>CAXXFL010000007.1:0-1002378 GCA_963674965.2 bacterium | reverse complement strand
AGCTTCTTTGCGTGAAAAAGGGAGACCTTTTGGACGACTTCGAGGACTCGCCCGAGATATCCAAGTCCGGTCTTTACAAGACCGCTTATACCAGCGAGTTCGGTCAGTTCGGAGGCCAGCCCTATGGCCTGATGGTCGGCAATTACGAGTTCGACGCCGGCGCCCAGGACATCAAGCTCCTTTCCCATCTGGCCAGCGTGGCGGCCATGAACCACGCGCCCTTTATCGCGGCGGCCTCGCCCAAGTTCTTCGGCATCGATTCCTTCGCCGAGCTTCCCAACTTGAAGGACTTAAAGTCCATATTCGAGATGCCCCAGTATACCAAGTGGCAGGGGTTCAGGGAGAGCGAGGACGCCAGGAACGTGGGTCTCACCCTTCCCCATTTCATGCTCCGCGTGCCCTACGGCCCGGAGGGAGAGCCGGTCAAGAGCTTCGATTACACGGAGAACGTCTCGGGCGGGGACAATGACTTTTTATGGGGCAACTCGGCCTTCGCCTTCGCCAGCCGGGTGACGGACAGCTTCGCCAAGTACCGCTGGTGCGCCAACATCATCGGCCCGCAGGGCGGCGGCGCGGTCGAGGACCTGCCGGTTTACAACTACGAGTCCATGGGCGAGATTCAGACCAAGATACCGACGGAGGTCATGATCTCGGACCGCAAGGAGTTCGAGCTGGCCGAGGAGGGGTTCATCGGCCTTTGCATGAGAAAAGGCAGCGACAACGCGGCCTTCTTCAGCGCCAACTCGGTGCAAAAGCCCAAGAAGTTCGGGAGCAGCAAGGAGGGCAAGGAGGCCGAGATGAACTACAAGCTGGGCACCCAGCTTCCCTACATGTTCGTCATCGCCCGCCTGGCCCATTACATCAAGGTCCTCCAGCGCGAGAACATCGGCACCTGGAAGGAAAGGGCCGACCTCGAGAGGGAGCTTAACACCTGGATTCGCCAGTACGTGGCGGACATGGACAACCCGGCGCCCGGCGTCCGCAGCAGAAGACCTCTCAGGCAGGCCCAGGTCGAGGTCTCCGACGTCGAGGGATCGCCTGGATGGTACAAGGTCGGAATGAAGGTAAGACCTCACTTCAAATACATGGGGGCTTCTTTTACTTTGTCACTGGTTGGAAAACTGGACAAGGATTAATCGGCAAGGATCAATTTTAAAAAGGAGGATTGAAAAATGGCAATGCCTTCCCACCTGTCCATGACGGGTAACACGCAAGGTAAGATCGAAGGTTCGTGCGAAATCGAGGGACGCGAGGGTACCATACTGGTCTACGCCATGGACCACCTGATCAATATTCCCCGCGACACTCACACCGGCCTTCCCACGGGCAAGAGGATTCATGGGTCCCTGAAGATAACCAAGGAAGTGGACAAGAGCTCGCCCAAACTGTTCCAGGCCCTCACCAGCGGCGAACAGTTCAGCGAGGTCCTGCTCGACTTCTACCGCATAAGCCCGTCCGGGGCCGAGGAGCTTTATTACACCATCAAGCTGGAAAACGCCATCATCGTGGACGTAAGGGCCTGGTTCCCCGAGACCCTGGTCAAGTCCAACGAGCCCTTCAAGCACATGGAGGACGTGTCATTCTCCTACGAGAAGATCATATGGACCTGGGTGCCAGACGGGATCGAGGCGGAAGACGCCTGGAACGCGCCCAAGGCGTAATAATAAACTAACGCCAATGCCGCCGGCCGCGGCCCCCGCGGGGGGCCGCCGGGGCCGGGGCGGAAAAGATCATGCGCGAAGAGCGGTTACTGGAAAGACTGGCCAACGTCAGTGACGAAAAGAGCCGGAGGGGGGCGAGCGACGTGGAGGTCGCCACCAACTCCGTGCTCACTTACGTCAAGAGGATACTGAACACGAGGCAGGGGAGCGTCGAGATCGATCCCTCCTTCGGAGTGCCCGATTATTCCTCCATGGCCGCCAGGTTCTCGACCGAGAACCGGGGAACGGTGGACGAGATCGAGACGGCCATCAGGGACGCCATCCTCAAGTGGGAACCGAGAATCGCCTCGGCCAGGACCAAGTTTATGGACAAGGCCGAGTTCGATATCACCCTGACCATCGAGATCGAGGTCGAGATGATCATGGAACAGGGCATCGTTCCCTTCGTGATTAAGGCGAACATCTCTCCAAGCGGAAGAGTGGACGTTTACACATAGGCTGGAAAAGGGCGGGAAAAGCCGAGCGCCCAGGCGGGAAAGAGACATGTTTAACAGATATTTCCAGCAGGAACTGGCCAATTTAAGGGACCTCGCGGTCGAGTTCTCCAAGGCCCACCCGGCGCTGGCGCCGATGTTGGAAGGGCCGACCACCGACCCCGACGTGGAAAGGCTGCTCGAGGGAGTCGCCTTTTTAAGCGGGCTCATGCGCGAAAAACTCGACGACGAGTTTCCTGAAATTATTCAAGGCCTGATGCAGCTCGTTTTTCCTCATTACCTTAGGCCCCTTCCATCCTCCACCATCATAGCCTTCGCGCCCAAGCCCAGCCTCAAGGACACCTTTACGGCCCCGGCGGGCGTAAGCGTGGCCTCGGTCCCCGTGGACGGGACCAAGTGCGTTTTCAAGACCTGTTACGACGTGGTGGCCCATCCCCTTAACATCAGGGCCGCCTATTACGAGCAACCGGCGGGCAGGCCGCCCTCTTACGTTTTGGCCATGGAACTGGTGGGTCCCGACCTCTCCAACTGGGAGGCCGACTATCTGAGGTTCCACCTGGCCCAGGACTATCCCACGGCGGCGAATATCTATTACCTGCTGATGAAGCATCTGAGAGGGGTCAGCCTCACGCCCGCCGAGGGCGGCAAGTCCTGCTACCTGGGACCGGAGTCGGTGGCGCCGGTCGGGTTCGCGGACGACGAGGGGATGCTCCCCTATCCGCCGCAGTCCTTCCCGGGCTACAGGCTTCTCCAGGAATATTTCATTCTGCCCCAGAAGTTCCTGTTCTTCGACGTGAAGGGCCTGGACCGCTGGCGCGACAGGGGAGGCGGCTCTCGCTTCAACGTTACCTTCGAGCTAAAGGACCTTCCCTTTCCCGCTCCCAAGGTCAAGCGCGAGAGCTTCGTGCTTTTCGCCACTCCGGCTATAAACGCCTTCGAGCACGAGGCGGACCCCATCCTTCTGGACCACAAGAAGAACGAGTACCGGGTCCGGACCTCGGGCCAGGACAGGGACCACTTTCAGGTTTACTCCGTGGACGAGGTTGTGGGCTACCGGCAGGGCACGGTCAGGCCCCGCGTGTACGACGCCTTCGACCTGTTTCACGCCCAATCCTCGCAGCACCCGATCTACCACGTGTCGTTCAAGCGCTCGCCCATCGGCAACTATATCGACGCGGTGCTTTCCTTTACATATCCGCCCGAGTCGGGACAGCCGGCGCCGGAGACGCTCTCGATCAGGCTCACCTGCACCAACGGCGAGTTGGCCGAGCGCCTCCAGATAGGCGACGTAAAGGAACCCACCAGCACCTCGCCCGAGATACTAAGTTATAAGAATATCAGGCCACCCACGGCCAGCGTGCTGCCGCCGCTGGGCAAGGGGCTTTTATGGAGGTTCCTGTCCCTTTATTCCCTCAATTATCTCTCCCTGGCCAACTCCGAGAACATCAAGGCCCTGCTCAAGCTTTATATCTTTTCCGAGAGCAGGGACCAGGCCTCGGTTTACGCCAACACCAGGAGGGTGGACGGGCTCCAGTCGCTGGAAGTCAACAACGCGGACCGGCTCGTCAGGGGATACCTGATGAGAGGTCAGGATATAACGGTAAAAATCCAATCGGACCACTTCGCGAGCGAGGGCGACCTCTTCCTGTTCGGCAGCGTCCTCGACGGCTTCTTCTCGAGCTACGCCAGCTTGAACAGCTACACTAGCTTCAAGATCGAGGAGGTCCTCAAGGGAGATTCTTATAAATGGCCGGCGAAGATCGGAGATCGACCTCTGATATAAAGCGGGAGCTGCTCGAGGAAGGGAAGACCTTTTCCTTTTTCCAGGCCCTCCGCCTGCTGGGGTTCTTTATCGGCAAGGACAGGCTTGTCTCCAAGGGCCAGGACCCCATCAGGGAAATGGTCCGGATAAGGCCGAAGCTTTCCCTTGCCCATCCCGGCGCCGAGATAGACGTGATCGAGGAACTCGAGACGGACTCTCCCAAATACCGGCTCACGGCCAATTTCCTCGGTTTGTACGGCGAGTCCTCACCCCTGCCAACGTTCTACACGGAGGACCTTCTGGACGCCGACCCGGACAGCCGGGAGGTGGCCAGGGAGTTCGTCGATATAATCAACTATCCGCTTTATCTGCATTTCTTCCGGATATGGACCAAGTACAGGCCGTGGCTCAAGATTGTCGACGAAAAGGACCAGAATTACCTCGATATGCTTTTCGCCCTCCTTGGCCTGGGCGTGGAGGGAATGAAGGACGAGATACCCGGGTCCTACCAGCTTCTGCGCTACGTGGGGCTCTTCACCCAGTTTCCCAAGTCGGCCGCGGGACTGAAAAGACTCCTTGGCGACGCGCTGGACGAGAAGGACCTCGATATCGTGCCGTGCATCCCCAGGACCGTTTCCATTCCCCAGGACCAGCGATGCTACGTGGGCGAGTCCGGAAACGTGCTGGGCGAGGAATCCTACCTGGGAGAGTGCATCGGCGACGTGACCAGGAAATACCGGGTGAAGATCGGGCCGGTGGACGCCTATAATTTCAGGCAGTATCTGCCGGGCACGTATAAATATAGAAGGATCGTTTTCCTGAGCAGGATATATCTGATGGACCCTTACGAGAGCGACCTGGAAATCGAGCTGGCCGCCGGCGAGATCGAGACCGCCCAGTTGGGCGACGGACAGTGGTCCAAGCTGGGCATGGACACGTGGACGTTCTCGGGGGATTACGACAAGACGGCGTCGACGCTGTTCGAACTCTCCTGAGTCCGGCCGTGGAAAAGGGCTCGCCGCCGCTCCTCGCCCGGGTCCTCGGTAGTCTTCCAAATATCAAAAGGGGGTAATAAAAATGCTGGATGTGGACGTCAAATCATTATTGATGAGGCTTAACTCTCACTGCGCCAACGTGCTTCAGGCCGCGGCCGGACTGTGCGTTACCAGGACCAACTACGAGGTGACGGTCGAGCATTTCCTGGCCAAGCTCCTCGATGATCCCAGCACGGACTGGCCCATAATCCTGAGAAGCTTCGAGATAGACCCGGGACGCCTGGCCAAGGCCCTCGAGGACGCCATCGAGGACTTCAAGACCGGGAACGCCTCGAAACCGGTTTTCTCTCCCGTTTTGCTGGACCTGTTTCAGCACTCGTGGCTTGTGTCCTCCATCGACCTCTCCGAAAGGGAGATAAGGTCCGGGGCCGTCATGCTCGCCTTTCTCGCCAAGCCCTCCCTCTTCTCGGGCGGAAAGTACGTGGACATAATAAAGGCCGTGGGAAGGGAGACCCTGCTCAAGGATTTCTGGACCATCGTCAAGTCCTCGAGCGAGAAACAGGCGCCGGCCGAGGCGGCCGCCCCCGGCGCGGCCCCCGGCAAGCCCGGAGCCAAGGGCGGCGAGACGGCCCTTGCCAAGTTCTGCGTCGATTTCACGGCCAAGGCCAAAGCCGGCGAGATCGACCCCGTCTTCGGACGCGACGTGGAAACCAGGCAGATGATCGACATCCTGGCGAGAAGAAGAAAGAACAACCCCATCTGCGTGGGCGAGGCCGGCGTGGGCAAGACGGCGGTGGTCGAGGGCCTGGCCCTGCGCGTGGTCGAGGGCGACGTGCCCGACCTTTTAAAGGACGTGAGCATCCTGGGCCTGGACATGGGCCTTCTCGAGGCGGGCGCGGGCATGAAGGGCGAGTTCGAGAACCGCCTCAAGGGCGTCATCTCCGAGATCAAGGCCTCGCCCAAGCCGATCATACTTTTTATCGACGAGGCCCACACCCTCATCGGCGCCGGCGGCTCGGCCGGCAAGGGCGACGCGGCCAACCTTCTCAAGCCCGCCCTGGCCCGCGGAGAGCTGAGAACGGTGGCGGCCACGACCTGGAGCGAGTATAAAAAGTACTTCGAGAAAGACCCGGCCCTGGCCCGGCGCTTCCAGCCCGTTAAGCTGGACGAGCCAACCGTGGAGACGACCAAGCTCATTCTCCGCGGGCTCAAGGACAAGTACGAGGAAACCCACGGCGTGATCGTTCGGGACGACGCCATCGTGGCGGCGGCCGAGATGAGCGCCAGGTACATCTCGGGTCGCCAGCTTCCGGACAAGGCCGTGGACCTTCTCGATACGGCCGCGGCCCGGGTCAAGATCGAGCTCAGCTCGAAGCCGGACGTGCTCGAGGACAAGGAAAGGAGCATCCAGGCCCTCGAGAGGACCAAGAAGGCCCTCGAGCGCGACCGCGCAAACGGCTTCGAGATAGACGAGGAAACCTTAACGGCCGTCAACGAGCGCATCGGCGAGCTGACCGGCGAGGTGGGTGAACTTCGCGAGCAATGGCTCACCGTCAAGGAGGCCTCCCAGAAGGTGGTCGACTTGAGAAAGGACCTCGAGGCCAACGAGGACGAGGTAAAAGAGAAGGAAATAAAGGCCGAACTGGACGCGGCCCAGGAGGATTTGAAGAAGCTCCAGGAAGAGGAGCATCTAATACATATCGAGGTGGACCCGGACATGGTGGCCAAGGTCGTTTCCGACTGGACCGGCATACCCCTCGGCAAGGTGCTCCACGACGAGGCTAAGAACATGCTGGGCCTCGAGGAAAACCTCAAGAAGAGAATCAAGGGACAGGACCACGCCATGTACGTGCTTTCCGAGGCCATGAAGTCGGCCAAGTCCGGGCTGCGAGACCCCCGGCAGCCGATGGGCGTCTTCCTCCTGGTGGGACCGAGTGGAGTGGGAAAGACCGAGACGGCCATTACCCTGGCGGACCTCATGTTCGGAGGCGAACAGTCCGTGGTCACCATCAACATGAGCGAGTTCCAGGAAAGTCACACCGTGAGCAGGCTCATCGGTTCTCCTCCCGGCTACGTGGGGTACGGGGAGGGAGGAATTCTGACCGAGGCCGTCAGACAACGTCCCTATACCGTGGTCCTGCTCGACGAGGTTGAGAAATCCAACCCCGAGGTGATGAACCTCTTCTACCAGGTCTTCGACAAGGGCATGCTCTCGGACGGGGAAGGACGGGAGATCGACTTTAAAAACACCGTCCTTTTCCTCACCAGCAACCTGGCCACCGACGTTATCACCGAGATGACCTCGGGAGAGGCCGGCGAGGAAAAGGCCGAGATGGACGCCATGATCGCCGCCATACGGCCCGTCTTGAGCAACCATTTCAAGCCCGCGCTTCTGGCCAGGATGACCATCGTTCCCTATTACACTCTCGATCCCGGCGCCATGAAGGGGATCGTGAAGCTGAAAATGGACTCGGTGTCCAAGCGCCTTCTGGAAAACAACAAGATGCGCATGGACTACTCGGAAAAGGTCATCGATCGGATCACCGACCGATGCACCGAGGTCGAGACGGGGGCCCGGAACATCGACCATATTATTCGAGGTACCATCATGCCCCAGTTGTCCAACGAGATACTGGCGCACATGAGCGGCGATAAAATGCCGGGCGTCGTGAAACTCGACGTCGCCGAAACGGGGGACTTTTCGATCGAATTCGAGGAATGAAGGATCGAAAGGCGGCCCATGGCCAAATAGGGGGAACGCTCTTCCCCTGGGAAGAGTAGACGGGCATCGGCTAGGCCGGGGTTTATTATTTTCCGGCTTGGCCGCCGTCCGCCCTTGATTGGAGGAAGCGGGAAATGGTGGATTACTTCCAGGACAGAAGGTACTCCTTTGAAACCGACGCCTCGGTCGACGGCGGCTTCGAGGTCGTGAACTTCAAGGGGATCGAGGGACTCTCGAGACTCTACGAGTTCGATATTACCCTCATGTCGGGCGACGGCGAAGTTCAGCCGAGCGACATGCTCACTCAAAAGGCCGTCCTTTACCTGGACGAGAGCAAGAACGTGCCCATAAAGGGAGTGCTCTCGAGCTTCGAGCTGCAAAGGGAAGTTGACGGCAACTTCTTCTACAGGGCCGTCCTGGTACCCAGGGTCTGGCACCTGACGCTTTATCAGTCCACCCGGGTCTTCCTGAGCAAAACCCTGGACCAGATCATCGAGGAGGTCCTCGAGAGCGCTGGCCTTACCAGCTCCGACTACAAGCTCGAGCTTTCCATGACCTATCCGGAGATCGAGTACGTCTGCCAGTGCCAGGAAACCCACTTCAACTTCATTTCCCGCTGGATGGAAAAGGCGGGCATGTACTATTTTTTCGAGCAGACGGCCGCCGGCGACGTTATGGTTATAACCGACTCGCGCGACGTGCATCAGGACGTTGAGGGGGAGAAAACGATCCATTATCTTCCGCCCACCGGCATGGAGACCGACGCGGGCCGTCCTTCCTTGACCTCCTTCATCTGGAGACAAAAGCCCATCCCCAACAAGATATCCGTTCAGACCTTCAACTACGAAAGCACGACCCCCTTCGTGGCCGGCGAGGCTTTCACGGGAGGCGAGGCCCAGGCGGCCGGCTCGGGCGGGGAGGTCTATTATTTCGGCGAGGAACTCGAGGACGAGGCCCAGGCCAACGACTTCGCGGCCGTAAGGGCCGAGGAAATCCTCTGCCGCCAGAAAATGTTTTACGGCGAGGGCGGGGCCTTTCATCTTCGCGTGGGGTATTACTTCGAGATAACCGGCCACTACAGGGACGAGGTCAACCGGGAATACCTCCTTACCTCCATCGAGCACGAGGGCAGCCAGGCGGCCCTTCTTATGTCCGGCCTGCGCCTGGCCCTGTCCGAGGAGGAAAGAAGGGCCTTTTACAGGAACAAGCTCGAGGCCATTCCCCACGACGTCCAGTTCCGAGCGGCCCGGGTCACTCCCAAGCCCAGGTTCTTCGGGCACGTGAACGCCGTGGTCGGGGCGGACGGCTCGGGCAACTACGCGGAGATAGACGACCAGGGGAGGTACAAGGTATTGTTCGCGTTCGACCGGTCGGCCTCCGGCGGAAGCAAGGCCTCGGGGTTCGTGCCCATGGCTCAGCCCTACGCCGGACCCAACGAGGGCTTTCACTTTCCCCTCAGAAAAAACGCCGACGTGATCGTTTCCTTCGTGGACGGAGACCCCGACCGGCCGGTCATCTCGGGGGTCCTGCCCGACGCGCTCAACCCCAACGTCGTTATCGACCAGAACTCGACCATCAACTCCATACTGAGCGCGGGCGGCAACAAGATGGAAATGGAGGACCAGAGCGGGCAGCAAAGGATTTACATGTACTCTCCCCCTCAAAACACCCACCTCCAACTGGGCGCGCCCAACCCCGAGATACAGCTTCATACCGACCAGGACGGCCAGGTGACGATCGACAATAACGCCGAGGTCACCATCGGAAACGACATGACCGAGTCCATCGGCAATAACCTCACCACCGACGTGGGCTCGAACCACAACGAGACGGTCGGCTCCAACCATACGCACGACGTGGGAGGAAACCACGACCAGGACGTGGGAGGAAACCAGACCGTGGACGTGGTCGGGACCCAAACCGTCACCGTAACCGGCAACCAGACCGTTAACGCCAACGCCCAGCAATCGGTGACCGTGGCCCAGGACCAGACCATTACCGCCGCGACCAACCGGACCATAACCGTGGGCGCCAACGAGACGACCACCATCGGCGCCAACTACGCCCTGACCGTTGGAGGCAACACTTCCATTACCGTCGGCGGCAACAGCGTGCAGTTCACGACCGGGAGCCAGAACTCGGCCTACGCCGGGCCCAAGTACAGCGTGTTTATCGGGCCGCTCTTCGAGCTCTCCCTGGGCACTCCATACCTCAAGCTCACGGGAGGCATCGGCATCGACATTGCCCTGGCCATGAGGCTGGGCATCAACATCGCCCTCTCCCTTACCATGGGCACGGTCGATATCAAGAGCAAGAAGATGACCATGAAGGACTACCAGTTCGAGCTGAAGAACCCCATAGTCAAGCTGGACACGGGCGGGTTCAAGCTTAAAAAGCCCATCGAGATAACCACGCCTTGACGGCCGGGTAGGGAAGATAATGACCGGCCGCCGGAAAGAACGATGAAGCTTGTAAAGCCATTCAACCAGAGTTTCATGTACAAGGTATATGAGGACGGGAACAGGTTCTTTCTCACGGCGGTAATACTCACCATGTTCGACTTTAATGACCACTCCCATATCCCGTCCGAGATCGACCTTTGGAAATTCGTGGTCTCGGAGCTTGGCAAGGAGACCGCGCTGGACCCGTGCATGCCCAAGCCCAACGGCGAGGCGCTGGTGGCGGGCAAATGTTACGCTCCCGCGGGGAAGCCGGCCCAGGCCCTCGAGGTCCGGTTTCGGCTGGGTCCGATCAGTAAAAGGCTCTACGTGTTTGGGGACAGGTACTGGGTACGGGCGGGCGGCGTTTCGCGGGACATATCCGAGCCCGAGCCGTTCGCCGAAATGAGGATCACCTATAAACGGGCCTTTGGCGGCGAGGGTTATGACGAGAACCCCGACGGAAAAGGCTTCGCCGAACTCATGTCCGAGGAGGGCGAGAAGTATCATCCTCTCCCCAATATCGAGTACGCCGACTCCCTCGTCGCCTCGCCCAAGGACAGGCCCCGGCCGGCCTCGCTGGGACCGACGGGCATGTCCTGGCCGAGGAGGCTGAAGCGGGCCGGGACCTACGACGAACACTGGCAGAACGAGTTGTTTCCCGGACTGGCCCGGGACATGGACTTCACCTTTTTCAACGAGGCGGCCGAGGACCAGTGGATTCAGGGATTCTTCAGGGGCGACGAGGAATTCGAGATCGGAGGCATGCATCCGGAGAAGCCCTCCGTCAGCTCCCGCCTGCCCGGGATCAAGTCCCGCTGCTTCCTCAGCCGGATAAAGGACGGGGCCGAGGTTTTCCAGGAAATCGAAACGCGGCTCGACACCGTGTGGCTGTTTCCGGCCGCCGAGAAGGGGATCGTCGTCTACCGAGGAGTCAGCGAGGTGGCGGACGACGAGGCGAGCGACGTGAGTTGTTCCCTCGTCGCCTACGAGAGGATGGGCGCCGCTCCGCGGACGCTCGATCATTATAAGGCGGCCCTCGCAAAAAGGGTCGGGGAGGACGCGGACCCCAAGGTCTACCTCAACGAGAGCGACCTCATCGCGGAGGGCGACGCCTCCCCCTTCACGGTCATGATCGAGGAGGCCCTGGCCTCGAAAAAGGACTCGCCCCTGCAAAGAAACATGGAGAAGAGGGCCGAGGCCGAGATGGAAAGATCGAGGGAGACGATAAAAAGCTTCGGCCTGGACCCTGACGAAGTCCTGCCGAAAAAGCAGCCCCAACTCGAGGACCTGACCCTCGAGGACCTGAAGGAGCTTGACGTCGTCATTGAGAAAGCCCGGGCCGAGGCCATGGAGGAAAAAGAAAAGGCCTTGAAAAGCGCCAAGGATGCCTGCGCCCAAATGGGACTCGACTTCGACCAACTAATGGAGGACGCGAAAAGAGCGGGAGTGAAAAGGCCCCTGGTCAACGCGGAGGAACAGATAGCCCAGATGCGAGCCCTGGGGGTGAACGACCCCGAGATCGAGAATAAGCTCAGGAAGGCCGAGGAGGTCGCGGCGGAGGGATACCGGAAACACGGCCATCATCTCCCGGAACTTGCCCTCCCCAATGAGGATGAAAAGAAAGCTTCGCGAGAACTCGTGAAGGGCCGGACGTCGCGGGGCGAGGGCTTGGCCGGCCTGGACCTGTGCGGCGTGGACCTGGCGGGAGAGTCGCTGGCCTCGGCCGACCTTCGCGGCGCCTTGATGGAAAGCTCGAACCTCGCGGGCGCCGACCTTAACGGGGCCGACCTGCGAGGGGCCGTTCTGGTAAGGGCCAACCTGGAGGGGGCCAACCTGGCGGGCGCCAACCTGGAGGGGGCCAACTTGGGCGTGGCCGCGCTTAAAGGGGCCAGGTTCAATGACGCGAGGATGGCGTCGGCCGTGCTGGCCATGTCCGACGCGAGTGGGGCCGACTTCTCGGGAGCGGATTTGAGCTCGGCCGATTTCATGGAGGCCAGGCTCTCGGACGCGAAGCTTAATAAGGCGTCCATTCATGACGCCGTCTTCCTGGAGGCCGACCTCGCCGGGGCCGACTTGTCGGAGGCCGACCTTACGAGCGCCATCTTTTTCAAATGCAACCTCGCCGGGGCCGACCTGAGCCGGGCCACGCTCAAGGCCGCGGTGCTGGTCGAGTCGAACGCGGACGGGGCCGTCTTCAACGAGGCGAAGGCCATGAAGCTTTGCGCGGCCAAGGACTCGACTCTCAACCGGGCCGGCTTTAAGAAAGCGGATTTGAAAGAGGCGGCCCTGGTCGAGACGAGCGCCTCGGGCGCGGACTTTTCCGGCGCCAACCTCGAGCTGGCTTCTTTTTTAACCTGCAACCTTGCCTCGGCGAAGTTCAAGGGCGCTAACGCTCTTCAGGCCAGGTTCGACAAGTCGGACCTGACGGACGCCGATCTTACGGGCGCCAATCTGATGGAGGCCTCCCTGGCCAAGGCCAGGCTGGCGAGGGCGGACTTCTCGAGGGCCAACCTTTACGGCGCCGAGGTGTTCCGGGCCAAGCTGGGCGACACCAGGTTCGAGGAGACCAACCTCAAGAAAACCAAGATCGAGCATTGGAGACCGAAATGAACCGCCGGGAGATAGAAGCCAGGATCAAAGACGGCGAGTTCATCGAGAACGTGGACTTCTCGGGCGCGGACTTTTCGGGCGCCGACCTCTCGGGCGCGGTCTTCGAGAACGTGAAACTGGTTGGCGCGAACCTTTCCGGGGCCAATCTGCGCGAGTCGATTTTCAACGCCGCTGACCTGAGCGGCGCGAATCTTTCCCGGGTCAACGCCGAGTCGGCCAAGATAACCTTTTCCGAGCTGGCCGGCGTCAACCTGAGCGGGGCCAACTTAAAGGACGCGGCCCTGCCGGAGGCGAACCTCGAGGGCGCGGACCTTTCCGGGGCCGATCTCGACACCGCGGCCCTGAACGGGGCGATTCTGAAGAACGCCAAATTGCGGGGGGCCAACCTCAAGACCACGCTTCTTTACGAGTCGGACCTTGTGGGGGCGGACTTTACGGGCGCGGTTTTTTTCGCCGCCATCTTGATAAACTCGAAAACCTCGGGCGCGGTTTTAAAGGGGGCCTCCTTCGAGTTGGCCGTGCTTTTCGGGGTCGACTTGTCCGGCATGGACCTTGCCGGCATGACGCTGAAGGGCGTGCAGTTCATCGGCGCGGACCTTACCGGCGCGGACCTTACCGGCTGCGACCTGACCCAGGCCAACTTCATGGACGCTCGCCTGGATAACGCGAAACTTGACAATGTCAAGGCGCAATACGCCATCTTCCTGCGGGCCGCCCTTAATGGGGCCACCCTGAAAAAGGCCGAGCTTATGAACGCCTGCTTCGAGGAGGCGAAACTCGAGGGCGCCGATTTTACGGGAGCCAACCTTTACGAGAGCGGGTTTAAAAAGGCCTCGTGCAAGGGCTCGGTCTTCAAGGGGGCCGACCTGACCTACTGCGACTTTTCGGGGGCGGACCTTACCGAGTCGGACTTGAGGGATTGCAAGATGCATCGCGCCGTACTCCACCGCGTCAAGGCGGAAGGAGCCAGGTGGGAGGGAGCGAACAAGTCGGAGGCGCTTGGGACCGACAAGGACCGCGCCGAGGCCGAGGATTTCAGGCCCGCCGAGTAAGGAAATTGGAGGCAACGATGGAAAAGCCGGTTATGAAAATAAGTAACGTCGAAATCGCCCTGGCCTACGGCAAGGTGATGGGAAAAGAGGATGGGTCCTACGTCGTCGCCGCGGGAGAAGGGAGCCTCAAGGCCGGGCGCGCCGCGGGCTGCGTGGTCGAGCCGGAGGCGGGCGACGTCGTGCTTTTAAGCCGGGACTCTTTTGGCCGTACCTACGTCCTGTCCGTCCTCGAGAGGGAGGGCGACGCGGCCTACTCGCTCAGCTTCGATCGCGACGTCGAGATAAAGGCGGGAGAAGGAAAGCTCCGGGCCGCCGCTCGCGACGGGATCGAGGCGGTGACGGCCGGCAAAACGAGGCTCGTCTCGGGCGAGCTTTGCATCAACGCGGCTCGGGCCGAGGCGACGGTCGAGGACCTTCGGTTTTTCAGCGGCCTTATCGAGGGCAACTTCGAGAAGATCAAGCTGGTGGGCAGGAGCCTGGACTCGGTCCTGGACCGGGTCAGCCAGAAGGTAAAACGGAGCTATCGGTGGATTTCGGAGACGGACCATTTACAGGCGGGCCATCTCGATTACGCGGTGAAAAAGCTGATGTCCTTGAGGGGCGGCTACGCGATCGTGACCGCCAGGGAGGACGTCAGGATCGACGGCGACAAGATATTCATGGGATAGGAGCAAGTCATGTTCGCCAACTGTCAGATGGGAGGGGTCAACGTGGCCTTTCCCGACGTGTGCAACACGCCGACCCCGGCCGGGCCCGTGCCCATACCATATCCGAACGTTTCCATGGGCATGACCGCCAACCCCGGCACGGCGTCCACCAAGGTTTTCCTCTCCTGCATGCCCGCCCATACCATGAAGACGCAGGGGACCATAAGCAATGGGGACAACGCGGGCGTGGCGCTTGGCGTGGCCTCCGGCATGGTAATGGGACCGCACAAGCATCTGCTTGGAAGCTTCGGCGTGTTTTACGAGGGCATGCCAGTTACCAAGATGACGAGCATGACCGGACAAAACGGCATGAGTTTAAACGTCCCGGGCGCGACTCTGGCCCCGGCCCAGTTCAAGGTGATCATTTTAAAGTAGGCGGGTGGAAGGGCGCGGACATATTGTCAATTGCCAAGGCGGCCGTGTTATGATTTTGGTTGCGGCGGAGTGAATCAGGTAAGATATAAGAAAACACTGAAGGGACCGGTTATGAAGAAAGTATTTATAAGCATCTTATCCAAGAACGAGGAAACGGCGCAAAAGCTCATGCAGAATATCGCGACTTACGGCCTGGGAGTGGACGGCCACTTCTGGAGCGACAACCTGGAGAAGATGGACTGGATGGGCCCGAGGGAAATCCTCCTGGACAAGGACGTGGCCATGTGGATAATCGCCGCGCCGGGCGATGAGCTTTCGGCCCCGGACACGGTCTTCGGACTATCGCTTCTTTCGATTACGGTCCAGGCGGCCAGGGGTCACGGGTTTCCCACCATGGTCCTTCACGGGGGGGCGGCCCCCAAAGAGGAGGATATTCCCACGCCGCTAAAGCACGCCCAGGTGCTTCCCCTTTCCTCGGCGACGGTGGGGGCCAAAGTGGTGGCCGCCACCAGCAAGCCCTTTAAGCCGGCGGAGGCCGATTATCGGATGGACGTGCACGGGATAGCCGGCATCGGGCTGTGGTTCGAGGTCGGACCGGCCAACGGTCCCTGGCAAGGGGCCATGCTCGGCGTTTCAGAGGGAGACATTGACGCCCATGGCGTCGGTCCGAAAGGACGTCTTCCCATGGACAAGATGATCCTCAACTATCCCATGAAGGGACTCAAGATCAACCTGGGAGACAAGGAATACACCGCCTGGGCCGTCAAGAACCCGGTGGACGTGGAGACCTCTTATTTCCTTCGCGTCCGCGAGACGCCCGACTCTTTGCTCTTCGGGTCTTTTTCCGAAGAGGACGACGCCGAGGTTTTCGTGGCCAAGTTGCGCTGATCGGCCTTTTTGGCTACCAGTTCAGCCCCAGTTCTATCTTTCTCCCGGTGGACAAGACCTTGGCGGGCGGCGTCATGGAAACGCTCACGGCCATGGGGCCGCCGGTTTCCTCGACCGTGACCTCCAGGTCCTCGGGAACGTCGTAACCCGTCTCGATCCAGACCTTGGAGAAAACGTCCTTTAACAGGGCGCGAACGTCCTCGGCCGAGGCCCCCTCCCGGCTTTCGTCCTTGGCCGCCAGCAGGATGCTTATCATGCGGGAAAGCAGGAGCTGATAGGCCAGGGACTCCCCCGAGACGCAAACGGCGCCGGACAAAAAAACGAAGTCCTTGCCGGAAGGCCCGATAAGAGGAATAACGCCGGCGTCAAGGAACTGGTTCACGCGGTCCACCTCGAGGTCGATCTCCGCGGGAGATGGCCTCTCCCCTTCATCGCCCGCCACCGCCAGGCCGTCCAGTTTGGCGATATTGTAATCGGTGAAGCGCGTGGGCCAGCCCGTCTCGTTCACGCGAGAAGCGATAAGACAGCCAAGCGCCCACGGCGCCCCGGCCAGGGTGTTCCATTCCTCCTTGAGGTTGACGCTTCGGGGGCTGTTTTCCTCGCCGTAGGCGTCCCGGGCCATGAAGCGGTTGACGGTCGCGGCCATCCAGTTCGAGGATGAGGCGCCCCTTAGTTTTTTCCATTTCGCGTAGGACGCGTCGTCGAAATGATGGGGAATGTAAGGCAGCTTTCCCATTTCCTTCCAGCTCTCGAGATGCATGAATTTTTCGTTAATGGTGACGATGGCCGGTATGAGGAGGGTTTCGGCCAGGGCGGCGGTTTTTTCCATGACCTCCATGGTGGAGGACGAGCCGTCGAAGGGCAGGTCGATAAGGATCACGGAGGGCGGGTCCTCGAACAGGCGGTCCTCGATCCCGTCCAGGCAATCGGCCAGGACGGGCATGGAAGCGTTAACGATTTTCAGACGGACCTTGCCGCCCGCCTTGCCCCGCTTGGCCAGAAGCTCCGCTCCACGCCACGCGGCCTCATAAGCCCTGAAGTCCTCGTTAAGAAAGATATGGAAGAGCGTCTCCTCGAGGACCCGGCCGATTTTCTCCGCCCACGACGGGGGCTCGGCCGACGAGCCGCCGCCGCTTCCGCCCGCGGCCACCATGTTCAGGACGTCGTCCACGGCGCTTTTGGAGGCCGGCTTGGCGTCGGCGGGAGCGTGCTCGATCTCGACGGGCAGGGCGGGCCATTTCTTCAGGCCCTCGAATATCTCGCCCGCCGAGAGCCCCTTCTTGATCGATTCCCTTATATAGTCCCTGGACTCGAGCATGGCGCTTAGCGGCTCGGACGCCTTGACCAAACCGTCCGGATGGAATTGCTTCATGGACGTGATCTTCACGTCCACGGCCCCCGAGGGGATGAGCCTCCTGGGAAGGGTAACGAAAACCGACGGCGAGACCTCCGCGACGGCGGCGTTCAGGTCGTCCGCGTTCATCTCGATTATCGCCGGTTTGTAGCCGCTCTCCGGAGTCAGTCCGAAACGGCCGATGGCCAGGATGGTAAAGGGAGTTTTGTGTGCGTTCATGTGGCGTTTTCCTCCGCGCTGATTATGGGGCCGGCCGTCAGCCGGGCTCGCGATAAAGCCGCGTTCGCCGCATGAGCGGCGCGGCAACGATCAAGCTATCACACATGAGTTGGCTTTTCCACGGCGGGGGGACCGAAGCCGCCGAGTTTATGGGTGGGACGGCGGAGGGAAAGGACGCGCTACTCGATCCACTTAACCCTCGCCCTTTCCCTGTCCACCACCTTGTCGACCCTCCCCTTTGGATACCCAACGGCGATGGAGGTGATGATGGTGAAGGGGTCCGTGACGCCCAGCTTCCTGAGCGTGTCCGGATATACCGTCAGCCCCCTTATCAGGCTCACGTAGCACGTGCCCAGCCCCATGGCGTGAGCCGCCAGGACCATGTTCTGGCCGCAGATGCCGGTGTCCAGATGCACGCTGCCGATGCCCCGCTTGTCGGCCAAAAGGATGATCAGGACGGGAGCGTCGAAAAAGGTGTGGTACTCCGGGTCGCTGGAAACCGTGTTGATCCCTCCCCTCACTCTCGGCTCGACGTCGCCCGTCTTGAAACGGCAAAGGACGGGAAGCAGGATTCGTTGCCACCAACGAAGGCGGGCGTTCTTGTCCCCAGGGGTCTTTTTGTCCAGCCACTCTCCGGGCATGGTCAGCCAGGGCATGAGACGGAGGGACTTCTTGCATTTTCGGTTTATATCGTCGATGACTTCCTTGTCGGTTATAACGATGAACTTCCAGGGCTGGTTGTTGCCGGCGGAGGGGGCGAACCTGCCCGCCTCGATGATCCTTATCAGCTTTTCGCGCTCCACGGGCTTTTTTTTGTAAAGCCTGACGCTCCTTCTTTTCAAAATCACCCTTTCCGTCTCGGTCAACTCGTTCTCGTACTCTTCAAAGGGCGTCCGGTCCCGGTCCTCGAAAGGACGCGGCGGAGTTTTGCCGCCCTCGAACAGGTGCGAGTTTTTCCAGAAGCCCCGGTCTATCCTGTAGTCGCCCTCGATGACGATGGCGTCCTGCGGACAACTGGCCCGGCAGTTCTGGCAGGTGATGCATCGGAAGAAGTCGTAGCGCTCGTTGGGACCGGGCAAGTCGCCGATGAGGCCGAGTATCTGCATGGGGCAGGCCTCGACGCATCTTCCGCATCCCGTGCATTTTTCCCCGTCCACCACGAACCGGGCGAAGCGCGCCGGAGGGTTGCTCATCAGTCTGTATTTTTCCAGAAACATGGCGGCCTCCCAAGGCGAGTTGTTTGCCCCTCCTGGAGGTCGGTGACGCAAGCGAAGAACTTACTATATTATAGACCCATCCGTCAACAAAAAAAATTGGCGCGGGTGGAAATCAACGCGGGAAATTAACTGGACTCCTCCCACGATAAGAGGGTATCGTGAAATCTATAGCCGATTTGGCTTGATGTTAAGGCCGTAGTCCTGTATAGTTGCTAGGTAATTATATTTGCCGGAAGCAATGGAGAAAAAAAGGAGAAGAACGAGTGGCCACGAGAATCAAGTGGTATAAGATAGCCGAGCTTGAAAAAATAACGGGCGTTCCGAGGCGCACGGTCCATTTCTACGTGCAGGAGGAACTGCTTCATCCGCCCTATAAAACGGGCAAGACCATGGCCTATTACGACGAGGGTCACGTGGCCAAGCTGAGGTATATAGCTCGGGCCAAGGAAAAAGGCGGTCCTCTTTTTTCCATCCGGGAGGAAATAGCGTCCATCGAGGAAAAGGACCCCATGGCCTTCGGCCGGGCGGCCGCTGGAGCGATAAAGCCCGGTCGCGGCAAGGGCGGGGGCGGCGGGTCCCGTTTGCCGCGCAAGGAGAGGGGCAAAAGGACGAGGGAGGCCATCGTCGAGCTGGGTTGCGAGCTTTTCCTCGAGAAGGGGTACAAGGAGGTCAAGGTCAGCGACGTGACCAGGATACTGGGCATCGGCAAGGGCACGTTCTATTTTTATTTCACCGATAAAAAGGAGTTGTTCCTGGAGGCCGTGCCCCGGATTTTCAGCCGTCTTTTCACGACCGGCTGGGAGAAGATCAGGAAGGAGACCGATCCCCTGGGCCGTCTCGAGCTTCGTGCGAGGACGGTCCTTCCCTTCCTCCCGCAGTTTCGCGCCATCGTGCAGCTCAGCAAGGAGGCCATGGACGACCCCGATCCCAAGCTCCAGAAAATGGGGGAGGACATACTACTTTCCATCCGCTCGCCCCTGGAGTCGGATATCGAGAAAGGCGTGGCCCTGGGTATTATCCGTCCCGTCCAGGTCAAGGTGGTGGCTCAGATGATGATCGAGGCGGTCGAGAGTCTGCCCTTTTTGCAGGGCGTGGACAAGGGCCTGTCCTCCCCGGAGGTCGAGAACGCCATGTTCGAGCTGATCGTCGAGGGTATCAGAAAAAGATAATCGGGCCCCGCGCCGCGAAAAAAAGCCCCGGCTCAAGTCGAGACCGGGGCTTTGCTCATCCCGGAGTCTTCACCGGGGAATAATGGGAAGAAGGACGTGGGAGGGACTTTCGGCGTCATGATGGATGGTCTGATTAGCCACCACGTGGTCCACGGCCCCCACCGGCGACTCTCCCGTGTTGAGGTTCCGGTTATAGCGGGGGAAATTCGAGCTCGAGACCTCGACCCTGATCCGGTGCCCGGCCTTGAACAGGTTCGAGGTGGCCCAGAGGTCGACGCGATATTCCTCGACCTCGCCCGGCGTGAGGGGTGTCGGCGCCGCCGGGTCGTTGTCCCTGTACATGGCCCGGACGACGCCGTCCTGAATATTAATGGCCTTGCCGTCGGGATGGACGTCCACCAGCTTGACCGTGAAGTCCGTGTCCTTCGCGTCGGAGGCCGCGTAGATGACCGCGGAGATGGGTCCGGTCACCTCGAGGTCCGTCTCGAGCTCGGGCGTGGTATAGCAGAGCACGTCGTCCCTGTCCTCGATCTTCGCCTGGTCATGGGCGCCCAGGTTCGTAATCAGGTTGTTGCCGCCCTTGGTGGGGACCGGGTCCATGGGGTCGTAGGAGAAGGAGTCCGGGGCCTCGTCCGCCGCCGGGGGCTGGGCGCTCAGGACGCCGTCTCCGTCTCGCGAGTTCGCCGACCCGCCCGAGTGGAGGTAATACTTGGTATACCTGGCCCGGGCCAGGGGCCATTCCTCTTCCTCCCGCCAGACGTTCTCGCCCATGACGAATATCTTGACCGGCGGCCATTTCTCGACGCCCGCGTCTTCACCCTTCAGCCAGTAGTCCATCCATTGCCCGGCTTGCTCCGAGCCGAGGATGTTGCCCATGCCGCCGACGTCGCCGTAATCCACGCTGCCGTCCCCGCCCATCCCATGGCCCCAGGGACCCACGATGAGCACGGACTTAGAGGCCGGACCGTCCTGCTCCCGGAGCCTCTGAAAGTCCTCCAGCTGCGGTCCGATAAACATGTCGTACCAGCCCCCGAGGCTTACCGCCGGGGCGCGGACGTCGTCGTATTTGTCCTCGAAGTTCACCTTATCGTAAAGGTCGAATATCTTGTCCACGTCCAGGGCGTCGTTGAAATAGGACACGTCGGCCCCGGCCTTGTCGTCGGCCTTGTCCAGGGGAAGCGTTCTCATGTAATCGTCGAACCTGGACATTTTCGCCATGACGCCGAAGTTGGCCTTATGGTCTCCCATCATGACGGCCCAGTTGTAAACGGTCAGGAGATTGAATTGTCCGCCCCGGTAGATCACCCGCTTCAGGTTGGGGCTGGTCACGGACAGGTACATGCAGTCGATATCCTGGCCCGGGGCCGCGAACCATTGGGTGGTCCCCAAATAGGACGGGCCGTAGGTGCCCAGCTTGCCGTTGAACCAGGGCTGGGACCTTATCCAGTCCATGGTCTCCATCCCGTCCTTGCCGTCGTGTATGAACGGGTAGAAGTCGCCTCCCGATTTCTCGCGGCCCCTTACGTCCTGCACCACCACCACGTAGCCGCGCTTGGCGTAGTATTTGCCGAAGTTGGTTTTGCCCATCACCATCTGGAGGCTTTTGCCGTAGGGCGTGCGAACGAGGATGGTGGGGGCCTTGTCCAACCCCGGCGGGTAATATATGTCCGTGGCCAACTCGACGCCGTCGCTCATGACGACCATGACGTTCTTGTCGGTCTTGACCCGCTCGAGTTTCAGCTCGGACTTCTTCGAGCAGCCGAGGGCTAGGGCCAAGAGGACGGCGGCAGCCGCCGGCCCGATTATGTTCCCGTAATTTCTCTTCATTTTTTCTCCCCTTCCGTGGTTGTCGCGCCAAGAGGGCGTTTTAAATATATACAGGAAAGCGCGAGTGATATCCAGCCGCCCGGCGGGAGGAAAGGTCGTTTTCTTACTTTTAATCTCGGCCGATTCTTTGGAACGGGCCGGACGCGCGATAAAACTATACAGTCACTAACTATAATAAAATCAATTTAAACCTAATAAAATGGGGCGACGCGTGATATTTATGCTTGACTGCATGGTCAAGTTGTATTATTATCCGGTGAGGTGGCCGGGTGGAGAAAAAAGACCGGCCACCTAAAAGGGAGAATCTCATGCGGGACGTTGCCATCATCGGCGTTGGTATGATCAGGTTTGGAAAGCTTCTGGACAAGTCCATCAAGGACCTGGTCAGGGAGTCCTCGGAGAAGGCCATCAAAGACGCCGGCGTGGATAAAAAGGACGTGGAGGCCGCCTACGTGGGAAGCGCGGTCCCCGGGCTCATGACGGGCCAGGAGATGATCAAGGCCCAGGTCACGCTGACCTCGATGGGCATCGAGGCCATTCCCATGTACAACGTGGAAAACGCCTGCGCCAGTTCCTCGACCGCTCTTCATCTCGCCTGGACCGCCGTGGGCGCCGGTCTTTACGACCTGGCCCTGGTGGTGGGCTTCGAGAAGCTCTACGACGAGGACCGGAAGAAGTCCTTCAAGGCCCTGGGCACGGCGGTTGACGTTGACGTGTTCAAGCTCTTCCTCAAGGAGTTCGAGAAGAGCCGGCCCTCGGGCGAGAAGATACTCAAGGAGGGAAGCGGCGAAAAGCGGAGCGTGTTCATGGACATGTACGCCTATTATACCAAGATGTACATGGAGAAATACGGCCTTAACCAGGAGCACTTCGCCAAGATTTCCGTCAAGAGTCACAAGAACGGGGCCCACAACCCCTACGCCCAGTACCAGAAGGAAGTGACCGTGGAGGAGGTGCTGGAGTCGGGCGACGTTTCCTGGCCCCTTACCCGGATGATGTGCTCGCCCATTGGAGACGGCTCGGCGGCCGCGGTGGTTTGCAGCAAGGAAAAGGCGGCCAAGCTGGGTGCGGACCCCGTCTGGATCGCCTCGTCGGTGGTCGGCAGCGGCAAGCCCTCGGGGGGCCTCGAGGACACCCTGACCAAGCGGCTGGGCAAGCGGGCCTTCGAGGAGGCGGGCATAGGCCCGGAGGACCTGGACCTTATCGAGGTCCACGACGCGACCTCCCCCTCGGAGATCATCACCCTTATCGAGCTGGGCATATGCCCGGGCGAGGACTCGCCCAGATGGATAGACGAGGGACGCATGGAAATCGGCGGGACCATGCCCTCCAACACCTCGGGGGGCCTGGCCTCGAAGGGACATCCCATCGGCGCCACCGGACTGGGACAGGTCCACGAGGTGGTCGAGCAGCTAAGGGGCAGGGCCGGCAAGCGCCAGGTCAAGTCTCCCAGGGTTGGCATGACCCATAACGGCGGCGGGGTGCTGGGGGTGGACGCGGCGGCGATGGCGATCCACGTGTTGAAAAAATAAGGACGGAAGAGGAGCATGGCCATGGATTTGGAACGCAAGTACTGGAACATGGAGGTCGAACCCAGGTTCAACACGCCCGAGATGCGCGAGCTTCAGCTCGAGAGGCTGAAAAAGGCGCTGGTCTGGCAATACGAGAACACTCCTCTTCACCGCGAGAGGATGGACGAGGCGGGCGTCAAGCCGGGCGACGTCAAGGACTTCGGCGATTTCGCGTCCAAGATTCCGGTCGTTGGCCAGGCGGAGATCAGGGAGGTCATCGGCAAGGTCGGCCTTGACATGGAGAAGCTGATGCTTCACCTTTTCGGCGAGAGTCGGGTCAAGGACCTTTACCTTCTGACGACGACCTCGGGCACGACGGGCATACCCACGCCATATCCTAATTTCGGGGCCGCCCTGGACGACGCCCAGGAGATCATGAGCCGGGCGGCGTGGCGTCTGGGCATCCGGCCGGGCGACCGCATCGGCCTTTGTTTCGGCCTTTCCATGCACGCCGCCGGCACGCCCCAGATTCTGTGGTGGCGCAATTTCCCCGGCATTACCGTCATTCCCATCGGGGCCGAGGCCGGGACCGAGAAGATGCTCCAGTTCATCAAGATGTTCAAGGTCAACGTCTTCACGGGCACGCCCTCCCTCGCGCTCCATCTCATCGAGCGCTGTCCCGAGGTGATGAACGAGCCGGTGAAAAGCCTGGGCATCAAGATACTGATGCTCGGCGCCGAGCCGGGGGCCGGCATCCCCGAGGTAAGGGAAAAACTCGAGACCGAGTACGGGGCCAAGGTCTTCGACCTGGGCGGCGGCTATGGGTGCTCCTG
Source organism: bacterium (assembly GCA_963674965.2). GTDB lineage: Bacteria > RBG-13-61-14 > RBG-13-61-14 > RBG-13-61-14 > DATKZS01. Next base: position 978,541 of record CAXXFL010000007.1, on the reverse strand, counting down.
CGACCATCCCGTCTACCAGGGCATGCACTGGATAGCCGACGACAAGGCCTATTACGAGCTGATCGACCCGGAGACGAAAAAGCCCGTTCCCCTCGAGCACGGGGCCACCGGCGTTATGGTGGGGACCTCGCTCAACCCGCCGGCGGCGGTATGGTTCGATCTCCGCTTCACCATGATGGACATCCACCAGGTATTCACCGAGCCCTGTCCCTGCGGGGCCTCGGGTTTCCGCTATAAAATCGTCGGCCGGGCGGACGACATGCTGAAGGTCAAGGGCGTTCCCGTTTATCCGGCGGCCATCGAGGGAGTCATACACTCCTTTCCCGAGAAGCTTACGGGGGCCTTCAGGATCGTGCTGGACGAGCCGCCTCCCCGGGTCGTGCCGCCCTTGAAGCTCAAGATCGAGTTCTCCGAGTCGGTCAGGGAGGGCGACCTTGCCGGCCTCGAGAGGGAGCTGTCGGAAAAAATGCACAAGCTGCTGAAAATCCGGCCCGCCATCGAGTGGCTAAGGCCCAACTCCCTCGAGCGGGCGACGAAAAAAACGCAGTTCCTGGAAAAGACCTACGAGAAGTAGCGGCGGACGGTCCAGGACAACGGGGCGACGGAGGCAATCATGGGAAAAACGGTGGCCATAACCGGCGTTAACAGTTACTTCGCGGGCGTCGTGCTTCCGCTTCTGGCGGCCGACCCGGAGGTCGACAAGATCGTGGGAATCGACGTTACGCCCTGGCGGGGCGGCCCGGACAAGGTCGAGTTTCACAAGATGGACGCGCGGAGCAAGGACCTGGAGAAAATCCTGGGTGGCGTTGACGCGCTGTATCATCTGGCCTTCGTGGTGCGCGAGATACACGACAAGAAGGAAACGCGGGACGTCAACGTCAACGGGTCGAAAAACGCCTTCGAGAGCGCCGCCCGCGCCGGGGTGAAGAAGGTGATCTACACCAGCAGCATAACGGCCTATGGCGTTCACGAGCACAACCCTCTGGGCCTAAAGGAGGACCGTCCCTTACAAGGCAACAAGGACAGCTACTACGCCTCGAGCAAGGTCGAGGTCGAGGGAATAATCAGCGATTTCGCGAAGAACCATCCCGAGATGACGGTCACCGTTATCAGGGCGGCCCTTTTGGCCGGTCCCAACATCGACAACCTTTTCTCCGAGCTTTGGTCGCGGAAGTACCAGATTTTTCCGGCCGGAAGAAGCCCGCACCTCCAGCTTATCCATGAGGAAGACCTGGCCCGGGCGCTTTACCTGGCCTTTAAAAAGGACCTGCCCGGCGTTTACAACGTGGGAGCGGACGACGCCATCTCCACTAAGTGGGCCTTCTCCGCCTCGGGCGCCAGGCTCATCCCCCTGCCCGCGGGACTGCTCAAGGCGGCGGCCAACCTCCTGTTCGCCCTGAGGCTGGAAAAGGTGAGCCAGGGGTGGGTCAGCCTGAGCGAGTACACCACCTTCGCCAACTGCGACAAGTTCAAGACGGCCGCCGGATGGGTTCCGCGCCATGGGTCGGAGGAAACCTACATGGACTTCGTGAAATCGAAACAGGGCCAGGAACGAAGGTCCGGGGCGAGAAGGGCCATCGACGCCTTTTTAAGCTGGCTGTACGTGAGGGGGCCCTATATGGTCCCGGGCCTTAAGTACCTCGAGTACAATTTCATGCTGGCCAAGGTCCCCGTCATCCGGGACCTCCATCCCTGGATGGACCCGAGGAAGAACTCGATGACTTATCTGCCCATCAACGCCGAGCTGGGCCAGGTCGAGAACGCCGTCATGCCCGAGGAGGTTGTCCACGAGTTCATCGACAAGGCCAGGCATCACGTGATCATGAACACCTGCGGATGCCGGCTGGCCTTCAAGTGCGAGCATCACGACCATGAGATAGGCTGCCTTTTCATGGGCGACACGGCCCTCCAGATGCCTCCGGGCATAAGCCGGCGCGTGAGCGTGGAAGAGGCCCACGAGCACGTTAAGAAGGCCGTGGCCAACGGGCTCGTGCCCATGACGGGCAAGGTCAGGGTCGATAACTTCATTTTCCTGACGCCCGACGAAAGCAGGCTCCTCAGCGTGTGCTTCTGCTGTCACTGCTGCTGCATGATGAGCTATCTGAAGCACGTGCCCGAGGAACGGCTGAACGAAATCATGGTCCCCATCGAGGGGATATCCGTCGAGGTGACCGACGCCTGCCGGGGATGCGGGACCTGCGTCGAGTACTGCGCCTTCGGGGCCATCTCGATAAAGGACGGCAAGGCGGTGCATAGCGGCCAGTGCAGGGGTTGCGGAAGGTGCGAGCGCTACTGCCCGAACGAGGCGGTGACGATCAGGATCGACAATCCCCGCTTCAAGGAGGAAGTGATATCTCGCGTGAGCGAGTACGTGGATTACGCCGGGGGGGACGACTCGCGCGGGGGCCGCTAGACGGTCCCGTCGCGAGCGGGCGGCTTCGATCCAAACTTGTCCGCCCGCGCCATCCAAAGTTGGGTGGAGCCGCCCGCTCGCGACGGGAACGCCAGATGGTCCGGAGGCTCGTCCCCGACAAGGCCGGCATGGGAGGATAAATGAAGGAGTCCACCAGGAGTATACTCAAGCTGCACGGTTGGAGGATCGACCGGGCTTTTCATAACTGGCTGTATTTTTCGCGATACGATCCCTACGTCAAGATATTCCTCAAGATGGGTGACCTGGTCATCGGCGCGCTGGGAAACTTCCGCCCTACCGGCCGGCTATTCAAGATGGTCTACGCGCGGTATCACGCCAAGGTGATAACTCCCAACGAGGCGGCCAAGATCATCAAGCTCGACAAGGACGTGAACTACGGCCCGGCCGAGCAAATAATCCCTTTCCCTTACGCCAACAAGATAATAATCGAGGAACCCGAGTGGCTGGCCGTCATGGACTGCCCCTGCCGCCTTTCTCGCGAGACCCATTGCGAGCCGGTAAGCACGTGCCTGGCCGTGGGCAAGGTCTTCGCCCAGCTTTGGCTCGAGCATGGGACCAGGTTTCACCCGAGAAGGATATCCAAGGAGGAGGCCCTCCAGATCGTCAAGGACAGAAGGGCCGACGGCTGCATTACCACGGCCTGGTTCAAGGTGGCCACCGGGGGCAGGACCGGAGTCATCTGCAACTGCTGCTCGTGCTGCTGCGGCGGACTTCAGGGAATGAGAGTGGTGAAAAAAATCAAGGGGGCGGAGGGAATCACCAACGTGGCCCCCTCCGGCTATAAGGTTGACCACGACCCCAACAAGTGCGACACCTGCGGGACCTGCGCCCAGGTCTGCATCTTCGACGCCATCACCTCCGACGAGCACGGACGGCCGGTTTACAATGAGGAAGCCTGCATGGGATGTGGATTATGCGTCGAGAAGTGCCCCAGCCAGGCCCGGTCCTATAACGCCGAATTCAAAGACGGCGTCTTTCCCCTCGACCTGGACCTGGCCGCGGAAATGAAAAAGGAAGGAAGGCTCTAGCGCCGGCAAGCCTTCAAGGGTCACAATTTCTCCAGGGTTTCCCTGGCGAAGACCGCGGCCCTGGCAAGGTCCTCCTCGTCGGGGTGAGGGTCGGTTTTGGACATCATCTCGGACCAGGTCTCGTCGTCGTGGCCGAACTTTTGCTGAACGAAAGGCTGTATCTTCGGGTCCAGCTTGCCCTGGCAGTCGAAGCACCCAAGATACTTTATCCCCTTTTGCCCGAGCCCCTTCTCCAGGCCCTCGAGGCCCTTTTCAAAGCCTTCCCTTTGATAGGCGGGCGCGCTGTGGGTCACGAACCCGGCCGCGGCCGGGACGTCCGACCCGGACAATGAGGCGATGAAATCGGCCGCGGGCTTGGCCAGTCCCCCGGCGTGGATGGGGGAACCGATAAAGACGAGGCCGAGGGACTCGAGGTCGTCCGCCCCGATTTCCTCCACCCGGCGGATGGCCGCGTCATGCGCCGAGGAAACCTCCTCCTTGATCGCCCTGGCCACCTTCTCAGTGTTGCCGGTCTGACTGAAATACGCTATCAGTATCTTCATCGCGGTCCTCCTCAAAGCGACTCTCGGAGAGCGCGACCGCCGGTCCGAGAGTTGAATAACGATGGGGCCATATTATCAGAATCGGTGAGACGAAAAAAGTGGGAGTTTCTATTGGACCGGAAAACGCCAAGACATTAACGGCCCATGACCAGAGGTATAGACGGGAATACAAATCTCAGGATCGAGCATGGGATTAAGGTACTTTGAATGGGGCTGTCCTGGAAAGATACCCATAGGCCAGCCACAGTGAAACGGGCGGTCGATCCCCGCGCCACCCCCGGCCGGCACGGCGCCGACAACCGGGACGCGGGCCCCGCCGCGGACTCGCTCGCTTCCCCGGGATTGTTCAAGCCTCGAGCCGGGTCAGGTAGTCGTCGAGGGGGTATATGCGGCGGCCCGGGACCGGGGGGGACGCGGTATAGACCTCGTCCACGCTGATAAAGCCGTGCTCCTTGCCGGCCAGGCGCTCGGCCCCGAGGAACCGACCCTTTACCTGGTAGCCCGAGGGGTCCAGGACCAGCACCGAGGCGGCCACGCGGTCGCCCTTTTTCAGGTCGGCCAGGGGCCTTATGTCCCGCCTCATGGGGAAGGCCATGGTCGAGGAATTAAGGACCGTCAGGCGCTGGAGGGGCAGGGCAATGGGGTCTCCTTTTTTATCGATCATGCCGATGAACTTGATGGCCAGCCTGCGGCCCCATTTCTCCATCACCCTCGCGCCCATGGGTCCCCCGTTCTCGCGGGGCGCTGGAGGCTTTACGGCCAGGGCCGAGATGAGCGGCTTTATCATGCCTTCCCCGGGAAACTCGAGGACTTCTTTCACCTTGACTATTCCGATGAGGTTCGCGCCCATGTAGGCGTTGTACCGGTAGAGCGGCTCCTTTTCGAACTCCTCCAGGATGGGCCCCTCCGTCCGCCACTCGGTGAACTCGCCCTTGGCCGCGTAGCTCTTGCCGCCGGGACCGGGACAGGCGAAGGTTATCTTGCCGTTGGCCTCGAAGTTTCGTCTAGTCTTCCATACCATGAACTTGGCGAAGGCGATGGTGTCAGGATCGATCATGCGCGCGCTTAAAAGGGGCACCACGTTGGGCTCGCCCTTTTCGTTCACGGTGGCGGCGAACTTGTGATAGGACATCTTGGTAAAGGCGGCGGCGGCCGGGCCTTTCATGGCTCCCATTTCATTCTCCTCCCAGCCTGTGGCTTTCACGGGCGATTATTTCGTCCTGTATTTCCTTGCCCAGCGAGGTGAAGTAGGCGTTGTATCCGGTGACCCGCACCAGGAGGTTGCCGTATTCTCCAGGGTTGGCCTGGGCCTTGCGCAGGGTGGCGGGGTCGATCATGTTGATCTGGAGGGCGCTTCCCCCCTGCACCCCGTAGGCGCGGAGGTAGGCCTTGATGTTCTCCCGCCCGTGCTCGGTCCGGGCCATGGCCGGGTTGAGGGAAATGGTGTGCGACCCGCCGTTGGGCGCCTTCTCGAGGTTCATGGAAAAGACCGACCGGGCCACCGACACGGGGCCCTTGTGGTCGGCGCCGGTGACGGGGCAGACGCCGTTGCTCAAGTACGTTCCACGCTTCCGGCCGTCGGGAGTGGCGTGGGTGGCCGCGGCGTAGATCACCCAGTAGTTCCAGGAGAGATACCCCATCCTGTAGCGCCGGCCCGTGGCGGGGGATTTTCTCGCTCCGACCTTTTCCGCCAGGAAGGAGTTAAGCTCGGCCGCTATGCCGTCCGCCTCGGGGTCGTCGTTCCCGTACTTGGGGGCCCGGTTGATAAGCATCTGCCTTAGCGGCTCGTGGCCCTCGAAGTTTTTCTTGACGGCCTTTTTCAGGTCCGCCATCTTGACACGGCCCTCCTCGAAGACCAGCTTCTTCACCGCCGCCAGGGAGTCCACGGCCGTGGCGAAGGCCACTCCCTCCACGGTGATGAAGTTGTGCTCGGCGCCCCCGGCGGTCACGTCCCTGCCCGACTCGGCGCAGCCGCCCACCAGGGCCGACAGATAGGGGGTCGGCTCGAACTTGGCCCGCATGGCGTCGGCCTCCTCCGCCATCTCGAGGATGTAATCCACCAGTTTCGAGAGCTGGGCGAAGTAGGCGGCCTTGAACTCCGCGAAGGAAGATAGAGACGCCGCGTCCGGGGTCCTGGCCCCGATCCGCTTTATCAGCTTCAGGTCCCGGCCCGAGCCGAAGACCAACTCGACCGGCTTGGCCAGGTTGAGGTTCACGTCCACCGTGCCCGAGCGGTCGTTGCCCTGGAGCGTGTTCTCGAGGCAGCCCACCGGCGCGTAGTCCCACAGCTTGTCCTCGGGAAGGCCGGCCCACCTCAGGGCCTTCATGGATATCTCGTCGAAGTTGAGCAAAAAGGGTGAACCCTGGGCCTTGGCCACCATGTGCACCACCTTGTCCAGGACCCCCTCCCCGACGTTCTTGTGCAGCCTCACGTTGGGCTTGGGCTCGAGCATGTTCAGTTCCTCGATGGCGTCGAGCAGGAGCATGGTAAGGTCGTTGCTCATGTCCTCGCCGTTCGGTCCCAGGCCGCCGATGGTGATGAGCTGGCCAAAGGACGAGTTGATGCCCTGCTTGGTGCCCACCCGGCCCATGAAGTCGTAGGCGTAATTATGCTTGATCATCCAGCAGAGGATCAGCTCCTTGGCCCAGTCCCGCGTTATCCGGCCGCTCTCGAGGTCGGACTTATAATATGGATAGAGGTACTGGTCCACCCGGCCCGGTGAGAGACCTGGCCCGGGATATGACTCGGCCGACATGACCAGCATGTGCGTGATCCAAAGAGACTGGAGCGCCTCCTGGAAGGTCCCGGCCGGCTCCCACGGGACCTTGCGGCAGATACGGGCCATCTCCCGAAGCTCGGCCGCCCGGCCGGCGTCCTTCTCGGCCCGGGCCAGTTTGTCGGCGAGGCCGGCGTAGCGGGCGGCGAAGTCCCGGGCCGCCTCGGCGCATACGATAAGGGCCTCGAGATAGTCGCGATGCCCGGCGGGCTTTTTGTCCTTGAGGCCCTCGAACTTCTCCACCAGCCCCTTGAAGCCGTTCTTGATTACCGAGGGATAATCGGGAATGAGATGCCCGGGCACGGCGCCGCAGTTGCCGATCCCGAACACGTTCATGACCAGGCTCTTCCTGAACCACTTCTTCTCCCGCTTCTTCCACTCCTTGGTCTCCTCGGGCGTGAGGGTCTTGGAAAGGGCCGTGTTAAAGTGGCCGCCCGCAATAAGCTCGCCCTCCAGTATCTGGACGGGCATGTACTTGGTCACCACCTCGCTGAAGAAGACCGCCCGCCGCCGGGGAAGCGACATGCCCCAGAAGCCGGGGGGGAGCGTAACCTTCACGGCCGAGGCGGCCAGGGTGTCCGTAAAGGCCTTCGAAAAAATGAAGGCCTCGGGGGCCACGCCCCAGTGGTAGCTCGAGAACAGTACGTCGTCGGGCTCGCCCGTGGTGTAGCCGATGACCTCGTTCCTGAAATGGTCGCGCTCCTCGAAGGAGAAGTACTCGTCCCGAAGGCGCTTCACCCTTTTGGAAAGGCCCTCGTCCGCCTTCCATACCTGGACGCCCGAGTCGCAAGCCGCGGCAATAGTCATGATATATTCCCCCGTGAAAGTATTATTATCTAACCCATGAGTTTAGACCGGGCAATGGCAAGGAACAAGTCCGGCCGGCGGCCGAGCCATGGGACCATGTTGCAAGGATATCAATCTTCGATAGATTCAGGCTGAAATACTGTCAGACTGAAATACTTGAAGGACGTCCGCGAAATCTATATACTGAGAATTGTAGCAATCCTGCTTTTGAATTACGCTCGAGGGTAAAGGGAGTCGCGTTATGACCACGATTGAAATGACAAAGAAGCCGGGGCCCGCAATAGGGCCGGTAAGGGATGGAGCGGGAAAGGCCCTGTTTTATTGGTCGTGGTTCATGGTCCTCGCCCAGCATTTTCATTTCTCGGCGTTCGTCACGTATACGTGGTACCCGATAGGATACGATCATGAAAGCCGGCCATGGGACAGCCCGTACTTCATCCTGGCGCCCTATCTGGCCGGCGCGGTTATTTTTTCCCTTTTAGGCGCCCTGATAAAATGGTCTCTCGCGAAAAGGACCGCGAAAAAACCAAAGCCCGCGGTTAGTTACGGCGAGGTCTACGCCCAGTCTTTCGCGTTTGTCAAGGGTCATTGGAAAAGCCTGATTTTAATTTCTCTTCCCGTTTCTTCCATTTTGATTTTTCCGGGTATTTATTATCTTTGGCTTTATGGAAAAATTGATTTTTTTATTATAAGTTCCCCAATATCGTTCGCGATTTCCCTGTCGATTCCGCTTTTAATCATCTACCTGTGTCAATTGGCGCTTATGGTCTATTACAACCTTGCCTCCGAGTCACTGGAAATCAAAGCTGGAATTTTAGTAAAAAATGCCCTGACCCTTTTTCTTGTTTCCTTTGTGGCCATGGCGGCCCTTCTGGAATATTCATTGTTAGCCGGTTTGGAGCCGGGTACTTCCGGGCGGGCATTTTGGGGACTTGACAAGGCGCTATTAGCCTTGGCAATTATTTTGCACTTCTTCATGTCCGTCTACCTCGCGCTTTACATAATAAAGGGACAAGGATTAATCGGGACATTGAAGACGTCGGCGCGTTTCTTGGCCTATCATTTTTTCAAGACGGTTAAGTTTGCTTTGTTTATCGCCTTGAAGACGGGGCCACTGGTTTATCTTATTCTCCTCTACGCTTTTTGGGTTGAATTCGTCTCGTTCAATTTGCTAAACGACGCCAAAATTATTGGAAGCGACTTTTTCGCGAGGCTTATTGAAGTCCTCCTATGGCCGGCCAATCAAATATACGGGGATTTCTTTTGGATATTTTTAGCGCCCGCGGCCGCCCTTGCGTATCTCTGGCTGACTCTGGCGTTTATGATCTTCATTAAGAAGATCGACCACGTTGATCGAACGAGCGTCCAGGAGTCAGGGCCGCTTTCGCAAAGTGAAGCCCTCGCCGATAACCTTGGGTGTCCTTGATTTTTATCCGCGCCATCTATCCGGATAGACCCTTACTAAAGGAACGACATGCAGAACATCGTATACACCACCTCGGGCTGCCCCTTTTGCGTGATGGCCAAGGCGCTGCTCACGGACCTGGGCATCGAGTTCGAGGAACGCTTGTTAAAGGACCGGGCCGAGTTCGAGAGGATGAAGCTCGAGTACAACTGGCGCACCGTGCCCATGGTGGTCCTGCGGGGAAAGTTCATCGGCGGCTACGACGAGACGCGGGCCCTGGCCGACGCGGGCAAGCTCGAGGAGTATCGGGGCAAGTCCTAGGCCGCGCCGAGCGAGACCGCCATCATCTCGTCGCCGCCGATCTGGAACTCGTAGTCAACCTTCTTGATCTCGACCCTTAGCCCCTTTCCCTCGAGCCTCTCGATCAGGGGCTCGAGGTGGACCGAGGGGCGGGCGTTGTAATCGAGGAGGGGAAAGAGCCTGGCCTCGCCCGCCACCCGGACCATCTCCTCGACAGACCGGGCGTGGAAATCGAGGGACAGCTTGTCCGAGTATAGAAAAAGGTAATGCGAGCAAAGGGCGAGCCCGAAGGCCCCGTCGCGAAAAGGAAGCGCGGGAAGGCCCGCGGCCACGTACCTTCCCTCCCGAAGGCCCTGGTGGTAATCGGCCAGGAACTCCCGCATGGCCTCCATCCTGACCTCCCCCAGCTCGGCCGGAGACTCGAAGTCCCGCCATACGAACTTCTCCCGGTTCCGCAGGGTCTGGGCCATAACGTTGTCGTAGGTCTCGTCGATCCGGCACTCGACAAGGCGGCGAGGCAAAAGATACAAGGGGTCCGCCGAGGTGACCCTGAAGCCCATCCCCCTCATCCTCGCGTTAAACCCCGCCGGCCCGTCCGCGCAGCCCAGCACGTTCCTTGCCAGGTCCCCCTCCGTCAGCGCGAACATCCTCCGATACTCGTCGAAGTTCCGACCCCAGGGGACCACGTCTTTGTAATTGAAGGCCATAAAAATCTTTGGAAGCGCGGCCAAATCGCGCGCTTCAATCGAACAATATATATACCCCTTTGCAAGGAATTCGGCAAACGCGACGGCCCGCGGCCCGCTCCGGATCGGTTTGCATCCACCAGCCCGGGCCTTGTCTTTCCACTTGACATATAAAGGCCAAGTAGTATGTTTAGCTTATACAAGCCTTATTAATTTCTCACCTCGAGGGGCCAAATCATGAGGACGAAGACAGGAATGGCGTTCATATTGGGAGTGATGGAAAATAATTATTTCAAAATCACCCCCGTTTTAGCTAGAAGGGTAAAATGGGAATTTCCATCTTTCCAGCGGCGGCCAAAGACCTTATTGCTGACTTGGAGTGAATAGCAAAATGAAAATGGAATGGAGTTGGATAGATGAATAAGAAATTAATAATGAAAATGATAGGGTGTGTTTTTGTCCTTTGTCTCATTGTTTCCGACGGATTAAACTCCGCCGATGGACTCATCAAATCCGAATATCTTGTCGAATACAGCTCGTATCCTGAATGCAATGTCACTCATGACGAAATATGTGAATGGGACAAATCAAAAGAAAGAGAATCAATCGACTCGCTGATGTTTCAGAGGTATCATAATGATTGCTTCCTCATTGAACTAGGTCGGTGCTGGCTATCAGAGCGAGAGCGCGGTAACCAAAATGTTTTCGCCGAGTCCAACTATATCAGGACAATCGCGAAAGAGAACGACAAAATATCAAACGGAGAAATCGCGTACATAATAAGAAATGTACCCTACCTAAGCGCCTCCTTTTACGACCTTGTATTCGAGATAGACAGGAGTGAATATTTCCAATATTATGAATCGTTATTATACTCACCATCGGTTGAAGTTGATGGCTATGCTAAGGATCAATTGGTAATGGTTTTCTCCGACACGAAAACGGAATTGATTTCGGAGTTTATCCTGTTCGGATGGGGCAAATTCCCTAGAGAAACTTACCCTGGCGAGTATTCGGACATTTTCAACTGCATGCACTGCAATTCTAACAACAAGGGTTGCTCGGATATCATAGTATTGAACGCGTTACACGCCGACAATACTCGGAATGTGTCAAGCAAAATGAGACACGCCTTTCCTGAATTTAGTGTGGCAAACTGTTTATTTCCTCCGGTTTCGCCGGTGGGTTGATCCACGCTTTGCCGGGCAACTCCGGCGCCGTCGGCGGTCTTTTCACGAAGCGCTCCGGTTTTTTTTCATAGGCGTGGTCGAGCGTTTTTTGCCTGGCGGCCACGATCTCGCTCGCCATTCCGTAATGGACCATCTCGGGCGTCATCAGGCCGATCCCGGTGTGCCGATGCTCGCGGTTGTACCAATCGAAAAACTTCACGCAAAAGGCCCTGGCGTCCTCGATGGAGCCGAACCGGCTCGGGAACTCGGGCCGGTACTTCATGGTCTTGAACTGGCTTTCCGAGTAGGGGTTGTCGTCGGACACGTGGGGCCGCGAGTGGCTCTTGGTCACGCCCAGGTCGGCCATCAAGAAGGCCACCGGCTTTGATTTCATCGAACTCCCCCGGTCGGCGTGGATGGTGAGTTGTCCCGGCTCGATCCCCTGTTTTCGGATGCTGTCCCCGATCAGGCGGCGGGCCAGCTCCGCGCTTTCGCGTCCGGCGATCATCCATCCCACCACGCAGCGGCTGAAGATGTCCATGATCACGTAGAGTTGGTAGCAGGTCCATTTGGCCGGTCCCTTGAGTTTGGTGACGTCCCAGGACCAGACCTGGTTGGGGGCCTCGGCCAGCAACTCGGGTTTTTTGTATCGGGGACGCCGGAGTTGGTTGCGCCGCTCCCGGACTTCCTTTTCCGAGTCGAGGACGCGGTACATGGTGCGGACCGAGCACAGCCATGTCCCCTCGTCCAGGAGCGTTGCCCAGACCTCGCGGGGGGCCTTGTCGGCAAAGCGCTCGGAGTGGAGTTCGTCCAGCACCCGGCGCCGCTCGTCCTCGCTCAACGACCTTGCCGGCTTGGCCGCGCGCCTCGGCGGCGGAGGCCCGAAGGGAATTTTAGCGCGACGATTAAACGTTGCTCGCGACAGGCCCAGGGCCTCGCAGGCGGCCTTGGCGCCGACCCGGGGAGCGGCCGTGCTTGCCGATTCCATCATTCGCTCTCTTCGCCGGGCGGCTTGGCCAGGGGTATCCCCAGCAGATCGGCAACTTTTTTTTGGAAGTCGATTATCATCTCGGCCTGTTCGAGCCGCTTTTGGAGCTTCCGGTTCTCGCGCTCGAGGCGGGCCACTTCATCGGCCAGCGGGTTTTTGGCCTTGGGCTTGCGGCCCCGCTTTACGGGCGAAAGCGCTTTCAAGGCCCCCTCGTCCCGCTGCTTGCGCCAGGCCGTCAGGTGCGACGAATAAAGGCCCTCCCGGCGCAGCAGGGCGCCGACCTCGCCATGCCCCGAGCAGGCGTCGGCCTTCCCGAGGATTGCGAGCTTGTAAGCCGCGGTGAAGCGCCGCCGGGCGGGCTTTTCCGGGACCTCCGGCTCGGGAAGAATGATCGGCGCCCCCACCCGCTCGGGCCGCTTGGCAGGAGTGTCCTCCGGCTCGGCCGTCCCGGTTGGGGAGACTCCGGTCGCCCTACGGGCTCCCTCCGTCTCCCCAACAATCCCTGCCTTCTTCCTGTCTTCATCCATCTCTCTATACATCCTAATACCTCCCCCGCCCTACAGTAATTTAACATAGGGGAAGTGTCTCATCTACGTTGGCACAGAGGGACTGACAATTACAATAAGTGTATTAAAAACCTTGATGGAATTGACTATAATATTAAAATACAATCTTTAAGAAGTAACGTTAGTGCTAGATTGTATACGTCTCCAATGAATGAGAAGGATTTCAAAGCTCTAATACTGTTGAATGATCTAAACGGAATTGACCAGAGAATTAGAAATAGAATTTGCGAGGGAGTTATTGATGACAATGAACTTAAAGTGCTCAATGATGAGGACCTTGCCGCTGTAAATAAGATCATTGAGGAAAGCAAATGTTCAAATAAGGACGTTAAGTAGCGATATTACGACAATAATCCGATATGTTGTCGCATTTATCAGCGGGAGGATAAGATGCTTAGAAAATACATTCGGCACTTGGTTGCATTGGTTTCATTATTAGTGATACTCTCCCCGAGAGAACTGACATCCGCCGACGTTAAACTCAAAATAAAGTACATTGAAAAGTATTACAGTTACCCGGAGTGCTCCATCCCCATTCACGACTACATATGCAAGTGGGACAGAAGTGACGATAGCGAAGAAATCAATTGGCTACTCCGTCAAAGATATGGCAATAACTGTCACCCTATTGAAGTTCAGAGGTGCTGGCTTGAGGAGCATGAGAATGACAAAAAGATCACTTTCAGTGAATCAAACTACATCAAGTTTCTTTCCAACGGAAATGACAAATCAATTAACGCGGAAATTGCCTATCTAATTGGCAGTTTCCCTTATCTGGATGATTCATTTTATGACCTTGTTTTTAAAATTGACCGGAGTAAATACTTCTCCTATTACGAATCCTTACTATACACGCCGGAAGACGAAGTCGATACTTATAACAAATCGCAATTAGTTAAGATATTTGCCGGCTCCCACCCAAAAGAAATATCAGAATTTATAATATACTGGAACCGGAACAACCCTCGGTCATATCCAGGTGAAAAGTTGGGAGGCTTTGACGGAATTCTCGATTGCCTGCACTGTAAAATTGATAATGCCGAATGCTCTAAGATCATCGTAAATGACGCCTTGTCCGCCGGCAGTCTCGACGATTACAATAAATGCATTCTTAACCTTGATGCAATTGACAATGCCACAAAAATTGAATCTCTTCGTAGTGCAATTAACCTGCAGGCTAGCCCGATCGATGTAAAAGATTTCAAAGCTTTAATACTGCTGGATGAACTAAAAGGCATTGATCCGAGAATGAGGGCTATCATTTGTGAAGAGGTACAAAATGATGAACTCAAGGTACTCGACGGTTCAGACGGAATGTCTATTAAAAAGATAATTAAAGACAGCGGGTGTCCAAGGAAAGAATGAGAGATGATAAATAGTTACAAATGTAAGAGCTAATATGGTGGCGCATATATTCTGCAATAAAAGGGAGTATCTTGAGGGCTTCAGCGTTTCGTCTTGGCCATTTCAACGGCCTTCCGAGCGCGGCGAGTTCCAAGCCCGCGCTTTAGCGCGGGTTGCTGGTGGCCCCGATATATTTTATCGGGAGGGCGCTTTAGCGTTCTTCTCAAAACAATGGATTTATCCGGCGAACGGGCTATGTCGGAGCGGATCGAACCCTGGGAACGGGTCGCTGAAGCGTCAGTAACGAGAAGGACGTTAAAACGCCCTCAATAAAAACGCGGGCCGCCGAGTAACCCGCGCTAAAGCACGGGCCGAACGGCTCGCGTCGCCAAAGCTCGCTCGGAATCGGTTTGCATCCACCAGCCCGGGCCTTGTCTTTCCACTTGACATATAACGGCCAAGTAGTATGTTTAGCTTATACAAGCCTTATTAATTTCTCGCCTCGAGGAGGGTCAAGTCATGAGGACGAAAATAGCGGCGGCGTTAATGGCGTTTTTTTTATCGGTGGCGTTCATTGGTCTTTCGCTGGGGGGGTCCGCGCCTCAGCTAATCAATTACCAGGGCAGGATTACCGACGCCTCGGGCCAGCCTCCGGCGGACGGCGATACCGTGGACCTGACCTTTACCTTCTACGCCTCCCTGGCGGGAGACACCGCCCTCCTCACGGTCCTCCAGGAGGACGTGGTGGTAACGGGCGGGCTTTACAGCGCGCTGATAGGCTCAGGGACGATAACCGCTGGAACGGAGGGCAACCTGGCCGCGGTCTTTCAGAACCACCAGGACGTGTGGATGGGCGTTAAGGTCGGTTCCGACAATGAGATGACGCCGAGGGCGAGGATCACGAGCGCGCCCTACGCGTTGTCCGTCGATTTGAGCGGCCTCGATCTTGACGGCGACGGACACTACAAGCCGGGCGGCTCGAATACGCCCGACGACGACTGTAACGATTTGGCCGCGGACGTATATCCGGGCGCGACCGACGCCTGCGATGGGAAAGATAACGACTGTGACGGCGTGATAGATGAGGACTGCCCTTTTCATCCGGACATGGTCATGGTCCCGGCCGGGTGCTTCGAGATGGGCGACCACTTTAACGAGGGGTACGGCGACCAACGCCCCGTGCATACCGTTTGCGTCACCTCTCCCTTTTTCATGGACGCTCACGAGGTGACCAACTCGGAGTACGCGAGTTGCGTCGGCGCCGGGGCGTGCACGGCCCCTTCCGATTCTTCAAGCAATACAAGGACCGTTTATTACGGGGACACGGCCTATGACGAATATCCGGTGATGCACGTCAGTTGGAACCAGGCCTCGGAGTATTGCGCCTGGGCGGACAAGCGCCTGCCCTCAGAGGCGGAGTGGG
This sequence comes from bacterium, assembly GCA_963674965.2. GTDB lineage: Bacteria > RBG-13-61-14 > RBG-13-61-14 > RBG-13-61-14 > DATKZS01. The sequence continues at coordinate 963,072 of CAXXFL010000007.1, read as the reverse complement.
AGTACGCGGCGAGGGGAGGCCTCGAGGGCAAGCGCTTTCCATGGGGAGACGCCATTACCGGCTCCGACGCCAACTTTCAAGATTCAGGCGACCCCTGGGACAATGACACGTCTCCGGTAAAGTATTACGCGCCGAACGGCTACGGTCTTTACGATATGATGGGCAACGTGTATGAATGGGTCAACGACTGGCATTCATCGTCATACTATGGCTCGAGCCCGGTTAACGACCCTCCCGGACCGGCCTCCGGTTCGTGGCGCGTCCTCCGCGGTCTTTCCTGCATGAACCACTATCTGGAATATCTAGTTTCTTACAGGTCTTACGCCCCGCCCGAACTGGATTTCAACGGCGTGGGCTTCCGCTGCGTGAGGGATTGAGACCAGTAATAACGCTATAGGGCGAGCAAAGCGAGCAGGCCACCGCGTTTGCTTCAGTCGCGTTTGATGATCGATTTTCAGGCATGAGTAGCGGTAATAAACCGACTCTTCCCGGCGCGGGAGCGCGTGGATTATTTCTCCCGCGCCGCGCTGGGCGACCCGCCCACTTCGGGCGAGCGGCCTTCGCCCGCGCTTTAGCGCGGGCCTATTAGCTCGCGTCGCTAAAGCTCGCTCGGAGGCCCGATGAATCGGGCCGTCAAGGAATATTTGTACGACGAGGCGGGCCCGGTCCGTGGGGTCCCACGCGGTCGCGCCGCCTTCGCCTCTGGGTTGGGCCGTAATGATGATGGCGGGCGGCCTCGTTGGCGATTCACCGGGAAGCCATTGCTCCCATGTTTTCCACCAATGACTTTACCTCATCCGAGGCATCTGATAGACTTCGCCTAACGGAGCCGGGAAGGGCTTTTAGGGACTTGGCGCCGATCGGTCCTTACCGCCGGGCTTTTTCGGACATGAAGATTCTTCTTATATATCCGGACATAAACACCATTCAGTTTCCGCATTATCAACACGGGCTGGCCTGGATATCGTCGGTGCTCAAGCGCGGCGGGCACGAGGTCGAGCTTTTGTATCTGGATAAGGAGATTTCCGACGAGGAGCTTGTCGCGCGGGTCAAGTCCATCGACCCCGAGGTGGCCGCCTTCTCGAGCACCACCCAGCAGTTCTCCTTTACCCTCCGCTACGCCCGGGCGCTGAAAAAGGCGACGGACAAGTTCATCGTCATCGGGGGCATTCACGCGACCATCGACCCGGAGAACGTGATGGCCTCGGGGGCCTTCGACGCCCTGGTCAGGGGGGAGGGAGAGTATCCCCTGCTCGAGCTTCTCGAGGCCCTGGGTCAAGGCCGCGACTTCAGCGCCATCAGGAACCTGTGGGCCGCGAACAAAAGCGGCGAGCTTGTCCGCAACGACCTGCGGCCGCCGGTAGACCTGGCCGGCCTTCCCTGGCCCGACCGCGAGCTGTTCGACGACGGGAAGCTCATGCTCTATAACGACCGCCAGGTCTCGATGATGGCCTCCCGCGGCTGTCCCTTCAACTGCACCTACTGTTGCAACACCGTGCTGGCGAGCCTGGTGGGCGGCCAGGCCAAGTGGGTGCGCCAGCGGCCCCTCGACGACCTGATGGGGGAGATTGGGGACGTTCACGCTCGCTATCCCGATATCAAAAGCCTCATCTTCATGGACGAGGTTTTCGCGCTCAAGAAGAAGTGGATACTCGAGTTCTGCGAGGCATACAAGGCGAAGTTTAAAACGCCCTTCCAGATTTTCCTGCGCGTCGAGTCGGTGGACAGGGAGACCCTCGAGCGGATGGCCGACGCGGGCCTTTACTCGGTGATCGTGGGCGTCGAGAGCGGGAACGAGAGGATCAGGCGCGAGGTCCTGAACCGCAAGATGACCAACCGGAAGATCATTGAGGTCTTCGGCTGGGCCGACGAGCTGGGTCTCGAGACGTGGGACTTCAACATGATCGGCGTGCCGGGCGACACGGAGGAAACCATTCGCGACACCATGGAGCTTAACCGCATTATCAAGCCCCACCACCCGCAGGTGTCGATCTTCTATCCTTTTCCCGGGACCCCGATCCACGACGTCTGCGTCGAGATGGGCCTGGCCAAGGTGGGCGAGAACACGTCGGTGTTCCTGTCCGAGCCGGTCCTGGACCTGCCGACCATCTCGCGGGACAGGCTGCGGGAACTGCACAAGGAATTCATGGCCCTCAGCCACCAGCTCGAGGCGGAAAAGACGGCGCGGGGCTACGCGGACCTGACGGCCCTTTTCGACAAGGCCGAGGTCCGCCCGGGCGGTCCCGACTACGTGGCCACCTGGCGCGTGCGGGTGGCGGGGGAGGACCGGCTGTCCGTGCTGCTCCATCCTCCCAGCTCGATCACGTACCGGGTAAAGGTCGAGCCCGATAGCGCGCTCAGGTTCGGCATGGCCTTTTCCGAGGACTCCTGGACCAAGCCGGGAGGAGGAACGACTTTCATCGTTAAAATTAAAACCAGGATGAGGAAGGAAAAGGTCGTCTTCGAGGAAACCATCGATCCCAAGCGGGAGGCGTCCCACCGCAAGTGGCTCGATCGGGAGGTGGACCTCGCCCGCTTCGCGAACAAGAACGCGCTCCTTACCCTCGAGACCGTCGCCCCCGGCGGCGACAACCAGTTCTGCCCGGCCTTTTGGGGAAGACCCCGGCTCGAGCGCAAAAAGGAAGGCTGAGAAAAACCTTCAGGGGGCATCCGCTTGATCGGGGGGCCAACCTGAGATATCACCTTATATGATGAGCCTGATACAAAAAATCAAGTTTATCTCGCGCATGATGGCCGACCCGGACGTGGATCGCATGTACAAGGAACTCCGGGAGGGAAGGCTCTGGGCCTCGACCGAGCCCGCCATGCTCTGGTGGCGGGAGCAGGCCGCCTTCCTCCACGCCCACTCATTGGCCCAGGCCGCGGAAAAGGGCATGAAGATCGGCGCCAACCCGAGGATCGAGGCCTGCGTCACCTTCATGGGCGCCGACCGGATCACGATCGGCGACGACTTCACCTGCTCGATCGGCGTCACCATCAGGGCGGTGGACGCCGAGATAGTCATCGGCAACCAGGTGAACGTGGGGCCCTTCGCGTCCTTCATCGGCGCCAACCACGGGACCGACCCCGACGCGCCCATGCAAAGCCAGGAGCACGTGAGCAAGCCCATCCACGTGGGCGACGACGTCTGGATAGGCGCCGGCGCCATAGTGCTTCCCGGCTCCTCGGTCGGCAAGGGCGCGGTGGTCGCGGCGGGGGCGGTGGTCACGGGCGAGGTGGGTCCTTACACCGTCGTCGGCGGGGTCCCGGCCGTGAAGATCAAGGAACGGGCCTAGGAAAAGGAGGAGACCATCGAGGACGTTTACCGGCTTCCCTTCGATCAGTACCAGCGCTATCGCCTGGTGGCCGAGATAGTACCGGTCCTGGAGGGCTCGGGCAAGGGCCTTTCCATCCTCGAGGTGGGAGGAGGCTTTCCGCCGCAAATAGGCAAGTTCCTTTCCGGGCGCGAGATAACCGTGGTGGACGTCCACCCGGGCGACGCGCCGGGCTACGTCATGGCCGGCGGATGCGAGCTTCCCTTTCAGGACGATCGGTTCGACATAGCCGTGAGCCTCGATACCCTCGAGCACGTGGTCCCCGAGCGGCGCGAGCTTTTCATTCACGAGCTTTGCCGGGTGGCCAAGTCCTACGTGATCCTGGCGGCCCCCTTTTATTCCGAGGCGGTGCGGTCGGCGGACAAGGCGATATTCGAGTTCATCCGGGGCCAGTCGGGCTACGATCATCCCTATTTAAAGGAGCACCTCGAGCTGGCCCTGCCCGACCTGGTCTCGACCATCGTGGGCCTGGTCGACCGCGGACTCGACGTCCAGGTCATTCCCAGCGGCCGGCTGGACAGATGGATGCTGATGATGGCCTCCTATTACTCCCTGGACTCGGACCCGGAGATGGCCGACGCCATCCCCTTTTTCATGGAGGCCTACAACCGGGCCTTTTACGATTACGACAAGGCCGAGCCCTCCTATCGGCACTTCCTGGTGGGGGCCGCCGAGGGTCTGGGGCCCAGGTGGGGAGAGTTGGCCGACCTGGCCTCGGGGGAGGCCGCCGAGCGGGCCGACTTCCGGGGACTGTCCCTCGTCATCGAGATGGCCCGCGCCATGGCCCTTAAAAAGAAAAGAAAAGAGAAAGAAGAACTCCTTGAAAAGCTGGCGGCCAGGGACGAGGAGATCGCGTCCCTTAAAGAGGAGATCGAGCTTCTGGCCGACTTTATGGACAAGACCAAGGCCCTCCCTCTTTATTCCTTTTACGAGAAGCTTATAAAGCCCCGCTTGAAATGAAAATCCTATTAGTGGTCCACTACTATCTTCCCGGCCACCAGGCGGGCACGGAGATTTACGCGTCCCTTCTGGCCCGGGAGTTCGCGAGGCGGGGACACGAGGTGGTGGTCTTCACCTCGGAGGACGCGCCCCTCCCCCCGGGCAAATTCGAGATTATCAAAGACGACTGGCGCGGCCCGGTCTATCGCCTTCGGCGCGGGGAGCCGGCCGGCTTTAAGGAATCCTACGCGGACCCTGAAATTGACGCGCTTTTCCGTGACTTTCTTCTCGAGCAAAAACCCGACCTGGTCCATTTCCAGCATACCTTCAGGCTCTCGTGCTCCATGATCGAGGAATGCGAGAAGGCCGGTATACCGGCTTTCCTGACCCTGGCCGACTACTGGCACATATGCCCGCCCATCCTGCTCCTCCAGCCCGGCTTTGCCTTGTGCCCCGGACCGGACCCCGAGCGCTGCGCCCGCTGCGGCAACGCCATCGGCGCGCTTTACTCGGGATCGCCCGGAAGCGGACTGGCCGCGTCCCCCCACAAGGCCGCGCGCCTGGCCGGGACCATCGTCAATGCGGCCGCCGACCGGGCAATACGGACCGCCCACGCGATCAAGCGCCAAATGCCTTCCCCCCTGGTCGAGCGGCTCCGGGCCTGGAAGAACGCCCGGGACCTCGAGAATCCCGCCTCATCTCTCAACGCGAGGAGGGAGATGATCGAGGCCAGGATGGAAACCATGACCCGGGCCCTTTCCTCGGCCAGGATGGTCTTCGCGCCCAGCCGGTTCCTCATGGAAAAGACCCTCGAGGCCGGCGTGGTCTCGCCCGAAAAAATTATCCATTCGGACTACGGGTTCGATCCGACTCCCTTCCAAAACCTCGAGCGGACCGAGGCCGGCCACCTGAGGTTCGGCTTCATCGGCACGCCCGTCGAGCACAAGGGAGTCCACCTGGCGGTCCAGGCCATGGGCCTTCTCGATGACGCGAACGCCGAGCTTCTCGTATACGGCGACATGAAGTGGTTTCCCGCTTACGCCAAGAGACTTGAAAAGCTGGCGCGGGGCCGACGCGTCAGGTTTATGGGCCGCTTCGAGAACGACAAGGTGGGCTCGATCCTCTCGGGTCTGGACGCTTTAATCGTGCCGTCCCTTTGGTACGAGAACTCTCCCCTCACCATACACGAGGCCTTTCTCGCCGGCGTCCCGGCCATCGTCTCGGACGTGGGCGGCATGGCCGAGCTGGTCAAGGACGGGGGCGGGTTGACCTTCCGTATCGGGGACCACCGTGACCTGGCCCGCGTTATGCGCTCCCTCATCGAGTCGCCCCGCGCCATTGACGACCTCCGCGCGGGCGTTCCCTCCGTGAAAAGCGTGAGGGAAAACGCCAAGGAGCTTCTCGATTTTTACCGACAAGGGTGACCGAAGGACGCGGTTACGCTTGCGCCTCCGGGGGGCCGTGACTATATTGATAGTATAAGGTCAGGGGAGAAGAGCATGGTCACGCATTACAGGGTAAGGGAAATAAGCACGGTAACGGACGAGAACCTGGAGCGGTGCATCAACGAGAACTCGGCCGAGGGCTGGACCCTGGACGGTATCCAGTTCGCCATGCGCGACTCCTCGAAGAGGCCGGCCATGGCCTTCGTGGTTTTCACTCGGGACGCGGAGGATGAAGAGCCGGGCGAGTGCGCCATGCGCGACTCATGCGAGTCATGATCGCTAGCCGAGCCTGGTTTTCACGAAAAGCTTCTCGTACTCGACCGCCTCTTTGTATAGCCTGAACTTCCTTTCGAACCTTTTGAACTCCTCGTTATGCACGTCCCGCCTGTTCCCGCTGCCGACTGAGGGCGGGAAAAGGGAATGGAGGAGCTCGTGGTAGACGATATACTCGACGAAGTAATCCGGCACGGAGGGGTCGTCAAGCTCGGGGTGAATATAGATCGTTCTCGCGGCGTGGCTGAAGCTGCCGAACTTGATGGACCTTCTTTTTTTCCTCACGCCCGCTCGGGACCACGAGATTCCAAGGCCCTTCACCCGGACGCCGTGGTCCCGCTGGACCTTGGCCAGTATCTTTGCCAGGTCGCGATGAGACCCGGCCATGGGGGAAGCGGGCCTGGCCTCCCTGGCCATGGCGTCGATAAGGTCGGCCTTGTCCCGGATGAACTCGTCGATGACGCGGCGGGACCTTTTGTCGGGCCTCACGATAAACCGGGCCAGGGCCTTCATGGTCCTCTCGTCCGCCGCCCGGAAGGCGTGCTGGACCCGGGCCACGCAAACGCCGTTCTTGTCCCGGCGGGCGTGGATGATGGATGACCGGTTGCGGGTGAGGCTGATCCTGGTCTTTTCCGGTATTAGGCCCGAAAGCCTCGCGATGAACTCGGACTCCTCCATGAGAGGACTCGAGGGCAGAGGCCCGACGTTGTCCAGAAGGGAAAGCTGCACCGGGGCCCGGGCGTCCTCCGGGCCGTAGGTTTTATCGCCTTGTTTGGAAGAAAAACTCACGCGGCCATTATATCAGGCCGAAGTCATCCTTGCAGTAATTGCTTGACCAAGTCCTCGACCTCGCCGGGGTTGGGAAAGCGTCCCAGCGAGCGCTTGGAGAAAACCGGCTTGCCGTCGGCCTTGACCTCGAAATCGCCCGAGTTTCCCACCGAGATATCGGTCTCGACGTCGTACTTTTCCTTGAGAATCCTCGCGAGAGCGACCGCCCTCGGCCGGTATCCTCACAAGTTGCAGTAGTTGATCAGTATATACATCGCTTCTCCCGTTGATATTATGTCCCAACGGCCGCGCGGCGGCCCCATTCGTTAAAGGAACGCTTAATAAAGATTGTAGCCGAAATCTCCGGGCATGGCGCCCTGGGTTGGTTTTACTATATGGACTTGGCGCGGCGTTTTATGATGAGCGGCATAAACGTTGGCGCCTTATTGGTTCCATTTCCATTAGTCGAAGGGGCTTAATATCAAGGCCCATGGTAAGCCGCTTCCCGGCCAACCCCGGGCTTTGTTCAATAGCCCGCTTAGGGCAAAACATAATAAAGATCGACGCGGACTTCAAACGCCAGATGGTTGGAGGCATGGGCCCTGGACCAAAGAAAGGATGATTCCCGAGGGGACGGAGCATCAAAGTGGATGGTAATTCTCGCGTGGGCCGAAACGGCCGTCCACGTTAAGGCACTGATAATATTAGATTTTAATGTTTAGACGAAAAATCTCTTTAAAAGGGCTAAAAAAAACCTTGACAAAAAGGTATTGTAGTACCATAATAGTAAAAAAGATGAGCGACATGATTAAAATATCCGAGGCCGCGAGAATCGGCATCCACGCCATGGCCATGATGGCCAAGGAAAACCACAGGAAGTTATCCAACTCCGAGATGGCCAGGTCGCTCAAGGTCAGTGAGGCCCACCTGTCCAAGGTCATGCAGAAGCTGGCCAAGGCGGGCCTGGCCCGGGGAGTGAGAGGACCGAGCGGCGGCTATTCCCTGGCCCTTGCGCCCGAGAACATAAGGCTCATGGAAATCTACGAGGCCCTCGAGGGACCTTTTTCCTATAGCGACTGCCTGCTTAGCGAAAGGATATGCTCGGGCGAGTCGTGCATAATGGGAGACCTTTTGCGCGCGGTGAACAAAAGGATAGAGGAATATTTCAACGGCACGAGACTGTCCGACCTGGGCGATGAACTCGTGGATACAAAGGAGGGGCCATGCCTGGCGCGAGAAAAATAATTAAGATCGACGAGGAAAAATGCACGGGTTGCGGCCAGTGTATAATCGCCTGCGCCGAGGGGGCGCTCAAGCTGGTTGAAGGGAAGGCCAGGCTGGTGGGCGACGTATACTGCGACGGCCTTGGGGCCTGCATAGGTGAGTGCCCGGAGGGGGCGCTGACCATAATCGAGCGCGAGGCCGAGGAGTTCGACGAGGCGGCGGTCGAGGATCTTCTCCAGAAAAACGAGGCTGGACGGGCAACCCATGGGCATGAGGAGACCCTGGCCTGCGGATGCCCGGGCACGGCGGCTCGCGCTCTTTCTCCGCGAGGAAGTTGTGGTTGTTCCTCGTTGGAAAGCTCCCCATCCGGCCTGGGGCACTGGCCCATCAAGCTCCAGCTTCTGGGACCGAGCGCGCCATTCCTCAAGGGATCGGACCTGGTCCTTCTGGCCGACTGCGCGGGCGTGAGCTATCCGGACCTTCACTCCCGGCTGCTTCCCGGCAAGGCCGTGGCCATCGGTTGCCCCAAGCTGGACGACCTCGAGGCCCATATCGAGAGGCTGGCCCTGATATTGAAGGAAGCGAAACCAAGGTCGCTCACCGTTGTCCATATGGAAGTCCCCTGCTGCCGCGGCTTCGTGTTTGGCGCTGAAAAGGCCATCGAGAAGTCGGGGACCAATGTCCCCCTTAAAAGAATACAGATAAGCGTGGACGGAAAGGTGCAGGAGGAAGAGGACCTGACCGAGTACGGTCCCAAGGCTTCAACGGGGTAATGAGGAAACAAAGAGAGGCGATTGGCCATGAAGTCCGCCGGCGTACATAATCATGAGGAAAAGGCTTTCACCGAAATTAATGAGGAAGGCCCGGAAAGGAAATTCCCCATGATTGAAATATGGGAGGGCAAATGCGCGAGGGAAGGTTGCCGTAACTCGGGCATCGACGCGGCGGCCCTGGTCCGCGGCCTCGAGGAATGGGCGTCCCGAAACGCGACAGGCGAGAGGATCGCGGCCAAACTGGGGCCGGATAAATCAAAGGCTCACCATGGGATTAAGATCGCCGTGGCGGGATGCGCCAATTGCCGCTCGAGGCCCCAGATCGCCGACCTTGGCCTCATCGGCTTCGTCCGTCCCGAGTTCGATCCCTCCGAGTGCCGCGAGTGCGGGTCGTGCATGCTGGCCTGTCCGGACCGCGCCATCGAGTGGGACGGCGGGTATCCCGTATTCAACCGGGAAAAATGCCTGGGTTGCAACGAGTGCCGCGACGTTTGTCCCGCTCACAGCATCAGCCTGTCGGGACCATGGATCAAGGTCATCGCCGGAGGCAAGCTGGGGCGGCGGCCGCGGCTGGGCGGCAAGATAGCCGAGGTCTCGAGCGCCGAGGAGGCCATCGGCCTGGTCGAGAGGATAATCGGGGACTACCTGGAAAACGGCGCCAGGGGGGAGCGCTTCGCCGACTATTGGCCCCGCGCCGGAAAGGGGAGGGTAAAATGACGCAGACGATGTGCCCGGGACAGGACACCAGGTTCTGGAGGCCCGAGGATATATTCGAGATCAAGTGCGGAGGATGTGGGGCGGCCATGGAGTTCTTCAAGGACGAGGCCCGCCGCCGCTGCAAGAAGTGCGGGACCCTGGTGGTCAACCCCAAGATGAGCATGGGCTGCGCCCAGTGGTGCGAGCACGCCAAGGAATGCCTCGGGTTCGATCCCAAAGAACTGGCGGAGGAGGGCGCCCACGAGACGGCACTGACCGAGAAGCTGATAGCCGCCATGAAGAAGGTCTTCGGCGCGGACCAGAAAAGGATCACCCACGCCCTTTCCGTGCTCGAGCGGGCCGAGGAGATCATGCGCCGGGAAGGAGGCGACCCCAAGGTCATACTGGCCTCGGCCATCCTCCACGATATAGGCATCCAGGAAGCGGAGAGAAAGCACGGCGGCTCGGCCGGCGTCTACCAGGAGATGGAAGGACCCGCCATCGCCGAGCCCATTTTGAAGGAGGCCGGCCTGGACAAGGACACCATCGAGCACGTGCTGAAAATCATCGCCAACCATCACTCGGCCAAGGACGTCGACACGCTCGAGTTCCGCGTTTTATGGGACGCCGACTGGCTGGTTAACGTTCCCGACGAGTACCCGGACGCGGACAAAGAAACGCTGGAGAGGAAGATCGAGAAGATATTCAAGACCGGCGCGGGCAAGGCGCTTGCTTATAAGACGTTCCTGGAGGTGGGCGCGGCGTAAAAAGTCCAGGCCCGCCTTGTTAAAGTATTCGGGGCAATATTGCGGCCCTATACAGGTAATTAGGTACTTAAATAAAATTAAAGGAAGGAGAAAAAATGTTTTGCTACCAGTGCGAACAAACGGCAAAAGGAGAGGGATGCAAAGCTAAAGGAGTTTGCGGAAAAGACGCCGACGCGGCGGCCCTCCAGGACCTCTTGATCCACGCCTTGAAAGGCGTGGCCAACCACGCCCATCGCGCCGGGGAAATGGGCGCCAGGGACCGCGAAATCGACGTCTTCATCTTGAAGGCCCTTTTCTCGACGCTGACCAACGTGAACTTCGACCCGGTCAGGCTCAAGGCCCTCCTCGAGAAGGCCGCCCTAATGAAGGACAAGGCCAAGGGCCTTTACGAAGAAGCCGCGTCCCGGGTGGGAAAGCCGGCGGAGAAGCTTGAGGGGGCCGCCGCGTGGACGCCCGCCTCCGACCTGGCCGGCCTTATCGCGCAAGGAGTCGAGGTGGGCATCGAGAAAAGGAAGAGCGATCTGGGCGACGACGTCGTCGGTCTTCAGGAACTCATCACGTATGGACTCAAGGGAGTCGCCGCCTACGCGGACCACGCCCAGATACTGGGCCAGGAGGACGAGGCGGTTTACGCGTTCATTCACGAGGCCCTGGATTTTCTCACCAAAAAGGACCCAACGTTGGATGAGCTTCTCGGCTACGCCCTTCGAGTGGGCGAGATTAACCTGAAGGCGATGGAACTCCTGGACGCGGGAAACACCGGGACATACGGCCATCCCGAGCCGACGGCGGTCCGGGTCACGCCGCTCAAGGGAAAGGCCATCGTCGTGTCGGGTCACGATCTCAAGGACCTGGAAGAACTCCTCATCCAGACGGAGGGCAAGGGGATTAACGTTTACACCCACGGCGAGATGCTCACGGCCAACTCATATCCGGGTCTAAAAAAATACAAGCATCTGGTGGGCAACTACGGGAGCGCCTGGCAGAACCAGAAGAAGGAGTTCGCCGAGTTTCCCGGGGCCATCCTCATGACCACCAACTGCATCCAGAAGCCGGACGACTCCTACAAGGACAGGATTTTCACCAGCGGCGTGGTGGCCTGGCCCGGCGTTAGGCATATCGGGGACCACGACTTCACGCCCGTCATCGAGGCGGCCCTGGCCGCGCCCGGCTTCGAGGAGGACGGACCCGGCCAGACCATTACCGTGGGCTTTGGAAGGAACGCGGTGCTGGGCGTGGCGGACAAGGTTATCGAGGCGGTCAAGGCCGGCAAGATCAGGCGTTTCTTCCTTATCGGCGGCTGCGACGGGGCCAGGAGCGGAAGGAGTTATTACACGGACCTGGCCAAGGCGGTCCCGGAGGACGGCGTTATTTTGACCCTGGCCTGCGGCAAGTACCGGTTCAACAAGCTCGAGTTCGGCGATATCGGGGGCATTCCCAGGCTCCTGGACATAGGCCAGTGCAACGACGCCTACTCGGCCATCCAGATTGCCCTGGCCCTGGCCAACGCCTTCGATACCGACGTGAACGGCCTGCCCCTCACGATGATCCTTTCCTGGTACGAGCAGAAGGCCGCGGCCATTCTTCTGACTCTTCTTCACCTGGGCATACTCGATATCAAGCTGGGGCCGAGCCTTCCCGCCTTCGTCACGCCGGCGGCCCTTAACGCGCTGGTGGATAAATTCAAGATCGCTCCCATCAGCTCAGTGGAGGAGGATTTGAAGGCCGCTCTCGCCTGAGGCATCATATTAGTCGGCCGGTGGGGGAAGGCCCCGTCTTCCCCCGCCGCGCCGGGCAACCAGGCCATGTACGCGCTAATATTTCCAGTCTTATGCTTTCTTTTGTTGGGCCTTCAGTTTTATATGATCGGCGAGGCGGGGGCCGGCGCGGCCCTGGCGCTTATGCCCCTCATGCTTTTGATCCGGCGGGATTGGACCCGGCTGGCGCTCAAGGCCCTTACCTGGGCGGGAGCGGGCGTCTGGATATTTTTCGCCTTTCACGCCTGGCGCGTCAATATCGGCCCTTCTCCCCTGGGCCTTAACTGGACCTATATATATCTGGCCGCCGCCGCATTGGCCTTCTTGTCCGGCTTTGCCTTCTCTTATATCAAGATCATTATCGAGTGGGACGCCGAGCCGCGGGCGGGAAAGGCCGGGGTGAGCGCTTTTTTCCTCACGGGCTTACTCCTCCTTTTCGTCCAGCTCAAGATGGACCCTCCCGGCCTTCTCGTTGAAAGGTTCTTTCCCGGCCTCGGCTGGATCGAGCTTCTTGCTCTCTCGGCCTATGGTGGGTGGCTGGCGGACAAGATCACGGACCCGGCCCGGGCCGCTCGCCTGAGGCCCCTGGCATGGCGCCTTTTCTCGGCGGTGTTTTTCACCCAACTCGCGCTGGGGCTTTGGGGAGTGGAGAAGGCGCTCATGACGGGCAAGCTTCATCTGCCCATACCCGCGCTGATCGTGGGAGGTCCGGTTTACAGGGGCGAGGGTTTCTTCATGGCCGTCCTGTTCGGCGTCACCGTCCTTTTGGCCGGTCCCGCCTGGTGCAGTTGGCTTTGTTACGTGGGGGCCTGGGACGACCTGTCGAGCCGGGCGAGGCCCGCGCCGTCCAGGCTCCCGTCCTGGCGCAAGTACTCGAGGGTCGTCGCGCTGATCCTGGTTGTCCTCGTGGCACATGTCCTGAGGAAGTCGGGACTGCCCGCGTCGGCCGCCATCCTGACGGCCCTGGCTTTCGGCCTGGCGGGCGTGGCGATCATGGTCTTCGTCTCCAGGCGAACGGGCGCCATGGTCCACTGCACCGCCTATTGTCCCATCGGCTTTATCGCCTGCTGGATGGGAAAGATAAATCCAATAAGGATCAGGATTGGCGACGGATGCACCAGGTGCGGAAAGTGTTTTTCCTCCTGCCGTTACGACGCCCTCTCCGGGGACATCGTCGCCTCTGGAAAGCCCGGAGAGTCATGCACCCTATGCGGAGACTGCGTGGCCGGCTGTCCCAGCGGACAAATACATTACTCCTGTCCAGGGCTCGAGCCCGAGCGGGCAAGGCGGCTTTTCCTGATTATTGCCGCCAGCCTCCACGCCGTCTTCCTGGGCGTCGCGAGAATATAAAGCCAACGTCGCGTGGCTGACGAAAAGGGGATAGCCCTCCTTGGAGCTACCCCCTAAATATTGCTTCCTGAATTTAGCGCTATTGGGTCTCGGTTTTTTTACAGTCGCATTCCATGCGCAGGAACTTGAGTTCCCGATCGAGGTAGGTCTCGGGTCTTTCCCACTTGGTGGTGCGGCCAAGTAGAGATACTCCAATGTATCCCCTGACCTCGAGCGCGCCGTCCCCGCCCAGCTTGATCTCGCAGCTATAGGTCTTGCCGTTGTCGGGGTCGTATATTTCTCCCTCAACCCATTTGCCGTCCTTAAACTGGAAGCCGCGGATGATCCGGGTCCCTACCAGGGGCCTCGAGCGCAAACCCTCGTCCGGGTTCTTGTCGTCAAGCTTGGGCTGGCCTTTTTTCTCCCCCTCCCAGTAATTGGGATACTTGAGAGAAACGATCTTGCCCGAGTAGACGCCGTTCTCTTCATACACCTCGATGAGCGCGTCTTTTCCCTCCGTGATCCACAAGCCCAGGATATCCGAGCCCGAGGCCCCGAGAGCGGCCAGGGGAAAAGTAAGCGAAAAAATAACGCCGGCTAATACCTTCTTCTTCATTTTGCTCTCCTCTTTTCATCTTCAAGTGATATGTCCTCGCGGAGCCGTGGCCGGTTTATTTTACCGGCTCCATCTTACTTATCCCTCTCATGCCGAATAAAAATCGAACCGCGTTGAAAGGCCTGACCAGCAAATGATAAACAATAAGGGAGGCCGTCACCGCGATTGCTAACAATAAAGGATACTTCGCGTAAATGGGAAGGTCCAGTTGCACTACGAAATAGCCGGGCAAAACGATGGATGCCTGATGGAGAATATACACCGGATAGGCCGACTCCCGAGCGTAGGACAATCCCGTCTCCACCGAGGCCAGGAACCGGCGGGCGAACCCGAGCATGAAAATCACCACGCAATAGCCGGCCGGAGCGAAGATCACAAGCTCCGGAAGACCGTAAGGAATGGTCAGGCTGACGACCAGCATGGCCAGAAGAAAGAACAGGGCCAAAGCGCCGGCGATTTTCCATTGTTTATGCATCAGGGCCTCGAAGGCGGGATAACGGGAGAAAACAAAGCCCATGATAAAGAAGGTACTGTAATAGGTGAAGTTGGCCCAGTCGTCAAAAAGGTTCTGGAAACCCGGCCAAATGGGCCGAAGCGCGACCTGGATGATAACCAGCGCGATGATGGGCGCGTAAATCATGGCTGGATGAACTGAGCCTCCTTTGTCCTCACGCCTTATCAGCCGGGCGAAAAGCCAGTAATAAAGGAGAGTGAAGGTAAACAGGTATGCCAGGAACCATAAGTGTGACCAACTGAAATACTTGAGGGAGGTGAAAAAGAGGGGCAAGAACTCCAAGTACGTTCCCTCAAAACCCATGGCCGTCCTGGCGTATACGTACTGCATGGGCGGGCAGAAAACGATGATGCCCATTACCAGCGGAATAAAGAGACGCTTTACGCGCTCGATGAAGAACTCGCCGCCGCTCCTTTTCTTAAGGGAGTTGAAAACCGACCACCCGGCGAGAAGAAAAAACAAGGGCATGTGCCAGATGTGAATGAAGCCCGTGAAATATTTCATGCCGTCGGACAAGGTCCCGTTCTTGATCTGGTAAAAGGGGGGCTTGTCGAACACCTTGCCCACGTGGAAGATGAACAAAAGATAGGTCGCGAAGATCCGAAGCCAGTCTATGTCGTTTCTTCGCTCGATTTTCATTTCAGCCAACTCGATTCTCCCGATCATTTGAAGTCGTTCCCAGGGGGGACCGCCTTTTCCCGGTTATGCGGATAATTTAAGTAGCGTTTAATACCGCTCCAAGAATACTTATTCCAGGTCCCTCCAGTCAAGGAGAAGTTACAATATTTATAATGAACTAACAATGGATATGCACTCGCTTTAGAAATAAAATTTAACGATCGTATTAATACGCTTGCCATTTGTTCCCGAATGTGGTTTAGTAACCGCTCAGGGATAGAGGTTGCTTTCTACCGTAATAATCAATCAAGAAAGGGGTAGTGAAAATGGCGCATACCTTTAAAAGGGTAATGAGAATAGGCTTTATCATGGCCGTAACTATCGCGGCCGTACTTTTAAGCCCGGCCATCGAGGCGGGCAAGGACAATCCCTTTGGACACGATATACCCGACTTCCGCGAGGTTTTCCTCAAGCTCTTCAAGTCTCAGGTCGAGTTGATGAGCATGGATCAGTTAAAAACGTCCTCGAGCCAGCTTACGGACAAGGAGAGGGCGGCCATCAGCTATTACCTGGGCGAGGAGGGCCACGCTCAGACTAAGGAGGGCCTTGACGAGGAAAAGCAGAAATTTCTCGACGAAAAATTCCTGGCCCACGCCCAAATCGAGGAGGACAAGGACTTTGCCGGTCTTTTTCCCAACATCCTGGCCATAGGCAACAATAACATGAACCTGGACCAGATGAAGGAGACCATAAACAGGCTCTCGCCCGAGGAGATAGCGAGCATGAGTTTCTTCATGGGAGAGGACGGGAGGAAAAAACTGTTTTCGTCCATGTCTCTGGATCGGGTGCAGGTGATCCTTGACGCCACCGAGGACTGGGTCCTGATCGAGACGGGAAAGAGGAAATACAAGCAGATCAACACCTATACCTGTATTTTATATAAGATCGAGCGCATTGACGGCGAGCTTCAGGGCGAGGAGAAGATACTCCTCAAATACCGGGAGAAGCCCAAGGCCATCTACATGAAATGGCTTCCCCATCCCAGCAGCCCCTGGGTGGGCAGGGAAGCCCTGTACAATGAAAGAATACTCGGCGCGGGCAAGGTCAGGGTCCGGGAGAAGGGCATACTGGGCGTAATCCCGGTCACTCTTCCCATTGACTCGGAAATAGCCAAGCGCGGCACGAACCATGTTATTACCGAGACGGGTCTCAAATACCTTCTCGACCTTATCGAGGAGAACTACAGGAAAGCCAATCCCAACGGCGACGTGGAGGACAAAAATTACGGCATCGTGGACGTTGACGGCCATAAGGTCTACAAGCGGGAGAACATCCTCTCCCGTGACAAGTCCAAGGGTTATTATTGCTACCGCCTCATGAACTACATCGACTTTACCCGTTCCCTCGAGATCAAGGCGGAAACGTGGAACCACGACAATGAATACTCCGAGTCCTACCTTTACACTCAGATTCAGATCAACCCGGACCTGACGGAGAACGACTTCGACCCGGAAAACCCGGACTATAGCCTCTAAGCCGGGAATATCCGCCCGTAAGTAAAGGGGACGTCATCGGCGTCCCCTTTTTCATTCGACACCCTCGGCGCCGCGATAAAAATGACGCCTCCCCGATTATTGCCGGGGAGGCGTCATTGGCGTGAGCGTGAGCTATTAAATCGCGCTAATTGTAACTGCAGTTCTCCATGGCTTTCGCCCGGGACGGATGCCGGAGCTTGCGAAGGCTCTTCTCGACGATCTGCCTTACGCGCTCCCGCGAAATATTGAACTCGCTTCCGATTTCCTCGAGGGTGTACTCGCTTTCGGTCCCGATCCCGAACCTCATCCGAAGGATCATCTCCTCCTTGGGAGAGAGGGTCCGAAGGGCGGCCTCGATTTCCTCCATCATGAGCGCCTTGAAAACGGCCTCGTCCGTCCTGTCCACGCGGGTGTCCTCCAGGACGTCCCCGAGAACTATCTCCTCCATGTCGCATATCTGGGTCTCGAGACTGACCGGCTCGCGGGACATCTGCATGAGACCCACTACTTCCTTTGCCTCCATCTCCATGCTCTCGGCCAGGTCCTCGACGCAGGGTTCCTTTTCCAGCTCGAGAGTGAGACGCCTGCTTTCCTTGTCCAGCCGCCGGATACGGTCGTTAAGATATACCGGCACCTTGATGAGCTTGCTCTTCTCGGCGATGGCCCGGATGATGGACTGGTGAATCCACCAGGTGGCGTAGCTCGAGAACTTGAAACCCTTCCTGTAGTCGAACTTCTCGACGGCCCTGATAAGCCCCAGGTTTCCCTCCTGGATCAGGTCCGCCGTGGGCAGGACACGGTTGCGATAGCGGTTGGCTATCTTTACCACCAGCCTTAAATTCGCCTCGATAAAATCATTCCTCCTGAACACGAACTTGCCGTGAGCCGTCCTGAGCTTCCTAAGGAAAGGGCCTATCTCCCGAGCCGTGAGACCGTATTGTTTCTTCGACGCGCGGGCAAGAGAGCGCTTTTTGCGGAAATCTATCCGAGCGTTCTCGAGCGTTACGATCACGTCCTTTATCTTGGCCTCGGTCAGGTTCTCGGGTTCCGCCACGAAAGGAAGCGCGCCAATAAGTCCGCATACCGCGGCCTTGGCCTCGAAAACCTCTTTCGCCTTCAGGAATTCCTGCTCGGGCGTAAAGAGGTTAACCGCGTCCATCTCCTGGAGATAAAGCGATAACAGGTCTCCCCTGAAGCCGTTTCCAAAGGCGCTGGAAAGCTCCTCCTTTTCCTCGACTTCCTCGATTTCCTCCTCATCTTCTTCTTCGTCGAATTCGGTCTCCAGCTCCAGATTCTCATCGATTTCCTCGACGGAATCGTCCTTGCCGGGTCCCATTACCTTGATGGCAGTGGTCCTTATCATGGTACCTCCCAAAGTTTAGATACCAGCCTGTTCTAAAAGATTCACTATACGAGTAACATTATTACTTACAAACCTTATGCCGTTAATAGGGCTTTGTTATCAATTTACGAAAATAGTTTCCCTATATTTCCTCATTTTATTGGCAATTGTCTTGTAAGCCACTTAAATATATATATATTTACCTTCGGCCCGCAAGCCGTAGTTTTCAATTTATCTCTCCTGTACGCCTTTGCCAAAGGAGCCTTGAAATGCACAAAAACGAGCACCTCGAAAAAAATACTTACTTTAAGCTTGCAATATGCAATTTTTTGCGTCACCCTATATTATTCAACTATAATATGCTCATCCATTCCGCTCTGGTCAATGACCGATTCTTCCGGATTTTTATCACCACCATGTTTGGTCTCCTGATTTTTCTTTGCAATCGCTTACTTGTAATTTATTTGCCAAATGTAATTCAGTTGGAATAAGTAATGCACTTAATAAATCGTTTGTCTTCAATTTCTCAATTGCAGGAAACGAATGGAAGCCGGAAAAGTTCTTCTTCCTCCGCTCAATAGTCGTAATATATTGAATTAACAGCTTAAAATCTGTATCTAAATACATGGCCGAAGGGCAGATTGCCCATACAAATGCAATTTGCCAAGATTGAAAAGACGCCATCATGGAACGAATGGATGAAAATGGAGGCAACTCTTACAATTGCCCAGGTCCGATCAGGCTGTTTTCTCAAGATTCAATCTCGACTCCGTAGCTTTTATTTTCAGAAAAAAATACAGGGGCCATTTGTGGGTTGGGCCTTTGTTGCGCTAATATAGGCCCAGGAAAACAAGGGGCTTGAAAAGATGATAGAAAAGCAAATAAAAAATGTGGCTTTCAGCGCCGGCTTATGGCCGCTCGATCCTAATAAGCCAACCCTCGTCTTTATTCACGGCGCGGGAGGGTCTCGCGTATTGTGGGATAAGCAGGTCGCCGCGCCGGCCGACGGGGCCAACGCGGTTGCCCTGGACCTTCCCGGACATGGGTCCAGTCCCGGTGACGGCTTCAAGACCATCGAGGATTACGCCAGGGCGGTGGCCGACCTGATCGAGACGGCCCCGTTTCCCAAGCCGGTTCCCGTGGGCCTGAGCATGGGAGGGGCCATCACCCAGACCCTGCTCATCGAGCGGGGGGACCTGGTGAAGGCCGGAGTATTAATTAGCACGGGGGCCAAGTTAAAGGTAATGCCCGCCATTTTCGAGGCCATCGAGAAAAACTTCCCCCTTTACGTGGACATGATTGCCAAATTCGCCGCCTCGGATAAAACCGATCCCGCCCTCCTGGCCGATTTTATCCGGGCCACCGCCGAGGCCTCGCCCCCGGTGGCGGCGGGAGACTTCAGGGCCTGCGACGCCTTTGACGTCCGGGACCGCCTGGGCCGAATAAAAACGCCGACTTTAATAGTGAGCGGAGATGACGATAAGCTGACCCCTCCCAAGTACTCGGATTTCCTGGAGGAAAAAATCGCGGGCGCCCAAAGGGTCCGCATAGCTCAGGCCGGCCATCTTTGTCCGCTCGAGAAGCCCATGGAAGTCAGCCGCGCCATTATGGGCTTTTTATCCGGATTGGCGTTATAATGAAACCTGGATTATGATATCGCGCCTGGGATTTGGATAAGCCGGACCGGGCTCTCGTCCATACAAGGGAAGGACCCATGCGAACCTCGGAAGATTACGAAGCTGAAATAAAAATGCTCAAGGCGGAACTGGACAGGGTCCGCGGAGGCGCCGCCATGATGACCATGGCCGGGGCCCAGCCCCTGACCGGTCTGGGCGAAAGCTTCACCATCCAGGGCCTCGAGGAGATGATAATGGTCGTGGACGATAAGGGCACTCTAGCCTATCTGAACGACCGCATGGCCCGGCTTCTGGGGGTCCCCTCCGACCGGCGCCGCGACGTTCTCGGGACCATGCTGTCCGATTGGGACAAGGGACCTCTCGGCGACGTGATGAGTTCCCTCCTGGCCGCCGTCAAGGAAAGCGGGCAGAGCTACATCGTGGAAAGGGAATTTCCCGACCTGACCCCCGAGCGTTTGCCCTCCCTCGCCGAGCGCAACGTCAGCGATCCCCCCCTCCTCCGCTTCGCCTGTACTCACGTAAAGGACAAGGTCCAGATAGTGGCTCAGGACTTAACCCACACCCATTGGCTGGAGAAGAACTTCAGCCGCTACGTTTCTCCCCGCGTGATGGAGCAGATGGCCGAGCTCTCCGAGGACGAGCTCATGCGCACGCAAAGGAGAGTGGCCAGCGTGTTGTTCGCCGACCTTCGCGGTTTCACCCGGGTGTGCCAGGAGCTCGAGGCCGAGGAGGTGGTACAAATGGTCAACTCCTTCCTCACCCTGGCCGTGGACGCGGTGGAAAAATTCGACGGCATGGTGGACAAGTTCGTGGGCGACGAGATCATGGCCGTCTTCGGCGCGCCGCTTTCCTTTCCGGACCACGCCCTCCGGGCCCTGATGGCGGCGGACAAGATGCTGAAGTCGCACGAGATGTGGATCGAGGAAAGGAAGAAGGAAGGCTTCGTGGCGCCCGGCGTGGGCATCGGGGTCTCGAGCGGCGAGGTGATTCTGGGAAACATCGGCAGCCCCTCCCGGCTCGATTACACGGTCCTGGGCCACAACGTCAACCTGGCCGCCAGGCTTTGCTCGAAGGCCGGTCCCGGCGAGATACTCACGGTCAGGGCCACTCACAACGCGGCCAAGGAGGGGCTCAGCTTCTACAGGGGGACCGACCCCGTGCCCAGGTTCCATTTCGACAAGCGCGGGTCCATCGAGCTTAAAAACATCTTGAAGCCCGTCGAGGTCATCGCCGTGACCACGTAAAAAGGCCCGGAGAATTCCCCCGGGCCCCTTACCCATACCGGCTATTTGAGATATATCTCGTAAAGACTGCCGTCGGACTCGATACTGTAAATGTTCTCGCCGCCGGCCCACATGTGCTGGGTCTTCACGAAGTCGTTCTCGCCCAGCTTCACCCATTTCCCGGTTGAAGGGTCGGTAACGTAAAAGGCGCCCGAGCTCTCGGCGGTGAAGATGTTCTTGCCCACCACCGTTCCTCCAATGGTAAGCGCCCAGTCGCCGGGCTTTCCCACTCCCTTCCAGGTACCGTCGGCGGGATTGATACGATAGAGGCTGCCGTCGCTCTCGATGCTGAAAAGATCGTTTTCAACGGCGAAGAGGAACTTCGTTCCCGCGAAGTCGGGCTTGCCGATTTTCTTCCTGGACCCGTCCGCCGGGTTGACCTCGATGAGGTCCCCCGTCGAGTCGACCGTGTAAATCTTGCCGCCAAGGACCGCCCCCGCCGTGGTCAGCTTGAAATCGCCGGGCGTACCCACCGATTTCCACGAGCCGTCCGACGGGTTGACCGCGTACAGGGCGCCGTCAAGCTCGATGGTATATAAGGTCTGGTCCACGGCGAACATGAAACGCGTGCCGGCGAAGTCGGGCTTGCCGATTTCCTTCCATGTCCCGGCGGTCAGGTCGGTAACGTAGAGCTTGCCCGATCCCTCGGTCGTGTACAGTTTCCCGCCTAAAATGGTCCCGGCCGTCGTGCCCAGCCACTCGCCCGGGTTTCCCAGTCTTTTCCAGTCCCCGGGCTTGGCCGAGACGGAAAGGCAAACAAGAAAGGCGCCGATAAAGAACGCGCAGGTTTTTCTGATCATTTCACTCTCCTTTCAAAGACAATATAAAAGATGGTAGCTCCCTTGGGCGCCAAATCAAGGGAAGAAAAATTTCCCGGGGACGCGGCCAAGAGACTACAATCGGACCCTCACTCGTGATAGTCTACATACTATAGACGAGGCGATCGTCCGCGCTTACAATTGTAAGGCAAGGAGGCCGACATGAAAACCCCGGACATTAAAAGCATTCTGGTCCCGGTCGATTTCTCGGAAATGACCGGCAAGATACTCGAGTACGCCGAGTTTCTGGCCCACAAGTTCGAGGCCGACTTGGCCGTCCTGCACGTGGTCCACGTCCCCTCCCTGGCGGAGGCCGGGTCCTGGATGGACCCTATAATATCTCCCTCGGTCGAAAAGGACATAAGGGAGCAGATGACGAAAGGAGCCGGCCTGCAGCTCGATAAAATCCTCAGCGGGATCGACAACAATGACCGAAAAATCTTCAAGGTAGTCAAGGAAGGCTTGCCCTTCGAGCAGATAGTCAAATACGCCGGGGAAAACGATATCGACCTCATCGTCATGGGCACGCATGGCAGGACCGGACTGTCGCACCTCATAATCGGTAGCGTGGCCGAAAGGGTCGTAAGAAGGGCGCCTTGCAGCGTGTTCTGCATTAACCCGGGCGAAGCGGACAAATAATGCCGCGCTGGAGGGGGACGGCGCTCGGGATAGGCCGGTCCATATCCCCGAAAAAAGAAAATCCAGGAAGATAAATCCTCCTGGATCAGGTAATTGTTTTGGTGGCGGCTCAGGGACTCGAACCCCGGACAACACGGATATGAGCCGTGTGCTCTAACCACCTGAGCTAAGCCGCCGTGAATTTGTAGATTAACACCGAATTCCCCGAAAATCAATCACCCAAAACGCCCCGTCTCTACCGTTCGGAGGCGTCTCGAGCGCGGCCGCCTAGTCCCCGAAAACCATGGCTTTCCAGAACGCTCGAGCCCCGCTATTGGTCGTAAGGAACTCCACCTTATCGAGGCGGGCTATTCGATATTGCATTGTCTCTCCCGGCCAAACCTCGTCCACCATCCCGCCCGCTCAGTGCAGATACCCCACCGCCTTCAACTGCTCGACGTGCTTGGGATCGTACTGGATCGAATCGGCGGCGGGTATTTTGATCCGGGCGTTTTCCTCCTCCATCTCGAGCAGCTCGGTTTTGAGCGCAGCGGCCCGTTCCACCTCCGTCTCCGAAAGGTCTCTCGTTTCGCCCGGGTCTTTTGCAAGATCGAACAGAAGGGTCGTCTCCTCCTCGTTCGTAAAGGTCTGGCCCTTGACCTGAAAACGGGACTTGGGCCGGTAGATAAGCGAGTAATCCCGGTCCGTTATCTTGGCCATGGCCCGAAGATAAAGCTCGGAAAGGGCCGGTGTACGGTCGGCCTTGCCCATGGCCAGGGGAATAAGAGACTCCCCCTGCGACGGGTAAGGCGCCCGCTCCCCGAAAAGGTCGGCCAGAGTGGGAAGAACGTCCAGATGGGAAACAACGCCGTCAATGGAAAGAGATTTCCCCAGGGGTGGGTAATGAATTATCATGGGGACCTCGACCAGTTCCCGGTAAAGAGCGTTGCCGTGAGTGAAGAGGCCATGATCGAGAAAACCCTCCCCATGGTCCGAGGTCAAGATAAACATGGTTTCATCGATCATGCCCCGCCCCTCGAGCGCGTCCCACAGGCGCTTGACCTGATCGTCAACGTAGGCTATCTCCTCGTCGTAGAGAGCGACGAGCTCGGCCAGAAGGTCCGGAGAGGCCGAAAACCGCTTTGCCGCCTCGTCGCTCATCAGGTATTCCATCTGCTCCTTGTAATCCATGCCGTGGAACATGGCCTCGATTTTTCTCGACCCCTCCGAGCCGAACCTTCCCTTGTAGCCTGGTGGAGGAATGTAGGGGAAATGCGGACCCATCACGTGGATATAAAGGAAGAAACTCGAGTCAGGTGAACGCGACTCCAGCCAGGCAAGGGCCCGGTCCATCACCTTCTCCGTCTCCCGCTCGTCTAAAAGCGCCTCGAAAACGCTTTCGAAGTCGTCAAAGCCCTGGTCGAAGCCGGTAAGGGCGTTGCAAAGGGGCTGGGAACTCACGGCCTTGGTCTCGAATCCCCGTTGTTTGAGGAACTCGGCCATGGTGACCAGCCGGGAGGGAAGAACGGCCGCGGAGGCCTTGCCCGCCGGCGCCGAGTTCACGTGGTGGACCCGAGGATAGGTCGAGGTCATGAGCGAGGCCATGGAGGGCTGGGTCCAGGAACTGCCCGCCACCGTCCTTTTAAATAAAATCCCGCGCGAGGCTATCGAGTCCATGTTGGGAGAAGTGGCCCGGCCGTAGCCGTAGGCGCCCACGTGGTCGGCCCGCAGGGTATCGATCACCATGAGTACCACGCGCCTGGGAGGCGGCGTCTTATGGCGCGGCTTGCAGTCGTAACCCGAGAAAAGGGCCAGCGCGAATAGAGCCGCGGTGAGGCCAGTGAGCTTAACAATTTTCCTCAAGTTTTTCATTTCGGACGCGTCCGGGCTCGCCTTCCAGGCGATACAATGATTCTAGCAGATGGATCGGGTCTAAACTAACAAGGAGCTGAAAATGCGCCGCTCACGGAAGGTAGAACGGAGCGTCTTGGCCTGGATTATCGTTCTTTTCCAGTTTGAAGATCGGTCGTCCTGGCCGGGTGGGCTTGTTTTATGAATGGTTATCGTCCTGGTAACGTTTTAATGATCCGCCCTCGACTTTCGTCTAATATTGACGCTCGGGCTGTTAAACGTTATTTAGTCTCGAAAAAAGTCTTGACATTGTTTCCATTATAAGTTAAATAAGAAGTAGAACGTTTTACTTCTTAATCATGAAGGCCGACAAGAAAAATATGCTCCGCATTAGCGAGCTCGCCCAAAAGGCCGGAGTGTCGCCAGCCACCATCAAGCACTACGTCAACGAGGGCCTTATTCCCAAGCCCGTCAAGACCGGCAAGACCATGGCCTATTACGACGAGTCCTCCATAGACAGGATACATCGAATCAAGAAGCTGCAAAAGGAAAAGTTCCTGCCCCTCGAGGTCATAAGGCGCATGATCGACTCGGGCGACACCTTCGAGGACGACGTCAACTTCGGCAAGGCCATTTTCAAACAGAGCCTGGTGTCGGAGAAAGCCAGGCCAGTTCCCGAGTCCAAGATCGAGCGCCGGTGCGGATACCCCCTGGACCATATCCTGGCCCTGGCGGAGGAGGGCGTCGTCAGGCCTTATATAAAGGACGGCGTCAGGTATTACGACCCCATCGACGTTAAAATCATCGAGGTCATGCGGAGGCGGGGGGAGATGGGCATTCCCTTCGACCATTCCCTCTCCACGGTGCGCATCTACAGGGAGGCCATTGAGAAGGCGGTCGACGCGGACGTCAAGCTTTTTACCAGGTCCATTTTGGGCGACGTTTCCACTCGCGAGGCGGTGAAGCTGATGACCGAGGGAGACGAGACCCTGGACGCCTTGATTTCACTGTTCCGGGGCCGCAAGGCCAGGACCATCAGCCAAAACGCCATCCGCAGCCTGGACGAGATACCGGGAGACCTCGTCTTCCTCAACGTCCTTCCCCTCGAGGGGAAGGAGTTGCCCGACGAGGCCCCCACCGAAACCTTCGCGCTGGCCGCCTATCTGGCCATCAAGGGAGACGGGCAAGGGGCGGCTAAAACGCTGGCGTCCGCGGCCGCAAAGGAAAAAAAGCGGCTCATGCCGGCGTTAATCGCCTCCGTCCTGGCCATGGACGGCGCCCGCGCGGCCGAGGCGCTCGTCGAGGAACATATACCCAATCCAACCGCCAGGGGCCTTTTCAACGCGGCGGCGGCCTTGACCTATATCTTCAGGGCCCTCGAGTCTCCGGGTTTTTCGGAGCCGATTTTTCTTACAAAAAAAGCCATGCGCTACCTGGGCCGGATTGGCCAGGTCCCGGCCCGGCCCGATCTTTCCGAGCTGGCGGCCTTGTACGTTAAGGGCGGCGTATTTTCGATTCTCCCCGACGTCCTCGAGTCCACGCGGCCGGGCGTGGAAATTCTCGAGGCAATTTCGGAGCTTTTCCAAACCGGTTCCATTATCGTTCCCGAGATGGAGGCCTGGATGAGGCGGGAGATAGAGTTCGAGCTTCTTCCCGCCATGGAGGCTAGAACAAGCGCCTTCTTGGCCAAGGCTTACTCGAGGATGGGAGACAAGGCCAGGGCAAGCGAGAAAATAACCCGAGTCGCGGAGCTTTCAGGACCCGACTCCGAGCTTGTAAAGTGGGCGAGGGCCGCGAGCGCGTCTCACGGCCGCGCCGATTAATGGGGAAGCGCGAGGCCTTCGGGCCTTCACCCTGATAAAAAAAGATTTTAAGGAGGCTGGATTATGGCTAAAACAAGGGACATCGTGGCGGATATTCTTATCGACGCCGGGATCGAGTACGTGTTCGGGATGCCGGGGGGCAGCAACATGTTCATGTTCGACCCCCTGTTCGACAGGAAGGACAAGATCAACACCGTGCTGGTTCGGAACGAGCAGTGCGCCTCGGGCATGGCCGACATGTACGGAAGGCTCTCGGGCAAGCCGGGCGTTATCCTGGCCCAGGGGGCCTGGCTGGCATCGAGCGCGGGCCTTGGCATCATGGAGGCTTTCCACGCCGGTTCCCCCATGGTGGTGCTGGCCGAGTTCTCCGACTATGGAGGACTGGTGCAGCATATGCCCTATCAGTGCGGAAGCGGAGAATACGGGTCCCTGGACTTCCCCGCCATCTTTAAGGGCATGACCAAGTACACCACCGTGGCTCACAGCCCCTCCGAGTACATCCACGGCGTGCAGCTCGCCATCAAGCACGCCACCACCGGCAAGCCCGGCCCAACCGCCGTCATAGCCAGGTGGAACGTGATCACCTCGGAGATCGACGAGGCCGCCATAACGCCGCCCCTTCATAACGTGAACGGGTACCTGAACGTCAGTCCGCCCTGCCTTTCGGCCTCCGACGCCGAGAAGATAGCCGACATGCTTATCCAGGCGAAAAACCCGCTCATCATCTCGGGCATGGGCGTCCACATGTCCAAGGCCTACGCCGAGCTGAAGGAGCTGGCCGAGACCCTGGGCATACCCGTGGCCACCAGCCTGCTCGGAAAAAGCACCCTGCCCGAGGTCCACGACCTCGCCCTTGGCACCACCGGGAACTTCGGACAGGCCGCGGCCAACGACAGGGTAAGAGGAGCCGACGTGATCCTGGCCATGGGCACGGGCCTGGCCCCGGAAAACAATAAAATGCTCGCCGCGGACTGGATCGATCCCGCCAAGCAGAAGATCATCCAGATCAGCATCGAGCCGCTGGACGTGGGCTTCACGTATCCGGTCGAGATCGGCGCGGTCTCCGACGCCAAGCTGGCCATGCGCATGGTCCTCGAGGCCGTGAAGGACAGGGCGCCCAAGATAGACGTGGCGGCCAGGGTGGCGGCGATCAAAAAGGAGAAAGCCGAGAAGAACTTCTTCAACCATCCCCAGATGAAGGCGGACGACTCCCCCACCGCGCCCGAGCGCCTGGTCAAGGACCTGAACGACTCGGTGGGCGAGGACGTCCTCATCGTCATGGACGGCGGAAACAACAAGGTGTGGATGGGCAAGCACTTCCAGTCCAAGGCCCCCGGCCAGACCATCATCCCCGCCGGCGTCACGCCCATCGGCTGGAGCGTGACCGCCTCCATCGCGGCCCAGCTCCACGCCAGGGACAAGAAGGTGGTCGCGGTCATGGGCGACGGCGGAATGCAGCTCCAGCTCTACGGGCTCGAGATGGCCAAGGACCTGAACGTTCCCGTCACCTACGTGGTCATGAACAACTCCGTCCTGGGCAACGTGATGGACTACCAGCCCGACGACCGGAGACTGGCCACCGAGTACGCGCCCATCAACTTCCCCGACATCGCCAAGTCCATCGGGCTCGAGGCCTACAAGATAGAAAAGGCCGAGGACTTGAAGCCCGCCTTCCACGAGGCGATCAACAACGGCAAACCCTCGCTCATCGACGCCACGGTGAGCAAGCAAAAGCACTTCGCGGCCTTCGCCTAACTTGCTCGCTCCGGCGGGGCCTCTGGCCCCGCCGGAGCCCTTTATTCACCGCGCCATGCATGGATTTTTCAACAAGGTCCTGATCGTCAACGCCTCCACCCGGGAGACGGCGGTCGAGGAAATCCAGGACAAGGTCTACCAGAACCTGCTCGGAGGCAAGGGACTCGCCACCTGGCTCCTCCTCAGGCACAACCCCGCCGGCGTTGACCCCTTTTCCCCCGAAAACCGGCTCATCTTCGCCGTCGGACCCATGACCGACCTGCGGGTCCACGGGTCCGCCCGCTACGGCGTCTTTACCAAGTCGCCCCTGACCGGACTCTACGTCGAGTCCTACTCGGGAGGCAAAGTCGCGGACCGGATAAGCCGTACCGGCTTCGACGCCGTCGTCTTCCAGGGCGCCTCGGACTCCCCCGTCTGGATCGACGTGTCCGACCGGGGAGCGTCCTTCCACGACGCCGGCGACCTGTGGGGAAAGTCCGTCTACGAGACCGAGGACCTCGTGCTGGAAAGACTGGGCGACAAGAAAGCCGCCGCCTGCGTCATCGGCCCGGGCGGAGAAAATTTGGTGGGCTTCGCCAATATCATTAACGGCAAGTTTCATTGCGCCGGCCGCGCGGGGGTGGGCGCGGTAATGGGCTCGAAGAAGATCAAGGCCATTTCCTTCCGTGGGAGCGTTAAAAGAGAGGCCGCGGACGAGTCGCTTCTGGGTCGCCATTGGAAATACATGATCGAGATCGGCAAGGACAACCCCGGCGTCAAGGCTTACAAGAAGTACGGCACCACCCAGATGGTGAAAGTGGCCAACTCGCTGAATATTTTTCCCACCCGCTATTGGACTCGGGGAAGCCGCGATGACTGGGAAGAAAAACTCAGCGGCGACGTTCTCCTCGAGCGGTGCAAGGTCTCGGCCAAGGCCTGTCCCCGCTGCTTCATGGCCTGCACCCAAAACAGCGAGGTCCTTCACGGCCGCCATAAGGGGCTGAAAATCGAGGGACCCGAGTACGAGACCATCTACGCCTTTGGCGGACTGTGCATGATCGAGGACCTGGAGGAGATCATCTACCTCAACGACCTTTGCAACTCCATGGGCGTCGACACCATCACCGGCGGCAACCTGGTGGGCTTCGCCATGCGGGCCCGCGAGCTCGGGGCCATAGACTATCCCATCGAGTTCGGCGACGTGGACGCCTCGGCCGAGCTTCTCGGCATGATCTCCAGGAGGGAGGGAATAGGCGACGTCCTGGCCCGGGGCATCGTCCACGCCGCCCGGACCTGGGAACTCGAGGACGAGGCCATCCACGTCAAGGGCCTCGAGCCCGCGGGATACGACCCGCGTCCTCTCAAGGGCATGGGCCTGGCCTACGCCGTGTCCGACCGGGGCGCCTGCCATTTGAGGACGACCTTTTACAAGGCCGAGATAGCCGGTATCAGCCCGCCCGACGAGCTCGAGAACAAGGCCGCGGCGTTCCTCGACTTCGAGGACCGCTGCACCCTCTTCGATACCATGATCCTGTGCCGCTTCCACCGCGACGTCATCCTCTGGGACGAGCTGGCCACCCTGGTAAAAGCATCCGCGGGCATGGACCTGGATAAAGAAGGACTCGCGAAAATCGCCTCGAACGTCGTCTCCCTTTCCCGGGCCTTCAACTTGAGGGAGGGAATGACCAGGGCCGAAGACTCCCTGCCCAGGGCCTTTTACAATAGGAAGATGGACCCCACCGGGGCCTCGATAACCGAGTCCGACCTCGCCCGCCTGGTATCGGACTATTACCGCCTGCGCGGATGGAACGAGGACGGAGAACCCGGCGACCTTCCCTTTTAACCCCAAACATTCGCCCAAGCGGGCCTCGGAAATTATTCGCTCCAGGCCCGCGCCGGACGCGTGATACAAGCACGGTGACCGCCACTTGCGGCTCGCCCATCGCTTCCTTTTAATATGACGCGGCTTGATCCTTTCGTTTCCGGCCGCGGGCTTGAAACGCACGGGAAGTTATATAAACTATGTAAATAAATATTGTATACTTGGAGGACTTGATGGCCCTGGCACAAACTCAGCGGCGCGCCAGGACAAGGGCGCGAATACTCTCAGGAGGTCCTACATCTCCCACGGGACCCTGTCCACGGCGCAGCAAAAACTGACCGGGAAATTCAAGGAGGCCGGATGGGAACTGGGCAAGGACTACGAGTTCACGGGATCGTCCGAGGAACTCGAGGAAACCAGGCGGAACATCCTCGTGGCCCTGGTCCTGGCCATCATCCTGACCTACATGCTCCTGTCCGCCATACTCGACTCCCTGATCCATCCCCTCACCATTCTCGTGACCGTGCCCCTCGGCGCCGCCGGAGTCATCGTCGCCCTCTTCTTCTCCGGCGCCTCCCTCAACATCATGAGCATGATGGCCGTGGTCATGCTGGTGGGAATAGTGGTCAACAACGGCATCCTTATCATCGACTACGCGCTTCAAAAACTGAAAGAGCGCGAGTCGTCCCTGGCCGACGGAGTGCGCGACGCCTGCGTGCAAAGGTTCCGGGCCATATTCATGACCAACGCCGCCATCGTGGCCGGGATTTTGCCCCAGGCCTTGGGAGGGTCGGGAACGGAATTCCTCACCCCCCTGGCCGTCGCCACCATGGGAGGCGTGATCATTTCAACGGTCTTCGCCTTCTTCGCCGTGCCCGCCCTTTTCCTGCTGGTGAGCCGCGGCTGGAAACGCGCGGCGAGGATGGAAGCCAAATGACGATGATTCCTTGATATTACTTGCTCCCTTGGGCCATTGCTGGTTACAATATCCCGGATAACGATCATTCTTGAAGGGCGGGGGCCCCGGGAACGCCAGTAAAATAATACCGCGTAAAAACTCGGACGCGGCCAGAAGGAGGACAAAATGGGAGTAAGGATTGAAAAGGACTCGATGGGAGAGTTCGAGGTACCGGAAGAAAAACTCTACGGCGCCCAGACCGCCAGGGCCGTGGCCAACTTTCCGGTCTCGGGCATGGGCATAGGACGCGAGATGATAATGGCCATGGGCATGATCAAGAAGTGCGCGGCCCAGGTCAACATGGACCTGGGCAAGCTCGATCCCAAGCTGGCCGAGGCCATCGTCAAGGCGGGCGAGGAAGTTATCGAGGGCAAGCTGGACGACGACTTCCCGGTGGACGTCTACCAGACGGGCTCGGGCACCTCGAGCAACATGAACGCCAACGAGGTCGTCTCGAACCGGGCCATCCAGATACTGGGCGGCAAGGTCGGGAGCAGGAGCCCGGTCCATCCCAACGACCACGTCAACATGGGCCAGTCCTCGAACGACGTGTTTCCCACCGCCATCCACCTGGCCGCGGCCGTCAAGGTTACCGAGCTTCTTATTCCCTCCCTCGAGAAACTGCGCGCCGCCCTGGCGGACAAGGCCAGGGATTTCGACCCCATCGTCAAGACGGGGAGGACCCATCTTCAGGACGCCACGCCAATCAGGCTGGGCCAGGTATTTTCGGGTTACGCAAGCCAGGTCGAGCACGGGATAGGACACGTGAAGGACGCCATGCCTCACCTTTGCGAGTTGGCCATCGGCGGCACGGCCGTGGGCACGGGCATCAACACCCATCCCGAGTTCGGGGCCAGGATGGCCAAAAAGCTCTCCGAGTTGACCGGCGTTCCCCTGACCGAGGCCAAAAACCACTTCGAGGCCCAGGCGGCCAGGGACGGCGCCGTCCACATGAGCGCCGCCCTCAAGACGGTGGCCCAAAGCCTCGTCAAAATAGCCAACGACATAAGGTTCCTCGGCTCCGGTCCCCGTCTGGGCCTTGGCGAACTCGAGATACCGGCGGTCCAGCCCGGCTCGTCCATCATGCCCGGCAAGGTCAACCCCGTCATCGCCGAGTCCCTCATCATGGCGAGCGTCCAGGTCATAGCCAACGACGCGGCCGTCACCCTGGGCGGCCTCTACGGTAACTTCGAGCTAAACGTCATGCTTCCCCTCATCGCCAAAAACCTGCTCGAGTCCATCAACGTCCTGGCCAGGGCGTCCGCCAACTTCGCCGACAGGCTGGTGAAAGACCTCAAGGCCAATACGGCCCGCATCGAGGCCATGAACGAGCAGTCCCTTATGCTGGCCACGGCCATGGCGCCCATTATCGGATACGACAAGGCGGCGGAACTGGCCAAGGAGGCCTTCAAGTCCGGCAAGACCGTGCGCGAGCTTTCACGCGAGAAGAAACTCCTTCCCGAGAACGAGTTGGACAAGGTACTGGACCTGAGAAGACAGACCGAACCCACGGCGGAATAAAGTCCTTCCATTAATTAATTCGGCCGGCCCCTTGCCCCGGTAATGCCGGGGCGAGCGGGCCGCGTCGCCTCGATTCACGCTTGACCAAGACCACGCGCGCCCGGCGCTTTTAACGGTTCATTCCTTGACGAGTGGTTTTCAGATGCTATATTCGACTTATCCGGTTCTCAAGGGGCGACACTTTTCGATCATATGAATGAATAGAAACTTGATATACGAGGACGGGACCGGGAATTTTCACCCGCCTGAATCGGCGTCTCGCCGTGGGCGGGGCGACGGGGAGAGGAGAGATAATGAAGGGCACTCTCGCGCATAAAATACTTAAAGCTCACCTGGTGGAGGGAGAACTGGAGCCGGGCAAGGAAATCGGGATCAGAATAGACCAGTGCCTTCTCCAGGACGCGACCGGGACCATGGCGGACCTCCAGTTCGAGGCCATGGGCATTCCCAAGGTCAAGGCCGAGTTGGCCGTGAGCTACGTTGACCACAACATGCTTCAGACCGGCTTCGAGAACATGGACGACCACCTCTTCCTCCAGACCTTCGCCAAGGCCCACGGGATAATCTTCTCCAAGCCCGGCAACGGCATTTGCCACCAGGTCCACCTCGAGCGCTTCTCCGTTCCCGGAAAGACCCTCCTTGGCTCGGACTCCCACACCCCCACCTGCGGCGGCGCGGGCATGATAGCCATCGGGGCCGGCGGGCTGGACGTGGCCGTGGCCATGGGGGGCGGCCCTTTTTACACGACCTGTCCCAGGATTCTGGGAGTCAGGCTGACGGGCAAACTCTCGCCCTGGGTGACGGCCAAGGACGTTATTCTCGAGGTCCTTCGCCTCATTTCCGTGAAGGGGGGAGTCGGCAAGATCATCGAGTACCACGGCCCCGGCGTCTCCACCCTGCACGCGCCCGAAAGAGGGACCATCACCAACATGGGCGCCGAGACGGGCGCCACCTGCTCGATCTTTCCCAGCGACGACGTGACCCGACAATACTTCAAGATGCAGGGGCGGGAAAAGGACTACCTGCCCCTCGCGCCCGACGAGGACGCCGAGTATGATGAACTGATCGAGATTGACCTCTCCGAGCTCGAGCCCCTGGTGGCCCGGCCCCAAAGCCCGGACAACGTGGCCAAGGTCAAGGACGTGGACGTGCCCGAGGTCAGGCAGGTCAACATCGGCTCGTGTACCAACTCATCCTTTCGCGAGCTGATGATCGTGGCCAGAATGCTCGAGGGCAAAAAGGTCCCCGAGCACGTGAGCTTCAATATTACGCCCGGCTCCAAACAGGTACTCCGCATGTTGGCGGAAAACGGAGCGCTGGCAACCTTCGTGGCCGCCGGCGCGAGGATACTCGAGTCCGCCTGCGACGGGTGCATCGGCATGGGCAGCGCTCCCGGCACGGGCGTCCATTCGGTCAGGTCCTATAACCGCAACTTCGCCGGCAGGTCGGGCACGAAGAACGACCTGGTTTACCTCGTCAGCCCCGAGACGGCGGCGGCCACGGCCCTGGCCGGAAAGCTGACCGACCCCCGCGAGCTGGGCCAATACCCCGACGTTCCCTGGCCGGGGTCCTTTACCATCGACGACTCGATGCTGATCCAGCCGGCGGACGATCCCTCGAGCGTCGAGGTAGTAAGGGGGCCGAACATCAAGCCCCTGCCCCTGAATGAACCGCCAGCGGACGAGTTCGCGGGCGAGGCGCTGCTCAAGGTCGAGGACAATATAACCACCGATCACATCATGCCGGCGGGACCGAAAATTCTTCCCCTCCGCTCCAACATCCCGGGGATAGCCGAGTTCGTGTACGCCAACGTGGACCCCACCTTCGCCGAGCGGGCCAGGAAAGCCGGGCAAAGCGTGATAGTGGGACGGGAGAACTACGGCCAGGGCAGCTCGAGGGAACACGCGGCCCTGGCCCCCATGTACCTGGGAATCAAGGCCGTCCTGGCCGTGAGCTTCGCCAGGATTCACAAGGCCAACCTGATAAACTTCGGCATTATTCCCTTCGAGCTGGAGGAGGAAGCCTACGATAAAATCAACCAGGGCGACATTATCAAGGTGGAAAATATCCGGGAGGGCCTCGAGTCCGGCGGGACGCCCAAGGTAACCAACCAGACTCAAGGTAACCAAATAGCCGTAAAGTGCGTCCTTACCGGGAGGAACCGCGAGGTCCTTCTCGCGGGGGGGCTGTTAAACTACATCAAGGCCCGCGCGGTCTAGCAATTCTGGGACCCGCGCCCGGGCCTGAGAAGGAGAGGAAAGGACATGGCGGAGGAAACGAGACCGCTCGCCACGAGAGGACTGGAGGGCGTCATAGCCGCCGAGACCAGGGTCGGCTACGTTGACGGAATAAACGGCAAGCTTTACTACCGCGGTTTCGACGTTAACGAGCTGGCCGCCAAGGCGAGCTACGTCGAGGTGGTCCACCTCCTCTGGGAGGACGAGCTTCCCACCAGCAAGGAGCTCGAGTTCCTGCGGACCGAGCTCATCATGGAGATGAACCTGCCCCAGCCTCTTATGGCCTGGCTCAAAAGGATACCGAAGAAAACTCATCCCATGGTCGTTCTTCGCTCGGCCGTTTCGGACCTGGCCATTTACGACCGCGAGGCCCTGGAGGACTCGCCCCGCGCCAACCGGAACAAGGCCATCAGGCTCACGGCCAAGATTCCAACCATTATCGCCGCCTATCACCGGGCGGCTCAGGGCCTGCCCCTTCTCGAGCCTGACCACAAAAAGGGACTGCCCGAGAACTTCCTTCGCATGTTCCTCGGCCGGGAGGTGACCGGGGAGGAGGTTAACGCCATCGAGCTTATGTTCATCCTGCACGCCGAGCACGGGTTCAACGCCTCGACCTTCGCCGCCCGCGTCACCGCCGGCACCCTGGCCGATATGTACGCCGCCGTGACCACCGCCATCGGGACCCTGATGGGGCCGCTGCATGGGGGGGCCAACCAGCGCGTCATGCAGATGTTGACCGAGATAGGAAGGCCCGAGGACGTGGACGATTACATTGACGGCCTGCTGGCCAGGAAAGAGCGGGTCATGGGCTTCGGCCACCGGGTGTACAAGGTGGAGGACCCAAGGGCCAGGCACCTTAGAAAGGCCGCCGCCAAGCTCTGCGAGCGGAACAAGGAGTGCTTCTACGTCAACATGAGCGACCTGATCGAGAAGAAGGTCAAGAAGGCCAAGGGTATATACCCGAACGTCGACTTTTACTCCGCCTCGGTCCAGCACTCCCTCCAGATACCGGTCGAGTTCTACACCACCCTGTTCGCGGCCTCGAGGGTCTCGGGCTGGACGGCGCACGTGCTCGAGCAGTACTCGGACAACCGGCTCATCCGTCCCCGGTCGGCCTTCGTGGGCCGGTACCCGAGGGACTTCACGCCCATCTCCAAGCGCAAGTGACGGGAAGGGTCACGGGAGAGGAACATGACGACGCAAAAAAGGTTATACCTTCCCTCCGAGTCGGAGGAATTCAAGCGGACCACGCGGGCGCGTCTCCTCGAGAGGGAGGTCTACTTCTCGACCGATCCCCGCGACTTCGGCTGGGTCAAGGAAAACATACCCTGCCAGGCGGCCTGCCCCGCCCTTACCAACGTCCCCGGCTATATCCGGACCATCTTCGAGGGAAGGTACGGCCGCAGCTACGAGCTTAACCGGTTCGCCAACCTCCTGCCCGGCGTGCTGGGAAGGGTGTGCTCGAGGCCCTGCGAGTCCTTTTGCCGCCACGGATGGGAGGGCAACGGGGAACCCGTTTCCATTTGCCATCTGAAAAGAGCGGCCGCCGACCTCAAGAACGACGGGCACCGGATCACCGAGGAGATGTTCGGCCCCTCCGGCAGGAAGGTCGCCGTCATCGGTTCGGGACCGGCCGGCCTGGCGGCGGCTCACGACTTGGCCGTGCTCGGGCACAAGGTCGTTCTCCTCGAGGCCCTGCCCGAGCCGGGAGGCATGCTCAGATACGGCATACCGGCCTTCCGGCTTCCCCGCGACGTGCTGGCCGCGGAGATCGGAAACGTGATTCGGCTCGGCGTCGAGCTTCGGACGGGGGTCAAGGTCGGCCTGGACGTTTCCCTCGCCGGCCTGATGGAGGAGCACGACTCGGTCGTGATCGCCGCGGGGACCTTCGATCCCAACAAGCTGCCCGTGCCGGGGACCGACCTGGAAGGGGTCTACACCGGGCTCGAGTTCATGATGAAGGTCAACGCGGGCGAGAGGGTCGAGGTCGGCGACGTGGTCCAGGTGATAGGCGGCGGCTACACGGCCATGGACTGCGCCCGGGCGGCCATGCGTCTGGGGGCGAGGCGGGCCATCGTCAACGTTCTGGGCACGGAGGAATACCTGCAGGTCGAGAAGCGCGAGTTGTTCGAGGTCAAGCTCGAGCGGGCCGAGATCAGGGGACTGGTCACTCTTTCCGAGATACTGGGAGACGGCAAGGTCTCGAGGGTGAAATTTTTGAGGAACCGCCTGGGCGGTTTCCTGCCCGGCGGCGAGCGCAACGGGGTCCCCATCCCGGACTCGGACTTCGAGGAACCCGCGGGATCGGTCATCTTCGCCACCGGCCAAAAGCCCGATCCCTCCTTTATTGACGTGGACCTCGGCAAAAACGAGAGAGGATGGATAAAGGCGGACGAGACGACTCACCAGACCAGCCTTCCCGGCCTCTTCCTGGCCGGCGACTTCATGACCGGGGCCTCCAACATCATCAGGTCCATCGGCTCGGGAAGGAGGACCGCCTGGAAAGTGGACGAGTACCTCATGGGCGCCGAGAGGAAAAAGATGGTGGTCCGCCACGAGAGGGCCGGCGTCATGCGGGAGCGGAGCTGGGACTTCGTTCCCCGCCAGGCCATGGCCACTTTGAAGCCCACGGACCGCATGGCCGGCGAGGGGTCGGCGGAGGTCGATCTGGGCCTCGGCGCGGAGGCGGCCCTCGAGGAATCCAAGCGCTGCTACCTGTGCTACCTCAAGTTCGAGATCGACCCGGCCAGGTGCATATACTGCCGCTACTGCATCGACGTGGCCCCCAAGGACTGCATCAAGCTGGCCAGGGGAGTCAGGTTCGACGCCGACGGAGGCTACGCCGGGATCGACGAGACCGAGGAATGGAACGAGGTGGCCGTGGTGGCCATCGACAACAAGGAGTGCATCCGATGCGGCAAGTGCCTCGAGGTGTGCCCGGTTAAGTGCATCGACGTGATCAAGGTGGAGCTGATCGAGCAATCGGTGAACTCCCGGCCGGCGAGGGTATAGACATGGCGGGCAATCATTACGTGATCATCGGAAACGGGGCCGCGGGCAACAAGGCGGCCGAGACGCTGAGGAAGGGCGACCCCGAGGGCCGGATAACCGTCATCAGCGCGGAGCCGGTGCATTTCATCCACCGCCACCGCCTGGCGGGCTTCCTGGCCGAGGAGGCAAACATCGCCGACCTGGCCGTCCATCCCCCGAGCTGGTACGAGGAGTTGAACCTCCGCCTTAGGTTGAACCAGCCGGTCGAGCGGGTGGACTTCGAGGACAAGTCCATATTGCTGGCCCACCGGGAAAGGATAAAATACGACAAGCTCCTGATTTGCAGCGGGGCCAAGCATCGTATCCCCGAGTACCTTAGCCACTTCGAGAAGCTGCTGACGAAGTTCTCGAACGGCAAACACGCCATCGAGCTCAAGTCGATGATGCCCGGGATCAAGCGCGTGACCATCCTGGGAGGAGACGCCATCGGTCTTCAATTGTTAAACGCCTTCCTGCCCGCGGGCAAGGATGTGACGATGATAATGGACGAGTACCGGTTCTGGCCCCTCGAGTCGGACGCGGGGTCCATGGACCGCCTGGCCCGGGCCCTCGAGGCCAAGGGGGTCAAGGTCGTAAGGAACGACCACGTGACCGAGGTCGAGAAGCGTGGCGAGACGAAGGTGGTATCCACGCGGGGCGGGGTCAAGGTCGAGTCCGACGTGGTCCTGGTCTGCTCGGGCATGGTCCCCTGCCTCGACTTCCTGGCCGACTCCGGTATCGACACGCAGATGGGCGTCCTGGTGGACGACAAGCTCCGCGCCAGCGTCGAGGACGTGTGGGCCGCGGGCGAGTGCGCCCAGATGTACTACGAGGAGATCAAGGATTATCGCTGCCAGACCGGATACCAAAACGCCGTCCGCAAGGGTGAAAAGGCCGCCCTCAACGCGCTGGGGGCCGACGAGAGCGCCAAGCTCTGCGAGCCGGGCAAGCTCGTGGTGGGCGGCGAGGAGTTCATAACCTACGGATGGAAGGGGTTCACGCTAGATGAGACAAGTTGACCTTACCATCGAGATTTGCGGAAGCTCGGGCGACGGCACCCTCGCCGTCGGCGAGATACTCGTCAATACCCTGTCCGACCTCGGCTACCGGGCGCTAAGCTTCGACGTGTACCCGGCCGAGATTCGGGGCTTCGGCAAGTGCGTGGCCCACTGCCGCGTGAGTGACAAGCCCGTGTACAGCGTGGGCAGGAGCGTGGACGCGCTGGTCAGCCTGAACGATCCCTACTCGATCGAGCAGCTCGCGACCCTCAAGCCGGGCGGCGTGGTCCTGTTCGACTCGTGGCCGCTAAGGGAGGTCTCCGAGGAGTCCTGCGTGGCGGGCAGGCTGGGGCCGGGCATGTACCTGTACGGCGTTCCCTTTGGAGAGCTGTCCCAGCGGTCCACCCACGGGGCCAGGTCCAGGAACCTGGTCGCCCTCGGAGCCATCGCCGGGCTCTTCGACATAGACGCCGAGGCCTTCGAGGCGGGGCTGGACAGGAAGTTCGGCGGAAAAAAGGGCAACGTGGCCCAGACCGTCAAGGCCGCCTTCCGCGCGGGCCACGATTACGTCAAGGAGAAGCTCCTCAAGGTCGACCCCGTCAGCTTCGCCGTCAAGGAAGAGCTGGAGAAAAAAGACTTCCAGATCATGAACGGCAACCAGGCGGCTGCCAGGGGAGCCATCGAGGCGGGCTGCCGCTTTTACGCCGGCTACCCCATCACGCCGGCCACCAAGATCATGGAGATACTGTCGGCCAAGCTTCCTCCCCTTGGCGGCAGGGTGGTGCAGGCGGAGGACGAGATATCCGCCATCGGCATGGTCACGGGCGCGGCCATGATGGGGACCAGGGCCATGACCGCCACCTCGGGGCCCGGCGTATGCCTCATGACCGAGTTCATCGGCTACAACGTGATGACCGAGAACCCGGTGGTCATAGTGGACAGCCAGAGGGGCGGGCCGGCCACGGGGCTGCCCACCAAGACCGAGCAGTCCGACCTTTTGCTCGCCCTCTTCTCGGGCAATGGGGACGCGCCCAGGATAGTCGTCGCGCCCACCAGCGTCGAGGAGTGCCATTACTGGACCTCCGAGGCCTTCTACCTGGCGGAGAAATACCAGACCCCGGTCATTTTGCTCATGGACCTTTTCCTCTCCACCTGTAAAACTAACGCGGTCTTAAGTGAACTGGACAAGGCCAAGCTTTCGGCCAATAAATCGCCCTCCCCCGGCGAGGAGGGAGTTGGCCGCTTCAAGGTGACGGAGGACGGGGTCAGCCCCCGCGCCCTGCCGGGAACGCCCGGGTTCGAGTGGACCGTCTCGGGTCTCGAGCAAAACGAGCTCGACTCCCCCAGCTATTACGCCAACGTGCATACCGAGATGACCGAGAAGCGGGCGCGAAAGCTTATGACCGCCCTTCAAAACGACGTGCCCAGGCCCGAGCGTTTCGGGGCCAAGGGCAAGGTAAAGCTCGGGGTCATGGGATGGGGATCGACCATGGGCGCGGTAATCGAGGCGGTGGAAAGGGCCAACGAGGCCGGCCTCTCGGCGGCGGCCCTCAAGCAGGTCGTGCTCAACCCGCTCCACGTCGAGGATATCGAGAAGTTCGTGGACGACTGCGAAAAAATACTCGTGCCCGAGCTCAACTACTCGGGCCAGTTCGCCCGCTGGCTGTCCATGCACGTGAATAAGCCTATCCATGGACTGAACATGGTCAAGTGCAGTCCCCTTACCTATCTTGACGTGCTCGAGGAAATCGAGCGTCTTATCACGGAGACGTCATGAACGACATTAAAACGGAAAAAGTCCCCGAGGTTTTCTACCTTGACGAGGAGATCAAGGCCGTCAAGGAAAAGGGAGTACTGGACTATCGGAGCAAGCGACTGCCCGTGTGGTGCCCGGGATGCGGATACTTCGGCATCCAGACCGCCATCGTCGGCGCCATGAAAGACCTCGGCGTCAAGACCCACGAGCTGGTCGTGGTCTCCGGCATTGGATGCACCGGCCGCTATCCCTTCTTCGTCAGGGGATACGGCATACACGCTCTCCATGGTAGGGCGTTGCCCGTCGCCACGGGCGCCAAGGTGGCCAGGCCCGATCTTACCGTCCTGGCCGTGACCGGGGACGGAGACTGCCTGGGCATAGGCGCCGGCCACCTGCCTCACGCGGCCAGGCGCAACGTGGATATCACCTGCGTGCTTTTCGACAACGGAATCTACGGGCTTACCAAGGGCCAGACCTCACCCACCACCCCCGCGGCGCAGGTTACCAACTCCCATCCCTACGGAAGTCCCGACCGGCCCCTGAAGCCGCTTATGACCGTGCTCGCCGCCGGCGCGACCTTCGTGGCCAGGGGGTTCGCGGGAAGACCCAAGGACCTGAGGGTGATCATGCGCGAGGCCATCCTCCACAAGGGCTTCAGCTTCGTCCACGTACTCAGCCCCTGCGTGACCTTCGACAAGGTCAACTACCTCTACCCCAGGCTCGAGGAACTGGTCATGCCACTTCCCAAAAGGCACGACTACGCCGACTATCACATGGCCGTCGAGAGGGCCATGGACGACGAGCTTTTCCTCGGACTCTTCTACAAGACCGAGGAGCCTTCCTTTTCGGAAAAGCTGGACGATTACGCCGGACGCTCGGGGTAAGGAAAAAGGACGGGCTTTTCGTTCGAGAGAAACTTGGAGTATCAGCCCTCCCTGGCCTTGGGGCAGATTCTACGAAAGCCCAGGATGGCCGCCGGTCCGGCCGTGGTTACGCCGAACACGAAATAATCCTTTCCCAGGGCCTCGATCTTGTCCATGATGGGATCGAAGGTGTCGTTGACCATGGTGGTCCCGCTCATGACGATCACGTCCGAGCCCTCGACCAGGGCGTCGTTCGCGGCCAGTCCGTCCTGGATTTTCACTCCGAACCTTTCCTGGCCCACCACGTCGGGGCTGAGATCGGAGATGGCCATGGAGCCGGCCCCAAAGGTCTCGATCAGCCTCTGGCCCATGGCGGGATTGAATCCGATCAGGCCGACCTTGACCTTGCCGCTCGCGGCGAGGATTTCCGAGGCAATAGCCGCGCCGCACTCCTCGGGGTCCTCGTTCTTGCAGTGGAGGGTACCCCGAACCATGCCCAGATGGGCCAGGGCCGCGTTCATGGCCGCCAGAAAAACGGCGCGGCTTCCGTTCGAGTCCAGGGGAAGGGCCATGACGTCGGCCAGCGTTCCAATAAAGTCCCGGGCGGTATCGGTGAAGGCCTGTCCCCTCGAGCCGAGGACCTCGGCCTCGATGAGCCTTTCCTTGCCCTTGAGGATGGGAAAATCCCGCCGCCCCGGCTCGCCGATCGCCTCCTCCGGGGTAAGGGGCTTGGCCAGGACCGTAACGCTCGCGTCCGCCAATCCCTTCTCCTGGAGGATTGTTTCCATCTTGTCTTTGAACCTCTCCAGGACGCCTTTATTCGTCATCTTGGGTCCATCTCCTTTCCCGGCCCCGGTCTTGAGTGCTCTCACTTTTTCGCCGCGGGGCCGATGATCCCTTTAATCTCGGATACGTGTTCCCCCTCGTCGCGGATCAGGTCTCGAACCAGGCTCGCGACCTCGGCCGGGAGCTCGAACCCCGAGAGAACGCCATACAGTCTTCGCGTGTTTTCCTCGATCTCGAGCGCCATGGGAAGAGCGTCCTCCGGTTCCTTGTAATCCTCCATCTCGAGAAGGATATTAAAACCCTCGGGAAATACCTTGGCGCCCGCCAGCGTTTTCAGTCTGAGAAAATACTCCCGGTCGCTCATGCCCTCGTCAAACCCGGATTTTATTTCCTCCCTTTGAGGAAAATCTTTGAGGGCGGACCTCAGCCTGGACTCGTGGCGCATTTCCATTCCCATGAGGCGAAGAAAAAAAGAGCGCATGTCCGCTTCCTCCATTTCCTCGGAAAGGAAGCGGTAGAACTCGACGCCCTTGCGCTCGATCCATATGGCCAGCTCGATTATCTCGATAGCCGTAAGCTTCAGGTCGATGGCCGAGCCGATAGCGGCGGGTCTTCCCTCAGTCACGCCGTCCCTCCTGGAAGAATAAGCGTCTCGCGAGCGGTATTGAATCGAATATTTTCATGCCCGTCCCCGCAAACTATGGTAACAGCGATTACCGTCATTCTCATCCCCGACTCCCGATCGGCGGTCAGTTCCCGGCTAATCGGTCCCTTAGCGCGTCGCCCAGGAAGTTAAAGGCCATCACCGTGGCCATGATGGCGAGGCCGGGAACGATCGCCAGGTGAGGGGCGGTCCTTAAAAAAGACGTGCCGTCGTTGAGCATTGCCCCCCAGGAGGGAACGCCCTGCGGCCCGAGACCCAGGAAGGAAAGGGAAGCCTCGGCCAGGATGGCGCCCGCCATGCCGAAGGTCGCCTGCACCACCACCGGCGCGGTCACGTTGGGCAAAAGGTGGGCGAGCACTATCCTGGGAGTCGACGCCCCGATGGACCTGGCCGCCTCGACGTAGCCCTTTTCCCGCTCGACCAGTACCTGGCCCCGCGCGAGGCGGGCGTAGGCCACCCATCCCCTGGCTGAAAGGGCGATAATAACGTTGGTCACGCTCGGGCCGGTGATGGCCGTCAGGGCGATGGCTAAAAGTATGCCGGGAAAAGCCAACAGCACGTCCACCACCCGCATGACCAGTTGGTCCCAAAGCCCTCCCCGCAGGCCGGCCGTGGCCCCGAGAAGGAAACCGATCACGACCGAAAGGGCCACCGTGCCCGCGCCCACTATCACGGACACGCGCGATCCGTATATCAGGCGCGAGAGAACGTCCCTCCCGTGCTTGTCCATGCCCAGGGGGTGGTCCAGGCTCAAGCCGGAAGGGCCCTCGCAAAGTCGCATCTCGTCCGGAGGGAAAGGGGAGATGTACGACGCGCCCGCCGCCGTGACAAGGAGCGCGGCCACGATAAAGGCCCCGAGCCAGGCGGCCGCCTTGCCGCGGATACCGACTTCATCGCGCATTGCCGGTCCCGGAAAGCCTTACGCGCGGATCGAAGGCGGCGTAGAGGAGGTCGGTAATAAGGTTGATGATCACGTAGGACATGGCGATGACCAAAACGGCCCCCTGCACGAGAGGGAAGTCGCGCGAGTTAATGGCCTCGATGAGCAACCTTCCTATCCCCGGCCAGACGAATATGGTCTCGGTGATGATGGCCCCCGATAAAAGCGCCCCCGCCTGAAGACCCACCACCGTGATGACGGGTATCAAGGCGTTGCGAAGCCCGTGCCGCGTGACCACG
Source organism: bacterium (assembly GCA_963674965.2). GTDB lineage: Bacteria > RBG-13-61-14 > RBG-13-61-14 > RBG-13-61-14 > DATKZS01. The sequence goes on along the minus strand of CAXXFL010000007.1, from coordinate 919,563 downwards.
GCCCACTCGGAAAGTCCCTTGGCCCGAGCCGTCCTGATGAAGTCCTCATCCATGGCCTCGAGCAGGCTGCTCCGTATCATCCGGCTCACGATGGCGGCCATGCCCGCGCCGAGGGTCAGGGCGGGAAGGATTATATGACTTATGCCGGCCTGGCCCGACACCGGTGTCCAGCCGAGCTTGATCGAGAAAACCAGGATCAGCATCGGGCCCAGCCAGAAGGTGGGCATGCTCACGCCCAAGAGGGAAAAGCCCATGGCCGCGTGGTCGACGCCCGTGCCCCGCTTGATCGCCGCGACCACCCCCATTGGAATGGAGATGGCCAGGCTGACGGCGAGGGCCGCCAGGGCAAGTTGGACCGTGGCCCAAAGCCGGCTGAAAACGCTTTCCATGACGGGCTTGCCCGAGAATAAGGACTTAAGCTCTCCCGTGAAAAGTTCCCTCATAAAAATACCGAACTGCAATAATAGAGGGTCGTTCAAATGAAGGTCGTTACGAAGCTGCTCCCTGTCCGCCGACGAGGCCTGGTCACCCAGCATCACGTCCACGGGGTCACCCGGGGCCAGATGGATCAGAAGAAACACCAGGACCAGGACGCCGAAGGCGACGGGCAGGCTGAGGAGTATCCTTTTTATGAAGTACTTCATGGGCGGTCGCGACCTTGGCCGGAAATTCGGTCCGGCGGCGACTTGAATTTATATCACGGGAACTAGGACAAGGTAAAGATGGCGCCCATTAAAAAGGAGCCCGAAAAATAAAGAAGGGCCAGGCCGCAAACGATAAACACTCCCCGCTGGAGCTTTTGGCCGAAAAATTTCCCGCCCGAGAAGGAAAGGGCCGAGAGGAAATAGTACCAGATAAAATCGCATAGCCAGTGGACAGCGGCCAGCACGACGAACCCGACAACGCCCATGGCCAGGGACTTCCCGATAAGTGCCGCCCCCACCGTGGCCCACCACACCAGGAAGTAAGGGTTGCCGGCGGAGAGGAATATCCCGGCCATGAAGGGAGACTTGGTGAACCTGCCGGAGTAGACCTCCTCGCCGGGCGCGCCCACCTTGTCGTAGTCCCGCAGCATGCCCACCGCCATCCAAAGAAGAAGCAGGCCGCCCACCACTCCGATGCCTACCTTGACGGAGGCCAGGTGGAATATGGCCCCGGAGAAAAAGTATATGAACGCCATGAGGGGCAGCTCGAGCACGCCGTGCCCGATGGCCACCCAGGCCCCCGCGTGGGGACTATGGGCGCCTCGGGCCATGGTAACGGCCGTGACCGGTCCGGGCATGAGTATCCCCGTGAGGGAGAGGCTGACTATCGAGACCAGGAATCCGAAAAGCTCGAGGCCGCTCATTTCCCGCTCTCCATCCGTTTGATAATAGCAAAGTGGCCGGAGATTAAAAGGCGCGGGAATCGAGGTCGTCCGCGGACGCTCGAGGCGCTCGCCTGACCGCTTCTTCTTGCATGTGACGCGTTCCGGCCATAGAATCCAGTATATGAGTTCCGATCGGGAAAGACTGCCCGACTTCCTGCGAAACCCTCGCGGGACCAGGGAGGAGATCAGGGAGTTGAAGGTCCGCCTCAGAAAGTCCCGGCTGCACACGGTATGCGAGTCGGCCCGCTGTCCGAACATGGCGGAGTGCTTCTCGCGGCCCGCGGCCGCTTTCATGATCATGGGTCATCTTTGCGCGAGGGGTTGCCGTTTTTGCGCGGTCGAGACGGGTTCGCCGGGGGTTGTGGACCCTCGCGAGCCGGAGGAGGTCGCTCGGGCGGCGCATGACCTTGGGCTCAAGTACGTGGTGGTCACCTCGGTGACGAGGGACGACCTGGCCGACGGCGGCGCGGGCCATTTCGCCGAGGTGATTCGGGCCGTCGGGAAGCGTTTGCCCGACTCGAGGGTCGAGGTCCTGACGCCTGATTTTCAGGGCAAGACGGCCTCGGTAAGGACCGTGCTCGAGGCCGGTCCCGACGTTTTCAACCACAACGTCGAGACGGCCCCCCGTCTTTATCCGGCCGTCCGGCCGCGAGCGGATTATCGCAGATCATTGGCGGTGCTGGCCGCGGCCTCGAGCCTGGCCGGGGAGGACGGCTCGGGGGTGGTCGTGAAGAGCGGAATGATGGTGGGTCTCGGCGAGGATAAGGAGGAGGTCATCCAGGTGATGATGGACCTGGCCGAGGCCGGATGCGAAGTCTTGACCATCGGGCAATACCTCCAGCCGACGAGGAACAGTATAAAGCCCGAGCGCTACTGGCTGCCCGAGGAATACGACGAGATGAGGGAGTGGGGAGAGCGGCTGGGGTTAACCGTATTTGCCGGGCCCCTGGTCCGCTCGAGCTACATGGCCGATCGGGTCTTTGCAAAAACCACTGAATAATAGGGGCCGGCAAGATCGGCTTCGACCCGGGAGAGCGAAATGCCCGAACTGAACAAGGCCGTCATCGGAAAAGAATACGGCCCCATCCAATTCGAGATTAAAAAGCATGAGACCGTTTACTACGCCCTGGCCACCAACGACTGGAACCCCTGGTACGTGGACGGCTCGAGGGACGGAGGCATTGTCGCTCCACCCATGTACGCGGTCCATTACGGAGGCTCCGCGGTGGGCATGGTCTTTTTCGACAAGGAGGTCGGCGAGGGTTTCATGCCCTTCTTGGTCCACGGCGAACAGGACATGGAATGGTTCAAGGCCGTAAGGCCGGGAGATAAAATCCAAACGACCGTGAGAATCAGCGACATAATCGACAAGGGAAGCGGCGAGTTGCTGGTGGTCGAGACCACTTCACGCCTGGCGGAGGAAACGGACGTCGTCTGTCGCCAGACTTCTTCCTTTTTCGTTCGCGGTTACGGAAGGCTCGAGAGGAAATCCAAGGCGCCCGAGCCGGAGGAGGACAAAAGCGAGTTGGCCTTTCAGTCATCGGAAAAGGTCCTTCCCGGCCAGAGCCACGCCTACGCCGAGCCCTCGGGCGACCACAACCCCATCCACTTAAACGAGGAGTTCGCAAGGAAGGTGGGACTCGGGGGCATAATCCTGCAAGGACTTTGCACCATGGCCTTTTGCCATAAGGCCGCGGTAAACGGCCTGGCGGACGGAGACCCCGCGGGGATCAAGAGACTGTCCGTCCGCTTTTCCAGGCCCGTATGTCCGGGAGACGAGATATCCATCAGGTCGTGGTGGATTAAGAAGGGAGAGCTTGCCGGCCTCGAGGCCTTTACTCACGCGGGGTCCGAGGTGATCAAAAACGGCAGGGCCCATCTGGGAAAGATACGATCATAGGCTCGATATCTCAGCCGCTTCGATCACCGACAAAAACGTCCGGTTTTTAGCGGGACCTTTCGCTTCGGCGGGAATTGTCCGCCAATCGACGCTATAATCATGATGAATAGATCGGAATTGCCACGGGGAGGGAAATAAATGTATAAGCCAAAAACGGCGGCGGCCGCCGCTTTATTTTTTTGGGTCGTCCTGACGTTAGCCGGTCCCGTTTTCGCTTCGGACCTTTATCCGTCTTTTTCGCCCAATTCATCTCAGCCGCAGATTCACGTTAATCCGGGCTCGGTCACGGCCAGCTCGTGGGGCACGAGCGGCAACCTGGTCTACTCGCCGGACAAGGCGGTGGACGGACGCCGGGACACCTGCTGGGCGGAGGGAGTGCCGGGTCACGGGTCGGGCCAATGGATCACCTTCGACTTCGGCCGCGAGATGAGCCTTACGCAAATTGGGTTCGTTCCCGGCTACGACAAGTTCGTCAACGACAAACTTGGCGACAGGTTTTATCTCAATCCCCGCGTGCAGACGGCGCGCGTCGTTTTCAGCGACGGTTCCTCATATACGCTTCATTTTTCGGACGACAGGAACATGCAGTACTTCGCCGTGCCGGGCGTTCGGACCAGGTCGGTCCAACTTATCATCCTGGACGCTCGGCCGGGATCGAGCCAGAACAGCGCGGACACCTCGATCTCGGAGGCCTCCTTTTGGGGCAGCCCCGCGGGAGGGTCCGCCTCGGGTTCCCTTTATCCCTCTTATTCCCCGAGCGGCGGTTATTCCCAGATTTACCTCAGTCCTTCCAACGTTTACGCCAGTTCCTTTGGCCGCGACGGCAATTCCTCATATCCGCCCTCCAACTCCATCGATGGCCGGCGCGACACTTGCTGGGCGGAGGGCGTTCCCGGGCACGGCATCGACCAGTGGATTCAGTTCGACTTCGGCCGCGAGGTCACCCTGGCGGAAATAGGTCTCATCCCCGGTTACGACAAATACAGAAACGACAAGTACGGCGACAGGTTCTACCTGAACCCCCGGGTCAGGCGGGCCCGGATCATGCTGAGCAACGGCGAGACCATGGTGGTCAACCTGGACGACGACCGGCGCTTCCAGTACTTCAGCCTGGGCGAGAGGCGGACCACTTACGTCCGGATCGTGATCCTGGACGTGAGGCCGGGAACCAGCCAGAACACCGCCGACACCTCCATTTCCGAGGTCCAGTTTTACGGAAGATAAAATGATAAAACCGCTTCCCCGGGCGCGGCGGATTATTATTCTCGCCGTCCTGACCCTGGGCCTGATCTCTTTTAACGCCATGGGCCAGGACCAGGCGGCGGTGGTGAGGGACCTTTACGCGTCCGTCCAGGGCGACGCCGCCGTGATAAGAGTCGTGGCCAACGCCGGCTTCCAGTACAGACGCGTGAACGCGGGCGAGAACAAGATCGTCGTGGACCTCATGGGCGCCATCGTCGAGAAGGGACTTACCAAGGAAGTCGGCGGCGGCTCGGTGGTGAGGGTAAGGGCCTCCCAGAACGCCGTCGATCCAACGCCTATAGTCCGGGTAGTGGTCGAGACCAGCGGCCCGGCCAACGCCTTCATCGGACTCGAGCACGACAATATTCTGGTTATTACCATAGTCGGATCGGGCGGCGGTCCTCCCCCTCCCCTGACCGAGACGCCCGACCGAGATCCAATCGGAGCGGCCATGAAATTCCCGGTCATAGACCTCCATTGCGACACCGTGACCAAACTATATCAGGCCCGGGACGTGGGCTTGTTCAAGGGCGGCGGGCTCGAGGTTACCATGCCTCGCCTGAAGGCCGGCGGAGTCACGGCCCAGTTCTTCGCCGTCTGGATACCGACGGACAAGCGCTCCGAGGCCTTCTCCTACGCCAACCGGCTGATGGACGCCTTCGACTGGATGATCGAGGCCAACGCCGGCGACCTGGCCCTGGCGACCTCGGAGGGCGATTACCGCCGGAACAAGGGCGAGGGCAAGGTCTCGGCCTTCCTGGCCATCGAGGGGGGCGAGGCCATCGGCGAGGATATTAAAAACCTGGACCACTTCCACGCCCGGGGAGTGAGATACGTGACCCTGACCTGGAACCACCATAACGCCATCGCCGACGCGGCCAGGGATAAAAATAAAAGCCACGGCGGCCTTTCCGGGTTCGGTGAGGAAGTCGTTCGCCGCATGAACGAGTTAGGCGTCATTGTTGACGTGTCCCACGCCTCGGACGAGACGGTCCGGGACTGCCTCCGTCTCAGCTCGGACCCTATTATCGCTTCCCACTCTTGCGCCTATTCGCTCCGGAACCATTACCGGAATTTAAAGGACGACCTCATCGCGGGCGTCTGTTCGAAGGGCGGGGTTATCGGAGTCAACTACTACGACTCCTTCCTCACCGCCGGCGGGGCCGCCGCGGTCGCCGACGTCGCGAACCATATCGACCATATCGTCAAGTTGGGCGGCCTGGGCTGCGCGGCCATAGGCTCGGATTACGACGGAGGCATCAGGCCGCCGCGAGGACTCGAGAACGCGTCCATGCACCAGAACCTGGCCGCCGAGCTTATAAGGAGGGGATACTCGGAAAAGGACGTCGGCTTGATCCTGGAGGGCAACGCCGCGCGCCTGATCGAGAAGGTCGTGGACCGCTGAGGACCTCCCGTGACCGCCGGCGATAAGGACGGGGCCTCCCTTTTTCCACTGGCGCTTCTATCGCTGATCATTTGCGTCGACGCCGCGAGCTACGGCGTCATCGTGCCCGTCATGCCCCACTTCGTCAAGAAGATGGACCTTACCGCCTTCGACGTGTCGTCCCTTTATATCGTTTACGGCTGCGTCATGCTCGCGCTGCCCATTCCCTTCGGCGCTCTCGCCGACAGGGTAGGGCGTCTTCCCTTTATCTACCTGGGCATGGCCTGCAAGGCCCTCGCCCTGGTCGGAATAGTCGCGGCCGACGGCTACTGGGGACTGCTGGCGGCCAGGGTCATTGACGCCGCGGGAGGGATCGCCACCTGGACCGTGGCCATGGCCCTGGTGGCGGACTATTATCCCCGGGAGGTCCTGGGCTCGAGGTTCGGGACGCTGATGGCGGCGGGCGAGGTGGGAACGCTGATCGGACCGCTTCTGAGCGGACCTCTCGTGGACCTGACGGACAAGATATATCCCCCCTTTTTCATCATGGCCGGACTTTGCGTTCTATGCGGCGTCTTGGCCTCGACCCTTCCCAGGGCGGAGTGGACCAGGGCCGGCGGGAGCCCCCTCGGGGAATTGTCCCGCCTCTTCACCAGCAGGAGGATCGTGGCGGCGTCAATAGTTTACGTGGCGGGCGCGTCCTTCATCGGCATGATCGAGCCCATACTGCCCCTATATCTTGACGAGAAGCTGAGGTTTTCTCCCACCTGGATCAGCGCGCTCCTGGTGGCGGTGGGAGGGTCCGTGGCCATATGCATGCCCGCGGCCGGGTGGCTCTCGCAAAAGGTGGAAACGCGGAAACTCATCGCCCTGGGGCTGGTGGTCTCGGCCTTTACCATGCCCGGCTTCGTGCTGATCATGGACAGGTACATACTTGTATGCTGGATGGTCCTGGTCGGCGCCGGCTGGGCCCTGGTGTTCGCGCCCGTTCTTCCTCTTTTCACCGACGCCGTCAGGGACAAGGACGGACAATACGGCGTGGCCTTCGGGCTGACCAACGCGCTCTGGGCCTCGGGGTTCATCATCGGCCCGTCCCTGGGGGGAGGCCTTGCCCAATACGCGGGATACGCCGTTTCCTTCATCGCCTTCTCCGCCATCCTGCTGGCCCTTAGTCCCATCGTCTGGTCCATGGCCAGGCCCAGGTCCAAGGCGCCGGAGAACGACTGAGCTCACAACCTCATAGTGAAGATTCACGGCGTCGCCCGCGGCATGAAATCTTTTATCCAAGGACAGATCACGCTGAAAGAGACTTTAAAAGACTGACGATTTTCGCCGGGCCACTGACAAAATTTGTCAGTTTTTCAGAATTGGAGCGAACGGTAAAAACCGGTTGAGAAAGGCAAAATCTGGGGACGCCTTTTTTATCGGCCGCTTCAAGACGCCGGAATCGTATGACAATATGTATAAGAGGTTGTTTTACAACTCGGTAAAGCGCTTATGGCCTTAAAAGTTGGCACGCAATTTGGACTTAACCGGTTATCGAGCGCCCGCGAAGAGACGGCGGTTTTCTTGGGGAAGAGAACGAAATAAGCGCCGTCTCTTGGGAAATAAAGGAACGGGGAAATATTTCAGCGCAAATCAAAGGCCCCCTCGCCAAACCGCCTCCCGGCCTTTGAATAAGAAAATGGAGGAAGAAAATGCTTTACCTGGAATTGGAATCCAACGGCGAAAAGGATAAAAAACGAATAGTCACTCCCTCTGCCAACGCCTGGGAGGTTGAAGACTCGCCCTCCTCGCGGGCTGAGGAGTACGTGATCCAGGGCGGCGAAGAGGGAGAGTATCCGGGTTTCCTGCCCACAGGGAAAAAATCAAAATACGATAATTAGCGGCGGGCAACTAACCCCGCCCGTTCACGTGGAGAAAGCCCTCGGCCAAGCGGCCGATCAATTTCGACCTCTCGTTACGGTTCTTGCTGATAAAAAGTCGAAAAGGTTCACGCTTTCGATCCACCATATCTTCGGATTCACAACCCCGCCGCGGCTCCACTTACAAAAAACCTACCCTCTGGCCGAGACGCGTTCGTTCAAAAACGGATGGGTCCGTAAAAACACCATGGCCGATCTTTGACGAGGACGCCAGCCGCCGGTTAGTATATCAGGCATGATCAGGCCGCTTGTATTTCGCGGGCGGCCATTTTAAGGAGGATTGGAAATGAAAAGGTCGGCGCCTTTCGTCCTTTTTCTGGCGGCTTTTTTTTTAGCACTGGCCTCCCCGGCCATGGAGCCGGTGGATTACGTGAACCCCATGATAGGCACGGACGGAATCAGGACCATCAGCCTTTACGGCGGGATGATCCCCGGCGTGACGCGTCCCTTCGGCATGATCCAGTGGACGCCCATGACCCAGCTTCACAAGATCGGAAAGTGTCCTTACCGGTATCGCGATCACCGGATCATCGGCTTTCTCGGCACGCGCCAGCCCGCGGTGTGGATGGGCGACTACGGCGAGGTCTCGATCATGCCCGGCTCCGGCGCGGTCGAGCACCGCTTCTCCCGGCGGGGAGCGCCTTATTCCCACAAGGAGGAGGTGACCACGCCCTATTACTACGCCCTCCGGTTCGGCGGCTTCAGGGTCGAGATGGCCGCCCACGAGAGAAGCTCGATCATGAGTTTCGAGTTCTCCGATACGGACTCCCCTCATATAGTGGTGGACGCCGGCCGCGACAAGGGCTTCCCGGGCCGGGTCGAGGTGGACGTGGACAAGGGCCGAATCTCGGGATGGAACTCGGACAGGGACTCGGCCCATCTGGGTCCGCCCCTTCCCAATTTCAAGGGGTACTTCGTTATCGAGTTCGACCGACCCATTACGGGGTATGGGACTTACGCGGGCAATGACCTCTCCGAGGGCTCGGCCGAGGAGCAAGGAGACGCCGTTGGCGCCTACGCGGTTTTCGCCGACGGGACGCAAAAAGTACGGGTCCGGATCGGCACGTCACTCATCAGCCTCGAGAAGGCCGAGGCCAACCTGCGCGCCGAGATTCCCCACTGGGACCTCGAGGCGATAAAAGAACGGGGACGCGAGGCGTGGAACGAGCAGCTCTCGCGTATCATGGTGGAGGGGCCGGACGAGGACATGCTGACCATTTTCTATACCGGCATGTACCACGCGCATCTTTATCCCCGGACGTTCTCCGAGTACGGCCAGTATTACTCGGCCTTCGACGATCAAATACACCAGGGCGTGGCCTACAACGACTACTCCTTGTGGGACACCTTCCGGGCCGAGCACCCGCTTTTAATACTCACGGCCACCGAGCGCGTGTCGGACATGGTCACGTCGCTTCTCCAGACGTACCAGGAGGGAGGATGGCTGCCCAAGTGGCCCAACCCGACCTACACCGGGATCATGATCGGGTCCCACTCGGACTCGATGATCGCCGACGCCTGGGTCAAGGGCGTCAGGGACTTCGACCTCGAGTTGGCCTACGAGGCCACCCGGCATAACGCGCTCGACCCGCCGGAGGGCGACCGGGAAAAGAGGTGGGCGGACCGGGCCCCCTGGACCTCGGTCGAGTCTCGCGGCGGCCTGAGCTGGTATCTCGATCTCGGCTACGTGCCCACCGACAAGACCGCCGAGGCCGTCTCGCGGACCCTCGAGTTCGCCTACGACGACTTCTGCGTGGCCCAGCTCGCCAAGGCCGCCGGCCGTATGGACGATTACGAGCTATTAATGGAGCATAGCCGCAATTACAAGAACCTCTATTATAAAGGGTTCATGAGAGGAAGGAAGGCGGACGGGTCCTGGTCCAGCGGCGGTTTCACGGAGGGGCTCAAGTGGCATTACATGTTCCTGGCCATGCAGGACATACCCGGCATGATCGAGCTTATGGGCGGACCCGAGGCGGTCGAGAAAAACCTGGACAAGATATTCCTGCCCTATCTTCGACTGGCCAGGTACAATCACGCCAACGAGCCGTCGCACCATTATCCATATTTGTACGACTACGTGGGCAAGCCCTGGAAGACCCAGCGCGAGGTGGCCCACGTCCTGGATACTTACTACTGGAACCGGCCCTTCGGCCTCATCGGCAACGATGACTGCGGCCAGACGTCGGCCTGGTATATCTTCGGCTCGATAGGTTTTTATCCGGTCACGCCGGGCACGGACCTTTACGCCATTGGAAGCCCGCGCTGGGAAAAGGCAAAAATAAAAATAGGACCCCCATACAAGGAGGCGACCTTTACCGTGATCGCCCATAACCAATCGAGGAAAAATATCTACGTCCAGTCGGCGACCCTGAACGGAGAGCCCCTTAACTCGCCCTTCCTCCGTCACGGCCAGATCATAAGCGGCGGAGAGTTGGTCTTTGAAATGGGGCCCAAGCCCAACGAGAGCTGGGGCGCGGGAAATTGACGGCGTCTTGCAAGGCCCGTTGTATTCTCTGGCCTGACGGGGAAGGCCATGTTACATTAGCCCGTCTAAATGAGAAGATGGCATAATCAAAGGGTAAACCGGATAGCTCGCTATCCGGGCGCCGTCAGGCGCGGGATGGTTATTGAAGCAAGTTTCACCCGCCCCGCGTTAAACCAGCCCACCAGCGAAAACGGGAGGAACCATCATGTATTTTGACAAACCCGGACCCGAGAACACCCCGGCGGTCATCCGGATAGTGGTGAAGGAGGCCAGGGAAAGGAACATAAGCCACGTGGTCGCGGCCTCGACCACGGGCAAGAGCGTTCTCGGTCTGATGGAGGAAGGGGCGGACTCGGGCCTTAAGATAGTGGCCGTCACTCACAACTTCGGCTTCTCGGAGGAGGATAAAAACGAGTTCGATCCGGCCGTCAGGGAGAAAATAATCTCGGCCGGCCACGCGGTGCTCACGGGTACCATGGTCACCCGCAATATCAACAAGGCCATCTCGAGCAAGCTGGGCGGCTTCTCGCACACGGAGATAATAAACGCCACCCTCCGGATGTTCGGCCAGGGCATGAAGGTCTGCCCCGAGATAGTGGCCATGGCCGCCGATAGCGGGCTGGTTCCCTTCGCGGACGTGATAGCGGTGGCGGGCACGGGCAAGGGATGGGACACGGCGGCCATTATCAAGGCCAACTCCTCGAACAAGTTTTTCGATATCAAGGTCCGCGAGGTACTTTGCAAGCCCCGGAGCTTTTAAAGGATGGTCCGGTAATGACGGATATGAAAAACGGCGGCGGCTCGGTCACGGAGGTGGCCCCCGGCGTCAGGAAGATCACGCCCCGCCAGGAGCCCGACACCGGGTGGGAGACGCCCAATATCTACGCCGTCGGGACCGGCCCGGTGACCTTGATCGACTCGGGCTACGACAGGCCCTCCAGCCTGGACCTGATCCTCGAGGCCCTGGGAGACGCGGACCTCGAGAGGATCGTGCTTACTCACGGCCATATCGACCACGCGGGAAGCGCCTGGAAGCTCCGGGAGATGAAAGGCTGCCCCGTCATGGCTCACGAGTTGGACGCGGCCTCCATCTCCCGCCGTTTTCCCGGCGTGAAGGCGGACGAGGCGGTCCTGGATGGAGACCTGATCCGGGCGGGAACGCGGACCCTGAAGGCGATCCATACGCCCGGCCACACTCCCGGCCACGTTTGCCTTTTCGACGAGAATGACGGGACGCTCTTCACCGGAGACCTGGTCACCGGCTCGGGCTCGACCCTGGTAGCCCCGCCCGAGGGCAACATGGCCGACTACATGCGCTCGCTAAAGCGGGTCCGGGACCTGGCCGCCTCGGCGTTAATGCCCGGACACGGGAGCGTCAGGACCGATCCCCTCGATCGCGTCCTCGAGCTGATCGGACATCGGGAGCTTCGAGAGGTTAACGTCGCCGCCTGCCTGATGGACGGCCCTAAAAACTTAAAGGACCTGGTCAAGGCCATGTATTTGGGATTGATACACCCGTCCCTCGAGATGGCGGCCGCGGCCACCGCCTGGGCCCACCTGGATAAGATGATCGAGGACGGGAACGCCGTCGCCGGTCCCGAGGGCGAGACCAATCCCTTTAACCGGACCTACGAATTGACGGGAGAGGCCATGGAAAAAATCAAGGCCCTCCTCCCGGACAAGGAAAAGAACTGACCCCCAAGCCCAAAAGCCGATAAGGGGGACCCAATATCGAGGCCCGTCAGCGCGGCCCCGTGGAGGACTGTATTGAAACGAAGAACGTTACATTGCGTCGCTTTCGCGGCGATCCTTTTTTATGCCGCCCTTATAGCGCCCGAGCGGGCTTCTTCCCAGGCCGAGATCGAGGCCATGAACCGGGCCGCCTCGGCCAAGGTCACGGCCTCATCCTTTAGAAGGGCCCGCCTTTCGGAAATTCCCCGCGCCTCCGAGTTTCCCCAGGTCAACCTTGACGACCCGAACTCCTGGCCCAATCTCAAACCCATCTACGCGGCCGATCAAAGCCCCATTACTCAATGGGCCACCGACGGCAATCAAGACGAGTATCTCCAGTACGACTTTGCCAACCGCCTTGCCCGATCGGCCAGGCTGTCCCGCGTCGGCATCCTGTGGGGGCGCGATTTCGCGTCGTCCTTCCATCTCGAGTCCTCGAATGACGGCGAGATTTGGACCACGATCGCAAGGGGGAACATCGAGAAGCGGGGCCTGTCCGAGCTTCGGTTTCCCGGCGAGGTGAACTGCCGATACTTGCGGCTCTGGTGCGAGAAGAGCGGCACGGGCAAGGGCTTCGCGGTGGTGGGCCTGGACGTTTGGGGAACGCCCGCCCCCTCGCCCGGGCCGGTCGGGAAGGTCTCGGCCTCCTCGGGCGCCGGCGGGATCAAGGTCGAATGGAGCGCTGGAGGCGCCGGGACGTACGATTACCTGGTTTACGGCTCGGAGACCCCCGGCTTCAAACCGGGCCGGCAAAGCCTGATCGCCGAGACGGACGCAAGGTCTTGGGTTGACCGCCGTCCCGGTAACGGGGCCCGTTATTACAAGGTCCGCGCCCGGGGGTTCGACGGGGGCATGTCCGCGCCCTCCTCCGAGGCCTCGGCCGCCGCGCCGGGCTCTCCATCTTACGCCTTTCCCATCCGAGGCGTGGTCGAGGGTTTTTACAACGACCCCTGGCCCCACCGGGAGAGGATCAAGATGGTCCGCTTCCTGGCCGGCGCGGGCTATAACCGCTATATTTACGCGCCCAAGAGCGACCCCTTCCATCGGCAATGGTGGAGGAAGCCCTATCCTCCCGAGGAAATGGAAAACTTTCGCGAGCTGGCCGACGCGTGCCGGGCCGGCGGACTTCGGCTCAACTTCGGCGTGAGCCCGGGCCTGGACTACAACTACTCCGATCCGGGCGACCTCGAGAAGCTAAAGGAGAAGCTGGGCGCCATGCTCGAGATGGGCGTCACCAGCTTCACCCTTTGCCTGGACGACATTCCCGATTACCGGTCGGCGGGCGCGGTCACGGCCCGGCGTCAGGCCGAGCTGGCAAATACCGTATACGCCTGGCTGACGGAAAGGTCGCCGGGGGCCGAGATGTTCTTCGTGCCCACCATCTACTCGAGGAGTCTCGAGTACTGGACCAGGAAAAGGGCCAACTACGCCGCGTACCTTACCGGGCTCTCGGCCATCCATCCCGAGGTGGGAATCATGTGGACCGGGCCGGGCAAGATTTTCTCGGACTCGATTACGGCCGACTCGGCGCGGGGCCTGATGGGCGCGTGGAACAGGAAGGTCATTATCTGGGACAACAACCCGGTTAACGACGTGACCCTCCGATACAACCTCATCATGGCGCCCTACGAGGGAAGGTCCCGGGACTTGCCCCAGGCGGTCCAGGGCATATTCCTCAACCCCATGTATCTTCCCAACTCGAGCAAGATCACCCTGTACACGGCGGGCCAATATATGCGGGACCCGGCGGGGTACGATCCGGGCCGGGCCTTCGAGGAGGCGGTCAACCTGGTGGGAGGGGAGGGCCGTGACGTCCTCGCCCCCCTCGCCCGGGCCCAGGCCTACCATCCCCTGTTCCCCGGACAGGACGTGGGACATATCGAGCTTGCCCGCGCCCTTGACGCCTTTTGGAAGGCGGGGACCGGCGAGGAGCGGGCCGGGGCGGAGAAGATACTGCGGGGCCTGTTCGCGTCCTACTCGGCGTTGCCGGGCCGGCTCTACGGGTCGCTTCCCGACTTCGAGCTGGCGCGGGAGCTCGAGGGCCCGGCGAATAAGCTGGCCCTTTACGGGGCCGCCGGGGGCCTGGCCCTCGATTACATGGCCGAGGCGGACGAGGCGGCGAGGGCCGAGCTTGCGCGCAAGATAGCCGCCTGTCGCGCCGAGGCGAAAAAGGACCCCTGGCGGGTGGCGGACGGCTCGCAAGACGGGCTGTACGTCCCTCCCGGCGCGAGCCAGGGAAGGCACGACAACGTGATGGAAAGCTTTCTGGACAAGGCGGTCCGCTAGCCGGCCAGGGGGGAAGATGAATGAGCGAGACTGATTTCGATTTCAAGGGCTGCTGGAGGCTGGTGGATTACGAGTTCACCAGGTCGGACGGAATGGTTTTTCATCCGTGGGGCGAGGACCCGGAGGGCAAGTTCATCGTGGACGAGCACGGCTTCATGTCCGCCCAGATAATGCGGCGCGGCCGCCCGGCCTTCACCGGCGACTCGTCGGACGCCGAGGTCATGCGCAAGGCCTATAGCGGCTACATGGCCTACTTCGGCCGCACCCGCCTCGAGCCCGAGAGCGGCAGACTGATCACGCGGGTCGAGGGGTCCTTAAACCCCAACTGGGTCGGCGGCGAGCAGGTCAGGTACTTTTCCTTCCAGGACGGCCGCCTCACCCTGCGGACCCCGCCCATCCAGGCCGGTGAACACGAGATCAAGGGAAGGCTTACGTGGGTGAAGGAGAAGGGAGCGGAAAAAAGGCCTCGGTAACGATGGCGCCTGAAGATTTATTGTGGTTTCCGAACGGCGTGGAGGGGCCTGATGGCGGGAGGTACTCAGCCTGCGGCTTGCATCAATGAATGTTTCGTGAGCGTGGTGAACGAGAGAGTCATGGGAAGATTAATCATCGTTTAGGGAGAAGCTTGCCTTTGGCCTTGCGCTTATGGAAATATTTCGGCATAATGTACATACTTCAGGATATTTGGCGCGGTGTAAACTTATTTACATATCGCCGTATTTAAAAGGGTTTCAATTGAGTGAACCAACCGTTGGACTATGGGCAGAGTCAGGAGGGGCATATCTCCAAACTGGAGTCATTCATGACAAGAAGAAATATATTGAAATCGATCTTTTTTTTGGCGCTAATTTGTATCATTCCCCTGGTCACGCGGGCGGACATGGACGGAGATGGGCTTCCCGACGATTGGGAAAACTCGTATAGCTGCATGCAGGCCAACACGGTGGACGACGCTGAGGATTACGACGATGACGGCCTGAGCAACATGGCTGAATACGTCGCTCAAACCGATCCGTGCGTCTCCGACACCGACGGCGACGGCATGCCCGACGCTGGGAAGCGTCCAACTCCTGCATGGACCCTACTTCCCCGCTGTCGATAGTGCACGCGGGAAGCTATGACGCACCGGGATACGCCCGAGACGTTTACGTTTCGAATGGTTACGCTTTCGTGGCCAACGACTATATGGGATTCGAGATCATTGACGTTTCCGACCCATGGGACCCCACTCACGCCGCGAATTACGATACTCCGGGCGTTTCCCTTGGCGTTTACGTCTCGAATAATATCGCCTACGTGGCCGATATAACCCCGGCAAAATCGGGGCAGGAATCGAACCTCCTGACATTCGACGTTTACCACCCCACGACGCCGGTCCTCGAGGGGGCCTGTAACGTGGCGGGCTATACCTCGGGAGTGTACGTCGTGGATGGCTACGCTTACGTGGCGGGCGGAGGGTCCGGACTCCTTGTCGTGGACGTTCACGACCCGGCGTCTCCCTTTCTGGCGGGAAGCTATAACGATTCGGGTTTCTCTTATGACGTTTACGTTTCAGGCGAACTAGCTTACGTGGCCGAAGATAGCGCCGGCCTGCGGATTGTAAACGTCTCCCATCCGGATTCCCCCACTCTAACCGGAGTCTATGATACTCCAGGCAACGCCTATGGCCTTTATGTTATTAACGATTACGCCCACGTGGCCGACGGTCGTTTGGGCCTGAGGGTAGTGGACGTATCCAATCCTGCCGCTCCCGTCCTTTCTGGAAGCCTCGGTACTCCCGATTACGCCTACGGCGTCTTCGTGGCCAACGGATACGCCTTCGTGGCCAGCGGCGACGCGGGCCTCCAGATCGTCGACGTTTCCGACCCGGCGGCCCCCTTTCTCGCCGGGAGCTACGACACCCCGGGCTACGCCTTTAACGTGCACGTATCCGACGGGTACGCCTACGTGGCCGACGCCGGCTCGGGACTCCAGGTCATATCCCTCGAGGACGACGACGGCGACGGACTTTCCAACCTGAATGAATACTACGCTGGTACGGACCCATGCGATCCCGATACCGACGGCGACGGCATGGAGGATGGTTGGGAGGAAGAGCATGAATGCCTGAAGTCCAATACCATTGACGGGGCGGAGGATTACGACGGCGACGGACTTAGCTCCCTCGAGGAATACGGCTATAAAACGTCTCCCTGCGACCCCGACACCGACGCCGACGGGGCCGACGACTTCACCGAGGTTAACTGGCCAGGCGAAAGTCTGGATCCGCTTTACTGGGACTCCGACGGCGACGCCCTGCCCGACGGCTTCGAGGCGAACAACTACTCCAGGCCCATTAGCCCCCTCGATCCGGCCGACTCATTGGACGGCGCCGACGACTTTGACGGGGATTCCAACCCCAACGTCCATGAATACTGGAATGGAACGGACCCGTGGGCGCCCAGCATAACGGGAGGCGTCGGTTGCCACGGCTGGGGTGACTCGGGAAACACCGTGTCCGCCGACGGCCTTATCTCCCCGCTGGACATTATTCCGCTATTAAACAGGATCAATTTAAAGCCGGCCACTTACACGGGAGTTATCCCCTATAATGGAGACTCTCAGGAACTGGATATGGACGAGATTGTATCGCCTCTTGACCTGTCAATCCTTAAAAGCATGGTGGGCATGATCAATACCACGGGTAACCCGAGTATACCCGCCGACCTCGAAGTATCGGGTTCGACGATGATCGAAGTCGAGGTGGGCTATACGCGCGGCGTGAGCGTGGGAGTGGCGAATAACTATCCTAATTATACTTCCAGCATCGGCGTTGTTTTCACCATAGACGCGGAGGACTCAACCGGGACCGCGACCCTTTTGGGCGGCGAGGGGCCCTCGGGTCCCGGGCGATATGACGTCTCCGGCGCTATCGTTGAAGGTGGACGATCGACTATCACGCTAAGGGCCGACTCACCGGGGACCATATTCCTAAACGCCGAGATACCTCCCTGCGGAAACGATGGACTGGGCCGCTATTGCCCCGGAGTGGTTAAAACTAAGTTGGTTACGATCGTGGCCCACTAAATCTTTCCATTCCAACGGTGACATAAAGCGGATTGTCAAATCCCAAGGAGAATCAATTTCAAAGCCAAGTCCGAAAAGCGCGATCATGTTGAGAATTCCATTTCGGGAGGTTCTTTCAACCGGACGTCGAACGAGTCGCCAAAGGCGTTGGAGGCGGGGCCGTTTGCATTTACGCCGTCATTTTAATTTGCAGACCTTTAGGAACGAAGCGAACGGGCCTAATTTTGGAGACGTTTTTTGGCGGCTTCCTAACGGCATGTGGCGGGAGGTACTTAGCTGGCGGCTTACGGCCGGTGAACAAGAGATCAAGGGAAGGCTTACGTGGGTGAAGGAGAAGGGTACGGAAGAATGAAGCGCGGCTGAAAGGAAGCTATCGATCGCCGTACGGCAAATCTTGGAAAGGAGAAATCAATGCCTTCATGGATTATTAGGTCCAGACTTATCCGTGGATTCAGGCCGTCGCGCCGGTCGGCTTACCTTTTCTTTTTCATGATCGTCGGGTTGATTTCCGGGATGATTGCGGCCATTCCAAATTTTATGAAATTTGACGCCAAGGCCAGAACCGCCGAGGCCAGGACGAACCTTAACGCCATTTACGCCTCTCAAGTCTCATATTATAAAAAGCATGGTTCCTATGCCGGAGGAGGGCGGGCTTTCAACCTGACGGGTTGGTCGACGGACGGATGGAGCAGTTACTATTATTTCATGGCGGACGACGTGATCCATTCACGCGAGGTCGAGAACGAAATTCTGGACAAGGCCATAAACGGCGATGAATGGCGCCTTGCCATTCGGCCGGAAGTCTCGGACAAAGGTTTCACGGCCATGGCCATTGGAAACGTGGACATTGACGAATATCTGGACGTATGGATGATAAACGACGATGCAGTCCTTACTAACATAATTAACGATTGGGATACCAACCTCGCGCAAGACGGAGTATGCGACGATTGCCCCTGGGCGTACAGGCCGTCTTTGTCTCGAAAGCTGTTTACTTTTTTACTTGGGGTCCTCGGCCTCGTGGGCCTAATTATGGTACCCGCGTTTTTGATCTCCATAGTAAAAGATTTCTGGAACGGATTACGATATAATTAAATCAATAGTTATTAAATGGTTCTACTTCCATTGAACAGAAGGAGGCATAAATGATAGTGAAGATATCAGCGACAATCATATTTCTTTTATTGTCATTTGGAACTAATGCAAAGGCCGCTGGTCCTAAATGTGTTTTTTCCAAGCAGATGGAGGGTTCTATTGACGGTCGTCTTCCAATATCAATGTCTATTGAAATTAATGGCATGAAAGTCACTGGTAAATACTATTATCATAAGTACAAACGTGATATCACTTTGGTTGGCGACTATCAAGGTGACGATAAAATGGGAGGTCTTAACCTTACTGAATATAATAATAAAGGAGATATTACTGGTTATTTTGAAGGAGAATTAAATCCCGCTGGTTGTTATATTGGTGTTTGGAAACCTTCTTCATTCGAATCGGACTTTTCAAAATGGCTTGGATTTGAAGTTTGTGGCACGCCTTTCGTTCCTGAAGATAATGGAGAATACCCTCCGGCTGGAAAATGGACTAGATTGGACTATTCTGAGTGGCAGCTTACCAAATTGTATATCGGGGACGTTAGGAAAGATCAATTTTGGTTTTCTATAGACTCAATCAATGGCTGTCATACAGGTGGAGTAAGTGGTACGGCAATCGCTGATAAAGATAAATATCAATATATAGAAACTGAGAGGAACTCAAAATGCAAGTTGACATTTATTAAAAAAGAAGAGCTAATAGGCGTGGAGCAGGAAGGCTGTGACGGATATGGAGGTATCGGTGTTTTCTTTGGAGGGACTTTTTCACAAGGAAAATTTGATTATAAAATTGAGAGAGATAAAAAAGATAGATCAGTTTTCATGAATTTGGGAATTTTTAGCAACGCAAATCAGGAAATAGCCTTCGCGAATCTTGTAGGTGAGTACTATGATACTTTTGCCGATGCATTTAGTTCGTACAATGAAAATACAATGGATAAGGAACTTAATGCGCATGTCTACGAAGGATATATTAGGGGTTGTTATAAATCTTCCGGTTGGATAATTATAGTTGGACAAAAAGGTGAAATATGGGCGGCAGTACTCAGTAAAGAAGAGATTAATTATTTCTCAAATATTAATCAATATAAAAGAAAACCCCCAAAAGTAATTCAAGAATGGGCAGGGGAAGAGAAAATTATTTACCACTAAAACTCCCTCATCCACCTAATAAGGAGCGGTCGGGCGGCCTCGGGCCTGGCCCGCTCCGACGGCCGGGTGGTCCATTTCAGCCCGGCCAACGGCTCGATCACGGTCCTGAGTAGCGCGGGCGGGCGGCTCGAGCTACTCGAGCTGGGCCGGACCGGCGGGGGCGCGGTCCTTTAAGCAGGCTCGTTTAAAGGACCGCCGCCGCCGGTATCCCGCTCCCTATCTGCCCTTGAGGTGAGAAGGCTCGCCGTTCAGGTCGGCTTTTTCCTTTTTCACCTTGACGTTTTTCCATCCTTTTTGCTGGAAGGTTTTCTCGTTGACCTTGCCCTTCTCGTCGAGGGTCCCGTTCTTGATGAAAATCTTTTTCACGCCCTCGCTCATGTCGTCGTAGAATTCCTGGGTGGTGGTCTCGGTCTCGTCCATGCCCTCGAGGTTCCCCTGGAAGGGCACGTAGTCCAGGTTCTCCCGGATGGGCTCGTAGTCCTCGTAGCCGAGCCGGTAACCCATGACGATGAAGTCGAACTCGACGTTGGACTCGCCGCCGGCCAGTTCCTCGACGGTGAAGCTCGCGTTGTCGCTCTCGGACACGAACAGGCCGTTGCAGCGTCCCCTCGGGGTGACCGTGACCATCACGTTCTCCTCGGGGCTGGTGACCTTGCGGAAGTGATCGGGAAGGACCACCGTGACCCGGCCGCCGGAGAGCCTGGCCCGTCCCGCGTGATAGGTGCCCGAGATGCCGCCCTCCAGGGTCACGTAGACGATGGACTTGGCCGGGTCCTCGGGGTCGGGGTTCACCCACGACTTCTGGCCGTTGGGAGCGTAAAGAGCGTAGTCGGTGGCGTTGGAGACGTAGGAGTAAAGACCGTAATTCTGGCCCGCCGTCGCCCCCGTGGCGCCGGCGTACAACGCGTAATTGCCGCTCCAGGCGTTCCCGTTCGAGCCGGCATATACGCCTATGCGAGTGCCGGTCCCATCCGAGGCGTTGGCGAAGTATCCGCCGTAAGCGTTGGAAGCCCCGTTTTGGCGGGCGTACCCGTACGCTCCGTACGCCACGTTCGAGTCGGATTCACCGAGCATGAAAGCGCCGTAAGAAATGGAGTCGCTGTAAGAGTAAAACGCTCCGCCGCATTTGACGTTGCTCGCCGCGCTAGTGCCGACGCGAGCGTAAATTCCATAATTGGATGAGGCAAGATAGGCGTAATAATGATCCGTGTCTCCCGATTGGGCCGCGTAAATCGGATACTCGTCCGCCTCGGCGTAGACCCCGTATGAGGCGTCTCCGTCCCCCTTGAAGTACCCGCCGAAGGCCTCGCCGGTGGAGGAATTGGCGCCGGACCCGTACACGCCATAAGCCTTTTCACCCGAGGCGTTGGCGAGGGCCGAGGCGTGCACGCCGTACTGGTTCCCCGAGCCGCCGTCCTCGGCGCTGAATTTTCCGGCGAACACGTCTCCCGTGGACGTATTGTAAGCCGCCGAGTAAAGGCCCCTGGTCTCGACGCTTCCGTATCCTCCCGCGTAGCCGTGAAGGGCGGTGGCCATGCCTTGAGTATAGGTATAGAACCTGCCGCCGTAGCGGTTGGAAGTGTCGCCGGACACACCGGCCCGTCCGAACACGGCGTTATCCTGCGCGGCTAAATAGGCGTAGCTGTAGTTAGGGTTGGTCGCCCAGGAGGCGCGCAGTCCGTAAGTCGATCCGTAGATATAAGCGCCGTAATAGGGGGCGGTCGCCTGGTCGTTGATTATGGCCGCGCTGGTCGTGGGTCCCGTTCCAATGGCGATGGTTCCGTCAACTCTCAAGTCCTCGCCCACGGTAAGGTCTCCGGACATCGAGTCCGTGGTGTTAAGCACGTAGATGTCCTCGACCTGGTCCTGGTTGACGCAGTTGGTGCAGCTAAGGTCCAGGGCCGCGCCTCCCTCCGAGTCGCCGGCGGCGTAGTTAAACTGGACCTCGGCGGCCGAGACGCAGTTAGTGCAACTAAGGTCCAGGGCCGCGCCTCCCTCCGAGTTTCCCATGGCCCAGTTGAACTGGACCTCGGCGGCCGAGACGCAGTCCGCGCATTCCAGGTCGGCCGCCGGGCCGCCCTTAGTGACGCCGGCCGCGTAGTTGAAGTTGACGTCCGACGGGTCGATGGCCAGGGGGGCCTCGAGGCCTCCCGTCAGGTAAGCCACCCCGTCGACCTCGAGGGTGGACGCAACGTAAAGGTCGCCGTCGCCGGAGACGTAATCCTCGTAGCCGGCCGCGCCCACGTGGACCACGCCGTCCTCGAACCACCCGGCGTAGTCGTCGGCCTCGGCGAAGACTCCATAATGCGTTCCGCCACCGGAGGAGAGGGTCGAGAAGTAACCGCCATAGGCGTCGCCCGAGCCGGGGCTGGAGCCGAAGCCCCTAATACCGTAGGAGGGGTTGCCTCCATAAGCGTAGGCGTAACCCAGGACGCCGTAGACCGTTCCGTCCTGGCTGTGGCCGAAAAAGCGTCCGCCGCTGTTGTCTCCGGGAGTGGTCGAGGTCCCGGAGGTGGCGTAAATACCATAGGAACTCGAGGACAGGTATACGAGGTTATGGGTAGGATCAGTCGAGTTCTGGGCCCAAAGTCCGTACACTCCGCCAGTGAGCTTGGCGCCAAAAGACGGCGGGCTGGTCTCGTCGTTCACTATCCCATAACTGGCGGTCGGAGCGATTCCCAGTCCGATATTGCCGCCCGTGACCTCGAGGTCTCCTCCCACGGTCAGGCTGCCGGCCATGGCCTCGTCGCCCACCACGTTCACGAACCTGCCGTCCGCCTGGAGCCGGGTGGGAAGGTCCTCGGCGGCGTCGTCGTTCAGGTACCCCTCGTCGGACAGGTCCTGGTAGGCCGAGTAAAGGTTTACGTCCACCACGCCCGACACGATCTCGGAGGCGTCATGAGTATGGGAGACGAGGGCGAAGGCCGTCGAGTCCATCCCGTCCAGCAGGTCCGCGTCAAGGCCCGAGCCGGGGCCGCCGGGAACGCTGAGGGCCCGCATGGCGTAGGGCACGGAGGTTATCATTTGGCGCGGACTCATGACCTCGCCCCCCGCCGTCACCTCGAGAAAGACCGTGGCCCCCGAGAAAACCGTGGGAGGAATGGAAACGGAGTCGCCCAGGATAACGTTGTAAAGGCCGCCCTCAACCTGGACCGCCCGGCCCTCGGACCATAGCTCGGTCCCGCCCGTGTCAGCGTCCCAAAGGGAAAAGGACATGGGAAGGCTGACGCCGTCAACGGGAAAACCCGCCGAATCGAACAGACGGCCCTGGTAATTGACCTTGGCCGGAACGCTCTGGGCCCAAGCCGCGGCTGAGAATAAACATAAAACGACAACTGAGATTAAGCCCTTCCTTATCATGACCCCCTCCAAGTTTCCCCGTGCCCTAAGGCTAGGAATATAAAACGCTAGAATCCGCGGCCCGCCCCCAAAACGGACCACGCTCGCCGCCACGATGTTCGCGTAAAATTATTTTAGATTCAGTGACGAGTTCCCTGTTCTTCGCTTTCGCCAAGATAAAACAAAAATTACTTTTCTGTCAATAAGGGACGAGGCTTGCGCCGATTTTTTGGCGGTTTATTTTAGAAGATCAAGATTATCGCTTCTTAATGGCACCCGGGAAAACGGATAAAAAGCCCCGCCCCGGGGCTCCCCAAATTTTCGCCCAGGATTTTCCCCGAAAAATCAGGACCCTGTCCTTTGTTTGGGTTTGCCAGGGTCCTTCATCGCCGCCGCCTCCGCTTCAAACCGAGCGTCCCGATATGCCATGATTTGCGCGCGGGTCATACGGGATGGTAATTTAATTCCGGCCATTCCTTATAGCCTGGCCAGTGGTTTTTCGACTCATCCGCGAGCGGTAATAATGGAACCGATTAATGGATAGCCCTTTTAACTTCGAGCCCCTTATAGTGTTCGGCTTTTTGTCCGTCATGCTCCTGGCGGGCATCGTGGCCCGGGCCAGGGCGCGGGCCCTCCAGCGCTTCCTCCTGCCCAGTTGCCTGGCCGGCGGCATACTGGGCATGGTCCTGACCGGGTCGGAAAAGGAGGAGGGCGACGGGGGCGGCGGCTTTTTAAGGGGCGCGGGCTGGATGGCCCTCATGCAGGGGATCGCCTTTCCGCTTCAGGGAATTATGGGCGGCCTGGTGGTGATCGCCCTCGGCCTTGTGGGGACCGAGCTTTTTCCGACCTTCGGCTTCCTGGCCCCCCTCGGCTTCAATGAAGGGCCCGGCCAGGCCCTGTCCATCGGCGCCGTGTGGGAGTCAAAGGGCTTCGAGTTCGGATCGACCGTGGGCCTGACCTTCGCGGCCATGGGCTTCTTCTTCGCCTTTTTCGTGGGCGTGCCCATCGCCAACCGGGGCATGAGAAAGGGCATCGGGACGAGGAAGTTCGCCGAGATTCCCCCCGAGGTCCTCACCGGGATAAACCCCGCGGACAAGGAGCCGGAAGAAGCGGGACGGCTCACCCTCAACTCGGCCAACGTGGACACCCTCGCCTTTCAGGCCGCGCTGGTGGGGCTGGTTTACGTTTTGGGCTATTTCATCGTCCGCGGCCTGGGCGGGCTGGTGGGCGGTGACCTGGCCGAGACGTTGTGGGGCTTCTTTTTCTTCTTCGGCCTGGCCCTGGCCCTTATGGTGCGGGCGATCATGAAGCGGATGGGCGCGGTCCGCCTCGTGGACCCCGGCGTGCAAAGGCGGATCACCGGCTGGTCCATCGACTTTTTGATCGTGGCAACCGTGGCCGCCATCAAGGTGGACGTGGTCTGGAAATTCATCCTGCCCATCGGGCTTATCTCCCTCCTGGCCGGGGTCTCCACCACCATGGTCATCATGTTCTTCGGAAGACGGCTCGGGCGCTACAACCTCGAGCGGACCCTCGCCATCTACGGCACCACCACCGGCGTGGTCTCCAGCGGCCTCCTCCTCCTGCGCGTGGTGGACCCCGACTTCAAGACCCCCGCCGCCCTCGAGCTGGCGATTATGAACCTGTTCACCATACCCGTGATACTGCTCGGCCTGTTTTTTATATCCGCCCCCCTCACGATGGGATGGCCCCTCTGGCTCTCCCTCCTCGGACTCTCCGCCATGGCCGCCGTCTCCCTCCTCCTCGTCAAGCTCCTCGGCTACTGGGGACCGCCCGCCTATTAAGGCGACGAAAACGCCCGCGAGGCGCCGCCCCAACCCGGCAGCCTGGTGGCCCGCCCGATTGCAAAGAAACCGCGCGTGGTACCACGCCCCGCTCGCGGCTGTTAGCAATTTTATTCCCCTATAAGTCCCGTAGGGACGGCGGTCTATAGCTCAGGGTGGAGGCCGCGATCGGCGGCCAAAACCCTGGGAGAAGATGGTAGTAAACAAATGAGTCCCAAAGGGACGGCGAAAATGAGGAAAGGCCCGGTAAAATACGGCCATCTTCCTGGCTGGAAATTTTGCGCCGCGCCTTCAGCGCTCGGGTTCTTGCTTGATCTCATACCCAGGGTTACGGACGCGGAGCGCGTCCTCCACCCTGGGCTGTAGATCATCGCCCCATCCGGGGCTTTAAAGGAGCGAAAAGAGCGCGGTGGCCCGGCCGGTTTCGTAAGAAACCGCCCGGGGCCGGCGGAGCCGGATGGGTACTGGCTCGCCCCCGGTATTCGATTGTCAAAGAGCAAGGCGGGTCGCGCCGCCGGGGCCTGACTTGGATCGCCATGCCGTCATCGCGTGAAAGCCGCGGGACGCCGGGTGACCCGTCCGGTTTCGTAAGAAACCGCGCGGGTCCCGCGAAGCGGGATGGGTACGGGGCCGCGTATTTCTCGTTACCGCGTATTTCCCACCTGCCCATACACCTATCCGGCTCCACCGGCCCCGGGCGGTTTTTGGCAAAACCGGCCGGGGCGCCCCACCAAGGCGATCGTCCTTTGCCAAAGGCCAGACAAGGACCGTCACGGGGGCGGGCGCAGTCGGACTCGAGGAAGTCAGCGCGAAAGACCGGCCAGCCGGATTTTTCGATCATCGATGCCATCGCGGCCAGGCCGCCGTCGCTCTCGACTTCAGCCAGATAGGGATTGCCTTTGACAGGACTGTAAACCGGGCCGCGTAAAAGATAGACCAGGAGCAGGAACTGGAAAGCCTCGAAATCGTCGTCGGCGTGGGCCCGGGCGTAATAAAAACCGTCGATCAAAAGGGCCGGGCCGAAGCTGAAGGCCAGGTCGAAGGCGCGCTCGCGAGGAACGAACATTTCATCAAGGCCGGCGACGACCTCGTCCGGCACGTCAATAAGATAGTCGGGGACCTTGGCGGTCTTTAGCCACGTCTGTATTTGATAGCCCACGTGCTCCGGCTCGGCCGGGGTCCCGAAGAAGCCGCGGTCGAACTCGTCCAGTTCCTTCAACCCGGCTTTCACCGCCGGGCATTCGGGGCAGGTCGAAATCCAGCGGCGGCATTGTATGGTCATCTTGCCGGACCGGGTCTCGGATAGTTTGATGAGAAAATTGCGGGCCAGGACGCGGGCGATGCGCTTGAACTTCACCGTGGACAACCCGCACCGCTTTGCCCAGGCCCCGGCGGGAAGGGTCAGGGCGCGGTTCTCCTCCCCCTCCGCCCGCTCGGCCAGTATCTCGATAAGATAATAATAAAGCCCGTAGCCCTCGAGCCCGCACTTTGCCATAACCTCGCTCTTGGCCCAGTCCCGGCCCGCGTCCACCTCATGCTTGAACCATCGCATGTTCTCCTCCTCGCAAAAAATGCCCTTCTATATATGGCGAAACGGGTGCATTTTTGTGGAGCGCTAATTGACGAATCGGCCAATTTGACGGTATACCGATATGGCTAATCGAATTATTCCGGTAGGTAAGAGCCGCCGAAAAAATTATCGTCCATCCCAAATTTACGACTTCGATTCAATCACCACTCGACGGCTGTAATGGGTGACCCGTCCGGTTTCGCAAGAAACCCCGGGTGGCCCGGATAGCTCCGCTATCTGGGCGCCGAAGGCGCGGGAAAGGGGGCGATGGTCCGCCGGGCGCGTACATAACGATCCAACGGCTTGCGCCGCGCGGATAGCTATGCGCGCGGCGCAAGCCGCAAGATGGGAAATGTACATGGCCCATACACTTTTGGTTCTCCCTTCCCGCGGCGCTAAATGGTTCAATGGAAATAGTAGAGTTACTGATTTCGAATGGGGCCGACGTGAACGCAATTGACCAGGATGGAAACGCTCCGCTGCATTTCGCGGTAAGAAGTGATTCTCGGGACGTGGTGAAATTACTGATCGACAACTTTGCACTGGTGCATATCGTTAATAAAAGTGGAGAGACTCCATTCGACTCGGCGGGAAAAGACATGGCGGACCTGTTGGCAAGGTAATATGCGCTCCAGTCCTGCCAGCCCGGTTTGCATAAAACGCGAGGGGACCGCAATATTCCTTGCCAGCCCAGAGAAGATTTGCCCGGGGCCTCGCCTTCGGGGTATCCTCAACGAGCATGGGGATGAAAATGAAAACCATACATTACGTCATTGTCGCCATGGTCCTTACTTCATGCCATGGATAGATAAGCCAAAAATACACGACGAACGTCGAATACTATCCTAAGGGGACAAAAGGCGGACCAATGCTTTTTGTCCCGGCGGGGGAATTTACAAAGGGAAGAGACGTGGAAGAAAGCGTTAAACAATGCCAGTCCCTCGATATCCCATTGAAGGATGAATTATGTAACCGAGACATTTTCAATCTTGACGGACCGGCTAAAAAAATGCCTTTAGACTCCTATCTTATTGACAAGTATGAGGTCACGCGTGGGCAGTTTTTTGAATGTGTTAAAGACAAAGGATGCAATCAAATTCCGCCTTTCTCGGCCAATCCCGTCGACCCCGATTTTCCCGTGACGGACGTTTCATACTTCGAAGCAGAAAAATACTGCGAATGGGCGGGTAAAAAACTCCCGACTGAGGCCCAGTGGGAAAAAGCGGCGCGGGGGACCGATGACAGGATATTTCCGTGGGGAGATGAATTTACCTGCGAATACGTGACAGCTTTTTTCTGTCCACTGACTAATGACACTGACGCGACTTTTGGACGCAAAGTAGGATCATTACCGAAGAACGTAAGCCCTTACGGTGTATTCGATATGGCCGGAAACGTCAACGAATGGACAAGAGACAGGTTCAAAGAACGCGGATGGGCAAATAAGGGAAAGCTCGAATCAAGCTTTCTATCAAATAAATTTGGACAATTCGCCATCATTAAGGGCGGGGGCTGGGGATGTGCGCCTTCGAGATGTTCTATCACTAATAGAGCAATAAGTCATCGTATCAAATCACGCAACAAGACCGTAGGTTTTAGATGCGTGTATGAGCCGTAATTGATAGGCCGGCGGCAGGATAAACGTGGTAGCTTCACGAGTGAGAAAGGGCGTAATAATTATAGCCGCTTCCCTCCGGCCGCGGCCGTTTTGAGTTTTTAACGGTCTTGGTTGCGCTCTATTTTTTACCGTTCGGGCCGAGTTGGTACCTCACGCCATATGTCGCCAGTCTTCCTTTAATCCAGTCCCCATCCGCTCTCGATCAGCTCGGTGATATCGTTGATGACGCGGGCGGCGGGGGCGCCGTCCACGAGGTCGTGGTCGGTCATGATGGTGACGCGGAGGAACTGGCGGGGCTTGATCTCGCCTTCCACCATGGCCGGCCTTTCATAGGAGCCGCCCACGGCGACGTCGATGGTATGGACGCCGATGGGGATGGGCCAGCCGGGGAACTTGCCGTACATGCCGATGGAGGTTATGACCGCCGTTCCCATCAATTTTTTGGCCAGCTTTCCGTCATATCGGAGGTATCGCCAGAAGAGGCCTCGGATGAAGGAGGGCAGGTGGAGCCAGGCTTTGACGAGCCAGGGCGGCAACGAGGAGTCGCCCAGTACCAGGCCGCCGCCCTCGAGCGGCTCGGCCTGGGCGGCCCTTATCTCGAGGGTCACCTCGGCCGGGGTCTTCTCGTTCGCCCGCCTGACCACGTAGGGCAGGGGCTGCTTGAGACCGCCCAGGTCGCGCTCGACCACGATGCAAACGTCCGCGTCGTCGAACTCGATGACCTTGGAAAAGCCCCGGCGGTAGGCGTTGATCGCCTTGTTGTCGGCCATGACCTTTCCCACCACCGAGACCAGCCAGGCGGTAAAGGAGAGGTCCTCCCCTTTGTCTTTGCGCCGCCTGATCTTTTCACGGGCCAGGGTCACGTCGAACTCGAGAAGGGCCGTCACGCGATGCACCCGCTTCCCCGCCTCGAGGCTGTCGAGAATGGCCCGCCGGCTTAAGGGAAAGGCGACGGTCCGGTATTTTCCGATCAGGTCCATGGTCCGATCATAGCACCGGCCATGGGGGCGTTCAAAGGGCGGCCGGGGCCGCTGAGCGATTATTTATTCCTCGAAGGCCCATTCTCGGCATTTGGTGGCGAGGTCCACGTACCACTTGCCGTCAATCTTCCGGAAACATATGACCTGATCGGGGTGTTCGAGTTCGTAATAATCGCCCGACTTAAGCATATCGGTGGCAACTTTAACGTCCCCATCCGCGTCATCCATCAGCTTGAACATATCGGGTACACGCCGGATGTAAAATACGGCCGCCTTTTCTTCCTCGATGTAGTCCGACTCGTATTCACATACCTCCAATGAGTCCTCTATCGCCGATATTCCGGTCTGCACGTACATGAATTCTTCTTTGTTAACTTTTTTCTGGGACTCGGGAGTGAGAAGAGAGAAGGCCTCGGATTTATGGCCATTTTTCCAGTAATCGTTATACAGCTCGAAAGTCTCCTTGGGGGTCGAGCCGGCTTTCGCCTTGCCTCCTCCGGACTTGGCGGCGGACTTGGTATCACCCGATTCTCCCGATTCGGATTTCTTCTTGCACCCGGGAGAGAAAACAAGGACCAGACTTAATGAGAGCGCCAATATGATGAAGTTCCAAAGCCTTGTCCTCTTGTCTGTTTCTGAATACATTTCTTCCTCCTCTTTTGAATTGTTTTTTGGCCTGGGAGCCAGACAGGGTCTTCGAGATGAGACGAACAATATCAATAAGGGGGCGATATGTCAAGGAAAAACGTTATGTGCATATCGGGCGAGGCGTATTGGCAATGGAATCGGATATATCGGCGCGGGCCGCCTTATTTGAACCTTCGGGTGTGTTCTTGAGCTTATCCTTGGGGACATACAATCCGAAGGGGTTGATTGTTAATGTGGAATTAAAATTCCATTAAATTTCAAATTAACCCTTGCGGATTGTAACAAAAGTGCCTAATATAACCATGACACGGAAAGCAAGGGAGGAAAAACCGATGAATCCTGAACAGATAGGCAAGGAAATGTTTACCTTGTGGAAAGCGCAGGTGGACGCTTATCTTAAGTCCCTCGAGATGGCGCAGGAGCAGGGCGAGAAGATGTTCGACCTCTTCTTCGAGCGCGGCGGCGAGATGGCCGACGAGTTCAAAAAGGGCGTTAAAGAAAGCATGGAGAACTCGAAAAAGGCGCAGGAGGCGTACGTGGCGGCTTTCAAAGATAACGTCACGAAAATGGAAGAGATGCTTAACAAGCACAAATAGAAAGTTTTTTCCGCCTCGGACGAGGCGACGGAAAATATCTTCTAAATCTTCAGTTCTTGAAGGTTTCGCGTGATCGGCAGTTTGTAAACGCCCGCTGTACGGGGCCAGCCTTAAAAAAGAAAGACCAGATGGACCGGCGCTTTTTAAAGTGGATGGGAGACTATATGCATCTTCTCGCCTCGAATTTCGAGATGATGGAGAAGATGGGCGTAAAGCCGCCCGATCCGGGAGGGTTTTCGAGTCTCTGGAGCCAGGTCCCCGGCGCGGGATCGCCACCGGGTTCCGCCGAGGCCATCGAGGCGGCCTACCGCGACTGGCTCGCCCTTTTCGGCGCCGTCCCTAAAAAAGATTACGAGGACTTGAAAAAGAAACACCAGGCCCTGGAGTCCGAGGCTGAGCGTCTTCGCCAGGCCATGCAGTCCATGGCCAAGGGGATGGCCGGCTTCAAGGAGGCCCCCGAGGTGATGAAGCCCTGGATGGACCTGGCCGAGCGGACCCTGAAGGATTACATGGGCTGGCTGTCCGAGTTCCAGGCCAAGGACGCCGCCGGGGACAAGGCCAAGTCCCCGGAAGCGGTGAACAAGGAACTTCAATCGGAAAACGAGAAAACGGGTAGCGCCGGCCCAAAGGGCGGCGGCGCTTGAAGCGAAACCAAAAGCAACGACGGGCATCATATGAAATTGTACTTAACGACAAACCGGCGTAAGGGAGGAGAAAATCAATGACGGAAACTTCCAAGACACCCACTGATTTTGCCTCGCACTGGATGCAGTGGCAGCAGGACTTCTGGAAGGACTGGATGCAGAACGCGAGCAAGGGCATGGAAAAGTTCACGGGTTTATGGTCGGGCCACAACGGCAAGGAGTTTGCCGGCTGGCAGGAAAACTGGATGAAGTCCTTTACCGACGCGCTCTCGGGCTCGGTACCCGGAGAGGGTCTCGGCGCGGACGTGTTCGGAAGGACCATGGAGGCGGGCAAGATTTACACCGACCTTCTGGGTTTCTGGACCAAGGTGGTGACGCCCCTCACCCAGCTCGCGCCCGGGACCCCCCTTACGGCGGAGAAGATCGAGGAAATGCACCGGCAGTGGAACGAGGAGTACGGCAAGATGATGGAGGCCATGTGGGGCTCGATGCCGGAAGGCGAGGTCCAGGACACGGCCAAGTCGGTGGCCGGGCTGCAGAAAACCATCCTGGATTACATGTGGCAGTTCTATCTTCCCCTTTCCAAGAACCTCGAGGAAGTTCCCGAGATACTCGAGAAAGCGGCCAAGGGCGAGTCGGGCGCGCTTATCGAGATGGCGGGACTGTTCCGGCGCAACTACGAGGCCACCATGGGCAAGGCCCTGAAGGCCCCGTCCATGGGTTACTCGAGGGAGTTTATCGACAACTTCAACAAGACGCTGGACGCCTACTTCCAGTTCCAGGCGGCCATGACCGAATACGAGGCCCTTTTTATGCAGACCGGCCAGAAGGCGTCGGAGAAGGTCTTCGCCCGCCTGTCCGAGTTCCGGGGCAAGGAGGTTTCTCCCGAGACCTTCAAGGAGTTCTATCGCGTCTGGTGGACCATCAACGAGGACACCTACCAGGAGCTGTTCATGGCCCCGGTCTTCCTCAACCTTCTCCAGGAGGTCCTCCGGAGGGGACTGACCTTCCGTAAGGTGCTCGATTCCTTCACCGATCAGCTTATCGAGCAGACCAACCTGCCCTCCAAAAAGGACATGGATGAAATCTACAGGGCCATCTACGACCTGAAGAAGGAAATCAGGTGGCAGGCTCGGTCGATCCGCCAGATCGAGGAACACCTGGGCATCGAGCTGAAGAAGCCGGCGCCCTCGACCGACTGACGCGCTCGGGCTTGGCGGGATTACACCCTTTTGCATATGGAGGACAGGACATGACGGCTAATCCGATGGAATCGATGGTTAAGGAGATAACCGACGTTCAGCGCAAGCTGATCAAGGGTTACGAGAACATGCTCCAGGTCAAGGACCTCGAGTCCGGCGTGACGCCCCGCGAGCTGGTATACAAAGAGGACAAGGTGTCGCTCTATCATTACGAGCCCCCGGTCAAGGACGTCCATCACGTTCCGCTTCTGGTTTCTTACGCGCTGGTCAACCGGCAGTACATGATGGACATCCAGCACGACCGTTCCCTTATCCGCAAGCTGCTCGAGATGGGCATCGACATGTACGTCATCGACTGGGGGTATCCGTCCAAGATCGACAAGTACAACACCATGGAAGACTACATCATGGGCTACATGGACAACATAGTCGACTTCGTTCGGCAAAGGTCGGGACAGGAGTCGGTCAACCTGCTCGGCGTCTGCCAGGGCGGCACCTTCTCCCTCATCTACTCGGCCCTCTTTCCCAGGAAGATCAAAAACCTGGTGGTCATGGTTGCCCCGGTGGACTTTCACACCAAGGACGGCCTTTTAAACGTCTGGTCCAAGCAGATGGACGTGGACCTGATGGTGGACGTGATGGGCAACATACCCGGCGACTTCATGAACCTGGGCTTTCTCTGGCTCAAGCCCTTCCAGCTTATCATCGACAAGTACGTGGGACTCCTGGACAACATCGACGACCCCTACGTGGTGCATAACTTCCTCAGGATGGAGAAGTGGATTTTCGACTCTCCAGACCAGGCGGGCGAGACCTTCCGCAAGTTCATCAAGGACATGTACCAGGACAACAAGCTTATGAAGGACGAGTTCGTCCTGGGCGGAAGAAAGGTCAGCCTTAAGAACGTGACCATGCCCGTGCTCAACATCTTCGGGGAGCAGGACCACCTGGTGCCTCCGTCTTGCTCGCGTCCCATCTCGGAGCTGGTCGGATCCAAGGACGTGACCACCAAGGCCTTCAACCTGGGCCATATCGGGATGTATGTTTCCTCACGCTCCCAGAAGGAGTTGGCCCCCACCGTGGCCGAGTGGCTCAAGGAAAGGGGAGGGGAGAACGTGGCCCCCCCCAAAAAGGCGGCCGCCAAGAAAAAGTAATCGGGAATACTTTGCCGATCACGCGCCCCGCGGTTATATGGCCGCGGGGCGTTTTCCATAAAAAAGGGGCCCCCGAGGGGGCCCCGATTTGGTTTGGCCTGAGCCGGTATTAGAAGAGTCCCTCGACCTTTCCGGTCTTGGTGTTAATTTTGATCCTTCTGTAGGCCGCGTCGGAGGCGGTTCCGGGCATAAGCCTGATGTCTCCGGCCACGGGCACGAGGAACCCGGCTCCCTTGTAGGTAAGGATGTCGCGGATTTTGAGGGTCCAACCCTTGGGGGCGCCCACGACGCCGCCGATGTCCGAGAGGGACAGGTGGGTCTTGACCATGCAGGTGCCGAGCTTCTTGGCCTCGGGGTCTTTCTCGAGGCGCTCGAGCTTGGCCTGGGCGTCCGGGGTATAGGACACGTCCTTGGCGCCGTACACTTCCTTGGCGATCTTCATGATGCGGCCCGAAAGCGGGGTGCTGTCCGGGTAGAGGAACTTGAAGTTCGACTTGGCGTTGCAGGCGTCGATGACCGCGTCGGCGAACTCGAGGGCCCCCTCGCCGCCGTAGGCCCAGTGCTGGGAATAGGCGAACCTGGCGCCGGCCTGCTCCGCGATCTTCTTGACCGCGTTGACCTCGCGCTTGGTGTCGGTGGCGAATCCGTTGAGCACGACCACCGGG
The DNA here is from genome assembly GCA_963674965.2 of bacterium. GTDB lineage: Bacteria > RBG-13-61-14 > RBG-13-61-14 > RBG-13-61-14 > DATKZS01. Next base: position 885,702 of record CAXXFL010000007.1, on the reverse strand, counting down.
TTGATGCCGGCCTTCTTGATGGTCCTGATGTGGTGGGCCAGGTTGCTCTCGGAACCCTTGCTGACCAGCTTGACGTTCTCCGAGGTGTAGGCGGCGTCGAGCTTGCGGCCGGGAACGACCTTGGGGCCGCCGCCGTGCATCTTGAGGGCGCGGGTGGTGGCGACCAGGACCGCGCAATGGGGCTTGAGCCCGGAGAAGCGGCACTTTAAGTTCCAGAACTTCTCGAAGCCGATGTCGGCGCCGAAGCCGGACTCGGTCACGTGGTAGTCGGCCAGCTTGAGGCCCACCCTGTCGGCCACGATCGAGCTCTGGCCGATGGCGATGTTGGCGAAGGGGCCGGCGTGAACCAGCACGGGCTGTCCCTCGACGGTCTGCATCAGGTTGGGGTTGAGGGCGCGGAGCATAAGGGCCGCCATGGCGCCGCCCACCTCGAGGTCGCCGGTGGTCACGGGCTCGCCGTTCTGGTTGTAGGCCACCACGATGCGGTTCATGCGCTCGACGAAGTCCTTAATGTCGGTGAAGACGGCGAGAATGGCCATCAGCTCGGAGCTGACCGTGATGGCGAAGCCGCTCTTCATCATGAAGCCGTCCATCTTGCCGCCGATGCCGATGATGATCTCGCGCAGCGACTGGGCGCAGAAGTCGATGATCCACTTCATCTCCACGTTGCGCGGGTCGATGTTGAGGCGCTTGAGGCCCTTTCCCTTCAGGAAGGCGTCGTCGCGGATGAACTCGTGCTGCATGCGCGAGGTCAGGGCCACCATGGCCAGGTTGTGGGCGTTGGTGATGCAGTCGAAGTCGCCGGTCAGGCCCAGCGAGAAGTCGGTGAGGGGAACGCACTGGGAAACGCCGCCGCCGGCCGCGCTGCCCTTGATATTGAAGGTCGGTCCCATCGAGGGCTGGCGGATGGCGCCGATGACGCTCTTGCCGCGCTTTCCAAGGCCCTCGACAAGGCCCATGGAAGAGGTCGTCTTGCCCTCGCCAAGCGGCGTGGGCGTGATGGCCGTCACGTCGATGTACTTGGCGTTGGCCTTCTTGGCGAGGCGCTTCGTGACTTTCTCGAAGTCGATCTTGGCCATGGCGCGGCCCATGGGGATAAGCTCGTCTCCCTTAAGGCCAAGCTCGTCGGCCAACTGCTGGGGGGACTTCATCGTCTTTTCGGCCTCGTCGGCCACCTTCCAGTCGGGCATGGGGTTCTTTACCAAATTGAAACTCATTCCAAAATACCTCCTTACTTTTTCACTGCGATAGTATCGCGTCCCGCGGGCGGGACTACCTTTTTATCCCTTTATATGTAAACCCGGAATTCGAATCCCCAGGATATGACCTGTAAAAACCCTCGCTTAAATGAAGAAAATTAAATACAATTATTTATCATAAACCGCGTCCTTTTTCAACAGAGAGCGAGCGGCCATCCACGGCGGGCAATATCGCGGCGTGGAGTATCGAGGTAAAAGCGCGATCAGGGACCCAGGCGGAGTCGAACGAGCGCCTCCTTGAAGGCCTCCCGGACCTCGGACGACTCGCCAAGGGCCGGCGACACCTCGATCGTGATCGAGGGAAAAGACTCCCTGGTTTTTCTTACCGCCTCGGGAACGTCCTTTAAAACGTGGCCCAGGGCCGAAATGAACACGGGGACCACCAGGACCCGCGAGGCCCCGGAGGACGCGAGGGACTCGAGGCATTCGCCAAGATCGGGCCGGCAAAAGGAAAGACAGGCCAGCGCGACGCGCGCGTCTCCCGACGCCTGGGCCACCTCGTCGCGAAGATTTTTAAACGGCTCCATCCAGGCGGGGTCGCGGCTGCCGTGGACTAAAAGCACCATGGCGTCATAGGGGGAAGACATGAAAACTCCTTTCGAGTCCGCGCCTCATTGGCGAGGCCGCGCCGAGGCGGGGGAAGAATATCAATCCGCTTGGCCTTTTCCCACCACGAAGGGATGGTTGAAATAGCGTTTCCGGATTTCGCCCGCCTCCTCCTCGATCCACCGGTCCAGCCCGATGAGCTTTATCCGGCAAAGGTTGTAAAGCTTCATGTTGTGGGGATATCGGGAGGCCTGGTCGGCCAGGGGAGCGAGGAGGGCGCAGGGAAACTCGTCGCAGTCGGAGCAAAGCTCGACCCCCTTTTTTCTCGCGCAGTTGAAGTTGTCGCATCCCTTGCCCGTCAGGTGAAAATGCACTCCCTCCATCCGGCGGCATCCCGGACAGGGAACGTCCTGGACCTTGACCCCCATCTTCTCGGCGATGACCCGGGCCAGACGGTCGGTCAGGTTGTCCTTGTAAAGCTCGCAGTTGAAACAGTCAAGACCGCAGTAAGCCGTGAGGGATTTCTTGTCGACCATGCGAATTTCCTCCCTATGTCTTGAGGTCGCCTTACATCGGAAACTACGGGTCCATCGTATCACCATCGCCGTCTTCCATCAATGGCCGAGGAAGGAAAAGAGTAAATATCAAGGGGCGGGGAACGGCGTCAAACCGTCGCCCGCCCCGCTGCGCCGTCCGGATAATGACTCAGGCCGCGACGTGATGGATTCGTCCGTCAACGCCGCGCGTCGCGACTCCCTCCGCCGACCATCCTCGGGACTTGTAACCCGCGGATATTATCGAGTAGGGCTCGACCACCACGTCCTCGAGCTCGGCCCATTTGCCCACGTCCGCCCCGTCCAAAAGGACCGAGCGCCGAAGGGCCGCGCCGTCCCGCACCTGGACCCCCGGCCCGATGATCGATTCCTCGATCGTGGCCTTTCCTATACGGGCCGTGTCCGAGATCATGGAGTTGATTATGGTCGTTCCGTTATGGTCGTAGCGCTTGACGAAGTGGTTGTCGCTCAGGGGCGGACGCGGGTCGTCCGGCAGGACCTGATAGTTGAAGAGCAGGCGTTTTCCCCGGAGCATCTCGATGCTGGTTTTCCAGTACCCGGCCAGGTCTCCCACGTCGCGCCAGTATCCGCTTTGGCCGTCCTTTCCGACGAAGCGGTGGACCCTGACCCGGCCGGAGGCGACCATCTCGGGCAGAACGTCGTGCCCGAAGTCGTGTGACGACTCCTCCTGGTTGGCCTCGAGATACGTCATCAGCGCCGGCGCGGAGAAGGCGTAAATCCCCATGGAAGCCAGGGGAAGCCGGCCGGGAGGAATTACGCCGGTCAGGCTTCGGGGCTTCTCCACGAACCTTGTAACGCGGCCATCGCCGTCCGTTACTATTATTCCAAACCTGCTCGCGTCTTCCCTCTCGCACTCGACCGCGCCCACCGTGGCCGCCGCCCCGGACTTGATATGGTCCTCCAGCATGGGAGAGTAATCCATCTGATAGACGTGGTCGCCGGCGAGCACGACCACGTAGTCCGGCTTTTGTTCCTTCAGCGCAAGGGCCTGGTACACCGCGTCTGCCGTTCCCAGGTAGGCGCCCTTGATGGACAGCTCGGCCGGGAGTATCTCCAGGTCCATGCCCCTGCCGGCGAAGGCCTTTCTCCATCTTGAAAACAGGTATCCCTCGATCTTGTCCGAGAGGTACTGGGTCAGCACGGAAACCTTGCCCTCCCCCGAGGACAGGCAGTTGCACAAGGTGAAGTCGATGATTCTTCCCGACGACCCGAACCTCACCAGCGGCTTCGGTCTTCCCTCGGTGAGCGGCCTGAGTCTTTCGCCCTTGCCCCCCGCCATCACGATAAACTGGACCCTTGCCATGCCGTCCTCCTCTTTGCGCGGCGGCCAATAAAACCGCGGTTAACTCATTTTCTCTCCAGCCGGATGATGTTGGTCATCTCGAAGAAAAGGTCCTGCTCGCGCACCACCCCCACCACCTTGCCCCCGTCCATGACCAACAGCCTCCTTACGTTGAGGCTGAGAAGACGGCTGGCGGCCTCCATCAGGTTGGCCTCGACGTCGATGGTCGGCGGCGCGTCGCTCATGACGTCCTTGACCGTTTTCTTGGCCAGGTCCCTGGCCATGAGCGTGAACATGCCCGAGAAGTTGGGCGTGCTCATGAAGGGGGAGTCCAAAAGATGCGTCCTCTCCCCCAGTATCTTGAGGTAATCGGGCATCATGTTCTCGAGAAGGTCGGTAAAGGTCACGATCCCGGTCACGTTGTCCCTGACGTCCATGACCAGGATGGAACGGTGGACCGTCTCGTGGACCGTGTTGGTCATCACCGTCCTCGAGAAGGAATTGAATATCTCCTCGATCGCCTCGGCCACGGTCCTGTGCTCCTCGATGTGGCTGAAGGTGGTGAGGGGGACCATGATGTGCCTGACCTTGGGCTCCTTGTGCTTTAAAAGGTCCTTGTTGCCCGCGGCCTCCTTGATCTTCTTGGCGAGAACGTCGATCGAGCACGGCTTGGTCAGGTAATCGTACACCCCGTCCATCAGGCCCTCGAGGGCCGACTCGGGAGTGCCGTGCCCGGTAAGCATGATCACCGCGGCCTCGGGCTTGATCTTCCTTATTTCCTTGAGCGCCTCGTTGCCGTCCATCTTGGGCATCTTAACGTCGAGGATGATGACGTCGAAGTCGCTCTTCCTGACCTTCTCGACCGCCTCCTCCCCGTTCATGGCCGTCACCACCTCGAACCCCCCGCGCTCGAGCACAAGGGCCGTGGTCTTCCTGAACCTTTCCTCGTCGTCCACTATCAGCACTTTCAAGTTATTGTTCATGACGTTCTCCCCTTTACATTAATGGCAGTCCGGTGAATCCCCTCACCATCCAGAACAGCTTGATCAGGGCAAGAAGGACCACGTTGGCCACGATCCAAAGAGGTATTCCCACCCTCAGGTAGTCCTTGGGCTCGAGGTACCCCGAGGCGTACACGATGGCGTTGGGAGGGGTCCCGATGATAAGGCAATAGGCGAAGCTGGAGGCGCAGGCCGTGGCCATGGCTATGAAGGGCAGCATGGCCGAGCCGGGATGGGCGATGCCGATCATGTTCAGGGTAATGGGCCCCACGCTGGCCGCCGCCGGTCCGTCGGCCATGATCTGCGTCAGAAGCCCCGTCAGCACGCTGGCCACGCCCAGGAGCGGGATGCCGCTGTCGAACCCGAGGGGCGAGAGGGCGTCGATCGCCGTGCGCGCCAGGTAGTAGGCCGCGCCCGTGTCGTCAAGCGCCTTGCCGAAGATGATGGCGCCCGCGTAGAGCCAGACCACGCCCCAGTCCACCCGCTCCTGGTAGTCGCGCCAGTTGACCACCCCCGTCAGGATATAGGCCACCGCCCCGGCCACGGCCACCACGCCGATCCCGAGGCGGACCGGGTATATGCCCAGGTCGTAGAAGCCCTTCTCCGTGAACCAGAGCCAGACCATGATGACGAATATGACGATGGCGACGATCTGCTTGGAGCTCCATTTGCCCATTTTATGGATGTCCTCTTTAAGGTACTGCATGGCGGCGGACAGGTCCCTTGTCTCGGGCTTGAAGCGCATCTGCAGCAGAAGCCAGGTAAGGGGCATCATGATCAGCACGAAGGGGAAGGCGTAGGTGATCCAGGAAAGGTAGCCTATGTCCATGCCGAACATGTCGTTAAGATAGCCCATCATGATAACGTTCCTGGCGCCCCCGCTGGGGGAGCCGAACCCGCCGATGTTGCAGGCCATGGCCACGGTGATCACCAGCATCTTGCCAAGTTCCATGTCCAGCGGCTTCCCCTCGACCTGGCTTCCCCGGTGGAGAATGATGGCGATGGGAAGGAAGATGGCGGCCAGGGCGTGGTCCGAGATAAAGGCGGCCAGGGGCGCGATCACCGCGATCAGCACCAGGGTGACGGCCCCCACGCTGGGCTTGGCCAGCTTGTCGAAGAGGAAAAGGCAAATCCTCCGGTCCACGCCCGTCTTGACGAAGGCGGCCGCGAACATGAGGCTTCCCATGATGAACCAGCAGGCGTCGCTCCAGTAAAGGGACGCCACCTCGGACCTTCCCACTACTCCCGTGAACACCAGCAGAAGCCCTATGCAAAAGGCCACCGCCGGAAGAGGAATGCAGCCGGTGACGAAGCAGATGACCACGAAGACCATCATGGCCAGGGCCACCTTCAATTGCCATATTCCCTTGTCGGCCTTGGCCCTGGCCGAGTCGGAGAGCTCGTCGTAACTCAGCACCTGGCCCCTGACCTTGGCGGCCTCCTCCAGCTCCAGCTTGAAGGAGTCCGCGTCCATGCCCTCGACGAAGGCGAGGGTCTTCTCGAGGTTCTTGGAGTCGACCCTTATGCCCTGGGTCTTGCACCACTTGGCGTCCCTCTTAAGGAAACGGTCCTTGGTATAGGAACCCACCCGGGTGGACTTCTCCATCATGTTCACCGTGAGAAGCTGCCATTGGTCAAGCTCGTTGGACGGCCTGGAGAATATCTTCCTGGCCAGGTGATCGACCACGGAGACCTCGCCCAGGGCGTACTCGGTGCCCACGTCCTTCATTCCCCTGGTGGGCGGCATTACAAGCATTATCACCAGGATGGCCACGGGGATAAAGAAGACCTTCCAGTCGATGTACTTATCGTAACCGGTCGCTTTCTTTTTCGCGCTGCTCATTTTTTTTACTCCTTCCGCTCGGTCCGGGGTCAGTTGTTCTTTTTATCGAACACGGCGAGAGGATGGCTGATGATGTCCTCGATTTTGGCCTTTTGTATTTTGGCCTCGACGGCGGCCCTCTTCTCGTGGGCCTCGTTGATCTTGTCCAGGAGGTCCGAGACGTCGCAGGGCTTGACCAGGTAGTCGAAGGCCCCGAGCCTCAGTCCCTCGACCGCCGACTTGACCGAGGCGTGCCCCGTGAGCATAAGCACCTCGACGAGGGGGAACCTTTGCTTGATTTTTCTCAGGACCTCGATCCCGTCCAGGCCGGGCATTTTAACGTCCAGGACCACCACGTCGATGGCGTTGTCCTCCAGGAGCTTGAGGGCGAAAACGCCGTTCGAGGCGGTAAAGGTCTTGACTCCTCTTTTGTCCAGGAGGGTCTTGGTCGTGGCCAGGAACCTCTCCTCGTCGTCTATAAGCAGCACCTTGACAGTATCCATTTTTCTTGGACCTCCTCGTTTGTTACCCGCCGGCCCTTTCGCCGGCCTCGATGGGAAGCGTGACGGTGAAAACGGTTCCCGCGTTCAATTCACTGGTTACGTCGATCTCTCCCCCCAGCCCCTTGACTATCCCGTAGGCGGTGGAAAGACCCAGGCCCGTCCCCTGCCCGACCGGCTTGGTGGTGAAGAAGGGCAGGAATATCTTTTCCATGTCCTCCGGCTTTATGCCGCAGCCGTTGTCGGTGACGGAAATCTTGAGATGAGAGTTCTCCCGGCCCGCCCGTATCCGGACCTCCCCGCTTTGACGGCCGTCGATGGCGTGGATGGCGTTGTTCAGGAGGTTGAGAAAAACCTGCTGAAGCTGGTTGGGGTCGCTCATCACGGAGGGAAGGTCGGGATCGAGTTCCTGGATGATCTTAATATTTGAAAGGAAGGCCTGATGCTCGACCATGTCCACCACGGTGGGCAAAAAGCCCTGTATGCTCACGGCCTCCATGGAGGACTCGCTTTTGCGGGCGAACCTCAAAAGGCCCTGGGTTATGTTCTTGCACCTGTCTATCTGGAGGGCGATCTGGTCCACCGAGTCCTTGATGATGGCCAGGTGGTCCGCGTCGATATGCCCTCCCTCCTCCTCGGCGTCGGACAAAAGGTCGCTGATAAGCGTGTGCTCCGACTTCATGACCTGGAGGGGGTTGTTGATCTCGTGGGCCACGCCGGCGCTCATCTCTCCCAGCTCGGCCAGTTTGCCGGCGATGATGAGCTGGGTCCTCATTTGCCGGTTTTCCCGCTCGGCCGTGCTTAGCTGTCCGGCCAGGTAAGAGGCCAGGATATAAGAGAGGACCGCCACCAGGCCGCCGCCGCCAAGTATAATCGCCGAGGCTACGGTCACGGCGCCGACCACGGGCGCGTAGGCCTCGTCGGTTTCCTGCCTTACCACGAGGACGAGGTCGGCCATCTTAAGCTCGCCGGTGGCGAAGAGGAACTTGTCGCCCGAGGCGCTCACGGCGGTAAAGGTCTCGATCCGGTTGCTCCCGGACTCGTATTTCTCGAAGTCGGGGTCCGGGTCCATGAGGTTGCCGCCCGAGCGCCGCTTGGTCTGGAAGAGCCCGCCCTTGCTTACGAGGTAGGCCTCGCCGGTTTTCCCTATCCTGACGCTCTCGACCAGGTCGTTAAAGGCCATCGAGTCTATGGTGGCCCTTAAATACCATGGCTCCTCGGGGCTCCCCCCCCGGACGGCGACAATGAAATGGGGAATGTTGCGGAACCCGAGGAAAACGTCGGACACGTAGATGCCTTTTTCCTTGACGGCCTTCCACCAGGGGGCGTCGGAGTATTTCTTGCCCGCCAGGTCGTAGGGCCCCACGTAGGCCAGATGGTTGCCGTCCTTGTCGAAGACGCCCACGTCGAAGAAGGCGTTGGACCCGGCCTGGAGGTTCCTGAGGACCCTGGCCAGGTTCTTGTCCTCGCTCAAATAGGCCGCGTCGTAGGAGGCCGAGGTCAGCCTCAAATCCGCGGCCCTTTCCTCGAGGAACCGGTCGATGATCTGAAGGTGTCCCCTCACGACGGTCTCCATTTCCGCCTTCACCCTGTCCCTGGAGTAAATCCCGAAGTAGTAGACCAGGGTCGTGCAAACCAGCATCAGCACCGCGAAGGCCGGCAGGAGCGCTCGGACCAGTATCATGCGCCTGGTTTTCTTGAAACGATCCTGTTCCATGGCCCCGGTACCCCCTTATTTGGCGTCCAGTTCCCTTAGCTTCTCGAGTATGGCCAGCGGCGAGTTGCCCAGGGATATGTCCAGGAGCTTGTCCATCTTGTCCTCAAGAATCTGGTTCTTGTTCATGACCTTTTTCTTGTAGGCCTCCATCAGGGCCTCGAGCAGCTTGTCGAGCTCGCACGGCTTCTGGAGGTATAAGTAGGCGCCCTTCTTGGTAAGGTCCACCGCGCTGTCCACCGAGCCGTGGCCCGTAAGGATGATTATCTCCATCCACTTGTGCTCCTTCTTCAGGGCCTCGAGGGTCTTTTCGCCGTCCATGCCGGGCATCTTGAGGTCCACCAGGGCCACGTCTATCGGGTTCTCCCTCGCGGCCTCGAGGGCTTTCTCCCCCCGGTTCACGGCGATGACGTTAAAGTCCCTGACCTCGAGCCTTTTGGTCATGGACTTGAGGAACTGCTCCTCGTCGTCAACTAAAAGCAGGTTTATCTTTTTCTTTTCCATTTGGACGTCCTTTCCTCCCACTGCCCGAGGCGGACCCCGGCCCAGTCTCTTGTTTCACTTACCAGCCACTCCCCTGAGGGAAGGGCGACTAATCTAATAGTCCGCGTGCCTCGTCTTCTCGTGCCGAAAGTCGATCTCGCAGTACTCCCTCATGTTGAGCTTGTGCCCGCTTTTCATATAGGCCTCGTAAAGGGGGCAGTCCTTGTAGGTCTCCTTCATGCAGTAGGCGTCAAGGTCCTCGTTCGACGGGGCGATGATCATCCTGACGGCCGTGCATATCCTGGTGTTTTTTCCGACCAGAAATGGGCATTTCATTTCTATTTCCTCCCTTCTCCATCCGCCTCTACAGTCCCATCCATTTCCAGTAGCCCAGGAAGACCCAGCCCCACAGCACGGCGAAGCTAAGGACCAGCACCACCGAGCCGTGGATGAAGAAGTCCTTCATGGTGACCAGTTGTTCGCCCGTTTCCGAGTCGCGGGCCAGACTGTAGACGATGGCGTTGTTGGGCGTCCCGATGATCAGCATGTGGGCGAAGGAACTCGAGAAGGCCGTGGCCAGGCCCACCATGAGTGGAGGCGTGCCCGACAAGGTGGCCATCGGGACGGTGATTGGACCCACCGCGGCGACGGTGGCGCCGTCGCTCATGAAGTTCGTGAGTATGCCGGTGATAAGGCTGGTCGAGATGCAAAGTCCGGTCCCCGCCTTGAGGAAGCCGGGAAGGGTACCGACCAGTCCGTCCGCCAGCCACAGGGCCGCGCCGGTGGAGGCCAGGCCGTAGCCCATGGCGCTGGCGGCGGCGTAGAGGGCGACCACGTCCCAGTGGATCGAGTTGACGTCCTTCCAGGTCATGATGCCCATGACGTTGAGAAGGATAAGGCAGAGGATGACCGGCCCGCCCATGCCGAACCTGCTGGAGAGGGTCGACCACAAGATTATAAGCAGCACCAATACCCCGGCGGCCTTGTACTCGTCGGGGGTCATCTTTCCGATCTTCTCCGATTCCCTTCTCACCTCGGCGGCCACGTCGAGGTTTTTGATTTTGATCCGGCCTTTAAATGCCACGTAGAAGTATCCGGCTATGACCAGGGCCATGACGGGCACGAAGGGCAGGCCCATCTGGACCCACTTCCCGAAGGTGGGGGCCAGTCCGTAATCGGAGAGTATGCCGATCATGACCGCGTTCCTTCCCCCCGCCGCCGGCGATCCCGGTCCCCCGATGTTGGCGCAGAAGGTGAGCATGAGCATAAGCATCACCACCAGGGCCCGGTCCTGTTTCAGGCTCGAGTTCTTGATGGCGGCCATATAAACGAGCATCAGTATCGGGGCCAGGAAGGCGACCAGGGCGTGCTCGGAAAGGAAAGACGCGGTGACGGCCAATAAAGGAGCGAAGATAAAGCAGAACTTGGCGAGGGAGGTGCTGGTCCCGAGAAGCACTATGCCGATCCGCCGGTCGAGTCCGGTTTTGCTGATGGCCACGGACATGGCCAGCACGCCGAAGATGAAGATGACCGAGTCCTTGGCGTAGGACTTGGCCACCTCCTCGGGCGGAAGCACGCCGAAGAAGTACATCAGCGCCCCCACCAGGAGGGCGGTCATGCCGACGGGCATGGCCCCGGTGGCCCAGAAAAGGGCCGCCGCCACCAGTATGCCCACCATGACCTTGGCCCGGAAGGCGGTCTGCGCGGGCGTAAGGGGCGTTTTCTTCGCGGTCCCGTCTGGGGCCTTGGTTTTGTTGTAAACGCCAACGGACTCGGAATAGTAGACGGGTATGGTCTGGCCCGGCTTCATCTTTCTGTAGCTCGAGTATCCGGCTATGGGTTCGCCCGCCTGTCCCGTCTTTTCCGTCGTAAGAAACCTCGTGAGTCCGTCCGGCACGGGCATTAGGGTAATGGCGGTGAAAAGGATCACGCCCAGCAGGATGAGACCGGGACGGGCGTTATGGGCCCCTATCAGCCAGGTCTTGAGGCTGGATTTCTTGACCTCGGGGATTTCATTCCTGGCCATGGCGTAAACGCGCTCCTGTTTGGCCGCCTCGATGACCCCGATAAGCTCGTCCAGGCCGCAGGGCTTCTCGAGGTAATAGAACACGTCGTGCTTGCCCGTCAGGCGGGCGCTCTCGGTGCTGCCGTGGCCGGTGAGCATGATCACCTGCACCTCGGGGCTGATCTTTTTTATTTCCTTCAGGGTCTGGATGCCGTCCATGCCGGGCATCTTCTGGTCGAGAATGACCACCTCGGGGTTCTCGTGGCGCACCATCTTGATCGCGTCCTCGCCGCTGGCCACGTCCATGATCCTGTAGCCGCGCACCGACAACTGCTTGACCAGGGCCTTCCTGAACTGGTCCTCATCGTCGACCATTAAAAGCTTCGTTCCGTTTCCCTTTACCGTCTCGGTCGTTTCCATTTCATACTTCTCCTGACTAACCCGCGGGGAGGACGACCGTGAAGGAACTGCCCGAGCCGGGCAGGCTCTGGACCTCGATCGTTCCCCCCATTGACTCGACTATGCTGAGGCTCACGCTTAAGCCCAGACCCGTTCCCTTTCCGACCTCCTTCGTGGTGAAGAAGGGAAGGAATATTTTTCCCATCTGCTCGGGAGTCATGCCGGCTCCCGTGTCCGCCACGGTAACGTACACGCGGCCGTCGTCGAGGGAGGTCGAAAGCGTGATTTTTCCCTCCCCCACGATGGCGTCCTGCGCGTTGTTTATAAGGTTCAAGAAGACCTGCGCTATCTGGTCGGGATCGAGCGAGACAAGAGGAAGGTCCCGAGCGTAGTTCTTCTCGAGCTCGATGTCCGAGACCAGGAACTCCCTTTCCTTCAGGCCACCCACCACGTTGTCCAGAATTTTGTTGATATCGCAGGGCACCAGGCGGGGCTCGTGCTTGCGGGCGAAGTTAAGAAGCTTCTGGGTAATGCCCCGGGCCCGGAAGACGGCCGTGTCGATCTCGTCCAGCTCGGCCCTGATGGACTCCGGCGAGCTGTCCAGGCCGAACTCCGGGTCGAGCATGTCCCGGATCACCCCCGACTCGGAAACGATAATGGCGAGCGGGTTGTTGATCTCGTGGGCCACCCCCGCCGCCAGCTCGCCCACCGACGCGAGCTTCGAGGCGTGGATGAGCTGGTATTTCAGCTCGGCCCGGGATTCCTCCGTGGCCTCGGCCCGGTTGATGAGGTTGTCCACTATGAGCCAGATGGCGGCGATCGTGGCCAGGATGATGACTCCCGTGACGATGATAATGATCCTTCTGGTCCTGTACATCTCGGCGTAGGCCACGCGCAGGGGTTCCCTTACCACCAGGGTCCAGGGGACCTCGCTGAGGCGGTAATAGGAAACGAGGACGGAACTTCCGTTAATCTCTATTTCCTTGACGCCCGATTCCTTGGCCTCGGTGGGCGCGTAGTCGCTGGGCCCGAACAGCTGGCCCCGGTCGGGGTCCACCACCTGGTATTTGCCCTCGCTGTTGACGAGGGCCGAGTCGACCCCCTTGCCCCTCGAGATGCCGCGCAGGAAAAGATAGAACTTGTCCGGGTCCAAGGTGGCCCTCACCACGTAGTATTTCCCGTCGATGAGCTGCTTGACGGCGATGGTGAAGTGGGGCTTGTTGCGAAAGCCCAGGTAGATGTCGCTGATGTAATAGTTCCGCTCGAGGTCGATGAGGGACCTGAACCAGTCCTCGTCGCTGTAATCCCGGCCGTGCAGGTAAGGGTAGGGGCCGGCGTAGCCTATTTGCACTCCCTCCTGGTCGAAGAAGCCCACGTCGATGAAGGCGTCGCTCGCCTGCCTTAAGTTCTGGAGGTAATGCTGCATGTCCAGCTCGGAGGGCGCGAGGTTGAACTCCGAGCTCTGGAAAACGCTGAAGATATTAAGCACCCGCTCCTGAAGAAACAGGTCCACCGTGTTCCTCTGGCTTTGGGCCAGGGCCGCCAGGTGGAGCTTGCCGCTTTCCTTGAGGCTCACGTTGAACTGGAAATGGAAATAAACCGACAGGATCGACAAAGGTGTAAGAAAGGCCACAAGCAGCCCCACCTTCAACAGGAGCTTGAGCTTGGTAAAGTATTCCCGGGATTGCTCGAGCCCGGCGCCCTTGGCCGGGGACTTTGTTTTTTCCGCTTGCATGGGACGGTATTTTCCTCGCTTCCTTTTTATGGGCCGCTTACTTCTCGACCCGGCCTTCTTCTTTTAATTTGTCCTGGAAGTTTCTCCACAGCGCCGCGTGCACCTCCCGGGTCTGCTTGTTCCATTCGCCGACGAATTGGACGGCCCGCTCCATGAGGGCGTTGTTGCTTTCCAGGATCAGGTTCAGGGCGTTGAAGCTCCCGTCCTGGATAAGCCGGGCGTTTTGTATGGAAGCCTCCCACATGGATTTCCAAAGGCGGGCCGTTTCATCGAGAGGACGCGTCGGGTTCATTTTCTCCCTCCTTTTCGTAACGATTTGACTTACCGGCCGAGCAGTTCCCGCTCGACCAGTTCCATTACCCTTTCCTTGAGAAGCGCTAGGTCTTCTCCCTTTTCGATAAAGTCCTTGGCGTAGGCGAGGTCCGGATGGCCCTTGAGCTCGGTATGACTCGAGTGGATGACGACGGGGATTTGGGGAATCCGGTTTTTCAGGTTGCCGAGAAGGTTGATTCCATCCATGGTGGGAAGGTCGATATCCATCAGCAAGAAATAGAAGACCTCGTCGTCCTCGATGAGACGAAGCAACTCGTCGGCGCTTCCGGCGTCCTCCACCTCGTAGCCTTCATCCTGGAAAAACCTTTTTAAAAACGTCCTCACGTTACCGTTCCTGTCGGCCAGAAGTATTTTAATTCCGCGATTCATGAAGATATGCCTCCTTAACCAGCCGGCTAGATTAATGGCAAGGGCCGTGCCAAGGAGATAAAAAAGGCGTGGATGGTTAACTTGCTGAAATTAAAGAAAAGATGTTTTCAGAAAGGGGACTGGAAGAGCCGCGGCGTGTCGATTTTCTTTACAGGCTGTAAAGTCCAAATCGCCGGGCCCCGGCCGCGCGGCCCCCTGGACGCGTTGATTTCTCTCGCGTTTTTGAAGGCGGGCGCGGCGCCGACGCGCCGGGGTGCCTGAGGGGCCTATTCGCTTTTTACGTTGGCTCCGACTCGAAGCCGATACTTTTCTATTTTCGACTGGAGAGTGGGCCTGGACAGACCGAGAAGCTTGGCCGCTCGAGACCTGTTGCCGTCGGTCAGCGTGAGGGCCTCGCTGATGATAACGCTCGAGACCTTGTCCACCAGCAGGGCGAAGAGGTTTTCCCTGTCCCCGGACATAAGCTCGTCCCGTATCCATCTTTTAATGGTCGGCTCGGCGTCCTCGCTCCCGCCGCCCGCGTCTCGGCCGTCGGTTTTGATGGCGTTGAATATTTCCGAGGCTTGCAGTGGCCCTCCCCTGTTGAAGATGATCGCCTTCTGGATGGCGTTGGCCAACTCCCTTACGTTGCCCGGCCAGTCATGACGTTGGAGCGCCTTTTTGCCCTCCTCCGCCAGGCCGGGGTTGGCTATTCCCATTTCGCCCGCGAACCGGGCCAGGAAATATTCGCCAAGGAGGGGAACGTCGGGTTTCCTTTCCCGCAAGGGCGGCAACTCGATGGTCACCACGTTGAGCCTGTAATAGAGGTCCTCCCTGAACCTGCCCTCCTCGAGGGCCGACTCGAGGTTTCTGTTGGTGGCGGCCAGGATTCTGACGTCGACGGGAATAGGGTCTCGGCCTCCCAGCCTCTCGATGCTTCTCTCCTGAAGCAGGCGAAGGATTTTCGATTGGATGGCGATGGGCATGTCCCCGATCTCGTCCAGGAACACGGTGCCGCCGCTGGCCTGCTCGATTTTCCCGATCTTCCTGTTCGAGGCCCCGGTAAAGGCCCCTCTTTCATAGCCGAACAGCTCGCTCTCGAGCAGGGTCTCGGGGATGGCCACGCAGTTTATGACCAGGAACGGCTTCTCGCTTCGAAGGCTGTGCTGATAAAGGGCCCGGGCCACGAGTTCCTTGCCCGTCCCGCTCTCGCCCCTGATAAGGACCGTGGCGTCGGTGGGAGCGGCCCGTCCGATGGACTTGTAAATCTCCTGCATGGCCTCGCTTTTGCCGATGATGGCCTCGGTCGAGCCGTTCTCGGGGGCCACGTCCATCTCGACCCGGTTGCGCATGAAGCGGCCGGCCTCGATGGCGCGCTCGATAAGGGCGAGCACGTCGGGTATCTCGAAGGGCTTCAGGATGTAGTCGAAGGCCCCTTTTTTCGTCGCCTCGATGGCCGTCTCGGTGGTGCCGAAGGCGGTCATGATGATCACGGGAAGCCTCGAGTCGAGAAGCCGGATTTCATCGAGCGCGCTTATGCCGCTGATGCCGGGCATCCTCACGTCCATGATCACCAGGTCGGGCGATTTCGCCTTGACCTCATCGATGCCCCGCTCGCCGGTGGTGGCCGTCCTAACGTCGTATCCCTCGTCGGCCAGAAGCCGGGCGAAGCTTTGTCGAAGCTGGTCGTCGTCGTCAACTATCAATATGGAACTCAATTCTCGCCTCCCGATCGCGGCCCTTATTTTACGCCCGGAATGGTCAGGCGTCCATTATCGGAAGGGATACGATAATGGTGGTCCCCTGACCCTCCTGGGACCTTATATCCATGGAACCCCCGTGTTCCCCGATAATCCTGCTCGCGATGCTGAGACCAAGACCCGTCCCGTCCTCCTTGGTGCTGAAGAAGGGCTCGAGTATCTTGTCCAGAAGCCGCTCCGGTATGCCGGGGCCGGTGTCGGAAATCTTGATGATGACCGCTTGTCCCACCGATTCCGCCACGCCCTCCTCGGTGGACACGGTCAAGGTCCCGCCTTCCTCCATGGCCGCCAGGGCGTTGACCACCAGGTTGACCAGCACCTCCTTGAGCAGCTCGGGGTCCGCCTGGATGGAGGGAAGGCCGGCGCGCTGGGGTTTTAAAACCTTGACCCGCCGGCTCTCGATCTGGTGCTGGAGAAGCTCGAGGGTCTCGTTGACCGAGTCGGCCGCGTTGATGACCCGGGTCTCCAGCTTGGGGGGGCGGGAGAACTCGAGGAAGTTGCGGACAATATTGTCGAGTCTTCTCATTTCCTCGGACACCACCTCGAAGTCCTCCCGCTGGTTCCGGGTAAGCTCGAGGCCCCGCTCGAGCGAAAAAAGCCGCATTTTGATCGAGGTCATGGGGTTCCTGATGCTGTGGGCCACGTCCGCCGCCAGCTTGCCCACCACCACCATCTTCTCGCTTTCCATAAGTTTTTCCCGGCTTTTCTCGAGTTCGACCCGCTTTAGATCGACGTCCTCGATAAGGTCATGCACGCGGCTGCTTATGGCCCTTATATCGTCTCCCGTGTCTTTTTTTACGGGTGGCGAGCCGCCGTCGAGGGCAAGACGCCTGATGGGCTCGAGTATCTGTACGATAAGGACAAAGGCGAGAACGCCCGCCAGGACCAGGGAAAAGCCCATCAACCCCATGGCCAGGCCCCGGTATCCCACGGCGCGGGAATGGGCCTCCTCCAGGCTGGTCCGGATTTTTTTCTTGTGCAAGTCTCGAAATTTATCGGTGAGGTCCAGGACCCTGAAGAAATGCTCCCTTACCCTTTCGTGCTGCATGGCCCCGATTTCTCTTTTGCCCTCTTTATACAGCTCGATGACCTCGTCCTTGGAGGCGACGTAATTTTCATATTCACTCTCGATTTGGTTAAGGGTCTCCCTTTCCTCGTCCGACTCGGCCTTGGCCAGGGACTCGGAAAGGAGCTTCGAGAACTCGCCCCGGCGCTCATCCAGAAGGGCGAGCCATCTCTGGTCGCCGGTGATGAAATAATAAGACACGAAGCCCTTTTGTTTTACCAGGGCTATTTCCAGCTCTCCGGCCATTTCCTGGGCCAGGACGTCCGTCTCGATGACGTTTTGCATAAGCTCGTCCATCTGGAAGGTGTACCAGATCATGGTGGCCCCGCCGGTGAGGGATATCATGACCAAAGAGAAAATGATCCCATAGATGCGGGCGCGAAGACCCAAGCGACCGGAAAGAAACTTCATGGCATCCCTCCTTCACGGTTACTTCATAAGAAGCAGGATGCGCGGTTAAAGGGGATGGCCTCGCCGGTTCGCCGGCGTCGCTTGAAATAAGCCCGCGGGCCGTCCCTCCCTTTTGATGACGCCGATTATATGTTTACAGTCTAAGATAAAGGGGCAATATCCACAAATCGGCCGGAAAATTAAAAGTTTCTTAGGCCGCCGGTTCGCGCCCGCGGGGCCTTGACAAAGCCTGTTTTGTCCCCTAGAATGCAACTAATTCGCGATTTATCGGGAAAATCACGGCCCAACCTCGCGAACCTTGAAGTGCCCGCCACATTGAAGCAGTAAGCGTTAAAATTCCCGTGGGTTCTCTATCCGGGCGCATTTTTTTGGGCGCGATATTCGTGGGACAAGAAGTAAAAATTCGGACGGGTTCGTCCGGGGATATCAAATAAAGTCTCGGGTTATTCATCCCGGAATAAGGAGGAGAGAAATGACGGCGGAAATTATCAGTGGTAACGAGATCGCCGCGCAAATGCGCGAGGAGATGAAAAAGGAAGTGGCCGAGCTTAAGGAAAAGGGCGTCACTCCCGGCCTGGCGGTGGTATTGGTGGGGGAGGACCCCGCGAGCCAGGTGTACGTGAAGAACAAGGTCAAGACCTGCGGCGAGCTTGGCATAACTTCCTTCGAGTATAGAAAGCCGATGGACTGGCCCGAGGAGGAGCTATTAAAGCTGATCGACGAGCTTAACAAGGACCCCAAAGTCAACGGCATCCTGGTCCAGCTTCCTCTTCCGAAGCATATAAATGAAGAGAAGGTCCTTTACGCCATCGACGCGGAAAAGGACGTTGACGGCTTCCATCCCGTGAACGTGGGCCGTCTCATGATCGGCGACGCCAAGTACCTTCCCTGCACTCCCCACGGATGCATCGAGGTATTGAAGCGGGCCGGGGTCGAGACCTCCGGCGCCGAGGTGGTGGTGGTGGGCCGCTCGAACATCGTGGGCAAGCCGGTGGCCATGATGCTGGTCCAGAAGGCCGCGGGCGCCAACGCCACCGTGACCATTTGCCATACCCGGACCAAGGACATGGAGTTCCACACCAAGCGCGCCGACATCCTTATCGCCGCCGTCGGGGTCCCCGAGGTAATCAAGGGAAGCATGCTCAAGCCGGGGGCCGTGGTCCTGGACGTGGGCGTCAACCGCATTCCCAACCCCGATCCCAACGCCGAAAAGAAGACCAAGCTGGTGGGAGACGTCGAGTTCGCCTCGGCCAAGGAAGTGGCCTCCAAGATTACGCCCGTGCCCGGCGGACTTGGGCCCATGACCATCACCATGCTTATGAAGAACACCATTACCGCGGCCAAGGTGCACGCCGGCATCGAGTGATATTAAAGGTCGCCAAAGCGGTCCATCCCGGGCCGCTTTGGCGCGAAAGCATTGATATTCCCGACCCTTTCAGCGCGAGGGGAAAGTTTTTGTAACCTGACGTCTTCTCCAGCATCTCTAATCAGTACTGGAGATCGCTCGAAACGAGGAGTAGGAAGTGAAGGTTACCGTATTGCCCGACGACGTAAGTTTCGACGTCGAACGTGGTACCAATCTATTAGAGGCGCTATCCGAGAACGGGATCGTTCTTGACGCTTCATGCGGGGGCGCCGGGGTTTGCGGACAGTGCCGCGTCAAGGTCATCGAGGGCGAGGTGAAAGCCGAGGCCGGGTCCACCCAGAGCCAGGAGGAACTGGACCAGGGCTGGCGCCAGGCCTGCCTCTCCGAGGTCATCGGGGACGTGACCATAAACATTCCCTCCGAGAGCCGGATAGACTCGGAGGTCGTCTACGAGCGACGTCCCACTCCCGCGGGACAGTACCTTACGAACGAGATGATCGAGGCCCTCAACTCGGGCTGGAAATTCGATCCTCCCCTGAAGAAAGTCTTCGTCAAGCTCCCTCCCCCCACGCCCGAGGATAACGTGGCCGACGCGGCCCGGCTGATGAGGGCCCTGCGCCTCGAGCACGGGATAGAAAATCCGCAAATGGAACTCTCGGCCCTGCGCGATCTTCCCGACGCCCTCAGGGAAGGCGGCTGGGAGGCGACGGTGACCCTCATCTGGTCTAGGGCGAGCGACGCCTTCCTGGACAAGGACGAGCACGACCCTCATCTGCCCATCATTATAAGGGTCGAGCCGGGGGACGCCCGGGACAGGCACTTCGCCCTGGCCATAGATATAGGGACCACGACGGTCTCGGGCCAGGTCATGGACCTGGGCAGCGGCGAGGCCAAATGCACCTTGAACGAGTACAACTCCCAGGTGCAGTACGGGGCCGACGTGATCAGCCGCATAGTCTACTCCCTTAAGCCGGGAGGGCGGGAGACCATGCAGGCCAAGGTGGTGGGGACCATCAACAAGGTCATCTCGAGACTGGGTTCCGACTGCGGCGTCGAGCCTCGGGAGATTTCCCACCTGGTGGCGGCGGGCAACACCACCATGACCCACCTCCTTTTGGGGCTTAACGCCAGGTACCTTCGGGAATCGCCCTACGTGCCCGTGGCCTTCAGCGTAAGGAGCGTCCTCGCCTCCGAGCTGGGTATTAACATCGGCCCCTGGGCCCGGATATACAACTTCCCCGCCGTGGCCTCCTACGTGGGAGGCGACATTGTCGCCGGAGTCATCGCCACCGGCATGTATAAGCGCGAGGCCATGTCTCTTCTTATAGACATCGGCACCAACGGCGAGATGGTGGTGGGTAACAAGGACTTCCTGCTTACCGCCAGCGCGTCGGCCGGCCCGGCCTTCGAGGGGGGAGGAATCACCTGCGGCATGCACGCGGGAGCGGGGGCCATCGAGCGCTTCCTTATCGACCCCATATCCTTCGAGGTGAAATACGACACCATAAAACGCGCGCCCGCTCGCGGCGTTTGCGGCTCGGGCCTTATCAACGCCGTTTCCGGACTTATCGAGGCCGGCCTTATCGAGCCCAACGGCAAGGTCAACCTCGCGGCCAAGACGGACCTGACGCGGATTGGCCCGAACGGTCCGGAGATCATTCTGGCCCCGGCCGACAAGACCGACGCGGGCGCCGCCTTGACCCTGACGGAGGGCGACCTGGACAACCTGCTTCGGGCCAAGGCCGCCATGTACGCGGGGTATCATACCCTGCTCGAGCACGTGGGCATGACCATGGACGAGATCGAGAACGTGTACCTGGCCGGGAACTTCGGCAATACGCTGGACATCGAGAACGCCGTGACCATAGGGCTTTTGCCCGACGTGGACAGGAACAAGTTCCAGTTCGTGGGCAACTCCTCCCTGCGGGGCGCGTCCATGGTGACGAGAAGCTCGGAAATCCTCTTCGACGCCGAGAGAGCGGCCAGGATGATGACCAACGTCGAGTTCTGGGACAACCCCGCGTTCATGGATAATTACATGGCCGGCATGTTCTTTCCCCACACCGACGCGAGGATTTTTCCCACCGTCACGGCCAGGATCGAGGAGTTCAAAAAACAAAGGGAATGGGCCGCAGGCTGACGAGAGTGGCCGGCGGCGGGCGGATATGCCCGGATTGGAAGTGTCATGAACGAGGCTGAGGAAGAAAAAGAAGTATTGGAGGGCGTTCGCCGTCTTCTGGGCGAGGAGTGGGAGGGTTATCGGAACCTCATCTCCATTTTACAAAGAGTACAGAACGAGTTCGGCTACGTGCCCAAGAAGGCCATGGCCGATATAGCCGAGCACCTCGGCGTGTCTCCGGCCAACGTCTTCGGGGTCGCCACTTTTTACAATCAGTTTCGGTTCTCTCCGCCGGGCAAATGCCACGTCCGGGTGTGCATGGGAACGGCCTGCCATATCAAGCAGGGAGAACTCATCCTTGACCAGTGGAAAAGGAGACTCGAGATAGAGGAGGGGGAGAGGACCCCCGACGGCGAGTACAGCATCGAGCGGGTGGCCTGCGTGGGCGCCTGCGCCATGGCCCCCGTCAGCATCGTGGGGGATGAGGTAATAGGACAGATGGCCCCCACCAAGGTTGACGGCATCCTGCTCCAGCATAGCATTCAGAGAGAGAAGGAGGCCAAGCGTCTGGCCGCTCTCGAGGCCGAGGCGAAGGACCCGGACTCATGAGTTCTCCTTATAACGCCGAGGCCGCGAGCAAGGCCTACTCGGCCCTATTCGAGAAGTCCCTCGAGAAATGGAGCGCCTTTCACGACGAGGCATCCTCCTACGTGCTGGTGGGAAGGGCCACCTGCGGCCGCTCGGCCGGGGCCGACGCCGTAAGGGAGGCCTTTATCGAGAACTTCTCAAAGCTCGGTCTGGACGTGCCCGTGATCGACGTGGGCTGCATGGGTCACTGCTACGCCGAGCCCATGGCGACGGTGAAGCGGCCCGGTTATCCGGGGATGATCTACCACCATCTCAATCCTCCCCTGGTTAAGAACCTGGTGGTGAAGTTCTTTACCGAGGAGGACCCTTATTTCGATATCTTTCTCGCCGCCACCGAGGAAAACGATATGTCCCTGCCCCGGATGGAGGACTACCCGCGCTACGGCATGGAGGAGAGAAGACTCCTCCGGCGCTGCGGGGCGATCGATCCCGACTCCTTCGTGGACGCCCTGGCCAACGGCGCCTACAAGGGGCTGGTGGACGCCATGTCCCGTTCCCCCGAGGAAAACCTGGAGATGGTAAAAAGAGCGGGACTTAGGGGCATGGGAGGCGCCGGTTTTCCCACCGGCCGCAAGTGGGAGATTTTAAGAGGCAGCCCCGAGACGGAAAGGATACTCATCTGCAACGCC
The DNA here is from genome assembly GCA_963674965.2 of bacterium. GTDB lineage: Bacteria > RBG-13-61-14 > RBG-13-61-14 > RBG-13-61-14 > DATKZS01. The sequence continues at coordinate 863,701 of CAXXFL010000007.1, read as the reverse complement.
GACGAGGGCGACCCGGGAGCCTTCATGGACCGGACCATACTCGAGTCCGACCCCCACGCCCTCCTGGAGGGAATGCTGCTGGCCGCCATTATCACCGGCGCCGAGAGGGGATTTATTTACGTGCGGGCCGAGTATCCCCTGGCGGTCGAGCGGATCAAGCTGGCCATCCGCCAGGCGCGGGAGGCGGGCATTCTCGGCAAGAACGTCCTGGAATCGGGGGCGTCCTTCGACCTCGAGGTGATCGAGGGGGCGGGGGCCTTCGTCTGCGGCGAGGAAACGGCCATGATCGCCTCGATCGAGGGTAAACGCGGGATGCCTCGAGTGAAGCCGCCCTTCCCGGCGGAAAAGGGACTTTTCGGTCTGCCCACCTCGGTCAATAACGTCAAGACCCTGGCCGGCGTTCCCCTCATCTTCACCGAGGGGCCCGAGTGGTTTTCCTCCATAGGGACGGAGAAAAGCAAGGGCACGGCCGTTTTCGCCCTGGCCGGCAAGATCACCAATCCGGGCCTGGTGGAAGTTCCCATGGGAACGACCTTAAGGCGCGTGATTTTCGACCTTGGCGGCGGCCCCCCCGGGGACAAGAAGTTCAAGGCGGTGCAAATTGGAGGGCCCTCGGGCGGCTGCCTTCCCGAGAGCGAGCTCGATATTCCGATCGACTTCGACGGCCTGGGGAAGGCCGGGGTCATCATGGGCTCGGGCGGCATGGTGATCCTGGACGAGGATAACTGCATGGTGGACGCGGCCCGATATTTTCTCGAGTTCACTCAGCGCGAGTCCTGCGGCAAGTGCACCTTTTGCCGGGTGGGAACCAGGCAGATGCTCGACGTGCTGAACCGGATCGTGGGGGGGGAGGGCAAAATCGAGGACCTTGACCTGCTCGAGCGCATGGCCGAGGACGTCAAGGCCGGGTCGCTTTGCAACCTGGGAAAGACCGCGCCCAACCCGGTCCTTACCACCCTGCGCTACTTCAGGGAGGAGTACGAGGAGCACGTGCTCAATCATACGTGCCGGGCCAAGGTGTGCAAGGCCTTTACCGCTTACTATATTCTGCCGGAAAAATGCGCCAGGGGGTGCGACGCCTGCGTGGGTAGCTGTCCGCCCGAGGCCGTTTACACCACCTCGAAGCGGATCAAGGCCGTGGACCAGTCCCTTTGCGTGAAGTGCGACTCCTGCATGGGGGTCTGTCCTCCCGAGTACGACGCGGTGGTAAAGATATCTCCCCTCCGGGACCTGCCCGAGGTCGAGAAAAGACCCGAGGGACAAAAAAGCGGGCATTGAGAACGATGAACAAGATCGAGATAGAAATAGACGGAAAAAAGGTCGAGGCCGAAAAAGGCGCGACCATATTGGCGACGGCCCTCACGGCGGGGATTTATATACCGAACCTTTGCGCCATGGAGGAAATGGGCTTTATTCCCGCGGCCTGCCGGCTGTGCGTGGTCGAGGTCGAGGGACTTCCCGCGCCGGTAACCTCATGCACTACTCGCGTCCAGCCCGGCATGGTGGTCCGCACCAGGAGCGAGAAGGTGGACCGCCTGGTGAAGACCGGGTTCGAGCTGATCATGAGCGTCCACCGTCTCGAGTGCAAGGACTGCCCGGCGCATAAGAACTGCGAGCTGCAAAGGATCGCCCGCGAGCGAAAACTGGCGCTCAAACCAAAATCTTTCCCCAAAATCGAGCCCGATTTTCCGATCGATGACAGCCGGTTCGACTTCGGACTCAATCCCAACCGCTGCGTGCTTTGCGGAAAATGCGTCCACGTCTGCAACGAGGTGACGGGATGCAGGATACTGGACTTCACTCAAAGAGGGATGGAAACCGCGGTATCCACCTTTGACGGGCGGCCCCTGTCCGAGCAGAACTGCGACGCCTGCCTCAAATGCGTCGAGGTCTGTCCGGTCGGGGCCCTTTACCTGATTAAAAAGAAAACCTGACCCGGGAGCCCCATGCTTTTTGGAAAGCGGCGGAAATTGAGGTTACCATAGAATTCGGGACGGCCATCCGGCGTCGCCGGCCAAATTACTCGCCCGCGGCGCGCTCCAAAAGTCCAGATCAAGAAATCATAACGGCGGCGACTCGCGCTTAAGGCTCGCGCCGCGCTGGAGGAATAATAATGAGCAGGGTAATAGCGGTATGCGGCAAGGGAGGAACGGGCAAGACCACGCTTTCGGCCCTACTGGTGGCGAACCTTATTAAAAACGGGTCCGGCCCGATCCTGGCCGTGGACGCCGATCCCAACTCGAACCTGGCTCCCGCCCTCGGCATCACGCCCGAGGAGACGGTGGGACAGGTGCTCGAGGAGTTCCACGGCAGGAAGCTGACCATTCCCCAGGGCATGACCAAGGCCGCCTTCCTCGAGCTTCGCATCAACCAGGCCATAGTGGAAAAGAAGAACATGGACCTTCTCGTCATGGGACGGCCGGAGGGACCGGGGTGCTACTGCTCGGCCAACTCGATACTGCGCGACAACCTCGAGCGCCTGGTCGACAATTATTCCTACGTGGTCATAGACAACGAGGCGGGCATGGAGCACCTCTCGAGGAGGACCTCCTCCCGAATCGACGCGCTTTTGATGGTGACGGACCCTTCCATGAAGGGAGTTCGGACCGTAAGCGGTCTTTTCGATCTGTTAAGCGAGCTTTCCCTGCCCATCATGAAAAAGTACGTGGTGGTTGGAAGGGCCAGGGAACTTGATCCCAGACTGGAAAAGGCGATCTCCGAGCTTCCCGTCGGACTTCTGGGAACGATACCGGAGGACCCCTTTGTGACCGATTATGACCTTGATTTAAAATCGTTTTTGGACCTTCCCGAGGACAACGCCGCCAAGGCGGCGGCGGCCCGCATGCTGGAGACGATCAAGCGCGATCTTGACAACCCCTGACCGGGCGGATGAAAATTAGAAAAAATTAATGTTTTCTAAAGGATATAATGAAAAAAACTTGAAATTCCCGCTGGACATTCGCCCAAAAATCATTGTATACTATGTAGCGGTCGCAAAGTAGTTTTCGGGGGCGTAGTACATCCAAACATTTTCGATTCAGAAAAGTTGAATGACCGGTTTCAGGTAGCGCGAACTTTACGCCTGGTTTAAAGGCTAAGTTTATTTATATATAGTTTAAAGTGTACTTTTTTATTAAATCTCAGTTGGATGGCTGGCAATCGAAAGGAGGTTAGGGGTAATGGGTGATTCCACCATTAAAAAGAAACGTTTTGACGGGACCGAGGTAGAAATCCTCGGCGAGACCTACGAGGCGGGCGAGTCCCAGCAGGGAGACAAGCACAACTGGATCGATCAGCTTGGCGACGACAAGGGCGAAATAATCAAATTCCTCAAGACCGGTCTTCGCTACTGGTATTCCGACGATTGGTTCGGCAGCGAGAAGAGGAAAAATCCCGCTTGACGGACCGTGTCGGAGTGGACGTGAGATTGAGGTCAAAATAAACAAGGAGGAAATAAGTTGGGCTTGGATCTAATCAAGGAAACTTACTCGGGAAAAATCCGTGAAGTCGTGATAGGGACCGGCGACAAGGCCGTAAAGCTCGGCGGCTCCGCGGCCTATCCCTTCCACGGCTTCGAGGGCGAGCTTGGCAACAAGCCGCGCGTGGCCATGGAGATGTGGGACGGTTGCGCCGAGGACTGGCCGGACGCGGTCAAGGAACCCTTCGCCGACGTGTTGGGCGACCCGGCGGCCTGGGCCAAGAAGCTCCAGGACGAGTTCGGGGCCGAGATCATCTCGATCAGGCTTCAGAGCACCGACCCCAACGGCAAGAACGCGCCCGCCGACGAGGCGGTGGCGACGGTCAAGAAGGTGCTCGACGCCATCAGCGTCCCCCTCATAGTGCAGGGCACGGCCAACACCGCCAAGGACCAGGAGGTGCTAAGGAAAGTCAGCGACGAGTGCGAGGGCAGGAACCTCGTCATCGCTCCCGTCGAGGAGACCACCTACAAGTCGCTGGGCGCGGGAGCGCTGGCCTCGGGCAACACCGTGTCGGCCAACACGCCCATCGACGTCAACCTGGCCAAGCAGCTCAACACGCTGCTCATGAACCTGGGCGTCAAGGCGGAAAAAATCCTCATGGACCCCACCACCGGAGGCATCGGTTACGGAATGGAGTACTCCTTCTCCGTCATGGAGCGCGACCGGATGGCGGCCCTTGTCCAGCAGGACGACAAGATGCAGCAGCCCATGATCAACTTCGTGTCCCACGAAACCTGGAAGTGCAAGGAGGCGCGCCAGGTGGACGATACAATGGGACCCGTCAAGGAAAGGGCCATCGCCATGGAGTGCATGACCGCGGTCGTGCTGCTTATGGCCGGGTCTGACCTTTTGGTCATGAGGCACCCGGAGTCCGTTGCCAAGATAAAAGAGCTCATCGACGAGCTTTGGTAATAAGGGCCGGCGCTATAACTGATCGGTCGAAATCGGCTGGCTTTAATAATAATTCGACCGGTAACGCAAGGGAGGTTATAAAATGGCGGATGAAGAGAAAAAGGAAATAATCAGCGTCGATCCAACCGTGGCCCCTCTCCTCGAGAAGGCCAAGGCCGATGGATGCGACACTTGCTTTGACCGCGTCAGGGAAGGACAGAAGAACAGGTGCAGCTTCGGCGCCGACGGCGTCTGCTGCCGCATCTGCTCGATGGGCCCCTGCCGCATAACCAAGAAGGCCCCCAGGGGCGTGTGCGGCGCCACGGTCGAGACCATCGCCGCCCGTAACTTCGCGCGCATGGTCGCCGCCGGCGCCTCGGCCCACTCCGACCACGGCCGCGCCGTGGCCGACGTGTTCCTCCTGGCGGCCGAGGGCAAAATCCCCGGCTACGAGGTCAAGGACAGGCAGAAGCTTTACGCCGTGGCCATGGACTACGGGGTCGAGATCGCCGACCGCGACGACAAGGAAATCGCCATCGAGGTCGGAAGAAAGGCCCTTTCCGAGTACGGCAGCCAGAGCGAGGAGCCTCTGGTATGCCTCAAGCGGGCCCCCCTCAAGAGGCAGGAACTCTGGAAGAAGCTGGGCATCCAGCCCCGCGGCATCGACCGCGAGATCGTCGAGATCATGCACCGCACCCACATCGGCGTGGACATGGAATACCACAACATCATCAAGCAGTGCAGCAGGGCGGCCCTGGGAGACGGATGGGGCGGTTCCATGATCGCCACCGACCTGCAGGACATAATGTTCGGAACGCCCGTTCCCATCGCCTCCGAGATGAACCTGGGGTGCCTCAGGGAAGACCACGTCAACCTCATCGTCCACGGCCATGAGCCCCTGCTCTCGGAGATGATCGTGGTCGCGGCCCAGCAGGAGGACATGGTCGCCAAGGCCAAGGCCGTCGGGGCCAAGGGCATCAACATCGCCGGCATGTGCTGCACGGCCAACGAGATCATCATGAGGCACGGCCTGCCCATCGCGGGCAACTTCCTCCAGCAGGAACTGGCCATCGTCACCGGCGCCCTGGAGGCCATGATCGTGGACGTCCAGTGCATCATGCAGAGCCTCTCCGAGGTGTCCAAGTGCTACCACACCAAGCTGATCACCACCAACTACCGGGCCAATATACCCGACGCCACGCACATCCAGTTCGAGGAGCACGACGCGCTGGCCAGCGCCCGTGAAATCGTCGAGGCCGCGATCGACAACTTCAAGAACCGCGACCCCAAGAAGGTCGCCGTGCCCAAGGAAAAGGAACCGGTCGTGGCCGGCTTCTCGCACGAGACCATCTCCTACCTCCTGGGCGGGATGTTCAGGGCGAGCTACAAGCCCCTTAACGACAACATCATCAACGGAAAGATCAGGGGCATCGGCGGCGTGGTCGGCTGCAACAACGCCAGGACCCCCCACGACGACGGCCACCTGACCGTTATAAAGGAACTCCTCAAGAACGACGTCATCGTTCTTACCACCGGTTGCTCGGCCATGGCCTGCGGCAAAGCCGGACTGCTCACTCACGAGTCGGCCGCCAAGTTCTGCGGACCCGGACTGGCCGAGGTTTGCGAGACGGTCGGCATCCCGCCGGTCCTGCACATGGGCTCCTGCGTGGACAACTCGAGGATACTGCTCGCCGCCGCCGCCGTGGTCAAGGAAGGCGGACTGGGCGACGACATCTCGGACCTGCCCGCCGCGGGAAGCGCGCCCGAGTGGATGAGCGAGAAGGCCATCTCCATCGGCCATTACTTCGTCGCCTCCGGAGTCTACACCGTCTTCGGGACCACCTTCCCCATTATGGGGGCGGAGAACCTGGTCAAGTACCTCTTCGAGGAACTCGAGGCCGAGTTGGGCGGCATGTGGGACTTCGAGCCCGACCCGATCAAGCACGCCCACAAGATGATCGCCCATATCGACAAGAAGAGGAAGGCCCTCGGCATCGACAAGGCCAGGGAGCGCGTCCTTATGGATATGGCCGACAGGCGCGAGATGGAGTAAGGCTTAGCCTGATAAAAAGAAAAGGAGGTATTTGCCGTGTCTAAAATTATTGCGTCCGCGGCGATAAGAGGCGCTCACAAGATAGTTGCCAACGCCGAGGAAAAAGTAAAAAAAGCTATAGATAAACATGGAGAGAAACAGGAGATAGGTTTCCCCAACACCGGATACTATCTTCCCATTACCTACGGCATCACGGGCAAGAAGGTCGAGAACCTGAAAGACGCCATGGACGTCATCGGGATGTGCAAGAAGCTCCTTCCCCCCGCGCCCAAGGCCAACAACCCCCTGCCATACCTGGCCCCGGCCCTCGACGCCGGCATGGTCAACTTCTGGGCGACGGAGGTGGCCGAGGCCATCCGCTACCTCGAGGACCCCAACTACTACGCGCAGGGCGAGGACCCGCCCGACGACAAGCTCTGGGTCGGCGCGGCCGACGACATCATTCTCAGGAAGCGCGGCGTCGAGTTCGTTGACGGCTCGGCCCCCGGCTTCGCCGCCATTCTCGGCGCGGCCCCCAGCCCCGAGGTCGCCAAGAACATCGCCCAGGAGCTTCTCGAGAAGAGCCTTTACGTGTTCATGGGCGGCCAGGACGAGCATGGGAACACCTTCAGCCAGCAGCTCCGCGACGCGGGCATGGACATCGGCTGGAGCACCCGTCTGGTGCCCTTCTCCGACAGCGCGGCCGCCGGCGCGGCCTTCGCGGTCGGCTTCGCCACCCGCGCGGCCATGAGCTTCGGCGGCATCGAGCCCGGCGACTACCGCAAGATCCTTATCTATAACAAGGACCGCGTTTTCGCCTTCGCCATGACCATGGGCCTGGTTACCGACGAGTGGTACGCCCAGGGCACCGGCGTGGTCAACTACGGGTTCCCGGTCATCGCCGACACGCCGATCCCCGAGGTGCTGCCCACCGGCATATGCACTTACGAGCACGTTATTTCCAACGTTCCCCACGACCAGATCGTGGCCAAGTCGACCGAGGTCCGCGGACTTAAGGTCACCATCGCCAAGGTACCGGTACCCGTGGCCTACGGTCCCGCCTTCGAGGGCGAGCGCGTGCGCGGCGACGACATCTACACGGAGATGGGCGGCGGCAAGACCCAGGCGGTCGAGCTGGTCGAGATGAAGGACATGAACGCGATCGAGGACGGCAAGGTCACCGTCATCGGCAAGGACTTAAAGGACATCGATCCCGGGACCAGGATGGCCCTTGGCATATACGTCGAGGTGGCGGGCCGCCAGATGCAGAAGGACTTCGAGCCCATCCTGGAGCGCCAGATACACCATCTTCTGAACTACGCCCAGGGCATCATGCACATAGGGCAGCGCGACATCGCCTGGGTGCGCATCAACAAGGGTTCCGTGGAAAAGGGCTTCGCCCTCGAGCATATCGGCAAGATACTTCACGCCAAGTTCCACGGCGACTTCGGCTCGATCCTCGACAAGGTCCAGGTAACGATCTTCACCGAGGAGGACAAGGTCAAGGAACTGACCGAGAAGGCCCGGGGCATGTACAAGACCCGCGACGAGCGTCTGGCCGACATGAAGGACGAGACGACGGACCCCTTCTACAGCTGCACCCTGTGCCAGAGCTTCGCGCCCAACCACGTGTGCGTGGTCACGCCGGAGCGTCCTGGCCTTTGCGGCGCCTATAACTGGCTCGACTGCAAGGCCAGCAACGAGATCAACCCCACCGGTCCCAACCAGCCCGTCGAGAAGGGCGATATCATCGATAAGACCTACGGCGTCTGGACCGGCGTTAACGAGTTCGTGAAAAAGGCCAGCAGGGGCAACGTGGAGTCGGTTGACGCCTACGGCATCCTGCGCCAGCCCATGACCTCCTGCGGCTGCTTCGAGGCCATCGCGGCCATGCTCTGGACCTGCCAGGGATTCATGACCGTCGACCGCGACTACAAGGGCATGACCCCCGTGGGCATGAAGTTCACCACCCTCGCCGGCACCGTCGGCGGCGGCGCGGTGACCCCCGGCTTCGTGGGCCACTCGAAATTCTACATCACCTCCAAGAAGTTCCTCTCCGCCGAGGGCGGGATTCTCAGGATGGTGTGGATGCCCAAGAAGCTCAAGGAAGAGATCGCGGAGCGCTTCAACAAGGTGGCCGCCGAGCTGGGCCACCCGGACCTTCTCGATAAGATAGCCGACGAGACCGTGGGCGTCACCGAGGAGGAAGTTCTCGCCTACATCACCGAGAAGGGCCATCCCGTTCTGAGCATGGACCCGCTCATGTAGGCCAAAGGTAATTGGAAACACGTGGGAGGAATATTTAAGGAGGAGTTAGCAAATGGGCGTATCACCAATTGAAATCTTCAAAAAGCTGCCGAAGACCAACTGCGGCGACTGCGGCGTGCCCACCTGCATGGCTTTCGCCGTGCAGCTCACCCAGGGCAAGGCCGAACTGTCACAGTGCCCGCACGTGGACTCGGCGGCCGCTGAAGAACTTAGCGCGTCGAGCCAGCCGCCGGTGCTTCCCGTCACCATCGGCTCCGGCGATAGCGCGTTCAAGTCCGGCGGAGAGACGATCCTGTTCCGGCATGAGAAGACCTTCGTGTCTCCGACCGGAGTGGCGGTCCTTCTCACCGACGCCATGGACGCCGCCGCCGTTGACGCGAGGATCAAGGCCGCCAACGAGTTAAAGTACGAGCGCGTGGGCGTGGCCCTTCACTGCGACCTCGTGGCCGTCAAGAGCGACGACGCGGACAAGCTCGCCGCCCTGGCCAAGAAGGCCGACGAGGGAACGGGTCTGCCCCTGATCCTGGTCAGCGGGAACCTCGACGCTCTCAAGAAGGCCGCCGAGCCCCTGAAGGCGAAGCAGCCCCTGCTCTACGCGGCGACGGCCGACAACGTCGACGCCATGGCCGCCCTGGCCAAGGAACTGGACGTTCCCGTGGCCGCCAAGGGCGACGGACTCGGCGGCGTGGCCGCGGTCACCGAAAAGCTCGCGGCCGCCGGCCTGAAGAAGATATTCATCGACGCCGGCGCGAGGCAAATCAAGCAGGCGCTTAAGGACCAGATTCAGATTCGCCGCCAGGCCATCAAGAAGACTTTCCGGCCGCTGGGGTATCCGATTATCACGTTCCCCTGCGAGATGACCGACGACCCGCTCAAGGAGGCCCTTTACGCCTCGATCTTCATACCCAAGTACGCGGGTATCGTGGTCCTTTCCGACCTCAAGGCCGAGTACCTGTTCCCGCTCCTGGTCGAGCGGATGAACATATATACCGACCCGCAAAGGCCCATGGCCACCGAGCCCGGCGTTTACGATTTCAACAACCCCGACGAGAACTCTCCGCTTCTCGTGACCTCGAACTTCTCGCTGACCTACTTCATCGTCTCCGGGGAACTGGAGACGAGCAGGTCCCCGGCGCGCCTCATAGTGGTCGACACCGAGGGGCTCTCGGTCCTGACCGGATGGGCGGCGGGCAAGTTCGCGGCCGACCTGATCGGACCGGCGATCCTCAAGAGCGGCGTGGCCGACAAGATGGGCAAGAAACGGCTCGTCATCCCCGGCATGGTCGCCAGCATCTCGGGCGAGCTCGAGGAGGAGCTGCCCGGTTGGGAAATCATCATCGGTCCGCGCGAGGCGGCGCATCTCGCCGGTTTCCTCAAAGACTTGTCCTAAGAAAGGAAAGTGAAAATGAAGTGCGTAACCATCGGTGAAAACCTCAACGTCATGTCCAAGACCCTTGGTCCGGCCATGAAGGAAAGGAACGCCGGCCCCCTTCAGGACATGGCGAAGGCCGAGGCTGAGCAGGGCGTCGATTATATCGACCTTAACATCGGGCCCGCCCGCAAGGACGGCCAGGAGCTCATGCCCTTCGTGGTCAAGGCGGTCCAGGAGGCGGTGGACAACCCCGTGGCCCTGGACTCTTACAACGGCGACGCCGTCGAGGCCGGCCTTAAGGTCGTCAAGCCCGGCACCGCGTTGATCAACTCCGTGACCCTTCAGCCCGCCAAGATGGAGCGCGTGTTCCCCTTGGCGCCCAAGTACGACGCCGACATCATCGTGGTCCTCTGGGGTCCCGACGGCATGCCCCGCGACGAGAACGAGCGGGCCATGTTCGCGGCCGAGGCCATGATGAAGGCCACCGAGCTGGGCTTCCCCAACGAGAGGCTGTGGATCGACCCCATCGTCAGCCCCGTGTCGGTCGAGATCAACCAGGTCAAGTCCTGCATCGAGTTCATGAAGACCCTGCAGGACCTGGTGCCGGGAGCCAAGAGCACCTGCGGACTTTCCAATATTTCCAACGGCGCTCCCACCGAGCTCCGGGAGTGGCTCAACCGCTCCTATCTCATCATGCTTATGCGCTACGGGATGTACTCCGCCATCGTGGACGCCTTTGACGAGGACCTTATCGCCATCGCCAAGGGCGGCAAGGAGGACATCGTTCAGTTAACCTACGACGTGATGGATGGAAAGTCCGTCGGCGTCGACTCCTTGTCCGAGGAGCAGCTTAAATACTACCGCACCGCCAAGGTGCTCGTGGGAGAGACCCTCTATTCCGACTCGTGGCTGGAAGGATAACCTCCCCCGATCTTATGACTATATAAATGAACGCGGCCCCCGGGTACCGAAAGGTCCTTGGGGCCGTTTCATTTTTCAAGAAGAAAGAGCGTTTATCCGCGGGTGATAAAATGCCGGACAAATCGAAATACGAGCTTCCCAGACAGACCAACCAGGAGACTTCACTGGCCCTGGCCAAGGAGGAACTCCAGAGCATGGACCTCGGCGGCCAGGCGGAAAAAGCGGGCTTCGCCAGAGTGGGCGGCAAGATTCAAGTGAAGATGATCGATCGCGTCTACGCGCTTGATGAGTCATCCCTTGACCTCGAGCCGGGCGATGGAGGACCCGCGCCCGAGACGTGGGAAAATATCGTGGCCCTCCATTACCTCGTCAAGGCGGACGGCGGCGGCCCCTCCAACGAGCTTATCACTTATAAGCAGGTCCCGGACGGCGCGCCCTATTACCCCGTTTTCTTGAAGCGGACCTCCGGGATACTGCTTTCGGTATTCGGGTCTCGTCTTCCTCATCTGGCCGACGCGGCGATGAGGATAGGAGCGGAAAAGATCGAGGGACATGGAGACCTGGCCTTCAAGATCAGGGCCCTGCCGAGACTCGATTATATCTTCGTGCTCTACGAGCCGGACGAGGAGTTTCCAGCCGAGATCAATATCCTGTTCGACTCGTCGGCCATCGGCCTTCTGCCCGCCGAGGATATAACGGTCCTTTGCCAGATGGTCTGCCTCAAGATCGTAAGGAGCCAGTAGGGCGCTCGCGAATCGCGTTCGCGGCGCGTGGCAAATATGCCGTGAGGTTTTTTGCGTAATCGTCGGATATTTGGTATTAGTCATTTGCATTATTAAGCATGAGTCCCCTATAATATAACAATCGTTATTTATATTGATCCCGGACGCCGCCGGGGTTTTTACGAAGTGAATAGATTGCCCGCGGCGCCGGGCCTTGCCAATCACTGGTCCGATCGGGAGGTTAGGATGGACTGGATAATCAGCTTTCTCGGGTCTTCAATCGGAAAGAAACAGATGATGGCCGTCACCGGACTGGCCTTTTGTTTTTTTCTGACCACTCACCTGGCCGGCAACTTCACCATGTTCGGAGGTCATGAGTCCTTTAACGCCTACGCGGAAAAACTTCATTCCCTCGGGCCCCTGATAACCCTGGCGGAGCTGGGACTTCTATTCTTCGCCCTCGTTCACGTGGGCATGGGCCTTTTATTGTTCATCCGGAACCGGGCCGCCCGTCCCCGGCGCTACGCGGTGACGCACAAGTCGGAGCGCCAGACCCTGGGCGTGGGGTTCATGCCCTACACCGGGGTTTTCATGTTTTTCTTCATCGTCATCCACCTCGTGAACTTCCACTTCGCGGACCATGACGCCAATACCATATCCGAGATAGTGTCGGGCGTTCTCACCAATCCCTTGTACGCCCTGTTCTACGTGGTCTCGATGCTCGTCGTGGCCCTGCACGTGGAGCACGGCCTGTGGAGCGCCTTTCAGACGGTGGGGGCCAACCACCCCAAGTACACGCCGCTGGTGAGGGCCGCGAGCTTCGTCTTCGCCATCGCGGTGGCGGTCGGCTACGGCTCCCTTCCCATATTCGTTCTCATGAGCGCCTGATTTCTCGCGAGGCGCGGGGAAGGCGAAGATGTACGTTATTCACTTTAACCCTCCGGTATTCACGGAATGGAGGCAAAGATGGCTCTAGATTCGAAGGTCCCGTCCGGCCCGCTGGCCGAGAAATGGGACAAGCACAGGTTCGACCTCAAGCTCGTTAATCCCGCCAACAAGAGGAAGTTCGACCTCATCGTTATCGGGACGGGACTGGCGGGGGCCTCGGCGGCGGCGTCCCTGGCGGAGCTTGGTTACAACGTCAAGAACTTCTGCATCCAGGACAGCCCAAGGCGGGCCCACTCGATCGCGGCCCAGGGAGGCATCAACGCGGCCAAGAATTACGCCAACGACGGCGACGGTATCTGGCGGCTGTTCTACGACACGGTCAAGGGCGGCGACTTCAGGGCGCGGGAGGCCAACGTCTATCGCCTGGCCCAGGTGAGCAACGACATCATCGACCAGTGCGTGGCCCAGGGCGTTCCCTTCGCCCGCGACTATGGGGGCCTCCTGGCCAACCGCTCCTTTGGCGGCGCCCAGGTGTCGAGGACCTTCTACGCCCGCGGGCAGACGGGCCAGCAGCTCTTGCTGGGAGCCTACGGCGCGCTTTCCCGCCAGGTGGGGCAGGGCAAGGTAAAGCTCTTCCCTCGCCGCGAGGTGCTGGATATAGTGCTGGTGGGCGGCAAGGCCAGGGGCGTGGTGGTGAGGAACCTGATCAACGGCAAGATCGAGCGCTACTCGGGCCACGCCGTTGTCCTTTGCACGGGCGGCTACTCGAACGTGTTTTTCCTCTCGACCAACGCCATGGCCAGCAACGTGACCGCCACCTATCGCGCCTACAAGCGCGGGGCCTTTTTCGCCAACCCCTGCTTCACGCAGATACATCCCACCTGCATCCCGGTGCATGGAGATTACCAGTCCAAGCTGACCCTCATGAGCGAGAGCCTCCGGAACGACGGCCGGGTGTGGGTGCCGAGAAACGCGGGAGATAAAAGGAAGCCCGGCCAGATACCTGAGGCGGAGCGCTTTTATTACCTGGAGGAGAAGTATCCGAGCTTCGGCAACCTCGTGCCCCGCGACGTTGCCAGCCGCAACGCCAAGGAGCAGTGCGACCAGGGCCGGGGCGTGGAGGGCGGCAACGCGGTTTACCTTGACTTCGCCGACGCGATCAAGCGGGACGGGCGGGACGTGATCGCCCGCAAGTACGGCAACCTTTTCGACATGTACGCGAAGATCACGGCGGAGGACCCTTACCGGGTCCCCATGCGCATCTATCCTGCCCCTCATTACACCATGGGCGGGTTGTGGGTGGATTATAATCTCATGAGCGCGGTGCCGGGCCTTTTCGTGCTGGGTGAGGCCAACTTCTCCGACCACGGGGCCAACAGGCTGGGCGCGAGCGCCTTAATGCAGGGCCTGGCCGACGGCTATTTCGTCATACCCTACACCATCGGCGGCTACATCGCGGGCGAGCGCCTGGAGGACGTGACCGCGGGCGGCAAGGAGTTCAAGGACGTCGAGGACCAGGCCGCGGACCGGATCAACCGCCTGCTGAAAATCAACGGCAGGCAAACGGTCGATCATTACCACCGCCAGTTGGGTCACCTGATGTGGGAATATTGCGGCATGGGCCGGAACAACGCGGGCCTCAAAAAGGCCAAGTCCATGATCCCGGAGATCAGGGAGGAGTTCTGGAAGAACGTGACCGTGCCCGGCTCGAGCGGTACCTTTAACCAGTCCCTCGAGCGAGCGGGCAGAGTGGCGGATTTCCTCGAGTTCGCCGAGCTTATGATCGTGGACGCCCTCGCCCGGCAGGAGTCCTGCGGCGGGCACTTTAACGAGGATTTCCAGACCGAGGAGGGCGAGGCCCTGCGGGACGATGAAAACTTCCGCCACGTGGCGGCCTGGGAATACAGGGGCGACGGCGCCGATCCCGAGCTTCACAAGGAGCCCCTCGAGTTCGAGAACGTGAAACTCACGCAAAGGAGTTACAAGTGAGCGAGTCAAAGACGATCGCGGTCAACGTGAAGGTTTGGCGCCAGAAGGGCCCCATGGAGAAGGGCGGCTTCGAGGTATATCGGTTGAAGGAGATATCCCCGGACGCCTCTTTCCTCGAGATGCTGGACGTGCTTAACGAGCAGCTCACGCTGGAGGGCGCGGACCCGATATCCTTCGACCACGACTGCAGGGAGGGCATCTGCGGGATGTGCGGCGCCGTGGTGAACGGCCGCCCTCACGGCCCCGAGAAGGGAACGACCCTTTGCCAGCTTCACATGAGGCACTTCAAGAACAACGACACCATCATTATCGAGCCTTTCCGCGCCAAGCCCTTCGGCGTAATCAAGGACCTGGCCGTGGACAGGGGGGCCTTTGACGTGATCATCCAGGCCGGCGGCTTTATATCCGCCGCCGCGGGCGGGGCGCCGGACGCCAACGCCATCCCCATCGCGCAGGAGGCGGCGGAGCTGGCCATGGACGCGGCCCAGTGCATAGGCTGCGGCGCCTGCGTGGCCGCCTGTCCCAACGCCTCGGCCATGCTTTTCGTGGGGGCCAAAGTGTCTCACCTGGCTCTTTTGCCGCAAGGGCGCCCGGAGGCGGCCCGCAGGGCGGCGGCCATGGTCAAAAAGATGGACGAGGTCGGGTTCGGCAATTGCTCGAATTACACCGAGTGCCAGGAGGTTTGCCCCAAGTCCATATCCATAGTGAATATCGCGAGACTGAACAGGGAGTACCTCAAGTCGAGGCTCTTCTCGCGCGAATGAAGTCGGTTCCCACGAGAAAAGCCGTTCCCGGGAGAACGGCTTTTTAACGCGCCGTTTTTAGGATTTACTCGAACTCCACTCTTTTGTTCCTCGTTACCGACTCGGAATTGATAAAGGCGGTTATCTGGGCCTTTGTATCGTGACCCATGGTTAAAAAGCGGATACCCATGCCCGCCGGCTGTCCCGTCCGGTAGGACTCGTCCTCAGAGACGACCCTGACCACTTCCCCCTCCAGTTCCATCTCGGCCCCGGTATCGGGATGCGTTAGTATAATAATCAGCTTTTCGCGCAGCTTTTTGGGCGACTTGGTCCGGATATATATGCCACCGTGACTTATGTTGTGGGTGTATTCCTCGGCCAGGGCCTCCCTGCTGCCGAAGCGCACCCGTATTTTGGTCTCGTATCTTTGATGCTCGCGCCGGCCAAGAGATTCCTTCTCAGCGTCGCTTTTAAGCTTGTCCCGGATGAAGTCCTCGATAAGCTTCTGGTCGGCCTGGGAAATCTCCTTTAATTCTATGCCCATGCCCGAGGGCTGAGAATCGGTTGCCTGGCCGGGAGTGATCACGTGAATGACCTCGCCGACCGCGCTTACCTCATTCTCCGTCTCCGGCATGATAAGGATCACCTGTACGAACGAGTTTTTCTCACATGGCTTGCCGGTGCGCACGAACAGTCCGCCCTTGCTGATATTGTGAGTGTACTCGGAAATAAAGGCGCTTGTGTCCTTGAATCTGACCTTCAATTTGGCCTTGACTCTAACGTTTGATCTCCTGCCGTTGTCTTCCAAGATGGAACGCCTCCAAGATTGATTAGTACTTATTGAATCTGATATTAGATTATTATCGCAATAAATTCAATATGGACGGCGACCTTTTTTTTTCGGCGCCGGATGGGAAAAGGCGCGTGCCTTGACGTTAAACGTCAACCGGGAATAGTCGCCCGGGCGGAAATCAACTGGCCCCATCCCCAGCGAGCTGTTGGGCGCGATGGCGCTGGGAGAGAGGCTCGACGAGATCGTCCAACTCTCCTTCCATGATGGAGTCCAGTTTGTACAAGGTCAGGTTGGCCCGGTGGTCCGTGACTCTGCCCTGGGGGAAATTGTAGGTCCTGATTCGCTCGGACCGGTCGCCCGAGCCGACCATGCCCTTGCGAATGGAAGCCCTCTCGTTATTTTGCCGTTCCCGCTCGAGGTCAAGCAGGCGTGCCCGAAGTATCTTCATGGCCTTGGCCCTGTTTTTATGCTGGCTCCTCTCGTCCTGACAGATAACCACGAGGCCGGTGGGTTTGTGGGTGATTCTTACCGCGGAATCGGTGGTGTTGACGTGCTGTCCGCCGGGGCCGCCCGCCCGGAAGGTCTCGAGGTTCAGTTCCGTTTCATCGATATCGACGTCAACTTCCTCGGCCTCCGGAAGCACGGCCACGGTGGCGGCCGAGGTATGGACCCGGCCCTGGGACTCGGTCGCGGGAACGCGCTGCACGCGATGGACCCCGCTTTCGTAGCGCAGGCGGCCATAGACCGCTCGTCCCGAGATCATGGCGATCAATTCCTTGATGCCCCCGGCCTCGGCCGCGCTAAGGGAAAGTATCTCGGTTTTCCATTTCCTCGATTCCGCGTATTTTCTGTACATCTCGAACAGGTCGCGGGCGAAAAGCGCGGCTTCCTCGCCCCCCGTGCCCGCCCTGATCTCGAGGATAATATTCTTGCCGTCCAGCGGGTCCGTCGGGATGAGAAGTTCCTTGAGCTCCTCCTCCAGGCGGGCAAGGTCCTCGGAGAGGCCGTCGATTTCATCCCGGGCCAATTCCGCCAACTCGGCGTCTTCGCCGCGGGACAATTCCTTGGCGTCAGTCAGGCTCGACTCCACTTTTTTATAGCGGCGATAAGCCTCGACCACCTTTCTCACCTCGGAGTGTTCCTGGGCCACCTTCTTCAGGCGCTCGGGGTTGGTCACGATTTCGGGAGAAGCCAAAAGCCCCTCCAACTCGTCGAATCGTTTGACCATGCCGTCAAGCTTTTCCCACATTTAACGCCTCTCCCGCCAAGTTGAAAATGTCAATTTGCAGATTCCCATGCCGATCGAACAAAAGAAAACCACGGACCCGGCCGGACCGGACCCGTGGCGAGAAGTTCTTCCAGTCTAAGATTCCTTGGGCTGCTCTTGTTTCTTGTCCTGCTCCAGCTTGTCGTAGTGGTCTTTGTATTTCCGGTAAAAGCGCTCGACCCGGCCGGCCGTGTCAAGCAGCTTGGCCTTGCCCGTAAAAAACGGATGGCAAGCAGAGCAGATATCAACCTTGATGGTCCCCGAGCGGGTGGACCTGGTCTCGATCACGTTTCCGCACACGCACTCGAAACGCGCCTTGTCGTATTTGGGATGGATTCCTTCCTTCACGGTAAAACCCCCTGGGATTTGAAAAATAAAAAACGCCCCGTAAGGCATTTATCTAATATACACCAATTACTCCCCGGTTTCAAATACTTTTCCATAAAAAATAGTCCAGGCATATAAGTTAAGGCGCGGCGGCCTTTTTTGAGTTATCATGATGCAAAATGGGCCGCCGCGCCTTAAGCCAAGTGATCGCTCTTAAAACGCCCCTCTTGACGGGGTCCGATGGTGCATGGAGAAAAGAAGATGATCCACTGCCCCCCTAAGCTCGAAACCCATCCTGCTCGCGCCCATCAAAGCCTCGCCCACGATTTCCTGGGCCTTGTCGAAAGCCGCCTCACCGGTCTCCCCAACGTCCAGGGCGTACTGGTACGATCTCGTCATGGCGCTCAGAGCGTCATCGTAGTCGTACTCCGAGGTCTCGGATATTTCCTTTGCTTCTTTTTCGATAATCTCTTTTATGTTTCCCTCGAGTTCCATTTAATCCTCCATTCTTGTTAATAAAGCCGCCGTGAATTCTTTTACTTAACTCTTAAGGTAATCATCTTTATGGGCTTTGCAAGAGGCAGGAGTATTGATTCTTATTATCGTCCATTGTATTCCCGCCAGATTTTCCAAATCAGAGGCTTTTTGCGAGAAAACGCGAAGTTATGTTAAAAGAAAAAAACAAATTAATAATATTGAATGGTTCCATGGATTGTGTCGCGTTAAAAAAAGCGGAGCGCGCCGGATCGGCCAAGGAAAAACGTGACATTTCAATTGGTTTAAGGTATAGTAGAATAACGGGGCGATTTAAGTAGTATTTTACAATATCCGATCACGTGAGAGCTGGAAGGAAAGGAAAAATTCATGAGGCATATTCTCCGCAACGCGGATTTTACCAGGCGCTCCTTTTTCCGGGCCGCCTCGTCGGCCGGAATATTCGGGCTGGCCTCGGCGGGATGTTTTTTACCCAAGCAAAAGGGTATCGAGCCGGTCAACTTCTATAATCGGGTCAAAGCCGTATACGGTCCGGATGGAACAACCACCCTGGTCGGTCCAGATCCTCTACCGCCAACCGGCGTTTATCCTGAAATGCCCCCCGCCAAGGTCGGGCTCTCCCAGGTGAAACGAGTCTCGGGCGAATACCTTGACTATAAGGACATTGAGAGAGCGGTCCGGGAGTCGGTCGAGGCGGCCGGGGGAATAGACGAGATAAAGCCGGGCCAGCGCGTTTTGATCAAGCCCAACATGTGCGGGCCGTCGGACGGCGGGCTCGATATCGGCAGGATCACGACCAAACCCGACGTGGTTCGAGCGATAGTCAGGATGGTAAAAGAGCGCGGAGCAACGGCGCTGGTGGGGGACCGCTCGGCCTATCAAACTGAAAAAGCCTTTGTAAAGTGCGGCTTTGCCAAGATTTGTCAAGAGGAGGGGGCAATAGCCTTCCCCTTTACCAGATCCAAGTACGAGCTTTTCAAGCCGGGCCAGCGCCATTGGAGCGAAGGTTTCCATATGCCCGGCATACTAAGCGAGGTGGATCACTGGATTAACGCGCCCATGCTCAAGAACCACGACGTTACAGCCGCCGAATACACCTGCTGCCTCAAGGCCTTCGTGGGAATCTGCATGCCCATCGACAGGCTACAAGAGGGAAAAAACGCGATGCATCAGAATAACATCGGCGAAAAGATCGCGGAATTGAACCTATGTTCCAGGCCGCTTATCAACGTTGTGGACGCCACCACTATTATTACCCGGTGCGGTCCCGACGCGGGCGCTCTCGCCAGCGGCATGGGACTTTTCCCCAAGCGGGACGGCGTCGTATGGGCCAAGCCGAGGCTGATCCTGGCGGGGAAGGACCGGGTGGCCACTGACTCGGTGGCTTTATCGGCGCTTAAGCTGTACGCTTCGGACGATAAGGTGGACCGTCCCTACGTCGATAAGAGCGTGTGGTCCCAGCCGCAAATCTATTACGCCGCCGAGTTGGGCATCGGCCAGGCCGTCTCTTCCAGGATATCCATTGAGGAAGCCAACGTGGCCCGGATCGACGAGATACTGGATAACTGGGCCTGATTTTTTCTCTGAATTTCGGAACTTCCCCAATTTTGACCGTTTCACTCTTGGTTCCCATTTTCAGCCGGCAAGTTGTCCGCCGCGAGAAGTGAAAATCAATCCTCGCCTCCTCGCGCGGATGGTCTGGGACGCCGCTGAAACGGACGTGGCCTCCTCCCCCTGAAAGGGGGAAATTCGAATAGCCGTAGGCGCCAGCCTACGGAAAAGATGGCGTGTAAAATTTCCTTCGGCCCTGAACGGGCCGGACCCTCGGCGAAGTGTACTGCCTACGCCCGGCAAGGTTCGCCCCTTTCAGGGGCGGGGAAGAAATTTCCGGCCACGCCTCCCGTAGGCTGGCGCCTACGGTTACTCATGTTAAAGCCCTTCGGGCTTGGCCTTCGATTTGTTTACAGACCGCCACGAGCCGTACATCCCGAGTTTTGAAAAACTGGGGGAACTTCACTCTAATTTTATATTGACATGTTCCATATGGCGTGCTAACGTAAGTCTAAATATTTAACTGGGCGGTTAGTTAAATTCGGAGGCGCCATTGATCAACGCCAAACAAGATATCCTGCGGGCGGCAGATAAAATCTTCGGAGATATCGGCTTCGACGCCGCTACCACCAGGGAAATCGCCGAAGCCTCTGGCGTTAACAAGGCCCTCATCCATTACCACTTTAAAACCAAGCAGGGTCTTTTCGAGTCCGTGCTGGACGGCTACTACGAAAGGCTTGGCGAGACCCTGGTGAAAGCCCTTCAAACCGAGGCCACCTTGAGAGAAAAGCTCGCCATCATGGTCGATACCTACGTCGATTTCCTCTCGCAAAACAGAAATTTCTCCCGCATCGTGCAAAGGGAAAGCTCGGGCGGCAAAAACGTGGGCCGTATCGCCCGGAACCTCAACCCCATGTTCAGGATGGGCATGGAAATAATTCAGGCGGCCCTTCCCGCGACCAAGGAAGGGGACCTGGCGGCGGAGCACGTGTTCGTGAGCTTCTACGGGATAATCACGGCCTGGTTCACCTATAGCGGCGTGCTCGAGATACTCCTCGACCGCGACCCGCTCTCGTCGGACGAGCTGAAAAGAAGAAAAGCCCATGTCCTTAAAATGTTGGACTTGACCATCGAGGCGATAGAAAAGGGACGATCGGTTTAATAAATTTCTTTCAAGGGGGTAGGAACATGGCCAGCCAGCCGGTAATGAAAATGGACGATATCTCCTCCGGGCAAAAGCAAAATGACGGCGCCGAGCGCATAAGGCGCATGAGAAGAAAATACCAGACCGGTCCCGCTTACATTTCGGTCGAGCGGGCCAGGTACTACACCGAGAGTTGGAAGGCGACCGAGGGCAAAGGCATTTCCACGCCCGTCCGCGTGGCCATGGCCATGAAGAACGTCTACGAGAAGATGACCCATTACGTTGACCCCGACGACCGTATAGCCGGCTACTGGTGCGAGTATTTCCTCGGCGTTCCCATCGATATCGAGAGGGGCGTTTTCAACTCCGTGCTCGAGTCGGAGTTGGACAAGATAAGCATGGTCAAGTTCAGGGCCAAGACCATGGCCAAGGGCATAGGATACATGACCAGAAAAAGGATGCTGGGTGAATTCATCCGCAACCAGAAAATGACGCGCGAAAGCGGGACGGCTCCCCTCAACATGGATTTCAAGACCATGTCGGAGCGGTCCATCAACCCCTACCAGATCAAGGAGAAGGATAAAAAGGAGATGCTCTCGAGGCTCCTTCCCTATTGGAAGGGCAAGACCACGGTGGACCTCATTGAAAAGGAACTGCTCGAGTCGGGCCTTCTCTCCGAGCAGATGCGGGACTTCGTCATGGCCATACCCGGCAATACCTCGCGCCAGGTCATCATGCTCTCCACCTGCGCCACCATCGCCAGCTACCACGCCCATATCATCCTGGATTACGGCCCCGTCCTGGGCCGGGGCCTCGAGTCCATCAAGCGCGAGATAGAGGGACTCCTGGGCCAGGGCGAGGGTCTGGCGGATGAGGAAAAAGAATTCCTCAAGTCCATCGATATAGCCGTGGAGGGCGTGATGATCTACGCCCGCCGCCTGGCCGGCCGCCTCGAGAGGGACCTCGAGGCCGCGAGGGACGACGATGACAAGGCCCGTCTCAGGCGCATGCTCGAGATATGCCGCAAGGTCCCCCTCCAGGCGGCGGATACCTTCGAGGAGGCCGTGCAGTCCTGCTGGACGCTGAAGACGGCCATCGAGACGGCCCATCCCGTTTACCTGCATTGCTTCGGCCGTATGGACCAGGTACTGTACCCCTTTTATGAAAAGGACCTCGGCGAGGGACGAGTCACCAGGGAATGGGCGGTCGAGCTTCTGGCCGAGCTTCTGCTCAAGGTCATGTCCCAGAACATCCGTCCCGAGTCGAACATCTTAAGCAACTTCTATCACCGTTTCCTGGGTTCCACGCCCATCACCCTGGCCGGGATCACGCCCGAGGGGGAGGACGCCTCCAACGAGCTGACCTATGTATTCCTCGAGGCGGCCCACTTGTCCAAGGCCATTACCAACGTGTCGGTCAGGGTGCACGAGAAGACGCCCGACCGGGTCCTTTTCCAGACGGCCGAGTACGCGGCCAAGGGCACGAGCACCTTTTCCCTGTTCTCGGATGAGATGAATATCCAGTCCATGGTCAACCGGGGCTTCAGCCTGGAGGACGCCAGGGACTACGCGGTGATGGGTTGCGTCGAGACCACCTGCCCGGGCAAGACCGGGCCCATGAGCGCCAACGCGCTTCAGTTATCGAGGCTCCTGGATATAACCCTCCGGAACGGGGACTCCCGCATACTGGCGGGGACCATCAAGGGAGACGGTCCAGCCACGGGAGACCCGAAATCCTTTAAGGACTTCGACGAACTCCTCGAGGCCCTCTACAAGCAGGCCAGGTTCTTCATGGACAAGATAGTGGAGGGGTCAAACATCAGGGACCGGATTTTCGCCGAGAGCCTACCCGCCCCCATGCTCTCAGCCTTTGTCCAGGACTGCCTGGAAAAGCGCCGCGATATCACCAATGGGGGCGGCAAATACGTGTTCGCCGGCGTGTCCACCATCAACTCGATCGCCAACATGATCGACTCCCTCTACGTGATCAAGAAGCTTGTCTACGAGAACAAGGACGTCACCATAGGCGAACTGATGGAGGCCATGGATATTAACTACAAGGGCCATGAGGACCTGCTGGCTAAAATCAAGCAACTTCCCGGGAAATGGGGGAACGGAGACCCGGAAACCGACGCCATGGCTCACGACGTGATGAAACGCATCTTCGACATGAGCTACGATTACCGGTCCTTCGCCGGCGGGCCCGTCGTCATTTATATCATCAGCATGATAACCCACACGGTGGACGGAAGGCTTTCCATAGCCTCTCCCGACGGCAGGAGGGCGGCCACGCCCTACGCCGCGAGCTGCAATCCTTACAACGTCGAGAAAAACGGGGTCACCGCCGCTTTGCGCTCGATATCGGCCCTCCCCTATGAGGACGTGATGGGATGCGCGGTGAACGTGAAATTCCATCCCACCGGCGTGGGCCTCAACGAGGAGGCCAGAAAAAAGTGGGCCGACCTGATGAGGACGTATTTCTCGATGGGAGGGGCGCAGATACAGCCGACCGTGGTCTCGGCCGATGACCTCCGTAAAGCCCGGGAGAACCCGGACGAATACCGGGACCTGATAGTCAAGATCGGCGGCTACAGTTCCTATTTCGTGGAACTGGGAAGGGACGTCCAGGACGAGATAATCGCCAGGACCGAGCATTAAGACTCATTTGGGGTAAGCCTTCCCCGCTGGAGGGAGGGCGGATTTATGAAAGGCATCGTCTTCGATATACAGTCGTACGCCATTTACGACGGGCCGGGAATAAGGACGGCGGTCTACCTGAAGGGTTGCCCTCTTTCGTGTTTCTGGTGCCATAACCCGGAGGGACAGGGGGAATTGCCGGAGATGTCGCATAACGCGGAAAAATGCGCCGGCTGCCTCAAATGCGCCGAGGTCTGCCCGAACTCGGCCATCGGCATGGTGGATGGCAAACTCGCGCGGGACCGGAGCGTTTGCGAGTCCTGCGCCGTTTGCGCCCGCGCCTGTCCGACCGGGGCCCTGGAGAAGATAGGCAAAGAGATGGAAGTGGAGGAGTTGGTTAGTCAAGTCATGCTGGACGAGCCGTTTTTCAAGCGCTCCGGCGGGGGGGTGACCTTTACCGGCGGCGAGCCGACCTATCAGGCCGACTTCATGCTGGCCTCGGCGGCGGCGCTCCGTGAGAAGGGCGTTCACCTGGCCATCGAGACCTGCGGGTTCTTCAAAAAGGAGTTGGCAAAGCCCATCGCCGAGGCCATGGACGTGGTCCTGTTCGACTTGAAGCACGTCGATCCTGACCGGCACAAGGAAGGAACGGGGGTGGAAAACTCTCTGATACTCGAGAACTTCAAGGCCCTCCTGGCCCTGAAAGGAAGCGGCGGGATCATGCCGCGTTTTCCCGTGGTGCCCGGCTATAACGACTCGACGGAGGACCTCGAGGGCATGGCCGCCTTTCTGGCGGACTCGGGCTACAAGGGCGACGCGCGCGTGATGCCCTATCACTCGTGGGCCAGGGGAAAATACGATCGGATTGGAAGGTCGGGGGACTTCGAGGACAGGGGAAAGCTCGGGGAGGATGACCTGAAAAGGATCGAGTCGATTTTTATGGATCGCGGTTTTCCCGTCGTAATCCACGGATGAGACGTCCGGAAATATCGCGTCGGCCAAAAGAAGAGAAGGAGGACAATTGAAATTTTTCATTACGGGAGCGGACGGCCTGCTCGGGTCGAACCTCGTCCGCGACGTTTTAGGGGCGGGACACGAGGTTAAGGCGCTGATCCTGCCGGGAATTAAAACGCCCACCCTGGAGGGCCTGCCCATGGAGCGCCTCGAGGGCAACCTGCTGGACGGCGGGCTGGACCTGGCCGGCCTTATGAACGGATGCGACGGTGTCTTCCACTGCGCCGCCATCACCGACATGTGGGCCTCGCCCGAGATAACCTGGAAGGTCAATCTGGAGGCCACCGAGAGGGTAGTGGATTCCTGCCTGGCCGCCGGCGCGGGCCGGCTGGTTTTCGTGGGCTCGGCCAGTTCCTTCGAGCCTGGCTCCATCGAGAAACCGGCCGGCGAGACCTCGGGGTTTCCCGAGGGATACAAGGGCGTGGCCTACATGGAGTCCAAACACAAGGCGGCCGAGCTGGTCAGGAAGGCCGTTCGGGAAAAGGACCTGGACGCGGTGATCGTGACGCCCACTTTCCTGCTCGGGCCCTACGACTCGAGGCCCAGCGGAGGCGAGCTGATAAGGCAGTTCATCGTTAAGGGCCTGACCGTGACCTCGCCGGGGGGAAGGAACTTCGCCTACGCGCCGGACGTGAGCAAGGCGGCTTTCGCGGCGTGGGAAAAAGGAAGGAAGGGCGAGACCTATATCCTGGGCGGCCACAACCTGACTTACATGGACTTCTTCACCCGCGTGGCCAAGGTGGTGGGAACGGCCGCGCCCAGCCGGATCATGCCGGCCCCCGCGCTCCGGCTGGCCGGGGAGGCGGCCTCGGCCTACGAGAAGGTCTCGGGCAAAAAGGCCGTGCTCAACCGCGTAATGGCCAAACTGGCCGCGATGGGGACCTATTACGACTCGGGCAAGGCCATGAAGGAGTTGGGCATGACGCACGCCCCGGTGGAGACGGCCATCGAGGAGTCGGTCAAGTCCCTGCTGGAGTATGGACACCTCGAGTTTTCCGGGACGGATTATTTCAAGGGCAAGGTCGCCCTGGTAACGGGCGCCAGCAGGGGAGTCGGCTTTGCCGCGGCCCGCGCCCTCTCCCTGCGGGGGGCCAGGGTGGTGATGACGGCCCGGGGTCGGGAACGCCTTGAGGACTCGAAGCAAAAGCTGAAAAGGCTGGGACGGGACGTGGTCGCGGTCACCGGGGACGTGGGAGATTACAAGGACGCCGCCGCCATGGTGGAGACGGCCATATCGAACTATGGACGGCTGGACGTGGTTATCAACAACGCGGGCGTGTCCATGCGCGGCCACTTTATCGAGCTGTCGCCCGAGGTCTGCCAGAGGGTGGGGCGCACGAATTACGACGGGTGCGTCAACGTGTCCAAGGCGGCCATCTCCCACCTGGCCGAGGCAAAGGGACACCTGGTTTTCATCTCCAGTATAGCCGGGATATTCGGACTGCCGGGGGCGTCGGTTTACTGCGCCACCAAGAAGGCCCTGACCGGACTCACCGAGTCCCTTCGCCTCGAGCTCCTGCCAAAGGGCATGCACGTGGGCATCGTCTATCTCGGGTTTACCGAGCATGACCCGGAAAAGAGGATTCTGGCGGCGGACGGCTCGCTCGTGCTTCCCGACCGGCCGGCCCACCACGGCCAGGCCCAGGCCGCCGACCAGATCGTGAACATGCTCCTCAAAAGAAAAGCCCGGCTCATCATGACGCCGGTGGGCAAGCTGGGAGCAACGGTATACAGGATTTCTCCGACTTTCCTGGAGCGGGCGGTGCTGTTCGCCCAGTCGAGCCGGATGGGGATATTCAAGAGGTTTTCATAGAAATTATCGAGCGGCCCTAAGAGAAAGAATTTCCGCCGGGCCGAGAGGGAGGTTTTAAATGGGTTTTACAAAGACGAAAGAGGAGCTTGACGCCTATTACGGGTTCGGGGACAGGAAGTTCATTGGCGCGAACATGCTGGGAGTCATGTTCGAGACCAGGCCGGAGATAGTCAAGCGGCTTCTGCCGCCGCCGCTCGAGCCGGCGGACGCGCCCGCGGGCATGATGTTCATCGCCCGGTATCCCGAGACCAACCTGGGTCCGGGCTATCGGGAGGCCGCGTTGTTTTTGCGGTGCAAGTACGGTGACGAGGGCGGAAGCTACTGCCTGGCCATGCCCATCGACAGCCTCGAGAGCCGCCTGTACAACGGCCGCGACATCTTCGGGTATCCCAAGAAGATGGCGTCCATCGGGCTGGAGAAGAACGGGAACAAGGTCCGCGGCTGGGTCGAGAGGCACGGCGTAAGGTTCGTCGAGATCAAGGCCGACCTGTCGGGAAGCCTGCCCGCCATGCCGGACACGGGCCCCAACTTCCTGTTCAAGGCCATGCCCCGCATAGACCTTCAGCCCGGCTTCGACGGTCCCGTCCTGCTTTGCCGGCAAAAGACGGACATCGACATGAAGAGCCTGGAAATAGGGAGCGCCGAGATATCCCTCCGGGAATCGGAGGACGACCCCTGGGCCGAGATCGAGATCGAAAAGGTCAACGTGGCCTTCTACCTCGAGAGCGACAACGTTATGAGGCCCGGCTCGGTGATAAAGGAAGTGGACGCCGACTCCTATCTTCCTTATTACTTCAAGATCACCGACTTCTTCACCGGATAATGACTGGAGCGTGAAATGATCGACTTCGAACCGACCGAAACTCAACGACTGATGATGGACACGGCCCACGACTTCGGAAAGGAAGTGGCCGGTCCGGCCGAGGTCGAGTTGGACCTCATGGCCAGCCCCGAGCAGGTATTTAAAAGTGACCGCTTCTGGGGCGTCATCGGCCAGGCCTTCGAGCTGGGCTTTAACAAGATGGCCATACCCGAGCACATGGGCGGGCTGGGCCTCGATCCCCAAACCATCGGCCTGGTGTGGGAGGAATTGGCCAGGTGGGCCCCCGGCGTAGTCTCGACCCTCATACCGGGCGCGGTGGTCCCCCAGCTCGTGGCCTTCCTGGCCCCGGACAGGAAGGACCTGGTGGAGCGCTTCGTCACCCCCTATTGCGAGGACTCGACGGGGAAAAAGATTTCCGCCTGGTGCAGCAGCGAGCCCGAGGTGGGCTCGGACGGGAAAAACTATTACGACAAAAACGTGCGCCACCACACGGACGCCAGGAAAAAGGACGGGAAATTTTATCTGACCGGTACCAAGTCCGACTTCGTTTCCAACGGCGGGATAGCCGACTCTTACATCGTGTTCGGCTGCGTGGACCCGTCGCTGGGGATCAAGGGCTCGGGCGCCTTCGTGCTTCCGGCCGATACCCCCGGCCTCACAACCGGCAGGTCCATCGACAAGATCGGGCTTCGGGCGCTCAACCAGTCGGCCGTTTTCTTCGACGAGGTCGAGGTCCCCGAGGAGTGGATGATCTTCCCTCCCGGCGAGCTCTATCCCATGCTGCACAACTCGATTATCACGGTGGGCAACCTGGGCGTGGGCTACATCGCCGTCGGGCTGATGAGGGGGGCCTTCGAGTACGCCCTCGAGCACTCGAAGAACCGCGTCCAATGGGGGGCCCCCATCTTCAAGCACCAGCTCATCGCCAAGAAGCTCTTCGAGTGCCACCAGGCCATCGAGGCCTCGCGGACCTTCCTTTATAAAGGGAGCTGGCTCGCGACCAAGAATTTTCCCGGCGACCTCAAGACCAGCCTGGCGGCCAAGGTCTTCGCCACGGAGATGGCGGCCAAACACACGGCCGAGATGGTCCAGGTCCTGGGCGGATACGGCATCTCCAAGGAGTATCCCGTTGAAAAGTTCGCCCGCGACGCCTACCTTCTTAAGATAATGGACGGGACCAACGAAACGTTGATGGTCAAGGCGGCGGAGCATCTGTAAGCCGCCCTTCGCCCAAGGAGGACAAAGATGAAGATTAAATCTATACTGCTTGCGTTACTGTTGGCACTGGCCCTGCCCCTTATGGCGCGCCCAGGCGACGCGGAAAAAGAGGCGGGGGCCGCGGCCGAGGAGTCGCCTCTCGCCCGCTTCACGCCCGAGCAAAAGGAAAAGCTCCTGGCCGGCGAGGCCATCTACGAGCACGTCGAGGAGAAGGGGGAGGACGGCAAGCTTCACGGCCACGGCCAGTCGTCGGCCTTGATCGACGCGCCCATTGACGAGGCCTTCAAGATTTTCTGCCAGTACGACAAGCACCAGCTTTATTTTCCCCGCAAGACCAAAAGCGACGTGGTCAAGACGGAGGGGGAAGTTTCCTGGGTGCACAAGGAGTTCGACTTCTCGCTTATAACCATCGAGTACACGGTCAAGTACGTGAAGGACGAGAAAAACCACCGGGTCGATTTCGAGATGGACCCTTCTTACCCCCACGACCTGAAGGACACGGCCGGCTATTTCCATTTCGAGAAGGTCGACGAGAAGAAGACCCTTATCACCTACGCGGCCACCAAGGTCGAGACTGGCCTCAAGGTCCCGAGCATGGTGCAGAACTACCTGACCTCGAAGGACCTGCCGACCGTGGTAATCAACATCAAGAAACGGATCGAGTCGGGAGGGACCTGGACCAAGGAGGACTGATCGGTAAGGATATCGAGCGCTTAAGCGGGGCGTCGGTTTCCTGATCCGGCGCCCCGACGGTTTCTTCTTGACATCGGGGGACTGGCCTTCGATAATCGACTGATTACCAACAGCCGAAAATTCGGCCGGGGAGACATGAATGATCCAAAATAAACGCCTTCGGAACGCGGCCCTCTTGCTCGTCATTGTCGCCATGGCGTCCGGCTCCTGCGCCAAGTTCAAGTTAAAGAGCAAGAAGCCGCGTCTTAGAAAGCCCGAGTACCTGGTCAAGAAACAGTCCAACGTGATGATCCCCATGAGCGACGGGGTCCGCCTGGCCGCGGACGTTTATTCTCCGGTGGGCCTGGACCAGGCCCCCGTCATCCTGATAAGGACCCCCTACGGCAAGGGCATTTCCGGCTACGATAAAACCGTCAACCTTCTGGTGAGGCGCGGGTATATAGTGGTCAAGCAGGACGTCCGGGGCAGGTTCAAGTCGGAGGGAGAATTCTATCCCTTTATCCATGACGGTCCCGACGGGGTCGAGACCATGAACTGGATTCGCGAGCGGCCGTGGTTCGACGGCCGCCTGGGCACGTACGGCGGGTCTTACCTGGGCACGACCCAGTGGTTCTCGGCGCCGGGCCAGGAGATAGGGGCCATGCACCTGGCCGTGACCAGCCCTGACCTTCGGGAGGTCATGTACACGGGAGGCGAGCTCCACCTTCAAACCGTCTACTTCTGGTCGGTCATGATGGGAGGCCGAAGGTTCAATCCCCTCGTGGCCATGAAGCTCCAGCGGCTCGACCAT
The DNA here is from genome assembly GCA_963674965.2 of bacterium. GTDB lineage: Bacteria > RBG-13-61-14 > RBG-13-61-14 > RBG-13-61-14 > DATKZS01. The sequence goes on along the minus strand of CAXXFL010000007.1, from coordinate 833,832 downwards.
TACGCCAAGACCCTTCCCCTGGACCAGGCCGACGACAAGGTGGGCCGGGACGTCGAGTATTTCAACCAGGCCCTCGATCCCGCGGAGATAATGAAGGTGTACGAATCGGTAAACTTCGAGGACCGCTACTCCCAGGTCTCGGCCCCCGCGGTCTTCGTGGCGGGCTGGTACGACATGTTCCTGGGCCCGCAGCTTTCCGACTTTCGGAAGATCGTCTCCCAGGGCCAGGGCAAGGCCAGGGACTCGATATTGATCGTCGGCCCCTGGGGCCACGGCAAGGACGGAGTCATGGAGTACGGCAAGGAGGCCAGGCAAAAGAACGCGCTCGGCCCCGCCCACGTGCTGTCATGGTTCGATTATCATCTGAAGGGCATCGAGAACGACGTGCCGAGTTGGCCCCGGGTCAGGATTTTCGTGATGGGCGAGAACGTGTGGCGAGACGAGAAGGAGTGGCCCCTCGAGCGGACGAAGTACACGGATTTTTACTTCCGCTCGGACGGACACGCCAACACCGGCGAGGGAGACGGGCTCTTGAGCGAGGAGCCGCCCGAGACCCAGGAGACCCCCGACGTGTTCATCTACGACCCGCTCGACCCGGTCCCCACCTACGGCGGAAACAACCTGGGCCTCAACCTGGGGGCCTACGACCAGCGCAAGGCGGAAAAGCGCTCGGACGTGCTCTGCTATACCACGCCCATGCTCTCGAGGGACGTCGAGGTGACGGGACCGATCAAGGCCGTCATCTACGCCAAGACCAGCGCCCTGGACACGGACTTCACGGTCAAGCTGGTGGACGTTCATCCCGATGGCCGGCCCATCAATATCCAGGACGGCGTGGTCCGGGCCATGTTCAGGGACAACGACCCGGAAAGCCCCACCCCGGTTACGCCGGGTGAGATCGAGGAGTACGAGATCGACTTGTGGGCGACCTCGAACCTTTTTATGGCGGGCCACAAGATAAGGGTCGAGGTCTCGAGCAGCAACTTCCCGCGGTTTAACCGGAACCTCAACACCGGCGAGCCGGTCCCCGGAGCCACCCGCGCCGTCGAGGCCAACCAGGTCATCTATCACGACCCGGACCACCCGTCGCGGATAGTGCTGCCCATCATTCCCCGCCGATAAAAAAAAGCCTCTCCCGGCCCCGAGACCGGGAGAGGCGCATTGCCTCAGGCGATCGGATCAGCCTTTTTCCTTGACCATGCCCTTGGTGGGCGGCACGAAGGCGGGAAGCTCACGCCAGCGGACGCTGAATTTCGTCTCCTTGTCCCCGAGCCAGGACTTGGAAACGAAATCCATCTTGATGTCCTGGGCCCCGCAAAGCTCGAGGGACCTCTCGATCCATCCCATCATCATGTGATAGTGAGGCTCGAAATTGGGATCGAAACCCCGGGCCGTCAGCACGGCCTCGTTTGCGGTGATGGGCTGGATGACGAGCTCGCCGGTGTCGAAAAGGTTGCGGATGTAAGTCCCGTACTTGCGCAGGCTCTCCATCGGCTCGCCTTCCTTGATGATCCCCCGGTAGACGCCCGTCACGATGGCCTCGCCGTAGATGCGGCCCCATTGCCGGACGGTATGCATGTCGCCGCCGGCCAGGACCTTGACCACGGCGCCGAAGAGCCGCTCGAAAGTCTCGTATGGATACCAATTACTTGGGAGTACGCGCTGGTTGATAACTTTCCAGTCTTCCTCGTTAAGAAAACCGTCATAGGCTCCGCTTTTATCCGCCTTGATGGTTTTTACAAAGTCCAAAATAATAGTTCCTTTTACCCGGGCCATGACCGTAATCCTTTCACCGCCAATATGGCGAGGTTCTTATCGGCTCATATGTACTGCCATGAGCTGAAACGAGCGCCGGAACAAAAGCTTCAATCTGGAATCCAGTTCTCCTTGATACTAAGGTACAACAATGATTTTCACTGTCAAGAGAAAACTGCCAGACCCGGCGATTTAAGTTTTGACAACGATAGGCGTCCGGACGTTCCGATGAGGACGGCCGGGGGTTGGCTTTCCCGACGATCCGGCTATTTCTTCAGGTTCAGACGCCTGTAAATGGGGGCGTTACGGCGGTAAATCTGGAGGAATTCCCCATAGAGGTCATTATAGATTTTCACGTTCCCGGGCTCGGGTCTCGAGACGTTCTCCACTTTTACCAGGCCCGGTATTTCCTCGAAGGTGATATAACCGAGGGCCGCGGAAGCGATAAAGGCAGCCCCTCTCGCGTTGGCCTGAACCGGGTCCTTGATCTGGCGTATCTCACGGTTCGTCACGTCGGCGAAGATTTGACGCCAAGAAGGGGAAAGCGCGCCGCCCCCGATCATGTTGAGGCCGTCCATTTTGCGGCCGATGAATTTTTCAACGTACCCCAGCGCCCAGCGGTTGTTGTAGGCCACGCCCTCCAGGACCGCCCGGACCATGTGGTCCAGGTTGGAGGTGAGTCCCAGGTTATGGAAACCGGCCCGGGCGTTCGGGTCGTCCACCGGCGTCCGCTCGCCGTTCAGCCAGGGCGTGAAGATCAGCCCGCCGCTTCCCGCGGGGGTCCTGGCGGCGATCTTCTCGACGCGCTCGAAGACGTCGGCCGGCGGGTCCTCCGAGCGGACCTCGTTTCGATGATAAAGGATATTGCCGATCAGGAACGTCAGGCACCCGCCCGCGGCGTCCTGCTCGTTGGCGCAGTAGTATTTTCCCGGTATCGAGGTGGGAAGGGAAGCGATCGAGTGGAGAACGTCCGTCTTTTTAAAGGGGACCACGCACTGAATCCAGGAGGATGTCCCCACGTAAAGGTGCCCCTCGAAGTCCCGGACCGCGCCCGAGCCGACGCAGGCCGCCTGGTGGTCCGGAGACCCCACGATCACCTTGACGTCCTTTTTCAATCCCAATCGGCCGGCCACCTCGGGCTTTAAATATCCCAGTACGTCGATCGAGCGCCTCATGGGAGGGAGCTTGTTTTTGTCAAGGCCGGAAAGACGCAGAAGATAGTCGTCGTAATAAGGCCGGCCGGGGTCCCTGGAGTTGGTCACCCAGAAGAGGGACATCGAGTCGTAACTGGCGGCGAACTCCCCCGATAGCCGGAGGTTCAAGTAGTCCTTGCTCCCCATGAACATGTGGGTCCTCGAGTAAATCTCGGGCCTCTCGCGCTTGATAAAGAGGACGTGGGCCACGTCGTCCTTGCCCGAGAGCTGGGGACCGCCGCCGCTCTTATAAATCCAGGGCAGCATCTTGTACAGGCAATAGCCGTCGAAGCTGGGGAACCCTCCCACCACCTCCTTTATGTAGGGAGCGCCCCTGGAATCCATCCAGGTGAGACAGTTCATGAGATGGCGGCCCGAGGAATCGACGGCCACGGTCGAGGAAAAAGTGCTCGAGACGCAGACGGCCGCCACGTCCTCCGCCGGGACCAGGCCCCGTCCGATCAAACGCCCGCCGGTCTCGAGCAAGGCGTTCCACCAGTCGTCCGGGTCCTGCTCGGCGCCCCCGCCGGGAAGATAATGGATGGGGGTCGGCTCTCGCTCGTGGCCGACCATCTCCCCCCTGGTCGTCATGAGCGAGGTCTTGACGCCGGAGGTTCCGTGGTCGATCGCCAATATGAACTTGTCTCGATGTTCAGCCATGCCGCTCTCAGATGTCCAGTTTGGTGACCTTGCCGTTTTCGTCGATCCGCTCGACTATCACTCCGCCGAAGGATTCTCCCTCCTCCTTTTTCGAGTCCAGGTCCATGACCTTGGGGACTATGCCGATGAAGTCCATGGGATCGACCATGGCCTCGGGCGGGGCAACCCCTTGGCCCTTCACCTTGCCAAGCGCCATCAAGATGGCGCCCACCGCGGCGGGGACCCCCGTTCCCTCTCCCAGGGCCTGGCTTCTCGAGGCCATGTGAAAGCGGTATTCGGTCTTCTTGCCGTCTTTTTTCCCCTTGACCACGACGCTGGCGCAGCCCCTCTGCGGGCCGAAATCGGTCTCGCGCAGTATCCTTTCCCTTTCCCGAATGATATAGGCCATGGAGAAGTCGTAAGGGCTTATCTGGACCCCCTTGACCGTAACCGGGTCCCTTTGGCTCAGGCCCAGGCCGCACATGTCCCGTATCAACTCGTAATACCGATCGGGAAGAACGCTGCCCTTGTTGGTGACTCGTTTGCACTTGACGTAATTGGGCAGGGTCACCTGCTCAGGGTGAGGATACGGATAAAGAAGGACCTCCCCGATCACGGGAAAGGCGAAGCTCTCGCGCAGGGCCACGCCGTCCTCCTCGAAATACTTCACCTTTTTCAACTCGCCGTCCAGATACATGGGGATGTCGATGGACATGCAATGAAAACGGTGGCCGATCACGCCCTCGCCCTCGAGGGGCTCGCCCCCGTGGGCGTGGAAAATATCGATGGACTCGGTCTCGTCCAGGAGGTTGTCGGCCGCGAACTTGGCCAGGAGGTTGGTCGCGCCTGGCGAGCTGCCCATGCCGATCAGGGCCGTTACTCCCGCCGCCCTGGCTTTCTCGTCCATGGCCAACACCTCGAGGGTAACGTCCACGTCGTCGCATATGTCCACGTAGTTGACGCCCGCCTCGATCACCGCGGCAAGCACGGTCTTGACCAGCTTGTAGAAAGGGCCCGAGCAGTTGAGGGCCACGTCCTTGCCGGCGGCCGCCCGCTTGACCGCTTCCGCGTCCATCAGGTCGGTCCTCTTATAGCTCACCTTGGGACCGGCCTCCTTGATGAGTTGGCCGGCCCTGTCGCCGTTCAGGTCACAAATGACGATTTCCTCGAAGTGACCGCTTTTGGCCAGAGTTTTGACCGCCACGCCGCCAACCTGGCCGCATCCTCCAAAAACCACCACGCTTGCCATGATTATCTTTCCCCTTTATTTTTCATTTAGAAACCCGGAAGCCATACGCTCCATGGTTCGTTTTATCGTCTCGACCGGTATGCCCCGGCCGACCCTTACCGACTCGAGCACGTTCAAGGTGAAATACTGGCTGAAAAACGCCGCCGCCAGCACGGAGGGATCGATGCCCTCAGCCAACTCTCCCCTTTGGCGCGCCTCGATCAGCGCCTTTTCGATCCTCGATACGGTCCCGTCCATGAAGCCGTTGAAGGTTTCCTCGAACCCCTTCTCCCCCCGGTACGCGAAAAGATGCACCAGGAACTTGGACTTGTGCGGGTTCTCGGCCACAAAGTCCACGTACTCGCTGATAAGAAGCTTGATAAACGGCGCGCCGCCGCCCCGGCTGGCCCTTTCGATTATTAAGAACAGGCCGTTAAGCTCGGCCTCGACCACCTTGAAGCACTCGAGATAAAGCTCCCGCTTGCTTTTGACGTGCTTGTACAGCGTGGGCTCGCTGACCTTGGCCTCGGCCGCTATGGCGGCGGTAGTGGCGGCGCTGTAACCTTTTTCGTTGAACACGCGGATGGCCGCCTCGATCAGCTCGTCGTGTTTTTTTATCTGTTCGCTTAATTTTTCCTCATATTTTTGTACGATGTTCATTGGATATTGCCGCCGTCAAATTATATATCGCTCCACAAAATGATAGTAATCACTAATCAGATAGAAAAGATATACTATATATGGGAGGCATTGTCAAGAGCTACTTTAAGAGCTTCTTGCAAAAGTCCCTTTCTTGGCGGCATAGCCGCTTTGGATTGGGGTCGCTTGAGAGCGCTTTCGATGGCTTTGACTTGACAAGGCCTAAGAATACAACGGCTAGCCTCGCGTCAAGCCGCTCGGAAGAAAAGCGGCGTCGAGCCGCCGCACTCCAAAGCGGGACTTTTACAAGAGGCTCTTAAAATATTTATCGCCAATAGTCTTCGAGAAGGCGAATTATTTTTCCAGCCCGGTATTTACCGGCCGTGGAATTCTGTTATAATCAATATGAAACGCTTGACGTACGCGTAAGTCGGCGGGAGTAAGAAGTATGGACAATTTAAGGCTGTTATTGGTGGACGACGAGGAAGAATACGTGAACGCCCTGGCCGAGCGCCTGGGCTTTCGTTCCATTCGGGCGTCCACGGCTTTTACCGGTGAGCGCGCCCTGGAGATGGTCCAGGATGAGGAGCCGGACGTTATGGTCCTTGACCTCAGGCTCCCGGGCATTGACGGCATGGAGGTCCTAAGGCGCGTGAGAAAAGTCCGTCCATGTCTCCCCGTCATCATGCTTACCGGACACGGGACCGACTCCGACGGAGCGATGGCCAGGAGCCTCGGGGCTTTCGAGTACATGGAGAAGCCGGCTGATATTAACGTTCTGATAGGAGTGGTGGACCGCGCGTTCAAAAGCAGGGCCGCCGACTCTTCCGAGCCTCGTCCGGCTCTCGCCTATGGGGAAGGAAAGCCGCCGGCCGTCGGGTGAAGCTGGAAGCGGCGGGCGGATGTAAACGTCGGACGTGACCTGGTCTTGATATTACCGGGCCACGTTCGAGAAATGATCGAGATAAACCCAGAAGGAAAATAATTGCCTGAAATGCATGACGCGGCCTCGCCCTGGCGCAAGACGGAAGACGGCCAGTCCAGGTATGTAAGGCTATGGAGATGGGTAGTCGTCATTATGACCCTCGTCTCCTTCACCCCTTTAATTATCCTTACCTTTTTAAATTATTTCCAGTACAAGAACGCCATACGCGAGGAGATCAAGGAGCGCGTCAACCACATCACGGGAATGACCAAACACTCGATCGAGTTCTTCCTGGCCGAGAGGGCCGCCGCCCTGGTCTTGATCACGAACGAGAGGAGCTACGACGAACTTAAGGACCAGGGTGAGCTGCAGGTGGTTTTCGCCCATTTAAAGAACGCGCTGGGGGGAATGGTCGACCTCAGCGTTATCGACCCCGACGGAAAACAGGTGTCCTACGTGGGGCCCTACGCCAGGGAACTGGCGGGCAAGGATTACTCCGAGCAGGAATGGTTCAACAAGGTCATCGTGCAGGGACATTACGTCAGCGACGTTTACATGGGGTATCGGAACCTGCCTCATTTCGTGATCGCCCTCTCCGCCTCCGACAAGGATGGACGGTCCTACGTCCTTCGCGCCACCATCGACTCGAGCACCCTTGACGAGCTGCTTCGGTCGGTCAACGTGGCCCCGCCGTCGGAGCTCTTTATCATCAACCATGAGGGGATACTCCAGACCCCGTCGAATCGCCACGGGGAGCTGTTGGGCAAGGCCAATATCCCCACGCCGCCCTACGTGGACCACGCGGTGGTCAGCCAGATAAAGGACCCCCAGGGCCTGGAGCTCATTCAAGGCCACGCCTATATCGACAATTCTCCCTTCATCCTCATGGTCTTAAAGGACCCGTCGGCGGCCGGCAAGAACTGGTTCGCCCTGGCCCGGAACCTGTGGCTCATCCTCATTTTCAGCATGGTCCTGATCCTTCTGATAGTCATGTGGATTTCATATTATCTCGTCTCCAGGATCAGGCTGGCCGACGAGCAGAGGACCCAGGCCCTGCATAAGATCGAGTACACCAACAAAATGGCCTCGATCGGAAGGCTGGCCGCGGGCGTGGCCCACGAGATCAACAACCCCCTGGCCATCATCAACGAGAAGGCGGGCATGATGATGGACATGATCGGGATAATCGAGAATTTTCCCGAAAAGGAAAAGGTCTCCAAGCTCATGGAGGCCATCCAGAACTCGGTCGGCCGATGCAGCCGCATAACCCGCCGTCTGCTCCGCTTCGCCAAGCATATCGACTTGCAGATCGAGAGCATCGACCTGGAACAGCTGGCCCGTGAGGTGATAAGTTTCCTCGAGCATGAGGCCAAGTTCAGGAAAATCGCCATCGAGGTGATCGCCAAGGGGGAAATTAAGCCCATCGAGAGCGACAGGGGACAGTTGCAGCAGGTCTTTCTGAATATCTTGAACAACTCCTTAAACGCCCTGTCCGAGTCGAACCGGGAGGGGAAAATCAAGGTGTCCATATATCCTGAGGACATGGGGTTCGTGTCCATCAAATTCATGGATAATGGCCCCGGCATTCCAGATGAGCATATGAAGCAGATTTTCGATCCCTTCTTTACCACCAGAAGCGAGGGGACCGGACTCGGACTTTCCATTACCTACGGTATCGTGCAAAAACTGGGCGGGCGGATCGAGGTCCAAAGCGAGCTCGGGGTCGGAACGAGCTTTACCATTTTCCTGCCCTCGGGTAATATGATTGGGGGGGATATTAAATGACGTCCATGAAGGTTCTGTTGGTGGACGACGAGATGGAACTCATACAAACCCTGGCCGAGCGCCTTGCCCTGCGGGACATCGAGGCCGAGGTGGCGACGGACAGGAAAGGAGCCCTCGAGCTGGTCGAGGCCAAAGAGTTCAACGTCGTCATCCTTGACATGGTGCTGCAAAGGGTCAAAGGCACGGAGGTCCTCAAAGACATTAAAAAGGTGCGGCCCGAGCTGCCCGTTATTCTGGTGTCGGGAAGGGGATCGGACGAGGACTTCCGCGAGGTCAAGAGCATGGGGGCCTTCGATTACCTCATCAAGCCCGTGGCCATTGACGCGCTGATCGAGAAAATGAAGGAAGCCGTGAAGGCTTGACGGGCAAGGCCATGACGGACGCTGATAACGGCCGGTCCAAGACGGGGGAGAAGCTTCGCTTCTTCGGCAAGGTGACGGCGAGCGTGTCCCACGAGATCAACAACGTTTTCGCCATTATCGGGGAGCACGCGGGACTGGCCGAGGACCTTCTCCTTACCGTGTCCGAGGAACGACCCCTCAGCCCCGAGAAGATCGGAAACGTGGTCCGGACCATTAAAAAGCATCTCGACCGCGGCAAGACCATCGTCAAGCGGCTCAACAACTTCTCTCACAGCGTGGACCAGCCCGTCGCGTCCTTTAACGCCGGCGAGGCCGCTGAAAACATCGTCAACCTGGCGGGACGGCTCGCCTATCAGAAGAAGGCCGAGCTTTTGGCCCAGCTTCCGCCGGATGAGGTCATGATCGAGACCGACCCCTTCGCCTTCCGCCACGCCATTTTCCTGGCCGTCATGCTCATGCTCGAGAAGTCCGGCTCCGGTGACGGGCTTTGCGTGGCCATACAAGCCGCGGACGGCGGCGTGGAGGCAAGGGTATCCTCCACGGCGGCCGGGGAAACCGATAGTGGCGGCGAGCAATTTCACGCGCTTTGTTTTATAATGGAGGAAATGGGAGGACGGGCGTCGGTGGAAAACGCGCAAGGCCCCATTGTATTGGCCTTTCCAGCGAGATCGCCCGGCCATTGAAGCCTTTCTCGGCAATGTAGTTTTATCGCCTATTGGCGATAGGGTCGGTTTTATCGAAGTGAAAGCGGCTCTTTTTAGCCGGCTTGGAAGGGGGATGTAACATGTCTGATGAAAAGGTGCTCCTGGTCGACGATGAGCAGGATTTCGTCGATGCCTTGTCCACGAGGATGGAGTCGCGGGGGCTGAGCGTCGAGTCCGCGGGCAGCGGGCCGGAGGCGCTCGAGAAGATCGCGCAAAAAAGGTTTGACGCGGTAATCCTGGACATGGTCATGCCGGGCATGGACGGCATGGAAACCCTGAAGAAGATGCTCGAGAAAAACCCCGAACTCCAGGTGATCCTGCTCACGGGACACGCCACGGTCGAGAAGGGCGTCCAGGCCGTCAAGCTGGGGGCGGTGGACTTTCTCGAGAAGCCGGCCAAGATAGAAGACCTGATGGAAAAAATCAAAAAGGCCAAGGTGGAAAAGGCGGTCCTGGTCGAGAAGAAGATGCAGGCCAAGATGAACGATATCTTGAAGAACAAGGGCTGGTAGCGCCCGGAATTTTTCGCGCCCGGAAAAGGGCGCGTTTTTAGGCGGCTTTCCCTAACTCGAGTATTCGAGAGGAGTTGTAGCGGTGAATCGAGAGGTTTGGAATTCATCGTGTCGTCCCGTCAATTTCTTCCCCTGATTCGGAAATTAGGCTCAAGGGGAGAGGCGCGCCTGAAAAAGGGGCTGGAACTTTCGATCATTCGAAAGTGATCGATCGGAGAAGGGAGGTTGAAATGGAGACAATCAAGACCGTGGGCGAGATAATGATTTCGCTGGACCATTATCCCTGGGTGTATGAGGACCAGAATTTAAAGGACGCGATCGTCGTCATCGAGAAATGCAAGATAGACGTGGACGGACGCGTGTCGCTTCCCCGGGTAATACTGGTCTTCAACCGGGACAAGGAACTGGTCGGCCTGGTCAGGAGGCGCGACATCTTCAGGGGGATCGAGCCGAAATTCCTGTCCAACGAGCCGCTTTCGCAGCGGCGAAATTACTTTAACGTCGAGCTCGATCCCAACCTTCTCGAGATGCTCTCGGACCGCCTGATAAAGGGAATAATCGAGAGGTCCAGGCAGGTCACGGTCGGAAAGATCATGCGGCCCGTCGAGGCGGTGATCTCGGCGGACGATCACCTTATGAAGGCCATTTACGAAATGGTTGAGAGCAACACCAGCCTCCTTCCCGTGGTCAAGGACGGCTCCGTTATCGGAGTGGCCAGGTCGGTGGACGTCTTCCAGGACATAGCGGAGATTATTCTGGGCGACGAGTATCCAAAGTGCGCCGAGTAAAGGCGCCACAAGCAGTGAAAGGGAAGTAAAATGACGTCGAATCCTGAAGTAAAAAGAGAGTCCAAAAAATCGGGCGGGTTCTTCGGCGCCGTGATGAAGCAAATCAACTGGACCAAGTTCGGCGCCGGGGTGGCCGGAGTCCTGCTTTTCTTAATCATATATCTGGCCCCACCTTTCTCGGACGCCGTCGATCCAAAGGGCGTCCATTTCGCCCTCTCCCCCCAGGCCAAGGCCGCCATCGCCCTGTTCCTGTTCGCCGCCACCTGGTGGGTCTTCGAGGTCGTGCCCATCGGCGTGACCAGCATCTTGATCGGGGCCATCCAGGGCCTTTTCTTTATCAGGGAAAGCAAGGTCGGCTACAAGGACTTCTTCGACCCCTCGGTCTGGTTCATCCTGGCCTCCCTGGTCATCGGCATGGTCTTCACCAAAACGGGACTTACCAGGAGACTGGCCTATAAAATGATCGGCCTGGTCGGCGAGAAAACCTCGATGATATACCTCGGGTGCTTCGCCATGACCGCCGGCCTGACCCTGGTTATGGCCCACACGGCCGTGGCCGCCACCATCTTCCCGTTGCTTACGGCCATCTACGCCCTCTACACCGACGAGGAAGCCCCCACCAAGTTCGGAAAGGGGCTTTTTATCGGCATGTCCTTCGTGGCCGGCGCCGGCTCCATCATCACCCTGTTGGGGGCCGCCCGGGGCGCCGTGGCCGTCGGGTTCTTCAAGGAAATAGTGGGAAAGGAGATCACCTTCTTCGGTCTTTCCTATTACATGGCGCCCGTGGGGATCGCCATGACCGCGGTGCTCTGGCTATTCCTCCTTATTTATTACAAGCCCGAGAAAAAAACCATCCCCGGGCTGAAGGAAAAATCCAAGGAACTCTACGCCAAGCTGGGTCCCATGACGGGCGCGGAAATCTTCACCCTGGTCATGGTGTTATCGGTGATCGTCTTCCTCGGGATCAAGTCCGTCAAGTCCCAGATTCTCGGCCCCACGCCCGACGAGGACTCCGCCCTGTTCAAGCTCCTCTCCATAGATAAAAGCTCGATCATCCTGCTCACCACGGCGGCCTTCTTCACCTTCAGGATTCTCACCCTCGACGACCTCGAGAAAATTCCCTGGAACATCATCCTCCTTTTCGGCGGGGCCATGAGCATAGGCTTTTGCCTGTGGGAAACCGGCGCCGCCCAGTGGCTGGCCATCAAGTGGCTCCTCATGTTCCAGAACGCCCACTGGTTCGTCTTTATAATGAGCATCGCCTTCTTCGTGCTCATCATGACCAACTTCATCATGAACGTCGCGGCCATCGCCATATCTCTTCCCGTGGCCCTGGTGATCGCTCCTTATTTGAACGTGGCCCCCGAGGTCATTCTGTTCTCGTCCCTCGTTACCGCGGGCATGCCCTTCCTGACCCTGGTCGGCGCCGCGCCCAACGCCATCGCCTACGAGAGCAAGCAGTTCTCGCCCGGAGAGTATTTCGTGGTGGGAATCCCGGCGAGCATAATACTTATGGTGGTCCTGGGCATATTCATTCTGGTAGTCTGGCCCATCATGGGCATGCCCATCACCCTGCCTGCGGGAGGCGGGTAAATTCCGGCTCGAATAAAAAAGGGGACGGAAAAAACCGTCCCCTTTGGCCTTTTGCGCCACGCTTATATATCCGGGCTCATCAGCCCGGATATCTTTTTTCGGCCGCGGCCCTTCTCCGTCTGGACAGTCCTCCCAGGGCCAGGGCTATCATGAGGGGAGCGGCGAGGACAAGGGCGGCCGCGACGATCCCGCCCGAGGGGGCCCCGGGACGCATGACGCAGCCGCATCCGTCGTCGCCGCCTCCATCGTCACCTCCTCCATCTCCGCTTTCCCTCAGGTCGTCCTCCACGATCATCTTGACCGAAACGTAAAGCGGGCCGTAGGGAGTTGTCGAGTCGATCCTCAGATACGAGTAATAGGTACCGACGTTATTGCCCGTTCCATCCACGGTAACGGTGACCGTCGCCGTGGAGCCGGAGGCCAGGCTTCCGGATAACGGCGCGGCACTTAGCCAGGACACGCTCCTGTAGCCGCAGGCGTCCTTCTCGCATCCCGAGGCGTTGATAACCACCCCGTCCACCTGGTCCGCGGCCCACAGGTCCCCGTTGCAGTCGATCTCGAGGCCGGCCTGCTCGAAGTCGTCCAGACCCTCGACGTTCATGCCCCCAACCACGCGATAGCCGTCGTTGGCGTCGAGCACGTAAACGTCGAAGGGAGAGTCGTCGTTGACCGCGGCGAAAAGGTGTCCGGTCGAGGGGTTGTAGGCGAGGCCGGATATGGCCAGGCCCACGAACTTCGAGCCGATCACCACGCCCTCCGAGGTGAAGCGGTGGATATTGGCGTCGTTCCAGGAGCCGGCGAAGAAGGTGTCGGTTACCGGGTCGTAGGCCAGGCCCCGCATGGACCTGCCCAGGGAGGGACAGACCGTCTTGCCCGTGCTCCCGCCCGTGTCCGGGTCCATCTCGTAAATGCAGTTGTCCCCCCCGACGTTGACCTGCCAGAGCTTGTCCGTGAAGGGGTTGTAGGCCATGTCCGCGCCGAACCGATCGGTCCAGTAGGCGCCGCTTATCGAGCCGCCCGCGGCCGCCCCCGCCCTGTCGTACTCCCTGGCCTGGTTTTCGCCTCCCAGTATCTTGGCGGTGGAAACCCAGAGCGAGTCGCGCTCGAGGTCGAGCGCCAGTCCCCAGGTCCCGCTCGAGGAGGAGGGGAAGGAGCCTAGCGCCTCTCCGCCTGAAAGGGCGCCGGTCTCGGGGGGCTCGACGTAATAGGCCACGCCGTCCAGGCTGGGCAGGTTCAAGTTCTTGGGTCCCAGGTGTCGGGTGACGGAGGCGATGACGCCGGTGGGCTCGGGCAAGTCGAGCTGTCCGCTCACCTCGGCGATCGAGTATGTCAAGGTCGTTCCGCCCAGGTTGCTGAGGTTAAAGGAGACGCTCGAGGTCTTCGCGTCCTTGTTGACCGTGAAGGTCATCGAGGTGGTGTCGGCCTCGAGTATCCCGGCGGGAAGCACGAAGTCCTGGGTCGCGACGGCGTTGGTCGCGAACGTTACCGAGGCCGAGTCGTCGCCGTAGTTCTCGCCGCCGTCGGCGGTCACCGTACGGGACCCCGCCTGGGAGAAAAGGGCGTAGAAGCCGTCGTCGATCGAGCCGTCGCCATAGGTGGACTCGGTATAATCCAGGTGGCCCAGGCCGTCCTTGACGGAAATCCCGTCGACCGGCTCGCCGTTGTTCCCGTCGTACACGTTGCCGATCACCAGTCCGCCGGCCTCGATCTGACACGCGCTCTCCGGGTACAGGCCGACGTCGTCTATGTATACGCCGTCGTAAGTGACGGAATAGTCGCTGTCAAGGCAAAACCTCACCCTGAAATTCGATACCCGGTAAGTCGAGTCGAGTTCCACGGAGGTCCGCGTCCAGGAGTTGTCGACCTGTCCCGTGCGAGGGCCGTAAATTACGGCCCAGGTCCCGCCGCCGTTTTTGGACGCCTCGACGCTGTAGAAGTCGTAGCCCTGCTCCATGACCGCGTATTGTCTCCACTCGAGGGTGATGCTCTCGCCCGCGGGCACGCTGGTCAGGTCGATGGCGGGAGAGACCATGCAGGAGTTCTCGTTGACCTGGTAGTCGCCCGCCGGGTTGGTGGCCCAGGCTTTCGATCCCGAGTAGGCCCCGCCGGGGCCGCTGGTCGGCTCGCCCCAGGCCCAGGAGTCGGTCGAGCCAGTGAGGGCCTGGGCGGTGAAGCCGCCGTTGTCGGACTCGAAGTCGTTATAGTACTTGTAATCGATATACCTTCCCGGCGCCGTGCACTCGGCCTCGATCACCGCCAGGTCGAAGTCGGCCGTATAGGGGTTCGAGGTGGGAGTTACCGTCGTTACCAGTTCCTCATAGCCCGGGTATTGGGCCGTCACGGTAAAGGTGAAGGGGTCGTCGCGGAGCAGGTTAAGGCTGTACTGGCCGGTGACGGGATCGGTATAAACCGAGGCTTCAAAACCGGAGGAGTGCTTGGCGTGGACCTTGGCGTAAAGGGGCCAGTCGTTCGAGGAGTCCTCCCTGACCGTGCCCTGCACCAGGGCCGGGTCTTTGGCCGTCAGCGTGAAGTCGAGAGTAGTGGTGACGCCGTCCGTGATCACCACGTCGGTTACGGTTTCCTCGTTGTAAAGAAAGCTCGAGGCCGTGACGTCGTAAGTGCCCCCGGGAAGGTTGATAATGTCGTATTCGCCGTTGTCGTCGGTGATGGTGCTGAATATGCCCGCCGAGATCAGGGCCCCGCTTACGGGGTCGCCGGTCGAGTCGTCCGTGACCTTTCCCTTCAGTTCTCCCAGGCCGGAGGAACTGCAGGTGGGAAAACGGAAGGACGCTATTCTCGTCTTCCAGTCCGCGCTCGAGGCCGAGTCGTAATATTCCTGCGCGTACCAGAAGGTGCAGTCGTCGGTGGGGTCCACGGACATGGACGAGTAGTCTCCCCACCTGCCGCTGGAATGGGTCTGGTAGCCGCTTCCGGTTATGATGGTCCGCTCGGCCTGGGGAAGCGTTCCCGCGGGATCGCCCGCCAGGCGTCCGGCCACGGCGATGGAAGGAGACAGGGAAGAACTGCTTTTACTATAGCCCAGCGCGATGTTTCCGACCGCGTCCATGGCGATGCTGCCCATCCACCGGTTGGTCGAGTCGGGAGAATAGGTGCCCTGCTGGAAGATCGACCAGGTACCCTTATTGCGAAGCTCGTACCACCTGATCCCCGCCAGGTCGGAACCATTGGCGTCCACCGTGTGGTTCAGGACCAGGGTCTCATGGTCGTCGAAATTTCTGTACTGGTTGCGGAACATGAGACGGTCCGATATGGCGTCCAACTTGGCCCCTCCCGGCTGGGAGATACAGTTCCTGCTGAAGCCGCACATGTCGGCGTCAAAAGAGGAGGTGACCAGGGTCTCATTGGCCACGCCGCCGACCCCGAAGGTCGAGTCCGTGGGTTTAGTCCAGTCGGTTTTGAACTCCCATATGCGCAGCCTGTCCTGGGGCGAGCCCCATTCGGTGAACTCGACGGACACGTAATAATTGGGCGACCCGGCTGGGGGGGGCTGCCCGTCGAAGTCGGAGGGAAGAAGTCCCCAGTAGTCCGAGTCCACGTCGTAAAGGTCGAAGTAGACCATGCGGGCGGAGCGGCCCTGCAGCATTTCGGAGCGCTCGAAAACCGCCACTCCCGCTCCGGCCCAGGAGTTGGTCGCGTCGTCGTTAAACTGGTTGAACGAGACGTAATAGCCGTCGGGCCATACCCCGAACTTGGGATAGTCGTTCATTTTTTCCGAGCTGATCTCGAAGTCGTAAAGGTACCACGAGCCCGTGGGGTCGGGCTTTTGCGAGACGGCGATGCACTGGTGGAAGCCCACGCCCCATTCGAGGGCGAACTGGCTTATCATCCAGCGGTTGGCCAACTGGTCGTACATGACGATGGGGTCGCCGTCGTTAAATTCCTCGCAGGCCCCGCCGAAGCCGTCCCAAATCTGGTTGCCGGGGATCGGTCCGAGCAGCAGGTCCCCGCTCTTATCGTAGACGGCAATGGAGAGATTGACCCACTCGACGTAGTGGTCCGGTCCCACGTCCCCGTTGGTGTCGGGGGGCAAAACTCCGTTAACGTTGCCCAGGCCCTCGAAGTTAACGTCAATGGACGGCATCCGCGCCGTGCCTTGCCAGTCCTGAAGCGCCCCGTCCGACTCGTGAACCGATACCGGACGCCGGGGGGAAGGACGGCCAAGAGGGACCTCGATGGCCGGTCCCGAGACGGCCCGCCCCGAGGGCCGCGCGACCTTCATCTCGCTCAAGGGCCGGGAAACGCCCACCTTGGATGAGCGGACCACGGTCGGCCTTGGACCGGAGGAATCGGCCGCCTCGCTTGTCCCGCCGAGGGAAAAAATTACCAGAACCAGCGGCGCCATAAGCGCCGCCCACGCGCGAAGGAAAAATTTGGCTCTCATCTGCCTGATCTCCTTATTATCGTTTTATGCTTCAATGCCCCAGCAAAGACCGCGCCAGGTGATCGCGCTCGGGGCGGGATAATGTACCATCCTCGCGGACCAGCCGCGAGGGTCCCCATGCAAAGCCGGATAATACGTCCAAGCTTCTACTTGAAGGTAGCACAATTAGGCGCGGATCGGCAATTTGGGCATACGCCCTCCAATTGGACGGCCGCCCGCAAAAGTTACATCATAACTCGACAATTGCCCGGCCGCTCCTATTTTAAGGGTTCGTATCCCGATACGTTCCAGCCGCCCACTTCCAGGATTGGATCATTATCTTTGGCCGCGGGCAAAGGGAACTCGACCTTGATCGTTCTTTCCTCGCCGGGGAGAAGGGAGAAGTAATTGTCCTCCCAGAAGACGGGAAGGATTTCCTCGCCGCCGGCGACCATCTTCAGCCTTACCATGAAGGCCAGGGAACCCGAGGGGTTTCTCACGGCTACTTCAGCCGAGCCCCAACTCTCCGTATTTTTGAAATCCGCCCTGGCCTCGATCCCGATCGTCTCGAGATCGTTTAACGCCTTGAAGTCGGCGTGGGACTTGGCCGGCGTGTAATACCAGGTCGAGCCCATCCAGCTTAGAACGTCGGGCTTGGTGGACAGCCAGTAAAAATTGTCGCTTATCGATTCTCCGCCCTCGCCGCGAAGCTCGAGCTTGAGGAAATAGGTCGAGGTCAAGCCTTCCGGCTCCGGCGCGAACCCGACGAGTTTCACCGCGTCCTCATCCACGCTCACGGCGAACTCCTCGCACCACTTTTCCTCCATGTCGAGGTTGAAAAGGCGCGCCTTCAGGGTGAGGCCTTCCGCCGGTCGGACGCGGCCGTTGACCACCACTATCGAGCGGTCGTCGTAGGAGTACTGGACGTGGAGTGGCTCGAGGGCCTTTTTAGTCCCGAAGTATCCTCCCCCCGGCCTCAGGTAGTAATCGTAGAGGTGCCAGATGATGGAGGGCCAGGCGTCGTTGAGCATCCACTGGATAACGCCGGTGGCCGTGTACTTCTCGCGGCCGTAGGCCTCGAACATGGCCCGCTCTCCCTCGTAGCACATGGCCTGGGACTTGACGGAGAATTCCTCCGCGCCGCTCGAGGGTCCGTACCGGGAATCCTGGGCTTTTTTGAAAATGGAGATGTTTCCGAAGAGGTTTCTTCCCGCGTGATAGTTCCAGTAGTCGTTGACGGGCCAGAGCTCGTCCGCCGGAAGCATGGCCTCGAGCGACTCGATAGGGGGAACGGCCGGTCCGGGCGAGGTTTCGGTGTTGAATCCCCAGGCCCCTCCCCTTTTATCGTCCTCATACCAGTAAAGGGGAGGAACGTAATCGTAGGGCCCGGTCATCTTCACGCCCGAGGGCCCACTGAACTTGGCCGGCTTCTCGGAGGCCGAGGATATGGAGGGGTTGGGCCAGCCGGCCTCCTCAAGCGTCTCGAGGTAAACCTTCTCCACCGCGGGGGGAGGAGGCATGTCGCTTGCGTTCATCCAGGCGATCATGCAGGGATGGGAACCAAGGCGCCTTATCTGGTCGCGCTGGCTGCGCTCGGCGACCACGTGGTCCTCCTTGTCCCAGGCGTGCCATCTCTCCCAATGGTGGCAGCAGCACCAGCCGGCGATGACCATGATCCCCTCCTGGTCGCAAAGGTCGTAGAACTCGTCGGTCTCGAGCTTACCCTCCAGCCGGATGGCGTTAAGATTCATCTCCTTGACGTACCTTATCTCCCAGGCCAGGCGCTCGGGATTGGGGCGGAGCATCATGTCGGGGGCCCACCCGGCTCCTCGGATGAGTACCCTTTTTCCGTTGACCTTGAAAACCAGGTTGCCCTCCTCGGTGAACTCGGACTTGACGTCTCTGACGCCGAACCTCGAGAGCGCCGAGTCGGAAATCTCGCCGCCAACCTCGGCTGATATCTCCAGGTCGTAAAGGTTGGGCTCGCCCATCTGGTAGGGCCACCAGAGCCGGGGTTCTCGAATGACCAGGACGGGGAACTCCTCGGGACTGAATAGGACCTCTCTTTTTTCGCCCGGCCCCAGGGTTACCTCCTTGGCGAAGGATATCGAGTCCGTCCTTCCCCTGACGGTGGCTTTTCGCTCGCTCTCCGAGCCGTTTTCGACCTCCACGGCCACGGTAAGGCGGGCCTCGCCCAGAGTGGCAAGGTCGATCTCGGACCGGACGCGAGGGCGCCGGATTCTGACGGGCCCCGCGGCGATGAGTGACGCCTCTCGCCATATGCCCATGTCCCGGTCGGGAGGCGCCGGGTTCCAGTCCACCCAGCTAAATGCCAACTCCCTTCGCTCCGGCGCGAAAACCTCGAGGGCCAGGGCGTTGGTTCGGCCCGCCCTCACCGCCTCGGTGACGTCGAGCTCGAAGTATCGGTAGGCGCCCACGATCCGGTCCGAACCCGCTATTTTCCGCCCGTTCATCCAGACGTTGGCCCGGTAGTTAACGCCTTTAAGCTCGAGCCATATCCTTTGGCCGGAGAAGCCCGGTGGAATATCGAACTCGATCGCGTACCACCATGGGTCCCTGAAGGGGCTGAAGGGAGGCATGCGCGAGGCGGATATGTCCAGGGGCGGGGGCAGGGCGCCGGGAACGGACTTGAGGTTCACGCCGAAATAGGGGTCCTCGATCTCGCCCGCCTCGACGAGGGCGGCCATCACGGTCGCGGGGACCCGAGCGGGAATCCAGCCGGAGCGGTCGAACCCCGGCGTCGAGATTTCCTCTCCGCCTTGGGCGACTTCACGGGCGTTGATTATGCTCCATCCCTCGGCGAGGTCTTCCTTCATGTGTTTGGAGGCAGCGCCGGCCGGCCCGGCGGAGGCCAGGATTAGCGGCGTCGCCATGGCAAGAGCGAGGGCCAGAATAATCCTCTTATGGGTATTCATGAAATATCTCCTCCAGGCTCGCCGCGCTACTACGACGAGAGACCGTATGGGCGGGCGGGTCACTCGACGGAGGAGCCGTCGCTCTCGCCCGGTTTTTCCGGCGTCCAAGGCACGAGGTCCAGTCCCTCGATGACGAGTCCGTTTTCCAATTGAGAGGTCTCGAGCAGTTCCTTGGGGTCTCCGCTCAAGACGTTTTTATCGAAGGGCCAGAGCATGATGGAATTATCGTAGCTGGCGGTGGCCAGGTAGGACCCGTCGGGACTGAAGGCGAGGTCGTTGACCACGTCGGAGTGCTCGTCGAGTGAGGAGATGAGTTCTCCGGTCTGGGCTATCCATAGCTTGACCGTGTTGTCCCAGCTCCCGGTGGCGAGGATTTTTCCGTCGGGGCTGAAGGCGAGGCAGCTTATCCAGCTTTTATGTCTTATCTGGTTTTCATCTTCGTTGATGGGTCTGCCCGTGTCGGTCATCCAGAGTTTGACCGTCTCGTCCGAGCTTCCGGTGGCGAGGATTTTTCCGTCGGGGCTGAAGGCGATGACCCTGACCGCTCCCCTGTGCCCCTTCAGGTCGTGCTCGATTTTTCCCGCCGCCGCGTTCCATATTTTCGCCGTCCCGTCCTTGCCCGCGGATGCCAGCGTGATTCCATCCGGGGAGAAGGCCAATTCCAGGACCGATCCCTTGTGGCCTTTCAGCTCGTGAATGAATATCCCCTCTTTCTTCTGTAAGATTTTGTCCAGGTCCCACAGCTTGACCACTCCGTCCTTGCCCGCCGAGGCGAAGACGTTGCCCTCGTGTGGACTGACTTTTATCGACGTTACGGCCCCCTCGTGAGCGTTGAAGTTCACCACCATTTCCCCCAGGTAGGTGTCCCAGACCTTGATGGTCTTGTCCTCGCTCCCGGAGATCAGGTAGCTTCCCTCCTTGTTGAAGGCGACCGAGGTGACGGTGTCCACGTGGTTGTCAAATGACCGTAGAAGCTTGCCCGACCTGACGTTCCACAGCTTCACGGTAAAGTCGTCTCCGGCCGAGGCCAGTATCCTTCCGTCGGGGCTGAAGGAGATGGCCCTGATGGAGTCCGTGTGCATGGCCAGGGTCTGGAGTTTTCCCTTTTGCGGGCTCCATATCTTGATCCTGTTGTCCTCGCTCACCGAGGCCAGGCAGCTTCCGTCGGGGCTGAAGGCTATCTTGGTTACCTTGTTGTCATCCTCCTCCAGGTCGATCTTCGAGGAGGAAACCTGCCAGAGCTTCACGTTGGCGTCAAGGCCGCAGGTGGCCAGGTATTTCGAGTCGGGACTGAAAAGCGCGTCGTACACGGAGCCCGGATGTCCCTGCAGGGTGAACAGGAGTTGGCCGGAAGTAGGGTTCCACAGCCGGGCCGACCCGTCGAGCCCGGCGGAGGCCAGGTATTTGCCGTCCGAGCTGAAGTCAACCGACACGACCCTTTGGCCGTGCCCCTCCAGGGAATGGGCCATGACGCCGGCGGGAACGTCCCATATCTTGACCGACCCGTCCCAACCAGCGGAGGCCAGTTTGTCGCCCCTCTCGTTGAAGGTCAGGTCGTTAACCATCATGGTGTGCTCTTTCATCTTCGCGACCATCTCGCCAGTGGTGGCGCTCCACAATATGATCACGCCGTTAAAGGCGCCCGAGGCAATATACTGGCCGTCGGGGCTGTAGGCCACGTTAAAGACGTCCTCATTAAGGCCCTCGTGGCCCTTCATATCGTACTTCAGCTTCGCCGTCTCCATGTCCCAGACCTTGACCGTCTTGTCCTTGCTGCCCGAGGCCAGGAAGCGTCCGTCGGGGCTGAAGGCGATGCAGTTCACGTCCCCCGCGTGTCCGAACAAAAGGTTCAGAAGCTGTCCGGAGAAGGCGTCCCAGATTTTTATGGTCCTGTCCCTGCTGGCCGTTGCTATGGTCCTGCCGTCGGGGCTGAAGGCCACGTTGGTGATCCAGCCCAGGTGGGCTTCCTCCTTGGCCTGAAGGGTCCGGCCCGAGTAAGTGTCCCAGACGTAAAGCGCGTTGTCTCTTCCGCCCGTGGCCAGGGTCCTTCCCCCCGGGCTGAAGGCCATGGACGACACCCAGGCCTTGTGTCCCTCGAAGGAATGAAGAAGTTTCCCGGTGGAGACCTCCCACAGCTTGGCGGTCCCGTCCACGCTTTGGGAGGCCAGGGTTTTTCCGTCCGGGCTGAAAAGGACCTTCATGACCTTGTCCTTGTGCCCGCTCAGGATGGACTTAAGCTTGAGGGGACGCATGGTTCGGTAATAGCTGACCCCGTAGCGGTCCTTCATGGTGTCCCGCAGGGTCAGGATCATGGAGGCGTAAACCTCGGCGCTTCCCCATGCCTTTTCGGCCACCGCCTGCTTTCGCTTGGATATGTAGCCGTCGGTCAGGGTCGTTTTCAGGTCCTCGCCGGTTTGGATGGCGATGTCTCTCTCGTGGCCGATCCTCTGGAAGGACCAGCCCCCGAAGATGCCGAGAATGAAAAGGGCCACGCCGATGGTCGCGACCACCGGCCATCTCTGCATGAGGTAGCGGCCGATGACCCTCATGTCCACGGAGGTGGAGAAGTAGTCGTAGGCCGAGACCCTCGATCCGTCGAGGAAATTCTTTATGTCCGCCGCCAGCCGGCTGGCGTTCTTGTATCTTTTGTCCCTGTCCTTGGTAAGGCACTTGTCGCAGATGGCGCAAAGCTCGGGGGCCGCCTGAGGCGCGGCCTCCCTGACCGATGGGGCCGGGTCCTTGAGGACCTTGCCCACCACGTCCCAGGCCGACTCGCCCGTGTAGGGGGGCTGGCCGGACAGGAGCTCGAAAAGGACGGCTCCCAGGCTCCACACGTCGCTCTTCTCGTCGATCACGTCGAGGGCGCCCTCGGCCTGCTCGGGACTCATGTAGCAGGGCGTGCCGATCGGCTTGCCCGCCACGGTGTGGCCCCCGCTCCCGAACATCATGATGTTTATATCGTCGGCCGTGAAGGCCTTGGCCGTTTCCTGCACGCCCTTGATCTTGGCTATGCCCCAGTCGAGCACGACCGTCTCGCCGAATTCCCCGATCATGACGTTGGCGGGCTTGATGTCCCGGTGAATGACTCCCATCGAGTGGGCGTAAGCCAGGGCCTGGCAGAGATCGAGAAAACTGTTGAGCAGGGCGTAGCGGTCGCGCATGGTCCTGCACGCCTCGATCTTCTCCTCGAGGGTCTCCCCCCGGACCAGCTTCATGGTGTAGTAGATCGAGCCGTCCTGCCTTCTGGCTATCTCGTAAACGGGCACGATGCCGGGGTGCTCGAGGATGCCCGTGACGCGAGCCTCGCCCAGGAAACGGGCCGTGGCCTCGTCCACTTCGCCGGCTTGTTTGCCCTTTCTTTTCGCTCGCCTCGAGGTGACGAGAAGTTCCTTGAGGGCGACCTCGCGTCCTATGTGCTGGTCGAAGACCACCAGCACCCGGCCGATGGCCCCTCTTCCCTGCTCGGACCTGATAATGTATCTTCCCTTGTGCTCGGTGGTCAGGCTTTCCGTGTCCACCAGGCTGGCGAACTGGCTGTCGATGGTCGAGTCCTCGGCCCGGTCGTCCAGTTCGGCGCCGTCGGACCAGATTACGTCGTCGTCATCTTCCTCGTCATCGTCGGCGGCCCATCCGTCTATCTCGAGGCCGTCGATCTCGGTCCGAGCGGAGGACGGGGGTTCATCCTCTTCCTCCTCCCGGGCGTCAAGGGTCCCCGCGGGGCCGGACGACGCTTTGGTCTTTTCAGGTCCCCTGGCGGGGGAATCGACCATCGTGCCGCCGGCCGTCTCCGGCTTTGCCGCCGACTCGGGGACGGGTTCGTCCACCAGCGTGCCGACGCCGCGAGAGATGGTCTTGGTTTGGTCGTCGTCCTCTTCCTCTTCCTCCTCGTCGATCAGGGTCCCGGCGGCGTCCTTTTTTCTTTCCTCGTCCTTGAGGCGGATGAGATCGGCCGCGCTGGGCATTTTAGTCACGGTCGGCGCGTCCCGGAAGTCGTAATCGACGGAATCCTCCTCGTCTTCTTCTTCTTTCTTCTCCGGCTCCCCGAAGGAAATATCGACCCTGCCCATGGGGGGAGGCTCTTTTTTGCGCCCCGCGTCGGGGCCCTTTACGACCACGCCGCCCCGGGCGTGTCCGCTCCGGCGGGCCGCCCTCTCGAAGTCGGCCGTCAAGTCCTCGCTTCCTGGAATCATGGACCCTTTAACGTCCTCGTCCACCGAGGCCAGGGTGCTTTTCATGTCGCCGCCGTGGGAACTGACCTTGGTAAGGAGGAGGGCGTCAATGGAAGATTTCTGAATCTCGGTGATGTATCGCGAGCGCACCATGGACTCGCCGATGTCGGCGGAGGGGTCCACGGCCCATTCTCCGGCCGCGGCGGTAAGCTGCTCGGGAGTAATGAAACCGAGCTGCACGGCCAGGAGGCCGAAAAGCAGTCCGCGTTCCTTTACGCCAGCCCCCTTAACGTCCTTGCCCAATCGCGGTTACCTCCAAGCGGGGCGAAAGGCCGGACGCGGTCCAAGCCGATGAAATAGGGAAAGGCCGTTTCCCGTGGCCTGAAACCGCGCGGTCATGGTGGATTATTCCGGGACCCTCCAGGTCCTGATGGTGTTGTCGGCCGAGGCGGAAGCCACGAACTTGGAATAGGGCAGAAACATGACCGAAGTTATCGAGTCCTCGTGTCCCACGTAGTTTCTCACGTCCTCTCCCGTCTCGAGGTCCCAGAGGGTAACCTCGAACTCGGATCCGGAGCGGCCGGTCTCTTCTCCAACCGCCCCCTCCCCGGAAAGCAGGTACCTTTTGTCCGGGGAGATGGCCGCCGCGGTGACGAACCCCACGGTCTCGAAACCGCCCGCCAACTCGCCCGACGAGACCTCCCACAGCTTAAGGGCCTTGTCCTTGCCGCCCGTGACCGCGCTCTCGCCGTCCGAGGAAAAGGCGACGGAAAGTATTTCCTTGTCGTGTCCCGAGAGCTCGGCTTCCAATTTGCCCGTTTCCACGGAGTAGACCCTGACGATATTATCGTCGCCGCCGGCGATCAGCCTTTGTCCGTCAGGGGACAGGGCCATGTCGTTGACGGGCCCGTTGCCCTCCTGAAAGACGTGAGGCGGCTTCTCGTAGGGGGTGATTTCCCACTGGCAGACCTTGCCGTCCACGGAGGAGGAGAAGGCAAAGGCGCCGTCCGGAGAGATGGCCACCGCCGTGACCTCGTTGTCGTGGGTCCCGATCTTGAAGATTTTTCCCGTGAACAGCTCCCACACGTAGACTTTCGAGTCCCGGCCGCCGGCGAGCACGAACTTTTTGTCCGGCGCGAACTTGACGGAGTTGAAAGGCACGTCGATTCCAGGATGGGACTGGGCGACCTTTCCGCTCCTGATGTTCCATATCTTCATGGTCGTGTCGTTGCTGGAGGTCACGAGTTGTTTGCCGTCCTTGCAGACGTGCATGGAGTTGATCCCGGCCACGTGCCCGCGCATGATCTTGAATTCCTTGAGTAGGGCCGGGTTAACCTTCGGCTTCTCGGGCTCGGGGGGGGGCTCATGCACGACCTCCTTGGGCTTGGGTGGGGCCATGCATTCCGAGCAGTGGCCCGTCCGAGGATGGCGGTGCTCGAAGCAGATATAATCGCGATTGCATTTCTTGCACCAGAAGCCGCTGTCCTTGCCGATCGTCTTTCCGCAAATGGGACACTCGACCATCTCGCCGTCCGTTAAAGTCTCGTCCACCTCGGCCGAGTCGGAGCTTTCCCATGAAAAATCATCGTAATCGGCCCCCTCCTCAACTTCCTGGACCGGAGAGGCCCCGGCCTTTTTAAAGCGCTCATTCAGCTCTTCCTTCAGCATCATGTACTCTTCCGAGCTGATCTTGCCTTGCAGGAAACTTTTGTCCAGTATCTCCAGGCTTTTCTCGTAACTCTGTCCGGGCGCGGCGGCTTCTTGTTTAGGCGCCGCGTCTTTGGGTTTAGGAGGGGCAAACCTGGCGCCGCACTTGTCGCAGAAGGTGGACCCGTCGGCGATTTCCTTTTCACAGACTGGACAAATCAATTCATTTCCTCCAAGAATCCGGGCCGCGTTGCAACGCGGTCTCCACTTCGTCGCGGGCCGGCCACGTCCAAAAAGAAGCCCGCGCCCCGCCTTACTCCCGGCGGCCGCGCGGGCGAGAGTCGATCGCCGCTTCCCCTTTGTTTCCACTCGCGGGTGGAATTGGAGAGTCCCGCTGAAAACGGCCTTTACGCTTTGGGGCGTTTCCTGATATCGATTTTAAACTCGGTCTTCTTGCCCAGCCGGACCACGGTCTTGCCCGGAATGATTTCCTCGATCTCCCGGGGATGGGCCTGCTTTCCGTCAACGAAGGTGCCGTTGGTGCTTTCGTTGTCCTGGATGTAAATGTTCTTCCCGCTGAAATTGATGAAGGCGTGGGCGCCGGCCGAGCCGCTGATGTAGTTGTCGGTGAACTCGACGTCGTAATCGTTGCCGCTTCCGCCCCTCCCCAGCGATATCTCCAGGTACTCGATTTCAAATTTCTTGCCGGAGTCCGGCCCGTTCGTGACGCTGAGAAGGACCTGAATGTCGTCGCGAAGTCTTTTCCTGGCCTCCTCGATATGCATCGTACCCTTGGCGTTAGCCATCATAAGCCTCCTTTATACTGAAATCCTAAGCGATCTTGAAGATTAACGCGTTCATATTATAATGTTTGGCCGGCGATATCAACTAAATCGGGCGCGTACCGATATATCGCTCGAGGGCCGACCATGCCGGCGGCCGGCTAAGATTTCCTTTCCAACCTGACCTTTACTCCTCGTTCCTTCAAGTAAGAGGCGTGCTCGTTCAAGGATTTATCGGAGAGAGGATTTTTCCCCATGTGCACCCTGTCCCCCTGGCCAAGTCCGCCGGACCTGGAGTTTTCCACCAGGGGGCCTATGTCCTCGATCTCGTTCTTGTATATCGACAATTCGCGCAACGAGGAAAGGCCGGCCAGAGCCGTGACGTCCTTGATAAGGTTGTGCTCCAGGTTCAGTCTTTCCAGGTTGCGCAGGCCGGCGAGCGGAGATATATCGGAGACTCCGTTGGCGGCGAGGCTCAAGGTTTTCAGGTTGATAAGGCCGGATATGGGACTCAAGTCGTGGACCTTGTTGCCCGAGAGGTTGATGTACTCGAGGTTGGTCAGGAGCCTGAGGGGCTCGAGGTTGCCGGCCCTGTTCCCCGAGGATTTGAGGGACTCGAGCTCGATCATGCCGGCCAGGGGAGAGATATCCTCGATTTTGTTTCCCGAGAGGTCCAGTTTTTTCATCCGGGTCATTTTCGACAGCGGGCTTAAGTCTTTTATCTCGCAGTGTTGAAGCTTAATCCAGGCCCGGCTGGTAAGGGTCCCGATCGAGGCCAGGGCGGAAACCTCGTCGTTTCCGGCTATGGACAGCTCGGTCAGGTTCACGAGGCCGGCGAGCGGGCCCAGGTCCTGGACTTCGTAATTATGCGACAGGTAAAGGACCTCGAGACGGGTGAGGGACGCGAGGGAAGAGAGGTCGCTGATCCCCGCGTTTCCCGTCAGGTCGAGTTTTTTCAAGTTGGACAGGGACGACAGGGCGGAAATATTGGAAATCTCGTTTCCATCGAGGATCAGCGTTTCCAGACTGGGCAGTTCTTTAAGGGGAGCCAGATCGGAGACGGCGTTGTATGAAAGGTCGAGGGTTTTTAGCGACGAGCAGAATTGGATACCGAAAAGGTATTTGATCCCGAGGCCGCTGGCCTCCAATTCGGTCATACCGGCCAAGTCGGACTTCCTGATATCTCCGCTGGGCTTGCCCAGGGCGCGTCTTATCGCCCTTTCAAGTTCAGCGTCCTTTTGAGCCATCGGATTACTCCTTTCCAACGGGTACGTGAGGCAATACCTATGTTATAACCCAAATAATCCGAAATGGACAGCGGCAAATGAAAAGAGACACGAATGGGCCCATGGGTACGGACCTCTTTTCGCCTGGCGACCCGATGGTAAGCAGATTAAGAAAGAGCGGGCTTGGAAGACCGCGGAGTTGGCCTTTAAATGATTTCGCCGGCCCCCTTGTTCCGCAGGAGCTCGATCACTTCCAGGTGTTTCTTCTTCTTGGCCAACTGCATGGGCGTCGTGCCTTCCTTGTCCATGGCGTTCACGTCCGCTCCATAATCGATAAGCAGCTTGGCCATGTTTTCATTGCCGAAAAAGGCCGCCACGTGAAGGGCCGTCCATCCCTGGGCGTCCTTGGCGTTGACCTCGGCCCCGTTCTTGAGGAAAAGCCTCGCCACCGTCGTGTTCTGCTCGAAGGCGGCCATGAAAAGGGGCGTCATTCCATAAGCGGCCTCCACGTTCAAGTCCGCTCCCTTTTCCACCAGAAGCCTGGCGATGGCGTCGTTTCCCGTCACCGCCACCACGTGCAGGGGCGTGCTGCCGAACCTGCCGTCCTTGGCGTTGACGTTGGCGCCTTTTTCCAGCAGGGCTTTAACGACCTCCTTGTGGTTGAACTTAATGGCCAGGTGGAGTGGCGTAAACCCCTTGAACCCTTTCGAGTCGATGGCGTCCGGATGTTTTATGAGAATCTTCTCGATCTTGTCCAGGTTTCCCGCTTTGGCCGCCCAGTGAATCTGTCCGGCCTGGGCCGAAAAGGCGACAAAGACCGTTATAAGAGAAACCGCGATAATCGTCTTTAAAGTTTTCATATCACCCTCTCCTTGCAAGACCGACCCACAATGGGGACCGTCTCACTCGTCTTCCTCCTCCACCGTGTCCTGGCCAAGAGGAGCCGTTACCATGGGGCCGGAAGGCTCGGCGGCCCCGTTTTGTCTCAGTATTTGCGCCTTCTCGTCGTTATTATAGAATATAGCCCATTTCAGCGGGGTCCACCCCTCGTCGTCGATCGCGTTCACCTTGCCTCCCTTTTGGATGAGCAACCGGACCGTCGGGGTCCTCCCCGAGATTACCGCCTGGTGAAGAGGGCTTCTTCCACCGGAGCAATCGGCGTTAACGTCGGCCCCCGATTTAATAAGGAGCCCGGCTATCTCCGGATCGTTTCGGTCGGCGGCTATGCAAAGGGGGGAGCCGTAGCTGGATTTAGCCTCCACGTCGGCGCCCTTTTCCAGCAGAAATCCGGTCATCTCGATCGAGTTCGACTGGACCGCGAGGTGGAGGGGCGTCTCCTCGCGCTCGCGGGTCGCGTTCACGTTGGCCCCTCTTTTAAGAAGTTCCTCGGCGGCGTTCACTTTTCCCCTCATGGCCGCGAGATGGATAAGCTCGTTTTCGTGGCAATCGAGCTTTTTCCCCACCAGACCCGGGTCCTCGTCAAGCGCTTTCCCGAGGGCGCGGACGTCTCCCAGGGCCGCGAAGGCGTAGGCGTCGGGCCTGGCGCCGTGATCGAGCAGGAGGTCGGCGGTTTTCTTCTCCCCGCTCACGGCCGCCAGGCGGAGGGGAGTCATCGAGCATTGGTCGGCGGCGTCGATCGCCGCTCCCTTTTCTATCAGCAGCCTGGCGGCCTTGTATTTTCCGTTTTGAGACGCGTGATGAAGGGGCGTAAGGCCCTTGTCGTCGCTCGAGTTCACCTTGGCGCCCTTCTCGATCAGCATGGACATGATCTTGCGGCGGTCGCGCTCGGCGGCCTCCGACAGCGGGGTCCGGCCCAGGTTGTCTTCAATATCGACCTCGGCCCCCGCCTCGAGCAATAGTTCGGCGACGTCGTCCTCCCCCTTCTGGGCCGCCAGGTGCAGGGGAGCGTTTCCCTGCCTGGTCTTGGCGTTAATGTCGGCGCCTTTTTCGATCAGGTATTTTACGACCTCTTCGCGCCCCTTGACCGAGGCCCGGTGCAGGGAGGTGGTCCAGTTAAGGTTCCTGGCGTTGACGTCGGCCCCGTTCTCCACCAGGAACTCGGCCACCTCCAGGTGTCCCTTGGCCGCGGCCTTGTGGAGGGGCGTGGCCCCCAGCATGTCCCGGGCGTGGACCAGGGTCGGGTCCTTCTCGACCAGGGCCCTCACCTTTTTCAGGTTGCCGGACCGGGCCTCGTGATGAATCTCATGGCCGCAACCGCCGGCCAAAAGCATGAGGGCCGTAAAAAAAGCAAAGTATATAGCCGTGATGTTTGGTCCGTGTTTTCTCAATTTCACCGTCCCAATAAATTGAACGAGGGCGCGAGGCCAAGGTTCTATTACTCATAAAAAAGCATATTTCTATAGACTATGCCACCCGGCTTCGAATTTTCTCGGGAGCGCTAACGGGTTATTGACGTTCAAAGCTCCAAAGAGCGCCGATCTGGGATCGGATCGTTTTTCGCGGGAAGCTAAAAAACCGCGATGGGATTATTCGGTCCCGCCATGCTTTTTTAAAAGTACGGCGATCTCACCGCTTGAAGCCCATGATGTGTTATTGTCCATCGAGTAGTAAAGCGGAGTTCTACCGTAAATATCTCTGGCGTTGACGTCGGCTCCGCATTCGAGCAGGGTTTTAACCCCATACAAATAACCATTTCGAGCGGCAAAGTGAAGCGGGGTACGGCCTTTATAGTCTTTTTTATCGATCGGCGCTCCACGCTCGATCAAGGGTCTGGGGCTATAGTGGCGCATCGAGACATGGACAAGGCCCTCCCCGTTTTTACTGAAAGTATAGTTCGGGTCGGCGCCGTGGTCGAAAAGTAGATTAATAATATCCTCGTTTCTGGAGACGATCGCGAAATACATTATTGGCCTATCATTCAGTTCCGCGTTGGATAACCCCGGGTTGTCATCAAGCATTCTTTTAAGTTCTTCTTTTCTTTGAAGCATCACCAGGGCGAAGGCGTCTGGTTTGGCGCCGTGTTTTAAAAGTAATTCCGATATCTCTGGTTTTCGTCCTCTCATCAAGGCCTCGTTAAGAGGCGTGCAACCTTGATTATTTACCGCGTTGGGATCGGCTCCGGAAACCAGAAGAAAGATGAGAGTATTTCGCTGTCCAGACCCGGCCGCGACGTGAAGAGGCGTATCTCCCATGTCGTTGACGACGTTTACGTTGGCCCCCGCCAGTATCAGGCGCCGGGCGATAAAAGCATCCTTTACCGCGCACGCGTAAAAAAGAGGAGTGCTTCCACCGTTGTCTCTTGCTTCCAGGTCAGCCCCTCCTCGCAAAAGGCAATCAATCATGGCTTGATTTTTCCGTAACGAGGCCGCCTCGTGCAAGGCGGTTTTTCCCCGGTTGTCTTTTTTATCCGGATCAAGACCGAGTTCAATGCAAAGCTCGCAAAGATCGATATTTTTTTTCTCGACCGAGGTAAAATATGGGCTCCAATACTCATCCTCCAGGTCAGCTCCTTTTTCGTGCAGGTACAGGATGACCTCCAGGTCGCCGGACGAGGCCGCCCCGTGAACGGGAGTTTGAAAGTCTCCTTTTAGCTCGGCGCCCCTGGAGAGGAGCAGGTCGATCATCTTGAGGTCGGCGTTTGCGGCCGCGTAATAAATGGGAGTATGCCCTGAACTGGTTACCACTTGGTTCACGGCCTCGGGGTTCAAGTCCAATATCGACTCGGCCAACTCGTAGTCCCGATCGATTACGGCGTCAAATATGTTCTTGGGATCGGGTTCCTTGTCCAAGCAGGCGGAGATGGTCAATAAAGTCAGTAAGGCGAGAGCAAGGAGGCCTTTATTAATAAATGAAATCATAGCGCTCATGGTTTCAGGCTTTGAAGCTGAGCGGCTTAACTGGCCGCGTTTAAATATCTTCCTCTCCGCCGCCGATCCGTCGAGGCCGGCCGCTTGGACTTGGGGTTTGTCTTACGGTTAGACGAGATTGTCTCGCAATAAGGTTCAAAAAAGTATATCATTATGGCGTTTCCATCCCAAGACTCCGCATATTGGCTAGGAGGAGGGTCCAAAGATTTACTATTGGCGTGACAAAAAACTTCACTCCTTTCTCCGAGGCGTGTTATAGTCATATGACTTGTCTCGTTCTCGGACGCGGATAATCGTCGTCACTTCGCCTTTGAGTAACATGAGTCAAAACGGAAAATACTGGCCCCCGCGCCGCCACCTTCGCATTGAGGTCGCGCTCCAGATCAAGTTTCGGAGCGTCGAGCATATCGAGAAGATGATTCAGGCCTCGGTGCTCAACTTGAGCAGGGGAGGCATGTTCATCCGCGTGGACCGGACTCGAAAGAAGGGCGACAAGGTGGTCATCGAGATACCTTTATCGCCGGCCCGCTCGGTGTTCATTAACGGGGCCGTCCGCCACGTCCGTTTTATCGACGGCCATCCCGAGGGCATAGGCATCGAGTTTGTCGATATTTCCGACGAGGCCCTGGAGGTGATCGGCGGTATTATCGACCGGGGAACTCCCCCTCCAGCCAATGACTAGGACCCGTCCATTACTTTATTTTCATTTAATATAGGGCCGCCATGGGCGGATAATTGCGCCTTTCATTTGGCGATGGTAAAAAGGTAATGACTTTCATGGAGAGAACCGTAATAAACAAGGAGATGTTATGACCAGGGTATCGATCCCATGGGGAAAGGAAGGGTCGGTCGATTTCGATCTTCCCTCGGGCTGGGACCTGCGTGAGGTCCTGGAGCCGAGGGTCCCTGAGAGCCCTTTGCCGGTCGAGTCCCAAGTCGATGAGGCGATGGACAAGCCCATCGGACTTCCTCCCTTGTCCGAGTTCGCCAGGGGCAAGGCCTCGGCGGCGATCGTGGTCGACGACCGGACCCGTCCCACCCCCGTCGCGAGGATGATGCCCCGCGTAATTCGGGAACTCGAGGCCGCCGGCGTACCGGACGACAAGATAAAATTATTAATGGCCCTGGGTACCCACCGTCCCATGACGGACGAGGAGATAGAGGAGAGGGTGGGGACGGAGGCCTTCCGCCGCTTTAAATATATAAACCACGACTGTCATGACAAGTCGCGTCTTCAGTTCATGGGCAGGACCCCGACTCGGGGGATACCCTTCTCGGTCAACCGGGCCGCGGCTGAGGCGGAGGTGGTGGTCTTGATCGGATGCATCGAGAGCCATGAAATGGCCGGCGTCGGCGGCGGCTATAAAAACGTCATGCCCGGAGTGGCCGGCTTCGAGGCGATCCTGGCGACCCACAACCGGAAATTCCAGCGTCCGACCCGCGTTTCCAACGGCGGCATGCCCTGGGAGTCATGCGTTTTCCGCCGGACCCTGGACGAGTGCGGGGAGCTTCTCGGTCCCAAGACCTTCATCCTGAACGCGGTGACCCTGGGCGACGCGGTCGAGGCCATCGTGGCGGGGCATCCTCGAAAGGCCCACGACGCGGGACGCGCGGCCTACGTGAAGATGACCGAGGTAAGGCTCGATCGCGGCCCGGCTGACGTCGTGATCGCGGGGGCCAGCCCGTTGGACGTCGATCTTCGCGTGACCATGAAGAGCCTGTTTAACGCGGCGGCGGCGCTTAAGAAGGGCGGGTTGCTCATATCCGTTTCGGCCACGCCCGAGGGCCTGGGAGATCTTCGGCTTCCCAAGTCGCTTCCATCCGGCGCCAAAAAAGTGGTGAAGAAAATTCCCATGGGCCTGCTCGAGCCCGTGGCGCTTCGGGTCAATCCTTCACCCGACCAGGCCCACGGCACGCTAAGCCTGGTGACCATGCTCCGAGACTTCAGGGCGATCCTTATGCTCAACTCCTCGGGCAAGATGGCCCCGGCCCTGGCCGGCATGGGAATCGAGTTTTTCGATCAGGCGGGTCCCCTGCTCGATCGAGCGGCCGAGATTATGCCGAGCGCGGAGGTGGTGGTCCTGCCCCACGCGGGAGCCAGCTTTATAGCCTGGGACTCCTGACCGCTCAGCTTCGGTAATCCGCGTTGATCCTGACGTAGTCCGCCGAGAAGTCGCAGGTGTAGATCGTGCGTTCGGAATTGCCCAGGCCAAGGTCCAAGAGCGCGGTGAACCCCGAGCCCGAGAGTATTTTAGCCGCCTTGGCCTCGGAGTAGGCCCCGGCGAGCGCCCCGTTTTCAACCACCTCGGCCCGCGATCCGCCCGAGCTTATGAACCACAGGTTTACCGCGTCCGCTTTGATGGGCGCGCCGGCGCTTCCAACGGCCATCATGACCCGGCCCCAGTTGGGGTCGCCGGCGTGAAAGGCCGTCTTTACGAGGGGAGAGTTGGCCACTCGCCGGGCCACCTTGTCGGCCATGGCCTTGGACTTGGCCCCCTTCACGGTGACGGCGAACCACTTGGTGGCGCCCTCCCCGTCGGCGGCGATCTCCCTGGCCAGCTCGAGGCAAATATCCTTCAGGGCCTCCCTGAACATGGCCGCGCCCTTTCCCGAGGAGGCCCTCGCTCCCGACGCGCCGCCGGCCATGACTATAAGGGAGTCGCTGGTCGAGGTGTCCCCGTCGATGGTCATGGCGTTGAAGGAGTCCTCGGCAGCCGCGGCCAGGGCCTCGCGCAGGGAGGGCGGATCGACCTCGGCGTCGGTCAGGACGTAGGCGAGCATGGTGGCCATGTTGGGCATGATCATCCCCGCTCCCTTGGCCGCGGCGGCGAGTGTAACCTTTTTGCCGGCGATCCGGAATGAGCGGCCCGCGATTTTAGGTCTCGTGTCGGTGGTCATGATGGCGCTGGTGAAGTCGCCGATCCCCCCCGGCCGGACGGACGCGACGAGCGCGGGCAAGGCCTTCTCGATCACTCCCCCGGGCAAGGGCTCGCCGATTACGCCCGTCGAGTTCATAAGCACCAGGGACGGCTTGATCGCGAGGCGTCCGGCCAGGGCGGCGGTGGCGGCGATGGCGTCGTCCATGCCGCGCTTTCCCACGCACGCGTTGGCGTTGCCCGAGTTGACGAGCACCGCCTGGGCCAGGCCGCTTTTAAGCCTCCTTTTATTCATTGTCACGGAGGGAGCTTTGACCCTGTTAAGAGTAAAGAGGCCCGCGGCCGAGCAGGGCGCGTCCGCCAGGATAAGTCCCAGGTCCTTTCTGGCCTTGTAACGGACCCCCGCCTCCGCGGCCCCGAGCTTGAAACCCTTCACGATGAACTTGTCTTTTGCAACGGCCATTTTTCTACCCCGCTTTTCGTCGGTAACCATCGCCGCCGATGAATCCGGCGGGACGTCAAGGATATCATGAAGAGGGAAATTTTACACGGAAAGGTGAAGGAAAAAGTCGAGGCGGTCAGTCATTATCCAGAACGCGCCGCGCTGATATCAGTTCATCGAGGGGAATGGGGTTGCCCTCCTGGTCCCGGAGGGGAATCTTCTCGTTGGCGGCCAGGTCGAAGCGGACCAGGACCTCCTCGCCGGGCGGAGGGGAGAGAAGGCTTACGATGACGATGACGGCCAGGCCGGCCGCGAAGGCGACGGGCAGCTCGTAGATCAGGCCCGCCAGGTAGTCGTTGTGCCGCCAGATAAGGGCGACGGCGATGCCGGCGACCATCCCGGAGGCGACCCCCCACCCGGTGGTCCTCCTCCACTTGAGACTTAAAATGAGGGCGGGCCCGAAGCCCGCGGCCAGGCCGGCCCAGGCGTCGGACACGTAGTCGAAGACGCCCTTTTCCGCGTCCCAGCAGAGCCAGACGGAGGCCGCCCCGATCAGCAGGGTAACGGCGCGGCCGATTCTGATCCTGGTTTTTTCGTCGGCTTCTCGTCCGAGGGTTTTAAGGTAGAAGTCCTCGACGAAGGCCGAACTCAGTACCAGTATCTGGGAGTCGACCGTGCTCATGATGGCGGCGGCGACGGCCGCTATGCAGGCGCCGGCCAGCCATCCGGGGAAGTGTCCGACCACCATGTCGATGAGGACGCTCTCGGGCTTTCCCATGTTTTCCCCGATGGACGCCAGTCCCACGGCCCCCACGGCCATGGCCCCCCACAGTGCCAGCACCACCCATATCATGGAGATAAGGGCGCTCCTTTTCAGCTTCTTCTCGTCCTCGATGGCCATGTAGCGGACCGTAATATGAGGCATGCCCGGGTATCCCAGGCCCCAGGCCAGCCCGCCGATGACCAGGGCGCCGAGCAGGGGCCATCCGCTTTTCCCGGCCGAAACCTGGAGCATCTCGGGTCCCCTCTCGGCCATGGCCGTGATTACCGGCGCAACGCCGCCCAGGCTGATGACGCCGACTATGGGCAGGACGACCACGACGGCGACCATGATCATTCCCTGGAACAGGTCGGTCCAGGCGACGGCCAGGAACCCTCCCATCATGGTATAGAAGACGATCACGGTGGCGGAGACGAGCAGGGCTTCGTGGTAGGTCAGCCCGAAGGTCCTGTTGACGGCCGTGCCCGCGGCCACGAACTGGGCGGAGATATAAATCACGTAGAAGACGACGATGATAAAGAGGCATGTCAGGCGGATGGGCTTTTGGGCCTCTCCCATGAACCTTCCGGCGAAGAAGTCGGTCATGGTCAGGGCGCCGAGGATTTCGGAGTATCTTCTCAGCCTTCGAGCGATATGGGTCCAGTTGAACATGGTCCCACCCGCGAGACCGATGGAAATCCAGACGGCGGACACCCCGCTCGAGACGACCTTGCCCGGCAGGCCCATGAGGAGCCACCCGCTCATGTCCGAGGCCTGGGCGCTGATGGCCGTCACCCAAGCTCCCAGCTTCCTGCCGCCGAGAATGTAATCGGAGAAGGTGTGTGAAACCTTGAAACCCATGAGGCCGATGGCCACGAGTATTATGAGATAGAGGCCGAAGGAAAGGTACAGTTCATAATCGGGAGCGACTCCTTGCAAGGGTTCAGTCCTCCCCGCCGTTTCTAAGATAAAGGTATATGGACGCGCCGATAAACGCCAGGGGAGGGATCGTGATCCAAAGGACCGATCCGATTCCCATCAGCGCGCTCCCTTGAAAGCGCGGGGTTTACCCGTCATGGCCATGGTTTAGAAAAAAGTGTGACTCAACAGGTCCTCGGCGATCATGGCCGCGAGCCCGATCGAGTAAAGCAGTATGGCCCAGAGAACAAGCCGGGTCCTCAAGTCGGACTTTCGTCCGTTTTTCCCGCCGCTCATAATTAAAGGCCCCCGGTTTCTATTCTTTGCCGGGTTCGGCCTCGCTCTTGGCCGAGACCCCGATCGAGGCGAGGTAGGACTTAGGGGCGACGGTCTCGATGGAAACGTATTCCGCCCTTTCTTCAACGTCCTTCAGGGATTTCAGGTATTTGTCATACTCGCCTCTTGAGACTACTCCCTCCGTGAGATTTCTCTCGATCACCCTGCGATCAAAAAAGGTTTCATCCTTGCTCATTTATTTCTCTCCAACATATTTTTTCTTCTTCTATGCTTTTTCTGGAGGAAATCGTTTCGTTTCTGTACTTCCTCCGGCGTGGCGACCAGGTCTTTTTCCGTAAGGGGCATGCCGCTCAATATGTCCTTTTTTATCATGAAAACGCTTTTTTGCAAATGGTCGAAATAGAAGGTGGCTAAATCGTCTCCCTGCTTGGCCGCGACTCCGATGGATACGTCAAGCAACTCGTTTTTGGGGCCCGTGACCTTTATCCTCATTCTCGCGGGCTCGATCCCGTAGCTTGGCAAATCGAAGGGTTCGTTGTGCCGGATGTAATAGCTTTCCTCGTTGGCGAAAGGCTTTAAGAAATAATTAATCCCCTGGGGCAGTACGATCTTGTCCGGCTGGTTATCGAGATGATAGCCGCCCTTGCCGTCGGAGACGATGACGAAGCCCCCGTTTTCGATTTCCGGCGAGGATACCTCCATCCTCACCATCTGTAGTCCCAGGGCGAGGGTGAACTTATGGGGCATCCTGAAATGGGCGACGATAATTCTGGTGGCCGCTTCGATGGGCAAGGGGAGGACCTCGTTTCCCCCGGCGTTTCTGGCGTACATAATGGTCCCCGTTTCGTCCATCCCTCCAAGCTGGATTTCCTCTTTTTCTCCGTTTCTCATGATAAGTCCGATCCTGACCTTGGGGGGATCCAGGCCGTATTCGGAAAGCTTGTCGTCGGGAACGTCGATTACCGTCAAGGCCGAGGTGTTTTTAAAGCCGAGGAAAAAGTTGTCCACCATTTTGAAGTTGGCGTTCTCATGGATGGGGCTGACGATAACCCACTGGGGTTTCTCGTCCGCCCGTCCCTGAATGACCAGCTTGGGCTCGAGGGCGTTACCGAACCTGGTTTTGTAATCCGGGTCCTCGATTTTAATCTGGAAGGAACCAACGTCCGAGGCTTCATGATACAGGAGGATTTTGGACCTGAAGGCGTCCATGGGGGCCTGGGCCGCCAGGTGGACGGTCGGGGCCACCAGAAATACGGTGTCGCTATTGTCTAGCTTGGCGTAATAAAAGTCCCTGGTATAGTTCAACTTTCCTACCGAGAGCTTTATCGGGTCGCTACCGTCGCCAAACTCGTAGATCACCTCGAGCATGGGATCGTCCAACTGATAAATGGTCAAGGTCTCGGGTTTGATACTGATGATCTTTTCCCGCTTCAGATTGGTCAGGTCTCCTATGATTGGCAGCACAAAGTAGGGCTCGACGAAGGATTGGACCGGCTCGGCCAGTTTCCACTGGTCTGTCCCCTTGATTTTCTCGATAACGATCTTGTCCTCGGGTCTTATAAGGGTCAGTCTGGTTAGATCGGCCTGGGGATCGACTAGTAGCTCCGGCTCCCAGTCGCCCTTCTTTTGGGTCTCCTTGGGTTTTGTTTTTATTACGTACACGCCAAGGGCGGCCGCGACCAGCAAAAGTCCCAGCGTCACTAAAAGTGTTTTCTTCATCTTCTCCTCCACCACGCGGCCAATCCAACGATCATGAAAAATTCCGGCAGTATCAGCACGGAAATATAAAGGATGCCGTCTTTTTGCTTTTCATCCAGGAACATCCTGGTGCCGGCCCTTCTCGGTGAGCGGATGCCCTTAAGTTCCCCTTCTCCGGCCAGCCAGTTGAAAGAATTAATAATAAGCTCGTAATTGTAGGGCATGTAAATGGACATGTTCCTGCAAACGGCGCTGCTTCCGAAAACCACGAGCCGGGTCTCGTCGTCTTCTCTCATATCTCTTTTTTTCCATTCGGGCAGGCCGGCGTTGTTTTTCTGCACGGCGTAAGCCAGGACCATGGTCCCTTTTTCCTCGTTCGGGCCCGGTTCTCCGGACAGGAGGTCTCTTACGTATTCCGAGGTCTTCTCGGAATCGGTCATGCCCATCAGGACCTGGGGATCGATGAACCTTTCAAAGCTTGTATCGTGGGTCACCACCAGGGGAGTAAGGTTCGTTTGCGCCGTAACTTGTTCCGCTTCCACCATGGCCCGGGAAAGATAGAAAACCACCCTGTCTCCCGAGACGTCGCTGGAGATGGGATGGGAAGATTCCTTGAGCTTGGCCACCAGTTGCAGTCCCAGTGAGTCTTGAGACATGTGATTGACCCTGTCAAGGACCACGTTCCAGCGGAGCCTTACTCCGTAGGCGTCAAGGAAAGGCTCGATCCCGGTATAAAGGCGCATGTCGAAGACGGGGTCGATGAAGAACGCCGCGTTTCCTCCCGTGGCTAGGTAATAGTCCAGGACCTTGATTTCCTCGGGAGTAAAATGGATGCTGGGACCCACCACCGCTATCATGGAGACGTCCTCGGGGATTTTCCGCATGGTCGAGAGGTCGGCGGTGGAGGGACTGTATCCTTGCTGCTCGAGCATCTCCTTGAGTCGGGAAAGCCCGTTTGGAGACTGGGAATCAAGGCCAGGCTCCGAGTGGCCGGTGGTGAACAGCACCTTTGGCTCCGTCTCCCTGGTTACCTTGATGAGGGCGTTGGTTATATCCGATTCCTCGTACTTGGTTATCCATACGCTTTTTTCTTTGTACTTGAACAGCACTCCCGGCTGGTGGGGGACCCCCTCGGCTCGCGCCAAGTCCTCGTTTTTGTCAGGGTCGATAAACATAAGCTGGAACTTGTCGAACATGGCGTCGTAAACCTTGAGTCTTTCCCTCTCGTCGTCTCCGCCCCGGGAGGGAAAGAACGCCATTACCTGGATGGTACCCGGAAGGTTATTGGCCACGTCTTTGGTGATCTTGCCGAGGGTGAACATGTGGCCGCGCGTATAATCCTTTATCCAGTCGTTGCGCATTACGATGGCGTTGACGAGCACCAGTATAGCGATTATCAATAGGCCTTGAATCGCCGTTTGGGGACCCATCCTGGCCCCTCTTCTGGCCAACGCCTCCTTGATCTCGGGGGCGTTGGCCGCGGCCCCGACCAGTACCAGGACCGCGCCGGCGGCCAGGTGGGCGATGACGACCTGGCTCCATTCGCGCTGCACCGCTCCCACCATAAAACCGAGGGCCACCGCCACGATCCCGGCCAGTCCCGCTATCTGCGTCATTTTTTTCATGCTTTATTACCTTCCCGCCCGATAGGTCCGCTTTCGATCGAGGCCGATCCCGTTTTACCCTTGCTTACCATCTGGCCCTCTCCAGGGATTTTTTCGTGGCCCATAGCCAGAACAGTATAAAGGACCCGAAATAAACGAGGTCGCTGGCCCTCACTATTCCGGCGCGCAGGCGGAAGTAGTGTTCGGTGAGGGAGAAAGCCGAAAGAAAGGCGCCGACGTTGATTATCAGGTCTCCTATCCTGACCACGTCCACGTTGATGGTGGACCTGCCGAGCACGAAGAATAGCGACTCGATGGCCACGGCTATAATCAGGGCCACGATCTGGTTTTCGGTCAGGCTCGAGGAAAACAGGCCCACCGAGGCGAGGGAGAATCCAAGGATGTAAAGTCCGATGAACCCGGTTACCATTGGTCCCCAATCCGGCGTGGGCTTGCCGTAATACATCACGATGGATGGGTACATGATGGCCGGAGCCATCATAAGGAATATAAGCGCGCAGGCCGCCAGATACTTGGCCAGTACGATTTCCGTGGTTTTTATGGGCGAGGTAAAGAGTAGTTCCTCGGTTTTCTGTTTCTTTTCCTCCGCCAGGGTCCTCATGGTGATGGCCGGGACCATGACGAAGATAAGCACCAGGATGGACTCGTATAGAGGAAAAATAAGCTGTTCCAGAAGGTTCCAGTTTTGCCTCGAGACGCTTTCCTCAATGTTCTCGGCCTTGCGGGTCAAGTACTCGAACCAGCCCAAATAGAAGTAGAAGCGGATGCCGTTCAGAAGCGTGAAGGAAATGAGGACAACGTAAGCTATCCAGGAACTGAAAAGACTTTTAATTTCCTTGGCGAGAAGAACCAGCGTCGTCATATCAACTTACCTCGCTTCCTCTTGGGTCGCTTCTTCCGGCCCCGGCCCCGTTTCACGACTCAAGTCCTCTTCGCCCGTCTCGGCTTGTCCGATGATCTTGAGGAACTGACGCTCGATGTCTCCATCCTTGGTCACGTCCTCGATTTTGCCGTCCATCACTATCTCGCCCCGATTTATAATCAGGACCCTCTGGCAGGTTAGCGTCACCTCCGGCAGGATGTGGGTCGAGAGTATGACCGTGTGGCTTCCGGCCAGGCCCTTGATAACCGACCTTATCTCGGATATCTGTCGGGGGTCGAGACCGATGGTCGGTTCATCGAGAATAAGCACCTCGGGGTCGTGGATAAGGGCCTGGGCCAGCCCGGTCCTCTGCCTGTAACCCTTGGAAAGCTTGTGGATATGCTGGTCCTTTTTCTCCTCGAGTCCGCAGGCCTGGATTACCCTGTCCAGGGCCCGGGGCACGTCCTTTTTGTGCATGCCTTTAATCCGGGCCACGAAGCGAAGGTAATCGCTGACGGTCATTTCCCTGTAAAGGGGCGGCGTTTCCGGCAGGTATCCGATGCGTCTTTTCACTTCCATGGGGTCCTCGGCCACGTCGAACCCCGCCACCTTGACCTTTCCCCTGGTGGCGGGCATGTAGCAGGTTAGTATCCGCATGGTCGTGGTTTTGCCCGCGCCGTTCGGTCCCAGGAAACCGACGATCTCCCCCGGCTCGATCTTAAAGGACACGTCCTTTACGGCCGTGAAGTCGCCGTAGTTTTTGGTAAGGTTTTCAACTTCGATCATAAATTACCACCTCTCGCCTCCAGCCTTAATGGGGACCGTGGTATGCACGGCCCTGAATTTTCCCCGTTTGATTCTGAGCAGGACGTACTCGAGTCCTCTCATCCTGGCGGTGACCTTGCGGAAATCCTCCAAATTGTTCACCCGCTCCCGGTTCATGCCGATTATCAGGTCTCCCACCGCCAAACCGTAGGAGGACGCTGGAGAATTGGGCGCGATCCTGCTGATATACACTCCCCCCTCGTCCCCGCCCATACCCAGGCCGCCAGAATACGCCGGCCTTTCCTCCACCTCGAAGCCAAGGTGCCAAAGGACCCAGTCCTCGGCCAGGGACTCGGGGAAGGCCCGGGCGGTTATGCCGACCTTTTTCCTCTCGCCGTCCCGGGTAACGCCGAGCGCGACTTTCTGGGCCACTTGCAGTTTTCTGGCCCGAGACACGAAGTCGCTCATTTTTCCGATCGGCTCGCCGTTCCAGGACTCGATAACGTCGCCCGCCCGGATGGCCTTGGCCACCGGGCCGTCCGGGTCAACCCTGGAGACGAACACGCCCTCCCGCTCGGGAAGTCCGAAAGCGGCCGCCGTTTCCTGGAAGTCCTCGACCGACAATCCTATCCAGCCGCTGGGCACGTAACG
This sequence comes from bacterium, assembly GCA_963674965.2. Classification (GTDB taxonomy): domain Bacteria; phylum RBG-13-61-14; class RBG-13-61-14; order RBG-13-61-14; family DATKZS01. The sequence continues at coordinate 791,847 of CAXXFL010000007.1, read as the reverse complement.
GAACTCGATTAAACTGTCCACCGCCTGGCGCGCCAGGTCGATGGGAATGGCGAACCCGATGCCCTCGGCCTCGGGGCTGAGGGCCGAGGTTACGCCGATCAACTCGCCCCTTATATTGAGCAGCGGTCCGCCGCTGTTTCCGGGGTTCACGGCCGCGTCGATCTGGACAAGGTCCCGATACAGCCTGCCCCCCGCCCTGACCGCGCGGTGAAGGGAACTGATTATTCCCGTGGTGCAGGTATGGCCCAGCCCCAGAGGGTTGCCTATGACTATTACCTGTTCCCCGATCATCAGGTCCTTTGAGGAACCCATGTCCAGATAGGGAAGGGTCCAGTCGACGTTAACCTTCAGGACCGCCAGATCCAGGGACGGGTCCGTTCCCCAAACCTCGGCCTCGGTGGTGCGCCCGTCAACCAGCTTGACCTTGATCGAGGCCGTGTTGTTTATCACGTGTTCATTGGTCAGTATGAACCCCTCGGGATCGACGATAATTCCGCTTCCATAGTTAAGCTCGAGTTTCTCCTGAGGAAGTCCGTAAAACCTTCTCAATAAATCGCTGAAGCCGTATTGCCCGTCGGGATGAGGCTCGGCCGTAATGTTGACGACCGCCGGCGAGGCGCTCCTGAAAACCTTGACGACCGCCGATTCACGGGACGGCTTGAAAAAATCCAGCCCGTTCTTCCAGACGTGGCCGATGGCGGCCAGGAGGGCCAATAGAGCGGCCAGCCATAAGACGTTGTTTAATAGGCCGCGTTTATCTCCATGCTTTTCCGCCAATGCCCCGCCTTTATTCCGGTTGTACCGTCTCGCCTCGTCCTCGGAATAACAGGTCGTGGCCCAGTCCGAGTATTATCAATACGGTCCCCGCGATCATAAGGATATAGGACCAACCCCTGAAAAGCAGGAACTCGAGCACGCCGTTGGTGGTATAGATTTCATGGGCCTTGAATCCTCCGCCGGTAATGGCCATGACAAGGCCCAGCGCCAGCCAAAGCCATACTATGTCCCCGTTTAGTTTCAAGTCGCTTCACTCCTTATGAAAGCTTCAGTCTACTCCTGGTTCCGAGGCAACCATAATATAATGCAGCGCCCCGATGGAATCAAGCCCGCTCGCGAGGCGGCGGGATAAAATGGACCAGAAAAAAAGTCCCCCGCCGGGGCGGGGGACTTTTTTTCTATAATTCAGTTAGCTTGGGTTATTTTCCAGGCGGCATGTAAGGAGCGGGAGCTCCGGCGCGGCGCCTGGCGTCCTTGATCTCGTCGAGGGACATGTCCCGAGGAATGGAGAAAACCTGGCCCGGATAAATCCAGTCTTCCTCATTGCGCCAATGGCCATACCTGTGGGCCGTGGAGTCGATCTCGCTACGGTTGGCGTCGTAAATAAGGGGCCACTGGAATGGATCGCCGTAAATCTGGTCATACTCGGAAATCCACCACAGGCACTCGCCCCTGACGACCGTATGGCTCCGTACCCTGTTGTCCACCGGCTTGTTCACTTTCACTTTAACCTTCTTCTGCTTCGTGCGGCAAACTTTTCCCTTCGCCTTTACCGCGATGGCGTAGGCCTCCTCGAACTTCTCCTTGGCCTTTTCGTACTTGCAGGCGAACTTGATCATCGCCTTGCCTTCGTTAAGGAGACGTTCGGCCTTGTCGATATCGGACTTCGAACAATCCTTGTAATTGTCCAAAGCCTTCGCCGCGTCAATCGCCTCTTCCGCTTTGAGCATCTCGTCGGTCGGCTTGCCGCACCCGCCCAACGTGAGCGCGAAAGCGACCGCCATAATCACCGCCACCATGAAAGATTTTGAATACTCTCTCACGCCAATACCTCCTTCTTTATTTAGGGCAAGCCCTGCCCGCGTATTATCTTTTAAAGACCGGACGCCCTAACCAAACGTCCCGTCTTTAAAATCACTTTTTCCTGACTAATATAATTTCAGGTCTTAATGCGTTTGTCAAGTCCCAACTCCAAAAAATCCACGCGGCATATAAGCGGCTTTGGGCCCCATCCTCGCCGGTTAAATCCGGGCTTTCTCATTCGCGGCGCCAATAATCAAAAAAACATTATTATAACAACCAGTTGTGCCAGGCCATGCCGCCAGTTGTCCCCGGCCTCGTCCGGCCTTTATACCGGCCACCCCGGGATTTGGACTTAAAATATTTTTTTCAGTACCTTACTTTACTCGTCAAGGTCCAGCTTGATATGGAGCTCTTTTAGCTGTTCCGGCGATACCGACCCGGGAGCGTCCGTGAGCAGGCACGTTCCCGTTTGGGTCTTGGGGAAGGCGATCACGTCCCGGATGCTGGAGGCCCCCAGTAGCAGCATGATGATCCGGTCCAGGCCGAAGGCGATGCCTCCGTGGGGAGGAGCGCCGAAATCCAGGGCCTCGAGAAGGAAGCCGAACTTCTCCCGCGCCTCCTCCTCTCCGATGCCCAGGGCCTTGAACACCTTGCTTTGCACCTCGGTCGAGTGGATACGGATGCTTCCGCCTCCAAGCTCGATGCCGTTTAGCACCACGTCGTAGGCGTTGCTTTTAATCTTGCCCGGGTCCGAGTCCAACAGGTCCAGGTCCTCCTCCCGGGGCGAAGTGAAGGGATGGTGCATCGAGTAGTAGCGCCCGTCTGGCTCGCTGTACTCGAAGGCCGGAAAGTCCACCACCCAGAGGAAGTTCAGCTTCTTGCCCTCCAGAAGACCGGCCTGCTGGGCGATATGGACCCGGAGGGCGGCCATGGCGTCGTGGACCACCTTGGTCTTGTCCGCCATGATCATGATAAGGTCGCCCGGCTCGATGTCCATCCTTTTTTTCAAACCCTCGAGCTGTTCCTCGCTGAAGTACTTGATGGCCGGGCCGTGCCAGCCCTCCTCCTTCATCCGGAAGAAGGTCACCCCCTTGGCCCCGAAATCGTAGGTGAACTTGGTAAGGTCGTCCTGTTCCTTACGGCTTATCGAGGCCATGCCCTTGCCCACCATGCCCTTGATCGAGCCTCCCTTTTCGGCCGCCTCGCAAAAAAAGCGGTAGTCGCAAACGCCCATCAGGTCCGTAAGTTCGTGAAGCTCCATGCCGAAGCGGGTGTCCGGCCGGTCCGTGCCGTAGCGGCTGATGGCCTCGTCGTAGGTCATGCGGGGGAAGGGAGTCTCGATCTCCACTCCGGCGATTTCCTTCCAGATGGCGGACAGCATGCCCTCGGTGACGCCGAAAAGGTCCTCGGGCCTCACGAAGCTCATCTCCACGTCTATCTGGGTGAACTCGGGCTGGCGGTCGGCGCGCAGGTCCTCGTCCCGCATGCAGCGGGCTATCTGGTAGTACCGGTCGAAACCGCCGACCATGAGCATCTGCTTGAAAAGCTGGGGGCTTTGGGGAAGCGCGTAAAATCTTCCCTCTTGCAGCCGGCAGGGTACCAGGTAGTCGCGGGCGCCCTCGGGCGTGCTCCTGGTCAGAAAGGGCGTTTCCACCTCGACGAAGCCCATGTCGTCGAAATAGTTCCGGACCGTCTTGATGGCCCGGTGCCTTTTAATGACCCTTTCCTGCATCTGATAGCGCCTTAAGTCCAGGTACCTGTATTTAAGGCGGACTTCCTCGCTGGTCTGGACCCCGCTCTCGAGCAGGGCCTCCTTGACCGAGTCGGCTATTACGAAGGGCACGGTCTTGCAGGTGTTGAGGATTTTAAGGTCCGTTCCCTCGATCTCGATCTCGCCGGTGGGCCGATCCTCGTTCGCGGCCCCCTCGGGACGGGGGATGACCTTGCCCGAGACGGCGATCACCCATTCGTTCCTGACTTTTCGGGCCTTCTCCAGGACGACCTCGTCGATGCCGGGGTTATAGACCACCTGGGTCACGCCCCACCGGTCGCGGAGGTCGAAGAATACCACGTCCTTGTGCTCGCGGTAGTTCTGCACCCAGCCCATAAGACGGACCTCGCCGCCCGCGTCGCCCTTCCTCAGCTTTCCGCAGTCGTGAGTCCGTTTCCAATCTCCCAATACGTCAAGTTTCATGTAACACCTCTATTAAGAATGGCGGCCAGGCCGCCGTTTAAGCCAATTCTCATCAGGTCCTTTAACTTTATTTTATCCTTGTTCTTCAGGATTGTTATTAGCCCCGGCGAAAAATTCCGGGGAGGTCCCCGAAATTTTTCTTTGTACCCCGTCTTTCATGTTCTTGACCGTATACTCGCCGCTCTTTATCTCGTCCTCGCCGATGATGATCGCCTCGAGGGCGCCGGACCTGGCGGCCGCCTTCATCTGGGCCTTGAAGCTCTTTCCCGCCCCGTCGGTCAGCATGGCGGCCGAGACGCCCTCGTCCCGCAGCCGGGCCAGGAGACGTATGCCTTCCTCCCTCGGTTTCTCGCCCGAGGCGATAATAAAGAAACGCGGCGGGGCCAAGGCCGTCTCGCCCGCCAGCATGGCCAGGCGCTCGACGCCGACGGCGAAGCCGATGGCGGGGGTGGGCGGACCGCCGAACTCCTCGACCAGACCGTCGTACCTTCCTCCCGCTCCCACCGCGTTCTGGCTGCCAAGGCCGTCGTCGGCCAGGGCCTCGAACACGGTCCGGGTATAGTAGTCGAGTCCCCTCACGATAAGAGGGTTCACGCTATAGTCGACGCCCGCGGCGTCAAGGTCGCCCTTTAGTCCCTCGAAGTGCTCCCGGCAATCGTCGTCCAGGAAATCCAGCACGAGGGGGGCGGCCTTGACCGCGCTCCTGCATCCCTCGACCTTGCAGTCCAGCACCCGAAGAGGGTTGCGGACCATCCGCCGAGCGCAGTCCTCGCACAGGTCTTCCCGCCTCTTCTCGAGATAGGCGATCAGAGCGGCCCGATAGGCCGGGCGGCATTTCCCGCACCCGAGAGAGTTGATCTCGAGGCGGACCCCCTTAACTCCGGCTTCCTTGAAGAAACGGTCGAGCATCGTCACCACCTCGCCGTCCGTGCCCGGACCGGGAAGACCGATGGCCTCGGCCCCTATCTGGTAAAACTGGCGGTACCGGCCCTTTTGGGGACGCTCGTAGCGGAACATGGGACCCCTGTAATACCACCGGGCCGGCTCGCCCTTGCCCAGGTCGCTTTGCACGTAGGCCCTTACCACCGAGGCCGTTCCCTCGGGGCGAAGGCTGAGCGAGCGGCCGCGCCGGTCCGGGAAGGTGTACATCTCCTTCTCGACTATGTCCGTTCCTTCCCCGATGCCGCGGGCGAAAAGCTCGGTGCGCTCGAGCACGGGCAGCCGTATCTCCTGGAAGCCGAAGCGCTCGAACACGGACCGGGCCGCGTCCTCCAGCCTCGAGTAGGCCAGGCTAAGAGGCGGGACCACGTCCTGAAATCCCTTGATTATTTTTACCTTGTCCGCCATCCGCGTATCCCTTCGCGCCGAGGCGCAAAGCATAATAAATTATCACGTCCCACCGTCTGAAGCAAAAATTTGAGGAATATTGAAGATGAAAAGCAAGGCTTTCCCGAAGAATATGGAATGGATAATAGCTTTTTATATCGGTGAATTAGCCATGTTATTGTCCGCCTCCTGGCCAGCCCTTGTCTCGCGGTTTCCTGGCCCATATTAGCATCTCGTGTTCCATGCGGACGAGCATGGCCGAAAACCGGACGGCGTGGACCGCCATAAGCGTCGGGCCCGAGGTCTCGGTGTCGGCGGGCGCCTCGTCGTATCCTTGAATCCAGTGGATATAGAACCCGGCCTCGAAGAGCGCCCGGGCCAGTGACCCCCGCGTGAAATAGCTTAAGTGGTCGTCATGGTAAAGCTTTGCCATCAGGCCTTCGGTCCTTTCCGGAGTGAAGGAATGGGCCAGGTTGACAAGACGATTAACCAGGCTCTCCGAGTCGGGCGTCAATATGGCCAGGATCCCCTCGGGCTTTAACCTCTCGTTGCACTCGGAAAGGACCCCGGCCGGATCGGGCAGATGCTCCAGGACGTCCCATAAGGTAATCAGGTCGTAGGACTCCCCGGCGGGCAAGTCCTCGATTTTGCCCTGGTGTATGGTCACGCCGAACTGTTTTCGTCCCCACTGGGCGGCAAAGGGCGAGACCTCGACGCCCTCGGCCTGCCATCCTCTTTGGCTGGCGATCCAGGGGAAGACGCCGTTGGCGCATCCCACGTCGAGGAGTCTGCCCTTTCCTTTAAGGAGCCTCTCGAACTCGCCGAGCTGGCGATCGAAGAATTTGGTTTTGTGATGCTCCTCGGGGTCGAAGTCCTCGAAGAAGCGGCCCAGGCTGCCGGGCCATTTGTTACGGTAGTAATCCTCGCCGTAATACTCCTCAAAGGACTCGGGCAGGCCTTTGGCCCTGAACAGGGCGCCGCACTCGAGGCACTCGAAAACCCCGATCTTCTCGTCCCTGAACTTGCTCCTCACGCTCCAGGAGGAACAAAGGCGGCATTCGATCTCGTCGCTCAAAGGGTTACTCCCATGGCCTTGGCCACCGTGTGCATGTCCTTGTCCCCTCTGCCCGAGAGGTTGATGACCATGACCTGTCCCTTTTCCATGTCCCTGGCCAGCTTGAGGCCGAGGGCCACGGCGTGGGCGCTCTCGAGGGCGGGGATTATGCCCTCGGTCAGGGTCAGCGTCTTAAATCCATCGAGGGCCTCATCGTCGGTTATTCCCATATAAGTAGCCCGGCCCGAGTCGGCCAGGTGGCAATGCTCGGGACCCACGCCCGGGTAATCCAGTCCGGCCGAGATCGAGTGGGCTATCTGCACCTGCCCGCGCCTGTCCTGGAGAAGATACATCTTGTTGCCGTGAAGCACTCCCGGCCTGCCCGCTGAGATGGACGCCGCGTGCTTGCCCGACTCGACGCCAAAGCCCGCGGCCTCGGCCCCGAAGAGCTTTACTCCCTCGTCGGGCACGAAGGCGTGGAATATGCCCATGGCGTTCGAGCCTCCTCCCACGCAGGCCACCACCGCGTCGGGTGTTCTTCCCTCCTTCTCGATTATCTGCCTCCTGGCCTCGATCCCGATGATTGATTGCAGCTCACGCACCAGGAGAGGGTAGGGGTGAGGGCCGGCCACCGTGCCGATGAGGTAATAGGTGTCGCCAACGTTCGTGATCCAGTCCCGCATGGCCTCGTTTAACGCGTCCTTCAAGGTCTGGCTCCCCGACTTGACGGGAATCACCTCGGCGCCTAAAAGCTTCATCCGGAAAACGTTGAGAGACTGGCGCTCGATGTCCTCGACCCCCATGTAGACCGCGCAGTCCATCTTGAAGCGGGCGGCCATGGTGGCCGTGGCCACGCCGTGCTGGCCCGCGCCGGTCTCGGCGATGAGGCGCTTCTTGCCCATCCTGCCGGCCAATAAGGCCTGGCCCAGGGTGTTGTTGACCTTATGGGCGCCCGTGTGGCAAAGGTCCTCCCTTTTCAGGTAGATTTTCACTCCGCCTATTTCCTCGGAAAGCCGCTCGCAAAAATAAAGGGGCGTGGGCCGGCCCACGTACTCGGCCAGGTAATAATCGAACTCTTTCCTGTACTCCGGATCGGGCCAGTACTTTTCCCAGGCCAGGGTCAATTCCTCGAGGGCCGGGATAAGAGTTTCGCTCGCGTACCTTCCGCCGTATTGGCCGAACTTGCCTTTTTTGTCAGGATACATTTTTCGCCGCCTTTACAAATCGAAATATTTTGTCCGGGTCCTTTTTTCCCGGCTCGGACTCGACCCCACTGGCCGCGTCCACCCCCCAGGGCCTTACCGCCATTATAGCCTCGGCCACGTTCTCGGGCGTGAGGCCGCCGGCCAGGAACGTCCTTGGATGAGACCCGGCCGCCTCGGCCGCCAGGCCCCAGTCGGACTTCACGCCCGTGCCGCCGTAGCCCGGGCCCTTGCCGTCGATCAGGGTGGCCCAGACCTTGAACCTCTCCGCGCCGGCCATGTCCTCCTTGCCGGCCACCCGGAAGGCCTTGATCACGGGCTTGTCGAAGAGGGAGCAGAATTCCGGGTCCTCGTCGCCGTGAAGCTGGACAACGTCGAGGGCCGCCGTTTCCATGATCCTCTTGATCGTTTGAGGGTCCTCGTTTACGAACACCCCCACTCCCCGCGAGCAGCTGCCCAGCCGTGTTATTATCTCACGTACCTTCTCAGGTTCAACGCAGCGGGGAGAGGGAGGATAAAAGTTGAACCCCAGAAAGTCGGCCCCCGCCTCAGCCGCGGCCTTGGCGTCCTCCAGGTTGGTGATGCCGCATATCTTTACCTTGACCATTTAAATTTTACCCGTCCGCTTTTTCCGATAAAAGTCCCCGGTAAGGTAACCGGGGATGGCCGCCATTGCAAGGCAAGGCGCTTTTCGAGAGGGCCATTTTTCTTCCAGTCGGCGATGATATTTTTCAAAGCGAAGGCAAAGAGATAAGGGGGGACCAAGGAATAATCACCGGTTTTTTTCCTGGCCTACGGTTTCCTCGACGGCCTCGAGGTATTTGCGGGCAACGGAGGCGATATGCAGGTCCGGCCTCGGTCCCGCGTACTTCTCCCTGTTGTCCAGGACCTCGGCCATGGCCGAGGCGGCGGCCTGGGGATCGATGACCGGCTCGCCGGCGAAGTCCTCCACGTCGTCGTAGGGGTCCGAGGGCACTACTATGCCGGATGACCCCACCAGTTCCCTGGCCCCTCCCCGGCTCGAGCAAACCGCGGGCAGGCCCGAGACCAGGGCCTGGACCACGGCGTTGGGACACCAGTCGAACCAGGGAAGGTAAAGGAAGAGGTCGGCGCCCCGGTAAAGGCGGGCCATCTTCTCGTGACTGGTTTGGCCCAGGTAATGGACGCGGGGATGGTCCACCACGCGGTCCGGGTCGGGACCGATGACCAGGAGGACCGAGTCCTTACGGTCCAGGGCCAGGAAGGAATCGATGGCGCGGCCGAGCCCTTTCCATTTGCGCCAGACGGCCGCCGTCACGATGACGCGCTTGCCCTCGAGGCCGGACGCCTTTTTGCCCTCGGGCCGAAAGGTCTTTTCGTCGGCCCCGTTATAGATCACGTATTGGCCGGCGCCCGGCGGGGGAGGTGGCAGATGCCTGGCGACGGCGCGGCGGCAGAAGTCGCTCTGGTAGACGACCGCGTCGGCCATTTCCATGGCCTCGATCAGGTGCGCGTTGCCCGGGCTTTGGGCGGCCCGGCCGTCGGGGCCGCCCACGAATCCGTCGATCCGGTGGATGATCCTGGTCCCGTTTTCCTTCATGCGCCGGATTTTATCGCCCTTGTTCTCCACGCCGTGCATGACCAGGAGGGCGTCGGCCCTCGAGTCCAGGTCGTAGACGAGGTCACGTCCGATTCGGGTAAAGCCCTTGCGCAGGCAATACCAGAACTGGGGGTTGTCCTTGTTCTTGCCCTTGACCCGCCGATTGATGGCGATCCTGAGGCCGCCGCTTTTCTTCGATCCAAACACCGCGCTTTTTCCGCGGACCATTTTAACATGAAGATTCCCCGGGGGAAGGCGCCGGATGCAAAGGGGTTTACGATCGAATCGAGCGAAGGCGCTCCCTGGCTTTTATCGCCGCGTCCGAGAGGGAGATTCTTTTATCGGTGACGTAGCCCGAGCCGAGCCTGGCCGCCGGGCCGGTCTCTCCCGCCTTGGCTTTCCCGAGTCTGGTCAGGGAGAAGCCCCGGTAGGAAATTTCCCGCGTGGGATCGTGTCTAATAACCAGCTCGCAATAAAGGAGCCTCTCGTGGAGGGTTACCCGGGCGCTATGTTTTTTCGCCCTCCCGTCGCGGACGTGGAAGGCCTTGATCAGCCTCTTGCCCCGGTCCGACGTAAGCAGGACAACGGCCGGCGGATAAAGAGACATGGTTTTTCGGCGGCCTATCTCGAGTTCGACCTCGAGCTCGTACTCCCCCGGCTCGAGGGTGATATAAGGCCCGAAGGCCAGGACGCGGAGGACCAGACCGGTACCTTTCCCGCCGGGCTTGTATACGATTTCATCCTTTCCGCCCGATGACCGGTCCATAGCTTTCAGCCGGTTCGCCTTGAAGCGGATCGCTTCCGGCGGCTGGACGCTCTTGGGAGGATAATGCCACGACAGCCAGTTGAGAACGGTGAACCGGTCGCCGCTTCCGGCGAAGTGATAAACGTATTCCTCCATGCCGTCCCAGTGGCCGAAGAGCTCGGGGCGGGTCCTGTTCCAGGTGTAGCCCAGCCTGGTGATGGGAACTCCCAGCTCCCTGGCGGCGTAATTTAATTGGGACTGGTCGGAGAATATCCAATCGATGTTTGCGATTTTATTAATATCTTGGGCCCTTTCCCAAACTGGAGCGTGGTATCTCGCGGTCGCCACCAGGGCGCCGCTGTTGAAATAGTCCACCGGCATGGGAAGTGACTTGGAGAACGCGTGGTTTATTTCGTCCCACTCTCTTTTTTCTATCGCCTCGATTTCCTCATTGTTCGAGAAGGCCGGGTTAATATCTTTAACCGCGCCGATGGTTTCCGGCGGGACCAGGTCGAAGGGACTCGGCGCGTCGCTTCGTATTATGGCGTCGGCGTCGATCAGGAAGATTCTGTCGGCCCCGGCCAGGTCCAGGGCGTGCAGTTTCTGCGAGTAGGGATGGACGCCGGGGACCCCGTTTGACTCGTCGATCTCGAGGTACTCGGCCCCCCACCTCGAGGCCGCGCGCATGAAGCTTTGCCTGGCGTTTTGGCACAGGAAGTCGCCCATGTTTACGGTGACCACGGCCAGCTTCATTTTTTCACTCCCATGGCCAGCTTCCTTTCCTTCGCCTCTGGCGCGATTCCATGGACAGGAGCCTCTTCTCGATGATCCCGTGCTTGAATTTTCTTCCCTTCAGGGGAAGGTCCGGCCCGGGTTCGTCCGCTATCCTTTCCACGGTGAATCCCTTTACCACTATCCAGCACCTGGCGGCCCTTATCGTGACCACCTCGAATGATATCCTGTCCTCGTCGAGAGAGAAGGTCATCTCGTATTTATCGCCGCGTTTTTTGAAGTCGTTTAAGTCGTAAAGCCCGATCAGCCTCTCCCCGATGCTGGAGGTCAGCTTGACGATGACGGGCGAGATCAGGGATGGAAGAATGGCGCCGGTCACCTCCATCTCGAGCTCGAGCCGGTAGCGGCCCCTGGCCACCCAGCAGTATGGTCCGTGACTGACCACGTTGCCTTTATAGCCGGTCCGGGTGATGGAGTCCCGCGTGTACTCGATCCCGCCGGGGCCTTTAAGGCCCTGTTCGAGAGCGGACAAGTCACGGCCTGAGAAATAGACCCTTTTGGGCTGAACAAACCGGCCGGGACCGGGAGGATAACGCCACTCGAGGAAGGGCATGACCATCTTCCTGTCACCCGAGGCCGCGAAGTGGTAAACGTAGCTTTCCATGTAATCCCAATGGCTGTGGGAATGTGGATGCATGTCGTTCCAGGCGTAGTCCATGAAATGCAGCACGGCGCCCGTTTCCCTGGCGGCGAAGTTGAAAAAGGTCTGGTCGGTATGACTCATTTTAATATTGTATTTTTTAATTATCTCGTGGGTCCGATGCAGGACTTTCTCGTGATGTTTCCTGGTCAATATCATGAATCCGGCGTTGAAGTAAGGGCCGGTCATTTTCAGTTTTTTACCGAGGCGTTCCTCGATAAGGCTCCATCCCTCGAGGTCCGCGGAGGTCTCTCGGTCTTTGCTACCCAGTCGGGGCATTTTCTGATTGAACACGACCCCCATTTTTTCGGGCGGACAAAGGTCGAAAGGAGAGGGGGCGTCGCCCCGGATAATGGCGTCGGAGTCGATGTAAAGGACCCTGTCCGCCCCGGAGACGTGGAAGACGAGAAATTTATGAAAAAATATATGAAGGCCGGCGACCATGTCCTTCTCCTTAAACTCGACGTACTCGGCGTCCCATCTCTTGGCGGCCGCCTGGAAACTCGAGCGGGAGTTCTCGCAAAGGAAGTCTCCCAGGTTTATGGTGACCACGGCCCGCTTCATGTCACGGCCTTGTCTTCAGGTAGGCCTTTTCGATGGAGTCGGCGAAGTTGTTCAAGCTGAAAAAGGCGGCCCTTTTTTTGCCCTTTTCCGCGAGGTCTTCTCTTAGCTTCTCCGAGTCGATGAGTGCCTTCATTTTTTCCGCCATGTCGTCCACGTTGTAGGGGTCGGCGAAAAGGGCGGCGTCGTCGCAGATTTCGGGCAGGGACGAGACGTTGGAGGTGAGCACCGGGCATCCCCTGGCCATGGCCTCGACGGCGGGCAGTCCGAACCCCTCGTAGAGGGAGGGGAAGGCCAGGAAGGCCGCGTTCTCGTAAAGGGCGTCCAGTTCCGGGCCGGCCACGTAGCCGGCCATGATCGGACCTTTCCCGTTCCTCAGCTCGCCGGCCCTTTTCAGTTCTTCCTCGTAGAGCCAGCCCATGGCCCCGACCACCACCAGGGGAAGGGGCGAGCCCAGTTTAATGAGGGCCGAGATGATCCCGCCCAGGTTCTTCTTGGGCTCGATGGCCCCGACGAAAAGGACGTAGCCCTTTGGCTCGACTCCCAGCTTTGAGAGGGTTTCCCGGGCGGCGCGGGGGTCGGACTTTCCCGCGGGCGGCTCGACGGAGGTATAGGCCACGTGGACCCGGGCCGGGTCCGCGCCCATGATCTCGAGAAGGTCCTTTTTGGAGCTTTTCGAGACCGTGACGATCGCGTCGGAACGATCGAGGGCGTACTGTATTTTGCGCCGGAAGGTTTCTTTTTTCTCGAGGGTGGTCCAGGGCAGGACCAGGGGGATGAGGTCGTGGATGGTGGTGATCGTCCTCGCCCCTTTTACCCCGTAGGGGATGGGATAAGTGGCGTGGAAAAAGTCGGGCGGACTCGGCGTCTTCACGGTCGTTCCCACTCCCGCGAGACGGAACAGTAGCCCGCGCCCGGGAGGGGGCCTCTCGGCCATTATAAAGGAATCGACGAAGTCCAGGTCGGCGGCCGGGCCGGCCTCGGTCCTGTCCGCCCTCGAGGCCTTGACGCGGCCCAGGCTCGCGCCGGCTCGGACAAGCTCGATCAGGTCTTGGACCCGGGATGGATAGCGGGGCGGCTCGATGAGGACGGACACGTGGGCGCCCTTGCTCTTGAGCGCCCGAGCCAGGGTGAAGCAATAGGTCCGGATGCCCGTTCCCTCCGGCATCTGGAAGTGATGGCCGTCCAGGAGTATCGACGCTCCCTCCAGGGCTTGGGTCATTTTATCCGTCTCCGTTGATTTGAAGAGTTTTAAGATATTCGGCCACCACCCCGGCGGGCTCTCCCTCGGCCTGGATGACCCCCTTTTCGAGCAGGGCGACGCGGTCGCAAATCCTTCTCACGGCCTCGAGATCGTGACTGACGAAGACCATGGTTATTCCCCGGTCCCTGAACTCCTCCATCTTCCTTATGCATTTCTTCTGGAAACGCTCGTCGCCCACGGACAGGGTCTCGTCGATAAGGAGTATTCGCGGCTCGAGATGGACCACGACGGAGAAGCCGAGACGGGCGACCATGCCCGAGGAATAGGTGAGGAGGGGGCGGTCGATAAAGTCGCCCAGCTCGGCGAACTCCACTATGTCGTCGTACTTTTCCTCGACCTGCTTTCGGGTCATGCCGAGGAGGACGCCGTTAAGTATCACGTTGTCCGCGCCGGTGAGCTGGGGATGGAAGCCGGCGCCCAACTCGAGGAGAGGACTGACGCGATGGGCGACCTCGACGCGGCCTCCGCCGGCCTTCAGGACGCCCGCGATCAGGCCGAGGATGGTGGACTTGCCCGAGCCGTTTCGTCCGATGATCCCGAAGCACTCGCCCTTTTCCACCTTGAAGCTGACGCCCTTCAGGGCCTCATACTCTCCGCGGGCGCGAAGGGACTTAAGGTATCGCGGAAAATTGATCACGATGTCCTTGAATCCCTGGAGACGGGCGTCGGAGACAATATAGCTCTTCTTGACGTCCTCGAAGACTATGGCGGGCCGGCTAGACAATCTCGGCGAACCTCCATTCCATCTTCTCGTAAACGTACCCGCCCATTATGACGGCGGCCGCGGCGTAAACCACGCCGGCGGCGAGAAAGCCAAGGGGTATGGTCCCCTCCAGGAAGAGGGAACGCCAGCACATGATAATCGAGGCCATGGGATTGAAGTACTCGATCCACCTGTACCTGGCCGGTACCATCTCGATATTGAAGAGGATGGGAGTGAGAAAGAACCACATCATGGTGATGATGTTGGTCAGCCGCTCGATGTCCCGGAAGAAGAGGTTCCACGTGGCCAGGGTAAGGGCGAGTCCATAGGTGAAGCCGAACTGCATGGCCACCAGAATGGGTATCTGGTAGAGCCATGACATGGATGGGTGTTTGCCGTAGATAAGCATGAATAAGACGATGACCGGGATGGTGGCGATAAAGTGGACCATGTCGTTGACCACGCCGGAGAGGACGAGGAAGTTCCTGGGGAACTTGACCTTTTTTATAAGGGTCCTGTTCTCGAGGAAACACATGGTCGCCACCGATATGGAGTTGGAAAACCATTGCCAGGGAAAAAGACCGGTAATGAGGAACAGGGCGTAATTGTCCATTTTGACGCGCATAACGATCTTGAAGAGCAAGAAGTAGACCATGGAGAAGGCCAGGGGATGGAGCACGGACCAGGCGTATCCCAGGACGGTGCTTTTATACCTGAGCTTGAACTCCTTGGCGGTAAGGACCGCGATAAGGTCTCGAAGATATATGATTCTGTTGGCGTCCATGTATTTTTTTCCCTCTGGAAATGATGGTCTGATTTCCGTAAGGGCGACACTAAAAACTTTATATTAACATTGCCGGACGGGCAAACCCGGCCGCGGGCGGGAAGAGACGCGGGGCCTGGTTTCACTCGGGGGAAGGAGGATGGCGGGCGTTGCCTAAGGGGCGACGGGGCCAGGATAATTGCTTTTTTCAGCGGCCCCCGATATACTTTGATAAAGTTCACGGGGGGTAAAGGCTCATGCGGGTAGCCATGTTGGCTCCGATTTCAAGAAGGATTCCTCCCCGGCCCTACGGACCGGAGGAACAGATGATCTCCGACCTTACGGAGGAGCTCGTTTCCAGGGGACACGAGGTATTTCTTTTCGCCTCGGGCGATTCCCTTACCAGGGCCGAGCTTCTCTCGGTATGCCCGGTGGCCCTGGTCGAGTGGGAGGAGGAACCCCGTCCCGATCCCCGCTGGCTCGAGGAGGCCCAGATAGCGGAGTGCGTTTCCCTGGCCCGCCGCGGCAACTTCGACATAGTCCACAACCACATGGCGGCCAAGGCCCTGCCTTTTCTTTCGGTGCTTCACCGTCCGGTGCTGACGACGCTTCACGGGGCGGGGCGTGACCCCATGACTCGTCCGATCCTTCTCAGGTACAAGGAATATTCCTTCGTCTCCATGGACGAGAAGGAGGAGAAGGTCCTGCCCGACCTCAACTACGTGGGCCGGATCGGCATGCCCAACCCGGACGATTCCTCCACCATCGGGGCCATGGTCGACGCCTACGAGACGCTTTACCAAAAGCTGGTCGCGGGAGAGATAGCCTCGCCCAGCTCCGAGCTTATCCGTATAACTCCATGGGGAGGCTGGGAGGTGCTCCGGAACGAGCCCGACTTCAAGACCAAGAGGATCATGCTGGCGCCGGGCCGGCGTCTGTCCTATCAGCGCCACCGGAGGCGGAGCGAGCACTGGGTAATCGCTCGAGGCAAGGCCCTGGTGACGCTGGACGGGAAAGAGCTCGAGCTCGAGCCCGGCCAGGCCGTGGATATCCCGGTAGGCGTCGCCCACCGCATCGGCAACCCGGGCCGGGAGGAGATGGTGTTCATCGAGGTCCAGCGGGGCGAGTACTTCGGTGAGGACGACGTGGAGAGGCTCGAGGACGATTACGGCCGGACCTGAGGGGGACCAATTGTCAAGACTATTTCACTTTGACCTCGCGCGCCTTTAGCTCGTAAAGATATACATTTTTTCCCTGCCCCACGTATTCCCGAATGAAGATATAGTACAGGTCGTAGCTCGCCGAGGCAGTTCGCGCCGCGGCCTTCACGTTTTTTCCCCCGGCCAGATAGCCGTACTCTGAAACGTCAAGAGGGGCCTTATCCATCCAGACCGCCAGCCTTACGCCGTCTTGAAGATAACGCCGAAGGATTTTTTCGTGGGGGTCTTCACCCTCCTTGATCTCGTCGAAGGCAAAGGCCTCGCGTTTTCCGTAATACTCGAGCATGAGCGGGCTCGAGCCGATAAGCTTTTTCGCCGGCGGCTCTCGACTCGCGTCCATGGCCGCCCGGCAGTAGGGGTCGGGTTGGGCAAAGGAGGCGGCCGCCACGTAATATATGCTCACGAAAACCACGGGAGCGGCGGCGCCGGCCATGGTCAGGCCGCTTATAAGCCTCGGCCTTAAATGAATTTTCTTTTTCAATGCCTCGATCATGGATTCCAGTCCGGGAGCGGCCATGACCAAAAATATGGGATTGAGAGTCAACAGGAAACGGTGGCTGTACCACCACCACCAGGAGTGAAGTCCAATATAAAGGACGATGAAGGACGCGAATAATATGGCAATGCCCCGATCGATTCTCTTAAGCCCGAAGGCGGCGGCGACCAGGATGACGGGACCGGTCTGGGTGAGAAGTCCCTCCAGGATGCCGAATAAATGGAAACCGGGCGCGGTCATCTCCGCCATGTAGTAAGTGTGAATCAAATGGCCGTAGGTCAGGAGGTTTCTGGCGTACCAGGGGGAAGCCGCCAGGATAAAGCCAGCCGCGGCCCGGGCCATTACTCCCGGCTTTTTGATATTGATCAATAAAAATATGGGAAGAAGAAGGTAGACTTCATACCTTGTGGTGGCGGCCAGGCCCGCGGCGACTCCCGCCCAGAAGTAATTTTCCCGCTGGGCCAGAAACAGGGCCGCCATGAGGAGGGCGGTGAAAAGGGGAATAACGTTGACGTCGGCGTACTGGTGAAGCCCGAGGGCCGACAGGGCCTGGAGGACCGCGGCGAAAAGAGCGAAGGTTCTCGACGTCCCCATCCTCCCGGCCATGAGGAATACGATGGGAGGCAGGACGGCCCCGCTCGTCACGCTGATGGCGTATCCCCAGAAATCTACCCCCAGGGCCTTGGCCGTAACCAGGTTGAAGAGGGCCATGAGCGCCGGGTACAGGGGCAGGAACTTCTCGTGCGGCTCGCCAAGCACTTTATATCCGGACTCGGGAATATTTTTGGCCAGCTCCATATAGACGAAGCCGTCGGGCGTAAACCCTTGAAAAGCCGCGCAAAGCGCCGCGTAGGCCGCCAGGGAGACCGTGAAAACTAGGGCGGCGATACGAGCGTCGGAGTATGCGTTAGAGTTCTTCATCTGAATGGGGCGCGAAGCGGAACATGGCCGCCGGGCAAATAGAGATAATCCCATAATGGTCCAGGCCGCGCAAGGCCGAGGCCGGGTCAATTTTCCTTTTTGACTTTCACCTCATATACGCGGACAATCCTTGCCCCGTCTCCATGCTCGGAGTAAGGGAAATAATAAACGATGAAAAACCCGCCCGGTCCATTGACGTGGGCCTTGTGGGGAAGACCATCCGCGAGAAAGCCGAAATCGCGCGAGTCGTTGGGGTTATAGTTGGACCAGACCAAAAACCTCACCTTTCCCGACTCGTAGCGATCCAGAACGAAACGGTGAGGGTCATGGCCTTCAGGCATTTCCTCCCAGGTGTAGGCCATGTGTCCCGAGTAGGCGTAAAGCAAAAAGAAGTTTCCTCCCATCAGGGCGGCGTCGGGGGGAAGGGACCTGAGAGTCGGTTCGGCCATCTTGAGCGGGTCGGCAGGGGCCTTGGCAGCCGCGTGGAGGTATGATCCTCCCCAGAGCGCGACGGGAAAAAGCGCGAGCGAGGCGAGCGCGGCTTTGAGAGCGCCTTGATTGGAGGCGGGAAGTTTTGCCGCGGTCCATTTAAGCGCGGCGTCCAGACCTTTGGCGGCCAATATCGTTAGCGGGGGGGCCGCGGCTAAAATGAACCTCGAGTCGTACCACCACCAAAAGACGTGCACGCCCAGGTATAAAAGGACATAGCCGCCAAGGTAAATCCTCCAGGCCCCCTTCAAGAGGATGATTCCCGCCAGGGCGGCGATGACCCCAAGGCCGCCGTATTTAATGAGGTCCCAGGCCATAGGCGCCAGGTGGAACTTGAGATAAAAAATCTCCGTGAAGTACTTGGTATGGATGGCGTGGTCGTAAGCCAGGAGATTTCTGATCCACCAGGGAGAGGCCGTTATTATAAATCCCGCCATTGTAAGGGCCAACTCGCTCGGACCCATGGCGGGCCCGTCTTGTTCGGATTCGGGAATTGATATATCCGGCCCCGTTTTATCCTTGTCCTGCAAAAAAGCTCGAGCCGCGTGAAACAAGGGCCTTGAATTTGCGATAAAAAGGAAAGGTATGAAAAGGTATATCTCGTAGCGCGTGGTCGCGGCCAGGCCCATGAAAAGGCCGGCCACGAAAGTCAAACGTCGGGCAAGAAAGAAAAAGACCGCCGCGACCAGGCACGTGTAAAGGGGCATGACGCTCACGTCGCGGCACTGGTCCAGGGCCACGAACCCGATGATAAGGGGCGCCGCGGCCGCGGCCGCCATGACTCTGGAGGCGCCGAGGGACCTCGAGGCGGCGTAAGCAAGCGAAGAAGCCAGGGACAGGCCGGCCACGTTTACGGCGTAGGCCCAGGTTTGTAAACCGAGGGACCCGCCGGTAATGTAATCAAGGTATCCGAAGATGGCGGGGTAAAGGGGCAAGAACTTCTGATGAGGATACCCCAGGATGACGAACCCGTCGCCGGGGATGTTCTTTGCCAACTCCAGGTAAAGAAGCCCGTCATAAGTAACGGTCGGAAAGAAAAGGCACGTAATTCCCAATACCAGAGCGCCGCAAAGGAAAATCAGCGCCATCGGTAATAGGTCTCCTCTTAAATAGACTGTATTGCCGGAAGTCATTTTTTTTCTACGAAAAACAGGGCCGATAATCCCATAACTTCATCGAACTATCAAATTCTCTCGGCGCCTTTTAAAGAAATGCGTTTAATTTGTGATATTTAAGAACTCGCGGAGAATTATTTACCCATGCTTTGGAAGTTGGACGGCGGCTTGTTTTGAATGGGAGGGCACTTTTTCCGGCTTACGGCGTCAAAAGGCAGATGCTTTTTTTACCTACACCTGGTTCAATTGCCGACCTTGTCTTTCAATCGTCCAAGTTTGCCCCTTCGCGGGAAAGAGTATACAATCCGTTAACGAGCAAGCGAGATACGGGCTTGGCCAGCGCCCGTGTCTTCACCCTTGCCTATCGCCATGACCATAGTCCAGCTACATCCGGCTCCTTTTGGATTGTCGAGAGAATCTCGAAAGTTATCGTGGATTTTCGAGATGGGACGCCTGTTTTTCGCGTCCCGGCAAAGATTAGAGACTGACATGGGCGCGGGCCTTATGCATATGGCGAAAAAACCCCGGGGCGGCTCGGACGAAAAGAGCCTTGAATCCGAAAAGGACCGGGAGGAACTGGATAAAGCCGAGAACGCTCCTCCCCCGGAAGACGAGGAAGACCGGGATGAGGGCGAGGAATATCCGGATGAAGAAGAGGGCCTTGACCGGCCCGTACCCGAAGAAGAGTCACGCTCCGAGTGGTCCTCCGGGGCGGAGGAGGACATGGACCTTATCGCCAGGTTCCTCGAGGGTGACCAGAAGGCCTTTACCTCGCTGGTGATCAAGTACCAGCATAAAGTCCACAACCTTTGTTTCAGGGTGCTCGGCGACAAGCACGAAGCCCAGGACATGGCGCAGGAAGTATTCCTCACGGTCCATAAGTCGCTGAAAAACTTCAGGGGCGACTCGATGTTTTCCACCTGGATATTCCGGGTCACGGTAAATCACTGCAAGAACCGGCTCAAGTATCTTGGCCGCCGCAACTATTTCGGTTCCATATCCATGGATCAGCCCCAGGAGATAAAGGACGGTGAGGTCTACTTCGAGTTCGAGGACGAGTCGCCCAGCCCCGAGGATATTATCGGCGGGCAGGAAATCCAGACGGTCGTGCAGGCGGCCATAGCCGAGTTGGATGAAGACCATCGCGTCTGTATCGTGCTCCGGGACATCCAGGACCTGTCTTACGAGGAGATAGCCGAGGTGCTGAAAATCAAGGTGGGCACGGTCAAGTCCCGTATTCACCGGGCCAGGATGGAACTGAAAAAGATACTCGAGGAGAAAATGGCCGTTCAGACCGATAGCTGATTTCTAAAATATTATCGATAGTTAACTCCGGCGGGACGCGACCTGAGGACAGATGGAAAGAAAATGTGGCGAACATGTGGCGAAAAAATGGAAATTAAGGAACTTTTCGTGCCAACCATTGTCTTGATAAGAGATGGCTCTAAAACGGTATAAATCTAATTCGAGGTGAGATGGGAATGGGATGTGACAATCTTCGCGAGCATTTTTCAGAGTACCTGGACGGTCGTCTGGAAGCGGCTCTAATGAGAAAAATCGACGATCATCTCAAAATCTGCCCATTATGCAAAAAAGAGTTCGACGGCCTTTCCTTTACCCGCGCCGTCCTAAGGGGACTCGATGAAATCAAGGCCCCTCCCAATTTTGTCCTTGCCCTCCAGCAAAGAATCGAGATGGCCCAAACGCCGTGGTGGAAGAGGGCGGCCAAGGCGCTCGACCGGGGACTCGAGGCCATTCCCCTTCGCGCCATGACGGCCGCGGCCGCCGCCGTGTTCGCCTTGATAATCGCCATAGGCGCGGGAAACCAGGCCGGCAAGAACCACGGGGTCCCGGATGGAAAAATCGCCGCCATCCAGCCTGCTTACGACGACCTGGACGGTGACACCCACGCGGTTACGGCCAAGCTGGTGGGAACCAACCCCGAGCCCCTGGTGGTCGAGACGCCCACCGAGTTTCTGCTTTCCGTCATAAAGAACGACCCCGAGTTGAGTAAATACAAGCCCATTCCCCATCCTCGCGGCAACGGGGTCCTTATCGATACCCACGTGTACCTCTTCGAGGTGCTCATGGACCCGGTCGAGTTCCCCGTAATCCAGGCCAACATCGAGATGGCCGGCGGAGAAATGCCCCAGACCCTGCGGGAAGCCATGGCCAGGTATCCGATCTATATAAGGAAACTTCCTTCCCCCACCGGTCCCGTGACCTCGTCGGCCAACTGACCTTATAAGGGAAGCCAAACCCTTGGGAGGGCGGATTCAAAAGAGTCCGCCCTCCGCGCGTTAAAGCGGGAAAACCTTTATATTGGCCTATTTCTCATACGGCGGGCCGAGTCCAGTTCCAATCGACTCCATCATTTCCGTTCTTGATAAAAACGGGGTATTCAGTTACCATGCCATTGATCCACAGCAAGGAGGTTTCGATCAAGATGTCAAAATTGGAGTTGTCCGACCGCGTTAAAAGTCTTCCGCCTTACCTTTTCGTCCGTCTCGACGAGATGAAGGGCAAGGCCAAGGCCAAGGGCGTGGACGTTATCGACCTGGGAATAGGCGACCCCGACCAGCCTACTCCCGGGCATATAGTCGAGGCGGGGGCCAGGGCCCTGGCCGATCCCGCCCATCACCAGTATCCCTCGAGTTACGGCATGGCCTCCTTTCGGGAGTCGGCGGCGGCCTGGATGGACAAGAGGTTCGGCGTCAAAATCGAGTCCAAGGACGTGGTCAGCCTGATCGGCAGCAAGGAGGGGATAGGCCATCTTCCCCTGGCCTTCATCAACCCGGGGGACGTTGCTCTCGTTCCCAGCCCGGCATATCCGGTCTACCAAATAGGTACCATGTTCGCGGGCGGCAAGTCTTTTATCATGCCCCTCGAGGAGGAGAACGGTTTTCTTCCGGACCTGGAGGCCATTCCCTCGGACGTGGCGGGCCGGGCCAAGCTCATTTTCGTGAATTATCCGAACAATCCCACGGCCGCCACTTGCGATCTTGATTTCTTCGAGAGGGTGGTGGCCTTCGCGAATAAGCACGATATCCTGGTCTGTCACGACAACGCCTATTCGGAGCTGGCCTATGACGGGTTCGAGCCGCCCAGCGCCCTGGCGGTAAAGGGGGCCATGGACAGGGTCATCGAGCTTCACTCCATGAGCAAGAGCTACAACATGACCGGATGGCGCATAGGCTTCGCCTGCGGCGCGCCCATGGCCGTAGCGGGCCTGGGCAAGATCAAAAGCAATATCGACTCGGGGGCGTTCGAGGCGGTCCAGGCCGCGGCCATCGAGGCAATGAATAAGGGGGAGGACGACGTGAAAAGGCTCCGCGCCATGTACCAGAAGCGGCGCGACGTCCTGCTCCGGGGCCTGGACGCCCTCGAGATAGAGTACAAAAAACCGAGGGGCAGCTTCTACGTCTGGGCCAAGACCCCCGGCGGCATGTCCAGCGAGGAGTGGGTGGCCCTGCTCCTGGAAAAGGCCGGCATTATGACGTCGCCCGGCAACGGCTACGGCCGGGAGGGGGAGGGCTACTTCCGCATGGCCCTCATCGTTGACGAGGAAAGGATGAAGGAGGCCGTGAAAAGGATGAAGGACTTGTCCGACTCCGGCGCCATCGGATAGGGGGAAGACATCTCGGTCAAAACCTACATCGGGCTGGGCGCCAACCTGGGCGACCCGGAAAAAAACCTCGAGAAGGCCCTCGCCCTGATCCAGGAGAAGGGGCTGGGACGGGTCTTCGCGGTCTCGTCCTTTTACCGCACCGAGCCCAAGGGGGTGGCGGACCAGCCCTGGTTTATAAACGCGGCCGCGGGAGTGGAAACGGACCTCGACCCGCGCGCCTTCCACCTCGGACTAAAGGATATCGAGAGAAGCATGGGCCGCCCCGAGGAAAGGATAAAGGACGGACCCAGGGTCATCGACCTGGACGTCCTCGTTTGGGAGGCAAAGGTCATCGACTCGCCCGAGCTGACCGTGCCCCATCCCCGCATGCATGAAAGAAGGTTCGTGCTCGAGCCCCTCGAGCAGATAGCTCCCGACCTTAAGCATCCCATATTCGATAAAACCGTCTCGGTGCTTCTGGCCGGGCTCGAGGACCCGGGCCAGGTGAAGATTCAAAAGAGAAAGCGGCGGGAGCCCTGACATGGGAAGGCTGCTCCTGTTCCTGCTCTTCTCGATCCTGAGCTATCTCTCCATCAAAAAGAACCTCGCCCCGCCCCGCCCGAAGGACGGACAAGGCGGCCCTGACAAGGAAAAGAAAAAAGGCCTCGACCCCCACGAGGCGGACGAGACCTTCAAGGACCCCGTGTGCGGGACCTACGTGGAAAAAGGCTCGTCCCTCCACCTGGTCCACGAGGGCAAGCCCCTCTACTTCTGCTCCGAGGAGTGCCGGGATAAATTCCTGAAGAGTCGCTGAGAAGGTCATTCCCAAAGCATCGCCAAGAACGCGAAGGGAAGAAAAAGCCGAACGCCCTTTGTTTTCTTCGCGTCGTTGCGGTTAATATCTTTTTTGCTCCGACGTCAATATCGCCTATCGATACAGCTCGCTTAAGGGGTCGCGGTCGTGGCCGGCATTGGTTCCTTCTATAGCTGGGCAGGGAGATACCTCGTCGGGGGCCGTTCCCTTGATGAAGACCTCGGTCCTGATGTTCTCCTTGGGGGTGCATTCCTGGGCGCGGAGGCCGGTGTTCTTGTCGATCTTGACCCAGGACAGTCCCCGGGGAACGAAGAACTCCGCAGGGTGGACCATCTTTTCACAAAATGCATGGGTAACGTAGCCGCGGGCTGAGTATTGCTATTTCCAAAATGCATGGATTGTTTTTAGCTCCTCCACATTGAGGACAATATTGATGGGCCACCCCGCGGCGCCACCGTCCAGGCATTCCTTAAAGGCCCGATTCATCGGGCTTCCGAGCGCGCTTTAGCGACGCGAGCTATTAGGCCCGCGCGTAAGCTCGGGTTACAAGGTGACCGGGGTAATTGATCGATGGCGTTTTAGATTTTTTCTTTACGTTTTCTACATTTATCAAGCCATTCAAAAACCAGCCTCAATCATTATCATTGCGGATATTGTCAAGATATATCGGAAACGTAAATAATTAAGTATGCTGTCCCCGGAACCCGCCCGGAACCCGCTGTCCCCGGAACCCGCCCGGAACCCGAAGTGGCCGGAACCCGGGGTCGCCCACGCATATTGCGTGGGTGAGCGAAGCGAACGGGCTGCTGTCTTCGGGGCCGAGGGCGCTTGGAGGCGTATTCCTGCGTGTTCAGGCCGGCGATTGGAGGAGCCCGATAGCGGGAGAAAATCAGCCCGCGGCTTACGCCGCCCATGCATCATGCATGGGCGACCCGGCCTGTTGACATTTTGAAGTGGCTGGAGTACCGGGGTCGCCCACGCATATTGCGTGGGTGAGCGAAGCGAACGGGCTGCTGTCTTCGGGGCCGAGGGCGCTTGGAGGCGTTTTACGGCGTGTTCAGGCCGGCGATTGGAGGGGCCCGATAGCGGGAGAAAATCAGCCCGCGGCTTACGCCGCCCATGCATCATGCATGGGCGACCCGGCCTGTTGACATTTTGAAGTGGCTGGAGTACCGGGGTCGCCCACGCATATTGCGTGGGTGAGCGAAGCGAACGGGCTGCTGTCTTCGGGGCCGAGGGCGCTTGGAGGCGTATTCCGGCGTGTTCCGGCCGACGATTGGAGGGGCCCGATAGCGGGAGAAAATCAGCCCGCGGCTTACGCCGCCCATGCATCATGCATGGGCGACCCAGCCTGTTGACCCGAAACAATCCCGCCCTCCGTCCCTCGCCCGCTCGGTCCTCCGGTCATGATTCTTTCGGGTAAAGGAGGGTAGACGGAAAGAAGAAAAAGCTTTGGTAACTGGAGGATGAGACCGTCCAGGGTTGACAATTTGCTTTCATAGATGGGTTACGCCGGAGGTCACGCCCCTGAGGGCAATGTGGGTTACCTGTTAGGCGTCAATTTTATATCCATCGGTCCACATCATCTCGCCATTCACGGAAAGGAATTGCGGAAACTCATCCCACATCTTTTCAGGCAATTGATGATAGGCGTATGGGTTATGCAGGACCAGGACGTTGTGCTCAACCCACTTTCTATTGTCTGGACTGAAATGAAGCTTCCGGGCTTTCTCCCATAGGGGCCATATCTGGCTAAGAGTTTCTTCAGGAAGCAACGCAAAAGGATCGGGCATTGGATAACGTTCTTCAATCCTTTCCTCTATGCACAGGATAACGCTTACGCGCCTGTGTGCCGGGAAGCCATCATGCTTTATGAGTCTGCCTCCAGGTCGCTTTGTGTTTAAGAATTTTCCCTCGGGAAAGAATTTCACTTCCATCGGACGGCCTTCGCCAGTTTCTCGGTTTACCTGAAATGTTAACTTGCTTTCTCCATATGCGGCTTTTAAAAGGTCGCGCCGATGTCCAAACAGAGTATTTCTCAAATTAGGAATAATCACCAGGATGTTAGGGCAGTCGTCATTAAATTGTTTGCTGGCAGTTTTTATACACTCAGAAATTTTATCCGAGTCTCCTCCACACCGCGCAACTGCAGATTCCCCAGGATGTGGCTCGGGCCGAGCACGGAAAGGTGCTTTTACTTCAATGCCAGTATCTCCCTGGTCGGAAAAGATGCGCATCTCAAGATTTTTACCCTTCCTTCCTGGAGCATCTGGATCGACCTTAAAACCCATGCGGCCAGCAAGAAACCAGCATGCCTCACACTCAGCCATTGCTGATCGGAAACCATCATCTCCGGTCCTGGTGAGCCTTGCCCTTATATCCTTGCCTTTATCACCCTCGAACATTCCACATGCAAAGGCCGCATCCAGATAAGCCTCCCATGCCGCCTTTTGAGCCCGAAATGACCGCAACCTGTCCGCCTTTATTTGGTCGTGCGGATAAGGTCCGCAAGCCTCTAGAACATTCAGTCTGAACTTGAGTAAATCCGAAGATTTCTGACAACCCCTCCAAGCAGTAATCACCTTGGGAGTAAACACATCCTTTAGAGTGTCACGAGGAATATGCATGCCTGTTCATAACTTTGATTTTAGTCTTTCTAAGAATTCAATAAATTGATTAAGAAGCATATTAGACATTTTATTGAAGTCATCTTCGTTACTTGGAAGACCGTTAAAGCCCAAACTATTAAATGTTTTTTTAAGGTCCTCCCAGTTTTTCCTTATATCAATATCTCTTCCGTGATCAGGGTCGTGGCGAAGCCATTTATTTCTAATATGCTTTACTCTCCAGACAAACTGACATTCTTCATCATCGAGAATGCCTCCACTTTTATAATGATATCTCAACTTGTCACTTCCAGCCGCCTCGTAAACCATAAAGTATATATAATCAATAAATATTGAGAAGGACTTTTTATCAGCGGGCACAATATAAGGCAACTCGTTTGTTGCTTCGAGTACTCTATTTGTAAGAGTGAAGATTTCCTTTTCTCCCTTAAGTTTGGAGTTTTCGTTGCATTCTATATATAAACTTAAAGCTTTTCTGGCCAAAGAATTATATTTCTTGGATTGAATAATCTCTCTATTTTGCAATTGATCAGTATTATATGGAAAGTTAAAACTATCGAGAAGTTCAGTTCTTTGGATTTCAAAGAAGTCAATAGGTCTAGAAATATTTGGCTTATATTCTTCTTGAATTGAAGAGATTAAAGATGTTGTAACTTCAGTTGATTTGATGATTTGATTTTTTGCAATAGCCAATGAAAGCCCTAGAGGTAAAGATTCACGCGCTTCAACGGCATCCGCAAAGAGAGCGACTGTATCATCTGCAAACATTTTATATGCGGCAACTGGTCTTAAAAATAATTGGGATAGTCCGATAACATTATGCGGATTTCCCGTGTTTTCCAGACTATTAAGTATTGAAGCCGTGGTGGTAGTATTTGCAGAAATAGCTTCTGAAATTAATTGCGCCTTGAAAATATTTCCGTGCTCTGGAAGAAGTGCATTAATCGCAGCAGCGGCTCCTGATATATTTTGTGATAACAGTTTAAAAACGTAATCTTCCAGAGCAAAATGATCAGATTCAAATTTATTCATTGCCTCTTGAATAGAAAATCCTGATGCTGAGTTAACACCTGCAATTACGGATGTAATTCCAGAAATATCATCATTTGTAAGAAATTTGTTTATGCCAGAAATAATCTGAGTGGCTTGATTAAATGCAGAATAATCTATTCCTCTTATCAATGCGTTGACTGTTTCGAGCATACTATCCATATGTGGGTAAGAACCGAGAACAGTACTATAAGCATTTTCTAAAGCTGCTTCTGAAAAAGCATCTAAATAGCCATTTTTATTTATTGAGCTCATTTGTTGTTGAGCTTGGTTAAAAAGTTTATACATTTTTATCACTATACTCCACGCATTATATTGATAGATGATTAATTATACCACCATATTAATTACAAATCAATACGTATTAGAAACCTCTAATCATATAACGCAGGTGGCCCACGTAATATTGAGGACACCATTGATGGGCCGCCCCATGGGGACACGTGGTCGCCTCAGACGTCAACGGACATAACGGAAATTGCATGCCCCCTCCATTTCCGCCATATCTATCACTGGGCAACCTCAAATATAATAGATTATTCATTATCATCTATTATACCTCGCTGTAATGCATTTATCAACAATACGACGCCGGCTGAGGCGTCCATTCAACACTCTCAGCCCCGGCGTCGCGGGTATTCTATTTTTTGATCTTTATTACAAGCACCTCGTGAAGCCGCAGAGCTGGCAGGTCATGCAACCTTCCTTGTTCTCGATGGGTCCTCCGCAGTCGGGGCACATGGCCACGGTCATTTTGACGTCGTAGGACACCTCGGGCTCGGCGGCTTTGGAGGCCTTGGCCGAGACGGCGGCCTTGCCGGCGGGGGGGCCGACGGTCACCTTGCTCGAGCCGTTTTTCTCGTATGATGGGTACAGTTCGATGGACTTGGCGATGGCGTCGGCGCAGGAGAGTATTTTCTGGCCGCCTTCCCACCAAATCTGCATGGGGCAGGATATCCCTTTTAACTGTCTAACTATCTCCTCGGTCTTGATGCCGGCGCGCAGGGCCAGCGAGATGAGCCTCGAGACGGCCTCGGCCTGGCTGGAGGCGCACCCTCCGGCCTTGCCCATGTTGGTGAAGACCTCGAACAGGCCCTGCTCGTCCTCGTTGATGGTCACGTAAAGGGAGCCGCAGCCGGTGGGTATCTTGCGGGTGACGCCCGTGATCATGTCGTTCCTGGGCCGGGGCTCGAGGCTTCCCCTTCCCTCGGGCTGGGGCGCGGCCTCCTTCTCCTTGTTGAACTCGAGGACCTGGCCGTCGCGGGAGCCGTCGCGATAGACGGTCACGCCCTTGCATCCGAGCTTATAGGCCAGTTGATAGACCTGGGCGATGTCCTCCCTGGTGGCCTCGCGGGGGAAGTTGACCGTTTTGGACACGGCGTTGTCGGTGCTTTTCTGGAAGGCGGCCTGCATGCGGGCGTGCCACTCGGGTTTGGTGTCCATGGAGGTGATGAAAATTCTTTTAACCTGGTCGGGTATTTCCTCGAATTCCTGGATGGACCCCTTTTTGGCTATGCGCTTCATGAGGTCCTCGGAGTAGAAGCCGCCGTCGCGAGCCATCTTCTCGAAGAAGGGGTTGACCTCGGCCAACTCGTCATTATCCATGCAGGTGCGCACGTAGCTGACGGCGAAATAAGGCTCGACGCCGGAGCTGGCTCCGCAGATGATGGATATGGTGCCGGTGGGCGCGATGGTGGTAATGGTGGCGTTTCGAAGCGGTGGCTTGCCGGGCTTGTTGTATATGCTTTCCTCGAAGGCGGGGAAAGGCCCGCGCTCGTCGGCGAGGGCCGCGCTGGCTTTCCTTCCTTCCTCGCGGATGAACTCCATGACCTCCTCGGCCAGGTCGATGGCGTCGGCCGAGTCGTAGGGCACGCCGAGCTGGACGAGCATGTCGGCCCATCCCATGATGCCCAGTCCGATCTTGCGGTTTTTCTTGGTCTGGGCCTCGATCTGGGGGAGGGGGTAGTTGTTGGCGTCGATGACATTATCCAGGAAGTGGACCGAGGAATGGACCACGGCCGATAGCTTCGGGTAGTCCACCTCTCCGCCGGCCACCATCTTGGCCAGGTTGATGGAGCCCAGGTTGCAGGACTCGTAGGGTAAAAGGGGCTGCTCGCCGCAGGGGTTGGTCGACTCGATGGGTCCCTGGGCGGGGGTGGGGTTGTCGGCGTTGAGCCGGTCCATGAAGATGATGCCGGGCTCTCCCGTGTGCCAGGCCGAGTCCACTATCTTGTCCCACACGTCCCTGGCCCGGATCGAGCCCACAATCTCGCGTGTGCGGGGGTTGCGGATCGGGTATTCCCTGTCGTCCTCCGCCGCCCGCATGAACTCCTCGTTGAGCCCGATGGAGATGTTGAAGTTGGTGAGCTTTTTCGTGTCTTCCTTGCAGGTGATGAACTCCATGATATCGGGATGGTCCACGTTGAGGATGCCCATGTTGGCGCCCCGGCGGGTGCCGCCCTGCTTGATTTCCTCGGTGGCCGAGTCGAACACGCGCATGAAGCTGATGGGCCCCGAGGCCACGCCGCGAGTGGTGTTGACCACGTCGTTTCGGGGGCGGAGGCGGGAGAAGGAAAAGCCGGTGCCTCCGCCGGACTTATGGATCATGGCCGTGTGCTTGACGGCCTCGAAGATCGAGTCGAGTGAGTCGTCCACTGGAATGACGAAGCAGGCGGAGAGCTGTCCCAGCTCGCGGCCGGCGTTCATTAAAGTGGGTGAGTTGGGCATGAACTCGAAGCGGGTCATCATGGCGTAGAACTCGTCGGCCAGGGCCTTGACGTCGGCGGTTGGGTCGTAAAGCCGGTCGATCTCGGCGATGACCCGGGCCACGCGGCGGAACATGTGTTTGGGTTTCTCGATGGGTTTGCCGTTGTGGTCCTTTTTAAGGTAGCGTCGCTCGAGGACCTTGACAGCGTTCTCGCTCACGATGGGGTCCTGGTCCTCGAAAAATTTTCCCTCCGTCATCGAGCTTTGGTCCTCTTTCTGGATGCCGTAGCGATGCCGAATCTCGGCGACCTTGAGGTCGATCATATCCTTTAGTACTTTGTCGGGCAACTCGGGAATGTTTTGAATCTTGATTTCTTCCTTTACGCCCTTGACCACCTTCTGGGCCTGGTCCATGGACAACTCGCGCTCGCGGATGAGCGCCTCCACCACCCGGTTGTCGTCGAAGAGTATCGCCGCTTTGCCCGCCTGGGCCGAACCGTTGCCTTTAGTGCTCTGCTTACCGCTTTTCTCGTCCTTGTCTTTCCGCTTTTCATTTTCCGCTTTCATGTTTTTCCGCCCTTTCGAATTTTGACAACACTTCGCCCGATGAGGTTTTTAGCCCCACTTTTCGATTTAGTTTTTAGTCTGTTGGAATTATGCCGACAAAATTGCGTCGGCGGCGTGTTCTTGTATACGGGCATATGTTACCACTATATGTTGTGTTGTCAAGGAAAAAATTAGATAATTTTCATACACAGCATTATAGCATATAATTTCAGTTAGTTACAGTCTTTATCCACAGGTTGATAAGCTGTGGAGCCCTTGTGGACAAAATCCTGGAGGCACAATTTACAGGTCGGTAAAAAAAGCATGAAAAAATTCATTAATCGCTTTATATAAATCTTTTAACATATTATGTTATAATAATATTAGGCTGTATGAAAAAATGAGGAATCAGGCCCGCCGGCCGGTCTTGACAAAAATCGTGCCGCTTGACGGAGGTTGAGGCTATAGGCACGATTCAGGCCCATTTTGGCGCGTTTTTAATTAAAATTTTCTAATAAAAGCGGGCGCGAAAGAAGCCGCGCGGGGCGGCTTAAATAACCACGTCTCCCCTCTCGAGCGAAGCCCATATTATTTGATTACTTAAGCATATTTCACGAAATTTTTGTTTTTTTCACTCGATCGTCTCGAAAGGGAACCCGTCGGGCTGGGTGGTGTTGGTATAAGGGTAAGCCTGGGGATCGAGCTTGTCCATGGCCAGGATATGGGCGCGGTTATGGCGGGCCTTCTCGTAATTTTTCTCCTTATCGAGCCAGTAGCAGCGGCTCACGAAGCCGGCCTCGAAGACCTCGAGCGCGTAGGGGTCGGGACCGGACATGTTGAAGAAGACCGCGTCTTTTTCCTCGGCCTTCCTTCCCCTGGCCCCGCCCTTGTTGACCAGGAAGACCAGGTCCGTGGCCGCGTCGTATCCGGTTTCCCTGAACTCCTCCCTGCCGTCGCTGATCACGAAGATGAACTTGCCCCGCAGGTCCTCGAGGAGGGGCCAGCGGCACTCCCCGGCGGTGACCGACTCCTGGAGGTCCTTGGCGGCCGGACAGGCCTCGAGGAGGTCCGATGGCCTCAGGACGGAACCCGCCGGAAAGGACCGCTCGATCAGCCCCTGGAAGTCGTCCTTACCATGGCCCGGAGCGCCCAGGTCCTCGACGTCGAAAAAAACCGTGACCACCTGGTGGTCGGGTTTGGCCTCATGGAACCTTTTCAC
The DNA here is from genome assembly GCA_963674965.2 of bacterium. Classification (GTDB taxonomy): domain Bacteria; phylum RBG-13-61-14; class RBG-13-61-14; order RBG-13-61-14; family DATKZS01. The sequence continues at coordinate 760,414 of CAXXFL010000007.1, read as the reverse complement.
CTCGCCGAAGCACTCGGAGAGGAGATTGCAGTTTGAAAAGGAGTCACCGGTCCGGTGGTACACGCGGAAGTCGCCCTCCGGGGCGGGGTCTCTTTTGAGGAGACCCGGCGAGGACGCGTGGGCGTCGAACTCGATAACGCGGATGTTCCAGTCCATAAGCTGCTTATAGACCCCGTCCTTTTTGGCGTAGGAGTTGTGGGACGCCTTCTGGCGGACCTGGTTGTAGCGGAGGCCGGCCCGGCCGGGTCCGTCCTGGGCGAGGGCGGCCAGACAAAAGGCGAGGGTCAGGATAGCCGGTAAGACTCGATTCATGCGTTTCCTCCCGAGGCGCGGCGGGGCCGATGGTCCGCCGCGATTTTTCGGGCAATTGTAGCACACATCCCGGCGGTTGGTCTTCCAGTCCGTTTTCTGCTATTCCCCCTTGCTTCTTTTTTCCGCCTCGAGCCTGATCCTGACCAGCGCGGCCTGGGCGCCCATCATGTTGAGCATGTTCTCGGCGGGGAAGGCGCCGGACTTCATGATCCTGGCGGTAAGGCTGGTGTCTTTTTCGAGACTGACCCCCGCGTTATGGAACAGGAGGCTCTTCTTTCCTCCCTCGAGGGGCAGGATGCGGAAGCGTCCGTGGCTTCCCTCGTATTTCCCGTCAATGGCCCTGTAGGTCATCTCGTAAGGCGGCTTCAAGTCGTACCTGGAGTGGAGGTCGTACCCGAAGGAGAAGATGAGGATCGAGAAGGATGAGGTGGTTTGATAAAGCAGGACGCTATCCTCGGTCCTTTCCTCGACCGTGCACTTCGAGCCGGGAAAGATTTCCTCGTAGTGGTCGAAGTCGGTCATGACCTGGTAAACGATATCGGGCGGCGCGTCGATGAACTTGTAGGTAAGGGCGTCGATGATCTTGCCCTCCGGCGTCTCCCTTATCAGTCCTCCCCCCATCTCGTCTATGCGGCGGAGGGTTTTGAGGTCGAGCTTGTCAATCTTCAACTCCTCCGGCTGGGGCGGCGGCTTGTAGCCGACCCTTTTCTCCGCCTCGTTCTTATAGGCGCGGGAGTGGTAGTTGGCGGCCCCCACCGCGGTGGGCGGCTCGACCATGGGCAGGACCTTGAGCACGGCCTGCATGCTCACGCCCAGAGCGGCCATGTTCAGGTAGTACCTCATAAAGAAGAGCGTGCTCTTGCCGTCGTCCGCCGGAAGCAGGATCATGTCGAGCTCGCGGTTGTCCAGCCCGTCAATGGTCAGCACGTGGAGATGATAGGGCGGGTCCTCGGTGACGATATCGATGATGTCGTACTTGTAGGCGAACTTGAGCACCGTGGTCTGGCCCTTCTGGTTATTCTTGACCTCGTTGCCCTTACGGTACTCGGTCTCGCAGGACAAATAGGTAAGGGGCATGATATCGCACAGGGCCGGGTAATCGGTGATGACCTCCCATACCTTCTCGGGGGGCGCGTGGATTTTCAGGCCCACCACCGCCTCCCACTTGTCCTTTTCGGGACGCGGCTCGTACCATTGCAGGTTGCCGGCGTTAAGCAGGACGTCAAGGGTGTCATGGTCCATGCCCTCTATCATGGGAGGCGGATAGGGCTCCGGCTTCTCCCAGTTCAGGATCAGCCTGAACTCCTCCTCGGGGTTCAGGCCCGCCCCCATCGCCAGGACCCCCGCGAAAAACAAGGCCGCCAAAGCCGTCCTCTTCCTTATGCCCATGTTACCCCCGCCGGACGGGTCAATCGGGACCCGCCGTTTGTCGGTCCATTACCGCGACCGTTTCACTCGACTTCAAAAGGTAAAGGTAATCCTTTATGGCCTCGACCTGGGCCCAGGCGTCGCCCCCCAGCCAGTCGGCAAGGGGCGTCATCAAGCTGTCGGGATCGTCGTCGTCCTCGAGGGGAAAGAAGGTGGGCATCTTGGTCTCGGGCATGAGGTATTGAGGATCGGCGATAAAGTCCTTTATCCAGGACGGCCTCAGCCGGTCCCGGGTAAGGGCCATGTCCGGCGCCAGGTCCGAGAGCTTCACGTCCGGACCCGCCGTGAGCTGGTGGCATTGCAGGCACTTGAGGGTCGCGAAGGCCCGGGCCGTTCCCGCCGTCATCTCCGGCGTCATTTGCTTGGGCACCTGCACGAACACGTCGTCCTTGCCGGCCAGGGCGGTGAAGTACTGGGTAAAGGCCAGGGCCTCGTCGTCGGTTAAAGAGAAGTCGGGCATGCGCATGGTCATCCAGGGCCGGAGGACGTCGGGTTTTTTCAGGAACTGGAAGAGCCACTCGGGCTGGACCTTGGCCCCCTCCCCCGTCAACTCGGGTGGACGAAGGCCCGGGTCGCCGATGACCCGTCTCACGTGGCCGCCCTTGCCGTCCTGGAGATGGCAGCCCAGGCAGTTGTACTCCCGGATGAGCCGCTCGCCCGTCTCCTTTCCCCGCTGGATTTTATCCAGCCTCCTGGGATAGGCCGCGGGCACGGGGTCGTTCCGAAAGCTCATAAGATATACCGCGGCCGCCTCGACGTCCTCCTTTTCCAACTCCGGGTCGGGCATGACCAGGACCTCCCGCTCGTTGGCGAAGGCCCGGGGCGAGGCGATCTTCAGGCGGGTCCAGTTAAGCCAGGTCTGCTTTTGGTGGTCGAGGATGGTGTCGCCGAACGAGAGCATCTCGGGTCCCTTGTCCCCGAAGCCGTTAAGCTCGGGCGCCACGCGGGGCGAGTTCTCGAAGCCTTTCATCTCGTGACAACCGAAGCACCCGAAAATCCCGACCAGGCGCTCGCCCTTTTCGAGCAGGCCGCCCTCGTCCAGGCCGTCCGGCGCGGGGTAGGGATCGTCCGCCCCGTCCGAGGCCACCAGGGACGCGAGGTCCGCCCTCTCCTCGCCGGTGAGGGTTACCGTCGGCATGCGGGTCTCGGGGTAAAAAGCCCTTGGGTTCACGAGGTAGGCCTCGATCCAGGCCGCGTAACCCTTGCTTCCGAATTTTGTCAACTCGGGCCCGTAGTCCTCGTACATGTCCGGGTCATCGACGGGTGGAAGGTCCACGGCCTCGAGCCGGTGACATCCGGCGCAGCCCTTTTCAATGAAGGACCTCTTTCCCGTCTCGGCGTCGGCCGCGGGCGAGGCCTCCTTTATCTTTTCGCTTCCGGGCAGGGTAAGGATGAAGGCGGTAACCGCCTTGATCTCGTCGTCTCGCGCGGCCCCGGCCGCCGGGTCGGCGCCGCCTTCCAGCGGAGGCCAGGAGTTGGGCATCCTGGTCCTGGGCCGAATCCCGCGGGGATCGCCAAGCCAGGCGGCGATCCAGCCGGGAGACGCCTTGTCCATGACCCCGTTCAGGCTGGGTCCTATCCGCTTGGTCTTGGGAAAGCCCGAGGTCAGATGGCAGCCGTAACAGGCCAGGTTGGCGAACAGTCTCTTGCCCCGCGTCAAGGTGGGAGCGCACTTTATTTCCCATTCGTTCCGATGGCACTTGACGCAGGAGGTCTCGGCGTAGGGCCGCTCGAGCATGGGCCGGACCCAATAAGGGTCGTTCCGGCCGTGGTTGAAAGGACGGCGTCCGACGCCCTTGGTCTGGGGCCCCTGCCCCTGGTGGCAGACCACGCACCCGAACCTTTCCGGCGGGTGGTTCTTGCCCAGGATGTCGGCGAGCTCGGGATGGGAGCGAAAGGGGTTCTTGATCTCGGGCGCGTCAAAGCCCTTGCGGTTGATGGCGGCGTGGCAGGTCGGGCAACGGTCGACCACGCCCAGGTCCGGGATCACGAGCTGCCTGATCTCGACGCGCCGGTCGAGCACGGCGGCCCTTCTCCGGACAAGGCCGTCGCGGTGGGCAGTTATCTTGGCCCTTTCCGACTCGAGCTTGTACACGGCGTCGGTGAACTTCGCCAGCCGGGCCTCGGCTTCATCCCGCTTTTCCTTCTGGGCCGCCAGCTTTTCCTCGTCTATCATTACCTCCTCGTCGAGGGATTGGTAGCGTTTTTTCGCCTCGGGGGACTCGCGGCCCTCCCGGAAGGATTTTTTCCACTGGTAGAAGGCCTCGTCGCGCTCGGACCGCATGAAGATGAGGCTCTGCTGGACCTTGTCGGCCAACAGGGACTCGTGATGGAAATCTCTTTTCGCCTGGCCGTACTCCTCGCCCGACAGATGGGACCTGGCCTCCGCCAGGTCGGCGTCTATCTTGTCAAGCCGGGACTTGACCGACTCGGATTGAAGGCGCTCCTTTTCCTCGGCCAGGGCCGCGTCGATAAGTGATATCTCGAGGGCGTTGAAATCGCGCTGGTACTTTTTCCAGGGCCGCCGCGTGACGGTCTCGTCGTAAACCACCAGGGCCAGGACCACGACCAAGGCCAGGCTGGAGACCATGAACCAGGCCGAGAGGTCGCGTTCCTCGGCGGGACGTCCGGGCTTAGCCATTTCGGGCCTCGCGGCGCCGTCTCGCGTCCGGGATCAGTAGTTGAACCATGGAGTCACCCACACGTACTTGATATTGAAAAGCCGGAGCAGAATCTTAAGCGGTATGGCCAGCATGGCCAGCACGAAAAAGGAAACCACGAAGTAACGGAACCATCCCAGCTTCATCACCGTCTCCCGCTTGCGGACGAGGAGATAGGAAAGAGGACCCATCGAGTACCAGCCCAGCTCGAAGACGGCGCCCACCATGAACTTCCAGAAAGGGTCGATAACTCCCATGGCCTCGGGCAGGTTCACGTTGGTGATGGCCGAGACCTTGAGGTGGTCCCAGTACTCCCAGGGCCAGAAGAAGTTCCAGCCCGGTCCGCGAAAGAAAACCCCCAGCACGATCAGCCCGATGCCCAGCGTGAAGAAGGCGAACACGAAGCAGGCCGCGGCGAAGGGCCTCTCGCCCAGGCCGTAGTATCCCGATCCCTTCTCGTTCACGTCGATGTAGGGTATGGAGGCCAGGCCGAAGACGATTATGCCCGGAATGATGACCCCCGCTATCCAGGGATCAAAGTAAACGAGCAACTCTTGAAGCCCGAGGAAATACCAGGGGGCCTTGGCCGGGTTGGGCGTGACCATGGGGTTGGCCGGTCCCTCGAGGGGAGCGTCGATGGCCAGACTCCAGATCGTGAGGATGACCATCACTATAATGGCGGCGATGAACTCGACCCGCGCCAGGTAAGGCCAGGTATGGACCTTGTCGGACGGCTCGGCCGCTTGGCCGGTTTTTCTCTTGCGCGACCGCCAAAGGGCCCAGGCGAGTGCCAGGATAAAAAGCGGGACCATGGCCGCTATGGGCACGTTGTCGGGCTTACCCAGTATCTTAAGGAAATTATGCATCGTCCTTTCCCCCGTTCACTCTTGAGGTCCTTCACGCCGGGTCAAAGCGGCCCCGAGACGCCGCCGTCTTTCCTTATCCGCCAGAAGTGGAGCGCCATCCCGCCGGCCGCCAGCAACGGGACCACTATGCAGTGGAGCACGTAGAAGCGAAGCAGGGTCGCCTGGTTCACCGAGGTCCCGCCGATGATAAGGGCCCTCACGTCGTTGTCGGGCGTGACGCGGGCGTATTCCGAGAAGGGCCCCTCCGCGCCGACGAAGGGAGTGGCGCCGGCCATGTTGGTTCCCACGGTCACGGCCCACATGCTTAACTGGTCCCACGGCAGGAGGTAACCCGTGAATCCCAACAGAAGGGTCATGACGAGCAGGAAGACCCCCACCACCCAGTTGAACTCGCGAGGCGGCTTGTACGAGCCGGTAAGGAAAACGCGGAACATGTGGAGCATCACGAAGATGACCATGGCGTGGGCGGCCCACCTGTGCATGTTGCGGATGAACATGCCGAAGGGCACGTCGTAATCCAGGTACTTCATGTCCATGTAGGCGTACTCGGCCGTTGGCCGGTAATAGAACATGAGGGCCAGGCCGGTGACGACGGTCACGAGAAAGAGCAAAAAGGACACCCCCCCGGCGCACCAGGTGTATCCGACCTCGACGGCCCCTCTTCTTACCTTGGGCGGATGGATATGGAGCCACAGGTTATCTCGGATTTGTTTGATCCGGTTTTGGTGGTTGTCCTCATACCCGTGCCTGAAGACGCTTTTCCAAATCTGGCTATCCTTGATCTTTTGGATGGCCGGAATTTTCCCGTCCTTGTTTTCAGGCGCCATGGCGCACCTCGCGTATCGATCGTTATATTGTGAGGCAATGGCGATACCCCCGGATTCCTCGCCATTACGTGCCCCAGGACTCAGCCGCCGCCCGGGCGCCTACTGCTACGCCTTAAGATACGCGCCGGGCAGGTCCCACTCCTTCCTCTCGTATCTGAACCTTACGCTGGTGTCCACCAGAAGCTGGCCGTCCTCGGCCAGTACTATTTTAACTCGCTCGAGGGGCCTCGGGGCCGGACCCTCGAAGTTGACCCCGTTCCTGTGAAAGCCCGAGCCGTGGCAGAAGCACTTGAACTTTTCCTCCGCTGGAAGCCACCCGGGCGTGCATCCAAGATGAGTGCAGGAGGCGAAAAGCGCGTAAAAGCCCTTTTCCTCCCGCACGATCCAAACCCGGTTGGTGGGTATCCACTTGGTCGCCACCTCGCCTACGCGGTAGTCGTCGGGCAATCCCGCCAGGAACTCGGTGGGCGGCTCGAACAACACCCTCGGGTAGCCGAACCTGACCGCCGCCGCCCCGGCCCCGCAGGCGCATACCCCCACGCCCGCCCAGCCCGCGTAGGAAAGGGCGCTTCGTCTCGTCCACAAATGCCCCGCCGGCTCGTCCGGGCCCGGGTCGCCCTCCAATTTTTCCTCTTTTGTTTCCTCTTCGTCCGCCATGACTCCCTCCCTCACTTAAGAGTGAATTTCGAGTCCAGAACGGTGGTCTTGCCTTTCTCGATCTTGACCTTGTGCTTTTGCTCGCCCAGTTTCTCGTGCCACATGGTCACCGTGTACTCGCCCGGCGGTATTTCCTCGATCTTATACGCGCCCGCGGCGTCCGTCACCGTATGGTACGGATGGGGCTTAACCCAGATGAAGCCCGTCATCCAGGTGTGGCCCGCGTCGCACTTGAGGGTGATAAGGCCGGGCTCGCGCAGGGTCTTCTTGGGCTTGAAGTCCTGGGTGGGCAGCCCCAGGTTGAACAGGGTGGTGATCGAGGTCAGGGTCGGAGCGCTCGTTCCCCTCGTGAAGTCCTCCTCGGAAAGGACCAGGAGGCCGTCCTCCTCCCTGGGCCGACCCGGCTCGAATATCTCATCCCCGAGGTAGGCGTGGGTGTTGTGCAAAATGGGATCGTGGTTCGTCACCATGGTCTTGTCGCAAACCGTATAGGTGTCAACGTGCGGCTGATATATGCAGTCCTTGTTGGCCATCTCCTTGACCACCTTGGGAAGGGCCTTGCCCTCCTTTATGTCGTCAAACATGACCGCCACGTAGCGAAGGCCGCCGTCCGGGCCCGCCACGAGGCTCTCGTCCGCCACGGACGCCCCGCAGAAGTCGCCGTCCTTGACCGTCTTCCACTTCTTCGGCGCGTAATTGCCCTCGAAGGTCACCCGGCCGGAAAGAGCGCCCGGGTCCTTGACCTCGATCTCCTTGTAGGCCGGCTCCTCCCCCTCGGCCGGCGGGGCGGGACAAGGCTTGGCCGTCCTTTCCGCCATGGAGACCCCGCAGATGAAAAGCGCCGCCAGCGCCGTTACAAGTATGGTCTTTCTCATGATCCTCCCCCTATGGCCGACTAAAGCCAATAATTAGCACGCGCCCCGGCGGGCCGTCAACGCCCGACGGATATTCCTTCGCCCCTTTTTCATTCCATGGCCCTCGCCGCCTCGTAGGGGTCCATGGCGCTTATGGCATAGGCGGGGACAGCCCCGGCCGCGGCCCCCCCCAGGACCGCGAGCGCGAAGGCCATGGCCAGAAAGCCCCCCGCCTGGGCCGCCCCCGGCCACATAAAGGGGACCTCGAGGGTCAGGGCCACGTGCCTTCCAAAAGCCGACACCAGCGCCGCGGCCGCCGCCGATCCCGCCAGGGCCCCCGCCGCCGAAAGGATGAGGGCCTCGCTCGTGACCTCGGCGAAAACGAAGCGCCTCGAGGCGCCCATGGCCCGAAGCAGCCCGATCTCCCTTCCCCTTTCCCTCACGGCCATGGCGAAGACCAGCCCAATAAGGAGCATGGTCATGGGCCATGAGGCCAGACCCGCGGCGCGAAGGCCGTAGACGGTGGCCGCCAGGTTGCCCTGTACCTTCTTGATCATCTTGTGGGGCTGATACGCGCTTATCTCGTATATGTTCCGGGTCAACTCGTAGTTGGCCTTGTCGATCGGTATGCCGCCCTCCTCCTCGGGCTTTAACGACACCATCACCGCCGATATCTCGTTTCGCGCGATGGGCAGGGTCTGGACCGCCTTTTCCGCCGATTCCTCCGCCATGAGATAGGCCGTCTCGAGGGGAATGAACACCGTGGCGTCAAGGCCCGAGCCGGTCTCCTCGAGGACCCCGGCCACGGTGAACATGTGGCCGAAGAACCTGATGGTGTCGCCGTCCTTCATGGGAAAGGCCGCCCCCACCAGGGCGTCGTCGGGACCGATCTCGCGGTCGGGCCGGCCGTCGAGCCAGGGCCGGACCGTGAAGTCCGTGTCCGGCTCGAAGCCGATGAGAAAGATGTTCCCCGCCGAGCAGCACGGGGCCCCGGACAGGGACTTGACGTAGAGCTGGGAGGAAGTCTCCTCGACGAAGTCGAACCCGGCGATCCTTTCCTCCACGTCGGAGTCCATGTAGAAAAGGGCGGCGGAACCGGTCAGATAGGCGCGCTCGAGGGCATCGGTGAACTCGTCGGGCACGGCCACCAGATCGGCGCCCAGGCGCTTAAGGCTAAGCTCGTAGCCCAACTCGGCCCCCCTTTCGATGAGGCCGGCCGCGACCTGCATGCCCGAGGCCGAGGCCACGCACGTCACCAGTATGAGCGCCCTGACCGGGCGTCTGAGGAGATTTCTCTTCACCAGCGAAGCCGCGCCTGGTCCTTTCAATACATCCTCCCGGCTGGTCCGAGGCTTGAAACCCGATTATTAATTTGGGTCTTCTTTCGCCTTCGGCCGGCCAAGTAACTATCGTTATCCGGTTTAAACGACCGGATTTGGAAGGCCTCGATCGAGGTCTTTTCCGGGTCCGGCCATAGTCCTTTTGGCTCATGAAATCACAAATGTTATTTTTAGGCAAGCGGTAAATGAAAATTAGAATAACCTTATTTTGGGCTTGCAATAATTTCGCGTTTGAGGTAATAATCGCCTATGCCACCAACGGCGGGGGGATTAACATGAGCGGAAATTCTTATGAAAAGGGTACGCCGAGGGAACCTTTGACCGGCCTTGACAGAAGGGATTTCATCAAGGCCGGGTCCGCGGCGACTGTTTTTCTAACTCTCAACACTCTGGCCCCGAGGAAAGTTAAAGCCAAGAAAAAGGACGAGCCCGAGCCTTACCGTTACCGGGGCTGGGAGGACCTTTACCGCGAGGAATGGACCTGGGACAGCGTGGCCAAGTGCACCCACTCCTGGGCCAACTGCTCGGGCGGCTGCGTGTGGGACGTGTTCGTCAAGGACGGCATAGTCTGGAGGGAGGAGCAGGCGGCCACCTACGACCGCGAGAACGACTACCTTCCCGACTACAATCCCCGGGGCTGCCAGAAGGGGGCCTGCTACTCGGAGCTCATGTACAACCCCGGCAGGATCAAGTGGCCCTTAAAGCGCGTGGGCGAAAGAGGATCGGGAAAATGGCAGCGGATTTCCTGGGACCAGGCCATCGAGGAAATCGCGGACAAGCTCATCGACGTGGTCCACGAGCGCGGCTCCGACGTCATCTGCCACGACCTGGGCCCCAACTTCGGCAACGGTCCCAACACCATATCCAAGCTGAGGTTCATGTATTTCCTGGGCGGTTACATGCACGACTCCTGGTCGGAGATCGGGGACCTCTCGATGGGATCGGCCATCACCATCGGCCAGGCCCACGCGGGCGGCTCGAGCTCGGACTGGTTCCACTCGGACTACATCGTGATGTGGATGTTCAACCCCATCGTCACGCGCATGCCCGAGGCCCACTTCCTCATGGAGGCCAGATACAACGGGGCGACCCTGGTCTCCATCGCCCCCGACTACAACCCCAGCTCGATCCACTCGGACCTTTGGATCAACCCTGAGATCGGCTCGGACGCGGCCCTGGCCCTGGCGGCGGTGCACGTGATCATCCGGGACAAGCTCTACGACGAGGATTATATTCGGTGGCAGACGGACCTGCCTTTTTTGGTCCGCTCGGATAACGACCGATATCTGAGGGGGAACGACCTCGACCCGGCGGCGTCGGACGAAACCTTCCACTGCTGGGACCAAAACCTCGGCGAGCCCGTCCTTATGCCCGGGTCCATGGGCTCCGAGATCAGGACCATCGACCCGGGAAACATCACGCCGGCCATGGAGGGAGAATGGAGCGTGACCCTGGCCGACGGGAGCCGGGTCACGGTCACCACCGTGTTCGAGCGGGTCAAGAAGCTGGTCATGAGCGAGTACTCGCCTGAACGGGCCGCCAGGATATGCAAGCTCAGTCCCTGGCTCATCGAGAAGTTCGCCAAGGACTTCGCCCGGGCCGAGCGTCCCCTCATCATCTCCCAATGGGGATCGAACAAGCTCTACCACTCGGACCTCCACATCCGGGCCCGGATGCTGATGCTGTCGCTGGTGGGGGCCATGGGCAAAAAGGGCGCCGGCTTCAGGAGCATCGGGTGGTACGGGTTCGAGAGCTTCGAGCTTTTCGCCTTCCTCACGCGTCCCGGGTTGCTCGGCCTTTTCGGCACCATGAAGGACATGCCCGAGGGGACCAGGCTGAGCGAGTATCTTAAGCCCAAGTCCCTCAACTCCCTGATCAAGGCTTTCCTGACCAAGAAGGTGCAGACCACCGAGGACCTCGAGGAATTCGACCGGGTCGAAAGGGAATTGCTCGCGAAGTTCGTGAGGATAGGGCCGGGGGTGTCCTTCGCCTACGAGCACGGGGGGCTCCGGAAGGTCTCGGGCAAAAGGGAGTACAACGACCCCACCCTGCCCCGGACGGTGGACGAGTACTTCGACGAGTCCCTCGAGAAGGGATGGATGCCCCTTTACCCGGAACGGGGCCGGACCCCCAGGGTCTGGATCACGGGCGGCAACTCGATCCTGCGCCGCATGAGGGCCTGGCCGGTCATGCTCGAGCACATGTGGCCCAAGCTGGACCTGGCCATCGACATGAACTGGCGCGTGAGCATGACGGGAATGCACTCGGACTACATCCTGCCCGTGGCCGGATGGTACGAGAAGACGGGCATGAAGTACCCCGTGGGCATGATACCCTTCGTCAACTACACCGACAAGGCGGTCGAGCCCCTTTACGAGTCCAAGAGCGACTGGACCATCTACGGGCTCCTGGCCAAGGCCATCTCGAAAAGGGCCCGGCAAAGGGGCGTGGGAAAATTCACCACCGTGACGGGACAGCGCCGGGACCTTCGGGACTTCTACAAGTTCTACACCTTCCAGTACAGGATACCCCTCTCCCACAAGGGGGAGGAAAGGCTCTTCCAGCACCAGCTCGACTTCTCGACCTCGACCAAGGGCATCAAGCTCAAGACCCTCAAGGAAAAGGGCTGCGCCAGGTTCAGGAACGTGGGCCTTCCCACTCCCATGGCCCAGATCAGCACCCAGATGAAGCCGGACGACTCGGTGACGCCGTCAACGGACTTCGTGGAATTGAAGCGTCCCTGGCCCACGTTGACGGGCCGCCAGCAGTACTACATCGACCATCCCTGGTTCCTGGAGATGGGCGAGGTCCTGCCCGTGCACAAGGACCCGCCCATGGCCGGCGGCAGGTACCCTCTCATCCTTAACGGGGCCCACGCCCGTTGGACGATCCACTCGATGTGGCAGGACGAGAAGTACATGGCCCGTCTCCAGCGTGGCGTTCCTCTCATCCACATGGCTCCGGAGGACGCCGAGGCCCGGGGCATCGGGGACCACGACGTGGTCCGCGTCTTCAACGACCTGGACGAGTTCAAGGTCAACGTCAAGATATATCCGGCGGCTCGGCCCGGCCAGGTTATCATTTACCACGCCTGGGAGCCCTTCCAGTTCGAGAATCTCAAGTCCCATCAGACGCTGATACCCTCGCCCATGAAGCCGCTGCACCTGGCGGGCGGGTACGGGCACCTTTATTTCAAGTTCGCCCATTGCCAGCCCTGCCAGTTCGACAGGGAAACCAGGGTCGAGATCGAAAAAATCTGAGCCTTACCTAGAGGAAAACGGGGGCCGCCATGCCATACGACAGAATGAAGAAAAAGGACCTGTTGTTTCACAAGAGGCAGATCGCCATGGTCCTTGACACCAACAAGTGCCTGAACTGCCAGACCTGCACCATCGCCTGCAAGACGAGTTGGACCTACCACGAGGGCAAGGAGTACATGTACTGGAACAACGTCGAGACCCGGCCCGGCGCGGGCTATCCCAAGGACTGGGAAAAGGCGGGGGGAGGATGGGCCGCCGACGGCAGGACCCTGAACATGGGCCGCGTGCCCGACCTTGCCTCCGAGTACGGCGACGCCTGGGAAATCGACGGCGAGGAAATCTACTTCGGCGGCAAGTTCGGAAAAGAAAAACTGGAGCCCAAGGGCAACCCCACCTGGGGACCCAACTGGGACGAGGACCAGGGCGGCGGCAAGTATCCCAACTCCTTTTATTTCTATCTCCAGCGCATATGCAACCACTGCACCAACCCCGCCTGCGTCGAGGCCTGTCCCCGCAACGCCATCTACAAAAGGGAGGAGGACGGCATCGTGGTCATCGACCAGGACAGGTGCAACGGCTACCAGTACTGCATCGAGGCCTGCCCCTACAAGAAGATTTACTACAACGCCGTCATCGCCAAGAGCGAGAAATGCATCTTCTGCTACCCCAGGATCGAAAAGGGCGTGGCCAACGCCTGCGCCCGCCAGTGCCCGGGGCGTCTCCGCTTTATCGGCTACCGCGACGACGAGGACGGTCCCATCTGGAAGCTGGTGGAAAAGTACAAGGTCGCCATTCCCCTGCATCCGGAGTACGGAACGGAGCCGAATGTTTTCTACATCCCGCCCATCGGTCCGCCCAGGTACGACGAAAACGGAAAACTGACCGATCCCATCAAGGACCCCCGTATCCCCATCTCCTATCTCAGGGAGATTTTCGGGCCCGCCGTGGACCAGGCCCTGTCGGTCCTCCACGAGGAGATGGCCAAGAAGCGGCGGGGCGAGGAGTCGGAGGTCATGGAAATACTCATCTCTCGGGAATGGGTAAAGAACTTCAAGCTTGTGTGAGGAAGTCATGAAGGCACGCCGAGTAAATCAGTCCACCAAGGACCTCCTGGACCCGCGCGACCCCGCCTGGTCGGGCGCGGACTCGGAGGACTTCAAAATGGAGACGCCGCCCATCGGCAACGTCCCCTCCAACTACTTCCGGGCCATGGACCCCACCAAGATCGGCGCGGTCAAGAGCCTTACCGTTTCGGCCCTCCACAACGGCGAGGCCCTCTTCTTCCGGCTCAACTGGGAGGACCCGACCATGGACGTGGACATGTCGGCGCCCGGCAAGTTCCGCGACGGAGCGGGCGTCCTCTTCCCCTTTGGCGACCGGGCCCGCATCAACAACATGGGCTCGAAGAACGAGCCCGTCAACGCCTGGTGCTGGCAGGCTGGACTCGAGCGGCCCCATAACGTCACCGCCGCCGGCCTGGGAACGACCAGGCGGGAGGACGTGAGCCACTGCCTGTCAGGCCACGAGTGGGCGGACGGCGTCTGGTCCGTGGTCATCGCCCGGCCCTTCGCCGCGCCCGACGACGGGACCAACGTGGTCCTCGGCCCCGGCGTGAAAAAGCCCGTGGGCTTCGCCGTGTGGGAGGGAGGAAACGGGGAGCGGGCCGGGGCCAAGTCCTTTTGCGGCAACTGGGCCGAGGTGGATATCGAGCCGTGACCTCCCGCCCAAAGATCACCGCCGAGGCGGATAATGCCAGGACCGCCGCCGCCAGGAGCGCCCTGTACGGGACCCTGGCCAGGCTCCTGACCGTTCCTTCCGAGGAAATCTTCGCCGACCTCGCAGGCGGGGAGGCCCAAAGAAAGCTCTCCGAGCCGGCGGCCGAGCTCGACTACGGACTGGCCGCGCCCTCCTTCCAGGACGCGGCGGGGAGGGACTTCGCCGAGTTCCAGGCCGAGTACATCGCCTTTTTCGAGTTGGGAAAGAAAAGTCCTCCCTGCCCCCTTTACGAGGGCGCCATGGAAAAAGGCAAGTCCCGAAAGTCGGTCATGGAGGAGCTTTTACGCTTCTATTCCAACTTCGGCGTGAAGATGAAGGACGAGGGAAGGGAACTGCCCGATTACCTTCCCACCCAACTCGAGTTCATGCACTACCTGGCCTTTATCGAGACGGGCGTGATCGAGGGCTCGGGAGCGGCCAGGATCGAGGAAATACTCCTGGCCCAGCGCGACTTCGTCAAAAGACACCCGGCCAAATGGGCGCCCGAACTGAAGAAGAAGGCCGGGCAAAAGGGGGCGCCGCCCACCTACGCGGCGCTGATAGGATTCATCGACGAGTTTATCGCCAAAGACATGGCGTACCTGGAGAAGGCGGTCCTCGAGCGGCCGCCGCGGAGGGAATGATGGCGAGCGAGAAAAGACGGCGAATGACCTTGGCTTTAATGCTTCTCCTGGCGACGTTGGGGGCGGCGTCCCTGCTGATCGCGCCGGCGGGGGCGTGGGAGCTGCTTCCCGGCGAGAAGCCGCCCACCGGCGAGCAAATGGTGCTCGACCTCCATTGCCATACCTGCCATATCATGCCGGGAGCGGAAAAACACACGCTCATGGCGCCCGGCGGCCTCCGGATACTTCCCAGCCTGGACTTCGAGTACAACCGGTGCCGGCCCGAGTGGGTCTTTTCCTTTTTAAAGAAGCCCTTCCACCTCAGGCCCGAGCTTCACGCGCAGATGCCGAACTTCGCCCTTACCGATGAGGAGGCCCTGGACCTGACCCGTTTCCTCATGACCCTGCGCCTGAAAAAGGACGTGTACGTCCCCGAGGACATGCCCCCCGTCAAGGACGTCAAGGACCCGGCCACCCTCACCGCCGCGAAGGACGCCTTCAACCTTTACAAGTGCTTCCAGTGCCACCTCCTGGAGGGCAAGGTGATCGACCCGGAAAAGGGACAGAGCGGACCCGACTTCATCCATACCTATAACCGCCTCAACGTGGACTGGAACTACCAGTGGCTGGTCGATCCCCAGGCCTTCATCCCCGGCACCAAGATGCCAAACTTCTTCTATTCCGACGACGAGGAACTCATCGACGACCCGGACAAGGACATGCATCTGATCCTGGTCTACATGTACTCCCTCGGGGAAAGGGACGGCTTCAAGGAATACGCCGCCGCCGAGAAGAGCTACCCGTCGGCCTCGGCGGACAAGGGCAAGAAGCTGGCGGACGAGCTTTACTGCACCGGTTGCCACGAGTTCGAGGGATGGGACAAGATCGACCTCAAGGCCATTAACGAAAAGCACGAGGGGGCACTGGACCTTAACCAGGTGGCCACGAGGCGCGACAAGGCCTGGCTGACGGACCACTTCAAGAAAAGCGTCCCCGAGGGACCCAGGGAGGGGATGGTCTCCCGCCGGCCCGGCTTCGACCTCAACGATTACGAATTGAAGACCCTGGTCAATTATCTGCAGACTTTGAAATAGGGGAAGGGCCCGTCCGGGCAAAAGCGAAGTCCACGATCACGGGAAGGTGGTCCGAGCCCAGGTCCGGACCCACGCGGCGGCCGAGTATGGCCATGCCCTCCGAGGCCAGGCAGTGGTCGATGGGAACGCGCATGGGCCACGGATAAAAGGACGGCCAGGTGGGCTGCACCCCGAACCCCCGGCGGCTGTCGCCAAGACCCGATTCCTCGAGAAGGTCCCGGAAGCGAGGCGACCAGGGCGAGGCGTTCAGGTCTCCCAACAACAGCAAGTCGCCCTTCGCCGAGGCGGCCAGCCGGGCCAGCTCCCGGAGCTGAAAGTCGCGCGCCCGGTGAAGGTAACGGCTCGAGGGCGGGTAAGTGTGGACCGCGATCATCGTCAGCCCGCCCTCTGGAAGCGCGACCTCGAACCACGTGAAAAACTGGCGAAACTCGGGACCGACCTTGTCCGGCGCGACCGCGGCCGGGTACTTGCTGAAAATGGAAACCCCGTAACAGTCGGGCCGGGGAAGGTGAATCGAGTAAGGATACGCCTCGGACAACGGGGACAGCTCCGTGACCCAGTTGGCGTCAACCTCGAGGAGAACGGCCAGGTCCGCCCTCGACTCGAGGATGAAATCCCTCGTAAGGCCGTACTCGGAATTGGAGCGGTGCACGTTAAAAACCGCGGCCCGATACTCGGGCCCGGCCTCGGCGGACTTGGGCGGAACGAAAGCCGGAAGCACGAACGCCAGGTTCGCGAGCGCGAAGACCCCGGCGACCTCCGCCTCCCGCCTCGCCTTTATAACCAGGAACGCCACCGCGGCGAAAGCCAAAAAGATGAGGTACTGAAACCTAAAGTGGCAAAGCAGTTCCATCAGCGGCCAGTACCTTCCCAGGAAAGCGGCCGCCGTGCATAGAGCCGCGAGGGCCGCCGCGAGCGTAATCACTCGCCTCACCGCCCTTACCGCCCGGTGTTCTTCCCGCCGCATTACCTTTAGAAGCGCCCCGAACGTTTTCGTTCCGCGCCCGGGGAAATTTTTCCGGCCTGACCGGCCATGGGCCGCAAAGCCAAATAATCTTCAGTCCCGCCCCTGGATAATCTCGGCGAGAAGTCCCGGACGGAAGTATCGGTCCCAGTAATCGTCGGAATAGGAGTTCTCCGCGTTTATCGTCCATCCTAAATATTTTTGGCTGTTCTCGGAAGCGTCGAAAAAGCCGTCGGGCGAGTAAATCACCCACTCCTCTTCAAGCAACGGAACGATGGTACAAAGAAGCGATCGGTTTTTTACGTCCCACATTTTAATCGTGCCGTCCCCGCTTCCGGAAAACAATAGATTCCCCTCACCACTGAAGGCAAGGGAATCAATTGCGTCGGCGTGGCCGGTAAGGACGCCGATTAAACTCCCGTCCTCAACGTTCCACAGTCTGATGGTCGCGTCATTACCGCCGGACGCGATAAGCTTTCCGTCCGGGCTGAAGACGACGGCCTTGACCAAGTCCGTATGTCCGCTTAGGGTCCGGACGCTCTTCCCAGAGGAGACGTCCCAAATCCGGACGGTATTATCGTCGCTCTTAGAAAAGGACACGTCGTAAAAAAACCCGGTCCTATGGGGAACGAAATCCGCTCCACTGCCGGATACCAATAATTTTCCATCGGGACTGAATGATAATGAATTAACGCTCCTGGCGTGGCCATCCATTTCTTTTACCACCTCGCGCGAAGCGAAATCCGCCAGACTGATAATGCCTTTTTCGTCTCCCACGGCGAGCAGGGATCCATCGGGGCTGAAAGCCAAAGCCGTTATGTCATACTTGTCGTTAATGGTCGTTAATTGGCCGCCGGTCTTGACGTACCAAAGAATTATCAGCCTGTACGATTTCCCCGCAATTATTTTGCCGTCAGGACTGATGGCGATACTTATCATGCCGTGATCATGTCCTTTAAAGGATTGAACGGCTTCTCCAGTTCCGATATCCCACAACTTGACCGTCGCGTCACGGCTTTGAGCGGCTACCGACTTGCCGTCGGGGCTGATGGCAAGCGAGGTAATATAATGAACGTCAGGGCCAATCTTTTTTACAAGGCCGCCCGACTTCAAGCCCCATATCCAGATTTTAGCCGAGTTCCTCTCGCAACCGGACAAGGCGAGATAGCGTCCATCCTTGCCGACGGAGATACAATGCGTCGTCAACTTGTGAGCTTCCGCTTTCCATATCCGATTGCCCGTTTCCAAATCCTCGGAGACAACTTCGTAGCAGGCGTAATACAAGATTTTCTCATCCGGGCTGAAAGCGACCGGCGTGAGAAGGCCATTGTCAGTATCAAAGTATCTCTCTCTTTGCCCCGATCCGACGTGATAGACGAGGATGCCTCGTCCGCCGGCCGCGACAAGCTCTCCATCACCGCTGAATGAGACGCTAAACACCTCGCTGTAGGAACTGTTGAACTCCCTAATGAGTTCCCCCGACTCGACGTCCCAAATTTTCAGTTCAAATTCTCCTCCACTTGCCACCCGTTTTCCGTCCGGACTGAAACGAACCGACAGGGAACGAGCGGGATGGCCCTTGTAAGAGTGGGCCTGAATCCTGTGGACGACACGTCCCGTCGCGGCTTGCCAGAGGATTACGGTCCCGTCATTGCCGGCCGAAGCAATCAGTTTGCCGTCGGGGCTGAAATCCACCGCGTTGACGTCTTTATCGTGTCCCTTGAGAGTGGATAGACATTTGCCGGACTCGACGTCCCATAACTTGACGGTGCAATCTCCGCTTCCCCATGGAAGACCGTACGCGCCTGGCTCGAATACTATAGTAAGGTCGCCGCATCCCGACGCGAGAAGTTTTCCATCCGGGCTGAAGGCGACCGAGTTGATGCTGCCGGCGTGGCCTTTAAGTTCACGTACCAGTTTCCCGGAGGACGTGTCCCAGATTTTTATCGTTCGGTTATAGTCGCCGCACGCAAGCAGCCCGCCGTCCGGACTTAGCGCGACGCAGATCGGGTCTTTGCAAATAAAGTTCCTGATCAGACGGCCGGACTTCGCGTCCCAAAGCTTTACGTCACTCCAAGACTCGGCGGTGGCCAAGAGTCTTCCGTCCCCGCTGACCGCGAGTCCCCTTATCCAGAAATCGTGCCCGGTCTGAACGACCAGTTCCGGCTTTGCCGCCTCCTCCCCAGCCGCCGTCTCGTCAACCCGGCCGAAAAGGACAAGCAACGCGGCGAGGAAAAGAGTCATGATAATTACCGCGGCGTATTGGCGTATTCCACTCATGGTTTTCTTATAATATCGCGTCGGCGCTATATTTAAAAGGCGGGAACCCGAAGAATTCCCGCGCTCACGACCTCTCACTTTCACGCGTCGCTCCCCCCAAGCCGCTTCTCCCGCCCGGCGCTTTATTCCGGCGGGTATTGGTTTTAGCGCGTTCGGGGCGGTCTCAGCACCTGGGGGCGGGGCCGGCGAGCTGGTCGGGGGTGAGGCAGTAGCTGAGGCAGGCGGGCTGGCACAGTTTCATGTGCCATAGCTGGCAGGTCTCGCACTCGGGCAGGAGGACCTTGACCTGGAGGGGCTCGACGAGGGAGCGGGACCATTTGCCCAGGTCGCGAAGGTCCTTCAGTTTTTTCAGGTCGCCTCCGGGCAGGGAGAGGGCCATGCAGGGAAAGACGGTGAGGTCGGGGTTGACTAGCACGTTGTTGGTGTAGCCGTTTCGGTAGATTTCGCACACGTTTTTAAGGAAGGCCCGCGAGGAGTAGACCAATAGCTCCTCCCGGTCGAACATGCAAAGGGGTATGGGCTTGGCCAGTATGGCCCGGTAGCCGAGGGCGTCGAGCTCGTCGATCAGGCGGGTCACGTCGCGCTTCATGTCGATGATGCTCCTGACCTCCCGGGACATGTCGGCCCGTCCCGGCCCTGGGAAGGCGGGGCTGAAGGACACGGATGCGGGCCTTATCTTGTCGGCCAGCTCGAGGAGGGTCGTCCATTTCTCGACGTCCTTTCTGGCCAGCACGTAGCGGAAGATGATCTCGAAGCCCCGGTCCTTGAGGACCTTAAGGTTCCGCTCCGCCCTTTGCCTCTCCCCCTCGACGTACTCGTCCTCATCCAGGACGTGGACCGTGATCGACTGCACGGCCTCCGCCGGCAGCTCGTCGTATATGGCCTCCGGCCCGAGGGCGTTGGTGGAGAAGAAGGTCTTCATGCCCTTTTCCCGGACGGCCCGGGCGAACTCGAGCACGTTGCCGTGCAGGGTGGGCTCGCCTCCCGTCACGGGCAGCCGGTCGGCCCCCGCGGCGGCGGCCCAGTCCAGGACCTTCATAAAGGTCTCCCTGGTGGTGGGGGCCGGGAGCTGGTGCAGGAGTTCCTCGGTAAAGCAGTACGGGCACTTCTTGTTGCAGTTGTAGTTGAGCACGGCCGTGACCTGGGGAGGGTAGACGTTCCTCTCCCGCATCAGGCGAAGGGCCTGGTACCTGCTCTCGTCCTCGATCCCGGCGCCGATCCGAGTGAGGTCGGTCACGTTATCCAGCCCGTCCATCATGGACAGAAGCTCCATTAAAAGGTCTCGCTTCCTCTGGTCCATGCCCCGGGCCAGGCCGTCGAAGGCGTCCCTTGTCCGTCTGATCTGGTCGTCGGTGAAATAAACGTCCTTCACGCCGGCGGACCGGTCGGGCTCCGGTCCCTCCCTCATGAAAAAGCCGGTCAGGGGATGGCGGGCCAGGAGCCGGCAGGCCATAAGGGCGTTATCATCGTCCTCGTCGGCCAGGGTTTTCACCAGTTCCGGCAAAAGGGCGTCCACGCTGACTGGGTCCATCAATGACAGAGCTTTTTTGCGCGTCTCGGCCGATCCCGAGGCGATGGCCGCGCCCAGGATTTCCTCTTTTTCCGGCCGGGAGACCGACTCGAGGCCGTCGAGAAGACCTCTAAGCTCGGACCCGGACTTTTCCTTGATACCGCTTGACAAGGCCAATCTCCTATTTCCAGGCGCGCATGTTGCGCACCAGGCAGCCGCCGGAGCAGTTGCCGGTCCTTCTATACTTGCAGTCGGCGCAGTTCTCGGTAACGCCGAAGTTACGGTAAATCCCGTACTTTTCCCGGAAATGGTCCCGGTATTCGTCGGCGTGGGCGTATTGGCCCAGGGGCACGCCGTCCTGGCCCCACAGGGAAAGGCAATGCCAGAGCATGCCGTCGGGAGTTATGTCCAGGACCGGGCGGCAGTTGAATTTATGGTCCACCCGGTACCTGACCAGGTCGTCGAAGAAACCCTCGAACATGCACAGGGTGAAGCCGCAGTCGAAACCGATGACAATGTCGTGGGCGTCGGCTTTTTTGGCCAGCTTGATGATGCCCGCGGCGGTGTCAGGGGCCTTTTCCCAGTCCAGGTACTCGTTGCTTCCCGAGAGGGTGGGATGGGTGAGTCCCAGCCGGATGCCGCGGTAGAGGCCGCAGTCCCTTATCACGTCGATGAGGTAATCGGCCTCGAACTCGGGGTCCATGATATTGAACCCGCAGTTGGCCTTTCGTCCCAGCGCCTTCAGGTTCGTTATCAGCTTTTCCCATTCCTTGTCCGTGTAGGTGGACTGGGGGTTCACGTTGATGAGCATCCTCAGCTTCTTCTCGCTCTGGGGCTCGAGGAACTCCATGACCTTGTCGGGTATTAGCCCGTTGGAAAAGACCCGAAGGTTGAGGCCGTCCTCGAAGGCCCGCTTCACGAAATCCACGAAGCGCGGGTGCAGGGTCGGCTCGCCTCCCAGCAGCCTGATCTCCGGGGCCCTCGAGTCGCGGGCCAGTTTGAGGCAATCCTCGAACATCTCGTCGCTCATGGTGACCTTCTCCGGGTCCTTCTGGTTGCGAAGGTCGAGAGCGAAGCAATAGCTGCAACGCCGGTTGCAATTCCTGGTCAATATGAGATTAAGCATTGATTCTCCCGTCGTATACTTCCATTTCGTCGAAGCGGGCGCACTTCTCGGCCGTGTCCGCCAGAATCCTTCCCCCCAGCGTGATCCACAGGTGGCTGTCAACTTTCTTCTTCCGGCCGAACCGGGCGCCCACGTGCATTTTCACCTCGAAGCCGAAGCGGGGCAAAAGGTCGAAGAGCATCTGGCTTCGCCAGTAGCACGACCGGTGCCGGATGGGCGCGATCATGTCGTCGATGAATTCCCGGACCACGTCTCCGGCGTGAAAGGCCCACCGCTCGGGCAGCTTATCGCTCGAGAGGGGCCGGCCCTTGCCCAGGGCCTTGATCTGTTTATCGTAGGGCAGGAAAAAATGAATGAGGGCCACCTTGAGGAAAGTGGGCCACAGCATGAGACTTAGCCTGAGGTCGGCCAGGCGCTGGGCCTCGTCCTCGAACTCGGCCATCCTGTGGTCCTGGGGCTTGTGGTAAACCCGTTGTCCCTTCACGGTCATCTAATGAACCCCAGGTTGGATATGAGTTCCCGTTTTTTCTCGAACCCCGGGTGGGGAACGTGGTAAAAGGGAGCGAACACCTTGGCGTTCGAGGCGATCATGTCCACGTAGCGGTCGAGGCTGAATTTGCTATGTGCGATATTGGAGCAGAACTCGGGATCGAACACGAGCTGGTCCTTGTATTCCTCGAACAGCGCCGACTGGGGCATGGGCGACCAAAGGTGGGTTTGAATCTCGACCCCCACGGTGTGCAGGTAGCTGGCCAGGAGGAAGGTCTGCTCCAGGTCCTCGATTTCCTCGAAGGGAAAACCCCAGATAAAGGAAGCCGTCACCGACTCGAACTTCTCGCTCGCCTGGGACAGGACCTTTTCCACCACGTCCATTTTAAGGTTCTTGTTGATCCGCTCGGAGACCCGCTCGGAGCCGGACTCGACCCCGAAATACAAGGAGCCGCACCCGGCCCGCTTCATGAGCGACATAAGCTCGTCGTTGACCGTGTTGACCCTGACCAGCACGCCCCACTCGAAGTCGCATCCCCTTTCCAGGTAGCGGTTGCAGAACGCCTCCGCCCTGCGGAGGGGAACGGTAAAGGTGTCGTCAACGAAGCTGAAGCGCTTGCGCCCGTATTTTTCGACCAGGGCCTCCACCTCGTCGAGGATACCGTCGGCCGAGCGGTTGATGGGCTTCATGCCCCGCCAGGCCCCGCCGTCGCAATAGGTGCACTTGAAGGGGCATCCCCTCGTGGTCATGAGCCCGATGGGCGCGGTGTAAAGGGACATGTCCAGCATGTCGTATCCGGGCCTGGGCAGGGAATCCAGGTCCTGAATCCTGGGAGCGGCCGGATTTATCACTATCTTCGTCCCGTCCCTGAAGGCCAGGCCCGGCGTGTCCCGCCACTCTCCCCCGCTCTGATAGGCCTTAACGAACTGGGGCGCCGTAATGTCGCCCTCCCCGTGAAAGGCGAAATCCACGTAGGGGTAGGCCCCGAGGACCTCGGCCAGAACCGACTGGACCCCGCAGCCCCCGAAAATTATTTTGGTCTCGGGGTATTCCTTCTTGACGGCCTCGGCCGCGGTAAGGGCGAAGGGAAGCATGTTGCTCATGCTGGAGAACCCGATCATCTCGGGCCTTTTGTCCGCCACCATCTCGACCACGTCCTCGGGCTGGACGTCCGGTCCCTGGGGAGAAGTCTGGATATCGACTATCTCGACGTCCACTCCGGCCGCCCTGAAAGCGGCCCCCAAAGCCATGACGCCGGGAGGGGCCAGGGCCTTGGTATCCGGAAAGATGCAGCTTATCAGCGTTATCATGTGTATTCCTTAACCTTCGTTTTTAAGTTGCAATAAAGCTTTTTGAAAAAGGTCCTCGTTCACTCGCTCGAACCTTCCCCGAAAATCCCCGCAAAGGTCCGAGTACGTCCCTTCGAGGTCACGGCAAAGCGCCCGCCTTTGATCCGGCGTTACTCCCATGGAGTCGAAATAATAGCCGGCCAAGGCCCGGAGTTCGTCCTCGGGGACAATATTCTGCAACGCCGCTCCCATGGAGGCCAAGTCCCGCGTCATTTCGGACGTGGGAGCCTCGCCTACGATTTTTTTCACGTAGTCAAAATCGATAAAAACAAGGTCAAGCCCGCCCGATTCTTCCAGTTTCACCAGGACGTTGAGCGGCTGCATGTCGCCATGGGCGTAACCCTTCTTGTGCAATTCGATTATAGCCGACGTTACCTCCCGCGTCCAAGCCAGCCTCTTTTCCAGTGGGGCGGGCTCGCGGCGATATACTTGAAAAAGGAAATCGTGAAGCGGCTCGTGCCCGATAAGGGCCCCGTTTACGCTCACGAATTTCCTTTCAGTGGAGGACTTTTCCTCGGCCGCGAATAAAAGCGGCTCGGGGACTTTAATCCCCGCCTCGAAAAGCTCGACGTTCAAAAGGAAAGACTCGTCCGGCCGCGAAGGTCCTCCTTCATTATGTTCACGCGCCGGGTCGGGAGCGTCATCCTCGTAGAGCTTGACAAATACCGGACCAAGGCCAGGGTGATCGAGAGTGAGGGCCAGTCGACCCGTCGCCAGGGGAACGTGTTTAACGCCCGAGCCCAGTTTGCCTTCCCTGAAGGCGGGAACGTTTCCAAGCAGGCTCTCGACTTCCGCCGGGCTTGCCTTCCCCGAGCTATAGCCGACATAGCCCAGAAGGCGAAACTCACTCCAGCCATGGCCCGGGGCCTTCATCCTTCGTCCCTCCACCCGAACAGGGAATGGACGGTCTCGGCCATCCGCTCCAGGTCCCCACCCCTTTTCATGGAATAGAAGGAGACCTTGTCCATGGCGGACAAAATGTCCAGAGCGGTCTTCCTGTAATGGTCCTTGATCTCGATGGTAAAACTATCGAGCAGGCGGAATATCGCCTCGGAATGGGAAAAAGGCGCGGCCTCGAGGGAACCCGACTTTTCGCTCGAGATGAAAATGACGGCCTCGACGGGAAAAAGCGCGTTGGCGCACTCGGGGTTCAGCGACCTCACGTCGATCAGTTTTTTCCCGGCCACCCTGGCGTTGAGCTCGGGCGCCAGGTGGGGCTCGAACTCGGGAGTCATGTCGGATAAAAGAAGTTTTGCCGGCTGGCAATGTCCCCCCACCAGGGGACCTTCGCTCGAGAGGTGAAGATAAACCAGGTCGTCCGCTAAAAGGGGCATGCCCAGCCGGTGAAGGGCTATGGACAGGCTACTCTTACCCGCCCCTGAGTCACCGGTCATGACAAGCGCTCCTTTTTCAGTCCGGACCGCCGAGGCGTGGAGGGGCAAGAACCCCTGGCCGGCCATGATCCTCAGCGCCAGAAGATGCAAAAGGGAGACGGTTGACGCCGCCTTTTTGGGCCCGCCCTTTTCCTGACGGCCAAGGACCGATCCGACCGCGATTTTCTCTTTTGTATCCAGAAGCGCGGCCCCCTCGGTGGTAATGAAGAGGTCTCCGTGCTCCACGGGTAGGGCCTTAAAGCCTTCTTCCACCAGGGAACCGGCAAGCTCCCCGCCTTCCTTCCCCGTCAGTTCCTTGAGAAACAAGTCGAATCCCCGACCTCCCGAGTTTGCCGCGTGTGAGCCTAAAAAAAGCCTTGCTTCCTCGCTTATCCTTTCGGAGTCGGTGAAAAGATTTATATGAATTCCAAAGAGGTCGAAACGTTGCCCGGGACCGCCCCTTTGCAGGATACTCTTTACCCTGCCCTCGGGATCGGAGACGAATCTTTTTATTTTTGAAGTCATGGCGACAAAGAAAACTACTCTAGCGCTTAACAAACGGCAACCGTTAATATTGTACTTTAGTTAAGATCGGTTAGTCAAAAAACATCCTTTGCGGCAAGCTTTCGAGGCCATCCTCGTGGATTAGAAGAGGGTCCGGATCATTTCCTTCCAGCTTGGAGCCAACAAGGTCCTGACAAGCTCCCGCATGGGAGTGCGCTTCCCGCCGAAAGCCACCCGCCTGTAAAAGGGGTACTCGAAGGGAAGATCGCCTTTAAACCATTTTTCTGGGTCAAGGTCCTTGAACAGTGACGACCCGAAAAGCTCTTCCAGAATGGATAATTCCACGCGAAGTATTTTTGTCGAGTTGGTCTTCTCGAACTTGGCGTAAAGAGAGTCCGGATCGAGCTTGTCGCCCCATTTGATCAGCATAAGGGCAAGGTCCTGATGCCAACGAAGACCGATGAAACGGTGATGCAGGGCCAGATGCCTTAGGGCGTGGATAAAGGCGTCCTCATAGTCGAGCACCTGTACCTCTATACCGTCCAGAGTTAATGGCCGCGTGGAGAAAGACGTATCCGCCTCGGCGTGAAAGACCTTTTCCTTGCCCGAGCCCGGCCGCAAATTAATCAGTCCGTGGTGTACCTCGATAAGCAATTTCAACCCGCCGGCCTTGGCCTCGAACACGGTCTCCTTTTCCTCCTGGGGGCCTTTCATCTTAAGAAGCATCCGCTGATAGGGGACCCCCAGTCCCACGGCCCAGACCAGCATATTAATAAGCCCGCCCCTCTTGGGAGGAGGCTTCAGGCGCAGGTATCCTTTTTCCGTGAGCTTGTCTATGGCGGGCCAGGTATCGTCCGGACCCAGCATGATATCGATATCTCCCACGTAGCGGGCGGCCGGGTCCGAGTAAAGCTCGTAAGAGTAACCGATGCCTTTTAACAGGAGAGCGGGATTTTTAAGGGGACTTATTGTCTTTATGACCTCGGCGAAAAGGTCCTGGATAATCATAAGGCGGACGGAGTTTTCGTTATAAGCCGATTCCAACTTCGACTTTATCTCCGGCCGCAATTTATCCAGCAGGCCCCATTCGTTTAAAGAGGCAAAAAAGGCGGACTCGAGATGCACGTCACCCACGGCTTTGAGCCAATCGGATTGTCCCAGTATCGACTCGGCTTCATCCTTTCTCTGTCCATGCGATTTGGGCAACAGCAGGGGAAGAAGGATTCTCGCCCGATCCTCCGGCGTGATTTTTCCTTTATTACTCAAGCGCTTTTACAGATGATCTTCTTTTCGAGCAGACGTTCGAGAAAAGCGTCGAGGTCGGCCTCGAGTCTTTTTTCCTCTACTCCCGAAAAAGTCTGGGCCAGTTTCTCGAGTATTTCTCCGACCGACTTGCCTTCAACCAATAGCTCCCAGATGATGATGCTTACCTGGTCCTCGAGCGAAAAGAAGTCCCCATCGCCCAGGTTAAGGATGATAACCTTTTTGTTATCCTCCACTTTTTTCCACGATATTCTGTCTTCTTTTTGAAATATATCTTGTTTTTCCATCGGATTATACCGTTATACATGTCGTTTTAACCGAATGAAGCAGGCCCCTTGCCAAGCCTGAAAGCGGAGTTTTGACTCTGCTTTATAAGCCGGGCAAGGAAACCTGCCTCAAGCGGTGTCGATCTTAGTGTAACGAAAACCGTCTTATGGACAAGAAAAGGGATTAGAGTGGTTTAGGATTACTATCTCGCTCCATCCCTTTTATAAATGTCCAAACGCAAGCTGCCGATCAAGGTGATCTTATATCATAAGTTTTCAGTTACCGTTCAGATCATTGCGGTTTTTTGCCGCTACCTTACGATTACCAGTAGTAGGTTACCGTGGTGGACTCAGCGGCGGTTGTTTTCAGCTTTCCATGCTCTTTCAGTGTCGGTGTCGTGTACTCCATTGTTTCCCTCCTTAAAAGTTTTTGAGAATCCAATACGGATTCTTACATTCTATTTAACACAGGGACATTACCTTGTCAAGTCCCTTGGCATATTTTTTTTAAATTCCTCTCAAGAGGAAAATATAATTATACCGGACGGTTAGAAAAATAAGCCGCGCCTTTGACCGAATGGATAATCATCTTTTTTAAAACGCGAGAAAAAATAGCCCCTTATAATACAAGGGAACATTGGAAAACAACGCGGCCTTTTGGGACCATCCCCAAGACGCTCCACTCTTAGCCCGCAAGAAAATTCTGCGGTTTTGCCGGATCCAGTGCATGTGGGGGTATAATCTCCCTTGTTTCGACGGACCCAAACCAAGTGGAAAGTCCAGCTTGTTCCCTTGCAAAACTTCTCGGGTAATCGATTCTTTTTCCGCGCGCCATAAGCGCGCTTTACGATTTCCAAGGCGGCGCCGGCAAGATAATAGATCGGCTCCGAGAGTCGGCAAAGGGATTTTCTTCCAACGCCATCAAATCCCGAGGCCGGTGGGCCATCCGGACGACACGCCGTTTTTCGCTGCCCCGTCCTCAACTTGATTTTTACCGGCCATGAAAAATGGTCTATAATTCGTAAAGGCCCGATCGGGGGCCAAAGGACCTATCGTGAAAAAAACCGGATCGTCGGTATGGCCGTGGTTTCTAAGATTGCGCTCCCTGAGGCGCAAGGTTGTCGACGTTGACGGACTTCACCGATGGATGGCGGCCGGCGAGACCTCGCTCGTCATTGACGTGAGAACGAAAAATGAATACGAGGGGACGGAAGGAAGGATTCCCGGCGCCATACTCCTTCCCCTTAAGCGAGTCAGGCAAGAAGGGCCGGAACTTATTAAGGGACGCGAGGGTAAGATCGTTTTCGTCTGCAAGCGGGGCATAAGGTCCCTGGCGGCGCTGGGAATGCTCGATTATCTCGGGGGCGACACGTTCTCGCTGAAGGGCGGAATGACGGCCTGGAACAAGAGGGGCTTCGAGACCATCGTGGACAAACCCAAGGCCCCCGGCGAGCGGACCCGTAAAAAGGAATGTTGAAAGGTGTAACGCCGCGCGTGACGCGGCTATTTTGAGGCCCTGGCAAAGGGCGAGGGAAAAAATAATTTGAAGACCGTTGTTTTTGCCAACGGCGACGTTGGCGTCTCGGGCCTTAGGGCCCTTCTTCGAAGGGGTATAGAGGTCTCGCTCGTGGTGACTCGCGAGCAAGGCGATCTCGTCCCCGTGCTCGAATTCTGCTCCGGCAAGGGGATCGAGGCCGAGTCTTCGCCGTCCATGGCCCCAGCCGACGCCGGGGGTCTCGTGTCCGGCTCGGAAATGGTCTTCGCCCTGGATTTCCCCGAGGTCGTATCGAGGGAAATGGCCGAGGCCGCGGGGGATGGTTTCTTCGTGGCTCATCCGGCGATAAAACCCGAATTCTTCGGGCGCGACTCCGTGCCCTGGACCATCATCAAGGGCGAAAGAAAGACGGGCGTGACCCTCTTCCAATATCAGCTGGACGGCTCCGCCCGCGTGATGGGGGCCAACTCGATATGGATAGGCAAAGACGACGCGACGGCCAGGCTTTACAAAAAGCTGGCCGACGCGACCCTGCCCCTGCTCGAGGAGGCGAGCCTTCTTGGCGGCCACCAGGAAGGCGCCGAAGATTTCGCCATAAACCCGGACGCGACGCTGGGGCCGGTGGATGAGGGATCGTCCTTTATCGACTGGAAAGCAAGCTCATGGGACGCGTATAACCTGGTGAGGGCCTTGACCAGGCCCCTTTTGGGGGCGTCCTCGAGCCTGGGCGAAGAAAAAGTCAAAATATGGTGGGCCGTGCCCGACGACTCGGCGCCATGCCTGCTTACGTCGGGAGAGTTCTGCGCGGAGTCGGGAAAGGTATACGTGGGCGCCAAGTTCGGAAACCTCCGTCTCGAAGAGATCGAGATGGGGGGAAAAACCTTGAAGGGAGCGGCCGTGGCCGAGGTCCTCGAGCCGAAATGGCCGGTGAAGTTTACATAATTCTCGAATGGGAGGTATTAAGTGAAAGAAGGTCTGAAGGAGCAAATAAGGTCCGCCTGGCGAAAGCCCGAGGACTCTATCAAGGCAATAAAGAACGAGAGCGGCAAAAAGGCCATAGGTCTCGTTCTGACCGACGTTCCGCCCGAGCTCGTGCACGCGGCGGGGGCCATCCCGGTGACTCTCCTGGGCAAGGAAGTCGCCTTTAACCTGGCCGACAAGCACATGCAGGGGTTCGCCTGTTCCTACTCGAGGGGAGTTGTCGAGCTGGCCGAGGGAGGCGAGCTCGATTTCATCGACGGCGTCATTATCCCCTACGCGTGCGACACCACCAGGTGCATGGACCTTATTTTCAAGTTCATGGACAGTATCGAGTATTACGACTGCCTCCGAATCCCCAGAAGGGTAAACGCCGACGGCGTGGAGAAATATTATCTCAAGGAGTTGGAAAGGCTCGCGGCCTCGCTCTCGAAATACACCGGTGTCCAGATCACGGACGAGATACTATCCAACAGCGTCAAGCTGTACAACCAGGTAAGGTCAGCCCTGCAAAAGGCGCGGGACGCTCTAAGGCAGGGCAAGGATGGAATCACTCCCAGCGAGTACTTCGACCTGGTCAGGGCAGCCATGGTGCTTCCCCCCGAGAAAAGCCTGGAGATGCTGTCCCAGGCCGTGGATGGCATCGGACAAGCAAAGGCGAACGGCGGCCCGCGCGTGGTGGTGGCGGGAAAGATACCCGAGCCGGCCGAGCTTATAGGCATAATCGAGAAATCCGACGTCTCCATTATCGAGGATCACCTCGTGATTGGAGGAAGATGGGTGGAAAGAAGCGTCGCCGAGGATGAAAACCCCTGGACCGCCCTGGTCAAAAGGCAGCTTTGCTCCCTTCCCTTCTCCGGCATTTGGGATGAGAACGACAACCGGGCCTCCTACCTTATCCGGAGGGTGGAGGAGCTTAAAGCCGACGGCGCCATTTTCCTGGTCCAGAAGTTCTGCGAGATCGCGGAGATCGATTATCCGGGGATCAAGGAGGAACTCGATAAAAAGGGCATACCCATGCTCGTGATCGAGACCGACTTCCGAGTGGCCAGCCTCGAGCCGGTCAAGACGAGGGTCGAGGCCTTCGCCGAGATGCTGAAGGAAAACGCCGCCGCGGGAGGGTAGTGTACGGACGAAAACTCTATTTCCGGCGTTATGACTACATAAGGAACTTCCCCCAATTCTGACCGATTCACTCTTGGTTCCTTTTTGCATCGGCAAGTTGTCCGTCGAGCGAAGTGAAAATCGATCCTCGCTTCTCTCCTCGCGCGACCGGCCGCCGACGCCGCTGAAACGGAAGCGACCGTCCTCCCCCGAAGGGGGGGAATTTGAGTAGCCGTAGGCCAGAGCCTAAGGAAAGGATGGCTATTAAAAGATTCTTCGGCACTGAACGGGCCGGACCCTCGGCGACGTGTATTTCCTACGCCCGGCAAGGTAAGCACCCTTCGGGGACGGGGAAGAAATTGCCGGCCACGCCTCCCGTAGGCTGGCGCCTACGGCTATTCATATTTAAAGCCCTTCAGGCTTTGGCCCTCGATTTGTTTACAGACCGCCACGAGCCGTACGTCTCAAGTTTTTCAAAATGGGGGAAGTCCATAATAAGCCTTGAAGCTTGACTTTTCGGCTTTGGGCTTTACCCTTGACGACCAAGGCCGCGCTGACTTTGACTTTTCAATTTGTTAAAGCCCGAAATAATAAGATATAATTAAAGATTGTGATTATGAGGTAGGAAAATGGCCGCCGCCGAGAGTAAACCTGATTTTACAAAAATTGCCCTTAAGTACAAAAGCATAGACGCCTTCGCCAAGGCGGCGAGGACGACCTTTTCCAAGGGCAGGATGACCCTTAAGTCGAAAAAAGACTTAAAGGAGGGCGACAGGATTATCCTGGCCTTTGGCATACCCGAGCGGGTCAAGCCGGTCGAGATCGTGGCCGAGGTTATTCAACTTGTAAGTACCGGGGAAGGCGGGGCTTCCAATACCTATGGCGTCAGGTGGCTGAATTTTACTCAGAAACGACTGTCCAAACTGATAGTATCGATCAAGGGCGAGGACACGGCCGCCCAGGAGGAGGAAGAGGCCGCAAAGCCCAAAAAAGTCTCGCCTCCGCCACCTCCACCTCCTCCACCTCCGCCACCTCCGCCTCCGCCATCCAAGCCGGAGAAAAAAGAGGAAACCGAGGATTTTCTGGACGACATCGAGATCGAGCTTCCCGACGAGCCGCCGGACGAGCCTTTGGTCGAGCCCGCTCCTCCCCCGGACGATGAGCTAAGCGCCGAGCCCCCGGCCGAGCCGGGCGGGGTGGAGCCGTCCTCGGATGAGGCCGGCCTCGAGGGGGGGACCGAGGATATTGAGGCCCCCGACCTGGAAGACGGCGCCGCCCTAATCGACGAGAAACTCGAGGGCCTGGAAATTGCCATGGGCGACGAGGAGGAAGAATCAAAGGCGGAGATTTCCTCCGACGGCCTTTCCGCTGAAGAAGACGCGATGGACGGCCTTTTGGACGAGCCTTCCTCGCCTCCCGATCCCTCGGGGGAAGAAGACGGCCTGGAGAAGGAGGACGAGCTTCCCGACCTCGATCACGATGAAGATGATATCCCGCCGCTGGCCGAGGACTATTCGCCTCCACCCGCGCCTCCCCTCGAATTCGGCGATGGATCGGACGAGGGCCTGGACTTCAATTTCGGCTCCGCCCTCGACTCGAAACCCGCGCCGCCCGACGAAAGCACGGCCATGGCCGACACGTCGCTCGACGTGCAGGCGGACATGGAAGCGGAGATGGAGGCGGAAGCTCCGGGCATAGTGGAAGACGACCTGCCTCCCGACCTTCCAGACGAGGAGGAAGCCCCGGTTGCTTCCATGCCCGAGGAGCCGGAAGATGAGGAGGCTCCCCCTCCAGATACCCTGGATGAAGAGCCGGCGGAAGCGGCGATGGAGGCGCCGCCGGAAATACCGGGGCCGTCCGAGCCGCCTGACCTTGGCGAGGAAATTCCTCCCGAGCCGCCGTCCGCCGAGGAAGCGTCCATCGATGACGAACTACCGCCGTTTCCCGACGAGGAGGAGGCCCCTCCCGGCCCGGAGACGGAGGCCGATGAGACCCCCGCCCCGGGTGAAGAGGCGTCCGAGTTGGACAAGAGGATCACGGGCAACGACCTGGTGGCGCTGAGCGATCTTCTCCAGAAGATGCTGCGGCTCATCGTCACTCCAGAGGAGGCCTACGGTCCCAAGGGCGATAAAATCCTGGGCGCTCTCTACGAGGACTTCAAGACGGTGATGGCGGGGCGGGACGAGATAGTAATATACGTTCGCAGCGCGGGAGCGGTCCGGGAGTACATGCTGGACGGGGACGTGGAGGGCCCGATCAACCTCAAGAACGAGATGCCGCCCGACCGTTTCGACGCCCTGGCGGTCAAGCTGGTCGGGGTTTTCGAGGACAAGAGCCTCGTTGGCCTCCAGTTCCGCCGCTTCCTGTCGGAGGACGCCTTCCGCCAGTTCATCGTCAGGCTTGGCCGTTTCAATCCGGGCAAGGAAACCCCCGAGGAACTGGCTTCCGGCCTTCTTCGGGAGGGGGTATTCCACGCCACTCCGGTCCATGAGTCGGACCGGATCAAGAGCGGCAAGACCATGGATTTCCGGGTGGATTTGTCTCTTGCCCGTCTGCGGGGCGACGTCAAAAGGCTGAACATCGTGGCCGAGGCCATCTCCGAGGACCCGATGGCCCTCCTGACGCTGCGGGTGGAGGACGCGCTCAAGGCCATACAGGACGGCCTCCTGCGGGCCGAGGTCCTCCTGCGGGCCGACCTTATCGTGGCGGGCCAGGACCTGGTCTCGGAGAGCGACCTTATCCAGGAGATAGTCATGGCCACGCCCGTTGCCATGCTGAACCGGGCGGCGTCATACCTGGCGGAAACCTTCGAGGCGACCTTTGCCCAGGTCCAGGCGGGGCAGGAGGGGCAAAAGGAAAGCCTGGCGAGACTGAGCAAGGTTCTCCGGCAGGTCATCGCGCGCCTGACGGTGGAGGAGCCCGAGGCGGCCTCCTCCATCATGATCGGCCTCTACAGAAAGAGCGTATTCACGCTCGACGAGCTTACGCCCGAGCTGAGGGCCCAGGTCATGCTCGAGCAGTTCGTGGACTTCTTCCTCCAGGACCCCGAGCGCAGGTTGTCGGACTTCTCGAACATCCAGACGGAAAAAGACTATCGCATAGCCGCGGAGCGCTACGTGAGGATAGTGGTCGAGCTGGCGGCGAGGGGAGAGATCGACGCGGCCGACCTGGTGTTTAGGACCATGATCGAGCACGTCAAGACCAAGGACGCCATCTTTCCTCAGCGGTCCCATCACGCCAGGCAGGCCATGACCATACTGGCCCGTCCCCGGTCTCTCCAAAGGCTGGCCAAGGCCCTGGAAAAGGCGGAAAAGGGGACCCGCGACAGGGTTGCGGCCATCATCTACGCGGCGGGAGCGGCGGCGGCCGGTCCCCTCATAGACCTTTTGGGGGAGGCCGAGGACAGGAGCCTGCGCCGGCTTGTCTGCGAGATTCTGACCCGCATGGGCGACAAGGCCGCGCCCATTATCGTGAAGAAAATCACGGCCGAGTCCGCGCCTTGGTATCTGGTCCGGAACCTTATCATGGTCCTCGGCGAGATGAAGGCCCCGGCCCTGCGGGAGAGCATGGAAACTTACATGACCCACGAGCACCCGAGGGTAAGGGAGGAGATTCTGGTCTATTCCGTAAAGGCCTTCGGCGTCGGGGCGGAGCCCTACCTGCTTCGGGCCCTTTCCGACGGCGACGTCTCGGCCAGGAGAAGGGCCCTTCGCATCCTGGGCCGATTCCCCAAGATCGGCGACGAGACCCTGTCCAAAGTGGTCGAGCTTATCGAGACGCCTCCCGAGAGCGAGCCCACCGCCGAGGATGACGGCGTGATCACGGCCGCCTGCGAGGTGGTGGCCAAGGCCGGCAACCGCGTCCTTGCCTCGCGGGGGGCCGTGGAGGACGCCCTTATCGCGGTCCTCGAGGCCGAGGCCGGCAAAGGACTTTTAAGCAGGCTTAAAACCGTCAAATCCTATCGGTCGCCCAGAATGAAATCCAACATCATCGACGCCCTGGGCAAGATCGGCTCGGGCAAGGCCAAAAAGTCCATCGCGCCCTTTTCCAAGGAAAAGGAAACCAAGGTCAAGGAAAGCGCCCAGATGGCCATGGCCAGGCTGGCGGGAAAACAATAGAGGACGTAAGGTTTGGTGGATATTACTACCTCCATAAAGAGTTGGTGGAAAAACCCGGAGGCCCGAGAGCAGGGACAACGGCTCGGGTTCGGGCTGGGCGCGGCCATGGCCTTTCTCGGCGTCATCGCTGCCTTTCGGGGCGACATGGAGCGCATGGAGAATCTGGCCTTGTTCTCGGCCTGTTTGTGGGGCCTGGCTCTGGCCCTTCCCAAAATCCTCTATCCGCCGGCCTGGATCATCGAGAAGGTCGTCAAAACTGCGGCCTGGCTCGCGCTCCAGGTATCTCTGGTGGCGGTATTTTTAATCGTGTTCGCTCCCGTCGGCGTCATGATCAGGGTCCTGGGCAAGGACCCCCTCGGGGTGAGGATAGACCGCGAGGCCGAGACATACTGGCTGGATAAAAAGGAAAAGGACCCGGCGAGCGCGGAGAGGCAGTTCTGACGAGTCAAGACGGCGAGGCTGGGGCCGCCCGTAAAACGGTTGGGGAAGGACGGTGATTTTCATGGCGGCGGACAAGAGATCGATCAAGACCTCCGAGATAGCCCTGATGGTGGAGGGAAGCCTTCGAGGCGACGGCGAGGTTTCCATCAGCCGGGTTTCCTCCCTCGAGATGGCGGACCCGGAGTCGATCGGCTTTCTGGGCGGTCCCAAATTCAAGGAGGCGGCCCTTGCAAGCCGGGCCGGCGCCATCATCCTTAGCGTTCCCCTTGAAAAGGACGTTCCCCAAATCATCGTGTCCGATCCCTACGCCTCCTTCGTCAAGCTGATGGGCTGGTTCCATCCGGAGGAAAAGCCGGAGCCCGGCGTTCATCCCTCCGCCCAGGTCGCCGAGGACGTCCGGCTTGGCGCCGACGTCTCCATTGGCCCGGCCGCCGTGATCGAGTCCGGCGCCAGGGTGGGCGACCGGACCCGGGTGGGAGCCGGATGCATATTGGGCCGAGACGTCGAGATCGGCCCGGACTGCGTCGTCCACGCCTCGGTCACCTTGTATAAAGGCGTGAAAATCGGAAGCGCCACCGTGATCCACTCGGGCACGGTCATCGGAGCGGACGGCTTCGGCTATATACTCTCGGGGGAGGGTCACCTTAAAAAGCCGCAAGTGGGAGGCGTCGTGATAGGCGACCGGGTCGAGATCGGCGCGAACTGTACCGTTGACAGGGCCATGCTTGACTCGACCGTTGTGGGCGACGGGACCAAGATCGACAACCTGGTTCACCTGGCCCACAACGTGAGGGTGGGAAAGAACTGCGTCATCCTGGCCTCGACCACCTGCGGCGGCAGCACGGTGATCGGCGACAATTGCATCATCTCCGGGAACTGCACCATCAGCGACAACGTTACCATCGGCGCGGGGGCGCTGGTGATCGGAGGCTCGGGCGTGCATGAGGACGTGGCCCCCGGCGCCAGGGTGATGGGGTATCCGGCCATGGAGTTCTCTCTGGCCAAAAGAGTTTACGGCCGCCTCAAGGGGCTTCCCGACCTGTTCAAGAGGATAAGGAAACTGGAGAAGCTCGCCGAGGATGAAAAATAAGAGGCGCCGGAAGGCCCGATCGCCCCGCCGTCTTTGGCCCTAACCTTTCCTCGCTTATAATGCAAAGGATGAAGATGGTCTTCGTGAACTCCTGCCCATACCTGGGAGGGGCCGAGTTGTGGCACCTCAGGACCGCCGAGTCCCTGCGGGAGAGGGGTCACCAAATACTGACCCTGCTCAGGGAGGGACCCATGGCGAAAAAGGCGATCGAGGCCGGGCTGCCCGCGGCCGTCCTGCCCATGAGTTTCGACCTCGACGTCTACACCATGGTCCGGGCCTTCCTCTATTTTAAAAGGGAGAAGCCAGACCTGATTTTGCTAAACGATCAAAGAGAGGTGAGGGTGATAGCTCCCGCGGCGGCCGCCGCCGGGATCAAGATCAGGGTCCAGAGAAAAGGATGGCCTTTCCTGAAGGGATCGTGGCGCGACCGGCTGGCTTACCGGTTTTTCGTGACCCACCTCATCGCCGTGAGCCGTGACGTGGAAAGGATTTTTATCGAGCGCTCGGGCATGCCGGCGGAAAGGATCGAGTTCATACCCAACGGCGTCGATTTGAAAAGGTTCGGGGCCGGGAAAAACGGCTCCCTCCGCCGAAGGCTGGGAGCGGGAAGCGGGGAAAAGATCGTGGGATCGGCGGGAAGGATCGTCAGCCAGAAAGGCTACGACCTGCTTCTCGAGGCGGCCGCCCTCATGAAAGGCAGGGGGATCGAGACCTGGTTCGCCATCGCCGGCGAGGGAGAAAAAAGGGAAGAACTCGAGCGGACGGCGCGTGATCGTGGCCTGGCGAGGTTCGTTTTTCTGGGGGCCATCGATGACGTTCCCGGCTTCCTGGCGGGGCTTGACGTCTTCGCCTTTCCAAGCAGGATGGAGGCCCGCTCGAACGCCCTGGCCGAGGCCATGGCCGCGGGACTACCCCTGGCGGCGAGCGACGTTCCGGGAAACGACGAGATGGTCTCGGACGGCGAGAACGGGACGCTGGTCCCGCCCGAGGACCCCAAGGCGCTGGCCGACGCCCTTGTCCGGCTTATCGAGGACGAGGACCTTGCCCGACGCCTGGGCGCCCGGGCGAGAGCGTACGCCGAGACCGAGCTGGACGGGGAAAAACTTATTCTTAAGCTCGAGTCTTACTTGTCGGGCCTGGTGGAAAAGGCCGGCGGCGGGGCTTGAAGCGGGGGACTTGATTTTATAGGTAACGGAAAATGAGGTTAAGCGAAAAACACGTGAAGGCCCTCCGGGCCATGGACGAGTTGGACTTTGAGGGGGCGCTGGAAATTCTTTCCAGCCTGAAGGCGAGGGGCCCCTCCGGCTGGCCGGCAAGGAACGACCTTGCCCTTTGCCGCTTTGCCCTGGGCGACGCGGACGCGGCCCTGGCCGAGCTCGACCGGGCCCTGGAAATGGACCCGGGCAACGGGTTCCTGAAAATCAACCGCTTCTACGTGGAGGAGACGGACAAGGTAAGGTCCGCTCCGGCCCCGAGGCCCGAGACGAGGATTCTCGAAACCAGGGGCGCGGGAGTCGCCTCTCCGCTCGTGACCGTGATCATGCCCACCTACAACCGATGCGACTTCACGGCCGAGAGCGTCGAGAGCGTGCTGGCCCAGACCATGGACGACTGGGAACTGCTTATCGTAAACGACGGCGGCGACCGCCGGGTCGAGGAAGTCCTCGAAAAGTATCTCGCCGATCCCCGGGTTCGATACGTTTACGCCGAGCACGGCGGACTCGGCTCCGCCCGCAACGTCGCCATAAGCGCCGGCAGGGGCCGTTACGCCGCCCAGCTTGACGACGACGACGTTTTCTATCCGGACCACCTGGCGACCCTGGCTGGCTTCATGCAGGCGAACCCCGAGGCCAAGCTGGCTTATACCGACGCCAACCGGGCCTTCCAGCGCAAGGACGGCGGCGAGTGGAGGACGGTAAGGACCAAGGTCCCCTATTCGGTGGACTTCGACCGGCGCGAGATGAGGCATCAAAGCTACGTGCCGGTCATAAGCGTTATGTACGAGCGGGAGAGGGCCGCCGAGATAGGATACTATAACGAGCACATACTTCGGTCCGAGGACTGGGAGTTTTTTCTCCGCTTCTCGGCCAGGTACGACCTTCACCATCTGCCGAGAGTCACCTGTGA
Source organism: bacterium (assembly GCA_963674965.2). Taxonomy (GTDB): domain Bacteria; phylum RBG-13-61-14; class RBG-13-61-14; order RBG-13-61-14; family DATKZS01. The sequence goes on along the minus strand of CAXXFL010000007.1, from coordinate 722,260 downwards.
GCAAAGGGAGCGCGCCGACCGCAGCCAGATGACCAGGTCCTTCGACGTGCCCTATAACTATTACCGGAACATGGTCGGATATCTGCACGGGTTCTTTCCCCTGACCGGAGCCAGGATGCTGGGGGCGGGAAGCTCGGGAGACAAGCTCCTTCGCGCCATGAGCGGCCTGGTGAGGGATGACAAGGACAACTTCTTCGCCCGGCGGCTCGAGCTTAGAAAACTCCTTGTCGAGCCCTACTACGCCATCTTCTACGCCCTGAGCAAGCGGCTGGCGGAGGAGGGGGAAAGGGACGCCTCGAGGGAGGCCCTTCGGGCCTCGGTCTGCGTCAAGCCCTCGGAGTTGAAACTGTGGTTCAAGCTTTTCAACGGGTAGGAAAAGAATGAGCGCGGAAAAGGCCGAAAATGGAGCGGCGAGCGGCCGGGCGTACATATTGCCCGAGGACTACGTCGCCTCCACCTTTCCCTGGACTGGAAGAAAGCTTCCCAAGTGGGCCGCCCCCGCCCTTTTAGCCGGGATAGCCCTCCTTTATCTTCCCCTCATTCATGGAGAGTTGGGAGGAATGGGAGGAGACAACTGCTACTATATCGCCAACGCCCGCTCCTTTATCGAGGCCGAGAGCCTGGCCGACCTGTTCTACACCGACCCGGTCTTTATACGCAAGATATGGTCGGCCGACTCCTACATGTGCGGGTTTTTCTCGATCGTTCTTTCCCTGGCCCTCGTGCCCGGGGTCCTGGACGAGACGCCGAATTACCTTTACATCCACTTCGTGGTCTACCTTTTCGCCATGGCCGCCCCTGTAATGTCCTATTTGTACTTCAGGCGGAGGGCCGGCGAGATAAGGGCGGCGGGGTACGCTCTTCTCTTCGCCACCACGCATTTGTATCTTATCAATATGATGGACGTGCTGACGGAGGCCGTATTCACCGCCCTGATATTCGGGGTTTTTATCCTCGCCGAGAAGTACCGGGAGGATACAAGGACTTTCTCGCGCTGGCTGGCCGCGCTGGCGGTAATCTGTTTCGCGGCCCTGACCACCAGGAGGCCGGGAGTGGTCGTGCCGGTCGCGGCGGCCCTGACCCTTTTCTCGGGTGGGCCGTTCAAGGATAAATGGAAAGGGAGCCTTAAAAAGACCATCGCCTTTTGCGCGTCATTCGCGGCGCTGTTAATCGCCTACTTTATACCCCTGGCGATCATGATAGCGGGCATTAAAGGAAGGGGAGAAGTGCCGGCGGCCCCCTCCTACATAGCCGGCGGCAACTGGCTGGATTCGGTGGAATACACGGGAGACGTGGCCAGGATTTTCTTCTTCGAGGGCCACGTGATCGCGGGCTGGATGAACGAGATCGGGGCCGTCATCACCGCCGTAATATTCATCGGGGCCCTCGCGGACCTTATAAGGAACCGGTCCGCCTCCGCCTGGTTTTTCTGGGCTTACCTCCTTTTAATCGTCCTGTTCGACACCAAGGACAGCAGGTATCTTATGCCCCTTATTCCGATCATGTTCTTCTACGCGGGCGAGGGATTCATGCTTTCCATGCGGGCGGCGGACGAGTATTTCTGGAAAAAGTACTTTGGCTGGGAGCCGAAAAGAGTTTACGCCAACGGCCTGCTGGCGGCCTGCTTCATAGTCCTGGTCTCGCTTCACGCGGCGGGCGCGGCAAAATGGGCGATGATCGTCACGGCGTCCCCGTCCAAGCCGTTCGGCTCGCCGGATTTCCTTGGCCGGGCCGAGACGAAAATCGACTGGAGCAAATACAAGAACGTTCACGGCTGGGTGGATGACGGGGAAGGGTGGAAAAAGGCGCTCTTATCTCAGGAGTTCATGGACCTTAACCTCAAGCTCAAGGACCTGGCCGGCAAAGAGGATGTGGTCCTCAGCGTTAAGCCGAGGATTACCCGGGTGCTGACGGGCGTGAAGTCATCCCGGATGAAGGACGACCTGAGCCTCGAGGCCTTCATGGAATTTGCCCGGGTCAGCCGCGCCCGTTACGTCATATCCAGTCGGTTCCATCACGAGGAAACCTGGGCCGCGAAGGAGGCCGCCATCAAGTATCCCGATTGCTTCCGCTCGGTCTGGAGGTCATCTCTGAACGGGGGAGAGATACTCGAGGCCGACCAGTCGTGCTCCGCCCTGGCGGCGGGAGATCGGGGCGAGGAAAAAGAATGAAGATCGCCTTTATAGTGGAGTCCTTTCCCGAGACGTCGGAGACCTTCATCCTGCGCCGGGCGGCGGACCTGATCGAGAGGGGGCACGATCTTGACGTCTTTGCCCGCTTGCTTAAAGCCTGGGACGTCCACCCCGACCTCGTCTCCAGGCTCGAGGGCCTCGAGGTGAAAAAGCTCGCCAACCCCTTTCGGTGGAGGCTCAAGGACTCGACGCGGGGACTGGCCCATTCTGGCCTCAGGCTGGGCCGCGTCGCGGCGGCCGCCGTCAGGGCGCGCGGATCGGCCCGGTCCGCCGTGACCTGGAACTCGACGCTCCCCTTTTTAAGCAAGCGGTACGACCTCATCCACGCCAATTACGGGCACCTGGGCCTGGAGTACCTCGAGGTTTCCGCCATGCTCGACGTTCCCATGGTGGTGAACCTCAGGGGAACGGACGTCATGGTTACCATGTCCGAGTCGCCGGACAAGTATAGGCCCCTTTTCGAGAAGGCCGTGAAATTCATCGCCGTGTCCCATCCCCTGCGGGACAGGGTGATCGAGCTTGGGTGCGACCCGGACAAGGTGGCCGTCATTCCCACCGAGGTGGACGTGGATTATTTCAAGCCCGATCCCGCCAAAAAGCGGGGCAAGGGAAAACTCTCCATCGTCACCGTGGGCAGACTGACCTGGCAAAAGGGATACCTTTACGCCCTGCACGCGGCCGCTAAACTGGCCGAGTCCGGCGCGGATTTCGAGTACCGAATCGTCGGCGGCGGCGCGGGCCGGAGCGAGATCGAGGCGGCCATAAAGGACTTGAACCTCCATGACCGAGTCACCCTGCTCGGCAAAAAGGACAGTGACGAGGTGCGCGAAGAACTGGCGCGGGCCGATGTTTTCCTCCTGGCCAGCGTGTCCGAGGGCATAGCCGGCTGTACCTTGGAAGCCCAGGCCATGGGACTGCCGGTGGTGGCGACGACCGCGGGCGGCATACCCGAGGCGGTGGCGGACGCGGAGAGCGGACTCCTGGTCAAGCCGCGGGACGCGGACGCGCTGGCCGCGGCCCTGAGGAAGCTTTGCGACGCCCCGGACCTTCGCTCGAGGCTTGGAGAGCGGGGAAGGAAAAGGATGGTACAAGAGTTCAGCGGCCAGGTACTGCTTCCCCGCCTGGAAAGCGTATACCGGGAAGTAATCGATAAATGGCGGGCGCGATGAAATCGTCCGGAGACGATCGCGAGAGGGCCATTAACGCGGCCCGCGCCGGGGACTGGAACCAGGCCTTGCGAATCCTCTCCAGAGTCGGTCACGGAAATGACCCCCTCTCGGCCAACGACCTGGCCGTCGCCCTCCACCAGAATAAAAAAACGCCCGAGGCCCTCGAGCTGCTTTCATGGTTCAAAAACAAAAGCAACGTTCCGGCCGTTCTTCGGCTGAACGCCTTTTACATGGAACGGGCCCTCGAGTTGGACAAGGACTTCGACCCGGCCTGGCGCCATGAGGACATGGATGGGGCCGCCCCTCCCGAGCGTCCACCCCTGGTCAGCGTCATTGTCAGGACCTACAACCGGACCGCGTATCTGGCCGAGGCCCTGGCCAGCCTCAAAGCCCAGACCTTTGCCGACTACGAGGCCATCGTGGTGAACGACGGGGGAGACCCGGCGGCGAGGGAAGCGGTCGTGAACTCCGGCCTCGAGCGGGCCCGGTATTACATGGCGCCCAGGCAAGGCCCGGCCCAGGCCCTGAACGCGGGACTGGCCATGGCCCGCGGCAAATACGTTACCGGCCTGGACGACGACGACGTTTTGCTTCCCCGCCATCTCGAGGCCTCGACCTCCTACCTCGAGTCGCCGGGCGCCGCCCCCGCGGCCTATACGGACTACCGAGTGGTGAGATACGAGGCGGGACCGGAGGGCAATCTCGTTCCCGGTCCGGCCCGCGACTATAAGTGGGATGCCTATGAGAAAGGGACATTCTTCAGGACCAACCCCTGCATTATCAACGTCATGGTGAAAAGGGAATGCTATGAGGACGTCGGCAAATTCCGTCCTTACCTGCCCAAGGCCATGGATTGGGAAATGTGGCTGAGGCTGGCGGGGAAATACGATTTCCATCATATCCCCGAGCTGACGGTCGAGGTGCGGGAGAGGCCCGGCGACGTTAACCTCACCGCCAGGACCGCATCCCGAAAATATTACTGGGACAACCTGGTCCTGTTCCTCCACCGGGGCCTGCCCCTCCTTTCCCGGCCCAAGGACCCGGGCCTGGAAATGGAGTACGTGAAGACCCTTCTCCGCCTTGACGCCGCCGTCTCCGAGCGTCCGGAACTGATCGAAAAAATAAACCTTCGCGGCCTGTGGGACATGAACAAACCCTACGTCTGGCCCGGACAGAACGCCAGGTGGTTCCTCGATAACGGAGACGCGATGGCGGCCAGGCTCTTTTATAAGATGGCGCTTCAGGCCTCGCCCCTGGAGCCCAAGCTCTGGGCCGGGCTGATCAAGGCGCGGGCCGCAAAGGCCGCGGAGGAATAACGGACTGAAATGAAAAAACGGCCGCTGGAGAAGATCGTAACGATGGGGGAGTGGACCTGGCGCGTCCGGCCCGATCTCGAGGACAAGGTCGAGGCCATGGCCCGGAGCTTAAAGGGCCTCGATAAAAACCCGAGAGCGAAAAAGATCAAGACCACCGACGGCAGGCGCTCGATCTGGACCGCGCCGGCCGGAGATTTGGGGATGGTCTTTATCAAGCGCTACTCGCGTCCGGCCATCGGGCGGCGGCTGAAGCAGGCGGTGCGAAACTCCCGGACCCGGCAGGAATGGGAGATGGGCCTCAGGCTCGAGGCCATGGGTCTTCCCGCGGCCCGTCACCTGGCCATGGCGGAAAAAACGCGCGGCGGCCTTCTCGAGGAGGACCTCCTCGTCCAGGAGTACCTGGAGGACCACGTGAGCCTCGAGGAGTGGGCCGAGAACTGGCCCGGCCACGCGCGGGGAATCGATCTTCGGGTAAAGCGCGAGTTCATGACGCGGCTGGCGCGGCTAATAAGGAGGCTCCACGACTCGGGAGTGATCCAGCGCGATTTCAAGCCCGACTCGATCATGGTTAGCCCAAGTGGAGAGTTGAAACTGGTTGACCTGGAAAGGGCCCTTATAAAGGACGCGCCGGGAGGACTCTCCCGTCAGGACCGCCTGGACAACCTGGCCAAAATCGATCAGAGTTCCATCTTTATCGGATCGACCTCGGACCGGCTCCGGTTCCTGGACCAGTACTTCAAGACTTATCCGATCGGAAAACAAACCTCCATCACGATAGAACAAAGGTGGGACCTGGCAAAAACGATCGGAATAAAAGCCGAGTACGAGTGCGCCAAACAGGCCGTTGCCAGAATGGCCTGGGCGCGGACGAAAAACTCGATGTACGACCGTTACGAGACCAGGGGATTTACCGTAAGCGCCCATTACTCGGTCCCCCGGGAAACCATCGAGGGGGTGATAAAAAGGATAAGGCGGCCGGAGGAGATAAAGATATTCATACCCCGCGGCAAGCGCTTCCGTGAAGACCAGACCCTCGAGGCCAGGTGGACCGGAGCCGCCCGGGCGCTCGAGCTGACGCCGGCCCTTGTTTACAGGCGGGTCCCCTTCATCCCGGCCCGGGCCGCGATTACTCCGGCCGGTTCCGACTGGGGCCTCCTCCTTCAAATGGCGCCCGGGCCGGATATGCTCCCCTGGCGAGAGGCCGCGCTCGAGGCGCGAAAGAACGGGACCGCGGGGGAATTCCTCAAGGCCCTGGGAAGCTCCCTTCGAATCATGTCCCGCATGGGAATCTGGACCACTGAACTTTCCTCCGACTCATTCATGTACGACCCATCCGCCTCGCGGCCGCGTCACGCTTTTCTTCTTTATCGGCTCGACCTGGCCGCCATGAACGTGAGGAAATCCGGGCGAGAGTGGGAAAAGGCCCTGGAGAAAGTGGCCCTTTTCATGAATCTTGAGCCCGATGAGAAAGAATGTCTTGCCAGGGCCTTCGGCCGCTGCCTTCTCCGTTCTTTCAACGCTCCCAAGTACCGGTGATGGGGACGGGGAGAAAATTATAATGATATCATGCTTAAGTTATTGAATAATAGAAATAATGTTATTATGATCCCGCTGATTTTATAATTTTCTGGGGATTTTGGCCGGATAGGTCTCGTGATGAATCTTCATCTTGGTTCCCTTAAAAAATAACCCCTTAAAAAATCGCTTGACATTGGGGGCGTCAATCAATATATTGTGGTATCTCGTAATCATCTAGTGCAATATATAGTTATTGGCGCGTTAACGGTTCACAATTACCGGATATCAGGATTTGATGGAGTGGCAAAAAGGCTGGTAGTGGTCTACCATCCTCATTTAACCTATTATTTACAGGAGACAAAAAATGCTTGCTCCCGACATGAGAGATGGACTTACATTCGACGACGTTCTCCTGTTGCCCGCCTACTCGGAAACCCTGGCGGGCGACGTGAGCACCAGGACTCGTCTTACGAAAAACATCGAACTCAACATCCCTCTGATCTCCGCGGCCATGGACACGGTGACCGAGGCCAGGACGGCCATCGTCATGGCCCAAGAGGGAGGCCTGGGGATCATCCATAAAAACCTTTCCCGCGAGGGCCAGGCCGCGGAGGTGACCAGGGTCAAGAAGTTCGAGTCCGGCATGATCGTCGGACCCGTCACGGTCGAGCCGGACCAGAAGCTGATCGACATCCTGCGCATCATGCGGGCCCGCAGCATCTCGGGGGTGCCCGTGACGCGGGACGGCAAGCTCCTGGGCATACTCACCAACCGTGACATCCGCTTCGAGCGCAACCTGGACCAGGAAGTGAAGACCTTGATGACGCCGCGGGAGAAGCTCGTGACCGTCAGTGAGGGCATATCCCTCGAGGAGAGCAAGCAGCTCCTGCACAGGCACAAGATCGAGAAGCTGCCGGTGGTGGACGACCACGACGGGCTAATCGGCCTCATCACCTTGAAGGACATCGAGAAGACCGAGAAGCACCCCACGTCGGTCAAGGACCAATGGGGCCGCCTGGGCGTGGGCGCGGCGGTGGGCGTGGGCAAGGACGAGATGAAGAGGGCGGCGGCCCTGATCGAGGCCGGGGCGGACGTCATCTGCGTGGACACGGCCCACGGCCACTCCCGGGGGGTCCTCGAGATGGTCAAGGCCCTGAAGACCGACTTTCCCGAGAGCGACATAATAGCCGGCAACGTGGCCACGGGCGAGGGGGCCAAGGCCCTCATCAAGGCGGGAGTGGACGCGGTCAAGGTCGGCATCGGCCCGGGCTCGATCTGCACCACCAGGGTGGTGGCCGGAGTTGGTGTCCCCCAGATAACGGCCGTGGCCGACTGCGCCGAGGCCGCCCGCGGCTCGGGGGTCTCGATAATCGCGGACGGGGGGGTCAAGTACTCGGGCGAGATCACCAAGGCCATCGCCGCCGGAGCGGACGTGGTCATGCTGGGCAGCATGTTCGCGGGCACGGACGAGTCGCCGGGCGAGTTGGTCCTTTACCAGGGCCGAAGCTACAAGGTCTACCGGGGCATGGGCAGCCTGGGCGCCATGAAGGACGGAAGCGCCGTCCGCTACGGCCAGGAGGTATGCGCCGAGGACATACTCAACGACCCGGACGAGGAACAGGGCATCTCCCTGGGCAAGCTGGTGCCCGAGGGCATCGAGGGCCGGGTACCCTACCGGGGGCCCCTCTCCGCCGTCGTCTACCAGCTGGTGGGCGGACTGCGCTCGGGCATGGGCTACACCGGATGTGGGACCATCGAGGAGCTCAAAACCAAGGCGCGCTTCATGCGCATAACCTCCCAGGCCCTGCGCGAGAGTCACGTCCACGACGTGATCATCACCAAGGAAGCCCCCAACTACAGAATGGAGTAAAGGAGCCGGTCCATGGAAAAGGCGCTCATCCTCGATTTCGGTTCCCAGTACACCATGCTCATCGCGCGGCGGGTGCGGGAGCTGAAGGTCTACTGCGAGATACATCCGTGCACCATGCCCATGGAGGAAATAAGGGCCTTCGGTCCCAAGGCCATCATCCTCTCGGGCGGTCCCTCCAGCGTGCTCGATAAAAACGCCCCCGTCTGCGACAGGGAAGTCTTCACCCTGGGCGTGCCGGTGCTGGGCATATGCTACGGGCTCCAGCTCTTCGCCAAAATGATGGGAGGAGAAGTCGAAAAGTCGTCCAAACGGGAGTACGGGCCGGCAAGGATTAAAAGGACAGAACTGGGAGGAGACTTCTTTTACGCGACGGGAGACCTGACCGGGGAATCTTCCGGCAAGGGAGCGGACTATCAGCAAAACCTCCATAAAGGAGGGCGGGGCGAGGAAGAAAAAGAGGGCGAGTTGGTATGGATGAGCCACGGCGACAAAGTCAAAAGCCTTCCCGAGGGCGTGAAGACCATGGCCTTCACCGGCAACAGCGCCTTTGCCGCCGTGGCCGACCCCGAGAGAAAATTCTACGGCGTCCAGTTTCATCCCGAGGTGGCCCATACCCCGAGGGGCAAGGAATGGCTGAGGGATTTTCTCTTCAGGGTCTCGGGTTTCACGGGCGACTGGAGCATGAAGAGTTTTATCGAGCGCTCGGTGAAGCGGATCAAGGAGCAGGTTGGTAAGGACAAGATTATCATGGCCCTCTCGGGGGGGGTGGACTCGGCGGTGGCGGCCATGCTGGTCCATAAGGCGGTGGGCGACCAGCTCACGTGCATCTTCGTGGACAACGGCCTGCTCCGTCTGGACGAGGCCAGGAAGGTGGTGGAGACCTTCAAGGGCCGCTTCCACTTGAAGCTGGCGGCGGTGGACGCCTCGGACAAATTCCTCACCGCCCTCGAGGACATATACGACCCGGAGGAAAAAAGAAAGCGCATAGGCGCCGCCTTTATCGAGATTTTCGAGAAGGAGGCGAAAAAGATTCCGGGCGTGAAGTTTTTAGGACAGGGCACGCTCTATCCGGACGTGATCGAGAGCGTGAGCTTCCGGGGTCCGTCGGCGACCATCAAGAGCCACCACAACGTGGGCGGGTTGCCGGAGCGCATGGACCTCGATCTGGTCGAGCCGTTGCGGGAGCTTTTCAAGGACGAGGTGCGGGAAGTGGGCTCCGAGCTCGGTCTTCCCCCCGAGATCGTGTGGCGCCAGCCCTTCCCCGGTCCCGGCCTGGCCGTGAGGGTCCTGGGCGAGGTGACGGGGGAAAGGCTCGACATATTAAGGAAGGCCGACGAGATAACCACCTCGGAGATCGAGGCCTGGGAGGGAAGGGACCAGGTATGGCAGTACTTCACCGTGCTTCTTCCCGTGCAGTCGGTGGGGGTCATGGGAGACGAGAGGACCTACGAGTACGTGGCCGCGGTCAGGGCGGTCAAGAGCGTTGACGGCATGACCGCGGACTGGGCCGACCTGCCTCATTCCCTCCTGGCCCGGATTTCCAACCGGATCATTAACGAGGTCAAGGGAATCAACCGGGTGGCCTACGATATCTCGTCCAAGCCGCCCGCCACCATCGAGTGGGAATAGGCGAGGAAAAAACCAATAGCGAAAAAGGGGAAACCATGCACGGCGTAGCGGATTTCGTCCATCTTCACGTTCACACCGAGTACAGCCTGCTCGACGGCATGATAAGGCTGAAGGACCTGCTTGACCGGGCCGAGGCCTTCCAGATGCCGGCCGTGGCCATGACCGACCACGGCAACCTGTTCGGCGCGGTCAACCTCTACGAAAAGGCCAGGGAGAGGGGCATCAAGCCCATCATCGGCTGCGAGGTCTACGTGGCGCCCGGCGACAGGAAAAGCCGCGACGCCGTGGGCCACCACCTGGTCCTCCTTTGCAAGAACTACAAGGGCTACCAGAACCTGTGCAAGATAGTCAGTTCCGCCTTCCTCGAGGGTTTCTACTACAAGCCCAGGACCGACATGTCCATGATAGCCGAGCACAACGAGGGACTCATCGCCTTGTCGGCCTGCTTGAAGGGCGAGGTGTGCCAGGCCCTGCTCGTCGAGGACGAGGAAAAGGCCATCGAGGCGGCGGGCCGGTTCAAGGAAATTTTCGACAACGGCCGCTACTACCTCGAGCTGCAGGAGAACGGCATCGAGGACCAGAGGCGGGTCAACCGCGGCCTCATCGCGCTGGGAAGGCGCCTTGACCTTCCCCTCGTGGCCACCAACGACTGCCATTACCTCTTGAGAGAGCACGCGAGGGCCCACGAGGCCCTGCTTTGCATCCAGACGGGCAAGAACCTTTCCGACGAGAAAAGGATGCGCATGAGCACGGACGAGTTCTACTTCAAGAGCCCGGGCGAGATGAAGGAGGCCTTCGCCGAGGTGCCGGAGGCGATCTCGAACACCATCGAGATAGCGGCCCGGTGCAACCTGGACTGGGACCTTGACAGCCTTCATTTTCCCGAGTTCCATATACCCGACGGCATGACGCCGAACGAGCTTTTCGAGAAGAAGACCCGCGAGGGCTTCGAGCGGCGGATCGAGGACATAAGGCTCAGCGATCCTCATTTCGAGAAGAGGAAAGCCGAATACCAAAAACGGCTTAACTACGAGATCAAGATCATCCAGGACATGGGCTTCCCCGGCTATTTCCTCATCGTGGCCGACTTCGTCAACTGGGCCAAGTCCAGTGAAATCCCCGTCGGGCCGGGACGAGGCTCGGCCGCAGGCAGCCTGGCCTCCTATTGCCTTCGGATCACCGACCTCAACCCTCTGGCCTACGGGCTCATCTTCGAGCGCTTCCTCAACCCGGAAAGAAGGTCCATGCCCGACATCGACGTGGACTTCTGCCAGGACAGAAGGGGAGAGGTCATCGAGTACGTGACCGAGAAGTACGGCGGCTCCGAGCACGTGGCCCAGATCATCACCTTCGGCACCATGAAGGCCCGGGCCGTGGTCCGGGACGTGGGCCGGGTGCTGGGGGTCCCCTACGGCGACGTGGACCGGCTGGCCAAGCTCATCCCCATGAACAGCAAGTTGAAGGACGCCGTGCAAGGCGAGCCGAAGATTTCCGAGGCCGCCAGAAAGGACCCCCTTATCAAGGAACTGCTCGAGCTGGCCGATGCGCTGGAGGGCATATCCCGTCACGCCTCGACCCACGCGGCGGGCCTGGTCATATCCGACCTTCCCATGGTCAACTACCTGCCCCTCTACAAGGACCCCAAGGAGGAGGGGGTGGTGGCCCAGTACGACATGAAGTGCGTCGAGAAGGTGGGCCTGGTCAAGTTCGACCTTCTGGGCCTTAAGACCCTGACTCAGATCAAGTACTGCGTCGAGCTGATCAAAAAGAACCGGGGCGTGGACCTGGACATAGACAAGATACCCATGGACGACGAGAAGGTCTTCGAGCTTCTGGGGGCGGGCGACACGGGGGGCGTGTTCCAGCTCGAGAGCTCGGGCATGAAGGAGCTCCTGACCCAGCTTCGGCCCAACAGGTTCGAGGAGATGATCGCGGTGGTGGCCCTTTACCGTCCGGGCCCCCTGGGCTCGGGCGACGTGCGCCGCTTTATCGAGCGAAAGCACGGCCGGGAGGAGGTCACCTACCGCGCGCCCGAGCTCGAGCCCATCGCCAAGGAAACGTACGGGGTCCTTCTTTACCAGGAGCAGGTCATGGAGATAGCCGTCAAGCTGGCGGGCTATACCATGGGGGAGGCGGACAAGCTGAGGAAGGCCATGGGCAAGAAGAAGCCCGAGCTGATGGCGGCCGAGGAGGACAAGTTCATGGCGGGGGCCACGGCCAACGGGATTCCCAAGGACAAGGCCAAGGCCATCTTCGACGACATGGCCCAGTTCGCGGGCTACGGCTTCAATAAAAGCCACGCCGCCGTTTACGCCTGGATCGCCTACCAGACGGCCTATCTCAAGGCCCGTTACCCGGTCGAGTTCATGTCCGCCCTTCTTACCATGGACATGGGGGACACGGACAAGGTGGTAAGGTACATCAAGGAGTGCGCGGACAAGGGCGCGCCCGTGCTCCAGCCTCACGTCAACCACGGGGAGTGGAAGTTCGTGGCCCTCGGCGACTCGATCAGGATGGGACTGGGAGCGGTCAAAAACGTGGGCAAGGCCGCGGTCGAGGCCGTGGTCGAGGCCCGGCTCGAGGGTGGAGAGTACAAGAACCTGTGGGACTTCTGCGATCGGGCGGACTTGAAAAGGGTGAACAGGCGGACCCTCGAGAGCCTGATCAAGGCGGGGGCCTTCGACGGGCTCGGGCCCGACCGGGCCAGGATGCTGGCGGCCATCGACTCGGCCCTCGACTCGGGACAGCGGGCCATGAGGGAGAGGGAGGCCGGACAGACCAACCTCTTCGACATGCTGGGAGACGAGAGCGGATCGGACTACGTCGAGCAGAACTACCCCAATGCCGATCCCTGGTCCTCCACCGAGCTCCTGGCCAACGAAAAGGAGGCCCTGGGCTTTTACCTCACCGGCCACCCCCTGGCCAGGTTCGAGGACATGATGAAGAAATACGGCGTGGTCGAGACCACCAGGGCGCCGCTTCTGGCCGGAGGGCAGGAGATACTGATTGGGGGAGTGGTCACGGCCAAAAAGGAACACCTGACCAAGAAAAAGGAAAGGATGGCCTTTTTGACCGTCACCGACCTGAAGGGCAGTATCGAGACGGTGGTCTTCGCCGGCGTGTACCAGGAGGCTCGGGACCTTTTGGCCGAGGAGGACAGGCCCATCTTGATACGGGGCAGGGTCGAGGTCTCGGAGGACAGGGCGAAAATACTGGCCAGCGAGATCATTCCCCTGGACAAGGCGCCGGAGAAGCTGAGCCTTACCCTTCACGTCACCATGCACCGGCCCCTGGCCACGCCCGAGCAGGTCGAGTTTTTGGGCCGCATCCTGAAATCGAGGCGGGGCAAGGCCAAGGTGATGGTCCACGTGGTCATCCAGGGGAGGTCGGAGACGGTGGTGGCCCTTCCCGCCGATTACCGGGCCACTCCCGACCGGGAGCTGATCCTGGCGCTGGAGGAACTGCTGGGAGAGGGCACGGTCAGGCTGGAGGCGGCCTGACGGGCCCGGAGGAGGGTCGCGATGACCGGACGACGATATATTACTATCCTTATCGGGGCGGCGATCGTTTCCTCGTGGGTCCTTGCCCTCGACGCGGCTAGGGCGCAGTCCGTCCGGCTGCCGGGCGGAGGGGTCGAGGTCGAGGTCAAGATCAAGATCGCCTCGGGCGACGAGGCCGGCGCCAGGCAAAAGGCGCTGGACGAGGCCAAGGAAAAGGCGGTCCGCGACTTTATCGACTCCCGGGTCCCGCCGGGAGTGAAAAAGGACAAGATCGAACGGATAAAGGAGATCGCGTCATCGAGCGAGAGCTACGTGACCTCGTGGGAGACGGTCCTCGAGGAAACGGGCGAGGGAGTTTTGACCCTCCGCGCCCGGATCGAGCTGGACGAGAACAAGCTCCTGTCCGCCATGAGAAGCGCGGCCGTCTATCCGGTCAGGTCCATACCCAAGGTCTTTATCGTCGTGGCCGGGACCATGAACGGATCGGCCATGGACAGCGCATGGAACCAGGGAGGGTTCCAGGCCGGGGACATGAACCCGTGCGAGGAGGCCATGGCCAGGGAGATGGCCAGGTACGGCTTCGAGATCGTTTCCCCCAGGAGGGGCGCGCCCGGCGCGAACGTGGCCGCCATCATGAACCCGCAGGGGGAGGAGGAAAGGACGCGGGTCTTCGAGACGGTCTCGGGCCTTTACGGGGGCGAGGCCGTAATCATAGGCCAGGCGGTAACGAGCCGTCTCGGCGAGGAGGGGGCGGACAAGGAGACCGGGGAGGCCACCCTGCGCGTGGCCGTGGCGGACTCGACCAAAAAAAGGCTGATATGGTCGGGCAAGTACGAGGAACAATTCCTGGCCCGGACGCCGGTGTCCGACCTGGAGGGCATGGAAAAGGTTTGCTCCATGGCCGGCTCCGAGGCGGCGGAAAAGCTTTTCGTGGCCTGGACGCCCACTTTCAAGCCGGGAGAGGAAAGGATGATCGAGCTGACCGTGACCGGACTCGGGTCCTATTCCAGGATGACCACCCTCAAGGACAGGCTGGCCGAGTCGCCCGGCGTGGAAAAGGTACGGATCGGGATGGTCGGAGGCGAGGAGATGGTCTTCAACCTGACGGCCAAGGCGGGAGCCGAGAGCGTGGTGGACTGGCTGGCCGAGATCGACCTCGAGGGCTCCCGCCTTCGCGTCGAGAAATGGGACGAGACCTCCATCTTCGCCTCGGTAAAACCGGCCGGCCCCTGAAGAAAAAAATAGGCCAATAGGTTTGACAGTCGAGTCCTCGGATTCTAGAATTAATTGGATAATAGGGACAACTGGTCCCCCCCGGCGGGGACCTCGAAAAAGTTAAGACGGGTGGAATCGGACCGCCCGCGGGGAGGATGCACGAATGACTAACGGGACTTCATGGCTTAAGACTTTATGCGTGTTTTCGCTGGTCGCGGTGGGAATAATTACCTGGGTGGGCCTTCCGCCGGGGGCCTCGGGAAAGATCAAGGACGGGGCGCTGGAGGGAGGCGGGGAGGAGTTGTATCCGACCAGCGAGTACGGGTGGCTGACCTATTACATGCACGAGGTCTACGAGCGCTACGTGGTGGGCAAGAAGGAGTTTGAAAATGGCGACATGGAAATGGCCGAGGCCAACCTGGCGGTCATGGAACTCTTCACCAACCTGAGCAAGGAACAGCTTCCCGAGACGCTGCAGGACGGGAAAAAATTCGACAAGGCCGGCTACGTGGCTTCCATCGACAAGCTCAACTCCTTTTCCGCCGAGATCAGGGGGAACCTGAAGAACAAGAAATGGGCCGACGTGCCCGCGGGCCAACTGGACCCCATGATGCAGACCTGCGTGGGCTGCCACCAGTCCTATAACATTCCCACCGAGTTCAGGATCGACACCAAGTTCAAGGTGCTCACCCACCTGATGCACGAGATTTACGAAATCTACAAGCAGGCCGGGCCGCTGCTGCAGCAGGAAAAATACGACCAGGCCCTGTACTGCTTCCTGGTGCTGAGGGGCTACATCGAGGAAATTCCGAAGAACATTCCCGACGTCAACCAGGACGGACAGCCCATCGACAAGGCCCTCTTCGAGAAGACCTATAACGACCTCAAGATTTTCAACGACGGGGTCGTTAAAAAGCTTCGGGACATGAACTGGGACAAGGGAAAACCCCTGCCTCCCCCCAGGATCGTGGTGGACAACTGCTACGCCTGCCATACCAAGGCGGCCAAGATACCCTCGCCCTGGTGAAGCCTGGACGCCGGCCCGAGCGCGGCCGGCGTGATACCAACGCGACGCGCGGGGCGGGCCCGTTTTGGCGGGTCCGCCTCTTTGGTTTTTTCAGGTCGGCCGCCAAGGCCGCGGCCAACTCCGACATAAAGGGCGGCGATATTTGGAGATAGGCAACAAAACCGTCTCGCAACTGGCGGAGGAACTCCAGCAGATTCCTTTTCTGGAGGGACTCCGCTCCGAGCAGCTTCTTGACCGGGTGCCCTTTTTCGACGGCATGGGAAAGGACCTGGTGGCCAAGGTGGCGGACCAGGCCCTGCTTCTCCAGTTCAACGTCGGCCACGTCATCTGCAACCAGGGCGACTACGAGGAGACCTTCTATATAGTACTGGCTGGAGAGGTGGACGTGACCACCCAGACCCAGTCCCAAAAGGTCATTCCCCTGGCCACGCTGGGCAAGGGCGACTTCTTCGGGGAGATGGGCCCCCTTTCGGGACAGCCGAGGACCGCCACGGTCAAGGCCCGGGAGAGGACCGTGGTGCTCCAGATACCCAAGCGCCTCTTCCTCATGATGCTTCGCCGCTCGCCCCTGACCAAGCACAGGATAGATCAGAAATACATCGAGCGTTCCCTGCGCACTCACCTGCGCCAGGTCTCCCTGTTCGCCTCCCTGCCCGACGTCATCCTCGACGCCCTGGCCAACAAGGTCGAGCTGGTAAGCTTCAAGAAGGGCGAGGCCATCATCAGGGAGGGGGAGGTGGGGGACTGCCTCTACCTCACCCGCAGCGGCTTCGTCAAGGTCAGCCAGGGCCCCCTCGACCGCGAGAAGATACTCACCTATTTGCGCGACGGCAGTTACTTCGGCGAGATGGCTTTAATCGCGGACGAGAAGCGCAGCGCCAACGTGGTGGCCATGACGGAAGTGGAGGCCGTTCGGGTCGGCAAGAAGGACTTCCAGGAGATTCTGTCCCTATATCCGGAGGTGAAGGAGGAGATCGAGCGGACCATCACGGACAGGAAGGAAAAGTCCGCCGAGATGGAACAGGACGAGCGTCTGTCCAAGGCCATGAGCTTCGTGGTGAAAAAGGGCCTGGCCCAGGCCCGCGAGATACTGGTGGTGGACCTCGAGAGGTGCATCGGGTGCGACAACTGCGTGGCCGCCTGCGAGGCCACCAGGGGACACGCGAGGATCGAGAGGAGGGGATCGAGACTGGGCCGGTTCCTGGTGCCCACCTCCTGCTTCCACTGCGAGGACCCCGAGTGCCTGCTCTGTCCCGTCGGCGGAATCGTGAGGGACAAGAACGGCGAGATTCATCACACCGAGTTCTGCAATGGGTGCGGGGGCTGCGCCAAAAGGTGCCCCTTTGGAAACATCCTGGTGGTGAAGCTGGACGAGGAAAAGAAAAAAAAGGGCGTCCTGGCCAAACTGTTCGGAGGCAAGGAAAACCTCCGCCAACTGGCGGCGGGAAAGATCGACGAGCGCTTCAACCAGGTGGTGGTCAAGTGCGACATGTGCTACGACTACCAGGACATGGCTTGCGTTTTCAACTGTCCCACCGGCGCCATGCAGGTGCTGACGCCGGAGGACCTTATCAAGGCCTATGAAGAGGACAAGTAACAACGGTGAAGTAAGGACCAGCAGGGGCGTCGGCTTGCCCAGCCGCCTCTTCTGGATGGCGGTCCTCGCCGTCGGGACCCTGGGCGCCATGCTGGCGGCCAAGTCCTTTCTGGGACCGGAGGGCTACACGGGCGGATCGGATTTCGGAATCACCATGGGACGCCTCGGGTCCTTCACCATGTTCATGTCCTTCGCCTACGCCATGAGAAAGCAGTGGCTGTATAAAAGGGCCTTCACCCTCGAGCAGTGGCTTTACGCCCACGTCGTCATCGGCATAGTGAGCCTCGCCTTTATCATCGCCCACTCCGGCTTTAAAATGCAAAACGACGTGGCGGCCCTGGCCCTTCTTTTCCTGACGCTGACCGTGCTCTCGGGCGTGGCGGGCCTTTTCATCATGTACTACAAGCCCAGGGCCCAGGCCCGCGACGAGGCCACGGTTTTGATTCCCGATTATCTTTGCAAGCGCATCTCGAGGCTGCATGAGGAGATATCGGAGCTGTGCTCGGAGGAGGGCGAAATTTTTCTCCGCGTCTACAACGAGTTGGTCATACCCCTTTATCGCACCGAGGTCGGCAAAGACCCCGTCGAGGCGGACGTTAGTCCATGGGCCGAGGGGCTCGATCCGGAGAAGTCGGAAAAATTCATGAGACTGGCGGTCAAGATCGAGGAGGCCCACGACCTCTTCGTCTTGTTGGGACGACACGCGAGGTTCAGGTGGTGGATTCAGGCCTGGCTCCTTTTCCACGTGCCCTCCACCATCGGACTGGTGGTCTTCTCCTTCGTCCATATTATCTCGATCGAATGGTTCAGGGTGTCATGAGCGGCCACTATATAAGAGGACCCGGAGGGAAAAGAGAGGTCAGGGACCCCCTCTCGATCAGGCTGGTCCAGAACTCGTGGTTCCTTACCCTCTGGACCCTGGGCTTCCTCCTGTGGGGAGGATACTACCTGGCCGTCGCGTCCCCCGGCGTGTTCCTCGGCCAGTCACTCTCCACCTCGCACGCCAACCTCAAGACCGACTGCATGGTCTGCCACGTGCCCTTCTCCGGGGTGCCCAACGAGTCGTGCGCCGCCGCCGGTTGCCACGCCAAGAGTTACCTGAACACCATCCACAACACCATGGACAAGCCCTGCATTACCTGCCACGCCGAGCACGCGGAAGGCGCCTTCCTCTCGCGCGGCGTCGACGAGAAGGACTGCGCCGCCTGTCATCGGAGGCTGAAGCGGGACCCGAAGTCGATTTTTCATCCCGACAGGCTGAAAAAAAGAAAAACCTCCTACGTGGACCGCCAGATATTCCAGCACTCCGATCACCGGTTCCCTCCTCATTATAAATGCTGGCAATGCCACTGCACCGGCGCCGGGACCCTCAACGTTCCCATGGAGCGGCTTTTCAAAATGGACACCTGCGTGAAGTGCCACGAGGAGGGCGACTGCAACGACTGTCACCGCTACCACGACAAGAGGAAAAAGCGGCCATCACAAATCCAGTGTATCAAGGAGGACTACGTGGGAGAGCTGCTGTTTAAGACCGCCACCTGTACATCCTTCCGAGGCAAGGCCCCCGGCTACGAGAACCTGACCGTGTGCGAGACGGGAGAGCCGGCCTCCGAGTACGGAAAAGAACCGCCTCCCGAGCGGGACGTCCAGGACGGGAACGACCCGGACCAGGGAAGCAAAGAGGAAGGCGAGGAATAAAAAAAGCGCGGGCCGAAAAACCCGCGCCTTGCAACGCTCTCCCTTAAATTATTCCTTAAAGGCGTCGTCGGACACCTCCTCCTGCTGCACCCGGCTGTATCCGCAGGCCATCGAGGGGTCGGCCAGAAGTTTTTTCGCGTCCTCCTGGTCGATCTTGTCCAGGGCCGTCTCGGCCGTAAGCTCGCCCACCTTCTTGAGGTATTTCGCCGCCTCGGCCTTGTCCCCGTCGTCGTCCCGGCAAAGCAGCGACACCCCGAGTTCCTTGTTGTACTCGTGGCTGTTCGGGTACATCTCGACCGCCTTCCGGCAATGCTCGACCGACTTGTCCATGTCTCCCCTCGTGCCCATAAGCATCTTCACCACGATCGAGGAGGGGACCTTGCGATAAAACTGGCCCAGCGCGAAGTGAGCGCTCGAGACCGTGTCCGAGTCGTCGCTTTTAAAATGATACTCCTTGGCCTGGGAAGCCTGGATATAATAGTCCTCGATCTTCTTGGCCAGGGTACGGTCCGACATCAGGGTGGCCGCGATGCCCTTGGTCTGGGACTGCTGGCTCAGGCCCACGGCCATCCAGAAGGTATTGTCCGCCAGCCCCGGGTTCTTGTCGTATCCCTTCTTCGCCCACTCCTCCGCCTTCACGTACATGTCCAGCTTCTTGTCCTTGTCCTTCTCGATGTCGATCCTCTCGCCTATGTCGTAGTAGTTCTGGGAAATCTTCCAGTAAACGTCCGGATGGTCGGGGTTGGTCTTGGCCAGCTCCATCAAAAGGGCGTTGGCCTCCTCGAACTTCTCCTGGTCCCGAAGCTTCTCCGCCTCGGCGATAACGTCGTCGTCCCCCGCCATGACCACCGTCGATAAAGCCAGCGCCAGTCCCAACGCCAGCGCCAGACCCAGTTTTATCTTTCTCATTCCAAGCCTCCTTATTGATTGTTATGAAAATATCATAGCCCTCAAAACCCCAACCGGCAAACGTCGGGAGGAGAAACGAAGAGCGCGCCGGAGGATTGTTCCGGCCATTAATCTCAGGTCGAAAGGCTCCTCCAGCCGGTGAGCTTCTGGACTTTGCCCAGCGCGTGGTAGAGCCCGCCCGGCGGCGTGAAGCCGCGTCCGAGGACCTTCCAGCTTATGAACTCGATCACGAGGCCGGCCTCCTCCATGGTGTCCATGTAGGCGAAGTCCGTCGTAAGGGGGCCCGTTTTGATGCGGCCCCTTACCCGGACCGGACAGCCCTGGCCGGAAAGCCGGCCCGACCACTCGTCCACCTCCTCCACCAGAAGGCCGAGGTGCTGGACTACTATCTTGCCCGCCCGGTCCACGCAATCCCCGTAAAAACTCGAGCCTGCCCCCGGCTCGAGAAGCTCGAGCTCGAACCCGCGGTGCATGGCCATGCCCAGCTTTCCCTTGAACGAGAGGTCCCGGCCCTTTTCCCTCCAAAGCACCGGGGCGCCGGAGGCGATGAAAAACGGGCCCAGCCCCCTCGACTCGAGAGCAAGGGCCGCCGCCTCCACGTCCGGGACCACGAGGCCGAGCTGGTGTATCCGGCCCAGGCCGTTTTTCTCCCTGAAATCGGCCGCCAGTTTTTCCGCCTTCGCCTTGAAGTCCAGAGTATCCAAAAGCTCGTCGAATAAAATCAATTGAAGTCTCCTTCCCTCGGCAATGCCTCATTTCCCGTAAACGTCCCGGCGATGAGCGACTCTCACGACGAGTACTGTGAGAATGGCGTCTCGAATTCCATATACCACGCGGTAGTCGCCAACCCGAATCCTGTAAAGGTCGTCGGCCCCCTTCAGCTTTTTGCTCCCCTCCGGGCGAGGGTCGTCTCCAAGCCGGTCGATCCGTTTTATTATACGACCTCGGTCAGGCTCCGGGATTTTAGCGAGCGACCTTAGCGCCCGGGGCCTGATTTCGATCTTGTAGCTCATTTGTCCAGGCGGAGTTTCTTTTTCGCCTCTTCCCAGTCAAGGCTCTTCCCCCCCTCCTTCATCGCCTTGCGGGCGGCGCGGACGTCCTCCCTGTCCTCCAGGTACTCGAGAAGCTCGGCGTCCTCGATGGAAACCAGGACGGCCAAGTCCTTGCCGCGCCGGCCGATCGCTATGCGCTCTCCCCCGTAGGCAACCCTGCCGACGATGTCCGTCAGGTTCTTTCTCGCCTCTCCCATGGAAAACCTGTTCCTCATGAACGTTTCTCCCTTCATTATATGTAATTAATGTCCTTCTTGTACAAGTATAGTAGACATGGAAAAAATCGCAAGAGGAAATCTCGAGGGTGGGTCCTTCATCGGCTTTACGCGCGCCTCGGCGCCGCCGGGTGCGCGGCCCGGCGGAGTGGTCGTTTACTGGCTGATATAAACGCTCACGGGCTCGGGGGAGAGGATCATGATAAAAAGGATGAAGACCAGGACCGCCAGCAATATCCTGCCGGTCCCGAGAGACGCCTCGGGATCGAGGGTGGGGGGATGAGTGAAAGCCTTCCTGCCCATCAGCGCCAGCAGGATGAAAAGAAGCCCGAACCAGGGTATCCAGGCCAGGCCCATAAGGAGCAGGCCGATAATGGCGGCCGCGTTCAGCCAGGCGGCTTGTTTTCCGAACACGGCGTAGGCCACGTGGCCGCCGTCGAGCTGGCCGATAGGCATCAGGTTCAGCATGGTTACGAGAAAGCCCACGCAGGCCGCGTCGATAAGCGGGCTGTTTAAAAGGGGAACGGCGTCAATGGCGCCGGGAAGCGCGCCCAGGGCTTCCGGCGGCGGGGGGGAGGGAAAGACGGCGCTCGAGATCATGAGCAGGAAGTTCGGATGGAAAAGCACGAAGTCCTTGGACTCGTAGGCGGGAAAAAACCACTGGGTCCTGGCGGTGAGAAGGCCCGCTATCATGGTGAAGACGGCCACGGCCAACCCGGCCAGGGGACCGGCCGCGCCTATGTCGAACAGCGCCCTCCTGTCCGGCACGCGGGACTTCATAAGGATCACCGCCCCGAAGGTCCCGATCAGGTTGGGGCCGGGAATAAAATAAGGCAGGGAACTGTCCACCCCGTGATGGCGGGAAAGGATGTAATGCCCCAACTCGTGGGAGATCAATATGGCCATGAGCGGGATGGCGAAGGCGAGCCCGTCCAGTATCCACTCGGGCCGATACTTGAAGGACGCCCAGAATATACGGAAGTCGGAGTCGAAGTGGGCCAGGTAAGAGCCCGCCGCGGCGGTCGTGCAAAAGGTCGCCGCCAGGAGGAGCGCGTGCGGCCACAGCCTGGGAGGGCCTTGGGCGGCCGGCGCTCCGGGAAGAGGGGGAGGTAAGGACTCGGCCTCCACGAGTCCGTTGTATCGATCTTCCATTTTACTTATTGTACGCGGAAAACCCCTCGCTTCAATTATGGCGAACACCCTCCGGCGAAGGGACGGGCCATGGGACATATGGCGTTGATAGGCGGCTTGGCGGCGTGCAATAATATGGGCCATGAGATCGATGATCGCGAAAGGCCTCGGCGCTGGACCACTCGACGGGGAGGAACGCCATGGGGAGTAAAAAGAACAAGGTCGCTCTTGCGCTCGCGCTGATCGTCGCGGCGGCGGCGCTGGGCTATCTCGGGCATGGATACTACAAGGCCTCGCCCGAGTACGCCCTGGCGAGGATCAGGCTGGCCGCGGCCGAGCGGGACCTTGACGGCTTCAACGAGTACGTGGACGTCGACTCGGTCATCAGCCGGGGATACGACCGGGTGGCCGACTCCATGGACAAGAAGGACGGCCTGCTTTCCGAGATCGTCTCGGGCCTGGCCAGGCTTACCAAGCCCCTGGCCGCCAGGAGCGCCAAGGAGGCCGTCGAGAAATGGGTGACCACCGGAGGCGCGGGTCATGACGCCGACAAAACGCGGGTCGGCGGGACCGATCTGAAAAGCCTGGGGGACGTGAGCTTCAGGGGCATCAAGAAAAAGGGAAAGCGCGGGGAATTTCGCACGGTGGTGATCGAGGTCCGCGATAAAACGCGGGACGTCGATTACGAGATCGAGCTGCTCATGAGCGGGACCGAGGAGGGCCATCTCAAGGTGGTCGAGATATCGAACCTGCCCGAGCTTTTGGATATGCTCAAGAGCGAGGAGTTGGAGCGAGCTAGGCGCTTGAACGAGCCGGTGCGGGAAAAGCTGGACCGGGCCGTGAAAATCCTGAACATAGAGAAACGGGCGGTGGAGGGCAAGTGGGTCATCGGCGACGGCCTCGAGATAGACGTGACCCTCAGAAACGAGTCGGGCAAGAACATCTCGGCCCTGGAGGGGGAGCTTGTTCTGTCGCCCAAGACGGGCAGGGACGAGAAGAGGGTTTCCCTTTATTACCACTCCATGGACCTGGCCCGAGGCAAGGAGACGACCATAACCTGGCCCGTCGCACTGAGTCCGCTCTCCTCGCTGGATCGGACCATAGCCGAGACTCCCGGCGACCGGATCAAGATGGAGTTCACGCCCGAGATGGTTTTTTTCTCCGACGGCGAGAAGATCGAGCTTCCCCGGCGAGGAATAAGATGAAGATCGCCGTCATAGGAGGCGGCAGTTCCTATACCCCCGAACTGCTTGAGGGCGCCCTGGCCCGGGCCGAGGCGCTTTCGATCGGGGAGGTTTGCCTTCACGACGTGAACGGGCCGAGGCTGGAGGCGGTCCACGGCTTTTGCCTGCGCATGGCGCGCGCGGCGGGGGCGGCGGCCGTCGTCTCGAAAACCATTGATCTGGAAAAGGCCCTGGCCGGAGCGGATTTCGTGGTCGCTCAAATACGGGTCGGCGGCGCCGAGGCTCGGAAAAAGGACGAGCTATTAGGCGCCCGTCATGGCCTCATCGGCCAGGAGACCACCGGCGTGGGCGGCTTTGCCAAGGCGCTTCGGACTATCCCGGCCATGCTCGATATCTGCCGGTCCATGGAGAGGAATTGCCCGGAGGCCGGTCTGGTCAATTTCACCAATCCCTCCGGCATTGTCACGGAGGCGGTCCTTAATCACTCGCGGGTCAAGGCCGTTGGCCTTTGCAATATTCCCCTTACCTTCCACCTCGAGCTGGCCCGGGCCCTGGGCGTCGATCGAGACGAGTTGGACCTCGACTACGTGGGCCTCAACCACCTGAGCTGGGTCAGACGGGTCAGGCTAAAGGGGGAGGACGTGACCGGCCGGGTCCTGGGCTGGGCCGGGTCGTCGGCCAGGCCCGCCAACCTCGAGGAGATCGAGTACCCGGCCGAGTTTCTCAAAGCCCTCGGCATGGTCCCCATGCATTACCTCCGGTACTATTACCTTACCCGGACCATGATCGAGAAACAGGGGACCAGGGCCAAGACCCGGGCGGAGGAGGTAATGGAGATCGAGGCCGCCCTCATGAAAATTTACGCCGACCCCGCTCGGGACAAGAAGCCGGAGGAACTGGGACAAAGAGGCGGGGCCAACTACTCGGCGGCGGCCCTCCAGTATATCGAGTCCGCGGCGCTGGACCGGGGAGACAAGCAGGTCCTTATTACGCTCAACGGGGGGGCCATTCCCGACCTGCCCGGCCAGGCGGCCGTCGAGCTGTATTGCCGGGTCGGCCGCGGCGGCGCGTCTCCCATCCCCGTCGGGGGGTTGCCGCTCGAGATAAAGGGACTTATGCACGCGGTCAAGTCCTACGAGACCCTGACGGTCAAGGCCGCGGTGGAGGGCAGCCGAGACGCCGCGATTGCCGCGCTTGCCGTGCATCCGCTGGGACCGGACGCGGACGCGGCGGCGAGGGTGCTGGACGATATTCTCGAAACTCACGCTATTCGCCTCGAGAGTCGAGTATAAAAGAGACGGTGCATGAACTGAAAAATGAAGAGGAGGTCTTGGATGGCCAAGTTAGCGATCAAGGGCGGGAAACCGGTAAGGGACGCGAAAAAGGACCCCTGGCCCAAGTGGCCGATCTGGGGGGAGGGTGAGAGACGGAACCTTGGGAAGGTCCTCGAGAGCGGCGTCTGGTCCTACAACGGATCCATGGAGAGAAAATTCAACGCCGCTTTCGCGAAATTCATTCAGAGCAAATACGCCCTGTCCGTTGCCAATGGCACGGTCAGCCTTCAGCTCGCCCTCGAGGCCCTGGACGTGGGGTACGGCGACGAGGTCATCGTGCCGGGCCTCACCTGGCAGGCCACGGCCGCGGCCGTGCTCGACGTCAACGCCGTGCCCGTGCTGGTGGACGTGGACCCGGATACCTGGTGCCTGGACCCGAAGGCGGCCGAGGCGGCGATTACATCCCGAACGCTGGCCGTCATCCCCGTGCATCTTTACGGGTGCATGGCCGACATGGACGCGATCATGAAGCTGGCCAGGCGGCGCAAGCTGGCCGTTATCGAGGACTGCGCCCACCAGCACGGCTCGGCCTGGAGGGGGAAACCAGCGGGAAGCATCGGAGACATAGGCAGCTTCAGCTTCCAGCTCTCGAAGGTCATGACCGGAGGGGAGGGCGGGGCGCTGACCACCTCGAGCCGCGACCTTTTCATGAGGCTCGACGCGCTCCGGAACTGCGGCAGGCGTCCCGAGATGATGGACGCCGGGTCGGACAAGGGCTCGGGCAAGTACGGGGCGGAGGGAGACTTTATCCAGTCCGGCAACTACAGGATTTCCGACTTCCAGTCCGCCGTGCTCCTCGAGCAGCTCCGGCGCCTGCCCGCCCAGGTGAAGAAAAGGGACGCCAACGCCAGATATCTGAACGGGCTCCTGGAGAAGGTCCCGGGCGTTACGCCCATGAAGCGCGACGAGCGGACCACCTCCCAGAGCTACTTCAACTTCGCCTTCCGCTACGACGCGGAGGCGTTCGATGGACTCGACGTATGGAAGTTCCGCCTTGCCCTCGGGTTCGAGCTCGGGCTTCAGGCCGAGCCCTGCTACGTTCCCCTTAACGACTGCTCCTTGTACCGGCCCCTGACCAAGAGGCGCCATAACCTCGGCAAGGACCACCTGAAGCGGATCGACCCGTCCCGCTTCAAGCTGCCCGTATGCGAGCGGGCCTACCGGGAGGAGTCGGTCAATTTTCACCAGTCCATGCTCCTGTCCAAAAAGGCGGACATGAAGCAGATCGTCGAGGCCATCGAGAAAATCCGCGCCAACTCCCATGAGCTTATGCAGGACTGACGGGGGGAGAGCGCGGTGAGCGGGCGGATAGTACTGGCCGTGGACGGCGGCAACTCGAAGACCCTGGCCTGCGTGGCCGCCGGGTCGGGCGAGGTCTTGTCCCTGGCGAGGGCGGGAGGATGCAACTTCCAGGGCATAGGCCGGGCCGCTTCCCGGAAGGCCCTGGCCCGCGTGATAGGCGACGCTCTGGAGGAGGCCGGGATCGGCAAGGTGGACGCGGCCTGCTACGGCCTGGCCGGGGCCGACCGGGACAAGGACTTCCTGGTATTCGAGGAGATACTGGGGCCGATCGATCCCGCGGAAAAAAGCGAGCTGGTTAACGACTCCCTCCTCGCCCTCCGCGCCGCCACTCCCGACGGCGTGGGCGTGGCGCTAATAGGCGGCGCCGGCTCGAACTGCATCGGCGTGGGCGCGGATGGACGGATAAGGAAAGCCTGGGGCCTGGGGCCGATCACGGGCGACAAGGCCAACGGCGGGTCCATTGCCCTGGCCGGCCTGGTCGAGGCCATGAAGGGAATAGACGGAAGGTCCGTCCCCGGACTCTTGGAGGAAAAATTCAAGAAAGCGCTCGGCCTCGAGGCGCTCGTGGACATAATCGAGCGCGAGTATTTCGACTCGCCCGATCCGCTCGATCCCGCCGCTCTGGCTCCGCTGGTGTTCGAGGCGGCGGCGGAGGGAGACCGCGCGGCGCGGGAGATTTTAAAGGACCAGGGCAAGGCGGCCGGCGAGGCGGCCCTGGCGGTGATGAGGCGGCTCTTTAACAAGGAAGAAAGCGTGGTCCTGGCCCTGGGCGGTAGCGTTCTTCAGAAAGGCTCGCACCCGGCGCTGGTCGAGGCCATAGGCGAGACGGTCGCGGCGGAGTTCCCTCGCGTCCGGCTGATCGCGCTGGACTGCCCGCCCCTTTTGGGCGGCGCGCTAAAGGCGCTCGACGCGCTCTCGATCAAGCTGGACGGCGAGAAAAGGGGCCGCCTCCAGGCCGAACTGGAGAAGCGAATAGAGGAGCTTTCAACGGGGGAGGAAGAAGGATGAAGGAAATCGGGTTGGCCATCATCGGCGCGGGTTTCATCGGGAACATGCACGCCCGGGCGGCGCAGAATTGCGGGGCCAGGATCGTCGCGGTCTGCGCCCGCACCCGGGAGTCGGCCGAGAGGTTCGCTCAAAAATACGGGGTCCCCTACGCCACCACCTCCGCCTCGGCGCTGGTTAAGAGGAAGGAGGTGGACGCCGCGGTCATCGCCCATCCCAACAGGTATCACGCTCCCCACTCGATAGCCATGATCGAGGCGGGCAAGGACGTGCTGCTCGAGAAACCCATGAGCGTGACCGCGGCCGAGGCCATGGAAATAGCCCGGGCGGCGCGGCGCAAAAAGCGGGTGGTCCTGGTCGGGCACATGTGGCGCTTCGACGAGGAGGTGAACTACGTCCGGGAAGCGGTGAAGTCCGGCCGGATCGGAGACGTGGTCAAGACCAAGAGCTACGGCGTCCACGCCTTATGGGGACCGTCCGGCTGGTTCGTGGACAAGAAGCTGGCCGGCGGCGGGGCCCTGGTGGACATGGGCGTTCACGCCATCGACACGACGCGCTACTTGATGGGGGACCCGGCGCCCGCGAGCGTGTACGCCCACGTTGACACGAGGTACGGCGACTATAAGGTTGACGACGTGGGAGTGCTTTTCATCAAATGGAAGAACGGGGTGGTCTCGGTGGTCGAGAGCGGCTGGTGGAACCCCCACATGGACGGCCCCGAGGCGAGCACCCAGTTGTTCGGGACCAGGGGCTACGCTCGGGTTTTTCCCACCGAGGTGAAACTCGAGATGGATGGGCGGATGGGGACCTTCCATCCTGCCCTGCCCCCCCGGGAGGACCACTGCGCCCAGGTCATGTACGACCGGCAGATGTCGTGTTTCCTCTCAAGCGTGGCCACCAGGAAGGCGCCCTCCCCCGGCCTTGACGAGGGCCTGGTCAACATGAGGATTCTGGAGGCCGCCTACAAATCGTCGCGCCTGGGCCAGGCCGTCAAGCTTTAGGGGCTAGGGCGAAGGGTGGCCCATCATGCAATATTGTCTTCAATATTGCGTGGGCGGCGAAGCCGCGGGCTGATCGCTTCTTACGCCAATCGTATCGAAAGGCCTTTTTCAAGTGGAGGAGCTAAAAACAATCCGCGCGTAATTTAGGAAATGGCAATACTCAGCCCGCGGCTACGCCACCCATGCATTTTGTGAAAATGCATGTGCCACCCAGCGTTGTGGCGCGATGATCGAGAACAATAAATGAACGATTCAATGAAAACCACGTGCCTCATCGAGGAACTGGAACTTGCCAAGAACCTGATTGTCTCCGGGTTCGGTGAATTGCAGGAAATCCGCATGGGCGATGATTTCTTTCATCTTCCGCAACTGTTGCTCGCTAGTGGTTTTGAACGCCTCATAAAATGTTTCTTCTGCCTTGTCCATGAAGCGAGAACTGGAAAATTTCCAGACACGAAATTTCTCATCAAACTTGGGCATGATTTGGAGAAACTAAAGCAAAATCTCGTGGCCGACTATTTTTCCACAAACGATAAGCCGCTCTTAATCGATGATCTTGACTATCTGAAGACGGACCCTTTGCTGGATAAAATCATTCACGTCCTGTCGGAGTTTGGTCAGAAGGCCCGGTATTACAACCTGGACATCGTTACGGGAAGTTCGCATCCGCCCATCAAAACAAAAGCGGAGTGGGAGGAACTTGAAAAAGCGATTGAAGACCCAAGCCCCTACATCACCGGGGACTCAATGGATGCCCTGTATCGAGACTATTATCCGAAAGTGAACGCTAAGATTATTTCAAAGCTGGAAAGATTGTGCAGGGCGATTACGATGCAATTCACTCTGGGCGGGCATGGCGGAAGACTTCAGCAGATGTCCTCGATAGTCTCTGATTTTATCAAGATGAAGGATGAGGAGTTCGGCACAATCGACTATCGGCGTTCAGCCAAGTATTTTCAACAGTCAAAGGATAAGTGGACTCAGAGGAAAAAAGAGGATGTCTTAGGCAGCCCGTGGCCTTCGGCGCTGATCTCAAAACAAGACTATGAAGGAGACTGGCCCTTCCGTTTTGATGAAGTGATTCTCGAATGTCGGGACAGCCTCTTCTGCATTGTCAATATTGAAGGTCATGATTTTGCCCTGAATGGCGCGGCGAAAAGTAAATTCAATTTCCCGTCCCCTCATGATACGGGCACTGCCATCATCGGAAAATCAATCGGGCCATTTATTGATATGGCTTTCTCACTCTCAGGTAAAAACATGGGCGGCGGAAGGTAGCTATGGGTTACGCCGGAGGTCACACGCCTGAGGGCAACGGTTACCTGTTGTTCGGGACCATGTGCCACCCAGGGGCTCGGGCTGCCCATCCCGCTACGCGAGACCCGCGCGGTTTCCGCGAAACCGGACGGGTCACCCAGTGTTACCCGGCCGGGCCATGCGCATAGTGGAGGCCGCCTATAAATCGTCGCGCTTGGGTCAGGCCGTCAAGCTTTAGGGGCTAGGGCGCCTCCTCGACGAGGGCGATGGAAAAGGGCGGAAGTCCAAGGTAAATGGGACCGCCGGGCGTCAAGAGGGCGTCCGAGTCGTTGATGTCGATCACGACCAGCCCCGGGTCGGTGGCGTTCCTGTCGCACACGAGGAGGCGGCCGTTCGAGGCGAGGGCTATGTCCCACAACACGAACCCGGCCGCGGAGGTGTACACGTTGTCGTTAAGCACGGTCCCCGTCGAGGGGTTGAAGGCGATCAAGGTGGATCGGAAGTCCAGGTCGCCAATGGTGGCGTAGGCCCTCTCGGCGGAGGCGACCGCGAAATCTCCTATATCGCCTCCCATGGTTTCCTCGTCGATGACAAATCCCTCGGACATGGCCGTAGCCGGGTCGATTGACTCGATGCCGCCTCCTCCGTCTTCGGACTCGTAGTACTTGCCCGCGCATCCCACCAGTATGCGGTCCAGTTCGGCGCTGTACTCGACGTCGGTGACCGGGTTGGTCCCGGTCAGAAGCACGTCGGCCACGACCCGGTCGGTGGCGGTATCGATGACGACGAGGAAGCTCTCCCCCGCGGGCGGCCACTTTTCTCCGGGCGCGAACCGGTCGAGAAGCTGCACGGCCACGTAGAGGCTCTCGCCGTGGAGGAGCATGCCGCTCATCTCGGGTCTTTCGTCGGCGTCCTGGTATCCCTCGTCGTACAGGTCGATCGAGTCGAGGCGCTCTCCCGTCACCGGGTTGAGTATCCACAGGTCCTTGCACCCGTAGCGGGTGAGGTAGGCCTTGTCGTCGCTTACAAAGGCCAGGTCGTGAGGGTTGGCCGGATACTCGATCCCGTAAAACTCGCACCCCGGTATCGCGTACTGGTTGACCACCCCGTACTCCCGGTCGAGCACGGTAATATTGTCGTTGCCGAACCGGTTGATGACGAAGATATAGTCTCCATGGACCCTGACCACCGGGTCCGGGCTTACTATCCTCGAGGCCTCCACCGCGTCCGGGATGTAGGTCGAGAGAGAGTCAAGGTCCACCACGCCGAATCCGCCGGAAAGGCTGTAGTCGGTCGTGGCCACGAAGGCGAAGCCGGACGCGGGCTTGTCGCCCCCCTCCTCGGGGAGGTTGCCGCGAGGGTCGGGGAAAATAAGGCAACTCGAGCAAAGGAGCATGGATAGGGACAACGACGCCATGATCGCCGCGCTAAGTTTTATTTTATTGGCCATGTTCGGGTTCCTTATAAGCCGGCCTGAAGCGTGATAAAGGCGCTCCGGCCGGGGAGGGGGTATCCGGCCACGTCGGAGACGCGGTCGTCGGTCATGTTCTTGGCCTCGAGGGTGACCTCGATAAAGCGCTTGTCCCGGCGGAATATCTCGCAGGTTATCCCCAGGTTCACGATCCGCCTGTCCTCCACCTCGTAGAGGTTGGCCCGGTCCCAGTAGTTGCCGCTTATATAGCTCCCGTCCACCCAGATTTTCAATGGGTCGTTGGGCGCCAGGACCTCGACTTTGCCGTACGCCTCGTGCATGGGCCGGTGGGGAAGGGCGTTGTAGTAGTAGTAGTCCACCTCGCCCAGGTCCACCGCGCTCTGCAGCGTGTAGTTGCCGGTGATCTTGACGTTACGGTAAAGCCGCAGGCCGAATGCTATCTCGTGGCCTCCGATCAGGGCCTCGCCTATGTTCATGGCCCTAACCGTGCGCTGGCTGTTCTGGAAGAACAGGATCAGGTCCTCGACGCGGCTCTGGAAAAAGGCGTACTCGACGAAGGGGTCGCTTACCGCCTCGTTTCCCTCGCCCCGGTAGGAAAGTCCCACGTCCCAGTTGACCCCCTTTTCCGGCTTGAGGTCCGTGTTGCCCACGGCCACGCCCCTGTCCCCGAACAGCTCGTAAAAGGTCGGGACCCGGTGGTACTGCCCCGCGTTGGCCTTGAAGCGAAGGTCGTCGGTCAGCCGGGCCAATAGTCCCACCGACGGGTTGGTCAGGTTCAGGTAGTCCTTGTTCTCGCCCGCCTGGCTGGACCAGACGAAGAAGGGATCGCCCTCCAGGTCGTTCCAGTACTGCTCGTTTCTAACCGCGGCCTGCACGGTGATGAAGCCGGTGGGCTCGGTCGCCTCGACCTGGAAGACGTTGGTCCAAAGGTCCCTTTTCTGCAGCCGGCCGTCCAGTCCGTTCAGCTTGTCCAGGGCCTGGTAGGTTTCCTCCCGATACTCGGTGAAGCCGGTCAGGATGAGGTCGTCCTCCAGCAGGCGGATGGTTGACTTGGCCCGGGCGCCGTAAGTCCTCATCTGGTTCTCGGTCCTGCGAGGACCGCCCAGCCCGACCTCGCCGTAGGGATCGTCGTAAAGCTGGTCCTCCATGAAGCCGTCGGCCGCCAGGGTCAGGTCGAAACGGCCCCCCAAAAGGCCCCGGTTCCGGGCGGAAAGGGTGGAGGAAAGCCGGTCCGTCTCCAGCCGGGTATGCTCGGCCTGCATGCTTTGGAGACCCGGCAGTCCCTGGTCCTTGTCGTGGGCCATGGCCACGGCGTCCAGCTTCCAGTTCCCCGCGTCTCCCGAGACGCGAAGGGTCAGGTCGGCGGAGGCGAAGTCGTTGTTCCTTCTCGTTTCCTCGAAGTCGTCGGACGCGTTGAGGGGCGTGCCGTTGTCGTTGACGTAATCGTAGTCCCCCTGACTTTGCATGTACTCGCCGAAGACCATGACGCTGACGGGTCCGACCGGTCCCGAGGCCGAGGCCAGGGCCTTGTAGGTGTCGTAGCTTCCATAGGACGCGCTGGTGACGGCGGATTTTTCCTTGCCGCTTTTGGTGACGAGGTTGACCACGCCTCCGATCCCGGAGGAACCGAAGTCGGCGGGCGTGAAGCCCCTGAAGACCTCGATATACTCGACGTCCTCGAGGGGCAGGTCGCCTATGTTGGCGATTCCCGTCCGGGCCCGGTTGAGGGGAATTCCGTCCACGTAAACCTGGACCTGGCTGGGGGACGAGCCCCTGATGCTGACGGTGGCGAAACTGCCCAGGCCTCCCCATTGGTTGACCTGTACCCCCACCGAGTCGCTTAAAACGTCGGACACCGTGTCCACCCTTCCGCTCGAGTCGGACGTGTCGATTACGGTCATGAACTTGGTGGGGTTCTCGACCTCCCGCTCGCTGATGACCGCGTCTCCCTCCACCACGATGGGGTCGAGATCGATCTCGAGCTCGTCCTCGAGGTATTCCTCCCCCTCGCCGGAGGCCTCGTCTTGGGCGCGGACCGGGGCGGCCATCGAGAGGAATAAAAGGACCAGGGCCGCGGCCACCGCGAGGGGGGCCTTTTTCGCGGTCGGCTGGATGATGAAGATTAACTTCCCGATACGTTCGACAACAGGTATAATCTCGCTGGGCAATGCCTTCTCCTTTCACGCGAGGTTCAGGACATTGGCGGCAAGGCAGGTTTCCTGGCTCAGGTATCTTCGCTTACGGCCACGCCTTCCCAGGATAATCCCAGTGGCGTTTCGGGCCGGGCTCCTCCATTACAGTTGCGGGACAGCTCCGGATTTTCACCGGATTCCCTTTCCAGCCCCGAGGGGCTAACCTTGACGCTTGACAATATTTTAGCTCGGCCTTCCCCGGCAGTCAAAGGCCGGTATGGGAACTTCAAGTGGAAAATGAAACGGACGCGCGCGTTGAAGAAGTTAAAAGATCAACAAGTAAGGATAGTTACGGCCATAACCGCGGCCTCGAGGCCGATGGCGCCGCCGCCGTTCTGGGCCAGTCCCACCTTGGCGTTCTCGACCTGGCGCAGCCCGGCTTTGCCCTGTAGCTGCCTGACCAGTTCGGCCACCTGGGCCACGCCCGTGGCGGCCAGGGGATGTCCTCTCGACTCGAGCCCGCCCGAGGTGTTGATGGGCAGCTTGCCGCCCAGCCTCGAGTGGCCCTCCTCAGCGAAGCGGCCGCCCTCGCCCCGGGGGCAAAACCCCAGCTCCTCGGCGGCGGAAAGCTCGCCAAAGGCGGTGGCGTCGTGAAGCTCGGCCACGTCCACGTCCTCCGGGCCGACGCCCGACAGCTCGAAGGCCCTTCCGCCCACGCGGCTGGTTATGTCGGGTTCCTCCACCTGGCGGTCCACGCCGGAGGCCAGGCAGATCGAGCGGACGCTCACGGCGTCGGTCTTGCCGCGGGCCCTGGCGTAATCGGCCGAGCAGACTATGGCCGCGCCGGCCCCGTCGCCAATGGGGGAGCACATGAGCCTGGTGAGAGGATACGCCACGAGGGGCGCGTTCAATATCTCGTCCATCGTGTAGACCTTGTGATACCGGGCGTAGGGGTTAAGCGAGCCGTGGTAATGGTTCTTGGCCGAAAGGGCCGCGAGCTGCTCGACCGTGGTCCCGTACTTGGCCATGTGAACGCGGGCCCCCATGGCGTAAAAGTCCATGAACACGCTCCTGTCCCGGGTCCTTTTCTGGCCGGGCCGGATGCCGTTCATCTGCTGTTCCTGTTCCTTGATGACGAGCCAGTCCTGGATTTGCTCGAGGTCCATGCTGGAGGCGATGGCCTGGTAGCTTCGCGAGCGGTCGGCGTGGTAGAGCTTCTCCACCCCCAGGACCAGCACGGCGTCGAACTGTCCCGAGCCCACGGCCATCCAGGCCAGGTAAAGGGCGGTGGTGGAGGAGGCGCAGGCGTTCTCGACGTTGATGACCGGTATGTCGCCCATGCCCATGGGCCGGAGCATGACCTGGCCCCTTATGCACTCCTGTCCCGTGATAAGGCCGGCCATGCTGTTGGCCACGAAGGCGGCCTGCACGTCCATCGAGGAAACTCCCGCGTCGTCCAGGGCGTTTTCAACCGCTTCCCTGGCCAGGTCCTTGAGAGAACGATCGAGAAATTTCCCGAACGGGGTCAACCCCACCCCGATAATTTTGACTTCCTGCATACTGCTCCCGAGCGTAGTATTATATCACAATAAAAAAGATTTAAAACGGCCAAGGCGAGAAAAAATTAAAATTGGTATAAGTTTGGCCGTCCGGCGCCGGGAGACTCCCGAGCGGGGCGTCAAGAAAAAGGGCGGCCACCCGGACCGCCCCTTGTCGTTCATGGTCCGATCGTTACATGTCGATCATGTTCATCTTGAGTTTGACCGTCTTGATCTCGTAGGGTTTGACCCCGACTCTCAGCATGGCCCCGTCCTCGATGGGAATGGTCTCGGGGTGCATCTCGAGCAGGTCGGTGGACGAGGCCTCCGTTGCCTGGAAGCCCTCGCCGAAGTGAAGCACGGCCGTGTCGCCCTTGCCCGCGGCCTCGACCAGGCGGATGACCAGGTCGCCGTCCTCCTCCGCTCTTTTAACCGACCCGAGATAGACGGATTTCGAGTTGACCGTCAGGAACGAGCCCCGCTCGCCCAGCTTGGTCCCGCCGTCCGTGGTCCAGATGGCCTCCATGGGCGCGTTGAAGTTGTAGCCCGCCTCCCACAGCTTGGCCTCGCGCCAGCCGCCCTTGTGGGCCAGAAGTCCCATCTCGGCATGCTGCGCTCCCTGGTCGGTGTAGCCGGTGGGAATGGGCCACGAGTAGTAATGGTGCTTGACGTCCCTGGCCTCGGGGTTGGCCCGGGGGTATCTCGCCCCCTTGATCACGGAGAGGCGGTAGCCGGTGCCCCACTCGTTGAGGGAGAAGCCGTACTTGCCGTTGTTTAAAAGGGCCAGCCCGCCCTCGCCGGTGGAGAGGTCTATCCACTTGTGGCAGGGCATTTCCCAGCGGGCCTTTTCCGCCTCGGTCTGGGGATGGGTGGGTCTCTCGACCACGAGGTAAGGGCCGTCCGCGGCCACGGTGTTCGAGTGGAGCACGGTGTCGAACTCGACCTTTACCAGGGTGTCCCACATATGGAAGTCGGAGTCGAGGTCGAGGTAGACCACCGGGTCGCCCTCCACCAGTCTCACGCGCTGCTCGAAGGTTGTCCTCCTGCCGTCGGTCACGATTTCCCGGGCCAGCAGTATCTCGCTCCAAAGGGGACCCCGGCTGGTGACCTCGACCCTCGAGGCCTCGGGTATATCGAAGGGATGCTTTAAGTAGTCCTTGTCGATATTCCAGGCGGAGTAGGCGGCGGGCTTGTCGTAATAAGCCCCGATCTTGTTGGCCCCCTCCCGGATGTACTCGTTGCCCGTTTCCTTGTTGACAAGAGACCTGATCCAGCCCTGCTTCTTGTCGATGAAGACCTTCACGAACTCGTTCTCCATCGTGAAGCCCTCGCCGTCCTCGCTTATGGCCGGGCCTTCGCCGGTGGCGGGCGCCTCCACTTCCTTGGCGTAGTAGGTCTTGTAGCCCACGCTGGGCACGTCCTTGGCCCGGAACACCAGGTAAGTCACGCCCTCGCGCTCGAGTTCCTGGCTCTTGACCGCGCCGCCGTTTTTATCCACCACCTTGTAGCTCTTGCCGGAGGGGACCTCGAGCCGGACCAGGCCGTCTCGATCCCATCCCAGGGAGTTGAAAACCAGGATCGAGTCCATGTCCTTGGACGGCGGGTTGGTCTTGATCATCTCGGACAGCTCGCGCAGTCCGCCGAAGGTCACGTCGTCCAGGGTGTCATTTATCAGCTTGTAATGGGGCCTGGCGTCCTGGTAGACCTCGGGTATGGACGACCCGGGCAGGATGTCGTGGAACTGGTTGAGGAGGATGAGCTTCCAGATTTTTTTCAGGCCCTCGTAAGGATACTTGACCCCCATCACCTGGAGCATGCTCCTTATGGTCTCGGCGGACCTGGCCTTCTGCTCGGCCTCCCGGTTGGCCCTTTTAATCCACGCCTGGGTGGTTAGGACCCCGCGATGGAACTCGAGGTACATCTCGTCGTTCCACACCGGCATCCGGTCCTTGCACTTCTCCATGGCCTGGAAAAGCTCGAGGCCGCTTCCGGGTTTTACGTATCCCTCCCGGGCCAGACCCTCTTGCACGCGTATCTCGATCTCGCGGGGACCCAGACCGCCGTCGCCCAGGCCGTAGAACACGCCGATCACGTTCACCAGGTCCTGGCTCATGGCCTCGTCGATGACATGTTTCGGGGTCGAGTAGTTGGCCACCAGCTCGGCTCCGGGCTTAAGCATCCTTCTCGTGTCCCTGTACTTTCCCAACTCGGAGTAGGGGAAGTACATGGGCATGGGAGAATGCTGGCAGATGTAGGTCAAGACCTCGGAGCCGTCGGGAGAGCGCCAGCGGAAATGGTGGAAGGGAAAGATGGTGGTGTCGTTCCAGGTAAGCTTGTTGGTCCACATGTACTTGGCGCCGGACTTGGACACGATCTGGGGATAGTTGAGGTTATAGCCGAAGCTGTCCAGCAGCCAGCTCACCTCGGAGATATGTCCGAAGTGCTCCTTGTAAAAAAGCTGGCCCAAAAGTCGCTGCCGAGTAAAGGACTCGCCGTCGGGCATGTTGCCGTCGGGCTCGACCCACATGCCGCCCACGATCTCCCACTGTCCCTTTGCCTCCTTCTCGACTATCTTCTGGAAGACCTCGGGGTGCTCGTCCAGGAGCCACTCGTAATATTGCGGAGAGCTTCCCGAGAAACGGAAGTCGGGGTACTCGTCCATGTGCTCGGCCGCCTGGCCGTAGGTGTTGTATACCTTGGTATGGGTCTGCGACAGGCGCCATTTCCAGGCCGCGTCGATATGGGACTGGCCTATCGAGAACACCTCGAGCTCGTCCGGTGAAACGCCGGCTTCCTTCAGCTTGGCCTCGTACTGCTTGACCGCTATCGTCGCCTGGTAGGGGCTGGCGAGCAGGTCGGCCGCCAGGGCCGCCGTCCCGACGAGCATGAGAGCGGCCGCCATGAAGCCCCCGAAAAATAGCCTTTTCATTCAAAACCTCCCATTAAATAAAACAGCCGTATTGCAAGAAATCTCAGAACCCGGCGTATGAGCGAAAAAGGTTGATCTCCTCGGTCCTCTTGTAGGCGGTGTAAGCCGCGATGAGGTGGCATATCCAGCCGAGCGTGCCCCCGCTTCCTATCCAGAACCCGGGGGTCACGATAAGCCAGAAAATCCCTCTCAGCCAGTCGCCGTTATATATCTGGCCGATTCCCGGCAGAATGAAGCTCAAGATGGTGGACCAGAACTGACTTTTCATAACATGTCCTCCTTCCTCGCCGGCCGGTCAAACCTTGCCGATCCGGCCAGTAGTATTATATATCAAGCCGTGAACGGGAGTTCAATCCCCAATATGGAAATTCAGTTTCCCCCCGAAATATGTTAACACTTTAGCCGGCAAGGAGCTATCCATATAGGAGAGGAACGCTCGATCCGCGGTCTTCTCTCGAGGACATGAGGCCGAGAGGGATTTTCTTGGTTTTCTCATGTCGGTCCATTTTACGATCGAGTCCATAAAAACGAAAGCGCGGACCCGCAAAGGCCCGCGCTTTGCCCGCTGGGAGCTTGCTTTATGGATTGAGATTGCCCGCGTTGTCGTAGTCCTGCCTCTGGATGAGGACGGCGGGAAGAATGATCCCGCCCTTGGGGAAAACGTTGAGGTAGTTCCAGTAAGACCTGAAGGTCCCGCTGGTCGAGGAGATGAGCAAGTCGGCCATGCCGTTGCCCGTGGATTCGTTTCTCATGATATTGACGTCAAGAGGATACATCGGGTTTCCGCCCACTACCTCGATCCCCACCTCGAACTTTCTGACCTTGTTCTTCAGAATCTGGGAGGTATGGGCGAAATCGACCAGAATGCCCCTGCCGTATTCCCCCGGTCCCTTGATTACCACGTTGCTCTCGATAAGCTGCTCGTCGGTCATGCCCGCGCCTTCCTGTCCGGGCATGGAGTAATCCAGGTGAATGCCGTTGTTGCAGAAGGTGATGACGTTGTCCTTGATGATAAGGAACTCGATGGGCATCGGGCTCATGGCCACGTACCTGATGGCCCAGTCGTTGAAGGAATACTCGCCGGCGAGCGCGACGTAAGTGATATTATTGTCCACGACCCGGACCCGCCTTACCTCTTCCAATAACACGCCAAACCCATACATGGCGTTGACTTCAATGATCTGATTGTTCTCGATCGAGACGAAGTCGGAGTCCGCCGCCCGGATGGCCATGACCGAGTCGCCGCTTATCTTCAGGAAGACGTTGTCCCGGACCGCGGCGGTCTTGACTCCCATGAAGTCTATGCCCTGCAAGTCCATGGCGGAGCATTGGGCGACTATGTTGTCCTCGATGACGACGTTCTCGATCATGTCCACGTTAATGGCGGCGGCGGAGCCCGAGGGACTGAGTATCTCGGAAAAGTCGTTGTTAAGG
Source organism: bacterium (assembly GCA_963674965.2). Lineage (GTDB taxonomy): Bacteria > RBG-13-61-14 > RBG-13-61-14 > RBG-13-61-14 > DATKZS01. The sequence goes on along the minus strand of CAXXFL010000007.1, from coordinate 683,674 downwards.
ATGAAAGCGCCCACGCCGTTGGAAATATTTATTCCATAGGGGGCCGGCCCCTGTATGAAGAAGAACTCGTTGTCTATTATGGAAAGGTTGTTTACGGCGGTCATTCTGACGCCCTCGGAGAAGGGGAACACGTCGCCGCTGAAGGTATCGAAATAGTTGTCCTCGATGATAACGTCGCTGCAGGCCGTCACGCCGGCTAAAAGGGAAACGCCGATCCCGTCGTCCTGGAAAAGGTTGTCCCGTATCCAGACCCCGCCGTTGCCGGGGGGAAGGACAACGCCCTCCAAGGCGTTCCTGATCACGAAGCCCTCGACGCGGGTATTGTTGCCGGCGATAAAGGCCGGACCGCCGACGGCGTCGACCACGCAGCTTTGCGGCTGCATGCACCTTACGGCCACGTTGTCGGGTATAACCAGGGCCGTCTCGACGTATGTCCCCTCGATGACCTTGACCAGCACGGGAGGGGGCATGGCCCCGGCCAGGGCCAGGCCGGCCGTAATGGTGGCCGCGTCGCCTCGTCCGGCCGCGTCGACTATGACCACGTCGGGCTCGCCGCCGATCTGGTTGGGCTGAAGCCCTTGCAGGGTCTGGGCGTTCTCGGCCTGCATGGCGTAGCCCACGCTGGTGATCCGCTGCATGGGCGCGAGGGCCTCGAGGGAGGCGGTGGTGTCGCCGAACCAGACCTGAAGGTAAACGTCGTTACTGCCGCTGAAAACCGAGGCGGGCAGGACGTTCATGTTGGGAAGGGTGGCGTCGCCCAGGCCCACGCTGTACAGGCCGCCGCTGACGCTCAGGCTGACCGCGTTGGTGGGCTCGCCGCAGGCGGCGCTGGTCGAGTCGTTCGACCAGTAGGTGTTCGAGGCCGCCCCGTCGCATATGGCGAACTTGAAAAAGCCCTGTCCGTTGTAAGGCGAACCGTTGTCCATGACCCTGCCCTGGTAATTGACTATCTCGGGAGTAGTCTGGGCCAGGACCGGTACCGACACGGCCGCGACCGCGATTAAAGCTAATACGAATCCAATCCTTTTCATCGCAAATGCCCTCCTTAATCGGCTTTTGATTGAATCTTGAAAATCCCCGCGTTGAAAAACCCGTTTCACTGCCCGGGACCGAAAGGTCCCTTCAAATTACTTTCCGCCGCTTATAATCCCCCTGAAGATAAGCGATCAAAAACACTCTGGCCCCGATACTATCAAAACCATTATGGATAATGCAAGATGGAGGGCCACTATTTGCAAAGATTTAATATCAATGGACGAGAGATGGTTAAAATCTGAGGCGACATTTTTTTAATTTCACCTCATTTTTTCATCGGTCATCCCGGACGGCTTTATCCGTCCGGGCGCCGAAAGTAGCGGGGTCCTAGCGTTATGATTATAGATTACAGCCAGTTAGACTTTATTTCGTCAAAATGGGACACGCCCTTGTCCACTATCTCGATTTTGCTCGGATCGGCCTGGCCGAGGCCCAACTCGGCGGAATAGTAAATCTGCACTTGTTCTCCCGGCCTTTTACTTATGTAGGGAAGCTTCACGCCGGCTTCGGCCCCGTAGAGCCTGAGCGTGGCAAAAGCGACGGAGTCGCAGGCCACCCGGTCTCTACTGGCCATAATCATTTTCGGTTTCACCCAGATGGAGGCTTTCTTTTTTAGGCCGTCCGGTCCCCCCGCCACCATGATCTCGGTCGCGTCCACAATGTTGATGAGGGGTTTGGCGCAAAGGTTCAGTTCGGCCACCTTCTCGCCGATGTTGTTGGTATGGAGGGCGTCGGGTCCCTCCTGGTGCCTGTCCAGGGGCATGGCCACGCCCACGAAGGACTTGAGGCAACAGGTGAAGTCGGCCCCTCCCACTCCATGGTTTTTAAGGAGAGGGACGTTGATAAAGTGATCGACCTCGTCGAGTATCCTGGGATAGCGGAACCCCTGGCTCCAGTGGCGCCTGCCCGGCTTGAAAAGGACGTACTCGGCCCGCGTCCAGGGGAAGGCGCGGACTTTTTCCTCATGGCACACCCGGGCGATGCCCGAGGTCTTGAAGGCCAGCTCCGTCCCGATCATGGACCGCTCCGACACGATCACCTCGGCCCCCCGCTCCTTGCAAAGACGGATCACCGACCGGACCACCTCCGGGCTGGTCGTGATACGGCCAGGGTACCTGCCGCGGATGGCCGGACCGCAAATGTTGGGCTTGATCAAAACGCGCTGGCCAGGCTCGATCTCATCCAGGCCGCCGGCGGCCATCACCGCCTCTCGTACCGCCTCATGCACCGAGTCCCCGATTCCTACCAGGCCCACCGAGGCCGGGTCAATATCCGGAAACACGCCAGTGGGAGGAAGAGGATCAGGACCGCCGCCAGAGGACTTCATCCGCTTCTTCATATGAAGCGGCTTCCCCGCCTCCCGCTGCTTGAGAAGACATCCCTGAGACAAAGCCGCCAGAGCGGCCGCCGAGCCGGCGCTCCTCAGAAAGTCCCTTCTCCGTCCCCCCGCTCCCGATGATTTACAGGATTTCATTTATTCTCCGCCTCGCGATCGTTATTAATGAAGCCTCACCCGCGCCGCGTTCTTCGCCGCGAATGGCCTTCCGTACATCAATAATACAACCTGCTCCGCGAAATTCAATTAAGCCTACGGAGAAACTTCCTCGGCAATGGGCGAGGACCCTGATGGATAATAGAAAATGTACGAGATTAGCCGGCCCATGAACTTTATTAAATGCATGGAAGGCGGAGCCGCGGGCTGAGTATTGTCAAATTCAAAAACAAGCGCGCAAAATTTTATAAGCCACTCCATTTGGACGGCGCGTTTTCATAACTATCCGAGCCTCGTGCAAAAGTCCCGCTTTGGAGTGTGATCCGTCCGGAAGCGAAAAGATAAAATGAACCGTGTACCACCACGCGTTCGAATAGGAGATTGCCCAGGACCGATATAATAATTCGAGGTCACTTGACAAATAGGGACATAGGAGTGCGGTCGCTTGAGACCGCTTTCGATGGCCTTGGCTTGACAAGGCCTATTAATACACCTGCTTGCCTCGCGTCAAGCCGCTCGGAAGAAAAGCGGCGTCGAGCCGCCGCACTCCTAAAGCGGGACTTTCGCAAGAGGCTCATCAAATAAGTCCGTCTTACTCTCCGCCAATTCATACGAAAATCTTACTTGACCATTAGCGGGATTAAACGTATTATGGGAAAAAATTCCGGGGTCGAAAAATGACTGTGAAATTCCCAAAGATATCGTTATCATTAACAATTTGCCTTGCAACCATCCTTGTCCTGGATGGATGCACCCTGCCGGCGGCAAAGAAAAAACCCGTGCCCATAGGGACCAGGCCCAAACAACCGGAAAGGACCCCAAAATATTCATGCGACGGATGGATCGTCGCCCGGGCCTCCCTGCATAATCATACGACCTACAGCGACGGACGACGCGACGCGGACGAGCTTTTGGACCTGGCCCAGGACCAGGGCATGGCCATTCTGGCTTATACCGACCACCGGGAAGGCAAAATATGCTTTGGCAATTATATGTGCGGGGACAGGGGAGGAGTCGAAAGCGTGGGCTACGACGTATATTACGAGCGCCTGAGGAAAATCCAGCAAAGGGCCCTTGCCCAGGACATGATCGCGTTGAAGGGCGTCGAGATAAGTCCTCCCCACCTGCGGAACCATGGCAAATTCCCCCACCTCGTGCTGCTCGGAGGGGTAAAGCACTTTACCGTCTACGCCATCGAGGACCCTCGAGTTCTGGAAAACATGCCCACCAGCGACCGGGTGCCCCTTAAGCCGGAAAAGGATTACGGCGACGAGCCTTACGAGGCACTGGTCGATTACCTGGACCAAAACGGCGGCATCGTGCATTGCGTTCATCCTGACTGGGCGCCCGACGACTGGATAGGCCCCGTCCACAACATGGCCATTCCCCCCGTCAACAACGCTCGCTTCAGGGGACTGACCGGATTCTCGGCCCTGCCCGAGGGATGGAAGGTCGTTCCCCGCCCGGGCGGCCAGTGGGACTCGGTCCTGGCCGAGTACCTGGTGGGCATGAGGGACAGGCCCCTTTGGGTCTCGGCGGACGCCGATTACCATTTCGGGGGTTCCCTGGCCGTGGCCACCACTCTTTTCTATATGAACGAGTTCACCGAGGCCGAGGTCTACAAATGCATGAGGGAGGGCCGCATGGTCGCCCTCCAGGGCGAGGCCTTCCAGGACTCCTTCGTGAGCGAGTGGTCCGTGGCCGGCGGCGACAAGGCCCAAAGGAAAGTCATGCTGGGCATGGAAGTCAAGCTCGACGCCGCGCCTCGCGTCAGATTCTCCCTCGACCATCCAGTTGACGGATGCAGGACCACGCTGATAAGGAACGGAGTGGTGGTCGAGGAAGTGGACGGTACCGAGCTGTCCTTTATTGACAACGAGATCGGCGAGAAAAAGGTCCCGGCCTTCTATCGCGTCGAGGTGGTGGGCCCGGTGGACGACTCGGTCCCCTACGAGGACCCCACCATGCCCGAGAGCCTGCTCTTCGTCAACCCCATTTTTATCGGGTATTGAAAAAAGATATTTTTTCGGCCGACCCGCCCGGGGACGGCTTTTTCCTTGCCAAGGATAAGCCTTGGCTCCAGCCGTAAAATGGAACGTTTTCACTCGCCCCTTGGCTCCTGGCCGAAGGTCTCGCCCTCCATCCTGGCCACGACCACCGTTCCCACTATGTCGCCCCACACGTTGGTGGCCGTGCGCGCCATGTCCAGGACCCTGTCCACGCCGATGATCAGGGCCACGCCCTCCAGGGGAAGACCCACCGCCTTGAGCACTATGGCCATGGTGAAAAGACCGGCGCTGGGTATGGCCGCCGCCCCTATGGCCGCGAGGGTGGCCGTAAGAAAAATTATCACCTGCTGGATTATGCCGAGCTCGATCCCGTAGGCCTGGGCGATAAAGAGAACGGCCACCGCCTCGTAAAGGGCCGTGCCGTCCATGTTGACCGTGGCCCCAATGGGGGGAACGAAGGACGCGGCCCGCCTGGAAACCCCCGTGTTGTCCTGCAAACAGTCCATGGTCAGGGGAAGCGTGGCCGAGCTCGAGGCCGAGCTGAAGGCCGTGAGCAGGGCCGCCGAGGTGTCCTTGAAAAGCCTCAGCGGAGAGTACCGCCCGAGAAAATAGGCGACGAGCGGAAGGCTGATAAAAAAATGAATCCCCAGGCCCACCATGACCGTGATCATGTAAACGGCCAGGTATTTGAGGCTTTCCCATCCGAAGTCCACGATGACGTTCGCCATCAGGGCGAAGACCCCGATGGGAGCCAGGGACACTACCCAGTCGGTCATCTTCATCATGGCCCGGGCCATGCCGTTAAAGATGGAGTGGAGCGGCTTGCCCTCGTCGCCGATGGCTAAAAGGGCCACGCCGAACAGGAGGCTGAAAACGATGGTGGGCAGTACCTCCATCTTGGCCATGGACTCGACCGGGTTCTGGGGAATAAGGCTGAGGATCAAGTCGGACCAGGTCCTCGTCCCTTCCTCGAACTGCTCGATCAGGCGGCCGGAGCCCGCGTCCGCCCCCACCCCGGGCTTGATAAGGTTGACCAGGACCAAGCCGGTCAGGACCGACAGCCCGGTGGTGGCCGCGTAGTAGAGCATGGACCGAAGACCCATGCGCCCGAGCCGCCGGAAGCTTCCCAGGCTGAGCACGCCGTTTATCATGGTGGCCACGATAAGCGGAACGATCACCATTTTCAGAAGCTTGATGAAAAGCCTGGCCAGAACGTCGAGGGACCCCGTCAAGAGCGGAAAAGTTTCCGCGGGCTTCTCGCCGCCGAGTAGGATGATGATGAGACCCAGGGCCACGCCGAGAACCATGCCGATCAAAATCCACCAGTGCAAAGCGATCTTTATTTTCATGGCCGATTATTAGAACAGGAGAGGAAAAGATATTCAAGCCCGGAGCTTTACTGGACCCGGCTTTTGCAATATCAAGAAGCCGTGCGAAAATGGCTCAAGCCGCGCTCCTCGAGGGGCGATCGGCCAGGGCGGCCTCGAGCCGCCGGGAAGGAGACGAATTTATGGGAGAAAACAAGGACGCCCGGGTCCTGATCGTGGGCTCGGTGGCTTACGACACGGTCGAGACGGAAACGGGCAAGGTCGAGATGGCCCTGGGCGGGGCCGCCACCTACGCCTCGGTGGCCACGTCCTATTACTGCCGGCCCAGCGTGGTGGCGGTGGTGGGAGAGGACTTTAAAGACGAGCACGTCGATTTCCTCGAGAAAAGGGGCGTGGACCTTAAAGGCATGCAGAGAAAAAAAGGCAAGACTTTCCACTGGGCGGGAAGATACCTGCCGGACATGATCGGCCGGGAAACCCTTGACACCCAGCTCAACGTGTTCGAGGACTTCGACCCCGTATTGCCCGACGATTACAAGGGGATCGACTACGTTTTCCTGGCCAATATCCATCCGGGCCTGCAAAAAAAGGTCCTCGACCAGGTCACGGGACCAAAGCTCATCGTATGCGACACCATGAACCTTTGGATCGACATAGCCAGGGAGGAGTTGGTAGAACTTCTGCCCCGCGTCAACGTTCTGGTAATAAACGACGAGGAAGTCAGGCAACTGACGGGCGACTTCAACGTGATAAGGGCGGCCCGAAGGCTCCTGGCCGACGGGGTGAAAACGGCCCTGATCGTCAAGCGCGGGGAGCACGGCTCGACCCTGGTCACCCGCGAGGGCATTGGAGTTGCCCCCGCTTACCCGGTGGATAATCTTATCGATCCGACCGGAGCGGGCGACACCTTCGCCGGAGCGCTGATCGGCTACCTGGCGGCCATGGACGACGCGAGTCTGCCCAGCATGAAGAAAAGCCTCATCCATGGCGCGGCCGTGGCCAGCTTCACGGTCGAGGGCTTCAGCCTGGACAGGTTAAGAGAAACAACCAGGGCCGACGTGGACGTGAGAGCGCGCGAGCTGCGGGAAATAATGATAACGGAGTGAATTTTAGGCGGCCCATGGCGATCGAAAAGGGGGCTTTATTTTGGTCCCATAATGGAGTTTAAATAAACGCTTGGATAAAAAAACCAAACGTGTTAAACTGTTAGCGGATAAATTTAATTATTTCCATTAGGGTAACCTGGGTCCTTGATCGAAAAAGGACGCATGAGATAGCGTGGCTTGTCTTACGGCCACCCTGTGCCAAGCGGAGGTAGAAATGTTTGAGCTCGAAAGTAATCAGACGCACGTTGAAACCAGGCCGGAGGAAGTAATCGATATTTATACCTCGATTAACCGACCCACGGTGGCGCCGCCCGACCGGCCGCCCGAGCCGGCCCAGGCCTTTATCTCCACCGTCTACGACCAGGGTAATTATCAAGTATACATTTACCTTTACCTGGCCAACTCGAACACGGGGCTGCTCTATAGATGGAGCGAGGGCGCCGTCCCCGGCGAGCAGGTAAGCGGCATATACCAGAGCGCCTTCCAGTTCGCCGAGAGCATGGGTTTCATGATCGACGACATGCGCTTTCGGGACAAGAGTCCCGAGGAAAAGGCGTCCATTTATGAGGAGACCCCCATGTTTCACGCGGACCTCTCCTTTATGAAGTCGGCCGACGCCGAGGGAGAGGCGGACGTGGAGGAGTTGGTCATCGAGTCTCTCGACGAATCCGAGCCCGAGGAGATAGCCCTCGAAAGCGAGGACGCCGAGGAGATCAACCTTGACGTTCTGGGCGATCAGGAGGACCTTACCCCCCAGGAGTCGGACGGGGTCGAGGAGATAACCCTGGGCGGCGACGATATCGAGGCCGAGGAGGTGACCCTCGGCGCGGACTCGCCAGAGGAGGACGCCCTGGACGCCCTCGAGATGATCGAGGAGGGACCGGCCGAGCCGGAGGCGGCCGAGGCCGAGCCTCTCGACGCCGGAGACGACCTTCTCGAGGGCCTCGAGATGGAGGAAACCGCTCCCGCCATCGAGGAAACGGCCGAGGTGGAGGCCGCCTTCGAGGGACTCGAGGATGAAGCGGCCGACGAGCAGACCATCGAGGCCGAGCCCATCATGGAGGCGGTAATGGAGCCCGAGCCGGCCGTTCCCGAGGAGGAAGCGCTTACGCCCGAGGAAGCCAAGGTCCTCGGCGGAGTGGACGAGCGGCCTCCTCCCGTTTCTCCCCCGCCCCGGGCCGCGACGCCACCGCCGGCGGCCGCCGAGGTCGAAATACCCGCGGGGATATCGAAAAAGGACTACGAGATACTGGTGCGGTTTCTCGCCATGATGTAAGGCCCTCCCCTGACGATATTGTTTGCGAGAGCACTGAAGGGGTATGCGGAGCGCCGTGTGATGGAGGTGGAAAGATGAAGCTCAAAACGACGACCTTCTCGTGGGTCCTGTCGCGGTTGGCCGTTATTATGGCCGTCGCGGCGGTGGCCGGCGGGTGCAACCCCAAGGCTTTGAAATACGCCAATAAACCGGAGGAGTGCAGGAACCCCAAGTACGTGGACGCCATGAAGGGCCAGGCGATCAACTTCTATAACGCCGGCAAATACATCGAGGCCCTCAAATCCATAACCCAGGCGGCCCAGTGCAAGCCCAAGGACCCCGAGGTCTATTATTGGATGGGACTTATTTATCATAAGCGGCACAAGCTATACGAGGCGATCGACGCGTTCAAAAAGGCCCTCGAGATCGACAAGACGCACACGGACTCGAGGATGGCCCTGGGCGTCATGTACCTGGAACTGGAGCGTTGGGACGAGGCCATCGCCCAGTTTGAGACGTGCGCGGAGGACGAGCTTTTTCTTAGGCCCTGGGAGGCCTACAGCAACCTCGCCTGGGCCTATCTGCAAAAGGGAGACCTGCTCCTGGCCGAGAACGCGGCCAACAAGGCCATCGAGGCCAACCCCAACTTCTGCATCGCCTATACCAACAGGGGAGAGATCGCCGTGAAGCAGGGCCTCAACAGAAAAGGCATTCTCGACTATCAAAAGGCCATCCAGCTTTGCCCGGCCAACTACGCCAGGCCCCATTTCCTTTTGGGCGTCGAGTACGGAAGGCTCGGGTATTACGCCCAGGCCTGCGACGAGTTTTCCAAGGCCGCCATCGTCGAGGGAGCGCCCGAGGCGGAACAATCGGTGGATTACATGCGTCTATATAATTGCCCCGGCGTGGTGAGGTAAGCCCCCGCGGGTCGGCTGGAAGATATTGGGTTTAATGGGTCCACAAGTCGATATTAGCGACAGCTTCGGGGAATACCTCAGGCGGGAAAGGGAGTCTCGAGATATAAACCTCGAGGAAATCGCTTCCTATACCCGCATCAAGCTCAAAGCCCTCGAGGCCATCGAGGAGGACGATTTCGCGTCCCTCCCTCCCCTCGCCTTCGTAAGGGCGTTTATCCGGTGCTACTCGGATTACGTGGGACTTAACGTGCCCGACGTGATGCTCCGTTTCGACTCGTTCGTGCAAAACCGATACCCCGAGCTGACGGGCGAGGCCGCCGTCATTCATAAAAGGCCCGCGCCCAAGCAAAGATATCTTCTCCTAGGCTTCATGATCATCGCGGTGCTGGTGGGCGCCCTGGCCTTCTGGCTCGCCAACTCGCCCGACGACGTATCCAAAAAAACCGATGAACCCAGGGACCGGGCGGGACTATACTCCGGCTCGAGCCTGCCCACGACGGACGAGATAATAAGCGGCGGCGGCACGACGGAGGAACCCGGGGACTCGATACCGGCGACCGACGAGACGCCCGACCCGGTGGAGGAGAACGGGGTCTCGACTCCAGCCGCCGGCGCCTCCCCCGACCAGCCCGAGCCGAACGAGCCGCCGGCACGCGAGCCCATCGTGCCCAAATATCCTTGGATCAGCAGGCTTGGGGAGGAACTTGGTCCGCCCAAGGACCTTTGCGAAAAATGCGGCTCCCCACCTTCCTCCACCGGCGGGGGTTCCGCTCCGCCCGAGACCTCTCCCGCCACTTCCATCAGGCACCGGGTGGTCCTTTCCCTGGAGGAAGCCTGCTGGGTGAGCTTCTCGATCGACGGGGAAGACCCGCCGAGACAGGCCATCCTGAACCCGGAGGAAAACCCCACCGTGGCCTTCGAGGCCTCGCGCTCCCTCCGGCTCGCGCTCGGAAACCCCGACGGAGTATCCTCGGTCCAATACAACGGCAAGCCCTACGATTACAACCCGAACACCGCGCCCTGGATTATGAAATTCCCGCCGGGCGGCGGCGACTGAAAAAAGGAAAGGACATGGCGGGCGGATTCAGGCGCTCGGCGCGGCTTCTGGCCCTGGTCCTCGTTCCCCCGGCGGCCGCGTGGCTATATTTTTTTCATTTCGACAATGAGAAAGTCGGCCGCGAAAAAAATCCCCCGGCCAATTCCGCGCTCATATCCGACGCCGCTCCCTTCATCTCCTTGGCCTCAGGCGAACCCGGCTGGAACGAGCCGGGAAGCGGCATTGGCGACCCTGGCGGCCATTCGCCCTACCGCGGCTCGGAGATACGGATCGAGGCCCTGGCCCTGGCGGACTCGGGAAAAGTCGCCGAGGCCATTTCCCTCATGAGCCGCGCCCTCGAGCAAGACCCCTACAACGACCTTTTCAGTCGCGACATGAGCCACCTTCTGGCCCGCCGGGGCTGGGAGAGTTTCAGTGAGGACGACCACGTTAAGGCCAAGGGTTTTTTCATGGAGTCCCTTTTCCACTGGCCCGACAACGAGGAGGCCTTGAGGGGCATGGCCTACTCGACCTATAAGGAGGGGAAAAAGGACGAGGCCGAAAACTGGCTCGATCTTTACGTCGAGGAGGGAGGAAGCCGGCCCGAGGCCTTCGACCTCATGGGCCGCATCTGTTACGAGAACAACCGCCTGGACGAGGCGGTCGAGTACTTTCGCCTCAGCCTGTCGCTCGAGCCCGAGCAGGAGGGAGCGGCAAAGATGCTGGAGAAGGCCAAGAGGGAGGCCAGGGTCGAGCGCGACTTTCTTCAGTCGAGGACGAGACATTTTATTATTAAAAGAGAAGGCTCGGGCGAGCTTGGCAATCACCGGGTAATCGGCCTCATGCTTGAGGACGCCTATTTGGAAGTGGGAAAAGATTTGGGCTTCTTCCCCGACGGCCCGGTCACGGTTATCCTTTACGCGGACGAGAAGTTCGTGGACGTGACCAGGTCGCCCGCCTGGGCGGGAGCGGTCTTCGACGGCAAGATCAGGATACCGGCCAAGGGCCTTAAGCGGAAGACGAGGGACCTGGAGAGACTGATCTCCCACGAGTACACCCACGCCCTGGTCCATGAGGTAGCCAGGGGCAAGGCCCCGGTCTGGTTCCACGAGGGCATGGCGCAAAGAAGCGAGGGCCAGGTCGAGGACCCGGGCGCCCTGGCGGCGAGGCTCGTGAAGCTCGGGCGTCCGGCGCCGCTTCGAAAACTCGAGGGAAGCTTCATGGCCTTGGGAGAGCGCGGGGCCCAGGCCGCCTACGTGGAAAGCCTTCTGGCCGTGCAGTACATCGAGACCCGGTATGGCCCCTTTTCTCTCAGGGAAATAATGTCGGCCATGGAAAAGGGAATGGACTTCGGCGAGGCCGTAAAAAGAGTAACGAAAAGAAAATACGCTGACGTGGACCTTGATTTCCGGGATTGGATAACTGGCATGGCCGACGATTTTCGGGAAGGGGCCCCGGAGAATTGATCTTTTCCTCCGACTCTGATACAATGAGGCATAAGGGAAAAGGGCCGTTATTGAAGCCATCATTTTCCCCGCGGCCCAGGGAAAATGGGGACCGAAAAACGACCCGATTACGGAAGTTATTAATTTACTTGACAATGGGCCACTAAATTAAGTATAATTATATCAATCGACTGTATTCGTAAAAGTTGGTAAGCGCGACGGCCCTGGGGCCGTCAATGTGGAAGCGACAGCGGAGGCGGAAAATGATGCGATATACAAACCGAGCGGCGGTGGTTGCGGTTGTCGTGACCGCTTCCATTCTCTCCATGGGAGCCAATCCCTTTAAACCCACCAAATCCTCGAAAAACGACGTGCTCGAGAGACTCGAGATACTCGAGAAACAAAACGCCGAGCTCAGAAAGCAGGTGGCCGACCTGAGCACCAAGGTCGAGCTTCTCACGGCGCGCCTTAACGGGACCAGCGGATTTTCCTCCGGCTCGAGCTACGAGATGAACGACTTCGCCTCGAGCGCTCCTCCCCCCAACCTGCCGGGGTTGGACGTGGTCAGGCTCAAGCCCGAGGGAGCCCAGCCCGCGACCACCAGGCCCAAGGGCAAGCTGATCATCGCCCACTCCAGCGACTCGTCCGCCTCTCTAATCGAGAGCCCCAGGTCGAGTTCGCCCCTGCCGGGGACCAACTACGTTCCCCTGCCCGACCCGGCGGAAACCATGGCCATGCCGGTCTCGAGCAACAATGGCGTCAAATCGGAGAACATCTCCTCTTACTCGTCCGCCCCGGCCCAGGCGCCCGCGCCCGAGCCGGTTTCCTCGCCCGGCGAGTCGGCCGCCTACCAGTCGATCAAGGAAAAGATCGAGAGCGGCGACTCCGGCCAGGCCCGCCCCCTTATGGAGGATTACCTTAAAAACCACGGCGGCGGGGCCAACGAGGACAGAGTGGCCTTCTGGCTAGGGGAGGACCACTTCGCCAACGGCGACTACTCCCGGGCCAAGGACGTTTACTCGATAGTGACGGAGCGCCACCCCGCCAGCGAGGCGGCCGCCGAGTCTCTTTACAAGATAGGACTTTGTCACCTGGAGCTTGGCCGGCCCACCGCGGCGTCCGAGTCGTTCAGGGAAGTAAAGCTGCTTTATCCGTTCAGCGAGGCGTCCAACAAGGCCGACGCGAAGCTGAAAGAGTGTTGCCAATAAGTTGAAAAGCGAAGGAGGGTCCAAGATGAAAAGGGGAAGCGGAAAAAAGGCGCTCATCGGATTGATAATGATGGCGCTTATCGGTTTTGCCGGCGGCGGCGGCGCCCAGGACACGGCGCCGGACCTGGCGACGGACGGAGAGGTAACGATCAAGGACCCGACCGCGGACCTTGAAACCATGGGGCTGATCTGGATACAGGAGGGACAGGTAAAGCGCCTGGCCTACGTGGTCCAGACGGGCGACACCATGTGGGACATAGCGGGCCGCTATCTTAACAGCAACTATTACTGGCCCAAGATATGGGAGAGGAATTCCTTTATCATAAATCCTCACCTTATCTTCCCGGGCGACATTCTCTATATCTATCCGGAGGGACTCATCGAGAGGCCGGCCTATGACATGGGGGCGGACAGCTCCAGCGTCGGGGCTTACGGCCGACGGCCTAAAATCATTTATCCCACCCACTCCAGCACCGGCTTTATCGGACTCGAGGAACTGGAGAAGGCCGGCAAGATCGTGGACAACCGGGACAGGAAGGCCCTGCTCGGCGAGAACGACATAATATACGTGGACGTGGGCAAGGTTGACCGGGTCGAGCCAGGGGACCGCTACAGCCTCTTCCGCATCAAGGAGGACCTGTCAACGGGAGACTTCATCAAGGTCACCCATCCCGTGACCGGCGAGCTTATCGGCTACCAGTTCGAGAACCTGGGCGAGATGGTCATCACCAAGCCCGAGATCGACGTGTCGGAGGGAATCATCGAGAATTCCTACCAGGAGGCCCGGACGGGCGATTATATCACGCCCTATTACCAGCCCCTGGGCAGGGACGTCGAGCTGGTGGGGGCCGAGCTCGAACAGCTTCACGCCTATATAGTGGCCGACAAAACCGGAACCAAGATTATCGGCGAGAACGACGTGGTCTACATCGACGTGGGGGCGGAGGACGGCGTCATGCGCGGAAATTCCTTCGTGGTCTACGAGCCTTGCGAGATCATCATCGACGAGATCACCGAGAGCAAGATAAGGATACCCGAGAAAATCCTCGGGACCATCGTCGTGCTCGAGCCCAAGACCAAGACCAGTACCTGCCTGGTGACCGACGCGCTGAGGGAAATGGCCATCGGCGACAGGGTCTTCACCAGCAGGTACGGCTCTTGGGAAATCGAGGGAGTCAGCCACACCGTCGATATCAACAGGTGCAAGAACGATCCCACCTGCCGGCTCATCACCGCCGAGGAATACGAGCAGGGTATGGACTACCCATACTGCGAAAGGCCCATCGAGGAGTACAAAAAAGACAAGAAATGGCAGAAGATGACCTACCCCTCCAAAAAGTGACCCCTTATATCATCGCTTACCGGAGAGCGGCCCAAACGGCCGCTCTCTTTTTTTAAAGAGGCCGCGCCGCGGGAAAGACTCACGATCTAAAACGCCCCATTTTTTTGGAATCACATTTGACTGGATACACGCGGATGGATATATTCGAGGAGCGTTCGCGAACGTCCAGACGGTGTACTGGAATTTCCAAGTTAATGGAAAATAATGGACGCAGTCAGAATATCGAGAACCCTATTGATTCGGTCGCCCAGCGTCCCGCTTTCCAAGCGAAAGGCCTTGACAATCTTATCCCGCGCGACCATAATCAATACAAAGATGTCCCCGACGGTTTAAAGAATTAGAGGGTATCGATTCTTTTTCTTCAGCAATGAGGGAATTGAGCCTCCTCATGTACACGTCGAGTCGGGAGATTGTTATGCCAAGTTTTGGCTTAGTCCGGTATTTTTAAATAAATCCATTGGATTCGGACCGCATGAAATAAATGACATAAGAAAGCTGGTGGAGGAACGCGAGGATTTTATCCTTGAAAAATGGCATGAGTACTTCGACGAATAAAATATGCAAAGAGCCTCTCGCCTTAAGGGTCGAGTTCACGGAGTATTCCATCCGGCTTTTCCTCTCGGACGGCCGCGAGATTTCCGCCCCTCTCGAATGGTTCCCCCGCCTTCGTGACGCCACGCCCCAACAACGGGAATCATGGAGACTCATCGGAAAGGGCGTCGGGATTCACTGGGAGGAGATTGACGAGGACGTCTCCGTGGCCGGGCTTTTAGCTTGACAATCGCGGGGTGGCCTATACAATATTGTCCTCAATACTGCATAGGCGGCGAAGCTGCGGGCTGAACGCCTCCATCGTTGATCGCAATGAAAAAGTCTCGACCAATGGAGGGGCTTAAAATTATTACGCGCCTGCCTTCGAATAATATACTCAATCCGCGGCTACGCCATCCATTCATTTTTATTAAATGCATGGGCCATCACCTGCCAATACTTTCGCCCGGATTCTATTTGATTGGATAATGCCGGAAAAGTAATTGAGGTGGCACTCCAATGAATCTTGAGTATGGAGCCTCATGGGAAAAAGCGCCCCCGCTCCGTGCCTCCCTCCACTCATCAATTGTATCCGTACCTCGACGCGGGAAGCCGGCGGTTTTGGAAAAAACCTTTAGCGACATCCTTCATGAGGAAAACCGGCTCCCATGTCCGGATAAGACTCCCACCGAATTATTATTGAGGGATTGGCCGCGCCGGGGCGCGAGAGTCACCCGGTTATTTGGGGGCCTCGACCTCGATGATCACCTCGTTGCGCCTGTTGAACCAGAGGGTCCAGGGCGGGTCGTAGCGGGCGTATATTGGGAGACCAACGGTTTTCAGGCCCGCCTCTTCCAGGGCGTCAAGCAGGGCTTTTTCGTTTTCAAGATAGTTGGTCCTGGACCACGTTCCCGAGTAGGTCCTGGCCGCCATGAGCTTGGAGGGGACCTCCCTGATTTTGACCCGGGGGTCCACGGGGTCGGGTATGTTCTTTATGTTGTACTTGGCCGGCATGACGAAACTCACTATGTAGGATTTTTCGCCATCGCTTTCCGATCCCGGTATTTGCGTGACCGGACTGGTCATGGCGATCTTTTCGCCCTCCTTGCCGGAGGATTGCTGGTTGACCGGGCTGGTCATGGAGATCTCCTCTTTTTTCACGTTCTCGCCCCCGATATAGCCAACCAGCAGACCGAATGCCTTGTTGGCCGCGGAGTCGAAGTCCGTTTTCACCTCGGTCTCGGCCACGAGGTAGGAATCGTATTTTCTGAGCTCGAAGTCCCTGTATTTTTTAATTACTTTGTAGCTTACTTCCTCGGACGCCAGGGCGCTTCCTCCCACAACGACGGCCAGGGCGCCAAATAGAACGCCAAGTCTGACTTTACTCATTATTCCCTCCTCATTTTATAATAAGGTAATACTCAAAAGTGCATTGTCAATGGCGCGGCCTTCGGCGTTATTTGCCGGTACCCCACTCGTTTTGGCGAGCAAAGCGAACCGGCATGGCTTTAATTATCCCGCGGGCCAACGGGTAACCGGCGCAGCCGCGGCTGAGCATGGCTCCGCTCAAGACCGCGCGGATTATTATATTGCTTCTCCACTTGAAAGATGACCGCTAATTAAATTGAGGCCAGAGGCGATCATCCGGCTGCCTCGCCGCCCACGCACTATTGAAGGCAAAAACGCGATGGACATTTTTTCCATTCAGTTAGTCCCGTTCCTTCCAATTGATCCAGGCGATTCTTGAAATATGAAAAATGAGCAAGCAACCCATCTATGAAAGCGGCTGGCGGCATGTATTTTATAAAAATGCCATCGCCATTGCCTGGGCTTGGCGCCCCAGTGCCCGGTCATGCCGGAAGCGGCAGTACTTCGCCCGTTTTTATACTGGCCCATTTCCAGATAGTAATATTTTCAGGCCTTTATCAATTTCATCAATGCACAATCTTGACTTTGCAATGGAAGAACTGTTAGCATAAAGTTCAAGCCACGGGTGGTTCCTAATAACAACAGTCTAAACCTTAATGGAGAAAGAAGTCATGAAGATCAACACAGGGGTGGCGGCCGTACTATTCATTATCATGGTTACCTTTTCAATCACGGGGGAGGCTCAATCGGTTCCCGAGTTGATAAATTATCAGGGCCGACTTATGGACGGCGACGGCGCTCCCCTGGCGGACGGGACAACGGTTGACATTACGTTCAAATTTTATGGGGTAGAGTCCGGCGACACGGCCCTCTATCTTACGGTACTCCAGGAGGACGTCGTGGTCGCCGGAGGACTTTACCATGTACTCATCGGCTCCGGTACGGTTACGGCGGGCATAGAGAGCGGCCTGTCCGCGGTTTTCCTGAACCACGCCGAGGTATGGCTGGGCGTGCAGGTTGACGCCGACCCTGAGATGATCCCCCGCTCCCGGATATCTACCGCGCCATACGCCGTTAGGGCGGAGCACTGCGCCACTTCGGACGTCTCGCTTGGCGTTGACGCCGCCGCCTTAAGGGAACTGGACGTGGACGGCGACGGCCATTACAAGCCCAGCAGCTCCAATACGCCCAATGACGACTGCAACGACGATTGCCCGTCTTGTTATCCCGGAGCGATCGAGGTGTGCGGAGATTTTCTGGACAACGACTGTATGAACGGGGAATGCTCTCCCGTGGCTTCCCTGACCGGCGGCCACGCCTATGGATTGCACGTGGTCGGAGACTACGCCTATCTGGCCAACTATGATTATGGCCTGATAATCGTCGACGTCTCCAGCCCTTCCATGCCGACGCTGGCAGGGACATATAATACGCCGGGTTATGCCTGGGACGTGCACGTTTCCGGAAATTACGCCTACGTGGCCGATTATTTGGATGGGCTCCAGATCATCGACGTGTCCAATCCTTCCTCTCCCGTTTTGGTCGGGACCTATGACACCGCCGGCAGGGCCTATGGCGTTTTCGTCGAGGGGTCCTACGCCTACGTGGCGGACTTCTTCGACGGCTTGAAAATCATCGACGTATCCACGCCGTCCGCGCCCACCTTGGCGGCCGGCTACAATACGTCCGGCAATTCCTTTGACGTCATGGTCGTGGGCAATTACGCCTACGTGGCGGACGCCGGATCCGGGTTGATAATATTCAACGTGTCCACCCCCTCTTCACCCTCCTATGCCGGGGCTTACAACACCTCCGGCAGCGCCTATGCCGTTTACGTGTCCGGCAATTACGCCTATGTGGCCGACGGCACGGGCGGGCTCATGGTTATTTACGTGGCCAATCCCTCCTCCCCCTCTTTGCATGGAGCATACAATACGCCCGGCAACGCCATGGGAGTGTGGCTCTCCGGCAGTCACGCCTACGTGGGCGACAGCAACGACGGCGGTCTGCAGATCATCGACGTATCCAACCCTTACGGGCCGGTCCTGGCCGGCGTCTGGGACACGGGCGATTACACGCAGGGCGTCCAGGTAAAAGACGGCCTGGTTTACCTGGCCAACGGCTACAGCGGCCTGGGGATAGTGCAGACCCTGACGAATTATTGAGCCTTACGGTGAATGTAATGGCATAACAATCAGGACCCTTAAGGGCCGCGTTTATACCATCACTTTATTCTCCGTGGATTGACGCTATGTTCCAGTATCCAATTCGGCTTTACCGTAAAAATATCCGCGCCCGAGAATAAGCTGTAATTATCAAATTCACCGCCTAAGTCGCCTGAATTGCAAAAAACCTGCAAAGTGGCGTGATTGCTTAGTCTTATATCCAAGTCAAAGGTCCTATCGTCAACGTTAACCGAAATAACCGTCGAGTTTCGGACGCTTCTAATTCCTTCATTGATCTTCTCAATATCGGAATAATCACTGCAAATTATTCCCTCATCTGAAAATAATCTCCACGCGCAACACTGGAGATATAGACAAATATCCCACTTGTATCCGTTACATTCCCTTGTAGGATGGCCTTGCCAAAATATGACCGGAGTCTTTTCTCCAAAATTCAAAGTCACCATGGAACCAGTATTAACGGACCCTCCTCCGTCTGAAAATACCATACCATTTAATGCCCTGACCGCTCGATTAAATTGCTCAATCAAATTTCATCATCCTTCGAGGTAGCATAACGTAGTATCTATCGTACCCGTTTACGGCTTATTTGTAGTGTATTGCTTTTTGTATTTTATAAAATCAGCTTCAATGTAATCATCTAGAGTGTTTCCCTTAATATTTAATATTTGAATATGCCCAAAGTCAGATGAAGCGCATTTTGCCCCAGTCATGCTGAATATTGCCGGTAAAATTACGCCATCGTTGGTTTTTATCAATGCATCAATATTGATTGTTTTATTTTCAGTTACTTCTTTGAAATCAGCTTCAATGTAAATGCTAATTTTATCTCCATTCGTACTTCGAAATAAAGGTCCATTTTTAGATCGTAAATAGGCAAATAAGCATGATGCTTGTGGAGATATAATCGGACCACAGCTTTCTTTTACAGGAATATCTTTTAAGAAATCACGGCATGCGTTTTCAGTACCACCATTATCAGCCGCGGGAAAGAGGCTGTAATTATCCTCCATTGTTGGGCAAGTCTCCTGGTTCATTAACCGTTGAAACTTGTAGATAGAGTCTATCATTTCTTCTTTCGTGAAAAGTTCAGGTTCATACGCACCGCCTGACGGCCTTGGGCCTATTATGGCAATGGACAACATTGTTAATATGATGATTAATCTATTGTTTTTCATGACTTGCCTCCTTGACGGATAACTCGCGTTGCTTGCGCGTTTCGCGATGTGCCTGGACCAAAATAAAAATTTCCTCGTCTTTCTCCGCCTTCCCTCACCCATTCTTGAAGACGGACACGACGTCGAGATAGTGTTTCAGGAACCTTATTTTGTCGACCCCTGTGGCTATTTCGTGGGGCTTGACGGCGGACTTTTTATCCACCTTGGTGACGCCGTTTTTAGTGGGGGCGACCTTCACCTTTTTGAAGGAGCAGAAGGAGGGGTCGAGGGCCGCGGCCGCCGCCAGGGGGTCGTGGAAAAAGGTAATGGGGGAGACCCGGCGCCAGACGGCGATCATATCGGCCGCGGCCCGGAGGGGACCGTCATCCGGACCGGCCAGGAACCACTCGTGGACCTCGCGCGAGGACATGCGGGTCTTGATGGTCACGTCCAGGCCCACCGCCGTCAAGGGAGTCGAGTCGTATACGATCCCGGTGGCCAGCGCGTCGCCCGAGGCGTTGTATTCCGGAACCGGGGCCTTGAACGCGCCGTTCATTATGACCAGGCGGCCGAGCATACGCGCGGAATCGGGATAGCGCTGGAAAAGTCGGGCCACGTTGGTGAGGGGTCCCACCGAAATAAGCGTTATCTCGCCCGGCCTCTCGCAAAGGCGCCGGTAAAGGAAATCGGCCGCCGCGCCCTCCTCGAAGCTTTCCTGGTGAGGCCAGCGCCCGAGGGGCTCGTCGTAAAGGACGCCCCTCTTTTCCGTTCCTCCGTCAAGGCGCGTGGAAGACCCGGCGCGAACGGGCACGTCATCTCTTCTTGCGGCCCGCAGTATGGCCGAGACGAGCCTGGCCCGAAGCGCGGTCTGGCCGTAAGAGGTGGTCACGCCAATAAGGTCGCACCCCGGATTAGCGAGAAGATAGACGAGGCATAAAACGTCGTCGATATCGTTTCCAATATCCGTATCCAAAATCACGGCCCTTGGCCCCGCTTCCTTCGCTCCCCCGCGGACCGGCGCCACCACCGCCCCGGAGAATAGGACGCCGGAGGAAGCCTTCCTTATAAACGATCTTCTCGAATCCATTTGCATTCTCCTCAACGTATGGCCCGTCCGGTTTCTCTGAAACCGCGCTGGTCCCGCGTTGCGGGATGGGTGCTTTGATTCATTGGCCGAAAGCTCCTTTATTATTCCATCCACCGATGTACCCTTGTACCTATCCAGCCTCGCTTTATCGTGACGGTCTTTTCAAAACCGGCCGGACCACCCCGGGGACCGTCATATCTTCTTCCTTATCGGCCACTATATCCGATGGCGATTTCCAATTCAACGGAAATTCTCGGCCCACGAGAGAGGATTGCGCTCGCCGTCAGAGTCACGCGAGACACCCTGATAATAATCGAGTTTAGCGGCGACGAGATAAAGAAAAAGCGGCTCGCGGCTTTCCCCCATGGCGGAAGGCCGGAGGAAAAACCGTCCGGGAAGGTGAAACGACCATACAGGAAATCACCCGGATATTCGAGAAAATCCTCGGGTTCAACTCGGCCATGCTGCCCAAGCTCGTCGAGATCGACTCGATGACCACCCGGCAGGTATCGCTCAGCGAGAACACCGCCAGAATGCTTAAGAAGGTCAGCGACGACGCCTCCAAGAACCTCGACGCCACCCAGGAAGTCAAGGACAGCGTAGGACAACTGCAATACATCATAGGAAACCTGAGCATGCACCTGGAGTAAGCCGACCGTTTGGAAGCGCGAGATAAAGAAACAAATTATCAAGAGAACGTCCATCGTTCCCAACGAATTATCCCGTCTGACGTGGCGGTTGAGCATTCGCTCCTTCATTTCTCGCTACCATTCATTCCCAGCCGACTATTCAGAAATTGGAGCAAGGCGCGGGTCCCGTCCGCCCCCGATTTTAACCGTCGTTCAAAATAATAAAATTTAACTTGACGAAAGGCTTTTTATCAGTAAGAATAACCATGTTGCAGGGCGTTTGCGGACGCTAGAGACCGATCATGTCCCTAGGTGGAAAAACGGAAAGAGAAGATAAGTTTTTGGAGAAGGGAAACCAACTCTCCAGTATATGCCGTTGCGCGACGGACTCCTCGGGGCTCGTGGTTGAGGCCACGGGAGCGTTCAGGAGTCTTATCAGCATGGACGGAGCGCAAGGCGACATACGCCTTGGCCGCTTTATCCACCCGGACGATCGCCAGTCGTTTATCGGCGACCTCGATCAGGCGTGTCAATGCGGGAAGTTTCTCGAGCGGCGCTCGGTCCGGCTCGTCGCCTCGGACGGGCGCGTTAAGAAAGTCGAGGTCCTGGGAGAGCCCAGGTACGCGGACGGACGGGTAAATGGAGTCACCTTGACCTGGAAAGACGCCGCCGGAGCGGAGGAAACCCGAGCGAGCCGGGAAGAGATCGAGTCGCTTCACGAGATCATCCACCGCTTCGTGGACAGCCTTCTCGATCCCGTGGTCATCCTGAGCAATGAGGCCCGCATAGCCTACGTCAACGAGCCGTGCAGGAAGATGCTCGGCTACGGCCGCTACGAGCTGGTGGGAAAGCCGGCGGCGGCGATCCTGGAGAAGGACCCGGAGCGCTACTCCAGGGCCATGATCAAGTTCATCAAGAGCATTCGCTCGGGCGCGCTGGCCGGGGCTTCCACCTCGTGGATCGGCAAAAAGGGAACGGAGGTCCCCGTGACCATGTCCGGGTCGGTAATCAGGGGACAGGGCGGCGACCTGATGGGCATGGTCCTGGTGGGGAGGGACGAGCGGGAGAACGCTCTTTTAAAGGACCTGGAGAAACGAAACGACGAGTTGGCCCGGGCCTACGATGAACTTCGGCGGCTGGACCGGATGAAGGACGACTTTTTAAGCCTGGTGGGCCACGAGCTTCGGGCGCCTCTGGCCAACATCCTTGGCTACGCCGAGTTCCTGAGCGAGTGGGACATGGAGGCCGAGGAGAAGAGCAAGTTCATCAAGATCATCTACCACGAGAGCCAGCGGCTCACGCGGCTTGTCAACGACATCCTGGACCTCTCGAGGATGGAGGCCGGCCGTATGAGCTACCAGTACGTGACGGACTCGATCAACCGGGTGGCCATGGCGGCGGCTGACGGTCTTCGCGCCGACGCGGAGAAGAAGAACGTCATCCTGGACCTTTCCCTTTCCCAGGTCCTGGGCAAGGCCGAGTTCGACCCGGACAGGATTCAGCAGGTTATCGCCAACGTGATCCACAACGCGATCAAGTTCACCGATGCGGGCAAAAAGGTCACCGTCTCGACCGTCCCGGTTGAAGACGGCTTAATGGTTTCGGTGGCCGACGAGGGCGAGGGCATAGACCCGGCGGACGCGGCCCGGGTATTCAACAAGTTCGAGCAAGTGGGCGACGTAAGCAATCACAGCAAAGGCGCGGGCCTCGGTATGCCCATCGCCAAGCAGATCATCGAGGAAGGTCACGGGGGCAGGATGTGGTTCGAGAGTCCTGGCAGGGGTCTCGGGTCGGTCTTTTCCTTCACCCTTCCTGAAAGGAGGGCAATGAAATGAGCGCCATCAAGGCGGTGGTGGTCGACGATAACGCCCTTATCCGAGACATCGTGGCCCGTACTCTGGACGCCAAGGGCATCTCGACCGCGGAGGCGACGGACGCCGTTTCCGGCTACCGGGCGGTCGAGCGGGACAGTCCCAACCTGGCGGTGATAGACGTGGTGCTGCCGGGAGAGGTGGACGGCGTGGGTCTTTGCAAGCTCCTTCGCAACGACTCGCGCTACAGCAACATGGTAATCGTGATGATCACCGCCTCGGACAAGAGGCGGGAGGCCGAAAGGTCGATCGCGGCGGGGGCCGACATCTTGATCGGCAAGCCCTTTTCACCCAAGCAGTTCTGGTATCAGGTCGACTCTTTGCTCAAGGACAGGAGCGTGACTCAATGAAGAAAAGAGTTTTCGTGCTGGACGACGACTTTAACGAGTGCATGCTGGTCAAGGCCGTGCTCACCAGGGCCGGCTACGACGTGGACGTGCAAAGCGAGCCTAACGGGGCCATGTCCTCGATCAAGAACGTCAGGCCCGACCTGGTCATGCTGGACGTGAGGATGCCCGGACTGGGCGGAGACACGCTGGCGAGCATCATCCAGGGCGACAAGTCCATGCTCCGAAAACCCAAGATCGTTTTCTTCTCCAACCTGAGCGAGGCCGAGCTTAAGGCCCTGGCCGAAAAGAACGGGGCCACCGGATACCACTGCAAAACCAACGGACCCATCGCCATGGTGGAGGCCGTGAAAAAAGCCCTGGCCGAGGCTTGAACGCGAAGTCCGCTAAAAAACCGGGGAGCGCCAAGCCCCATGGCCGCGCCGCTGAAAGGACAGCTTTATGACTCATAAAATATTCGTGCTCGACGACGACGAAAACTCCTGCGCGC
This sequence comes from bacterium, assembly GCA_963674965.2. Classification (GTDB taxonomy): domain Bacteria; phylum RBG-13-61-14; class RBG-13-61-14; order RBG-13-61-14; family DATKZS01. Next base: position 659,835 of record CAXXFL010000007.1, on the reverse strand, counting down.
TGGCGCAAAAGGTGCTGACCAAGGCCGGCTACGAGGTCATGATCACGACCAGGGCCATCGGCGCCAGCTCGACCATCAGGAGCTTCGCCCCCCACCTGGTGCTCCTGGACGTGATGATGCCCGCCCTCTCGGGGGACGCCCTGGCCGAGATCATCTCCCGCACCGTCCACCCTCGGCCCAAGATACTGTTCTACTCGAACAAGAGCGCCCAGGACCTGGACGAACTGGTCCGAAGCTCGGGCGTGGACGGCTTCGTCTGCAAGGTCGACGGGCCCACCGCCCTATTAAAAAAAATCAAAAAAGCCCTCGCCTAAAGATAAAGGCAAAAGATAAAACGTTCCGCCCAGCCGGGGCCAATATGCAAACCAATCTTGTCGCCCATGGGGCGGAAATATAACGGCCCGGGGTCAGGATCGCCAAGCGGGACGCCACCCCGGGAAAGAGTAATCAATGATTAAGCGCCCTGAAAGTGAAGGATAATTACCATGGCATGATCGAAGCGGAGTTTATAGATTTCCCCTCCCGAGAAAGGTTTTTCCAATTCGCCCTTTCACTAAAATCCTCACGGGGTCCGATAGGCCGCCGCGCCTTCTTTGCCGCTCCCTATTTATGGCCGCATCATTTGTGATATCTCCAGCGAGATTCCCAAACAGTGTTTATAAACCCTTCATATTCCACGACCGGGCCGAAGTGCTCTCCGATCAGGGCGAAACGGGCCTCGGCGGGGGGAGAAGATTTGTAAACATAAATGGAAATATAAGGCCTGACCATATCCTTGTCTGAACCAGTTAGATAATGATATACTAAAATGTTGGTGACGAACATGAAAGTATTTTCATCGAGCCAGGCCTGGTCTTTGAAATTGCATGCCGAGCACGCCGAAAGAGCTTTATAGCAATCGAACTCAAGATCGTGCAACAGTACTTCCATTTCCACGCCGCAATCTTCTATTTTCTGGCAGGATGAAGATGAAATCACCTTCTTTTTATCGGGAGAGTACGCTCGGTAAGGGTATATAAAATCCCGGTAATCGACCGATTTATCGTAGAATATCATGTCGCTCCAGACCAGTAGCTTTGGCGTGTATTCCTTGGAGACGAACATGTCCGGTCCGACGTCCGAAAAATGACGTTTATAATTTTCGATGAGGTCGGGGGCTTTTTGCTCTATTATAGGCCAAAACTTTTTAAGTTGCGGGCTGATTTCCCGCCGGCTTTTTGGCGTCGCCAAACGCGCCTGAAGCCGCTCGACCTGCTTTTGCCGTTCCAGCCAATCTTTTTTACTCTCCTCTGCCCATTTTTGCCTTGAATCTACTTCATCTTGAAGTTCATCCGCTTTTTCCTCCTCCCGGGCCAGCGAGTCTTTAAGCTCATTGTTTTCATTTTCCAGAGCGCAGAGTTTGGCTTTGTAAGAGCCGATGGACTCGGACAGTTCCAGCGCGTTTTTTTGCATGGCCGTTCGAGAGGCGAGAAGGTCCTTTTCCATGGCCATATAGCCGTCGATCTTGATCGCGTGGAAAAACGACATGCCCGCGATGATGACAAGACAGCCCGCGAAGGCGGTCCATCCGGTCCCAATATTACGGCTCAATCCTTTCATGTTTCTTCCGTCGCTCGTTCGGCGCCTCCCTCTTTTGCCTTCACGGGCTTACCATCAAATTATAATCCCATTCAACGCCGTAAAACCTCTCATAATCCACGGGCGGGCCGACGTGCTCTCCAATTTGCGATACAATGTACTCGGGCGAAGTTCGGTAGATATTAATTTGAGGAACGACCATGTTGCCGGTAACGTCCAGGTCCGTACGAGTGTTGGAGTGATAGTGATTCACGAACATGAAAGTGTCTTCATCCAGCCAGGTCAGATTAGTATAACGGCAGGGGGAGCCGCAAGGGGCGATCGTCGCGCGATAATTGGCTTCAAGGTCCAGTAGCCGCACTTGTTCATCACCATCGCAATCAGCCATGCATGTCGCGATGTACCTCTTTTTATCGGAAGACCAGACACGGTAGTTGTAAATCTTGTAACTATTATCGTAACCTTCGACATAGTCGGCCATGTCGTCCATGTGCTCGCCGTAGCTCAGATCATTACCTTCTCCCACGAGCTTCGGCTCGAACTCCCTGGAGATAAAGGAATCGAGGCCGAAGTCGGGATAAAAGGTTCGATAATGCTGGATAAAGCCGGGGGCTTTCTTCTCTATTATGGGCCAGTACTTTTTCAGTTGCGGATTGATTTCCCGCTTGTTCTTAGGAGTGGCCAGACGCGTCTGCAGAAGCACTCGGTTTCTTTGGCATTCCCTCAGTATATTTCCATGGTAGTCGGCCTCTCTATTCAAGCTCTCAAGTTTGTTATCAAGATCACTTATCCTCGCCTTCTCCTCCTTAAGATCGTCTTTAAGTTCCTTGTTTTCATTTTCCACTTCGGAGAGTCTGGTTTTGTATGATTGGACGGATTCGGACAGTTGGGCCGCGCTTTTCTCGAGGGTCTCGCGGGAGGCGAGGAGGTCTTGTCGCGTGGCTTCGCGGCGGCCGCCTTGAATGGCGTAAATTATCGCCAGGACCGCGATGACGATTATGCATCCCGCGGCGGCGATCCATCCGCTTCCAATGCCTCCTAACCCTTTCATCTTGTCTCCTCTTTTATGGGACCTTCGTTGGCATTAATGCCCAGTCAACGTCATGAAATTTATCATAATCCACGGGCGGGCCGACGTGCTCTCCAATTTTCGATACACTGTACTCGGGCAAAGTTCGGTAGATATTTATTATGGGAACGACCATGTCGCCGGCTATGTCCGGGTCCGTCCGCGCGCTCGAGTGATAGTGGTTCACGAACATGAAAGTGTCTTCATCCAGCCATGTCAAATGAGTGTAGCGGCAGGCGGCCCCGCAAGGAGCGATCGTAAAGCTCAACTCCCAAAAATTGTCGTCGAAACATACCTTTGAATCAGCGTCGAGGGAGGATACCCCGGTCGATATGCACTTTGTTTCATCGGATGAACAGACGCGGTAATCGTGGTTTTCAACGGTACAATCAATAAGAACGCCAACAATATCTCCATAATACACATTTTCTTTCGCCCCGACATGCGACCTAGGCTCATACTCACGGGAAACGAAAGCGTCCCGGCCGAAGTCCGGATAAATACTTTTATAATGATCGATGAAGTCGGGGGCTTTCTTCTTTATAACGGGCCAGTACTTGCTAAGCTGTGGGCTTATCTCCCGCTTGTTTTTTTTATTAGCCAGGCGCGATTGCAACATCATGATATCTTTGCGGCTTTCCGTTCCCTTTTTACTATAATGGTTATCCTCGCGAATTAATTCTGTGACTTTTTTGTTAAGATAATTTATCCTCTCTCTCTCCTTTTCAATTCCTTCTTTCAATGCCTTGTTTTCATTTTCCAGATCGGAAAGTCTGGTTTTATATGACTGGACGGTCTCGGACAGTTGGGCCGCGCTTTTATCGAGGGTCTCGCGGGAGGCGAGGAACTCTTGTCGCATGGCTTCGCGGCGGCCGCCTTGAATGGCGTAAATAATCGCCAGGACCGCGATGACGATTATACATCCCGCGGCGGCGATCCATCCGCTCCCCATGTCTTTCAGGTCTCTCATGCCTTCTCCATCGCTTATTTCCGGCGTTTTTCCGCGCCCGGCGCGATTCCTTTTGCCTCCCACTATCCGGCCCCAATGGGCGTACTCGAAAAAATGTTGCCATGATATGCGCTCGTATGTCAAGGCGAAGGGCGAGACTCACATGGAGGCCGGCGCCGGACCCATTCCGAAATGGACGTCGTTTTGCCCCTTTTATTTTTCCGCGTTGAAATTCCCTTGCCGGTGGTTATATAGTATGGCATACGATCGGAAGCCGGCGGGGCGTCCGTTTATACTCGATTCATCGGCGGGGAGGATGACATGAGCGAGTCGGACAAGGACGAGGTAATACTGGTCAGCGCGTGCCTTCTGGGGGTGGCGTGCAGGTACAACGGGGTGTCCAAGCGCGACGACAAAGTTATCGCCTACCTGGAGGGCAAACGCTTCGTTCCCGTTTGTCCCGAGTCCCTTTCCGGTCTGCCCGTGCCCCGCGAGCCGGCCGACTTCGACCACGGCGACGGGTCCATGCTGAGGGGCGGCAAGAACCGGCTGCTTCTGCGGGACGGGACGGACGTGACCAGGCAGTTTTTGCGGGGGGCCGCCGAGTCCCTCAAGATCGCCAGGCTGGCGGGAGCGACCCGGGCGGTGCTCAAGGACCGGAGCCCGTCATGCGGGGTCTACGAGGTCTACAACGGGTCCCGAGTGGTCAAGGGGATCGGATGTTTCACCTCGCTGCTTCTTCTCAACGGGGTGGCGGTGGAGTCGGAGAAAGACCTGCCCTGAAGGCTCAGAGGTCCGCGGACTCCGGCCTCCCGACGTCCTGGACCACCTTGAAGCCGTCCAGGGCCATGCCCGTCTCGGCGCGGGCCGCGTCGAAAAGCTCCTCCCCCGTGGACTCGAGCAGATCGAAGACGATGGGCCATATCCGCGCCGTCATGTCCTTGGCCGCCGATAAAACGCTCCGGCCGTCCGGTGAAAAGCGCGTCTTGCACACGGCCCCCTCATGGCCCTCGAGCGTCAGAAGACAGGCGCCCGTCTCGGCCGACCATATCTTCACCAACCCGTCGTCTCCGCCCGAGACCAGGTATGTCCCGTCGGGAGAGAAGGCCACCGACTTGACCCAGAAGTCGTGTCCCGACATGGTCAGTATCTTCTCTCCCGACTGGACCGACCAGATCATGACGCTCTCGAGGCTGCCCGAGACGACCTTCCTGCCGTCGGGGGAAAAGGCCACGGTGAGCACGTTGTCCTTGTGCCCCACGAAGCGCCTGAGGCAGTCGCCGGTGCGGATGGACCAGAGTCTCATCTCGCCCTTTACGCAGTCGAAGCCCTCCCGCTCGGAGCAGCTCCCGGTCAGAACGTAGCCCCCGTCGGGAGAGGCGTCGCAGGCCAGGACCGGGTAGTTGTGCTCGGTCAAGGTCCGGAGGCACTTGCCGCTCCGTACGTCCCACAGCCTGCACGAGTTGTCGTAGCCCGCCGACACCAGGCCGCGGCCGTCCATGGTGAAGACCGCGTCCAGCACGTCGTCCTCATGTCCCTCGAACTTCATCACGTTCTCGAGGGTCTTGGCGTTCCACAGCTTGATGGTGTGGTCCCAGCTGGCCGTTATGAAACCGGCCCCGTTGGGCATGAAGGCCACGGCGGAGATGGGCGCCACGTGGGCGGCGCGGCTCTTTATCAGTTCCCCGCTCGAGGCGTTGAACAGGCAGAAGGTCCCGTCCTCCCCCCCCGAGAGCACGCGCCGTCCGTCCGGCGAATAGGCCGCGCAAAGCACGTCGCTCTCGTGGCCCCACAGCGTCATGGCCGAGCTTTCCTCCGAGACTTTCCACAGGCGCGCGGTCTTGTCCCAGCTCGCCGAGGCCAGGTTTTTTCCGTCGGGCGAGAACTGGACCGAGCATATCCTTCCCTCGTGGCCGGTAAAGGACAGCTCGCAGTCCTCGTAGTCCAGGGACCACACTCGCAGGCTGTGGTCGTCTCCGCCGGAGACGGCCATCTCGCCCAGGGGATGGAGGGAGTTCGAGAAGACCCTGTCCGAATGGCCGCGGAAGGTCTTGACGCACTCTCCCGTCTCGATCCTCCACAGCTTGAGGGTCTTGTCGTTCGAGGCGGAAAGGGCGTGGATGCACTCCATGTCGATCTGTACGGAGTTGACCTCGTCGTCGTGTCCCCTCAGGGTCATGAGGCATTCTCCCGACTCGAAGTCCCAAAGCTTGACGCTCCCGTCCCAGCTTCCCGAGACGAGCATCCTCTGGTCGGCGCTGAAGGCCAGCGAGGTCACCCAGTCCTCGTGTCCCTTCATGGTCCTTATTATCTCCCCGGCCGCCGCGTCCCAAAGTACGATGGTCTGGTCCACGCCGCCGGTGGCGATTATCTTGCCGTCGGGCGAGAAGGCCACGGACATGACCTCGGCCTCATGGCCCCGAAGCTCGCGAGCGACCGCTCCCGTCTCGACGTTCCACAGCCTGGCCGACTCGGCGCTCCCGGCCAGGACCATCTCGCCGTCGGGCGAGAAGGCCACCGAGGTCACCCAGGCGTCGTGGCCCGGCAGGGTCTTGACGCAGTCACCCAGCTCGACGGACCATATCTTGACCGTCTCGTCCCAACTGGCGGTGGCCAGGTGAGAACCGTCGGGAGAGAAGGCCACCGCCGTGACCCTCTCCTGGTGTCCATCCAGGATTTTCGTAAGGGTGACCTTGAATCGCCTCGTGGCCTGGCGGTAAAGGGCGCTCCTGGCGTCCTCCCTCCCCGTCAGGGCCAGGGCCTTGGCGAAATAAACGCGGGCGTCGTTAAAGCGCCTTTCCTGCTCCGAGCGAAGTCCGTACTGGAAATAAGCCTCCGCCAGGTTGCGCCGGGCCTCCCGTTCCCGCTTCTCGGCCAGGGCCCTTTGCTCCTCGGCCAGCTTCTTTTGTTCCTCCGCGATGCGCCGCTGTTCCTCGGCGATCATCCGCTGTTCATCGGCGATCCGCTTCTGCTCGACCGCCACGTTCCTCTCCTCACGCACCCGGACGAAGCTCATGGCGCCGAATACCACCTGGCTTACCCGCTCGATCTTGGCCGCCAGCTCCCCCGCGTCGGCGAAGCGCTTGTCCCGCTCGCGCTCGAGGCACTTGTGGGCGATGGCGCAGAACTCGAGGGGGGCCTCGGGCTCGATCTCCTGAACCAGCCCCACGTCGTTCTTCATCACCTTGCCCATGACCTCGAAGGCCGAGTGGCCGATAAAGGGCGGCCGGCCGGCTAGCAGCTCGTAGAGCATGGCCCCCAGGCTCCAGACGTCGCTCCTTTTATCCACTTTTTTTATGAGTCCCTCGGCCTGCTCCGGGCTCATGTATGAGGGCGTGCCCATGGGCGCCCCCTGCAGGGTCTCGCAAACGCCGGCGTCGGCGATGGCCCTCATCGCCGCGTCCAGGCTGTCGGTCGAGTCCTCGTCCCATCCCTGCACCTTGGCCAGGCCCCAGTCCAGGACGATGGTCTCGCCCCAGTCGCCCAGCATGACGTTGCTGGGCTTGAGGTCGCGATGGATGACGTTCCTCGAGTGGGCGTAGGCCATGGCCTGGCATATGTCCAGGAAGTTGGGGACGTACTTCATGCGGTCGGTAAGGTCCTTGCATTCCCGAAGGTGCTCGGCCATGTTCCGGCCCTGGACCAGGCGCATGGTGTAATAAAGGGAGTCGTCGGGACGCCGCGCTATCTCGAAGACGGGCACGATCGACGGGTGGTTTAGCTGGCCCGTGATGCGGGCCTCCCTCAGGAAGCGAGCCGTGGCCTCGGCCGTGTGCTTGGACGGGCTGCGGTTGGCGCCGCCGCTCGAGCCCGTGCCCACGCCCGTGAGCAGTTCCTTGATGGCGACCTCGCGCCCGATGTTCTCGTCAAAGGCCACCAGCACCCGGCCGATGGCCCCCCTCCCCCGCTCTCCCTTGATGGTGTAGCGGTTGGGCTGCTCGATGGCCACCTTTTGTCTCTCCCGGGACGACTGGCTCCAGGTGAAGTCGGTGGTGTCCTCCATCGGGTCGCGGGAGGGCTCGCTCGTCTCGGCGGCGTAACCTCCGCTCCCGGACCAGGAGAAGGAGTCGGGGGAAAAAGACTCGGCCACGGCCCGGCCGCCCCCAAAGGAGGCCAGGGTCCCGGCCACGTCTCCCCCATGCATGGAGATTTTCTGGAAAATAAGCTGGTCGATCACGGCCTTGTCCGAGGCCTTGATCAGCTTCATATCGACCAGTATCTGGCCCAGGTCCCGTTGCGTTTTGGTGGCCCAAACCGCGGCCGCCTTGGCAAGGTCAACCGGTTGAATGAAGTGCAGTTGGACGGCTATTACTCCGAACAGGAGGTTCCTGTCCCTCGCCGCCTTGTCGGTGGTTTCCTTACTCATTACTTTAAAAGGCCTTTTGCCCAAGCCCTTGGGGAGTCACTCAAGCTACCCGTCAAGATTATCGCGAAGGGGGACGGCGGTCAAGCGAGAAAATCAAAGTATTTTTTTTAATTCAAGCCGGCTAAATAAGGTCAAGACAAAGGCCGGCACGTTTGTTTTTTTAGTATGGCCCCGGATGATTCGTTATTTCTTTCCTCAATTATTTAAGGCCCTTACTTGGCCACAACATCTTGTATGATATTTACAACCGCCCCAAAATGAGATACAATATCCAGGTATTTCAATGGAAAAGCAAGCCGCTGATAGTACGCCCGCGCCGGCCAAAAGGCCCGACTGGGACGAGTATTTCATGTCCATCACTCGCCTGGTGGGCACGAGGACGACCTGCCTTCGGCGAGCGGTGGGGGCCGTGCTGGTGAAGAACAAGCGCGTCCTCTCGACGGGTTATAACGGCGCTCCCAGCGGTCTTCCCCATTGCGCGGAGACGGGTTGCCGCCGCGCTCAGCTTGGCGTTCCCTCTGGGGAGAGGGCCGAGCTTTGCCGCGGGCTTCACGCGGAGCAAAACGCCATCATCCAGGCGGCCTATCACGGGGTTTCCATAGCGGGGTCGGTCCTTTATTGCACCACCCTCCCATGTTCCATATGCGCGAAGATGCTGATAAACGCTGGAGTTGAAGAGGTAGTTTACGAGGACGGGTACCCGGACCCGTTGGCGGAAAAGTTATTCGAGGAGGCGCGAATCCGGGTGCGCCGCTACCAGGGAGGAAAGAAAGATGAAGTGTCCGTTCTGCCAGGAGATGGACAACAAGGTGATTGACTCGAGGCTGTCCAAGGACGGCCAGGTAATCAGGAGACGGCGCGAGTGCATCGAGTGCGGCCGCCGGTTCACCACTTACGAGCGCATCGAGGAAGTCCTGCCGCTCGTGATCAAAAAGGACGGAAGGCGGGAGCCCTTCGACCGGATGAAGATCATCATCGGTCTCAAGAAGGCCTGCGAGAAGCGTCCCATTTCCATTACCACCCTCGAGAAAGTAGCCGACAAGATCGAGTCTCGCGTTCAGGAGAGCGGGGACAAGGAGATCGACGCCAGCGTGGTCGGAAGCGCCATTATGGAGGAGCTTTTCCACTTGGACCACGTGGCCTACGTCCGTTTCGCGTCGGTTTACCGTTCCTTTAAGGACGCCCACCAGTTCATGGAGGAGTTGCGGGACCTTCTCCAGCGCCAGAAGGAAGAACAGGGCAAGATAGCATGACCGAAAGGCCGGACGACGAGTTCTGGATGCGGCGCGCCCTGTCCCTGGCCCGGCGGGCCTGGGGAGACACGCGTCATTACCCGATGGTCGGGTGCGTCCTCGTCAAGAAGGGCGAGAAGGTCGGCGAGGGCTATTTCCGCCGGCCGGGCGAGCCCCACGCCGAGGTCCACGCCCTGCGCCGGGCGGGCGCCGCGGCCATGGGCTCCGACGCTTACGTCAGCCTCGAGCCCTGCTCGCATTTCGGAACCACCCCTCCCTGCGCCGACGCCCTGATCGCCGCGGGCGTGAAGCGGGTGGTGGCGAGCATGACCGACCCCAACCCTCTCGTGTCCGGCAAGGGCTTCAAGAAACTAAGACGCGCGGGGATCGAGGTGGTGACGGGGGTGCTCGAGGAGGAAAGCCGCGAGCTTAACAAGACCTTCGTCAAATACATCCTGACCCGCGAGCCTTACGTTTTCCTCAAGGCCGCCGCCACCCTGGACGGCAAGATCGCCACCTCCTCGGGCGACTCGATCTGGATCACGGGCGAGAAGGCCAGGGCCGAGGGACACAAGCTCCGGGACTTCTGCCAGGCGGTGATGGTGGGAGGCGGCACGGTCCGGGCCGACGACCCCGAGCTTACCGTCCGGCTGGCGGGCAAGAAAAGACATCCCCGGCCGGTAATCGTCAGTTCGGGACTTAACGTTCCCCTCGACTGCAGGATAATGAAAACTCCGGCCGAGGGCGGCCCGCTTATCTTTTGTAACGAAAAGACGAGCGCGGCCCGGATTAAGAAGTTCGAGGAGGCGGGGGCCGAGGTGGTCCGCGTCAAAGGCTCGGGCAAATACGTGGACCTGGCGGCGGTGATGAAGGAACTGGGAGCGCGCAAGATCGCCTCGGCGCTGATCGAGGGGGGCTCGGGTCTTTTAGGCTCGGCCATCCGCTCGGGCCTGGCCGATGAGGTCGTCTTTTTCTTCGCGCCCAAACTGCTCGGTGGAGACGGCGTGTCCATAACCGGCGGCAAGGGTCCGGACAAGATAGCCGACGCCTTGGGCCTTACGTCGCTAAGGGCCAGGATGGCGGGCGGCGATATCATGGTGACGGGCAAGATATCCAAGGCCCGGGCGAGGTCCGGGGGAGGAAGAGGCGGGAGATGTTCACCGGCTTAATCGATCGCGTGGGAAAGATAAGGGGCAGGAAACCGGGCGGCTCGGGCGTCGCTTTGGACGTCTACTCGGGCCCGGATTACGAGGTTGGCTTGGGCGACTCGGTGGCGGTCTCGGGTCTTTGCCTCACGGTCACCGGCCTCGCGGCGGACGGCTTTAAGGTTGACGTCTCGAGCGAGTCCCTGGCCCGCTCGACCCTGGCCGACCTGGCCGTCGGCGCGGGCGTCAACCTGGAGAGGGCCCTTCGCCTGGGCGACCGGCTGGGCGGACACCTGGTGTCGGGACACGTGGACGCCGTGGGCCGGGTGGCGGACGTACGGCCGGAGGGGACCTTCGCCAGGGTCACCGTTTTCGCCCCGCCCGAGATCACGGAACTCACCGTCGAGAAGGGGTCCATCGCCGTGGACGGCATAAGCCTTACCGTCAACGGAGTGGAGCGGGACCGCTTCTGGATGATGATCATACCCGAGACACTGAGCCGCACCACCCTGGGCGACAGGCGGCAGGGGGACAAGGTCAATCTCGAGACCGACCTTATTGGAAAATACGTGGCCAAACTCATGGGCAAGGACAAGGCCCAAACGGCCGACCGGGAATTAATGAAAAAGCTGTCCGAGGAAGGGTTCCTCTAAGACCGGGAAAGGGCCATGCAAACCATACTCGAGCTGTTCAGGAATTATTTTTACTGGATCGACTTTACCATCGGGACCGTAACGCCCATCTCCGTTTACGCCCTGTACAAGACCGGCAAGATAGACAAGTTCATTTGGGTCCTCTTCTGGGTGGGCTTCGGACTGGGACTGACCTGGGAAATACCCATGTCAACCCTCAACGAGTTCGGCGACGCCCTGGCCGTGCACCGGTTTGTCCGGCCTTCTCCCGCGCCCTTCTGGGTGATCATTATCATGCACTCTTTCTGGGACGGCGGCCTTTTCCTGCTCGGCGTCCTCTGCGTGAAGATAGTTGGCAAAGGCCCCTTGTTCGAAAAGTTCAGCCCGCGCGACCTTATCGCGCTGGTTATTTGGGGTCAGGCTTCCGAGCTTTGGGTCGAGATGACCTCGACGTTGGGGGAGGCGTGGGTATACATCCCCCGGCCCTGGAACCCGTCCCTTTTCCAGAATAACGGACACGATATCACCCTCATGCCCCAGCTTATCTGGCTGGCCGCTCCCATCGCGTTTTATTTTATCGCCTTGAAGCTAAGGCCAAGGTTTTATCCTTCCTCCGGCTGAGACCCGGAGGACCGCGTCCCATGGATCATGCCGGAGCCAAAGGGTCCGCCCAAGGAGATGGCAAGCTCGGCCGGGCGCTTGGCGTTGTATCCTTTTTCTTTGCCCTTGGCTTCATCCTGATTCTTTCGGCGTACAAGGTAAACAGCTACGATATCCCCTGGCACGTCAAAACGGGAGAATGGATAATCGACAACCTCGCCGTCCCCAGGGTTGACTTCTGGAACTTCACCAGGCAGGGCATGGAATGGATCGACGCCCAGTGGCTCTTCCAGGTGATAAGCTACGCCTTTTATCGGGCGGGAGGCGGAACGGGGCTGTCGATTATGGTCATGGTCCTGGCGTCCTCCACCATGGTTTTACTTCTCTTCTCGACCTCGGAGAAAACGCCTCTTTCAATCAAGGCCCTGATCGGGGTCATATTCGCCCTGTCCATCGACTCCCGGATCATGGCCCGGCCCGAGCTTCTTACCTGCCTTTACATGGCCGTCATGTACTTTGTCCTTGAGAGGGCGGCCGCGGGAAAGACGAGGCTCCTGATCCTGGCCCCCGCCGTGCAGGTTCTTTGGGCCAACTCGCAGGGGCTTTGGCCTATCGGTCTGGTAATTTTAGGGTCCTTCCTGGCGGACATGGTTTCCGAGGCGATCCGGAAGAGGGAATTCGGCTGGAGGGGAATTTTGCCCTGGCCATGGCTTGCGACCCTGGCCGCCTGTGTGGCCGCGTGTTTTGTTCAGCCTTACGGCCTGAAGGGTTTTTTGTTTCCCCTCGAGCTATTCGGTGAGGTGGCCACGGGGGCGACCCTCCAGAAAAAGACCATCGTCGAGATACAATCCATGTTTGCCGATCCGCCGGCGCTTCGAGCGGTGAAATTTTTTTTCCTGTCGGCGGCCTCCGCGGCTATTACCTCCGTTTTGGCGGGCAAGAAGGTCCGGCCTTTTCAGCTTCTGGTGGGAGCGGCTTTTTTCTACCTGGCGGTCAACGCCAGGCGGAACGTGTCCGTCGCGAGCGTGTCCCTTATCCATCTGACGCTGGTGAACCTTGACGTCTTGTTCATCCGTCCTTTTTCTCCGTCCCTTGTCAGGAAGGCGTCACTTTCCACGTCCGCCGTGACGGTGGTTATATCCTTGCTTCTTTCCACGCTGACCCTTATCCAGCCGTACCGGAACTGGGACCGGACCGGTCGCGAGCCGGGGTTGGGGTTTTCTTACCGCTATTACCCGGTCGAGTCAGTGGATTATCTTAAGTCGATCGGCTACAAGGGCAAAGTCATCACCAGCGTGAGGCTGGGAGGTTATCTTTACTTCGCCGGCTGGCCCGACTGGACGGTGATGGCCGACCCGAGGATGGAGATCAAGGGGGAGTACACCCTGGACCTTTGGAGGAACGCCCTGCGTGACCCGCTCGGGTTGAAGGCGATCGAGATCGAATACCGTCCCGAGGCCGCGGTGCTCGACCTGTGGGACGCCTATCTTCGCGACTTGACCATAAGGATGATTGACGACCCGTCCTGGGTCCTGGTGCAGGCGGACGGCAAAAGAAACACGGTGGTCTTCCTCAAAAAGGGGACGGGCTGGGACGAGGCCATCCAGAAGGCCGGCAAGATAAGGCTGACCAACCTGGAACAAGGCCATGAAGCTCCGGTCAGTCCTCGCCGGCCATCACGCTGAAACAATCGGCCAGGGCCGAGACGGCCCGCTCAACGTCATCCTTACCGTGGGCCGCGCAGATGAACCAGTTGTGGATGGGGTGGATGATCACTCCTCTTTCCAGGGCCAGGGCGCTAAAGCGTCTGGCCTTCTCGAATATCGGGTCATCCTCGAACATCATAAGGGGCATGGTGGGATGGCCCGAGTAATCGATCTTGAAGCCGTTTTCCCCGGCCGCGTCCAGAATGCCCTCCTTTAATAACTCGCCCATTTTCAGCATATGCTCGACCGCGCCCGAGGCTTTGATCTCCTCGAGGCACGCCAGCGCCGCCGCCATGGGAGAGGCGCTGTAAAAATGAGTGCCAATGAACATGAATTTTCGCGCCGCCTCCATAAGATTCCTCCTGCCCATGGCCGCCGAGATCGGGTAACCGTTGGACATGGCCTTGCCAAAGGCTATCATGTCGGGCTCGACGCCAAAATACTCGGCCGAGCCGTTCTCGTGATACCTGAAGCCGCAGCGCACGTCGTCCAGGAGAAGGAGCATGCCCTCCCGGTCGCAAATATTCCTCACCGCGGCCAGGAACTCGGGGGTAGGAAGGACCTGCGCGCTGGCCACGTCATGCCTCACCGGGGTCAGTATCACGGCGGCTATTTCTCCTTTTTTTTCTTCCACCAGGCGCTCGATTTCTCGGGCCTGATTGAAATGGAAGGAATACACGCCCGACTGGTACTCGGGGGGTATGGACGGGTCCGGGCCCGAGCACCAGTAATGGAAACCGTGATAGGCGTGACTTATCATGGCTATGCCTGACCTTCCCGTGTGGGCCCGGGCCACGCGGGTCATGTAGGTGGTGGCGTCCGAGCCGTTCTTGGCGAAGATGGCCCAGTCCATGCCCGGTATCCTGTCCACCAGGTACTGGGCCAGTTCGACCCACTTGGAGGAGGGAAAGGTCATTAAATCGCCTTTTTCCATCTGGGAGCGAGCGGCCTCGTCCACCACCCGATTGCCCATGCCCAGCACTATGGCTCCAAGGCCGCATAGGAAATCGATGTATTCGTTTCCGTCAACGTCCCAGACCCTGCACCCTTTGCCCCTGGCCAGGAAAGCGGGAGAAGAGCCGTAACCATAAAAATAGGGGTTTTGAGGAGCCTGGTATCCACCTGGAGAAATACTCTGGGCCCGCTCGAAAAGCTCATAAGATTTAGTCAGATTTATCTCGGCCATGACCACCTCCTTTACCCTTTGGTCAGATTATAGGCGGACTGGTTCCTTTTGCCAAGAAAAATATTATAGGAGTAGGTAACGATCGGGTGGGCCATAAAAAATCCCCGGCTTGGCGACCGGGGATTAGGAGAATGATGAAAAGGTTTGTATTTGGCTATTAATTGTAAGACGCCCGCCGTGAAAATAGGTTCCCAAAAAAGTGCAAAAAAAAAAAGTGAGAAGCGCCTCCGTTTCCGAAGACGCTTCAAGAAGAAAGGGTTGGCATTTTGGAGGGATCAAATATTCAGACCGCGCCGAGGCGGAAAAGTTCCGCGCCTTATACAAAAAATTACCGAGTCCCGGCGCTGCTTCCGGGACTCGGTAATGATGAAAAGGTTTGGCAAGTTTTTGGGAATCTATGTTTAAGATGTTTGCCGGAAGAATAAGGATTCAAAAAATGAACCCGTTTTATAAAGTTCTTTATCAATCGCGGCGCGGCGGAATAATTTTTTTTAATCTTTTATTATCAGGCATTTATACTGAAGAAACGGCCTTTTAGCCGGGGTGGAAGCGTAATTGACAGCTTGGCTATAAGCTTGTTCGTGCTATAATTATTCCAAAGCATTACCATTTTTTGCAATTTCGAGAAATGAAGGATGGCCCCAGTGAAGGATTATAAACACTATAACCCCGAAACCTACGCCGTGCCCGAGTACGACTATCTTCCCTCAAAATATTATACGCCCTCGGGCAAAATATCGCCCCTTGGCCTGATCTATATGCCTTTATTCGGAAGCATGGCCGCGTTCCTGGGCGGCGCGGCTTATGGATGGGGTTCCTATATCAATCCCTTTGAGGCGTTTACCTTTATAATCAGCTTCATTTTCGGATTCATACTTGGACTCGGCGTCAGCTTCGGCGTGACCGCCGGCAAGGTCCGCTCGCCCATGTTGGCTTCATTTTTCGGTTTGATTACGGGCGTCTTGGGAGTCTATGTCCAGTGGGTGGCGTGGGTCCATTTCTTTTACGCCGGCGCGGAAGAGCCGCTGAACGTTTGGATATTCAACCCTCTTGAGCTTGGCAAAAATATTGTTTCAATAGGAAACGCGGGAGCATGGCAAATATTCGGCTGGACCCCATCGGGCCTTTGGCTTTATATCGCCTGGATTCTCGAGGCCCTTTTGATACTTCTACTGTCCGTGACCATCGCCGACGGCTCGGCCAGGTATACTCCCTTTTGCGAGCATTGCGGGGAATGGGCCGAGTCGGTTTTCGACTCGCCTCTTAAGCTGGGTCCGGTCCAGGACAAAAGCCAGTTCCGCTACGAGCTCGAGTCGGGCAACTACGACGTCCTGGAGGGACTTGGCGCTCCCGGGGAGAAAGAGCGCTCGGAGGTCCAGCTTCACCGGTGCAAGAAATGTCTCCAGATCGGATACCTGAAGGTGAAACTGGTCAAAGACGGCCCCGATAAACGAGACCAGGCGAGCGGCCAGACCGAGGGCGCCGCAAATACCGAGTACGTCAGCGAGGACGTGGTGGATAACCTCATTATCGACGCGGCGGGCATCGAGAAAGTCATCGCGCTGAAAGAGAAGATGGCGCCGGGCGAGGAGGAGGTTAAAGAGGCGTGAAAGGTAAGAAAGCCAGGATAGCGAGAAGAGGCCCGGTCTAGAAAATACGGGCGTGGCCATTTTCGCGATGGCCGGGAACGGCCGTCTTTTCATCGAGTGGGAGAGGGAGTCGCCTCCCCCGTCCTCTCAAGCCGTAAAAATTCGCGTATAGCGGACGCAAGTCTTTTATTCTCCCATGGCGATCCAGCTAAATGATATCTCTCCCGTCGCGGGCGCCCCGCTTTTGGTTTCCAGGCGCGCGGTGAAGCCCACGGAGGTGAGGTTATAAATCCCGCCGATGACGAAGGTCTCGCCTCCGGCGGCCAGGCTGGAGGGACCGACGGCCACCCGCGGGGCCCCGTTAAACAGGCGCGAGAAGACCACGTTGACGGTCAGGTTAGACTGGTTCGCCGCGCTTACGGTTTTTGTACCGGACTCGATCCTTTGCCCGCCGAGGCGCAGGGCGTTATGCGAGAATCCCTCGGCGGCCGCTCGTTTGCGGGGGACCATATCCTCGCCTTCCACCTCGATCTCCAGCCAGGCGTCGTCACCGTTGAAAAGATCGGAGGGAAGGGCGCTTTGTCCTCCCAGCATGACGCTGAAAATACCGTCGGCCACGTCCACGGTCGAGCCCTCCTGCCAGAGGACCGTCGAGCCGCCGGCGCTCTCGTGAATCGAGAAGACCATGCTCAGCGCTCCATTCACCGGAGAGCCGTCCGCTTCGTTTAGGCGGGCCTGGTAATTGAGCAGCCTGGGAACAAAGGCCAGGAAGTCAGTGGGGGACAGCGGGTCCGTTCCCTCCAGAATCTCGGCCGAGTCGATCGCCCCGTCGCCGTCCGTGTCGGGGTCCTCCGGGTCGGTCAGGTAATAGGTGGATTCGTCGTAATCGCTCAGCCCGTCGCCGTCCGTGTCGATGGAGGCGGGGCCCGTGACCGCTATGACCACGTCGTCGTGGTCGGAGTAGCTCCCTGCGTCGCATACCGAGGGGGGAGACTCGTAGGAGAAGACGGCCCGGATGTACTGGTCCCCCACGTGGTCTCCCAGGCGGCCGACCACGGACAGGGTCTGGGCCCCGATGCCGGGACAGGCCTGGCCGCCAAGGTATGTCCAGCCGCTCGCCGAGTCCCCGTTGTAAACGTTGACCTGGTCGTAGCCCACGTCGGTCCAGCACCAGAGGGCGACCGTCACCTCGACCGTGTCGCCCGCGAAAAAGGTCGAGCCCGACAGGTCGGTCACGATCATCCGGTCGATGGACTCGTCGGAATGGAAATCCCCCGTGGTCCCGTCGGGACAGGGATCGAGGCTGATGGTATTGGGCTGGTTGGGCTCGGGTCCGCCGGCCATGGTGTCGCGGCCGAGGATTAAGTCCTCCGTGACCAGGCAAATGCCCCTGCCCGTGACGCAGCGAGGCGCCGTCCATATGGCGTCGTAGGCGGCTATCTCCGCGTCGTCGTCCGGGTCAAGGGGGTTTCGGCCCATGTTGTACTCGGAGCCGTCGCCTTCCCCGCCCGAGTCCGTGTCCCACTCGAGCGGGCTGGTGAGGAGGGTGTTGCCCTCCAGGCCGTCGGTCAGGCCGTCATCGTCCGTGTCCGGGTTGAGGGGATCGGTGAAGTAGTGGTTTACCTCCTGGCCGTCGTCCAGGTTGTCGCCGTCGGTATCGGCGAGGTTCGGGTCCGTGCCGTTAAGGTATTCCTCGAGGTTGGAAAGGCTGTCGCCGTCCAGGTCTTGGACGGCGTCGGCCGAGTCGCCGGGGTCGAGGCCGTTGGCCGTCTCCCAGGCGTTGCCCATGCCGTCCAGGTCCGAGTCAATGACGAGGGACGCGCTTTCCATGAGAACGGGAGCGGCCTTATTCGTCGAGTTGAAGGCGCTTAAAAGCTCGGCGCCGCGAACGCTCGATCCGTCGGCCGCGGCCAGGAACTCGATATACTCCCTGGTGGTCGTCTGGTAGTAAAGGTTCACGTCCACCCGGACCACGCCGGGGGGCAGGGCGTAGGGAGTGTCGTCCCAGTACTGGCCGTCCTCGTAATGGTAATGCTCGTGACCCGCGCCCACCGCCTCGAAGGCCGCGTTGGTAAAGCCGCGGGGGGGGATACGGTTGTCCTTTTCCAGGCAGTTGTTCTGGACCAGGCGGAAGGTTGGCAGGCAGGACCCGTCTCCCTGCTCGACCCCGAAGTGGGCCTCGTAGACCTTGGCCTGCGAGTCGAGGGTCAGATCGGCGGTGGCCAGGTTGTAGGCGCCGGACTCGAAGGCCGGCTGATCGGCCGCGTCGTAACCGATAACGTTGATCCACATGCGGCGTCCCTCCGGGTATCCGGTGGGCAGCTTGTGGCCGGTCGAATTGGTGATACGGACCGAGATGAGGCCCGGTCCCCCGTCGGTCTTGTCGAAGCTCTCCAGGGTCGAGGCGTCCTGGACCAGGGCGATGGCGCGGTCTTTACCGTCGGCCAGGGCGTCGAAGTCGATCGAGTTGTCGCCCGCGAACAACAAGGCGATGGCGTCGGGTACCCAGGAGTTGCCGCCGTTTTGATGGTGGACCGGCAGGAAAGTCCGGATGGATCCCTGCTTGCAGGCCTTGCCGTCGGCCACGTGCGGCATGTGGCACGACTGGCAGTTTCCCGCTTCGCCCATGGACGAGAAGGAACTGTTTTTCCATTCGCTGTAGGTGCGCTGCTCGGTGAAGCATTTCTGTACGTTGTAGGGGTCGCCGGCGTCGCATAAAAGGGGATTGCTGACGTCGTGGCAGGAGGCGCAGACCTCGGATGACCTTTGGAAATCATGGTATTGCCACACGTGCCTGGCCTCGGCGTCGTCGTAAGGGCCGCGTTTTTCCTGCCCCTCCGTCAGGACCCACATGGCGTTGCCGTAGGAGGTCACGTCGGGATCGGCCAGGGCCTGGCCCTCCGCGCTGAGCGGGTCCACCAGCGCGTGGCAGACGTCGCAGGAGACTCCCTCCACGTCGATGCCCGTGAGGGCCGAGCCGTCGGGAGGCGTGGTCCTGCCCGCCTGGTGGGCCGAGGGGGAATGGCAGCGCAGGCAAAAGGTCCCGGCGTCGGCCAGGTCGTGGTTGGCCAGGTCCAGGGCGGCGAAGAAAATCGGGTCGCGAGCGGACATGGACATCATCGAGCCCCGCCAGTTGTACATGGGCTCGACCGCGGCGTCGTATCCGCGGTGGCAGCCGCAATTGGCCGGGTCTTCAAGGGTACGGCCTTCCCCCGGCTGAGAGCCGGGAAGGAATATAGCGCCCATGGCCAGGATCGAAAGGCAGATTATTATAACGCCAGCCTTGAGTTCTTCAGTCTTCATGATCGCTCCTCGCTAAGTCACGTCTCGGCCGGCAAGAACGGCCGCCGGAAAATGCCAGAGCCTCTTTGATGCAAAAGAATGACTGGTGATCCAATTTTTCGGAAAACGACAAGGGATCGGCCATGGCGCCGCCAAGCCAACCCTCAGGCAACGGCCCCTCTCCCGCGCCGCCGTCCGAAGCAATTAATAATTTACATTTGATCTTTGCCCTCGGTCCCGGCGGAGATGATTGTTATAAAACCTAAAAATTCCACGCGGCCCGGGCGCTTGTCATATATTGTTTGGGAAGATAGCATGAAAGAAACCATTGCGCCATAGGCATGGCCCTGTTTTTCGCGATCGATTTTGGCTTTCACGCGGGGTGATTAAGCGAATCACAAGGGCTTGTCAAAAGGACGAGCGCGCATGACGCCGGCGGGAAGGAATGGAGGAAAAATCAAAGTGAAAAGGAAAATCAGTCCATTGGAATTATTGACGGCCGCGGTCGGACCGGCAATGGCCGCCATGCTGGCGGCCGGAATACTCGCCGCGGGTTGTTCCCTGCTGTCAATAAATAATACTTCCACGGAAGCCGCCTTGTTCATCGATGAGACCCCCGTTACCAAGGAGATGGTCAGGGCGGAATTCCTCCACGCCTGGAACGGCTATAAGCGATACGCCTGGGGCCACGACGCTCTTAGGCCGCTTTCCAGGGGCCATCGGGACTGGTACAAGGCGCCTCTCCTGATGACGCCGGTGGACGCTTACGACACCATGCTCATCATGGGCCTTGACCGGGAGGCGGCGGAGGCCAAGGCGCTGATTTTCGACTCACTCTCTTTTGACCATGACATGGAGGTCCAGCACTTCGAGGTGTCCATCAGGGTCCTGGGCGGCCTGATCTCGGCATATCAGATGGACGGCGACGAGCGCTTCCTGGCCCTGGCCCGGGACTTGGCCGACCGTATGCTGCCGGTCTTCGACTCGCCCACCGGCATGCCCTATCGGATCGTCAACCTCAAGACGGGGAAGACCTCGGGCCGTTTCAGCAACCCCGCGGAGATCGGTACCTACCTTCTCGAATACGGTACCCTGTCCAGGCTGACGGGAAATCCGATCTACCACGAGAAGGCCGAGCGGGCGGCGATCGAGCTATATAAGAGGAGCTCGGATATCGGGCTGGTGGGATCGATGATCGACGTCGAGACCGGCCTCTGGATCGGGAGGGACGCCTCGATCGGCGGCGGGACCGACAGCTATTACGAATACCTTCTCAAGAGCGCGATCCTCTTTGAGGACGATAAATTCATGGACATGTGGGAGCGGAGCATCGGCGGCGTCAACGCCCACCTGGCCGACGAGACGGGGGAGGGGCTCTGGTACGGCCGAGGGGGCATGAAGTCGGGCCGGCGGACCCTGACCACCTTCGGCGCCCTCGAGGCTTTCCTGCCCGGCCTTCTGGCCCTGGGCGGCGACCTGGGCCGGGCCGCGGCCCTCGAAAAATCCTGTTACCGGATGTGGGTCCTCCACGGGATCGAGCCCGAGATTATGAACTACAAAAGCATGAAGGTGGTTTACGGACCCTATCATCTCAGGCCGGAAATAATCGAGTCGGCCTATTACCTTTATCACTACACCGGAGACGAGGAGTACCGCCGCATGGGCTCGGTGTTCTTCAACGGGCTCGTAAGACACTGCAAGACGGAAGCCGGCTACGCGGCCCTGGCCGACGTAAGGTCCAAAAACCAACTCGACGAAATGGAGAGTTTTTTCCTGGCCGAGACCATGAAATACTTCTACCTCCTCTTCGCGCCCCCCGGGGAATTCGACTTCGACAAAGTGGTCTTCAACACCGAGGCCCACCCGATGTTTAAACCAACCGATTTGAGCGTGAATCCTGAATGATCGAGTTAAATTGAATTTACGTAATAAGTATCCCACGTAGCTCGCTATGTGGGCGAGCTTCGCGAGCGGGTCGGCGATGAGGCGGGATGGGACTTTGCCGACTTGAAAATGAAAAGCACCCATGGGAATATCTCTATTGGTATCAATGGATTTTGGAGGATAGAATGATAGACCCTGTTTTATCACTGGCCTTCTCGATGCACTCGAACAAGGGCGTCTACGCTTTGCTTTTAGGCTCGGGCGTGTCAAGGTCCGCCCGCATATCAACGGGTTGGGAAATTACGCTCGATCTAACCAGAAAGCTGGCGCGTTTGAAGGGAGAAGACTCCGAACCGGACGCTGAGGCCTGGTATACAAGAACTTTCGGAGAGGGGCCAGATTATTCAAAGTTACTTGGAGACGTTGCAAAATCTCAAATTGAAAGGCAGAAATTGTTGAGACAATATTTCGAGCCAAATGATGAAGAGAAGGAACAGGGCTTGAAAATGCCCACTCCCGCGCATGTGGCCATGGCAAAATTGGTCGCGGGTGGTTTTGTCAAGGTTATCGTTACAACCAACTTTGACCGCCTGATGGAGGATGCTTTACAAGAAGAGGGAATCAGACCCGACGTGATATCGACAATAGACGCCATCAAGGGCGCTACTCCCTTGATGCATTCGGATTGCACCATTGTAAAGGTTCACGGAGATTACCTGGATTCACGTATCAAAAACACTCCTGATGAGCTAAAGGAGTACGACCGGGAGCTTGACGAGCTGCTGGATAGAATCTTCGATGAATTTGGCCTCATTGTCTGTGGGTGGTCGGCCGAGTGGGATTACGCGCTAAGGGACGCAATGAGCAGATGTAAAAGCCATCGATATACTACCTTCTGGACAATCAGGGGCAATCCTAACGCAAAATCCGAAGATTTAATCAAACTTCGGAGAGCGGAGTCGATAAAAATCAAAGGCGCGGATGAATTCTTCCACGAGCTATATGAAAAGGTCTCGGCGCTTGATCAAATCGATAAGCCCCACCCGCTGTCCAAAAAAGTTGCCGTCGCAAGCCTTAAAAAATATCTGGCCGATGAAAAGCATTCCATCAGCCTCCATGATTTGGTTATGGAAGAGCGGAATGTGTCAAGCAAAATGAGACACGCCTTTCCTGAATTTAGTGTGGCAAACTGTTTATTTCCTCCGGTTTCGCCGGTGGGTTGATCCACGCTTTGCCGGGCAACTCCGGCGCCGTCGGCGGTCTTTTCACGAAGCGCTCCGGTTTTTTTTCATAGGCGTGGTCGAGCGTTTTTTGCCTGGCGGCCACGATCTCGCTCGCCATTCCGTAATGGACCATCTCGGGCGTCATCAGGCCGATCCCGGTGTGCCGATGCTCGCGGTTGTACCAATCGAAAAACTTCACGCAAAAGGCCCTGGCGTCCTCGATGGAGCCGAACCGGCTCGGGAACTCGGGCCGGTACTTCATGGTCTTGAACTGGCTTTCCGAGTAGGGGTTGTCGTCGGACACGTGGGGCCGCGAGTGGCTCTTGGTCACGCCCAGGTCGGCCATCAAGAAGGCCACCGGCTTTGATTTCATCGAACTCCCCCGGTCGGCGTGGATGGTGAGTTGTCCCGGCTCGATCCCCTGTTTTCGGATGCTGTCCCCGATCAGGCGGCGGGCCAGCTCCGCGCTTTCGCGTCCGGCGATCATCCATCCCACCACGCAGCGGCTGAAGATGTCCATGATCACGTAGAGTTGGTAGCAGGTCCATTTGGCCGGTCCCTTGAGTTTGGTGACGTCCCAGGACCAGACCTGGTTGGGGGCCTCGGCCAGCAACTCGGGTTTTTTGTATCGGGGACGCCGGAGTTGGTTGCGCCGCTCCCGGACTTCCTTTTCCGAGTCGAGGACGCGGTACATGGTGCGGACCGAGCACAGCCATGTCCCCTCGTCCAGGAGCGTTGCCCAGACCTCGCGGGGGGCCTTGTCGGCAAAGCGCTCGGAGTGGAGTTCGTCCAGCACCCGGCGCCGCTCGTCCTCGCTCAACGACCTTGCCGGCTTGGCCGCGCGCCTCGGCGGCGGAGGCCCGAAGGGAATTTTAGCGCGACGATTAAACGTTGCTCGCGACAGGCCCAGGGCCTCGCAGGCGGCCTTGGCGCCGACCCGGGGAGCGGCCGTGCTTGCCGATTCCATCATTCGCTCTCTTCGCCGGGCGGCTTGGCCAGGGGTATCCCCAGCAGATCGGCAACTTTTTTTTGGAAGTCGATTATCATCTCGGCCTGTTCGAGCCGCTTTTGGAGCTTCCCGTTCTCGCGCTCGAGGCGGGCCACTTCATCGGCCAGCGGGTTTTTGGCCTTGGGCTTGCGGCCCCGCTTTACGGGCGAAAGCGCTTTCAAGGCCCCCTCGTCCCGCTGCTTGCGCCAGGCCGTCAGGTGCGACGAATAAAGGCCCTCCCGGCGCAGCAGGGCGCCGACCTCGCCATGCCCCGAGCAGGCGTCGGCCTTCCCGAGGATTGCGAGCTTGTAAGCCGCGGTGAAGCGCCGCCGGGCGGGCTTTTCCGGGACCTCCGGCTCGGGAAGAATGATCGGCGCCCCCACCCGCTCGGGCCGCTTGGCAGGAGTGTCCTCCGGCTCGGCCGTCCCGGTTGGGGAGACTCCGGTCGCCCTACGGGCTCCCTCCGTCTCCCCAACAATCCCTGCCTTCTTCCTGTCTTCATCCATCTCTCTATACATCCTAATACCTCCCCCGCCCTACAGTAATTTAACATAGGGGAAGTGTCTCATCTACGTTGGCACAGAGGGGAGGTAAAAAAAGTCAGACAACAGATATCGGTGGAACATTTCCCAATTAATGAAGATTACTCCGATTCTCAATTTTTAGAGAGAGTAGAGCGCTATGAAGCCATCACGGAAACTCTTCGATCATTGTTTTTATATGGATGTTATTGGGGCAAAGACGAGCATGATGATCTTTGGGTCAAAGCCTTGGAGGCAATAGCATATACCCCCGAATACATATATGCACATGAAGATTTACTGAACTTTAGAACTTTTTAGTCTGGTTTGCACGTATCGACATTAAGCAGCCTCCTTGAGGGGCGTAATTTCCTCTGGTTTGGGGTCGGAATGGAAAGCGGGAGAAATTCGCAAAGCCTTGTAGAAAGCGCGTCGGAGCCGACCGACGCTTGGGGGGCCGCTCGGGTCCCACCACGGTTCGGCCTCGATCTTTTCCGCCTCCGGGACGCAAAGGGCAAGCAGGCCCAAAAGGCCGTAGGCGACCAGGCAGAGGTTGGCGTGGCGCTTGATGGCCGTGAACGACCTCTGGCGATAGTCGCCGAAACCGCCCGCCGTCTTCACCTCCCGGAACAACTCCTCGATCTTCCAGCGGCCCGAATACGTTTCCAGCGCCCGCTCCGGCTTCATCTCGACGTCGGTGGTGAAAAACACGTTCATTTTTTTGCCGGAGCGCCGGGGGAAAATGATGACGAGTATCGGCTTGTCGCCGAGGGTGGCGCTGGGGACCATCACCCCGACGAAGGCCTCGATGGTAACGGTCTTGCCGTAAATCCTGGCCTTGATTTTTTCGCGCTTCGATCTTTTCAACCACAGTTGTTGGGGGCTGAACTTCTTGCCGCGCTTGGGCGGCCTTCCCGGACCATTCTTCCTTTTGGGGAGTTCGTAGAGCGCCGCGTTCGAGCGGAGGCGGCTGATCAGGACCACCTCTTTGCCGTCGAACTCGAGACCGGCCAACTTGGCCTTGGCGTAGAGGTTGTCCACCACCAGGACCAGTCTCCGAGCGGGCCAGGAGAACCTTTTTATCATCATGGCGGCCAACTCGATCTTGGTTTTGAACTCCCATCCCTTGGGGCAAAACTTTTCCTGGACGAAGAGCAGCGCCGAGAGGGGGAAGGCGAACCACTTGCCCCCGCGCTCCCATAGAAGCGCCATCACCACCCAGCAGTGGCCGAGCACCCGGCGCTTTTGATGGCCGGGGTTTTTGTCCGTCGGGTCCGGGTAATAGCCCAGACCGAAGAACTTCTTGCCCCATTTCTTGACCAGGGTGTCGTCGACGGCGACGACGATCTCGTCCATGATCTTGAGTCGTTGGGCCACCAGGTCGAGCAGGCATTGACTCACCTTTTGGCAGGACCACCGGCCCTTGCGCATGAAAGCGTAGGGCGTGGTCCAGTGCATGACCCGGTGGACTTGGGTGAGGCGCATGACCTCGGTCACGCAGTGCTGGAGACCGAACAGCGCCGCGTGGGCGATAATGAAGGTCTGGAAGTGCTCGAACCCGGGCTTGGAGAAGCAGTTGACAAATACAAGCATCAGCGGCAACATAAGAGCTTGAGCGTTCATCAGCGTTCACTCCCGCGTTATGAGGGCCGATCACACCTCTCATTATACGGGAAAAACTGGTGAACGCTATTTTTACATGGTGGAACATGGCTAAAAAGTTCTAAAGTTCAGGAAGATTTAATAAACCTTACAAAATACCCTGCATTGCTTCTACTGTACTCAGGGGGCATGGGGGCAATAGCGAAGAATAAGTATAAAACTTTACACGCATTGACTGTTAAAGCAGGCGAAAAAAAGCATGGCCATATTATTCCAATCGCAAGGCTCATATACACATGGAGCGTGATGAAAGGCAAGCTAATTCCAGAATCAAACAACGCAGTAACTCCACTGAATGATCACCTCTACAATCTTCTTCTCGGTGAGTTCAGAGAACTCTTTGCGTCTGAATTGGAATTCCAAAATATCTTTGACAGATTTGAATATCTTTACGCGCTTATTCATGCAGATTCAAGAATTCAAGCGCAAGAGCCAAAATATTTTCCAATAGGAAGTTTCATAAGAGGAAAGCAATTGACTGAATCATGGTTTAGAGTACAAATCGCAACAGAGGCCGATGAGTTAAAAGATGAATGGCCCCCACTAAAAGCGGGCCTTTTTGGCGGTTCTTATGAACGGTTCAATAATGCTAAAGAAAAGTTTAATGAGCTTCTGAATCAAATGTAAAAAAACAACTCCAATAGTCCGTATAATCATGATCATTTCTCATCCCCCTCCACGGCCCCTCACCGTCTCTTCCCCACGATTGGCGTTAATCGAGCGTAAGGTGGTATCATTTGACAAGGAAGCGGGTTGGGAGGGCGAGGCCGGAGTACCCATCCCGCTTTGCGGGATCCGCGCGGTTTCTTTGAAACCGGACGGGTTACCCTGCGGCCTAGCGGCGCCTGGAGGTACCCGTACCGCGGGGCGGGACGCAAGCGGTTTTGGTAAACCCTATGCGCCGCCATCGGAAGAACATGGTGATGAGATGGATGAATCTATAAACAGGACGGATGGGGGAGGAAACTCTCGGGAGCCGGAGGAGTCGGAGATCAAGTCGGCCCTGGCGGCCTGGGAACCGAGGCGGATCGACCCTGAGGGCATGAAGATAGCGGGGGTGCTCATTCCCATCCTCAAGAAGGACGGCAAGTGGCACGTGGTTCTGACCAGGCGCACGGACAAGGTCGAGCACCACAAGGGCGAGATATCCTTTCCCGGCGGCCACTACGAGGAGGACGACCCGGACCTCGAGTACACGGCCTTGCGCGAGACGGAGGAGGAGATAGGCGTGCCCGCGGGCAAGGTCAGGGTGCTGGGCAGGCTCGACGATAAAATCACCATCACCGGGTTTCGCATCCGGCCCTACGTGGGCGTCATTCCTTACCCCATCGAGTTCACACCCCAGGAGGAGGAGATAGCGGAGATACTCATCCTTCCCCTCAGCGAGTTCATGAAGCCGGAAAACCTGACCGTACAGAACTGGAAAAAGGGAAGCGACGATTATCCGGTTTATTTTTACAGGATCAAGGGGTACACGGTGTGGGGGGCAACGGCGAAGATACTCAAGCACTTCCTCGAGGTGGGCATGGGGCATAAGGCCAACTGACCGGACGGCCTTATCCGAAGGCCCTGGAAAAACGCAAGAAAATATTATATCTTGGCGCCATGGAGAGTTGCTCCTTTTTCTCGATCCAAGCCGTAACCGCCTCGGAATCATGGCAAAGGCAATTATATATACTTTATTTATCAGTCACTTAAACACTTTTAACGCAAAGACGAAACTTTTTGTCCGGTTGGAACGGCCTTTGCTCATATAATTTCCGGGAATCGGCGAAAAATGAGTGTAACGAAAAACATTGCTCGAAATCTTCTGGCCTACATGCTAATTCTGGCCGCGGCGGCGGGTTTGATGCCCGTCCACGCCCGGGCCGGGACCAGCAACTTCGAGAAGGCCGTGGCCCTCATCGACGAGGGCGAGAAAAACCTCGACGTAAGGAAACTCGAGCAGGCGGAGGAGCTTTTAGTCAACTACTGCTCGATCAACGCTCCTCGCCTCGAGTGCGATTACGAGCTGGCCCGGCTCTACCTGGCCCAGTACAGCTACTGGGCGGGTCGTGACGAGGCCAAGGCCACCCGGGCCCTGGACCAGGCGGAGGCCTACGCCAGGTCCGCCATAACCCGCGGGCCGCAAAGCGCGGAGGAGCACGTACTGCTGGGGCGGGTTTACCAGGTGCGTCTTTCGCGTTTTCCCCTCCCCGAGCTCAGCAAGGCCGTGCTGCGCGACTCGCCGGTGGCCGCTGAGTACAGGCGGGCGCTCGAGATAGACTCGACCAGCGGTGACGCCGAGCTGGGTCTGGGCGTCTACTACATGTTCATACCCCGCTTCCTGGGAGGGGACACGGACCGGGCAAGGGGCCATTTGAAAAGGGCCTCCCAGCTTATGCCCGAGGACCCGACGCCCCTCATCTGGATGGCCGCCAGCTACAGGAATGAAGGGGACGTCAAGGAAGCAAGAAAATATATCGACCGCGCCCTCGCCCTGGATTCGAAGAATTCCTTTGCCAAGGCCGAGGAGGCCAGGATCAAGGAGGCCGAGAGGGCGCGAGGAGTGAAATAATGGCGGCCCCCGTCCCCCGTTCCCCCGGCGGCCGCGAGGTATCCCTTACCGGGCGGCTCATCGCCTGGCGCGTGCATTTGCTCGTGTTCGCCGTCAACCTGGCGGGCGGGCTTCTGATGTATCTTTTCCTCACCGTCATAGACGTGTCTTCCCTTTCCAGGATGCGTTTCGTCAAGAGCTGGGAGACCCTGGCCATCTCCTTTATTCCCGCGGCGGCCGGCGTCCTGATCGCCCACCTGTACTCGAGGTCCATCATGGAATACCTCCGGGTGGTCAAGAGGCCGGGCATGTCTCCCCTCGAGGAAAGCGTGGGCGGCGGCAGGATAATCCACCTGAGGAGGAAGGCGCTCAGGTTTCCCATGGTATGCGCGGGCGGCTCCCTTTTCGGCTGGGCCATATTGGGCGTGGCCATCGCCTATGGCGTGTGGAACGCGCTTCACGCCCAGGCCACGATAAACGCCACCTCCTACATGTCCTCCCCCGGGTCGGGAGATATCCTGGCCGAACAAATACTTAATAAAGGCTCGAGCATGAAGATGTACTGGACCTTCATCGTCCAGTCGGCCAAGGGCGTGGGACTGGCGGCGCTATTAGGCGGCATGATATCGGCCGCGATCTTTTTCGCCGTCGAGCAGGTTTGGGAGCGCGAGCTTCCGGGCTTTTTTCCCACCGGCAAGATCACCGCGGTGGACGACTCGATGATAGTGCCGGTCAAGTACCGGCTGATCGTCATCTTCGGACTGGTGGGAACGGTCCCTTTAATCCTCATCGGGGTGCTAAGTTATCAGCGGGCGGCGGAGCTGGCCTTCAAGCCGCCCGAGGAGGTGCTGGGGAACCTGCTTTTGTTCAACCTCTTCCTGGTCGCCACCGGCGTGGGGTTGGCCGGCCTCCTGGCCATGTACGTGGCCAGGAGCGTGTCCGGTCCCCTCGGCCGCGTGAAAGGCGGCATGGAAAAGGTCAGGAGCGGAAACCTCTCCGTCCAGATTCCGGTCCGGGCCAACGACGAGTTCGGGCTGGTCACGGAGGGCTTCAACTCGATGGCTCGGGCGCTCAGGGAAAAGGAGGAGTCCATCCAGGAGTTCTCCCGCGGGCTCGAGCGGAAGGTCGAGGAGAGGACCCGCGAGTTGAAGGAAGCCCTCATCGAGAAGGACGAGGCCCGGGCCAAGCTGATCCAGTCCGAGAAGATGGCCGGACTCGGACAGTTGGTGGCGGGCGTGGCCCACGAGATCAACAACCCCGTGGGCTACATCTACGCCAACACGGACCACTTCGAGAAATACCTGGCGGTCCTGCAAAAGGCCCACCGGGAGGGGGATGAGGAGTCCTTTGCCAGGGCCCTCTCCAACATGGACAAGCTGGTCGCGAGCACCCGGGAAGGCGCGAAAAGGACCAAGGACATCGTCATGGGCCTGTCGGCTTTCTCGAGGAAGGACAAGGGACCGGGAAAGCCCATCGAGGTGCGCGAGCCCATCGAGACGGCCCTCATGCTTTTGGGTCACGAGCTGAAAAAGGGCATCGAGTTGAAAAGGGAGTACTCGGAAACGCCTCGGGTCATGGCCAACTCGGGCGAGCTGGCCCAGGTTTTCATGAACCTGTTCGTCAACGCGATCCAGGCGATGGGCGACTCGGGCGAGTTGGCCGTGGCCACTGGGGTGCAGGACGGCGGGGTGGTCGTGTCCATCTCGGACACGGGCCGGGGCATGAGCGAGGAGGAGATGGCCCGGGCCTTCGAGCCCTTCTTCACCACCAAGGAGGTGGGTAAGGGCACGGGCCTGGGCATGTCCATCGCCTACGGCATAGTCAAGTCCCACGGGGGAGAGCTGAAGGTCTCGAGCAAACCGGGGGAGGGAACGAGGGTGGAGGTAAGCCTTCCTCCCCTCCAGGAGACGGACGGCCGCGGAGGCCGGTAAAAGGAAAAATTTACGATACGCTTGTGTTTCAATTGGCGATAAAGTGTTGTATTTTGAAAACTCCGGCCCCGAGAGGGAAGGCCCGTCCCGGAGGCTTGGGAAAAAAAGTGGAGGTGTAAAATGAAGTTTAAAAATATGGACAAGGGTAATAACCAAAAAATAAAAAGCGCGCTCACGCGGTTGGCCGTAGCGTTCTTCTTCGCCGCCTTTATAGCGGCCACGGTCAGCGCGTCCGAGTTCATCGAGCAGAGGCGTAAGTTCCGGGACGAGATCAAGAACAAGTCGGAGAAGAAACTGGACGATAAGGGCGACTACCTTTCCGTCATCTTCGACAAGGAGAAGGGAAAATACGACTTCAAGGTGACCGACGCCGACCGGGCGAGGCTCAAGGAGTACTCGAAATCGTTCTTCGGTATTTCCGACGAGGCCATGCTGGACAAGATGATCGACGAGGTCAACCAGGGCAGTTACGTTATCTACAAGGAATACCAGACCGACGGGGTGCAGCTCAAGGTCCTTTTCCTCTCGCCCCAGGCCAAGTACTGGGATTGGCTGACCGACGCCAACGGCATCGAGAACCTCTTCCACACCTACAACTACTCGATCGGACTATATAACGAGGGCGACGAGAAGATGTACACGGTGCTGCAGACGGAGGGCTCCTTTTTCGGCATCACCCAGGCGGTTAACGTTCCCCTGGTGTTCTGGAAGGACGACGCCAAGCGGACCTTTACCTGCCGCATGCCCACTGAAAAGGAGATGCAGGACGCCCTGGCCCGCCTCAAGCCCGTCAAGGAGGGCCGGGACAAGTCGGACGAGAAGTTCATCGACGCCTGCCGGCTGCATCCTTATTTCCAGACCAAGGACTCCAAGGGCAATTACGAGGTCTCGGACGAGGATATCCTGAAGATCTACAACGAGGTGGTGGCCAACATGGCCGAGGAGTGCCCGGTGAAGCAGACGGACGCGAACTGGAACATCCAGGAGGACTACCCTTACCTGGTGGTGGATTACACGCTCAAGAGCCGGGTCAACGTGGCGGCCTTCATCCCGAGCTCCATGAGCTTTTTATCCGGCGCGGTCGAAAAGTTCGCCCAGACCGTGTCCGATGAGGTCAGCGTGAAATACCTCCCCCTCTCCATGAAAAACTTCAGGGACTTGACCCAGGAATGGACCAAAACCGGCGGACCGGATAAATAAAATTCGCTCGCATGGCGAGCGCCTGACTGGGGTGGGGGATGGGCCGGATAGCTTCGCAATCTGGGCGCCGAAGGCGCGGGAAGGAGAATGATATGATGAAAACAAGAGTAATTATTATCATTGTCCAAGATAAAGTCTTCGCCGATATATGCCCCTACTGGTCTGACGACTACGTTCAAAATGGAAATACAATTTCAGAAGATCAAATTTCAGAAGGGATCGTTAGAAAGAAGATTCTCTCTTTAACTGAAAAAGGAAGGAGTTATCTTCGAGAAAAAGGATGGAATGTTCCTGAACGTAAGATAAACGCAGGAGCCGAGCACGAATACTGGAAGGATAAGATCAAGAAGGACTTGATTAAGCAGGGAGCCAAAGTAAAAGAGGAGGTGGCTGTTTAGAATGAAAACAAAGGACAAATCCATTGACCTGGTTGCCTATCTTAACGGTAAGAAGATCGCCTTTGAAATCGAGACAGGCAAGAACTCGAAGAAACAAATCCATCAGAACATCGAGAAGTGTCTCAATGCTGGAGTTGATAAGGTGTATGTGGTTGCCGTTAATAAAAGGGCTTTTAAGAAAATAATTAGAAGTCCTACTATTCATCAAACGTTATTCCATATTTCTCTTTATTGATCTTCTTTTTAAATGAGTTGAGCTCAGCGGCAAGTTCCCCAGTATCATTATAATAGATATCAGGAGATATAAGTCTATCTAATTCAATAATTTTATCATGGGTTCCATAAAGGTACATAAGTTTAATGGACCGTAGATGATCTCTACATGCATCATTCATATCATGCCCGCATGAATTTATAAATCCATAGCCGGCTTTTCCTACGGCCTGTAAATACATGCCGGGTTTATCATCAAAATAAAAATATAGAATATATTCTCTGTCTCTTGAAAATGAATAACTTACAATATTCCCTAGGCAGTTTCTCAATGATGGATTAAGGAATACATCAGGCAATATTTTTTGCTGAGTTAGCATCAACATTGCATAAAAGCACGCGACGTCCGTAAATTGCCTATCAATAATATATTCATCTTCATACATATCGATGACATTTCTAAACAACGTCGTTAATTCAGTTATCACTTGATCTTCGGGATCTCCCAATTTGCTCTTGGATGTATCGGAAAAGTAAATATTCTCACGTAGCTGGAAAATCGCTTCATTTATAGATTCCAGCATTTGAACATCTTCCTTATTCAGTTTAATGTTTGCCTCGATGGAATAACGTGCTTTCCAATACTCAAAAGCCATCACTTTATTATTGTCAACTTTAATTATGGTTTTTATATCCCACCAGAAATCATCGTCGTTATTTGCATATTTTAGGCCGGAATTATTTTTAAAAATATTATCAGCTGATTTAATGAAGTTTTCAATGTAATTTTTATCGGCATCATTTATTATATATGAACGGCAATTTACAAATTTATTACCAATATTATTAATAATATAATCCTGTTTGTCAAAATCTATCAAGTCTATATAATAATTAGAGTAATCATTAATACTAATGAGATCTACGTCGAAATTTGAGTCTATTTTATATATGGCTGTCGCGCTTCCGTCAGCGTGGACATTATGCGGATAAGGACTATCTCTTCCAAGGAGAACGTAATAAGTGGCGGCGTGCGCATAATATGGAAATATAAATGAAATGACCAATAGAATAAAATATATTAATATATTTTTGATAAACATTATTTTCCTCCTATTACGATAATTAATTTTTCGGGAAAATGGTGTCTGTTAGAATATTTTCCCACGAGTTTCTACCGCCCCCATATTTGAGATCTGGGGAGATCTGGGGACACCATACTTAACTCACTTCTTTTCGGGTTTTGGGCCCGGCTTTTGGGGGGAGAGGCGGCGGCCGAGGGCGGTCTCGAGTCCCGCGACGAAGTCCTTTTCCCCGAGGGGGCGCCCGGTGCGCTCGTGCGTTTTTATTCGCGATACCTCGGAGCCAATTACGGGCAGATTCAAAAAGTCCTCCCATTTATGTGGTACCTTGTCTAACAAGCCGGATACTTTGACTAATTCGTCGTCCTTGCCCATGAGATGGGCCGAGGCGCTCGAGAAGCGCCAGGCCTGGGGAGAATCGACGAGACCGGCTCGGACGGGGTTCATCTCGACGTAGCGGGCGCAGGCCATAAGGTGTATTTCATCCATGACATAGGAGGCAAAACGGCCCTGCCAGAGGTGTCCGCGCCATCCCTCGCGAAAGTTAATCATGCGGGTGTAGCGCCGATGGGCCTCCCCGATGGCCAGTCGCAGGCCGTCCTCGGTTTCGGGCACGGCTATGAGGTGGACGTGGTTGGGCATCAGGCAATAGGCCCAAACCTCGACGCCGCGCTTTCGGGCCCACTCGGAAATGAGGGAGACGTACGCCTCGTAGTCTTCGCCCGTGAAAAACGTTTGCTGTCTCCTGTTGCCCCGCTGGGTAACCTGGTGGGGCGCGTGAGGAACAACGGCTCTCGCCATCCTGACCATGGTAAAATTTTGCAACAGAGGAAGATGTATGTCAACAATTAAGTATGCTGTCCCCAGATTTCATTTTTTTCTCTTTCAGAGCGTAAGAGTTGGCCCGCCGGGCGGCGTATTAATCCGTCCCCCAGGGCGGCGGTATTTAAAAAACCGGCCGGGCCCCGTTTTAAAGGCCGCGGCCCGCGGCGGCCTTCCTTGACTGGCCGGAGACAGGGGCGATAATATAGATATTTTGCGATGGATGAAGAGAGAGAGAATTGAGAATACTTCTTACCAACGACGACGGCATCGACGCCCCCGGCATAGCGGCTTTGGAGGCCGCTTTTTCCGAGACGGACGCCGAGGTAATGGTGGCGGCCCCCGACTCGGAGCGCAGCGGCTCGAGTCATTCCATCTCCTTTAAAAGCGCCCTTACCGTCGAGCCTCGGGGCGACAAGAGGTGGGCTGTCTCGGGAACGCCGGTGGACACGGTCCACTTGGCGATCAAGCACCTGGTCAAGGACGGCCTTCCCGACCTCATTGTCTCGGGCATTAACAAGGGGGCCAACCTGGCCTGCGACGTGCATTACTCGGGCACGGCGGGAGCGGCCAGGGAGGCGGCGCTTTTAGATATTCCCGCCTTCGCCATATCTCTCGAGACCTTCAGCGACGCCCCCGACTTCGGCCCGGCGGCCCGGTTCGCCGTCAATCTGGCCAAGGCCCTTTCAAGGCACGTCATGCCGCCCCGCTCTTTCCTCAACGTCAACCTGCCCGATCTTCCCGCCGACGGTATAAAGGGGGTCAAGGTAACCACGATGGGCAAGCGCAACTACGAGGGTTCCATCGCGGAGACGGTGGGTGAGGACGGCAAGGTTTACTACGTCTTTACCGGAGCGGCGGTGGGAGGCGAGAACATACCCGAGTCCGATATCGTGGCCGTGGGGCGCGGGTTCATCTCGGTAACCCCCATGACCCTGGACCAGACCCACGACTGCGCCATGGACTGGCTTCGGGACAGGATTAACTTCAACGGCCAGGGCGCTCCATGGAAGTAGGCGGCCGGTCGGGCCGGAGGGAAAAGATGGTCCGCTCCCAGATCGAGCGGAGGGGAGTCAAGGACCCCCGCGTGCTCGAGGCCTTCCGCAAGGTCCCGCGTCATCTGTTCATGCCCGAGCACGCTCGGCACCAGGCTTACGACGACACGCCGCTGCCGATAGGGGAGGGCCAGACCATCAGCCAGCCCTACACGGTGGCCCGGATGACCGAGGCCCTGGGCCTGGAGGGCCACGAGATAGTGCTCGAGGTGGGCACGGGTTCGGGCTATCAGGCGGCGATCCTGGCCGAGCTTTGCGAGTGGGTCTACTCGGTCGAGCGGATAAGGGACCTGGCCTCCGGGGCCAGGAGGATACTTGACGAGCTTAAGTATCATAACGTGGCCATCAAGGTGGGAGACGGCACCCTCGGGTGGCGGGAACACTCTCCCTTTGACGGCGTCATAGTAACGGCGGGAGGACCATCAATACCCGGCCCCCTGGTGGACCAGCTCAAGGAAGGGGCCAGGATCGTCATCCCCGTCGGGGACCAGAACTCTCAAAACATGATCGTGGGAGTCAAAAAAGGCGGAAAGCTCGAGACCAAAAACATCGGGCCCTACCGCTTCGTGGAATTGAAAGGCGCGCATGGCTGGCAAGACTGAAAACGCGGAAACGTCACAAGACAAAAAAGGCTTCTTTCTCGTTCGGTGGTTCAGGCGGCTCTACGAGTGGGTCATGCATTGGGCCGACACGCCCTACGCCGCGCCCATGCTCGGCGTCCTGTCCTTCGCCGAGTCGTCCTTTTTTCCCATCCCCCCGGACGTGCTCCTCATACCCATGTGCGCGTCCCGGCCGGACAGGGCCATCAGGTTCGGGTTCATCACCTTCGTTACCTCCGTGCTGGGAGGAATGCTCGGGTACCTCATCGGCTGGGCCCTGTTCGACTCGATAGGAATACCCATCATCGAGTTCTACGGGTTCATGGACAAGTACGTGATTTTCCGGCAATGGTTCGAGGAATACAACTTCGCCATCATTATGGTCGCCGGCATGACGCCCCTTCCTTACAAGGTCTTCACCATATCGGCGGGAGTGGCGGCGGTGAACTTCCCAGTGTTCGTGGCGGGCTCGATATTCAGCCGGGGCCTTCGCTTCATGGCCGAGGCCGTTGTGATCAAGTACGGGGACAAGTACACTAAAAAATACCTTAACATGTCAACCCGGGAGTTCATGGACAAATATATCGAATGGTTCATGATTTTAATGGCCGTCCTCGGCGTTCTGGGTTTTCTGGTGGTCAAGCTGGTACTGCCCGGCGACCAGGTTGACGTGAAAAAGGAAGTCGAACTGGCCGGAGGCGGAGGAAAAATGGAAGTCCGCCTTATGTCCGCCAAGTCTGAAGAAGTTAAAGACGCCTTCGACTATAGAATTTCAATCGCCCTTGACGGCTCGACCTCGTCGGCCTCGCTTTCCGAAAAGCCTCTTGCTTCTCCGTCACTTGGGAAAGCGGAGGTATGGGGTTTAATCCTTGACGATAAAACAACCGTAGTAGCGTCCTCCATTTACGGCGACGTGCCCGAACCGGAGATCGGGACCGACGGGACCATCTTCTTCCACGCTATCGAAGGCGGAAAGTTGAAGTTCCTCAATATACTCGGTTTCAAACAGTACCGGCTGGACAAAACCGGCGCTTATGATAACGCGTCCCTTTCCATCGATACCGAGGACCGGACGGGAGACGGGATCAAGGAAATCATCGTCAAGATCGAGGAAACTCACAACCCCAGCGCCAAGGGGGGCGAGGTTACGGCGGACGTTTTCGAGTACCATTACCGCATGGTGGGTGGAACCCTTATCAAGATAGGCGAGCAAAAGACGAAAAAGAAACTGGAATAGAAAGACGAGAAAAGGGGGAGTCATGACTTCCTTAAAACGAACGACCGTTGCCGTGTGCGGGGCCGGGTCCTGCGACGAGGCGCTTTCCAAGAAAGCCGAGGCCGTGGGCCGGGCCATCGCCGAGTCGGGGGCGGCCCTCATCTGCGGGGGGCTGGGAGGAGTTATGGAAGCCGCGGCCAAGGGGGCAAAGGAGGCGGGCGGCCTGACCATCGGCGTCCTGCCCGGACCCGACCATAACGCGGCCAACCCCTGGATCGTGGCCGCCGTGGCCACCGACATGTCCCAGGCCAGGAACGCCGTCATCGTGAAAACGGCCGACGCGGTCATAGCCGTGGGCGGGGCATACGGCACCCTTTCCGAGGTGGCCCTGGCCCTGAAAATAGGCAAGCCCGTGGTGTCCCTTGGAAGCTGGCAGATAAGCGACGACGTGATATCGGCGGCCAATCCGGCCGAGGCCGTGAGGACCGCCCTTTCACTGATTTCGAGAAAAAACACCTAAGGCGTGATTTTATCGTGGACATTTCGTCTTTCAGGGTGTAAAATAATATTTTGAAGATGAAAGCTTGTTCTTTATGGGAGACGCGACATGCTCGAAAGTTGTTATAAGCGGAAATCTTTTATCTTTGTCATCTGCCTTGCCCTCATGCCTATGGCGTGCGTCAAGCGGGCGCCAAGGAATCAGACTTTAGCCGCGACCGACTCGTCCAGAGTCACTGAATCCGATATCTCGACCCAGGACCCGGGAAACGATTGCGGTCTTCTGTGTCGCTCGAAACTGCGCGGGGAAAAGGCCAGGGACTATCTGAACCGAGAGCGCCCCGACCGGGGAGGCGACTCGGAGACAAGGACCAGGCGCTCCCCCCGGCGGGACAAGGATGAGGACGCGGTGACCTATCGGCCCGTTCGGGAGAAGTCGGGCGATGGCGTTTACCACACCGTCAAGAAGGGCGAGACCCTATGGCGCATCTGCCAGACCTACGGGGCGGACCTGGCCAAGGTGGTCCGGGCCAACGACCTGGACGATCCGACCGCCATCGAGGTCGGGCAAAGAATCTGGATACCCGGAGCGGCCGAGGTCATGGCGGTGCAGGCCACCACGGC
Organism: bacterium; assembly: GCA_963674965.2. Classification (GTDB taxonomy): domain Bacteria; phylum RBG-13-61-14; class RBG-13-61-14; order RBG-13-61-14; family DATKZS01. The sequence goes on along the minus strand of CAXXFL010000007.1, from coordinate 622,049 downwards.
CAGTCAGAGCAAAAGCGATTATTCTCCAACCCCCACGGTCGTACCGAACATCGATCCTTCCAAGACGAAGGGGACCCTGCTTTATCCCATTCCTGGCGGCCAGATGTCTTCACGCTTCGGACCCCGGAACGGGAAGATGCACGAGGGCGTGGATATTCTGGCCGAAGAGGGAACGCCCATCCTGGCGGCCGACGACGGCAAGGTGGTCTACGTGGGAGAACTTCGGGGTTACGGCAACGTGGTCATCATCAAGCACGCGGGCAACCTGGCCACGGTTTACGCCCATAACAAGGCCAACCTGGTCAAGCAGGACGAACTGGTAAAACGAGGACGGAAGATAGCCAAGGTGGGCCAGACGGGCAAGGCCTCGACGCCCCACCTCCATTTCGAGGTCAGGTACGGGGAACAGCCGGTGGACCCCGAGCTTTATCTGCCGTAACTCGATCTTTCAGCGATGCGGCCCGAACTTATTGCAAGTCCGGGCCGTTTGTAATATTTGTGAGTCTCTTGCAAAAGTCCTTTTCTTTGCGGCATAGCCGCTTTGGAGTGCGGTCGCTTGAGACCGCTTTCGATGGCCTTGGCTTGACAAGGCCTATTAATACGCTGGCTTGCCTCGCGTCAAGCCGCTCGGAAGAAAAGCGGCGTCGAGCCGCCGCACTCCAAAGCGGGAATTTTGCAAGAGGCTCATTTATAAAAATAATGGCCGCCGGGGTTTTGTAACGCTTGTTAAATGGGGTATGATATTGGCTCTCGGAAATCAGTAATCAATCTGCCAATGGAGGTAATCATGGAAGACCTGAAAAAGACCGTTCGCTCGATCCCCAATTTCCCTAAAGAGGGAATTCTTTTCTACGATATCACCACTCTTCTGGGCGATCCCGAGGCCTTCACCAAGGTCATCGATATCCTGGCGGAGCGCTACGAGGGACGGAACCCGTCTCGCATAGTGGCGATCGACGCGAGGGGCTTCATCTTCGGCGCGGCCCTTGCATACCGGCTGGGAGTAGGGCTCGTGCCCATCCGCAAGAAAGGAAAGCTTCCCTACAAGACGGTAAGTTCCACCTACGAGCTAGAGTACGGCACGGACGAGGTGCAGATGCACCGCGACGCGGTCGATCCCGGCGACCTTGTCGTGATAGTGGACGACCTCCTGGCCACGGGCGGGACCGCCAAGGCGGCCATCGACCTGGTCAAGCAATGCGGGGCCGAGGTAATGGAACTGGCCTTTTTGATCGAGCTCGATTTCCTGAAGGGCAGAGAAAAATTGGAACCAAATTCCGTTTTTTCCATCCTACAATATGATAAGTGATTTTCCGACCAGAGGAGTTGAATGAATAAACAAGCCTTTTTAATGGGCGTAATTGTTTTATGCCTTGGAGCACTGGTATATCTTGCCGTGTCCGGCAATCCCGAGCCCCCTCCGCCTCCTCTTCCAGATGCGGGAGGGGACATGTACGCCCCGGACGGTCCTGCCGCGGGGCCAGGCTCGAAGGCCCCGGCGCCTAATTTCACCTTGCAGACCCTTGACGGCGGCAAAATCAGCATGTCCGACCTTCGGGGCAAGGCGGTGGTAATCAATTTCTGGAGCACCTCATGCTTCCCCTGCATCCTGGAGATGCCCGCGTTCGAGGAATTGAACCGGAAGATGGCCGGCCAGCCCTTCCAGATTCTGGCCATTACGCCCGACCCGCGCGACTCGGTCGAGAAGGCCGCGGCGAGGCACAACATTAACGTCGATATCCTGCTGGACCCCGACGGGGCCGCCGCCATGCGTTTCGGCGTCTACGCCACTCCCACCACCTTTATCATCGCCCCCGACGGCACGGTGGACAATAAAATCATGGGCGCCGCCGACTGGGGCGACCAGTCGGTGGTCGATTACCTGACCAACCTCATCAAGGCCCAGCCCCCGGAGAAAGAGGAAGACGCGCCCGATGACGACCAACCCACGGGCGTCCAGGCCGGAGACTCCGCGTCCCCACCATCCTCGCGCGCCGGCTTACGAGAAAGAATCGAGTAGGAGGGGGAGTCGCCTCCCCCGTCCTCTCACGCCACCGTACGTACGGTTCCGTATACGGCGGTTCATATGATACATCAAAATCGCTTGAATTGACCAAGCAACGACACGAGACCAAGCGAGTCAAAGTACCTCTTGGGCAAGGCTTGGTTCATGTGTGACGCTCCGGAGTTCCACCAGGGACCGCGTCCGTTGGTGGCCGAGCGCCAAGCGCGTTCCTCACTTAACCCAAGTTGCATCAGGTTCTTAGCGCGGGTGCAGTTCCGCTTCCACTGACGCCAGAGGATGCATCTGAGGCGATGTCTGATCCACTGGTCCAGTTCATCGAAGACGATTTTCACTCTTGCCAACCGGTAATAATTGATCCAGCCGCGGAGAACCGGGGCGAGATACTCTTGAATGAAGCGGCCAAGGTTGCGCCCGCGACCTTGCCTGAACAAGACCTTGAGCTTGCCTCTGAAACGCTCCACCGATTCAGGCGCAACTTTCAGGCGCGGCTCTTTCTCGCTCGTCAAGCTGTAGCCGAGGAACTTGCGGTTCCAAGGCCGGCCAACCGCGCTTTTATCCGCGTTGACCTTCAGTATGAGACGCTTGCCGAGGAAGGCCGTGATCGAGGACGTCACACGCTCGCCGCCGCGCTCGGTCCGAATATAAATGTTGCAGTCGTCCGCGTAACGGCAGAAGCGGTGACCGCGCCGCTCCAACTCCTTGTCCAGGTCGTCCAGAAGGACGTTGGAAAGGAGCGGAGACAGGGGGCCGCCCTGCGGTGTGCCCTCGGTGCGCGGATGCACGAGGCCGGTGTCCATCATCCCCGCCTGGAGATAACGACGGATAAGCCTGAGCACCCGCTTGTCGCCTACCTTGCGGGCTATACGAGCATGCCTTCCGTACAGGTATCGGACTTTAGAGATATTTGCCTCCTCATCCGACATGCCCGCCTCGTATGCGATTTCTGTCCGTCGGGCCAGTGTTTTGCCTTCGGCTCCCTTCAGACTCCGCCTCGCGACGGACGCCCTTGCCGTCCGGTTAGCAGTTCCCCCTGTCGGGCCTGCAAAGGACTTTCACCTTCAAGTGGGTGCGCCCTGCCGGGCGCACAAACGACAAGGAACCCCTTGCGAGGTCCCTTTTATGCGAACGATCTTGCGACCGGTAATTATCTGTTCCGATTGCTCGCGCTCTGCAGGAGGGAGAGGGCCATTTGCGGGTTGGCGTTGGCCTGGCTGAGGGTGGCTGTTCCCGCCTGCTCGATGATCTGGTACTTGATCATGCGCGATGACTCGCGGGCCACGTCGGCGTCCCGTATGCGGGACTCGGCGGCCATGTTGTTCTCGATGGAAATCCCGATGTTGCTGATGGCCGTCTCGAGGGAGTTCATGGCCGCTCCCAAATCTCCCCTGAAATCGACGGTCCAGTCGATGGCCCGGTCAATGGTGGTGAGCGCGTTTTCCCTGTCCGCCTGAACGCTCGAGCCGCCTACGTTCAGCGCGGAGACCCCCATATCCATAAGGTCCATGATCGTCTTCATGGTCACCTGGAACTTGTCGGCGGCCTCGGTCCCGTTTCCGATCTGGAACTCGACGTCCACCATCGTGCCCGCGGCGTGCCCCATGAGCTGGACCCCGTTGAAATCGGTCGATTGGCCGATCCGCTCGATCTCGCTCACCAGGGCGTCCACCTCGCTCTGGATCATGTCGCGCTGTTCGTCCCCGAGGGTATCGTTATTGGACTGCATGGTCAGCTCGCGCAGCCGGATGAGTCTCGAGTTCACCTCGTTGAGCGCGCCCTCCGCTATCTGGAGCATGCTTATTCCGTCCTTGGCGTTGCGGGTGGACTGCTCCGAGCTGGCCACGTCGGCCCTTATATCCTCGCTGATGGCCAGGCCCGCCGCGTCGTCTCCGGCGGTCACTACCCGAAGGCCCGAGCTGAGCTTGGAAAGGGTCTTGTTAACCTGCTGATGGGCGTCGTTGACTCGCCTTTGGGCGTTTATCGAGGCCACGTTGTTCATGATTACCATGCTCATTTTCTTCCTCCAATCCGCCGTTCTTATGAATCCCGGCGTCACGTTGTCTACACACTACTTATCGGCCCTTATGGACCAAACTTTAATTGGCCGGGAGGCGCCTTGCCCCTCGCGGCCGTTCGGACTATGATCACCGTTTAATGGAGCCGTGAAGCGACGCCATCCGGGGAAAATCGAAGGGGATGAATACGATGGATTTGAGAAAACTCAGGGTCAAGTTCTTTCAGCTAACCTTTCCAAGGAAGCTGTACCACGGGAACCCCATCGAGAAGTACCCGGCCGTGGCCAGGAAGATCGACAAGTGGTTCTTTGACGGCGACAACATGTTCTGCCTTCCCAAGGACGGGGTGATCCGGATCGGGGAGTCGGCCGCCGGGCAGGACAACGTGGTGTTACCCTCCCAGGTGGTCGATCATTTTATCGACCGGGCCGGCTACATAGCGATCATGAACTTTTGCATGTGCCGCGAGTCCATGGAGTGTAAGGATTACCCCAGGGACCTTGGATGCGTGTTCATGGGTGAGGCGGCCAGGGGCATCCACCCGGACCTTTGCCGCCCGGCCACGGCCGAGGAGGCCAAGGAGCACGTTCGCAAGTGCCGGGAGGCGGGCATGGTCCACGTGATCGGCAAGAGCAAGACCGACACGGTATGGCTGGACATAGGTCCGGGCGAGAAACTCCTCACCGTGTGCAACTGCTGCCCCTGCTGCTGCATAACCAGGATGACGCCCTATCTGCCCGACCTTATTGCGGACAAGCTGATGGGCATGCCCGGCGTGACCGTCGAGGTCACCGACGACTGCGTCGGATGCGGAGAGTGCGTGGACCAGGGCTTTTGCATCTTCGAGGCCATGAGTATCGAGGACGGGCGGGCCAGGATAAGCGACAAGTGCCGCCACTGCGGACGCTGCGTCGAGAGGTGCCCGAACAAGGCCATCCAGGTCAGGATCGATAATGAGACCTTCATCGGCGACATGATCGAGCGCGTAGGCGGCCACGTGGATATCGATTAGGGTCACGCGCCTAGTCGTCTGGAGGGAAGTGGTTTAAACAAGCCGGCGGGGTACGCGAATGAACGGTTCCGACAAGATTGTCGCGTCGATAAAGATCACGCCGGCCCTTACGGGCGCCTTGGCCCTGACGGTCCTCTTGCTCGCGAAAATTTCGACTTTGGCCGCCAATCCCCGCCACCGTGAGTTTGAAAATCCCACCCGGGTCAGGATCGAGGGATACCAGGGAGACGCCATGGATCCCTTCATCTCCCGGGACGAACGCTTCCTCTTCTTCAACGACTCCAACGACCCCGGCGTCAATACCAATCTTCATTACGCGAAGAAGATCGACCACGTAACCTTTAAGTTCATGGGAGAGGTGGGCGGCGCCAACTCGGAGAAACTCGACGCCGTGGCCAGTCTCGATGAGAACGATCGGTTCTACTTCACCACTCTCCGCTCCTATAACCCCATCGGCAAAACTTACGAGACCATATACGCGGGCGAGTTCGATAATGGAGAGGTGAAAAACGCCTCGCCGGTCCGGGGAGATTTTTACGTCCGGAAGTGGGGCAAGGTTACCATGGACGTGGAAGTGGACCCCGCCGGCCAAACCCTTTATCTCTCGAGCGCCGCCTTCCCCCTCTACAAGGGACCGCCCCGCGAGTCGGACCTGCGGGTCGCCGTCCGGGAGGGAGACCGGTTCGTGACTCCGCCCAATGAAAAGGAGCTCATGGCCGCGATCAACACCAGGGACCTCGAGTACGCGCCGTCCATCTCCGCCGACGGACTCGAGCTGTTCTTCACCAGGCTCGACCTCTCCCGGCCCTCCCGCCCGGAGTTCAAAATCATGCGCGCCGTCCGCTCCGCGGGCGGCCAACCCTTCGCCGCGCCCCGCGCCGTCTTAGCCGTCATGGACGAGGGCGTCCACACCTTCGTCGAGGCCCCCAGTATCAGCCGCGACGGAAAGCGCCTCTACTACCATAAAAAGGAAAATGGGCGATTCGTAATTTACGTGGTTTTCAGGAAGACATAATCGAAGGCGGGGCAACCTCCGCTGGGGAACAATCGATTTAGATATAATATTACCAGAGCTCTTCAACGCCGTTTCAATGGCCCGGCCCTCTTCCCTTGCCCCAAAATTTTCCTGGCGATAACCAATCCCGGGTGGTAAACTGATCTAAAGGCATGGTTCGCGCGTCGGGCGGCCGCGGGGAGTCGCTCGTTTGCGCCGCTTCTTTAGAATACGCGCTTTAGTTCACGACCCAGAAACATCGGAGACTCCATGATGGAAGAACGCGTTACAAGCCTGGCCAGGCGGCTGACCTGGATTATGGCCTTGTCCGCCGCGGCGCTGGCTTTACCCGGCTTGGCGCGGGGCTTCGGCCTCCAGGTCAGCCAGGACGGGAACAAGGCCATCATAATAAGGACGGGCCAGGCAAGTCCCAGCTTGAAAGAAATCAAGATAAACGGCGAGTCCTATTACGACGTCCGCCTTGCGGGCCTGGGAAAAAGCGGTGAGATCGGAGGGCCGGACCTGCCCTTCAAGAGCGTCCTTCTCGAGATACCCTACGGCGTCGCGCCCAGGGGACGCGTCACGGCCGAGAAATGGACCGACCTGGGCCCCGGCTACAAAGTACTTCCCCGCCAGCCGGCCATGATCGACCAGCCGGGAGAGCGGCCGGAGTTCACCATCGACGAGCGGGCCTACGAGCTTGACGAGCTTGTTCGTCCCCAGCCTTTTTCCGTGTCCTCTCCTTCCTTCATGCGCGGAAGGCGCGTGATCGAGGTCGAGGTCTATCCGATCGGATACGTGCCCTCGTCCGGGCGCCTTTTCGCGGCCGAGGAACTGGAGATAACCATCGAACTCGAGGGCGACGTGGACCCGGGGGGAGAAATAAAAAAGGCGCGCCTTTTCTCGGAGAGCTTCAACCGGTTGGGCGAGCGGACGATCGCCAATTATCAAGACGCCAACAAGGACGTCAAGGATTTATCCCGGGGATGGAAAAGCGCCACCTCTATCCGGGTGGACGGGGAAGGCGAGATAAGCGGCGGCTCGGACGATCCGGGCCTGGACTTCTCGGGTCTTGACGGCGGCGGCCCGGGCGAGGAGAACGGGGCGGACTACCTTATCATCGCCCATGATTCCTACCTTGACTGCGTCGAGCCCCTGGCTGAATGGACGACCCTGAAGGGCTACGTGACCAGGGTGGCGGCCATGAGCGAGATCGGTACGACGGCCGACGAGGTGGAGGACTATATCCGGGACGCCTACGAGACCTGGACGCCGGCGCCTTCCTATCTTCTTCTGGTGGGAGACTACAACCAGACCCCGAGTCAGGTCGTCTCGCCCAGCTACACGGGCACGGGGTCCTTTATTTCGGACCTGCCTTACTCGTGCATGGACGCGGGCTACTTCCCGGATATCAACGCGGGCCGAATACCCGTCCTCACCGCGGCCCAGTGCTCGATCGTGGTCAATAAAATCCTCAAGTACGACCGCCGGCCCGACATGGGCTCCTGGTATGACGACGCGCTTATCGCGACCTACATGGAGGACGAAAACCTTAACTGCGGCGCCGACCGGTGGTTCCTCGAGACGGCGGCCCACGTCAAGGATTTCCTGGACGGCGACACGGCGGGCATGACCACCCACCCCGCCTTTACCAGCACTCACAACGTGGACGGCCTTTCGTGCGACCCGGCCACCTACCTGTACCTGGGATACCCCCACCGGCCGGACCATCCGGACGAAATACCCGCCGAGATCGTGAGCCTTATCTCCTCTTACTCGACCTCGGCGGCCGAGGTCATTACACAGTTCAACGCCGGAGTGGGACTGGCCTTCCACAGGGGACACGGGGCCGCGCGCTACTGGGACCAGCCGCGCCTTAGCACCTCGAACACTTCGTCCCTTACCAACGGCGACATGACGCCGGTGGTCTTCTCCATCAATTGCGAGACGGGGATGTTCGACTACTACGCCAACTGCCTGGCCGAGGCCCTTTTGCAGAAGTCCGGCGGGGGGGCCGTGGCCGTGATCGCGGCGGACAGGGTCAGCTACTCGGGCTATAACGACCTCCTGACCCACGGCCTTTTTACCTCCATGTGGCCGGAGTATGACTTAAGCCACGGGGAGACCGCCTACCCGGGAGGCTTTCGGCCCGTCGAGGCCATGAACTTCGCCAAGTACTACCTTCGGACCTACGAGGGCCTGGACGACGAGGCCCTTTACACCTTCCGCATCTATCATTACTTCGGCGACCCTCTCATGTATATGAGGACCACCACGCCCTTCTCGATGACCGTGTCCCACGCCTCGACCGTGGACTTCGGCTCCCAGTCCCTCAAGGTGTACGGCGACCGCGAGGGCGCCAGGGCGGCCGCGGTCCAGGACGGAGTGGTGCTGGGCGTGGGGATTATTCAAGCGGACAGCGTGACCGTGACCTTCTCCCCCATTATCAGGCCCGACCCGGTCAACGTGACCGTGACCGCCCACGACGCCTACCCCTACGAGGGCCAGGCCGCGGTGGCGCTTCCCTCGGACGGGATCGTATTCTGGAGCGACGATGTCTACGGATGGACTCAAAACGCCGGGCTTTCCCTGGCCGACGCGGACCTCGAGGGAAGCGACACGGTCACCATCGAGCTATGGAGCTCGAGCTATCCCACTCCGGTGGCTTTCGACCTGGGGGAAGACCCGCCGGACAGCGGATTCTTTTCGGGACTCCCGGCCCTGGGCGTGGACCTTTTAGTGGATGACGGCGACACCATCACGGCCCTATACGTGGACGCGGACACGGGTGACGGCGACACCTTTTTGCCCAAGACGGACGAGGCCCTGGTGGACGGAGCGCCTCCCGTCTTCTCGGGCCTTGCCCAGGCCCTTCCCTCGGACACGGTGATACTTTTAGACTGGGCGCCCGCCGCGGACGACAACGGGCCCATCACCTACAACGTGTATCGCGCCGAGACCTCGGGCGGCCAGAACTTCCTCGAGCCCCTGGCCTCGGCGGGAGACACGGCCTTCGTGGACTATACGGCCGTCTTCTGCACGCGCTATTACTACGTGGTCCGGGCTGAGGACCGCTTCGGGCAGGAGGAGGGGAACACGGTCGAGCTTTCCACCCTCCCTCACCTGGCCGGGCGCGAGTGCACCCTGGACGCGGTGGGAAACTACGATAGTTACCTGCACGGCACGGTCGCGAGGGGAAACGTCTACACCGTGAGTCAGACCGTCGAGCTGACGAGCGTCGATATCCGCCTGCGGGAGAACGGGTCACTTTGGTTCTTCGTCTACGAGAACGACTCCGTGACCGGGGAGTACGAGCTTATCCATAGCAACCAGGCGCCCTACCAGGGCTATTTCCCCAACCACTCCTGGTTCAACTCGGGAGACATATCGGTGACCCTGAAAAAGGGCAAGCGCTACTATATAGGCTTCGCCGCCAACCACTGGGCGCGCTACTATTTCGGGGGCACGGTCCCGTACGCGGAAACCTTCGGCGTGACCGAGACGGGAGTGCCCGAAAACCTGGTTTCCTATCCGCCGGGGTCCACGGTCACCATCAATTATACGTCAGGCGACTCGGCGCCCTTTACCCAGCGTCTAAACGTCTGCACGGGCATGAACCGCAACGGGTACGTCGAGTGGGACAACTTCTATTACGGGGACGCGAGCGAGGCTGGGCTTTACGTCGAGGACTACGACCTCATCTGCACGGACTCCCTGACGGTGGACGTCTGGAGCGCCTCGGACCCGACGCCCATCCCCTTGTCCATGACCGAGGATCCGGCGGGATCGGGCAAGTTTCTCGGCTCCCTGATAGTGGGAGAGGACTTGCAGGTCGCAAACGGCGACACCATCACGGCCATGTACGTGGACGCGGACACGGGCGCGGGGGACACCAACGCGGCCAAGCACGACCGGGCGATTATCGACCTCGAGCCCCCGTCCTTCGGGGGCATCGAGTCCGCCCTGCCGGGACTGAACAAGACCTTCCTGGCATGGAGCGCGGCCTCCGACGTCAACGCGCCCATTACCTATAACGTTTATCGCGCCGAGACCCGGGGCGGACAGGACTTTGGGGACCCTCACGCGGCATCGGGCCAGCTCGAGATGACCGATACGAGCCTGACCAACGGCCAGGCCTATTTCTACGTGGTCCGGGCCATGGACCGCTTCGGGAACGAGGACGGGAACACGGCGCAGCGGGCTGCCATCCCCTCCGACAGGCAAGTGGCCTACGGGTTCTATTTCGATTCCGACCCCGGCTGGAGCGTCGAGGGCCAGTGGGAGTTCGGCGTTCCCACCGGGCAGGGGACCGGAGGGAACGGTGACCCGACCTCCGGCTACACCGGCGACAACGTCTACGGCTACAACCTGGACGGGGATTACCCCAACTCGATGGCCGCGGTATGCAACCTGACCACCGGGTCCATGGACCTTTCCAACTACACTTCCGTGCTTTTACGGTTCCAAAGGTGGATGGGAATCGACAACGGGGCCTACGACGGGGCCAACGTCCGGGTCTCGAGCGACATGAGTTCCTGGTCCTGGAGTTGGACCAACCCCCATTACGTGCTGATAGACACGGCCTGGACCCAGGCTGATCTCGACATAGCGTATTACGCCGACCGGAAATCCACGGTCTGGTTAAGATGGACCATGGGACCGACCAACGCGACGGACAACTATTTCGGATGGAACATAGACGACGTCGAGGTATGGGGCGTTTCCCTGTCGGCCGACTCCGACGCCGACGGGGTCCCGGACGAGACCGAGACGGGAATAGGGTCCAACCCCTATCATCCCGACTCGGACGCCGACGGCCTCTCGGACGGGGAGGAATACAACTCCCTCGGCACGGACCCCACCTCCTGGGACACGGACGGAGACGCGCTGCCCGACGCCTTCGAGGCTGCCAACATGACGGGTCACTCGCAAAACCTAGATCCCCTCGATCCGGACGACGGCATGGGCGCCGACTTCGACGGCGACGGCGCGCCCAACTCACACGAGTACTATAATGGGACCGGTATTTGGACCGAGTCTCTCGCGGGAGGCACGGGGTGCCTTTGCTGGGCCGACTCGGGAGACACCATCTCGGCCGACGGCATGATCTCTCCCCTCGACCTTATCGCCCTCAAGTCCAGGATAGACCTGAAACCAGCCTCATACACGGGCGTGATCCCACCCAACGGAGACAGCCAGGAACTGGACATGGACGAGATCATCTCGCCGCTGGACGCGAACGTGCTCAAACAGATGATCGCCATTCAAGGTACCCTGTCCAACCCGAGCATTCCCGTCACGCTCGAGCTTTCCGGGGACGGTCTCCGCATGGTCGAGGTGGGCTCGACCACCAGAATCACGGTGGGGGTTAAAAACGATTATCCCAATTATACCGCCGGCATAGGAGTGATATTTTCCATCGGCGTCGGGTCCGCGGGCTCGGCCACCCTGCTGGGAGGAGAGGGAAGCGCGGGAGTCCAGGCAAGGTACGACGTCTCCGGCCCCATCGCCGAGGGCGGACGCTCGAGCGTGGTCGTCCGGGTGGACGCGGCGGGCACGATAATAATTGACGCCCTCGCCCCGCAATGCGGAAGCGGCGGCAAGGGAAGGTACATGGACGCTATAAACGCCGCCGGCGTCGTTACCATAATTGGAGTCGAATAGGCGGGTAGGCCTTTATCTTACGGGCGGAGTTAAAAGGACCACCCTGTTGTTCTCGGGCGGCCTGAACCTTATGGGCTGCCCCGTGACCTCGAGGTTGGACCTTAGCTTGGACAGGCTGAGCTTGACCTGCACGTCGCCCTGGTAAAGAGTTATCTCGCCGGGAAGGAACCCGGCCGCGCCGCCGCCCGAGTGGCCCGAGCATTCCATGCCGCCGGCTAGTATCCCGCCTTGATAGACTTTGACCCGGGTCAGCAAGGCGCCTTTTTTCGAGTATTCCATTTCCCGGCGGAGCACGGTCCCGTCCCACTCGCTGAGGATGTAAATGTCGTCCGAGGCCACGAACTCGTACCGGAAGGCTTCATCTATCCCGAGGCCCCATAAAAGCTCGATCTGCTTCACGATGTGGTCCAGGGGAATGAAGACCTCGCCAAAGGCCGAAAGGGGAAACTCCTCCACTTTTCCCGCCTCGGCGAACTCCGAGAAATTCACGTACACCGTTCTCTCGAGCGGCGAGAATACCTCGACCCTGTCGCCCCTGGTGATGATCTCCATGATGGGAACGCCGGGCATGTTGTAGACCTGGAACCAAAGGGCCAACTGTTCCATTTCCTTGTCCACCCTAAGGCTCCCGTAAAAGTTGCCACGAAAGGGCATGGGAGTGCCCGAGAGCTTTATCTTGACCGAGGCGTCCATCCTCTGGAGACCGCTTCCGTCGCGCCTTATCTTGGCGATAAGCGAGTCTGCGTCGGCCACGCGGGAGGGAACGACGGCGGTTACGTCCGGACGCTTGGGGCATCCCCCCAGGGCCAGCGCGAATATGATCCCCGCCAGGACCGGTGGGGCCAGGTTCAGAGTTTTCTTTTTCATGTTCATGTATAAGAGGATATCATTTACTTTCCTTCCGGGCAAAAGTCCGCTTATTGTAAAAAATCATAACCGGTTAAAACGCGCCCGGCCGCTCGGGCAGCGGCCGGGACGGCGCGCCGTCATATTATTTTAATAATTTTTTTAATTAATTTTCATAAATTTACATTTTTTACTTGACAAATTACTAAAATATCGGTATAAGATACGTATAATTTTGCTTAATTAACTATTAACTTAATATCAATTCATAGCTTAGAGGAAAAGGGGAAAGAAGATTCTTAACAAAGTCGAGCTTGATTCTCTGTATCTTCTGGCCGTCATGAAGGCCCGCCGGGAACTATCGGGCAAAGGCCGCGATGAATTCGGCGCCATGCTGGCGGCGGCCCTCGAGGAGATGGGGATCGAGCGTGAATATTTCGAGGGCTACTACGATAATAGGAAAGAAGAACTCAAAGAAACGGTTGACATAATGGGTATTTAGGTCGGATTTACACGTCAGGGTCCAAGTTGAGCGGATGCGGTGCTCTAATGCGGAATGTGGAAGCTGCGCTGAAGTGGATGCCTGAGGGGGGCGACGCGGTTAGTGGGCCCTGACGAGTGAATCCGACTTTTTTTCGCGGTCCCGGCGGGAACGGGTCCGCTTCTTTTGAAGTCGAAATAAATACTAAGCTGCTCCGCCATGAGAAGGCCCCTTAAATATTTCCAGCGGGGAACCCGGCCCCGCGCGCCATGGGTAAGGTCGCCATGATAACCCCTTTCCGTCGTTTTTGGTTTTCGAGCGCTCTTCGCGTCTTCGTCCTTATAATTATTATTATGCTTTCGCCCGCCGTCTTCGCGGACGACCCCGACGCCTCTCCCGAGGCGCTATTGTCTCTGGCCGCGGCCAGGCTCAAGGCCGGGGAATACGATAAGTCCGTCGAGCTTTGCGATCGGGCGCGGGCGTCCGGGCAGGACAAAACTCTTTGGGGCAAAGCCCAGTTCCTGGCGGGATACTGCGAGTATAAACAAAAGAAATACGACTCGGCCAGGTCCCGTTTTTACCAGGCCTCGAAACTCCATCCCGAGCTTTCCTATCACGGTCTCTTTTACGGCGCCCTCACCTACCAGGACGCGGAGAACTACTCCGAGGCCGTTCCCCTTTGGGAGAAACTTATATCCAGTGACCCGCCGGGCGACCTGAAAGGCAGGGCCATGATGGAGCTATTGCGCTGCCGCAGGCGGGGCGAAGCGCCCGAGGAGGCGGTGAAGGTCCTGCAAAGGCTGGCGGCGCTCAAATCCACGGAAAAGGACGGCCTGTGGGACCGTGAGATAGACTACACCTCGGCCTGGGCCAAGACCATGACGGGCTCGGTGGCCGAGGCGAGGAAGGAACTGGTCAAGCTCTGGCGGGACCATCCCACCAACTTCTGGGCGGACCAGGCCGAGGAACTTCTCGAAAAGCACAAGGATAGTTACCTTCTGCCCGGAGAGACCACTCCCTTCTCGGAGGGCGACCGGATAAAGAGGATCGAAAACCTGATAGATAAGTCCTACGCCACCAGGGCCCTGTCCGAGCTTGCTCCCATAGTGGAAAAGGCGGAAAAGGGCTCGCCTCCCAAGCGGGTGGCTGACCTTTACAAGCTCCAGGCCAAGGCCCATCAGGCCAAGCGCGAGTTTACCAAGTCGATCGAAATACTCACCAAGGCCCAGGCCCTCACCTCGGCCGAGGACGTCGAGATCATGTACCTTATCGCCAGCGCCTATCGGCGATCGGGCAAGCACGACGAGGCAGTGGCCGTGTACGACGCGATCTGGACCAGGCATCCGAGCTCCGAGTACGCCACGCGCGGACTTTTCTACGGGGCCAGGCTCAAGAAGATCAACAACGACTGGGAGGGGGCCGAGTCCAGGTACCGGAAGCTGGCGAGCGATTATCCTCACAGCACCCTGCGCTCGGAGTCCCTTTTCCAGATCGCCTGGATCAAGTACCTGAAAAAGGAATACGCCAAGTCCATGGCCTACATCAGCAAGGTCCCGCGCTCCTCCAAGGACAAGGAATTCAACGCCAGGAGCCAATATTGGAAGGCCGTTTTGCACCGGAAGCTGGGCCAGCCCGACCAGGCCGTTCCCCTCGAGGCCAACATCCTAAGCAAATACTGGAAGACCCCTTACGCCTATTACGTTTCCACCCAGGTCGGGGCCAAGTGGCCTCACCCGGCCACCAAATCGGTCATCCCGCCCGAGCAGCCCAATCCTCCCCTCGAGTACCGGATAGCTCACGAGCTTTCCCTGCTGGGCATCTCCGACGAGAGCGAGGGGCAGCTAAAGGCCCTCGAGAGGCAGGGACGAATGCCCGAGTGGCTGGCCTGGAAGATTTCCCGCATGCATTACGAGCTAGGCGACTATTACATGTCCCAGCGGGTGGCTCAGCGCAATTTCGGCTCTCGTTTAAATACTCCGCCTCCCGGGGAGGCCGACGCCTGGCGCGCCGCCTATCCCAAGGCTTATCCGGAGCTGACGGCCAAGTACGCCAAGGAACGCGGACTGGACCCCTTCCTGGTATGGTCGCTGATGAGGGCCGAAAGCACCTACCGTCCCACCATCAAGTCCTCGGCCGGCGCCATCGGCCTTATGCAGATCATGCCCGACACGGGCAAGCAGATCGCCAAGGGACTCGGGGAAAAGGGATACTCCTCGAGCAAGCTTAACGACCCGGAAACCAATATCCGCTACGGGTGCTATTACCTGGCTAACCGGCTCGAACAGTTCGGCGTGAACGAGGCCACGACGGCGGACGCGAGGCTCAAAACCATTACCAGGGCGCTGGGGTCGTACAACGCCGGGCCCCAAAGGATGAAGCGCTGGGCCGAGAGGGCCGACGAACTGGGCCTGGACGCGCCGGCCTTCGTCGAGGAAATACCCATCAAGGAAACCAGGGAATACGTCAAGCGTATCCTCGGTTTCTACATGGCCTATTACTATTCATACCCCGAGGCCAGAACGGGCGGGCAATAATTTGAACGCCCAGGCGCCGCCTTCTTGTAGGGCGCTCCAATAGTTTTTATAATTCCACCATGTCGAATCCATCGCCGGGAGACGCCTTTTTGGGGACGGCCCTTTTGCTCGCTCTTCACGGGCCCTTGTGTTTTTTCTCGTGGCGCCTGTCTTGCAAAATAACCGTTGACGACAAGGTCTCCGGGGCGGTTGGGGCCATGGTCGTGTATTTCTTTCTCGCCGGGTCGGCCGTTTGGGTCGGCGGCCTCGTTCCCCTGGGGTCTCTTTCCTGGCTCCTTGCCTGGTCCTGGGCCTTCGGCCTGGCAGCGTTATTTTTAAAGCCGAATAAAAATGAATTCCCGAAAGATTCGGCGCGGGCTCAAGAGCGCCAAAAAGAAAACTCCCTTTATTACGCGGCGGCCCTGGCGGTCTTTCTCCTTACTCTCGCGCTCCTCTGGGAGGGACTGTTTAGCCCGCGCTATCAGCACGACTCTTTGACCTACCAGCTCCATTTCGCGGCCGAGTATTATCGGGCCGGCAAGATTTCCATCATTCCCACTCCCTTCGGAGACCCCTCTCACGCCTATGGCCCCCAATTTACTTCCACCTTTTTCGTCTGGCTTCTCGCCCCTTTCGGATCGGACTTTCTCGCCCAGTCGGGGCAATGGCCCTTCCTGCTCCTGGCCCTGGCCGCCGCGGCGGGGATAGCCGAAGATATGGGCGCCGAAAAATCGAACCCTACCATGGCGCCCCTCCTCGCCATCCTTTGCCCGTTGTTCCTGTTCGAGGGGAGGACGGCCCTGAGCGATTTGTCCATTGCCGCCTTTTTTGCCGCCTCCATTTTTTTCTTTTTGCGTGCCATCGCGAGGGGGTCGGGCAAGGACGCCTTTTTCGCCCTGCTCGCGGCCGGCTTGATGGGCGGATGCAAGTATACGGCCCTGGGGCTTCTGCTCCTCCTTTTGCCTCTGGCGGCCATGGCCATGGTGAAGTCATTGCCCGGCCGGGGCTGGATGGGATGGGCGGCCGGGGCCCTGGCCGGAGCGGCGGGCGGAGGTATCTGGTACATACGGAACTGGGCCCTTGCCGGAAACCCCGTCTTCCCTATCGGCGTCTCCTTTTTCGGGGCCGATATCTTCCCCGGTCTTTACGGACGCGACCAAATGAAGGCCTGGGTATATCACCAGGCGGGCCTGGCCAAATGGGCCGAGGCCGTCTCGAACAACGCCTCCCCCCTCCTGGTGATTTTCTGGATCGCCGCATTGGCGATGATGGTCCATGACGCCCGCAAGAAGTTCTCTCTTTTTTCAGCGGCCGTCCTTTACGCGGCGAGCCTGCCCCTCCTCGTCGACCGACTTATCTGGAACGTTCTTCCCTTCCAGGTGGACAGGTTCTGGCTGGCGGCAATACCGCCGATGGCGGCCGCGGCCGCTCGGCTGGCCGGGCGCGGGGCCTTGAAGAATTTTATCGTCACCGGATCGATCGCGGCGTGGTTTTTTATCCGGCCGGGGGGGGGCGCCGGCGACCTTTTTATTTCGCTTTGGATTATGGGCGGAGCTCCAGTCGTCTTTTTCATTTTTTATTACGCGATAGCCGGGCCGATAATGGCCCATGATCGGTCCCGGCAAAAGAGCGCGGCAAAATATTTCGTGGTTTCCTATTCCCTCCTGGTTGTATGTTGTCTGCCCATCGCGCTTCTTTCCTACGAGGACGCCCGCGAAAAAACTTTAAAGAGTTGGGAGTACGGCGGGGCCTGGTCATATATCTCATCAATGGGCGGCGGCCTGAAGGTCGCCTATGCCGGCGCCAAC
Source organism: bacterium (assembly GCA_963674965.2). GTDB lineage: Bacteria > RBG-13-61-14 > RBG-13-61-14 > RBG-13-61-14 > DATKZS01. The sequence continues at coordinate 604,693 of CAXXFL010000007.1, read as the reverse complement.
GTTCCTTATCCTTTGCGCGGTCCGGGCCTTAACAATGAAGTCGCCTACGTTTCAACCTCGGGCGAGATAAATCCGCTGGACCATGAGATATCCGCGAGGCTCGAGCTTGGGAAGGGTTCATTCTTGACGCCGGAGCCCATCGTCTCCCGCCTTGTCCACTGTCCGCAGGATTGGGCCATGGCGCTCCAAAAAGAGGAGTTCGATTACCTGGTGGTGATGAAGCTGCCCCGCAACGTCCTTGTCAACTCCGAACATGACTCGAGCGGATACCCCGTGGAGAAAGCATGGGCAGACGAAGCTCCCGCCGCCTTCAAAAAGGTATACGCCGACGACTTCTCGGTGGTTTATAAGGTGGAAAAGGCGGGGGCTGAAACGCTCGAGCCGGGTTGCTCCGAGCGGCCCGCCGATTACTTCTTTGCCCTTCGCTCGGACCCCGCGGCCGCCCGCGCCCTTTTTCCCCTGGCCGGCAGGGCGCTCGAGTCGATGAAGGCCGAATAGGGAGTACCTATTCCGACTCGTTCTTGTTCGCGTTTTTAACCTTCTGGGACTCGATGATTACCACTACGGATAGAATAATCGACCAGATAATGATGAAGCCCAGGAAGAACCATACCCCTATGCCGATGGTCTCGCGATGCATTAAGCCGACCTCATTGGTGACGTACTGGAGGTAAGCGAACATAATCATTAGAGGATAATATAATCCGTCGATGAAGATCATAAGCTTGGGCCTGAAAGCCAGAATCTGCTCGGGAGTGAAATCGCGAAAGGACGAGTATTTCCCGCCCATCCTCGCGGGATCGGACATGGCCCAGTAAACCCCGCCGAAAACCGCCAGCATGAAAAGCTGGCATCCCAGCCCGAAAAAAGCGGCGTATTGCCTGCCCGCCCACCCGTCGGGGTTTCCCGCGGCGTTGAAATGAATGGGCATGGTTTGGGGAAGCGAGGAATAGGTGATCGCGACGTAGACGCCGGTAAGGGCCATGATGGCCAGGCCCGCGATCAGCCTCGTCTTGACGCCGGCGGATGAAGGCTCGATTGGAGTCTGCATTTTTGGACCTCCGTCCTCGGGCGAGCCTCGCCGCCCGGCGGGCTATTTCCTGGAGGGAGCGGCTTTTTCGATCTCCATGAATATCTTGCCGTTCCGAAATATCCTGACCGTGCCCGTGCTTTCCGAGATGACTATGGCCGTGGCCGAGGTGACGGCCGTAATTCCAGCCGAGGCCACGTGCCGAGCGCCCAGGCCCTGAGGCAGGGACTCCTCCTCGAGGGCCGCGCTGAGATGGCGGCCGGCCGAGACGATGACCCCGTCGTCGCGGATGATAAACGCCCCGTCCAAATGGGAGAACTCCTTGATCGTCTCCCGGAGTCTCGGATCGAGGATGTTCCTCTCCTCCTCGGGGTAGCCGTGGAAAGGATTGAATATCAACTGCCGGCTGAGTTGCATGACCTTGTCCGTGTCGCCGAGAACGAAGATGGTGCCGATGCTCTTGCCCTCCCGGCCCTCGGTGGCCAACTCCGCCGAGATCGACACCAGCTCCTCGAAGACGTCCGCCCGGACCTGGGTGCTGATGTTGGTCACCTCACCCGAGCTCAGAAGCTCATGCTCCCTGCCGATGTCAAGCACCAGGACCGAATCGAGAGTGGGAAGGCCGCGCGAGCCGGTAAGACAGACGATCTTGTCGCCCTGCTCGATCAGCCGCGCCGAAAGACCGCGCATGACCGCCATCTTGATCTTGCCCATCCGGCTCAATTCCAGGGGCGGAAGGGCCAGGATGTTTTTATACTGCTTTTTAAAGTCCTCGTCGATGAACCTCTCGCCCACCACCATGACCAGGCCCTTTCTTTTTAGGACCTTCTCCGGGACCTTGCAGGCGCCGGGTTCCTCGATGATGACGAAAAGAAGACGGGCGCCGATACGGTCGGCCACTCTCACCGCGGAGTCCAATAGAATTTTGTTCTGGGCCTCCATGGCCTTGGCCTCGAGCACCGCCGGGTCCACCGGCTTCTTCTCCTTTTTCACCGAGGGCTTGTCCGCCTTGGGCTTGGAGACTTTCTTAGCGGACGATTTGTCGTCAACGCTCTTTTTCGGTTCCGGTTTGTCGCTTTCCAGGTTCACGATTCTATTTCCCTTTCGGCGGGTAAGCGGAAAAATTTAATGATCACAAGCGTTATCAAAACCGCAAAATGCTCCTCGAAATGACTAAATAGCTAAAGAGCCTTGTCTTTTTATCGTCAAACTGCAACGGAAAGACAATATGAATAATACCATGGCAAGGCCGGGATGACAATATGTAAAAACGGCAAATTTTTACCGCCGGACCATTAAAACTATCTGGCCGCGTCTTTGGCCGCCATGTCCCGAAGAGATTTATATCTTTCGCTGTCGGGCCTGATCTTTAGCGCCATGTCATAATACTTCAGCGCCGCTTTGTAATTTCCCATCGAGGCGTGGGACGCGGCCAGGTTGGCCATGGCCTCGTTAAAGGTCGGATACAGTCTTATCGCCTCCTCGAAATAGGGGACCGACTCGCCATATCTTTTTTGCTGAAAAAGGATGAAGCCCATCAGGTTCTGGGACTTGGCAAAAAGAGGGTCCTGATCGAGTTGGGCCTTTATTATGCTTTCGGCCTCCTCCAGCCCGCCCGCGTTGGCCAGGGCCCGGCCAAGCTCGTAGTAGGCGTCCGAGTATTCCGGGTCCAGCGCGATGAGGTCGCGCAAGGCCTTCTCGGCGCCGCCGTAATCCTTGAGGTCGGTCTTCCACCGTCCCATCTCGAGGAGGGCCCGGCGGTTGCCGGGGTCCATGGCCACCACGCGCTCCATGGCCCGAGTCGCCGAGACGAAGTCTCCTTTGGACTTATAGGTCCAGGCGTCCTTCATAAGGGACAGTACCTTGATCATGTCCTTTACGTCCGGAGCGTCCTCCGTCTCGTCGTCCCTTTTTACTCCCGCGGTGGAAATATAACCCAAAGCCGCCAGCTTCTCCCGCGCCTCCTCGTCCAGGGCCAGCCGTCCGTCCCCGAGCTTTTCTTCGCCCAGCTCGATAAGTTCCTTTTTCAACTCCCTCTTCATCGCCTCGGCCAGGCCCTTTTCCCCCTCAATCAGATCGTTCGTCTCGGCGGGGTCCTTGCCCTGATCGTAAAGCTCGGGACGGGGACTCATGATGTACTTCACGTCGTCCTTCCTGATCGAGTAGGAGGGACTCCAGCCGTGCTGGTACCAGGGCAAATGGGTCATCGAGATTATCGAGCCGCGCTCGGGCCCGTCTTCCCGGCCGAAGACAAGGGGAAGAAGCGACCTTCCCTGGAAGCTCTCGCCCTCGCCCGTTCCCGTCGCGTCCGCGATGGTGGGGGCCGCGTCCATCAAGGTCACCCGCTCCTTAATCCGAAGACCCGCCGGGATCGAGCCGGGCATGGAAAGAATCATGGGCACGCGCGTGGTCGAGTCGTAAAGAAAATAGCCGTGAGTTTCCTCGCCGTGCTCGCCCAGGCCCTCGCCGTGGTCTCCCACCACCATCACCAGCGTGTTGTCCCGCAGACCGGACTCCTCGAGAAAGGACAAGACCCTGCCAAGCTCCGCGTCCACGAAGGCTATCTCGCCGTCGTATGAACTCATCCCCGGCCGCTCGTGCCGGGCGGGAGGATTGTAAGGAGCGTGGGGATCGAAGTAGTGCAGCCAGAGGAACCAGCGCGAGCTTTTACGCCCGCCGATCCACTCGAGGGCCCGGTCGCTGACGGCCGAGGCCAGTATCTCGTCGAAGCTCGAGGAGGACGAGTTGATTTTTTCCACGAGGTCGTCGTCATAGGTATCGAATCCCCGGTCCAGGCCGAAGCGGGAATTGAGCACGAAGCTGGCGACCACGGCCCCCGTTTGGCGGCCCTTGTCCCGCTCGATCTCGGCGATGGTCCTGGCCCCGGGCGGCAGCTTGAAAAGCCCGTTGTCCAAAACGCCGTGCGCCGCCGGGTGCATGCCCGTCATGATGGTCGAGTGCGAGGGCAGGGTAATGGGCTGAAGGGCGAAGGCGTTCTCGAACACGACTCCCTCTTGGGCCAGACGGTCCAGGTTGGGCGTGGCTCCCTTTTTGTAACCGTAGGCCCCGAGGTGGTCGGCCCGGCAGGTGTCGATGGTGACGAGCAGCGCGTTCATGTCCGCTTTTCGAGAGGCCAGCCGGGAATAATAAGGACGCGTGGCCAGATGATAACCGGCCGCGGCCAGGGCGGCGACAGTGGCGGCCATGAAAACGGCGGCCGCGATTTTTCCCGCGGGGAACGGCTCCAGCTTGCCCGCCTCCCGCAGCACCTTCTTGACCACCCGGGGCGAAAGGCCTTGCTCACGGGCGATCTCGTCTATCGACCGGCCCGGATACGAGCGCGTTATGGCCTTGCGTTTCTTGCCCGAAACTTCCATGGCGCGATTATAAAAGCCCCGCCCCCAACGCGCAAGCCCGGCTCCTGTTGATCGAAAGGCCGGGCCGTGTTAAACCTTGCCCATCATGGACCAAGGGAAAAAAGACGCCTGGATCGAGGTCTCGGCCGTGCTGCCGGCGTACAACGAGGCCGACAATCTGGAAAAAACGCTGCGTGATCTCATCCTGGCCCTCGAGGCGAACGCCAAAAAGTTCGAGGTCATCGTGGTGGACGACGGAAGCGGCGACCGCACGGGCGAGATAGCAAGGGCCGCGGCGCGCGCGGACGGGAGAGTAAAGTTAATCGCTCATGAGGTCAACCGGGGCTACGGAGCCGCGCTCCGCTCCGGCTTCGAGGCGGCCACGCTGGACTGGATATTCTTCATGGACTCGGACGGGCAGTTCGTGCCGGACGAGATGGAGAAACTGATCGCCCTGGCCGGGGAGGAGCGCCTGGTGGCCGGATACAGGAAAGACAGGCGGGACCCGTTTGAAAGAAGACTTTACGGCCGTCTCTTCACGCTGGTGACAAGGACCCTTTTCGGTCTCCGCGTAAGGGACATGAACTGCGCCTTCAAGCTTTTTAAAAGGGACATCGTGGCCGGGGCCGGTCTTAGCGCCGGCGGGGCCCTTATCAACGCGGAGATACTTCTGGCCGCCAAGAAAGCGGGGGTGGTTCCCGCCGAGGTCGCCGTTACCCATCTTCCGCGGAGGGGCGGACTAAACACCGGGGGAAGCGTCCGGGTAATAATAAAGGCCGCGTCCGAACTGGCGGCCCTGGTCGCCGCCGAGTACCTGGGAAGAAGGAAATAGCCGCGCGGGCCCGGCTACTCGGCGGCTCCTCCGCAGGCCCGGCGGGCGGCCTCCTCCGCCACCACCGCCTCCGCGATCCGCCCGTTCATCGAGTAAGCCACCGAGAGGTTCATGAGAAGGTCGCATTTGCCCGGGTGCTCCTGGACGAGCGTTTCCATCAGCTCGACCGCCTCGCCGGTCCTTCCCGTCTTCAGCATCACGCCCGCCAGGTTCATCCGGGCCACGTAAAAATCCCGGTCCAGGGAAACGGCGTCCTTGAACAGCCGCTCGGCCGCGGCGTAGTCGGCCCTTTCCATGTGGGCTATGCCAAGCCAGTTGCGGGCCAGGGCCAGGCGCGGGACCTGACGGACCGCCTCGCTCCAGAAGGACAGGTCGTCCTTGAAATGCCGCCCCCTCGAGACCTCGGCCAGGGAAAGCGCCGCGATCAAGATAGCCATGGCCGCCAATAGGGGCCTCTTTCGGACCCTCGTCCTCTCCTCCTTCTCTTCCCCATGCTCAAGCCATGAATAAGCCAGCTCGACGACGAAAAGGACCAGGAAAAGACTGGGAAGATATAGAAAGCGCTCGGCGAAAAGAGTGGGAAAGGGAACAAGATGCGAGACCGGCGCCATGCCGATAAGGAACCCGGCCGCCGCGAAAGAAGCCTCCGGCCTTTTCTCGCGCAGCGCCGGCACGGCGGCGGCCATGGCGAGGAAGAATAAAAGCGAAAGCCCCAGCGCCCAGCCCGGGGCCCCGAGCATGGCCTCCTCATAGGCGTAATCGATCTTCCAGGAACCGGGAAAGACGATGGTCAAGGCCGCCTTGGCAAAGATATAAGCGGTGGTCAGCGAAGACGTAAGATATGAAAGAGAAGAGAGCGGGTCGGGAGAGGGCTCGTCCCCCGGCCCGAGCAGGACCCACCACCTCCAGGCGAGGAAAAGAAATAACAGCGCGAAGGAGGCGACGTGCTCGATCTTCGCCCGTTTTTTCATCCGGGCCTCCCCGAGAAGGTCCCTCGCCAGGATAAGCAAGGGAAGGACCGCCGCTATTTCCTTTGCCCCCAGGGCCAGCAGAAAAAGGAAACCCGCCAGCCCGTACCAGGGCGCCGACTCTCCGGCCCGCTCGCCCTCCCGCGCCTTTAAAAAGGAAAGCCAGGAGGCGAGCAAAAAAGCCGTCGCCAGAACGTCGGTCCTGCCCGGGACCCAGAAGACGTTCTCCGCGTGGACCGGATGGACCGCGAAAACGGCCGTGACTAAAAAGGCCGGCCCCGCCTTTTGGCCCAGCCTCATCAGGAGAAGGAAGGCCAGGGAGGAGGCGGCCGCGTGGGCCAGGAGATTTACAAGGTGCTGGGCCCAGGGCGCGTCTCCCGCCAGGGCGTAGGCCGCGGCGTAGGAGAGGATGACCGTGGGCCTGTAGTACACGCCCCGCGTGGGTCCGGGCCAGAACTTGGAACCCAGGATGGTACCTAGGTCGAGCTCCATCACCGCTGGATTGCCCGAGATCAGTATCCGCTCGTCAAAGGTGTAGCCCATGCCCAGGGCGTGGACGTGGACGAGGAAAGCCAGGGCGAAGACGGCGGCGGCCGCTCCGGCGTATTTCCGGCCGCTCACTTTTCGTCCTCCTTTTTCTTTTCGGCTTCCAGCGATCGCATGGCGTCCATCCTCAATCTCTTCGCGTCCTCGAGGTCGGGCCGGATTTCCAGAAGGCGGTCGGCCGCCGCGAGCGCGTTGGTAAGCCTTCCCACGTTTAGCTCCATCACGGCCAGGTTCATGAGTCCGTCGGCCCACAAGGGTTTTTTATCCGCCGCCAGCCGGGCCTCGAGAAGGGCTTGTTCCCGCCGGCCCAGTCGCCAGTATAGCCTGGACAGCTCGTAATGTCCCGAGCCTCCGTCCGGATCGGCCGCGACCGACGTCTCGAGCCAGGTCAGTGCCGCCTCGAGGTCGCCCCGATTCTCCTCCAGCCTCGAGAGGCGAGACATGGCCGGGGCGTAATCGGGCTCGGAAGCAAGCGCGCGGCTATAGTATTCCCGGGCCCGGTCCATATCCTTTTTTTGCAGCCAGGCGTCGCCCAGATAGGTGAGAGACTCCGCCTCGCCATGGCGCGGCGCGACCGGCAGAAAGGAAAGGGCCGCTCCAGCCGCGGCCAGGGCAAGCGTGAAGGCCAACTCGCGTTTCAAGCGCCCCGTGTCGTCCTCCTTATTAAGGACCGACTTTACCGCGCGCAAGGTCCTGGCCGCCCCGGCCCCCGCCAGTATGGCCAGGCCCGCCGTCACGGCCAAGCGGTAGCGGCAGGAGACGACGGTCGCGACAACGGCCGCCGCGTGTGAGCCCACGAACAAGAGGACCAGCCGGCTCGGCGTCCTCCACGGCCGCAGGGAGAATATTCCCGCCGCGGCCAGGGCGAAGATGAGCCAGAAGCCCGGAAAGGGCGCGCTGAGCGTTTTCGACAGCCCCCTTAAAAAAGCGGGATCGAAGGTCGCCCTCATTTCCCGGTTATTCAAGATGAGCAGGCATTTTCGCGCCAGCTTGAAAAGGAAGGCCAAAGGACGCTCGGCAAGGAACCGGAGGACCTCTCGCGTATAGAACCCGTCCTGCTCCGCCAGTGAGACCGCGCCGGCCTCGAGGAAGGGCCGTGCCTCGATGGCGTCCCATTTGCCGCCGGGCCTGGCGTAGGGCGTTCCGTTCGACTCGGGGTTGTTGCCGAGATAGAAGTTGAGCCCTCCGTCGGCCTGCACCGGTATCCAGTCGCCGGAGACCCCATGGTTGTGGATCGCGACCGGCGCCATGGGCAAAAGGGCCGCCCCGGCCAGGGCCAGGACCGACGCCGCCCGGCGTCCCGATTTGGACCTCGCCGCCGCGACCGCGAGCCAGGCGGCCAGGACGGCGAGCCAGACGAGGGAATTGGGCCGCGTAACGGCCGCCGCTCCGATGGCCAGGCCGCACAAGGCCCACCTCCGGACGGCGTCCCGCCTGGCCGCCCACGTGGCCAGCTTAAGAGAAAGGAGGTTCAGGAAAACGAACAGGGCCGTTCCCATTACCCGCTGCTCGAGGGTAATCATGGGCCAGTAAAGGCCGATAAGAAGGGCCGCGAAAACTCCGGCCCACGGACCGGCCAGCGAGGCGGCGAGACAGTAAACGAGGATAATCGATCCTATCCCCAGGGCGGAGTTGAGGACCCGGGGAGTAAGGTATTCGTCTCCACCTGCGGCGTACAATAACCCCAGCGCCCAGGGGTAGCCGGGACCGTGTATGGGCACGTAATCCAGAAACGGGTCCCCCTCCGAGGCTTGCCTGGCCCATTCGAGGTAAAGCGTCTCGTCCAGCCGGTAGGAGTCGAATAGCGGACCTGACCGGTTGTCCATCGTCACCAGGACGCGGACGGCCAGGCTCAATAAAATAACCAACACCAGTCCCAGGCGCGGCGCCATCGGCTTGCGAGTAATCTCTTCCATCGGCGACTTTCAAAATTCTATTCGAGTCGGCGGCTCCGGGCAAGCCTGACGGCCGGCGCGGGTGGCCGCCGGGGTCTCATGACGCTATAATGTCCACTCAAGATGAACGCGTCGGCAAACAAGGAAAAGAAAGGAGCGCCCCGATCGGCTTCTCCCCTTAAGATGGGAGCGATCATCCTCGGCTCCGCCCTCGCGGTCATGCTGGTCTTCAACCTCGCCTTGTCCCGGACGCCCTATTGGTTTTTCCAGCCCTGGATAGGCCCTCTCGCCAAACAGAACCTGAAACTCTGCCGCGTTCTCGAGCTGGACGACGCGGGCGACGTGGTCATCCTCGGCGACTCGAGGGCCCGCCACGACTTCGTCTCGACCGTAATGGAGGAGGAACTGGCCGGTCTTGGTTCACCCAGGGTCGTCAACCTCGGGCTCGACGCCGCCCAGTCGATCGGCGTCCACGAGATAGCGGTCAGGCTGGCGGGTCTTTCCAGGCGGCCAAAGGTCGTCGTGGTCGGCACGGCCCCCTTCACGATCAACGCCCATAACCCGAGGTTCGCCCGCGACCTCCGCCTGTACGCCTCGCCCGCGACCATGGCCTGGGGCGCCCTTTATTGCCCCGACTGGGACCAGAAACTAGGGGCGGCCCAGGGCCTCACCCGCGGCCTCGAGACGCTATTCCAACTCCTGGACCTTGACCGTCGATCGAGGCCCGCTTCCATCTCGGAGTTCACCGACTCGAGCGCGTACCTTAATCCCGTAACCCCCAGGGCCCAGGCGATCAACCGGATGGCCCAGACCTATCGCGAGGAAGGAGGCCGGCGAAAGGCCTATAAAAGGGAAGTGCAAAGGTACCGGGAGATGATGAGGGAGTTCGAGACCTCGGACTTTACCGACTCGATCTTCAGGCGGACGCTCAGGGCTATAAAGGACTCCGGCGCCCTGCCCATCGTCGCGCTTACCCCCGAGTCGGCCTCGTTCCGGCGCGAGGTGGAAGGGCTTGGAGAGGCCAAGTCTTCCGCCTACTACGCCCTGGCCTGCCGCGAGGAGGGAGTCCTGCTGGTCGACATGAACGGACCCGACTGGGCGCCGGAGGACGAGGCGTTTTTCGATTATTCCGTCCATCTCGGCCCGGAGGGGGCCCTCGAGCTTTCCCGCCGCTTCGCCCTCGAGGTATTAGCGCCCGCGTTGTCAAGCCAGGTCCCATAGAATATGATGTATGGCTACGCGTGAAGATGAATCCGAGTCGTAAGGAGGATTGATATATGAATAACGCTCGCAAGATCGCGCTTTCGTCTTTTGGTCTGATGGCCCTTTCCCTGGCCCTGTTCTTCGGTTGGCCCCTCCTGGCCGGCGAGTTCAAGCCCGATTTCCTCTCCCTGGGCGTTGACCCCAACGAGCCGCAGATACTGGTCACGGCCGAGTACATGACCTTCGAGGAACTCCTCGATCCCAGGACCATGGACATAGCCAAGCGGAACAATATCATGGTGGCCCCCAACATCAGGGCCAACTACCTGGGAGACGAGCTGGCCGATGTCTTCAAGGCCTACGATAAGGCGGGCATTAAAATCGTGGCCTGGCCCCTGCTTCCCCGCGAGCACTGCCTCTATCTTAACGACGAGTACGCCGACGAGTACCTCGAGCATCTGGACAACATGTACGCCTGGGCCGACTCCCACGACGTTCGCATCGAGGCGCTGATCGTGGACATCGAGCCTCCCAACTGCCAGACCGGCTCGGACAGGGCGCCGGACGAAAAGGCCGGGGAGGAGTCCGTCGGGCTGGGGACCATCCTGGGCATGCTGGATAAAAAGTCCTTCGACGCCTCGATCCCGAAGTTCCAGGCGGTGCTGGACAAGCTTCACGAGCATGACACCGTGGCCATAAGCACGGCCATGGACTACGCGGCCGCGGATATAAAAATCAAGCGCCCCGTTTTCCAGGACATCTCGGGCGGACCGTCCCTCATGATCGACTGGGACTACGTTACCTTCATGCACTTCGGGTCGCAGAACACGGCCTTCCTCCAGGACCTTCTCAAGGGCATCGGCATGAAGTGGACCATCAAGGACACCAGGTACCTTTCCTATCTGATCTGCCGGGTGGTGGCGAACAAGTACGGCAACCGGGCCGCCATGAGCCTGGGACAGACCATCCCGGGCGAGGGGCACGGGGCGGTCTGGACCGACCCGGCGGACCTGGGCAAGGACGCGGCCGTTTGCAAGTACGCCGGCGTGATGCACTTCGGGATTTACGACTTCCAGGGCATCGTCGAGAGCGACGACCCCGACGCCTGGATTCGGGCGGTCAGGGAGGCCGAGCCGATGAAGCCCGAGTACTCGGCCAAGGCCGTTTTCGTCTGGAACACGGTCCAGAGCCTCTCCTGGATGGGGCAGGCCAAACGGGTGACCTCCCGCTGAGCGGACGATAACGCGAAGGCCTCCCGCCCCTTTGGCCGGGAGGCTTTTTATCGTCTCGACCTTTCTATTCTCTTCGTCTTTTCCTCGTAAGCAGCCGGGAGATGATGAGGGGAGAGATGAGAAGCGCCAGGGTAACCGCCACGCCGCCGGCGGTCATGGGGGGATTTCCGATCATGCACCCGCCCGAAACGCCGCCGCCGGGACCTTCGCCGCCCTCGTCGCCGTCCGGCGCCAGCGGGTCCCGCCCGGCCTGGATTTCATCGTAATCGCTCATGCCGTCCCCATCGGTGTCGGGGTTGGTGGGATCGGTCTCGTCCGCGCCGACTTGGCCGTCCCCGTCGGCGTCCTCCTCCCCGTCCGACAGGCCGTCGTCGTCGGTGTCATGGTTTCTCCAGTCCGTGGCGGAAGTCGTCTCGAGCGAGTCGGACAGGCCGTCCCCATCCGTGTCCTGGGAACCCCGGACGCGGGCGAAGTATATATTGGCGCTTCGATATGAATTGACGTTCCAGGCCAGCCCGAACTCGGATCCGGTCCAGACCAGGGTGGGCGTTTCCTCCCAGTCCTTGCTCTCGGTCAGTCGAGTCATCGAGCCGACCAGGGTCCCGTCCGCGGCCATCTGGGCGAACTGGACGTCGGCCGAGCGGGACAAGGACTCCTCCTCCCAGGCCAGGGCGTATCCGTCGCCCGACCAGACAAGGTCCACCCCGCCGCTGAAGCCGCTCGAGTAGGTCAGCCTCGATTCCTCTCCCGCCGCCAGGCCGGCGCCGGTGACGCCTCGGAAGTAAAGCTCCCAGGCCCCGTCCCGGTAGTCCTCCCACGCCACGCCGTACTCCGAGCCGGTCCAGGCGGCGCGGGGGAACTCGGCGTGGGCCGAGGCCGAGCTGATAACGGTCTCGCCGGCCAGGGCCGCGCCGTCGGCCGCCAGTCTCCTAAAAAAGACGGCGGGAACGTCCGCCGTCCGGTCGTCCCAGAACAGGCCGAACTCGGAGCCGGTCCAGACAAGAGACGGGTCCTGGGCGTGGGCGGGCTTGTTCGTGATTCTCCTTTCACCGCCCGCGGGCACGCCGTCGGCCGAGACCCTGGCGAAGTATATCTCCCAGTTGAGGTCCCTGAAGTCCCGCCAGGCCGCCGCGTACTCCGAGCCGGTCCAGGCCAGGCTCGGCGCTATGCTGGGAAACGCGCCCGAGGATACCCTGAGGTCGTCTCCCAGTTTCGCGCCCGAGGCGGACAAGCGGGCAAAGTAGATTTCCAAGTCCGAGCCGCGGCCGTCCTCCCAGGCCAGACCGTACTCCGAGCCGGTCCAGACAAGCTCGGGCGACTGGGCCGCGCCCGAGGAATCGGACACGCGAAGGTCCGGGCCAAGGGTGTCGCCGTTCGCCGCCAGGCGGTTGAAGTAAATCCCGTACTCTCCCTCCCGGCTATCGTCCCAGGCCAGCCCGTACTCCGAGCCGGTCCAGACCAGGGACGGCCGCTCGGAGCGGTCGGGACCGTAATTCAGCTTGGCCGCGTCCCCCACGATGGAGGGGGACGATGGAGTTACGTCCGCGTCGAGAGGGTCGGCGCCGGACTCGGTCTCGGTCTTGTCGTCCACGCCGTCGCCGTCCGAGTCGTCGTCGGTTGGGTCGGTGATAAATAGCCGCGGGTAGTCCGCCTCCAGTGCGATGACCTGGAGGTCGTCTCCCGCGGCCTGAGATTCGGGCTCGAGGTTGGGACCCAGCCACAGGGCCAGGTATCTTAGCGGGTCGTCTCCATTCGCGCCGGAGTCCAGTGCCTGGTTGGGACCGGCGCCCACCACTACGCCGGCCTCGAAAGCGTCGCTCAGTCCGTCGCCGTCGGTGTCCGCCTTCAAGGGATCGGAGCCCAGGCCGTCGGCCTCGATCCCGTCGATGAGCCCGTCAAGGTCGGTGTCCGGCGCGCAGGGGTCCGAGGAAAAGCCCAACTCTTCCAGGGCCGAAAGCCCGTCGCCGTCCCGATCGAGGACGGAATCGGCGGTGTTGGCCATCAGGCAGGCGTGGGAGGCCTCCCACTCGTTGGGCATCCCGTCGTCGTCGTTGTCCAGGTCGGGGACGACCTCGAGGGAAACTCCGAGCACGGAATCGTCGAAGGTCAACTCGCGGTAAATGGTTTTATAGCCCACCCGGTAATCGATGGCGTAACTTCCAACGGTCTGTCCCGCCTCGACCTCGAGGATGACCTGATACGTGGTAAAGGTCGTCTCGTCGTCGTGGTTTTGCGCCACCCACCAGTAGTATCCCGGGCCGGCGGGATACTCGAGATCGACCTCCCGGGCCAGGCCGTAATCCACGAAAAGAGTGTGACCGTCGAGGACGGCCTCGGTGACCTCGAAACCAACGGGAAGCTTGATCGCCCCGAACCTGGCGGAGGCCAGGGCGTAGGCGTCGCTACTGGTCTTGACGCTCAAAGTCACCTGAAAGCTCTCGTTTTGCGTAACCGATGAGGGCTGGATCACGCCCGTTAATTGGAGACAGCCGGCCGCGGCCAGGGAGGCCAGGCCGACGAAAATCCAAAGTAAGCGTTTTGTCATGAGTTCCCACCTCGAGGTAAAGCGTTTTTATGTAATTGAGCAATTAGCGTGCCCGCTGTATATTAATGACCAAGAACCTGATAAATAAAGATATAATTCGGCGGATAATATGGGGGCGAGATGGTTTGACGATCAATGAGAAATAATTTTCCAAGAAGCGGGAAAAAGATCGGTAAAGCCGAGCTTCATGTCTCGAGTATTTCCCTGGCCCGGGCTATGGCCTTTTGCATGTAATCGCGATCGACCGTACCCAGAGGGCTGGGCGTCTCGAAAATCCTCTCCGGCGCCTTGATATTATTTAAGCTGAATCCTTCCCTGTTTTTAAACCTGTATTTCAGTTTGTGAATCCTCTCTCCTATCCGTGCCAGGTCTGATGAGGACAACTCGTATCCCGCTATTCTCAGGGCTTTCAGGACCAGGTCTTCCTTGTATATTCCCCGCGCGAAAAAGCAGATGACCAGGCTCGAGAGCACCTGCCTCCATCTTTCTTCCTCGATGAGCGACTCGGCCAGGCGCTCGGGGGACGGATACTCCTTGCCCATGGCCTTCTGGTCCACGCCGTAGCCGCCCGAGTCAAGGTGGCTGTGCCTGGCGCCGATAAGATAGTTCAAGTGGGAGGCCGGGCCCGTGTGATAGCCGGGCATCTCGTTGCCGCCGAAGGCAAGGGCGAACTCCGAGCCGCCGTAGGCCGCGGCGCACTTTTCCACTCCCCTGGCCAGGCGGGCGTAGAAGTCGTTTGGCTGCTCGACGATCATCTGGGCGGCTTTGGCGTAGGCCTCGCGGTCGCCCCATTTAAGGGGCACGACGGTTTCCCTCTCCCCGACTATGCCCCGCTCGAGGGCCTCGGTGGCCCAGGCCAGGCATACTCCCGCGCTCATGACGTCCAGTCCCAGGGTCTCGACCTTATCCAGGAGCCTTAAAAACTCGGCCCCCTCCCCAATTCCCAGCATCGATCCCAGGGAGTAGATCATCTCGTAGTCGTAGGAGATCATGGAGGTCTTGTAGAAATAAGGCTCGTTCCGGTAAGGCTCGCGGAGGGCCGCCACGTGCACGCATCCAACCGGGCAATGAGAGCAGGCCAGGCGGCGGCCCAGGAAGTTCTCGGCCAGCCTCTCGCCCGAGAGCCCGGCGGCCATGTCGAAGCTCGCGGCGGCCAGGTTCCGGGTGGGAAAGCCCTTCAGCTCGTTCAGGGCCAGCACGTTTCCGGCCGTGCCCAGGTCGTGGTACTTCTTCATGGCCTCGGACTTGACCGCCGCCTCATAAATCTCGTCGTAGACCTCACGGAACTCCTTGCCGTTCTCCATTGGCATGGAAAGGGAACCCGAGACGACGACGGCCTTGAGCTTCTTCGAGCCGAACACGGCGCCCAGTCCCAACCGGCCGAAGTGCCGATAGGTCTCGGCCGTGACGCACGAATAGGACACCAGCCTCTCGCCCGCCCGCCCAATCCTTAGTATGGTCCTCATCCCCGCGCCCGGCTCGTTCATCCTTATCACCCGGGCGGAGGTGGCCCCGCTGCGCATGCCCCAGGCGGCGCGGGCGTCCTTGAACGATACCTTGTCCCCGTGGATGGAAAGCCAGACCGGCTTTGCGGCCGCGCCCTTAATAACGATGGCGCCGTAGCCGGCCGAGCGGATGGCCGAGGCGGTCCTGCCCCCGCAGTGGCTCTCGCCCAGGTTGCCGGTAAGCGGCGACTTGAAGGCGGCCACCGTTTTCGAGGCGAGGGGAAACATTCCGGTGAGAGGTCCCACCGCCAGGATGACGGGGTTTCGAGGGTCGAGAGGATCGATACCCTCGGGGCACTCCTCGAGCAGCAGCTCGGAAGCAACTCCCGCGCCCCCCACGCCGCGGGAGAAAAGGTCCAGCCTTTCCTCGACGCGAGACGATTTGCCCGAGAGGTCCACGTAAAGGACGCGCGTGATCCACTTGTCCGGCGCCATGGCCTAATTCTCCTTTTCCCAGGCCAGGACGCCGTGGGGACAATAGCGGGCGCAATAGCCACAATAGACGCAGACCTGGGGCATGCCCGATCCCTCCTCCAAGGTGATGGCCCCCAGGGGACAGGCCTCGGCGCACTGGCCGCAGGCCGTGCACTTGTCCCGGTCCACCTTGACCCCTCCCTTGCTCCTCACCTTCATGGCCCCCGAGGGGCAGGCGTCCGCGCAGGGCGGATCGGGGCAGGCGCGGCAGACAATCACCCTGAAGCCCCTGGACATGCCTCCGGCCGAGGAAACCAGAACGCGGCTCTTGCCCAGGCCCGCGAAACCCTGTCTCCTGGAACAGGCGAACATGCAGCTTTGACAGCCGACGCAAAGGTCGGCGTCCACCACCGCCAGTCTCATGAGTCCCTCCTCTTCTCGAAACGGCGCGTCGGAAATCGGGTCCAGATCGAGTATAGGCGATGGACGGAGCGGACGCTATAACTTTTTCGCTGGCCCTTTTCAAGTTAAACTGTCTCACCGTGATCTATCGGGGACTGGCCATAACCGGCACGGACACGGGCGTGGGCAAGACGGCCGCGGCCCGGGCCATGATCCGGCTGCTTTCGGAAAGGGGACTTATAATCGGGGCCTTGAAGCCGGTCGAGACGGGGTGCGAGGGCGACGCTCTTGTTCCCCTTGACGGCATGGCCCTGGCCGAGGCGGCCCGATTGCGCGTGAAGGGCTTTAGCGTGGAGGAAGGAGGCTGGAGCGACGGGGTAATCGAGATGGCCGACCTGGTCCCCTGGCGGCTCAAGGCGCCCCTGGCCCCGGAGGAGGCGGCCCGACTCGAGGGGATCGAGATTTCCGTGGACCGCGTCTACCAGGCCATGAACCGGTGGATGGAAAGGAACGCGGCGCCCGTGGTCGAGACGGCGGGCGGGATCATGGTCCCCATTAACTCCCGCTTCAAGTTCATCGACTTGCTCCTGGGCATGGAACTGCCGGTCATGGTGGTGGCGGCCAACCGGCTGGGCGCCATCAACCATACCATCCTGACCGTCGAGGCCCTGGCCAGGAGGGGCCTCGAGGTGATAGGCATAGCCCTGAACTCGGTCGATCCAGAACCGGACCTTTCAGCCGCCACCAACGCCGAGGTCATCCGCCGCCACCTTGCTCCGCCCGTGTTCGAGATACCCTATCACGCGGGTGAAGACCCGTCCCTGGCCGCCCGGGCCGCCCTCGAGCCCCACGCGGACCGGCTGGCGGAGAGAGTCGAGAAGGAATGGGAAAGAATCAAAACGCGCTATATAAAAGGAAAGAAGAGCGGGAAGGAGTCGGGCTGACGACTTACTCCCCGGCGAAAAGGGAGGAATAAATGCTGCACTCGATAATCAAGGACAAGCGGTCCAAGGAACTGGCGCCCGGCGTGGTCATGCGGTCGGCCTATTTGAAGAACGTGATGGTCACCTTCGTGGACCTGGCCCACGAGTCGGTGGTGCCCCTTCATTCCCATCCCCACGAGCAGATCAGCGTGATCGTCTCGGGCCGCATGATCTTCACCGTGGAAGGGGAGGACCGCGAGGTCGGTCCCGGCGAGGTGGTCCTCATCCCCTCCGGTGCCGAGCACGGGGTCAAGGTCACCCAGGGCCCGGCCGTGGCTTACGACTGCTGGAGCCCCATCCGCGAGGACTACGCGCTGGACTGATTCTCTTGGGACCTGCCCATCTCTTTCGGGACAGGTGGGTGGGTGAGCGGAGCGGACGGGCTTACATGAAGGGTCATACGTCACTCGTTTTGAATAAGTTTATCTATGGAAAGTCCAATTTCCTTGGAGATTCTTTTTTGGATTGGAGAAATGTCCTCGTCGGCGTGAAATGGCGCGGTGACGCATCTGCCGTCCGGGCGTCGAAATTGCTTATGAGGGCCTATTTGGCGTACTTGTTGGAAACCCAAATTCTCCAGGATCGCCACGACTTTCCGGGGCTTTAAACCCGGGTAATCTACCATGCTCAGGAGACCATTACCGTCTGGGTCCCAATAAACTCGGCTTCCATGGAGGGCGCCCCATCTTCAAGCAACATCTGCGGTCTTTCAAAAACCGCGGGCGTCCCGCTTCGCGGGACAGGTCATCTTGCACTTTGCTGTCCGTTGTTATATTTTCAAGTATTGAGCTTCTTGCAAAAGTCCTTTTCTTTGCGGCATAGCCGCTTTGGAGTGCGGTCGCTTGAGACCGCTTTCGAGGGCCTTGGCTTGACAAGGCCTATTAATACACCGGCTTGCCTCGCGTCAAGCCGCTCGGAATAAAAGCGGCGTCGAGCCGCCGCACTCCAAAGCGGGACTTTTGCAAGAGGCTCGGTCTATTTCTTTTTCCAATCAGTTATCATCTTGATATAGGTGGTTGGCGACTCTATTTTGTAAAAATCGATTATCTATACAGCTCGCTTAGGGGGTCGCGGTCGTGGCCGGCGTTTGCTCCCTCTATGACGGGGCAGGGAGATACCTCGTCGGGGGCCGTTCCCTTGATGAAGACCTCGGTCCTGATGTTCTCCTTGGGGGTGCATTCCTGGGCGCGGAGGCCGGTGTTCTTGTCGATCTTGACCCAGGACAGTCCCCGGGGAACGAAGAACTCCTTTTTGGGCTGGTCTTTGAGCGCCTCTTCCATGTAATCGACCCAAATGGGCAGCGCCGCTTTTCCGCCGCTCATGCCGTGTCCAAGCGAATATCTATAGTCGTCGGCCCCGACCCAGACGCCGGCCAGTATCTCGGGAGAATAGCCGATAAACCAGGCGTCACGGTAGTTGTTGGTCGTGCCCGTCTTGCCCGCCACGGACCTTTTCAGCTTGTTGGCCCTGGTGGCCGTGCCCGAGCGGACCACCGACCTCAGCATGCTGTTCATGACGTAGGCGGTCTGGGCGCTGATGATTTGCCTTCCGAACTCGGGGGCGTCGGACGAGGTAATCCTGCCGGACGTGTCCCCCGCGATCATGGCCATGTATTGCTCGAGAGATGGCTCCTGAAGCTGGCTGGGGGGAGTGGGACGGCTGAGGTAATGATGGACGTAGTCGCGGGTAAAGCTCGAGGGTTTCTCGGAAAAGACCGTGTCCTCCTCGATCACGTCCGGGCCCGGCGGCTCGATGGTGTCCCCCTCCTCGTAACCGGGGATGGCGATGGCGGCCCTTCTTTCCTTGGCCCTCTTCAAGTCCTCACCGGTCAGGGTGGGCTCGTACTCGAGGAGGTTCCCGTCCCGGTCGTAAATACGTGAGATGAAGACGGGCTCGACGTAATAGCCGTTATTGGGGAATACGTTATAACCGGCGCACATTTCCTGGAGGCTCACCTCGGAGCAGCCCAGGGGAAGGCAAGGCAACAGATCGAGTTTGGTCTTTATCCCCATCATGTGGGCGTAGTCCGCCACGTTCTGACAGCCCAGCTTGCATCCAACCCGGACCGCGATGGTGTTGACCGACTTCTTGAGAGCGTCGCGCAGAGTAAGCGGCCCTTGGAAACTGCCGCTGTAGTTTTTGGGCTGGTAATCTTTATATATTGTGATTCCACATTTTTGGTCGTCCTTTTTAAAAATGATCGGGGCGTCGATAATCAAGGTGGCCGGCGTAAAGCGATTCATGGGGTCGTCGATGGCGGCTGAATACACGAAAGGCTTGAAAGACGAACCTGGTTGCCGCTTGGCCTGGATGGGCCTTATATATGACGTCTCGATGCCGCCGTAAAGGGCCTTGACCCGCCCCGTCCTGGTTTCCATGCTGAAAAGACCCGCCTGGATTTTCGTGTCCTGCTCGAGGGCGAGAGCGTAGCGGGCGCCGTTGTCCGGCTCCTCCAGTATGCCCGTCATCTTGACCTTGATCTTGTCGCCGGCCGCCAGTATCTGTGACGGACGCGAGTAGCTTTTACGCTTGTTGGGGTCCTCGCCGGCGTAGTACTGCTTGACCCAGGACATGTCCTTCTTATCGATCCGTCCGATGTTGTGCCCGATCAGCACCCGGACCGTCCGGCTCTCGTCGGAAACCGAGCTGACCACGCCCCAATAAATCTTTCCTTCCTCCAACTCGGAGGGGGAGGGGGCCTGGGCCTTGATATCTTTTTTCTTGATCGCGTCCGCCTTGCCCTCGGCCAGGGTTTCACTCCACCTGTTTTCTATCCAGTCGTTGATAAGTCCCGCTTCCTGCTTGTCCAGATATGACTGGAGGGTGTCGCCCGAGAGCCTTGCCGCGGGCAGTTCGAATCCCCTTTGCTTGTCCACCCCGTTCTTGCCGATGATCCCGTCCTCGACCGCCTTGGCCGCGATCTCGTCGGCCCTTAAGTTAACGGTGGCGAATACCTGAAGGCCGCCCATATAGACCATGTCCTCGCCGTACCTGTCGAGAAGGGTCCTTTTAGCTTGGAGCACGAAGTGGCGGGAGCGGTCCTCATCGGGGCCCCACTTGCCCGTCACCTTGATGGGGAGGGCGTACAAGGCGTCGGCCTGGGCCTGGTCGATCAGGCCCATCTCGTTCTTCATGCGGAGGTAAAGGACGATATGCTGCCTTTTCTTCGCCTGTTCGAAATTGGACACCGGGTTGAAGGCGCTGGGCGCGGGAAGTATGCCCGCCAGCATGGCGGCTTCAGCCTGGTTGAGTTCCTTGGGGGTCTTGCCGAAATAATACTCCGAGGCCGCGCCGATGCCGTAAAGGTTGCGGCCGAAGTCAACCTGGCTGAGGTAAAGGTAGAGTATCTCGTCCTTGGTAAAGTCGCGCTCGACGCGAAGGGCCAGAATCCACTCCTTGAATTTCCTCTCGAAGGTCCTCTCCCGGGAGAGGAAAAAGGTCCTCGAGAGCTGCATGGTAAGGGTCGAGGCGCCCCTGACCTCTCCCGTGCGAAGGTAATGAACGAAAATGGCGCCCAGGCCCCAGAAGTCCACCCCCTCGTGCTCGAGGAACCTGTGGTCCTCCGCCGCGATGAACACCTTTTTCACCTCCTCGGGTATGTCCTCGATGGGTACCATACGCCGGCGCTCGGTGGCGAATTCCGCTATCAGGGTCCCGTCGTCAGCGTAGACCTGGGAGGGAATAGCGGGGCGGTAGCTATGCAGGGAATTGATGGGAGGAAGGTCCCGGGCGAGGTAGAGGTATGCCCCGTAAAGTCCGGTAAACCCGATGATCACGCCCGCGAAGCCGAGGTAGACCATCCACTTGAAGAGCTTCATAAAAAGCCTTCTCGGCTTCTTTTTTCCCTTCTCCGGCTTTTTTACCTTAATTGCCATTGTCCTCCAGTATAAGCGATATATCGCGCCTCTTCAATGAGGCCGATATCTTTGAACGCGAACATTATAGGCCGGATAAGTTGTGGCAATGTCGCCATAAAAAGGCAAAATAACGGAAATTTGTGGCGAAAATGTGGCGGCCTGATAAATGAGACGCCAAGGCGCGATGAACAAGAAGCTAAATTGTAATATTATTTGCGTTCTTCTCGTCGTTGTGGCGGAAATTATCTTTGAGGCCCACTTTTCAAGGCAAGAACTCCGTTCTATAATCATTTCGGTTTTATCTTGATCGAGGGGGAGGATTTCATGGCCCATAAAATGGACAGAAGAGATTTGATGAAAATCGGAGGCATGGCCGCGGCGGCGGCGGCCTGGCCCCTGGCCGGCCCGGCCGAGTCCGGCGGGCCGGACGCCTCGAGGGTCCCGACCTGGGATCTGGGCGAGGACTCGGCCAGCGACCGGACCATGCTCATGTTCCGGGGCAACCCATCCAAGACCTTTTACGGGACCGGGCCGGTCCCGGAGAAGCCCCGCGTGAAATGGACCGTGGACATGCCGGGCAAACTGGTGGACTACGGGGAAGCCAGGCCGGCCAAGGTCTGGGCCGGCACGGGCTGGACCGGACAGCCGGTCAAGTGGGGCCCCCGCGTATACGTGGGATCTCAGAACTACAACGTCTACGCCATGGACGCCGAGACGGGCAAGGTCGAGTGGAAGTATCCGGGCGGCCGCATGTTCAAGAGTTCCCTTTGCTTTTACAAGGGAAGGCTCTACGTGGGCAACGTGGACAACAACCTCCATTGCATAAACGCCCTGGACGGAAAAAGCGTATGGCGTCACTCGACGCCCAACGACCTGGACAGCTCTCCCTGCGTGTGCGGCGGCAAGCTCTACGTGGGCGGCGAGAACGGACACGTAAGATGCCTGGACCCGGAGACGGGCAAGCTGATCTGGAAGACTTTTTTAGGTGGTCTCGAGGGTCCGCCCGGCTCGAACGGGGTCGAGTCCAGCCCGGCCCTGGCCGACGGCAGGCTCTACGCGGCCAATTTCTCGGGAGACCTCTTTTGCCTCGACGCCCTTACGGGCAAGGTGATCTGGAAGGCCCGGACCAACGGGGACACCGACGCCAGTCCGGTGGTGTCGGGCGGACGCGTCTACGCTGCGGCGGAGGAGGAAAGCCCGCGCCTTTACTGCTTTGACGCGGAGGACGGGAAACAAATCTGGGAGTTTAACAACAAGATGGGCTTCTGGTCCACGCCGGCCGCGGTGGGCGACAGGATTTATATCGGGGGACAGGACTCGAGGCTTTATTGTCTCGAGGCCGCCACCGGCAAGCCCGTATGGGACTTCAAGGCCCAGGCCTCGATCTGGAGCTCCCCCGCGGTGGTGGACGGCAAGGTTTTATTCGGCAGCTACGACGCCAACCTTTACATGCTGGACGCGGCGGACGGCGGGAAAATCTGGGAATACAAGACCACCGAGCGAGTGCTCTCGACGCCCTGCGTGGTGGACGGGGTCATCTGGGTGGGTAACTCGGGCGGCAGGTTCTACTGCTTCGCCGCGTGAGTTATGGTTTTTCGGGAAGGGGAAGGGACATGGAAGTAAACGTGGTGCTGGTCAATCCGGGGGACAACGTGGCCGTGGCCATACGTGAGATCAAGGCGGGGGAGGCGATAGTGGGGGCCGGGGTCGGGAAGGCCGCCGCCCTGGAGGACGTGCCCCGCAACCATAAGGTGTCGCTGAGAAAGATATCCGCGGGAGAACGGGTCATAAAATACGGTGAGCCCATCGGCGTGGCGGGGGAGGACCTCGAGCCGGGGCGCTGGGTGCATACGCACAACGTGAAGTCGGAGGAGGGGTAAAGTGGGGTTCATGGGATATAAAAGGCCGAGGGGGGCCGCGGGAGTCAGGAACCACGTGGCGGTTATGAGCTCGGTTTCCTGCGCCAACGGCGTGGTTAACGCCATCGGCCGGGAGCTTCCCGAGGTCAAGGCCATCACTCACACCGAGGGCTGCGGCAGGGGCCTTGTCGACATCGGCATATCCAAGCGGACCCTGGTGGGACTGGCCATGAACCCCAACGTTTTCGGGATCGTCGTGGTGGGCCTTGGCTGCGAGTTCATCAAGGCCCCCGACGTGGCGGCCGCGGCCGGGGCCGGCGGGGCCAAGGTCTCGAGCCTGGTAATACAGGAGGTAGGCGGCACGAGGAAGGCGACCGCCCAAGGCGTCGAGATGGCCCGGGCCCTGCTCGGGGAGGCCGCCGCCCAGGAGAGGACCGAGATCGGGTGGGACGAATTGACCGTCGGGCTCGAGTGCGGAGGCTCGGACGCCCTGTCCGGCGTCACGGCCAACCCTTTAGTGGGGGTGGCCGCCGACTGGCTGGTGGGGGAGGGCGGAAGGGCCATCCTTTCCGAGACCACCGAGATGATCGGCACGGAGAAGGTGCTCTCGAGAAGGGCCAAGAACGAGGAGATGGGAAAGAAGATAGTCGAGCTCATCAGGAAGCAAAGGAAGCAGACCGAGGACATCCTGGGACCTCTGGCCAATCTCGTCATCTCCCCCGGCAACGTCGAGGGAGGACTCACGAACATTACCGAGAAGTCCCTCGGTTGCATCATCAAGGGCGGAACCACGCCGGTCATGGAAGTCCTCGAGTACGGCCAGGCCCCGGTCGCGCGCGGGCTGGCGCTGATGGATACTCCCGGCTCGGACATATTCTCGCTTACGGGCATGGCCGCGGGCG
Source organism: bacterium (assembly GCA_963674965.2). GTDB lineage: Bacteria > RBG-13-61-14 > RBG-13-61-14 > RBG-13-61-14 > DATKZS01. The sequence goes on along the minus strand of CAXXFL010000007.1, from coordinate 581,164 downwards.
GGGCGCAGATCATGATCTTCACCACCGGGAGGGGCAGCCCCGCGGGCTTTCCGATCGCCCCGGTGATCAAGGTCGCCTCCAACTCCGAGCTTTTCCAAAAGATGGAGGACGACATGGACGTCAACGCCGGGCGCCTGCTCGAGGGCGCGTCCATGGCGGAGGCGGGAGAAGAGTTGATCGAGCTTGTAAAGCGCGTGGCTAGCGGCGAGCGGCCAAAAGCCGAAATCAACAAGCAGGACTGCCTGGCCATCTACACGGTGGGCCCGGCTTTTTAATGGAGTCATTTAGAGGGGAGGGAAAGCCCGGGGCCAAGAGGGGTATCGAAAAGGGCATGGCAAAAGGCCAAGGGCGGCGCGTTACCCGGCCGCGTTCGTCCCGTGAATAATTGGGTATAAATAGCTGTTGCCATTGCAATTCAAGTTGACTATAATCGAAATCGAACTTGGCAAAGATCCGGCGTTTCCGATAAACTCGGCCGCGGAGGCTCGCCTTCGCTCGGGAAGGAGTGGAAACGCGATTCCGGCAGGACAAGGACTGTGAGCGCGGGGCTTTGGCCCCCAAACGACGGGACGGACGTCCAAGGGCTTTGTGGGTCCCTTTGGACATGACGCCGCGGCCAAGGCAGGATGCGGTTTTCGGGCAACGTCGGTCCCCCTTTGGAAATGGAGGCAGGAATGAGGAAGAAGGTCCTTTTAGTCGACGACGTTCGTCTTTTTCTCAAGCTGGAGGAAACCTTTTTTAAGAGGACGGGATGCAAGATATTCACGGCCGAGTCGGGGGGGCAGGCCCTCGACCTGGCCAAAAGGGAAGTTCCCGACGTCATCTTGCTCGATTTTATAATGCCGGACATGATGGGCGACGAGGTCCTCATGCGCCTCAAGTCCGACGACGCCACCGCGGGCATTCCCGTTATCGTCGTCTCCACCTCCTCGGACAAAAAGGACATCGAGAAGTGCTTCGCCGCGGGGGCCGACGAGTACGTGACCAAGCCCATCGAGGCGGGCGAGATACTCTCCAAGGCCGCCAATATCCTGAATATTCCTCAAAGAATCCATTACCGTTTCCCGGTGAAGATGAAGGTGGCCGGCTCGGCCGCCGCGTTGGCCTTTGCGGGCGTGTCCAGGAACATCTCGAGGGGGGGCCTTTTAGTGGAGAGCTCGGAACAGGCGGGAGAGGGGGCTGAACTCCTGCTCGAGCTGCCCATCTTGCCCGACAACGGCAAGATATCAATGAAGGGAAAGGTCATGAGGGTCGAGCGCGACAACGACCGCTCCCTTTTCCTGATCGGCGTGCAGTTCCTTTCCCTGGACGATACTCAAAAAGACGCCCTCGCCGCCTTCATCGACATGCTCAGAAAATAAAACCGAATCCGGGAGGCGTCAGGGGAAGAAACGGTATCCCACTCCCCTGACGCTTTTGATATGGCGCGGGTCCTTCCTGTCCTCCTCGAAGAGCTTTCTCAGCCGAGCGATAAAGGCGTCCACCGTCCTGGTCTCGGGCGTCACCGAGTATCCCCACACCTTTTCGAGCAGTTCCTCGCGGGACACGGGCCTGTCCCGGTTCTCGATGAGGTACTTCATCACGTAGCACTCGTACTGGGTAAGGACCGTCTTGCCCGAGTTGGAGTTGGCCTCGAAGCCGTCGAAGTCGATCCAGTACTTTCCAAAGGAGAACCGGGACTGGCGCTCCGTGGACTCGTCATACCACTTTTGCCTCTCGAGCATCCTCCTTACCCGCAGGATAAGCTCGGGCAGGGAAAAGGGCTTGGTGATGTAGTCGTCGGCCCCCGCCTCGAGGCCCTGCACCAGGTCGCCCTCCGAGGAGCGGGCCGAGAGGATAAGGACGGGGAACTTGTGGTCCCGCCGCCTGATCTCGCCGAGAAGCTCGATGCCGTTCATGCCCGGCAGCATGACGTCCAGGATCAACACGTCGTATCGGGAGTAAATCTCGAGGGCCAGCTCGGCCGTCTCGAGCGCGTCGACCTTGTAGCCCTCGGCCTCGAGGTTGAATTTAAGACCGTCGGCCAGGTGTCGCTCGTCCTCGACTATCAATATCGAAGCCATGACTTCCTCCAGGCGATATCGGGATGAAGGACCCTGGGCAAAGGGCGTCCACTCTGGATGACCCCCGCTCCCATCCGGTCCCGGCCAATCGGCGAGAAATGGGAGATCACTCTAGCGCCAGGCGATGAAAATACATTTCTCAACCTTCAAACATTGTACCACGACGCGGCCAAAGCCCTCCAGTTTTTTCATCCGCCGCGGGAGGACCCGCCGCGGGGAGGGCCAAGCGTCCGCGGGCCCTTAAGAGGCGGATGGCGGCCTTGTTCCTTCTTTTAACGGTGGCCTTGTTGAGGCCCAGCGTCCTGGCGGTCTCGCTCACGCTGTGTCCCTCCAGGTAATGAAGCGCCAGAGGGGCGAAAAGCTTGGGAGGAAGTCGGGAAACGCTTCCGTCCAATATTTTCCTGGCGGGAAGATAATCGGGCGCCATATCGGAAAGGGTGGGGCCGTCGCTTCCCAGGATCGCTTCCAACTCGATGTTTTTCATGGGCCTTTCCCTCTGGCCGGCCTCGAGGGACCTTAGGTGTTCCCTCAGTTTCCGGCATGGGTATTTGCAGGATGACCTATTGGGACAATCAAGGCAGAGCATGCCTATCCCTCGATATGCCCGGGGGAAGAGGCGGCCGATTCCAAGATCAAGGTCGCCGCGAAGTTTTCAGGGTTCCCCGATATTCTGGTGAGACTTGGATGTACGTCGTCATCGTCGGTTGATTTCGACTCGTCAAAGCCGATATTTTCATCAAACAAACAGTTAGATTCGTCGGATAGAAAATAGTCGAGCGGGACCTGAAAAAGGTCGCTTGCGATAATCAGAGAGTCCAGGCTGGGCTTGGTCCGACCCGTTTCCCAGTTGGATATAGCCGATTTGCTCAAGTTGAAACCATACCTGGAAGAGATGAGCCTGGCCATAACTGAAAGACTATAGCCTTTTAATAACCGAAGATTACGCAGTTTGTGCCTATCTAAACTTTTCACCGTACACCTCCATTTTCTTTTTGGTTTTTCCTTTTGCCCCCTTGCCTTTGTCGGTCAGGAAAAAAAATAATTTCGGCCTTGGCCTTGACAACCGTGCAAACGATGCTAAACTAAATGTTAGTTAATGTCAAGAGGAAAATTACAGGATATATGCTTTTGTGTCAAGCTATGCTATACTCATGATCGGCGGACAGGCGCCGCGCGGCCTGGATATCCAGGCAAGCGCTTATTCTGAAAAGGATTGGAGGACGTTATGAGGGACTTTTTCGGCGGGAAACTCGCGAAAAGAATATTGGAGTTGGGCCTTACCTATGAGGACCTGGCGCGGCGGGTGGGCGTAAGCGGCGTCTACGTGTCCAAGATAGCCCAGGGCAAGGTGGTCCCGTCCGACGAAATAGTGGTCAAACTCGCCCAGGCCCTCGATCTCGACCTGGAGGCCCTTATCCTGGCGGCCCATTACGAGAAGGCGCCCGGCGAGGTCAAGGATATATTCAAAAAAAACGCGCGCCGGGGCGATTTCATAAAGGACGCCGATAACCTGGACAACCTCGAGCCGGCCGATCTTGGCCACGGCCGGGCCGTTCCCGTGGTGGGCTTGGTCAGGGCGGGAGAGTTCGCCCTGGCCGAGGACGGCGAATACCCTCCCGGCGTGGCGGACCGGATGGTCTACACCGACAGAAAGGGAAGGAACCTCTTCGGCGTCCGCGTGACCAACGACTCGATGGAGCCCGAGTTCAAGGAGGGCGACGTGCTGATCGTCAACCCCAACTTGTCGCCCTCTCCCGGCGACTACGTCATCGCCAAGCTGGTGGATGACAATGAGGCGACCTTTAAGAAGCTGGTTGTCCACGAGGGTCGGGACGGCTCGAGGATCGTCATCCTTCGTCCCCTGAACCCCCGCTACTCGGACATGGTCTTCACGGACCCGGAAAAGGTCCAGCTCATCGGAAAGGTGGTTGAAAGAAAGACCCTTTATTGACCGACGGGTATTGACCGGCGCGTCTCCAGGTTGTACGATTTTACCCTATGTCGAAAACCGCGCCGGCCATGGCCCTTGGAGGTCTCAGGATCACGCTCGGGGGGAGGGACGTTTTAAGGGACGTCAGCCTCGAGTTGGCCTCGGGCAATACCATTGCCCTTCTGGGCGCCTCGGGCAGCGGCAAGAGCACCTTGCTGCGGACGGCCGTGGGTCTTTTAAAGCCGGACGATGGCTCGGTAAGGCTGTTCGGCGAGGATATCCTTTCGGCTTCCTCCTCTCGGCTGCGGGAGTTGAGAAGGCGGGTGGGCATGCTTTTCCAGCAGAACGCTCTTTTCGACTCCATGACCGTGGAGGAGAACGTTGGCTTCGCCCTCAAAGAGGTCTTGTCGCTTCCCCCGGCCCGGATCAAGGAGAAGGTTGACGACCTGCTCGAGCGGTTGAACCTGGGACCCATCGGCGGCAAGTACCCGCGCGAGCTTTCGGGCGGCATGAAGAAACGGGTGGGGATAGCCCGGGCCATCGCCCACGGACCCAGCCTGGTTTTTCTGGACGATCCCACGGCGGGCCTGGACCCTATCACCTCCGACGTTATAGCCGACCTCATCGCGGAGAAGGTCAAGGAAAAGGACAGGTCGGCGGTGGTGGTGTCCAACCACCTTCCCCTGGTGATGAAGGTGGCCCAGGAGGCGGCGCTTCTTTACAAGGGCAGGCTGATCGAGCTGGGGCCTCCCCGCGACATCGAGAAAAGCGATAGAAAGGAGTTAAGGCAATTTCTGGAAATGGCATAACCCCGAACTTTCGCGGGAAAGCGAGTTGGCCCGGCGAGCTTCCGGCGTCACGCGCTCCTCGAGGACATGATAGAGTATAAGGGAGTCATGAAGTCCTTCGGCGGCCAGACGGTGCTGGACGGCGTGGACCTGGCCGTGAAGGAGGGCGAGACCTTTTTCGTCCTGGGCAAGACCGGCGCGGGCAAGACGGTTATGATCCGAATGCTGGTGGGTCTCATCCGTCCGGACGGGGGCTCGATCCGCATGGACGGCGAGGAGCTCGCCGGCCGGGAGGAGGAGGACTTCCAGTCCATCCGGCGCAAATGCGGCATGGTGTTCCAGTTGCCCACCTTGTTCGATTCCTACTCGGTGTTCGAGAACGTGGCCTTCGGCCTCCGGCGGCTGGGAGACGTGGAGGAGGATGAAATATTCGAGCGCGTGGCCGAGTCCCTCCGCCGCGTCGAGCTCGATCCCGAAATCTCCGAGCGCATGCCCGACGAGCTCAGCTTCGGCGAGCAGAAAAGGGTGGGCCTGGCCCGGACCCTCGTCATGAACCCCAAGTACCTTTTATACGACGAGCCCACCACCGGGCTCGATCCCTTTACCGCCGGCAAGATCGACGGCCTGATCAAGCACCTTAACGAGAGCATGAACGCGACCTCCATAGTCGTCAGCCACGACCTCATGAGCATGAAGAACCTGGCCGACAGGGTGGGAGTGCTCTGGGATGGAAAGTTCTCCTTCGTGGGCTCCGTGCCCGAGTTCATGGAGGCGACGAGCGAGAGCGTTCTCGAGTTCAAAAAGGGCCTGGCCGAGGGAGGACGCAAAGCTTGAGTCCCGTCCTCAAATTCCTCGACCGCCTCTGGCAGCTTCCCTTCCTGCTGGTGGGTTACCTGTTCACCTGGTTCGGCCCTTTCCTTCGCGAGTTGGGCGGCATGGTGATTTTTTTCGGGATGGTGATAAGGTCCATGTTCAGGCGTCCCTTCGAGTGGGGCGAGTTGGTGATCCAGCTTTACCAGGTGGGGGTCAAGTCGGTCCCCATCGTTATCATCGCCGGTCTCTTCGTGGGCGCCATCGTGGGTCTTCAGTTCGAGTACGCCCTCGGCCTTTTCCGGGCCAACCAGTACCTGGGCGGCATCGCCACCTCGGGGCTGCTGCGGGAGGTCGGGCCGGTCCTGGTCTCGGTCATGGTGGCCGGACGGGTGGGGGCATATATAACGGCGGAGCTGGGCACGATGAAGGTCACCGAGCAGATAGACGCGGTCCGCTGCCTGGGCGCCAACCCCATCCAGTTCCTGATCGTTCCCCGCTTCATAGCGGTCACGGTCATGATTTTCGTCCTGACCATCCTGGGCCTGATAATCGCCACCATGGGCGGGGCCCTGGCGGCATACATCCTGGCGGACATGGGCGTCTCGAAGTACTTCGCGGGCATCAGGAGCCTGGACGCGGCCTGGGCCCTTTTCAACGGCATGGCCAAGGCCGTGCTCTTCGGTCTTCTTTTATCAACCATCTCCTGTTACAAGGGGATTATGACGGAGGGGGGCACCGAGGGAGTGGGCAAGGCGGTCAACTCCTGTCTGGTCACCAGTTCCCTGGCCATCTTCATCGTGGATTACATCATCGCCGGCCTGTCCAGCCTGACCTTCCAGGTGGCCGAGTCGCTTCTGGAGTTCGGCTGAGATGACGGCCATCCTCAAATACCCCGCCGTCCGGACCATCGTTCGGGCCCTCATGCAGATACTTTACGTGGCCCGGCTGGGACTGACCTTCGAGGGCATCGGCAACGCCCTTCTCGGTTTCCTCGAGACCATGGGCGGCATCGTCTCCCTTCTGGTCCAGGTCCTCCTGTTCATTCCCCGTCCGCCTTACCGCTTCCGGGCCCTTCTCGAGCAGTGCGTCGTGGTCGGATGGAACTCGATTCCCCTCATCGCCGTGACCCTCGGCTCGTTGGGCATGATCGTCATGCTCGAGCTGGACTTCCAGATGGACCGGCTCATCCACGATATAAGGTTCATCCCCGGCGTGGCCGGCATCATGTTCTTCCGCGAGTTCGGGGCCGTGGTGGTGGCGGCCATGCTGGCGGCCAAGGTCGGCGCCGGGTTCACCGCCGAGATCGGCGGCATGAAAACCACCGACCAGATAGACGCCCTCGAGCTGATGGGCGTGTCACCCATTCACTACCTGGTGGTCCCCCGCTTCCTGGCCTGCGTGCTCATGCAGGTGGCCCTCTCCATCATCGGCCTGTTTTGCGCATTTATCATGGGGCACCTGGCCAGCATCCAGAGTTTCAACTATAAATACTACCTTGCCATGATGAACCAGTTCGTCAACTGGCCGGATTTCATAAACCTCATACTCAAGTCGCTGGCCCTGGGATGGGTCGTGCCGGTGGTGGCCTGCTATTACGGTCTGAAATGCCGCGGAGGGGCACGGGGCGTGGGCGAGGCGACCACCAAGGCGGTGGTCACGGCGATCCTGATTTTAATCATTATCGACTTTACGATCGGAGTTATCGCTGATAAACTCGTAACCGCCGTTCTCAGCTTCGCGTGACAAGGGCAAGAATATGGAAAGATTCAGCTTAGAGGTCAAGGTCGGGTTGGTGGTGGTCACGGCCATCGCGCTGGTGTTCGCCTTCATTTTCATATTGGGGGACTGGAACCCCTTTACCAACACCTACCGCGTCAACGTCACCCTTGATTACGCCGGGGGCATCGACCCGGGGTCCAACGTCTACCTGGCCGGAGCCAAGGTGGGCAAGGTCGAGAAGATCGTGATACCCGACCCGGCCGAGGCCAAGGACGGTCACGTCCTCGAGCTGGTCCTCCTTATCGACATCAACGCCAGGAAGCTGATAAGGGAGGACTCGACCTTCGCCATCCGCATGGAAAGCCTCCTGGGCGGAAAGATAGTCGAGATCACCCCCGGCTCGGCCGAGGCCAAGGTCTTGAACGACGGCGACTCGGTTCGGGGAGTGGACCCGCCCAACCTCGAGGACCTGATCGGCGAGGGCATCTCCATACTCGAGGGCCTAAAGAAGTTCATGGACAACTTAAAGCCCGAGGACAGGGAGCGCCTGGCCAACCTCCTGGTGGCCCTCTCCCGGATTCAGCCGGAGGACGTGGACGACCTGCGCCGCGCGATCAACAACGCGGCCGACGCCACGGAGGACTTAAAAGAGATCACGGCGGAGATAAAGCCCGAGGTCGGTCCCATGGTCTCGGACCTTCGCTCGGCCCTGGATGAGGTCTCGCCCACCCTGGCCGAGGCCCGTCGGCTGATACGCAAATTGGACAAGACCCTCACCGAGGTGCGGGCCATGGCCCCCGAGGATGAGGACAAGGTCCGGGCCAAGGTCGAGGAACTTCTGGCCGCGGCCGACGACCTCTCCGCCGTGGCCGACCGTCTGGACCGCTTCACGGCCCGCATGGAAAAGGAGCTTGACGACGTGGACCGGGAGGAACTCGAGCGGATTATCCGGGAGTTTTTCCAACAGGAGGGCATCACCATCAACGTGGGCACGATCGTGGGGGACCCCGATTATCCCAACCCGCCGCCCAGGAAAAAGGGTCTTTTGTTGAAGGCCGCCGGCGACAGGAAGTAGCCGGGCCCAAAGCCGCGAGACCTTTTCGGCGAAACGTAATATAATTTAATCCATGAGTAACCTGCTCAGGATTTCCGAGGCCGCCACGCTGGCCCTGCACGCGGCCACCATGCTGGCGGCGTATCCGGACCAGAGGCGCTCGACCAGGGAGATAGCCAAAATCCTCGGCGCCTCTCAGAACCATTTGTCCAAGGTGATGCAGCGTCTGGCCAAGGCGGGGCTGGTAAGTTCCACGCGCGGCCCGGACGGCGGCTTCGAGCTGGCAAGACCCGCCCAGGAAATATCTCTTCTCCAGGTATATGAGGCCATCGAGGGGCCGCTCGAGAGCTGCTCCTGTTTGCTCGGCGAGCCCATTTGCAACGGCCGCTGCATACTGGGAGGACTGACCGAGGAAATCAACGAGCGCGTCTCGCAATACCTGTCCGAGACCACGCTCGACTCTCTCACCGGCGTTTATACGGGATGAACCCCCGGCCGTCTTTACCGTCTTTATAACCAACGCCACGCTCGGATATGGCAGCGGGCCGTGATATATTGGAGGCCACGCGCCAAGGCGGGGATGGTTAAGTGCCTCTAAAAAAAATAACCGGCGATAAAGCGGCGACGGCCGCGTTCATGATCGGCTTTATCGCGCTGTGGGACCAGGCCGTGATCACGCGCAGGCTGATGGCGGCCTTCGCGGGAAACGAGCTGACCATCGCCATGTGCCTTTCCGCCTGGATGACGTGGACCGGAGCGGGGGCCGCCGCCACCTCCGCCTGGGCCGGCCGCTTAAAAAAGCCCGAGAACTTCCTGGCCCTGGCCTTCGCCTCGCTGGCCGCCTTGACTCCGGCCGCGCTTCTGTCCACGGCGCTGATCAAAGAGTGGCTGGGATCGCCCCTCGGCGAGACGGCCGGGCCCGGCGTCATGATGCTCGCCTGCTTTCTCGTGACCCTCCCCCTTGGCTTCCCGCTGGGACTGGCCTTCAACCTGGCCGCCCGCATGCAGGTGGACCGCGAGGCCCCGGCGGGCCGCACCTACGGTCTCGAGGCCCTGGGAGCGTTCGCGGCCGGGATTATCCTGGCCCTCTGGTTTCGAGACAAGTCCAGCCCCGCCTCGCCGGCGTGGGCGGCGTCCATCCTGCTGATCACCATGGCCGCCTTTGTTCCCGACCGTCCCCGCGCCGGCCGCTGGTCCTTCGCCCTGGTCCTCGAGTTGACCGCCCTGGCCGCCTTCGCCCTGGCCGGCGGCCCGGCCCGGCAAGGCTCGCTAGACGTTTATTATAACGGCCTGTTCTGGCGTGGACTTCCCGTGAAGGAGGCCTTTGACTCTCGCTACTCCTACCTGGCCGCGGGTGGCGATGGTCACGAGACGACCATCTACGTGGACGGCTCTCCCGCCGCCACTTTTCCCGATGAAAGGCATGATCAGATACTGGCCCATCTTCCCCTGGCCTTGGCGCCAAGTCCCAAGCGGGTCCTGGTCGTTGGGGGAGGCTTTTCCGGACTGGCCGGCGAGATACTGCTTCACCCGGTCGAGAGGCTGGACTATATTGTCCTGGACCCCGGCTTCCTCGAGCTGGAGCGCGAGTACGCGCCCGATTTCGGCCGACTGTCTCGCGACCCCCGCGCCAACGTCGCGGCCTTTGACGCCAGGCCCTTCCTGAAGAGTTCGGAAAGACAATATGACGTCATAATAATCAACCTGCCCGATCCTCACGGCGCGAGCCTGGGCCGCTACTACACCCGCGAGTTCCTCGAGCTGGCCGCGTCCCGCCTGTCCGAAGCGGGCGTCCTGGCCTTTACCGCCGGAAGCACCCCTCCCAACTTGAGCTACGACGCCGGACAACTGGCCGCGACGGCCACCGCCTATAAAACCGCAGGAGAGGTATTCGACCGGGTCGCGATCGTTCCCCTTGGGGAAAACCTGTTCCTGGCGGGAGGCAAGGGGTCCCGCGTGGCCGCGGATTTTTCCGCGATCCAGAAGACCATGGACGAGCGGGGAGTAGTTTCCTTTTACGTGAACGAAAAGGTCCTGTCCGCCGAGGTCCAGGAGTCCATGATTAGGGAGGTCGCCGATCGCCTCGAGGCGGCCGACGCCAAGACCGACCGGGACTTGAATCCCAGGGCCTACGCGAGCGCCCTTTTAACCTGGGCGGAGAAGACCTCGCCCCGCGCCGCGGGGGCGGCGGCCTTTTTGGCCCGCGCTCCCGCCTGGATGATGCTGGTCTTTCCGGTCCTGGCCCTCGCGGCGGGAAGGGCCCTCGCCCGGCCCGGCAAGGCGGCGGCCTTCTCGGCGCTGGCGGCGGGCGTTACCGGGTACGCCTCGATGACGGCTTCCTTTGGGTTGATGCTGGCCTTCCAGTCGCTGGTGGGGTCCATCTACCATATGCTGGCTTTTTTCTCGGCCTGTTTCATGGCGGGCCTTGGCGTCGGGTCTCTACTATGGATTAAGGGCGGAGGCGGTTGGCGTCCGGCGCTGGCGGTCTCGGCTTCCTCGGCCTCGGCGGCGGCCCTGGCCGTATATCTGGCGTCGTCCCTGGGCATGGACGGGCCATGGTCCGCGGGGACTTTATTCGCCCTGGCCCTTTTCTTCCAGGGAGTAGGGGGCGGCGCGGTCTTCACCCAGGCCACGATGGGTTTGCCGAGGGAAAAGGAAAACGGCGCCCTGGGCTCGGGTTTGATTTACGGGGCTGACCTCGCGGGCGGGGCCGCCGGCGGGGCGCTGGCGGGCGTCGCGCTTACCCCCCTTTTCGGAATAACCGGTACCCTGGTGTCGGGGGCCGCCATGACGGTGGCCGTCTATCTGGCCATAGCCGGGAAAAAGGAGGAAATTTTTGACTGAAGAGAGAAGGTTCGGTCCGCTGGTCTTTATTCCTGGAAACAACAGGGGCAAGTACCCATTTTGCAACTCCGTCTACGTGGAGGGCCCGGGCGTCCTTATCGACCCGGCCTCGGACCGGGCAAGGCTCGAGCGGCTACGTGACGAGTCGGGCGTTAGCGAGGTCTGGCTGAGCCACTGGCATGAGGACCACTTCATGCACCTCGATCTTTTCGAGGACCTTCCTTTCCGCGTTTCCGAGATCGAGACGGAGCCGTTAAGCAATATCGATTCCTTTCTCGACTGGTACGGCATGGACGAGCCGGAGCCGAGGAAATGGTGGACCCGGATACTCGAGAGCCAGTTCAATTACCGGCCTCGCGAGCCCGAGTCCGTCTTCACCGCCGGCGAGACAATCGAGTTGGGAGAGGTCACGGTCGAGGTAATACACGCGCCGGGCCACACTCCCGGCTCCCTGGCCTTCCACTTCCGGGAGCCGGCCGCGGCCTACACGGGAGACTACGACCTCACTCCCTTCGGCCCGTGGTATGGGGACCGCGACTCGTCCATCCAGGACACCATCGAGTCGGTCAAAAAACTGCGCGAGCTGCCGGTCTCGGTCTGGCTCACCGGGCACGAAAGCGGCGTCTTCGAGTCGTCCCGCCACGAGGCCTGGGACCGATACCTCGAGGTCATCGGCGCGAGGCAACAAAAGCTCGAGGCCTTCATGACTAGGCCGCGTACCCTCGAGGAGGTCGCCGCCCAGTGGATCGTCTACCGAAAACCGCGCGAGCCCAGGGAGTTCTTCGAGTTCGGCGAGAGGGGCATCATGAAGAAACACCTCGAGCGCATGGTTGAGCAAGGAAGGCTCGAAAAGGACGGCCCCCTTTACGTTCCCGTCTAAGCGGTCATGGCCCTTATCAGGAAATAGCCGGCCGCGAGTACCGCGGGGAGGGCGAGGACGACAATGCCCATGCATCCGGGCCTGTTGGAGGGCTTGGGCGGCGGAGCGCTCTGATATGGCCCCGGGTATCCCCCCTGGAATTGCGGCCCCGGCTGATACTGAGGGCCGGGCTGGTACTGAGGACCGGGCGCGTATTGCGGCGCCGGTTGATACATGGTACCGGCCCGCTGTCCCTGCTCCGACGTCCCCGCGCCCAGGGGCGGCGGCACGAGGGGGTCGTCGTCGGGGTATATTTCTGGTTCCGCGTAGGTGGGCGCCGCTGGTGGGGCCGCGTGGTCGTGTCCTTCCATGCCTCCCCGGTCCGCCGTGTCCAACTCGAGTCCGCTGCCGAAATCGAGCGAAGACTTCGGGCCGACGCTGGGCGGTCCGTCCTCGATCGGTCCGTCGTCAAGGATGCTCAGGTCGGTGAGCTTGCGGGGGGATACCGGCAGGGGAGGAGGGACGAAATCTTCTTCCACGTCGTCTTCAGGGTCTTCCAGATAGGAAATCTTTCGTTCTCTTAAAGATTCCGGCACCGCGCTGGGATCGGGCACGAACCTTATCGACTTGAACCTGGCCAGCTCTTCTTCCCTGCTCTTTTCGGATGAAGTTTCCGGTCCCTCGGTTCGCGGGTCCGGCGCGGACGCGTTCCCCTCCGCCGGAGGAGGATAGACGCCAGGCTGAGGCGGCCGGGATGAAGTGGGCCGGTATTTGCCAAAGCTTTGCAGCGGAGACGAGGCCTCGGGCGCGGACTCGAAAGGCGATTGCATGGGCGGCGTCCTCGGCCGGGGCGGCGTGGTCCGTTTAAGGTCCGAGTCGCTTAAAGGGTCGATGCTGGCGGGAAAGCCTTTGACCCCTTCCCCAAAGGGAACGGAAAGTCCCGGCTCGCCCATGCCGTCGAGCGCGAGTTCCTCAAATTCCATGACCTTCTTCTGGGGCTGGGTGGCCACCCGGTCGGGCGTTCCCCTCGAGGCCTCGACTTCCTCCCGGGTGGGAGGCGCGGTGGGCCCCTCGAATTTTGCCTCGGGAACGCGGGTCTCGAGGGCGGGGTCCACCTCGGTCACCTCGGGGGCCTTCGGCGCCGGCTCGGGCGGAGGCTCGGGCGACGGTCTGGCAGCGATGGTGGCGGCCGGGTCGTCCGGCTCTTTGGCCGGAGGCGGGACGATCTTCGTCTTTCCCGGCATCGAGGCCACCGTGGCCAGGGGGTCCGCCTCGGGTGGGACCGCCCTGGTGGCGGCCGGGTCCTTGATCGCGGAACTGGGAGGGGCCCCCATCATGGTGGCGGCCGGGTCCTCGGGCGGCGGACCAGGCGACGCCGGAGCGGGGCTCGCCGGAGCGGCCGCCGGGGCAGGAGGAGACTTGGGGTCGATAACGGCCCCCTTCACGGGCGCCCCCATCATGGTGGCGGCCGGGTCATCGGCGTGGCCGCCCGTCGAGGTCACGGCCCGGGTGGAGACCGGGTCGGTCACGGGCCTGTCCAGGGCGGCCATGGCCGCCTGTCTCGGCATACCGCCCGACCCTCGGGACGGACGCTCGGGCATGGCCCCTCTCGCCGCCGCCTCCCTGGCGATGATCGAGACTTTTCGCAGGGTCTGGACCAGGGCCTCCTTGCGATAGTCGTCCAGGCCGGCGAAGGAGGCAACGTGAAAGCCACCGCCGTTTATAACGAGCTGGTCCTTTAACAGGCCGCCGATGGCCAGGTCGCCAATGCCGCTGTAGTCGATCTGCTCGACTCCCATGATGGTGGACGAGACGACCTTGCGGGTGGTGAAAACCGTGTTGCTCGAACCCGATCCGTCGCCCAGGACCAGGATCACCTCGTCGCCCGACCAGTCCACGGACTCGTCCTGGTAGCGGGCGAAGGCCCACTCCATTATGGAAGCGGGAATGCCGGGGGCCGCGTATACGTTTGCTCCTGACAGGGCCTTGAGGTTGGCGTCAAAGGCGCTTTTGATCGCGTGGATGGGGTCCGCCACCTCTCGCTGGAGGCGGGAGTACCTGCTTATCTCTATGCCGCAGTTTATGCAAACCGCTCGCTCGGGCTGTTCGAGCCCGCATTTAGGACATTTCATTACCCGGTCCCTTTCGATCGTCGGCGGCGGAAGTCACGCCGCTCGCGCCCATACTCGACGGGAACGAGGGAGGTCCATTATTTGACCTTCCCCACTAAATAGTTCCAGTTGCGTAACTAGAAAAAGCCAATAAAAACAATGTGCTGTAAGCATTTTTCGCTTCCCTTTTTGGTCTTGATATGATACAATAACTCCTTGAAAAATCAAGGATTGACTTGCCGGGATGCTGTGAAGGGGGCGAAAAATGCGACCGAAAATTAAAATGCAAATGACCATTGAAGACCACGAATTTTTGAAAGCGGGCCATCTTTTCAAACAAGACACTGAGCTTGAGAAGATGAGCATAGCGCTCGACGAGGCCAAGGAAATTCTGGAAGCTGTTGCCGATGATCTCCAAAGCGGACTCAAGGAGACCGGCGCCGAGGGGATGAGCGTCGAGCAGGTCCTTAGGAGCGCGGTCATCTATCAACTCAAGTGTTATTCCTACCGGGAACTCGGCGACCGCCTCGGTTCCGATTACAATTTCCGCAAGTTCACCAGGTTCTTCGGGCGGGACATTCCCCATTTCAGCAGCCTGGAGCGGGCGATAAAACGCATCCGCCCCGAGACCTGGGAGCGGATCAACGAAATGCTCGTGGCCCTGGCCATTAAAAAAAAAGTAGAAGACGGCGAGGCGGTCCGCGCTGACACCGCGGTGGCCGAGGCCAACATCCACTATCCGACCGACGCTTCGCTTCTTTTTGACAGCATCCGTGTATTGGACCGGTTGATGAAAGGAGCGCGGAAGGAGCTGCCGGGTCTCGGGTTCGAATATCATGACCGGACTCGGCGGGCCAAGAAGCGCGCTTACCAGATCGCCATGGGCAAAGGCAAAGGGATCGAGAAGAAACGGGCGGTCTGGTACCGGGACCTTCTCAAGGTTTCGGCGGAAATCTTGGCCATGGCCCGCTCGGCGCGGGAGGCGCTGGACGAGGCCCTTAAAGGCGGAGAGCTTTATTTCAGCGATGCGGGCCTGGCAACCATGATCAAGAGCGAACTCGATCATTACCTGCCGCTTTCTGAGCAGTGCGTCGAGCAGTGCGAGCGGCGGGTTATAAAAGGCGAGAAGGTTCCCGCGCAAGAGAAGGTGGTTTCCGTTTTCGAGCCGCACGTTGATATCATCCGGAGAGGCAAGACCATGAGCCCGACCGAGTTCGGTCACAAGGTGATGGCGGCGACGGGAAGGTCGGGGATTGTGCTTCAATATAAAGTGTGCGAGGGCAACCCTTCCGACGCCGACCTTTTCGAGGACATTTTGCAAAAACACGTCCGCCTGTTCGGCAAGGCTCCACGCGAGTTTACCGGCGACCGCCGCTTCTATCATGAGGACAATGAGAAGCTTGCGACCGAAGGTCCTTATTATATCGAGCGCCTGGCCATTCCCAAGCCCGGCAAAAGGAGTTCGGAGCGGATCGAGCACGAGCGTCAGCGCTGGTTCAAGAAGCTTCTTCGCTTCCGGGCCGGGATCGAGGGCGGCCTTTCCGCCCTTCTTCGCGGCTTCGGTCTGAGCCGATGCCTGTGGAGAGGTTTCGAGAGCTTCAAGTCCTGGGTGGGTCTTTCGTTCTTTGCCTGGAACCTTCGAAAACTCGCGCTGCTGACTTAGCCGCCGCCGGGCGCGCCCCTGTGGGGGCAATGAAAAACGGAAATGAAAAACAGCAAAAGGAGAGGTGTTTTTTGAAAGGATAGAAAAGGGCCGGCTCAGGCATTCAACTCGCCTGAAAGCGTTAAAATCTTTTCCGTCCTTTATGGACGCCCTGAAAATCTGCATGTCCATATCCTCTCCGCACCGCATAATGAAAGCCATTAAGCAGTTGTGCAACAGAAACTAATTAGCCGTTTGCCCAAGTATCCCCTCCGAGTGCCCGAGATGATATTTCCTTTCCTGCTTGTAGTACGTTATTCAAAATCCAGCCTCAACTATAATTTCCGATATTGACATAAGATATCGTAAACGTCAATAATGAAGTATGATGACGCCCAACGCATGGAAGGGGGAAACCTGCCCGCCGGGCGCGGACAGGCTATCGGCTCCACCCGCGTATTCCCCGCCCTTCCTCATCCCTCGTCCCTTATCGGCGCCAGGAAATCCCGAACGAAGGGGTGGGCGTCCCGGGCGGTGAGGTCCCGGAGGGGGCCGTGGGCCAGGAGGGCGCCCCGGTTCATGACGGCGACCTTGTCGGCCAGATCCCTGGCCTCGAGTTGGTCGTGGGTCACGAGAAGGACGGTGTATTTTTTATCGCGGTTAAGTTCCCGAACGTATTGCATGGCCGCCTTTTTAAGACGCCAGTCCAGGCCGGAAAAGGGCTCGTCCATGAGCAGGACCTCGGGGTCCCGAGCCACGGCGCGGGCCAGGGCCAGCCGCTGTTTCTCGCCCCCGCTGAGGCTCGACGGATATCGGCCGCCCTTGTCCGCCAGGCCGAACCTCTCGAGAAGCTCGGCCGCCTTCTCTCGTCCCACCTTCTTGTCGGCAAAGGCCAGGGCAATATGCTCCCCGGCGGTGAGGTGCGGCCAGAGGGCGAGGTCCTGGAAGATGAAGCCCACCCGCCTCGAGTGGGGAGCGACCCAGACGTCGCCGCCGAGCCAGACCCGGCCCGCCGCCTCGATCGTGCCGCGGTCGGGCCTGACCAGGCCGGCCACCGCGCGAAGGAGAGTGGTCTTGCCCGCGCCCGACGGCCCCAATACCACCGTCATCTCTCCCCCCTCCACGCGGAGATTGACGCCCGAGAGTATCTCCCGGCCGCCCGCGCTAAGGGTCAAGTCCTTTATGTCCAGATAGTTTTGCATGAGCGTAAACTATAGCTCCCGCCAGGGCCGCGCTCGAGACGGACAGGGCGATCAGCCCCAGCCCGAGGGCGGACACCGTGTCGCTCGCGCCGTAATGGAGGAGCGAGTAAATCCTGACCGGCAGGGTTTCCATTCCCGGGGGCATGACCATGAGGGTGGCCCCCACTTCTCCCAGGGACAAGGCGGCCCCCACCACGAAGGCCGCCGCCAGGCCGGGCGCGCAAAGAGGAAGGACGATCCTGGCCATCCTTCCCAGGTTGCCGCCGCGAAGGATCGAGTAGGCTTCCTCGAGGGCGGGATTGACCCCGCCCACCGCGGCCATGGCCACCACCGTCACGAAGGGCAGGACGCGGGCCAGGTGGGCCATGACCACGATTAAGACGCCGCCGTAAATGAAATAAGTTCCCGGCCGGTTCCAAAGGTGGATCATGCCGATACCCACGATGGTGGCGGGTATGGCGAAGGGAAGATAGATGAGAGCGGCCGCGGCGCGCGAGGCCTTTCCCCCCGCCCTGGCAACGTAATAAGCGATGAAGAAGGCCGGGATGGTGGCCAACGCCCCGGTGGTTACCGCCAGCCAGGCGGAATGGAGGAACTCTTGCCCCGCGGCCTTGAAGGTCTTGACGTAATTGGCCGGGTCGCCGGCCTGGGCGATGAGGTCCGCCGCCGGCACGATGGAGGCTAAAAGGACCGAGACTAAAGCGAACAATACCGCGGCGCGTGACGGCCCGATCTCGAGGCCCGTCCCGCCCGAGGCCGAGAAGACCCAAAAGGGACGGCCCCTGAGCGCTCGATATATGACGTAGGCCAGGGCCAAAGATATGGCCATGAGGGGAAGGGCCAGGGCCGCGGCGGCGGCCTCGTCGTAGTGAGAGCTGAAATTAATGAAAATCTCGACGGGATAGGTCCTGACCAGGCACAGGTCGGGCACGGCGTAGTTGGTCAGGGAAAGGACGAGCGTGAAAAAGACTCCGGCCAGGGCGTAGGGCGCGGCCATGGGGATAATTACCTTATAGGCGGCCCGAGCCGGGGACATGGCGAGAAGGGCCGCGTCCTCCAAGGAGGGCGTAATGCTTCTAAGGCCCGCGTAGGTCGAGACCGTGACGAATGGATGGTAGGCCATGGCGAGAATCCAGGCGGCCAGGCCTATCCCGGTATTGGAAAAGACCGGTCCCCCGAAAAGCGGCGCCAGGGCCTGGTTGACTGGCCCCTTGCTTCCGAAAAGATGGACCCAGGCCAGGGCGTGGAGGTAGGGCGGAATGAACAGGGGAACCAGGGCCGCGACCTTATAATATTTTATCCACCGCGCCTTGCTTCTCGCGATAATGAAAGCGGAGGTTACGCCCAGACAAGCGGACAAAAGGGCCGCCCCCCCGGCTACGGCCAGGCTGTTTCCAAGCAGGACGAGCTGTCTGGAATTTAAAATGGCAAGCCGGTACTTTTCCAGGGTAAAGTCGGACTCGGGGAAGAAGGCGCCAAGGAACATGAGGGCCGGCGGCAGGACGCAAAGAACGATAAAGATTGAGACCGCCGCGAGGGAAGGCGCGCGTGGAATCGGGCTGTATCCTCGAGGCATGCTCTTTATCCATCCTCCATTATGGCGTAATTAGTTGGCGGCCCTCGCAAAGGCCGGCGCCCGGGTCCTTTAATGAGTCCGCCCCTATTATGGGCCATGGGATTAGTCGTTGCAAAATAAGGGCTTTTGGCCGTCCTCCAAGCCCCGGCGGACCTTGGGTAAAAATGATTTTTTACTTTTCGTGAACCTTTGAACGGTCCGGGCGTTCCAAGTATATGACCTTGAAAGGAGGCGATATATGAAGACGACCTTTGTAGCCAAGGTATGGCTGTTCATTCTGGCGGCCGCCATCATGGCGGGCATGGCTCTGGCGGGCGACGAGACCCAAAAGGAGCAAAAACCCTTTAACGACGAGTTACCTATATTCAAGGCCCCGGTGGACGACCAGGCCCCTGTCCCGGTCATGAACCAGATCATGAACCGGGGCGACAAGTCGGGATCGGTGACCAAACTTCCGCTCGATAACCTTCGGGCGCGCAAGTTCAAGACCTCCGACGGGAAGGCGGGATGGAAAGTCGAGATTCCCGGAAACCGGGCGTTGGCCACTCCGGCCGTGGTGGACGGCATGGTCTATGTTGGAGGAGGCTTTGGCAGCTACGAGTTCTACGCCTTTGACGCCGAGAGCGGGGAGCCGAAGTGGGCTATTAAGGTGTCGGACGACGGACCCACCGCCGCGGTGGTCGCCGACGGGGTGGTGGCCTTCAACACCGAGAGCTGCACCCTCTTCGTGGTGGACGCCAAGACCGGCCGCCAGCTTTGGAGCATCTGGCTGGGAGACCCCCTCATGAGCCAGCCGGCTATAGCCGACGGCAAGGTCTTCATGGCCTTCCCCTCCCGAGGCGGCCACCAGATCATAGCTCTCGACCTTAAAGGCGGCAAGGAAAAGTGGCGAGCGCCCATCGCGGGCGACATTATCAGCGCGCCCGTCGCCTACAAGGACTCGGTGTATATCTCGACCTTTGACGGCCACGTTTACCGCTTCCGGATGAGGGACGGCCATGAGGTCTGGAACAAGGACTTCCAGGCCACCAGCGCCCCCTGGCTCTACAAGGACCAGGTCTTCGTCAGCCAGCGCAAGAAAGGGGAGGAGGCCCCCCGCGAGGCCGTCCTTAGAATGGATAACGAAAAGGGCGCGCCCAACCAGTCCAAGGGCGCCTGGCGGGAGCGGGCCGCCTTGTATTTGGACGCGGCGGTCCAGAACCGAAGCGCCTATAACGCGGCCCAGAAGTCGGACGACGCCTCGGTCGGGTTTTCCAGCGGACCGGCCGCGGCCAAGCTGGGCGAGGCCATGGCCAACGTGGGACAGGGGACCGTGCGCGGCCTGTGGGAATACCAGGGCTCGAGGCCATGCGTGTACGACGGGGTCCTTTACATGACCCAGGGCGATGAGGTGGTGGCCCTGGACCCGGACTCGGGCAAGGAACTGTGGGCCAAGGACCTCTCGGGCGACCTGGAGAAACTGGGCGGCCACCTGGGAGCGCCGCCGTCGCCGGCGGGGGAAAAACTCTACCTGGCCGCGGTGACGGGAGAGATAATCGTGCTGGATAAAAACCGGGGCGCCATAAGGGACACGATCGAGGTGGGATCGCCCATGCGCTTTCAGCCCGCCCTGGCAAAAGGGCGGATTTACGTGGGTACCACCGATGGAAAGCTCATCTGCCTCGAGCTTGGCGACCGCAAGGCCGACGGCTGGACCATGTGGGGAGGAAGCCCGTCCCACAACGGAGAGTGATCATCCCATTGGCGATGTTTCAAGTTCACTTTGACAAGGTCCCGTTTTCTGGCGGGGCCTTTTTTTGTGGGAGATAGCGGTTTTCAATTCTTATATTCAGGAAATTTTACCCAATCAATTTCCCGATAATGAGACAATTTCACTGATTATGTATTTACCGATGCCGGGAAAAGGCCATCAAAATTTTGACGCTCATGGCTTTATTTTTATTGAGTATTATTGAATTTTCGCCTCTGGCTTCCAATTTACCTTGGCAAAGGGAGCGCAATTTTCATCCTTATATATGATTGATCGGCAAAACCGCTATTTTTTCCCGCGGCATTTATTTATCTAACAATTTGATTATTATAATGATTAATCTGATTGATAAGAGGAGTTTATCGCCGGCGCTCTCCCCGCTTGATAATGGTTCTTCGCAAGGCATGATATCTGCTTATCTTGACGGTGGACATTGACTCCATATTTATGCAAGGCGGGTGAACAATGGAACGGGGAGTAAAAGGACTGCTGGTAGAAAGAAGAAATTACGTCCGGGTGGAAGGGACCCTGGCCCTGCATATGGAGATTCTCGATCCCTCGGAGGTCCCCCAGCAGGCCCGCGAGATATCCTCGTCCTCGGACGACCGCTCGGCCGCCCTGCTCCGGTCTTACGTGAAGAGGGCTGAAAGCGGCGACGCCAACGTGCAGGCGGCCATGATCAAGCTCCTGGTCTCGATCGATCACAAGCTGGACATGCTCCTGGAGCAGAACTCGGGACAAAAAAGGAAAGTGGACAGCGTGCTTTTGAAGAACACCCGGGCCAACGTCTCGGGCTCGGGCATCCGTTTTCCCGTGACCAAGGCCCTGGCCTGTGGGGACTCGGTCAAGCTGACCCTTCTTCTTCCCCTTTCACCACCCTCGAAAATCGTAACCCTGGCCAGGGTGGTGAGGGTCGAAGACGCCAAGCCAGGAGCGGATGGAGCGAAGGTCTACGACACGGCCTTCCAGTTCATCGGCATGAGCCAGGGGGCCAGGGAGGAAGTGATAAGGTACGTCACCCAGAGACAGCGCGAGGTCTTCCGCGAGCAGGCCCACCGTAGAAGAAGGGACGAGAGGAGAGGAGGGTAACCCCCATGGACGAGAAAAAATACACCGTCATGGTAATCGACGACAACGCGCCCTTCCGGGAGGGCTGCCTTCGGGTCCTGAAGATGATCGGGCTCGAGGCCGTCGGGTTCGGCGACGGCGCCGCCGCCCTGTCCTGGCTCGCCTCGAACGAGGCCGCGGCCGCCCTGCTTGACATCCGCATGCCGGGAATGTCGGGTTACGAAGTCCTCTCGAGAATGCGCGCGATCAGCCCCGGGACCGCCGTGGTCATGGCCACGGCCTACGCCGACGTGGACGCGCCCGAGCGCCTTCTCTCGATGGGGGCCAGGGACATAGTGACCAAGCCGGTCGAGGACATGAAGGTCATTCCCAAGACCGTGGTCCGCGCTCTTGCCCGCTCGGCGTTCTCCCGGGAGGGAAAGATCGGCGACTCTTTGCTCCAGAAGCTTTTACTATCCATCGAGGCGCTGGACAAGATCGAGAACGAGGCGGCGGTCGAGCGTTCGCGGACGAGCGGCGTGTCCTATTATCGGGCGGTGAGGGACATGGGCCTTCTCGAGCCCGAGGACGTCCTGTTCATCCATGAGGACGTACTGGGCCTTGCTCGGTCGGACCTTTCCGAGCTAGCGGCGGATGGGGCGGCCCTGCCGGGACCGCCGGCGGAAATGGCCCTCAAGCACTGGTGCGCTCCACTTTTTTACGACGGCGACGCCCTGGTCGTGGCCGTTACCGACGTCCTCGACTCCGAGGCCCTGGCCGCCATCTCGAACACGGCCGGCTCCCCGGCGCGTTTCGTCTGGGCCAGTGAATCCGACGTTGCCTCCATTATCCGCGACTTATACCGGGTCGCCGACCCCGACGCCTTCGTCACCAGCCTGGAGAACAGGCTCAAGGAGGCCAGAGGCGAGGACATAGGAAAGGTCCTGGCCCGCGTCATGATGGCCCTGGACGTAAGGGAGGTAAAGGAGTTCTCCTTTCACCGCGTTGGCGAAGGGGCCTACGACTTCACTCTAAGGAGCCTGGTGACGGCGGGAGGAGACCGCGGCTAAAATGAAAAAACGAGTCCTTATAGTCGACGACAATCGAGACTTCCGGGAAAACGTCCAGGAAATCCTCGAGTCGCAAGGATACGCGGCCCGGTCGGCGTCCGACGGCGAGACCGCGCTCGAGTTGGTTAAAAGAGAGGAGTTCGACGTTATACTTCTCGACGTGAGGCTCAGCGCCATGGGCGGCCTCGAGCTTTACAAGAAGCTCAAGGAACTCTCTCCCCATAGCCGCATGATCCTGATGACGGCGTGCATGGAGGACTGGCTGGAGGACGCCCTGTCGGAGGGCGCCTTTGGGGTGTTCCTTAAAACCATCGAGGTCAAGAGGCTGCTCGAGGCCATGGGTGAGTTCGACTTCCCCCGCGGCGTGGCCCTCCTGATCATGGAGGACCTGGCCTCGGGCTCGGGCATCGAGACGGAACTGGAGGAAAAAGGTTTCAGGGTCCACCGGGCGAGCACGGCCAAGGACGGGCTTGACAAGATTCAGGACGAGGAATTCGACCTGGTAGTGATCGACGTTCCGGCGCCTTCCTCCGGCGGCTCGGGCTCGAGCGAGGGCTACCGGGTGAGGATGGCCTTCGCCAACCCTCGTTTTTCTCCCGGAGACGACATAACCCAGGTATATCCTTGCATAACCAAGCCGGTGGATATCAATTCCCTCATATCCATCATCGGCCGTTTCAATTCCTGAGGGCCGGACGGAGACGAGGCGTGAAGACTTTGGCCGGCGAGAATATAAAGGGCATGGAGGCCAGGGACCGCTTTTCCGGGGAAGAAAACAACCTCGAGTCCGGCTCCATCCATCAGGCGGTCCTGGACGGCCTTTCCCTTTTTATTTTCGCCGCTGACCCCGGTGACGGCTTTAAAATAGTTTACGCCAACGCGGCCCTTCGCGAGATACTGGAGGAAATCATGGACCCGGCCGGCGAGTCGATTCGCCTCGAGGAAGTCGTGGGCGAGGACCTCGTGAGGCTGTGGCGGGAAAAGCTGGGGAAACAAGAAGAGCCAAACCGCGTCTGGCGGGGCGAGATCGAGCTTTTTCCCGGATCGAGCCGGGCGCTTTCCCTGGTGGGCGAGGCCCGCTCGGTGGACGGCGAGGCCGGCGGTACGTGGACGATTTGGTGCCGCGAGGCGGGGGACGAGAAGGCTGCCCTTCCGCCGGGAGCGGAGGAGGAGGGCCACGAGGAACTTTTCCGCGCCGGCCGCTTCGCCGGGGCCCTGGCCCACGAGATACGGGACCCCATGGGCGTGATCGAGACCTCGCTCTACCTTCTGGAAAGGTATATCGAGGGGCCCAGCGACAAGGTCGCCAAACACTTCGGGAGGATCAGGTCCCAGCTCCTGAAGATCAACAACGTCCTTGACTCGATGCTCAAGCTCAATCGCCCCCGTTCCAGCCTGGCGAGGAGCGCGCCGGTGGACCTTTTATCCTCGCTGAGGAGGGCCTCCGAGGAATGCGGGGCCTCCGGTCTTCTCGATATTTCCGACTCCTCGGGGGGCGGTCTCGTCCTCGGCTCGGCCGAGCAGCTCACCATACTTTTCAGGAACCTTTTGACCAACGCCATGGAGGCGACCAAAAGCGCGAGCGAGCCCTTGATCAGGGCGAGCGTGGCCAAGGCGGACAAGGACGGCAGGGCGGGTTTTCTCGCTCGGCTGGAAAACAACGGCGACATGATACCGGCGAGCAAGGTGGCCGACCTTTTCAAGCCCTTTTACAGCACCAAGGAACACGGCATGGGGCTTGGACTCTCGATAAGCTGGGCCATCGCCAGCAGGCACGGCGGCGTCCTCACTGCTTCCCTTTTGCCCGAGGAGGAGATGGTGAGGTTCGAGTTGTGGCTGCCGGCGGCCGGGTGAAGCAACCGGTCAAAGCGACAAGGTGAAGTCAAGGAAAGGCGATAAAATGGCGGTAACGCGAGAAGAGGCGAGCACGGCCCGGGAGGTGAGGGGATTCCAGCGCGGCGGAATAAACCCGACGGCGGCGAACATCCTTTGCGTGGACGACGACGGCGACTGGCGGGAGGCCATGCGGGAGGTGTTGGAGGACCGCGGTTATTTGGTCTTCACCGCCGCCACGGGGTCCGAGGCCATAGACCTGGCCCGGACCGTGGCCTTCGACCTTGCCCTCCTCGACATGCAGCTTCCGGACGTGACGGGGACCGAGCTTCACGCGGAACTGGTCAAGCTCCAGCCCGGTCTGGATATATTCGTGGTCACGGGCCACGCCAGTCTCGAGACGGCCATCAAGTCGGTGCACAACCGGGCCACCGGCTACATGCAAAAGCCGGTCAGGGTGGAGGAGTTGCTGCAGAGGATTCAAAGGCAGCTCGAGCTAAGGAGGGCGGACCGCGAGATAGGCCGCCTGGCGCGGCTGCTCGAGGCGACCTTCGACTCGATCCCCGACCAGCTTATCCTGCTCGACGACTTCCTCAGGGTGATGGACGTGAACCGGGCCGCCGAAAAGGAGATGGGAAAGGAAAAGGCTGAACTGATCGGCCTGAGCTACGAGAGCGTTTGCATGCTGAGGGAAAAGGAAAGGCCGGCCTTTATCCGCGCGCTTGAGAACGCCTTTAAAAGCAAAAGGTCCCACGCCTTCGAGGGGTACTTCAAAGTCGGTGAAAAGGACGCGGGCGAGCGTCTTTTCAAGGCCATGCTTTACCCGGTCTCGACGGACAAGCTCATGGAGTCGGGCGACCGCTACGCCATACTCCTGTTCGAGGACGTCACCGCCCGGATCGTCTCGGAGCGGGAACTCCGGTCCGCCAACGACCGGCTCCGGAAGGCCAACGACAAGCTGAACGAGACCATGAAGGCCCTCAAGCGGACACAGGCCGGCCTGGTCCAGACCGAGCGCATGGCGGCGGTGGGCCAACTCGCGGCGGGCGTGGCCCACGAGATCAACAACCCTTCCTCCTACGTGCTGTCGAACCTGCAGATACTGGAGCGCTACCTCGACGCCCTCGAGGGCTATTGCGACAAGGCCAAGGAGATCATGGCCGACCCCGAGATCAAGGACCCCGGGGCGGCGATCGAAAAGATCGAGTTGGACTCGTCCGTTCCCGACGTGTGGTTGGACTCGAGGGACATTATTAACGAGTGCCTCGAGGGCATGGAAAGAGTCAAGAACATCGTGCACGACCTCTCCATCTTCGCGGGCTCATCCTCCGACGAGATGGGGGACGCGGACCTGAACCAACTCGTCAGGTCCAACGCGTCCATGCTCATGAACCAGATAAGATACAGGGCCAGGCTGAAAATGGACCTGGGCGAGCTGCCCCGAGTCGTGGCCAACTCGGGAAGAATGAGCCAGGTACTGGTCAACCTTATTCAAAACGCCATCAAGGCCATACCAGAGGGCGAGACCGACGCGAACCTCATCGAGATTCGGACCTGGGCCGAGGACGACGCTGTCAAAATGTCGGTCAAGGACACGGGCGTGGGCATATCACGGGAAAATCTTCCCCGGATTTTCGATCCCTTTTTTACCACCAGGCAGGTGGGGGAAGGAACGGGACTGGGGCTGGCCATAAGCTACGACATCATCAAGAAGCACGGCGGAAGCATCGAGGTGGAGAGCCGGCCCGGGGCGGGGACGGAGGTTACCGTCTCTTTGCCCACGTCGAGCATGGAGTTTTCGCCCGGCCAGGCATGGGTCGAGAGCGAGGAGATAATCGAGCGCGACGCGGACGACCTTAAAGGCGTGGTGCTGCTGGTGGACGACGAGGAGGCCATAATCAAGTCGTACCAGAGGCTTTTGCCCTCGAGCCTTCATATCTTGACCGCGTCCACGGGCCTCGAGGCCATGCGGGTGCTCGAGGAGCGCGATGATATCGACGTCATCGTTTGCGACATGATGATGCCCGACTTGGCGGGGGACGAGGTCTACAGGCGTATTTCCTCGCTGAAGCCCGAGTACGCCGAACGCTTCGTGTTCATCACCGGGGGGGCCTTCACCGACAAGACCCGCGATTTTACCCTTTCCGTCGAGAGCAGGCTGATGGAGAAGCCCTTTGGCATGGACGATTTTCTCGAGGCCATCCGCGAGGTACTCGAACACGGCAAATAGGCGGAAACGCCGCTTTTTTCAGGGAAGATGGTCCCCTGAAATCCCTTCTTAATTAATCCATTTAGCCCGCGCCTTTTACGCGCCGCCTGATTTGTGGAATACTATTGTCTTGAATCCAACGCCTGAGGTGGTCATTTCAGGACGGATAAGGACTCGAGCGTGGACGCCCCTGATCCTTGGCGAGACAAACGATACGCGCCCCACGGGGCTACAAGGAAAAATGAAAAGGATGGCGGACAAAGCGCGCGAGGCTCTGTCTTTTTTTACGCGGGAAAGAAGAGCGCGTTATGAATGGAGATGGGCGGCCATAGCCTTGACTCTTCTGTCGGTACACGCCTTCTTCATGGCTTTTTTGCCGGACATGTTCTACGCGCGCCAGTATCTATCGTGGGGAATAATCATCGCGGCCTTTTGGCGGGTGGTCATGGTCCGGCCCGACGACCGGGAGCAATGGCCTTATTACGTTTTCTTTTTCGGACTGCTGGCGTTTTACCTTATCAACGTTATCGCCGCGGAGGTGGGGACCAAGCCGCCGGGCATGGGAGAGACGGACACTCGCTTCATTCACCTTCCGGGCCTGACCATGGCCGCCGCCATCGGCTACGGGGTCCGAGGGAAAAAATGGGCTCAAAGGTACTTGACGGTCCTCACGAGCGTCTTCCTTTGTTATTACCTGACTCAGGCGGCGACCTTGACCTGGGACTCTGCTTTCCTGGACGGCCGGCTGATACTTAGCCGGGTCTACCACACCAAGCTGGCCAAGGAGCTATTAATAATTTTCTCGCTTCTTTTAGCCGTCGCGGCCGCCGCCGACAAGCCCGGAGTCAGGGTTTACAATCTGCTGGGCGCCGCCATGCTTGTATTTTTCATCTTCCTGACCAAGACCCGCTCCGTCCTTTTGGTCATGTTTTTCGTCACGGCCCCGGCCGTCTGTCTGACGCAGCCAAGGTTCGGGGCGTGGAAACAAAAGGTCGTCGCGGGGGCCCTTATCTTTTTCATAGCCGCTCCCGCCCTCAGCGCCATATGGTACCTGAACGCCGGCCCCGACCGGCGCTCGCCCCTTAGCGCGCGGTCCAGGATGAAGGCCTGGGGCATCGCCTGGGAGATAGTCGAAAAGGCCGATTGGACCCAAAAAATGATAGGACACGGAAGGTTCCACCACTCCTTCAGCGCTCTGGCCATCCATTACCACGCCACCCCGCCGGAAACGAACGGCGAGGTCTTTAAGCACGCCCATAACGTGGCCATGCAGACCCTGGTCGAGACGGGGGCCCTGGGACTTTTGGCCCTGGCCATGATTTGGGCGGCGGCCTTTTACCGGGCCGCCAGGGCGTGGATAAGAAACAAGGACCCCGACTCGACGGTCAACGCCGCCGCGCTCACGGCCCTGGCCTCGGTGGCCGCCATATGTCAACTCGATTATTGCCTGGACGGCGTGCCGGGCATGCTTTATTGGACCGTGATCGGGCTGGCCTTCGCCTCGGGGTCCGACGACGTTCCCCTGCAAGGAACCAGGAATGACGCCCCGTAAATATGCCGTTCGAGCGCGCCCCCCCGCGCCCTTGACACGCCGCCGTCCTCTCCATAAGATAGGTACAATATAAAGAAGCGCCTTAAGCGATTGTTCGTCCCTTCAAACTGGAGACGGAAGCTCGAGGGGATGGGAAAATGATAAGCAGGCAAACCTCAACTTTAAGAATACTCTTCCTGGCCTCCGATATCTCGGTGATGGTACTTTGTTTTTTTCTGGCCTTTTTCCTCAAAAAACACGTCATACTGCCCGACCCGTACCTGGACCTCGAGATGTACAAGGGACTCATCGCCATCGAGGTCCCCTTCGTGCTTGTGGTCCTCATCGCCAACGGACTGTATTCGTCAAAACACATACAAAGCGATCCCATCAGCCAAATAATGCTCGTGGGAAAGTGCGCCCTCCAGGTGTTCGCCGTCCTCGTCGTCGTGGGCTTTTACGCCAAGATGTTCTCCTATAGCCGGGTCGTGTTCACCCTTTTCCTTATTTTCCTGCCCCTGGGCCTGGCCATACCCCGGCTGGCCGCGGCAAAACTAAGGTGGCTTTTCGCGAACGGGACCGAGGCGCTCCACAAGGTCCTTATTTTCGGGGACTCGGAGCTTACCCCCGAGCTGATGGCCGAGCTTTCTCGCGGCCCCTATTACTCATATAAGGTGACGGGAGTGGCGGGAAAGGACGGGCTCGACTACGAGCAAGCGCTGGACATGATCGAGCAGGGCAAGGTGGACAGCGTCATTTTAAACCTCAGCCTTAACGAGTTCGGCGTGATTGAAAAGGCGCTGGCCAAGGCGGACAAGGAGGGAATCAGCGTCTTCATGTCCGCCGGCGTCCTGCCCAGCACCATGCTTAACCTCTCCCGCGTGAACCTGGGAAGCATACCCCTCATAGCCCTGAGGCCGCCGGACCTTCCCGTCCTGGGCAAGGAAACCAAACGGATTCTGGACGTGACCCTGTCCTTCGCCATGCTCCTGCTATCATCTCCCCTCTTCGCCATTATCGGCCTGGCCATCAAGCTCACCTCGAAAGGGCCGGTCTTCTATACGCAGACCAGGGTCGGATACGACGGACGCGAGTTCACCATAATCAAGTTCAGGACCATGATCGAGGCCGCCGAGGCCGACACGGGACCGGTCTGGGCCAAGGCGGAAGACGACAGGGTCACGGCCGCGGGACGCCTGCTGCGAAGAACGAACCTGGACGAGTTGCCCCAGCTTGTGAACGTTTTTCTCGGCTCCATGAGCCTGGTCGGACCCAGGCCCGAGAGGCCCGAGTTCGTCTCCAGGTTCAAGGACGAGATAGGAAGGTACGCCCACAAACACTGGGTCAAGCCCGGAATGACGGGATGGGCCCAGCTGAACGGACTGAGGGGAAACACCGATCTAAACCGCCGCATCGAGTACGACCTGTACTACATCGAGAACTGGTCCATTTGGCTCGACTTGAAAATCCTCGCCCTTACTCCCTTTTTCGGCTTCAGGAACGCCATGTGAACATGCCCCCTAAAATATTGCCCCCTAAGAAAATCGTCCTTAACGCCACCAACGCCTCGCGGGCGCCCACCGGCCTCCAGGTCATGACCGAGGAGATCACCGCCAGAATCCTGAAAAAAACCGGAGACGAACTTATTGTCTTCTCGGCCTCCTCGCGCATTATCGAGATGGCCGGGCCGCGGGCGAGAAAGGTCAGCCGCCTCGTCTCTCCCCGCCTCGGATTTCGGGGCAACCTGGCCCGCATGGCCCATTGCCAGACCATCCTCCCCGCGAGAAGCGCTATCGAGTCCGCTCGCCTTTTTTACTCGACCGTGCCCGAGGCCCCCCTTTTCGGCCCCTTTAAAAAAATCATCACCGGCCATGACGTCATTCCCTACATCTTTCCCGAGCACGCGCCGCGCCAGAGCCTGTATTTCAAGTATTTCCTGCCCCTCCTCATCAAGTCGTGCGAGGCCCTTGTCTTCGTCTCCGAGAACACGAGGCGGGACTTCGACAGGATTTACGGCCTGGGCGACAAGCCGACCTTCGTGGTCCCCAACGGGGTTAACCACGAAAAATTCAAGCCCGCGCCGGGCGGAGACGCGCCCCGCAAATACGGCCTGGACAAATACTTCCTCTGCCTGGGAGACATGCGGCCCTACAAAAACGTCGGCCGCGCCGTCGAGGCCTTCAAGATGGCCGGTCTTTCCGACCACGTCCTGGCCATAGTCGGCAACAAGGACGACAGGTTCTATCCCGAGGTCGCGGCCAGGGTCCGTTCCCTGGGCATGGAGAAGAAGGTCGTCTTCACCGGCTACGCGCCGGACGCGGACCTGCCCGGGCTTTATTCCTCGGCCCGGGCCTTCGTGTTCCCCTCCCTTTACGAGGGCTTCGGTTTGCCGCCTCTCGAGGCCATGGCCTGCGGGTGTCCGGTCATCAGCTCCGACAAGACCTCGATCCCCGAGGTGCTGGGCGACGCGGCGCTTTACTTCGAGGGGGAGGACCCGGCGGACATGGCCAGGGCCATGATCGAGGTGAGCCGTGGTCCCGAGCTTCGCGCCCGGCTTTCGGCCTCGGGTCTCGAGCGGTCGGCGGGGTTCACCTGGGACAGGGCCGCGGACAAGGTGCTGGCCGCTCTCCGTGAGGTTTGCCCGGAGGCTTTCCCTTGAAGACGGCCGTGGCCCATCACTGGCTGGTCGGCATGAGGGGAGGCGAGAAGGCTCTCGAGTCCATCCTCGAGATGTTTCCCGGGGCCGACCTGTTTACCCTCTTTTACGACGGCACTCGGGTCTCCGACCTCATCAGAGAAAGGAAGGTAACCGCGTCTTTCCTGAATCGTCTCCCGGGCGCGGCCCGCTTATATCCGAACCTCATCCCGCTCTATCCGCCGGCCGTGAGGTCGCTGGATTTGACCGGCTACGACCTGGTCATCATGAGCGACGGCTCCATGATCAAGGGAGTCAAGACCTCGAGCCGCGCCGTGACCGTCTGCTACTGTCACTCGCCGCCCCGCTACCTGTGGGACATGGCCGACGCGTACCTGGCCAACGAGTCCTTTTTCAAGAAGGCCGCCGCCCGCGCCCTGACGCCTTATTTGAGGGAATGGGACCGGGCCCGCGCCCAAGAGGTGGGCCATTTCGTGGCCAACTCGGAGTTCGTGAAGGGCCGGATTAACAGCTATTACGGGAGGGACGCCGAGGTCATCCATCCCCCCGTGGAACCCTTCCCCGAAATGCCGGGCGCGCAAAAGGGAGAACATTACCTCCTGCTCGGCCAACTTGTACCCTACAAAAGGCCGGACCTGGCCGTCGAGGCCGCTTCCCGCCTGGGCCGGAAGCTGGTGGTGGCCGGCGAGGGACCCGAGCTTGGCCGTCTTCGAGCGATGGCCGGACCCGAGGTGAGCTTCACGGGCCGCCTGTCCGACGAGGAAGTCAGGCAAGAGTTGGCCGCTTGCCGGGCCCTCATCTTCCCCGGCGCCGAGGACTTCGGCATCGTGCCCGTCGAGGCGCAGATGGCGGGAAGGCCGGTGATCGCGTACGGAGGGGGCGGCGCGCTCGAGACGGTGGTGGAGGGAGAGACCGGGCTGTTTTTCCATGACCAGACCGCGGACGCCCTCATCAATAAGATCGAGGAGTTCGAGCGCAAGGAGGGCCATTTCGACGCGGCCCGTATCCGGCGAAACGCCATGCGCTTCGAGAAGAGCGTTTTTAAAAAACGCTTCAAGGAATACGTGGACTCGATCATGTGTCCCACATAGCAAATCCTCTATGTGGGCGGGCATGGCGATCGGGTTGGCGGGTGGCGCGGATAGCTTGTCCGCGCGGCGTAAGCCGTTGGATTTTCATGCAAGCGCCCCCCGATCACCGCCTCAATTCTCGCGCCCAAGTCTATCGTATTGGCGCTTCATGCCCCCTTTCCAGGGACGGAATGGCGGATTATGGTCTTTCCCTTTGAAGCCACGCCGTGATACTATCCGGTAAACCCGTAGAGTGAGCCGCTTGTTTTCCCCAAGCGTCAAGGAGGAGTCATGAAAGACCTGGAAGGCGAAATAAGCGCCGAGTCCAATGTTAAACTGCCCGAGCTGTCCCCGTGGGCGGTGGGACTGGTTCTGGGACTGCTCGGCGTGCTGATCGCGTCGGTCTCGGTCGAGTCTTTACATGGGGCGGCGGGGAATTCGGCCTGGAAACTGGACCCGGCCGCCATCTACGGCGCATTCGCCTACGCGGGACCCGACTGGGGCTTTTACTTCTAGACCCTGGCCGGGGTCTTGGGTCTTTTAACGGCGGCGATCATGTGCGTCGCGGCGCTCGGGATAATCGTCCGCGCCGGATGGGGCAAGAGGCTGGGGCTCGATTCCATTTTCATGGCGATTATATTGGCCGCGGCCGCGGCCCTGGTTGTATTGCTTCATACACTAATCAACGGCGGCAGGGACGAAATAATAACGTTCATCGTTTGGTCGATCGGTTTCTTCGGTACCCTCGCTATCACCGTTTCCATACCTGTTTCCATCATTCTACATTATTTATACGCCCTGCCCGGGGGACGGCCCCGAGCCCTCCTCAGAGCCGCCCTCGCGCGCTCGCCTGGCCTCGGAAAGTATTTTGAAAGCATATTCCAAGCTCCGGGAGGAGAGCAAAAAAAAGGCGCGGCCCCGCTCGAGGCGCGGACTTGACCTAGACGAATTAGTCTTCGCGATTATCGCGTTTTTGATTATGCTGCTTTTATCTAACCTGATATCATGGAAAGCCGGAATAATCGTTTGGATAGTTTTCGCGCTGGTGATTTATATGCGCCGGGCAAGGAAGTCTTAGCCCGGGACGGCCGGCATACTCGCCCGAGCCGAGCTTGAACTGGCGGCCCCAATCGATACGGGAAACGCCGACGTGGAGGACCGCGTCCACGCGGCCTTTGGCGCGTAAAATGCAATAGGGATTCCAAATGGAAGAGCAGCGTTTTCAGGACCCGGTTCAGGTCCTTATCTTGTCCGTCATCGGAATTCTTTTCCTTTTGTCCGGCATCGTCACGGTCATTATCCCTCTTGCCTGGATGGAGTGGATCATGACTAATTTTCAGTCGGAGCTTTTTCCCGCTCTCTGGTCCCCTTCCCCTCTTTATAATTACATGCTTAGGACCATGGGCGGATTCATCATCTGGATAGGGGTCACTTTCATGATCGCCGCCGATGACCCGAGCCGCTACAAGTGGTGGATTTTCGCCTCGGGCGTCATGCTGATCTTTTTCTCGGTATTGTGCGCCGCTTACGGTTTGCTTTATAAGCTGCCTTTGTTCTTTTTCCTCGGCGACTCCATCTTCTCCGCCCTTGGCGCCCTCCTCCTTTTCAAATCGCGCCCCTGGCGCCGGAATGTTTAAATGACGCCATACGGTTAATGAGCGACGGGTTCAGTAGCGCGGGTTATCTTCTCATATTGTCGCTGATATATGACGCCAGGACCCTGCTTATGATTAAATTGCCGAGGTTATTGGGATGCAGCCCGTCCATCGTCAACAGCAGCATGGGCGATTTTTCCAGCGCCTCGGGCTTTATCTGGTCTTTATAATAATGGTCGAAGGTCTTTTGAAACGCCCGCGGCCTTTCCCCCGGGTCCATAATAATTATTTCTCCGAACTTTTTGGAAATATCGATAAACGGGATATCGTTATTATTGCAATACCTTTGAGCGGCGTTTCCGTACTCGTCGGACACGCCCCACAGGTTTAGGACGATCAGCTTGAAGTTATTTTTCTTAGATAACGCGTGGACCTCGGCGAGATTCAAGA
Organism: bacterium; assembly: GCA_963674965.2. Taxonomy (GTDB): domain Bacteria; phylum RBG-13-61-14; class RBG-13-61-14; order RBG-13-61-14; family DATKZS01. The sequence continues at coordinate 547,352 of CAXXFL010000007.1, read as the reverse complement.
TAAAGTGGTCCGGCGGCACCCTTGCTTTTTCATACAAATTGGTTTTTTTTCTGCGCGGGGGGAACTTGCCCTCCTTTTCGATAAGGGGAATCATCTTGGCGATTTTCGCTCTCCAAATTATAGGAAATATGTAGGAATGGACAAGTTGCGCCAGAGGTCTCCGGTAAGCCCAGAAAAACATCCTATTCGTGATGAACGGGTCCGCCATTTCCTCGCCCGGCTCGAAGGGGACATATTTAAGGTCTATATTGTCCACGAAGGGATAGACCGACTGGTCGTTAAACCCGAAGGCCCAGATAACGACGTCGGGTTTGTAATTTAAAAATTTCGACTTCAGCGAATAAACGCCCTGGCGGGAAGAATATCCCATCACGGCGGCGTTGATAACGTTTATGGTCGTATTGGGATATTTTCCACGCAACTCGGACTCGAGGAGAAAAGGATAAGTCCATGAATCGCCGACCCCATATCCCATGGTGGAAGAATCCCCCAGGCAAACGATTCGTAGCTCGCCGGCCTTTTTGGGAGGGACCGCCTCGCCTCGGAAACCATCGGCGTTGGTGGTCAGCGTTTCCTTGAGGGCGCCCTTTTTCCACCATTGCTTATAGAATTGACCGAAGCAATACTCGACCTTTTCATCAGGGCGAAGACGGAACACGAGGAACTTATCGCTCTCGAGGGAAGCCTTCTCGAAAGCGGACCTTATAAACAGCCACGAGATGAAATCAAGAAGCGATAAGACGAATACAAAGGCGGCAAGAGAAAAGACAACTCTTTTAATAAGCCCCCCGTATCCGGTCCTTTGCTTTTGCCGCATTTCATTGTTTTATCACGCGAGAGGCGATATCTCAAAGGAAATCGAGAAAAACAGGGGGACGTCATTCGGCTTAATAAGGGCGTTGTTTCCGCGGATGGAATTAGCGGCCGGGTTTGGCCATGGCCCGCTCTAAAAGGAGACTTGAGGCCGAGAGTTTTCCTTACGCCGCGTCATGATATAATTACCCAAACAAATAATCAGGAGGTAAAGAGTTATGACTTTAATTTCAGCGAAGAGCAAAATAGCGGCGAGCCTGGGGCTGGCGGCCATGTTGTTGGCGACGGCGGCCCTGGCGGCGGACGACGACTTCCAGGGAAACAGGGTGGATATAGACCTGGCCGGCGCGTACATGCGATCGACCGAGTCCCAGGACGCAACCACGGCGGGCGGACATTTCGGCGTGACCTATTGGATCGCCCCGACCGACGGGCTGGGTGGAGAGTTCCAGTACATCGCCGCGGAAGGCAGCGCCGACGCGCTTATACTTGGGATGGCGACCTACCGCCATCGTTTCCTCACCGACAAGAGCGTGGACCCGTATCTCGGCGCAGGGTTCAATCACTACTCCTCGACCCAGAGCGGGGTCGTGGGAAATGGATTTCATACCGTCATCGGCTTTCAGGCCGATTGGTTCTTTTTCGAGGCAAGATATTACAAGGATAATGTCGTGGAAGCCGTGATCGGCGGCAAGCCCCTTTACAAATCGCCCTAAGCCCCCGCCATAGGGCAGACTGAAATCCCCCGGGTCAATGAAAAGGCCCGGGGGAATCGGATAATAATTGTCGGTTTGCTTTTTTCTCCTTATGATCCCCCTTATATCGGTTTGGAGATAGTAAATTGCATAGGACATGGAAGGGGAAAACCGCGTCTATTTCAGCAAGTCCCTGAAGTCATAATGGCTGCGGCTTCCTAAATAATTGATTATGTTTTCGGCTGTCTGTTGGGATATCCCTCCTTCATTCATGGCTCTCGCAAGAATGGCGCGCGCTTGATTTCGCCAGCCATATATAGACCAGCCTTCAATATCTCCCTTGATAATAAGTTCAAAACATTTAACCGTACACTCTGGATTTCTATCGGAAATTTCCGCAAGCCTCTCGACAACGTAATGATCTGGTTCGATTTTTCCGGAAAATTGAAGCGCTTCAATCAATTGCCGCAAGGACCATTTCTCATTATACTTGCCGGAAATGAACCATGACCCGAAGTTGGCGATTTCATCTATATAGTCATCTGGATTCTTGGCATTCTTTGCTTCTTCAAGCCGTCGTTCCCAAAGTTCGGTTAGTCTTTTGATGACTTCAGGCGGGGCTACACCGTCAGTTTGTTGACCGCTTTCTCCAATAAAGGCAATGGCGTTAGCTCTTACGCGGGCAGGAGCGTTTTGCCAAAACTTTAAAAAAATCCCCGATTGCTCTGAGAAGCCGATGATTCCTCGCCAATAGAAGACCATAAGATGCTCACCAAGACGTTGTTCCGGAGATGATCGCGGGCTTGGTTCATCGCTGGGTTCTTCCATTCTATCTATCGCTAAACTATATTGATCTTCTAAAATTTTAAACACATTATCATATGGGCCGCAAAAGGAAATATATGTATCCCATGCGGCGTCCCATAAAGCACGGGAGGAGTTCCCACCTGGAAAAATAGCCGCAACGTGCTCTTTAGCCCACGTTGGATCGAGTAGCTGAATCCAGGGGAAATGCCGTCCATAAACGGCACGAACAGCAAGAGCAGGGTCTTTGGACGTGTTCAGATGCTCCTCCAATACTTTTCTAACCTCCGGCATATCGTCAAATCCGCGAGCCGCGAGCTTGTCGTAATCGGGGCTCGTTTCATAAGACCTTCTTATCCATAAGGCATATTCTATAACCGAGTGAAGGGCCTGTCCTCGAGTTGTATTTACAGAAATATTCATGGGATTCATTATTGTACTAATACACATTGTTTTATATTCTGGCGTGGGATCAGAATCATCCGTGAGAGGCTCAAGAACTCCCCATACTGTTTGTCTAAGGCTAATTGGCAAGGAGCATGGGCCTTCTTTTAGCCCTTCTTCAAGAATGGAAGCGATTGCTTTCCTGGTCCAGTTCCAGTCGGGGTCATAATCGAGATGTGGGCTTTTTTCCCTTCCGGCTATTTCTATTGGCTGGCTTATTACCCACTTGCATAATTCCAGGACGGTATCCCAATTGAATGTTCTTTTTTCCCTAACCGCGCCTTGTAATCCCGATAGAAGAAACCGTACATATGTTGGATCGACGCGTTGAAATTCTGCGGCCTTTAGTGCATATTCCGATGGGTTCTCTCTGATAATATTTTCAAGCACTCTCCCAAATCCCTCAGGTGTGATATCTGTATCTTCTCTCAACGGCAACCAATTTATCAAATAGCCAATAAGATCATCCATTGACATCTTTTTTATTTCATCTTTATCTACCGGACTTTTAGGGCCGCACCGGTAAGAAGAAGACCAAAAAGATAATGTTGGATATTTTGGATCACCGAAATCGGCAACAAACTCTTTATATTGGGTTTTCCATTTTTCAGGCAGACTATCCTCAAACCAAGCAAGGCGGCTTCTTTGCCATAGTTTTTTATAATGGTTTAATTCTTGAGAAGTAGGAAAATTGCCATCCCTTTGCTCCCTGATTTCTTTGTAGAGGTTGAGATCTGGACCATCTTCAACCCAATTTAAAATAATTCTCTGATGCTCCTGATCGAGCTTTGAAAAGCACTCACCAAGAAGGCGGGCATATTCATGCCTGCAATTTACGTCATTAAACAGGTTATTATCAATTAGCTGTTCAGACACCAATCCTGGGACCTGATCGGAAAACACGCGCAATAAATGAAGAGAAATTCTCCTGAAAACCACCCATCTTTTTTGTTCCAGGTTTGAAATCAAATCTTCTATTGAGTTAAGGTCTTTTCTGGCTATCTGTTCCGCCGCTTCCCTGATGGCTGTAACAAGTACTCCTTGTATATCTTCATACCGGTTCTGTTCATGTTCCTCAATTGCGGGCCTCCATATATAGGAATGGTCATCGGCTCCTTTGTATGTATTATCCCGCATAGAAAAGAGTATCGCGTTATTAAGAAAATTGCATAAGAGGTTAAATGCTTCAAATCCAGCGAAATCTACAAGATCAGGGATGTTTTCCCCTAGTATCTCTTGATATTGCCATAATTGAATCTTAAGCCTGGGTTGAGGCTTGTTGTAATTGAGATTATCGTGATGCTCTGTTTGATCGCGCAATACTGGCAATATAATTTTAGCTAAATTAATTGCCTCTTTTGTATGGCCCCCTTTAGAAAATTTAGAAATTATATTCCCTAGCTTTTTCGGTAGTAATGAGGAGGCATAGATATACTTAGCCTGAGCGTATTCCTTGAGCTTTCTTTCTAAAGTAACAGCAATATCAATAGGCATGCTATAAATAGCATCAACCAAATCTTCATAAACTCTTACGTTATCTGTTTCTGGTATCTTAATAATTATCCTGCAAATTACTTCAGGCTTGAGTGGGGCCATTCTGAATATATAACGTGATTCCGGCCAAGGTGGAAAGGCAATTGAACCTTTATCTGCATCATGATCTGGTTCAGGAGGATTACTGAAATATTTTTTCTTGTATAAAGGCTCTATCCATTCGGGATTATCCAATCTGTCAAAAAAATAACGGTAGTGTTCGGACGTGCCAATAAAGCTATCGCCTGTTGTACTTGATTAGGAGTTGGTTTCTTCCAGGATTTCATCTAATTCATCCATACATTGATAAAAGGTTCCAATTAGAGCAATTAAATATATTTCAAAAAGGTAAAAGTCATTGATGAAATCATCAGTAATAACTTTATGGGTCTTCCCAAGAATCTGTGGGTGTTCTTTGACATAGTTTAGTTGAAAAGCACGGTCGTTTCAGGCTAATAGGGTTATGCGAAAACAATCCTGAAGCCTGAAGGAGTCGACCGTGCTTGTAGAGAGTCTTGTACGAGAAACGCTTGGCGTCAAGGATCACAAGGTTAAGAGCGTCAGCGGAGACGCGGCGGGGCTTACGGTTCTTATGGATCGCAAGAAGCTTCGGAAGCTCACCTGCTCTTGTTGCGGCTCTCGATCTTGGGTTTACGACACGCTTGCCGAGAGGACCTGGCGTCATGTTCCGTTGTGGGGCATCCCCGTGACCATCGTTTACAGCCCGCGCCGGGTGAACTGCCCAAATTGCGGCGTCAAGGTCGAGCAGGTCCCGTGGGGAATGGGCAAAAGTCGGCTCTCCCTGCCGCTGATCATCGTGCTCGCCGCCTGGGCCAGGCTCCTGGCCGTCGGCGTCGTGGCCGACCTTTTCGGCTTGAGTTGGTCCACGGTGGGGGCGGCGGTCAAGCACGCGGTGGCTTACGGCCTCGAACACCGCGACGTTTCCGGCGTGCTTTACATCGGGATCGACGAGGTCTCTCGCAAAAAAGGCCACGTCTATCACACCCAGGTTTACGAGATCGGCAAGAGGCGGCGTCTTTTGTGGTCCGGAGAGGGGCGCAAGAAAGAGACGCTGGAACGTTTTTTCGATGAACTTGGCGAGGAGGGGGTTGCCGCCATCCAGGGCGTCTGTTGCGACATGTGGGCGCCTTACGTGGACGTCATCAAGGAGAAGGCGCCCAAGGCGGTCCTTGTTTTTGACAAATTCCACCTTGTCCGCCACTTGAACGACGCCGTGGACAAGGTGAGAAAAAAGGAAGCCGAGAAGCTCAAGGAAAAGGACCCGGAGCTTTTGAAGGGCACGAAATACATCTGGCTCAAAAACCCCTGGAACCTGACGCCCAAACAGAAACAGCGGCTTGGTTACCTGGAGAGCATGAACCTTAAGATCAACCGCGCTTACCTTCTCAAGGAGAGCTTCCGTGAATTGTGGTCCTATCAGAGCAAGGGTTGGGCCAAGCGTTATTTGAACAAGTGGTTCTGGTGGGCGACCCACTCTCGCCTGGAACCGATGCGTGATTTTGCCTGGCTTCTTCGCCGTCATGAGGAAGACGTCCTTAATTGGTTCAACGTTCCGATCGATAATGGGGCGGTGGAGGCAATGAACAACAACGCCAAGGCCATCAGTCACCGAGCCAGAGGTTACAGGAGCGAAAAATGGTTCACCCTGATACAATTACATTGCCTGGGTCAAATGCCCATGCCGGAATCCACCCACAGATTTGCGTGAGGAGCCAACTTTATTATCGGGGGTCAGTGAGTCATGCGCTTTGCCTTCAAACCTACTGGTTATATTCAACCACATATTAACAACTTGATCAAGAAATTTACGACTATTGACTTCGTCTGGTGAAAGCGACCTATAAAGGCGCATCGCTGCTTCCTTTTTTGACCCCTTGATGTCATCATAATCTTTTAGCATAGTAGAAATTTCTATAAAAAGACATCTTGGAATTGGAATATTATTTGTTAGGTTGGAGCCTTGTGAGGTGAAGCTTTCCGGCAATGAGTCATCTAATAGGAATCCATTCATTCTCCATTGTTTTAATAATTTATTAAGTCGATTCTTATATTGAAAAGTCGGCTTACCTCTTTCACCAGAAACTACATCGGGCAATCTGTTCCTTATTTCACGAACGGCGTGAGAAATTAGCGTCGATCTTCCTGGAAAAGTTGTATCAAACATCATCCTTAGGGACCCTTCGTACAATTCCCCCAGGGAAGGAGCGTTCCTTTCAAACCAGGCTTTAAGCTGTAAACGTTCCTCAGTCCAATAGTCATCTTTCATCGTCATATCTTAAATAACTATACACCAAATTGTATACGATGTAAAGATGTTATTATCACTTCCCCAAAAAAAAATCCCCCGGGCCGTCACACCGACCCGGGGGATAATTGTCCTTCGAGTTCGGTTCGGACTCAGAGTCCCTCGATGTAAACCTTTTCCATCACCTGCTCCTCGACGGGGCGGTCGCCTCGGCCGGTGGGGGTTGTGCCGATCTTCCTTACCACGTCCATGCCCTCGATGACCTTGCCGAAGGCCGTGTAGTTGTGATCGAGATGGGGATGGGACCCCAGGCAGATGAAGAACTGGCTGCCGGCCGAGTTGGGGTTGCTCGAGCGGGCCATGGAAAGCACGCCCTCCACGTGCTTCACGTCGTTGAACTCGGCGTCGATGTTATAGCCCGGGCCGCCCGTGCCCGTGCCGTCGGGGCATCCGCCCTGGATCATGAAACCCTTTATCACGCGGTGGAAGATAAGACCGTCGTAAAAATGGGACTGGGCCAGCTTGATGAAGTTCCTGACGTGGCCCGGGGCCTTGTCGGGGAAAAACTCGATCTTGATGGTCCCCTGATTGGTCTCGATGACCGCCGTGACCTTCTCCATGTCCTCCACCGACATGGCCTTTACCTTTTCGTCCCATTCCTTCATCATCGCCTGTTTCTCCTCCTTGGTGTAGGTTTTCATAGCCGCCGCCTCGGCTGGTTTGGCCTCGCCCGGTTTCTCTGCGGCCGGCTCGCTCGCGGGTTTCTCATGTCCCGGCGTCGCGGCGGGCGTCGCGGGGCTTTCTTCGTGAGTGGCCGCCGCCGCGCCGCGGGGAGACCCATGCGCCGTATCGGTCGCCGCGCGTGACTGTCCGTCCGAGCCGTGATCCTCACCCTTGTCCGACATGTTGGCCGTGCATCCGCCCAGGGCGAGGACGAGCGAGAACGAACATAAAACAATCAAGTTATACAGCTTCTTCGTCATTACTTCCCCCTTATCGAGTTTTTTAGGTTCATATTATTAAGAGACATCATTTGGCCGGTGTCAAGTTCTCTGAAAAAATGAGAGGAACGAAAAAAAAGAATTTTTTCGAAAGTCGTAACTTTGCGCCGCGGATCGGCTCTAAAGATATCGTGATCATGGCTTTTAGCGAAAAATCTATGCTAAGCAAAAATGGTAATCTTTTCTCCGCTAATTGAAAAAGGACTTGTCCGCCAGGGGATAATAAAGTTTAAATAGCTGATATAAAGGATAAATTTGATTAGACGCGTCATTGCTGACAAAAAAATAACCTAATATGTCTTGACAACCGGGAAATAGTAATTAATTAATAATAGTAATTATTACTGAAAATTAAATTATGTCAGAACCAGAAAAAATAAGAATGACCCGGCAACGAAAAATCATCCTCGAGGACGTCAGGACCTCGCGTAATCATCCCACGGCTTATGAGGTCTACGAGTCGGTAAGAAAGAGGCTGCCCAATATAAGTCTCGGTACCGTATACAGAAATCTCGAAACGCTATCCGAGAACGGCGTTATAAGGCGACTCGAGCTTCCCGAGAGCAAGCGCCGCTACGACGGCCGTCTTTCGCGGCATTACCACGTAAAATGTACGAGATGCGGAAAAGTGGAGGACTTGAAACTCGATCCCATGGAAGCGGTGGAAAGGACCGCCGGGGAGACGAGCGGCTATAAAATCATCGATCACCAGCTTGAGTTTTCCGGTATCTGCCCGGAATGTCAAGGCAAATGATAGGCAAGGGGTCGCGGGCAATTCCCCGCGAAAATGAATAGAAAGTAATCGCTCGCCCATAAGGCGAGAAAAAATCATAATTTGAAAAGGGAGGAAAAAAAATGCCGCAATTGAAAGGAAGCAAAACCGAGAAGAACCTGATCACCGCTTTCGCGGGCGAGTCCCAGGCCAGGAACCGTTACACCTATTTCGCCTCGAAGGCCAGAAAGGACGGCTACGTGCAGATATCGGACATTTTCGCGGAGACGGCCGACCAGGAAAAAGAACACGCCAAGCGCTTTTTCAAGTTCCTCGAGGGGGGAGACGTGGAGGTCAACGCGGCTTTCCCGGCCGGCGTGGTCGGCGACACCCTGGCCAACCTCAAGGCGGCGGCCGCCGGCGAGGAGCACGAGTGGACGGTCATGTATCCCGAGTTCGCCAAGGTGGCCCGCGAGGAGGGGTTCGACGAGATCGCCACCTGCTTCGAGAAGGTCTCCGTGGCCGAGAAACAGCACATGAAGCGCTACAAGGACCTGGCCGCCAACATCGAGAACGGCCGCGTATTCAAGCGGGACAAGCCCGTTACCTGGCGTTGCCGCAACTGCGGTTACCTGCACGAGGGGACCGAGGCCCCCAACGAGTGCCCGGCCTGCAAGCATCCCCAGGCCCATTTCGAGATACTGGGAGAGAACTGGTAGCCCAAATTTTTCCCTTGCAAAAACGGCCGCCGGCAAGTATGAATATAGGCGTGGTCGGCTAAGGATCGCGCCGCTCCGGCGGCCGCCGGGCAAGGGGAAATAGAACTTCGACTGGAGATCATCTGACATGGACGACAAGGTAAAGGACGCTTTTTATCAGGCTTACGTGGGCGAGGCCAAGGCGGCGCTCCGTCTGAAGCTTTTCGCCAGGCGGGCCGAGGATGACGGTTATCCTCAGATGGCCAAGCTTTTCCGCGCCATTTCCCGCTCGGAGGAGATACATGGGGAGCGTGGCCTTCGGGCCCTTCGCGAGATAAAGAGCACCGAGGAAAACCTCCAGGAAAGCTTCGAGAGCGAGAAGAAAGTGGCCGAGGTGGCCTATGACAACTTCATCAAGCTGGCCAACGAGGCGGGCGACGAGTTGTCGGCCAATATTTTCAGCCAGTCCAGGGACGTGGAGGACTTCCACGCCAAGATATATAAGGAGGCCATGAACCATCTGATGGAGGAAAGGGAGACCACCTACTTCATCTGTAAAGTTTGCGGCTACATCGAGGACGGGAACGCCCCCGACGCCTGCCCCGTCTGCGGCGCCAAAAAGGAAGCCTTTTTTCAATTCGACTAGTTTTCGCGCCCGGCGAGGCCCATGAGGGCCGGGCGGGCGCTCGTGACCGCAACCCTTAACGCTAGGAGGAAAAATCATGACCGAGAGAATGCAGGTTTACAAGTGCAACGTGTGCGGCAATATGGTAATCGTGGTCCACGCCGGAGGCGGCGAGTTGGTGTGCTGCGGCCAGCCCATGGAGCTTAAGAAGGCCAACACCGTGGACGCGGCGGTGGAAAAGCACGTGCCCGTGCTCGAGAAAACGGCCGACGGATTCAAGGTCAAGGTGGGTGACGTTCCCCACCCCATGGAGGAAAAACATTACATCGAGTGGATTCAGCTCATGGCCGACGGAGTGTGCATGAGCGCCTTCCTCGAGCCGGGACAAAAGCCCGAGTTCGAGTTCGTGACCAAGGCCTCGAAGGTCACGGCCCTCGAGTACTGCAACCTCCACGGATTGTGGAAAAGCTCGTAAAGCAATTCAGCTAACAGCCGCCGGCCGCCCCGATAATAGTCGGGGCGGCGAGGCCGGCGCCCGGAACGGAGAAAGCCATGATCGGTGAAAAAATGGAAAAGGCGCTGAACGATCAGATCAACGCCGAGATGTACTCGTCCTACTTATATCTTTCCATGGGGGCCTACCTGGCGAGCCTGGGCCTGGCCGGGTTCGAGAACTGGATGAAAATCCAGGCCCTCGAGGAGATGTACCACGCCATGAAGTTTTACAACTTCGTCGAGGAGAGGGGAGGCCGCGTCAAGCTCGGGGCCATAGGCCAGCCGCCCACCCAGTGGGACTCACCCCTGGCCGCGTTCGAGGCGGTCGCCGCCCACGAGGCCAAGGTGACGGGACTTATCAACGACCTCGTCAACCTGGCCATCCAGGAAAAGGACCACGCGACCAACAACTTCCTCCAGTGGTTCGTTAAGGAGCAGGTGGAGGAGGAGGACTCGGCCAATACGGCGGTCCAGAACCTCAAGCTGGTGGACAACAAGGGCGGCATGTTCATGCTCGACCGGGAGATGGGCGCCAGGGTGATGAACCTTCCCATCGACCTCAAGATAGTGATTAACGCCACCAAGGCCTGATCCTGTAAAACGGCCGCGTCCGTCCGCGTGAAGGGGGAAGTCATGAAAGCCGCTTTGTTCGCCTTCAACGGCGAGCCCATGTGTTTCGTCCACGTTCTTCTGAACGCCCTGGACATGAAGGAGAGGGGCCACGAGGCCGTGGTGGTCCTGGAGGGCCTGGCCACGAAATTGGCCAAGGAGCTGGGGGAGGACGAGACCAAACCCTTTGCTCCCATCTATAAGAAGGTCAGGGACGCGGGCCTTATATGCTGCGCCTGCAAGGCCTGCTCGGTCAAGACGGGGGCACTGGAGGGACTCGAGGCCCAGGGCGTCGAGTTTCGCGACGAGATGTCCGGCCATCCCTCCATCGCCGCCTTCGAGGAAGAAGGCTACTCCGTTTACACCTTCTGATCCGGTAAGGAGTCGATCGCGCATGGAATTTCCCGGGTTCGAACTGGACATGGCCGCCTTTAAATCGGCCAGGAAGCCTGAGCCGGAAAAACTCTACGACCTCATCATACTGGGCGGCGGCCCGGCCTCGATGAGCGCCGCCGTGTACGCGGCCAGAAAGACCCTCGAGCTGGCCATCCTGACCAAGGACTTCGGCGGCCAGATGCTCGAGACCTCGGAAGTCGAGAACTGGCTCGGGTACCAGAGCGTTAACGCCAAGGACCTGGTCTCGCGCTTCGAGGAACACGCCAAGAGCTTCGATATCCCCATCGGCCTGGGACCGGCGGCGAAAAAGGTCGAGAAAGACGGCGGCCGGTTCGTGGTCCGGACCGACGATAATAAGATTTACCAGGCCCGGACGATCATACTCAGCACCGGCAAGCGGCACCGCCACCTGAACGTGCCCGGCGAAAAAGAGCTCTCGGGCAAGGGCGTGGCCTATTGCGCCACCTGCGACGCTCCCCTGTTCCGGGACAAGAAGGCCCTGGTGGCGGGCGGCGGCAACTCGGCCTTTACCACGGCGCTCGATCTTTTAAAGGTCAACGCCGAGGTATTCCTCGTCAACTACGGGGAAGGGTGGCAGGCGGACGAGGCCCTGGTGGAAAAGGTCAAGTCCCTGGGCAAGGCCCGGCTGCTGGAAAACCACGAGGTCCTCGCCATCGAGGGCAAGCAAAGGGTCACGGGAGTGAAGGTCCATGACCGCCTGAGCGGCGAGGAAAAGGTCATGGCCGCGGACGGCGTCTTCGTGGAGATAGGGCTTTTATCCAACTCCGAGTTGGCGGCGGACCTGGCGGCCCTGAACGCCGCCGGCGAGGTCATCGTTGACTGCGCCTGCCGGACCAGCGTCGAGGGACTTTTCGCCGCGGGCGACGTGACCACCGTTCCCTACAAGCAGATTGTCATATCCGCCGGGGAGGGGGCCAAGGCCGCCCTCTCAGCTTACGAGTATCTGATGCAAAAAAACTGGATTTGAGGTGAAAAAATGACGGTCCTGAAAGACAAGCAAAAGGAACAGCTAAAACAGCTATTCGGCTCCCTTTCCAAGCGGGTGAAGATTCTCATGTTCACCCAGGAAATGGAATGCCAGCACTGCAAGGTGACGAGGGAAATGCTCGAGGAGGTTGCGGCCCTGTCCGACAATATCGACCTCGAGGTCAAGGACTTCCTGGCTCCCCGGGCCGAGGACGACAAGCTCAAGGTGGCGGACGAGCCCGAGCTTTCCGACGCGGCCATCGAGTTCGGCGTGGACAAGATACCCGCCACCATCATCCTCGGGGAGAACGAGGATTACGGCGTCCGTTATTTCGGCGTGCCCGCCGGATACGAGTTCACCTCCCTGATCGAGGACGTGGTCATGGTGGGTACCGGCCATCACGGGCTAAGCGAGGAAGTTATGGCGGAACTGGACAAGATCGACCAGCCGGTGGATATCGAGGTGGTGATAGCCCCCACTTGCCCTCTCTGCCCCAAGGCGGTAAGGACCGCCCATCGTTTCGCCATGGCCAACGATTACATCCAGGCGGACATGATCGAGAGCCAGGAATTCCCCTTTATCGTGCAGAAATACGACGTGCACGGAGTGCCGCACACGGTAATCAACGAGCAGATGGCGCTGGTGGGACCGGTGGACGAGTTGGACCTGGCCTACGCCATCCTCATGACCATCGGCAAGGACGTGCCCAAGGAATTCCTCGAGAACATGGTACCGGCTCATGATCACGACCACGACCATGACCATGACCACGATCATGACCACGACCATGAAGACTGAAAATTTAACAAAGGAAGGAAGGCGACATGACCGTTGAAAGCGAAAGAGCGTGTGACATGCTGTCCACCGCGCTCGAGATGGAGGAGAAGGGAAGGGACTTTTACGAGAAGTCCGCCAAGTCCTGCTCGAGCCCGCAGGTGAAACAGGTTTTCGAAATGCTGGCCAAGGACGAGACGATCCATATCGAGCGTATTAACCAGATTTTCGACGAACTCTCGAGCGGCGAGACCTGGTGCTCGGACTGGGAGGAAAAAACGGCCGGGCCCGACCTGGGCCAGGCCTTCCACGCCATGGCCATCGAGAAGGGAAAAGAGGTCTCCTGCCGGACCGAGGACGTCGAGGCCCTGGACATGGGCATCGAGTTCGAGATGGCGTCCATAAAATTTTACAAGGAACATCTCGATAAGGCCATCGATGAGATCGAGAAGGCCTTTCTCAAAAAAATGATCGCCGAGGAAAAATCCCATCACGCGGCCCTTAACGACGTCAAGTTCTACCTGACCGACCCCGACGGATGGTTCAGGGAGAAAGAGGGAGGAAGGCTGGACGGGGCGTAACGATTTTAGAGGAGCGTCATGACGGACAAGAGTATCAACCTGCGCGTCGGCGGCGAGGCCGGCCAGGGTCTCGACGCCATGGGAGAAATCCTTGCCAGGGCGCTCGTGAGGCAAGGCAGCGAAGTGGTCGTGACCCGGGACTACCAGTCCCGGATAAGGGGAGGCCACAACACTTACGACGTAAGGACCGGAACGGGACGGATACTGGCCCCCCGCGAGAAGTTCGACCTCATACTCGCCATGAACGAAGAGACCGCGGCTATTGACGGCCCCGCCCTCAAAGACAACGGCCTCATCCTGGTCGACGAAAAAACAAACGCCGAGTCGGACCGGATCGTCAAAATCCCCCTCCAGGAACTGGCCGAGGCAAGATACCGCAACGTTGCCGCCCTCGCGGTCCTCGCCGCGGCTATCGGACTCGGCCGGGAAATCCTGACCCGGGCGGCGAGGGACCGCTTTGCCAAGGCTCCCGAGGCCGCCGACGGCAACGCCGAGGCCATCGGCAAAGCCTTTAAATGGGCCGCCTCGGCCGCGGGCCTCGAGGGAAAAAAGCTTCCCGCCCCCGAGGTGAAAGAAAAACGACTCCTTTTAAACGGAAACCAGGCCATCGCCCTGGGGGCCTTGAGCTCCGGGCTTAAGTTCTACTCCTTTTATCCCATGACCCCGGCCACCTCGATCGGGCTGACCCTGGCCTCGGCCATGAAGACCATGGACGTCGTCGTCGAGCAGGCCGAGGACGAGATAGCCGCCATTAATATGGCCCTGGGAGCGTCCTTTACGGGAGCGCCCGCCATGGTCGGGACCTCGGGCGGAGGCTTCGCCCTCATGACGGAGGGAGTAAGCCTGGCGGCCATGGCCGAGATACCGGCGGTGATCGCCATCTCCCAGCGGCCGGGACCCGCCACCGGACTGCCCGCCAGTACCGAGCAGGCCGACCTCGAGTTCGCGCTTCACGCCGGACACGGGGAGTTCCCCCGCGCCGTGTACGCGCCGGGCACGGTCGAGCAGTGTTTCCATCTCACCCGCGCCGCCTTCCAGACGGCCGAAAAATTCAGAGGACCCGTTATAATTCTGACCGACCAGTTCCTGGCCGATTCCTTCCGCGCCGTCTTGCCCTTCGACCTGGACCGTTGTCCTCCCATCAGCGTTGGCATGGGGAACCGGGCGGACTCCTCTCCTTATAAAAGCTACGCCCTCACCGAGTCGGGCGCCTCGCCCCGCCTGCTTCCCGGAATGAGCGACGCCCTGGTCGGCGCGGACAGCGACGAGCACGACGAGTTCGGACACATCAGCGAGGACCCGGAAGTCAGGAGACAAATGGCGGATAAACGCCTTAAGAAGGGCGAGGGCATGCTGGGAGAGGCCATAGGCCCCGACTACCATGGCCCGCCGGACGCGGACCTTCTCCTCGTCTGCTGGGGATCAACCCTGGGAAGCGCGATCGAGGCGGCAAGCATGGCGCGAGATAAGGGCGTGAGCGCGGCCGTTATGCACTTCTCGCAAGTATGGCCCTTGCGAAAGGATGAAATAATCTCGGCCATGGGCAAGGCCCGGAGAATAGTGGCCCTCGAGGGAAACGCGACGGCCCAGTTCGCTCGGCTTCTAAGGAGGGAGACGGGCGTCGAAATCAAGGACTTTATCTTAAGGTACGACGGTTATCCGATCACTCCCGAGTACGTTCTTCGGGAACTGGGTTAGGGGGACTTATGCCTGAGACTCGAGATTACGGCCAATACGAGACCGCCTGGTGTCCCGGTTGCGGGAACCACTCCATCCTCGCCGCGCTTAAGAGCGCCCTGGCTCGCATGGACCTGGCGGCGAGGGACGTGCTTTTGGTCTCCGGCATCGGGCAGGCCGCCAAGACGCCCCATTACCTTGACTGCAACTTCTTTAACGGGCTGCACGGGCGGTCTCTTCCCGCGGCCGCGGCGGCCAAGGCCGCCAACCCGGCCCTTACCGTGATAGCCGAGAGCGGAGACGGGTGCAGTTACGGGGAGGGGGGGAACCATTTCCTTGCCGCCATCCGGCGCAACCCGGATATAACGCTCATCGTCCACGACAACCAGGTCTACGGCCTGACCAAGGGACAGGCCAGTCCCACCTCGCCCGAGGGATTCGTGACCAAGGCCCAGCCGCTGGGAGCCACCTCGAGCCCCTTCAACCCCCTGGCCGTCGCCGTGGCCATGGAGGCGTCCTTCGTGGCCAGGGGCTTCGCGGGAAACCAGGAAAGCCTGGCCGACCTCATGGTACGGGCCGTGACCCACCGCGGCTTCGCCCTCCTCGACGTGCTCCAGCCCTGCGTGACCTTCAACCGGATAAATACCTGGCGCTTCTACCAGGAAAGGTGCGTCGAGATCAAGGACCACGACCCGGCGGACTGGGAAAAAGCCATGCGCCTCGCCCGCCAATGGGGCGACGAGATACCAATAGGGGTTATCTTTAAGCGGGAGAAACCGACCTTCGCCGACCATTTCCCCGCGCTGAAAAAGGGACCGCTCGTGAACAAGCCCGTTGACCTCGAGGCGCTGAAAAAATTCATGGAGTCATTCGCGTAACGCGGGCCATGGAACTTACGTCACTTAGAGCTTGGCCGTCCGATTGCAAGTTTTCCGCTCCTGAAAGTTGCCATTCGCGGAAACGTGATTACATCTCCTTTAAGGGGGAAACCATGAGCGGACCGGAAAATGGCAATGACGGGAAAAGGGCCAACCGCCTTATGGGCGAGAAGAGTCCATATCTTCTTCAGCACGCTTACAACCCCGTGAACTGGATGCCCTGGGGAGAGGAAGCCTTCAAGATGGCGCGGGAACTGGACAAGCCCGTCTTTCTTTCCATCGGCTACTCAACCTGTCACTGGTGCCACGTGATGGAGCGGGAATCCTTCGAGGACCCTGAGGTGGCGGCCCTTATTAACGATTCCTTCGTTCCCATTAAAGTGGACCGCGAGGAAAGGCCCGACCTGGACGCCGTGTACATGGAGGCTTGCCAACTGCTCAGCGGCCAGGGCGGCTGGCCCCTTACCATAATCATGACTCCCGACAAGAAGCCCTTTTTCGGGGGGACCTATTTCCCCAAGCGCTCCCGCTTTGGAAGGATCGGCATGATCGAGCTCGTGCCCCGCGTGGCCAGGGCCTGGAAAGAGGAAAAGCACAAGATCGAACCGCTTACGAAAAATCTCCTCGAGGCCATGAAAGAAGGCTCCAGGGCGGCGTCCGGTCCCGAGCTCGGCCTCGCGTCACTCCACGGGGCCGAGTCCCAACTGACCAGGGCTTTTGACAACGTCTTCGCGGGTTTCGGAATGGCGCCCAAGTTCCCCAGTCCGCACAACCTGACGTTCCTCCTGCGTTACCATAAAAGGACCGGAGGCCGGGGGGCCTTGTCCATGGCCGAGGCGACCCTCCAGGCCATGCGACTGGGCGGCGTGTACGACCACCTGGGCTTCGGCTTCCATCGCTACTCGACCGACCGCGAGTGGCTCGTGCCCCATTTCGAGAAGATGCTCTACGACCAGGCCATGCTGGCCATGGCCTATGCCGAGGCCTTCCAGCTTACGGGCAAGGAGGAATACGCCCAGGTCACGCGGGAGGTCCTCGAGTACGTCTCGCGGGACATGACCTCGCCGGAGGGGGCCTTCCATTCCGCCGAGGACGCCGACAGCGAGGGCGAAGAGGGAAAGTTTTACGTCTGGACCACGCGTGAGATGGAAGAAATCCTGGGCGAGGAAGACGCGAAGTTGATGGCCCGGATTTGGAACGTCTCCGAGGCGGGCAACTTCAAGGACGAGACAACCGGGGCCGGCTCGGGAGCCAATATCCTCCACCTTAAAAAGCCGCTTTCCGAGTTGGCCCCGGACCTGGGAACTCCCCTCGAGGACTTGAAGATAAAGATGGAAGAGGCCAGGCGAAAACTCCTGGCTAAAAGGTCAAAAAGGCCCCGTCCCCATAAGGACGACAAAATCCTTACCGACTGGAACGGCCTTATGATAGCCGCCCTGGCCAAGGCCGCGGTGGCCCTGAACGATGAAACCTACTCGGCGGCCGCGGCCCGGGCGGCGGACTTTCTTCTGGATACGACGCGCTCCAGTGACGGCGGTCTATTGCACCGCTATCGCGAGGGCGAAGCGGCCATTCCCGGCTTCCTGGACGACTACGCCTTTTTGAGCTGGGGTCTTATCGAGCTTTACCAGGCGACCTTTTCGCCCAGGTGGCTGGAGGCGGCCCTCGACCTTACCCGGCGCGTGATCGCGGGCTTCGAGGACAAAGAGGCGGGAGGTTTCTTTCTCTCGAGGGAACCGGCGGGCGAGGCCCTGGCCCGGCATAAGGACGCCTACGACGGGGCCATCCCCTCGGGCAACTCGGTCGCGGCCCTTAACCTCCTCCGGCTGGGCAGGATGACGGGCGCCCCGGACCTCGAGGAAAAAGCCGGGAGGATTTTCTCGGCCTTTAGAGGGGCCGTCTCGAACGCGCCCATGGCTTACTCGATGATGATGAGCGCCCTTGACTACGGGCTCGGCCCGACCACGGAGGTCGTGGTGACCGGGTCCCACGCCGACGGGAAAGTGGCGGACATGATCGCCGAGGCCAGGAAAGGCTTCAACCCTTCCCGCACCGTGGTCCTGGCGGACGAGGAAAAAGCGGACGCCGTGATCCGGCTGGCGGATTTTGTAAGGCACATGAAGGGCATCGGCGGCAAGGCGGCGGCCTACGCCTGCAAGGGCGGTGAGTGCTCCTCCCCGGTCCACGATCCCCAAGAGTTGGCCAGGGCCCTGACCGCGTAAATGGAAATTCGTATTTTTTCGTGCCAAAGCCGCGTCTAAATGGTATATTCCTTTGGACGCGACTTAACTCTTTTAACAAGTTAAAGAAGGAGAGGGAAATGGCCAACCCGGAAGATATGTATCAATGCCCGGTGGGAACGTGCGGATATATTTACAATCCCGATCGGGGAGACAGGAAAGGCAAGATAGAAAAGGGGACCAGCTTCGAGGACCTGCCCGAGGAATGGGTCTGCCCTTCTTGCGGCTGCGTCAAGGGAAGGTTCGAGTGCATGATGGACAGGGGATCGGGCGGCTGAAAAAATGATTTTCTTGAAAGGCCGGATTCGGGCGCCGCTCATGACGGCGGCGGCGGTTGTCTTTTACCTTTGGGCCTTTGGCGCCTCGGCCCAGCTTAGCGAGGCCAGCTCGGAGTGCCTGGACTGCCACTCCCTGGCCACGCCGGGGATCGTATCCGACTGGAAGGGCGGGGTCCATTCCAGTACCGCGGTGGGCAAGGCCCTGCAAAAAAGCGGGAAAGCTCTTAAGGTATCATCCGTGGAAATCCCCGAGGCCGTGAAGGGATTCGTGGTGGGATGCGCGGAATGCCACATGTCCCGGAAGCCGAGCCCGGACTCCTTCGAGCATAACGGGCGGCAAGTGAAACTCGTGCCCACGCCGGAGGACTGCGCCGTTTGTCACGCGGCCGAGCGCGATCAATTCGGCCAAAACCTCATGTCCCACGCCTATGGTAACCTCATGTCCAACAAGCTATACGCCGAGCTAATCGACTCGATTAACGGACTGATGGAATATTCGGGAGGGGCGCTGAAGGGAGCGGCGGCCACGATGGAGGCCAACGCGGACTCCTGCCTTGGCTGCCACGGGACCAGGCTCAAGGTCACGGGCATGGCCGAGCGGGAAACGGACTACGGAGATTTCACCTTCCCCACGCTGGAGGGCTGGCCCAACCAGGGAGTGGGCCGGGTGAACCCCGACTCGAGCCTGGGCGCCTGTACCGCCTGCCATCCGCGCCACGGCTTCTCCATGAAGCTTGCCAGGACGCCCTACGCCTGCGCCAAGTGTCACACCGGGCCGGACGTTCCAGCCGCCAAGGTCTACTCGGTCAGCGTTCACGGGTCGATCTATTACGCGAGTGGCGACAAGTGGGACCTCGAGGCCGTGCCCTGGACCGCGGGCGAGGACTTCAAGGCGCCCACTTGCGCGGCTTGTCACGTGAGCCTGGTGGTGGACGCCGAGGGCGAGACCGCGGCTGAAAGGACCCACCGGATGAATGACCGGCTACCGTGGCGGATTTTCGGGCTACCCTACGCCCACCCCCATCCCAAAAGCCCGGATACCTCGGTTATATCCGTGGCCCAGGGGGAGGGAAAGCTTCCGCTTCCCACCAATCTTACCGGAGAGAGGGCAACGGAATTCCTGATCGACGCCAAAGAAATGGAAGCCCGTAAAAACAATATGTTGCGCGCTTGCCGGGCTTGCCATTCCCAGGATTGGGTGGATGGGTATTACGGGCGTTTCGAAAAAACCATCGAGTACTCGAACGCCATGACCCGGACGGCCGCCGACCTTCTCTATAAGGGATGGGAGACGGGAGCGGCAAAAGGACCGGCCCAGGGCAACGGGATTTTTAACGACACTCTCGAGATAAAATGGGTTAAGCAGTGGCTGTTCTACGCCAATTCCACCCGCTTCGCCTCGGCCATGATGGGCGCGGATTATGGCGTTTTCGCCGACGGCCGATGGAAGCTCTCTTCCAACTTAAGGGAAATGGAAGATGAAATCGCGATCAAGGAGGCCCTCAATAATATCTATGGCCCTTTTCCCGCGCCGGGGAAGACGGAAGAAAACAAGAAGACAAATAGAGAATAGCCCACTCCTAAGCGGCTAAGTTTTGTAACCAATTCCATAGATGGTAATCTTTACCATCTGGAAGGAGAAAAAAATGAACCAGAACGCGCCTGAAAAATTACAGTGGAAGTGTTCCAATTGCGGCTACACCCTCGAGGCCCCTGCCCCGCCCAATAAGTGTCCGTCCTGCGGCCAGGAGTGCGAGTTTCTTAACGTGACGTGCTATATTCCCGAGTGCGGGGGGACCGAGGGAGGAGCGGGCGACCCCAGGCTGGGTTGAGCCGCTATCCTCCGGAGCCAGACATGGTGGTACTTGGAATTTATGGAAGCCCGAGAAAGGGCGGCAACAGCGACCTTCTTCTGGACAAGGCCCTGGAAGGGGCGGCCCAGGCGGGAGCGACGATAAAAAAGGTCTACGCCCGCAAGCTGAAAATCAACGGCTGCCTCGAGTGCGGCGGATGCGACAAGACGGGCGAGTGCGTGCAGCGCGACGACATGGACCAGGTGTATCCTCTCCTGGACGAGGCCGACGCGATTATACTCAGCGCTCCCATGTTTTTTTACGCGGCCCCGGCCCAGGTCAAGGCCCTGGTGGACAGGTCCCAGGCCCGGTGGTCCGGCCGCATGTTGAGGAAAAAGGGAGAGGACAGGAAGCGCTACGATAGCGGCAAGGGCTACCTGATCGGAGTTGGCGCGACCCGGGGAAAGACCCTTTTCGACGGATACGAGATGATGGGCAAGTACTTTTACGACGCCCTGGACATGAGCTACGAGGGCGGGGCCTTCTTCAGGAAGGTCGAGGGAAAAGCTGACGTAAACGACATGCCGGACGCCCTGGCCAAGGCCCTCGAGCTGGGCAAAAGGGCCGCGGCCGGCGAGCCGATGAGGGAGGACGACTGAATGGGAAGCGCGCTTGTGGTTTTCGCGACGAGGACGGGCAACACCAAGGCCATCGCCTCTCTGATAGCGGAGGGGATAAGGTTCACCGGCAACCAGGCCAAGGTGGTGGACATAGCGGACATAAAGAAACCCGAGGACCTGGAGGGACACGACGCCCTGGTCCTGGGCTCTCCCACTTACCACGGCGAGATGATACAGACCATGAAGACCATGCTCTTCCTGGCCGAGAAGGCCAACCTGGAGGGCAAGGTCGGCGCGGCCTTCGGCGCCTTCGGCTGGAGCGGGGAGGGACTCGAGCGGGTTTACGACACCATGAAGAACGTATTTAAAATGGACATGGTCGGCGACCCTCTCCGCCTCAAGGACCCCAACCTGGGGGGCGGTATTAAAATGGCGCAGGATTACGGAAGGTCGGTGGGCGAGAAGATGGAGAAAAAAAGCGGATAGCGCTTTATCCGACCCTATCGAAAGGAGGATTAAAATGTGGACCCCAAAGCATTGCCCCGGATACGAAAGCTTTAAAACGCTTCAGTCCTTCAAGTGCGCCTGCCCCGAGTGCGGCGCCGAGCTGGAGATTTTCTCCGACGAGTTCGACAAGGAGCACTCCTGCAAGAAATGCGGCAAGAAAGTGGACTTTACCAAATGCGAGTATAACGCGGGGGCCTGACCCGAGGTCGGGATACCCCCTATCGCCCAGGGCGAAATAACTTGAAGTAAGGAGCTATGGTAATGGAAAAATACGTATGCGGAGTTTGCGGTTACGTTTACGACCCGGCCAAGGGAGACCCCGACGGGGGCGCGGCTCCGGGGACTAAGTTCGAGGACCTGCCCGACGACTGGCACTGCCCGGTTTGCGGCGCCGAGAAGTCGATGTTTTATCCCGAGAAGTAGGGACATGGGGCCATTGGGCGAGGTCCGCCAAGAGCGGACCGGCCGGTGGCTCGGCCAAATTTATTCAACACGGTAAGGAGGACCGATGCCGCCCGTTAAGGTAACCGACGATCTGTATTGGGTAGGCGCCGTCGATTGGGACGTGCGCGATTTTCACGGCTACTCGACCGAGAGGGGCACGAGCTATAACGCCTATCTGGCGCTGGACGAAAAGGTCACCCTTTTCGACGCGGTGAAAAAGGGTTTTAAAAGCGACCTGATGCACAATATCCGGCGCGTGATCGACCCGTCGAAGATAGATTACATCGTGGTCAACCACGTGGAAATGGACCACTCGGGATCCCTGCCCGAGGTGATCGAGGCGATCAAGCCGGAGAAGGTCATCTGCTCGAAGCTGGGCAAGAAGGCCCTCTTGGCCCATTTCCATCGCGAGGACTGGCCCTTCCACGTTGTCGAGAGCGGGGAGGAGATAAGCATCGGGAAGCGGACCCTCAGCTTCCTCGAAACCCGCATGCTCCACTGGCCCGACAGCATGTTCTCCTATATCAAGGAGGACAGGATTCTCGTCTCGAGCGACGCCTTTGGACAGCATTGGGCCACCAGCGAGAGGTTCGACGACGAGGTCGACCAGCCCGAGCTTTTCCGGCACGCGGCCAAGTACTACGCGAACATCCTCTTGCTTTTCTCGCCCCAGGTGCAAAAGCTTATCTCCGACGTGCAAGGCATGGGCCTCGAGATCGATACCATCCTTTGCGACCACGGCCTGGCCTGGCGAAGGGACCCGGGCAAGATAATCGAGGCCTACGCGAAATGGAGCGCCCAGGAGCCATCCCGCAAGGTCCTTCTCGTTTACGACACCATGTGGCATTCCACCGAGATCATGGCCAAGGCCATCGCCGACGGAGCGCTGGGGGAGGGCGTGAACCTGAAGATGATGAACCTGAAGCACACTCACAGAAGCGACGTCATGACCGAGCTTCTTGACGCCAAGGCCCTGATCGTTGGTTCGCCCACCTTCAATAACGGCATGCTTCCCCTGGTGGCGGACTTCCTCATGTACGGCAGGGGACTTCGGCCGAGGAACAAGATAGCCGCGGCCTTCGGCTCCTACGGCTGGAGCGGCGAGTCGGTGAAGATGATCAACCAGGCCCTCGAGGAAGCGAAAATCGAGGTGGTGGACCCGGGGGTCAAGGTCAACTACGTGCCCGACCACGCGGCCTTGAAGCCCTGCGTCGAACTGGGAAGGAAGATAGGGAAAATGGTGAACGAGTCGGTCAAATGAATCGGCCCGGCGGCCATGGGGTCGGCTCGAGAAGCGTCGAGGGAAGCGCCCCGGTAAGAATACAAGTACTCGCGCTCCTCGAGTCCCCGAACCAGGATGAGGCCATGAAAGAAATGGCCGAGCTTTCGCCTCGGCCCGTCATCCGGGCCCTCCTGTCCGCCCTTGTAAGCGACAAGCCCTGGATCAAGTGGCGGGCCGTCACCGCCATCGGCCAGGTCGTCGCCGGGCTTGCCGGCCGCGACCTCGAGGCGGCGCGGACCCTCCTTCGCCGCCAGGCCTGGAACCTCAACGAGGAGTGCGGCGGCTGCGCCTTCGGCGCGCCCGAGTCCATGGCCGAGATCATGGCCAATAACGATCAGCTGGCCGAGGAGTTTTCCCACCTCCTGGTTTCTTTCCTGGCGCCGGAGGGGCTTTATCTTGATTACGAGCCGCTCCTTAAAGGCGCCTTATGGGGCGTGGGCCGGGTGGCCCTGGACCGGCCCGGACTGGTGGCCCACGCCGGGCCTTACGTTGCCGCGTTTCTCGACTCGCCCGATCCCGAGGCCAGGGGCCTGGCCGCTTTCGCGCTGGGTCTTATCGAGGCGATCGAGCAAAGGGACGCCCTCGGGAAACTGGCCGGAGACGACTCGGAGTTCGATCTCTATCTTGACGGGCGTCTTCGGAGATGGACGGTGGGCGACGCGGCCAAGTCCGCTCTAGCCGCGATAGACAACAAGAGGCGGGAGTCGGCTTGAAGGCCCCCGCCCGAGACCGGGAGGATCATTAATGGACGTCCTTTTGCTTTCCCGACTGCAGTTCGCCGCGGCGGCCATGTTCCATTTCCTTTTCGTGCCCCTTACCCTGGGACTGTCCGTTCTGGTCGCGATCATGGAAACCATCTACGTCCGGACCGGCGACGAGACCTACAAGCGGATGGCCAGGTTCTGGGGCCGGCTGTTCGTCATCAACTTCGCCGTGGGAGTCGTGACGGGCATAACCCTCGAGTTCCAGTTCGGGACCAACTGGTCCGGATACTCGAGGTACGTGGGCGATATCTTCGGGTCCCTACTCGCCATCGAGGCCACCCTGGCCTTCTTCATGGAATCGACCTTTTTGGCCGTGTGGATTTTCGGATGGAACAGGGTGTCCCCCAAGTTCCACGCCCTCTCCATTTGGCTCGTGGCCCTGGCCTCGAATATCTCCGCCTTCTGGATACTGGCGGCCAACGCCTGGATGCAGCATCCCGTGGGCTATACCTTCAATGAAGCGACGGGACGGGCCGAGCTGACCGACTTCCTCGCCGTCATCACTCAGAAGAACGCCGTCTACGAGTTCATTCACACCGTGACGGGGGCCTTTATTCTGGGGGCTTTCTTCGTCATGGGCATAAGCGCGTACCACCTTTTGAAAAAGAATGAGGAGGACTTTTTCCGCCGGTCCTTCAAGCTGGCCTCGATATGGGCCCTGGTCTTCGCCGTGATCGAGGTGATCCACGGGCACGCCAACGGGGCCTTGGTGGCCCAGCACCAGCCCGCCAAGCTGGCGGCCATGGAGGCCCTGTGGGAGACCCAAAAAGGGGCGCCTCAAACCCTCATCCTTTTTACGGACGAGGACAATGAAAGGAACCGGATCGAGGCCATCAGGATACCCGGGGCCTTGAGCCTTCTCGCTTACCACTCGATGGACGCCGAGGTCAAGGGACTCAAGGAGTGGCCCAAGGAGGACAGGCCGCCCGTGGCCTTGACCTTCTGGGCCTTCAGGGTCATGGTGGGGCTGGGTTTCCTGTTTCCCGCCCTGGCGGCCTACGGCGTGTTCATGTCCATGAGCCGGGAGTTCATGGAAGGAAGGCTGGGGCCGTTCCTTAAGCTCCGGGACTGGCTCGAGGATAAGTTCCCCCGATTGCCCTGGATACTGGTCCTGGCCATTCCCCTCCCCTACGTGGCCCTCGAGGCCGGATGGATGCTGGCCGAGGTGGGCAGGCAGCCCTGGATAGTCCACGGCGTGATGAGGACCGGGGACGCCGTCTCGCCCATCGCCGCGTCCCAGGTGCTGACCACCCTCATCGGGTTCGTGCTGGTTTACGGCGCCCTCGGTTTGGCGGACTTCTTCCTTCTTTACAAGTACGCCGTGAGAGGCCCCGAGCCGGCGGGCGGCCCGAGCGGACCCGACTCCGAGGCGCCGGGAGAGGAGGACTGAGCCATGCAGACCATCTGGTTTATTCTGTGGGGCGTGTTATGGGCGGTTTACTTCGCGCTGGACGGCTTCGACCTGGGCGTTGGTACCCTGCTTCCCTTCCTGGCCAAAAACGAGGAGGAAAAACGGAGCGCCTACGCGGCCATCGGTCCCTATTGGGACGGCAACGAGGTCTGGCTGATAGCCGCGGGAGGCGTGACCTTCGCGGCCTTCCCCGAGGCCTACGCCACCATGTTCAGCGCCCTTTACTCGGCGCTCATGCTGCTCCTGTTCGCCCTCATCCTGCGGGGGGCGGCGGTGGCCCTGCGCGAGGAAAGCGAGTCCGCCTGGGCGAAGAAGGCCTGGGACGCCCTGTTCGTGGCGGGCAGTTTCCTTCCCGCCCTGCTCCTGGGCGTGGCCTTCGCCAACATCTTCATGGGCATCCCCATCGACGGGGAAGGGATATCCGACGGCACGATCCTTACGCTGCTTAACTTCTACGGGTTACTCGGCGGCCTCCTGTTCCTGCTTTTCTTCCTGGTTCACGGCTGCCTCTGGCTGGCGGTGAAGACGGAGGGGGAGATGGCCGAGCGGGCGGCGGCCCTGGCCGGAAAGCTGTGGTACGCGCTGGTCTCGGTAGTGGTGGCCTTTTTGATCGTCACCTGGTTCCAGACCCGGCTTTACGACAACTATCTTTCCAGCAAGGTCCTTTTCGTTATACCCCTGCTCGCCGCGGGATGCCTCGCGGGCGTGTTCCTTTTATCGAGGAAGGGCCAATACTTCAAGGCCTGGCTGGCCTCGGGCGTGGCCATCATATCGTGCGTCATGTTCGGGGTGGCCGGGCTGTATCCGGTTATATTGCCCTCGAGCCTGTCGAGGGACTATGACGTGACCATTTACAACGCGTCCTCCAGCCCCCTCACCCTGAAGATCATGCTGGGGGTGACCCTGGTACTCCTGCCCCTGGTTATCGCCTATCAGGTCTGGACCTACTACATCTTCAAGGGAAAAGTCGAAGGCGAGCAAGGGTATTGATCGAGGGCCGGTTTGAGTGAACCGGAGGTATTGTCTACACTGGTATGGCCGCGCCGACGGCCGGCGCGAGGAGTGAAAGCTTAGTATCCAGGATTATTTGAGGAGGTAAATATAATGTCAAATTTTGGATCGGTCGAGGAAATATTGGATTACGCCATGGCCCGGGAACAGGAGGCCTACGAGTTCTACATGGGCCTGGCCGACAAATCGAAAAGCGAGGCGATGAAGGACATGTTCCAGGGCTTCGCCCTCGAGGAGATGGGCCACAAGGGTAAGCTACAGGCGGTCAAGGACGGAAAGCTCATGATGAACGCCAAGCAGAAGGTGGCGGACCTCAAGATGAGCGACTACCTGGTGGACGTGGAGGCCAAGCCCGACATGAGCTTCCAGGAGGCCCTTATCGTGGCCATGAAAAAGGAAAAGGCCGCCTTCCGCCTTTATATGGACCTGGCCTCGCGGGTGTCCGAGCCCACCCTGGTCGACGCCTTCAAGGGACTGGCCCAGGAGGAAGCCAAACACAAGCTGCGCTTCGAGATGATCTACGACGATGAGATCATGACGGAAAACTGACCGAGACCGTCTTGCAAGCCGCGCCTTCCCCGCCCGTGGGGAAGGCGTTCGCGTTCTCTTTAAAGGAATGTATCCATCGCCTTACGCTCCTAGGTATCGAGCCCGAACGGGTTCGGCGACTAATGCAAAGTCGCTTTACCGCTCGCGTTGTTCGTAGAGGTCGGGAAGGAACTCGCTGAACCGGGCCATCTCCTCGATATTATGCTTGCGCAGGCCTTTGTGGATGATCCAGTAGACGCCGCTCGGGACGTGGAAGGTCGATCTCATGCGCGCGCCATAGGGGGCGGCCTCGTATTCATGGGAAAAGCGCATGATTACGTCGCCGTCATCCGAGATAATGCTCGCGGCCAGGACGAATTGGTATGAGCCGGCCAACGACTTGGGGTCCTCCCACCTGATCAGGAAAGTCATGGGCACTCCCCCGATCTTTTCCGAGGCCTTCTGCACGGCCCCCACGTGGCCCCGGTCGGGAGGGACCACCCACTCGAAAGCTATGTGGTCCTGTGGATGCCACAGCTTGTAACGTTCCGTGTCCCGGATATTGTCCCACCACCAGGTGATCATCTCCGGCGTGACGTCCTTTAACTCGTGCTCGACTATCACGGGTTTGGTCTTGCCGCTCCTCGCGGCCAAAGCCATGGCTTTCATGGCGATAGTTGAAGTAACTTTCAACAGCCCTCCCCCCTTCGCGCCGCCGGGCCCGCCGGCATAGGCGGGAAAGAAACCAAGCGCCAAAAATAAAACCAAAGCGATAAATTGCCTGTTTCTCATCGGTTCTCTCCTGGAAACGGGACATAATAATCAGTCGGATTTCCACGCCGTTATTCCACCGCGAAAGATGCATGGCAACTATATTATTGACCGTTCCGAGTTTCAACCCTCCTGCTCATTCGTGGGTTACCTGTTCAAAACAATCATTGACATGCCTTTTCCTCCGTGCCATTATTTCGACGTGGTCAGGATGGCGAGAGCCGTTGTTCCCTTTGCCCCCCATCACGTCACTCAGAGGGGAAACGGGAGGTAGCGGACCTTTTTCACGGACGGAGACTACGAGGCGTACGTCTCCCTCATGTCCGAGTGGGCCCGAAAGCGCGGCGTCGAGGTTTGGGCCTATTGCCTGATGCCCAACCACGTCCACCTCATCGCCGCGCCCGGGACCGAGGACGGCCTGCGGCTGGCCATCGGGGAGGCCCATCGGCGCGGCAAGGACGACGAATTAGTCAAAGTATCCGGCTTGTTAGACAAGGTACCATATAAATGGGAGGACTTTTTGAATCTGCCCGTAATTGGCTCCGAGGTATCGCGAATAAAAACGCGCGAGCGCGCCGGGCGCCCCCTCGGAGAAAAGGACTTCGTCGCGGGACTCGAGACCGCCCTCGGACGCCGCCTCGCCCCCCAAAAGCCGGGCCCAAAGCCCGAAAAGAAGTGAGTTAAGTATGGTGTGATAAATGTTGCATATGTTCTATCTGGCCCCATCATTAAAATATGGAATAAAGAGTAATATCAATAGTTTATATTTTGATTGATTTTTATCGTTTGGCTTATTTTTTGGGATGAGAGTAGTAGGGTAGCATTATTTATTCATCCCTGGGCGATGCTTTATTTGGCAAGAAGGTGTCCCATGACAAAAAAAGATATTTACAAGTTGTTGTTAGGAATCATATTGTGTTCCATTCCTTATATATTATTACTCTTTTCTAACGAATTTATCCCGCTTTTTAAATATAAAATAGGAATGAGTCGGCCCGATGTTGTTAAAATATATTCAAAGGATGGCGGAAATATCATCGCCGAACACAATGGCCCTAAATCAAGAAAGGAGATATTTCTTCACGGATATAGATTCCCTTGGCGCAACCTTAAAGAAGATGAAAGTTTAATGATAGTTACCGGGATATTAAACTCTACAGTATATTTATATTTCGATGATAATGGAAATCTCATCTATAAAGACTCTTGCCCGAGAGATTGGTAGATTCATCAAGGATTCAAAGCAGGTCTTGCGCCTCTATCTAACGGACACCTTGTCTACTATGAAGAAGGAAGTGCTCTTGAAAGATTTCAAACTGGCGTTAAATGGGGATGGATATAGTGATGAAGAATAGATATAAAAATATATTTGCCTTCTTGATCTGTATATTTGCATTAATAATTATATTACCTTTTGTTTGTTACCAATTTCTTAAATTGGACTTTAATGGCGATGGATTGGTCGATAAGCGTGTTTTTACTACTTATCGTTATTTAATTATTGATTGGGACCTTGACTGTGACGAAAAGTTTGATCTACGAACTTATCGAAAGTGGAATCATGAACAAATAGTTAAAATGAAAGTGCTTAACGATAAATTTTCCAAGGTTAAAATTATAATGAAATATCTTAATGGTACGGAATGTGTTTTAATTTCCTCACAAAATACATGCCCCTCTCCTTTTGATGGAGATTTATCAATTATATATGGCGATACTTTATTATATTTTTCCTCAAGAGCTTATAGCAAATAAGGGCAACCTGGTAGTAAAACGAGCAACCCACTTTAAAGAAGCGTCGTCTAGTGTCATCGGGCGCCCAAAACCAGCCAGGCGCGGGGCCTTGCCGGTCGGTATAGGGGTTGCCTTCGCGTTCATCTTCATGTACTCTTTTATGGTGGACGCGCCCGAGGCCAAGGCGGCTTATTACAACGAGCTTGGGACCTATTATTACACGGTCGACCACATAGGGAGGCCCTTCAATATGCGAGATTTTAAATAGCTTAACGCAAGCAGGAAACGTGATATTATCTCGGGCACCAGGAGATATAATTGGGCAAACGGTGAATTAAGTAAGGTGTCCCCGGATCTGTAAAGGTGTTCCTGGATCTGATATTAGAATATGAAGCCACTACAGACATCCCTGAATAGGAGTGAAAAAGATGATATTCTTATTAAAAAAGGCATTAGATATAAAAATGAAATTTTTATATGTTTATTCACTTTTTTTTATTTTATTATTTGTCGCCATATGCTATTGGTATTTCGAGTATAAACCTTCAAGAAATTTTACAATCGGGATGACAAAGGGAGAAGTTATAGAGCAATTTAAAGCCGATCCTTTACTTGTAAATAATCTTTCATATTTTGAGGGTCCAAAAGAACGAAAAAGCTTATATTTAGAGGGCTGTCATTATCCAAATCGGTCATTGGAGATTGGAGAAAGTGCTCTAATTTGTTTTCCTGAATATACCAGAGCTGTATTTCTTTATTTCGATGATCAAGATCGCCTGATTCATAAAGACGTTTGTTCTTGTGATTGACAACTATTGAACAAGGTTCATATCTACGTATGGATACCCAGAAAGGTCCGGCTTTCGATGGATATGGTCCGCCCTCGTGGAGGCAGGGGTTGCATTCGTATTCATCTTTGGGTTCTCTCTTATCTTGGACGTGCCCTCTGTGCCAACGTAGATGAGACACTTCCCCTATGTTAAATTACTGTAGGGCGGGGGAGGTATTAGGATGTATAGAGAGATGGATGAAGACAGGAAGAAGGCAGGGATTGTTGGGGAGACGGAGGGAGCCCGTAGGGCGACCGGAGTCTCCCCAACCGGGACGGCCGAGCCGGAGGACACTCCGGCCAAGCGGCCCGAGCGGGGAGGGGCGCCGATCATTCTTCCCGACCCGGAGGTCCCGGAAA
Source organism: bacterium (assembly GCA_963674965.2). Classification (GTDB taxonomy): domain Bacteria; phylum RBG-13-61-14; class RBG-13-61-14; order RBG-13-61-14; family DATKZS01. The sequence continues at coordinate 516,791 of CAXXFL010000007.1, read as the reverse complement.
AGCCCGCCCGGCGGCGCTTCACCGCGGCTTACAAGCTCGCAATCCTCGGGAAGGCCGACGCCTGCTCGGGGCATGGCGAGGTCGGCGCCCTGCTGCGCCGGGAGGGCCTTTATTCGTCGCACCTGACGGCCTGGCGCAAGCAGCGGGACGAGGGGGCCTTGAAAGCGCTTTCGCCCGTAAAGCGGGGCCGCAAGCCCAAGGCCAAAAACCCGCTGGCCGATGAAGTGGCCCGCCTCGAGCGCGAGAACCGGAAGCTCCAAAAGCGGCTCGAACAGGCCGAGATGATAATCGACTTCCAAAAAAAAGTTGCCGATCTGCTGGGGATACCCCTGGCCAAGCCGCCCGGCGAAGAGAGCGAATGATGGAATCGGCAAGCACGGCCGCTCCCCGGGTCGGCGTCAAGGCCGCCTGCGAGGCCCTGGGCCTGTCGCGGGCAACGTTTGACCGCCGCGCTAAAATTCCCTTCGGGCCTCCGCCGCCGAGGCGCGCGGCCAAGCCGGCAAGGTCGTTGAGCGAGGACGAGCGGCGCCGGGTGCTGGACGGACTCCACTCCGAGCGCTTTGCCGACAAGGCCCCCCGCGAGGTCTGGGCAACGCTCCTGGACGAGGGGACATGGCTGTGCTCGGTCCGCACCATGTACCGCGTCCTCGACTCGGAAAAGGAAGTCAGGGAGCGGCGCAACCAGCTTCGGCATCCCCGATACAAAAAACCCGAGTTGCTGGCCGAGGCCCCCAACCAGGTCTGGTCCTGGGACGTCACCAAGCTCAAGGGACCGGCCAAATGGACCTGCTACCAGCTCTACGTGATCATGGATATCTTCAGCCGCTGCGTGGTGGGCTGGATGATCGCCCGCCGCGAGAGCGCCGAGCTGGCCCGCCGCCTGATCGGGGACAGCATCCGAAAACAGGAGATCGAGCCGGGACAACTCACAATCCACGCCGACCGGGGGAGTTCGATGAAATCAAAGCCGGTGGCCTTCTTGATGGCCGACCTGGGCGTGACCAAGAGCCACTCGCGGCCCCACGTGTCCGACGACAACCCCTACTCGGAAAGCCAGTTCAAGACCATGAAGTACCGGCCCGAGTTCCCGAGCCGGTTCGGCTCCATCGAGGACGCCAGGGCCTTTTGCGTGAAGTTTTTCGATTGGTACAACCGCGAGCATCGGCACACCGGGATCGGCCTGATGACGCCCGAGATGGTCCATTACGGAATGGCGAGCGAGATCGTGGCCGCCCGGCAAAAAACGCTCGACCACGCCTATGAAAAAAACCCGGAGCGCTTCGTGAAAAGACCGCCGACGGCGCCGGAGTTGCCCGGCAAAGCGTGGATCAACCCACCGGAGAAACCGGAGGAAACAAACAGTTTGCCACACTAAATTCAGGAAAGGCGTGTCTCATTTTGCTTGACACATTCCGGTGCCCGAGGCCAAGGCGCCTTATTACAATGAGCTTGGGACCTATTATTACACGGTCGACCACATAGGGAGGCCCTTTAATATGCGAGATTATGAATAACTTAGCGCAAGCAGAAAACGTGATATTTTCTCGGGCACCAGGAGATATAATTGGGCAAACGGTGAATTAAGTAAGGTGTCCCCGGATCTCACGGTGAATTAAGTAAGGTGTCCCCGGATCTCAACCACGTGCACCTCATCGCCGCGCCCGGGACCGAGGACGGCCTGCGGCTGGCCATCGGGGAGGCCCATCGGCGCGGCAAGGACGACGAATTAGTCAAAGTATCCGGCTTGTTAGACAAGGTACCATATAAATGGGAGGACTTTTTGAATCTGCCCGTAATTGGCTCCGAGGTATCGCGAATAAAAACGCGCGAGCGCGCCGGGCGCCCCCTCGGAGAAAAGGACTTCGTCGCGGGACTCGAGACCGCCCTCGGCCGCCGCCTCGCCCCCCAAAAGCCGGCCCCAAAGCCCGAAAAGAAGTGAGTTAAGTATGGTGTCCCCAGATCTAGTCCCCAGATCTAATACTCAGCCAGTGGCTACGCCACCCATGCATTTTGTGAAAATGCATGATTCTATGTAGCAAGCCCCCAGTCGGGTATAGTGTAAGTATCAACAAACTCATACTCGAAAGGAGGCTTAAAGATGTTGTACATTGGAATGGACGTCCATGTCAAGAGGAGTTCGATTTGCGTGCTTGACGAGAACGGCAAACAGCTTATGGCCCGCGAGGTGAAAGGAAACTGGGAGAAGGCGGTGGAGGAGATCAAACGCATTGGAGACAAATATCTCGATTACATGTCAATATGTTTCGAGGCTTCTTGCGGCGCTGGACACCTTCACGACCGCCTCCAAAAAGTTGCGCGCCGGGTGGTGGTGGCCAACCCGGGCAAGGTCCGTTTGATATTCAAGTCCAAGCGCAAGAACGACCGCATCGACGCCCAAAAGCTGGCAAAACTCCTGTTCCTGGACCAGGTCCCGACCGTCCACGTTCCCTCGCCGCATATCCGGGCATGGCGCAACATTATCGAGCATCGCGGACGCCTTGTCGCCAAGCGTACCAGGACCAAAAACGAAATCCGTTCTCTGCTGCGCGAAAACGGTTTGCCTTCTCCATACAAACTGTGGACCAGGAAGGGCATTGCCTGGCTGAAGTCGATTCGTTTCGAAGACCCTTTGAGCGCGTATAAACTCACGACTCTGATCGGGGAGTTCGATTTTTTCGAAGCCGGCATCAGGGCCGCGGAAAGAATACTGGCCAAGGAGGCTTCCCGCCATCCCGGCGTGAGGTTGCTGATGACGATCCCCGGCGTCGGCATCCGCACCGCCGAAGCCCTGGCGGCATACATCGACGATCCGGGCAGATTCGACAAGACCTCCAAGATCGGCGCTTACCTGGGGCTGGTTCCCGTTCTAGATTCCAGCGCCGGACGCGACCGACTTGGGCACATCACCAAAGAAGGCCCTCCAACCGTGAGGAAACTTTTAACCGAAGCCGCCTGGGCCGCCATCCGCCGCTCGGAAAAAGTCAGGGCGCGCTTCGAACGGATAGTAAAAGGCGATCCGGACCGTAAAAAGATCGCGGTGATCGCCATTGCCCATTACCTGGCCCGAGTCGGTCTGGCTATGCTCAGAACGGGCGAGTGCTGGAGCGAGGCGGCGTAATACCGTCGCGGAAAGAAAATGTACTCCTCCCGTCACACTCGTCAAGGGTCCGCGATCCCGCTTTGCGGGACGGCTGCGCCGCCCTTGACCAGCGCTCCGGAGAGGAGGAGAGGGATTTCATCGCGACGGAATATTGGGGGAAGGCGGGGTGGACGCTTAGTTAGTTTCTGTTGCACAACTGCTTAATGGCTTTCATTATGCGGTGCGGAGAGGATATGGACATGCAGATTTTCAGGGCGTCTATAAAGGACGGAAAAGATTTTAACGCTTTCAGGCGAGTTGAATGCCTGAGCCGGCCCTTTTCTATCCTTTCAAAAAACACCTCTCCTTTTGCTGTTTTTCATTTCCGTTTTTCATTGCCCCCACAGGGGCGCGCCCGGCGGCGGCTAAGTCAGCAGCGCGAGTTTTCGAAGGTTCCAGGCAAAGAACGAAAGACCCACCCAGGACTTGAAGCTCTCGAAACCTCTCCACAGGCATCGGCTCAGACCGAAGCCGCGAAGAAGGGCGGAAAGGCCGCCCTCGATCCCGGCCCGGAAGCGAAGAAGCTTCTTGAACCAGCGCTGACGCTCGTGCTCGATCCGCTCCGAACTCCTTTTGCCGGGCTTGGGAATGGCCAGGCGCTCGATATAATAAGGACCTTCGGTCGCAAGCTTCTCATTGTCCTCATGATAGAAGCGGCGGTCGCCGGTAAACTCGCGTGGAGCCTTGCCGAACAGGCGGACGTGTTTTTGCAAAATGTCCTCGAAAAGGTCGGCGTCGGAAGGGTTGCCCTCGCACACTTTATATTGAAGCACAATCCCCGACCTTCCCGTCGCCGCCATCACCTTGTGACCGAACTCGGTCGGGCTCATGGTCTTGCCTCTCCGATGATATCAACGTGCGGCTCGAAAACGGAAACCACCTTCTCTTGCGCGGGAACCTTCTCGCCTTTTATAACCCGCCGCTCGCACTGCTCGACGCACTGCTCAGAAAGCGGCAGGTAATGATCGAGTTCGCTCTTGATCATGGTTGCCAGGCCCGCATCGCTGAAATAAAGCTCTCCGCCTTTAAGGGCCTCGTCCAGCGCCTCCCGCGCCGAGCGGGCCATGGCCAAGATTTCCGCCGAAACCTTGAGAAGGTCCCGGTACCAGACCGCCCGTTTCTTCTCGATCCCTTTGCCTTTGCCCATGGCGATCTGGTAAGCGCGCTTCTTGGCCCGCCGAGTCCGGTCATGATATTCGAACCCGAGACCCGGCAGCTCCTTCCGCGCTCCTTTCATCAACCGGTCCAATACACGGATGCTGTCAAAAAGAAGCGAAGCGTCGGTCGGATAGTGGATGTTGGCCTCGGCCACCGCGGTGTCAGCGCGGACCGCCTCGCCGTCTTCTACTTTTTTTTTAATGGCCAGGGCCACGAGCATTTCGTTGATCCGCTCCCAGGTCTCGGGGCGGATGCGTTTTATCGCCCGCTCCAGGCTGCTGAAATGGGGAATGTCCCGCCCGAAGAACCTGGTGAACTTGCGGAAATTGTAATCGGAACCGAGGCGGTCGCCGAGTTCCCGGTAGGAATAACACTTGAGTTGATAGATGACCGCGCTCCTAAGGACCTGCTCGACGCTCATCCCCTCGGCGCCGGTCTCCTTGAGTCCGCTTTGGAGATCATCGGCAACAGCTTCCAGAATTTCCTTGGCCTCGTCGAGCGCTATGCTCATCTTCTCAAGCTCAGTGTCTTGTTTGAAAAGATGGCCCGCTTTCAAAAATTCGTGGTCTTCAATGGTCATTTGCATTTTAATTTTCGGTCGCATTTTTCGCCCCCTTCACAGCATCCCGGCAAGTCAATCCTTGATTTTTCAAGGAGTTATTGTATCATATCAAGACCAAAAAGGGAAGCGAAAAATGCTTACAGCACATTGTTTTTATTGGCTTTTTCTAGTTACGCAACTGGAACTAGTTAGTTTCGGGACGCGGGAAAAAGTACCGGACCTCGTGGGTGGCCCTGGCGCATTGCGACGCCGTCCGCATGACTGAGGCCGGGTTTCGAAAAAAAAGTATGGCGCGTCAATGGGCGACGCCGAATAGATGGTTGAGTTAACCCGTGATAAATCCCGTACCCGACTTGACAAGCTTGCTCATAGATGGGCCACCCCGCGCCGTAAAACGCCTCCAAGCGCCCTCGGCCCCGAAGACAGCAGCCCGTTCGCTTCGCTCACCCACGCAATATGCGTGGGCGACCCCGGGTTCCGGGGACACGGAGTTCTGGGGACAGTGTATTTAAATTTTGAAAATCAACAGGTAACTCACATTGCCCTCAGGGGCGTGCCCTCCGGCGTAACCCATAGCTCCGCTTGTGGGCGAGCATAGCGAGTAGGTCGCGTGGTACCAAGAATGGGGGTTGCCGCTCTCTTGCGGTTATTCTTGGAATATATAAAGTCTGGTGGGTTCTGGGGACAGTGTACTTAAATTTTAATTACTGGTATAAGGGAGATTGGTTGTTCGGTGATACAGGCGGTTTTTTCCAGAAACTGAATATTAATCTCGAGTGAATGTGTCTGGCAATATCCCGAGGGGGCTGAGATGATGAGGTATAATGTACTTAGGTGGACTGTTATTCTTATAACAATAATCACAATTCAAGTATATTTTGACGCTTGCAAAAAAGATGGGGCTGAAACAGGAAACGATCCATCACAAGAGCAAGGCACAATTTATCTAGATCCAACGGAACATTTTTGCGGTGAAGTTTCCGGAGATAGTTTATTTTCTTATGAGTACTGTCAAGATGTATTAACGGGAATATATATAATGCAATATAATCAAGCCGCTCATGCGACATCGTTTGTTGTTCCATGCAACGCCGTGGCGGATGATTCTTGTGAGTTTTGCGCGTATTGCAGCTGTAACAAATCCATTAGACATTTCTACAGGCAACTAAAAAATGACGACATTGAAATACAACATACTATAAATAAGCTGAAAGAGTGTGGCACTGAGTTAGACAAAGTTTCGACGATTAAGCTGATGATACTCGCCCATTCCCTTACGCGCAAAAACCCGGAGGAAGCTATAAAAATTTATACGTTTCTAAAAACTCATTCACGTCAATATAATAAGTATATAGAAGGTCGTGAAATGAAATTAGGATGCTTTCTTGAAAAGAAGAATGATTGCGACATTTTTCTTTTTGACATATTCTGTCAGTAGTAACAGGTAACTCATCGCTCATGTGGGCGAGCATAGCGAGCCGGTCATTCTTAGGAGATCTGGGGACAGCATACTTATCTCGCCTTTATTTACGGCTAGAGAGGCGTTTATGAATATTCCATCAATATGAATCGTCGAAGAACCCAGTTGATTTTCAGAAATTAAGTACTTGAGAGTACCGACTTCTAACCCTCTCAACCTTCTTTGCTCTTTTCAATTTTCATCTTGATTTTCGAACGCTCGATTTCCAGGTCCACCCACTCGTCAATTAGCTTCTTGAAACGTCGATAGGCCGCGTTCTGCGCTTTGATCTCCCGCGCGAATTCCGGGCGAATATATTCGGTCCGCCCTTTGCCCCGGTGAGTGTAGCTGAGTTGATGGTAAGTCTTTGCGGCTCCTCGCTTCTGCATGGTTAACGATCCCGGACGCATCGCGCCCGTCGCGGCGACCTTCTCCTTGATCTTTTCGATCCGCTTTTCAAAAGAATGAACGACCCCGAAGTGTTAGGGGCCATGATTATCTTCGTCCATTGCCGGCCCGGCCTGAATGACCTCTCGGCGGACGAGGACCTCGAGGCCGTGGTCCTGTTCATGTCGCGAGAGGACGTCGATAATTTCCTCGGCCTCAGGATAACCACCCAGGAGATGTTCAACCGCAGCCTGGTATGGCCCGTTTTTCAAGGACCGGAAAAAATCAAGATGCTCAGGCAGTTCGTGCTCCAGCCCTGACCATTGCTTTCTTGCGGTGGATTTCCCCCATTTTGCAAAACTTAAGATGCACCGATCGAGGCGATCTGCAAACAAATCGAGGGATAAGCCCGAAGGGCTTTGACATGAGTAGCCGCAGGCGCCAGCCTACGGGAGGCGTGGCCGAAAATTTCTTCCCCGCTCCCGCGGGGGGCGTACCTTGACGGGCGTCGACAATCCAGGTCGCCGCGGGTCCGGCCCGTTCAGGGCCGAAGAATATTTTACCAAATCCTTACCGTAGGCCAAGGCCTACGGCTACTCGAATTTCCCCCCTTCGGGGGGAGGCGACCGCGTCCTTTTCAGGGGCGTCGGCGACCGGACGCTCGAGTAGGCGACGGTTGATTTTCACTTCGAGCGGCGGATAACTTTGCGGATAATAATTAAACCAGGAGTGAAACGGATAAAATTGGGGGAAGTTCCGTTTCTTGCATCCTTGCAACCCAGCGAGCTACACTGAGACAATGTATTCCTCAAAGGCCGGGGCAAAATGGACGTCATAACTCACGCCATGAGCGGCGCGCTCATCGGGGCCTCGGCCTCGAGAAAGCGCGAGTTCCTCGCGGGGGCCATGACGGCGTGCGTCTTCGCCTCGGCCATCCTGGACGTGGCCGACGTTTGGCTGTGGCCGGTGGACCTCGAGCTATACCGGCGCTATCACCGGGTCTTTACTCACTCGATTTTCTCCGCCCCTTTCCTGGCCGCGCTTTCTGCTTTCGCGGGATGGCTCATTATCAGGTCGAGGTATTTATACCTATTTTCCTTGTCCTTCCTTTGCGTCGCCGTTCATCTGGGCATGGACCTGTTTTGCGACTGGCCCTTGCGGCTTCTGTATCCCTTGTCCGAGGCCGACTTCGCCCTTTATCTTGTCAACTATACCAGCTACCCCGCCCTTATATCGTTGACTCTGGCCGCGTCGGCCGTTCTTCTTTTAAGGAACTCGCGATGGGAAAAACCTGAAAATCGCGAGCAAAGAGGTAAGAAAAATTTTGAAGATTGAATCCCCATTGGTTAAAATGGGACCATGGTCAGAAGCGCCCGCCAATGCCGCGCCGGGGCCTCTTATTATATAAGGGCCCGCGGAGTCTCCGGCGACCTCGTGTTTCTCGACGACGCCGAGAGGGGTCGTTTTCTCGGCCTTCTCGGCCGCGCCACGAAAAGGTTCCAAGTCACGATCCGGGCCTTTTGCCTGCTTGATGACGAGTACCATTTGTTCATCACCGCCGCCCGCGCCAACCTGGGCGGTTTCATGCGCTGGCTGAACGCGTCCTATACCAAGGACGTAAACGCCTCGAGGGGCAGGTCCGGAGGCCTTTTCCGCGACAGGTTCGTCTCCGTCCCCGCGGGAGACAAAGACGGGTGGATCGATCTTTCCCTTCTCATCCACCTTCTGCCCACGAGGCGAGGACTTGTAGCCTTGCCCGCTCATTACGAGTGGTCGAGCTTCAGGGACTATTCCTTCGCCGAGCCCAGGCGCGAATGGCTGGGCCACCGCGAGGTCATGCGGCATATTGACGGCGATAACCTGGCCAGAAGAAGGGCCTATAACGCCATGGCCCAGGACCTGGCGGGGGCGGACGAGAAACATTGGAGAAAGATATTGGCTCGCGTGAGAAAATCCGGGCCGGCCTCCACGTCGAGCGATCCCATCGCGACGAACGACGCCAATGAGGGCGGAAAACTGATGGAGGAAATCGAGGCGCTGGCCGACGCTTTCGGCGTACAAACGCGGGACTTATTGCGCAGAAGAAGATCTTTCACGCCCCGGCTGGCCGCTTATCATTACCTGGTGGAGATGGCCGGCTTCGAGGCCTCGGCCGTGGCCCGCGCGATGGGAGTAAAGAAACCCGCCGTCTCGATGGGACTAGCCAGGTTCGAGTCCTCCCTTGGCGACGACCCCGAGATCAAAGCCATACTGGAGGGTCTCGCCTCGAGGAACGACGCGGATTAATGAAGCGGGCGGGCGGCCGTGACCGCCCTTTCCCTTATAACTTCAGTCTTCCTTGACCCGGCAGCCCCGGTTGATCCATTCCTTTTGCTTGAGGGCCGGAGCGCTGGTGGCCATGCCGCCGCTCAGGTTCCTGGCCTTGAATCCGTTCATCGCCATGATCCTGTAGCCGTAGTATCCTCTCTGGCCGATGGCGCAGTACAGGACATAGGTCTTTTCCTTGTCAAGCTCGGGCAACCTTGACCGGAGGTCGTTAAGCGGGATATTGACCGAGCCGGGCAAAGGGGGAGAGTCCTCGAGCTCGTCCGGATCGCGCAGGTCGATAAGCACGTGGGAGTCCTCGCCCATTCCGGCTATCTCGTCCCAATGAATCGTCTCCATGTCCCTTTTCAGCGCGTTGGCCGCCGCCATGCCCGCGACGTTTATCGGGTCCTTGGCCGCCCCGAAGGGAGGAGCGTAGGCCAGCTCGAGTTCCTCCAGGTCGAACACGGTCAGGCCGGCCCTGATGGCCGTGGCCAGAACGTCGATCCTTTTATCCACTCCCTTTTTCCCGATGGCCTGGGCCCCGAGGATACGGCCGTCGCCGGGGTCGAAAAGGAGCTTGATCGCCATCCTTTCGGCTCCGGGATAATAGCTTACGTGGTGGTTGGAATGGATGAACGACGCCAGGTATGGCCTGCCGATGGACTTCAGGCGCTTCTCGTTGATTCCCGTCGCCCCGGCCGTAAGCTCGAAAATTTTTACCACGCTGGTGCCCTGCACCCCCTTGAACATGGAGGCCCGGCCAAGGGCGTTGTCGGCCGCCACCCGGCCCTGGCGATTGGCCGGACCGGCCAGGGGTATGAGGGCGTCCAGGCCCGAAACGAAGTCCCTTACCTCGACGGCGTCGCCCACGGCGAACACCCTCGGGTCGGAGGTCCGCATGGTCTGATCGGTTTTTATTCCTCCCCTCGATCCTATCTCGAGGCCGGCGGCCCTGGCCAGGTCTATCTCCGGCCTGACCCCTATGGAAAGGATGACCATGTCGCACTCGAGCTCGCAACCCGAGTTGGTCTCGACCACCAGGGACCCGCCGTCCTTGCGGCACGACTTTACGCCGTCCCTCAGCCTGAGCGAAACCCCCTTTTCCATCAGGTGCTCATGTATCTGGGAGGCCATCTCGAAGTCGAGAGGAGCCATGACCTGGTCGACCATCTCGACGATGCTGACCTTGACGCCCGCCCTGGCCAGGTTCTCGGCCATCTCCAGGCCGATGAAGCCGCCGCCTATGACCACCGCGCTTTTCACGCGGTCCCGGGCCACCCGCTCCTTTATCTTCTCCGAGTCCGGCACGGTCCTTAAAACGTGGACCCCCTCAAGGTCGGCGCCGGGAAAAGGAGGACGAATTGGACTTGCGCCAGGAGCCAGAATCAGCCGGTCATAACTTTCGTCGTAAATTTGTCCCCCCGATATGTCGCGTATGCGGACGCTGGATGAAAGAAGGTCGATGGAAACCACTTCCTGCATAACCCTCACGTCGATGCGAAACCTGTCCCTTAATTTCTCCGGAGTGCTTACGAGAAGATCGTCCTTTTCCTCGATCTCCCCTCCTATATAATAAGGCAAGCCGCAATTGGCGAAAGAAACGTGCTCGCCCCTCTCGATCAAAATTATGTGGGCGTCCTCGCTAAGACGCCGGGCCCGGGCCGCGGCGCTGGCGCCGCCGGCTACTCCACCAACGATTACTAACTTCATTTATTACTCCTCGTCCACGTATCTTTTATTCCTAGAGAAAAACAATCCGCGCCCCATAAGTCATAATTTCTTTTTCGGGCGTGACGTAACATTATGGGGCAAATAACCCGGATGTGCAATCGATCCCAAGGGAGTTAAAATCCTTTCCGGTGAAGGGAAAGAGGAGAAATTTGAAGCTATCCGCTCTCCTGGGCTTGACTCGATGGATTCGACGTTCCATTTCCCATATTTGCAAATTGAAACTGGAAATTATAATATTTGGGAATAAATCGGATTGCTTTTTCAATAATGAAGATTGAAAAATCGAGTATTTTCAATAATGGCAATTAGGGCACTATAGTTGCATGAAAAAAACACGAACATTAACGGGTTGGAAAAAACATGGCCAATGAAGCAAAAAAATATACCACCACGGAAATCGGAAAGCTTTTGGGCGTCAACTACACCACGGTCAACAACTGGGTCAGGGCGGGACGTCTCAAGGCGTATAAAACTCCCGGGGGTCACAGGCGTATTCTCGAGGGTGACCTTATCGATTTTCTGGTCAAGTATGAGATGCCCATTCCTCCCGAGCTCGATCCCTCGAGCAAACCATATATTCTTATCGTCGACGACGAGGAACCATATCTCAGGGCTTTGAAAAGATGGTTCCAGCAGGCGACCAATTACCGGGTCGAGACAACCACCAGCGGCATGGAAGCCCTTCTCATAGCGGGGGAGGACAAGCCGGTTCTCATGCTCCTTGATATAGTAATGCCGGGAATCGATGGGATCGAGCTATGCAAAACCATAAAAAGCCGCCCATCTACCGCGGAAGTAATCGTCATCGGCCTAACTGGAAGAGCGGATGAGGAAATCCGCGACGAAATGATGAGAGCCGGAGCGGTCGAGTGCCTGGATAAAAACATACAGATTACGGAACTATATAAAATCGTAGAGGAATATATCAAACTGGCCATGAAGAAAAAAGAAGCGGACTAAGAGGAGATTATCGTCTTCGAACTTAATACCAGCTTTGGAAATTGTGCTATTAAGAATGATCGGCCAATTTTTCGATCGTGGCCCCATAATTGGCGCGAAGGGAAAAAATTTTCTAAGGGATTGATTTAACGGGACAAACGATTGGATTGACAAGGCCCCTTTATTCAGCATTGCAAGAGAGGAAACGGCCATGATGGAAGGCTCGACCATACTGATAGTCGACGATAACGCGGCAATATGCAGTCTTTTCGAAAGGGTCCTGCGCGCGGAGGGAATAAACGTCCTGGCGGCGGGAACTATCGAGGAAGGCAAGGAATTCCTGGTCAAGCAGCCGGTGGACATGGTTTTTCTCGACCTTTTTTTGCCCGACGGAAACGGCATGGAACTCCTTTACACCATCAAGAAGAACTCTCCCGACCTTCCCGTGGTCATCATCAGCGGGCACGGTACCATCGAGAGAGCGGTCGAGGCTATCAAGGCCGGTGCTTTCGATTTCCTTAGAAAACCTCTCGAGCACGTGGACCTTATCCGTATCACCTCGGAGAAAGCCCTGGAACAAAGGAGGGTCCTGCGCGAGAACTGGGACCTGAAAAGGGCCCTGACCTCCCGCTACAAAATGGACAAACTGGTGGGCAAGTCCCCCGCCATGCAAAGGATATATCGCGTTATCCGGCAGTTGGCCGACAATGAGGCCACCGTCCTTATCCACGGCGAGTCCGGCACCGGCAAGGAGCTTCTGGCTCAGGCCATTCACTATAACAGTCCGCGCCGGCTTCAGAAGTTCGTGCCCGTGGACTGCGGCTCTCTTCCCGAAACCCTTATCGAGGCCGAGCTTTTCGGGCACGTCAAGGGCGCCTTTACCGGGGCCTACAGAGACGTAAAGGGCCTGTTCCGCGAGGCGGACGGCGGCACTCTTTTCCTTGACGAGATAGGCGAGCTTCCCATTCACGTGCAGTCGAAACTCCTCCGGGCGCTGCAGGAGAGGGAGGTCAGGCCCCTGGGCGCTCCCCGTACGGTAGCGGTGGACGTGAGGGTGATCGCGGCCTCTCACCGGTCCCTTAAGGACAGCGTCAAAAAGGGCGAGTTCAGGGAGGACTTGTTTTACCGGCTCAACGTGGTCAACCTCGAGATACCGCCCCTGCGGGAGCGCCTCGAGGATATCCCCCTCCTGGTGGACCACTTCCTCGAGGAGTACCGGCAGCGGGCGGGCAAGGAGCACCGGTTCAAACCCGAGGCCCTGGGCCGGCTCATGGACCATGCCTGGCCGGGCAACGTGCGGGAGTTGCAGAACATGATCGAGCAGGTCCTGGCCTTGAACGACTCTTTCGAGATAGGCCCGGACGATTTGCCCGTGCCCTCGAGTCGGAAATCTCAGGACGGGGCCCCTTCCGAGCTTCCAATTTCCTTCGACGCCTACGAGAAGCTGGCCATCGAGAGGGCCCTCTCGTCAGCCGGCCAGGACGTGGAAGCCGCGGCCAAGACCCTTGACGTTGGCTTAAGCACCCTGTACAGAAAAATGAAAAAGCACGGCATACCTCCCCGGAGGTCCTTTAAAAGCAAGGCCGCGGAGGCTTGAAGCCGCCGCGCCGCGCCGAGGCGGCCGTCCAATATTATCGCTTCAAGCTCACTGATATGTCGTTTGGTTTATTTTCCGGCCAAAGGGTTATATAATGGATAAGCGTCGAAAACGCGTAACCCGGCTCGGCGGATAAAAGTCCCTTTGCCGGCCGTAGGGGGCGAGGATGGCGGCGGGGCGGTTGACCGTCTATCCTCGGTCTTATCGGCAAAAAGCGGTTTCGGTTGGAAACAGTTGAAAGCGGAGAACATTCTTACGACTTTCTCCCGTGAGGAAAGAAGGCGAGAAATTGCGGAACGGACGGGCCCAAATGAAGAACTCTCATAAAGCCGGGGACGCGACCTTGGAGGATGCGCCCGAGACCAAGGCCCCCGCTCACGGCGTGGCCGTGGTCGACGCGGACGGCGTCATCGTGTCCTGGAACCGGACCGCCGAGAGGCTGACGGGGATAGGCCGCGAGGAGGCCATGGGCCTTATGGTTTCCGATCCCGCCCTCTCCGACGGATTAGGCCCCTCGGGAAAGGCCATCTCCGAGGCCATCCGGAGCGGAGCCGACGAGGCGGACCTTTCCTGTTTGACCTTTCGAAGCGAGAATAAAAACCTTTTACGTCTTTCATTTACGCCCATCAAGGACTCGGAGGGCGCCTGTTACGGCGGCGTTATCTCGATCAGCGAGTCCGCCGACGGCGAGAAACTTGCCAGGGCCATGCGGGCCCTCGCCCATATCAGCCGCGAGGAGGCCGAGTCCGCCGGGCTCATATCCTTTGCCGGACGCTCGCTCTCCCTGCTGACGGAGACCCTTGGCGCCGACGGCGGCCGACTTTGGATCGAGGACCCGGAAAAAGATGGACTTCGTCTGACCGCCATCCGGGGTCCGGGTGAAGACTCGAAATCGCGGGTCGAGGTCATCTCGAGCGATTCCAGGCCCGAGGTCCCGGCCGACGAGGGTGTTTTTTACGCCGCCATGAGCGACGCGTCGCTATATCCGGCTCTGGTCCGGGACGGGGCAGGAGAAGGCTCGTCCATATCCGTCCCCATCAAGGTGGACAATGGCGGTGGACGCCCTCTCATCCAGGGCGGGATCGCGGTGCGCTGGGCGGATGAAAAAGCTTTTAACGCCCATGACTTAAGGATAATGGAAGAAGCGGCGAAAAGGTTCTCCCTTGTCCTTGACGTCATGAGACTGTCCAGGGAGAGAGAAAAGAACAGGGAAAGCCTGTCCTCCGCCGGCAGGGTGGTGATGGATTTCCTCAGGAACTCCTCCGAGGGAGTCGCCTGGACCCAGGCGGGCAAGATTTTCTTCATTAACGACGCCTGCCTGAAAATGCTTGGCCTCGAGGGGCCAGGCAAGGCCATGGGCATGGACGCTCTCGATTTCGTGGTCCCCTCCTCCAGAAAAAAGGTGGGATATCTGCACCGGGAGGCCCTGAACTCGAGCGCCCCGCTCGAGGCTCAATTCGCTCTGCTCGCGGCCGGCGGCAAGGAGGTCACGGTCGAGGCTTCCTTCTCGAGCATCTTCCCGGAGGGCGGCTCGCCCATGGTCCAGATCGTGGCCAGGGACGTGACCGACAAGGTCCAGTATCGGAAGATGCTGGAGGCCTCGGAGAGAAAATATCGAGACCTGGTGGAAATGGCCTACCAGGGAATAGTCTCCCTGGACGCCAAGGGAGAGATCACTTTCTCCAACGGACGGGCCGATCAAATCCTGGGATACGAAAAAGGCGAGTTGGCGGGAACGAACGTTCTCGACCTGGCCGACGACGACTGGCGGCCGGTTATGATGGAGCTATTCCTCAAAAAGAGGACCGCCGCCGTCGAGCAGGAGGAGATAAAGCTCAAGAAAAAAGGCGGCCAAACCATCGAGAGCATGATAACGGCGGGTCCCGTCAAGGACGAGGATGGGAAACTTTCCGGCTATACGGTTTTCATTTCCGACCTTTCCGAAACCAAGAGCCTTCAGGAGCAGCTTTACGCCGCCGATAAAATGACCGCCATCGGCCGGCTGGCCGGCGGCATCGCCCACGAATTCAACAATATCCACGCCGCCATCCAGGGTTACGCCGAGCTTTTGCTCCGGCAGCCTCAAATGGAGGAGGGCGACGTTAACGACCTTCAGGCCATAAGGCAGCTCATCCGGAGAGCTTCCCATATTACTCAGCAGCTTCAGGCCTTCTCGGGCAGGGAGAAACTGCACAAGGAGTCCGTAAACTTGGCGGAACTGGCGGAGACGAACGTGGGCCTGGTCAAGCGCGACTTCGAGGAGGAGAGCATCAAAATCTCGGCCCGAAGCGAGGGGGCGCCCGTTTTCGTAAAACTCGACGCGGGAAGAATCGGACAGGCGCTGATGGCGCTGATGCTCAACGCCAGGGACGCGGTCAACGAGGCTGGCGGCGATAAAACCATCGTCGTGGAGACGGGAAAGAAGGGGGACAAGGCCTACGTGAAGGTCATTGACGGCGGGGTGGGCATCGCGCCGGACGCTATAAAGCGCATCTTCGATCCCTTCTATACCACTAAGGGCTCGCTTGGCGGCTCGACCATACCCGGGACCGGTTTGGGCCTGTCGGTGGCGCAGGCCATAATAAGGGACCACGGCGGACACATCGAGGCCGACAGCCCCCGGGGCGGGGGGGCCGAGGTGACCTTCTACCTACCCATCCAGGCCGACGCGGGCAAGGTAATCACCAGGAAGGTTTCCTTTGGAGAGGTCGTGGTCGGAGCGAGGATACTCATCGTGGACGACGAGATCGACGTGGCCCAGATGATGGAAAGGGCCCTTTCAGGAGCGGGATACCAGGTCGAGGTCGCCCTCCGCGGAAAGGAGGGGGTAAGGAAACTCATGACCTCGACCTACGACGTCGCCCTCATCGACCTCCAGATGCCGGACATGCAGGGAGTGGAAATCCTCGCCGAACTGAACCTTTTACCCGAGCACCTCCGGCCCATACCCATGGTCGTGACGGGAAAAACCAAAATCCACGAGCAAAAAGAACTCGACGAGATGGGCGTCACCACCATCATCAGAAAACCTTTCTACCTGGAAACGCTTTTCAAGGCCGTGTACGATGCCCTGGCGGCCAGGGGTGAGAAAGAATAAAAAGGGCGGACTAATCCGCAAAAGGGGAGGAATACGGTGAGTCCGATTCTGGTTGATAAAGAGAAATGCGCTCGCGACGGTATCTGCTCGGCCGAGTGCCCCATGGCCCTGATCCAGATACAAGAGGACAAGTATCCGGCGCCTTCGCCGCTGGCGGACCAGCTTTGTATCAGGTGCGGGCATTGCGTGGCCGTTTGTCCGCATGGGGCCATGTCCCTTGATACCATGCCCGCCGACTCTTGTCCGCCCGTCAGGGAAGAGTGGGACCTTAGCGCGGACCAGGCCGAGCATTTCCTCCGCTCGCGGCGGTCCATCCGGGTCTACAAGGACAAGCCGGTGGAGCGCGAGAAGCTGGAGAAGATGATCGACGCGGCCCGCCACGCTCCCACCGGGCACAATTTTCAGCCGGTCCACTGGCTGGTTATCAATAACAAGGACGAGGTCCATAAGCTGGCGGAAATGACGATCGACTGGATGAAGAGCGTCTTGAAGGTCGACAAGGAGATGGGCAAGGCCATGCACATGGACATGATCACCCTCGCCTGGCGCTTCGGTCACGACGTGGTGCTCCGCTCGGCCCCGAGCCTTATCGTGGTCCACGGGCACGAGGCGGACCTTACGGCCGAGAAGTCCTGCGTCATCGCCATGACCTATCTCGAGTTGATGGCCCGGCCGGTGGGGCTGGGGGCCTGCTGGGCGGGGTTCTTCGAGGCGGCGGCCCAATTCTGGGCCCCTCTTTCCGAGGCCCTTTCTCTTCCGGCGGGGCACAAGTGTTTCGGGGCCATGATGGCGGGGTATCCGAGGTTCAGGTATCACAGGCTTCCTCTGCGCAGGGAGGCAAGGATTACCTGGCGATAAAGCGGCGGTCAGTTGAGCGGTCTTTTTTGGGGAAGGCAGCCCCCGTGCACGTTCCTGAACCTCGAGCCCGCTTCCCTCTCGAGCGCGGCGACGTCCCGGGCGTCGGGCCTGGAGATGACCTTGCCCGACCTGTCTCCCGTGTACTCGGGCCCTTGAAGGGCCACCCTTCCGTTAACCACGACCATCTGGACGCCCTCGGGGTATTGTTTGGGGTCGGCGTATGTCGCCAGGTCCTGGACGGTCTCGGGATCGAAAAGGGTCAGGTCCGCCGCTGCCCCCGGCCTTATCACTCCCCTGTCGCTCAGCCCAAGGACCCGGCACGGGTCGAGGGTCATCTTTTTCACGGCCGCATGAAGGCTGAGCCAGCCTTTTTCGCGAGCCACCCAGGCCAGCATCCTGGGCATGGCCCCGTAGGCCCTCGGGTGAGGTCTTCCCTTGGCCAGCGGGCCGTAATGAGTGCGCACGGGCGAGTCGGAGCCGACCATGACCCATTCCCTGGTCATGATCCTTCGCAGGTTTTCCTCCGAGGTCGTCTCGTAGATTACCGCCACCTGTCCCCTTGACCTAAGCGCCATCTCCGCGGCCAGCCCGGCGGGCGGGACCCCGACTTTCGCGGCGGCCTCCAATATGGTCATGCCCTCCAGTCCTTCATGATCGGCGTTGAAGACCTGGGCAATGGTGACCTTGTCCCACTCGAGCGTGGAGATTTGCTCCTCGATTTCCCGCCTGGCCGCGGGATCGGCCAGCCGGCCCAGCATGGCCTCCCGGCCACCGTCCTGGACCCATTCGGGCAATAGCGCGGTCAAGCCAGACGACCCCGAGGTATAGGGGTAGCAGTCGGCGGTGATCGACAGCCCTTCCGCCCTGGCCTCCTCGATCAGGTCCAGCACCTGGTCGAGTTTATGCCAGTTTTCCCTGCCCTCCGTCTTTAAGTGGCTGATCTGAAAACGCGCTCCCGAGCCCCGGGCGATGGCGATGGATTCCTTGACCGCCTCGACCAGTTCCTTGCCCTCGCTCCTCATATGGGACGAGATTATGCCACCGGCCGCGGCCACCTCCCTGGCGCACTCGATCAGCTCGTCCATGGCCGCGAACATGCCCGGCGGATATATGAGCCCCAGGCTCATGCCGAAACATCCCGCCTCCATGCACTCGCGGATGATGGACCGCATCGAGGCCAGCCGGGCCCGGTCCGGAGGCTCGGCCGAGTGGCCCATGGCCAGCGCCCGGACGTTATTGAAACCCACGAGGGGCGCGTAGTTGATGGCGGGCCAGGCCTCCTCGAGCCTTGCAAGGTAATCGCCGAAGCCGTTCCATTTAACGTCGAAGTCGAAGAACTCCATGGACAGTTTGTCCGTAATGGGGGCGGCGCTGTAGCCGCAGTTGCCGCCCACCTCGGTGGTAATGCCCTGCCTGATCTTGCTGTCCGAGCGCGGGAGAAGCAAAAGGAAATAGTCCGAGTGGCCGTGCATGTCAACGAACCCGGGGCAAAGCACCATCCCGGCGCCCTTTACAAGCCGCATGGCCTTCCAGCCGGCCAGGTCGCCCACGGCAACGATACGGTCGCCCTTGACCGCCACCGAGGCCCGAAAGCCGGGGCGGCCGGTCCCGTCCACGACGGTGACGCCTTTAAAAAGAAGGTCCACGAGCATTTTTTTCTCCACGCAAGATTTTGGGCCTCACGGCCGGTTTTCCCCTTGAAGGCGAAATTGGCTAGACGGGCAAGCGGGCTTTCGGCTCGGGGCCGAGCTCTTCTCTTGCCGCGCCGGCGTCGTCCGCATTATCCCTGGAGAAAAGACAACGCCAATTGAGGTTCGATCTCGTCCGAGGCGAGTCCGACGGCTTTATATGAAGACATGTCCGGGATGAGCTTTCCGTCCCACGAGGCCAGTGACTGGCAAGGAAGGGGAGATACCAGGCCCTTCCCTTGGCGTTGGCCGGAAAATGTTTCGATATCTTGGCTGAGTTTTTTAAGAGCGTCTCGAACTTCGGCGGCGCGTTTGGGCATGTTCAATCCTTTCATGTCTAAACTCCCGGTTGAATAAGAATATTTGGGCGCTTGGCTGGGCGTTTGTTTTTGCCGGGTCATATCACTTCCTCCGTTATTATGTATATCGGAGAAAGGGAGACGAACTTTAGCTTTATTTCGGGCCCCGTTACGTAATGGCGGGAAACAAAAGCGCGGCCAGGCCCGCGCCGGACCTGGCCCGATGGGATCGCGATTCGAGGTTACTTGGCCAGAATGCTGAGGAAATATCCGGCCACGATGGCGGACCCGATAACTCCGGCCACGTTCGGGCCCATGGCGTGCATGAGGATGTGGTTCTCCGGGTCCTCGTGATGGGCTATTTCCTGCGCGACCCGGGCCGCCATGGGCACGGCGGAAACGCCGGCCGCGCCAATAATGGGATTGACCTTGTTTTTGGTGAAAAGGTTCATGACCTTGGCGAAGAGTATTCCACCGGCGGTCCCTGCGGCGAAGGCCACCAGTCCCAGACTTAGTATCTTGATGGTCTCCCAGTTGCAAACGGCGTTTCCCTCCAGGGTGATGCCGATGCAGAGCATAAGAAAGATGGTGACGATATTGAGAAGCTCGTTGGCCGAGGTGCGCGATAACCTGTCCACCACTCCCGACTCGCGAAAGACGTTTCCTATCATGAACATGCTGATAAGAGGGGCGCTCATGGGAATGAACAGGATGCTGATAATCATGATCACGATGGGGAAAAGAATTTTCGTCCTTTTCGAGACCGGACGAAGCTGCTCCATTTTCATCATCCGCTCTTTTTTCGAGGTCAGGAGCCTGATAATGGGCGGCTGGATGATGGCCACCAGCCCCATGTAGGAATAGGCCGTGACGGCGGTGATACCCAGCCGTTCGGGCGCCAGTATGGCGTTGATATATATGGTCGTGGGCCCGTCGGCGCCTCCGATAATGCTGATGGCGGCGGAGTCGTTCAAATCGAACCCCATGAGCATTGATCCGAAGAACGCCACGAAAACGCCTACTTGCGCGGCTCCTCCCAGGAGCAGCATCTTGGGGTTGGCGATGAGAGGGCTAAAATCCGTAATGGCTCCAAGTCCCAGGAATATCAGGGGAGGAAGGATGTTGTACGTAAACAGGCCGTATTCCTTGGCCAATCCGAGAAGCCCGGCGTTTTGCGTGAACCCTTTTACCACCTGCCCCGCCTCGTTAAGCTCGAGGACGGGAAAGAAGTTACCCATCTGATGGAGAGGCAGATTTATCAGGATGGCCCCAAGGCCGATGGGCAAAAGCTCGTAAGGCTCGTATTCCTTGACGATGGCCATATAAATAAAAGCGCATCCAACCGCGAGCATAAGCAGGTTCGGCGCGGTAATGGCTGAAAAGCCGGTACTGGAGAAGACTTTTACGAAGTTGTCCAGAAAATTCTCAAGCATCTTTATCACTCTAGCCGGGAATAATTATATCGCTTCAGGCGATAATTAAAAGCGAGCTTCCCGCTCCCACGTTGTCGCCCATATGCACGAGCACCTTTTCCACCCGTCCCGCCGCCGTCGCCTTGATCTCGTTTTCCATTTTCATGGCCTCGATGATTAAAAGCACGCTTCCCACCGACACCTCGTCGCCCGCCCCGACCAGGATTCTCGTGACCGTTCCGGGCATGGGGGCCTTGACCGTGCCCGCGGGGGCGGAAGATTTTCCCTGGACCGGCTGGGGCGACGCTCCGTTAACGCCGGGCGCGGCGGCGACGGCCGGGGCGACCTGGGGAGCGGTCCGGCCTTGGGCGCCGGCCGGCGGCTGAGGCGCGACGATAAAGGGCAGTCCCGAGCTTTTAATGTCCACTTGGTAGACCTTGCCGTTTACCTCGACCATGGCCCTGTCGCCGAGGACCTGGTTTATTTTGACCTCATACTCGATGCCGTTTATAACGTAAACGTAATCTTTCATGACCTTGAAACCACCTTTATTTTCCTCGAAGTATCACGTTCAGGCGCGATGCCATTATGCCCTGGCGGCCGGAGGCGGACCAGCGGCTGGCCTCGGGCCCGGAGATGTTCAACACGCCGGCCTGCCGGTACTGCATCTCGATGTACTCATGGAGCGCGAGTCCGATGGCCGCGGCCTCCTCGTCCGACAAGAACTCCATCATCCGAGTCTCGGAGGGAATTGCCTCTTTATTGAATCCATCTTTAGCCCTTGCCCTCGCCTTCATCCAATTGTCGACCATGATAACCGCTTCTATGGACAAGGCCAGAAGAGCCAGTATGGCCATGACGACCACGATTCCGGTCAGCATAAGGGTGACCCCGTTTGTAAACTCCGGATTCATATTATCAACGCCCCTCGTTATCCTGGTTTTCTTGACATGCGGGCTAACAGGTGTTATTCAATAAAGCCCGGTAAAGTATTATATTTTAGCTGACCGGACCAGTCAAACCATGGACGATATGTGGCCCTGAGAAGTCGGATAAAATATGACGCGCCGGGACGATAGAGAACAAAATACCGAATTTCCAAGATATTTTCAGGAGGGACAAATATGAAGACCGTCGCCGAGAGGATAGCGGAACTAAAGGCCAAACAAGATAAAGAACGCGCCATGGGCGGCGAGAAGGCGGTGGCGAAGCATAAGGAAAAGGGAAAACTCACCGCCAGGGAAAGGATCGAGGCGCTTTTCGACCCGGGGACCTTCACCGAGCTCGACATGTTCGTCAAGCATCGGTGCACGAGCTTCGGCATGGAATCGACCGACGTGCCGGCCGAGGGCGTGGTCACGGGGTTTGGCAGGATCAACGGCCGGGTCACCTGCGCCTATGCCCAGGACTTTACCAGCCGGGGCGGCAGCCTGGGCGAGATGCACGCCCGGAAAATCTGCAAGGCCATGGACATGGCCCTCAAGCTCGGGTGCCCCATGGTGGGCATGAACGACTCGGGCGGCGCCAGGATTCAAGAGGGAGTGGACGCGCTTTCGGGTTACGGCAATATCTTTTTCCGCAACTCGGCGGCCTCGGGCGTAATTCCCCAGATAAGCGCCATCATGGGCCCCACCGCGGGTGGAGCGGTATATTCCCCGGCCATGACGGACTTCATCTTCATGGTCAAGAACACCAGCTACATGTTCATCACCGGTCCCGAGGTCATCAAGTCCGTCACGGGCGAGGAGATCAGCTTCGAGGACCTGGGAGGGGCCATATCTCATTGCCAGAAGTCGGGCGTGGCCCACTTCGCCACCGAGAACGACGAGGACTGCATCGAGCAAATCCGCACCCTTTTGACTTACCTTCCTCAGAACAACATCGAGGACCCGCCCTATTTGGAGACGGGCGACGACCCCAACCGGCCCATCCCCGAGGCCGACGCGATTATTCCGGACGATCCGAAAAAAAGCTACGACATGAAGGACGTGATCAACATGCTGGTTGACCAGGGCACGTTCTACGAGGTCCAGCCTCTTTACGCCCTCAACATGGTGGTCGGCTTCGCCAGGATGGGTGGACATTCCATCGGCATAATCGCGAACCAGCCCAATTATCTCGGCGGGTCACTTGACGTGAACGCCTCGGACAAGGCGGCCCGCTTTATCAGGTTCTGCGACGCTTTCAACCTGCCCATCTTGACGATCCAGGACGTTCCCGGCTACCTGCCGGGCTCGGACCAGGAATGGTCCGGCATCATCCGCCACGGCGCCAAAATGCTGTGGGTCTATTCCGAGGCCACCGTTCCCAAGATCACCCTCATCACCAGGAAAGCCTACGGAGGGTCATATCTGGCCATGTGCCCGAGGGACCTGGGAGCGGACGTCGTCATGGCCTGGCCCTCCGCCGAGATAGCCGTCATGGGGGCCCCGGGGGCCTCGAAAATTATTTTCCGCAAGGAGATAAAGGAAGCCGAGGACTCGAGCGCCAAGCTGGCGGAGAAGATAGCCGAGTACGAGGAACTTTTCGCCAACCCCTACGTGGCGGCCTCGAGAGGATACATAGACATGATCATCAAACCGAGCGAATCAAGGGCCATGATTGTTAACGCCGTGAACGCCTGCATGTCCAAGCGGGAAACCAGGCCGCCCAAAAAACACGGAAATATTCCTCTTTAATTGAAGGTCAAATTCCTTTCGGCGGGGCGTCTTTGGGGCGCCTCGCTTTTTTGTCTCTCCTTCTGGCGGCAAAGTCGATCACTGTATTACATGAATTTTCCCGGCTATGTAAGATTCTTCATACTCGTGAAACTAATTATATCACTCCCGTCTCCTTCCGTCCGACCGTTATAGTAATTTATTAATACGATTCCTATAGTTATACGTCTTCATGCCCTTGGCCCGGCCTTTGCTCCATGTAAAAGGCGAAGGAGAAAGGAGGCGGGAATTGAAAGACAAGTTCCTGGCGGTGGCGGAGGCGATGGCGATTTTTCTCGGCCTGGTCCTCTTTATCAAGTACCTGGAAGTCACCATAGTGGGGTCTATCCAGCTTGTGCTTTTAGGCTGGGACTTTTTCGCTCACTTCATGATGTTCGCCATACCTTTGTTTTTCGTTTTGATATCAAGGGGAGGTCTGTCCGAGGTCGGCGTCTCGGCCTCTGGTTTTAAAGACCCCGAGACCAGGAGGCTGAGCCGAATCGTGGCGGCCGAGCTTTTCGCGGTCTGGATCGCGGTCATGCTAATACCCAACCTTTGGGCGGGCAGGAGGTTGTTCCTGCTTCTTCCCCCCTATTCCTTCGCCAATTCCCTTTTCGTTACCAAGACCATATCGCAGACGGCGGCGAATTTTATCGGCTGGGGCTTGACGGTCACGTTCACGGTGCTGTTCTGCGGGGTGGGGGAGGAGGTTTTCTTTCGCGGTTTTTTGCAGGGCCGCCTGAACCGCTCTTTGGGAAGGCCGTTTCGAGTCATGGGAGTCAGGTTCGGTTGGGGACTTATTATTGCCTCGCTTATTTTCGGGCTGGGCCATGGGATCATGTATTTCAATCCCTTTGTCTCGAGCCTGGCCGAGTTCGATATCCACTTGACCGCCGCGGCGGTCACGGCGGCCGAAGGTCTTATACTGGGCCTCGTCTACGAGCGCGCCGGAAACGTCTTTCCCGCCGCCGCCCTCCACGGCGCCATAGGATTGTTTTTCGGCTCCGTCGCGTTCCAGTAACCGACGTCTAGGTCGAGGCGGTCCGGGCGAGCTCTCGCGCGGTCCTCCTGAAATCCGCCATCATCCGCTGGATGAAATCCTCGCAGCTTGGCTCGTCATCGATCATGCCCGAAATCTGGCCCGACATGACCGAGCCGTCCTCCGCGTCCCCCTCCTGGAAGGCCAGCTTCATCTTGCCCGATCCGAACAAGGCCATCTCCGCCTTGCTTCTTCCCGTGTCCTCCATGGCCAGGAACTCCTCAGCCATGCGGTTCCTGATCACCCGGACGGGAAGCCCGGTTATGTTGCCCGTTACCGCCGTGTCCTCGGCCCTGGCCTCGAGTATCTTCCTTTTCACGTTGGCGTGGGCCGGGGACTCGCGGGTGACGATGAACCGGGTGCCGAGCTGGACGGCCTCGGCGCCCATGGCGAAGGCCGCCGCCATGCCCCTGCCGTCGGCTATGCCGCCCGCCGCCACCAGGGGGATGTCCACCTTGTCGCGCGCCTGGGGTATGAGGACCATGGTGGAAAGAAGGCCCACGTGCCCGCCGCCCTCCAGCCCCGAGACGATCACCCCGTCGGCCCCGTCATCCCTGGCCCGGACCGCGCCCTTGATATGAGGCACGACGGGAAAGCTCATGACGCCCCCCGGCTTCAGGACCTCGATGATCTTCTTGGGATTGCCCGTACCATAGGTGGCCACCTTGACCTTCTCCTCGATCAGGACTTGAAGGATGTCCTTTATATGCGGGTGGAGGCTGATGATGTTGACGCCGAAGGGCTTGTCCGTCATCTCCTTGACCGAGCGGATTTCCCGCCTTAAGTCCTCCGGCATCATGATGGTCCCGCCGATTATGCCGAAACCCCCGGCCTCGCTTACCGCCGCCACCAGCGGCGCGAAGCTTACCCAGGCCATGGCCCCCTGGATGATGGGATACTCGACGCCCAGCGTATCCGATACCCTCGTTCGAAATGCCGGCTCCCTCATTCTTCTTCCCTCTATACGAACAGCTCGGCCTTGTCGATCAGCTTCATCTTCTTGTAGCGCTCGACCGCCTCGCGGCAGGCGCCGAAGGCGTCCTCCCTTCCCTTGGCCGATATGGCCGCCACCAGGATCACGTCGCCCACCTCCAGCTCGCCCATCCGCCTGACCAGGACCACGTCGATAAGGTTATAGCTTTGCCTTAAGTCCCTCTCGATGGACTCGAGCTCGGACGGGGCGCCGCCCTTGTCGGCGAACCTGATCCCCCGACTCGGCCCTCCCTCGGGGTCGGGCTTGACCACCCCCACGTGCGTCACGACGGACCCCGCCCCCGTGAGGTCCAGCTTCATGAACTCCTTGCCAACGTCGATAGGATTCATCGTTATTTCAATCATCACCGTCTCCCCCGTCGATTCGAGATTACGCCGGCCAGGCCGCCGACCCGACATACATATTAAAGGCCGACTGCGGCCATGACAAATCCCGTCTTCCCGGCCCGCCCTGGGCGGAGCGCCCCATCACAATATTGTCCGCAATATTGCGTGGGACGCGAAGCCGCGGGCTGAAGGCCTCCAACACGGATAGAGCTTCTTGCAAAAGTCCTTTTCTTTGCGGCATAGCCGCTTTGGAGTGTGATCCGTCCGGAAGCGAAAAGATAAAATGAACCGTGTACCACCACGCGTTCGAATAAGAGATTGCCCAGGACCGATATAATAATTCGAGGTCACTTGACAAATGGGGACATAGGAGTGCGGTCGCTTGAGACCGCTTTCGATGGCCTTGGCTTGACAAGGCCTAATAATACGCCTGCTTGCCTCGCGTCAAGCCGCTCGGAAGAAAAGCGGCGTCGAGCCGCCGCACTCCTAAGCGGCTATGCCGCAAAGAAAAGGACTTTTGCAAGAAGCTCTGATTAGTCCGCTTAGCGGCGGCGTTGTTAAAGCCGGGTTTGCCCTGGCCTGGCCAGTCGGGCGAGGCTCTAGGCGGGAACTGGCAGCTTGACGGTAAAGGTCGTTCCCAATCCAGGTTCGCTTTCGACCTCGATGGTTCCTCCATGGTTTCTGACTATTCCGTAGGTGATGGACAGGCCCAGGCCCATGCCTTCCCCCACGGCCCGGGTGGTGAAAAAGGGATCGAAAATCCTGTCAATAATGTCCCGGGGTATGCCATGACCCGCGTCCTTGATTTTGAGGACGACGTTGGGATCTTTAAAGGCGGTCGTAATTTCGATAAAGCCCATTTTATCCATGGCCTGAGACGCGTTTATTATCATGTTTACCAGGGCCTCGTTAAGCTCCTGGGAGATACACATAATGGGCGGAATTTCCTCGAGGTTGGTAATAACGCGGGCTTTTTTCCCAACGGCCGAGGAGACGAGTTTCAAGGTTGCGCCCACGCACTGGTTGAGGTCGCATAGGACCTTTTCTCCGGAGCCGGGGGATGCGAAATCCTTAAGGGCCTTGACGATATTTTTTATGCGCGTAAGCCCGTCCAGGGTGTCCTTTATAAGATCGGGAAGTTCTTCCATGTTAAAGTTTTTATTAATTTTTTCAAATAGCTTACTAGCTTTTTCGGCCAGTTCCAGCGCTCTTTCCGGGTCGGCCGCCTCCTTTTCCACCTCGTTTTGCAGCTCCGCGTAGGCCTTAAGCAACTCGGTCAGGTCGTCCAGTTGTTTTTCCAGAAGCTGAACGTTTCCATAAGCGTAAGCCAGGGGGTTGTTGATCTCGTGAGCCACGCCCCCGGCGAGTCTGCCAAGGGAAGCCAGTTTCGAGTTCTGGACCATCTGGCTCTGGGTGATCTTGAGCTCGGTCAAGGTCCTCATCAGGTCGTCCCGATGTCTAATCAGGCTGGCCTGGGTTTCCTTAAGTTCCGTGACGTCGTGGAAAATGACCATGGTTCCCGCGAACTTTTCGCTGACGTCGAGCATTTTTTGCAGCTTGACCACGAATTGCCTTTCGCGGCCGTTTATGGGCACGGTGGTCTCGAAGGTTATTTCCGATGTTTTTCCCCTCGTGAAAAAATCGATCTTTTCCGCCAGCCATGGGAGGGCACGCTCGGTAGGGGACAGGTTGTAGTAGACCTTACCAGGGGCATCGATGCCGAAAAAAACTTTTGCCGCCGCGTGGTTTATATTCTCGATTCTGCTTTGCTTGTCAAGCAGGATCGCCGGGTCTTGTATGCTTTCGAAAATAGTCAGGTATTTATTCTTTTCGTTGGTCATGGACCGGTTTGAGGATTTAAGTTCATCGAGTTTTTCGTTCTCGTCCATTGACGACCACTCGGTGGTAAAGCCCAACTCGACGCGGTCGAAGAAACGATTGACGAAAAGCCTGCAGTGCTCCTCCGCGTCTTTGTCGAAGTCGGCCTGCCTGATGAGGTCCATGTAGCTCTGGCGGTAATATTTCATAAGGCCCAGGTACATTCCCAGGGTCACGCCGCGCGCCCTGTGTCGCCTGGCCTCGACAATACCGAAACTTGCAATGGGGTCTTCCTCGTAATCCTCGTCGGGAGCCAACTCGGGATAATACTCCGCTATCTCGAGCGCGCCTATGAGAGAGGAACTGATGCCGGAAATGGACATCCTCCAGGCCTCGGCCAGGGTTGACGTATACTTGACGTAACCTCTTTCCTTGGCGTAGGAAAGGATTCGGTGCATAAGCCATTCCTCGCTCCGGGCGATGAGGTCTTTCAAAGGAATGAACTCGATCGGCTTGCATTTTACCAGATCGCGTTCCGCCCAAATTCTTTCTTCCTGGCCCGACATTTTACTGATCCTTTTACCGCCCAAATTGATGGGTTTGGCAATTTTAAGAAGATTTGCTGAAATACCCACCCGACTCGTAATACTTGTTAAGCAATATGCGTGCCTTATGTTGCAGGTTGTTTCAAGCGGAATGGGTTTGAAAAAATGGTTTAAGAAACGGACAATTACAAATTGGAGTCAACCGGAGTCCGGCCGGATATGGAAAACAGCGCTCTTGAAACCGCGCTAAAATAAATATGCTCGGGTATTTTGCATACTATAAGGGCAATTTGACGCGCTTAAAGCGCGCTTATGCGATCCTTGGCCCCTTCCGATTTGAATCGAGAAGGTTTCATTAGTATGATGGCCCCGTCAGGCGGACGGGAAAGGGAGCGTCATGGCCTGGGCCGGACGCCATGGTGAGGAAAGAGAGCGAAATGAAAAAACCGGAGGGATCATGATTATTGTAGGAGAGCTTATAAACGCCAGCAGAAAAGCGGTAGGTCAGGCCATCGAGGCGGGAGACGCGGACGCCATAAAACAGTTGGCCATAGACCAAAGGGAAGCCGGCGCCGACTTTATTGACGTCAACGCCGGGGTTTTCGTGGAGAAGGAAACGGAGTACCTGAAGTGGCTGGTAAAATTAGTACAGGAAGCGACGGACGCTCCGTGTTGCATAGACAGTCCCAATCCGGCGGCCATCGAGACGGCCCTGGCCGTCCACAAGGGAACTCCCGTCATCAACTCGATCTCCCTGGAAAAGGACCGTTACGAAAAGCTAATCCCGATACTTAAGGACTCGGACCTGAAAGTGGTGGCCCTTTGCATGAGCGACGATGGCATGCCGGAAACGGCCGACGCCCGGGTGGACATAGCCGAGCGGCTGGTGGGAAAGCTGCTCGAGAACGGCGTGAAGGTGGAGAACATCCACGTGGACCCGCTGGTCCAGCCGCTTGGTACCAATGACCGGTACGCGGTCGAGTTCCTGGAGGCGGTCGAGCGGATCATGGACAAGTTCCCGGGAGTGCATACCCTTTGCGGATTGTCGAACGTGTCCTTCGGCCTGCCCGAGCGCAAGCTGATAAACCAGATATTTATGGCCATGGCCATAGCCAGAGGACTGGACGGGGCCATAATCAATCCCCTGGATAAAAGGATGATGGCCAATATCATCGTGGCCAACGCCTTGGCCGGAAACGATAATTTCTGCGCCGACCTCCTGGCCGCCTTCCGGGCCAAGAAGTTCGACCTCTAGCCCGGGAACTTGGAACGGGGGCAGCCGCCTTGAGCGGGCACGAGGAGATTCTCGAATACTGGTTCCAGGACCTGGATCGGGAAGATATCGAGCCCCGCCTCGATATATGGTTCCATAAAAAACCCGAGACCGACGCCTATATAAAGGAAAGGTTCGAGCGCGACGTGGAGGCCGCGGCTCGGGGCGAGCGCGACCAGTGGATGGATTCGGCGCGGCCATGCCTGGCTTTGATCCTGCTTCTGGACCAGTTTACAAGGAACATTTACCGCGATTCACCCGAGGCCTTCGCCCAGGACGCGAGGGCACTGGCCGCCGCGTTTCACGCGCTTGAAAAGGGCTTCGACCACGAGCTTCCGCCCATGGCCAGGACCTTCGTCTACCTTCCCCTCGAGCACTCGGAGGACATGGAAACGCAGGAGCGGTCGGTCAAGCTCTTTACGGCCCTGGCGGGCGACGCGCCGGATAAGCGCCGGGAAACTTTCCTTGTTTTCCTCGATTACGCCGAGCGGCACCGGGCCATCATCGAGAGGTTCGGGCGTTTTCCCCACCGCAACTCGGTCCTGGGCAGGGAGTCCACGCCCGAGGAGATAGAATTCCTCAAACTCCCTGGTTCTTCATTTTAGTGGCATTGCCTTGATACGGCCCTCCTTGTTCCTGTAGACTGTGCATTCAGTTCCGGCCTTGTCGTAAGGGCCGCCCCGGGGAGGAAAGGGAGATGGTTAAAATAGCGGACTCGGTTTTTCGCGACCCCTCGTCCGTGCAGTACGGCGACGTGGAGGTGGGAGAGCACTCGAGCCTCTGGCCCGGCTCGGTAATAAGGGGGGACTTCGCGCCGGCCCGGGTGGGCCGTTTCACCTGCGTCCAGGACAACTCGACTCTCCACGCGGCCCAGGTGGGAGACTTCGTCACCATCGCCCATAACGCGGTGCTCGACGGGGCCATCGTGGAGGACAGGTGCATTATCGGGATAGGGGCGGTTATCCAGGAGATGGCGGTGATAGGGGAGGGCAGCATCGTGGCGGCCGGGGCGGTGGTGCTTGAGAGGACGAGGGTCCCGCCGGGGTCGGTGGTCATGGGCGTTCCGGCCAGGATCAAGCCGGCCGGGCCCGGACAGACCGAGCGGATAGTGAACAACGCCCTCGTTTACGCGGCCATGGCCCGGACCTACCGGGAAGGAAAAGACGTGGCGGACAAGCAGATTTTCGCGCTCTCGCTACAGGAGATAGGGAAAATAGCAAGAGTATAAGGGAAAGGCGAGCGGATATGGACAGAAGAGAGTTCGTGAAGACGGCGGCCGCCGGCTCGGCGGCCCTGGCGGCGCCGGGGACTTTGGTCGCGAGGCTTCCCTCCGAGAGCGACGAGGAGTTCGAGGCCAGGATGGCCTGGTGGAGGGAGGCCCGCTTCGGCATGTTCATCCACTGGGGAATTTACTCCGTGCTGGGAGGCGAGTGGAGGGGAATGAAGTCCACCACTTTTCCCGCCGAGTGGATTCAGTTCGACAAGCAGATACCCAAAAAAGAGTACGCCAGGCTGGCCGGCCGGTTCAACCCCGTCGAGTTCGACGCCCGCGCCTGGGCCAGGCTGGCCAGGCAAGCGGGCATGAAGTACATGGTCATCACCGGCAAGCACCATGACGGCTTTTGCATGTTCGACTCGAGTCTGACAAGCTACGATATAATGGACGCGACGCCCTTTAAGCGGGACGTGATCGGCGAGCTGGCATGCGCCTGCGCCGAGGAGGGAGTAAGGTTCGGCCTTTACTATTCCCAGCTTGACTGGAGCCGCTCCAGGTATCCTTATTACCTTTATTACACGCCCGATTTCAAAAAGTACATGGGATACATGAAGGGCCAGATCGAGGAGCTTTTGACCAATTACGGCCCCATTTGCTCGCTCTTTTTTGACGGCGACTGGATGCCCCAGTGGAGTAAAGAGTGGGGCCTCGAGGTGGAGACCCTTTGCCGCCGCTTTCAGCCGGGGGTCGTGATCAACAACCGGCTGGACAAGAGGAAGTTCAAGGACAACCTGTCCGTATTGACGGGCACTCCTCATCCCATCGTCAGGCCGGAGGTGGGCGACTACGCCACTCCCGAGCAGGTCATACCCGACGAGCTTCCCAATTGCGACTGGGAAACCTGTATGACCATGAACACGTCATGGGGATATAAAAGCTTCGATCACGACTGGAAGCCGACCTCGGACCTCATCCGCAAGCTGTGCGACATATGCTCGAAGGGAGGCAACTTCCTGCTCAACGTGGGGCCCACGCCGGAGGGGGTCATACCCGAGCCCAGCGTCTCCCGCCTTATCGAGGTGGGGGAGTGGACGCGGGTAAACGGCGAGGCCATATACGGGTCCCAGGCCGGTCCCATCCAGGACGCTCCCTGGGGCCGGACCACCCGCAAGGGGTCGGACGTTTACCTCCTCGTTTTCGACTGGCCGGAGGGAGAACTGGTGGTCGAGGGCTTGGATGCTTCCTCTTACAAGGCCTATCTTCTCAATCCCACCGGGGCCGCGCCCCTCCTGGTCCGCGAGGAAAAAGGAAAGACAATTATTGCCTTGCCCAAGCCTCCCTACCCCGCGTGCTCGGTGATAAAGCTGAAGGGATGAATCAAGGCCCGCCGGCGGGGAGCCTGAAAAGGGAGCCGGCCGCAAAAGAGAATGAAATGGAGCGGAATGCAAGCTATATTGAAGGTGATTTCAGGTGAAGTATTTAATCTCTACGCGCCCGTCATTGTTGTAATCAATTTGTAATGCTAAAGCAAAGCCGCCCAGGCTGAGCTTGATTTGGGCCATGGGGCCTTGCCAGGGCGGCTTGCGATTGGATACTGATCAGGTAATTTCCTCGGCGTATGGAATCGCGTGGCTCGATGAAGAGCAATCGTTTAGGATGTACGCCAGGCTCGCGTCCCATGAATGGACTTTAACCTTCATGATGTCCTGCTTCTCCGTGGCTCTGGAGCCTTCTTTTATCGTCGCCTTTACGGCCACTCCGAAAAACAGGATGTATTGATGCTGATAGGCGTCGAGATTAAAAGCTCTCGTGACGTACGCGTATTGATAACTCGCCTCAGCCGGGCCGATTCCTATTCTTACGTGCCCTTCGACTGCCTCTATTCGCATTTTGACGTTTTTCATATCGAGAGGCCCCTTATTATATACCTTTAGCATGAAATTGAATCGCTCGTTCGTTTCGCTTAAATGAGGCCCGCTGTAAGTAAAGTTCTCAATCTTGATCTCGAACCTTTCCTCGTCATCTACGTAGCCGATAATTTCATTTCTCAAATCATCAATAATTCCCATGGTGTTTCTCCTTTTAAATAAGTGCTGGGTTTTTTTCCTAGGGGAAGAGCCGGCCTGAATAAATTGGGTCTTCCCCGCCTGAGCGCCGATATAATTCACCTCCTTTCACTGACGTTGGGCCGCGAGATCTAACCGCAAAGTCAACGGGTATTAACAAAGAGATATATTGTATCCGATCAAGCTGAGCCGCGCCCGCCAGATTTTACCTTGGCGTAATTTGACGTTTTCTTTCTCTTCTACCATCCGGATATTAAGTATCTCCCGATTGGAGAGTTGAATTAAATGACAACATTATATGCGCGTCGAATTCAATGTCAATAGCATTGCCATGTAAATTTTCAGTTTTAGAAACGAGTGTCCCCCTATCTTCCTGGACGCCATGAATGGCTTTCAACTTTAAGAATTAGCGCGGAGTTTTCCTTGGCGGCCATAATGTGATTTAATTGCACCTTGGCTTTAAACTCCACCTTCGGTGTAAATTATGCTTTTCAATCAGTATTCTTTCTGGATATTTTTTCCGGTGGTAATAGTTCTTCACCGCCTTTTGCCCGGCGAGTGGAAGAAACGGATGCTTCTCCTGGCGAGCTATTATTTTTACGGCTCCTGGGACTGGCGCTATCTCGCCCTCATCCTTATAATAACTCTCGCCAACTACGTCGCGGCCGCCAGGATTCACGCCTCGGCCAGCCCCGGCGTGAGAAAAGGACTGCTAGCGGGCGCGGTCACGGTCAATCTGGTCATTCTGGGCGTTTTCAAGTATTACGGTTTTTTCACGGGAGAACTGGTGGAGTTGTTGAATGGGGTCGGTCTCCATATTGGCGCTCCGGTATTAAAGGTCGCCTTGCCGGTGGGCATAAGTTTTTACACCTTTCAATCCATGTCCTACACGATAGACGTGTATAAGAAAAATTCCATCCCGGCGGAAAGCCTGGTTGACTTCGCCTTGTTCGTCAGCTTCTTTCCCCAGCTCGTGGCCGGTCCGATCGAGCGTTATAACCGTCTCATGCCCCAGTTGGCGAAAATCAGACCTCCGAGAAGCGACGATTTCCGGATCGGTCTTTACCACGTCGTTACCGGCCTTTTCCGAAAGATCGTGATCGCCGACAATATGGCCCCCATCGTCGACTCCGTCTTTTCGCCCCACAACGCCGATCTGACGGGTGCGGAGGTCCTCCTGGGGGTCTACTGTTTCAGCTTCCAGATTTATTGCGACTTTTCCGGTTATTCCTCCATCGCCCAGGGTATCTCGCGGTGGATGGGGGTGGACCTGATGTACAACTTCAGGTTGCCCTATTTCTCCAAGGACCCGAGCGAGTTCTGGCGGCGCTGGCACGTCAGCCTCTCGGAGTGGTTCCGGGACTACCTTTACATCCCCCTCGGCGGCAACAGGGGCGGCCGGGCGGCCACTTATCGCAACCTCCTCGTCACCATGGCCCTGTGCGGCCTTTGGCACGGGGCCGCCTGGACCTTCGTGTTCTGGGGCTTCTATCATGGACTTCTGCTGGCGGCGAACCGGGCTTTGGAAAAGATGGGAGTTCTCAGGTCTGATACCAGGATCCTTAGCGCCGCCGGTATCGTGAAAATAATAGTCATGTTCCATCTGGCCGCGCTCGGATGGCTATTTTTCCGGGCCGAGAATTTCGCTCAGGCCGTGGATATGCTGGGACTTTTGGTCTTCGATTTTCATATGACTGATTATTCTTGGTATATGATGGGCATGATGATATTTTTTCTGGCTCCATTCATGGCGTTCGAGACCTGGCTTTACCGGGGAGGCGACATGGAAAGGCCCCTTAAGTCAAGCTGGATATGGCTGGCCGTCGTATATATTTATTGCGCCAACATGATGTATTTTTTCCATTATGGAGGAAACGTTGAGTTTATCTATTTCCAGTTTTAGCTCCGAGAGGAAAATCGCGGCCATTCTCGCGTTGGAGCTTATCTTAGTGGAGTTGTTCATTTTTTTCTATCAGGATAGGCTTTCCGGGGATATCAGGAACATTAAAGCGATACCGGAGGAATCGCGGCGCCTCGCGAGTTTTGACGGGATAAAACTGGTTTTCCTTGGGAACTCGATGATCCACGACGGAGTAGACCTTGACGTTTTCAACGAGGAAGCGTCGAAAGCTGGCGGTACTCGAGTCAGGGCGATAAAAGTCAATCCCGACGGTACTACCATAGCGGAGTGGTACTATTTGTTCAAGAAACAATTCATCTGGACGGGCCGGGTCCCGGACGTTTTGGTCGTGGGTTTTGAGGACGATTATGCTTCCGACTCGAGGCCGGCCAGCGCCGTGCATCTGGGATCGATGGACGTGAGTATCGAGGACGTTCCCGAGGCCATGAGGGACGAGGTCAGGTCTTTCGACGAAAGAGTAAAGTTTATTTTATCCTGGTTGTTACTTTCCTACGCCAATAATGAGAGCATCCATAGAAGAGCGCTCGATATGGTCGTTCCAAATTATCGGGAGGGTCGGTTAAAACAAAGAGATTTGAACGAGCCGCCCGAGAGTGATGACGCTCCCGCCTTGGATTATTCCTATTCCAGGCTGATGAAATTTATTCAAGTATTGAAAGAAAACGATATAAAAATGATCCTTGTCGCCATGCCCGTCAAGCAAGACTACCGACTTGATGATGAACTTGAAAATATTCTCGAACGTGAGGGGATTACGCTCATTGACATGAGGGAGTATAACGGCTTAGACGATGACATGTTCAAGGACGGCCAGCATCTTAACGAGGAAGGAGCGAGGCTTTTCACCAGCGTCCTGAGCAGGAAGCTTATGAAAGAGATAAAGGAAAAACCCGAAAAACCGGATACCCGATGACGAGTTCAAAAGTCCTTGTTCCCGCCATTACTAATCCCGGCGAGACCTCTCAACGCCGTCCTTGACGACCTTGAAAATGGTATCCATGTCATGGGAAAAGAAACTGATGAGATGGATTTCGCGGGTCTCGCCGTCAGGCGTCCCGTGTTTTATTTCCAGGCCCGCCCCCATGCAGCCGTCCTCGATGGAGTTCTCCCATTAGGAGCCTTTCCTTGGTTCATCGCGGCAGTCGGCCTTTTTCGCGGGCTTCATGGTCTTGGCCTCGAGGTAGATGTAAACGATCTCGGGGTGTTTCTCCCGGATTTTTTTCTCGATGCGGTCGATGGAGTCGGCCACCTCCTGGGCCGTGAGGTGGGGCTGGAACTGGAGGTCCATGTTAAGAAGCACCTGGCTCGGTCCCATGTGCATGGTGCGGGCCTTGACGAAACAGGCCACCGTCTCGTCGGACTCGATGATGGCGCGCACGTCGGCCTCGGTCTGGGGGGCCGCGGCCTCGCCGATCAGCAGGCTCTTGGTCTCGTAGGCCAGAAGAGTCGCCACGCCCGCCAGGATGAGGCCGATAACTATCGAGGCGGCCCCGTCGAAACGTGGCTCGTGGAGCGCGTGCCCCAGCGAGATGCCGATGAGGGCCACCAAAAGCCCGAGCAGGGCGGCCGAGTCCTCGAAGAAAACGGCAAAGGTCGTCGGGTCCTTGCTCGCCCGAACCGCCTCGAGGTAGCCCATGTCCCCCTTGAGTTTCCTGAATTCGATAAGGGCCACGGTCCAGGATATGCCCTCGAACAGGATGGAAAAACCAAGCACCACGTAACTGATCATCACGCTTTGAATCTCGGATGGATGCAAAACGTGCATGACCCCCTCGTAAAAGGATATGCCTCCGCCAATGGCGAAAATCATGATGGCCACGATAAGTGTCCAGAAATATAACTCCTGGCCCCGGCCAAAGGGGTGCTCCTCGTTGGCCGGCTTCTGGCTCTGCCTAATGCCGAACAACAACAATAGACCATTGCCAGTATCGACCACCGAGTGGATGCCCTCCGAGAGCATGGCCGAACTGCCCGTTATGGCCGCCGCCACGAACTTGGTTATGGCGATAGCCAGGTTGCCGGCTATGGCCGCGAAGATTACTACCTTGGATCCGGAATGCGCCATGATTTCCGCCTTGTATGGATTTGCCGAGCCGCGTTGAAAACGATCGGGCCGGGTATGACATTATTATAAGGAACGCCCTGAAATATCAAGAGAAGGCGCGAATTATTCCAGGCCGGGTAATCTCGTTGGCCCCGCGCCGGGAGGACCGGCCGTTTTTCGTCCTCCACCGGCTATCCATAAAAAAAACGCGGAACCGGCAATGGCCACGATGAGCCAGACTATGGACACCAGCCATCCGGGCAGGAATATCATATCGCCCAGGGCGTTGGCGTCGGACATGGGAATATCGCGCGATATTCCGTCGGATACTATATCCAGGACCGCGTAAAGGCATGAGGTAAGTCCGATAACTTTCAGCAGAACGTCGTTGGCCGCCTCGGGGAGGTAGCGGGCAAAGGCCACAAGGCTGGCGCCTATTATCAAGGAGAAGGCAAAGCCGAACCCGATGATCGGACGGACGTAAAGAATTCCCACGATGACGATCGAGGCGCCCAACAGGGCGGTGATGGCCCTATCGAACCTTGTCCTGGCGGCGGCGGTCAGGATGATCCCTCCCCAAAGCAGGCTGCCAAGGTAACCGGCTGAAAGTATTATGAAACGGTTTCCTCCCAGGGTCATGCAGGCCCCTCCCTGGTGGTGGCTGAGCTCGATGGTAATCATCTTGCCGCCCGTTAATATCGAGGCCAGTCCATGGGAAATCTCGTGGAAGAAAACCACAAGTATTTTAAGCGGATACACGACGGGAGTGTTCCATAAAAGGACGATGGGGACCATGATAAAGACAAGGGCCAGGATTTTTCTTAAATCCGATCGGTTGAAACTTAAATCTTTTCCCTCGATCAACACAAATATCCTTCCTTCTTCTTCTTTATCATGGATGGAAAAATATTGCCAGCATATTGTGCATGGGCGCGGAAAAACCAAAAATGTTATTATGTCGATATTTTCACAGTTGGCGTCATCTCTATTATAGCCGATTTTGCAAAATAAATGATTAAACATTAAATAATGATTACTTAGACTGTTTATTGCCTCTCGCGTCTTTTGTTTTCGATCATGCATGGGATTGTAAATTTGATGGAGATTTTGGGAACTTTTCAAAGGCCTGATTTTTGGCGCCATCGTTGGCCTCGCCGGCGTATTGGTTGAAAATACCTATATAAAACAATGCCATACAATCTGGATGGTCCGTCATTGTCGTCCCGAACGCGCCTTAATTGATATAAACGGTTAAATTATTTAGACAAATTAATCTCTAGATATAGTGCACCTTTATTTTACTTACACAACATCTGACATAAATTATATTAAATTATATAAAATTTTCAGTTAATTATAAAAAGTTCTTGACAATTGTATTAGGTTTGCTTCAAACTTTATAATCAAGGGAGGACACCTTTGGACGATGACCTTATTTATATTGAGCGTATCCGCCTCAGGGAGATATCAATGGGAAAGAACAACGTCAAGTCTTTAAGGGAGGCCCAGCTCATGAGCAAGGCTGAACTGGCTCGTAAAGCTGGAGTAAGTCCTCTCACGATCGATAGAATTGAAAGAGGGGAAAATTGCCGGATGGATACCAAGCGGAAAATTATTTTGGCGCTTGGTTTCAATTTGACCGAGCGGCAGCGAGTTTTTTTTGAAGATGAAGATGGTGAAAACGGGAGCCGGAAGAGCAAAACGGGCATCAAAAGAGGTAGGGACGGAAAGGGTAGAGTTTGAGAAATACCCTGATTTTTTTTACCTGTTTTGGTAAAGCGGAGGGAGGAAGCAGATGGCATTCGGCGGTAAAAAAGGATTGATCGGGCTAGATATAGGGACGAGCTCGATCAAGGTATCCGAGCTAAAGGAGTCAAAGAAGGGTTACATCCTGGAGAATTTCGGGATGGTCCCTCTTCCTCCCGAGGCGATCGTGGATGGCGCCCTAATGAATTCCCCGGCGATCGTGGAGGCCATTGAGACGGTCATCAGCGAGCGCAAGATAAAGACCAAGGACGTCGCCACGTCGGTCTCCGGCGCTTCCGTCATGATCCGTAAGATACAGCTTCCCGTTATGACCGAGGAGGAGCTGGACGAGCAGATACAATGGGAGGCCGAGCAGTATATTCCCTTCAACCTCTCGGAC
The DNA here is from genome assembly GCA_963674965.2 of bacterium. Taxonomy (GTDB): domain Bacteria; phylum RBG-13-61-14; class RBG-13-61-14; order RBG-13-61-14; family DATKZS01. The sequence goes on along the minus strand of CAXXFL010000007.1, from coordinate 478,074 downwards.
GTCAACCTGGCCTATGAGATTCTGAACCCGGGGGACGACGAGGGGAACATGGAGATACTTCTGGTGGCCGCCAAAAAGGACATGATCAACGACTACGTGGCGGTGATCACCGAGGCGGGCCTGGTCCCGGTCATAGTCGACCTGGACGCCTTCTCCATGCTCAACGCCTACGAGATCAACTACCAGATCATGGAGAACGAGGTCCTGGCCCTGGTGAACATCGGCTCGAGCATCATCAACATGGTGATAACCAAGGGCGGGGGCTACCTTTTCTCGCGCGACGTGACGGTGGGAGGCAACCTCTACACCGAGGAGATAATGAAGGAGCTCTCGGTGAGCTACGAGGAGGCGGAACTTCTCAAGCTGGGCGGCTCGGCCACCGGGGACACCGAGGCGGTCATGAGGCAGGAGGTCGAGGCGGTCATCAGAAGAGTTTCCGACCAGATCGCCTCGGAGATCGCCAAGAGCCTGGACTTCTACCAGGCCACCGCCGCCGACGAGCAGATATCCAAAATCTGGCTCGGGGGTGGCGGCTCCGGGGTGAGCGGGCTCGCCGAGACCATACAGCAAAAACAGAACGTTCCGGTCGAGATCATGGACCCCTTCAGGAACCTTGAAAGGAACCCCAAGCTCTTCGACCCGGGATACCTCGAGCAGATCGGGGCCAGAGCCGCCGTAAGTATAGGTCTTGCGCTGAGAAGGGTGGGTGACAGATGATTAAGATCAACTTACTTCCGGTAAAAGCGGCCAAGAAAAAAGAAAGGATCATGCAGCAGATAGTCATCGGCCTGGCTATCATCATAGCGGCGGCCGGCGGGCTCACGGTCCTTTACCTGAACCAGAAAAACAAGATAGCCGAGGTTAACGCCGAGATCGACAACACCAAGAAGGAGATCGCCAAGTTAAGAGAGGCAAAGAAGAAATACGAGGAACTGGTAAAAAAGAGCGCCATCCTCGACAAGCAGCTCGACGCCATCGAGAAGCTGGACACGGGAAGAGACTTCTTTATCAAAGTCCTGGACAGGATCACCGAGAGCGTTCCGCGAAACCAGGTCTGGATTACCAGCATCAAATGGGGTGGGAAGAGCAAGGGAAAGAAAAGCAGCGGTTCCTCCGGAGACATTACCATCCGGGGAAGCAGCTACGACAAGGACTCCGTGGCCCTGTTTATGGGCAACCTGTCGGTGGTCCCATGCGACGACGCCCTGGCCGACGTGGATAAGGACGATATATGCCGCACCAGGAACGAAAGGTGCCGGACCTGGAACGAGGATACCAATAACTGGGAATGGAACTACGAGAATTGCAGGAAGTTTTACCGGGACGTGTGCGCCCAGGCCAAGGATTGCAAGGAAGACGTCAAAGTCGCCTGCGACCTCAACAAAAAGGACGCCTGCAGGGAGTCCAAGAGCAGCCAGGCCTGCCAGGAAGCGACTCAGAAATGCGCCGAAAAGGAAACCGAGTGCGACAGGAGTCAAAAGGGATGCACGAAGCTGCATGAGGAAGAATACGTCAAATACGACGATATTAAGCTCGAGTTCCTGAAAAAGGGCAAGGGTAAAGGCAAAACTAGTGTAGTCGAAAAATTCGACTTCGAGATTGTCGTCAAGTCCAAGTCATCGAGCGACTGACGCCAAGGAACGCGCGCTCGGAGCCGGGAGGGGAAAATGGCTTTAAATACAGATGGACTGGTCAAGATGCCGCTTATCCAGAAACTTATCATTCTGGTAGTGATCATCATCCTGATGGCCGGGGGCTACTTCTTCTTTGTTCACTCCAAGCTGGCAAAGGAACTGGAAACGGCCCAGCAGGAGTTGGTAAAGCAGAAAGCGGAGCTGGCCAAACTGGAAACCGTCGAGAAGGACAGGGAAAAACTGGACAGAGAGCTCAAAGAGAAAGAGAGGAAGCTCGAAAAGGCCAAGGAAAAACTGCCGACGGAAACGGAAATGGAAAAGCTCCTTTTGGACATCAGCGATATTGGCAAACAAAACGGGATATCCTTCGAGCAGTTCACGCCCGAGAAGGAATCGGCCAAGGAAAACCTCTATATCGAGGTGCCCATATCTCTCAAGTTCAACGGCCAGTACCTTTACTCGATGAACTTCTTCTATAAGGTCGCTACTTTGCCCAGGATCGTGAATTTCACGGGGATCAGCATCAAGAACAGCGGCAAATCGGCCGACAATCTCGTGGATATATCCTGCACGGCTAAAACCTACAAATTCAAGGAATGAGGGGACGCGGCTATGCTGAAAAAGGCGAAAATATCACTGCTGGCGATAGGGTTTTTAACGGCATCCGTAACGTTTGGCGCGGGATGCGGTAGCGAGCCCCCGCCGAGCCCGGCGCGGAACACCGACTCGAGCTCGAGCGGCTCGGCCAGGAGCTCGAGAAGCAAAAAAGCCGCGGCCGCCGAGATGACCAACCTGGCCAAGGCGGACGAAAAAGAGAAATGGAAATACGATCCCACCGACAAATGGGACCCCTTCCTCGTCCCGCCCGAGCCCGATCCAGGCGACAAGCCGATACTCTACGATCTCGACCAGATGGTGCTCCAGGGCATAATCATCGGCTCGGGCATGGACGCGGCTTATATAAGGCTGCCCGACGGGTCCGACCAGGTGGTCAGGCTGGGCGACCAGTTGGGCAAGCACGGGGGCGAGGTCAAGTACATCGAGAAGGACCAGCTTATTATCGAGGAAAGATACATGGACCCGGACCATCCCACGGACACCTTCATCATCGAGAAAGTGATGAAGATCAACGAGGGCGGCAAAAAGAGGGGCCGGTAACCGGTTTTTAAAGGCGGGAAAATGACGATCGCCGTATCTAATATAGATCCCTCTACGGGGAAGGTTGAAGCTGCAAATGCAGGGAGGAAGGTACTCATGTGCGAGAGGAATGTGAAAAGCGGAAGCTGGAAAAGCCTGGCAATTGCGCTCGCGTGTCTCGTGTTGGCGCAGGCCAATTGGGGCTGTTCGGCCATGAAGAAGGGCGATGGCTCCACCCGGGGCGTTCAGGATGCCTCGGCCAGTATCAACGGGGTCGCCGTTGAGAAGGGAGAGGGGTCCGATCGCGTGATCGTCACGGCCTCTCCGGAAACTATTCCCTATAGCGTTTTCAAATGGGAGGACCCCTTAAGGGTGGTGGTCGACTTCAAGGGCGCTCAAATGGGCGAGGTGCAGTCCACCATACCGGTGGCCGACCAGTTCCTGCAGGACGTCGAGGTCAAGCCGATCGAGCCCGAGGCCGAGGGGTCTCAGCCTGGGGTCAGGATGATCGCCAACCTCGAAAAGGACCTGGATTACGAGGTCACCAAAAAGGACGGCAACCTCGTCGTCGAGTTCCGCCCCCTCAGCGGCTCGGAGAAGGTTGACGACCTCTTCGAGATCGGAGGCGGAGACCTGACGGTGGAGAGCGGGACCGACGTGGCCGCTTCCGAGGCCGCGAGCGACGGCGAATGGGCGTGGAGCCCCATTTCCAGCGCCGCCGCGGAGCCGGCCCGGGATGCCGCGCCCGCCTCGAGCGATCTCGGGAAAAAACTCATGGACATCGACGTGGTCCAGGAGAACGACAGGGCCCGCGTGGACCTTATGATGGACGGGCGGGTCGGAGACTACAGCGCCTTTACCCTGGATAAGCCCGACCGGCTGGTCGTGGACCTCTGGGGAATCAAGAACGCGAACAAGCTTGCCAAAAAGTCTATCGAAAGCCAGGGCATAGGCGAGGTGAGAGTGGGCGAGCACGCCGACAAGCTAAGGCTCGTCTTCGACGCCAAGGGCGAAATACCGAGCTTCAGACTGGACAAGGACGGACAAAAGCTCAGCGTGACCTTCAGCGAGTCCTTGGACGTGGCCTCGGCCGGCGACGTCTCGACCGTGGCCGTCACGGAAACCTCGCCCGGACAGGCGAGCGACTCCCCGGAGACGGTCTCGCCAGCGGCCGCCGACTGGCCCGTGATGGACGTCGCCCAAAACGACGAGTGGGGCGGTCCCACCATGGAACCCGCGCCGCCCGGCGAGGGAGTCGAGATCAGCAGGGACAAGCAGAAAAAGGTCAGGATCAAGACCGATAATCCCTCTCCCATGGGCCCGGGCTCGGGAGTGGACTGGGGCCCCGGCATTCAGTCGGGCTTCCAGAAGGAGGGGGACAGCAAGGTCGGCGTGACCTACATCGACAGCGTCAAGTTCGAGTACACCAACGAGGCGTCCACCATCGTCATCCACGCCGACCGTCCCATCCGGCGGGAAAAGTGGGTCCGCGAGGACAACCCCGAGGAGAAGATCGTTACCCTGTTCATCTCCAACGCCCAGGTGCAGGCGGACCAGAACAAGTCCTATGACACCACCGAGTTCGTCAGCCCCATCGAGCTGTTCTCGGTCTTCCAGAGCCCCGACCAGCCCAACGAGGTCGCCGTGGTCGTGGTCATGAGGGGGTGGGCCGCCAGCAAGTGGAACACCTTCGACAACAAGCTGAGCCTCAGCTTCGAGAACTATCCGGGCAGCCTGGGCCTGGGTGGAGCGCCCGAGTCCGGGCTCTTCGGACCGCGGGGCGAGATAGCCACCGGCGGCCAGGGCATGGGCGGGGTCCCCTCCGCCGGCGACGTAATGGGACCAACCGGCGTGCAGTACACCGGCCCACCCATAAGCCTGGACTTTAAGAACATGGACATCCTCGACGCCCTCAGGACCATCGCCGACGTTAGCGGCATGAACATCGTCGTCAGCGACGAGGTCAAGGGCAAGATCACCATCAAGCTCGACAACGTTCCCTGGGACCAGGCCCTCGACCTTATCCTCGAGACCAAGGGACTGGGCAAGGTCGAGAAGGGCAACATCATAAGGGTCGCCAACAAGGAGACCTTGGAGAAGGAGATCGAGGCGGAAATCCTGGCTCGGGAAAGAGAACAAAAGTACGAGAAGCTCGAGACTCGAATCGTGCCTATCAACTACCTGGCGGCGAACGACATGGTCAAGATAATCAAGCCGGTCCTGACTCCCAAAAGAGGAAGCGCCCAGGCGGATAAAAGGACCAACAGCTTGCTGATAATCGACATCCCCAGCCAGGTGGAGGAGGCGATAAAGCTCGTCTCCGCCCTGGACCGGCCCACCAAGCAGGTGCTCATCGAGGCCAGGATAGTGGAGGCCACCGTGGGCGTGTCCCGCGAGATTGGGGTGAGCTGGGGGACCAACATCAACGCCAGCCCCTCCACCGGGTACCCCACGGGATTGAACTTTCCGGGCAACGTCTCCATCGGCGGAGCCACTCTGGGTGGGGCCGGAGCGGCCGCGGCCAATACCGGCGTCAACAGCTCGGGCGGCGGGGCCCTGGGCCTGACGGTCGGTTCCATTTCCGGCGTCGCGAACCTGGACGTCATGCTCCGAGCCCTCGAGGCCCAGGAAAAGATTCATATAGTGTCCAGCCCCAGGATACTGACCCTCAGCGACGAGGAAGCGGTCATCGAGCAGGGCGTCAGCATACCCTATCCGCCTCCCGCCACCTTGACGGGACAGTCCCAAGGCTGGACCTTCGTCGAGGCGGCCCTGGAACTCACGGTTACGCCGCACGTCGCCGCGGACAACTCCATCACCATGGAGATAAGGGCCGCCAACAACGAGCCTATCAGTCTGCCGGACGCCGACGCGCCGGGCATATCCAGGAAGCAGGCCGAGACCGTGATTATGCTGAAGGACGGCGAGACAGCCGTTATTGGAGGGATTTTCAAGCTGAAGGAAAGCAACCCCTCCTTACAGGTACCATACCTTGGAAACCTGCCGGTCGTCGGCTGGATGTTCAGGGATGAAATAACCGAGACCCGGAACGAGGAACTTATAATCTTCCTGACGCCGCAGATAATCCATCCGGGTGGGTCGATGGTCGGCGACGCCGTGGCCGGCGGTTGAGATGGAAGATTAACTGAATGACTCTGGGAGGTTTGAAAATGTCTAAGAAATCTTTTTTCATGGTTGTCTGCCTCGTGATCGGTTGTCTCCTGTACGTCGGAGGCTGCTCCGACGAGCCCGAGGGGCCGGCGACGGAGGGAATTAACAATACCGGATCGTACCTGAAGATCAATTTCGAGGAGCTTGATCCCTATATCGACGCGGTTAACGATTGGTGCGTTGATGAAAACGCTTACGAGCCCGATAGGCACTATTTGGGAGACCTGAGCTTCGAGAACGTGCCTTTGACCGATGATTTGGATAACGTGTCGACTCTTCACGTTATATCCTACAGCGTGGAGTACAACAGTTCCGATCCGGGGGCCGCTCCTATTTCCGACGAAAGACACGTGGCCTTCTCCCTGCACCTCGCGCCGGAAGATTCGGCGGACGTCGAGGGCATGCTCATTATTTCTTCCGCCAAAGTCAACGAGTTTCTTAACAATGGTGGAAACCCCGCTCTGGACCCGACCTATCAGGCCCGGTTCACCTTCTACGGGGTAAACGATTTTAACGAGAGCTTTTCGGCGGTGTGGAGTTGTTGGCTCGTGTTCAGCAACCTGAACACGTGTGACTTGATACCCTAAGAGCGGCTGATCGGTTCGTCACTTGAGGTGGCCATATTAAGGCATAACATATTATTCGGAGGCCGGCCGGAAACCCGATGACGAAAACAAGGATAGTAAACTCGATATGATAACGTCTTTTAAGGGGCCTCTCTCAAGGAGGCCCCTCGACTTTTTTATCGTGAAGCGGCAACCCGCGCCTGGACCAAAAGGCGTTAATATAAAATGATCTTCATTGACAACGGAGGGGGAAAAAGGATAATCTATCGATTATTTGGAGTAGCCGATGGCGGTCCGTGCTGAAAAAGGAAAAGCCGGTCTTCAAGAGGAGATCGACAAATATAAAAAGGCCCTCAAGGAGGACCCGAACTCGAGGCTGTTCGCGGCCCTCGCCGACTCCCTGCGCCGAGCGGGCGAGACCAGGAACGCCATCAGGGTCGCCGAGGACGGACTGCAAAAACACCCCAAATACTTAAGCGGCCTCGTCGTGCTGGCCCAGGCCTGCCATGAGGACGAGCAACTGGACAAGGCCGTCGAGTTGTTCGAGAAAGTCGTTCACATGAACCCCGAGAACATCGTCGCCCAAAGGGCGCTCGCCGACCTGTACGATAGAAAGGGTGACCACGATAGTGCCCTCAGGGCCTACCGGGCGCTTTCCATCCTGGACCCCACGGACATGAGGGCCAAAAACCGGCTCGATATACTCGAGGCAACCTCGCCCAGGGTGGAAGAATCGACGCCCTCGGTAACGGAACAAGAGCCAGATAAAGAAAAAGACGACGCGGAAAAGACCGGCGTGCAAAGTGGGGAAAAGACTGACGGGGAAATAGGACCCCATGAAGAAGACGCCGAGACGGAAAAAAACATGGAGACGGACGCCGGACCTCAAGAGGCTGACGGGGAACCCATGACCGTCGAGGCGCCCCGGCCCGAAGATGAGGGGCCGGATACCGAGGATGATGATAATTCTGAAGAGCGGCGCCTTTTTGATGATGAAAAGATGGATGGAGGCGAGGACCTCGAAAATCCGGCCGAGCCGGAGACGTCCGCCGCCAAGCGCCCCGGCCTCGAGGTTGAACAAAAGCTGGACCTTTTCTTCCAAGGGGCTGCGGCGAAGAACATCCGGACCGGCGACCAACCCGAGGTGGAAGTGGGCGAGACCCAAGCCGACGCCGGCGACGCCGATGAACTCGCGGACGGATCGGAAGAGGGGCCGGAGGACGGCGGCGACGTGCCCATCAAGACCTGCAAGATGGCCAGGCTTTTCTGGGAGCAGGGTTTTTACAACAAGGCCCTCGAGGTTATGGCCGAGGAGATAAAGGCCAATCCGCGAGATAAGGACCTTTATTTCGAGTTCGCCCGGGCCTGCGAGCAAAAAAACCTGGACCCTGAGGAGATTATTTACAAGACCATACTTGAGAAAGGGGAATCCGCCGGGGAAGACGGCGTTGAAAATATCTCAACTCCGCCGGGTACCGACTCGTCCGAGGATGACGGCGCGGCGGATAATGGCGACGACGCGGCCGCCGCCGAGGGGGACGTTCCCGCCGGCGCCGGCGGCCAGGCGGCGGGGGAGGACGACTTCTTCGTTCCTTCCTCACGGGTCAGGGCCGAGGCTCCCGTCGAGATGAAGGGGGACCACGCGCCTGAGGATGAAAAAAGCGACGTGCCGGACGCGGGTAAGCTGAGCGTGTTAAAGTCTTTCGTGAGCAGAATGAAAACGGGCGAGGAGGGTGAGAGATGATTTTCGAGGAAGTGGTGGAGAACGCGGTGGAGAAAACGGCCGGTGGACTGGCCGCGGTCATAATGGCCTCGGACGGGATCAGCCTCAGTTCTTACGTGAAGCCCGAGGTGGAGATAGACCTCGAGACCCTGGGCATCGAGTACGCCAACCTGCTCCAGGAAATATCCAGGTCCTCCGAGGCCATGGACGCGGGAAGCCTCAAGGAACTCGCCCTTACCACCGACAAGTACCTGACCCTGCTCCGCGTGATCAATCCCGAGTACTTCATCGCGCTCATCATGGAGCCGGGAGGAAATCAGGGAAAGGGAAGGTTCCTGCTCAGGGTCAGCGCGCCCTCGGTCTTAAAGGAACTCTAGCCCCATGGCCAAAAGGGTGCTGGTCATCCATGGACCTAACTTGAACCTCCTGGGACGGAGGGAACCCGAGGTCTACGGCTCGGAAGACTTGTCGTCCATTAACGATAAATTGTCGGTCCTGGCCGATGAACTGGGACTGGAGATCGAGTTCATGCAGTCCAACCACGAGGGAGAGATAGTGGAGGCCATACAAAATGCGCTTGGTAATTTCCAGGCCATTCTTATCAATCCCGCGGCCTTTACCCATACGTCCATCGCCATCAGGGACGCCTTCCTGGCCGTGGAACTGCCCTTCGTCGAGGTCCACCTTTCCAACGTGTTCGCGCGCGAGGAGTTCCGGCGCAAATCCTACCTTTCCGACGCGGCCGCGGGCGTCATATCCGGGTTCGGGGTAAACAGCTATATCCTTGGCCTCGGGGCCATTGACGACATTTTGTCGCGCTAAGTTCGCGTATGCCGTCCCGGGGACGGAAGAATCCGAAAACAAAGAGCATGAAAAAAGGAAACAATCGTGAAAAGGATAATCCTCGCGGCCCTTGTCTTGTCTTCCGCCATGGGGACGCGCGCCGAGACGAGGCGGGAAAACATCGTGGACCTGGTCCTCTATAACGCCAACGTCATTACCGTGGACGAGGCCATGCCCCGCGCCGAGGCCGTGGCCGTCGCCGGCGACAGGATCGCCTATGTGGGAAACTCCAGCCGGGCCAGGGAGATGGCCGGACCTCACGCGGTCCAGATAGACCTCGAGGGAATGACCCTGATTCCAGGGTTCAACGACAACCACGTGCATTCATTCGGAGCGGGGACCTTTTTCCTCGAGCCCATCCTCTGGGGAAAAAGCTGCGAGGAAATCGCCGAGATCATAAAGGAGGAGGCGAAAAGGAAAAAGCCCGGCGAGACCATCTTCGGAAGCTCCTGGGATTACCCCGATTGTCCCCGACCACACAAGTCCATCCTCGATGAGGCCGCGCCCCAAAACCCGGTCTTCCTGACCCAGTACTCCGGACACGCCGCCTGGGCCAACTCGGCCATGCTCGAGAAAATGAAGATCGGCCGAGATACCCCAGACCCCGAGGGCGGCCAAATCGTGAGGGACGAAAATGGAGGACCCACCGGAATTCTGCGAGATACCGCCATGGGCAACGCCGGCTATATGAGGATAGCCAAGCGGCTCCTGAACAAGGAAAAGCATCGCCAGGCCATGGATAAAATCCTCGACCTTTACGCGGAAGCGGGCATTACCTCGGTTCAGGACAACACCTGGGAGCCCATAACCGCGAGACTCCTGACCGATTACAAGAGGAAAGGCAAGCTGACTTGCCGCTTCTGCTGCTGGCCCTACGGCCAGGCCAAGGGCGCTGCAAGGCTAATGGCCCTGGCTTCTTTCGACGATATTTGGGTAAGGAAAGGACCATGGAAATATTTCTCCGACGGGGCCTTCTCCACCAGGACCGGATGGCTTACCGAGCCCTACGCCGATGAGCCCGACAACTACGGCGAGCCCCGCTACGAGGTCGGGGAACTTCGCGAAATCGTAATGAACGCGGCCAAAAATCACCGGCAAATCGCCATACACTCGATCGGCGACAGGGCCGTGCATGAAGTGATAAACGCCGTCGAGATGGCCCAGGCCAAGTACCCCTGGACCAGGGACCTCAGAATAAGACTCGAGCACGTCCAGCTTATCGAGGACCAGGATATCGACAGAATGAGGGAACTTGGACTGCTCGCCTGCGTCCAGCCCTTTACCATCTCCTCGCCCGACAAGGACCTCGTCCTGCTGGGACCGGAAAGGGCCAAAAAGGCCTACCGTTTCCATTCGCTTTTCAAGCGCGGGGTCCACGTGTCCTTCGGCTCCGACGTGCCGGCCGAGGTCGATTACCAGCCCCTCCTAAATATTTATTACGCCACCACCAGAATGAACAAGGCCGGGACCCTCGGACCTCTCAACCCGGACGAGCGCTTCACCCCCCTCGAGGCGCTTTACTGCTATACCATGGGGTCGGCCTACGCCGAGTTTATGGAGAATGAAAAAGGGTCTATAACCGAGGGCAAGCTCGCCGACATGGCCGTACTCTCGAGGGACTTGACGAGCGTGCCGCCCGAGGAAATAAAAGATATCCAGGTTCTAAAGACCATTGTGGGCGGAAAAGTGATCTACCAGAGATAATGGATGGGCAATTGAAACCGGCGCTCGGGCAATTCGCCCCCAGGGCGTGGCCGTGGGCGGCGCTCGCGGTCGTTCTCGCTTCCCTCCACATGACCGCGGTCTCGGCGGAACTGGGCGGGCACCTGGGAGGAGACAACGCCGTTTACTTCCTCCTCTCCCGGTCGATCGCCGAGGGCAAGGGATACGTGGACCTCTTCCTGGCGGGCGAGCCGCCACATACCAAGTACCCATTCATGTTCCCCCTCTTCCTCGCTCCCCCCAACCTTGTATTCGACAATCCCCTTCCCGCCATGCACGCCATGATTATTCTGGCCAACGTGGCCGCGGCCGTCATACTGGCCGCCCTCGCCGCGAAAGTGGCCGGGAAGAAAGCCGCCGGCCTCGTGTTTGGATTGATTTTCGGGACCGTTCCTCTCGTTTATATCCAGAGCGGACATCTCCTGTCCGAGCCGCTCTACCTCCTCTTCTGCGCGCTCACGCTCTATCTTTTGCACGACTGGAAGGACGAGAACATAAGCGCGAAAAGGACGGTGGCAATGGCGCTCCTGGCCATGGCCGCTTACTTCACCAGGACCGCCGGGGTGGCCCTCCTCGCCGCGGTCGCCTTTGCTCTTTGGTCGAGGGGCTCGATGACGCGAATCGGAAAAATCAGGATCAAGTCCTGGATGGTGGTCGCCGCCGTTTTTATCGCGCTGGCCTTTGCATGGGCGCTGAGAAACAAGATCGTGAGCGGCGAGTCCGCCGTCTACGCCGGACAGTTTTTCGCCAAGGACCCTTACCGCCTCGAAATGGGTACCATTGGGCCAATGGACCTGGCCGAAAGGGTGCTGAACAACCTGAAATACCACGTCCCCCTTTTAGGCATGCACTCGTTTTGCGTCACCTGGATTCTTCCTTTGCCCAACAAGGTCGCGAACGTCCTGGGATGGGCCCTGGGCCTGATGGCCATGGCCGGCCTGATAAGGGAGATTTATCGGGGAGAGAGGGCCATGTCCTGTTTCTATATCGTCTCGCTCCTCATCCTTCTCGTGTGGCCATACCAGGAGGACAGGTTCCTGTATCCCCTGGTCGCCCTTACCTGCTTTTATCTGTACGGCGCAATCGAGTGGGCCATGAAGCGGGCGGCGGGGGAAAAGATCGGCGCCTGCGCCCTGTACGCCGTGATCGCCATCGCGGCGGCCGCTCAGGTTTTCTCCGTCAGCGGACTGACGCTGGATAAATTCGCCGACGGAAGAGAACCTAAAAAACCCGTCTACGTCACCGGGTTCGGCTCGTGGAAGAAACCTATTATTAACTGGGCTAAATACGACGTGTCCTACCGGGACGCCCGGTTCGCCATGACCTCCAGGATCAAATTGCAAACCAACTTCCTGATCATTAACGCCGCCGCAAGAAATACAATCCCGCCGGACGCCGTCGTCATGAGCCGCATTCCCATGATTACCTATATGTACAGCGGAAGAAAGTCGGTTTTCATTCCGCCCGATCACAGGCCCGAAATACAGTGGAAAAACATCCAGGATAATAAGGTCGATTACCTTATCACCGGCTTCAATATCGAGGCCCTCCGGCCCATGCTGGAAAAATGGCCCGAAAGGTTCAAGCCCGTGCTCCAGATTCAAGGTCCCGTGATCGTTACTATGTGGGAAGTAGTCGATAATAAATAAGTGAATACGCCACGTGCATGCCGTCCGGGTATACTCCGATCAAGAACTACTTTCCCGCGAAAGTCTCATGTCGCGTTATGCTTTCACGAAATGAAATTGAACCATAATAAAATATATACGATAATAATGCTCAATATAATGAAAGTCCCGGAGGTTAAAATGGCCGAAATTAAAACGACAAAGAAAAAAGAGACGGCGCCGGCGAGCAAATACAAGCCCGGTCTCGAGGGGGTCGTCGCCACTAAATCCAGTATATGCCACGTCAACGGAAAAGAAGGAGTGCTCGAGTATCGGGGGATAAACGTTAAGGAACTCGCCACTTACAGTTCGTTCGAGGAAACGGCGTATCTTCTTCTTTATAGCCATCTGCCCAGCGAGAGGGAATTCAGCCAGTTCACCATGCTCCTTAGCAAACTGCGACACATCCCGCGCGCCATAAGGCACACCATTGAGGACTTACCGGTGGGAATGCATCCCATGCTGGCCCTGCAGGCCTCGGTCGCTCTTCTGCAGGGAGACGACTTCTACGCCGACGACACCTCCAGCGCCCAGCATAATTTGAGAAGGGCCATCGCGCTTATCGCGAAGTTCCCCACCATCATCGCCGCCTTCGAAAGGTACAGGCACGGGGAGGAGCCGCTGCCGCCGGTGGGAAAATACACTCACGCCGAGAATTTCCTTTTCATGCTCACAGGAGAGCCGCCCGACAAGCTGGCCGCCAAGGTCTTCGACAGGTTCCTCATCCTTCACGCCGAGCACAGCATGAACGCCTCGACCTTCGTCACCAGGTCCATCGCCTCCACCAACGCCAGCATCTACTCATCAGTGTCCGGCGCCGTCGGCGCCCTGAGCGGCACCGCTCATGGAGGAGCCAACGAGAGGGTACTCAGGATGCTCTATTCCATCGGGCATCCCGACAACGTCCAGGAGTTCGTCGAGGAACAACTCGCGTCCAAAAACAGGATCATGGGTATCGGCCACAGGGTTTACAAGGTGAAAGACCCAAGGGCTGAAATACTCGAGGAATACATCTCCGACGTCGTCGCCAAGCTGGCGGGAGAAGAGGTGAAAACGCTCTACGCTATCGCCAAAAGACTCGAGGAATGCACCGCCCAGAAACTGGGGTCTAAAAGCCTCTACCCGAACGTGGATTTCTACTCCGGCATCGTGCTCGAGGCGCTGGGCATCCCCGTGGATATGTTCACCTCAATCTTCGCCCTCTCAAGAATAGCCGGATGGGCCGCCCATTGGATTGAACAGGTAAGCGCCAACAGGATATTCCGGCCCACCCAGGAATACATCGGCGACCACAACCGGCCTTACGTCCCGATCGAGAAGAGATAAAACCCTATTTAAATATCCCCAGCCTCCTCTCGAGGGGAGACTGGGGATTTGTTCATTCTCCTCTACTCCACCGTCACCGTTACCAGGGGCTGTTTGATCAGCTCTTCGCAGTAGCGGCCTTTTCCGTCAACGCCGCATGGGGGGAGGTGGGCGTTGAGGAGGAGGGCGCCGGGGGCGGTGGGGAGGAGGACGATGGCGGAGCGGCCGCCGGTGGCGATGGGGCCGGTCACGTCGTAGCGGCCGCTCGAGGCCGAGCCGTCGCCGCCGAGGAGGGTGGCCGAGGCGGTCGAGGAGGGGTCGATGGTGAAGATGATTCCGAGGCTCGAGGTGTGCTTGCCGCCCTGGTTGAGCGCGCCCAGCTCGATCCGCACCGTGCTTCCCACCTCGGCCGTGACCGCCGTGTCGCCGTAAACCTCGAGGGCGACCGGACGGCTGGGGTTGCCGGAGGTGGAGAGGTTGGCCACCATCTGGCGCAGGACCGCCAGGTCGAGCGCCGAGATAATCTCGTCCATATCGAGCTCCTGCGAGTCGCCGTTGGGTGGGAGCACGCCCGTGTAGGACGCGTCCTTCAGCGACGCGCGGGCGTTCAAGGCGCCGAGGTCCAGGGGCGAAACCAGGCCGTCGGCGCTGACCGTGCTCCCCGAGTCCGCCCAGCTGAAGCAGGCCGAGCCGCCCGTCACGTTCTCCGACCAAATGTCCGTGCCGTTGTAATACTCGTGGCAGTTGGCGTTGCCGTCGCCGTCAAAGTCAGACGCGCAGCCGTCAGCCGGGTCGAGCGGATCGAGGTTCAAGGCATGGCCGCTCGAGTTCGCCACCTCGTAGCCGTCGGGAAGAGCGTCGCCGTCCGTGTCCCACTCGAGGGGGTCCAGGCCCAGCCCCGGCTCCTCGTCGTCACCGAGCCCGTCCTCGTCGCTGTCCTCGAGGCAGGGGTTGGTCTCGCCCGGGTCCACCACGCCGTCGCCGTCCTTGTCCTCACCGAATATGGTCCCGTCGAGAAGGCCGTCGCCGTCGGTGTCCGCCTCCGTAGCGTCGAGACAGGCGCTCGAGACCGCCTCGACGTAGTCGCCGATCCCATCCGAATCAGTATCCTGCCTAAGCGGGTTGGTGCCGTAAGTCCCAAGCTCGAGCCCGTCGCCGATGCCGTCCGAGTCGCTGTCAAAGGCGCAGGGGTTGGTCTCGGTCGCGTCCACCACCCCGTCGCCGTCCTTGTCCTCCCCGCTCGGCGTGCCGTCCAGAAGCCCGTCACCGTCGCTGTCCTCGTCCGTGGGCGACGTGCACCAGGGGACCTCGAGCCCGTCGCTCAGGCCGTCCGAGTCCGTGTCAACCTCGAGCGGGTCCGTGCCGTATACCGTCACCTCCGCGCCGTCGCCCAGCGTATCCGTATCCGTATCGAAAAGGCAAGGGCTCGTCTCCGTCGCGTCAACAACCCCGTCGCCGTCCTTGTCCTCGCCGCTCGACGTTCCGTCCAGAAGGCCGTCGTCGTCCGTGTCGTCGTCAGTCGGATCGAGGCAGCTTACGACCACCGCCTCGAGGCGGTCGCCGAGGCCGTCCGAGTCCGTGTCAACCTCGAGCGGGTCCGTGCCGTAAGTCAGCGCCTCGTCGCCGTCGCCGAGGAGGTCGCCGTCCGAGTCGTCGTCGCAGGGGTCGGTCTCCGAGGCCCCGACCTCGCCGTCAAGATCCATGTCCTCGCCCGCCGAGCAGATAATCGTCGCGCCGTCATACACCGCGGTATCGCCGTCGCATAAGCCGTCGCCGTCCGAGTCCGCCTCGGACTCGTCAGTGCAGCCCGAGGTCTCGATCCAGTCCGGAAGGCCGTCGCCGTCGGTGTCCACCGGCTCGAGCGACACCTCATGCACCGTGGTATCGCCGGCCACAACCATTAGCCCCTCCTCGAGGTACGGCTCGTAGCCCGGCCAGCTCGAATAAACGTAGGCCGCTCCGGGAGCAAGACGGATCGAGTAAAGGCCGCCCGCCTCGCTCACCACGGACTTGCCCGAGACCTCGAGCCCGACCCCCACCAGCGGCGCGCCGCCGTGACCGTAAACGTGGCCCATCAGCACGCCCGAGGTGCCGGTCTTCGCCGCCAGCACCACGTCCTTCCTGGTGGTCTGGTTCACGCCAACGTTCACCGTCCCCGACCAGGTGGTGAAGTTCGCCGCCTGCACCTGCATGGGATATCCAGAGCCCGCCAGGAGGCTCGAGAGCTTGTAATAGCCGCCCGCCCCGGTGGTGGCCACGCGGGGAGGACCGCCAAGGATCACGATCACGTTCGCGCCCTGCACCCCGAAGCCCGTCACCGAGTCCGTCACGTAGCCCTCGACCGAGCCGTAGTCGCCCTCGTCGTGGTCCACCCGGAGGTCGTACTCCGTGTCCTGGCCCCCGATAGTGTCGCCGTATTGATATACTTCAGCGTAATAAAGACCCTCGGACAGGTACATGAAAATACGGCTCGAGCCGCCGCCGTCCTGGCCCGAGTCGTCGTCGAACGCGATGGGGACCACCGTCGAGCCGGCCACCGAGTAGCCGTAAAGCTCGATCACCGTGTCGCAGCGGTCCGCCAGGTTCTCCGTATACACAGAGTAATATCCCGTGTCCCCAAAGGCCACGGAGAACTTCACCCAGTCACGGTCGCCCGAGTCGTGGAAGTTGTGGGCCTGCGCCGAGCTCGAGTTAACCTCGACGCTCGAGCCGGAGCTCCACCAGTCGTCGTCCTCGTAAGGGTCCGGGCCGAACACCGTGATCGAGAACTCCGCCGCCGCCGTCACCCGGCCCTCGAGATCGATCGCGTATAACGTTGCAGTATATCGGCCGTTGACCGTGAACAGCTCGGCCAGCTCGGCCGAGTCCAGCCGACGCCGCCAGTCGTCCGTCGCGCTCGAGTACTCGAGGTAAACGCGAGGCAGGGGATTGCCCTCCTCGTCCTCCAGCCAGGGCGTGTCGAAGTTGCCCTCCGACTGGGGAGGTGAGAAGCCAGGCGGCGTCAAAATGGCGAACATGGCCGATATCTCGCTCGAGCTGGCGTAAAGTATGCCCGAGTAAATATCCAGGCTGTCGCCCTCGAGCAGCGCGTCGCCGCGAGGTGTCAGCTCGGGAAGCACCGCGCCGGTCACGAAGTCCGCGCCCACCACGAAAAGGTCCGCAACGTCGCCGTCCTTGCCGTCGCCGGTGGCCGCGTAAGTCCCGCTCCCGTTGTCGTCCAGCCACGGCGTCTGCGTGGCCCAGGTGGCCAGCGCCGCCGCCGCGTCGTTGAAGGCCGACTTGAGAGTGGCGCCCGTCCGGACCCGCTGCCAGAAAAACTGGCTGAAGCTGATCGTGCCCGATACGCCAAAGTATGCGCTCTCCGAGGACGCCGAGCTGGTGATCACGATACGGTCGGAACCGCCGCCGCCCACCTCGTCCAGGAAGCTGCCCGACCGGCAGGCGTCGTAAATCACCACCACGTCTACCCCGTTCGGGTTCGAGGTGTCGCCCCCCTGCACCGCGTCGATCCACGAGTCGAGCTGGGTGGGGGTCACCTCCTGGCCCGCGCCCGCGGCCGTGAAGTTGATGAGGAACGAGTCGTCGCCGCCGTGGTCGACCATGTAGATAATGAGCGGCACGCCCGGACCCACGCCCGGGTTGTCCACCCCCAGGTCGGCGGTGGCCCAATCCAGGATGGCCGCCTGCAGAGCGGCCGGGGTGGGCGCGCCGTCCACGTCGTCCGCGTAGCCGTCGCCGTCGCCGTCGTAGGCCTGGGTCGCGTCGGGATTGAGGTACATGATCTGGTCCGGCTCGAAGCCGCGAGCCAAAAGGGTCTCGTAGGCGAGGTGGCCAAGGGAGTTCAGAGCCTCGACCTGACGGTTCGAGTCCACCAGGCCGCCGCCCACCACCACGATGGCCCGGCCCACCGGATCGGTGACGATCACGCGGCTGGTGAAGCTCTCGCCCGAGCCCGCCTGCGCCTTCACCGAGTACTGCCCGCTCGACTCGAAGGCCGTATACGAACACGTTTCATCACGGTCGCCCGACAATACGCAAGAGCCGCCGTTGACCGTCCAACTGAAGTCGCCGCTACCGCCCGAGGCGGTGAAGGTCGCCGCCGAGCCCGCGCTCAGGCGGACCACCGCCGGGGCCACCTCGACCTCGCCAGAGATGATGATCGTCGCCTGCGCGCTCACCAGCTTGGCGTCAGAAACCGCCACCACGTAGGCCCCCGCCTCGGGGCCCGGCGTGAAGACAACCTCGGCCCCGGTGAAGGAATCGAGCGCCCCGCCCGTCGCCGCCCACCGGTACGCGCCGGTGCCGCCGTCGGCCACGAAGGTCGCGTCCCCGTCGCCCGGGGCCCATTCCACGTATACCGGATTGATTATCACCCGCCGCGGGTCCTCGACCACGAAGATGACGTTCCGGTTAAGACCGTTCCCCGCCAGGTCCGCGACCTGCACGTTCACCACGTGGTTGCCCAGGTCGAGGGCCAGCGCGTCGAAGCTCACCGTGTCCCCGTCCTGGCTGAAGCTCTGCACGGTGCTGAAGTCGAGCACCATCTCGAGGCTCGCCCAGTCGATCCCCGCCCCGCCCGGGTCGATGAAGTTTATACTGACCGGCAAGTCCACGGGCGGCATGTCGTCGTTCACGATCTCCCGATGCGCCGGCGACGACCAGGCGATCTCCGGCCCCCTCGAGTCGACGAGTATCCCATCGGACCACCCCACGCTCGTAAGCCCCGCCCCGTTAACGGCCCTCACCCCGATAAAGTAACTCGACCCGTCCTCGAGCTCGAGCCCGAACCTGGTCACCTCCGTCAGCGTGGCATTAGAGGTCCAACCCGCAATCACCGTCGAGCCAACGGACGTCCCGATGGCGTAGTAGTATCTCACTATGCCCGAAACGCTGTCCCCCCCGCACGTCCACGTCGCGTGAAAGCGGTCGGTGTAACCCGTATAAGTCCCGTCGTCGATCACGACCGGAACGGCGGGCGGCGTAACGTCCACGACTATTCCGTTGGTGGATTGAGGCTGGCTCGTATTACCCGCCAGGTCGATGGCCCCGACGGTGACGTAATAGGTCTCATTATAGTCAAGGGTTGTCGTGCCGAACACGTGGTGGACGTCGCCGTCACCGTCATCCCAGTTCCAGGTGATAACGGAGTTCCATCCGGAGTTTGGATAAGCCGAGGTCCCGATGGCGTAATAGTAGTTATCAATTCCGGCCAGTCCCTGGTCCGTGGCCTCGGCGTAGGCGTTAATGCTTGAGACGATGCTGGTATAGTCTCCGTCGTCGTCCGGCGTTGGCAACGATGGTTTTTGCCTGTCGAGAATGCAGGTGGTCTCGGCCGCGGTTGGTACTTCCTCGAGGAGGGCGTCTCCGATCCTTGCCCTGGTGGCGAACTGGTAAGTGCCGTCCCCCCAATATGGCGTGAAGAAGAACTGCAATCCCACGCAGGAATGGGTATATCCGAAGGCCGCCATGTTAATGAAGGGAGAGGAGTTGAAGCTGACGTAAAGGTCGAGCTCGGCGATATATGTGTCGCATGAATATTGGACTGGAATGGAGTTCCCGTTGTAGTACTCGGGCGCGGAGCAGGTTGATGATGGTATGGGCTCGGGGTTGATGGGATCGGTATTGTAGCTGAACTCCTGGTAGTTGGTGAGTCCGTCTCCATCGGGATCGGCGGTATTGTCGTCGATGAGGGCGCTGGTCCCGGCGAGGACTTCCCATGCGTCCGGGAGTCCGTCGGAGTCGGAGTCCCACAGGTTGGGGTCGGTGCCGGAGGCGACCTCATCGGCGTCGAGGAGCCCGTCGGAGTCGGTGTCCTCGGAGTTGGGGTCGGTATCGGTAATAATGAGCTCCTCGTAATCGGTCAGACCGTCCCCATCGGAGTCGGGGTTGTCCATGTCGGAGCCGTTGTAATACTCGCCGTCGTCGGTAATGCCGTCAAGGTCGGTGTCGGGGTAGTAGTAGCTGGTGTAGAAGATTCTTCTATCGGCTCCAGCTATTTCCCCGATCATGTGGATGGTCCCGTAGGGGTCGGCCAAGGTCTCGGCCGGCTCATGGTTGGGCAGGAACAGTATGGGTTTGGTCCAGTATTTATTGAACCGGGAAATCCTGTAGACCTGGTTGAGGCCGCTTTCGGGGGCTATGGCGAAGGAATGCAGAATTTGCGGATGTGTCTCGGTAATTCTCTCGGACACGAGTCCATAGGGCATGGACAGATAGAAGTCTCCTCCCAGGAAGATGGGCTCTGTCCACTCGTCCCCGTCGTAATTGGCGTAGAGGACGCTGTATAATACTCCCTCGATGCTGATCCTGTTGGTCTGCACGTGTCTCTCGCCGTTTTCACTTACGGTAATGGTGGCGTAGGCCAACTGGCCGTCAGTATCGACCATTACTATTTCCTCGGGCGACCATGAGGACCCATCCCAGCACCTGTAATAAACCTCCGACCTGTCTCCCTCCGGCGTGTAGACCAGGGCCTCGTACACTACGTGCACCTTGCCGTCGGCCGACACGTAGGTGGTCGGATACAATGCACCCTCGTTGGCGGCGTACTGGTCCGAGAGCATGCTGACCGGTCCCCATCCGCCGGACGAGGTCCATATGGCGTAGTAGACCTGGATGGCCTGGTTAGCGGCCTCGGGAGGCGGCCAGGCGTTGAACACGGCCATGACGGTATTGGCCCCGATGACGGAGAGGGTGGCGGGGTCCTCGACGTCGGAGAATTCCCTGGTAATGACGGACAGCGCGGTCACGGTGGTCCCGGAGTATATGCCGGAGTAGAGCGTGGTGTCGGAGTCGAGCATGAACATGACGCTGTTGGGGGCTAGGACGGCGGCGTCGTAGAAGGTTACGCCTTCCCATCCGGTCTCGGTCCATACCATCTGGTAGTCTCCCCAGCTTTCCCCACCGTCAGTTGAGGACGTAATCCTGATCTCGTCGATGTACCCGCCGGAGTAATAGTCAACGTGATATAAAATGGATATCCTGCCGTTTTCGTCCAGGATGAGATTCAAGTTTTTCGGGTTCTCCGTCGAGTCGGCGTAGGCGATGGATATAGGTCCGTGGGCGTAATCGTCATCCGGGTCGAGGGGGTCCTTGCCCAGATACAACTCGAGCCCGTCCTCTTCGCCCCCTCCGTCGGAATCGGGGTCGTTAGGATCCAGGTGTGTTCCGTCCTCGCATATAAAGGCCCTCGCGTAAGTACACGAGTAGTCGTAGAGTGCCCCATTGACTCCCGAGATGTAGGCGCAGTCCTGATTGTAGCCGGAGTCGTTAGGCTCGTTCGATGCCCATGGCTTGTAGGCGAAGGGGTTTCCGTTGGACCATTCGAAGCGGTTCTCGATTTGCATGTCGTTGAGTCCGACCCAGGCGGTGGTTGAGGTGATCTCCTCGAGATATTCCTTTTCGTCGTAGTACTCGATGGAGGCAAGGTCGCCGCCGTAGGCCCGGCAGAAATCCCGGGCGTTTTGCCAGATCAGGGGGCCACTGCAGGCAAGGTAATTATGTCCGTCGAAGTGTCCAAGAGTGCATCCCGCAATAGAACATCCATCCTCGAGGCAGTTGAAGGGCATCTCGATCTCCGTCTCGTCTCCGTCGATGATCCCGTCGTCGTCGGAATCGGCGAGGTTGGGATCGGAGCCGTAATGGAACTCGGTGGGATCGTCGAGCCCGTCGGAGTCGGAGTCGCTCATGGCGGGGTTTGACCCCATGAGGAACTCCTGGAGGTCGTTGAGTCCATCGGAGTCGGTGTCCTCGTATTGCAGGATGGTATGGTAGTGGGCGTCCTGATCTCCGGAGACGGTTTTATTGTAGAAAAGGTGAAGCCTGTTCACGTCCTGTTCCACTATCAACTTATTGGCCCTGTTCCATGAGCTTGGCAGGTATTTTATTGGCCCGACCATGCCGAACCCGGCCATGGCGGTGAACTTGCTGAAGGACGCGATATACAGGTTCTGGTAGTAGTCCAGGCCCAGATCGTAGGCGCCGGCGACGGCGAAGGCGTCTATATGCTCGCTGTCCGACCAGACTCCGTCCTTTCTGTTTCTGTAGAAGAGCTCGTTGTCGCCGGACACGGCCGCAATGTAAAGGACATGGGGGTCCCCGTCCTTGTCGGTCACGATCCTGGGCCTGCCTGCGCCGGTGTTCGCCATGTCGTTGGCCAGGTTAACGGGCTCGGTCCAGGCCGTTCTATCGAACATTGTATACCAGAGCGTCTGGGGGACGTCATCCAATTGTTCATAGGCCATATGGATATTGCCCGAGACGTCGGCGGTGACGGCGAATTCCCGGTTGTTGTTCGAGTACCGGTAAATATCGAGGGGCACCTCGGCGGCCGGGGCCCAGACTCCCGAGCTTCTTACCCTGTAGAGCATGGTGTCTCCTCCGGCGGCCCCGAAGAAGGCGTATACTTCACCCAGGTTGTTGGCGGCGAGCTTAACTCCGTAGTGGGAGTCGGCGGCCAGTTCGACGCTGCTTCCCCATACTCCGTACCTGTCCCTGGCCTGGTACACGACGGAGTCGTTCCACATGTCGTATCCGTTCCTGATCCAGGCGACGTGAACGGTCGAGCCGTAGGCCACCATGTCCAGTCCTTGTACGGTGGTGGCGCAGAGCATGGTAGGGGCGTACCAACCGGCGGCGTAGAGGGAGTAGTATATCCCGTACCTGTCCTCCTGGGGGTTGTCTCTTTGCGTCCACAGGGCGTGCATGTCCCCTCCCTTGGTTCGGGCGGTGACGAAGTCGAAATCGTAGATATCGGAGACGATAACGGTCGATCCGGGCAGCCATCCCCTGTCGTCTGAGTCGTCGTTGGGGTCGTTTCCGACCATGACCTCGAGTCCGTCCCACTCGAGTCCGCCGTCGGTGTCGGGGTCCTGCTGGTCGGTGCCGAACTGGTTCTCGAAGGAGTTAAGTAGACCGTCATGGTCGATGTCTATATCGTAGTCGTTGGGATCGGTCTGGAGAAAATACTCCATGGCGTTGGAGATGGTATCGGAGTCGGGGTCCTGGTCGGAGTCGTCCGAGAGGGGATCGAGTCCGTTCTCGATCTCCCACAGGTCGTCCATGCCGTCTCCGTCGGAGTCGGCGTCCCAGGGGATGGTGAGGGTGAGGGTTATCTCGTCCACGTCGGAGATGCCGTCGCCGTCGGAGTCGACGCTTTGGGGGTCGGTGCCGTAGTAATATTCCTGCCAGTTGGTGAGCCCGTCACCGTCGGGATCGAGGATGGGGGAGACGTCAACCAGGGGGTCGAGTCCGTTGTCGAATTCCCACCCGTCGGGAAGCTCGTCGTCGTCGGAGTCGGCGTCCCACGGATCGGTCCCCTCGATAAACTCGCTCAAGTCGCCCATGCCGTCTGCGTCGGAGTCGGCGTTGTCGGGCCGAGTATGGGCGAGAAGCACCTCGACGTCGTCGTTGAGTCCATCCAGGTCGGTATCCCTGACGGTGGGGTAGGTCCCCCACGCGAACTCGTCCAGGTTGGTGAGTCCGTCGCCGTCCTCGTCCTCGTCTCCATTGGCGAATTTCGGGTCGAGATTAAAGGCCTCTTCCCATCCGTCGGGCATGTAGTCTCCGTCGGAATCGGGAGACGAACTGGAGGTTGACAGAATGGACTCGACGTCGTCCTCGATCCAGTCTCCGTCCTTGTCGGGTCCTCGGCAGTCGGATGGACGGGTGACGACGCGTTGGCGGAACATGTATTTCGCGCTGGATGAGATTTTAATTTCCTTCGCCAGAGGGAACCCAGCCTTGGAGGCCCCGTACTCTAACTGTCCAAATTCAGTCTCAAGGGGAAAGGAAGGGGACGTTTCATAGTAGTAATAGGTGGCGTCGTTTCCCCATCCGCAGGTCATGGCGTAATACTTGCCGGACTCGAGATGCACTTCCATGTCGGCGGGCCCGTACCAATCGGCGGTCCCGTCGGCGGTGTAGACTTTTCTCTGATAGACCTCCTCGAACTCGTCCTCGGGGCTTTTGGCCTCGAAGACGCGGCAGTCAAGGAACTTGCCCGGCTGGGGGTCGAGGAACCCGCTGAATGAAACCAGGACCGAGTCCTGTGAGACGTAGTACTTGTTGCCCACGTTGTAGTAATACATCCAGCTCGAGTTGGCGGTGCTTCCGGCCAGCACGGAGTCGAGTCCCTCGCAAGTGGGCGGGTCCTTTTCGGCCAGGGTCATATTTCGGAGGATGTTTTTGGCCCTGGCGGGCAGGCTGGATAAATTTACGGGAATGGTGGTGCAGATGGTCCTTCCCTCTCCGTAGTCGAAGACGTCGTGAATAGGATTTGTTCCGCTCCCGGAGATGAGGTGGGTGGGGTCTCCGCCCCAGGTCCCGAATTTGCCCCGGCCGTAATAAGGAGAGATGGAACTGGGCGACACTCCGATCATCAGGGAATGATAGGGCTGCATTATTTGGGGAGAGTAGACGAGGTCCGAGTTGGGCGATGAAATGTTCGTGGGAATCCGGTGAATGAAGTGCCAGCGGTTGGTGGAGGTGAAGCCCTGGAAATCGAAGTTGCCTCCGGCGGCCACCCACTGGTTGACCCAGTACATGTTGTCCTCGAGCTTGTCGTAGAAGGCCTCCGACTGGTAGCCGTGGACGATGACCTTGTCGTACTTGGACAGGTCCGTAACTCCTATGCCGGAGTTGGTATACACGTCGTACTCGACTCCGCGGCTATCGAGCAACGCGGCGTCATTCATGCCGTAGCCGGTGCTGTCCCTGAAGATGGCGACCTTTTCCGGGTAGCAGCCCTTTTCGCAGAGGTTGAGTTTCTGGTAATAAAAATATGGAGTATTATTGCCCGGCGACTCGGTGTCGGGCGGCGGCATGGTCACGGTGTTTAAAAAGGCCCCGTAGACGACTTCGCCGAAGAAGGTGGACAGGCCCGGCAGGGAGTATTCGGTCCCACCGTAGTAGGTGACGGAGTAGGTCGAGCCCCATATGGCCATGATCGAATAGAACTTGCCCGCGTCCAGGTGGGCGTCGATGGGTCCCGAGTCGTACCATCCCTCCCCGCCTGACTCGGGGGTGAATTTTTTCTGCCAGATTTTATCGTAGACGCCGTCAAGCGTGTCTCCCTCGTAGATGGTGAAGTAAATCTCGGACCCGGCGGGCACGCTAAGGTATTGGGAAAAGGAGCGCAGCACCGCCGGCTGGGTGACCCTCAGTTTATTGCCTCGCGCTCTTCCAGCGGCCGTCCAGTTTCCGGAGCTTGTTCCGCCCAGTAAAATTTCCCGGCCCGCGTACTCCTCGAGGGAGTCGGTCGGGTCGTATCCGCCCCGCATCTCGACCGAGTCGCCCACGCCGCCGCCGTCGGAGTCGGAAAGTTGGGGACTCGTGCCGGCCATGTACTCGGACAGGTTGGTCAGTCCGTCGGCGTCGGGGTCCTGGTTCGAGTCGCGAACGAGGGGATCCGTGCCATAGGAATTTTCCCATCCGTCCCGAATCCCGTCCTGGTCGGTGTCGGGATAGTAGGGGTCGGTCCCGATCAGGATTTCCTGCCCGTTGGTCAATCCGTCGAAGTCCGCGTCGCCGGGGTTGACGATGGTCATCCTCATGTTGTTCAGATATGTCGAGGTATAGGGAGTGGGCAAGGAGGCGGTGGGCCAGTCAAGCGGGTCCCCATACGCGTTGGAGTTGCTTCTGTAGTAGATGGACCTGATCGAACCCACTGAGGACGACCATACCCGGCCGTCGGTGGTGGCGGAGGAGTTGTCAAAGGAGAAGTCGACCATCAGGTTATCCGTGCCGTTATAGATGAAGGGGGTTGATAGATCAAACTGGATCCATCCGGTGGAGGAAACCTTGACGTCGTCCTGGAACACGGTGGTCCAGCCGGAGTCCGGCCCGTCGAAGGCTATGGTCGAGAACAGGTCAAGGTCGGTGTGCTTCATCCTGATGGTGAAGTTTTCCGCCGTCTGTCCGGGCACGACGGACACGTTTAGGCTGAGGGTATTGATGGCCCCGGCCCCACCGATCTCGGAGGCCAGGTAAATCTGCTGCGTTCTCGACTCGTGGTAGCCGGTGCGCAAGGGCTGCTGGAAGGAGACCGTTCCCGTTCCGGTCTCGGCGAAAATGACGTCGTCCAGTTCGTTAAGGGGATCGCGGCCGTTGTCGAATTCATCGTAGTCGGACTCGCCCCCCCCGTCAGTGTCTGGGTTGCAGGGGTCGGTGGCGAAGTTGAACTCCTCCTCGTTGTCGAGCCCGTCCGAGTCGTAGTCCGAGCCCGAGTCGGCGGTCGAGGCCATCATGCACGAGTAATTCTCTTCCCATGCGTCGGGAAGCCAGTCCCCGTCGGAGTCGGTTTTTCGAGTCAATATCTGGAGATTGACCATGGACATGCTACGGTAAGTATAGTTATTGTCGATTGGAGGATAATCGCCCTCGAAGAGGAGAGGGTCGCCGAAAACTCCGTTGCTGCGGTTGTAGAGGATCGACCAATAACCGAGACCGCTATATCGGCAGTAACCGGAGGAAACGGCGGAGTTCTGATAGAAGCTGAAGTCCACCATCACGTTGTCCTCGCCGTTGTATTGAAAGGGGGTGGAGAAGTTGAAGAAATACCAGCCCGTCGAGGATATTTTAGTGTCCAGGTGGTAAACGGTGGTCCAGCCCGAGTCGGGCCCTTCCCACTCGCTTTGTGTGCCGTAGGATAGCTTATCGGTGTGCTTCATGCGGATGGTGAAGTCCTCGATCGTGGAACCTGGGACGGTGGACAAGTAGATGGCGAAGGACCTTATGGTCCCCGAGTCCCCGAATACGGAGGCTGGATAGATGTACTGGGAGCGGGAATCCTGGTAATCTTCACGAAGAGGTTGGTAATGGCTCACCGCGCCGGCGCCGGTATATGTTACCGTCAAGTCGTCCCATTGGTTCAGGGGGTGCCGGTTTCCAGCGACCTCGTCCCCGTCGATCTCGCCACCTCCGTCCGAGTCGGCCGTGCACGGATCCATTAGCGTCGAGTACTGGTATTCGGCCAATGAGGTCATGCCGTCCGAGTCGGGATCAAGGCTCGAGTCGTCCACCTCGGGGTCAAGGCAAGGGTGCAATCGCTCCCAGTAATCGAAGATTCCGTCCCCATCGGAATCCTGGGCAAGGGCCGACTGGGTCAGGCCGAAAAGGAAAAAAAACATAGCCAGTACGAAAGCCGTCCGGAGCCTTTTCATCATCTTGTCTCCCAAATGGTCAGAATGTCCGAATACCCCTGATCGAGAGCGGCTAAGATGAAAGTTATGACGAGAAACACTTGCCGCGCGCGGTACTGATAATAGCATTTTGTCGCGTTTTAATCCATCCCCAAACCCAAGGACGATATATGGCGTTATGCTTTAATATACGAAATTCTCAAATAATCTTTCCAAGATAAGGCAAGCCTAAGAAGGATTCGGCGCAATATGAAAAATAATCCGGGCCATGAGGCCATATGGCCTTTTTGGTATTACGATGGCGGAGGAGTTAATCAGGGATAACGATAAATTTCACGCCATGATAAAATACAGTCTATGTAATTGATTTAAAAGGACTTACCAGCCTTTATTCATGTGCGACTCGATGATCTTTAGGTCCTTCTCGCCAAGTCCGTAGAGCTTGGCGGCCACCTCATCGATCAAAGTGTCGAGCTTTTCATGGTTTTCTGCGTTTTGCGCGCTTCTCTTGGCTACGGCCTCGGTCATGGACTCGTAAAGTTTCGTGGCTTCACTGTCCTTGAAATGTATGGGCCTTATTGGCAGGGAATCGAGGTGGACTTTTTTAATTTGAGGAGTGGAGGCCCGGTTGGTAATCTTCCTGTGCCTGAAGTAAAAGGACATCACCCGCGAGTTGAGAATGCCGAGAAAATAATTAATATCATAGGCCCTTGCCAGCCTCCTGTCCCGGGGAAAGGCGAAGTAAAGGGACTGCTCGGGTAAAAAGCCGCTTTGGTCTCGAGCCGCTATGATGCGGGCGCCGGTTTTGCGAAGAAGTATCCTGTCGGGCTTTTCAAGTTTTTTCAGGTTTCTGGTGCCGCCGGCCAGGTTGGTAAGGGTGAACTCGAACCAGGCGTTGCCCGTCCTGAAATAGGGCGATATATGTTCTCCCTTGATCACCCGCCTTTGCAGGTCGTGATCCTTTTCCTCGGTTATTCTCCGTGACTTGGCGATGAAGCCAACTCCGGTCTCGAAGAAATCCGCGAACTGCCTTCTCCCGGCGGTTTCGATTTTCCGGAGGATGTTCTCGACTTCATCGTCCGTTTTTTCCACGGGAGGTCGGCCCCCGGTTTTGGTCCAAAAGGACTGGGGCGCCGTTTTGATTGATCCACAGTGATCGGTGATTTTTATTTTCAAGGATTTCCTGGGTTTCGTCCGCTTGCGGAAAACGTAGATGAGAGTATCCGCGACCACCCCGGGGAAGGGTTCCCGAAAATGGAGGCTGACAAGCTCCCCCTTTTCCAGCATGAACTCGCGCAGGGGACCGAACTGCACGTTCTCGGCCACCCGGTCGGGGACAACGAACCCGTTGATCCCTCCCTCCGAGAGGACCTCCAGAGATCTTCTTATAAAGAACTCGACTATGTTGGGCCGATAGGTATCGGCGTCGTATCGCTCGATCAGGTGCCTGATAACTCCAGAGGAATAGGGAGTCTGGCGGCGCCGTCCCTTCAGGCTGATCCATGGAGGGTTTCCGATTACCAGGGAAAAACCTCCATTTTCCAGGATTTCCCCGAAACCGCTTTCCCGGTCCCGCCAGTCGAATGGGGAAAGGGGAGGGGGGGAGGACAGGGCGAATAGTTCGGCCTGCTGGGGAAAACTTTGCTCGAGAACGCTGTCGCCCACTTTCAGGTTTTTTAAAAGAGGCGCGAAAGAGGGAGAGGGCCTGGAGAATGCCTCCACTCCGGAAATCACCTCGATGAACAGGGCCTTGCGCGCCAACTCGATGGCCGCGCCGTCAATGTCCACGCCGTGAATGAATTCCCCGATGATTTCCATTTTCCCTTCCGGGCTAAGGGTCAGTTCTCCCCTGGGCGACTCGATAAGGGGAGAGAACAGGTCCCGTCCCGAGCCAATGGCCTTCATCTCGCGGCCGGAGATTTCCCTCAGCGCCGCCAGTAAAAAATAGCCGCCTCCACAGGCTGGATCGATCAGATGAGGAGGACCCGCGTGCCCGTCCTCAAACCAAAGGGCAAGAGAGTTGGTAACGATATGGTCCACGATGGAGCGGGGAGTATAAAAAACGCCGTGTCGCTTTTGGGAGGGCAACCGTTCCTCCCAGAGAGCGCCTAGGGTCTCGGCCGTCATGCCCGGGGGCCAGAACCTGTTCAGGTGGATTTCATGGTCTAATATGGAAAGCTCGTCGCCCGGGCCGGGTCCCCGCCAGGGGCCAAGATCGAACACTTCCCAGCCCGCCCATTGATTAAAGGCGGCGAGACGGTCATGGCTCTCGTTGGCGGTAAGTTTTCTCGCTCTCTTGCCATGAACGAGATACCTGTCCGGCAGGGTCCCGGTCTCCTCTAAAAGCCTGACCACGAAAAGGTCCATGGCCATGGAAAGGATTTGATCGAAAATGCTCTCCGACTCCGGGCTTTCGCGGTCGTCTCCCACGATTTCGGTGAAACGTTTCTCCACCCGGCGCAGGGTCCTGATAAGAATCCTCGAGCTGGGCAGGTCGTATCTTGTGTTGTTGGACGCCTTCATGGCCGTTTATCCGGGAGCGCCCAAGATATCAAAAATATTTGGAACTCTCAAGCCGTAATTGCATAATTCAAGTATATCCAAAGCCGGGAAAGATCAAGGACACATTTGTGGGATAAAACAGGGCGTATTCGTCAAGGGGAAATATCCATATTCCTTCGGCAAGCGGGAAGACAAGGCCCGTTCCGAAGCGGAAGGAATTATCTCCCAGCAAAATATTTTCGCGGTTGCAAGCGCCGACGATACTTTAATAAAGGGGGGGCGTCAATTCTCAACGTCGGAAGCGTAGTCTCCCCAGGAGTCGGCGGAAGGGATTCGGTTTTGCAAGTCCCTGGCGTCGTTGATGGCCCAGACGTCAACATAGGGATCATTGTCTATATTGCCCGCCGCTATGGCCGTGAACCCCGTGCTGGTTGACTGGAGAGTGCCGGGCAGTGAAGCGGGAGGATGAGGGGCCTCGAGAAGAGCGTCGTCAAGCAGGTATGTGTACCTCAGGTTTTGTTGGCTTTTCGGCTCATAACCGATTTGCTCGAAGGCGTCATCGCCGTCCGCGTTGTCGGAACCGGCAAAGGTCCCGGCTATGGAAAAGTAGGAAATCTGGCAAATATATATCTCGCCCAGGTTCATTCTGGCCTCGGCCTGCTTGGACTTGGCCGTGAATTTCATGAAATCGGGAATAGCGATGGCGCTCAGGATGCCGATGATAGCAACGACGATCATAAGCTCAATCAGAGTAAACCCTTTTGCCTTGGCATGGTTAACGGCCATTTTAATCCTCCCGTAATGGAATAACCATTAGTTCTGCAATTATGGCGCCTAAAGATGGTGACGGCTTAAGTATCCTAAAGGGCAAAGATTTTTAATTTCAATACTCAAGAATTTTTCTCGCCGGTGACGTAATTTGTACAAATTGGTGACAAAAATTGTCACTTTAGCAAGCGGTAAGCAAAACGGTTAAACCTATCGGTAAGGAAAACGGGGACGTCGAAGAAATCCATGGAAGAAAAAACAAGCTGAAACAACCTTTAAATAGCCCGACTACCGATGTATAATACCTCCAGGGAGGAGAAAAATGGCGCGTATCAAATCAAGCTTTATCTCCATTTTCATAGCGGCCGCGGCCATGGTTTTTCTCGGCGGCTCCGTGTGCCAGCGCACCGTCATAAGAAACGGCGTTCGGGTTTCCGTGGACCAGGCCATTGCCATGGACATGCAAAGGGCCCAGAGGCTCTCATCGGAGGGAAACCACCAGGAGGCGGCCTCCATATACGAGTCCCTCATCGAGGAGTTTCCACGATCGGAAAGAAAACCCGAGATCATGGTCGAACTGGGGGCCGCCTATTACGCCTATGGCGACGGCGCCCGGGCCGAGGAGACATTCAACCAGGTAATTCAATCGTACCCCCGAACTCCTTACGAAGCCGACGCCGCCTGGGGGCTTTGCCTTATCGCCTACCAGGAAAAGGACTGCCGAAAAGTCGAGTCCCTTATCAACGAACACCGGCCTTACGCCGAGGGAAACCGATGGGACCAGATGACCAGCCTCATGGCCGAGTGTTCCCGCGAGGACGGCGACCTCGAGGGCGCTCTTATACTGTTCGGCGAGGAATACCGCGACGGCCGCGACCCCGAGTTCAGGGACAAGGCCAAACAAAGGGCCGAGACGACGGTAAAAGATATCTCCGACGAGGGACTCGCGGAACTGGCGTCAATGTTTACATCCCAGTTCCCGGGAGACCTGGTACTCATGGAGCTTATCCAGCGCGCCGCCGACGCGGACCGGCTCGAGGAGGCCAAGGACCTCATCGCGACGCTCGAGGGCGGGTATCCCGACTCATCCTATTTGGCCGGCCTCGCCACGCTCAAGTCCCAGGTGGAAAAATGGAGCAAGATCAAACCCAACCGCATAGGCGTGCTCCTGCCTCTTTCCGGAAGCTACGCCGCCCTCGGGGAAAGGACCCTCCAGGGCATGATGATGGCCGCGGGCGTCTTTAACAAGCAAGCTCCCCTTTTGTCGGCCGAGCTTATCATTAGAGATCTGGAAAGCGGGAAGGGCACGGCCGAAGAGTTGGTCGAGCAGCTTGTAAGCGAGGAGCACGTCATCGCCATCGTGGGTCCCCTTCGGTCATCGATGGCCAAGGGCGCGGCCGTGAAGGCCCAGGAACTGGGCGTGCCCATCGTCGTGCTGAGCCCGGACGAGGACGTGACCGACGTCGGGTCCATGGTCTATCAGAACTGCCTCTCCCGGGAGGAACAGATCGAGGCCCTGGTCGATTACGCGGCCGGGGACCGGGGCATCAAGGACTTCGCCGTCATGTATCCCAACGACCGCTACGGCGCGGGCTATTACTTCCTTTTCACCGAGGAAATTTCCAAAAAGGGCGGCTTCCTCAAGGCCTCGGAAAGCTACGCACCCGATACCACCGACTTTAAAAACGAAATCAGGTCCCTCAAGGGCAAGGGCGTCGGCGCCGTGTTCATTCCCGACTCGGCCAGGAAGGTCGCCATGATCGCGCCCCAAATCAGGTACCACAAGGTGGAGGGGATCACCCTTTTGGGCATCAACGCCTGGCACTCCCGGGAACTCCTCGAGCAGACCCAGCCCGACGATATCGAGGGCGCCCTCTTCACCGACGGCATTGCCCCCGAGGCCAGAAGGCCGTCGTTCAACCAGTTCGCGAGGAACTTCGAAGGACAGTACGGAAGCCAGCCCGGCATCATCGAGGCCCAGGCCTACGAGTCCGTGGACCTGCTCCTCTACCTCATCGGCACCTACCACGTCAGGGACAGGGAACAGCTCAAAACCGCCCTCGATCACGTGGCCGACTACCCAGGGGCACTCGGACTCATCACGGTCAAGCCCGGAGGAAAATGGAAAAAACCCGTGTACCTGTTCACCGTCCACGAGGGAGAGTTCAAGCTGGTCCATAATAATTAGGCGACGGCCATAAACCGGCGTCACCGCCGGCCCGCCAACCAGACCTCAAGGCCCGGAAAGCGCTTACGAATGGGACGCGAGATTCCCCGGTTCGCCCGCGCGTACTCTGGCCAAATTATTGAAACGCCTGACTTCACAACCTCCTCGCCGCCGCGAAAATTGGCATAAAAATTGTTTGTAATCTCTTCGGCGAGCGTCTATAATGAGATCGTACCTTTACACCTGAGACAATACAGCGCCTTAGCCTTTAAAAAAGGAGCAAAGCCAAATGACCAAACAAAGGACGCGGATTCAAACCGCCATTATCATGGCCCTCATCGCCCTCGCACTCACGGTACCGGCCGGCGCGGCGGCGCAACTAAACCCCACCCTGGTGGGGTCGTACGACACGTCGGGCTTGGCACGGGATGTGGTCGTTTCCGGAGGATACGCCTATATCGCGGACGGCGCGGCCGGTCTCCATATTTTAGATATAGCCAGTTCCACTGCCCCGTCATTGGTAGCCACATACGACACGAACTCCGCGCGGAGCGTGATGGTTTCGGGCAATTACGCCTACGTGGCTGACGAACCCAGTGGTCTTAAGATATCCGGTGGCCTTAAGATAATAGACGTCACCAATCCCACCAGTCCGTCATTGATCGGCGCTTATGAAATGTTGTATGTCGGATTCTCGAACGTTTACGTCTCGGGCAACTATGCTTACGCGACCCTGTTTGCAAGCTTGCAGATTTTAGATATCTCCAACCCCGCCGAGATCGATCTTGTAGGTAATTATAACGTTCCCAGCTTCGCCGTTGCCGTTCAAGTCGTTAACGATTACGCATACGTGGCCGACGGGGAAGCCGGCCTTCAAATAATCGACGTCTCCAACCCCGCCGCCCCGGCCTTGGTGGGCGAGTATGACACTCCTGGCGTGGCTTTCGGCGTTTTCGTATATGGGGATTACGCCTATTTGGCCGACGGAGACTCCGGCCTCCAAATAATCGACGTCTCCAGCCCCGCCAATCCGATTCTCGCCGGCTCATACAACACCACCGGCTCATCATACGACGTCCACGTCTCGTCCACCTACGCCTTCGTGGCCGATCGGGACTCCGGCCTTCAAATCATCGACGTTTCCAATCCCGCCGCCCCCACCTTGGCGGGGACCTACGACACTCAGGGAGACGCGTTTGGAGTGTATTACTCGTCAAGCAAGGTCTACGTTGCAGACGATGATTACGGCCTTCAAGTTTTGTTCCCCGACGACTCCGACGGCGACGGCGATGGAATGGTGGACGTATGGGAGAACGATTATTCCTGTATGATGGCGAACACCGCTGACGGCGAGGAGGATTACGACGGCGACGGGCTGGACAATCTTTTCGAATACGGCACGGGCACGGACCCTTGCGACCCCGACACGGACGACGGAGGCGAAAGCGACGCAGGCGAGGCCATATTCGGGCATAATCCGCTCGATCCCCGCGACGACGACTTTGACGGCGACGGCATGGCGGATATCTGGGAAAACGCTTACGCCTGCGTTATGGCCGACACGGTGGACGACGCGGCCAACCCGGACGGGGACGCCTATACGAACATCGAGGAGTATCAGAATAACGGCGACCCTTGCGCCACCACCGCGTGCAGCGACGGCGCGGACAACGACCTTGACACTTTGATGGACCTTCTCGATCCCGGATGCGACGACCTGTCCGACGACGACGAACTTGGATCGGTCCTTTGCGACAACGGCCTGGACGACGACGGCGACGGTTTCACCGATTATCCCGAGGACTCAGGATGCACGGACCCAAGCGACGCTTACGAGTGGGTATTGATGTATCCCGTTCAGGTGGGGTCCTATCATACGCCGGGGAACGGCATGGACGTCTTCGTCTCTGAAGGCTACGCCTACGTGGCGGATTATTTCGAAGGTTTACAGATAATAAACGTGGCGAACCCATCCAATCCGCTATTGGTTGGAATATACGACGATAACAATGTTTTTGGCGTTCAAGTCTCGGACGATTATGCATATATCGCCGGAGAGTACGACGGTCTTCTAATACTCGACGTATCCGATCCGACTAGCCCTTCATTAATAGGATCATACGACACCAATAACGCCCGGGGCGTCCACCTTTCGGGCGATTACGCCTTCGTCGCGGACTCGAGCTCCGGTCTTCTCGTCTTCGACGTCTCGAACCCCGCCGCTCCGATTCTAATAGGCGCGTACGACACGGCGGGAAGTTCCGCCGCCGTCCAGGTCGCGGGAGATTACGCCTACGTGGCCGACGGCGCGTCCGGTCTGCAAATTATCGACGTTTCCAACCCGGCTAGTCCCGTCCTTGTCGGAGGCTACGACACCCCTTCTTCTTCCCGGGGGTTATACGTGTCGGACAATTACGCCTACGTGGCCGACGACGCTTCCGGCCTCCTTATTATCGACGTCTCCCTACCCAACGCGCCCGCCCTGGTTGGGTCCTCCGACGCTCCCGACTCAGCCTACGACGTCAAGGTATCCGATGGCGTCGCCTACGTGGCGGACCGCCTGACGGGCCTCCAGATCGTCGACGTTTCCAACCCGGCCAATCCGTTGTATATAGGTTCCTACGAGACGCCGGCCTATGATAATAATTATGCCCTCGACTATTCAGACGGCTTCGTGTACTTAGCGAGCATCTACGGACTTCGGGTGATACTCTCCGATTCCGCGGACGACGATGGAGACGGGATCGCCAACGCATGGGAGAACGCCCATGCCTGCATGATGGCCGACACGGTGGACGCCGCTTCCGACTACGACGCCGACTGTTTGAACAACCTCGAGGAGTTCAATATATATACCGATCCTTGCGACCCCGACACCGACGGAGGAGGAGAAAGCGACGGGGCCGAGGTGGCCGGGGGACGCGACCCCTTAAACCCGACGGACGACGACCGAGACCTGGACGGCATGCCCGACTATTGGGAGGACACCTATTCTTGCGTTATGGCCAACACCGTTGACGCGGACGCCAATCCCGACGGCGACGCGCTCAATAACCTCGAGGAGTACCTGAACGACTTGGACCCCTGCTCGACCACCGCTTGCAGCGACGGGGTGGACAACGACTCCGATTCCTTCATCGACCTTCTCGATCCCGGCTGCGACGGCTATACCGACGATACAGAGACGAGCTCGGCCATTTGCGACAACGGCGTCGATGACGACGGGGACGGCGCCATCGACGCCCTTGATCCCGGTTGCGACAATCCCGGCGACGGCGATGAGAAAGGAAACGACGTTTGCGATAACGGCCTTGACGACGACCTTGACAGACTGATCGATTATCCGGCGGACCCCGACTGTCTCGGACCGGGCGACGCGATGGAACTTAAGCCCGCTCTCGTCGGTTCCTACGCCGGCCTCGGATACGCTCATGACGTTCACGTGGTTAATAACCTTGCCTACTTGGCCAATGGCGGCGGAGGCCTTCTCATCATCGACGCGTCCGATCCCGAGGCCCCGACGCTTCTCGGCTCCTATGACACGCCGGGTTACGCCCTGGCCGCCTACGTCTCCGGACATTACGCCTACGTGGCCGACGGCGGCCTCGGCCTACAGGTGCTGGACGTGTCCAACCCGGCCAGTCCGATCCTGGTGGGGGCTTGCAACACGCCCGGCTGGGCCATGGACGTTCACGTGGCGGGCCATTTGGCCTTCGTGGCGGATTACGAGGCCGGTCTTCAAATAATCGACGCGTCCAACCCGGCGAATCCCGTCCTCGTCGGAACGTACGACACTACCGGCTACGCCCAGGGGGGGGTCGTCATGGGAAACCACGCCTACGTGGTCGACGAAGCCTCGGGGCTTCTTATTATTGACGCGTCCAATCCGGCAAGCCCGGCTTTGGCCGGCGTATACAACGCGGGAGGATACTCCCACGACGTGAAGGTCGTCGGAAACCTCGCCTACGTGGCCGCCGACGATTATGGCCTCTACGCGGTAAACGTCTCGAACCCGGCGAGCCCATTTTTTGTGAAGAGTTACGACACGCCGGGGTTCGCGCTGGGCGTCTTCATCCAGGGCAATTACGTTTTCATCGCCGACGCCGACTCCGGACTGCTCGTGCTTAACAACTCCAATCCCGAGGACCCGAAACTTTTGGCCGCGATCGACACGCCGGACTCGGCCCGGGCCGTGCACGTATCGGGAAATTACGCCTTCGTGGCCGACGGCCTGGGTGGCCTCCAGATCATCGACGTCAACGGCAGCGATAGCGACGGCGACGGCGTGGCGAATTTTTGGGAACTGCTTCACGGCTGTCTTGACCCTTGGGTCCCCGACGGATCGGGCGACTCCGACGCCGAGGGGCTTTCTAACCTGGAGGAATATTTCTTTGACCTCGACCCGTGCGACCCCGACACCGACGGGGGCGGCGAGAGCGACGGGAGCGAGGTGGTC
Source organism: bacterium (assembly GCA_963674965.2). Taxonomy (GTDB): domain Bacteria; phylum RBG-13-61-14; class RBG-13-61-14; order RBG-13-61-14; family DATKZS01. The sequence continues at coordinate 441,274 of CAXXFL010000007.1, read as the reverse complement.
AACAATCGTGATCCTCTTAACCCGGGCGATGACGTTTTGCCCGACTCCGACGGCGACGGCATGCCCGACGCGTGGGAATTAACTTTCTCCTGCCTCTTGGCCGACACGGTGGACGACTGGGCCGACCCCGACGGGGACGGTCTGGACAATTACGATGAGTACATTGTTACCACTGATCCTTGTCATTGGGACTCGGACGGCGACGGCTTGCCGGACGGGTTCGAGGCTGACAACTCGGTGGGGCATGGGGATACGGGGCTGGACCCGCTGTCGGCGGGCGACGGGTTGGGAGCGGACTTTGACGGGGACGGGATCGAGAACGCGCACGAGTACTATAATGGGACTGATATATGGGAGATGGACGTGACGGGCGGGGCGTCATGTTTTAGCTGGGGCGACGCGGGGAATACCGTGTCGGCCGACGGATTGGTGTCTCCTCTTGACATGACGGCGCTGAAGAACCGGATCATCGGCAACGACGCGTCCTACTTGGGAGTGTTGCCCCCCAACGGCGACAGCCAGCGCATGATGGGCGACCCGGCGGGAGTCTCGCCCCTGGACCTCTCCGTGATACAGGCCATGATAAGCGGTAACGACACGGCCGCGAACCCCACCATACCCACCGACCTGGTGGTGGACGGCGCCACCTCGCGTAGCGTGGCGGAGGGCGCGACCACGCGGGTGACCGTGAGCGTTTTCAACTCCTCGGCCATCGGCTACTCGTCCTCCTTCGGCGTGGTCTTCGAGATCGACCCGTTATCGACCGGCTCGGCCACCCTCCTCGGCGGCGAGGGCCCGAGCGGGACGGGCCGTTACGACGTCTCCGGCGCCATGGCCTCGGGCGGCCTCTCGTCCATCGTCGTCCGGGTCGATGCCCCCGGCATGATCTACCTCAACGCGACTCTCCCGCCCTGCGGCGACCAGTCGGGGAAGGGGAGGTATTGTCCGGAAATCGAGAAAGCGCCGGCGGTGACGATAGAAGGGTATTGACGGGGCAAGGGGGGGGAAGAGTAAGTCCTTTGGAAGGGTAAGCGTTCAGCCCGCGGCTTCGCCGCCCACGCAATATGCGTGGGGGACCCTACGGCTGAGGGGGACCCTGAAACCATGAAACCGTGGGTGGCGCGGATAGCTCGCCTATCCGCGCGGCGAAAGCCGTTGGATTCTTATGTAAGCGCCCGGCGGACCATAGCCCCCTTTCCCGCGCCTTCGGCGCCCAGATAGCGGAGCTATCCGGGCCACCGCGAAAGCCGTTGGATATTCATACACGCGCCCGGAGTATTCGCGGCCCACTTCCGGCGGACCGCCGATTCTTTCCCGCGCCTTTGGCGCCCAGATAGCGAAGCTATCCGGGTCACCCCGCGAAACCGGGCGGGCCGACAAGCGTAAGTATTCAGCCCGCGGCTTTGCCGCCCAAGCGAGACTTTGGGGGCCTCGCGGTTCGTTTCATCTTCGTTATATCCGGTCCCTTGTCTTCCACGTGGAACTTTATATCGCCCTGCGGCGCATAGCTTAAGTATTCGACGACAATTTCGCGAAAAGGCAAAACAAGGCAAAAGAGAGGGCAGCGGCGAGGGTCGTCCAGAGGCCGACGCGGAAGCCGACGGGCCTATATATCAACTCGATTTCATGCTTACCCTCGGCCAGGGGCAGTCCCATAAAGGCCCAGTCGGCGGGGATGATCGCGCTTTCCCGTCCGTCCACCCGGGCCGTCCATCCCGGCAGTCGGTTTTGGGTGACGATCAAGATGCCCGGCGCTTTTACATCGGCCGAGTAGGACTTCACGCCCGGCAAGGACTTTTTCTCGATAACGCGGTCTTGTTTATAGACCGACAAGGGGACCGGATACGCCGAATCGGGCGCGAGCGTCATTGTGAGGGGACTTTTTACTAGCAGCGCCGCGGTTCGCAGGCGATCGCGGGAGGCCTTGCCGAGCCAGGTCATCGCCTCCTCCTTGTCGCCCGCGAACTCGACCGCGTGAGTCATGAACTGGAGGGGAAAGGATTCCCCGTTTTCGTAGAGGTCGAATAGAGGGTCCTGATGGATTGACTGGAGCGGAGCCAAGGGGTCCTCGATATAGGCGTCGGCGAGCCGCAAGCCCTCGATGGATATATCCGGTGGAATCGTCAACTTGATGGACAATGATCGATGATCTTTCGTGGCGGGAGGAAGAGCGCGGTCAATCCTAGCGGATTCTCCAGGGCCGCCTTCCGCCGCGTCGATTGGAATAGTCCTTTCCAGCAACTTGGCGCCGTCGGACTCGATCCGCAGCTTGCAGGGGATTTCCCGGCCGGAGCGCTCGACCTTGTCCCAGGCGACCTTGAACTTGAGCGACTGGGAATTGGCGGCGGGGAATTCAAAGACGAGGGCTTCATTTCCAATGAAGACGTCGCGCCACCTTTCGAAGGCACCCCGTTTTTTCGCCTGACCTGGCCCAAGCAACCAGCCCAGGTAAGTCGGCGAGGCGTGACGGATGGGCACGTTGCGGTTGAACGCGTATTTTATTCCCAGCAGGTCGGGCAGGGCGAGAGAATCCGACCGCAGCAGCGAGCCGTTGGGATGATAGAACACAAAGTCCCATCCGGCGAGCTTGCCGTCCTCGAACTTGACGATGGCCGGGTCGATCAACTGGAGCAACTCCATGTACCCGCGCGGCGGCACCCGGTTCCAGCCGAACACCTCCGGCCTTCTCTCGATCATGCTCTGCTGGGTGTATAAGACCTCGTAATTGCCAATATTAAACGTTGACGCGATCAGGTATCGGGACGAGCGGTCCATCTTGAGGGCGGCGGCCTTGAATGGCTCGGAATGCATGTAGTCGGCGTCGCGTCGTTCAATGGAAAACAGCAGGCCCATGTAACTTACCGCGAGAATCAACGTCGTTACCGCGACCCGCGCCCACTTTTCACCCGTAACCCTTTGTCCCGGATAAAAAGCCATCACGACAAGCGCGACGTAGCCTATCGCCGGCCAGGTCCCCTGCAAGCCCCCGCGGACGTTCGGGGCAACGATCAGGGGAATCACGAAAGCTCCGGCCGAGCCGGCCAGGCCGATCAGGACCATGATCCTGAAGGCCATTCGGTCGCGTCCGCAAAATCCCGAGGCGATGAATTCGCGCATTCCCCAAAGCGCCATCAGATGGAGCATGAACACCGAGCCGTCCACGCCCTGTCCGCGTTTGAGGAACATGTTTAAAATGGGCACGTGGTAGACAATACGTTCCATCGGCTCGATCACCCGCGCGCAATAAGTTATGGTCATCAATACTACGCCCAAAAGGACCCATGCCGAGCGGTCGCGCGTTTTGAAAAAGTAGTAGCCGATGAAGAATACCATGTACCATCTAAGCGGCGACGAGGGCAAAAAGAAAACCACGGCCGCCAATAATGGATTTGGCAAATTTTCGAGAGACGTGCGCACGCTTTTATCCATTTCCTCGAAGAGCTCGAAGGTCACTCCATGGTTGCGGACGTTGTGGGGCATATACTCGGCGAGCGGGAACCACATGGCCGCGGAGATCAAGACCGCGCAGCCAAAAGCGGCGGCCAATATGAGCCAGCGCCATTCTTTGAATATTTCCTTGAAACCCGGCCTGACGATAACCAGAAAGGCCATGGTAAAGCCGAGATTGAAAAAGATGCCCTCGATCTCGCCGGTCATCAGTTGCATGGAAAGGGCCAGGGTCAGGGCGGCGAACCACGCGCGCGAGCGTTTCTCGGCCGCCATTATGGCGAGGTAGATGAGCGGCGCCAGCCAGACCATGAAGGCCAGGGATATATAGAATTCCCTGGTTATCGGCATCATGACGAGGCTTGAGCCGATGAGCAGAAACACTCCGAGGAATGACAGCGGCCGATCGGAACCCAGAAGTCGCGGTAGCCTATAAGAACCCCAACAGCCGATGAAGACGTGGGCCAGGTAAAAGAAGGTCACTCCCCAAAGCGTGGGTGGAAGCAGCGACGTCATCATCAATGGATACGCGCTCATGGTGTGGCTGTAGCCCCAGAAGGGCATGCCGCCGAAAACGTAGGGGTTCCAGAGCGGGAAGACGCCCTCCCCATAGCACTCGAGCATGAAGAAACGGAAGGGCAACCACTGCATGAGCATCTCGCCCCTTACGCCGTGGAAGGGAAAATCGCCAAGTAAAAATGGAATGTAGAAAACCGCCGACGTCATCAGCCAGGCCAGAAAGATCAGCCGCCTGTCGGCGTCGAACCAGCGCGCTATCAAATCTCGAGTTCGTTCACTCATGACCTTCGTTCAACGATTTTACCGGGCATAAGACTGAGATAAAAATCATAGTATTAAACCCGACGCGTGAAAAGCTCGGCATTCGATCGGCCGCCGATATCGCCATCCCCGGCGGATAATTTTCCGATTGGACCATATAGTCACTCATGTTTTTTTCGGAGCTTTCCAAATTCCGGAGACTTCCAGACTTGTTTCGCTTCTTGCAATGTAGAGGCATGCTTAAGATAGCGATTAATTTATTCGCCCCGAGAGGCTTGGAACCGCACCCGTCTCATTGGGGCATGGTCCTCATCATCTCGCCGATGGTACCGCAATAAAGGCCCATGCTAAGGAGGTTTATCAAAAGGGACGCGGTCCCCGTCAGCATGGCGGCGATGGCCAATCCGCTTCCCTTGTATTCCGGGTGCATCTTCAAGGTTTCGTTGGCCGAGTAGCCCAGGTAGATGCTCAGAGGTCCCAGTATGATGCCGAAGCAGAAGAAACTCACTATGGCCATGATAAGGGCGTTCTTGGCCTGGGGCAGGGTCGGCCTGGAGTCGAAACCCGGGGCCTGCTGATACTGGCCGGCGTAAGGGGGCTGAGGATACTGGTACTGGCCGGGCGTTGGAAGGGGCGCCCCCGTGGGAGCGGCGGCCGATCCCGAGACCGGGTCCCAACTGGGCAACTGGCCCGGGGTCTGGTAACCCGCCCATCCGGCGGCCGCGGCGCCGCCCGCGGCGGGGGCCTGGAAGGATGGGCTCGACTGAGCTTGCAGGGCCGCCTTTTTTTTCATCATGGTCTCGTACTTGCTGATGAATATCTGGCAGCTCGGACACTCGTCCTCCCCGGCCGCCACCGGATAACCGCACTTGGGACAGGGGCGAGTACCCGTGTCCTGACCCGGTACCGGCTCGGGGGCCGCCAGGTCGGTCCGTACTGGTTTGGCGGGGGCCGCCGGTTCCTCCACTACCCGGGGAGCGGGGGACGACTCGGGGCTATAGGGGACCGTCTCCGCCGTTTCCTCGATGATCTCCCCGAAGCCCCCGATCTTCTCGATAAAGGCCAGACCCCTCTCGGCCTGGGACTTGTCGTCATACTCGTAGATGACCCCGCCCCGGCCGTCGATGAATTCCTCAGCCTCGGCCTTGTTTATCTTGTAAGCCTTGGCGAACTTCTCGAGAAAGATTTCGCGGCCCAGGGCCGAGTTGTCCATCAAACCTTTTAACACAACCTTGTACATGGCAACCTCTTCGAGACTTTAGCGTTCAAACCTTCCAAGATTGTAGCCGGACGGCGCCATTCATGTCAATAAAAACCCGAAAAAACGGCCATTTCTTGCAATGGGCCGGCTATCATTGTAATCTTGGAAATATGCCTTCCGGCGTATACGTCATCATACCGGCGGCGGGCGCGGGCAAGAGAATGCCCGGCCCCGGGCCCAAGCAGTTCAGGCTGCTGGTGGACAGGCCCGTCCTGGCCTGGAGCGCCTCGGCCCTCCTCGCCTGCAAGGATGTACGGGGTCTGGTGGTTGGAGTATCTCCCGAGTATAAAGACAAGGCCTCGGAAATATTGAGGATATGGCTGAAGGGAAGAGAATGCCGGCTGGCCGAGGGCGGAGACGAGCGGCGTGACACGGTAAGAAAATGTCTGGCCCAGGTCCCGGAGGACGCCGAGTTGGTCGCGATTCATGACGCGGCCCGGCCCTTTATTCGGCCCGAGGTCATTGGAGAGGCCATTCGGGAGGCAAGGATATGCGGGGCCGTCAGCGTGGGAATCAGGCCGGCCGACACCATACGGATCGAGGACGGCGGCCCGGGCCGGACCCTGGAGCGGGAGAACCTCTGGCGGGTACAGACGCCCCAGGTATTTAAAAGGGACCTTATTGCCCAGGCCCATGCCAGGGCGGCCGAGGAGGGGTTCGTCGGCACGGATGACGCCGTGCTGGTCGAGAGGATAGGCCATCCCGTCAAGATGGTCGAGGCGGACGAGTTCAACTTCAAGCTCACCACCCCGGCCGACTGGCTGATGGCCGAGGCCCTGGTCAAGGTCGGCGCCATCAGGCCCTCGCGGTTTTAAGACGATGAAGGAATACAGGACCGGACAGGGAATCGACGCGCACCGCCTGGTCGAGGGAAGAAAGCTCATCCTCGGCGGGGTCGAGATCCCCTTTGAAAAAGGACTCGAGGGCCACTCCGACGCCGACGTTTTGGCCCACGCCGCGGCCGACGCCCTGCTCGGCGCGGCGGCCCTGGGCGACATTGGCCTCCATTTCCCGCCGGGCGACCCCAAATACAAGGACGCCGACAGCATCGAGCTTCTCCGGGCCGTCAAGGACATGGTGCTTGAAAAAGGTTACAAGGTGGGAAATATCGACGCCACCTTGATACTCGAGAAACCTAAAATTTCTCCCCACGTAAGCAAGATGCGATGTATTATGGCCCAGGCGCTCGGGGTCGATGAGGACAAGGTCAGCCTCAAGGCCACCACCACCGAGGGCATGGGCTTCACCGGCCGGGGAGAAGGCATAGCCTGCATGGCCTCGGCCCTGGTCTTCAAGGAATAAGCCAATACATTTCGATCCCGTCCCGGCGGAAGAAAGATATCCGCCGGCCAAAACTATATTAGAGGTGTGATATGACTATCGAGCTATACAATACTCTCGGAAAAAAGAAAGAGACCTTCCAGCCCGCCGATGACAAGGACGTTAAAATGTACGCCTGCGGTCCCACGGTTTACGACGACGGCCACATAGGCCACGCCCGGGCCGCGGTGGTCTTCGACGTTATCCGGCGTTATTTCGAGTTCACCGGCTATAACGTGACTTACGTCAGGAACTATACCGACGTGGACGACAAGATCATCAGCCGGGCCAACGAGGAGGGCGTGGACTATAAAGAGGTGGCGGAAAAATACACTCGCCAGTACGAGGAGGACATCGAGAAGCTGGGCCTTCTCGAGCCCACCCACAAGCCCAAGGTGAGCGACCACATCCCGGACATTATCGCCATGGTGAAGACCCTGGTCGATAAGGGGATCGCCTACGAGGCGGCGGGCAGCGTGTACTTCGCGGTGGATAAATTCGCGGGCTACGGAAAGCTCTCGGGCCGAGACCGGGAGGACATGGAAAACGTGGCCCGCGTGGACCACGACCCCCACAAGAAAAGCGACCTGGATTTCGCCCTGTGGAAGGCCGCCAAGCCCGGCGAGCCATCCTGGGACAGCCCGTGGGGCAGCGGACGGCCCGGCTGGCACATCGAGTGCTCGGTCATGAGCAGCAAGTACCTGGGCGAGACCTTTGACGTCCACGGCGGCGGCCGCGACCTTATCTTCCCCCACCACGAGAACGAGATAGCCCAGTCCGAGGCCGCCAACGACAAGCCCATGGCCCGGTACTGGGTCCACAACGGCCACGTCACCAAGGACGGCGTCAAGATATCCAAGTCCCTGGGGAATTTCATCCCCCTCAAGGAGCTTTACAAGACCTACGACCCCGAGGCCGTCAAGTTCTTCCTCTACGGCGTCCACTACCACTCCCCCCTCGATTTCACCGACCAGGGAGTCCGGACCGCCGAGCGGAACCTCGAGAGGTTCTACCAGACCCTGGCCCAGGCCGACGCCCTCCCTGAAACCGACGAGGCCCCCGCGACCGACCTCCCCCTGGCCAAGGAACTCGAGGGCCTCGAGACAAAGTTCCGCGAGGCCATGGACGACGACTTCAACACCGCCAAGGCCATGGCCTCCTTCTTCGATTTCCTCCATCTTTTCAATCAGCTACTGGCCACCAAGAAGCTGGCCAGGAAAAAACCCGCCGTGGCCCTGGCCAAAAAAGCCGCCGCCGAGCTTCGACGCCTCGGCCTGGTCCTCGGCCTCTTCCAGGCCGAGCCCGGGAAGTTCCTCACCCGCCTCCGCGACCTGCGGGCCGCCCTTAAAAAGATCGACCCCAACATGGTCGAGGATAAAATCCGCGAGCGCGCCAAGGCCAGGGAGGAAAAAGACTTCGCCCGCTCCGACGCCATCCGCGACGAGCTCCTCGCCATGGGCGTGGTCCTCGAGGACAAGCCGGGAGGGACCGACTGGAGAGTGGATATTTAGAGACCAGTTTAAGGCCAGGACGTCTTAGCCAAAGCCCCGGTCCCGCCGGGGCTTTGTCGTCTGGGCGCGTCCAGAAAAGCCTTTTTTTTCTTGACTTTCATGGGCCCTCTCGTCTAATATCAGTATGGAAAAGGGCACTTTTCTCCCGACCGAAAAGGAGTAGCCAACAAAAAGGACGAAGCGAGTTCGGCCGGCCATCCGGAGCACGATTGACAAGCGGGCACGCATAACATAATAGGCGGTTTGGATCAGGGCCCCGCGCCCCCAACCGCCACTCTCCAAGACGACGCGCTAGATTTAAATGGTAACCGGGGAGGAAGCCATGAAAAGCCAAGTCAGACCGACCGTTTTGTTCGTCGCGGTTATGGCCGCCGTTCTTTCGATCGCCGCTCCGGCCAGGGCGCAAGGTAACCCCGCCCTGGTGGGATCGTACGACACGCCGGACGAGGCTTGGGACGTGTTCGTCGCGGGCGACTACGCCTACGTGGCGGACGACGGCGCCGGTCTCCACGTCATAGACATTTCAAATCCGGCGAATCCTGCCTTGGTGGCAACCTACGATACATATCGCGCCTTGGACGTCTACGTCTCGGGTAATTACGCTTACGTGGCGGACAGCACTTCCGGCCTCCGGATAATAGATATCTCAAATCCAGGCTCTCCTTCATTAACCGGCACGTATAGTACATCTAAAGCCATCGGCCTTTACGTCTCGGGTGATTACGTATATATAGCTGACCATACCTCGGGCCTTAAAATTTTCAACGTTACCAATCCCACCAGCCCGAGTCTTGTGGGAACCTACAACACAACCGGCACAGCTTGCGCGGTCCATGTAATTGGCAACTACGCCTACGTGGCCGACGGGGAGTCTGGCCTCCAAATATTATACGTGTCCAATCCCGCGTCCCCGACCCTGATAGGTACGTATGACACTCCTGATTATTCTCGCGGCATTTTCGTCTCGGGTAATTACGCCTACGTGGCCGACCAAGGCTCCGGCCTCCAGATCATCGACGTCTCCAGCCCTGCCAGTCCCGCTCTAGTTGGCTTTTATGATACGACCGGCTCATCCTATGACGTCCACGTCTTCGGTGACTTCGCCTACGTGGCGGATTATGGTTCGGGCCTTCAGATCATCCAGATTTCAAGCCCATCAAACCCGACGTTGTTTAGCTTATACGACACGCCCGGATACGCTTTGGGTGTCTATTACCTTGACGGTTACGCTTATTTGGCGGACTCTGGTTCCGGCCTTCAGGTAATCCTTTTCGATGGAACGGATAGCGATGGAGACGGGATGATCGACGCGTGGGAGAATACCTATTCCTGCATGATGGCGAGCACGGTGGACGACGCGGCCGATTACGACGCCGACGGACTGGATAACCTCGAGGAATATTTCGCGGGCCTTGATCCCTGCGACCCCGACACCGACGGCGGGGGAGAGAACGACGGAAGCGAGACCCTCGCGGAACGGGACCCATTGGACCCCTATGATGACGATCAAGATGGAGACGGGATGATCGACGCGTGGGAGAATACCTATTCCTGCATGATGGCGAGCACGGTGGACGACGCGGCGGATTACGACGCCGACGGACTGGATAACCTCGAGGAATATTTCGCGGGCCTTGATCCCTGCGACCCCGACACCGACGGCGGGGGAGAGAACGACGGAAGCGAGATCCTCGCGGAACGGGACCCATTGGACCCCTATGATGACGATCAAGATGGAGACGGGATGATCGACGCGTGGGAGAATACCTATTCCTGCATGATGGCGAGCACGGTGGACGACGCGGCGGATTACGACGCCGACGGACTGGATAACCTCGAGGAATATTTCGCGGGCCTTGATCCCTGCGACCCCGACACCGACGGCGGAGGAGAAAACGACGGCAGCGAGACCTCCGCGGAACGGAACCCATTGGACCCCTATGATGACGATCAAGATGGAGACGGAATACCGGCGGGATGGGAAAATACCTATGCCTGCATGATGGCCGACGTCGCGGACCACGAGGCGGATTACGACGCCGACGGACTGGATAACCTCGAGGAATATTACGCGGGCCTTGATCCTTGCGACCCAGACACGGACGACGGTGGAGAAAACGACGGAAGCGAGACCCTCGCGGAACGGGACCCATTGGACCCCTATGATGACGATCAAGATGGAGACGGAATGCCGGCGGGCTGGGAAAATACCTATTCCTGCGTCATGGCCGACACGGTGGACGACCAGGGCAATCCCGACGGCGACGCCTTGACCAACATCAATGAATACGTTTACGGCCTGGACCCCTGCTCGACCACCGCGTGCAGTGACGGTTTGGATAGCGACGGCGATGGGTTAATCGATCTCGACGATCCCGGTTGCGACGGCTATTCCGACGCCGACGAAAGAGGGCTCGACGTCTGCGACAACGGCCTTGACGACGACGGCGACGGCTTGGCCGATTATCCTGATGATCCTGGATGTTCCTCCCCCTCGGACTCGAGTGAGCTTTTACTGAATCCCGCCCTGGTGGGATCGTACGACACGCCGGGAACGGCCTGGGCCTGGGACGTGGTCGTTTCCGGCGGCTACGCCTACGTGGCGGGCGCAAGCCTCGGTCTCCATATTTTAAATATTTCAAATCCAGTGAACCCTTCCCTGGTCTCCACCTACGATACATATAGCGCCTTGGATGTCCACGTCTCGGGTAATTACGCTTACGTGGCGGACAGTAGTTCCGGCCTCCGGATAATAGATATCTCAAATCCATCCTCTCCATCATTGACCGGCAGGTATGATACATATTACGCCATCGGCCTTTACGTCTCGGGTGATTACGCATATATCACGGACCACGCCTCAGGTCTTCAAATAATTAACGTCGAGAATCCCACCAGCCCGAGTCTTGTGGGGACATATGATACAACCGGCATCGCCTGCGCGGTCTATGTAATTGGCAACTACGCCTACTTGGCCGACGGGGAGTCTGGCCTCCAAATAATAAACGTGTCCAATCCCGCGTCCCCGACCCTGATAGGTACGTATGACACTCCTGATTATTCTCGCGGCATTTTCGTCTCGGGAAATTACGCCTACGTGGCCGACCGAGGCTCCGGCCTCCAGATCATCGACGTCTCGACGCCCTCGAGCCCCACCCTCGTCGGATTCTACGACACTCCCGGCCTATCCTACGACGTCCACGTTTTTTCAATTTACGCCTTGGTAGCGGATGACTCCTCGGGTCTTCAAATCATTGACGTCTCCAATCCGACCAGCCCCATTTTAAAAGGTTCATACGATACTGGGGGAAACGCTTTAGGAGTTTACTATGATAACCGATACGCATACGTGGCCGACGGTAGCTTAGGTCTTCAAATAATTCAAATTGACGACGCTGACGGCGATGAAGATGGAATGATAGACATATGGGAGAACTCCTATACATGTATGATGGCCGACACGGTGGACGCCGGGGCCGATTACGATCTCGACGGTCTTAGTTGCCTCGACGAGTACATGATCGGGCTCGATCCTTGCGACCCGGACACGGACGGCGGGGGAGAGAACGACGGGAACGAGATCGCAAACGGTCGCGATCCATTCGATCCCGTTGACGATGATTTCGATCTGGACGGCATGCCCGATATCTGGGAGAATTCTTATAATTGCGTTATGGCCGACACGGTGGACGCCGGGGCCGATTACGACCTTGACGGTCTTAGCTGCCTGGACGAGTACACGATCGGCCTCGATCCTTGCGACCCGGACACCGACGGCGGGGGAGAGGATGACGGGAGCGAGATCGCAAACGGTCGCGATCCATTCGACCCGGTTGACGATGATAATGATTCGGACGGCATGCCCGATATCTGGGAGAATTCTTATGATTGCGTTATGGCCGACACGGTGGACGCCGGGGCCGATTACGACCTTGACGGTCTTGGCTGCCTGGACGAATACACGATCGGCCTCGATCCTTGCGACCCGGACACGGACGGCGGGGGGGAGAACGACGGGAGCGAGATCGCAAACGGTCGCGATCCATTCGATCCCGTTGACGATGATTTCGATCTGGACGGCATGCCCGATATCTGGGAGAATTCTTATGATTGCGTTATGGCCGACACGGTGGACGACGCGGCCGATTACGACCTTGACGGTCTTAGCTGCCTGGACGAGTACACGATCGGGCTCGATCCTTGCGACCCGGACACCGACGGCGGGGGAGAGAGCGAGGGGAGCGAGATAGTAAACGGTCGCGATCCATTCGATCCCGTTGACGATGATTATGATCTGGACGGCATGCCCGATATCTGGGAGAATTCGCATTCATGCATGATGGCCGACACGGTGGATGACGCGGCCAATCCCGACGGCGACGCCTTGACCAACCTCGAGGAGTATCTAAATGACCTGGACCCTTGCTCCACAACGGCTTGCAGCGACGGCTTGGACAACGACGGGGATACCTATGCCGACCTCCTGGATCCGGGGTGCGCCGGCTATGCCGACGAAAGTGAACTATGCAACGTCATCTGCGACAACGGCATAGACGACGACTTTGACGGCCTGATCGACTATCCCGACGATCCCAACTGCGCCGGCCCCGGCGACTCGGGCGAGCAGTACCAACTCGCCCTCGAGCTGACGGGCGCCTACGACACGCCGGACCTGGCCTGGGACGTTTTCGTCTCGGGCGGATACGCCTACGTGGCGGATAATTACTCCGGCCTCCAGATTGTCGACCTGTCCAACCCCGCCGCCCCGTATCTGGCGGGGTCTTACCTGACCAGCCGGGCCATCGAGGTCAGCGTCTCGGGCGATTACGCCTACGTGGCCGACGACTCATACGGCCTGCGGATCATCGATATCTCGATCCCCGAGGCGCCCATATTGGCCGGGTCCTACGACACCTACAAGGCCATCGGGGTCCACGTCGCGGGCGGCTACGCCTACGTGGCCGATCATACCTCGGGCCTAAAGATATTCGACGCGTCCAGTCCGGCAAGCCCGGTCCTCATCGGCGCGTATAACACACCGGGCGTGGCCGACGGAGTTTTCGTCTCGGGCGACTACGCCTACGTGGCCGACGGCGAGAACGGACTCCAGATTATAAACGTGGCCAATCCCTATGCCCCCACTCTGGCGGGAGCGTATAACACCTCGGGTTACGCCCGCGCCGTCCAGGTCTCGGGCCCCTACGCCTACGTGGCCGACCGCGACTCGGGCCTCCAGGTAATCGACGTGACCGATCCCGCCAGCCCGACCCTGGCGGCGACCTTCGACACCCCCGGCTCGGCTTACGACGTTTTCGTCTCGGGAAACCTGGTCCACGTGGCGGACGACGCCTCCGGCCTCCTGATTGTCAACGCGGTCAATCCGGTAGCCCCGGTCCTGGCCGGCTCCTATGACACGCCGGGAAACGCCTATGGAGTTTTCGTTAACCAAGGCTATTCCTTCGTGGCGGACGGGGGGGCCGGGCTTCAAGTCATCCTTTTCGACGAGGCCGACTCCGACGGCGACGGCATGATCGACGCGTGGGAGAATACCTATTCCTGCATGATGCCGAACACGGTGGACGACGCGGCCAATCCCGACGGCGACGCCTTTTCCAACCTCGAGGAATACCATAATAACGGCGACCCCTGCTCGAGCACCGCCTGCAGCGACGGCGTGGATAACGACGGAGACACCTTTATAGACATTCTCGATCCGGGCTGTGACGACCTGTCGGACGACGACGAATTAGGAACGACCGCGTGCGACAACGGACTTGACGACGATAGCGACGGCCATACCGACTACCCCGACGACCCCGAGTGCTCCTCGCCAGGAGACGATTTCGAGTTTGCGTTTATCGAGCCGGAACTGGTGGGCTCATACGACACGGTGGATTACTCTTGGCGCGTCTTTGTCTCCGGCGACTACGCATACGTTGCAGATGATGGAGACGGCCTGCAAATTTTTAATGTCTCAAATCCTTCAAGCCCGACCCTGGCGGGCCAATACGAATCGACTCGAGCCGTTGACGTCTTTTTATCCGGCCAGTACGCCTACGTCGCAAGCGGAATTTCAGGCCTTCGGATAATTGACGTCACGTCCCCTTCCAGTCCCTCGTTAACCGGGACATACGACACTGATAGGGCCATTGGAGTTTCCTTCGCGGGAAATTACGCCTACGTGGCGGACCATACCAGCGGTCTTCACGTCATCGACGTGACAAACGCGGCGGCCCCGAGTCTCGTGGGGACGTACGACACGCTGGGGGTAGCCTGCGACGTCAACGTCGTCGGCAACTACGCCTATGTGGCCGACGGGGAAGCGGGGCTTCAGATCATCGACTTGGGAAACCCGGCCAGCCCGTCCCTGGCCGGCGCGTACGACACCCCGGATTTTTCACGCGGCCTTTACGTCCTGGGCAATTACGCCTACGTGGCGGACCAGGACTCGGGGCTTCAGATCATCGACGTCTCAAACCCGGCTGTCCCTATCCTTGTCGGTTCCTACGACACGGAGGGATCTTCAAACGATGTTCACGTCCTGGACGACTTGGCCTTCGTGGCGGACGGCACGGCGGGCCTCCAGATTATAAATGTCCACAACCCAGCCAACCCGTTATGGGTAGGTTCCTATGACACGCCCGGTAACTCTTGGGGCGTTTATTACCAGGACGGCTACGCTTACGTGGCGGACGATGGTTCAGGCCTTCAGATCATCTATGTCGGCTACATGGGCGATAGCGGGGACGGCGACGGCGACGGAATGCCTGACGCGTGGGAATTAACCTTCTCATGCGTGATGGCCGACACGGTGGACGACGCGGTGGACGGGGACGGGGACGGGCTGGACAATTACGATGAGTACGTGGTTACTACCGACCCATGCAATTGGGACTCGGACGGGGACGGTTTGCCGGACGGGTTCGAGGCTGACAACTCGGTGGGGCATGGGGATACGGGGCTGGACCCGCTGTCGGCGGGCGACGGGTTGGGAGCGGACTTTGATGGGGACGGGATCGAGAACGCGCACGAGTACTATAATGGGACGGATATCTGGGAGGTGGACCTGACCGGCGGGGCGTCGTGTTTTAGCTGGGGCGACGCGGGGAATACCGTGTCGGCCGACGGGCTGGTGTCTCCGCTGGACATGACGGCCCTGAAGAACAGGATCATCGGCAATGACGTGTCCTACTTGGGAGTGCTTCCGCCCAACGGCGACAGCCAGCGCATGATGGGCGACCCGGCGGGAGTCTCGCCCCTGGACCTCTCCGTGATACAGGCCATAATCAGCGGAAACGACACGGCCTCGAACCCCACCATCCCCACCGACCTGGTGGTGGACGGCGCCACTTCTCGGAGCGTGGCCGAGGGCGCGACCACGCGGGTGACCGTGAGCGTTATCAACTCCTCGGCCATCGGTTACTCGTCCTCCTTCGGGGTGGTCTTCGAGATCGACCCGAGCTCGACCGGCGCGGCCACCCTCCTCGGCGGCGAGGGCCCGAGCGGGACGGGGCGTTACGACGTGTCCGGGGCCATGGACTCGGGCGGCCTCTCGTCCATCGTCGTCCGGGTCGATTCCCCCGGCACAATCTACCTAAACGCGACTATCCCGTCCTGCGGCGACCAGTCGGGCAAGGGTAGGTATTGCCCACAAATCGATAAAGCGCCGGCGGTGACGATAGAAGGGTATTGACGGGGCAAGGGGGGGGAAAGAGTAAGTCCTTTGGAAGGGTAAGCGTTCAGCCCGCGGCTTCGCCGCCCACGCAATATGCGTGGGGGACCCTACGGCTGAGGGGGACCCTGAAAGCCTGAAACCGTGGGTGGCGCGGATAGCTCGCCTATCCGCGCGGCGAAAGCCGTTGGATTCTTATGTAAGCGCCCGGCGGACCATAGCCCCCTTTCCCGCGCCTTCGGCGCCCAGATAGCAAAAGCTATCCGGGCCACCGGCCCCCTTTCCCGCGCCTTCGGCGCCCGGATCGTAGCTGTCCGGGCCATCCCGCTCAAAATGCATGGGGGACCCTAAGAGTGGAGGCGTAACGGGCGCGGGGTATCCCGCCGCGTCATTAGCCCCTATTACTGAAAACGCAAAAACCTTTCCTTTTAAAGCCTCGATCGAGGCTTGCTTAGTGGGGGCGCCTGTCATAAAATAAACGATTTGGATGGAGGGAACGTCATGTCTAAGAAAGAGAAAGTAGTGCTGGCTTACTCGGGAGGGCTTGACACTTCCGTGATACTTCGCTGGCTGATCGAGGAGTACGGGCTCGAGGTGATAGCCTTGTGCGTGGACCTGGGTCAGGGCGACGACATGGCCAAGGTCAAGGCCAAGGCGCGGAAGACCGGGGCGATCAAGTCCCTGGTGGTGGACGCCAGGGAGGAGTTCGTAAGGGACTTCGTTTTCCCGGCGCTCCGGGCCAACGCCCGGTACGAGGACGTCTATTTAATGGGCACTTCTTTGGCCCGTCCCATCATCGCCAAGAAGCTGGTCGAGGCGGCCCAGAAGGAGGGCGCGGGCTATATCTCGCACGGGGCCACGGGCAAGGGCAACGACCAGGTTAGGTTCGAGCTGACGGCGGCGGCCCTTACGCCCTGGATAAAAGTGATCGCGCCCTGGCGTGACTCGAGATGGACCTTTACCTCGCGGCCTCAGATGGTTAAATACGCCAAGTCGAGGGGCATTCCCGTGCCCGTGACCGCGGCCAAGCCCTACAGCTCGGACGCGAACCTCATGCACGTGAGCTACGAGGGCGGCGTGCTCGAGGACCCGTGGAACGCCTACAAGGAGGACATGTTCGAGATGACCGTCTCGCCGGAGAAGGCGCCGAACAAGGCCCAGACCATACTCATCGACTTCGAGTCGGGCAACCCGACGGCGGTGGACGGCAAGAAGATGAGCCCGGCCCGGCTGCTCGGCGCCCTGAACAAGATCGCCGGAAAGCACGGGGTCGGTCGGGTGGACATGGTCGAGAACCGGTTCGTGGGCATGAAGAGCCGGGGCGTGTACGAGACGCCGGGAGTGACGGCCCTTCTCGCGGCCCACCGGGCGGTCGAGTCGGTCGCGCTTGACCGTGAGGCCATGTTCTTAAAGGACTCGCTCATGCCCCAGTACGCCAGGCTGGTGTACAACGGCTTCTGGTACTCTCCGGAGATGGAGGCCCTTCAGGCCCTGGTGGACAAGACCCAGGAGCGGGTGACGGGCACGGCCCGCCTCAAGCTGTACAAGGGTAACTGTATGGTCACGGGCAGAAGGTCGCCCTACAGCCTCTACGACGAGGCCCTGGTCAGCTTCGACCAGGAGGGAGGGTACAACCAGGCCGACGCCACCGGCTTTATCCGGCTGCAGGGGCTTCGGCTCAAGACCCGGGCCGCCCGCCTTTCCGGCTCGACAAAAGTCGTCGGCAAGGGAAAGGCCGTGAAAAAAACGGCGAGAAAGAAAAAGACGAAAAAGGCGTAGTTAGCCTTTGACCGAAAAAGGAGCGCGTCATGAAGAAGAAATACCTGATGACCCCGGGCCCTACGCCCGTGGCGGAGAGCACCTTGATGGCCATGGCCATGCCCATCATTCACCACCGCCATCCCGAGTACATGGGGATACTGGCGGAGGTGCGGGAGGGTCTTAAAGAGCTTTTCAACACCAAAAGGGAAACCATCATCATCGCCAGTTCCGGCACCGGGGCCATGGAGGGCTCGGTGGTTAACGTGTGCCGCAAGAGCGACCGCGTGATTTACGTTAACGGCGGCAAGTTCGGGGAGAGGTGGGGCGAGATAGCGGCGGCCTACGGGGTCGAGGCCGTCCCGGTCGACGTAACCTGGGGCCAGGCCGTTGAGGCGGCGGCCGTGAAAAAGGCCATGGACGAGAAGCCGGCCCGGGCCGTGCTCGTCCAGTACACCGAGACCAGCACCGGCGTGGTCCATCCCATCGAGGAGTTGGCCAAGCTCACCAAGGGCACGGACACCCTGCTCATCGTGGACGCCATCACCGCCCTGGGAGTATACGATATTCCCTTTGACGAGTGGGGCATAGACATACTTCTCACGGGCAGCCAGAAGGCGCTCATGCTGCCGCCGGGGATCGCGCTGGCCGCCATCTCGGAGAAGGCCATGAAGGCCATGGACGAGTCGGACCTTCCCAAGTTCTACTTCGACTTCAGAAAGGAGTACAAGAAAATCTCCGAGAACTCGAGCGCCTTTACCTCGCCCATTACCCTGGTTATCGGGCTCAGGGAGGTCCTGGGCAGAATGCGTGAAATTGGCTTTAAGAACATTTACGCCGAAAGCGCTCGCATGGCCGCGGCCACCAGAAGCGCCATGGAGGCCCTCGGGCTTAAGCTCTACGCGCCGTCTGCTCCCTCCAACGCGTTGACGGCGGTGCTGGCCCCCGAGGGGATAGACGCCCAGAAGATAGTGAAGATCATGCGGGAGGACTACGGCGTGACCATAGCGGGCGGCCAGGCCCAGGCCAAGGGCAAGATTTTCCGGATTTCCCACATGGGCCACGTAAGCCAATGGGACCTATTAGTCACGGTGGGAGCGCTCGAGAAGACCCTGGCCCGGGTGGGACAAAAGTTCGAGTCGGGAGTCGGATGCGCGGCCCTTATGAAGGCCCTGGGCGACTGACCGGAGAGGATTATATGTTTAAGGTAATGATAAGGGACGGGATGGCCCTTCTGGCCAAGGAGATCATGGAGCAAACCGGCCAGATCGAGGTCACGGTGGACTTTGACAAGAAGACCAACGACCCCTCCGAGCTGGTCAAGATAATCGGGGAATACGATGGAGTAGCCGTGCGCAGCGGGACCAGGATAACGGACGAGGTCCTGGCCGCGGGCAAAAACCTCAAGGTCATCGGCCGGGCCGGCATCGGGGTGGACAACATCGACGCGGCGGCGGCCACGGCCCGGGGCGTGGTGGTAATGAACGCCCCCGGCGGCAACACCACCACCACGGGCGAGCACGCCATCGCCCTTATGCTTTCCCTGGCGCGCCACGTTCCCCAGGCCACGGCATCCCTCCGGGAAGGCAAGTGGGAGAAGAAGAAGTTCATGGGGGTCGAGGTCACGGGCAAGACCCTCGGGGTTTTCGGCCTGGGCAACATCGGCCGTGTGGTGGCCTCCCGGGCCCAGGGTCTTCGGATGAAGGTCATCGCCCACGACCCCTTCGTGAAGGAGGAGGCGGCCGAGTCCCTCGGCGTCGAGATGGTCGAGGTGGACGAGCTACTCTCGCGATCGGACTTCGTCACCCTCCACGTTCCCCGCGTCAAGGAAACCAAGGACATGGTCAACAAGGACTTCCTGGCCAGAATGAAGGAGGGCGCAAGACTCATCAACTGCTCCCGCGGCGAGGTGGTCGTGCTTGACGACTTGTACGACGCGCTCGAGAGCGGCCATCTGGCAGGCGCGGCCCTCGACGTTTTCCCCCAGGAGCCGCCCGACCCGTCGCTTAAAATCCTCCAGCATCCAAGCGTGATCATGACTCCCCACCTGGGCGCCAGCACCGAGGAGGCCCAGGAGAAGGTGGCCGAGATGATAGCCCGCCAGATATCGGACTATCTTATTAACGGCGTGATCTCGAACGCGGTGAATTTCCCCTCCGTCTCGAGGGAGGAGATGGAGCAGCTCCGTCCTTATATAGACCTTGCCGTCAGGATGGGCTCGCTTCTGGGCCAGCTCTCGAGGAAGCTCCACGACGTGACCATCACCTACAGCGGCAAGGTGGCGGATATGGACTCGAGGCCCCTGACCAACGCGGTGATGAAGGGCATGCTGGGGGCCTTCACGGACGAGCCGGTCAACTTCGTCTCGGCGCCGGCCATCGCCAAGGACAAGGGCATCAAGGTGCACGCGACCACCAGTCACGACACCAAGGACTACACCACTCTGATCCGGGTCAAGCTCGAGGGGGCCCAGGACATGGAGGAGACGGACGAGATTTTAGGGACCATCTTCGGCAAGAAGTATCCCCGCATAGTCCGGATGGGGAGGGTCCACATGGACGCCATCCCGGAGGGACCCATCCTGGTGATCAGGAACCACGACAAGCCGGGCGTCATCGGAAACCTGGGCAACGCCCTCGGCGCCCGCGGCATCAACATCGGCCGGTTCCAGCTTGGACGGCGGGACGGCAAGGCCCTTTGCATGGTCAACGTCGACTCCCCCGTCGAGGAGGCGGTCATCGAGGAACTTTGTTCCCTGCCTCATATCATTTCCGTGAGGCAGGTCCACCTGGATTAACGGATTAGAGGAATCATCCCCCGGCCCCTTCCGCGAGGGACGGGAGGAGAACGGACAAAACGAGAACTGGAGGGACGGGTATGTCTATAGTGGTAATGCTGGGCGCTCAGTGGGGCGACGAGGGCAAGGGAAAGCTGGTCGATTACTGGAGCGCCGAGGCCGACGTGGTCGTCCGCTTCCAGGGCGGCAACAACGCCGGCCACACCCTGGTGGTCAACGGCGAACAAACCATCTTCCACCTCGTGCCCTCCGGCGCCCTTAACCCCGGCGCCGTCTGCGTCATCGGAAACGGAGTGGTGGTTGACCCCGTCGTGCTCATCGAGGAGATCGACAAGCTCAAGGCCAAGGGAATGATGGACGACGACTCGAGGCTCATTATTTCCGACCGGGCCTCCCTTATCATGCCCTACCATAAAACCCAGGACCACGCCGGGGAAAAGAAAAAAGGCAAAGCCGCCATCGGCACGACCGGGCGCGGCATCGGCCCGACCTACTCCGACAAGATCGCCCGGTCCGGTATCAGGATGCACCACCTCCGCGACGAGAAAAGACTCCGGGCCCGCCTCCAGAGCGTGCTCGAGGAGAAGAACCTCCTCCTTACCAAGGTATACGGCGAGGAGGCCCAGGACCTGGACGCTCTAGTCGAGGAGTTCATGGGCTACGCGGCGCGCCTTATGCCCTACGTAGGGAACGCGGGCAAGTACATAAGCGACGCGGCGCGGTCCGGCAAGAAGGTCCTCTTCGAGGGCGCCCAGGGGGCCCTCCTGGACATTGACCACGGCACCTATCCTTTCGTGACCAGCTCGAACACCACTGCCGGAGCGGCCTGCACGGGGACCGGCGTCGGGCCTTGCCTCATCGACCGCGTGGTGGGCATCACCAAGGCCTACACCACCAGGGTCGGCGGCGGGCCCTTTCCCACCGAGCTCGAGGACGAGGTGGGCCAAAGGCTCCAGAAGGTGGGCGCCGAGTACGGGGCCACCACCGGCAGGCCAAGAAGGTGCGGATGGTGGGACGGCCTGGCCGCGTCTTATACGGCCAGGCTGAACGGGCTCACCGACCTGGCCGTCACCAAGCTCGACGTGCTCACCGGTATCGACCCCATCAAGATATGCGTCGCCTACGAGATCGAGGGCAAACGGCTCGAGGACTTTCCACCCGACCTGATCGAGCTCGAGGCCGCCAGGCCCGTCTACGAGGAGTTGCCCGGCTGGACCGAGGACATAACCGGCGCCAGGTCCATGGCGGACCTGCCGGGGAACGCGGTAAAATACGTCAAGAGAATGGAGGAGGTCGCCGGAGCGCCCGTCTCCATGGTATCGGTCGGACAGGACCGGGAACAGACCATCGTCATCAAGGCGCCCTTTTAAAAGCGGGCCGGACCGGCCGGCGTTTCCTTTCCTTCCGCTTTCCCGCCATGGAAGCCGGCGACTGGCGTCTTTCCTCCTTTGATTTTATACTGAGTCCAAACGGAATCGGAGGAGCGAAATTATGAGCAAAACAAAGCCCGCCAAACGGCGCGCGGCGACGGCCTTTTCATTTATGGTGATCAACACCTTCGCGCTAATGGTCCCCCTTACGCCCTTCGCCCTCGTCAAGATACTCGTTCCCTTAGCGGCGGTCCGAGAGTTCTGCAACAAGTGGCTCAACGCCATCTGCACCCTATGGGCCGACAACAACGGAAGGATCATCAACCTCATCTGCAAGGTGGAGTGGGACATACGGGTGGACGCCGACCTGAACATGGACTCCTGGTACCTGGTTCTCTCGAACCACCAGTCCTGGGCCGATATCCTCGCCCTCCAGTACGCTCTCAACCACCGCATACCCTACTTCCGCTTCTTCCTGAAAAAACAGCTCATGTGGTTCCCCGTGCTCAACTTCGTGTGGTACGCCCTGGATTATCCGGTCATGGAGCGCTACTCCAAGTCCTTCCTCGAGAAGAACCCCCACCTCAAGGGAAAGGACGTGGAGACCACCAGGAAATCGTGCGAGCGCTTCAGGAACACGCCCGTATCCATCATGAACTTCGTCGAGGGTACCCGCTTCTCCCCGGAAAAACGCGAGAAGCAGGGCTCGCCCTTCCAGCGGCTTTTAAAGCCCAAGTCCGGCGGCGTGGCCCTGGTCCTGGCCGCCATGGGCGAAAGACTTACCGCCATCCTCGACGTGACTATCGCCTACCCCGAGGGGCCCAAGGAGTTTTGGGACTTCCTCGGCGGAGGGGTGGACCGCGTGACAATGAGGATATCCAGCATCCCCGTGACCGACGACCTCATCGGCGACTACGACGGCGACCCCGCTTACCGCGAGAGCTTCCAGAACTGGATCAACGGCCTGTGGTCAAGAAAGGACAAGACGCTCGAGGAAATGCTCTCGGAGCGGGACAAGGCGACTGCCAAATAGACGCGTCATTTAGCCGATTCGATTCTTCGGCCTCCCGGCCCGTATCGGCCTTAGTTGGGGCTTTGACAATCCATTTACGCGCAATTGACTCACCTTGAATCTGATATTATTCTTTAAGCAGCCGATATGCCGTAGTTTATTATTACGTTCCACGCGCGAGAGGAGTCGCTTATGAGAGAGTCGCTGAAGGAGAGACGCTTAATTGGATTAGCCGCCGGTTTTTTGATCGCTGCTTTTTCCCTTCCCGTTTTGGCCGCGATTCCCAAGCCCCCGCTTTATGGGGAGAGGTATTGCGGCGACCCGGATTTTCATTGCATTACCATCGGTTCGCCCGACGCCGCGAGGGAGGCCGGCGCGGAGTCAGCCCGGCGCTCGGGTCGCGAGAGCTGGGAGGGCCTTTGGCCGGACGAGCGCGAGCGGGTGATAGTGATGAAGGTCAACCGCATGAACGTGCGGCTTAAGAAGGGCATGGTCATCGCCGTTCCCAACCACATGGAGGGCAAGACCTACATGGACTTCGCGCCTTTCCCCTCCAAGCTCCCCTTCGAGTGCGAGCCGGTGGGAGAGCCGGTTTGCAGGCTGGTTTGCGAGAACTGTGAGGATGGGGACGCGAGCTATAAGCGGATATGCGAGAGTCAATGCAAGCCCAAGGGCGATTGGACCTGCGGCCCCGACGGCGCCCCGGTGGGGGAGAAGCTTATCATCATAGACCTTGCCCAATTGGCCTTTGCCGCCTACGCGGAGGACGGGACCCTGCTGCGCTGGGGTCCGGTGTCCGGGGGCCGCAACTGGGGCGCCTACGTAATCAAGGACAACCTCACCGTGGTGGGCGAGTTCGAGATCAGCAGGAAATACGGCCGAGGGGCCAAGTCGAGGCTCTACCCGAGGGCCACCAAGGACAAGCCCGCCGGCGGCGCGCCCGTCCCCTATTTCATGCGCTTCCATCCGGGCTACGGGCTCCATCACTATCACACGGTTCCCGGCCGCCACGCCAGCCACGGCTGCGTCCGCCTTTTCTTCGACGACGCCAAGTGGCTAAACCAGGAGTTCGCCGAGATCGGTACCAGGGTGACCGTAAGGCCCTATGAGGCCAATTGATCCCAGCGCGCGAGGAGGTCCCATTTGACGTTTTGGTCGTCGCTTTTATGTGTCCCGCTTTTATTAATTTCGCGTGTTTAATCGGTGGATAAGCCGTTAAAGAGGGTTTCGAAAATAACAAAGAGCAAATGTTTTCATGCGCCATGTCCCCGCGGGGTAATGATTTAAATAGCCGTAGGCCCATTGGCTTACGGAAAGAAATGGATGGATATTTCGGCCCCGCGGGGGTCGGACCCTCTTTCTTGTCCGACACCCGTAGGCTGGCGCCCACGGCTATTCATGATAAAGCCCTTCTGGCTTTGGCCCGCGTTTTGTTTGCAGACCGCCACGAGTCGTACATCCAAAGTTTTGCAAAATGCGGGAAATCCACCGCAAGAAAGCAATGATCAGGGCTGGAGCACGAACTGCCTGAGCATCTTGATTTTTTCCGGTCCTTGAAAAACGGGCCATACCAGGCTGCGGTTGAACATCTCCTGGGTGGTTATCCTGAGGCCGAGGAAATTATCGATGGTGTCCCGCGACATGAACAGTACAACGGCCTCGAGGTCCTCGTCCGCCGAGAGGTCGTTCAGGCCGGGCCGGCAATAGACGAAGATAATCATGGCCCCTAACACGTCGGGGTCGTTCATTCTTTTAAACTCTCCGGACATTATCTCGATGGTGTCCTGTCCGTAAGCGTGGAACATCTTGAGGACGCGTCCTCCCAGGTCGTCGCGATAGGCATAGTCCGATCGTCCCGCGGGGCATTTGACGTAGGCGAAAACGCCGAGATATCGCTTGTCGTCCAGCCGGTTAAGAGGGTTCTTCCAGAATCCCACCCCTCCCACCGCCGACTCCTCGGTGGTGAGAAACCGCACGTTGTCCCGGCCCAGTTTTTGTATCATGCCCGCGTGGACCCTGGCGACGTTGGCTCGATGTATATGCGCTTTTCGCGCCCAAACCGGATCGGAATAACTCTCGATGGGAAGGATTACAACGCCGCCGGCGGACGACCTCGCCTCGCCCGCCGGAGCGCCCATGAAGAAGACGTATATAAGAGCCAGGAAAAGAAACGCTTTTACCGTTTTTGCCTCGAGGGCATGAGCTTTTATTACTTCCTTGAACTTAATACTCCTCTCATTGATTATGATGATCGGAAATAAAGTGGAGGTTCAGGATTTTATACTAAAAACCGGCCGCAAAAATAATAAAGGGGCGAGGGTCGTTCCCCCGCCCCTGATAAGAAAATATTAGCGCCGCCGCTATACACTCTCGATGATGGTCGCGGGGGCCTGGGCGCCGCCGGTGCAAAGCGTGATCAGCGCGTACTTTCCCTGCCGGCGCATCAATTCGTAAATGGCCGTCACCGTGAGCCTCGAGCCGGAGTTGCCCACGGGGTGGCCCAGCGCCAGGGCGCCGCCGTTGACGTTCAGCTTGTCGATGTCCGCGCCCAGTTCTTTGACCCAGGCGAGGGGAACGGGAGCGAAGGCCTCGTTGACCTCGAAGATGTCGATGTCGTCCATGGCCAGCCCCGCTTTCTTGAGCACCTTGGGCGTGGAGTCGAGGGGACCGGTCAGCATGAGGATGGGATCGGAACCGATAACCGCGTTGGCTTTGATCTTGGCCAAAGGCTTGAGGTTATGTTCCTTAACCGCTTCCTCCGAGGCCAGGACCACGGCCGAGGCCCCGTCGGTGATGGGGCTCGAGATACCCGCGTGAATCCACTTCGAGCCGAGGGCCGGCTTTAGGGTGGCCAGCTTTTCCTTGTTCGTGTCCGGCCTTATGGTCTGGTCCTTGTCCACCGTGACCTTGTTGCCCTCGTCGTCGAGGCCCTCGGTGGGAATGATTTCGTTTTTGAAGTATCCCTTCTCCGTGGCCTGGTGGGCCTTGGTATGGCTGGAAACGGCGAACTCCTCGCAGTCCTCGCGGGTGATGCCCCATTGCTCGCCGATGGCCTGGGCCGCCATGCCCTGGTTGTAAAGCTTGTTCTGGACCCGGTCCATGTAATACTTGCCGATGGGGTTGCGCTGAGGATTGCCGTTCGGGAGCTTGCCGTCGCAGTCGCAGCCGATGGGATACTTGCTCATAAGCTCGCAACCGGCCCCGATGGTTATGTCCATCATGCCCGAGGCGATCATGGCGCTTCCTATTTGAATGGCGGTAAGAGAGCTGCCGCACTGGCGGTTAACGCTGACGGCGGCCACGTGGTTGGGGAACTTGGAGGCGAAAACGCCCATCCTCGAGAGGGTGAAGCCCTGCTCGCCAACCTGGTAAACCGTGCCCGTGATAACGTCCTCCACCACCGCCGGGTCAAGGTCTATACGCTCGACCACCTTGTTGAGAGTAAATCCCAACAGCTCCGGCACCAGGGTGTTCCTTAAATAGCCGTTCCTTTTTCCCACCGGCGTCCTGCACGCGCTAACGATAAATACGTCTTTCATTTGTTCCCCCTTCAATTACGTTTGATATCTTGCTTTGCCTTCCTTCGCGAGCAAAGTAAATGGCGTCCGCTTTCGATCGCTGCGGCGGAAAAAGATGAATTTGCCTCAGGCCGCATCCTCCGCGTAACGATCGTTATGAATGTTATATGCAGCCCAAGAAATTGTCAAGCCAACTATATCAAGCCCGCAAAGGGAGCGCCGAATATTAGCCGGGCGGGAAAAACCTGAGCGGCCCCTCCTTCCTGACAAAAGGGGCCTTCAGCCAAGAGGCGTGTTTTTGATGGCCTCGGGATCGAGTTCATCGATCGTTCGAGCCACCCAGGCGGCCCAGCGTTTCTTCGTGAGCGAGAAGGCCGGCTGCTTTTTCGCGGCCATGAACGCGGCCAGCTCGAGGGCCTTGGGCAGGAGCTCGTCCTTGGGATGAGCGCTCCTGGCGAAGCCGACCTCGACCGCCTCGGGGCCGGTGTAACGCTTGGCGGTCCACATCATCTCGCGGCAAGTGGGAGCGCCCAGGCCGTGCTCGCAGATGGCCAGCATGCCGGGCAGGAAGGGAATATTGATGTCCATCTCCGGGAAGCAGGCCCATCCCCGGTCTTCTCTCATAAGCCTGAAGTCGAAGCCGCTGGACCAGATGGCGCCCAGCCCGAAGGCGTGTCCGTTAATGGCGCCCACGAGGGGTTTTCCGAATAGGGCCGTGTCCTTGAGAAGGGCGGCCACGTCCAGGAGGAACTCGTAGAGCGTTTCCTTGCTTTGCGCCATCATCCAGCCCAGGTCCAGGCCGTTGCAGAAATATTTCTCGTGGGACCCGGTCAGCGCCAACGCTTTTACGGCCTCGTCCTTTTCCAGGGCGGCCAGGGCCTTCCTCAGCTCGGCGCAAAAGGGGCCGTTAAGCCGGTTCTCGTCCGCCTGGTTCATGGTGGCCAGGGCCACGCCATCCTCGATTTTGATATCGATCCACTCCATCTTTTCCTCCAATCGAATAATATTTCCGCCGCCGGGCGCCTATTTTCTCAGCCTCGAGTATAGCCCCAGGCCGATCACGGCGTAAATGGCGTTGGCCGACCAGGCCGCCGGCGCGGGCTTGACGATCGATCCTTTCCCCAGGGAGATGAACTCGGCGATGATCACGTAATAGGAAAACCCCACCAGCACCGCCCCCAAAATGGAGAGCGCCGTCCCGCTGGTCCGCACCGGCCTTACCGCCAGGGGCGCTCCCACCATCACCAGGATGAGGGTGGCCATGGGTATGGCGAAACGGGTATGCCACTCGACCCGGTAGGCCGCGTCGGGCAGCCCGTGTTTCTTGATCCTGTCCATTTGCCGGCTGAGCTCGGGCAGGGTCATCTCCTCCGGGGCCCTCTGCACGCGCAGGAACTCCTCGGTACCGTCAGGGATATTCAGCGTCGTCCTCTCCATCGTCTTGATGGCTGGCGGCCCGTTACCGCTGAAGTCCCTTATCCTGGCCTTCTCGAGCGCCCATCCGCCCTCCGGCAGGGGCGAGCCGAAAAGGGCCACCGTTTGAGTCTCGAGCGCGAACTCGGGCCCCGTTTTGAACACGGTCACTCCCTTGAGCTTGCCCGTCTCCCGGTCCACGTCCTCGATCCTGAGGATTACGGGAGGCTTGCCCTTTTCCTCGCTCACGTACCAGACCCGGTTGCCCTCTTCCTCCTCCTCGTCGGCCTCCCCCTTGATCTCCTGCTTGGCCGAGAGGAAGAAGCGGTTGCCGACCGGCACCAGCGAGTTGCCCAGCCAAAAGAGGGCGGTCCCGATCAAGACTGACGCCGCCAGAATGGGCATGGCGGTCCGGGCCAGAGATATGCCCGAGGCCCGGATGGCCGTCAGCTCGTTGGACTGGCTCATGGCCCCCAGGACGATCATCGAGGAAAGGAGGGCGGCTATGGGCGCCCCCATGTAAATGGTTTGAGGAAGCTGGTAGGAATAGTACTTGACGATGGCCGCGAGGGAGGCCCCCTGCTTGGCCATGAGACGCTCGAGGCTGTCCAGGATGCTGATGACCTCGAACAGGAAGCTGACCGAGACCAGGGACCCTATGAACACGGCCATGAAGTTGACCAGGATATAACGGTCGAGGATTTTCATTCGCTCGCCTTCCTCTTCCTCCTCTCCTTGATCTTGTCGGCCAGGTAATAAAGGTCGTCCTCGATCCTGGAGACGAGGAAGATGGGCCTCTCCAGGTTCTTCTGGCGCAGCATGTAAAGGCCGGTGAGAAATATCACCAGGTTCGGTATCCAGATGGCCACCTGGGGGGAGGCGTAATCCTTGAGCGCCATGAACCTGCCAAGGATCATAAGATAATAAAAGGCCGCCGCCAGGAGCACCGACACCACGATCGAGCGGGCCCTGCCCGCCCGGGGCGGCTGAATCCCAAGGGGAATGGCCCAGAAGCAAAGGGCCAGGCAGCCCAGGGGCCAGGCGAGCCTCTCCTGCATCAGTATGCCCATCTCGCGCCTGGCCCTTTCCTCGACCGTAACGTTTCGGTGCAGGGGCTTATCGCTCGTCAGCATATTATACATATCGAAGAAGCCAAATTCCTTGATCTCCTTGAGGAGGGATACTTTCTCCCGGGAAAGGTCGATCCGGAAACGGGCCGTCTCGAAGCGGGCGAAGTCGTCTCTCCCGTTGGCCCTGTCCTCGCTGATCATGATCCCGTCCATCAGCCAAAGCTCGTTGGTCAGGGAATAAGGATCGTGGGCGAACCTGCCCGATCGGGCGAACACGATCCTCCTGTCCTGCCAGGTCGAGTCGCCCCGCCACGTTTCCATGGCCGCCAGGATGCCCAGGAGTTCTCCATCCGGCCTTTTCTCCCGGATGTAAAAGGTCGATCCCTTCATGAGGTCCATAAAGACCCGCTCGCTGATGGCGGCGTCGGTCTTGGTCTGCACGATCCTGTACTCGAGTATGCGCGAGGCCCTGATGGCGCGGGGCGCCAGGACCTGGGTGGTGAAAAGGGCGAGGGAACCCCCGAAGGCGGCGAAGAGCACGATGGGCGGATAAAGCTTGAACAGGCTCACGCCCGAGGCCTTTAGCGCCACTATCTCGTTGTCTCCCGACAGCCTGCCCACCGCCAGCAGGATCGAGAACAGGGTCACCATGGGAACCACGATAAGCAGGACCTCGGGAAGACGATACCCCATGAACTTGACGATGTCCGCCGGGCCGATCCCCTTGTTGATCGCCCACTCCGTGAGCTGGATGATGCGCTGGCTCATGAAGAGCATGGTGATGATCGCCAGGGAAAGGGAAAACAGCGCGAGTATCTCGCGGAGGAGGTAATCTCGAATGACTCGCATCCATTCATGATAGTCTCGCCTTGCCCTCCATTCAAGAGAGCCCCAAGGCGGCCGCCCGGACGGAAGGCGCGGGAAGGTCCAGCTTGCCCCGCTTTGTTCCTCTCCAGGTTAAATAAAGATTGCGGCCAGGGAAAGGATGTGGTTTATTAATACCTTGCCGACCGCCGCGAAAGCTCCGTTCGAGTGATTTCCAGGCCAATGGAGGCGACTTATGAGACCCGTGACGATTTTTCTTATGGCGCCGCTCGCGTTGGCGCTCCTGTTTGGACCGGCCGGGATGGCCGGCGCCGAGACGCCCGCCGTCCCCGCCGAGGCCCCGGCCGAGAGCGCGGCCGAGCCCTCGGGACTGTCCGACTTCACCCGCCAGAGCTTCATGAGCTTGAAGGAGGCCAGGAAACTTGGCATGTCCAACAACATCGACGTCATGAACGCCAGGCGGGACCTGGACCTGGCCATCCTCGAGATAACCAGGGCCAAGTCCGGCTACGACCCTTACGTGCAGATCGACGCCAACTACCAGAAAAGCCAGCAGGCCCAAAGCCAGAGCGTGTTCGGCACCGAGAGCGAGACCTCGACCTGGAACTTTTCCTCGGGGGTCAACACGCCAACCGGAGGGTCCATGTCCGTGGACTTTAAAAACACCCGGCAGGAGTCGGACTCCTACTTCTCGACCTTGAACCCATCATACGACACGGACCTCTCCCTTAACGTCAAGCAGCCCCTGCTCAAGAACGCCTACCGCGACGCCCGCGAGATGGACCTTGACCAGACCAAGAACGACTACCACCGGACCAAGCTGGCCCTGGAGTCCAAGTCGCTCGAGGTCGAGTCGCAGATTGAGGACGCCTACTGGAACCTGGTCAGGTCCGGGCTCGACCTCGATCTGAAGAGGAAGTCCCTGGCCCTGTCCGAGAGGATGGACGTGATAACCAAGGCCCAGGTCGACGCCGGTACCCAGCCCAGGGTGGCCACCCTCCAGACCGAGGCCAACGTGGCCAGCGCCAGGGCCAGCCTGATAAGAAGCGAGAACGAGTACCGGAAAAACCAGGCCACCTTGAAGATAGTGCTCAACCTCGAGTACGCCGACTTGTGGGCCCTCGAGATAGTGCCCACCGACCTCCCCGAATACGAGTCCTACGACCTCGACCGGGACGCGGTGATGAACGAGGCCCTGGCCAATAACTTCGGCATCCGCCAGACCCGGCTCCAGATTCGAAACGCCGAGATTTCCAACGAGCAGGCCAGGAACAAGACCCTTCCCCAACTGGACCTCCGCGGCAGCGTGAGCGTCTCCGGACTGGCGGGTACCTCGAAACCTCAGGACCAGGTGGTGCAGACGGGGTTCGTTATTCCCAATCCCAATCCCACCGACGAGTTCCCCGCCCCCTACATGCTCGAGACGATGATCGTTCCGGGTCAGGAATCCGAGTTCGAGGGGGGCTATGAGGACGCCCTGGACAGGATGTTCCAGGGAGACGACATGTCCTGGTCCACCGGCGTGACCTTCAACATGCCCGTGGGCAACCGGGCGGCCAAGGCCGACTTGAGAAGGAGCCTGATCAATTACGAGAAGCTCAACGCCGACCTCAACAACTTGAAGAGGGAGGCATACTTCAACCTGATCAACCTCATGTACGACCTCGAGGCCTCGCGCCGGTCCTACATAGCGGCCCGGGAGGCCAGGAGGCTCCAGGAACAGAACCTGGCCACGGAGGAAAAGAAATACAAGCTCGGCATGAACACCAGCTACGAGGTGCTGCAGGCGGAGGAGTCCTATTCCGACGCCCGCGGCGCCGAGATCGGGGCGCTCATCGATTACGCCAAGAGCCGGGGAAAGATGGAGAGGGCGAGGAAAGGATACCTGTCGGGCTCGGCCGCCTCCTTGTCCTCCGCGTCCTCCCTGTCGTCCATGGGCTCGCTCGGGACGAGCAGCTCGGCCATCGACGCGAGCGCCCTCGATTCACTTTCAGGGTCTCTGCCGGCCGGCTTCGACGCAAGCGCCTACGGCATTAGCCTTCCTTGAGGCGGGAGAAGAATGATGAGAAAAATCGGGGTCCTTATTCTGGCGGTCGTCGCGGCCATGACGGCCTATTTCTGCGACGACAAGGGGTCGGGCGACAGGCTCGGCTACTCCGACTTAAGCGGCGTCTGGGACTTTATATTCTCCGAGAGGGTCGAGTCTCCCGGGACCTTCACCGTGAGCGTCGAGACCGGAGGCGGCTCGGGAACGGCCAAGGCCTCGATCACCGGACCGCTCTGGTTCGACACGGTCACCGTCTTCGCCGGGACGTCCATCGACCTGGGCGGATGCGGCGCCAAGGTGTCCTTTGGCGATACCCCGGGATTCAACCTCGTCGCGGGAGACGCCTGGACCATCGCCTTCACCGGCTCCGTGCCGGGAGACCCCGTGCCCGTCGGCGCCGTCCTCTCCACCGTGGGCCTCGTGCAAAGCTCGGGCTTTCACCTTTGCCAAAGCGGCTCCTGCGACGGTTCCGTCCTGGCGGGGGCCGTTAACGGCCCTTCCCTGGGTCTCGAGATGAACATGGGCCAGAACGGCTATCTGTACTCGGTGGACATAGAACAGTCCTCCAATTCCATCAGCGCCGTCATACCCGAGCAGCACGCGCTCAGCCTCTACCTTACCCAGCCGGTAATCGGCGTGGGCGATACTATCACCCTGTCCTATAGGAGGTCCGTCTCGGCCGACGGGGACGGAGGGGATTTCTTCCGGGTCATCGCGCAAAACGGGGCCGACAACCTGGACCTCGAGTACCTGAGGGGAGACGCCATGAGCTCGGGGGACCGGGAGGTTAGCCTGACCTTTGCCGCGTCATATCCGTTCATCCGGGTGGACTTCATCGCCGGGCTCTCCGAGGTTGGAGAGTCCGCGGTGGTGGACCAGGTCTCGCTGGCGGTGGCGGGAACGACCGTTTTCACCGAGGGCTTCGAGGCCGGCCCGGGCGGTGGGTGCTGGCCCGCCGCGCCCCTCGCCGCGCTCTTCGAGGCCAGGGGGCCGGACTGGGAGGTGGGCAGCCTCTGCGTCTCGGCCAACGGGGCGCTCGAGGGTTCCTACTCGGCCCGGTTCGCGGGAGGCGCCAGGCGCGGCATGAAGGGAATGATTATCTCCATGGAGGGCAAGACCGGCCTCGAGGACGTGGTGGACGGCAGGACCGCCGGCTATCTTCCCGACCTGGCCATTTACAACTTCCAGATATGGGAGGCCAACTACACGGACTTCTACACCTCCTTCGCCGCCACCGAGCAGTGGCCCGGGTCGGCCGCGGGGATTTTCACCGGCCTCAGCAAGGACGGCAACTGCGAGGAAAAGGGAGAGTTCCTGGCGGGAAGGCACGAGACCGACGGCTCGGACTTTTCAGAGGACTTCTGGACCTTGACCTTCTCGGGGGACGCCGTCGCCTGCGACCCGCCCCTCGGGGCCGGCGAAGACCCCGGCTTCAAGCTCGAGCTGACCACCGCCACGGGGGACACCATCACGGTCGAGCAGTCGGGCATAATCTTTCAGTCGTCCCTTACCGACTCGCCCGCGGACCAGCACGGCAATAATTACTTCTTCACCGGCATGGTACGGAGCGACTTCATGACCGTCAGCTTCATCGTCAACGGCGGAGAGGCCGCGGCGGCAGGTCTCGGCGTGATCTACGAGGGCAACATCCTGGGCAAGCTGGAGGGAAGCCTGGTCCTGGACGGGGGCCGGGTCTGCGAGATCGATGAGGGAAAATTCGAGGGAGTAACGGTCGCCAAGCCCTGAGGCTCCCGTTTCGTTATGTGCCCTTTCTTTACAACGAAATAATTCCATGTTGTAATCGGCGGCGTTAAAGCGGGGCCGAGAGTCATGGCCCAGAATAACCCGCGTCGGCGGAGAGAAGGAGACGGACATGGAAGCAAGAGACGAGTACATCCACGATTATCCCAAGCCCCTGGATTCCCACTGGAAGGAAAACTGGTACTTCAATTTTATCGACAAGCCAAATAACGCCTGGGGCATCAACCACGTGTCCCTCATGCGCCACCGGCGGCAGGGAAGGTTCTCGGCCTTCCACGTGGTGGACGGCGAAGTCCTAATGTACTCCCAAATGATAGATATCGAGGACAAAATGGACGAGCTGACGGACGGCAAGCTCAAGTTCGAGTTCCTCGAGCCCTTCAAGAAATTCCGCCTTACCTTCGACGGCCCACGCCACAAGGTCGAGCTTAACTACGCGGCCCGTTTTCCCATCTTCGACTACGCCATGGCCAAGCGCCACAAGCCGGGCAAGGCGGCCTCGATGGAGCACTACGAGCAGGCCCTTACCTGCGAGGGCTCGATCGAGAAGGACGGCAAGGAGCGCAAGATAAGCTGCCTGGGCCATCGCGACCATTCCTGGGGCTACAGGAACGAGAGCAAGGTCACGGCCTGGAACTGGGTCGCCATCCAGATGGAGGACAAGACGGCCAATCTTTACCGCGCGGTCATCGGCAAGGCCTTTATTGGGTCGGGCTTCATCAGCTCGGCCGAGGGCAACAAGAGGATCGTCCGCATGAACGTCGAGAACACGGACTTCGAAAACGGGGTACCCTCGGGCTCGCGCTACCATGGGGTTGACGAGGACGGTGGGGCCTGGAAATTCGAGAGCAAAAAGTTCTCCGGCCTCTTCCTGCCCATGAAGGAAAAAGGAGAGGGCGTGGTGATCCACGAGAACTTCGCCGACTTCGTTAACCTCGAGACGGGCCAGAAGGGCGTGGGCATCGACGAGTATCTTATCAATCCCGACTTGTAACAAGGACCTTTGCGGATGGGCCAGATGGGGCAATACCGGGCGCCTTCCAAAAAGAGGCGATATCTTATAATCGCCGTTTCGATACAGGTTCCCCCCATAATCTGGGTATTGGTTATCATGTTCGTGGTCAAGGTGGCCGAGGATCAAAACGCCAAGACCGTTCAAGCCGAGGTTAAACACATTCTCCGGGACATCTACAAGGCCCAGGAAAATTATCACGCGGCTAACGGCGTTTTCGCCTCGGGGCCGGATTGTTTTTCCGCCTTGGGCTGGGGACCTGAGGGAAACATCAGTTATAGCTACTATTGCGGGTCCGATATGATCGAGGCGACGCGGAAATTTTGGGTATGCGATTTCGATCCTCCCACTCCTTCCAGGACGGGCTTTCCCATATACGGCGTCGGCAACGTTGACCCCGACCTCCAATGCGACGTCTGGACCATTGACGAAAAGGGAAATCTGGAAAACGTGGAGCGCGATCTTTGGTTTCCTTGACCCCGCCGCGGCGTTTTTTTGGTTTTTGGTTTCCGGCGGGCATAATATTTTCGCTTCTTGTTATTCGGGGTTGACATCCAGATAACGTTTGATATATTAATGCTTCATTAAAAGGCTCTAACTTGCGGGACGAGGAGAACGCGAGTCGCGGCGGCGGGATCGGAAAATACAGGCCTCATTAATTGTCGTTTTGAAAGGGCCGTTTTTTTGTTGAACTGGAAATAACGTTTGATATATTTATGGATAAGAAATACGAGACTAGGGAGCTTCTTGCAAAAGTCCTTTTCTTTGCGGCATAGCCGCTTTGGAGTGCGGTCGCTTGAGACCGCTTTCGAGGGCTTTGGCTTGACAAGGCCTATTAATACACCGGCTTGCCTCGCGTCAAGCCGCTCGGAAGAAAAGCGGCGTCGAGCCGCCGCACTCCAAAGCGGGAATTTTGCAAGAGGCTCCAGGCTAAGATATTTAAAATTGAGATAAGCCGGACATTAATTAAAACCGGCTAACGTTCCAAGGCCCAAAGGGCACGGGACGGCGCGATTATCCATCAGACGCATGGAGGTAAGAACATGAAGTTATTGATCGTTGGCGCGGGAGCTTTGGGCGGTTTCGTCGGGGCCTTTTTAACTGAGGCCGGGGCCGACGTGACCCTTTACGACGTGCGCGAGGACTACGTCAGGCAGGTAAAGGAAAAGGGCCTTACCATCAGCCAGGCCGGCGGTAAAAGCGGCGAGTACAAGGTCAACATCACCGCCAACCTGGCCGACGCCGGCAAGCCGGACGTGGTCATACTGGGCACCAAGGCCTACCACACCAAGGCCGCCGTTGAGGGCGCCAGGTCCGTGATCGGCGACGATACCATGGTGGCCAGCTTCCAGAACGGCTACGGAAACCTCAAGGTCATCGAGGAGGCCGTGGGCAAGCCCGAGCGCATTGTGGCCGTGACCACGGCCCATAACTTCCTGGTCGAGGCCCCCACTCACATCGTCTATTTCCCCGGCGCCGACGGCGTGGACCTGGGCCCCATGGCCGGCGGCAAGACGCCCCGCCTCGAGGAGTTGGCCGCGGCCCTCAAGGCCCTCAAGCTGCCGGTGAAGATTTACGACACCGCCGACGAGGTGGTGTGGAACAAGATACTGTGGAACGCCGTCCTCAACTGCACCGCCGCGGTCACGGGCATGAACGTCATCGACATGGCCAACACCGAGTCCATCGGGCCCGTCTTCAAGGGCCTGGCCAACGAGTACTTCGCCCTGTCCGACGCCATGGGCGTGAAGATCAAGCACCAGCGCAACTTCATCGACATGATCATGATGGGCGCGAAGATGGCGGCCAAGGTCAAGACCTTCTCCCCCCCCAAGCCGAGCATGCTCCAGGATATCGAGGCCGGACGCGTCACCGAGATCGACTATATAAACGGCGCCATCATCAAGCTGGGCCAGGAGCACGGCGTGCCCACGCCGGTCAACGAGACCATGTATGGGCTGGTCAAGACCATCGAGGCCAAGCGCCTGGCCGAGGTGGCCAGGGAAAAGGGCGAGGCCTGAACGGCCCACCCCCAATAAAAATAACCGCGAAGGGACCAGACATGGCGGAAAAGAAGTTTCAAAGGACCGTGGCCGACCAGATGGAGGCCAAGGCCCTGGACGAAAAAATAAAGGACAAGACCTTTTTCATCTTCCAGGACAAGGAGTACGCTTACGCGGACTTTTACCGGGAGTCCTCCACCTTCGCCCACCTCTTCAGGAGGGACCATAATAAAGCGGGCGGAGGCAATCGGGCCCCCCGCGCCGCCGTGTTCATGGACAACCACCCCTCCTTTATCTTCGCCTATGGAGGCTGCGCCCTGAACGGCGGGACCCTGTTCGGGGTCAACGCCGGCCTGAGGGGGCAGGTGCTGGCGGACGTCCTCAACCAGTCCGAGGCCAGGAGCCTCATCACCGACGACCGCCACCAGGACCGCGTAATGGACGTCATGGACAACCTCGAGTACATAACGCCCGAGCGGACCTATCTGGTGGACACGGGCAAGGAGGGCTTCGTGCCCCCCGATCTTCCCCCCCTGGACAAAGCGGTTTCGGACTTGAGAGGCGAGATGGGCGACGAGGCCCTCGTCCGGCCCGAGGCCGAGGTGGCCATGGACTCGACCCTCATGATCATCTACACCTCGGGGACCACCGGGCTGCCCAAGGGCATCAGGAACTCGCAAGGCAAGCTCATGAACCTGGGCATGGCCACGGGCGTGGCCCTCCAGCTCAAGGAGAACGACCGGGGCTACGTCTGCATGCCCCTTTTCCACTCGAACGCCATGTTCCTGGGCGTGATGAGCGCCTTTCACTGGAACGCCTCGACCGTGCTCCGCGACCGCTTCAGCGCCGGCGGCTTCTCCGAGGACGTCCTGAAATACGGGGTGACCTACTGGAACTACGTGGGCCAGCCGGTGCATTACGTTATCCTGGCCCTCGAGAAAAAGTACGGGAGCGAGGAGGAGATCGTAAGAAACGTGGCCCAAAGCCCGGCCAACAAGCTCCGCGTGGCCTACGGCAACGGGGCCTCCCAGGTGGACCAGGAAAAGTTCACCCGCTACTTCGGGCTCGAGGACATGATGGAGGGATACGGCACCACCGAGATGGCCATCGCCACCGTGAGAAGGCTGGGAGACCCGCCCGGAAGCGTGGGCTTCATCATGGACCGCAACGTGAAGATTTTCAACGAGCACGGCCGGGAGTGCCCGCCCGCCGAGTACGACGAGAAGGGCCGCTTCCTCAACTACCAGGAGGCGGTGGGAGAGATAGTAAGGGAGGGCGGGGCCCTGCCCTCCTTCGAGGGCTACCATAACAACCCCGAGGCCACCTCCTCGAAAATACGCGACGGCGTCTACCACTCGGGAGACCTGGGCCACATCAGGGTGGTGGCGAATAAAAGGTATCTGTATTTCGACGGCAGGACCGACGACTGGATCAGAAAGGACGGAGAGAACTTCTCGGCCGAGAACGTGGCCTCGGTGGCGGCCGCCTTTCCCGACGCCGAGCTGGCCGTGGCCTTCGGAGTGCCCTGCCCGGTGTCGGACGAGTGGGTCATGGTCGCCCTCCAGATGAAGGAGGGAAAATCCTTCGATCCCGCCGCCTTCAACGACTACATGGAAAGACAGGCCTCGGGCGGGGACATGGACAGAAAATGGAAACCCGACTTCGTCAGGGTGGTGAGCGATTTCGAGTACACCCGCACCCAGAAGATTCTGGTCCGTCCTCTCAAGCACGAGTACTACAACCTCGAGTACGCGCCGGAGGGGACCATTTGGCACACCAGGCGCGGCCTTGACGGGTACAGGCCCTTTATGAAATCCGACTTGGAATCGCTGGTGAACGAGTTCAGGCAAAACGGGAGGGAGCAGGTATTGGAGACGTGGAGATGAGCGACAAAATGGCGCCCTTTCGCGAGGTCGTGTCCAATCGTCACGAGTGGATAGCCGGGCGTAAAAAGGAGACCGGCCGCAAGCTGGCGGGTTACTTCTGCGACTACGTGCCCGAGGAGGTCCTTTACGCGGCGGGCTACGATACCATCCGTATAACCGGCGGGGTGGGCAACGTGGAAAAAGCGGACAACCACCTCCAGTCCAACGTCTGCTCCTTTTCCCGACGCTGTTTCGAGCAGGCCCTGCAGGGAGTCTTCGACTACCTGGACGGGCTGGTCGTGCCTCACGCCTGCGACGTGATAACCAAGATGTACGACCTGTGGGCCTACCGCATGGAATCGCCCGATTTCATACATTACGTGTGGGTGCCCCACAAGGTGTTCGACAAGAACGCCCAGGCGGTCATGGTGGGCGAGATAAAGCGCCTGAAAAAGGAGCTCGAGAACCACCTGGGGACTGAGATATCCGACGACTCCCTGCGGGAGGCCATCAAGATATACGACGAGACCAGGAGGCTCATGAAGCGCGTCTACCGGCTCCGGGCCTCGAACCCTCCCGTCATCAGCGGCCGCGACGCCTTTACCGTCGCCCTGGCCTCGATCCTGGCCCCGAGGGAAGACTTCAACCGATGGGCAAGGGATTACCTGGCGGAAATGGAGGGGAAAGAGTCGAGCCTGGAAAGACGCCCCCGCGTGCTCGTGACCGCCAGCATGCTCGAGGACCTGGACCTGATCGGGGCGATCGAGGACTCGGGAGCCTGGGTGGTGGCCGACGACGTGTGCACCGGCAGCCGCTATTTCTGGGACGAGGTGGGAGAAGACCTCGAGAAGCCCATCGACGCCCTGGCCAAAAGATACCTTAACAAGCTGCCCTGTCCCCGAAGCGTCGGCTCCATGGCGCCCAGGAGGGAGCATATCCTGTCGCTGGGAGACGACTACGCCGTGGACGGGGTGATCTTCTACATCCTGCGCTGCTGCGACGCCCAGTTGTTCCAGTATCCCCTTTTAAACCAGCGGACCCGGGAGGCGGGCCACAAGGTCCTCTACATCCAGGGCGACCAGACGGCGGGGATTAACGAGGCCATAACCAACCGCGTAAAAGCGTTCACGGAGATACTTGGGGAATGAGCGAATTAAAGGACTCGGAAGAGGTAAAAAAAGCCAACCGCATGCGGGGCAAAAAGCACCTTAAGACCACTCAGGAGATATCTCAGATAGTCAAGGACTATTACGCCGAGCGGGCGGAGAAGGTGGGGGACCCGGGCCAGAAGATAGCCTGGTGCGGGGTGGCGGTGCCCAAGCAGCCCATGCAGGCCATGGACGTTCTGGCCTATTATCCGGAGCAGTACGGCACGGTGGTGGCGACCCGGGGCAACCCGTTCCGCTTCATCAGCCGCGCCGAGGAGTGGGGACTTTCCCGCGAGATGTGCGGCTACGCCCGCATCACCATCGGCTACATCCTCGAGGGGTTCCCCGAGGACGCTCCCCTCGGCGGCATGAAGCGGCCCGACATGCTCATCACCACCACGGCCGTTTGCGACACGCGGGTCAAGTGGTGGGAGCTGATGGGCGAAATGCTGGAGGTTCCCGTTTACGTTCTCGAGGCCCCCGAGATGCCTCCCATCGGCAGGAAGGGCGCCACCATCACGGGCGGCGACATGGAGACGGCCGGCATCCAGATAGGCAGGAAGGACGCCCCCCATACCATGGGCTTCGGCGGCCAGAACTACGCCGGCTATATCAAGTTCCTCGAGGACGTGTGCGGCAAAAAAATGGACGCCAAGCGCCTGGCCGAGATTCAGAAGGCCAGCGGCAGGGTCAGCAAAATCAGGCGGGAGATCAACGAGTACAGGAAGGCCATTCCCACGCCCATGGGGTCGGCCGACGCCTTCGCGGCCATGTTTCCGGGGATGTACATGCCGGGCACGCCCCTGGCCGACGACTTTTACTCCCGGCTTCGGGCCGAGGTCAAGGAGCGGATGGATAACAAGATCGGCATCGTCGAGGATGAGAAGTTCCGCCTGGTCTGGAGCGGCATACCCTTCTGGTACAACCTGGGACTGATCAACTACTTCGAGCAAAAGGGCGGGGTAGTGGTCATCGACACGGCCTACGGCTGCGCCGCCCAGTCCAGCGGCAACCCCAACCGGGAGCCGGAGAAATGGGGCATGAACGGCATGGTGGCCTCGGTGGTCAAGGCGGTGGTGGACTACAACTGCGACGGGGCCATCCTCAGCTACACGCCCACCTGCCGGGCTCTTTACGTCAACCAGATGGAGATACAGCATACCTTGATGGAGGAACTGGGAGCGCCCAGCCTCCTCCTCGAGAGCGACATGGTCGATCCCTCCAGCTTCAACGAGGCCCAGACCATGAGCAGGATAGACGCGTTTATCGAGGTGGTCGCCGAAAAGGCGAAACAAAGGAAATGGACCCCCTATATGAAGGAACAACTCTAGCATCGGGGCCGAATGGGCCGCCGCGAAAGCGGCGCGGAGAACGGGAGAAGGCGCCAACGGGGCGCCGATGAAAGGACGGTCGGCATGTTTATTAGTTGGGAGGAAGTAAAGGTAGGGGCGCGGCTTCTGGTGTCCTTTTACCACCTGATTAAAGGGGAGTGCTCGACGTACGCGACCATCGAGAAGTGGGCGAGCAAAACGCCGGACAACACGGCCATATTCTTCGAGGACCGGAAACTCACCTATAAGGAACTCAACGTCCTGGCCAACAAGGTGGCCAACCACTTCACGGCCCTGGGCGGAAAAAAGGGCGACGTGGCGGCGGTCTACATGGAGAACTGCCCCGAGTACCTGGCCCTTATAATCGGCCTTAACAAGATCGGCATGGTCGCGTCGCTTATCAACACCAACCTGCGGCAGAAGACCCTTGTCCACGCCTTTACCATTTGCGGCCCCAAATGGATCGTGTCGGGCCGCTCGCTCATCGAGCACGTGGACGCCGTCATGAGCGACGTGCCCCTGGCCAAGTCGGACGTCTGGATTTGGGACGGCGAGGCGGAGGGC
This sequence comes from bacterium, assembly GCA_963674965.2. Lineage (GTDB taxonomy): Bacteria > RBG-13-61-14 > RBG-13-61-14 > RBG-13-61-14 > DATKZS01. Next base: position 399,789 of record CAXXFL010000007.1, on the reverse strand, counting down.
GACTACGCGGCGCGCGACCTGGGCAAGGCCGTTTCCTGCGCCGCCGCCTCGGAGCCGAAAAACAAGGTCAAGCCCAAGTTCGACGACCACATCATGAACATCTACACCTCGGGCACCACGGGGCTTCCCAAGGCGGCGCGCGTGAGCAACCGCCGGGTTTTCTTCTCGGGCTACGCCCTGGGTTACGCCCTGTCCAAGTTCTCGAACGACGACGTCATCTACGTTCCTCTTCCCCTTTACCACTCGATCGCCATGTTCGTGGGATGGGGCGGGTCCATGGCCACGGGCGCGGCCATAGGCCTTCGGCGCTGGTTCTCGGCCTCGGATTACTGGAAGGAGGCCATCCGCTTCGGGGCCACGGGCGCGACATTTATCGGCGAGATGCCCAGGTACCTGATGGCCCAGCCCGAGTCTCCCGAGGAGAAGAAGCACAAGATCAAAAGGATCATCACCGTGGGCCTGCGCTCGAATATATGGACGGCCTTCCAGAAGAGGTTCGAGATCGAAAAGATATTCGAGTTCTACGGGGCCACCGAGACCAGCGTGGGCGTGATGAACGTCGAGGGCAGGCCCGGTTTCCTGGGGAAGCTGCTGCCCCTCCAGGCCTACGTGGTTAAATGGGACCCGGAGAACGAGGCCCTGATGAGGAACGAAAAGGGAAGGTGCGACAAGGTCGAGCAGGGCGAGGAAGGGATGCTCATCGGCCGCATCAACTCCATCTTCAACCTCCTTGGCTTTGACGGATACATCGACGACGAGGAGACGAGGAAGAAACTGGTCAAGGGCGTTTTCAACTCGTGGGACGAGTTCTTCGTGACCGGCGACGTGGTCAAGCTGCATGAGGACAACTGGATAAGCTTCGTGGACCGGTCGGGCGACACCTTCCGCTGGAAGTCGGAGAACGTGGCCACCAAGGAGGTCGAGTATATCCTGGACTCCTGCCCGGGCGTGTCGGACGTTAACGTCTACGGCGTCCAGATTCCCGGCCAGGAGGGCGCGGCGGGCATGGCGGCGGTGGTGCTCGATTGCGAGTGGGACCGCGACGCGGTGTCCGAGTACGTTGACGAGTGTCTTCCCCATTACGCCCGTCCCCTTTTCATCCGCCTTTGCAAGGAGCTTCCCACCACGGTGACCATGAAGCACATCAAGTACGGGCTGAGAAAGGACGGCTTCGACCCGGGCAAGATCAAGGACCCGGTTTACTTCTGGGACCGGCACGCGAAGAAGTACGTGCCCCTGGAGGAGGACCTTTACGCGGACATAATCAACGGCAACGTCAGGCTTTGAATTCGATTGAAAGGAGGACTCATGGCTGTATATGAGGTCGTCATCGACGACAAGAGATGCAAGGGATGCGGCATATGCGTCATATCTTGCCCCAAGGATTGTCTCGAGATTTCTTCAAACTTCAACCAGGCCGGCTACTACTACCCGGCCATGGTCAAGGCGGAGGACTGCACCGGGTGCGGGGCCTGCGTGAAGCTCTGTCCGGACTTCGCCGTCACCGTCTACGAGCCGCTGGAGGAGACCGGGTCTTGACGCCGGTTGCTGGAGGAAAAAATGATTGAAGAAAAAAGGATGTTATGCACCGGCAACGACGCCATCGGATGGGGCGCCGTGGCCGCGGGGTGCGAGTTCTTTTGCGGGTATCCCATTACCCCGCAGAACGAAATCCCGGCCTGGTTCGCCAAGAACCTGCCCGAGCACGGCGGGACCTTCGTCCAGGTGGAAAGCGAGATATCTTCCATTAACATGCTGCTGGGCTTCGTGGCCACCGGCAAAAGAGGAATAACCACCACCTCGAGCCCGGGCTACAGCCTCATGCAGGAGGGCATCTCCTGCATGCACGCCATGCAGCTTCCCGCCGTGGTGGTCGACGTGCAAAGGGGAGGGCCGGGGTCGGGGTCCATCGCCACCGCCCAGACGGACTACAACTTCGCCGTCAAAAGCGCCGGACACGGCGGATGCAAAAGCATCGTGCTCGCCCCGTCGTCCCCCCAGGAATGCCACGACCTGGTGCAGCTGGCCTTCCACCTGGCCGACAAGTACAGGATACTCTGCGTGGTCCTGCCCGACGCCATCGTCGGACAAAGCGCCGAGATGATGACCGTCAAGACCATCGACTTCGAGGAGGAACTGCCGAAAAAGACCTGGGCCATCGCCACCTCGGGCGAGAAGAAGGGCGCCCGCCTGGTGCTGGACTCCTTCATGCCCTTTAATTACGCCTCCTATTTCCCCATCATCAAGAGGAAGACCGACCAGATCGAGCAAAACGAAATACGCTACGAGGAGAAGATGACCCAGGACGCGGACATACTGATCGCGTCGTGGGGCTCGACGGCCCGCACGTCCCTCGAGGCCATCGCCAAGGCGAGGGCCGAGGGATTGAAGGTGGGACTTTTCCGTCCCATCACTCTCTACCCCTTCCCCAAGGAGGCCCTGCAAAAGGCCGCGTCCAACGTCAAACACGTGCTGGTGGTCGAGGACAACCAGGGACAGATGCTCCAGGACGTCGAGTGGGCGCTCGAGGGCAAAAAGCCCATTTCCTTTTTGGGCATCGACAAGCGCGACCAGCCCGGCGGCATGGGGCTCCTCTATCCGAAGCCGATCATCGAGGAATTGAGGAGGATCGAGATATGACCGATAAAAAAGTCAGACACGGCAACCCGGCGCTGTTCAACGCCATGATGCAGCCGCATTTCTGCCCCGGCTGCCATTACGGGACCATCCTGCGCTGCTTCGCCGAGGCCCTCGAGGAAACGGGAGTGGTGCAGGACTCGGTGCTGGTCACCGGCATCGGCTGCTCGATGGTGAGCATGCACTACATCAAGGGGCTGGAGGGAGTGGTGGCGCTTCACGGCCGGGCCCCCGCGGTGGCCACCGGCGTCAAGCGTTCACTCGGCAAGGACAAGCTGGTCATAACCATGCAGGGAGACGGGGACCTGTCGGCCATCGGCATGGGCGAGATCATGGGGGCGGCCAACCGCTTCGAGAAGCTGATGACCATCTTCCTCAACAACGCCAACTTCGGTACCACCGGCGGACAGGCGGCCCCCACGTCGCTGCCCGGGCAGGTCACGCCGACCACGCCCCTGGGCAAGGACACGGACGTGGCCGGCTTTCCCATCCACATGGCCGAGCTCATGACCAACGTCAAGGGAGTGGTCTATTCCTTCCGCGGCGCGGTCAACACTCACAAGCGTTACAACCAGACCAGGAAGGCCCTGGTAACGGCCATCCTGAAGAACAAGGAAAACGCCGGCTACTCCTTCGTCGAGATACTCTCGGCCTGTCCGCCCGGGCACCACGTCAAGCCCAAGGACAGCCTGGCCCTGGTCGACAAGCTGATCGGGGAGTTCCCCCTCGGCGAGTTCAAAAATACCGACCGTCCAGCGTGACGGACTGGAGACGCGATCATGAGCGAAGAAAAAAGACACGAGTTGATTGTCGGGGGCACCGGAGGGCAGGGCGTCATTACCATCGCCTACGCCATCGCCGCGGCGGCCTCGGAGAAATACAAGTACGTCACCCGTTTCCCCATTTACATGGCCACCCAGAGGGGAGGACCGGCCCTGGCCACGGTCATCTTCTCCGACGAGGAGATACCGGCTCCCATCCTCTCGAGCTCGGACAACGCCATCGCCATGGAGTCGGGGGCCTACAACCGCCTGAAAAAGGAGGTCAACCCGGGGGGACGGCTGCTGGTCAACTCCTCGATAGTGACCAAGCTGACCGAGACCGACGAGTACAAGACCTTACGGATACCGGTAACGGACCTGGCCCAGGAGATGGGAAAACCCCAGATGGCCAACATGATCATGCTGGGGGCCTACCGTGAAATTTCCGGCGTGCTCACGGAGGAGCTGGTGTTCAAGGCCATGGAGAAGGACTCGGGGGAGGACCGCTTCGCCGTGGCCAAGGAGGCCTTCGAGAAGGGCAAGGCCTACGCCGTCAATAACGGCATGGTCTGACCTCCAAGCGAAAATACATAACCGGCGCCGCTCGTTCGAGGCGCCCCCACTAAGGCTTCATGACCCCCGGGAGGGGCGCGTGGAGGTCAGGATGGATAAGCCCAGGGTTTTTCTAAGGGACCAAAAGGACTACGACGAGAAGGAGATCGCCTCGACCGCCTTGGAGATTTTCAAGGCCTCGGGCGTCGACCCGGGCGGCAAGACGGTGCTGGTCAAGCCCAGCTTCGTCTATCCATCCCGGAGCGAGATCGTGAGGGGCATCATCACCCAGCCCCGCTTCGCCGTGGGCGTGTGCATGGCCCTGCGCGAGCTGGGGGCCAGGCGCGTGCTCATGTGCGAGTCGAGCGTGATCGGGCCCAGCCGGGTGTCCTTTTACTCGGTGGGCATCATGGGCATGCTCAAGGGACTGGCCGAGCCGGTTTTCCTCGACGAGCGCGAGACCGTCGAGGTCGAGGTCAAGGACCCGTTCATCCAGGCCAGGTTCCCCGTGCCGAGGCTGTGGCTTGACGCCGACCTTTACGTCAGCCTGCCCAAGATAAAGACCAACATGTTCGCCGAGGTCACCCTCAGCGTCAAGAACAACCTGGGCATGCTCCGCCAGCGAGACCGGCTCCTCCATCACAACCACAACCTGCACAAGAAGCTGGCCGACCTTTACAAGGTCAGGCCGCCGGACCTGGTAATCTCCGACTGCGTGGTGGCGGGAGAGGGACAGGGACCGCTCATGGCCGACCCCGTCGACCTGGGACTGATTCTGGGCGGGACCAACGCCGTGGCCGTGGACCGCGTGGCCTGCCACCTTACCGGCTACGAGCCCCACGAGGTCGAGCACCTTAAGCTGCTCATCGAGGCCGGGTACGGCCCGGGCGAGATGGAGGGCATCGATATCGACGGGGCCGAGTTGCTCGGCCGGGCCCGGCCCTTCAAGCGGCCCGTGGTTTCCTTAAAGGACCTCAGTCCCAGGCTGCGCGTATTCGAGGGGGCCGAGTTCTGCTGCCCCTGGGGCTGCGCCGGGCTGGTGCAGGGGGCCGTCGACGCCTACGTTGACCGCTACGGGGCCGATAACCTTCAGCCCATGAACCTCATCGTGGGAAAACCCATCGGGCACGTGCCCGACGACCTGGACCCCGAGATCACCATCGTGCTGGGCGACTGCGCCGAGCCCTACAAGAACAGGGGAACGTTCGTTCCCGGCTGCATGCCCCGGCCCCTGGACGTGGGACTGGTGCTCCAGCGGCTTCTCGGACCCGTGGAGGTGGACATGGCGCTGACCGACGTCATGCGGGGCTACGCCGGGCACAACCTGTGGCGGGCGGGCAAGATCATCTCGGGCCACAAGATCGCGCCCACCGAAAACCACGTCAACTTTCCAAGAGTGGTCAAGGAATTCATGATCATGCGAAAACTAAGGAAAAAAGCCCGGGCGCAAAAATAACGGATTAAGACTTATCATGGCGCCCGGCGGCCCCGGGCGTCTTTCTATTTCTCTTTTCTCCTCGGGTCGTCGATCCCGAGCCTCTTCATCTTCCGCCAGAGAGTGGCCCGGGAAAGACCAAGCTCTTTTGCCGCCGCGTCCCGCTTCCAGTGGTTCCTTTCAAGGGCCGCTAAAACGACCGGACGCTCGGCAAGCTCGAGGGCCGACAGGCCAGGGGGCGCGTTATTCTTTTGAACGGAAGTTGTCGGCCGCGCGAATTCCCGGACTGGCTCTTCTTTATCCACCGCGGCCGGCCGGCAAAAGTCGGGGGTCGCGTCTCCGGCCACGACCTCGCGGGGCAAATTGGACGCCTCGATGGTCTGTCCCTTCGCGAGCACGAAGGCGTGCTCGATGGCGTGCTTGAGTTCCCTTACGTTGCCGGGCCAGGCGTAGCGAAGAAGTATCTCCATGGCCTCGGGGGAAGCGGTCGCGATGGTCTTGCCGGTCCTCGAGTTGAAAAGCTCGATAAAGCGCTCGACCAGCAGCGGCACGTCCTCCCTCCTCTTCCGGAGGGGAGGGATTTCGATTACCACCGTGTTCAGCCGATAAAAGAGGTCCTCCCTGAAAAGGCCGAGCCGCATAAGCTCGCGAGGGTCCCGATGGGTGGCCGAAATTATCCGGGCGTCGGCCGGCTCCGGCTCGTTCGATCCCAGCGGCTCGACCGCCTTGTCCTCCAGGACGCGGAGGAGCTTGACCTGCATGGCGGGCGAGAGGTCGCCCACCTCGTCCAGGAATAGGGTCCCGCCGTGGGCCGCGGCGAACCTGCCCTTCCTGGCCCGGCGAGCGTCCGTGAAGGCCCCCGCGGCGTGGCCGAAAAGCTCGGCCTCGAGCAGGGCGTCGGGAAGGGCCGCGCAGTTCACGGGCACGAATGCCTTGTCCGCCCTGGGGCCCTCGCCGTGGAGGGCCCTGGCCAGGACCTCCTTGCCCGAGCCCGTCTCGCCCAGCAGCATGACCGAGGCCGAACTCTCGGCCACGTCCGGGGCCAGGGCGAATATCTCCTGCACCCGGTGGTTCTTGCTGACCATGTCACCCAGGCGATAGGACCGGCCCACCTCGGCGCGAAGGGCCGCCAGGTCCGACAGGTCCCGGAAGGTCTCGACGCCCCCGACCACCCGGCCAAGGCGGTCGCGAAGAAGGGCGGTCGAGACGCTGATGGGTATCTCCTTGTTCTCCCGGTTAAGGATGGTGATCTCCATGCCCTTGATGGTCTCCCCCGTGGAAAGGGTCCGCCTCAGGACGCAGCCGCCCTGGCAGACCGAGCCCCGGAAAACGTTGTGGCAGCTCTGACCAACGGCCTCCTCGGACGTGAAGCCGGTTATGCGCTCGGCCGCCCGGTTGAAGTAAGTCACGATGAAATCAAGGTCCACCGTGAATACGCCCTCCGCCACGCTGTCCAGGATTATGGGAAACATGTCCTTGTCAAGCATAATGTGTCTCCTGATAAAGATTAACCCGTACAATAACGCCTGACAAGCGCAAAAGTCCGGCTGGGCCTTTTTAATTGGGTCGACTTTTAAAACGCGTTGATAAAAGGCCGTAAGGGCGGAGAGTATCCATGTTTTAGTTTTGATATATTGTATTTTAGAAATTTTGGATAAATAACGCGATTAGTAAAGGAAATGATCGTTGACATTCGCTTTTTAAGTCTATGGCGCATGAGAAGACGGTCAGGATAATAGTAAAACAAATGTATTTTTATCTTAACGCGAAGAGTTTGTTCGGAGTAATGAAATCACTATCTATTAATGGTAGTTATATTGAAATGCTTGAAATGGATAGAGGGATTTGTGGAGAGCTAAAGGCAAGGATCGAAAATTGTAAAGAAATGATATGATTATATTATTTATAATATCGAATCCATGCGCTCGCGCGAGGAAAAGCGCGCTCAATAAAATAATAAAATGTATGATATCATAGTATTACCGGCCGTCTTGCGTCTTGCTTGGCCTCCTGTCAGGGGCTTGACCAAGTGGTTTGAAATTGATCTATATGATTAATAATGATAATCATAACAAATTTAATTAATAACTATAAAAAATATCCTTGACAACATTATCGAAATGAGATATATAAAACATAAGAATCAGTAAAATATAATATAATAACATTCATTATAATAAAATTTACTAATAGCGCTCATTAATCACTACAATGCTTTCTGGGGGTATCCGCCGCGGATTCTATAAAGCGCTTGAGATTAAGGTAGTACTGACACGGCAATCATTTATCAAATTTCTCCGGGCTTTCAGTCTGGAGTGGAGAAGGTGCGCGCGCAAAGAGTGGCGTCAACCATGTTGGCCAATAAATTATCAAAGGCTTAGGAGCGATTTCATAACACTCTTGAAGAAAGGGGATTTTTCGATGAAGAAACAAAAAGTCACTAAGTACGTCAATTTTATAGCTCTAACGATTCTGGTGGGAATCGCGGCGTTCGCTTGTACGCCGGCGTTTTTCGTGAGCACGTCGGCCGAGTCGCCCTTGGAAGTAGGGCCTGGGCCCCAGTATATTTCAGGATCTCACGGGGACTTCACCAGCAAGTACATGATTAACGGCATAATGAACCAGGGCGCTCAGAAACCTGAGGACCTGTTTTGCCTTAATCTGGATATCGGGGGCACGGGCGATCGTGATCTTCTGGTATGGGACGGATCGGACTGGCTGAACGTAACGGATGGCACGGAAGCCGCCGACGCTCTCGACGCCATAGCGGACAACGAATACGTCACGTTTAAGCCCGCGGTCGATTATTCAATGGCCTATATGTCATGGGTATACTACAATACAAAAACGCCTCAGCTTTGCATCAGCGTGGAGGACATTGAAAACACGACCGGATATGACCAGACGATCTACACCGCCTTCGTCCATCCCACGGATGAATATGGCCACTCGATCTGGAGAGTAAACGGCGGAGCAAACAACTGGTATATGAGCGATGAAAAGCAGTTTCACTTCAGGGCGGGAGACAATAGCGATGACGCCGAACCGGAAATTACCGGTTTGAACTTTACCTGCGATCCGGACGTGGCTTATCGAGTGAGCACGACTTTTTCGCCACAGGTTACTTTCAACGAAAAGATGGGCGTGTTATACGCCTTGTTATGGGACGTGACGAACTCGACGCCAATTCCTCTTACCAACAGCGCCGTTTCCGAGTCAAGCGGGAATTATACTTACACTTTCTCGCTCGGAACGGACTTTTCCCTGACTAATATAGAACTGGATTATAACTCTCAATATCAACTCGTCATTTTCGATAAAAACGGAGACGATTTGACCATCGATGAAGACAATTTTGGCCTTATTCCGCCTGACGTCGCTCTTTCTCAGGATTTAAGCGGGAACCCGATCGATCAGGGGGCTTACATGGACGATGGAGACATGTCAGATCTCATAGGAGGAGATGACGTGGGGATAGATTTACTCTATCAATGCTTTTATACTGAAACCGCGCCCTGAAAATAGGCGACTGCCAAACTTGGGCGGACGGAAACGTCCGCCCATTTTCGTCAGCCCGGCGAAGCGGGCAAACCCGGCTTGCTGGAAGAAGCAAGCGTCGCCCCGGCCAGGGGGAAGACAATCAGAATCGCGAGGGCGTCACGGCGACGTGAAGCCTGAAGAAAGCGATGGGAAGTGAGGCGCGCATATCCAAGCGCGACAGGCATTTCAAACGTCGAACTGACAAAGCGCGATTTATCACCCGCGGCCAAATGGTAAATCCAGCCATATCCGATAACCCGCGAGGGATTCTTTTAAGCGGCTTGAACGCCGCGCGAGGAACGTGATATTATTCATCCGCCAGGCTGGGAAGCGACGCTCAAGTCTCGAGAAGGCGACGCGAGGCGCCAAAGCGCGAGTCGGGATGAATCCAGATGAGCGACCGTGCCATTTACAAACTTGGGACTGATATTTCCATTTTGATAGAAAATGATTAGGCGATCAAAGAGGAGCGGGTTACTTTCGATATTCCTTGCCGCGGCTTTCATACTTGGCGGCTTGGCGGCCGTCCGACGTCATTTATCGAAAGGCCCCCGGGATGATTCGGGCGCGTCCGACTGCATCGTGGCCAGGAAGCTCGACGACGGGACCAGTCAGGATGAAGAAGGCAAAGGAGAACTGGAACTCCTTTGTCTTTCCGACGTGGATAAGTATCCTCTTCTCCCGCCGGGCTCCGTGGACTACGCCGTGATCTCCGATTTGCTTAATTCATCCACGCCCGAAAGTCAGCGGGCAATGATCATTATAGGAGGCAACACGGGCAAGGGGGACCCGGAGCCGACCTCGGAGGAACTAAAAAAACGATTGTTCGAGGAGATGCCCAGCCTCACGCCCGAGATTCTTTCAGACTATGAGGAAAAGAACCGTCAAGGCTACGCCCTGGGCCGTCATTTCGATTTATCCTTTGACTACCACGTCATGGGAGAGTTTGAAAGAGATAGATATTTTTCAAGCGGAATGGAAGGATGGCGAAGTTTTCGTGAGGATTATCCGGGTGCTGACCGGATTTGGTACTTTACCCGCGTTGGGCTAAGCAAAGATAAAAAATCCGCCTTGCTCCATGGCGGCGCGGTTTGCGGCGAATTGTGCGGGCATAGTGGTTTTGCGCTCCTTGTCAAGGAAGAGGGCAAATGGAAGGCAAAGGAGAGCGGGATGAATCTCAGGTACTGAAAATAGTGATATGGAGATTTAGGGCCAAAAAAGTACGTCGCTAAAGCGTCGGGCGAAATGGCGGGGAGGTGTAAATGTAAGGATAAAGTTGTAATTGAATCGGTTCGCGGCTTTTCGATCATAGTATGCAACCCAGCACAAGGAGGAGACGAAAATGAAGGTGAGGTTTTTTTCCTTTTTCATGACGGTGGTCTTTGTATTGGCCGCGGCGGCCCCGCCGAGGATTGCGCGGGCCCATGAGAAGCGTACGGTGGCGGTGGCCGGATTTTACGACCAGACCGGCAAGGGGCTTGGCCCGAAGGCGACGAAGATCGCGCGGGACATATTCGCGGAACTGAAATACTTCAACCTGGTGGACTCCGGCGCGGCGGACAAGGCCTACCAGGACGCGGGCGGCGCCTCGGCGGAGTTATGCGAGTCGGCGGCCTCCCAGATAGGCAAGAAGCTCGGAGCCAACCTGGTGGTGGTGGGATCGGTAACCAAGGCCGATTACGCGGTCGAGCAGAGCAAGACCAACGTTAAGGGAGTTATCGTCCACAACTGCGCGGGCAGGGCCAGCGTGAGCGTGAACGTGAAGATAGTGGACGTCGAGACGGGGTCGGTGGCCATGACCGATACCCTTGTAGGTTACGACTCGGAAAGCTATAGCCCCAACCAGAGCCTGGTATGCGTCACCGACCCCCACGTCGGGCCCGCCATCGACCGGGCGACCATAAGCGCGGTGGACGGACTATATCGCAAGGTCCAGGCCGAATTCCCCCTTACCGGCTACATCATTAAGGTCGAGGACAGGATCGCCTGGATCGATTTCGGATCGGACCTGGGAATAAAGCCCGGCAGAAAGTTCACCATCTACAGGGCGGGAGAGACCATGACTCACCCGGTTACGGGCGAGCCCCTGGCCAACAACGAAAAGATAGCCTCGGACAAGGTCAACGAGGTCCAGGCGGAAATGTCAAGCGCCAAGCTCAAGAAAAAAGTCTGCGAGGAGGTAAAACCCGGCGACGTGGTGATCGCCGAGCCGGAGGGAATGCTCCTCAGGCTGCCCTATACGGGTGGGCTTCCATTTTAAATAATCCATGTGATTAAAAGCGTTTAGTAAATACAAGAATGCAGGAGCGCGAGGGCTGATAACCGGAAATTGGCCTTCGCGCTTCTTTTTTGTTTTCCTTGCGGCGAAAGGCGCATATCAGTACTAACATGCCGTTACTAAAGCCGTTATTCGCGCGCTTCTCTTTCGTGGCGAAAGGCGATGGCCCAGTCCGCCGAACCTTTCCCAATAAATCCTTGACAGCGCGCTCGATAAAGCTTACATTTTCTTATAGTCGGAATTAGATTACGAGACGGATGAAACAGTCCGGCTGGAAGGGACAAGTCATGAGCTCTTCGAACAATCCGAAAAGCGGAGGGGGAGGGAAGTCCGGAATTGGTTCCCGCCCAAGAATTCGCGCCATGTGGTCGGCCAATCTTCCCAGCGCCGACACGGAGGCCTATCTTCCCTCCATGGACGTATACGAGCAGGGCGGAAAGCTCACTATCGAGCTCGAGCTTCCGGGCATGAAGAAAGACAACATCGCCGTGTTCGTCACCGGTCACGTCCTTACCATCGAGGGCATTAAAGGAGATATAGCCCGCGCCGAGGGGTCTCGGGGCGAGCGTATCTCTTATCTTCAAATCGAGCGAAAATTCGGAAGGTTTCAAAGGAGCATCAAGCTGCCCGAGCATTTCGACCCTTCCACGCCGGTGGCCAGGTTCCGTAACGGCGTACTATTAATCACGGTGGACGCGCAAAAAAAGGAGCCCGAGGAAAAAAGAAGGGTCAGGATCGAGTAGGGCCTGGCCCGAAAAATGAATCGAACCGGGGCCTCCCGCGTCTATAACGAGAAGGTAGGAACGGTTTGGAGCTAAGGCGGGAAATGAAAATACAGCGGACTCGCGGAGGCGGTCATGGAAGATAATAACAACAATAATAATGACGAGATTAAAGTCGAGCAGATAAAACCCGGCGAAGGGACGGGAGGCGAGGACCCAGACCCCCGCATTCCAGCCGAGCCTCAGCAGCTCAAGATACCCACGGAGATGCCGCTATTGCCGGTGAGGGACGTGGTTATTTTTCCCTTTATGATACTTCCTCTTTTCGTGGGCCGGGAGAACTCGGTCAACGCGGTCAACGAGGCCCTCTCCAGGGACAGGATCATCCTCCTGGCCTCCCAGCGGGAGGTGGCCCAGGAGGACCCCGCCCCCGACGACATTTTCGACATGGGCACGGTGGCCATGATCATGCGCATGCTCAAGCTCCCGGACGGGAGAGTGAAGATACTGGTCCAGGGCCTGGCCCGGGGCAAGATCGTTCAATACTCGAAGACGGACCCCCATTACTCGGTCCAGGTCGAGGTCCAGGAGGAGGGACCAACCGAGGCGACCCTCGAGGTCGAGGCCCTCATGCGTAACATCAGGGAGAGCCTGGACAAGATCATCCAGTTCGGAAAGATGATTCCACCCGACCTGGTCATGGTCCTCGAAAGCCTCACCGACCCGGGCCGCTTCGCCGACCTGGTGGCCGCAAACATGGGGCTCGGGGTCAAGGACGCCGAGTCCCTCCTCGAGATGATCGATCCCGTGAGCAGGCTGAGAAGAGTCAACGAACTGGTGCAAAAGGAACTCGAGCTGATCGAGGTCCAGGCCCAGATTCAAAACCAGGCCAAGGAGGAAATGAACAAGACCCAGAAGGAATATTACCTGCGGGAGCAGCTCCGGCAGATTCAGCAGGAGCTGGGCGAGGTGGACGAGAAGGCGGCCGAGATAGAGGAACTCAAGGAAAAGATCGCCAAGTCCAAGATGCCCGAGGAGGTGGAAAAGGAGGCGTTAAAGCAGCTTAAGAAACTCGAGATGATGCACTCCGAGGCCATCGAGGCGGGGCAGGTCCGGAGTTACCTCGAGTGGCTGGTCGAGCTTCCCTGGTCTACAAGCACCAAGGACAGGCTCGATTTAAAGAAGGCCAAGAAGATACTGGACGAGGACCACTATGACCTCGACAAGGTCAAGGAAAGGATACTCGAGTACCTGGCGGTCAGGAAACTCAACAAGGACATGAAGGGCCCCATCCTTTGCTTCGTGGGGCCTCCGGGCGTGGGCAAGACCAGCCTGGGACGCAGCATCGCCCGCGCCATGGGCCGGGAGTTCATCCGCATGAGCCTGGGCGGGGTCCGGGACGAGGCCGAGATCAGGGGGCACCGCCGCACCTACGTGGGGGCTTTGCCCGGGCGCATCATCCAGGGCATGAAGACGGCCGGCTCGAACAACCCCGTGTTCATGCTCGACGAGATCGACAAGCTGGGCTCCGACTTCAGGGGCGATCCCAGCTCGGCGCTCCTCGAGGTGCTCGATCCCGAGCAGAACAACTCCTTCCGGGACCACTACGTGAACCTGCCCTTCGACCTGTCCAAGGTCATGTTCATCACCACGGCCAACCTGGCCGATCCCATCCCCAGCGCTCTGCGCGACAGGATGGAGTTCCTCGAGCTTCCGGGCTATATCCTCGAGGAGAAGGTGCATATCGCCAAGCGGTACCTTATTCCCAAGCAGACCAAGGAAAACGGGATCACCAAAAAGGACGTCGAGTTCACCGACGCCGGGATCAGGACCATCATCGAGCAGTACACCAGGGAGGCCGGGCTTCGAAACCTCGAGCGGGAGATAGGCAACGTGTCCCGCAAGGTCGCCAGGAAGGTGGCCGAGGGCGAGAAGAAAAAGAAGATAATCGACGCGGACGGCGTCTCCAGCTACCTGGGCGTTCCCCGCTTCCTGGGGGAGGAGGAACTGGATACCGACGAGGTGGGAGTGGCCACGGGACTGGCCTGGACCGCCACGGGCGGCGAGATTCTGATGGTCGAGTCCAGCATCACCAAGGGGGCCAAATCCCTGACCCTGACCGGACACCTGGGGGACGTTATGCGGGAGTCGGCCCAGGCCGCGCTCAGCTACGCCAAGAGGAAACTGGCCGACTTCGGCAAGCCCGACGACTTTTTCGACAAGCACTCGGTCCACGTCCACGTGCCCGCGGGGGCCATCCCCAAGGATGGGCCCTCGGCGGGGGTCACCATGGCCACCTCCCTTATAAGCGCCATGAGCGCCAGGCCCATCCGCAAGGACGTGGCCATGACCGGAGAGATAACCCTGAGGGGAAGGGTCCTGCCCATCGGCGGGCTGAAGGAGAAGTCGCTGGCGGCCCTCCGTAACAACATCACCAACATCATCGCCCCGGAAAGGAACAAGAAGGACCTCGAGGACATCCCCGAGGAACTGAGAAAACAGATCAACTTTATCTTCGCCAGGACCGTGGACGACGTGCTCGAGGCCGCCCTGGTCGGCGGGGCGCCCGGCAAGAAGAAGTCGGCGGGCAAGGCCAATGCGAAAAAACCGGCGGAAAAGGCGTCCAAAAAGAAAAAAGCCGCTAAAAAAGCCGGCGTCAAAATATCGGGCAAGAAAAAGGTCGCGGCTGGAACGAAAAAATCTTCCTCGCGAAGAAGTTGACGCGCAAAAGGTCGGGGGCGGGGGAAATTTCCCCGCCCTCTCGATTTCCGGCCTTGCTCGTTGATTTTAACCCCTCGATGTGCTTACAATTAACGGTAGGGTTTTATGGCTCGTGTCTTATCGGAAAATGAATTCCACGGAAAATGATGAATAGCGACGAGGACCCTGGTTCCCGTACCGGCCCCGACCGAACGCGTTCCATCGCGGCGCTTGGCGAGTCGGGCATTGTCTCCATGGCCCGGCTGGCCGCCGGGAGGCCCGATCCCTTCCTTATCAGGGGCATTGGGGACGACGCCGCCGTGTTGGCCGGGGACGGAAAAACGGTCGTCACCACCGACCTTCTCATCGAGGACGTCCATTTCAAGCTCGATCGAACCCCGCCCCGCCTTCTCGGCCGGAAATCCGTGGCCGTGAACGTCTCGGACCTTTCGGCCATGGGCTGCGACCCGAGGTTCATCTTCCTGGCGGCGGGCCTTCCGCCGAGCTACCCCCAACGAGACCTGGAGCTTTTTCTGGAGGGGGTCATGGAACGGGCCCTGGACCTTGGCGTTTCCCTTGCGGGCGGCGACACGTGCCGGTCGGAAAAAATGGTAATCTCGATCACCGCCATGGGATCGGCCGCGAAGTCTTCTCCCGTTTACCGCTCCGGGGCGAGGCCGGGCGACGGGCTTTTCGTGACGGGGACCGTGGGCGACTCGGCCCTTGGCTTTATCCGGCTAATGGAAATCCCCGCTCCCGTAACGGAGGATATGGTCGGGACCGACAAGCTTGGCGGTCCTCTGCTCAGGCATCTGGACCCTCCCGCCAGGGTGGAGGAGGGAAAGGCCCTGGCCGGTCCGGCCACCTC
Organism: bacterium; assembly: GCA_963674965.2. Taxonomy (GTDB): domain Bacteria; phylum RBG-13-61-14; class RBG-13-61-14; order RBG-13-61-14; family DATKZS01. The sequence continues at coordinate 384,296 of CAXXFL010000007.1, read as the reverse complement.
GATGATCGACGTGTCGGACGGCCTGTTCCACGACGTGGCGCGGATAGCGGAGGAGTCCCGCCGGGTCGGCGTCAACGTTTACGCGGATTCCCTTCCCTTGTCCGACGCTTTCAAGGAATATTTTCACGTAAGGGATCGACTCGGGGAAAAAGCCCTGGCCGCCGCGCTGACGGGCGGCGAGGATTACGAGCTATTATTCACCGCTCCATTATCCGCGGAGAAGGCCGTCGCTAAAATATCGTCGAGCCTGGGTACCCGGATAACCAGGATCGGGGAGATCACGGGTGGGGAAGGGGTCAGGATACTAAACGGTAAGGGCGAGGAAATCGAGCCGCCTCGCCCCATCTTCATGCATTTCGAGCCCGAGGCGGGGGGGGCGTCCAAATGAGCTGGCCGGCCGCGTGGGCGATCGTCGCCGCGCTGGTGTTTATCAGCGGATTTTTCTCCGCCGCCGAGGCCGCGCTCTTCTCGCTTAACTCGGCCAGGCTGGCCAAACTCGAAAGCTCGGGCAAAAGGTCGGCCTCGTTAATAAAGGCCCTGCTCGACCATCCCCGCCGGCTTTTGGCCACCCTGGCGCTGGGCAGCGAAACGGCGGACCTGGCCTGCGTTATTCTCATCGCCTGGGTTTACGTCGCTCGTTTTCCGGAAAAAGCCTTTTCCTGGGGCGGGGCCGTGAGCGAGGGGGCGGCCCCCCTCGTTTCCGCCATGGCCGCGTCGACGATATTGATTCTCGTTTTCGCTCAGACGCTGCCCAAGGCCCTGGGGGTTTATTTTTCCAGCGCCCTGGCCCCGGTTTTTTCCTATCCCGTCTTTTTTTTCTCTCGCCTGTTTTTTCCATTACGATGGGCCTTCCTCAAGGGGTCGGAATTGTTTCTTCTTGCGCTTGGCGTTCCCTCAGGGGCCGCTGAAGTGCTGGAGGAGGATGACATCAGGCGGATCGTGGAGGAGGGGTCACGAGAGGGCCTTCTCGACCTGACCGAGCGGGAGCTGTTGGCCAACATAATTTCCTCCGGTGACAAGACGGCCTTTGACGTGATGACTCCCCGCCACGAGATCAAGGCCATCCGGGTCTCCTCGGGCGCGGACGAGGCTCGCCGTGTCCTGCGGGAGGAGGGCTATACCAGGTACCCCGTTTTCGAGAACGACCGGGACGAGATAGTGGGAGTGGTCACGGCCAAGGACCTTATCCGTCTCAAGCTTTCCGAGGACTCCGATCATCCCTTGACCTTGAGGGACGTAACGCGGATCCCTCTTTTCGCCCCCGAGAGCCGCCGCGTTCGCGACCTCTTGGTGGATTTCAGGCGGGAGAGGACCCACATCGCCTTCGTGATGGACGAGTTCGGCGCCCTTGCCGGCCTGGTCACGTTGGAGGACGTGCTCGAGGAGATATTCGGCGAGGTGGCCCACTCGGGCCAGCCCGAGCTCTTGAACTTGGGCGACAGCCATTGGATGGCGCTTGGAAGCATGGACGTGGAGGAATTCAACGCCAGGACGGGGGCCTCGCTTCCCGCGAACGGCAACGCCACCCTGGCGGGGCTGGTCATATCCAGGCTGGGAAAAAGGCCGCGGCCCGGCCAGGAAGTGACCATCGAGGGCCTGGTCTTCAAAATAGTCGAGGCCAAGGGGATCATCGTCAATAAAATCGAAATAAAAAGGGGGCCAGGCCAATGAGCGGCCTCGAGGTAGCCGCGCTCGTGTTCTTTTGCCTGCTTTTCTCCTCCTTTTTCGCGGGGGCGGAAATAGCTATATTATCGGCGGACTGGGCCCTTATCGTAAGGAGGGCCGAGACCGAGCGCTCCCCCCGGCCGCTCACGGAGGGATTTCTCAAAAGGCCTCAGTGGTTTTTAGCCACCACCATCGTCGGGTCCACCCTGTGCGTCGTGCTGGCGGTTATCCCCTCCTTCATCTGGCTGAGCGCCAGGCTGGGACCATGGGGGCCGGCGGCCGCTTTAGCCGGGGCATGGCCTCTGTTTATTCTTTTCGGCAACGTGCTGCCCAAGGTGTACGCTCGTCCGCGAGCCAACGACCTTGCTCTTCCCATGCTCTCGGCCCTGCGGATATTTCTTTTCCTCCTCTTTCCCGTCGTTCTTCCCTTGACGGTCCTTTCGCTTCTCTTAAAGGCCGTCCTGAGCGGGGGCAGGAACCTGGACGCCCTGTGGTACACGAGGGACGAGTTGAAAATAATGCTCACCGACCCCAGCGCTCAGATCGCGTTCAGCGAGGATGACCGGCATTTAATCGACAGGATATTCGCCTTTAACGAGACGGTGGTCGAGGACGTCATGATTCCTTTAATAGAAGTCGAGGCCATCTCCGAGTCGGCCACGGCGGGGGAGGCCCTGCGGCGGGTCTCGAACGGAATGTACAGCAGATACCCGGCTTTTCGGGACCGGGTGGACAACGTTACCGGCGTGCTTCGCACCAGGGACCTTCTCGACCTGGAGGATCGGTCGGCGAGTATCTCGCAAATAATAAAATCGGCAAGATACGTTCCTTACAATAAACCGATAGATGAACTGCTGATGTCAATGCGCCGCGATTCTTACGATTTCGCCGTGGTGGTCGACGAGTTCGGCGGATGCGTCGGGGTAATAACCAGGGAGGACGTAGTCGAGGAAATCGTCGGTGAAATCGAGGATGAGCACGACGACCACGTGGTGCTTTACCGACGTCTCGAGGACGGGCGCCTGGTCATCAGCGCCCGCATGGAGATCTGGGACCTGAACGAGCTTTTCGGCTGGGACCTGCCCGAGGGCAATTACGAAACCATGGGCGGGTTCCTGCTTAGCCTTTTCCGCCGCGTTCCCCGCAAGGACGAGCGCGTAAGGTACAAGGATTTGGTTTTCACGATCTCGGAATCTAACGAAAGGACCATCACTGAGGTGCTAGTTGAGGAGGATAAGGAAAAGGCGAATGGAGATGGCCGCTCCCCGTAGTTATTGTCGGGGGGAACAAAACGCTTCCTCAATGTAGAATCCCTATTGGAACTGAAATCATCTAATAAGCGTTAACGAAAGATCGAGCCAGCATAGCTCGAGTCGTTTAAGGACCTTGAGGTCGGCGGCGGCCGCTCTCGTTTAGTAACGCGGACGTGGAAGGCGTATTTTCCGAGTTGCAAGAGTGGAGTCCTGGAGGGCTTAGTGCCTTTCGGGAGTGGTTGGAAATCGCGATTTTGCCGCTTATGGGCGTTATTATTAAAAACAAATTAAAGACCGCCTTGACACGGCTATATATAATTAATTACAATAGATAATCTGGAAACCATTATCCTAGGATGGGTTTCTTGCGAACTGAAATCGTTTAGGGGGAATGTAATGGCCCAAAAATTGGGGGAGTTGTTAGTCAGGGAGAACCTGATTACGCCGGCTGAGCTCCAGCAGGCGCTGGAGGAACAAAAGAAGCGGGGAGGCCGTCTGGGGGCGAACCTGACTCGCCTGGGCTTTCTTAAAGAAGAGGAGTTGGCCGATTTTTTAAGCAAGCAGTTCGGGGTGCCCTCCATCAATCTGGCGGAGTTCGAGATCGACCAGGAAGTTATCAAGCTCGTCCCTGAAGAACAGGCCAAGAAGCACATGCTGATCCCGATCAACCGGGCGGGGAGCACATTGGTGGTGGCCATGGCCGATCCCTCGAACATGTTCGCCATCAGCGACATCGAGTTTCTGACCGGCTACAAGGTCGAGGTGGTGGTTGCCCCCGAGAATACCATCAACGACGCCATCGAGGGATATTACTCGCAATCATCCGAAAGTCTCGACGACATGCTGGGAGACTTCGAGGACCTGGACATCGCCCTGGGCGACGACGACGAGGACGACGTCAATATCAACGACCTGGAGAGGGCGTCCGACGACGCCCCCGTCATCAGGCTGGTCAACCTGATTCTCACCGACGCCATCAAAAAGAACGCCTCCGATATTCACGTCGAGCCCTACGAGAAGAGCTTCAGGGTGCGCTACCGCATTGACGGGGTCCTCTACGAGGTGATGAAGCCCCCCATGAAGTTGAAGAACCCCATCGTGGCCAGGATAAAAATCATGAGCAACCTGGACATCGCCGAGAGGCGTCTTCCCCAGGACGGCCGCATCAAGATCAAGCTGGGCAAGGGAAAGGAAATGGACTACCGCGTCTCGGTCCTTCCCACCCTCTTCGGCGAGAAGGTGGTCTGCCGGCTTTTGGACAAGTCCAACCTCCAACTCGACATGACCAAGCTGGGCTTCTTTCCCGAGCAGTTGGACCTGTTTCTCAAGGCCATCCACCAGCCCTACGGCATGGTCCTGGTCACGGGGCCCACGGGGTCGGGAAAGACGACCACGCTTTACTCAGCTCTTTCGGACCTCAACAAGACGACGACCAACATCTCCACCGCCGAGGACCCGGTCGAGTTCAACCTCATGGGCATCAACCAGGTGCAAATGAAGGAGGAGATCGGACTTAACTTCGCCGCCGCCCTCCGGTCCTTCCTCCGGCAGGACCCGGACATCATCATGGTGGGAGAGATTCGAGACTTCGAGACGGCCGAGATAGCGGTCAAGGCGGCCCTTACCGGCCACTTGGTCCTCTCCACCCTCCACACCAACGACGCGCCGGGAACGGTCAACAGGCTTCTTAACATGGGCGTCGAGCCCTTCCTCGTGGCCAGCGCCGTGAACATCATCCAGGCGCAGCGTCTGGCCAGGAAAATACACGAGGACTGCAAGATACCCATCGACGTCGAGCCCTCGGCCCTCATCGACCTTGGACTGAGCTCCGAGGAGGCCGAGTCGATGCAGTGCTACAAGGGCGAGGGATGCCACGTGTGCTCGGAAACCGGATACAAGGGCAGGATAGCGCTCTCCGAGGTCATGTACATTTACGACGAGATCAAGGAATTCATTTTAAACGGGGCCTCCACGTCCGAGCTCAAGGCCGAGGCCCAGCGTCTGGGAATGCTGTCCCTTCGGAAGGCCGGCTTAAGGAGGCTCGCCGAGGGAACCACGACGGTCGAGGAAGTGCTGCGCTCGACCGCGGCGGACTAAAAATAAGGAAGGAACCAGGTATCTGCCATGCCCAATCTTCACCAGTTGCTCAAGGCCATGATCGAGAAGGGGGCCTCGGACCTCCACATAACCACCGGCGCCGCGCCCCAGCTCAGGATCGACGGGCGTCTCAATCCTCTCAAGTCGCCGCCGCTAACCGCGCCGGAGACCAAACAGCTTTGCTATTCCATTTTAACGGACAGCCAGAAGCACAGGTTCGAGGAAAACAGCGAGCTCGACCTCAGTTTCGGCGTCAAGGGCTTATCCCGATTCAGGTCCAACATCTTCATGCAAAGGGGCGCCGTGGCGGGGGCCTTCCGTACCATTCCCTTCAAGATAATGGGTTTCCATGAGCTCGGTCTTCCCCCGGTCGTCGAGGCGCTGGCGAAAAAACCCCGGGGACTGGTGCTGATAACTGGACCCACGGGCTCGGGCAAGTCCACGACCCTGGCGGCCATTCTGGACAAAATCAACACCGACCGGCACGAGCACATAATAACCATCGAGGACCCCATCGAGTACCTCCATCCCCACAAGAACTGCATCGTCAACCAGAGGGAGGTAAACGCCGACACCAAGAGCTTCAAAACGGCGCTCAAGTACATTCTGCGGCAGGACCCGGACGTGGTGCTCATCGGCGAGATGCGGGACCTGGAGACGATCGAGGCGGCCCTCGTCTGCTCGGAAACGGGCCACTTGGTCTTCGCCACCCTTCACACCAACTCGGCGGTGCAGACCATGAACCGCATCATCGACGTTTTCCCGTCCTACCAGCAGTCGCAGGTCAGGGCCCAGCTTTCCTTCGTTCTGGAGGGCGTGCTTTGTCAGAACCTTATTCCCAAGGCCAGCGGCCACGGCCGGGCGCTGGCCCTGGAGGTCATGGTACCCAACCCGGCGATCAGGAACCTGATCCGTGAGGACAGGATCCATCAGATATATTCCTCGATGCAGGTTGGACAGGAAAAGTTCGGCATGCTCACGTTCAACCAGTCGTTGGCGAACCTTTATTTCAAGCGGCTGATAACCTTGGAGGACGCGCTGGGTAGGAGTTCCGACGTGGAAGAGCTAAAGCAGATCATCGAGAGGGGAGGAACGCCGGGCAAGGCTCCCGGCGCCAAGTAAGCGGGCAGACGCGCCGCCCGCCGCCGGGCCGCGCCGCGAGTTGATAATTAAGGGGGTTTACAATGCCAAAGTTCGAGTGGAAGGGAAGGACGAGGGCCGGCAAGGTTGAAACCGGCGTCATGGAGGCCAACAGCGTTGACGCCGTCTACGCCAGGCTTCGGTCCGAGGACATCTCGCCCCTTGAGGGTTCGGTTAAGGAAAAGGCCGGCTTCAGCATGGACATGGAACTCAACATTCCAGGCATGGAGCCGGGCGTGGGCGACAAGGACCTTATAATTTTCACCAGACAGTTCGCGACCATGATCGACGCCGGCCTGCCGCTGGTCCAGTGCCTGGACCTTCTGGGCACCGAACAGGAGAACAAGACTTTCAAGAAGGTGCTTTTCGGCGTCAAGGAAAGCGTCGAGTCGGGCCAGACCTTCGCCGATTCGCTGGCCAAGTATCCCAAGGTCTTCAACGACCTCTACGTGCAGATGGTCAAGGCGGGCGAGATCGGCGGTATCCTGGACACGATTCTGAACCGTCTGGCCTTATCGATGGAAAAAACGGCCAGGCTCAAAAAGCAGATTAAAAGCGCCATGATTTACCCGTCGATCGTTATGACCGTCGCCATAGCCGTCGTGGCCATTTTGCTTATCTTCGTTATCCCGACTTTCGCCAAGATGTTCGAGGACATGGGCGCCACCCTGCCCACCCTTACCCAGTTGGTGGTGGACCTTAGCAACTGGCTGGTGATTAAATTCGGATGGGCCATCATCATCGGCACGGTCGCCGTTTTGATCGTGTCTTATTACCTTATCAATTCCCAGCCCAAGGGGAAGTATTTCTTCCACAGCGTTTTCCTTAAAATTCCTATTGTCGGAGACCTGATCAGGAAAACGACGGTGGCCGGCTTCTCGCGCACCCTGGGCACCTTGATAAGCTCGGGCGTTCCCATTATGGACGGCCTGGAGATCGTGGCCAAGGTCGCCGGCAACATGGTCGTCGAGGAGGAACTCCAGAAGGTGAGAAGCGCCATCGCCGAGGGCAAGACCCTGTCCGATCCCATGAAGGAAAGCAAGGTCTTTCCCCACATGGTTACGCAGATGATAGGCGTTGGAGAACAAACGGGGGCCCTGGACACCATGCTGGGCAAGATCGCCGACTTCTACGAGGAGGAGGTGGACGACGCCGTCGAGGCGCTGACCTCGATGATCGAGCCTCTGCTCATGGTCTTCCTGGGCGTAAGCGTCGGCGGCGTGGCCATCGCCATGTACTTGCCGATATTCTCGATGGCGGGCAAGTTCGCTTCCTCGTGACGAAGAGAAAGATCGACTGGGCCGTCGAGCCGATGGCCCGCGAAAAAGCGGCCGCCGGGGAGGAACTATACCGGCGGCTGCAGCTTTCTCTATTGTTGCGGGTCATTCTGGTCACTTTCCTGCTCGCCGCGACCATCGTGATTCACGTTACCAGGTCCCAGACCTTTTACACCCTTCCCCTGTTGGCCCTTTATTTCCTTACTGGAACGACCTATTTTATCACCCTTGGCTCGGCGCTGCTCCTCAGATGGACGCGGCGCCTTAACTTCATCTCCTATTTCCATATAGCCTGGGAAACCATTTTCGTTACCGCCCTTATTTACATAACCACGGGGAAATTCGAGTCCATCTTTTCTTTTCTTTACCTGATCATGATTATCGTGGGCGGGATACTCCAATACAGGAAGGGGGCTTTTCTGGCCGCGACCCTTGGAAGCCTGGCCTACGGGTTGCTGTTGGCTGGACTGGAACTGGGTTGGTTCCCCGATCTTTTGAGGGAGTACGAACCGGGCGGCAGGACCACCTTATATAACTTTTTTATCAACCTCGCGGCCATGTTCGGCATGGCCGTCCTTACCAGTTATCTGACGGAGAAGCTCCGGGTCACGGGAGTAGAACTCAAGGAGACCCTCCGGGACCGCGACGTGCTCGAGGCGTTCAACGACAACATCGTGCGCTCGCTCTCGTCCGGAATAATTACTCTTGATCTTGACGATCGAGTGACTTCTTTCAACGCCGCCGCCGAGGCCATCACCGGGATCGGAGGGCAAAAGGCCCGAGGCAAGAAAATCGCCGAGCTTTTTGTGGACGCCGATGAGTTCATGAAGCACTCTCCTTCCGACTCCGATTGGCTTCCAAGCAGAAACGACGCCGTCTGGATAGACCCCGGCGGGAAAAAGAAATACCTCGAGTTTCGTCTTTCCATGTTGCGAGGCGCCGATAAAGAAAGGCTGGGTACCCTGGTGATTCTCAACGACATCACGGACCTGCGCGAGATGGAGGAAAGACTTAGAAGGACGGACAAACTAGCGGCCGTCGGACAACTGGCGGCCGGCATCGCTCACGAGATCAGGAACCCGCTGGCCTCGATGAGCGGCTCCATACAGATGCTGTCCCACGACCTCAGCCTGGACGATACCAGCGCCAGGCTGATGGGAATCGTGCTGCGGGAAACTTACAGGCTTGACGGTTTGATAACGGACTTTTTGCTTTTCGCGCGGCCTTCGCCCAAAACCATCGAGAACGTGGACCTGGGCGGCCTGCTGCTCGAGATCATGGACGTTTACAAGAACAGGAAGGACGTGCCTCAATATATCGAGTGCGGCATGGAGGTCGAGGCCGGCCTGGTGGTCCGGACCGACCCCAAGCTCCTGGAACAGATCGTGTGGAATATCGTGAACAACGCCGTGCAGGTCATGCCCGAGGGCGGCGACCTTTTTTTGCGGGCCTCCTCCTTCATGAAGGAAGATGAACTGGAGGGGATAAATACAAATCAGGAGAAAAAAGAGATGGTCCGGCTCGAGATCGAGGACAATGGACCGGGTATCCCGCCCGAAAACAAGGATAAAATCTTCGATCCTTTCTTCACCACGAGGGACGGCGGGACCGGACTGGGACTTAGCGTGGTCTATCGCGTGGTCGAGGCCCTGGAGGGACAGATAACGGTAGAGGAAGGAAGCCGGGGGGGGGCGAGGTTCATTGTCGAAATACCGAAAAATCTCGCCGCGGACCGGGGAGTCCAGGATTGAAACACGAGCGCTAACCAGATAGGATAGGCCAAGGAGGAGCGGGATTGGAAAGGATTTTAGTCGCCGATGACGAACTGAGCATGCGGGAGTTTCTGGAAATACTCCTGCAAAAGGAAGGCTACGCGGTCGAGACCGTCAAGAACGGAGAGGAGGCCATCGAGAGGATAAAAAACTCCGAGTACGACCTCATTGTCTGTGACGTCATGATGCCGAAGGGAAACGGCATGGAGGTACTTAAAAGCTCGAAAAAAGTTAACCCCTTGACGCCGGTGATAATGATAACCGCCTTCGCCTCGACCGAAAGCGCGGTCGAGGCCATGAAAATGGGCGCCTACGATTACATCACCAAGCCCTTCCAGGTGGACGAGATAAAGCTCATCGTCAGCAAGGCCCTCGAGAAGGTATACCTTGTAAGGGACAATATAAGGCTCCAAAAGGAAGTCGAGCATAAGTATATGTTCGACAATATCGTGGGCGCCAGTCCACCCATGAAGGAGATGTTCGATCTCATCAGGAAAATCGCCCCCACCAGGTCGAACGTGCTTCTCTTGGGAGAATCGGGCACGGGAAAGGAACTCGTGGCCAAGGCCGTCCACTATAACAGCCCCAGAAGAGACAAGCCTTTCGTTACCGTCAACTGCGGCGCCATACCTTCCGAGCTGCTCGAGAGCGAGCTTTTCGGGCATAAAAAGGGATCGTTCACGGGGGCCTACAACGACAAGCGCGGGCTCTTCGAGGTCGCCCACAAAGGGACTATCTTTCTGGACGAGATTGGAGACACGCCCCTGTCCATACAGGTCAAATTGCTCCGAGCCATTCAGGAAAAGGCCTTCAAGCCCATTGGCGGCGTCGAGGACGTGAACGTGGACGCGCGGGTCATCGCCGCCAGCAACCGGGACATGGAAAAGGCCATCCGGACGGGCGAGTTCCGGGAGGACCTTTATTACAGGTTGAACGTGATCATGCTCCGTATGCCTCCTCTCCGGGACAGGCAAGAGGATATCCCCATGCTGGTCCGACATTTCATCAAGAGGTTTGCCGCCGAGATAGGAAAAAAAGTTATCGATATTTCCCCCGAGGCCGAGCGGCTGCTGGTGGAATACAAATGGCCCGGAAACGTGAGGGAACTGGAGAACGCCATCGAGAGGGCCGTGAGCCTGACCACCGCCGAGACCATAGCGGCGGAGAACCTGCCGGAGAGAATCAAGACCGGCGGCGGCTTTTGCGGCGACTTCGCGGGCCTGGAATTCCCCGAGGAAGGCGTCGACCTCGACCTCTTGCTGGCCGGCATGGAAAGAGAATACATCGAGGAGGCCCTGCGCAGATCCAGGAACGTCAAAAACAAGGCGGCCAAGCTCTTGGGCCTTTCCTTTCGGTCGCTGCGCTATAGGATGGAAAAACTGGGCATTGCCCAGGAAGAGGAGACCGAGGACTACGGGGAAGACGATTTCTAAAGACGCCGCCCGATGAAGCAAGGAGGAGTTACGTCATGACCGAGTCGGCCAAACAGTCCCTCGCTATCCTCAGGGACCCGTCCCTTTTCCAATGGTACGTCATACCCATTTTCGTGATCGTCTTTTATATATACTCAGCCGAGATCGGAAAAAGGAACTGGAGCGTCGTCCTGGGCGGACTGGCCTTCTGGGGCATGGATTGGTTCAACGAGATATGGAACGGCCTCGTGCTCCATTTCACCCGATACTCCGCCTGCTGGCTCGCGCCCGGCAAAACGGCTTATCTTATTTTGTGCGGTCTCAATATCGAGATATGCCTCATGTTCGCCGTTCTGGGCCCCTCTTTCCTCAAGACCCTGCCCAAGGATAAAAAGACCAAAATACTCGGGATTCCAAACCGGCCCTTCCTGATAGTGGTCAACTCCATTATGTGCGTCGCCATCGAGGTCATACTCAACCGGGCCGACGCCCTGGTCTGGGACTACTGGTGGTGGAATTTCCCCTTTGTCTTGCCCATAGTGGTGGTGGGCTACATGCCCTTCATGGCCGCCGCCTTCTTCGTTCACGACATGGAGAAGATGAAGAATAAAATCATCGCCGTGTCGGCCATCCTCGGCGTGGACGCCTTTTTGTTTCTCCTTTTCGCCTTCGGGCTGAAATGGATTTAATCCCGGGCCTCAGCCGGAAAGGGTAAATTCCCAGCGGCATCCTATGGACTTGTCCCCCTCGTCGGGCGGGCAGTGCAGGCAGCGCGTCTCGATCCTGGGGTCGATCGTCCGAGCGAAACCGGAGTATTCGATAATTCCCACCGACTTGCAGGGGAAGTCGGCAAGCTTCTTCCTCCTCCTGGCCGTTTGCACCCGGCAGTCCACCATGGTGAAGATCAGCTTGTCCGGGGATGGACGCTCGATCTCCTGGACGTTGATAGTGGCGTAAAGCCGGTACTCCAGGGCCCTGGCCAGAGAATCGAGACCTCCTCCCTCCTGGATCGAGAAGGTCTCCATGATCCGGCGGGCCTCAACCACCGTGAACTTCTCCCACGAAAGCTCGTCCAGCCGGATGGCCGCCTCCAGACCGTGGGTCTTCTCAGCCGCCAGGAACCAGCAGCCGTCGTGGGCGAGCCAGTTCTTGGCGTGAATCTCGATAAGCTTTATAAGGTCTTCCCTGCTCCAGTCGTCGAATGAAGGCATGCGATCATCTCCCGCGATAAAGTTTTTTCCATCGGACGTGGACATGATATCACGCGAGCCGAAAATAATGAATGAAGCCCCGACCGTGCTATACTTCCCATTAGATATAAGATTATCAGGGAGGACGGGAACTTGGATAATAAATCGGGATGCATTATCGCGGCGATAATTGGGATAGCGGTCGTCGCTCTGATCGGCCTTGTGGGAGGGGCCGCGGGCATAGGGTATTTTTATTACATGAGGGAAGCGGAAGTGACCACTACCGCGGCCGCCACGCCGGTGGATATTAGCGATTCCGTTTCAATTCCCGCCGACCCGGGCCGGGTCCCGACGACCGAGGAAGCCGAGGTCCTGGCCCGGATGAGCGTCATGAGCTTCGCGAGCGCCGTCAACGCCGGGAATTTCTCCATGTTTTACGCGGGGATTTCCGACGCCTGGAAAGCCCGGACCTCCGCCGCCGATCTGGAGAACGCGTTTAAGGAGTTTATGGAGAAAAAAATGGACCTTACAGGCGTTTCCGGCGCGGCGGCCAGTTTCACGCGCGACCCCTATCTCGCGGACGGGGACAGGCTTTCATTGGAGGGCTATTTCCCTACTCCAGACTACAAGGTCAAGTTCGACCTTCAATACGCGGCGGAAGAGGGAAGATGGAAGCTCACCTATTTCGGTATTCACGCCGTGCCGGTGGGTGAGTCCGGGGAAGGTTATCTGCCCGATGAAATGGAGATAAAGCGGATGGCCAGGCAGAGCGCTCTTTTGTTCGAGAAGGCCATGGCCGCAAGGGACTTCACGGAGTTTTTTCAAAACACGGCCAACCTTTGGCAAAGGGAGACCTCTCCCGCCCAGCTTAAAGCGATATTCCAAAGCTTTATCGATCACGGCGTGGATTTCACGGGCATGGGTACGGCCGAGCCGGTCCTCGACGAGGAGCCTTACATGGACGAGGACGGATGGCTGCGCGTAAGATGCCATTTCGTTACGCCTATTTACAAGGTGATGGCCCAGTTTAAATACGCTTATGAGGATGAGAAGTGGAAGCTGGTGGCCATAAACGTGAATCCGGCGGACAAGTCGGCGGAAATGGGCGGGCCAATGCCTAGCCGCGCCGAGATGGAAAAAATGGTCGCCCGGGACCTTACGGCCTTTAACCGAGCCATTACCAGCGGAAGCTTCGAGTCCTTTTACCAGGGAATTTCCAACACCTGGAAAGCCCAGATAAGTCCCTGGACGCTCGAGGATATCTTCCAGGAGTTTATCGACAAGAAGATTGATCTGGGGGAGTGGAGTCGGCGACGCCGGTTTTTACCGAGCCCGCGGGCTTGGACGAAAACGGGTGGCTGACGCTGCAAGGGAACTGTCGAGCCTCGATTTACACGGTGGAATTCACGTTGAAATACATCTACGAGCGGTCCACTTGGCGGCTGGTGGCGATCAACGTCAGCGTCTGATTTTCCTCGATCGAGTGAGAACGCATTAAGCAAGGCCCGGCTGAAAGGGACCTCGCCTTCATTTTTCTTCTTCCCGGTTGACACCGGGGGAGGGGAGATTTAATATAAAAATTTCAGCGAATCGGCAATTTCCAAAAAGGAGCTTCAAGATATGAAGGAATTCGAGCGTGGTAACGTGCGGACGGTGGGACTTTTCGCTCACGGTGGAGCGGGTAAAACGTCCCTCGCCGAGGCGATGCTTTTTTCTTCCGGCGCCGTGACGAGGCTGGGAAAGGTTGACGAGGGGACCTCGGTGCTCGACTTCGAGCCCGAGGAAAAAAAGCGCGTCAGCTCGGTAAGCACCGGCTTTTGTCACTTCGAGCACGCCAAGTGCCTCTTCGAGGTGATCGACACTCCCGGCGATCCCAACTTCGTGGCCGAGGCCAGGAACGCCACCAGGGCCGTGGACATAGGCATGTTCGTGGTTGACGCCATCGACGGGGTCAAGGTGCTGACGGACAAGCTGTGGAAAGAGAGTGAGGACTGCCTTCAGGCCAGGTTCATTTTCGTCTCGAAAGTGGACAGGGAGCGGGCCAACTTCGAGGAGACCCTCTCGAACATCCAGACCGTGCTGGGGGTCCAGCCCTGCCCCATAACTATCCCCATCGGTCTCGAGTCCGCCTTCAAGGGCGTGGTGGACCTCCTTAAAATGAAGGCCCTGGTCTACGAAATGGACGGCTCGGGTAAATATAACGAGCAGGACGTCCCGGCGGACATGGCCGAGGCGGCGGAGGACGCCCGGCGCCAGTTGGTGGAGGCGGTGGCGGAGTCCAACGACGAGCTTCTCGAGAAGTACCTGGAGGAGCAGGAAATCAGCCCCCAGGAGATCACCGACGCCCTCAGGGAGGGAGTCAAGTCCGGGTCCATCGTGCCCGTGCTCACGGGCTCCTCCATCCGCAACGTGGGGATCAAGCCCCTGCTCGACGTCATCGCCAACGCCGGCCCCTCGCCCCTGGACAGGGCCCCGGCCAAGGGCGTGGACAAGGACGGCAAAGAGACCGAGCGGGCGAGCGCGGAGGACGCGCCTTTTTCGGCCCTGGTTTTCAAGACCATCTCCGATCCCTTCCGGGGCAAGCTCTCGGTCATGAGGATCATGTCCGGCAAGCTTCACGGCGACTCGAACGTGTTCAACTCGACCAAGGAGAGCAAGGAGAGGATTGGGCAGCTTCTAATGATCACGGGCGAGAACACGGAGTCGATCAACCCCGCGGGGGTGGGCGATATCGTGGCCGTGGCCAAGCTCAAGGAAACCACCACGGGCGACACCCTCTCGGCGGAGGCGGACGGGTTCCAGCTTTCCGCCCTGCCCAAGGCCTCGCCCGTCATCAGCTTCGCCCTCACCCCCAAGAGCAAGGGAGATGAGGACAAGCTCATGACCGCCCTCAACAGACTCCTCGAGGAGGACGTCACCCTTAACGTGCGCCGCGACGAGCAGACGGGCGAGTTCATCATCGAGGGCATGGGCCAGGTCCATATCGAGACCACCCTCGAGAAGATGAAGCGCAAGTCGGGGGTCGAGGTCAACCTGTCCGCTCCCAAGGTGCCCTACCTCGAGACCATACGGAAGACCGTGAAGGCCGAGGGCAAATACAGGAAACAGGCCGGCGGCAGGGGCCAGTACGGATGGTGCTGGATCGAGCTGTCGCCTCTGGATATCTCGGCCGGAGTCGAGTTCGAGTTCGAGGACGCCATCAAGGGCGGGGCCATCCCCAACACCTACATCCCATCGGTCGAGAAGGGCGTTATCGACCGCATGAAAAAGGGCGTTCTGGCCGGTTACCCGGTCAAATACGTCAAGGTCAAGCTTTACGACGGTAAGTACCACGACGTGGACAGCTCGGACATGGCCTTCCAGATAGCGGGGTCACTGGGCTTCAAGAACGGAGCCGAGCAGGCCAGCCCCACCCTCCTCGAGCCCATCATGCTCTCCGAGGTCACCGTCCCCTCCGATAGCGCCGGAGACGTGATAGGAGACCTGAACAGAAGGCGCGGAAGGCTTTTGGGCACCGACTCGGTCGGGGCCAACCAGATCATTAAGGCCAACGTGCCCCTGGCCGAGATGCTGAGGTACTCCCCGGACCTGGACTCGATCACCTCGGGCCGCGGCATGTTCACCATGGAGTTCGATCACTACGAGGAAGTCCCGGCCAACATCCAGGAAAAAATCGTGGCCGAGTCCAAGATGGTCGAGGACGAGGAAGTATAAGGACCGCCGAGAGATAAATAATAAAGGGGGCGTCAAGGCGCCCCTTTTTAGTTGGGGGCCCGAGGCGGCGCGGCCAACGGCCCCTTCAGGAAGCGGGAATTTCCATGGAGAAAGACGACAACCGGTTTATCAAGACCGCCTTTTTCAAGCACCTCGAGAGGCAGGGGTTCACGGCCGAGCACCTCGAGGCCTACGAGGAGTACTTCGACTTTTTCCTCGACCGGCTCGGGGGGCGTGGCATTATGGAGGTGGACCCGGGGACCATGTACCAGGTGGCCTTTAACTCCGTCGAGGACCTGGAAGGCGAGGAGGTCGTCGAGGCCTACTTAAAGCTCATGGAGTTCTTCATCGAGTTCTGGGCCGAAAGGTACGAGTCCATGCAGCCCTATCGCGACCTGGAGGAGGAAGACGAGGACGAGATGGAGGAAGACCCCGACTGACCCCGCCCGCCCTGGACCGCTATTTCCCGGCCGGCAGCTTGTGAGCCGCGCCCGGACCGCCGAGCGAGGTCCTCTGACTCCGGAAGGCCTCCTGAAGACGCCGCACAAGGCCCGTGCCCAGCATCTCGTTCGTGGCCGCGCTGATCTTGGCGATGGTTAAAAGGACGTCCTCGTCTCCCGCCCAGTGCTCGCGAACGACCTCGGGGCCCGTCGCCGAGATCAGGTCGTCAATGGCCCAGGCCGCCACCACTATATCGTCCAGGTATCCGATGGGTCCGAACACGGCCTCGGGCAAAAGGTCCAGGGGAGAGACGAAATAGGTGATCGCCATGCCCAGGGAAACCTTCGAGCGGAAGGGAACGCGCTTGTCCATGACCAGCTTGCCGAGAAGGTGAAGCATGTCCGGCGCCAATAGAACGTACTCGAGATATTTATGGCCCCGGCCTTTTCCCTCGGCCCACCTCTTAACCCGGCGACGAACGGCCTGATAGGCGTCGTCGTCATATACAACCCGCAGGTGATTCTTGTTACTCATCTCATTCGCCCCCTTTCACGCGCTCCATGGCGCGGTCCCAGTTTCCTCCAACTAGGGTAGCTCACGAGCGCGCCAGGGTAAAGTATTATTTGTTTCGCGCGCGGGCGTGGCCCGGCCGGTTTAAAAAAAGTCCTGGTCCAGCGAAGCTGGGTCTCGCGTTTGGCCTTTGCAGTGACGTTAGCTTGAACTCCTTGCACCATTTTCTTCCCATCCAAAGGCCAACCCCGGGCTTTATTAAGCCGCTAATCCGGAGACGTTTCAGCCTTTACCCGTCCTTATGGTCCTGTTCCTTCCGGACTCCTTGGCCTGGTAGAGGGCCTGGTCGGCCAGTTCGATGAGGCGGTCCTTGGCCTGGGCGTCGTCGGGGTAGACGGAGACGCCGAGGGAGAGGGTGACCTTGAACCTGGTCTCGCCGGTGTCGAAGGCCAGCTTGGAAACGCCTTTCCTCACCCGCTCGGCGAACTCGAGGGCGCCCTGGCCGTCCGTGCCCACCAGGATGACCACGAACTCCTCGCCGCCGTACCTCGCGGCCGCGTCCACTTTGCGCGCCGTCCTTTTAAGGAGGCCCGACACGGCCTTGAGCACCTCGTCGCCCACCGGGTGCCCGTGGGCGTCGTTGACCTTCTTGAAGTGGTCCACGTCCGCCATCACCACGGCCAGGCGAGAGCCCAGGCGCTCGGCACGCTCGATTTCCTCCTCGAGCCTCTCCTGGAACCAGCGGTGGTTGTGAAGGCCCGTCAGCCCGTCGGTCACCGCCTTCTTGGCCATCTCGCGATAAAGGGCCGCGTTGCGGACGCTGACCGAGGCCATGTCGGCCAGAACGCCGGTCACCCCCGCCACGTAGGCCCCGAAGGCGTCGGGCCGTTTCGAGAAAAGAGCCAGCGCCCCGGGCTTGCCGGAGGCGAAGGGCAGGGGATGGATAAGGGCTGACCTCATTCCAGGAGGGTCCATGCCCGGACCCAGCACCGGCCTTACCGGCGAAAAAGCCTCGAGGTCCTTGACGACCTTGTAACGCGACTTTCTGATCACCTCGCCCGCCAGGGAAAGGTCCTGATCGATGGTTCCCCCGGCCAGGCCCTCCCCGACCTCGCCGGCGGCGTGGATCACGCGCGGTTCCCCCTCCAGGGACCCCTCGATCACCACCAGCGCGTCCTGATTGGTTATGGCCCCGGCGGTCCTTTCAACCGCCTCCATGATCTCGGCCAGGTCGAGGGAGCGGCTGAGACGGCCGCCAAGCTGGGCCAGGCTTTTAAACTGCGCCGCCTCGACCTCGCTGCGCTTGATGAGCAGGGCGTGGGAGTGGATTTCCTTCACGTTCCGGGCGATGGCGGCCAGGACTTTTTCGTCGTTCCTGGTGAAGGGCCCTCCCGAGGAGCGGTCGGCCGCCAGTACCCCCTGGACCCAGTCCTCGTCAATAACTGGCCCGGCGATAAAGTGCTCGGCGGAATTCCCGGATGAAAGATAGGGGATTTTACCCTTCAGGTTTTTCGCGCCGGAAAAGGAGATGGTCTTTCCATCCAGCGCCGCTCGGGCCAGGGTCCCTCCGTCTTTGGGGAGCATGGCCGCGTCGCTAAGCTCCTCCCGCTGGGAGGACGCCTCCCGGAAATGGAAGTCCTCGTCCGGCTCGGCGCGCCAGTAAAGGACGCAGGCGTCGGCCTTGAGCGCGGCCCTGGCCTCCTCGAGCTCGGAGTAGAACTTCTGGTCCAGGTCGATGACGCGGCGGATGGACTCCTTGTGCCTGCCCTTGTCCGACAAGCCGGAAAGGCGATGGACCGTGTCGTCCCGCTGGAACTCGGTGGCGCCTTTTTGGATTTTCGCCAGCTTGTCCTCGGCCAGGCTACCTTTTATGCGCTCGAGACGGACCAGCCCGGTGACCATGATTCCGAACCCGGCCATGGCCGCGGCGCGGAGGGCAAGGACGGTCCAGTCCGGAGGCGAGCCGGACCCGAGGAAAGCCGAGGCGGTCTCGAGTCCCGCGTAAATCGCCAATAGAGCGGCGGCGCGTAAAATCCCCGCGTAGCCGGCGGCGGCGGTGAAGGCGAGAAGAACCAGGGGAAAAAGGTCGGTCTCGGCCGCCAACCCGGCCAGGGCCGCGGCCTTTACCGCCAGCGTGGTCACCAGAGCGAGAGAGAATCCGGACGCCCTGGTGATGGTCCTTAATGAAAAGGCAAGGAAAAGCTCGAACCCGAACAAAGCGGCCATGAGCGCCAGTCCGCCCCATTGAAGCGGGCCATAAGCGCCGATATCGGAAAAGCGGCCAAGGGCCAGTAAAGCGCCGAAGGCCAATGGGCAACATACCCTGACGGCCAGGGCCACGGCCGCGAGGACGCCGGACCTTGCCGGGGCGGAGGTCATGGCGACGTGGGCGCCCCGGACTCGTCGGGATCGGCGAACTGGATGACCAACTCGCCCTTTTTGACCATGCCCAGTTCCTCGCGGGCCACCCTCTCGATGTAGTCGGGATCGTTTTGGAGACGGTCTATCTCCTTTTTCAACTCGGCGTTCTCGCTCTCGAGCCTTTGCTTGTCCTCGAGCAGGGCGTTTTTTTGTTTTTGAGACCTGACGAGGCGCACGAGACCGTGCTCGCCCAGGACGGTGTATCCGAGGATTAATAGGACCAACAAGCCAACGACCACTTTCAGCTTCATCTCGACCTCCGCTTCAGCTTGCCGCGCGGCGGTGGTCCCGCCGCTACCATTTCATTATATCATTTATTCGTGAGGATTGCTTGTCTCTTTTTCGTCGGGGTTTGACTCGGTATCGTTTTTATTCGAGTCGGCTTCGGGGTCGGGGGACATGGAAGTCTCGTCCGCCTCGGTTGACGCTCCGGCTTCATCGGTTGATTCATCCGCCTTGTCGTCTTTTTCGTCTTCGCTCGCCGCTTGATCGTCGGGCGCGGACTTGTCCGGCTCGTCCATCTTTATCGGCGCCGGTTCCCTTTTGGCCTCGGTGGCTATGGCCAGCCGCGAGAGCCCGGCCGCCTGGGCCATGTCCATTATTTCCACCACGCGTCCGTGGTGGGTGGCCTGGTCAGCCTGTATGACCACGATGGCCTCGGAGTTGCCGGTCTTAAGCGAACTGAACTGGTCGGCCAGCTCGGCGTCGGACTTTTTCTGTCCCTGCACGAAGGCGACGCCCTTCTTGTTCACCACGACGAAGAGCTTCTCGACTTTTTCAATCTGGCGCTGGGTCGAGGCCTGGGGCAGGTTCACGTCGATCCCCCCCGAGGTGACGAAGGTGGTGGTGACGGTGAAAAATATGATGAGCAGGAAAAGCACGTCCACCAGCGAGGTGATATTGGGCCTCGGGTCGTCGGGCGGGGGGCTGGTTTTAAACCTCATCTTGTTCTTCCGCCGGGCCGCCGTTGAATACCCCTCCGGGACGGTCCAGATGGTTCAACAGGCTCACGGCCTGCTCCTCCATCTCGTTGGTCCTGTAGGTGGCGATGCCTAAAAAGGCCCGGTAGGCAAGATATGTGGGAATCGCCACGACCAGTCCGGCGGCGGTGGTGTAAAGCGCCACGTAAATGCCCCCGGCCAGGGACTCGAACTTTCCCACCGGGTTGCTCTCGATTTTCTGGAATATCTCGATCATGCCGAAGACCGTGCCCAGAAGACCCAGGAGAGGGCTGACGCCGGCGATGGCGGCCAGGCCGCCCAGGTATCTTTCCAACTCCCGGGCTTCCTTTCGTCCCTCGTCCTCCAGGGCTTCCCGGATGATCCCGCGCGGGGCCCCGCGAAGGGCCAGGCCGGCGAGAAGGACCCGGGACATCATCGAGTCGCGCTTGCGGCAGGCGACCACGGTTTCCTCGATTTCTCCCTTGTCCAGCATGGCCTCGATTTCGCGCATGAAGGCCTTGGACATTATGCGGTCGGCGCGCAGGACCAGGACCCAGAACCGCTCCAGAATGATGGCCAGGGCGAACATCGAGAGGATGGCGATGGGCCACATGACAATCCCGCCCTTTTCGGCGAGCGGGAACAAATTATTGATGGTTTCCAGTGCTTCTTTCATGTTCATAATTGGAGCATTCTAGCACGGCCAAAGTTCCCCCACAAACCGGGCCAGGAAGATAATTGAATGATCCGGGCCAGACGTTAATGACTAAATTTGCTTATGTTTCGGACATATGGAGAAACGGGCAAGGACGCGGCCACGCCTTTGGAAAAAAATAACAAGAGCGAGCGGATATCTCATATAGCAATATTATTGAGGAATGGGGAAGGCGGTAAATGCCAGGTAGGCAACCATGGCCACCCCGGCGGCAACGGCCAGCCATGAGGCCGCGCCCAGGACCAACTCGAGATTGCTTTGCCTGTCGTTCCAACTCGCGGGAAGGGCGAAAGACAAGGCGGCCCCCGCCGCCAGTCCGCCAATATGGGCGGCGTTGTCCGCCCCGATGAAATAACCGAACACCAGTATGTAAAATATCCACCGGATGAGGGAGTTCCTTACGTTGATCCCGCTCGACGTTCCGTCCCTGTGGCCCCAGGCCGCGGCCATTCCTATCAGTCCGCAGATGGCCCCCGACGCCCCGATGCCGACGGGATAGGACTTATGAAGGAAGACGCCCGCCTCCGTCTGAATCGGTACCACGGCGGAGGGGTCGAAATAGTTATAGGCCAGGGAAACGCACGAGGCGAGAACGCCCGTAACCACGAAGGAAAAGACCGTTTTATTGGAGCCATAGACCTCACGGACGAGGGGAGCTATGTACAGCAGGGCGTAGACGTTGAACCCGACGTGCCATATGCCGCCGTGCATCAGGACCGACGTCCAGAGCCGATACCATTGCCCGTCGAATACCGCGGGACCGTAATTGCCGCCCATGGCGATGAGGTCTCTTGACGATTGGGATATCCATCCCGAGCCTGGGCCCTTGATCGCCACCAGCGCGTAAACGGCGATAAAGGCCAGGGCCAGGAAGGTCTCGGCGCTGAGACCCACGTCGAAACGGCGAAGGAAACGGAGCGACACGTCCACCGGCCTCGAGTGAAGCCGGGCCCCGCAATTGTGGCAGCGCTTGTCCTCCACCGCGTTGATCGCGTTGCAGCGGGAGCAGGTCTTATGCCTGCGCGTAACCTGGTGGGCCTCCTCCGCCAGTCCCTCGCGTTTCCTGGCCATCCGGTCCTGCCAGGCCCGGAGCTTCCAGCGCGTACGAACGGGGTTAAGGCCGATAAACTCGCCCAGCTTGACGACCGTTTCTATCCAGTCGTACTCGTCTCTTTCTTCCCTTTTGGTCATGATGAAAAGTTGAAATATGTTAGGACAGGAGCCATGATTATTCAACGGCGGCCTCCGGGCCTCGCGGTGGCCGTCCGGAAAGGGCGCATGGGAATCGAATCGTTGAAAAGAATTCCAGGGCATATCCTTCTTCTGGCGCCGCTCGTTCTTATGGCGGCGGGGATAAGGTTTCACGACCTCGGCGGCGAGAGCCTTTGGCTGGACGAGGGCTTCTCCCTCGACGTGGCGGGGCTTTCGCCCCTGGAAATAATCCGGACCTCGGCGGCCGACGTTCATCCTCCCCTTTACTATCTTTTGCTTCACTACTGGATCGGGCTTTTCGGGGCATCGGAGGCGGCGGCCAGGTCGCTCTCGGCCATTTTCGGGACGCTCTCCATTCCCATGATCTACCTGGTCGGCAAGGAAACCCTGGGCAAAACGGCCGGCCTGCTCGGCGCGGCCTTCGCGACCTTTTCCTATTTCCTGATCTATTTCGCGCAGGAAACCAGGAGCTATTCCCTGATGGCGCTCCTTTGCCTGGTCTCGACCTTTTATTACATAAGGACGGTCAAAGGGGGAGGGCGAGCCTCGGCCGGCGCCTACCTTGTCTCGACGGCGCTTCTTTTGTACGCCCATCCCTTTTCCATATTCACGGTGTTATTTCAGGACCTCCATTATTTCTTGGCGCTTATCGCCGGGAGGGACAAGGCGCGCTCATCGCTTAAAACCTGGATAACCTTACAGATCGCGCTGGCCCTGGTTTTCCTGCCCTGGGCGCTCGTGCAGATCGAGCAGGCGGCTCGCGTTTCCAAGGGGTTCTGGATCGGGCGTCCGTCCCCTCTAACCCTCTTGGACGCCTATATCAAATTCGCCGGAGGCAAATACCTCCTCGCGCTTTTGGCCTTGACCGCCGCGGCCGTTTGGAGAAGAGAGCGTGGAGATGGCGAAAGGGACGGCGGACAAGACGGCGTCCTTCCCGGGGACTCTTTTGTTCATTGCCTCCTCCGGCTTTTATCGGGAGACGTCTCCCTCCTGGTCCTCTGGCTCATCTTGCCGGTCCTGGTACCCTTCGCGGCCTCTCTTTTAACTACTCCCATATTCATGGCCAGGAACGCCATCGCGGCGGCGTTTCCCCTTTTCATCCTGGCGGGAGGAGGGGTGGCCGGCCTGTCCCGGCCGTCTCTCAGGTGGTTCGCGGCCGGGGCCATAATAGCTCTTTCCTTGCCGAACGTTTACGTCTATTTCAGGGATACGGAGAAGCTGCCCTGGCGCGAGGCCGTGTCCGATCTCGAGTCGGCAGCCGCGGCCGGCGACGTGGTGCTGGTGTACCCGGATTATTGCCGCGATCATATTTACGACTATTACGAGACGCGAGAAGACTTGGCCACGCTTGGCGTCCCTCTCGAGGCGATCGTCGGCAAGAGGATCGACCTGAGCTTCTTCGACCAGATTGAGGTGGCCGGCGGGTACTGGCTGGTGTATCGGCCCAGCGCGGGAGATCCCTTTTTGGAGCCGGAGAAATATCCCGGTCCGGGTTATATCGTCGCTCGAAAAAGAAGATACGACTGGCTTTTCGTATATCGTTTCGAGAAGAAAAAGTGACCTTCTTTGACCCCGACGCCAAATGCCCCGATAATAAGCCATGCGCCGGCGGGCGCTCCATGGAGGTGAATCATGGACGCGAGAGTGTCCAGACGGGCGGAGGCGATGCCGCCGTTTTTAGTGGTTGACGTTATAGACCGGGCCCAGGAGCTTGTCAAGGCGGGGGAGGACGTGATCGTTCTCGCGGTCGGCGAGCCCGACTTCGACACGCCCGAGTGCATAGTGAAGGCTGCCCACCGGGCCATGTCCAGCCACCGGACCCATTATACTCACAGCCTGGGCGTGATCGAGCTTCGCGAGGCCATTTGCGAGGATTACGAGTCGCGTTACGGGGTCCATGTCCATCCCGACCAGATCATCGTCACGCCGGGCACGTCGCCGGCCATGTTCCTGGTTTTCTCCGGGATACTGGAGCGGGGCGACGAGGTGATCCTTTCTGACCCCTCCTACGCCTGTTATCCGAACATGATCGAGTACGTTGGCGGCACTCCGGTTCGCGTCCCGGTCTTCGAGGAGGACGGCTTTCAATACCGTCCCGAGACGATCGCTGAAAAACTCACGGACAAGACCAGGGCCATATTGATCAACTCTCCCTCGAACCCGACGGGCAACCTTCTCTCCGAGGAGAGGACCCGCGCCGCGGCCGAGCTTGGCAAGACGGTGATCTCGGACGAGATATATCACGGGCTGGTTTACGAGGGCGAGGAGCACTCGATCCTCGAGTATACCGACGACGCCATAGTCTTGAACGGATTTTCCAAGCGCTACGCCATGACGGGCTGGCGGATAGGCTACTGCATCCTTCCCCGGCCCATGGTCCGCCCGCTCCAGAAGGTGCAGCAGAACTTCTTCATCTCGACGGGCGACTTCGTGCAATGGGCGGCGATCGCGGCCATCCGCGAGGCCGAGCCGGACGTGGAGAGGATGCGG
This sequence comes from bacterium, assembly GCA_963674965.2. Lineage (GTDB taxonomy): Bacteria > RBG-13-61-14 > RBG-13-61-14 > RBG-13-61-14 > DATKZS01. The sequence goes on along the minus strand of CAXXFL010000007.1, from coordinate 360,046 downwards.
GAGATTTACAACCGTCGGCGGCTCACCATGCTGGCGGGGATCAAGGACCTGGGCCTGGGGGTCACGGTCGAGCCCACGGGCGCTTTTTACGTTCTGGCCAACGCCCGCGAGTATACGGACGACTCGCTTAAGTTCTGCATGGATATCCTGGACAAGACCCACGTGGGGGTGGCGCCGGGCATAGATTTTGGCGACAACGCCGAGGGTTACATTCGCTTTTCCTACGCGACCTCGGAGGAGAATATCGAGAGGGGACTCGAGAGGCTCGGGAAATACTTAAGGGACCTTAAAAAGGGATGACCGAGTTCGTCGCGAGACGACGCCTTGACCTGGACCGGCGCCCGCCGAGTTCCCGCCGGAGACAAGCATGACGAGAAACATCAAGAAGAAGTATGAGGACATGATCGACGATCTGTCCATGGACACCGACGACAGGTACAAGGAGTTCTTAAAGGCCCGGCCCGAGACCATCGTGATCGACAACCTTATTTTCGACGGACTCCACCTGGACGGGTACTTCCGGTGCGAGGGTTGCCGGGAGAGAAAGCCCAAGGCCTTTTGCTGCAGGGGACACGACCTCGAGCTGACCAGGCGGGACCTCGAGGCCGTGGACAAGGTCCTGCCGCCCATTTTGGAGAAATGGCCCCGCCTGAAAACCACCCTCGACGGGCAAGGCTACTGGAAGTATGGGGACGGCTTCGAGCTTATGATGAGGCGCAAGAAAAGCTCGGACGAGTGCGTTCTCTCCATACCCGGGGGCAAGGGATGTTACCTTCACAGGTACGCTCTCGATCGAGGCCTGGACCCCATCGACGTCAAGCCGTACGTGTGCTCCCTTTACCCGGTCGTGGTCATTATCATCGGGGACGACGTGGTGGTGACCACCGTTAACCGGGAGTCGGAGACAATCCTGGACTGCGGAGGCGCGACCCACCCTTGCGTGGCCAAGAAGGGAAAAAGGGACGACCACGCTTTGATCAAGTCCAAGGGCATAATGGTGAAGATGTTCGGGGCCAAGATATATGACGAGCTCGCCGGAAAAATCCTCGGCCGATAAAAAAGCGGACGAGGAAAAGACCCCGTCCGCCTGGGTTTAATTCAAACTATATTTATTCACTCCCCGGGAGGCGGCAGGGTCGGCTTGCCGTCCTCGGCCTCGGGCGGCGCCGCTTCCTTGATCTCGGGCGGTGCGCCGCCGTCGGCCTCGCTACCGTCGGCCTCGCTTTCCATGGGCGCCTCGGACGCTTCTTCTCCCTCCCCCTCCGGGACCTCGGGCGGGGGAAGCCCGTTCATCTGATCGACAAAGTCGTCCTCCACCTTGGGCAGGGGCTCGAGATACTCGACCTTGGCTTTCTTGACCAACTCGTCGATGTGTTGCTGCATGGCGGATTTGCGTTTCTGGTCTTTGAGGAACTCGACTATTTCCTCCTTGACCTCCTCGAACTCATGGGGTTTCTCGGGGGTTAGCTCGACCATCTTTACGATATGATAGCCGATGGGAGACTCGATTACGTCGCTCACTTCCCCGGCCTTTAAGGCGAAAAGGGCGTTGTCGAAGTCCGGCGGCATGAGCCTTCCTTGCTCGAAGGTCTCGGTACCGCCGTCGGACTTGCTGGGCGCGTCCGAGTATTTCTTCGCCAGCTCTCCCATGTCGGCGCCGTTTTTAATCTGTTCCAGAACGCTCTTGGCCAGCTCGAGCTTTTCGGTTTTTACCTCCGGGGCCGCCATGTTGGGGAACTGGAAGAAGATATGGACGGTCTTGGCCGAGGCGGGGATGAGGTTCCTGTCCTTGGTCATTTCGTATATCTTTTTCACGTCCTCCTCGGGAGGGTCGGGGATATCGACGTGTTCCTCGAGGTACTTCATGCGTCCGAAGTTAAGGCGGATGTCCTCCCTGATCTGGTCCTCGGTCACGCCCACCATGGTCATCTGCTCCTGGAAGGTCGCCTCGTCCGGGTAGCGGGATTTGAGGTCTTCCATTTCCTTGTCGATCGCCGTGTCGCCCACCGTGATTCCGTTCGCGGCCACGGCCTCGTCGAGCACGTTAACCTCGACCAGCATCATCATGGTGTCCCTCAGGAGCCGGGGCTCGAGGCCCGCCATCTGGTCGGGAGGGACCTGCGAGGAAATCTGCATCTTTATCTTGGCCAGCTTGTCGTCCACGTCGGACTTTTTTATTTCCTTGCCGTTAACTCGAATCCAAACCGGGTCTTCTCCGGGTTTGGCGACCGTGGCCCCCGCGGAGGGGACTAAGTCGCCTCCCGTCTTGACGCTATTGTCTTTATCCTTGTCGCATCCGGCGAACGACATAATCGCCAATAACGCCGCCAGCGCCGCCGGCGCGGCGCGCTTGATAAACTCCATGATTGTCTCCTTTTCAATATGCGCCTGAAGGCATAAAAAACGCCGGCTTTCCTTCCCCGGCTTTTTCGCGCTATTTAGCCGCTTTCGCGCAAGATTATTTATACGCCACCAGGCATATGGTGTCAAATCTTTAGACCCGCCCATCCCCGGGGAGGTTCCATTCCGGGGGGCGGACACGTTTAAAGTCCCATTACTTCATTGATTGTACTTGACCAGTCTCGTTCTTGGTTGAATGGCGTCTCCCCATCTTCTGGTCCTTGCCTCCCACAGCCGGCTGGTGAAGTAAAGACCCCTGGCCATGGCCTTCTCGACCGCCGAGGTCTTGCCGAAGGACGCCTCGATTCGGGACCGCAGGTCACGGGCCAGCTCGGCCACGCGCTCGGAGGGAGACAGTTCTTCAGTGAGCCGGCATATGACCCTGTATTTCCACATGTCTCGAGCGTAGGCCCCGGCTCTTTTCCTGAAATGCGCTTTGGGAGAATCCTTCAAGTTTTTCCAGCCCTGGTACTCGGCCTCGGCGTAACGGAGGACCGCGGGACCCAGCTCGAGGAAGTCGCGAGTATAGGCGAGGTCCTGGACCTTCTCGGCCTCGGCGAGACTGAAGTGAGGATGAACGAACCAGGGCTGCTTAAAGGCGTGACACTCCTCGAGGGGGATATGCTCGAGCAGGCGGCCTTCCTCCTTCATTTTGTCCCAGAGGGGGGTGTTGGGAGCGGGAGAATAATGGGCGAACTGGCTGAACGCCGGATTGCAGGACAGGTGGTCGTCCACGTCCTCCCATATATTATCCTTGTCGTGTTCCTCGAGCAACAATATCGAGCTGAGAATGGTTTTTATGCCGTATGACCTTAAGTCTCCCACCAGGGATTTCATGTCCATGCCCCGGTTTTTGCCGTAGTTTGAAAACTTGCCTTCCCTTCCGACCCATACCGTGTCAAGGCCCATTTCAGCCAGGCGCTCGACGCCGAACCTGGTCAGCCGGTCGGCCGATCCGAAGGCCATTATTTTAAAGAACCTTCCGCTTTTCACCACTTCTTGGCGAAGTTCCTCCGCCCGGCCGAGGTCGAGAAAGAAGTTGTCGTCCCCGATGAAGACGATGACGTTGGAGCGGTATATCTTTTCCAGGCGGATCATCTCGTCGAAAAGGGCCTTGCCGGTCTTGAAGAACTTAATGTGCTTTCGTCCGAAGAAATGAGTGACCGAGCAGAAATCGCACCCGTAGGAACACCCCAGCCCCACGATAAGATGGGGGTTCTGCTGGAAACCGAAAAGGGGCACGCCGAATATCTGGCGGCTTTCGGCGAACACGTTGGGGTTCTTGAACTGAAACTCGGGAGGGTCGCCCAGAAGGTCACGCATGAAGCTCACGCCGTCGCCCAAGCAGATATAGTCGGCGTCAAGCGTCTTGTCCAGGTCGGGAATGGTGGCGCAAAAGCCCCCCACCACGACGGTCGAGCGAGGTGACAGCTCCCGGGCCTCCTCCACCATCTTCTTGACCTTGAGAAAATTCGGCATGATCGCCCCGATACCGATAATGTCGTAGCCTTTTTTCAACTCCCTCCGGAAACGATCGAGGGTGGGAAAATCAAGCACCGTCGTGGGCGCGCTGACGTTGTTGGCGATGGCGTGAAGCCCGTAAGTATTATGGTAAGTGCGGATGCAGAACGGCCCCTGGGACTTGGTGAGCTGGTTGCGGCATAGTTCCATAATGCACTCTTTTCTCGAGTACGCGTCGTCGACCGCGAAGGGCTTGAAAACGGATGATAAAAGAACGCGTGGCGCCATGGTGATCCTTTCCGAGCGGCCGGCCGGCTCTTTTGCCCGCCGAACCCCCGACGGCTATGAATATCATATAATTCCGCCGTTCTCCATCTTGCCGCCGCTGGGTGGGTAAAAGTCAAAGCATGGCCAATGGGAAGGAAGACGACCTATGGCCTTTCCTTCACTCTCGGCGCCTATTAATGTCCGGCCACGAGCTTTATCCATACCGTTCTTCCGGGTTCGTTCACCTGGATTTGCTCGGGATCGAAGGCGTTGGGCTTGTTCAGGTGGTCGGCGTAGGTTTTGTCGAACAGGTTTTCGATTCCGACTTGCAGTTCCAGGTTTTTAGTCGGGAACGCCGCGGCGTAGAGGTCGATCACGCTATGGGCCGGGGTCCTGCCCGCGTCCAGTCCGCTTCCCGAGGCGGGGTCGTCGTCCACTCGCGTCTGCGTGGCCGCGTGTCGAAGCCTGGCGCCGGCCCTCCATTTATCTCTTTTATAATCGACCAAGGCGTCGACCGTGAGCGGCGGTATTTGCGGCAGGGGTCTGTCGTCGGTTTCGTCGTTGCCGTAAACGTAGGCCAGGGCCACCCGGCTGGAAAGGCTCGGGGTCCAGTCCCAACCGGCCTCGACTTCTCCCCCCCAAAGAACGGCGTCAACGTTCCGATAGATATTGGCCCCGTCAATTCGCATTATTCCTTCTTGCCCGCGCGCCCGGTCCCGGATGATGTAATTTTCCGCCCAATCGTAATAAGCCGCCGCCGCAAGGCTCCAGTCTTCCTCCTCTTCCAGAAAGCCGATTTCGGCCTGGTAATGGACCTCCGGTTCTATCCCCGGGTTCCCCACCCACCGAGCGGACGGCGTCATGCCGTTGGACGCCATGAATCGCTCGGTCGCGTCGGCCGAGCGGACGGTACGGCTCAGGTCGACCGAGAGGAGAGGGCCGTCCTCACCGGGCCTGGCCGCGAGGCGAACCAGAGCGCCCACGTTGTCCTCCTCGGCGTCATTGGCGCCGGTCCCGTAATACAGGGCGTAAAGGTCCTCCGGGCTCATGGGACCGCCGGGCGGATCGAGGTCGGCGTCCCCCGCCGAGGCCTCGACCCGGTCGTAGCGGGCGCCTACGGAGAGGCTGAGGTCTTGTCCATGCCCGACCTCGAGAATCCCGAACGCGCCGTATTGGGAAATAGTAGCGTCCGGCCAGAGAACGGACTGCACGATATCGACGTGGTCTTCATCCGGCCCCACGTAGCGCAGGGCGTTTTTTTCGCTTTGCTGGAAATCGGCCCCCACCGTGAAAAGGGTCGATCGCCTGGCCAGGTCGACGACGACCCTGCCTCCATGGGCGTCCGAACTGGTCACCGCCAGCAGGGGGCTTGGGGCCGTTCGCTCCCTTAACGAGTAGTTGTCCATGACATGATCGACCTGGCTTTGAAAAAACTCCGCCTTGACGCCGGAGGACGGCGCCGAGGGGTCGCGCCACTCGATCTTCGCCCGATAGATATCGGCGTCGCTGACGGGAGCGTCCATGCCCGCCCCCGGGTAGAGGACGTCGTCCACGTTCATGGTCTCCCATCCCACGTGGACCCCGAAGCCCGACTCGGGGGTCCATCCTCCCATGAAGGCGGCGTGACTGGAAACGAAGCTGGAGGGGACCTCCTCGCCCTCGCCGTCCTTATAATCGCCGGCCTCGAGATAATCGTAGATGGCGCGGACGTAGGCAGAGGAAACCCCTCCCGCCGCGTCCGCCGACGCTCCCTTTCTCTCGCCATTGTCCGCGTACAGGGTCGAGAGCCTGGCTCGCCATTTTTCGTCCCCGCTCAGGGGCCTCGAGTTCCTGTCGAAAATTATCGCGCCGCCGCTTCCTCCGCTATAGATCAGGGACCTTGGGCCCTTCAGCACCTGGATACGGTCGTAACTCTGGTAAGGCGCGTAAGCCCCAGGCGGGTCCATGCGGTTGGGACAGCCGCCGTAAAGTAAGGCCCCGTCCAAAATAACGTTCACCCGGGAACCGGACTGGCCCCGTATCACGGGATCGACGCCGTGGCCGCCCATCCTGGAGCCGGAGACGCCGGGAACGCACCGAAGAAGGTCGCCGCTGTCAATGGGCGCGCCCAGCTCCGGGTCGTCCGGATCGAGCATGGCCTCGCCGGGAAGACATATCCTGTTCCCCTCCACCACTATTGCCGGTACTTCCGCGCCGTTCTCGCCGCTTTCTTCAAATTCCTCGGCGTAAGGCGCCAAAGGAAAAAAGACGGACCCAAAAATTAGGCCAATTATCTGGATATACTTCTTTGCGGACATTTCTTTCTCCTTCCCACTTTCAATCTAACCGAGACCGATAAAGCGGTCAACCGATGCATCGAAAAAATTGGAGAAATTTTTGAGGGGCCAAAAACGCCCGGAGCGATACTATCTTCAACTGGGAAAGCCCGCGCGGCTGGAAGGAGCCGGCGCCGTTTGTTTTCATGTTCCAATTACTTCTTGCCCTTTAATAACGATCGTTATATAATTTCGCGACAAGGGTCCACGAAAAAGGAGATGGCATGAAACTGTTCGAACCGATTAAGATCGGGAACCTCGAGATAAAAAACAGGCTGGTCAAGGCCGCCACCCACGAGAGCATGGCCGGGCCCAAAGGCGAAGTCACGCCCCAGGCGGTCGAGTTCTTCCGGCGCCTGGGCAAGGGCGGCGTGGGCATGGCCCTGGTGGGCAACATGTTCCATAGCTGGGACGGGCATAACTGGCCCCTCCAACTGGGAATTGACGAGGACTTCCAGATCAAAGGTCACAAGGAGTTGACCGACGCCGTGCATGAGAGCGACTGCAAGGTCTTCGCTCAAATCAACGACTGCGGCCGGGAGGCCAAGGAGGACTATAACGGCGGGATCAAGCCTCGCGGTCCTTCCCGGGTTCCTCACACGATATTCCTCCATATCCCTCGCGAGATGACCGGGGAGGACATAGAAAAAACCATCGCGAGCTGGGCCCGCGCCTGCGCCCGCGCCAGGGAAGCCGGTTACGACGGCGTCGAGATTCACGGCGCCCACGGCTACATGGTTAACCAGTTCCTCTCTCCCACCTTGAACCGCAGGAAGGACGAGTACGGGGGAAAGCTCGAGAACCGCTGGCGCTTCGTCCAGGAACTTTACGCCGCGGCCCGGCGGGAAGTTGGCGACGATTATCCTCTCATTATCAAGATAAACGCCACGGACTGCTTTCCGATCCCCATAGGGGTCCGCTTCAACGAGGCCCTGCGCACGGCGGAGATGCTTGGCGGCCTGGGGTTCGACGCCCTCGAGGTAAGCTGCGGCTGCTACGAGGCGGGCATGACCCTGATCCGGGGCCCGCTGCCCCTCAAGCTGGTCATGCGCACGGCCAAGGAGCTTGCCACTTTGCCGGCCCCGCTCAAGTGGCTCCTGGGCCTGACCGACCCCATCGCCATGCGGCTCTTCCCCTTCCGCGAGAACTACAACATCGAGTACTCCAGGGAAGTGAAGAAAAAAGTCGGCGTTCCGGTCATATCGGTGGGAGGACTTCGCGACCCGGCCAAAATGGAGGAGTTCGTAAGCGAGGGATGGGCCGACATGATCAGCCTGGGAAGACCCCTCATCGCCGAGCCCAATTTCCCGAGCCGGGTGGAGGCGGGAGACCTGTCGCCCTCGAAGTGCGTCAACTGCAACATCTGCCTCGCCCACATCCAGGTAAAGGGGCTTAAATGCTACCGGGGCAAGACGCCCAAGGTCGAGCACTACTGGACGTGAACTTCGCGTCGGGCCGGATTCAAGGAGGAGAGCATGGACATGAAACGACCGATCCTTTTATTTCTCCTTGTCATTCTATCAATCCCATCAGCGCTTCCGGCGGGTAAGTCAAGGACCCTTGTCCGCGAAAGCGACGCGGTTATTCTCACGCCCGGCGAGGCAAAGACGTTTGACGGGGTCGCGATCCCGGGGATCAGGGTATACGCCGCTCGAGATGGAAGTCTTCAACCCATACCCTTCCAGGTGGACGAGAAGACGCGCAAGGGCGACTTCGTCTTCCCTAACGGAAAGGAGAAAAACCCCGAGGACGGCGACGGCCTGTTTAACGGCCTGGACGAGTTGGTAATCATGGCCAGGGACCTGGGCGACGAGACGGATGAAGGCGCGAATCTTCCCGGCGCGGTAAAGAAGTCGATTATTGTAGTCAAAGACCCGGTGGACGGAGGCGAGGGGTTCGCCTATTTGTACTATTTCGAAAAGGACGCGCCGGCGAGGTCGGAAGTGGACTACGCGACCATCGACCCGGAAAAGAACCGGATCAAGACCCTTACTTACGAGCTTGGTTTCTCGGCGGAGGCCCCCATGGCCATGGACTACCTGGTGGTTACTGAGGCCGGCGGAGGCGATGGGGTGGATTATTGCGACCGGCTCAAGGCCCGTTTGCACGCGGAGGTGGCGGGGATATCGGTCGACAAGACGGAGGAGGACTTTGACGACCAGATAGTGGCCTGGATTGACGGTCCGGTCAGGGTGATTCGTCGCACCAGGTCACGCCTGATCCTTTTGTGGAATATTCCCAGTCCTTCCGCCAGGTTAGACAATATCTACTACTATAATTCCTTCAGCTTTCCCACCGAGGTATACCTCCCCATCGACGTGGGGTTCGTGGTCAAGGATCCCACCTTCCGGGTGAGCGTGGACAGTCCCCGCTTGGCGGGCGAGCGCCGCTACCGTAACTCATTGTATCCCGAGGGCGTGATCCAGGACGGGAAAATGAGCGACCTCGAGAAAAAGATGGCCGCCGACGAGCGTCCTTTCAACTGGTCCTCGACGGGAACGGTGGGGCCGGACGGGAAGGACCATGGGGCCTGGTTCAACCGACTTATCGTGGAGAGCGACAATCCCGACTGGAAGCCCAAGGTATTTTATATTGACGACGAGAACCACATGGACCCGCCCGATCTCGAGCCCGGCTCCTTTGGTAACGGCGGCTACATGATCGAGGGCATCACCAATCTATCGAAGGGTACCTACCACCTGGAGTCCGTCATGTACAGCTCTCCCGTTTTCGAGCCGGCCATGGCGGAGGTCTTTATGAGGATACTTGACCATCCCCTCGAGGTTTTTGCCCGAGAAATTAACTAGCCGATAAAATCTCGAAATTATCAGCCATTTCATTTTTCGCTTACTTGGGAAATTTTTTTCTTGACAAAGTCGATTCCCGGCGCTAGGATTGCTAACTAACTATTTAGTTAATTAAAGCGAAGGAAAATTTCTCCCCGGGTTTGGCGCCGATAGCGGTGGGGCGGCCCGGACCGGAGACGAACCGAATGGGAGGCATATCATGAAGAGAAGAGAATTTATCAAGGGATCCGCCCTGGCGGCGACGGGTCTGGGTCTTGGGCTGGCGCCGGGCTCGGCCTCGGCGGAGGGGGACCGGCCGAATGTCCTGGTCATATTGGTCGATCAGTGGAGGAACCCGAAGTGGACCCCGCTGCTCTCGACGCCAAACATCGACCTCCTGTCCTCGCGGGGCGTGACTTTCAACAACCATTTCGTGAGCGCCTCTCCCTGTTCTCCTTCCCGGGCCTGCCTGGTGACCGGGACCTACACCACTCAAAACCAGATGTACACCAACTGCGACTTCGTGGAGGGAGACCTCCAGCCCAGCCTCGATCCGAGAATCCCGACCTTCGGACACGTCTTCGGCAAGGCCGGTTATCGGACGCCCTACCGGGGCAAATGGCACCTGACCAGAAGGTCCGACCGCGACCGTAAGGACCCCCTTTCAAATTATGGATTCACCGGCTGGAAGGCCCCTGACGCCATGTTCGGCGGTCCCCCCTATTGCGGGGCGCTGCAGGACCCGTCATACACGAGGCAGGCCACGAGTTGGATTCTGGACCCGGACAACCGGAAAGAACCCTGGTTCATGGTCTGTTCCCTGGTCAATCCCCACGACATTTGCGCCTTTCCCCGTTATTATCCGCAGCGGAAGCTCCGCGAGATAAAGACCGACGCGCCGCCCCCCAACTGGACCGACGACCTTTCGGGAAAGCCCGGCTGCCAGAGGGAATACCAGAAAATCTACAACTCCGTGGGCGGCCCCATGGATTACTCGAGCGGCGACGCCTGGCGCCGTTACCTGGATTACTACATGTTCTGCGTGGAGGACGCCGACGCCAACATCGGCCGCGTGCTCGACGCCCTGGACAAGTCGGGTCAGCGGGACAATACGGTCGTTGTGTTTACGGCGGACCACGGCGAGATGGCGGGATCGCACCGGCTCCGGACCAAGGGCTGCTTCGCCTATGAGGAGGAGATTAACGTGCCCCTGATAATCTCCGCCCCCACCCGCATACCGGAGGGGGTGACCACGGACGCCCTCGCCTCCAACGTGGACGTCATGCCCACGCTGGTTTCCATGACGGGAATTACCGGGGTGAGTCACTACATGCCGGGCAAGGACCTCTCGCCCGTGCTCATGGACCCGGAGGGGGGGGCGGTCCAGGACCACGTCGTCTTCCACCAGGACTGGGAAGTGCAGTTCACCATCGGCAAAAAGCCCGGGGAGCCGGGGAACTTCGAGAACCCGGCCCACATCCGGTGCGTTCGGGACCATGAGTGGAAGTATTCGTACTATTTCAAGCCAAGCGACGACTCGGCCGATTACGAGCTTTACAACTTGAAGGACGACCCGCTGGAGATGACCAACCTGGCCAACGACGCCGGCTACGCCGCCAGGCGCAATGAGCTGCATAATCGCCTGATGGAGCGGGAAAGGGAGTTGGAAAGGGACTTCGAGATTTAACCGGTTGGCCCTGGGCGGGGAATCCCGCTCGGGGCCGGCGCCTCAAGCCATCGACCAAGGAGACTATTGATGAACTCTCCAAACGCTGACGCTAGGGAGATCGGGCCGACCACCTTGTTTTCCTCGATCACCCCGGCGGAAGAGACCGACGCCATCTACTCGGACTTCCCCTTTTCCTGGGGCGAGGTGGACGGGCTTTTTCGCCTGGCCAGAAGATACCCCTCCTCGTACTTTAGAAACCTGACCCGGATACGCGAGAGGGCGCGGGCGTTCTCCGACCGGGTGATCCGGCCCCGGGCAATCGAGATCGAGAAGCTGGTTTCCCGGGACCATGGTTATTTCTCCTGGGACGTGATGGAGGAGGCCTGTAAGGAGCGGTTCTTTTCGATGATCATTCCCGAGGCCTTCGACGGATTGGGCATGGGGGTCCTGCACATGGCGGCCATGGCCGAGGAGTTGGCCGTGGGCTGCGCGGGCCTGGCCAGCACCATCGGGGTCCACTCGGCGGGCATCTCCTGTGGGCTGATTTCGATCGACGCCTATCTACTCGAGAAATACATCCGTCCCGTGGCCCTGGCCGAGAAGCGAGGCGAGCCGGTGCTGTGGGCCGGGGCGGTCACCGAGCCTTTCGCCGGGACCGATATATGGGACGAGGATTTTCTGAAGAAGGGCAAGATCGTGACCTTCGCCAAAAAGGTCCCGGGCGGCTATCGCTTAAACGGCCGCAAGGTCTTCATCAGCAATGGAAGCGTGGCCCGGTGGATCGTGACGGCGGCGGCAACGGACCCCAGGTCGCCCGCGGAATCGTGGACTATTTTCCTGGTCGACTCGGAATCCGAGGGGTTTTCCGTGGGCCGGGTCGAGCGCAAGATGGGCCAGAAGGCCAGCCCCGCGGCCGAGTTGATCATGGAGGACGTTTTCGTTCCCCACGAGCGCCAGATAGGAGAAGAGGGCAAGGGCGCCCGCTACGTTTCCATTTACCTGGCCGGCTCGCGCGGGCCGGTGGGCGCCATAGGCGTCGGGTGCGCTCGCCGCTCCCTCGAGTGCCTCATCGACTGGAGCAAGCAAAAGAAGTCGAGGGGCGGGAGGATGATCGACCAGCAGGCGATCCAGATAACCATTGCCCGCATGTCCGGGGACATAGCGGCGGCGCGCGGCCTTTACGTCGCTTCCTGCCTGGCCTGCGACGAGATATTCCACGAGATCATCGGAGGTCCCCTGCAAAAAGCCGCGCTTAAATTGACTCCAAACGGCCTGCTCCTTAACGAGGGGGCCAAAAGGATATTCTCATCCCGCCTCTGGCGGGGGGCCTGCGACTGGCTTTTGGACCGGACCGTTCCCGACGACCGCCTGGCCTACATCAGCCGCCTGGCCACGGCGGCCAAGCGGATGGGTTCGGAGATCGGCGTCCGGGTGAGCGGCGAGGTGGCCCGCGTAATGGGCCCCGACGCCTATGACCCCCGGTGGCCGGTGGAAAAGGCCTATCGCGACGCCAAGCTTACCATGATCTATGAGGGGACCAACCAGGCCAACGACATTACCCACTTCAAGGACATGGCCAGGACCATGAGGAGGTGACGACGTGGAGTGGTACGAAAATGAAGACAGGGCCATGTTCGCCGAGACGGCTCGAAAGTTCGCCGACTTCACCCTCGAGCATATCGACGGCGAGGCCATGCACGAGCGGACGGGGCCTTTGGACTTCGACTGGAAGATCATCGAGCGGGCCGGACAAGCCGGAGTTTCGGCGGCGCCGCTTCCCGAGGAAATGGGCGGAGCGGGTCTTGGCCGCCTGGGCCGCGCCGTGGTCCTGGAGAGGCTGGGCATGGGCATGGCGGGGGTCGCGGCGGTCATTGGCGTCCACTGGGCCGGGCTTTGCGCGCTGGCTGGGGCCGCGGACGATAAGGCCGTTCTTTCCTGGCTCACGGAGGCGGCGGCAAAGTCCGCTGATGAAAAACCGCCTCTTTGCGGGGTGGCCTCTCCCCTCCAGGTGGTTGACGATGGGGACCCCGTGACGCCCGAGCTTGAGGAAAGAGATTCGGGATATCGCCTGAAGGGTCGCTTCATTTGTCCCGTCCATCCCGGGGTCCTCTCCAAGGTGATGGCGCCGGCTTACGGGGAAGACCGAAAACCGGTGATCCTGTGCCTCGAGGCACGCGGCCTATTGGACTATATCGAGCCGGCCTATCCGGGTACGGGACTCCTGGAGACGCCCATGGCCGGGCTGAAGATATCTGAGAAAGCCGCGGGCGCGGAGGATATCATAGCCGAGGCGGAAAAAGCCCGCGCCTCGCTTCTCGAGATAAAGCGCGAGCTATACGCGAACTTCGCGGCCATCGTGGTGGGCAACGCGGCGGCCGCGGCGAGTTACGCCCGCCAATACTCCTCCGAGCGCGAGCAGACGGGACGTCCCATCATCCTGCATCAGGACGTGGCTCGAGTTATCGAGGACATGGACGTCCGCGTCGAGGCGGCCCGGGACATGCTTTTCACCGCGGCGGCGGTCGAGGACCCGGTCGCGGGAGAGGCCAGGACCAGGCGGGCGTTTCTATTCATCGCGGGAGTCGGCGAGAGCGTGTGCCTTGACGCCATCCAGGCGCTGGGCGGCTATGGGTACATGAAGGACTACGGTCTCGAGAGAAGACTGCGCGACGCCAAGACGCTTCAGGTTCTCCTGGGCGGACACGCGCGGGATTGGATTGGGGCGGGCTGGTAGCCCGTTCCCCCTATTGTCAGATCAGGAAAAGGGAGGGAACCATGGTACAGGTAGACGTTTTTTGGAGTTTCGCGCTGGGCGCCGGTTTCGCGGCCTCGGCGGCCCGCCAGTTGGAGAAGGAGGACAAGCCTTTCGAGAGCCCGTTTTTCGTCAAGACCCTTTTGTACCTTTCCATCTTTTTCGTGCCCTCCGGCGCGATACTTCTATGGGGATTTCCTGAATGGGAGACCATGCAGGCGGGTACGTATAAAACGATTCCAGCCTGGTTGGTCGGGGCCTTTACCCTGACCAACTTGACGCAAGGGATTCTGGGGTTCTGGATTGCCTACAGGTTCATCCGGGCCGGAAAGCTCTACGCCGCCCATCTCATGTGGGCCCTGGGTTATTTCCTGATGTTCTTTATATTGGTCCACGGCTGGGACGGCATGGGCTACCAGCGCTTTTTCTACTCGTGCTCTTGGTGGGGCGGCGGACGGGAATGCACTCCCTGGACGCCCGGTACTTACGAGGTATTAAGGTGGGTCTTCTTGAGCCCCGTGGCCTGGACCCTCTACGCCATGGGCCTGGTCATGCTGCCCTTGCTTTTCTTCTGGCTGGCGGACTGGGTCAAGAGGGGATACGAGCTGGCCGACGTGGACCGGGAGAAGGCGGCCAGCGCGACCCTTGGCGGGCTGATCAAGCATCTGTGCAAGATGATATTCATCGAGGTCCTGGGCGCGGCCATCGTCGCCAGCCTCCTGGTCCACTGGCTGGGATGGTGGTGGGGAGTTCCCCTCTTCGCGGTCCTGGCTTACCTCGCGCTGCTCAGGCCCGGCGGGATATTTTATAAGGACGTCGCGGCGCTGACCCTGGAAGAAACGGGACGGACATGATGAATCAGGCGGAGTAAACGTCATGAAAAAATATTTCCTTATTGCCGCTTTGGTTTTATTATTTGCGCCGCTATTGGCCTCTACGGAAGACGGTTCCAGGCCGCTGGCCGGCCGGGAGGACCCGGTCGTCGTAAGCGGGTCGGTACTGCCCGGGGACTTGTTGGGCGAGAAAAAGGGTTCCTATCGGGCCTTCGCCGACTACGGAGCCGGGACCCTGGCGGTCCCTTTCCAGATCGAGGAGAGGGATGCAAACGGCGTCATCCTCATCGAGAACGGGGCCGACCATGACAAGCTTGACGGGAATTTCGACCCGAGCGACGAACTGGTCATGATGGCCGCCGACGCCGGCTCGGTCAGGCCCGCGGCGCCGGAGGGGTGCCCAAAGAACGCGGTCGTCTCCGTCAAGGACCCCGAGTCCGGGGCCGAGGGATATTTCCTGGTGGCCCTATGCGAGACCCCCCCGCCGCTTTCGGAAAAGGACTACGTCTCCTATGACCCCAAGACCTACACGGCCAAAAGCGATCGTTACTCCATTGGCTGGCAAAAGGCCCGCGTCTTTTCGTACGATTATATGAGCGTGGACGGCGGCCCCGACTACCTTGACCGTCTCAAGGTGAGGTGCAAGGTGGGCAAGCTTGGGATTACCTACTCCTTCGTCGAGGACGACTTCCATCACGAGTACGTGGGCTATACGGACGGCCCGGTTCGAGTCACGGTCAAGCTGGATAATTACTGGAGCCTGGGTCCGCTGGGCAAGCTTCCCCTCGCCCAGTACTATTACTTTTACAAGGACTCCATGCGCCAGCGGGCGGGCATGGACTTGAACGTCAACCCCTTCCTGCTCGGCTTCGTCGTCAACGTCGAGATCGGCCATGACCTTCAAATCTCCGACGCGGGCTCGGCCAGGGTCTGTACCAACGTCACGCCCGAGTGCCTGCCCGTGGACGCTCCCCGGGAAAAGATCGACGAGCTGGCCCGAAGCCGCATGGAATGGGGCGGGATTGACGCGCCCGGCGGCGACGTTTTCATCAGGCTCGTTCCCGACCCGAGGCTGAAGACCAAGGTGCAGGGTCTTTTCATATACGATTCGACGTTCAAGGCCAAGCCCGAGTACCAACTCGGGTCCGAGCCCCTGATCAGCTTCAACATGGTCGACTGGAAGGACGTCGATCCCGACGTTTACTATCTTGACTTCTATTATTATTTCATGAAGCAATACTCGATCGAGGAATTCAACCGCTACGACCGCTTGATCACGAACCCATTGGTAGTCTCATGTCCGAAATAAACCCTCGCCTATTGTCGCTTCCGCCGCTATACGCGCGAGCGGTCGCGGCCATCGGCATCGGGACCGGCGGACTCATGCATCTGATCGGCGTGATCCTGGCGCTCCTGGCCGGACGTTCCATGCCCGCGTGGTTTTACGCGGTGTTCTTTTTCGCCATTCCCGCGTACTTGATCGCCCCTTTTCTGATTTATAAAAACGCGAGGGCCGGTTATTTCATCGCCCTGTTTTGTCCGCTCATCGGCGGCCTCATGATCCTGGGCGGGTTCCTTTTCCCCGACTCCCGTCTCCTGGTCCTGATTCCCGGTACCTTCGACGGCGAGATAACCCTGATCGGCTTTATCACCCTGATCACCGAGCCGGTCGCCTCCTCGGCCGCCCTGCTCCTGGTGGTTGGACGCTCGTGGGCCGAGGAGGACAAGGAAGTGGGGGAGCAACCCGCCGCTTCGCGTAATCCCGAAAGCGTGGTTGCCACCGTCACCGACCACGAGGGCGACAAGTATTCCATTCTGGAGAAGGTCCTTGCCGCCTCGGGCTTTTTCGAGGTCCTCGACGAAGCCTGGAAAAAATCCGGCAAGGCAAAGGCCGACTTTAAGATAGCCGTCAAGCCCAGTCTCTCGATGATGCTGCGACGCTCCGACGTGGGGACTTACACCGATCCTTTCCTGGTCATTCATCTCTTGCGGCTTATGGCCCAAAGAGGTTATTCCAACCTGGCCGTGGTGGAGTCGGGCAACCTTTACGGCAACTGGTTCGAGAACCGGGCCGTGGCGCAGGTGGCGGCCCGCGAGGGGTACCTCGACGAAAGCGTGGTCAACTCCTATCGGCCGGGCCGGGAGTACTCGTTCCGGGTATGGGGAGGGGGCGCGGACGCGAGCGCGAGAGTAGTGGACCTGGGTGAGGACAGGGTAGATTATAACTTCGGCGGCACGGACGGCGTGGTCGAGCTGGGCCGGGCCTGGGTGGAGGCCGACTTCCGGATCAACTTCGCCAAGCAGAAGTCGCACTTCTACTCGCTTTACACCTCGGCCATCAAGAACGTGTACGGCTGCCTGCCCGAGCAGGACAAGGTGATCCATTATCACTGCCGGCGCAAGGTCGGGCCCTGGACGGCCCTCCTGATCCATACATTCCCCGTGCATTTTTCCATCGTGGACGCCTACTCCTCGGCCGACGGATGGATGGGGGTTAAAATCCAGGCCATCGCCCGAAAGCCCCATACCATCTTTGGAGGCGCCGACCTTATGGCCGTCGATCACTTCGGGGCCTCGCTCCTGAAAATCGACGCGCGAAAAGGGGTCATGTTGAAATGCCTGGAAAAACTTCAGCCGCTCGAGGACTACAAGGTGGCCGGCGAATCTTCTCCGTTCTCTCCATGGCGGAATTCCCCGAGTTACCTGGCTCTTTTCTCCTGGATTCTGGAAGGGAACGCCAACGTCATGGACTGGGCCGGGGCCATCTCCACGGGAGGACACGACGACTGCTTTCCCCATAAACCTTCCAACTTGAGCCTTATTAAAAGGCTGACTTTCGCCTTTACCGCGCCGGCCAACCTAGCGCTGGACCTGACCGTATAAAGCTGAAGATCAGGGAGTTACGTTTTAGAAAAAGTATCCGAAGTCAGGCGACGCGTCTTCCCCTGATCGCCGGCTCGGACTTCATCCTGGACCGGATCACTTTGCTGGCGGCGGAGGATATCTCGCGCCTAGCCGACTTGCTGGGAGAGGGAATCGAGGGAGGAGTGGATCGATCGGGCCATTATCTGTTTATAGGCGGCCGGGAGGTCACCTTTCCTTCCCGGCTCACCCCGGCCTGTCTCGCGGCGTTGGAGATTGTTCAGCACGCGGTGGAAACCGGGCTGGACTCGGCCGCCCTGGCCCTCGAGCTTAAGGTCCTGGCCGAGGCTTACCCCGTTTTGTTCGGCAAGGCCGGACCCTATTCCTATTGCTACGAATGAGGAGGAAATGAATAAACCCCGGAAAAAGGAAAACAAGCGCGACCTGGCCGAGACCCGGCGCAAAATACTGGACGCGGCCGCCCATGAGTTCGCGGACAAGGGCCTCGCGGGCTCGAGGGTCGACTCGATAGCGAAGCGGGCTGGGGTCAACAAGGCCATGATCTACTACGCCTTCGGGGGCAAGGAGGAACTTCGTCTGGCCGTGCTCGAGAGCCTCTTCGACGAGAAGACCAGGGAGATCGAGTCCAAACTAGATCCATCCAATCTCACTCCGTCAAACTTGATCGTCATGATGAACGACTATTTCGACGCCTTTCAAAGGCGGGACGAATACGCCCGGATCATGCTCGACGACATAGTCACGGGGGGAGAGGCCCTAAGGGAATTGAGAAAAAGGCGTCCGGACCTCTTCGAGTTTTTTGACAAGATCACGGGCTTGTTAAGGGACCTGGCCAAGAAGGGCGTCGTAAAAAACGTCGATCCTGAGAAGAGCGTGATAACCATGATCATGCTTATTCTTTCCCTTACCACCATGACCTCCTGCATGGACCTGGCGGCCCCCAGGGGAACGAGGGCCCATGAAAGCCTTTCCGACCAAGAGGGATGGAAGGTTTTTCTTACCGACTTAATAATCTCGACCCTGGGACTGAAAGCTTAACCCCAAAAACAAGACGCCTCACAAGTGGGCCAATCGGTTACGCCTGAATATTTTTGGACTCAAAGGGCACTTGGAACCTTTTGGAAATGAGGTTGGCGGTGATCCTTCCCGACTCGTATATGGTGGGCAATCCGGACCCCGGATGGGTCCCGCCTCCCACCAGGTAGCAGTTCTCCAGTTCCTCGAACTTGTTGTGCGGCCTGAAGTAGAGCATCTGGGTGAGGTTGTGGCCCAGGTTGAAGGTGGCCCCAAGAAACACGTTGTATTTCGACTCCCAGTCGTTGGGCGTAATGTGCCTTTCGAACTCGATATGGGAAGATATGTCTCCCATTTCGGTGCGCTGAGCGATGATCTCGAGCACCCTGTCGCGGATTTCCTCTTTTTCCTTCCAGGCAACGCCGGACTTGTTGTTGGCCACGGGCACGAGCAGGTAGACGTTCGACTTTCCCTCCGGCGCCAGGGTGGGGTCGGTTATGGAGGCGTTCCTGATATACACGGACAAATCATCTCCCGTGTACTTGTACCCGGCCACGGCGTTGATGTAGCCGCCGTAATCCCGGGAGAAAACCACGTTGTGGTGCGGGACGTCGAATTTTTTATTCACGCCCAGGTAAAGCATGTAGGTCGAGCAGGAGAAGGTTTTTTTAAGGAGGTTTTTCCTCGAGTATTTTTTCAGCGCGCCCTGCTCGACCAACTCGGTCATGGCGTAGGCGAAGTCGGCGTTCACGATCACCAGGTCGGACTCGAGGCGGTCGCCCGAGGCGAGTTCCACCCCCTTAGCCCGGCCGTTTTGCACCATGATTTTCTTTACGGGCGTATCGAGTCGAATTTTGCCTCCTTTTTCCTCGATAACTTTGGCCATGGCCGCGGATATCTCGCTCAGGCCGCCCTCCACGTGGTATACGCCGAAGGCGTGCTCGATATATGGAATGATAAGGAAAGCGGCCGGACATTCCCAGGGCGACATCCCAAGGTACTTGGACTGGAAGGTAAAGCTGATCTTGAGGTCCGAGTTTCGATAATAATTGCCCAACTCCGAGAACATTGACCTGCCGAGCGACAGATGAGGAAGCGCCTTTAAAAAATCGGAGTGGAAAAAGGTCTTGAACTCGTCGTAAGACTTCTGGAGACAAGGGTACATGCGCTCGTAGCGCGTCTTCTCCCTGGCAAGGAAACGCTCGTATCCGGCCTCGTTTCCAGGGAAAACCTTTTTAATGGCCTCCTTCATACTGGCGTGGTCGTCGCTCACGTCAACCCGTTCGTCCTTGAAATAAAGCCGATACATGGGGTCCAGGCGTGTAAATTTAAGATAGTCGGTACTTTTGCCGCCCGATTCCTCGAAGACCTCGTCGAGAATGAAGCGCATCATCAGAAAAGTGGGACCCACGTCGAACTTGTAGCCCTCGGCCTCGATCGAGGCGTTGCGGCCGCCTACTTTGGGCTCCTTCTCGAGTATCTCCACCTCGAAGCCGCGATGAGACAAAAGCATGCCCGCCGTCAAGCCGCCGGGGCCGGCTCCCACGATGATGATTTTCTTAGGCATTGTCCTTCGCTCCTTTTTTTATTAGCCAACGAATAGTGTAGCCCTTATCGTCTGAGCTCGTCAATATATTTTCTCATGTCCTCGATAAGCCGGGCCCGGGGGTTGCATCGCAGGACCATGCCGTCAAGGTACATGAGGCTTTTTATGATGGGAAACATGCCCTTCTCGAAACGCATGCCGCTCATAACGCCAAGCTTGATGGTCTCCATCATCTTCATGGTCAGGCTGACCTCGCCCACCGCGCTGCCCGTGAAGTCCCTATAAAGCTCGATGAAGTCCTTCTCGAATCGGTCGTATCGCTCGCCTTCCACGCGGACCTCGGCCATGAGGTTCAGGCGCCTGGCGCATTCCTTGTAGTCGTATACGCCGAGGGCGTCGAAAAAATCCAGAAGACCTCCGGAGAGCCTCTGACTGGCGCGGCTGATGGCGCCGGTATCGACGAAGTAGATTTTATCGCCCCCGAGTATCACGTTGCCGGGATGTATGTCCCCGTGGAACGTGCCGACCTTGAAGAGGAAGAAACCGTGGACCCGGAAAAGCTCGAGGAGTACTTCATAGGGCAGGTCGCCCTGATCCAGAAGCTCGTCGAAGCTTTTGCCCTCCACGAATTCCGATACCATCACGTCGCTGGTGGAAAGGTCCCCGTAAATCTCGGGGAAGGCAAGGGACTCGAGATCGAATTTGTCGGCGTGGTCACGGGCTATGCGCCGCAGGGTCTCCTGCCCCCTTATCTCCTCGAGGAGGTCAATTTCCTTCAGCGTGTACTCCTCGATATGTTCCAGCACGCCGAGGGGGTCGAAAACGCTTTTAAGCTTGGGATAGAAAAAGACCGCCAACTTGACAAGGCGCCTTACCGACTTGACGTCCCTGACAAAGGACTTTTTGAAATCGCTTTTTATGATCTTGATCGCGACTTTTTTTCCGTCCAGCTTTCCCGCGTGAACTTGACCCACCGAGGCCGAGGCGATGGGTATCTTCTCCACCGAGTCGAACAAGGATAGATCGACCTTGTCCAGCACCCTCTCGGGTGGAACGTCGTAGTTGTCCCGGTAAAGACCCGAAAGCGCCCGGCATTTCTCGACCGGGAGGAAATCTAGTCTCAGGGCGTGCACCTGCCCGATCTTGACGGCCAAAAGGCCCATGGATTGGATGCGGCCTATATCCAGCGGCTTGCGGCCATAGATCATGCGCGTCAAGGTTATAAAATCCAGAGCGTTCATTCGTATAGAGGTTATATGGATTTTCTCCCGGTTGCACCTCTTCAAAAAAAAAGGCCGGACCGTCCCGCGGCGGATAATAATAAAGCGCGTAACGGAGCGCTATCGATTCTTGGCAATGGCCTCGTCAATGGTGCTTTTGAACCTGTCGAGAAGGTAGGTCGCCTCCTTTAAGCGGGAGTATAGCTGCTGGACGTGGCGCATGCCTTTTTCACGGTCGGGAATGGCTTCCGCGGCCCCCCTGGCGCCGGCCGCGGCGGCCTCCAGCTCGAGCGCGATTTGAAGGAGGTATTCCTTGGTCTTGTTTATTACCTTAGATTCTTCTTTGGGGTCCATTTACCGTTTTCCTCCACGCGCAGCCCGTGAGCGTCGTTGTTTCACGGGGCGTTGCGGCAAGTAAAAAATATGTCCCGCTTGGCCGGTATGGCCCGACAAAGCAAAAACTTGAGGTCATGCTCCCACGTAAAAAGGCTACCACCAAACAAGTCCTCGTTCAATTGAAATCGCCCGGCCGGCAATCCCGGAAAAATTCGATTCGATCCGGCTAATCTCATTTCCTTTCATAGGACGCCCCGCGGTTTGTTATCCTCTTTGCCTTGCGATTCTTCTTCAGTGGAGTTAGATTGGTAACCACGCGAACGCAAAGGGAAGAATGATGAAAAAACGATCGTTATTTGTCCTGGCCGCCGCGGTGATTTTATGCGCCGCGAGCTGCGCCCATAAAAAAAACGGCTACCAGATAAAGGACCAGACACCGTCGGCTCGAATATTGCCCGGGGGCGAGAACGATTTCGTTTCATACGGCGACGACCGCTGCCATTTCGAGTTGGTGGAGGAAGGCGGGGCCTACGCCTACCTCGAGGCGCTGGTCGGGATGGGTACCAGAAGATCGGGCACGCAAGGCTATCGGTGCGCCGCGTCCTTCGCCGAGCGGACGCTCGAGTCCCTGGGCTACGAGGTCAGCGTGGTCACCTATCCTTTTCCCTACTACTCATTCGATCTTGACAACGCCCGCGTAACGAGGATCAAGGACGGCAAGGAATACAAGGCTTATCCCATCCACTACAGCCAGCCCGTCCAGGGGACACTCCGTGGCAAGGTCGTGAGACCCAGGCCGATACTGACGGGCTGTTTCGTTTACGTTCACCCGGGCATGTTCGGTCCTTCCCTGACCAAGAGCTACGACAAGTGGAAAAAGGCCGGGGCGCTGGGGATCGTCCGCGAGGCGGACATGTCGCCCATAGGCGGCAAAGGCATGCGCCACTCGTCGCGCGCCCATTCCACCTCCTGGTACTATTCCCCTCTTCCCGGCATGGTGGTGGAAAACGCGAAGGACCTGATCGGCGAGGAGATTGAGATATCTCACGACGGCCGCATAACGCGGGGAACGGGCAGGACCGTGGTGGCCATGAAGCCCGGTTACGATAGGTACGCGCTGGTAACGGCCCACCTGGACTGCTGGTTCACGGGCGCCCTGGACGACGGCAGCGGATCGGCCGCGCTTCTCGAAACCGCCCGGATTATGAAGGACGACGACGCGGGCGTTATTTTTCTGTTGGCCGACTCCGAGGAAATCGGTTTGATCGGCAGCGCGGCCTTCGCCCAGGAGTTCGACCTCGATAAAATAAGCGCCATGGTCGAACTCGACATGGTAAGCTCACTCAACAACTACTTTCACGACGACCCGTCCAAAGCCGGCGTAATGCCCCGGATAATCACGGTCAGCAAGGGCATGAAAAAAACCTCGAAGAAGCATATTCTTCCCGTGCCCGGCCGGGACGTTCACGTTTCCGTGCATACCATAAAAAAAGTCATGGGCGGCATCAGCACGGACATGGAGTGGTTTTATTCCTGGGGCGTGCCCGGCGTCTTCATTTACACGCCCAGCAGGTTTTATCACACCGAGTACGACCAAATCGAGTGGGTCCCGCCCGACAACCTCCAGGCCGTGGCCGAGGCGGTCGCGAGCCTGATCCGCGAGATGGCGGAAGGCTCGGCGGACCTTCCCCCTCCGCCCGAGGTCATACCCTTCGACTTGACCGCCGAGGCGGGAGATGGAGACACGGTCACTCTCGAGGTTAGGCTCGGCCAGGATTACGCCTTCATGGCCGGGTCCGGTCTCAGAAAAACCAAGGTACTGGTCCGCTGCTATTTCGAGCAGGGCTTCGAGGACAAGGTGGACCTGGAAAAAGTCGAGGACGAGCCCCTGACCTGGCGCGGCGAGTACCGTCCGCCCCGGCCGGGCCGCTGGCAGTTTCTCGGCATAGTGAGCCGGGGGAAATATTTCGGCAAGCGCTGGACCACGCTGGCCGCGGGTCCGGGCGACGATTGAAAGGCGATAATAAGCTGGAAGGGATACTAACCAGGCGTCGATGACGCCAAAAAAGAGGGAGGAGATAAAATGGCACGGATGAAAGTCACGGTAGTGGGGGCCGGCAACGTGGGCGCCACGGCGGCTCACCTTATCGCCATGAAGGGATGGGCGGACGTGGTCCTGGTCGATATTATTCCGGGGGTCCCCCAGGGCAAGAGCCTGGACCTGTCGCAGGTCAGGCCCACTTACGAGTTCGACGGCCAGACGGTGGGCGCCAACAGTTACGCCGCCACCAGGAACTCGGACATAGTCGTTATAACCGCCGGGCTTCCTCGCAAGCCGGGCATGAGCAGGGACGACCTCATCAAGAAGAACACCGAGATAGTGGGAGGCGTCACGGCCCAGGTCAAGAAATACTCGCCCAAGGCCATCCTCATCATCGTCAGCAATCCCCTTGACGCCATGGTTTACGTGGCGGCCAAGGTCAGCAAGTTCCCGCCCGCCAGGGTCATGGGAATGGCGGGAGTGCTCGACACCTCGCGTTTTCGGAGCTTCCTCGCCGACGAGCTGGGATGCTCGGCCCAGGACGTGACGGCCATGGTGCTGGGCGGACACGGGGACTCGATGGTGCCCCTCGTCAGATACTCGACCATGGCCGGAATTCCCATCACCGACCTTATCCCTAAAAAGCGCATCGACGAGATCGTGCAGCGCACCAGGGACGGCGGCGCCGAGATCGTGGGGCTGCTCAAGACCGGCAGCGCCTACTACGCCCCGGCGTCCTCGGCGGTCGAGATGGTCGAGTCCATCGTGCTCGACCGGAAAAGGGTCCTGCCCGTGGCCGCCCACTGCAACGGGGAATACGGCGTGAAGGGACTATGGGTCGGGGTACCGGCGGTCATCGGAAAGAAAGGCGTCGAGAAGGTCGTCGAGGTCAAACTGGACAAGGCCGAAAAGGCCGCCTTCAAGAAAAGCTGCGACCACGTCAAAAAACTGGTTAAGACCATCAAGGTGTAAGAGTCTATTGCGCCGCTCGCCTCCCTCGATGCCGGGGGCGGGCGGCAATAATATTTAATTTCTTTTCAATGACTGACGTTTTTAGGGAGGTCATTCCCTAAATCGCCCTATTCGCTTTTAAAAAAAAGGCACGTTTTCATAAGATGCCTTATATATTACGAAAGAGGTCGTTCATGCACATATTCATGTACGCTGAACTCTTCGTCCTTCTCGTGGCCCTTGTTTTCCAGCTTGCTTTAGGCTGCTATATCCTCTCGCGCAACTACCGCAGTCGTTTGGTCAGGCTGGTGGCATCCGTCTGCTTTCTGGTGGCGTTTTGGGTCGGGGGCGATATCTTTTTCATCGGTATCCCCCCGGCAAGACCGGACCTTGCCGATATTGCCGCGCGAATCTTCTGGCTCGGTCCGTTATTGCTCTCGGCAGTTTTTTTTGATTTTGTTTTAGAGGTTATCAGAAGTGCCTCATGGCTACATAGGGCATTGAAATACGTTTTTTACTGTTTCAGTCTACTCCTGTGCGGGTTGAATCAAATTTTCCCTAGGGACCTAAGCTACGAGGAATACAGATTTAACGCTTACGATTCGATGATACACGCAATGAATTCAAAGTACATGTATATCCCGATAATCATGTCGTTAGTTTTTCTTTACCAAGAGTATCGACGATCATCGGAAAAAGCAATTCACAGGATAGCTCCATACTTTTACGCGTCTTTATGCGCCGCAGCTTTTCCGGCAATTTTTAGCGGCCTATATATGTTTAAGCATATCAAGTCCCCTGGGCTGAGTTTTATCGGTTTTATAATTTTTCCATTGATCACAACGGGAGCAATTTTGCGTCAAAGCTCACTAGACATATATGAAGCCGCTCGTCGCGATTACCTTTTGGCTCTTTTAAGACACGTATTGTTTGGCATATCCGTCCTTTTTGTGTTTCTTCTGTTTCATATCCTTGTCGGCCAAAGGACCCAATCCATAGTTATTAGCGCCGTTGCAATTCTTTTCTTGGCATACATAACGGCCCCCTTGGCGTTAATTATTGAAAAGCATTTATTGAAGCCATTAACGGCGGGGTCCGATATAGCACTTTGGAGAAAATTGCAGGACCACAAAGCTATGGTCGAAAACGCTCAAAGCATGGAACAAGTTTTCGAAGCTTTGCGGATTTCAATGGAAGATGGACTTCAAGTCAAATCATTCGCGCTAATGCGAAGGCAGGAATATACAAACGATATGATTATGTTGACGCGTTTTTCCCGTTTCGATCGGGATGTCGGGATCGGCTTATCCTTCAATCAAGCGGGCGCTCTGATAAACCGCTTTATGGAGACTAAGGGGCCGGTGATCGTCATGAAGGATCACTCCAGCGACGACGAATCCCTTAGGTGGATGCGAGAGTATGGGTTCGAGGCGGCAATCCCTATATTTCATGGAACTTCGTTATTAGGTCTCGCCATGATTGGAAGGAAAAACCGCGGGGAAGTAATTTCC
This sequence comes from bacterium, assembly GCA_963674965.2. GTDB lineage: Bacteria > RBG-13-61-14 > RBG-13-61-14 > RBG-13-61-14 > DATKZS01. Next base: position 334,061 of record CAXXFL010000007.1, on the reverse strand, counting down.
GAGGAAGAGATTTATATGTTAAGGAAAGAACTATTCGATTTCGCGGGCGTTAAATTTGCTGCCTTGAAGGAGAAAGAGGAGAACGAGGCTCGTGATAAGGTCGATATGATTGAGGAGTGCGCCCAAAAATGGCTTCAAGACGCCAGTCGAATACATCGTCTCAAGTCTCCCTTAATCAGTATACTTACTCTGACGCGGACTCTCATAGATGAAGAAGACGTTAGCACTATAAAAGAAGCGATCAAGGATATCGAAAATGACGCGGATAACGGTATTAAAGAGATCAATCACCTGCTTAATTCCTTCAGAGGGGAGGACTTAGCCTCGGTTTCATTGAATGACGCGCTAAAAGAGAGCGTCCGACGGCTTGGCGACACTAAACGTGCAATCACACTCCAGTTGACGCCCGGGCTTCCAAAACTTCAAGGCTATTATTACGGATTGGTTGACGCCTTTGAAAACCTTGTTCAGAACGCGGTCCAGGCGACAAAAAGGGGCGGAGCTATTCGAGTCAGATCGTTTATGAAGGAATGCGGCCATGAGCCTTTACAACTGGCCGTCGTTATTGAGGACGAAGGTGATGGTATGGATACCGAGAACATAGAGGATAATTTCCTTCCCGGCGTAACCAGCCGAGGAAAAAATGGGAGCGGTATGGGGTTACCGATCGTAAGAAAAACGGTCGGCAACCACAAGGGTACAATCAGCGTCAAGAGTAAGCGCGGACATGGAACCGCAATAACGGTGACTCTTCCGCTAAAGCTCAATATTGAAAGAGAGGATGGAAAATGAGGAAAGTGCTGGTTGTAGAGGATCGTGATTCAGTTAGGAGGGCCTTAAAGTCAAAGCTCGGAAAATACAAAGTGATGGAGGCGTCTTGTCTCGATGAAGCGGTTAAAGCACTCTCTGGTGACCCTGAAATAATAATCACGGACCTTAGCATTCCAAAGCAAGCGGATAGTAAGACCGATAGGTATGAGAATGGCCTTGAATTGCTGAATAGGGTCAGGGAACACTGCCCCTCAGCCGGGGTCTTCGTAATGACTATATTTTCTGAATTCGATAGCGAGATGATTGGAGCCTTTAATAAAGCCTCTCAACTGATAATTAAAACTCAAGACGACTGGCTTACCCCTCTGGTAAAAAAGGTTGATGACTACTGCGTGAAACTGGACTCGTCCGAGGAAATTGAAAGAAGTCGCCAAGATGTAATTTATGAGGCGTTGAAAAAGGAGATAGTAGGGGATAGCCATGCCATAACCAGTGTCCTTAAGTTAGCTGATAAAGCAGCGGGTTCGGACGCAACGGTCCTGATAACGGGCGAAACTGGAACTGGGAAAGAATTAATTGCCAGGAGGATACATGCGCTCAGTTCTCGTAAGAATGGGCCGATGGTAACCTACAACTGCGCCAATATACCCGAAAACCTGGCGGAGTCTCTTTTATTCGGACATAAGAAAGGCAGTTTTACCGACGCAAAAGAGAAGCGAGCAGGCAAGTTCGCCATGGCTGAAAAAGGATCCCTTTTTCTGGATGAGTTTGGCGAGATGTCTCCAGCCGTCCAGGCAAAATTACTGCGCGTACTTGAAACCCATGAATACGAGCCTTTAGGCGGAGATGACCCGATATGTTCCGACGTGCGCGTAATATGCGCCTATAAGGACCTCAAACAAAAGGTCACGGAGGGCAAATTCAGGGAGGACCTTTATTATCGCGTCAATATATTGTCCATTCATTTGCCTCCAATAAGGGAACGAGAAAATGACGTAATACTCCTGGCAGACCATTTTCTTGGAGTATTCAATGCGCAGTATTTTGGCGCGTGTTCATTTTCAGTTGGCTGCGGTGAAGCAATTAAAAATTATCCATGGCCGGGAAACGTAAGGGAGTTGAAATCCGCCATTGAACGTGCGGTTTGTAATGCGTCTGGCGAACCAGTGGAACTTACCGCCTCGGACTTAGGTATCAATGTCCCGGTAGGTTCGGGTGATTTGCCTGAAGGAATGGAAAGTGTAGAAAGAAAAATTTGCAACTCCCTGATGGACAACGATTTTAACCTTGATAAAGCTCACTCATATTTAAACTATCTGATTTTAAAAAACGCGCTTGCATTGGAAAACGGCAACGTAACGCAAGCGGCCAAACGTATCGGCATCGCAAGGGAGACGGCACAAAGATGGAAAAAATTATTCATACTCTGAAGTTGGTCTTTACTATTCAATTGAAACGAAACCCATGGCGCGCGGTTTAAAAAGCGTTCTCGCCGTATGCAACCTTCCTAATTAGTTCCAGTTGCGTAACTAGAAAAAGCCAATAAAAACAATGTGCTGTAAGCATTTTTCGCTTCCCTTTTTGGTCTTGATATGATACAATAACTCCTTGAAAAATCAAGGATTGACTTGCCGGGATGCTGTGAAGGGGGCGAAAAATGCGACCGAAAATTAAAATGCAAATGACCATTGAAGACCACGAATTTTTGAAAGCGGGCCATCTTTTCAAACAAGACACTGAGCTTGAGAAGATGAGCATAGCGCTCGACGAGGCCAAGGAAATTCTGGAAGCTGTTGCCGATGATCTCCAAAGCGGACTCAAGGAGACCGGCGCCGAGGGGATGAGCGTCGAGCAGGTCCTTAGGAGCGCGGTCATCTATCAACTCAAGTGTTATTCCTACCGGGAACTCGGCGACCGCCTCGGTTCCGATTACAATTTCCGCAAGTTCACCAGGTTCTTCGGGCGGGACATTCCCCATTTCAGCAGCCTGGAGCGGGCGATAAAACGCATCCGCCCCGAGACCTGGGAGCGGATCAACGAAATGCTCGTGGCCCTGGCCATTAAAAAAAAAGTAGAAGACGGCGAGGCGGTCCGCGCTGACACCGCGGTGGCCGAGGCCAACATCCACTATCCGACCGACGCTTCGCTTCTTTTTGACAGCATCCGTGTATTGGACCGGTTGATGAAAGGAGCGCGGAAGGAGCTGCCGGGTCTCGGGTTCGAATATCATGACCGGACTCGGCGGGCCAAGAAGCGCGCTTACCAGATCGCCATGGGCAAAGGCAAAGGGATCGAGAAGAAACGGGCGGTCTGGTACCGGGACCTTCTCAAGGTTTCGGCGGAAATCTTGGCCATGGCCCGCTCGGCGCGGGAGGCGCTGGACGAGGCCCTTAAAGGCGGAGAGCTTTATTTCAGCGATGCGGGCCTGGCAACCATGATCAAGAGCGAACTCGATCATTACCTGCCGCTTTCTGAGCAGTGCGTCGAGCAGTGCGAGCGGCGGGTTATAAAAGGCGAGAAGGTTCCCGCGCAAGAGAAGGTGGTTTCCGTTTTCGAGCCGCACGTTGATATCATCCGGAGAGGCAAGACCATGAGCCCGACCGAGTTCGGTCACAAGGTGATGGCGGCGACGGGAAGGTCGGGGATTGTGCTTCAATATAAAGTGTGCGAGGGCAACCCTTCCGACGCCGACCTTTTCGAGGACATTTTGCAAAAACACGTCCGCCTGTTCGGCAAGGCTCCACGCGAGTTTACCGGCGACCGCCGCTTCTATCATGAGGACAATGAGAAGCTTGCGACCGAAGGTCCTTATTATATCGAGCGCCTGGCCATTCCCAAGCCCGGCAAAAGGAGTTCGGAGCGGATCGAGCACGAGCGTCAGCGCTGGTTCAAGAAGCTTCTTCGCTTCCGGGCCGGGATCGAGGGCGGCCTTTCCGCCCTTCTTCGCGGCTTCGGTCTGAGCCGATGCCTGTGGAGAGGTTTCGAGAGCTTCAAGTCCTGGGTGGGTCTTTCGTTCTTTGCCTGGAACCTTCGAAAACTCGCGCTGCTGACTTAGCCGCCGCCGGGCGCGCCCCTGTGGGGGCAATGAAAAACGGAAATGAAAAACAGCAAAAGGAGAGGTGTTTTTTGAAAGGATAGAAAAGGGCCGGCTCAGGCATTCAACTCGCCTGAAAGCGTTAAAATCTTTTCCGTCCTTTATGGACGCCCTGAAAATCTGCATGTCCATATCCTCTCCGCACCGCATAATGAAAGCCATTAAGCAGTTGTGCAACAGAAACTAATTAAAGGCGAAAACAACCTAAAGCGGTCTCCAACCACTTCCAATTGATCCGTGATTCTCCAGTCACTAGTTAGTTAGTAATGTGTCTCTCTTCTAACAATCTCTTCCATAACTTCGGGTGGCTAGAAAAGTTTCCTTTAATTTACGATTATTTATAAACGACGGCTATGTTGGCGCCCCTCTTGCTTTATTCAGTTATTGCAAAGAGTAAAATGCAACTCAAACAACGAAAGGAGAGTACAATGGGCAAAATGATTCATGATCGTAAGGTATTCTTTGTATGGGCGGCGACGATTATTTTTTTAGCTGGTTTCATGGCCTGTGGCGGAGGAGGCGGTAATTCTGGAGGACCCGGAGGAGAAGGGACAATGAAGCCGGTAATATCCGTTGAAACATCTTCCGGGCAATTCAATCCATATAGCGACGACCCTGTTGAGATAAAGGTCGAAGCTGGCTCCGCCGATTCAGACATGGTGGGACTTAGCGGTAAGATCGTAAATGAAGAATTCACGGTGATCAGGGGGCTACGTTCGATGGCCGATGGTTATCTGGCTCCAGGGTCTGAGTTCAGTCTCGAGTGGGACGGCTCGGACGATAACGGCAACGTTTCCAATCAAGGCGAGTATTACCTCCTTGCCCAACTGGAGACCATGGATGGCGCTACTTCGCAGATTATTCAGAAGTCAATAACAATAATCGACGACCTTAACCTGACCGAAAGCATGACCGACAGCACTTTGCCTATTCTCGTTTGTGACGCGGGCAACGATAGATCGGTATTGTTCGTGGAGGGGTTCGAGGACCAACCCATTTCCTCGAAAGCGAGTTGCTGCTCTTCCATGTACGGGAGTTGCAGTGACGATACATGGTTCGCGCTCGATCACGAGCAGGTAGTGACCATAATCAAGGACGCCGTGGATTGGTGCGATTCCGATCACTATTTGTACAATGAGGTCGGTGAGTGCCTTTATCACTCGGGCTCGAGAAATGGGACATGGTCCGCGTTGCTTCCCGCGGGGCGTTACAGGCTAAAAGTTAAAATATCGTGCGCCGCTGGTTCTGGATGCGGCAATGAAACCAAAGCAAGCTACGCCGACAGAGGATATTACGAATACCCTGGCCGGTCGCAAGGAGATGACCCGTATGCCAACTGGACCATTGACCCCATCCCGACCTTAGTGGAGGCTGAGGCTGGCGATACCACTGTATGGATCGGATCGGCCGTGTATCAAGTCTACGTTCATGAAGATGACGTCTACTTCAGGAGGGGTGACGGAGTAGTCTGGAAAAGCAGCGTACGCCTGACGGCCGGAGAAGGGGAGGTATCGAATCCGACTTTGTGCGTCGATCCGCTTGGCAAGACCTTTGCGGCTTGGCAAGACAGAAGAACCGGCTACTTTGACGTCTTTTTTCAGCAGGTACCCGTAGAACAATCGCGCTGAGAGTTTATTCCACAAGGCTGCCGGCAAGGATTGAATTTACCTGCCGGCGGCCTCTTTCAATTTATAGAAAAGCTCGTCCTCGTTTCCCGGGATACCGGCCAGCTTGACGTCGGGCTTGACGTCTATGCCGTGGAAGTCGCTTCCGGCGGTTACGAGCGCTCCCCTGTCCTTGGCCAGGGCCAGGAACTTGGCGGAGTCTTCCACCGAGTGATAGGAGGAGTAGACCTCGAGGCCCTCGAGGCCAAGGTCGATAAGAGCATGGACGTCCTCGAGGGGCGTGTCCGAGGGGTGGGCCAGGATGGGCACGCCTCCGATTTTTTTTATCTCCTCGATGGCCCTCTCCGACGGTTGGGCGTGGAGGGGCACGAAGGCGGGCCTGCCCGCCCGGAGCCAGTCCAGGTAGAAATTCAAATAGGGCGACCTCGAGCGCGGTCCGTCGATAAAGGCCATAAAATCGGGGTTCTTCATGTTCTCGGGCTTGGTCTTCATGAGGGATATGTACTGCTTGCCCGTGGGCAGCCGCCACCCGGAGAGTTCCATAAGCTCATCGAAATCCAAAACGAAACCGAGCTCGGAAAGCTTTTTGACGCGCAGTCTGGTCTGAGCGAGCTTGGCCCGAAATATCTCGTCCATGTAGGCTTTGCAGGCCTGTCCCGCGTAGTCGATGAAGTAGCCCAGGATATGCAGGTCCCGTCCCCTGAACACGGTGTCAAGCTCGAAGCAGGGCGCGAACTCGATACCGGCCTCCCCGGCGTGGCGCTCGGCCTCGGCCACGCTCTCGACGCTGTTATGGTCGGCCACGGCCATGGCGGTGAGGCGAAGGTCGGCGCACATGCGGACAACTTCCTCTCCCGAGTGCTGCCCGTCGCTGGCGATCGTGTGGATATGGAGGTCGATCATGAATAATGAGGATAGTCCCAAACCGCCGTCTCGTTCAAGTCGAGCAATAGCGTAACTTGTCAAAATAAAGAAAAAATAGAAAAATATAAAAGCTTTGGTCTATAATATATAGAGAGCGGGACCCGAGCGTCCCGCGGCGCAAGGGTTAAGTTTTGTCCTTGGGACCCAAAACCGGCAAGGAGGGCGGTTCAGTTGGACTATCTTGATTTCTACGGACTCGAGCAGGAGCCATTTTCCTCCGCTCCTATCAGCAGGTTTTACTTCAACAGCGCTCAACACCAGCGCGCGCTGGTAAGACTTATGTACGCCGTGGACTCGATGAAGGGTTTGGCCGTCTTGATAGGTGACCTGGGCACGGGCAAGACGACCCTGGCCCGCCGCATGCTGGACAACCTTCCCGAGGAGGAGTACGAGTCGGCCCTTTTAGTAATAATACACTCCGGCATCACGGCCGACTGGCTGCTTTCCCGCATAGCTCGCCAGCTTGGGGTCGAGGCCCCGGCGCCTGAGAAGCTCAAACTCTTGAACCAGCTTTACGGCCGCCTGGTCGAGCTTCACGACAAGGGCAAGAAGGCCGTCGTTCTCATAGACGAGGCCCAGATGTTGCACTCGCAGGAGATCATGGAGGAGTTTCGGGGGTTATTGAACCTCGAGCTTCCCGAGTCCAAGCTCATCACCTTCGTTTTTTTCGGTCTGCCCGAGTTGGAGGAACACCTTCACCTTGACGAGCCCCTGGCCCAGCGGGTGGCCCTGAAATGCACGCTGGACTCATTCAATCTCGAGTCCACTTACGGTTACATAGCTCATCGCATGCGCCTGGCCGGCTCGCAGGGGAACCCTTTCGAAAAGGAGTCCTGCCGGCTTATACATCACTACTCGAGGGGAATACCTCGCATCATCAACACCATCTGCGACAACAGCCTCTTCGAGGGCTACCTTATGAAGAGCAAGAAGATAAAGTCCGACCTGGTCCAGGCCATTGCCACCGACCTGGGCCTCGCGCCCATTCCCAAGCCCGCCGCCAGGGCCGCTAAAAACGCGGGCAAGCCGGCGGAGGTGACCCGAATCCCGACGCGTCTTCCGCCGCCGGACCATGCGCCTTCCATTCCAGTTCCGCCTCCGGCCCCTCCGCGGGAGGACGATTTCCCGGACCAGGAAACGGGCGAGCGAACGGCGATGGTCCCCCCTCCCCCTCCTCCTCCCGTGAATATCCGGGAGAGAGCGGTACAGGCCGGTCCATCGGAGGAGCCGCCGGCCGCCGCTCCGGACCCCGGTAAAACGGTGGTGGTGGGCGGCGACCCGGCGGGAGACGACGGCTTTTCCCTGGGCCTTCCTGAGGGGCTGTCGATCGAGCCGGTGGAGGAAACGGCTTCCGACGCCGCGGACCTGGCGGCCGTTCCCAACCGGATGGACGAGGTCGAGCTCGAGGCCGCGTCCTCCCACGCTCTCATCTCCCTGGGCGGTGGTCCGGCGCCGGAGTTGGAAAGCATTGAAGACGACTCGAGCTGGGCCCCGCCCCTGCCCGATGAGCCTCCGCCCACGGCCGACCCCGTGACCAAGCCGCCCATCGAGGAGGACAACGAGGACATAGACGCCATGTTCGACGGGCTGGCCGACCCGCCGTCCGCGCCCGCGCCTCCGCCGCCCCCGGTCAGGGACGACACCGAGGAATTCGACGCCATGTTCGACGACCTCACGGCCGACCCCGAGGAAATGGAGACCTCCGAGGCCGATAATATCGAGTCCATGCTCAACCGACTGGATAAAAAATAAGCCAGGGATGCATCGAGTCGTAAAACCTCTCGCCGCTCTTTCCCTGGCGCTGTTTTTTTTATGGGTCCCGCCAGTGGCGGCCGAGGCGCAACTGGATGATCTATACGAGCCGAGCCGCTCGGAATGGGGATCGATCACAAGTTGGGACCACCGCTATCCCGGCGTGCCTTCATGGGTACCGGATAACGAATGGCAGCAAACCTTCAATCGCAAGTACGTCGAGCTTGGCCCGGGCGAGAGGTACACTATAGCCGAGATCGATGGCCCGGGCGTCATTAACCGTATATTCTTCACTTTTCCCGTGAAGGTCCCGAGGCATAACGCCAGGGCAATGGTGCTCCGGATTTACTGGGACGATGAGGAAAACCCCTCCGTGCTCTCGCCGCTGGGAGACTTCTTCGGCCTGCCTTTTGGAAAGTACGTCCAGTACGACTCGATGCCGTTTTCCGTCGCCAACGGAGGCATGGTCTGCCGCTTCCACATGCCTTTTCGGAGGAAGGCCCGGATCGAGATCGAGAACGGGTGGGATAAAAAGGCCGACCTTATATTCTTCGGGGTCAACTGGTACAAAACGCCGGAACTTCCCGAGGACGTCCTTTATTTCCACGCCCTCTGGAAAAGGACCAACCCGACCATCGAGGGGCGGCCCCACTTGGTGGCCGATCTGGCGGGAAAAGGAAAGTTCGTCGGCCTTCAGCTTTTCCTTCAGAACCTGTCAGACTTCTGGTACAAGGATTTCAACTCGCTCATGCAGCCCGAGGGCTTTGGCATGGGCAACCTCGAGGGATGGGAGGAGATCGTAATCGACGGCGAGACGGTCCAGCACGGGACGGGCACGGAGGAGTATATAAACGCGGGGGCCTACTTTGCCTCGGGCCGGCGCTCGGGGATTTACGAGGGGGTGCACGTAAGGAGCTACCTGACCGGCAGGACCGGCGTCTACCGGTTCCACCTCCAGGACCCCATTCCCTTCAACCAAAGCTATCGCATGATCTGGCGGCACGGGCCCCTGGACTCGATCCGCTCGGACTACGCCTCCATCGCCTACTGGTACCAGAACGAGCCTCACGCGCCTCACCGGATCGACGACCTGGCCGGCCGCTTTCCCACGCCGGCGGCAAGACACGCGGCCCAGGCCGTATGGCTGGCGCCTCTCGTTTTCGGGAACAAGCTGGCCAACGCGGCAATGTTTGAATGAGGGCCGGGTCAGGGACCCAGCCGGGCCTTGTCTTCCTCCGAAAGGTCCACGTAGCACTCGAGACCTAACCCGCCCAGAACGCATTTAAAGCACTGGTTGCAGGAGATACATTTGGCCCGCGAACGGTCGCCCTCTTTCCAGCGCTTTACCAGGTCCGGCTCTCGGATCAAGGGGCGGGAGATGGACACGAAGTCCACGCCGTCCGAGAGAGCCGAATCGATAACCTCGACGGACCGATAACCGCCGACGCCGGCCACAAGGCAGGATACCTCGGCTTTGACTTTCCGAGCGTAATCAAGGAAATAAGCCTCATCCTCCGTTTGATTGATCTTAAGGCGAGAGGGCATGAGCTTGCCCGCCGCGGGCGAGCCGGAGCTAACCTCTATCATGTCCACTCCCGCCTCGGACAGCTTCCTGGCCGCGGGAAGAGAAACCTCCTCGGTGACCGATCCCTCCACGAACTCCTCCACGTTGAGCTTGACGTGGACGGGAGCGCCGCAGGCGTTGGCCTTGACCGCCTCGATCACCTCGACGATGAACCGCTCGGGCGCGGCGTACTCGTCCTTCCTGCGGTTGAACCGGGGACTCATGAACTGGTTGGCCAGGTAGCCGTGGGCGCAGTGGACCTGGATGGCGTCGTAACCGGCCCGGGCCGCGCGCCCGGCGCATTGGCCGAAGGTATCGATGAGGCCCTTGACCTCGTCCGTCGATAGCTCGCGGGGGATGGTTTTATTAAGAGGATGCTCGACGGCCGACGCTCCCACCGGCTGGAGGCCGCCGATGGCCTTGGATGAAGTCTGGGCGCCCACGTGCTGCAACTGTACGCTGACGGCGCCGCCGGCCTCGTGGACCGCCTCGACCAGCCGAGCGTGACCCTTTGCCTGGGCGTCGGTATAGATGCCGGTCATTCCCCGCATCCCTTTTCCCTCGGGGGCCACGGCCGTGTGGCCCAGGATTATAAGGCCCACCTCGCCTCGGGCCAGGGCCGCGATCTTTTCGATCAGGCCATCCGTCACGTTGCCTTCCTTGTCCGCCATTCCCTCCCAGGTGGCGGATCGAAGTATCCGGTTTTTAACCTCAAGGCGTCCGATCTTTCCAGGCGTAAATAAATCCGTCATGCAAGCGTCTCCTTTTCGATGAGGAATATTTTTTCGTCCATTGTCGGGGCTAGAAGTCTATCCTGGCCTTGAGCCAGGCCAGGTCGGGCGAAAGCCCATACTCGCCGTTCTCGCTTCCGCCGAAAATCTGGCCGCCCAGGCTGACGGTCAGGTAGTCCGAGGCCGACCACAAAAGGGATGGAGCGATGACCCAGCTTCCCCCGTCGATATCGTGGATGCCGAAGAGCGTGCCCTTGACCAGCGGGTCCAGGTCGTAGCTCACCATCCCCCCGACGAAGTTCCGGTTTGCCGTGTCCACGCCGGATGAGCCGTAATAGCCGGCGATGGTTTTTCCCGGGGCCAGGACGAAGTCGGAGAGAAAAAGCGCCTGGTCCGTCTCGAGCGGCCCTCCGTTGTGGTAGTACTCGGCCGCCGCGTAAAGGGAATTGGCCCAGGCGTAGTCCATGCCGATCACGGCGCGGGCGTATTGGAGGGAATCGTTATTCACCGTCCTGGCGGTGGCCGGGTCCAGGTAGGGAAGACCGGCGGCCAACGATTCCCTTTCCCGGGTCGAGGTGTAAGTGACCTCGCCTCGGAGCCCCGCGTCGCCCACGTAGCCCACGAAGTCGAAACCGTAAACGTAGTCCTCCTCCCGCTTGCCCGCCAGGAAGTCGAAGGTGTAGCTCTCGTGCTTGACGGAGGCGCTTCCCGCCACCCGGGCGGTTTCCCAGTCGTCGGCCGCCGCGGCCAGCGCCGTCAAGGTGAGGTCGTCGCCTATCCACCACAGGGCGGAGACGCCGTCCACCCCGATTTTCTCCTCCGGCTCGAGGGAAAGGGGGCTGACGGGGTTCCACACGTCGATGGGACTCCAGAAGAGGGCCGTCCCGTAGGCGAGCCTTTGCCTGCCCAGGACTATCCTGAACTTCTCGGCCTCGATGGTGACCATGGCGCGGTACACGGAGAGGGTACCGTAACGACCGTCCTCGGGGTCGCCGTAGGCGTATTGCCAGTTGAAATAGGTGGGCGGCGCAAGGTCCTTGGTCAGGTCGAAGGCGAACGAGTCGAGCACGCTTCCAAAGGTGTACGTCGCGTCGAGGCTGGTCTCGGCCGAGACCATGCCGCCGGTAAGGAACCGGAAGGTCAGCCTGGTCCTGGCGGTGTCGTTGCTTACGTGGCCGGCCCAGCGCGAGGGAATCCCGTAATCATCGAGCTGGTCCGAGAAAGGGTCGTCGTAGGATTGGGCCAGGTTTTGAAAGTGCCCGGAAAGAGTTATTCGGAAATCGTCCTTGTCATACACGGTCACCGCCCGGGCCGCGCCTGAAAGTGACATGGTGAAAAGAAAAATGCCGGCGATAAACCCCGCCGCGCCAGGCGCTCCTTTTCCTCTCCTTATAATATTCATTGCCGCGTCCTAGTGGACGGGGGCGGAGTTGGAAGGACCCTTCACCTCGTCGCCCTCGATCTTTCCGTCCCTGATCCTGACGATCCTTTTGGCGTGGTCCATTACCCGCTGGTCGTGGGTCGAGAAGAGGAAGGTTATGCCCTTGTCCTCGTTTAGCTTCCCCATCAGGTCGAGGAGACTCTCGGCCGTGACCGAGTCCAGGTTGGCCGTGGGCTCGTCGGCCAGCACCAGCTCGGGCTCGTGCACGATGGCCCTGGCCACGGCCACCCTTTGCTGCTGGCCGCCGCTCATCTGGATGGGCCGCTTGTTCATGATCTCGCCCAGGCCCACCTCGGTCAGAATCTTCCTGGCCTTTTCCCTCCTGGCCTTGGGCTCCACGCCCTGGAGGAGGAGAACGTACTCGACGTTCTCGAGGGCTGAAAGCACGGGGATCAGGTTGTAGGCCTGGAACACGAAACCGAAGCGCCTCAGTCTCAAGTCGCTCAGCTTGCTCCTCGAGAGCGCCGTGATTTCCGTGCCGTCGATGTGGACGGTGCCCCTGGTGGGCGAGTCGATGCCCCCGAGGATGTTAAGGAGGGTGGTCTTGCCCGAGCCGGAGGGACCGGCCAGCGCGGTGAACTCTCCCGTTTTGACCTCGAGGTCGACGCCGCGGAGGGCGTGGGTTTCCACTTCCTTGATCACGTAGACCTTCACGAGGTCCTTGCATATTATACCGGGCATATAAAACGTCTCCTTTGACTATCGAGTTCGCCGTCACATGCGCATGGCCTCGACCGGCCTCAGCCAGGCCGCCTTGAAGGCCGGGTAAAGGCTCGATCCGACGGCCATGACCAGCACCGCGGCCCAGGTCATGACCCAGTCCTGGGAATAAACCTCGGGATATATTATGGAGGGAACGCCCAGGGCCTTGAGACTCTCGGACCAGAGGGACAGGTCCAGGCCGTAAATGTCCCAGACGTACAAGGTGGCCAGCCCGATGATTGTGCCCAAGAATAAACCGGTAACGGCCAGCGACATGGCCTCGACCTGTATCATGAAGAAGATACGAAGCGGGCTGGTACCCACGGCCTTCATGATCCCGAGTTCACGGAACCTCTCGTAGACCGACATTACCATGGTGTTGGCTATGCCGAATGACAACGCAACGCATACTATTATCAACATCACGTAATTTGTAATCTCAGCCATGCCGACGATCTGCACCAGGAATTTGAACATTTCCTTCCAAGTCAGGATTTCGATATTTTGGCGGCTCTTGAATAGATCGGCCAAGGCCGCCTTGGCTTCTTCAAGGTTTTCATTGGCGTCGATTTTCAGGGCTATCTCTTGCGCTTTATCTCCGAGCACAAGCTGGTCCTGGAAGAATGCAATGGGCACGAAGGCCATGAATTTATCCACCGTGTCCGTGCCGGTGTCATAAATACCGATCACCTTCACGCCCACGGGTTTTAGATTGGAGTCAGCCCCCCTGGCGTATATTACGACCTTTCGCCCCAGCTTGGTTTTCAGCTTGTTGGCGAGGCCGGAACCGATGATGACTCCCTTTTCGTCATCGGAATTAAAATACCTACCCTCTTTGATGCTTTTCGCAACCGTTGTCACCTTGGGTTCCATTTCCGGATCGACCCCCACCAGGGTCACGCCCGAGGAACCGCGGGCCGTTGAGAGCATGGCCCTGACTTTGCCTCGCACGGAGACGGCTTTGACGTGCTCGGCGCCGGAGGCCAACTCTGCTATTTTATATGGCTCTTCCATGTTCAGATTTATATCGGGGTTGTCGTTATAGCCCTTGGCGTGAATTTGTATATGAGAGCTGTCGGCCTGAATGGCCATGTCGACCATGCCCACCAGGAAGCCGTTATTTGCGGCGAAAATGAGTACAAGACCCCAAAGGCCGGTGACGATGGCGCCAATCGTTATCAGGCTTCGTCTCGCGTTCCGCCAGATGTTTCGCCACCCGATTTTAATTATGGTATTCATCCGCAAGTCTCCACTAATCTTTACGCTCGCTTTAACCGTATCATTTTACACGTGCCTCATGGCGTCCACGGGTTTAATCCTTGTGGCCCGAACGGCGGGGGGTATTGCCGAGAGTAAAGTGATCGTCATCATTATTAAGGGACAAGACCAGAACATGGTAGCGTTCAGTTTAGCGCTAATCACCGGCTCCATGCCGAAAATCTCGAATATCTCCTTGTACTGCTCCATTACGTAAGGATGAATCGAATAATAATAAGTAAACGCCGTCCCCAGGATCATCCCAAGAGCCGTGCCAATGAGGCCGATAAAGAAACATTCGATAATAATTGTTATCAACACCCTCCCCGGCCTGGAGCCGATCGCTATCTGGACTCCGAACTCCCGGGTCCTCTCCATGACGGACATGGTGATGGTTAAAAGAACAATAAATGCCACCACCACGACCAATATGGAAAGATTAAGCACTCCGAACGCGTTATCCAGGAACAGGAAGTCCACCAGTTCCGCAAGCAGTTCCTCCCATGGCACGATAATTAGCGAACCCTTCGGGTCGAGGTAACTTTTCGCTACTTGCATCACTTCCTTTTTATCCGATTCGGAGTGGAGGACCACTGATATCTCGGAATAGAGCCCGTCCATTTCGAGAAAGTTCTGTAACTCGGCAAGGGGCATAACGACGATGTTTTGATCGAACTCGGGCGTGCCGGTATATATAAGCCCCGCGACCTCGTAGAAACGGAGGCCCAGACTTCCATAATAGGTCTGGCTCATTATCTGGACTTCATCACCCACTTGAACGTCGAGGTTTTTGGCCAGGGTCTTGCCGAGAACGACCGATTTATCGTCTCCCGGACTCAACGTCCTGCCCTTTTGTACCCTGTCAATAAGACGAGTGGCTTGGATTTCGCGCTCGGGGTCCACCCCGACGATCATGGCCCCCGCGGTTTTATCACCCGCCGTTATCAAGCCTCCACTTATAATTCTGGGCGCCACCCCCTGGACTTGTTCCGAGGCGTCCAGTGCTTTTATCAACCCATTGGGAGGCTCGAAAGCCTTGTCAAGAGCCGGGTCGTCAAGGTATCCCTCGGACTGTACCTGGAAATGTCCGGTCATGATCGAAACGGTTGAGACTATCATCTGCTGATGGCCTCCATGGGCGAAGGCCATCATGGCAAGGACTGAGAAGGTGCAAAGGGTGATGGCCGAGACGGTGAGGGCGGTCCTTATTTTTTGTCGCGTGACGTTTCGCCAGGCGATTTTGAGCGTGATCATTTTTATCTCCATCATCCGCGCGGTGCGTTTCGAGTTTGGGCGCGATTATAATGTAGGGCGCGCCGTTTAACAAGCGATAAAAATATAAGGAAGACAAAATAACGGTGGACAAGAAATTATACATATGTTAAATTTTCACGACACCGAAACGAGAGGAGGAAAATATGAAAATCAAAAAAGCCACCGTCGCAATCCTTATCATTACGGCGTGCCTTGTGTTCGGCGCCAAGGCCGGGGCGGCCTACCCCCAAACCATCACCGTTACCAGCCCCTTCGTCAACATGCCAAGGCCCGACGACGACCCCCGATGGGCCCAGGCCTTCTCCCACTGGGACAAGCGCGAAGACACGGAAGAGGTCGAGAAGGCCCTGGCCATATTCGAGGAACTGGCCAGGGACCAGGCTGACAAGCCCATGTCTCACGTCTGGCGCGCCCGGGCGCTTTATATCATCGGCATGAGGCAGCGCGGCGAGAAACAGGTGGAAACCATGAAGCTGGTGACGGAGGCCGCCGGCAAGGCCCTGGAGTTGGACCCCGCGAACGACTGCGCCAGGTTCTGGAGGAACACGGGCACGCTTTTCGTGCGTGACTTCACGGAGGAGGAGTTCAAGGAGATAAGGGAAATGGGAAAGCGCTACGACCATCTGCGCGAGTTGGTCGTGCCGGACGACGATCCCGCCTGGGCCGAGGCCATAAGGCATTGGGACGCTCGCGCGGACCTTGGGGAGTCCAAGGCGGCCATCGCGGGCTTCGAGGCCCTCGAGAAGAAGTACCCCAATAGGATCGAGCCCAAGCTCTGGCTCATGCGCGTAAATTACTGGATGTTCTACGTCGAGCCGGTGGAGGAGAAAAGGACCGAGTGGCTTTTGGTGGCCGCCGAATGGGGCGAGAAGGCCATCGAGCTGGAGCCGAGGAACCCGGCGGCCAACTACCTCACGGCCGCCAGCCTGGGCCAGTACTCGAGCCACACCTCGACCCTCTCCATGGCCCGCCACGCCATGGACATCACGAAAAAGCTCATGCTGGTCATGGAGGAGGACCCGATTTATTTCTACGGGGGCGTAAGCCAGTACTTCGCTCTCGCCATCTCGAGGGCGGGCAAGATCATGAGCAAGGCCCTCTCGGTGGTGGGCTTTCCCGAGGAGTTGATCGTGAGGAACACCAACTTCGCCGTCAACTTCGAGCCTCGCTACGTGAGAAATCATTACGCCCTGGGCGAGATGTACCTGTCCATGGGAGAGAAGGAAAAAGCCAGGACGTACCTGGAGACCGCCGTGAACGCCGATCCCGCCGCTCTTAAGAACATGGAGCCGGAAAACCGGAAGGCCCAGGAACTGGCCAGGAAGACCCTGGAGGAAAATTTCTAGCGGCCTTATATATGTTTCCAATAGCGCGGGCCTCTTCGCTCGCGCTATTTATTTGGCTCGTGAAGTCGTCTTGATTCGAGCGTCGCTTGGGCCACTCGCGGAAATCCATTATCGGCGCTTGTGGCGCCACCGGCGCCGGATATGGTATTTGTATGCTGGGAGGCCGATATGGGAAGTAAAGTCAAAGACAGAAGAGAGGCGATGAAGACCATGGCCGCCGGCGCGGCCGCGGGGGCCTTTCTTTCAGGGAAGGGACTCGCCAAGTCCGGGCGCGGTCCGAACGTGATCTTCATCCTTACCGATGACCATCGATACGACGCCTTCGGCTTCATGGACAAGCCCTGGCTGAAGACCCCCCACATGGACCGGCTGGCCCGGGAGGGCGTCCATTTTACCAACTCCTTCGTTACTACCTCGCTTTGCAGCCCGGCCCGGGCGTCCTTTTTGACCGGACAGTACGCCAGGCGCCACGGGGTCATGAACAACGCCACGCCCTGGCGCGAATCGAGCGTGACATTCCTCGAGATAATGAAGCGGGCGGGCTATTACACGGGCTTTATCGGGAAATGGCACATGCCGGGGAAAGGGCTTCCCGATCTTGTCGGCCAGGGAAAAGCGGACCGCATGATATCATTTACCTTCGCGGGAGGGCAGGGCGTGTATAACGACTGCCCCATGGTCGTGGACGGCAAAAAGACCAAGACCAAGGGATACATCACCGACGTTCTTACCGACTACGCGCTGGATTATATCGACGAGGCCAAAGACCGTCCCTTTTGTCTGTATTTGTCCCACAAGGCCGTGCATGCCTTTTTCGAGCCGCCCGAGCGTTATAAAGGCGCGTTAAAGGACGCTCCTCTCCCGAAGGTGCAAGAGAAGGACAAGGAACTTCCCCTCGGCATTATCAACGGACAACAGCTAATCAACTTCGATAAGAACGCGCAGGGATACTACGAGGCCTTAATGGGGGTTGACGACGGGGTAGGCCGCGTGCTCGAGCGGCTGGACCGAAACGGCCTGGCCGAGGACACGATAGTCGTTTACGCCGGGGACAACGGATACTTTTGGGGCGAGCATGGACTCAACGACAAGCGCTACGCCTATGAGGAGAGCATGAGGATTCCCCATCTCATGAGATGGCCCGCCGTTATTAAGGAGGGAGGAGTCAAGGTTGACGAACTCGCGCTGAACGTCGATCTGGCGCCCACCTTGCTCTCGGCCGCGGGATTGGCGACGCCCGCCGACATGCAGGGAAAAAGCGTTATGCCGCTGCTAACGGACGAGGACGCGGCGTGGCGCGATTCCTTTTTTTACGAGTATTTCATCGACCCCGGTTTCCCTCATCCGGGCATAAAGGCCGTCCGGACCAGGGACTGGAAGCTCATCAACTATTACGGGAAAGGAAAAAGGACCCCGTCCCCGGAGATGTACGACCTGGCGTCCGATCCTTCCGAGAAAAACAATCTATTCGAGGTCCCCGCCTTCGCCAAGAAAAGGACCGAGCTGGAAAAGGAGCTGAAGAGGCTGGAGGAAGAACTGTCATGACGCCGAGACCCCGGCCCTTCGGCGCTTCCCGACTGGACCTCGAGCTGACCAGGCTGGAGCCGGTAAAGGTTTTTAC
This sequence comes from bacterium, assembly GCA_963674965.2. Taxonomy (GTDB): domain Bacteria; phylum RBG-13-61-14; class RBG-13-61-14; order RBG-13-61-14; family DATKZS01. The sequence goes on along the minus strand of CAXXFL010000007.1, from coordinate 315,958 downwards.
TCGGGCGCTTTCCGAGCGGGTTTTTCCTCCCGGGGGAATGACCGGTCGGGAGAGGGTCAGGCGCGCCGTCGAGTTCGAGGGACCGGACCGGGTTCCGCGCCAGAAGAGGGACTTCTGGTTCCTCTTCCACGTCCCTCCCATGTCGTGGCAGCCTCCGGACGGATACTATCCTTACGTGCATCCCGGCGCGGTGCAGTCCCGGGCCTGGAGATGGAAAAAGCGAAAGGACTCGAAATGGCTTAAAGAGGACAGGATCGCCATCGACGAGTTCGGCACGGTCTGGAAGGCCAGCGGCCGGACGTCGCTGGGCGAAACCTTGAAAGGCCCTCTCCAGGACGGATGGGAACTTCTCGAGGACTACAAGCTTCCCGACATGAAGGACTGGGACCGCTTCAAGGGCCCCGCCGCCTTGAGCAGACTGGTGGGAGGGGGCCGCTACCGGCTGGGCGTGGACGTGAACAGCATATGGGAGAGGTTCCGCTTTTTGCGCGGTTTCGAGAACGCCATGATGGACCTTGTCCAGCATCCGGACGAGGTCCACCGCCTGTTGGACATGATAACCGACATGACCCTGGACATAATCGGGAACTTCAAGAAAGCCGGGGCCCATGGTTTCATGCTGGTGGACGACTGGGGGACCCAGGACCGGTCCTTTATTTCTCCGCGCCACTTCGAGGAATTCTTCAAGCCGCGTTATAAAAGATTGGCCGGCCGCTGCCACCAGTTGGGCATGCATCTTGGCATGCACTCTTGCGGGGCCTACCGAGAGCTTGTGGGACATATGATCGAGGCGGGTCTGGATTTCCTGCAACTGGACAGCCCCAACATGAACGGGCTGGACTGGCTTTCGGAGAACGCGGCTGGCAGGATATGCCTTTTTTGCTCGGTGGACATCCAGGAGGTCTACCCGACGAACGATCCTGCATTAATCGAGGACTACATCCGGGAGATGGTCTCGAAGCTCTCCAGTCCAAAGGGAGGGCTGGTCGCCTGGCCCTACGCCGAGACCTGGGTCATAGGGGTGGGAAGAAAGGCCGTAAAGCTCGAGGAAAGGCTATGGGACAAATACGGAACATATCAGGGCGAAGAGTAGCGCTATGTTTTAGGAAATGAAGCCGCGCCGCGTTCATCGCGGACCATGGCGGGAGAGAAGAAATGAATAGAAAATTCTGGACGCTGGTAATTTTTACCTCATTGTTGCTGTCGGTATCCGCGGGAGCCGAACTGATCGACAGGTATCCGGACACCGAGTCGATGTACGCGGAGATCGGGGCAATGGCCGCAAGGGACCCGGCCCGGGTCGAGCTGATCGAGTACGGCAAGAGCGTGGAAGGAAGGCCGCTGATGGCTCTCAGGTTCCACGCGGGAGATGGTGAGAAGTGCCCCGGCGTCATGGTCGCGGCCAATATCCACGGCGAGGAATGGATAGCCAACCGGGCGGCCATGGCCGCGGCCGCGAGGCTCGAGCGGGGAATCGAGGAGGGAGACTGGACGGGGGACATGCTGAACAAGATGGACGTCTATATCCTGCCCTGCCTCAACCCCGACGGTTACGACCTGACCAGCCGGACCGGGGGAAAGGAAAAGCTGTCCGTAATGCGCAAGAACGCCAACGGGGTGGACCTGAACCGGAACTTCCCCGTTCCCTACGGCCAAAAGATGAAGGAACTGGATAATGACGGCGTGAATTACGCGGGCGCGGCCCCTCTTTCCGAGCCTGAAACCAGGGCCGTCGTCGATTTCGTGATCGAGAGAAATATTATCGCGACGGTGGATTACCATTCCGTGACCGGGGTCTTCGGCACGCCCACTTGCCACAACTTAAAGTGCGTAAACCGCTATGAAAAGATGTGCCTGGCCCACGCGAGAGGCCAGAAGGACCTCCCCTACATGTGGATGGTCCTGGCCAGGCCGGGGAAAAAGGAGTTCTTTCCCGGCCAAATGGAGCCCTACCTGTACCACGAGCGCGGGGTCATGGCCATACTCGTCGAGTTGGGCTTGCAGCCCGTAAACGTTATTCAGAACGGCTCCACCGGCGTCTTCGAGACCTTCAACCCCAGAAACCCCGACTTCTGGGCCGAGAACGAGGCCGAAGCCGCCCTGCGCTCCCTGGCCAAGGCGTATGAAATAAGCGGAGGCAAAGAGATACCAGAGGATGAAAGATGAATTGATTCTTATATCCCGCGTTTCAAGGAGGATGCCAAATCAGGAGGACGCCAAAGCTTGACCGGGAATTTAAAGTGAAATACTATAACCGCGTTGAGGGCCCATTTTATAGCGTGCCGCAAACGTCGCGGGCGTTAAGAAAGCCGGGGACAAACGTTTATCATTTCAACTAATAGGACGCCGTCCCAAGAACGAGATTTTTGAGGAGGAAACCATGTCGGAAAAAGCAAAGAAAACGGCGGTAATAGCCTTCATCGCGGCTTTGATGCTTTCGATCGGTTCGTCAGGCTCAGCCAAAAAGTCCAAGATCCAATGCGAAGACCTTAAAAAAGGCGTCGGTTTTTACAGCTATTGGATATTGGATTTGCCAGCCCAAGAGCGCCTAGACGATGCTTCTTACAAGGAATTGAACTCGATCTTTCTGAAAGTTAGCGGGGAGTTGATGCAAAAAGAATTTCCCGCCGTCGTCGACATATCATCCGTTCCCGAATTGGCCCCGGAAAAAGTTATTAAATCCAGTCTAAAAGGGGCGTTGTGGGATATAAATGAGAAGGAGCTTATTAAGGAGGCCGCCAAGCGAAATCTTGGATATGTTATCTTCTGCCTTGTTTATTCAATGCCAGAAGGGTTTAAAGATGGCGCCGTTTCGCTAAATACGGAAGAGATGCCAAACATTATACTTGAAGGTGGAGAATACTCCATTAGCGCCCAAAATTATTTTTGTATGGAGATTATTCTGTTCGACGTAAAGAAATCAAAAAAAATCGAAAAATCTAAAAGCCTGAAATCTGTAGGGTCTTATAAGCATTGGTTCGTTCAGAAATATCCCGACTTTTTTAACGGAGAGTCGGATGAGTTGCCTGAAGGCGTCGATTATAACTCGATCGATTCTTACGCTTTATTTATCGAGGAGAATCTTTTTAAAACCCTTGCGTCCCTGGACGTCTATACCGAGATAAAAGCTTGCTCAGGGGGCGAGAAATGAAGCGGACTCTTTTTTGGGCTTCCTTGTTCTTTTTGCTCATAGCCATAAGTTGTTGGGCTAAAAAAGTCTCAACCCCTCCCGCGTTAAAAATGGAAAGGACTATTGTAGAGATTCATGACAAGGCCGCGCTGGCGTTAGATACATATCCTGGAGACCTGGGTATAAATAAACGCAACATTCCATTGGTAATTAAAAAGTATCTTGGAAGTAATTCAACTGGCGCCGTTATCTCCTTTTACCAGGATTTAAGGGCGGATAAAGAATTGTCGAGTCAACTTTACGAGAACTCTTTAGATTATAAATTGGCAACTAAAATACAGGAACACTTGGACATGAGTATGGAGTCGGCAAAAATTTCCACTGAAAAGTCCAAAAAGGCCCAAGCGGTATTAAACAGAGCCGCCATTAATTATCCCGTGCTTTTTTCGGATGAAAATCCAATATCTATGGAACGTTATACTAATGCTCAGGCAAGCTATAACAAGAAGTATAAATCGTGGGAGAAAGCGGTAATCGCGGACTTGAAAAAGGGCGATCTCGCCGACTCCCTGCTTTCCTTAAACGTCTATGTATGGGGAGTTCAGGAAGGAGACTCCTCCTCGGATGACGGCTTGGCCAAGCTGGCTTGGAAGTCGGGCCCGATCGCGTCGATGCTGAAGACCAAATGGCCCCAGGCGGTATTAATTTGTGAGGCGCGCCTGGTGGACGTTAAATCGGGAAAACTATACTGGAATATGGAATTCGCCTACGGCTGTTCCAAAGGCGAGAAGTATATCGAACAGTTCATCAAAGACGACGCGCGACTCTTTAAGCGCTACACCGACTGCATGGTTGAATGGCTGGCCGATGATTTGGTTTTATCCCTGCAGGGTAAAGAACCTAAAAGGAGTCATGACTGCGTCACGGAAATAGATATCTAGCGCCCCTGGCTATATCCGTTTTAACGTCCCCATCGCTTATGATACCCTGTCCCGCGTGAAGTTATTTTCCAGATACCTCGCGTTGGCGGCCATTGTATTTTGCGGTCTCGGGTTGAGGCTGGCTCATATCGACGCGGACGGGCCGATGATCTTTCCCAACGGTTTTTCCTCGAGCGCTCCGGTCAAGGACGAGGCGGCCAAGTGCTACGCGCCCCGGTCGAGGGTCCTGTGGGGCAAGTGGACCGCCAACGAGGCGGACGACTATCGCTACTGGGACACCCTTAGTCCCGTCTGGACCTACTCCCTTTACGCCTGGCTCAGGCTCGGACGTCCGGCCTATGAATGGGCCAGAGGCTACGCGGTTGCGTGGTCGGGCCTTTCCATTTTGCTCCTTTACTGGATACTGGCCCGGCGGTCGGCCGGGGCCGCCCTTTTCGCCGCCGCCCTTTTCGCGGTCAACGTCTACGCCGTGCATTATGGACGCCTGGCCCTGCTCGAGACGCCTCTTAACGGACTGTTAATCGTTGCTTTCGCCTTGCAGGCCAAGGCCAAGGACCAGCCCGCCTATATGGCTCTCGCGGCCCTTTGCTGGCTCATGGCCTGGTTCACCAAGCAGAGCGCCGTCGTTTACGCGCCGGTCCTGGCCGGAGGAGCGCTAATTATGTACCTCCGGGCGGACGGAGAGAATAGGAAGTATTACCTTATCGGGGTTGCGGCCACCTTAGTGGTCCTGGCCATGGCGGCCGCGTGTTTTTTGGATTTCGACTATCGAGTCCGATCGGTGATGAACGTCCGCCACGCCATGGATTACCGGCCCGACCCGACCTATCTGTGGATGAGGGTTTCTCCCGCCCGCACCTGGGAGGCCGTAGCGGCGAACCTTACCACCGGCGTTTTCAACGGATACTTCCTCATGAGTCCCGTCGCCTCGGTCCTGGCCCTCATCGAGATCGGCGCAATAGCCGCCGATTTCCGGCGGGGTAAATACGTGGACGCGATAAGCGTGACCGCGGTTATCTGGTGGCTTAGCGCCCGGGTCGTCCTGATCTTCCAGGCTCACGAGTCGGTCAGGTTCTACCTGGTACAATTGCCGCCCACCGTCATCCTCGGGGCCATGGCCGTGGATCGTATGTTAAAAGGGAGTTCGAGAAATAGATCGAAGATCGGTTTTGTTCTCTTTGCCGCCTTCGCCTCCCTGGCCGTTCATCTGCCGCCCTGGCTCGTCTGGCACGCGGCCCATCCCCTGGAGGTCGAGAAGGGCGCTAAAAATCTCCGCCTTCTGGTCCCCGAGGGGGAAGCCGTTTTAGCCGGCGAGTGGGCCCCCCCGCTGGCCTTCAACGGAGGACAAAGATACTTTTACCTGAAGAACGTGTTCAACCGGGAGCCCGAACGGATCAAGGCCCTTGGCGTTACTCATCTTGTCGTCGATTCCTCGAAACTTGGCGGCCCGGACATGGACCCGGCCGTGAGGCGGACGCGAAAGTTTTTTCCCAGCGCCTGGGATAAGAGAGCGGAACTGGGACGGTTCAAACTATGGGAAGGCGAGGATGGCGAGGTCGAGATAATCGTCTTCCGCGTTCTTCTCGAGTGAAAGGACGGGCGATTGAAGGCGATGATATTGGCCGCCGGTTTCGGCACGCGGCTGAGGCCCATCACCGACCAGGTCCCCAAGGCCATGGTCCCGGTCGGCGGCGGGCCCATGATCGTTCACGCCCTGGGCCTTCTGCGTTCTTTTGGCCTCCGGCAAGTGATAATAAACCTCCACCACCTGGGCCGCGTGATCGAGCGGGGCCTGGGTGACGGGTCCGGGTTCGGCGTCGACGTCAGGTACTCGAGGGAGGAGGAGATACTGGGGACCGGAGGCGGAATCGTCCGGGCAAGGAAGTTTTTCGGACGCGAGCGCATAGTCCTGATTAACTGCGACTGCCTTATCGACGCCGATTTTAATAGCCTGCTGGCGAGGCACGAGCGATCAAGCGCCGCGGCCACCCTGGCCATGGTCAGTCCCGCCGACCGGGAACAATACACGGAGGTCATGGTTGACGCCGGGGGTTTTATTAGATCGATTGGAGGAAAACCTCCCTTCCATAACGGCGGCGGGGGGGATGCAAAGGCCCTCACCTATTCGGGACTGGCCGTGATCGAGCCGGAGTTGATCGACCTCCTTCCTTCTCAGGGCTTTTCGTGCCTTGTCAATGACGGAATCATTCCAGCCCTGAGTAAAGACGCTTCCATCGCGGCCTGGCTGCATGAAGGCTACTGGAAGGGCCTGGACAGCGAGGATAAAATCCGGGAGGCCGAAAGAGACATTGCAAGTGGGGCCTTTCGGCCCCTGGCCGGTCCCCTATTTAAGCGGTCCCTTTGATAATTTGATATCGTCGATCCAGACGGTACCCTTGCCCTCGATCACTAGATTCAGGACCACCTTGTCCGGGTTCTCGCCCTTTTTGAAGAAAAAGGGTATCTCGCGCTCGACCCAATCGGTTGGCTTTAGAATCGGGTTGTGAAGTCCCTTGCTGAAAAACTCCCCCTGGCCGGGTACCCGGCAAAGCATCTCCAGGTAAACCTTGCCCGTCAAGTCCTCGACCTTGAGTTTGGCGGAGTACTCGAGCGCGGCGTCCTCGATATCCAGGTCGCCCGCGTCATAAAGGCTCACGGTCGTCGCTTTTTCGGCCGTGATCTTGAGGCTCCCGTTGCCGTCGGAGGAGGTGTTTTTATCGAAGGTCACCAGCTTTTCATCCAGTACTTCTTCAAGGCCGGTGACGGGAAACTCCTTGAGGTAATTGGGCTTTGGTTTCTCCTTGGAGCATCCGAGGATTGACGCGGTCAGCGCCAGAAAAATCATGACCGAAAGACAGCTTGCGACGCGTTTCATTGCCGTACTCCTTTCCAGGTTGGATTGAACTTGTCTTTACGTCCGAGGGTCCATTTACAAAGAAGATAGAGGAGATTTTTCAATTCTCAAGGAAAAAATGATCGAGCGGAGGGTCGTCTAGCGGACCGGTATATTATGGCAGGCCGCCAGGTGTCCTTTGCCGTGCTCGATGAACTCGGGCGGCTTGCTCGCGCAGACGTCGGTCGCGTATCGGCATCGCGGGTGGAAATGGCATCCCGGCGGCGGGTTGATGGGGCTGGGCACGTCTCCCTCAAGGATGACCCTGCTCGATTTCCTCTCGGGGTCGGGCACGGGCACGGCCGAGAGCAGGGCGATGGTGTAGGGATGGAGAGGGTTTCGATACAGCTCTTCCCTGTCCGCGAACTCGACCAGCTTTCCCAGGTACATGACCGCCACCTTGTCCGCAACGTGCTCGACCACGCGCAGGTCGTGGGATATGAAAAGATAGGTCAGGTCCCGCTTCTCCTGGAGGTCCATGAGCAGGTTGAGTATCTGGGCCTGGATCGACACGTCAAGGGCGCTGACGGGCTCGTCGCAAACGATAAACTCGGGCTCGACCGCCAGCGCCCGGGCCACCCCTATGCGCTGGCGCTGGCCGCCGGAAAACTCGTGGGGGTATCTGGAAAAGGCGTCCTCATGGAGCCCCACTTCACGGAGAATCGAAATGGTCTTGTCCTTGCGATCCGAGCGGCCAACTATCTTGTGGATCGAGAGGGCCTCCCCGACTATCGAGCCCACCGTCATTCGCGGATTGAGAGATGAATAGGGGTCCTGAAAAATGATCTGCATATGTTTGCGAAGAAGACGAAGATCGGAGCCCGACTTCTCGGTCACGTCCTCGCCCCTGAAAAAGACGCGGCCATCCGTGGGATTGAAAAGCCGGAGGATGGTCCGGCCCAGGGTCGATTTGCCACAGCCCGACTCGCCCACCAGTCCAAAGGTCTCGCCCCGCTTGACGGATATGCTTACCCCGTCAACCGCCTTGACCGAGCTTGAGGAACCGCCGAAAAATCCCGACCGAATCGGAAAATGCTTTTTCAGCGACTCCGTTTTCAAGATTTCATCGCCATGACCCAAGGAGACCATGGACATTAAATAAAACCCAATATGGACCAGGAGTCAAGAAAGACCGTTTTGGGACTTGATATCCAACGAGCGACTTGGCTAAATAATCGGGATTCACCTATTACTTGCTGAATCCAATGCCATATCTCGAGCGTCTAACCAGCAAGACAAAGATCGACGCCCGCTCGAATGACTTTGCGCGCCAGGGAGCCGGCAAATATGATATTGTAGTTAAAATCGACTGGAGGCGATCGAAAAACGCGATAAATCCATTTCATCGCCATTTTTTCGCCACGCTTTAAGGAGAACGTTAATAAGAGGAAGTTGTCCAAAACGTTATACGCCCCGAAACGTTATATCAATAATGAGCGCCATCTGAAACTGGCGACAATAAACGCGAGGAGTCGCGACGGAAGTTAATGGGAACAAATTTGAACTTAGTGCTGAAAAAACTCAACAGGCTGAGGCTAAGACTGACCCTGCGAATATGGGCTGATCGGCTCTCGAACATGCTGGCCGCGGCCGCCGCGCTTTCGTGTATTTGGCTGATCTTGACCAGGTTGTTTCCAGCGCTTGGCAATCCATGGCCGGCCGTCGCCGTCTTTTTTGCCTCCGCTTTACTGGCGTCGGCCATATCGGCTTTTCTCGACCGTCCCGACCTGGTTCAAACCGCCCTTGCCGCCGACCGCGAGATGGGCCTGAAGGAGAGGCTGACCAGCGCCCTCGAGATGGCCTTGGACGAGGGATCCATGGTCGCCGCTCAAAGAAAAGACGCCGAGGTGGCGATCAGAGACCTCGACCCGGTCTCGGCCTTTCCCTTTACCGCGGCGTGGACCCTCAAGGCCACCCCAGCCATCATGCTCGTTTTCATTCTGGCCCTGAATTTCATGCCCGAGCTTGATCTTTTGAAACACCGCGAGAAAAAAGCCAAAGCACAAGCGCTGGCCAAGGCGAAAAAAGAAAAGGTGGATAAGCTAAGGGCCATGGCCAAAAAGATCGAGCCTTCCAAGGGGGACGATTTTCCCGAGGCCAAGGACCTGGCGGACAAGCTGAACCAACTGGCCGAGGATATTAACGACTCGTCGATCACCGATAAACGGGCCGCGGCCAGGATGTCGGACATTTCCAGGGAAATGAAAGAGGCCGGGGCCGAGATGATGAAATACAAGGCCCAGCCCCAGACGGCGCCCGGGCAAAAGGGGCAAGGACAAGAGATGGCCAAGTCACTGGCCGAGGGCGATTATAAGGACTTTTTTGATAAACTTGCGGCGATGAAGAAAAAACTCTCGGACGGTAAACTGTCGGACCGGGAAAAGGAGAAACTGCTCGGAGACTTAAAGGAGTTGGCCAAGGCCATGGGCGGCGCCGAGACGGAAACGGGAAAGAATCTTCTCGACGCCCTGGATAAAGCCGAAAGATCACTGTCCTCGGGCGATCCATCCTCCTCGAAGGCCTTGAAGGATTTGGCCGAGTCGCTCGATCAAATCCAGAGCGCGGCCAATCAAATGAAAAACATGGACGAGACCTTCAAGGAACTGGCCCAGTTCCAGAACCAGATGATGGGAAATTCCTCCTGTTGCAGGAATTGCGGCAAGAAACCGGGGGAGGGCGAAAAATTCTCCAACGGGCTCTGCCCGTCATGCGCCGGAAGCCTTCACGTGAACGAGGGCCTTTTCGGGCCGCCCGACCTGGCGGCGGGGTTGCGGGGCTATGAGGAGGGCGACTACGACCCGGATAAAGTAGGCGAGGGCATGGTCGGCAAGGGAAGAGGCGAGGGGAATTGGGCCGGTGAACTGCCCGAGGTCGAGGCCGGCTTCAGTCGCTCCGTCTTGCCCGGGCCCACCACCAAGGGAAAAATTCTGGCCACGATCGTGGAAAAAGCGGCCCCGGACGAGGGAGCCGGCCCGACCGTCGAGTTCGTGGAGGGAGTTATTACCGAGGTTCAGCGCGACGCCGAGAACGCCTTGATACACGAGGAGATACCGGCGGAGTCCAAAGAGTTCGTAAGGGAATATTTCAGGTCGCTCGAGCCGGACGGGAACGACGCTCGATAGCGCGAGCCCGGCCGCCGATAAGGAATGGACGCGCCAATAAGAGCATGAAGAATCCAGACAGAGCGCGTAATAGAATAGGAGAAAACCATTTCCCGCTGTCGGTGGGAAGAAGGGACTTTCTGGCGTTGACGGCTTCAGCCCTTTTAGGCGTTCGCTGCAAAGGGGACGCAAAGGACGGCTTTTCCTTTTTTGGGGAAAGGGGCCTCCGGGATGGGTCCTTTTTACGGCCCCGGGCCATAGCGGCAAGGAACGGTCTTGTCCACGTCATCGACACCTCGGGAAGGTTCCAGACCTTTGACGGCGATGGAAAATATCTTTCCGGCTTCATGCTGCCCGAGTCCGAGCTGGGGACCCCAACCGCCATATCCTTCCGGCTCGACGGGGCATTTTTAATTCCCGATACTCATTACAGCCGCGTGCTCGAGTATTCCGCCTCGGGCGAGCTTCTTCTCTCGTGGGGTGAATACGGCGACGGTCCCGATCAGTTCGTTTACCCTACCGGAGTCGTCCAGGCCCCTGACGGTAAGCTTTTTATCTCCGAGTACGGCGTGGGCGCGGAAAGAGTGCGCTCCTTCGGCCCTGACAGGAAACAAATCCTCCAATGGGGGGCACACGGCTCGGACCCGGGAAAGCTTAACCGCGCCATGGCCATCGGCCGCGCCGGGGACGGGACCATCCTGGTGGTGGACACGGCCAATCATCGCGTCCAGGCGTTCACCGAAAATGGAGAGTTGATTCGGATAATGGGAGGCCCGGGTGAGGGCGAGGGCAAATTGAGGTTCCCCCACGACCTGTCCATTGGCCCTGATGGAACGGTTTGCGTTTGCGAGTACGGGTCCCATCGCGTCTCGCGGTTTGGGCCCAAGGGGGATTTCATCGCCTCCTACGGCTCTCCCGGTCGAGGCCCCGGTGAGTTCAACGGACCAAGGGGAGTGGCGGTCTCGGAGGAAAACGTGGTTTACGTGGCCGACACCGATAACCATCGCGTGCAGTATTTCAAGGTGGAGGCGCTTTAATGGTCCTTGCCGCCTTAAGTACTTCCCTTCGCTTCTCGTTCCCCTGGTTCCTCCTTCTTCTCTTTCTTTTGCCCGCGGTGATATGGACCGGGTCCAAGATACGTACTCTTTCCCGATCCCGCAAATGGTCCGTTATCTCTATCCGGTCGCTTATTTTTCTATTTATCATTTCGGCCCTCGCCGGGGCGGAGGTGGTGAAACGAAGCGACCGCCTCGCCGTGTTCTTTTTGCTCGACGGGAGCGACAGCGTGCCCGAGCGCGCTCGCGAGTCTCAGGTCGAGTGGGTGAAGAGCGTCTTCAAGGAGCGCGCCTCCTCGCGGGACGAGGCTGGGATAATAGTCTTCGGCGAGGACTCGAGCATCGAGCTGGGCGTGGCCCCGAAAATGAACTTCGGCGCGATCCGGTCCTTCGTGGGAGGCGAGAACACGAACGCGGCCCAGGCCATCCGCCTGGCCATGGCCGCCTTTCCGCAAGGGTACATGAGGCGGGTGGTCCTTGTTTCCGACGGCAATGAAACCATCGGCTCGGCGGTGGAGGAGGCCAAGGCCGCCAGGGCCGCCGGCGCGGTGGTAGACGTCGTGCCCGTCTACCTCGAGGAAGGACCGGAGGTGATGGTCAGGGAGGTCTACGCCCCCGGCGCCGCCTCCATCGGAGAGCCGTTCCAGCTTCGGGTCACGGTCCGCTCCAGTCGAGACTGCGAGGCCACGATTCGCGTTTTTCAGCGGACGTCCACCGGGAGAAGGATGCTCAGTCCCCGCCGAGTCACCCTGCAAAAGGGAGACAACGTGTTCCTTCTCACCCAGGAACTGAAGGGGACCGGCTTCTACGAGTACGAGGTAATAGTCGAGACGGACTCGGACAAGGTCAAGGCCAATAACCAGGGCCGGGCCTTTACGGTGGCGCGGGGCGAACCCCAGGTCCTTTACGTCGAGGTGGACGAGTCCAGGGGAGGACGAGTGGACAAGGTCCTCACGCGGGAGGGCGTCAAACTGGTCCGCGCCGCGCCGGCTGAGGTCCCCTCCGACCTGGCCCACCTCCAGGCCTTCGACGCCATAATACTTTCGGACGTGGCGGCCAACGAGTTGGACGCCTCTCAACACGCGGCCATCGAGGTCGCCGTGAGGGACCTGGGCGTCGGCCTGGTGGCGGTGGGAGGTCCCAACAGCTTCGGGGCCGGCGGATACCTTGGCTCCCCCATCGAGAAGGCCCTTCCCGTGGACATGGACATTCAAAGAAGAAAGACCCTGCCCAAGGGCGCCCTCGTCCTTATCATGCACACCTGCGAGATACCGAGCGGGAACGCCTGGGCCAGGGAGATCGGGCTGGCCGCTCTCAACGTTCTTTCCGCCCAGGACCTGATGGGCATGTCCGGCTATATGTATAATCCCGGCTCGCTGAAATCGGGAGACCAGTGGATATTCGAGATACAGCCGGTTCGGGACAAGGTGGAGATGAGGAAGGCCATCATCGAGGGCTCGGCCGCGATAGGGGACATGCCCGACGTGACTCCCACTTTGGGGATGGCCTACACGGCTCTGGCCAAGGTCGACGCCGCCGTTAAGAGGGTGGTCATTATCTCGGACGGCGACCCGGCCGCCCCCGATCCCCGAATCCTGGAGAAAATGAACGAGGCGAAAATCTCGGTAAGCGCCGTTTGTATCGCGCCCCACGGCATGAGCGACCAGAAGATGCTTCGCTCCATCGCCGAGAAGACCGGCGGGAATTATTACTTCGTGAACAACGCCAACAACCTTCCCCTCATCTACGCCAAGGAGGCCTCGGTGGTGAAAAGGGGCGTGATCCAGGAGAGGGTTTTCAAGCCCGCGCCCAATCACGGCTCGGAATTGATAGCCGACTTGGACCTCGACTCGATGCCGAGTTTGAGAGGCTACGTGATAACCACGGCCAAGGAGAACGCAACGGTTCCCCTCGTCTCGGACGAAAAGGACCCCATATTGGCCCACTGGCGCTACGGGTTGGGCAAGTCGGTGGCCTTTACCTCCGACGCCACCGGCCGCTGGGCCGCCGACTGGCTGGGGTGGGAGGACTTCGGGCTGTTCTGGACCCGCGCGGTCCGCTACGTCATGCGGGACTCCTCGCGGGCCGACTTCAGCGTCGAGTCCTTCATCAAGGACGGGGTGGGCCACGTAAGAGTGGACGCCGTGGACGAGCAAGGCAAGTTCGTGAACTATTTGAAGCCCAAGGCCGTCGTTACCGGTCCGGGTCCGGAGTATAAAAGAACGTCGCTCCAGTTGTCTCAGACCAGGCCCGGCGTCTATGAGGCCGCCTTCCCCGTCGAGTCCACCGGCGCCTATATGATCAACCTGGCCTACCAGAATCAAGAGGGGAACGTCTCGACCTTGACCACCGGGCTCGCCGCGGGCTACTCGAGGGAGTACGAGTACGTCTCGACCAATGGCGCCAACCTCGAGAAGATCGCCGCGGCCGGCGGCGGAAGGGTGCTCGAGAAGGGAGACTCCCCCTTTGTCCATGACCTTATAGCCACGCCCGGCGTGACGCCCATCTGGCAATACCTGGCGTCGCTGGCCGTGTTGATGTTGCCGGTCGAGATATTTTTGCGGAGAGTCAGGATCGGGCCTGGGGAAATCCTCGCCTCCCTCGAGAGGGCTCCCGTAGTGGGAGGGCTCGCGAGAGGTTGGCGTAAGGAGCGGGCCGATCGGGCCACCGGGACTTATGAGGCAGCGGGCGACGCTTCTCGAGAGTTCGGCAAGGAGCGGGAGACGCCGATGGTCCAAAAGACGATCGGACCCGGAGCGGTAGAAACTAAGGGACCCTCGGATAAGGAACAAGCGGAAAGACCCTCGGGCCCGGCTCTGGGCAAGACCGAGTACACGAGCAAGTTGCTCGAGGCGAAAAAGCGGGCCGCCGATCGGGAAAAGCGATCCAAGCCCGGCGGCGGAAAAAAGGAGGAATAGTCATGGAGACGGAAAGAATGGCGGAGGAGTTCAGGGAGGCTTTCCAGTCGGTGAGAACGGAACTGGGCAAGGTGATCGTGGGGGCCGAGACCGTGGTGGACGGACTCTTGACCTGCCTCTTCGCCGGCGGCCATTGTTTGCTGGAGGGCGTGCCGGGCCTTGGCAAGACCCTTTTGATACGGTCCCTGGCCGACGCGCTGGACCTTCCCTTTTCCAGAATCCAGTTCACTCCCGACCTGATGCCCGCCGATATCATCGGGACCAACATGGTGGTGGAGGACGAGACCGGAAGGCGTGACCTACGCTTCAGGGCAGGTCCCATTTTCTCGAGCGTGATCCTGGCCGACGAGATTAACCGCGCCACGCCCAAGACCCAGTCGGCCCTGCTCGAGGCCATGCAGGAGCGCACGGTAAGCGTTGCCCGCGAGGTTCACCGCCTTTCGGACCCTTTTTTCGTTTTGGCCACGCAGAACCCCATCGAGATGGAGGGCACATATCCGCTTCCCGAGGCCCAGCTTGACCGGTTTTTCTTCAAGCTGCTGATCGAGTATCCCAGCGGCGATGAACTGGCGGCCATACTTGATAGGACCACCTCGAGCGTCCAGCCCAAGGCGGCCAGGGTGATGGACGGCGAGGCCATATTGAAGTGGCAGAGGTTCGTCCGCGACGTGGTGGTGGCCCCGAAGGTAACGGAGTACGCGGTGAGATTGGTCATGGCCACGCGGCCCGGCGACGAGACGGCCCCGGAGTCGGTGAAAAAGTACGCCAGGTTCGGCTCCAGCCCGAGAGGGGCCCAGGCCCTTATCCTGGCGGCAAAGGTGGCGGCGCTGCGGGACGGGCGTTATAACGCGGCTTTCGACGACGTGGCCGGCGCGGCCTTGCCGGCGCTGCGGCACCGGGTACTTATGAACTTCGAGGGCGAGGCGGAAGGCGTGACCGCCGACGCGCTCGTCCGTGACGTTCTGTCCGGCGTTGGCAAGCCGGCGAAATAGCGCGCAAGGAAACGCCGATGGAGAGGAAAGGAAATCGATGAAGACCAGGACGGACAGGGGCCTGCTCGATCCCGAGTTTATAGCCAGACTCGAGCGGCTCTCCGTGGCCGCCAAAAAGGCGAGGGCGGGAAGGACCAAGGGCGAGCGGCGGAGCAGGAAGAGGGGCTCGAGCCTCGAGTTCGCCGATTATCGTGACTACGCGCAGGGAGACGACTTGAGAAGAGTCGACTGGAACGCCTACGCCCGTCTCGACTCCTTGTACCTCAAGCTTTTCGAGGACCAGGAGGACCTGACGCTGCACCTGTTAATCGACGCCAGCGCCTCGATGGGTTTCGGAGACCCGACCAAGCTCGACTTCGCCCGGCGACTGGCGGCGGCCATCGGCTACGTGGGCCTGGCGGGCCACGACAGGGTCACGGCCTTTTCCATCCAGGGCGGACGGTCGGAATATATGCCGCCCGCCATGGGCAAGAGAAACGCGGCCCGGCTCTTCGCCTTCCTCGAGTCGATCAAGGACGGCGGGGCCGGCGGCCTCGAGGAGGGGTGCCGGTCTCACGTGGCCAGGACGGGAGGCAGGGGAGTGACGGTGCTTATTTCCGACGTGCTCGAGGAGGGAGAGGGCCGGGAGGCGATCAAGTGGCTCGCTCGTCCCGACGCCGACGTCCACCTTATCCACGTTCTCGCGCCCGAGGAAATCGAGCCGGGAATTTCGGGCGACCTCAAATTGATCGACTGCGAGACGGGAGACGCGACCGAGGTCTCGGCCAGCCGGGGGCTCTTGAAGACCTACGCCCGCCGTCTCGAGGAATTTCGACGGTCGGTCCGGGCCCGCTGCATGGCGCGGGGAGTGGGATACCACTTCGTCTCGAGCGGCGACTCGGTCGAGTCGCTGACCTTGGGCGTGCTCAGAAAAAGCGGGGCCATAAAATGAGCCCGGTCGCGTCGGCCCTGGGATTTCTGAGCGGCGCTTTTTTATCGCCCGCCTTCCTCGGTTTCCTGGCCGCCATACCGGTGGTGATCTTGCTTTATCTTCTCAAGCTGCGGCGCACGGAGGTAATAATCTCGAGCACCATGCTCTGGCTGAGGAGCCTGGAGGACATGAGCGCCAACGCTCCCTTCCAGAAACTGAAAAGGAACCTCCTCCTTTTTCTCCAGATACTGGCGCTACTCTTGGCGGTGGCGGCCCTTTCCCGGCCCTACCTGGAGTCCGAGGGCGCGCCCGGCTCGAGGGCTTGCATTCTCATCGACCGGTCCGCCAGCATGAGCGCGGCCGAGGAAAACGGTACCAGATTGGAAATGGCCAAGGCCATGGCCACCGACGTGGTCAACCGGGCCGTAAAGGGCGACAAGTTAATGCTCATCTCCTTCGCCGACCGCTCCGAGGTACCGTGCGAGCTGACGGACGATCTCTCCCGTCTCCGGGAGGCGATCGCTTCCATCGAGCCGACCGACGCCCGGACGTCCATCAAGGAGGCGGTGCAGATAGTCCGCTCCCTTTCTCCCGACAATCCGGACGTTCCCAGCGTGGTTTCCGACCTCGAGGTCATCCTGATAAGCGACGGCGGGATCGAGGACGAGGAGTCGCTTGGCGAGCTTACGTCTCGTCTCAGGTATTTAAAAGTGGGACGGACCTCGGACAACGCGGGCATCACGGCCTTCTCCGTCCGATCGCCCCCCGAGGGCCGGGGAGAGCGGCAGGCGCTTGTCACCGTTTTCAACGGCGGCGGGACGACGCTCGAAACCGCCTTGTCGCTTTACGCGGGGGAAGGCCTCTTATCGGTCTCCGAGATCGAGGTCGGGCCCGGGGCGTCCGAGGACTTCATATATTCCCTGCCCGACCTGGGGGTGGAGACTATGCGGGCCGAGCTCGACGTGACCGACGCCCTGGCCTCGGACAACGCGGCCTGGACGACGCTTTCGCCGTCGGAGAAAATCCGGGTCCTGCTGGTGGCCTCGGACGACTCGACGGGCGCCTACTTTATTAGACGCGCCCTCAGCCTTGATAAAAGGGTCGAGCTTGGTTTCGCCACGACCTCGAATTACCGGTTCATGGAGCCGGGCGATTACGACCTGATCGTGTTCGATGGATGGGCCCCGCAAACCTTGCCCGAAAAGGGAGGCATGTTGTTTATCAACGCCGTCCCACCCGCGCGGGGAGTTTCGAGGGCGGGCGAGATATCCAGGCCCCCGGCGCTGGCGGCCGATCCCGATCATCCGCTCACCAGGTTCGTGAACCCGACCAACCTTACGGTGATGAAGGCCATGAAGCTCGTGGCCCGGGAGGGAAGCGTCGAGCTGATTTCCTCGAGGGAGGGTCCGCTGCTTCTTGACGCGTCGGAAGGAGAGCGAAGGATAGTGGTGGTCGCCTTCGACCTGGCCCAGTCGGACTGGCCGCTGCGCCTGTCCTTTCCCGTGTTCGTGCAGAACCTGCTCAACTGGGCCCCGGGTGAATCGGCGGAGATAAAGACGACGCTCAAGACCGGCTCTCCTCTTCCCTTGTTCGAGCCGGGCGCCGAGTCGGCCGTCGTCACGAAGCCGGACGGCGGCGCCGAGAAGGTGGTTCTCGATCCAACCCGTCCGGTGTACTTCGGGGACACGGATATGGCGGGCGTTTACGTGGCCGACTATGGAGGACGCCTCGAGAGTTTCGCGGTGAGCCTTCTCGATAAGAACGAGAGCGACCTGGGGCCGGCGGACTCGATATCCGTCGGGAGAGGAGAGCGGGCCGCGACTTCCGCCAAGTTGACGAGAAACCGCGAGTATTGGCGAGCGCTTCTATTGATCGCGCTCATGGTTCTGGCGGTGGAATGGATTATCTACGCTCGGAGGGCATGGATTTGAGAGTGAAACTTCCATTATTGATCTTGGCCGTCCTGGCTCTAGTCCCGGCGGCCGCTTCCGGCCAGGGCGGGATGAACGTGAGGCTTCTGGTCAATCACGGCTCGGCCTTTCGCGAGGGAAGCTGGGTACCCATCGACGTCCTGATAGACAACGACGGGCGGGACGCGTCGGGCTGGGTCGAGGTGAGGACCCTGTCGGTCATGGGCGACGCGCAAAGCCCCATATACCGGGTAAAAGCCGAGCTGCCCAGGGGCTCGCGCAAGCGGTTCAGGCTTCACGCCTATTTGAAGGGCGCGGCCAGGCTCGAGGCCCGCGTCTTCGACGGGGAGAGGATGGTCCTGGACGCTCCCGTCTGGATGGACCTTACGCCCATCAAAAACGACGACTTCCTCACCCTGGTATTGGATGAAAGAGTAACGGACTACGGCTTTTTAAGCGCCGTCGTCCTGGGCGAGTCATCCCGGAGACGCTTCTACCGGGAGAACTTGAAGGGCGCATCCCTCGCCTTTCTGGCCGATTATCCTCAGTGTTACGAGTCCTTTGACGTGATAATCATGGGGGACGTGGACCCGGGCCGGATAGGCGAGAAGCGCCGCGAGCTGCTCGAGAACTACGTGCGAGGAGGCGGCAACCTGGTGGTGAGCCTGGGGGCGAACGCTCCCAAGTACAAGGGCACGTGGGTGGAGGACCTTTTAGGCGTTCGCATCGGGTCCCAGTCCATCATCAAGGAAGGGGACTTGGCGCGCGAGGTTTTTCCGTCCGAGTATCGGCGAGGCGCGCTGGAGGACCGCGAGCTTGTCTTTACGGAGCTTCTGGCGGACGATGGCGTGAAACGCCTGGGCGAGGAGGCGACGCTGGCCACCGCTCGCTCGATCGGGCAGGGGAAAGCGGTGGCGATAGCGGTCGACGCGGCCGGGCGCGGCCTTCAGTCCAGCGAGGGCTACGGGGCGCTGTGGCGCGACGTTTGCTCGAGCCGGCGGGCGAACGGGCTAAACCTTGACGCCGCCGCCGGGACTTGCCTTTCCAGGATTCCCATATCCGCGGGGGTGCGCATTGCCTCGCGGGGGTCGATACTTCTCTATCTGGGTCTGTATTTCCTTTTCGCCATCGTTATCAATTTCCTGGTCTTCTGGCGTCTCAAGCGCCTGGAATGGGCCTGGTATACCATGGTTTTCCTCTCGATCGGCTTCACGGCCTACGCGGCCATATTCGGGACGGTGGGAAGGGCCAAGGTGAGCGAGCTCGAGAAAGTGGAGATACTTCGCCTTCGGCAAGGGGAAAGCGGGGCGGAGGTCGCCGCCTTCACCGGGATATTGACGGCGCGCACTCGGACATACGAGGCGGACCTGGCCGTTCCTTTCGGACTGGCAAGGGAGCCCATGGCGGGGTCCGATATCAGCCTGGACCCGTACGGCTATCCCGCGGGGCCAAAGTCTTTCGGATTGTCCGGCGGCGGAGATAGTCCCCTGACCTTCATCCAGGAGGGACCGGGCAGGGTCGAGGATTATCGGGTCCGCGCCAGCACCTTCAGGCTCCTCCTGGTTACCGGGCAAAGGGAGATTAAGGGCGCGATATCGGGCGAACTGGCCCTTACCGAGTCCGGGCTGAAGGGAGAGCTTGTTAACGAAACGGATTACGAGATCGAATCGCCCAATTTGTTCGTCAACGGCCATCTTTACGAGTTGAAGGAAACGGATAAGGCCTGGAGCGTCGACCTGTCAAGCTTCAAGCTCGAGCGTCCGGGTAAAGAAGGGGGCATGCGCGACAGGTATGGGAACGACCGGCGGACCATGAACCAGAACGTTCTTCTGGAGCTTCTTCGGGACCGCGGCGTGAACACGGCGTCGGTGAGGGGAATGTACGGAGACGACGCCGTCTTGCTTGACGCGAGGCAGGGCCCCTATTTCCTGGGATGGGTGAAGGGCGCAAGTGAAGACGCGCTTGCCGCGCCGAGCGAGGTCAAGCGGAACATCTCGAATACTCTTCTGGTGGTGGACCTCTCCATTGATGATTCGAGAACGAAAAAGGACCCGTGGAGATATTTGCCCGTTCTTATTCAGGACTATAATTACGCTCTTTCAGGGGATTTCCCCGGCTGCGGACGATGGAGCCTAAACGACTCGCCCTGGCACAGGGAATGGAAGAAAATGGGCTGCGGCCTGAGCGAGGGCTATCCCGAGTTCCAGTCCTACAACCAGCCGGCGGTGTACGTGGCCCTGCCCGAGGAACTGGAGGGCTCGACGGCGGGAGAGCT
This sequence comes from bacterium, assembly GCA_963674965.2. Taxonomy (GTDB): domain Bacteria; phylum RBG-13-61-14; class RBG-13-61-14; order RBG-13-61-14; family DATKZS01. Next base: position 295,833 of record CAXXFL010000007.1, on the reverse strand, counting down.
TTTGGTTGATTTGTTTTACAGCCTGCCGGACGGGGACTCCCTTGGCTTGTATCGCGAGGTGAAAAAAGATGCCTTGACCATCGAGGGGAAGGAGACTTTGTCCGTGGATGGCCAGGAGGTCCGGAGGGTTTCTTATAAGTACTCGGGATGCTGTAGGAACGAGTTCGAGAGCGGGGGAATATTGGAACTTAAACTCAAGGGGTCCTTTGATAAAAAGGCCACAAGAAGGGTTTACCAATACGATAACACGGTTGGCAACTACTCGGTGGCGGTGAAGATAAAGTCCAGCGAGGACGGCGGCCGGCAAGGAGAATGGGAATTATGGAAATGATCAAGACCCAGGGGCTTACTCGGAAGTTCAAGGAGTTTCAGGCCTTGAGCGGCATCGACGTCCTGATCGAGGAGGGCGACGTCTACGGATTCATCGGCCCCAACGGCGCGGGCAAGACCACGACCATCCGCGTCCTGGCCACGCTTCTCGAGCCCAGCTCGGGCGCGGCTTTCATCGACGGCATCAACGTGGTTGAGGAACCCTACGAGATCAAGAAGCGGGTGGGGTTCATGCCCGACTCATTCGGCGTTTACGAGGGGATGAGACTTCGCGAGTACCTCGATTTTTTCGGCGCGGCCTATAAGATTCCTCTTAAGAAAAGGCGGGCCATCATCGACGACGTGCTAACCCTGACGGACCTTGCCGGCAAGGCCGACCTTTTCGTGAGCGCCTTTTCCCGGGGCATGAAGCAAAGGTGTTGCCTGGCCAAGACCCTTATTCACGACCCCAAGGTGCTGCTTTTGGACGAGCCGGCCAGCGGCCTTGATCCCAGGGCCAGGGCCGAGTTCAAGGAGCTTATTAAGACGCTCCAGGAAATGGGCAAGACCATCTTGATATCCTCGCACATCCTTTCCGAGTTGGGAGACATGTGCAACAAGATCGGCATTATCTCGGACGGAAAGATGCTGGCCCAGGGCGAGTACCGGGAGATTCTCCATCAAATCCGCAAGGCCCGGGACCTGCGGCTCGAGGTGATCGAGGGCGCGGACCTGGCCGAGAAGGCCCTGGAAGAGGACCCGGCGATCGAGGACTTCACCCGGTCGGGCGACGAGTTCCATATCCAGACCAACATGGGGGCAATTGAAATTTCCGGGCTTTTGACTCGCCTGGTCGAGTCGGGCGTGAAGGTCCTCTTCCTGGAGGAGATCAAGGGAAGCCTGGAGGACGTTTTCATGCACGTCACCAATGGAGATTACGGGAATTGAATTCGAGGCTTAAGGAAAGCGTCCGTAACGCGCTCGATCTTGTCCACCTGGAGCTGGGGGCCAGGCTGCGGGAAGAAAAGGTAACGGCTTTAATGATTCTTCTGGCGGCGGGCCTCACGCTTGTTTTATCGTTTTTTATTGAGGGCCGCTTTATGAGTTATAAAGAGGCCGCTGATGTATCGGACGCCTTAATGGAAATGACCTTGTCATTTCTTGCCCTGATCATGTTTTTTCTCGTTCCGCCCCTCTCGGCCGAGGCCATCGCCGGCGAGAGGCGATCGGGGTCCCTTGACATGGTCAGGGTGAGCCTGATTACGCCCACCGGATACGTCGTAAAGAAGACTTTATCAATCCTCATGGTTTGCGTATTTTTAATCATCCTGTGCCTGCCGGCCATGTCGGTCGGCTTTTTCCTGGTCGGCTTTCAGGGCCTCGAGCTTTGGCGGGTCCCTATTATTCTTCTGTTTTTCGCCGGAAACTTTTCGGCCATAGGCCTCGGGGTTTCAAGCCTTTCCAAGTCGCCGGTTTATGCTATCATAATGTCATATATATTAATACTAATAATATGGGGCGTCACCCCGCTCCTTTTCCATCTTTTACTTATAGGGAGCGGAAAATCAGACGTAGCGACGTTTTTAATCGAATCCGCTTATTTCCCCTTAAAAATTATATTTACATGGCCGCGCCATTATTTTAGCGACTGGCATTTATGGGCGGCTCAGCTCGCTTATTTGTCCATGACGTCGGCGGTATTTTTCTTTATCGCCATCATGGGCCTTCGCCGCGCGGACAGGGTCGGACATGGACTAGTTAGTTTCTGTTGCACAACTGCTTAATGGCTTTCATTATGCGGTGCGGAGAGGATATGGACATGCAGATTTTCAGGGCGTCCATAAAGGACGGAAAAGATTTTAACGCTTTCAGGCGAGTTGAATGCCTGAGCCGGCCCTTTTCTATCCTTTCAAAAAACACCTCTCCTTTTGCTGTTTTTCATTTCCGTTTTTCATTGCCCCCACAGGGGCGCGCCCGGCGGCGGCTAAGTCAGCAGCGCGAGTTTTCGAAGGTTCCAGGCAAAGAACGAAAGACCCACCCAGGACTTGAAGCTCTCGAAACCTCTCCACAGGCATCGGCTCAGACCGAAGCCGCGAAGAAGGGCGGAAAGGCCGCCCTCGATCCCGGCCCGGAAGCGAAGAAGCTTCTTGAACCAGCGCTGACGCTCGTGCTCGATCCGCTCCGAACTCCTTTTGCCGGGCTTGGGAATGGCCAGGCGCTCGATATAATAAGGACCTTCGGTCGCAAGCTTCTCATTGTCCTCATGATAGAAGCGGCGGTCGCCGGTAAACTCGCGTGGAGCCTTGCCGAACAGGCGGACGTGTTTTTGCAAAATGTCCTCGAAAAGGTCGGCGTCGGAAGGGTTGCCCTCGCACACTTTATATTGAAGCACAATCCCCGACCTTCCCGTCGCCGCCATCACCTTGTGACCGAACTCGGTCGGGCTCATGGTCTTGCCTCTCCGGATGATATCAACGTGCGGCTCGAAAACGGAAACCACCTTCTCTTGCGCGGGAACCTTCTCGCCTTTTATAACCCGCCGCTCGCACTGCTCGACGCACTGCTCAGAAAGCGGCAGGTAATGATCGAGTTCGCTCTTGATCATGGTTGCCAGGCCCGCATCGCTGAAATAAAGCTCTCCGCCTTTAAGGGCCTCGTCCAGCGCCTCCCGCGCCGAGCGGGCCATGGCCAAGATTTCCGCCGAAACCTTGAGAAGGTCCCGGTACCAGACCGCCCGTTTCTTCTCGATCCCTTTGCCTTTGCCCATGGCGATCTGGTAAGCGCGCTTCTTGGCCCGCCGAGTCCGGTCATGATATTCGAACCCGAGACCCGGCAGCTCCTTCCGCGCTCCTTTCATCAACCGGTCCAATACACGGATGCTGTCAAAAAGAAGCGAAGCGTCGGTCGGATAGTGGATGTTGGCCTCGGCCACCGCGGTGTCAGCGCGGACCGCCTCGCCGTCTTCTACTTTTTTTTTAATGGCCAGGGCCACGAGCATTTCGTTGATCCGCTCCCAGGTCTCGGGGCGGATGCGTTTTATCGCCCGCTCCAGGCTGCTGAAATGGGGAATGTCCCGCCCGAAGAACCTGGTGAACTTGCGGAAATTGTAATCGGAACCGAGGCGGTCGCCGAGTTCCCGGTAGGAATAACACTTGAGTTGATAGATGACCGCGCTCCTAAGGACCTGCTCGACGCTCATCCCCTCGGCGCCGGTCTCCTTGAGTCCGCTTTGGAGATCATCGGCAACAGCTTCCAGAATTTCCTTGGCCTCGTCGAGCGCTATGCTCATCTTCTCAAGCTCAGTGTCTTGTTTGAAAAGATGGCCCGCTTTCAAAAATTCGTGGTCTTCAATGGTCATTTGCATTTTAATTTTCGGTCGCATTTTTCGCCCCCTTCACAGCATCCCGGCAAGTCAATCCTTGATTTTTCAAGGAGTTATTGTATCATAACAAGACCAAAAAGGGAAGCGAAAAATGCTTACAGCACATTGTTTTTATTGGCTTTTTCTAGTTACGCAACTGGAACTAGTTAAAATGGGAGCGATTGGCCTGAAGAAAAAAGAGGGAGCGCGAGGACTCTCGGGGAGGCTTTGGTCCTGGAGAGGAAGGCGGTCTTCATATATGGATGGAGTTAATCCCGTTATTTTGAAGGATTTAGAGTGGGGCATAAGCGGAGCGCTCAAGCTGCTCCTGTTGTTTTCGGGCGCGACTTTGACTAACTTTGCGTTCCTATTGTTTCTAGTATTCTTAATTACGGGGGATTTCTCCATTTCAGGGGTTTATTTCTGGGGGCGCTTTTTCGACAACTTCGTAATAATTCAAGTCGTCATAATTGGCGGCTTGGTACTGCCCGTTTTAGCCGCCTACTCGGTGGCCTCCGAGAGGGAGCGGGATTGTCTGGACTTCCTGAGGATGACGGGCATGACCGCGTCCGAGATCGTCCGGGGAAAAATCGCGGCGTCACTTGCTGCCACCGCGCCGATAGCCCTGTCCAGCGCCATGTTTATCATCGCCGTAACGGCATACGTCGGGTTCGGTTATATAATCTGGCTGAAAGTCATTATGGTCATCGCGAGTTTTATCACCGGCTCCTATCTGGTCGCCTCGATATGCGTGTACGTCTCGATCATTTCCAGGAAAATCGGAAGCGCGTTGATCGCGGGGGTTGCACTGAGTAAACTTCCTTTGCTTTTCGGCCTGCTGGGCCTAACGATTATTGACATTTTAGCCGAGGTCCAACTCCTGCCCAAAGATCAGGATTACCTGGAAAACCTGGGAGAAGCGGTGATGTGCTATTCGCCGATCCTGAATGTTTATACAATTTTACAAAGTCCATCCAATGAGCTTTTGCTCACCGCGATTATCGCGGCCAACGGCATGGCGGCTTTCATCGTTATGGGTATCTTTCTGAACCGCCTTTCCTCCCGCGCGCTGGCCAAGTCGATGGAAGACCAGTCGAAAGATTTGGGTCGGATCGGCAAAGAAGTCTTTTCCCGGATGAGGAAAGCCCGGGGAAGGGGAGTAAGCACATGTTAGCCTCCTTGGCGGACTCGCTGTCCAGCTTGGCCGCGCTTACGCGCTACGAGTTCCTTCTGGCGCTTAGGCGCAAGCGCTCGTTTTTATACGCGGCATTTCCGCCCCTTCTCCTGCTTTGGATGGTATACGAGTCCTGGCCCGCTTATCGGAACCTGCTCCTGGAGGCCGACCGCCTGTCCAACACCATCATGTCCATGACCTACTACTTCGTCCTGGCGGCCATTTTTCTAGTGCTTCCCGGCGTCTCGGCCGGCGCGATTATTGGAGAGAAGCAGAGGGGCACCTTCGATATGACCTTTCTCACCCTCGCGTCTCCCTCCATGCTCATTTTAAGAAAAGCCGCCGCGTCGATGGGAATCTTCCTTTTGATCTTCATCGCCGTGCTTCCCTTTTTCGCCGTGGTCTTCTTCCTGGTGGGGGTGGATTTGACCGTCTTCATGATGATTATTATGTCGCTGGTCCACGCCGCTTTGGCCATAACCCTGATGGGCATCTTTTCCTCGTGTTACGCCAAGTCGCTTACGAGGGCCACGTCCAACGCTTATGGATTGGCCATCTTATGGGCGGTCCTGGTCCCCATGTTGATAAGGGCCCTGGGAATTTTGATCCCATCGCCTTTTTACTTTCCAATAATCTATTCAACCAGGTTCGTTCCGGGAAAGAACTGGTTATATTTCGCGGTGGAGGTCCTTTTCCTTCTCGCGTTATTTTATGCCTCGGTCTTGAAGCTTCGCCGCTCTCCCAGTCCCGAGGCGGCGGCTCACTCCCCGGCGGTATCCGGCCCGGAACTGAAGACGAGGCGAAGGAGGGCGCCGTATTATCTGGTCGATCCGAGGAAAAAGAAAAGAGGGTTCGGCGACCGCTTCAACCCGGTCCTGGAGAGGGACCTGCGCTGGACCATCATGGGAAACGCGACCTCATACATAAGGTCGTTTTATCCGGTCTTCTTTCTCCTCGTGCCTGCGGCGATCGTCGGGGTCATGGTCTCGTTTTCTCCGGCCGACCAGGAGGACTTGAGTAATTTCTGCTCCACCATGACGCTGATCTTCATCATCGCCCTTTGTCTTATGATACCGACCTATACGGCCGGCCTTTTCGCCCGGGAGCGGGAATCGGAAACATTGGAGATGCTGATAATGACGGCCATGCCCCCCTACGAGATCGTAAGGGGAAAGCTCCTGGCCTCGCTCGCGGCCATAGCGCCGGGGGTGCTCCTGGTCGTCGTGCTGACCGTTCCCGGCGTCATCGCCGTCGGCATGGACCTCGAGGGCTGGCTCCAGGCCATTCGCGGATACGTGACCATGGCCGTGTGCGTGTTCCTGGTCTCGAACGTCTCCCTCTACGCCTCGCTCCGGTCGGAGAAGACCACCAGCGCCGCGGCCAAGTCCATGCTCCTGGGGGCGGGAGCGCTGATAGGCTTGATGTTGTTTGTTATAGTTCTCCTGTCCTGGATGGGACACGGACAGCCCGGCAAGTCCTACTCGGTTTTCTCGCCCATCGTTTCATTCGCCATTATCGCCTATGACCCGAGACCCAAATTAGGCGAGCACGTTCTATTCTGGATCAGCCAGGTTTCTTTCGCTCTCCTTGGCCTGGCCTTTTTCTGGCGGACAACGCGAAGGCTGGCCCGGGTTTCCACCCAGGGGCTTCGAGGAGGACAAAATACTTGAGCCTTACTTTCCCGGCCTCGGCCCTTATTAAGAAGGAACTCGTCAGCGGCCTGCGCGACTGGAAAATGTTCCTGCTTCCTTTTTTCTCCGCGGCAGCTTCGGTTTTGCTGGTATGGGGGGCCTGGCCGTCAAGCGACGTTCTGCTCCAGCAGTCGGCCACGGTTTCCTCGAAGCTGATGTTTGGGTTCATGTTGATCTTCATCTTATGCGCCGCCGCGATCTTGCCCGGCATAGCGGGAGGGTCCGTGGTACTGGAAAAGGAAAGAGGGACCTTCGAGATGCTGCGGCTGACCTTGATCGGCGGGAGCGAACTTTTGTTTTCCAAGCTCGTAAGCGCCGCGGCGATATTCCTCATGGTCCTTGTCGCCGTTATTCCCATCGCGGCCTCGGCGATATTCCTGGTGGGGATCGAGCCGTCCGAGCTGGTTTTCCGCTTTCTTACGGTCATGGCATTTTCCGTGTCCTGCGCCCTGAGCGGCATTCTGTGCTCGACTCTTTTCCGGAGGGGCCTGGTCGCCATACTGGCCTCCTATGTTCTTATGCTCGTTCCCCTGGGCGTCCCGTGGGGGGGCCTTGCCATCGCGACCGAGCTGGTGGACGTGTATGGACTGAGCCGAGATTTGAAAGACCTTTTCGTCGCCACCTCTCCCTTTCTAGCCCTTCAGGCCTCCTTGAGCGAGGTGCTCGACAAGCTGGCCGCCAACCTCTTATGGCAGGCCCTTTTCTGGGCCGCCTGTTTCGGCGCGGCCCGTTGGGCCCTCGACAAGAGGGCGCGGCCGGAGCAAAAACGCGAGACCAAGGTGACGGACGACGAGCAAGTCCTGGCCCGGCGGCGGTGGTCCTTTCCCTTCTACCTTATCGACCCCATGCGCAGGAAAAAACCCATACCCGCGGGCCGAAACCCCATCCTGGTCCGGGAACTGCAATGGGGGGCATTGGGTAAAAGCGACTGGTCCATACGCGTCCTTTACGCGGCTACTCTTCTATTCATGCTGTTCCCTGGCGTACTTATGTTTGACGGTACTTTCAACTACTATACAAGATACGCCGTGTCCCTGATATCTTCCGTGATACTACAGCTTTGTTTCGTTACCCTTCTTTGCCCGGCCATTTTGGCTTGGTCCTTTGGCAGGGAGTACGACTCCGATTCCATGGACCTTCTTCGAAGCACGCTTCTCACGCCGCGCCAGATTCTTCTCGGCAAGTACCTGTCGGGCCTTACGTCCACCGCGCCGATAGTTTTGGCAGCCGTGCTTTCAAGCGCTCCCTTTCTGATATTTTTCATGTCCTGGGAACCCAAGAGAACGGCCGTGTTTGCCGTTTCCTTCCTTGGGACCCTCGCTTTATGCGTGGCCCTCACCTCGGCGGTGGGACTGTTCTCATCCATCGTTTCCAGAAAATCAAACGTATCCATGATTTTAAGCTACGCGATAAACTTGATTATTTTCATCGGCCTGTCCCTGGGTATGGCGCTTTTGGATGAGCTTGACATTCTTAATACCCAGGACGACTGGCAGCAGGCTTTATCTCCAATTCTGGGCTTCGTGTTAAATTTCGACCATTACGCCCGATATGGGGGGTTCGAGGATGAATGGTTACCGATATTTATTTTCTGGTGGGTATTCGCGGCCCTGACCTTGATATTCTCTCTATGGCTTTTCAAGCGGCGCCAAAGGCGGGGATGACAAAGATAAAACGGCGCCGCGAGGAGATACCCCGCGGCGCCGTTGTCCGAACAAGGTTTACAAGCTAAAAGGTAAAGCCTTTGGGCAGGTCTTTTTCGCCCGTCCCCTCCGCCACCCAGGCCAGGTCGGTAATGGTATAGGTCGGGTCCTTGGTCCTGAAGATGGGAACCAGCCTGACGCCGATGGCCGGCTCGCCCGCCAGCATGTAGCTTTTTATCATGGTGGCCACGCCGTCGATCTCGACGTCGATGAACTTGATGGGCTTGTCCAGGGTGTTGAAGGCCCCAGTGCGCGAGGTGATGATATAGGAATAAATCCTGGCCGTCTTCCTGGCCGCGTCGGTCACGTCGATCGTCGTCATCTTTTTAAGGCAGTCGGGGCAATGAATACGGAAGGGAAGATGGACGGTCCCCTTGAACTCGCAGGCGTCGTTGTCGCAGCGCGTGGCCAGGAGCTTTCCCTTCGCCACTCCGTCGAAGAACTCGTACTCGCCGCCGTAGCTGTGAATATAGGTCATCTGCCTGGGGTTGGTGACCCCGCAGAGCTTGTCGCCCTTCCGGATGGGCTGGTTGGGCTGGATAACGTGGAAGTCGCCCTTGATCCGGTAAGCGTTTTTCTCCACCCATACCTCGGGTTTGTCGCTCATCTCAGTCCTCCTTTAAAAGATGGTTCGGGTCCATCAAGATGGTGCAGGTCACGTGGGAGCCGACGCCCGCGTGGCTGATGGCCAGGGCCCTCTTGGCGCCGGGCACCTGAAGGTCCTCCCAGTCGCCCGGCTTTTCCTTGCCAAAGGACTTCCACCTGGCCTCGTCGCCGTGTATCTCGGCGTGCCGGTTCCAGATATGGAGGCCGCACTCGACCACCTGCATGATGCCCGTGGCGCCCACGGCGTGCATGCACCCGAGCAGCCCGCCCGAGATGTTGGACGGGAGCCTTCCCGGTTTCCCGGTCTTGGGGTCCTTAAGGTAGCAGTCCCCGCTCTCGACGTAGTCCCTGCCCTCGCCGTAGGGCCTGATCCCGATGTCCTCGTAGGTCTGGATGTCCGAGATGGTAAAGGCGTCGTGAAGCTCGACCAGGTCCAGGTCCTCGCAGGGGTCATTGATCCCGCACATGCGGTAGGCGTAATAAGCCGCGATCCGGGCCGCCAGGAAACCGGTGAAGCCCGGGTAACGGTCGCCGCCGGGGAAACGCTCGCCGAAGTCCTTGTACTGGTCCTCGCTCTCGTTGGGCAGCAGAGGAATATCCATGTGACGCCTGTCCGCCACGCGCAGGGTGTGCGAGCCGGCGGTCACGTAAAGGCGGAGAGGATTGTCGCACATCTCGTGGGCCGTCTTCTCGTCCGCCAGTATCACGCAGGACGCGCCCACGCTCATGAGGCAGGCGTCGAGGGCCAGGAGGGGATGGGCAACCACCGGTGACTTGAGCACGTCCTCGACGGTGATGCGCATGGGGGCCTGGGCAAAGGGGTTGCTCACGGCGTACCCGTGGTTCTTGACCGATATCTCGGCCATGGTGTTGCGGAAGGAGTCCTCGCTCTTGCCGAATATCTGCCAGTAGCGCTGGGCCATGGTGGCGTAGTAGCCGGTGTAAATGTGACCCAGCGGCGTTTCCCAGTCCTTGTCGGCGGCGCAGGAGATGAGGTGGTTGCCCTCGTCGGTGGGGACCTCGTCCATCCTCTCCCATCCCATGGCCAGCGCGCAGTCGGAATATCCGGAGGCCACGGCCTTGGCCGCCTCCCAAATGGTCGAGCCGCCGGTGGCCCCGCCGGTCTTAACGCCCACGTTGCCGAGGGGATCGAGACCGAGGCGGTCGTGGATGACGGACTCGCCGAGAAGCTGGTCGCCGAAGTGGTCGGCGAAATGCCCGTAATAGCACGAGTGGATGTAACGCTTAAGCTCGGCCGGGCTCTTGCCGATAAACTCGGCCGCCATGGTCAGGGCGTCGATGCAAAGCTCCTCCGTGCGCTTCTCGGGGAAGGCGCGGCCAAACTGGCTCATGCCGCCGGTGACCATGTATACCGGCCGCATGAACCTCGGCGTCTTCAGTTGCCGTTCGCTGAATTTTATCAATTGCTTTTACCTCCTTGGTTGATGGATTTGAAATTACCTTTACTACCTTTTACGACGTAAAGTCCGCCCGCCCGCGGACGCCGAAAACATATCCATGGATAAAAAGCCGGGACGATAAGACCCATTCGTCAACGCGGCTTAAGCTCGCCGTTCATGAAATCCACTATGTCCTTCATGGGGGAGCCGGGAAGGAATATCTTTTTCACGCCCAACTCCACGAGCCGCGGAATATCGTCCTCCGGGATGATGCCGCCGCCGAAGACGGCCACGTCGCTTATGCCCTTGTCCCGCAGCCCGTTGATAACCGCGGGGAACAGGGTCATGTGGGCGCCCGAGAGCACGGACAGACCCACGGCGTCCACGTCCTCTTGAATGGCCGCCTCCACTATCATCTCCGGGGTCTGATGAAGACCCGTGTATATTACCTCGGCCCCAGCGTCCCGGAGGGCGCGGGCCACCACCTTGGCGCCGCGGTCATGGCCGTCCAGACCGGGCTTGGCCACCAGAATCCTTAGTCGTCTTTCCATGCGAATACCACCTGAATGAGAAATTTGAAAGGCGCGACTGACGCGGAACTACGGTTTCTTTATAGCACCAAAATCCGGCCCAAATCAAGGAGCATTAAATTCCTTTAATTTTACGGGCGGTCAAAAAAGACGTGATTTCAATTGCTTACTCGATCCGGATTGAACCGGCCGCGAAAATTCCCATGGAATCGAACGGGTAACCCAAATCATCCAATCAGCCGCCCGCGCCTTGGACTTTGCCCCGTCCGTATAAGGGGTATAAGCTTGGAACTTAATCTATGGAGGTGCTGGAGTTGTCTCATTTTTTATTCGACATGCTAAATCCCCGGTCCGTGGCCGTCTACGGGGCTTCCGGTCCCATGAAGATGGGGACCATGCAGGCCCTGGCCATCATCGGCGGCGGCTTTCCAGGAAAGGTCCATTTTATCCACCCCACTCAGGAGGAGGTGCTCGGACAAAGGGCGTACAAGCGGGCGAGCGACGTTCCCGGTCCCGTCGATCTGGCCTTGATCGTCATCCCGGCGGCGGCGGTCCCGGCCGTGCTCGAGGACCTGGGCAAGAAGGGCACGCGGCACGCGGTGGTCACCACGGCGGGCTTCGAGGAGGTGGCCACCGAGGAGGGCAGGACCCTGAACGAAAAGATGCTCGAGACGGCGCGGCGCCATGGCATCCGGATAATAGGTCCCAACTGCCTGGGACTGGTGAACGCGCACCTGCCGCTTAACACCACCACCTTCAGCGCCAGGCTCGAGCCTGGCTCGATCAGCCTCGCGTCCCATAGCGGCAGCTACACCACCCAGATATTCCCCTACATGAAGGAACTCGAGCCCGGCTTCAACCTGCGCTTTGCCCTCAGCCTGGGCAACGAGGGAGACGTGGACATGGTGGACGCCCTGGATTTTTTCAGGGAGGACGACGAGACCAGGGCGGTGGCCCTTTATATCGAGGGGATCAGGCGGGGCAGGGAATTCATCGAGGCCGCCAGGGCCACGTCCCTGAAAAAGCCCGTGGTGGCGCATTTCGTGGGCGGCAACGAGGCGGGCGCCCGGGCGGGGGCCTCTCACACGGCGGCCCTGGGCGTGCCCGAGGACCTGGCGCGAGGACTGTTCAGGCAGTGCGGCATTGTCTGGGCCAACGGGATAGGGGAGCTTTTCGATTTCGCCCGCGTCCTTTCCCAGGCGCCTCCCATGGGAGGGCGCAGGGTGGCCATAGTCACCAACTCGGGCGGGCCCGGAAGCAGCGCCGCCTATACCTGTGAAAAAGTCGGACTCGAGCTTCCCAGGTTCTCGGAAAAACTCCAGGCCGAGTTCCTTAAAACCATGCCCTCCACCGGCGCGGTGGCCAACCCCATCGATTTCACCTTCGACACCGACATGAACCGGTTCGGACGCGTGACCCGCCAGGCCCTCGAGTCGGACGAGATCGACGCCGTTATCGTCTACGGCTTTTTTATCAGCGGGTTCTTTGAGGGACGCCGCGAGACCATAACCGAGTACTTCCCGTCCCTCAACATGGACCCGGTGCTCGAGATGCTTCGGGCCATGGCCGGCAAGGTGGCCAGGATTCCCCAAGAGGTTGGAAAGCCCCTGGTGATGGCCTCCCTGATGGGTCCGGGGGAGGACGGCTTTCGGGCCTTTACCGACAACGGCGCGCCGGCCTATCCCACTCCCGAGCGGGCCGCCAGGGCCCTGGGAGCGCTCGCCGCGTATTGGGAGTGGAGGAGAAAAAGGTCCGAGTAAACCTATTGACCCGCCCGGGAAAGGACCGGGCGATCGTCCGTCAGGTGAACTTTTTTTCTTTCAGCATGGCATTAATATATTCAGGGTCCTCGATCCGGAGGGCGCGGGAAGGCTCCGCTCTTAAGTTGAGCTTGTGTCTGGCGTACTGTTCTTGGTTTTTCGTTCCCAGCCTTTTGGCCATCTCCACGGCCCGGGGCAGGACCTCGTCCTTTTCCGCCGTCTCGTCCACCAGCCCCAGCTCGAGGGCCTGGGCGGCGGTCAGTCTTTCCCCCGTCAGGCTCAGGCGGTCGCAGTTCCTTTTTCCCACCACGTAGGAAAGGAGGGCCAGGTGGCCGGGAGGAAGGTCGAGGCGGAGGTCGATCTCGGGTATGCAGCACCAGCCTCGGTCGGACCTCATCACGCGCCAGTCGGCGGCGCAGGCGAGGAAGGCCCCTCCCGCGAAGGCGTGGCCGTTAATGGCCGCCACCAGCGGCTTGGGGAACGTGAGGACCCTGTCGAGCAGAAACACGAAGCTCTCGAGGAACGGTCCCCATTCCTGGACGGTCCGCCCGGCGATCCAGGTTAAGTCGAGGCCGTTGGAAAAGTATTTGTCCCTCGCTCCCGTTATCACCGCCGACCTGGCGGAGCCGTCAGCCTCGATCTCGTCCAGAGCGAGGTTAAGGGCCTTGATAAAAGGGGCGCTGAAGCGGTTGTCGGGGTCGTGCCTCATGCGGAGAATCCTCACCGAGTCGAGGGCTTCGATTTGGGCCAGGGCGTCCTCGTTTTGTTCGTGCTTATCGGCAGTCATAAATCCTCACCTCGTTTTCCTCGTATCCCGCGGACTTGATTACCATGGGCTCGCGGCAGTTATCCGACAGGAGAGCAAGGTTTTCCTTTCCCACCGAATAGGGATGGGTTATAACGACGACCGCTCCTCGAACCACGTCGCGGCTGATGGGGCCTCTTGGATAGACGGGAGCCGCCCGGGGACAGTAGTGGCGGAAGACCACGCCCGAAAGGCCCATGGCCAATACCCTGGAATCGGGCGCCTCCGTCCGGGCCCACTCGGCCGCCCGTTTCAGGCCCTGCTTGCCGATCTTGTTGTACTCGTAAAGCGACGGCAGAAAAGTCAAAACGATCAGGGCCGTCGCCGCCGCCATGGCCGGCGCGGGTCTTTTCGCTTTGCCGGCCAACCTTACCAGTCCCAGGGCCATGAAAAGGATGAAACCGGGCATGGCGAAGCAGTAGAAACGGTGATAGGTGAAAGTGCCCGTTATCAGGGGGGCCGCGAACCCCAACGAAAGAGGAAGCGCCCAGGAGATGAGGACTTCTCTGTTCTCCTTGGCCGTGAAAACCACGCCGGCCGCGGCGGCGGCCAGGGCCGGGATAGATAGCAAGGTCCGGCCCGGACCGGCGGACCAGTTTACAAGGAGGCTCGTGAGGAAGGATAAGTCCATGGCCCTTCCCATCGTCCTCTGGCCCTCGGAGCGAGAGAAATTGAGAAAATCGGAAGCCATGGGAAGATAAAGCGCCGAGGCCAGGGCCAGAGAAGCGGCGGCCGTCAGGGCGGCTTTCCCGGCGGTCGTTTCGTTTTGATCGACGCCGAGGCCTTTTTTGAAAAAGGTGAGAAATAAGGCCGCGGCCAGATGTCCCAGAGGCATGAAGCACGAGTAAAGATGGGAATAAACCATGGCCGCCGTTGAAACGACGTAAATGGCGGCGTAAAAGAGGCTCCATTTTCGGAGGACAATCAGGAACATGCCCCACGAGATGATGGAGAAAAATATCTCGAGCGCGTAGCCTCTCGCGTCCTGAGAGAACCATACGGGCCAGAAGGAAACAATGAGCAAAATGGAGGCCGTTATTCCGACGGCGCGGTTAATTAGCCTCGATCCGAGAAAGTAAAGGAGAGGGACGGACGCCGTTCCCGCGATAAATGACGGAAGTCGAAGGGCCCATTCGGAGTCGCCCAGCGCGTTAAGGCAGAGCTTGCCCAGAAGCGAGTAAAGCGGGTGATGGTTCGGGTCGGGCATCCCGGTCACCAGCGTCCAAAGGGGAGCGCGGAAGAAGCGCAAAAGCGAGAATATCTCGTCGTACCAAAGGCCCTGGTTAAGTCCAATCAGCCTGACGGCGGCCGCCAGGGCGGTTAGAGCGGCGACGATGGCCCATTCCCTCGAGCGGGTGGTCTTTTCCTGAGTATGGTTACCTGTTGCCGTCATTTTTGTCACCGCATATAAAGACCAGCACCTCGTACTCGGGAGGACCGGCTGAGGGAAACTTTTTGGGCTGTCCGCAGGAGAATTTCAGAATGTCCATGTTATAGTCTCCCACCGACCACCAGTGAGACAGGACCACGGCGGCGCCCTTTAGCAGGGACGGCTCGGGCGTTTCTCCTTTTTCGAGCCTGACGGCCGAGGGGTCGTAATACCAGTAGACGTCGCTGGCCAGGCCCATTGACACCACCTTGGCCCAGGGCGCGTTAAGCGAGACCCAGTCCCTCGCGTCCCTGTATCCTTGTTTTCCCTTTCCGTAATATACGCTCAGGTCGGCCAGCAAGCCCGCCGCGATCAAAATAATCGCCATTACCGACGCCGCTTTCAACGGCTTTCTGGATGAATCGATCATCTTTGAAAGGGCCGCTCCGACGAACAGGTAGAAACAGGGCGCTCCGAATATATAGAAGCGGTGGAACACGAAGGTCTGACTGGCGATCGAAAAAGCGAACGCGAGAAGCAGTCCCGCGGCCCAGCCGACGGGGACCTCCCATTTTCTTCTCATGGCCGGATATAGGCCCGCGGCGGCCAGGGCCATCATGGGCAGGGCCAGGTAAAGCCGTCCCGCTCCCGAGCCCCATCCCACGAAAACCTTGGCCAGGAAGGAAGGCGTAAAAGAGCGTCCCGTCGTCAGCTTGCCTTGAAAGGACGCGTAGGAATACATGTCCGAAAACATGGGGAAATAAAGAAGCAGACCGAGTCCCGCGCCGGCCAGACTGAGAGACACCCACTTCAATCCGTTCCGAGGGTTCCGTCCGGCCAAGGCCGCCAGGGCCCCGACCGCCGCGTGAGACAAGACGGCGAAGAGGGCGAAAAGTTGGGAATACACCGCCAGGGCGCAGAGCAGTATATAGGCCGCCGCCTTGGCCGCCGTTATTTTCTCCATGAGGGAAAGAAAGAGGTAAAAGGAGGCAAGGGTCAAGAAAATCTCGGCCGAGTATCCTCTCGCGTCCTGAGAGAACCACACTTGCCACATGGCTAATAATACTATCGCGCCCCCGATCAGTCCGGCTTTGCGGCCTAGCCACCTGGCTCCAAACAGGTAAGTCATGGCGGGAGTAAACGCGCCGAAAATGAAAGCCGGCAGCCTGGCCGTCCACTCTTTTTCGCCCAGCGTCAGGATGCATAGCTTGGCCAGGATGGAATAAAAGGGGTGGTTGTTGGGCGCGGGCATCTCGGTAAGAAGGAAAGGCCATGGCGCGCGGAAAAACATTGACACGGAGTAAATCTCGTCGTACCAAAATCCCTGGTCGAGCTTGTAAAGGCGAGTGGCCGCGGCCAGGGCGGTCAGGACCAGGACCGCCGCCAGGTCCGCCCTCGATAGTTTGTGGTCAGGACTCGTCTCCATCCTCTTCTTCGTCCTTTTCCACGTTTTCTTTTTCCTCCTCGCCTGGTTTGGCCAAGTCGTCGAAAATGTCCTCCCCGCTCGATTCGTCCTTCTCGGGGGGGGCAAGTTTATAGGCGGCCTCCATGGCCGCCTGGCAGGCGAGGCGGCAGGCCGAAAGGAAACGGGGCCTGGTAAAGCCCATGCGCCACCGAAGGTCGAAAAGCTCGTCGCTCGTTATTAGCAGCGCGGAAAGGTCGACCTCCCTGTATTTGGCCACGGCGAAAAGGGCGCTGGCCTCCATCTCGACGGCCAGCAATCCCTTCTCCCCGTAGGTCTTTACCTTGCCTTTCGTTTCCCTGAACACGGCGTCCGTGGTCCAGACCGGGCCCAGGTGATAACTCTTGCCCGCCTCGTTCAAAGCCTCGACGGCGGCCGCCAGGGCCTTGTCAGAGGGCGCCCCTCCCCGGGACTTGGGATAATAATGACGGCTAGTGCCCTCCTCGCTCCAGGCCTTGGTGGGTACCACCAGGTCCCCAATTTTCACCTCCCGGTTGATGGACCCGCACAGGCCCAGCATGATTATGTGTTTTGCCCCGCCGGCTATCATGCGCTCGACCAGGTAGGAGGCCGCCGGAGCGCCCATGGCCGGGCCGGCCAGCGTAATGTGACGTCCCTTGTATTTTATCGTGTAAACGCGGCCGGGAACGAAGGGCTTCATGGATTTCTTGGCCTTGCCTATCCGGGCGGCCAGGCGAATGAGGGGGTCCACCGGACAGAAGATGGCCGGGTCGTGAATCTTCGGGTCCAGCCTGGACCGCTTGGGGTCTATTACCGCCTGGTCGTCCTCCCGTCCGGCGGCCTGGGTCGCGCGCTTTTCTTCCGTCATATTTTTACTCCCTGATTATCGGCCGTCCGATCATTCCTTTTTTGAACGCCGGCTCGATGAATTATTTCCTGAACTTCATAAAGTCGGGTTTTCTTTTCTCGAGGAAAGCGTTCATTCCCTCCTTTAGCTCCTCGGACCCGTAGGTCATGGATAAAAGCTCGACGCCGTGGGTAAAGGAAGGGTAGAGCGCGTCGGACTCGAAGTTGAGGTTCAGCTTGGCTATGCGGAGGGACTGCGGACTCATGGCCAGTATCCGGCCGATCCATTCGTCCAGGTACTCGTCCAGTTGGCCGTCGGGCACGACCTGGTTTATCCAGCCCATGTCCGCCGCCTCCCTCGCCGAGTAGCGCCGGCAGAGGAAAATAATCTCCTTGGCCTTTTTGTCGCCCACGCTGCGGGGCAGGTACTGGGTCCCTCCCAGCACGGGTATGCTGCCCACGGTGGGACCCACCTGGCCGAAGACCGAGCTTTCGGTGGCCAGGGTGAGGTCGCACGCCATGTTGATCTCGTTTCCGCCTCCCAGGCAGAACCCTTCCACCGCCGCGATGACCGGCTTGGGCGCCCGGTGGATGGTCTGGAACAGCCGGTGAAAGTCCTCCAGGAATATTTTTCCGGCGGACCGGTCGAGGGCCAGCATTTCCTTGACGTCGCCGCCCGAGCAAAAGGCCCCGCCGCCCGCGCCCCTTACCGCTATAACGCCCACGGCGTCGTCGCCGCTCGCGTCCGACATGACCTCCTGGAGTTCGGACAGGGTTTCCCTTCTTAAGGCGTTCATGCGCTCGGGCCGGTTGATGGTAATCCGCGCCGCTCCGTTCTTTTTCTCGTAAAGGACGTCCTTGTAGCTCATGCTTCCCTCCTCGTCCGGCTTCTCGTCCTCTTCGGGCAAGATTGGTCCGGACGCTTAATTCTATCAAGTGGCGGCTTGTATTCAAGGCGATAGGAAAGACCGGACCCCTTGGCTTTGCTTGAGATGGACATGATCACTATAATTATCACTCCGGCGGCCGATGCAGCCCGGCGGCCGGGAGGCGTAAAGAAAACCAACCGGGAGGTAAGAAAATGTCCGGCAATTGTTGGGGCCGCGCTTTTCAAGTGACCACTTTCGGCGAGTCCCACGGCCCGGCCCTGGGCGTGATAGTGGACGGGTGTCCGCCGGGCGTCGCTCTTTCCGAGGACCTCGTGCAAAGGGACCTGGACCGCAGGCGTCCGGGTCAAGGCCCGGCCTCGACCACTCGCTCCGAGGAGGACGAGGTCGAGATACTTTCGGGCCTTTTCGAGGGAAGGACCACGGGTACCCCCATCGGAATGATTATCCGCAACAAGGACCACCAGTCCTCGGCCTACGACGCGTTAAAGGACCTCTTCCGGCCCGGGCACGCGGACCTTACCTATTTCCTAAAATACGGAGTTCGTGACCACCGGGGAGGAGGACGGGCCTCGGGGCGGGAGACCGCCGCCCGGGTCGCCGCCGGCGCCGCGGCCAGGGCCGTGCTTCGAGGGGTCGGCGTTTCCGTCAAGTCCGGCGTGATCAGGGTCGGCGACGTCGAGGCCATTGAGCGGGACTTCGAGGAGGCGGAAAGGAACCCGCTTCGCTGTCCGGACGCCGAGGCCGCCGAGCGCATGCTCGAGTTGGTTATGGAGTGTGCGCGGTCCGGCGACACGGTGGGGGGCGTGGTCGAGATCGTCGCGACCGGCGTTCCGGCCGGGCTGGGAGAACCCGTCTTCGGGAAGCTTGACGCGGACCTGGCGGGCGCGCTCATGGGAATAGGCGCGGTCAAGGGCGTCGAGATAGGCGACGGGTTCGCCGCGGCGTCCCGGAAAGGCTCCGAGAACTCCGATCCCCTCGAAAAAGGGGGGGGCGGCCACGTGGCCTCCCGGCGCAACTTTGCCGGCGGGGTGCTGGGAGGCATCTCGACGGGAGAGCCGATCATCGCCAGGATAGCGGTCAAGCCCACTCCCTCCATCGCCTCGGAGCAGGACACGGTCACAAAAATGGGAGCGGCGACGAAGGTCCAGGTAAAGGGAAGACACGATCCCTGCATCTGCCCGCGCATAGCGCCCGTGGCCGAGGCCATGGCGCTCATTACCCTTTGCGACCACCTTCTCAGGCAAAGGGGACAGACCGGCAAAGCCGGTCCGCTGGGTGAGCTGGGATGAAGTTTTTAGCTGATTTCCCCCGCGGGTGATATTTTAATATTTCAGTTCCGGCCCGTAACCGGGACGGTGAATCTGAATCTACTATTATGGAGGGTTCCATCATGAAAAAGTTGGCTTTGATCGCCGCGCTGCTTTGTATGCTTGCTTCCCCTTCCGCCTGGGGAGTGGATTTTCCAGATGGAAGGCCGGCTAAAATTGGGCACAGGGGCGCCAGGGCGCTGTCGGACGAGAACACCCTCGAGAGCCTGAAGATGGCCGTGGACCTGGGCGTTGACATGCTCGAGTTCGACGTCCAGCGCACGAGCGACGGTGTTTTCGTTTTAATGCACGACGAGACGGTGGACAGGACCACCGACGGGACCGGGCGGGTGGACGGGATGACGCTCGAGGAGTTCAAGCGTCTCAAGACCGGCCGGGGCTATACGCCCCCCACCCTGGAGGAGACCCTGGATTGGCTGGAGACGGTCGAGGTCGGATTTATACTCGACTTCAAGATATCCGATCCGGAGCTGGCCAAGGAACTGATCGCCCAGGTCGAGTCCCACGATCTTCTCGAGCGGGCCGTTTTCGAGTCGCCCATCCCCAAGGTCGCGGGCATGGTCGAAGAAATGAGACCCGAACTGGTCACGTCAACCTATCCCGTTCAGATGTGGCTCATGCAGTACTATTTAAGCAAGTACGATATTGACGTGCCCTCTTACAATTACAACTTCGCCAACCCCATCGAGGTGGCCATCAATAAAAGCAAGGGCCGCGACATGATGGTATGGACGGTCAATAAGAAATACCTCATCCGGTGGTTCACCAGGCTCGGAGTGAGCGGGATCATGACCGACGACCCCAACCTGCTTAACGAGTAAGCAAAAGAAGCGCCGCGGCTACCTGAGCCAGTCCTCGGTAAAGGCCAGGTGTTTGATCGTTTCCCTTTTATAGGTATAGGTCAAATGGATCACGCCGTCCGAGGCCTGGCAAAGAGACGGGTAAGAAAACTCGCCCTTTCCCGTTTCGACGTCCTTTATGCTCCACGTTCTACCTTCGTCCGAGGACAAGGCCAGTGACAAGGGAGTACGCTTTCGGTCGTCGTTATTGAAAGCCAAAAGGAGGTCGCCCGAGCCAAGGACGATCATGTCGGTCCCCGCGTTGGGGTTGGGGAGCTCCATTCGAGTCGGGCCCTCCCACGTCTCGCCCCGGTCGCTCGAGCGGGCCTCCCACAGGTTGCCGCCTTTCCCTCCCACGCGCATGGTCGCGTAGAGCGTACCGTCCTCGAGCTCGGCCAGGGCCGCCTGGATGTTGCCGGGTCTGGAGCATGTCTCGGATAGGAACCGCCATGATTCTCCCCCGTCGCTCGAGACCATGAACTCGGAGCACCACTTGTTCTCCGAGTACATGGGAAAAATCAGACGTCCGTCTCGTAAGACGACGGGATGGTTCCTTATCATCCAGCCGCGCTTGTCCCTCAGCGTCTCGATGGGTCCCCAGGTCCGGCCCGAGTCCGCCGAGGAGGTTTGCTTGATCTTGGCCCAGTTCCAGCCAAAGCCGTGGATGGTCACGAAATAAAGCCTGAGCTTGCCTGAAGGGGCCACGAACAGGACGGGGTTCCCTTCCGGTTTGCCCGGCGTGTCGACGGCCGCCTCGGGCGCGGACCATTTTCCGGCCTCCAGGCGGGCGAGATATATCTTGACGTCGGGGGCCGCCTCGGCGCTTCCGCCGTAAAAGGCGCAAAGTATCGAGCCGTCCGGGGCCTGGCAGACGGTCGAGGCGTGACTAGACGGTATCGCCAAGGTGGGCTCGAACACGAACCCGGAGGAAAGGGGCCCAAGTTCATCGCTCGCCGCTAACGAAGAATTGAAAGGATGAATCAAGCAAAACGCCATGGCGATAGCGGTTCCCATAATCATTGCCATAAATAAATACCGCTTCATGAATAAGTCTTCCACTCGGATATGTGAACGCGCGATCGGAATACCAACTCTCCGGCGCAAAAAGCCGATCGGGCTATGGCGGCGGCTTTGTATTCTGCGCGTCTTGATCGTTATTTGGGGCGGCGGCCTTTTCATTTTCCCGGCCGGCCTTCTTTTTGGACTCCCTGAATTCCTTGAGGACCTTTTTGTATTTTTTAATGTTCGCCCGGTGCTCGATGTAGGACTCCGAGAACATGTGCCCTCCTTCTCCGTCGGCCACGAAGTAAAGGTATTCGGTCTTCTCGGGATTCAGGGCCGCGTCGATGGCGGCCGCTCCCGGATTGCAGATGGGCCCCGGCGGAAGTCCCTTGTGGAGATAGGTGTTATAGGGGCTTACGCGCAGGAGGTCGGTTTTTTTAATCGGGCCCTTAAAGTCCTCGAGGCCGTAAACGGCGGTGGGATCGCTTTGCAGTCTCATGTTTTTATCGATCCTGTTCTTGAACACGCCGGCGATGGTGGGCATTTCCTCCGTCTTGATGGCTTCCTCCTCGACCAGCGACGCCAGGGTCAATACCTGGTGCCAGGAAAGACCCGCGTCCTTGGCTTTTTTCTCCCTCTCCTTTGTCCGCTCCCTTTGTCCGCGCGCCAGCATCAGGTCAACCACGTCGGGCTCGGTCATGGACATTTTAAGCTCATAAGTAGCCGGAAAAAGATAGCCCTCCAGGTTCTCCACGGGGATGGCCAGTTGGGCCGCCTTTTTTTTGTCCTGGGCCGCGGCGATAAAGGACTTGGCCGTCCAGGGCCCGAGGCTTTCGAGCTTTTTCCCGATTTCAGAAACGGTTAGTCCCTCGGGGACGCGAAGGGTCACCTTAGTAATGTCCCCCCTGATAATGGTGTCGAGTATGGCCAGGGGCGTCATGCCCGGACGCAGAGTATATTCCCCGGCCTGAATCCGCGTCTCCGCTCCCTTCATCCTTCCCAATACCCTGAAATATCGGGGGTTCGAGATAAGCCCGTCCCGAGCCAGCGCGTCCACCGCGCCGTTAAAGCTCATGCCCTTTTCGATGGCCGCCAGGGTTTCTTGCTTGATGCCCGGCTCGGCCGAGCGGGTATAGCGGTAGTAGTCGAAAATAAGGACCCCGGCCGCCGCCATGGAAAAAGAGGTCAGCGCGATGAGTGAGATCATGAAGTAACGGTATCCGGGGCTTTTTCGGCGCTCGTTCGTGATAAAAATTTTTGCTTCCGGTTTGAACGGACTCATTTTTTCCTACCCGCGGATGACTCGGCCATCTCGTTGAGATACGATTGCAAGATCACGGCGGCGGCCAGTCCGTCGATGACTTTTTTCCTTTTTTTTCTGGAGAGGTCGGCCTCGAGAAGGATTTCCTCCGCCTGGACCGTCGAGAGCGACTCATCCACTAAGTGGACCGGAATGGAGAAGGCATCCTCCAGGATGGCCGCGAACTCCCTGGCTTTTTGGCTTCCGGCGCTCTCCTTGCCGTCCATGCGCAGGGGCAGGCCAAGGACTATCTCCCCGATTTCTCTTTCATCAATAAATTCCTTTATTTTGCCCAGCACGTCGCCAATGCCTTTCCTATGAATGACACCCAGACTGTAGGCCATGGTTCCCGAGGGGTCGGAAATAGCCAGTCCGATCCTTTTGCTTCCCAGGTCGATTCCCAGGAGCCGTTTTAGTTCGATATCCGGGGCGCTCATGTTAACAAGGCATTTTAGCCGTAATTTCTTTTTCGATAAAGTCCGAGCTTAATATTCGGCCAACTGGGAAGGCCAAGGCGCGGCGCGGTTCTTAAGATGTTTTAATACAATTATATTTTTATGGCGCCGGCGTTAACCCGGGGTTGACATGAAGGCGCTCGGGTAATAAATTGGCAAAGATTCATTGTGGGCTTGACCGCCGGCAAATAGATTATTAAACTAAAAGACGCGGGTTTTTAACGATTAGTTCTAGATTCGCCTTAAAGGATCGTTATAACTTAAACGGGGAACGGTTCGGAAATGAAGCTTGACCGCAGAAAAGAGATGATACTCGCGGCGGTGGTGTCGGAGTACGTTGACTCCGGACATCCGGTAGGTTCGCGGACCGTGGTCAAATCGGGCGTTAAGAAAAGCGCGGCCACGATCAGGAACGAGATGGTGGAGCTCGAGGAAATGGGACTTCTCGAGCAGCCCCACACCTCCGCGGGGCGCGTGCCCACTGACTTCGGCTTCAGATACTACGTGGACAACCTGATGTCTCCCGCCGGCGTTTCCACAAGCGACGAGCGCGAGCTCAAGTCGGTGCGCCAGTCGCGCGAGTTGGACGTGGAGGAATTGATCCTGGCCACGGCGTCCAAGCTGGCCGAGTTATCCAGGCGGGTCGGGGTCATCATGCTGGACCGGGGCGAGACGGATACGCTTTCGGCCATTCACCTTGGCGACGCGGGAAGAAAACGGATAAGAGTCGTCTTCGTTTTTGAAAAGGGGACGATGGAGGAAAGGATCATCCGGGATGAGTGGGGGCTGGACCCTTCCTTCTTGGAAAGGCTCGGCAATCTACTCAACGCCTCGGCCAAGGGGCGGACCCTTCAAGGTCTCAGGAGAGAGCTAGGGAGAAAACTCGAGGAGGCCAAGAGGAAGGCCGACCTTCTTTTAGCCGGGGCCCTCGAGCTTTCGGGAAAACTCGTGTCCATGGGACAGCGCGAGGTTTACGTCCGCGGCCAGGCCAACCTGTTGGACCTGGACGATTTCACCGAGATCGAGAGTATCCGCGAGGTAATGAGGACGCTCGAGGAAAGGCGGATACTGGCCCGGCTCTTCGAGGAAAGCCTGAGCGCGTCCGGAACGAGAATACTGATCGGCGAGGAAAACGAGATCGAGTCGCTAAAAGGCTGTTCCCTGATCTCGATCCCCTATGGAAACGACGACGAGCCCATCGGATCGCTGGGGCTTATCGGTCCCAAAAGAACGGACTACGCCAGACTCGTACCTCTCGTGAGGTTCACGGGCAGATTGATCTCACAGTACCTGGCGCGGAGCGAGCCCGGCGAAATAGAAATTATCGGCAAGATAAGGTGACCCGGAAAAAGATGAGTGAACCTGAGGATAAAACCGGAAAAAGCGCGAAAACGGACGTCGAGCGGGACGGCTCGAACGGCGAGGATAGGGAAGAAGCCTTGGCGGCCGGCGACGGCCTTTCCTCCCCCGAGGGGATCGAGATCGAGGGTGAGGTTGACGGCGTTCCCCAATTGAAAATGTCCGACGAGCTTGAGCGTGCCCTTAAGGAGGCCACCGAAAGCATGGACAAGGTCCAGACTTCCCCCTCCGACTCCGATGAGGCGGAAGGGGAGGAAGTGGAAGTCGAGGTTGACCTTGCCGAGGAGGAGTTCGATCCCAACGCGGTTGAGGAAAGCGAGGAAGGCCCTCCGCCTCAGCCGTCCAAGCGCGAGCTCGAGCTGAAGATGGAGATACTCGGGCTCAGGCAGGAACTCCGGGCCAAGGACCTTGACCTGGAGAAGCGGACCAGGGAGGTCAAGCAGAACCTTGACCAGGCCCGCCACCTCCAGAACCAGTTTGACGGGTACAAGATCAGGGTCCAGAAGGAAAAGGCGGACTGGTTCAACTACGGCCATGAACCGCTTTTAAAGGAAATCCTTCCCGTGGTCGACAACCTTGAGCGAGCCCTTGGCCACGCGGGCGATGAGGCCGACCTCGGCGCCTTGAGGGAAGGGGTCGAGCTGACGCTCAAGCAGTTCCTGTCGGCCCTGGAGAAGTTCGGCGTGAAAAAGATCAAGACGCTGGGCGAGCCTTTCAATCCCGAGGTCCACCAGGCCATGAGCCAGATCGCGGACGACTCCGTGCCCAACAACACGGTGCTCGAGGTTTACCAGCAGGGATACACGCTAAAGGACAGGCTGCTTCGGCCGTCTCTGGCGATCGTGTCGAAGGGGTCGGGCAAGGCCCAGCCGTCCGCCGCCGCCGAGGAAGGGCGGGGCGGGGACGAGTCCCCCGAGGAACGGGGAGACGAATCGGATAAGGATAACGTGGGTGATTGATCCATTTGTTAAACGTCGGGAACGGAAGCTGACGATGGGGCTGACTGACGTTTGCCCAGAGGGCCTGGGCCCCGAGGCTGGAACGCTAAAGGAGAGGGAGTGAATGGAAAAAGTAATCGGCATTGATCTTGGAACGACGAATTCCTGCGTATCGGTCGTCGAGGGCGGGGAGCCTATCGTTATCCCCAACGCGGAGGGGGCCAGGACCACGCCCAGCATGGTGGCCATAACCGAGTCGGGAGAGCGTCTGGTCGGCCAGATAGCCAAGCGTCAGGTCGTGACCAACCCGGAAAACACGGTCTTCGCCGTCAAGCGGCTTATCGGGCGCAAATTCAACTCCGCCGAGATTCAGGACGCGGCCAAACGTCTTCCCTTCAACATCTCCCAGGCCAAGAACGGGGACGCCTGGGTAATGATCGACGGCAAGGATTATTCTCCCCAGGAGATAAGCGCCATCGTTCTGAAGAAGATGAAGGAGACGGCCGAGGATTACCTGGGCGAGGAGGTGAGCGAGGCGGTCGTCACCGTTCCCGCCTACTTCAACGACGCCCAGCGCCAGGCGACCAAGGACGGCGGCAAGATCGCCGGCCTTAACGTTCTCCGGATCATCAACGAGCCCACGGCGGCCGCCCTGGCCTATGGCCTGGACAAGGACTCGGGCGGGGAGAAGATCGCCGTGTTCGACCTGGGCGGCGGGACCTTCGATATCTCGATCCTCGAGCTGGGCGAGGGCATCTTCGAGGTCCTCTCGACCAACGGCGACACCTATCTGGGCGGCGAGGACTTCGACCAGCGCATCGTCGAGAACCTCATCGATCGCTTCAAGGAAGAGACGGGCGTTGACCTGACCAGCGACAAGATGGCCCTCCAGCGGTTGAGGGAGGCCGCGGAAAAGGCCAAATGCGAGCTCAGCCCCTCCCTCGAGACGGACATCAACCTTCCCTTCATCACGGCCGACGAGTCGGGACCCAAGCACCTTAACGTAAGGATTACCAAGTCCCAGCTCGAGGCCATGGTGTCGGACCTGATCGACCGGGTCGAGCCTCCATGCAAGATGGCCATAGAGGACGCGGGGCTCTCCGCCGATCAGATCGACCAGGTCATCCTGGTGGGCGGCATGACGCGCATGCCCAGGATTCAGGAAAAGGTGAGGGAGATTTTCGGCAAGGAGCCCGACTCGGGCGTCAACCCCGACGAGGTGGTGGCCATTGGGGCGGCCATACAAGGGGCCATAATCAAGGGCGACGTCAAGGACGTCCTGCTTCTCGACGTTACTCCCCTCTCGCTTGGCGTCGAGACCAAGGGCGGCATATTCACCAAAATTATCACCAAGAACACGACGGTCCCCACCAAGAAGTCCATGATATTCTCGACGGCGGTGGACAACCAGCCCTCGGTCCACGTCCACGTCCTGCAGGGCGAGCGCGAGCTGTCCAAGGACAACAAGACCCTGGGCCGCTTCGAGCTGGTGGGCATCCCGCCCGCGCCCCGCGGCGTTCCCCAAATCGAGGTCAGCTTCGAGATCGACACCAACGGGATAGTCCACGTCGCCGCCCGAGACCTTGGCACGGGCAAGGAGCAGTCGATCAGGATCACGGCGGCCTCCGGACTTTCCGACGACGAGATCGAGTCCATAATCAGCGAGGCCGAGGAGCACGAGGAGGAGGACAAGAGGATCAAGGAACTGGTCGAGCTCAAGAACCAGGGGGAAGGTCTTATCTATACCACGCAGAACTCCCTGGGCGAGTTCGGCGACAGGCTCGAGGAGGATGACAGGAATCTGATCCAGGAGCGCGTGGACGAGGCCAAGGAGGCCGTCAAGGGCGACGACGTCGAGGAGATAAGGGAAGCCGTCCAGCAACTTTCGCAGGCGGCGCACAAGCTGGCCGAGGCGCTTTACTCGACCACGGGGGCCGGGTTCGAGGAGGAGGAGAGCGGCTGACGCTTTTCAATCCTTAGATATAATTGACCTTTCCGGAGGTCTTGAAAGGGCGGACGCTATTCCGCCCTAATTTCAATTCTGGCGGGGAAAGCTTTCGGATAAGCCGCCCGCTTTGAATATTGGTGTTTAGGAGCTTCGAGCAATTGGCAAAAAGAGATTATTACGAGGTCCTCGGCGTCAACCGCGGGGCCTCGGCCGAGGAGATAAAAAAGGCTTACCGCCAGGCGGCCTTGAAATTTCATCCCGACCGCAACCCCGACGATCCCGGGGCTGAGGACAAGTTCAAGGAGGCGACCGAGGCGTACCAGATACTATCGGACTCGGATAAGCGCTCCCGCTACGACCGCTACGGCCATAACGCTCCCGGCGGTTTCGGGGCCCAGGATTTCGGCTCGATCAACATCGAGGACATTTTCGGCGACCTTTTAGGCGACCTCTTTGGAGGCGGACGCCGAGGCGGAAGACGAAGGGGCGTGGACCTCCGCTACGACATGAGAGTGACCTTCATGGAGGCCTACTCGGGAACGGAAAAGACCATAATCGTTCCTCGCAACGTCACCTGCGACAACTGCGGAGGATCGGGCTCGAGGCCCGGAACCGACCCCGCCACCTGCCCCGTCTGCAACGGCCAAGGCCAGGTCAGGTACCAGCAGGGCTTTTTCAGCATCGCCCGCTCCTGCCATCGCTGCGGCGGCTCCGGCCGGGTAATCACCGATCCCTGCCCCCAGTGCCGCGGCGGCGGCATGAAGGAGGTCGAGCGCAAGCTGGTGGTCAAGGTCCCTCCCGGCATCGACACCGGCCATCGGCTCCGCCTGCGGGGAGAGGGAGAAATCGGAGAGGCGGGCGGCATGCCCGGCGACCTTCACGTGGTGATGACCGTCGAGGACCATCCAATACTGGTAAGACATGGGAACGACCTCTTGGTCGAGCTGCCCTTAAGTTTTCCTCAGGCGGCGCTGGGCGACGAGGTTTCCGTTCCCACCCCCGAGGGACAGGAAAAACTGAAAATACCCGCCGGAACCCAGATGGGAAAACGCTTTCGCCTGAGGGGCAAAGGCATGCCCTACCTCGACGGCCGGGGCAAGGGCGACCTTTACGTGCAGGCGTTGGTCGAGGTACCCACCAAGCTTACCGACGAGCAAAAGCAGCTTCTCGAGCGCTTCGCCGAGATTTCGGGGGAGGACGTTCACCCCCAGGCCAAGTCCTTCTGGAAGAAAGTAACCGAGATATTCGAGTAGCCGATTAGAACTCCAGCTTGACGCCGGAGTCGGGTGGGGGCTTTTCTCCGCGAAGCAGGCGGCGTATCATCCCCGAGCAGACCTTATAGTGTTGCACGCCGACGAACTTGTATCCGTTAATCACGAAGGTGGGAGTCGAGTTGATCTCGATAAGGTCCCCCGCCTTCACGTCCTCGAAGACCTTGAGCTTGGTCTCGTTCGACAACATGCACTCGTTGAAGGCCTTCGAGTCGGCCCCCATTTTTACCGCCAGTTCGATGAGCGCCGGCTTGCTCAGGTCGTCCGCTCTCCATAGCAGCTCGGAATAGGTCTCGTAATCGTCGATCATGGTAAGGGCGCATTCCGAGGCGTAGGCCGCGTCACAGGCTTGCGGGTGCATGTGGGAGTTCATGGACTGGTTACAGTTGGCGTCGAGGGGGTAGTTCTTGTGAATCAGCCTCACTTTCCCCTTGTAGTTGTCGACGATCTCCCTGAGGGTGGGATGCATGCGGCGGCATGCGGGGCACTGGTAGTCGCTGAACTCGATGATGGTAATGGGGGCCTTTTCCGGACCGTAAACCGGGTCGCCCTCCACCTGGATGGAAACGCCCGGGGCCAGTTCCACCGATTGGGGCCGGTGGGACCACGCCCATAGATAAGCCGTTCCTCCCAGCGCCAAAATGCCCAGAAAGACCACTCCCGCCACAAGGACCGGGTCCCTGGCCAGCCACTTCCAGTCCAGCCAACGGCGGCGAGGCCATTCCACGACCGGAGAGCAGGCGCCGAGGCAGGCGAAAAAAAGACCCAGGTTGGCGGCGTAAAGCCCGGCGCAATATGCGCAGAAAGTCTTGATTACAAAGGCCGAGACGAAAGCCAGGTAGGCCGAGTAGCCCACGCTCCAAAGCGCGATGGGAAAGACGTAATCTCCCGCCAGACGTGGAGGTATCCTTTTCCAGAAAAGACCGGCCGCCGCGAGCAGGAATACGGCGGCGTAGGCGGCTATGCACCAGATGGGAACGGGAAGACCCAGGAAAAGGGCCTGGGAGCTTTGGGCCACGGCGCCGCAGTCGACCGCCTCGTTCACCCGGCAGGCGAAGGCGTGGCCGGGGTCTCCCGCCACGGTCAGATGTACGCGTAAAAGCTCCGCGGAAAGCGCCAGTCCGATTACCGACAGCGCTAAAGCGTATATCAAGGCTCGATGGGCTTTTTCGCCGCTCTTCGCGTTATTGTCTTGTATGTCGGTTTCAACTGGTTCCATGACTCGCGAGAAGTAAAGATAGGGACCGCCGTCCCGATGACGATGGGACGATAGGGCTACGGGTTTTGCCTCCCGACGTTAAACCAAATAACACAATAAAAGTTTGGCCGTGGCGCCCGCGAGGGGCGCGGCCACGTTGTCGTCTATATAGGGTATGGGCAGGGTCTCGAAGAAACCGGCCGCCGCGGTACTTATCAGGCACACGACGGCGATCTGGTACAGGCTGAGTCCCGTCATATGTCCCAGCACCCAGGCCCCCTCCCACAGGAAACTCGAGCCGGCGGCGTTGGGCAGGGTAAACCAGAAAAAAAACATCGAGGCCAGGGAACCCATTACTAAAAAGCCCAGGAATCCCTCGGCGGTTTTTTCCTTGTTCCATGGAAGCTTATGGCTGCCGTAGAACCTGCCCACAAGAGTGGCGAAGCCGTCGCCGAAACTTAAGGTCGCCCACTGCGAAACCGCGATGGGAAGGGGAAATATAAACATGAGCGCGAAAACCGACACGGGGTAGGAGAGCATTCCCAGGGAGTAGCCGGCCTTTTCTTCCTCCTCCCGGAAGGTGAAGCGGAAAAAGCGAGGCATGCCGTAAGCGTTCCAGATCAGGGCCACCCCGGAAAAAAGAAGTCCATAACGCCAACTTAGCCACCGGAGGGGAAGGGCTAAAACAACGACCCCAATGTGGAGGCTTTTGCGGATGAACTCGCGAAGCCAAAAGGGAGAGTCACCGATCAGGCTCCAGACGCTTCCGATAAAGATGGCCAAGGTCTCGAAAAGACCGGGAGCGGCGGCGGTCTTTTTTTCTTCAATGGCCTTTGGACGTCCCTCGGGAAAATTCGTTTGGGGTTTACCCTGGATGGCGCCGGCGTCGGGTATGGCCGGGGCTTTTCTTTTTTCCCGTTCCAAGTCCTCAGTCAAGTGGTCCTGCACTTCACGCATAATAGTGGGAATCCTTTATTGTTATGTTTAGCCCCATGCCCGTTTATATCGGACTTACCCTTAAGTGTATAGAATAAATGGATTTTGTCAAATATCAGGCCAGCCGGGCCCGATAAACCTATGACAACTCGCCCGTCATATGGTTCTTGGCTTTGGCATAAATTTTTTGAAAATCAGCCTGAAATAGTAAGAAAGGCCCGGGAAGGCTCCGTTGAGCCTCAATACACGTCCAGTCAGCTTTGAAGGAAATTGCCGAGTAGCTTCTTGCCGTGGAGGGTGAGAATACTCTCGGGATGGAACTGAATGCCTTCCACCTTAAATTCCTTGTGGCGAAGACCCATAATTTCTCCCTCCTCCGTCCAGGCTGAGACCTCGAGGCAGTCGGGCAGGTCTTCCCTCGAGACCAGGAGCGAGTGGTAGCGGGTCGCGTCGAAAGGGTCCGGAAGCCCATTGAAAAGGGTCTTGCCGTCGTGATGGATGGGGGAGGTCTTGCCGTGCATCAGTCGGTCGGCGAGGATTATTTTCCCGCCCAGGGCCGCGCCTATCGACTGGTGCCCGAGACAGACGCCGAGGATGGGGATTTTTCCGGCGAAGCGTTTGATCGCCTCCATCGATATGCCGGCCTTGGGAGGGTCGCAAGGGCCGGGTGAGACAACAATCCGGTCCGGCTTCATTTTTGCGATTTCATCGAGGGTAATCCGGTCGTTACGATGGGTCACGACCTCCTCTCCCAACTCGCCCAGGTACTGGACCAGGTTGTAGGTGAAGGAGTCGTAGTTGTCGATCATGAGCAGCATGTAAAACCTCCGAGGATTCTATCCTAAGCCCAACCTCCCCAAGTATCAAGATCGGACGAGAGAAAAAGATCATCTGAAGGTTCACGCAAAAAAACCTTTGACCCGCGTTGTTCCGGATGGTATATTCCCCTGGAGCGGGGCCGCTTTGAAACTCGGAATTTCGCTGGGGCCTTGGAAAAAATTTGCTAAACTAATGATGTGGTTCAATCTCCGAAAATAAACTCGGATATAAGGTGGCAATAATCGGGGGTAATTCAATGTCCGCGATCAACTTCAGCTTCTCCCGGATTGTCGGCGCGATTCTAATGGCGGCGCTCGTCGTGATCTCGATTTCATCGTGCAAGGGACAAGCCCCGGTCATCAGGCGGACCGACGTCCGCTGCTTCAGCTACGTTCTCGAGGTGGACAGGGGCAAGGGTTTCGGGGCCAAGCAAAGGATCGAGATCAGACGGCTGGACGACAAGTTTTCATATAAGGACATAGCCTATCTTGGATCGAGCGGCGGGCGGGAAGTCAGGCAGTGGACGGTATGCGACGGCAATAGCGTATGGTTTCTCAACGCCAGACGCCGGCTTGCCATGGAGGTCCCCGCCGATCAGGACGGACAGAGCCCGGCCCGGATTTACGGCGAGCGTATAATCTTCCCGATATGGGACGCCATGACGGAGTCGAAAAAAGGATTGATCGAGTTCCATTCCCTGGGCGCGGACGTTTTAAGGGACAAGAAGGGCAACACGTTCAAGGCGAAGAAATACTGGCTCACCTTCACCACGCGCCTGGGCCCGCCCGGCGAATACGTCCTTTACGTTGACGAGGGCGGCCGGGTAAGAAGGATCGAGACCCTGGGCAAGGGCGACGGAGAAAAGGGCGTAATGGACCTTGTCGACGTCAAGATCAATCCTAATTTCAGGCCGGGGACCTTCGAGGTACCCCCGGGATACAACGTGGTTGACGAGAAGGAATTTTTAGGCCGCTCCATCGGGATAAAGGGGCTTAAAGACTGGTATACCGCCGACGACTACGCCTGGCGTTATTATCCGGACCGCGACTCCTTCTTCCAGCAGGGATACCAGGAGGGGAGAAGAGGCGTGGTAAGGCAGCGCTGGGACGGAGACGACTCCTCCGAGCCGGAAGCGCGCGGCTACGAGGTAAGGTTCGAGAGGGAATGAACGCGGCCCACCGCTCCCGTCCGCGCGCTTTCACCCCTAAAAGAGTCTCGAAATAAGAATCCGCGCGTCGAGCGACGTGTATTTTAGATCACGTAGCCGGGAGATGAGGTCCTATTCCTCTTACTTGACGCGAGCGTTATGGAGCGTTATGGAGACTTGACATTTTCATTTGGTTTATTATGATATGTCTGGATAATCGGTTAAAAGTCGCATGGCTTTCCGGAACGCGCGTGGGGGAAAACAATTTAAGTCTCCAAGGGAGAAGCAAGAGGAGGAAACGGTATGTTGATGCGGAAAACTTTATTGTCCATCAAGGGTGGACGCATGAGAAAGGTAATGTTTGCGGTGATAGCGGCCATGGCCATCATCGGCATGTTGCCCGACGTGAGCAACGCCGGCATGGTAACGGCGGACAAGGCTGATAAAAACATGGAACTCAGGCAGGCGAACCTGGCCTCGGTGCGGACGGCGCTCGAGCGCAAGGAAGTGGCCGCCAGGTTGGCCGACTATGGTCTCACGCCCGAGGAGGTGTCCTCCCGGCTCGACCAGCTCTCCGACCAGCAGATAGCCGAGTTGGCCGCCCACTCGGACAAGATCAACGCCGGAGGAGACGCGCTGGGCCTTATACTCACCCTTCTCATCATCGCCATCCTGGTGCTTCTGATCCTGCATTTCCTGGGCTATATCGATCTTCGAATTCCGGGAAGCAGAAAGAAAAACCCATGACCGAGATATAGCTTGACTTTGTTGGGGAGTCTTCGAGGCTCCCCATTTTTTTCGATCCACGAAACGGCTCGGCCGGGTTAAGTTTTCGCGATAAAATCGTCCGCTATTTTCCTGGCCGCGAACATGATGGACAAGCAGCAATTGACCCCCACGTTGGTGGGAAAGGCCGATCCATCGGACACCCAAAGCCCCTTTATGTGATGGCACTCTCCGGTCTCATCCGCGAATGAGGTTTTTGGGTCCACTCCCATTACCGCGCCGCCGAAGATGTGTCCGGAGTACAAGTTGGCCTGCTTTTGCATGAAGCCTTTTTTTCCGCCCCGCTTGTACTTGAATATCTTGTCCAGGTCCGCCGGCGACCTGAGGACCAGACCCGGCAACCCGGTGAATATTTCCCGCGCGCCGGCCCGGAAAAAAATCCGGGCC
Organism: bacterium; assembly: GCA_963674965.2. Lineage (GTDB taxonomy): Bacteria > RBG-13-61-14 > RBG-13-61-14 > RBG-13-61-14 > DATKZS01. The sequence goes on along the minus strand of CAXXFL010000007.1, from coordinate 262,253 downwards.
GCGACCCACGTTCCGTACAGCATGGCCTCATTGTCTCGCTCGGAAAGGTCGAACCTGACGTCCTTTTCAGTCACCCGGCCATAGGAGTCGGTTTTGACGTTCACCTCGATCCCGGCCATATGGTTCATGTCCCTCATAAGCGCGACGTGCTCTTTTCCCGTTCCCGGCAGGAGGTTGGACACTCCCCAGGGCAGGGAAAGGGCGCCCTCCAGCAGGAACCCGTGGCGGTCGGGATTGAAATAATCCTCGTTCCTGTACATGTCCGAGAAATGGTGGACCTCGATGGTGTCGTTAATCCCGTCCCAACCGTTAAGCCGCGCGCTCCGGCCGAAGCGGGCGACGTTGAACGAGGTGGGATGGGTGGTGAACCTTTTCCCCACCACCTGGTTGGGATTGATCTTGCTTTTCAATAGCAAACGGGACGTTCCCAACGGACCGGCGGCCAGCGCCACCTGGTCCGAGTGGACCGTAATCGAGCGGCTGTCGGGCGCGCCCTTTCGAGGGGGAGGGCTTTTACGGTCCGTCACCAAGGCCGTGACCGTGAACTTCGAGGGCCATCCCTTTTTCCCGTTTTCAAGCTCGCGGAGAGTATCGGTCCTGGAAGCTCCTTGCAGGAACTTCAGTTTTTCGGAGTAGGGGTGGTCGTCCGGACCGTAATAATTGATCGCGATCTTTTCCACGGACGCCCCGCAATAGGCGTCGGCTCCCCGTTCCCCCGCCCAGGCCAGAAAGGTGTTGGCCGAGTCGTTCTTCACTCCATAATGGCATCCTTGAGTGCAATTGCCGCAGCGCATGCAATAGCTGACCGGCCTCTCGACGCTTTTCCATTTTATTCCCTCCCTCTCGGCCCCTATTTTAAGTATCTGGTTGCAGGGATTATGGTGGAGAGGCTCGACGGGATGAACGTTAAGAAGCTTCCGAAGCTCGAGCCGGTATTCCTCAAGCCGCGGATTGTCCGGAGAAAATGAGGTAAGTCCAAGTTTGTTCCAGTCCTCCAGCACGATTTGGGGAAAGTCCCAGGTGACGCTCTCCGAGCCGACCGTGCCGCCTCCGTAGCATTCCCCCGCGATCAGGGACACCCGCGTGTGTTCGCCGGTGACGGGGGTGAAGATGGTCATGGCCTGAATCCGGGTGAGTTGCCTGACCTCCCTTTTGCCCAGTTCCTCGCTGGGATAGTGGGCCCCTTTCTCCAGGACCACGACCTTGAGACCGGCCTTGGAAAGATAGTGAGCCATGACCGAGCCGCCGGCGCCCGAGCCGATGACGCAGACGTCCACCGGCCCCACCACCTCGCCCGCTTTGATATCATCGTAAGAGTAAATCACGCTCCTTCCTCCTTGATCCGGTCGGTCAGAGCGTCGGGGTCAAGCTGGACCTCCTGGTCCGGAGGCCACCAGTCGTCGTCCTTGGGCCCTCCGTAGCCGATCCGGGGCCAGACGACGCGCTCGGCGGGCGATATCTCCGCCTCGCCGTTGGCGTCGCTATAGTAGCCCAGAAAGCAGATGGTGCGCTTGAAACTGATGACGTCCTCATGGATGAAGGGAGACGTTCGCCTTAGCAAAGGCAGAACGGGATCGGCCATCCTGATTAGACGGAGAAACCGGAGCATCACCAGAAAGTCGGGCGACGAGTTGTCCATGGCGAAGAAACGGTCGATGTTGCCCGCCACGTCTACCTGGCCGTTTAGCACGGGCTCGTCGGGAATTATCTCTCGCGCCATCGCGTTTATATAGTTATACTCGGAACGAGTCAGGATCGATAATGTCTTCGCGGCGCCGACGGCCGCCCTGGCCTCTCTGCCCGCCAGGCTCCATGGGCCGACCATGGCCCCGGCGACCATGGCGGCGGATTTTATGAATCTTCTTCTGGAAAAAGACATGCCTTCCTCCCGCAAGCGCCGGCTTAAAATGTATAAAGGGAAGCCGCCGCGAAGATATTTTAATTTGGCAATGCTTTCAATACGCTGGACACGAAGTAGTTGTGGTCCCAGTTTTTTTCCTCGTCGAAAGTCTGGCCCAGGCGAACGATTATGGCCTTGCGGGAAGGAGAAATGGTCACGAATTGGCCCTCGTGTCCCCAGGCGCTGTAAATGTCCTCTGGACAGTCGGGCATCCACCTGTCCTTGCCCCCCGCATTAAGCCAGAATTGAGCGCCGTAGCCCTGGGACGTCGGGGATGGAGTACGGGTATACTCGACCCAGCCCTCGGGCAGTATCCTTTCCCCGTTCCAGACCCCGTCGTTGTAATATAAAAGACCGAACCTGGCCCAGTCCCGAGCCGTCGCGTACATGAACCCGGCTCCCACCATGGTGCCCGAGGGGTCCGTCTCGATGATCGCGCTTGCCATGCCCAGCTTGTTGAAAAGCTCCCGGCGAGGGAAGGAAAGGTAGTCCTCGAAAGAGCCGCCCACCGTGACGCGAATGATACGGCCGAGGAGCATGGTGGTGCCGCTGGAGTAGCTGAATTCGCGGTCCGGCTCGGCCACCGGCGGCTTGTTCGCCGCGAAGGCCGTCATGTCGGGCACGGTAAAGAACATGAAGCCCGCGTCCGTGTCGGGGTTCTGCTCGTATTCCTCCCGGAACTCGAGGCCGCCGCTCATGCGGAGCAACTGGTCGATGGTAATATTCCGGCGCGCGTCGCCCGGGTTTTGCCATTCCTCGATGGGGGCGGGCTGATGGATATCGAGCTTTCCTTGCCGGGAGAGAATTCCTATCAAGGCGCCGGTCACGCTTTTCGTCATCGACCAACCCAGGAGGCGGGTGTCCCTCGAGTAGCCATCGCCGTAGCGCTCGGCCACGATTTTTCCGTCGTACAAAACGATGACGGCCCTGGTCCTGACGGGGACTTTTTTATCATCCTCGCTGAAAGCCCAGTCCAGGGCCTTGTCAAGTTGCTCGTGATCGACGCCGGGCGGCTCGGAAGCTTCCATCTCGTCCCCCATGGGCCAGGGGAGGTCTTTAATATTATCCTCCGGCCTCGGGAGTTCCACCTCGCATTGTGTTATCAAATCATCTTTCGACGTCCCAATAACGAGAGTACAGCCGCAATCCTCCCGATATACGGCCGTCCGCTTGAAAAGAAAACCGAAGATATAGGCCTCGGCCGACTTGTTTTTATAGTCGACCCGGCCTCGAACGAGGTTGTTGCGCATCAATTCCAGGTCCTCTTTCCACAGCGAGTCGGGGTCGCGGCCCGAGACGAAAACGCCCGTGCAAAGCATCTTGGCGGCGTAGCCCGTGCCGATGGGAGCGGCTTTGAACAAGGTAAAGGGGTCGTAATCTTGCGGCGCGAAAGAAGCCATCGAACCGGCGGCGACAACCAGGAGGAACCCCGCCAATGCTGGAATTTTGCGCGATTTCTTCATTGTTTTTCTCCTCTTACTTACGCCAAGCCGTCCGGAAAAAACGTCCGGATAAATAGGCCTTTGACTTGGCCCGGCGTCAACGGCAAACGTTAATTGAGAGCATTCTTGCGCTAAACAAGCCTGAATTCAAATCAATGGCTTGAGACCGCGCCGCTGGAGATTGAATGATTCCGAAAGGTGAGGCGGAAGCGGGGCCATTGGATTGGCGGTTTATATGGCAGAAAGCGGGGGAAGGACGGTTTGTGGAGTTCGAGGACGTCCTTCCCCCTCCCCCCCTCGCTTTATTCGGGTGATATAAATGACGGGGGGAGTCTTAATGTTGGAAATCGAGACGGCCGATCCAACATTCGGCTTGGCTCCTCGCCCGTGCGATTCCAGCGGTTTCTACAGGTCCGGTCCCGTCCAGGTGTATTCCGCCCAGTTGTGGCTGCAGAACTGGCGCAGGAAGACCTGCTTCAAGTCGTCCAGGTTCGCGTAAGAGGAGGCGACCTTGGTCGAGAAAAGGACGGTAAGGGTATCGCCGGTTAAAGTATTCGGCGGGACCTGGAGGCTGCATTTGAAAACGTCGGGAGCAATGTCATCGCTTTCGAAATTTGTGCCGCGGACGAAATTTTTGTTTTGCAGGAAAACGCTCATGGGCTCCGCCCCCGTATTGAGTTGCCAGCTTACTGGCAAAGGGTTCACGTCGACGGCGCTGAGATGAGCGGGGGTGACGCCAAAAAACGTCTTGGGGTACATTGAGACGTCGTAGGGCGGCACGTTGAAAGCGTCGTAGACGGTGGCGCCGGAAAGAATCTGGTAGGTCCCCGCCGGCCAGTCGCGGCCAAAGGGCGAAAGAGGTTCGAACACGGTACTGATGCTCCAGTTCCAGCCGCCGTCATGAACCAGGGGAGAGATAACGCCCCGAGGATTTTTCACCTGGAAACTCTGGGCCGGGTCCGAAAAGGGAACGATCAAATGAAAATCGAGGGCGAAATTGCTCTGGCTGTCCACCATGCGGTTATAATCAAGCGCCTCGGTGGTCAAACATTCCCGGATCGCGGCAGGATCGCAGGACGCGGTTTCCAGGAGGCAGACCGTCGGGGCAGTAAGTACCGCCATCCGGTCGCCATCCCAATTTACGGCGACGTCAAGCAGGCAGTCGGAGTAGTCGATATAGCCGCAGGAATCGAGGTAGGAGCAAAGATCGTCCTCGAGTCCGGCTCTCATGACGTCGAAACAGGTTTGGAAACTGGAACACCCGCCGGTTTCCATGCAGTCCCGCATCGACTCGAAGCCGGAGTATCCGATAATGTAGTCGCCCTCGATTTCAGCGGCGCAGCCGTCGAGCGACCTGTCCTGGGGGACGCCGCATAAAAGGCAGACGTCGCGCGGACCCAGCGGGTACCCGTCGCAGCTCTGATCCATGCCGTCGCCGGTAATTTCGGGGGCGTCCAGATAGGTCTGGGGGTCGGCGTCATTACAGTCGTCTCCCCCGAAGAGGGCCGAGGCGTGGCCGTCTTCATCCAAATCCTGATTGGTTAATAGCGAATTTAAATCGCATGCCAGGGCGTAGGGGACGCTGGCAAAGGCGGTCCGAGGCCCCAGGACCTCGCCCTCCACCTTCACCTCGAGGTACCGCTCCGGACCGCTGAACAATGACGGAGGAATGGAATGCACCGAACCAAGCAGAACGTGGTAGAGACCGCCGGACATGGTCACGGTCTGGGTCTCTCCCCAAAGTGGCGTCGGCGATGATGGAGAATCATAAATGGCGAAATACATTTGGCGGGGGCCGCTGACCGGCGTTCCGTCGTCGGCGGAGAGCCGGCCTTGATAGTTGATGAGCCCGGGAACCGATTGCGCGCCGGACGGCGTGGGACACAAAAACAAAAAGAGGAAAATAAGACCCATCCCAAAACGACCATTGCCGCGGGAAATAAAAGCCATTTTACCCCTCCTTTAATAGGGCCAATATCGCTGTTACCTGATGGAGAATGTACACCTTTCCGGAGGGAAAAGCAATCGGAAAATTGACGATAAAAAGAATTGTATGAGACGTATTCTGAAGTCTATTATATGGTGCGAGGGGGGGGACTCGAACCCCCACAGGCTTGCGCCCACAAGGCCCTCAACCTTGCGCGTCTACCAGTTCCGCCACCCTCGCGGTGGATAAATAATATAACCCCATACTCGGATTTTTGCAAGGTCGAAAAATCCGCTATTGCTGGCCGCCTTCCTCGTCCCTCTCGGGGCCCGAGGTGGGGGCCTCGGTCGGCGAGGATGGAATGGCCTCGGCCGGGGGCGCCTCCGTTGGGGCCGGCGTCATGGCCGGGCCTGAGGTGGGGGCCTCCGTCGGTTCGGCCGAGGGCTCGACCGGCTCGAAGCCGGGAAGAGCGGGGAATGCCGAGCCGGGAGTTTCCGGGGCCGTTTCGTCGGGCGTCATGGCGCCCGGTCCTTCTTCCCCGGGGGGAAGGATGGGAACGTTGGCCCCCGGCGCGCTGGGTATGGGTGGAGGCAAGGGAGTATCGCTAACGTTCGGCTTGGGTTTATAATCGTCCATCAGGCTCGATCCACCCGTCGAGAGAAGGGTGAGACCAAGACTGGAAAAGCCGAAGATGATAGCCGCCGCGATGGTAACCTTGGTCAAAAAAGTGGCCCGGCCCGTGGATCCGAAAAGCGTCTGGCTCGAGCCGCCGAAAGCCGCTCCCATTCCGGCCCCTTTGCCGGTTTGCAAAAGGATTATTAAAATCAGCGCCAGACAAACCAGCACGTGAACGATCGATAACAATGTCTCTAACATGAGTCTTCGCCTCTCATTAATGATCGAAAAAGTATAGCATCGGCCTCCCCTTTTGTAAAGGAACGGGGCGCGAAAAACAAGACATGGGCGCCTCGGCGGCCGGCCGTCGGGTCATCCAGCGTTCATGGCCGGCTTGGTTGTTATTGTGGTTTCCATGAGCCGCCGGAATTGTCTCTCGGTTTCTTTCATGCTTTGGCTTGTCCGGTCTTGACCTTGGAGCGAGTTTGGTTTATGTTTATACATCCTCGATAATTATGGAGATATGGCGGGGGTTTAACGTAACTAGCGCGCAGGGCAAAGCCGATTTGGCCCGGTTGGCCGATTCGGCGAGTTAGCCGCGGGGGGAAGGAGCCGAATATGAAGTCCGACAGCAGTTGTTTTCCTTGTTTCCTGGAGCAGCTTAACAAAACTATATTATTCGCGATTGAGGATGAAGACGAGCGCTGGGCGGCCTACACTCAGGCCGCTTCCGTTCTGGCCGATCTGGATAAAGAAAAGCCTCCGGCTTACAACGTGAGCCTTATCCTTCACAAGGTGGCCCAGGTCGCGGGCAGGCCCGACCTTTACGCCGATATGAAACGGGAGGCCAACGAAAAGGTCATGGCCGCGCTTCCGTCCCTGCTGGGCAGGATCAAGTCGGCGGAGAACAAGCTCGAGGCCGCCTTCAGGCTGGCCCTGGCCGGCAGTTGCCTTGACATGGGAGTCAGGGACAATGACGAACTCGAGGCCGCCTTGGAAAAGGCTTTTGGCGACGGCGTGACGAGGTTCGATTTTTCCGATCTCGAGGCCGCCCTGGCCGGGGCGGGAAGGATACTTTATATCCTGGACAACGCGGGCGAGATGGTCCTGGACCGCGTGCTTTTAGAGGGCCTTAAGGCCCACGGAAAGATGGTCCTTGCCGCCGTCAAGTCCGGGCCCGTGGCCATGGACGCCACCATGGAGGACGCAAAACAGGTGGGCCTCGAAAAAGTGGGCAGGGTCATCGAGACGGGAACCAACTTCGCGGGGGTAGTCCCGGGCGTGGGAGAAGGCATGTTCCAAAAGGCCCTCGAAAGCGCCGACCTCGTCATCGCCAAGGGACAGGCCAGTTACGAGGCCCTCGAGGGAAGGGGAGAGCGGTTCTTCTTCATGTTCAACGTTAAGTGCGACCATCTGGGAGAGAAGCTCGATTCCAAAAAAGGAGACCTGGTCCTTATCAAAGGCTGATTGTCCGGCCTCTTCCATTAAGGCCGGGCCGGCCAGTTTTGTAATGAATATGGCCCCGTTATGAACATCGGAAAGCACGATCGAAAACGAGTTAACCTTGCGTCTTGGCAAGGTCCCTATATTATCCTTCGCCGGCGATGGCGATGGTGAAGCCCTGAAAAATCCACGTACTTTAGCCTCGCTTTTCCAGGACATGGGAGGGCTAAGTCCGCGCCAAGGCGCGATCGAGGAATTTAACGACAATAAAGAGAATGGAGGAGATTATGGCGGTCAAGAAAATTTTTCTGAATGAATCGGATATGCCCACGGAATGGTACAACATCCTTCCCGACCTTCCGGGAGGACCAACGCCGGTTCTGCATCCGGGAACTCTCCAGCCGGTGACGCCCGACGACCTGGCGCCCCTTTTTCCCATGGGACTTATCGAGCAGGAAGTCAGCATGGAGCGGTGGATCAAAATCCCCGAGGAAGTACTCAACATTCTTAAAATCTGGCGTCCCTCCCCGCTGGTCAGGGCGGAGAGCCTGGAGAAAGCGCTGGGCACGCCGGCCAAGATATACTACAAGTGGGAAGGAGTCAGCCCCGCGGGATCGCACAAGCCCAACACGGCGGTGGCCCAGGCTTATTTCAATAAAAAAGAGGGAGTTAAGCGACTGGCGACCGAGACGGGCGCGGGACAATGGGGAAGCGCTCTTTCCTTTGCCGGCATGTTGATGGGCATCGAGATCATGGTCTACATGGTCAAGGTGAGCTATAACCAGAAGCCCTACCGCCGTATCATTATGGAGACCTGGGGCGGCAAGGTCGTTCCCAGCCCCTCTGACCTCACCGAGCCGGGCAAGGCCATCCTGGCCCAGGACCCCGACAGCCTGGGCAGCCTGGGCATAGCCATCAGCGAGGCCGTGTTCGACGCGGCCACCCGCGACGACACCCACTACGCCCTGGGCAGCGTGCTCAACCACGTTATCCTGCATCAGACGGTAATAGGGCTCGAGAGCAAAAAGCAGCTCGAGATGGTCGGCGATTACCCGGACGTGGTTATCGGATGCTGCGGCGGCGGCTCCAATTACGGAGGCATGGTCGCTCCCTTCATGTACGACAAGATAAACGGCAAGGAAGTCAGGGGAGTGGCGGTGGAGCCGGCGGCATGCCCGACCTTGACCAAGGGCGTTTACGCCTTCGACTACGGCGACACGGCCAAGATGGCGCCCATCGCCAAGATGTACACGCTGGGACACGACTTCGTGCCGGCCGGCATCCACGCGGGTGGACTTCGCTACCATGGAGACGCTCCCATCATCAGCCAGCTCGTGCACGAGAACCTGATCGAGGCGGTGGCCTACCATCAGACCGAGGTCTTCGACGCGGCCATGCTCTTCGCCAAGACCGAGGGACACGTGGTGGCGCCGGAGACGGCCCACGCGGTCAAGGCCGCGATCGAGGAGGCCAATAAGGCCAAGGAAGAGGGAAAGGAAAGGGTCATACTCTTCAACGCCTCCGGTCACGGACATTTCGATCTTGCCTCCTATGATTATTATCTTTCGGGCAAGATGGAGGACTACGAGCATCCGGAGAAAGCCATCGAGGAGGCCCTGAAGAAGCTTCCTCAGGTAAACCTCTAATAATTATGTTGTTATTGGGCGGGCCGGGAACCGGGTGGGGACCGGGTCCGCCCTTTGACTTTACTAAGGAAGCGGTAAAATGGAACGCTTTTGGCTCAGGGGAATCAAATACCCTGGCGCGAGCAATATGGACCTTGATCGGGCCGCCCCGCGTCATGGAGACAAGGGCGATAAGCTTGCGTTAAAAGTGGAATGCTGGTAACTTGTTTAAGTTGTAACGGGCGGTATTGAAGTTGGAAAAGAAAAACATGATCCGGGCGTTCTCGTGGGGAACGCCCGCCATGGCGAGGATGTTACCCATCGTTCTCGCCATTATGGTATTGGGGCTTGGTTCGAGGTCCATGGCCGAGATAATCTCGGATATCCGGGTCGAGGGCAACCGGGCGCTCGAAGAGGAGACGGTCCGTTCCTTTATCGGTTCCCGTGAGGGCAAGGAGTATTCGGCGGACCAGGTCTCGGAGGACATACGGGCTCTTTACAAGTCAGGTTTCGTAAGGGACGTGACGGTCGAGAAAAGCTACGATTCCGGCCTTCTCCGGTCAGGAGTGGTGCTGACCTATATCGTGGTGGAAAAGCCCATCATCCGGAAGATCAAATACGAGGGGACCAAGGCTTTAAACGAGGAGGACCTGGCCGGCATCGTGGATATCAAGGAGAGGTCCGTGTACGATCCGGCCAAGCTTTCGGTCATCCGGGGCAAGTTGCTGGACGAGTACGCCTCGCGGGGACACTTCATGGCCACCGTTGACGTCCGCGTCGAGAAGTCGGGCCCCAACATGGTGGACGTGACCTTCGTGGCCAATGAGGGCAAGAAGCCCACGGTCAAGGACGTAAAGATATTCGGCAACGAGAACATCTCCGACCGGGACCTGAGAAGAAGAATGACGACCAAGCCCGAGGGCATAGTCACGGCCTCCAAGTACAGCAGGGAGGATTTCCTTCGGGACCAGTACGTTCTGGATTTTTACTACGAGGACAATGGATACCTCGAGTCGACCTTTACCGAGCCTGAAAAGCTTTTGACGGAGGATAAAAAGAACGTTCTCCTTGGGATAGGCGTGGTGGAGGGACCACAATACAGGGTAGGAAAGATCGATATCCAGGGAGACCTCATCGTGCCCAAGCAAAAGGTCCTGGACGGGTTCTCCCTCGAGGAGGGCGAGATATTCAGGAAAAGCCTTTTCTTCAAGGACCAGCAATATCTGGCCGACCACTACGGCAACGAGGGATACGCCCTGGCCGAGATAGTTCCCGATCTGGACCTGGACCGGGAAAACCGTATCGCCAACCTGACCTGGCGGGTCAGGAAAGGCGCCAAGGTATACGTCGAGAGGATCGAGCCGGCGGGAAATTACAAGACGCATGACAAGGTAATACGTCGGGAGCTTACCATCAAGGAGGGGCAGCTCTACTCGACGGGGGAGGCGAAAAGGAGCGAGGCCAGGGTCAACCGGCTGGGGTTCTTCTCCGACGTCCAGCTTATCGCCCGGCCCGGTTCCGAGCCCAACCGCATCAAGCTGGACGCGGCGGTCGAGGAGAAAAGCAGCGGTTCCTTTTCCGCCGGGGCGGGCGTGTCCACGGCGGAGGAATATTTCTTCACCGCCTCCTATCAGCAGTCGAACTTCCTGGGCCGGGGCGTGGATATAACCTTTCAGACCCAGATTAGCGACAAGACCCAGACTTACTATATCAAGTACGCGGACCCCTATTTCCTGGACTCGAACTGGTACTTCGGCTTCGACGTGTTTTCGACCGAGAACTACTACGTCGAGTTCGTGGACAAGAGGCAGGGCGCGAGCGTGACCCTGGGCCGGCGCATTCCCCATCTCGAGTACACTCGTTTTTACACCTCTTATTCGGTGAACGTCGTGGACCTTGAGAGCCTCGAGGATGAGGACACCATATACCGGCTCCAGCCCTCGAACATGTACATTGGACGGGTCAGCTTCTCCCTGGACAGGAACGCCCTTAACAACTACATAGACCCCACCGACGGCAGTCGGATGCTGAACTCGATCGAGATCGCGGGATACGACTGGTTCGGGGGCAACAAGGACTTTATCAAGACCAGGAACGAGGTCTGGTACTACCAGCCCGTCTGGGGCAAGTCGTACATGGGGCTTCGAGGCAGGGTCCGCTTCATGAGCTACGACGGGGGCGACGACCTGCTTATATCGGAGCGGTATTTCCTGGGCGGGGCCAAGAGCCTCAGGGGATACGAGATAGCCTCGGTAAGCCCCTTTTTCCAGGAGAGCGAGTCGGTCCGGACCCCCATCGGCGGAAATAAAGAGGCGATGTTCACGGCCGAGTACCTGATACCGCTTTCCGACGCCCTGGGCATGAAGTTCGCCGTGTTCTACGACGCGGGTAACGTTTATAACGACGGCGAGGAAATGGACCTCACGAACCTCCTCCAGGACTGGGGATTCGGGCTGAGATGGATGTCGCCCATGGGGCCGCTCAGGTTCGAGCTCGCCTACCCGCTGACCCCGAGAGATAACGACAGGCCCAGTCAGTTCGTGTTCTCCGTGGGAAACTCCCTGTAGGGAGGTCGGCCGGTTGAAATCGTCCGGCCCATCGAGGCGAAAACATTGAAAGGAAGGTGCGAAATGCAAATGAATCATGGAATAAAAGGATTGTCGCTTGCTTTTATTATTGTCCTGGCCGGGTGTCTGGCCTCGCTCGGGGCCCGGGCCCAGGACGCCGCGGCCCCCGCTCCTCAGGCGGTTTGCAAGGTGGGCTTCGTCAACCTCCAGAGGGTGCTCGAGGAGAGCAAGGCCGGCATTAAGGTAAAAGAGTCGCTGGAGGCGGAGAAGGACAAGGCCTTTGCCCCTCTCAAGACCAAACAGAAACAGCTCGAGGAGATGCAGAAAAAAATCTCCTCCCTTTCCGAGGAGATCATCCAGAAGGGCCAGCTCTGGGACCAGTACACCAGGGCCAATAAAAACCTCGAGCTTCAGACCATGCAAAGCCAGTACAACAACAAGCTTAACGAGTTGCAGATCGAGAGGGCCAAGATACAAGAGGACCTTAACGCCAAGAAGAACGAGACCCTCAAGCCGCTGGAGGACGATCTCAATAAGGTGATGGAGGAAATCGGAAAGAAGGGCGGGTACTGCCTTGTCCTGGACGTGTCTCCGCCCGCCTCGAACCTGCCCAATTTCAATCCCATCATCTATCGTGACCCGGCCTTCGACATTACCGACGAGGTTATAAAGGAACTGGACAAGTAGGGCCGCCAAGTCGGAGGATAAGGAGGCGCCGGATTGTAGGCGTCTCCGGAAAAACCAGGAGGATATCATGTCCGGGATCGACACCAGGGCCGCGGTGGCGGACGGCGCCGTAATCGGCGCGGACGTCAAGATCGGTCCTTTTGCCGTTATCGGGGACAAGGTCGTCATCGGCGACGGGACGGAAATAGGTCCCCACGCCGTCATCGAGGGCCTCGTCTCCATGGGAAAGAAAAACAAGATAGGCCCTTTCGCATCGATAGGGACCGAGCCGCAGCACGTGAACTATAAAGGCGAGGAAACCAGGGTCGAGATAGGAGACGGCAACAGGATTCGGGAGTACTCCACTATCAACAGGGGCACCCTGGAGGGCGGCGGCGTGACCAGGATAGGCAACGACTGCTTCATCATGATCGGCTGTCACGTGGCCCACGATTGCAAGGTGGGCGACCGCGTCATCATGGCCAATCTCTCGACCCTGGCCGGCCACGTGGAGGTGGAGGACGACGCGGTCCTGGGCGGGTTTACGGCCGTCCATCAGCACTGCCGGGTGGGCCGGGCGGTGATGATAGGGGCCGGGGCCAAGCTGAGCAAGGACGCTCCTCCCTTCGCGCTGGTGGGGGGGGAACCCATCAAGTTCGCGGGCCTGAACAGGGTGGGATTAAGGCGCATCGGCATGGACGAGGAGTCCAGAAAGAAGCTCCGCCGAGCCTACCGCCTGATCTTCAAAAAAGGACTCAGCCTCGAGGAGGGCCTGGCCCAGGCCGAGGGCGAGTTCTCGAGCGTGCCCGAGGTGGGTCACGTGATCGAGTTCATTCGGGGTTCAAGCCGTGGCGTCTACCGGGACTGACAAACTGGCGATCCTCGCCGGTTCCGGAAGCCTTCCGGCCCTGGTGGCCAGGGCCGCCCGACAGAAGGGATACGCCGTGGGGGCCTTCGGTTTCGAGGGCGTCATGTCTCCCAAACTGGCCGAGGAGGTGGACGAGCTCTTTCACGTGCCCTTCATCCAGATCAGCTCTCTCCTGGAAAAAATCAAGGAACTCGGATACGACAAAGCCGTGACCATCGGAGGCGTAACCCAGACCAGCGTCGTCGTCGGCGCGCCCAAGTTCGACGACCTGGCCCTCGAGCTGTGGCGGCAGCTGCCTGACCGGCGCGTGGACACCATGATGAAAAAACTCCTGGATACCCTGGAGGAGTACGGGATAAAGGTCCTCAAGGTGACCGACTTCCTGGGCGATCATCTGGCGCCCTCGGGCGAGCTGACGGACAAGAAGCCCGAGCCCCACCAGATGAAGGACGTAAGGTTCGGCTTCCACATGGCCAAGGCCATGGGAGGCCTCGACGTGGGGCAGACGGTGGTGGTCAAGAACGGGGCCGTCATGGCGGTCGAGGCCGTCGAGGGCACGGACCAGGCCATCAGGCGCGGGTCCGAGCTGGGCAAGGGCGGGGTATGCGTGGTCAAGGTGGCCAAGCCCGGCCAGGACCTCCGCTTCGACGTTCCCGCCGTGGGCATCGAGACCATCGAGACCATGAGGGCCTCGAACGCGGCCCTTTTAGCGGTCGAGGCCGGGATGGTGCTCATGGTGGAAAAGGGGAAGGTGATCCAGAGGGCCAACGACCTCGGCATTATCGTGGCCGGGCTGACCGAGGAGGAGGCAAAGGCCCATGACTAGTGACGCGCCGGTCAGGACCGCCGTAATCGGGGTGGGATACCTGGGCAAGTTCCACGCCCAGAAGTACGCCTCCTCCTCCGAGGCCGAACTTGTCTATTGCGTCGACCGGGACGGGAAAAGGGCCGAGGAGGTCGCCCGGGCCTCGGGCGCGATCGCCAAGACCGATTATCGCGAGGTTTTCGGCGAAGTCGACGCCGTTTCCATCGCCTCTCCCACGCCCCTGCATTTCGAGATGGCAAGGGACTGCCTCGAGGCCGGGCTTGACGTTCTGCTCGAGAAACCCATTACCGAGACCGTAGGCCAGGCCGACGAGCTGATCGAGCTGGCGCGAAAACACGATCGAATTTTTACCATCGGCCACCTGGAGCGCTTCAACCCGCCCATATTGAAACTGGCCGACTCGGTGGTTAAGCCCGCCTTTATCCAGGCCGAGAGGCTGGGTCCTTTTCGGGAAAGAGCGGCCAACATCGACGTGGTGCTCGATCTGATGATCCACGACCTGGACATAGTGCTAAGCTTCGTCAAGTCGTCAATTTCCAGGATTTCGGCCGTGGGCATACCCGTGCTGTCGGAGAAAGTCGATATAGCCAACGCCCGCCTCGAGTTCGAGAACGGGGCCGTGGCCAACCTTACCGCCAGCAGGGTTTCCCTGGGTGAAGGAATCAGGAAAATCAGGATTTTCCAAAGCGAAAGCTATACCAGCATAGACTATCAGACCCAGAGGATGGCGGTATTCACCCTCGGGGAGGGCGACAGCTCGGACCCCATGTCCAGGATACAGATTGACGAGGTGCCCCTCGATCAAAAAGACGCGCTCGAGCTCGAGGTGCTATCCTTTATAAAGTGCGTCAAGACCCGGCAAAAGCCCCTGGTCACGGGGGAGGACGCGAGGAGGGCCCTCGAGGTCGCCCTCGCCGTTCTCGAGCGGATAGGGTCGCCGCCGGGTCATGGAGATTTGTCTTGAGTCAAAATAACGATAAGGTCGCGCAATATAAACTTACCTGGCAATACGCCTGGCCCTATTTCAAGCCCTACAAGGGCATGCTCTGGGTGGTGTTGATTCTTTCCGTTATGGCCTCGGCCGCCGATCCGGGCCTGGCTGGACTGGCCTCCCCCTTTACGGAGTTCTTCGTGCTGAACCCCGAAAAGGGCAGAGAAATTCTCTGGCTCGTGCCGGTGGGAATCATCGTCATCTTCGCCTGGCGCGGCATCTTCAACTTTTCATCCAAGTACCTGCTCGAGAGGCTGTGCATTAGAGTGGTAAGAGACATGCAGGTGGCCCTTTACAAACACTTCATGTACCTCTCTCTCGACCACTATGAAAGGACCACAACGGGCAAGATGATGTCGAGAACGGTGAACGACGTCTCACGAATGAACCGCGTCGTTCCCATGTCCATTGACGTTCTCCACAACGTTTTTACTCTTATCTTCCTGGCGGGGGTGTGTTTTTACCAGGACCCCAAGCTCTCGGCCTTCGCCATCCTGGCCATACCGGCCACGGTGTATCCGGTCCAGCGCATCAGCACGGCCATGAAGTCCTACACCAAGAAGGGACTCAGCCAGGTGGCGGAGATAAACAGCACCATGCAGGAGACCTATTCGGGAGCCAAGGTGGTGAAAGCCTTCGCCATGGAGGATAGGGAGGTCGACAAATACGCGGACGAGACCAACAGCCTGCTCAAGATTAACTTCAAGTTCGCCGCCGTCAAGCACATGATCTCTCCCCTGATCGGCTTTATAGCGGCCTTCGCCATAGCGCCCATCGCCTACTACCTGGTCTATAACATAGACCCCGAGCTCCTCAGTAACGACGAGGCCATGAGGGAGTTCTTTACCAAGGTGTCTAGCTTTCTCATCGCGCTGGCCCTTATGTACACTCCGGTGAGAAAACTGGGAACCACGGCGGGCCAGTTCACCGCGGCCTACGGCGCCATGGAAAGGATACGGGAGACCTTCGAGCGGACCAGCACCGTCACCGAGGACGAGGAGGCCGTCGAGATTCCCAACATGCGCGAGTCCATCGTTTACGAGGGCGTCAACTTCAAGTACGACAAGGACTACGTGCTCAGGGACTTCAACCTTGAAATCAAGGCCGGCGAGCTGGTGGCCCTGGTGGGAGAGTCGGGCTCGGGCAAGAGCACGGTGGTCAACCTGCTGCCCAGGTTCTACGACATCCAGGAAGGGTCCATCAAGATCGACGGCCTGGACATAAGGAGGGCGACCCTCAGGAGCCTGCGCATGCAGATTGGAGTAGTGACGCAGGAAACCTTCCTTTTTAACCTGACCGTGGCCCAGAACATCCTCTACGGCTCCGAGGGTAAGGGCATGGACCACGTGATGGCCGCGGCCAAGGTGGCCAACGCTCACGACTTCATCACCCAGCTTCCCAAGGGCTACGACACCGTTATCGGGGAGAGGGGCGTCAGGCTCTCGGGCGGCGAGAAACAGCGCCTGGCCATCGCCCGGGCCCTTTTAAAGGACCCGCCCATTCTCGTCCTGGACGAGGCCACCTCCGCCCTCGACACCACCAGCGAAAGGGAAGTGCAAAAGGCCCTGGACAGCCTCATGAGGGACAGGACGACCATCGCCATCGCGCACCGGCTTTCCACCATACGGCACGCCGACAAGATCGTCGTCATCAAGGACGGACGGGTCGTCGAGCAGGGGACTCACGTGCAGCTCATGGGCCAGGACGGCGAGTACAGGAGGCTATACGAGATGCAGTTCTTCCTGGGCAAGCACGCCGTGGACCACTACGCGGACAAGGAACCCGATAATGGCGGCCTGGAATTGGAAGAGGAAGCGCAATGAACCAAAAGCGTGAAGACGCCTAGGGTACCCAAGCGAGCGTTTTGACGGCCTCGAACCCCAAGGATATGAAACCCGCGAGCAAAAAATGGGAAGACCTTGTTTGGTCGCCCCGAGGCGGGACGTCCTTTACCAAAAGGTTAATCCTCAGCCCTCTCCTTTGCGCTTCCTTTCTATATGGCGGCGCCGCCAGGGCCAGGGAACTCGCCTATGAAACGGGCCGTCTCGAATCCACCCAGGTGGACGCGCGGGTTATCGTGGTGGGGAACCTGACGGTGGGAGGCGTGGGCAAGACCCCGCTTGTGGCGGCGATCGCTCGGGAACTCCGGGAAAGGGGACTAGGCCCGGCCATAATAAGCAGAGGATACAAGGGAAAGAGCAAGGGCGCGGCCATCGTCTCAAACGGGTCCGAGATACTTCTCGGACCGAAAGAGGCGGGGGACGAGCCTTTTTTATTGGCGAGAAAACTGCCGGGAGTGCCCGTGATAATAGGAGCAAAGAGGACTTTGGCCGCGAGGCTCGCCGTCTCGAGCTTCGGCGCCCAATACCTCGTGCTTGACGACGGCTTCGGGCACCTGGCCCTGCAACGGGACCTGGATATACTGGTGGTTGACGCGGAACGCGACCCGTCGGACGAGTACCTCTTGCCAAGGGGGCCCCGAAGGGAACCAATGTCCGCGGTGGCCCGGGCGGGCATGGTGGTGGTCTCGAGGTCTCACTCCCCGGAGCCTCCCCCCTGGCCGTGGCTTGATAGGTTTCGGGCGGGTCCCTCCCTTTTCCTCTCGCGTCCACGTCCCTTGGGAATTACTCGAGAGATCGGCTCGAACGAGGCCGTTTTAGCCTTCTGCGCAATAGGATCGCCCGAGGCCTTTGCGCGGACCTTGGAAGAAGCCGGGCTGAAAGTGACCGGTATGGTTTCCTTTAGGGACCATCACGCCTATACTGAAAGGGAACTTATGGAACTGACGCGCCGGGCCGAGTCGTCGGGCGCGGCGGCGGTGGTAACGACTGAAAAGGACATGGTAAAGATCGATCCGGCCTGGACCGGGGGCTTTCCACTGGCCGCCCTCGCGATCGAACTGGATTTTTTCGGAAAGGAAAATGAATTTTTCTCGAGAATGCTCGATATGGTTGAGGATAAGGAGGAAGTAATTTGAAGTTCTGGAACATGGTAATTTTCGGAATCCTGCAACTGGTGGTCTGGATCGCCAGGATCGTTCCGATGAGCTTTACCTACTGGTGGACGGGAGGCCTGGGCCGCGTAGCCTACCGGCTGATGAAGAAAAGACGCGAGCTTATGATGTACAACCTGGAGATAGCCCTGGGAGACCATACCACCGAGGAACAAAGGGAAGAGATCGCCGCGAAATGCTTCGAGCACCTTTTCTGGAGCCTTGGCGAGTTGATACACATGGACCAGATTTACGAAAACTGGCGGGAGCATTTTATCATCGAGGGCGACGAGCACGTGGAGAAGGTCATCGACCAGGGCAAGGGGTTTTTCGTCTTCGGCGGCCATTTCGGGGCGTGGACCCTTAACGCCTGCGTATGTTATCGATTCGACCGTTGTCCCGGATTCAACCTGGTGGCTCGCCCGGTGAGGAACCCCTATATCCAGGGGTTGTTCGAGCACTTCATCGAGAAGCACAAGGGAAAGTACGTCAGCACCAGCGGGACCGGGGCCCTGATCGAGGAACGGGCGTTAAAAGGAGAGTTGATAGGACTGTATATGGACCAGGAATCAAAGGGAAGCCAGGGCATATTCGTGGACTTTTTCGGAAGGAAGGCGAGCAGTCACGTGGTCCCCGGCTACCTGGCGTGGAAGAACGACATACCTCTTATTCCTTACTGGGTATTGCGGGAAAAGCCTGGAAAGTACCGGGTAATACTGCGCGAGCCTTTGAAGTACGAGTTGACGGACGACCCCGATGAAAACAATCGCGTCGTCACGCAGCTTATTGCCAACGAGGTGGAGCGGACCATCAAGGAATATCCCGAGCAATGGCTGTGGGCCCATAACCGCTGGCGCAGACGCCCGGATGGAACGATCGATCCCAGGTTTGAGAGAAGGCGGATGAAATATAAAAAGAAGGGCGCCTTCATGACCTCCAAGGAGGCGGCGGAAAGGTCGAAAAACTGGGAGAGCGAGAGAGGAAGGCGCGATTGAACTTCGATCCCCGATCGACTCTCGGCCGCGCTTAATAAATGAGGGGACTGATGAAAATAATTAACTGGACAGTTTACGCCATAGCCAAGTTCAATCTGTTTCTCTGCCGCTTTATTCCAATGGGAATTACGTTCGCGGTATCCCGGGCGGTGGGCGCGCTGGCCTATCGTCTTTTGCGCAACCGGCGCGAGCTCATGCTCTATAATCTGGACCATGCCTTCGGCGAATCGATGAGCGCCTCCGAGAAGGAGCGGATAGCCAGGGAGTCCATGATCAATCTCTGCCTCAGCTTTGGCGAGCTTTTATGCATGGACGCCATGTATCCCAAATGGGAGAAGCATTTCGAGATCGTGGGAGGAGAGCACGTGGACAAGTGCATCGAGGAGGGCAAGGGGTTTTTCGTTTTCGGCGGCCACTTCGGGGGCTGGACCTCGATGGGCTCGGTGCTCTATCGCTTTCCCAAATGCCCGGGTTTCAACATGGTGGCGCGGCCTCTTCGCAACCCTTACATGCAGGAGCTTCTGGACTTTCTGGCCGACAAGTTCGGGGGCAGGATCGTCACCACCAGCGGCACCGGCAAGCTCATCGTGGAGAGGGCGGAGAGGGGCGAGTTGATCGGCCTTTACATGGACCAGGAATCGAGAAGCAAGCAGGGCATATTCGTCAATTTTTTCGGGAGGGAGGCCTCGAGCCACGTTGTTCCCGGCTACCTTGCCTGGAAGTACGACATACCGCTCATACCCTATTGGATTATCAGGACGAAGCCCGGGCATTTTCGCGTGGTGTTCAAAAAGCCGCTCGAGTACGAGATTACGGCCGACGCGGACGAGAACAACCGGGTCGTGACCCAACTCATCGCCAACGAGGTGGAAAGCACGATAAGGCAATACCCCGAGCAGTGGCTTTGGGCCCACAACCGGTGGAAAAGAAGACCCGACGGGACGAGGGAGGCGCGGTTCCAGAAAAAGTCTCACCGCGTTTTATCCGACCGGCAAGAGAGGGTCACATCCCGCGACCTGGCGAATAAGTAAGCGCGGAGGCCGACGAGTGGACCGCGACGGAAGCTCAGTATTTCGTCCGGGTTAATAGGAGGCACGGGTTTGGCTAAAAAGATGGACGATGGTTTTTCCGCTCCCGACGGGCTTAAGAAGCTGGGGGAATCGATAAGCTCGGTGATCCTGGGCAAGGAGGAGGTGGTAAGGAAGATGCTCGTGTCCATGCTGGCGCGGGGACACGTGCTGATCGACGACGTGCCGGGAGTGGGCAAGACCACCCTGGCCCGGGCGCTGGCCAGGTCCATCGACTGCTCCTTCCGGCGAATCCAGTTCACCTCCGACTTGCTTCCATCCGACATACTGGGCGTAAAGGTCTACGAGCCCGCGGCTGGAGAGTTCAAGTTCATGCCCGGGCCCATCTTCCACTGCGTGGTGCTGGCCGACGAGATCAACCGCACCACTCCCCGCACTCAAAGCGCCCTGCTCGAGGCCATGAGCGAGAACCAGGTGACCATCGAGGGCGAGACCATCTCCCTTCCCCATCCCTTCATGGTCATCGCCACTGAAAACCCCATCGAGCACCATGGAACTTACCCCCTGCCCGACAGCCAGCTCGACCGCTTCCTCATGAGCGTGCCCGTGGGGTATCCGTCCCTCGAGAGGGAGAGGGAGATGCTGACGCGGCCCCGATCCGGTCCCGCGACCCTGGATATCCCCTCCGTCATGGGCGCCGAGGAAATCATCTCGTGGCAGCAAAAGGTGGACTCCGTAAGGATGGGACCCGAGGTGGCCGACTACCTGCTGGAGATAGTGGGACGAACGAGGAACCGCCCGGGTCTTAGACTGGGCGCCAGCCCCAGGGGATCGCTGGCGCTGCGGCAGGCATGCAAGGCCAACGCCCTGCTCGAGGGAAGGGACTTCGTCCTGCCCGACGACGTCAAGGACATGGCCGTGCCCGTTCTCGCCCACCGCGTGGTCCCCGCCGGGGCCGGACCGTCCGGCGAGAAAAGAAGGACCGCCCGGGAGGCCATCGAGGAAATCGTCGACTCGACCCCCGCTCCCCTTTAAACAGCGCGCCCACTCAGTTCCTTTCCATACATTGGACAGGAACGGCCCCATGTGCAAAAATCGTCATTAAACTGGGGGCCGTCGCCCCGATGGACCTCGTGAGTTGAAAATGGAAAAGTACACCCGATCGATCGAACCGCTCTTCGCGGCAACCCGCTGGATCACCGTGATCCTTCTCAGCCTCATGGTAATTCTCGAGACCTACGAGATATCTATGAGGACATTCACCGATAACACGCCCTCTTGGACCAAGGAACTCGTGCTCCTGTGCATGGTCTGGATGGGGTGCCTGGGATCGGCCTTTTTGCATCGCGAAAGAGGACACATCGCCCTCGAGTTTATAGTGGACAAGATGAGTCCCACCGTGAAAAGGAGAGTGCTGATAGGCGGAGAGGCCATCGTTCTCGTTTTCTCCGCCTTCCTGCTCGTCGGCGGGATAACCCTGGTGACGGAGTTCATGCATCAGCCGCTTCCCGGCACCAAGATGCCGGCGGGACTTTCCTACCTTCCCCTTCCCGTGACCGGCTTCCTGTTATGTCTGGCCGCCCTCGAGCATATTGGCGTCGAGCGGGCGTCCCGCGAGGAGGTCCGGGATGAGACCTGAGGCTTTCCTGCTTCTCGGCCTGTTCGCCGCCCTTATCGCGCTACGGGTGCCTATTTCCTTCGCCATGGGCATTTCCTCTTTGGTCACCATGCTGGCCATCGGCAAGGACCCGGTGGTAACGGCTCAGCTTATTTTCGCGGGCATGGACAAGGACTCCCTTATGGCTATCCCCTTTTTCGTTCTGGCGGGGGCCATCATGAGCCAAGGGGGCATGGCGCGCAAGATGGTGGACCTGGCCTCCCTGCTGGTGGGCTGGATGCCGGGTGGGCTGGCGGTGGTCAACATCCTCTCGAGCATGTTTTTCGGCGCCATTTCCGGCTCGGCCGTGGCGGCGACCTCGGCGGTGGGCTCGACGCTGATCCCGTCGATGGTCGAGAGGGGAAACGACCGCGGCTACGCCACCGCCGTGACCATAACCGGGTCCACCCAGGGACTGCTTATCCCGCCAAGCCACAACGCCATTATCTTCTCGCTGGCCGCCGGAGGTGTCGCGGGCATCGAGGCCCTCTTCATCGCCGGCATCCTCCCGGGCGTGCTGGTTGGACTTCTTTTGATGACCGTGGCCGTGACCATCGCCGTGTCCAGGAAGTACAAGAAAGAATCCGACCTCAGCGTCAAGGTGGGCGTCGCCCAGACCGCCGCGGTCCTTGTATTGGGCGGCGCGCTTATCTTCCTTCAGGCAAAGGGAGTTATCGGGAGGCCGCTCGCGGCCGCGGGGGTCGCGGTCCTGGCGGGTGGACTTTTAGCCAGCGTCTATTTCCGTCGGGGAAAAGAGGGGCTGGTCCGAACCGCGGTGGTGGTCAGGGACGCGGTCCTTCCCATCATCAGCCCCGTCATCATCGTGGGGGGCATAATCTTCGGATGGTTTACCGCCATCGAGTCGAGCGTTATAGCGGTGGTATGGGCCCTGATCGTGAATTTTCTGGTCTTCGCCCTGCTTTACAAGGAATCCTCGATCAAGGATTATCCCAAGGTGGCGGTCCAGGCCATGAAGGTCATCGTCATGGTCATGTGGCTGATAGGGAACGCCACCGCTTTTGGCTGGTGCCTCACCGTTCTCCACGTGCCCGAGGCCATCACCGGCGGGCTCCTGTCCATATCCGACGATCCCTTTATCCAGAAGATCGTGGTGCTGGCCCTTATCAACCTCATGCTTTTGGCCTTGGGCATGGTAATGGACATGGCCCCATTGATAATCATCACCACTCCCGTGCTCCTGCCCGTGGCCCAGCATATTGGAGTGCATCCCGTGCACTTCGGCATGATAATGATCGCCAACCTGGGCGTGGGCCTTTGCACTCCGCCGGTGGGCTCGGTCCTCTTCGTGGGCTGCGCCATCGGGGAGATCAAAATGGAAAAGGTAACCAGGGCGGTCTGGCCCTTTTATCTGGCCATGCTGGCCGCTCTGATTCTGATTACCTACGTGCCCGACGTTTCCATGTTTCTCGTCAACGCCTATCTGGGAAAATAGGAGGTCCAGGATGCTTAAGTCCTTTTTCTCGCTCCGCGCGGCCGCGGCCGCGGCGGCGCTTGTGGCCGTTTCGTCCCTGGCTTACGCGAAGAAGGGGTCCTTTAAGGACGCCTTCACCGACGGCAAGGACAAATTTCCCGAGATAGCCTGGACCAGGGTCTTCCCGGAAAACGTCAAAGGCGTGGCCATGGCGGCGGACGCGGGTAAGGTCGTGGTATGCACGGACTCGAAGACGTACTGCTTGACCGATAATGTCGAGCCAGACTGGACCCTGTCCGAGGGCTGGAAACACGCGCAGGACCTCGGCATAAGCGCCGACGGCTCGCTGGTATATTTTCAGACCGACGACAAACCCAAGAAGAACACCGAGGCCATGACCCTCACCTCGCGCCTTCTCGACGGGTCCGGCAACCAGATATGGGCCAAACCCAATCCCGGCAGGTATCAAAGCGGGACCCTCAGCCCGAAGGGAAAGTACGTTCTGACGGGAGAAGTCATGCATCCTCTCGTGAGGCTGTACGACGCCGAACTGAATTTCATATGGGAGAAGCCCATTCAGTACTGGTACGTGACCTTCGATCCCACCGAGAGCTATATCTTCGACGGCATCGGAGGCATTCTTTATACGACGGACGGCAACATGGTGTGGGAGTACGGACCCAACACCCGGATACTGTCGGTTTCCAACCAGGCCCAGATGGTCATGACTCAGTACTACAGGACCGTGAAACAGGGACAGACCATGTTCCTCATGTCACGGACCGCCCTTAAGAAAATCGAGTTCAAAGGGCAGGGTGGGTGCGTGTCACCCGACGGGTCGCTCGCGGCCGTCGTGGACGAGAACGAAAAACTGGGCGTCTACCAATCCAGCGAGCTTATGGCCTCGGGCCTCGCGTCGGCGAAGCCCGTCTTTTCCACCGCCTTCCAGAAGCCGTGGGTCATCGCCATAAGCGCCGACAATGGAAAGCTCATCGCCATGGGTCGGGAAAACTCGAGCAAGTCCGCCATGCTTCTGGCCGACCTCAAAAGCGGCGAGGTATTATGGACCAAGCCCGTCGACTCGCGCTTGAGGAATATATATCCCACCTCGGACCTCAAATACGTGGCGGTCCAGACGAACGACGACACGGTCGTAAAGTATATCTGTTATTGATGGGCCGGCTCCGTGCCTTCTTCCTTTTGGACGGGACCGGGCGAGGAAGAGTCGTCGCCGGTATTGGAGTCCATCGTCCGATTTCCATCCGCCTCGAGTCCGTCCAGCACTTCCCTTGTCTTTTTCATCTGCTGCTCCAGGCTGGTCTCGATCGAGTCGTCAAAGGGCCTGTTCATAAGAATGGCCCGCTCATAGGCCTGGAGTTCCTCCCGGAAGAGGCGAAGGGACTTGATTAAAGTCGGGGCCGGATGATCGGCGGGCAATCCGTCGCCCGCTTCAAGCAGCCTATTGATTTTGACCGTGATCATGTGCTCCCAGGAAATCTTTTGTTTCTGGAACACGCTTTTCTTTTTGAAAAAGGTCTCGAGGTCTTTGTCCTTATCGTCGGAGTTCAGCATGTTGTGGGCCATGACCTTGGCCAGGCGGTCGGACTCGGCCAGGAAGAAATAAATTTCCTCGTACTGTGCTTTCGTGAACTCGGCCGGCTCATCATTAGCCTTTCCCTTGTTTTTGGCCGATCGCGGGACCTTGGGCAGGGCCGGCTCCTTTAAGTCCTTTTCGATGTCCTCGCAGGAGGGACCGCAGGAAGATACCAAAATCCCCGTGATAATGCTGATTAATAGAATTTTGGCAAGCCTCATAAAAAACCTCCTCTATCAATAGTATTTTACCGAGACCAGGTAAAGACCCCAGGGAGGGGCCGTTTGGCCCGCCGCCGACCTGTCGAGCGACTCGAGGATGGCCCGCATCTCATCCGGCGCCCTCTTGCCCGAGCCCACTTCCACCAGCGTGCCCACCAGGGCCCTTACCATCTGCTTGAGAAAGCCGTTCGCTTCGGCCTCGAATATCACTCTCTCGATCGAGTCGCGGTATACCTCGAGTCTCCTAAGGTCCCGGACCGACCCTTTCGCCTCGCACCCCGAGGCTCGAAAGCTCGAGAAGTCGCGTTCGCCCTCCAAAAGCGCCGCCGCCTTCCTCATGGCGCCCACGTCCAGCCGGGAGGGGACCGTCCAGGCCCTGCGCCTGTCAAGGGCCGTCCGCCGCCCGCCGTCCAGGACAGCGTAGCGGTAGGTCTTGCCCCGGGCGCTCCTACGGGCGTGAAAATCCGGGTCCGCTTCCTCCACCTCGAGCGCCGCCACGTCCTCCGGGAGAAGGGCGTTAAGGGCCCCCATCATCCGCCGAGTATCCAGGCCGCTCTCCGTCCGAAAACTCACCACCTGGCCCAGGGCGTGGACGCCGGCGTCCGTCCGGCCCGAGGCCTCGGCCGATATCCGCTCGCCCGTGAACTTGAAAAGGGCGTCCTCGATGGCCCCCTGCACCGTCCTCATCCCCGGCTGCACCTGCCAGCCCGAGAACTCCGTCCCGTCATACTCGATGGTGAGCTTGATCACCCTCACTGAAGCATGCCCGAACCGATAACGTCGAAGGTCAGACCGAACTTGAGCGTCCCGCCCGAGAACTCGAGACCTTCCTCGTCTTCGCCCACCTGGTTCACGTCGTAGCCCATGGTGAAGTAAGTGTTCTCGATGCCCCAGGTCTTTTTCATGCGGTGGGCGCTCCGCTTGTCGAAGTTGTCCAGCAAAAAGGCCACGTCCGCCCCGTAATGGAAGCCCGTCTTGTCGCCCTCCACGTCGTCCTGGAACTCGTTGTTCTCCTGGAAATACCAGTAGTCGCCGCCGAAATAGATGGAGGGAACGATGGGCTGGCCGTCATAAAAGCGGAACCGATACCTCAGGTTGGCCTGGACCGGCACGGCGAAGAAATCGACGCCCTCCCCCGACTCCTCGCCCGTGATCTCGCCGACGGCGTTGCCCTGCATGAAGGTCGCGCCCACGTAAAAGCCCAGGCCCAGGTTGTCCACGAAATACCAGGTGAAGCCCGAGTAGAGGATGGGGAAATAATCCGAGCCGAACACCTCCTCGAAGGCGTCCTCGTTAAAGGTCACCATACCGATGAAGCCCTCGCCGCTCCAGAGTTGGCGCGAATGCCAGTCCTCGATCCGGCGGGCCAGGTTGGTCCGGCCGTCGGGCGCATCCTCCGGCTCGGAAGCCGCCAGGGGAGATATGGCTATCGACAAAAAAACTACAAACGCCGCCGGGGCAAAAAGTCGCCTCATTTCTTCCACCGCCTTATTGAACTGTAGGCCGCCGCCATGAGCAGGGGGGCCAAAAGGACCGCCGCGCTTTTGGGGTCGCCGGTCCTCGCGCCGCCGAGGGACCCGAAACAATCGACGCCGCCCTCCTCGCCGGTGAGGTCGGTGAGGGTCAGGACAACCTGCGGCGTGGCCGATCGGGCGTCGCTGACCGCCGAGTTGTCCGACTTATCCACGATCACCAGGTAAACGTAATGGAGGACCCCGTTGGTAAGACCCTCGATGGTCTCCTTGATCTTCTTGCCGTCGGTCAGGCCCGAGTCGAGAGTGACGTAATCCGCGCCGCTGGCAAGGAGGTCGTCGTAGTCGTTAAAACTATTGTCCAGGGTCGCCGAGTCGCCGTAGAAAATCACGTACTCCTTTAAGTCGCACGGGTCGTCCACGTTGAACTCGATAATGAGCTTCCGGTCGCCGAAATCCAGGCTGAAGTCCGGCTCCGGCGGCGGAAAGTCCTTCACCACCTTCACCGCGTCCCGGCCCTCCCGGCCCGCCGAGTCCTCGGCCACCACCGTGAGAACGTTCTCGCACTCGTCAAGGTCGTCAACGGCGACGTTGATTACGACGGCAACCGTGTCCCCAGCCGCCGACTCCGACTCTTCTCCGTCGGCCACGGACCCGCTCCAGGAACCAAAGTCGCCGTCCACGTAGACGTCGAAATCAAGATCACTTCCCCTTTTAAACGCCGAAAAAGCCAAAGGAAACTCGTCTCCGTCCGCCTCCGTTACCGTGGCCCCCGCGTTGGCGGTCAGGTAACTTATCCATGGGTTGGCCGTAAAGACGTGAAAGGAATTGGAAGCGCCGTCCGTGCCCGCGTAAAAAAATCTGTCGTTTCCGCTGGAGGCGGCGAGGGCGGAAAAGTTGTCGGTTGAAGGAGACGCGACTGTACCGGAAGTAGCGGCTAAAGTGCTATTGTTTATTTCCGTCATTTCAGCATTTTGGTCGGTTAAAAAAAGAGCCGTTGTAGTAGAATCATTCAGTCCAGAAGATAATATAGCTATCGATGTCGATGAAATGCCAACTTCTTCAGATTCTACTGTCTGGCTGTCAAAGCTGCTTGTATCAAGATATTGGATACTTCCGAGAGGAGTGCTACCGCTCTGAGTATAATAAGAGATCACGAGAAAATCGTCATTGATCGGGTCTGCCGCCAAGCCTGTTGATGGAGTTACAAGCTTGTCGATACCATTGGTATTTGTACAAGTGCCATCGCATTGAATAATACCTAGGTAGTCATTTCCGCTACTTTCATATATTTCAAAGACTTGTTTTTCTCCTCTTTCCAATTCGATAACCTCTACTGAATGACTTGGGAAAGCCAGAGCAGTTGTCAAACTTGACCCACCAGAATGTTTAACCCAGTAAACAGCTTCCACCGCGCTAGAAGGAAAACCCATAATTATATATGGGTCGGAGGTTGGTGAGTTGTAATTAGGCACGGCCGCGATTTTTTCAAGTGCCCCGTCTCCATCAATAGTTTTAAAATAGACCGTCAGTTCATCCTCCGGCTCCTCGATGGGGGAGAGGGAATACAGCCCGCTGATATCCACTATGGCCAACTCGCCCGAGTCAAGGCCTATATAGGCGTAGTCGCCGTCGGGGGATATGTCCAGACAGAGGGGAGAATCGGAGCCGAAATCGACGGAGGCCCCCTCAATCAGGTCGAAGTCCCAGGTGTCCAGGAAGTGGAGTTTGTTGCTGTCACCATCCAGGATCAGAACGTACCTGTCGTCGGGCGTGACGGCGACGTCCGAGACGGCGCCCACGTCGAAATCGGCGACGAAATAATAATCGTCAATGTCGTCCGCCAGGAGCCGGACGGGCGCGGCCGTCAATATAAACAAAAAAGCCAGCGCGGCCAGTATTTTCCTCATGTTTCCTCCTCGAGGAGACGGACCCCCCTCTGGGTATTGGAGGGATTATATCGCGGGATTGTTCCATGGTAAAGCCGCCGCCCATATCGGCTTTCCAAGGCGCCGGGCCGCCCGCCCATTTTGCGGGCAGGCGTAGCGAACGGTCCGAGGACTCGGAAGGCAAGTTTATGCCCCGCATACTTTTTATCCATTATGCATTGGTTTGCTTGGCAGGGGGGCTAATGAAGGGAAGCGTTCAGCCTGCGGCTAACGCCGCGCATGCATCATGCATGCGCGACCCAGATTCGAAGGCCGTTGCCAAGCCCTGCTTTCAGGACCGGGCGGCTTTGGTCTCGCGGATGATGTCGATGAGGGGTCCGTAGACTTTCTCGCGTGAAAACGTGGACTTGGCGAAGATGTGGGCCTCCCGCTCGAGGCGGCGCCTCGTTTCGTGGTCCGAGAGGAGGCCGGCCAGCCTCTCGCCCATCTTTTCCAGGTCGTCCTCGATTATGAAGGCCCGGCCCGCTCCTTCCTCGATCCCCTCGGCCCCGATTGAGGTGGTCACCAGGGCCTTGCCATGGCAGAGGGCCTCGACCGACTTGATCTTGAGGCCCGTGCCCAAAAGCAGCGGCGCGGCCACCACGGCGGCGCCGTCGTAGGCCTCGATCAGGTCATCGACGAACCCGTGGGCCGTGACGCCCGGCGTCAGAGGGCAGTGGTCCGACAGGTTGCCGTACACCTCGAGGCGGGCCTCGGGCTCGATCCTGCGAATGACCGGCCAGGCCCGGTCCATGAAGCAAGAGAGCCCGTGGATATTGCAGGAATTGTCGCTTCCCACGATTATGATCCTCTTGCCGGAGGAGGGAGGGGCCTGACGCGCCGGGGCGTGGTGGCCGGCCACGACCACCCGCTTTGCCGGGACCATCTCGCTTATCATCCGGGCCTCGAGCGACTGGATGGCGATGATGGCGTCGGCCTTCTCGAATCGGGACTTTTCCTCCTCCCGCGTGCAAAGGGGCGCCTCCTGGAAGAAGTAATCGTTGCGCCGATGCATGAGGTCGTTCGAGTCGATCAGCTTGAGGGCCCCGTTCCGGACCGCGTCCAGACAGGGCGCCATCCAGACGTAAACCGCGATCACGGCCAGGGGATCGAGCTCGGCGGTCATGCGGCCGACCGCGCCGAAATAGCGCTCGGGCGAGTACCTTTCCACCGAGTCCCAGCAAAAATGCGGAGAAGCCACCAGCTTGACCTCGTCGAACACCTCGAGCAGCCGCCCGTGATTGGCGGAGTTAGACTCGCTCATCCTGGCCACGGCCGCGGTCCAAAAGCCGCTCTCCCTAAGGGCCGCGACCATGTCGTGCAGCCGCCTGGTAAAGCCGTGACTGGGCGGCCAAAGCTCGGCGTCCACCACGAAGAGGACCGCGTCGCGCCCGCGTCGGCCACTGCCCCGCGGGCGAAGAGCTTGGGCCGTCTGGCTTTTCATGCCTTTTAAATAGGCCCCGGCCGGTGGTATTTCCCTGCCGTAGGCCCTGACCCTGGCCGCCGTTCGCCAGAAAGGGTGGGGCGACTTCTTTTTAAGGAGCCATTCGTAGCGAAGGTTGATCTTGAAAAGGGAGGTACTCGATATTGAGCGGCCCGGCTGGGCGTGGACGGGCTCGTAAAGGTGGAAGGCCCTTTTAACGCCGCGTTGGTCGAGGTATTCTCCGGCCCTTTGCCTCTCGTGCTCCATCTTCTTTTTTCGCTCGGGAGTTATCTCAGTAAAGGGAACTTTGCAGACCGCGGCGTCGACGATGGCCGCGCCGCCCTTTCCGTTGGCCGCCGCTTGGGGGATGATCCACTCGAGGGAGGGTCGTGGGACCTCGGCGAGGGAGCGCCACTGCTGGAGCAAAAAATCCATACGCAGGGCCATAACCTCGGTCTGCACGAAGTTGACCCTGCGCAGGGAATATTGGGGCATGACCTTGACGATCTCGTGGGCTATCCTGCCGTCGGGCGACAGGGCCGGCTGGGCCGCGGCCAGGTTTTCCTTTTCCATGACCGTGAAGAGCCGCTCGATGGCGTCCGGTCCGATAATCACGTCCGGGTCGGGCAGGAATACGAACTTGTAGCGGCAAAGGTCGTTTTCACTCCTCTCGAGTAACCTGGCCAGGCAGGAGAACTTGTCGCCCGGGTCGGCCAGCGCCCGGTCGGCCGAGGCGCTCTCGGGCTTGTCCAACCCCGCCAGCCAGAGGTCGAAATTCCGCTCGGCGGAAAAGCTCTGCCAGTGGCGGCCCAAGCCTTCCTCCAGGCATATCAGGACGAGATTGTCTCTCACCATCTCTTTGCGCCGTACTTATATCGACACGCGGCCATTCTGACTCCGCTCGGTCATCCGCCGCTTGTTTTAGTGAGGCCCTTCATCTCCTCACGGCGTTCCTCGTCCATCTCCAGGTAGTAATACCCCAGCATCTGAAGGGAACTTGGCATTCCCAAAAGTTCAGCCAGCTTTAAATTCATGTCCGATGGAAAAAATAAAGGCTCGCCGTCCAGATTGAATCCGTCCAGGACCTTGGTCACCTCGTCCTTTTTGTCGGGGACATTGAAAAGATCGCAAAGCTTGTCAACGTCTCCAGGCTCGATTTCAAAGTTCGAACCGGCCTCCTCGTCGTCATCCTCCTCGCCTTCTCCATAGGTCGCGGAGTAACTGTCCACTATGAGGCCGTTCGAATGGACCATGTATTCGAAATATTCATCATCCGCGCAAATGAAGGAAATACCCAGGCAGCCGAGCTTTTCCGTCAACTCCGAGGCAAGGGAGTAGACTTCGTTGTCGTCATCCTCCGCGTCCTTGTCATAAACGCCAATAAAACCGTCCGTCGCGGCGGACATGTAAGCGTCACGCCCATGCGCCTCAAGATAATCCGCCACTTTTTCCGTCCCCGTATATCGCAGAATCAAGTTGGAATATGTCGCTCCCATTTAAAACCTCCCCTCGCCCATAAACATTATAAAACGGACGGAAGATTATTCTCGTCCACTCCAAAACAGTTAAATGGAGGCCAGTATATGCAACCCAGAAGTTCCTCCATGATAGTGAACCTGACCGTCTCGAAAAGATATTGAGGCTCGGTCTCGCCTATGTCCAGTTCGAACAACTTTTCCTTGTATTCTGGATTATGGATACAGGCCGCGATTATGTTAAAAAGACACATGTATTGGCATTTGCTGTAAGCCTTGCCCTCGGCAACGTAAAGTGAATGGTATTTATCGACAATGGAGTCAAGTAATTTCGTATCGATCGCTTGCTTCTTATAATACATCATCGATAACGGTAAATATTTCCATATAAAATCATCGCGTTCCAGGCATTTTTGAATAATCGGCAGGGTGTCCTTGTTATTATGAAAAAGAAGTGACGCGACAATAAATAAATAGTAGGATATTTTATTGTCTGATTTATCGAGATAACACTTGGATCTGTGTTCGTAATATTTATTGAATATCATCTCAGGACTATTTAATAATTTTAATTTATAATTTAGCGCGATATCGTCGTTTTGATGTAGGATATATTCAATTATATATTTAATTGTAGCTTTATGTGGATTGCCATTCTCCAATAAATTGATAGCTTTTTCAGAGTCATTCTGCTCAAACAGCTCAGAAAATATATCAAAAACTGAGCCCAAGCCTTTATCGGCTTTTGCCGCGTCTAGATAATAGTTCATCAAATCGAAATTGCCATGACGGACCGATTCCCCAACGGCAAATAATATGTGGATAAAATCATAGTCCGTGCTTGCAAGCCAGTTAGACCCTTTTTTAACGCTGATTAATATTCTCTTAACGTTTTCGAAGTGATTTTGAAATATGAGATTCTTTTCGCTATCATCGAAAATATCCGGATAAAGCTTTAACAATTCCAGTTGATGATGAAGATACATGGCTTCTTCTCCAGCCATCCTGAAGTACAAGAGCAATTCATCTCTTTCCCCCGGCTTATTAAAATGGTTGGAAAAAATATCATACCAGGTGATAAGCGCCGCTTTTCGTGCCTTGTTAAAAAGGTCCCAGCTTTTTTGATCGGTTATCTTATCATCTTTGATTTTAAGAAACTTTTCCCTGTTGCCCTCGATCCTCTTGTATGAATGCTTGGTCATGATCTCTTCCCATCCGCGCTTTATGGATTCATGACCGGCTTTCCCGGCCTTGATCCATGGCGCGTTTTCCCGATTTGGCGAACCTGCGCCCAAAGCCCTTGAAAACGCAATAGCTTATTGGCAGAGTATACTCTCGGAAACCGAACAATGTAAAGAGACCCTCCGCCAGGGGCGTTAACTTCGGGGTACTTTTGCATGGATACTGGAAAGCCCCGGGACCTATAAAAAATATGGCAAGGCTCACGAGTTGGCTATATAATATAATGAATCAACCTCGCGGCGGCGAGGAGAAACGAGAGGTTTCATGGCCGAGAAGCGAATAGGCGAGATATTGATGGAGGCGGGACTGATCGACGAGGCTCAGCTTAACGAGGCCCTCGAGGACCAGAAGGCGCTGGGAGGACGGATAGGCGGCATCCTGGTGGATAAATGCATGCTCGACGGGAGGGAGTATCTTCTAACCCTGTCGTTCCACCTGGGCGTTCCCACTTTGGACTTTACCAAGGTCACCATCCCCGGCGCGGTCATGCGCCTTATAAAAAAAGAGATGGCCTGGAACTACATGATCCTGCCCGTGAGCGTGAAGGAAACCCGGTCCGGCAAGGTCCTGACCCTGGCCATGGCCGATCCCACCGACCTTCGCGCCATTGACGCGGCCGAGCAGGGCGTCAAGATGAAGGTCGAGCCGGTCCTCGCCCTCGAGCTCGAGATAAGGCACATCCTTATCGACTATTACGAGAACAACTACGGCAACGGCGACTATCGGCTCGAGCGAGCGGTCCAGCCCGTGGACTGCGCCGGGCGGGACAAGGCCGTGTACGAGCCCTTCGCCAAGTTCGGCTCGAGTTCCGCCGCGCCTTCCCCGTCATCCGCGGCCGCTTCCGGTGCGTTCTTGGCCCCGGAGGACGCCTGCGCCTGCGACGACGTGATCCGCGAACTGGAGGAAAAGCTGGTGGGCGAGTACGCCAACTTCAGCCGCGTTCTCCGCGCTCTTCTGAAGCTGCTTTTCGCCAAGGGCGTGGTGCAAAGGGAGGACCTGACCGAAATCCTCGGGGAGATGAAGGCCAGGGAAAAAGGCGGGCCCGTTTGAGCCTTTCCCGGATTAGAAGACGTCCTTGATCCAGTAGATTATTTTCTGGGCCACCGTGGGCTCGAGCCCGGAGTCGGGGTCGGGTCCGGGGTCGAAAATCATGAACATAATGACGGCGGCGAGGAGGGCGATGGCGAAGAGGATGGCCCGCCACAGCCACTTGACCAGGGCGGCCCCCGCCTCGAGCGCTTGTTCGTCCCCTTTTCGAGGCTCCTCCACCTGGTCGACCTCGGCGGTTTTGGACTCGATGGCCTTGATGGACCTTCGCCTGGGTCCGTCAAGGTCGGCGGTTTTTTCGGCCTTCCCGGCCCTGGCCGCGGCCCTGGGCCTGATGGGTATCTCGGTGGTGGGCTGGTCGGCCGCTTCGGCGTCGCCATTTTTCCCGGCGCTAACGGCCAGTACGCCCTTTTCCTCCTGCACGGAGATTTCCTTGTCCGACTCCTCCTCGGGCAGGACTATTTCGGGCCTTCCGGCGGCTGGCGGCGCGGCGGTTTTCGTGTCGCCCTTTTCCGGCTTTCTGGCGATAACGGCCTTTTTCACGGGTACGTCCACGGTAACGTCGGTTGACTCGGCCTCGAGGGGTCCCCACAGGGTCAGCTCTTTTCTTTCGGCCTCCCGGTTCCTGGTTTTGAGGAAGCGCTCGAGTTCTCCCGCCAGGTGCTCGGCGGAGGGATACCTTTTATGGGGGGCCTTTTGCAGGCATTTGTGAACGATGCCGGCCAGTCTCCAGGGCACCTTGGGGTTTAGCGTTCTCAGCTTGACCTCCTTGGCGGTCCTGACCTGCTTGGAAAGGGAATCCTCGCCCTCCGCCTTGAAGGGCTTGGTCCCGGACATGATCTCGTAGAGCACGACCCCGAGGGAGAATATGTCCGAGGCTGGAGTGATGACCTCGCCCAGGAACTGCTCGGGAGACATGTAATTGGGCGTTCCCAGGAAGGCGCCGGTCTTGGTCAGGTCCGAGTCCATCTCCCTCACGATGCCGAAGTCCATGAGCTTGATCTCGCCCTGGCTCGATACCATGACGTTGCCGGGCTTGACGTCGCGGTGGACAAGGCCCCGGGCGTGGGCGTAGGCCAGGGCCCGGGCCACTTCCCTTCCGATGATGGCCGCCACGCGGGGCGGTATGGTCCCGGATTTTTTCAGGAGGGTCCTAAGGTCGTGGCCCTCCACGTACTCCATCACGAAGAAAAGGGACCCCTTGCCCGGCTCGCAGAAGTTGTAAACCTGCACGATGTTTTCATGGACCAAGCCGGCGGCGGTCCTGGCTTCCCTTCTGAACCTCTCGACCAACTCGGGATGGGCGGCGAAGGCGGGCTTGATTTCCTTGATGGCGACGGTTCGTCCCAGGGACACCTGGCGGGCCTTGAATACCTGGGCCATTCCCCCTTGTCCCAGGTCCTCGATGATTTCGTACTCGTCCCGGATGATCTTGTGGGAGGGACACATTCAGCCTATTCCTCGACCTCCACGATCAGGACGGTAATATTATCCAGCCCGCCGGCGTCGAGGGCCATGTTCACGAGCTTTTGGGAGGCCGCGTCCGGGGTTTCGGACTGGGTGACCTCCTTGATGGAGTCGTTGTCGACCATGTTGGTGAGTCCGTCGCTGCAAAGAAGGAACTTGTCTCCCTTCTTGTATTGCTGCTTGAGGAGGTCGACCAGAAGCTTCTGATCGTGTCCCATCGATCTGGTGATGATGTTCTTGAGGGGATGGACCATGGCCTCCTCCTCGGTGAGGACACCGGCGTCCACCTGTTCCTGCACCCACGAGTGGTCCCTGGTGATCTGGAAAATCTCGCCGTTCCTGACCAGGTAGAGGCGGCTGTCGCCCACGTGGGCGATATTGGCGAACTTGTGGTCGAACTGGAGGGCGATCACCGTGGTCCCCATGCCGCGGAGGGACGAGTCCTCCTGGGCCTTCTTGAAGAGGTACTCGTTGGTGTTGTGCATGGAATGGAGCAGCCTGATCTGCGACTGGGTCCTGCCTCCCAGGTCGCCCACCGGCTGGGTGCTCTCCTGGGAATTCTCGAGCAGTATCAACTCGTCGCGTATGCCCTCGACCGCGTGCTTGCTGGCGTATCCTCCGCCCTGGTGCCCGCCCATCCCGTCGGCGACGATATAGAGCCTTCTTTCCTCGTCGATCAAGAAGGAATCCTCGTTGGCGGGCCTGACTTTGCCCGGGTCCGTGATGCCATACGATCTAAATTGCATTATCAAGCTCTCCCATGGTCGTAACTGCTTATATCCAATTCTTCAATTAATATGGCCGGCGCTCCCGCGTCGCCGGAGAATTTAATCTCTTCGGCCACGCCCGAAACCCGCGAGAGGAGCTCGCCCATGCTGGAGGCGATGGCCACTCCCGCCACCGGCTCGCCGAGTTTCCCTTTTTCGATCCTGAAGCCCGAGGCCCCGAGGGAAAACTCGCCGGTCACCGGGTCCGCCGTGTGCAGACCCAAAAACTCGAGCACGTACAATCCTTTTTCCGCGGCGGCGATAAGCGAGCTTTCCTCACCTTCGCCGGGAAGAAGCATCCAGTTGGTCGAGTCTATCGAGGGGGGAAGGTTATAGCTTGGCCTTTGGCCGTTGCCGGTCGATCCCTTCCCCTCTTTATGTCCATAATACGTGTCAAAAAGATAACTTGCAAGAACGCCCGCCTCGATAACGCTCGTTTTACGCGATCTGACTCCCTCGTCGTCGAAGGGCGCGGCCGCCGGACCGTCGATATTGAGCGCGTCGTCCACCAGGTTGACCAGCTCCGAGGCGATCCGCTCTCCAAGTTTTCCTTGCAGCCACGAGCGGTTTTTGCTCACGGCGTCTCCCTGGGCCGCCGGCGTCATGGCCGCTATCAAGCCGGCCGCGGCGTAAGGAGAAAGCACCACGGGAAGCTTTCCCGAAACGTTGGGCCTCGCTCCCAGCATGCTCACGGCCCGCCTGGCCGCCGTCTCTCCCACCCTTGAAAAATCAATCATATCATAGCGATGAGACGTTTCAAACTCCGAGCCCGTCTGCGCCTCCCGGTCTTTTTCCGCCACCGCGTCCAGGGAGGCTATAACGAGGGTGTTTTCGTAAACGGCGTCCACGCCGTTGGAGTTCAGCACCCGGGTAAGGCCATGATATTCCTCGTATTCGGCGCCCCTGGCGCGGGTAACGAGCGGGTCGTGGCGAAGGGCCGAGCGCTCGATCTCGAGGGCCGCCCCGATTTTTTCCAACTCGGGGATACTGAAAAGACGGCGATCGGTCAAGTCGAGCTCCGGATACGCGCCCTCGGGGGAGGCGAAAGTATAGGCGTCGTCTCGCGAAAGGTATCGGGCCGAGTCGGCCGCGCTTTCCAGCGTTCGGGCAATATGATCGCGAGAGAAGTTGTTGGAGTAGCTGAAGCCAACCCTGCCCTCGGAGATTACCCTGACGGCCAGTCCCCTCGAGTCGGCCGAGGTCATGGCCTCCACCTCCTGGTCCTTGACCTCGATGGAAAGTTTGCGCTCGAGTTCCAGGTATATCTCCCAGGCCGATATGCCCCTCTTGCGCGACAATAAATCGCGCGCCAGTTCCATCGCCTCCTCGACCATCACGAAGTCGAGAGCCTTGCGGCCTCCTTTGTTACCCTTCGATCCCCTGGACTTATTCATTATATCCGGCGCCTTTCATGTAATTTTTATTTTGCGCGATATGAGACCGCGCGCGTCCGTCATCGGCCGGCCGACCCGCCCTTGCCGCTCTTGCTAGAGGATTTCGCGGCGGGCCCGGGAGGCGAGGCCTTTTCGACCAGGCTCCTGGCGTGCGCCATGGCTTCCTCGGAGTCGTCCGAGCCGCCCATCATGCGGGCGATTTCCTCTATCCTGCCCTCTCCCTCGAGCCTCTTCGCCTCGGTCCAGGTCCTGTTCCTGGACTTGTGCTTGTCCACCTTGACGTGGCTCGAGGCCAGTGAGGCGATTTGATGATGATGAGTCACGCATAAAACCTGGCGGCCCTCGGACAGCTTTTTCATTCTTTGCCCCACCGACCGAGCCACCTCTCCGCCTATCCCCTGGTCGACCTCGTCGAACACCAGGGTATGAGCCTCATCGGGCCCGGCCAGGATGACCCTGAGCGCCAGCATGATCCTCGACAGTTCTCCTCCCGAGGCCACGCGGGACATGGGCTTTAAGTCCTCCCCCGGGTTGGGCGATAAAAAGAACTCGACCTCGTCTCCTCCGAGGGGACCAAGTCCTCCCCGGCCCTCGCCCAGGGACGTTACCCGCGCCTCGAACCTCGTCTCCTCCATGCCCAGATCGGAAAGCTCCTTGACCACCATCTTGGCCAGGCGCTTGCCCGCCTCGATCCTTTTCTTCTTGAGTTCCCCGGCCAGGCTCG
The DNA here is from genome assembly GCA_963674965.2 of bacterium. GTDB lineage: Bacteria > RBG-13-61-14 > RBG-13-61-14 > RBG-13-61-14 > DATKZS01. The sequence continues at coordinate 224,525 of CAXXFL010000007.1, read as the reverse complement.
AGGTCCTCGCGGCCAGGCCGGCTATGGTCTCGTCCAGCTCCCGCAGCCTGTCCTCCGCCCTCTCGATCGACTCGAGCTCGGACCTGGACTTCTCGAGCGTCTCGAAAACCTCGGCGAGGTCATTCCCGTATCTTCTTTTCAGGCGGCCGATCTCGACGATCCTCTCCTCGACCCAGGCCAGCCTCTCGGGATTGTCCTCGATACGGCCGAGGCGACGGGTCAGGTCCCGAGCCGTTTCCTCGAGGATGGCCCGGGCCTGCTCGATTTGGGCCGCCGGCTCCCTGAACCACTCGTCGCTTTCCGCCGCGTCCTCGAAAAGCCGGGCCAGCCCGCCGAGCTCGGAACAGGCCGCCCGGTCGGACTCGTAGAGGTAATCTATCCCCCTTTGGCAGGCTTGTATCAGTTCTCCCGCGTGACGGAGGACTTGTCTTTCCTCCGCCAGTTTCTCGTCCTCTCCAGGCTCGAGTCCGGCGCCTTGGATTTCCCTGATCCGGAAGCGGAGCAGTTCTTCCCTCTCCCTTTTTTCGGCCTCGTCCATGTCGAGGGCGGCCTTCTCTTTTTCCGCCTCGACCAGGGTCGAGTAGGCCTCGGCGTACTCGGCCAGGTCCGCTTCAAGACCTCCGAAGCAGTCGAGCAACTCACGGTGCTTGTCGCGCGAGAGCAGGGTATGGTAATCGTGCTGCCCGTAAATATCGACTAGCAGGGACCCGATTTCGGCCAGTCTGGACGTGGTCTCGATCGAGCCGTTAATCCATGCCCTGTTCTTGCCCGAGCGACCGATGACCCTTTTGATCGCCAGTTCCCCGCTCTCCTTACCATTTTCGTTATTATCGATACCGCCGAGAAATCGTCGAGCCGCCGGGGAGTCCGAGACGTCGAACAAGGCCTCGACCTCGGCCGCCTCGGCCCCCGTCCGGATCGCGTCTCGGGAGGCGCGGCCGCCCAGGGCGATGGAAAGGGCGTCCACCAGGATGGACTTGCCCGCCCCCGTCTCCCCGGTCAGGGCGGTAAACCCCTCCTCGAACTCGATCTCGATCGAGTCGATTACCGCCAGGTCTTTGATCCGAAGGGCCACCAGCATTTATCTCTCTCCCCACCTCAACTTTTCACGCAGGATTTCGTAGTAGTTTCGGGAAGGAGAGCTGAGGATGCGTATGCCCCTGGCCGCGGCCTTGATCTCGACGGTCTGTCCCTTTTTCAGGAGGCGCGAGGCCTGGCTGTCGGCCACCACGTGGACCTCGTCGGCCTTTCCGGCCAGGCTGATGCAAATCCTCGAGGAGTCGGGGATCACCAGGGGCCTCGAGGTCAGGTTGTGAGGACAGATGGGGGTAAGGGTCATGCATTTCATGGCCGGATGCACGATGGGCCCACCCGCGGCCATGCAGTAAGCGGTCGAGCCGGTGGGAGTAGAGATTAAGAGGCCGTCGGCTCGGAAGGTCGTCACCTTGACCCCGTCGATGTCGGTGGCCAGGTCCGACAAGGTGGGCATGCCCTTGTAAACGATGGAAATCTCGTTCAGGGCCAATAGCCGGTTTTCCTCTTCCCCGTTCAGAATCCTGGCCTCGAGCATCATGCGCTCGACCGCGCCGCCCTTGCCCGCCAGGGCGTCGTCGATAACCTGGAATATCTCCTCGGGCCTCAGCTCGGTGAGAAAACCCAGGCCTCCCATGTTGACTCCCGCCACGGGCACGTCGTTGGACTTGATGAGCTGGGCCGCCCGAAGCAGGGTCCCGTCGCCGCCGAGCACGACGACCAGGGAAAGGCCGTCGGACCATTCATGGTCGGGTTTGGACTCGGCTTCCGGCAACTCCTTTTGCGAGGCCAGGGAGCGGCATTTCACCGATTTTCGACTCAGCCGGGAGGCCACCTTGCCCGCCAGCTCGTAGGCGTCTTGAGAACCTTTACGCCAGATTATTCCCGCGATTTTCAATTACCCATCCTTTCCGCGTCGCCAAATCAAGTATCTCATTTATATGGCCCCGGAGCAAAGAGATATAATGTGGCGGTTTGACTCGCGCCAGGGCCTCTTTTAGACTTGTGTAAAGTCCTCGCCTTTTATGAGGAAAGCATTTTACCAGATTGCCCGATAAACATTGAAAGGGCAGGGAGAGTACCGCGTATGAATAATGCCGCCAAGTTTTTCACGATAGTCCTTATTCTTTTGTCCCTTGCCGGATGCAAGGACAAGGAGCCCCAGACGACCTGCCTTTACGGCGACGACGTGGGGGATGAGAAACTTCAGGATATTCTGTCCACCTCGGACCTTTACATGAGCATGCTCGTGTCCAAGGATTATAACAAGCTCTATGAACTGGGGTCGGAGCAGCTCAAGCAGATGCAGACCAAGGACCAGTTCACCACGGTGTTCAAGCTCTTCGAGGGCGCCTTTGGCGATATCGATTTCCCCATGGTGGAGGAGGTCTATTATATGAAGGCCCAGGCCGATGAGGTCCAGGTCTGGATTCCCTGCAACCTGGGAGAACCGAATATTAACGACCTTTACCTCATGCCGGCCAACGAGGACCTGGCGGTAACGCATTACAGGGCCAGGACGGACCTGGAAATACTCCGCGTGGTTATGCAGATGGAAAAGGACGGGGACAAGTGGCTCATTCGGTCTATCGAGATCAATCCCATGACCATCAAGCACAAAAGGGCCGAGTACTACCTGCAAAAGGCCTTGAAATACAGGGAGGAGAACAAGCTTCATCTCGCGAGCCTTTACTATAAAACGGCCATCTTGCTTTCCGAGGTCGCGCTTAACGCCCATGAATACACGGTCAAGACCCTGACGGACCAGTTGAAACTGATAAAGGTGGATTACATGCCCGGCGACGAGGCGGGCAACTTCCAGGTTTGGTCCACTTCCGGAGGCGGGAGCTACCAGGTGTATAACCTGGACTCGGCTTACGAGGCGGGAAAGTTACTGGTCCAGATATCCTACATGGCCGACGCCCTGGACGACGAGGAGAAGCTGAAGAAGGAGGCTGAGGACCTGGCCGCGTTTCTGGACGGGAAGTTCCCCGAGTACAGGGAAGGATTCGATGGCGTCCGGGTAACCGCGGCCTCCATGAAGGCCGAACAGAGCATGATGTCGTATCACACCACTATCACCTGGGATATGCTCGATACGAAACCCAAAAAGACCGGGCCGGAAAAGACCGGTCCGGTAAAGACCGATGAAAAAGAGGGAGAAAACTAAAGGGCCATTATTCCCGAACCAAAGGGTCCTTCCCTTCGCCCTTCTTTTTCAGCAGGAGGCTTTCGTAAAGACTCTCCTGTTTCCGGACCATAAGGTCGATATCGAACTCGCCCACCGCTTTTTTGCCGCCCTCGCCCAGGGCCGATGATTTATCTTTGTCCTTCAGAAGCTCGATGACCCGAGAGGCCATAACCTCGAGGTCTCCCGTGGAAAAGAGGTACCCGTTTCTTCCGTCGACCACGGCCTCGGGCCCTCCGTCGACGCTGGTCGCCACTATGGGCAGGCCCGCGGCCATGGCCTGTGGAAACACTCTAGGCAGCCCCTCCCACAAGCTGGTCAAGACGAGGACGTCGCTCGCCCACATCAGCTCGGCCACGTCTCTTCTCCAGCCGAGTAGCTTAAGCTCGTCCTCGAGTCCCTCCTCCTTGATCGCCGACTCCATATCCGGACGAAGGACCCCGTCTCCGGCGACGATGAAGCGGGCCTCGGGCAACTCCCTCTTCACCAAAGACGCCACTTTGACGAAGTCCACCGGGCTCTTCTGGGGCTTGAAGCAGGCCACCATCAAGGCCACCGGGGCGTCGGCCGGAAGGCCAAGAGATTCCTTCTTCGCCTTTATATCCTGGTCTTCGGGGCGCGTGAACGCCGCGAGGTCGATACCGCTCCTAATAAGACTCATATCCTCGCGCTTTCCGAAACCCAGGCCGGCCGCCCGCTCGAGGTTGGCCCGGCTTACGGCGATGAAGTGGTCAGTCGCTTTTCCCGTGATCCACTCCGCCAGGATATAAGCCCATTTTATTGGACGCCTCTGAAAGTCGTTGAAACCGAAGCCGTGAAAAGTATGGATAATGATGGGGACGCCGGCGGTCCGGGCCGCGAGCCTGCCCAGAATGCCGGCCTTGCTGCTGTGAGTGTGAACGATGACCGGTACCTCGGATTTCTCGACCTCCTCCGCCAACATGCGGCGCAGGCGAAAAAGACAGCGTAGGTCGTTGGCCGGGCTGATCTCGCGGACCATTTCAGAGATGATACGGAAATCGACGTTCTCGAGGGCCTCGGCGTCGCCGTTCAATATTCCCCCGTCCCCCGACCACAGGGCCACGCCGTAGCGGGAGCGGTCGAGGTTTCCCACCGTGTATAGAGTGTTCTGCTGGGCCCCTCCCAACTCCAGCTTGGTGATGATATGTATAACTCGCGCTATCAAACTAAAACCTCCACGCGGTATTATCCGCGCCGTTTTTGGCAAGCCCGCGCCGCCAGTCTTCCCTCTCGAATCGCGTCCTCCATGGCCGAGTACTCCCAAAGGCCGTAACGGCCGGCCGGCTCGATATCCATTTCCCGCAGCCGGGAAAGAATCCCCGGCAGTTCCCGCTTGCGATACTCGTCATAAACCACGTAGCCGCGCTCGATGAGCATGGCGTCCCGGATTTCCACGCGATGCGTATCCTCGTCCCAAAAGGGCGTTTCCTTCAAAGCCTCGACCGCCTCGTCCATAAGGGCGGGAAGCTCGGGCTTGATGGAGGCGGCCGTCTCGCGGGGGAGGGTGATCTCGAGGTAAAGCGTGTTCATCAGGGGCTCGGTGGGAATGAAGTTGGAATAGACGCCGATCCGGTGAAAGGATTGCTCGGGTCCGGGCATGTAAATCCAGTGCTGGTCGGATAATGGAGGCCCGGAAACCCCTAGGTTGACGCAGAACACGGAGAGGGACTTCAGGTCCCTCGGGCTCCCGCCCGCCATGGGGGACGCCCCTTTTATCATGCCCAGCAGTTCATCGAGGGGAACGGTCGAGACGAGCTTCTCGTACTTTATCTCCTCGCCGGAGTCGAGGACGGCGATCCCGTCCTTTGGTCGGACCTCGACCAGCCTGGCCCGCGCCTGGATGGGATGTCGAAGCTCCCTGGCGATGGCCTTGGGCAGTTCCTCGATCCCATGGTCGGGATAATAGAACTCGGCGTTATAGCCGAAGCTTTTATCCTGTATGCCCAGCGCCCCGTTTACCACCTCGAGGAGACTCGGCCTGGGAATGCTCCATGAAACCCACTCGTCTGTAATGTTCCTGAGGTCCGTTTTGAAGAATTTTTCGTTAAAGGGGAAAAAGAAGTGCCTGGCGAAGCCTTCGCCAAAGGAGTATAGAATCCAGTCCCTGAAGTTCTCCGGCTTTTCGGCGTCCCTCGCCGCTAAAAGGGCCTCGACGAAACCAACCAGGCAATCGCGCGAGACTTCGGGGGGAAGACCGTGGGTGTTGGCCTGGAAGGGGTAGGGCGTCACGGTCCCGCTCGAATAAATGGCCGATTTCCTTGCATGGAGAGTCAGGGAATCCCCCATCAACTCCATGACCAGCGAGCGAGCGTCGTCTCCGCGAAGGTGTAGCAGGTGGCCGCCGTAGTCGAAAAGCTGGCCGCCGACCTTTTCGGTGCGGCACAGTCCGCCGGCCCGCTCGTTCTTGTCGATAATGCGATAGTCGCGGTCCCCCAGGTGAAAGGCGGCGGAAAGACCGGCCAGGCCGGCCCCGGCGATAAGGATCATGAACGGCGCTCCTTTTTATCCGGCTTGTTTTTCATCACGCTTCTTTTTTCGTTCCATTTGCGTCTTGAGCCTCTTGTAAAAGTCCCGTTTTGGAGTGCGGCGGCTCGACGACGCTTTTCTTCCGAGCGGCTTGACGCGAGGCTAGCCGCTGTATTTTTAGGCCTTGTCAAGCCAAGGCCATCGAAAGCGGTCTCAAGCGAGAGCGCTCCAAAGCGGCTATGCCGCCAAGAAAAGGACTTATGCAAGAAGATCGTCTTTATACGTTGAACTTGAACCTTACCACGTCGCCGTCTCGAATAAGGTAGTCCTTGCCCTCTTGTCTCAGGGCCCCCTTTTTCCTGGCCTCGGCCTCAGAGCCGGCTCGGGAGAAATCCTCGAATGAGGCGACCTCGGCCTTGATGAAGCCGCGCTCGAAGTCGGTGTGAATCGCGCCGGCGGCCTTGGGCGCGGGCGTTCCCGCGGGCACGGTCCACGCTCTAAGCTCGGGACCGACCTTGGTGTAAAAGGTCACCAGCCCGAGGGATTCCTGGCCGGCCACCGCCAGGTCGGCGACCCCGTCGCGGGAAAGTCCCATTTCCGCTCGAAAGGCCTCGCGCTCGCCTTCCTCCAACTCGGCCAGTTCAGCCTCGAGGTTGGCGTGAAAAGGAATGACGATCGAGTTCCTTTTTGCCGCGTGGCCCTCGAGAGCCTCAAGATATTGTGAAGCTCCGCTCAGGGCCTCCTCTCCCAGGTTGGCCACGTAGAACATGGGCTTCATGGTAAGGGGGCCCATCTCCCTTAGGATGGACAACTCCTCCTCCGCGTACTCCATGGCGGACAGGGGCTTTTCCCGATTAAGCCACGCCTCCATGCGCTCGTAAAGCTCTATTTCCTTTTTAAGGCTTTTATCGCCCGTTCTAAGGAGCTTCGAGGCTTTTTCCTTTCTACGCTCGGTCCACTCCAGGTCCTTTTGTAAAAGCTCGAACTCGATTATCTCCGCGTCGCGGACCGGGTCCACCCCGCTTACCGACTCGTGAAAGCTTATGGATTTATCCTCGAAGCACCTCACGACGTGGGCGACGGCGTCCACGTTTCTCACGTTGTCGAGAAACTCGTTCCCCATGCCCTCCCCGCGGGAGGCCCCCTTGACCAGGCCGGCTATGTCGACGAACTCGACGATCGAGGGCACGACCCTTTCGGGACCGAGAAGCCTCGCGAGTTCCTCGAGCCTCTCGTCGTGGGGAACGGCCACGCCCACGTGAGGAGACGTGGTGCAAAAGGGATAGTTCTCCGCCGGCGCTCCCGCCCCGGTCAAGGCGTTGAAAATGGTGGACTTGCCCACGTTGGGAAGTCCCACGATGCCGCATTTGTATCCCATTGTTTTAATATAGCACGTAGGCCCAATACGGGAAAAGCGCTCTCTCCCTCGATTTCGAATCAAATATTAACTCGGTTTATCCGTTGACCGTCGCGCATAAAGAGGCTATATTCCAGGATGAACCTGGAGGAGGTGACTCGAATGGCAAACGAGGGTTTTTTTGCGAGGTTAATGAATCTTTGGAGGGGCCTTTGGTCCGGCTGGATCGGCCGCAAGGAGGAGAGCAACCCCGAGGCGGTTTACGAGTCGGCCATACAAGAGAGGCTAAATCAGTACGAGAGTCTAAAGAAGGCCGTGGCCGGCATCGTGTATCTTCGCAACAAGCTGGCCTCGGAGCTGGAGCAGAAGAACAAGGAACTGGCTTCCCTCCAAGAGCAGGTCATGGTGGCGGTCGACAAGGGCGAGGACGAGGTGGCCCTTATACTGATCGAGAAAAAGGACGACCTCGAGGCTGAGATATCTCGATTGAAGGGCGAACTCGAGCACACCAAGATCGAGGCGGAGGAGGCCAAGCGAAGCCTGGTTGACTTCCAGGGCGAGATCGAGAGATTGCGCAGGGAGAAGGAGCAGGCCCTGGCCCGGCTGGCGACCCTCGAGGCCAGGCGAGCGATCATGCGCCAGCTTGACCGCATGTCCCCCGAGGCGGACATGAGGGCCCTCGAGAACGTTAGGCAGCGCATAGACAAGCTGTCCGCCGAGATCGAGGCCAACAAGGAAACCCAGGACAGGTCGCTTCAGGACAAGATCAAGGAAATCCGCAAGGAGTCCCGCATGGCCTCGGCCAAGGCCCAACTCGAGGAGATCAAAAAGATGAGAGAGGCCCAAACGGCCCCGAAGGTCGAAAAGACCATCTGAAACCCATGGACGGAAAGGTCTCGTAAAAGGAAAGAGTTCCTTACTCGGTCAGATATAACTTGATCGGCCCGCTCGAGGTCGTGATCTTCAATTTCAAGTTCACGTCCGATTTGCCGTATTGGGTGTTGACGTACTCGTCTTCATTGGCGATGAAACCGTCGGCTTTGACCTCGCCCGAGGAAGAGCTGGCCAGTACGCGAAGACCCACGTCCACGGGAAGGTATACGGTTACCGGGCTCGAGCTTGCCTCGATCCTGGCGGTGAGGTCTCCCTTCCATTTTCCCGTCAGGTCCATTTTGATCGGCCCACTCGAGGCGTCGATAAGGAAATTCGCCCCTTTTTCGTACTCCCCGGTGAAGTTGAGGCTGGTCTCTCCGCTGCTCGAGTCCGTCACCAGGTCAACATAGCTTCCCGTTTTTCCGGTGAGACTGAAATTTATCGATCCGCTTGAGGACCTGATCCTGATCGACTCGAGACTCGGATAATCGCCGGGCGCGTCGAAATCGATGTTGCCGCTTGAGGCCGTGACCCTTATCTTTCCCATGGAGGGAAAACGGCCCGGCAGGCTGAGGTCCACTTTGCCGCTCGAGCCCTCGAGCCTGAATAGAGCCAGGTCGATCCCTCCCAGGTCGAGAACGTTGGCGCCGCTGGACGAGTCGATAAAAAGGTCCATGGGCAAGTCGGGAGAAAGTCTTATGTCCCACTCGTTTTGGCCCTCGCCGGGCGGGGTGACGAAGGAGGTCGGCTGTCTTACCGTCAGATTTCCCACCTTGTCGGTTCCCACGGCGTAGTCCACGATGGGCCTCCATATCTCGCGGTCGAACCGGAAGCTCGCGTCCATGAGGGTCTCCGCGCCTCCCGAGACGATCAGGACTCCCCTTTGCTTGTGAAGATTTACCTTAACGAGCTTGGCTCCCCTGGCCTCGACTCTCCTATTATCCACGATAAGTCCCGCTAGAAGCGGCGCGCATAAAAGTAGGCCCGCTAAAAGCGCGATCGGTATTGCTATGCGTCTGGCCATCAGCGTCTTCTCAGCCTTGCCTGGAGTAAAACTTCCATAAGGAGGCCATCGCGTGGGCCGCCTCCTCAGGGCCGCTGAAGACGGGGACCGCCGGTCCCGCGACGGATCGCATGTGAGCCGCGAACTCCCGCGCGCCCATCACCACCAGGGCCATGGGCTTTTGGGGGAAAGCTTTTCTTATCTTCTCGATTTGTCCAAACCACGCGGCCCCGGTCAGCCCCAGTGGCCTTGCCTCCCTGAATACGGAATAGGGAATTATGGTCACGGCTATCAGCATGTCAACGTTATCGTCGGCGGCCAGCGCCTCGATGGCCCGGGCGAAGGTCCCGGATGGGCCCACGTCGAGGGGGTTCTTGAAGTTCATCCAGGCGGGGGCAATCCGCCTAACTTTCTCGAGGGTCGCCCCGGATAGGGGGGGCAGCTCGAGTCCAGCCTTGACCGCCGCGTCGGCCGCGAGCGCTCCCAGGCTTCCGCTCGAGGTGATCACGGCCAGGCGTTTTCCGGCGGGCGCCGGCTGGGTGGCGAAAACCCGGGCCATGTTCACCAGGTCTGAAAGACCTTCCGCCCGAACGGCCCCGCCCTGGGAAAAGGCCGCGTCGTAAAGCTCGTCGGCCCCGGACATGGACCCCGTATGGGAGGAGGTGGCCGCCCTGCCAGTCTCGGTGCGTCCACTTTTCAGAATCATGACCGGCTTTTCCCTCGTGACCTCTCTCAGGGTCTGGACCAGGGCAAGCCCGTCATTCGCGCCCTCCAGGTACATCATGATCGCCCTGGTTTCCTTGTCCTCGCGAAGGTACTCGAGCGCGTCAAGCTCGTTCACGTCGATCTTGTTACCCAGAGTGACGGCCTTGGATATGAAAAGGCCCTCCTCGTGGAGGCCGTCAAGGAGAACGTTGCCAAAGGCCCCGCTTTGGGCGATGATGCCCAGGCCGCCGGGGGTAAGGGCCTCCTCGACGACTTCCACCGTCGAGAAGCGGTTCGACGAGTTGATGACGCCCACGCAATTGGGGCCGATAATCCTTACGCCGTGCTCCCGGGCGGCCTCGAGCAGTTCCGATTGGAGCCTCGTCCCTTCCTCGCCCGTTTCGGCGAACCCGGCGCTCTCGACGATCGCGTTTCTTATGCCGCGCTTCCCGATTTCATCGATGGTTCGCGGAGTGATCCTTGCCGGGACCATGGTAACGGCAAGATCCACCTTGGGCGGTACCGAGTCGAGGCTTTTATGCAGGGTGAACCCGTGAAGCTCTCCACCGGCGGGATTCACGAGCCATAGCCGGTCGCCCCATCCCTGCCTGGCGAGGGAAAGAGGCACGTTGTGCCCGAAGCCCGGCTTTCTGGGAGCGCCCACGATTACCACTCCCCTGGGCTCGAAAAAGTTTTTTAGATCGGCGCGGTCGGTCATATGCGGTTGTCCTTATGGACTGATTTTAATAAGAGCGCGCCTTGAAGGCAAAAAAAGCGCCTTGCCCATCATAGGAGGGTAAACAAAAGAGGCCTCATGGGCTCGAGTTAGATTGGAATTATTCCGCGGTCCAGTTGCCTTTGTTCATGAAGACGTGGAGCACGCCCGGATAATCGAGCGTCTCCTGGTAGAAGAACACCAGGTCCGTGTAACCGTCCTGGTTCATGTCCACCGGACGGGTGATGAGCGCCACGGGTACGTCGATCGCCTCTTTCATGCCCAGCGGCTGTCCTTCCCCGTCCTTAAGCGTGATGACGAGCTTGTTGGGCTCCTCCCCCGCCACCAGGTCGGGGTAGCCGTCCCCGTTGTAGTCCCCGAAGATGTTGGGAAATCCGTGCTCGAACTTGAACTTGGTAATGGCGAACTTGATGTTGGCCTTGGCCGTTCGGTCCGGCTTGGAGTTGAAGGTCCCGTCCTCCCTGGCCAGATAGAAGGTGTACTCGAAGTTGATCTCGCTGGTCACGAACACCTTGGCCACCGTGAGAAGGTTAAGGTCCATGGTGGGTAAGATCAGGTCCTCCCTTCCGTCCTTGTTCATGTCGGCCACGTGGTAGGTAAGGACCATCTTGCCGGGCTTGAACTCGAGGTCCGGCTTATTATGCTCGAGTCCTCCCGACTTGCCGTAAAAAAGGACCGTGCGGGACTCCAGGTTGCCGATGTCCCCCATTACCTTATGGGCAACCACGTCGAATTTGCCGTCATTGTCAAAGTCGTGGAAGTCGATTTGAGGCTGGTTCCTACCCCTGCTCCTGTCCTTTGAGGAGTCCTTGAAAAGCCGGACGCGATAGTGTTTGGCCGGGTTATAGGTGAACCCGTCGGGCTCCTGGTAATACACGTATATCTCGTTGTTGTAATTGGCGATAAGGTCCACCAGCCCGTCCGAGTTGGCGTCCAGTGAATAAACGCGGGGAACGAAATAGCTCACGCGAAGCATGGGATGCTCGCTCTCGGCCGCTATTATATCGTTATCCCAGGCTTCTATGTTAATGCCCGGCCGAAGTCGGAAATTATGGCTCGAGAAAGAATAGTCGGCGCCCTGCTTGGCCAGCACGGCCTCGTAAAAGCCCACCACCAGGACGTCGTCCTTGCCGTCGCCCGTGTAGTCCTTGACGAAATTATAGTAGGGAAGGCCGCCTTCGAAGGTGATGGCCACCACCGACTGGACCTCGAACATCTCCTGGAGCGAGGTGATCTTGCCCCCCTCCACGTGCGAATAGGAAACGCCCTTCTCGGTGATGAAAACCAGTTCCTTGCCCTCGTCGGCCGAAACGTCGCCCGCGTCTATAGCCGAGACCTGGTCGGGTACGTCCCACCTTATCCCCGAGGAAGGGAAGCCTTTTTCCTTGTCCTGGAGGTAAATCGTGACGTACCTCGCGGGCGGGTCGGAGTTGCGGTCAATATGGATCACGGTCAGGTCCTTTAAGCCGTCGCCGTCAAGGTCGTCGGTGATAACGTCGTCTATCCTGCCCTTGACGTTGAAAGAGAACTTCTCGAAGCGCCCTTCCTCGGAAAAGGCTGGACAAGAAGAAAAAAGGAAAATTGAAAGGCCAAGAAAAGTCAATAATCGTTTCATTGCGTCGTTCCTTCTCAAGATGCGTTTTATATGGTTTAACGGAATCGTCAGATTAAGAGATAGCACGGAGGAGGGAAAGGTTCAATGGTAAAAATTAATTTCTTCTAATATTTTTGGCGAGGCAAAAACCCCCGATTGACGCCGCCGGGCATGGTTGATATCTTTCTTAAGCCGGGTATCCGGCATATGAAGGATAAGGCGGCGTGAGTAAAAAGAAAAATTTAAGAGGACGGGCCTGGAAATGGGCGATGGAAATTATATTCCTGGCCGCCCTGGCGGGCCCTTGCGTAATACACGCCGGGCTTTTGTTTTCCTTTGCCCGGGACCTTTGCGACGACGCCATGATTTCGGCCCGATACGCGAGCAACCTGGCCGCGGGACAGGGCCTCAGATACAACAGGGCCCCGGCGGGGGCCGACCCCGTCGAGGGCTACTCGAACTTCCTCTGGGTCATGGGCATGGCCGAGGGCTTTAAAAGGAACGTTCATCCTCGAGTCACGGCGGCCGTGATGGGCGGCGTATCGTCGCTGGCTTCCATATTGATCCTGGGCGTATGGGTGAGGGCAAGGACCGGCTCGAGAATCGCCGGCGCCCTTGCCGCCTTTTGCCTTGGCGTTTGTGTCTACTTTGCGGCGTGGTCCACGCGGGGACTTGAAACCGCCATGTTCGCGGCTTTAGCCATGGCCGCCGTCGCCTCCTGCAATCCTCGCCGGCCCGGTCCCTGGCCGTATCTATTGTCCTTTATCGCCTGTCTTGCGCGGCCCGACGGTCTGCTCGCGCCCGCGGCCGTTTTCATCGCGCACGCGACCTCCTCGAAAGGCGATAAAAAAGCGATCGTTTTCTGGGCGGGCATTTTTTTCGCCGCGCCCTTCGCGGCCTATACGGTCTTTCGACTTCTCCACTTTCACTCGCTCGTGCCCAATACCTTTTACGCCAAAACGGGACTGGGTCTTCCTGGGGCGTTGGTGGGATTGAAATATTCGATCCACGCCGCGATTCGATATTGGCCTGCTTTCGCGACCCTCATGCTTGGGGCCGTTCTCGCGGCCTTGGACAAGAAAAACCCGGATAAATGGACATGGACCAAGGCCCCCTTTTTTCTGCTCGTTCTTTACGCGGGCTTTATAGTCTACGCCGGTGGGGACTTCATGCCGGACTACCGCTTTATTATGCACGTCCTCCCCGTCGTGATCGGGACCGGCTTTATCGCCGTTATGCCTTATAAAGCGAGCGAGGGGGAAGAAGCCGGGTCTGAAAAATACTCTCCTTTCCTTTCCCGGTTCAGGCTTCCCGTCCTGGTTTTGGCGACCCTGATGACGGTCCTTACCGGTGAATGGACTCCCCTCAAAAAGCTGGAGCTAAAGGACCTGGAATCCGGCGCCTGGCACGGGTCGCAGGCCAAGTGGTATGGGCCGGCGGCCTCCTGGCTCCTGCTTCACGCGGAGCGCTCCGACCTTATCGCCTGCGGCGACATAGGCTACATCGGGTTCGTGACCGACGTCGACCGGATACTCGACGTCAACGGACTGGTGGACCGCTACCTTGCCTCCCGTCCCGGCGCGGCGGGAATGGACGCCGACCTGGATTACGTCCTCGACTCGAAACCGAACTACCTGGTGGTCATGGCCCACGAGTTCAAGGACGGGACCATAATTGGGCACTCGGCCTTCGACCGCGCCGCTCTCAATCCGGAGGGCGAACCAGTTGAGAAACTCGCGAGAGGGTATTTCCTGGCGGCCGAACTGGACGGATGGAGCGTAACCGAGAAATCTTTGGACGACGGCGTAACAAGGACCAGCCTGGTCAGGTTCCGAATCTACGCCAAAAATGGACTTCAGGGAAGAAAGTCCAGGATATAGGCCTCGCCTTTTCCCCGGCTTGCTCTTTTCATGCAGCCGAGGAGGAACCCTCTGGCCTCGCCCACGGCCTCCGGTATTTCCATGCCCCGGGCCAACCCGCAGGCTATGGCCATGGAAAGAGCGCAGCCCGTGCCGTGATATTCTCCCGGCGCCCGCTCGCCTTCCCAAGTTCTAGTCTTGTCGCCCCAACAAAGGACGTCCACGATCCTTCCCTCCAGATGCCCGCCCTTGACCAGCGCGGCCCTGGCGCCTGAATCGACAAGTTTTCGCGCGGCCCTCTCGGCGTCGTCCCGGTTTTTAACCTCTATCCCGGTGAGCGCCGCGGCCTCGACGGCGTTGGGAGTTATCAGTGCAACGAGAAGCAGGAGTTCACGGACCACCATCTCGGCGGCGTTGGGAGGACAAAGAATGAATCCTCCCGTGGACTTGAAGACCGGATCGAGCACCGCCGGCGGCCTGGGATCGAGGCCAAGAAGGAAGTCCCGGATGGACTCGAGGTTTCGACTCGTGGCCATGGCGCCGATCTTGATCGCCGCGATGGGTTGGTCATCGGCCAAAAGCCCCAGCGTTCGATTAAAGTGTCCGGGGTCGGTCGGGACCACGCCCTTCACTCCCGAGGTATCCTGCGCCGTAAGCGCGGTGATGGCCGTGAGGGCGTTGACGCGAAAGGCGCAGGCGACTTTCACGTCCGCCTCGATCCCCGCCCCGCCCGAGGGGTCCGAGGCCGCGATAGTCAATACGTTAAGGGCCATGAACGGATTATAAAACGCGCCGAACCTCTCGACAAACGGCGGATATTCGGGACAACCCCGCGCGGAATTTATTTTGACCCAAGGCGGCGATATTTTCCATCCCGGTCTTTTTGCGTCGGCATTGTCTGCTATAATACCTATCGGCGAGGCTTGGCTGGAAAGACTTCCGTCGCCGGCTAAGCCCTTTGGCTCTGGATGGTAAATGAAATGAATAACGAGTCGAACTCGCGAAAAGAAGAGGGCAAGTGGAGAAGACGACTGCCCTCGCTGATGACCTCGGCCATATTCCTGGCCGTTGGACTTAGTCTGGCGGTCTGGTTCGCCTCGACCCGGCCGACGGCCAAGCCGCGCGAGCGCGCCAAGGTCACCCCAATTGTCGACGTGGCGGAGCTAAGGCCCGAGAGCGTGCAGGTCAGGATCGAGGCGATGGGGACCGTGGACGCGGCCGATGAGGCCGAACTCCAATCCGAGGTCAGCGGCCGCGTCAAGTGGGTCCACGCCGAGATGATCGAGGGCGGCCTGGTTAAGGAGGGCGAAGTCCTGGTCAAACTCGACGACAGGGAGTTCAGGCTGGCCCTTACCAGGAGCAGGACCGGCCTCCAGGAGGCCCAAAGCGCCCTGAAGCTCGAGAGGGGAAAACAAACCGTGGCCGCCGCCGAGTGGCGGATATTCCACCCGGATGAGGATGGAGCGGACGTCGACCCGGACCTGGGGCTTAGAAAGCCGCAGCTCGAGTCCGCCCGCGCCGCCGTCGAGTCCGCCCGCGCCGCCGTTTCCGAGGCCGAACTGGACCTCGAGCGCTCGAGCGTCCGAGCGCCCTTCAACGCCGTGGTGGCCGAGGCCGACGTGGACGTGGGCGATCGGGCCGCTCCCGGCGTCACCCTGGCCCGGCTGATCTCGACGGACGCTTTCCTGGTAAGGGCCTCCGTTCGAGTGGACCAACTCAAATGGCTTTCCTTCCCATCGGAAAAGAATCCAAACGGCTCGAAAGCCGAGATCGAAATCTCATCCGGCGATAAAATTGAGGGAAGGCTCATTAAGCTCGAGCCCGAGTTGGACCCGGCCGGAAGGATGGCCCGAGTAGTCGTCGAGGTCCAAGACCCCCTGGGAATCTCGTCCGGGGAAGGCGCGGGACGGCCAATGCTTCTCGGCGATTTTGTCCGCGTCACGCTGCTGGGCAAGACGGAGGATAACGTAATCCGGGTTTCCCGCTCTTTTCTTCGTGACGGTGCAAGGCTTTGGCTCCTGGACCGCGATAGCCGTCTTCTGGTAGTCCAGGCCAAGGTCATATGGAGCACGGCCGAGGAGGTCTTCGTGGCCAACGAGTTCGAGGAGGGCGCAAGGCTGGTAATATCCTTCCTTGGGGCGCCGGTCGAGGGCATGACCTTGACGGCGGAGGAAGAATAACCCGCCATGACGTTCTTCATCTTTCTTGACCGGGAGCGCTCGTCGTGAACGAGAGTTTGCCGGGGGCCGGCCGCGGTCCTCTCGCCTGGATGGCGCGGAACTCCGTCGCCGCCAACCTTCTTATGCTTTTTTTCCTGGTGGGGGGGATTCTGACCTTCCGGAGCATCACTCAAGAGGTGTTCCCCGACGTCCAACAGAACCAGGTGCAGGTGGTGGTCGCCTATCCCGGGGCCAGCCCCGAGGAGGTCGAGCAGGGTATCGTCCTGGCCATCGAGGAGTCCCTTCAGGGCCAGCCCGGCATTGACGTTTTAACCTCGAGATCGAGGGAGGGCGGCGCCGTGATCACGGCCGACCTGCTCGATGGGGTAGACGCCATCCAGGTTTACCAGGACGTTAAAAGCGAGGTCGACAGGATAGTCACCTTCCCGGAGGAGTCCGAGGAACCGGAGGTGTCTCTCACGGTCAGGCGGCGCGAGGTGATCGAGTTGGCCCTTTACGGGGACGCCGAGGACTGGGCGCTGAAAATCCTGGCCGAGAGAGTAAGGGACCGATTCCTCGAGGACGAGAGGATTTCGCAGGTTGATATCGAGGGCACGCGAAATCCCGAGGTGTCCATCGAGGTCCCCCAGGCCAAGCTCCGAGCCTATGGACTGACCCTCGAGCGGATCGCGCAAGAGATTAAGAACGCCGCCGTCGAGCTGCCTGGAGGCGGGATCAAGACCGACAGCGGCGAGGTGCTGGTGCGAGTGACCGAGCGGCGGGACTACGGCCGCGAGTTCGCCCGCGTTCCCCTTATCACCGGCGCCGACGGGTCCGAGGTCCTGGTGGAGGACCTGGCCGAGGTAAGCGACGGGCTCGAGGAGGCCGAGCATTTCGCCACCTTCAACGGGAAGCCCGCGGTTATGATCGAGGTCTTTAGGGTGGGCGAGCAGACCCCGGTGGAGATCGAGGAGGCCGTCAAGTCGAAGCTGCCGGAAATAAGGTCCATCCTTCCCGAGGGGATCGAGCTGTCGATCAGGCATAACAGGGCCGATATCTACCGGCAAAGGGCCGAACTCCTCCTGCAAAACGGGGCCATGGGACTCATCCTGGTCCTGCTTCTGCTGGGCGCCTTCCTCGAGTTGCGGCTGGCTTTCTGGGTCATGATGGGCATACCCGTGTCTTTCCTGGGCTCCCTGCTCCTTATGCCGATTACCGGGCTCTCCATAAACATGATAACCATGTTCGCCTATATTCTGGCGCTGGGAATAGTGGTCGACGACGCCATCGTGGTGGGCGAGAACGTCTATCGACACATGGAGGCGGGAAAGCCCATACTCGAGGCCTCTATTATCGGCGTCAGGCAAATGGCCATGCCCGTGTCCTTCAGCATCCTCACCAACGTGGTGGCCTTCGCCCCCATTTACGCCCTCTCCGGAATGATGGGCAGAGTTATGGGAATGCTGCCCGTGGTAGTCGTGTCCGTCTTCATGATTTCATGGGTCGAGTCTCTTTTCGTGTTGCCCGCTCACCTCGGCCATTACAGGGGAAAGCCCGGAGGAGGCGCGGGCTCTCGCTTCCATGCAATGCAAAGTAGATTCAGCGACTGGTTCAGCGAGTGGGTAAGAAAAAGATACGCGCCCTTTTTGTCCCTTTGCCTGGATCACCGCTACGTCGTGGTGGCCGCCTCGACCTCGATCCTCGCCGTCACCATCGGATACATCGCCGGAGGAAGAATGGGCTTCGAGATGTTTCCACGCGTCGAGAGCGACTACGCCTACGCCTCGGCAGCCCTGCCTTACGGATCGCCCATTGAAAAAACCGCCGCTCTCGCCAACCGCATGTCGTCCGCCGCGGCCAAGGTCGCCGAGGAGGCCGGGCATCCAGAGCTTATCGAGGGGGTCTTCGCCTTTATCGGCGCCTCTGGGACCCACGACCTGGAATGCAGGGTCTACCTGGCGGACCCCGAGATTAGAAACAAGATCATGGGGACCCAGGAGTTCGTCGAGCGCTGGCGAAAGGTCATCGGCGGAATTAAGGAAGCCGAGTTCGTGAAGTTCCAGTCGGACCGGGGCGGGCCGGGTGGAGGCTCGGCCCTTACCATCGAGCTGTCCCATTCCAACGTGAAAACCCTGGAGGAAGCGGCCGTGGACTTGGCGGCCGAGCTCGAGAAGTTCCCCAAGGTCGAGGACGTGGACGACGGCTTCCAGTATGGAAAGGAACAGCTTAGCTTTAAAATCAAGCCGGAGGGAAGGAGCCTGGGACTGACCGCCAGGGAGGTGGCCCGGCAGGTAAGGGCCGCCTACGAGGGGATACAGGTCATCCGGCAGCAAAGGGGAAGGAGCGAGTTGACGGTCAGGCTCCGCTTTCCCGAGGCCGAAAGAAAAAGCGTGGGAGACCTGGAGGACCTTATACTAAGGACCCCGGCGGGAGGAGAAATTCCCCTGCGCGAGGCCGTCCAGGTCGAAAGGGGAAGGGCCTATACAACGATCGCGAGAAGAAACGGACGGCGAACCATGACCGTCACCGCCGACGTGAAGCCCCAATCCGAGGCCGGAAGAGTTATCGAGACCCTCGACGCCGACGTGCTGCCCAAACTGGCCCGCAAGTACCCGGGCATGACCTACTCCTATCAGGGAAGGCAGGAGGAGCAAAGGAAAAGCGTCACCAGCCTGTGGCGCACCATTCCCGTCGTGCTCGTCGCCATCTTCGCCCTCCTGGCCGTGCCCTTTAAAAGCTACGCCCAGCCCATGATAGTCATGATAAGCATACCCTTCGGGATCGTGGGGGCCGTGATCGGACACCTCATCATGGGCTACAGCCTCAGCATGATGGGAGTAATAGGAATAGTCGCCCTCTCCGGCGTGGTGGTCAACAACTCGCTCGTGTTCGTCGACTTTACCAACCGACGGCGAGGCGAGAACATGAAAGTCAAGGAGGCCCTGCTCGACGCCGGCGTCAAGCGCTTCCGGCCCATTATGCTCACGACCCTGACCACCTTCGGAGGACTCGCCCCCATGATATTCGAGACCTCGAGACAGGCCCGCTTTCTCATTCCCATGGCCCTGTCCCTCGGCTACGGGCTCCTCTTCGCCACCCTGATAACCCTCATCCTCGTGCCCGCGCTTTACTTTATCATGGAGGACGTTAAGGCCCTGTTCTACAAAACGGATGAATAAACAAGGAGCCAGGGAGTAAAGATAAGCGATGAAGTCACCGCCGATTGCTCCCGTAAGCGGCCGGGACGAGGCCGAGCCAGGCGACTTTACAGGACGTTCTTCTTGAATTCCTCGACGCCTATCCTCTCGATGAAACGGGCGGTCCGCTCCTTGGGCTTCGCGTTCTTCGCGTAATAATCGAAGCACCTCTCGGCCAGGGACAAGACCTCGTCATCAGAAAGGTCCTCGCCGATCACGTCGCCTATCCGGGGTCTGCCGCCCGAGTTGCCGCCGAATATTACCGTCCAGCCGCCCTTCTTGCCGAAGGCCCCGAAGTCACGGACGTAGCCCTCCGCGCAGTTCCGAACGCAGCCGGAGATACCGAACTTGGCCTTGCCCGGAAGTTCGCGGCCAACGAAGGCCGACTCGATTCTTCCGCCAAGCCCCAGGGAGTCCTGCACCCCGAACCTGCAAACCGCCGTGCCCGGACAGGCCTGAACGTAATGCAC
The DNA here is from genome assembly GCA_963674965.2 of bacterium. Lineage (GTDB taxonomy): Bacteria > RBG-13-61-14 > RBG-13-61-14 > RBG-13-61-14 > DATKZS01. Next base: position 204,865 of record CAXXFL010000007.1, on the reverse strand, counting down.
GCAAAGCTCAACCGCCTGGCCAACCGCGACTCCAAGGTCCGTCCACACCCGCTCGACGTCCTCGGGCTTGATTCCCACCAGCGCTATCCGCTGTCCCGAGGTGATTTTGACTATCGGTATGTTATGCTTCTTCACCACCCGCGCCATGTTCTCCAGAATCTCCGGCGTGATAAGGCCCATCGGCATCCTGGGTACCAGCGCGTATGTCTCCTTGTCGCGCTGGATAAACGCGCCCTTGATAACGTCTTCCATTGATCCTCCAAGTCGATAAGTTTCTTGAATGAAGTATACCAGACCAATGGCCGTGATGTAAGAAGAAGGCCTTAACCCAGGCCGAAGGATTCCCGAAGCCTCTGCGAAAGTTCCTTGACCGCCTGAAAGGCCGACTCGACCGTCCTTTCACCGTCCGGGTTGACGAGGCAGCAGGTGGCGGGAGAAATGAGGCTACGGGAAAGCATGAACTCGAGGTCAACCCCGCTCCTGGACAAGCGGTCCCATATCGACTTCAGCCGCCCCTCGAGGGAAGCGGTGGTCTCGGCCTGGAAAGGATCGAAGTTCGTGGGCGTGATGCCCCAGCTCAGGACCCCGCCGCGGTCGAGAAATCTTTTTATCGATTTCGAGTAGGTGGAAAAAACCTCGCCGTTCGAGTAGACGTCAAGAGAGAGGATATCCAGGTCTAGGCCCAGAAGGAAGTCCCAGTCCGGGTTGCCGCAAAGATGAACGCCGCGGGGGCGGTCGACGCTCGCGAAAAACGACTCGAGGTCTTCCCTCGCTCGAGAGTCGTTATAGCCGGACATGGCGCTCCATAAAAACTGAAGGCCGGGCTCGTCCACGTACATGAACGCGTTCTCGTTCATCTTCTTCAGCTTGTCAAGCTGGACGTTGATCCGCTTGGCCATGATCTCGAACAGGACCGGACGTACGACGTCATTGAATAATATGGGCCGGTCATCCTGGTCCCGCACGTTAAAGCCGAAGCTGATTGGCCCCTCCAACTGCCCCCTTATAGCGGGTCGGCCCGAAAGGTCGAGTGAAAGGAAACGATGGTAAACGACGGAGTAGGTCTCGCTGACGTCAAAGTACTCCGGGTCGTCGTAGCGAGACAGCGCTTCCTCATATTCAGAGAAAAATTTATCGAGGTCAAAGGAAAGGCTCCGATTTGGAACGTCAAGCACGATTCCTGGAAAATGCTCCGAGGCCTGAACGTACATATCCTCATAATAGTCGTAGCGGGGAAGCTGGGGCCAGAAGGGAACGTCCAAAGAGAGGGCCACCTCGAGGGCGCGCTCGACGTCCCGGTGGGGCATTACCGCCATGGCCGTGGTCAGAAGGTTGCCAGGTATAGGCATAACTAAGGCCCTTCGCCAATCAGGGGTCCGAGGCGCCGCGTATATCCCTCGGCCCCATCATTACTAATCGCCTCGAGAAATCGATTATTTCTTCGCCCACGATCCACGAACCTGGTAAAGACCCTCCGTTACCGAAACCACGACTCCGTCCTTGTCCTTAAGCTCGAGGGTGATGGCGTACTCAGCTTTGCCCTTCTCCTTGCACTCCTCGATGATGCGCTTGACCTCATCCTCGGTCATCGAGTAGCTCGTCGTAACGTCGGACTTGGCCGGCTTGAGGAACTTGATGTTAAGCGACTTGACGATGGGAATCAGGCGATGCTCCATGAAATATACCAGAGCCACCGCACCGCCCATCATCTCGCCAAGAGTGAAAAGGGCCCCGGCGTACATGGTGCCGATGTGATTGACGTTGGGCTGGAGAGGCATTACAAGGTCTATGCTTTCCTTGTCCATGCGGGTCGAGTCGATGCCGGCCCGCTTCGAAAAGGCGATGCCGTTCTTGAAAGCGTTGATCATGGGATTGGTCTCGGTCATTTTCGGTCCTCCTGGATTTGAGGCGCCGCGAAGCGAAGAACGTCGCCGACGGGCGCGAAATTGTTTATCGAAAGCTACCATGTCCATCGTCCGCGTGCAAGTGGCAGATAACGATTGTTATGATACCTTGGAACAAGGCCGCCACTTTGATATGATCGTATTGAAAGATTCGGAAAAAATATCCACCGAAAGGAGACCGAACACATGCAAACGAGAATCACAAAAATGCTCGGAATCGAGTATCCCATACTTTGCGGAGGAATGATGGTCCTGGCAAAGCCCAGGCTTTGCGCCGCCATATCCGAGGCCGGAGGACTTGGGAACCTTACGGCGGCCAATTACGCCAACAAGGACAAAATCCGCGAGGCCATAAAGGAAGTAAGGTCAATGACCGATAAGCCCTTCTGGATGAACGTTACCATGCTCCCACATTTCAGGATCAGCGAAAAAAGATACATGGAAATCTTCGACGTCTGCATCGAGGAAAAAGTAGCCGCCGTCGAGATAGCGGGAAGTCCTCTCGACCGGTTCTTGAAGGGGACCTATATCGATAAACTAAAAATCGCAGGCGTGAAGATGATACATAAACTGGGATCCGTAAGACACGCTCTGCACTGCGAAAAAGTAGGCTACGACGCGGTGCTGGCGGCCGGAGTCGAGGAGGGAGGACATCCATTGAACGACAACGTGGCCACCTCGATCCTGACGCCAAGGATCGCCGAATCGGTTTCCATACCTATCGTCACTACCGGCGGCATAGCCGACGGAAGAGGGCTGGCCTCGGCTTTATGCCTGGGAGCGGATGGGGTCATGATGGCTACCAGGTTTATCTGCACCGATGAATGCGAAGTCCATCCCAATATTCAAGAAGAGATCATTCGACGCCAAGAGTATGAAACCGTCCTTTACGGAAATTCCATCGGTCTCCAAGGAAGAGCGATTAAAAACGAGACCATTAAAAAAATTATCGAGATAGAAAATGGAAATGGAAACACGAAGGATATCTTTCCGCTGTTGGCCGGCAGCCTGTCACCAAAGATTTGGAAACACGGCGACGTCAACGCTGGATCAATTAACGTGGGACAGTCCATAGGACTGGTTCATGACTTGGTACCGGTAAAAATTCTTATCGACAGGATGGTAAAAGAAGCAAGAGCGATACTTGAGAAAGCGAGCGTCCAAGTACAATAATTAAAATTTAGCCCCAGCCGAATTCCATTGGATCGGCTGGGGCAAAAATAATTCTCCTCTACTCCACCGTCACCGTCACCAGGGGCTGTTTGATCAGCTCTTCGCAGTAGCGGCCTTTTCCGTCAACGCCGCATGGGGGGAGGTGGGCGTTGAGGAGGAGGGAGCCGGGGGCGGTGGGGAGGAGGACGATGGCGGAGCGGCCGCCGGTGGCGATGGGGCCGGTCACGTCGTAGCGGCCGCTCGAGGCCGCGCCGTCGCCGCCGAGGAGGGTGGCCGAGGCGGTCGAGGAGGGGTCGATGGTGAAGATGATCCCCAGGCTCGATGTGTGCTTGCCGCCCTGGTTGAGGGCGCCCAGCTCGATCCGCACCGTGCTTCCCACCTCGGCCGTGACCGCCGTGTCGCCGTAAACCTCGAGGGCGACCGGACGGCTGGGGTTGCCGGAGGTGGAGAGGTTGGCAACCATCTGGCGCAGGACCGCCAGGTCGAGCGCCGAGATAATCTCGTCCATATCGAGTTCCTGCGAGTCGCCGTTGGGTGGGAGCACGCCCGTGTAGGACGCGTCCTTCAGCGACGCGCGGGCGTTCAAGGCGCCGAGGTCCAGAGGCGAAACCAGGCCGTCGGCGCTGACCGTGCTCCCCGAGTCCGCCCAGCTGAAGCAGGCCGAGCCGCCCGTCACGTTCTCCGACCAAATGTCCGTGCCGTTGTAATACTCGTGGCAGTTGGCGTTGCCGTCGCCGTCAAAGTCAGACGCGCAGCCGTCGCCCGGGTCGAGCGGATCGAGGTTCAAGGCATGGCCGCTCGAGTTCGCCACCTCGTAGCCGTCGGGAAGAGCGTCGCCGTCCGTGTCCCACTCGAGGGGATCCAGGCCCAGCCCCGGCTCCTCGTCGTCACCGAGCCCGTCCTCGTCGCTGTCCTCGAGGCAGGGGTTGGTCTCGCCCGGGTCCACCACGCCGTCGCCGTCCTTGTCCTCACCGAATATGGTCCCGTCGAGAAGGCCGTCGCCGTCGGTGTCCGCCTCCGTAGCGTCGAGACAGGCGCTCGAGACCGCCTCGACGTAGTCGCCGATCCCATCCGAATCAGTATCCTGCCTAAGCGGGTTGGTGCCGTAAGTCCCAAGCTCGAGCCCGTCGCCGATGCCGTCCGAGTCGCTGTCAAAGGCGCAGGGGTTGGTCTCGGTCGCGTCCACCACGCCGTCGCCGTCCTTGTCCTCCCCGCTCGGCGTGCCGTCCAGAAGCCCGTCACCGTCGCTGTCCTCGTCCGTGGGCGACGTGCACCAGGGTACCTCGAGCCCGTCGCTCAGGCCGTCCGAGTCCGTGTCAACCTCGAGCGGGTCCGTGCCGTATACCGTCACCTCCGCGCCGTCGCCCAGCGTATCCGTGTCCGTATCGAAAAGGCAAGGGCTCGTCTCCGTCGCGTCAACAACCCCGTCGCCGTCCTTGTCCTCGCCGCTCGACGTTCCGTCCAGAAGGCCGTCGTCGTCCGTGTCGTCGTCAGTCGGATCGAGGCAGCTTACGACCACCGCCTCGAGGCGGTCGCCGAGGCCGTCCGAGTCCGTGTCAACCTCGAGCGGGTCCGTGCCGTAAGTCAGCGCCTCGTCGCCGTCGCCGAGGAGGTCGCCGTCCGAGTCGTCGTCGCAAGGGTCGGTCTCCGAGGCCCCGACCTCGCCGTCAAGATCGAGGTCCTCGCCCGCCGAGCAGACGAGAGTCGCGCCGTCATACACCGCGGTATCGCCGTCGCATAAGCCGTCGCCGTCCGAGTCCGCCTCGGACTCGTCAGTGCAGCCCGAGGTCTCGATCCAGTCCGGAAGGCCGTCGCCGTCGGTGTCCACCGGCTCGAGCGACACCTCATGCACCGTGGTATCGCCGGCCACAACCATTAGCCCCTCCTCGAGGTACGGCTCGTAGCCCGGCCAGCTCGAATAAACGTAGGCCGCTCCGGGAGCAAGACGGATCGAGTAAAGGCCGCCCGCCTCGCTCACCACGGACTTGCCCGAGACCTCGAGCCCGACCCCCACCAGCGGCGCGCCGCCGTGACCGTAAACGTGGCCCATCAGCACGCCCGAGGTGCCGGTCTTCGCCGCCAGCACCACGTCCTTCCTGGTGGTCTGGTTCACGCCAACGTTCACCGTCCCCGACCAGGTGGTGAAGTTCGCCGCCTGCACCTGCATGGGATATCCAGAGCCGGCCAGGAGGCTCGAGAGCTTGTAATAGCCGCCCGCCCCGGTGGTGGCCACGCGGGGAGGACCGCCAAGGATCACGATCACGTTCGCGCCCTGCACCCCGAAGCCCGTCACCGAGTCCGTCACGTAGCCCTCGACCGAGCCGTAGTCGCCCTCGTCGTGGTCCACCCGGAGGTCGTACTCCGTGTCCTGGCCCCCGATGGTGTCGCCGTATTGATATACTTCAGCGTAATAAAGACCCTCGGACAGGTACATGAAAATACGGCTCGAGCCGCCGCCGTCCTGGCCCGAGTCGTCGTCGAACGCGATGGGGACCACCGTCGAGCCGGCCACCGAGTAGCCGTAAAGCTCGATCACCGTGTCGCAGCGGTCCGCCAGGTTCTCCGTATACACAGAGTAATATCCCGTGTCCCCAAAGGCCACGGAGAACTTCACCCAGTCACGGTCGCCCGAGTCGTGGAAGTTGTGGGCCTGCGCCGAGCTCGAGTTAACCTCGACGCTCGAGCCGGAGCTCCACCAGTCGTCGTCCTCGTAAGGGTCCGGGCCGAACACCGTGATCGAGAACTCCGCCGCCGCCGTCACCCGGCCCTCGAGATCGATCGCGTATAACGTGGCAGTATATCGGCCGTTGACCGTGAACAGCTCGGCCAGCTCGGCCGAGTCCAGCCGACGCCGCCAGTCGTCCGTCGCGCTCGAGTACTCGAGGTAAACGCGAGGCAGGGGATTGCCCTCCTCGTCCTCCAGCCAGGGCGTGTCGAAGTTGCCCTCCGACTGGGGAGGTGAGAAGCCAGGCGGCGTCAAAATGGCGAACATGGCCGATATCTCGCTCGAGCTGGCGTAAAGTATGCCCGAGTAAATATCCAGGCTGTCGCCCTCGAGCAGCGCGTCGCCGCGAGGTGTCAGCTCGGGAAGCACCGCGCCGGTAACGAAGTCCGCGCCCACCACGAAAAGGTCCGCCGCGTCGCCGTCCTTGCCGTCGCCGGTGGCCGCGTAAGTCCCGCTCCCGTTGTCGTCCAGCCACGGCGTCTGCGTGGCCCAGGTGGCCAGCGCCGCCGCCGCGTCGTTGAAGGCCGACTTGAGAGTGGCGCCCGTCCGGACCCGCTGCCAGAAAAACTGGCTGAAGCTGATCGTGCCCGATACGCCAAAGTATGCGCTCTCCGAGGACGCCGAGCTGGTGATCACGATACGGTCGGAACCGCCGCCGCCCACCTCGTCCAGGAAGCTGCCCGACCGGCAGGCGTCGTAAATCACCACCACGTCTACCCCGTTCGGGTTCGAGGTGTCGCCCCCCTGCACCGCGTCGATCCACGAGTCGAGCTGGGTGGGGGTCACCTCCTGGCCAGCGCCCGCGGCCGTGAAGTTGATGAGGAACGAGTCGTCGCCCCCGTGATCGACCATATAAATTATTAAAGGCACGCCCGGACCCACGCCCGGGTTGTCCACCCCCAGGTCGGCGGTGGCCCAATCCAGGATGGCCGCCTGCAGAGCGGCCGGGGTGGGAGCGCCGTCCACGTCGTCGGCGTAGCCGTCGCCGTCGCCGTCGTAGGCCTGGGTCGCGTCGGGATTGAGGTACATGATCTGGTCCGGCTCGAAGCCGCGAGCCAAAAGGGTCTCGTAGGCGAGGTGGCCAAGGGAGTTCAGAGCCTCGACCTGACGGTTCGAGTCCACCAGGCCGCCGCCCACCACCACGATGGCCCGGCCCACCGGATCGGTGACGATCACGCGGCTGGTGAAGCTCTCGCCCGAGCCCGCCTGCGCCTTCACCGAGTACTGCCCGCTCGACTCGAAGGCCGTATACGAACACGTTTCATCACGGTCGCCCGACAATACGCAAGAGCCGCCGTTGACCGTCCAACTGAAGTCGCCGCTACCGCCCGAGGCGGTGAAGGTCGCCGCCGAGCCCGCGCTCAGGCGGACCACCGCCGGGGCCACCTCGACCTCGCCAGAAATAATTATCGTCGCCTGCGCGCTCACCAGCTTGGCGTCAGAAACCGCCACCACGTAGGCCCCCGCCTCGGGGCCCGGCGTGAAGACAACCTCGGTCCCGGTGAAGGAATCGAGCGCCCCGCCAGTCGCCGCCCACCGGTACGCGCCGGTGCCGCCGTCGGCCACGAAGGTCACGTCCCCGTCGCCCGGGGCCCATTCCACGTATACCGGATTGATTATCACCCGCCGCGGGTCCTCGACCACGAAGATGACGTTCCGGTTAAGACCGTTCCCCGCCAGGTCCGCGACCTGCACGTTCACCACGTGGTTGCCCAGGTCGAGGGCCAGCGCGTCGAAGCTCACCGTGTCCCCGTCCTGGCTGAAGCTCTGCACGGTGCTGAAGTCGAGCACCATCTCGAGGCTCGACCAGTCGATCCCCGCCCCGCCCGGGTCGATGAAGTTTATACTGACCGGCAAATCCACGGGCGGCATGTCGTCGTTCACGATCTCCCGATGCGCCGGCGACGACCAGGCGATCTCCGGCCCCCTCGAGTCGACGAGTATCCCATCGGACCACCCCACGCTCATCAGCCCCGCTCCGTTAACCGCCCTCACCCCGATAAAGTAACTCGACCCGTCCTCGAGCTCGAGCCCGAACCTGGTCACCTCCGTCAGCGTCGCGTTGTCCGTCCACCCCACCACGTCCGTCGCCCCCGCCGACGAACCGATCGCGTAGTCATACTGGACAACGCCCGAAACGCTGTCGCCCCCGCACGTCCACGTCGCGTGGAAGCGGTCGGTGTAACCCGTGTAAGTCCCGTCGTCGGTCACGACCGGAACGGCGGGCGGCGAGTCGTCGACCACGGTGGTGGCGTCCTTGTCGGGGAAGGTGGGCGGGTCCTCGATGTTCCCCGCCGGGTCGCCGGCGATGGTATAAAAATCGTAAGTCCCCTCGCCCGCCGGCGTGAAGCTGAAAGTCCCCGAGTCCCCCGCCAACAGCCCCAGACCCGAGTCCATCCACCCCCCGCCGTCCTTGCGGTAATAAAGGCGGGTCTCTGCGCTTTCGTCATTACAGGCGAATTGAACCGAAAATAAATGATCGGGCACGAAAGCCGGGGCATAACTGACGTATGAATTGGGAGCCGATCCATCAAGGGTTATTTGCGCGTCATAGTCCGGACTCTCGGGAGGTTCCTCAATCAGGACCAGGGAAAGCGAGGCTATGGTATGGAAACGATAGACTCCGTTTCCTTTATTGAAGGTATAAACGAAGCTTCCCTTTGTGGTGTCGGAGTCGGAAAGGCCAGTGGATAGATAGGGCCCTCCATTGAAAGATACTTTAAGCTTGACCTCGGCGTACTTGTCCGATGAGGTAAACGTGAGCATGACGGTATCGGCGCTGGTAAGGGACACGGTTGAAGAGCAGGTTGATGAGGGCAAGGTCTCGACCACGCATGGGTCCCTGCCTTGATTGTACTCGTCCAGGTTAAGTATTCCGTCCCTGTCGTAATCCATGTTTCTGTCGTCAACGGTCGGATGCATGCAGGGGTGATCGATAACCTCCCAACCGTCGGGCATGCCGTCGGAGTCGGTGTCGGCGGAATTTGGGTTCGAGCCAGCCAGATATTCCTGAATGTTGGTCAGGCCGTCCTTGTCGGGATTGCCGTTGGCGTTGGCCGCGATGGGGGTTAGGTTATTGTCAACTTCCCACTTGTCCGGCATGCCGTCGTCGTCGGTGTCGGCTTTGGCCGGGTTGGAAAAGTGTACCATGACCTCCTCGTAATCGGTGAGTCCGTCTCCGTCGGTGTCGATCACGGTTGGATTGGGATCGAGTGTGGAGGAGAAGGCGAGGCAGACCTCGTCGTAGCAAAGCTCGAGGCCGTCCGCCAGTCCGTCTCCGTCGGTATCCCAATCGTTGGGGGAGGTGGAAAACTGGCTTTCAAGTCCATCGGGTATGCCGTCGCCGTCGAAATCGAACCCGACCCTGGCGAAATAAATCTCGAAGTTTTCGTCCCGATAGTCGGCCCAGAAGACGCCGTATTCCGAACCGGTCCAGACGATTTTCGAGTCGTGTGAGTCGGCCCCTCCGCTTGATAGGTAGAACTCGTCGTCTATCTCCTCGCCGTCGCCGCTGATCCTGGTGAAGTAAATATCGCTCAATCCTTCCCGCCAGTCCTCCCATGAGAGTCCGAACTCGAATCCGTTCCAGGCTATGGCCGGCGTGACGCTGATCTCGGGAGCGTTGGTGACCCTGGTCTCGTAGCCGATTGTCGTGTCGCCGGACGCTCCGATCAGGGCGAAATAAATTTCCTCGTCCATGGACCCTCGATTTTCCCAGACGGTCCCGAAATTTTGTCCGGTCCAGGCGAGGGCCGGGTCGCCGTCGTTTCCATTCATGGAGTAGACGCTATATGAAGGCTGGAGGGTCGATCCGTCGGCGGCGAGTCTGGTAAACCTTACGCCGTAGTTTTCCTGCCAGGCCATGGCGAAGACGGACTCGGCCCAGACAAGGTCCGGGTAGTACATGTCGGAGCCGCCTGAGCTTATAATTTCCTCGGGGGCCACGGTGTCGCCATTAAGGGCGATCCTTCTAAAGCAGGCCATGGGCGTGGCCTGGTTGCCATCGATCCATGACAGTCCATATTCCGACCCGGTCCAGGCCAGTACCGGTTGTATGGCGTCGGTATCGTTATAGGTGATTCTCTTATCGGCTAGGGTTTTGACTCCCGCGGCCGAGACCCGGCTGAAATAAACCTCGAAGTTGCCGTCGCGGCCGTCGGTCCAGGCCAGTCCGAACTCTGAGCCCGTCCACATAATGCTGGGGCTGTAGCTGATATCGGTAGTCGTGGTGATCCTTTTCTTCAGGCCGATATTTTGTCCCAGTGGCGATAGGCGAAGGAAGAAAATCTCGGAATAGTCGTCGACGTCCTCCTCCCAGGCCAGTCCGTACTCGGACCCCGTCCATGCGACGGACGGGGCCCATGAGTCGTCGGCGGTGGAGGTGACGCGCACGTCTCCGCCCACTTTGCCGGAGAAGCCCATGACGACGTCCTCGTCGAGGGGGTTGGACCCGGCGGACGTTTCATCTCCGTCGTTAACTCCGTCGCCGTCGGAGTCCGCGTCGCATGGATCGGTTTCTCCCTGGTCGACGACTCCGTTTCCGTTCAAGTCCTCTCCGGCGGCGCAGCCCGGGGCCGAGGTCGAGCCGTCGCAGAGTCCATCGCCGTCGGTGTCGGCGAGAGTGGGATCGGTTTCGTTCGAGTCCACCACCCCGTCGTGGTCCGAGTCCTCGATCCCGTCGGAAAGTCCGTCGCCGTCGGTGTCGGGATCGCACGGATCGGTTTCATCGGGTGAATCGACCACGCCGTTAAGGTTCGCGTCCTCGATCCCGTCCAGTATTCCGTCGCCGTCGGTGTCATGGTTGAATTGATCGGCGCACATGGTCATCTCGACGACGTCGGGCAGTCCATCGCCGTCTCCGTCGCGGCTAACGAGGTAGAAAAGTATTCCGACGTCGCCGTCTCGGGCGTCCTCCCAGGCGATGGCCGCTCCCACGTCGTTTCCGGCGATGGCGGGAAACTCCGAGGCCATCATTCCGTCGTCGGCAAGCTCGAGATGGTATTCCGTTTCGTCTCCCTCGGGAGTGAGCACGTCAACGTAAATGGCGTCTCCGTACCATGACTCGGTGGTGTCCTCGCTGTAGGCGATCCAGAACCCGTCCACGATCCAGGCGAGGTCGGGGGCGAAGGTTTTGCCCTCGCTATAGGTTACCTGGACGATCTCGGAGACGGGGGCGCCCTGGGAGGAAATCCTGGAGAAGTAAACGTCGTCGCATCCTCCTCCCATGCCCTCGTCGTCCTCGCACCAGGCGAGGCCGTACTCGGTCCCGGTCCAGGCGAGGGACGCGTGTTGGCTGTAGCCGGGACTGCGCGAGATTCTCTGTTCCTGTCCAATGACGGTCCCACCGGCGGTGAGCCTGGTGAAGAATATCTCCCCGTTGCAGTCTGAGGATTCCCACACCATCTCGCACCAGTCGTTGGCGTCGAGTTTCATGTCCTCCCAGGCCAGGGCGTACTCGTTCAAGTCCTGGTTAAACAGGAGGTCCGGGTACAGGCTCATGCTCTGCTGGTTGGTTATTCTCACGGGGGCGGAGACGGTTTCTCCCGATTCGCTGATTCTGGTGAAATACACCTCGTAATTGCAGTCGGTGCTTCCGGTCCACAGGTCGCAGGACCAGTCGTTATCGTCTGCCAAGTCATGCCAGGTGACGGCGAACTCGGAGCCGGTCCAAACCAGGTCGGGGTGCTCACTGGGTACCATGTCGGAGGGCGCGATGGGCAGGGTCGATCCCACCATGGCCATGGTTTCGTGGTCGATCCTGCCGAAGTACACTCCGTCGCAGACCCAATCCCAGTCGCTGTCCTCACACCAGGCGACGCCGAACTCGGAGCCGGTCCAGGCGATGGACGGGCTCGAGGCGAAGCTGGAGGTGGGCAAGGTAAAGGGAGGCGTGATGGAGTCGCCGAGCAGGCTTTTCACGGCGAACTCGATGGAGTCGCAGACGCCGGAGTAAGAATTGTCCCTGCACCAGGCCACCCCGTAGAATTCGTCGGCCCAGGCGATGGAGACGGAGTGGCCGTCTCCCATGAAGTAGTCGGATAGGTTGACGGCCGTGTCCCCACCCCAGGCGAGAGGGGAGGGCAGGATATCGGGATCGAGCGGGTTGGCCCCGGCCGACAGCTCGGCGAGGTCGTCGTGCCCGTCGCCGTCGGTGTCGGGGTCGTCGGGATCGGTAATGAACAGCCTCGGGTAGGGAAGGAAGCGGGGAATCACCTGGAGGTCGTCCCCCGCGGCGGTGGTGCCGGGCCATAAATCGGCGCCGAGCCAGACGGCCAGATCGTGGATAACGTCGTCGTTTCCGGCGGCGGTGTTAAGCGCGCCATTGAAGCCCACGCCGACGACGACTCCGACCTCGAAGGCGTCGCTCAACCCGTCGTCGTCGGTGTCCTCGTCGGTGGGATCGCAGTTGTAGGTCAGTACCTCGAGGCGGTCGATCAGCCCGTCGCCCTCGGTGTCCACGTCGTTGGGGTTGCTGCCGTAGACGAATATCTCCATGAGGTCGTTAAGCTGGTCGGAGTCGGTGTCGACGTTGCAGGGGTTGGTGGAGTAGAGGAACTCGTCGTGGTTCACGAGTCCCTCGCCGTCGTAGTCGGGGTTGGTATCGACGGTGTTGGCCATCATGCAGGAATAGGAGTTTTCCCAGGCGTCGGTCATGCCGTCGCCATCCGAGTCGTCGTCGAGGCATGGATCGGTCGAGTTGTTGAACTCGCTGATATTATTGGCCCCATCTCCGTCGGGGTTTTGGAGGGAGTCCCCCGAGGCGGGATCGAGGCAGGCGTCGTACTCGACCTCCCAGCCGTCGGTCATGCCGTCGGAGTCGGTGTCGGGATCGCAGGGATCGAGTGAGTTGTCCATCTCGTCCAGGTTGGCCAGCCCATCGGAGTCCGGGTCCAAAAGGGAGTCGCCGACGCGGGGATCGAGACAGGCGTTGACCACCTCGAAGTAGTCGTCCATGTCGTCGGAGTCGGTGTCCGTCTCGCAGGGGTCGGTCTGGTTCTGATATTCCTGGAGGTTGGTCAGGAGGTCGGAGTCGTGGTCCTGTCCCTCATCGGGCGTCGATCCCTGCATGCAGGCGTAATTGTCCTCCCAGAAGTTCGGGAGGCCGTCGCCGTCGTCGTCGGTGGGAAGCGATATGCCGAGCATTATATTGGGATAGTTCCTGGAGCGGTTGGGCTCGGGCAAAAGAGACACGCCCCACTCGGTGGGCTCGCCCGCGCAGAAGTCGCACCTGGCGTAGACGGTTCGGTACTGGTCTCCCCTCGAGGTCTTTACGTAGCCGTCGTCGGAGTACAGGGAATTGGAGAAGCTGACGTCGACCATAAGATTGTCTGACCCATTGTAGGCGAAGTCGGAGTCGAAGATGAAGCGGTTCCATCCCTCGAGAGATATCGTCACGTCATCCTGGAACACGGTCTGCCAGCCGGAGGGGTCGAAGCCGTCCTCCTCGGCGTAGGCCGAGTCCTCGGTGTGTTTCATGCGGATAGTGAAGTTGGAAAGGGTCGATCCGGGTACCCAGGTCACGTTGAGGGACAGGGTTTGGATGTTGCCCGATCGTCCGATTTCCTCGGCGTAGTAAATGGTTTGGGTGCGGGCCTTGTAATATCCGGAGGCGAGCGGATAGTACCAGCTCGCGGTGCCGGTCCCGATGGGAGGGATCAAGACCACGTCGTCGAGGGGATCGAGCGGGTCTCGGCCGCCCGCGACCTCGTCTCCGTCGGTCTCCCCTCCGTCGTCGGTGTCGGGATCGAGCGGGTCGGTAACGTAGCCGTCGTCGCCGGAGACGGTTTCCTCGAGGTCGCCTATGCCGTCGTCGTCGGAGTCCCAGTCGAGGGGATCGGTGGCAATTTCTATCTCTTCCAGTCCGGCCATGCCGTCTCCGTCCAGGTCCAGGTCGAATCGAGTGGCGTAGATTTGACTGTCCCCGTCCCGAGCGTCGACCCAGGCCACGGTGAACCAGCTTCCTCCAAAGGCGATGGCCGGCTCCTGGCTGGCGTACATGTCGTGAGTTATTCTGGTTTCATCGCAAACGGGCAATCCCTGCTCGATGAGGGCAATGGCGTATATCTCGCCGCTTCCGTATCTCTGGTCCTCCCATGTCACGCCGAAGGTATAGCCGTCCCATGAAATACGGGGAGTATACTTGGAGCTGAATTCCCTGGAAATCGATCTGGCCGGGCCGATGGTGTCTCCCACCTGGGTCACGCGCTGGAACATTATCTGGTTGCCGCCCGCGCCGAATTCGGACCATACCAGTCCAAAGGACGAGTCTCCCCAGGCCAGATCGGGCTTTATACTGGGGCCCCACATGTTGGTGATCCTCGTTTGGGTGAGCACGGTCCCGCTCGGGCTTACGCGGGCGAAATAGACTTCCTCAGAGCCGCCGTCGCGCAGGTCGCTCCAGGCCAGTCCGAACTCGGAGCCGGTCCAGGCGATGGCGGGTTGCTTCGAGTCGGTCGAGTCTCCTCCCGTAAGGGAAATCTCGGTGGTTAATAAAGTGCCTCCGGCGCTGACTCCCCTGAAGTAGACCTCGAGGGACGACCCTCGGCCGTCGGCCCAGACCACGGCGTAGGCCGAGTCGGCCCAGGCCACGTCGGGGTCGAAGTTGTTTCCCGAGCCGCTGGAGATTCTCACGTCTGCCGTCAGTTTGGTCCCCGTCTCGCTCATGCCGGCGAAATAGGTCTGGTACGCGCCGGGCCTCGCGTCGATCCACGCCAGTCCGAACCCCTGGCCGTCGGCGGCGATGGCCGGCGCTTGGCTCACGGCGGCGTCGTTGGTTACCCGGACGGTAGGGTTGGTCGTCTCCCCGTCGAAGGAGAAGGACCTGAAATAGATTTCGCCGTTTCCGTATCGGTGGTCCTGCCAGACCGAGCCGAGCCAGCTTCCTCCGGCCGCCAGGTCGGGCGCGAGGCCCACGGCTCCGTTGAAGCTTATTCGGAAGTCGTCTTCAATCTCGACAAGGCTCGGGATAATATCCGAGTCGAGGGCGTCGGCGCCGTGGATCGACTCGACCCCGTCTCCGACCGAGTCTCCGTCCGAGTCCCAGTCCCAAAGCTCGGTGTCCCAGATAAAAATCTCGTCGCCGTCGCTTAGCCCGTCGTCGTCCACGTCCGGGTCGAGGGGATCGGCCGCGTAGTACATTTCCTCTCCGTCCTCGAGCCCGTCGCCGTCGGTGTCGGGGTCGGCCGGGTCCGTGAAAGAGTAGTAGACCTCGTATCCGTCATCGAAGTAGTCGTTGTCCGAGTCCACGTCGTTGGGGTCGGTCCCGTAGACGTGAATTTCGTCACCGTCCCCGATCGAGTCGCCGTCGGTGTCGTAGCTGAGCGGGTCGGAGAAGTAAGTATGAACCTCCTCTCCGTCCTCGAGTCCGTCGTCGTCGGTGTCCGGAACGCAAACGCCGGTGCTCTCGCCGTATTCCTCGAGGTTGGTAAGACCGTCCGAGTCGGCGTCCTCAGCCGAGTCGCCGTAGGTCGGATCGAGCCCGCAGGTGTCTCCCGCCCATATCTCGTAGCCGTCGGGCATGCCGTCGCCGTCCGTGTCCTGGCTGATGGGGGAGGTGCCGTACAGGTAGACCTCGTCGTAATCGATAATCCCGTCGTAATCGGTGTCGCTGAAGCAGGGGTCGGTGGACTCCCCGAATTCCTCGCCGTTGGTCAGGCCGTCGTAATCGGAGTCGGACTCGTCGTCGACGCTGGTATAATCGAGGCACGCGTAGACGCGCTCCCAGTAATCGGGCATGCCGTCTCCGTCGGAGTCGGAAGGAGGGCCGATGACGAGTTTAACGTCGGGCACGAGGGTTTCCACGCCTGGAACGGGATAAACGGTGTCGGACCACATGAGCGGGTCGCCGTAGCCGCTGTCGGTCTGGAAGAAAAGGGAACGGTCGTCTCCCGAGTTGGTGGCCCGGACCCAGCCGTTGGTTTCGTATTCGGAATTGTTGAAGCTGAAGTCGATCATAAGGTTGTCTACGCCGTTGTAAAGGAAAGGGAAGGTGAAGTAGATTTCGTACCATCCCGTCGAGAAGTACTGGTTAATCTGATAGACCGTGGTCCAGTCCCATCCTTCCCAGGACGGCGTCTCGGGATACTCCTCGAGGGAAGTGTGCTTAACCCGGACGGTGAAGTTCTGGAGCATTATTCCCGGCGCGACCGCCACGTTAAGAGACAGGGACTTAAGCTCTCCCGACCTCCCGATTTCCGAGGCCTTGTAGATGACCTGGGTCCTGGCGTCGTGGTAGTAGGCGGCGAGAGGGTAATGCCAGAGGTCCGAGCCGTCGCCTATGTCGATCTCGGCCCAGTCGTCGGCCGGGTCGTTGGGGTCGCGGGCGAAAAAGACCTCTTTGCCGTCGAGTTCGCCGCCGCCGTCGGTGTCGGGATCGAGGGGATCGGTCGAATGCGAGTATACCTCCTCGTAGTCGGACAACTGGTCGTCGTCCGTGTCCTGGTCGGTTGGGTCCGTCTCGGTGGGATCGATCACGCCGTTGACGTTGACATCCTCGCCGGGATAGCAGATGGTCGCTCCGTCCATGACGCCGGTGTCGCCGTCGCAGAGCATGTCGTCGTCCGTGTCGGGGTCGCAGGGGATGGTTCCCAGCGAGTGTTCGTCGATATTCGACACGCCGTCGCCGTCGGGGTCCTGGCCGGCGTCCACCGAGTTGGCGTTAAGGCCGCAATAGGAGAAGTAGTATTCCCATCCGTCGGCCATGCCGTCGCCGTCGCTGTCCCAGTCGGAGGCGCTGGTCCCCAGGGCCGACTCCATGGCCTCGGTAAGTCCGTCCCCATCGGCGTCGGGCTCGAAGCTCGCGAAGTAAATCTCGTAATTGGCGTCTCGCCGGTCCCGGAAGACCAGCCCGAAGCCGTGGCCGTTCCAGGCCAGGGTAGGGGAGTCGCTCGAGTCGAAGCCCGTCGAGGCCGCCGAAACGTTTCCCCTGTCCTCCCCCTGGAGGGAGATGGTTTTGAAATAGACCTCCGCGTTGGCGGGCATGGCCGAGTCGGACCAGGCCACGCCGTAGACCGAGCCGTTCCAGGCGATGGAAGGGTCGTAACAGGAAAGGTCGAGATCGGTCAGTCTTATGTCGCTCTCGATTACCGCGCCCTGGGCGGAGAGGCGGGCGAAGTACACGGCCTGTCCGTCCAGGTCGTTCCTGTCCCAGACGACGCCGAACTCGGAGCCGGTCCAGGCCGCGGACGGGTTCTGGCCTAAGTCGCCCAGGTAGGCCATGCTGAGACCCATTCCCGAGGGATCGAGTCGGCGGAAGGTTATGCCCGTGTCGTCGTGCAGGGCCAGTCCATACTCGGACCCGGTCCATACCATGGAGGGCGGACTGAGGGCCCCGTGGATGCTGACGTCCATGATGGAGTAGGAGGAGGTGTCGCCGTCGGCGCCCATGGGCCGAAACTGGCCGTTACCGCGAGACCAGACCAGGCCGTATTGAGTGTCGGCCCATACAAGCTCCGGGTAAAGAGTTTCGTTGCCCGCCTCATGCATGACCGCGGTTATGGGGTAGCCGATTATCGAGTCGCCGTCGCTGATACGGAGGAACTTGATCTCGCCGCCGGTATCGTTCCAGGAAAGTCCGAACTCGGAGCCCGACCAGGCCAGGCTGGACTGGACCGCGTTGCCGTAGTAGGAGATTCTCTGCCAGTAGCCGAGCGTGTCCCCATCCAGCTCGAGTCGCCGTTGGTAGATTTCCGCCACGCCCGAGTAGTAGTCGGTCCAGGACAGGCCGTACACGGAATCGGCCCATTGCAGGGAGGGATACTGAGAGGCCGAGTTGGTATAGGTGATCCTTTTTTCGCTTCCCTCCCGGACGTAGCCGGGAACGATCCTGGCGTCCGCTGGGTTCGAGCCGGACGAGTACTCGTCGCCGTCATCGCTCCCGTCCTCGTCGGAGTCGGCCGAGCACGGGTCCATTTGGGGGGAATACTGGTACTCGGCCAGGCTGGTCAGGCCGTCCGAGTCGTAATCCACTCCGCCGTCGGCCGTGCCCGCCTGAAGACATCCATGCGCGTTTTCCCAGGCGTCGGGCATGCCGTCCGCGTCGGAGTCCTGCGCCCGGGCGGGTGAAGAAAGCATGGCGAGGAGGATGATGGCTAGGGTTGTACCGATTGATAAAATTCTTTTCATGACGCGTTCTCCCGTACAAAGCTTGGCTCGAAAAGACGTTTATTACCTCAAATTTACTTGACGAGTAAAGACAAGATTTTACTCGATCGGGAATGATTCCCATGTGTCGCGTGAGAGGCGCTCCTTCGCTCGCGGGCACGATTTTCGCGCTTTGGTTAAGATAGATGATCGATATAAAGAATTCAAGGAAAAAAAATAATGATTTCAGCGGATAATAAAAGACCGCCATGCATAATATGCCTGACGGCCTTCAGGGATTTGATCGGGAGAGCGAGATCGGGTCCGTGATCGATTAAGCATCCGTTATTGTTTGCCTATTTTATTTTCATCATCCCGCCCATTTTCAGGAGGGTCCGGAGACGAAGGGGGAATGGATCGATGATGATCTTTTTCTCTTTCCTCATCTCGAGCAGGGCTTTGCCGGGATTGCCGGATTTCGCCCGCTTTACCAACTCGGGAACGGCGGTAAGGGGAAGGTGGTAGGCCGCGAACAAATTGGATTGCCAGACCTTTTTGGCCAGCGCGTTCATGGACTCGAAGTCCTTTTTCCAGTCCGAGACCTTGAGGCCGGCCGAGACCAGGCTGTCGGTGGTGCTGAGGAGGTCGATATTATAGTCCTTGTCCAGCCTCATGATGCCGGACCAGACGATGGGCAGGCCCCTGCTGTCCCTGATTTCGCCGCTTTCGTCGTAGATCGCGACCATGATCAGCTCGTTGGGAGGGGCCATGAACTTGACGGCCGTGTTAATGGCGCCGTATTTTACGTCGGGCATTTTGGGGCGGGGATGGATTTTGATGCCCTGGCCCATTTCTTTTCTGATCTCGCCGTAAATGAGCAGCGCCTGCTGGCCGAAGTTCATGTCCAGGGTCAGGCCCGACTGTACGCGGTGCATTATTTTCCGGGGGGTCCCCCGCTCGATGATGATTACCCGACCCACGCCCTCGGCCTCGGCCAGGGCCGCGGGGTCGTCGGTCGTCAGTGGACTATAATCCCGGAGCGGGCCTTTTTCGCCGTGAAAGGCCTTGAGGCAGCGGCCGTCCTCCACTATGAGCCGGAGCGTCGAGCGCCCGCGTTTCTTTTTCCCGGCGGCGTCCCCGGGCCTCGAGGTCTTTTCCCGGGGCGGAAGTTTTCCCGCCGCGAGCTTGAAAACGTTAAGCCACTGCTCGACGTCCACGTCCTGGATTATCACGTTTTGACTTATCATCGGCTCCTCCGTACGGCCGGAGATCGACTCGCCGGCCGGGGATCGTTCATGAGGCTACAATAATGCCATAGGGGAAGGAAATTGCAAAGCGGCCCGGGAATCGGCGGGAAATGGTAAGGGACGGTATAGGCGGTTAAGGACTTATTTAAGGGCCGATAACGGACGGACGCCCCGCCTAATCCTCCATTTGGTCGATGATCTCGAGAATCTCCTCGTTCTCAGGGACGTCGGCCATGGATGATCCGTAATGGGCGAAGCGGATGATTCCCTTTTTTGTAGATCTGGAGATCTGGGGACAGGGAGATCTGTCAGATCTGCACAGATCTGGGGACAGCATACTTATCTCGCCTTTATTTACGGCTAGAGAGGCGTTTATGAATATTCCATCAATATTCATCGTCGAAGAACCCAGTTGATTTTCAAAAATTAAGTACACTGTGCCCAGAACTGTCATCTTGCACATTGATATCTTTATCCCCGGGGATTCAAGCGCAAAGGCGTTTGGTACCGCGCCATTAATAAGGAACGCGTGGAGGCGTTCTTTACCTTGAATCTGCAATCACGGTCGGGTATATTTGTCTCCAGAAGATGAAACTAGGCCGGGGATGGAGGTTTTTTATTGCCTGGGGGGCAACCCGAAAATAGATGACGACGGGACAACACGGGCTGAAAAATGGCCTTAATGAGGGATTGTAAAATGAGATTGCCGAAAATTGGAAAATGGTTATATCCGCTTCTTATTATCCAGTTATGTTCGATTGCCTTTTCTCGCGCGACGAATGCCGAGGATATGGTACTAGAATTCAAACCCGCTCTTTTCGAGATACTTGAGAACGAGTGGGGATGCGGGAGTCAATGCAAAGATATTATCACGTCTCGTTGTATATTCCCAGACTATATTGAGGCTGAAAGCCTACTTCCTGAAAATGCGTGTTATCTGCAGAGTTTCCGTAATGGCAGATCGATAAAACATTGGATTAAACCGGATTGGCTGTCGGACGATATTACGTTTGTTCTTGAATGGGACCAGGTAAATAAAATTTGTACTCATTTTGAAATGCTCGATTATCGCATCTATCATGTAGAAAGCTATAATTTAATTTCCGTTATTATAACAAGAAAAGATGGCAAGGGCATACCATCTGACCAATCAAAGGCCAGTGAACTTGCTAATAAGTTATTCGTTAATACGCTTCCTGAATATGAGGCTGTGGTTAATGGTGAGTGGGTAATGAAGGATGAGGAAACGCTAAATTTCGACTTTATCAAGGCGGGGGAAATAGATGGGATATCCTATGGCTATCGCCCCGCTTATTATGAAATGGCCCTAAAAAAAGAGGAAAGAAAAGTTAATAGGGAGTGGGTTAGAACCTGGTTTAATGACATGCTCTGGTGGGCGGATGGAGAAAAAATAGGATTTATAACGTTGAGTGTTGACGAGAGACGCGGCAGTCCCTCCTCAATGTCAAAGAATAAAAAAGTTGATTTTGGCGGATGGTTCAGTCGATCTCGTCACAAAAATCGAGTAGGTGAATTAGATGACTGCTTGAAAGACAAAGAGGCCGATGTGGTTAAAAAAAAGGAAAAAAATGATGGATCATCGAAGGATGACAATAAGCCCGACGATTCTCAGAAACCTGATGACAAGACCCCGACTCCCGAAGGTTTGAAAAAAGCCGGCGGGAACGATGAGAAGTCTCCCGATGCGGATAAAAAAACGGATCGGTCACCCAAACCGCCTTCAGGTGGCGGCTCCGGCGATGAAAAATCTCAAACCGTTTGGATTGGCGCTATTGCGTTTATAGTATTAGTTATGGTTCTACTTTTTTACGTACTTTATAATCGCGGCCGGAGAAACCGGGAATAAACGGGTATGTACGCATAGCTTGCGCAAAAATGCCGAGGCGGCTTGGAAAATAGCTCCCGTCCCTCGAGGGCCCCGGACGGTTTCTGCAAAACCTGCTTGGTCACCCGCCGGGCGGGCCGGCGGATCATACCACTGCTCTTTGAAGGCTTCACTCGTTCGATGAAATAAATCCCTTCTTTCGGGCCGACCTCTGCCGTCAGTTCTGGTGGACGGGGTTTGGCCTCTTCTTCCTCATCCCCTCTCCCTGTCAATCAATGAGCCGGTTGGGTTGGGTTCGAGGGCCGAGTTCCCCACCCGGCCCTCAAACCTCACGCCCCTTTCCATATTAAAAGGTTTATAGTATTACGGTAAGACCTCGGCCATGAACTATCGTCGTGGACTGGATTACCCGTCATCACCTTCTCCTTTCTGGATTCAATGTTTTCGAATATCTGGTCCAGGTTGCGTCGATCGAGATGCGATATTCATCTTCTAAGGGAAACACAAGTATAAAAAGCAATTTTCGAGCCAGCCCCTTAAAAAAAGCCCGGGGCCGGATAAGGCTTTAAAACAATGATTCCAACTTCTCTTGTCTGTACAGGGACTTATATTAAACAATCGGTTGATTGAATACAGGTTCAAAGAATGAACCGTAATTGTAAGGCACTGAATATTAATGATAAACATGTAAATACTCCACGGAAGGGCCTTTGTCTATGCAAAGATTTCATACGACTTGAAAGGGGCGGCGATCAGCTTGTTATTCAGTGCAAGAAGGGGGCGAAAAGCGCTCCATGATTTGTCAAATTATCGGGAAATTTGAGCGGTCCGGAGGAAGTTATCATCCCTTTGCCAACGGGTGGGCGAACTAATTTTCAGCGAAAGAATAAAAGCTTAAATAACAATAGTTTAACCAGTGGCTAGAGGCGCGGAAATCCTTGCAAAAAAACCATTTTTCTGGTATAATCGGATATATATCGATCATGACATTTTCCCGCTGAAAATTATACCGTCATTATGAACGGTTATGGAGGAAATCCTTACGTGACAAACCAGAAATACGACGCCGGGTCCATCAAGGTACTCGAGGGTCTGGCCGCCGTCAGAAAGCGGCCGGGCATGTATATCGGAGACACCTCGGTCAGGGGTTTTCATCACCTGGTCTTCGAGGTGGTGGACAACTCGGTTGACGAGTCGATCAACGGCTACTGCGATAAAATCGACGTGATCATCCACGTGGGCAACAGCGTGACCGTGATCGACAACGGCCGCGGCATTCCCGTCGAGAAGCATTCCACGGTCAAGGGCAAGACGGCCCTCGAGGTGGTCATGACCATGCTTCACGCGGGCGGCAAGTTCGACAACGACAGCTACAAGGTCTCGGGCGGGCTCCACGGCGTGGGCGTGTCGGTGGTCAACGCCTTGTCCGAGAGCCTGACCGTGCAGGTCAAGCGCGACGGCAACGTTTACAAGCAGTCCTATTCCCGGGGCAATCCCATCAGCAAGCTCGAGGTGGTGGGCAAGACCAAGCGCACGGGCACTAAGGTCACCTTCAAGCCCGACCCCGAAATTTTCGAGACCGACGAGTTCCACTACGAGATACTCAGCCGGCGCCTTCGCGAGTTGGCCTTTTTGAACGCCGGCGTCAAGATAACGCTCACCGACGAGCGCGAGGATGGGAAGGCCGACGAGTTCCTCTACAAGGGGGGCATCAACCAGTTCGTCGAGTACGTGAACAGCTCGAAGAACGTGCTCCATAAGAAGCCCATTTATTTCCAGGCGGAAAAGGAAGGCATCGCCCTCGAGATATCCATGCAGTACAACGACGGGTACCAGGAGAAGCTCTTTTCCTACGCCAACTTCATCAACACCATCGAGGGCGGGACCCACGAGATCGGCTTCAAGGCGGCCCTGACCAGGACCATCAACTCCTACGCCCAGGCCAATAACCTTCTCAAGCAGATCAAGACCAACCTGGGCGGCGACGACGTGAGGGAGGGGTTGTCGGCGGTCATCTCCGTCAAGATACCCGATCCCCAGTTCGAGGGCCAGACCAAGACCAAGCTGGGCAACTCCGAGGTCAAGGGCATGGTCGAGCAGATAGTCAACGAGCAGCTCTCGACCTTCCTGGAGGAAAACCCGGCGGTGGCCAAAAAGATCATCCTCAAGTCGGTGGACGCCCTTCGCGCGCGGGAGGCGGCCAGGAAGGCCCGCGACCTGACCCGCCGCAAAGGGGCGCTCGAGGGTAATTCCCTGCCCGGGAAGCTGGCCGACTGCCAGGAGCGGGACCCGCGCTTTTCCGAGCTGTTCATCGTGGAGGGCGACTCGGCCGGCGGCTCGGCCAAACAGGGCCGGGACAGGAAGTTCCAGGCCATCTTGCCCATCCGGGGCAAGATTCTTAACGTCGAGAAGGCCCGGTTCGACAAGATGCTCCAGAACCAGGAAATCAGGACCATCATCACGGCCCTGGGAACGGGCATCGGCGACGACGGGTTCGACGTTTCCAAACTGCGCTATCACCGCGTTATAATCATGACCGACGCCGACGTGGACGGCTCCCATATCAGGACCCTTTTGCTCACGCTCTTCTATCGCCAGATGTATCCGCTGGTAGAGGCCGGCCACCTCTACATCGCGCAGCCTCCGCTTTACCGCGTTAAAAAGGGAAAAAACGAGACCTACATCAAGGACGACCCGGCGTTGCAGGAGCTCCTTCTTCAATTGGGCACGGATAACCTGAAACTCGAGCTGGCGGACAAAACTTTATCGGGACAAGGGCTTGTCAAGCTGACCAAGAAGATCATCCGCTACCAGGACATTCTTATGAAGACGGCCCGGAGGCGGACCCGGTCCGGCGGCGAAAAGACCGCCAAGATCATCGACGGCCTGATCAAAACCGGCGACCTTCCGGCCAGTCTCAAGAACAAGGAGTTCCTTAAGAGGGATATAACCCGTCTGGACGAGTATATCAAGAAGAACGTGCCGGAAATCCAGCCAGTTGGTTTCGACTCGATCAAGTTCGAGGAGGAGAGCAGCACCTTCAGCACCTGCTACGTGGCGCAGGAGAACGGGACCACCCTCGAGGTCGAGGTGGGCCAGGCCCTGGCCTCGTCGCCCGAGTACCAGGAACTGCTCAAGCTGCGCGACATTTTCGACGAGCTGGGACAGGCCCCCTATAACATGGCCAACAACGGCGACAGCGTCCAGGTGGGAAACCTCTCGCAGATGGTCGAGAAGATTTTCGAGTCCGGCAGAAAAGGCCAGGACATTCAGCGGTATAAAGGTCTTGGTGAGATGAACCCTGACCAGCTTTGGGATACGACCATGAACCCCGAGACCAGGGTGCTCCGCCAGGTAAAGATCGAGGACGTCATCCAGACGGACGGACTCTTCGAGATACTGATGGGCGACCAGGTCGATCCTCGCAGGAAGTTTATTACCGATAATGCTTTGCAGGTAAGTAACTTAGACGTTTAAAGGAAGTGCTATGGCCATACTTGAAATCGTCGAGTTTCCAAACCCCGTCCTTAAGGAGGAGGCCAGGGACCTGGAGGGAATAAACGACGAAATCCTCAAATTGATCGACGACATGGCCGAGACCATGTACCATGCCCCGGGAGTGGGGCTGGCCGCCAACCAGATCGGTTTGGCCAAGCGGCTCCTGGTGGCGGACATATCCAAACAGGACGAGCCTAAGAACTTGATAACGCTAGTTAATCCTCGAATAATCGAGATGGACGAGGACACGGAGACCATGGAAGAGGGCTGTCTTTCCGTGCCGGATTTCACCGCCGAGGTCAAAAGGGCCCTGAAAATCAAGGTCCAGGCCAAGAACCTGAAGGGCGAGAATATTTTGGTCACGGCCGAGGGCTTTATGGCC
Organism: bacterium; assembly: GCA_963674965.2. Lineage (GTDB taxonomy): Bacteria > RBG-13-61-14 > RBG-13-61-14 > RBG-13-61-14 > DATKZS01. Next base: position 180,009 of record CAXXFL010000007.1, on the reverse strand, counting down.
AGAGTGCTCCAGCATGAGATAGACCATTTGAATGGAAAACTCTTTATCGACCATATTGGAAGGATGAAAAGAAGCCGATATGTAAAACAGCGCAAAAAGGCCCTGGAAGCGGAAAAAAAGTAACGCCTGAAATTTACCGCCTTACAAAATTATGTAAGTAGCTGAAAATATTTTGTTAAAATATTACCAATCAGTAAATTTTTCGTTGAACTCACCCCTTTTCTATGTTAGCCTATTGTTACTCGCAATTCCCACCTGTCGTTGCGAGGAGCCGGATGGCCGTGTTCCCTGTGCGCGGTATCCGGCGCTTTTTATTGTAATGAGCGCGGAAAAATCAGCCCTTTACCTTTTTACCTGACCCGTCAGAAAGGCCGCTATGACCAGAATAGGCGTTATCTCCGACACTCACGGATACATCCATCCCCAAGTGGAAACGCTTTTCGCGAACGTCGAGCACATTGTCCACGCCGGAGACGTGGGCGGTATCAAGGTGATCGAGCGCCTGGAAAAAATAGCTCCCCTTACCATAGTCAAGGGAAATTACGACAATGAGCCGGATATCCAGGACCGGCTGCTCAAAGACCCGGGGGCCGCCGTTATTTTCGGCGTCCAGTTCTTTTTGACCCACCGCATGATAACCATATCCTGGGACCAGCATAAGCATCTCATCGCCAACTTGATGGCGGATAAAGGGTTTGCGCCTCAGGTCATGGTTTTCGGCCACACCCACTTCGCCGTTTGCGAGCGGATAAGAGATATCCTTTTTATCAACCCCGGATACTGCGGGCCCGACGAGATCGAGGGACCGAGGACCCTGGGAATAATAAAGATAGAGGTGGAATCAATCGAGGGTAAAATTTTAAAGCTGGACTGAGCGGAACGAAGGGACCTTTTTACGCGGAAAAATATTTTCCCGCCCCGACGGGAAACTGAGCGCGCTTGGGCTGAAGGTCCATTCACCGCCGGGCCGGGAGGATAACTTGTATTAGAGTCGCCGTGCTTTTATTTTGAGCCGCTCCAGTCTCCTTGCCATTCTCCGCTGTATCCGTAACGCCATTTTCCGTTTAGCTTTTTTCCGTCGGTGGAGATGATAAAGTAGCCGTCGCCCGCGTCGCTGGGAGTCGAGTAGCTGGGGGACTGGGCCCAGAAGAAGTTCAGCCGGTCGCCGCTAACGGTGCCCTCGATCTTGCCCGCCTTGTGGGTATACTCGCCGGTGACGCTCTCGCCGTTTTGTCTGATTGTAAGTACTCCCCATTCGGTGTTCCAGCTTCCGCTGAAGTCCTTGGGGGCGATGGACAAGAGCGTGCCGTTCCAGTCGCCTTTCCACTCCCCGCTGTAGCCGTAGCGCCATTTGCCGTCGATTTTTTTGCCGTCGGTGGCGATGATGAAGTAGCCGTCGCCCGCGTCGCTTGGCGTCGAGTAGGTGGGGGTCTGGGCCCACTTGAAGTCGAGCCGGTCCTTTTTAACCTTTCCCTCGATGGACCCGTTAATCGCCTGGCCGTTGCCGCCGACGTAGGAGTAAGTTCCCGTCACCCTGTCTCCCGACTGGTTTAATATGAGCTTGCCCCACTGCGTCTGCCAGGTACCGCTGAAATTGACGCCCGACGGCGAGGCCCCTATCAGGGCCGCCGCGCAAAATACCGCGAAAAACGCCAGGGCCGCTTTCCTTTTCATTAAATTTCCTCCTTATATGGGCCGGTTTAAAATATTTTAAAACGATGGTTCTATGATAGCCGCTCTAACCGCTAATACAAGACAAACCAAGGGGGGCAGGCTCCGAAGTTAAAGCCATGGCAAGAACGTCGCGCAAAATTCGAGGCGCCGGGGACCTGGCCGGCCTTAGAGGATGATCTCCTTGTCCCTTTTCTTGCGGGAGCGACTGGCCTGGATTCCGTGGAGGCTGAGCGCGTCTTTAAGAGAGCGGGCGGTAACGACGCCTTTCAAGTCGATCCCTATCTCGGTCATCACCTGGGCGATGGAGGGGCTGATTCCCGAGACCACGCACCTGGCCCCCAGCAGGCCGGCGGCCTCGACTATCTTGAGGAAGTAATTGGCCGTGCTGGTGTCCACGTACTCGACCCCGGTGACGTCGATGATGACCCTGTCCGACTGCTTGGACACGATATGGGCGAGCAGGTTGTCCATGATCTCCCGGCTTCTCATCGAGTCCACGATCCCGATAATAGGGGCTACGATCACGCCGTCCCCCATCTCGAGGATGGGCGTCGAGAGCTTGTGGATGGCTTCCTTCTGTCGCTCGATGATGGCCAGCTTTTCCTCCAACTCCTTGTGGATAGAGGCCTGGTCGGCGGTAAGGGCCCTCTTCCAAGGGTCGGCCTCGGGTCCCCAGGCGTGGGAGCGTCTGATCTCGAACTCGCAGTGGTCCGCCCCCATTCCGGCGCACATGGTCTCGATGGCCACGCAATCGGCGCCCACGAAGGAGGAGGCCCAGCCGCTGGCGTATCCGGTCAGGGTGTGGCAAACGGGCTCGTCGCTGAATCCGAACTCCTGGATATGGACGTCGGCCTCGTAGGAATTGGTCCACTTTCCCTTCCTGTGGTAATGAAGGCTCGCGCGGTCGAACTCGATGAAGGTCCCCTCGGCCTTGACGATGCCTTCCCACGAATGAAGGGCCGCTCCGCAGGCGGCCTTGTCGCCCTCGGTGTCCCATTCGTAGTTCGAGGTCAGGGTATGGTAGTCGCCCTTCCCGCAACGATAACCGAACTGGGTCAGGATGCCCCGGGCCAGTTCCGATCCCAGTTGGGAGAAGACGAGCTTTCGAAGCTCGCGGAAAGCCTCTTCCCGGAAAAGGAGCATGCGATCGCCGCCGAAAAGGATGAGGCCCTTGTCCGGCTGGAAACTCAGCATGCGCGTAAGGTCAAGATCGGATACTTTCATGTAAGCCTCCCGCCGCGTTTCCGCGCTGTGGCATCAATCATACTAGAATTATACAATAAGGCAAAATAAGAAAACCGATTTCGAAGGGGCCGGCGCTTTCATCGAAAACGGGCGGCGCCGGGATTATGCAAAGTAGGCCTTCAAGTTCTTAAGGCCAAGCGAGATGGTTTCCCGCGCGCCCAGGTTGGCGGCCTCTTTGTACTGGGCCCCGATGGCCGCCAGGAAAAGGAAGTCGAAAAGGACGTTGGAAGGAGCGCCCGAGAGTTTTAATATTAGCCCCCTTAAGGCGGGTAGCTTTATGTAAGGATAGTAAAGCTTGTGCAGGTTCTCGATCCTTCTCGACTCGGGACCTCCCAGCGGAGAGCGCCTGAAATAGTTCTCTCTGACGAGGTCGGCGGCCGATCCGTTGGGTACTTTCCCTCCGTTTTCGGCGGCGAGTCGGGACAGGACCATGTCGCCAAGCACGGTCCGCGGATAGGGCTGAAAAATGGAAACGCGGGGAAAGTCGACGCCCATCCGGGCGTTCCACTCGAGGGTCTCGGCCGCGTCCTCCAGCCTCTCGTCCGGCAGGCCCACGATGTTGTAAGTCAGAAGCTTGAGGCCCATGGACTTGACCCCCCGGACGGCCGACTCGAGGGTCTCGTCCGTTACCTCCCGGCCCAGGACCTTGCGCCTGGTCTCGGCGCAAGAGCTTTCGACCCCCAGTTGAACGCAGTAGCAGCCCGCGTCGGCCAGGGCCTTGACCATCTCGAGGCCGGCCTGCTCGGGCCTCAGGTTCACGATGAAGGGAAGCCGTATCTCCTCGCCGTACCTTGCCAGCAGCTCGAGCGCCCATCTCTTGTTCAACCCGAAGCTGTCGTCCACGAAGTTGATGGTCATGGGCGGGGCTTCCTTGTTGCCGCCTTTTCGTCCAGCCCCGATGGCCTTGAGTTCGGCGATAACGTGGTCCACGCTCCTGGTCCGGACGTATGGTCCCGACCCCTTGACCAGCTCGCGCATGGCCCGGTTGAAGCAATAGGTGCACTCGTGGGGGCATCCCCTTCCGGTTATGACCCGCCTCATCGAGAAGCGGCCGAACCAGGGGTCGGAATCGACGAGCAGGTCACGGGCGGGAAAGGGAAGCGAGTCAAGGTCGGCCACCGGGGCCGCGGCCGCGTTCCTTGCCACCTCGTTTCCCGACTTGACCCAGAAGCCCCTGACCCCGGTCAGGTCTTGTCCCGCCTCCAGGTTGTCCAGGAAATTCACCAGGGCCAGGTCGGCCTCGCCCCGGCAGATGGCGTCAAGGGCGGGGTCGTTAATGACCTCGGGAAAAAAGGTCGGGTGCGGCCCTCCCATGATGATCGATCCCTTGAAATAGGGACGAAGAGCGGAGGCGATATGGAGCGAGACCTTATGGGAGCCCGTGGTGGCGCTGAAGGCCGCCACGTCTGGATGGGCCTCCATGACGAGGGGAACGACTTTTTTGGGCGACCGGCCGACCACTATCTTTACGTCGTGTCCGGCGGCCCTTACCGAGGCCGCCAGCGAGAGTATGCCCAGGTGCTCGAACCACTCGGTCTGGATGAAGACGACTCGCGCCATTTGCCGGTTGGCTCTCCCTTCAGTTCATGGCCCGGAAGGTATCGACCGACGCGCTAATGACGCCCACCCATTTCCTGGAGGCGTTTAGCTCGGGACACATGGTCGTGATGATCCAAAGGCGGTTTTTGTGGGGGACGTAGTAGACGTTCATGAGTATGCGGTTGGAACCGGCCTGGAAGACCATTTCCGTTCTCCATCCCTTTACTCCCCCGATCTTGCCGGGGAAATCGGACAGGACGCGCATGCTGGGGACCCTTTCCTTGACCGCCTGGTTTTTTTCCTTGATGAACTTGGAAAACTCGCGGTCGATTTTTATCTCCCCTTCCGCGTCCACGTGGTTGACCATAATGAAGGCGTCATATTCCTGGGAGGAAAACTTGACGTCGAAACGACTCCCTTTTACCACCTTGTACCACTGGGCCGGGGGCCGAATCGAGTAACCCTTTTGATCGTCCGAGTGTATCTCCCCCAGGTATCTTGAGGTATCCGACGGGTCCCGCCTGTAGGCGGCCTGCGCGAGCTCGACCTCGGGATAGGACGCGGCCCCGGAGCGCGAGATCGGCGGCGTGACGGCGGCCATGGCCATGAGGGCCGCGATGAAAAATATTTTTCCCTTCATTTTGCCCACGCCTCCTTGATCTCGTAAAACGAGGCCGCCGTGCGCCCGTATTTTCTCCTGTCGGTAAGCTCGAGCGTTCCGTAGCCGGACGCGGTCTCGGAGCTCGCGTCGTGCTCGACCACCACCACGGCCCCATTGTTTAAGAGGCCCGGCTCACCGATAAGGTTCATGACTTTTTCCGCCTCGCCGCCCCCGTAGGGCGGGTCGATGAAAACGAGATCGAAGCGCTCGCCGTAGCCGCGAAGAAGCTTCAAGGCGCCGGCGGCGTTCCGGTGAATGACCCGGGCCCTTTCCGTCACTCCCGTTTCCTCGATGTTCCTTGCCAGAAGCCTGGCCGAGTCCCGGCCCGAGTCCACGAAGACCGCCCTCAGCGCCCCCCTCGAGATGGCCTCGATGCCCATGGCGCCGGTGCCGGCGAAAAGGTCCAGGACCACCGCCTCCGACAAGTCGCGGGGCAGAATGTTGAAGATGGCCGAGCGCACCTTGTCCGAGGTGGGACGTATGGCGCCCTTTTTCATCATCAGCTTTCTGCCCTTGAGCGATCCGGCAATAACTCGCATGCGACTCCTCGGCCCAAAATCCCATTGTACTTTGGCCCGTTCCCGATCACAAGCCGGTGACCTAAAAGTCCAGTATGTTCCGTAGCCGGGCCCAGAGCTCGTCCCTGCCTTCACCGGTCCTGGCGGAAAAGGTCACTATCGCCGAGAGGGGAACGCCCGAGGCCTCGGAAATTTCCCGGAGCGGCTTTAGCCGCCTGGTCTTGCCCAGCTTGTCCGCCTTGGTCGCCACCAGGACGGGCGTTATGCCCTCTCCCGTCAGAAAGGCTACCAGGTCCTTTTCCTCCTGACCCGGCGCCCTGCGAATGTCCACGATGATAACCACGGCCTTCAGCTCGCGCCGGTTGACGAGGTATTCCTCGACCATCCTTTTCCAGCGCTCCCTTTCCTTTATCGAGGCCTTGGCGTAGCCGTAGCCGGGAAGGTCGGCCAGGACCACTTTATCGTTCACGCGGAAAAAGTTTACGAGCCGGGTGTGGCCGGGGGTCGAGCTGGTCTTGGCCAGTTTTTTACGGCTGACCAGCTTGTTGATGAGCGAGCTTTTTCCCACGTTGGACCTTCCGGCGAAGGCCGCCTCGGGAAGGCCCTCCTCGGGATAGCCCGAGGAGTCGGAGGCGCTCTTGATAAACTCGGCGGACGTTACTCGCATCTACAATCCCAACCTTTAACCAGCCGCGAAGGCCCAGACCATGAAGGCGACGTAGGCCGCGAAAAGAATTCCCCCTTCCAGCCTGGTGATCTGGTTTCTTTTTTTGGCCAGCATAATGGCTAAAAGGGCCGCAAAGGCGATCATGATGGGATACTGGGCGTAAAGGATGCTCGAGTGAATGGGAAGGGGCTTGATAATCGGCGCGATGCCCAATATGGAGCAAATGTTGAAGACGTTCGATCCGATCACGTTGCCCAGGCCGATGTCGGGTTGCTTCCTGATGACCGCTATCAGAGACGTGGCCAGCTCGGGAAGACTCGTTCCCACCGCCACGATGGTCGCTCCTATTACCACCTGGGATATCCCCGCCTTGTCCGCTATGCCCACGGCCCCCCAGACCATCGCCCTGGCCCCGGCCGAGAGACAAATCAGGCCCGCCGCGGTCCGGAAGGTCGAACCGCCCCACCCACCGGACGGCTTGTCCTCCTCTTCCTTGTCCTCCTCCTTCTCCCTTTTGTGCGAAGTCATATAGGTGATCGCTATGAAACCGAAAAGGCCGGCGAGCAATATCGCTCCGTCAAGTCTCGAGAGCACCCCGTCCATAGAGATAAAAAATAGTAGCGCCATGGCCGCGGCCAGAAGAGGCATGTCCATCTTAAGGAAAGACCGGTCCGACGGAAGAGGCAGGATAATGGCGGTGAGACCGATTATAAGTCCCACGTTGGCTATGTTCGATCCCACCACGTTGGCCACGGCCACGTCGGGTGAGTCCTGGATGGCGGCGATTATGGAGACGACCAGCTCCGGGGCGCTCGTGCCGAAGGCCACCACCGTCAGGCCCACCACGATGGGACTGACCCCCATCCGCAGGGCCAGGTCCCGGGAGCCCCTCAGCAGCCACTCCGCCCCGAGCGACAGAACGGCCAGGCCGCCCAGGAAAGCCAGAACGAATAGAGCAACGTCAGACATGGGGTCTTATTGTGCCCCCCGTCGCGGCGCGAATCAAGAAAGCCCTTAGACCTTCACCAGCATGGCCGTCTCCGCCTTCAGGTTCGAGGGGATTACCCTGATGACCCATTCGGTGGAGGAAAGACGTTCCGGAGAATCGGCCACGCCGTCGTTCACGGCCGTGACGCGCCCGGAGAAGGGGGCGAACACCCCGTGGGAATGGCCGTCGTCGGCGTGAAGCCTGATGGTGGGATATCCCTGCTCGATCATCTCGTTCATGCCCGGGGCCTCGATTTTCTCGACCGACCCGATGGACCGGAGAAAGGACCCCTCGACGCCTATGGCCACCGTCCCGTCCTGGTCGTAGATGGCCCAACTGTGCTCGGGTAGCACGAAGCGGTCTCCGGGCGTCACCGTCTTGGCCGCCGCGCCGGAGGCCCCCTCCTCGCCCACGTCCTTGACCTCCCTGCGCCGAAGGGCCCGGTTGACCGGTCCTAACAGCTCGACCCGCGTAAAGGGTTTGGGGATATAGTCGATGGCTCCCAGCCTCAGGGCCTGCATGGCCGTCCTGATGGTCGGGTATCCCGTCACCATTAAAAAGGGAACGTCAAGGCCGTCCGTGCGCAGGGCGTGCATCATCTCGATGCCGTTCATCTCCGGCATCATGAGGTCGGTGATGACGAGCGAATACTCACCCGTCCTGGCCTTCTCGATGCCCTCGTGGGCCGTGAGCACCCCCTCGACCTCGTGCCCCTCTCTTTTGAGTATCCTGCTAACGCTGGCCAGCACGATTTCCTCGTCGTCCACCACCAGTATTTTTATCCGGTCGGTCATTTTATTCCTCCGGCTGAGCCGCCTTGGCCGACGGCAGAGTTATTCTAAACAAGGCGCCACCCATCTCGGATTCATCCACCGAGACCTTGCCGCCGTGCTGCTCGATGATATTAAGGACAACGGGAAGGCCCAAACCGTTTCCCTCCGCCCCCTTGGTCGTGTAGAAGGGCTCGAAAATCCTTTTCCTGTCGCGGGGGGGAATGCCCGGACCGTCGTCCGATATCTCGAGGGTGACCTTGTTGCCCGACTCGTCCACCCCGGTCTTGAGCGATATGGTCCCCACTTTTTTCATGGCGTCCTTGGCGTTGATCACAAGGTTGAGTATGACCTGCTGAATCTGGTTCGGGTCCACGCTCACCTCGGGAAGGGCGATGAGAAAATCCCGCTCGATTTTGACGTCGTGAAAGTCGGCCTGTTTCTCGACCATGGAAACGGACCGCTCGACCAGGCGGTTTAAATCGCTTAATTCCCGCTTGGGCTTTTCCAGGCGGGCGTAGTCGAGAAGGTCCCTTACTATGCGGCGGCAGCGCATGGTCTCCCTGATGATGACCTCGTAGTCCTCACGGGCCGGGTCGTCCTCCTCCGCCTCCAGCAGGAGGCTCTCGGCGAAGGTCAGGATGCCCGTCAGCGGATTGTTGATCTCGTGGGCCACCCCCGCCGCCAGCTTGCCCACCGCCGCCAGGCGCTCGGACTGTAGCAGCTCGCTCTGAAGCTGCTTTTGCTCCGTGATATCGCGGGAGATGCTCGAGACCCCGATCACGTCTCCCTTGTAGTCATAAAGGGGGAACCGGACCGTCTCCAGGTAATACTCCCGGCCCCCGATGACCAGCTTCTCCTCCCTGGCCACGTGCCGCTTTTCCTCCATGGCCTCCCGGTCCCGCTCGAGCATCCTCCGCGCTATCTTGCCCGGAAGCAGCTCGAAGTCAGTGCGGCCCTCGAAGTCCTCGGGCTGCCTGCCCGCCATCTCGGCAGCGCGCTGGTTGATGTAAAGGTAGCGGCCCGCCATGTCCTTCATCACGATGACGTCGTGAGTGGCGTCCAGGAACTGGCGGAAGCGGCGCTCGCTTTCCTCCGTCTCCCGCTTGAGGAGGACCTGCTCGGTGATGGGGCGGAAGGTCTCGACTATCTGGATTACCTCTCCCTCGCCGTCCCGGATAGGGTTGGCCGTCACCTCGGAGTAGCTCTCGTCGCCGTCGCGGCGGCCCCCCAAATGAATCGACACCACCGGGCCGTCCTTGGCCAGGACCTCGTCGAAGCTGCACAGGTTGCCCTCCCGGCAGCGCTGGAAGTCGCCACTGCCGCAGAAGGCCTCCTTGCAGAGCATGCCGTGGGCCTCCTCCCGGCCGATGCCCGTCATCTGCTCGAACCGGGCGTTGACCCGATCGATACGACGGTCCTTGTTGATCACCATCACCACGTCGGGCATGGCGTCGAGTATCTCCTGCAGCTCGCGCCGGTCTCGCTCGATCTGCCACTCGAGCTCGAGGCTCTTCCGAAGCTGGTCCCGCAACCTGTGCTCGGCCTGCTCGACGTCCCAGAAGACGCGGGCGAGCATGTGGTCCATGACCCTGACCCCGGGGGGGACCAGTTGATATATCCTTTCCAGGATGTCGTCGCGGCCCGTGACCTCGAGGATCAGGTCGAGACCCGGGAGGCGGATGGCCGGCTCCATCTCCGACAAGGTCGTGATGTTGTGGCCTCGGGCGTAGACGGCGCCGGGAGCCTCGGGGGAGGGGTCGACCACGCAAAGCACGTTCAGGCTGATGGTCTTCAGCCTGCCCTCCAGCGCCAGCTCGAGTATGTCCCGGCAGCCCCTCCCGCCCCCTATGATGGCAGTCTTCATCCCAATGCCTACAATAATAAACTTACCCCAACTCCGCAAGGGCTTAGGCGATAATAACTTGCTCTAAGTTGCCATCGAGACGTGAAAACGCGGGGACTCGCTCGCCGGCGAGCTTAAAAAAAACATGAATCGAAAACGGCGTTGACACGGCTCTTTCATGGTGGTAGTCTTCTACCCGACCATTGAAAAGCCATAGTGGTTTTCAATGTCCGTCCTTTAATTTTATCCGGCGAGGTAAGAAAGGAAGGATAATGAGACGCCAGCGAAAAATTACCACCGACCCACGCCTTCTCCTTGAGGAGAAGGTTTTTTTTACGTCTCCGGGAGGGGACGCCGGGAGGTCCCCATGAAACCACGCGAGCGGGTAATGCTCGACCACGAGGCCATAGACCGCGCCCTGAGGCGCATCGCCCACGAGATAGTCGAGCGCAACAAGGGGGCCAGGGACGTGGCCCTGGTCGGCGTGCGCAGCGGAGGAGAGGGCATGGCCAAGCGTCTTTGCTCGCTTCTGGGCGAGATCGAGTCGAATTCGTCCTCCTGCGGGTACATCGACGTGACCATGTACCGCGACGATATATTCCACAGCCGCACCAACATCAAGGTGAAAAAGACGGTGATCGACTTCCCGGTCGAGGGCAAGACCATCATCCTGGTGGACGACGTGCTCTTCACGGGCCGGACCATCCGGGCGGCCATGGACGCCCTTATGGACCTGGGAAGGCCCAAAAGCATCCAACTGGCCGTGCTGATAGACAGGGGCCACCGCGAGCTTCCCATCCGGCCCGACTACGTGGGCAGGAACGTACCCACGGCCAGGGGCGACCTGGTCAACGTCTCGGTGGGCGGCGAAAAGGACGAGGTCCTTTTGGTGGAGGGCGACGATGAGCTTCAAAAAAAGGAGGGAGAGTGACATGGAGGTCTGGCCATGGAATTGAAGATCAGGAACCTTCTCGACCTGACGGACGTGAGCCAGGGCGATATAACGGCCATCCTGGACACGGCGGACTCCCTCAAGGAGATCAACAAGAGAAGGATCAAGAAAGTCCCCACCTTGAAGGGACTCACCCACGTGAACCTCTTCTTCGAGCCCTCCACCCGGACCCGCATGAGCTTCGAGCTGGCGGGAAAAAGGCTCTCGGCCGACACCATCAACTTCTCGCCCGGCGCCTCGAGCCTGACCAAGGGCGAGACCCTTTTGGACACGGTCCGAAACATCCAGGCCATGTCGCCGGACATCCTGGTGATCCGGCACCGCATGGCGGGGGCCCCTCACATGATAGCCCGGGCCGTGCCCACGCCCATCATCAACGCGGGGGACGGGGCCCACGCTCATCCGACCCAGGCGCTCCTGGACATGTTCAGCGTCCGGGAAAAGCTCGGGCGCCTTGACGGCCTCAAGGTGGTGATCGTGGGGGACATAACCAACAGCCGGGTCGCCCGCTCGAACGTCCAGGGCTTCACCACCATGGGAAGTCGGGTGACGGTGTGCGGGCCGCCCACCCTCATCCCCAAGGGGATCGAAAGAATGGGGGCCTCCGTTTCCTACGACCTGGACGAGGCCATCAAGGACGCCGACGTGATCATGACGCTGCGCATACAGCTCGAGAGGGGAAGCGGCTCGCGGTTTCCCTCCTTAAGGGAGTACTCGATCCGCTACGGTCTCAACTCGGCTCGCCTCGAGCGCGCCAAAAATGAGGCGCTTATCATGCATCCGGGCCCCGTCAACCGGGGGGTCGAGATCAGCCCCGAGGTGGCGGACGGTCCCCGCTCGATCATCCTGGAGCAGGTGGAGAACGGGGTGGCCGTCAGAATGGCGCTCCTTTTCCTTTTGTGCGGAGGAAAGCATGAAGACGCTAATTAAGGGCGGGCGGGTCATCGACCCCAGCCAGGGCATAAGCGATCAAAGGGACGTGCTCATCGAGGACGAAAGGATCAAGGCCATACTCGAGCCCGGGTCATCGGCCGATCACGACGAGGTTTTCGACGCCTCGGGCAAGTGGGTGGTACCCGGCCTTATCGACATGCACGTCCATCTTCGCGAACCCGGCGAGGAGTACAAGGAGACCATAGCCTCGGGTTCCTCGGCGGCCGTCGCCGGCGGCGTCTCGGCCGTTGCCTGCATGGCCAACACGAGGACGGTGAACGACAACGCCTCGGTGACCGACTATATCCGGGATCGGGCCCGGGCGGCGGACAAGGCCCGGATATATCCGGTCGGGGCCGTGACCAGGGGACTGGCGGGTGAGGAACTGGCGGAGATGGGAGAACTGGTCGGCGCGGGCTGCGTGGCCCTGAGCGACGACGGCCATCCCATCACCAGCGACCTCATCATGCGCCACGCCCTCGAGTACTGCCTGGGTCTGGGCGTTCCCTTGTTGTCGCATCCGGAGCAGACGAGCCTGTCCGAGGGCGGCTGCATGAACGAGAGCCACGTCAGTACCGAGCTGGGACTGGCGGGGGTCCCGGGCGCGGCCGAGGAGGTGATGGTGGCCAGGGACGTTTTAATGGCCGAGCTTACGGGCGGCAGGCTGCACCTTCAGCACCTTTCCACCGAGGGGTCGGTAAGGATCGTCAGGCGGGCCAAGGAGAGGGGAGTCAGGGTTACGGCCGAGACCTGCCCCCATTACTTCACTCTTACCGACGAGGCGGTCCGGGGATACGACTCGCGTTTCAAAATGAACCCGCCCCTCCGGTCCGAGGAGGACAGGCTGGCCATTATCGCGGGGCTGGCCGACGGGACCATCGACGCCGTGGCCAGCGACCACGCCCCTCACAGCTCGGTCGAGAAGGACGTCGAGTTCGCCATGGCCGCCAACGGCATCGTGGGTCTCGAGACCATTTTGCCATTATCATTGTCCCTGGTGAGGGAAGGGCATTTGTCGCCCTCCCGGTGGGTCGAACTGGTCTCGGCCGCGCCGGCCGAGATACTGGGCGTCGAGGGAGGGAGCCTGGCCCCTGGGCAGATAGCCGACGTGACCGTCTTGGACCCGGAGGAGGAGTGGATCGTCGAGGCGAGCAAATTTTACTCCAAGGGAAGGTACACGCCCTTCCAGGGCTGGAAGGTCAAGGGCAAGGCCAAGGCCGTGTTCGTGGGAGGGGCGCTTAAGACCCCATGAAGATCGATAAGTTTGGCCCGGCCGAATAAATATGCAAGGGAGATTCGATGAAGATAAGACAAGCCGTGATTCCTGCGGCGGGACTGGGAACTCGTTTCCTGCCCGCCACCAAGGTCATACCCAAGGAAATGATGCCCATCGTGGACAAGCCCATCCTTCAGTACATGATCGAGGAGTGCGCGGCCTCGGGGATCGAGCGGGTGGTGCTGGTCACGGCCCACGGCAAGCACGCCATGGCCGATCATTTCGACGCCTCGCCGGAACTCGAGGACATGCTCGAGAGGCGGGGCAAGGACGCGTTATTGAGGAACGTCAAGGAGTTGCAATCCCTTTGCGAGATCGTTACCGTCAGGCAGGCGCGGCCCCTGGGTCTGGGGCACGCCATCGGGCGGGGCAGGGTGGCCGTGGGCCGCGAGCCCTTCGTGGTGCTCCTTCCCGACGACATGATCGACAACCCCGAGCGGCCGGCCTGCCGCCAGTTGATGGACGTGTATGAGGAGCACGGAAAGTCGGTGGTGGCGTTGATGGACGTTCCGCCACACCAGATTTCCTGGTACGGCATGGTCGAGCACGAGCCGGTCTCGGAGAGGGTGGTCCTGGTGAAAAGGGCCATCGAGAAGCCCCGGCCCGAGGACGCGCCCTCCAATCTCGGCATCGTCAGCCGCTACCTTTTCACCCCGGAAATTTTCGAGGCCATCGACGCGACCCCCCCCGGAGTGGGCGGGGAAATCCAGATTACCGACGCCATCAACGCCCGAGCGGGCCAGGGAGAGGTAATGGGCCTAATATTCGAGGGCGAGCGCTTCGACGCGGGCGACAAGCTGGGCTTCCTCGAGGCCAACGTCCATTACGCGCTCAAACACCCCGAACTGGGAGAGCGCTTCAGGCAAACGCTGCTCGATAAACTGAAGGGCTGACAAAAGGCCGTAGAGTAAATCCCCGGACCGGCCGCGTTAAGGCCGCCGATCGCGCTTCATCTGGAGCTTTCCACTTGCTCGATAAAGCGGTAGGTATACACGGACGGCGCGTTGTAATTCGAGTATCGAGGGTCCAGGTCGTCCTGAAAATTCCGCGTGGCCGCCGTTATATCCAGGTGGGTGTAGCCCTTGATCAAGTGGACCGCCGTTTCCTTACGCTGGAGGGAACCCGGGACGAAGTCCTTTTCTCCAACGGTGGGAACCGAGAATTCCCCCATCGAGTCGTCTCCCACGAGGGAAATCACGGGAAGGTCTATATCGTTCACGGCGGTGGCGTTGAAAAGTTCGGTCCCGCCGTCCATGACCGCCTTCTTGCCGATCAGCCTCGAGTCATGGGAAAGCCTCGGCGGGAAGTACCACTCGGGAAAGTCGTTCGGACCGCGGCTTAGGGCCGGCTGGTTCTCGTACTCGGCCACTCCCCGATAAAGGAGCCGGGCGAAGGCGTAAAAGTCCGTGACCTCCGGGTCGTCCTGGCCGCACTTCTTGCGAAGCGGGTTGTCCGCGTCGGGATGAGGTCCCTGGTCAAGGTTCGACCAGCCATATAAAAAGGAAGGGTCCTTGACGCGGTGGCCGGGGTACCATGGCGTGATCACCCTGCATTCGCCAGGGTCCGGATGAATGGTGAAGCTCTTGGGACGAAGCTGGCCGTTCCATCCAAAGTCTCCCTCCGGCGTCCCTATCGAGGCGCGGGCGATGAAAAAGAGACTGGCGTCGTCGTCCATGGCGTAACCCAAAACGGCCTCGTTGGTTATCCGGGGCAGCCTGAGGTTTTTAGGCCGGGCATAGTCGGGAAACTCGCATGGCTCTCCCCTGGCGTTGTCCGCAGCCCATCCCATGATGCCCACCGAGGCCATGGTGGAGGGAGCGTACCTGATGCCGAGCACGTCCATGTCAAAGTAGACCTTGCCGTCCTCGTATCTCTTTTGATTGGACTCGAGGTATTTCTCCGCGCCCATCTCCCTTATCTTTCTCGGCTTCATCGAGCCGCCCTCCAGGAGGACCAGGCCGCTTACGTCGTTCATGCCCAGTATCTCCGTATCCGGGTCCCGGCTGAAGTCGTAGGAGGCGTAAAGCACGGTCAAGCTCCCGCCCAGGGAGTGGCCGCCGATAAAGACGCTTCCCGCTGAATCGTCCACAATCCTCGCCTCCTCCACCAGGGTCCCCTCGATGGCGTTGCCCACGCGGCGGTGGGCCTCGAGCACGACCGCCCGCCAGTCCCTTATGGCCACGTCGGCGCCCCAGTTGGCCATGAAGCGAAGGGAGTCGTGATCGAGGGGCACGAAGCGGCGTCCCATCAACTCGGTCCCCTCGTCCAGCGGCTCGAACAAGGGACGATAATAATCGGAGATGGTCCGGATTATCTCCGAGTTCGAAAGCTTGCCCTCGTTTTGCATGGCCCACCACAGACCCGCGTGGTCCTCGAGTTGCTCGGAGCGGCGGTCCAGGAGCCAGACCTCGAGGCCGCTTTTTCCGTTCTCGCCCGCCAGGCGCAGAAGGTCGCGAGCCACCGTGTCCATGCTCATGGACCCCGCCCAGGTGCCGGGCATGAGGACAAGCACGGCGCGGGGGGCGCCGGAGTCTCCCGCCAGGCGATAGGCCGTGTATATGGCCCGGTTCAGGTCAAGGTAGTTTCCATCGGCGTCCCTGCCCTCGCCGTCGAGACCCATGGCGTCGGCCAGGCGCTCGGAGTAAAAAGGAGCGCCCGGGTCGCGGACGTTGAAAGTCCCGTCCGGCGTCACCGCGCCTTGCGGCTCGCCATAAGGCTTGGGGGCGGGGATAATCCTCTTTACCCTCTCGATCTCGACCGCGCCCGCTTGCGCGGAAAAGGCGGCCAGGATAAGGGCCGCGGCTATAAACGCTTTAATAACTTTCATCCGGATAATCCTCTTTAAGGCTGGTAATAAAGATAAAGATAGCCCTCGAAACCGTCGGGCAGGCCCTCGATTATAAGGCCTCCGTCAGGGCCGGCCGTCGCCGTTGGCAGGGCCTCGCCCGAGACGGCCGCCCCCACTAGGCCGGAAGCGTCCGCGGGAAAATCGGACGCCTTCTCCTTGATCGCCTCGGCGGATATGGAGGCGGAGTTCCCGGATATGGACAACTCGTCAGGCGAAAGCCTCATGCACTCGACCTTTTCCCCCTCGGTCCAGGCCAACTCCGGCATTTTGGATATCTCGATCCCGGCCAGGATGAGTGAGCCTATCCCGTAGGTGTCGGAATGGAACTCGAAGTCCTTGGCGATGGGCCCTCTTCCCACCGGCTGTACGCGCATGACCGAGCCGTCGTCCCTGACGCTCCTTTTCAGGAAGTTCCAGGCCTTGAGGGCCACGGGCTTGTATTCATCAGGGAGGTCCCCGGCCCCGGCCATGTTCGCGATCATGTAGGTGAAGAAACCCGAGCCCGAGGTCTCGGGAGCGTCGTACTCGGCTCGATTAATAAGGTCCGCGTTCCACGTGCCGTACACGTTGCGGTTGTCCTTTAGCGTGGCCGCCATGGCCGTCAGTCTTTCCTTGAGCCAGGCGGCGTCCTCGGCGTAGGCGGGGTCGCGCTCGAGTATCCGCATGACCTTCAGATAGCCGCCCGCCACCCAGCCGTTGCCCCTGCCCCAGTGAAAATCGCCCAGGGCGCGGGGATTGTGGAACATAAGGCCGGTGGACTCATCGCCAAGGATATCCCAATAAGCCCGGCAATAGTCCATGGATATCTCCCGGGCGTCCCTCCCGCCGGGTATGCCCTCGGCCCCCGCCGCCTCGCCGCGCATGGCCAAAAAGGGCGCCACCATGTGCACGTCGTCCTGCCAGAACCTCATCCAATACCGGTCGTATCCCGTTCCGATCTGGGAGAACTTCCGGCCCTTGCGCAGGAAATCGATCATGCCGTCGGTCCGGGAGAGATGGTTCGAGGTCTTGCCGGACCTCTCGTAAAGCCAGACGTAGGTCTGGCCCGCGCAGACCTGGTCGCCGTGGACGATGGGCGCCAGGTAATAGCCGGGGTCCCTGTCGGCCCAGGCCTCGAGATAATCCACGTACCTTTGTACTGGAGACCCGACCTCCTCGGTCCGCTCGTAAAGCGCGAACACGCCGGCCATGAGGGTCGAGTCCTCCCAAAGAAGGTCGTGGTGGACCTTGAAGTCCGGACGCTCGGCGTCGTCCCCGATGACCCGGCCGAAAAGCTCCTTGTCCGCCGCCGCCTTGGCCACCGCGAGAGGATCGGCTACGTCGTCCCATTTACCCGCCCTCGAGGGAAAAGGCGGGGCGAGCAGGACAAAGGCGATAATAAAAGTCGGCAACATGCCAAGGTAGCGGGTCTTCGCGCGAAAGTTCTTCACTTTGTTCCTCCACTATTCTTCTAGAAGTTTTTCAAGGATGGTAACGGAGGTCCGGACGAAGGAGGCGCAATATTTATCGAGGTATCCTTTTTCCCGGAATTCCATAATCCCCTCGTCCGTACTTATATCACATGGAAGCAAACTCTTGCACTCCAGGCTTTGATGCTCGATTTTAAAGAGTTCCATAAACCGGGCAGCCAATCTATAGGTCTTTTCCTTGGACGGATAGTCCGAAACGTCCGACATTCCATACTTAAGCCCTATCGCCATGAGGGCCCCGGTCACGGCCCCGCAGGTCATGGCCTGGCGGCTGATACCCCCACCAAAGGCGCAGGCGATCTTCAGGGCCGTTTCCCGGTCCATGCCCATGTCCGGGGCGAAGGAGGCCAGGACCGCCTGGGCGCAGCTATATCCCGCGAGAAAATCTTTAATCGCGCTTTCGGTTTTTTCCATTTCCTTTTCCCTTATTGGCCCGGCCCCATCCGCGCTCGGGCATCGGGGGCTACAAAGATGGTATAAATAATACCCCGATCGCCGCCATCCGGAAAACCACGAAGAGAAAGCCAAGGGGGGCTTTGCCTCAGGACCATGTCGCTTGGTTTGATATTCAAGCGCCGGCGGGATAATAATTAATCCAAGGAAAGGAGTCGACCAATGAAAAATCTAAAGGTTTTAGCGGCGCTGGCGGTAGCGGCATTATGGTTATTATCGCCCGGAGACTCGGAGGCGAAGGCCCGGAAGACCATCTCCTCCGACGGTCCCTACCCCGTGGGGGTCCGGGTGACTCAGGTTGAGGCCAACGGCCGCGTGGCCCCGGCCCTGTTGTGGTACCCGGCGGACGTCTCGAGGGAGGCCGCGAAATACGAGTACAACACCGGCATCGTCGGCGACGCGGCGCTTGACGCTCCTCTTTTGAAGGCCGACGAGGCGCCATACCCCTTGATAGTCTTCTCTCACGGCATGGGCGGGTGCGCGCCCCAGCACGTTTTTTATAACGAGAACCTGGCCAGCCATGGTTACGTGATCATCGCCCTGGACCACGCGGAGGCGTCCATGTGCCATATCTCGGGTGAGCCCGAGATCAAGGAAGGGCGACTGGTCCGGAGCGTGATCAAGTCAAACTTCGACCTGTCCAAGGTGGTGTTCGACCTTTTCGGCGACATGCTGGAGGAAAGGCAGTACGATTTCGCCTACCGCCCGGCCGAGGTGTCGGCGGCCATTGACGCGGTCCTCGCCTGGAACAGGGACCCCGCCTCGTTTCTGTTCGGGGCGATCGATCCCGACAAGATAGGCATGAGCGGCCACTCCCTGGGCGGACTTACGACCTTCATGGTTTCGGGCATGCCATTTTATTGCGAGGAGGGGCAGCCCCCGCCGGACCAATGCGACTTCGAGGACATGGCCCTGGACGACCTGCCCAACCCGTGCTGCCTCGATTACGTTCGGGAAATGGACCCCTTCGCCATGCGCGACGAGCGGATCAAGGCGTCCCTGGCCATGAGCTCGGCGGTCATGTATCCCGAGCTCGGCCGCGCGGCCTCGGAACTCGAGATACCGATCATGCTGATCAACGGTGACGACGAAAAGTTCGAGGTGCCCATCGAGCCTATCCAGACGATCTACGACAACGCGCCGGCGCCGAAGTATCTTATCGTGCTCAAGAAGACGGACCACATGACGGCCGCCGACTCGACCGCCGCCATAACCCTGGCCCGGCTGACGCTACCGGGCTTCCGCTCCCATTTCGACGACAAGGCCGAGGCCTACAAGGAGTACTCGGTGGCGTTCTTCGACGTGTACCTTAAGGGGGACGAGACGAAGAAGGCGATACTGGAGGGGGCCACGAGCCGCTTCGTGGACCTTCAGTACGATGAGGACTAATCGAGGAGGATGTCCTCGTTAAAATGGTTGGCCCTGTTTTCGGAGAGGCACAGGGAGCAGAAGTCGGGGAATTGTCCCGAGGCGGCGGCCCGGCGCAGTGACCGGTATTTCTCGCCGTTCCATATCTGGCCGATTTCCTGGACGGCCAGGTCGCCCATCTGCTCCATGGTCCCGCAGCAGGTGAAAACGCGGCCGTCCACCCTGACGCCCAGGGTGGTCCAGGGCTGGACGCAGGTTCGGGGCGGGTCCGGGCACTCGTCCTTGAAAAGGTAATGGGAGGAGAAAATGACCCCGAGTTTTTCCGCCTCCTCCCTGGCCTCTCGCGCCCGGCCGATAATTTCCGAGGACGGGACCAGGTTCTCGCGATAGTATTTTTCATATTCCCGGTCGAAGCAAAACACGGGGGTCAGCGGCTCGACCACCAACTGGTTCACGGAAAGGGACGCAGCCACGCGGACGGCCTCGACTATCTCGTGGGCGTTGCCTCGGGTGACGGTGAACTGGGAGTTGATATACGGCGTGACCTGTCCCCGGCTTTTTTTCATTTTCGACAGCCTGGCCACGTTTTCGATGACCTTGTCGAATTGGGCTCCCACCCTGATCCGCTCGTAGGTCTCCCTGGTGGCCCCGTCAATGGAGAAGCTTATGGTATCCACTCCCAGGTCCAGTATTTTGGCGGCTTTTTCCTCGTCCATGAGGGTCGCGTTACAGTTGAAGTAAGTCTCGACCCCATTGTCCTTCAGGACCTTGACCAGGTCGAAGAATCGGGGATGGAGCAGGGGCTCGCCTCCCCCGGACAGAAAGCACCTGTGTACAAAGGGAAGGATGGGCTCGACCCTGGGCAGGAGTTTGAAGTCGAAAATCTTGACGCGGTAAGGGTCTCTCGGGATGCCCATGGTGGTGGGACACATGGGGCAACGCAGGTTGCAAATGGCCGCGGCCTCGAGATATAAAACCACGGGGAACGCGTCCAACTGCTCGCGTCCCGAGGCCCGTTCCTTTTTGAGGGTCTCCAGGTTGGACGCCCGGTCATTATTCTTACGACCGAAAATCTTAGCCGCCATTCGTTTGAGCTTCATCTTGCGCGGGAGGTCCCGGGGCCGGCTAGCCTGGCCCCTCGTTAGCGTCCGTTTCTTCTTTTTCCATATTATCGATGGATGATCCCGGCTCGGGAGAGGGTAGGGCGGTCTTGGTATCCCCCCCCGCGGCCCTGATCCTTTTTACCAGGTCCTTCATGCGAGGGTCCTTGACGTGCTTCTCGTAGACCGGGTCCATGGCCCTTATAAAGGCCGTTTTGTCGGGTATCTCGGTGATCACGGCGCCGGCGGCGCGGATTTTCGTTTGGGCCTTTTGCTCGAGGGCCGACCAGAGCGACCGCTGATACTCGACCGACGCCTTGGCCGCCTCCTTGATAAGCCTCCGATCCTCGGGAGAGAGCTTGTCGAGGGTGCGCTTGCTCATTATCACCATCTCCGGCGCCATGCTGTGCTGGTCCAGGCAATAATACCTGGCCACCTCGAAGTGGCCCGTGTAGTCGTAGCTGGGCCAGTTGTTTTCCGCGCCCTGGATGACGCCGGTTTGGAGGGAGGTGTAGACCTCGCCAAAGGCCATGGGAACGGGGGAGCCGGAGAGGGCCTTGACCATGTCGATCATGATCTCCGACTTCTGCACCCGGAACTTGAGGCCGGAAAGGTCCCTTGGCGCCCGAATCTCGCGCTCGGTGTTGTAAAAGCTTCTGGCGCCCGAGTCGTAATAACAAAGGCCCACGATGTTCCTGTGCTCCATCGAGCGTAAAAGCTCCTCCCCAATGGGACCGTCCAGGACCTCGTGCATATGATCGACGTCGCGGAAAATGTAGGGCAGGGCCAGCACCCCAAGCTCGGGACTGATCTGGACCAGGGGGTTCACGTTGACCCGGTTCACGTCGAGTATGCCGAGCTGGGTCTGCTCGATGGTGACCTTCTCCTCCCCCAGGGTCTTGTTGGGAAAGATGTCCATGGAAACGCGGCCGCCGGTCTTCTCCCTTAAGTAGCGGTCCATGAAAACCAGGCCCTGGGTGGTGGGGTAATCAAGAGGATGATCGTCCGCCGCGGTCAAGACTATCCTTCCCGCCTCTCCCCGACAAGAACCTTGAGACAGAAAGAACGGAACCGACAAGGAGGCCGCGACGATAAAAAGAAGGGTTTTGAACGCTCTTTTGTTTTTTCGCATGAGGATATTTTAAGCGCGGCCCCTCTGGCCGGTCAAGGTTACGATAGGTTGCGACAGGTTGCCGGCTTCTCTAAAGCCATGAACCGCTTATCAACCTCGTTTCATTCACCCCTTTTTTGCGCGGCCGCCAGGGCTTCACGAATGAAGTCAAACCTTTCATCCCTGGCTCCTTTTTTAAGCGCGGGTACCGCGTGGCCGTTGGGATACATGGGGCCTCCCATCTTGCTCGATCTCGATCCGGGAGTCGGCTCCGGCGAAGGTTGGCCCGGCGTCTGGACCAAGCCGGCGGCCGCGGCCAGGGAGTCGCAGGTCAGGACCTGTTTGTCATGCACCCCGCACTGGAGCAGGACCGGGAAAGACTCGGCCGACCCAAAAAGTTCGCCCCTTCCCAAACAGGGCGCGTAATATGACGGCTCGACAAGGTCCAGGGCCAACTGCGCGGCGTTGAGAAGATATGGCCTTTCGCCCGGCCGAGACGAAGGAAGATAAAGCCCTCCATCGCCAAAGACGCGGGCGAACTGGTGCTCCGCGGCCAACCGGGCCCATTGATTGCCCCCCACTTGCAGGACCCCCGCCGCGAACCGGGGCTCGAGCGCCGTGAAGACGGCCCCGTTGATCCCGCCGTAGGATATGCCCGTGTAGGCGATTCGGGAAGGATCGATCTCGCTTGTCCCGTCGGGCGCGCCCTTGGGAAGAGCGTCGAACCCTCCCGTTTTCGCGACCGTGACCACGGTCCTTATATCGATGGCCCACTGGGCCATCTCGGCCGCGTTCATGCCCGGCCTGATCGTCTCGGGAAAGGAGGTGTGGGCCCGGGTGGGATTGCCCCATTTATTGAGGTAGCGGTTGCTGGGGGAGTCGATGGCGATCATGGCGAACCCGGCGTCCATGTATCTTTTGCGATTGGTCTCAAACCGGGAGTGACTCCTCTTGGCGGGGGGACCGCCCTGGCAGTAGACGATTAAGGGCGCCTTGTAGCCGCCGTCTTTCTCGAGTCGGTCCAGGGGCAGGAACAGCCAGAAGGGTATTTCCATTTCCCCGTCAACCCATATCTCTCCATGCTCCTTTTGCAGCTCTCCGCGGGGACCGATGATGGCGGGTCCCGTTATCACGCCGGTGACGAAGTAATGGTTCTTGGCCGGTACTTTTCTGACCTTATCGATTTTGACGGAGGGCGGACTCGCGGCGACGGATTTTTCCGCCGCCCGCACAAGCGCCCCTATGGCGTTGTCCCGCGTTCTCACGGTAAAGCCGGTGAATATGAGAACCGAGTCGATTTCCACGCCGGCTTTTTTCAGGTATTGGACATAGGGTCCCAATTTCTCGTCCGCTCGTTTTTCCCTTTCGTCCCCCGGCTCCTGGCCTGAAAGAAGAAGATCGAAAAGCGGGAAACGGACGGCTTTTTGCCTTTTATCCTTTAAGGGCGCGTCAAAGGTCGAGTAAAGGACGTAGCGTCTTCCCGGGACCAGAGAAGCGAAGGGATAGAGCCTGACCGTCTCAAGCGGGTCCCTGCCGATAATGTTCCTTGGCGGGATATGGACCACGTAGGGCGTGGGGTTCCCGGTCTCGAGGTCCAGGAGCCTGATAGGGGCGTCGTCCCTGATCGATTCCTCGGGAGTGGACGGCAGGCGAGAGTGGTCGATCTTCTCCCGGAAAGGCAAGACCATGGGCGCCGCGGCGCTCCATCCGTCAGCGTCATTAAAGCTTTGGGGCAAAAGCTCCACCGAGGCCCCGGCCAGCAGCTCGGGCCTGATATCGCCGTCCTGGAAATTGACTCTGATACCGGTGGCGCCGGCGGGGTCGTCTTCGGTGTAATAATCGCACGGAAGAGGGGCCACCAACTCCGGCGTAAAGGGGACCGCGTCCGACGCGGAGGCGGCCGAGGCCATTAAGGCCATGAAAAGAACTGGAAGATACTTCATGCTTGTTCTCCCTTGATGCTTTGCGCTTAAGACGCGTTTCTTACCAGGAACGCGATTTGATCCATGATATCTTTATTCCGTCTTCTCGGGAAATTTATTAACGTCGCCGGCAAAAACAACTGAACGCGGCGCTATTTCCTTTTTCCCATGGCGTCGGAAATAAGTACGCTCCTGTTTTTCTTTCCCGTTTTCCCCAGTATGGCGCTGACGTGGGTTTTGACCGTGAACATGCCGATGGACAGCTCGTCGGCGATCCTTTTGTTTCTTTTCCCCCGCAGGAGCAGCTCGAGCACTTGTCTCTCCCTTGGCGTCAAGTCGTGCTCGAGGGCAAGCTCCCGGGAAATTTCCCTGATCCCGAGGTCTCTTATTGTTTTTGACTCGATGCCCGCTCTCGAGATATCTCCCGGCGGAGCTAATAGGTTGACGGCCTCAGACCAGGGATCGTCCGCGAACCCGACGCCGACGCGGGTCCAGAAGGCTCCCGCGTCCTTGATGGCGGCGAGGGCCATGAGGTCCATGGCGTGATCGACCGTGTAGGTTATCGAATAGTCGTGGAACAATAAGTCCTTTTCCAGGTGATGCCGGTTTCCGGAGATGGCGAAATATTGGTCCGAGCGCTTTGCCTGCGAGGACTTTCCGATGATCGAGGCGCCGTTTTTCGTTTTCTTCAAGTCGGCGGTCATTTGTAATATTCCCGAGGCGATGACCCTGCTCGGGTCGTCGTCGGCCGCGGCCGCTTCCACGCCGTTGAGAAATATCCGCCCGTCATAAATGGCCAGCTCGAGTCCATTGTCCCGGGCCATCCTGGTAATGGACGGTCTGATTCCCGCGGGAAGAGTCACGCCGAGCTTTTTGTTTTCGTAATCGATGGTTTTGGTAACCGGCCTTATGACCCGCGCCTTTGGTCTTTTAAAGGACCGAGGCAGGTTGGAGAATACCTCTCCCAAAAGACTGGCGGGCACGGGCGAGACCCCGTCGTCGCTGAGCGCGACGATCCATACCCGGAGCTCGCGGCTATTTCCTTTTATCGCCTCGAGGTTCACGTCGCAGATTCCATGGTTGACCAGGCTGGAGTAAAAGTCCCGATACGCCGGAAACGCGCACGTTACAAGGTCCAGGCTCGAGACGATCGGCCTTGCCGCCGCCAGGGATATGGCCCTTGCCGTCATGGCCATAAAAAGGGGAGATTTGCCTTTTATGCCGAGTGCCGGATTATGCCGAATGAGGCGACAGGGGGCGCGAATGTTGGGATTTTTAGGGGATAGATTCGGCATAATTACAGACCTTTCAAAAAGGCAAGTATTGCGTCATCGGGTCGGTAACGGCTTGTCGAGGTATTCAGCGGCGCGGTCTTGGCAATGGCCTTTTCCTTTATCTCGAGGTCGGCATGTAGGTACATCCGAGTCGTTTCGATGGATTCGTTACCAAGCCACATGGCGATGATCGAGCAATCAATGCCCACTTGCAGCATTTCCATTGCGGTGGTGTGGCGCAGGGCGTGGGGCGATATCTTCTTTTTGCGCAACGAGCCGCAGGTTTTACGCGCCGTCGCCAAGTGCTTCTTCAGGCGGTCCTGAATGGCGTCAACACTCAACTGGCCGCCGCGGGCGTTGGGGAATAGGAACCCATCTGGCGGGCAGTCATGTTCCTTCAACCACGCCCGCAGACCGGCGACGGATTCCTTCCGCAGCGGCGTGCAGCGTTCCTTGCGCCCTTTGCCGAAGCAGCGGATATGCGGACCCGCGCCCAGGACCACATCCTGCCGTCTCAGGTTTGCCAGTTCCGTAACCCGCAACCCGGTCTGGAGCGCCACCAGCAACAGCACTCGATCTCTGCGTCCCATCCAAGTCGTGGTGTCCGGGGCCGCCAACAGTTTTTCCATTTCCTCGTGGGTGAGGAACTGAATTTCCTTGCGCTTGAACCGCTTCATGGGGATGGCCATGATCTGTTGCGCCATCGCGCTGTAGAGGGGCTCCCGAAAGGCCACGAAGCGGAAGAAAGCGTGAATGGCCGCCAAGCGAACATTGCGGCTGCGGGGATTGTTTTGTCGCTCCTGTTCCAGGTGATTCAGGAACGAGCCGATGAACGAAGCGTCCAGATCGGCGATTGTCAACTGGGTGGGCTGCTTGCCCAGTTTTGTTTGCGCATACGCCAAGAGGAGACGCAAAGTGTCCCGGTAACTGGCGATGGTATGGGGACTGGCCTGACGCTGGTGCATCAGCCGCTGCGTGAAGAACGCCTCTAAAAGCTCAGGGAAGGAGAGCGGATTCTTCATTGGAATACCCTCCGATTTCCCCGGTCCATTTTGGCCGTGACCAGCGCCAGCAACTCGGGGGTGGCGGAGAGATACCAATAGGTGCTGCCGGGATCGTTGTGTCCCAGAAAGGTGGAAAGCTCAGGGAGACGCCTTTCGGCATCTTCGTTTTGCTCATACCAATTGGTGATAGTGCGAACGACAAAGCTGTGGCGGAAGGCGTGTATGGAAATCCGTCTTCCTCTTGGATCAATCTCCACCTGCTCGCAGAGTTGTCGCAGCACCTCGTTGGCGTGTGCAACAGCAAGCCGGCGGCCCCGTTCTGATATAAAATAATGCGGCCTCGCCTGCGGGAAAAGATGGTCCCTCTTTCTTCTGTAAGCCAATAACGCCTTCCGGGTGGTCGGATGTATGGGCACCCAGCGTGATTTCCCGAGCTTGGTATGGCGGACATGCAGCAACAAGCGCTCGAAATCCAGATCCTCCAGATCAAGCGTCGTTGCCTCGCCAACCCTCATGCCGGTCACCGCCAGCAGGCCAAACAAGGTGGCGTACGTGGCCCCATTAAGTCCTCGCCGCGAACGGATTCCTTGGGCCGCTTTGAGCAGCCGGGCGATTTCAATGGGGCTGAACAAGTAAGGCGGATTTCTGTGCACGGCGGGATAGGGCAACAAATCGCGTGAAGGGATTTCCGTGCGTGGCTCAAATGCGCTGAGAAACTCGGCAAAATGTCGGACGTAACCCAGCCGCACGTCCCATCGGAGGGGCCCACATGTCGTCGGCTGCGTGGCCCATTCAACCGAAAGGGTTGCGGTAATAAAATCAGCGTCTCTTGCCTCCATAAAAGCGACAAAAGAATGCAGCAGGCTGTCCGCCGCGAGCAACTTGAACCCAAGAGACCGTCGCAGCCCAAGATATTGTTCAAGCGATTTCCCGAGCGTCTTCATTGGACGCCTCCCGGCCACGGTTGGGCCAGCTTGTGCAATGTGTCCGTATCCACCTTCGCGTAGATAGCGGTCGTCTTGAGGTCCTTGTGCCGCAGGACCTCGCTGATCTCGAACAGGGTGAACTTTTCCTCTAACATTCGCTTCGCCAGTGTATGCCGCAGCACGTGGCCTCCCCCTGGAAAACCCGTGATACCCGCTTTTTTCATGGCACGGCGCACCACGCTGCCGACAGCGCTGGGACCGCCAAGTCCCCCATATGGCGCCATCATGCGAAGGAAAACAAAAGGTGAATCGTGGTTGGCCCGTCCGTACCGCAAATAGTCAACGAGCGCCTTACCGACGTCTGCCGGCAATGGAAGCCGGGCTTGTCGTTCGCTTTTTCCGCACACCCGAATCTCGCCGCCTTCCCAGTCAATGTCCTCCAAGCGCAGAAACGCTGCTTCGCCAGCGCGTAGCCCGAGGCGGGAAAGCAGCAACAAGATCGCATAGTCTCTCTTTCCTATCGGCGTGCCGCAGTCGCACGTCTTGAGCAGGTCATTAACCTGCTTCACGCTAAGGTGCTTTGGCAATTTCGAGAGCCGCCAGTGCGCAACGGAAGGCACCGCCACGGCTAAATTCACTTTCGTTTCTCCCTGCGCGTGCAGAAAGGGACAGAACGTTCTTAACGAGCTGGCCATTCTCGCCGCCGTGGTCGGATGTTTTGCCATCGCATAATCCGAAACAAAGTTCAGAACATTTTTGACCTCCAACTGGGCAGCCGTGACTGTTTTTCTCCCGAAGGTCCGCTTCAAAAACATCCGCGCAATGGGCACAATAACGTGGATCGTATTCGGATTAAGCCCCTTTTCTTCCAACAGGTATTTCTCAAAACGCGCAATGAGCAATTCCGTGGAACTGGGAGTCTCGACTGAGGCCGGAATGTCCGCGATGATCTTTTCCTTCCGGAGATACTCAAGAAAATCCCTTGATAGAGCCCCGGTCTGCAATCCAATGCGCGAGGCGTGCTTTTGGCGAAAAATTTCGAGAAGAGCTTCGTTCAAAGCATCAATTCCTTTCCCCCTTTTCTCCATCCATAAGGTGAGTTCGCCCACCCCGCGCAATCGCCCCAAAATTGTGGAGTAGCTGTATCCGCGCTCGACAAGCATATTGACGTAACCGTCCATATAGGGACCGATTGGCCATACCCCCAAACCTTTCATCCTTGGAACCATGCAAACATCTTTAATCATTTTCCGTCTCCTCCTTTTTGTGAGTTAAACGTTTGGAGAAGACCTCATCAGAATTATGCCGAACAATCAATCCCTCATCGGTAAACAGCCTGGCCACATATGTGCTAATTAATCGCCAGTTACACCACTATTGTCCATTTGATCAAGGCACGGTTCGGCATAATCCGGCACTCGGCATAAAAGATAAATTTATCATAATCGAGAACCACACCTGCCCGTTTTCACTCGCAATAATATGGATGTTTATGATAAGTGTCCGATATAACTATGGTTTACAGAAACATCCGTGCTTACCAAAATGGAAGTCACAAAGGATTCTCAATTGCAAAACATGTTTGATTAAAGACGAAATATTACTTTGTAAACCGAGGGTTTGCCGCTCCTTTAGCCGGGTTGTCACTATTGGCATATTTATTGATTATAAGAAATTCGTACCACAAGGGGACTTGAAAGGAGAATATCAAAGAAACAAAGAATCGACAATAAGACGATAAAACCTTATACGGTCGTTGGCAATAAGGATCGGCTAAAAGAGCGCCGCGACTCGAACGGGCCGATTCCATGGAACATTTCAGTCGATAAAGGTATTTTATCGCGGGAACTTAATCCACCAGCCTGGAAATTACAAAAGAGTTTAACAAGGAGGAACGGATGGAAGGCTCCAATTTGCACGAGTCACTGGAGAGGCGTTACGAGTTAATCTTCAAGACGATCAACGAATGGGTATGGGAGACGGACCAGAGAGGCAACATGATCTACACGAGTCCCCGGTGCATGGACATGCTCGGCTACGAGCCGGAAGAAGTTGTCGGGATGAACGCCACCGACTTCTTGGTGGAGGAAGACAAGGAAAGAGCGGCCAAGCTCCTTATCGAGCACGGCATGAACAAGACTTCCTTTAACACCCTCAGGTTCACTCACCTTAATAGGGACGGAAAAGAACTGATTATCGAGATCAACGGCAGTCCCAATTTGGACGATGGGGGCAATTTTCTCGGGTTCATCGGCACGGGACGCGACGTGACCGACATGGTCAAGGCCGAGAACGAAATACGTGAAAAGCTCGAGATCATCTCGAGCCAGCAGGACGCCATCCGCGAGCTCTCGACTCCCATCATGGAGGTTTGGGACGACGTTCTCGTTCTTCCCATCGTGGGCGTGGTCGACACCAAGCGGAGCATGGACATCATGAACTCGCTCCTTGACAAGATAGTTGAGTCCCAGTCCCGCTGCGTCATCCTCGACGTCACGGGCGTGGAGATAGTGGACACCAGGACGGCCGACTACCTTCTCAAGGTGGTTCAGGCCTCGAGGCTGCTCGGCGCTTACTGCGTTCTCACGGGAATAAACCCGGCGGTGGCCCAGACGCTGGTCGACATAGGCGCCAACCTTTCGGCGGTCAAGACGCTAAGGAACCTCAAGGAGGGCCTGGTTGACTGCATCGCTCACCTTCGAGGGGTCCGCGGCCGTTCCCTGGAGGGAAAACATGGCCAGAACTATACCAATAATTAAGCTCTACAATAACCTTCTGGTGTCGATCCAGGTGGACCTGAGCGACGGCCTGGTGGCGGAGCTCAAAGAGGAGCTAACCTCTGAAATCCAGGCCACCAACGCCAGGGGGCTTATTATCGAGCTTTCCGGAATCGACGTCCTCGACAGCTACATCGCCAGGTCGATCGGGGACATTTCCAGCATCGCCAGGCTCATGGGCACGAAGACGGTAATAGCGGGACTGGACCCCACCATGGCCCATTCCCTGGTCGAGATGGGCATGACCCTCGAGGGCCTCGAGACGGCCCTGAACCTCGAGAGCGCCATCGAGTCGCTGGCCGCCGGGGAATCGGAGATCGCGGGCCTCGAGATGGACGAGGATTTCCTTCTTGGGTTAAGCCATTAACCAAGGAGCGGACATGAACGTGGGATCGGAAATAGTGGGCCAGATGTCACGGTATATGCCGGAGACCATGGCCCGGGGCATCCTGCACTACGCCTTGCGGAAGAACAACATCACGGAAAGCGAGCTCGGGAATGAGTTGACCTCGAACATGATCTCGACCCTTTTAAAGGGTATAGACCTGTTCGTGGACGAGCCGGACAACTGCATCATGTGCAAGGAAAGGCTGCTTACCCTTTCGGGTAAAAAAGCCATGCCCCAGGACGACGTGGCCGTCATGGTCGAGATCAGGCACGAGAACGACATCGTTGTGGCGAGGAACCACGCCAAGGCGATAGGAGAGTCGGTCGGGTTCTCGAAGGCGGACCAGGTCAAGATAGCCACGGCCGTCTCCGAGCTGTCAAGGAACATCGTCAGATACGCCGGAAGCGGCGAGATCAGGATATCCACCATGGACGCGGTCGGGACCCGGGCCATAAGGATCGTGGCCTCCGACCGCGGGCCGGGCATAAGGGACCTCGATAAAATCATGGCCGGCCAGTACAGGTCCAAGACCGGCCTCGGCCTGGGCCTGCTCGGCTGCAAACGGCTGATGGACGAATTCGGCGTCGAGACCAAGCCGGGCCAGGGGACCAAAATCACCATAAGGAAATTTCTCGAGCTGTGATCATACACGTGGCGAGCAGGCCCAAGCCGGGCGAGACCGAGTGTGGGGACGGATACGCCGTAATCCAGGATAATGGCGTCACCGTGGTGGCCGTTACCGACGGGCTGGGACACGGACCCGAGGCGGCCAAGGCCTCACGGGCCGCGTGCCGCGTGATCGAGGAAAACCCGGGTCTCAACCCGACACAGATGATCGCCGAGTGCGACAAGGCCATTGCCCATACTCGGGGAGTGGCCATGGCCATCCTGAAAATCGATGAAGAAGGGCAAATGATTTACGCCGGCGTCGGCAACGTCGAGTTGAAATGCGCCAGCAAGAAGCCCATAAGGCCCATCAACTATCCGGGCGTGGTCGGCAGAAGAGTCAGGAAAGTAAAGGAAAGCGTGCATGGTCTTTCAAGGGGGGACCTCTTAATATTGTACACCGACGGGATTTCACACTCCTTCGACCCTGACCTTTATAAAGATAAAAGCGCGAGACGGACGGCGAACGATCTCGTCAAGGAATATGGGAAGTCCCATGACGACGCGACCTGCGCGGCCATCCTCTATTGAGCTTTCCGTCTCCATCAGCCGGGCCTGCGACGTGATCCTGGCCCAGAGCAAGGCCAGAAGCTACGCGGCACTTCTCGGTTTCGGCCGCCGCGACCAGTGGGCCATCGCCATCGCCGTCTCGGAGGCCGCCACCAACATCCTCAAGTTCGCCGGTCGGGGTGAAATACGTTTCGGACGCCTGGAGGGGGACAGTCCCGGCATCGAGTTCCAGGCGGTTGACGACGGCCCTGGCATGGCCGAGCTCGAGCGCGGGCTGGAGGACGGCTTCTCGGAGGGAAGGTATATAGATCCCGACGATCCGTCTTTTCGTCCGCGGGGAATGGGGTCGGGCCTTCCCGCCATCAAGAGGCTGATGGACGCCATCGTCGTTTGCAATCGCGAGGAGGGAGGGGCCTTGATAATCGGCAGGAAATACCTTCTCGCCATTCCCTGAAAAGAATCCTCGAGACAGGATCAGATTTCCATGGCCGCCAGGAACCCCTCGTGCACGGCGTCGATAATCTTTCGCGGCTGCCTGACGTCGCCTATTTTCTCGTACTCGAAACCGGCTTTTTTCAGTTCGTCCTCGATTTCGAGGTTGGGCTCGGCGCCGAGGGCCAGCACCACCGTGTCAACTTTCAGGGTATCCGGTTCTCCGTCCTTTTCGTATTTGACGCCTTGGTCTCCAATTTCGATGACCTTGGCCGAGGTGAGGACATTGACGCCGAGCATGTCCAGTTCTTTCAGGAAAACCCAGCGGTTAGTCATGCCTATATCCTTGCCGATCTTGGGCAGCATCTCCAGCAGCCAAACCTGACGAACGCCGTTCACGGCCAGTTTCCTGAGGGTCTCGGGTGACTCGGCCTCATGTTTGAGGAGGAACTTCAAAGTCTCGCCGTCCACCGTTCCCCGGTCGGCGATGGATATGGCCGTCTCGATACCCACGGCCCCGCCCCCAAGCACCGCGACCTTCTTGCCCAGGTCGACCTTGTCCAGGAGCGCGTCCCAGGCCGTGACCACCTCGGGACGGTCGATGCCGGGAATTTTCGGGATGAGCTGCTTCGAGCCCGTGGCCAGGATAATCGCGTTGGGCCTGGTTTTCCTTATGGCCTGCATGGTGACCTTCTTGCCCAGCTTGAGAGATATGCCGTGGCCTTGAGTCTGATGCTCGTAGTACTCGAGCAACCGCCTGAACTCCTCCCTGCCGGGAGGGGCCGCCACCAGGGGAAGCTGGCCGCCTATGTGGTCGGCCTCGTCGAATATGGTCACGTGATGGCCGCGCTTGGCCGCGGTAACGGCCGTCTCGAGACCGGCGGGACCGGCGCCGATGATAACCACCGTCTTGGGCTTCCGAACGCGCGAGACCTTTCTTTCCGCCTCGTATCCGGCCTGGGGGTTGCAAAGGCACTCGACGGGTTTTCCTGAGAAAAGCCTGTCCATGCATCCCTGCAGGCAGTCCACGCAGGGCCTGATCTCCTTTATCTTGCCTTCCCTGGCCTTGTTGGCCCACTCGGGGTCCGCTATCTGGGCCCGGCCCACGTTGACCAGGTCGGCCAGTTCATCCCTCAATATGGTCTCGGCCTGTTCCGGCTCGACTATCCTGTTCGAGGCGAAAACCGGCACGTTCACGTTGGCCCGAATCCTGGCGGCCAGGTAGGTGTATGCCCCCCTCGGCACGCACGCTGGAAGCTGGGGCACCTTGGTCTCGTGCCATCCTCCGGTCACGTTAAACCCGTCGGCCCCCGCTTCCTCGAAGGCTTTGCAGTAATTCACGATATCCTCGCCCGTCGAGCTTCCCGGCATGAAGTCGTTGCCCGAAATCCTCATGGTCATGGGGTAATCCGGTCCCACGGCCTCCCTGACCTTGGCCAGGACCTCGCGTCCGAAGCGCGTCCGGTTCTCGAAGCTCCCGCCGTACTCGTCCTCCCGGAGGTTCGTAAGGGGGGAGAGAAACTGGCAAATAAGGTAGCCGGCGCTGGCGATTATCTCGACCCCGTCGATTCCCGCCTCCCTGGACCTCACGGCCGCCGCGGCGTAGTTGTCCTGGATGGCCAGTATCTCCTCTTTCTCGAGGGCGCGAGGGGTCTCCCTGGTGTAGCGGGACGGAACCGCCGAGGGGGCAACCGCCTGCTTGCCGCCCGCCAGGAAAGAATGCATGTAGCGGCCGGAATGGAAAAGCTGCAGGAACACGCGGCCGTCGTGCTTGTGGATGGCATCTGAAACCATTTGCCAATCGGGTATATAGTCGTCGCTCTCGATGGTGGGAAGGACCACGCCCGAGCCTTCCATCGAGATGCCCACGCCGCCGATGATAACAAGGCCGCAGCCGCCCTTGGCCCGGGCCTCGTAAAAGTTGGCCAGTCGCTCGTTGGGACGGCGGTTCTCGCAATACAAAAGACCGAAGGCGGGCATGGAAATCCTGTTCCGCAATTCCAATTTGTTGATATTTATAGGGGTAAATAGTCTTCTCCACATGGTACGCTTCCTTTCCGGACCTGGTGAATTATAAACCGTCCCGGCGGAAAAATAAGCGGGTCCGATCGGCTGGCTCCCCGCTCGGCGACGGCGCCTGGCTGGCCGTAAAACGCAAAGAGCGGTCATCGGGGCCGTTGCCGTTCTTACCGCCGGGAATCATCAAGCAATTTAACACCGGCCCAAGGGCAAGTCAAACACGGCTTTTGGAAGTAAAAAGGATTTGCCCGGCGACGCGCGTCCAAGTCAAAAGCCATGGAGCGAGAGAATCGAGGCCCGGCAATTTGGAAATTTCAGTGAAGGCGCTGTTATAATCTGCTGGTCGGAACAAATCGTCAGGAGGACAAATAAAATGGCCGAGAAATTCGTCAGCGAGAGAAACCTCAAGTTTCTGTTGTATGAGGTATTGGACGCCGAGTCCCTTACCAGGTATCCCTATTTCCAGGACCACGACCGCGAGGTCTTCGACATGGTCCTCGAGACCGGAATTCGCATGGGCAAGGAAATGCTCTGGCCCGTCTTCGCCGAGATGGACCGGGAGCCGCCCGAACTGGTGGACGGCGAGGTCAGGGTCCATCCCTCCGTAAGGGGGATCATGAAAGCCTGCGGGGAGGGCGGATGGATCGGGGCCCATTTCCCCTACGACATGGGCGGCCAGCAGATGCCCAACACCATCATGAGCATGTTCCGCTACGTCTTCAGCGCGGCCAATTACTCGGCCAGCGTGTTCCCCTTCCTGACCGCGGGGGCCGCTCACCTTCTTTTATCTTTCGCCTCGAAAGAGCTGCAGGATAGATACCTTCCCAAAATGATCTCCGGCGAGTGGCAGGGCACCATGGCACTGACCGAGCCCCAGGCCGGAAGCTCGCTTACCGACCTGACCACTACGGCCCATCCCACGGACAAGGGCTATTACCTTATGAAGGGGCAGAAGATATTCATCTCCTGCGCCGACCATAATGGAGTGGAGAATATCGTCAATCTCATGATAGCCAGGATCAAGGGCGCCCCTCCCGGCATCAAGGGCATATCCCTCTTCGTCGTGCCCAAGTACCGGCCGGAAGAAAATGGAGATCTGGTCTTCAACGATATATCCTGCGCCGGCATCTACCATAAAATGGGATACAAGGGGTCTCCCCTTACCCAGTTGGCCATCGGCGAAAACGACGAGTGCCGGGCCTGGCTGGTGGGGGAGGAGCACAAGGGCATAAGGTACATGTTCCAGCTTATGAACGAGGCCAGGATCGACGTGGGCATGAGCGCCGCGGCCATCGCCAACGCGGCTTATTACGCGTCCCTCGAGTACGCCAGGGAGAGGCCCCAGGGAAGACGGATCATGGAAAAGGACCCGCTGAAACCGCAGATTCCCATCATCAACCACGCCGACGTGAAGAGGATGCTCATGTTCCAGCGGGCCGTCGTCGAGGGGGCCCTCGCCCTTGCGGCCTATTGCGCCAAGCTGAGCGACGTGGCCCACGTCAGCGAGGACGAGGAGGAAAAGGAAAAATCCGAGCTTCTCCTGGAAATACTCACTCCGGCCGTCAAGACCTATCCCTCCGAAATGGGGGTCCTTTCCGTCAGCGCCGGTCTTCAATGCCTGGGCGGATACGGCTTCTGCGACGAGTTTCCCCTCGAGCAGCATTACCGGGACACCCGCATCCATCCCATCCATGAGGGGACCACCGGCATCCAGGGCATGGACCTGCTCGGCCGCAAGGTGGTCATGAAAAACGGCAAGGCCTTCATGACCTTCATGGCCGAGACGAATAAGACCATCGAGGAGGCCAAGGGAGTGGATGAATTCAAGGCCCTGGCCGAGTCCCTCGAGAAGGCCCTGGGCAAGCTGGGGTTGACCACGAAAAGCCTTACCGACCTGGCCATCAAGGGAGAGATCGACCTGTTCCTGGCCGACGCCACCCTCTACCTCGAGGCCTTCGGCGTAGTCGTCATCGCCTGGCAGTGGCTGCTCCAGGCCCTGGCCGCCAAAAAGGCCCTCGCCTCGAAAACCTCCGAGGCGGACGTGAACTTTTATACCGGCAAGATCATGACCGCCCGTTTTTTCTTCGAGTACGAGCTGCCCAAGACCAGGGGACTTTTCGCCCGCCTCCAGAACTCGGATGGTCTCACTCTCGAGATGAAGGAGGAATACTTCCAGGACTGACCGCGGCCCCGAGACGCGGGGTTGGCGCCAGTCGGGCCTGCCTTTGCGGGTGGCCCCGATAGCTCGCCTATCGGGGAGCCGAAGGCGCGGGAAAGGGGGCGACGGTCCTCCGGGCGCGCACATAAATATCCAACGGCTTCGCCGCGCGGATAGTCGAGCTATCCGCGCCACCCGCGGGCGAGAAAGTCTTGAGAGGCTTCTTTGCCCACGCGCTTCCGGATATAAACAAGGCCGCCAAAGCGGCGCAACACGCCATAAACCTCGCTTTGTTCATTACCATCTCCTTTCACGCGTGCATTATATCAAGAAAATCAAAGGGAAGCCCGTTCGCGTCACTCCTCCCGCCCCCCTTGGCGAACGACCATGGTTTTTCCGGCCAGGTCCCCTATCCGCTGGTACTTTCGAGTCGCCGCCGCGGAAACGATAGTGGCCACGTGACAGGTAAGGAGGTCGGCCAGGCGGCACAGGTTTCTGATAAAGGCGGCCTTGACCGTGACACTCGAGCCGTCGGCCATGACCACCCTTATCCCCATAAGCGTCTTGCCGAGGCTCCTGCCCCATATTGCCTCGGTGACGAAGAAATATACGGGCAGAAATATATAATAAAAAAGCAAGATCGCCGCGCTCAGGGTGAACAAGACGTTAATAAATGAGCCCATGTCCCCGAGGAATACCGGCTCCTGAGACTTTATCAAATAGCGCCAAATACAAAAAGAAAAAGGGAGTTCGATCACGGCAAAGTCAATGCCATACGCGATGGATCGCCTTCCCAGGGAAGCCATCTCGTCCTCGCCTTCCCCAATCTCTATTCGAGGATTTTTCCGGGACCTGAAATGAAAATGCGCCGCCAGCACAGTAATTGCCGGTATCAGGAAAAAGACCACGTCGCTAATCAGCATGGAAACGTTTAAGATCGGGAGTACTCGGCTGAAAGGATTTCCGAAACTTTCCGGGATATAGTCCCTTCTATCCCGCCATTTTCCGTCCGCCAACTCCATCCAGCCGGAAGACGCGTTCGCGCCCCGATATAAATACTGCAGGCGTTCTTTGTACCTGGTTATCATCAGGCCTCGAAAATCCATCCACCGTCCATCTTTCCCTGTCCTCCAGGGAGTAAGGTCCGCCCATTCTCCGTTTTCCTTCATTTCCAATATCCTGTAGACGACCTCTGAAGACCCCGACTCCTCGACTCGGTAAGAGATAATGGTCTCGTCCGCGATGTTGGAATGATAATCGAATATCGTATTGAGATCCATCGACTTGGCGGGGCCCAAAGATTCATTCTCCACGTCTATTTTCCAGCAAGTAAGAGCGCCGTATTTGCATGATATAAGGTAGAGGTCTTTGCCGTTTGAAGAGATGAAAAAGGAATCCCCAACCCCGTACTTCTTGCCCCCGCCCTCTTCGGAAACTTCCAGCTCAAACGACCATTTTTCCTCCAACCGGGAATCCAGATGGCGGATATTTATGAAGTCCGAATCGCTCGGCATGGTCAAGACGGCCACGCCGCCCTTG
Organism: bacterium; assembly: GCA_963674965.2. Taxonomy (GTDB): domain Bacteria; phylum RBG-13-61-14; class RBG-13-61-14; order RBG-13-61-14; family DATKZS01. The sequence continues at coordinate 142,976 of CAXXFL010000007.1, read as the reverse complement.
TGGCCGGCCACTTTGAAACGCGGCGTCCCCGTAAACGGATACTCTCCTAACACCTTGTCCCGTTCTATCCAAAATATCTTGTTAAAGGAAAAGGCCAAAAGCCCGTTGCCGAAGGGAGCAAACTCCTGGGAAAAATCGATCAAGGGGCCCTCTCCCCATCCGTTTTCTGTCTTGTATAAAATTCTTGTGAACGACTCAGAGGCCATGGCATTATTCCACGGGGGAGGAAGGTTGGAGGTATCGATGGGTTTCTCATATTTTTCAACGTAATAAAGATTGTCTATCGCCCCAACTATGGCCAAGGGCATGGCAATTTCCACGCTCTTTTTTAACTCCAACATCTTCGGGATTGACCAGTATTTATAGATAAGGCCGTAAGCCGCCACGTAGGCCATTACCATAATAGCGCCATAACCAACGGCCAGCCTGACGTTGGTTCTTTTTATCTCCTGGTCGGTCTCGGGATACACCTTTGGTCCTCCTCGCATAGCGTTGCTTTAGATGATGGCTCGCTTCATAGGTATCCTACGGCCCATCCCCTCCACTCTCCGGTCCTTCCTCTCCTCCCCCCTCCGGCGTCGGCAGGGGGGGCGGCTCGTCGGGGAGGGCCGGGCCGGGGGGCGAGGCGGGGCCGGTGATTTGGGAGTAGTAAACTCCGGGGGGAGCGCCGGGATAGGGGCCGGGACCGAAGGGAGGGTATCCGGGCGGGACGCCCCGGGCTTGCTCGGCGGCCTGGCGCTCCCTTTCCATCCGGAGTTCCTCCTCCCCCAGCCTCTCCATGTATTTGCCTTTACGGTCGCGAACAACCACGGTCTTGCCGATAATGTCGCCTATGCGCTGGTACTTTTGCGTCGCCGCCACCGAGACGATCACCGGGATATAATAAGCCATCATGTCCACCAGCCGAAGCGCGTTCCTGGTTGCCGCCGCTTTGCGAGTAATTCTTGAGCCGTCGGCCATGACCACCCTAATACCCATAATCGCCTTGCCAAGACTCCTTCCCCAAACGGCCTCGGTGGAGAAAAAGTATAGAGGACCCAGGAGCATCCGAGCGGTGCTCGCGAGCATCATCAGGCCAAATATAGAATAATGTGGAGGTGTTACCGTAAGCGGTCCGTTAAGAGTCCTGGTAATATTGGTCGTATCATTCATCGTGAACCATGTGGCTATCAAAACCGGAATAGTAAAAAAGAATATGTCTATACCGAAGGCGATAGTCCTTCTGCCCATTGAAGCCAACTCCCCCGCGCTCTCACCCATTATTACGCGAGGGTTCTTAATGCTTTTAAAATGGAAGTGAGCTATCAAAGCTACTAAAAATGGCACAATCAGGGGGATGAGGTTGCTGATCTGTATGGGAGCGTTCATGTCGGCGTAAATCATCTCTAACATCTTCTCTTCATGCTTATTAAAATCCTTGGGAAGTTTATCGCTCATGTCGATCCAATCGCCATCCACCAGTTCCATCCATCCGGCAAGAAAACTTCTCTTGTCAAAGTAGATGAACTGGATATTATTTTTATATTCGGATACTAAAGGTTCCAATAAGACGTATCTATCTTGCTCCTTCGGAGGCAATGTCAAAATGGATATATCGCTGAATCTCCCTTCTCGAGATAATTCCAAGAGCCTGAAGGATACTATTTTTTCTTCTATTGTCTCCCTGGTATCGTAAAAAAATATCGTCCTATCCTCGATTGTCGACATGGAAAAGTCGTATGGGATACCTTGACCCAGAGTTTCGGAGTATCGTGGCCCGAGTTTCAGGTTCTCGATATCGACCTTCCAAAAAAACACCTCACGGCTCTCCGAAAATAAAAATAAATAGAGGTCTTCTCCATTCGAACAAATGTGGTATGACCTTCCAATGTAATGTTCAAAGTTAGACTTTTTCAGCGCTGGAATCGGGTCTCCCATTTCGAAAAACCATTCTTCTTTGAGTTCAGAGTTAAAAAAAGAGAATCGTAATAAATTCTTATAAAAGTGCTTGGATAATATGGCAAAGCCTCCTTTATGCGATACGACGCCGCAATAGTTATAGTACTTTTCTTCCGGCTGATATGAATATTCTCCCTTTACCTCGCCCCCCTCGACCGAAGATATCGATTCCTCAGCGAAAACCAAGAGGGAGTCTCCAAATGGCACGAAATAATGAGCCTTGGCAATCACTGGACCTTTTGCCCAACCTCCATCGGTCATATATGAAATATTGCTGACTTTCAGATCGTCTTTCGAGTCGGTAATCCGCCCAATCCGTTTTGAGCTTTCGATAAGATACAAATTCTTTCCGGCCCCGACTAAGGCCAATGGTTCATGCCATCCTTCAATGCCTTTCACTATTGAATTGACCGCGGCTGGAATCAGCAAACCGTAACCCAACAGGTATGCCACAACCATAGCAATCCCATAGCCAACGGCCGTTCTCCTGTTAATGTTTTTTACTTCTTCCAAAGTCTCCGGATACATCCCTTTTCTCCTTGGATTATTACATCGGCAAAGGACTTCAATAATCTTTCAAATCTCTACAACTATGGCTGTCCTTCACCTTCAGTACCATCTCCCCCCTCCGGCGTCGGCAGGGGGGGCGGCTCGTCGGGGAGGGCCGGGCCGGGGGGCGAGGCGGGGCCGGTGATTTGGGAGTAGTAAACTCCGGGGGGAGCGCCGGGATAGGGGCCGGGACCGAAGGGAGGGTATCCGGGCGGGACGCCCCGGGCTTGCTCGGCGGCCTGGCGCTCCCTTTCCATCCGGAGTTCCTCCTCCCCCAGCCTCTCCATGTATTTGCCTTTACGGTCGCGAACAACCACGGTCTTGCCGATAATGTCGCCTATGCGCTGGTACTTTTGCGTCGCCGCCACCGAGACGATCACCGGGATATAATAAGCCATCATGTCCACCAGCCGAAGCGCGTTCCGGATCACCGCCGCCATGCCCGTAAGCTTCGAGCCGTCGGCCATGACCACCCTTATCCCCATGATCGCCTTGCCCAGGCTCCTTCCCCATATAGCCTCGGAGGCGATGAAATAAAGTGGCGGCAGGACCATCTCGGCGAAGGTGGCAAGCATTATTACCCCATAAAACGAAGATTGCGGGAAGGCCATATCGCGCGCGTCATGCATGTCGGGCAAGCGCTTCGTGACGTACCAGGTGGCAATTACCATGGGGACCAGGAAAAACGACATGTCTATGCCAAAGGCCATGGTCCGCCTTCCCATCGAGGCCAGCTCTCCGGCGTTTTCTCCCATGATCACGCGGGGGTTTTTGCGCGAGAGGAAATGGAAGTGGGCGATCAATCCGAAAAGGGCCGGCACGAGGGACGTGATTAAATTGCCATATTGCATGGACGCGTTCATGTTGGAGAAAACGCTCCCGAACATGTTGTTCACGGGCAAGCCAAAGGTTTTCGGCAGCTCGTCGCTCCTGTCTTTCCATTCCCCGTCCGCCAGTTCCATCCACAAAGACCGCGTCCCGATGGAAGCGAACTGGAGCCGGCCCTCTTGCTCGGTCACCATGGCCTTTTGCACGAACTCGAAGGCCGCCTTTTTCGGCGGAAACTTCAATTCGGGCAGCTCGGTCCACTTTCCATCCGGCGAGAGTTCCATAAAGCGGTAAGAGATTTTCTTTTCCTTTACCGGGTCCTTCCTGGAGTCGTAGAAAAATATCGTCCGGTCCGCCGCGTTGGACAAGGACGACCCGTAATAATAACCCTCATCTTCCAGGGTCTCGGCGGACATGGGACCAAGCGCCTTGTTCTCGATATCGATCTTCCAGGTGACCAGGTTGTCGTGGCCGGAGGCGTAAAGATAAAGGTCCTCTCCATTCGAGCAAACGCTATAAATGCTTCCGTAATAAGACCCATCATCCTCTCCGACCTCGATCGGGACGTCCACGTCAAAGGACCATTCCTCCTCGAGCTCCGAGTTTAAAAAAGACAGCCGCAGGAAGTCATAACTCGGCATCTCCAAAATGGCCACGCCCCCCATGTGGGATACGGCGTTATAATAATCCTCCAGTCCCTCCGGGCTATCCACCTCGATCGTGTCGCCTGGGGAAGAGCCGGCCTCGGAAGACGCTCGCGGAGGATAGGGATATTCCCCCCTTACCGTGTCGCCCTCGATGACCAGCATGGTTTCATCGGTAAAGACCAGGAGTGAGTTCCCCAGGGGAACGAATTTCTCTCCGGCGTCGATGGCGGGGCCCTCAGCCCAGCCGTCCTCTGTTTTATAGGATATATTGATGACTTCCCGGTCGTCCTTGGAGTCGAATATCTTTCCGATCCGGTGCAATCTCTCGATTATGTAAAGATTCTCGCCCGCCCCCACCAAGGCCCGGGGCTCGCGTATTTCTTCAAAGCCCTTGACAAAGGAATTGACCATGCCCGGAATCATGGCCCCGAACCCGACTATATAGGCCACCACCATGGCGACCCCATACCCGATGGCCAGGTTCCTGTTCGTGTCTTTTATCTCATCCTGGGTTTGTGGATACATATCTCTCCCTCCTTGGATATATACGTCAGCTTCCTTTCAGTTCCGATTTATCCAGCGCCCTCCAGGCTTCCTGCGACCAGTCCGGGCCGGGTAGCTTCTTGATTACCTCGTAGGCCCCGTTTTCGCACACGCGCTCGCACAGGCCGCACCCGAAGCACTCGCCTATCCTTATTCCGTTGTCGGTCAGGGTTATGGCCTGGAAGGGGCACTTCTCGACGCACTTGCCGCAACGCTCGCACTTGTCGGGGTTATGGACGCTCCTGAACCCGCCGTCCCGCATGGGGAAGTACTCCTGGCCCATGGTCCGGTTGAGGAGGTGGACCTTGCACCCGCAGGCGCAGCAGTTGCAAAGCACGTACTCGTTCACGTGGGTCCGGGTCGAGCAGTGGATGAAGACCATCTGGAACATATCTTGTTCCGAGCATTCGAGCACGATCTTTTTCGCCTCCTCCTTGCCGATCTCCCGGTAGTGGTCGGGGAAGGCCCAGAGCCAGGCCTCGGCGCCCGTCCGGAAAACTATATCGGCCCGCATGGGATGGTCGCAGGTCTTCTTGGCCAGGCGGCAGCGGCAGTCGCCCACCGCCACGCGGCCGTCAAGGGCGTCGATCATCTTCATCACGTCCTTGGTGGGAACGGGAACGCCCGTGTCCATCCAAAGACCGAAGGGCCTCGTTACCAGGGTCCCGAGCACCGGCCTCGCGCCGGGAATTTTAAGCGCGAAGCTAAGAGGCCCCCGGCAGACGACCCAGATGAACCACAACAGCGGGACCTCGACCCATCTGGCGAATATCTTAAGTAGAAAACGCCGGCCCGCCGACTCCTCGGTGGAAAGGAAATGGCCAAGAGAAGCTCCGGCCCAAAGCGCGCCCGAGAGCGCGAGCCAATCGGCCGCCATATGCAGGTTTTCCATGACTAAGAACATTAACATTTATCGGAAAAAATGGAAACGGTCGAACCTTTCCGGAATAAGGCCGTTAAAATCAAAAAAGGGCCCCGCCGGGCGTCCAGGTAAAATTCATGGAACGGGCTCGGCCCAGGTGGTATTATCAGCGTCCAGGCAAGGTGATTATCCAAATCCCCAGAAGGAGGAAACATAAATGAGAAGGGTTTTTTTAACGTTAACTATCGCGGCCCTGGCGATGCTGTTCGCTTTGGTCTCCGACGCGGGCAAGCCCCGTCCCGTACAGGACGTGTTCATATTCTGTCCCGACGAGTTGGACCCGGGGAGCAAGGCGGCCTTCCGGGTGGTGGTTGTCGAGGCCGTGTCCCTCAAGGAATCCCGGCCCATCCAGGGCGCCCAGGTCGAGATATCCTTGAAGGGCGATAAAGGCCCCTCCCGCGTCCTCTTCGCCAAGACCGACTCCAACGGCACGGTGGACAATGACGCCCGCGTGCCCGACCTTTCCCCCGGCGAGTACGAGCTGATCGTTAACGTCCGCTCCGAGTTGGGCGAGGTCGAAAAGAAACACGCGATCGAGCTAAAGCCCAAATACCGCATACTCCTTTCCACGGACAAGCCCCTTTACCAGCCGGGCCAGTTGATTCATATCCGCTCGGTGTCCCTCAAGACCTCCGACCTTAGCCCCGTGGCCCGGCGCAAGGTGACCATCGAGGTCGAGGACCCTCAAGGCAACAAGGTCTTCAAGAAAAGCGACTTCACCGACCGCTACGGGATTTCCTCGGCCGACTTCCAATTGGCCGACGAGATTCGCATGGGCGAGTACGCGGTCAGGGCCATGGTCGGGGAGCGCGAGACCGAGAAGAGCGTGACCGTCAAGAAGTACGTGCTGCCCAAGTTCAAGGTCTCCCTCGAGACGGACAAGTCCTATTACGCGCCCGGCGACAAGCTCACCGGCACGGTGGACGCCAATTACTTTTTCGGCAAGCCCGTGTCGGGCGGCCACGTGAAGGTCGTGGCCCAGGCCTTTGACGTCGAGTTCCACGACGTGGCCGAGGCCTCGGGCAAGACGGACAAGGACGGGTCGTTCAAGTTCGACCTCACCCTGCCCGGCCACTTCGTGGGTCAGCCCCTCGAGAAGGGCGACGCCTTCATCAAAATCGAGGCCAAGGTCACGGACACGGCGGACCATGAGGAGTCCGCCCTTATCGAGCGCAAGGTCTCGGCCTCGGACCTCCGAGTCGAGCTGGTTCCCGAGGCGGGAAGGATCATTCCCGGCGTCGAGAACAAAATCTTCGCCGTGACCAGCACCCCCAACGACGAGCCGGTGAGCGCCCGTATCGAGATCGAGATCGGAGGCGAGAAGCTCACGGCCGACTCCGACGACGTCGGGGTGGCCGAGTTCTCCTTTACCCCCGACCCGGAGGACTTTAAAAGCCAGGACGTCGGATACCAGGACTGGCAGTTCGATCCCTCCGTCCGGAACAAGCCCGCCTACGTGATCGAGGCCAAGATTAAGGCCGAGGCCAAAAACGGCGCCAAGGTGACCGCCACCCGGACCCTTTCCGCCGACGCCTTGAAGGACAACGTGCTCCTCCGCTCGGACAAGGCGGTATACCGGTCGGGCGACGAGGTGAAACTCACGGTGCTTTCCACCTTTTCCTCGGGCACGGCCTACCTGGACGTGATCAAGGACAGAAGGACCGTGCTGACCAGGTCGCTCGACCTGGCGGGCGGAAAGGCCGCCCATACCATCACCCTCGGGCCCGACCTTTTCGGGACCCTCGAGACGCACGCCTACATGATCCTTCCCTCCGGCGAGATAGTAAGGGACGCCAAGGTCGTGTACGTCGAGCCTCCCTCCGACCTCAAGATCAGCGTGTCCCTGGACAAGGACGTTTACCGGCCCGGAGAACAGGCCCTTCTGAGTTTCAAGGTCACAGACGAAAGCGGCAAAGGCAAGGCCGCGGCCCTGGGCGTCTCGATCGTGGACGAGAGCGTGTTCGCCATCCAGGACATGCGTCCCGGTCTCCTCAAGGTCTACTTCACCCTGGAGGAGGAACTGGCCAAGCCGCGCTACGAGATACACCTCTCACCGGGCGGTGAATCGGTCCAGTCCCTCATCCTGGAGGACGCCGAGGCCCGGCGCAAAAAGGACAAGGTAATGAAGGTCCTTCTCGCCGGCGTGGAAAAACCCACCGAGATGGGATGGAAGGAAAACCCGGCCAAAACCAGGATGGACAATGAGAGGGGAAGGATCGAGAACTTTATGACCGCCTTCTTCGCCTACTCTTACGACCACCCTTTCATCGAGAAGAAAAAGGGCACGTGGGATTACATCGAGGACCTTGGCTCCCTCATGGAAAAAGAGGGCGACCTGGCCAAGGACTACGTAAACGATCCCTTTGGCAATCCCTATACTCCCGAGATACTCAAGACCCTGGACCCTTCCATGGACGTCTACGCCGTGACCAGGGGGGTGGCCTCCTTCAGGCTGCATAAATTCTACAACGCCCTGGACAGATATTATTACGACGAGCAGAGGTCCTGGCTGGACAAGCTCTTTGCCAACGACGCCCCGGCGGACATTCCCGACGACGTTATGGACAAGCTCCTGGACAAAGGATATCTCGACAAGGGCGCCGACGTGGACCCGTGGGGCGAGAAGTTCATGATCCGCAAGCTGGGCGATGACGAGACCAACCCCTACGGCGGGCCCTATCCTCATTTCCAGGTCTTCTCCGCCGGACCCGACGGTAAGGCGGGGACCGACGACGACGTGGCGGACCCCTACGCCTATTCCTCCCATCCTTACCTAAGCCGGCTGGGTGGGAGCCACAGGTGGATGTTCGCCGAAGAGGAGGGCCTGATCGATAAAATCGCGGACTTTCCCGGGATCGCCCTCGGCGGCGCCATGATGCGCGACACGGCGGCCATGCCCGAGACGGCGCCCAAAATGAGAAAGAAAAACGGCGGCGGTCACGAAGAGCCGGATACATCCTCGGAAGGCGGCGGGAAAATCCGCGTACGCGAGTATTTCCCCGAGACCTTGTGGTGGGAGCCCGCCCTGATCACCGACCGCTTTGGCGAGGCTTCCCTGGCCGTGCCCATGGCCGACTCGATCACTACCTGGCGTCTCACCGCCCTGGCCCACTCCGGAGGAGGGAACCTGGGATCGGGCGTGAGCGGCATACGCGTGTTCCAGGATTTCTTCGCCGATATCGATTTCCCGGTCCAACTGACTCAGAACGACGAGGTCGAGATACCGGTGCAGGTCTACAACTACCTTCCCGGCTCCCAGACGGTCAAGCTCGAGATCAGGGAACGCGACGGCTTCGAGCTTTTGTCCGACTCCGTCCAGGAACTCCGGCTCGAAAGCGGCCAGGTGGACGTTAGATACTTCCGACTCAAGGCGGTGGACGTGGGTAGGAAGGCCCTTACCGTCTACGCCATCGGTGGTAAAATGAGCGACGCGGTCAAGCGGACGGTCGAGGTCGTGCCCGACGGCAAGCGCTTCGAGGTTGTCCGCAACGGAAGGATTACGGGCCCCCTTACCGAGGAGATCGAGATTCCCGAGGCCGCCGTCAAGGACGGAAGCCGCGTCATGGTCAAGGTCTACCCCGGAGTATTCGCCCAGGTGCTCGAGGGCATGGACGGCATCTTCAGAATGCCCAGCGGATGCTTCGAGCAGACGACCTCCACCACCTACCCCAACGTCATGGTCCTGAACTACATGAAAAAAACCGGGACCATCAGCCCCGAAATACAGATGAAGGCCGAGGGCTTCATCAACGTGGGATACCAGCGCCTGCTCAGCTTCGAGGTGCCCGGCGGCGGCTTCGAGTGGTTCGGCAACCCTCCGGCCCATAAGGTCCTGACCGCCTACGGTCTCATGGAGTTTTACGACATGAGCAAGGTCTACCCCATCGACGAGTCGGTCATTACCCGGACCCAGAACTGGCTGGTGGGCCAGCAGGAAAGCGACGGAACCTGGAAGCCCGTCGAGCACTGGCTCGAAACCCTTTCGGGCGAGGACTTCTCCAAGTCGGTCGAGCTTAACACGGCTTATATTGCCTGGGCCCTGGCCGAGTCCGGCTACAAGGGCGAGGCCCTGGACAAGTCGATCTCCTACTTAAAGGACAACATGGAAAAAATGAAGGACGCCTATACCCTGGCCCTGGCCCTTAACGCCATGGTGGCGGCCGACCCGTCGGACAAGGACGCGAGGGAACTTTTAAGGAAGCTCGAGGGCATGAAGATCGAGGACAAGAAAACCGGGACCGCCCACTGGGAACCCGCGGGCGAGACCGCCGTGCATGGAAGCGGCAAGTCGGCCATGATCGAGACCACGGCCCTTATCGTCTACGCCATTATCCAGGCCAACGCGTCACCCAACACGGCCAACCAGGGCCTGGCCTGGCTGGGCCAACAAAAGGACGCCTTCGGTACCTTCGAGAGCACGCAGGCCACCATATTGTCCCTCAAGGCCATGCTGGCGGCCGAGGAAGGCAAAGCCCCCGACGTGAAGGGCGATATAACCGTGGCGCTGGGCGAGAGGAAGGAGATGATCGAGATAACGCCGGAGAACTCGGACGTGCTCAGGCTGGTGGACTTCAAGGACCAGACGAGAACGGGCGTCCACAAAGTCGATATCCAGGCCCCCGATGACCTGGGCCTTATGTACCAGGTAGTGGGGATTTATTATCTGCCCTGGGACTTGCTGAAGAAAATCGAAGTCCAGCCGCTTCTCTCTTTGGACCTCAAATACGACCGGACCAAGCTGGCCAAGGACGACCTGCTCACCGCCTCGGTCACGGCCGAATACGTGGGAGAGAAGGCCACGGACATGGTCATACTCGACCTTGGCGTCCCGCCTGGCTTCTCGCTTATACCCGACGCCTTCGAGAGGATGAAGGAGGATAAAACCATCGAGAAGTTCACGGCCACGGGAAGGCAGATCACCGTGTACGTAAGGAGGATGGAAGCTGGCAAGCCCCTCAAGTTCGATTACCAGCTCAAGGCCAAGTTTCCGGTCAAGGCCCAGGCGCCCAAATCGAGCGCCTATCAATACTATAATCCCGACCAGAGGATCGAGACCCGGCCCATACAAATCGAGGTGACCAGGTAAACGTACCGATCCTGTCTAGCCCGGGGGGAGGCCGCAAAGCTTCCCCCCGTTTTTTTTTGTCGCGAGAACGGCCGCGCGTGGGCCGTATTCCACGCGGTCAATTGCAACGCAGCTTATGCCCGCCTCGTTGTAATAGCAGGCTACGCGGGTATTGCGGTCGATGTATACCTTGGGGTTGTTCGAGGCGGGCAGGCCCGCGCCGCCGTCGCGAGGCCCGGCTATGGCCTCGCTTACCAGGGAGGCGTGGCGTCCGATACCGTAACCCAGGGCCAGGGCCAAAAGCACGAGCATTACTACCGCGGTCTTTTTCATGTCGATCTCCTTCCAGGGTATTGTTAGTAATCGCCGGATTGGCGACGCTCACCTGATAATAGATCAACCCCATCTATCCGCAACTGAAAAAAATTGAGACGGCCCCGTGGTCAACGGGGCCGCCGCAAGGGATATTTACGACTTGACGCGCGCCTTAGCGCGATGTTTCGGCCGACGATCACCCCCTTTCGATCCTCGTTTGCCGGAGTCCCCCCTCGCCACGTCCGAGCCGCCGGCGAGGAGGGACCCCGGCCTTCGCTTCCCCATCCGTCCGGCCCGGTGAGAGCGATGCTCTCCAGCGTGGAGATTCAGCTTTCGAGCAAATAGCATCCGCGACGAGCCGCAAACGCCCCTCGGCCGGACGGTCCCGGCGGGGATTCTTCTTCCCCTTATATTTTCGATGAGACCCGGGAGGCGGTGGATTCAAAAAAGCAGCTTCTCAAGCGGAAATTGAATTATTTATAATGGAAACGCACTCCGCCCTTCCCCTTGCTCCTTGCGTATGGAGGCGATTTTTTAATAAAATCTCTGAGTGCCCAAGGTTGCGGGATACATCACGGCCGGAATAACCATGACGGCCACGCGCATAAATTAGGAGAGCGAATGAAATCATACGAGAAGACGATCATATTTAACACGGCTAAAAAAGAGGAGGTCATCGACGTGACTCGCGAGTGCCAAGAGGCCCTGGCCGAGAGCGGGATCATGGAGGGGATGGCCCTGGTATTTCCCCTGCACACCTCGTCCGCGGTCTTTATTACGGACAGCGACTTTGGCGTGGCGCGAGACTATATGGACCTTCTAGTTCGGCTGGTACCCGCCGGGGCCGGATACAGGCACGATAAAACGGACCACAAGCAAAACGCCCACGGCCATCTCCGCGCCATCCTTACCGGCCACCACGTGAGTTGTCCCGTCACGAGGGGAGAGTTCCATTTCGGGACCTATCACACGCTGTATTACCTCGAGTTCGACGGGCAAAGGCCAAAGGAGATTCTCATCAAGATCATAGGCGACTGACGGCCATTTGATTTCGATATCTCTTCGCGCCATAATGAATTCACTTAGCGCCGTCATCCATAAGGAAAATGCCAGACGTTTGGAGGATCAAGTGAAAGCGGCCTTGAAACTTTCCACTTATGAAGTTCCGTCAAGTAATACGTTCGCTTTATCCGCGCTCGTTAAAAGACGTTTGAAATCGTCGGATGCCATGAGGAAAAGATTCTCATAATGACGAACATCCACCCAAATTATGAGCGAGGAAGGGCGCTTATTACTTTCGACGTCGAGGATTGGGCCCAATCCACGGTTGACCATGACCTTCCCATTCCCAAGCGAGCGGCCGACAACGCCTTAAAGCTCCTGGACGTTTTGGAACGGGAAAATATTAAGTCCACCATGTTCGTGCTGGGAAAATTCGCCGGGGCCCATCCCGAGGCGGTTAAAAGAATCCATGAAGCCGGCCATGAGGTCGCCTGCCACGGATACGGGCACGTTGAGGCGTTCAGCCAGTCAAGAGGAGATTTTAAAGAGGACGTATTACGGGCGAAAGACTTGATCGAGTCAATAATCGGAGAGCGGGTCCTTGGGTACAGGGCGCCGTGCCTGTCTATATCGGCGGGGAACTTATGGGCCCTGGAAATATTATCCGAGCTTGGCATTGCCTACGACTCGAGCATATTCCCTTATAAAAGCTCCAAGCGGGGAGTTCCCGATTGGCCTCTTCATCCAGCCGTCATCGAGTTGACGAATGGCAAGTCCATCATCGAGCTTCCGCCGGCGGCCCTCCGGATGATGGGCAAGAATTGGCCGGTGGGAGGCGGAGGCTATCACCGATTGATGCCCTGGCCCGTGATAAGAACGGTCGCGGACCGCGTGGTCAAGGACCGCGTCTTCGTCTATTACAGCCACCCGCAGGAGTTTGACGCGGATGAATTTGACGAGTTGCCCTTTAAAATCCCTCTGTTCCTTCGCCTGCACCAGGGAACGGGTCGGAGGTTTTACGAGGGGCGATTCAGAAACTTCGTCAGGCGCTACAAGGGAGGACCAATCCGAGACTGGATCGCCGACGGGGAGCTTCCTCGATTCAGGCCTCGAACGGGCTGAGTCGTCCGGTTTGAAAGAGACCATTTATTTTTTAACGCAAGCTGAATGCCAATCATGAATCAAAAGAGGTAACGATTGAAATGAATGAAGACAAACCCGCGCTTCTAGGGGGGGCGCCCTCCGTTAAGGTCCCTCCTCCTCATTTTGTCTGGCCAGAGATCGGGCCCGAGCATGAACAAGCCGTTCTGGCTCAGCTTAAAACGGGGGAGCTTTCCTATTACCGGAACGCCGGCGTGGTAAAGGAGTTCGAGCGGGCCTTTGCCGATTACCACGGCGCGCCCTACGCCGTCAGTACTCACTCGGGGACCGGTTCCCTGCACACGGCCTATTTCGGGCTCGGGCTCAGGCCTGGCGACGAGGTGATAGCCCCCGCCTACACGCACTTGGGTACGGTCTTTCCCATGCTCCATTGCGGCCTGATCCCGAGGCTTTGCGACGTGGATGAAAGCACGGGGAACATCGATCCCGATAAAGCGGCGGCTATCGTTGAAAAGCGGACCAGGGCCATAGTGGTCACGCACCAGTACGGCCACGTCTGCGACATGGACGCCATAATGGAACTGGCCCGAGACCGCGGGCTGTACGTGGTGGAGGACTGCTCGCACGCCCATGGGGCCACGTACAAGGGAAAACCGGCGGGCTCCTTCGGCGACGCCGGATGTTTCAGTCTCCAGTCTCACAAGACCGTCTTCGCCGGGGAGGGCGGGATACTTATCACCTGGAACAAAAAGATAGCGGAAAGGGCTTCTCTTCTCGGCCACTTCCGGGAGAAAAGGGAATATACCAGCCCCGAGCTGGAAGAGTTCGTCGAGACGGGCTACGGCCTTAAAAACCGGCTCCATCCTCTGGCGGCGGCCGTGGCGCTGGCGAGTTTCAAAAACCTGGAGAAAACCATCGCGGCCCGCTCGGCCAACTACGAGTACCTCTGCTCTCGATTGGAGGAAGTTCCCGGCCTCGAGCCTCTTCCCACCGCCCCGGCGGCGACGAGGGGAGGTTTTTTCAGGTTCATCCTCAAGTACGATCCCGAGAAATTCAACGGGCTTCCGGTGGACGGATTCATCGAGGCCATGCACGAGGAAGGAGCGATCGAGATAAAACCCGGCCACCTGGCCAGACCCTTGGCCGGATACTCCTTTTTTCAGAAATTGGATGACGGCATGTATCCGGATGGATGGCCTCGGAGGGGGTCCCACGTGGACTCGACAAGATTGTACAAGGAGGACGACTTCCCCGCGGCTTTGAGGTTCTCCAATTCAACCTTGCAGTTGCCCCCTTTTACTCGGGATAGCAAGGACATTATAGCCGAGTACGTTGAAGCCATGAAAAAGATATCGAGGCATTCAAAGGATATTTGCGCGAGACAAAAAATTGGGCTATGATCGAAAAAAAGCATAAGTTGACGCCATACAGCGCGCTGAAAACGTTAAGAAAGAGTGACAAAATGTCGAACAAGGACCTACGATTCAAGCGTGACGATAAGATTGCTATCCTTGGTGGAAGCGGATTTATCGGAACCAACCTCGGCCGGGAGCTTCATCGACGGGGCTTCTCCGTTTCTTCTTTCGATATTGTCGATCCTCCCGAGGAAGTCGCCTCTCTTTATCCTCACGAGTACGCCGACGTGACAAGTCCCGATTCCTTAAAAGGCAAGTTTGATGGATTCAAGACCTTGATCTTGCTGGCTGGACTTTTGGGCAGACAATGCCAGATGGACGAGGAGTTGGGCTGGCGGACGAACGTCCAGGGCCTGATGAACGTTTTCGAGGAGATAAAAGGCGGCCAGGTGCAACGTGTAATCTTCACCAGCTCCTCCATGATATTTGAGGAACCGCCTCGAGTTTTTCCCATACGCGAGTCCGTTCCGGCCCGTCCCCGTTGTCTGTATGGAACGTCCAAGGTCTTCGGTGAAGCCCTGCTCGACGCCGCTTGCAAGCGTTACGGCCTGGAGGGAGTATCCTTTCGCTTCTGGACGGTTTATGGCCCGGGACCCGCCTCGGGGGAGAAGGGACATTTTATCGCCACCTGGCTCGAGCGAGCCGCGGCCGGGGAGCCGCTCGTCATTTTCGGCGATGGCAAACAAACGGTGGACCTCACCCACGTTGACGACGTGGTCGACGCGATCATTTTATCATTGGGACTTAAAATGGAGGCGGGACGGCATCAGGCCTTCAATATCGGGTGCGGTCAAGAGGCGACGGTACTCGAGGTGGCCCAGTGGGTGAGAGAAGTCGTTCCCGATGTCGAACTGATAGTCGACGAATCGATCTCCTGCGGCCAGATAAAAAGACTGGCCGATTACTCAAAAGCCGCCAGGATGATGGGATACGCGCCGCGAGTTTCCCCCGAGCAAGGGATCAAGGACCTTTTCCAAAGACGGGAGTCCCAGGCCGCGCCTGATAAAAAAGCCGGCGCTGCTTCACGTTCTCCACGCCGCGAGAAAAGCGCGCCCACGGTTTGAAATGAATACCGAGGTCGCCTTGGTACTGGCGGGGTTAATCTTTGCGGCCTGCTCCGCGCTGGCCTTGTTTTCCATGCCTTTGGCGATAGGGCTGGCGAAAAAGTTCGAATTTATAGCGCCGGCCAACGACGACGTGGCCACTCATAACGAGCCCGTTCCGCTCCTGGGCGGGACGGCCTTCGCCATCGGGTTCCTTCTTGTCTCAACCGCGTGCGGCTTCCTTCTTGACCCGTTCTGGCTTTACGCCGCTCTTGCCGTCCTGATTTTAGCCGTCCTTGCCCTTTACAAGGACAAGGTTCAAACCCCGGTCTCGCCATTCTTCCAACTGGCGGTGCAGGCCATGGCCGCGTCTTTGCTTGTAATGAACGCCCGTGACTTCTCCATTTTCGGATCGCCGACGGTTGGCTTTATTGTCCCGCTGGTACTGGGCCTTTTATTGCTCAACGCCTGGAACTTCCTGGACGTGATGGACGGCCTGGCTGGAAGCCTGGCCTTTTTCACCTGCGCCTGTTTTTCCATAATCGCGCTTATGGCGGGAGACCATGGTTTGCTGCTGACAAGCCTTGCACTGGCGGGAGGGACCTTGGGCTTTCTTTATTATAACCTTCCACCGGCCAAAGTATTCATGGGCGACGTGGGTTCTTTTTGCCTGGGCGCGGCTTTCATCGCCTTTGGTCTCCGGATCGCCCCGCGCCTTGCCGGCGCTGACAACATGGCGCTCATTCTGTTATTTTTCGCGCCTTTATTCGAGATGACCTTCGTGGCGGCCAGGCGTCTATTGTTGCGCAAATCAATCTTCCAAGGGGATGACTCGCATTTCGGGCTGAGGCTCTTGAACCGGGGATGGAGTAATTACAAGGTCCTGGCTTTAGTAAACGGCGCGTGCCTTCTCGCCGGTTTGGCTGGAGTTTTTCTGTTCGTTTATCGGTAACGTCCCATGCAAGAGGTGGAGATCAACTTTATCGTGGGCATGAGCAGGTGCGAGATTACCTGGCTCAGCCGATGTATTAACTCCCATCCCGACGCGGCCGTCTTCGGGCAGTCCCGCTACTGGGGCAGGTTCTGGGTCGAGCCGAATCAAAACGGAAAATACGGTGAAAAAGAACTTGGAAGAATCCTTCAAATCTGGCGAAGCTTCGAATGGGACGCCACCATAGGAGGAGAAGAAGGTTGCCTTAAAAGCCTCGACCTCGAGGGATTCAAGGCGATGGCCGAAAGGGTGCTGGCTGATATCCCGAGACCGGCCTCGCCGGAGGAGCCGTTCAAGGCCCTGGCTCGTGAAATTGCCCGCCGAGAAAGAAAAAAGGTCGTCTTCGAGAAAACTCCACATCATATAAACTGGATGGAAAGAATACTGCGTTACCTTCCCGGATCTCGTTTTATCGTTCTCCGATGCGATCCCTACCGATTTATAAAATTCCACAAGGCTCAAAAGGATATCCCTTTTCATCCCATCGCGTGCGCCCTGCTCTGGCGAGGATACATGATCGCCATCGAGGAAGCCATAAAACGGCGCGGGGACCTGGTGGTTGTGGTCGACGTGGAACGCCTGATGGATGACCCGAGCGGTGAACTCGACAGGGCGCTGGATTTCTTTGGATTGAGTAGGACCGATCTGGCCACCATGGTGGCCCCGGGCCATATCGAGATGCCCCGCGATCCGAAAAGCGAGCCCGGCCCGGAGGACTACTTCTGGATGAACTTGATCGGCTCCAAAATCATGCGCGAAAACAACCTCGAGATCAAAAAGCCCGGCTCGATCTTTTTTCCCGTAGCGAAATCCATCCTGCTTTTCGCTCCATGGGCTTTTTCCATTCTAAGGCAGTTCAAAAATGAAATGCCCGGAAGCGTCTCCAAGTATCTGCTGAGATGGTTTATTTAAATTTACCCGCTGAAATTTTTCATTGCGGGACCTCCATACTATCCGCCTTAAGCGCCATGTTATGAATAATAATCGCCATTTCGAAAAAAGCCAGGCCATCTAATAGTCCGCTTTGCCTTGACGCTGTGGGTCGCCGGTAGGTATCCCGTCATTTTATTCATTGATTTTTTTCTTGACAACGCGACTGGTTTGTGCCATTTTTTTACTGAACGTTCAGTAAAATTATCTGGGCAAATTATGAAAGGCAATTCGAAAAAGGAAGAAATCCTCATGGCGGCGGAAGAACTTTTCGCTGAAAAAGGATTCGATTGCGTTTCCATGAACGACGTCGCCGAGCGGGTCAATATCCAGAAGTCCGCGCTTTATTACTACTTTAAGAATAAAAAGGACATCCACGATACCCTGATAAAAGACGTCTATCAAAAACTCAGGGACAGAGTGCGCGAGCCGGTTATGAGCGCCGAGGGCCAGGAGGAAAGAATCCGCCTGCTGGTTACCATCCTGGTCGATTTCTGGTCCGAGCATAAAAGATTCCCCAGCATTATCACAAGGGAAGTTCTATCGGGTAATGAACTTGTTCATACCGAGCTTATTCCAAAAGTGTGGCTACCCATGTTCACCAGGCTGCTGGGAGATATCGGAAACCAGGACTCGGAGCATGGGGACAATAAAGACAAGATCAAGGCCGACCTGCCCCTTTTGGTCATCAATATCCTCGCCATGTCTTCCTTTTACTTTTTTGTCGCGCCCATTTTCGGCGCCATGACGGGGGATGATTACTATGCTCCGGATAAAATTGATAAATTAAAAAAGGAGATACTGAATATGGTCTTCAACGGCATCCGATGATAATGTCCTAATTTTTTTCTTTTACATCATCGAACACATTACAAAGGAAGATAAAATATGCTTACAAGCAAGGGACTTATATGTATCTATAAAAGCGCGCGCTTGTCGATATTGTTATTTTGTTTAATTACGTTAATTTGCGCGTCATGTCTCAAGCGAGGCGATTCCCCTCGTGAGCTCGCGGACGGGTGGTGTTCCCTTCCCCTGGCCGCTGCCAGGACCACCTCCGGTCTCGGGCCCATCGACTACAACGCCAACTACAACGGATTCCTTGCCCGCATGAAACCAGGAGAGACGGCCATACT
This sequence comes from bacterium, assembly GCA_963674965.2. Lineage (GTDB taxonomy): Bacteria > RBG-13-61-14 > RBG-13-61-14 > RBG-13-61-14 > DATKZS01. The sequence continues at coordinate 124,551 of CAXXFL010000007.1, read as the reverse complement.
TCACGCTCATTTCCCCCATGCCCGCTACGCCTCGGTCATGGTCTACGACCAGGATTTCCTGCTTCTCGACTCGATCCTGGATAAGGACGTCGAGCCACTCGAGGGAATAAATCCCTTTTTACCCGGCGTGGACCGAAGCTCGGATTATCTTGGTGAATTCGAGATCAAGATCGTCATGGGGCCTTTGCCGGCCGATGGAATAAAAGAGAAGAATACTCTTTACGCCGGCCTCACCCACGAGGGAGCGCCCAACAATATCGCGGTGGTGGGTTATCGAATCTACCTCAACGACGAGGGCATGAGCCAGGCTGACGGCCACCCTCAGGCCGTGTTCGGCGGCGTCCCTCCCCCCAGGTTCGTGGTAGTCGGTCAGGACGGCCAGACCCGCTGTCCAGACCCCGCGAAATCGAGGCTCGATTATTCCCGCGTGCTGGGAGCGCTTATCCTCAAGAACCTGAAGAACATAATCAACCCCACCATGGGCATAGGCGAATACCACTCTCCCCCTCAATGGATCAACAACGCCAGCGCCGACACCCAGGACGAGCTGCTTTTCGTGCCCAGCCCCGACACTAACTATATCATGGCGCCCATCTCCAACGAGTACGGCGAGCTGTTAGTGTTCCGCTGGAAACCAGCCCGGACCCCCGCCGAGACCTATCGCGGCGGGCCTTTCCCCGATCCTGGCGAAACCGACATGCGCTACTTCAGTCTCTCATTCGATTATTTCGACCGTACCAAAACGGAAAAGGTCTTTTGCGAGAAGACCGTGGCCGATATCGAGGCGCCCATGCTGCCCGACGGCACGTGCCAACTGGTGGTCGGCTTTGGCGGGTCGCCAAGGCCCGAGTCCGTCCCGCCCGAGCAGTGGGTAGGTCTCGAGATGGAAAAAGGCCTGGCCGTGGTCCGCAACATCGTGGTCAACCCCGATTACCCCGGATACTTCTGGAAGCTGCCGCCGGGCACGGTCCCCCCCGAATACGACCGCTACACGCCCGGCGGCGTCTATTGCTCGGCCAGGGAGTTCGAACAAGACCCGGACATAGGACTCAGACGGGCCGAGAAGATATAAGATAAAACCCGGACACGCCGCCAGGGAGGCAAATTGAACAGAAGAGAATTCGGCAAAATCACCGGCGCGGCCGCCGCGGCCATGACCGCCTGGGGTGGAAAGGCCCTGGCCTCGGACGGGATTTTCGAGACCGACCTCCTTATCGTCGGAAGCGGATTCGCCGGACTGTGGGCCGCCATCGCCGCGCGCGAGTGTGGCGTGGCAAGGGTGGCCATCGTGGACAAGGCCTCGATCGGGCGCTCGAGCATGTCCAGCATGTGCGCGGGGGCTACCATATATCGCTTCCCCACGGACGACCCGGACGAGTGGGTTCTGGACGTAGCCCAGGCCAACCATTTCCTCTCCAGGCAGGACCTGACCTCGCGAATCCTGGATACAAGTTATGGCAGATACAAAAAACTCGAGTCATGGGGAGTCAAGTACGGCATGGCGCCAACCGGCCAGACGCGCCTGCCCTCCCGGGGCTTCAAGCGCCTGAAGATGAGCGTTTTGCCCACCTGGAGAAACAAGCGGGGAGGAGCGGCCGTGTCTTCGGCCCTCTTCGAGAAGGTCAAGGAACTAAAGACGCTTCTTTTCCCGAAAACCATGATTACCGAGATACTGCTCGACCATGGTAGGGCCGCCGGGGCCGTCGGCGTGGACCGCCTTTCCGGCGAGACCGCGTGCTTCAAGGCGAGGGCCGTCATACTGGCGGCGGCCGATTGCAGTTTCCGCGGCAATTACGCCTGCGTGGACCAGGTGACGGGAGACGGGTTCAGCCTGGCCTTTCAAGCGGGCGCCAGGATGACCAACATGGAGTTCCTCTGCGTGAACACGGCCTCTCCCAGCTACGGCTTCGAGGGAACGGGAGTGGCCGCGAGATACGGCGGCCGCTTCCTCGATAAAAACGGCCGGGCCTTTATGAAGGACTACCATCCCGACGGGAACAAGGCGGAAATAGCCTATATCACGAGGGCCATGGCCGAAGAGATCGAAAAAGGTAACGGGCCGCCCCTTTATTTCGATCTTTCCAGACCTCCCCTCGGAATAGCTGGCAACTGGGCGCTCTCCATGATCGGGGGCTGGGTGGAACTGAACCTGAAGAGGCTGAGGGAAAAGGGCCTAAATATTTTCGCCGAGCCCCAGGAGTGGGTGGCCGCCATCCAGACCCTGCGGGGAGGGGCGCGCACGGACTCGAATTTCATGACCGACGTCCCGGGCCTGTTCGCCGCCGGGATGACCCAGTCGATCGACCCGGGACTGTTCAACGGCTGGTCCACCATGCGGGCCATGGGAAGCGGAGAGCTGGCGGGCATGGCCGCCGCCCGGTTTTTGAAGGACGCCGGGGACGTGAGGCTCAGCCAAGACGAAGTCCGACTGGCCCGGGACCGGGCCGCGTCGCCTTTAAACGGCCGAACTGGCATAAACCCGGAGCAGGTCCTGGCGGCGGTGCAGGAGACCATGGTCCCCTATCCCGTCTGCATAAGGCGCGACGAGCAAAGCCTCTCCAGGGCCCTGTCCCGGATTGAGGGCCTTCGCGACGACCATCTGCCCGCCCTGGCCGCCGCCGATCCCCACGAGCTTTGCAAGGTTCACGAGGCCCGTAACGTGACGCTGGCGGCCGAGCTTTATCTTCGCTCGGCCCTTCTCCGCCGGGAGTCCCGCTCCGATCATTTCCGGGTCGAGTATCCCGAGGTGGATAACCGAAACTGGCTTAAATGGATCAACCTTCGCCGGGGCCAGGCCGGCTCCATCGAGACGGACTTCGAGGACGTCCCCATTTCCTCGTATCCGGCCCGGCCGACGGAGCCGATATAAAGGAAAAGGAAATGATCGAGTCCATTGACGTGAAAAAATGCATCGCCTGCGAGACCTGCGTCGAGGTCTGCCCCATGGACGTGTTCCGCATCGACATGGATGAGGGTCACTCGGTCGCCCGTTACCGCGACGACTGCCAGACCTGCTACACCTGCGAGTTGGAATGCCCCGAGGGCGCCATCCACGTAAGCCCCTGGCGCAAGGAGCGCCCCCAGGCCTGGTGATTTTAAACTCTACCTTCGGGGTGGGTGGGCGCTTCCGTGAGCAATAAATCAGTCTGGCGATCAGGACTTTCCCCCATTTAGACCTTTTCAATCTTGGTTCCTTTTTTCATACGGCAAGTTGTCCGCCGCGCTAAGTGAAAAGCCTCATCGCGCGGACGGCCGCCGAAGCCCCTGAAACGGACGCGGCCGCCCCCGAAGGGGTAATATTCAAGGCCTTCGGGCTTTGTGGTCCGCTATTTATTTGCAGACCACCAAGAACCATACATCCCAAGTTTTGCATAATGGTGGAAGTCCACGCTCTTTTCCGCTGGACAATAGCCGCCCAGTGACGCTATATTGTCTGATCTGTAACTCGAAACCGCCAAGCGCGTCATTTTTATGAGCAAGATAAAATTGAGGCGGGAGAAAAACGGAGGGTAATTTAAAATCATATGAGACGGACCGCGCCGGGCCGATTTCGCGATAACGGGAGAGATTAAATGAACGATCTGTTAACCATGTCGGTAAAGGAAATGAGGGCATTAATCGGGAAGGGCGAGCTTTCCCCGGTTGACCTTCTTGAGACTCACATCAAGCGCGTCGAGTTGGTGAACCCTAAATTGAACGCCCTGATCGAGGACCGCTTCGACGAGGCCCGCGCCGAGGCCAGGGCCGCACAGGAGCGGCTCGCCGGCGGCGCCAGGGACCTTCCTCCCCTCTTTGGCGTGCCCTGCACGATCAAGGACACCTTCGGCGTCAAGGGCATGAGATGGGCGGCCGGGGTTTGGGCCCGCCGCGACAAGCGGGCCGATGAGGACGCCACCACCGTGGCCCGCCTTAAAAACGCCGGGGCGATCATTATGGGAAAGACCAACATCCCCGAAGCCGCCATGTGGTGCGAGACCTATAACCACGTCTATGGCCGGACCAATAACCCCTACGACCTCGGGCGCGGCTGCGGCGGGTCCTCGGGCGGTGAAGGTTCGATAGTCGCGGCCGGCGGATCGCCCTTCGGCCTGGGCGCCGACATTGGAGGGTCCATCCGCTATCCATCAGCCTTTAACGGAGTTCCCGGGCACAAGCCCACGGCCATGATCACGCCCCAGACCGGTCACTGGCCGCCGGCGGAGGGCAACCTTGGACGCTATAACACGATGGGGCCCATTTGCAGGCGCGTGGAGGACCTGGACCTTGTCATGAAGCTCCTGATCGGTCCCGACGGAAAAGACCCCTGGACGGTCGATCATGAATGGACCTCTCCGGACCGGGTCAACCTCTCCGAGTTGAAGGTCTACTTCTACGACTACAACGGGTTTGCCAAATGCGACGATGACGTCCGGCGCGCCGTCAGCATGGCCGCGGGGGCGCTGGCGGCCGACGGTGTCCCGGTCAAATACTGGAGACCCGAGGGCGTCGAGAAGGGCGTGGATATCTGGCAGGCGGGCCTTTCCGAAAACCCGGACCCCATGACGCGCATCCTCGGCGATGGAGAGCCCATCGATCTGGGCCGGGAAGTACTGCGCTTTATCCTGCGCCGTTCGAAGATCACCTTTCCGGGACTGGGCGCGGCGTTAATCGAAAAACCGGGCCAACTTCTGGCGGGACGAAACAAAAAATTCCTCGATCTTGCCTGGGACCTCCGCGAAAAAATGGAGGCCAGACTGGGCGACAACGGAGTCATGCTGTGCCCCGTCTTCAGTAAGCCAGCGCCGAAACATACCTGGATATGGCTCGACGTGCTCGGCATAGGATATTCCTGTATCTACAATATTCTGGGTTTTCCCGCCACCATCATCCCCATTTTCCACCGGGAGGACGGCGTGCCCGTTTCGATCCAGGTGGTCGGCGCGAGGCACAAGGACCATTTAACGCTGGCCGCGGCTGCAAGGCTCGAGAAAATTTTCGGGGGATGGAGACCGATCGAAAAAGTGGGATAATATAGAGACGTTTAAATAGGCCCATTATACGATCCACTGAAACCAATCCAACCACAACTTAATCAGATATCCAAAGAAAAAACCATGAAAGGCAAAAGACTGTATAGTCCGATAGATATGAACGCCTCTTTTAAAAAGCTTCTTCAATCGAAAAACTGGAAAGAGAGCCGCGTCAATTATTGGGTGACAAAGGACGAAAAATTGATTTGCAAAACCCTTTCCATGGACCCTCATGATCAGAAAAACGAGATAGAGTTGGCTGGACGGACGCCAATCTTCAGCTATAACCAGACGGATTTCGTAAAGGACAGAGTCGCCGTCGAGGTGCAGTTTGGAAAATACGCTTTCGTGGCCTACGACCTTTTCGTCAAACACCTCGCCTTTTTCGTCGGCGACCATATCGACGTTGGAATTGAAATTCTTCCCATGAAAACATTGCAAAGCCAGATGAGTTCAGGGGTACCATACTATGAAGGGGAGTTTTACAATATCGTGCGTCAAGGCCGGGGAGTGCCGGCGGCGCCGTTAGTAGTACTCGGCATCGAGCCGTAAATTACCTTCCTTCAATATTCGCCAATACACATAAACGAGAGAACTGACGCCCCGTTTCAGTTGTCCTCGTAATCCTTGCCCGCGGCGAGGAGGCCGAACAGGCGGCTCCTCTCAAGGATGCCGGCCTTGAAGCATTTGCCCGACTTGCAAGGATAATCGCCCAACATGCCTCTCGAGGCCTTGACCGCCGCCTTGATATGCTTGTGCTCCAGGACGTTAACGTGGTACTGCTCGGATACGTCGCAGGGCGTGCAAAGCCGGCCGTCGGGCATGATGTTGGCCACGCCGTAGGGAAAACAGCGGAAGGGCTCGAAATCCCGGATGGTCCTGTAATAGTGGCTCGAGCCGGCCAGGTGGCGGGCCTGGCCCGACTTTCTGAGCGCCAAAAGGTTGTCGATCAACTCGATATATTGGGGATTGCCGTGGAGGTCAGCGGGTATGCGGCCGTGGTCGTTGGCCGGGACCAGCTCGAGCAGGAAGCCGCGACGCCGGGTGAACTCGACCATGTCCATGACCGTGTCCATGTTCTGCGAATTTATCACGCAGTTGACCAGGACCTTCACGTCGCGCCTGGGCCCTTCCTTTTCCAGCGTCTCCAGGTTCTCGAAAACCTTCTCCGCCAGCTTGGCGGGAACGCCGAGGTTTTTAGCGTGGACCTCCACGTCCGGCGAGTGGATCGATACGCCGATCGCGTCGATATAATCGAGAATCTCGGGCTTCTTGTCCAGGGCGATCAGGTTCGAGCTCATGCCCACGGAGGAAAAGTCCAGGGCCCGGGCCTCGCGAAGGATATCGACTATGCCGGGATGGATGGTGGGCTCGCCGCCGGAAAGATATAGAAGCTTCACCTTCTTCCTGATCTTTTCCATCAATTCCTTGCAGCCCTCGAGGGGGAGGGGAGGGAACCGGTCCTTCCCCGCCCGGATCTCGCGGGCCTTGCAGCAGAAGTGGCAGTTGGCGTTGCAGGAAAAATTCGTGAACCAGCAAACCGCCAAAGGCCAGCCGGCGAAGTCCTCGTCAAAGGGAGCGCGTACTATACCCCGCATCAGACGCCAGGCCGTTCGCGCCGAAAGTAATGAGATGATGTCGATGGAGCGCATGCGCTCGGTTTTTTCATGCTCCGCCATAATGACCTCCTTGCGACTCCGGTCTTTTCTGAAAGTCACCGACTTTTAATTCAGGTCATAATGACTCGAAAGCCATGCTTTTACAAGAGGCCCGGCGGCTGAAGGTGATCGATATTCGAGGTTTATACGCCCGAGCGGGAGGAATCCGGGTTGAGCGTCATGTAGCGCCAGTGGTCGAAACTGGCCAGCACGCCGACGTACTGCTCCTCGCCCAGGTCCTGGAGGCGGCTCATGCGCTTGAGTTCCCTTTTGACTTTGTTCGCCTCGGGAAGAACGTCCTTGCCGGTGGGGCATTGCAAGAGGCAGGGGGCGTTATCGGGGTCGGCCAGGAACTCGAGACCCACCCTGTGGATATGATCAAGGTAGCTGGTTTTCGAGAGCTCGGCTATCTCTTCCTTCCAGTTGCGGCGGAGACGGCGGATGATCCGCTCCCAAACGCCTATCTGAATGAAGTACATGCCGCAGTGGAAAATGTTCCGGTTGATCTTGTCCGGGATGGGCGTCTTGGGCATGCAGGTCTCGAGCAGCTCGTCGCATTTCGGGAAAGGACGCCTGGGCGCGTCTCGGGTGATCTTCCACACCTCGTCGTCGATCATGGCGTCGAAGATGAGTTCCTGCATCACGTGGTCGCGTCTTCTTTTGTCGAACTGGCAGAGAATCCTGTCGGGAATGAATATGTTATGGGCCACCGTGTCCGTGGCCAGATGGGAAAGGTATCCGTAGGAGAAGGACCGCTCTGCGTCTGTCCTTGCGTTCTCGAGCAAATGGAAGCCCACGTTCCAGGTATGGTTGTTCCAGTCCAGGGGCATGTAGCGCTTGCCCAGGACCATGTCCGGCACGGTGGAACCGTACACGAACTCCTTGGGAAAACTCTTAATCAGCTTTCGGACTACCGGCGCCAAAAGGGCCAGGTGCTCGATGAGGTATAAGCTGGTCTCTATATGCGTCGCCGGTCCCCACGCGTAGGCCGGACCGGAGAGGAAAAACACAAGGCATAACGACCAGACCGTCCAGAAAGCGACTTCTTTAATTAAGCTCCACTTCATGACCGCATCGCGAGTTCTAAATAAGTATATCCATCTTTTAGTACGTTTCAAGACGCGTTGAAAAAGAAAAGGATACATTTACAAAATCTTTACAATTCGGGAAAAACCCTCGTTTGCACGCTCGTTCCTTTTGCATATAGACTATAATCTGAGTATCGGCGCCCTAAAGCCGAGCTTTAACCGGAAATGGCAGATAGTAATAATAAATCCCGCGAGCCCCTCTCAATGATGGAAGTGATCGAGTCCGCCCGCTCCCATCTCGAGTATCAGCTCGAGATGGGCCTTGAGGGCCTGGACAGAAGGGAACTCGAGCGGGCCAGAAGCGCGGCCCGGGAGCGGATGGGAAGAACGCGGGAGAACCCGGCCGAGTCCCTTCGGAGGATCAAGTCCGAGCTGGGTGACTGCCGGCGCTGCCCGCTCCATAAAAAGCGGACCAACCTGGTCTTCGGGGAGGGAGACCCCTACGCCCGGGTCATGTTCGTGGGAGAGGGACCGGGAGCGGACGAGGACGCCCAGGGCCTGCCCTTCGTGGGCAAGGCGGGAAAGCTGTTAACCGACGTCATCGAGAAGGGAATGCGTCTTGAGAGGGCCGAGGTATATATCGCCAACGTGGTCAAGTGCAGGCCCCCCAACAACCGGGACCCGGAGCCGGAGGAAATGGCGACCTGTCTTCCCTTTTTGAAAAAACAGATCGAGGCCATTAAGCCGCGCGCCATCGTGGCCCTGGGCAGGGTCGCCGCCCACGCCCTGCTCGAGACCGAGGCTCCCATCAGCCGGCTGCGGGGCAACTGGCACGACCTGGACGGGCTCAAGGTCATGCCCACGTACCATCCGAGCTACCTTCTGAGAAACCCCGCGGCGAAACGGGAAACCTGGGCCGATATCAAGAAAGTCATGGAATATCTGGGACTTCCGATCGAGGAGAAGAAATGAGAAAACTGATAGTCATTGCCGCGTTCCTTGTTATTATGGCCGCGAGCCAGGTCGGGTGGGCCAAAAAGGTACACGTCATCGAGATAGACGGCGTGATCTCTCCCGCCACCAAGGATTTCGTCGAGGAGTCCATCCAGAAGGCCAGGAGCGATGGGTCCGAGGCCCTGATCATCCAACTGGACACGCCGGGAGGACTTCTGTCCTCCACCAAGGAGATTGTCCAGAGCTTTCTCGACTCCCAGATTCCCATCGTGGTGTACGTCTATCCCGCCGGGGCCTCGGCCACCTCGGCCGGCATGATGATAGCCATAGCCGCCCACGTGGCGGTCATGAGTCCGGGCACCAACATCGGCGCGGCCCACCCCGTCATGATCTCGAGCGAGGGGGAATACAAGTCCATTCCCAAGGAAGACATCATGATGGAGAAGGCCACCAACGACACGGTGGGGTGGGTCAAGTCCATCTGCGACGTTCGGGGAAGGAACGCCGAGTGGGCCGAGAAGGCCGTGACCGAGAGTCAATCCCTTCCGGCCAAGGAGGCCGTCGAGCAAAAAGTGGTCGACGCCATAGCCAAGGACATGGACGACCTCGTCAATAACGTCCTTCCCGGGATAAAGCCGGTCGCGCTACAAACCGGAGACACGACTTCAATCGACACGAAAGACGCGGAAATAGTCAAGATCGAAATGACCATCCCCCAAATACTCCAGCACGCGATCAACAATCCAAACTTTATCTATATTCTGATGCTGGTTGGATTTCTGGGAGTAGCCATCGAGTTCAAGTCGCCGGGACTGATTTTCCCCGGAGTCATCGGCGTGGCCTGCATTCTCGTCGCCCTGGTGGCCCCGTCCCTGCCCATCAATTACGCGGGTTTTCTTTTAATCACGGTGGGAGTGGGCCTTTTGGTGGCCGAGGTTTTTATCACAAGCTATGGCCTGCTCTCGGTTTCCGGGGTTGCGGCCCTTGTTTTCGGGTCGCTTATGCTGTTCGACAAGCCGGAGGTACCCGACATGGACCCATTCCTCGTTCCCGATCTCGCGCCGGCCTGGCCCCTGGTGGGCGCGGTGGTGCTCTTTACGGCGGCGGTAATTTTAGTCTTCGGTACGGCCATCATCCGTGTGCATCGGAGCAAGGTGGCCACGGGCAAGGAGGGCATGATAGGAGAGTCCGGCAAGGCGACCAGGGACGTGGGGCCGGAGGGCGGAAAAATCTACGCCCTTTCAGCCTTTTGGAACGCCGTTTCCGACGAGAGCATCTCGAAGGGGGAAAAGGTATACATCACGGGCGTGGACGGCCTGGTGGTCAAGGTGTCCCGCAAGCCCCCGGGCGATGGTCCTTCCTCCTGAGGCTAAGGTCTTGTAAAATCTTATGGACGCGCCTCGATGAAGGCTTTTATTTTTCGAGTAAATTTGATCTGGACAAGGTAAATGTTATAAGATAGCTTGGCTAAAATCGGCTGAGGACTCTATCTTTATATTTACGTTGAACCAGGCAAGAAGGAGGGGTATGAAATGATACAAGGATTATTGGCGCTGATTTTTATCGCGGGCTTCTTTTTTCTCGTTTTACTCGTAATGATGGTCAAGGTGATGAACGAGTACGAAAGGGGCGTCATATTCCGGCTGGGCCGCGTGCTTGGCAAGGCCAAGGGTCCGGGTCTTATCATTTTGATACCCATAGTCGACCGGATACAAAAGGTCAGCCTCCGCACGGTGGTCATGGACGTTCCTCCCCAGGACGTCATCACCTCGGACAACGTGACCCTCAAGGTCAACGCCGTTGTTTACTTCCAGGTGGTCGACCCCAACAGGGCGGTCATCCAGGTTGAAAACTATCTTTACGCCACCAGCCAGCTCGCCCAGACCACGCTTCGGGCCGTGCTCGGCCAGTCCGACCTTGACGAGCTCCTGACCAACCGCGACAAGATCAACGACCACCTTCAGGAAATCATCGACGCCCAGACCGACCCGTGGGGCATCAAGGTCACCCAGGTCGAGATCAAGCACGTGGACCTGCCCACCGAGATGCAGCGCGCCATGGCCAAGCAGGCCGAGGCCGAGCGGGAGAGACGGGCGAAGGTAATCCACGCGGAGGGAGAATACCAGGCGGCGACCAAGCTGCGGGAGGCCGCCGACGAGATCGCCAAGTCGCCCATAGCCCTTCAGCTAAGGTACCTTCAGACCCTCAACGAGATAGCGGCCGAGAACAACTCGACCACCATTTTCCCTTTGCCGATCGAACTGATACAGCCTTTCCTGCAAAAGTATAATAAGTAAAAAGGAAAGAAAAGAATAAACCGACCACAAGGAGTATTCGCGATGGCGGAAGACAAAGACAAAGACCAGGTCAAGGAAGAAAAGGACCTGGACCGGGAAATCGAGGACGGCCTGATGGAGGACGTCGGCGAGGGCCCCGGTTGCTTCGGGGGACTGATGGCGGGCGTCCTTTTAGCGCTCGTCGTTTTCATCGTCCTCTTTTACGTGACCTGCACCCAGCAAATAAAACCATGGGAAGTGGGAGTCAGATACCTCAAGATAAGCGCGGGCGAGCCCAAGATACTTAGGCCCGGACGCAATATTAAAATCCCCTTGCTGCACGATATCCAGAAGTACGACTGCCGTCTTCAGAAATTCGAGATGGCCCCCCGTTTCCCCGACGCGCCAGACCCGGACGCCGAGCCGCTCAAGATTCGTACCGCCAGGGACCAGGACGAGATCGAGGTGTTCGTGACCATCTTCTACCGGGTTGAGAGGTCCATGGCCGCCCAGTTGAAAAAGCACTACGCGAACGACGACCTGATAAGGACGAACGGTATCGCCATCGTGGGAAAACAGGAACTTGAAAAGGCCCTGGGCAAGATCATGACGGCCAACCAGTTCTACTCGATGAGCGGAGAGAAGAGAAGGCAGATTAAAAGCATGAGGAAGGAAAATCCTCATTACTTGAAGGAACTTTATCCCACGGACGATTATCTTCTCGACAGGAAGGGCCAGGCCGAGGAGGCCCTTGACTCAATGCGGGACTTCTTCCGTCCCAAGGGCGTGGTGATCGAGCGGATACTCATCTGGGACTTTAAGTTTGGGGACGAGATCGAGGCCTCGATCATCAGCAAGGTCATCGCCGACGAGCAGGTCAAGATGGAGGAGGCCGTCAAGATGGCGGCCGACGCCAAGGCCGACTGGGAAAAGCTGGTGGCCGAGGCCAACGCGGCGGCAGAGGCGGAGCTGGCCCGGGGCACGGCCGAGGCGACCAAGATCGAGGCCGAGGCCAGCCGTTACATGGTCGAGAAGGAGGCCGAGGGAGACAAGCTCATCCTCGAGGCCCAGGCGGAGGGCAAGGGAAAGATCAACCGCGCCCTGGCCGGGGTCGGCGGCAAGACCTACGTGGGACTCGAGTACGCCAAGGCCCTCGAGGGCATCGATCTTATCGTGGTGCCCGCCGGGGGCAAGGATGGATTCAATCCCCTCATGCTCGACGAGGCGATCGAGAATATCCAGCCCCGGACCTACGGGTCCGCCGGCGGCGAGTAGGAGGCCCCTCTCATGAAAACAAGACTGACCGCGTTTTTTATTTTCCTCGCCATAGTGGCCGCCGTGCTCGCCTATTTCTCCTACAAGGAAGGATACGTCGATTCCGACCATCTGGGAGTGCGCGTAATCAATATTCCCGGAATCAACGGCGTGCAGCAAAAGACCCTCGAATCCGGAAAGTACCACCTTTGCGTGCCCGAACTGATCACCATTTATAAAATTCCCCGGAACGATATCAAGATCGAGATGATGCAGGAAGCCGCAAAACTCCTGCGCGAGGCCGGACGGACCGTCGAGACCACGCGGACCATCGGAGACGCGGGGGGCCAGGAGCAGGAACAAAAGGTGGCCCAGGCCATCGAGAGCGTGACCCAGGAGACCAAGCAGGAAAGCGCCTACAAGATAGTCATTCACGACAGGCCCACGACCGAGCAGAGCGTCCGCGTCAAGACGGCGGACGGGAACGACGCCTGGGTGGACGTCACGGTGGCCTTCAAGGTCATGCCGGATGAAGCCTACAAGGTGGCGACCTTTTTCCGCGTTAAGAACGGAAACGGGGCCACCGTCCACGAGCTGAGGTCCATGGTCGAGTCCCTGGTGAGGGGAGTAATGAGGACCAGGCTCGGCGAGCTGACCACCGAGGAACTCCTCCGCGCCAGCGACAGGGCCAGGAAAATTAAAGGGGACAAGGACGCCGATACCAACTCGCCCGAGTCCATCGGGGCGATCGACGAGCTTAACGACATCCTGGACGAGTTCGGACTCGAGATCGTCTCTCTTGGCGCTCCCGCCGTTACGCCTCACCCGGCCTACGAGGACATTCTCAGCAAAAAGCGCATAGCCGAGGAGGAGCGCGAGGAGTACGTGGCCTACGGAGAACGGGCCAAGCAGGAAAAAGAGACCAAGGTCAACCAGGCCCGAGGCGGCGCCGACTCCATGATCGAGCTGGCCCGAGGCCATTCCCAGAGGATACTACAGGAGGCGGACGCGGCGCTCGCGGCCAAGAAAAGCGAGGCCGAGGCCATGCGGGTCAAGTACAACATGATGGCCGACGGCATCGCGGCCCAGACCGAGGCCCTTTCCGCTCCGGGAGGGGACAAGCACGTGGGCCTGGCCATCGCCGAGACGCTTCAAGGCAAAAGGATCGTTATCGTGCCCAGTGAGGGCGCCTTCAACATGCTCGACCTCAACGACGTGATCCAGTCTTACGGTGCGGCCAAGGCCCTGAAGGAAGAGGCGGGCAAAACCAAATCGGCCGATCATCTTCCGCCCGGAGTTCATGACGGCCAAGTCGGAGAACAGGCCAACTGAGATACTATTAAATGAAGACGACAAAGGGCGCTCCCCAGGGGGCGCCCTTTTCGTGGCGTGGCCGGTAAGTCGCTTGGGGGGCGAGTCTTCTCCGGCCCCGCCATAGGAAACCGCTTGGCGGGTGGCGAGGTCGTCCGTCGTAATACTCAATCCGAAGGAAGCCCCGCGGGTGGCGCGGATAGCTCGCCTATCCGCGCGGCGCAAGCCGTTGGAATTAAATGTACGCGCCCGGCGGACCGTCGCCCTCTTTCCCACGCCTTCGGCGCCCAGATAACGAAGCTATCCGGGCCACTCTGCGAAGCCGCAAGCTGAGCGCCTCGGCGCCGATCATAATGAAAACGCCCTTTTCAAATGGAGAGGCCGATCCGCGCCCGGCCTTGAAAAGCAATACCCAGCCCGCGGCCTGGCTGAAAGATTGGAGAGAAATCCTCAATAATCGGTTGACATTCGAGGGGGAGGGTATTGTAATAAACCGCATGGTAACGGATGCTTGAATTGTCTACCAATCTCGAAGAAGGAGGATTAAGTCATGAGGACCAAGATCGGGATGGCGTTGGTTGGGATTTCAGTATTGGCCGTAGTGGTTGGAGTTTGCTGGGCGCAGTCCGCGCCGCAACTTATCAATTACCAGGGACGGCTCACGAACGCGGCGGGCCAGCCGCTGGCGGACGGGACTACCGTGGATTTAACCTTCGCGTTTTATGGCGTTGAGACGGGCGGGACCGCTTATCTCACGGTTCTCCAGGAGGACGTGGTGGTGACCGGTGGACTTTACAGCGTGCTCATCGGGTCGGGCACGGTAACGTCGGGTACCGAGCCCAACCTTGGGGCCGTGTTCCAGAACCACCAGGACGTGTGGATGGGCGTTGACGTTGACGGCGATGGGGAGATGTCGCCCCGGGCCCGGATCGTCAGCGTGCCCTATGCCATGAAGGTGGACGCTGGATGGTGGACCGCCTTCTACAATAAAAGCGATTACGATGGAGATGGCTACTCCAAAGTTGTTGACGGGGCCAGCGCCACGACTGATTGCAATGACGGCGACGCCTCGATAAATCCAGGCGCCGCCGAAGTCTGCGACGATGGTTTAGATAACGACTGCGATGGAGACATTGACGGCGTTGATCCCGACTGCCAAGGAGGCAGCACTGCCGGCATGGCCCTTATCCCCTCCGGCTGCTTCAATATGGGAGACGCCTTCAGCGAGGGAGACGGCGATGAGCTCCCCGCTCACAACGTGTGCATCACCTCCGATTTCTACATGGACGTTCACCAGGTGACCAACGCCGAGTACGCGGCTTGCGTTAGCGGCGGCGGATGCGCCGCGCCCGGCAGTTTTCAGAGCTATTCTCGCGTTTCATATTACGGCGATCCCGCTTATGACGACTTTCCCGTTATCCACGTTAATTGGAGCCAGGCCGAGGCCTACTGCTCCTGGGCGGGCAAGAGATTGCCCACGGAGGCGGAGTGGGAATATGCGGCCCGCGGAGGCCTTTCCGGCAAACGCTATCCGTCGGGAGACTCGATTAGCGGAACCGACGCCAATTACTGGAACTCGGGAGACCCCTGGGACAACGACACCTCCGAGGTCGAGTATTTCGCCGCCAACGGCTACGGGCTTTACGACATGGCGGGGAACGTGTGGGAATGGGTCAACGACTGGTATCAGAGCGATTACTACGGCTCAAGCCCAACCAACGATCCTCCCGGCCCCGCGTCAGGTACGTCTCGCGTTTTGCGCGGCGGACTTTGGCCCTACGGTGCGAGCTTCCTGCGCGTCGCGGCACGGGACGCCGCCGCGCCTTCTGAGCGGGGCAACGCCATGGGTTTTCGTTGCGCCCAGGACTGATACGCGGGTGGCGCGGATAGCTCGCCTATCCGCGCGGCGCAAGCCGTTGGAATTAAATGTACGCGCCCGGCGGACCGTCGCCCCCTTTCCCACGCCTTTGGCGCCCAGATAGCAAGCTATCCGGGCCATCCGGGTGAAGTTCACGCTTGGAGTCCGGATAACCGACGACTGCCGCGCTCGATTAATTGATCCAGGCGTTGTTCATCCGCCGGAAGCCGCGCATTCCCGGCGGCGCCTTTCTTATTTTTTGAATATATTCGGGTAAAGGGCGGGGATTTCCATCTTCAGGCCCGCTACCTCGTTAAGATACTCGGCCGTCTCCATGAGCTTGGACAGGCGGGGGGAGATGTAATACTCGTTGTTGAAGCCCTCGTCCATGACGATGATGACCATCGAGCGGCGGGGGTAAATCTTTACAATCCTGGACTTGTCCAGCTTCTCCCATTTATAGGTACGGAAAACGAATATCTCGCCGTCCTTTACTTTAACCGCGGCCATGACGAAGACGCACAGGTAGAGCATGACGCCCATGAGCAGGGCGACCCATATTATGTTCCCCCCCGGCGGGGTCTTTTCTCCAAACAGCGTCAGGGCCGCGGCGCCAAGGGTAAAGGCCAGACACGATACCTTGACCAGGATCGGCGTCAGGGGCATGAACTTTTTAGGGGCCTCCGGGTTTACTTCTCTTTCCAACTTACTTCTCCCTCTTCCAATGTCCGGACCTTCCTCCGGACTTTTCCTCGAGCCGTATCCGGCCGATGGTCATGCCCCGGTCAACGGCCTTGGCCATGTCGTATATTGTAAGCGCCGCTCCGGCCACGGCGGCCATGGCCTCCATCTCGACGCCGGTCCTGGCCTGGACCGAGGCCTCGGCCCGAATCTCGACGCCGTCCTCCACCACCGCCAGGTCAACGGAGACCCTCGAGAGCGGGAGCGGGTGAGCCAGGGGTATCAACTCGGGAGTTTTCTTGGCGGCCATGATCCCCGCCACCCGGGCCACGGCCAGGACGTCTCCCTTTTTGAGCGCGCCTTGCCTTATGGCCTCGGCGGTCTCGGGCTTCATGAAGACCTTGCCCGAGGCCGCGGCGAAGCGGGAGGTCACTTCCTTATCTCCCACGTCCACCATGCAAGCCGCGCCGTCCTCCGTTACGTGCGTTAGTTTGGACAAGGCTCTCCTCCTACAGCCACCACACGTCCACCACCGTCTCGGACTCGAGGAAGGACGTGGCGCCGGGCACGTCGATCAAAAGGTCGGCCTCAATCATGGACGAGAGGATGCCGCTCTTCTGGTTCTTATAGGGACGGACCCGTACGTCCGGTCCGCGTCCGGCCACCGAGGCCCGGATGAACTTGCGCCGTCCCGGCCGGACTTTGAGGTCCGCGTCCAGCACGGCCTTTCCCCGCTTCATGCCCCAATTCGTCTTGCCCAGCATTTTGTCCAGGGCGGGTCTGACGTACAGCTCGTGACAGACCATGGCCGAGACCGGGTTGCCGGGAAGGCCAAAGTAAAGCCTCTTATCCTTGGCGCCGCAAAAGGTGGGCTTGCCCGGCTGGATAAAGGCCTTGTAGAAAAGCTCCCGGATGCCTACCGAGCGAAGAAGGCCGGTGACGAAGTCGAAGTCTCCCACCGACACGCCGCCGGTCATGAGCACGATATCGGCGAACTCGGCTTGGCCCAGCTTCTTCATCAGGGCCTCGGGCCGGTCCTTGACGTTGCCCAGGAACCGGGCGTCACAGCCCCGGCCCTTGGCCAGACCGATGAGGGAGTAGCCGTTGGCGTCGTAGATCGAGCCCGGCCTCAGCGGCTTTCCCGGGGTCGTCACCTCGTCACCCGTGCTGATGACCGCCACCTTGGGCCGCCTCGAGACCTTGATCTCGGTCATCCCCAGGGCGGCCAGCATGCCCATTTGAGGCGGGCCGATAACCGAGCCGGACTCGAGGACAACCTCGCCCTTTTTCACGTCCTCCCCCACCCTGCCGGTGTTCTTGCCCTTGTCCACCTCGATCTTGATAAGCACCTCGCCGGGACCGCCGCGCTCGGTGTACTCTACCATGACCACGGCGTCGGCCCCCTTCGGAAGAGGGGCACCGGTCATGATGCGGGCGGCCTGTCCCTTCTTGACCGTCTTCTCCGGCCGGCGGCCCGCGGGTATCTCGTCCATCACCTCGAGTCGGACGGGGGTTTTCTCGCTCGCTCCCGCCACGTCGGCCGCCTTGACCGCGTAGCCGTCCATGGCCGACTTGTTAAATGGAGGGATGTTGACGCCCGCCTTGGCGGACTCCCTCATCACCCGGTCCAGCGCGTCCTTGACCTTGACCTTTTCCGTCGGCAGGGTCCACTCGATCCCCGCCAGCACACGGCCCAGGGCCTCCTCAAAGGGCATGAGGTTGGCGTCGGCCTTGTTCTTTTCCGCCATGTCGTTCCTCCATCTCCGGCGGACAGTCGGGCGTCTGGTCATTGCCTCTTCAATACGCGCCGCGACTTTGCCGGAGCGTTTATTATTATGCCCGAGCGTCTCCCGGTCAAGCCCTCTTATGAAAACGCCATCCATCCGTGATAGACTTTGATGTCGCCGCGACGCTCCGGTTATTCTTTCCGAGTGAAGGATGACCCGAGGGGCGGCAATAAACCGGGCGAAAGGACACGAGGTGGGAAACAAAATCAAGGCCGCTCTGTTGATTACCGTCACCGCGGCCGTGACCTTCGGTTTTTTCCGTTCTTACGACCACCATTTGGCGGGGCCGTCGTTCACGAGCGTGCATATCTTCCTGTTCAACCTGACCTGCGGCGGCACGCTCATCCTCACCCTCTTGTCCGGCAAGAAGGACCTGGGCGACGAGGAGTCGGCTTTCTTTGTGGGCGCCGTCATTTTCTCGTTGGCGGCCTTTCTCGGCGTCATGTCCATTTGCATCGCCTGCGCCATTGTTTTGGGACTTCTGGCCGAGAGCGCCAGGTGGAAGCGGTTCGGCTGGTTTCCCTGGGACTTCTTTCTTGATCGAAAAGCCTCGGTCAAGTTCGAGCAGGCGTCCATCTTATGCCTGTCCCTGGGCCTTTTCATCTGCGCCGGTTCCCTCATCAACAACGAGTATCTTCATATCGTGGATTTCAAGAAGCTGAACCTTCACGTCTTCTACCTGGGCTTCTCCTTTCCCATCTCCCTTATAACCTTCTCCGCCCTGTTCAAACGGATCGAACAAGGACAACGTCCGCCCTCCCGGCTCATGTCCGAGTTCGCCTTCTGGGCGCTCAACCTGGGCGTGATCTTTTTCTTCGTCTTCATCCTCCTCGAGATACTGCCCGTGCAGTTCGTGATGGCCTCATCCCTGTTCTCGGTGGTGGTGGTCACGGCTTACCTCCATTTCAGGAGCGGGATCGGTGACGCCCGGGCACGGATGCTGACCTCGGCCCTCGCCTTTTTGACCATCGGTTCCATCTCCGGGTTACTCTACGTCGTCGTGCTCTGGCTTATCGCGGGCGACTCTTACACGCCCGGCTACATCATCAACCTGCACAGCGCGGCCAACGTTTTCGGCTGGAACCTTACCTGGATTCTGCTGGCGGCCAGGACGGAGGAGTACCCGATCCGGACCTCGCCCCGGACCCTTATGGCCCTGCACTGGCCCATGGTGTTTCTGCTTCCTTTAGGCTGGATTTCCTGGCTCTTCGCGATCCCGGCCTTCGTGCTTTGCGCGGCCCTTCTTTATCTAGGCCTTTACTCGCCGCCCGCGGCTGACGAGGCCTCCTGAAAGAGGGCGGGGGAGGGCGCCATGAGGCCGGTCATGATCGTCAACTACGCCTTCCCGCCCTTTGGAGGAGCGGCCTCCCGGCGGGTGGTCAAGATGGTAAGGCACCTGGGACGCCTGGGCCGGCCCTGTCTGGTGGTCACGGCGCCTCGGGTTATCAATCCTCTTATCGACTCTAGCCTGGCTCATGAAGTCCCTCCCGAGACCCCGGTGATACGGACGCGGAGCCTCGAGCCCGTGCCGCCTCCCGGCAAGGACTGGCCCTGGATGCTTACGTTCAGGCGGCTCATTAACGTGCCTCTCGTTCCCAACGTGTCGGTCTTATGGGCCGCCATGGCCGCGCTTCCCGCCCTGGCCGCGGCGAGAGAATACAAGCCCTCCGCGATATTGTGCTCGGCCCCGGAGTTCTCGTCCTTTTTGGTGGGGGCCTTTGTCAAGAGGTTAACGGGCGTTCCCCTCGTCTTGGACTACCGCGACGAGTGGTCCTTTCACCCGGACAAGGAGGCCAGCGTCAAGGGATCGGTCGCCCGCGAGGCCAAGCGCGACCTCGAGGCCTGGCTCGAAAGAAAGCTCCTGACCTACGCCGACGCGGTCATCGCCAACACCGAGGGCTTCAAGCGGGAGTTCATCGAGCGGCTGGGGGCGGACCCGGCCAGGATCGAGGTCATCCCCAACGGCTTTGACGACGACGATTATAAGGGCGTCGGCTCGGGCGAGGTCGAGGAGCACCTCATCGTCAACCTGGGCAGCGTGGACCACCCGTCCCTTTTGCCCCCCGAGCTCTTCGCCGCCATGGACGAGGCGGCCGGGCGAAGGGGAGTGACCATAACGCTCAAGTTCATCGGCAAGACCGCGCCGGAACTCGAGCGCGTTATAAGGGGCCTCGAATACGAGCGCCTGAACCTGGTCTTCACCGGCTTTATGCCTTACGCCGAGGCCCTGGCCGAGTTGGAAAGGGCGAGCCTTTGCCTGATGATGGTGGACGACGCCCCCGGCCGGGAGCGGTATCACAACTTGAAGCTCTTCGACTACATGCGCGCCCGAAAGCCCATGCTGGTCTACGGCCCGAAGAAAAGCATGATAGCCGCCGCTGCCGAGCAAAGCGGCCTGGGCCGGCCCATGGAAAGAGGCGACCTCACCGGCCTCAGCTCCTTCCTCGACCAGTGGCTCGCCGGCTCACTTCCGTCCGAGCCGAACGAGGAGTTCATCCAGACCTTCAACTGGGCCACCCTCGCCAAACGCCTCGAGTCGGTCCTGGACAAGATCGAGCGCGAACACGGTATTTTCGATTGAACCGGACGTCCCGTCCGTTACCCCGGAACCTAGCGGGTCTCGCGAAGCGGGATGGTTAGTTGGGCGATTTGGAGCCGATCACGGCGAAAGTGAAGACGGTCTATTAAACCACGCTTGAGATTCCCGACGGGTGGCGTAGCCGCGGCTGAGCATCGCTCTATTCAAAACCGGGCGCGGGATATTCTTTCATTTCGTTTTGACAATTGTTTCGACCTAATTAGGCTATGCCAATATTTTCATTCCATTTGCAACATATATCGCAATTGAACCGCCGCCATTCACTCCTCCTTGGCCCCGTGGAGAAGGTCCATCAGCTTGGTGTCGAGGGAGGCGGGTCGGGCCCTGGTTTTGGCCCAGTCCCTAAGTTGCTTGATCTGTTCCTCCATGGTCTCGAGGAGGGGGACCGTCTCCTGGAGGGCCTTGGCTATGTCCTTTGTCTCGATCTCACGGCCGGCGGTGAAGGCGTCGTACATGGCGGAGATGACGGCCTGCTCGATCTCCGACCCGGAGAAGCCCTCGGCGGCCCCGGCCAGGAGGGTGAGGTCGAAGTCCTCCGGGTCCCTGTTCCTTTTGATCAGATGGATGCGGAAAATTTCCCGACGCTCGTTGTCGCGGGGAAGGTCCACGAAGAAGATGTCGTCGAACCTTCCCTTCCGCACCAGCTCGGGCGGAAGCTCGGAGATCGAGTTGGCGCTGGCGATGACGTAGACGGGGCTCCTTTTTTCCTGGAGCCATGTCAGGAAGGTGGCGAAGGCCCGGGCCATCCTTCCCTCCTCGGCCATGCCCGAGACCTGGTGGGCGTTAAAGCCCTTCTCGATCTCGTCGATCCAGAGGACGCACGGCGCCAGGCCCTCCGCCATGCGGAGAGAGCGGCGGAGCTGGTCGCCCCGAGACTCGGCCTCGAGCACGGCGGAAAGATCGAGCCTGATGAGGGGAATGCCCCACAGGCCGCTCACGGCCTTGGCCGAGAGGCTCTTGCCGCAGCCCTGCACGCCCAGGAGCAAGAGCCCCTTGGGCTCGGGCAGCCCGTACTCCCTGGCCCTTCCGCCGAAGGCCTGGGCCCGGTTCATAAGCCACTGCTTGAGGAGGTCCAACCCGCCCATGTCGTCCAGGGTTTCCTGGGCGTCGTAAAACTCGAGCATGTCCGAGCGCCTGAGGGCCTGGCGTTTGGCCTCGAGCACTTCCCTTACGTGGTCCCTCCCGAACTCGGGGTGGGTTAAAAGGATGCGAGTGAGCATCCGCCGGGCCTCGCGAGCGGTCAGGCCCCGGGCCGCCCGCACCACCACCTCGCGCAGGTCCTTGGCGCTCTTTAACTCTCCCGAGTGGCCGGCGCGGGTTACGCACTCGTCGAGTATGTCCAGAAGCTCGGCGGGGGAGGGCGGGTCCAGGTCCAGCACGACCGCGTCTTTCTCGAGCTCCATGGGCAACGCCGCGGTCGGTCCGATCATCACGGCGCATTGCTCCTTGGCCTCCATCAGGCTACAAAGCTCGCGAAGGCGTCTTACCACCTCGGGCCGCTCGAGGCAGGCGTGGAAATCCAGGAGCGCGAAAACGCGCGGTCCCTTGGTCACGCTCATGCGGACCAGGCCCTCCATGGGATCGGCCGACGCCGTCTTGTTGTTGTCGCCGAAGCCGGACCCGGCCGACCACTGGCTGACCGGCCTTTGCAGCCTCTTGGCCGCCTCGGCCACCATTTCGAGCGCCCGTTCCTCCTCCCAGGTGACGATCTGGAGAAGGACGTAGCCGCTTTTCATGTAGCTTTCGATTTCCTGGACTATTTTGGCCATTTAGGACCTCCCTGGAAAAGTTAGCATGGCCGGGGAGCTAAATAAAGCGCCGGTCCGCCAAGACCCGGTTTGTCCGGCCCGGATGATGGGGTTACATTTATCATGTGCGCTCCAAGAAGGATTAGTTACACATGATAAAGAATTATCGGCCCCTCGCCGCCCTGGTCCTGGTCTCCATCTTTTTTTGCACCATGCCCTTTTCCTGCCGGCCCAGGCTTAAAACCGTAGCCGACCGGCGGATGCTGATGGGGACCTTCGTCGAGATAGTCGTCCTGGGGGAGGACGAGAAAGAGCTTGGCCAATCCATCGAGGCGGCCTACGGAAGGATCGCCAAGATCGAGTCGCTCATGAGTCCGTACCGGGAAGGCTCGGACGTGAAGAGGCTTAACGACTCGGCGGGGCGGGACGCCATCGAGGTCTCGCCCGAGACCATCGACGTCCTTGTCAAGGCCCGCCATATTTCCGAGATAAGCGGCGGGGCCTTTGACGCGACGGTCGCGGGCTTTCGCGGCCTTTGGTCCTTTAAGCAAGAGGAGGCCCGCGTGCCCTCGGAGGAGGAGATATCAGGGGCCCTCGAGTTCATCGACTGGCGCGGCGTCGAGATAGACCGCGCGGCGGGGAAGGCCAGGCTGTCTAGGCCGGGTCTTCGCCTTGACCTGGGCGGCATAGCCAAGGGCTACGCCGTGGACGAGGCGATCGGGGAACTCAAGAGCCGGGGCGTGACCATGGGCTCGGTGAACGCGGGGGGAGACCTTCGGGTCATCGGCGGCCATGGGTCAAGGCCGTGGCGGATAGGTATCCAGCACCCCCGGAGCGAGGAGGACAGCGTCGCCTGGCTGCCGATAAGCGACAAGGCGGTGGCGACCTCGGGCGACTACGAGAAGTTCATCGTGGTGGACGGCAAGTATTATTGCCACATCATCGACCCCAGGACGGGACGGCCCGCGTCGTCCCTCTCGAGCGTGACCATAGTGGCCGACGAAGCCTGGATGGCGGACGCCATGGCCACGGCCGTGTTCGTGCTCGGCCCCAGGGACGGGCTCGAGCTTATTCGGAAAACCGATGGGATAGAGGCTGTGTTGATAGACAAATTCGGAAGACGGATCGAGAGCGCCGGGCTGGCCGGCCGGGTGAACTGGCTTTTCTCCGAGCCCTCGCGGGACATGACGAGCCCGACCACGGGAGCGACCTTCTCCGTCCCGGCGGCTGAGGAAGACTCCAAGGAATAGCTCAGCTTCGGCTCAGGGCCTCGTTCAGGGCGCGGCCGATCTCCTCCATTTTAAAGGGCTTGGGTATGGCGCTGATAAAGCCGTACTTGGTGGGGTCCCTCATGACCGGGTCTTCATCGTAGGCGCTGGCCACGATGACCCTGGCCCAGGGGTCTATGTTCAATAGTTCCTCCGTGGCCTCCTTGCCGCCCTTGCCGCCCTGCACGGTCAGGTCCATGATAATAAGGTCGTAGGGCTTTTTATCCTTCAGGGCCTGCCCGTGCTTTAATATGGCCTCGTCTCCGTCGGCAGCCACCTCGGGAGTGTAGCCCAGAAGCTGGAGCATGCGGGAGGCGGTCCGTCTCAGCATCTCCTCGTCGTCCATGATCAGGACCTTGCCCGTGCCCCTCACGTACTCCTGCTGCCATATCCTGTCGCTCGAAAGCTCCTCCTCTGAGGCCTGGAGGTAAATATGGAAGGCCGTGCCCACGCCGGGTTTCGAGTCCACCGTGATGGCGCCCCCATGCTTCTTGATGATGGAAAAGGAGGTGGCCAGACCCAGACCGGTCCCTTTCGGCTTGGTGGTGAAGTAGGGGTCGAAGATCATGGGAAGGTGCTCGGGCGCTATTCCTTTCCCAAAGTCGACCACGTCGAGGCGGAGGTATTTTCCCGCGGGCAGCGCGGTCTCGTTCTTGTCGCCCAGGACCACGTTTTCACCCCTGATCCTGATGGTGCCGCCCTTGGGCATGGCCTGTCCGGCGTTGATGACCACGTTGTTGATCACCTGGCTTATCTGTCCCTCGTCGGCCCTGACAGGCCAGAGCCCGGGGGGAAGGATGATCTCGCATCCCACGTTGGTGCCTCGGAGCACGAACAGGGCCGACTGCTTCACCGTGGGCGCGATGTCGGTTGTCTTCATGGCCGGGCTTCCGCCCTTGGAGAAGGTGAGCAGTTGCTGGGTCAGTTCCTGGGCCCTGGTGCAGGCCGTTTCGGCCTCGTTGATATACTCGAATATTTCCGTGTCCGGCACGGAGCAGAACTTGGCGATGGACAGGTTGCCCATGATCGAGGCGATGATGTTCTTGAAGTCGTGGGCCAGTCCTCCGGCCAAAACGCCCAGGGACTCGAGCTTTCTGACCTCGAGCAGGTCCCTTTCCATGCCCTTCCTGTCCGTGACGTCGATGTGAGTGCCCAAAATGCGGGCGGGATTTTGGTCCTTGTCCCTTTCCACCACCTTGCCGCGGGACAGTATCCATCGATAGCCGCCCGACTTGGTCCTGAGCCGGAACTCCTCCTCGAAGGATTCAAGGTTCTTTTGTATCATCTCGACCTGCTTGTTGACCACGTAATCCCTGTCGTCGGGATGGAGCAGGTCTATCCACATCTTGACCGACGGGGCCATCTCGTAAGGCTCGAACTCGAGCATGGTATAGTAGCGGGGGTTCACGTAGAAGTCGCCCGTTTTAAGATAGAAGTCCCAAAGTCCGTCGTTGGTGGCGTCAAGCGCGAGTTGGAGCCTCTCCTCGCTGCGGCGAAGGGCCTCCTCGGCCTTCTTGCGCTCGGTCACGTCCCTGACCACGCCGATGAAGCCGACGGGATGGTCGTCCTTGTCGTACATCCAGGAGGTCTTGACCTCGGACCAAACCTCATGGCCGTCCTTGCGGAATTGACGGAACTCCAGGGTGACCGGCTGGTCCCGCCTCCCCGAGTCCTCCCGGTCCGCCAGCTTTTTCCGGGTCTCTTCCATCAGCCCCTCGATCGTCTCCCTGCCTTTCCTGTCAAAGGTTTTCATAAGGATATTGAAGTCGAACTCGGAGGGCTTGTATTGGAGAACCTTTTCCAGGGAGGGGCTGATATAGGTAAGGTTGAAATCAAGGTCCGTCGTCCAGACCACGTCGGTCACGTTCTCGGCCAGGAACCGGTAAATTTTTTCCCTGGCTTTTATCTCCTCCTCGGCGTCCTTGCGGGAGGTGACGTCGCGGGACACGCCGATGAAGCCCTCCGGTTCTCCCCTCTCGTCGAAAAGAACGGTCGAGGTCACCTCGGCCCAGATGATCTCCCCGTCCTTTCTGATCTGCCTTTCCTCCCGGGTCATGGGGTTGATGTATTCCCGGATACTTTTAAGGTCGATCCCTTTGGCCAGCTCGCTCAGCTTGAGGGCGCGGTCGAGGTCCTCGGGAGGAACGATGCGCTCGATCCCCATGGTCATCATTTCCTCGGGCGCGTATCCCAGGAGTCGCTCGATGGACGGACTTATATAGGTGAAGTTCAGGTCCATGTCCATGGTCCAGATGACGTCGGTTATGTTCTGGGCCAGGAGCTTGTATCTTTTCTCGCTCTTTTCCAGGGCTTTTTCCACCTGGTCCCGGTCGGATACGGGGTGGACCGTGATGATCCTGATTTTGCGTCCCTCCCAGGCGAACTCGGTCCCGGTCATTTCAACGGCAAAGACCTCGCCCGAGTTTTTCCGATGTCTTGACTCGGCCACGTAGGTGGCGCCGTACTTTCCCTTGGGTACCCTTTCGGCGTTCGGCGCCTCGAGGGTGGAAAAGGGTTTGCCGATCAGATCGCCCCGCTCGTACCCAAAAAGCTCGAGGGCGTTTGGATTGCACTCGAGTATTTTGCCCGTGGCCGCCTCGACGGCGAACTTGGCCTCGGGCCCGGAACGGAACATCTCCATGAAAAGACTGGCCACGTCGTCGAGGAATTTCTCCGACGCCGTCTTGGCGGAACGCCTCTCCAACTCGGATATCCTTTTCCGGGCCGCCCTCAGCTCGGCCTCGAGGCCATTCATTTTCTTCTTTTCCGCGGGGTCCATGGACCATCCTCCCCGGCCCGATCTATCCGGCCGCTTGACGAAATGGAGGCGTGAAACGCGGCGTCGCCGACTCGTTCGGCGCGCCCGATCCTCCCCTTTCAGTATACAATAGCGCGGACGCTCAAAAAAAACGGACGGCAAGAATACCGCCCGCTTCTCTTTCTCTCCCCTTTTCTACCAGGCGGCGTAAATCTTTCCCTGCGGCCCGCAGCACCTTTTCAGCCTGTACCTCAGATCGTCCAGTTCCCGGTAGAGCCGTGAGGGCATGCGTTTTCCGATCGAGTCGAAGAATTCCTCGATCTGGTCGCACTCTCCCAGCCAGGCGTTCTGGTCGATATAGAACAGCTTCTCCATGGTTTCCCGGCTTATCTCGACGCCCGTCATGTCCAGGTCTTCCTTGTTGGGCAGGTATCCGATGGGCGTCTGCACGGCCGGCACTTCACCCCTCCGCCTTTGCAGTACCCACTCGAGGACCCGGAGGTTCTCTCCGAAGCCGGGCCAGAGGTATTTCCCGTCCTCGTCCCGCCTGAACCAGTTGACGTGGAAAATGGGAGGGGGATTGGGAACGCGGTTTCCCATCTCGAGCCAGAAGCGCAGGTAGTCTCCCATGTTGTATCCGACGAAGGGCCTCATGGCCATGGGGTCTCTTCTCACGGTCCCGATCCCCTGGGTTTGGGCGGCCGTGACCTCGCTGGCCATGGTGGAGGCCACGAACACGCCGTGGTTCCAGTTGAAGGCCTGGTACACCAGGGGCGCCAGGCTGGCCCGTCTTCCCCCGAAAAGGAAGGCGCTGATGGGAACGCCCTCCAGCTTGTCCAGTCGGTTGGACACGGAGGGAACGTTGCGTATGGGCACGGTGAACCGGCTGTTGGCGTTGGCGCCGGGTATGGGTTTGCCGCCATCGTCCTTCATGTCCGGCGTCCAGGGGTCGCCCTTCCAGTCCTCGGCCTTGACGGGGGGAGGGTCGTCGTGCCCTTCCCACCAAACGGTCTTGTCGCCGCGAAGCACCACGTTGGTGAATATGGTGTCGCTCACGATGGCCTTCATCATGTTGGGGTTGGTCTTCGAGTTGGTGCCGGGGGCCACGCCGAAGCAGCCGGCCTCGGGGTTGACGGCCCAGAGCCTGCCGTCTTTTCCCACCCGGAGCCAGGCGATATCGTCGCCCACCGTCCAGATTCTGTATCCTTTTTTTCTCAGTCCCTCCGGGGGAATGAGCATGGCCAGGTTGGTCTTGCCGCAGGCCGAGGGGAAGGCGGCCGCGATGTACTCGGTGTGGCCGCCCGGCTCCTCGATGCCCAGGATGAGCATGTGCTCGGCCATCCAGCCCTCTTGCCTGCCGATCCAGCTCGCGATCCGGAGGGCGAGGCACTTCTTGCCCAAAAGCACGTTGCCGCCGTAGCCGGAGTTGACGCTCCATATGGCGTTATCCTCCGGGAAGTGCATGATCCGTCTTTTCTCCAGGTCGAGCTGGGCCTTGCCGTGAAGGCACTTGGTGAAGTCGCCCTCCTCGCCTATGGCCGCCATCACCCTCGTTCCCATCTCGGTCATGATGGACATGTTCAGCACCACGTATATGCTGTCGGTCAGCTCGATCCCATACTTGGCGAAGGGGGACCCGACCGGCCCCATGCTGAAGGGGACCACGTACATGGTCCGGCCCTTCATCGAGTCCCGGAAATACTCGGTGGCCTCGGCGTAGGCGTCCTTTCTGCTCATCCAGTTGTTCACCGGCGAGGCGTCCTCCTCGTTGTCCGTGCAGATGAACGTAAGGTGCTCGGTGCGGGCCACGTCGTTCCGGGCCGTGCGGTGATATACGCAGCCGGGAAGCTTGTCCTGGTCGAGCTCGACAAGCTCGCCCGTTTGGAAGGCCTCTTTTTTCAGCCGATCGAGCTCCTGGCGGGAGCCGTCGCACCAGTGGATGGAGTCGGGCCGGCACATCTCGGCCATTTCCTTGACCCATTTTTTGAGCCGCTCGTTTTTGGTGGGGGCGTCCATATTCTCCTCCCGTTCAATGATTTTTTCCGATCCGATCCATAACCGACCGCGGGACCGGCAAAGCATGTCCCACTCCAGGATGGGTCCATAAAAAGGGCCGCCTCTTTTCAAGGCGGCCCGGCGGATTCGGCGTTTCGATGGACCTAGGTCCGCGCTCCACCGGGAGAGGCGGTCTTCTTTCCCGTCTTCCTGGTCTTTTTCCCGAGCGCGGCATATAGTCCTTCAAGTTTCATTATTTTCCTAGTATAGTGCCTTTCGGGGCAATGTCAATCTTTTGTCTTCACGCGAAAATCCTTTTTTAACCTTGGATTAACAGGGTTTTCGCCTTAGAAAGCCGACAGTGTTTCCGAGTCGTCCAGGGGGATCAACTCGGAGGGATCGACCGCCGATTGGGGGTGACTTTTTCCGTTTCCTTTTCCGTTGCCCTTGCCGCCATATCCTTTTTGGGTGGAGACGGGCCCGGGTCCCAGGCGGCTCATTTCCCTGGCAATAGCCTTTTGAGTCTTTCCGTGTCCGTTTTTGGCCGCTCCCACCAGGGTCACCAGTTCGCCGACGAAGACTTTCATCTGCTCGGCCTGGGCGTTCATCTCCTCGGAGGCTGAGGCCGACTCCTCGGCGTTGGCCGCGTTTTGCTGCGTCACCTTGTCCATCTCCACCACGGCCGTGTTTATTTCCTCGATGCCGTTGGCCTGCTCGGTGGAGGCGGCGGCGATTTCCGCCACCAGCTCGGCCGCCTTGGACGAGCTCGCCGTTACCTCGCCGAAGGCGTCGTTTAATTTTTTCACCACCTCGGACCCGTCCTTGACTTTTTTGACCGTGCCCTCGATCAAGTCGGCCGTGCTCTTGGCGGCCCCGGCGGCCCGCATGGCCAGGTTCCTGACCTCGTCGGCCACCACGGCGAAGCCGGCCCCCGCCTCTCCGGCCCTGGCGGCCTCGACCGCCGCGTTAAGGGCCAGGAGGTTGGTCTGGAAGGCTATTTCATCTATGGTCTTGATGATTTTCGAGGTTTCCTCACTGGCCCTGGTGATCTCGTTCATGGAGCCGGTCAAGGTGGAAACCGCCTGGTTGGCCCTGGCCACGATCTGGCTGGACTCTTTCATCATATAGTCGGCCTGGGTCGCGTTGTCGGCGTTTTGCTTGGTCATGGACGACATTTCCTCGAGGGAGGAGCCGGTTTCCTCGAGGGACGCGGCCTGCTCGGACGATCCCTGGGCCAGGGACTGGCTGGCGGACGACACCTGGCCCGCCGCCGCCGCCACCTGGTCGGCGCCCTCGTTGAGTCCATCGATTACCCTGTTGATGGGTTTGGTAATCGACCTGGAGATAAGGAGCGCCACGATCACTATTCCCGCGATGCCAAGAAGGGCGACTATGCCCATGGACCATTCGATGTCGGAGACGGCGGCGAAGGCCTCGTCCTCGTCGATCTCCGCTATCAGCGCCCATGTATGGCCCGCCACGTTTACAGGGGCGTAGGCCGAGAGAACGTGGTTGCCGTTGTAGTCCTCGATGATT
Source organism: bacterium (assembly GCA_963674965.2). GTDB lineage: Bacteria > RBG-13-61-14 > RBG-13-61-14 > RBG-13-61-14 > DATKZS01. Next base: position 94,831 of record CAXXFL010000007.1, on the reverse strand, counting down.
TGCCGGCCAGTCTTGCCCGCGAGTGCCTCCCTTGCCGCGAGAGTGTCCACCGAGCCCCTGGAGGGGTCGGAAAAGGAGGCCTTGACCGAGTGGTGGGTGGGATCGAGATAGGAATCGGACCGCATCAGCTTGTCGCTTCCCACCAGGTAGGTCTCGCCCGTCTCGCCCATGCCCTCCCGCTGCTGCATTACCTCATTGATGGAATCGAGAGATAGCTGAAGAGCGATCACCATCTCGACCTGGCCGTCGTGGACCACGGGCTGGGCGATAAAGGCGCAGGGCTCGTTTCCACTAGGGGCGTAGGGAGCGAAGTCGGCCATGCCGAATTGTTTGGTCTTTGTCGTCTTGGCGACCAGTTGGCCCAGATTGGAGTCCGAGTATTTGCCGGACAAAAAGTTGGTTTTGTAGTCGGACTCCCTGGCCGCGGTGTAGAAGGCGTAGCCGTCTGGATTTATGAGGAACAGGTCATGATATCCGTAAAAATCGGCGTACTTTTTATAGAACTCCTTGCCGTCCTCATCAACGGGAGAGAAGGCCTCGGCCACGTCGATCTCGGCCAAGATGGCCCAGTCGAGTCCCGGGACGTCGATCGGAGCGTAGGCGGAGAGCACGTAGTTGCCGTTATAATCCTTAATGACTTTAAGGCCCGTCTCCTGGGCCAGGGCGGCCTCGCTTGCCATGGTTTCTACGCTTCTCTTTTCCGGGTCGGCAAAGGAGGCCTTGACCGAGTGACGGTCGGGGTCTAGATACGAGTCCGAGCGCATAAGCCCGTCCGATCCCACGAGATAGGCCTCGCCGGTCTTTCCCATGCCGGCCCTTTCGTTCATGATCTCGTTGATCTTGGCCAGTGATATCTGGAAGCCCACGTGCCCTGTGACCTCGCCGTCCCGGTTTTTGATCCTGGCGACCATAAAGGCGGAGGGCTCGTCGTTGGAGGGCGCGTAAGGCGCGAAGTCGCCTATGGCCACCTCCAGGTCCGGGTTCGTCTGAAGCTTTTGGAAGGCCAGGCCGACGGGAGAGCTTTTCAGCGGTTCCTGGTCCAGGAACAGGCCCAGGTCGGATTTCTTGGCGGCGGTATATACAACGCTTCCCTCCGGGCACATGAGGAGAAGGTCGCTCCAGCCGTAGTCCCCGCAGACGTCCTTGAAAAACTTGTCGTGCTTTTCCGCCAGTTCACGCCAGGCCGGGGAATCGATATTGTCTCCCGCCTGCATGAAGGCGCCGTCGAACTCGAGTAGCCTCTCCACAATAAATGGGTTGTCCTTGATGACGTGGAGCTGGCCTTCCATTTTCGCGAAGTAGTCCTCGATCTGGTTCTTCTTGATCTGTCGGACCGCCTCGAGTTTGCTCGAGGACTCGCTTCTCAGCGCGTCCACCGTCTCCACCAGCACGGACAGGTCTCCCTGCCGCTCGGCGAAGAAGCTCTCGATCCGATCTTTTTTGATTTCCCTCAGGGCCTGAAGCTGGCTGAAGGTCTGGTCGGAAAGGGCCCCGCTGGACTTGGTCAAGGATATGCCGCCGATGACGGCGAAGGGCAGGATGCCGACTGAAAGGAAAAATACCAGGAGCTTGGTCCCCAATTTCATGTTCTTCATTACTCGTTGCCTCCCATGGATTTGATTGCCGCGTATTTATATCGGGGCTTTTGTCCCGAATAACGGTTGAAGTAAAAAGATGACCTGGGAGCTTCGAAACTCCGCCGCGAACGGCGCTCCCGGGACCTTACGGTGCATATTAAAAAAGTTATTAGGACAAGGTCATGAAGAATATTAATTTAGGTATATTAGTCGGTTTTCAACGCGTATATTTTATGCGCTCCTCCTCCCGTCGGATTTCGATTTCAGACCATTGTCAGTAGAACGTCATAAACTGAAGCGTCAGGTAAACGGTCCGTTGTTAATAATCGTTCTTATTGTTATTTCTCCAGGTCCAATTTCATATCTGGTATCAGCGAAAGTGCAATTTGGGCGCCGTGGCCGCTCGCTCGAGCCTTATTCGTTAATAAGGGTTCAAGCCTTATCGGCCCCGAGACAAAGACGCGATAAATTCATTATGATTTCAGATGTTTGAAAGATATAAGGATTCCGGCCAAAGCCTCTTGTAAGGACGGGAGGATTTTTCGGCGGTGGCGTCCCGCGACAAGCCGGTATGATTCGAGGTTTGAATTTCCTGGATATGATATTGAAAATGCCGATATTAAAAAATGAGTTTATGCCGTATTATTCCATCGGTTATTGCGCCCAAAAAAACGAGGCCGGAGACTCGATATATCATTCGCTCCGGCCTCGATTATAGGATAAAAGTCTTGGTTATTACGCCGCCGACTTCTCCGAGGCAAGGTTAAGGGTCTGGTTCATGTTGGGCATGTACCTGGTGAAAATGGGCTCGGAGGCCACGCCCAGTCCCTTCAGCTCGGCCGCCATGGGGTCGGCGCCCAAGGTGATATTGCCGCCGTTTCTGGCCTCGATCCTGCGGCCGGACATGCACGAGCGGCTGCGCAGTATCTCGCCTCCCTTGACGGAGATAAGGTAGCGGCATTCCTCGAAGGTGCGCGAGCGGCCCTGGCGGGGAACTTCGAACTTGAGGCCCATCCTGCCGTTTCTCCACAATTCGCATACCCTCGATCCGTCCCGGTCGTAGAACTTGAACTCGCCCAGGGACTTGCTCATGCCCCAGAGGTGTTTTCCCCTCTGCACGTTGTCGGGCTGGTCCACCACCAGGCGGGCCACGTAGAACCCGGACTTGGGAACGAGTGAGCCGGCGGGGACCTGCACCACGGGGAACCCGAACAGTATTTCGTTGTAGGGGTCCATGCCCTGCACGTTGTTGTACTCGAAAGCCGAGACGATCGCCACGGCCTTGCCCAGCCCGCCGGGGGTTGGATAGCATCCTTTTGGAAGCTGGGCCTGGGCTTTTTTCCACGAGCAGGTAAAGGCGGCCATCATGGCCCTTGATCCCTCGTAAAAGGTCGGGAAAAGGTACTTCTTCTCGCTTCCCTCGTCGTCGATGAAGGAGCTTTCCGCTTGGGGAAATTTCTTGAAGAAGGCGTTGTCAAACATCTTAGGTCCTCCTTAAAATAATAATTATCGTTCCATACATCTTGGGCCGCCCGGGCGGCGGGCCGTTTTGCCCGTCAGATATATCCCAGGTCCTTGAGCCTCTGCTTTATTTTCGCTTCCTCCTCGGCGCTGTACTCGGCCGTGTCCAGTTTGGGAATATAGCCGAGAATCTCGAGGGTGGCCAGTATTTTGTTGACGCTCTCCTCGATTTCCTCCTTGTCCGTGTGACAGACGATCTCGGGTTTTTCCGGAGGCTCGTAAGGATCGCTTATGCCGGTGAAGTTTTTTATCTCGCCGGCCAGGGCCTTCTCGTAGAGGCCCTTGGGGTCGCGCTCCTTTAGCACCGGGATGGGGCACTCGCAGTGGACCATGACGAAGCGGCCGATGGTCTCGCGCACCTCCCGCCTCACCGCCTTGTAGGGCGAGATGGCCGCGGCGATGGCCACCACGTCGTTCCGGGTAAGAAGGTTGCAGACGAAGCCGATCCGCCTGATGTTGATGTCCCGGTCCTCCTTCGAGAAAGTAAGTCCCTTGCTCAGGTTTTCCCGGATGCAGTCCCCGTCCAGCACCTCGACGCGCATGCCGCGCTCGAGCAGGGCAATCTCTATCTCCTGGGAAAGGGTGGACTTGCCCGCGCCCGAGAGACCCGTGAACCAAAGAGTAAAACCTTTCATTTTAACTCCCGCGCCTTTTTACTTGATCAGGCTTCGCCCTATCATGTCGCCCGGCACGTCGATCCCGAGCCAGGTCAGCACGGTGGGCGCGACGTCGTAAATCGAGAAGGTATCCTTTACCTCCGCGAAGCGCTCAGGGGGGAGGCTGCATATGAAGATGCCCTCCTGGGCGTGGTTGGCGTCGTCCGGTCCCGTGTCGTTTTCATAAAGATGCACCGATCCCGTGCCCACGCTTCCCGCGGAGCGCCAATCGAGGTCCCCGAAGTAAACGATAAGATCGGGGGCCACGTTCCTTACTTCCTTGTATGCTTCCTCGGGCTTGAGGACCTTGGTCCCGATGTTGTTGCCGTCCTCGTCCCGAATGTCCTCGAGCCGGGCCTTGATCTCCTCGCGGAAGGAGTCGTACTCCTCCGCGGGAACCTGGCCGTTGGGCTCGCGTCCCTTCACGTTGAAGAATATCCGCGAGTAATAGCCGCCCTCTCCCCAGGCCCGGGTCTTGTCCCAGTCCACCATGTCCATCTTGAAGCGGACCGGGGAGGAGGGCTTTTCCTTCAAGGTAAGATATCCCTCGCGCTGCATCCACTCGTTCACGCAGATGGCCCCGTGCATGGTCTTGGCCCCGTGGTCCGAAACGACCATGACCGCCGTGTCCTCGCCGAAAAGCTCGAGGGTCTTGCCGATCTCGCCGTCCAGGGCCACGTAATAATCGCGGATGGCCGTCTCGTACTTGTTGCCCGGCTCGTACAGGCGATGCTTCTTGTCATGAAAGCGCCAGAAGGCGTGGTGTATCCTGTCCACTCCCATCTCCACCACGATGGAGAAATTATAATCGTCCTTTTTGTAGAAGTGGCGGAAGGCCTTCCAGCGCCGCTCGGTCATCACGTAAATCTGCTCGAGCAGCCGGTCCTTGTCGTCGGTCCGAAAGTCGTCCACGTCGATCATATAGTCGCCGTCGGCGGCCTGGTCGAGCTCGGCCTTCACGTCGTCGGGCCAAGTGTACTGGACCTCCTTGTTGGGAGTCAGGAAGCTGGCCACCATCATGCCGTTAAGGGGCTTGGGAGGATATGTTTGAGGAACGCCGAACACCAGCGAGGACATGCGGTTCCTGGAAACGTAGTTCCATATGGTCTTTTCCTTAACGTACTTGGCGTTGGCGAAATAAAGGCTCGAGTAGTCGTAAGCCGCCCGGTTTCGGAAACCGTAAAAACCCAGGATGCCCGGGTCCTTGCTCGTCATCATGGCCGTCCAGGCGGGGACGGTAATGGGAGGGTCAGTGCTCCGGAGTTTGGCGTAAACCCCCTTTTCCATTAGAGAGCGTAAATTGGGAAGCGCGTCCCTGAATTCATCGAAAAGAAGCTGGGGAGTGGCGCAGTCCAAACCAAGTATGACTATCTTCTTCATGATATCGTTAACAACTCCCCTTATTGCGGGCTTATTTTGAACTCCTGGCGGAATGAAAACCCCGCCGGAGTTTACGATTTTATGGCCCAAAACCGGCCAAGTCAAGCCTATTGCGATATGGCCGGGAACATGGCCGCCAAGGAGCCAGGAAAAATATGAAGCTGAACGGATATCTTGCCTTTGAGGGTCCCCTTGGCGGCGAATTGCCCCTCCGGGTCCGATACTGTTAGACAACTTGCCGATTTATAAGGCTTTATTTCAAAGTCGAGAGTCCGCCGTCAAAAAAAATAAAAAAACAATAAAAAAATGACGCCAAGCCGGAACCTTTCCAAAACCGGAAAGTCTATATATACAAATCCCCAATAAAAAAGCCAAACCTTTTCATCAGGCCTCCGCCCCCTACAACAAGGGGGCGGAGGCTTTTTTAGTCCTGGATCCTTGCCCTTCTTTCATGGCCACTACTAATCCATGTTCCCAATAGCTTTTCCAAGTTGCCTTTTTGTCATTTGGCCATGGTGTGTTAAGATTTTCCCATGGATGGCAAACCGCGCGTACTGGCCGCTCTTCCCACTTATAACGAGGCCTGTAATATCAAGTGGATCGTCGAGTCTCTTCTGTCCCTGGACATGGACCTTGACGTCCTGGTTGTGGACGACTCTTCTCCCGACGGCACGGCCGAACTGGCCCAAACGGCCGGGCCTCCCGAGAAGGTGTCGGTCCATCTTCGGCCGGGCAAGATGGGCCTGGGAGGGGCCCAGCGGGCCGGGATGCGAGCGGGCATCGACGGAGGCTACGACCGGGTGGTGATCATGGACGCCGACGGGTCTCACGCCCCCGAGTCGGTCCCCGCCCTGGTGGCGGCCGCGGATGACCATGACGTGGCCATCGGCTCGAGGTACGTGCCGGGCGGAAAAGTGGTGAACTGGGCCTGGCACCGCGTGTTCCTCTCAAAGGGCGCCAACACGGCGGCCCGTCTGGTCCTGGGAGGAGAGATCAGGGACTGGACCTCATCCTTTCGGTGCTATCGGGTGGACATGCTGGCCAAGCTCGATTTCGAAAGGTTCAGGTCCGACGGCTACGCCTTTGCCGAGGAAATGCTCTTCGAGTGCCGTTATAACGGTTTTTCCACCGTCGAGGTCCCCATCACCTTCGTCGAGCGGAGGGCGGGCAAGTCCAAGATCGACCGGACCGAGGTGTTCTCCGCCATCTACAGGCTCTTCGCCATGGGTCTCAAAAGGCTTACCAGTCCGGGACCAAGCGCGCGGGGATACTCCTCCAACGCGGGCGCCTAGGCCGAGGGAGGGCGGCCCATGGACCGGCCGGAATCAATCATGAAAAATCCGGACGCGCCGGCGGAATCGAAAAGACCGGTCTCGCGAATATGGGCGCCCTTGCTTGCCTTTATTCTTGCCCTGGCTTTTTACGGATTGAGACTCGACTCGGTTTTCTATTTCCTGCTCGGCTCGGAGAGCCAGGGGATGCTTCTTGGGCAGGCCCTGGCCGACGGTCTGGGATTTATCGACCTGTCCCTTCCCGGCCACCCGGCCCACGTAAGGGAACCTCCTCTTTTTTATCTGGGTCTGGCCGCCTTGATCAAGCTCTTCGGCATGAAGCTGTACCCCATGAAGGTCATGATGTGGCTATGCTACGGGGCATCCGCGGCCGCGGCGGCGGCGCTTGGCCAAAGGGCCTCGGGCGCCCTGGCGGGCCTGGCGGCGGCCGTCGCTCTCATTTCCTGTCCCGACCTTTTCCGGTTCTTCACCGGTCCCAAATCCGACGTGCCTTTCATGTTCCTGGTCCTTTCGTCCATGATCTGCCTGGTATCGTTGTCCGGCTCGATTTGGCCCGCCCCGGGAAAAAACATTGCAGGGGAGAGGGAAGGGGAGGCCGGTCGAAAGGGAATCCCTGCCAAACGGCGCTTGTATATCCTGGGCTTTGCCTCGGCCGCCCTTGTCCTCGCGTCCGTTTTCACCCGTTCGATGGGACTGGCGCTGGTGGTGGCCTGGACCGCTCATATGCTGTTTCCCAGGTTGTTTGCCTCGGGGCGGGGGCATCTATGGAGGCGGTCGGCTTGGGCCGCGGCCATAGCGGTCCCCGTCTTATTGGCGCTTTTATTGTGGGGATCGAGAGGGGACTCGTCTCCTGGTTCCTCCGAGTTCGGCTACGTGGACTGGTTCATGATGGACCTCAAGCCGGACAGCCCCGAGATGATCGCCGTGGATTTTCACGCGCCCCTGATGGGACCCGTGCCTCGGGCTTCGATCCCCAAGGCCGTGAAGAGGGTCGTCACGAACGGCTTCCTGTACCAGAGGCTGGCGCTTCTAATGCCCATGGTCCCAGCGGGAGATATAGATAAAATCTCCGGGCTTTGGGCCTGGTCCATCAACGCCTCGGCTTTAGGCCTGGCGCTTCTGGGCCTGGCTGGATTGTGGAGAAGGGACCGGACCCTGGCCGAGATGATTTTCTTTTTTATGGCCTCATATTTCGGGGCCATGTCCCTTTGGCCCATGCTCGACCCCAGGCTGGTTTTTCCTCTTTTGCCCTTTTCCATCCTTCTGATTATTGAGGGCGCAAGGCTTTTCCTCGAGTTCCTGGCGGCGCGGGTATGGCGGGCCTTTAAAGTCGATCCCGACAAGGGACCCGGCAAGCTATTTCCTTTGGCGCTCCTTTTGGCGTCCGTTATATCCGTGACGGCTTTCAACCTGGTTGACGACGTCCGATATTACATGGCCGCCTCCAGGCTTCCGACCGAGACCTTCCGCCCGGGTTTTAAGGTCCGCTTCTCCAGCCGGGACGTGATGGACAGCTATAAGCTGCTTATGATTGCGGCCGAGGTCACGGAGCCGGACTCGATCCTGATTTATCATTCCCCGCCGCCTTGCCGGCTCTTCACGGGAAGGACCTGCGGCTCGATTCCCTATTCCCACGACCTGAAAGAAGTGAGGGATTACCTGGCCGAGGCAAAAGCGGATTACGTCCTGGCCGACGAATGGGGCTCGAGCTTTCCCGGCGGGCCCGGATGGTTCGTGGAGAACGTCCTGGTCCCCACCATCCGCGCCTATCCCGAGAGCTTCGAGGTGGTGGCCCAGGTCCCGGGAACGGGGTCCGCCATCTTGAAGATCAAAAAAGAATCGTCCCCCTAACGGCAAAATTATTTTGAAGCCCACCTCGTGATATCATTATGGTAAGCCCATCGCCGGCTAAGGAAGTTGCCTCCGGCGACCGCGGCAATACCATTCCCATAATGGAGGAAAGAAATGAAGTACAAAACCCAGGCTATTGCCTTCTCGGCCGCTTTGGTATTAGCGGCGCTTTTGGTCCTTCCCGCGTGGACGTCGGCGGACCGGGGCTCGGGCCCTCCAAAGGGAGCCATGACCGTTCAAGACCCCTCCGCCCACGAGGGCATGACGCCCGAGCAGGTCGAGCGGGCCAACAAGGGCGAGATAGTCATCCTGGACAAGCCCAGGGACATGAAGGGTGAGCAGGTGGTCAGGGCGGCCATGATGTTCAGGAAGAATATCGACGAGGTCTGGGACCTGATCACCCAGGGATGGCGCCAGGAGGAATACCTTCCCCGCCTCGAGAGCAGCGAGCTGGTAGAAAAGTGGGACGGCGGAGACAGGCTCAAGCTGTCCGTAGATATCATGGGCATTAAAATCAACTACCAGATAATCGGTGACCGCGATAAAAGCAGTTACCGCTCCAGTTGGAAGCTCGATCCCGACTATAAAAACGACATGAAACAGCTCTCCGGCGCGTGGCAGTTTTACTGGGTGGACGATAAAAGCACCTTCGCCCGCTACAGCACCTGGGTCGAGACCAAGGCCCTTATCCCCGACTTTGTCCAGGAGTATATGATTAAAAAGGACCTGCCGTCCTCACTCTCCGTCCAGCGCCAGTGGATCGAGTCGGGCGGGACTTATAAAAAGGAAGGTTACAAACCGGCCGGGCAATAGCCGAGGGCGAGCGGTTATTGAATGGCTTTCCGGCCTTCGCCATAGCTCCGAAGATGCGCCCGGGCGCCGCTTGCAACGGCGCGGCGTAAGCAATTTAAGAACAAGGAATTATCGAGCCGGCGAGGCGAGTGAAAAAGAAGAAAGGGCCCGATTATTATTTACCATGCGATCTTCGAGCTTTGCAGCCGAAAAGATATTTCGATATTACGCCTTGTTTTTGCGCTTTTTACGGCTCCACTAATGGCGCGCTCGCAAAGGCCCTTTCCTTGACATTCGGCCCCCCATGGACTAGCATAAATAAAAAATGACGATGAAGGCCGGCCTGAGAGCCGGCTTTCTTTACGGGTAAATACATGGCGAATTTAAGATACGTCGTCTACTTCCTGCTCCTGGCGGGAATAATGACCCTGTGGCCGTCCGGCCACGGCGAGGCCCAGCTTCTGCCCAGCGATGAGGACAGGTTGAACCGGGGCGAGGTCATTATCAGCTTCAAGGAGGCGCCCGACACCAGGGTCCATGAGGTAAAGGGAGAAATCCTCTTTGACGCCCCCGCCGAGATGGTCTGGGAGGTGATGACCGACTATAAGGAATACGCCCGGATTTTTCCAGATATTCACGCGGTGGAGGTGCTTCCGAGCAAGGACGAGACCAAACGCCTGCACGTGACGGTCAAGAACATCTGGCCCTCGCCGGATTACAACTACATCCTGGCCTTCGCCGAGGACAAGCCCGCCTGGACCATTACCTGGAAAATGGAAGAGGGGAACCTTAAAAGCCTTTACGGCTCCTTTTCCATCGAGTTTTTTCCCAAGGACCCTAAAAAAGTGAAGGCCATTTACGTCATGGCCCGAAACCAGGGCTGGATAGTTCCGACCCTCAACGCCGACCTGGCCAACAGGGCCATCGTGATCGACAGGCTCCTGGCCGTTCGCAAAGAACTGAGGGAGAGGAAGAAGGCCCTGGACGAAGACAAGCCCAGCGATATCAAGCCGCAGTGGAGAAAGGCCATCTTCTGGTGGGAAAAGGACCAAGAGGAGCCGGCCCAGAATAAAGACGATGCAAAGGAAGGCGAAGCTACTGAAAATAAAGAAGGAAAGCCAACCGACTCCGGGGCGGACAAGGAAGAAAAACCCCCGTCCGAGGACGAAGGAAAAGACAATAAATAATATGAATTGTTTTCGGCGGCCCTGACGGCCCGTTTTTCAGGTCGGCCGAAACGGGGGCCGCCCAAAATGGACGCCGAAAGAAGGCCGCTTCGGTCCCATGGCCATGAAGAAGCAAAAAAACAAAAAAGAATGGATATTTGGCTACCACTCGGTAATGGCCGTGCTGGACGCTCGCCCTCGCGCCGCGGAAAGGGTCGTCCTGCGAAGAGGGAAGGGCGACAGGGAACCAGGGCCCGATCCTTATAATATGTCCGCCTCGCGTAAAGCGGTCATGGAGAAGGCCGGGGCGCTGGGCGTTCCCGTCCTCGAGATGGACACACGAGAGTTCGACGCCATGGTCCAGGCCCGGGTCCACCAGGGCATGGCCGTACTGGCGCCCATGCCGGAGACCGTCTCGGTCTCGGATTGTCTCGGGTCCGAAAGGTCCGCCATTGCGGTCCTCGACGGCGTGACCGACCCCATGAACTTCGGCTCGATCCTTCGAAGCGCCGAGGCCCTGGGCCTTGACGCGGTGGTGATAGGGAAGGACAGGTCGGCGGGCATGACCGCCGCGGCGCATAAGGCCAGCTCGGGGTCCATGGAATACATCCGGATCGCCGAGGCCGTTAACCTGTCCCGCGCCCTTAAGGAATTAAAAGAAGCGGGCTACTGGATTTTCGGCGCCGACCCCGAGGCGGAAAAGGAGATAGGCGAGGTAGAGTTATCGAGCAAGACCGCCGTCGTCATCGGGGCGGAAGGCAAGGGTATAAGGCCCGGGATTAAAAAAGAAATAGATTTTTTATTTAAAATTCGTCTTGGGGGAAAAACTTCCAGCTTGAACGCGTCGGCGGCTTCTGCTATAATCTTTTTCCAGATAATGCAGGGGAAAACATTACTCAATCATGACTCCCTGGCCAATGATGGTTCCAAGATTGCATGGAAGGCCGGGGAGTAAGTATGAGTTTATCTTTTTTTAAGGCGTTATCTTGACATAACTTCCTTGTACTGTTATACTTTGAGTCTTTGGAGGCTGGCGTAGCTCAATCGGTAGAGCAGCTGATTTGTAATCAGCAGGTTGCGGGTTCGAGTCCCATCGCCAGCTCCATTAGCGTTATTATAAGGAGGGATGCCCGAGCGGCTAAAGGGGACGGGCTGTAAACCCGTTGCTTCGGCTACGGTGGTTCGAATCCACCTCCCTCCACCATGCGGTCCAGGCGGAAACGCTCCGTAGTTTCGGCTCCGCCTTAAGATAAACGCGGGAATAGCTCAGTTGGTAGAGCGTCAGCCTTCCAAGCTGAGGGTCGCGGGTTCGAGCCCCGTTTCCCGCTCCAAAAAAAACCTCGCGAGAGGTTGCAATATTGTTTTTGGTTTAAGGCCCACGTAGCTCAGGCGGTAGAGCACTTCCTTGGTAAGGAAGAGGTCATCGGTTCGAATCCGATCGTGGGCTCCATAAAATGAAAAGAATCCGGTCTCGAATCCTTTAAGCGCGGGCCCACACGGCCCTTTAACGTTTGTTGGGTTCGTAAAAACGTCAGACGGAGGAGATTTGAAATGGCTAAGGAGAAATTCAACCGCACTAAACCACACGTAAACGTGGGCACGATCGGGCATATCGACCACGGTAAGACGACGCTTACCGCGGCCATCACCAAGGTAATGAGCAAGGAAGGCCTTTCCAAGTACGTCGCGTACGACGAGGTGGCCAAGGCGAGCGAGGCCCACGGCCGCCGGGACGAGACCAAGATTCTTACCATCGCCACCTCCCACGTCGAGTACGAGTCCAAGAACCGCCACTACGCCCACGTTGACTGCCCCGGCCACGCCGACTACATCAAGAACATGATCACCGGCGCGGCTCAGATGGACGGGGCGATCCTCGTGGTGAGCGCGGCCGACGGCCCCATGCCCCAGACCCGCGAGCACGTTCTCCTGGCCCGTCAGGTCAACGTGCCTTACCTTGTGGTTTTCCTTAACAAGGTCGACCTTGTTGACGACCCCGAGCTTCTGGAGCTGGTCGAGCTCGAGGTCCGCGACCTTTTGAACGAGTACGAGTTCCCGGGCGACGACATTCCCGTAATCCACGGCAGCGCCCTTGGCGCCATCAACGAGGACCAGAGTGAGAACGGCGAGGCCTCGATTCATCGCCTCATGGACGCTATCGACGCCTACATTCCGGAGCCGGTCCGTGCCATCGACCAGCCTTACCTTATGCCCATCGAGGACGTTTTCTCGATCAGCGGTCGGGGCACGGTCGTTACGGGCCGCGTCGAGCGGGGGGTGGTGAAGGTTGGCGAGGAGGTCGAGATAGTGGGTTTCGAGCCTACTCGCAAGACGGTGGCGACTGGCGTCGAGATGTTCAGAAAGCTCCTTGACGAGGGCGTTGCGGGCGACAACATCGGCGTTCTTCTTCGGGGGGTTAAAAAGGACGAGGTTTACCGGGGCCAGGTATTGGCCAAGCCGGGCTCGATCAAGCCCCACCGCAAGTTCAAGTGCCAGGTATACATCCTGTCCCGTGATGAGGGCGGGCGTCACACTCCGTTCTTTAACGGTTACCGTCCGCAGTTTTATTTCCGCACGACGGACGTAACCGGGGTTTGCACTCTCCCGAGCGGAGTCGAGATGGTAATGCCCGGCGACAACGTCGAGCTCGAGGTCGAGTTGATTACGGACGTTGCCATGGAGCGTGAGCTTCGTTTCGCCATCCGCGAGGGCGGGCGCACGGTTGGCGCGGGCGTGGCGACGGAGATAATAGAGTAAAAGGAGCGTTCGCCCGGGACAAAACGCGCCGGGGAAAGATTTGAAAGATGGCTAAAGAAGCGAGAATAATAGTAACTCTGGCTTGTCAGGAGTGTAAGAGACGAAATTACACGACCATGAAGAATAAAAAGAACACTCCCGACAAGATGGTGCTTAAGAAATATTGCCCCTACGACCGCAGGCACACGGAACATAAAGAGACTAAATGAGTCCAATATTTTCGGGGCTTACAATGCGCGCCAGTGGCTCAATTGGTAGAGCACCGGTCTCCAAAACCGGACGTTGGGGGTTCGAGTCCCTCCTGGCGTGCCACTTGATCGCGTTCACTCTTTGGAGAGTAAAGTCATGGCGATAGACAACCAGAAGATGCTGACCTATTGGCTTTACGGCCTTGGGCTGGTGGTGGCTTTTATCATTTACAGCTTTTTCACCTCCATGGCCGAGGTGGTGACGACGCTATTCTTCACCCAGCTCGATCTTCCGGAAATGTGGGTCCAGGCCGCGTCTGCCACTTTGTCCATAGTTCTGGTTGTGCTTTTGGTGGAGTATATAAAGCGGCAGGAAAAAACCAACCGCTTCGGAAGCGAGGTGGTGGCCGAGCTTCGTAAAGTCGCCTGGCCCTCCTGGCTTGACGTGAGGGGCACGACGCTGGTGGTTATCGGCGTTACTCTCGTTATCTCTTTGATATTATTTGTATTTGACAAGATATATGACGGGTTGTTGACCCTTGTTTTCTAGTCCGGAAAGTGGACGGAGATTAAATAGATGAGCCAAGACGAAATGCAATGGTACGTCGTTCACACCTATTCCGGGTTTGAAAACAAGGCCAAGGAAGCGCTCGAGGAAAGGGTCAAACTCTACAAACTGGAAGAGCGCTTCGGTGAGATGCTCATTCCCTCGGAGGAAGTGGTCGAGTTGGTGGGCGGAAAACGAAAAGTCAGCCAGAGAAAGTTCTTTCCCGGATACATGCTCGTCAGGATGGTCCTCAACGACGAGACTTTTCATCTTGTCAAGAACACTCCCAAGATAACCGGGTTCGTGGGCGGCGGCCGGAACCCGCCTCCCGTTCCCGACGAGGAGGCCGAGCGCCTTACCAAGATGATGACCGACGACACCCTGCGTCCCAAGCCCAAGGACAAGTACGAAAGGGGCGAGGTGGTCAGGGTGGTTGACGGTCCCTTCCGGGGCTTTAACGGAGTAGTGGACGAGGTCAAGCCGGAAAAGGGCAAGGTCAAAGTGCTGGTGTCCATCTTCGGACGCCAGACCCCGGTCGAGCTCGATTTCGTCCAGATAGAAAAAGGATAAAGGGGCCGATTACGGTTTCGCTAGACCTCGGCGAAGGGCCCCGAACAACGTTTGCGTCAGCCGATACGATTTAGAGGAAGCAAATGAAAAAGGTAATCGCTAAAATTAAACTGCAAATTCCGGCGGGACAGGCCACGCCCTCTCCGCCGGTGGGTCCGGCGCTTGGCCAGCACCAGGTCAACATCGCCGGGTTCGTCAAGGAGTTCAACGCCAGGACGGCCAAACTCGAGCCCGGCCTTACCACGCCGGTGGAGATAATGGTTTACGCCGACAGAAGCTTCAGCTTCGAGATCAAGACCCCTCCCGCGTCGGTGCTCCTTAAAAAGGCGGCCAAGCTGGCTAAGGGCAGCCCGGACGCCAAGAGGGAGAAAGTGGCCAAGCTCTCGAAAAAACAGGTAATGGAAATCGCCGAGCTCAAGTTCAAGGACCTTAACTGCAACGACCTTGACGCGGCTTATAAAACCATCGCGGGTACGGCCCGGAACATGGGAATCCAAATCGAGGAATGACCGTGTATCTCCGGGGCGGAGATGGAGGTGTAAAATGAGAAAAAGAGGTAAAAAGATAAAGGACTTGCGGTCCAAAGTGGACCGGGCCAAACTCTACGGAGTAGACGAGGGTTTCGACCTTCTCCTTTCCATGAAGGGCGCTTCCTTTGACGAGACCGTCGACGTGGCCATGCGGCTGGGCGTCGATCCCAGAAAGAGCGACCAGATGGTGAGGGGCACGGTGGGACTTCCCCACGGAACGGGCAAGTCCGTTCGAGTGCTGGTCTTCGCCAAGGGCGATAAGGAAAAGGAGGCCCAGGAGGCCGGCGCCGAGTTCGTGGGCGCCGAGGACATGATCGAAAAAATTCAGGGCGGATGGCTGGATTTCGACAAGGCCATCGCCACGCCCGACATGATGGGGCAAGTGAGTAAGCTGGGTAAGATACTCGGCCCCCGGGGCATGATGCCCAATCCCAAGCTCGGCACGGTCACCATGGACGTGGGTAAGGCGGTGGGCGAGCTCAAGCAGGGACGCGTCGAGTACAGGGTGGACAAGGGCGCCAACGTGCATTGTCCGCTGGGCAAGGCCAGCTTTGGCAAAGATAAGCTGAAAGCCAACTTTATGGCCCTGTACGAGGCGGTACTTAAAGCGAAACCGGACACGGCTAAAGGGGCCTATATCAAGTCGATCAGTATTTCATCGACCATGGGTCCCGGCGTCAGGCTCGACGCGGCCGAGATAAAAGAGCTGGCACAGTAAAGTTTTTCGGATACTTTCCCTCCCGCCTTTTTAAGGGAAGGCGGGACGGGACTGTTATAGTTTTTTTGAGAACGGGAGTTTTATAGTAGCTTTTATTAATTTATTCGAATATTTAAACATTCGTCAAAGACCGCGGGTCCCCGGATAATGGCTTTTGCCGCCCGCCGAGACGAAGCCAGATATAAGGCCATTATTGGGGCCTTCTCCCGCCCCGCCTATTCCCGGCTTCGACTCGATCGAACGGGGAACCAGGCGGGAAAGGAGGTAGGAAGAAGCTTTGAAGAAATCGGAAAAGGAAGAATTCGTCGCTTGGTTAAAAGGCGAGCTTGAGAACGCTCCCGCTATCGTCCTTGCCGACTACCGGGGCCTTACCGTCGAGCAGATGACGGCCCTTAGGTCCAAGTGCAGGGAAGCGGGCGTCAGCTTGAGGGTCGCCAAGAACACGTTGACGAAGATCGCCATCGAGGGAACGCCCTTCGAGCCCGTCAAGGAGCTCCTGACCGGTCCGGTCGCTCTGGCCTGGCATGGAGAAGACCCGGGCGCGTCGGCTCGAGTCCTGGTCGAGTTCGCGAAAATCAAGACCAACCAGGACCTCGAGATAAGGGGCGGAGCCATCAGCGGCAGGGTCCTTACGGCGGACCAGGTCAAAAACGTCCTGGCCACCATGCCCAGCCGCGAGGAACTCCTGGCCCAGATGGCCGGCCTTCTCTACGCCGGACCTCAGAAGCTGCACGCGGTCCTGTCCGCCGGGCCCAACAAGCTCGGCAGGGTCATCGCGGCCCTGAAGGAAAAAAAGGAAGCCGCCTAGGGCGGCGCGAGGTCTGTTCGTCAACCAAACGGGCCCGGGGCCCAGGGAAAAATTAATTATTTTCGGAGGAAACTGCCATGTCGGATATCACCAAGGAACAGGTTTTTGAATTTTTCGATAAGCTTACCCTGCTCGAGCTCTCCGAGTTCGTAAAGGAGTTCGAGGAGCGCTACGACGTGTCGGCGGCGGCGCCGGTTATGGCCATGGGCGCCATGCCCGCGGCGGCGGCGGCCGAGCCCGAGGAAGAGCAGACCGAGTTTACCGTCATGCTGCTCGACGCGGGCGAGAAGCGCATCAACGTGATCAAGGAAGTCAGGGCCATCACGCAGCTTGGTCTCAAGGAAGCCAAGGCGGTCGTCGAGGAAGTACCATCTCCGGTTAAGGAAGGCGTCAGCAAGGAAGAGGCCGAGGAGATCAAAAAGCAACTCGAGGGCGCCGGCGCCAAAGTGGAAATCAAGTAGGCTTTTCGCGACTTTTTCGCGTCCGGGACGCCCGACCGGCGTCCCGGGCTCCAATCGAGCGGACCGATAGTGGTCGATACTTGGAGATTTGCATACTGGTCTCTGAAAAAGAGGAGAAATGATGAACAGGACCGAGCAACTGACCAGGTTCCGTCGCAGTTTCGCCAAGATACCCAAGATAGCGGACATTCCCAACCTCATCGACATCCAAAAGAGGAGCTATGAACGGTTCCTCCAAATCGACGTGTCGGCCGAGGACAGGACCAACGAGGGTCTGCAGGCGGTGTTCAACAGCGTGTTTCCCATCCATGGATTCAACGATACCGCTTCCCTCGAGTTCGTCAGCTACCGTCTTGACGATCCCAAGTACACCGTCAACGAGTGCAGGCACAGATGGAACACCTTCGCCGCCCCCCTCCAGGTGAAGATTCGCCTGGTGGTATGGGACGTGAACGAGGAAACCGGTCTCAAGACCATTCGCGACGTCAAGGAGCAGGAGATATATTTCGGTGAAATCCCGCTTATGACGGAGAACGGAACGTTCATCATCAACGGAACGGAGAGGGTCATCGTAAGCCAGCTCCACCGCTCGCCGGGCGTTTTCTTCGACAACGACAGGGGCAAGACCCACAGCTCGGGCAAGGTCCTTTTCTTCGCCCGCATCATCCCCTACCGCGGAAGCTGGATCGACTTCGAGTTCGACCATAAAGACATACTCTACGTCAGGATAGACAGGAGAAGGAAACTTCCCGCCACCATCCTGCTTCGGGCGCTGGGATACACCACCGAGGAACTCTTGAACTTCTTCTACAGGTCGGAAAAAGTCTACCTCGAGGAAGGCAAAAGGGCGTTCAAGTCCGTGGTGGAGGAAGTCCTTGACGGCCAGATGGTCAGCCGGGAAGTCAGACATCCCGATACCAAGGACGTGCTCGCCAAAAAAGGAAAGAAGTGGCGCAAGGGATCGATCAAGAAGCTCAAAGCCGCCGGCATTACCAAGATTCCCATTAACGAGGAAGACCTGGCCGGCCGGGTCCTGGCCCACGACATTATCAACAAGGACACGGGCGAGGTGCTTTTCGAGGCCAACGAGGAGTTGGACCTGGACAAGGTAACGGCCCTGCGCGAGGCGGGCATCACCGTTTTCGAGACCATCTTCTTCGATAACATTCACGTGTCCTCCTCCCTTCGCGACACGCTTTTACTTGACAAGTCCCTTCCCCCGGAGGAGGCCAAGATCGAGATTTACCGGTGGCTCCGGCCCGGGGACCCGCCCACCGCCAAGAGCGCAACTACCCTGTTCGAGAACCTCTTTTTCAACCCCGAGCGCTATGACCTGGCCAAGGTGGGAAGGCTCAAACTAAATCACAAGCTGGGCCTTTCCATTCCCCTCGACGTCCATACCTTGACCAAGGAAGACATCATGGCCGTGGTCAAGTACCTCCTGGAATTAAAGGACGGGAGAGGAGAGGTGGACGATATCGACCACCTGGGCAACCGCCGCGTGCGGTCGGTGGGCGAGCTTCTCGAGAACCAGTTCCGGATCGGCCTCGTGCGCATGAGCCGGGCCATCAAGGAGAGGATGGGTTTCCAGGAAGTGGAAACCATGATGCCCCACGACCTGGTCAACTCCAAGCCGGTCATGGCCGTGATCCGGGAGTTCTTCGGCTCGAGCCAGCTTTCCCAGTTCATGGACCAGACCAACCCTCTCTCCGAGGTCACCCATAAGAGACGCCTTTCGGCCCTGGGTCCGGGCGGTCTCACCAGGGAGAGGGCCGGTTTCGAGGTGCGCGACGTGCATCCGACCCACTACGGCCGCATCTGTCCGGTCGAGACGCCGGAAGGACCGAACATCGGCCTTATCGCTTCGCTTTCCACCTACGCCAGGGTAAACGAGTACGGCTTTATCGAGTCGCCTTACCGGAGGGTCGAGGAGGGAAGGGTGCTAAGCGAGGTCAAGTACTACTCCGCCCTCGAGGAGGAAGGACATATCATCGCCCAGGCCAACGCGCCTATCGACGAGGATGGCAGGTTTATCAACAAGCTGGTCAGCGCCCGGGGCGTGGAGGGCGAGTTCATCATGGTGGCCCCCGAGGAAGTGGACCTGATGGACGTCTCTCCCAACCAGCTCGTGAGCGTGGCCGCCGGCCTTATTCCCTTCCTCGAGCACGACGACGCCAACCGCGCCCTCATGGGCTCGAACATGCAGCGCCAGGCCGTTCCCCTCCTCTGCACCCAGGCCCCCCTGGTGGGCACGGGCATGGAGTCGGTCGTGGCCCGCGACTCGGGAGCGGCCATCACGGCCAAGCGGGGCGGGTTCATCGCCAACGTGGACGCCGAGCGCATCGTGATCAAGGTGGACGAGGACCTTGTAAAGAACGATCCCAGGGACAGGGGCGTTGATATTTACAATCTCATCAAGCACAGGAAGTCCAACCAGGGCACGAGCATCAATCAGCGGCCCATCGTCAAGGTGGGCCAAAGGGCCGAGACCGGGTCCGTTATCGCCGACGGTCCGGGCACCGAGGGCGGCGAGCTGGCCCTGGGCCGCAACGTGATCGTGGCCTTCATGCCCTGGGGCGGGTATAACTTCGAGGATTCCATCCTGGTCTCGGAGCGGCTGATCAAGCGGGACGTCTTCACCTCGATCCACGTGGAGGAATTCGAGTGCACGGCCCGCGACACCAAGCTGGGCAAGGAAGAGATCACCCGCGACATCCCCAACGTCGGTGAGGACGCCCTTCGCAACCTCGACGAGAGCGGCATCGTGCGGATCGGAGCGGAGGTCGTGCCGGGCGACATACTCGTGGGCAAGATCACGCCCAAGAGCGTCTCCCACCTGTCGCCCGAGGAAAAACTGCTCCGGGCAATATTCGGCGAGAAGGCCGGCGACGTGCGCGATACTTCCCTTCGCGTCCCGCCCGGGGTCGAGGGGATAATAATCGACGCCCGGGTTTTCTCGAGGAAGGGCGTGGCCAAGGACGAGCGCTCGAAAACCATCGAGGACGGCGAGATCAACAAGATGATGCAGGATAAGGACGATGAAATCCGCATCATCAAGAACGATCTCAAGTCCAAGGTGCTAAGGCTCCTTAAAGGCAAAAAGCTTCTTCACCGGGTGGTTGACCCCAAGACCGAAAAGGTGGTGGCTAAAAAGGACGACGCGGTCACGGCCGAGCTTCTCGACGAGATGCGGATGGCGGTCTGGTCCAAGCTGACCGTGGCGGGCAAGCCCGAGGTCGAGATTCAAGTGGCCTCGATGGTTGACAAGGCCCTCGAGCAGATCGAGTTGGTGGAAAGGTCCGTCGAGGACAGGATCGGCCGGTTGCAGAGGGAGGACGACCTTCCCCCCGGCGTGATTAAAATGGTCAAGGTCTTCGTCGCCATCAAGCGCAAGCTCGCCATCGGCGACAAGATGGCCGGCCGGCACGGCAACAAGGGCGTGGTCTCCCGGATACTCCCCGAGGAGGACATGCCCTACCTCGAGAACGGCCGCTCCGTGGATATAGTGCTCAACCCCCTCGGGGTCCCCTCCCGCATGAACGTGGGCCAGATACTCGAGACCCATCTGGGATGGGCGGCGGTCGGACTGGGCGAGCAGATAAACGCCATGATCGAGGCCAACTTCGGGCCCGACAAGCTGCGCCAGAAGCTCATGGATATGGCCGGCTCGAAAAAGATGGCCAAGGCCATCGGGGCGCTCGAGGATGAAAAGATCGTGGACATGGCCCGCGACCTCGACGAGGGCGCCTTCATGGCCTCTCCCGTCTTCGACGGGGCCAAGGAGACGGAGATCGAGGACCTCCTGAAAATGGGGGACAAAAACCCGGTCGGCCAGGTCGTGCTCTATGACGGCAGGTCGGGCGAGCCCTTCGAAAAGATGGTCACCGTGGGCGTCATGTACATGCTCAAGCTCCACCACCTGGTGGACGACAAGATACACGCCCGGTCCATCGGTCCTTATTCGCTCGTCACCCAGCAGCCGCTGGGGGGCAAGGCCCAGTTCGGCGGGCAGCGGCTGGGAGAGATGGAAGTCTGGGCCATCGAGGCTTATGGCGCCGCCTATACTCTCCAGGAGTTCCTTACCGTCAAGTCTGACGACATCAACGGAAGGAGCAGGATGTACGAGGCCATCGTCAAGGGCCGGCACGACTTCGAGGCCGGACTTCCCGAGTCCTTTAACGTCCTGGTCAAGGAACTTCAGAGCCTTGCCCTGGACGTGACCCTGATGGAAAGGGTGAAAGCATGAACGCGGTCATAATCGAACCGGCGCGGGCAAACGGACCACGGTCCGCCCGCGGAAGGAGGGCGTCGCGGTGAAGGATTTATCCCTGGGAATTTTCGAGAGACCTAAGAGCCCGCTCAGCTTTTCCGCCGTAAAGATATCTCTGGCCAGCCCCGAGACCATCATCGAGTGGTCCCACGGGGAGGTCAAAAAGCCCGAGACCATCAATTACCGGACCTTCAAGCCTGAAAGGGACGGGCTGTTCTGCGCCCGGATTTTCGGGCCCATCAAGGACTACGAGTGCAACTGCGGAAAATACAAGCGCATGAAGCACCGCGGCATTACCTGCGAAAAATGCGGCGTCGAGGTCATCAAGTCCAAGGTGCGCCGAGAGAGGATGGGCCATATCGAGCTGGCCGCGCCCGTGGCCCACATCTGGTTCCTTAAAAGCATACCCTCCAGGATCGGGGCGCTCCTCGACCTGACCCTTAAGGACCTCGAGAAGGTCCTGTATTACGAGTCCTATATCGTGATCGACCCCGGCAACGCCGATCTCGAGGCCGGGGACATGCTCAACGAGGAAAAATACAGGAAGCTCATGGCCGACGGCGCCAACTTCAAGGCGGGCATGGGGGCCGAGACCATCCGGGAGATGCTCGACTCGATCGACCTGGAGGAACTCTCGAAGAAACTCCGGGTCGAGATGAAGGAAACCAAGTCCGAGGCGAGAAGGACCAAGCTGGCGAAAAGGCTTAAGGTCGCCTCGGCTTTCCTCAAGTCGGGCAACAACCCCGCCTGGATGATTCTCGAGAGCGTGCCCGTCATTCCGCCCGACCTTCGGCCCCTCGTTCCCCTCGACGGCGGCAGGTTCGCCACCTCCGACCTGAACGACCTGTACCGGAGAGTCATTAACCGGAACAACAGGCTTAAAAGGCTCATCGAGCTCAACGCGCCCGAGATCATCATCCGGAACGAGAAGCGCATGCTCCAGGAGTCGGTGGACGCCCTGTTCGACAACGGAAAACGGGGCCGGGCCATCAACGGGCCGGACAAGCGTCCCCTCAAAAGCCTCTCGGACATGCTCCGGGGCAAGCAGGGCCGTTTCCGCCAGAACCTCCTGGGCAAGCGGGTGGACTACTCGGGACGGTCGGTCATCGTGGTCGGTCCCGAGCTCAGGCTCCACCAGTGCGGTCTGCCCAAGAAGATGGCCCTCGAGCTTTTCAAGCCCTTCATCTATAACAAGCTCGAGGAAAGGGACCTGGCCACCTCGATCAAGGCGGCCAAGAAAATGGTCGAGCGCGAGAAGGGCGAGGTCTGGGACATCCTGGACGAGGTGATCAGGGAGCATCCGGTCATGCTCAACCGGGCCCCGACCCTGCACCGTCTGGGCATTCAGGCCTTCGAGCCCGTGCTGATCGAGGGCAAGGCCATCCAGCTTCATCCCCTCGTCTGCCAGGCGTTCAACGCCGACTTCGACGGCGACCAGATGGCCGTGCACGTTCCCTTGAGCCTCGAGGCCCAGGTCGAGTGCCGGGTGCTTATCATGAGCACCAACAACATCCTCTCGCCCGCCCACGGCAAACCCATCATCGTGCCCAGCCAGGACGTGGTGCTGGGAATATACTATCTGACCCGGGAAAAAGCCCTGGCTAAAGGATCGGGAAGCGCCTTCACCTCCCCCGAGGAGGTCATCATGGCCCATCAGGACGGGCACCTCGACCTGCAGGCCGCGATCAAAGTGAGGCTGGGGGGAAGCGTGGTCGAGACCACCACCGGGCGAATCATACTGCGCGAAATATTGCCCAAAGCCCTGCCTTTCAGCGTTATCAACCAGGTAATGAAGAAAAAACAGCTCGAGAACCTGGTCAACCAGTGCTACAGGGTCGCGGGAAACAAGGAGACCGTTCTCCTGGCCGACCGGCTCCGGACCCTCGGGTTCGACTACGCCACCAGGGCCGGCATCAGCATCAGCATCAACGACCTGCGGATTCCCGGCAAGAAACAGGAGTTTCTGGACCAGGCCATCGCCGACGTCCAGCAGATCGAGGAGGAATACCAGGATGGCCGCATCTCCCCGGGCGAGCGCTATAACAAGGTCGTCGACAGGTGGGGCGAGGTAACCAACGCCATCGGCGACGAGTTGACGCGCCAGCTTGGCATCGAGAAGATACTGAACGAGCGGGGAGAAGAGGTCGAGGTCGAGAGCTTAAACCCCATTTACATGATGGTCGACTCGGGCGCCCGAGGATCGCAGCAGCAGGTCAGACAGCTGGCGGGCATGCGAGGCCTCATGGCCAAGCCCTCGGGCGAGATCATCGAGACGCCCATCGTGGCCAACTTCCGCGAGGGACTTTCCGTCCTCCAGTACTTCGTCAGCACCCACGGGGCCAGGAAGGGACTGGCGGACACGGCCCTGAAGACGGCCAACTCCGGGTACCTGACCAGGAGGCTGGTGGACGTGTCCCAGGACGTCATCATCACCGAGATCGACTGCGGCACCATCGACGGCATCGAGGTCACGGCCCTGCTCGAGGGCGGAAGGATCATCGAGACCGTCGGATCGAGGGTGCTGGGACGCACGGCGCTTAACGACGTTATGGACCGGCTCGGGAACCTCATCTGCGCCAAGAACCAGATCATCGACGAGGAAACGGCCGAGATGATAGACGAGGCCGGACTCGAAAGAGTACAAATAAGATCGGTCCTTACCTGCCGCAGCAAGAGAGGCGTCTGCAGGGAGTGCTACGGAAGAGACCTGGCAAGGGGACAGAAAGTCAACATGGGAGAAGCAGTGGGAGTCATCGCCGCCCAATCCATCGGCGAGCCCGGCACCCAGCTTACCATGAGGACCTTCCATATCGGCGGCGCCGCCTCCAGCAGGGGCGAGCAGTCCACCCACTCGACCCACTCGAGCGGGACCATCAAGTTCTCGAACCTGATTACGGTCAGAAACAAGGCCGGCAACCTGGTGGCCATGAACCGGAACGGAGAAGTCTCGGTCATCGACGAAAGAGGAGTCGAGATTGAGCGCTATCCCATCGTTTACGGCGCCGAGGTCATGGTCAAGGAGGGGGACGAAGTCAAGGCCGGACAACTCCTGGCCGAATGGGACCCCTACTCGAACCCCATCCTTACCGAGGTGGACGGGAAAATCAAGTACGGCGATATCATCGAGAGCGTGACCATGATCGAGCAGGTGGACGACCGTACCGGTTTTGCCCGAAAGGTCGTCATCCAATCGAAGAACCCCGATCTGCGTCCTCGCATATCCCTCAAGGACGCCGACTCGGGAAAAACGCTTAAGTTGCCGACGTCAAACAACTTTGCCCGTTACTTTATGCCCGTGGGCGCCCACGTCATGGTCCTGGAGGGAGACTCAGTTTCGGCCGGCGACGTTATAGCCAAAATCCCCCGCGAGACCACCAAGACCAAGGACATCACCGGCGGTCTTCCCCGCGTGGCCGAGCTGTTCGAGGCGAGAAGGCCCAAGGAACTGGCCACCATCAGCGAGATCGACGGGACGGTCAGCTTCGGCGAGGAAGTCAAGGGCCGGCGGACCGTGATAGTTACGCCCGAGGTGGGCGAGCCCAAGAGTTACCAGATACCGAAAGGCAAGGCCATCATCGTGCACGAGGGGGACTTCGTCCGGGCGGGCGAGCCCATGATGGAAGGCTCGGCCAACCCCCACGACATCCTCCGGGTGCAGCACGAGAAAATGCTGGCCAAATACCTGGTTGACGAGGTCCAGCAGGTCTACCGCCTGCAGGGCGTCAAGATAAACGACAAGCATATCGAGGTGGTCGTGCGCCAGATGCTTCGCAAAGTGCGGGTTACCGACCCGGGCGACACCGACTTTCTGGTCAACGACGAGGTCGATCGGGCCACCTTCGAGGAGGAAAACGAGGCGGTACTGTCGGCCAAGGGCAAACCGGCCACGGCCGAGCCCAAGCTCCTGGGCATTACCAAGGCCTCGCTCTCGACGGAAAGCTTCATCTCGGCCGCCAGCTTCCAGGAGACCACCCGGGTGCTAACCGAGGCGTCCATAGCGGGCAAGGTGGACTATCTAAGGGGACTCAAGGAGAACGTTATCATGGGCAGGCTTATACCGGCCGGCACGGGTATCGACAAATATCGGGGCCTTAACATCGAGGTCCCGGACATGGAAATCGAGCCCCTCGAGCTGGACACGGCCTGAAAATCGGGCGCCGCCGGCCGACGGGGTCGGCGGCCGTAAAAAAATGGTTAAATATTGGTTGACTTTCCCGGAGAATTATATATAATTATAAGCTTCACGGAGATTACTATTTGGTGAGAAGGTAAAATGCCCACGATTAACCAGCTAATAAGGAACGAACGCAAAAAAGTCGTTAAGAAGACCAAGTCGCCCGCGCTTCAGAACTGCCCCCAGAAAAGGGGCGTCTGCACGCGCGTCACGACCTTTACGCCCAAGAAACCCAACTCGGCCATGCGCAAGGTGGCCAGGGTGAGGCTGACGAACGGGATCGAGGTCACGACCTATATCCCCGGCGTGGGCCACAGCCTTCAGGAGCACTCGGTGGTGCTGATCCGGGGCGGCAGGGTCAAGGACCTTCCCGGCGTCAGGTACCACGTCGTCAGGGGCACGCTGGACAGCCAGGGCGTGGCCAACCGCAAGCAGGCCAGGTCCAAGTACGGCGCCAAGAGGCCCAAGTAAGGATTGGATCGCCGGATATTTCAGGCTCGCGATTCGATCTTTTTTTTTGCCGATTTTTTGAAGGGCAGTTAAACGAAACGGTTAAAAGGTTAATGATATGCCGCGCAGAAGAGAAGTTGAGACAAGGGAACTCATTCCCGATCCGGTATATAACGACGCTCAGGTGACCAGGTTCATGAACGCCATCATGCTTGACGGCAAAAAGAGCCTGGCCGAGCAGATAGTATACGGCGCTTTCGACGTGATCGCCCAGAAGACCAAGGACGATCCGCTCAAGACCTTCAAGAAGGCCCTGAAGAACGTCCAGCCCATGCTCGAGGTCAAGAGCAGGCGCGTGGGCGGCGCCAACTACCAGGTGCCCATCGAGGTTCGTCCCCGCCGGCAGGAGACCCTGGCCATCCGCTGGCTCATCAAGTACGCCTCCGAGAGGAGGAGTGAGAGGACCATGCGGGAAAAACTGGCCATGGAACTGCTCGAGGCGTCCGACAACCGGGGCTCGGCGGTCAAGAAAAAAGAGGATACCCACCGTATGGCCGAGGCCAACAAGGCCTTCGCCCATTACCGGTGGTAGGCGGATAAAAAGGCAATTTTTTTGTACGACGGGCCTTGTTTTCAAGGCCATTCGAATCGAAAGGAAATGATCCTGGCAAACGTTGCTATTGGCGGAACGTCCATCGCGGCGGCAAGGAATAAAAGAGGGGCCCCTTGGGTAGGGTTGTACCATTACACAGAATCCGTAATATCGGCATCATGGCACACATTGACGCCGGCAAGACAACTACGACCGAACGGATGCTCTTCTATACCGGGGTTACCTATCGAATCGGAAACGTCGACGAGGGAAATACCGTAACCGACTGGATGGAACAGGAACAGGAGCGGGGCATAACCATAACCGCCGCCGCCACCACCTGTTTCTGGCGTGATCACCGGATCAATATAATAGATACGCCCGGCCACGTGGATTTCACGATGGAGGTTGAAAGGTCCCTTCGGGTTCTGGATGGGGCCATCGCCGTCTTTGACGCGTATGGAGGCGTCGAGCCTCAGTCCGAGACGGTTTGGAGACAAGCGGATAAATACAAGGTCCCCAGGATAGCCTTCGTGAATAAAATGGACCGAGTAGGGGCGAACTTCCCCAACGTGCTCGAAATGGTCCAGAAAAGATTGAAGGCGACTCCGCTGCCCATACAGATTCCCATTGGAGTCGAGGCCGACTTCAAGGGAGTCATAGACCTTATAAGGATGGTGGCCATAACCTGGGACGACGAGACGCTGGGAGCGCGTTTCAGAGAAACGCCGGTCCCGGAGGAACTTAAAGAAGAGGCGCTTTATTGGCGGG
Source organism: bacterium (assembly GCA_963674965.2). Taxonomy (GTDB): domain Bacteria; phylum RBG-13-61-14; class RBG-13-61-14; order RBG-13-61-14; family DATKZS01. The sequence continues at coordinate 67,760 of CAXXFL010000007.1, read as the reverse complement.
AAATTATGCTCGAGACACTGGCCGAAAACGACGAGACCTTCATGGACTCATATCTGGAGGGAGAACAAGTCTCCGAGACCCAGATTATGGAGGCCATAAGGAGAGCCACGCTCGAGCTAAGCTTCTTTCCCGTGCTTTGCGGCTCGGCCTTCCGGAATAAAGGCGTACAGCCGCTCCTCGACGCCGTCGTCAATTACCTCCCGGCCCCCATCGACGTTCCACCCATTACCGCCATCAAACCCAAAACCGGAGAACAGATAAAAAGAAAAGCCAGCGACGACGAGCCCTTTACCGCGCTGGCCTTCAAGATGATGAACGACCCTCACAAGGGGGCCATGACTTTCGTCCGGGTTTACTCCGGCCATATCAAGGCGGGGGAAACGATTTACAACTCGACCAAGGACAAAAAGGAGAGGGTGGGCCGACTCCTCAAAATGCACGCCGTCAAGGAAGAGGACGTGCCCGAGGTTTACGCCGGCGACATCGTGGCCGTGGTGGGCCTCAAGTTCACGGGCACGGGCGACACCTTGACCAAGGTGGGAGCGCCCGTGCTTCTCGAGTCCATCGAGTTTCCCGAGACGGTCATCTCCGTGGCCATCGAGCCCAAGACCAGGGCCGACCAGGACAAGCTGGCCGCGTCCCTGCAAAAGCTCATGGTCGAGGACCCCAGCTTCAGGGCCCGCTACGACGAGGAATTGGGACAGACCATCATCGAGGGCATGGGCGAACTCCATCTCGAGATAGTCGTGGACAGGCTGCTCCGCGAGTTCAAGGTCCAGGCCAACGTGGGAAAACCCCAGGTGGCTTACAAGGAAACCTTCCTCGGCGCGGCCGAGGTCGAGGGGAAATTCGTCAAGCAGACCGGCGGACACGGACAGTACGGAATAGTCAACATGAGCTTCGAGCCCCTCGAGCGCGGGGCCGGGTTTGTCTTCGAGAACAGGATTAAGGGAGGGACCGTTCCCACCCAGTATATACCCGCGGTCGAGAAGGGCGTAAAGGACGCCATGGAAGTGGGTCCCCTCGCCGGCTTCCCGGTGGTGGACGTGAAAGCCTCGCTCCTCGACGGCAAGTACCATGAGGAAGACTCATCGGAGATCGCCTTCAGGGCCGCGGCCTCCCTGGCCTTCAAGGAAGCCGCGAAAAAATGCTCTCCCGTGCTGCTCGAGCCCATCATGAAGCTCGAGATAGTGGCCCCCGAGGACTACGTGGGAGACGTGCTCAGGGACCTGAACGCCAGGAGAGGAAACATCGAGGGAAACGAGTCCAGGTCCGGCGCCCAGGTGTACACGGCCAGGGCCCCCCTCGCCGAGCTTTTCGGGTACGTCAACTCGCTGAGGTCGCTCTCCCAGGGAAGGGCAACTTATACCATGCAGTTCAACAGCTATGACGTGGTGCCGACTAACCTGCTCAAGGAAGTACTGCTTAAGGTGAGAGGTTATTGATATACGCTCTTTGAGCGAGAAGAATTTAATTATTTCCGGGAAGATGCCCGGGTACGCGAATGAAGGAGGACAATAGGGATGGCTAAGGAGAAATTCAACCGCACTAAACCACACGTAAACGTGGGCACGATCGGGCATATCGACCACGGTAAGACGACGCTTACCGCGGCCATCACCAAGGTAATGAGCAAGGAAGGCCTTTCCAAGTACGTCGCGTACGACGAGGTGGCCAAGGCGAGCGAGGCCCACGGCCGCCGGGACGAGACCAAGATTCTTACCATCGCCACCTCCCACGTCGAGTACGAGTCCAAGAACCGCCACTACGCCCACGTTGACTGCCCCGGCCACGCCGACTACATCAAGAACATGATCACCGGCGCGGCTCAGATGGACGGGGCGATCCTCGTGGTGAGCGCGGCCGACGGCCCCATGCCCCAGACCCGCGAGCACGTTCTCCTGGCCCGTCAGGTCAACGTGCCTTACCTTGTGGTTTTCCTTAACAAGGTCGACCTTGTTGACGACCCCGAGCTTCTGGAGCTGGTCGAGCTCGAGGTCCGCGACCTTTTGAACGAGTACGAGTTCCCGGGCGACGACATTCCCGTAATCCACGGCAGCGCCCTTGGCGCCATCAACGAGGACCAGAGTGAGAACGGCGAGGCCTCGATTCATCGCCTCATGGACGCTATCGACGCCTACATTCCGGAGCCGGTCCGTGCCATCGACCAGCCTTACCTTATGCCCATCGAGGACGTTTTCTCGATCAGCGGTCGGGGCACGGTCGTTACGGGCCGCGTCGAGCGGGGGGTGGTGAAGGTTGGCGAGGAGGTCGAGATAGTGGGTTTCGAGCCTACTCGCAAGACGGTGGCGACTGGCGTCGAGATGTTCAGAAAGCTCCTTGACGAGGGCGTTGCGGGCGACAACATCGGCGTTCTTCTTCGGGGGGTTAAAAAGGACGAGGTTTACCGGGGCCAGGTATTGGCCAAGCCGGGCTCGATCAAGCCCCACCGCAAGTTCAAGTGCCAGGTATACATCCTGTCCCGTGATGAGGGCGGGCGTCACACTCCGTTCTTTAACGGTTACCGTCCGCAGTTTTATTTCCGCACGACGGACGTAACCGGGGTTTGCACTCTCCCGAGCGGAGTCGAGATGGTAATGCCCGGCGACAACGTCGAGCTCGAGGTCGAGTTGATTACGGACGTTGCCATGGAGCGTGAGCTTCGTTTCGCCATCCGCGAGGGCGGGCGCACGGTTGGCGCGGGCGTGGCGACGGAGATAATAGAGTAATTTAGGCAATAATAACGGATGGATAAACATTTGATGCGCCCGGACGGAAGTATGAAGCCGGTCGCGACGTTAGAAATGAAGGAGCTGTGATGGCGACTCAAAGGATCCGGATACGGCTTAAGGCCTACGATCATAATCTTCTCGATCAGTCAGTGAGAGATATAGTCGGTACCGCGAAAAGAACGGGGGCCAGGGTTGCCGGTCCGATTCCGCTTCCGACGGAGATTAACAAGTTTTGCGTTCTTCGGTCTCCGCATATCGACAAGAAAAGCCGGGAGCAGTTCGAGATTCGGACTCACAAGCGGCTGATCGATATTCTCGAGCCGACCCAGGCGACGGTCGACGCCCTTGGCAAGCTCGATCTCTCGGCGGGCATCGACATCGAGATCAAGCTTTAGGCGGCTTTAGACCAGGCTAATATCGACGAGGATTTGGAAGGCGGCAAGTCATGGATACAGAAAAAACTTCCGGCTCGGGCGAGCCGATAAGGGTTGACGTTCTGAACCGGCAAGGGGAGGTGGTCGATCAATTCGACCTTAACCCGTCCGTGTTCGACGTGGAAGTCAAGCCCCATCTCATGCTGGAGGCCGTGAAATACCAGCAGGCCAAGCATCGGGCGGGCACGGGCAGCTCGAAGACGCGGGGCGACGTGGCCGGGTCCAAGAAGAAGCCCTGGCGCCAGAAGGGCACGGGCCGGGCCAGGTCCGGCATGAGGAAGTCTCCCATTTGGCGCGGCGGCGGCGTCATCTTCGGTCCCCATCCCAGGGACTTCTCGATCAACGTTCCCAAAAAGGTGAGAAAGGCCGCCCTCAAGTCGGCGCTCACTCAAAAGAGGAAGGACGAGAAGCTGACGCTTATCAGCGAGCTTACCCTGGAGCGGATCAAGACGGCCGAGTTGCTGGATTGGCTGGGCGACGCGGGCATCGGGGAGAACGCCCTGGTGGTTATCGCGGAGGCCGACAAAAACGTCGAGCTTTCGGCCAGGAACCTTCCCCGGATCAAGGCCATCAGGGCGGTGGGAATCAACGTTCGCGACGTGCTTCTCCACGACAAGCTGATCCTTACCAAGGCCGCCGCCCAGGCGATACAGGAGGCCCTGTCATGACGCTTCAGGACTACCATATCATCAAAAGGCCCATCGTGACGGAGAAGAGCACCATCCAGGAGGAGGGCCACAACCAGGTGGCCTTCGAGGTCGACCCCCGCGCGGGCAAGCACCAGATCAAGCGGGCCGTCGAGTCCATATTCAAGGTCCAGGTGGTGAGAGTCAACACCATGCGCATGCGCGGCAAGCCCGTGCGGCGGGGAATGACTTTCGGGCACAAGAAGAGCTGGAAGAAGGCGATCGTGACGCTTAAGGAAGGCGACCGCATCGACTTCTACGAGAGCGTGTAAGAATACTCGGGGAGAGATATCTTGGCTATTAAGAAATACAAACCGACTTCGCCGGGCCGCAGGTTCATGACCCAGACGGTCTTTAACAAGGAAGGCGCCAAGGAACCGGAGAAGACCCTCATACGCTCGCTCAAGAAGAGCGGGGGCAGGAACAACACCGGCCGCGTCACCGTCTGGCACCGCGGGGGGGGGCATAAGAGGCGCTACCGCGTGATCGACTTCAAGCGCGACAAGCTCGAGATTCCGGCCAAGGTGGCCAGCGTCGAGTACGACCCGAACCGCAGCGCCTGGATCGCCCTGCTTCATTACGCGGACGGGGAGAAGAGATACATCCTGGCGCCCCAGCGCCTGGGCGTGGGGGACAAGGTCGTGGCGGGCGAGAACGTGGACATCAAGCCCGGCAACCATATTCCCCTCCGGAACATGCCCCTGGGCACGATCCTTCACAACCTCGAGCACAAGATCGGCAAGGGCGGGCAGCTTATAAGGAGCGCCGGGACCTTCGGCCAGCTCATGGCCAAGGAGGGAAAGTACGCCCTGATCCGGATGCCCAGCGGCGAGCAGCGCCTGGTGCTCCAGGACTGCTGGGCCACGGTGGGCCAGGTCTCGAACCCGGACCACGGCAACATCAGCATCGGCAAGGCCGGCAGGAAGCGCTGGCTGGGCAGAAGGCCGATCGTGCGCGGCGTGGCCATGAACCCGGTCGACCATCCCCACGGCGGGGGCGAGGGCAGGAACAAGGGAAACCACCCCCAGACCCCGTGGGGCAAAATAACCAAGGGCAAGAAAACCAGGAAGAACCCGAGAACCGACAAATACATTATGCATGGCAGGAAAAAGAAGTAACGGAGGATAATAATGGCGCGGTCCCTTAAAAAAGGCCCTTACGTGGACGACCACCTGCAAAGGAAGGTCCAGAAGGCCAAGGATACCGGAAGCAAGCGCCCCATCCAGACCTGGAGCAGGCGCAGCACCGTCACGCCGGACATGATCGGGCTGACCTTTACGATCCACAACGGAAAGAAGTTTATACCCGTGCTGATCACCGAGAACATGGTGGGGCACAAGATGGGGGAGTTTTCTCCCACCAGGAGCTTCTTCGGGCACGCGGGGGACCGCAAGTCCAAGCTCAAGAAGTAAGCCGTTCTTGGGAAGATATTTGAGAACGGGAGGAAAAATAAATGACCGATGCCGTCGCTAAGCTTAATTACCTTCGAATGAGCCCGTTCAAGGTAAGGTTGGTCGCCGAAACCATCAAGGGCAGGAAGGTCGAGGAGGCCCTGGCCTCGCTGGCTCACAACCCGAGAGGGGCGAGCCGTCCGCTCAGGAAGCTTCTCAGCTCGGCCGTGGCCAACGCGGAGGAAAATCACGGGCTTGACGCCGACGCCCTGGTGGTCAAGAACGTTTTCGTGGACGAGGGCCCGACCATGAAGCGGTGGATGCCGCGGGCCATGGGCAGGGCCACGCCCATCAGAAAAAGAACCAGCAAGATTACGATAGTGGTCGCTGAAAGGGAATAAAAGGGAGGACGTCTTGGGCCAGAAAACTCATCCCATCGGCTTTAGACTGGGTTATATCAAGACCTGGGACTCGCGTTGGTACGCCGACAAGAAGAACTACTCCAAGCTCCTGCACGAGGACTTGAAAATCCGCGAGTACATCAAGAAGAAGCTCTATCACGCGGGTATCTCGGACATCGTCATCGAGCGCAGCACCAACAAGTGCCGGGTCAACATCCACACGGCCAAGCCGGCCATCGTGATCGGCAAGCGGGGCCAGGAGGTCGACGTGCTGCGGCACGAGCTCCAGCGCTTCACCGAGGCCGAGGTCTTCATCAACATCCATGAGGTCAGGCCCATGGAGACGGACGCCCAGCTCATCGCCGAGAACGTGGCGCTCCAGATCGAGCGGCGGGTCCTTTTCAGAAGGGCCATGAAGAAAGCCATCAGCCTGGCCCTCAAGTTCGGGGCCCAGGGCGTGAAAATCCAGTGCGGCGGCAGGCTGGGCGGCGCGGAGATCGCCAGGAGCGAGTGGTACCGCCAGGGCCGGGTGCCCCTGCACACGCTCCGGGCCGACATCGACTACGGGTACACCCAGGCCAGGACCACCTACGGCGTCATCGGCGTCAAGGTATGGGTGTTCAAGAACGAGGTGTGGAAGGGCGGAAACGCTCCTCCCGTCAAGCTTTGATGGATTGTAAGATACGCGAGTAAAGGAGAGGGGCAATGTTACAGCCCAAGAAACCAAGATATAGAAAACTTCAAAAGGGAAGGATAAGGGGGATCGCCAGACGAGGGTCCACCCTGGCCTTCGGAAGCTACGGACTGCAAGCCATGGGCGCAGGATGGATAACCGCCAGGCAGATCGAGGCCAGCCGCGTCGCCATTACCAGGCACGTGAAAAGGGCCGGCAAAATCTGGATAAGGATTTTCCCCGACAAGCCCCTTACCAAGAAACCCCTCGAAACCAGGATGGGTAAAGGCAAGGGATCGGTCGAGGAGTGGGTGGCCCCCATCAAGCCCGGAAGGGTCCTGTTCGAGCTCGAGGGAGTGGACGAGAAAATGGCCCGCGCCGCGCTCAAGCTGGCCGGCAGCAAGCTTCCCATTCCCACCCAGATCGTCGAGCTGGAGGATTATTGATGAAGCCGACCGAGATAAGAGAGATGACCGACGAGGAGCTTATGGACAAGCTAAAGGACCTCGAGCGCGCGGCTTTCAACCTTCGCATCCAGCACGCCACGGGCCAGCTCGAGAACACCGCCCGCCTGAGAATGACCAGGCGGGACCTGGCGCGAGTGAAAACCGTGGTCCGGGAAAGAGGACTATAAACCGGGATAGTAATGACACAAGAGCCAATAAACACGGGGGCTAAGGAGTAAGGAAATGGAAAACGCGGTTTCGACCCGCGCCGACAAGCCGCGGGGACATCGCAAGGTCAGGACCGGCGTCGTGGTGAGCGACAAGATGGACAAGACGATCGTGGTCAGGATCGAGCGGATAAAGCTTCATCGCAAGTATAAGAAGTACACGCGGGTATGGAAGAACGTCAAGGCCCACGACCAGGAGAACTCCTGCCGGACCGGAGACCTCATTCAGATCATCGAGACGCGTCCCCTCTCGAAGGACAAGCGCTGGCGCCTTCTCAAGGTCATCAGGCGAGCGGACTGAGGCGAGGGAGGATAAAACATGATCCAGGTTGAATCCATGCTGACCGTGGCCGACAACTCGGGGGCCAAAAAGGTCCAGTGCATCAAGGTGCTGGGCGGGACCCGCCGCCGCTACGCGCGGGTGGGAGACATAATCGTGGCGTCCGTCAAGGAGGCCATCCCCACCTCGAAGGTGAAAAAGGGCGAGGTCGTCCGAGCCGTGGTGGTGAGAACGTCCAAGGAAATCGGCCGTCCCGACGGGACTTACGTGCGCTTCGACGACAACGGGGCCGTGCTCCTTAACAACCAGCTCGAGCCCATCGGAAACCGCGTGTTCGGTCCGGTGGCCAGGGAACTTCGGGCCAAGCGTTTCATGAAGATAGTCTCGCTCGCCCCCGAGGTCCTTTAGGCCCCGATACAGGTGAAAAAATGGCTTACAAGATAAGAAAAGGCGATCAGGTCACGGTGCTCTCGGGAAGAGAGCGGGGCAAGAAGGGCAAGGTCATCAAGGTCGACCACAAGAAGGAAAAGGCCCTGGTGGAAAAAATCAATTTCCAGACCCGGCACCTTCGTCCCGGACACCCCATGGCCCCCCAGGGCGGGCGCATCGAGAGGGAAACGCCCATCCGGCTTGACAACCTGGCCCTGGTTTGCCCCAAGTGCAACAAGACCACCAGGCCCCGGTTCAAGAAGCTCGACAGCGGCTCCCGCGTTCGCGTTTGCGGGAAGTGCGAAGAACATATCGATTAAGGGAAGGCCAAAATGACCAGGCTCAAGAAAATATACAACGAGGAAATCGTCAAGGCGATGATGGAGGAGTTTTCCTACAAGAACGTCATGCAGGTCCCCCGCCTTACCAAGGTTACCGTCAACCTCGGCCTCGGGCAGGCGGTCCAGAACGTCAAGCTTATTGACGGGGCCGTCGCCGAGTTGACCCAGATCGTGGGCCAGAAGCCGGTGGTGACCAAGGCGAGAAAATCCATCGCCACCTTCAAGCTGAGAAAGGGCATGCCCATCGGCGTCATGGTGACGCTCCGGGGGGCCCGGATGTACGAGTTCCTCGACCGGCTCGTGAGCATCGCCCTGCCCCAGGTGAGGGACTTCGGAGGAGTGAGCCCCCGGGCTTTCGACGGAAGGGGAAACTACTCGCTGGGAATCAAGGAACAGATCATTTTCCCCGAGATCAATTACGACAAGGTTGAGCGCATCCAGGGACTTAACGTAACCATCTGCACAACCGCGCAGAACGACGAGGAGGCCAGAAGCCTTCTCAAGCGACTGGGCATGCCCTTCCGCGCCAACTAACGGAGGAGTCTAAAAGTGGCGAAGAAATCGCTTATGGCCAAGGCGAAGAGGCCCAAGAAGTTCAAGGTCAGGGATTATAACCGGTGCCCGATCTGCGGGCGTCCCCGGGCTTATTACCGGCGTTTCGACATGTGCAGAATCTGCCTGAGGAAGCTCACGCTCGAGGGCAAGATACCCGGCATGGTCAAATCGAGTTGGTAAGGGGGAGTATGGAAAATGATGACCGATCCCATAGCGGACATGTTGACCCGGATCAGAAACGGTCTCTCGGCCAGGCACGAGTCGGTCGACGTTCCCGCGAGCAAGCTTAAGCTGGAAATCGCGCGGATACTCAAGGCCGAGGGTTATATAAAAAATTTCAAGCTCGCCCAGGACGGCAAGCAGGGCGTGCTCAAGGTGTTCCTTAAATACGACCCGGACGGAAACCCCATCATCATGAAGATCAAGAGGGAATCCAAGCCCGGGCGCAGGGTCTTCGCCAAGGTTGACGACCTGCCCGAGGTCAAGAACGGACTTGGAGTATCGATTATCTCGACCTCCAAGGGCGTCATGACCGACAAGAAGGCAAGGGAGCGGCGAGTGGGCGGCGAGATACTCTGCTCGATCTGGTAAGGAACGCGAAGGTCAGGAGATAAGGTCATGTCAAGAGTGGGTAAAGTACCGATAACCGTGCCCAAGGGGGCCGAGGTCTCGTGGCGGGCCCCCCTCTTCAAGGTGAAGGGGCCCAAGGGCGAGCTGACGGTTGAGGTAAATCCTCCCTGCTCCATCGAGATAGAGGGGGAAGTAGTAAGGGTTTCAAGGCCCGACGACTCGCGCCAGTCCAGGATGTTCCAGGGACTTTACCGGTCTCTGGTCGGCAACGCCGTGGTCGGCGTCACCGAGGGCTACGTCAAGAAGCTGGATATAATCGGCGTGGGCTACAAGGCCGAGGTCCAGGGTAAGGTCCTGAAATTGAGCGTGGGCTACGCCTTCCCCAAGGAGGTCCCCATCCCCGAGGGGTTGGACGTGACCATGGAAAAGGACACCATCGTCGTTAGCGGCGTGGACAAGCAGCAAGTGGGAGACCTGGCCGCCAAGATCAGGAACTGGCGTCCCCCCGAGCCTTACAAGGGCAAGGGCGTCAGGTATCAGGGCGAATACGTTCGCAGGAAAGCCGGCAAGTCCGGCGTGGGCGGCGGCGCCCCCGGCTCGTGACGCGTTTAATTAGTGGAGAGGGTCATGGCACAGTCCAGGAATGAAAAAAGAATCATTCGGCAAGGTCGGGTCCGGCGCAAGGTCAGGGGTAGCCAGGAGCGTCCCCGGCTCTGCGTTTTCAGGAGCCAGCGTCATATTTACGTTCAGGTCATAAACGACGAGGAAGGCAAAACCCTGGCCGCGGCCAGCACCTTGTCCAAGGACCTGAAAGGGCAGCTCAAAAGCACCAACGACAAGGAAGCGGCCAAGGCCGTCGGCAAGATGATAGCCGAGAAGGCCAAGGCGGCCGGAGTTGAAAAAGTCGTGTTCGACCGCAACGGCTTTTTATATCACGGCAGGCTAAAGGCCCTGGCCGACGCTGCCAGGGAAGCCGGGCTGAATTTTTAACCCGAAACGGGAGGATTACCGTGGCGATCGAGTACGGTGAACAGGAAGTCGAATTAAGGGATAAGGTCGTCCATATCGGCAGGGTGGCGAAAGTCGTAAAGGGAGGCAAAAGGTTCTCCTTTTCGGCCCTGGTGGTGGTTGGAGACGGAAAGGGAAGGGTCGGAGTGGCCAAGGGAAAAGCCAACGAGGTGCCCGAGGCGATCAGGAAGGGCGTCGAGAAGGCCCGCGGCTCCATGGTCCAGGTCGGGCTCGTCGAGGGGGGGACCATCCCCCACGAGCAGATCGGACGATGCGGAGCGGCCCGCGTGCTCATGCGGCCCGCGTCCCCCGGTACCGGCGTCATCGCCGGCGGACCGGTCAGGGCCGTGGTCGAGGCGGCCGGGATTACCAACCTTTTGACCAAGGCCATCGGGACCAACAACCCCCAGAACGTGGTCAAGGCCGCTTTCGACGCCCTGCTCAAACTGCAGACCAGGGAGGCGGTGGCCGCCAGGCGAGGAAAATCGCCCGACGAACTGTAAGGCAAAGACGGGACATGAAGGTGACAATATGGCCAACCCGACTATAAAAATTACGCTTAAAAGAAGCCCCATCAACCGGCCCAAGGAGCACAAGGCCGTGCTGAAGGGACTCGGACTAAACCGGATGAACCAGACGGTTGAAAGGCCCAATACCCGCGAGATTCGCGGCATGGTAAAAAAAGTCATCCACATGGTGGAAGTGGAGGAATAAAATGGCGACCGACCTTTCAAACCTCACTCCTCCCAAGGGAAAGAACCGGAAAGCGAAGCGCGTGGGCAGAGGCGAGTCGTCCGGATGGGGAAAAACCTGCGGAGCGGGACACAAGGGACAGAACGCGAGGGCCGGAAAGGGAAAGACCCACCGGGCCTTCGAGGGCGGACAGATGCCTCTGGCCCGCCGTCTTCCCAAAAGGGGTTTCAACAATATCCACAGGATCGAGCGCGCCGAGATTAACGTCGAGGCGTTGAACGCCTTCCCCGCGGGCAGCGAGGTGGGAATCGAGCAGATGAAATCAGCCGGGCTCATGAAGGGCAAAGACATGGTGAAAATCCTTGGAAACGGCGAACTTAAACAAGCCCTGACCGTCAAGGCCCACGCCTTCAGCGAGAAGGCCAAGGCGAAAATCGAGGCGGCGGGGGGCAAGGTAGAGGTAATATAACCCATGTCGGGCTGGACAAATATAGGCAAGATTCCCGAGCTGCAGCGCCGCCTGCTTTTCACGGTGGCCATACTGGCCGTCTGCAGGCTCGGAGTGCATATTCCGATCCCGGGCATCAACTCGGCCGCCCTCAAAGCCATGTTCGAGCAGTCCCAGTCTGCGGGACTTTTCAGCATGTTAAACACCTTTACCGGCGGCGGGTTCCTCAATATGAGCGTGTTCGCCCTCGGGATCATGCCCTATATTACCGCTTCCATTATCCTGCAGCTTCTGGCCGTGGTTTTTCCCTATCTCGAGCGCCTGCAAAAGGAAGGCGAGGTAGGCAGGAAGAAAATCACCCAATACACCAGGTACTTGACCATCGTGCTCTCGGCCATCCAGAGCGTGGCCATCATCGGCATGCTTCGGGGATGGAGCGCCGGACAGATGCCGGTCGTGCCCGACCCGGGAATCAGGTTCGTGGTTATGACCATCATAACCCTGACCGCCGGCACGGCCCTTCTCATGTGGCTGGGCGAGCAGATTACCGAGCGGGGCATCAGTAACGGCATTTCCCTTATCATTTTCGCCGGTATCGTGGCCCGAGTGCCCGTGGGCATTTACCAGACCCTTTCCCAGTACCGGACGGGAGAGCTCGATATCATTACGTTGCTTCTGGTGGGGATAGGCATGGTGGTCGTAATAGGGGCCATCGTCTACGTCGAGAGGGCCCAGCGGAAGATTCAGGTCCAGTACCCGGCCCGGACCGTGGGCCGCAAGATGTATCGCGGCGTCAAGACCCACCTTCCCCTCAAGGTGAACCCGGCGGGAGTCATTCCCCCCATCTTCGCCTCGAGCATGCTGACCTTTCCCGCCAGCATCGCGGGCATTTTCGGAGAGTCCGACTCCAACTGGGCCCAGTGGTTCTCCTCGTCCATGAGCCCGGTGTCCTGGCAATATAACACCGTTTATGCTATACTTATTATCTTCTTTACGTTCTTTTACACCGCCGTTCAGATCAACCCGGTCGATATGGCCGACAATCTGAAGAAACACGGCGGATACATACCCGGCGTGAGGCCGGGACAGAACACGGCCGACTTTATCGACCGCATCCTGACCAGGATCACCGTCGGGGGCGCGCTCTATATGGTGGCCGTTTGCGTGCTTCCCGCCGTGCTGATGGGATGGGTGGGAATACCGTTCTACTTCGGCGGAACGGGCCTTCTCATCGTGGTGGGCGTGGCCATGGACACGGCCTCCCAGATCGAGGCCCACATGATCACCCGCCACTACGACGGGTTCCTGGGACCCAAGGGACCCAAGATGAAGGGAAGAAGGGGCAGGTAGCCCTTTAACAATATCGCGTCGGATCAGTATTTCGATCAAGGAGGGATGAAGTGAACTTGATATTGCTCGGACCGCCAGGTTGCGGCAAAGGGACCCAGGCTAAAAGGCTTATAGAGAAGTACGGCATTCCGCAGATATCCACGGGCGACCTGCTGCGCGCGGCGGTAAAGAACGGCACCGAGCTTGGCAAGAAGGCCAAGGAATTCATGGACGCGGGCAAGCTCGTTCCCGACGAGGTGGTCATCGGCATGGTCAAGGAGAGGCTGGCCGAGTCCGATTGCGCCAAGGGCTTTATCCTTGACGGGTTCCCCCGCACCGTGCCCCAGGCCGAGGCACTGGACAAGACCCTCGAGGGCATGTCCAAGAAGATCGACAAGGTCGTCAGCATCGAGGTGCCCGACGACGAGGTGGTCAAGAGACTGGGCGGAAGGCGCACCTGCAAGGGATGCGGCGCCATGTATCACCTCGAGTTCCAGAAGCCGAAAAAAGACGGCGTCTGCGACAAGTGCGGCGGCGAGCTTTACCAGCGGGACGACGACAACGAGGCGACCATCAGGAACCGCCTTGGCGTGTATCACGATCAGACGTCCCCCCTTAAGGACTATTACGGCAAAAAGGGCATCGTCAAGGACATTCCCGGCGTGGGCGATATCAACGGCATCACCGACGCCATCATGAAGGCCCTGGAAGATTGACGGTTTGGGCGTAGTCCTCAAGACCAGGAAGGAAATCGAGGTCCTCCGCGAGGCCAACCGGGTGGTGGTGGAGGTGCTCGAGGACATCAAGGCTTTCGCCAGGCCGGGCGTAAGCACCATGGAACTTGACGGGCGCGCCAGAAGGATACTCGAGAAAAGGAAGGCCGAGTCGGCTTTCCTGGGTTACAGGGGATACCCGGCGGTGCTTTGCGCCTCCATCAACGAGGAGGTGGTCCACGGCATCCCCAGTGAGGAACGGGTCTTAAAGGACGGAGACGTCCTCAGCGTCGACTTCGGGGCCGTTCGCGGCGGCTACGTGGGCGACGCGGCCATGACCTTCGCCATCGGCGAGGTGGGCGAGGAAAAGAAAAAGCTGATCGAGGTGACCCGGGAATGCCTGGAGCGGGCCGTTTTAAAAATGGTCCCCGGCAACCACCTCTCCGATATAGCGGAGGCGGTGCAGGGTCACGCGGAGGCCAACGGTTTCTCGGTGGTATACCAGTTCGTTGGCCACGGCATCGGGCGCAAGATGCACGAGGAGCCCCAGGTCCCCAACTGCGGCCGCCCGAGACCGAACAATAAACTGGTGGAGGGAATGGTCCTGGCCATCGAGCCGATGATAAACGCCGGCGTTCCCGACGTGAAGGTACTGGAGGACGGTTGGACCGCGGTCACGGCTGACGGCAGGCCCTCGGCGCACTTCGAGAGGTCGGTGGCCGTGACGGACCATGGTCCGGACGTTTTGAGCGACTGGTAACGGTCGCTGGCCAACGCCGCGGGAGGCGGTGATTTATCAATCCTGCAAAAGGGGTTTGCATGGCGAAGGATAGGGACGACGTGGTCGTAATAGAGGGCGAGGTAAAAGAAGCCCTGCCAAACGCGATGTTCAGGGTCGAGCTTCCCAACGGGCACAAGCTTTTGGCGAACATATCCGGCAAGATGCGGATGCACTATATCAAGATAGTGCCGGGCGACAAGGTCACGGTCGAGATCAACGCGTACGATCCCACGCGTGGAAGGATAACGTTCAGGAGATGAATTCTCCCGGACTTTCGTAAGGCATAACGCGGCGCCCCCGGGCGCATTGAAAGGAATCGGAAATGAAGGTGCAAGCTTCAGTGAAAAAGCGCTGCAAAGATTGCAAGATAGTCAAACGCCGCGGCGTCGTGCGCGTTATCTGCAAGAACCCCCGCCACAAGCAGCGGCAGGGTTGATCCAAGTGAGCATGAGGAGGAAACATGGCTAGAATCGCCGGCGTTGATTTGCCCAACAAGCCCATCGTCGTATCCTTGACCTATATCTACGGCATTGGCAAGACCACGGCGCTTTCGATAGTCGAGGAGGCCGGCCTGGAGCCGGCCACCCGGAGCAACGACCTGGACGAGAACCAGGTCGCGGCCATCCGTCAGATAATCGACTCGAAGTACAAGGTCGAGGGAGAGCTGCGCAAGGAAGTCAGCATGAACATCAAGCGGCTCATGGACATGGGCTGCTACCGGGGCCTGAGGCATCGGCGGGGACTGCCGGTGAGGGGACAGAATACCCACACCAACGCCAGGACCAGGAAGGGGCCGAGAAAGGCCATAGCCGGCAAGAAGAAGGCCACCAAGAAATAAGGTTCGGTTCCATTAGGAACGGGGAGAAAATATGCCCAGGAAGAAAGAACGCGGAAAAAAGAAGGTCAAGAAGAATATCGAGCACGGCGTGGTCCATATTCAGAGTTCCTTCAACAACACGATTATTACCATCACCGACCGGACCGGGAACACCGTGTCCTGCCTGAGCGCCGGCATGGTGGGGTTCAAGGGCTCGAGGAAAAGCACGCCCTTCGCCGCCCAGCAGGCCGCCCAGGAGGCCGCCCGCCGCGCCCAGGAGCACGGCATGAAGAGCGTGGACGTCCTGGTCAAGGGACCGGGTTCGGGACGCGAGTCGGCCCTCCGGGCCCTCCAGTCCACGGGTCTCAAGGTGACCTTGATCAAGGACGTGACTCCCATTCCCCACAATGGCTGCCGTCCGCCGAAAAGGCGCAGGGTTTAACGGGATTATCCCGCTTTTATTAAGGAGGTGCATACGTGGCCCGGTATCGTGAAGCCGTTTGCCGTTTTTGCAGGAGGGAAGGTCTCAAGCTCTATCTGAAGGGCGAGAGGTGTTATTCGGACAAGTGCTCCGTGGACAGGAGAGCCAAACCGCCGGGACAGCACGGCGACAGAAGGATAAAGCATTCCGACTATGGGATGCAGCTTCGAGAGAAGCAGAAAGTCAAGAGGATTTACGGACTTCTCGAGTCCCAGTTCCGCAACTACTTCGCCAAGGCCGACCTTATGAAGGGCGTGACGGGCTATAACCTTCTGGTCCTTCTCGAGAGGCGTCTTGACAACGTGGTTTATCGCCTGGGCTTCGCCGGCAGCAGGAACGAGGCCCGCCAACTCGTTCGTCACGGGCATTTCCTGGTGAACGGCAAGAAGGTCAATATACCGTCGTATCTGGTATCCGAGGGGGACGTGATCGAGGTAAAAGAGAAGAGCAGGAAGAGCAAGGCTTTCCAGTCCGCCCTGGAGAACGTTCAGAAACGGGGCGGCGTGTCCAGGTGGCTCGATCTTGACGTCGAGAACTTCAAGGGCACGCTCAAGGAGTATCCGGCTCGCGAGGACATAACCATGCCGATCAACGAGAACTTGATCGTCGAGCTTTACTCCAAGTAATCGGCCTCGAGGGCCGGTTTGTTCCATCCTAGGGAGGGATAAATAATGCACCGTAACTGGCGGAACCTGATAAAGCCGAAACAACTTGAACTCGAGGCCGACTCGGCTACTGGAGTATACGGCAAGTTCACGGCGGAACCCCTCGAGCGCGGCTTCGGCATCACTCTCGGCAACGCTCTTCGCAGGGTGCTCCTGTCCTCTCTCCAGGGGGCGGCCATCGTGGCCGTGAAGATGGAAGGAGTGCTTCACGAGTTCTCCACCGTGCCCGGGGTCTCCGAGGACGTGACCGAGATCATCCTCAACCTCAAGGAGGTCCTCCTCAATTACTCCGGGGACGCCAAGAGGTCGATCACTCTCGACGCCAAGGGCCCGGCCATAGTAAGGGCCGGGGACATCCAGGCCGACCCCAGCGTGAGGATACTAAATCCCGAGGCGCACGTCGCCACCCTGGACGAGAACGCGACCCTACGCATGGAGATGTGGGTCAAGATGGGCAAGGGATACGTTCCCGCGGAGAGGAACAAGGACGAGGAACTGCCGGTCGGGGCCATTCCCATCGACTCGATTTTCTCGCCCGTGCGCAAGGTCAATTACCGCGTGACCAACGCCAGGGTGGGCCAGATCACCGACTATGACAAGCTGATCCTCGAGGTCTGGACCAACGGGGCGGTCATGCCGGCCGACTCGGTGGGCTACGCCGCCAAAATTTTAAAGGACCAACTCGGGATTTTCGTCAACTTCGACGACAAGGTGGACGTCGAGACGGTGGAGGAGGAGATCGAGGAACTGCACGATATGGACCCCAACCTCTATCGTAGCGTGGACGAGCTCGAGCTCAGCGTCAGGGCGGCCAACTGCCTTAAGAACGCGAACATAAGGATCATCGGCGAGCTGGTGCAAAAGACCGAGGCCGAGATGTTGAAAACCAAGAACTTCGGAAGGAAGTCCTTGAACGAAATAAAAGAAGTACTGAGTATGATGGGGCTTCAACTGGGAATGAAGGTTGATAATTTCCCCGATCCCCGGTACGACAAGAACCTTATTAAAGGGGGATAAGCCATGCGGCACGCTATTAAAACAAGGCGCTTTGCCCGGGAAACCGCCCACAGGCAGGCGATGTTTCGCAATATGGTAACGGCGCTTATAAAACATGGAAGAATAGAGACCACCCTGCCAAGGGCCAAGGAACTCAGAAGTCTGGCCGACAAGATGATCACCCTCGGCAAAAAGGGCGATCTACACTCCAGGCGGCAGGCGCTGGCCGTGATGTACGAAAAGGACGTGGTCCATAAGCTCTTCGACGAGATCGCGCCCCGTTACCAGGAAAGGCCGGGCGGATACACCCGCGTGGTCAAGCTCGGGCCCCGGCGCGGAGACTCGGCCGAAATGGCCATCATCGAGCTGGTCTCCGACGATGAGCCCAAGAAAAAAGCCAAGAAGAAAAAGAAAGAAGAATAATACGGCGAAGTCCGTTCACCAAGGCGCTCCTCGGGGCGCCTTTTTTACGCGCCTTGATTCTTGAATCAATTTAACGCGGGGCCTAATAAAAGAGAATCATCTGAAAGCTGGCGATGGAGTTGTTTATCGCGTGAAGGGCGAGGGGAAGGAAAATCGAGCCCGACTTCCAGCGGGCGAGGCCAAAGAGGACCCCCAGGCAGAGTATGGAGACGATATAAGCGGGCTCGTACTGGCCCAGGTGGATCAGCGTCCAGGGCACGGCCGTGAAGGCGACGGCCCAAAAAGGCCCCAGCCGATTCTCGACCCCTTTATATACGAAGCCGCGGAAAAAGGATTCCTCAACCAGCGGCGCGATGACGACGACCGCGAAAAGGAGGCAGGGCACGCAGTCCGCCGACCTATAAACGCCCAGCATCCAGGCCGGCTCGGGCACGTTGAAATAGTCGATGAGTTTTTCCGAGCCGACGTAATAGGCGCCCAGGGCCATAACGCCGAGAAGGACGTCCAGCCTGGCCGGCTTTTTCAAGGCCATGTATTCGCTCGCCGGAAAGCCGCTTAGACAGGCGCGGGTAAAGACGGCGAAGACCATGAGGCAAATCCAAAGATGGCCGTTAATGGCGGTGGATATCCAGAGGAAGTCTCCTTCATAGGCCAGATTTTGAAAGCCGAGGTCCTTAAGGGGAGCGTCGCCGCTAACGTTGGCCCAGGCGGCGTAAAAGATGATGGAGACAAAGCCAGCGAGCATGGAGAGGGCGAGGGCCAGGATCATCCAGCCCATGGTCACCCAAAATCCCCACGGGCCTCGGGGCCGGGCCTTGTAAGGGGGGGGATGCGGATAAGGAGGCGGTGAAAAATTCGCGATCTTGGCTTGGTTGAAGACCGCGCCGGACGGCGGACAAGCGTTATCGGCGACGCCTTGCCCGCGAGCCTCTATATCCGATCCGGGCTTTAATTCCTCGTTCATCGATCTGGGTAGTGGATTCAGTCTATCACGAAGGTGATGTCGAGAGTGACCTCGTATTCGGCGATCTTGCCCTTTTGGAGCCTCACCGCGTGCTGGACCACGTCGATACGGCGCAGGTTCCTGAGGGTCTTGTTGGCCCTGTTAAGTCCCTCCTGGATGGCCCCCTCGAAGTTGTCGGGGGACGTGGCAACGATCCTGGTAACTCGTTCAACCGCCATAATAAAGTCCTCCTTGCCTTGGTCGCGCTCGGGCGGGATGGCCGAGCGCCCGCCGCAGCTACTGAGACTCCGCCTTAATCTGGCCCATGGCCTCCTTGATTTTATCGGCGAAGCTGACGTGCGGATATTTCTTCAGGATGTACTCGAACATCTTGGCCCCGTTTTCGGGTTTGCCGCATTTTTTCCAAAGGATTTCGCCGCACTGGTAGAGGGCCTTGGGCGCGTCCGGATCATGAGGGTTGTTGACCCCCACCTCGCGCAGGAGCTTGGCCGCCTCCATGAATTTTTGCTCCTGCACCAGCCACCTGGACACGAGCATCTGGTCGCGCGTCTCGTAGGAGAAATCGGGAAAGCTTTTGCTTATCTCGATATACTGCTCGTAAAGCGCCTCGAAGTCCCTTCTCCTGGACAGTTCCGCCCCCATCAGCCGGCCATACTTGAAGGCGTTGGTCTCGTTCCTTACCTTGGTCGAGACCATGACCATTCCCCGCAGGGCGCCAAGGTGGGTGGGGTCCCGGTCAAGGACCTGGCGGAAGTGGAAAGCGGCCTCGTCGGCGTTACCCTGGGCCAGCACCTGCATGCCCTCGGCTATCTGCTTGGCCATCTCCATCTCCGCGCCGGAGTCGGTAAAGGACGGTCCCGCCGGCTGGGGAACCGGGGCGGCCGCTGGAGCCCCGGTGGCCGCTGGAGACCGGGGAGGCGCCGAGGCCATGGGAGGCGCAATGGAGGCCGAGCCCGGCGGGATGGACGCGCCGGCGGCGGCCGCTCCCCCCACCATGGCGGCCCGCATGGCCGAGGTCATTACCGGCGCGGGCTCGTAGCTTAGATCGGCCGGCCTGCCCTGCACCATAAAGACCGGCTCGGACTGGTTTTCCGGCCACCACTTGAGCTTAAACCTGGCCTGGTAGGCCATGTATCCCAGAAGCTGTCCAATGATCATGAAAATGTAGAGTTGAAGCGCTCCCTCGATGGGGTATTGGATGATATTTTTTATAAAGGCAAGGCCGATGCTTTTGCTGAACGTATAGCTTAAGGGAGTCAGAGCGACGAAAAAAACGCCCTTGACGATGGAGTAGGCGATGATGAAGGCGAAGACGAAAATTAAAAGGATGCCGTATTCCACGGGTATCTTGAATATCTGCCTTACTATGAAAGGATAATTGAAAGCCATGGGTATGCGCCGGAAAACCCCGATTAAAAGCGTGATCATCGGGATCAACATGGTGCCGACGATCCCGAAAACGACGCAGACGATGATGAAGGCCACGAACACCGGCGACCCGGCAATATCCTCGAAGATGAAACCGAAACTGGTCAGCATGAAGACGGCGAAAACCACGATGGGAAGATACGCCGAGACGAAAGATACCACGAACTGCACGACCGGCCAGATAAGGGAAGCGCTCATGCCCTCGTACTCGAAGTCGGGGATTTCCAATCTGCCGTCCTCGTTCCGGGCGATGATGCGCCAGAAATAAGAGATGAGCACGCTGTAATAAAGGGCGTAACAGAAGCCGGCGGCGATGATGGCGAAAAGGCCCCCCATGCTCATGGCGAAGTCGGCCACCGCCAGGGTCAGTATGGCGAAGATGCCCCACCCGATGAAGGTGACCCAATTTCCTTCCCGGAAGGGACGGAGCAAAATGTCTCCCACCCCCCACCAGAAGGGTTGGACGCCAATGTAAGGCGTCAGGTCGGCCGTGGGCTCGTTGCACTTGGGGCACATGTAAAGCTTGGAGGCGCCAAAGGCCTTCGGCGTCACGCAGTGCTCGCAAAGCCCTATCTCGCATTTGCCGCAATGGTACTTGGCGTGCAACTGAGGATGGTTTATACAGCGTATCAAGTAAGACTCCTAACGCGATTGGTCGTTTAAAAGGTCGATCGTCTTTTTCAACTCAAACGATTCAACGAGAAACCCCGTACTTAAAATTTTACTCCCGAGTCGCGAGTATTATATTACCACCATGATAATATAATGTTCAACATCGTATCGCCGGACAGGTCCCGGAACGAAAGTCCTCACTAAAAATTATTCAACCGAGCCTCTTGCAAAAGTCCCGCTTTGGAGTGCGGCGGCTCGACGCCGCTTTTCTTCCGAGCGGCTTGACGCGAGGCTAGCCGTTGTAATCTTAGGCCTTGTCAAGCCAAAGCCATCGAAAGCGCTCTCAAGCGACCACAATCCAAAGCGGCTATGCCGTCAAGAAAGGGACTTTTGCATGAAGCTCTACCATTAAGACGATTCTACCGCGCCTTTACTTTGATCTTGCGTCCCCCAGGGGCCGACCGATAGCAGGCGTCGACCAGTTCGTGGGCCCTCACGGCCACGCTGAAGTCAGGGTCGGCGGGATTTCCCTCCATGGCGCTTTTGAGGAACTGGTAGTCCTCGAGGGCCCCGAAATGAAGGGTCAATTCACGCTCGCGCTCGTCGGATATATTTTGGGAACCCCAAAAAATGCGGTTCACCTCGTCCTCTTTGAGTACCCTGGCCGGTCCCTCCCCGGCCATCAGCGCGATGGGGCCGGTGAACTCGGACTCGACCGCCAGGTATTCTTTTTCGTAAAAAACCTCCATCCTCCGGTTCGAGTGACGGTTTAATACGTCGTGCCAGATGGATATCAAACTCCCCCTCATGCCCGACTCGAAGTACAGGTCCACCTTGGCCAGGTCCTCGATTCCAGCGTGGCCGAAACGCTCGACCGTCTCGGCCCGCACTTCCAGGATGGGACCGAATATCCACTCTAAAAGGTCGAGATCGTGGATCGAGTGCTCGATAAGACAGCCAGCGCCCGCCTTGGCCGGGTCCTTTCTCCACTCGCCGGGGTGTGAGCCCTTGATGGGAAAGCACTGGTCGTCCCGAAAAATGACGGCGATGGGGAAACCGCGGCCGCCGGCCAGTATCTTCTCGCGGAGAGCGCTCCAAACGGGGGCCCGGCGGAGCACCAGGCCCACCTGGTGCGTTACCCCCGACTCGACGGCCGCCTTGTACATCGCCCGAGCTTCCCCGGCGGTGAAAGCGAGGGGCTTTTCGCAAAAGACGCTTTTGCCCTTCTCCACGAGGGCCATCACCGCTTCCTTATGCTCGCTGGTCCAGGTGCAAACGTACGCCGCCTGGATTTCGGGATTGTCCGCGATCTCCCTATAGTCGGTCGAGGCTCGCTCGAAGCCAAAGGCGGACGCGAACCTTTCGGCCCTTTTAGCGTCCTTGTCCGCCGCGGCCACGAGCCTGACCGGTTTGCCGATGGCCTTGACGGCCTTCTGCAGGGAGACGGCGTGCATGGTCCCGATCAGTCCCGTTCCAATAATTCCTATTCCGAAAGCATTGTTCTTCATGCCCAGACCTTTCCCACGGATTGACACGCTCAATCATCGGGTTAAAATCATTATATCGGCGCTCGCTATAATATACGGGGCGCGTTGTATAATCAAAGCGTCTTCCATCGAGATTGCCGGGAGCTTGGCCTTATAATCCTTTGCGGGCAATCGCCCGGCCATGAAAGGAAACCGTTGGCGACATGTATTATCTGATTTTCGTTTTCTTCTTTTTATCCGGCGCCTGCGGCCTGGTTTACGAGGTCGTGTGGAGCCGTGAGTTCGTGCTGGTCTTCGGGGGCACGACCCACGCGGTGACGGCGGTGGTGGTGAGCTTCATGGGCGGCCTGGCTCTCGGCAGCGTTATCGGGGGCCGGCTGGTTGACCGGAGCAAGAAGGACCCCATTTTGATCTATGGCGTCCTGGAGGGCTTGATAGGAGCTTTCGCTCTCCTTGTTCCTTTGTTCGTGGATTGGGCCAAGCCGATCCTCTCCTATTCCTACGTTAATTTATGGGACAGTCCTTTTATTTTCAACATGACGAGGTTCATGGTCAGCGCGGCCATACTTTTTCCACCCACCCTTTGCATGGGCGCGACTTTGCCCGTGTTGCTCAAGGCCACGCTCCTCGAGAGGGAAAGGTTCGGGCTGGCGGCCGGACGTCTTTATGCTCTGAACACCATCGGGGCCATGGTGGGCGCCGGCCTGGCCGGGTTCGTCATCCTTCCCGCCCTGGGCAACTGGCGGACCATTATATTGGCGGCGGCGATCAATATATTGATCTTTGCC
This sequence comes from bacterium, assembly GCA_963674965.2. Taxonomy (GTDB): domain Bacteria; phylum RBG-13-61-14; class RBG-13-61-14; order RBG-13-61-14; family DATKZS01. The sequence continues at coordinate 44,962 of CAXXFL010000007.1, read as the reverse complement.
CTGGTATTCGCCATGCGCGGCCGTTTCAAAGCCAAAGGCGGCGGGACGGACGTGAAAACTCCCGAGGGGGAGGAGGCGAAATGGACGAATACCGCCTTGCTCGTTCTTTTCGGATATTGTCTTTCGGGCATGGCGGCCCTGATCTACCAGATCGCCTGGACTCGTTCTTTCACCATGATATTCGGGGGTAGCACCTATAGTTTCAGTATTATCCTGGTGGCTTACATAGGCGGCCTTGGTTTTGGAGGCGCGCTTATCTCGAAATGGGTGGACTCGATAAAAAAGCCGCTTCTCTGGGCCGGGGTGATGGAGTTCGTAATAGGCCTTTCCGCCATAGCGGTGATCCCTCTTTTCGAGGTGGTCAATGTCAAGATGAACTATTGGGTGGCCGAATACGGGTCCGCCAGCCGGGCCATGACCTTATTGCGTTTCGGAGTAACCTTCGGCCTGCTTATCGTTCCCACATTAATGATGGGCATGCTTCTTCCCTTGATCGCCCGGGTAGTCGCCCGCGAGAGGTCCGGAGCGGGCGAGCCCATGGGATGGGTGTACGCCTCCAACTCGGTGGGATCGATCATCGGGGCCTTTCTGGCCGGTTTCGTGCTTCTTCACTTCTTCGGCGTCAGGCCCACCGTTCTTTTCGCCACGGCGGCGAGTCTGCTTATAGGCGTTTTATGGACCCTTGGTTCGGAACTGCCGAGGAGGGCGGCCACGATTGTATCCTCCACCCTGGCGGGTGGCGGTATCGTCATGATACTGGCAATGCCTCCCCCCGACCCTTTGGTGATAAACAGCGGCCCCTATATATATGGAGCGGTGTATCTTTCCCACCAGGGTCCGGCCCATAACCTCAGGCAAATAATGGAGCGCAATTATATCCTGCGTTATTTCAGGGAGGACGCCGAAACCACGGTGTCCGTTCTGTCTCAGAGGATAGACGAGGACCTGGTGCTCAAGATAAATGGAAAGACCGACGCCACCACCAGCCTGGACATGACCACCCAGATACTACTCGCCCATGTTCCTCTCATTTTGCACAAGGACCCCAAGAAGGTCATGGTGCTGGGTCTAGCCAGCGGCGTGACCTCGGGAAGCGCCCTCAAATACGACCTCGATAGGCTGGACGCCCTCGAGCTTTCACCCGCGGTGCTCGAGGCCAGCAGGTTCTTCAAGGACGCCAGCGGCCTCGATTACGAGGACCCCAGACTGAGAATCATTATTAACGACGGAAGAAATCATCTGGCCCTGGGAGAGGACAAGTACGACGTTATCATAAGCGAGCCTTCCAATCCCTGGCAGGCGGGTCAGGGGATAATGTTTACCCGCGAGTTCTATGAAATCATGAAAAACAGCCTCAATCCCGGCGGAGTCGCGCTGGCGTGGATTGACGTGTACAACATGGACGAGAGGACCCTGGCCATGGCCCTCAGGACTTTTTGCTCGGTCTTTCCCAGCGTCACCCTTTGGGAGTCCACGCCGATGAGCGACTATCTGCTGTTCGGCTCCAATGAGCCCTTGAAAGTTTCCTGTCAATCTCTGGCGGCAAAGTTCGAGAATGAGAAGATAAGGCAAGACCTTGCCCGGGCCGACGTGAATCCGGACAATCTGCTCGCCCGGTTCGTAATGAACGAGGAAAGGATCATGGAACTGGTGGGCGACGGACCCTTGCAGGTGGACGACAGAAGACAGTTCGAGTTTACCATGCCCGGCGTCGCGTTCGACCGGGATACGAAAAGACTCACTGACATAGCGGAAAATTTCTTGTCCAAGGGCCAGGACGCCTCGGTAATACTCGTGGATTTGCCGGAAGGGGATGAGGGAAGAAGGATAAGGGAAAAACTTGCCAAGTTATCGGAGGGACGCAATAAATACGTCAAAATGAGGCAGGAGGTCGGCGGCAACGCCGAGGAGCGCGAGTCCGACGTAATGGAACTGGCGTCATTCGTGGAAAGCCTCGGCGGACATTATCCGGCGCCGCGGGCGTCAATACGGCTATGCAATATGATGATCAACCTTGCGGCTCAAAAAAGGAAAAAAGAGGGACCAAGCGATGAAGTTATCGAGCTTCTGGAAAAAGCCGCGGCTTACAACCCGGAGGACAGCTTCGCCCCGTTTATACTGGCAGGGATATATTTTGACAAGGGCGACCTCAAGACGGCGCGGGAGTGGGCGGACAAATCTCTTGCAATCCATCCTCGAAACTACCGTTGCCTCGAGCTTGTCTCCAGGATAGAGAGAAGACAAGGCAACCCGGCCAAAGAGGAAGAATTTCTTGTCAAGGCCATCGAGGTCTGGCCCAGCAATCCCGAGTTTTACGTCGAGTTGGGAGTATGCCTCTTCGATCAGGGCAAGGTCCCCGAGGCCCTGAAAGCCTTCGAGGTCGCGCTAAAATACGGAGATGATTATCCTATCGTCCACGTCAAGTACGCGGCCGCGCTGGCGAGCGCGGGCAGAAAGAAGGAAGCCGTCCGCCATTTCAAGAAGGCGATAGAACTGAACCCGAACATACCCAACAGGAAGAAGATGGAAGAAACTATCAAGGAATGGGAAAGCGAGCAATAATGGAAAAGGCGCTTATTTCATGAACCTGCCGAAGAAGCCCTTTTTCTCGTCCTGCCTGGCGGCCTCGATCTTTTTGAGGCCCTTGAGGGCGAACTTGTAGCGGGGATTGATGGAAAGGGCCTTCTTAAAGTCGGCCTCCGCCAGTGCGACCTTTTCCTCCTCAAAGAGCATGGCCCCGCGATAGGCGAAAGCGGGAGCGCATTTGGGCTTTATCTTGAGGGCCTGGGCCAGAAGCTCCCTGGCCCGGTTCTGGATCGCCTTGGACTTTTTGTTCCTGTTATATATAGTGTACGCGTACTGAGCGATGATGTCCGGGTTGTCGGGCGCCAGACTCATGGCCTCGGCCATGGACTTCTCGGCCCCGTCCCAGTCGCTCATGGCAATGAAAGCCATGCCCGACTGGAAGGCGACCTCGGCCTGCATCTTGTCGTGGTCCTTGTCCCGGGAGCCCGGGCCGCCGCTGACCCGGATTTTCTGCGCCAGCATCTCGTCGTACTTTTCCTTGCTCACCACGTTGGAAAGCGTGTTATAACCCGTGGCCAGGCGGGAAAGAACGTTTTCGGCCTTTTCCAAAACGTCGCCCGAGCTGGTAATGAAGCGCTCCGGCGAAAACTTCTTGGTTAGTCGGAAGTACTCATCCTTGAGTTTGCTGAAGTCGAAATTTCCTTGCGACATGCCGAATATTTCATAGTAGTCCTTGTCGCCCAGGGTCTTTAGGAAATCGATAAGTTCCTCGTCCTTTTTGCCCTGCTCCTCCTCGGCCCCTCTCGCGGCGTCGGCCTGGGGCGCGGGCTGCATGCTCTCGACCACGTCGCCCAGGTCGTCCTCGAGGTCGCCCAGAAGGTCGTCAAAGCCCACCTCGCCTCCCAGGGCAACGGCTTCTTCCTCCGTCTCCTCCTCGACCTCGGCGGACCCCTCGGGGGCCTCTTCAGCCTCGTACTCCTTCTCCTCGACCGTTACCTTAACCTCGACGGTGGGACGTTCCCGCACCGGGAAGGGAGCCTCAAGCTCCTTTAACTCCGGGGCCGCGTGAAAGGACACCATGCCCAAAGCGGAGAAGGCCCCAAAGGAGCGAAGCATTTTTTCCGCCTTTTCCGGGTCCTCGGGAAGAAGTTCCTCGAGCCGTCTCGATCCGTCCATCATGTCGAGGAATAGACTTTCCTCCGGGTTGATCTGGATGTGCATCTGGTAATCGTAAAAACTGGGAGTAAGGCCGAGGAAACGATCGCCCGCCTTTTCCCGTAGCGACGCGGTCCTCTGAGGAGTCGAGTGCCTGATGAAGCCCTGGTGAATAACGTGGGCAAGGTTGATCACCGAGGGACAGGGCGCGCCCTCCAGGCAGGGCCAGAGCTGGAAGGTGAACTCGGCCCTTTCCCATCCGAACATGCTTATCAGAGACTCTTGAAGGTATTGCCGCCAAAGGGCTCCATGCTCCTCGGGGGCGAGGGCCCCCATCTTGATGAACAGCTCGTCGGAGTCGGTCCCGTTTTTCCGCCGCCCCTGATAGACCTGGTATTCCATAAGGCTGATCTTGCCCTTGCAGAACAGGTGGTTGCCATAGGAGCACTCGGATTTCGTGGTGGCGAGACCAATGGGGGAGCCTTCAACGAACAGTATGGTCCTTTCCTCCTCCTCTCGCTTGACGAAAAGAGTTCCCGTCGAGCGGTTGGCCTTGAAGTCCATTAGAAGGCGGTCCATGGGCGCGTCCTTCAGGTTTCCCATCAGCGCCTGCCGGGGTTTTATCTCCGCCACCGGGCGATGGCCGTTGGCGCCGGCCTGGGTCCGCGGCGGTTCCGGGCCGACGGTCTCCTTGGACTTGAGCCGAGCGGGCGGGCGCTCGGTGGTGGAAGGACGGACGGGTTCGGGGCCGCCGGGGCTTTTCTTTTCCGGACCGGGGCCGGCTTCGGGTCTTAGAGATTCCTTAATGGCTTGCAAGAACGCCTCCTGGGAGAAGGGTTTGATAAGGTAATGTCTAATTCCGAAAAGCTCCTTGGCCTTGTCCGCGTAATCCTGACTTTTATAGACGCCGGTCATGATAATGATGGGCAGGTCCTTGCCATGGGCGGTGGATCGGACTTTACGTATGACCTCCACGCCGCTGAGCTTGGGAAGGTGGAGGTCAACGATCAATAAATCGTACGGTCGGGTAGTATATGCCTTGAGCCCTTCTATGCCGTCGCCGCTCACGGTCGCCTCGATCTTGTAACGCGCAAGTAGCTTGGCGATGGCTTGAGCCAAGGATATCTGGTCCTCAATAATTAGTACTTTCGGGCTCATAATAAGACGTTAAATGAGGAACTTAACTAATTTTGTAATATAATCAATCGGAACGGATAAATCAAACCGGGACCGACCCCTCGCGCGAAGTACCGATCCGAAAAAGGGCCTTACGCCGGTCCCGAGCCCGTAATAGCTCATTTTTATCGGCCGGCGGTTTGTCATGACCCCATCCCGGGGGTAACATTTGAGAGCAGGGAGGAAACCACGTATGATCGATTGCCATTTTCATCTGCATGAATCGATTATTGGCCTTGACGCTCTGGTCGCGAGCATGGACCGGTTCGGCGTCAAGAAGATCGCGCTGATGGCCTCCCTCAACCCGCCGCTGGAGGACACCGCTCTGGCCAGGATCGGGGCCCCGCTTTTTTTGAGGGCCATTACCGACGGCAACAAGTACCTGCAAAAGGGAGCGCGGGCGCTTTACTCGAGCTGGGTTAAAAAAGACGGGAGAGTGGACGCGGGCGGCAAGCTCTACGAGGTTAAGGTCCAGCCGCGCAACGACGAGGTATTGGAGGCCGTAGCCGCTCGTCCGGACAGGTTTTTCGGCTGGATATTCGTCAACCCGGCGGGACCGGTCGACCCGGTTTCCGAGATCGAGAGGTGCATGGAAAAGGAGGGGATCATCGGGGTCAAGGTCCATCCCTTCTGGCATAATTATCCGACCTCGATGTTGGCCGACGCGGCGGCCCTCTGCTCGGAAAAAGGCATGCCCATGATAATCCACCTCGGAGAGGGAGCGAACGGCGACTTCATGAGCCTGATAAAGGATTTTCCACGCCTGAAGATCGTGTTCGCCCACGCCGGAATACCCTACCAAAGAGATATCTGGGAGGTGGCCAGGGAAAAGGAAAACGTAAACGTCGACCTGGCAAGCACCCATTACGTCAGCGCCAGGGTGGTAAAAATGGCGGTGAGAAGGATAGGACCGGATAAGTGCCTCTTCGGAAGCGACGGGCCGTATTTCCATACCCATAACGACGCCTTCGATTACTCGACCCTGATCAAGAACCTGGATGCCCTGGCCCTTTCGGGAAGGGATAGGGAAAAAATAACTCGGGGTAATTTTCTCCGTCTTATCGGCTAGTTCGAATTTTGCAAGCGGGAAGTAATATTATGCAAGAAGTAAACGGAATTAGAATCGATTCCCACGTTCACGTCCTGCCTGAGGCCAGGCTGGGCGGACTGATGCGATGGATCAAAAGAGGTTTCCCGGCTCATCCCGTTTCAGTGGACGTGTCGGCCCGGGATATCCTTTCGGACCTTCAGGCGGAGGGCGTGACTCATTTCTTCAACTTCGCCTATCCTCTTAAGGTCGAGGAGACCGAGGGCCTTAACGAGTGGAACCTGGATTTTTGCAAAAAGACGCCGGGCGCCATTCCCTTCGCCAGTCTCCACCAGGACACGCAGGACAAGGCCAAGGTGGCCCGCGCCTACTTGGACTCGGGCTTTCTCGGTTTCAAGTTCCATCCCTTCGTGCAGAAGTTCGATCCCTGGGACGAGCGGATGCTTCCCTTTTACGAGGCCGTCGAGGAAGAGGGAAAACCCGTATTCTTTCATACCGGCTTCGAGGCGTTTTACGCCATGAAGATGCCGACCAAGGAACTGGAGGGCCTCCTCGGCAGGTTTCCCCGCCTTCCCGTGATCTTCGTGCACATGGCCTTTCCCGATTTGGCCTGGGCCTTCCGTATGCTGGATGAATACCCTTATCTTTATCTTGACGCCACCAACGTCCTTTCCTGCGTAAGACCTCCCTTCCAGGACTGGCTGAAAAACACGCCCGGATGTCAACGAGTGATCGAGGAGTTGTTGGAGGGCCTGGAAAAATATCACGAGCGCGTAATGTTCGGTTCCGACCATCCGGCGGGCATGGGCGGCCTGAGTGAAATCTACCGGGACCTCGAGGACCTTGGCGTATCGGAGAGCGTAAAGGAGTCGCTAAAAGCCGGTACGGCAAAGTCCTTTATCGAGCGCTTCGCGCCGGGGTTCGACTGGTCGTCCCGGCTTGGAGGCGCCCGGTAAGGGGCCTGGACGCCGCGGGAAAAGACATGAGGCGGATGGATATCGATGGGTAAGCCGGAAGGCAAAAAGGAGGTCGAGTCCGGGTCCAAGATATTGGCCTGGTACGGCCCGCTCGCCTGGCTCGCGCTCTTCGCGTTTGTCTTTTCCCTCCACCTGACCAACGTATCGTCCGAGTTGGGCGGGAACCTGGGAGGCGACAACGCGGTTTACTATTTCCTCTCCAAAAGCATCGCCGAGGGAATGGGTTATAAAACCATCTACGAGCCGGGCGCTCCTCCCCACGTCAAGTATCCATTTCTTTTCCCCGCGGTCCTTGCCCCCTGCCACTGGCTGAGCGACGATCCTTTTCCGCTTATGCACGGGTTAGTCGCCCTGTTCAGCGCCCTGGCCTCCCTGGCCATTGGTCTTGTCGCGGCCGGAAGGCAAAGGTCCAGGGCCGTCGGTCTGGTCTTCGGCCTGGCTACGGGCACCATGCCCCTTTTATATCTTCAGAGCGGGCACCTTCTCTCCGAGACCCTATACATGGCCCTTGGCTTTTTCGCGGTCCTTGCCGCCGCGGAAGGGGAGGGCGACTCCCTTAGCGGTCCCCGCCTTCTTGCGCTCGCCGTGCTGGTTTCGGCCGCCCTGATGACCAGGACCGCCGGACTGGCCCTTTGCGTCTCGGTCGTGATCGGCCTGTTCCAGGCCAGGACGAGACTCCAGGTGGGAGCAAAAACCTTTCCCGCCTGGGCCCTGGTCCTGATGGTCTTCGTCCTGGTGATGGGGGCATGGCTGACGCGGAACCAGGTTGTGGGAGGCCGGCCGCTGGTTTACGGGTCCGAGCTATTTTATGAGGACGATCGAAGCTCGGCCGCGTCGGCCGGAGCGGGCGACTTCCTGAGGAGGATCGAGAACAACGCCCTGACCGTGCCCTCGCAAGCCGGGCTTTACGCCTTCGCGCCCGCCTGGTTCTTGCTGGGCCCTGGCCGGGCCGGCCAGGCGGCCGGGCTGGTTTTGTTCGCGGCCGCAATCCTCGGCGTCGTGATCGAGTACGGGAGAGGACGGCGCGTAATGGAGGGGTTTTATCTTGTCTCCATAATAATTGTCATGCTCTGGCCTTTTTCGGATATCCGCTTCACTTTGCCTCTTCTGCCCATGTCCCTGTACTATCTTTTCGCGGCGGCGAAATGGACGCTCGAGAAATTTTCCAGTCAAGAGGAGGGTGGACCCGCGCCCTTATCCCGTTTCGTCTTGCCGGGTCTTTTAATACTTGTTTTGGTTTTTCACGCTTATGGCCTTTACGGCTTTGTCAAGGACCGCCTGACCTACATGCCTGACCCGCCGGGAGGGGGCCAGGTCGTTTACGTCAACGGCTACGGGGACTGGGACAGGCCCGTCATCGACTGGGGCAAGTACGATCTACGCTTCAGCGGGATCGACCGAAAGACCGTGACCGCCCTGCGCGATTACGTGATCATCAACAAGGTCGCCGGAAAGCTCACGCCCGAGGGCTCGATAATCATGAGCCGCAAGCCCATGTTAACCGCCTTCTATGCGGATCGTCCTTCGGTTATGCTCGTGGACGGCGGCCCCGACGAGCAATGGAAAAGGATCGAGGACGGCGGCGCCGGGTATATAATCACTGGTATTTCGGAGCCGGGGCTGGAAAAGACCATGTCCCTTTGGCCGGAAAGGTTCAAGACCCTGGCCGATATCCCGCCGGGCGGGGCCAGGCTGATACGGGTGATAAGGTAATCCCGACGCGGCTTCGAAAGAGTTGCGCGCGAAAGGATTTTGCCAACCGGCGCCGGCGCGGGTAAAATCGGTTGGCATGGAACGCCCTCCCTGGATCGTCTTCTTGGCGGGACTCCTGGCGAGCCTGGCCGGAGTCAACGCGCTGGTTCTGGGCATCGGACTCGATCCCGCGCTTTGGTTTCGTCACGTCCTGGCCGCGGCTGGAGGATTGGCCGCCCTGGCCGGCCTGTACGCCATCAGCCGCTTTCGCAAGCAAGTCCACCATTTGATAGCCGACCCTCTCAGCCTGGCTCTTTTTATATTGGGCATAGGTACCATCGCGGCGGCCGGCATATTCCTGCATCCGAAGCTGATAGGACATCCCACGGGCACGGGAATAATTTTTATCGCCGCCAGCGCCGCTCTCAGGGCGCCTAAGAAGGTTTGGTGATCCAGGCCCGTCCCTACCCGCCGCCCCCTGGCCGTGTTACAATCTTTATCCGGGACGTCTCGAACCATGGACGAGAACAAGAAAACGCGCGAGAGACCAAGCGACCGTAACCTTCTTTTCGGCGTGACGGCGGTACAGCTTCAGTTTATCGAGCCCCTCGACTTCGCCCGGGCCGCCTCCGTTTGGGTCTCCGAGGAGGGCAAGGACCTGGGCGACGTTCTGGTCGAGATGGGTGTCCTCAAACGCGAGAACAAGAAACTCTTGGAGCGCCTCATCGAGGCCAAGCTGGAGGACAAGGAGGTTGACGTTTCGGCCACCCTCGAGTCCTTCGGTGGCGGGATCGAGATCGAGATGCCGCCGGGCTACACGGCGGGCGAAAATGTGGAAGACGCCTCCCTGACGGACGAGTCGGGGGATGAAAAGATATCCTCCGGGCCGGAAGGGGAGGGCGAGGCGGGCCTTCTTTCCTTTGGCGGCCAGGGTGACGATCAGGCCTCCCGTTTCAGCGCGGGCCGGAGACTGGACGACTCGGAGCGCGTGACCCTCGAGCACCCCGGCCGCTACACCATCAAGGGAGAGCAGGGCAAGGGCGGCATCGGCGTGGTCATGCTCGCCTTTGACGAGCACATAGGCCGGGAGGTGGCGGTCAAGCGGCTTCTTACCGAGCGGGGCGGCGGCTCGACCGGCGGCCACACTCCTTCCCGAGCCGCGGCCGAGGCGGCGGCCCGCTTTCTGCGCGAGGCCCGGATCACGGGCCAACTCGAGCACCCGAGCGTGGTGCCCGTTTACGAGATCGCCAAAAGAACGGACGGGACCCTTTACTACAGCATGAAGCTGGTTCGGGGCGAGACCCTGCGCGACCGCATCGCTCAAAAAAGCGAGGCCGCCGGCATAGCCGGACGCCTCGAGGTGATGAGTCATTTCCTCGACGTTTGCCAGGCCATGGCCTACGCCCACGCCAAGGGCGTCATTCACCGGGACTTGAAACCGGCCAACGTTATGGTGGGAGAGTTCGGCGAGACGGTGGTGCTCGATTGGGGCCTGGCCAAGGTTAAGGGGACCGAGGACGAGAGGGCCGGGGCCATCGAGGAGGGACTCGATCTTATAAGGAAAGCGGGGGCGGGGCAGACTATATCGGGCCGGCCGCTGGGCACTCCCGCCTACATGAGTCCCGAGCAGGCGGAAGGGCGGATCGAGGAAGTCGACGAAAGAAGCGACGTTTGGAGTCTGGGCGCCATCCTTTACGAGATACTTGCCGGCGGTCCCCCCTTCTCGGGCTTCACCGCCTACGAGGTGATGGGAAAGGTCATCGCCGACCCGGTCGTTCCCGTCAAGGAGAAGGAAAAAAAATGCCCGCCCGAGCTGGCGGCCATCGCCGAGAAGTGCCTCGAAAAGGATCCCGCCAAGAGGTACGCCAACGCGGGCGAGGTGGCGGCCGACGTGTCCCGCTTCATGTCGGGAGGACTGGTTTCCGCCTACGAGTATAACTTCGCGGCCCTGCTCGGACGCTTCGCCCGACGCAACTGGCACTGGATTACGTTGGCTCTGGCGGCCCTTACGGTGACGGCCGTGGCGGGAGTTTCCTATTACCGGGTGGGGGCCGAGAAAAAGAAGTCCATGGAAAACGAGCTTCTTTACGTGGTGGCCGACGCGGAGCTTCTGAGAAAAAGCGACGAAATCAGGGCGGAAAGGAAACTCAACCAGTTTATCGAGAAATATCCCGAGCACGCCCGCGGCTATTACGAGCGGGCCCAGTTCTTCGCCAAGCTTCGGGAATACGACAAGGCCATCGAGGATTATGGAAGGGCCATCGCCCTGAATCCAGAGTTCGCCCAGGCCTACAACTACCGTGGAAACGCGTATAGGAACAAGGGCATGCTCGATGAGGCCATAGCCGATTACGACCGGGCCATCGCCGTTGACCCGGATTTTTCCTACCCCTTCAACAACCGGGGCAACGCCTACCGGGCCAAGGGAGAGCTGGACAAGGCGGTCGAGGATTACACTCACGCCATCGAGCTCGATCCCAAGGGCTACTACGCCTACAACAACCGGGCCCTGGTCCATCGCGACAGGGGCGAGCTGGAGAAGGCGCTCGAGGATTATGACAAGGCCATCGAGATCGAGCCGGATTTTGCCACTATCATAGTTAACAGGGGGCGCATATACGAGACCCTCGGTAATCGGGAAAAGGCCATGGCCGACTATGACCGGGCCGTGAAGGCCGACCGGGAAAGCAAGTATTCGCTCCGTATCCGTGGTAACCTCCGCGTCGATATGGGCGACGTGGAGGGGGCAATAAGGGATTACTCCGAGTCCCTCGAGATAGACCCCGGCTACGATAAGGCCTACCTGGCCCGGGCCTCGGCCTACCAGCGGCTGGGAAGGGTCAAGGAGGCCGTCGCGGATTATGAGACGGCCCGGGAACTCGATCCCCTCAACCCCGAGGCCTTGAATGAGATGGCCTGGAACCTGGCCGCCTGCGACTGGCCTGGATGCAGGGACGGCAAGAAGGCCGTCGAGTACGCCTCGGCCGCCTGCGGCTTGACCAAATATGAGGACCACGCTTACCTCAATACTCTGGCGGCGGCCCACGGCGAGAACGGCGAGTGGCTCGAGGCCGTAAAGTGGCAGGAGCAGGCGATAGCCTTATTGAAGGAAAAGGACGACCAAAAGATATTGTCTCAATACAAGGCGTCCCTCGCCCGGTATCGGGCCAGGGCCGACTCGGATATGCCGATCGAACGGACGGCGGCTCCCGAGCGCTAGCCGCGCTTTATCAGGAGGACATGGAAATGCCGACAAGAACGTTACTGGTTATTTTAATGACCGCCACTTTGGCGGCCGGCTGCATAAGAGGCAACAATAAAAGACCCGCTCCCGCTCCCGCGCCTTTGCCCTCGGCCCAGGCGGCGCCCCCCGCGAGGTCGGGGGCCGAGTCGGCCGCCTTCGAGATCGTGAACAGGGAGAAGGTCGATCCGAGCTGCGGGGCGGCCCCTCCCAACTGCACTCGGATCGGGGTGGTATATCCTCGCTTCACCGCGGCGGGAAGCCCGGCGGCCGTCGCGGCGCTGAACGGCGCGGTCGACTCGGCGATCAGGACCAGCATGCAACGGGGAGACAACGTGGTGGGATCGATCGATCAGGGCATGGACCTTTTCATTTCCGAGTATCGGAAGTTTGGGAATGAGGACCCCTTTTCGAATATGCCCTGGGAGAACCAGACCACGGTGAAGGTTGAAAGAAACTCCGGCGGCATTGTCTGCCTCAGCTTCAATTATTACGAGTACTCGGGAGGGGTCCATCCCAACTCGAGGATCGTCTATATGAATTTCTTCCTGGCCGACGGGAGGCAGATTACGCTTTACGATCTATTGGCCGGTCCGGACAAAATGGCGGCCATTACCGCCGTCGGGGAGAGGAAGTTCCGGCAGATGCGAGGGCTGGCCCCGGCGGAAGACCTGGCCGAGGCGGGCTACTGGTTCGATAACGACAGGTTCCACCTTTCCGACAGCTTTGCCGTGCGCGCCGATTCCCTGCTCTTCGTGTACAACCCCTACGAGGTGGCGTCCTATGCCGACGGCTTCATCGAGATCGAAATGCCCTACGCCGAGATAAGCGGGCTTTTGAAAAAACCGGCCTTTTAAGCCGGGCAAGATATTGACAATAAATACTATTGTCGGCAGAGCTTCGTGCAAAAGTCCTTTTCTTTGCGGCATAACCGCTTTGGAGCGCGGTCGCTTGAGACCGCTTTCGATGGCCTTGGCTTGACAAGGCCTTATAATACGCCGGCTTGCCTCGCGTCAAGCCGCGCGGAAGAAAAGCGGCGTCGAGCCGCCGCACTCCAAAGCGGGAATTTTGCAAGAGGCTCGGCAGGTTAATGATCACTGAACTTTAGAACTTAAGAGTACCGTTTCTCCCTTTCCTCGTCAACTCATTCATTGACGGCAAACATACGTGATGCCTCCGCTCTTGAAGTGTCTATTCTTTGGCGCAGGAATTTCACGAAGGTAAGCGATATCGGCGAATCCGCAATAAATTCCGGGAGCGCGTTTCTCATGGCGATCGCGGTGACTTGTTCGGATGGAGGTATTCCCGGTCTGATGGTCCTGATCCAGGACTCGAATTCCGCCCAGGCCATGCTCGGGTGGATCGTCGCCATGCACTGAACCAGTCCCTGTACTATCAGTCCGACCTGGATGCGGCGGTGATAGGCCGAGATTTTTCTTCTCAGTTCGCCGCGGTATTTTTCGGTTTTCCTGCGGGGATACTGGTTTCCGGAATTCCTCTTGATAGGCGTCATTTTTCTCATCCAGAAGTGGTACTCGTCGAGCAGGACGGGCGGCAGCATGAGCGCCTGAGGGAAGCGTCTCGGGTCGTAGAGCCGGAGCAGCATGGGAACTCCGCGCGGGAAAAAGGCGTCCATCAAGAGGGCGTTGACCCACATGTCCTCGATCATGCCCGCCGCGATAAGGTCCCGGCGCGACTCGCAGGCTTGCTTATAGATGGGCCACCCAGCGAGACAACCGTTGTCATGAGGAGGGGAGGGGAAGTATATGGATTTTTATCGAGGCCCGATATTTGGCGGCCAGGCGCGAAAAAGCGGAGCGGCTTTGGGGCCGCCCCGCTTGGATGAGAATGGCGTGATTATCCCTCGAACTTGGGTCCGGGCATTCCGGGCATGTAGGGGGCGTTGACCTTGCCGATAATGTCTTTCATCTCTTCGGCGTGCTTGGCCAGGTCATTGGGGTCCCAGATTTCCCCATCGCACTGCCAGTAGTTTACCGGCCGGGGCAGGCGCCACACCTGGACGACCTTCCCGAACACGCCGAAGACCTGGCCGTTGATTCCGGCCGCCGCGTCGGAGCAAAGGAAGATGACGAGGGGGGAGATGTGGGCGGGGGTCATGGATTTCATCAGGTCCGCCATGGGCAGGTCCTCGGTCATCCTGGTCAGGGCCATGGGGGCGATCGAGTTGATGCGCACGTTATACTTGGCGTACTCGAGGGCCAGGGTGTTGACCATGCCCACGATGCCGAGCTTGGCCGCGCCGTAGTTGGCCTGTCCGGCGTTCCCGAGAAGCCCGGAGGTTGACGAGGTGTTGACGATGGCCCCGCCGTTGGGGAGCTTGCCTTCCTTGCCCGCTTTCCTGAAGTACTGGCAGGCGGCGCGGGCGCACATGAAGTGTCCGCGGAGGTGGACCTTGATAACCAGGTCCCACTCGTCGTCGCTCATGTTGAAGCTCATGCGGTCGCGAAGGATGCCGGCGTTGTTGATGAGGGCGTCGAACTGTCCCCATTTGTCGATGCCCGCCTTGATCAGGGCCGCCGCGCCGTCGGGCTCGGAGATGTCCTGGTAATGGCCCACGGCGTCGCCGCCGGCCGCCTTGATTTCCTCCACCACCTGGTCGGCCACCTTGGCGTTGGCGCCGGCCCCGTCCCTGGTCCCGCCCAGGTCGTTTACCACCACGCGGGCCCCTTCCTTGGCCGCCAGAATAGCGTGCTCCCTGCCGATTCCGGCCCCAGCGCCGGTTATGGCCACAACCTTGCCGTCAAGCAATCCCATGATACTACCTCCTTGGTAAATTATTGGTTGGAATAAAAGTTTGCCGAATCGTTTCCTTGCCCTTAATCGACGTCAAATTCTTGCACGTTCCCTCACGGGTGTCAAGAAAACAAACGGACGGTAAAAAAGACCATAAGGGGGATAACGATATAAGTAACTAAAAACAGGAGGTAAATTGGATAATGAAAAAGACGGGTCATGCCGGCTTGGGCATGCAAAACCAAGACGCGTAATTTAACGATCGTAAGAAAATTGCTCGCTGCTTTCCCGCGCCTTCGGCGCCCAGATAGCGAGCTATCCGGGCCATCCGGGTTTTGGCGTCGCGGGGTGGCGCGGATAGCTCGCCTATCCGCGCGGCGCAAGCCGTTGGATTGATATGTACGCGCCCGGCGTATCGTCGCCCCCTTTCTCACGCCTTCGGCGCCCAGATAGCAAAGCTATCCGGGCCCGGGGTTGCCCCATCTCGTTGAGATAAATCGAAGTCAATAAAGAGTCTCGTTTTTTCCGGCGCCAAACCTAAAGACCGCGTCGATATTATTTTGTTCGCCTGACCTTTTCAATCATCCTCGGGGCTTTCGTCTTCCTCGGGGTCCTTTTTGAGGGGGGAGGATGATTTTTCCTCGACGCCGGCGACTATCTTATCGAGGGCCTGGGTCACCTTTTTCAGGTTCTTGAGAAGCTTGGCCTCGGACTTGTCTCTTTTCTCGTCCTTTAGGCGGATGGCCTCGAGTTCCTCTTGCAGGCGCCGCCGCTCGGCGTTGGACCGCTCGAGTTCCATGGTGTGATCGAGTTCCATGTCCGCGAACTTCTCGCGCATGGACTCGACCTCGTCCCGTATCCGTTCCTCCCTTTCCTCGGACTCGGAGAGCTCGGACTCGATCTCGGTCAGACGCGATTTCCATTCCCGCTTGATGTCGCGCGACCTTTTTCTCTCGCTGACCAGTTTCTTTTGCAGGGCCTCCATTTTCCTTTTCAGTTCCCGTATCTCGGCCCTTAGTTCCTCGTTTTCGTCCTCCAGTGAAGCGGGGGCGTCCGATTCCTCCTCGATCTCCTCCTCGATCGCCTCTCGTTGGACCTCGGCCTCCTCGTCGCTGAATTCGTCCTCCTGGCGCTCGAGTTCCTTGCCCACCTGCTCGAGGAGCTTGCTCACCTCGAGGCGGGTGGCCGAGGAAGCGCCCACCCCCAGGTCCTCACCGCCGATGATGCCCTTGATGTTGGTCTTTAAATGGTCCACCCCCTCGGACAGGTCGAAGCCCACGAAGTTCTCGATCCTTCTTAATACCTCGGTGTCCTCGAAGGGCTTCTTGATGTAGTCGTCGGCCGTGAACTTGAGCTTTCTATAGCGGTCAAAGTCGCGCTCGGTGGCTGACTCGGACATGAGGATCACGGGAGCCCTCGAGTCTCCGTTTTGCTTGATGGACTTGAGAAGGCGCAGTCCGTCCGGCCCAATGGCGCCGTCTTCCATGGGCAACTCGCGGGACAAAAGGATGATGTCCGGCGCGAAGTCCTTGAAGGCCTCGAACCCGTCGTCTCCGGTATGGGCCGTTTTCACGTCGAAGCGCTGGGCCTCGAGAAAATCGACCAGCATCGAGTTGAAGTCGTCGTCCGGCTCGACCACCAGGACCCTTCTTTTCCTGACCTTCGCCTCCATCAAAAAAGACTCTCCTTAACTTTCCGTCACGCATTCCTCGGCGGGCAAATAGGGAAGTCCCAGGTACCTGGCCGCCGCCTCGCAGGTGAGCGCGCTTTCGTCATCGCCGGGGGGCGAGCCCACGTTGAGTCCCTTCCTGAGGGGCGCGACGTCGCGCAGGGCCCGCCTTACGCCTAGGTTAGCTATCTTGATGGCGTAGGGCAAGGTGGCGTTGGCCAGGGCGTGGGTGCTGGTCCTGGGCACGGCCCCCGGCATGTTGGCCACGCCGTAATGGGTCACGCCGTGGACGCGGTAGACGGGGTCCACGTGGGTGGTGGGCTTGATGGTCTCGACGCACCCTCCCTGGTCGACGGCTATGTCCACGATCACCGACCCGGGCCTCATCTTCTCGACGAGGGAGTTGGTTACCAGCACCGGCGCCCGGTCGCCCGGGACCAGGACCGCCCCGATCAGCAGGTCGGCCTCGGGAACGTAGCGCTCGATATTGTGCTCGTCGCTCATGACCGTGGTGATCCTTCCCCCGAACACCTCGTCCAGGTACACGAGCCTGCCCAGGTTAAGGTCCATGATACGGACGTGGGCGCCCATGCCCGAGGCCAGCCGAGCCGCGTTGGTCCCGGCCGTCCCTCCCCCCAGCACGAGCACCTCGCAGGGAGGAACGCCCGGCACGCCGCCCAGCAGTATGCCGGGTCCGCCGTGGTCCCGCATAAGGTATCTGGCCCCCACCTGGACCGACATGCGCCCGGCTATCTCGCTCATGGGCATGAGGCAGGGCAAAAGCCCGTCGTCGGTCTGTATGGTCTCGAGGGCGATGGCCATGACCTTTTTATCGATCAGGGCCCTGGCCAGCTCGGGCTCGGCCGCCAGGTGCAGGTAGCAAAGGAGGGTCTTGCCCCGGGCGAGCAAATCGTACTCCGCCGGCTGAGGCTCCTTGACCTTCACTATCATCTCGGCCCGCTCCCAGACCTGCGAGGCCTTGGGCAGGACCTCCGCCCCCGCTTGGATGTAGTCGTCGTCGCTGTAGCCCGCGCCCAGGCCGGCCCCCGACTCGACGACCACCTCGTGGCCCGCCCTTACAAGCGACCTGGCCCCGGAGGGCACGAGGCCCACCCGGTATTCCTCGACTTTTATTTCCTTGGGCGACCCGACAATCATCTCAATCCTCCAGCTCGACGGTAAGCCCGTCATAGGCCGGCTCGCACCAGTCGGGCAGCTCGGAGCGGAGCCGGTCATAGTCCAGGCTGTGGCTGAGGTGGGTAAGGAGCGCCCGCCTCGGCTTCATGCGCTCGAGGGCCTCCATGGCCCCGTCCACGCTGAAGTGCGTCGTGTGGGGCCGGTAGCGCAGGGCGTCGATGATCACGAGGGGAAGGCCCCGCGCGGCCTCGATGGTCTCGTCCGGCACGGCGCTGCAGTCGGTCAAATAGGCCGCCTTGTCGTCGAACTTGAACCCGAGAATGATCTGCTCGCCGTGGAGAAGCGGAAGCGGCGTGACCTTCATGCCGCCCAGCTCGAGGGGGCCGTCCAGCACGTGGGGCTGGATCATGGGCAACCCTCCACCCTTGGGCGCGCCCGGGTCCCAAACGTAATTGAACACCGTCTTGATCCGGCTGATCACCCTTTCGTTCCCGTACACGGGGATGGCCCTTCCCATGATGAAGTTAAACGTCCTTAGCTCGTCCATGCCGAAGATGTGGTCCGCGTGATCGTGGGTGTAAAGGACCGCGTCGATCTTGACCAACCCCGTTTGAAGGGCCTGCATACGGAGGTCCGGGGCCGTGTCCACCAAGACGTTGGCTCCCGCCTTGCTCACGACGATGGACGACCTGGTCCTGAAATTCCTCGGGTCACCGCTCGAGCACACGTCGCATGGACACCCGACCACCGGCACTCCCGTCGAGGTGCCGCATCCAAGAATGGTTACTAACATCTATCGATATCGCCTTTGCACTCGAAAAACCTGGCTATTCTATCACCGGGCCGCCGCCATGGGCAAGGCCGGGTTTTCCCAGACCGGGTTTTGTCGGGCGTCCCATTAATCGGGGCGTCCTTTTAATCGCGCTCTCCTTTGAAGCGGCGGCGCAGCAAATAAAAAGCCACCGAGTTGGCCCAGTCGTAAGTGCACTTCTCACAAAGGGGAACGCCGGCCAGGTTTCCCTCCAGATGTTTTCTCCGAATCTCTTTTATCCGGTCGTCCATCCAGATATCCGCCAGTGGCCGCCTGGTCGCGTCGCCGTACTCGAGCAGGAAGTGATGGTCGTTGCAGCAGGCCGTGACCCGGCCGTCCCACCCCACGCTGAGCACGCTGAAGGGGTTGCCGCAGGCGGCCCGTTTCCAGGACTTCACTCCCGGCAGGAGCCTCGGATCGACCTCACCCCCCGGAGTCCCGAAATCCGTGAGCGGCATCAGCCGCAGGTCGTCGAATACCGGCGCGAGAAGTCCCCGGACCTCGTCCAGCCGGGCGCGGGACCCCGCGTCCAGGACGGTGACCGAGGCCAGGAGCGGCCTTTTCGCCTCGCCCCGGGCCGCCTTGAAAGCCTCGAGGTTCTCCATCAGCCGGTCCATCCTCGCCCCCGCCTGGCGGGACTCGTAAGAAGGGCCGTCCCATCCGTCAACCGATACCACCATCTGGTCCAGGCCCGACTCGATCAGCCTCGATCCCAGCTCGGGAGTCAGAAGCTGGGCGTTGGTCACGAGGTAGGGCTTGAGGCCCAGCTCGGCCGCCCGCGCCGCCATCTTGTCCAGGTCGGGATGCATGAGCGGCTCACCCAGCATGGAAAGGCACACGCGCTTAATGCCCATCTCTCCCGCCTGCCCGATGAGCTCGAGGGCCAGGGCCGTGTCCATGTTGCCTCTTTTCCTGGGGCTGGTTTTATGGGCGCACTTCTCGCAGCGCAGGTTGCAAAAGGATGACGACTCGAGCATGAGGATGGGCGGTGGCCCGGCCGTCACGCGAAGCTTTCGCCTCGGCTCCCCATACCTCAGCCTGAGCTGGTCCCTCGCCAACCTGGCCACCCAGAACCCGGGCAGTTTTTTTATGACTCCTTTTATCGTCACCTGGCTCGCTCCCGGGAAATCCCGCCACCTCCCGGCCAGGATCCCCTATCAGAAAATACTACCCTCTAGGGAAAGAGGCAATCGGGAGGCTGAAGGAAGGGGAACGGGGAGGCGAGGCGTGAAGATTTGTCTTCCCAATAGGCCGCGTATTTCGAGGGTCGCCAAACGGGTCACGTCAGGTTCGCCCATCGCATTCATGCGTGGGCGGCGAAGCCGCAGGCTAAGAAAATCTAGGTTTCATTAGCTGCGAAAACCAACTTTTCAAATCACTGCTGTCCAAAATAGGACGGACCTTGCCTTTGCCCCATTATAAAACGGGGGTTTGGATGGTCAGACTATGGGTTTCCAGGTTGAGGTTATCCCTTTTTTTCCCGCCGGGGCTGTCCAAGACCGCTGATGGGAAGATATAGTTGCTCGGGTTTGGGCACGATCGGCTCCACGCCGAAGGGATTGTGCAGCCATTCCGTCAAATCCCGATAAGTAAAGAGGTTCAGCCGCGGCATGGAGGCCAGGTTCGAAAGCGACCAGCCGGCCCCTGATGATTTCAAGGCGCTCGATTACCAACGTCCCGTTCCGAAAATTATTTCCGAATCAAGTTCCCATGTAGTTTTTCTCAATTTCACTTTTCTTTTTGGGCATCTCTGTCCAGATTTGATACTACAGACTTGGCCGTCCACATAGTGCTGGGTAATAGTAAGGTTGTTAAATTTCTCATTCAGAACAAGGAAATATTTTATTTGGCCGCCAGTCAGATAATTATATTCCTTGTAGTCGAAAATCCCGTCGCCATCAAAATCCATTCGCTTTATTATGGAAAAGCCATCGGTATAAATCACCAGGTCAGTGACGCCGTCGTCATTATCATCAAATCGTAAAAGCAATAAAGGCAGGATAAAAACTAAAGTTGCCAAAACCGCCAATATAATTGTTGCGATGATATACCTTTTCTTCATCTTGATATTCCCTCTCGTGGGCAACGGGAAAAAGCTCAACTCTGATATGCGCCGCCTCGCCTTCTGGTACGGGTTACTTTTCACGCGTTCAGTATCTTTTTGATTTGATCCATCCTTTCAGTAACGGTCCCTTTTATCGTAGTATATTGAATATCCCTGTCATTTAAATCATCGATCGTAATTTTCTGAAAAACGTCACGCTGAACTTCGCCGGACCTGTCCCATGTATCCTCAAAAGGTATGTCTTTATCACAGAGAAATGTAACGTCATATCTCTGGCGGGCTTCATCGGCGATTTTCATAAGATCTGGATGTACTTTATCCCAGTAATAAATCGAAAATAAAGAAGTGGTAAGGGCATTCGTGTCGGTGAATAGATACTTGTTTGCCCGAATTATCAGCCGGTCCTCTCTTTCAATGTGACCCGTCGCTATCTCCACAAGCTGCTCGAGAGTGAGCTTTCTGCTAACTTGATACTTTACCCAGTATTCCCTTCCATATTCAGGCACCCAGACCGTGTTATATTCCTCGGCCATCTTCCGTGTGATAGTAGTTTTACCGGTTGAAGGCCCACCTAGAAAGACAATATTTTTTATGTGGTCCCGATAGACGCGATGGTGGAGATATTCTCTATAGCGGAATGGGTCTTCTCGAATCAGACTGCCTGAAACGGGAAATTGTTTTCTGTCCGGGTCCACTCTTCTATCGACCGCGTTAAGCGCTTTGCTAACGTGATCGCCATAAAATTCGCTTGAAAAGAAGACGTCGATCTTTCGATCTTTGAGAATTTTCAGGATGTAATCATCTTGCATATTCTTTATCTCAGGAGTATCTCCAACCTCGAGAGGACCGTCCCGGCATTCAATAAGTTCGATTTCCGGGTATAGGTCTTTTATCCACGAAGACCTGACGTTAAGAGGAATATCAGTCGTGTCGTGACAATCATATATCATTAAAATTAAATGATCCGTTTCCCCCAGGGCCGTTTCTATGAGCAGTTGATGTCCCTTATGCAGCGGCGCAAATTTTCCCAGCGTAAGGCCCGTCTTCATTGGCCCTCCCCATTCTCGGTCTTGTCAAGCAGATAACTCTTCCTCCAGGCAAAGAAACCCGCCATCGCCAATATCAAGAAACAACTATATAAAATTGAAGTTACGTACAATTCCTTGTAAAAGTAAATACCGATGGCCGCAATATCAACAAGCACCCAAAACGCCCATGATTCTAGTTTCTTTTTGGCCAGAAGCCACTGCGCGATAAGGCTTATTACGGTTGTAAATGCATCCGGATATGGAAGGGACGCGTCAGTCATTCTATCCATCAATAATCCCCATAAAAGTGTCCCGACAACGCTGACTATAACCCAGAATAAAATATGAACGGGCCTTAGCAAGGTAACCTTCGGCTCAGTTTTATCTTTCCCGCCATAAACCCAATAATACCAACCGTAAATCTGAAGAATTACGTAGATAATATGTAAAATGAGGTCTGAATACAACTTGACCTGGTAGAAAATATATATAAATAGGATTACCTGAACCAGGCCAGTGGGCCACGATAGAACATTCTGACGTATGTATAATAGAACACATATCAGCCCAAATACGGCAGCGGCAACTTCAATCCATCCCATCGTTATTTGCTCGACAAGCTATGTGTTGCCAATTGTAAAACTACCCAGAATCATGAATAAATCGACTATGAAATTAGCATTAAGATCTTTGTGGACATGAATCCTTGTAGATTAATATACCATTTTTATCAAAATACAAATATGAGATAATATAACGTTGCTCCGCGATTACAAGTAGGCTTTCATCATCTTTAAGATGGCGCTTAGGTAATTGGCGGCCTTCACGACGCAATTCTATCTTTTTCATTGGTCCATTGAATTCATATAATTTATTAAGGCCGTGAGATGAATATATCATTACTATCTCCGATTTGTTCATGCCTTTTTTGTATTTCAAAAGAGGGAAGTATTCATCATATATAAAAGGCGCGACAACGCAAGAACAGAAGAAAAGTAACCCAGCAAGTATAGTAATGACGTCTTTTTTTACAGGGAATTTCATAATGCCTCCAAAACGCCGGCGTTATCGGTTTTGCCAAAAACCGCAGGCGTCCCGTATCACGTGACGGACAATTCTGAAGCGATCCTCAATAATCACCTCACGACCAAAGCTTGAACTCTACTCCTACATAATATCTTAAATGATTCCTCTCCACTATCAATAACGCGCCCCGGCCGTCTCTCGGGGGAGGCGGCCTCGGATTTGGGATAGTTCCTCGGCGGTGAAGCGGACGTCCAGGGCGCCGAGGTTTTCCGAAAGCCGCTCGACGCGGCGCGTGCCGGGGATGGTGAAGATATCTTCCCCCTGGGCCAGCACCCAGGCCAGGGCCACCTGGGCCCTGGTCGCGCCCTTTTCGGCGGCCAGGTCGCCAATCAATTCAACGAAGCGGGCGTTCTCGGCCAGGGCCTCCTCGCAAAAGCGCGGGTTTTCGAGGCGCCAGTCGTTCGCGTCGAGCGAGTCACGACTCGGGATCGCGCCGGTGAGGAAGCCGCGGCCCAGCGGCGCGTAGGCGACGAAGGCTATGCCCAGCTCGCGGCAGGTATCCAGTATCCCCTCCTCCACGTCCCGGCTCCAGAGCGAATACTCGGTCTGAAGCGCGGTGACGGGATGGACGGCGTGGGCGGCGCGGATTTGCTCGGAGGAGAATTCACTCAAGCCGATGAAGCGAACCTTCCCTTCCCCGACCAGCTCCTTCATGGCGCCCACGCTTTCCTCCACCGGAACCTCGGGGTCCGGGCGATGCTGATAATAAAGGTCGATGGCCTCGATCCCGAGACGCTTGAGGCTCCTCTCGCAGGCCGTTTTCACGTACTCCGGACGGCCGCTGATACCAAGCCATTCGCCGTTCGGTCCCCGCCGGACGCCGAACTTCGTGGCCACGGTCACCTCGTCCCAGCGGTCCGAGAAGGCCTTGGCAAGCAGTTCCTCGTTGTGTCCCGCGCCGTACATGTCGGCGGTGTCGAAGAAGTTGACGCCAAGGTCGATGGCCGCGCGCAGGGTCTTGATATGGCCCGCCTCGTCGCGCGCGCCGCCGTAAAACTCCGACATGCCCATGCATCCGAGGCCGACGCGGCCGACCTGAAGGGCGCTATTGCCGAGCTTCCTGGTGGTATTGTTCATGAAAGAACCTCCTTTAACGATTTGACGGGCGGCGCGTCCATGGTAAAGCCCTCGCTAACCTTTACGGAAGCCGCTCGATTAAAAACTCGAGCTCCTTTTCCCGGCAGTCCTTGATCTGGTAATTGACCGCGTGTCCTCCCGCGAACCAGATTATGGGGGGCCGGTCCCAGGCCTCCCATACGGCCAGGGTTTGGGAGGGAGGAACGAAGTTGTCGCCCATGCCCGCGAAGATCAGTATGTCCTCCTTGTCGATAGCCGGCTTCATGTTGGCCGGATTGGTCACGTACAAAATGTCCTCCACGTCGGCCCGTCCGAGACCGGCCCGGGCGTAGCCGTCGGCCACGAAGTGGGCCAGGGCCGATTCCATGGGTACCGTTCCCACCATGGAGGGCGGCACCCAGGCGATGGCGAAATTGAGTTTGTCGTCCATGGCCGCGAGCAACAAAGTAGTGATGCCTCCGAGACTCCCTCCCTCGGCGCCCACCACCTCGTAGCGCTCGCGCAACCACATGGCGGCGCACCTGGCGTCGGTCACGGTTTGGGCGAAGGCCTCGTTGGTCAGGGCAATCTCGGCGCTGAGAAAGTACTCTCCCGAGAAGAAGCCGTCCTCGGGCGCTCGCAGGCCGTGGTATGGTTGCTGGATCATCAACGCGTCGTAGCCCGCCTCCTCATAGCCGAAAAGGTTTCGCGTGCCCCGTTTGTACTCCTTGTGGAGGTCCTTGCCCGTCCAGCCGTGGGAGACGACAATGGCCGCCCGGTTGGGGGTCTTGCCCTTCACGTAAACCGCCCAGGCCTCGTGGGTCTCGGGCCATTTTTCGTAATAGGGCGAAAAGGCGGGGTTTCTGGGCTTGTAAGTGGAGGGCCATCGCATGAGGAATACCTCGGCCTCGTCCGTCTCGCCGATCTTTTCCATGGACACCTTCTCGGGCGGACCGGTCACCTCGGGATAAAAGGAACGGGGGTCCTCACGAAAGGACGGGGAAAGGTAGTACTGGTAATCGATGGTCAGGCTCTGGCGGTCCTTTTTGGTCGCCAGATTATAAAGGCCGCCCAGCGTCTTGGCGCCGGCCGTGTCGATCGAGTGGGCCACGTTCACCCTGGCCTTTTCACCCCTCGTGACCGGCCGCGGATACTCCTTGACCGCGCAGCCGAGGATAAGCGCCGCTAGCGCCGATAGTAGCAATGCTTTTTTCGTCATTTTTGTTCCCGCCCTTTCATACCGCTTAGAAAGTCTTGCCGCCGTTAACGTGGATTATCTGGCCCTGAATATAACTTCCCCGCTCGGATAAAAGGAACATGACCACGTTGGCCACGTCCTCCGGCTGGCAGACCCGGCCAAAGGGCATGGACTTATGAAGCTTGCCCAGGTCGGGAAGACCCACCAGCTTGCGGCCCATGTCCGTCTCGACCAGGCCAGGCGCGATGGCGTTGACGTGGATATTGTGCCCCGTCTCCTCCTTGGCGAGTATCTCGGTCAAAGACTCGAGCCCGGCCTTGGCCACGGCGTAGGGCCCCCCCTTGGGCGGGTTCATGCGGGTAATGGTGGAGGATATGTTGACGATATGGCCTCCCTTCTGCTCCCGCATAATGGGCAAAGTCTCGCGTATGCAGTTGAAGGGGCCGTAAATATTGGCCTTCATCACCTTGTCCCACTCGAGGTAGGTAGTGTCGTGAATGAAGTTTCCCCAGCTCGCCAGGCCCGCGCAGTTGACAAGGACGTCGATCTTGCCGAACTCGCCTTTTATATCGGCGAAGACCTCGCGCACCCTCTCGGGGTCGGAAACGTCGCACTGGTAGGCCGCGGCCCTGCGGCCGGCCCTCTCGAGCTCGGCCACGGTCTCGGCCGCGGGCTCGGGCTTCTTTCTGAAAATGACGGCCACCTCGGATCCCGCGCCGCTAAGGGCCCTGGCCACGGCCCTTCCAATGCCCCTTCCTCCTCCGGTCACCACGGAGACGTATCCGTTCAAGTCCATCTTTACCTCCCTTATTTCCCCTGCCGCGTAAGGCATTTTTTAACATGGAGGCCCGATCTTTTCAAAGCGGAAATTTTATGGGGGCGACGGGACCGTATCTGTTGCGGCCCTCCCTCCTTTATGATACAGTCATTAATGTACAACATGGGAGGTGACTAACATGTTCGGTGGATTAGGCGTATGGGAAATAATGGCCATCGTGCTCGTTTTGGCCATCGTCTTCGGGGCTAAAAGGCTCCCGGAGATAGGCGCGAGCCTTGGCAAGGGAATCAAGAACTTCAAGAAGTCGATCACCGAGATCGAGGACGACTCCAAACAACTGGAGGAAGGAAACCACGAAAGCTGAGGCTTGTTTAGTTGTCAACCAAAAGGAGGGGAAAGACCCCTCTTTTTTTTGGGGGGGCCAAAAAGGACAAGGGCGAGATTTCTCCCGCCCTTGTTATCTCTTAAATCAATCGATTATATCTATCGAGCTTTGCCCTTTTTATCCTTTTCCACCAAGTCCGTGACCATGCACTCGGTGGTCAGCATGAGGGACGCCACGGAGGCCGCGTTTTGGAGTGCGCTCCTTACCACCTTGGTGGGGTCGATGACGCCGGCCTTGATCAGGTCCTCATACTCGAGCTTCTGGGCGTTGAAGCCGAAGCCCGCTTTTCCTTCCTTGACCTTCTCGACCACGATGGACCCGTCCACGCCCGCGTTGGTGGCGATCCAGCGGAGGGGCTCCTCGAGGGCCTTCTTGATGATGCCCACGCCGAAGCTCTCGTTGCCCTCCACGCTCAGCTTGTCCAGGGCCTTGAGCGCCCGGATATAGGCCACGCCTCCGCCGGGCACCACGCCCTCCTCGACGGCGGCCTTGGTGGCGTGCATGGCGTCCTCGACCCTGGCCTTCTTCTCCTTCATCTCGGACTCGGTGGCCGCGCCCACGTTGATGACCGCCACTCCGCCGGCCAGCTTGGCCAGTCTTTCCTGGAGTTTTTCCCGGTCGTAGTCCGAGGTTGTCTCCTCGATCTGGGACCGAATCTGGTTGATGCGGCCGGTGATGTCGTTTTTGTTGCCCTTGCCGCCCACGATGGTGGTATGGTCGCGGTCGATGACTATCCTGCTCGCCTGGCCGAGGTCGGTAAGCTGAAGACCCTCGAGCTTGATACCCAGTTCCTCGGCCACCACCTGGCCCTTGGTCAGGATGGCGATGTCCTGAAGCATGGCCTTCCTGCGGTCGCCAAAGCCCGGGGCCTTGACCGCGCAGACCTGGAGGGTGCCGCGAATCTTATTGACCACCAGCGTGGCCAGGGCCTCGCCCTCGATGTCCTCGGCGATAATCAAGAGGGGCTTGCCCGAGCGGGCGATGGCCTCGAGCACGGGCAGAAGTTCCTGCATGTTCGAGATTTTCTTTTCGTTTAAAAGGATGTAGGCGTTCTCGAGGGCGACCTCCATGCGCTCGGCGTCGGTGACGAAATAGGGGGAGAGGTAGCCGCGGTCGAACTGCATGCCCTCGACCACGTCGAGGCTGGTGTCAAGGCCCTTGGCCTCCTCGACGGTGATGACGCCCTCTTTGCCCACCTTGTCCATGGCGTCGGCGATGATGTTGCCTATCTCCTCGTCGTTATTGGCCGAGATGGTACCGACCTGGGCTATTTCGCTCTTGTCCTTGGTCGAGCTCGAGAGCTTCTGAAGCTCCGAGACCACGACCTCGACCGCCTTGTCGATGCCGCGCTTGATGGCCATGGGGTTGTTGCCGGCGGCCGTGATCTTCGAGCCCTCACGGTAAATGGCCTGGGCTAGGACCGTGGCCGTGGTGGTGCCGTCGCCGGCCACGTCCGAGGTCTTCGAGGCGACCTCGCGAACCATCTGGGCGCCCATGTTCTCGAATTTATCCTCGAGCTCGACTTCCTTGGCCACGGTCACGCCGTCCTTGGTCACGGTGGGAGCGCCAAAGGTCTTCTCGATGATTACGTTTCTGCCGCGCGGACCCAGGGTTACCTTGACCGCGTCCGCCAACTGGTTAAGGCCTAAAAGCATCTTGGCCCTTGCGTCTTCATAAAATTTTATGTCCTTTGCCATGGTATTTTTCTCCTTGATGACAATTGCTTAGCTATTTCTTTTTGCCCGAATCGATCACGCCCAGAATCTCGTCCTCACGCATGATAAGGTACTCGCCGCCGTCGATCTTGATCTCGGTCCCCGCGTACTTGGCGAAAAGAACGTGGTCCCCCACCTTAACGTCAAGAGGAATGACCTTGCCATCCTCGAGAACTTTGCCCCGGCCGGCCTCCAATATGATACCCTCGGCGGGTTTTTCCTTGGCGCTGTCGGGAATTATGATCCCGCCCGCCGTTTTTTCCTCCTTCTCTATCCTTTGTACTACCACTCGGTCCTGCAACGGCTTGATTTTCATCCTTTATCTCCTTTCATGAAAAATAATTGCAAAATAACGGGTTAAGAATTGGCACTCACCCCCAGCGAGTGCCAACGTCAATATCTTAATCATCTTTCTGGAAAAAGCAAGCCGGCCAGGGAAAAAATTTTGCTTTTCCCGAAATATTTTCCACCAATGCCCCTAGGAAAAAATCCGTCTCCATGGCGTATAAATGCTTGACATCCTATTCGGTCCTGTGAATAATATCTGAAAAGTAAAAAAGAAATCATATCCCACAAATCGTTAATTCGGAGGAAAAAATGAAAAACGTGAATCCAGCCAAGGCAGGAAGTCTTTTATTAACGGTCGTTGTCTCGTTTCTTCTTTCAACTTGCGACCCTGAGGTAAAGGGATACGCGACTCCCTATAACATGGCGCTTATCCCCTCGGGCTGCTTCGACATGGGAGACCACTTCGGTGAAGGTCAGGCCAGTGAGCTTCCCGTGCATGAAGTATGCATTACGTCAGACTTTTACATGGATATCTATGAGGTGACTAACGCCGAGTACAGGGCTTGCGAGGAGGATGGCGGTTGCGACCACCCGAGAAAAACGAACGCCTGGTCACGAGACAACTATTATTCAGACCCGACTTACGATGATTACCCCTTTATTTTCGCGGATTGGAAGGACGCCAAGGCCTATTGCGCCTGGGCGGAAAAACGCCTTCCCACGGAAGCGGAATGGGAATACGCCGCCCGCGGCGGTCTTTCCGGCCAAAGATATGTAAATGGAGACGAAATATCATGCGCTGACGCCAATTATGGAAGGTATGACGGGTCTTCTTCTTGTTACGACTATAATGGGCTGGACAATGACTCGCATCCAGGGGGAAGCTACGCGCCGAACGGCTACGGCCTCTACGATATGAACGGCAATGTGTGGGAATTTGTAAACGACTGCTATCAAGCTGACTATTTCTCAATTAGTCCGGTTAACGATCCTCAAGGGCCGTCTCAATCAAGTTGCGACACCAGAATATTACGGGGCGGCGCTTGGTGCGATACCGTTAACGAATATCTGCGAGTGTCTTTGCGAGCGAACGTCCCCGAGGTGTCCCCCGAGAGTTCTTATACCATAGGCAGAGGAATGCGCTGCGCGCTGGAGCAGTGAAAATTAAGTCGCCATCCTTGTCTTAACCGTTTCACTTACAGGACCGTTGATTCAAGTTGATCGACAAGCTCTTTGCCCGGGACTTTCTCTTTTCAATTCCGGAGACGTCCTACAATAACCGGTCGCGGCGGAACCGCCCTTGCGGGTGGTCCCGGCCGCGACCGAGTACCTTCCGTTCCCGCGTCTTTGACGCGCCTTGAGTTTCCTTAATCGCCCAGCTTGGAGGCCTTTATTTTCAGGGGGTGGTCCAGGATGTTGAGCATGTCCGGGACCGAGGCGGGCGGGGCCTTGTCGGGCGACATGTAGTAAAGGTAATATTTATGCTTGCCCGCGGGTATGTCCACCATGGTGTCCATAAGAAAGCCCGGGCAGCGCTGGCCGGGGTCCGACTCGGGCTCGTCGGCCGCGGTGACGTCGTCCACGTAGTAAAGTCTTTGGGGCACGGCCTTTTGCCATTCCTTGGGGATCACCAGCCTGACCACCAGGTTGCCCTCCGGCCCGGTAATGGCGTACCACTCATGGGCCGTCTTATAGTCCATGTTCTTCTCGTCGTCGCTCATCTTGCCGTCAAGCACGACGCCTTTCGCGTTGATGGGGTCGTAGTATTTGGCCCCCTCCATTTTTTGGTTCCAGTCGATGGCGTAGCGCATCTGGAAGGAACTTAAAACGGTGCTGGGGTTGAAAGGCATGCCCAACTCGATGGGCGTCACGAAGTAATTGGGGTAAAACTCATTCTCCGCCTGGCCTCCAAGATTGAGCTTGATCACGGAAAGTTCCACATAGGCCGCCATCAGGTGCACGACCCTGACGGGGCCGTCAATCCAGGCCTTGATCGAGCCTTCAAGGCTGGCCTCGCCTGGAGTGAGCTTGATAAGTCCCGCGGCCGCCTCGATCTTGGTCCGGCCCTTGATGCGGTCAACCAGGTTGGGACCGACCTTACCGCTCTGGCCCTTCAGGGCCAGCCGGTCGAAAAAGGTCTTACCCCGAATCTCCGCGAAATGATACCGGTCCGTCTTGACCCAGTCCCGCTCCCCGTCGTATTCGTTACGGACATAGTCCACCGGCGAGCGGGGAGGGTCGTCATCGCACTCGGCCAGGTACACCCATGCCTTGCCGTTGTCTATAGGGTCGCTAATCTCTATCTCGACCGACTTGTCGGCGTCGCAGGGAAGCTCCGAGCCGGTGGGCGCCTTGCCGGCCGAGTCCCATGCCATGAACACCAGCTCGTCCTTGCCGTTGACCTTGCGGTCGCCGTCCTTGGGATTGGCGTCTTTTCCCTCGGGGTATACGAACATGCCGTTCTTGGCCCGCTCGTCAACCTGGAAAGGTATGGGCTTGAAAGCCGAGCCGTCCCAGGCGAAAAGCGCCAACTCGTCTATCTCGGAGTCCTTGACGTCCGAAAGCTTGTCCGCCGTGATTACCACCGGGTCCTCGAGGCGGCCCAGGGTCTTTACCGACCCGTCCTGCGCGTCGGCCGCGCCAAGGTAGCCTAAAAGCGCGGCGGCCAATACCAACGCCAAAATGATTTTGCTCGCACCGGAAAACCTTTTCCTCATCTTAATCCCCTCCTGATTGGGTCATTTGCCCCGTTCCAGCGTCACGGTCCATATTTCGAGTTCCCCCGGACCGCGCTCGAACCGTTAGATATAGATAACCCGATTTGTCGGCGGGCACAAGTTTTCTAACGATCGTAAAAAATTAAGCCCTTGTTTCCGGCCCGTTAGGATTTGATGTGAACCGCCGCCGATCATAGAATAAACGACATGAAAGCCCTTTATTTCGACGGAAAAAAACTCGAGACCCGCGAGATGGAAAAACCCGCGCCGGGTCCGGGCGAGGTCCTGATACGGGTTACGCTGGCGGGCGTTTGCCGCACCGACGTCGAGATCGTGAAAGGATACATGGGCTTTACGGGCATACCCGGACACGAGTTCGTGGGGCTGGTCCGCGAGAGCGAGGATAAAAGCTGGATCGGCAAACGCGTGGTGGGAGAGATAAACCTGCCTTGCACGGAATGCTCCTTTTGCGGGGGCGGGCTTTCCCGGCATTGCCCGAACAGGCAAACACTGGGCATCTATAAGAAGGACGGAGCTTTCGCCGAGTATGTCACTTTGCCCCTTTCCAATCTTCACGAGGTACCGGACGACCTTTCCGATGAGGCGGCGGTTTTCGTCGAGCCGGCCGCGGCCTGTTTCGAGATTCTCGAGCAGACCTCGGTAAGGGACAAAAGGGTCCTGGTCCTGGGCGACGGCAAGCTCGGCATACTTGTAGCTCGGGTCCTGAAGGGACAAGGCGTTAAAAGGCTGGTCCTTGCCGGGAAGCATCCGGATAAAATGGCGCTCCTGGAAAAGGACAAGATCGAGACGGCCCCGGTTGGCGACGTCGTTAAAACGATCGCGCCCGATCCTTTCGCTCGGTTCGATATGGTGGTCGAGGCAACGGGAAGGCCGGACGGCTTCGAGACGGCCATGTCCCTGGTCCGGCCGAGAGGCGAGATTCTCCAGAAAACCACCGCGGCCGATCGCGTGCCCGCGGACCTCTCCCGGCTGGTGGTGGACGAGATAAGCGTGATCGGTTCCCGTTGCGGTCCTTTCCCTCCCGCCCTGTCGGCCCTGGCCTCGGGCGAGATCAAGACGGGCGACCTCATCGGCGGGGCCTTCCCCCTCGAGGACGGGGCCGAGGCGGTCAAGGAGGCCTCGAGGCCGGGAGCGCTCAAAATACTCATCAGGGTAGGGGAGGAGTAGTCCATGGCGGCCGGGGGATCGCGAGGCGAAGTCAAGGCGACGGCCATGAGTCCTTCCCGCCTGGCGCTGGCCAAGTTCACCCGCAACCGAGCGGCCATGGCCGGACTTGTCTGGGTCGTTCTATTATGCCTGGCCGCCCTTCTGGCCCCATACATATCGCCATACTCTTTCGAGGAGATGGATTACGCGGCCGTTGAAAACCCGTCACCCCCGAGCGCCGACCATTGGATGGGCACCGACCACCTGGGGCGGGACCTTTTCAGCCGGATGATCTTCGGGGCCCGCGTGTCGCTGGGGGTGGCGGTGGTCTCGACCTTGATCAGCCTTTTGGTAGGCACGGCCTACGGCTCTTTGTCCGGATACGTGGGAGGACCGCTGGACAACCTCATGATGAGGTTCGTCGACCTGGTCTATTCCTTCCCGGACCTGCTCTTGATTATCCTGATCAACGCGGTCATCGACCGTGAATGGCTGAACGGCGCTCTGGCCATGGTGGGGGCCTCGGCCTTCAAGAGCGTTCTTAACGCGGACAACCTGGCCCTGCTTTTGGCCTTGTCCCTGGTGAGCTGGGTTTACGTGGCCCGGCTGATCCGGGGCGAGGTCCTGCGCCTGAGGGAGGAGACCTTCGTCGAGGCGGCCCGGGCCCTGGGGGTTGGCCACACGGCCATCGTGGCCAGGCACATCCTGCCGAACGTGTGGGGACCTCTTATCGTGACTTTAACTTTCCGTATACCAGCGGTCATCCTGGCGGAGAGCACCCTGTCGTTCATAGGACTTGGCATCCAGCCTCCCAAGTCCTCCTGGGGCACTCTGGCCTCGGACGGCTGGACCTCGATGCATTTCGATCCTTTCCTGATCCTTTTTCCCAGCCTGGCCATATTCACGGCCATGCTCGCTTTCAACTTCTTGGGGGACGGTCTTCGGGACGCCCTGGCCCCGGAGCGGGGCCGTTAGCGTATATCCCGATCCGATAGTAGTTGGTCGTAAACTTTTGATGGCCGCGGCACAAATTGATATTAATTGGAGCATAATTAAAGACAATTAAATATAATTAAAGCGCGAATGGGAGAGGATTGAAAATTTGCTTTTTTGCATATAAGGACTTGAAAAAAAAGTGGAAACCGGACAATGTCGGAAAAAAGTGAAGGAAATATACATTTTCATAAATTTTCCTCTTGGCTTTTCATCGTTTTTGTGCTATAGATAAGTATATACAAGGAAATAATATATTTCCGAGAATGGCGGGTTTTTGTCTTTGGGGGCGAAAATCCATGCGGAGACCAGTTAACGAACAGCGTCGTTTTGGCGCTCGCGGCCCTTAAGATCGCGGCCTTTCGAAGGCCATGAATTCAAGAGGGAAGGTCGTAAAATGGCTAAAGTACTCGTGTTTCATTACGGACCCAAGGGGGCGGGCAAAAGTGGGGTCGCGGGCGAGGGAGCCGATTTCACCTTTGCCACTCAATGGGAAGAGTTGTCGGGCAAACTGTCCGGCCGCAAGGCTTACGATCTGGTCATACTCGACTCGGTCCCGGCCGAGATGCGCACCGAGATTACCAGGCGGATTAAAAAACTGAATAACGTGCCCGTGATTTACTTCGAGGAGGGAACGGCCGCTTTGCCCCCCGGGGACGAGCAGGCTCCGCTCTCCGGTCCCATGGATCACTTGATGGACCTGAAACCCGAGCCCAAGGCCAAAAAGCCCAAAAAGAAGTCCGCCCCTGACAAGGCAAGCTCTCCCCTCGAGCTGGCCCGGAGGAAAATGGACGACCACTTCCGGGAAAGCATTACCCTCACGGAAATAGCCTCTTACGCCGACATGTCAACCAGCTACTTTTGCAGGAAATTCAAGTCCAAGTACGGCGTGACGCCCATCTCCTACCTCCGTAATTTACGAATCGCCCGGGCCTGCCACCTTCTGGAAAACACCGACCTGCCCCTCAAGGAGATCACCGAGCAAAGCGGGTTCCTCTCCGTGCCCTACTTCTGCCGCGAGTTCCGCAAAGAAAAAGGCATGCCTCCCATGCACTACCGACGGAAATTCTCCAAGATCAAAAAATAGGCGAATCCGAAAAACGGCAAATCAGGAAGCCAAGCGGCCCATAATCCGTTTTACATTCCATAAGCGTCTATGATAATTATAAGTCCACAAGGTAGAAGGTAATTTAGCCCGGCGACGAGGCGCGGCCTTCGGTTTCGCCTCCTCGCCCATAATCGAGATGAAAAGCAATCCAAAAACAAAGGCCCGCGTCGAGGACGACGGCGAGAGACTGGTGATCAGGGTAAGGCCGAAAAGCATCGGGCTTTTGCCTTTGCTTACTCTTGCGATCGAGCTTTCTTGCTTTTTCATGGCGCATCTTTGCATCTTTCTGATTATTATTTTGACTCTAGGTTCTTTATACCAGGTGAACGTCTATGAAGACCGGGTGCTTTTTATCGCGGGCGCGGTATCTATAATTGCGATCGTTTCCTCGATAGGTTTCATCGTCCATTACTTCTCGAGAAGCCAGACGATCGAGACGACGAGAGATAAGTTGAGTATCTTAAACCGGTCCTTGCTCTATAAAAAGACCATGACCTGGATGGGCGAGGAGCTATCGTTCCTGGGCCTGTTCTTTATTAACCAATCTTCCCCTCACAATCTTTCCGGACCGTTGCGTCTCTTTCCCGTAAAGGGAAAAGCAAGACTATTCGGGCCGGACCTTGATTTCGAAGAGGCCATAAAGATAGCCCGCGCCATAAAGCAAAGAACGGGAATAGCGGACCGCGCGCCGGACGCGAGTGACGAAAAGTATTTCATCCCGCTTCGCCCCCTCGTTCGGTTGATCGGGAAATTCAAAGACAAGGTGGAAGTAGCGGACTACGGGAACGAGGCGAGGATCACGATAACTCAAAAAGGGCAACCGCTGGATATTTTATCCTATTCATTAGGTCTCCTGTTTGGTATTGGTTGGGTTGCTTTTTGCGCGGCGCTTTTCGCCGAGACATATCCCGATTATGGACCAGGCATATTCATTATTGTATTGGGCGCGCCGGGAGTCACGTTATTATATTTGGGCATTTACCATATATCTTATGCTTTGGCGGGCAAGGAGACCGTCAAGGTATCTCCAGATGAGATATCTACAAGATCGGACATCTTCCGCCTCCGGGGCAAGACCAAATCATACTCCACCTCGGAAATAACCGCCTTCTTCACGGACGGGAGCCAGATGGTCTGGATAAAAATCAGCGGCAAATTAAAACATGTACCTGAAAATGAGTTCATTGGTCCCGAAGAATTCAACGTGGCCAGGCTGATTAAGGAGCGCGCTGGAATAAGCGACGATATATCGTGGGGGGTGTAGAAGATCGGCGCAAGGCTTGAAGGCGAGGAGCATACAAGATGGGTGATGAACCTTTGAAAAGGCGGGCATTATTTCCACAGATTCGTGGATATGTGGGGGACTTTTCCTTCATCCTCCTTTATTTGATTATAATCCTCGCGGCTTTCGAGATCATGAGCTCCATCTCTTCTTACGCGAAACAAGGCAACAGAGGAGTTAACGGGGTTTTGGTCGATAGCCGGCAGGGATACATGGCCACGCCATAATTGTCGGGCAGACACATCCGCGACACCCTGGCTCCCTCCCGCCTGGCCAGGAACCGCGAGTGATACCGAGTCAACTCGCCCAGGCCCCGGTCGGGAAAAAGCCGCTCGACGATCTTGGCCCCCTTGATCGGGTGCTCCTCTCCCTTCTTATCGTCCATCTTCTCGCATCCCCAGTAACCCCAGTCATGGACAAAGATGGCGACAAGAGTCGGCCCGTCCGGCCAGTCGCCGTAAAGCCGCCTCCAGGCGGCAATCACGAAAAGAGGATGGAGCAGGAACTGATGAGTCCCGAACAGTAGCGATTTAGTGCCGGTATTCATATCATCTCCTATGATGGTTGTCTACCCAACCTTTTAAATTAGCTGAATTATTTTACAAACTCAGCCTTTCGCTATTACTCCGTTCGGGAAGTCCTCCCAAATCAAGTTTTCCTGTAAAGTGATGTAAATGATCTTCAAAAATTTGCGAGCCAGCGCGATGATGGCCTTGCCCGCGCCGCGCCTGGCCTTGATACGCTCGTAGAAGCTCGACAAATAAGGGCTGTAACGCTTGGCGATGAGGGCGCATTGGACCAGGGTAGTGCGGCCGAGTTTGTTGCCCCGCTTCGTGATCCGGCCCGAGCGGCTGGTCTCGTTCGAGTTGCTAACCCGGGGGACGATGCCGAAGTAGGAGGCCAGCTTGCCCTCGTCGGGGAAGTCCTTGACGTCAACGATCACCGACAAAAGTATGGCCGAGCCAAGGTCCCCGATACCCTTTATGCTCTTCAAATTCTTGTGACCGGGAAGCTGATTGCCCGAGTCCTTGATGGCGGCCTCAAGCTCCTTGACCCCGGCGTTCAAGCCCCGAATCTGCTCCACCAGGACGCGGACCTCGGTCTTGACCATGGGGTCGAAAGGTATCTCCTGCACCGTCTCAAGGCCCTTCTCGCTGGAAAGATATTCCTTCTTCAGGTTGATGCCGTGGGCCGAGCAGATGTTGTTGATCTTGTTCTTCAAGGCCGTGCGAAGCTTCACCAGCTTGTCCCGGCTTTGAGTGAGGCTTTTAACCTGAGCGTGTTCCTTGTTCGGCATCCTCACCTCCGGCAAAAGGCCCTTGGACAAAAACAGGGCAAGGCGTCTGGCGTCGTTGCCGTCCGTTTTGTTGACCGACTCGCTGATGACCTTGAACTGGCGAGGGTTGACAACCACGACGCGGGAAACGAGGCCGCGAACGGCGTCGTAAAAAAGGCGGACGTTGCCCGTGACCTCAACCGCGATCTCGTCGGACTCGCGAAGCGTCGAGCAAAACTTCTCCAAATCCTCGAGACGCCAGTCCTTGAGATAGTTCCGTCCGTTCTCGGCCAGGACGCAAGAGGTGAAACAATTCCTGTGCAGATCGATTCCAATGTACCTTCCCATTTCCTTACTCCTCCCTAGAAATAAATTTGATCTAAGGTCGGAGTAGACACGCTTTGAGGGGCCGCCAAACTCCTATACAAGGTCTAGCCTTACGGTGGCGCTCCAGTCGCGGGGCTGACTAATCTCCTTTACGAGGTCATAAGCCTCACGAAAACGATCCAGCCCACGACCCGCCTACTCCAATAGATCATTCCTAACCTAGTTGAAGTATTTACCACCTCAAAACTCTTCATTCATACCATCTCCTATGATGGTTGTCTACCCAACCTTTTAAATTAGCTGAATTATTTTACAAACTCAGCCTTTCGCTATTACTCCGTTCGGGAAGTCCTCCCAAATCAAGTTTTCCTGTAAAGTGATGTAAATGATCTTCAAAAATTTGCGAGCCAGTGCGATGATGGCCTTGCCCGCGCCGCGCCTGGCCTTGATACGCTCGTAGAAGCTCGACAAATAAGGGCTGTAACGCTTGGCGATGAGGGCGCATTGGACCAGGGTAGTGCGGCCGAGTTTGTTGCCCCGCTTCGTGATCCGGCCCGAGCGGCTGGTCTCGTTCGAGTTGCTAACCCGGGGGACGATGCCGAAGTAGGAGGCCAGCTTGCCCTCGTCGGGGAAGTCCTTGACGTCAACGATCACCGACAAAAGTATGGCCGAGCCAAGGTCCCCGATACCCTTTATGCTCTTCAAATTCTTGTGACCGGGAAGCTGATTGCCCGAGTCCTTGATGGCGGCCTCAAGCTCCTTGACCCCGGCGTTCAAGCCCCGAATCTGCTCCACCAGGACGCGGACCTCGGTCTTGACCATGGGGTCGAAAGGTATCTCCTGCACCGTCTCAAGGCCCTTCTCGCTGGAAAGATATTCCTTCTTCAGGTTGATGCCGTGGGCCGAGCAGATGTTGTTGATCTTGTTCTTCAAGGCCGTGCGAAGCTTCACCAGCTTGTCCCGGCTTTGAGTGAGGCTTTTAACCTGAGCGTGTTCCTTGTTCGGCATCCTCACCTCCGGCAAAAGGCCCTTGGACAAAAACAGGGCAAGGCGTCTGGCGTCGTTGCCGTCCGTTTTGTTGACCGACTCGCTGATGACCTTGAACTGGCGAGGGTTGACAACCACGACGCGGGAAACGAGGCCGCGAACGGCGTCGTAAAAAAGGCGGACGTTGCCCGTGACCTCAACCGCGATCTCGTCGGACTCGCGAAGCGTCGAGCAAAACTTCTCCAAATCCTCGAGACGCCAGTCCTTGAGATAGTTCCGTCCGTTCTCGGCCAGGACGCAAGAGGTGAAACAATTCCTGTGCAGATCGATTCCAATGTACCTTCCCATTTCCTTACTCCTCCCTAGAAATAAATTTGATCTAAGGTCGGAGTAGACACGCTTTGAGGGGCCGCCAAACTCCTATACAAGGTCTAGCCTTACGGTGGCGCTCCAGTCGCGGGGCTGACTAATCTCCTTTACGAGGTCATAAGCCTCACGAAAACGATCCAGCCCACGACCCGCCTACTCCAATAGATCATTCCTAACCTAGTTGAAGTATTTACCACCTCAAAACTCTTCATTCATACCATCTCCTTTGGGACCCAAAAGCCCCCGTAAATATGCAATCCTGTATCGTAACGTGACAAAAACGTGACAGAAAAATTGAAAAAACGGCCGGAAAAAGGGGTTTTTGAGCGGACGCGTCCCCTTGGGGGTTGGACCGCCCCTTCGTTGAAAGGCCTGAATTTAAAAGAATTTTTCTTGAAGATGTTGGCGGGCCGTCGGGGATTCGAACCCCGGACCAACGGATTAAAAGTCCGGTGCTCTACCAGACTGAGCTAACGGCCCTTTGAGCCGGCGAAAGGCCGGTAAATAGAAAGGAACCGCGCTCGCGGTTCCCGTATTGTTTAAATATAACACGGCGGGTGGGATTTTTCAACAAAATTCGACGGGAGGGCGTCATTTCCGGTGAGGGGTGGAATTGATCAGCGCGGTCTTTCGAGGCCCTTTCTTTATGAAAACCCCCATATGCGGCGATAATCGGGCCGCCTCAAAATTTTTGTGAAATCATCGGCTTGCCATTTATGGTATCCGGCCTTATATTCTCATAATACGGCTACGATCTAATGTAGGGAAGGAGATACTGATGGATAAGATTTACATGGACCACATCGCGGGTACGCCGCTTTTGCCGGAGGCCCTCGAGGCCATGATGCCCTTTTTCAAGGAGCACTTCGGTAACCCCTCGTCAATACACGGCTTTGGGGAAGAGGCGGAGAACGCCATCAACGAGTCCCGCGAGAAGGTGGCCGCTCTGATTGGCGCGAACCCGGATGAGATAGTATTCACGTCCTGCGGCACCGAGTCCAATAACTTTGCCTTTAAAGGAGTGCCTTTTGCACGCCGTAGCAAGGGCGACCATATCATCACGACCCCGATCGAGCATTTTTCCATTATGCACACCATCAAGGTCATGGAAAAGCTCGGGTTCGAGGTTACCCAGGTACCGGTGGACAAGTACGGCATGGTCGATCCCGAGGAGGTGAAAAAGGCCATCACCGACAAGACCATACTCGTGTCCATCCAGCACGCCAACCCCGAGGTGGGAACCATACAGCCCATCGCGGAAATAGGCAAGATCACCTCCGAGCGCGGCATCCCCTTTCACACGGACGCGGTCGACTCGGTGGGGGCCGTGCACATTAACGTTAAGCAAATGAACGTTGACCTCCTGTCCCTTTCCGCCAACATGTTCTACGGCCCTAAAGGGGCGGGCGCGCTTTACGTTCGGAAGGGCGTCTCGGTGAGGCCGCTTCTGGACGGAGGCATCCAGGAGAAGGGCAAAAGGGCGGGTACCGAGAACGTTCCGGCCATCGTGGGCATGGGCGTGGCGGCCGAAACGGCCATGAAGGAGATGGAGAACAGGAGAGTGAAGCTCGAGGCCCTGGGCAAGAAACTCAAGTCGGGCCTCCTGGAGAGGATCGACCACCTGCTCGAGTTCGGCCATCCCGAGAAGAGGCTGCCGGGCAACGTGAGCGTTGGCGCCCAGTTTATCGAGGGCGAGTCGGTGCTTCTTTTCATGGACATGGCGGGCGTCGCCATCGCCTCGGGTTCGGCCTGCATCTCGAGGAGCCTCAAGGTCAGCCACGTTATGCTGGCCATGGGCATGGACCACGCGGACGCCCAGGGTTCTCTTCTCTTCACTCTTGGCAAGGACAATACCGAGGCCGACGTGGAGAAGGTTTTCGAGGCCCTGCCCCCGATAATACAGAGGCTTCGCGATATGTCGCCTCTTTACAAAAAGAAGTCGGGGTAATATAATAAATAGTTCAGCCCGCTCTGGGCATAATCTTAAAACTTCGCGGCCTCACCGGTCGTGACGGATAGTCCGGGAGGATGTAACGATGGCGATGAAATACAGCGACACGGTATTGGACCACTTTACCAACCCCAGGAACGTGGGCGAGATCGAGAACGCCGACGGGATAGGCGAGGTTGGCAACCCGTCCTGCGGGGATATCATGACCTTCTACATCAAGGTGAAGGACGAGAAGATCGAGGACGTCAAGTTCAAGACCTTCGGCTGCGGCGCGGCCATAGCCGTTTCTTCCATGATCTCGGAGATGGCCAAGGGCAAGACCCTGGAGGAGGCCCTGAAAATCCAGAACAAGGACGTGGCCAAGGAACTGGAGGGACTGCCCGCCCAGAAGATGCATTGCTCGAACCTGGGCGCCGACGCCCTGCACGCGGCCATCCACAGTTATCAGAGCGCCAAGGAGAAGGGTCTTTCGGCCCCCCCCAAGGTCATAATCGATCACGAGCACGAGGAAGGCGACGAGCACGGCGATGGCTGCGGCTGCCCGAGTTGCGAAAAAGACGAGCATACGGGCGCCTCGACCTGTTCCACCTGCGGTCCCGAGGAATAATCGGCTAACCAGTCAATAGGCCATGGCCGGGAGGACGTTGTTTCTTCCGGCTTTTTCTTTCTTTACCCATCTTTGGCCGCGATCTTCCCATAATATCTTTTCCACGCGTCAAAAACTTGTTGACATGAATATAATGGCGGGTTATGATTCGTCTCGCGTTCCGGGTTAACCTCAAGTATCCGCTTATTAAAAACATTCCGGGGAGGGAAATAGCATGAGATTATCGGGTAGAAAACTCACAATTGCGATTGCCGCGGCCATCTGCCTGACCGCCTGCGCGGGCTGCTACAAGATCATCACCAATACGCTGGAGATACCGGCCGGCGAAAAGGTTGACACTATAATCGAGATGAACGTCATGGTCCCCACCAGGGACGGCATCGGCCTGGCCACCGACGTGTACAGGCCCGATAAGCCGGGGAAATTTCCCGTTATATTATCCAGGATTCCCTACGGGACCGACTCGAAAATGTACAAGTACATCGGCAATTATTTCTCGCGGAACGGTTATATAATCCTTGCCCAGGACACGCGTGGCATCGAGAACTCGGAGGGAGTATGGTACCCCCTGATTTACGAGATTCCCGACGGCCGTGACACCACGGACTGGATAGTCAAGCAACCCTGGTACGACGGCAACCTGGGAATGATCGGCGCGTCATATTTCGGCTATACCCAGTGGGAGACGGCATTGGACAACCCCACGGTCGATTGCATGGTCCCCCTCTTTACCTCGGGGAACATGTTCAAGATGGTGATCAACGGAGGGGCCCTCGAGTATATTATGGTCGAAGGCTGGCTCGCGGGAATGGAGGCCCAGATCACCGACTCGGAATGGAAACCCGACCTCGAAACCGGCTATTATAACGCGCCCATGCGCAAAGCAACGCCCATCGACCTGGAAGCCATACGGGAAAACCCCAACGATTACAGCCCTATGCTCATGCTCGAGCACCCGGGTGACCTCATGAACCAGGCCCCGGGAGACTTCCGGCCCTATTACAAAACCGTCAGCGCCCCCGCGCTCCTTATCTCCGGATGGTTCGACCAGTTCGAGCAGCCCCAACTCGACGACTTTGTCGCCATAAGAGCGGAAGGGAAGGGCGACGCGAGAAAATCACGTCTTATCGTCGGCCCCTGGGTCCACGGCATGCCCAAGTCCAAGTTCGAGGACGGGAAATTGAAAGGCATGAAGCTCTTCCTCGAGGAGTCCCTGGCCTGGTACGACCATTGGCTGAAGGGCATCGACAACGGAGCGGAGGACCGGGCCCCCGTCAAAATCTTCATCATGGGCGAGAACGTCTGGCGCGATGAACAGGAATGGCCCCTGGCCCGGACGAGGTACACCAACTATTACGTCCACTCGAACGGAGACGCCCTCGACTACCCGGGCGGCGGATCGCTTTCGCTTGATAAGCCAGCCGGCGAGGAGACGCCGGACGCCTATAAGTACGATCCTCGTAACCCGCGCCCCACCAAGGGCGGGACCTTCCAGCCCTTTACCGGACACAAGGCGGGAAGCTTCGACCAGATGGAGTTCTTCGGCCGCTCGGACAACCTCATCTTCGCCACGGCCCCCCTCGAGGAGGGCGTCGAGGTGACCGGACCCATCAGCGTGACCTTGTACGCCTCGAGCTCGGCCAGGGACACGGACTTCACGGCCATGCTCATGGATATCCACCCCGGCGGCCATGGCGGGAAAGAGAAGGCCATGTATATCCAGGACGGATGCATCCGCGCCCGCTACCGCGACGGCTACGAGGAGGGCGTGCCCATAGTGCCGGGTCAGGTCTACGAGTTCAAGATCGACCTGTGGTCCACCTCGAACTACTTCGCCCCCGGCCACCGCATCGCCCTCGAGATAAGCTCCTCCAACTACCCCCAGTTCGACCGCAACACCAACGGCGGCGGGGAAGGCGGCATCGACAATATCGTCGTGGCCGACCAGACCATCTACCATAACGCTCAGTACCCCACCCACGTGACCTTGCCCGTCATCCCAAGGTGACGGGCGCAAAAGGGAGTAGGAAAGTTTTCAGTAAATTGAAAAATAAGGAACAATCCGCGTGAGTCGGCGTTATGAATAAGAATAGAATAACGCCGATCACGCGAGAAATATCTCTCTTTAGCGGCGTATTTTGCTGGTTCACTTTTCCTCTTTATATTTTTCTCCGCAAGCACATTTTTAAAAAATTATAAAAACCACATGCGTATCAGTCCTGAGAGCCCTTTGTACGAAGCAAGAGTTCAACAAAAATATCGTACATGTGAGAATGAGTCGTTAGAGCACTTCACGTTTGTAATGTCGTATAACCGCACGAAAAAAAATAGCCCTTAGCATCGCTGGCCGTAATGGAAGATAATGCCTCGCTTATTGCCGCGATTAATCGAGGATGCGTTCGCGCCTTGGCGGAGCGTAAATGATTCTTCACCTTGCTCCACATCTTTTCGATCGGATTGAAATCGGGACTGTACGGAGGCAGGAACACCAAGCGGGCGCCGAGGGCCTCGATAATCTCCCGACTTTGGGCGTCCTTGTGCACCGAGAGATTATCGGCGACCACCACGTCGCCCGGCCGCAAGGTCGGGCCAAGGATGTGCCTGACGTAAGACCGAAAAACCTCACGGTTCGCGGAACCCTCGATCGCCATGCAACTCACCTGCCCGTCAAAACGAATCGAGCCGATCATCGTCGTGGTATGCCAATGACCATGGGGGGCGTGATCACGGACTCTCTGGCCCCGGCGGCCCCGCCCGCGGTGGCGGGTCATGTTGGTCTTGGCGCCAGACTCGTCGATGAATACCAGCCGCCGAGCATCGCCGAGCATCGGACCCGCGCTCCACTCCAGGCGGGAATGGATCACGTCAGGCCGGTTTTGTTCGCTGGCCGAAAGCGTTTTTTTTTAGGCTGTACCCCAAGCGCGCAACGGCGCGCTGCACCGCCATGAGGGAACACGACTTGCCCGTGAGTTCGCGCAACTCATCAAGAGTCGCGTCCGGGTGGCGAGCAATAAGGCCGTCCAAACGCTTAAGGTCGGCGCCGCGATAAACGGCGGCGCGGTGGCCACGTTTACCCGGCTCGGTCGAGCCATGTTCCCGGTACTGCTTGAGCCAGCGTTGAAAGGTGCGCGTACTGACCCGAAAGATGGCGGCGACCTCCAATTGCGTGTAATCGCCGGTCTGATAGGCGGCAAGCGCCCGCTCGCGAATCTCTGAAGATGATATTCCCATGACAAGAGAATACCACAATCAATACGTCATGTCAATCGTTAAGTGCTCTAAAAGAAATAGAGGGTTCTGATATAATTCCCACTCCCTTATCGCCCCTGCATAAAGCTGTAATTGCATGCAATTATAAAGAAGCTGAAAAAATATTGAAAAGTGGAGCAAATCCCGATCGGAATGTGTCAAGCAAAATGAGACACGCCTTTCCTGAATTTAGTGTGGCAAACTGTTTATTTCCTCCGGTTTCGCCGGTGGGTTGATCCACGCTTTGCCGGGCAACTCCGGCGCCGTCGGCGGTCTTTTCACGAAGCGCTCCGGTTTTTTTTCATAGGCGTGGTCGAGCGTTTTTTGCCTGGCGGCCACGATCTCGCTCGCCATTCCGTAATGGACCATCTCGGGCGTCATCAGGCCGATCCCGGTGTGCCGATGCTCGCGGTTGTACCAATCGAAAAACTTCACGCAAAAGGCCCTGGCGTCCTCGATGGAGCCGAACCGGCTCGGGAACTCGGGCCGGTACTTCATGGTCTTGAACTGGCTTTCCGAGTAGGGGTTGTCGTCGGACACGTGGGGCCGCGAGTGGCTCTTGGTCACGCCCAGGTCGGCCATCAAGAAGGCCACCGGCTTTGATTTCATCGAACTCCCCCGGTCGGCGTGGATTGTGAGTTGTCCCGGCTCGATCTCCTGTTTTCGGATGCTGTCCCCGATCAGGCGGCGGGCCAGCTCGGCGCTCTCGCGGCGGGCGATCATCCAGCCCACCACGCAGCGGCTGAAGATATCCATGATCACGTAGAGCTGGTAGCAGGTCCATTTGGCCGGTCCCTTGAGCTTGGTGACGTCCC
Organism: bacterium; assembly: GCA_963674965.2. GTDB lineage: Bacteria > RBG-13-61-14 > RBG-13-61-14 > RBG-13-61-14 > DATKZS01. The sequence goes on along the minus strand of CAXXFL010000007.1, from coordinate 329 downwards.
AGGACCAGACCTGGTTGGGGGCCTCGGCCAGCAACTCGGGTTTTTTGTATCGGGGATGCCGAAGCTGGTTGCGCCGCTCCCTGACTTCCTTTTCCGAGTCGAGGACGCGGTACATGGTGCGGACCGAGCACAGCCATGTCCCCTCGTCCAGGAGCGTTGCCCAGACCTCGCGGGGGGCCTTGTCGGCAAAGCGCTCGGAGTGGAGTTCGTCCAGCACCCGGCGCCGCTCGTCCTCGCTCAACGACCTTGCCGGCTTGGCCGCGCGCCTCGGCGGCGGAGGCCCGAAGGGAATTTTAGCGCGACGATTAAACGTTGCTCGCGACAGGCCC
>CAXXFL010000006.1:0-1249510 GCA_963674965.2 bacterium | reverse complement strand
TCCGTCGTCTTTCTTGGTTTGAATGTTACCGCCCTCCCTGAGTCTCTTCAGCACCATTTTGGAAATGGTCGTCAAGGCTTTCAACACGCCCTGGCCCGAGATCGCGACCCCCTCGAAAAAGGGGGCGTTATATTTGTTTAAGTCCCGATGAAGGTCCTCGAGGGACATGGCCGAGGGCATGTCGCGCTTGTTGTACTGGATGACGTGAGGGATATCCTTGAGGCTCCTTCCCTGCTCGGCCAGGTTTTCCTCCAGGTTCTGGTAGCTCTGAACGTTGTCGTTCCTGAACTTGGCCGTCGAGTCGGCCACGAATACTATGCCGTCGGCGTCCCTTAAAACCTGTTTCCTTATGTTGTTATAAAAAATCTGGCCCGGCACCGTGTAAAGATAGAACCTGGTGTTGAGGCCCTTGACCTCCCCCAGTTCGACGGGCAGGAAGTCGAAAAACAAGGTCCGGTGACTTTTGGTGGCCAGGGTCATAAGCTCGCCCCGATGCTCGGCCATCAGTTTCGAGTGTATATGATGTATATTGGAAGTCTTGCCCGACATGGCCGGCCCATAGTAAACGATCTTGGCGTTGACTTCCTTTTTTTCGTAATCGATAACAGCCATTTAAAAGCTCCCGGTGATTATCCTTTTTTAGCTCCCGGCTTGCCCTTTTGTTCTTTGCGGGCAAGGAGTCTTTTGGCCTGAGAGGCGATGTTGTTGGGAACGCTTTTGCTTTTGGACACGTCCCGGAGGTCCTTGTCCCGGAGAAAGTTCATAAAGCGCATGGCGTCAGGGGCCGGGGTTTTGGGGTTGTTAACCAGGTTAAGCTTTACCTGGTAGGACCTGGTCCATTCCTTGTTGCCGGAGACCATCCTCATGACCTCGTCGGACACGGACCTGGACCTGGAGATGGCGTCGATTTCGTTGTCCGTGATCCTGGGGCTTTTCAGCACGGCCGACGAGACCATTTTATTCGCGTCCTTGATAAGTATGCTCCGGGCCTGCTGTCCTCCCGTCAAGGCCAACTTGATTTTCTGGGACACCTTCATGCCGCCGATGGACTTTAGCAGGTTGGTCTCGATAACCTGCTCTTCATCCTCGCCCTCGACGTTGTGGTCCCTTAGCAGGTCGGCGTCGAAAGTCATGGCGGCCCAGGGGGAGGGACCGTCGGCGGAAACCGTTACCGCGCCTATTTCCTCTTCCTCCTCGGTCACGGTGGGAACGTCATCGTCGGGCCCCTCGGAGACGGTCTCGATGGTTTCCTCTTCCTCCTCGATCTCCTCGATCTCGACCTCGAGTCCCTGGCCCGTGGCCGCGGGGGCGGCGGCGGATTTTCTCGTCTCCATCTCGACGAACTTGATGATGCGCTCGAGCTGGGCCTGTCCCGTGAGAATGTTCTCGGCCAGGGAATCCACGATGGGCGGGCAGCGAAGTATCCTTATCTGGTTTTCCGAAATGATGTCCACCACCCGCTTATTGGGCAGCATGGCCTGGAAACTTATGGTCTCGTCGTGGGTCGAGCGGTTAAGGGCCACGGCCTCTTGAAGCTTCGAGCCCGGGTCCAGACTCCTGGCCAGGAAGTCCAGGATCAGCGGGTGAGTCTTGACGTTCTCCGCCGCCGATTTGAGTATGTTCTCGGGCATTTTCAGAAGGCTCTGGCGGGAGGTCTTGGAAACCTCGGCGTCGCCGTCGCGGGAGAGGGCGAAAAGGACCTGGATAAGGTCGGCGGGCGGAATGGGAAGCATGCCCCTTGCCGCCACCATCTTGGCGTCCTTGGGAAGGCCCGGAGCCGCGAAGCGGGTCAGGTTTTCCGGAAGAGCGTACTCGATTTGAGAAAGACGTGGCATCTTACTCCATACTCCTTGCGAATAGGCGCCGATGAGCCTTGTTTGCATTGCCGCCGTCGGCCGCCGTCGTTCCCGGTCTTCCGGCGATAAAAACTATCGCCATCTGGCTGATTAGTGTTTACGATTAATGGCCAAATGTCAATAGCCGCCGGAGTTTAGATTGCTCCGGCGGCCCGTTCGTCTTCTTGTTTGCCCAAGGTCTCGGGCGCTTCCCGCGCGGGGGTCGTTTTCAGTCCCTTACTATGATGGACCCGGCGAACCCGTTTCTTTTTAAATCGCTCAGGGCTTTTTGGGCCTGGGCCTTGGTAAAGCTGCCCACCCTGAGCTGATCGAGGGTCACGTTTTTGGTCTCGGACTTTATAGTTACCGGTCCGAGTCCGGCCTTCTTGACGTTGGCCATGGTTTTCTTGGCGATGGAATAGCTTCCATAACTATAGACCAGCACCCTGTCTCCGGATGGATCGTCGAATATTTTTGGCATGTAGCCCATGTCCTCGAGCTTTCGCATGATCTCGTCGGCCTGGGCCCCGCTGAGGTTTTTTCCCACCAGCACGTGGAATATTTTCAGCCGCCTGTATTCGGGCACGTAGGACCTGTCGGAATAGCCGAGGGCGTCGAGCTTGGCCTCGGGCTCGATTTTCGACGAGTCCAGCATATAAGACCCCACCTGGACGGCGTAGTCGCCGCGGTTGGAGGGCACGGGCTTGTGCCCGGCCGGCGCCTTTGGTTTTTTGGCCGCCGTGTCGATCTTTACGGGCTCCCCTTTTTTCGCGGGCTCCGTCTTCTTTGGAGGGGACAGGGATGCAACCGTTTTATCCGCGTCTTTGGCTTCCGGCTTTTTCGCGGTTTTTTCAGGCTGCTTATTTATCGGCTCTTTTGCCTTGCTCTCGTCGGACGGGGATTTTTTGCCCGGCGCGTCCATGGCCGCGGCTCCCGCCGGCTTATCAGCCCCGTCGGAATCGTTCTTTTTAACCGGGAGCGTTATCGAGCCGTCTTTGGAAGCGAGGTCGGTTTTGTCCGCCTCCGGAGCTTTCCCCTTGTAAGCATCGGTCTCCGGCTTGGCGGCTTGCGCGCCGTCCGGGGTTTTCGCCTTGCCGGCGTCGGTCTCGATCATTCCCGACCCGGTGGGGGGCACGGGTTTTTTGACGGGAGGCTTGGGTTTGGTCTGGACCGGCTTGGGTTTGGGCTTTTCCGCGGTCATGGCCACCTTGTCTTTATCTCCTTCCTGATTCAAGTAGCCGACGACCAGGAATGCCCCCGCGCCCACGGCCAAAACCAGTAGGACCCCGATTACCATGAAGAACCAGTTCCGGGCCAGGAACCCTTTCTGGCGTGGCGCCTGAGCCTCATCGGCGAACCCCGGTTCCATGCCCTCCGGCGGCATGGGAGGCGGGGCCTCCGCCGGGCCAGGCGTGATCGGCTCGGGCATGGGGGCCTGGGCCGAGGATGGGGCCGGCTCGGGATCGAAAAAGGAATCCGCGTCCAACTCATCCATGGGCTGGTCCGGGTCCATGGGCAGGTTTTCCATGGGTTGGGTCTCGGCGACCTGGGCGGCTTCCGGTTCCTGTCCCTCGTCGCCTCCCGGGGAGAAAAAGTCGTCTATGGAAGGCCCCTCGTCGGCCTCCGCCGATGCTCCATCGGTGGGTTGGAAAAAATCGTCCAGCGACGCTTCCTTGTCTTCCGAGTCGGAATCGTCTCCGCCGAGGTCAATATCGTCAATATTGAATTCATCGTCGGGCATATCACTCCTCCTTAAGTAAAAATCAGCTTCAGCTTTGAATTCGATATTGGCCGCAATCGCGGCGGCCGGAATAATCCTATTGCATTTTAGCCTTTTTCACCGATAATCTCAAGCCATTTTTCCAAAAAACTCAAAACGCCTCGTTTTTATCTTCTCATATTGCCTTTTGCGCTTTAACAAACGCTCCGTCCTTTTGGGCTCCAATCTACTATTATAACGCGTTTAGAGGAGGATGGTTCAATTCCAGGCCTTTATTAATCCGATTTGGCTTTCAAAGCCAGTCAGACCGCGAGCTTTGGAAAAAGGCCGTTCGACGCTTGTTTCAGATGGATTTTGGGTCTATAATTATACAAGCGTGATTTGAGTTTTTTCCGGAGCGGCCGCTTTATCTCGTCTTTGCCTTGTGGGCATGAATCTTTAAATTTCAGCCTTCATCGCGTCCCGTCTTGATGGATTATATCGGTCGTTATGCGATTCAACTGGTTGAAAACAAGGAAAAATTAATTTTTTTTAATATTAGTTTTTGATATTGACAAGAAGCGGGGTTTGTGTATAATGATTTTCCCATAGCACTAGATTTTCGCGAGGGGCGGAGGTATTTCCATCCGGACGAAGCAGTAAATTCCTTTTTTGCCCGAAAGCTCTATATTCTTGAAACGAGAATACTCTCCTTGATTTAGGGTGAGGCCTAATTCTTGGAGATCTAAATACATGAATGTTGTTTACTACTTGCATCAGTAAAAGCGCGCCGGGGGCATATGGGCCCCTTGGGCGCCAGGCGTCTTTGTAATCATAGGCGCTAACAAATCAAAGGGAAGGAGAATCGCTAATGACAAAAACGGATACCCCCCTTCTGGACGAACTAGAGAAGGGGCCGTGGCCGAGCTTTGTCAAGGACATCAAGATGGCCGCGGAGAAGAAGCCAGAAACCATGGACCTTCTTCGTCAGCTCGAGAAGTCCTATAATGACAAAATCGGACATTGGAAACACGGCGGCATCGTGGGCGTAATGGGGTACGGCGGCGGAGTTATCGGCCGTTACTCGGACAGCCCGGACCTATTTCCCGGCGTGGAGCATTTCCACACCATCCGCGTTAACCACCCCTCCGGATGGTTTTACACTTCCAAGGCCCTTCGCACCGTGTGCGACATATGGGACAAGCACGGATGCGGCATGACCAACATGCACGGGTCCACGGGCGACATCATCCTGCTTGGCTGCCGCACCGAGGCCCTTCAGCCCTGCTTCGACGACCTTTCGGACGCGGGATTCGACCTGGGCGGCTCCGGCTCGGCCCTTCGTACCCCCTCCGCCTGCGTCGGTCCGGCGCGTTGCGAGTGGTCCTGCTACGACACTCTCGACGCCTGCAACGACTTGACCCACACTTTCCAGAGCGAGCTTCACCGCCCGATGTGGCCCTACAAGTTCAAGTTCAAATTCTCGGGCTGCCCCAATGACTGCGTGGCCTCGATCGCGCGCTCGGACTGCTCGATCATCGGCACCTGGAAGGACGATATCAAGATCGACCAGGAAGCGGTGAAGAGCTACGCCGGCGCCGGCATGGACGTCCAGGCCGAGGTCGTTGACCTTTGCCCGACCAAGTGCATGTCCTGGGACGGAAAGAAGCTGTCCATCGACAACAAGAACTGCACCCGCTGCATGCACTGCATCAACCTCATGACCAAGGCCCTCTCGCCCGGCGACGAGCGCGGCGCCTCCCTTTTGGTCGGCGGCAAGGCCCCGATCCTCGAGGGCGCCCAGATGAGCTGGGTCATCAAGCCCTTCATGAAAATGGAGTCCCCCTACGACGAGCTCAAGGAGTTCGCCGAGACCCTGTGGGACTGGTGGGACGAGAACGGCAAGATGCGCGAGCGCGTGGGAGAGCTTATCAACCGCGTGGGCATGAGAGTATTCCTCAGGGAAATGGGTATCAAGGCCATCCCGCAGATGGTCAAGTTCCCCAGGCCCAACCCCTATTACTTCTGGTGGCCGGAAGAGGTACCGCAGAGGGAGGGAAAGTAAGATGAGCAAGACCGATATTGGACCTCCAAATTTTAGGGACTTTTTGCCGCCCGTTATCAAGGAAAACTACGGCAAATGGAAATACCATGAAGAGTTGAAGCCGGGCGTGCTTCTGCACGTGTCCGATTCGGGCGCCAAAATCTGGTCCGTCAGGATCGGCGGCGCCAGGCTGATCGCCACCGACCGCATCCGCGAGTACGCGGACATTGCGGAAAAGTACTGCGGCGGCCATCTTCGCTTCACCAGCCGCCACAACGTCGAGTTCCTGGTATCCGACGAAAGCCAGCTCGAGCCCCTGATGAAGGACTTGACCGGCCGTGGATACCCCATCGGCGGTACCGGCTCCGGCCTGACCTCGATCGTTCACACCCAGGGCTGGGTGCATTGCCACACGCCGGCCACCGACGCCTCGGGCGTGGTCAAGTCCGTCATGGACGACCTTTTCGAGTACTTCGCCGAAAAGAGGCTTCCCGGCAAGACCAGGATCGCCCTGGCCTGCTGCCTGAACATGTGCGGCGCGGTCCACTGCTCGGACATCGCCATCCTGGGCATTCACAGGCTTCCTCCCCTTGTCGACCCCGAGAAGGTCAAGAAGCTCTGCGAGGTCCCGACCGTTATCGCCTCGTGCCCGACCCTGGCCATCCGTCCCGACCCCAAGACCAAGAGCCTCCAGGTCAACGACGAGCGTTGCATGTACTGCGGCAACTGCTACACCATGTGCCCGGCCATGCCGCTGGCCGATCCGGACGGCGACGGCATCTCGATATGGGTTGGCGGCAAGGTGTCCAACACCCGCTCGGGCCCCGAGTTCTCCAAGCTGGCCATTCCCTTCCTTCCCAACAATCCGCCGCGCTGGCCCGAGGTCACCAAGGCCATCAGGACCATCATCGAGAAGTACGCCGAGGGCGCCAACAAGCACGAGCGCATCGGCGAATGGATCGCGCGCATCGGTTGGGAGAAGTTCTTCGATCTGACCGGCTTCGAGTTCACGGACAAGCACATCGACGACTTTACGTTGTCTTACGACACTTATCGCAGCACCACCCAGTTCCGCTACTAAGGAACGGGTTTTGTTCCACTCGGTAAGATGTTGAATAACGCCTCGGGAGCGATGGGTCCTCACGCTGGACCCGGCTCCCGAGGACGGTTGTTAGTAGGAGGGCTCCGGGGAAGCTCGGGCAAGACCGCGATCTCGCTTGGGCTTATAGGGGCCTGGAAAAGAAGAGGCGTTCCGGTGGTGGCCTTCAAGAAAGGCCCGGACTACATAGACGCGGCCTGGCACAGCGTCGCTACGGGATCGCCCTGTTACTGTCTGGATGTTTTTTTAATGGGCGAGGAGTCCGCGGCCAGACAGTTCGCTGACAAGGAACCCCGAAACGGGGTCGCGGTTATCGAGGGTAACCGAGGGCTCTTTGACGGTTTTGACAACAAGGGCAGCTACTCGACGGCCGAGTTGGCCAAGCTGATCAAGTCGCCCGTGCTTCTGGTGATCGACCTTACCAAGATGACCAGGACCGCGGCGGCCCTGGTTTTGGGATCGATTAAACTGGATCCCGACCTCAAGATCGGCGGGGTCGTTCTCAATCGAGTGGCGGGCGCCCGCCACGCCAGGATAGCCACCGAGGCCATCGAGCAGGTTACCGGCGTTCCCGTTTTGGGGGTCGTTCCCAAACTGCCGAAAATCCAGGCCCCCGAGAGGCACCTTGGACTGGTGACTCCCGAGGAAACGCCCGACGCCGAGGAATGGGTCCTGGAGATGGGCAGGCAAATCGAGCCTCACCTCGACATGGACCGTATCGAGGCCATGGCGTTTTCAGCCGGAGACCACGGACTGAGTGGAGGGGCCATGGACGCCGTAAAAAGGGCCTCGAGGCCGGTCAGGATCGGCGTGATTCGGGACTCGGCTTTTCCTTTTTACTACGCCGAGAACGTCGAGTCGCTCGCGAGGGCGGGGGCCGACCTGGTCTGGATCAAATCGGTTGACGATCCCGAGTTGCCCGAGCTTGACGCTCTTTATATAGGAGGCGGTTTTCCCGAGACCCACGCCCGGCTTTTAAGCGGCGCCGACCGCTTAAGGCGGTCGTTGCAAAAAGCTGTGGCGAAAGGGCTTCCGGTCTACGCCGAGTGCGGCGGATCGGTCTACCTGGGAAGGACCTTGAAGTACAAGGGCGAGACTTTTGAAATGGCCGGAATCATACCGGTGGATTTCGAGTTTTGCACCCGACCCCAGGGCCACGGCTACACCGAATGGGTGGCCGATAAAAAAAACCCCTTTTACGAGGTGGGAGCGGCGATAAGAGGACACGAGTTCCACTATACGCGGGCCTCGAGCGTTGACGCGGGCGCCGATTCGGCCTTTCGGATCGAGAGAGGGGAAGGATTCGGATCGGGCAGGGAAGGGATCATGCGGGGGAACGTTTTGGCCATGTACGGCCACGTTCACGCCTTGGGCTGCCCCGAGTGGGTAAATGGAATGATAACCGCGGCCGAGAGTCATTCGCTCGGCCGATGAAATAATAGGAAGTGGTCTCGAGCGGTCGCCATTTGGCGGCAGAGTGAGGTAAAATCAAATTATTTATGCCCTTTGGGCAAAGGAGGTATTTTTCATGCCTATGGTAACGCTTGGTGGAAAAGAAGTCGAGGTAGACGAGGACGGATTCATTCAGGACCCAGATCTTTGGGACGAGGAAGTGGCCAAGGACCTGGCCAAGACCGAGGGCGTGGACGACATGGGTGAGGAGCACTGGAAGCTCGTTAACTATCTTCGCGATTATTATCTGAAGTTCCAGATCGCCCCCATGATCCGCAAGCTCTGCAAAGAGACCGGCCTTGATCTCAAGAAGGTGTACGAGCTGTTCCCCAGCGGACCGGCCAAGGGCGCCTGCAAAGTGGCCGGACTGCCCAAGCCGACCGGCTGCGTTTAATTCGCGCCCGGCTTGTATATCCCTTTGGATTTTGTCTCCCGCGGACGCGCCTTGCTCCGCGGGGGACGCCAAATCCTTGCTCCGGCCTCGAGTGGGGGCCGGTTGCCGTCAACGTTTTTTTAGGTCCCATTATCGAGGCGAAAAAGTCATGCCCAATTGACTTTTACGGTCCGTCTCGTTGGGCGGCTTTCGTGGTTTTGGGTTTGGGTAGAGGGGTTTGAAAATGCTAAAAGATCTCCTTTTGGAGAGGAAACGCTCCATTGTCGACGCGTGGTTCGGCGCGATAATAGACACTTACCCTCCCGATTCCAGGTCGTTTTTCAAGTCGGTGGGCGACCATTTCGCCAACCCCGTGGGCACGAGCATCAAGGAGGAGATTCAAAACATCTTCCTTGGAATCGTGAGCGCGGACGACTTGGAGGAACTGCGCAAGCCGCTGGATAACGTGATAAGGATAAGGGCGGTGCAGGGTTTCATGCCCTCCGCCGCCTTGGCCTTTATTCTCGATTTAAAGCGGGTGATCAGGACCGGGCTCGACGACGTGGACGTAAAGGACGTTCCCCTTGCCGAGTTGACGGAGATCGAGTCGAGAATCGACCGGGTCGCCCTCATGGGCTTCGACGTCTTCATGAAGCGTCGCGAGCTTCTTTACGAGATAAAGGCGACGGAACTCCGGAAACGTTCCCAGCTTCTCCTTGACATGGTCAACGCGAGATATCCGGAGCGCGCCAGGGAACTGGGCCTTGATGGGGAATTATCATGCGGAGACGCGTGCAAGGACAATTGTGATTGTGAAGGAAGGTAGTGGCAAATGAGAGTAATCATCCCTCTCGTCGCGGTTGGCGCGCTGGGGATCATCGGCGCGCTGGGAGGATACCTGATTCCGGGGCTTTTCGGCGTGGTCGTGCCGTACGCGGCGCTGGCGGTTTTCCTGGTCGGGATCATCGTCAACGTTCTGCGCTGGGCGAAATCCCCCGTGCCTTTCAGGATTCCAACCACCTCAGGACAGCAGAAGTCGCTGCCCTGGATCAAGCAGAACAAGTTCGACAACCCCTCGACCATGGTGGGCCTCATCGGCAGGATGGCCGCCGAGGTCCTCGTGTTCCGCTCCCTTTTCAAGAACACCAAGATGGAGCTCGGGCACGACAGGAACGTGACCTATGGGCAGGAGATTTTCCTGTGGGTGGCCGCCCTGGCCTTCCATTATTCTTTCCTGGTCATATTCCTCCGCCATTTCAGGTTCTTCATGGAGCCCGTGCCCTTTTTCTCCACCATGCTGGCCCAGGTTGACGGGTTCTTCGAGATAACCGTTCCCACGGTTTACCTGTCGGGGCTGGTCCTGCTGGGCGCCCTTGGCTATCTTTTTTTCAGGAGGATATACTACGCCAACCTGCGTTATATATCCTTGCCGGCGGACTACTTCCCGCTGTTCCTGATCATGGCCATCGCCGTCACGGGCCTTTCCATGCGGCACCTGCCCTGGTTCAAGGCCGACCTGTTCGTGGTCAAGGACCTGGCCGTGTCCATCTTCAGCCTGTCCTCACCGCCCGTCGACGCGCTGAGGAACATGCAGCCCATGTTCTTCGCCCATTTATTCCTGGTCAGTTCCCTCATAGCTTATTTCCCCTTCAGCAAGCTTCTTCACATGCCGGGCATATTCATGAGCCCGACCCGCAACCTGGTCAACAACAGCCGCGTGAAGAGGCATATCAACCCGTGGAACCCCGAGGTCAAGACCCACACCTATGAGGAGTGGGAGGACGAGTTCCGCGACTTGATGAGGGACGCGGGATTACCTTTGGAAAAGGATGAGTAGTCATGTCAGAGCATTTACCTAAACCCGAGGTTTTGTCGAACGTGGATTTCTCCCTGCCCGACAAGGGCTGGATGGATACCCACTCCGATTTCAAGCCTGGCACCTGGAACTACTCCGGTACCAGAAAGAGCGTGGCTTACCTGGACGAGCCGTACCCCAGGAAATGGCAGCCCAGCGACGAGGACTGGCAGCTTCCCCACAACTGGAAGGAGATCATCCTCGAGGGCATGCGCGACCGCCTGGACAAGTTCCGCACCTTCAAGATATTCATGGACATCTGCGTAAGGTGCGGGGCCTGCGCGGACAAGTGCCATTACTTCATCGGCAGCGGCGACCCCAAGAACATGCCCGTGCTTCGGGCCGAGCTTCTCCGCGCGGTCTACAGGAAGGAGTTCACCCTGGCGGGCAAGCTGATGGGCCGCATGGCCGGGGGGCTGGACCTGACCGAGGACCTTCTTCGCGACTGGTTCTATTACTTCTTCCAGTGCACCGAGTGCCGGCGTTGCTCCGTGTTCTGCCCCTACGGCATCGACACGGCCGAGATAACCATGATGGGCCGCGAGCTCCTAAACCTGGTGGGTCTCAACATCGACTGGATCATGACCCCGGCGGCCAACTGCTTCAGGACGGGCAACCACCTTGGCATCCTTCCCCACGGCTTCAAGGACAGCGTGGACTTCGCGGTTGACGACGTTTACGACAACACGGGGGTCCGGGTCGAGGCTCCGGTCAACAAAAAGGGCGCCGAGATACTTTTCGTGGTCCCCTCCGCCGATTACTTCGCCGACCCGCACTACTACGGGTTCATGGGTTATCTTACTCTCCTCCATGAGATCGGGCTCGACTACACCTTCTCGGCTTACGCCTCGGAGGGCGGCAACTTCGGCCTGTTCCACTCGAACCAGATGATGAAGCGCCTCAACGCCAAGATTTACGCCGAGGCCAAGCGTCTGGGCGTCAAATGGATTCTCGGCGGCGAGTGCGGCCACATGTGGCGCGTTATCCACCAGTACATGGACACCATGAACGGTCCGGCCGACTTCCTCGAGGAGCCGGTAAGTCCCATAACCGGCACCAAGTTCGAGAACGCCAAGTCGACCAAGATGGTCCACATCTGCGAGTTCACGGCCGACCTCATAAAGAACGGCAAGCTCAAGCTCGATCCGTCCAGGAACGACCACGTGCGGGCCACCTATCACGACTCGTGCAACCCCTCGAGGGGCATGGGACTTCTGGACGAGCCGAGGTACGTTATCAACTCGGTAATGAACAACTTCTTCGAGATGCCCGAGAACACCATCCGCGAGAAGACCTTCTGCTGCGGCAGCGGCGCGGGCCTGGGCACGGACGAGAACCTCGAGATGAGGATGAGGGGAGGATACCCCCGGGCCAACGCGGTCCAGCACGTTCGCGACAAGCACGGGGTCAACCGCCTTCTTTGCATCTGCGCCATCGACAAGGCCACCCTGGCCCCGCTCATGGAGTACTGGGCCCCCGAGGTCAACGTTGGAGCGATCCATGAGTTGGTCGGAAACGCCCTGGTCATGAAGGGCGAGAAACCCGACCGCGACGCGGACCTCCGGGGCGAGCCCTACGGGAACGCCAAGGCCAAGGAAGAAAAAAAGGAAGAGGGGGGTAAAGGCTAATGTACGATCTGGGTAAAGTAGCCGTTGGACTCGCCGTTTTTGTCCTCTTATTCACGAGCCCCTTGTGGTACAACGTGGCCACCGGCGGCAAGGTGACCCCGCCGGACCTTAAGTCCGCCAAGGCCAAACAGGACCACTGCATCGAGGACACGGAATACATGAAGAGCAACCATATGGACCTGCTCAACAGTTGGCGCGACTCGGTGGTAAGGGAAGGCAACAGGGTTTACACCTCCAGACTGGACGGCAAACGTTATAACATGAGCCTTTCCAACACCTGCCTCGACTGCCACGGGGGCAAGACCGGGGACGGATACGTGAAATTCTGCAGACACTGCCACAACTATAACGACGTCGATCCGTTCTGCTGGGATTGCCACCTGAACTTTGAGGAGCTTTAAGATGGGTATTACGAAACGAGATTTCCTCAAGATAGCGGGCGTCTCCGCCATCGGAGCCGGAGCGGTCCCGGCCTCCAAGGCCATCGCCGGTTTCAAGGACCAGGTAGGCCCCAACAAGGAGGCCTTGACGGGCGAGAGATGGGCCATGGTCGTGGACGTAAGGAAATGCCCCGAGGGCTGCGATGACTGCGCCAAGGCCTGCCATTTCACGCATAACGTGCCCGAATTCACCTATAATAAAAGGCATGAAATAAAGTGGATATGGCACGAGAAATACGTGAACGCCTTCGCCGTGCCCGAAAACGAGGGGGAGTACGTCGATAAGGCCACGGCTTCCAGGCCCTTCCTGGTGCTATGCAATCATTGCGACAACCCTCCCTGCGTAAGGGTATGCCCCACTCAGGCCACCTTCAAGCGCAAAGACGGCGTGGTCATGATGGACTACCATCGCTGCATCGGCTGCCGCTTCTGCATGGCCGCCTGTCCCTACGGGTCGCGGAGTTTCAACCTCAAGGACCCGCGCCTCGGCCTGGATCATACTCATTACAACAAGGATTTTCCCACCAGGATGAAGGGCGTGGTCGAGAAATGCAACTTCTGCGCCGAGCGGCTGGCCGTGGGCAAGATACCCGTGTGCGTCGAGGCGTGCAAACACGGGGCCCTTGCCTTCGGTGACTTGGCGGACGAGAACTCCCAGGTCAGCAAGCTGCTCCGCGAGAACTACACGGTCAAGCGCAAACCTGAACTCGGCACTTTGCCGATGGTTTACTACATTGTGAGGTAGCCATGCTGGAACTTGAAAAGGCAATAAAAGGCGGCCCTAGATACTGGGCCTGGATTGTATTCCTGCTGGCCGTGATCGGGGCCGGGACCCTGGCTTACCTGCTCCAACTCAGGGACGGACTGGGCATCACGGGCCTCAGCAGGGACGTGACCTGGGGATTCTATATCGCCCAGTTCACCTTCCTCGTCGGCGTGGCGGCCTCGGGACTCATGGTCGTGCTTCCCTATTACCTGCACGACTACAAGGCCTTTGGAAAGATCACCATTCTCGGCGAGTTCCTGGCCGTGGGCGCCGTCATTATGTGCATGACCTTCATCTTCGTGGACATGGGAATGCCCACGCGCGTTTTAAACGTGCCCCTTTATCCCACGCCCAACTCGATCATGTTCTGGGACATGCTGGTGCTCGGCACCTATCTGGCCCTTAACCTGGTGATCGCCGTGCCCATGCTGGCGGCCGAGTACAGGGGCAAACAACCGCCCTATTACATACTTAAGCCGATTATCTATCTGTCCATCGCCTGGGCCCCGCTTATACACACGGTGACCGCCTTCCTCTACGCCGGCCTGCCCAACAGGCACATGTGGCTCACGGCCATTTTGGCGGCCAGATTTCTGGCCTCGGCCTTCTGCGCCGGTCCGGCCATACTGGTCATCCTTTATCTCCTGATGAATTATTTCTACAAGCAGGAGAACAACATGAAGGCCGTGGGCAAACTGGCCCAGATCATCTGCTACGCCATGATCGTCAACATGTTCTTCCTCGGCCTCGAGTTCTTCACCGCCTTCTACAGCGGTATCCCCGGCCACAAGCACTCGATCGAGTACCTCTTCTTCGGGCTCCACGAGCACGGCCATACCTACGGGGCCCTCGTGCCCTTCATGTGGACGTCCCTGGTGCTGGGCGTGACCTCGGCCATCGTGCTGGTGTTTCCCGGCGCGCGCCGCAACCTGTCCATATTGGTCCCCACCCTGGTCGTCCTCGTCCTGGCGGCATGGCTCGACAAGGGCGTCGGACTTATCATCGGCGGCTTCGTGCCCAGCCCGCTCGGACACATCACCGAGTATTCGCCCACCCTGCCCGAGGTCCTTATAACGATGGGAGTCTTCGGAATCGGGGCGCTGGTAATCACGGTGCTTTACAAGATAGTCGCCGAGGTGCGCCAGGCGGCCAATTCATGAGCTTTTGAGGTTCTGTCCCGACCCGGCGGCCGGGATTATGTAAGATAATTAAAAAGAAAAGGAGAGGAAAGATGTGGAATATCACGGTTGACCAAGACAAGTGCACCGGGTGTGAGAGCTGCGTTGACATATGCCCCTTCGAGGTATATGAAATCCAGGACGACAAGTCCGTCCCGGTCAACGCCGAGGAGTGCGAGGGATGCATGAGTTGCGTCGAGGCTTGCCCCGAGGAAGCCATCACCGTCGAGGAAGCCTAAGGCAACGCTTCGGATCGAACGTCGGAAGGCCCCGGAAAACCTCCGGGGTTTTTCGTTTTTAACCCCCCCCATAAGCCCCGCGCAAAGGAGATGAAGATGGGATTATATGACGACCTGATTTCCACCATTAAAGACGACTCGGTCGCGTCCGCGGTAACCATAGGGCCCTTCGTCACCATGGTCGAGTCGGGCGTGGGCACGGGTCTTTCCACCACCTTGTCTCCAAAAGGGGCCAGGCACGGGGTCCCGGCGGTCATGGACGCGGGGGCACTGGAGGCGAGGACTTTGGCCGAGTTGGCCAGGATGGTCCATTCCCGGCGCCCCACCGAGGCCAGCCTGGGCATGGCCGCCGTGAACGCGGGGCAGGACGCCTCGAGTCTTTCGCTTTCCGATAAGAACGCTCGCGATCTGCTGATGGAGAAGGCCTCGGGCAAGCGCCTGGCCATGGTGGGACATTTCGCCTTCGCCGATAAGGTCGCCCGGGTCACCAAGGACACCGCCATCCTCGAGCTGTCTCCTCGCGGCGGCGACCTGCCGGCGGAGGAGGCCGAAAGCGTAATTCCACGGGCCGAGGTCGTGGCCATTACGGGAAGCGCCTTTTCGAATGGTACCATTCTGAGTCTGCTTGATCTGGCGAAGGATAAATGGCTGCTCATCATCGGTCCTACCACCCCGCTTTCCACCGTGCTCTTCGATTACGGGGTCGACGCCATCGCCGGGGCCGTCGTGACCGACCAGGCCCTCACTAGGAAACAGGCGGGGCAGGGAGCCATCTTCAGGCAATTGTCCGCGGTGAGAAGAGTGTTGCTGGAGAAATAATACTAACGACTTTGCGACTTAAGGCGCGCCAGTTTTTCACGGTTCCTTAATATAATGGCCCGGTTGGGGTCGTCCGGCCTTAAGGACGAAATGGCCCTGTTCAATACTGCCTCCGCCTCGTCAAGCCTTTCATCCATCATCAATATCACGGCCAGGGTGCTCCAATAAGTGGCCACCTCGGGCGCCAGCCTGACCGCTTCCCTTGCTGACTGGGCCGCCTCGGGAAGACGGCCAAGCCGCATGAGGCAGGCCGCCCTTGTATTGTACGCGTCGGCAAATCCAGGCGACAAGGATATGGACACCTCGAGGTATCCGGCCGCCCGGGCGTAGGCCCCCGCCCTGTAATCGCGCTCGGCCAGAAAGTTCCAGGCCGCCGGGTCGCCGGGGGACTTCATGGCGGCGTCGGCGAAAATATCCCTGTCGTTCGAGTACTTAGACGCTCTCAGCCCAGAGGAAAGACACATAAAAACAAGGCAGGCGGCCATTAAGAAAATAAAATACCTTTTGTATGAAGGCCCCGAATAGAGTATTTTTTCGGCTATCCAGGCCAGGGCGATGAAAAGGCCGGGAAGGGCCAGGTAAGACCTGTGCTCGGCCCAGGCCACGTTAAGAGGAACGAGGACCGCGGGCAAAAGCGACGCGAAATACCAGGCCAGTCCAGCGACGGGCGCCTTATAGCGTCGAAAATAATAAAGAATAAAAGCCGTCAATACCAGGGCGATAATAGTTGTGGCGGTAAATAATGACCATGTCTCCGGGGCGGGGGCGTGATGAATAAATGAAAGGCCTTTCGGGAACAGGGCCAGTTTGGCCATGACGAACGGCGTCCTGAGCTGAAGAAGCGCGTGCTGAGTGAAATTGTAAGAAGGGGCCACGCCGGGATGAGGCTTGAAGGTCAGGCCGCTGGTCAAGTGTACTCGAAGCGCCACGAAACCCGCCGCCAACGCGGCCAGGATGGCGAGACCGATGACGGCCCTTTTGTCTTTGAATGAGTATCCGCCAACCCAGACCGCGATCGCCGACCAGGCGACCACCGCCAGGGACCCCTCCGAGGCGTTAAAGGCGATGACGCAAAGCAGGGAAACGGCCAATAGTCCGGCCACCAGCTTCTTGCCGGCCATTTTCAAGGCCAGTGACAGAACGATCAGGGCCAGGAGCGCCGGGGTCATGGATATGACCATGCTCCTCGCCGACGCGTAAAGAACGGACTCGCTTTGAATGGCCGCGCACCCGAACAAGGCCCCCGCCATAAAGGCGCCCTTTTTCAGGCCGAAGACGGTCCGCGCCGCCGCCGCCACCAGGATCGAGTTGACGGCGTGAATGAAGAGGGTGACAAGTCTCCACCCGATCGGGTCCAGTTCCGCGATTTGATAATTGATCGCGTTCACGATCAGCGTGACGGGACGGTAGGGCCAGTTGCCGGGCTTGACGCTGAAGGCGGAGGGATCGGTGAAGGACCTTTTCAGGTCGAAGGAATGTACCGCCGGGTTTTGGGTGATCGAGTTGAAGTCGTCGAACATGAACGGACCGGCAAGGCCCGGCAAAAAGGGCAGTATCGAGACGGCGGCCAGGACCGCGACTCCGGCCCCAATAATAAGCCGCTCCCCTTTCAGGGCGCCGCGCTTCCCATCGATTTTTGCCATTCCAGCTCTATCTCCCGGCCCGCTCCCCGCGCCTTGAGCCAATCGACCTGCTCCCTGGCCCTGGCAAGTCGCTTTTGCCTTGTTACGGCGTCCGAGGTCCCCATATTGGCCAGGTCGATAAGTATCCTGGCGTAAAGAAGCCGCGCCCGTACCTCGAACTCCGGTTCGTAAAGGGTCTCGCTGGATAAGTTGTCCACCGCCTTCCGGAAGTGCTCGCTCGCCCCCTCGAGGTCTCCCTTCCCGGCCAGGCATCCGCCCAGCCCGAAATGCCCGTAAACGTAATCAGGGTCGATCTCGAGGCTTTTCTCGAACAAGGCCTTCGAGTCGTCCATCCTGCCCTCCTGGAAGGCGATCGAGCCGAGATTGCTGTAAACCTCCGGCCAGGGCTTGTTTTGCGCCGCGATCTTCTCGAGGATTTTCTTGGACTCGGCCACGTTGCCAAGCTTCATCTCGAGGATACCGAGCTGGGTCTGGGCTTCCGGAAAATCCGGGAAAATGGAAAGGGCCTTCAGATAGAACTCCTTGCCCTTTGCCAACTCGCCGAGATACTCGTGGGCCATGCCCGCCACCATGTAGGCCTCATAATTGTCAGGCTGCAGTTCTATTACCCTCATGGCTTGATTAAGGGCGGAGCCGGGTCTTCCCGACTTGATCTCCACCTGCGCCAGTTTGAGGGCGGTCGATATCTGGGAATCAAGAGGAACGTCGGCGTCCTTGGCGACCTCGGCGCAGACCCGGAAAGCGGTGGCGTAATCCTCCATGGCCACGTAAATCTTGCACAGCGACTCGCGAGCGACGAAGTCCTCGGGGGATATCCTGATGGCCTTAAGCGTATGGCGCTTGGCCGCCTCGAAATCTCCGGTTTCCCTATCGACGATCCCGAGCCAACTCCATGCCAGGCTCTTCTCCGGGTTGTGGAGGACCATCTCCCTCATTACCGCCTTTCTCGATCTCCATTTAAAAAGCCCGCTGACCGTCATGGCCGAGTTCAGAAGAATTATGACGGCCAGAACGGATATGGCCGGAACGCGGGCCTTGCCGCCTTGGAAAAGGCGCTGGAAAACGTCCGCCCCCGCCAGCGAAAGGCCAAACAGAGGAAGATAGACGCGTTCCACGCTGGCCACCAGGATGAGAGTAACCACCGTGGAAGTGGGAAGAAGGCAGATAAAAAACCAGGAAATTCCGAAACCCGCCCGCGATTTCTTAAGGGCGAGCAATATGGCGAATATAAAAATGAGCGCCGCCGCGGCAGCGGTGAAATAATACGGAAACTGAAAAAGTCCCTCAGCCTGCTCGACGTTGGGAAAAACGGTCAGGTTGACGGGGACTAAAGTCTCCAGGATATACCAGAAAATCACCTTGGACTGGGTGACGAGGAAAGTCCACCGCGAGGTATAGGTGTCTCCCAAAACCTTCGAGAAAAGAAGCACCCGCAAACCCAGGTAGGCAGGCATGAATAAAAAGGTCGAGACGTAAAGGGGCCACCGTTCGCGAAGCCGAATCCCCATGGCGTCGCGCATGGAAACGTCGCGAAGTAGTATCAATATGGGCAGTACAAATGCGATCTCCTTGCTGAGGAGGGCCAGGATAAAAAAGGCGAAAGCGCAAACCGAGCGTATCCCGATTTTGCCGTCTCCGTCGGTCAGCCTTATAACGGCCAGCATGAAAAAAGACGCCAGCAGCGTGGACCTGGCCGAGGCGTAGGCTATAGTCTCAAGCTGGATGGCCGCCGTGGCCCAGAAAAGCGCCGCCGCGCCCGCCGCCCACTCGCTTTTCAGCCATCTTTTCAGGAGGGAAAAAACGAGGGCCAGGTTAAGAAGATGGAGGGTCAGGTTGAATAAATGGTATCCAACCGGGTTAAGGCCGAATATGGCGTGGGTCAGGGCGTGCGAGGTCATGAGCAGGGGCCGGTACATGCCCACGTCCGCCCGTGAGGAAAAGTGGCCCGGATCGTAAAAGAAAGACGGTATGAGCGCGAGACTTTGTATGGAAGGGTTTTCGGCTATATGGTGAAAATCGTCGAAATGAAAAGGGACCCACAGGCTCGGAAAATATATTAAAAATGACGCGGCTAAGATTGCCCATAAAATGGGACTTTTGCCGCCGCTTTTGGCTTCCCTTTCGATGTCATCGGCCTGGGTCATATAAACCTTAATAATAAAAGGGCTTTTCCCTCCAGTCAAACCGGATGAGGTCGTCGGCCCCCAAAGTCCGCCGCAAGGGCCTTATGCCTTATTGCGCATCTTTTTCTTTCGGCCCCGATGATTGCAAATGTAAAGGACTATTTTATAAAGGAAAAATATTTTCTTCAAACGGGCCTGGATGTTGCTTTAACTGTATGAGGAAAAGACCGGCCTCGGGGCCGCCGCGCAAAATGTTGCCCTTTGCCCAAAGGCCGGTTAATCTCTTGAATGAGAGTGGAAAGCGTGAAAGGAGAGTCGGACATGAAAAAATTGAGTCCAAGGTTCTTCGTTTACTCGTTTCTGGTCTGCGCCATGGCCATAGGATGCGCCACGTCCGGATTCAACCAGGGCGACCTGAACGTGGTGACTTATGACCAGGAACGAGCGTGGGGCGAGGACCTCAAGCGTGAGATAGACGCCCAGGCAAGGCAGCAGGGCATGGATTATCACGACCCCGTGGTGATCGATTACGTTAACAGGCTTGGCCATCGCGTGCTGAGCAGGGCCCCGGAGGTAAAGTTCAACTATACTTTCTCCGTGATAAAAAGCGACGTGGCCAACGCCTTCGCCATTCCCGGCGGGCACGTCTACGTTTACACCGGCCTTATCGCCCAACTCCAGAACGAGGCCCAGCTCGCGGGCATCATCGGCCACGAGATAGGCCATTGCGTCGCCCGGCACGCCACGGAAAGGATGTCGACCATGATTATCGCGTCCTACGCCGGCAGCATCCTTATCGGGACGCAGACGGGAACGGAGGCGGAATTGAGCAAGATGGCCATGGACCTTCTCCTCAACTCCGGCTACCTGGCCTATACCCGCTCCGCCGAAAGGGAGGCCGACGAGCTTGGCGTGCGCATGATGCACGAGGCCGGTTACAACCCGAAGGAATTGGCCAACTTCTTCATGTTCCTGGTCGAGCAGCATGGGACTATGAACGGGTTCGAGGAGTTCATGAGCACCCATCCCGACTCGCTGGACCGGAGAGGGGCCATTGCCGAGTACGTTAATAGCCATAACATCAGGGAAGACCTGCTTATAAGAGATACGCCCGAGTTCCAGAAAATAAAGAAAATTTGTAAAAACCTTCACCCCAACGCCAACCGAACCGACCAGCAATATAAAAAGCCGCAACGGCAGCCGGAAAACCGGCCCGGTCCCTCAACGGCCCCGCCTCCCCGGGGAGGACCGAGGCAGCCACCGCCTCCTCCACCAAACCGGGGTCCCGGGCCCAACAGGAAACCGCCCGAGCCTAACTGGCGGGGACCGGGACAGCCTGGTAACGAAGACGAGCCCAAGGAAATCAGAAGGTCTCAACCAATGCCGGATTGAAGCGATCGTTATTATTCCAGGTAAGCCAAAGGCGGAGGATATCACGTCCCCCGCCTTTTCGTTAATTCCGTCTTTGCCGAGAACTGACGATCATGAATTGCGTGGAGATCAATCGGGCTTCACTCGAAGGTAATCGGACGCGCCGCGTCGCCCTCCAGGCAAATCCCCACGAAGCCGTCCAGGTCGGTCCTGTAAAGGGAAACGGAACGGCTCTCGTAGCGCTTGATAATCGCCTCGAGCGGCAGGCCGGTCCTGTCGGCGCCCGCGGCCGAGACCAGGCCCCACGAGGGACTCACCGCCTCGATAAACTCGGGCGTCGAGCTGGTGCCGCTTCCATGATGGGGAACGGTCATGGCCTGGGAGGATAACGCCCCGGGGGATATGGCGCCTGACGGGCCAAACAGCCTTGTTAACTCGCGCTCCGCTTTTTCCTCCACGTCCCCCGTCAACAGTACCGACGAGTCGCCCGCGGTTATTTTAAGGACCATGCTGCGGTCGTTCAGGTTGTATCCGCCGTTATGTTCGGCGGGAGGGTGAAAAACGCGAGCGGTCATTTTCCCCAGTTGTATAGCCTGGCTATCCGCGTCGAGGAACTTGACCGGAATGCCTCGCGCCCGGGCCTTTTCCAGGATGGCCTCAGAGAGGTCCGAGTGCTCGCGAGTGAGCCACAACTCCCCGACGTCAAAACGGGACACGATGTAAACTAGGCCTTTGCCGTGGTCCGGATGCGGGTGACTCAGGGCCACGGCGTCCAGACGGGTAACGCCAAGATTCAATAGGCACGGGGCCACGATGCCCTTGCCCACGTCCCAATCGCTGCGATAAAAACCACCGCCGTCAACCAGAATATGGGCGCCGCCCGGGCCCTTGACCAATATGGATTGGCCCTGGCCGACGTCCAGGGCGCAGGCGCAAAGCTTTCCTTCCGGCAAGCGATATGGCGGAAAGCGGAATCCAAGGCAGGAGACGGCGAATAACAAGACACCCATGATTATGAGAGCGCCCGACATTACTCGCGGGCGAAAACCAAAGGAGGCCGCGGGTATTTTTCCCGTTCTGGCGATGAGGCCCCCCTCCAGCAAGGCGAAAACCGAGGCGTACCACGCGACTACCGCCCACCCTGGAAGAGGCGGGGTTAAAATCGAGGGATCGAATGAATCCACCAGTTTTCGCGTGATCTCGATGAACAGCTCGGAGAAGAGGGCCAGCCCGTGAAGGAAAGTTTCGCCCAACCCTTGATATAGAGGAATCGGGGGGGACGAAACGAGGCCGACCGGTATGAGCACGAGGCCGCAAAAGGGGACGGCGATCAGGTTGTAAAGGGGAGAGGCCCAGTTGACGGTATGGAAGTTGTTGGCCGTCAGGGGAAAGATAAAGGCCTGCGCGGAAAGGGTCACGATTAAGAGTCCGCGCAGGTAATCCCTGATTTTTGAGGTGGGACCTTCTTGGGCCACTCCGAAGGCCGCCTCCAGCCGGTCGAGCTCCATGGCGGCCTCGCTTCGCTCTCGACTGAGAAGGAGGTCGATCCGAGGAGCGGCGTAGATTATTCCCGCCACGCAGACGAAGCTGAGCTGGAAGGATATCTCGAGATATGCCGCCGGCCAGGCGAAAAGTACCGCCGCCGCCGCCAGGGCCAGGGTGTTCCAGACTTCGCGGCTCTTGTCCAGGGCGATGGCGAAAAGGTAAGCCAGGACCATGACCAGGGCCCGCTGGGTGGGCAGTCTCATTCCCGTCAACAACGCGTAAACGACGACGGGGGGGATCGTGGCCATGGCGGCGAACCTGACGTCGGGAATTCGAAGAAGAAGCCGTGGAAAGAGGCGCGCCAGTCGCCTGAAGAGGAAAAAGCAGAAAGCGGCGGCAAGGCCGAGGTGCAGCCCGGAGATGGCCAGGAGGTGGGAAAGCCCCGCCCGCTCGAAGACGCTCTCGATTTCCGGGTCGAGTCCCGACCTGTCTCCCGCCAGGATGGCCGCCAGAAAGGTCCCGCCGGGCCCGCCCAGCCGGTGAAGACGCCTTACGTAGTTTGACCTGACTTGGCCGATCATCGCCCAGGGGTTTGGAAACCATCCCGAGTCGATCTTGACTAAACGGTCCGGGCCCTCGGCCCAGGCCGTTACCGCCACGCCCCGGCGCCTAAGGTATTCCACGTAATCGAACGCGCCCGGGTTCCTGAAATTGGAAGGGGCGCTCAGCTTGGCCAGCGCCAGCGCCATGTCCCCCTTGTAGAGTCCTTCCACGTCCCCCGCCACCGAGAGCCTGATCCCGGCCCGGGCCGGCGTCCATTTCCCCTCCACCCATATCGACTCGACCCTGGCCCAGATCAGGTCGTAAGCCGGTCTTTTCTCGGGATCGGTCAAAAGCCTTATTATCAGGCGGCGCGGCTCTTTGTCCACGCGCTCGAGGAGCATGGCGCTCATCGCGTGGGATTCCTCCATCCTGGCCTGTCTGGCGGCGCCAAGAGCCAGGGCGGAGATTAGCACCATGGCGAGAGTAACGGACCTGTTCCTGAGGACGAGGCCCAGCGTGAGGCACGCGGCCAGGACGGCCGGTACGATTACGCCGATCGCGCTATAAGCGTTTATGGATCGGGCGACAATGGTCCCCAGGACGTAAAGTCCGAGCCATATCCATATGCCGCGTCTTTTGAGAAGCGAGGCGAGGTTCGCGCTGGACTCCGTCACTGGCTCGCTCGGCGCTCGCTTTCCTCCTTGACGGCCTTGGATACCATGAGGACCGTGGTCATGTTCACGCCGGTCAGGAAGTCGGGCTGGCTTTTGAAGATGCCGCCCAGTCCCCAGCCGAGGGCGTTAAGGTTGCTGTAGAGCGTGTAGAAGGCCAGGGTCTTGTTCCCCGCCTCGATAAGGTCCCAGCCCCCGTATGTCCCCTCGAGCTGTCCTCCCACGTGCCAGAACCTGACCTTATGGGGAGGGTCGAGTTCCTGGGCCAGGTTGTAGGTGATGCTCACCGCGGGCAGTCGCCATATCTTGACCTCGATGGACTGCTCCACCAGCACGTGATTGTCTTCCTTTTCGAGTACCTTTTCAGCCGAGGTCTGGGGCATGAAGTCCGGGTAATGCTCGAAATCGGTGATGACCTCCCAGACCTTGGAAGCGGGAGCGTGGATGACCTGGCCGCCCGAGACGTTGATCAGGGTCATGTCGGGCTTATGCCTAACGATGATAAGGCTGCCCTGGTCCAGGAGCGCGTTCATGGTGGACTTGTCCAGTCGGTCGAAACCAAAATCGGACTTCGCGCCCTCCGGCGGCTCCCAGGGCGTTTCCGCCAGAGCGGGCAGCGACAAAAGGACCAGGGTGACGAAAGCTAAAATAACGCGCGGCTTCATGATAGACCTCCATTATGAAGATGAAGTGATGACGATATAAGCATATTCGATAACGTACTATAGCGCGAGACGCGCCTCCATCTCAAAGCGAGTTCCTCGGTCCTTTATAGAACAAAGAGATGGCAAGGTATACAAGCCCGGCCAAAAGGGTAATAACGGACACCACCTTGCCCACCGCGTAGGGCAGAGGCTTGTATTTGAAAACCACCTCGTGTCTTCCGGCGGGAAACCTGACCGCCCGTACCAGGTAGTTGGCCTTGAATATGGGGGTCTCCGTCCCGTCGATAAAAGCCCTCCAGCCGGGAAAGAAGGAGTCGCTGAGCACGAGGTAGCCGGCCGCCTTGGATTCGGCCTCGAGGCGGACCTCGCCCGGCGCGTAAGACTTGACCTCGGCCGGGATCATGTCGAAATCCGTTTCCTCCTCGGCGGAGGGCGGGGCGGGACCGTTCTCGATAAGCACCGCCCGGGTGAAGTCGTGGTCCTTTACAAGGCCCAGGTTGTCCATGAACGCGGCGACCCTGACCGAGCGGCCGACCAGGTAGGCCCGGGGAAGGCGGCCGGGAAGCTCGAAGATTTTATAGCCCTGGTCGTTCCTGGTCGCTATAACCGGAAGCCCCTGGCCCTCGAGGGGGGAGCCGTGGAGGGGACATATGACGAAGCGGACGTTGAAAAGCTCCATGGTTTTAAGGCTCAAGCTGGTCGTCATCGTCCGGTCGTAGTCGGAGGTAAAGGCGGCCGTGTAGCCGATAAGGCTCTCGATGCCCTCGATGAAGTTGAAGTTCGACTTGAGCGTGTGCCTCTCCCAGCGGCGATGTCGCTCGAACCTGCTCGGGGCCTCGATCATGGCCAGGGTCTCGGTGGAGGGCATGGTAAGGTCCCGCATGATCCGATATCGGCCGGGAATGGAGTTCCCCTTCTCGTTGAAGAGGGGAGGGGACGTGGTCAGGCCATAATCTCTCAGCGCCCGGAGCGCGGACGGCTCGAAGGAGTAAATCTCGGGGTCGGCGAATGGAATGACCCAGTGGTTGGCGAGGCCGAGATCGAGAAACGCGACGAGGACCATCATAATCGGCGCGGCCTTGTTCAGCCTCCGCGTCGAGTAGAGCGCCATGGCCGCCAGGAAGGATACCAGCGCCGCGACCGAGTGCAGGACCTGGAGGGAAAAGTAATTATGGGGCAAGGCCCCCGGGTTGAGGCCATGGGAGAGAGGAACGGCCCGGGTCGCCCAACTCGTGGCCCCCCCCTGAACGACGAGCGCGAAAACGGCGGCCGCCAGGGACGTGGCCGCCAGGGCGGCGAAGAGTTTTTTCGATTTCGCCGAGCGAGCGCCTCGGGCAAGATGGTCCAGGCCAATTGCCCCGGCGGTTACTACGATGAAGTTGAAAAGGAGGAGGTATTTCTCCGGGTACCTGAACATCCGGAGCACGGGGGCCAGCTTAAAGGCCAGGGCGTAAATAAAGCCGTGTTCTCCCATCGAGTACAATACGGCCGCCAGCGCCGCCCCCCCCACCAGCGCCCTCTTTCGCCATGAGGCCTTGAAAAAGGACGCCACGCATCCGATCAGGATGGGTATTCCCATGTAGTGGGAAATGACCCAGGGATAGAAGCCCTCGAGGCCGGACAGGTCCCGCGCCTCGTAGTCGTGTATGGGCCAGAACCTTCCCCATGGCGAGGGCACGAAAAATTCGAGGGTCCTTTTGGGGTGGAACGACCACCGCGTGGAGACGGCCAGGTCGTAGCCGCCTCCTTTCCCGCTCAGGGCCCCGAGCTCGGCGCTGGGCAGGAACTGAACCATGGAAAGGGCCAACGCCAAGAGCCCCGCCGCGGGCAGGACCTTCATGATCGTCCAGGCCTTGGCCTTGGCCGTGTCCCCGCCGTCTCCCGAGTAAACGATCCAGCCCGCCGCCAGGGCCGCGTGCATAATGACTCCCTCCGCCCTGCCCGCCAAAAAGGGCATGGCCAGGGAGGCCCCCAAAAAAACGAACCAATGGCGCCGCCCGGTCCTCAGAAAGCGCGAAAGCGCGAAAAGCGAAAAGGGAAGAAAGGCGGACGTGACCAGCATGTCCGGTATGCCGTTTTGGCTGAGCATGTAGCCCGAGAGGGTATAGCTGAGGGACCCGCAGGCGGAGGCCGGAGGCGAGGCCCCCGCCTCACGCAGCCACAGCCAGGACGCGGCGGCCGCCAGGATGAAATGGAGGGTGATGAAAAGCCGGAAGGCGGCCTCGGGACCCATGACCATGAAAAGGACGTTGCCCGGATAAAACCAGCAGGTGGCCAGCTCGCCGATGGACGAGGAACCCAGCGTCTCCCAGGGGTTCCAGGCGCTGACGGAAAAATCTTTGAGATAAGGGGCCTCCATAACCTTGTACGGATAAAAAAGGTTGAAGGCGTCGCGGAAAATATAGGTCTTCTCCAGGGCGGGAGAGAAGAAAACCAGCGCCAGCAAAACGGTCAGTCCTGCCCATAAGTACCTAGCACCGTTCGCGTCTCGTTCTTTCATTCCATGAATAGTAAAGCACGTCACGGCGGGGAAATAAAAAGGACCGAGGCATAGGCCCCGGTCCCTTGAGTTCGCGTCTCCCTCGTCAGTCGGAAAGGACGGCCCTGGAGATGACGATCCTTTGCACCTCGGAGGTGCCCTCGTAAATGGCCGTTATCTTGGAGTCGCGGTAAAAGCGCTCGGCCGGGTATTCCTTGGTGTATCCGTAGCCCCCGTGAATCTGCACGCCCTTGTTGGCCACTCGCTCGGCGACCTCGGCGGCGTAGAGCTTGCACATGGCGCTCTCCTTGCTGTAGGGGACGCCGGCTATCTTCATCTTGGCCGCCCTCCAGGTAAGGAGCCTGGCGGCCTCGAGCTCGGTGGCCATGTCGGCCAGCATGAACTGGATGGCCTGGAATGACGCGATGGGCTTGCCGAACTGTATCCTTTCCTTGGCGAAGGCCACGGCCGCGTTAAGGGCGCCCTGGGCGATGCCGAGGGCCTGGCTGGCGATGCCGATCCTGCCGCCGTCCAGCGTGTACATGGCCACCTTGAACCCCTGGCCCCTCTCCCCGAGGATGTTCTCCCTGGGCACGCGGCAGTCCTCCATGACCAGCTCGGCCGTCGAGCTGCCCAGGATGCCCAGCTTCTCCTCCAGCTTGCCCACCGAGAAACCCGGGGCGTCGGTGGGCACGATAAAGGCCGTCAGGCCCCGGTGGGTCGGGTCGTCCTCCGTCCGCGCTATCATCACGCACGTGCCCGCCTCCCGGCCGTTAGTGATGAATATCTTGCTGCCGTTGAGCACCCACTCGTCGCCCTTGAGCTCGGCCTTGGTCTTGACCGCGCCGGCGTCCGAGCCGGCCGAGGGCTCGGTAAGGCCCAGGCAGCCGATGACCTCGCCCTTGGCCAGGGGCGTCAGGTATTTCTTCTTTTGCTCCTCGGTCCCGAACTTCATGATGGGGGCCACGCAAAGGCTGTTGTGAGCGCTCATGATCACGCCGGTGCTGGCGCAGGCGGCGCTTATCTCCTCGACCGCGATGGCGTAGCAAAGGGCGTCCATGCCGGCGCCCCCGTACTGGTCGGGGACCTCGACCCCCATGAGGCCTAGCTCGGACATCTGCTTGATAAGGTCGGCCGGGTACTCGTGGTTCCGGTCGATCTCGGGCGCGCGGGGGGCCACGGCGTTCTTGGCGAAGTCGCGCGTCATGTCCTGGATCATTTTCTGTTCTTCGTTCAGGTCGAACATCTTAAACCTCCTTTACCCGGGGGGGACCAATACTCAGGTCCCGCCGCCGGCCGCGTCCGTTTTGGACGCCGGTCCTTATTTTCCCTTGAAGGCGGGGTCCCTTTTCTCGACGAAGGCGGACATGCCCTCCTTCTGGTCCTCGGTGTCGAAGCACTGGGAAAAGAGCGCCCGCTCGATGAGCAGGGCCTTGTCCAGGTCCTCGTCGTACCCGACCTCGATGGCCTGCTTGGCCAGGCCGACCGCCACGGGTCCCTTGGTCTGGATGGTCCTGGCCAGGTTCCTGGCCTCCTCCATCAGTTCCTCGGGGGGACAGATGCGGTTGATGAGGCCGATGGCCAGGGCCCGGGCCGCGTCGAACATCTCGCCCGTGAACACGACCTCCTTGGCCCGCGACTTGCCCAGAAGCCTGGTCAGGCGCTGCGTGCCTCCAAAGCCGGGGAATACGCCCAGGTTGACCTCGGGCGTGCCGAACCTGGCCTTCTCCGAGGCCAGAATGATATCACAGGATATGGCCAGCTCCGTGCCGCCGCCCAGGGCGTAGCCGTTGACCGCCGCTATCACGCACTTGGGCAATTGCTCGATGAGGCGGAAAACGCTCTGGCCGATCTCGGCGAAGGCCATGGCCTCGCGGGGAGTCATGTCCCGCATCTCGGCTATGTCCGCCCCCGCCACGAAACTCTTGTCGCCCGCGCCCGTGATAATGACGACCGCCACGTCGTCCCGCCCGCCGCACTCGAGAAGTCGGTCGCGCAGCGCGAGAAGCACGTGGGCGTTCAGGGCGTTGAGCGCCTTGGGACGGTTGATGGTGAGGGTGGCTACGCCCTCCTCCGTCTCCATGAGTACCAGGTCGTCGCTCATAGGTTTCTCCTTTTAGCTCAGTCCATCTTCACGATGAACGCCGTGCCCTCGCCGCCGCCGATACAGAGGCTGGCCATGCCGTACTTGCCTCCCACTTTCTTAAGGGCGTAAAGGAGGGTCACGATGATCCGGGCCCCGGAGCAGCCGATGGGATGGCCTATCGAGGCCGCGCCGCCGTGAATATTCACCTTGTCGTAATCCAGGCCGCCGAACTCCTTGCCCGCCGCGATCACCTGGACCGAGAAGGCCTCGTTGATCTCCCACAGGTCCATCTGGCCGGGGGTAAGGCCCGTCTTCTCGAGGGCCTTCTTCATGGCGAAGGCCGGGGCGGTGGTGAACCAGCCGGGGTCCTGGGCGAAGACGGCGTGTCCCACGATCGAGGCGATGGGCTTGCAGCCGAGTTCCTCCGCCTTCTCGCGGCTCATGAGGACCAGGGCGGCGGCCCCGTCGTTGATCGAGCTGGCGTTTCCCGCGGTGACCGTGCCGTTCGGGTTGAAGGCGGGTTTCAGGTTCCGCATCTTGTCCCAGTTGTAGCGCTGCGGTTCCTCGTCCTTGTCCACCACCACGACGCCCTTTTTGCCCTTGATCTCGACGGGCACTATCTCGTTCTTGTAGTATCCCTTCTCGGTGGCCTCGAGGGCGCGCTCGTAGCTGCGCTTGGCGAAGAGGTCCTGTTCCTCCCTGGTGATGCCGTACTTCTCGCCGCACATGTCGGCGAAAGAGCCCATGTGGCGGTTGTCGTAGGGGTCCCATAATCCGTCGTTCACCATGGTGTCCACCGCCGTGCTCGGGCCCATGCGCATGCCCGTCCGGGCCGCCGGCAGGGCGTAAGGCGCAAGGCTCATGTTTTCCATTCCGCCGGTGACGAGAATGTCCGCGTCGCCCGCCCGGATCATCGAGTCGCCCAGCATGGTCGTCCTCATGCCCGAGCCGCAGACCTTGTTGACCGTGATCGCGCCCACCGAGGTCGGAAGCCCCGCCTTGATAAGGGCCTGGCGGGCGGGGGCCTGACCCTGGGCCGCGGGAAGAACGCACCCGAAAATAACCTCGTCCACCATCTCGGGAGTCAGCTTGCCCCCGGCCCTTTCCATCGCCGCCTTGATGGCTATGGCGCCAAGCTCGGGCGCCGGAACGGCGCTGAGGCTCCCAAGAAATGACCCTACGGGCGTTCTCGCCGCGCCCACGATCACAGTTTCCGTCATGTCGATTCTCCTTTAATAATGAAAGATTTGTATAGCCGCCGGTGAAGAAATCCAAATTTACATTTTATGGCCTAGGCCCTCCCATGTCAAAGACCGTTTGGCGGCGAGCCGGCGATTCCCAGGCGAAATATGAAGCGAAAAAAACTCTCCCCTTACCGGCCCCGGCTTTGGTCCCGCGTGAGCAAAGATGGCGTGGGCGCGCGGCGGGAAATCGTTTACTGGCCGAAGAAGGTGAGAAGCGCCTCTTTAAAGAAAAGGTTCAGCTCGGCGAGGCGGGAGGGGTCCATTTCCAGGGTGGTCTGATCGAACCAGGGATACTCGAGGTAAAGGGCCCGGCTGATCTCGACCTGCACCCAGGGGACCGGGTTCATCCCGTAGTGCCGGGTGATATACCCGCCCGAGAAGGGACGGTTCAAGGCCACGTCTTCATCCTTCAGCCCGAAGGAACGGACAAAGCATTCCTTCAATCTTTCCAGGACTGGGTCCCGGCAGGATTTGCCCCTTACGTTTCCCAGGCATATAAGAGGGCGTCTTTGGCCGGCGTCCCTGGCCAGGGTCGGACCGGCGGAGGCCATGGAATGGCAATCGAGCGCCAGCTTCAGGCCCGGCGTGGCCAGGGCCTCCGCGATGGACTCGTGATAAGGAAAATAATATCGGCCGAGAAGACTTTTTATCAGGGCCTCGTCCGGCGTCATGTCTTCCTTGTATACCTTGATTCCGTAGGTCGTGACGTCCTTGATAACGCCGTCCAGTTTTCGGGGGGGCAGGTGATCGGGCGGCCGGTTGAGGTCCACCAGGGCCCTGGCCACGTCCGATTTATAGACGCCCGCCAGGGCCGCGTCGCCAATGTCGTAGATGGAGTGGGTAAAGGCGTCGGACTCGCCGAGCATCTCGAAATCGTTGAGGTTGACCTTGCCCAAAAGCTCGGGCGGGGTCCATATGCCCCCGTGGGGAATGGAAACGAGGACCGGGAGCCTATGGTTCTCCTTGGAGTCCACGCGTCGGCCTTAAGATCGGTAAATATCCTCGCGGGAGTGGAAGCCCTCGTTGACGATTACCTCTTCCATGTTGTCCGCGTCCACCTTGATGGGGCGGAGCAAAATGGACGGGACCGAGCCCGCCCCGTTGTCCACCGAGTCGTTGACGCCGGGGATTTCCTCTTCCCTCAGCATGAGCATGGCGGCCTCGATGGCTCGGCTTGCCTGGAGCCGTACGGACATGAATATGGTCATGCCCTGCGAGCCCTTTACTATGCGGCGGCAGGCCTCGAGCTCGGCGTCCATGCCGGTGACCACCACCGGGCGTCCGGGCATCAGTTCGTTTATGGCCCTTATGGCCCCTCCCGCTATGCCGTCGTTGGCGGCGATCACGGCGTCCACGGGTCCCTTTGACTGGAGCACTCCCAGGGTGGTCATGTAGGCCTGCTCGGGGGACCAGTCCGTTATCCACTGCTCGTCCACGACCTTGATCCCTCCGGCCTTGACGAGTGGGGCAAGTATCTCCATCTGGCCCTTGTAAAGGTTGTGGGAGTTCGAGTCGGTGGGCGAGCCGGCGAGGATAAGGACCCTCGAGCCTTTGGCCTTCTGCACGGCGAACAATGCCTGCATCCGCCCCATTTGAGGGCCGTTGAAGCTAACGTATAGATCGAGTTCCGCGTTCTTGACCAGCCGGTCGTAGGCCACCACCGGCACCTTGGCCTTCTTGGCCTCCCTGGCTATGGTCGCGGCGGCCTCCCCGTCCACGGGGATCACGATCAAGAGGTCCACCCCCTTGGCGATCAGTTCCCGGCCCTGTTTTTCCTGGGCCGCGTGGTTCCCGTCGGCGACCCTTATCTCGAGGTTCACGCCCAGCTCTTTCGCCCTCTTTTCAAAGGTTTGTCTTTCCCTTCTCCACCTTTCCTCCCGCATGTTGTCGAAGAGGAGTCCCAGGGCGTGAAGGTCCTCGAGGACGGGCAGCTTCATTCCCTTTAACTCGTGCCGCAGCAGCAGCGCGTGATTGAGCACGCTCATGGCGGTGTTGTTGACGTTTTGCGCCCCCGCCGCCACCAGGTCGGCCTTCCTCCTTATCGACTCGATGGCCGTCAGCACGCCGGCTGAGCTTTTGGCCTGCTCGTCTGTCGCGAACTTGATACTCTCGATGCCGCCGGTCAACTGTTCCATGGCCTGGGAGATTCGTCTCGAGGCGTCGGCCTGCTCGCTCATGGACTGGGCCATGTGCGTGACCAGGTCCTGGTTGGCGACGGCCCTTTCCCTGACGAAGCGGGACGATTCCTCCTGCTCCCTGGTGGCTATCCTTATCCTTTCCGACCCGTTGGCCACCTCGTCCACGGCCTGGAAGACCTGGCGGCTGGTGGATGCCTGGTCCTCGGTGGCGCGGGCGATCTCGAGGGCGTTCTTGGCGGCCACGTCGACTTTCTCGAGCACGTCGGCCAGGGCCAGGTCCGCCTCCTCGGAAAGGCGCATGTTGGACTTGGCCTTTTTGACGCCGTCCTCGATGGAGCGGATGGCCTCGTCCACGCTCTCCTGAGTGCCGAAGATAAGGTCCTCGATTTCCTTGGCGCTGTCGGCCGTGCGCTGGGCCAGGGTCTTGATCTCCTGGGCCACAACAGCGAAACCCCGGCCGTGCTCGCCGGCCTTGGCCGCCATGATCGAGGCGTTAAGGGAGAGCAGGTGGGTGTCCGAGGCCATGGAGGTAATGACGTGGAGAATCTCCCCGATCGAGCGCGACTGCTCCCCCAGCCTGGCCATGACCGACCTGGTCTCGTCTATGACGGAAGACAGCTCCCTTACCCCGCTCACGGTTTTGGTCAGGATGTCCTTGCCCAGCTCGGCCCCTTCCTTGGCCTTGACGGCGAGCCTCGAGGCGTCGTCGGCCCTGTCCTTTATGGACTGGGTGGCGCGGCGTATCTCCTCCATGGAAACCCGGCTCTGCTCGGCCGCGCTCGAGAGGGAGTCGGCCGACTCGGCCACCCCGTGGATGTTGCCCGTCATCTCCTCGATGGCGCTTACCGAGTCCTGGACGGAGCTCCTGAGCTCCTGAGCGTTCTGATTGAACTGCTTGATGTTGGCGATCATCTGGTAGGTCGAGCTGGATACCTCGTCGCCCAGGGCCGACAGGTCCTCGACGTTGGACACCACGTCGCGCAGGGCCGAGTTGATGGACTCCATCTCCTGGGTCGACTCGATAACGGCCGCGCTCTGGTCGTCCGCTCCCTCCGAGAGCATGTCGGCCTGGTCCAGGATGGCCTGGCCTAGTTGGCTAAGGGAAAGGCCCATGCGGTTGGCCTCGGTCAGAAGGCCCGCCAGCTTGCGGTGGAACTGGCGGAAAGGAATCACCGCGTCCTTTCCGCCCACCTTGGCGGGAAGGTCTTTCCAATCCTCCGACAAGTCGCCCGCCGCCGCCTTCCGGATGTCGGTCGCCAGGCGCTCGGCCATCTCGAGCGTGATATGGCCGCCGGCCGGACCGCCGTTAAAGAGGCGGCCGATTCCCGCGGCGGCGGCCCCGCCCAGAAGGCCCGTGGCCAGGGCGAGGACCACCGACTTGAGAGGTCCCACTCCGGCGACGATAAAAGCTATCTGGGCTATGACGCCAATGGCCAGGGCCGCGGCGCCCACCCTGAAAAGGACAGGTTTCAGCTCGGAAGGCCCTTTCATATTGCACCTCTATTCGGAAGCGGGAGCCACTGTTTTATCGTTTTCGTCAACTTTTCTGCCAAATAAATATAATACACCGGCCATGGCGGCGACTCCAAGCGTTATGCTGACAAGGGGGCTTACTCCGAAGGCCGCCGGCAGGCTGCCGAGGACTATTCCCACAAGTCCCGCTAAAATGGCGTAGGGAAGCTGGGTCCTGACGTGGTCCACGTGGTCCGAGCCGCTGGCCATGCTGGACATGATGGTGGTGTCCGAGATGGGCGAACAGTGGTCCCCGAAAACCGAGCCCGCCAGGACGCTCGATACCACGCCGACGAGGATGTAATGCTGGTCCGCCTGTCCCATGCCCGCGTCGAGGCAGAGCCGGTTGGCGATGGGTATCACCAGCGGCATCAATATGGCCATGGTGCCGTAGCTGGTGCCGGTGGCGAAGCTTATGCCGCCGGCCAGGACAAAGGTCAGGACGGGCAGGGCGTGGGGGCTGAGAGTCCCGGCCAGGCTGGTGGTGAGGTACTCGGCCGTGTGCAGGTCCCCGCAGACCGAGCCGAGACTCCAGGCCATAAGCAACACCACGATGGCTATGACCATGGACTCGACTCCGCTGAGCCAGGCCTGCATGGCCTCGGCCATGGTCAGTATTCTCTGTCCCACCACCAAGACGACCGTCAATATGCATCCGCCCAGGCTGGCCCAGGCCAGCACCACGTTCGGCGAGGCGGCCGAGAAGACCTGGCCCAGGACATATATCGGCCCCCACAAGGGGCCGTAAGCGGAGGAATTGGCCCGCACCTCGGCCACGCCGCCGCCAAGCTCGGCCAGGCCGTTTACCCAGAGTCCGTAAAAGGTCACGCCGATGACGAAAAGGAGGGGAACGAGCGCGTTGTACCATCTCCGGGGTTTTCCCTCGGGCGGATTCACCCGCTCGCTTTCCATGGTGGACATGGGGATGGCCCCGTCCCGCAGGGGTTTTCCCTCCCTCCTGGCGCGGCGCTCGGCCTTGAGCATGGGACCGATTTCCCTGCCGGTCAGGGCCACCATCAGCACCAGGGCCAGGGCGAAGATGGGATAAAAGCGATAAAGGATGGACTCGATAAACATCATGTAGCCGCTGTCGCCCGATCCGATGCTCGAGAGGGCCTTGTCGATAAGGCCGACCTCGTATCCGATCCAGGTGGAGATGGGAAAGATGGAGGCCACGGGGGCGGCCGTCGAGTCCACGATATAGGACAGCTTCTCGCGCGATATCCGGAGCTTGTCCGAGATGGGACGCATGGTCGTGCCCACGATGATGGTGTTGGCGTAATCGTCGAAGAAGATGAACATGCCCATGAGGAAGGCCGCCACCTGCCCGCGCATGGCCGAGGTCGCCCGTTTGGCGATAAGCTCGACCACGCCCTGTATCCCTCCGCTTTTGGCGATGATGCCGATCAGTCCGCCCATGAAGATGATAAACACCAGCATCGAGGCGTTGCCCGAGTCGGCCATGGACCCGATGATGTAGTGGTCTATCGAGCGGGCCACAGCCGTAAAGGGGCTCCAGTCGTACAGCACCAGCGCTCCCACCCATATGCTTATCCAGAGGGCGGCCACCACCTGGCGGAAGGCGAGGGCCAGGCCGATGGCTATAAGGGGGGGAAGAAGGGTCAGCAATCCATGGATCACCCGCACGGAGAAACCGGCTTTCATATCCCCGGCGGCGGCGGTCATGGCGTGGGTCCCGGACGAGCCGATCACCGCTTCCGGGACCGGGGTGACCTTGCCCGGCTCGCAGGGAAAGGACCTGGCTTTTCCGGAGCCGTCCAGCAGGCTGCATTCGGACGCTTTTGCTCCGGGCGGGACCTTAATCTTGATTTCGATCGGGATGCCCTTGACCCAAATCTTGGGGGCTTGCACTTCCAGGGTGTCGCCGTCGTAGGCCTCGAGTTCCCGGGCGTGGAAGATTGGCGGCCATAAAAGCGCCGCGATAAACGCGAAGAGAGACAAAAAGATTTTCGTCTTAACCATAAAAGGGCCTGATATGTGATTGTTTTTCATGGATAGCTTTTCCGATCTGATATAATTTTCCACGTTTAAAGGATATCCGGGCAACGCCATGCAAGTCAACCGAGAGTTGACGGCGCTCGTTTTGACGCGGCCGATGGATCGAGTCGAGCGAGGAAAAACCTCAAAGGAGGACAAGACCTCCTTGCTTCAGGGCTTTATCGTCTTCTCGAGGGCCTTTCGTTTTTCTCTTTACTCCGTCTTATAAAGTCGCGCAAAAACGGCCGGCCGGTCTCTTGGCGTTCCTTCCTTGACCTTCAAAGCGGCGGGATTTATTCTGTAGGCGGTGAAATCGCCGAGCGAGTTTGCCTGGCCTTTACGCGGGATACCTTTCATTTTGGAACTCGAGTTTGACGATAGGGGTAACTTCATCAAGGCGGAGACGTCCACCAAGGACGGCGCCCGGCTGGTGGTGCGCCCGGCCGCGGCGGAGGACAAGCCGCTTTTGGAACGCATGTTCATGACCTGCAATTCCGAGACGCTTTATACCCGATTCCTTTCCCCGGGAGTGGGCGTTCCCATACGCTATCTCGACCGGCTTATGAAGAACGATCCGCCCGGCGTAAGATCGCTTCTGGCCGAGGCCGCGGGCGATCAAGACCCCAAGGTCGTGGGACTGGTCAACTACGTCGAGACCGACCCGGGCGTCAAGGGAGAGATAGCCATAATCGTGCACGATTACTACCAGAACAGGGGACTGGGCACGGCCATGATAAACGTGATGATCGAGCTGGCCAGGCGGGGGGGCGCCAAATGCCTGGTGGCCGATATCGACGCGGGTAACAGGCGGGTGTTCTATCTCATCCAGAAAAGCGGACTTCCCTCCAAGGTTACCATCGACCAGGGCGTGGCCCACGCCGAGGTTGACGTAAGCGCGAATTGACTCTTGCCCGCCACCTTCATTATAATAGGCGAACGGGGATTCTCGATTGATGAAAACCAGAAAATTCTTAAGGGTCCCGCTGCCCATGGCGGTAAGGGTGAAGGTCGCCGATCGTGACGGCGACTTCGTCGATACCCGGATAGGCGACATAAGCTGGGGCGGGGCCTTTATCGTTCTCGATCCTCCCGCCAAGATGGGCGACCGGGTGATTGTTCAGCTCATACTGGCCGAGGAGAATATTTCCCTCGAGCTATGGGGCACGGTGGTCAGGTCGCGAGGGAACTCCCAGGACCTGACCCCAGGGGTCGGGGTCGAGTTCGACGCCCTTGACGACGACTCCAGGAGCCTCATCCAAAGAATCATCAACGAGGAAATTATGGGGCTTTTACAAAGCCTGACTGGGGACTGAAGAAGGGGACTTCAGGTCCTCGTCGGCCTTTTGTAATAACGCGTCGCCCCTGATATATTTTTTACTTGGCGATAGTTAAACATCTTGAAGAATGAGATGAAACGATAACGCTATTACACGGGGATCATCTCGCGCATCCGCGCCACGAAGCGCTATAAACATTGATTTTGTAATCTCTATGAACGGAGGTTCCTTATGCTTAAGGGATGTTTGAAATCATTGGCTTTCCTGGTTTTCTTTCTTATCATCTCGGCCCCGCCTGCGCGGGCGAGCGACACTCAAGGCAACACGGGAGGTCTAAGGGGATACGTAACCGACGCGTTTACGGGCAACGGGGTATCCAGCGTAATAATATCCGTGACGGCCGATGGAAGATACTTCGCCACCATGACCAACTCGATCGGCTATTACGAGATGACCCTTCCGACGGGAAGAGGATACGTTCTTACCGCGTATAAAAGGAATTACGAGACGGGAGTGTTTCTCACCCCTCCCATCGGGGTGTCCCAGGACGTTATATTGAGCTTTACTCTCACGCCCGAGATATCCTTGAGCGGACTTTACGGCTGGGTAAAGGACGAGTCGGACGCTCCCATTCCGGACGCCAGGCTTCTTGTTTCCGGCTCCCAGATAAAGTCCGACTCGAGCGGATTTTACTCGATCGAGCTTTCCGAGGGTGAAAAACATACCGTCCTGGCCCAGAAGAGCGGATACAAGACGGCCTATTTTTCGTCCGTCGCCGTCGGCAAAGAAGAGGGGACCAGGCTCGATATTAAGCTTGAAAGCGAGGCGGGGATTAAAGAGGGAGTTCTTCCCTTTCACGCGCCGGGGGGAAATCCGCCGATATGGTATTTCGCCTGGGCCGCCGTCGCCATGTCCTTTGTACTTCTCGCGGCGGGAACGTTTCTTTCCCGCAAGTATGGTATGCAAGCCGCTTATGGCAGGGCCGTTCTCTCGGTTTCCATGGTCCTGTTCATTTGCGCCGCCGGCGTGGTCCTGTCCTGCGGTCCCGACGGACCTGAAAACGACAGCGCGGTCCTGAACAAGTACTTCTCGTCCTTGTTGGACGAAGAGGGAGGGACCGTGCAGATTTACGAGCTTCCCGCCTATTATGACGGCCGGTCCCTCGACTTTTTCGGGATTAGCGAGGAAAGCGTTTCCTTGAGGCGGGCCTCCGACGGCAAGGAAGTTAAGGGAACGGCCATGGGCTTCGACATCGTCAACTGCGAGTTGGGCATAGCCCGCTGCGCTCGGGGCGTGTTTTTCAGGCCGGGTGGAGGAGACCCATGCGACTTGGACGGGGACACGGCCTACGAGCTGGAAATAAGCGGCGCGCAACTTGGTGACGGCGAGGAGGCCGACCCGATAATAATAACGTTCCGCACCGCCCCCGCCCCGGAGGGGTACGAGGCCGAGTACTGCTCGGAGCGGGCCGCGTCTTGGTGGGCCATACGGGACGTCGATCACGTGGACGGCCTGAACGGCGGCGTTGCGGGCGAGGTTACGGTCATCCTTTTCGGGGTCGAGTACCAGGACCCCTTCAACAACTTCGAAGACTTGAACAGTCCCCATTTCAACTTTGCGGCATATAATGTCCCCGGCGGGTTCGCCGACTATCAAAAATGCAACCAGCTTAATAATCCGCCTTATATACCGGTGCTCAAGATATTTAACAACTCCGACTCGGACCTGGACCTCGGGGGCCTGGCCGGTTGGATACAAATAGTGGACGGGAACGGCGACTCGATACAGCCCAGCGGGATCGCCCTGCCCGACGACGCGCTGGGCCCGTGGGAAACGCTTCCCCTTTACGTGGCCGAGGACGGGACCACTTATTACATGTTGAAGGTGGAAGGGGATAAGCGATCCATTGACCTTGGGGGCCAGCAGAAATACAAAATCATGGACCCCAAAGACGCCTTTGCCCAGGAACCGGCGGCCGCCTGGTAGCGCCGGTTTTTAAAGAATCCTTAGTAGCGGGAGTATGCATATGTTTTTCAGGAAGTACGCTTTTTCGCTTGTCATGATATCGGTTTTATTGGCGGCGTCCACGTCTTATGGCCAGGGCGTCTCGCATCAGGTGGTCCCCTTTTCGTCTTCCCCTCAGGCCGTGGGCTCGGGCGCTCGGGCGGCGGGCTGGGCCAACGCCTTTATCGCCGTGGCCGACGACGCCACGGCGGCCAGCTGGAACCCGGGCGGACTGGTCCAGCTTGTCAAGCCCGAGACCTCGGTGGCCGTTTCCTACCATTCCAGGATAGAGGAACTCGATTTCGCCGGTCTTGACGCCTACTCCGACAGCGAGACCCTCTCGTCGGTCAATATCAACTACGCCTCCGTCGTGTATCCTTTCGAGATCAAGGGCAGGAACCTGGTCGTCAGCCTGAATTACCAGAGGATGTACGAGTTCGACCGGGACCTGGATTACGGCGGGTCCGGGGTCCTCGCGGGGGGCGACGTATGGACGGAGGCGAGGTCCATCAAGCAGCTCGGCTCCGTCACGACCCTTACTCCCGCCTTCTGCGTCGAGATCACTCCCAAGTGGAGCATGGGCGCGTCGGTCAATATCTGGGGACTGGACGGGGAGAACGACGGCTGGGAGCAGGAGTGGGACCTTCAAATAGTTACCCGCAACGACGCCGGCCTCGTCATTGAAAGGACCTGGGCCGAGACCTGGGAAAAATACTCCCTCTCCGGCGTCAACTACGTTATCGGTACCCAATATAAGACGAACCGGTGGACCTTCGCCGCCGTCTATAAGACCAGATGGGACGCGGACGTGGACTTTGAAAAGTACCACGAGCAGGCCTCTCATTACCCGCTCGATCCTTCAATGGACAGCCACGCGTCATTCGAGGCCGACCAGAGCGAGACCCTGACCTGGCCCGAGTCCTATGGGGTGGGGGTCGCCTTTCGCTACTCGGACAGGCTGAGCTTCGCCCTTGACGCCTACGCCACCAGGTGGTCCGAGTACGTCCTCGAGGACGAGGAGGGAAACGAGATAAACCTCCTGGCCATGAACGACGTTAACGCCGACGTCAAGGACGACGCCTTCCAGGTCCACTTCGGGACCGAGTATCTATGGATACTGCCCAAGTACGCGGTCGCCGCCAGGGGAGGGCTGTTCTACGATCCCCAGCCCATCGAGGACACGGTTAACGAGACTTACGGCCTGGCGGTCGGCGGGGGAGTGGCCTATCGAAACCTGGCCATCGACGCGGCCTTTCAATACCGATGGGGCGAGGGCATGGAGGGGGAGCAGATCGAGAACATGAAGTCGGAAATGAGCCTTTCGGACTACTTCGCCATCGTGTCGGTCATCTATCACTTGTAGTCCCCGCCGGGGAAGCGGTCTCCGGCCGACCCAAAGCGCCCTTATTTTTTACGTCAGGTGCGAGACGTCGTTAAAGGAGGGGGCCAGCGACTTGGCCGGGCCCAGGATGAGCCTGGTTATCGAGCAGTTGGCCAGAGGAAAACGGGTCTCGTCGATTCCCGGCACGCCATATCTTTGAGCGGCTTGAAGGATCAGCCGCTCGAGACTGCCCAGGTGGGCCACGACCATCATCCTGGGAAGGCCCGAGTCCACTATGGCCTCCAGCGCTCTTTTAACCCTTACGTCCGCCTCCTCATCGGACTCCCCGCCGGGGGCAAGAAGATGGAAAGGCTCGCCCTTTTCCATTCTCGACTTCACGTCCGGGAACTTTGACATGACCTCGTCCATGGTCAGGCCCTCGAACGCGCCCAGGTTGTACTCGACAAGATCGCCGATCAACTCGATCTCGACGTTGTGGCGCCGATTGAGTATCTGGGCCGTTTCAAGCGCCCGCTTTAGGGGACTCGAGAATATCTTATAAGGCCGGAAGTCGTTCAGGGCCTCGGCGGTCCGGAGGGCCTGGTCGCGGCCAAGCTCGGAAAGAGGGTAGTCTCCCCGCCCCTGAATCAGGCCCTTCCGGTTGGCCACCGACTCTCCGTGTCTTATAAAGAGGAGTTCCAATACTCTCTTTGCCCCCCGCGGCTATTTTTTCTCGAACACGGCCACGCCGTTTCTCACCGGACTCGCGCCCTTGACGGTCAGCTTGTATTTCTCGTGATCGACATGAATGGCGCTGGAGGGGCCGCCGTCTAGGTTCAAGGCCCGCTTGGCGCCCAGTCCGCCCTTTTTTTGAGGATGGATCATTATCTGCATCAGCTCGTAAAGGTCCAGGCCAATGAGGTCCACTCCCTTCTCCGATACTCGACGGGTACAGACGAGGATTACGTTGCCGTCCTCGTCCAGGCCGACGGCGGTCCTCATCCGATATTTTCTCGAGTCCTTGTAGATGCCCGGCTTCGAGTCGGGCTCGACGAGCAGAGGTCCCGCCTGTATGGCCAGGTCGGCCTTTTCCCAATCCGCGTCGTATTCGCTGGCCCAGTCGATTACGGCCCTCTTGTCGTTGGCCGCGAAAATCCCCGAGCCCGCGCCCTTTTTCCAGCGTGACAATACCTTGCCTTTCGAGACCACCAGGCCGGTGGGCTTGTTCTTGTATTCCGGGGGCAGGAAAAAACCGCCGTTCACCGCGACTATGGCCGAGGTTTTAAGGGCCATGTCCGACGGCGCGGCCAGTGGGGCCCCCATGACCTGGGGCGCGTCAAGCAGGCCGAAGCGGAACCTGGCCGGCGAGACCCTGACGGCGACTATCGATATGACCCGGCCGTCCTCCTCGCGGACGTACTCCAAGTCCGCCGCGGCCAAACCTTTTTCAAGCTCAGTCCATTCCAAGGGAAGGGCATGGACCACCTCGAGGCCGCCTATGGAAACTCCCCTCGAGCGCTTGCATCCGCAATAAAGGGCCGCCAGGCAGGCGAGGACGGCAAGGGCCGCCAAAGCATGACGCGAGAGCGTACCTCGACTTGCCTCTCCCTTTGCCGTCAAGGCCGTATTGACGATCGCCTCGGACGGTCCGGAAAATCCGGATGTTTTGAAAATGTCCCTCATCTTGCCGAGCCAAAAGGCCCATTTGAATTGTAAAGTCCAGGAAGACTTCCCGTCAAATACCCGGCGGCATGAGCTGTTTTTTATCGGGATTACCAAAACCGGATCGGCCACGCGCCTGGATGGGTGGGGTTGGTCTGGGGCCGTATTTTTTTCTCGGGCGACCCGAACGCCCGCCCGTCATTGCGGTCTTTTTTCGCCGGGATTATGGGTGTATGATATTCAATTCGGGGAAGAGAAAAAGGTCCAGTCCAAGCGGCTTCCGTCATCAATCCGAAAAATTCGATTTCCGGCGGTATAAAACGGGGCGCCTGGATATTTTGACGTTCGGGCGGCGGGCCGCGACGTTTTGGGAGGTAATGACATGGGCGAATGGGAATACGAGGTGAGCAGGATTATCGTGGAGCGTTTCTCCAGGAAGCTCCTTAACGCTTTGAAAAGCGACGTTTTGATAGCGGGCGCGGGCCCTTCCGGGTTGGTGGCGGCCTATTATCTTGCCAGGAACGACGTCCGGGTGACCATCATCGAGAAGAAATTGGCGCCGGGCGGCGGCATCTGGGGCGGCGGCATGGAGAGGAACGAGGTCGTAATCCAGGAGGGGGCCAGACAGGTGCTCGACGAGTTGGGCATGGCCACGGAGCCCGAGACCGAGGGTTTCTTCGCCATCGACGCGGTGACCCTGGCCTCGGGCCTGGCTTTTAACGCCATGCGGCAGGGCGCGACCATCCTGAACCTCACCACCGTCGAGGACGTGATGATTGAGGACGACGCCTTGACGGGCCTGG
Organism: bacterium; assembly: GCA_963674965.2. Lineage (GTDB taxonomy): Bacteria > RBG-13-61-14 > RBG-13-61-14 > RBG-13-61-14 > DATKZS01. Next base: position 1,207,058 of record CAXXFL010000006.1, on the reverse strand, counting down.
TGGTGAACTCGACGGGCGTGGTCCTTAACCGCATGCACGTGGACCCCATCACCCTCTCGGGCAAGGTGGTTATAGACGGCACCGGCCATGACGCCGTCCTGGCGGAGATGGTGCAGGGACACGGCTACAAGCTGAGGACCGACACGGGCCAGATGCTGGGGCAGGGGCCCATGCGGGCCAAGGAGGCCGAGACCTTCGTGGTCGAGAACACCATGCAGGTCTTCAAGGGATTGTACGTGATGGGCATGTCAGTGGCCGCCGTCCACGGTGGACCCAGGATGGGACCCATCTTCGGGGGCATGCTTCTGTCGGGCAAAAAGGTCGCGGAACTGATCCTGGAGGACCTGAATAAATAAGCGCGAAAAATCGATTTCACGGGCGCCTTTCGGGGCGCCTTATTTGTCGGGAAGACCTTGATTGCGCGTACTCATGCATCAAGGATGAGAAAGTCGGGCTTTCCGATGGATAGGTTTTTGCCGCGATGGTAAGCTCATGAGGATAGACGTTCTGATAGTGGACGGACGGGTTTTCATGGCCAAAGACCTGGTCATCGAGCTTGGTGACAATTATTACTCCATAAGGACCGCCCTCTCGGGGAAGGAGGGCTTGTCGATCGCGTCTCGAAAGACGCCGCATGTCGTCCTTTGCGCGGAAGACTTGCCGGACATGGGCGCGCGGGAATTTCGCGACGCCCTACGGGGCCGTCAGGAAACCCTTCACCTTCCCGTCGTAGTTTTGTTGGATAAAGGTGAAAATTCCCATGAGGCCGTGAACGTTCCGTCAGGTTTCGAGGGCGCGCTTCCCCGGACGTTCGAGTCCAGGGAACTCATCGCTACAATTCATGAGATACTTGGCCGGCCGCCGTCAGCGGGATAACACGAATGGAGGAGGGCGTGAAAACAATAAAAAAAGCCGCTGAATATTTCGGCCGCGGTATTTACAAGCGGGGGAGTGGGAGCGAACGCGTGACGATCGCGCGCGTTGCCCTGCTGGCGGTCCTCCTGGGCCTCGCGCTGGTAAAGCCCGATATTTTAATGAGCCGACCGCTCGATCCGGCCGGCTATGAAAAGCTGGGCGACGGACTGCTGGTTAAAACTCGCTCGGGCGGTTTGAAAATCGAGATAGTGGCGGACGACGTCATCCGGGTGACTTCCGCGGCGGACGGTATCATCGAGCGCGAGAGCCTGGTGGTCCTTCCCCTCAAGCACGCCGGGGTGCATTGGGACGTGGAGGAACGAGATGGCTCGGCCCTGATCAAGACGAGACTTCTGACGGTTAAGGTGGACCTCGATAGCGGCGCCCTTGTCTTTGAAGATCGCGATGGATCGGTCCTGCTGGCCGAGGGAAAAAGGACGATCAAGCCCGTCCGGATAATGGGAGAGATGTCTTATAAGGTCAGCCAGGCCTTCCACTTTCAAAAGGGCGAGGCCCTTTACGGGCTTGGCCAGTTCCAGGGCGGGCGGATGAATTGGCGCGGCGAGAAAGTCCCCCTGGTCCAGGCCAACAAGACGTCCGTAAATCCTTTCCTGGTTTCCACCAAAGGTTACGGCGTTCTGTGGGACAATTACTCGAAGACCGTCTTCGAGGACTCGAAGGCCGGTCCCGACGGCGCATCCGAGGGAAGTTTTCGCTCCGAGGCCGGCGAAGGATTGGATTATTATTTCATCTACGGTCCCGAAATGGATCGGGTCATCTCCGCGTATCGCGGCCTTACCGGCCATGCTCCCATGTACCCCAAATGGGCGTACGGGTATTTCCAGTCGAAAAACCGCTATCAAAGCTGGGATGAAATAATTGAGGTGATTCGGGAGTATCGCGATCGTGGGGTCCCGCTCGACGCCGTCGTCCTTGACTATAAATACTGGGGCGACCTTGGCTGGAGCGCTTTTTTATTCGATGAAGAGGCGGGTTTTGGGAATCCCGAGGAAAGAATCCGGGAAATCCACGATATGAACGCTCGGTTGATGATTTCCATCTGGCCCAAGGTGGGCAAGGAAACCCCGGTGGGAAGGGAACTCGTGGAAAAGGGACTCGATCTCGATCCGGCGCTGATACGGGCGACCCCCAACGCGGTGATGCACGACGCTTACGACGAGGCGGCCCGTGAGGTTTACTGGCGTCACGCCCGCGCGGGAATATTCGACCGCGGCGTGGACGCCTTATGGATGGACGGCACGGAGCCCGAATTCATTACCACGGGCACGAGACTGGAGACGGAGCTTACGATCAAGCTGGCCCGCTCCTGCGCGCTCGGTCCGATCTCGAAGTATCTGAATACTTACTCGCTGATGGATACCATGAACGTCTACCGGAGCTGGCGCGATACGAAGGAGGAAAAGCGGGTGTTTATTCTCACGCGCTCGGCCTTCGCGGGCCAGCAGCGCTACGCGGCTTCAACCTGGTCGGGAGACATAACCGCTACCTGGGAAGTCTTTAAAAAACAAATACCGGCCGGATTGAACTTTTGCATGGCCGGGATCCCCTATTGGACCACGGATATCGGGGGCTACTGGCTTTCGCCGAGGGACCTTCTTCACGGGCAAGGGAAAATAACGCCGGCATATAGGGAATTGTACGTCAGATGGTTCCAGTACGGCGCCTTCTGCCCCATTTTCAGGAGCCATGGACAACACGTGCCCCGCGAGGTCTGGCGGTTTGGCGAACCCGGCGACCCCTCCTACGACGCCCTGGTCGATTCCGATAACCTGCGTTACCGGCTTATGCCCTATATCTACTCCGTTGCCTGGATGGTCACCAATGAGGGCTACACCATGATGCGCGCCTTGGCCATGGACTTCCGGCGGGACCCAAAGGCGTACGACATCGGCGACCAGTTCATGTTCGGGCCGGCCATTCTCGTCAGCCCCGTGACCGAGCCGATGAAGAACAAGGGAAGTTCCCGGCGCGCGGTCTATCTGCCGGAGAGCGCGGGCTGGTATGACTTCTGGACGGGCAAGAGATCGGACGGCGGGCAAAGAGTTGAAGCCCGGTCCACCCTTTCGACCATTCCCCTTTTCGTCAGGGCCGGGTCCATCATTCCCATGGGTCCCTATATCCAATACGCCGAGGAGGAAACGGACCCCATCGAGGTCCGCGTCTATCCAGGCGCCGACGCCTCCTTTACCCTCTATGAGGATGAAAACGACAACTACAATTACGAAAAAGGCGCTTACTCCACCATCGAGTTTTCCTGGAACAATTCTGAAAACGTTCTGACCATCTGGCCGCGCCGGGGAGATTTCCCGGGCATGAAAGAGGAACGACGCGTAAACGTCGTCATGGTTCGTCCCGGAAGCGGAGCCGGAGTGGAGCCGGAGAAGTTCCCCGACCTCTCCGTAACATACAAGGGAAGTCCCTTGCGCCTCGAGTTTTGACGGGCAACGAAGCCGGCCTGCCTGCAGGCGCCTCGTCGCGTCGGCGGCGCGAAAAACGCCCGGGCCCTAATCCTTCGAAGGGTTGTCCCGGATAAAACGGCGGATGAGGGCAAGGACCTCCTTGGGCCTCTCCATGGGGACAAGGTGGCCGGCGGCCTCGACCAGGCGGTGCTCGCCCAGGGGAAAATCCGTGGCCGCCTTTTTAAGGTCGATAAAAGGACGGTTCTCGCTTTCCTCGCCCTCCACCACCAGCACGGGACAGCTTACGTCCGCGAGCAGCGGCCAGGGGTCCATGGCCCGACTTCCCATAAAGAGGGAAGCCTCGCGGCGGGGATGGCAGGCAAGGGTGAGTCCTCCCGACTCTTCCTCGACCATGCCGTGCCTGAGGTATAGCTCGAGCGCTTCCTCGTCCCAGCCCGCGAACAGCTTTTTCGAGCGCAGGTAATCCATGGCCTCCCCGGGTCCGCTCCATCCGTTGCGACGCCTGATGGCCAGCCGGGCCAGGGGGTGGTCGTCAACCTTCATGTCCATCCTGTAAACGGGAGACGGCAGGTAAATGGGCTCGATCAGCACCATGCCCGAAACCGAGAGTCCGCTCCTTGCCGCGCAAATGGTGGCCACCGTGGCGCCCATGGAATGGCCGACCAGGTAAGGCTTCCGCAGGCCCAGGCCCTCGCTGAACCGGGCGAGGTCGTCGGCCAGGACGACCCAGCTCAGTCCCTCGTCCGGCTCGGCCTCGCGGTGGTCGCAAAAATATGGAACGATCACGCGATGGTCCACCGACAGTTCCCGAGCGATGGGGTGCCAGGTCCAGGGAAGGAAACCGGTGGCGTGGAGCAAAACCACCGCCGGGCCGTTCCCGCCGTAATCAAGATACTCGATCGCGGCGTCGCCCAGGTCCCGAAATTTTATCTCGGGTTTCTTTTCGTTCAATTACTCTTCCCCGGCGCGCTTTGCTTGCCGCCGTTTTCCTTCTCGTCTTTTAGATTCTTCACTTCATCTTTGACCGGGTTGTAGATTACGTCGATGGCCCATAGCTGGTTCGAGTACCAGGAGGTGACGAAGAGGGACTTGCCGTCCTTTGAAAGGTCCAGGCCGCAGCATGCCTTGCCCAGGCCGGGAATAGTCTCGAGAAGCTCCATCTTCGTAAGGTCCACGATGGACACGTCGTGGCCGTAGTAATCCGCGATAAAAGCGAAACGCGAGTCGGGCGAGACCTTGATCACCTTGGGGCCCCTGCCCACCTTCACCCAGTGCTTGACCTCGAGCGAGACGGGATCGATCGCCGCCATCTCGCATGACGCGCTTCCCATGTTCGAGCAGAGTATCCACTTGCCGTCGGGCGTGGCCGTTACGTGGCGGGGGTGCTTATGCATGGCGATGGTCTTGATTTTTTTCTTTTGTGCCAAGTCGATGACGGACATGTCGTGGCCGTTAAAGTTGGCCACGAAAAGGTACTTGCCCGAGGCGTCCACGGCGCTTCCCCTCGGGTTGTGCCCCGCCCTCACCCGGGCCGTCTCCTTGAAGCTTGGCCCGTCCACGATGGACACGTCGTTGGTCGTCCAATTGGACACGTAGATGGTCCCCCCGTCGGGAGAGATGGTGACGATCTTGGGGTTGGTCCCAACCTTGACCACGCGCGAGACCTTGCGGGCCTTCGCGTCGATCTCCATGAGCGTTCCCTTGTCGAAATTGGAGACGTAGACGACCTTGCCGTCGCTGGAGAAGGCCGTCTCCACGGCGCGGCCGGAAAAGGACATGGTCGTAATGACCTTGCCGTCCGCGGGATTGAAGATCGAGATGTTCTTGCCCCGGTCGTTCCCGAAATTGGTGACCCAGGCCTCCTTGCCGTCGGGCGACAGCTCGACCCCCTTGGGCATGCTGCCGGTCCGGACGTTATACCGTATTTTCCACTCCACCGGCTTGGGCGGCTTCTTTGCCTCCTTTGTCTCTTCCTTTGCCGGGGCTTTGGCGGGGGCCTCGGCGGCCGCTTCGGATTTTTTTTCCGCGTCCTCACCGGCCCGGGCCGAGCTTATCAGGATAAGGCCAATAGCCGCCGCTCCGGCGAGCAAGAATAACCGATAATACCTTTTCACGTTAGTCGTCATTTTTTGTCTCCTGACGCTCATTGGCCCGCTCGGTCGCGAGCGGGCCAAAGGACGCCCTTACGGCCGCCGGGGCCGCGAATATAATTTTCTTTACTATTGCAGACTCTCGGCCAGCCTGATAAGAAGCCTTACTCCCTTGCCCGAGGGCCCGGCGGCGAGGTAGGACCCGTTTTTGGGCGTCCACATGACCGAGGCGATATCGAGGTGCGCCCAGGGGAAGTCCTTAACGAAGTGCTTGAGGAACATGCCGCCCACGATGGTCCCGGCCTCCCTTCTGTTCGAGGTGTTGATAATGTCTCCCACCTTGCCCTCGATGAGCTCCTCGTACTCGTCCCAGAGGGGAAGGAGCCAGGTGCGCTCTCCCGAGGCCAGGGCCGCGGCCCCGATCTTCGAGAGCAGGTCCTCGTCGTTGCCCATGAGGCCGATGGCCTGGCTGCCCAGCGCGATAGTGCAGGCCCCGGTCAGGGTCGCCAGGTCGATGATGCCTATCTTCGGCTTGAGGGTGGTGGCAAAATGGAGGGCGTCGGCCAGCACCAGCCTTCCCTCGGCGTCGGTGTTCTTGACCTCGATGGTGACGCCGGAGGCCGAGCGGATTATATCGCCGGGCCGCTGGGCCCCGCCTCCGGGCATGTTCTCGGCCAGGGCCAGGACTCCCACCACGTTGAGCTTGATCTTGAGCTTGTTCATGGCCTCGAGGGCCGCCATGACGTCGGCCGCGCCCGTCATGTCGCCCTTCATCTCCTCCATGTTCGCCGAAGGCTTGAGCGAGATGCCGCCTGAGTCGAAGGTAATGCCCTTGCCCACGAGCACCAGGTCGGGGGTCTTGCGCCTGGCGCCGTTATAGGTCATGGCCACCAGACGTGGAGGATTATGGCTGCCCTGTCCCACGGCCAGGATGGCGTTCATTTTCGCCTTTTTAAGCTCGGCCTCCTTCCAGACCTTGATGGTGAAGCCGTTGCGCCTGGCGACGGCCCTGGCCTCGGTGACGAAGAGATCGGGAGTAAGGTCCGCCGAGGGAGTGTTGACCAGGTCGCGGGAGAAACATTGGGCCTCCCCGCTGACCACGCCCTTCAAGATGCCGCGCGAGACCACCCTCGATTCCCCGAAAAGGGCCAGCACCGAGGCGGGACCGGGCCTGGCGTCCTTGCCCCTGTACCTTATGAACCTGTAGTTTTTATTGATGGCCCCCACCACCACCGCCCGGGTAATGTCGTCCAGGGTCATGCCCGCCTTGAAGGGGTCCCGCATCTCGACGTGGCACCGGAGCTTCTGGCCCTTGGAAAGGGAAGCGATAAGCATTCCGCCCGCCCGGCGGTAGCTCTCGAGGTCGAGCTTGTCTCTTTTCCCCAGCCCGATTACGATCACCTTGTCAAAGGGAGAGGACTTGCCGGTGAGTATGGTCTCGACTTCTCCTTTTTTGCCCGTGAAGCCCTTGTCGAGAAGCTTGCTCACCGCGCCCCGCGTGGCCTGGTCGGCCGCTCGTCCGGCAAGAGATAACTTAAGCTCGTCCTCCACGAACATGAGACCAAGGGCGTCGCACTCGGCCCGCTTGATGTCACCCTTGCCTAAAATTACCTTGAGCTGGTTCATACAGCGTCCTCCTTTTTTTAGCTTTCCTGTTATTATAAGGCCCTCACGGGCTAAGACGCATATTGGAAACATACCTGTCCATGAAGAGAGGATCAAGGCTGAGCTCGACGTGAAGGGCGCGGGCCGCGGTGATTTCCGCCTCCCTGGCCCTTTCCGGCTCGAGCATAATGGCCGCCCCCATGCCGGCGCCGTTGGGTATGGACCTGATCACGCCGGCGCGGACCTCCGGAAGAACGCCAAGGGAAAGCACGTCCCTCGGGTCGAGCCTGCCGCCGAAGCTGCCCGTCAGGATCACCCGCTCCAGGTCGGCGGGCCTTTTGTCCGACTTGTTCAGCAGTATCTCGATGGCGGCCCTCACCGCGCCCTTGGCCTTTTGCAGCTCTCTCACGTCGAGCTGCGATATCCAGACCTCGCGGGAGAGCATGACCCTTTTCACGCCCTCCTTTTCCTCGAGGGATACGGACCCGCCGTTGTCCGGGCACAAGGCGCCGGACTCGTCGATAAGGCCGAGGTCGCGAAGGGCCTTAACGGCGGAGATGAGCCCCGAGCCGGTCAGTCCCATCGGCTCGAGGCCTCCGATCGAGTCGAGCCTCAGCGCTCCCTCGCTGATCGATACCCCGGTCACCGCGCCGGGCACGGCCCTTACCCCCTTCTCGATGTTGACTCCCTCGAAGGCCGGGCCCGCGGCCGTGCTGGCCACCATGATCTCCCCGCCCGAGGCCAGCATGACCTCGCCGTTGGTCCCGAGGTCCAGTACCAGCGCCGTCTCGTTTCCCCTGCCCAGCCCGAAATACACGATGCAGGCGAGGGCGTCCGAGCCGACGAACCCTCCTATCAGCGGCGGCAGGCACACGCGCTCGAGGCTCGGGAACATTTCCTTCAATCCCCCCGCGTCAACCTCCGAGGCCTTAACCGAGTGAGGCTCGAAGGGGGAACGGACCAGCTTTTGGATGGGCAGGCCCAGGGCCAGATGGTGCATGGCCGAGTTTCCAACCAGGTTGGCGGTCCTCACCATAAGGCGCGCCTTTTCATCGAGTCCGAGAAGGGAAGCGGCCTCGATCACGCCGTCCCAGGCCATGTCCATAAGGGACCTCGGGTCTTCCTCCGCCGCGGCCAGCCTGCTCATGACCTCGGCGCCGACGGGCGCCTGCCGGTTTAAGGTCGAGGCCCCGGCGTAAACCTTGCCGTCCGAGGCCCGCGCCAAAAAAACGCCCACCGTGGTGGTCCCCAGGTCGATGGCCAGGCCGAGAGGGCCGAGGTCTGCCGCCGGGTCCTCACCGGTCTGAAAAGTCTTGTCCGTCAGCACGGTCCCCGCCTCGACCTGGACCTCGCAGTCCGACTCGGCCGAGGCCAGGCAAGCGAGACGGTAGCCCGACTCGATTCGGGAATCGGTCAGAAGGTCTCGCTCGGCCCTCGAGACGGGCGACAAGGCGCCCTTCGCCCGCACGGCGCATTTGCCGCATTTGCCTCTCCCGCCGCAGGGGCGGTCCAGAAGTATTCCCGCCGAAAGGATAAGGTCGTCCAGCCTCGCGCCCGGCTCGGCCTCGATAATGAAAGAGCCGCTTCCGGTTTCGATCTTCACCCGCACGCGACAATCCTTGCTTGCGTCATTTGAAGTTTCTCCATACAAGCGCCGCCCCTTCCCGGGCCTCGGCCAGGAGAGCGAGGGGCGAGCCGACCGAGCCCAGCCTCTTTAGAAGGTAGCCGGGACGAAGATAAAAATCCCGCACCGCTTCTCTTTTGAGCTTCTCGACCTCCTCGGGTGAAAGAGCCCTGGTCCGCATGGAGGCCCTTTCCCCTCCCTGGTCGGGGTCGACCCCGCTTCGCGCCAGTCCCTCCTTGTCCGCCGCGGCCTTGAGCGCCGTGTTGGAGCGGGGAACGGCAACGTTGTAAGAGGCGAAGTCCGGGTCCAGGTCCCGGGCCAGCTTCATGGTGGCCCTGATCGATTCCTCGGTGTCCTCGGGCAGTCCGATGATAAAGGTGGCCACCGTCCTGATCCCCATGGAACGGCAAAGCTCGAAGCCTTGCCTCAGCTTCTCCGGCGAGAGTCCCTTGCCGTAGGTCTCGAGGGTCTTCTGGTCCGCGCTCTCGACGCCCATTATCAGGGTGTGGCATCCGGCCCTTTTCATGGCTGATAAAAGCTCCTCGTCCAGGAGGTCGGCCCGGGTAAAGGTAGTAAAGCCGAAGCCCTTCTCCAGCCCGGCCATGGCCTTGCAAAGCTCGAGGCTTCTTTTCCGGCGGGCGCCGAAGCACTGGTCGGTCACGAAAAGCTCGCGGGTCCCTTCCCGAGAAAGCCACTCGAGTTCCTCCATCACCTCATGGATCGGGCGGGTCGAGTAGCCAAGGGACGCCATCACGCAGAACCCGCATTTAAAGGGGCAGCCAAAGTCGGTCAGCACGGTGGCGAACTTTTTCCCACCGGCGAAGCTGAAGCGGTAGCCGTCGTGTCCAAACAGCTCGTGCCGCGGCCTGCCCAGGCTGAACTCGAGGGCGGGGTTGGCGTCCGGTCCTCCCTTGATCTCGCCGTTTTCATTGACGAGTAGTCCCTTGCCCGGCCCATTTCCGTTCAGATAATCGAGCAGCCCCGGGGAGGAGAAGCGAAGAAGCGCTCCTTTTATGAAAGGCCTGGCCAGAAGCCACTCGCCGGGATCGGCAAGAAAGACCTCGCCCGTGACGAATATCGGAGCGGGAACGGCTTTGGCCAGGGCCCGGTAGAACTCGTGGTCCGGTCCGTCCGTCACCGCTCCCCACAACCCGAGCACCGCGTCGGGTTTCTCGCGGGCCGCGGCCTCGAGGCAGTGGGAGACGCTCATCCGGCGGGCGACCGCGTCGATGGCCGATACCTGGTGGTCCCGGGCCAGGACGCCGCTTTGCATGAGGAGGTCGATGGGCTGAAACAGGTAGTTGGACTTGGTGGTCTTGGAACAGTAGTAATCGCGTATCACCACGCCGCCGGCGGGAGGGTTGAGAAGCAGGACCTTCAACCGTTACTCTCCAGGCTTCTCTGGGCCGCTACCAGGGCCTCGTCCGCGGTGATGCTCGCCAGGCACTCGGGCCTCTCACGGGTGCATCGCACGGTCTTGGCGTTGTAGATGTTGATGCAGGGACTGCAATCGATGCCCTTGTAGAGCACGACGTTGTTTTTGCCTCGGGGGCCGAAGAGCACGGGGGTCTCGGGCCCGAAGAAGCTCACGGTGGGCGTGCCCAGGGCGTTGGCCAGGTGCAGAGGTCCGCTGTCGTTGGTAATGAGGAGGCTTGTTCTGGCCAGCAGGCCGACCAGGTCGGAGAGGGTCGACTTGCCCGCCACGTTGACGACCCTTTTCTTCCCGATCCTTTGTGCCACCTTTTCCACGTAGGCCGCCTCCTCGGGGGCCCCGAGCAGCACGACCCGGCCCAGTTTTTTTTCGATCAGCCCGTCCGCCATATCCACGAAGTAATCCTCCGGCCAGCGACGGGCCAGGGCCATGGTGCTGGCGTTGGGGTTGACGGCGATCAATCTTTCCCCATCCTCCACCCCGGCGGCGCGAAGAAGCCTCTCGGCTCCCTCTCGGGCCTCGGGGTCCGGCTCGATCCCGATCGGCTCGACGGGCGCCTGTTCCCCCCCAAGGGCGGCCTGGAGATTGAGGAAGTTGTCGGTCACGTGCCAGTAAGGATTGAAGGCCCGCCTGACCGTGTGCAGGTTTCCTCTTCTCACGTCCCAGCTATGGAAACCCACCCGGATCGGCGCGCCCGTCATATAACAGACGATGGCGGAAAAGCGGGACAGGTACTCGAGGTCGATGACCGCGTCCAGCCCGATTTCTCCCACCCGGGAAAAGAGCGAGACGATGTTCGAGCCGATGGCGGGAACGCTTCCGGGAAGGGTCAGGAAATGGGTCTTATCCGCCAGGCCTAATAGATCGAGGATGCCCTTGTTCTGGGCCAGGGTGATGAGATGTATCTCGGCGCGGGGAAAGCCGACTCTCAGGGCGTGGAACATGGGGGCCGCCAGAATTAGTGACCCCATTCCCCAGAACTTGATGACGCCTATCCTGGGAGACGGCTTGCCGGCGAGCGACGCGGGAGGCGAGTCATACCCGTGGATGGCCTTGCCCCGGGATTTGCCAAGGCTTTTCTCGTAAAGGCCCAGCGCTCCGCAGATGGGTTTTCCCGCCAACCCGTCCACGCGCTTCATCCACTGAATGTCCATCAAATCCAGCCCTTGAAATCCAGCGCCATCCTCGCGAACTTGGGAAGTCCCCTTATCCCCACCTGGTTTTTAAGCACCCGCCAGACCCGGCCGGGATCGGAGTAAAACCTGCGGTAAGCCACGCTCCTCCACTTGGCGATCTCCTCGGCCGGAAGCTCGGGAGTGCTGATGATGGCGAAGTTCTGCTCGAACATCTCCCATCTCGCGTCCACGATCCATCCCTTTTCGATCGCTTCCTGGTATAGTTTCGAGCCGGGAAAGGGAACGGCGCAGTAGAACTGGGCGAAATCGAGGGGCAAGGAGCAGACGAAGTCGATGGTCTTCTTGATGGTCTCGGCGGTCTCTCCCGGGTATCCCAGCACGGTATGGGCCGTGGCCTGGAGCCCGGCCTCCTTGGTCCACCTGACGGCGTTGGCGTTCTGCTCGAGGGTGGTCTTCTTGTTCATCCGGTCGAGGATTTCCTGGCTCCCGCTCTCGAGTCCGTACCCTATCATCCAGCAGCCGGCTTTTTTCATGAGCTTTAGAAGCTCGAGGTCCACGTGGTCGGTCCGGGAGTTGACCACGAAGGCCAGGCCCAAATTTGCCTCGATGATTCGCTCGAGTACCTCCTTGGTCCAGGAGCGCTTGAGAGTGAAGGACTCGGACCAGAAGAGGAACTCCCTTATCCCGTACTCGTCCTTTATGTATCGAAGCTCGTCCACGATCCGTTCCGGCGACTTCACGCGCAGGGCGTGTCCGTAATAAACGGGATCGGCGCAGAACTCGCATCGATGGGGACATCCTCGCGAGGTACCTATTAACAGGAACGGATTGCCCGAGAAGGGCATGGTGTAAAGCTCGCGCTTAATAAGTCCCCAGGCCGGGATCGGAAGCTCGTCAAGGTTGGCCTTTTCCCGCTCGGGACCCCGGATAAGGCCGTCCTTGCCGCTGACGATCAGGCCGGGTATGCCCTCGAGCGGCGAGTTGTCCCTGATAGCCAGGGCCGCGTCCCGGACGGTCAGCTCCGGCTCGCCGGCCACGATGGCGTCAAGGTCCGGGCAAAGGGCCATGCTTTCCTCGGGAAGGGCCGTCACGTGGATGCCGATGGCCAGGGTCTTGGCCCGGGGAAAAAGGCGTTTCAGGTCGGCGGCTAACTTAATATCGTGCTCGATCGAAGGGGTCGAGGTGTTGATCACGAACAGGTCGGGCTCGAAATCTTTCGCCCTCTTAAGGGTGTCCTCTTTTCCGAGGCCCTCGATGATGCAGTCGTCAAGGCGGCACTCGATCCCCTCCCTCTCGAGCACGGCCGCGATGGTGGCCAGGGAAATGGGGGACCAGATGGCGGTCCAGGCCCCGGCCCGCTGCATGCACCTTCCCTCCCTGACCATGTCCACGCCCAGCGCGGCCGGAGGGTTGATCATATGGGCCTTCATTTACAGCATCTCCTTGAAGAGGCGCAGGAAGAAGATATGGGCCTTCTTGAAAGTGGGAAGCTTCGAGTGGCCGCCGGCCCGGGCGTACTCGTGGCTGGGAATCTCTCCCACCCGCAGTCCCTTCTTCAGGGCCTTCATCACCATCTCGTGCTCGACGTCGAAGTCGTCGGCCTCGAGGCCGAGACCAAGGGCCGAAGTCCGGCGGATGGCCCGATAGCCGTTAAGGCAGTCGGTCACCTCGACTTTGAAGCGATAGGAGATGCACATGGAGAGAAAGTTGCCGCCCGCGTCCCGGATGAAGTGGGCCAGGTTGGGATGAACGTCCTCCGAGCCGCCGCGCCATCTCGAGCCGATGACCATGTCCAGCTTGTCCTCCAAGATGGGGGCCGCCATGCGGGGAATGTCCACCGGGTCGTGGGAGCCGTCGGCGTCGAGAAAAACCAGCACGTCGCCCCGGGCCTCCTGGATGGCCACCTTGTAGCCGTCGCCCTTGCCGCGGCCGTTGTCCTTGACCACCCTGGCCCCGGCCGCCTCGGCCACCTTGACCGTGTCGTCCGTCGAGTGGCCGTCCACTACCAGGACCTCATCCGCGAGGGGGACCGAGGCCGAGACCACCCGGCCTATTACCTCTTCCTCCTCCCGAGCCAGAATTACCGCCGATACCTTGAGTTTTTCACTTGCGCCGTTGTCGGACATGTAAGCGTTATCACCATGCGCGGAAGATATCCGCGTTCCTTTCAAATAATGTAATCCTACCTGGCCAGAAGGCCGACGCTCAATTTCGGCGGCGGGTCCTCGACTCCGATGAAGCCGACGGGATCGCCGCCCAGGTCGACCTTGACCAGCCGGGAGGGTGGGTCGCTCTCCAATCCCTCCACCCAATGATAGGATACCACCACGCGGCCCGACTTTGTAATCAACTCGGAAAGGTCGATACGGCCAAGCCTCGACTCGACCTTGCCCGATCCCTCGAGGAAGAAACTCGGCTCGCGCTCGATCCTAAAGGCCTCAAGATAGCTGAAACCGGCGTCCTCTTTTTGAGCCGGGCCGTATGATCCGAAACGCTCTTTCGACTCGTCGGTCCAGCAGATTACCCATCCAATATTATACAGGTCGAGGGTGGCCCCGAGTTCCTCGTCGCTGAACTCGAAAATCCGGCGCCCGAGGAAAAGGCCGTCGTGAAATCCCGCGTGATGATGCTTGATAAAGGCGTTGGGCAGGGGCCCGCCGATCAGTTCCCTGTCCGCCAGGAGGGGAAGAATCTGTACGAAACGGGCCCCGCCGTATATTGTTTTTCCACGCTCGCCGGGCCAGGCGTTAATGTCCTCGATCAGTATCCTCGAGTCGTCCGCGGTTCGCGTCTCGATCCATTGCAGGGCGGCGCGGCAGTCCTTGTCCATTTTCGTCGTGAGCGGCGCCACGCGGGCGAAGAGCGTGAAGTTGGGAATGACAAAGAGCGTGGCTCCCAGGATGAGGGCGAAGGGCGCGGCAAGTCTGGCCGGCGCCGGGATGAGGGTCAGCGGCGAGAGCCAAGTTGGAACGGATGACCGATCAAGCCCCCCGAGCTTTTTTTGTAAAAAGGAAAAGCCCACCGCCGCGGCGGGAAGCCATAAATAAAAATAGGCGACCGAGTGCCTGTAAGGCTGAAGGTGTCTCAGGCTCGGAGCCAAAGACCCGAAATAGGAGAAAGCCCCGAGCATGGCGAGGGCGAAGACCAGGGGCGAGAAGGGAATGGTCCCCTCCTCGCGCGCCCTCCACAGGCCCAGGGCCCCGAGGGCCACGATAAGAAGCCTGGCGACGGCGGCCCCGGGGAAGGGCTGCCAGGGAGGGATGGGCAGAAGGTCCGCGATCACCCTGAAAGGGTCGGTGTTCTGGAAAAAGGTGGTGGCCGGGTCCTCGACCTTGAGACCAAGATACTTGAAGAACGGATAAAGCCAGTGCATGTTGAAAAGAAGCGCGAAGAGGAAGAGGGCTAAAATCATGCCCCATTCGCGCTTGGCCAGGGTGGGCGAATAATAGACGAACCAGACGAGGCCCACGGGCAGGACCAAAGTAAAGGCCGTCTTGTGGATGGTAAACGCGATTATGAAGGCGAAGAACAACAGCGTGAACCCCCGGTTGTCGCGAGACCGGAGGAACCTGATGAACAATGAAAGAGGAACGAGATAAAAGTGAAGCATAAAGGCCCCGGAGATCATGCCCATGTGCCCGAACCAGGCGTTCTCGGCCGCCCAGAAATAGACCACCCCCAGGGCGCAGGCCGCCAGCGACGCCGCCCGGCCAATCCCGAACTGTCGTATGGAAAAGTAAAGCGTGAAGGGAACCAGGGCGAAGCTGATCACGTAAACGGCCTTGATCACGCGGGCCAGGTTGAAGGACCCAAAAAAAACCGCGGCCATCTGCACGGGCAGGGCGGAGTTGAACACGAAGCTCAAGGGATACCCGGCCATGAAGTTGGGGTCGTATCCCCACATCCTCGAGTCGAGCTC
This sequence comes from bacterium, assembly GCA_963674965.2. Taxonomy (GTDB): domain Bacteria; phylum RBG-13-61-14; class RBG-13-61-14; order RBG-13-61-14; family DATKZS01. The sequence goes on along the minus strand of CAXXFL010000006.1, from coordinate 1,191,896 downwards.
GTTGAATTTTCTGGCGGCAAAGGCCCAGTAGTACTGGGAGGTCCAATCCACGTTGAGGACGGGGTCAGAATTCGTAAGGTCGTCGATCGAGTTAAAGGACAGGGCCGTAAGCGCCAGTTGAAGCGCCAGCAAAAGGGCCAGGCCCAGGTGAAGAGGCCAGGCGGCGCCGCTTTGTTTTTCTTCTTCCATGGATATTCCGGACGGCGTCCATATGGACGGCCGGGACGGCCCGCGAGGCTGCCCGCGTAGGCCGAATGGCTTTATTAGATTTTAAACTCCCTTGCCCGCCAAGTCCATTTTGTTTGATGGAGGGTCCCCTGGCCGTTACTCGTTTCTGTCCACCACGGACTGATAGGTCTCATGCACCATCTCCATGTCGAACTCCATGAAGCTATTTTTCATGGTCTCCCGGTCCTCGGCGCTTTGCAGTCCGTCGAAACCGGGGAAAAATATTTTGTCCTCCTTGAGGATGTGCGACCTTAGCATGGGAATGAACTCCCTGGCCGTCAGGATTATATCCTGGAACGCTCCGGCGTCCCCATCCGCGATTCTCCGGTTAGCCTCGGCCATGGCCCGCCGGAACCCTCGAAATTTCACGTGGTCCTCGCGGAGCTCGGCCAGGATTTTCTCGAGCTCGTCGGAGAGGCTCATTTGATCGGCGGCCACGAATAATATGTCCTCCTCCTTGCCGTGGTGCGTCGCGTCCGCGTAGGTACCGAAAAAATCGATCAACTCCGCCAGTGAAAGTACGTCGGGACCACCGGCGGGTGAAATTTTCGACTTCAGGGCGGCTAGCGCCCGCTCGATAAGACGGTGCTCGATCATCAAAACGCCGATGGGTTTTCTTCTTTTGGAAAATTCATGGTACATGATTATTTTCTCCTTTTAGGGTTTTTCGCGATACTTCCCGTCGGGCCCATCCAATACTATAACCGATGCGCCCCGCCATCGCCCCCATTAACCTTGGGCGTAAAAGAACTTCCGCCCTCTTCACGCGGCCTGGTATATAACGATTTTGTATCTGGGCCTGGGGATGGGCTTGTCCGATTTCTTAGCCGCCGCCAGCCACGCCTTTCTGGCTTTTTCCACCTCGGCCAAGGCGGCCTGAGGCGTTTCGCCAAAAGCGCCGCGGGCCTCGAGGTCGGGAATGTCCGCGATGTATCCCTTGTCCTCGCTGGAGTAAAAGATGTTGATGTGGTAGTCCTTCATTATTCCTCCACCAGCTCAAGGCTGTATTTCTCGATGATCTTAAGGGCCTGTCTTATCTGATCGGGTTGCCCGATCGCGGCATCCTTCATTTATTAGATATCTCATTTGGCGACCACTATACACCATTCCTCCATCGCTTGCAGGGATTGAAAAATCCTAATCTTCCTAACCCGGGGTGGCGGCCCGCTTCGCGGTCTGATCCCGGGCTGGGATATCTTGCTCTTTCAGAGCGAAAAAGTTGGCCCGCCGGGCGGCGTATTAATCCGTCCCCCCAGGCGGCGGTTTTTCCAAAACCGACGCGCCACCCAGCGAAGTTGGATATGTGTTCCGGCGTGAAGATCGAGACTGCAAGCTGAGTGGGAGGAGTCCCCATGGCGAGGGGAACATAGCCTGCGGCTTACGCCCAAGTTGGGGGGAAAAAGCAAATGCCAACTCCCGTCGGACTCGGACGAGATCGCCCTCGATAGATACCAGTCCATAAACCTCGAATGCCGTTAACGTCAAACCAAATATAAGACGCGACGCCACCGGGGCCTGACATGGATCGCCATGCCGTCATCGCGTGAAAGCCGCGGGACGCCGGGTGACCCGTCCGGTTTCGTGGAAACCGCGCGGGTCCCGAGAAGCGGGATGGGTACGGGGCTGCGTATTTCTCGTTACCGCGTCTTTTACCGTTCTCGGCCATCGTACCGATGTACTTATCCGGGGCTCCGCCGGCCCCGGGCGGTTTTAAGAAAACCGGCCGGGTCACCCCGTGACGCCAAAACTAGGATGGCCCGGATAGCTATCTGAGCGCCGAAGACGCGGGAAAGGGGGGCGAAGGCCCACCGGGAGCATAAATAAATATCCCACGACTTTCACCGCGCGGATAGGCGGATAGCTATCCACGCCACCCGCGTATGTCAATAATGGAACAGCCCCTATTGCTATACCAGCGGGTCCCAGGAAATGTATTTGCCCGAGTAGTCCAGGGGGTGGAAGTGGCTGGACATGGTTTGTTCGAGGGTCTCGGTTAATTTTTCCACGGTCCATCCCTGGGAGTCATGGATCGAGCGCAGGATGCGGGGCTGGGAGAAGAGGAATATCTCCTTGCCCCGGACGCCGAAGACCTGGCTGGTCACGTTTTGGGCCGCGTCGGAGGCGAGGAAAACGGCCAGGGGCGCTATGTCGGCGGGCGACATCTTTTTGATTTTGGCGACCTTGGCCTCCTGCTCGGGGTCGTCCGTGGGTATGGAGGCGATCATGCGGGTAAAGGCGAAGGGCGCGATGCAGTTGGAGGTGACGTTGTATCGCGCCAGGTCGAGCGCGCAGATTCGGGAGAGTCCCACTATGCCCAGCTTGGCGGCGGCGTAGTTTGCCTGTCCCACGTTTCCGATCAGCCCGGCCGTGGAAGTAAAGTGGATGAGCCGTCCCGATTTTTGTTCCCTGAAATGGGGCGAGGCGGCGCGTGACGTGTAGAAGGCGCCGTACAGGTGGGTCTTGATCACGGGGTCCCATTCCTCGTCGCTCATCTTGAATAAAATCCTGTCGCGGAGGATGCCCGCGTTGTTAACGACCGCGTCTATCCTTCCGAACTCCTTTATGGCGGTAGCCACGATGTTTTGTCCGCCCTCCCAGGAGGCCACCGAGTCGTGGTTGGCAGCGGCCTTGCCGCCCTTGCCGCGTATCTCCTCGGCCACCTCGTCGGCTATCTTGACGTCGCCGCCCTCGCCCGAGCCCGAAACGCCGGGGTCGTTCACCACCACGGAGGCCCCCTCGCGGGCCATGAGAAGGGCGATCTCCTTTCCGATGCCCCTTCCCGCTCCCGTGATTACCGCCACCTTTCCTTCCAGTACGCCCATGTTTTCCTCCTTGATCGGCGTCCCCTGGCGCCGCTGATTTTTACCGTTCGGTCGAACGCGGCCTCCTCTATTATCTATACAATCCCAATATGTCTGTCAAGCAAAATGAAGAAAAGACGCGGCTTTTGCGCCCCGGTTATTACGCCCCGCTTTGACAGACGCTTCTCGTCCAAATACAATAATACTGAGAGGGTAAGGTTTTTAGTTGACCGTATCCGGCCGGGGCTTTCCGGCAAGGTGGTGCAAGATGACGTGGAAACCCTTTTTTCGTCCATCCAAATTCACTCCGCTTTTTCTCGCCGCGGCGCTTTTCCTGGTGGGGGGCTTGGCCGCCGCCGGCTACGTGGGCCAGTATGGGGCCGAGCTTTGCGAGCGCGACCGTGCCTTCCGGTGCGTCGTGGTGAGGACTACCACCATTACCAGCGAGATCGAGACCAAGTCGGGCACGCGCCAAATAAAAAGCTTCGGTCCTCCCACCTGGGAGTCCCTTTTCCCGGAGGAGCGGGAGCGGGAGACGATTAAAAAGATCAACCGCATGAACGTTAGGCTCCAGTCGGGTTATCGGGTGGCGGTGCCCGTGGAGATGAAGGGCAAGGACCTGATGGACTTCTCGCCCTTTCCCGACCGGGTAAAACCCTTCTGGGAGAAGGTGGTCATATTCGACCCCAGGCTTTACGCCTTCGCGGCCTATGACGAGCAGGGACGGCTGGTTAAGTGGGGACCGGCGGTGGGCGGCAGGCCGGGCCTCGAGACCCCCGCCGGCGAGTACCGGATCGTGGGCAAGCGCGGCGCCGGATGCCGGTCGAGAAAGTACCCGGCCGGATGCACCGGCTCGGGCTGCTCGCCCATGCCCTATTGTATGTATTTCGGCGACGGCTTCGCCTTTCACGGCGGTCCCTTGCCCGGCCGCCACGCCTCCCACGGGTGCGTCCGCCTCTTCAAGGACGACGCCATGTGGCTGAACCTCGAGTTCGTCGAGGAAGGGACCCGCGTAATCATCAGGCCATATTGAGACCCCGCCTGGAAGTTTCCGCTACCATTCGCACTCGTCGATCATTATCCGCCCGTCCACCTTCTTTCCCGAGGCCACGACCCGGTTCGTTCCCGGCGCCAGCCAGACGTTTTTAGCAATGTAAACCCCGTATCCCCGCGAGTCCATCTCGACGGGTTTCCCGTTTATCTCGAGCGTCAGGTCGGTAAGGTTCGAGTACACCTTGACCTCGATGAAGGGAGCGCGATACTTGAAGCGCTTGTCCGTGATATGCACCACCGGCTCGTCGCTCCAGTTGGCCTTGTAAAAATAAAAGACGTCCTTTTTCTCCTTGCGGTCGAAGGTCACCATGCCCTTGTCGTTGATGTTGGGCCGGTCGCCTTCCCGCCTCGATACCACGCTGAAGTCGAACATGTTCCATAAAAAGGAACCCCACAGATACTCGCGCTCGGATATCATCTCCCAGTGCCTCTCGTGGACCCTGGCCTGCCAGTTCTCCGGGTGCCACGGACCGAAGGCGAAAACGGGATAATCCATCTCCGAGTGCTGCTTTACGCTGCCGCCCGCGCCGTACTCGCTCATGCACAAGAGGCGGTCGGGATGCTCTTCGCGCTCCTCGTCGATCCAGGAGGCGAACTTGCCGGGCCGGTTGTAATACCATCCGAAGTACTTGTTCCAGCAGATGAGGTCGGTCACGTCGTTGAAGGCGGCCTTCCTGAAGGTCGCCGCCGTGGTGAGGCGGTAGGGGTCCTCCTCGTGGGCCAGGCCGTTCAGTTCGCCAATAAGCTGGTAGGGGTCTCCCGGCGGAGACAACTCGTTGAAAAGGCCCCAGAAAAGAATGGAGGGATGGTTGTAGTTTTGCCGGATCAACTCGGTCAGCTGCGTTTTCAGGTTTTCGCGAAAGGCGGGAGAGTCGAGGAACACGCCGGTCACGTCGCCGGTCATCCCGATAAAGGGAAGCTCGGCCCATACCAGGATGCCCTCCCGGTCGCATATCGAGTAGGCGTAGTCGGCCTGAGGATAATGGGCCAGCCTGACGGCGTTGGCGCCCATCTCGCGTATCAGCGCGAAGTCCTCCTCATGGTCCTCCCGGCTGATGGCGTTCCCTTTGCCCTCCCGGTCCTGGTGGCGGTTCACCCCCTTGACGCGGTACTTCTCTCCGTTCAAGAAAAAGCCTTGGTCAGGGTCCACGTGGAAAAACCGAAGGCCCAGGGGCTGGTCCACCGCGTCAACCACCTGCCCGCCGGACACAAGCTCGGCCCGCGCCAGGTAAAGATAGGGATCGGAGACGCCGTTCCAGAGCCGGGGCGACTTGATGGACAACGAGGCCACCCCCTCGAGCCACTCGCCCGCGCGCTCGAGGTCCGTCTCGGCCGTATCGAGGGTCCGTCCCTCCCCGTCGATGACGCTGAAGCGGAGCTTCAAGTCACCGGAGTCGGAGGAAACGCGGGCCATGAACTCGAGGTCGGCCCTTTCGCGGGACACCTCCTTTTGCGAGACGTATACTCCCGGCGAGGCGTGGTCCGTGACCGCGATTAAGTCGCGGCCCGTCGATATCAGGTGCACGTCGCGATAGACGCCGCCGTAGAAGTTGAAGTCGCAATAAAGGGGCATGATCTCGCGGTCAAAGGAGTTGTCCGCCAGGACCTCGATATGGTTCGAGCCGTCCTTTACAAGGTCGGTTATCTCGAAGGCAAAGGCCGTGTAGCCTCCCTTGTGGGAACCGACCTCCGAGCTGTTGACCCAGACCCGGGCCTTCTCGTTCACTCCCTCGAAGCGCAGGAAATAGCGCTGGTCCGAATCGAGGTCAATTTCAAGGTCTTTTTTGTAAAGGCCCTGTCCCATGCGATAGGTGAAGTCGCCGTCAATGGTGTCGTGGGCGTTCCACGTATGAGGCACGTCCACCTTCTCCCACTTGCCCGCCTTGCCGTCCTCGTACTCGGCGAACTCCCACCCGGCGCTTATTTTCTCGACCGACCTTGCCGCGCCGTCCCCGGCGGCGGGGGCGCTTGGTCCAGACAAAAAAACACAAAACAGACAAAAAAACAAAGTCTTATATCCGAACTCAAACCTTCGCCTCATTTAAATTATCCCTCCCTTCGCGATCATTTGAATATTTTTACACATGGTACGTCAGGAGTAAACTTTGCTTCTCATAAATAGCGGATTAATATCTTGCAGGAACCGAAAAAACCTATATAATTAAGGCAATTATTCCATGACGGAATCTTACGGGTTGCCTCGAGCAAAAAGGCGCGACGTGAATGAAAATGAAAAACAAGTTAACGAAGATAAAACGCCTCACCTTCAGCTTTATTCCACTGATTGTTCTTTTCCTTCTTCTTGAGCTGCTTTTATATATTGCCGGCATCGAAAAAACCAGTGACGCTTTGTTCAGCGCCGGCCCCCAGGGGCATCCACGTCAGGTTACATTCGAGCCATCCTACCTGAAGCCGTCTTTTTCCGTGCCAAAGCCTTCCGGAGAATTCAGGATTTTCTGCTACGGCGCTTCAAGCATGTTCGGAAGCAATTACGCCGACAAATCTTCCCTGCCTAAAAGACTGGAAACGATCCTCAACTTGCAGGGGCGGGGAGACAAGGATATCAGAGCTTATAACCTGGCCGTGGAGGCCATGAATAGTGACGTAGTGGAAAAAGTAATTAAGCAATCCTTGCGGTATGAGCCCGATCTATGCGTCGTGTATATGGGGCACAACGAAATGGGATGGTTTCGGTCCATGGGGATTAGCGGCCCCACGCCAGTGGGGGAAGCCTGGAAATGGCTGGCCGGGCACACCCGGTCCGTTTCCATTATCGATTCCCTGCTGGCCCTTAGATATGTGCAAAAGGTGACGCGAGACCCCGGCTTGTTTTTCGACTACCCCGACGATGGCCGTGAATTTTTTCCACCAAAACAAAGAAAAAAAGTACTTCGAGCTTTTTCCAAAAACATAAAGGACATTATATCAATTTGCAATGAACATGGCGTTCCCGTTGTTTTCATGACCGTAATAGGAAACGAGGCTGACTACTATCCGATTAAATCGGTTTTCGACTCCAGCCTCGGACCCAATGAAAAAGAAAGAATCTTAAGGGACCTGGAAAAGGCGGACGGGCTGATATTTAGCGGGAAAATACAAGAAGCGGAGCCGTTAATAATTAATGCCCTGGAAAAATCTCCCGATTTCGCTCTTGCTCATTTTTTAAAGGGGATCATGCAAAGGCAAAGAGGAGAATGGGGCCGGGCGTGGTCAAGCTTTCAGGTTGCTCGCGACCTTGACGATCTTCCGGTTAGAGCTCCTTCTTCCATCAACGAGGCCCTGAGGAAAGCGGTCAAGGGAGATGGCGCGTATTTATTGGATTCCGAGACGTTAATTAAATCAAAACTGGAGGGAAAAGAATACCTGGGGCATAAATTTTTTACCGACCACGTACATCAAACGTTATATGGACAACAAGAGTTAGCTGAAATGCTAATCAGATACTTGGACGCCAACGACCTTATTCCCCAAAACAAGACGTCGTCGTTACCGGCGTCATATGAAGAAGTGAATGAGGCGTTAGGAATAAAAGATGATTACCTGGCCCAATGGGACATAGTCTTCGCGTTCAGATACGCCCTGCTTTCAGACCGAAAGTTAAATATTAAACACGCGATAGATTTGTTGACCAGATGGGAAGGCCTTGAGTCAAGAAGATTTACCGTCCTTGCTTCAAGGGGATTTTTTAATCTTAGAATCGCGAGCATGAAAAACGCGCTTGCCGATTGGAACACGATCATGAGGGAAGACCCGGCAGGGGCCCGCAAATTAATCCAAGCCCTTTTTCCAGGAAACGCGGTTTCCATTGGAGACTATTTAGCCATCGAACCATTCAAAGACGTGGAAAAATTCTATGATTTTAAAAGAGTGTCCACCAAACGCCTGAAATTCGATTTGTCTCCTTTCACTCTTCCAAAAGACCCGTGCTTTCTTGATTATTTTTCCATTTTTCTAAAATGGAACAAAATCTCGGGAGAATTCGAGGACGTTACCGAGAGTATAAGAAAAACCGTAGAAAACAGGAACCAGGTTATAAAGCTTGTAAGCGGGACCGACTTGTCCGCGATCGAGGTAAATTTCAGCAACGGCTTAATAATACATCATTGCGAAACGTCTCCAATCAGCGGATGCGTCACCACCGCGGACGATCCTTTTTTCACTCTTTCAAATATGGATATAACTCCCTCCATCGTCAATTCCATTGAAATAGACATGGAGATAGAATGCCGTAATCCAAAAGACCTTGAAGGATATATATATTGGAAGGAAAATAGCGCCGACGATTATGATGAACGCAATAAACTGCAATTTCCCATTTCCACGGCAAAAGGAGAAAAGAAGATCATTCTTCCAGTCGCCAATTATCCGGATTGGATAGCCATTGAGTCCATCAAGGGAATCATGATCGTTCCCGTGAATTCGAAGGATTGTAAAATAGAGGAATACAGGGTCATATTCATGCCTGTCACGGCCGAGCAAAGGCAATGACGTCAATCGCGCTATCGCGAAAATGAGAAGGTAAAAAAACCGATCGGCCGTCGCGGCTCTAAAATCAATTTATTCATTCTCCCCGCATGATTCCTCCAGCGCTAATCAGGCCGGGGTTGCCGAGTTCTCTAGCGAGGTCGAGAGGGGATTTGCCCGCGTTATCCTTGCGTCGGGATCGGCGCCTCTTTCAAGGAGAAACTCGATCGCGTCCTTTGATCCTCCGTACGCGGCGTACATCAGAGCGGTTCGGCCCAGGGAGTCCGTCTTCTCGAGGCCGTCTCCCCCCTCTAGAAGGGTCTCGAGCATGTCGATGGATATTTCGCGCTCGGCAAGCAAGGCCAGTTGAAGGGGCGTTATATCCTCGTGGGAATTACCCATGAACTCGGCGCGGCAATCTCCGGCGTTAGGGTCGGCCCCATGCTCGATCAGGGTCCGGGCTATGTCCTTGTCGCGGCGGCCAACCGCCAGGTGAAGTATAGAGGCGTTCGATAATTTCGCCTGGTCCTCGCCGCCTGGCTCCGAGTCGAGCCGGGCGTTCACGGCCCCGGCGCCAAGATCGAGATATTCTTCAAGGCCCTGAAACAAAACCTCAAAATCAAGTCCTTCGTGGGCACGAGCGAGAACGCGCCGCTCATCCAGATTTGGACAGCCTTGATCGCCATCCTTATTTTAAAGTGGCTCCATTACATATCCATGGCCGGCTGGTCGTTCTCGAACCTGGCCTCCATGCCGCGGCTGAACCTCTTTACTTATCGGGATTTGACGGAATGGCTGCACAATCCCTTCGGCGTGGAGCCGATCGTGCCCAAACCCGAGCAACTATATCTTCCCATCAGCGGTCTTGGACAGCCCCGGCGGAAAAAAAAGGGATAACCTCAACCTGAAAACCCATAGTTTGACCATCTAAATCCCCGTTTTTTAATGGGGCAAAGGAAAGGTCCGTCCTATTTTGGACAGCAGTGTTGCAATGTAGACAAATTAACAGTGTTAAGCAGCGTTGATTTATTGCGCAATTTGGATTATATTTCACAATATTGCCTCCCCCTTCCACTTTTCTGAAAAGATTTGTGATACCTTTGGTAAACTTCTCCGCTTCATCCATTGTCTTAAACCAAACCTGATAATAGGCCCCATAAAAATTGGCTTCATATTCATTCAACTCCACTTTCTCGATTTCTTTTGGAATATATTTCATTATTACCTCGCTTTTAACATCACAATATTTTGCTAGCCTATCAACGTAAATACCGGCATTAAGACCGTATTCTGGATCGCTCCATTCCGGAAAGGGCGAAAGGTTAAAAACAACTGCTTTTTCGAGATTAAAAGCAACACTAGCTTTTCTTCTGTGAATGGTATCAAATTCATAACTAGCCCATTCAAATAGGTGATTATAGACTTCCTCAAAGCCGGCCTTCTTTGCCGCCTCTTGGAACATCTCTATAGTTGGAGGTGGTGTCTTTTTACTTTTGTGTTTCGTCTTGGCGCTATAATCAACCTCTTCAGGCGTCTTTGTATAAATTCTTGTCATGAAAGCACCAGCTTTTCCCTTGAACATCTGGAATGTTGCCGCGTTTATTCCAACGCCATAAACATCTGATAGATACTCGATGATCCTTTCAGTTGTGGCGTCGATCTCAGCTCCCATTATATAGATTTTCTGTTGGTTGTTAAGAACTTCTGGAATGCCTTCTGTCTCGAACTTAGAGCGGAAAGCCTTGATGAATCCGTCCTCATTTTGATAAAGATTCGATGCAACGTCCAACACTTTTTCGTTCGGCCAATCCTTGATGCAGGCGCAATAATCAAGGGCCTGGGCTACAACCTCCCTTGGAGTCTTTTTCTTCTTTAGCTCTACGACTACAAGATCTCCTTCGCAGTTAATGCATAAAATATCGATGTTTCCCGTTAACTAGTTTCTGTTGCACAACTGCTTAATGGCTTTCATTATGCGGTGCGGAGAGGATATGGACATGCAGATTTTCAGGGCGTCCATAAAGGACGGAAAAGATTTTAACGCTTTCAGGCGAGTTGAATGCCTGAGCCGGCCCTTTTCTATCCTTTCAAAAAACACCTCTCCTTTTGCTGTTTTTCATTTCCGTTTTTCATTGCCCCCACAGGGGCGCGCCCGGCGGCGGCTAAGTCAGCAGCGCGAGTTTTCGAAGGTTCCAGGCAAAGAACGAAAGACCCACCCAGGACTTGAAGCTCTCGAAACCTCTCCACAGGCATCGGCTCAGACCGAAGCCGCGAAGAAGGGCGGAAAGGCCGCCCTCGATCCCGGCCCGGAAGCGAAGAAGCTTCTTGAACCAGCGCTGACGCTCGTGCTCGATCCGCTCCGAACTCCTTTTGCCGGGCTTGGGAATGGCCAGGCGCTCGATATAATAAGGACCTTCGGTCGCAAGCTTCTCATTGTCCTCATGATAGAAGCGGCGGTCGCCGGTAAACTCGCGTGGAGCCTTGCCGAACAGGCGGACGTGTTTTTGCAAAATGTCCTCGAAAAGGTCGGCGTCGGAAGGGTTGCCCTCGCACACTTTATATTGAAGCACAATCCCCGACCTTCCCGTCGCCGCCATCACCTTGTGACCGAACTCGGTCGGGCTCATGGTCTTGCCTCTCCGGATGATATCAACGTGCGGCTCGAAAACGGAAACCACCTTCTCTTGCGCGGGAACCTTCTCGCCTTTTATAACCCGCCGCTCGCACTGCTCGACGCACTGCTCAGAAAGCGGCAGGTAATGATCGAGTTCGCTCTTGATCATGGTTGCCAGGCCCGCATCGCTGAAATAAAGCTCTCCGCCTTTAAGGGCCTCGTCCAGCGCCTCCCGCGCCGAGCGGGCCATGGCCAAGATTTCCGCCGAAACCTTGAGAAGGTCCCGGTACCAGACCGCCCGTTTCTTCTCGATCCCTTTGCCTTTGCCCATGGCGATCTGGTAAGCGCGCTTCTTGGCCCGCCGAGTCCGGTCATGATATTCGAACCCGAGACCCGGCAGCTCCTTCCGCGCTCCTTTCATCAACCGGTCCAATACACGGATGCTGTCAAAAAGAAGCGAAGCGTCGGTCGGATAGTGGATGTTGGCCTCGGCCACCGCGGTGTCAGCGCGGACCGCCTCGCCGTCTTCTACTTTTTTTTTAATGGCCAGGGCCACGAGCATTTCGTTGATCCGCTCCCAGGTCTCGGGGCGGATGCGTTTTATCGCCCGCTCCAGGCTGCTGAAATGGGGAATGTCCCGCCCGAAGAACCTGGTGAACTTGCGGAAATTGTAATCGGAACCGAGGCGGTCGCCGAGTTCCCGGTAGGAATAACACTTGAGTTGATAGATGACCGCGCTCCTAAGGACCTGCTCGACGCTCATCCCCTCGGCGCCGGTCTCCTTGAGTCCGCTTTGGAGATCATCGGCAACAGCTTCCAGAATTTCCTTGGCCTCGTCGAGCGCTATGCTCATCTTCTCAAGCTCAGTGTCTTGTTTGAAAAGATGGCCCGCTTTCAAAAATTCGTGGTCTTCAATGGTCATTTGCATTTTAATTTTCGGTCGCATTTTTCGCCCCCTTCACAGCATCCCGGCAAGTCAATCCTTGATTTTTCAAGGAGTTATTGTATCATAACAAGACCAAAAAGGGAAGCGAAAAATGCTTACAGCACATTGTTTTTATTGGCTTTTTCTAGTTACGCAACTGGAACTAACTAAACCCTCGGAGTATATTTCATATTTTTGGAGATGGCACTCCTGAAATCGCTGAATCTCGAGATTGATGAATTTTGCGTCTGAAGCTTTTGCGTTCCAAATAAATGAAATGTACTGGTCCAGACATAAAATGATAATAAAAAAAAATGGCGGCAAAATCAAATAAATTTTCCGGCTCAGTGTTGGCTTCATGTTGTCAGTATATCCCGCAAAGTTCCCCTATTACAAGTGATTTTTCGCGCCCTGCGGGGGCAAGATATCACAGCCCAGGGCAAGCGCCGCGAAGCGGCCGCCGTCCTGGGTGGGAATCGCGTCATTTAGTTTTCCCTGATGAGGATTGATAAACGTCGGCCTCCCGCATATCCAACAACGCCATCGCCAAGGAGTTGGGAACGTCCCGTCCCACCGTCCTCCAATGGCGGAGGAGGTTCGAGGTGAAAGGACCGGCCGGTCTCGCCGAGGACGCGCCGCATGGCCCCAGCCATCAGGCGCTCCCGCCGGCAAGGTCACCAGCGGCGGGTTCGACGAGGTAGCGGGGCAATGTGAACGGGAGGGGCCAGGAGACGGTCCACCTGGCGCCGCTGATGACCGAGCCGGTGTTTATTTAGGCGTGGAATTTATGTCCCCATAAGCGGAATGGACGGCTTGCTCCATCCGAGCGATTTCGTCATCCGACAAGAAGTCAAAGTGGTTCGCGCGCTTTCTTGAGGAAATTCGCCCGTTGTTTTGCAGGCAGAACCGGATAAAAAGATCGACCCGTCTGTCCGGCAAGTCCACGATCTCTTGCAGGGCTTTCTTGGCTTGGTCGTAATTGGCCAAGAAGGCCAGTTCACTCGTGAGCTCGGTATTGATGGTCAGATCAATGAAATGAAAAAGCGCTTCTGCTTGAGCCGTCATGTCCAGGTAGCGGTACCAAATGGCCGTATCGTCGTGGACCGTCATGCTGCCCTCTTCGTTGAGAGAGTATTCAATCAAGGGCATCAGTTTTCGTGAATACGCTTCGAGGGATGCGTCATACTCACTCGGGTTTTTCAGCATCGAAGCCGAGACGGGAAACATAACTCCGGGGGGCGTAAACCCTCTTCGGGCGAGAACGTTATGGATCAGAAAACGGTGGATTCTGCCGTTCCCGTCCTCGAAGGGATGCATGAAGACGAACCCGTAGGCGATGACGGCGGCGTGGATCACCGCTTGGGTTTGGCCTGTCTCCATCCGCGTATGGGCTTCCAGCAGACCTTCCATCAGGCCCGGCAAGTCGGCAGGCTTCGGAGACACATAATGAATCTTTTCGTTCTGCCAGGCCACGGTCTCACCGACGTAGTTTTGATTCGCTCTGTAGTCGGAATCCCGAAACCTGGGATCTACGATATTGTTCTGAAGATCGATCAGTCGCTCCTTCCGGCAGAAATCCTCTTGCTCCGCCAATCGGAGCAACGCCGCGAAACGCTCTATGCGCGTTGAGCTTGGTTTGATGTGTTCGATCTCGAAGGATGATTTCGTCTCTTTGGAGTAAAGGTATCCCAGCGCCCTTTTCAACAGTTCCGGGGAATAGCTTGCCACAACTTCCCGGCATCGCTCGGTCAGATGGGCCTTTTCAAAAGCCAGAAGGGTTTCGGTTCGGCGCACGATGGGGCTGAATTTGCCGTCTCCCAACATATTGTCGTTGATCCGTTGGCGCTTTACTCTGCGAGCCTGGCTCACCGTGTAGTACGATTCGGACTCGAACAAGTCGATATAGTTCCCTCGCTTCAAGTCTGGAATCGGCAGAATCCCGCCCGTCATGAACTCGTAGAGGAACCAGACCCGCCGCGCGTATTTACCTGTCGGTTTGGATTCAATGTATTCCAGGACTTCTTTTTCGTCGGCCTTCTGGAAAAGGCTGGCGAGGATTGCGAGGTTGATGCCGTCGTACTTGAGCGCGAATTCAAGATGGTCGCCCAATCGATCCCCGGGCCAGTATTGAGAAGGATAAGTCTCAACGGTAACATCGCCAGTGGAATCGATCCGGTGGATTCCACTGGCCGCGATATAAGACTCATGCCAGTTCTGGATCACATCAAGATCGTACCGCTGAACGAGCGCAGAGTATCCTGCGGGTCTTGGCAAAGCTTCTTTTGGGTCTTCCTGAGCCATCGTCTCCTCCGCTAAAACGATTACACTTTTGTTATTATAGTTATTTTTAGCCTATTGTCAACCAATACAGTTACAAAATGGTTATTCTTGGATAAAATGCTTACGAAGGAGGACAAAGATGGCTGAACAATTGTTTGGCGAGGAAAGAATCAAGGAGCTTCTAAAGGAGGCGGTCCTGGAAGCCCCGTCTGAACGCCGGGACTTGTTTTACGAGGTGATGGCCGAAGTAATCGAGGATTTTGCAATGGCCAATGCCATTGAAGAGGGAATAAACACCGATTCAGTCTCGGAAGATGAAGTCTTGAAAGCTCTCTGAGGCGCCGCTTGAAGGTTGATTACAAAGGGCGCGCGCGTAAAACCATCGATATTGTCAAGCAAGCGGAAAACAGCGCGCAAATCGGTAATATGAGAATTTTTTGCGAAAGTCCTTTTCTTGGCGGCATAGCCGCTTTGGAGCGCGGTCGCTTGAGACCGCTTTCGATGGCCTTGGCTTGACAAGGCCTTACAATAAAACGGCCAGCCTCGCGTCAAGCCGCTCGGAAGAAAAGCGGCGTCGAGCCGCCGCACTCCAAAGCGGGACTTTTTCAAGAGGCTAATGAAAAAGCTGACGTCCAGCGGCGGGCATTACAGGATCAGGATAGGAGATTACAGGTTGGGATTCACTTTGGAAGGAGATACCGTAATCTTTGTCCGCTTTTTACACCGCAAGGATTTATATAGATACTTCCCTTGAACGGCGGGAAGCTGGTCGAGCGCCCTTTTCAATCACCAATTCGCGCCCTTGGCCTGGTCGAAAACCGAAAATACCTCGTGATTTTGCTATCGTAGCCAGGAGGCTACGGCTGGATCCGTACATTCTTCCACCATGAATTTCATCAGACGGTTTTAGCGGCCAGCGGCATAAAGTCCGTGTTCCTGATGGCCTCGGCCGCGAACAGAATGCAGGCGCGGAGGTCCTCTTTAGAAAGACTTTTGTATTCGGCCAGGATATCTTCCTCGGTGGCGCCATGAGCCAAAAGGTTCAGGATGAAATCAACGGTAAGCCGAGTCCCGCGAATAACCGGCTTTCCGGCCATCACGGTGGCGTCTAAAACGATGTGCTCCAGTAAAGCCTCGTCTTTCATGAAGATTCTCCCCAATTAATTGGCCTCTTTGACATGAAATTATTGTAAGCCGGGGTGAGAGGATAATCAATGAGGCCTCTTGAAAAACGTAACGCCGGCGGCCTGAAGCAATATCTCAAGCACGGCAAGGCAATTGTCGGCTATCCGGTCTCCCAGTGTGAACTTCACGTCTCTTGGAAGCTTTGAAACCCTTGGCAAAACCTCTTTGCACAGATCATACGCCTTTTGAACAGCGGGAAGTTCTTTCTTCATTTTTAAAAATTTTTTAATGGGGGCTTACGCCCCCATTAAAGTGTAAGAGTTAAAAAGGACAAAAGAGTAATCAGTCCCCAGCACAACGGAAGCCAATGTCGTAGCTCCGGAGAGTAGGCGTAGTGCCGGCCCGGTTCGCCACGCGCAGGTCGTGCGTAGCGCCGAACCAATAGCCGCCGCGCAAAACGCGAGACGTACCTGACGCGGGACCGGGAGGATCGTTGGTGGGACTTGTACTGTAGTAATCGCTCTGATACCAGTCGTTGACCCATTCATAAACATTACCCCCCACATCATAAAGACCGTAACCATTAGCAGGATAGCTTTCAACCTCGCTGGTATCTCCAATACACCAATCGTAATTTGCGTCAACACATGCTGTAGCTGTATCTCCCCAGGGATAGCGTTTGCCGGACAGGCCGCCACGGGCAGCGTACTCCCACTCGGCCTCGGTGGGCAGTCTCTTGCCCGCCCAGGCGCAATAGGCCGTGGCCTGATTCCAGTCAACCCAGATAACAGGAAAATTGTCATAGGTCGGATTACCGTAATAAGAGCCGCGAGAATAACTTGAAGAATAGCCGGGCGCCGTGCATCCCCCTCCGCTCACGCAAGCCGCGTACTCCGAGTTGGTCACCTCATGAACGTCCATGTAGAAGTCCGAGGTGATGCAAACGTTATGCACCGGAAGTTCATCGCTGCTTCCCTCGCTGAACGCGTCGCCCATGTTGAAACAGCCGGAGGGGATAAGGGCCATTGGGCCGACAGTGCTTCCTCCCTGGCAGTCAGGGTCATCACCGTCGATCTTGCCGTCGCAGTCATTATCGAAACCGTCGTCACAGACTTCGGCCGCGCCGGGGTTTATGGAGGCGTCGACATCGTTGCAATCCGTGGTGGCCGTGGCCCCGTCAACGACCTTTGAGTAACCGTCCCCGTCGTAATCGCTCTTATTGTAAAAGGCCGTAAGCCAGCCTCCTTCTACCTTCAAGGCATAAGGCACGCTGGCGATCCTGGACCGGGGCGACATCTCGCCATCGCTTTCAACCTCGACCCCCATCCACACGTCCTGGTGGTTCTGGAAGACAGCGCCCAGGTTGGGCTCGGAACCGGGCGTGACCGTACCGGAGCCGATGAGCACGTTGTAAATACCGCCATTGACCACCACGTCCTCCTGGAAAACCGTGAGGTACGCGGTCCCGCCCGTTTCAACTCCATAGAAAGCGAATGTCAGATCAACGGTAGTACCGTCCGCAAGCGGCTGCCCCGCCGCGTTCGTGAGCCGCCCCTGGTAATTGATAAGCTGCGGAGCGGACTGCGCCCAGGCAATCCCCACCACCACGGCCATAACCAAAACTCCAACCAACGCCATTCCAATCTTAGCCCTCATGACTTAATCCCCCTTCTCCGAGATTTGTAGACAATTCATCCATATGTTACCATGCTGTAAATTACAATACTACCCCCCCCCCCCCCTGGGATGTCAATTTTCCATAATTAATACTTTCTCAGAATATCTCCAGCCTCTTTAAGCTTCCTGGAAAATGACAGGGCATAAAAATCCCCGGCGCCGGGTGCTGGTCCGCGGGCGCCGGGGGCGTTGGCGGATTAAGCCTGGCTCATCTCCTGGGCCATGCTGACGAAGCTTCTGATTTTATCGTTGGTTTCCCTGAGCCTGTCGTTCAGAACGGCGACGAAGAACTTGTAGATTTTGGCGGCGATGGTGGGCGAGTTGTCCAGGAGCAGGTTGAGGTGCTTCTTGTTGATGCTGAGGAGGATGGTTTCCTCCCCGGCCATGGCCGAGGCCGACCTTGGCGCGTCGTCGATAAGGGACATCTCGCCGAAGTAGTCTCCGGCCTTGAGGGTGACCAGTATCTGTCCCGGCCCCTTGCCCGTGTCCTTGATGATGTCCACCGCTCCCTTCAGGATGAGGTACATCTTGTCGCCCACGTCGCCCTCGTCGAAAATCCCGTCGCCGGCGCGGTATTTTTCCTTGGCCATTATGCGGGCCATCTCCTCGATCTCGATCTCGTCAAGTTCCTCGAAGAGGGGAATTCTGGCGATGATCTCCAGTTCCTCGGGGGTCTTTTTCTTTTGCTTCTCCGGGATGGGTTCCTTGTTGGCGCCATAGAGGACCTTGAGGAGGTCCTTTTTGATCTTCTCCTTTTCCTTGGGCGACATGGGACGGCTGATCTTCGAGACCCAGGAAAGGAATACCGAGTAATCCTCCGAGCGGTCCTCAGACTGGATTTTCTCGAGGTAGTCGGCGATAAGCTTGCGGTTGTCGAAACTGACCCGCTCGAAGACTATGCCCATGCCGGGCTCTAAGTCCTCGGGCGTTTTGGGCTTGTGGGGGTTGATCCTTACCACCTCGCCCTTGAAGTGTATGGTACGGTTGATCCCGGGAAGGTCGAGACCCAGATGCAGGACCGTGCCCTCTTTATAGGGATTATCCGTCTGGATGTAAATGCGGTCCTTGTCCACCTCCATCATGTACTCGGTGAACTCCTCGTCATGGTCGCCTTCTTCGGTCCTCACCCGGATGGGGGCCTTGAGCAGCCTGTTCCGGGGAACGTGTTTTTTTACCTCGTCCGTCTTTTCACCCGTGTTTTCCACCCGCTTGCACTCCTTTACGCGCATATTCCAACGCAGCTTCCAAGGCAACCCCGGCATGATATACCGAGGTGACAGAATTTCGGTCTTATCAATTTATCACAAATTTACTCTCATGTATAGAAAAAAATTACATTTTGTCGAAAATGTCAGGCCATGGTATCCGACCCGGACTCTACGGTGACGCCCGACCCGGCGAGCGGATATGCATCCGTGCAACCCCGGCCGGGCTTCTAATCCCGGTAAAGATGGGACATAATAACACCCGTGAGGTCATGGGAATTCTCGATGAAATAGGTCCGTCCCCTCCCTGGCTCGAGGGCAAAAAGCCGCGCAAAGCCCTGGTCGCCCTGAGCGGGGGTGTGGACAGCGCCTTCGCGGCCCTGGCCATAAAACGGACCGGAGTACCCCTGGCGGCGGTGCATTTCGACCTGGGAGAACTTAAGCCGGGCAAAGGAAAATCCCCGGACCGGGACCGCGTGGACGCAGAGCGGGTGGCCAAATGCCTGGGGATCGAGTTCACGGCCGTGCCCATCGAGGAGAGGCTGTATCGAGAAGTTGTCACTCCCTTTGCCCAAAAATACGCCCAGGGTCTTACGCCCAACCCCTGCGTCACGTGCAACCCCATGGTAAAGTGGAAGACCCTGATAGAGACGGCGCAAAGGATTGGGGCCGACCTTGTCGCCACCGGGCATTACGCGAGAGTTACAAGGGACTCGGCGGGAAGACCCCGCCTTCTCCGGGGGCTGGACGGCAAAAAGGACCAGTCCTATTTCCTCAGCCGGCTAAGGCCCGAGCAACTGGCCCGGGCGGCTTTGCCCGCGGGCTGGTTCGAGAAAGACCGGGTAAGGGACGCCTGCCGGGAGGCCGGGTTATTCGTCTCGGACAAGGAGGAGAGCCAGGACGTCTGCTTTATCAAGGACGGGTACATGGAGATAGTGGAGAAGGCGCTCGGCCGCTCGGTCCCCCCTCCCGGAGACATAGTGGACCTGGAGGGGAAGTCGGTCGGGTCGCATATGGGCGTGCATGGCTTTACCATAGGGCAGCGGAAAGGGCTCTCCCTTCCCGGTCCCGATCCTTCCTACGTGGTGGACATCGACCCCGAGGCGCGTCGGGTGGTGGTGGGAAAATGGGAAGACCTGTTCCATAAGAGGGCGGTTGTCCAGGAGATGAACTGGCTTTCTTCCCCACCCGGAGAAGAAGAAAAGGTGGCGGTGAAAATCCGTTACCGGGCGCCCCTCGCGGCCGCCAGGGTCAGCCTTATCGGCGAGGACGAAGTGGAAATAATATTCGACGAGCCCCAGCGGGCGATCACTCCGGGCCAGACGGCGGTGATCTATCGCGGCGACGAGGCGCTGGGAGGCGGGTCCATCGGGCGACCCGTCCCAGGGGAAAGAGGGTAATCGAGAGCATGGGAAGCGAAGGCTCGAGGCGACTCCCGATAGCGGCCTTTATCACGCTGGGATGCAAGGCCAACCGCTACGACACCGCGGCCATGATGGCCATGGTCCCGGCCGATTCTTTCCTGGCGGTGGACATGGGAGGAGCGGTTGACGAGGAAGTCGAGGCGGCCGCCTACGTGGTCAACACCTGCGCCGTGACCAGGCGGGGGGAGATGCAGTGCCTGCAGATGATCAGGCGGGCCAGGAGGGTCGGCCCCGCCGCGAAGATCATCGCCGCCGGCTGCCTGGCCGAGGTTTCCGCCCCGGCGCTCCTCGAGGCGGGGGCCGACGCGGCGGTCGGGCCCTCCCAGCGGGAGAGGGTGATCGAGCTACTGACGGGGAAAGTCCTTCCCCGGTCCCCCGTTTTCTATCATCCCGAGGGCGGGCTGCAAAAGGGAAAGGGCAGGGCCCTGGTGAAAATCCAGGACGGCTGCGATTTCAACTGCGCCTATTGCATCGTCACCGTGGCGAGGGGACCGAGCCGAAGCGTGCCCATGGCCGAGGTGGTCCGCCAACTCCGGGGCGTGGCCCGGGCCGGGTTTCGCGAGGCCGTGCTCACGGGCGTGCATATTGGGCTTTACGGCAAGGAATGGGGCAAAAAGCTCTCGGACCTTCTCAAGCTGCTGGCCGGGAGCCGGGATATGCCCGCCAGGATCAGGCTGTCCTCCATCGAGCCGCAGGAGTTGACCGATGACCTGATCGAGGCCGCGGCCGATTCAGGATTGTTCTGCTCTCATTTCCACGTTCCCCTGCAAAGCGGAGACGACGAGGTCCTCACCCGCATGGGCAGGCCCTATAAGGTGGACGCGGTGAGGCGGGCCGTCTGGCGTCTTAAGGAGGCCATGCCCCGGGCCGGCCTTGGCATGGACGTGATAGCCGGCTTTCCCGGCGAGACGGAAAGGGAGCATTCCAACTGCCTTGATTTTATTACCGAGCTTCCCGTGACCTATCTTCACGTATTTCCTTATTCCAGGCGTACCGGCACGGCGGCCGACGCCATGCCCGGCCATCTGGACCCGGAGACCATCAAGGCCCGCGCCGCCGAGCTCAGGAAGCTGGGCAAAAAGAAGAGGGCCGCTTTCCTGGAGGAACAGGTTGGTTTCGAGTTGGAGACGCTCGGGGAAACGGAGATGGACGGTAAAATATTCGGGACGAGCGATAATTACTTAAGGGTCGGATGCAATGGCGGCGCGGACATGGTAGGCAATATTTATCGAGTAGAAATATATTCCCATGACGGCGCGGCCCTTTGGGGCGACAAGATCGAGCCGAACGGCCGGATACAGATACGGTCGGGCGTTGGATACAATATCACGGAGAATGGAGACAATTGGATGGGAAACAATACCGAGTCCCTGGAGGTCATCCAGGACAAGATCGGGTATCGCTTTAAAAACGGGGCGCTGTTCGAGAGGGCCATGACGCACTCGTCATTCGCCCACGAGGTCACCCAGTCGCTGCTCGACGACGGGAGGGAGATGATAAAAATCCATTACGAGCGGCTCGAGTTCCTGGGAGACGCGGTCCTCGGGCTGGTGGTTTCCCATATGCTCATGCTCCGTTTCAGCGGCGCGGCGGAGGGAGAGCTTTCGAGGATTCGGGCTGGGCTCGTCAACTGCGACAGGTTGGCGGACCTGGCCAGGGACCTCGGACTGGGCAACGCTTTAAGACTGGGCAAGGGCGAGAAGCTGACCGGCGGCGCGGACAAGACCTCGATCTTGGAGGACGCCTTCGAGTCGCTTATGGGCGCCATCTACCTGGACGGAGGGTTCGACGAGACCTTCAAGGTCATCGAGCGTCTTTTCCAGCCCCTGCTCGATTCCCTTCCTCCCATCGATCTGTTGGGCGATTATAAGACGCCCTTCCAGGAGAGGGTCCAGGCCCTTTATAAAAGCACTCCCGTTTATCGCGTCATCGAGGAGCAGGGCCCGGACCACATGAAGACCTTCGAGGTCGAGGTGAAAGTCGAGGGCATAACCTGCGGCCTGGGCAAGGGAAAGAGCAAAAAGGAGGCCGAGCAGGAAGCCGCCAGGAACGCTCTTTTATCCGGCAAGTTCGATGAGTGAATCTTTCGAGGATATGTCTTGGAAAGGCCAGGGGAATAAAACTCCTCGCGTGCTTTACGCTCTCATCTTCATCGCGGGCATAAGCTTCAGTCTTCTTGGCTCTCTTCTGCCGGACATGTCGGACGCTTTCCAGGTTTCCCGGTCCCGGGCCTCATGGCTTCCTCTGGCCCAGTTCTCGGGTAACTTCGCCGCCTTGATGGTTATCGGCCTGGCCATCGGACGGGCCAGAACCATGCTTCTCGTCGCCGGTCCCTTGCTGGCGGCGGCGTCCTTTTCCATCGCCATGCTCGCTTCCTTCTCCTTTCCCCTGATGGCGTCCTTTTTCGTTTTCGGGGCCTCGGCAGGGGTCTTGATCACCCTGCCGGGCATGGTCGTCTCGAGACTGGCTCCCGAGGACTCGGCCAGGTCCATGAACGTCCTCTACGCCTTCTTCTCCGCCGGGGTGATGACGGCGCCGGCGGCCTCGGGCCTTTTTATCGCCTCTGGCCTTCATTACCGGTCCTGCTTTCTGCTCTTTTCCGGTCTTTGCGTTTTAGCCTCACTGGCCGCTTTTATTTCCCGTCCTCGAGTGCCCGACCTGGGCGAGGGCTTTACCGTTTCCGTCCTGCGGGAACTGGCCGGCGGTCACACTCGCCTTTTCATCGCCGTCCTGGCCATGAACCTTTGCTATATTGGGAGCGAGGCCGTGCCCAACGCCTGGATTCCCAAATATTTAAGCGACGTCTTTCCCGGGGCAAGTCCGCTTCGATCGAGCATGGTGCTTTCCTTTTTCTGGATGGCCATGACCGCCGGCCGGTTCGTCTGCGCCTTTCTGGTTAAAAAGCTCGAGGCCCCGGCCGCCATACTCGCCGGTCTGGCCGTTCTCTCCGTCGCGTGCCTTCTGGCGGCTCCCATGATGGAGGGCAGGCTCTCGTCGGAGATAGTGTTCGCGTGCTCGGGCTTTTTCTTTTCCGGCATGTTCCCCATTATCATCTCCTTTACCAGCAGGCTGCCCGAGCGTCTTTCCGGGGCCATGTTCATTATGGTCATGGCCGCCGGCATGATGGGCGCCTCGATAGCGGGGAAGTCGGTTGGCGTTATCGCCGACGCCCTTGGTTTCAGATGGGGCATGGGCCTGGCCGCCGGGCTGGCCGCCATGGTCCTTGTCTTTATCCCCCTTTTGGGAAGGGCCGGACGGGCGGCCGAGCGGTGATATCTTTTCTCGTAAAATCATATACTTGGACTTTACCATCTCATCCGTGCTATCATTTATCTTTACTTTTTTCAGGAGAGGCGAAATGCTTAAAAGACCCGTTTTTATTATTTTGTCGTTAGCCTTGGTTTTTGTTTGCGGACCTTCCTGGGGCAAAGACCGTCCCGACTGGGAGGACCCGCGCGTGATCGGCGTCAACAAGGAGCAGCCTCACGCCACCATGTCGGCCTATCCGGACCTTTCGGCGGCCCTTTCCGGGGAGGCCAACCCCCTCGAGCTGTCCCTTAACGGCGACTGGAAATTCCACTGGTCTCCCGACCCCTGGAGCCGGCCCGAGGGCTTTTACGCCCTGGATTACGACGTCTCGGGATGGGACGACATACCCGTTCCCTCCAACTGGGAAATGCATGGTTATGGCACGGCCATTTACACCAACGTGGTCTATCCTTTCAAGATGGCGGCCCCCAGCGTGACTAAAAAGCCGCCCAAATCATGGACCGCCTACGAGGAAAGAAACCCGGTGGGTTCCTATAAGCGGACCTTCAACCTGCCAAAGGGATGGGAAGAGCGGCGCACCTATATCGTATTCGACGGGGTCGATTCCGCCTTCTACCTTTATATCAACGGCGCCAAGGTGGGCTACTCCCAGGACAGCAGACTGCCGGCCGAGTTCGACGTGACCGATTACGTAAGGCCCGGCGAGAACACGGTCGCGGCCGAGGTCTATCGCTGGTGCGACGGGTCCTACCTCGAGGACCAGGACTTCTTCAGGCTCTCGGGCATATATCGGGACGTGACGCTCGTGAGCAGGCCCGAGTTGTACCTCCGCGACTTCTACGCCCGCTCCGAGCTGGACGCCGATTATCGGGACGCCATTTTCCGCCTGCGCGTGAATATCATGAACAAAGGCGGTGAGGACGCAAAGGCCCGGATAAGCGCCGACCTGTGGCGCGAGGCCGACGGCTTCAGGACCGAGCTCGGGCCGTCGCTGGTGACCGTTCCCGCCGGCGAGGAGGTCGTGCTCGAGCTGGAGACCGAAGTCGATGACCCGAAGAAATGGTCCGCCGAGAAGCCCGAGCTTTACGACCTGGCCATAAAGCTTGAGGACGGCTCGGGAGAGGCCATCGAGGCCGTTGCCTGGAAGACGGGGTTCAAGGCCGTGGAGATAAAGAAAGGTCAAATACTGGTCAACGGCAAGCCGGTTTATTTCAAGGGCGTCAACCGGCACGAGCACGAGCCGGACACGGGTCACGTGGTGAGCGAGAAGTTCATGCAAAAGGACCTGGAGCTTATGAAGGACCATAATATCAACTCGGTGCGCACCTGCCATTACCCGGACGTTCCCAGATGGTACGAGATATGCGACGGCGGCGGGCTTTACGTCCTGGATGAAACCAACGTTGAGACCCACGGTTACGGCAAGGATTATTTCCACCGCGTCTCGGTGGGACCGGATTTTAAAGAGGCCCACGTCGAGCGGGCCAGGCGCATGGTCGAGCGGGACAAGAACCACGTCTCCATCATCGGCTTCTCACTCGGCAATGAGGCCGGGCGCGGACCCAACATCATGGCCGAGCGAAAATGGATCAAGAAGAACTATCCCGAGTTTGTCGTCTGGTACGAATGGGTCGAGTACTCGGACGTGGCCACCAACATGTATTTCAAGCCGGGCATGTTAAAGCCCTGGTGGTATACCCAGGGCATGGGCAAGCCCTTCGTGCAGATCGAGTACGCTCACGCCATGGGCAACAGCGTGGGCGGTCTTCAGAAATTCTGGGACGTCTTCGAGTCCATGGACTCCTTCCAGGGCGGCTTCATCTGGGACTGGGTGGACCAGGGACTGACCAAATATTCGGAGAGCGGGGAAAAATACTACGCCTATGGCGGAGACTTCGGGGACGAGCCCAATTCCGGCAAGTTCTGCCTGAACGGACTTATCCGGCCCGACCGCGTTCCCAACCCCTCCCTTTACGAGGTGGCCAAGGTCTATCAGAACGTCTCGGTCGAGGCCCCGGACGCCGCGAGCGGCCGGTTCGTGGCCCATAACAAGTACTACTTTACGGACCTCTCCGAGCTTGGCCTTACCTGGTCTCTCCTAAAGGACGGAGTACAGATCGAGACCGGAGACATGGACGACCTGTCCGCCGCCCCTGGTGAGTCCCAGGATATCGATATCGACTTTACCTCAAATATATCAGATGGTTCCGAGTACTTTGTCACCCTGTCGTTCAAGGACGGTTCGGACCATATCGTGGCGTGGGACCAGTTTCTGGTCTCTCCTCCTTCTTCTCCGGCCTTGGCGGCCCAGCCGGAAGGCTTTCTGGCCATGACCGATGACGGCGATAAGATATTGCTGGAGGGAGACGGCTTTGCGGCGGCCATCGACAAGCACACGGGTGACCTCATGTCCTACAAGATGGGAGACAGGGAACTGATAGCCGGCATGAGGCCCAATTACTGGAGGCCGCCCACTTTGAACGACAATTACAGCCAGTTCGACGCGCGCAAGTCCTATTGGCGCAAATTAAGCTACGCGGAGCCCAAGGCGACAATCAAGACCGAAAGGATATGGGAAGGGAGCGTAAAGATTACGGCGTCCTCATATCTTCCCTGGGCCATGGGCTCGAGGAAGATCGCGTATACGGCGCGGGCAAACGGAGAGATTTCCGTCGAGAGCGAGACCTTCTCCTCCCCCCTCCTGCCCACGCTGCCCCGGATAGGCATGCAGATGGGGGTCCCGGCCCAGTACGACCTGATGACCTGGTACGGGAGAGGTCCACACGAGAATTACCGCGACCGCAACGCCGGGGCGGCCATCGCCCAATACTCGGGCCGGGTGGACGACCTCTTTCACCAGTACGTGGTCCCCGAGGAGGCCGCCAACCGGACCGACGTGAGATGGGTCTCTCTCACCGATCAAGACGGATACGGTATCATGTTCACGGGAGACGGGCCCTTGTCGGTCAGCGCCTGGCCTTACTCCATGCTCGGGATCGAGGAGGCCGAGCATACCAACGAGCTTTCCAAGGCCGACTTCATCACCTTGAATATCGACCACGGGCAAATGGGAGTATCCGGAGACGTGCCCGGCGTGACCCTGGCCTTCCGCGAGTATCGAATACAGCCCGGATACGACAAGTACTCCTTTACATTGAAAGGGATAGCGCCGGGGAAATAACTGAACCTATACGAGGCGCGGGTTAAACCCGCCCGCCCCGCGCTCGCGGGAAGAACACAAGTAATAGAATCGCGGCGGCCAATGCCGCTATAGCGGCAATCCAGGCGCTGGAAGGGCCGATATCTCCTCCGCCCTCCGCCTCGGGGGTCGTCTCTTCCGAGGGCCGCGCGTTCGGGCCGCCCTTTGGCATAGGGTCATCGGTCGCGTCCGCCGGCCTGGCGGCTTTATCGCCGGCTTTTTCGGTAACCATATCCGGCCCTTTAAGGGCCGGCCCTTCCCGCCTGGCCTCATCCGTTCCTTCTCCTTTTTCTTTTAGGCAATCGACTAATTCTGGCGCCTTATTAATATTTTTAGACCACTTATATTTATAACTATAAAACCACCTACCATTATCTCCTTCACAATCTTTGCATATATATGTATCTGAATTCCTGGAAATTGTGTCATCTAAGCTGGTGGCCATAAAGCCGATTTTATTTTTATCCGCCCACCATAGCATGTCATTATACCATGTACTCTTCCATTTAACCTCGATTCCCCTTCGCTCTTTGTTTATTTTTTCAGCGTATGCGCGTTGATATCCATATCTTATAGCGGCTTTCTCTCCCGTCTGCACAAAATCGAAAGTTACAGGAACATAGTAATCATTGTATTTATTTCCTGCTAAATAAGTATATCTGAATTTATCTACAAATAGCTTTTTAGCGATTTCGGAGACGTCCTTTTCTTTGACTTGTAATGCTTTTGATTGGCGTTCAATGACTACTACCGAAATAATGCTGAAGCTTTCGACAACATAAACTTTATAATCGTCCATAACGAAACTTGTGCAAAGTTTTGAAAATTTCCCAATTTCAGGCGTCAGGATTTTATCCTCCGCGATCCAATCCGATTTGATAATCCACCTGGTGTTCCACGATTTTTCCGATAGGAAGGATTTCAAATAACACGCGTCGGTCAGTTCTTCGTCGGCTTTGAAGTCCGGGTAGCTACAATGGGAGGTAATGATTTCCCTGCACTGCTCCCCGCAGCCCCATTCGTCCTTTAGCATCTCGAAGAGTTCCGGCTTGAAGTGAAGCCGGTCATCCTCCGCGCTCGCCGAGGGGGCAAAAGCGAGAAGGGCGAGAATTAAAAACATCGGCAAGTCCATGGCTCGAGACAGGGAAGGGCAATTCATACCTTGGTACCTCATTTTCCTCTTTAGGGACGCGTTTTTGAAAAAGGCTAACGCTTGATTCTAACCGGTTAGATTAAAGAAATGCAATGGAGGTTTCAAGTTTATTCTTTCAGCGTGTAAAATGGGAATCCGGCTCTTTCGCCCGGGTCTTGACATATCTCGCGCCGCCGCGATAGATTTGGCGGTGGGGAAGTCTTTTTTGTTGTTGGGCGGACAGGTTTATTAATGGAAATACCCTTTATCAAAGACCTGCTGATAATATTCGGGCTCGCCCTGGCCGTTGTCCTTGTCAGCCGGAGGGTGAAGGCGCCGGTGGTAGTGGGGCTTTTGCTGACGGGCGTGATCGCGGGTCCCCACGGCCTGGGCGCCATCGAGGCCAAGCACGAGGTCGAGGTCCTGGCCGAGATCGGCGTGGTGCTCCTCCTTTTCACCATCGGGATCGAGTTCTCCCTTGCGCGGCTCATGCGCATCAAGGCCACGGTGCTGATTGGAGGCGGCCTCCAAGTGGCGGCCACCCTGGCGGCGGGCGCGGCCATCACCATGCTGACCGGCCGGGCCTGGAACCAGGCCATATTTTTCGGGTGTCTCCTGGCCCTTTCCTCGACGGCCATCGTGCTCAAGCTGGTACAGGAGAGGGCCGAGGTGGACAGCCCTCACGGCGGCTTCATCGTGGGCGCCTTGATCTTCCAGGACGTGGCCGTCGTTCCCATGATGCTCCTCATCCCCATCCTGTCGGGCCAGGGAGGAGCGGACGGGACCCGGATCGCCATCACCCTGGGCAAGGCCCTATTAGTGGTGGGGGCCGCTCTTTTCCTGGCCAGGACGCTCGTGCCCCGGGTCCTTTATCAGGCGGCCCGGCTTCAGGACAGCCAGCTCTTCATGCTGGCCGTGGTCTCGATCGGGCTGGGCGTGGCCTGGCTGACCTCGGCGGCCGGGCTGTCCCTCGCCCTTGGCGCCTTTCTGGCGGGGCTGATCATATCCGAGTCCGAGTACCAGATTAAGGTCCTGGCCGACGTTCTTCCCCTCCGCGACGTGTTCACCTCCCTGTTCTTCGTCTCGGTGGGAATGCTCCTAGATATTGGCTTCTTCCTCACCCATCCGGCCCTCATCGTGCTCCTGGCCCTGGGGGTACATTTCCTTAAGACCCTTCTGGCCGGCTCGAGCGCGGCCATCCTCGGCCTTCCCTTCCGGCTGGCCCTGCTGGGGGGGCTGGCCGTGTCGCAGGTGGGCGAGTTCTCCTTTATCCTGGCCCGGGCCGGCGTGGACCAGGGCCTGATGGACGCCCCGGCCTATCAGTTTTTCCTGGGCGTGTCGGTCCTGACCATGATCGCCACGCCTTTTATCATCTCTTCTTCCGAGCGGGTCTCGAACCTTGCCAACCGCCTGCCCATGCCGGCTTTCCTCCGTGACGGCCGCCACCGGGCCGAGCTGCGGGGTGATGAGGTTAAGCTGGAGGACCACCTGGTCATAGTTGGCTTCGGTCCCAACGGCCGCAACCTGGCCAGGGCGGCGGAGGCCTCGCGGATACCCTTCGCCGTGATCGAGCTTAACCCCTCGACCGTGCGCCGCGAGAGGGAGAGGGGAACGCCCATCTACTACGGGGACGCCGCCCAGGAGCATACCCTCGAGCACGCGCGCGTGGTGAAGGCCCGGGTGCTGGTGGTGGCCGTGCCCGATCCCGCGGCCACCCGCCGCGTGGTCCATATCGCCAGGAAGATGAACCCCAGGCTCTTTATCATCGCCCGGACGGCCTACATCCGCGAGGTCGATCCCCTTTACGAGCTGGGCGCGAGCGAGGTCATCCCCGCCGAGCTCGAGACCTCGGTCGAGATATTCACGCGGGTCCTGGCCAGGTACCTGGTGCCGGCCGACGAGATCAAGAGGTACACCTCCGAGCTTCGGTCCGGCGGCTACGGCATGTTCAGGTCGCCCTCCCGGGAAAAGGCCGCGGTATGCGACCTGCGGGCCCTGATTCCGGACCTGGAGGTGGCCGCGCTCAAGATCGAGCCGGGCAGCGAGGCGGCCGGGAAATCCCCCGCCGACCTGAGCCTGAGGAAGGTCCACGGCGTGACGCTTCTCGCCATCAGGAGAGGCCAATCGATGATCCAGGACCCCGGAGCCTTCGATCCCATGCAAGCCGAGGACATAGCCATCCTCACCGGCCCCCCCGACAAGATGGCCCGAGCGGCCGAGCTCTTCGCGGCCAAAAGCATTATCGATAACCACGATCGAATGGAGTAGCCTTCTACCGAGTGAGAGTCATTCTTTCCAGAACTCGGGCTCGTTTAGTTTGTCGGCGCAGATTACCCTTCCTTGATAACTCCCGATGACGCCGGGTCCAAGCGCCTTGACCATCCAGGCGGCGGCGTTTTTGTCGGGGATGGGGAAAGTTGCCTCGAACCCGAGCCTTCCGGCCGGCTCGAAGCCGAAACGAGGGTAGTACTCGGGATGACCCAGGACGAAGACCAGGTCGGTTCCGGATTCGGTCAGGATCGCCAGGCCATGCTCCGTCAGTTTTATGCCCACCCCTTGCCTTTGGAACTGGGGAATAACGGCCAGAGGCGCGAGGATCGAGACGGACAGGGGAGCCATCGGCTCGAGTCTGGCCCTGGTAAAAAGCACGTGTCCTATTGGCCGCCCGCCCATGCAAGCCAGGAGCGAGAGGAATGGCGCCGCGCTGGGGTCATCGAGAAGGTCCCGAACCAGACCGGCTTCCTCCTCCTGGCCAAAGGCCTGGCGATGCGTGAAAAGTACGCTCTCGAGGTCAGTATCGAGCGCCTCCCTTATAATCATTTTTTCCATGCAATACCTCTCCAATAAAAAGTTTGTCGCGGAAAATCGCGTCGTCTCAAGGCTGCGACCATTGGATTCCCCTTTATATCAGCATTAGTCGAAAAGATAACAATAATTACTAGCGCGCGTGCCTTTCCGACGAGGATGTAACAAATGATGTAAGTCAAGGCCCTTTTTACCGCGGCGTCTCACGGGACGGTCATGCGCGTTACTTGTCGTGGAACCCGATACCCGCGGACGGCATAAGGCCGATAAGATTGAAAAAGACCGGTCCGGCAAGGTCCACTTCCAATACTGGCGGGGACGAGGAAACCGGGATCCCCTCCAGGACAGCGTCGGCCGGGCGTTATCAAAGTTGCGCGCCATGGCCGAAACGTCCAGCGCCTAGGGAGCCAGATATTCCCTGATGCCTTGCCGGAAGGGCTTGGGCGAGATATTGAAAAACTCGAAATATGGGCCGGGATCGCAGACGTTGCTCATTAGCAGCATCTTGAGCTGCCCCTCCGTGACGGGGAAGAAATCGAACCCGCCCATCATCCTGATGATCGGCCCCATGAGCCAGAGGGGAAAACGCAGCTTGGGCCTCGGTCCCTTGCCCAGGGCCGCGCCGATGGCGTCGATGATCTCGAGATAGGTCAGCCGGTCTGGACCTCCCACCTCGAAGGATTTTCCCGCGCTCTCGGGCATGGACAGGCTCTTGACGAAACCCTCGGCCACGTCCGCCGCCGAGACGGGCTGCATTTGGTATCGGCCGTCTCCCATGACCGGGACAACGGGCGCCAGTCTCACCTGTCCGGCCAGCATGTTGACGAACTCGTCCCCAGGCCCGAAGATCACCGACGGCTTCATCACGGTCCACTCGAGTCCCGACTCCTTGACGGCCTTTTCCGCCTCCCACTTGGTGGCGAAGTAATCCGTGGCCCCCTCCGGCCCGGCGCCCAGGGCGGACATGTGAACGAGCCTTTTTACGCCCGCCTTCTCCATGGCGCGGACCACGTTTTGGGTCGCCTCCACGTGCAACGACCGGAAGGTCACTCCCCGCCGCGGGTACTCCCTGATTATGCCCACCAGGTGGATGACCGCGTCCACGCCCTCCATCTGGTCCGAAAGATCGGGACCCAGGACGTCGGCCCTGGCCGTTTGGACGCCATCGGGCAGATGAGCCACTCCCCGCTCGGAGTCGGGCCGCGCCAGGGCGACGACCTCATGGCCGTCATCCAGAAGACGCCGCAGAATAAAGCCGCCCACGAAGCCGGTCCCACCGGTCACGAATACCTTCATATTCCGTCCTCTCTTTTCCGGCCCCTTCCTCATCGCGGGGTCGGGCCGCCGGATGAAATTGTCTTGTTCCCGCACTACAATCTTAATGCATGGAAAAAGCGGGTCAAATAATAGCCTCGAGGTCCCTGGACCGGGCCGGGTTCGTCAAGGCCGCTTTCGAGCGTTTCGCGCCTTCCCTTCCGGAGGGGACTATACTGGTCAAGCCCAACGTGGTCTCCCATGAGCCCTATCCGACCACGACCCATCCCGAGACGCTGGACGCCGTCCTCCACCTTCTGGCCGGAAAGAAGTTCCTGGTGGGGGACGGGGCGGCGGCCGACCTGATCCGGCCGGGCAAGGCTATCAGGGACCACGCCCTGGCCCGCGTATGCCAGAGCCATGGGCTACCCCTTCTAGACCTTTACGGCCGCGCCATGGGAAAGGTCAAGGCCCCCTCCGGGGTCGAGCTTACCATAAGCGCCGAGGCGGTAAAGGCCGACTTCATGGTCTCGCTTCCCGTCCTTAAAACCCACAAGATATGCATGATGACCGGCGCCATCAAGAACCACTTCGGCCTGCTCGGCAGGGGACAGCGGGGAAAGCTGCATTTCGGACGCGGCGACATCCACGCGGCCATCGCCTCGCTCCTCCAGGTTACGCCGCCGGCCCTTTATATTATGGACGCCATCGAGACCATGACCGTGACCAACGAGGTCAGGCACGGTGGCAGGCCCGCGAGGCTGGGATGCATGCTGGCGGGAACGGACGCCGCGGCCCTGGACGCCGCCGGCCTTTCCATGCTGGGCGAGATCGAGCCGAGCCTGGCCGGCAAGAAGCCGGGGGACGTTCCCTACCTGCGCATGGCCGGGGAATGGGGGCTTGGGTCGCTCGAGCCGGAGATCGACTGGATAGATTGAAAGGGGCTTACTCGGAGTCCAATATGTTCCGGACCTTTTTCAGCAGAGAGGCTATCCGGAAGGGCTTCTGGATGTACTCGATGCCGGGCTCGAGGATGCCGTGATGCACGATCACGTCGTCCGTATAGCCCGACATGTATAGTATCTTAAGGTTAGGGTCTATCTCCGTCAGCCTGGTGGCCAGGTCCTTGCCGCTCATTCCCTTCATGACCACGTCCGTGACGATTATGTCGAAACCTCCACGGCGCTCCCCGAATATCCGCAGGGCCTCCTCGCCGCTCTCCGCGGCAATGACCGAGTAGCCGTTCATCTCGAGCACGTCCACCACCGTTCCCCGCACGGCGGGCTCGTCCTCCACCACCAGGACGGTCTCCGAGCCACCAAGAGGATGGGCCTCATCGGCCTTGGCGTCGTCGCGCTCGAGCCCGGCCGAGTCCACCCGGGGAAGGTATATCTTGAAGGTCGTGCCTATGCCAGGCTCGCTGTAGACCTGCACGTCGCCCTCGAACTGCTTCACTATGCCGTAAACCGTGGCCAGGCCAAGTCCGGTGCCTTTTCCCATCTCCTTGGTGGTGAAAAAGGGCTCGAAAATGTGGGACAAATATTCACGGGGGATGCCCTCTCCATTATCGCTCACCGCCAGCATGACCCTAGGGCCGGGAAAAGCGTCGGGATGGCCCCTCGCCCAGTCGCCGCTCAATTCGACGTTCATGGTCTCGATCACGATCTGGCCGCCGCCCGGCATGGCGTCCTTGGCGTTGACCGCCAGGTTGACCACCACCTGCTCGACCTGAGTCGGGTCGGCCTTGACGTATCCCTCGTCGTCCGCGACCCGGATGTCCAGGCTCACGTCGTCTCCCAGCAGCCTGTCGAGCATCTTCTCGAGCGGCTCCAGCACCTCTCCCAGCTTGAGTATCCGGGGCTCGATCACCTGGCGTCTGCTGAAAGTCAGAAGCTGCTTGGTCAGGTTGGCCGATTGTTGGGAGGCCTTCTCGAGCATGGCCACCTTCTTCTGAAGAGGGTCCTCGGCGGGCAGGGCCCTTTTAATCATCTCCGCCACGCTCCTTATTACCAGGAGCTGGTTGTTGAAGTCATGGGCCACGCCGCCAGCCAGGCGTCCGATCGACTCCATCTTCTGCGATTGCAGGAACTGGGCCTGGATGCTCTGCTTTTCCCGCTCCGCCTCCTTCCTCTTCATGGCGTTCACGAAAATCTGGGACGCCATGGTGAGAAGATGAAGCTCGTCGCCCGTCCATTTGCGATCGGCCGTGACCGAGGAAAACCCCATAAAGCCGGTGACCTTTTCCTCGTAGATAATGGGCACGTCAACGGCCGCCCTCGTTCCCCTGGCCTTCACCACCTCGCGCTCGGCCGCGGCCTCCTCCGGCACGTCATCCGGGCTGGATATCACCACGTATTCGCGGTTTAGAAGTTTACCTATCCACCAGGGGTGGTCCTTCGTTTTCATGTCCAGGAAAGGAGTCTCGATCTTGATCTTGCCCTCCGAGTCCCACATGTAGATCAAAGTGAATTCCTCGCCGTCCTCGGAAAAGGAAAACATGTGGCCCCGGTCGGCCCCCAGGAACTCCCCGATATCGCCCATGGACTCCCCGATGCACTCGTCGATCTTCTCCACGCTGAGGTTGATGAAACGGGTGGATATCTCGAGGATCAGCTTCTCGAACTCCCGCTTGAAACGGAGGCGGCGCTCGGCGTTCTTGCGCTCCGTAATGTCCATAACCGTGGCGATGAAGTGTTTGGCTTCGCCCCCCAGGTCCACGGGAGTGACGCTTATCGAGGCGTCGAAAATCTTCCCGTCCTTCCTCCTCATCTTTCCCTCGGCCCGGCCCACGCCATCGACGTCGATCCTCGAATACAGGGCCTTTCCTATCCTCTGGTATTCCTCCTCGTCGGGATACAACAGCCTGGTGTCCTTGCCCTCGAACTCTTCCCGGGCGTAGCCGATAAACTTCGTCATCTGATCGTTGGACCAGAGCATGGTCCGGCCCTCCATCAGGCCGATGCCAATGGGAGCCGCCTGGAGGATGCTCTTCAAGGTCGACTCGCTCTTTTGAAGCTTTTCCTCCGACCTCTTCTGCTCCGTCAGGTCACGGGCGATGGTCGAGAAAAACTCGACCCGTCCCTCCTCGTCGCGATGGACCATAATCACCTGGCTGGTGGGAATCTCATGGCCCTCGGCGTTGAGAAAGGCGGTAATGCCCCTCCAGACGCCGTGTTTCTCCGCCGCCGGCAGGGCCCTCTCGATCACGGTCCGGGCCGCCCACTCGGGATGCGTGGAAGCTACGGTCAAGGTCCGGCCCGAGGCTTCGCCGCCAAGGCCCAGCATCCGCCTGCCCGCCCGGTTAATATATGTTACCCTGCCGTCGGCCGTGGACATGGCCACGAAGTCCGTCGTGGCGTCCAGAATCTCCTCGAGCTTCATCCGCGCCCGGTCCGCTTTCTCGCGCTCGTCAATCTGCAGGCGAAGCTCGTCGTTGGCGATCCTCAGGCTTTTTGCCCTCTCCTCCACCAATTCCTCGAGGCGCTCCTCGCGTGAGGCCAGCTCGCTCTCGGCCAGCTTACGCTCCGTAAGGTCAGTGAGAACGTTGGCAAAGCTGTGAGGCTCTCCGTTTGGGTCGCGAAGAAGAAAGAGGCTGTGCTTGGTGGGCGTGGACTCGCCGGTCCTGGACACGAGGCTCAACTCTCCCTGCCAGTAGCCGTGGCGGAGCACCAGGGGAAGTATCTCGCTCGCGAGGACCTCGGCGTCCTCGGACCCGTAATAATCCAGCACGGACTTGCCCCGGGCCGAATCGGGGCCGTCCTCCCCCAGCATCCGGCAAAGGGCCGCGTTGGCGTAGCGGATGTTGCCCTCAAGGTCGGCCCATCCCATGCCCTCCCCCGAGTTCTCGATAAACTTCTCGAAGAGACTTATCCTTTCATCGCCCATAACCAGGGCCGAGGAAAACGGTCCTTCCCCCAAGGGGGAAGACAAGCCGCTCGTCCCCTTTCGCCCCGGTGAATTGGGGTTACTCTTTTGATCGTGCTCGGCCATTCGGCGCCTCGCCGGCGGTGAAGTCATGAAACGATAAATTATTCCGCTGAAAGCCCCGACTCATAGGTGGAAGGCTTTACGCTGAGTCCATCAAGAGAAGAATACATAATCAGCGCCCATTAAACAACAAGAATTTTGGGCCACACAATTTAGAGGCCTAGGGATGTCAATGTTTCGCGCTCAGAACTCCTCCCAATTTTAACCGTTTCACTATTGGCTCTTTTCCATCCGGCAAGATGTCCGCCGCGCGAAGTGAAAATCAATCGTCGTCTCCTCA
Organism: bacterium; assembly: GCA_963674965.2. Lineage (GTDB taxonomy): Bacteria > RBG-13-61-14 > RBG-13-61-14 > RBG-13-61-14 > DATKZS01. The sequence continues at coordinate 1,156,173 of CAXXFL010000006.1, read as the reverse complement.
CGCGTCCGGTCGCCGAAGCCGCTGAAACGGACGCGGTCGCCTCCCCCCCCCCGAAGGTAGGGGAAAATTCGAGTAGCCGTAGGCTGGCGCTTGCGGCTACTGATATTAGAGCCCTTCGGGCCTTGGCCCGCGATTTGTTTGCAGACCGCCACGAGCCTTGCATCCCAAGTTTTGAAAAAACGGGGAAGTCCGCCTTACCCTTTCTTGACTTGGCAAGGGCGATTAACTATCATTCATGTATTCGAACGACGCCGAATTTGGACCTTTCGTCCGGGCGTCCGGGCGTCCGACGTTCCAACCGCCTTTTATCGTTTTTCAAAACGGCGATTAAAACGGGTTAAGCGGACGGCGGCGGGGCGTCGTCAAGCGGGGTACGTTTCTTGGCAAAACAAGGCATACTAGACGGGCTCAAGCGGAAACTCGGCTATCAGATTCTGATGGCCCTTTTCCTGGTTGTGGCCGTTTTCGGGGTCCTGATGTTCTTCTACATCGGCTATTACAGCCGGTCTCATTTCCGTTCGGCCAAGTCGCTTTACAAGATTCACGGCGACATGCTGGTTGGAGGTTTCAGCCAGGACATAGTATTTGGAGTATGCAGCGGAGACACGGCGGCGCTCAGCCAGAATTTCGACGATCTTTTCAAGGACCCCACCGTAAGTTACGCCGTGATTTACGACAACGAGCGCAAGTCATTGTTATCCAGGCGTTCCGCTCGGATGGTCCAGGACCAGGAGTCCTTTCCGACCCCGCCCGATACTTTCCCCGACGATGGCGTTGCGGCTAGGGATACCATGTCGCCGAGCGGCGCGAGATACATTGAAATGGTTTCGGACGTCAAGGCGGTATTGGGGGGAGGGGCCACTTGCGGCTGGATAAGAGTGGGTTTCTCCCTGGATGATCTGGTGGCCCAGCGAGACACCTCGCGAAGGCTCGGCGCCGCCATGACCCTTTTGGTGGTGGTTCTTGGCGCGGGCATAGTGGTTTTTACCCTGCGCAAGATTCTTCCTCCCATCTTGAAGCTGGCCGTGGCCGCCAGGAAAATTGGGGAGGGCGAGTACGACGTCGAGGTGCGAGTCGAGAGGGAGGACGAGATAGGCATACTCGCCGGCGCCTTCAACGAGATGGCGGTCAGCATCAAGGAGCAGAGAAGGCGCTCCGAGGAGATGATCGACAATATTTCCGAGACCATCATGATGCTCACCGAGACGGCCGAGCAGCTGGTGGCGGTGGCCACGGAGCAGTCGGCCGGGGCCACCGAGCAGGCGGTGATAGTCGAGGAGGTGGTGGCGACCACGGAGGAGATATCCTCCACGGCCAACCGCATAGCCGACACGGCCGCGTCGGTCAACGAGGCGGTACAAAAGGCCTACGAGGCGGCCAACCAGGGTCGGGATATGATGGAGGACGCCGTGGGCGGCATCAACCTGATCAAGGAAAAGATCGAGAAGGGAACGGCCCAGATACTCGACCTGGCCTGGCAGGCCCAGATGATTGGGGGCGTGGTCGGGATCATCGAGGAAATCAGCGACCAGACCAACCTCCTTTCCCTCAACGCCACCATCGAGGCCGCCGGAGCGGGAGAGTACGGCAAGAGGTTCACCGTGGTGGCAGAGGAGGTCCAGCACCTGGCCAAAAGGACCCTCGAGGCCACCGAGTCGATCAAGGCCATGGTCGAGGCCATCCAGAAGTCGTCCACCACGATGGTCTCCCTGGCCGACCAGGAGCAGGTGGCCGCCGAGGAAGGCGCGGGATCGGTCATGGCCATGGGCGAGTATTTCCAGCACATCCTGGACACGGTGGACACCTCGAGAAGGGCTTCCTCCGAGATCGGCATCATCACGCGTCAGCAGTCGTCGGCCACCAACCAGATGGTCGCGTCCATGCGCGAGGTCGAGCAGGAGGCCAGGGAGGTCGAGAACGGGGCCAAGAAAATCGAGACGTCCATGGAGTCACTCAAGCAGGCCGCCGGAAAGCTCATGGCCCTGCTCGAGACCCAGATGGAAGACAGGTACGGGGAACATGGCGAGGAGGAACGGCAAGGCGGCGAGGGCCAGGCGCGCGTGCTCGAGGATGAAGAGTTCTCGAGGGAGTCCTTTTAGCCGGCTGGAAATCGTGCCGGGTCCCCCGCGAATTGTTAATAATATTCCAGCCCCCGCCGCCTCCTTAACTTCATTCGCAGAAAATCTTTACCCGATGGTCCTCCGTGTCCACGTCCACGCTCAAATCACCCAGGGCCTCGATGATAGATTCCACGTTGCTCTGGTTTAAGTCCTCCAGCCGAAAGCCCACGCCCTTCTCGCTGAGGACCGTTTCGATTTTCTCCCGGGCTTCATCGGGCAGGATAGTATGGAACTTCACGCCCGCCCGGATCAGGGCCAGGGGGACCTTGACGTTGACCCGGTCCTTTTTGCCACGGCCGTGGCCGTTTACGGGGTCCACCTGAATCTTCAAGTGTTTCAGGCGCTTGACCGATGAAGTGCCCGCAGCGTCAGCGCTTGGGGAAGAAGTTTCTCCCTCGAGGGCCTTCAAAAGCTCGTCCGCCTCTTCCACGCTGATCTTGCCCTCGCCAAGCATGGCCAATATTCTTTTTCTTTCCTCACCCATGACCAATACCTCCTTTTTGCGGTTGAATGGATTTTAATCACGTCCTTTTTTTCAGTCGCTCTATCGCCTCTTTGGCGGTAAGCTCTCCTTTTTCAAGGAGGTCCAGGACGTCAGGGCCTTCCTCGTCCGGAGCGACCTCGATGAAATCCAGTTTTTCACCAATCCGGTTCAGACGGTTTTTCACCGTCGGATAGCTGATATCGAAGAGCTTCTCCATCCTTTTGATCGAGCCGTGGCATTTGACAAAGGACGCCACGAACACCTGGTCCTCCATGGTCAGCCTGGCCAGGGGGGGAAGATCGAATTGACCCTCCACCGAAATACCCTTGGAAGGAACGCGAACGCGCTCGATATAGATGTCCTCATTGCCCGTCATTCTTGTAAGTTCTTGCCAATCAAGCATTTTTTCTTCTCCAGTTCCGTCAGGCGCCGGGATGGATATTCTTTTTCCCGGCCAGTTAATATTAATGTACATCAAAAATCTTAAATGTCAAGTTTGAAATTGAATATTTTAATTATTTTTATTTATTATATTAATTATGTTGATTTTAGAGGAATAAAAGTTTGTTCGTACTGATAGGCTGGCATACCTGTTGTAAAATGGAGACAATAATCGCAAATATCAATTTTTCTTGTACTTTATTTGTCAAATTAATCTTATGCTCTTGGCTTTTTCCAAAAGCGACCGCTTCTTATAGCAGCCAGACCGAACCAGGCGAGCGTCGCGATAAGCGCCAAAGACGTAATCGCCATGCCGAGCGCCAGGCCGGGAGGAAAGTAGGAGAACTCGACCCTGACCTCGCCGGAGGGAACGGGAACGGCCCGGGCCAGGCCGTTCGCGCGATAGATTGGAGCCGAGGCCCCGTTGACCCGGGCGCTCCAGCCCGGAGAATAAGAGTCGTTAAGCACCAGCCAGCCGGAGGACGGAGAATCGACCTCCACCACCACCCGGTTCGCGCCATGCGAAATTACCTCGGCGTCCCTTAAAAGAGGCTCCGCTCCGGGCGCCGACTCCTTGACCGGCTCCAGGCCGGGACCCGTTTCCAATATTACGAAACGCTCGGGCTGGAAATTCCTCATCAGCGCGAAAAGTTCCTCTTCCTCCTCCACCGACCTAGCCCGGCCAATAAAATAGGCCCTGGGCAGGTATCGCTTGAACTCGATAAGCTTTACTCCCCTGTAGCTTTCGATCACCCGAGCGTTCGAATCCAGGTCTAAAGGTTGCCGCTCGGAAACCGCGGCGAACCTCACGTTGTAAGCCGGCAGGTCGAAAAAGCCCACCGCCCGCTTCATGAGGTCGTCGAAGCGTGCGGCGTGGGCCACGTTGACGCCGCCGAAATACTCTATCCCGTAGGCCAGGGCAATGTTCGGCTTAAGGGTGTCCCTTTCCCAAAGCCTCACTTCCTGGAGGGTCAGCCGCCCGGGATCGGCAATGCCGTTGTCCCGAAACATCCTGATCGTCTCGGGCCGCCCATCGCGTCCCCGCTCATTTCCCTTGCCGCCTAGAATAATGGACGCGAACCTTGAATCTCCCTTATAGATATTTTTCGCGACCGGAGCGAGCGGTGAATTGGCGATATAAAGATCGGCGAAAAGAAATAACATAATGAGAGCGCCGCGCCACCTCGAGGCCCCGCCTTTTACGGCGTTGAAAATCATCAGGCAAAACACCATCATGAAACCGAAAAAGACGACGGCCCGCTTGACGTCGGCGAGGGCCATTTCGGGGGTGACCTCGGCGGGCGCGCCCCTGGCAAGGAGATTGCCGAGCGGCCCGAGAAGCTCGACTTCAAATATCTTCAACGCCAGTACAAACAGGACCGTTAAAGCGAGGGCCAGGAAAGGCGGGCCTAAAGACGCGAATCGAGACCTCGCCTCGTTCCGGCGGGCAAGGAGCCTTTTCGTTCCCAGCCCGGCCAGCATGGACGAGGAGATAGCGGCCACGAAAAGGTATTTTTCCGGATACCTTAAAAGATGCATGCCGGGCAGGGAAGCGAAAACCAGGCGGTAAACGGGAGAATGCCGGCCGGCCGCCATCAGGAGGGCCAGCGCCAAAAGGGCGGAGAAGAAATAAAGGACGCCGTCCCCTTTGCCCTCGCGATACCTCCACGCCAATGCCGCGGCGAAACAGGTCCAGACCCCCAGATAGGGCGACATGGTGAGAGGAAGGGGAAAGCACTTCTCCCCCAGGAAAGCGCCCCAGTAGTTGTCCAGCCCCAAGGAGTCTCCAAAGGGACGAGACAGCAAGAACTCGATGGTCCGGAGGGGATGGAAGGACCAGCACCCGGCCACGTCGATATCGAACCCCCCTCCCCTTCCGCTCTGAGCCAGAACGGAAAGAGCGGGGATGAATTCGATCGCGGCAATGGCGAGGGCGAACAGGGTCATCAGAGCGACGGCCTGGGCCAATCGGCCCCAGGTTAAACGGCGGCCTATGTCCGCGCCGGGATGACCCGACGAGGCGAATATGGCCCATAAGGCCCCGAGGCCCAGGGCCAGCGCGAACCCCTGCGGGTCGCCCCCCAAAAAGGTCAGACCGGCCGAGACCCCGGCCAGAGCGGCCCAGCGTAGGCCGTCGCCCGACCTGGCCTTTCCCATAAAAGCCATGGCCAGCGGGACCAAAGTAAAGGAGGGAAGCAGGTTAATGGACGAATGCTGGCATACGAGGTAGCCAGAGAACTCATAGGCCAGACCCGCGACAAGGGCGGACGAGCCGTTAACGCCGGCTTTACGAGCCAAAAAGGAAAGCCCCGCCCCGGCGGCCAGAAAGTGGATCATGATGAAAAGCTTGCAGGACAAACCGACCGGAAGTGGACTGAGAGTAAACAGGAGCAGGTTTACCGGGTACCATAATCCTGGATACACGGCCCCGGCCAGGGGAGACCCGCAATATACGTGACGGTTCCAGAGGGGAAAGCCCCCAGCCCGGTCAATTATCAAGCGCAGAACGTAATACTCGTGATAAGCGTCGCGCCAGATAAAATCCCCAGGAAAGGCCCGGTGGAAAAAGAGGGCCGTCAAGAAGGCAAGCACGATGAAATCCCGAAGAAGGGACCGGGCCGCCAGGAACTCCCCCCCCCTTTCGATCGATTTCAATATCTTTTTACTTTTGTCTTCCATGATTTTAGGCTTTAACGTTTTGCACCGGTCCGTCGATTCTACCACAAGGAGCGGGCCGGCCAACCTTTTGAAATAATGCCGGTAATGGTGATAAACTCTTTCCATGCAAAGCGACCCATATCGAGAGTTGCTCGCCCACCCGGGCCTGCTCTGGACCATGACGGCCCGGGACTTCAGGTCCAAGTATGTTGGGAGCCTGATGGGCGCTTTCTGGACGATCGTCAATCCACTGCTTTTGCTGTTGGTGTTCACTTTCATCTTTGCCGTGGTTTTCAAGGCCCGGTTCGGAGGCAGGCCGGAGCTGGGAGTCAGCGCTCTTTACATCCTTTGCGGTATCCTGCCCTGGCTGGCCTTCCAGGAGGCCCTCGCCCGGGCGGGAACGGTAGTCCTGGAGAACAAGAACCTGGTCACCCGGGCCAGGTTTCCCCTTTCCGTGCTTTTGACCTTCCCCGCCGTCAGCGCGCTCCTGGGCCAGTTCATGGGCATGCTTGTATTGGGTCTTATCTCCTCCGTCACCTTGCCCGGCCCCTCGGACTCGATGATTATTCTACCGGTCATCGTGCTTTTGCAACTGGTCTTCACCGTCGGTCTTTCCATGATAATCGGCTCGGTCTCGGTATACCTTCGGGACCTTATACACGTTCTTCCGGTCCTGCTCCTGGTATGGATGTACGGAACGCCCATTTTCTATCCGGCCGAGCTCGTGCCCGGCGGCTTTCGGGTATTGATCTACCTCAACCCCTTCACTCATTTCGTCGAGTCTTACCGGGCCGTCCTGCTCGAGGGCCTGTGGCCGGACTGGACGTCCCTCGCGGCGATGGTCTTTTGCGCCGTCCTGTCGGCCATGGCCGGCGCCAGGGTCATGGCTCGACTGGCGCCGGGTTTCGCCGACAGACTTTAGAGATAATCGGATATGTCCCCCGAAAAAAAATCAAGCTTGAAAAATCGCGTTCTTTTCAGTCTTCTGGCATTGCTAATACTCTTATCAATTCCCGCGGCCTTGGAAATATCCTTGTTTTTTTTGAAGTTTGACTTTATTGAATCGGAATATGGACTGAAAAAAAACCCCGCGGGTCTTCCTTATCTGCAAAGGGTGACGATAGATGGAGAGGCTTATTATGAACCAACGCGATACTATCGGCCATGGGGACATAATTTTCGAGTCAAAGAGGAAAAACCCCCGGGCACGTTTAGAATAGTATGCGTGGGAGGAAGCACGGCCAACGGTTATTCCTTTGGAAACCCCGGCGCTTTTCTCGGGTGGCTGCACGCCATGTTGAAAGATATCCAAAGTGGTTTCACCTTTGAGACGATAAATTGCGGTCAAGCCGGTTTCCCAGCTTCTCTTGTTTTGGAAGTTGAACGAGAGGTTTTATTTCTCGATCCAGACCTCGTTATAATCTATTCGGGAAATAACGAGTTTTTTTATCATCGCGCGCAAACGTCATCCACCCGCTCTTCCTGGATGCCGCGAATCCAAAGACGCCTCAGGGATCTAAGGCTTGTCATCTTGACGCATAAAATATTCTCCTGGAAGCAAGGTAATGAAGAGGCCATATTCAGTCCCAACCAGGAGGATATGAAAAAGCACGCCGTGAAATATTACCAAAAAATTAAATATAATGATTGGGACAGGAAGAACGCCGCCGTCATCAGACGCCGATATGAGGAACTAATAGGCGCCATGATATCCGAGGCTCGTCAAAGAGGATCGAAGGTAATCATTTGCACGGTGGCTTCAAACCTGAAAGACTTCGAGCCAACGGGTTCATATCATGGATCGGAATTGCATGAAGACAAGACGGGTGTTTTTACTCGCCTGGTGGATGAGGGAAAGAAAGCCTTTAAAGAGGGCGACTACAATCTGGCCCAAAATGCCCTGATGCAAGCATATAGAACGGACCCCGAATCGGCCGAATTAAATTATTATCTGGGACACGTCTCGCTGATAAGCGGCGATACCGACGGCGCGTACAATTTTTTTCGCGACGCCGCCTACCTTGACGTAAACCGGGACAGGGCCGGCAAGGACCTGAATGATATAGTAGTTCGAAAGGGAAAAGAGTTAAATACTCCAGTCTCCGATATTGAGACTGTTTTTAGATTGCATTCCCGGGATGGAGTGCCGGGCGACGACTTGTTCGTTGACAACGTGCATCCCACCCACATGGGTCACAGAATAATAGCCGAATCGTTACTTGAAATCATGGTGGAGGAAAAAATGGTAGCCGCTCACCCGGCGTGGCGAAGAAGGGCAAGGGAAGCCGCCGATAAATATGAGGAATCCTTCCCGGACGACTATCTTTATGGCTCATATTTTACCAGCGCCTCGCTAAACGCCTTTCTTGGAAGGTTTGAACGATCCAGACTCTGCCTCGACCGAGCCCTTTCTTATCAACCGGGAACGCAATCCGCCGTGGAACTGAGGATGAACGTTGACGATATTTTAAGAAACGCTGATTACGAATGGGGAATGCCCTGGCGCGAACTGGAACTGTTGAGAAGATTGTCGTCCCAATCGCTAAAAAAGGACAAATTATGAACGAACGCCCCATCGAGGTCGAGATCAAGGCGAGGATATCGGACCCGGAGTCCATACGCTCCTGGCTCGCGAAAAATGCCCGCTTCCTTGAGGAAATCGATTACCACGACGTCTATTTCAAGCCGGAATCCATTGAAGGCTACACCTATAATAGGTTCCGACTGCGCATGAGCGGAAAAAACAGCCTCGTGACGGTGAAGGACAAAATCGCCAACGGCGGCGGCGAGGCCTGCGCCGAGGTCGAGTTCGAGGTAAGCGACACGGCGGCCTTTATTGCTTTCATAAGGTCCTTCGGGTTCGCGGCCCTGGTCGAGAAAACCAAAAAAGGAAAAAGGTATATAATCGAGGCGGGACCTTCCGATAAACCTGATGGGCCGGCAAGGATAGAGCTGATCGAGATCGGAGGGCTGGGATGGTTTGTCGAGATCGAGATCATGGTCGCGAATGAAGATGAAATAGGTGGCGCATGGAAACGGATCAAGAAAATTTTCCGCGAGCTGGGGATCGGCGAGGAAGACGTCGAGACTCGCCCCTACACCAGGATGATATTTGACGGCCCAAAATAAATGATGGGGAAAGACATGAAAACGATAAGGATAGAGGACGTCGCCGATCACCATGGAGACGAGGTCGAGCTGAGGGGCTGGCTCTACAACAAAAGCAGCAAGGGCAAGCTACATTTCCTTCAGCTTCGGGACGGCAGCGGCATTATTCAGTGCGTGGCGTTCAAGGGAGACCTGTCGGAGGAGTCCTTCCAGGCCGCCGGCGAGGTCACCCAGGAAAGCTCGGTCATCGTGAGGGGAGAGGTCAAAAAGGACCCGCGCTCTCCCATCGGCTTCGAGATCGGCGTGAATCACTTCGAGATAGTACACCTGGCCAGTGAATACCCCATCGGGCCAAAGGACCACGGCACGGCCTTCCTCATGAGCAACCGCCACCTCTGGCTCCGCTCGCGCCGCCAGCACGCCATCCTTCGGGTCAGACACGAGATAATACGCCAGTGCCGGCGTTACATGGACGAGGAAGGCTTTACCCTGATCGACTCGCCCATCCTGACGCCCGCGGCCTGCGAGGGCACAACCACCTTGTTCGAGACCGATTACTTCGGGGACCCGGCGTTCCTGACTCAGTCGGGCCAGCTTTACCAGGAGGCCGCGGCCATGGCCTTTGGCAAGGTCTATTGTTTCGGACCGACCTTCCGGGCCGAGAAGTCCAAGACCAGGCGCCACCTGATGGAATTCTGGATGCTCGAGCCCGAGGTGGCCTGGCTCGACCTGGCCGGGGACATGGACCTGGCCGAGGATTTCCTCGAGGCCGTGGTCCAAAGGACCACCGAGAACAAAAAGGCCGAACTGGAGTCTCTCGAGCGGGACCTTTCGGTCCTGAGCCGCGTGAGGAAACCATTCCCCCGGATAACCTACGACGAGGCGGTCCGGATACTGAACAAGGAGGGTATCGAGTTCTCCTGGGGCGGAGACTTCGGGGCGGAGGACGAGACGGTGATCTCGGAGAAGTTCGACCGTCCCGTCATGATTCACCGTTATCCGGCGGAGATCAAGGCCTTCTACATGAAGCGCGACCCGGAAAGGCCGGAGGTCGCCCTTTGCGTCGACGTTCTCGGGCCGGAGGGCTACGGCGAGATCATCGGAGGCGGGCAAAGGGAGGACGACCTTGCCGTCCTCGAGCGGATGATCGAAAAACACGGGCTTCCCCGCCAGGCCTTCGAGTGGTACCTCGACCTGCGGACCTACGGGACCGCGCCTCACGCGGGCTTCGGGCTGGGCATTGAAAGGACCGTCGCATGGATTTGCGGGCTAAAACACGTGCGCGAAACCATACCCTTCCCGCGGATGCTGGGTAAAATATGGCCTTAACGGGGCGCGCTTGTCGGGCGTTATCCCGGAGATTTTACCGTTTCGCTTTCCCTTTCCCGCCAGACAGGGTCAAGGCGTAATCGAAAGTTCCCCACGGGGCCTCTTGCTCGATACCTGGGGGCTTGATCTTTTCCAGGGCAAATAGAAGATCAAGGGCCTCATCGTCAGCCGGCTTATATTGGATTGCCCGCTTGATATAATACTTCGCCCGCTCGAAGCGGGCGGCCGCCGCGTTGTATTTGGCCGCGTTCATATACGAGGCGTAAAGGAAATCATGGGGCATATGGTCCCGGTAATAATCCCTGGCCCCGCGGGCCGTTTGAATCCATTCTTTATCCGGCTCGACCAATTCCTCCTCTATCATGGCGGCAAGAAGTCTTTCGGCGATAATTTCATATCCGGACAACGTGGGATGTACTTCATCGGAAAACTCATCGTCTCCCGGTATCCCGGCTGAGGAATTATCGGCCATGGCCGACTCGAGGTCCACGAAGGTCACGCCGTTTTTTTGGGCGACCTCCCTTATAGCCGCGTTAATCCGGCCGTTGGCCCGGTCCTTGATCGCCTCGAGGTCCAAGGCGGCGTGGAAATGGCGCGACGCCAACTCCTTTTCTCCAAGCGAGAAATATGAACACGCGATTCTATATTTAACGCGAGCCAAGGCGGGAGCCGACTCCTCGGCTTTTATATAATAATCCAGCGCCTTCTTTACGTCTCCCTCCAGATATTTCTCGTCTCCCGCGTCAAGGAACCCGTTTACTTCTCTAAGCGTCCGTTCCTCAAGCCCGGCTTCATCGTACTTTCCAAAGGGCTCGCGATCTTTGAGGTTGACGGGAATGGAGCATAAAAATACCCTGGCGCCGCCTTGCTTGGCCGCTTGGACCATCTTATCCAAATTGCCCGCGTATCTTCGAAATACTTCCTCTTCATTTTCCACGTCCCAACCGCATTCCCAGAGGGAATCGATCTCCTCGACGCCGCGTCCTATCACGCGCCCCGCGTCAAACTTGGACTTGTCCTCGGAATTGGACAACTTGTCGGCGATCATGCCCCCCAGCCTCAGGGTCCTTGAATCCAATTTTATTTTTTTCAGCCAGGCGCCTCGGCAATCGGGCCTCGGGTTCAGACGGTGGTAACGGAACTCGTTATTCCCGCAATATATGATGACGAGATCGGGCCGCGTCATCATAATTTCAGCGGCTATCCCCAAAACTCCGAAACTGGAGGCCCCGTTTTGTCCCGCGTTGATGACCTCCCATTTGGCGTCTCGGTCCACGGCGGAAAGCATGACCGACAGCCATTCCGAAAAAGAGCCGGGCCTTCCGAAGGACCCGCCGTAGGTCGCGCTGCCCCCCAAGCACGCTATCCTTTTGTGCTCCTTTTCCTTCGGTACCTGAACCTGAAAGTGATGGTTCCACAATTGATAGTACCTGGAAGGCTCGTATATTGTTTTGTCCCCTTCAACGCGCGATGCAAGATAGGGAAGACAAGTGGGATCGGGCCTCTCCGGCCAGTATTCGAAGCCTATGGCCCTCAGGAAAAGCTCCAGCGTCAATATGGCCAGGAAGGGCAGTAAGATAAAAAAGGCCTTGAACGGCGCCCTTTTTCTTCTCGCGCCCTTCTCTTTTTCTTGTGTATCCACGTTCATGCGTTTTCCCGCGGGTTATTGGCCACATGTTAGGTTTTTATCGCGGACAATAATAAAGTAATATTTACATGATACCACGGCCGAGGTAAAACCGAATGATTATCGAAGAGCAGCTTATCCTTTTACTCATCGTGGCGGCGGCGGTGGCCATGCTGGCCCAGCGCCTTCGTCTACCCTACACGGTGGCCCTGGTCGTCACGGGCCTCGCGCTGGGAGCGCTCTCCCTGGAGGTCGAGCTACACCTGAACAAGGAGCTGGTTTTCGCCGTGTTCCTGCCCGCCCTTTTGTATGAGGCGGCCTTCCACCTGGACGTGTCCCACTTCAAGCGGGACGCGGGACCAATACTTATTCTGGCCGTGCTCGGGGTGGTCATTTCCCTCCTCATCTGCGGTGGCCTGACCTTCCTGGGCCTCCAGTACGTCATCGGTTACGCCCAGTTCGGCATTCTCTACGCCTTGCTCTTCGGGGCCCTTATTTCCGCCACCGACCCGATTTCGGTTATCGCCATCTTCAAGGAACTGGGAGTGCCTCACCGCCTGCACCTGGTGGTGGAAGGCGAGAGCCTGTTCAATGACGGCACGGCCGTGGTAATGTTTTCACTGCTCCTGGCCGCGGTGGCCGGACATGACGCCCACGGGGAGACGGTCAAACACATCGGGGCACTCTGGGTGGCGGGAAGTTTTCTCAAGGAGGTCCTCGGCGGACTGGGCGTGGGCCTGGTCACGGGACTGGCCATGAGCTACCTGACCGCCAGGGTGGACGACCACCTCATCGAGATAATGCTCACCACCATCCTCGCCTACGGCTCCTATATCATCGCCGAGCACCTGCACGTGTCCGGAGTCATCGCCGTGGTCGCCGCCGGAATGATGAGCGGCAACTACGGAGCCAGCGTGGGCATGTCTCCCACCACCAAGATGGCCGTCGTCAGCTTCTGGGAGTTCGCCGCCTTTATCATCAACTCGATCATCTTCCTGCTCATCGGCATGGAGGCCAAGCTGAGCATACTCCTGTCTTACTCCGGACATATTATTATTGCCTGGCTCGCCGTGCTCGTGGCCCGGGCGGCCTCGGTGACCCTGCTTTTGCCCCTCATTAACGGACTGTTCCATAAGTTCCCCTGGAAATGGAGTCCAATCATGATATGGGGAGGGCTCAGGGGAAGCATATCCATGGCCCTGGTACTCAGCCTGGACAGGAATATGCCCCACCGGGAGCTTATCCTTTCCATGACCTTCGGAGTGGTGGTCCTCTCAATCCTCGGACAGGCCCTGACTATCAAGCCCCTTTTAAAGAAACTCGGGGTCCTCCACGGCGGCGGACACGCCCAGTACCAGGAACTGGCGGCCGGCATTAAAAGCGCCCACGCGGCCATGACCGAGTTGGAGGAGCTTTACGGGGCAAGGTCCATATCCAGGTTCGTCCACGAAAAACTTCTCCAGGAATACAAGGAGAAACTCGCCCAAAACGAAACGGCCATCGGCGAAATATACGAGACGACCAGGGAACTGCACGACGAGGAGACCAGGGCCACAAGGCGACACCTGCTGGCAATGGAAAAGGACGAGCTCAAAAAGGCTTACGCCATGGGCATGCTAAGCGAGTCGTCCCTCAAGAAACTGGTCAACCAACTTGACGGGAGGCTCGACCAATTGATCGAAAAAGAATCCGTCCATAAGGACCCATCATAGTGAATCATAATTTTAGTTGATTATAAATCCGCCGTGTATTGCCATGGTATTATCCTCGATAGTCAAAGGATGCCGCCCATGAGAGTCGCGGTCAAAATCAAGCTGAATGAAGAAGAGCGAAAAACCTTGGAGCGCTGGTCGCGGGGTCGTTCCATCCCGGCGCGGCGGGCGCTCCGGGCGAAGATTGTTCTGATGGCGGCGGACGGCATGATGAACAAAGACATTCAGGCCGCTCTTGCCACCGACGCCCAAACCGTAAAACGCTGGCGGAACCGTTTCGCGGAGCAGGGGCTGGAGGGCATGATCAAGGACGCGCCCCGCGGTGGGCGAAAGCCAGCGGCGCGGGAGAAGATGGCGTCTAAGATCATCAGGAAAACCACTCAAGAGAAGCCGAACAACGCCACCCACTGGAGCACCAGAACTCTGGCCAAGGAACTGGGAACAAGCCACTCCATGGTGCAGAGGGTGTGGAAAGCCGCCGGTCTCAAGCCCCCATTATAATTCCGACCCGAAAAGTTTTTCCTGGACGGCCAAGGCGGATGAAATCATGGCCAAGGTGGAACGCGGCCGGGCCGTCCTTCATGATGTGGCATAAGCGTGATACACTACACGAGCTTTTTTCATGCCGACGGTGGAATAAATAAATCCCGCGGTGAAGAGAACGGGCTTTTGGCTTCATAAGCGGGGGCGTTTGGCGGCTTCCGAACGGAGGAAAAGGAGGCCGGACGGCGGGAGGAACTCAGCCCGCGGCTTGCGACGCCCATGCAGGATGCTTGACGACCCTGGTTGCCGTATTGACGGAGCGATGGCCGCATAAAAATAGGCGGCCGGTGAAATAGAGAAATGGACGTAATAAAAAACTTATATAATAAACGCTTCGTTAAGTTCGGGGAACTTACCGGTATCGAGACCTCGGAGGGCGGGGTGCTTCTAAAAGGTGAAGGCGGCTCGGTCCGGATTTCCAATCCTATGGAGGGCGTTCTCCTTATCCGCTCGGGCAGGGGCGGCCGGATGGGGGACGGCGGTTATTTCGCGCCCTCCATGTCCGGCAAGGCGGGTCCCGACCCCGAGGTGGTCGAGAAGGCGGCCGCGGCCGAGGTCTTTTTTCCCGGTTTCAGGCTGATCGCGGCGAGGAAGCCCTATCGCCTGAGCGTTTACGACTCCTCGGGCAACGCGGTCTTTAAGGAGTATCCTGGTCTTTGCATGGGCTGGACCGAGACGGGCGTGGCCCTGGCCCACTCGATCGATCGTCACTCGGGATACTTCGGCTTCGGGGAAAAGACGGGCCCTTTCAACAAGCTCGGGCGCAAGATGGAGATGTGGAACGCGGACAAGAGCTATTCCATGGATACGGACCCCATTTACATGTCCATTCCCTTCGCCCTTATTCTCCGGGAGGGGGAGGCCAACGGTCTCCTCTTCGACAACCCCGGGCGGGCGGGGTTCGACCTGGGCGCGACCTTCGGCGAGGTCTTCGGATACAACGCCGCGCAAGGCGAGTTGGACCTTTACGTCATGCTCGGGCCCACGCCGGCCCAGGTCCTTTCCCGCTACGCCGACGTAACGGGCCACGCGCCCATGCCTCCCCGCTGGGCCCTGGGGCATCACCAGTCCCGCTGGTCCTACAAGAACGAAGAGGAGGTCCGAGGGATAGCCCGGGAGTTCCGGGAAAGGGACGTCCCCTCGGACGTCATCCACCTGGACATTCACTATATGGACCGATACCGCTCTTTCACCATCGACCGCGAGCGCTTTCCCGATATGAAGGCCATGTCCGGGGACCTGGCCGAGTCGGGCTTCAAGCTCATATCCATCGTGGACCCCGGCCTGGCCGCGGACGAGGAATACGAGCCTTACCGTGAGGGAGTGGACAATGATTATTTTCTAAGGGACTCCCTGGGCAGGGAGTTTCGCGCCCGGGTGTGGCCGGGTAAGGTCGCTTTTCCCGACTTCTCGAGACCCGGGGTGGGGACCTGGTGGGGCGACATGCACTCGGTGCTTATCGAGTCCGGGATTCGGGGGATATGGAACGACATGAACGAGCCGGCCTGCTGGCGGCTTGACGCTCGGGTGGGCGGCTCGGTGGCGGCGGTGGGAACCATCAAGGACCCCGACCTTATCCATGAAGCGAACGGCCGGAAGCTCGACCACGAGGCCTGCCGCAACCTCTACGCCATGGACGAGAACCGGGCCACGCGGGAGGGCCTCGAGAGGCTGCGGCCCGGCGAGCGTCCCTTCATCCTCACCCGCGCCGGCTACGCGGGGGTCCAGTCCCTGGCCGCCGTATGGACGGGAGACAACTCGAGCGCCTTCAACCACCTGGCCCTCAGCGTCCGCATGCTCCTCAACCTGGGCCTCTCGGGCGTTGGCCTTTGCGGGGCCGACGTGGGCGGCTTCAAGGGCAACTGCTCGCCCGAGCTTTACGCTCGCTGGATACAACTCGGGGCTTTTTATCCGTTTAGCCGTACCCACTCGGCCATCTGGACCTCGAGGCAGGAACCGTGGAGCTTCGGGGCGAAAGTCGAGAGCATAGCCCGCCGTTACCTGAAGCTCCGCTACCGCCTCCACCCGGCCATGTACTCCTTGGTAAGGGAGCACCACGAGAGCGGGGCCCCCGTTTTCAGGCCGCTGTTTTACGACTTTCCCGAGGACCGGGTCGCTCCGCGCATCGACGACCAGGTCATGATCGGGCCGTGGATCATGATCGCGCCGGTCATGGAGAAGGGATCGAGGCGGAGGGAGGTATATCTTCCCGAGGCGAAATGGACGGACTTCTGGACGGGCGAGGAGATCGGGGGACCGAGGACCATCGAGCGTCGCGCGCCCCTCGAGACCATGCCCGTTTACGTCCGGGACGGCGCCGCTCTTTTCCTCTGGCCCGCCCTAAGGTGGCTGGACGAGAAGCCGCCCGAGTTCCTCAAGATCGATCTGTACCCGCCGGCCTCGGGCCGCTCCGAGTCGTCGCTTTACGAGGACGACGGTATAAGCCGTGATTACGAGAGCGGGGTGTTCTCAAGGCGTCGCGTTCATCAGGAACGCCTTGAGGACGGCGGCCTGTCGGTGACGATCCGTCCCAGGGAGGGACCCTTCCAGCCTCCTCCCCGGACGCTGAAGATCAAGGTCAGGACGGGATCGAGGCCAAGACAAGTTTTAATCAACGGGACCGAGGCGAGGCCTGCAAAGCAAGACGAGCGGCCCGGCCCGGGCCTCGAGCAATACGGCTACCTGAAATCGGAGGGGGCGGTAACCATCGAGGCGCCGGACGAGGGCGGCGAGGTGGCCATCGAGCTAAGACATTAGCGAGGAGCGGCGAATGATCCACTGCGCCAACCATCCGGAAAGGAGCGCGACCTATCATTGCCCGAGATGCGAGAAGGGCTTTTGCGCCGAGTGCGTAAAGGTCAGACCCTTCAAGCACACCAGCGTGATCATGTGCGCCAGGTGCTCGAACTCCCTTACCGACCTGTCCCCCTATATCCAGATCATGCCCTTCTGGAAAAACCTTCGCAACGTTTTCACAGTGGCCTTTACCGAGTACGGACCCGTGATGATGGCCGTCTTCGTCGCGCTGGCGACCATGCTTCGGACCCTTTACGGCTACGTCTTTTTCGCCGAGGAATTCGAGAACATGGGCATGGAGAGCTTTTGGAGGGCGACCATCATGGTGGCTTACTCGACCTTCTTCTCCTTCATGATCCCCTACTTCTATCTGAGCGTGTCATGGGTCGAGGACGGAAGGTTCGGGCTGCCAAGGGCCAGGCCGGGCACTAGCCCGCTCCAGGATTTCGGCCTGGCCTACGTCAGGCTGTTCGTGGCCGCTCTGGGCATGTTCTGGCCCCTGGTCCTTATCATACTGTCGCTTAACAGCGTGTACTACTGGCCCGACGTATGGGTCCGTTACGTTTTCCTGTCCTTTTTTCTGGTGGTGGGCGGCATATATTTTTCGCAGG
The DNA here is from genome assembly GCA_963674965.2 of bacterium. Classification (GTDB taxonomy): domain Bacteria; phylum RBG-13-61-14; class RBG-13-61-14; order RBG-13-61-14; family DATKZS01. Next base: position 1,138,744 of record CAXXFL010000006.1, on the reverse strand, counting down.
CCATTTACATGTTCCCCATGTCTCTTTTGATCCAGGGGGTGTTCAAGAGCGGGTCCAAGGCCTTCGACCTCAGGTTCATCTCGTCCCAGGTGCAAAAGATAAAGGACGAATACAGAAGGGCCTTCGCCGTCATCGCGGGAATTTTTATCGTCTACGCCCTTGCCAGGACCGCGCTTCACGCCCTTCTTCCGGAGAAGTCCTTTTCCAAGTACGTTATCTATCACGTTCTGTTTTACGTCGTGGACGGCGCGGCTCACGTTTACATGCTGATCACCGTCGCTTACCTGATGGGATACCTTTCCTACCAGACCCGCTACAAGCTGAAGTGGTGGCGGGAGACCGAGGAGGAGCCGACCTTTAGAGTGGACGGCAAGCCCACCACGCCCTTCTGGTCGCCGGGGGAAGAAACATACGGAGCGGGCGTGGCCCTGGCCGCGGCGGCGGTCGCGAAAAGCGGCCGAGACGTCGCGGCCGGCCCGGGGGGAGCGGCTCCTCCCGAGGCGGGGCGCGACCTCGGCCGGGATATCGAGCTGTCGGAAAAGGTCATGCACGGCAATTACCTCATCGAGCACGGAAGCTTCGATCAGGCCAAGGTCCTTTTCGCGGAAGTGCTGGCGGCCGACCCGGAAAACCTGGGAGGACTCCGCGGCATTATGGTGGCGTCCTATCACCTCGGGGACCAGGAGACCGTGAAAAAATACGGGCGCGAGCTGGCCCGAGACTTCGTCAGGCAGTACGCCCTCGAGGCCCTCTTCGACATGTATGAGGACTACAGGAAAACCATACCCGACTTCACCTTCGATCCTCCCGAGCTGATGGCCGTGGCCGACTGGGCCGAGAAGGCGGGAAAGCCCCTCGAGGCGGCGCGCATGTTGCGGGAGTACGGCGTCCTTTACAAGGACGATCCCCGGGCGGCCGAGGCGCTTTATCGGTGCGGCGAGATACTGATGATGAAGTGCGCCATGCGGGAAAACGCGGCCAACGTTCTATCGGCCCTTATAGAACGGTATCCCGATTCCGAGCACGCGGCCAGGGCGGCCGAGTTGTTAAAGGGAGGACCATCGCGGACCCTCTAATACTCCGACTATAAAATGTCGGCTTGCTTGTTGGGCGCGTCTTGGCCTTGCCGCCAATACGGAGCGATGACCGGATAAAATCGGGTGGGCGAGAAAAGCGAACGGGCCGGAAGGGGGCCGGCGGCAGGAGGGACTCAGCCTGCGGCTTACGCCGCCCATGCAGAATGCATGGGCGACCCAGACTTACAGGTCGTTATATGACTTCGAGCCGTCCGGAATCCGGGTCGCCCACGCATTTTGCGTGGGTGAGCGCGGCGAACGGGCTTTGGTCCAGGGAATCGAGGTCGTTTGCCGACGGCTTCGCAACGGAGCGGGACGATTGCGCGCTTAAATGCCGGCTTGTTTGCCGAGTCGCTTCATCACCGTTTTTAATGACGCGACGACCCGACAAAAATAAGCGGCCGAAGTACCAGCGGCTATTTGACCTCCTCGATCTCGTATTCCCTGGTTCCCAGTCCCATCTTGACGGCGTGATCGAGCTGGATGGAAGAGTCCAGCCGCCCGTAGGATAATTGCGCCAGGTTCTTGCCCCCCTCCTGGATGGTCAGGTCCAGGGTGGCCTGGTCCGCCGCCACTATGTCCGTCGAGGCCACTATGCCCACGTCGGGTATGATCTTCTTTTGTTTCCGGTTAAAGCAGTCGCAGTCCTGGGTCATGTTGGTAAGAGCGTTTATAAAGACGGCCTTGTCCCCGAAGTGCCTGAGTGCCCCGGCGGCGTACTCGGCGATCGACCTTTGCACCACGGGCGACTCGATCTTCCAGTCCCACATGATGGCCCCGAAACGGCACACGGCTATGCACTCGCCGCAGCCGATGCAGCTCTTCTGGTGGATATAGGAAACGTCGTCCTTCTCGCTGATGGCGTCCTTGGGGCACCACTTCCTGCACTTGCCGCAGTTGGTGCATTTGCCGGCGTCCACCTCGGGAGTGATCGAGCTGTGCTGGCGCATCTTGCCCGCCCGGGAGGCAAGGCCCATGCCCGCGTTCTTGATGGCCGCGCCCAGGCCCGAGGCCGGATGGCCCGTCGGGTGGCTGATCATGATCATGGCGTCGGCCAGAAGTATCTGGCCCGCGACCTTGACGCTCTCGAAAAGCTCTCCCTTTATTTCGACCTCCGCCTCATCCGTGCCCGAGAGGCCGTCCACCGGCAAGAAGGGAGCCCCCGTGTTCTCGATGGAAAAGCCGTGGTCATGGGCGTGGAGGGCGTGGACGATGGCGTTCTCACGCCTTCCCTTGTAGAGGGTCGAGGTGTCGGTGATGAAACACTGGGCCTTGGCCTTCCTCGCCGCGGCAACCATGGCCGCCGCTATCTCGGGCGGCGCGTGCGTGTCGTTATGCCTCTCGCCCACGTGTACCTTGATGGCCACCATGTCGCGGGCCATGAGCCGATCGATAAACCCCGTAGCCAAAAGCGCCGACCTGGCCGCCTTGGCCTGCCGCTCCGGCTCGGCGCCGTCCTTCACCCTGGCAAGATATACTTTCGCTTTCATTAGGCTTCCCCCCGTCGGGCCTTGTATGGCCCCCTCGCCAATGAAGATATATCCAAATCCTTCCATGTCCAAACCGGTCTCGAAAGAAGAAGTGTTTTTCGACGAAAGAAAGCCGGGAACGGGAAAGTAATGTTGAATGAATAGCTCCGGTTCAGCCCATTCCTTTTCCCCCCTTGTATAGCCCCGGCCGGGGCGCGCCTTCTCAAGTTTATCGGGCCGGTTTTTAACTTTTGTCTAAATCCCCATCTTGGCGTAACATCTAAACCGTCCGGTGGTTAAAGATGGATAGTCCCGACGCGGTAAAATATTCGGTGCTGGCGATATCGCTTTGCATATCGCACCTTGTCCAGGGCATTACCGGCTTCGGCGCCATCGTCCTTATCCTGCCCGTGCTCATCTTCTTCTTCGAGCTTAAAACCCTGATACCGGCGCTAATTATCATCAACCTCGTCCAGTGCGGCTACTTCGCCTATACCGAGCGGGACCACCTCGACCGGACCCACGCCCGGTCCATCGTAATCCTCTCCCTTATCGGACTGCCCTTGGGCTACGCCGTTTACCGCTACCTGCCGACTGAGAGCCTCAAGCTGGCCCTTGGATTCTTCGTGGTCTTCGTGGCCCTGTGGAACCTGGCCGGGGCCAGGACCTCTCGCAAAATCCCCGACGGCTTTTATCACGCCCTTAACCTGTTGGGCGGCGTCACCCAGGGGGCGCTGGCCAGCGGCGGGCCCTTCCTGGTCATCTACGCCGCCAAGATGCTGCCCGAAAAATCATCCTTCCGCGCCACCCTCAGCCTGGTCTGGGCCGTGCTCAACGTCATCCTCTGCGCCACCTACACGGCCTCGGGAGCGTGGGAGACGAGCATGATACCCATCGTCCTGACCGGACTGCCCTGCGTGGCCTTCGGGACCTTCTTCGGCAACCTCCTCCACGACCGCATCCCCCAAAAACCCTTCAGCATGATGATCTACGTCCTCCTCCTCATCGCCGGCGCCGTGCTATTGAGGCCGCTTTTCATGTGAGCCCGTATGATATAGGATGAATGAGTGGAGCCGGCCTGAGGGGTTTGCCAAACTTCCGGCCGCCACCATTCCGGGTCGCCCACGCATCTTGCTTGGGTGAGCGCGGCGAACGGGCTTATGGCCTCGGAGATAGGAGCATGCGCCCGGTTTTTTCCCCGCGTCGGATTGGATGGCCGCGTCGGGTCTGGAAATGGAGGACCTCAGCCCGCGGCTTACGCCGCCCATGCATGACGCGTGGGGGACCTCGTTAAGGAGGATGTAGATGAAACGAATATTAGTATTGGCCGTAATAACGGTGGCGGTCGTTTTCGCGCTGCTGTTAGGATTTTTCGGCGTGTCAACATGGGTGGAGCGCAAGAAGCCGCCGGCGCCTCCCGCCCCGAAGGGCCCCATCTACGAACTGGAAACGCCGCTTATGAGCAACGACTATATAAGGGCCGTCCAAGCCGGTCCCGCTTCCGACCTGGCGGTGCTGCCGATAATTATGCATCACGGCAACGACTACAGCTTCGATATATGCTTGCGCAGAGGGTTCGACCAAGTGGCAACGGCGCTGGCGGACGTTTATTCCACGGCGGCCATGCCTCTTCCGGAAGCGATAAGCCAGGTCAAGGATATTTACTACCGGCCGGAGAACCGCAAGAAACAACCGACCTTCGGCGAGGACGAGGAAGCGGTTGAACTTCTAAATCAAAGCTGCTCCGCCCTGAACGTAAACCGGCTTTACTTCGCGGAGTTGTTCATGGACATCGACGCTACAAAAATCGTAATAAGGGATTATGACTGTTCCGCCAAGGCCGCCGGCGGTTTTGAGAAGACGTTGTCGCAAAAGGGAATGTCTCCATCGATCATGGAAGACCTGCAGATGGAAAGCGCGCGCGAACTTGCAAAAGAGATCGCCAAGCGTCATCCAGGGAAAAGGAAATTCTCGTTGAAAAAGGGAAACTCGCGCCTCACGGACAAGGACGCGATGCAACGGGGGCAAGAGCTGCTCCTGAAAAGCGATCCGTTTTCCTTGATCCGCGCCATTGACAGTTTCTCCGCCGCCGCGGTCTCTAACCCGAGCGACCCCAAGGCGTGGGCCGGCTTGTCCGAGGCCTGGTCTTCAATGGGATTCGAGTTTAGAGAAGTGGCGGGACTGGCCGACCGGTACAATCTTCCGGCTTTTTGCGCCTCCCGGATAGCGCTTATATACGGCCCTCAAGACCCGGACGCAAACCGGGCCGCGGCATGGATCGACTACGTCACCAACCGAGAATATCGAGCGGAAAAGGAAGTGAAACTGGCGGAGAAGATGGGCCGAGAAAAGGTCAGGGCCAAAGCAATATACCTGTGGTGGGTTAGTCACTCCAGGCTTCGAGAGTTGGACGAGGAGCAGTCGGATGATTATTTCGTCCATAAACTGGCGCTTGCCACTTTAAAGGACAAGGATTCCTGGGAAAAGTTTAAGGAACTATACGAACTGGAGCCTCTGCAATCTCTTTGGGTCAATACAAAACTGTCCGGCAAGTTCTATGCAAAAAGCGATTTTGTATCGGGCATGAACTTTTTCCTGGCGGCGGTCGACGGTACTTCAAAGTTCGGGATGGCCGCCATGGACGACATGGAGAGGCAATGGGAGCAGGGAGCGGTCCCTATAGCGCCAGATATGGAAAGAGCGCCGGTTAAAAAGGCGTTTTCGAAAGCGAACGCGGATTCGCGCGGGAACGCCAACATATTAGGTATGAAAAGGGGGACGTATTACGCGTCCCTGCGGGATTTCAGAAAGCGGGAAGATGAGTGGCGCAAGCTTGTACAGAAGGATACGGAGCGCCTGCGGGAACGTCCTTTGCCCGGCTTGAACGCCGGTCCGATGCTGCTTGTCGATTACTTAAACGCCATAACCTATCTGAACATCGACGGCCACCTGGGAATGGTCAAGGCGATCAACTGGCCCGAGCAGTGGGAAAAGATACTCGTGGAACAATATGAACTGTATCCGGAAATGGCCGAGCCCCAGGCCGACGCCGGACGGTACTTGATGGCGTTTAAAAAATTCGAAGAAGCCAAGCGTCTGATGTTCAAGCGGACTCGAAGATTCGAGGACAATACGGAGTTACTCAAAGCCATTGTCTATTACGCGGAAAAGACGTTGGACCCAAAAGCGGGGCCTCAGATGGCCAGAATCTCCCGACGGTGGCCCTACGATTACAGCCTTAATAAACGGGTTGCGCCATATGCATTTCAGAGAAAGGGATGGAGTCCTTATCAAGACTCCATTGACGCCATGCTGTTCGCGAGACCTGATTCATCAGTGGCCAAATCCTATAAAGCCAGGGTCCTCAGACAAGCCGGCAAACACGAGGAGGCGGACAAACTTGAAGGAAGCGTGATAGTTAAAGCGGCGCCCGAAACGCCGGTTATGATCGACGATAGTATCGGACGGCTTGAGGAGGCCATAAAGAAAGACCCAGGCAATAAAAAGTACTATTCGAAACTAAGAGATTTGTATATGGAAAAAGGGCAAGTTGAAAAGGCTTTGAAAGTAATGAGACGCGAGTTGGAGGTGGACGAGTCTCCTCTTTGTCGGACGGTTACGCTTGTAAGTATAGGGAACATCCACCTGGGCGAGGGAAATAAATTCAAGGCCATGGATTACTACCAAAAAGCCTCAAAAATAAGTTATTGGCAGGGCGGCGCGATAGTTGGTTTGGCCAAAGGGTATAACGCGGTCGGAGATTATGCTAAATCGGACGCGGAATTCGCGAGGGCGGTTGAAAGATACCCGAACGGCAAATGGATATACGGGGATTGGGGAGAAACTTTGATGGAGCGGGGAGAACTCGACCGCGCGTCGGAAAAATTTGAAAAGGCTTTTGAAATGTCGCCTTCCATGTCGTCTTTAAACCGCATTTTTGAAGCGCGAGTGCGTGGGCAAAAGGAAAATGATTTCATCCAGGCAACTCCTCCGAAAAAGCACAAGGATTATGACCGCTACTATTTGTCTCTCGTTTGTCTTTGGGACCTTTATGGAAAAGGCGACGCGGTCTCGGCCACAAAGGCCCTGGAGAAATTTGGAAAGGAAGAGAAGCAATCCTCGATCGACGACGCTTTACGCGCCGACGTCGCGCTGTTCGGACATGACTATGAGGAAGCCTTGATAATCCTCGAGGATATCCCCGAGAAAAACAAATTCATCCTGGAGCAACAAATCATTACTTACCTCACCATACGCGCGCAATTCGAGGCCGGCAAGAAGAAGCAGGCCGTTGAAAGCGCCGAGATTCTATACCGTTCGCATTACAAGCCCTGTTATGATCAAATGATCGCCGCGCTCGTGTCGGTCAAATCCAAAAACGTTAAGGACGCTCGAAAACATTTCGATCTGCTCTCCCGAAGCCTTGACCTACCGGAAGGGTTTCAAGGTGAAATACTACTCGGTGAACTCGGCATGGAATTCATGGGAATGACCAAATCGTCCGATCACAAGGTAGTGCTCGCTTTGTTTGAGAGAATGAAAAGGAGAAGCGATTTTAAATGGATATGGGACTACTACTTAGGCGGGTGCCACGAGATAATGAAGAATAAAAAGTCGGCCGTTAGGCACTATCGAATGGCGGTCGAGGCGGCGCCCGGATATAAGAGAGCAATAGAGAGGCTCGATGAGTATCCCGCTCCTTTTTAAACAAGATACTGGTGGGGCCAAAACACCCGCGAAAATCTGAACGCGAGGAAAATATCGTGACGGACCTTGCTCTTTCCAAGGCTAAATTTTGTTAAACCAAAGTAGATTCTCTATTTTGGATATCATCGATCACTCCGAATCTTGATTCAATGGAGGACTGAACGGAGCGGAGCTACGGGGCTTATGGTTTCGGAGAAAAGGCATGCGCCCGGTTTTTTCCTCACGTCGAATTGGATGACAACGGCGTGGCTGGAAATTGAGGACCTCAGCCCGCGGCTTACGCCGCCCATGCATGATGCATGGGCGACCCCAAACCGGCCTGGCGCTGAAACTGGCCGAGAAGCTGACGAGGAAGCCGTAGGGCCGATTGGGAGGCAACATGCGTAACCGGCTAAGAGATTATTTGACCGACGCTCTATACGTTCGAATCAGGCCCGACCTTTTGTCCGTGCGCGGCGTCATCACCAAATCCCACTATGAGGACGAACCCTGGGTGGCGATAAATTCGAAGGGAAGGCAAGAAATAGTAATGATCGGCAAAGCCGCCCGCGAACGCGGGGAGGGCCATGGCGTGGTTTTATGTAATGGATTCGACCATCCTCGCTCGATAATAAGCGACTTCACGATCGCCGAGGCCACGCTGAGGCGTTTTATCCGGGAACTCGGCCGCGGAAGACCGAGAAAGATATTAAGGCTAAGGCCCGCCATGGTGATTCATCCATTAACCAGGCTCGAGGGCGGTCTTACCATGGTGGAGGAAAGGGCGCTCCTGGAACTTGCCATCGCGGTCGGCGCGTGCCACGGCAAGGCGATGGTCTATACGGGCCCCGAGTTAACCGATGAAGACGTGCTGGCTTTTGATTTTTCGTCGCGATCAAGTAGAAGGAAAAAATGAGCAACTCTTCCGATCATGAAAAAGACGGGGCGCCCAGCGGTTCGAAAAAACTCGGCCCGGTTAGAGACCTGGAGGATTTGGACGCGATGAAGTCTTTCGAGCATGGCCCGGGTTTTTTCGAAGAGTTCGCCGACGGCTCGCGAGATGGGCTACACGGTCTTGAGGGGTTTGCCAAACTTCCGGCCGCCACCATTCCGGGTCGCCCACGCATCTTGCGTGGGTGACGGGGCTTATTGGTGCGGGGACAAGGGCGCGCTCTATATAGGACAACCTCGCAAGGCGCCGCGGCGCCGAATCTTGTTTGGCCGGCGGCTTGGCGGCCTCATGGTTACCCTCGCGCCGAGGCCGCTGGGCCGACGCATATGCGTTTTCCTTTTATACTTTTTTTGCTTGCCTTTTAAAAAATATATGATAATGTGATATTCGATCTTACCTGGCGGTTTCGACTGAGATTCGGGAAGAGGAACGATCGCGACTTCCGTGCCGTAGGGAAGGAACGTCGTTAACGTCAAAACCATATACCCCACGAGACCGCTCACGAAGTTGACGCTCGCGCTCGACGCATCGAAAAGCAAATTATTTCCACTCTCTGGATAAATGAGGAGACGGGGACTCCCAAAACGCCGAAGTTGTTGGCCATTTAGAAGGCGATCTTTATCGCCCGGTTTGAAAGGCGAAGCGCATGGAAGCCATGGCGGCCCTTATCGAGTCGAGCGAGGACTGGATCATCCAGCGCGTAATCGGCTACGCCCGGGAACGGGGATACGTCAAGTATACCTCGACCCTGGCCGAGGCTTGGCGCGTTTCGGTTTCCAGGCTATCCGAGTCGTTAATCGATGCGCTTGTCACTTCCTCTTCTCCTCCCGAGCTCTCGCCGGAGGAGGATTACTCGATCGACCCGATCGCGGCCTTCGGTATCCTCGAGGCCAAACGCCACAGGAAACGGGGCGTTACGCTGGGCATGTTCCTGGGTCTCATGAAGTACTACCGCCAGAGCTATATCGACCTCATAGGAGATTCGGATTTCGAGGCCGCTCGAAAAGAGATGGCCTGCCGGTATATCGACCGCTTTTTCGACAGGGTGGAGTTGGGTTTCTGCATGGAATGGGCCGCCCTAGGCGAGGGAGAGAAGACCAGGGAGTTGCAGTCCACCAACCGCCGCATGACCAACGAGAAGAACAAGTACCTTACCATATTCGAAAGCCTTTACGATCCCGCGGTCCTGTTCGACAAGAAGTGTAACGTAATCGGCATGAACCACGCGGCTCAGGAAAGGTTTTGCCAGGGGGGAGTTCCCGGCGCCAGTTATTATAGCGATGAAGATTGCGCTCCCGGCTTCGATTGGATTTCCGATGACATTGAAAGTCTGGTCCGCTCCGGCGATGAGCAGCTGGAGGTGGAAAAGCGGGTATCGAGCGGGGGGGCGGAGTTTAACTACCGGGTAAAGCTGAAGAAAATGCTCGACGTCAGCGGCAAGTTCAAGGGCTTTGTCGCTCTTTTCCATGACGTTACCGATCTGACCAGGGCCCAGAGGGGCCTTCGGAAGGCCAATGAAGAACTCGAGGGAAGAGTAAAAAGAAGAACAAAGCGCCTGACCCAGGCGAATATCATGCTGAAAAAGGAGATTGACGAGCGGGAAGAAGCGCAAAGGGCGCTTCTTGATTCCGAGGCAAGGTACCAGGACCTTTACGACGGGGCCCCCGCCGCGTATCTGACCATCGGCGGGGAAGGAAAAATCCGCCAGGCCAACAAGGCGGCGGGAAAGATGTTTGGCCTTGAAGCCGCCCATTTGCGGGGCATGAGGTTTATCGACCTGATTTCCGAGGCGGCGCCGGGCGACCGGGAGACTATCGGAGAACTGATAGAAGACGGGCGTCGGATCGACAACCTGGAAATTCTGGCCCAAAGCGTGATTGGCGCGGAAGTTCACGGGCTGTTGTGTTTGCATCCCATTATCGGAGAACATGGAAACGTGATCGAGAGCCGGGCCATAATAACGGACATCGGCGAGCGCAAGAAACTGGAGGAGCAGCTTCTTCACGCCCAAAAGATGAACGCCATCGGCAAGTTGGCCGGCGGCGTGGCCCATGATTTCAACAACCAGCTTACGGTGATCCTCGCCGTATGCGACGGTCTTTTCGAGAGGATGGGCGACGACCGGGCAATAAGGGAAGACCTCGAGCTTTTAAGGGCCGCCGGGGAAAGCGGGGCATCGCTTACCCGCCAGCTTCTGACCTTCAGCAGGAAAACGATGATACGTCCTAAAATAATGGACTTAAACGAGTGCGTGAGCGGCGTGCAGAAAATGCTGGTCAGGCTTTTAGGCGAGGATATCGAGCTTCAGACCGGTCTTTGGGAAAAGGAGCTAAACATCAAGGCCGATCCCATCCAGATCGAACAGATACTGCTAAACCTGGTAATAAACGCCCGCGACGCCATGCCCCGGGGAGGAAAAGTGTTCATCGAGACTTTAAAAGTCGCCGCCGCCGAGGCCATAAAGCAAATAACTCCAGGCGCCGGTCGGGCCGCGGCCTTTGCGTCCCTTTCGGTCACGGACACGGGCCTCGGTATGGATGACGTCGTAAAGGGCCAGATTTTCGAGCCTTTTTTCACTACCAAGGAACAAGGCCGGGGCACGGGCCTTGGGCTGTCCACCGTTTACGGGATTGCGAGGCAGTCAGGCGGCGACATAACCGTCTCGAGCCGTCCCGGTTTGGGGTCTACCTTTCGAGTGTATCTGCCCCTGGCCGACGAGGAGGCCAAAGCCCAGAAAGTCCCCGATCTTTGTGACGATAAAACGTCGGCGGGAGAAACCATCCTCATCGTGGAGGATGAAAGCTCGATCAGAATGGTGGCCAAAAAGATGTTGACCGAGTGCGGTTATAAGGTGCTCGAGGCCGGAAGCGGCGAGGAAGCGATCGATATTGGGAAGCGAAACCGGGGTAAGATCGACCTGACCCTGGCCGACGTGGTCATCCGCGGCAAAAAGGGGGGAGAACTGGCCGTCGAGCTTTCCAAAATGAACCCGCAAATGAAGACCCTTTTCATGTCAGGATACTCCGACGAGACCGTCCTGGCGCGAGGCGGGCCGGGCATGTATGAAAACTTCATAGAGAAGCCCTTTACCAAGAAAACGCTCGCGGCAAAAATCAGAGAATCTCTCAGCGGCGCCAAGGCCGGAGCTGGCCAGTAAATATTTTGCATTTACCATTGAAATAAATTCCGAAAGCTGGTTGGGCTTTTTGTACATTGCATGACCACTTTATTTAACGGCCGCATTTATCCCAACTTTCCGTTAATAAAATATTATCATTTATATTAGCTGTTTAGGTATTGACGCCTTCTTCGGGTAGCCGTGAGGATAGAGCCAGGGGAAAATAATTGCCTTGCCTATTGATCTTGATTCAAGTTTGGTATAGATTCCTCTATATGGTACAAAAAAGCAAACTTGCCGGAAGACACGTGAAAGGGAACCTGGTCCTTAATTACGTCAAGATTATCCGGTCGTCCCCTAATCTTCCCTGGGGCGATTACCTGACGGCTGACGACAAGAGCAAGATCGAACAAATGGTACTTCCCGCTTCCTGGTATCCCATGGGGTTCTTCCAGAGAGCGGGGATGGCCGTCTTCAAGCTGGTAGGACGAGAAAGCCTCCCCCTGGCGAGGGCGCTCGGGAAATCTCAGGCCGATGAACTCGTTGCCGATTACCCGGCCATGATCGGCAAGGGAAGGCCGCTGGAAACTCTGAAACGATACGTCCAGATTCAGCATAATTTTTATTCCTTCGAGGCCTTTGACGTGGGGTTCCCCTCGGAAAGGGAAGCAGTAGTAAACATTTATTCCAAACCCACCGACCCGGGAACGGACGCTTATATCGAGCAGATTTGCGGGTGTATCGAGAGGCTGATAGAGATGTCCGGGTATCCCGAGGCCGTTTTCGAACTAACCGAGGAATCCTCCGAGAATAAGGTGACCCACAGCCTGAGTGTAAAATGGTAATTTCGCCGCCCTAGCTTTTTCCCGGCAATAATTCCGAAGTTATATTTCACCAGAAAATCAATAGAAATTTCCATTGATCCTGGCCGTTTTTCAACATTATTCCAGTGGGTATTCCGATAATAATTTCAAATTGAAAAGGTACAAACTCGGCGTTATTTTTCGGCTTAATCCTATTAAATAATTTGGATATTATTGGTATCCAGGCGGCGTCCATTTTTCATGGCCCGACCCAAGTCATCAATAAAATATCGTTTTATCGATAAGATTTCTCTTGACGTCGGCTTTTCGTTCATTTATTATATTTATCGTATTGCACGCGTGATATTTATAAATATCGAAATATTGATATTTCTTTTGCGATAAATATAAAGTCCATTACTGGAAGGCGTTCACAAAACACATTGTATTTAACCGGTTACGTCATGTATTTTTAAAATACGGTTCAGAGAATGCACGACGTGTAAATTCTGTATCCTGGACGAATATTTAAGAGCGTTATGTTAAAGACGGGAGCGGAAAACTCCCCTACGCAATCTCCCTTGAAAACCGCGGCGGCGCGAAAAAGATGAAGAACTATCTTGCCTCCGATTTCGCTGAATGCCTATATATTTCTTTGAAGGTCAGGAGGTTACGGGAGCATGTGGTTCGCTTTTGTTTTGACCGATGACTTTGGCTCCTGAAGCGGCCTGAAACGGCCGATCGCCTGGAGAGTTACTTGCAATTCCTCGCCCGCCGGCGGTTCCCGGCCGCTTGGGCCAAGACCGCGTCATTCTCTTTTGCCGTTCTCGCTCCATTGCAGCACGGCGGAGATGGCCCTGATCGCGTCCTGCAGGTTGTAGTAGACCGGCATCCCGGCCCGGCGGAAAATGGCGAGGGCCATGAGCCTTAGGTACTCGAGGCGTGGTTTCTCGTCGGCCGCCTTGGTCAGGATGGGGACCACGGGCTTTTCGAGCTTCATGGCGTCGTTGGTAAAAGATGTAAGCCCCTTGATTATCAACTCGTCGGGATAAAGGCTGATAAAGTCGAGGGAAAAATAGGGCACGATCACGTCCACCCTGGGGTCCGGGTCCATGGCGTCCATGGCGTGCTTCATGATCCGAGTGTCGAAACCGAAGGCCCCGAGGTCAACGGGGTTCCTGGTGCTGGTGTTGACGTCGGGTATTTTAGCCGAGATGGTTTCCCGCGTCCGGGGGGAAAGCTCGGGCATTTGAAGTCCGTGTTTCTCGGCCAGGTCGGTAAAGATCACCGACGTTCCGCCGCCCGCTCCCAGGTAGCCCAGCCTCGGTCCCTTCGGGGTCTTGGCCGAGGTCGCCATCATGACCACGTCAAGCTGCTCCTCGGGAGTGTCCACCTCGATGCACCGAAGCTGGCGCATGGCCGACCGCCAGATGGCCGACCGGCCAGCCATGGCGCCCGTATGGCTGGCCGCCGCCCTCGCTCCCGCGTCCGTCGAGCCGCCCTTTAAGATAACCACCGGCTTCTCGGGCGTGGTCTGGCGGAGGACCTCGAAAAAGGCCCGGCCGTCCTTGACGTCCTCGATGTAAGCCGCGATCACCTTGATATTTTCGTCGGCCGCGAAATACCGTACGTAGTCCTCCGCCCGAATGTCTATCTGGTTACCGTAGCTTACCGCCTTGTTGAGCCGGACGTGGCGCGCCCGGGTCATGACCGCGAAGTTGCTGGTCACGCCGCCGGACTGACCCAGAAAAGCCGTGTCGCCCGGGCCGTCCATGCGGAACTTGACGTCGAAGCTTTGATCGGCCTCCGCCTTTTTCGCGTCCTCATTCCAGTCCAGCATCTGGAAATCGAAGGTGACCCGGGACTGTGCGCAGTGGACGCCGATGCAGTTGGGTCCCACTATCCTGGTCTCTCCCTTGCGGGCGGCCTCGATCAGGTCTTTTTCCAGGTCCCGGTTGCCAAGCTCGGAAAAGCCCGAGGTGAAAAAATGCACGAAACCGATCTTCTTTTCCACCGCGATCCTGAGCGTGTCCAGGGCAAAGCGGGCGGGCACGGAGCAGATGGCCAGGTCCACGCCCTCGGGCACGTCGGCCAGGGACTTGTAGCATTTCTCGCCGTCAATATCGTCGTACTTGGGGTTAACCGGATATATGGGACCGCCAAAGCCCGCCTTCTTAACTATCTGATAAAAAGGGATTTTGCCGCCGCCTAATCGGCCGGAAGCTCCCACTACGGCTATCTTTTTCGGGTAGAAAAGCCGGTCAAGTTCCATACCGCCTCCTTGTCCTAGGCCCAAGGCCAACCACGATTTACCTTATTATCGGACCGAAAAGCCATCAAAGCAAACGAGGGGAATCCCGGCCGTTCGAGCGCGGCCGCCATATAGCGCGATATCCGGGCTCTGGCAGGAGGCGTATTTGTATTCCATTGAGTCAAATAGATATAATGATGGGCAATATGAGAGATGATCCTCATAAAATGGATAGCTACTTTATTTTTGAGAGTATTCTCCACCGGAGGCGGTGTTGAGGAAGAGAAACCACATTATAGTACTTATAGCAATGCTTCTTTTATCTGGAGCTTCATGTTTTTTTAGTGTCACCGACTGGCCCCAGAAGATGACCGAGGAGGAGATACGCTATTATCGAGCCCTCGAGGAGGGGGATCTCAAACGGATTAAGAAAATGGTGAAAAAAAGTCCAGAGTTGCTTGATTTCGAGTTCAAAGGAAAAGGCGGACCCCTTCACATGGCGGCTTCTTTCGGACACGGGGACGTTGTTAAATATTTCTGTGAGATCGGGATGGACGTTAACAAGGTCGATTCGTATAAAAATACTCCATTGCATTCCGCGGAGTGGGAGGACCATGGAAAGATCATTTCAATCTTACTTGATTATGGAGCCGATATTAATTCCAAAAATTTTTGCTGGGGTGAGACGGCGCTACATAACGCCGCTTCAGGCGGAAATAAAGAATACGCTGAGTTCCTCATCGGAAAAGGGGCGGACGTGAACGCGGTGGATAATCTCGGATATTCCCCCCTTCATTACGCCGCCAGAATGGGACACGAGAATATTTACGGTCTACTGTTATCCCACGGAGCCGAGCACGACGTCTTCACCGCTTCAGCCATGGGCCTCTTAGAGGAAGTTAAGGAGATTGTCGACCGAGACCCGGAGCTTGTAAACGCCAAAGACCCTGAAAGAACGCCGCTTCATTATGCCGTGACGGCCGGGCATTTGGACGTATGCCGATTCCTGGTCGATCATAACGCGGACGTGGAAGCGAAAGACGACGATGGCCGCACTCCTTTTTTATTAGCGGTCATGAACAACGATCTGGAGATTGCCGCGCTCCTGATTGAGAGTGGAGTAGATGTAAACAATGGTTATCTATATTGCGTGGCATGGAAACGGAATAATGACTCAGCAAACGCCCGCAATGAAACGGATGACGGCCAACGGGTGGCCAGGGACCAATTGATTGCACGCGGATGGGAGCAGGATTATAAAACAGCGGTTTTCCTCATCGAAAATGGAGCGGATGCAAAGTTTATATCCGACAGTGGCACTTCAACGCTCCATCCCGCGGCGTCGTTTGGAAAAATCAATCTCGCCGAGCTCTTTATCGAGAAAGGCGCCGACGTCAATAGCGCCGACGAGGATGGAGTGACTCCCTTGATGAATGCCGCCTCTTGCGGCCACGACGAGATCGTCAAACTTCTGCTCAAACATGGGGCTAAGGTCGACGCGGTGGATAATCGGGGCCGAACCGCTCTTTACAAAGCCGCCGCTCGCGGACGCTCGGAAGTTGTGAAGACTCTAATCGACGCGGGCGCCGACGTGAACGCGAGAATGAGTGAAGAGGGCAAAGAGGAGTTTGATGGAAATGTCCGCTCCGGCAAATTTTCAGGGAGCGCCGAGTTCGGAACTTACCCCTTGCATGAAGTTTCAACTTGGGGTAATACTGAAATTGCAAGAATCCTTCTCGAGCACGGAGCCAAGGTGAACTCGCAAGATGCCTATGGTGATACTCCCTTGCACAAAGCCGTTACCGGACCCACACAAATAGACAATGATCGAGTTATTCGACTTTTATTGGAACATGGCGCTGATATTAAAGCCAGGAACGCGAAAGGTCAAACTCCTTTAATATTAGCATTGAAAAAGAATCGAGGTTACTTATTTCGTATCCTTCTGGAGGCATGTCGAGGGAAAAAGCGGTAAGCACGGCTGATATTTTGTTGTTGTTTTTTACCTCTCGATTCCCGTGGAGGCGGCCATGACGTCGAAGATCATGGAGTTGTTGAAAAGGGTCGTGCCGGAGCGCCACGAGCCCTGGCGGGTGGTGAATCCTTTCGATCCGGGCCCGATGGCGTATACCATAACCAGCTCGTTCGTATGGGAGCCGGAGCCGTAGGTGACCTCGCCGTCGGGATGGGATGGCCGGCCCGTGGGTCTGCATGAAGCTCATCTCCAGATAAAAACGGTCGATCATCCTTTGCCTCCAGACGTTTTTGGGCAGATTTCCAACTTCATCATAACATGTTTGAAAAACACCTGAAACGCGCTTGGCGGGGCGCGGCGGAGGGAGGAGCAAAATGGCTCGAACCAAAAAATTAAAAGTACGGATCGCGGCGGCGTTCCTTTTAGCGGCTTTGATGTTTTCCGGGGCGGCGATCGACGCCGGAGCGAAAGGAGGCGAGGCTTCCGAGCCTTTCGTTCCCGTTTGGCCGGGCGTGAAATGGCTTTATGACAAGGTCTCCATGAACATGGTGAAGCCCCACCTCGAGGAGTCGGGCGGCGACGCGCTTTTCGCGGCCGACCTTGCCGCCGAGTCGATGATGGGCGCCTCGAACTACGCCACCGCCCTGGGCAACGGCCGCCTGTCCGTCGAGGTCTCCCCGTGGGGAGAGTTGGCCGTTTTCCGCTGGCCCAACCCCACCTTCACCGACCAGCTAAGATATTTCACCCAGATGAACGGCATCACCCTGGCCAAGGCCGTCGCCGTCAGGATGGGAGAAGACGCGCCCACCCCCGACTGGCGCCGGTACTCCAGGCCCATCGAACCCTGTCCCGAGCTCGGGTCCTCCGGCGCGGTCATGACCGAGAGCGGGTCAGTGCTGTGGGCCCACGATCCCGTGTGGGAAAGCTCGAGGGAGTACGAGCCGCCCGACTCGACCATATTGTCCACCACTTTAAAAAGCGGCGACGTGACGATGACGGTCAAGGACTTCATCCATCCCGACCTGGACCTCATGGTCCGCGCTTATGACCTTGGCGGACCGGTTCGGCGCTTCTTCTATCACGGGACTTTTGCCCCCTTCAAAGCCGGACCCGGAGAATACACGGACCCCGATCCCAAGAAGGCCGGCTTCGCGGCCGTATATCTTGCCCAAAGCGACGCGGTGGTGCATTTCTATCACGAGGACCGCGACCGCAAGGCCGCTCTGGAACTTATATCGGGCGGCGTCACGGCCGAGCTTCTCGACCTGGCTTACCCGGCGGGCGGCGTGTTTATCGCCTATGGCTTTATCGAGGGTTCCGACGGCTTTCAGGTGGGGCCAGACTCATGTGAAGGAAAGGGCACTGGCGCCTTATCCGGCGGGGTCTTGGACTCGCGGGACGGGGAGCTTGAGAATGCCTCGTATTATATTGGCAAGGCCGATTCGGCGCTGGTCAAGGATTTCGAGGAAGGGGGCCATCGGACCGTGACCCTGGCCATCGCGGTATCGGAGTCGGCGGCCGGCGCGGTGGACATGATCGAGAAGGTCCGCGCGGAAGGCGCCGCCAGGTATCGCGACGAGGCGGCCGATTCGTGGCGCGCCGTCTGGTCGTCCATCCAGGCGCCGAAAGTCCCCGACCCGGGGGTGGACCGGGTCATCAGGCGCTCGGTGGTCAACCTCATTCAGGGGCAGGACAAGGAAGGGGGATGCGTGGTGGCGTCCATTTCCAGGCAGCCCGCGTATAACTACGACTGGCCCCGCGACGGCGCCTTTTTCGACCTGACCCTGGACATGGCCGGGTTCCCGGAAAAGGTCAGCCTCCACCACGACTTCTATCGCCGGACCCAGATGACCGGGTCCATGGCTCCCGACTTCGTCAGAATCTTCAATTATCGTCTTCCTTTTTACAAGCCTGAGGGTCACTGGCCCTCGAACATGGCGGCCGACGGGACGCCGGGATCGATCCCGTCCATTCTGGCCTTCGAGATCGACGAGACGGCCCTTTCGGTCTGGAACTTCTGGAGGCACGCCAGGGTCCTCTCCGGGGAGGAGCGCTCCGACTATATAAGTCGAACCCGGGGCACCATGAGGCGTTCGGCCAACGCCCTTTGCGACTACGTGGACATGAGACAGGGCTGGACCAGGCCGGCCATCGAGGACGACAGCTTCCCCCCCGACGCGACTTTACACGGGGTCGCGGCCGTGTTGACCGGACTGGCCGCGGCCGGGTCGGCGAAAGAAGAGTGGGGCTTCGACCGGACGGAAGTCGAAAAGTGGCGCGGCGCGGCCTCCGTATTGAGAGAAGGAATCAGGAGCAGGATCGAGGACCCGAGAATCCACGAGCGCGCCGGCTGGCGCGGCCTGGCATGGTCCCTTTGGCCGGCCCCCGTATTCGACGATTTCGACGAGCCCGGCGCGGTCGAGATCAAAAGGGAGCTTGCCGCCAGGATCGAGGAAAAAATGAACAAGCGGACTCCCGGCTTCGCCTATCTGGGGGAGGAAATATTCACCCTGGCCCTGGCCGACCGGGAAAAGGGAGAATACCGGGAGCTGCTCGAGGACGCCCTGGTTTTCCTGGCCAACGAAGTTCCCTTCCCCGGGACGGACTGCTACGGCGAGGTCACCATGTGGGTCGAGATGGACGGTCGTAAATTAGCCCAGCAGCGCACCAGCATCCCCCATTTGTGGAACGGGGTCACCGTGTATCTGGCGGCCATGGCCCTATACGAGCCGGAGGCATTCGATCCCATGAAGCCCGACGCGCCGTGAGTTCGTTTATAATTGAAGGTATTAAGGTGCTGCCATATAAGAAGAATGGCTTTTGGGCTATAAAAACAGAGTATTCTTGGGGCAAGTCTTCAATATATCAATCTTATACGACATATGAATACAATGAAAATAGTCGTAAATATGAAGAAGCTAATTGTGAAGAGTTAATAATCCCCTGAAATTCGAGCTCTCGAAGTATCGTTACCATATTTGTTTTCAAAGCATTAAAAGGAGATCATAATGACGGAAAAAACCAGGCTCTGGCAAGTGGATGGCGACAGTAACCTCATTTCCTTTAAGGAGGACGATTTGGATTACGAAGACAAACTGGAAAATTGGGTAAAGGATGACGTTTCGATACTAGGTGATGACCTTTTGTTGATAGGAAAACAGGTTGCCACCTAGTTAGTTCCAGTTGCGTAACTAGAAAAAGCCAATAAAAACAATGTGCTGTAAGCATTTTTCGCTTCCCTTTTTGGTCTTGATATGATACAATAACTCCTTGAAAAATCAAGGATTGACTTGCCGGGATGCTGTGAAGGGGGCGAAAAATGCGACCGAAAATTAAAATGCAAATGACCATTGAAGACCACGAATTTTTGAAAGCGGGCCATCTTTTCAAACAAGACACTGAGCTTGAGAAGATGAGCATAGCGCTCGACGAGGCCAAGGAAATTCTGGAAGCTGTTGCCGATGATCTCCAAAGCGGACTCAAGGAGACCGGCGCCGAGGGGATGAGCGTCGAGCAGGTCCTTAGGAGCGCGGTCATCTATCAACTCAAGTGTTATTCCTACCGGGAACTCGGCGACCGCCTCGGTTCCGATTACAATTTCCGCAAGTTCACCAGGTTCTTCGGGCGGGACATTCCCCATTTCAGCAGCCTGGAGCGGGCGATAAAACGCATCCGCCCCGAGACCTGGGAGCGGATCAACGAAATGCTCGTGGCCCTGGCCATTAAAAAAAAAGTAGAAGACGGCGAGGCGGTCCGCGCTGACACCGCGGTGGCCGAGGCCAACATCCACTATCCGACCGACGCTTCGCTTCTTTTTGACAGCATCCGTGTATTGGACCGGTTGATGAAAGGAGCGCGGAAGGAGCTGCCGGGTCTCGGGTTCGAATATCATGACCGGACTCGGCGGGCCAAGAAGCGCGCTTACCAGATCGCCATGGGCAAAGGCAAAGGGATCGAGAAGAAACGGGCGGTCTGGTACCGGGACCTTCTCAAGGTTTCGGCGGAAATCTTGGCCATGGCCCGCTCGGCGCGGGAGGCGCTGGACGAGGCCCTTAAAGGCGGAGAGCTTTATTTCAGCGATGCGGGCCTGGCAACCATGATCAAGAGCGAACTCGATCATTACCTGCCGCTTTCTGAGCAGTGCGTCGAGCAGTGCGAGCGGCGGGTTATAAAAGGCGAGAAGGTTCCCGCGCAAGAGAAGGTGGTTTCCGTTTTCGAGCCGCACGTTGATATCATCCGGAGAGGCAAGACCATGAGCCCGACCGAGTTCGGTCACAAGGTGATGGCGGCGACGGGAAGGTCGGGGATTGTGCTTCAATATAAAGTGTGCGAGGGCAACCCTTCCGACGCCGACCTTTTCGAGGACATTTTGCAAAAACACGTCCGCCTGTTCGGCAAGGCTCCACGCGAGTTTACCGGCGACCGCCGCTTCTATCATGAGGACAATGAGAAGCTTGCGACCGAAGGTCCTTATTATATCGAGCGCCTGGCCATTCCCAAGCCCGGCAAAAGGAGTTCGGAGCGGATCGAGCACGAGCGTCAGCGCTGGTTCAAGAAGCTTCTTCGCTTCCGGGCCGGGATCGAGGGCGGCCTTTCCGCCCTTCTTCGCGGCTTCGGTCTGAGCCGATGCCTGTGGAGAGGTTTCGAGAGCTTCAAGTCCTGGGTGGGTCTTTCGTTCTTTGCCTGGAACCTTCGAAAACTCGCGCTGCTGACTTAGCCGCCGCCGGGCGCGCCCCTGTGGGGGCAATGAAAAACGGAAATGAAAAACAGCAAAAGGAGAGGTGTTTTTTGAAAGGATAGAAAAGGGCCGGCTCAGGCATTCAACTCGCCTGAAAGCGTTAAAATCTTTTCCGTCCTTTATAGACGCCCTGAAAATCTGCATGTCCATATCCTCTCCGCACCGCATAATGAAAGCCATTAAGCAGTTGTGCAACAGAAACTAGTTAGCGTTCCTGGATGCGAGATAAATGATAAAAGATTGTCAAATTACCAAATTCAAACGCGTAATATTAATGGAAACTATCTATACCTGCTTAGAGATAACGAAAATGTTTTTATATGGGCGATTGATAGAAAAGACTGGAGTTTATATCGCGCGCTGATATTTGATGATAAATTACGATTATTCTCGAATAAATATCAGTTCTATCTCTATAAATATTTAAACGACGGATAGCTTTGCTACCTGGCGCCCAAGGCGCGGGAAGAGGCGGTGGCCGCCTGGCGCGTATAAAAATCCAACGGCTTTCGCCGCGCGGATAGGCGATCCGCGCCACCCGCGCGCGCCTCATGAAAAAATCTTGCGCTCTCCCGCTGGACGTCCCCCTCCTTACATCGTTCTCTTCATGGCCTTAACGAAGGGCTCCAGGTTTTTCATCATCTTGGCGAAGGTGTCGAACTTGAGGGACTGGCCGCCGTCGGACCAGGCCTTCTCGGGGGTGGGGTGGACCTCGACCATGAGGCCGTCGCAGCCGGCGGCCGCGGCGGCCCGGCTCATGGGCTCGACCAGTTCCCAGTGGCCGGTGGCGTGGCTGGGGTCGACCACCACGGGCAGGTGGGTCTCGCGCTGGAGCACGGGCACGGCCGAGAGGTCGAGGGTGTTCCGAGTGGCCTTCTCGAAGGTCCGGATGCCCCGCTCGCAGAGCATGACGTTCTGGTTGCCCTCGCTCATGATGTACTCGGCGCTCATGAGGAATTCCTCGATGGTGGTCATCATGCCGCGCTTTAAGAAGATGGGCTTATCCAGCTTTCCCACCGCCTTTAAAAGGGAGAAGTTCTGCACGTTGCGGGCGCCGATCTGGAGGACGTCGGCGTACTTGGCGACTAACAGCACGTCGCCGGGGTTCATGACCTCGGTGACCACGGGCAGTCCCGTTTCCTCGCGGGCCAGGGCCAGGAGCTTGAGCCCGTCCTCCTCCATGCCCTGGAAGCTGTAGGGAGAGGTCCTCGGCTTGTAGGCCCCGCCCCGGATCATGCAGGCGCCCGCCTTCTTCACGGCCCTGGCCGTGCTTATAAGCTGCTCCTCGCTCTCGATCGAGCAGGGACCGGCGATGACGGCGAACTTCTTGCCCCCCACCGTCACCGAGCTTCTCGAGCCCGCGACCTTGACCTTGACCGCGCTCTTTCTGGGATGGGTCACCTTGCTGGCCAGCTTGTAGGGCTTCAAGATGGGCATCACGGAGTCCACGCCCGGCATGGTCTCGAGGGACTGGAGACGGGCCTTGCCCCTCTCGTCGCCTATGCAGGCGATGACCTTTCTCTCCACCCCGTGAAGGATGTGGGGAGCGTAGCCCATTTCCTTGATGCGCGCCGTCACGTTGTCCAGCTCGTTCTTGGTCATCGAGGTCTTCATCACCACTATCATTTTTCCTTTCCTCCAATCCAGCTTGATTTTTTCTCCGCTCTCGCCGAGCGATATTTTAAGCTCTCCGGCCCCTGAAAGGACCGCGGGAGACGCTTTGCCAGGGACCACGCCGAGGGACTCCATTTTTCTACTCCTTAATTCTTTCCCGGCGAAAAAAAGCCGGCCACGTTTCCGCGCCGGCTATAAGCCCCTCGTTGAGGCGGCCATGTTTTCATGGCCCGAGTATGTTTTCGCCGGCGACCTTTCCTTGTCGTCCACCGGCGTTCGTTGGTCTAGTTTACACAGCCCTCCCGCCGATGGACCCGATAAAGGTAAATCGGGTATACCATCGCCGGCCGTAATATCGCCGTCCGGGTCGCGTATCGTTTCCGATCATCATATTACCAATATATCCGGCCCTTGCTTCCTTGTCAAGAAAAAAGGCCCCGCCCTCATTGGCAAATAGCAACGTCCGGCTTGAATGGCAAGTGAGACGCCCGTTTGCCATGATCGTCAATACCCATTATTATCGGTTTTTCAACGGGAGGATAGGAAAAACTTGGGGAGCGACCCGAGCGCCCGCGGTTCGGCCGTGATTGGCATTCACCATGGAATTTGCCAAGTTGACGGCGTTATATTAATATCACCTTTTAAGTCGTGAGAAGAGGAAGGGTTTTGTAAAAGGAGCTTTCGCTCGGCGGGCCGGATCGGGGTTTAGCCGACTCGGGGACCGGAAAAAATCCATGAACCTTTGTGATTTAACTTCAGAGATAGTGCATGAGGGCGACCTTTCGAGTCACTCGATGATCAAGCTGTTGGGGGTCCTCTTCGCCAGCAGGAAGACGGGCCGCCTGGACCTTTATCCGGGCAGCATCCGCTCCTCGATTTTCGCCTTTAACGGCATTCCCGTTTATTCCGAGACCACCAGCCCGGGCCACTCGGTTCTTGACGTGATGGTGGCGGACAGCCGCCTGCCGGTTGAGGACGTGCTCCAGGTCAAGCAACTGGCCAAGGAGAAGTCGATCGACGTTGTCCAGTGCCTGCAGGACATCCTCGAGGTTACGGAGTCCCAGATTTATTACTACCGGGCCAAGTCGGCCAAGGAGATAATCATCAAGGCCTGCGGTTACAGGAGCGGCCGCTATACCTTCACGGACGGGGAGGAGGTCTTCCTGGACCTTCCCATGTACGACCTGAACCCGCTCGAGATCATCTACGAGGGCATGGCCAGGTTCCATTCTTACGACCTGGCCAACGAGATTTTCGCCGTGGACCAAAGGAAGGTGAAGATCAACCAGGACGTTCGTGACTACTTCCTTCTTCCCGACCCCCTTTATAAGCACAGCGACGTCCTGGACCTGTTCAATCGCGAGATCGGGGTGGGTCAGGCCATGCAGGTCATGCAGAACGATCTCGGGGACATAAACCAGGCCATCAACCTGATGTATCTTTTACTGGTGACGCGGCTTTTAGTGTTCATGCCCGAGATATCGGAGGACGAGGTCTTCGACGAGGTGCCCTGTTTGGACGCGGACGCCTCCCTGCCCCCGGAGATGGAGGAAACCAGGAAAGAGGGCGGACCCGAACAAGAGAAGCAAAAGGAGGAAGACGAGGATATCCAGGACCTGAGACGGCCCAAGCCCGACGTCGAAACGGGCTACGTTATGACCAAGCCGAACTCGGACAGGGTGGACGCGGACCCCGGCGAAAATAGAGGCGCGCCCGCCGAGGAAAAGGAAGCCGAAACGGACCCGGGACCCGGCGTGGCGCCCAGGCTTCGGCGCATGGCCCAGGAGATCGGAGAGGCCTCCGACCTCTTCGAGCTTTTGGGACTGACCATATCCAGCGACCTGGACGAGATCAACCGCGCCTTCATCGAGAAGAGGAACGCCCTCGAGATGGACAACCAGGAGGGAAAGTCGAAAGAACTTGCCAGGGAGCTTCACGACAAGCTCAAGTTCGCCCACGACGTGCTGGCCCGGCCGGAGAAAAGGATCGAGTACGAGAGGGGCTTGGTGGCGGAGGAGAGGCCCCACGCCTATAACGCGGCCATTGGAAAGATGCTGGCCCGCAAGACCGCCGAGCGCGGCCGCTGGTACATGAGGCACAACGCCCCGCTTTACGCCCGCGAGCTTTACGAGGTCTGCATCGAACTCGATCCCGAGGACCCGAGTTTCTTCATGAACCTGGGATGGTCCATATTCCGGGCCGGTGCAAAGGACTCGGCCGAGGCCAAGGGATATCTCAAGTCGGCGGTCAAGATCGATCCGGAGTTGGACCGCGCCCATTACTACCTGGGCGTTATCGCCAAGCGGGAGGGGGACGTGAAGGAGGCGGAGGAGCGATTCCGTCTCGCGATCGACGTCAATCCGGACAACCAGTCGGCCAAGCGGGAACTTTCGTTCATGAACCAGGACCGCAAGCAAAAAGGCGTGTGGTCCAAGATTTTCGGGAGCAAGAAATAACCCGGATTTGATACCCCCGGCTTTTTAGGCCAAGATAAATACATAATCTCGAACGCGGCCCTGGCCCTCACGGCGGGGCCGGAGTCGTTTGAAAGGGGTTCAAGATGAGCGATCCGGCCAAGAAGTACAAGGAAATAGTTGACAAGGTCAAGTTCGACGACCGGGGCCTGGTCCCGGCCATCGCCCAGGACGCCGAGAACATGGAAGTCCTGATGATGGCCTACATGAACGCCGAGTCCCTGGCCCTTACCCTCGAGACCAGGATTTGCCACTACTGGAGCCGGTCGCGC
Organism: bacterium; assembly: GCA_963674965.2. Lineage (GTDB taxonomy): Bacteria > RBG-13-61-14 > RBG-13-61-14 > RBG-13-61-14 > DATKZS01. The sequence goes on along the minus strand of CAXXFL010000006.1, from coordinate 1,113,316 downwards.
CAAGAGCTGTGGAAAAAAGGCGGCACCTCCGGCCATATCCAGCGCCTTAAATGGATCAAGTACGACTGCGACGCCGACACGCTCCTCATGGGCATCGACCAGGTGGGAGTGGCCTGCCACACGGGAAAGCGCTCCTGCTTCTTCCGCGACCTGGAAACCGAATAGAAAAAGAGACGAAAAGGGCCCGTTCACCTATTAAGAAGCGGGCGCAAGATGAGACGGTGAACGGACCCGGAAAAACTATTTTACGCGCCTGTATACGGCGGTCACCCGTACTCCGGGGTCGCCCATGCATCATGCATGGGCGGCGTAAGCCGCGGGTTTAATCCTTCCCGCCGTCCGATCACCTTTCCTACCGTTCGAAAGCCGCCAAACGTTCTCGGTGCCGAACCTAATAGCCCGTTCGCTTCGCTCACCCACGCAAAAATGCGTGGGCGGCCCCGGCGCTTAAGCGGCTGGTAGTTCCATGAGACCTGCAAGTCAGGGTCGCCCATGCATCATGCATGGGCGGCGTAAGCCGCAGGCTGAATGCCTACCCTCGCCGGGCCTTCTTGCTCTTCGTTCGAAAGCCGCCAAACGCCCTCGGTTACGAACCTAATAGCCCGTTCGCTTCGCTCACCCACGCAAAAATGCGTGGGCGACCCGAATCCGTCCCCTTCGGGGACATAGATGGGCGACACCGGGACCGGCCTACTCGATATGATAAATGAGGCTCAGGATGGCGAACATGTCGCCCACCTGGGTGTTGGCCCGGTAGCCCTCGAACTGCTCGCCCTTGGCGTCGCTGGCCCATTTGTACTGGACCGCGGCGTCCACCACGAACTGCCGGTAAACCACGCCGCCGCCCAGGGCCACGCCGTAAAAGTCGTTGATCTCGTCCTCGATGGGCTCGGGGTCGTAGAAGGCCCCGCCGCGCAGGGCGAAGACGTACTTGGGCCTGATCCAGAGGTATTCGGCGCCGCCCCTTACCTGGACCGTGTCGCTAACGTCGGCGTCCTGGTTCGCCGTGCCGGCCAGGAGGTTCAGTTTCTCGCCGTCCTCCGTCTCGAGCACGTAGTCGCTCCACTGGGTCATGTAGGCGTCGAGAGCTAAGGACAGGCGGTCAGAGTAACGGTAGGCCACGCCCACGCCGAACGACGCGGGCCAGGTGATGGTCTGGTCCTCCTGGTAGACCGCTATGTTGGGATACTGGTTGCCGGCCGGGTTGTCGGGAAAGTATACCGAGCTGACGTCGGTGCGGGTGAAGTTCACGTCGCCGTCCCAGGACGACTTGTAGACCGCGCCGATGGTGAAGTTCTGTATCTTAACGTGAGTTCCGACCACGAAGTTATACCCGCTGATCTCGTATTTCTCGTCCGCCTCGGCCAGGGACCTGGAGAGGAAAGGATACCCCGGGTCCACCACGTCCACGGCCTGGAGCTGCTGCTGCCAGCCGTCAGCCCCGTCCTCGAGGCCCCACACGTTGACCGAGAGGCCCATGGACCACTGGGGGGTGATCTGGATGGCGTAGGCCGGGGTCAGGGTGGTCATGGCGCCCTTCTGCTGGAAGTCGCGGCTCGAGATGAACTGGTTGCCCCCCTGCACGCCGGAGACGGTGAAGTCGAGGTCGCGGTCGAACTCGAAGAGCCTCTGGTAGTTGAGGCTGGTCACCATGTTCATGCCGCCCACGCTGAAAGGATAGACCACGGAGGCGTAGTTGATGTTGACCCGCGACAGGGAGGCGCTCTCGGAGTCGACGTTGAACTGCCCCTCGAAGGACAAGTCCTCGCTGCGGGAGTGATAGGAGGTGACCACCGACGCCTCGGGAGTCACAAGCTGGATGAGACCAGCCGGGTTCCAGCTCGCGGCCGTGGCGTCGTCGGCCACGGCGATAAAGGCGCTGCCCCACCCCACGGCGCGTCCGCCCGAGCCCACCGGGTTGGGAGGGGATGCAAAGGGCACGCGCTGGTAAATGACCTGGGCCCCCGCCGCGTGGCAATAGAAAAGGGCCACCAATATTACCGGTAAAACCAATCTCTTAAGCATGTTTCGTACTCCCGTTTCCAAGGTTTCGGTAAAATGTTTCATCCTAAGGCTCCAGAGCTTCCGGCTTAAGGCGTCGCCGCCGCCGGGTTGGCAAAGGCGTCCGGAGGAGAAAGCATCGGGCATCCTACAGATGGGTCTGGACAAGGTGGTGGAAATCCAAAAGCAGTGCATGGATCTTGACAATTATCAAGTGTCGTTGAGTCAACGGAATAATCACCACCAGTGGTATTCCCGTCTACTGCATAATATGAAGAACCATCGTTTCCTACGTATAGTAATAGAGATTCTCCTGCCGGCACAGTATCTCCCGCTGGCAAAGTAACATTTACCGTGGCGCCAATAGAACTTGTCATAACAATTGAAGCCCCAGCCGGTATTGTATGCATAGAACCGTCTGAGTTTCGAATGCGCACCATAGGAGTATAAGGCGGAAGATAAGGAGTAGCCTGATATTGGTAGAAACTCCCACCTGGTGGCCATGCACTTATTTGAAGGTCTAATACTCCAGGCATAGATGACATAAACGCATTGTACCCATAGTAACCATTATCCGGATAGGCCTGGATACCGTAAGAAGTGATGCTCCATGGCGAGTCTCCTCCAATGCCCAGGGTCATGCCGTCGTCGGCGTCCAGGTCGTCGATGGTCCACCAGGCGTAGAGCGGTCCCGAGCCGCAGTAGGTCACGGAGGAGCCTTCATCCACCTCGGCCGTAAAGAACTCGACGGTTATCGAGTCGAGGGGGTCGCCGCCGAATATGGTCAGGCCGTCGATCACCAGGTAATAGAGAGTGTCGCCGAAGAGGGAACAGGCGTTTTCCTCGCTTTGCCCGCCGGGATAGAAGGCCACGGCCGTGGCGCATATGCCGGAGGCCGCGTTGCCCTGTTGGCAATAAACGGGAGCGCTGGGCAGGACCGCGCCCGAGACCTCGTCTCCCGAGGCCGCGTAAATGAGTTTCACCGTCGTATCGTTGACGCCGTCCTGGAGGACCCTCTCGCCCACGTCGTAGGCCAGGGGTTTAGTGGGGTCCACGTTTCGATCGCCGTTGCGGACCAGTTGTTCGAAGTACCTTTGCACGGCCTTCATGGGGTCGTCGAAGTCCCCTTCCTCGCAGGACGCGAGGATAAAAAGAGCGGCCGCGGCCAAAACGCTAAGGACCGCCAAAATCCCTTTCCTCATGATCGCTTTCTCCTTTGCCGAGTTGGAAGGCCGCCCGAGCGGCCAGGGCCCTGAAATTTACCCGTGTCAAAAAAATAATATCATACTTGGGCTTAACTGGGCAAATATTAAATACATCTTGCGCCCCTTTGGAGCGCGGCCGCTCGAGACCGCTTTCACCGGCCTTGGCTTGACAAGGCCGCCAAACTCGTGAGCCTCGCGTCAAGCCGCTCGGAAGAAAAGCGGCGTCGAGCCGCCGCACTCCAAAGCGCGGAACCGCGCCGGCTTGTGAAAACCTTTGGCGCTCTGGTATACTCTTTCCGCTTCCTTTTGGGCGTCATGAATAATAGACGCAAATAATAGGATTTTTTCGTCAAAAGGAATAAATTGTTGAAATAAACGGGAGGCTTGTTAATCCGACCGCTTAAAACGCCGTCTCAAGCGCCGTGGCCGCAATATTGTCTTCAATATCGCGTGGGCGGCGAAGCCGAAGGCTGAACTCTTCTGACGCCAATCGCGTTGGAACGACCTTTTCATATGGAGAAGCTTAAAAAAACCGCGCTTCTTCTGGAAAATTGCAGCACTCGGCCCACGGATGCGCCACCCATGCATTTTGTTATAAGGCACGGGCCAACAAGTAACACATAGCTCATCCGTTATGTGGGCGGCCGCGGGGAGCGGGCTAATGCCTCCACCTTGGGCTATGAATGTCGGCCCAACGGGGCTGAACTAAAAGGTCCATCCGGAGTAGGACTCAGGCCAAGCCTTCGACGCTCCGCCAATAAATCGGCCATCCACGCGCTTTATATCTTGACACCCCGAGGGGGCGGGGATATGATTTAAGCCGTTTACGAGCCGACATTTTCAAGGAGGTCCTGTATGGGAGAAGAACTTCAACTTGCCGTGAAACTCACGACGCTGGACTGGACGTGGACTATCTTGTTCATCCTGCTCATGATCGTTTGCGGCGTGATTTTTTATCGGCTGGGAAAAAGGAGCGAGTCGGACTTCTTCCTGGCCGGAAGAGGACTGCCATGGTGGTTGCCGGCCACCTCGGTCTACGCCACCCACACCGCCACGGACACGCCCATGTGGATCACGGGCACCATTTACAAATGGGGCATGCGGGGCATATGGTATCCCTTTTTCAGCGCCTGGTGCGCGGTAAGCGCCTTTGTCTCGACGCGCATATTCCGGCGCTCGTTGGCCATGAGCCAGGCCGAGTGGCAGAACCTTCGCTACTCCGGCCTGGGGGCCGAGCTTTTACGCGGCTGGCTGGCCGGGTGGCAGACGTTCATGAACATGTTCGTCCTGGCCTGGGTGTCCGCCGCCATGGGCAAGGTCTGCACTTACCTGTTCGGATGGGAACCATACATCGGTATCACCCTCTTCACCTCGATCTGCGCCATTTACGTTCTTACCGCCGGGTACTGGGGCGTGATCATGGCCGACTTCCAGCAGGGAGTGATCAGCTTTATCATCATCACCCTCGTCTCACTATGGGGCATAGCCGAGGCGGGCGGGCCCCTGGCCATCGTGGACAAGCTGGCCGAACTGGGCCAGGCTTGGCGCACCAACCCCTTCCATTTCGACGGCTTTGCCGGTCTCGAGTCGGGCAAGTTCTACGCCCTGGACATCATCACCCTTATGATCATGGCCCTGTTCGGCGGCATCGGCATGGGCAACTTCATCGACTGGTATCCCGAGGCCCAGCGCATACAGAGTAACAGGACCGTGCGCGACGCCTCTTATTCCATCTGGGCCGGCGGTCTGGCCGCCATCTTCAGGAACTCTTTTTGGGCCGTGTCCATCCTGGCCTTCTTCGTCATGTTCCCTAATATCAAGGAAGGGGCCGTCTACGAGTTCGGCTGGTTCAAGATGGGCTTCGAGTACATGCCGGTGGGCCTGATCGGCATGTTCTTCGCGGCCATAATCGCGATCCATTTATCGACCATATCCACCCATTTGAACCTGGGCGCCCTTTACGCCACGCGCGACCTTTATCACCACTACATCAACCCAAAGGCGAGTGAAAATAATCTGGTATGGGCCGGACGGGTTAACACGTTTATCCTTCTTATTGGCAGCTTCATACTCGGGCTTTCCATGGAGAATATAACCGCCTGGCTTATCTTTGCCCTGTGGCTCCAGGCGGCGGGCATCTGGATACCCTCCATCCTCCAGGTGATCTGGTGGAGGTTCAACTCCTGGGGATACCTGTCCAGTTGGATAGCCAACCTTCTCATGAGTTGGCTGGTGGTCTTCGTGCTTCCGGCCCTGGGGGTGCTTCCCCAGCTTCCCGACTGGGCCAGCTTCTGGCTTTTGGCCGTGCTGGTCGGCCTGGTCTATATCCCGGTCATGTTCCTGACCAAACCCGACGACATGGAGCACCTTGTCCAATACTATGTCCAGGCGCGTCCGGTCGGCTTCTGGGGCCCGGTTCGGGCCGAGGCCATTAAGCGCGGCCTTATTACCGAGGCGAAAAGCGCCCATGCCAAGTCGCTCTTCGCCCAGGACTGGACCCCCGAGGAGTCCGATGAGTGGACCATACACGACGTGGCGGCCTCGGTCTTCTCGGCCTTGTCCTATATCCTTGTCGCCGTGGGCTTGGCGGGCGCGTTGCTGCTTAAATGGTGGGGCTTCGTAGCCCTGGTGTTCGGCCTTGTTGCTATCTGGCTTATGTACAAGGTGATCGATCCCAAGCTGAAGGCCATGTCGCTCGAGTTCGAGTTGAAACAGAAGGGCTACCTGGACAGGGTCGACAAGACCACCAAGTGGGAGTGACGTTATGGATGAATCTTTAGGAAAAATAATCGGCATGGCCATGGCCTACGGAGTCAGCTCCCTTGGACTGCTTCTGGCTTATTACAATTACAGGAAAAGGATCGTCAAGGCCGAAAGAATATTCACCACCGGCGCCCTGGCCATAATAGGCGGCATTGTGCTTGCCGTGGGAATAGCCGTGGTCCTGGCCCTGAGCCTTATGAAAGCGCCCGAGACTCAGCCGGTCAAGGAAACGGCGGCGGTGGAGAAAGTGGCCGCCCCTGAAAAAATCGCAATAGCCAAAACTGAAAGCCCGGACCAGGGTACGCCAATTATCGGCATCGTCGTCCCCGGCATAATCTTTCTCTTCAGCTTCTGGGTGACGTGGATGCTTTACAAGCACTTTACCAAACAGCTTGACGCTACCGAGAGTTCCGCCGAGGAAAAGGGCTGAAGTCATTCAACCTGGTTCCAAGGGCGCGGCAAGCCGCGCCCTTTTCGCGTAAAATGGGCTAAACCTTAAGCCAGCAAGCAAAAACCTCCAGTGCTCTGACCGCCCTTTTTTGTCGGGTCATGGGTAAGCACGCGGACCGCCCGCTTGTAATTTCTCATCGCTCCGTAATGACGGAAAGCCATGGCGGGCCAAATAAGCAGGCGGATGTTGGAAGACGGTCGGGGTATTGGTTACAACCTCCGATCTTTGCGCTATCATCATCGTAATAAGATCGTTTCTCGGGAGGAAAGTAATATGAAGAAATTTGCCGCGGCTCTCGGCCTGGCTCTGTCCATTGCTTTCGCGTTCGCGCTTACCGCCTTGGCCGAGGAGGCCAACAAGGAAGTGGTCAAGAGGGTTTTTCCGGCCTGCCTCGAGTCCCCCACTATCGGGGCCAAGTCCGGCGTCAACTGCGACTACGACCGGGACAAAAAGGAATGGCGCATCTCTTACTGGCGCGGCTGGGGCGATTGCCCGGCGGGTTGTATAAACAAGGAAGTCTTCGCCCGGTACCTGGTGGACGACAAAGGCAAGGTTTATGAGGCCGACCCCGACTTCAAACCGGGCAAGGAAATCCCCGCCGACAAGCCGGCCGATCCCGCCGGATCGGCGACGACTTCCAGCGCTGATGAGGGCTGCCCTCACTCCGGCGGACATGGCGCGGCGCGGGCCCAAGGCGGCCATGAATGCCCACATAAGGGCGGATGTAAAAACTGCTCTCAGGGGAAACCTCAAGAGACGGCCGCAAAATCCGAGTGCCCCCATCACAACCAGTGCCCTCACCTTCAGCCGGACTTTGGCCGCGAGACCGTGAGCGACCCTCTTTACTGCGAGTCGGACGATGACTGCTTCTGGTACGTTTGCTGCCAGACCAGGCCCATGAGCAAGCTCTACAGGCGGGACAACTTCAAGGGCCTGCACATGGCCAATCCCGACGAGGAGTCCTGCGAGCTGAAGTGTCTACACGAAACGGTCCCCCCAGGCAAGACCCTGACCTGCGCCTCCAACCAGTGCAAGGCCCTGCCGGAGGACCCGGCCTCCGCCGACCCGAACCGGCCCACCGTGTGGATCGGAAAGAGCACGGTGGTGGGACAATGCGAGAACGCGGCCAATAAGGCCATGCCGGGACCCGAGCCGTTAAAGCCCAAGGTGGTCACGGCCGAGGAGGGAAAACCCGCGCCCCCGGGGCCCACGTTTCTCAAGGAAACCTCGAAACCCGAGGTAAAGCCGGGACCTGAGTTCACCAAATGGATCGAGGAGTGGGAAAAAAAGGAAATGGAGAAGAACAAGGAACAATTCGCCTGCCAGGCCTGCGGCGTATGCAAGGAATTCCGCCGGGTCTACCGGCTCATCTACCTGGATGAGCTTAAGACCTGCCAGGGCCGGGACCCGTCCTGGAAAAGGGTTGACGAGTAGCCATCGGGACAAACGGAGAAATAATCATGGCCATGCCGACGTTACTGGTCGAGCTGATTAAGAGGACTTTTCATCTTCTCATTCCCATCGCGAAAACCACCGGATTTCCGGTGATGGGAAAGATCGCGGAGAAGGCCCTGTTCGACGGCGACGACATGACCTATCTGCCCCGGGACGCGGTGATTAAGGTGGACCGCGAGGTGGAGGGTATCGAGGAGATAGTCCTACCTTCAAGGATCGTGCATCATTTTATCGATCAGGCCCGCTGCCACTGGATTATGGATAAATGCATCTGCCGCGACGCCTCCCACTGTAAGGATTATCCCATCGACCTCGGGTGCCTCTTCCTGGGCTCGGCCGCCTCCAGGATCAACCCCAAGCTGGGAAGACCAGTCACCAGGGAAGAGGCCCACCGCCACGCCGAAAAATGCCGGGAAGCGGGACTGGTCAACGTGATCGGCCGCAACAAGCTCGATACGGTCTGGCTGGGCATAGGGCCCAAGGAGCGTCTTCTCACCATATGCAGCTGCTGCCCCTGCTGCTGCCTGTGGAGGGCCATACCCCACCTGGCCCCCGAAATAAGCTCCAAGGTCACCAGGCTCCCCGGCGTCCGCCTCGAGGTGGGAGGGGAATGCATAGGCTGCGGGGATTGTATCGACTCCTGCTTCGTGGAGGCCATCAGCCTCAAGGACGGCAAGGCTCATATAAGCGAGCAATGTCGGGGCTGCGGCAGGTGCGTGGAAGCCTGCCCCAACTCCGCCATCGAACTGATTATCGAGGACGACGCGTTCGTGGACGGAAGAATCCAAAGGATTTCCGAACTGGTGGACCTCTCATGACCGCGAGGCCCTCCAAGACCCCGCCGAACCCAAAATTTAAGGGAGTAATTGGCCGCCCATCCCTGGCATCCGCGCCCTTGCCTCCGTCGAGAAAGATTGTTTGTAAGGCGCCTCCGTGATATTATCGTTATTCCTGATCTCTTAAACGGTCCGGCTCGACCGCCTCCCCAAGCGCCCGTAGCTCAGCTGGATAGAGCAGCGGACTTCTAATCCGCAGGTCGCAGGTTCGAATCCTGCCGGGCGCGCCATTTACGTTTTTCGATCACTTGTCTTTTCAATATAATTGTCTTCATAGTCCTTTACGAGATAGAATGATCGCCGGCCGGCCGATCGTGCTTCATGAATCCGGCGGGCTTTGATGAATAGGAGAAACAAGACAATGAACCGGCATATCTCAAGGCTTATGATTCTAACCATGCTGCTCGTGCTGCCCGCTATCTCCATGGCGGGAGGACTTTCTCCCGAGCGGCTCCGCTGTGAGTACCGGGTGAATCCCCTTGGCGTTGACGAGCCGACTCCGCGTCTTGACTGGATAGTGACCTCGGACCAGCCGGGCCAGTACCAGAGCGCGTATCGTATCCTTACGGCCTCGAGCCGGGAGGACCTGGACCGCGACTCTGGCGACCTTTGGGACACGGGCAGGGTCGAGAGCGACGAGACCATCCAGGTCCCCTATGAGGGCAAGCCTCTCGGCGCGGGCGAGAGATGCTATTGGAAGGTCATGGTCTGGGACAAAAGCGGCTCCGCCTCGGGCTGGAGCGAACCGGCCATCTGGAGCATGGGCATGATGGGCCGGGAGTGGGACGCTAAATGGATTGGAAAGGACGCGCCGGTCCTTGAGATCAGAGACCTTTACTTTCATATCCCCCCGCCCCTGGCCTGGGACCTGAAAATCAAGACGCCCGGACCGAAGGGGATGCAAAAACTGTTCTTACCGGGCGCGGTAAAGACCTATCTTCCTCCTCCCTTCCTGAGAAAGGAATTCAACGCGCGAGGCGGGCTGAAAAACGCCTTCATACACGCGACGGCCCTGGGCGTTTATGAACTTCATCTTAACGGGAGGAAAGTGGGCGACGATTACTTCACGCCCGGTTGGAGCGACTATAAAGAGCGCGTCTATTACCAGACCTACGACGTTACGGACCTGATCGATGAGGACGGGCCCAACGCCGTCGGCGCCATCCTCTCCGACGGCTGGTACGCGGGAAACATCGGCCTCAAGGGCCAGAGATATTACGGCGACAAGACGCGCTTTTACGCCCGGCTGACGCTGGAATACGAGGATGGATCGGCGGATGTTATCGTCACCGACGAGTCGTGGCGCGCTTCCCGCGGTCCCATCCTCGAGGCGGACGTCCAGTACGGCGAGCACTATGACGCGCGGCGGGAGACCCCCGGCTGGGACATGGTCGGCTACGACGACCATGACTGGGAGGGTGTGGAAGTAACCTCCCGGGTCGGGATTAAGGTCGAGTCATACCCGGGCGTTCCGGTAAGAAGGACCATGGAGATATGTCCCATCTCCGTGACCGAACCCCGGCCCGGGTTGTTCGTGTTCGACATGGGCCAGAACTTCGCGGGATGGGCGCGCCTTAAGGTAACCGGGTCCGCGGGAGACAAGGTGGTCATGCGCTTCGGCGAGATGCGAAACGAGGACGGGACCGTTTACACGGCCAACCTGCGCACGGCGCGGGCCACCGACGTTTACGTTCTGAAGGGAGGCCAGGAGGAGATTTGGGAGCCTCGCTTCACTTATCACGGATTCCAGTACGTCGAGTTGGAAGGATACCCCGGCGAGCCGGGCCTGGACGCCATAACCGGCGTGGTGGCCCACTCCGACCTCGCGATCGCGGGGAGTCTCGAGACGTCCAACCCACTGGTCAACAAGCTTTACTCGAACATCACCTGGGGCCAGCGCTCGAATTACTTCGAGGTCCCCACGGACTGCCCCCAGCGCGACGAGAGACTGGGCTGGACCGGAGACGCCCAGGTCTTCATGCGAACGGCCACCTACAACATGGACGTGGCCCCCTTCTTCACCAAGTGGCTGGTGGACCTTTCGGATGGCCAGGATGAAAAGGGCCGTTTCCCCGACGTGGCCCCCAACGTCCTGCCCGGGGCCGCGGCCGGGTGGGGAGACGCCGGCGTTATATGCCCTTACAACATGTACCTCGTTTACGGCGACCTTCGCGTCCTGGAAAAAAATTACACGGCCATGGCCGACTTCATGGAGTTCATGAAGCGCCGGAGCAAAAACAATATCAGCCCGCCCCTGGGGATATACGGCGACTGGCTGAACATCGACGATCCCACTCCCCTGAGGGTGGTGGCCACCGCCTATCACGCCTATGACTGCACTCTCATGGCCCGGATAGCCAAGGCCCTGGACAAGCCCGAGGACGAGGCTGTGTACGTAAAAAGGTTCGAGGACATAGCCGCCGCGTTTGCCAGGACCTTCGTGGACGCGGGCGGAAAGGTACAAGGCGACTCCCAGACCGCGTATCTTCTGGCCCTGGGCTTCGATCTCCTGCCCGATGAAATAAGGCCTCTGGCGGAAAAACGGCTGGCCGATAAAATCGAGGAAAATGGCGGCCTTTTGTCCACCGGCTTTCTCGGGCTCAAGATGCTCCTCCCCGTGCTGACCGAAATGGGGCGAACGGACCTGGCATACCAGCTTCTTACCAACCGGCGCTACCCGTCATGGGGCTATTCCATCGACCAGGGGGCCACCACCGTATGGGAGCGCTGGAACAGCTACACCATCGAGAAAGGCTTCGGGCCCGTGTCCATGAACTCCTTCAACCATTACGCCTATGGCTCGGTGGGGGAGTGGATGCTGGGCTCCATGGCTGGAATCGATACTGACGGACCGGCCTACAAAAAGATTCTGATTCAGCCCCGTCCCGGTGGAGACCTGACCTGGGTCAGGGCCCATTACGACTCGATCAGGGGCCGCATATCGGTCCACTGGAGAGTGGAGGAGGGACTTTTCAAGCTCGACGCGACCATACCCGCCAACGCCTCGGCTAAGGTGATAATGCCGGGCGGGGAAGGCAAAGTCCACGAGGTCGGATCGGGCGATCATTCCTTCGCCTGCCATCTTTAAGCCGAGCGAGATAAATAACAACCCGGTCGAGTAATTTCGCCGTGACCGCTGACTCGCAAAAAAGGAAATGCACGTTATCTTCATTATTATTCGCCAAGAGAAAAAACAAACCAGGGCCGCTTACCGGCCGGGACCGGCCCGCGGGCCGGCTTGAAGGGAGAAAAGAACATGAGAAGACCTTTTTATTATTCGGCCGTTTTGATCGTTTTACTGGCGCTGGCCCCCGCGGCCCGGGCGGACAAGACCAAGGTCGAGATCGAGGCCCCCAAAAAGGCCAAGGCGGGAGAGGAGATCACGGTCAGGATCAACGTCTCGCACCACGGTAACGGCATGCTCCATCACACCAACTGGGTGGTCCTCAAGGTTAACGGCAAAGAGGTCAAGAAATGGGAGTACTCGTCCACGTCGCGCCCTGAGGATGAAAAGTTCACCCTCGAGTACAAGCTGAAAGTCGAGGAAAAACTCGAACTCGAGGCGGAGGGCAACTGCAACGTGCACGGGAGCGAGGGCCCGGCCAAGGCGACGGTCGAGTTGGACCAGGCAGGCTCGTGATGTCAATCGCCGGCGTGTCCATCATACTCATCCTGGGGATCATCAACCTCCTCCTGGCCCTGTTCCAGCTATCGAGCGGCATGCACTGGATCAAGGTCCCCATCAAGGTCCATAAATCCACCGGCATAGCCCTCGTAATAGGGGCCGTCGTCCACGGCGCCCTGGCTATCCTGGTAAGCTGAAGTAGATAATTTTCCGGGAGGCCGGGGCGGCGTGATGTTTTTTTCCCCTCGGCCCGTACGCGGGGTGGCCCATCGCGATATTGTCTTCAATATTGCGTGGGCGGCGACGCCGCCGATAAGCCGGCCGTCGCCTTGCAGGATCACCGCCAATTCGTATTGCAGACGGGGAGCGCGGCCGTTGTTTTCCATGGCCCGGGCGATGAAATCCTTCGTGTCCTGGACCGAGTTGGGTCCCCATTCCTCGAACCTGGAAAAGCCTGGTATGGGCGCGTAAAGATGAACGGCCTCCCAGTCGCTCTCCACGTACTCGCGAAGAATCAGTCTTTTCGTCTCGATCCGCATGATTGTATCGGGGTCGAGGTTGCAAGATACAAATTAGCATAAGGCGTGGCGGAAGGAAAATTCTTGGCCTCGAATTCGACTCGTCGATTCGCGTGGCGCTGTACCCATCCCGCTACGCGGGACCCGCGCGGTTTCTTCGAAAACGGACGGGTCACCCGCCGAATCATTCAATTGCCGTCTTGATAACGTATCCGGGCTTATTAAACGGAGCTTGAAAAAAGGTCCTGAACTCTTCAAGCGCGATTAAATCCTCCGCCGTCCAAATGCCGGATTCGGGATGAGAGCGGTTTCCAACCGTGATCTTGTTGTTGAACTCGTTCAATGGGCGCGCAAATGCGAACTCGTTATGTAAGAAGGCCGTAATGTCATATACGCCTAAATAAAAGGTGTACACGTAAACGGAGGGTTTGTTAACGGGCACTTTCTGGGGGTCTACGGGTAATGTTACATCTTTCTGAAGACCACTTGATAATTCCTCATTAAGCTCCTGGATTGTGATCGTTTCGATTCGTTTGGGTTGAGGTGGAATATCTCCATCAACCGCTCTTGTACTCAAATCAATAAAAAGAGGCACATTCCCTTTGTGGGATTCCTTTTGGGCTTCAGACTCTATAACAACGGCAACGGGCAGTTGTTCGTATTTACCTTCAAAAGGGTACTTACCAGTCTTAGCTTTATATTCCTTGACCAGGGCGTCAATGATTAATACATGATCAAGCCTGATCTTATCAAAATCCTCCTGCATCGATTTCGAAGTTCCTCCCTCAAAATCCTTGCACGATGGCAATATCGCAAGACTCGATATTAGAATAGCGAGCATAAATCTTTTCATGTTTTCCCCATTTTGTGCCGGCTGGAAGCTTCTGACGCCAATCGCATTGAAAGGCCCTTTTGCAAGTGGCGTAACTGAAAACAACAATCCTCGCTTGATTTAGAAAATAGCAATACTCAGCCTGCTACCGCTCCGTCCTACCGACAGCCGCGCTTCTCGACCCATCCCGCGCCGCGGGACGCCCGCGGTTTTGGCCAAATCGAATAATCCGGCCCGCCTGATACAGTCTAAAAATCCGCGGGGGCCTTGTACTCGCCGAAGGTTTTTCTCCAGACGTCGCAAATCTCTCCGACCGAGGCGTAGGCCTTTACGGCCTCGAGGACAAAGGGTACCAGGTTGTCCTTCCCGAGGGAGGCTTTCTCGAGATTTTCCAGGCTCTCGGCCCATTTGGCCTTGTCGCGTTCGGCCTTGACCTTTTTCAGGCTCGCCACCTGTTCCTTTTCGACCTCGGGCCCAATTTTCAAGGTGGGAATGGGTGGATAGTCCTCGGTGTCGTACTTGTTAAGGCCCACGATAATTTGCTCGTGGCCGTCCACCTCGCACTGGTAGCGGTAAGCCGCGTCGTTGATCTCCCGCTGGGGAAAGCTCTTCTCGATGGCCGAGACGATGCCGCCCATCTCGTCGATGCGGTCGATGTACTCCATGGCCTCGGCCTCCATATCGCTCGTCAGCTTCTCGACGAAGTAGCTGCCGCCGAGAGGGTCGATGGCGTCGGCCACGCCCGATTCCTCGGCTATGATCTGCTGCGTGCGAAGGGCGATGGTCACGGCCTCCTCCGTGGGAAGGGAAAGGGTCTCGTCCATCGAGTTCGTGTGAAGGCTTTGAGTGCCGCCCATCACCGCCGCCAGGGCCTGGATGGTGGTCCTTATAATGTTGTTCTGCGCCTGCTGGGCGGTAAGGGAACATCCCGCCGTCTGGGTGTGGAAACGAAGCTTCCAGCTCGAGGGCTTCTTCGCCTTGAAACGTTCCCTCATGATCCGGGCCCACATGCGGCGGGCGGCCCGGTACTTGGCCACCTCCTCGAAGAAGTCGTTGTGGGCGTTGAAGAAGAACGACAGCCGGGGCGCGAAGTCGTCCACGTCCATGCCCGCCTCGACGCCGGCCTGGACGTAGCCGATGCCGTCGGCGATGGTAAAGGCCAGCTCCTGCACGGCCGTGCTTCCCGCCTCCCTGATGTGGTATCCGGAGATGGAGATGGTGTTCCACTTGGGCACGCGCCCGGCGCAATAGGAGAGCACGTCGGTGATGATCCGGAGCGAGGGCCGGGGCGGGAAAATCCATGACTTCTGGGCGATGTATTCCTTGAGGATGTCGTTCTGGATGGTGCCCCCGATCTTGTCGGTGGGCACGCCCTGCTTCTCGGCCACGGCGATGTACATGGACAGGAGGATCGAGGCCGGGGCGTTGATGGTCATCGAGGTGGTGACCTTGTCAAGGGGGATGCCGTCGAACAGGGTCTCCATGTCCGACAGGGTGTCGATGGCCACTCCCACCTTGCCCACTTCACCCAGAGAGCGGGGATGGTCCGAGTCCCGTCCCATTATGGTGGGCATATGGAAAGCCACCGACAGGCCGGTCACGCCCTGCTTCATCAGGTAATGGAAGCGCTCGTTGCTTTCCTTGGCCGTGCCGAACCCGGCGAACTGTCTCATGGTCCAGAGCCGTCCCCTGTACATGGAGGGGTAAACGCCTCGGGTGTAGGGGTAGACGCCGGGGAAGGCGAGTTCCTTTTCAGGATCGAAACCGTTTAAGTCCTCGGCCGAGGCCAGGCGCTCGATCTCCCTGCCGCTTACGGTTTGAAAGCGCTTTTTGCGCTCGGGGCTCTTGTTAAGGAAGGGAGTTAATACGTCATCCTCCCACTTTGCCTTGGAGCCGGTTTCCGACTTTTCCTTACTCATTAATAGGTACCACCTTTCGGCAATTTAAATTGACGCGGTCCCCGGATGAGATATCTGCACTTCCCGTTAATTAAATCGCATTATTCGACGGTTGACAACCCGAATTCGCCACTGCCTTTACATGATAGCACCGAAGGCCCGGCAAAGACCGTGTTTTCAGTCCGCCGACTCGCCGCCGGGCTCGGGCCTGGCATCCTCGGAGACGGCGGGGGGAAGGATTTCAGCGAAGGTGGAAGCCGCCGCGAGAAAAGCCTCCGGGTCCTCGGGACTGAAAACCCACGGACGGCCTGATTTAAACTTTATAAGCACGGCCCCCCCTAGAGATGGAGTCAAGCTGCGGTAATAAGGATTGAACAAGGTCGAGGCGGCCCGCTTCTCGTCGATCGCCCGCATGTACTCGATTTTATCGGACTTGACGACGCGATGGCTGAAGAGCATGTCGAACCTGAGGCCGTCTGGAAAAACGGTAACCTTTCTCGGGTAATAGCTGAGGCTGTAAAAAAGATAGAAAAGCCAGGCCGCGCTAAGGACGGCCCAGACGTAAACGTTGAAGTCGGCCGGGATTTCATGGAAAGGCAGATAGAAGTATCGAAACCAGATAAAAGCGGCCGCCGCCAGGGCCACCAGGGCCGCCACCATGGGGGTCTCGTAAACCAGGGCCGCGCCCTCGAATTTCCACATGCCGCCCTTGTAAAGGACCTTTTCTTCCGCCATGATCTTCCCTCCCGCGCGAATAATTCCCATCTTTAGATGCCGGGCGACCCGGGATCGGTTTCAGCCTGGCCGATTATTTTTCCACGCCCTTTCTGGCGGTCACTCCCTTGGTCCAGTAATGCTTGACCTCGCGCATCTCCGTGACTAGGTCCGCCCTCTCCACGATCTCGGCGGGGGCCGAGCGTCCGGTCAGAATAAGCTCCATGTTGGCTGGTTTCGAGTCCATTATTCTCAGGACGTCCCCTACCTCGATCAGCTTGAAGTCAAGGGCCACGTTGACCTCGTCTAGCACCACTATATCGACCTCTCCTTTGGCAACCAAATCCGAGGCCTTGGCCAGGGCCTCCCCCGCCAGGTCCACGTCCTCCCGGGCCGGGCACTCGCGGCTGACGAAGCAGTCCCGACCCCCCTGGGTTATGGTAACCAGTCCGCCCGTCATCTTCACGGCCTTTAGCTCTCCGTAGTCTATCTGGCCCTTCATGAACTGGATGATATGGCTCTTCATCCCGTGGCCGGCGGCCCTGAAACAAAGACCCAACGCCGCCGTGGTCTTGCCCTTGCCGTCTCCCGTGTAAACCTGCACGAAACCTTTTTCACTTCCCGGCATTTCCCAACCACCTCTTCGTCTCCCGCTCGATGAGCGGCTCGATTATTTCCCGGCTCGCCCCGACGATAAAGTCGGCCGAGTCGTGCTCCGGCATGATCCGGCTTTTGGTGAAAGCCCGGTCGAAGGCCGTAGCCCTGGCCGCGTTCATCAGCAGGGTCTCCTCATCCATCTCGTTTATCAGCCTTCTTTCCTCGCTCAGCCAGTCGTCGGGCTCGATGACCTCGGCGCTCATCGAGAACTCGGAGAGCATGTCGCCGGGCTTCACGTCGAAGACCGAGCTCATCACCTGCTCGGGATCGAGCTTCCTGACGAGCCGGACCGTCTCCGAAACGTCCCTGTCCTCCTCGTAGGGGAAGCCGAACATAAGGTATACCCCCAGCTTGATCCCCCTTTTGCGGATGGCCTCGGCCCCCGCGCAAAGGTCGCCGTCGGCCATGTGCTTGTTCATGCGCCGTCTGAGCTTTTTCGACCCCGTCTCGATGCCGGCGAACAAGTGGACGCCGCCGGCCTGGACGAACTTGTCCAGCCAAACGTCGGTTACCACGTCGAACCGGGTCACGGCCTCGAGCTCGACCTCGACCTTTTTCTCGATCAGGGCGTCCAGCACCGAGGCCGCGTGGTCCGCGTTCATGCCGAAGCAGTCGTCATAAATGATGACGCGCTCGGTCCCGCAGTCCCGTGCCAGGTGCTCGATTTCGTCCGCCACCCGTTTCGGTTCCGCCAGGATGACCTTCTTCCAAAGGCTCGAGCAGAAGTTGCACCAGAACGAGCATCCCCTCGCGGTCATAACGTAGGCCCGAGGTATCCTGGGCTCGGGTAGCGCCTCCAGGTATTTGTCGTAGCGCGTGGGGGGCAGGGCCGAGAGGTCCGCCTTGTACGACGCCTTGCCGTTGACCCGGACGGTTTTTGGCCCCGCCCTGAAGGCCAGGTTGTTTATCCTGAAAGCGGACGAGCCTTTATCCAGGGCCTCGACGAGGGCCGGAAGAGATTCCTCCGCCGCCCCGAGAAGGGCGTAGTCGATCTCCGGCCACCCGCCCATCAAGCTTTTGGGCAGCCTCGAGACGTGAGGCCCGCCCGCCATCACCGGCATGGTCCTGGAACCCTTTTTAAGGAGACCGGCCGCGAGACGGGCCTCCTTGCGAGTGGCCGTGTAGACGGCCACGCCGGCCGCGTCGAATCCTTTTTCCCTCGAGGCGGCGAGAGCGGCGGCGCCCACGTCCACCTCTTCTTCCCCTTTCGCCGCGCTCGCGGCCGAGAAAGGATCGAGCACCCGCGTCTCATGGCCCATGCCCTCGAGCAGAAGGGCCAACTGGACAAGAGACCTGGCCGGCATGAGACCGGCCGGTGGGCCGCCGTTTTCGCGTTTTCTCGCGTAGTCCGGCTGGATTAAAAGAAGGCGCATCAAGAGTCCTCGATGGCCTTGTTGTAAACGGCGATCAGGCCGGCCGCGTGGTCGGACACGCTCGTGACGGGACCGCCCGCCTCGGCCATCCTTTGAGCCATGTCCGCGTCCGAGGCCATGGCGTCCATGGCGGCGGCCAGCCCGATGACGTCCCCCGGCGGATACTTGAGACCGTTGACCTCATGATCGACCGCCTCGGAAAAGGCCCCCACGTCGGAAACGATGGTGGGACGGCCCGCCCGGAAGGCCTCCCTGATCGTGATCCCGTAGGACTCGTACCACCTGCTGGGCATGACCACCGCGTCGATGCGAGACAAGACCCGGGGCAGGTCATCGGGCTGGTAGGGGCCGTAAAAACTCACGTCCGCGCTCCGGGCCATCTCGACCAGGCGCTTGTCGTAGTCGGTTACTCCGTGATATGGAACGGCCTCGCCGTAAACGTGGAGGGAGCAACCCGTGACCTTCATGCGCTTGAAGGCCATAATGACGTCCTCCACGCCCTTGCTGGGGATGAGGGTACCCAGGTATCCGAAGCGCTTGACCGGCTCCCCCGCGGGACGGCGAGGGACCCCGTCGAGCATGGAAAGGTCCAGCCCGTAGGGCATGACCACGCTCGAGTAGGCCGGCGTGCCCGCCTCGATCATCCGGGCCCGGTGAAACTCGGAGGGCATGATAAAGGTCGAGACCTTGGCAAAACTCTCGGCCACGTCATCATGCATGGTCCGCAGGAGATCCAGGCCCTTGCTCTTCCCCAAAAGATAGGCCGCCAGCTTGGCCGCCCTGCCCTCGAGGCCCACGGTCTGGGGCTTGAGACACTCGAGGCACTCGTCCAGGTTGATGGCCGTGCAGACCCTTTTATCGTTCCTGATCCGCTGGCCCCTCGGGCAATAGGGCTGGTGGTCGGAGAGAGTGACCACGACCGGAGCGCCCGCTTCCCGGGCCACGTCGATCATGCCAAGACTAAGGCCGCCGAAATGCTGGAAATGAACGAGGTCGGGCCGGACCTGATCCAGGTAATTGGCGAACAACTCCTCGATGCAGGGCCTCGAGTAAATCTCCCGGAACTCGCCGAGGCGCCTTAAGTTGACGTCCACGCGGGTGACCTCGACCGGGCCGTCCATCTCGACGTAGGTATGGCCCGTCTTAACGTTATCCTGCAGGCCCCGGCTGAAGACGAAGACCTCGTGGCCGCCGGACATCTCGCGGGCCAGGCCCTTCAAATATACCTCGACGCCGCCCACCCTCTCGGGCGGGTATCCCTGGCTAACGTAGACGATACGCGTGACTAAACCCCCTTGGCTATGAAATCGTCGATCCGCCGATACCATCCCAGTTTCATGACCGCCTTGTAAGACCTGCTACCCAGGTATTGGGCCAGGTTCTGGCTGGCGCAATAGGGCAGGGCGTAAGCCCGCCAGTACCAGGCCTCGAGCCCCGTCACGCCCCGCTCCTCCAACTCCGCCCACCTGTCGGGCACGCCGTTGATCGAGGCCTGGAAAACTTCCACGAGGTTGTTGAACAGCGCGCCTCCCGCCACCTCCCGCCAGTTGCGATGGTCGAGATACACGCGCTTGAACTCGTACCACATCGAGTTGGCGTGGCTGTGCTCGACCACCGAGGCCGGCTCGTAGACCACGGACCATCCCGCCAGTTGCACTTCCCTCGACCAGGCGGCGTCCTCCCCGAAGCGGCGCTCGGCAAAGGGGAAACGCTCCCAGGCCTCGCGCCTGAGGCATGAGCTGACGTTGTCGAAGCTGAGCCGCCTTATCCGCTCGAGCATGGGAAGGGACATAAGCTCGTCCTCCCCCTTCAAGGACTTGATCTCGCGGTCGGCTCGAGAGGCGCTCCATCTGTCCAGCCGCGCCTTGATAAAGGGAGGGCAGTCAGGACGAGGGACCTGGCGGCTATAGGCCCCGGCCACCCCCTCCGTCTCGGCCGCCTCGACCAGCCGCGAAAGCCAGTCACGTCCCATGGGCACGGCGTCCTGCACGATAAGGGCCACCGAGCGGCCCGAGGTCCGGGAAATACCCAGGTTGCGAGTAAGTCCGTGGTTGAACTCGGACTTCTTTATCCGGATGAGGCGGCCATGCTTCCGGGCCACCTCGTCCGTGCCGTCGCTCGAGCCCGAGTCCACCGTCACCACCTCGAAGCCGCCCTCCAGCTCCTGCGAGCAAACGGCCTCGATGCATTCCTTGAACCGGGCTCCTCCGTTCAGAGTGGGAATGACCACGCTCGCGCGGGGATCAGCCATTGGCGGGCTTCTCTCCCACGGCGATAAGGTAAAATTCCCAGTCCAGGTCGGGAATCCGGTAGCCGAAGTCCTGCTTGGCCTCGGCCAGGCGAGACCTTTGCTCGTCGATCCGGAAACCGGCCTTCTCCACCAGGCGGCGGACCTCGGAGGCCGTGTAGCAGTGGACCCGGCCCCTCGTCTTGCCTCCCTTCTCGACCATGTAATTGACGGCGAACTCGAACTCCTTGAAGCCGCCGTCATGAAGCAGGTTGTAGAACTGGAACCAGGCCCTTCCGCCCGGCCTCAGGACCCTTAGAGTTTCCCTCATGTAATGATAGGCGTCCTCCCGGTCCAGGTGGATGAGGACCACCTGGAAGTAGACCTTGTCGAAGCTCCCGTCCGGGAAGGGAGAAAGATCGCTTTGGCCGTGGGCCCGAAGCTCGACGTTGGCCATCCCGGAAAGCCTTTCCCTCGCCACCTTGATCATGTTGTCCGAGACGTCCATGCCCGTGAAGGACCCGCAGCGGGGGGCAAGGTGCTCGGCCAGGCGTCCAACTCCCACGCCGACCTCCAGCACCCCGTCCTCCGGGCCTATCTCGAGCACGTCGCCTATGATCCGGGCCGTGTCCGCCCCGTGACGGGACAGGCTTTCCTCCGTGGCGGGCTCGCCAAAGGGTTCACCGGCCACGGCCAGGTACGCCCCTTGCCTGTCTTTGGCCATGGCGTTCCAGAATTCCCGATAATCCGAGCCCATGGACGGGCTCCATAATTCCTTGTCCGGCGGCGAAGGTCCCTTTTCGGCCGTTTCCTTGAACAGGGCCGTCCTCAGTTTGTCCACTATTTTCATATCCGGAATTATACCAAAGGCCGGGAAAAGGCGCTATCTTGCGCCTCCGCCCCCTTCAAGGAAAAGACGCCAGCCCTAAAAGGAGGCGGACGCCGGTCCTTTTCACGCCCCCGCGGGGTCAGACGAAAAGCATGGCCAGGCTTTCGGCGACCATGGCGGGCTTTTCCTGCCCCTCGATCTCGACGGTGTTCTCCGTGATCATGAGCAGCCTTCCGCCGCCCTTGTCGGTGACCTCCTTAAGCACGGCGCGGTTCCTGATCTTCGATCCCACCGGGATGGGATTGAGAAACCTGACCTTGTTGAGGCCGTAATTGACCGCCATCTTGATGCCGGAGGGGAACACGTTGTTCTGAAAGTTGAAGTAGCTGAGCATGCTGAGAGTAAGGTAGCCGTGGGCTATGGTCGTGCCGAAGGGACCGTTCTTGGCCATCTCCTGGTCCACGTGAATCCACTGCCTGTCCTCCGTGCACTCGGCGAAGGCGTTGATCCGGTCCTGATTGATTTGCAGCCAGTCGCTGAGACCTATCTCCTGGCCCACCATTTCCTTTAGTTTGTCCACCGTGACGGCCCGTGCCATTTTTCTTACCTCCCGCAAAAATTTCTCGGCATATGCCAACCGACGCTTTAATTTAAACCCTGCCGGCCTTGGCCGTCAATCTTTATGGACGGCCGCTTTCGTCATTTTCGTGTCTTTCCCAGTCTATCCTGTAAATCCGAATCTGTTCGTAGAAGGAGGACGGCTCGCCTTGCGCTCCTATCCTTGCCGCCTCGATAAAACCTGGAGTGGCCGCGGGATCGAGTATTTTAAGCTGTCCACCCGCCGGCGCGGCGAAAGTCACGTACCAGGTCACGCCTTTGTCTTTCATGTATCCGAGCACGGCCTTCCACCTTCCCTCGGGAGTGACGGGAGCGTCCCGGTAATATTCGAAAATGTCCGGGTTGATGAGGGCGCCCAGGTCCAGGACGTAGCGGTCGCAGGCGCCTCCGACCACGCCGAGCCCGGTGTACCCGACCATTACCCTGGCGCCGGGAGGAACGTTCGCCGGGTCGGCTATCCACTTGGCGGCCTCCATCCTTATGCCCGCGTTGAGCCTGACCTCGGCCGCGTATACGGCCTTGGTCTCCTTTATCTGGAAGTTGAATAGATAGCCCTGGTAACAAAGGGAAAGAACGAGAAGCGCGATCGAAACGAGGCGCTCTCGCTTTGCCTTCCAGCCCAGCCGATTGGAGACGGCGGCCAATCCGCCCTGGATACCGATGGCCCCCAGTATGACCCAGACAACGAAAAGCGGCGCGATATAGCGGTTGTAATAGCCGCCAAAGGCCGGATGCACCGGGAACTGGAAACCATATACTCCCGGCAAGAGCATGTATCCGGCCAGGATCAGCCTTCCCGCCGAGGCTTCCTTGGTCAGGGCCTCGCGTCCGGCCAGGGCCATTTTCCTCAGTCGGCTGAAATACTTGAATTCCTGGTCCGGAATGGACGCGATGGCGTGGGCCGTCTCGGCCGCGGCCCCGGCCATGAGGGCGAAGGAAATGAAGTGTAGGGGCCAGCCGATCCTTTTCCAACCGTCCAGGAAAGAGAGGACGCCGAAAAGGATTTTCTCGCCCAGCCCTCTTTCGAGCAGGGCGGGAGAACTGGCCATGATCTTGCCCAAATAAGTACCCGGCAAAAAAGTCCCCGTCCGGGCATGGACCCATAAAGCCGAGGGAAGCACAACCGCCAGCCAGGCGGCCGCGAAAAGGGCCATGCCGCGAAGGACCGGCTTTTTTTCCTTGAAGGGAAGGACCATGGCCCAGGCGATGAAGAAGCCTAAAGGGAAATAAAGGTTCTCCGGCCTGCTCAGATAAAGGAGACCGGCAATAACGCCGGCCGCCGCGGGATGAGGCGTATCGTCCAGCGCGGCCGCGCAAAAGGCGACCAGGAGTAAAGCCGTCAAGGGCGTCTCCATGCCGCTCACGGCGTGGATAAAGGATAAAGGCACGCAAAGCGCGATGACCATGCCGCCGAAAAGCGCCGGAGCGACCCTGCCCGAGGCCCTCCAAATAACAAGGAAAGCTCCAGAGGCGGTAAGGGCGTTACACAATGCCCCCAGCCAGAAGGCGATGGTGACGTAGTCCAGAAAAGGAAGTGCCTTAATAAGCGCCGCCATTAAAAAGGGCCACACCAGGCTGGTACATCCGAAGCTGGTCTCTCCCGGGTTGAAGGAGAAGCCGCGGCCCGCGGCCAGGTTTTCCGCGTAGCGCTTGAAAATGTAAGCGTCGTCAATGGGAAAGCCAAGGCCCAGGTCGTTAAGATTGAAAAGGTAGAAATGAAGGGCCTGGGCCAGGCAGGCCAAGGCGGGCAAGGTCGCGAGCGCCAGGGCGGAGATTTTTTTTAACCGTTCTTTTTCCATCACCAAATAATCACTATCAGGGCGCGGGGCCCATGTACTCCAAACACGGGAGTCATCTCGATGTCGCCCGTCATGCTGGGAGCGCTTACGAGGGTCGCTCCTCTAAGACTACTGCCCCCGAAATTCTTGAGCGCCGCCGGCAGGTCGTCGTTGTCGCGAAAGAGAAGGTCCTTTCTCAGGAGAGCCACGTGGACCTCGGGCAAAAGGCTGAAAGACCTGGGCCTGGCCGGTCCCGTAATAAGGACCAGCGTGGCCGAGTCGGCCAGCCCGAAATCCGCGGCGGTAACTCCCGCCCTGGCCTTTGCCGCCGCTTTGATTATATCGTTCTTGTCTCCTCGCGGGCCCGCCAGGGAAATACCAAGCTCGGCGGCCACGTGGTCAAGCGAAAGCTCATCCAGGTCCGGATGGTCCCACTTGACCATGGCTGAACCGGCAAAGCGCTCCAGCGTTTGCCGCAACGCCGTCCTCGCCTCGTCCGGACCATCCACCACGATGGTCTCGCCCCTCATCAGCTTCATCTCGCTCGCGAATTTCCCGGGGTCTCCGGGCCGGGGGGAAGAGGGGAAGGGCCCCGGTCCCTTGCCCTCGGGCGGCATGGGGGGTGGAGAAATCTCAGCCGGGTCCGAGCCGGGGGCCGGGCTTTTCTTTTGTCTTGTGCGCCATATTTCATGGAAAGTATTTTTCGCGGGCGGCGGAAAATCCCTTTGCCTTGTCCAGGCGCCTCCTGGTGGAGGCAAAGACTTGACGGCGTCGTCCCTTGCCCACACGTTTATGGCGGCTGCCAGCAGGCGGTTTGTCAGCTCGTACCCGGCCGGGGATTTCCACGCCTCGCTCCAGAGGCGGAAGGCCGCCTTCTCGGCCCATCCTCCAGCCGAGTCGTCCGTCTTGTTGACCCTTTCCCGAAGCTCGAGCAGGATTCGATGCAAAGGTATGCCGGCGGGACAGGCCTCCGTGCAGGCCCCGCACAGGCTGCTCATGAAGGGAAGGGCAAAGCTCGCGCCCGGGTCGCGCATGGCCATGCTGATGGCCGAGCCGATCGGACCCGGATATACCGTGCCGTAGGCGTGTCCGCCCACGTGCTGATAAACGGGACAAGCGTTAAGACAGCCTCCGCAGCGGATGCACTTCAAGGCCTCCCGGAGCAAAGGGTCCCGGGCCAGGGACGACCGGTTGTTGTCCAGGAGCACCAGATGGAACTCGACCGCGCCGTCCGGTTCGTCGTTCCGGGCCGGCCCCCTGATGACGGAAACGTAGCCGGGCATTTTCTGGCCCGTGGCGCACCGGGGCAAGAGCTTGAGATGGAGGGCCAGGTCGTCCATGGCGGGAAGTAACTTCTCGATGCCCACCAGGGCGACGTGTATCCGGGGCAGGGTCGTCGTGAGCCTGATGTTGCCCTCGTTCTCGACCAGGGCCAGGGCCCCGTTCTCGGCGATGAGGGCGTTGGCCCCGGTTATTCCCATGTCGGCGGCGAGGAATTTTTCTCTCAGGACCCGCCTGGCCCGCATGGTCAATTCCTCGGGGTCCTCGGTTAGTTCCATGCCCAACTTTTCATGGAAGAGGCGGGCCACGTCGGTCTTGGACATGTGGATGGCGGGGGTCACTATATGGGAGGGTCTTTGCCCCGCCAGTTGGATAATGTACTCGCCCAGGTCGGTTTCCACGACCTCGATCCCGTCTTGCTCGAGGGCGCCGGTTATGCCGACTTCCTCGCCGGTCATGGACTTGCTCTTGACGACGAGCTTCACGTTCCCGTTTCGGGCGATGTCCCGGATGATCCGCCGCGCCGACTCGGCGTCCCGCGCCATGTAAGCCCGGCCGCCCAGTTCCTCGACCCGCTCCATCAGCCGCGCCAGGTAGCCCTCGTGGTCCGAGAGCACTTCCTCCTTGATCCGGTTGAGCCGCAGCCTCAGTTCCTCGAAGTTGCCAAGCTCGGCCACGCGGAACTTCCTGAGCCCGCCGTGCCGCCTGGCCACCTTTTTCAGCTTTTCCTCGAGGGAGCCGTCGGCGCAGGCCTCGCCCGCTCTTTGCCTCAGTTCCTTGTCCAGAGGGTTCATTTAGTGGTATCCTCATTCGCCGCGGCCCGGTCCGACCGGCCAATCCGCGCTATGGGAGCATATCATGGACCTTTGCCTTTTCATACCTTGCCTGGTGGATAATTTTTTCCCCGAGATAGGTCTCGCCTGCGCCGAGACCCTCGAGCGGGCGGGGTTCGGCGTGCATTACCCGGACGGCCAGACCTGTTGCGGCCAGCCCGCTTATAACGCCGGGCATTGGGACGACGCCCGCCGCGTGGCGCGTAACTTCCTTCGCGTATTCGCCGGCCGTGAGGTGATCGTGGCGCCTTCCGGCTCCTGCGTTTCCATGGTCCGCAACCATTACGGGCGCCTTTTCGAGGGGTACCCGGCGGAGTTGGCCCTGGCCGAAAGGGTGGGCCGGCGGACCTTCGAGTTCACCGAGTTCCTGGTCAAGGTGGCGGGCGTGACCGATTTTGGCGCAAGCTTTCACGGCAAGGTTACCGTTCACGAATCCTGCCATCTCAAGCGCGAGCTGGGCGTGGGCCTCGAGCCGAGAATACTCCTGGAGAAAGTCGAGGGTCTCGAGCTGGTGGAGATGGAAGACCCCGACAGGTGCTGCGGGTTCGGCGGGACTTTCTCCCTCAAGTTCGACGCCGTGAGCGCGGCCATGGCCCGGCGCAAGGCCGAGAATATCGAGGCCTCGGGCGCCGACGCCGCGGTGGTCCTCGATCCCGGCTGCATCATGCAGATCAAGGGCTACCTCTCGAGGAGAGGGTCCCGCGTAAAAGTCCTGCACCCGGCCCAGATACTGGCGGGAGACGCGAAGTCCTCTACCTGAGGGCCTTCCTCAAGTCCTCGACGTCGCCCTTATTTTCGTCCCAGAACTCGCACCTCTCGGCCATGTCCGAGGAGATGGGATAGACCTCGTTGTCCAGGATCATGATCCGCTGGTCGTCGCTCTCGAACTCGGGCCACTGGGGAAGCCCTTCCCCGTTGGGGTCGCCCGTCCTGGCGAAGTTGATCCAGTAGCCCATCATGATCTCGGACAGGGCGCTTGCCTTCTCGAGGTTGTCGCCCTTGTAGAGCATGTCGGCGGGAGCGCGGTCGAGGTTGCCGAACACGAAGGGTATCTCCATGGCGTGGGCCGCGCCCATGTACTTGCCGTAGAGGAAGTCGTCGTACTCGAACCTGTAGTAAAAGGTCTTGTTGTCCTGATCAGACGCGGCCAAAAGCCCGAGATAGGTCGGGCAGGCCAGGGCCGCGTCGACGCCGAACATCCTGCCGTAGGCCTCGACCGGGCGATTATCGAACTCGGAGAGGGGATAAAGCTCGACCAGCTCCCGGGCCAGCTTCTTGCTCAGGCCGAACTCCTCGATCAGCTTATCCTCGTACTTATTAGGCCTGGCGTAATAATATTTGGGGATAAGCTTCATGGCCTTGCCGAACTCGTCCCTGTTCGATCCCGCCATGAAGGGGACCTTGTTATAGTCGCCCTCCCTGATCATCTGGAGGGGCGTGGCCTTGAGCACGTAGCCGTCGTGATGGGGCATATAGCTGAAGTCTCCCATTCCCCCCACCGATTTTTTGAGGAGTTTTTTCGCCGGTACTTCCCTCATGCACTCGACGTCGTTGGGTTGGCAGCCCACGGCCTCGGCCACTTTATAGGCGGTCTCGTAGCCCTCGGTCAAGTCCCGGCTTTGCTCGCATCCGCCGCTTTCGAGTATGGCGCGGTGGAAGAGGTCCCGGGCCAGGGGCGTGGCCAGGAGGGTGCAGATGCTCCATCCCCCGGCCGACTCCCCGAAAATGGTGACGTTGCTCGGGTCCCCCCCGAAGTTGGCGATGTTCTCATGCACCCATCTCAGGGCCTCGACCTGATCGAGAGTGGCGTAGCCGCCGGTCGAGTCGTTCGGGTCCTCCTCGGCCAGGGCCGGATGGGCCAGGAAGCCGAAGACGTTGAGACGGTAGTTGGTGGTGACCACCACCAGGTCGCCCTTTTCCGCCAGGCGGTCGCCCCAGTACCAGGGAGTCGTGCCCGCCCCGCCGTAATAGCCGCCGCCGTGGACCCAGACCATGACCGGGAACACGCCCGATTTTTTCGGCCGCCACACGTTGAGATATAGGCAGTCCTCGGACATGCCCTCCTTGCTCACCGTCCGCTCGATGGCCATGAGTCCCGACTGCATGCACCTGTCTCCCCAGTGGTCGGCGTCGCGCACGCCGCTCCAGGCCGGCGCGGGATGGGGAGCGGCCCACCTTAAATCTCCGACGGGGGCCGCCGCGAAGGGTATTCCTTTCCAGACGCAGGCCGAGGACCCCGCCTCCTCCAGGCCCCGGATGAGACCCGAGTCCGTCTGGACCGGGTCCGAGCACTCGAAAGCGAACGCCTCCGCCGAGCCGATAAATAAAGCCGTTAAAAAAACAAGCGTGAGAAAAGCGGTCCTTTTCATTTTAGTCTCCATTTCCTTGGGTAGAGTCTTCCTTGTCCGAATAATCTTTCACAATCCCCGGGGCTTTGTCAATCGTAAAATTTTTCCCGGCCGCGGCCGGCGCCAACCGCCGCGAAACGAGGCCCGCCTCATGAAGGCCCGGGAAAAATTTGCATAATCCAAGCGTCTCTTCTAAAATCGAAACATGCCCGTCGCTCGAAAGCCGGCCCGCGAATGGAACTTGTCATGAACAGACCGGACAAATTATTCAATTTTATTGGGGAGTCGATCGAGGACGATATCGACTTTACGGACCTTGACGCCGAGCTTACCAAAAGGTTCGGCGAGACCTGCGCCGCCCTGGTCATGGACTCGACGGGCTTCACCCGCTCGACCAAGGCCCTGGGTCCGGCTTTTTTCCTGGCCATCATCTATCGGCTGCGTGAGGTCTGCTTCGAGATAGCGGGCCGCTACGGCGCCATCGACTCGAGGGCCCACGCGGACAATTTTTACGCCGAGTTCAAAAACGTGGACGACGCGGTGGAAGCGGCCTTCGCGGTCCACCGCCATTTCGAGGACAACCCCGTTCCCCTGGTAAGCGGTAATGACAGGTTCGGCGTTTGCGTGGGCATCGGGTTCGGGCGGGTCCTGCGCTCGGACCACGAGGGCGTTTACGGCAACGAGATGAACTACGCCTCCAAGCTGGGGGAGGACGTGGCCGAGCGCGGCGAGACCCTTCTGACCAAGGCCGCCTTTGAGGCCCTGTCCAATCCCGAGACCTTCGAGACCACCATTACGCGGATCAAGGTTTCAGGCGTCGAGATGCCCATCTACTCGATAAAAAGCGGCGCCGGCCGGGAAGAGTAATAGGCGCCGGCGGGCCTTCAAGTTACAACTCCGCCGTCCCGAGGGACCGGACCCATCCATGGAAATCGAGTGGTATAAGACAAGAGAGTTCATAGTACTCGGCGTTTGCGCGCTGATATTGGCGGGCATCGTCCTGGTCTTCGCCCTGGCCTTTATACCCCCGAGGAAGGACGCAAAGCCAAGGCTCTGGGAGCGGAACGTCCTCCCGGATAATCCGCGGCCCGCGACCTTCGTTCCCTCGGCCGTGTTCGATTTTTATTTCCTCCTCATGATTTTGTTCTTTTTGGGGGCCGCCGTCCTCGCCGTGATAAGATACTTTTTCTAAACCGGCCTTTTCATCTTTTAAACTCTTTTCCTCCCTTGCTTTGAAAAGGGTAGTATGTATAATGTTAGGAAAGTGTTAGACGAATAATCAGCCCGGGAAAGACGGAGGAGAAAATACTATCGTTGACAACGCGCCACGCTTTAACATTTCGCATATTTTAATACCAGTCCATAGATTTTAATAAAATCAGCCCGCGTCGGGGATTCGATCGACTCATTGGATCAGGACGCCAGGCATAATATAGAGGTCATTATTTGGAGTATAACGAAAAAGAAAAAGGAGTGAGATTGATGAAAACGAAAAAAGCTTTGACGGTTATTTCGGTGATAACGCTGGCCGTATTTATTGCCTCGTGCTCGGCCAAGCTGACGACGAGAAACCTCGATCAGGTACCCAAGGCGGACGGGGAACTGACCGTGGCCAAGAAATGCCCGACCATGAAAAAGGGAATCGGTTGGGGCACGTTCACGGTTTTCTTCATCCCCGTGGCCAAGATCAAGGTGGAGGGGCAGCCGGATGAGGAACTGATGCGGGTGGTGAACGAGACGGTCCAGCACGTGGGCTATAAGACCGAGGTCATAGACGGCAATCCTCCCGTCTCTGACAACCCGGCGATTTCGGTAGAGGTGAAGAAGTTCAAGTTCTATAATTACACTTGGTTTTTCCCGCTTGTGTTTAACTGGGGCACTATAAAAATGGACGTGAAGGTAACGAGCCCGGATGGGAACGTATTATGGCAAAAGGAGTACATCGGAAAAGGGAGCGGATGGTACGATTTCGATCCTACGGTCAACAAGGCCCTTATTAAAGTGCTCAATCAATTGGCGGCGGACATGGCCTCGGAACAGTTTCAAAGCGCCGTGTTCGGGAGCCAGGGAGGAGCGGGCCTGGAGAGTAATTTTCCGGGAGTCGCCTGCGCGGCTTACTAGGGAGTTGATAAATATCAGGATAACCCGGCGGGAGAACTTGCCTCCGGGTTATCCTTTTTATTCTCTCTTTTCCTCGCCTTGCTACTTTAACCCACCCACCTGACGTTAGGCGGGGGACGGACGGGAGTGTTGGCGTATTTGTAAGAGGGGCGTCCGAGGGTGAGGGCCAGGTAGGTCTTTCTGTCCTCCGGCGCTCCCAGCTTCCTTCGCAGGCCGCGGCTCCAGTCCATTACCACAACCAGCAGTCCGATGTAGCACGTGCCCAGACCCATGGACGCGGCGTAGTTGCTTATATTGGTCGCCGCGATGGCGCAGTTGTCGCGGGCGAACCTGCCCTTTTTGGGACCGTGGATGAGAATGAGGGCGGGCGCGTTATAGCAGATAACGTCTCTTCCCCCCTCGTACAGTTCCTTGTAAATATCGAAGCGGTCCATGTACCTTTGCAGGGTCCCTGGTTTTCCGCCCTTTTCCTTCTTCGCCAGAAACGGTTTCAGCCAGGGCGAGTCGACCAGTTTCTTTAGTTTCTCTCCCACCCGGAAGACCGACTCGCCGGCTTGCCCGATCAGCCTCGGGTCGGTTATGACCGTGTAGCTTACGTCCAACGCGTTGCTGGCCGTGGGGGAATAAGAGGCCACCTCGAGAACCTCCTCGATCGTCTCCTTCCCGAGGGGCTCGGGCTTGTACCATCTTACGCTCCTTCTCGCCAGGACCGCCTCCTTGTAGGACTCGGGCGACAGCCGCTCGCGCTGGAGGGGGCGCGACCCGGCGGCCTTAAGGCCCGAGTGGCTTATGGCCTGGACCGGGCAGACGCAAAGGCAATGGCTGCATCGGTTGCACCACTCGGGATGAGCCACGCGGGGAGTATTATTCTCGGCCGCGATGACTCCGCTGACGCAGTCTTTGGCGCACAGGCCGCACTCGATGCATTTTTCCTTGTCGATTTCTATCGTTGGCGGGGACATGGTTTTCCTTTCATTCGGGTCTGGTTCCTGAAAGAGGCTCATAAAAAGGCCCGCTCTTCACCCGGCGAAGAGCGGGCCATAAAGCTTTGTTCGAGTTGTTAGCCGAAGAAGTTTTTCGCCACGTCGTAAATGTGCAGGGGCACGGTTTTATTTTCCTGGGCGCTCTCGGCGAGGGGGGATGGCACCACCTCGAACCCCTTGAGGGCGGCCATGTATCCCCATTTTTCCTGGGCCACCATGTCCACGGCCACCACGCCGTACCTGGTCCCCAGCACCCGGTCCCAGGCGGTGGGTTTTCCTCCCCTTTGAGTGTGGCCGAGAATGGTGGTGCGAACGTCCATCCCCGTCATCTGGCCCAGGTCCTTGGCCAGGACGTGGCCGACCCCTCCCAGGTGAATGTTCCCGAAGTCGTCGACCTTGTCGCTCTTTAAGTATTCGTCTTTCTTGCCCTGGGGGTAGGCCCCCTCGGCTATGACCACGATGGAGAAGGTCTTGCCCCTCTCCCTCCTGGCGTTAATGGCGTGCACGACCTCGTTCAGGTCGAAGGGAAGCTCGGGAATGAGGACCATGTCGGCCCCGCCGGCCATTCCGGCGTAGGTGGCTATCCAGCCCGCGTGACGTCCCATTACCTCGACCACGATGACGCGGTGGTGGGCCTCGGCCGTCGAGTGAAGACGGTCGATGGCCTCGGTCGCTATCTCGACCGCCGTGTCGAAGCCGAAGGTGTAGTCGGTGCCCTGCACGTCGTTATCGATGGTCTTGGGAATGCCCACGATGTTCATGCCCTCGTTGCACAGGCGGGCCGCCGCACCCAGGGTGTCGTCGCCGCCGATGGCGATGAGCCCGTCCAGGCGCAGCTTCTTGTAGTTCTCGATGGTCAGGGCCGTGACCTCCGGGGTCTTGAGGGGGTTGGTCCGGCTGGTGCCAAGTATGGTCCCGCCCCGATGCACGATGCCGCTGACCGAGTCGCGGTCCAGGGACTTCCACTCGTAATCGAGAAGGCCGGCCCAGCCGTTGAGTATGCCGATCATCTTGAAGTTGTACTTGCGAAGGCCGCGGACCACGATGGCGCGGATGACCGCGTTCAGGCCGGGACAGTCTCCCCCGCCCGTCAATACCCCCACTCTTTCAATCTTGCCCATTTTCTCCACCTCCCATAAAGAGAAGAGCGACCAGCGGACGAAATGCCCGCCCGCCGTGAATTATCGTCCGACGCCAAACTTTCAGGCGTCGTCTCATATTATTCTGCTCTCGCAATATTCAAATATCAAGAGCAAATAATAAGAGTTTGTTCAACGCCCTTGGGTTCGCCCCTTCCCGCGGAGTACCGAGGCCGCCTTGTGCGTGACCGCGATGAGGCCGGCGGCCATGGTGGAGAGGCTGATCCAGAGGCCGGTCCTGAAACTAACGGGCGCGAACCAGGCGCGAATGACGGCCGGGACCTCGAGGTCGGCGGCCACGAAGCCAAGGTCGGTCTCGCGCGTCATTATCCTTTCTTCGCCGCTGGTGAAATTCCAGCCCGGGTACCATGACTGGGCGAGGTTCAACTCCGCCTTTCCATGGGAAGAACCTTCTCCCTTTTCCGGCGTCTCGATCAAGACGGAATTGGGGGAGTCGTGCGTGACCCTGGCCGGCGTCACGCGCCCGGCCCGCCTGAAATAGGCCCTGGGCGCGGCCGCCAGGTTCTCGTATACGCGCATGCCCGGCTCGGAAAGTCTCGGCTTAAGATTTAAGGGAGGCCCCGGGTCCCAGGGAAAGCGGGAGACGATCCATCTCACGTTCATTGCATTGAAAAGCGAAAGCTCCCTGGGATCGATATTGTCGGGTGATCGGAGGGCCATCTGGTCGTAGTTTATGAGTTTCCCCTTTTCCCGCTTGATAAGGGGAGGGTACAACCTGGCCAGGCGGAGGGCCGAGTCGCGTGGCGGGACCCTTGAAAAGGAGTCGATGGTATCGGCGTTAATTCTCAGTCCCAGGTGGTAGGGAAGGCCGGGATCGATGATGCCCAGAATGGATACGACGGCGTAGCGCGATTCGCCGGAGGAGTCGGCCAGAAAGGGAATGACCCTGCGGTCGAAGTCGAGGTCCTCGGGGTCCGCGCGGGGCGACCAGGCAAGAGCGGAAAGGTAAAGGTCCAGGCCGGCGATGAGCAGGATCAAAGCCGCTCTGCGGGAACGGGTCAATGAGGTGGTAGCCTTGAGGGAATAAAGGGCCGCCCCCGCCAAGGCCAGACAGAAGACGAGCCCGCTTACGATTCCACGCTGGGTAAGGACCAGAGATAAGCCGACGGCGGCGGCGAAGGCGGCGGCGAACCATGCGCCTTTCACGCCGAGGGGCAATATTCCCGTCTTCCCGGTCCCGGGGTCGGCTTCTTTATCATGGCCCAGCCAGTGATCCATGCCGGCGGCGGCGGCGATGAGGAAGAAGATCGTAAGCACCGGCCAGGCGCGGAAGGGGACTATCATGCTTCCTAATATAGGGACCCTCGAGGTTAAGACTTTGAAAGGATAGGCGTAAAAAATGATCGCGTAGGCCGCGGCTACGGGAAAAATCCACGCCCTTTTGCTTAGCTTATGCCCGGCTTTGACGGCGACCGCCAGGAACATGAGGGGAATGACGCCCAGATACCAGGGGTCCAAGCCGTTGTTGGGCGGGTAAAGGTCGGCCGGAAGTGGGACCTGGAAAACGGCGAGAAGCGGCAGGAACAATGCCTGGGACAAGCCGATCGCGGGCCTGAAATCCCCGGCCGAGCGTATGGAAAGGGCCTGGAATTCCTGAGCGGGCAGCAAAAGAGCCGCAGCCGCGAGGAGGCCCACGCCCACCGATAAGGCGGGCGTCATGACCCGCTCGAGGGTCAGGTCGCGCTCCCTTTTCCTCATCCACAGCTCGAAGCACATTCCCAACAGGCCATAGACCATCATTTCCAGGTCTCCGCCCAGCGCCATGCCCGCCACGCAGACCGAGGCCAGGATGAATACCGCCAGGTTTCCTTTTTTAAGAAGATGAAAACAAGCCGCGTACCAGCAGGCCAGCCAGGCCCCCGTGTGCAGGGACGGAGGGAAATTGATATTGGCGAAGATAAAACCCGAGAAGGCGTAGGCCATGGCCCCGAGAAATGAAGATGGCCTTGAGACGTCCATCGCCCTGAGCGCGGCGTATGCGCCAAGAGCGGCCAGGATAAGATGGAAAAGCATGTCCATCGGCGCGGCCGTCGAGTAGCCGTCGAAGGCCAGGTGAGCGCCGATCCACGGCGGGTACAGGGAGTTGGTATGGGAAAAGGCGAGAAAAGGCGTCCCGCAGAGGTCGTGATGGTCCCAGAGAGGAAATTGGCCGGAGGCATAACAGGATTTAAGGTGAGAGGCGAAGGCAATCCACTGGTTGCCCACGTCGAGGGTCCTGGGATCGTCGACCAGGGTCCTTCCAGCCAGAAAAGGAAGAACGACGATTACCGCGGCCATGACCGCCAGCGCGGCCGCCCAGGGCCACTCTTTTTTAAGGTTCATGGAGAGCCTTTTCCGATCCCGTTTTTATCCCTCGATTTCGCCTAGCACCTCGGCCGCCGTCCTTCTTACTTCCTGGTCCTCGCTCTCGGTGAGAAGCACGATCTGGTCCAGGGCCTCGAAGGCGTTAAGACTGCCCAGGGTATTGAGGGCCGCTATAACCAGGTACTTGTTGTCTCGTTGCAGCAGGGGCAAGAGAAGGGGAGCCAGGTTGTCGTGTCTGAAGTTGGCCAGGGCCTCGACCGTGAGGGTCTGGATGGTAAGGCTGGAGTCGTCGAGCAGCTTGACCAGGGGCTGGAGCGTGCGGTTGTCTCCCAGCTCTCCCAGTACTCTAACGGCCGCCGCCTTTATGTCCTCCTCCTCGTTGGAAAGGGCGTGGATCAAGATGGGCAGGCAGTCGTCGGCCCTGAGCTTGGCCATGGCGTAGATCACCTTCAGCTTCATGACCTTGTCTCCCGACCGGTACTTCTCGGTAAGGGACTCCATGTTCTGAAGGCCGTCAAGGCGCTCGAGGGCCTCGGCCGCGCTTTTTCTGACCGCCTCGCTCTCGTCGCGCAAAAGACGTATGAGCGCTTTACGCCTCTGTTCCATTTTCGGGTCCCTACCTGGAGGACATTCTCCTGAACTTCTCGGCGTCCATTGGGCGTGGTTTCAGGCCGGGACGCCGGCGGCCTATCAATTTATCAAGTATGGGGGTGGCGGTCAATTCGACGCGGTCAAAGAGCGTAGCGGATGTAATACAAGGCCTTGAACGCCAGCTCGAGGGCTATGCAGGCGGGCGGGGTCCCGATGATGACGGCGGCGGCGGAGGCGATGCCTCTCAGTGCGGCGGTCGCGGGCTCGTCGGCCCCCGCCAGGACCATTTTGAGGTTGGCCACGCCGTAGACCATGCAGGCGAAGCCGTCGGCTATCCAGGCCAGGAAGAGGATCCTGAACAGGGGCGACCCGAACTCCTCGGGTCGGAAGTCACCGGCCAGCGCGGCCCCGGCGGCCAGGAGGGTGGGGAAATAAAGGATCATCGAGACTCGGAGGCCGGCCCTCAATTTTTCTCCTTCCCGGCGGCGAGGTCGGACGGCCCCGGGAGGGACCGGGTCACTCGCCGGCGTCGTCGTTTTCCCACTCGACCATGGCGTAGGCCGAGTGGTTGTGAATGGACTCGAAGTTCTCCGCCTCCACCTTTAACCAGGTGAAATTGGAGTCGCCTCGCAATTTGCGAGTCACCTCCCGCACCAGGTCCTCGACGAACATGGGGTGCTCGTAAGCGCGGTCCGTCAAGTATTTCTCGTCCTCCCTCTTGAGCAGGGCGTAGACCGGAGCGCTGGCGCAGCTCTCGATGACGTCGATCACGTCCTCGATCCAGAAGAACTTCTTGAACTCGAGGGTGACCGTCACGATGCCGCGCTGGTTGTGGGCGCCCCTTTCGCTCATCTCCCGGGAGCATGGGCACAAGGTGGTGACGGGAACCGAGATGCCCACCTGGAAGTTTTTGCTGGCGTGGTTTATCTCGCCTATGTACCGGCAGTTGTATTCCATGAGGCTTCGCTCTCCCGAGACCGGGGCGCCTTTCTCGATAAAATAGGGGAACTCCATGACCACGTGGGACGACTTGGCCTCGAGTTCCTCCTTTAGCTCGTCGAGGATGCTAACGAAGTTGTTCAGGGTAATGCGCCCGTGGCGGCGGTTCAGCACCTCGATGAAGCGGCTCATGTGGGTGCCCTTGAAGTCCTGGGGAAGGTCCACGTACATGCTGCACGAGGCGATGGTCGCCTGGGTGTCCCTCGCCTTGTCCCTTACGATAATGGGGTAGCGGATGTCCTTTACCCCCACCTTCTTGATCGGTATACGTCGATCGTCCGGCTGACTTTGTACGTCAATCATAGCCGCCTGCCTACCGCCCGTTTTTCTTCGTGTATCCGCGGGAGCGAAAGCCCCGGGAAAGCGCCTTGGAAAGTCACTTGTATTATTATAGCTCCCTTTTCCACGAAAGGAACCGAAGGCCCGGAGGATTGGCCCGGAAAAAAACGCGGCTTACTCGAAATAGGCCGCGCCGGCGTTCTCGCTTTCCCACACGACCACCCGTCCCAGCCTGGTCCCCTTTGGAAGAGAGCGGGCAAGCTCGTGGTAAATCACCCGGGCCATGTTCTCGGCGCTGGGATTGATCTCGTCGAAGGGCTTGACCTCGTTTAGAAGGTGGTGGTCGTAGTTATCGAGCAGGCCGTCGATTGAATCCTTGAGCTTCTTGAAATCCACGGCCAGTCCAACCTCGTCAAGCTCCTCGGCCATGACGTGGACGTCAACGCCGTAGGTGTGGCCGTGCATGGCCTCGCACTTGCCCCGGTAGCCCCGAAGCTGGTGAGCGGCGGAGAATTTCCTCTTTACGATCAACTCGTACATGCCGCGTCCGCTCTTATTTGACGGCCTTGATGTTTTGCTTTTCCATCGAGTCGGCGCCGGGATCGAAGCTGTATTGCACGATCTGGTAGTCCTTCCTAAAGGCCTTCACGTCCTCGGCCACGTACTGGCCGTCGATGAGACACTTCTTGATGAGGTCGGCGATAATGTCCATCTCCTCCTCCTTCATGCCCACGCGGGTCATTTCCTGGACGCCCAGCCTGATGCCCGCCGGGTTCTGCACCCGCTCGAGCGGCTCGTGGGGAAGGAGGTTCATGTTGATGATTATACCGTTGTCCTTGAGTATCCTGGCGACCTCGTCTCCTCCTCCCAGCTTGCTCACGTCCACCGCTATCTGGTGGCACTCGGTGAACCCGAACTGGGAGGCCTGAACGTCCAGGCCCGCGTTGTAAAGGGCCGCGCCCAGGGCCTTGGCGTTCTTGACCACCTGTTCCGCGTAGGTCTCCCCGAACTCGAGAAACTCGTAGGCCGTGATGGCCAGAGGCACCAGCGTGTCGAGGTGATGGTTGGAGGAACTGCCGGGGAAGGCCCCCTTGTCGATCAGGGCCCACTCGGAGTCCTTCATGTTCGAGAACACGATCCCCCGCTGGCTGCCGAAGAAGGTCTTGTGAGTCGAGCCGGTCACGATGGTGGCCCCCTCTTTAAGAGGGTCCTGGAACTTCTTGCCCGCGATAAGGCCCAGGACGTGGGCCGCGTCGAAAACGAGGGTTATTCCCATGTCCTTGCAAAGGGGAGCCAGATCGGACACGGGCTCGGGGAAGAGGAAAAGACTCTTGCCCATGATAAGGAGCTTGGGGTTCACGCTCTCGATGAGGTCGATGGCGCGGTCCACGTCCAGATGGTATCCGTCCCTGGTAAGGGGGAAATTGATGATGTTGTTGGTGTACTTGCCCACCGACCCGGCCTTGTGGTGGCTGATGTGCCCGCCGGCCGAGGTCGAGTTGACCATGACCACGTCGCCGGGCTTTATATACCGCGAGAAGACCGCGTCGTTGGCCACGGTCCCGCTGATGGGGCGCACGTCGATGTGGCGGCAGCCGAACAGGGTCTTTAAGTGCTGCTTGGCCCGGGTCTCGATCTCGTCGATCTTCTCCGTGCCCTGGTAATAACGGGCGCCGGGATGGCCCTCCGCGTAGCGGTGAGTGAAGTCCGAGCCCATGGAGGAGCGGGCCCTCACGCTCATGATGTTCTCGCTGGCTATCAGATTAACGGTGCTGGAGCGCCACTGGTTTTGCTGGCGGACCAGTTCCTCGATTCTCTCGACGTTCTTTTCATACATAAAAGGCCTCCAAGCTTTTCCCCCTGAAAACGCCTCCACCGGAAAGGGCCATGGCCCGTCCCGCGAAAAAAGCGCCAGGGATAATTGAATTGTCTCCCCAAAAGAAAAAAACCGAATCCAGGTTGGAGATCAAGATCCGGCCTCGCAAATTACTGTAACACCAACCGGCATTCGAGTCAAAGGCCAGCTTGTCGATGTTGATAAATCGAGAAAAGAACGGACCGGCCCCTTTCCCCGCCGGCCAGCGGCGTTTCTTTGTTATCCGGCGGCGCCTATGCTAATATCAAATCGCGGCGTCGCTTTTTGGCGAAGCGCTTTCCGAACGGAAAACGAGGGCTTATGCGGCCTATGCCCGGATGGCGGAATTGGTAGACGCAGCGGACTTAAAATCCGCTATGGTTATCCATGTGCCGGTTCAAGTCCGGCTCCGGGCACCAAAAAAAACTTCTAAATTCAAGCCTTTCAACCAGGGTTAGCCTCAAGCCCTCCGGGGCGGGGTCCGCTCAAAAACCCCTTTTTCAGGTCGTTTTTCGATTTTTTTGGACACAATTTGTCCACACTGTGATACAGGTTAGCATATTTACGGGGCTTTTTGGTCCCAAAGGAGATGGTATGAATGAAGAGTTTTGAGGTGGTAAATACTTCAACCTAAATTGAGCGATTTTTTTATTTATGCTAATGCAAACCCCAAATGGCCTCAAATTTCCGCTTCCAGCGGCGGGAGCGGTTGGCTGTCCAGCGCCGACAGCGGAAGGGGGCGTTTTTTTAAAGAGACCGGTCCTCTGGCGGTGGTGACGGACTGCTGGGGGTCTTGCTGATCGGGGCGCGGGCGCACCGCTCCCTTGGGGCGGCGGCCTTTTCGGCGGCTCGGGCCGGGTCAAACCTGGACGAGTGTCGGCGGGGCGTTGGCGAGTTCCCACAGGCGGCCGAAGTCGAGGGCCTCCCAGGCCGGCCGGGCGATTTTCAGAATGATCCGTCCGGCATGGCGGACGAACCTGGCGGCGACGTCAATGACGGCGCGGCGCAGGGTGGCGGGGTAGGCGGTTACGGGCACGGCTTCGGCGCACACGTCCTCGGCGAAGGCCTCGAACAGGAAGAAGGCCGTGAGCAGGGCGTAATACCAGGCGGCATTGGGGGCGAAATTCTTGAAGGGCAGTTGTTCGTCGGCGAAGTCCTTGAGGGCGCGGTGGCAAAGCTCGTCGGCGCCGCGGCGATGATATTCGGACACGATATTTTCGCCCTTGAGCCGGGCGCCCTCGCCCGCGGCCCGGAAGCTCGCGTCCACCGGCCCGCCCTGGCCGAGGTTGGTGTAGATGACGCCGTCGGGCCGGGCGAACTCGAACCGCCGCTGCCCCATCCCGTCCACCGCCAGCCGGCAGTAGAACGCCCGCCGAAAACTTTTCCAACTCCCCCGGCGGTCCCCGAGTTCCATCCATTCCCATTCCACTTTCCCCTTGCGAAGACGCCGCCAATCCACCGCCGGGACGGCCTCCGCAAAGGCGCGAATGTCATCGTAGAGCTTGCCCCCGCAAATCCAGCCGACCTCAAGCGCGTCCAGCGCCGCGAACAGCTTCTCGTCGAAAAAGCCGGCGTCCATGCGAATCAGAATCGGGACCTCGGCCCGGTAACGCGCCCGGACCATCCTCACCGCCGTCCCCAGCGTCCGCACCGCGTCGTCCCCGCGGTTGGAATGCTTGTCCCCGCTCCGAAAGAGCGCGTCCACGATGAAGCGGCCCCAGGTGAGCTGCAGCGGCTGAAAGCCCTTCACCTTTTTGTAGGTCGGCTTCACCCCCTCGCGTTTCGCGGCATCGTCGTTGTCCATCACCATGGTGTCCAGGCCGAGGACCACCACCGAAGGCCTCGCGAGGTTGAGCCGCCAGAGGAACAGCCGGCGCAGGAGTTGGCGGAAGAGAAGGGCCTTGGGAAAATTGAAGGCGCGGAAAAAGCGCTTGGCCTGGTGCGAAGAAAGGAGTTGGTCGGTGGTGGTTTCGAGGAGGGCGGCGTGGCCGGGGTCTTTTTTGAGGCGGTCGAAATGGGTGAGGTGGCGGCTGGTCCCGTCCGCGAAAAAGGCGAAGAGTTGAACAAAGGTCTCCCACACCGGCGGGCCCTTGGAACTTTTGCGCAGGGACCCGAACAAGGTTGTGAGGGGCCGTTGGATGGCGATGGCTTAGAGGTATCGGGCGAAGAGAGCGAGTCCGCCCCGGCCGGAGAGCGTGTCGTCGCATGGTTCGACATTGGCGACGCGGGTTTTGCCGGAGTGGGACTTCGTGGTATTCTTGCTCATGTTTTCAGTCCACCTTTCGGGTTGAATTCGCGGTTGATGAGGGATTGTGAGAAATGCCTTATTCTACCATAGAATTTACCGAACAGGTGGACTTTTTATTGGGAAAAATCGCTCAATTTAGGTATAATGAAGACTTTTGCAAGAGGCTCGGAACTAAAAACAATCCGTGCTTGATTTAGAAAAAGCAATACTCAGCCCGCGGCTAAGCCACCCAAAAATTTTATGAAGATGGTCCCAGCGTTCACAATGTTTATTTACATGCGAATTATCACGCCGCCGGCGGGTGGTGGAGGGAGGCCTATTCATCCCGCTTAGCGCGGCATACACCCGTGTCCTCGATAGGCGGGGCGGAGCCTTTATCGGCGGCTAATTCAAATTGTCGAACCAACATGGTCCAGGAAGGCGGTCGTAGTCAAAGGCTCCCTTCAATCGCCTTTCTCCGACTCGACTCCGCCTTTGGCCAGGTCCTTCATGGGGTCGGAGAGGAGCCCGATGACGTAGTCCCCGTACTTGCGGGCCAAAAACCTCTCGCGATAGAGATAATAGGAGGCGCGGCAGACGGCGGCCGCGTGAAAGGCGTTCGATCCTCCCGCCACCAGGGCCCCGGCCAGGGGCAGGAACTGGGCGTACTTCTCGGAGGTCAGCCTTACGCCCATGGACCTGGCCGCGCTCTCGATCACTTTTTCGAGGACCGACTCGCGGGTCTCGCGCTGGACCCTTTTGGCCGCCACGTCCCGGGCCACTTTTAGAAGCCTCGAAAGGGAGTCCCGTTTCGCCCGCTCATCGGGGCTGAGGGCGAAGTCGAGAAGGTTCACGGCGTAAAGCTTTTCCTCGGGGTTACTTACGTCGAAGCCGCAATAGGTGGCGTACTCTCCGATGGCCCGGAGGGACAAGGCGGTGAGGCCCACCACGTCGGTGGGTATGCCGAATACGCCGGCGGCCCCGGCGGCTGTCCCCTCGGCGGCGGCCATGGCCACGTACTTGGCCTCGAGCCGACCGATGGCATTGTCCACCGACTCGAGGTCAAGATCGAGAACGTCCTCCAACCGCT
Organism: bacterium; assembly: GCA_963674965.2. Taxonomy (GTDB): domain Bacteria; phylum RBG-13-61-14; class RBG-13-61-14; order RBG-13-61-14; family DATKZS01. Next base: position 1,071,465 of record CAXXFL010000006.1, on the reverse strand, counting down.
CGACCCGGAAACCGAGGGCCCCGTACTCGGCGCAGATGGCCCTCTTTCTCACCGACCACTGGGCCGCGTCGTTGAGGAGGGTCACGAGCCTACCCACCGTCTTCTGGATGGCCCAGTCGAACCCCGGGGCCCTCGAGGCCAGGGAAGATATGGCGTCCATGGGTTTGCCCGCGTACCGCAAGGCCTTCCCGTACCAGGGGTCTTCCCGGCCCTTCCAACCCTGGATTTCCTTTAGAGCGCGAAGCTCGTAATCCGATGGACCAACGTTCATTCTTTCAACATAATATTTACATGACCGCTGGAAAACAAAATCGACTCGCCGAGAGCGCGCGTGAGAGACCTGGGGATCGAACATGGTAACGGGAAATAGGGCCGCTTTTTGCCAAAGATTGTTTGGCGTCCAATTTAGGCGTGTGCCTCGCGTCCGGTTTATCCTGGATATATTTAGACATAATCGAGTTGGAAGAATTGTCTTGACAACGACGTAACGCTCGTTATAAGATAACGCTCGTTATCCGGCTGGGAAGCGAATTCGGCCGCCAAATCTTACAAGGAGTATTACAATGCAAGAATCATATCTGGTTGACGCCGTTCGAACGGCTCGCGGAAAACAGTCCAAACCCAAGAAGAACATCGAGGGAGAGCTGGCCAAGACTCATCCCGTCTCCATGGGCGCCATCCTGGTCAACGCTCTGCTCGAGAGGAACCCCACCCTGCCCCCGGAGAAGGTGGAGGACGTCATCTACTCGACCGCCACCATTTGCAAGGAGCAGGCCACCGACGTGGCCAGGAACGTGGTCCTGGCCTCGAACCTGCCTCCCACCACCTCGGGCGTGCATCTGAACAGGTACTGCTCCGGCGCCATCCAGGCCAGCGCCTTTGCCAACGCCAGCATCATCGTGGGCGACGTGGACTGCGCCATGGCCGGCGGCGGCGAGCACATGAACATGTGCCCCATCAACTCGGACATCGACTACAAGAGGCTGCCCTTTCCCCCCGAGATGATGAGGAAACACCCCATGAACTCGCAGGGCCAGGCGGCGGAGATCATCTGCGAAAAGTACAAGCTCAGCCAGGAGGAGATCGACGAGTTCTCCGTGTGGAGCCAGCAGAAGGCCCACGCCGCCACCGAGGCGGGCAAGTTCAAGGACGAAATCATTCCCATCACCTACAAGGACGCCGAGGGCAAGGAGCAGGTGATCGACAGGGACACGCACATAAAGCCCGACAGCACGGTCGAGAAGCTGGCCAAGTTGCCCCGCCCCTTCAAGCCCGGCGGCATGATCCACGCCGGCAACGCCTCGGGCATTTGTGACGGGGCCTCCATGGCCCTTTGGGCCTCGGGCGGCCTGGTCGAGGAATTCGGGCTCAAGAAGCGCGCGCGTTGCCTCTCGAACGCCAACCACGGGGTCGTGCCCCGCGAGATGCTCGACGGCGTCATACCCGCCACCGAGCTGGCCCTCAAGCGGGCCGGACTCACCAAGGACGACATCGACCTGTTCGAGATCAACGAGGCCTTCGCCTGCGTGCCCGTGGCCTGGATGAAGACCCTGGGCATACCCAAGGAAAAGATCAACGTCAACGGCGGCGCCGTGGCCCTGGGCCATCCCCTGGGCTCTACGGGTGGGATCCTCCTGGCCACCATGATAAACGAGTTGGAAAGACGCGACGCCAAGTACGGGCTTATCACCCTCTGCGCGGCCCTGGGCATGTCCCACGCCATGGTCGTCGAGAGAGTGACCAACTGACGCCGGCCCTTGCGCGAACCCAAACCGGGGGCTTTATGGTCCCCGGTTTTTTAACGAGCGCCCGGCGGGGTTCATCCGGAGCGACAATACTTCCTCCCGCTCCTTGGCGGCCGCGGCCCGGGCCGCGGGTTTGAAAAGACAAGGGATTTGAAATAGCCTGTTTCAAGGCCGGCGCATATTCCGGACCGGCCTCAAATTCTTCGCGCCGCGAGCGCGGGAGGCTTGAATTGAAAAGACACTTCCCTTTTTTGGCCGCGTTGATATTGCTGGCGCCCAGCCTGGCGCGTCCAGCGGACGGCGAGCTACTTAATAAGGCCAGGGCTTACGACGCCCATTACGTTAAGTACCATCGCCCGGGCCTGGGCGGAACGGTCAAGGTAAGGTTCGAGGACGAGGCCTTGACCATTCCCCTCGAGTACCAGGGCCAGGGCGACTCGACCATTTTCACTGGGATGTACCTTGCCTCCCAAGCCCAGCGCTACGCGGTCACCGGGGAGGAGGAGGCCAAACAAAACGCCATTAATGCGGTCCAGACCCTCCATCATCACCTCCGGATAACGGGCCGGAAAGGATTTGTCGCCCGCTACGCCGCGCCGGCCAAGCCGCCCTTCATACCGTCGAGGGAGGAATGCAAGAAGATAAAGATGTGCAGGCTTGTCGACGGCGGGACTTATGACGGCTATTACTATTTGGGCGACACCAGCCGCGACCAGTACGACGGTTATTTTTACGGCATGGCCATAGCCTACGACCTGGTGGACGACGAGGAGACGCGGGCCACCATCAAGGCCGACGTGAGGGAAGTCATTGACGCCCTCTATAAACAAGGACATAACATAACCGACGTGGACGGAATAGTCACCACCGCAGGCCCCATTTACATGAGCTCGAGCTTCATGCTCGGTTGGTACCTGACGGCGGCCCACATAATCGATGAGCAACAATACTGGGACCGCTACCGCAGGATCGCCGACTTTTACGGCCCCTTCTCGAACCTCGCCTATCTCGAGGTGAGAAACCACAAGTATTACGACTACTACGCGATCATCTTCCATTTCCGGAACGCCTACAATATCGCCCGCCTCGAGCCTTCACCCACCGCCAGGCAAAGGTACGTCAACTCTTTCAAGCGCCTGGTCTGGCCTTCGGTGAAGAACACGGACAACGTCTTCTTCGACTACGTTTACATGTCCATAACCGGGGAGGAAAGTCCCGAGACGATCGCCCGGGACAAGCATGTATTGGCCCTTATGCCCGAGGCCCCCAACGAGTGGGTATACAGGACCATCCCCAAGAAGAGGCTGGACCCGTACTCGGTGGTCCTTTCAGTGACGAGGTTTTTCAGCAAGGCCACCAGGGAACCAAGGCCCATCGAGGAACAGTGCTCGACGGATTTCCTGTGGCAACGCTCGCCTTACAAGCCAAGGTGCCAGAAGTTCCCCGACTGGAACATCGTCTTCCCGGGCGTCGATTATCTGTCGGCCTACTGGATGGGCCGCTACCAGGGGTATATCGGGCCCGAGGACTGACCTGGACCCTCTCGGACGGCCAGGATTCCGGAGGGACGGCAATGGACCCTCCGTTCTTGCGTCCGGCCGGAAATGCATATAGCCTCCTTATTGGGGAGGGGCGAAAAGATGACTTCCATATTGGGCATATCGGCTTTTTACCATGACTCCGCGGCCTGTCTCGTGGTGGACGGCAAGGTCGTGGCCGCCGCCCAGGAGGAGCGCTTCTCGAGAAAGAAGCACGACCCCGAGTTCCCCTCCCTGGCCGTCGAGTACTGCCTGGGGGAAGCGGGACTCAAGGCCGATCAGGTCGATTACGTGGCCTTCTACGACAAGCCCTTCGTCAAGTTCGAGCGCATCCTCAAGACCTACCTGGCCTACGCGCCCCGGGGCCTTCGCTCGTTCATGATCGGCATACCCGAGTGGATGGGACGAAAGCTCTGGCTCAAGGACATTATCCATAAAGAGTTGGGCCACGAGACCAACATGCTTTTTCCCGAGCATCACCAGTCCCACGCGGCCAGCGCCTTTTTCCCGTCGCCCTTTTCGGAGGCGGCCATCATCACCGTGGACGGGGTGGGGGAATGGACGACCACCAGCTTCGGCCGGGGCGCGGGCAATAAAATCGAGCTGTTAAAGGAAATCCGTTTTCCTCACTCCCTGGGTCTTCTCTACTCGGCCTTTACCTACTTCACGGGCTTCAAGGTCAACTCGGGCGAGTACAAGCTTATGGGCCTGGCCCCCTACGGCGAGCCCAAGTACGTGGACCTGATCAAGGACAAGCTGATAGATATCAAGGACGACGGGTCGTTCAAGCTCGACCTGGATTACTTCAACTACATGGTCGGGCTTACCATGACCAACGACAAGTTCGCGGGGCTTTTCGGCGGCCCTCCCAGAAAGCCCGAGACCAGGATCACTCAGCGAGAGATGGACATGGCCCGGTCGGTCCAGGTGGTGACCGAGGAGATCATGCTCAAGATGGCGCGTCACGTCCAAAAAGTGACGGGCATGAAAAAGCTCTGCCTGGCCGGAGGCGTGGCCCTCAACTGCGTCAGCAACGGAAAGATTCTTAGGGAGGGCCCCTTCGAGGATATCTGGATTCAGCCGGCGGCGGGCGACGCGGGAGGAGCCCTGGGCGCGGCCCTTTTCTCCTGGTACCAGTACCTGGGCAACGAGCGGACCCCGAGGGAGGGAGGACGGGACGGACAGAGCGCCTCATACCTGGGGCCCCTTTTCACGGAAGAGTCCATCGAGTCATACCTGAAGGAAAACTCGATCCCCTACGCCAGGTTGGAAAAGGACGAGGTGGCAAGGAAGGCCGCCGACCTCATCGCCTCGGAAAAGGTGGTGGGCTGGTTTCAGGGGAGGATGGAGTTCGGTCCCCGCGCCCTGGGGTCCCGATCGATAATCGGAGACGCCAGAAGCCCGGACATGCAGACGGTGATGAACCTGAAGATCAAGTTCCGGGAGTCCTTCCGCCCCTTCGCCCCCACCGTGCTAGCCGAGCGGGCGGGCGACTACTTCGAGATCGACCGCGAGAGCCCTTTCATGCTTCTCACGGCCCCGGTCAGGGAGGAACTCCGCAAGGAGCCCAAACAAGACGGCGCCAAGGGGGTCGAGAAGGTCCGGGAGATAAGGAGCGAGGTCCCCGCCATTACCCACGTGGACTACTCCGCTCGCCTGCAGACGGTCAACTCGGCGGACAATCCCCTTTACCACGCCATGATCAAGGCCTTCGAGCAAAAGACCGGGTGCCCGGTCATCATCAACACCAGTTTCAACGTGCGGGGCGAGCCCATCGTCTGCTCTCCCGAGCACGCCTATCGCTGCTTCATGCGCACCAGGATGGACTACCTGGTCATGGGTCCCTTCCTGCTCGACAAGGCCATGCAGCCCGAGTGGGAGGAAGACGAAAAGTGGCGCGAGGAGTTCCCCCTCGATTGAACAAATCTACTCCCGCTGGACAATTTTCCCCTTGTCTATTGCCGTAAAAATCAATATTATAAAATCAGACGGGTTGTAATGGGCCGGGCGGTTGTCTAGAATTATGCTCGGTCCCGCTTCAGGGGCACGGGGTTTCGCGTTTATGGGCATTGGCGACCGGCCGGAAGTCCGGGGCAGCCCCCCAAGTTTCCGGCGAAGGAGGCTCGAATGTTTTCCCGCTTAAAGCTTTCGATATTGGCGACGGCCGCGGCCCTGGCTACGGTCCTCGCCGGCTGCGGCCAGAGTGGAGAGGGAGACGTCAACGCGGGCGTCATCCCCTTCGTGATCAAGGTGCGGGCCGCGGACGGGGGCTACGAGGTGGACGTCTCGGGCGCCAACCGGGGCGGCGGCTGGCTTATTCCTTACCCCGGCGTGGAAGCCTATCGCGCCAACCAGATGCTGCAAATCTCCAAGGCCTTCGTGAGCCCGGACGGCGGCTCGGTCACGCTCCAGGTGAAGTCCGTTGCCGCGAGCGACGTTGACCTTATGTGGTACACGGTCGAGACCAACTCGGGGGCCGAGCTTCTCACCCCGCCCCAGGTGAGGGAAAACTCGATGGGGTATCCCATCTTCGTTATGGGTCCATGCTCGGCTGGGGCGGCCAAGACCATAGTCCTCGAGGTCGACGTCCTCAACGAGAACGGCTATACGCTCTATCTCGACTTCATGGAGATAACCCCCCGCTTCGCCTACAGCTCGAACAGGGCCGACCCCGAGGATAGCCTCAAAAGCGAAATCTACACGGTCAGAAGAGACGGAAGCGACAGGTACGCGGTCACCCGGGACTCGCCCGACGCCAACGTCCTGCCCGTGTGGTCCCCCGGCGGAGAGTGGATCGCCATGGAGAGGGGCTCGACCATAACGGAAGGGCCGCCGGCCCTGCATAAGCAGCAGGTCTTTATCGTGCACCCCGACGGCTCGAACCTGACCCGGGTATCCAAAAACATGAGGAGCGCCGGCGGTCCGACCTTTAACCCCACCGGCCAACGCCTGATCTTTCACGGCTGGCTGGACGAGGTTTCCACGAGCGGGGGCATTTTTCTTTACGACATGGTGGCCGACGAATATGAACTGCTCTTCTCGGGAGACGATTACCGGGACGGATACGCCAAGCTTCCCAGGTGGTCCCCCGACGGCAGGTACCTGGTGGTGGAGGGACAAAACGACGACGCGGCCGGCGCCTGGCAATGGAACATAGCCCCCATGGACCCCTTCACCGGGGACTCCCTGGGGCCCCTCGTGACCTTCGTCAAGAACGACGACACCATCAGCGACGTGGACGGCAGGTGGGTCCAGTTCAAGATCACCGACTTCTTCTGGGCCCCCGACTCGAGACACGCCTGCGTGGACTGCGTGTACCTGAAAAGGTACAAGGTGAGCGGGAACTGGGTCTGGTACCAGCTCTATCGCGGACTGGCCATGATCGACTTCGACGAGATACTGGCGGCGAGCTCGCTGCCCACCTTCCCGAGCTACGACAAGATAACCTTTTTCGGCCAGGGGCCAGCGTCGTTCCCCGCGTTTAACCGGGACGGTACCGTCATGTGGTTCGACCAGTTCACCAACTCCAATAAAGTCGACATTATGTATATCGAGCTGAGCGATTACCTTCCCGTGACGGGGGAGCGCCTCGAGTTCATTGCCGACGGCTACGCGAACAGGACCCCCGCGGCCTTTCCCCGCGTGGACCCGGGTTTCTTCCCCCTCTAAGCATGAATGGGGACGCCTTGTCGCTGGAGAGGATGAGGGAGTGGTTTCCCACCCCGGGCCATCTTGTCCTTTTTTTTAGGATAGGGTTTTGGCTGTATATCATGCCCATCCTTCTCAAGTACATGTCCATGACGGCTCTGATGAGGCTGATTACGCCCGGTACTCGGACGCTCGGCCCCGACGGCGAGGAACACGCCGAGACGCTCCGGGAAAAGGGAGACCTGATCCACGCCTACGCCACCAGGATACTTCGGGAAAATCCCGACAACATGGGCAAGATGTGCCTGAAAAGGAGCCTGGTAACTTATCGTTTCCTGCGGCTTCGCGGCATTGCGGCCGAGTTCAAGCTGGGCGTGAGAAAGAACGGGGAGGGGGACCTGGTGGGCCATAGCTGGATCGAGGTCGGCGGCGAGCTCTTCCACGACGAGGAGTCCAGGCGTTTCAAGTACGCCGTCACCTTCTCCTATCCGGGCAAGGACCCCGAGTCCCGGCCCGCCCGCCGCGAGGCGTGAACCAGATGACCGGTCCCATAAAGCCCGACTTCCACCTGGTCGGGGCCCCCAGATGCGGGACCACCGCCATGAGCCAGTACCTGGCCATGAACCCCAGCGTCTTCATGGTCCCGGTAAAGGGCACTCATTTCTTCGCGCCCGACCTCGCCTTCCTCGATAGAAGGGAGCCCGGCGGCGACCCCTTTCGGCCGTTCATGGAAGGGGCCGGGCAAGGCCGGATCAAGGGGGAGACCTCCGTGTGGCACGTGTACTCGGAGAGGGCCCCCGCGTTGATGAATGATTTCAATCCCGCCGTCAAAGTCATTATCATGATCAGGGACCCCGTCGATATGGTCCATTCCCTGCACGCGAGGATGGTTTTGGACGGACTCGAGACCATCGAGGATTTTTCCGAGGCCCTCGCCATGGAGGCCAAGAGAAAAGAGGCCGTTATAGCGGCGGGCGCGGCCTTCGGGCCTTTGCTTTACACCGAGGCCGCCCGGCTGTCCGGCCGGGTGAGAAGGTACCTCGAGGTCCTGGGGCCGGAGAGGGTGAGGGTAATCGTGCATGACGACCTGCGCGACTTTCCGGAAAGGACTTACGTCGAGACCTGCGAGTTTTTAGGGGCGGACCCGACCCATAGGCCGGCGTTCAAGGTGGTGAACCCCAACCGCAAGGTGAGGTCGAGGCTGCTGGAGAAGGCCCTGAAAAGAACGCCGAGGTCCGTCATCCGGGCCAAGAGGAAACTCATGCCCGGTTCCGCCAGTATTGGCGGGACCCTCGAGAGGATGAATAAAAAGGAAGTGGCCCGGGCGTCGATCGGCCGCGAACTGGAGACGAGCCTTTCGGAAACCTTCGCCGAGGAGGTCGGGCTTATGTCCGAGCTGCTGAAGAGGGACCTTACGGGCTGGGTCGCCCGGACTTACTAAGCCGTCAAACTGGAGAAGCCGATGGAAGAACTGGAAAGAAAAATGCTGCTCGCACGGGAAATGCATTCCCGCTTCGGGGACAAGGGAAACTCGGTTTACGCCCGGGCGCCCGGCAGGGTTGACCTCATGGGTACCCATACCGACTACAACGAGGGCTTCATCCTGGCCTCCGCCATCGACCGGGACGTCATGGCCGCCGCCCGTCCCCGCCGGAGCGGCGTTGTAAACCTCTACTCGATGAACGAGGACCGCGAGGTGAGGGTGCACGTGGACCGGCTCCGCCGCGACGAGGCCCACGGCTGGGCCAATTACGCCAAGGGCGTGGTCCGCGAGCTTGTCGATCTCAAGGTCCCCATTACCGGGCTGGACCTGGTGGTCCACGGCGAGGTCCCGGCCGGGGCCAACCTCTCCAGCTCGGCCGCCCTCGAGGCCGCCGTTTGCGAGGCCGCCCTGCTGGCCTTTGGCCATAAACTTGCCAAGTGGGAGAAAGTCCACCTCTGCCGGAGGGCCGAGAACGACTTCGTGGGCATGCCCTGCGGGATCATGGACCAGTTCTCCGTCTTCATGGGAGAGAAGGACAAGGTACTGCTGCTCGATTGCCGGTCTCTCGAGTTCGAGAGCATCCCCCTTTCCTTTGATGACGCCGCCCTTGTGGTCATCGACTCCGACCTGGGGCGGGAGCTGGTCAACTCGAAGTACCCCGACCGGGTGAAGGAGTGCCAGGCCGCGGCCAAGGTCCTCAAGGCTTTTTATCCTGAGGTCCGCTCTTTAAGGGACGCGAGCGTGGAAATGATCGAGAAGGCCCGCCAGGACCTGGGCGACCTCCTTTACCGGCGCGTCCGCCACGTGCTCTCCGAGAACCGAAGGTGCCGCGACGCGGCCGACGCCGCCAAAAAGGGCGACTCGAAAAGGCTGGGCGAGCTTCTGAACCAGGGCATGGCCAGCTCGAGCAAGGACTACGAGAACTCGACGCCCCAAATCGACGAGTTGGCCTCGATGGTGATGGAGACAAAGGGCGCCCTTGGTACCAGGCTCCTGGGCGCCGGATGGGGCGGCTGCCTGATCGCGCTCATCGAGAAGGAAAAGGCCGACGGGTTCGGCGGCCCGCTGCTTGAGCGCTACCTCGAGCGGACGGGAAGAAGAGGGCGGACCTGGCTGGTCCGGACGGCCGACGGGGCCGGACCTTGCGCTTGAGCGAGCGCCATTTTTAACGCCTCCCTCATCGTGATAATCTGACTCGACCATGGCCCGCGTCGTTTTTTTACAACTGAACTACTATGAGCTTCACGGCCCCCAGTCCATGGCGGCCGTGCTCGAGAAGGCGGGCCATCAGACCCTCCTGATCGTTCCCGGACTGGAAAAAAAACCTCTCGAAACCATTAAGAAATACGACCCCCTTATCGTGGGCATAGGCCACACCACCATGGAGCGGGACGACGCCTTGATCTGGGCCCGGGCCATCAAGGAAAGGATCGGCTGCAAGGTGGTCCTGGGGGGGGTGGACCCGACCTTCCACCCCGGACTGGTGGAGAACGACTCGGTGGACTTCGTCTGCAGGGGAGAGTCGGAGTACACCTTCCTCGAGCTCGTCTCCGCCCTCGAGTCGGGCCAGGGCCACGAGGGGATCGAGGGGATTTCCTATTCGCGCCGAGGCGAAACGGTCGCCAATCCCATGCGCGGACTTATACCCGACCTGGACGGGCTTCCCTTTCCCAAGAAAGACCTCTACCTGGCCAGGTATAAATACTATCGCGACTACCCCATCAAGTTCTTCGTGGCCAGCAGGGGATGCCCCCATAACTGCACCTACTGCGCCAATAAAAAACTCCGCTCCCTCTACCCCGACCCCAGGCTCTACGTCAGGTTCAAAAGCCCCGAGTACCTTATCGAGGAAATTAAAAGGGCCACCTTTGGCTACAAGGCCCGGACCATCGGATTTAACGACGACCTGTTCACCTATGACGAAAAATGGCTCGCCCGGTTCCTGCCCCTCTACAAGAAAGAAGTGGGCATGCCCTATTTCTGTTGCGCCCGCATCGACTCGATGACCGAGGAAAAGGCCGCCCTCCTGGCCGAGAGCGGATGCCACGCCTGCTGGTACGGACTCGAGAGCGCCTCCTTAAAGACCAGGGAGATGGTCCTGGGCCGGCACATGTCCAACCAGGCGATCGAGAAGGGGGTCACCCTGTTGCGATCGAGGGGCATCAAGACCCAGAGCTATAACATGATGAATATACCCGGCGAGAGGATCGGGGACGGGTTCGAGACCCTTCGTTTAAATAAGACCCTGGGAAACGAGTTCGTGGTGGCTTCCCTTTTCCAGCCCTTTCCGGGCACTGAGCTTCAAGAGCGCCTGATCGCGGAGGGAAAATTAAAGGACCCCGAGTCCATCGGCGGAAGGGATAGGGTTAGTTATTTTTCCTTTTCCTCCTTTACCCAGCCCGACTCGGAAAAGTTCGAGAACCTTCAGAAGCTTTTTATACTGGGCCACAGGCATAAAGGGCTTTTGCCCATTATTGAAAAACTCGTAACCTTGAGAAAAAACCCGCTTTTTGATATCCTATTCCTGGCAAGTTTCGCGATCGATTACGGTCGAACGCACCGGTTGTCGGCCTGGGAGGTGGCTTACTTCAACGTCCGCCATTTATGGACGACCTATTTTTCCAGGTCCAGGCTGACTCCCGACTCGAAAAAGTAAAGCTTGCGCGCTTTTTGAAAGCATCGGATAGTATAAATTTTCATCGAGCGCGCGCCTGAGGAGTATCGAATGGGCGGTAGCAGATTAGTAAGCGTTGACGAGGCGATCGAGGACGTCCGCAACGGGCGGATGGTAATCCTCACGGACGACGAGGACCGCGAGAACGAGGGGGACCTCTGCTGCGCGGCCGAGCTGGTCACTCCCGAGATAATAAACTTCATGGCCACCCACGGCCGCGGCCTTATTTGCCTGGCCCTGACCGAGGAAAAGGCCGACTCCCTCGATCTTCGGCCCATGTGCCGCGAGAACACCAGCCAGTTCTGCACCGCCTTTACCGTGAGCATCGAGGCCAGGAAGGGCGTGACCACGGGCATCTCCGCCCATGACCGGGCCCATACCATCCTTACGGCCATGCGCGACGACGCCCGCCCCGAGGACCTGGTAAGGCCCGGCCACGTTTTTCCCCTGCGAGCGAAAAAGGGAGGGGTGCTGGTCCGGACGGGCCAGACCGAGGGTTCCGTTGACCTGGCCCGGCTGGCCGGCCTTCGCCCGGCGGGGGTTATCTGCGAGGTCATGAAGGACGACGGGACCATGGCGCGCATGCCCGACCTCGAGGTCTTCGCCGAGGAGCACGGGATCAACATCTGCACCGTGGCCGACGTGATCCAGTACCGCATGCGCCACGAGACCCTGGTCAGGCGGGAGGTCGAGATCAACCTTCCCTCCGAGTTCGGGGGAGAATGGACGGCCATCGCCTACGCCAACGACGTCAACAACGACGTGCACCTGGCCCTGGTCAAGGGAGAGATAGACCCGGCCGCCGACGTGCTGGTCCGGGTGCACAGCGAGTGCCTGACGGGCGACATACTCGGTTCGCTCCGCTGCGACTGCGGTCCCCAGCTCCAGACCGCCATGGAGATGATCGCCGAGGAGGGATCGGGCATTATCGTTTACCTGCGCCAGGAGGGAAGGGGAATAGGGCTGCTGAACAAGCTCCGGGCCTACGCCCTCCAGGAGGAGGGAATGGACACGGTCGAGGCCAACGTGGCCCTCGGGTTCAAGCCCGACCTGCGCGACTACGGCATAGGCGCCCAGATTCTCGCCGACCTCGGCGCGAGAAGGATCAGGGAAATAACCAATAACCCGAAAAAAATTGTCGGCATTCAAGGATACGGCATCGAGGTGGTCGAGAGGGTGCCCATCGAGATCAAGCCCAATTGCAACAACGTCCGCTACCTTCAGACCAAGAAGGAAAAGATGGGCCACATGCTGACCCTCAAGGACTGATCGGCTCCGCGGGGCGGTAACAAGGAGAGATGTAAATGAGCGCGATAGAGGGAAAACTTGACGCGAAGGGACTTAAGTTCGGCGTCGTGGTCTCGAGGTTCAACGACTTCATCACCGGCCGGCTGATGGAGGGATGCATGGACGCCCTGGTCCGCCACGGGGCGGACGAGTCGGGCGTGACGGTGGTGAAGGTGCCAGGCGCCTTCGAGTCGCCCGTGGTCCTTAAAAAGATGGCGGCCTCGGGCAAGTACGACGCGCTTATCGCGCTGGGGGCCGTGATCCGGGGATCGACCCCCCACTTCGACTACGTGGCGGGAGAGGCCTCGAAGGGCATCGCCCAGATCATGCTCGAGACGGGCGTGCCCATAGCCTTCGGCATCGTGACCACCGACACCATCGAGCAGGCGGTCGAGAGGGCGGGGACCAAGTCGGGCAACAAGGGATGGTCCGCCGCGGTGTCGGCCATCGAGATGGCCCAGGTAATGCGGCAGTTGTAATCGCATGGGAAGACGACGGCGAGCCCGGGAACTGGCGCTCCAGTACCTTTACCAGTGGGACTTCCACGGACCCGAGGAGGAGGGCCCGGCCCGCGTGTTCTGGGAGGACCGACACGACGCCCAGGACGTCAAGGTCTTCGCCCTGGGCATAGTGGACGGGGTCAAGGAGAACAAGGAAAAAATCGACGGGCTCATCGAGAGCCAGTCCAAGAAATGGAAGCTCTACCGCATGAGCCGCATCGACCGCAATATTCTCCGGATGGCCATCTACGAGATGATGAGTTGCCCCGAGATACCCCCCAAGGTCAGCATCGACGAGGCCATCGAGATCGGCAAAAAATACGGGACCTCCGAGTCCGGAGCGTTCATCAACGGCATCCTGGATAAAATCTGCCGGCGCCTGGGGGGCATCGGGCCCGAGGCGGAAACGGAAAAAGAGGCGAGCTGAAAGCCCGGCCGCCCACTACCGCCATGATCGTCACGGTCACCGCCCTTTCCTCGGACTATTACTTTCGCGATCCCGTGGGCGCCCCGCTGTTTCGGGACGTCCGTCCCCTCCACCGCGAGGCGGGAAGGCTGGACTTCAGGTTCGGCGGCAGGCTCTCGAGGTGGATAGACGAGGGGGCCGTGGACCCCGACTCGCCCACGCCGACCCTTTTCACTCCGGGGGGAGGAGGGGCCTTTCCCCAGGTGGTGCTGGCCGGGGCCGGGTCATATCGAGACCTTACCCCGCCGTCCGCGGAAAAGGTCACCGCCGGCATGGTCGAGACCTTTATCCGGGCCAAGGCCTCCATATTTTCCATTGCCTCCCGCGACTTTAGAAGGGCCAACACTTCCCCCCGCGACAGCGCGGACACCATCATGCGGGGACTGGCCCATGGCTGCGACCTCGCCAACGTCCACGAGGGAAGCGAAATACGCGTGTTGTGGGACGCGAATGAAGTGGATAAACTCGTGAGCGAGCTGAAAAGGTGCAGGCATCACTTCCCCGCCTGCAAGGACTGGAAGATATCCCGGGCCTCCGAGGACTACGAGGTACTGGGCCTGGACCAGGTCCCGACGACGTCCGAGCGGGAATAACGCGGCCTGGTAACGGACGGCATGGATCAGCCACTGTATATAATCATCACCTTCCTGGCCCTGGCCGTCATCTTCGGCGTCAAGATGCGCGCCTGGTACGTCGAGGACCACCGGGCGCTCGATGAGGAAGCGGAGAAAAGCGAGACGGAAGACCCCGCCTAGCGCGGCTATTAAACGGAAAGCCGCTATACTCTGCCCGCGTCGTTAAACCTCTTGGCGTTGTCCACGTCTCCCGACTTCTTGAAAAGAATGCCCAGGTAGGGGATGCTCTTCCCCCGCTCGAGCTTGGCCGGGTTGAAATCGGGGTCCACCATAAGCGCCCGCACCCAGTTGAGCAGCTCGCGGGTGGCTGGTTTCTTCTCGATGGCCGGGAGTTGGCGCAGGCGGTAGAAGGCGCGGATGGAGGACTCGGCCAGCTTTTCGTCGATCTTGGGGAAGTGGGCCTCCACGATCTGCCGCATGAACTTGGGCTCGGGGAAGGCGATGTGATGGAAATTGCATCTTCCCAGGAAGGGGTCGGACAGGTCTTTTTTGGCGTTCGAGGTGATGATGACGATGGGCCGGTTCCTGGCCGAGATGGTCTTGTCGATCTCGAGGACGTCGAACTCCATCTGGTCGAGCACGTCAAGGAGGTCGTCCTGGAAGTCGGAGTCGGCCTTGTCTATCTCGTCGATGAGGAGAACGACCTTTTCGTCGGACTTGAAAGCCTGTCCGATCTTGCCCATGCGGATGTACTCCTCGATGTCCGACACGTTGCGGCCCGAGTCGCCGAACCGGCTGTCGTTAAGACGGGTCAGGGTGTCGTACTGGTAAAGCGCGTCGATGGCCTTCATGCTCGACTTCACGTTAAGCGCGATGAGGGGCATTCCCAGCGACCTGGCCAGGGCGTGGGCCAGAAGGGTCTTGCCCGTGCCGGGCTCGCCTTTTAAAAGCAGGGGCATCTCGAGGGCCATGCTGACGTTGACTATTTTGGCCAACTCCGGGTCGACCACGTAATCGTCGGCGCCATTGAACTCGAGGGGCCGTTCCGACTTTGCCATGATATTCCTCCGATCGGAAAAAAGCGTTTTAAAAATATTCAAGGCCGATCCTTTTATGCCTGATCGCCAGTTAAACAGGATAGCAGAGAGGGGAAGGCGGCGCAAACCTCGAAAATTAAATAGAATAGGAGGAGCGGCCCGAGTATCGTCTTCCTTATGGAGGCGGGCGCGTCAGTTCGATTCGTCATTTCCTTTTTTAACGCGGCTTTGGATTTCCTTTCTCAGGAAGGCGATCTCCTGGGTCAGGTCGCGAATCTGGTCTTTCATCCTCGAGTTGACCACTGAGAAGTGGATGCTTATCACCAGGAGGAATAAGAGGGAGAAGATGAAAAGGGCGCTGGTGGGATCGACGGCCCCGATCGCTCGGGTCAGCCATTCCAGGAGAGAGTACCAGGTGGCGAGGACCATGACGATCAAACCCACTCCCAGCCAGAGGAGGGCGTACTCTTCTCTCAGCTTCCGCTTCCGGATAAGGACCACGACCAGGGCCAGCAATAAAAGGGCCGTCAATATGGCGAAGGGCCTTTGTTCAGGCAGCAATTTTTGCCTCCTTCCTCTTTTGGCGCGGGTCCGGACGCGCCGCGGCGTGGATCATGGCCAGGCTCATCTTGGCCACGTAAAAAAGCGGCCTAGTCACTCCCGAGTGCATGGACTTTCCAGTGGGGGAAGGCTTCATCCTGACCGGGACTTCCATGATCCTGAACCCCATGCGCGATAAAAGGATCACCACGTCGGCGTCGGGATAATCCTGCGGAAAAAAGTCCGAGCACAGCACCTGGGCCACTTCCCTGGTCATGGCCAGAAGTCCCGAGGTTGGGTCCGTAATCCTTTGGCCCACCACCGCCGACGCGGCCGCCGCGAAAAGGCGTATGCCCAGGTCCCTGGCGGCGGGCACCCCGCGTGGGCTTCCCTCCAGGTATCTCGAGCCGATGACGTAGTCGGCCTTGCCCGTCCTCAGGGGCTCGAGCATGGCCTCCAGGTAGGAAGGGTCGTGCTGGCCGTCGGCGTCGAAGGTCATTATATAGGGAAGGTCCGTCTTCTTGACGGCGTAGAGAAAACCCGTCTGCAGGGCGCCCCCGTAATTCAGGTTGGTGGCCAGCCTCAGGGTCTCGGCCCCGGCCGCGGCCGCCCGCCTCGAGGTTTCGTCCGAACTGCCGTCGTCCACCACCAGCGCCCGCTCGACCTTTTCGAAAAGGGCCGACAGGGTCGCCTCGATGACCTTGGCCTCGTTGTAGGCGGGGGTCACCACCAGGGCGTCGGTAATCCTACCCATGCACGCCTCCCGCTTTTCGGCTGGCCCGATCATCGAGGAGTCTCGTGTAAAAACTTATCATGTCCTCCGCGATCTTAACCCAATCGAGCCGTTCCCGGCAAAAGGCCGCGCCGCGCTTTACCGTTTCCCTTTCCCGGTCCGGGTCGTATTGATTGACGATCCGGGCAATGGACTCGGGGCTGGCGTAGGGTACCACGTGACCGGCCTTTCCTTTGCGGACCCATTCCCCGCATCCCGAGTCGTCGGCCACGATAACGGGCGTGCCGTATAAAAGGGACTCCCACGGCACCAGCCCGAATATCTCGTCCCTTCCGGCGTAGACCGTATAGAGGGCCTCGCGGAAGGCGGCCGCCTTCATCTGGCCGGTTAACAGCCCGGTAAAGACGACCCTGCTCGCGAGGCCCAGGGCGCGGGCCTTCCTTTCAAGGACTTCCCTGTATCCCATGTCGTTTCCCGCCACCACCATAATTATACTCTCGTCGGCCAGGAGGGGAAGGGCGGATATGACGTGCTCGACGCCTTTTCGAGGCGTGATCTTTCCCAGGTATAAAAGGTAATCCGAGTCGATCCTGAATTCCTTTTTGAAGGATACCTCATCGGCCGACTCCTCGACGGCCACCCCGTTCGGGTGGACCTCGATCAGTTCCTCCGGAACGCCCATCTCAACGAACTGGGCCTTTTCGATTTGCGAGACCGCGATGAAACCGTCGGTCCCCTTTACTTGCGACCGGCCGAGGAGGAGGTCGTAAACCGTCTTCAGGCCCCGGCGCCTTTCGATGTTGACCAGGGTGCCGTTGGGCTGCATGACGTTCAAGGTCCCGGCTTGCCTGGCCATGGCCGCGAGGCGATGGTTGTGGAGGTTGCGGTGCCCGTGGATATGGACCACGTCATAGCCGGATATGGTCCTTCTCTCGGCCCCAAGGCCCAGGGGACAGAAGAACTGGAGATGGTAGGCCGCCAGGTTGCTCATGTTCTTAT
Organism: bacterium; assembly: GCA_963674965.2. Taxonomy (GTDB): domain Bacteria; phylum RBG-13-61-14; class RBG-13-61-14; order RBG-13-61-14; family DATKZS01. Next base: position 1,054,240 of record CAXXFL010000006.1, on the reverse strand, counting down.
AGACCCTGACCTCGACGCCGGAGACGGTATAGTCCCTGGGCGCGAGCCTCCCATGCTCGTCCATGACGTCGGTGGTGACGGCGTGGACCTCATGACCCAATGAGGCCTGGGCGGCGGCCAGGTGATAGGACAGCCGGGGAATGCCTCCATAGGACCAGGCCCCGTGGAAATAGGGCGTCACGTGGAGGACCCTCAACGTCCTTCCCCCAGCAATAGCTCGGCGTATCTTTTGGCCACCCTCGAGACGTCGTACTCTTTCACCCGGTCAGCGTCCACCCGCGTCCGGTTGGCGATGGCGTCGGCTAAGGCCCGGGCCAGCTCGAGATGGTCTCCCACCCCGGTCACCGTCACGCCGCGACCCACCAGGTCGGGGGGAGGCGAACAGGCGCGGCTGGCCACCACCGGACGGGAGGCGGCCAGGGCCTCGAGTATGACCACGGGCATGCCCTCCGTCTCGCCCCGCTCGTCAACCACGGAGGGGACAACCACCAGGTCGGACGCGCTATAAAGCTCGGCCAACTCGGCGTTGGGAAGCGGCCCGAGGAATTTCACCCCGCCGCCAAGGCCCAGGGAAGCGGCTTCATGCTCGAGCTTTGCTCTCAGTTCTCCGCCGCCGGCGACGGCGAGGACCGCCCCCATCCGCGTCAGGTCGGGACTGGAAAGGGCGCGGAGCAGGACGTCGACGCCTTTCTTGGGCGAGAGCTTGCCCGCGAAAAGCATCAGAGGCTTCTCGCCGACTTCGAGACGAGACCTCCATTTTGCCCGGCTTGCCTTACTGAAAGAAAAGGAGTTGAGAGATACGCCCATGGGCATGGTCGTTACTCGCGCGGCGCCTCCCGACGCCTCCCGGACCCCATCGGCCAGCCGCTCGCTGACGCAGACGACATGGGAGGCCCGTCCAGCCATCCAGCGGATGGCGCCTTTGCCGCCCGGGAGTCTTTTCAGGAGGTCGTAGTCGGCGGCGTGAACCGTGATAACGTGCCTTGCCGGGGGAGGAGCGGCCAGGCAGCCAAGCAGGCCCGAGGGTATGAGCCAGTGAGAGTTTATATGGCCCAATTTTTCCCGCGCGATTATCCGCCGCAGCGCGGCCAACTCGGAGGCCACCAGGGCCGGGGCCAAAAGCTTATAGCCGGGTCCTTTCCTCATGTTGTTCCTGATGCCCGCGCCGTCGGCGAGAAGCTCGAGAGAAGAGGGCAGGGCGTAGCGAAACCTTTTTACCCGCACTCCGTCCATCTCCTCGCAAGGAGCGGCCCCCTCATGGTGGGGAGCGAGGACCGTCACGTCAAAATAATCGAGAAGAGCGCGGGCGTGATGGAACACGAAAGGAGCCGGTCCAGGATCGTTCTTCCACCTGGGGAAGGTTGTGGTCACTATTAAAAGTCCTGGCCTGATCGATTCCATAAAGAAGATCGTCCGCCGATCCCGGCCATCAATCGGAGCCGTTCCTTGTTTCGGCCTTTTCGCTTTCCATCCTTTTCAGCCGGAAAAGGACCTGGCCAAGGAGTTTCCGGTTGGCCCCTATCAGGTCGGCCAGAAGTGCCATGACCATGACCTGGAAACCTATGATAAGGAGGACCGCCGCCAGGATTAATAACTGTACGTGTCCTTTTCCTCCCTCACTGATAAAGTAGTAAAGGAACCAGATCCCGATGGCGAAACCCGAGGCGAAAATCACCCCTCCCAGGGCGGAGAAGACCTTGAGGGGCTGGTACATGCTGTAGACCCTGACCAGGGTGGCCGCGCTTTTCGAGAGGTACTCGGGGATGGAGGAAAAAAGGCGCGAGGGCCTGTTGACTTCCCTGGCGCGGATGGGCACGCTTTTAACGGCGAGGCTGTCCGATCCGGCCTGGATGAGGCTCTCAAGGGTATAAGTGAAATCCGATACCAGGTGCAGCCTCATGGCCGCTTCCCTGGAGTAGGCCCTGAAGCCGGAGGAAGCGTCGATAACGTCCGTTCCTGAAAGCCTTCTCACCGTCCATGAACCGGCGGCCTGGAGGGCCTTTTTAACCGGTGGATAGGACGGGTCGGAAGGTATGCCCCGGTCTCCCACGGTCACGTCGGCCTCCCCGGCCAGTATTGGGGCCACCAGGGAGCCGATATCTTCGCCCGCGTATTGGCCGTCGGCGTCGATATTGACTATCACGTCGGCCCCCAGCCTAAGGGCCGCGTCCATGCCCGCGTCAAAGGCCCTGGCCAAGCCCCGGCGTCCCGAGAAGGAAACCAGGTGACTCACGCCCGCCCGCCTCGCCTCATCGAGGCTTTTATCCGTGCTGCCGTCGTTTATTAAAAGCACCTCGACCCCGTCGGCGCCGGGAAGAGAGGCGGGGACGCTTTCAATCACCTTGGCCAGGCTTTTTTCCTCATTAAGACAAGGTATCTGGACGATGATGAGCAACTTGATGCTTATTCCTTTGCTTCACCTGTGATTTGTCAAGTATACCGAATACTTTGAATCGAAACTTAACATATTTTGTAACCTTTCGGATCGATAGTTTTTCGATTATGTCAGATTTTTCGATTTAAAACAAGCCAAAGGGCTTTTTAAGGGCCGATGAAAAAAGTAAAAAAATGACTAAAGCCCCGTGTTTATGATTTGACTTGTAAAAATTTCCATGATAGTATTCCATCTTCCAAGGGGATGTGGACATGCCCGTTGAAAGTTTCGTGGAGTTCAAAAGCAGTTATCCTGGTGTAATTATAAAATTTTAATATTGTTTTAACCTTTTTCTAATTGGGTTTTTGGGAATATAAACCTCTAAGGTAATTTGTATAGTTCCCATGTCCATCACCCATCCCTTAAAGTAAGAAAAGTATTAGAAAATAAGGAGTTGTCCGGCACATCCGGACTGGGAATGAAAAAAGGGTCCATCTGGAAAATCACTGAAAATTACTCTTTTCCGGCTCCGGCGGGGCGGGAAAGGAGATATTTGCGTTTTACGATAGATTTCTTAAGGATTGAAAAAAGACGATAATATTTACCGAATGGGAACGAAACCGGTGCTTTTTCCGGCGTAGCGACCTGAAACTTACTCACAAACAGAAAGGAGTCTCGAAAATGGCGGGATCGTTGGTACCCCCTCATGGATCGGATACTCTCAAACCCTTGCTCCTCGAGGGCAAGGCCAGGGAGGATGAACTGAAAAAGGCCCAGGGCCTTAAAAAGATCAACATCACCAGCCGCGAAACCTGCGACATCATCATGATGGGCATCGGCGCCTTCACTCCCCTCGAGGGGTTCATGGGCAAGGCCGACTGGCAGGGCGTTTGCGACAAAATGCAGATGGCCAACGGCGTTTTCTGGCCCATTCCCATCACCGTCTCGACCGACGATGAGGGCGTCAAGGAAGGCGACGAGATCGCCCTGGTGGACGAGGAGTCCGGGACCGTCATGGCCACCATGAAGGTCAAAGAGAAATACACCATCGATAAAGAGCACGAGTGCAAGAAGGTGTTCACCACCGCCGATACGGAGCACCCGGGCGTGGCCAAGGTCATGGCCCAGAAGAAGTACAACCTGGGCGGACCCATCAAGGCCCTTTCCGAGGGGACCTTCCCCGAGGAGTACGGCGACCTTTACGCGCGTCCCGAGCAGACCCGCAAGATTTTCGAGGAAAAGGGATGGCGCCGGGTTGCGGCCTTCCAGACCAGGAACCCCATGCACCGCTCCCACGAGTTCCTGTGCAAGATCGCCGTCGAGGTCATGGACGGCGTGATCATCCACCAGATTCTCGGCAAGCTCAAAGCCGGCGACATTCCCGCCGACGTCCGGGTCAAGGCGATCAACGCCCTTGCCGACAACTACTTCGTGAAGGACACCATCATTTCCAAGGGCTATCCCATGGAGATGCGCTACGGCGGACCTCGGGAGGCCCTTCTCCACGCCGTGTTCCGCCAGAACTACGGCTGCTCCCATCTGATCGTCGGCCGCGACCACGCGGGCGTGGGAGACTACTATGGCCCCTTCGACGCTCAGAACATCTTCGACGAGATTCCCGAGGGATCGCTCGTTCTTCGTCCCCTTAAAATCGACTGGACCTTCCACTGCTACAAGTGCGGAGGCATGGCCTCGATGAAGACCTGCCCCCACGGCAAGGAAGACCGCCTTCTTCTTTCCGGCACCATGGTCAGGAAGACCCTCTCCGAGGGTGGAGACCTGCCGGCCGAGTTCTCCAGGCCCGAGGTGGTGAAGATCCTCCAGGACTACTACAAAAACCTCGACGAAAAAGTGGAGATAAAGCTGCACGGCGCGGCCACCGGCGACACGAAGAAGGACTGAATATATAGTAATAAGGCGTAGTTTATTGACGATTAAGGAGGTGCGATCTTAAACGGTAAACAAATCGAAATGAAACCAGGAAACAGTGGCGTATCAATGGGAATGAATTTCCCTGAAATTAAATTTTAGAAACAGGAGGAAAAAATATGCCAAGCTTTGTCAATCCCGAAAAATGCGACGGTTGCAAGGCGCTGGACAAGACGGCTTGCCAGTACATTTGCCCCAACGACCTTATGGTCCTCAACAAGGACCTCATGAAGGCCTACAACCGCGCCCCCGAGATGTGCTGGGAGTGCTACAACTGCGTAAAGATTTGCCCGACCCAGGCCGTTGAGTGCCGCGGTTACGCCGATTTCGTGCCCATGGGCGCCTCGGTTACCCCGATGCGCAGCACCGACTCCATCATGTGGACGGTCAAGTTCCGCAGCGGACAGGTGAAAAGGTTCAAGTTCCCCATCCGTACCACCCCCGAGGGATCGGCGGTACCGGACGGCGGTTTCGGCGACGGAAGTGGAGACATCAAGGACTTTACCCTCCATACCGAGCCGGCTTCACTTGGCCTCGACGCCGTAGTGACCAAAAAGTAAGTAAGGAGGAGTCCCATGCAAAACTTTGAAAACGTTGAAATCACCACCGATCTTCTGATCATCGGCGGCGGCATGAGCGCCTCCGGCGCCGCCTTCGAGGCCGCCTATTGGGCCAAGAAGAACGGCCTGAAAGTGACCGTGGTCGACAAGGCCGCCATGGACCGCTCCGGCGCCGTGGCCATGGGCCTTTCCGCCATCAACCAGTACGTGGGAATCAAAGACGGCGACAACACCGTCGAGGACTACGTGAAATACGTGAAGCAGGACCTCATGGGCATCGCCCGCGACGACCTGGTCTTCTCCATCGCCCGCCACGTCGACAGCTCGGTCCACCTCTTCGAGAAGTGGGGCCTGCCCATCTGGAAGGACGAGAACGGCGGATACGTGCATGAGGGCCGCTGGCAGCTCATGATCAACGGCGAGTCCTACAAGGTCATCGTGGCCGAGGCCGCCAAGAACTCGATGAAGAACCTGGGCGACGACGGCCAGATTCTCGAGCGCGTGTTCCTCGTCGAGCCGCTCATGGACGGCGAAAGGATCGCCGGGGCCGTCGGCTTCTCGGTCCGCGAGAACAAGTTCTACGTCATCAAGGCCAAGGCCGTTATGTCCCTCATGGGCGGCGCGGTCCACGTGTTCCGTCCCCGGAGCACCGGTGAGGGCCTCGGGCGCGCCTGGTATCCGCCCTGGAACTCCGGCTCCTCCACCTACTTCTGCGCCAAGGCCGGCGCCGAGCTCACCTGCCAGGAAGTCCGCTTCATCCCCGTCCGCTTCAAGGACGGTTATGGACCGGTCGGAGCCTGGTTCCTCCTGTTCAAGTCCCGCGCCACCAACGCCTTCGGCGGCGAGTACATGGTCGAGAGGAAAGCCGAGCTCGATAAGTGGAAACCCTACGGAGTGGTCAAGCCCATCCCGGCGAACCTCCGCAACTGGCTGGGCATGATGGACATCAACGACGGTCTCGGCCCCATCTACATGAGGACGGAAGAGGCCATCCAGAACATAGCCAACCAGTACAAGGACGACGAGAAAGAGTTCAAGAAGAAAATGAAGGAGCTCGAGGCCGAGGCGTGGGAAGACTTCCTGGACATGACCATCTCCCAGGCCATCCTCTGGGCCGCCAGCGACGTGCAGCCCGAGGAGAAATCCTCCGAGATCGCCGCCGCCGAGCCTTACTTCATCGGCTCCCACTCCGGCGCCTCCGGCGCCTGGGTCTCCGGTCCCCAGGACCTGGCCCCCGCCGAGTACTTCTGGGGCTATGAGAACATGTCCACCATCAAGGGTCTGTTCTGCGCGGGCGACGCCTCCGGCGCCTCCAGCCACAAGTTCTCCTCCGGCTCCCACGCCGAGGGCAGGATCGCGGCCAAGGCGGCCATACGCTTCATCCTCGACAACAACTCCCAGCCCAACGTGGACGCGGGCGCCGTCGAGAAGCTGAAAGCGACCATCCTTGCTCCCCTCAAGATTTTCGAGGAGAACAAGGGCAAGACCACCGACCCGGACATCAACCCCAACTACATCAGGCCTAAGATGTTCATGTTCCGCCTGCAGAAGATCATGGACGAGTACGCCGCCGGCGTTACCGCCAACTTCTCGACCAACAAGCCCTGCCTCGACCGCGCTCTCGAGCTGCTCGGTTGGCTCAAGACCGACTCCGCCAACCTTGCCGCCGAGGACCTGCACGAGCTCATGAGGTGCTGGGAGAACATACAGCGCATGTGGCAGGCCGAAGTCCACGTCCGCACCATCCTCTTCCGCGAGGAGACCAGGTGGCCCGGTTACTACCGCCGCGCCGACTTCCCGGAAATGAAGGACGACTGGAAGGTCTTCGCCAACGCCATTTGGCATCCCGCCAAGGGCGAGTGGGAAATGGTCAAGAGGCCGGTCATCGAGCTGACCTGATTCGACCATTGGACCTGATTTAAATCACGCGGTCACTCCGGGCGTCGCCTTAAACGGCGGCGCCCGGGGATTTGCGTTTTACTCGAGCGCTGAAGATCAACGTCGAAACGCGCGTTTCCGCCAGACCGAACCGTTGTTCTCGTAAACGAGACCGAATTCCGGACCGGTCTTCCCGGCCGGGAGACACGAAGAGAAAGCCGTGACAAGGCCGCGAAGTAACAAGCTTCCTAATAAAATAAACAGAGGGCGGAAAGAATGACTAATAAAGAGGATGCTCCATCTTGCCCCCATTGCGGAAGTAAGATGAAGCGATGGAAGGTTCCCGGCGACTCGACCTGGAGCGAGCCGTTCCACTACGTGTGCTTCAACGACGAGTGCGACTACTACGTCAGGGGCTGGGAATACATGTTTAACAATTACCAGCAGAAGGCGTCATACCGCTGCCGCATGAACCCGTCGACGGGCAAATGCGGGCCGCTTCCCGTCTGGTCCCAGGACGCCCACAAGGATTACGTCCTGGCGGACGACGAGGATTGAGATGAACGACGACGCCATGAAGGAAAGGGAGGCCCTGGCCCGGGAGATACTCGAGAAGGCCCCGCGCCTTTCGGTCAAGGATAAATTCAAGTTCGCCTGCCATCCGGGGGTGCCCTGCTTCAACGCCTGTTGCGGCAACGTTAACATCACCCTTACTCCCCTGGACGTGCTCAGGATGAGCAGGCGTCTCAATATGAGCACGTCGGACTTTCTAGCCAAGTACACTTTCGTGCCTTTTTCCGAGGACCAGAAGCTGCCTTTCGTTTTCCTCCGCATGATGGACAACGACAAGAAGTCCTGCCCCTTCGTCAAGAAGGATGGCTGCAGCGTCTATTCAGACAGGCCCTGGCCCTGCCGGATGTACCCGGTGGGACAGGCCGCGCCCGGCGATCCGGGGGTACAAGGCGAGGGTTTCTATTTCCTGATGCATGAGGACCACTGCAAGGGCTACGAGGAGGACAGGGAATGGACCGTGGCCGAGTGGACCGAGAACCAGGGAGTAGGCGAGTACGAGGAGGCGGGAGAGCTTTTCAAGAAGCTTCTTCTCCATCCCTATCTCTCCCAGAAGGAACTCGATCCCGCCCGGATGGAAATGTTTTACATGGCCTGCTATGACCTCGACAAGTTCAGAAGGTTCGTCTTCGAGAGTCCTTTCCTCAGGCGCTTCAAGCTCGAGGAGGGGCTCGAGGACAAGTTGAGGTCCGACGATATAGAGTTGATGAGGTTCGCCTTTCGCTGGCTCAGGTTCGCCATCTTTGGAGAGATGACGATCGAGGTAAACAAGGAGCTTTTGAGCGAGCGGGAGGTCGAGCTTTTAAAGTCCAAACAAAACGTTTGAAATGGAGTGGACATGAGTGTGGAATCGAAAAAAATCCTGGTAGTGGGCGGCGGAATCAGCGGTATAACTACCGCCGTTGAGGCCGCCGAGGTTGGGTATGAGGTCGTCCTGGTCGAGCGCGAGCCTTACCTTGGAGGCAGGGTGGCGCGCATGTACCAGTACTTCCCCAAGATGTGCCCCCCCACCTGCGGCCTCGAGATCAACTTCAAGCGAGTCAAGAACAACCCGAGGATCGCGGTTTACACCATGGCCGAGGTGACAGGGGTCAGCGGCGAGGCGGGGGACTACACGGTAAAAATCAAGGCGCGTCCGCGCTACGTCACGGGCAAGCAGCCCATCGGCAAGGCCCAGCTCGAGGCCGTCACCACCGAGGTGCCGGACGATTACAACCTGGGCATGAACACGAGGAAGGCCCTGGCCCTGCCTCACCTGATGGCTTTTCCCTATCAGCACGTGCTCGACAAGGACGCCCTTACCGGCGCCGAGGTCGAGGCCCTCAAGGCGGCCGAGCCCGCTGGCGCCATCGACCTGGACCAGAAGGAGGAGGAGTTCGAGATCAAGGTGGGAGCCATCGTTCTCGCCACCGGCTGGAAGCCCTTTGACGCCAAGAACTTCGCCGAGCTCGGGTTCGGCAAGATTCAGAACGTGGTCAACAACGTTCAAATGGAGCGCCTGGCGGCCAAGAACGGTCCCACCAGCGGCAAAATCCAGCGGCCCTCCGACGGCGAGGCGCCCAAGAGCGTGGCCTTCGTCCAGTGCGTGGGATCGCGCGACGAGAACCATCTTCCCTACTGCTCAGGCGTGTGCTGCATGGGCACCCTCAGCAGGTAAGGTATCTGCGCGAGCAATGCCCGGACGCGGAGATCACCGTCTTCTACATCGATATCCGGACCATCGGCAGGCTCGAGAAATTCTATTACGACCTGCTCGGCGACGAAAAGGTCAAGTTCGTCAAGGGCAAAGTCCCCAAGATCACCGAGGGCGAGAACGGCTGCCCGGTCCTACACGTCGAGGAGATGCTCAAGGGCCATAAAATGGAGGCCAAGTTCGACATGGCCGTCCTGGCCGCCGGCGTGGTCCCCAATACGGCCGACGACAAGCTGCCCGGGGCCCCGGCCCGCTATGACGAGAACGGCTTCGTGGTCGACGACCAGAAGGCCGGGATCATCGGCGCCGGCTGCGCCAAGAGGCCCCTTGACGTCTCGCGCTCGGTTAAGGACGCGACCGCCGCGGCTCTCAAGGCCATACAGATAGTGAGGAGGTAAGGACCGTGGAAAATAAACTAGCTGTATACATTTGCACGGGATACGGCATCGGCGAGGCCATCGACGTGGAGGCCATGAAAAAGGTCGCCTCCAGCGAGTTCAAGGCCGATATCGTGAAGGAGATCGGCTCCTGCGAGGACGACGACCTCAAGGCGATACATAAGGATATCGAGAGCGAGGGCATTACCCGCCTGGTTATCGCCGGCCCGACCTTCAGGTTTTATAAAAGGAACGAGTTCCCCAAGACCGTGCTGGTGGATTACGCCAACATTCGGGAACAGGTGGCCTGGTGCCAGCCGGCGGGCGAGGAAGACACCCAGATGATGGCCGAGGATTACCTGAGAATGGCCATCACCAAGGTCAAGAAAATGGACTACGTCGAGCCTTTCCCCGACCACGACAAGATCAACAAGGACATTATGGTGGTCGGCGGCGGCATGGCCGGTCTCACGGCGGCCCTCGAGTGCGCCGTCACCGGGTACAAGGTCTACCTGCTGGAGAAGGAAGGACAACTGGGCGGCATGGCGGCCAGGCTCTACAAGAGCATTCCTCACGAGGCGCCCTACCAGGACCTGGAGGACACCGGCATCGAGGCCCTGATCGACGCCGTCTCCAATAACGAGAACATCACCGTCTATACCGGCGCCGTGATCAAGAAGATCAAGGGCGCGCCCGGCATGTTCGACGTCACGCTCGAGAGCGGGGAAAACTTCATCGCCGGCGCCATCATCCAGGCGACCGGATGGGTCCCGGCGGACCCGGACCACCTGTCCCACCTCGGGTTCAAGCAAATCCCCGACGTGGTCACCAGCGTTAAGTTCGAGGAAATGGCCAAGAGCGGAAAGATCGTCAGGCCCTCCGACGGACAGCCCGCCGCGTCGGTGCTTTTCGTGCAGAACGAAGGGTCCCCCGAGCCGGACCAGTTCTCCTACAGTTCCTCCATCAACTCCCTGAACGCCCTCAAGCAGGCGCTCTACGTTAGGGAAAAGAACCCCAACGGCAAGGCCTACGTGGTTTACGACCACTTCAAGGCCCCGGGGCACAACGAACTGTTCTACAAGAGCGCGCAGCAGGACCCGGGCGTCTTCATGACCAAGGGCAACGTGGTCTCGGTCGAGGAGTCGGGCGGCAAGCTCAAGGCCCTGGTGGACGACACCCTGCTCGGCGAGGACCTCGAGATATCCGTGGACATGGTCGTCCTGGGCGTGGGGATGGTCCCCATCGCGGCCGACGGCGAGAAGATCAGGATCGTCATCGACGCCAAGGCCACCATCGCCAAGGGCGAGGAGGGGGCCCAGATGGACATGGCCAAGAAGAACCTCGAGGAGTATAAAAAACACGAGGGCACGGCCATCCTCAACCTGGATTACCGCCAGGGTCCGGACCTTCCGTCCCTGACCTGGGGATACCCCGACTCCCATTTCATCTGCTTCCCCTACGAGTCGCGCCGCACCGGCATTTATCCGTGCGGCTGCGTTCGTTCGCCCATGGACCTCCAGGGGGCCCAGGAGGACGCCATGGGAGCGGCCCTCAAGGCCATCCAGTGCGTCGAGGTGACCTCGCGGGGCGAGGCCGTCCATCCCCGCGCCGGCGACCAGTCCTATCCGGAATTTTTCCTCCAGCGCTGCACCCAGTGCAAGCGCTGCACCGAGGAGTGCCCCTTCGGCGTCCTTAACGAGGACGTAAAGGGAACGCCTCTGCCCAACCCGACCCGTTGCCGCCGCTGCGGCGTGTGCATGGGCGCCTGCCCCGAGCGCATCATCAGCTTCAAGGATTACAGCGTGGACATGGTGGCCAACATGATCAAGGCCGTCGAGGTCCCCGACGAGTACGACGAGAAGCCCCGCGTGCTTCTCCTGGCCTGCGAGAACGACGCCTATCCGGCGCTGGACCAGGCCGGCGTCCTGGGCATCAGCTACAGCCCCTTCGTGCGCGTCATCCCGGTCCGCTGCCTCGGCTCGGTCAACATCGTGTGGATCAACGAGGCGCTTTCCAAGGGCTACGACGGGATCATCCTGATGGGCTGCAAGCACGGCGACGACTATCAGTGCCACTTCGTGAAGGGTTCCGAGATGATGGTGGCCAGGAGCTCGAACGTGCGGGAGAAACTCCAGCAGATGGCCCTCGAGGACGAGCGGGTGGCGCTGCACGAGATCGAGATCACCGACTACGAGCGCGTGCCCCAGATCATCAACGAGTTCATGGAGACGATCGAGGAAATCGGCATGAACCCGTTCAAGGGGATGTAGTCCCCCGCGGGCTCATTAATTCGATTAGGAGTTAACGTCATGGCGACAGAAAACAGACTTAAAGTGGAACCGGACCTGGACTTCATCCAGGACGTGCTGGAGAACGGGGGCGAAAGCCTCAAGAAGTGCTTCCAGTGCGGCACCTGCTCGGTAGTATGCAACCTGGCCCCCGAGAACAGCCCCTTCCCCAGGAAGGAAATGATCTGGGCCCAGTGGGGTCTGGCCGACAAGCTGACCACCGACCCCAACGTCTGGACCTGCTTCCAGTGCGGAGACTGCTCCGCCTATTGCCCCCGCGGCGCCAATCCCGGCGACGTGCTGGGCGCGATCAGGAAAAAGGTCATCGAGGGACTGGCCTGGCCGTCCTTCATGGGAAAGGCCGTGGCCGACCCGCAGTACCTTCCCTTCCTTCTGGGTTTCCCCGCGCTCCTTATCCTTTTCCTTCTCCTGGTGACGGGGCAGTGGGACACGCCCGACGGACCGGTGGTCTTCGGACACATGATCAGCCACATCCAGATGAACGTCATCTTCCCCACCTTCTCGGGACTGGCGGCCCTGGCTTTCCTCATCGGCATTGACCGACTGTGGAAAGGCGCCTCCGGCATGTCGCTTCTCGAGTTCGTGCCCAAGATGGACAGGATGCGAATGTACGAGGCCGGCAAGCAGACCATTACGGACATCCTGGCTCACCGCGACTTCGAGAAGTGCGAGGCCAACAACTGGCGGCGGACGGCCCACCTCCTGGTGCTGTGGGGCTTTCTGGGCCTGCTTCTGACCACGGCCCTGGCCATCGTGGTACTGGTGGCGCACGAGTACGCCCATATCGACGCCTTCGGCGTGTATCCACTTAACTGGTACCACCCGGTGAAACTCCTTGGCATCGTGAGCGGCGCGGCCCTGGTCGGCGGCTCCTGGATCATGATCCAGAACAGGAAGGAAGGAGAGGTTTCGGGAGACCTCAAGTCCTCCTATTTCGATAACCTTTTCCTTTACGTTATCTTCGGCGTGGGCATAACCGGACTCCTGTCCTGGATACTGCGCCTTACTGGATGGGGCGTTCTGGCCTACCCGACCTATTTCGTCCATCTGGTGCTGGTGTTCACCCTGCTCATCTATTCGCCCTACTCGAAGTTTGCACACTTCGTCTACAGGACCGTGGCCCTTATTCACAAGCGCTACGAGGAACTGGGGGCCGAGGCGGCCGAGGCGGGAGAAGAAGCCGAGGCCGAGGCCCAGGCGGCGTAACCGATAATCCAAGCTTGTCGTAACCTCGAAGGCCCCGCGAAGTTTGCGGGGCCTTCTTTTACAACCAACCGTCTCATAATGATGGAAGCCGAAAAAATGGCCGCCAGCAAAAAGCCGCGGCCATCGTTTTTGAAAAAGGGAAAGCGTCAATCTTCTTCCTCTTCCTCCTCGGCCTCCATATCGTCCATGTATTTGTTCGACCTCATCATGGCCTTGTTGGCGTTGTCCCGGGCGTGTTGGGAGTACTTGCCGCCAAAGCCGGCGTTGCCGCCGGTGATGCCCAGCTTGTCTCCCAAGACCTCGTCCGCCTTTTTGTTGGCCTCCTTCTCGACGTTGTCGTAATGGGCCTTGGACTCGGCCGCCTTTTTGTTTATCCATTTGGGCACGATAAATATTCCAATCAGGAAGATAAGGATCAGCCCGCCGATGATTAGTATCTTTTTCATTTTCCGCTCCCTTTGCCCGAGGGACGATTAAAGGTCGATTAACTTAAGGCCCCTTAACTTACCGCTGGAATGATATCATTCTTACGAAACGAGTTTAGCAGCATCAAGAGAAAAACGCCCGCCGCCGCCGCGTCGACGCCGATGACGTAGCCGATCGCGTGTTTCATAAGGTGAGTGGTGGCGCGAGGGTCGGCGGCCCATTCGGCGTAGAGCCCGACCTGGGTCAGGCGGGAATAGGTCAGCAGCGAAAAGACCCCCAGGGCCAGGGCGGAGGCGGCGAAAACGATAACGGCCGCCCTGGTTTTCTCCATCCTCACCAGCCGTGAGCCAAGGGCGAAACCCGCAGCCATGAAGACGAAATACAAGGACAGGGCCGCCACGCCGATAAGCCTCACGTCGGCCTCCTCCATGGACGCGGGATCGAGAAAATACATGAGGCTCCAGTCGGGATAAAAGAAATAAAGATAGGCCCCGAGGGGAATGAAAAAGAATATCTCGATCAGGACCGCCCCCAGGAAAAAGCGGTTGATAAAAAAGTGTCCGGCCAAGCGCACTCCCTCCGCGCAAACCAGCGGAAAGAGCATGCCCAAAAGAAAGCTTGAAGGTATGTCGAAAGGAACGGTTTTAATCACCCCCCTTCAAAGATCAGAAAAAGTCGCTTCCGTCCAGTTGGATGTCGTCGCCGCCCTTGCCGTCCATCTCCTCGTCCATCCGGCGGAACCCCTCGAGCATGAGGGACTCGCTGGTCAGGGTGATGAGACGCTCGGTGATCTCGACGCTGGGGTCTATCGAGAAGGAACCCTCGTTCCAGTAGAGTATCTTGTAAAAGGCCTCCTCACCCTTGAGGTCGTCCACCGAGGCGTTGACCACCTGGCCGTTCTCCATGTCTATATAGCAGGTCTCGCCGTTGTTCTCGAGGGTGATGCGGCCGGTCTTTCTGCCCGCGCTCAGTATCTGGACTATGTCGGGCAAACCCATTTCCGAGAGCGTGCCCGAGACGCCGCCGGAGGTGGAGGCGGTGGATTTCTTCTGGGCGCTCAGGCGGCTCATCATGGTGTTGATCTTGGCGCCCAGGATGTCGACCTTGATGGGCTTGGTTATATAGTCCATGGCCCCGAGTTGGAACCCCTTGTTGACGGAGGCCGCGTCGTCTTTTTTGGACAGGAAGATAAAGGGGATATCCCTGGTGGCGGAGTCGGACTGGAGCTTCTCGATCATGTCAAACCCGGACATGTCGGGAAGAACGGCCTCGGTCAGTATGAGTGAGGGCGACTCTTCCTTGGCCTTGGCCAGGCCTTCCTCCCCCGAGCCCGCGTTCGAGACCAGGAAACCCATGTTGACCAGACGGAGATCCAGAAGCGTCAACTGGTCCACCTCGGTGTCCACGATGAGTATCTTTTCCGCGGCGCCCGCCATCTCCTGCAGGTAGATGTCGTCCCGAACCACGCTCATGAATATCTCGACCAGCTCGGGATCGAATATGGCGTTCTCGTGTTTCTTGAGCGACTCGAGGGCGGCGGGCGGCTCGAGGCGGGGATCGCCGGCGAAGCCGCCGTTGGTCAGGTCCTCGAAGGCCTCGACCAGGGCCAGGACGCGGGAGCCGATGGGGATATCCAGGCCCGAGAGTCCCCCCGGCGCTCCTTGCCCGTCCCACCTCTCGAACTGGTGCCTCAGGATGATTTTTATTTCCAGCGGGATCTTCGCGGCCGACAGGAGCTTGAGAGGTATCTCGGCCTGCTCGACTACGTCGTCCATGTCCACCGAGTCGTCGATCTTCAATATGGACCGGTGCTTCATCCCCTTTTTGCCCAGCTCGTGGACGTAGGCCGCGATGGAGATGGTGTCCACCTCGCGTTGGGGCAGTCCCAGCTTGCCAGCGATGAGCTTGCAGTATTTTCCCGCGTTATGGCTGTGGCCCTGCATGGCGCCGCTTTCCATCTCGAGCAGTCCCATAAGCACGTCCAGGGTCTCGATAAAGGCGTTCATCAGCTTTTTATGGGACCTGGTCTCCCCGATGACGGCGGACCCGTAATCCTTGATCGAGCACAGCTCGACCTCGGGGTATTTCTCGGCGATAAGGTTGACGAACTCGTCGCCCTCTCCGAGGTCCCGGTCCTTGATTACAAGGCTGTCGTATTCGTCCTTGGCCAGCTCCGCCAGGGCTTGCTCCCGCCCGTCCACTCCCCGGACCCGGAAACCCTCGTGCCCGAAAAGCCGGATGATGAATTTCCTGATCGAGTCGTGAGGCTCGACCACGAGCATGCGCATGCGGTACTTCTTGACGTCGCCGCGCCTGCCCGACTTGGGATCGATGGTGTCATCGGCCGACGATTGGCGGCTGACGGGCTCGAGGGTCACCTCCTCGACGGGCTCGTCTCCCGGCAGGTCCTCGATGACGATGCTTGCCTCGTCCTGGACCATGTCGCCGGAGACTTCCTCCATGCCGCCCAGGTAAACCCCGCCGTCACCGCCGCCCCCGAGGATGACGTCCCGGATGGAGGGCTCCTCATCCTCGTCCACCTCCGAGTCGTCATCGTCGAAGTCGACCTCGACCTTCTGGTCGTCGGGCTTCTCCGAGACGTCCGCCTCCCCCTCCTCGTCGTCCTTGCCGCGAACCAGGCCGGTAAGGTCGAGAGGGCCGTCGGCGGACTCGAGATGCGCCGCGGGGGCGTTGCGGGGCGAGTCGTCTCCATCGAAGCTTTCGCTGAAGCGCTCGAGCATGCCAAAGGCGTTATCGTCGCCCTGGTACCATTTCTTGATGGCGGCGTTAATCGACTCGGACAGGCCCACCAGGGGTTTGACCGTGGCGATGCCGGAGACGAACTTGACCTCGTCGATGGCGGCCACGTCGTCGGGGTTGGTCATGATGACGGTCAGGGTTTTGTCTCCCCGCTTGAACTGGACGGGAAAGAGGTTGTACTTCTCGGCCGTGGCCTGGGGCACAAGCTTGAGGATGCCCTCCGAGACCTTGATTTCGGAAAGCTTCTTGGTCGTCAGGTATTGGGTATGGAACTTCTTGGCCAGGACGCGAAGGAAGTCGGGCTCGTCGATCATCTGGAGCTCGATCATCACCTCGCCCAGTGGTTTGCCGTAGCTGGCTTCCTGGGCCTCGAGCGCTTTACTAAGGTCTTCCTCCGTAATCGCGCCCTCGCGGACCAGGAGCCTTCCAATCCGCTGGTCTTCGTTTACTGCCATGGTATCCTTAAAAATCGCCCCCCCTGGAGCGAGATATTTCCTTCAGTAAGATAAAAGTATATCACCCGCCCTAGGCTCGCGCAATAACGTCAATATAGCGCGAACGCCAAAGACCCATGACGAGGCCGGTTTGCGGACGCCGGGCGCCGTCCTTTTGCCCGGTCACTACTCGATATAGAGGGTCCTCTGGAAATCGGCCGGGTTCGAGGCGGCGCTGGTGGCGACCTCCAGTGAAATGACCCCGGATTTGTAAAGCTTGATGAGGCTCATGTCGAAGGTCTGCATGCCGTACTGGTCGGAGCCTTTCTCGATAAACTCCGGTATCTGATGGGTTTTTTCCGAGTCCTTGATGCACTCCGAGATCGAGAGCGTGTTGACGAGAATCTCCACCGCCAGGCACCTTCCCTTGCCGTCCTTCCTGGGAAGAAGACGCTGGGAGATAATGCCCTTCAGGCTCTCGGCCAGCCGAAGCCTGACGAGGTCCTGTTCGTCCGCGGGAAAAACGCCGATAAGACGGTTCACGGTCTTGGCCGCGTCGGTCGTATGCACGGTGGAGAACACGAAGTGCCCCGTCTCCGCGGCCTTGAGAGCGATGTCCACGGTCTCGTAGTCGCGCATCTCGCCAACAAGGATCACGTCGGGGTCCTGCCGAAGCGCCTGCCTCAGGGCCTCCCCGAAGTTTTTGGTGTCGATACCGATCTCGCGCTGAGTGACGCTTCCCTTTTGGTTGTCGTGCACGAACTCGATGGGGTCCTCGATGGTGAGGATGTGCTTTCTCTTTTTATGGTTGATGTCGTTTATGAGGGCGGCCAGGGTCGAGGACTTGCCCGAACCGGTGACGCCCGTGACCAGGACCAGGCCCCGCTCGTTGTTGGCGATGTTCTCGAGGACCGGCGGCAGGCCGAGCTGCTTGAAATCGGGGACCTCGAGGGGTATCAGGCGGAGCACCACCGCCAGTGAACCACGTTGGCGAAATATGTTGACCCGGAACCTGCCCACGCCCTCCAGGGTATAGGACGTGTCGTAATCCTGGAGTTCATCAACTTTCGCCTTCAGGTCTTCCCGGACCAGAAGATGGAGGACTATGTCACGGGTGTCCTCCGGGCGCAGCTTGGGCGCCTTGACCTCGCGGACCTCGCCGTTGATCCGGAAAAGCGGCGGGGTCCCCGCCTTAAAGTGGAGGTCCGAGGCGTGGTTTTTCATGCCCGCGCTTAAAAGCTGATCGAATATTTTATTGTCCATGACCGTTCAGCTCCCTTGGTTGATAGTCATAAGATTGCCAGGCCAACTCGGCCGATTACTTCTTTTTCGAGACGGCTTTCTTCTTGCCCGCCGCCTTCTTTGCCGTCTTCTTTTTCACGGGGGGCGAACATTTCCCGGCGGACGTTTTCCGCGAGGAGGGGGGATTGGAGGTCCCCTTTTGTTTCAGCCTCGTCAACTCCTCGCTGGTTTTTCTGAGGCGCTCGCTCAGGGTGAGGCAGAAGGCCTTGTAGACCTTGAAGGCTATCTCCCTGTTTTCCTCGATCAGCTTCTCGAACTTGTCCCGCGTGATCAGGAGGAGGACCGAGTCCTCGTTGGCCATGACCGTGGCCGAGGTCAACACGTCCTCGATAAGGCTCATCTCCCCGAAGAGCTCGCCCTTGCCCAGGACCGCCAGTTCCTCGGCCTGTTTGCCCTCGCCCTTGACGACTTTGACGCTTCCCCGCTCGACCATGTAAAGGGCCGATCCCAGCTCTCCCTCCTCGATGATGACCTCTCCCTTGCCGACCGCTCGGTCGGTGCACAGTCCGGCCAGGGCGAGGGTCTCGTCAAAGTTGAGAGGCTTGAAAAGGAACGTCTCCTGGATCAGGTCGGTGCCCGGCAAACCCTCGATTTCAAGTCCTAAGATTTCCATGTGCATCTCCGTTTAAAGGCCTTCGGCCGCGCCCATGTCGCGTTCAATAAAACCGATCGCAATCGTTAGCTCCTCGTCTCAAGTATAAGCGGACTATGCTCCTCAAGTCAATGTTTTAAAAGAAGATTGGACTATGCCCCAACTTCTTCCAAAGCTCGCCCATTATTTTTCCGCGTTGGCCTGGAGATTGAACATGGTCAGGGCGTCCACGTCCTCATTTTGAATTTTCAGTCCCCAGTGGAGGTGAGGGCCGGTGACCCTGCCCGTGGCGCCGCAAAGGCCCACCGTTTCCCCTCGCTCGACGAAATCTCCGGGGGCCTTCTTAAAAGCCGAGAGGTGGCAGTAAAGGGACATGACGCCGCCCCCATGGTCCACGATCACGGTGGCGCCATGAATGTAGGCCTCCCTTGCCAGGACCACCCTGCCCGCGAGCATGGCCTTGATCGGCTCCCCGACGGGCCCGGCCAGGTCGACGCCCAGATGTACGCGCTCGTATTTTTTATTGAGCAGCCTTTGCACTCCGAATGGCGAGGTCACCCTGCCCGGCAGCGGGCGGATGGACGGTCCCGCGTCCATGCGGCCCAAAAGGGGTGAGCCGTAGGCGGAGGCGAAGGCCGCCACGTCGGCCTCGTAGTCGGCCTTTTTTTCCTCGGGCACGGCCGCGTATTTGGGATCGACCGCAAGCTCGGCCTTGAGATAATCCCTGGCCTTGACCTCGACCTTTATCGCCGTCTCGACCCTGTCGCCCATGGTGGTCTCGAGCGACAGGCCCAATTCGTATATACCCGGCTCCATCAGTCTGGCCGCGGCCCCGTATCCCGTCCACTCGGCCGTGTCCCGGGCGGGAAGGCAGGGAATGACGCGGCCGTCCCAACTGGCCCGGGCCGAGGCGAGAAGTCCGGACGCGTCGGTTACGACCACCATGAAGGCGCCTCCCTGCTCGAGGGGGTCCGATTCCTTGCCCGAGTAAGGAACGACCTTTACGAAGGCGAGGGGAGAGCCTTGCCGGTACTCCACCGTATTCGACCGGGCCTCGGCGGGAGAGGGATTCTCCGGCGCGGCAAAAGAGGAATCGCCGGGGACGACGGAAACCGAGTCGCCGCGCAAAGCGCTTGATCCCGCCTGGATGGCGGGAGCGGGCGTAAGGTCTTTGCCCTCGCTCGCCGAGGAAACGCGCAAGACCGAAGTCGCGCAAAGAAGCATGGCCGCGAGGATGAAGACGATCGACGCTCGGCGGGCCTCGGCCGGTTTTTTCATCGCTCTTCTCCCTGGCGGGTATTTTTAACCTCGCAGTCCAGTCGTCCGCTTTGGAGGATCACCTCGAGTTCGTCTCCCTTCTTCATGTGCCGAGCGTCGCGGACCACGGCCCCATTCGAGTCTCGGGCGATGGCGTATCCTCGCGAGAGGGTGTTAAGAGGAGACAGGGCCACGAGTCCGGCCTCGGCTTTTTCCACGCGATGGAGGGCGCGCTCGATCTTACTTGCCCCCACTCCGCGAAGACGGGAGTCGAGGCGGGCCAGTTCCATCATTCTGAGGGCGTAAACTTTTCTGGGGTCGAGGCTCCTCAGCAGTTGGGAATGGCGCCCGATTTTCTCCCCGATCGCCTCGAGCATAAGGCGCATGGATTTTTCCGACCTGGCCGACAGCTCGTCGACCCGGATGGCGTGGTCGTCGATTTTTCTTGACGGGTCCCTGAGCCTCATGGCCAGGCCGCGCAGGTCGCGCTCGGATGCCTCGAGACGCCGCTCGATGATGGAGGCAAGCCGGAAGGCCGCGTGGTTTATGGCCCCCACGTTGTCGGCCCTTCCCGAGGCGACCATCTGGGCGGCCGCCGTGGGGGTGGGAGCGCGCAGGTCGGCAACGAAGTCGGAGATGCTGAAGTCGATCTCGTGTCCCACCGCCGAGATGACGGGTATGCTCGAGGCGGCGATGGCCCGGGCCAGGACTTCCTCGTTAAAGGCCCACAGGTCCTCGATCGATCCGCCGCCCCTGCCGATGATAATGGCCTGGATGGGCTTTCGACCCGCCGGGCGAGCGATGGCCTCGGAGTTAACCTCCTCGAGGGCCCGGGCAAGGGACCGGGCCGATCCCTCTCCCTGCACGGCGCTGGGCACTATCAATATCTCGACGCCCGGGGCCTTCATCCTCAGTATCTCGAGCATGTCCTGCAGGGCCGCCCCCGAGATGGAGGTTATGATGGCAACGCGGCCGATCAAGTCGGGAAGCTTCTTCTTGCGGGCGGGGTCGAAAAGACCTTCTTGCTCGAGGTCGGCCTTAAGCCGCTCGAACTCGAGGTGAAGCGCTCCCACCCCGACCGGCTCCATCCACTCGACGTTAATCTGGTAGAGGCTTCGAGGAGCGTAGGCCGTGACCCTGCCCCGGCAAATGACCTCCATGCCCTCCTCGGGACGGAAGCGAAGGAAGGAATTCTGATACTTGAACATCACCGCCCGAAGCTGGCCCTTGGCGTCCTTGAGCGTAAAGTACCAATGGCCGGAGGAGTGACGCGTGAACTCGCCGAGTTCCCCCTTGACCCAAAGGTCCTTGAAGTGCTTGTCCAGGAGTTTGCCCACCTCCGCGTTCACCTGGGAAACGGATAATATCTTCCTGCCCGGCGGCTCCCTCATCGGACCAACTCCGAGGCGTGGACGAACTCGTAGCCGTGAGACTTGAGGAGAGGAAGTTTTTCACTCAACACGGCGATGGTCTCCGGATAGGGGTGGCCTATGCCCAGGGCGTAGCCCCGCTCGCTCGCGGCCGCGGCCAGGGAGACGAGCTGGCCCTCGATCCTTTCCCGGTTCTGGTCGTGGTCCAGGAACACGTCGCGCGAAGCCGCGGGCAGCCCGAGTTTCACGGCCACGTTATAGGCCTCGCTCCTGGAGGACGTCCTGCTGTCGACGAAGAAAAGCCCCCTTTTCTTGAGCAGGGACAGGGCAATGTCGAGACGCTCGGGCTCGGCGGTAAAGGCCGATCCCATGTGGTTGTTCATGCCCTTGGCCATGGGCACGGCCTTCAAGGCCCTTTCCATGGCTCCGGCGATCTGCTTGCCGTTCATGGTAAGGAGCAGGGCCCCCTCGCCGGGATCGGCCTCGGGATAGCTCATGGGCTGCATGGGCATGTGGAGCATGATCTCCTGGCCTCCGCCGGCCAGTCTTTCGCAGGCGCTTTTAGTATACCTCTCGTAGGGAAGCACGGAGAAGGTCAGTTTCACGGGGATTTTTAAAAGCGCCTCCAGGTCGTGCATGTTGTTGCCGATGTCGTCGATGATGATGGCGATCCTTGGTTTCGATCCTCCCGCCGGCCGCGGCGGGGCGGGCCGCTTGGGGGGCGGGACTTTATCCGGGGCCGGAGCGACTGTATTGTCCTTGCCGCCATAGTCGTTTGGCTTTGGGGCGGGGCGCGTGGTTGGGGGTGGCTTGGGGGCCGGCTCGGGCTTGTGGCTCCTTTTCAAGAGGACCTCGACGACGGGTATCTCCGTCATGCCCGCGACCATGCGCACGCGCTCGCCGTCCTCCGCGTGGTCGGGGTAGAGCACTCCCACCCTCACGCCGCCTCCCTTGGCGCGCCAGGCGTCCTGGACGGCTTTTTCGGCCAGCACCAGTCCCTGGTCCGAGTCGCCCATCCAGACGAGAGAATACAGGGACCCGCTTCCGATCTTTTTATTCTCGAGGTCCGTAACTTTTCCGAGCGAGTCCAGAGGGGGGGATGAAAGGGCCAGCTTGGCCCCGGCGGCGAGGAGTTTGGCCTCCTCCTCTTTGGACGGCGCGGCCTGGCTTTTCGCCGCTTGTTTGGGTTGTTCCTTTTTATCCGGTCCCAGGTAGAACCAAGCCGCTCCCGACATGCACGCGAGCCACAGGAGCAGGAAGGCGAACACTCCTATTATCCATCCGATCCCGGATTTCTTTTTCTTTTTACGCCTGGATTTGGCCATTTCCATCGAGGCCGATCCGAGGTCCGGCTTGCAAGCCGCGCGGTCAGCGGTTAAGAACTGCCTGGAAGTTCCGCTCGTTCCTCAGGAGGTCCAGGGCCCTTTGCAGCTGGTAGTCCTCCGTGTCGTCTCCGACTTTATCCGGCAGGAACTCCTGACCCTTTTTATTCTCCTCAGCCGGCCCCGCCGTGTCCCCGTCTTCTTCCTCGACTCCGATCACGTCGGCGTGGCTGAAGTGTCCCGCCAAATCCCGCTCCCGCAAGTACCTTCGTTCGTCGGCCTCCGTCTCCTTCAACTTCTCTTTTTGTTCGGGACTGAATTCGTCAACGTCAACGTCCGGCTGGATGCCGTTCTCCTGGATCGATCTCCCGCTGGGCGTGTAGTAATAAGCGGTGGTCAGCTTGAGACCCGATCCGTCCTTCAGGGTCCGAAGCTGCTGCACCGAGCCTTTGCCAAAAGTGAGCTTGCCAAGTATGACCGCCCGGCCGTGGTCCTGCAGGGCCCCCGCCACGATCTCCGAGGCGCTGGCCGAGTGCTGGTTCACGAGAACGACCATGGGAAGGTCCAAGATGGCGTCCTTTTTCTTGGCGTAGTCGGTCTGCTTGCTCGACTCGAGGCGGCCCTTGACGCTCACCACCGGGCCCTCGGAAAGGAACATGTTGGAAAGCTTCACCGCCTGATCGAGTGGGCCGCCGGGGTTGCTCCGGAGGTCGAGGACCAGGCCCTTGAGTTTTCCTCCCGCCTTGGCCTCGAGCTCGTTATAGGCGTCCTTGGACTCCTTTTCGGTGTTCTCCGTGAAGGTCATGACCCGGATGTAGCCGACGTCTCCCTTCATAAGCTCGTATTCCTTTACGCTCTTGATGGGAATGGCGTCGCGCACCAGGGTATAGTCCTTGGGCTTGTCCAAGCCCTCGCGCAAAACCGATATGGTGATGGACGTGCCGATAGGGCCGCGCATCAGGTGGACCGCGTCGTTGATGCGCATGCCGTTGGTGGACTTGCCCTCGATATGAGTGATCCAGTCGCCCGCCTGCAGGCCTTCACGCCAGGCCGGCGTGTCCTCGATGGGCGCGATGATAACCAGTTTGTCGTCCTTAACGGTTATCTGGATGCCGAGTCCGCCGAACTCACCGGAGATGTCCTCCCGCATCTGCTTGTAGTCCTCGGTCGAGATGAAAACGCTGTGAGGATCGAGGGTGGCAAGCATGCCGTCAATGGCCCCGTAAAGAAGCTCCTTGGTGTTGACCTCCTTGACGTAGTCCTTTTGCACGATCGCCAGCACCTGATTGAAAAGCTCGAGGTACTCGTAAGTGTCGTCGGCAACGGCCGAGGCTTTCTGAAACCAGGCGACGCCAAACACGGAAATAAAGGAGAGCAACAAAACGAGGCCAAGGGCCGCGGCAGAGCGTCGTCCGGAAAGCCTGGAATGGTTTTTCATTTTTCCTCCATGACCCGGGCGGAAACGAGAATGGCCTTGATAAATGCCTTCCCGCCGCGTCGGGCAAATCAGTCGGCCGCTTCCCTCGCCGAGAAATAATCTCAAGATTCATAAAGACTTAAGCGGCCTCGCGAGCTGTGATTACTTCAAATGATACCATGAAAGAGCCTTAATGCAACCCGAAAGGGTCTTGGCCTCACGCTTTTCGCTTACGATCATTATTCCTTCACGGTTCGTCATTTATTATTTTGAGCGCGGTCAGGGGGAAAGTGTTCCCCTTTTATCGGCGGGCGGCAAAATTTGACCTGACACGTCAGTCTAAATATGCTATCATTACTCCGGCGCGGGGGGGAATAGGGGCCGCGCGAAGAAATCGAGGAGTCAGTCCCCGATCGTCTCGTCCCGTGGCGAGACCTGGCGGCCCTTCCGCGCGAGCAATACAGGGAAGGGGAGGGCTATCGCGATGACGGTCTTGCCGAGGGGCTTGCCCCGCGCCGTCGCGGCGTTCGTGTTTTTCGCCGCTTATACTACCCTTTGGTTTTCGATTCTGCTTCTGGCGTTGCCTTTGAAGCTGATACCGCTCGCTCCGTTTCAAAGGGCCGCGAGCTGGATCGGGATGATGGTGGGCGACGGCTGGGTGGCCTGTCACGATATCACCCTGGCCCTGACCAACGACGTTAAGTGGGAGATCACGGGCGACCTTGACCTCGACAAGGAGGACTGGTACCTGGTGATCGCGAACCACCAGGCCTGGACCGACGTGGTCGTGCTCTTCAAGGTCTTTCATAACAGGATACCCTTCCTCAAGTTTTTCCTTAAAAAGGAACTGATTTTCGTCCCCGTAATCGGACAGGCCTGCTGGATAATGGATATGCCCTTTATGAAAAGGTACTCGAGGGAGTATCTAAGAAGGCATCCCGAGAAAAAAGGCGACGACCTCGAAACCACCCGCGCGGCCTGTGAGAAATTCCGGAAGATTCCCATGGCCGTGATGAACTTCGTCGAGGGGACCAGGTTTTCCGCTAGAAAGCACGCGGAGAAAAATTCCCCCTACAAGAGGCTCCTTCGGCCCAAGGCGGCGGGGGCGGCCTTCGTGCTGGCGGCCCTGGGCGGAAAGGTTTCCACCATCCTGGACGTGACCGTGGCCTATCCGGGGGGCGCCCGGGAGCTGTGGGGTTTCCTGAAGGGCGAGGTCCCCCTCGTCAGGGTCCACGTCGAGAAAATTCCCGTGACCGATGAATTCCGGGGAGATTACTTCTCGGACGAGGAGTACCGGGCCGGGTTCCAGTCGTGGCTTAACGACCTCTGGGAAAGGAAGGACGAGAGGATCGAGCGTATGCTGAGCGGTTCCGACGGATAGGCGGCCGCCTCGCGCGGCGGTTTTTGCCGGGAGGGTAAAGAGTGCTATAAAACTTTTTACCCTTTATTTTTGGAGGTCGGCTATGCGTAAAGCTTGGATATTGGGCGCGGCCGTTTTGTCCGCGTTAACGATAGCGGCGAGTCTGGGAGAAATTTTTCCGCCCCGCCTGGGTTTCGAGGGCGCGGCCGTAAAGGTCGAGATAGGGCGCTCTCCCTTTGGCGTTACGGCCTCGGGCGACGCCGCGATCGAGGACCTTGGCGGCGGGGTATATCGGCTGACCGGCGATAATGGCCATCTGGAAATCCCGCTCGCGCCGGGCGAGGCCATCTATGGACTGACGGAGCGCATAGTCGATGACGTGAAGGCGGGCGAGCGGATACCCGAGGAAGTTGGCGGTCTGGACCGCGTGGGCGAGGTGGTGACCATGTGGGTCAGACCCACCATCTCGGCCTGCGCTCCATTTTATATAAGCTCCGAGGGCTACGGCATGCTGGTGGAGGGGACCTGGCCGGGCGTCTACGACATAGGCAAGACGGACCCCGAGGTCCTTCGCGTGGGATGGAAGACCGGCGCCGAAGGCTTCTCCTGCCTGTTCTTCGAGGGAGATTGCCTCGAGGTCCTGGATAAATACACCAGGACGACCGGTCGGCCCTTTTTGCCGCCCCCATGGGTTTTCCTGCCCCTCAAGTGGAGGGACCAGGTGGCCAGAAACGACTTTGCCGAGCTTGACGGCCTGACCGTTAACGCCGAGGTGGCCGACGATATACTCAGTTACGAGAAGCTGGGCCTGCCGGTGGGCATATACATGATCGACCGGCCCTGGGCCGAGGGCCGCGACGGCTACGGCAACTTCGAGTGGGACCCGCGCCGTTTTCCCAACGGCGACGAGATGGTCGCGAGGCTCCACGGCCGGGGCTGGCGGGTCCTGGTGTGGGGAGCGCCCTGGGCCATCGGCCACCGGCCGTCGGACTTCGGTTTCCAGGCGCGGATCAAGGGCTTCAAAAAAGGGACGCGTTGCCTGGACTATACCGACCCCAGGGCGGTCGCCTGGCACGTGGACAAGATAAGCCGCTTTGTCGGGCGCTCCGGGGTGGACGGCTGGAAACTCGACCGCTCGGAAGAGTACAACCCCTCGAGTTTCCTTGACGTATATCACGACGGCCGGAGCGGGGTCGAGGTGCATAACGACTATCCCCGCATGTATATAAAGACCTATTACGACGGGACCGGGGCGGTCAGGGGCGACGACTTCGTGCTCGTGCCCCGCGCCGGTTATACGGGTACCCAGGCCTGGAGCGTCGTATGGGGGGGAGACACGAGGGGAAGCGTTCCCCACTCGGGCGGCCGCGTATCCACGGACCTGGGCCTTCGGAGCGCCATCATCAGCCTCCAGCGCATGGCCTTTATGGGCTTTCCCGTCTGGGGCTCGGACACGGGCGGATACCAGAACTTTATCGACCGCGAGGTCTTCGCCCGCTGGATCGAGTTCTCCTGCTTCTGTCCCTTCATGGAGATAGGCGGACAGGGGTCGCACGAGCCATGGAACATGCCCGGGGAGCCGTCCTACGACGAGGAGATGATAGAAATACTCAAAAGATACGCCTGGATGCACGCGAAACTGGCCGGTTATTCCCACGACCTGGCCGGGCGGGCGAGCGAGACGGGCAATCCCATCGTCCATCCCCTGGTCATGGACTGGCCCGGGGACCCCAAGGTGAGGGACAAGTGGGACGAGTACATGTACGGACCAGCTTTCCTTGTGGCCCCCGTCTGGAAAAAGGAGCAAAGGGAGAGGGAGGTCTACCTGCCCGAGGGAGAATGGATCGACCTTTGGGATGGATCGAAAACCCACGAGGGCCCGGCGACCATCGAGGTGGAGGTACCCTTGGACACAATTCCCGTCTTTGTCCGGGCCGAATACAAGGATATGGTCCCCGGGGACCTTTTCGAGACCGAGTGAGCGCTCGAATATTCGCGTCAAAGGTCAGCAAGCGGAACTTTCCCCAACTTTGAGCGTTTCACTCTTGGTTCCTTTTTTCATCCGGTAAGTTGTCCGCCGCGCGAAGTGAAAATCAATCGTCGCCTCCTCGCGCGGATTTTATGGGACGCCGCTGAAATGGACTCGGTCGCCTCCCCCCGAAGGGGGGAAATTCGAGTAGACGTAGGTCTTGGCCTACGGAAGGATTTGGCAAATATTCTTCGGCCCTGAACGGGCCGGACTCGCGGCGACCTGGATTGCCGAAGCCTGGCAAGGTTCGCCCCCTGTAGGGGCGGGTGAGAAATTTTAGGCCACGCCTCCCGTAGGCTTGCGCCTACGGCTACTCATGTTAAAGCCCTTCGGGCTTGGTCTTCGATTTATTTGCAGACCGCCACGAGCCGTACATCTCAAGTTCTGCAAAATGGGTGAAGTCCACTCAGCAAGAGGTTTGACATGGGGGGCAAAATTTACTATTTTCTTACCGGTCGTATAATATCGCGGCGGGAATGGGGGAAGGACCGGAACGCTTCTCTTTCGCGTTTTACAAAGTTGGAAAATTTTTTAAATAGGGCAATATTTTCTTTTGCTTAGCGAACGGGCGCGCGGCTTTAGTCAACTTTTCGCTCATTAAGCGGTCTAAACGGGGTGAGCGGGATAGATAAGGAAACTGAAAAGGAGATATGACGATGAGGAAAAAATGGTTTTCAGGCGCGATGGCTTTCATTTTGGCGGCCGTATTCCTGTCCACTTCCGCCCTGGCCGACGGTCTTCCCAAACCCGAATCCAAGAACGCCGAGGCCCAGAAGTTGATTGACGAAGCCTGGACGATCAACAAGCGCGAGACCACGGCCGACGGCTACAAGCAGTGCGTGGCCCTGATGGAGCAGGCGGACAAGCTCGATCCCGACAACTACATGATCCTTACCGACCTTTCCAGGTACTACTGGAACTACGGCAACCTGCTGCCCAAGGAGACCGAGGAACAGCAGAAAAAGCTGGAGGGCATCTACGCCAAGGGCATCGAGGCGGCGGAGAAATCCATCAAGCTCAACGAGACGGTGGGCGGCCATTACTGGTTCGCCGTCAACAAGGCGGCCAGCCTCGAGTTCAGCTCGATCCTTTCCCAGGCGGCGGCTTTTCCCACCATCCTCAAGCACTCGGATTACGTGGGCGAGCACGGGGAGGACTATTACTACGGCGCCTCGGGCCGGCTCTGGTCTGAGATAGTGGTGCGCGTGCCCAAGGCCGTGGTCAAGATGGTGGGCTACGACGTGCAGGAGGTGGTGGACGACATCGACGCCTCCATCAAAAAGGAGCCGCGCTACTTGCACAACTACGTGTACAAGGCCCGTTTCATCAACACCTATTTCGATAAAAAGGACGAGGCCCTCTCCCTGCTCGACGAGGCCCTGCAAAAGGACGCGGATACCATTTTCCCGGACGAGGTGGCGGCCAACAAGGAAGCCCAGGCCGACGCGAGGAAACTGTGGAAGGACATCGCGGGAAAGGACTATCCGGAGAAGTAAATAACCGCCGGTAAAAGATCATACGGGTAACGGGCGCGGCGCAAGGCGTTTCGCGCGTTACCCGTTTTTTATTTGCGAGTTCAAGAGCGGAAAAGGTATTGTCCAAGGCGCGAGAATATTAAATAAGGTATATATTTGTAAATCCTTTTAATGTTTGATACGCTATTATATACGGATCCCAGCGCACTTATGCAAATATCGGTAAATTCCCATAAGTCACGAGAATTATAGATGTTTGCAGGGATGGGAATGGTTATAAACGCGTTGTGTAAATCGTAAATAATAATAGATCGCGTTATAAAACGAATAAGCGGCGCATATAATGTAGATACCCAAGGAATAAGCATTTGTAAATATTTTATCAACGAGGAGGTATTAACCATGACGAATTCAAACGATGATAATGTGGCAAAAGAGCATGAGAAGGAAATCAAGGAGGCCTATATTCAAGAATTGCAGAAGAAGCTGATGGCTCATAGGCAGAATGAACCAATGACCCTTGTATTTGTCGACATGTGCGGCTCCACGGAGGTGAAAGTAAAAGAGCGCCTCATGGGTTGGGCGAAAATCGATATGCACAATAATACGTTTTTACAGGTTCTTGAGGACGTCATTATTGATGATGGCCAATTTTCCAAGACCTTTATCAAGGTCATGGGAGACGGCGTGTTGGTTGGTTTTTTTCAGAAGAATTCAGTTGAATTGGCGCTATTAACCGTTCTGACGTTTTTCAAAATATTGGAAATTGAGAACGACGAAAAAAGACTGGATATAAAATCCAAATGTGGAATTGTCCACGTTGGTCCAGGTGGAATGGACGTCAGCTATCACTCGGAAAATGGTATCCCGACGGCCGGTAATGGCGCCGTCACGAATTTCAACTTCATCGTGGACGTTCCGGTCTCATTTCCCGCCAATCTGGGCGTTCCGACCTGGGAGAAACCGCCGGATTTTGCCGTTAACCACAACGCCGCGGATATTATTGGAGTGTCGGTTGATATTACGGCTAGATTATGCGACCTTGCAATGCCTTCGCAGATACTGGTTAATAAATCTTTAAAAACACAGATAGAAAAGCCGGGCGGCGTGGGGACGTGCTTTGAATACAAGGATGATCGATATACGGCGCTGGATGAAAAAATAAACACAATTAAAAAGACGTGGAAAGGCAAGCAAATATTAGATTCAATAGACGCGATGGATTCACCGTCCTTTTCGTTTCATGGAAAAAATGGAGACAAGGAAGCGTATACGCTCGGTATAAAAGGCCTTGACCCGCGCGGTTACGACGTTTTCGAGATAGTAGCCAGAGGCGGAAAACCCAAAGGCTTTAGAGAGTATATCGATCACCATAAATTAAAAGAGATCGTTCCGCAGTTGGAAACCAGAGCGGGGGAAGCCGCATGCTATCAGAGAGGATTCTCCATGCTTAAATCTGGAGTGTCAAATTTCTTGTCGCCTCGAGTGAACAACAACTTATCGAAAATCATAAGCGGGAGCGACATTTTCAGTAATAATTCCAGCGCTATAAACGGTGATTTGAACAGCGCGAGCGTTTATAACGCCTTTGACCGAATCGCCGAAGCGATCGTGAGGTGCGCGAGCGTTGATCAAAAGCAGGTTATAAAGGCCTATGGCATTGCCCATACCGAAATGTTTAATAAAGGCGGAATTCTTTATGACCTGTTAACGCAGATAATATCGAAGTCAGATAGCCTGTATATCCAGGCGATTCTTCTAAATCCCGATTCCGAGTCGGCCAGGGTAAGATCGATTATTGAAAGCGGCGAGGATTGTTACCCTTTAACCGAGACCAAGGTATATAAAGATATAAAGGGGTGTCTTGAAGGAATCGACAGATTGAACGGAACGGCGAAAAATAGGGAAAACGAACCGAGGGTGTCTTTAAAACTATGTGATTTCCTTCCGCAGGTTTGGTATTTAATCGTTGGGTCAGTTGTGTTTTTCGAGCCATATCATATAGGTCGGGATAGTAAAAATCTCGATCAATATCACTATTACTGCCTGGGTGGCCGGGTCCCGATAATCGAGGCGGAATTCGCGTCGAAATATTATCTTTATCTTGATAATCAGTTCCATTATTTATGGAATTATCCGGTAAATATGTGGCCATTCAATATTATTGATCCTAGTAAAAAAGAGCGATAAATACAGCTAGTCCGAAAAGAAGGACATGGACGCGTACCTCCCTCCCTACGCACCGCGGCGCGCCGGCTTGGCGCTGGAACTGGCCGGGAGGCCGACGAGGAAGCCATGAGGTCGGTTGGGAGGAGACATGCGTTCACGGTTTAAAGATAATATCATGAACGGGTAGTTTATATTTTTGCAATCGGACGCTCATATTCCCGCGCGTCATGCTCCGTACTGGGTCCTTTCGATAAGCTCGATCTGCATGTTGCGGTTGAGCTTGGTGAAATAGGCGTTGTAGCCGGAGACGCGGACGATGAGCCATTGATAGTCGTCGGGGTTTTCCATGGCGTCCTTCATGGTCTCGGTGGAGACCACGTTGAACTGCCACTGCATGCCGCCCAGGTCGAAGTAGGTTTTAAGGTAACCGGTGAAGTGGTCCAGGGTCTCGGCGTGGGAGTCGCCGGCGTGGGGTACCAGCTTGACGTTGAAGGCGATGTTGTTGGGCATCTTGAGGTGATCGAGTCCGGCCACGGCATGGATGTTGGGGATTAGCTGGTCCGAGGCCCCCGGCGCGGGGGTGAGGCCGGGGGTGAAGGCCTTGCCCTTTTTCCTGCCCGAGGGAAGCGCCCCCGAGAGCATGCCGAAGCCCACGTGGTAGCTGATCGACCAGTAGCCGGGCCAGTATTTGCCGCCCCGGTAATTTTCGCTCGACTGGTACAGGTCGAAGCAGAAGTCCATCAGGTCCTGGGCCATGCTCCGGGTTTCCAGGTCGTCGGAGCCGAACTTGGGTACTTTCTTGATCCTGGCCAGAAGCTTGGGGTCGTTCTCGAAGTCGTCGGCCAGGGCCGCGAGCAGCGTCGAGAAGTCCAGGGCCTTGTCTTCATATATTAATTTCTTGATTACCATCAGGCTGTCGATGACGTCGGTGATCGACACCAGGGCCACGCCGGACGAGTTATAGCGGGCGCCCCCGTCTATGATATCCATGCCCTTATCCATGGCGTCGTCCATCATGGACGAGAGCAGAGGAGTGGGATGGATGTACTGATGGGCCTTACCCAGCAGGTTGTTGATCTCGATCGACTTCTCGGCCAGGTACTTTAGCTGGGTTTTGTAGGCCGCGAGGAAATCCTCGAAGGAGGGGAAGTCCTTTGCCGCGTCCCCCGTTTTCGGCCCGATGGACTCCCCCATTACCGGGTGGGTCCCGTTATTGAGCGCCATCTCGAGGGGGGCCACCGCGTTGAGGAGCATGCAGTTGGTGTGGCCGTAATGCCTGCCCGCGACGGTGGGCTCGACGCAGCCGGTGGCGGCCCATTCCCTGGCGTCCTCGATAGCGACCCCCTGGTTTACGAGCGACTCGATCATGGCCTTGTCGTTATGGATGATGGGGGACGCGCCCATGTTAACGTTGACCTCGCAAAGGCGGCGCAGGTACTCGATCGAGTTGACGCCGGGGTAATACCTGGCGTTCATGTTCGGGTCCTGGAAGCCCAGCATCTCGGCGGCCTTTAAAAGGACGTAGGTCATGTCGCATACCGCGTTGTTTCCGCCTTGGTCCACGCCGCCCACTGTGACCGTGTCGTCCGATGAACTGCCTCCGAAGAGCTTGTTGCCCACGTCGGGCACGAAGGGATCGTGATCGTTGAGCTTGAGGAAAAAGCATCCCACCAGCTCTATGGTCCTTTTTATGATTGACTTCTTTTCCTCTTCGCTTTTGGCCTTGGCCAGGTCCGCGAGGAAAAGCGGCTGGAGTATCTGGTCGAGCCTTCCGATGGAGAGGGCCGAGTTGGCGTTCTCTCCGTGAAGACAAACGAAGCTGACCCATATGGAGATCAGGGCCTCGTGCACGGTCTCGGCTGGATGGGCGGGGACTTTATCGAGGGCGCGGGCCATTTGCCTTAGCTCGGCGGCGCGGCCGGCTTGCTCGGGGACGGACGGATCGAGGGCGTCGGCCTGGCGCCCCGCCTCCTTACTCAAGTTGGCCGCGTAAGCGAGGACCCCGCCGATGGCCGTATGGACGGACTTGTAGAAGTTTCTTTTCTTTTGCGAGGAGCTTTGTTTTTCCTTGGCCAGGGCCTCGATCCTGACCGAGTCCAGCCCGAGGCGGACCACCTTCTCGAAGCCGGGCACGGTATGGGAGATGGCGTTGTTCTTCATCATGAAATAAAGGACAAAGCGTTCCTCCAGTTGCTGCGACACGGGGTTGCCGTTCTGGGCGCGGCAATACTCGCGCGCGTTCCTTTCCATCCAGTAGGGGAAGACCTCGTGGTTGAGTATGTCCACGTCGCGCTCGGATATGTCGTTGGGATTAAGCGCCCTTTTTCCGATGCTCCGAAGCTCCGGCCATAACAGGGTTCCGATAAACTCGGGATATATCGGAACGCCGACCTCCTTCGAGGTGGTCGAGCCGGGTATAAGGTTCCTTTCCTGGATGAACGGCCTCTTGTGGGCAAGCACGTGATAAAGGGCCTCGGCCTGACGGACCCCGGGATCGAGGGGAACTCCGGTGGGGTCGGTCTCGAACCCGCGCTCGCGGTGATGCCTAGTCAATAACAGCGCCCGCTCGGTGCAGATGGCCGGGCGCAGGGCGAAGCGCCGGTTCTTGAGGTACTTGAGCCGGGGGAACTCCTCGATCGAGTACTCGCCAAGATAAGGGTCTTCAAGTCCCTTGACCTCATCCACCATTCTGCCCAGCGCCTCAGTTGCGTGTTTTTTCTTTTTGGGAGAGGAGTCGATATCCACGATGGGCCCCGCGGCCCGGTTTTCCGGTCCCGTGTAATCGGTTATGCGCCCGCCCGTCAGTATCCCGCCCAGATAGGAAAACTTGGTCAGATAGGAGATGTTGCCCGTATAGGACATCTCATTGGTAAGGAGATAATCGAGGGACTCCTCCGGGCTTTTGGCGTAGATTTTCGCCAGGGTCTCCCTGTCCTTGTAATAGATGGTCACGTCAGGGTCGGGAATTTGGCCAAAGCCCGACCTCATCTTGCCCTTATCGAAGACGACGAAGATATTGACCAGGTTGTCCCTGGTCTTGAACTGGTACCTGGCGTTGAAGACAAAGCCAGCGGCCTCGTTGTATATCTCCTTGCGGAGCTTGCCGCTTACCAGGAAGGCCATGCCCAGGAGTTTGAGCGACAGGAAAAACAGGTAAATGGAAAAAGCGGTCTTTATTCTTCCAACCAACTAGGTCCCCCCATGCGATGTATTCGGACGCCTCATTTTTGTAGGCGTCAAGGTCAGAAATTTATTGCGCGTCGATTCCATACCAATATTAGACCAAATTCGCGCCCGCCGCCAAGTGCGCGGAAAAAATAATTTCTCGCCACGCCGGGTGGTGGATTTCGTTATTACATAATAGAGGAATAAACGCCGTTGAAAATGATTCTCTATCATTCATCCTTTGCCGCCGTTAATGGGTCATCTTTTTCGTGAGAGTCATTTTACTTGGCATGGAGGTTTTACCGGTTGGAAATATGGCGTTTTTGGGAAGAGTTTTAAGATAATCGTGCCAAATTGGTATATATCTTAGGCCATATTCTTTCAGGTTAAACTGGGACGCCAGTGTACATGGGAATATTGTATTGTATAAGTAGCTGATTTATTTTTATTAAAATTCTCTAATTAAATCGATCGATTGATTCTTTCCCGCTTTGGCATTTGGGAATAAATATTGCATTTCGTTAATTGTCAAGGGTTGTAACAATGTAACGATTCCATGGGTATATGGGCGGACTAATTCGATAGCCTTACACTGGGCGGGCCTAAAGGAGGCGGCGATGGAAAGGCAGGTAAAAGGAGCGATTTTCCTTGACTTCGTGAAAATGATCAAGAAGTACAAGGAGTCGAACTGGCAAAATCATCTGACGGAATCCGACTTGGCGCTTTTAAACGAGCTCATCCTTCCATCCCGCTGGTATCCTCTCGATACCATGGTCAGGATCGGAGAGGCCGTATTCAAGGAATTGGCCAACGGCAACCTCGAGGCCACCCGGGAATGGGGCTGGAAGAGCATGGACAACCTGGTCCGGGTGTACAAGAACCACCTTGTGGTGGAGGGAAACCCCATGCGGTCCCTGGAAAGGTTCGCCATTACCAATCGCAGCCTGTTCAACTTCGAGGGCCTTACCATCGAGCCCGTCTCCGATACCCGAGCGCGCGTGACCGTGAGCAACGAGTTCGGCGAGAGGCTGGCCGAGGCTTACTGCACCCAGATGCTGGGCGCCTTCGAGAGGCTGATCGACCTTTCGGGCGGCAAGCAAATCTACGCGGCCTTCGCTTCGCGCCGCTGGATGGGCGACCCTCAGACGGTGATCGAGCTGGCCTGGCGCTCGGAGGCCGCCGCCGCCCAGGCGGCCAAGCGCAAGCTGGGCTCGCAAAAGCTGACCATGTTCCGGCTGCCCCGGGGCATGGTTTACGGCTCGAGCCTTTTAGGCGCCAAGGACAAAGACTCGGAATCGTAAAAAGACAAATGATCGGCATCCTCCTCCTTCCGCGCCCAGGACGCGATTTACGCTCCGGGCGCGGAGGTTTATTTTCCGCCCTCTCCAAAAGATATTTCTCGCCGCCATGGGTTGGCGGTGGTAGAGAATTCATATCCGCCCCCGTTCGGGAACGACTTTTGCTACTAATAATATTTGAAGGAGGAAAAAAAAAGACAAATATCGAGTGGATTTATGGGACGCAAGATATCCGGCGGCGCAAGTTATGAAAAGAAATAAAGAAACTGGAGCAAGATAAAATGGCTAAACACGTTAAGGGATCGCTGTTTCTGGAATACGTTCTCATGATTAAGAAATTGAAGAATGTAAACTGGGATAAGTACCTTACTTTGGAAGACCGTGATATCATCGATCAGCTTATTCTTCCTTCCCAATGGTACCCCCTCGATACCTATCAGCGTTGCGGCGAGGCCGTCTTTCACGAGCTGGCCAAAGGCAACCTGGAAATGGCCAGGCTATGGGGAAGGTCCAGCATGGACAGCCTGGCCGAGATTTACAAAAACCTTCTCGTCGACGCGAAAGACCCCGTTAAATCCCTCGAGAAATTCAGGATAACCTACAGGCGCCTGTTCGATTTCGAGGGCTTTCAAATCCAGGCCAACGGCGAGCGCGGCGTCAGGATCACCATCAGTCCCGATTTCGGTACCCTGGCCATAGCCGCATATACCTTCCAGATGCTGGGCGCTTTCGAGAGGCTGATCGAGCTGTCGGGAGGCTCTGAAATACAATGGGATTTCCCCCATAAATACTGGGACGGAGACTTCCATACCGTGCTCGATCTCAATTGGACCGCCGCCCTCGCCAAGGAAAAGCAAGACCGGCAAGTGGCCTGATCATAACGCCGGTCCGCGCCTATTCTGAATTGGCCGCCGCCATCAAGGCAAGGTTGCAAAGGGCGTAAAGCTCTCTGGATAAACAGTCGTATCTTTTCTGGTCCTCCCCTTCAAAGCCCAGGTCGTTCCAGGACCCCATTCCCCCGAACACCCAGGCCTTCTGAGCGGCCACTAAAATCCTTCTCGCCTCGACGCCCAAAAAGCCGGGAGGGACTATGTCCGGCGAATAGGAGAGCGCGATGGGATCGTCCGACTCGAGGGCCTCGAGAGCGCTCCTGAAGCAGTAGGCGAAGTTGAAGAGCTTTTGACCTCGAGCGAATGCTTCTATCTCGCCAAGATTGCTTTGCAGGGCGTCCTTAACCGAGCTGGGATCGGGGCCGGACCTTCTTGGACTGGTCGAAGTCATCAGGTAGGCAACCTTCCAAATCCTTTCTTCCGGATCGTCTCTATCGCTCAGGGTCCAGCGTGGAGACCAGGCGTGGACAGCCCCTTTGCCGATGGCCTCGATCCTTCTCGATCCGCCTCCTCCACAAAAGGCCGCCGCGTGCCGGTCCTCGATAAGGCGTTCGTCCGAGGACCCGAGCCTGACCTGAAGCCTGGAGACGCCGTTTCGTTTCATCTCGATTATCCATGATTCCGGGTTAATATCTTTGCGGTCCCCGTCTGGATGGAAAGAGGAAGGGGTACTTATCAGGACCTCCCTGCAATAGAGAAAACAGGAATTGGTAGGATAGAATTCCCCGTTTCCCAGACGGACCGCCCCCTTGATATGGGCGTTACCCCAGACGTTTATGCAAACGAGCTGCAAGAGTTCATACTGCATGGCCGGGCAGACCCTCCATTAATACAAACTAAACTCCCTCCGGTGGCCAGTCAATTTTATCGATATGTTTTTTCTTTTGACGGGGAACAAATCGTGCTATTATTTTTACGAGACTGACAATTCGGAGAAGGGGAAAAAATGAGCGATAAAGACAAGCACGGCGCCCGCAGCCGCGTGGCCAGGGCCATCATCTGGATGAACAACTTCAGGAAGCGGCACAAAAACTTCAATATCACGCCCGAGCGCGTGCTGCTTTTGCTTCCCCGCTGCATCCAGAACACCGAATGTACGCAAAACATCGTCAAGGACGTCCATCAATGCAAGCGCTGCGGAAACTGTCCGGTCAAGTCCCTGATCGAGATCGGCGAGGAGTACGGCGTCATCCCCAGGGTGGCCGGAGGCGGCCGGCTGGCCCTCGCCATGGTGCTCGAGTCCTGGGTCGAGGCCGTGGTGGCCGTGGCCTGCGAGCAGGAGCTCAAGGCCGGAATAATGGCCTCGCCCAAGCCGGTCCTGGCCGTGACCAACGAGCGTCCTTTTGGACCCTGCGCCAACACCAGCGTGGACCTCGAGAAAGTCAAGGAAGCCATCGCCTCCTTCCTGGGAAAAAACGGCAAGGAAAGCCGCGCCGCCACCTAGTCCTTGGAGAATCGAATAAAATAGGCCCCTATTTTCTGGCTTGAGAAGATTTTAGCCAAAGCCGCTAATGAAAAACTAATCGACTTTGTCTATAAGGTAATGTAAAATCGCTAGGGTAGGGCCTGATCGCAAGTCCCGCGCGGCGTTGGTATTCGAGAAAACCCGGCGGCCGTCAAGTCGGGCTTTCCCGCGCCATACTACCGAAAAAGATTGGAGGAATTAATAGTGTTCAATCCCGCCATATTCCGAGAGTACGACATAAGGGGCGTCGTTGATAAGGACTACGACGCGGAATTCGCCCGCAAGCTGGGCCGGGCCTACGCCCGGGTGCTTTTAAAGGCGGGGGGCAAGCGGGCCTCGGTGGGGCAGGACTGCCGCGTCAGTTCTCCCGCCCTGGGCGCGGCCCTGATGGAGGGCATGGTGGAGAGCGGGATCGAGGTGTACGACCTGGGCGTGGTAACGACGCCCATGGTTTACTTCAGCCTGTTCAACCTCGAGGTGGACGGTGGGGTCCAGGTTTCGGGCTCGCACAACCCTCCCGACCAGAACGGGTTCAAGATCAGCGTGGGCAAGGAGACCCTGCACGGCGCGGACATAAAGAACTTCCAGCGGATCATCGAAAAGGATGACTTCGTCTCCGGCCAGGGCAAGATCGTTCCCAGTCCAATCACCGACCGATACATAGAATGGATATCGAGCCACGTTAAGCTCGATCGGCCCCTTACCGTGGTGGCCGACGCGGGCAACGGGACCGCGGGCCCCGTCGCGCCCGTCATTCTTCGCAACGCGGGATGCCGGGTCCATGAACTGTTCACGGACATGGACGGCAGGTTCCCCAACCATCATCCCGACCCCACGGTGGAGAAGAACTGCCAGGCCCTCATCGCCAAGGTCAGGGAGGTGGGAGCCGACGTGGGACTGGGCTACGACGGCGACGCCGACCGCATAGGCATAGTTGACGACCGGGGCGACATGGTAATGGGAGACGTCATTCTCATGCTCCTGGCTCGGGCCGTGCTGACCGAGGTGCCCGGCGCCTCCATCATCGGCGAGGTCAAGTGTTCGCATCTAATGTACAAGGACGTCAAGGCCCACGGCGGCAATCCCATTATGTGGAAGGCGGGCCACTCCCTCATCAAGGCCAAGATGAAGGAGGAAAACGCGGCCCTCGGCGGAGAGATGAGCGGGCATATCTTTTTCAAGCATCGCTTCTTCGGGTTCGACGACGCCATTTACGCGAGCCTCCGCTTCCTCGAGCTCTTGTCCAGGAGCGACCGCAAGCTCTCCGACGTTCTTTCCGAGATTCCCCGCACCTTCTCGACTCCCGAGATCAGGATCGAAAGCACGGACGAGCGCAAGTTCGAGATCGTCAAGGAGGCCGCCGCTTATTTCAAAAGCCAGGGCTATGAGGCCATCGACGTGGACGGCGTCAGGCTGGTTTTCCCCGACGGATGGGGCCTGGTCAGGGCCTCGAACACCCAGCCCATGCTTTCCATGCGCTTCGAGGCGGAAAGCGAGTCGAGGCTCGAGGAGATAAAGGGCCTGATGGAGAATAAGATCGGCGAGCTCAACTCGTAATCGTCGCGCGCGACCCTCATGGAAAGGCCTTGCCAAAAGACTTGCGCGTCCTGGCCCTTCGTGCTAAATAGGAAGTGACGAGCCGCGGCGATGAGGCTCGCCGCTTTGGGAAGGGAATGGACAAGTATCGATCTGAGGAACTTATCAAGGACTTCCTCCGGGGTCTTCGGGGGGGAGGAATGCCGCGCTCGGTGGTATCCACCCATGGGGACAGGCTCCGTTTTTTCATGTACGCCTACGTGGCCGAGGAATGGCCCCGCGACCTGGACCGGGTCGACGGCGTTATCATCCGCGACTTCCTTGGAAGCTGGTACCCTCGTCACGCGGGTGGAACGAGGCGCGAACTCACGGGATACCTTTCCACCTTCCGGCGTTTCTACGAATACCTTTATAACACGGGAAGACTGAGCGCGATGGAGCTTGAAGATATTTTATCCACGTGCTCGAGGGGAGACTTGTTGATGGACCTTTGGGAGGAAGTCGGCGGCAAGGGTTTGGTCGAGAAAGGGGAGTATCCCGGCCGTCCGGAGCTGGGTCCCGGATACCCGGCCCCCGAGTTCGGCTCCGCGCTCGACCCCCAGCTCTGGATGATCGCGAGAAACGTTGACAGAAACCCCGCTCCCGCCTCCCTGGACTTCTCCCTCTTTCTCGATTACCTTCAGTCCCGCCCCATCAAGCTGACCAGGGCCAAAAATATCATTCCCCGGCCCGACGTCATGAAGATCAACGAAATGATGAGCTCGCCCGAGTCGATTCCGCAAAGGACCGGCATGGAAAGGTCGGTCAGGATAACCTGGTTCATGCAGATGGGTCTCACTCTGGGTCTCCTGAAAATTAAAAGGGGCGACGCCCTGCAAGCCGACGCCCTGGCGGGATGTTTTCTCGACCTGGACCCCGACGCCCAGTTCGCCCTCCTGATGGAGGCCACCTGGAACCGGATAGCCTGGCGGGACCTGGGAGCGAGGGAACCAAGGCGCCTTTCCGACTGGGCCATGGAACACCGCGACGGGTTCGCCGCCCTGCTTTCCGACTTGCCCGCCGGCCGCGACTGGTCGCCCCGGCCCACCTCGGACTATGGACAACAGGACGTGTTATTGGCCAGGTATATTTATCTTC
Source organism: bacterium (assembly GCA_963674965.2). Taxonomy (GTDB): domain Bacteria; phylum RBG-13-61-14; class RBG-13-61-14; order RBG-13-61-14; family DATKZS01. The sequence continues at coordinate 1,013,940 of CAXXFL010000006.1, read as the reverse complement.
ACGCCGTGGTCGAGACCAGGATTCTTTACGCTCTTACCGAGCTTGGGATCATGGAGGCCAGGATGGACCAGGAGCCGGGAGGGCACCCCGATTCGGCCACCCTGTCCAGCTTGAGTATGACCAGGATCGGAAAGCTGGTCATGACCATGCTGACAAGGCGGGCCACCGCCTCCGAGGGGGGAAGGCGCGCTCCGGTGGCCGCGCTGGAAAAAAGGCTTTTGCCCTGAGTATTTGTATTTATTTACGCGTCAAAAGGGGGACTTTGACGCGGAGATTGCTTCCGGAATATAATTAGCGATCGGTAAAAAATTAATTTTTTACTTTACTCCAGTCGAGTATCGTGTTATAGGGATTTACCTTAATAGCGAATATAACGGCCATTATCAGGAGGGAAAGAATGAAGAAGGGGATGGGGATCGTTATGGTGTTGGCTCTGGTTGCGGCCTTAAGCGGCGGCTGCTATTCCTTGATCGAGAAAAAAGTCACCAACCGGATGAAGGTGAGCGAACCGGTATCCAGGCCCTACGCCATTGAGCCTAAAACCGTCGAGGTGGACGGGCTGAACATAAGCTACATGGAGGCCGGGCAGGGACCCGACGTCCTTATGATTCATGGCGGCGTCGTGCCCCTGAACGGTTTGAAATCCCTTTTCGCCCAGCCCCTGCTGGACGTGCCCAGCGTGCTGGTGGGACACGTTCCCCTTATCCAGTCCACGGCGCATATCGGGGCCATCAGCGCCTCGGAGACCTGGAACTACAACATTGACGCCCTGGCCGAGGACTTCCACGTGGTGGCCATGGACCTTCCCGGCTTCGGGGCCTCCGATAAACCCGACATAGCCTACAAAATGGAAGACTTCGTTACCTACGTGGACGGCTTTATCGAGGCCATGGAAATGAAGGACGTCAAGGTAGTCGGACACGGCATTGGCGGCCAGATCGCGCTTAACTACGCCATCGAGCACCCGGAAAAGGTCGAGCGTATAGTGCTGGTCGAGAGCTTTGGTGGGTTCTCCTCCGGCGGGACCCTGAGAGGACACTCCATTTTAAACGGACCGCGCTTCCTCGTCTCCAGGTGGCAAAAGGAAAAAGCCGCCAAAACCGTCATCTGGGCCCCCACCATGCGAAGGCTTTTCGCCGGATGGTCAAAACTTCCCACGCGGGCCGTCGAGGTCTCCATTGCCCAGGGGGCGAAGTATCCCACCGCCGACTATAACCGCGACCTCATCGTGACCTGGTCCGATGAAGCCAAGGAATTCGTCGAGCAAAACGCCCAGTTCAAGGTCGACTATATGACCACCGAGGAAATGAGAAAGGAAACTCACGCGACCTACATGGCCCTCATGAACACCAGAAAAAAAGACCTGACCGAGAAACTGGACCAGGTCAAGGTCCCGGTCCTCATTATTAACGGTCTGTACGATCCCATCTCCACGGAAACGGAGGGGATTTATATCGCCCTGGGACTGCCCGACGCCCAGGTGGCCATCTATCAGAGAAGTTCCCATTATCCCATGATGGAGGAAAGGGAAAGGTTCAATTCCGACGTCCATTTCTTCCTCTCGGGAGAAACCAAGCTCGCCAAGACCCAGGAAACCGAATAACGGTAAAAAGCCGGGCGGTACAAAACCGCCTAAAAGTATTAATTAATCGGTCGCGGACGTTGGATAAATTCAGCGTCCGCGATTTCTTTCTCTTTTGCTCTCCTTATTTTAGCAACATCCATTTGGTGAATCCGATATAAATGAATAATGAACTAATGAGATAGAATAGTCTTAAATAATAAGATATTATATGAATAAAATCATGTTATATATCACAATTATACTATAATATATTGTATTTATTTTATTATATTATTAAAAACGACCTTGTCTTCGCTTCTGACTTTATACTTTATGGAAGATAAAATACTGAAATTGTTGGTTATTAAAAATATCGGGTTTCAAGCGGTTTTTTCCTTTGACAAAACCGGCTAAATTTGCTAGCTTGATAATCGGTTAAGAATAGGGCAAACTTATCTAAATTCGAAAATAAAGGTGGTCAGATATGAAGCTAAAACAGATTCAGCTTCAGGGATTCAAAACTTTCGTCGAGCGCACGGTCCTGGATTTCACGGACCATATTAGCTGCGTGGTGGGTCCCAACGGTTGCGGCAAATCCAATATTGTGGACGCCATCAGATGGGCCATGGGCGAGATGAGCGCCAAGACCTTGCGCGGCGGCAGCATGGAAGACGTCATCTTTCACGGAAGCGACGACATGGGTCCCGTGGGCATGGCCGAGGTGACCCTTATATTCGACAACGCCGAGCGTCTTGCGCCTCCCGAATACGCCGACTGCGCCGAGATTCAGATCACGAGGAGGCTCTTCAGGAGCGGCGAGAGCGAATATTACATCAACCGCGTTCCCGTAAGGCTAAAAGACATTACCGACCTTTTCCTGGGCAGCGGCGCCGGGACCAGGGCCTACTCGGTAATCGCCCAGGGCCGCATAGACGAGATCGTCACCATGAAGCCCGAGCAGAGGCGGGCCCTCATCGAGGAGGCCGCCGGCGTGTCCAAGTACAGGGTAAGACGACTCGAGGCCACGCGCAAAATGGACGCCACCAGGCAGAACCTCCTCCGGGTAAAGGACATTACCACCGAGCTTCAAAGGCAGATGAACTCCCTCAGGAGGCAGGCGAAAAAGGCCGAAAGATATAAAGAGTATCGGCAGGAACTCAAACGGACCGAGCTCGAGATTGCGGCCTTTCGGGCCAGGGAAATCCGGCTCGAGAGCGAAAAGATCGAAAAATCCCTGGCCGATATCATGGCCCGGGAACTGGAAATACAGTCGGGACTCGAGAAAGCCGAGTCCGAGATCGAGAGCGAAAGGGCAGAGATGATCGGGTTGGAAAGGACCCTCTCCTCCTCCCAGGCCCTCCTCCTCGAGGCGTCCCGCGAGGTGGAAAGGGACGAGCACGCCCTCTTGACCATCAAGCATCAAAGGGAGTCCATGAACCGGGACCTCGAGCGCGTCAGGGCGGAAATAGGGGAACTTAAAGGAAGGGAAAAATCCATCGCCGAGGAATCGGCCTCCTTGAAGGACGAGAAGGAGGCCCTGGAAAAGGACATCGCCTCGGCCGGGGAAGACGTCCGGGCCGCCGCCGCGTCCAAGGAGGAAAAAGACCGGGCCTATCGCGAGTTGATCGAGGCCTCCGAGGTGCTCGAGAAACACGCCCTTGGCCTGAAGGCGAAAATCGAGAAACTCGAGGCCCGTCTCGAGTGGGGCGTTCGAAGGAAAGAGGAGCTTAAGGACCGGGGCGAAAAACTGGAGGAGAGAAAGCAAAAAGTCGAGGCCGGCATGGAAGAGCGGGCCCGCGCCAATATTTCCTATAACGAAAAGCTCTACAAGCTCAAAAGGGAACTCGAGGAACATCAGGACAAGCTGGCCAACGCCGAGAGGGTCCTGGCCGAGGCCAGGTCCGCCCGGGCCCGGCTGGACGAGGAACTCAAGTCCCTCCAGGCGGAACACGCGGGAGCGCTCTCGAGGCTGATGAGCCTTCAGGAGATGCAAAAGAACTTCGAGGGCTACCAGGACGGCGTCAAGTCGATCATGGCCAGGAAGGACAAACTGGCGGCCGAGGGCCGGAACGGCACCTATAGCCTCATCACCGAGGTGATCAAGACCGAGCCCGATTACGAGTTGGCCCTCGAGGCCCTTTTGGGCGAGCGTCTGCAGACGATCATGGTCAAGGACCACGAGCACGGCCTGGACAATATCCGCTACTTGAGGAAAGAGGGCGCGGGAAGATCGAGCTTCGCTCCCCTCGAGGGCTTCGGCGCGGCGAGGATCGAGACGCCCCCCGCCCTCCGCGAGATGGGGGCCGTGGCCCTGGCCGAGAAGGTGAGCGTCGAGCCGAAATTCGAGCCGGTGGTCAAGGCCCTTATCGGCGACGCGCTGGTGGTGGACGACATCGAGGCCGCGGCGCGGGCCAGGAGGGAAGCCGGCGCGGCCAACTCCCTTGTCACGAGGGACGGCATCGTGCTGGACCGTCTCGGGGTCCTGGCCGGCGGAAGCGCTGACGCCTTTTCCGGGTTCCTGAAAAAGAAAAGAGAGGTGGAGGAACTTTCACAAAAGGTCCGGGACTTGGCCTCCTCCCGCGACTCGGCCAGGACAAGACTCGCGGAATCGGACGAGAAGATCAAGGAACTGGCCGCCCAGTGGGAACAACTTAAAGAGCGTTCCCACCGGCTGGAAATCGAGAAGAACAACCACCAGAAAGACTTAAGACAGGGCACCGACCTATACAACTCGATGCGCGAGGAAATGACCGGCATCGAGACCGACATGGAGGCCGCGGCCGAGTCCATAATGGACGTCGAGAGAGAGGCGGAAGGGGCGCTGATCGAGATCGAGAACGACAAGGCCGCCCTCGAAAAGGTAAACTCCGACCTGTCCGATCGCAAGGGAAACCTCGCCCGCCTGCGGGCGGAAAGGGACGCGGAAGGCGAAAAGCTGACCTCGGCCCAGGTCAAGTCAGCCGGGCTCGTGGAAAAACTCCAGTCCCTTAACAAGCACTCCGAGCGCCTCGGTTCGGCCGCCCGCGAGGTCAAGCTGGGCGTCGAGAAAAGAGAAAAGGAAATCGAGGAGATCGCGGCCAGGATCGGGTTCCTGGACGAGGACGAGGAAAAGGCCCTCGCCAAAAGGGAGGCCTCGTCGGGCTCGGCCGCTGACCTCGAGAAAAAGCTCGAGAAGGAACGTGAGGACTACGGATCGCGCATGGACGGGATGAAGGCCAAGGAGGACGTATTGAAGTCCGAGCGGTCCCGTTTGAACGAGGTCCGGAACCAGAAAATGGAAACCGAGCTCGCCCGCTCCCAACTCAAGATGAAAATGGAAAACCTCTCGGAAAAGGTAAGCGACAAATTCTTCAAGACCATCGACGAGGTCCTCGAGTCCATGGGCGACGCGGTCGGTCCCGATTACCCCATCGAGGAGAAGAGGAAGTTGAGGGAGGAAACGCGGGACAAGCTCGACCGCATGGGCGACGTGAACCTCACGGCCATCGAGGAGTTCGAGGAACTCAACGAGCGCTACACCTTCCTCACCAACCAGGAGGCCGACCTTATCCAGGCGCTCGAAAACCTGGACTCGACCATCCTGAAGATCAACTCCGCCTACAAGCGGGCCTTTAAATCGTCCTTCGAGAAGGTGAACGAAAGGTTCCAGGAGGTGTTTCCCAAGCTCTTCGTGGGAGGAAAGGCTTTCCTCCAGTTGACCGACCCCGACAACCTGCTCGAGTCCGGCGTCGAAATCATGGTCCAGCCTCCCGGAAAGAGGATGAACACCATCGCCCTGCTCTCCGGCGGAGAGAAGGCACTCACCGCCAGCGCCCTCATCATCGGGCTCTTCCTGGTCAAGCCCTCGCCCTTTTGCCTGCTCGACGAGGTCGACGCGGCCCTCGACGACGTGAACGTCTCCAGGTTCCTGGATATAATAAAAGAACTGGCCCAGACCAGCCAGCTCGTTATCATCACGCACAACAAAAACACCATGGAACTGGGCGATTCGCTCTACGGCGTGACCATGGAGAAGAAGGGAGTAAGCAAAATAGTCTCGGTTAAGCTTAGACAAGCTGGATAAGGATATGAGCCTGGACAAGATAATTGAGGACCTGGTCGAGAGCGTGCCGGGCTCGAGGGCGGCCATCCTGGCCGACTGGGAGGGCGAGGCCGTCGTGACCTATACCTCCGGGGAAAGGACCGACTACGAGATCAAGTTCGTCGGCGCCCACCACGGCATCATCCTGGCCAGGGCCAAGGAGATGATCGAGCGACTATCCCATGGCGCCGCCGAAAAGATCGTGTTTCATCAGGACGAGTTCACCGTTATCACCGCCCCCGTCAACGACGAGTACTACGTCGTGCTCACCCTTGACCCCTACGCCATTCCCGGCCAGGCCGACATGGGCCTTAGAAAAGCCGTGAAGCTGATTAAGGAAGATATCGGCTAGAAGCCGAGCGGACGCCGACCCAAATCTTTTTGCCCGATCGGTGGAACCAAACCGGATGGAAAGATGACGAAAATACTGGTACATTGATAGTCGTCTTTGGAGACCATAAATGGACGCGACCAGATTGTTCGGCAAATACGGATGGACCCTTAACCTGGCCCTTATCGCGGCGATCGCCTACGTGATAGGGAGCGGATTCAACGCTTACGTTCGGGCCAAGGTGGGGAACGGGCCGGAAATTGCCGAGTTCCAATACGAAAAGAAAAAAGACGACTCCATGGGCCGGGCGCCTTCGGTGGGTTCGATCGTGAAACGGGATCTTTTCCAGGCCGCCGCGGGTAAGGATGACGCGGTGGACGTCACCCCGGGCGACACTTCCGGCGAGATTCAGGAAACCAGCCTCAAGCTAGAGTTGTTGGGGATCGCCTATTACGGGGAAGACAGCCCAGCCAACCTGGCCACCATCATCGACGTCAAGGAGAAATCGACCGGACTCTACAGGAAGGGCGACCCCGTAATCGAGAAAGCCAGGATTCACGCCATCGAGATGGACCGCGTGCTCCTGGCCAGGAACGACGGGGAAGTCGAGGAACTCCTGCTCGACGAAAAACAAGATACCAGGCCGGAGAGAAAACGTCCGGAAAGACCGTCTCATATTAAGGAAAGACCCGGCTTCATGAGGCCTCCCGAGCGGGACAAGGACAACTACTCCGACCGCATCAAGTCCACGGGCGAGACCAGCTTCGTGGTGCAAAGGAGCGCCATCGAGGACGCCATGGGCAACTTGAACTCACTTCTTACCCAGGCCAAGCTCAAGCCCTATTTCCACCAGGGCGACGACCAGAACATGGCCGGCTTCGAGATCGTCGTGAAAAGAGGAAGCGTCTTCGAGCAGCTCGGAATCAGGACGGGAGATATTATCCAGTCCATCAACGGCCAGGACGCCAACGTTGAAAACGGGCTCAAGCTCCTCCAGTCCCTCTCCCAGTTCGATCAATTCAACATCGAGATCATTAGGGCCGGAGTGCCAACCGATCTTACCTATACCGTCGAGTAAGCCGCTTTTTTGCCCCAAGCTTTCCATGGCCGCGTAATATTGCGCCGCGCCCTCATTATGGCCGAATCCCCGTTTGAACGTACATACCCTCGGTGATACTCTAGAGTTGGAGGTACGTGTCATGGCTGACCTGAAGCGGACTCCGCTTTTTTCTTTATACGAGGGACTGGGAGGCAAGGTCGTGGATTTCTGCGGCTGGGAACTTCCGGTACAGTTTTCGGGCATCAAGGACGAGCATCTGGCCGTGAGGAGCCGGGCGGGCATATTCGACGTGAGCCACATGGGCGAGATACGCGTCCGAGGGCCACGAGCGCTTGATTTTATTCAGCGCGCCGCCACTAACGACGCCTCGGTGCTTACTGACGGGTACTCGCAGTATTCGGCCCTCCTTAATGAAAAAGGCGGGTTTATCGACGATATCTTCGTCTATCGTTTGGGGACGGAGGATTTCCTTCTTTGCGTCAACGCGGCCAACGCGGCAGAGGACTATAAGTGGCTGGCGGGACTGGAAAAACCAGGCTGTGAAGTCCGGGACGAAAGCGGTGAGTGGGCCCAGATCGCCGTGCAGGGACCGGCCGCTCGAGATATCGTCATGGACGCGGCGGAGACGGACCTTGCCGGGGTCAAGCGCTTCGGCGTTGCCCGGGCCACCCTGGCGGGGACCGAGGTCCTGGCGGCCCGCACCGGTTACACCGGGGAGGACGGCTTCGAGCTTTTCGTGCCCACTGAAAACGCGGTGGACGCGTGGGAACTGATCATGCAAAAGGGGCGGGGCAGGGGACTTTTGCCGGTGGGCCTGGGCGCTCGAGACACCCTGCGGCTTGAAATGGGATATCCGCTTCACGGCCATGATATCACCCCCGAGATAACGCCGGTCGAGGCGGACCTCGAATGGATAGTCGGTATGAAAAAGCCCGACTTCATTGGTAAAAACGTCTTGGCACGGCAGATGGAACAAGGCGTCGCCAGAAAACGGGTCGGCTTTATCATGACCGATCCCGGCGTGCCGAGGGACGGATATAAAATTATGTCGCCCGGAGGAGAGGGAATAGTGACCAGCGGCACCAAGCCCCCATCGGTGGGAAAGGCCTTGGGCATGGGGTACGTGCCGATTAATGACTCTCAAAACGGCGTCGAGATAGGCGTCGAGATTAGAGACAAGATCAAAAAAGCGGTCGTTTCCAAATGGCCCTTTTATAAGAAAGCATAACCGGAGGCGGAAAATGCCGTACATTCCGCATACTGAAGCCGAGATAAAGTCCATGCTGTCCTCGATCGGGGTGGATAAGATCGAGGACCTGTGGAAAGCGATACCCGAGGACATCCGGTATCAGGGAGAGTTGGACCTGCCCCAGGCCTTGACCGAGCCCGAGTTGGTCAAGAAAGTCAGGTCCATGGCCGGACGAAACCTGGAGGCCGGTTCGGTTCGCTGCCTTTTGGGAGGCGGCACGTACCACCACTACATCCCGCCGCTTGTGGACCAGATGCTTTCTCGCTCCGAGTTCTACACCGCCTACACCCCCTATCAGCCGGAAATCAGCCAGGGCACTCTCCAGGCCATCTTCGAGTACCAGACCATGGTCTGCGAGCTGACGGGGATGGAGGTGGCCAACGCCAGCATGTACGACGGGGCCGAGGCCTCGGCCGAGGCCGTGCTCATGGCCGAAAGAATCTCGGCCAAAAACGAGTCCGGCGCCATCCTGGTGGGAACTACCGTCAATCCCCTTTATCGGAGAACCATCGCAACTTACATGAAACGCTCCGGCCGCGAGATCATCGAGATCGGTTACGGTCCCGACGGCCGGACCCTGGTGGACAAAATCCTGGAACAAGAAGGGCCACTGGCCGTCGTGGTCCAGCATCCTAATTATTTCGGCTCGATCGAGGACATGGAAGCCATATCGGCGGCCTGCGAGAAGACGGGCGCCGTGCTGGTGGTGGTCGTGACCGAGGCCATGAGCCTGGGACTTCTGAAGCCGCCCGGACATTTCGGCGCCGCCATCGTGGCCTGTGAGGGGCAAAGCATGGGAATACCCATGGGATTCGGCGGCCCCCATCTCGGGATGTTCGCCTGCCGGAAAAAGGACGCCCGCAAATCCCCCGGCCGCCTTGCCGGCCAGTCAACGGACGCCGACGGGAGGAGGGGCTTTGTCCTCACCCTCGCCACCAGGGAGCAGCATATAAGGAGGGCCAAGGCCACGTCCAATATCTGCACCAACCAGGGGATGCTGGCCCTGGCCGCGGCCATCTACATGTCGATCATGGGCCCGGACGGCCTCCGGGAATTAGCTTCCATATGCCGCGCAAGGTCCCAATATCTGAAGGAGAAACTCGAGGCTGAAAAAATTGGCCGGATCGTCTTTTCCGCTCCGACCTTTAACGAGTTCGCCCTCGATCTTGGAAGGGACCCGGGGCCGATATTAAAGGCCATGGCCCAAAAGGGTTTTCTCGCCGGCATACCTTTGGGCGAGTCCTATCCGGACCTCGAAAACTCGATCCTGGTCGCCGTCACCGAGACCCTCGGCGAGGACGACCTTGACAACTACGCGGCCCAGCTTTCGCGCGCCCTTTCGGAGGCTTGAGATGAGCGACGATTATTCGAAGAGGAGGGGTCTTTCCTGGTCCGAGCCGCTTATTTTCGAGCGTAGCCGCGCCTCGGAGGACAGGTCGAGGTTCGGCGGCGAGGGCCTGGATTCGGCAAAGGTCAGGGGCGATATACCCGACTCTCTCATCCGCGACCGGGCGCCTCGGCTTCCGATGGTGACCGAGCGGGAGGCGGCTCAGCATTTCACGCGCCTTTCCTCTTGGAACTTCGGGGTTGACGCGGGCCTGTATCCGCTCGGTTCATGCACCATGAAGTACAATCCGAAGGTTAACGAGTACCTGGCTTCCCTGCCTGGTTTCAGAGATATCCATCCCGATCAGCCTCCCGAGACGGTAAGCGGGGCCCTCGAGCTTATGCTTTCGCTCCAGCGCATGCTCGAGGAAATCTCGGGCATGGACAAGGTCTGCCTCCAGCCGGCGGCCGGGGCCCACGGAGAGCTTACGGGTATGCTTATGGTCAGGGCCTATCACGAGTCCAAGGGCAACCCGCGCAAGGTGGTGCTTATACCGGACACGGCCCACGGTACCAACCCGGCCAGCTCGAACCTGGCGGGATACGAGGTCAAGGAGATTCCCACCGCTAAAAACGGAGTGCTCGATCCCGAGACGGTGAAGGAAAACCTGGACGAGGAAGTGGCGGCCCTGATGATGACCAACCCCAACACCCTGGGCCTGTTCGAGACGCACATCCGGGAGATAGCCGACGTCCTCCATGAAAAGGACGCGCTGCTTTATTGCGACGGGGCCAACTTAAACGCCATCATGGGCATCTCCCGGCCGGGCGACATGGGGGTGGACGTGATTCAGTTCAACCTGCACAAGACCTTCTCGACGCCCCACGGCGGGGGAGGGCCGGGCTCGGGTCCGGTCGGATTGTCGTCGAGGCTCGAGGCCTTCCAGCCCGTGCCCGTCCTTGTCGAGAAGGACGGAGAGCCGCGCCTCGAGTGGGACCGTCCCCAGTCCATCGGCAAGGTCATGGCCTACTACGGCCACTTCCTTATCATGGTCCGGGCCTACGCCTACCTGGCTCGGCTCTCGGCCAGGGGGGTCAGGCGGGCGTCGGAAATAGCGGTGCTGAACGCCAACTACCTTCGCGTGGCGTTAAAGAACGTCTACCACCTGGCCCATCCCGACCAGTGCATGCATGAGGCCGTGTTTTCGGACAAGAACCTGCCCAACGGAGTCACCACCATGGACGTGGCCAAGCGGCTGATGGACTACGGATATCACCCGCCCACCATCTACTTCCCCCTGGTTATCCACGGCGCGCTAATGATCGAGCCCACCGAGACCGAGGGACTCGAGACCCTCAACCTCTTTATCGACGCCCTCACCAGGATAGCCAAGGAGGCGGCAACCGAGCCGGACACGGTTAAGAGCGCTCCTCTTACCACGCCCATCGGAAGGCTCGACGAGGTCGCGGCCGCCAGAAAGCCCGTCATGTGCTGCGTGTTCGATGAAGACGGCGCGGACTGAACGGCCGATCGAGACGCGGGACTTCCCGTCCGCGCGCCTTTTCGGTCGGAAAGTCGATCTTGCCTCCATGCTGGAAGCAAGGTTCCCCGGGTTTTCTCCACCGGCCGGCTGGAACAAAGCGGCAAAGGTCTATCCCGTCCTGGCTACCGAGGAATACCTTCAACTCGTCAAGACGCCGGACTACTCCGACCCCGTCTTCGCCCAGATAGCGCCGCGCCGCGAGGAATTGGACCAAGCCGGCGAAGATGACCCCATGGGGGAGGGTGACTTCGAGGCCGCGCCCGGACTCCTTCACCGCTACCCGGAAAAGGTCCTCATCCTGGCCACCGATGCATGTCTCGTAAGGTGCAGGCACTGCATGAGAAAGCGGATATGGAAGAGCGGGACCCCGAGCGAGCGCCGGCCGCTCGATGACCGCCTCGAGCGCTGGACGGGCTACCTGGCCTCGCGTCCCCAAATCAGGGAGGTCATACTCTCCGGCGGCGATCCCCTCACCATTTCCAACCAGGGACTAAACCGAATGCTGTCGGCCCTCAGGCGCATACCCTCGGTCGAGAGTATAAGGGTCCATTCGCGAGCGCCGGTGGTGGCGCCATCCCGAATGGACCATGGTATCCTCCAGATACTTGCTGAAAACAAAGTCGGCGTCATCGTCACCCAGGCCAACCACGCGGCGGAAGTCGGACCCGGGCTCGCGGCGGCCGCCAAAAAGCTGGCCCAAGCCGGCGTCGCGACCTGGAACCAGTCGGTCCTTTTAAAGGGAGTGAACGACTCGCCCCGCGAACTGGCCGATCTTTTCCAGGGTTTGTCCGGGATTGGAGTGAAGCCCTATTATCTGCACCATCCCGACCGGGTGATCGGCGCCATGCATTTTTATCTTAGCCTGCAAGAAGGATGGAAGATTTACTCGGAGACCCTCGCCCTTGTTCCGCCTGGGTCCGCCCCCCGCTACGTGGTCGATCTGCCGGGGAATATGGCCAAGACCGAGGTCATGAGCCTGCTCGGTCCCGATCATTAAGCTCTTCTCAATAAAACGCGGCAATCCGAGGGCCAAGGCTCGAGCGGTCGGCGGCTCATGATTTTTCGAGCCACGCGATAAGTTCATCGACCGAGGCCAGGACTTTTGCAGGCGGCTTGAAGTTGGAGACTCGAAAACAGGGCTTTCCGGCCAGGACCTTGAAAAGGCGCTCCCGGTGGCGGTCCCAGTAATCGGCCGACAGGGGCCCCTTTTCCGCCGGGCCGGGGTAGGTCTGGCCGAAGCCGTGAGATTCTTCCACGTCGACTTTCTTCATGGTCTCGGATATTGACTCGGGAGATACTTTCTCGATCTTGCCCGGGCCGGACCTCGATAAAATCACCGCCCCCCCTATTGGCACGGGAGGGGAGGGCTCGTATCGCGGGATTATCTCGGCGGGATTGCCCTTGTAATAGAGCTTGACCTTTTTAAACAGCGCCCGCCTGACGGCGGTCCGTATAAATATCTCGGCCTTGTCACGGGCGGGCAAGGAAGAGAGCGTCCGGTTCATGATCAGGTTCATGGCGCCCAGCCGCATGGGAGTCACGTAGGGCATGATTTTGTCCCGGTCGATGATGGAGAAGTCGTCGCTCGAGTAGGGATGCCCGGCGGCCAGCCAGTCGAGTACAAAGGTGGTTTTTCCCGCTCCGCCTTCCCCGCTTATAAGGAGGGCCTTTTTTCCGTCGGAGACGGCGGCGGCGTGGGTCATGGATATTCCTTTTCCGGCCAGGACGACCCGGATGGCCGGCTCGACTATCCATTTGCTGACGATAAACCGGGAGGCCAGGTTTCCATAAAAATCGAGCGAGGGGGGGCCGGACGAAGAATCGGTCCATTGGGCCTTCCACCTGGCGATGAGATGTTTTCCCTCCCAGGCATGAGGTCTATTCCCATCACCGGGCGCGGCGCCCGGCCATTGCCCCAGATATCTCAGGTTGACGATAAGATCGGGCTTCTCGCCGGTCCGTTCCTTGACAAAATAGTTTTGCAGCTCGAGAGCAACGGGACCCGTGAGAAGGGCGGGGCCGGAAACGGCCGTTTTTATAAGGCCGTTTATATCGAATAGATAGTCGCGAGAATGAGCGTTCACGCCTTTTCACCCAATTTGGTTTTCCAATCGCCTAGCACGTCGGCCATGGTTACATGGAAGGGTATTTCGTAATCGAACCCCAGGGCCCGGGTTTTTTCCATGTCCAGGGCGGGGGTCGAGTCGTCGTTCTTGCGCTTCCTTTCCATGGTCGACTTAAGCCTTGCGTCGATGCCCGCCGCCTCGATGAGCGTAAGTCCCACTTCCTCGATGGAGTGAGGCTCGTTAGTGGCCAGGTTGTACGTCCGTCCCGGCTCGCCTTTCTCCATGATCATAAGATACGCCCTTACCACGTCCCTCACGTCGGCGAACTCCCGCTTGACCTGGAGGGAACCGACTTCGATCTCGAAGGGCCCTTTATCCCCGGCCAGGGAGGCCCGGGCGATCTGGGAGGCCAGGTCCGGCGCCACGAAGCCCAGCCTCTGGCCGGGCCCGGCATGACCGAGGGGTCTTACAATCCGGACGTCCAGACCTCTCTCCTCATGGAATATCCGGCAGACCTTTTCCGCCTCGGCCTTGCTTTTGGCGTATGGGTTTCGAGGATCGAGAGGATCATCCTCCTTGAAGGGACGCCCTGAGGGATCGGGACCGCCGTAAACCGAGCCGCTGCCGACAAAGAGCAATTTCGCCGCGGGGGCCTCGTCCGCGACCGCTTGCATAAGGTTTCTCGTGCCCTCCACGTTGACGGCGAAGGCGGCGTCCGGGTCCTTCCAGGACGCGCCCACTCCGCTCACGGCCGCCAGGTGAAACGCCAGGTCCGGTTTGATTTCATTTACCAAGCCGGTAAGGGACCGGACGTCGGCCAGGTCAACCCTTTGGCCGCCGAGCTCCAGCCCGAAAGTCTCGTGTCCGCGGGAGCAAAGCAGTTTGGCAAGGTGCGTTCCCGCGAACCCGTTTTTTCCGGTTATAAGAGCGCGCACTACTTGGCGGTCCCTTTCAGCCTTTGCAGGTCGTATTGCACCATTTTCTGGATGAGTTGCTCGAATGACACCTCGGGCTCCCAGCCCAGCTTTTGTTTGGCCTTCTCGGAGGAACCGACCAGGGTGTCAACCTCGGCGGGACGCAGAAACTTCTTGTCGATCTCGACGTGCCTCTTATAGTCCAGGTCCAAGTGCTCGAAGGCGATTTGGCAAAGGTCCCTGACCGAGTGCTGACGCCCGGTGGCGATAACGAAGTCGTCCGGCTCGTCTTGCTGGAGCATGAGCCACATGGCCTTGACGTAGTCGCCGGCGTAGCCCCAGTCCCTTTTCGCATCGAGGTTGCCAAGGAAGAGCTTGTCCTGCAGTCCGAGCTTTACGCGGGCCGCGGCGTCGGTGACCTTGCGGGTCACGAACTCGAGGCCCCGCCTGGGCGACTCGTGATTGAACAGGATGCCCGAGCAGGCGAAAAGCCCGTAGCTCTCGCGGTAATTGACGGTGATGAAATGTCCGTAAACCTTGGCCACTCCGTAGGGACTGCGCGGATAAAAGGGAGTTTCCTCCGTCTGCGGGACCTCCCGCACCTTGCCGAACATCTCGGAGCTGCTGGCCTGGTAGAACTTGATCGAGGGGTCAACCAGACGGATGGCCTCAAGCATCCGCGTCACCCCCAGGGCCGTGAACTCGCCGGTCAGCACGGGCTGGTTCCAACTGGTGGGAACGAAGCTCATGGCGCCGAGGTTATAGACCTCGTCGGGCTTGGCCTCCCGGATGGCGTGAGTCAGGGAGTTCTGATCGAGGAGGTCGCCCTGCATGAACTCGATCTGATCGATGATATGCTCGATGCGGTGGAAAGTCTCGGTGGACGAGCGGCGTATCATGCCGGAAACCTGGTAGCCCTTTTTTAGAAGGAACTCGGCCAGGTAGCTGCCGTCCTGTCCCGTGATGCCGGTGATTAGAGCCCTTTTAGTCAAATCGCGTGTCTCCCTTTTTCCGGATTTATCGCCCCGAATATGGGTTTATTTTATCGGCAGTCAAGTTTTTTTTCAAAGGCCGGCCACGCGGGCTTCTATATCGGCTCGGACCGGGGAGAGAAGCGAAGGGGAAGGGTCAGACTTTTCTTGCCGGCTCCGAGGGGAGGGGGAGGAAGACGTCCGACCCTCTCGAGCATGTCCTCCACCGACCGGTCCAGTTCCGGGTCGCCCGAGGCCTTGAGGGCGGTGCTTGACAGAATCTCGCCGTCGGACCCGATTTCGATTTTCACTTCATAAGAAATCTTCTCGGGCCGGGTTATGGAGAGGGGCACCCGCCATCGCGAGTAGAGGACGTCCGCGACCTCGGCCTGGTAGGAGGACAATGAGGATGGCTCATCCTGGATTGGCCCGGAAGCCGGGGCCGTCGAGGCGGACGAGCCGGGTTTTTCCTCCTTCCTGGAAGGCGTGGGAGCGAGGTCCTCCTCGATGGTCCCGTCAAGATGGACTTCGCGCTTGGGCGCGGGATCGATATCCGCCGCGTCCGGGATGATCGAGTCGCCCCCTTGCGCGGAGGTCCCGGCGTCCATGAGCGATGGACCCTCATTCGTCGTCGCCTCTTTTTCCGGCGGCGGGTCGGGGATAATGGCGTTGGCCGCGTTTTCTTTAACCGGCGTTTCTTTTGGCCCCGGCCCGTCATGGCGGGAGAGCTTCTGGAAGGAGAGGAAGATAAGCTCGAGAAGAACGAAAACGACAATGGCCGCCACGGCGGTATGCCTCCAGTTCAGCTCGAGGCGGACCGTTTGGGCCGGTCCTTTTTTCTTGTCCTCTTCTTCTTGGCTCATTATGTTTCGTCCTTTTAAGGTCCCTGGGGGCTGGGCGTAAAGCGCAGCTTGAATTTTACGCTGTCCTGTTCAGGCCGGAAGGGCAGGGCGGGAAAGGTTTTGTCCTCCAGGTCGGCCAGGAGGTCCTTCACCGACTGGTCCATGTCGAAGTTGCCAGATTCCTTCTGAATCTCGAAGTGGAGAAGCCGTCCCTGGTAGTCGATCACGAAAAGCACGATGACCTCGAGGCCCGCGTCGTAAGGAACGGTGGGAGGAAGACGCCAGGCCTCCCACATCCTTTGCGAGAGGTCGCCGTAATAAATCCGGAGCCGGGGATCGAGCTCGCCGGCGAAGCCGCCCACTCCCGCGTCTCCTTCCCCCGCGTCGCCCGGCGAGGAAAAATCGGGCGCGTCGTCCAGGAGCCGGCTTATGTCGTCCATGTCCTCGGGCGGCGTATCGGGCTTTGGCTCCTCTTTGGGTACTTCTTTGGGGGCCTCCTTGGGCTTTTCCGCGGCCGGTTCTTTTTTCGGCGCCTCGGGTTTCTTTTTCGGTTCCTCCGGCTTCTTTTTCGCCGTATTGTCGGAGATTACCTTTTTCGCCTCGGGCTTGGGAGGGTCGGGCTTTTTCACCTCCGCGGGTTTGGGCTTTTTTTCGGCCGGTTTAAAGGTCTTAGCCGGCTTGGAAGGGGCCGTTTTGGGCGGCCCGGTTTTGGCCCCGGGAGGAGCGGCGAAGGTCCTGACGGAAACCACGCTGTATTGCCACTTCGGTTTCCCGTGAATGCAGCCCGACACGGCCACGCTTGCCAGCGCGATCAGATGCGCGATAAGGGACGCGGCCAGAAAAAACCTGAAGCCGGCGTTGGCGTCCATTTTCTTTCGCACGTTATTCGCGGAGTCCGCGCTCATTTTATTTTAATCTCCTCGGGTTGAGTCACCATTCCCAGGCCCCCGGCCCCGGCGTTTTGGGCAACGGCCATGACCTGGACCACGAACCCGTAGGGCACCTTTTTATCGGCCCTAATATAAACCTCTTTTCCGCTCAAGCGCGGAAGCCAGTCCTTGATGGCCAGCTCCAGCTTATGGAGGTCCTGAAACTCCATGTTGCCGCCGTTGGCCTCGAGGTAAACCTTTTTGTCCTCGGCTATCTTTATCACCAACTGGTCGTTGACCGCGGGCAAGGGCGACACGCTGGCCTCGGGCAGGTCCACGTTTACGCCCTGCGTCAAATGGGGGGCCGCCACCATGAAGATGATAAGCAGGACCAGCATCACGTCCACGAGGGGGGTGACGTTTATTTCCGACATGGGCAGGTTCGAGCCGCCGTTTCCCGTTTGCATGGCCATGGTCTTTTCCCCTATTCCTCGATCCTTCGGTAGGAAAACCTTTTCTTAAGATAATGACGCTCGATGATGTTCAGGAACTCGATTTGAAAGTTGTCCAGTTCCGTCTGAATGGCGCGGAGCTGGGAAAGAAAATAGTTATAGGCCACCACCGCCGGTATGGCGGCGGCCAGGCCCACGGCCGTGGCGATAAGGGCCTCGGAAATGCCCGCGCCCACCACCTCGAAGCCGGCGCCCTTTTTCGAGCCAATGGCCTGGAAGCTGTTCATGATGCCCCAGACCGTGCCGAAGAGCCCGATGAAGGGCGCCGTCGAGCCAGTGGTGGCCAGGAAGCTGATGAAGCGGGTCAGCTTGGCCATCTCCTCCGTCGAGGCCCGGCGGAGGGCGCGCTCGACGTTCTCGAGGCCCATCTCCTCCTTGGAATACTCGGCCAGGGAGCTTTCGTCCTCCCTCCTTCTGCCTTTTCTGATCTGGTCAAGCTCGTCCATGCCCGCCCTGAAAACGTGGGCCAGGGGAGTCGCCTGAAAGCGCTTGGTCGAGATCGTCACCTGCTCAAGGCTCTCTCCAGCCCAGAAGGCCTTGAGGAAAAGTTTGGACTCGTTATGGGCCTGGCGAAGCTGCCAGAACTTGAAGCCGATAATGCCCCAGCCGAATACCGAGAACATGGCCAGAACGAACATGACGAACTTGACCATGGGCCCGGCGTTCCAGACAAGGGTCCAGACGCTCATGGAGTCGTGAGCGGACAATGGAGCTAAGGTCGAGAAAAAGGAGAGGGTAAGTATTTCTTGCATTCACCTGTACCTCATGAATCGCTTGTCGCCGACGCTCCGGGGATTTTCAAGGCCACCGGCCGCGTCGTTTTACGCATTATACCACGTTTAGATATTTTTGGCTTGCCCCGGCTCATTTTTTGTCGGTTCATTTTTCTCTCGTTAAATCCATTATTCGCCAAGGCCCCATTTCGACTGAAGCGGGGCCGGCCGCCTCCATATTATTAATAACGCGGGCTTAGGCGATCGGTTCTAACGCCGATTTGCCCCCGCTTCATCTTCATTATAAATTGGATAGTCGATGAGTCCGTTATATCATCTTCAAGTCGGCGCCCTTATAGCCTCGGCTCGCGGTTATGACTCGCGTGAACGCAGATTGATCATGCTGGCGTCCCTTTTGCCCGATCTCGACGGCATATTCATATATCCGCCCGAGCTTTGGGAAAAGCTTCATCATACCTTCAGCAACAATCTGACTTTCTGCCTGCTCGTCGGCGCCGTGTTCGCCGTTCTCAGCAAGAAAAGAAGGCTGGAGATGTTTATCGTCTGCTCGGTTACCGCGTCCCTTCAACTGGCGATCGACTTGGTCACCAACGATCCTTCCTGGCCCCACGCGTGGCTTTGGCCCTTCTCGAAGGTTGACTTAAGTCTCGGTAATTACATTCATTACGAGCATCTTCGCCAAATTACGGTCATCGGAGTGCAGGGCGTTTTGATGGTGGCCATACTGGCGGGAACGATCATCCTGTATTTAAAGAAAAAAAGGACATTTTTAGAGCTTATATCGGCCAACCTCGATCGATTTCTCACCGACTTCATCGTGTTCTCGTTCTCCAAACGCTGCGACGTATGCGGGGCCAGGGCTTATTACCGTGACGCCGAGACTGGCGCGCCTCTTTGTCCGGCGCACTCTTCCATCAAAAAAGACTTGACCGTCAGCAGAAAAACCGGCGGTGACGCGGGGGAAAGGCGGGGAAAATCTTGATCGACGCTCATTGCCATATTTTACCGGGCATAGACGACGGGGCCTCCACCATGGAGGAGTCCTTGAACATGGCCAGGGTGCTTATGGAAAACGGGTTTCAAGCCGTTTTCGCCACGCCCCATTTGATGGACGACAAAAGGTTCAGGAACGACTCCCGGAAAGTGGCCGACGTCCTGGCCGAGTTCCAAAAGGCCCTGGCCGGGGAAGGACTTGACCTGGAGGCCTTGATCGGAACGGAAGTATATTTCGACAGGCCCTTCCACGACCTCATCAGGTTCCATCATCCCATATGCGGCATGGCGGACTCGAACTATATTCTCGTCGAGTTCCAGGTGATGCAGATGCCGCTGAACGTGGACTTTCCCACCTTTCCCGACCCGGACGACCCTGAGGAACTTTACAAGCGGATACCGTTTTTCCGGCCCATCCTGGCCCATCCGGACAGGTACATGTACGTTCTCAAGGACCACAAGGTGCTAAAGGACTTAAGGTCCAAGGGCTATTATTTCCAGGTCAACCTGGAAAGCGTTTTGGGCCTTTCGGGAAAACCCGCGCAAAAGACGGTCAAGAAGATGGCCAGGGACGGACTTATCGACCTGGTCGGGACCGACGGACATAGCGCCGACGGACTGAGGAGGCTGTTCCTCAAGGGATGGCGCAAGAAGGCGGATAAAATTCTGGGCCGGGAAACGGCCGAGCGGGTCCTGGAGACCAATCCCAGGCGGCTGGCGCAAAAGCTCGATCCGGTGGTGGGAGATTACTGAGGGGATGGCAAAGAATCGAGGCAAGGAAAAGGACCTGGCGGTCGTAATAATGGCGGGCGGCAAGGGCCGGCGTTTCTGGCCCCGGAGTCGGGAATCCATTCCCAAGCAGCTTCTTCCTATCACCGGCGGGGCGCCACTGGTGAAAGAGACGGTCGATCGCGTCCTTGGCCTTGTTCCGCAAGAGAGGATTTTCATCTCCTGCGACAAGGGCCTCTCGAAGAAGATATCCGGTCTCGTCAGGGAAATCCCCTTGCAAAATTACGTTATCGAGCCCGAGGGCAGGGACACCGCTCCCTGCATCGGCCTGGCCATGCGCCACGCCAGCGCCTATTGCCCGGAGCGGGAAGACGCGGTCGTGGCCGTTTTGCCGTCTGACCACTCCATCCTTCGGCCGGCCCGTTTCAGGAAAGTTCTTCTCGAGGCGGCCCGCGCCGCGAGGAGCATGGACGTAATCGTGACCATAGGAATCAAGCCGGACCGGCCCACGTCATCCTATGGATACATCCAGCCCGGCGCCGCGGTTGCCGAGAGCTCCGGGATAGCCAAGGTTAAAAATTTCAAGGAAAAGCCGGACGCGGCCCTGGCAAAAAAGTACATGGCCAGGGGCTATCTTTGGAACGCGGGCATGTTCGTCTCCCGGGCCAAAATCATGCTGGAAGCCTATGCCAGGCATCTTCCCACCATGACCGCACCGCTTGAAAAAATAGGCGCCGCCATGGGAACGCCCGGACAGGCGAGGGTGATCGCCCGCGAGTTCGGACGCCTCGAGAAAGTGAGCGTGGATTACGGCGTCATGGAAAAAGCGGACAACGTCGTGGTGATCGAGGGGGACTTCGGATGGAGCGACGTCGGGGGATGGGACGCCCTTTACCGCTTGAGGGGCGGCGACGGCGAGAAGAACGTATTGGACAAGGAATGCATCTCGGTCGGCTCGAGGGGTTGCCTGGCGAGCGGCTCGAAGGTTATCGCGCTTTTGGGGGTCGACGACCTGGTGGTCGTGGACACGGATGACGCCCTTCTCGTTATGAGGCGGGACAAGGAGGATGACCTGAAGAGTCTGATAAAGACCCTCGAGAGTCGCGGCAAGAAAGAGGTTTTATAAACATGTCGAGAATACTGGTTACTGGAGGGGCCGGCTTTATCGGTTCCCACGTGGTGGAGGCTTACCTGGGCGCGGGTCACGAGGTCCTGGCCATGGACGACCTGTCGCGGGGAAAAAGGGAGAACCTTCCTCAAAAAGCCGGCTTCGAGAAAGCCGACGTGAGGGACGAGAAGGCCATCGAGAGGATTTTTTCCCAATATAGGCCCGAGGTGATCAACCATCACGCGGCCCAGGTAAGCGTGCGGGACTCGGTCCGCGATCCGGACTTCGACGCGGAGGTCAACATAATCGGGGGCCTTCGTCTGCTGAAGGCCTGCGAAAAACATGGAGTGAAAAGGTTTTTATTCGCCTCGACGGGCGGGGCCATTTACGGGGAGCAGGAAACCTTTCCGGCCCCCGAGTCGCATATCGAGAGGCCCTTGTCTCCCTACGGGGTGGCCAAGCTTTCCGTCGAGCGTTATCTGTTTTTTTATGGGGTCCAGTACGGGATCAAATGGACAGCCCTTCGCTACTCGAACGTTTACGGCCCCAGGCAGGACCCTCACGGCGAGGCGGGCGTGGTGGCCATCTTCTGCCAGAGGATGCTCGCCGGCGCGGAGGCCACCATCAACGGCGACGGCGGCCAGACGCGCGACTTCGTTTACGTGGGCGACGTGGCCCGGGCCAATCTTCTGGCGCTCGAGAAGGACGTGACCGGTCCGATAAACGTTGCCACCGGCGTCGAGACGGACGTCAACGCCATCTTCAGGACCCTGAACCAAAGCACGGGAGCCAATATGCCCGAGAAGCACGGACCGCCCATGCCCGGCGAGCAGAGAAGAAGCGTGCTCGATCCTTCCCTGGCCGCGAAACTTATGGGATGGAAAGCCAAGATGGACCTGACGCGGGGGCTGGGAAAGACGGTCGAGTTTTTCCGGAATCAGTAATAAAGGGTTTTACAAAAGCGGGCGGGGACCTCGAGGGCCCCCGCCTTTTTGCGTTTCGATTTAAGGGTTACTCCGCGACGATGACCTTTACGGGAACGTCCGGGATCGCGTCGCAGTAGCGACCCCGTCCGTCGGCGCCGCATTGGGGAATGGTGGCCGTCACCAGGATCGTGCCGGTTGAGTCCACCCTTATAACCACGGAGGAACGGCCGCCCGAGGCGATAGGGCCGGACACGTCGTAGCGTCCGGCGGCCCCGTCATTGCCCTCTCCGCCCAGGACCAGTCCCGATCCGGTCGAGGATGGGTCGATGGCGAAGATGACGCCTAAGCCCGAGGTGTACTTGGAGGCCGCGTTTAGGACCCCGGCGGAGACCCGGACCGTGTAGCCAACCTCGACGCTCACGGTGAGGCCGCCAACCGGCTCGAGGTCCACCGGCTTCGCGGGGACCGAGGCCACGGCGATGTTGTTGACCATCTGGGTGATGATGCTGGTATCGAGAGGAGAGATGATTTCGTCCATGTCCAGTTCCTGGGTGTCGCCGTTGGGGGGCAGGACGCCCGTGTAGGAAGTGTCTTTCAAGATGACGCGGTTGTTGAGAGCGGCCACGTCGAGGGGACTGACCAGACCGTCCACCGCCACCGTGTTTCCCGATTCCGCCCAGTAATAGCAGCCCGGGGCGCCGGTATGGCTCGTGGCCCAGAGATCGGACCCATTGTAATACTCGTGGCAGTTCGGATTGCCGTCGCCGTCGAAGTCGGCCACGCACCCGTCCGAGGGATCGAGGGCGTCAAGGTTTTGAGTATGACCCGTCTGATTAGCCACCTCGAAGCCGTCGGGTAGCGCGTCTCCATCCGTGTCCCACCAGAGTGGGTCCGTGCCGGCGGAGTCTTCATCGCCGTCTTCAAGACCGTCGTCATCGCTGTCGGCCTTGCACGGGTCGGTCTCGTTCGAGTCGACCACGCCGTCGCCGTCCATATCCTCGCCCAGGCTGCCGCCGTCGAGAATGCCATCGCCGTCGGTGTCGTTGATTAGAGGATCGAGGCAGGCCGAGACGATCACCTCCTCATAATCGCCGACCCCGTCGTTGTCAGAGTCCGGCTCGTAAGGATTGGTGCCGTAAGTGCCGCCCTCGTCAACGTCCGAAAGACCGTCGCCGTCGGAATCTCCACCCGTCTGTGCCACGCATGGATCGGTACCCGCGCCGTATTCCGCCAGGTTGTCGGAGGAGTCGCCGTCAGGATCGCCCGCCGCGTCGGCCGTGACGGGATCGACGCAGGAGTTGTAGCCGACCTCCCACCCATCCGGCATTCCGTCACCGTCGGTGTCGGCCACGTTGGGGTTGGTGCCGTTGTTGTATTCCTCGAGGTTGGTAAGCCCGTCGATATCGGGGTCTGCGGCCGAGTCGTCCGTCAGAGGATCGAGGCTATTGGCGACCTCCCACCCATCCGGCATTCCGTCACCGTCGGTGTCGGCCACGTTGGGGTTGGTGCCGTTGTTGTATTCCTCGAGGTTGGTGAGTCCGTCGATATCGGGGTCTGCGGCCGAGTCGTCCGTAAGAGGATCGAGGCTATTGGCGACCTCCCACCCGTCGGGCATTCCGTCTCCGTCGGTGTCCGCGACGTTGGGGTTGGTCCCGTTGTTGTATTCCTCGAGGTTGGTGAGTCCGTCGATATCGGGGTCGGCGGCCGAGTCGTCGGTAAGGGGATCGAGGCTATTGGCGACCTCCCACCCGTCGGGCATTCCGTCTCCGTCGGTGTCCGCGACGTTGGGGTTGGTCCCGTTGTTGTATTCCTCGAGGTTGGTGAGTCCGTCGATATCGGGGTCGGCGGCCGAGTCGTCCGTAAGGGGATCGAGGCTATTGGCGACCTCCCACCCGTCGGGCATTCCGTCTCCGTCGGTGTCCGCGACGTTGGGGTTGGTCCCGTTGTTGTATTCCTCGAGGTTGGTGAGTCCGTCGATATCGGGGTCGGAAGCCGAGTCGTCGGTAAGGGGATCGAGGCTATTGGCGACCTCCCACCCGTCGGGCATTCCGTCTCCGTCGGTATCGGCCACGTTGGGGTTGGTCCCATTGTTGTATTCCTCGAGGTTGGTAAGTCCGTCGATATCGGGGTCGGAAGCCGAGTCGTCGGTAAGGGGATCGAGGCTATTGGCGACCTCCCACCCGTCGGGCATTCCGTCTCCGTCGGTATCGGCCACGTTGGGGTTGGTCCCATTGTTGTATTCCTCGAGGTTGGTAAGTCCGTCGATATCGGGGTCGGCGGCCGAGTCGTCGGTAAGGGGATCGAGGCTATTATCAACCTCCCACCCATCCGGCATTCCATCTCCGTCGGTGTCCGCCACGTTGGGGTTTGTGCCGTTGTTGTATTCCTCCAGGTTGGTAAGCCCGTCGATATCGGGGTCGGAAGCCGAGTCGTCCGTCAGAGGATCGAGGCCATTGTCAACCTCCCACCCGTCGGGCATTCCGTCTCCGTCGGTGTCGGAGTTGCAGGGGTCGGTTTCGCCGGCGTCAACAACTCCGTTAAGGTTAATGTCCTCGCCGGCGGCGCAAAGAAGCGTGGCCCCGTCGAATACCGCCGTGTCACCGTCGCAAAGACCGTCGCCGTCCGAGTCGGGATTGGTCTCGTCCGTGCAGTTGGCCATTTCCATGCTGTCGGACAATCCGTCCGCGTCCGAGTCCATCCACGGTATCACGGTCAGGACCAGGTCGTCGCGGTCGTTGTATCCTCCCGCGTCGCAGGAAGCCGCGGCCGAGTTATAGGTAAAGGCCGTCCTGATAACCTGCTCGCCCGGGTCCGGTCCCAACTGGAAGGTGGCCGACAGGTTCTGGTAACCGAAGGCCTGGCAGGTATCTGTTCCCATCAGGGTCCAGGTCGGGGTTGTAACCGAGTCGGCGTGATAGACGTAGAGCGAGTTAATACTTCCAATGCCCCAGCACCAGACCTCGGCGTTAACCGTGACCGTGTCCCCGGGATTGAAGATACCCCCGCTCTGGCTGGTCACGATTATCTTGTCCGTTGACTCGTCATCCAGATACTCTCCCTGCGAGCCGTCGGCGCAGGCGCTGGTGGCGATGGTGTTGGGCTGGTTGGGCTCGGGCAGGCCCGTCTGGCCGTCGCGGCTCATGATGAGGGCCTCGCGGATGGTGCAGGGGCTGTATCCGGTTGTGCAGCTTGGGCAGGTTAGAGTCGCGTCGTACCCGGCCAGTTCTCCCCCGTCGTCGAGAGGGTTGAGAGGGTCCTTGTCGTCGGCCGCTTCCGAGCCGTCGTTCTCGCCCCCGCCGTCGGTGTCGGGATCGAAAGGATCGGTATCGTGGCCGTATTCCTCGATATTGGTCAGGCCGTCCGAGTCGGGGTCGTCTCCGGCGTCGTTAACCAGCGGATCGAGTCCATTATCGACCTCCCAGCCGTCCGGGATTCCATCGCTCTCGGTGTCGGCCAGGGCCGGGTCGGTTAGATGCAAGGTGACCTCGTCGTAATCGCTCAGACCGTCTCCGTCCGTGTCGGTCATGGTCGGGTCGCTGCCGTGCTGGTGGACCTCGTCGCCGTCGTTAAGTCCGTCACCGTCGGTGTCGGGATCGCAGGGGTCGCCGGAGTTCGCGTACTCGTCAACGTTGAGCAGCCCGTCCGAGTCGTAGTCGGCCAAGTCGTCGGCCGTGTTCGGCTGCATGCATCCATACAGGATTTCCCAGGAGTCGGGCATGCCGTCGCCGTCGGCGTCCTG
This sequence comes from bacterium, assembly GCA_963674965.2. Lineage (GTDB taxonomy): Bacteria > RBG-13-61-14 > RBG-13-61-14 > RBG-13-61-14 > DATKZS01. Next base: position 988,382 of record CAXXFL010000006.1, on the reverse strand, counting down.
GACGCTGGCCACGGTCAGGACCACGTCGTCGCGCTCGTTGTAGGTGTTCCTGTTGTTGTCGCAGGGAGTGGCGGCCGTTTCGTAATAAAAAGCCGCTCTTATCACCTGCTCTCCCGAGGTGTCTCCAAGTTGGAAATCAACCGTCAGGGTATGGGCCCCGTTGGCCGGGCAACCGGCCGATCCCACGTGGTTCCATACGGGAGAAGCCGCCGAGTCGGCCTGATAAACGTACAGATTGTCCGAGGCGCTGGAGTAACACCAGACGTTGGCCTCGAGCCTGACCGTGTCCCCCGGAAGGAATGGGCCGCCCGCCGGTTTGTAAACAATCATGCTGTCGAGTGATTCGTCCGTGTGGTAAGTCCCGTATCTACCGTCCTGGCAAGGGCTGGTGGAAACCGTGTTTGGCTGGTTGGGCTCGACTCCACCCGTTATGGTCCTCCTGCCGTTTATCAGGCTCTGCGGAACGTTGCAGGGGCTGACGGCGGAGGAACAATAGGGCGCGGTATAGCCCCCGCTATATACGGCGTCCTCGGCCAGGGACGCGCCGGGTATAAAAAGCGTTATAGTCATGGCCGCTACAAATGCCGCCAAGGCCAACCCGAATCCCCATGATATTTCGGGCGTCATGCCATTGATTTTGATCGAGACGCGATTTTTCACGTCCTCCGTTTTAACTGCATACAACATTTTTCCAATCCTTTTCATCTTTTTCATTTTGTTACCTTCCACCCGTCTTTTTTCCAATCTTGTATAATATTGACCACTCTATATGCTGAATTCGTTGAATTCGATAAAATTACTTTATATCTTGCAACCCGCGAAAACGTTAAAGCCCGAATATTTATGAAGGATTGTTATAATTGCAACTGCCGCCAACCTGTAAAGCAATATTAATGCCAATAGAGGAATTGCATTATTTTATTATCAGGCAATGCCCGGTATTTAAAGGTATAAAAACTGAAAGGCCACCCGATATTTCAGATGGCGTTAAATAGCTCCGAAGATATCGATACATTACGAAATTACCGGAATTTGGAGGCGGTGGTTTGAATAGTTAGGATAAAATGCTTATATTACAGCCATTTATACGTAAAATGTAAAAAGGTAATGTCAATCGGGATTGTTGCCGTAAAACGTTACTTGAATGGTCGCCAACTGGGCTATTGGAAAAAATTATCAATTTAATCGGATACATATGGCTAAGAAAATGCCTTTTTAAAACATTACCCTCTATCAATCGAATATAAAATAAGCAATTAAGGCGAAAATAATTTTTAACCAATGATATTGGCCGCTAAAAATAGGACTAATTCCATGAACGGTAAAAAGAGGCGGTCATCATGCTGCTGAAGTGTAAGGTGCTAATAAAAAAGTATAATATAACAATTCATGGCCGGTCAACAACCATCGAATTCATCTCTTTTAATCAAGCTCATTTTTCCGCGCGGCTATGCAATCCGGGGGGGAGGGGGGGCTGGAAATTTCCACTTGGCCTTATATTTGATGATTTAAGTTGAAATTGACAACCCGGAAAAACCAGGTATAATATTCTCCTAGCTTGTTGGGGTCCACCAACAAGCTATTCTTACCGTTCCTGGGTAGCTCAGCCGGCAGAGCGGGTGGCTGTTAACCACTAGGTCGGGGGTTCGAATCCCTCCCCAGGAGCCAGATCTTCCGCCGCTAACTTTAGCGGCTTTTTTATTTACGGAAATCCCCGGCTCGATGCCTCGCTAGGGCTTTATCTTTTCATAAATTATTCCGACAGTTTGCGGCCATCTCACACTTTCTTTCGATTCTCCATTTCAGTCCAGTCTTTCTTTATCCGCGCAAAATTTCCCGGGGTTACTGGCGTTATTCGGTAATCTCTCTTCTGATTCTCAGATTCTCACGTTTACAAGCCCTCTTAATTAACAGGGAGGTTGTTCGCGAAACCCTGGGGCAACTTTTTTTCGACACTTTTAACATTTCGCGGGTATATATCCCTAAGCCACCGGACAGCGGGGCGGCCGCCAAGCGGAAACCGTTGTGGGCACGAAAGCAGAGGAGGAGAAAATGGAATACCACAACCACAACGACGATCGATCGAGCGCCGAGCAAGTCCTCGTGGAGATCGCTTCCATCCTGGCCCGCGGGTACACGCGCTTCGTGAAAACGAGGAGCCAGGGTCTTGATGGAAGCAAGCGTTCCGGCGACGTGGGGGACGCGGAGAATTGCACCGCGTTAACCGAGAATCGCCTTGACTGTCCCCGTAACCGAAGCAATCATTCCGAACCGAGTTAACGGACTTGAGAATATAAGAGGAGGTTTGGAATGAGCGTGGAAAGCTATCTGGAAATCCAGAAGCTACGGAAGATGAACGTTGCCCAGCTGAAGGTGAAGTACTATGAGGTTTTCGGCGAGCGGGCGCGTTCCGGCCACAAGGACTATCTGTGCAAGAAGATCGCCTGGCGCATCCAGTCCCTGGCCGAGGGAGGACTCTCGGAGCGCGCTAGGCGAAGAGCGCTGGAGATCGCCAACGACGCCGATCTCCGCGTGAGGGCCCCCAAGACTTCTAGAGCTGGAGTCGATGGACAATCTACCCCCGCCGTAATCGCCAAAGTTGACGACTCCATTCAGCATCTAATTCCCCTGCCCGGCTCCTACCTTGTCCGCGAGTTTCGGGGCAAGACCCATACGATAAAGGTGCTCGACCAGGGGTTCGAGTATGAGGACCGGCGTTACAAGTCGCTCTCCGGTGTCGCCCGTGAGATTACGGGGGTCAATTGGAACGGCTACACCTTCTTCGGGCTTGGAGGCAAGAAGAAAATCAACAAGGCTGATGAGAATAATAATCAGGCATGAAAGGAGGGGATTTGAACATTAACACGCGGAGGCGGCCGAGAAAGACGGGAGCTTTTGACAGCGACGTGCCCAAAAACAACGGCAAGGCGCGATGCGCCATCTACACGCGCAAGTCCACGGAGGAGGGTCTCGACCTGGACTTCAACAGTCTGGACGCCCAGAGGGAATCGGCTGAAGACTACGTCTCCAGCATGAAGCACGAAGGCTGGGCGTGCTTGCCTGACCTTTACGACGACGGCGGCTTCTCCGGCGGCAACATGGATCGGCCCGCTCTCAAGCGTTTGATGGCCGACGTCGAGGCCGGCAAGATTGACGTGGTGGTCGTCTACAAGGTGGACCGGCTCTCTCGATCGCTTATAGACTTCAGCCGCCTCATGGAGATATTTGAAGAGCACGACGTCTCCTTCGTCTCGGTCACCCAGAAGTTCTCGACCACCGACTCCATGGGGCGCCTCACCCTCAACATGCTCCTCTCCTTCGCCCAGTTCGAGCGCGAGATCATCTCCGAGCGAACGCGGGACAAGATGTCGGCCGCCCGTAAAAAGGGCAAGTGGATCGGCGGCATGCTGATACTGGGCTATGACCTGGACGAGAAAGGCGGCCGCATCGTCGTGAACAAACGAGAGGCCGCGCGGGTGCGCGAGATTTTCGATTTATATCTGGAGCGTCGAGGCCTTATCCCCGTGGTCAATGAGCTTAACGAGCGGGGTTGGAAGACCAAGCGGTGGATTACCAAAAAGGGCAAGGCGCGCGGCGGTAAGCCCTTTGCCAAGCATTATCTCTACAGCCTGCTCACCAATATCGTCTACACCGGCAAAATTTATTTCCAGGGGACGGTTTACGACGGCGAGCATGAAGCTATCGTCGCTCCGGAGATTTGGCGCGAGGCGCAAGAGCTTTTGAAAAAGAACGGCCAGGGTAAAAACGCCGGCTTGCGAAACAAGCACGGCGCTCTCCTCAAGGGCCTTATCCACTGCGTGCCCTGCGGCAAACCCATGATGCACACGTACACGATAAAGAAGGGAGGCCACCGTCGTTACCGCTACTACGTCTGCATGAACGCGCAACAGCGCGGCTGGGACTCGTGTCCCTCCAAGTCGCTTAACGCCCATGAAATCGAAAGGGCCGTAGTCGAACATATCAGGGGGCTGGGCACGGACGAGAGGCTGGTCGCTGAGACCGTGAGGCAATTCCGTGAACTGAGCGAGAAGCGGCGGCAAGAGCTTGACCGCGAGCGTCTCGCTGGGGAGAAGGAGCTCAAGCGGATGCATTCCAAACTTAAAAATCTGGTGAGCGACATGAACCTGGGCCGGGACAATCAATCGCTGGACACCGCCAGGCTCGCCGATCTTCAGGACATAATCAGGAGCGCCGAGCAAAGGATGACCCAACTGCGCGAGGAACTTATCGCCGTCGAGCGCGATACCCTCGATTCCGGCGACCTGGTCAGGGCCCTGGCCGTCTTTGACCCGGTCTGGGAGTCCCTGAACTCAAGCGAGCAGTCCAGGATACTTCATCTCCTGCTCGACAAGGTTGGCTACGACGGCTCCACCGGCAAGGTGACCATCAGCTTCAGGTCCCTTGGGATCAAGGAACTCGCCAGAGGCGGAGTGGGAAAATGAAAAAAAAGAGATTGACGGGAGGTTAATCAAGGAAATGAAAATTGGCAATCATAAATCGGCGGGAGATGGAGTGGACAAGGTCGACGTTGAGTTCACGTTTACTCCCCGCAATGCTCGGGCCAGTTCCGGCGCCGACGCTCCCGCTCCCGAATCCGCCTCAAGTCACGACGTCGCTTCCGGTAACATCCCCCGCGTCACCCGCCTCATGGCCCTGGCCATCAAGTTCGAAGGCATGCTCGCCCGCGGCGAGGTCCGCGACTACGCCGATCTCGCCCGCCTTGGCTACGTCACCCGGGCCCGCGTCACCCAGATCATGAACCTCACCAACCTCGCCCCCGACATCCAGGAGGAAATCCTCTTCCTGCCCCGAACGGTCAGAGGCCGTGATCCGATCCGCGAGCAGAACCTGCGGCCGATCACCGCGATCCCCCATTGGAACCGGCAAAGAGAAGAGTGGGAAGCGATGAAGATAGAGCGCCTGTCACGCCGGTAGCACGGATGCGTTTTCCGGTATGAACCTAACTTGACCATATTCATACGGATGAAAGGTCGAACTTATCGCCAAAATCTTTCACTCGAATAGAGAATGATGCAAAACGATCATTCTATCGCGTTGATATTAAATGACTTTTAAAATTGATCAAATTTTACTATTGACCTTATGTACATAAGTGCTATTATATGGCCACTCTTGGCTGGAGACGGTTGGAGGAACAACCGCCTCCTAATTAAATCGCGAAGAACGATTCTGATGAAAAAAAAGCCAAAACCCCGGGGCAGACGCCCGACGGATGAAATCACGGAGCCGCAGCGGAACACGCTTTCGGAGATAGGCGATTTCATCGTTCGCAAGGGCTTTCCTCCCTCGATCAAGGAACTCTCGGAGATTCTCGGCATCTCTCAGATGAGCGCGCACGCCCAGATCAACCAACTGATCAGGAAGGGCTATTTAAAGCGCGAGCCGGGCAAGGCGCGCGGTTTGACCGTTTTGCGCGAGCCCGACAGCCGGCTTACCGAGCTTGTCTCGGTTCCCATAGTGGGCAAGGTCGCGGCGGGAGTACCGATCCTGGCCGTGGAAAACGTCACGGGTGAAATTTTAATTGACGACAAGGCCGCGCGGTCGGGCCGCTGTTTCGCGCTTTCCGTTTCCGGGGACAGCATGACCGACGCCGGTATCAATGAAGGCGATCTCGTCATCGTCCGCCAACAGCCGGTGGCTGAGAGCGGGGATATAGTCGTGGCTCTTCTTGATGATGAAGCGACCGTGAAAAGGCTCTACGTTCGTGACGCTCGCATTGAACTCCGTCCGGAGAATCCCAAGTACCAACCGATTCCCATCGGCCCAGATGACGATCTGCGCATTCTCGGCAAAGTAGTGGCGATCAGGCAAGCCAAGGATTGACAGTCGTCAATTCCCCTCCGCCAGGGGGCGCCGACGAGTTTAATCCACTCCTGATCGAGAATCTCCCATGGGTCGTCGGTCGCGCCCATAAGGGAGGACTTTTTCCAATTTCAGAAGGGGGTGTGGGAAATGGCGATATTCAATCTTCGGAGGTTTTCGAATCCGGACGCTTTAAAGACGATTAGCGGCGAGCGCCTTCTGGCCCTGCTCGGTCCACACGAGGATTACCTGGCCATGCGGGGAGTCGCGCTGCCGCCCGCTTGCTCGGACGGCGGGATCGATTACGAGGGACTGGCCGGCGTGTTCATGAGTCCGGGTCCGGACACGCCAAGGGACCTGGCCAACGCTCTTTACATGGTGCACGAGACTTCGACTCCCGAGATCATGAACGATCTGCTGGCGGAGATGGAGAGCCGGGGCATAGCCATTGACGGCCATGGCGCGACGCCCGCCGACGTCGCGGTCCAGGCGTGGCTCAAATGCCCGGAGGCGCTCGAGACCAGGCACGCTGAGAGGCTCGGCCTTCGCCGGCGCTCCTTTGAATACTATCAGACCGACCGGACGCCGGTCCCGGAGTTCGAGGAGCCTTCCAGGGAGGTCCTTGACAATCTGGAGCGCGACCTGGACAACTGGTTCGAGCAGAGCGGCAGGGGCCGGTGCTGCAAGGTGATCGTTCATTGTCACGCCGATGAGGTCTGGTTCTTCGTTCGTCACGGCGATCCTTTCCGGCGCGAGGGCTGCGTTGAGGATGGCTCGTCGTCGTCGGTTTTTTTTCGGCCGGAGAAGCACGACCTGTTGATTTACAATCCGGCCCTGGGGGAGGTCAGGATCAACGCGGGGACCAAGGCCGAGAGGCGCATGTATCGCGTCAAGTTCGGTCTTCACCTTTTTGGGGACGAGTCGTTTTTCCCGGGGGAGGCCAAATACTCGCTGCTTCCTCTCCTCGTGGACGGCGAGGCCTCGACGGCTTGCACGGACGTCGCCGGCATGGAGTGGGTGAAGCTCAGGGAAATCCATTATTACTGGGGCGGCCCGATGCGCGAGGTCGAGATCAGGAAGGCCGACGACCTTTTCGCGGCCCTGGCCATGAGCCGCCGGGTCATCCCTCCCCGGGCCCGCGTGGCTCGCGCCACCTTCCAGGTTAAATTCACCGACGGCGGCCCTCCCCGCATAGTAACCATCCGTCCCTCCAACGTGGCTCAATACACCAGGGACGACGACGGCGCGATCGTCGAGGATTGGCTCAAGAAAAGAGGATTCATCGTCGCGGAGGGCGCGCATGACGACGCTAAAGCGCTGGTGGCGGTCTCTTGAGTCCGTCATCGGTCTCGCGGAGGTAACCCGCGCCTGGGAGAAGCTCCTTGGGCCGGAATACGAACCCATGGCCGGGTTCCTCCGGCCCAGCGGGGCCCTGGCCCAATCGGTTCCCTGCCCCGCCGAGCATGATTGCGGATGCGCGCATTACGTGGTCGAGCATTCGCCGGATCACGCGGTGGCCGTTTGCCAATGCGAGCCTCAGCGCTGCGATACCTTTCCGGTCGCAAAATCGGACAGGGTGATATTCGAGGTCAACCAGTCACTTTTGGGAACGGCCCTGGCCTCGGCGCTGGGCATTGAGCCGGAGTTCGAGAAGCTGAGGGATTCGTACATGACCTTCCGACTGGGGACTTATTCCCCCTTGGCGGGGTACGAGTTTCCCGTGTTTCTTTGCATACAGTTCGATCCGTACGAGCTTCAGATGGCCATGGCGACCCTGATCGCGACGCTCGATTCTCCCATAATCGTTTTGGTCCCCACGCGAGATTTAGTCAATCCCACGGTAATGGACATGGTGAATCGACGAGGTTGTTGCCTGCTCGCGCTTGAGAACTTCATTAATATTGAAGGCGGCATGCTCATCGCCCATCCTCCGCTGGAGACCCTTTTATCAAAATTCAAAGACCTCCACGTTCCGGCTTTCGACGACCAATCCTCCATGACGTTTTTCTCGACCCCGCCCGGCTCGAGCTGGGAGAACGTGAGCGTCAGGTTCGTTGACGGGCACAAGGTCGCGGTCAGGGTCAAGTCGGAAAGAGGAATATTCAACTATACCCAGATGGGCATGGCCAGCGCCAAGAACGGCGAACCCACCGTGCAGTGGAAGCTACTTCAGGACTTCGCCGAGGAGCGAGGCGTGATTACCTGGCGAAGTCCCAAGGCCGACCCGAATTTAAAAAGACGCAAGAGCAGCCTGGCCTCTAACTTATACGATTTTTTCCGGATCAAGGGCGATCCCTTCATTTATGACGAGAATGCCAAGGGATGGCGCGCTCGCTTTACCATCGAACCGGAATAAAAGTAATACCCGCCATTCCCGGTGAAATTTCACCGGGGCCTTAATGAAAATTTAAAATTTTTTCCTTCACGTAAACCCCCTGTAATCCAGGGGGTTGCGTCGTTTTAGCCCGTCCCGGCGTCACTTTTTCAACCCTCCCGGTGAAATTTCCCCAATAAGGGGCAAAGGCTCGGAAAAATCCGAGCGCCGGGATTCGCCCCGGAGATTTCACAAAGTAAATGGAGGGTTGAAGGAATGAAAAACCAGGCAACGAAATTTTCACTGGGCGCTTCCAGCCGGAAGCTGGTCGATCTCATGTCGGAGATCAATTACGGGCGCATCGAGGGACTCGTGATCGCGGAGGGGGAGCCGGTTTTCGATCCGCCGCCCAGGGTGGTCCGCAAGATCAAGCTCGGGGCCGACAATGGCCCGCGCCGCCAGGACAGTGCAAAAGACTTCCCGCTCAAGGAAAAGGTCAGCCGTTTGTTAGACCACATATTCGATCTGCACGACGGGACCATCATCCTACTGGAGGTTCAGGCGGGCCTTCCCTTCTCCATGGAAATAGAGGATTCGGTCGGGCGCTGAATCAGTAGCCCTGAACATTAACCACCAGACAACCGACTGGCCGTTGAGCGGAGGTCGTTGTGGGTGTCGCCAAACCGGCGAACTCGCGACGATCCGTTCTAAGACGGCGGCCCGGCAATGGATGACACCCACATGGCTTCCTCCTCGGCCGCGAGGAGGACCAGATGGGAACAAGGAATAAATACCCCGGAATCGAGGAGTACGCGGTGAATTTAATTCAGGTCAAGTCCTGGCAACTGATAAATCAGCCAGGGTTCCGAAGGGCGGACCGGGAAGACGTCGAGCAGGACCTGGCTCTCTGCCTGCTCATGCGCCTGCCCAAATACGACGCCGCCGTCGCTAAGCGAAACACCTTTATCAGTCGAATCGTAAACCGCCGGGTCGCCTCTATCATCGCGGCGAGTAAGGCCGGGAAACGAGATTGGCGAATGCGCGCCTTTTCATTGGACTCGAATGATCCAGATTGCGAAAGGCCGACCCAATGGCGAGAGCGCGTCAGCGAGGAAGAGTACCTACTGAGCGTTGGCCTGGCGGACCGATCTCCCGAGGACCATCGCGAGATGGTCATGGACGTCGAGAGAACGCTGGAACGACTGCCGGAGAATTTTCGTGACCTGTGCGAGCGGCTTAAGACTCAGACGGTATCCGATATCTCTTCCGAGTTGGGCATGCCCCGAAGCACGATTTACGAGGCTATCCGGAAGGTTAGGGAAATCTTCGACGAGGCCGGCCTGAAAAATTATCTCTGAAAGGAGACATTTTTTCGACACTTTTCTTTTTGCGCCGGTATATATCCCGCAGAGGCGCCTCGCAAAACGCTCTCGGAATAAAAGCCGGAGCGAAAAGGACCATGGCCCACGGCCATGAAAGGAGGCAAAAAATGAATTCGCAAGTTTACCATTACAAGTTTTATCCCGAGGTGGCGCTCGAGGACGTGGAGGACTCTCTGATGTTGTCGGCTCTCGCCGCCGAGTGCATGCATGGTCGGTCCCTGATCAGGCTGGACGCGAAATTCAGATTGGACCTGAAAAAGCGCTCATGCGTAATCGACGCGGGCACCGAGGTCGGCAGGAACATCGCCAAAATTTTCACCGGTTTTATCACCCGGCAATTCGGGGAAGAGGCGTTCAAGGTCGAGCGTACGCTTGCCCGAGAGCCACGGGAGGAACCCCGCCAGCCCATGGAGGCGGCGGTATGAGCGGCCAGATGATCACCACCTATTCGATGTGGTCCATGTTCCGCAACTGCCGCAAAGCCTTCGAGTGGCGTTACATCAAGGAACTCGTGCCGCTGGAGAAGGACAGGAACCTCAGCTTCGGATCGATCATTCATGAGTGCCTCGAGCTCTGGCATCGGGGACGGGACCTCGCCGCGGTGCTCGAATACATCGACCGCTCCTACCCTAACCGGACCCAGGATGACAATGAGCTTCGGGAATGGCACCTGGCGGCCGCGATGATGAAGGCTTACGCGGCCCGGTACCCGGATGAGGAATTCGAAGTGGTCGCCCTCGAACAGCCTTTCGAAGGGAAGATCATAAACCCCGCCACGGGGGCCTCATCGAGAAGCTTCACCCTGGCGGGCAAGGTGGACGGCATTGTCCGAATCGGCGATGAAAACTTCCTGCTCGAGCACAAGACCGCCTCGCAACTGGACGCCGATTACCTTGAGAGGTTGTGGACCGACTTCCAGATCATCCTCTACACCTGGTACGTGGAGCAGGCGCTCGGGGTCAAGATCTCCGGAGTCATCTACAACATCCTGGTCAAGGCCAGGCTCCAGCAGGGCAAGGGCGAGACGGAAACCGAGTTCGAAGCGCGGCGGGCGGAGTTGATCGCCAAGTCCAAGACCGGCAAGAGCAGCGCCAAGCGCAAGATGCCGGAGAGCGACGATGACTTCCAGGAACGGCTGGCCGCCAAGTACACCGAGCCGGGAATGTTCCATCGCGAGATGCTCTATCTTTCCCGCGACCAGTTCGAAACCTTACGCTCCGAGTTGTGGGAACTCTCCCAGGCGCTGCTCGACGCGCGCCGCCGCGAGGTCTTCTATCAGAACACCGCGTTCTGTTTTCATTACCGGAGACCGTGCGCCTACTTCCCCCTTTGCAGTTCGAACGGTAATCCCAACGTAATCGACAACCTCTACCAGAAGGTCATTCCTCACGAGGAACTGGTCGAGGCCAACCAATCCATTGACCGGGACCAGGCGGCCAGCGATTGCGCCCCGGCATTTTGATGAAAGGAGAATTGACAATGTTACCCAAGGAAAAAACTCCCACCAAAGAAGACATTTCCAACTTGACGATCCTATTGTACGGGCCTTCGAAGTTAGGCAAATCGACCGTATGTTCTAAGGCGGACCACGCCCTCTTCCTGGCGACCGAGCCGGGGCTCAATTCCCTCGAGGTCTTCCAGGCTCCCATCAACAACTGGGAGGAACTGCTCGCCGCCTGCGCCGAGATCGCCGAGGGCAAGCACGACTTCAAGACCATCGTGATCGATACCCTGGACAACGCCTATCGCATGTGTTCGGACTACATCTGCAAGAAGTTCAAGATCGAGCACGAGTCGGACCTGGGCTACGGCAAGGGCTATGCGCTCATCAACAACGAGTTCCATCGCGTGCTGACCAAGCTGGCCTTCCTGCCTTACGGACTGTTCCTCATCTCCCACTCCCAGGAAAAGGATATCGAGACCCGCACGGGCAAGCACACCAGGGTCGTGCCCACCCTGCCGGACAAGGCCCGGAAGATGGTCCTGGGCATGGTTGACGTGATCCTTTTCTGCGACATCGAAGCGGTCCCCGGCGAAGACGGCAAGCCCAACTATCGCAGGGTCATGAGGACCAAGCCCAGCTTGAACTACGAGGCTGGCGACCGCACCGGACGGATGCCCGAGGTGATTGACCTCGACTTCGGCAAGTTCATGGAGGCGTTCAACGGCGCGACATCCGCGCCCAAGCCGAGCACATCGCGTCCCGAGGCCAAGCCCGCCGCCCCTCAAGCCAAACCGACCACGCCCGCTAACCAAACCAATTAACCAAGGAGGACCGAACCATGACGAACAATGAATTCGAGACCAATCCCGCCTCCGGCTGGACCGGCGACATCGACCTTTCGCAGTTCAACAACGAGTATGTCCAGGCGGAGATCGAAGAGCGCGAATTCGATCCAGTGCCGGACGGCAAGTACCAAGTCAACGTGGAGAAGGTGGAACTAACCCGGGCCCAGACCTCGGGCGCGCCGATGCTGAAGTGGACCCTGCGCATCCTGGCCCCCAAGTTCGCCGGGCGGCTGCTCTGGCGCAACAACGTCATCGTCACCAGCGAGAACATCAAGTGGCTCAAGAACGACTTGCACACCTGCGGTCTCACTCTGGAGAAACTCTCGGATCTATCCCAAAACCTCAATAAGCTGCTCGATGTCAAGCTCGAGGTGACCAAGCGCACCAAGGGCGAGAACGAGAACGTGTACCTCAACAAGCGGATCGTACTGGAGGACAGCGGGGACAAGCCGAGTTCGACGCCTTCGGACATCCCGTTCTAAGCGGCCTGCGCAGCAAGAATGGGCAGGCATGGACAAGATCACCATCGTTGTCGACACGCGGGAACAGGAGCCTTACGGCTTTGATCCGCAGCGCATTACCGCAATCCGCCGAACGCTTCAGGCCGGGGACTATTCGCTTGCGGGTTACGAAGGCTCGGTGGCGGTGGAGCGAAAGTCGCTCGCGGACTTCGTCTCCACCGTCATCCGAGGCAGGGAGCGGTTCCACAAGGAGTTGAAGCGCCTCGCGGAATACCCGGATGCCTGCATCGTGGTCGAGGCGGATCTGGACAACATCATCGAGGCCAAGTACGTGAGCGGCGCTCATCCCAACTCGGTCCTGGGCGCGGCCATCTCCATCATCGTGGATTTAGGCGTGCCGGTGTTCTTTTGCGGGAGCCGCCAGCTCGGTTGCCTTTTTGTCGAGGCTTACCTGCTGCGCGTTTATCAAAAGGTATCCAAGAATGACAGACAAAAAACCAACAACCCCGGCAACCATCCGGGGCACGATTGAGAAGGTCTTTTTCGCCGGGGGCAAGTTTTCGGCGGGGAGGCTACAAACGGACTCGGGCGAGGACGTCCAGTTCGCAGGCAACCTGTTCGCGCAGGAGAACGACTCGGTCGTGCTTAATGGCCGCTGGATCATGCATCCCAAGTATGGCAGGCAGTTTGAGGTTGAGAACATGGAGTACAACCTGGACCTCGGCTCCGCGGGCTTGGCCAACTACCTCGCCAACAACCCTCACGTCAAGGGCATCGGTCCGGTCAAGGCCAAGCTCATAGTCGAGCGGTTCGGAGATGACTTCGACCGCGCACTCGCCGAGGATGCAGAGGCCATCGCCAAGACCGCCAGAGTCTCCGTGGATAAGATCATCCAATTGCGGGACGAATGGGACCGGACTCGCCTGGTCAACAAGGCCCTCACTTGGCTTGCGAGCTTCGAACTCACCCATCACCAAGTGACGAGCCTGGTAGAGAGGTTCGGCAATAACGTCTTGGGCATGCTCCAGGCCGACCCCTACTTGATCATCCGGGAGGTCTCCGGCTTCGGCTTCAAGAAGGTGGACAAGGTCGCCCGCAAGATGGGCACGCCCAAGGACCACGGCCCTCGCATCCGGGCCGGGATTGTTCATTGCCTCGACGAGGCCTTGGACCGGGGTGACTGCTGGGTTGAATATGAAGACCTTCTGGACCGCGCCAACTTGCTCCTGGTGATGGACACGCTCGACAGCCGCGACCGGATCGAGAGGGAGTTGGACGCGCTGATCGACTCAAGGCAACTTTCATGCTCATCGCATGGAGGTCGGTTCATCATCGCCAAGCCGGACATCCAGGCGATGGAAGATGACCTATCAAGGTCTCTTCGCTGGGGCGTCCAGGCCAACCCGATTTTCGATGACCGAAACGATGTCTCTGAACTCGTGGACCGCGCGGCTCCCAGCCTCAATGATGGACAGCGCCGAGCGGTGACCTTGGCCTTGTCTCACTCGATTACTCTCATCTCCGGCGGCGCGGGCAGCGGCAAGACCTACACGGTCTCCGCGATCACCAGCATCTATGAAGAGCAGGGCTTGAGCGTCATCCTGGCCGCGCCCACCGGCAAGGCCGCCAAGAGGCTCGAACAGGTGGTTGGGCATTCGGCAAGCACCATCCATCGCCTGCTCGGATTCAACGGCAAGACCTATGCTCGCGGTCGGGACGATCTCCTTGACGCCGATGTGATCATCATTGATGAGGTCTCGATGGTGGACGTGCCACTGGCCTGGCGCTTGTTCCGAACGATCAACTTGAGCCAGACCGCCGTGGTGCTGGTGGGAGACCACAACCAGCTGCCGCCGGTCGGCCCGGGCAACATGTTGCGCGACCTGATCCAGACCCAGGCCGTGCCCACCGTGGTCCTCGACAAGGTCGTCCGCCAGGCGGGGGTGCTGAAGGAGAACTGCATCGCGGTCCTGAATGGGGAGGTCCGCAAGACCGCCGAAGAGAAAAAGATCAAGCGACAGGGATGGTATCTCCTTGACCAGTTCACCGATCATCAGGAGGCGCAACAAGCCCTCCTGGAGATGTTCAAGCAAAGGATCGAAGAGGGCCTGGGCTTCAATCTCATCAATGACGTGCAGGTCTTGACGCCCACGCACAAGGGGCCGCTCGGCACGGTCGAGTTGAACATAAAGCTCCAGAAGCTCCTGCAGCGCAAGCTTTGGGGAGTCCACGTGCCGGACACGCCTCCGGGCAGGCGGCCCAAGTTCCACGCGTTCGACAAGGTCATCCAGACCCGCAACAACTATGAACTTGGGGTGATGAACGGCGCGGTCGGCATGGTGGTTGACGTGGACCGTAAGGGATCGCTCACTATCGACTTCGACGGCATGCCGGTTACGGTCGAGGCCCCCAACCTGCAGGACGTGCAGCTGGCATACGCGATCACTATCCATAAAGCCCAGGGATCGGAATACCCCTGCGCCATTGTCATCGTCCACAAGTCCCACGCCTTCATGCACCATCGCAATCTTTTTTACACCGGCGTCACGCGGGCCAGGGAGACCGCCGTGATTATCGGCGACCGTTGGGGGATCAAGAACTGCGTGAAGAAGCGACACCTGGACGAACGCAAGACCTTCTTGTCCATTTATTTGGCCGAGCCGGTTCCGCAAAGCAATGAAGCTCGACCTTAAGCGGGAGCGATATGGCGGCCTCGCTCGCAAACGTCAGGGAGTATTACCGGCTCATCACCGAGATTGACATCGGCCAGGTAGCCCGCGACCTCCTTGCCGGGCGCATCATCCAGGAGTCGGGGCATCTGCTCCAGTGCGACTGCCCCAACCACAAGAGCCAGTCCCATCGCTCGCTCCACATCATGCTCGACAAGCAGGGCTGGCACTGCTTCGGGTGCGGCGCGGGCGGGGACGTGCTCCAGCTGGTGGAATTCGTCCAGTCCGGCAAAGTGACCGCCGGTCGATCCGGGACCATGCCCGACAGCCATCGCCGCGCCCGGGACTACCTCGCGGAAAAGGCCGGGCTGCCGCCGCTATCCGAATACGGCCTCTCCCCCGAACACCTTAAGGAGACCGAGGCCGCGCGCATTTTGGAATTGCGGGTGCAGGAAGCCTTGACCGCGCTCGCGGGTTTCTATCACGAGCGGCTCAAGGAGTCCCCCAAGGTCCTGGAGTGGTTCCACGCGCATTATGGGATCTCCGATGAGGCCATCGACAAGCTTCTGATCGGCTATGCCTTAAACTCCCCGATCAGGTGTCCGAATGGAGAAGAGCGCCCGGGCCTGCTCAAGGCCCTGACCGGCTCTCCCTATAATTTCACTCTCCGGGAACTGGCCGCGAGCGGGGCCTTCAGACCGACGAGCCAGGACGGGGTGTTCCCCTTCTTTGACGCTCGGATCGTGTTCCCCTACTGGAGCCGGGGCCGCGTGGTCTTCATGATCGGCCGCAAGACCCCCTGGACCCCGGACAAGCCCTGGGAGCAGGGCAAGTACAAGAAGCTCCCGGTGAACAACGAAGGCTCCAACAAGCACATCGCGGCCTGCGTGAACAACAGCTTCCTGTTCAACGAGGACTGTCTGCTGGCCCGGCCTGACCGGGTGATCATCACGGAAGGAGTGACCGACTGCATCTCGCTGATGGAGCAGGGCTTCCCGGCGGTCTCGCCGGTCACGGTGAGAATCCGGCAGGCGGACTGGGAGCGGCTCATCCCCAAGCTGCGGGGGGTGAAGACCATCTATATCTGCCAGGACAACGAGGTCTCGCAGGCGGGCTTGCACGGGGCCATGAAGACCGCAAGCATCCTGGCCGAACACAATATCGAGACCAGACTTGTGGTCCTCCCTCTAACCGAAAAGCAGGAGCAAGCCCGCGGTCAACTCCAGCGAGCATTCAATGTCACCGCAAACGTCGGCCCGGGCGAATTGAAAAAGCTCCTGGCCGGGCGCTCGGACGAAGAGATCAAGCAGGCCGAGCAGCTGCTCTCCCAAGCCAAGATAGACGTCAACGATTACTTCCTCTCCGGCCACACCGGGGCGGACTTCGAAGGTCTTCTGGCCCAGGCCCAGACGCCCCTGGAGTTCGGGATCGTCAATCTGCCGACCGATCTCCCCGAGCAGGAGCGCAACCGGCTCCTCGAACCGATTCTCCTTGAGGTTGCCCATCTGGTCCCGCTCGAACAAAATCGCCACTTGAAAATTCTCCAGGAGAAGTTCGGCAAGGAGAACCTCTCGCTCACCACGCTGCGGGACCAGGTCAAAGCCGCGCAGAAGCAAAGCGCGGCCCGGTCTCGCGGGAGAAGGCGGTCGGAAAAATACACGTCCAACGCCCCGCCTGGCTCGTGCCGCGCCCGGATCGAGCAGGCCATGATCGAGGCCGACGAGGCATCGGGCGGGCCGGACTACGCCAAGATTGCCGAGGTCGCGTTCGAGTGGTTCTTGTCCAACGGGGCCCGGTTCTTCTACACGCCCCGAGGCGAACCGTTCATGTTCTTCGAGGATCGGCTCCTGTGGATGGACAGCTTCGACCGGGGCCGCAAGCGCAGTTACTATTCGACCATGTACAAGCACACCGGCATTGTCCAGACCACTAATGGCGGCCGCACTTTCTACGAGGTCCTGTCCAACCTGGCGATGGACCGGGGCGAAATGCGGGATGACTTCATGTGGCTCCACACCAACGTGGGCCGCTATACCCTTTACTTCAATCTCAACAACTCCGATCACGAGATAGCCAAGATCACACCCGAGGGCATCGAGATCATGAAGAACGGCGGCAACGCGGACAAGATCATCCTCCAAGCCTCGAACAAAATGAGGCCCTTCAAGTTCCGGCCGGACGCGGACATCGAGGAGGCTGATCGGATGCTCCTGGACCTCATTGTCTGCAACCTGCCCTGCGCCCAGGGCGACCGCTTCCTGATCTTGCTCTGGCTCTCGTGCTTCCTACTCATCGACTTCGTGGGGACCCGGCCCATGACCCGCTTCGAGGGCAGTTCGCAGTCCGGCAAGACCACGGCCAGCAAACTCATCTCCGCCCTGCTCTACGGCGAGACCGAACAGAAGACCAGCACCATAGCCGCCAACTACACCGACGGCTCGCGGAACCCCTGCATCTTCCTGGATAACATCGAGGTCGCCCAGCTGACCGATGAACTCACCACCTTCCTGCTCACCAGCATCACCGGGATCGCCAAGGAAAAACGCCGGGGCGGGACCGACACCGAGACGATCGTCGAGCGGACCAAGTGCCTGCTCAACACCACCGGCATTGAGCCGCTGGGCGGAGAGTTGGCCGAGATTCTCTCGCGCACCTTCATCATCCGCTTCGACATCAATGAGCAGGCCAGCGACTGCTTCCTCGAGGCCAAGGTCCTGGACGCCATCAAGCAGCGCCGGGACTTCATCCTCTCCGCGCTGATGAAACGCACCAGCCATGTCCTGGCCCTGCTCCGGGACGGGGCGCAGGAGAAGGTCATGCGCCTGTTGCACCAGACCCTGGGCCATCACAACAAGCGCCGCTGCAACGACTACCTGAGCCTCATGTACCTGATGATGATCGCGGGCGAGTCCCCCGAGGAAATCGCCCAGGCCCTGGAGACCCTCCACCCGCAGTTCGTGGAGCGGATCGCCTCTATTAACAGTGTGAGCCTGGAGACGGCCCGCGAGTCCAACCCCATCGCCACGGCCCTTGCCACTCTCTTCAAGGCTTATCGCCACGCGCTCGAAGCCGACCAGGAGAGCACGGCGACCAACGTGGTCAAGTCCAACAAGGCCGCGTTCATGGAACGCTACCAGCTGGATTTTCAGGACGAGGATACGATCAAGGACGCCCTGGCCCGCGATCTCTTCGTCGCCCTCCGCCGGATCGCTAAGGATTTCAGCCTCTCCTTCAACATGAAATCCGTCCAGCAGTTCGCGCAACGTTTCTCGAATGATTTGAAAACCATCCAACAGGCTGGGTTCGACATCAAACTGAATCAAGGCCACGCTCGAATCACCACTTACAACATCACCTGTCTTCCCCGATAACCGGCTTCTTTTTTTCCGTTCAGCCCATTGGGTGAAAGGGTACCCTTTCACCACGGCGAACCTTTCACTCTGAAAAAGGAATGAAAATCCAAATGGTTACCCCGCATGGTGAAAGGGTGAAAGGTTCCCAGAGGTCACTCTCCATGTTTAAGAAAAAAAATATGGGTGGGGGGCCATGTAGAGGGTATGGTAGCTTTTATTTTTTGTCCATTAATAGACATATCTATCTATACCTTTCACCCTTTCACCATATTTTATTATTTATTTATTGAAATTGAATGGTTAGGTGTGGTGAAAGGTCATGGTGAAAGGTCCTTTTGACCCATCCGAACCTTTCACCCTTTCACCACCGCGAACTTTTTTTCAAAAAACTTCCGACACTTTTACTCGCGTTCCAGTATGTATCCTTATGGACCCCAAATCTCAAGCAAGGAGAAGCGAACCATGAGCCTGCTCCGACACATGCAGGAATATTCAAACGCCGACACCGAAGCCACACCAATAAGTCCCTGCCCATCGGATAAACCCATCGACTCGATTCAACAGCCGGCCCTTTACGTTTCCCCCACGCTCAAAACCTGGGAGACCGATAAGCTCCAGCTTTACGCCCGCGACGTCACTTACGATGACCTCTGTTTCCGCCGCCTCGATCCCGAATACTATGCCTGGCTCCGCTCCAAGATCATGCTGGCGAAAAAAGCATGCGACTCGGGGAGACTTGCCAAGGCCGCCTATGAGGACTTGCGTGGTAAGTTCATGCCCATTCACGAATGGGCGATGAAGAATTTCGGCGAAGGCCAGATACAAGAGGCCATCAACCGGCTGGACGCCCAGGCTTACTCTCCTCCCGTTCCCTGGAAGGCTGGCGACCTGGACAAGCAGGAAGCGAAGATGGCCCCGGTCGAGCCGATACCCGAACACCTCTTCCCGGCCAACGGGAACTTCAGGTTCACCCACCGCGTCTCCCCCGAGGCCGTGGGGAAGGTCGATGCCATCAAGGACCAAGCTCTGGCCCTCGACTGGACCGAACCCACCCTCTACCAGAACCGAGACAAATTCAAATTCCCCTGCGGCGAGGATTACGGCCTGGTCTGCTTTCTGGAGAGCGAAAGGCAAATCGGCGAGGTCACCCGCCAGTCCATCGAGATCATCGTCCCCGGTCCCCGCGAGAGCCGACTGCGCTTCTATAACCCGCACGTCGCCCAGCCGTGGCTCAAGAAGCCAGGCAAGGAGACCCCATGAAAAAACGCTATGCCTGCGCTCATGCCGTGCTGCCGCCCGACCTGGTCGAGGCGGTGCAATCCCACTTCACCGGCCTGCTCTGGGTGCCGAGCAGCAAGATGTTCTATGCCGAGCGCAAGAAGCTCGTGCTGGCCCTCAAGGACGAGGGCGTGCCCGTCAAGAAGATCGCGCGGCTGGCCGGAATTTCTCCCCGCCGGGTCCACCAGATTCTAAAAAAGGAGCGGTCCGATGAAAAAAGTTCCGACACTTTCGATTCGTTTCCGGTATGTAATCCAGTAGAAGGCGCGCCAGAAAGCGGTGAGGGAAATCCGCTAAATTCGGATTTCCCGCCCGAGTCGGAGGCATCGGACCAAGAAATCGAAAATGACAAGCATGAATGAACAGAAAGACAATGACCAGGACAAGACGCTTTGCAAGAGCGACGAGGTGGAACTGGACAAGTGGGTCCGCAACGAGAAGGTGCGAGGGCGAGGCCGTAGCGCGCCCGAGGGCAACCTCAATAGCATCAACCACGGCATTTACGCGAGCCGCTTCCTGGCCGAAGACGAGAAGAAGATCTTCGACAAGATCATTGCGCAGCTTTACAAGGACTTTGTGTTCAACAAGAGCTCGGACTTCATGCAGGTGGAGCTGGTGGCGGTTTACTTCATCAAGCTGAGTCGGGCGCAGGAAGAGGGCAACTGGGACGCGGCCGAGCGGCTGGACCGGATGATCCGCTGTCACCTCAAGGATTTGAAGACCACCAAGATCACCCGCGAGACCGATCCCGCCTCGAAGCGGGCCGCCACCCCCGCTGAATGGGCGAGCAAGTTGGTCAAGACGCTGGCGGACGAGAAGAAAGACGGCAAGGACAAGCCCGCCAAAAAACGAAAACGCAAAAAAGATGGCGGATAACACCGGCGGTCCGAAAAGCAAGGGCCGCTTGTTTCAAAGGGTTAGGGAGCACCGGATGGGAGATAAGGTCGGATATGACGTGTTCCTGGGTATCCAGGAACCGGGAATGAGCCAGGACCTGGCCAGCGAATGGCGCGAGTTCGTCTCCCTGGTTGAACGGAGGCTGGAGCGTGGAGCGGTCGAGTATGGGGAATCCACCCTGCGGCGCTCCTCGGTTGAAATCCTCGACGAGGTCGAGCAGGAAATCCTGGACGTGATGGGCTGGTCGTTTTTTGCATGGCGAAGGATCAAGCGACTGCGGACCAGAATGAAGAATGTGTTAATGGAAATTTCCCAAGGGGAAGGACGATGAAGGCCGGGCGCTCAAAGGCGCTCGATGGCCTCCTCCAGAACGCCGTCCACGAGGTGGGTGTAAATCTGGGTTGTGGAGAGGTCCCGATGGCCAAGGGCTCGCTGGACCACCAGGATGTCCCCGTTCCTGCTGTAGAGGTGTGTGGCGAACGTGTGGCGCAGGGCGTGGGGGCTAAGGTGTTTATCGATTCCGGCGGCTTCGAGCCACACAGCCAGCCTCCGGGCCACCTGGCGCGGAGAAAGGCGCGTCCCCCGGTTGGAGAGGAACAGCGCGGAGCACTCCCCGGTTCCCTGCCGACGGCGCTCCACAAGGTGGGAGCGCAAAAATGAGCGGAGGTCGGTTTTGAGGAACTTGACCTGCGGCACATTGCCTTTGGCCTGGCGGACCCGGAGATGCTTGGCGTCCAGGTCCACGTCCTCGATGTCGAGGTCCACGAGCTCCTGGAGCCGGATGCCGGTCCCCAGGAACATCTCGATGATAAGCCGGTCCCGCCTGGCCAAGGGCGATGTCCGTCCCCGAAGCTCCTTGAGGAGCCGCTTCTTCTCGGCTTCGGTCAGGAAGGCGGGAGGCTTGCGGGGAAGCCTGCGCAGGTTGATCGACCGGGCCGGGTTCTCCGGGACCAGGCCGGTATCCTCGGCCCAGGCGAAGAACGAGCGGAGCGCGGCCTTGAATCGGTGCATGGACGCGGGCGAGCGTGGCTTTCCTTGCGATGTGCGGGAGATCACCGGCGAGGTGATGGCCTCGTCCAGTATCCCCGGCTTTATTCGGTCCATTGAAAGACCCGGGCGCTGTTCGGTCAGCACCCGGGCCAGGGTCATGAGGTCTCGCTGGTATGCGCTGATTGTGTTCGGCGAGCGTCCGTCAGCCTCGAGTCTCAGGGAGAAGGCGCGGATCGCCTCCTTGATTGGTTCAGGACTGGGCAGCAGCCTGAGCGGTCTTTCGTTTCTTTCCTGTGTCATCCTGCTGGTCCTTCTTGGCGCTGTGTCCCATGGGCGTGTCCTTGGGGAGCGGGAGCTTGTTGATCCTTCCGGTCTCCTTGGCCCAGACCAGGAACATGCGCATCACTCGCATGGTCTTGTCAACGGTGGGCCTGGCTCGCTCTTTTCCGCTGGGGAGCTTGAGCAGGTCGTCGGACTTGAAGAACTTTCCCACGTGCTGGGGCAGGATGGTGTCGAGCTTCCGGTCCGCCCCGAAGTGGGCCTCGATGAGTTGGAAGTCTTTTCCGTAGGTGTAAATTGTTCGATCCTTTTTCCCCTGGGACTTGAGGTGTTCCAGGTAGGCCTCGGCGGCCTGATGAAGAGTTTCTGCCATGATCGTTCTCCTTTCTCAGTTACGGTTCGCGGCGTATTCACACCGCAGTCTGGCGGCGGTCCGGACCCGGACCTGTCTCCGCGTTTCCTTGTTGGTTCCTGTCCAGCCCCCACTGGGATGCTCGGCGTCGAGCCTCACGGGGACGAGTTTTCCGGATACCTTGACCAGGTAGGTCCGTCCGACCTGGACATCCTTTCGTTTCATGCGTGCCTCCTCTCAGTTGGTCTTTTATCGCGCTTTCCGATCATGTCGGCGCATTCACATACACGCTTCCATTGGGCCGGAAGTCAAGGCCTTTCTGAAGAAGATGTAACCAGCGCCGGAGGCCGGGAGACAAGCCCATGGCAACGCTGAAAGCCAGGGACCGCAAACTGGCGGAGACCCTGCTGGACCCGGTCCGGTGGGGCCAGGCGTACCTGAAGAACCGGGACGGGACCGCCCGCGATTACTGGTCCCACCAGGTGGAGGACCTGCGCTGCAGGGACAGGAATGTAATCCACCTTGACGGAAGGGATGCAGGGAAGAGCGTAAACATCACCACCGACGCGCTGCACTTCGCCTTTATCACCACGGGCGGCCAGGGACTAATCGCGGCTCCCCACCAGGGCCACCTCGACACTTTGATCGAAGAGATCGAGTTCCAGTTGGAAGCCAACTCCGACCTGATGGACAGCGTGGCCATCACCAAGTACGGCAAGCCCAAGATTCACAGGAAGCCTTACTTCCGGTTGGAATTCGCCAACGGGACGATCCTTTATTTCCGTCCGGCTGGAGCATACGGCGATTCGTTCCGTTCCCTGCACGTTGACCGGATATGGGTGGACGAAGGGGCGTGGCTGTCCGAGAAGGCCTGGAAGGCCCTGCGCCAGTGTCTCAAGGCCGAGGGCAAGCTCCGCATCTACTCGACCCCGAACGGCCTCCGGAACACGACCTATTACCGTCTAACGAGTTCGGAGCAGTTCACCGTGTTCCGCTGGCCCTCGTGGCTGAACCCGGCCTGGAACGAACGGCGCGAGGCGGAGTTGATCGAGTTCTATGGGGGCAAGGACAGCGCGGGCTGGCAGCACGAAGTGGCGGGCGAGCACGGCAAGCCTTCCTATGGAGCTTTCAACATCGAGTACCTGAACCTGTGCCGCCAGGAACTCCTGGAATACCAGAAGGTGGTTATCACCGGCGACGAGCTCAAGAACTGCGAGACCGAGGAGGCGGCCCACGACCGGCTGGAGATGCTTCTCAACCTCATGCCCCAGACAGGAATGTTCTGGATCGGGGGCGACCTCGGTTACACCAACGACCCGACCGAGATCGTGGTCTTCCGCGAGATGGAGGTGGGGGAACGCTCGGTGATAAAGCTGATCCTGCGCGTACACATGGAGCATGTCACCTATCCGCACATAGCCCAGACTATCGGCCTCCTCGACCGGTACTTCACCCCCGTCGGGATCGGAGTGGATAACGGAGGCAATGGGCTGGCCGTAGTGCAGGAGCTACTCACCCTCGACAAGTACAAGTCTCTCCAGCTTGAGGGACGGCTGAACGGCTTCGACTTCGGCGGGATGACCACCCTGGCGGTTCGGGACGGGCGCGAGGTCAAGAAACGAACGAAGGAGTTGATGACCAGCCTTATCAACGGGGGGCTCCAACGCAAGCAGATAATCTTCCCTGCTGATGACATGGAGATCGAGGACCAGTTCACGACCCATACCTACACGCTCCGGGACGGCAAGGTGATCTATTCGAAGGGCAACGATCATATAATCGACGCGGTCCGCTGCGCGGTGCTCGCCAGGGAGCAGGGTAACCTTGGGCAGGGACGAGAGGAAATGGTATCACTGGCTCCGCTGATAACGGAGCCGGTGTTTATCTGAGTGTTTAGAAAATTTTCTTGAGCTACTTATCAAGACCGAAATGCTTGCGTACATTCATCGCTTTCCAAAGTAACATGGGATGCCTTGCAATTCTGCTCTGTAGAACGTCATCGGATGCTATCAAGGATGGTTTTATTTCTCCCTTGGATAGGATGAGATCCAAAAACTCTGTTTCTTTTTCCTTGAAGGGGAATACAATCGCCAGCTTGTCCTGACATTCTCTTACCAGCCGCTTAGCGTATTCTGAAAAATCCTCTTCCCCGACGGCCATACCGGAATGGAGAAGCGGGATCAACATCCTTTCCAACTCATTGCTATCAAATGCAACGTCTTCCAAAGATATCGTCCGCCAGTCCTTTCGATTCAGCGCTCCGTAAACGATGAATCCCGTTCGCAATCGGTCTTGGTTCAAATCGGTGTTGCAGAGTATTTGGTGGGCATCAAAGATATCCCGCGCCTGGCGCCTTGCGAAAAGAGCGGCCAGTTTTCCGGCTGCCAGTTCGTGCACATCAAGGACGGGAATATGGTTCGCGACAAAGGCGCCCAAAGGTCGTGAGTCGAGAGTCTGCAACTCAAAGAGTGGCTCTCTGAACATGAAGTTCAAGTCTACTTCGAGATTCCCTGACTGTCCGGCAAAGCTCTGGTAGTTTAATCGATACTTTCCTCCAGCGTGATCCTCGGGTATTTTCCTGACCGCGAACCCCTCCCTTGAAAATACGGCTTGAACTGCATGGTCCACCTTCGGCCTCTCCTCGAGCATTGCCTCACGCTCGATGGCCCCCACGTAATTGAGGTCGATATCCACGGACAATCGGGGCAGATCGAAGATGAAAAGGTTCAGCGCGGACCCACCTTTTAAGACCAGCTTACCGGTGAGATATGGATGCGAGTTCAGCTTGTTCAAGAGGTTTATTAGGTGGACGACCTTCTCGACAACATTGGCATTGAAGCCCGTTGATTCGGCAATGGGGAGCAACTCTGATTGGGAAAGGATCATAATACTTCACTCCAGGTTCTATCTAGTATTTCAGCGGGGACCATCAAGTTCCAGTCTTTGACCCATTTGCTGCCCTTGCGCTTGCCCCGTATCAAGTAGTGAGGTTGGCGGGACAGCAGCTTTCGTAACGGCTCAAGATGCGTTTCCTCGACCATGAGGGATTCCCTGTGCTGATCGAGAAAGAATCCAACCTTTGCCGCAGTCGTCGCGTTACCCAGCAACTCGACGTATTTGACCAATTGATTCAAATCGAAAAACTCTACTGACTCAAGGGAACGCCATATCTCCTCCCAAGAACCGGTCAATTCCGGCCGATCAAGCACGTCGGCCATAGTTCTTTCCAGGCCGGTCACTCTCACTTCAACTCCGGAACGACTGGAAGTCTCGACCCCGAACATCTCCTTGCCTGTTGCTATTAGTGGCCGGGGAAAAGGCACTCCCTTGATTTCGTATGATCGAAACTTTAGAGGCTGAGATTTGTGCCGAGAGAGGTAGTGAAGCCTGGTAAAAACCGAGTATGCCTTACCATGGAATTCAAGCGCCGTATGGTATGCAAGCACGGCATCCCTGGTCATTTTTGAGGCCAAGAGGAAGGGATCAACAGGGCTTGAGTCTGGAGAGTTCCCGTGACGGACAACAGCATACAAACCTCGTCGCACTGGTATTATTCGGCCTTGCTTTCGGTAGTAATTCAAGAGGGATTTTCTGGTGTTGAAGTTGCCCGAACCATTCTCCGAAAGATAACGGTCGAACTCATCGACAGTGAAAACATCGCGCTGAGACAGAAACTCGTTTAACATTTCTATTAATCCATTTTTTGACACGCCGTGTAATTGGTATTAATAAATTTAATCCTAAATAGCTTATTTGTCAAACAATATGGAGTCATTTTTGACAAACAGGAACTAAAGAATCAATGTTATTAGCCTTATCTGGCCTGATTGTCAAAAAAGCTCAAGACTGATAAAATTTAATACCGGTTAAGCATCTAACTGGAAACCTTTATTCTCGGTTATCATGTTCCATAAAGTTGCAGACAGGTTTAGTGCAAACCATAAATCCGAGAGTAAAACTGTCATTAAGCCATCTGCTAATTAAATAGTTTCATTCCCCCTTGAACATCCTTCCGAGAACTTTTTGGGCTATACATCCACTTTTTTCCGACACTTTTACTTTTGCGCCGGTATATAACCAGCAGGTCCATTATCTCGCCACAGGGCGCGAATGTGGCGCTCACATGGCCAGTACAAGAGAGGTTCGAGTGGAAGGAAAAGGAAAAGTTGTGAGCGACGACCTTGAATCCCAGGGCATGGTTGTGGTCCCCATGGCCACGGCGGCGGCACTGGACTCCTCTGTCTTTAGTTCGGTGATCGGCAAGGATGCCATTCCCGTTACCTGGGAAGAGCGCGCCCGCAAAGCCTGGGAGTATTACCTTGAAGAGCCGCTGGTCAAGAACTGTGTCAACTCGTGGCGGACCTTCGCGGTGGGAGACGAGATAAAGGTCACCAGCGACGATGAAGGTCTTAAGGATGAAGCCGCCGACCTGGGGGACCGCGTCAGCGTCTCGACCTTTGTTAAGGACATGATCCTCCAACTCCTGGTCAAGGGCGACGCCATCGGATTCAAGAGCTATGTCAAGGGCGGCAAGGACATCGAGGAAGTAGTGTGCGTAAACCCGGTGTCGGTCAAGGTGAAGTATGAGAACGGCGAACTGACCGAGGCGAAGCAGTATCCCGAGGACTCCGGAGGAATCGGCGACCCGATTGACCTGCCGGTTGAACAGGTACTCCACCTAAAATGGGACGCGCCTCCCTTTTCACCGCGCGGCAACTCACTGGTGCTCCCCGCTTTTCAATCCATTGAACTGCTTCGGGACTATCGCCGGGCTGAGCAGGCCATCGCCAAGCGCTGGGCCACTCCCTTCCGGCTGATCAAGGTCGGGGGCGCGTTCGGCCAGAAGATGGTCATGCCCGACCAGCCCATGCTGGAAAAAGTCCGGGATCTGGTGAACAAGATGGACATGAAGAGCGGGCTGGTGGTCCCCTTTTACGTCACGGTCGAGACCCACGGGACGGAAGGCCAGGTCCTGAACGCAGAGGACAAGGTCAAGGAGGTCAAGGAAGACATCATGGTGGCGCTCGGCCTGTCCCGCTCGCTGGTGACGGGCGACGGTCCCAACTTCGCAACGGCCTCGGTGAGCCTCCAGAAGATGCTGGTCATGATCCGGGAGATCAAGCAGGCGGCCCGCGAAATCCTTGCCTGGGTGTTCGACGACTGGATGGAACTCAAGGGTTATAAGGACAAGTCCATCCAGTTCCTGTTCAACGATCTTGACCCAAGCGACGCCGTGGACTTCAAGCGCCTGCTCATCGAGCTTTATGACCGCAAGCTCATCAGCCGCGCCAGCCTCCAACTCAAGATGGACCTGGACCCGGAGATCGAGTCCGCCAACCGCGAGAGCGAGAAAAAAGTCCTGGACATGCTCGACGAAAAGCAGATAAAGCCCATCGTGGACATGGTCATGGCCGGGATCATGGGTGTCGAGGTCGCCCAGAAGATGCTGGGCCTGGACCCCAAGGATAACAGCGCAGGAGGTTCTTCACTGGAAGGCTCGTATGCTCAGGCCAACGCCTCGAATGAAATCTGCGATTCCTGTTCCCACTTCGACGAGGAGAGGAACTACTGCCGGGCCAGGAAGTCCGAGACAACTTTCGATTCACAGGCCTGCCGCTTTTTCGATACCCGCATGATCTCGCCAGGCTAAGCGGGATTCGCCATGCTCTCATCCCTGGCCGCGAGCACATCACTTTCACAAGCCGAAGCCATCCGCCAGGCCACGGAGCGGAGCGTCAAGCACAGGAACCTCTACTCCGAACAGGTGGCCGCTGATCTTACTGAAACTCTGGCCGACGCCGAGGCTGAGGTCCGAAAGGTCATTCTCCACTATAAGACGCTCGGATCTCTTCCCGACAACAAGCTCGCGGCTGTAGAGGGCCTCAAGAAACTCGAAGCCGATCTCCAGTCGATCACCGCCACGCTTCGCAAGGAGCAGACCCTTCGGTTCAAGAAAGCGGCCAAGGCGTCCTTCCGTCAGGGCATCTACCAGGGCATCGATGAATTCGCCTCGGCCCAACTGCCCTTCTACCGAGACCTCAAGCCCGACGGCATAGATAAGCTCTCAACCAAAGTCTTCACCCTGGTCGACACCGACGCGCTCGACTTCATGACCAATTACAACCTGATCCTGGCTGGGGACGTAAACCGGGAGCTCGCGGACGGGATCAAGCGGGTGGTGTTCTCGGGGATCGCCACGGGCAAGGGCGTGGAAGACATTGTTCGCGACCTGGGCCACGTAGTGAAGGACCCGGAATCTTTCAGACACGCAGGCTCGAAGGTGTTCAGCAAGGCCCAATACCGGATGGAGGTCATAGCCCGGACCGAAGTACTGCGAGCTCACAACCAGGGGAGGATCAAGTTCCATAAGCACGTTGGCGTTCGAAAGCTCGAATGGATGACCATGGAGGACGAGCGGGTATGTCCTGTGTGCGGTCCACTCGACGGCAAGACTTATGACATCGACCGCTTCCCACAGCAACCCGCTCACCCCAATTGTCGCTGCAGCAACCTCCCGGCCTGGCCTTTAAAAATCTGCGGTGGAGAGTTGGGCGCGGTGGCGGCCGATGAACCTTCCGCCTGCATCCTCCCGCCACAAGCCATCGAGGGACAAGCCAAGGCCAAAGCAACCGAGGACGCCAAGCTGAAGGCCGCATTCGAAAAGGGAGGGATCGGCGATCTGGAAGCCCTTACCTCAAAGCAGTTGCAGGCCCTTAGCAAACAGAACGGCGTTTCCATAGCCCGCACCAAATCCGACTTTATCAAGCTACTGGATCAGGCAGAACCCGGCATCGACCACTCGGACCTGTCAGGCCAGGCGCTCAAAGCAAAGCTGAAGCAGCACAAGATAGGGCTTCTAAGAACCAAGGAAGAACTGGTCAAGCTCCTGGCCGAGAAACAATCTGCGCTCAAGCAGGCCCAGCAGGTTGCCGAACAGTTGAAGAAGATTCCCGATCCAAAGGGACTGCAGGGTTTATCGGCGGCGGAGCTAAAGGAGATGGCGAAGGAAAAGGGCATCTCCCTCAATATGACCAAGCAGGACGTGATCGATCTCCTGGATGAACTGGAGCCTGGCATCGACCACTCGGGCCTTCAGGGAAAAGACCTCATGGCGGCCAAGAAAAAGCATCACATCGGGCCGCTCAAGAACAAGGAGCAACTCGCCAAGGCCATCGAGAAATCCGCCGGCCAGGAACTTGCCGAGAAAGCAAAGAAGGAGGCGGTCGAGACCGCCGCCAAGGAGAAGATCAAAAAAGCCAAGGAGAGCGTGGAAGAGTCATCTGCCAAGGTTGTGCTGCCCAAGTCGCCCACCCAATACGAAGACTTCCTGGCGGCGGTTAAGGATGCAGAAACCGCGCTCGAAGAAGGCGGTGTTTTGCCGCAGGAGATGCTTGAATCACATGCCAAGGAACTGGCGCTCAAGAAGAAGGTGTTTCAGGAGCAACTGGCGGGCATGAAGGTGGGCGACCTCAAGACCCTGGCCAAGGACACCAAGCTCAAGCACTGGCAGTGGGCGAACAAGGATGAACTGGTCACCCTGTTCAGCGAGACCGATCCAAAGAAGGTCGAAGCGGCCAAGGCAGCCATCGAGGAAAAGCATGCCGCCTGGGCCGAGAAACACGGCGGCAAGAAGAAAGCATCGAAACCGAAACCCGAGGTAAAAGCCCCGCCTCCGCCCGAGCCTGAACCAGTGGCAAAGCCGACCTTCACCAAGAAGGGATCGGAATTCGAGGATGCGGACAAGGCCTGGGAGGCAAAAAGGAAAGCGGGCAAGTTCAAGCCCGCCGGGAAAGCCCAGGTGGGAGGCGCTCACAGCAAGGAATTCTGGACCGACGAGAACGGCGACAAGTGGATGTTCAAACCGGTCGAGAAGTCAGGCGACGAGTTCATCGCTTACGGCGAGGAGGCCGCTTACAAAATCGCCCGGATGATCGATCCTGACGCCATCGAAGTCCGTACCATTCGACTCAAGGGAAAGCTCGGCTCGATCCAGAAATGGCGCACCGACCTTCAGTCCAAGATCGACTTCTCGGGCATGGACCCCACCGACCTCACCACCCTTGAGCTTGAACAGATCCAGCGCGAGCACGTGATCGACTGGCTCATCTCTAATCACGACGGCCACTCCAAGCAGTTCCTCCGCTCCAGGAGCGGCAAGATTTACGGCATCGACAAAGGGCAGTTGCTCAAGCACCTGGGCGAGGACAAGCTTTCCATCGACTATCACCCGAACCAGAAGTTCGGCGAGCAGGAGCCTTTTTACAACGCGGTCTTCAGGGCGGCCAAGCAAGGCAAGGTTAAACCCGACCCCTCCGTCACGCTGAAGTACATCCGCGAAGTCGAAAAAATATCGGATGACGACTATCTGGATATGCTGCGCCCATACGTCGAGGGCCGGTTCGGGAAGGACGAAGCGAAAAAGAAGGCTTTTTACGAGACGGCCCTGGATCGAAAGCGCAACCTTCGTCGCGACTTCGAATCTTTCTACTCAGACGTCCTTGGCAAAAAGGGGTTCCGTTTCGAGGACGCGGCTGAACCTATCGCCAAAAAGGGACGCCTCGGTCCGGAGGATGAAAAATTAATCGAGGAAGTAAGGCGCCTTGGTTGGCAGGGAAAAGCGCTTCCCATTGACGAAGATGACATCGAGGACCAGAACGCTCTCATTTTCGTTGAAAAAGCCAAGGGCAAGGAGCGGACCGTGGTCAAAATGAAGGTCCGGCCCGAGGCCGACGCGAAAATCCTGGAGGCGCTCAAGAAGGCCGGGATTGATCCCGCCTCGACCAAGGTCGGCGACACCTTGCCCGAGGACCGGTTCGCCGATGACATCCTGGCCGCCGCCAAGACCATCAACCACCACAAAGACGACAAGAAGTACAACCAGGACAAGCTGAACAAGGCCAAGGGCTACGAAAAGGCGCTCCAGAAGCTGGCCCAGTCGAGCGACCCAGACGTTCGGGGCATGGCCAACGAGTACCTGGCCTGGCTCTCCAAGATCGAGGATGCCGAGCGGGCCAAGAAGCCGATAAATGAAATGTTCGGTGCCTATACCAAGAAGCACGAATCGCCTCGCCCGGCTAAGGCCAAGGACGCGGGTTTCAAGGTTACTCGCTCGAAGGTCCTGCACGAGAAACGCGAACTGAAGAAGGGCGACCTGGTGGTGGTGAACGAGAACTCGGACAATTCCGCCATGTTCAAGGGCCACAGCATGAAGGCTGGCGAGCAGTACGAAGTTGACTTCGGCGACGGCATAAAGGCCGTGTACCGCCCCTGGTCGGAGAAGAACCTCTATGCCCAGCGGGGCGAGTTCGAGATAGTTCTGCCGGATCGCCCGGACGCGAAGAGCATGGAGCGGGCGATGGAGCACATGGAGAGCCTTGGACTCAACTCCACCCCGGCTACCGCCGAGGACGCCGAACTGCTCTACCTTCACAAGCAGGCTTATCTGTCCAAGGTAGACAAGGACGCGGCATACAAGAAGATAGTCGCCGACCTTGATCGGCGGTCCGCGAGCAAGGAAGTCCGTGTCCGGGAGATGCGGTCGTTCTGGGAAAAACGCCTGGGCGTGAAAGACCTGACTCGCATGCCGGGTTATGATCCCATCGGCGAGCACCAGTTGGCGTTCAAGCAGCCCGGCAAAAGCGCCGGTTACAGGCATCAATACCGGTTCGATATCTCGGACGAGGACCTGGAGAAGCAGATGAAAGGCTATGCGCTCCATCACCACCTCACCAATGGAGAGAGCGTGTCCTCATTCCTCGACAAGGTGATCGAGCAGAACGGCGCGGCGGTAAGCACCGTCGAGAAACTGCGGGCCGGGGTCCCGGTGGGAGGAATGTCGCCCGAAGAGGACATGAGAACCGGCGGAGCAAGCTACTTTTTCACGCGGATAAAGAAGGTGCCGGAAAGAGGGCCGGGCGAAACCGGGCTGTACTTCAAGAAGCGGCTCCTGCGCCGGATGGACGCGATAAGTTACGACCATGACGCTTACGGCAAAGTGGTGGACGACTACGTGACGCGGCATCGCGGCAGCACTCCCGAGGAGTGGAAAAGGTTCGCGAAGAAGAGCGGCAACGAGACCATATTCAAGTATTCGGTGACGCTCTTGGACAACATCGAGGTCATCGTGGTCGGGAGCCAGAACGAGCGGAAAAAGATACTGGATTCATTCCGCAAGAAGGGTATCGTGAAACTTCCCGACGGCCGCAAGGTCGAGGATATTGTGATTGCGAGGTGAGCATGAAGGAGTTTATCGAAAAGGAAAAAGAGCGACTGCAGGCCCTGTTCGCGGAGTTCAACCAGCAAGGATCGTGGATCGAGATGCGGGAGCGCGGCAGTGAGTCGATCCGCCTGGGCCTGGTTGACAGCTACACGGTCACCCGCGTGGCCCCGATTTTCAACGCCTCGGGCGAAATGACCCACGTGGACTTCTGGCTCCTTTTCAAGATGGCTGGCTACGACCAAGGGTTCCAGTATTCGCACACCATCAAGGTCCGGCGCTGGGATCAGGACGACACCTACCTGATTGATTTGTTCGATGACATGGACCGGCGCTTCCACGTGGAATTGATCATGGAGGTTTCGGAGCCGGGGATGGTCGAAGACTGGAAGGCCTGGCAAAAGTACAAGGCCGAGAACAAGGAGAGGTTTGAGACCGCCGATCAGAGCATCCTTGAAGAACACATCCGGATCGCGGAGGAGTGGGAATGAAGCTCCGCTACATGATCGAGTACGCGCTCCGCGACCGCATTCGCGATCCCCATTACGAGCCAATCGGCGTCTGGGTCCAGGGGCCCGGCCCCGGACTCGACCTGGTCATCAAGTACTTCCCCGGCAACCAAGAAGCTCAGGAGGAGGCCGACTGGGTCATCAACCGGCTTGTGGAAGCTGGAGTCAAATCGCTTCCCGAGGATTTCCTGGCGTACCACCAGAAAACCCTATCACCCTATAAAGGCATGCGAGGGCCAATTGTCGAGATCGAAGAATTAGCATCCGCGGAAGCTTTTGCCGCCGCTAAGCTGCGATCACTATTTTAATAATCGGAGGTTGACAATCGGGGGGGGGGGGATAGTATTGTAATTTACAGCATGGTAACATATGGATAATTGTCTATAAATCTCGAAGAAGGGGGATTAAGTCATGAGGGCTAAGATTGGAATGGCGTTGGTTGGTGTTTTTGTTATGGCCGTGGTGGTGGGCATTGCCTGGGCGCAGTCCGCTCCGCAGCTTATCAATTACCAGGGGCGGCTCACGAACTCTGCAGGCCAGCCTCTTGCGGACGGGTCTACCGTTGATCTGACGTTCGCGTTTTATGGTGTTGAAACGGGCGGGACCGCTTATCTGACCGTTCTCCAGGAGGACGTGGCGGTCACCGGCGGGCTTTATAATGTTCTCATCGGCTCGGGCACGGTAACGCCGGGTACCGAGCCAAGCCTCTCCGCTGTCTTCCAGAACCACCAGGACGTGTGGATGGGAGTCGAGGTTGAAAGCGATGGCGAGATGTCGCCCCGGTCCAGGATCGCCAGCGTGCCTTATGCCTTGAAGGTAGAAGGAGGCTGGCTTACGGCCTTTTACAATAAGAGCGATTACGACGGGGACGGTTACTCAAAGGTCGTTGACGGGGCCACGGCCACCACGGATTGCAACGATGTCGACGCCTCCATAAACCCCGGCGCGGCCGAAGTCTGTGACGACGGTTTCGATAATGACTGCGACGGCAAGATCGACGGTGATGACCCTGACTGCCAGGGAGGAAGCACTGTCGGCCCAATGGCCCTTATCCCCTCCGGCTGTTTCAACATGGGCGACGCGTTCAGCGAGGGAAGCAGCGATGAACTTCCGGTGCATAACGTTTGCATCACCTCGGACTTCTACATGGACGTTCATGAGGTGACCAACTCGGAGTACGCGGCTTGCGTGAGCGGAGGGGGATGCACGGCGCCCGGCTATTCTTCAAGTTATTCTCGCGGCTCTTATTACGGTAATCCGACCTATGACAATTTTCCTGTTATCTGGGTTGACTGGAATCAGGCCACGGCCTATTGCGCCTGGGCGGGCAAGAGACTGCCCACCGAGGCCGAGTGGGAGTACGCTGCCCGTGGCGGCCTGTCCGGCAAACGCTATCCCTGGGGAGATACAGCTACAGCATGTGTTGACGCAAATTACGATTGGTGTATTGGAGATACCAGCGAGGTTGAAAGCTATCCTGCTAATGGTTACGGTCTTTATGATGTGGGGGGTAATGTTTATGAATGGGTCAACGACTGGTATCAGAGCGATTACTACAGTACAAGTCCCACCAACGATCCTCCCGGTCCCGCGTCAGGTACGTATCGCGTTTTGCGCGGCGGGGGTTGGCACATCACTTCGGGCACCCTGCGCGTGGCGAACCGGTACAACCTTTCGCCTACTGCCCAGAGCGTCTTCATAGGCTTCCGTTGTGCTGGGGACTGATTACTCTTTTGTCCTTTTTAACTCTTACACTTTAATGGGGGCGTAAGCCCCCATTAAAAAATTTTTAAAAATGAAGAAAGAACTTCCCGCTGTTCAAAAGGCGTATGATCTGTGCAAAGAGGTTTTGCCAAGGGTTTCAAAGTTTCCAAAAGATCTTAAGTATTCGCTCGGAGAGAGGATCGTGGACAATTGCCTTTCGATTCTTGAGATTTTAACAGAGGCATCATATCGTCGTGATAAAGTACACCTGCTTGATGAAGCAAATCGACGGCTGGAGCGTCTTCGCTTTCTTCTTCGCCTTAGCCGTGACCTTGGTGCTCTTTCCAACAAGGGCTACGAGCACGTGATGAAGATGATTACCGAGCTTGGCAGCCAGGTGGGCGGCTGGCGCAAGCAGGCGGCAAAGAAGACGTGAGGCGGAGTATTGGCCAAGACTTTCAAAAACATCTTCCCCGAGATCGCGAGTTTTCAGAACCTCTTGCTGGCTTCCAAAAAAGCACAGAATGGCAAGCGCTACCGGGAGAGCACGCTCATTTTCAACATGGACCTGGAGAGGAACCTGTTTCGGCTTCATGACGAACTGCTACATAAAATCTATCATCACGGCCCGTACCACGACTTCATTGTCAAGGACGCAAAGAAGCGGCTGATTTCTGCCGCGCCCTATCGCGACCGGGTGGTCCATCACGCGGTGACCAATATTATCGAACCGCTGTTCGATAAAAGCTTCATCCCCGACAGCTATGCCTGCAGAAAGGGCAAGGGCACGCATGCAGCGCTCATGCGATTCCGGGAGTTCCTCAAGCGCCACAAGTATGTGCTCAAGTGCGACATCCGCAAATATTTCCAGAGCATTGACCACGAGATACTGATCGGGAAACTTTCGCGCAGGATCGCGGACCGGGACGCGATGTGGCTGCTTTCCGAGATCATCGGCTCGCGCTGTTTCAATGACAAGGGGCCGATCATTTACTACCCCGGCGACGGCCTGTTCACGCCGCATGAAAGGAGACGCGGCATCCCGGTGGGCAACCTGACCAGCCAGTTCTTCGCCAACCTTTACCTAAATGACTTCGACCACTGGGTTAAGGAGGAGCTCAGGGCCGGGCCGTATGTCCGCTATGTGGACGACTTTTGCATCTTCGGCGACGACAAGAATCGGCTGAACGAGATCAGGTCCGCGGTGGTCGATTACCTGGCCGGGCTTCGACTTTCAATCCATGACGGTAAGAGCAGGATATACACGGTGAAGGAGGGAGTGGAGTTCCTCGGGTTCAGGCACCTGCCGCACATGACCAAGGTGCGCAAGGAAAACGTCAGACGCTTCAAGGCCAGGATGAGGCGGTTGCAGGATGAATATTCGAGAGGCGAGGTCGCGCTTTCGGAGATCGGTGCCTCGGTTACTTCATGGCTGTCTCACGCGTCCTATGCCGACAGCTACAAACTCAGAGCGCAAATGCTGCCATCGTTTGTATTCGTGATTGGGGAGGGTGGCCGATAACGTATCGCGTTTTGCGCGGCGGCAATTGGAACAACAATACGAACAACCTGCGCGTAGCAAACCGGAACAACAATACGCCTACTAACCAGAACAACAACATAGGATTCCGTTGTGCTGGGGACTGAGTTCCTTCACGGAGACGTGGAGGCATGGCCGGAGTCCTCGGGAGTATTTCCCGGGGAGCGAGCCCCATCAGTCCTGGCCCCCTTCCCGGGCCGGTATTTTGCCGGGCCGAATATGAAAGACCCCCTCGCGGCAAGTAGGCTTTTTGCCGAACGTGGCGAGGGGGTCGTTTTTTCATTTTTCTTCAACTTTTTTCCGACACTTTTAGTTCGTTTCCGGTATGTAACCTATAGGAGCTTCATTCAAGCCCACGCAAATTTTACAGGCAGGACTTGTGAGAAGCCCGCTACCGGAGAACTGAATGGAAATTTTTGCCACTGATTTCGAACGGTTGGCCTTCCTGCTGGAGACCGACGCGGCACTAAACCTGGACTTCGAAGCACTCGAGGCCCAGGCCAGGGAAGTTTCTCAAGACGAACTTCCCCCGGGCAAGCGTCCCAAGTACATCACCAACTACATCGGCTCCAAGCAAAAGCTGGTGGACTGGATCTGGAAGCATACACCGGAGGGCGTGGAGTCGGCGTTGGACGCTTTCTCCGGCTCGGCGGTGGTGGCCTATATGTACAAGACCAAGGGACTTCGGGTAATCTCCAACGACCGGCTGCGCTACTGCTTCCATGCGGCGCGGGCGATTATCGAGAACAAGAAGGTCCGGCTCTCCGACGAGGACCTGGAGATGCTCCTTTCGGACAACCCCAAGGCCGAGACTTTTGTTCGGGACAAGTTCAAGGGAATCTTCTTCGCCAACGGGGTCCACGGACTGATCGACACCATCAGGGCCAATATCGACAAGCTGGACGGCTACAAGAAGGACATAGCGCTCTTCGCCCTGGGCAAAACCTGCATGTCCGGAAAGGGCGGGTTCGGGCATTTCTCGTCCTCGACCCGGTACGGCAAGCGGGAAGACTCGCCGGACGAGTTCAAGGAGCGTTTCAAAAAGAACGCAGCCCGGATCAACGCTCTTGTTTTCGACAACGGCAAGGACTGCAAGGCATTCCGGAAGGATGTTAACGAACTGCTCCCAGGAGTGAAGGTCGACCTTGTCTACTTCGACCCTCCTTACGCCACCGAGTTTTCGACCACGAACTACGAAAAGTCCTATCACTTTATCGAGGGCCTAATGACCTACTGGGAAGGGCTCACGATCAAGGATGACTCGAAGACCAAACATTACGAGACCGACCACATAACCGTGACCAAGGCCAACGCCAACAAGTTTTTCGAGGGCTTCCTGGGCGCGGCCAAGCACATACCTCACTGGCTCATTTCCTACCGGGACCACGCCTACCCGAACGAAAAGGACATGAAGCGGATCATCAGTTCCTTTGGGCACGACTCGACCATGCGCTCGCATGATCACCATTACTCGATTACCTCGCGTCACGGTGACGCCTCCCACGCCAAGGAGCGGCTGTTCATCTGCAAGCGGGGCAAGGCCGACCAGAAAGCAGCGGCATCACTGGAGGACAGGGCAGAGGGCGAACTCGATACCGAGGCCATCTGGGACGAGACCGACAATGAGATCCGGTACCGGGTGCGCGATCCCGAGCAGTTCGAGAAGGACAGCTTCCGAACCAAGCCGCTCGAGGGAGTGGATGGAGTCACGATCATTGTCGGGAGGCTTAAGAAAGAACACGTCCAGGAAGGCCACGACCCCAAGTGCATGGTGCTCCAGGCCTATCGTTTCGCCAGAAAGACCGATGACACTCCGGACGGCTGGAGCAAGGAGAAGGCCAGGGAATGGATCGATAAGCACGAGTCCGAGCAGGCGGCCGAGGCGGCCTTGCGAATCGAGGAGAACATGCGGGCTCTGGCCGATGCTCCTCTCGATGACGCCGTGGACCTTTTAAGTTGCGTGGCCGGGAAAAGCGGCCCAGTGCGGGTCACCGGTTTCATGGGCAGCAAGTACCTCATGATGGGCTGGATCGACAGCCACATACCCAAAGGCACGAAGACGGTGCTTGACGCTTTTTCGGGCGGGGCCAACGTGGCCTACAACCTGAAGCGAAAGGGATACAAGGTCATGGCCAATGACCTCTTGAGGTACCCTCACCACCTGGCCCGGGCGGTTGTCGAGAATTCGAGCGAAAAACTTACCGACGAGGACATCGACATGCTTCTCGCCCCCAATCCGGGCGCGGGCACGTTCATCGCGGACCATTTCTACGGCTATTACTACACCAGGCCAGTGCTCCAGTGGCTCGACCAGGTGTGGTCCAACATCCAGAAGCTCTCCGGTTACAAGAAGGATCTGGCGCTGGCGGCGCTGGGGACAACGGTCAAGTCCAAGAGCGCCTTCGGCCAGTTCTCTCGCTCGAAGATGCAGCGGAAAGCGGACCTGGAAGCGGAGGCCAGCCTGGAGCAGTCGCAGCTTTCCAACCCTCCTCTCA
The DNA here is from genome assembly GCA_963674965.2 of bacterium. Lineage (GTDB taxonomy): Bacteria > RBG-13-61-14 > RBG-13-61-14 > RBG-13-61-14 > DATKZS01. The sequence continues at coordinate 949,810 of CAXXFL010000006.1, read as the reverse complement.
AGAAATTTATCGAGTCCTTCAGGCGTTCGGTCAATCAACTCAACAACCTGGTGTTCGACAACGGGGAGGAATGCAAGGCCACGAACCTTGAGGCGTCGGAGGCGGTAAGGCGCTACAGCGCGGACGTGCTTTACCTGGACCCGCCTTATGTCACGGAGTTCGGGTCGAACGATTACGAGGATTCCCTTCATTTCGTGGAGGGGCTGATGACCCGCTGGGCCGATAAGAAGATCGGCTCGAACCCAAGGCGCAGTTTCCCTTCCCGGACGAAGTACACCAAGGAGTCGATCAGGGAACTGATGACGACCATGGCATCGGACGCCCGGGGCAAGTACGGGGCAGTTCTCCTCTCCTACCGGGACCGGGCCTTCCCCCGCGAGGACGAGATCAAGGAAATCTTCGGCAATCATTTCGGGCAGGTCAAGGTCAGCGGCCTGGAAGTCGACTATAACATCGCCAAGGACATAGGCCGGGAAGGCAAGCACGCCAAGGAGTTGTTGTTCGTGGCCTCGAAGGCCAGGAGCGCGCCCCGTTCCAAGGGGGCGCTGTCCGCCGCAGCCTGCCACACAACGGTCCCGGTCGATATCGAGATCATGGAGTCTGAGGAACTATTCACCGAGGCCCTCGACATGGGCAACCACGTCGGAGACCCCCAATTCACCTTCGTGCTGTGCCGGGCCGGGACCAACAAGAACGGCGACCACTTCACTCCGGAAGAGCTTTCCACCAGATACATGACTGCTATCAACAAGAAGATCGACCTGAAGCACTCGCAGGACTTCACCGACATAGTGGGCGGCATCGTGGGCGCGGACTTCATCGAGGACGAGAACGGCGGACGGGTCGAATGCGTGGGAGAGCTTTATACCGGTGACAGCCAGAACGCCCAGCTGGCCTACAAGCTGATGAAGCGCGGGATCATCACCCAGGTATCGATGGAGTGCGATTACGAGGAGGGCGAGTGCTCGGTGTGCGGGAAGAAGGTCAGGAACAAGACCGACTACTGCATTCATTTGCGGAAGAACAAGGGAGGCTCATTCCAGGGAAAGCCCGTGTACGAAATTCTGCATGGGGTGACTTTTACCGGGCTGGGCCTTCTTGACCGGAAGGGAGCGGACGAGAACGCGCGGATAACCCAGGTAGCGGATATTGACGACGCGGAAACCGAAAACCATGAAAAAGGAGGTCCATCCATGGACGAGAAGGAAAAGCAGAAAGACGAGCGGGCCGAGGCCGCCAAAGGCAAGGAAGAAGAACAGGACGAGGGCGGAGGTGGCGGCTCCACCGACGACAAGACCCGAATCAAGGAATTGGAAAAGGAGAACGGCGAACTGAAGAAGCAGGTTGCCTCTCTCCAGAAACGGGTCGAGGAACTCGAGGCTGAACAGCAGGCGGCGGCCAACCGTTCGCGGGCGCAGAAACTCGTCCGCAAGCTGGAAAAGCAGGGACTCGCCTTCGACAGCGACGAGGACCGCGAAGCCGAGTTCAAACGTCTGGCGGAAATGACCGACGACGCTTTTGCCGCGACCGAGGCCGCCTACGAGCGGATGATCAAGGGTCGGGCCGAGGCAAAGACCGAAAAGAAGGAAGACCCTCCCGCCGACAAGGAAAAATCCAGGGCCGAGAAATCCGACCAGGAACCTCCCATGCGCAGTGACGCCGGGGTGCGGCCCAAGGACGTGGATGACAAAAAGGAGACGCTTGAGGACAAGCTCAAGGCCGGGTTCATGGCGGCTTACCGCAACCGGGTGTCTTCGAACACCGGCGAGTCCGCCGAGGCGAAATAAGGAAGGAGGAACAAGCGATGTCTTACATCAATCCGTGTCATCGAGGCCTGGCATACGGCGACGGCTACATGCAGGGCGAGGGCCAGAGGGGCCAGGTGGTGAGGATCGTGGGCGGCGACCTGTTCGCGGTGAACACCGATCCGACGCAGAAGTCCTTCGGCCTTCTTATAACCGACTACAAGGACGGCGAGATGCCCGGCGTTTACTGCATGGGCGGGATTTACGAGACCGACGTCTTCGAGGGGGTTATCAATCCCGGCGACGACCTCAAGGTGTCGGGCAATGGCAAGCTCACCTCCGGCGTCGCTGCCGGTGAGGAAGTTATCGCCAGGGCCATCTCGGTATCGGACGGACTGGTCAAGTTCAGGCTGCTGATCTAAGGAGGAAGCGCAAATGGATTCGAACCTGATGAACGTACACAGCCAGGAATACATGGAGACCATGGCCAGGCTCATGAGCGAGGCCCTGGAATCCCCCGAGGGCATGCACGCGCTGGCGGCGGCCATCGCGGCTCCCATCGAGCAGGAGATCAAGCGCAAGGAGATATCCTCGCTGCTCCTGACCAAGCACACTCTGCCCAAGGGCGAGCGCCCGGTCTACCAGAAAAAGCCCCGGGTAAAGGCCTATTGGATCAGCAAGGAGGGCGAGGCCCAGGAGACCGAGGTGGGAAAGGACGAGGTCGAGTTCCCCACTCACCGCATCCATTCCGCTCCCATGGTCGACATCTCGGTGTTGAAGCACGGGAACATCGGAACGCTGACGGACATGCAGACGGCGGCGGCCGATGAAATCAGAAAGGAAATCGACAAGCGCACGCTCAGCGTGATCACGGCGGCTATCCCGGCCGAGAACACGGTCGAGGTGACCGGGAACGCGCTCACCGAGGAGGCCCTCAACGAGGCCGTCTCGATCATCGAGGACATGGAGCTTTCGGTGAAATACATCGTGATGCGGGGCCGGCGTTTCAACGACATGCGCGGCTGGGACCTGGACCCTCAGACCAAGCTCGAGCTTCGGGCCAAGGGTCTGATCAAGAACTACGGCACCGGCGGCATCCTGCTCACGGCGGCGGCCCCTCTGGACGAGATTCTCATCATCCCCGACGAGGAATACGGCAAGCTCCCGGTGCGGGAGACGCTCAAGACCGAGGCCATCGAGCAGAAGCTCAAGTTCAAGACGGGCTGGCTGATCTGGTCGGAGCAGGGCCAGGGCGTGACGCGCCCTGAAATCCTGGCCAAGATCAGGCTCCTCGGATAAGGGAGGGAGGCCATGTCCAGAAAACTAAAGAACGCGCGCCCGGGCATCCTGATGGTCCCCGACGCGGGTCTTAGGCTTTCCCCCGGAGAGGTGGTGGAGGTGATGGGCCTGACAAGGGGGACGGAAGCGGCCCTTAAGCGCGGCTTCCTGGTAAAGGTCGAGGCCGCGAAGAGCGCCGCTCCCCTGTTCGAGGACCAAGAGGCCGACGCGCCGGGCGCGGACGAGAAAGGCGACGAAGAGGATATGGACTTCACCAGTCTTTCAGCGACCGAGGCCATCTCCAGGGTCGGCGAGGAAAATGACCTCGCCAAATTGAAAGCGGGCCTGGAAAAGGAGAAGCGGCGGAAGGTATTGGACGCGCTGAAGAAGAGATTAGCGGAGGTTGAGGGTGGCTCTGAGTGATTTCATCCTTAGTCTTCGCGAAGACCTTTCCGATCCGGACGCCGGGCTGTTCACGGACGAGGTCCTGGGGAGGTGCATCCTCAAGGGTGTATATCAGGCGGCCCGGGACCTCGAGGTTTCGATGGCGATCAGTAACGGGGAGATAACCCCTGAGCCGGAGGGCGAAACCCTGGAGATGCTCCTTCTTTTGGGGCGCATACACGCCTGCCAGGCAATGAGGGCGGCCACGGCCAACGCTTTCTCCTTCTCGAGCGCGGACAAGCGCGTGGACAAGACCAAGCAGCCCGAGCACTGGGCCCAACTCGAGGAGGACTTAAGGGCTTATTACAAGGCTAGGCTCGGCGAGATCAAGCCCGGTTCCACGGTAAGCCCGGATGATTACGTCATTACGCCGAAAGGACTTTCGCCCTTGATTTATGAACGGGGGAAGGACAATGAGCCTCTTGTCTGACCGGGAGAAGGAACTGGTGGCCGAGGACGTAAGGGACCTGATCCTCGCTTCCGGGCTGGAGGCGACTCTATGGCGGAGCGTTCCCGGCGAGCGGCTCTTCGGTTCCGACGACGCCTCGTACTCGGAGATAGAGACGTTTCCAATGGAGCTTATCGAGACCCCACCCGAGGACCTGGCCAACAAGATCGACGCCACGGCATGCGTATTGCCGGAGTTGGATGTCCGCACCGAGGATCGCTTTCAGCTTGGCGACGACACTTTCAGGGTCCAGGCCATAGAAGAGGAGCGCTGCTTCGGCGTCGTCACCCATAAGGTGATCAAACTGGTGAGGCTGCATGGGAGTTAAGAGATTCGGCGATTGGGAAAAGGCCAAGGCGAAGCTGGCGAGCAATCCCGGCGCTCGCCTGGCCCTGGCCTTGCGCCAAGCCACCATCAAGAACGCGATCCTGTTGGTCCGAGAGATAAAGCGGGGCATCAAAAGCCAGGCCCCGGGCGGACAGCAGTTCGCGGAGCTTGCTCCGAGCACAATCCTGAAAAAGGGATCGAGCAAGGCGCTGATCGACACGGGCTTCCTGGTGAACGCCATTACCCAGCGCATCATGTCCGACCGGGCCTTCGTGGGACTACTGCGGGGAACGGTGAATAAGGATGGCGAGGACATGGTCAACATCGGCGCGGTCATGGAGTACGGAGCCACCATCAACCACCCGAACGGAGCGGTGATGGTGATCCCTCCCAGGCCTTTTCTGCATCCGGTGATGGAAAAATACCGGGAAGAGGTGATCGAGAACTACCGGCGGGCCATCCGTTCGGCCTTGTAGAGGATTGAAATGGAAAGCATCCGGCTGGTCGTGGAAAGCTTCATTCGCCTGGTCAAGGCCGAGATAGAGGAGGACGCCGTCCTGGTCTTCTCGGATGACGTTTTCGAGGTGCCCAACGTCCCGAGCGTCGTATTGCAGGGCCCGACCCTGACGGAGAACGGGGACCGCAGGTCCCAGGTCAAGCTGGTGGAAAAGGACATCCCCGGCCTGACTTATGAGGAGTGCAGACACCCGAGGCTCTATCACCTCGATTTCGACCTGATCGTTACCGCCGGTCATGAGTTGGGCCTTCTGGAATACCAGGAGAAGGTTGCCCGGTTTTATCAGTTGCATCCCGTCCTGGAGGTGGAGGACGAAGGCTTTTTGAACGTAACCGAAATGGTCCCCCTGGGCGGGCTAAAAAGAGTGAATCTTTCCAACCTGAGACAGAGTTCCGGGCGATGCCGGATCGAGGATTGCCCGGTATACGACGGCCTCGTCCGGGACGGGAAGCTGGTCAAGGACCTGATTTTCCAGTTCCGCGACGGAGTTGACGAGGACTTTACCTATAAGCCTTGAGAAAAGGAGGAAATTGAATGATCGAGATCAAGAACCTTATGTTTCAGCCGTTGACCCTGCACCTGGCCGGCGACGGCGGGGGACTGCATTTGAAACCGCGAGAGGTCAGGAAGCTGGGCCGGGAATACCTGTCCCCGGAGATGGAGGCGGCCGAGAAGCGCGGTTTTATTTCCATCAAGCGCGAGGCGGTCGAGGACGCCTCCGGGGCGATTGAACAAGCGGCCGGGGCGAATAAAGCCAAGCCGAAGAAGACCAGGAAAAAAAGGAGCTAGCCAATGGGGACCTATCTTTCACCGGGCATTTTCACTCGCGAGACCGACTTCAGTTATTACGTGAAGCAGATATCGACCTCTTCCTGCGGCATGGTCGGCGTGGCCGAGCGGGGCCCGATCAACAAGCCGGCGCTGGTCACCAGCTGGGAGCAGTTCGTTAACAAGTTCGGCTCCTACATTCAGGCGGGGTACCTGGCCTACGCGGCTCGGGCCTTTTTCGACAACGGCGGGAGGGTCCTTTACGTGAACCGGATCGCCCACCTCACTGATCCCACCGACCGCGAAAGTCTCGCCGCTTCCAAGGCCGGCGTTACGTTAAGGGACAGGACGGCGGCCGCCGCCTTCCTGCTGACCGGCACACAGGGAGAGGACCAGATTAACTGGCGCGCGAGACAACCAGGGGCGGACGGGAACAACATCAGGGTCGAGCAGGCGGCTTTCCCAATACTCAACGCCGAATGTTCCATCGAGGTGTTGGGACAAACGATCAACGTCCATCTTGAGACGGACGCCTCGGGAAACCCGCTCAGCACCGCCGACCAGGTCGTGGCCGCCGTGAACCAACACGCCGAGGCCTCGGCGCTTGTTGAGGTATCCACCTCCGACGGCGGCGTGGTGCAGCCGGCCCCCTCGGCCAACCTCGCCAACGGGGCGGACGGCCAGGACGCGCTTTCAATAAGCGCCATTGACGAGGGGACCTGGGGGTTGGACCTGGCTGTGGTAATCGAGGACGGCACGCTCGATCCGGACAACGCCTTCAATTTGATCGTCCGCTACAAGAACCGGGTGGTCGAGGTTTTCAAGGACCTCTCCATGGACGAGAACTCCCCGAACCACGTCGAGCTATTGATCAACGAGAAGTCGGACTATGTGGCCGTTGATGACCTGGGTCCGGCCTCGGGAATCCCCTCTGACCGGCCGGAGTCGGGAATGTACTGTCTCATCGGAGGCGACGATGGCCTAACCGGCCTTGGCGACGTCGATTTCACCGGCGACCCTTCACAGCGCACCGGCCTTTACGCCTTTGACGAGATTGACGCCTTGAACATCCTCATGGTCCCCGGCGTCACCACCGCGACGGTGATCAACGGCGGCGTCACCTACGCGGAGAACCGCAAGGACCTCATCTACCTGGCCGAGGTCCCCATCTTGCTGGAGCCCCTCGAGGCGGTTGATTTCCGCAAGGGCCAGGGCATGTACAATCACGCGGCCTTCAACTCGTCCTACGCCGCGCTTTATTACCCCTGGCTCGAGATCATGGACCCCATTTCGGGAAGGAAGAAGCTGGTGCCGCCCACGGGAGCGGTGGCGGGCTGCTTCGCCCGAAGCGACGAGAAGACCCACGTCTGGTACGCGCCGGCGGGAATCGACCGGGGCCGCGTGTTCAACGCCTTGTCCGTGAGCTACAAGACCAGCCGGGGAGAGCGGGACGTGCTCTACCCCGAGGGCGTGAACGTGATCGCCGTGTTTCCGGACAGCGGGATCAACGTCTGGGGCCAGAAGACCCTGCAAAGCCAGCCCTCGGCCCTGGACCGGGTCAACGTCCGGCGGCTGATGATTTACATGGAGGAAGCCATCGCCGAGTCCGCCCGGTTCGTGGTGTTCGAGCCGAACAACGCCCAGACCTGGCGGGCCCTGATTCGGCTCATCAATCCCTTCCTCCAGGACGTCAAGGACAAGGGAGGACTATACGACTTCGCGGTCCAGTGCGACGAGGAGACCAATACCCCGGCGGTGATCGACCGCAACGAGATGGTGGCCCGCGTTTTCGTGAAGCCCACCAAGACGGCCGAGTTCATCGAGCTAAACTTCGTGCTCACCACCACCGGGGCGGACTTCAAGGAAATCTTCACCACTTCATAAGGAGGCTTGAAAATGCGCAGCGGAAACATGCCCAAGAGCCTGTACCAGAACTGGCAGTTCGCCATTGAGGTCAACGGGTTCGACGTGGCTCTGTTCAAGAAGGGCCAGGAGCCGAAAACCGAGTTCGAGGAAGTGGCCTTTGCTCCCGGTGGTTCGATGTTCGATCAGAAGGTGGCTGGCCGGGTCAAGTTCGAGGACATCACCCTGGAGAAGGGAATCCTGCAGGACGGCTCGGACGAGGCGGCGAGGGACTGGATCAAGAAGCAGGTGGACGTAAACGCGGTGACCGGCGGCCTTCCCAACGACTACATGCGCGACATCGAAGTGGTCCGTTACGACCGGACCGGCGAAGAGACCCGCCGCTGGACCCTGCACGGGGTCTGGATCAAGGTCCTGGAATATGACGAACTCGAGGGAGCGAACACCGAGAACACCATCGAGAAGCTCACCATCTGCTACCAGTACTGGACCTGATCGGAGGGAGAAACATGCACACCTTTAAACTGCCGAGCGGCATCGAGGCCGATCTCAAGGAGATGACCGGAGCCGAGGAGGAACTTCTCACTAACCAGCGGCTGATCCGCACGGGCGACGCCGTTAATCAGGTTCTAAAGAACTGCGTGCTTCGTCTGGGAGAAAACTCGAAGCCTGGCTCGAAGGATGTTCTCGATCTCCTGTCCGGCGACCGACTCTTCATCCTGGTAAAGCTGAGGGACATCTCCCTGGGCAACGAAGTCGATCTGGAACTGGTCTGTCCGAACGCGGCATGCCGCGAGACCAACCTCATCAGCGTGAACCTGGACGAGTTGAAGGTCACACCTTACGGCAAGGATCGGGAGTTCGCCTTCAAGCTGCCGGGCGCGGGCAAGAAGGTCAAGTTCACTCATCTGGACGGCAACATGGAAAAGAGGCTGGCCTCGCTAAAGGAGCCCACAATCACCTCGGCCATGTTGATGAGGATCATCGAAATCGACGGCAAGCCTCCCACAAGGAAGGTTATGTCGGAGATGGCCCTCCGGGACCGGAGCGCGCTCCGCCAGGAGATGGCGCGGGTGGACGCGGGAATCGATACGGTCGTGGACGTGGATTGCGAAAGTTGCGGAGCGCGTATCCGGACCCGCCTGGAGGCCGAACCGGGTTTTTTGTTCCCAGGAGTTCTCTCGTAAGGGACGCCTTTTTCCTGGCTTACGGAGGACTTCACTGGGGATACTCCGAAATCACTTCGCTGCCGCTTCGGGTAAGACGGGAGTTTGTCGAAGCCCTGGAGCGGCAGCTCGCTTTTGAAAAGGAACAGTTGGAGCGTAACAGATGATTGGCGGCGATCTCGGTCTTGGCGTGGTTGTCTCGATGAAGGACGCGTTCTCCCGGAACGCTGCCCGCATCCAGTCGTCCATGCTCTCTCTCGACGGAGCGGTGGCGGCGTCGAGCGAACGGATGACCAGGAACCTCGACCGCATTCAGAAGGGGACCATGATGATCGGGGCCGGGCTAACTCTGATGGCCGTTCCCGCCGCCCTGATCGCCTCCACCACCGCGACTCAGAAGGCGCTTGGAGAACTCGCCTCGCTTGGAGTCAAGGACTTGAGGGCGCTCGAGGACGCGGCGGAAAGCTTCACCAATCAGTGGTCCGGCTCCAACAAGGCGCAGTTCATCTCGGCGGCCTACGACGTTCGCTCCGCTCTGTCGTCGTTGAGTGACGAGGCGGTGGGCGCTTTCACATCCATGGCCGCGCTCACGGCCAAAGCCACCAAGGCGACCACTGACGAGATGGTGGGGACTTTTACCACGGCCTATGGGATCTTCAAGCCAATCATGACCGAGTATTCGGACATGGAGTGGTCCAAGGCTTTCGCCGGAGCAATGGCCCAGACCGTGGCGTCCTTCAAGACAACCGGCGCTCAGATGGCCGACGCCATCAAGAACATCGGCGCGGTGGCGGCCTCAGCCAACATACCCCTCCAGGAGCAACTCGCCATACTGGGCCAGCTGCAGACTACAATGCCGGGGTCCGAGGCGGGCACCTTGTACAAAGCTTTCATCATGAAAGCCGCCGAGGCCGGGGACGAGTTGGGACTCTCTTTTATCGACTCGACGGGCAGGCTCAAGGGAATCATTCCGATCCTGGAAGAGATCAAAACGAAATTCCCCGATCTTTCCCAGGCGGCGGCCCAGGTCGAACTCAAGAAGGCGTTCGGTTCGGACGAAGCGGTCAAGTTCCTCCTCCAGATGTCTCAGGGCATGGGAGCGCTCGAGGGGAACATCCAGTCAATCGAGAAGGCCATGAAAAGCGGGACCGCCGTGACCGAGGAGATGGCCCGGGCCATGAACATGGACATCGGGGCCCAGGTGGTTCTTGTGAAGCAGCAGCTTGGCAATCTCTTCGAAATCCTTGGCCGGACCCTGCTCCCGGTGGTCTCTCCGATCATTCAGGGAGTATCCAAGGTGATTCTGTTCTTCCAGAAGCTGGCCAAGTCCATGCCGGGCGTCACTCGAGCGGTTCTCACTTTGACCATGGCCTTGGGCGCGGCGCTGGTCGTGGTAGGGGGAGTCATCGCCGCCGTCGGGACCATCGGCGTGATTGTCCCGGTCATCAAAGCTGGAGTTCTGGCCATGGGGGCGGCGCTCTCGGGAATAGGAGCGGCCCTGGCGACCTACCTGCTTCCTGCCGCGGCCATCATCGGGGGAGTGATCCTGGCCGTGTACCTACTCAAGCGGGCCTGGGAGACCAACTTCGCGGGAATCAGGGAAACTGTCCTTGGAGCCTGGAACAAGGTAAAGCTCGTCTTCGAGGGGGTAAGGACATTGCTCTCCTCGCTCAAGGACGGGACCGGGCAGATGTCGGCGGACCTGGCCGAAAAGCTCGAGGCGGCCGGGCTCATGGGCATCGTGACCACGGTGTTCAAGGTTTACTACCGGGTGCGCCAGTTCCTGGCCGGGCTTTACCAGGCTTTTGCCCAAGCCTTCGGCAAGATTGCAGCCATACTCGGACCAGCCGTTCGCTCGCTTATGGGGGCCTATGGAGAGCTATACAAGGCCATCTTCTCGGTGGTGGAGATTTTCGGACTGGCCGGGCTGTCGGCCGACGCTTCCATATATCGGATTCTGGGGGAGGCCCTGGGATCGTTAATCAGCATAGGCGCTAAAGTCGGGGCCTTCATTCTCAAGTACCTCATCAACCAACTCGTGTTCCTTATCAAGGTCGTAACCCTGGTGGTGAAGGCCGTGGTCTGGCTGGGAAAGACCATCGTCGGATCGTTCATAGCCGCCGCCCGGTTCGCGTACAAATTCTCTCCGCCGCTTCGACTTATGATTCAGACGTTTAAGTTGGCGGCCAACGCCGCTTTCACTCTTTGGAGAGTACTCTCCGGAGACGTTTCCGTGACCGACGGCCTTCGCCGTATGGGACGGGCGGCGTTCGATTTCCTTACCACTCCATTTCAGTGGGCGAGGGACGTGATCGCGGGTATCTGGGGATTCATCAAGGGTCTTTTCAGCGCGATGGAGGATTTCTTAAGGCGGGCGGCCGAGACCGTGATGGCGGCTTTCATGAATCTTCCCATATTGCGAACGCTCGCCGGCATGATCGGGGTGGCGCGTGACTTTTTGTCGGGACACTCGACCTTCATGGAGGCCGGAAGGCGCATGATGATTACCCTGGCCCAGGGCATCCTGGCGGCGGCCGCCTATCCCGTCACCGCGCTCAGGAACGCGCTGTCTGGACTTCGAAAGCTGCTTCCTTTTTCAGACGCTGAAATCGGACCGCTTTCCACGCTTACGGACTCGGGCGCATCTGTATTAAAGACCCTGGCCCAGGGGATGTCCGGGGCGGTTTCGCTTCCGGGAAATATTCTTAAGTCGGCTTTCACTAAAATGCTCGATGGCGGGTCATCGATATGGGGGAAGATTGGAAGCATGGGGACGCAGGTACTGGAGACGGTTTCCTCCCCGTTCAAGCTGTTGGGCAATGTCGCGAACGCTGCCTGGCAGAGGGTGGCCGGAGCCGCCAATTCGGGTTGGGACAATATAAAATCCATGGCGGGAAAAGCGGGAAGCTGGATTAAAGCTCCCTTTGAAAACCTTACCGCCAGCATTGGTTTCGCCAGCCCCAAATCGCTTAAGCCCGCGACCCCTGAAATCGGACTTGAGCCTCGTTTCACTCTCGGCAAGGTTAGCGAAGCGATCAAATCGATGGAAGCCGGGATTAACAAAATTTTCCAAATCCCGGTCCAGGTAATCGAGAAGACAACCGAGGTCATTGGAAAGCCTGTAATGAGCGCGGCCCTTCCATCCTTGGTGGCGGGAACCCTGGCTCTTACTCCGATAATATCGGGGTCTGTTCCGGAGACCTACTCCCGAGAGTCTGTCGTGGCCGGAAAAAACGAGCGGATCGAACAGCTTCCTCTCACGGGCAGGCAGTCCCAACTTCTCGCTGAGACAAGAGGCAAACTTGGGCTGTCGTCAGAAGGACCTACCGGCTCTTCACCCGATAACGTCGCATCCGTCCTGGAAGCGATCCTGGCCAAACTCGACGCCATGGCCGATCGGCCCATCGACCTCCAGGTGACAACCAGGCTCGACGGGCGGGAGATCGCCAGGTCCGTTTACAAGGACATCCGCGAGCGCAAGATCAGGAATTACGAAACGCTGTGAGGCCCCTATGGTTGATTACAAAAAAGAGACCGCCGCTTACCTGGTAGATGTGGACACAGGGGACTACCTCGCTTTCCAATACAATCCCAACGACATCGGCGACGACAAAAGCACGGCCTACGCCGCCATCAAGATACCGGGCATGAGTCATCCCCGCTACCAGTACGTGGCGGGCGAGCCGCGAAGGCTTAGCTTCAAACTGGCCTTTTTCAAGCAGTCGGTAAAGGAGAACGTCGAGTGGCTCCGCTCTCTTCTATATCCCGAGCACGCGGGGACCATGCTTAGGAACGCTCCCCACCGAGTGATATTCATGTTCGGCGACCTGTACCCGGGCTTGCTCTGCGTGGTTCGGCGGGTGAACGCCAGGTACTTCCATATGTTCGACCGGGACAATTTGCTTCCCCAGCGAGCCGAGGTGGACCTCGAGCTTGAGGAATACGTGGACGAGTCGGTGGACTTCTCCGAGGTGAGGCCATGATCGGCAAAAACTCGAGATACGCGACTTCCGTTCTATATCTTGACGGCTCGGAGGAATTCCTGGGGACCAGGCCCATGATCGAAACCTCTCCCCGACATGACGACCGCTTCCACGCGGTGGTCGAGGGCGACCGGATAGACGTCCTGGCTCACCGATACTTCTGCCGAGCGGACCTTTATTGGATCATCTGCGACTATAACGACGTCTTTTTCCCGCTGGAGTTGGAGATCGGGGCGGTACTGCGGATTCCTTCCCTGGATCACGTTCAGATGCGACTTTTGGCTTGATCGGACCATGCCCATTTTAAACTTGACAAATTGCACTTAAAATGCATAATATTAACCAAGGGTGCTCTCCATGGTTGATAATTATATCGAGAGGTCGTTGGAATCGGTCCTTAAAAAAGCGGTGAAGGAGTTCCCCGCCCTGGTGCTGACCGGGCCTCGTCAATCGGGCAAGACAACGCTGCTTAAGCATTTGTTTGGAAACGATTATCGTTATATTTCCATGGAACCGCCCGACGTGTGGGCGGCGGCCAGGGAAGACCCTCGCTCCTTTCTTGAATTGAACGCTCCTCCCGTGATTTTCGACGAGGTCCAGTACGCGCCCGATCTGCTCCCTTATATAAAGGAAAAAATCGACGCGGACCGGGGAAGATATGGCCAATACCTCCTCACCGGCTCTCAGAACCTTCTTCTTATCGAGGAAATTACCGAGTCCCTGGCCGGTCGGGCGGCCATCCTTCGCTTATTGCCTCTTTCTCGTCGGGAACTTTTCGGCCAGCCCCAGGCGCGGCTTCCATGGGAGGGCGGCGATGGGGCCTTGTTGTCCGTCAATCAATCATATCTTGATTTATGGAAGAGCTTCCTACGAGGCGGTTTCCCGGAATTGGCCGCTCGGCCTGAGCGGGACGCGGGTCTTTACCATGCCGGCTACGTCCAGACCTACCTCGAGCGGGACGTTCGGATGCTTCGTCAGGTTGGGGACTTATCTTTGTTTCAGAGTTTCCTTCGACTCCTTGCCGCCAGGAGCGCGGGCCTTATCAACAAGGCGGAACTGGCCCGCGACCTGGGCGTTTCCTTGAACACGGTCAAGGCCTGGCTCTCGGTGCTGGAGGCGACTTTCCAGGTGGTGGAGCTAAGGCCTTATTTCGCCAACGTGGGAAAGAGGCTGGTCAAATCTCCCAAAGTTTTTTTCACCGACCTGGGAACGCTTTGCTATCTGGCCGGATTGAAAGACCCGGAGCACGCGGCTTCCGGCCCGATGGGGGGCGCGATCATGGAGACGGCGGTGTTTTCCGAAATATATAAAACCCTGACCCACCGGGGCGTTGATCCAGAAATTTATTTCTGGCGCACCATGGCGGGGACGGAAATAGATTTCATCATCGAAACCGGAAGCAAGCTTGTCCCCATCGAGGTCAAGCTTTCAGCCACGCCGCGTCCAGCCATGGCGAACCAGATTAAGACCTTCCAGAAGGATTTTGGCGACGGGGCCCTGCCCGGCTACGTGGTCAATCCTGGAGAATCTCCCCTTCCTCTGGGTTCGGGAGTCATGGCCTGGCCTTTTGGAAATTTCTAAGGCGCCCACTTTGTTCCTAATATAAGGACGATATGAATCTTATATTGAACGGGGGCCAAAAAATCAGCCCGCTTCTTTTTTTCACGAAAAATTCCTCCTCGATTTAAAAAATCCCGACACTTTCGCCTTCTCGCCGGTATATATCCTCATGACCTTCTCAAGGGTCTAGGAGGCGGCGGCGAGAAATGGACCTTGACACTTTCAAACCCACTTTATTGATTCAGATCGAGGGGCGGACCCTCTCGAGGGACGTGACCCAGGAGATCACCTCGTTTTCCTTCGAGGACAACGAGGAGGAACTGGACGTGATGGAGCTTTCTATCACTGACCGTAACCTCCAGTTCGTGGACGACCCGCTTTTCCAGGAGGGCAACGAGATCGTGGCCCGCTTCGGCTACGTGGACAACCTCTCGCCCAGGAAGAAGGCGGTGATCAAGGACATCGATTACGACTTTCCCGAGGACGGAGACCCCACGATCCGGATCAAGGCCTATGACAAGGGCTTCAAGCTGGCGGGCAAGGAGAACCAAAAGGTCTGGCGGAAGCCCCCGCCCGGCATCCTTTACTCGGAGATCGCCGAGGAGATCGCGGCCGCGAACGGGCTCACTCCCGTGGTCAAGCCCACCAAGGCAAGGCATCTTCGGGTGACTCAGAGCAACGTCTCGGACGCGCAATTCCTGCGGGAACTGGCGGCCAAGGCCCGCGACAAGGACGGGGATGGAGTGGCCGGCTACGCCTTTTACATCCAGGACGACGAGCTGCATTTCCATCCCCGCGACCTGGAGAGCGGCCCGTTCCTGTGCCTCGAGTATTTCACGGACCGGAAGGGAGTTCTCAGGTCCTTTAGGCCCTCGACCCAATCCCAGGCGGCCAAGGGGGCCGGTACCGAGACCCGGGCGGTGGGCGTGGACCCTCGCGCAAAGGCCCCGGTCGAGCACAAGGCCAACAACGAGTCCACCCCCGAGCGGACGTCGCTGGGCAAACGCACCTACCTGGTGGACGGGAACACGGGCGAGGCTAGTTACAAGGAGGAGGAGACCGGCCGGGTGGTCCCGAGCTTTGAGCGCTCCGAGGGGTTCCACGAGGAGCCTCTGCAGGAGCCGGCCCAGGACCTGGCCGAGGGGAAATTCAAGGAGGCGGAGCTAAGACAGGTGGAGGCCTCGGCCGCGACCATGGGCGTCCCATCGCTTCGGGCCAAGCGCAATATCGAGATCAGGGGCGTGGGCCAGAAGTTCTCGGGCGTTTACTACTGCCATGGCGCCCGCCACGTCATCGACTCGAGCGGCTACGGCTGCGAGTTGAAACTTGTGAAGAACGCGCTGGGGAGGGGCGCGGGCGCAAGGTCGGAGGAGTCCCTGGGAAGGCAAAACCATCGCGAGGCTCCCCCGTCGCCGGAGGAGGAGCCGCCTTCCCTGGTAACAATCGACGCCAATACCGGCGAGCGGACAACCTGAAAGGAGGAATTCAATGGGAGATTTGAGCGAGAACTTTTCGCGCTCGGAGTTTGGGTGCAGGTGCTGCGGCGAGGCCAAGGTCGATCCCGGCCTTATAGCGGCCCTGCAGAAGCTTCGCGACCTGGCCGGGGCCCCGATAACGGTGATCAGCGGGTATCGATGCCCCAAGCACAACGCGGCCGTGGGCGGGGCCAAGCGCAGCCAGCACATGCTGGGCAAGGCGGCGGACATTGTGATCAAGGGGCTAACGCCCTTCGAGACCTATCGCCTGGCGGAGAAGGTCGAGGCCTTTTCGAACGGCGGCATGGGCTTATATCCGGGCCATGGGTTCGTCCACGTGGACGTTCGCGGGCACAAGGCCAGGTGGGCCAAGCTTCACGGCCGCTCGGTTTCGGTCTCGGAGGCGATGAAAAGCGAGGGAGGCGATTAACATGGGACAGTTCGAGGGGATTATCCAGCTCATCATTCAGAACGCGGACCTTTTAGGGACGCTGCTTACCGCGGCCTTGACCATCTTGAAGCTCTCTTCCTGGGGCAAGGCCAAGTCCGACGCCCTGGACGCGGTGGTCAACGCGGTCGAGAAGGTGGGCGCCCTGGAGGTCAAAACGGGCGTGACCGACCAGGAGGGCAACCTGACCCCGGCGGCCAAGGACGCGATCCATCACGCGGTGTCCAAAGCCGACCCCAAGAAGACCCCCGAGGCCCTGGCGAGCCGCGTGGCCAAGTCCATCCTGGCGTGAAAAGGAGGGGAGGGACCGGCCTTGATCGAGACCCAGGACCGCCAACACGAGGAGAGGTACAAGAACCGCTGGTTCGGCAAGTACCGCGCCTTCGTGCGCGACAACAACGACCCTGAACGCCTGGGCCGGGCGCGGCTGGAGATTCCAGCCGTGCTCGGCTCGGGTCCGGACAACTGGTCGGAGTGGGCCTGGCCGTGTTTCCCCTACGGCGGGAACGAGGACGCGGGCATGTTCCTCGTGCCCGAGGAGGGGGCCTCGGTCTGGGCCGAGTTCGAGGGCGGCGACGTGGGTCGTCCCATCTGGACCGGAGCGTGGCTGGCCAGGAGCGACCCCGGCGAGCAGCCCGAGGAGGCCAAGCGCCTGTGCAACGAGCCGACCTGCCTGGACTGCGAGGACAAGCTCGAGCATCAGGCCAAGACCCCGGACGACCTCGAGCACAAGAAGTACCACCAGCATCCTCCCTACTACTGTCCCCGGCGCAAGGTGCTCATGAAGACCGAGACGGGCCACACCATCGTGATGGACGACCGGGACGAGGAGGAGTTTTTCAAGATCATCGACCGGACCGGACAGATCATCCATATGGACTGCAAGGTCAAGCGGGACGTTCAATCTGGTAACTCCAAGCCCCGGAAGACGAAGGACGCGGAGCGAGGCGACCAACTGAACATAGACTCGGACGTCAAGGACAAGAAGGCCAGGATCGAGATTACGGACCTTTGCCGGCAGTACCTTCGCCTCGAGGCCTGGAAGGACAAGGAGAAGATTCACCTTCAGTCGTGCGACAAGAGCCGAAGCCGCTGGCAGAAGATACTTCTGGACACCACCAAGGGCAAGGAAAAAATCCACGTCTGGGGGCTTGGGGGGACGCAGGAGATTCTGATCGACTCGACCGCCGGCTCCGAGAAGATACGCCTGTCCGACAAGGCCGGAAGCGCGATCATTATGGACGGCGTCTCGGGCAATATCGTAATCAAGGCGGCGAACAAGACGATTATCAATTAGGAGATCGGTAATGGAAAAGGAAAACGGGTCTCAGGAACTGGAAAAAAGCGAGCGCCTTCTGGCCCGGACCTTCGAGTCCTGGCGGGCCGAGTTCAGGAGCATCCTCGAGGACCATCGCCGCGATATCCAGGCGCGGCTGGAGAAGATCGAGCGCGAGATCGAGAAGAAGTCGGACAAGGAAAACGTCGAGTTGATCGCCCGGGGCATTCGGGAGGAGCTTTGCCGCCACGCGGACGACATCAAGGACCTTTACGCCGGTCTCAGCCGCAAGATGGGCACGGAGACCATGTGGAAAGTGATCGGCCTGGCCCTGGCGCTTTCCGGGGCGCTGGGCGGCATACTTGGTTTTCTGATCCGCCTTTACCTGGGGAATTGAATGTCCAGACCCAAGGCCAGAATGGGCGACATGACCAGCCACGGCGGCGTGATCGTAACCGGCGCCATGAGGACGACGATCAACGGGAAACCGGCGGCGAGGATGGGCGACTTTCATTCATGCCCGATTCCCTTCCACGGCGTGACTCCCATCGTCACCGGGAGCCCGGATTCCTTGACCGAGGGCCGCCCCGACGCTCGGGTGGGCGACTTTGCCGGCTGCGGGGCCATGATCGTGACCGGCGGTCCGGACTCCGAGGACGGTTGAGGAGGGGGCATGGGAATTTTCCCCGAGGGATACACCCATTACTGGGACGTTTTCCCCAGGTCCATCAAGCTGAGCCTCAAGGCGGAGGCCCCTCCCATTCCCCTATCGGTCAGGGGATACCCGAGGGGACAAGTCTTCTTCGAGAGTCAGGACCAAAGCGTGGCTTCCGTGGACGAGGACGGCCTCTTATGGCCGGGTTGGCAAGCGGGCTCGACGGTGGTCATGGCCTACGACTCGTGGGACGAGACGAGCGTCAGGTACGTCCAGGTCGAGATAATCGACTACGGCGGAGGCGAGTGGGAGGAGGAAAACCCCGATGAATTTTAGCGCCCTCGCTCCTTATTGGGACGTGAAGCCCGATCTTGTCCGGACGCCCTTTGGCGGGGGCGACTCGGCCAGGTCGTTGCCCCTGTCCATACTTGGCGATCCGGGCGGCGAGTTGTATTTCGAGTCCAGCGATCGGATGGTCGCCCAAGTGATCGACGGCTCGCTCGAGTATGGCCTCAATCCCGGGGCGGCGGTCGTCACGGTCGAGTCCATGAGGGAGGGAATGGCCGCTTCTCGTCGCTACGTTCAGGTGGAGATTTTCACGCCCGACCAGGACGGCGGCGAAGAAGGATGGACCGCCTCGGGCTACGTCGAGCGGCTCGGTGAAGAGACCTGGCATTTTTATTATTTCTCCGACTGGTACGACGAGTATGGAAGCAACGTCCGGGTCAGTGGAGAACTCTCGCGCCCGGTTTTTCTGGATAAGGACTACCTGCTGGTCTTCGACGTGTGGGGTGAAATCGAAAGCTCGGCCCCCGCCACCTACGACTTATTGGAGTTTTACGTGGGCAACGATTATATCAAGCAATTCAATCCCGACGAGGGCTCGGGCGGAGAGCCGCTCGAGCCGTACCTTATTCCCCGCCGCGTCGAGCATATCGACCTCTCGGCTTTCACCGGACGGAGCGTCACCCTGCGCTTTGTCTGGGACACGCTCGACGAGGGGTTCCAGAAGTTCGACGGCTGGTTCGTTTCCAACCTCGAGATGATTCCCATAACGGGAGAATAAGCCATGCCCTACGGAGACGGACCGCTCGTGGAGAGGACAAGCTCGGCCGAGGCCCATTTCGAGCTGATGGCGCTGATTAATATCCTGGCCGCCGGGCTGGGAGTCGAGGCAATCGAGGGACCCGGCGATGAGGGCGAGGGGGAAGATTGGACGCCCGGCGTGGCGGCCGAGCCGTATCTTCCCCAGATTCGAGACCAACTGGGCGAGATCAAGGATTTGCTCGGACAAAGCCTGGCCGCGTCCGGCGCGCTTCAGGCCGAGGCCCAGGCCATTCTCGATACCCACGCCCAGAGCGCCAGTCAATACTTCCAGGACCTGGAGCAGCCGGATTATTACCCCTTCGCGGACATGCCTTCAGGAACGGACGCGCGCGATCTTCCGGACGGCGGAAGGCTGTTCACTCTCCCCGATGGCGTATTCCTTCGAGCGAATCCAGATGGAATCATCTTCGCCGTGATGGAGGACGGCTACGCGGCCAAGCTCGAGCCGGCGCTAGGCGGCGTGGTCGCGCTTCCCGACGGCCGCGAGTTTACGCTGGTCCAGGAGGCGATCCTGGCTACTCATGAGGTCGCCGGCATCGAGGGTCTGCCCCTCGATATCGAGCCGGTCCAGGTGGCTAATGGACGCTTTTCCCTCAATCTGCCCGGAGGCATCCGGCTCGAAGTTTCTCATCCCGACCGACTGGCCATGGTTATCAATCCCCTTGGCACGGTGGTGGTCCTGAGCGCCTCCAGGATCGAGGGCCTTGGCGAAGAGGTCAGCGCGAGGACCGTCCCGGGCGGGGCCAGGGCGTTCATCTCCCTGGAAAGCAATCACCAGGGCGTCATCGAAGCCGATGGAACTATCCACGCGGCCCTCTCGAATGGACTGGACCTGGTCATACGTTTCCCGGACGAGGATGGCGATCAATCCTCCGAAGGGCCCGACTCCCCCGAGAAAATCTGTGAGGAGCGCGAGTGATGGCTCTAGACTTCCTTGGCCAAGGGCTGAAGTTTCCCTTTCGCTTCAAACAAAGAAGCGGCGGCGCGGAGGTCTCCGCCACCACCTCGGCGGAGCATGCCCACATCCACGAGAGCATCCTCCAGATACTCGGCACGCGCCCGGGCGAGCGGTTCATGTTGCCCGAGTTCGGATCGAGACTTCGTGACCTGGTGTTCGAACCGAACGATGAAGTACTGAAGGGCCTGGTGCGCCATTATGTGATCGACGCGATCAAGCGCTGGGAAAAGCGCGTGGTGATCACCGAGGTCTCGTTCGATGATTCGGATGTAAACAAAGACCGGAACCTGCTCCTGGTCCGCATCTCCTATCGCGTCATCCAGAGCCAGGTTGAAGGAAACCTGGTTTATCCATTCCATCGCGAACCACGCCTCGCTCCATCGGACAACCTGGTTCGCACGGCGGCGGGAGCTTGAAAATGGGCCGGGCGTCAATCTCATACAGCAACAAAGACTATGAGTCCATCAGGCGGGAACTCGTCGCACGCATTCCTCAACTTACCGACCGATGGACCGACTTCAACAAGTCCGACCTGGGAGTGGTGCTGCTCGAGCTTTTCTGCGGTGTTGGAGACATGCTCTCCTACTATCTCGACGCCCAGGCAGCCGAGGCCTTCCTCCCCACCGCTCGCCAGCGGCAGAACGTGATCAACCTGTGCAAGCTGATCAGCTACCGGCTGGATACTCCGGTGGCGGCATCGACCCTGCTGCGATTTACAATCTCCGCTCCCCTGAATGACGACCTGATGATCCCCGCCGGTTGCCTTTGCCGGGCGCGGCTCGATGACGGAGACGTGGAGTTCGAAACCGTTTTTGACGCCACGATTGCCCGGGGTCAAAGAGAAGTCGAGGTCAGCGCCCGCCAGGGAAAGACCAGGTCGGAGAACTTCACCGGCACGGGCCAGCCATGGCAGCGGTTCGTTCTCGCCAATCGGAACGTGGCGCAAGGTTCCGTTAAGGTCAGCGTCCAGAACGAAGATTGGACCGAGGCGCCGCATTTCCAGGAAAGCGACGCGGACTCGAAGGATTTTCTCACCGAGACCGACGGCCTGGATGTTTCCAGCATCGCTTTTGGAGACGGCAGTCGGGGCGCCGTTCCTCCTTCGGGCGAACTGATCGAAGTCGAGTATCTGGAAACCCAGGGAGCTTCCGGAAACATCGGCAGGGGGCTGGTTACGGAAGTGATGACGCCCGTCTATTTGAACGGCATCCAGGTGGCCCTCTCCGTCATCAACTCCACTCCCTCCACCGGAGGGGCCGACCGAGAGACCATCGCCCACGCAAGGAGACAGGCACCGGCGGAAGTGCGCTCACTCTGGAAGGCGGTGACCAAGGACGACTACACGGCACTCGCCGAAGGGTATCCGGGAGTCGCCAAGGCGCAGGTCCTGGATACGAATGACTGTTCGAACATACGTTATTACAACGTCAACATCGCGGTCGCTCCGGACGGCGGCGGTCTCCCTTCTTCACTGCTTAAGGACGAACTGCTTTCATATCTCGAATCCCGCAAAGTCATCACCATCGAGATCAGACTCTTCGATCCGGTTTATGTGCCGGTGAACATCGACGCCGAGGTATATGTTTACGCGGGAGAAGACCTCGACCTCGCGCGAAGCCGGATCGAGGACGCGCTGTCGGAACACCTGGCTTTCGACCGGGTAGGTTTTGGCCAGGATATTCACTTCTCCGACCTTGTGGCCGCCATGGACGGCGCGCGGGGAGTGAGTCACGCGCGCGTGTTCACGCCCCTTGACGATATCCGGATCAACGCCGGTGAAATCCCCACCCTGGGCGAGGTCATCCTCGATATGAAGAGGGCAAGCTGATGGGCACCTACTTTGATAAAAAGCTCATCGAACTCCTGCCTCCTTTGTACGAGCGAGAGGACGAGAGCGGAGACCTGCAAACTTTTCTCACCGTGCCGTCGGTCACCCTGGACGAGATCAAGGAGCTTATCGATCGATTCCCGGAGTTGTTCGACGTCGAACAATGCGATGAGAGGTTCCTGCCATACCTGGCCCGAATCGTGGGATGGTCTTTCGACCCGACCAGGGACTCGGCGACTCAGCGCCGGGCAATCCGTGAAGCCGTCGAGTTCTATCGCAGGAAGGGAACCATCCCCGCGATCAGGAGATCGCTCACCGATATCGGATGGGAAGGCAACATAGAGGAAACCTTCCGCCAGGCACTGCGGCTCAACCGCCGCTCAGTGATGAATCACGCCCGCCTTCCCGGCCTCATCTACAGCCTGGGCGTCTATCGGATAGAGCAAGACAACGTCATCCAGGACATCCGCGACGCGCTCGAGCCTCATCACCCGGCCGGGACCAGGGTGTTTTTCCTGCAATGGCTTTACTCGGTGCTGTCAATGGAAACCGACTTCGAGGCCTTCATCAAGAAGGTGGCCCAGCGAGTCTGTCTGGGACATCTTCACGAGACCTTTGTGGTCAATCACAATTCCTTGAACACCGACTATCATCTCACCCGCAAGAACAAGACCTGGGGCTGGTGGCAGATCACGAGCGGGACCACGCTCCTCCAGGACGTCGAGCGGGCCGGCACCTGCATCTCGCGCTGGCATGCCAGGGACCAACGATTCCGATTGAACAGCGTTCCTCTGAACACTGAAAAGTTCCCCAACCTGTGGGTGAGCGAACGCAAACTCGCCATCTGTTGTGACGTGGACACTCGCCGCGAGATTGAAACTGGAGTTCCATACATTCGTTTTGCCGGAGAAAATCTGAACCGCTCGCGACTGAACCAATCGGGCGTTCCCTGCAGAATCAAATTCAGGCAAAAGGACATGCTCTCCGAGTCGAGCATATCTCCAGCCGTAATTATAGCCGATGGGCGAGTCCATCAGTATGGCAAGCGGTCCCGTTTGTCACATTGGTTCAGAGTGAACCATTCCCCGCTTGGCGGTATGGACAAGGTCTCCGGCGCGTCAGTTGGAAGACACGCCTTCCTGATCGCTTTCGCGGGAGCGCTATGGTCCGAGGTCCGGGAGGCCTATGACGTGGTCGACCGCTGGAGGGCCCGAAGGCCCGGATTCAATCTCAACAACCAGGCCCTCAACCTTGGTGAGCTTACCGACGCTTACGTTACCGAGGCAAGGGCCTCGTTCGAGTTGAAGGTGGATACGGGATATCCGCGCCGACGAAGAGTGGAGACGCTCGTTTTGAACAACCGAAGGATAAATCACGCGGGTCTGCGCTTGTCCGTGGACAGGACCAGGCCCATGCGCCTGGGACTTATGCCCCTGAACAACTCCGGGTTCCGCGTTTTGGAAAAATCGCTCCATTGGAGATTCAGGCAGAAAGACGAGCATGCATACCTGGAGCCGCCCATGGAAGCCTGGTCCGAGCACCAGGTATTGAACTAGAAAAGGAGGTACATCGTGTCATTAGGACTAATCGTAAAAACCGGTCGCATCCTGACCGCCAGGCTGCTCATGGGAGACCCTATCGAGGGACTGACCCATTGCGCCATCGGCGACGGGGACGCGACCTTTGACGATCCGATCAATCCACCCTCGCCGGACGTCGAGCAGACAGCGCTCAAGAACGAGCGGGCCCGCAAGAAGTATTATAAGCGGACTTTCCTTAAGGAAGACCCGAGCGGGACGCTCATCGTAAACGGCATCCATTACATCGAGACGTCGGAAGAAACCCAGACCATCGGGGTCTTCTTCCGCTTCGAGGAGAACGAGGCCAACGGGGTCACCATCAAGGAGTACGGCTTTTTCGGCGGCAACGTGGAATACATCGACGGCCTGGGTTCGGACTACGCCGCGAACGGCGTCTACCACGAGGATATAAACCCGACCGGCGAGGTGCTGGTCCCCGGCTATCTGTACGAAGTGAAGAACATCTCCGACTTCAACAAAACCTCCGACACGCGGGTCGAGCTTGTCGGAGTAATCAAGATCTAAGGAGGAATTGCCATGTCCATTTCACGCGAAACTTTCGACCCGGCCAAGAACTACAAACGGGTGCGTTACCACCAGGACCGGGACCTGCTCGACTCGGAGCTCAACGAGCAACAGGACGTCATCAACCTTGAGCGCAAGAAGCTGGCCGACATGCTCTTCAAGGAAGGAGCGGTCATAACCGGCCTCGAGGTCAGCAAGGATGACAATGTTCTCACCGTGGGCACCGGCGTCCTTTATATTGACGGCCATCTCGAAGCCGTGCCCGGGGCCGCGCTCACCTTCGATCCCGCCAAGACCTCGGGCGTGGATTACGTTTACGTCGAGCTTCTGAAGTACAACTACGGCTACAACCAGGACGCGACCCTCATCAATCCCGCCACGGGCGAGCCGACCGCCGAGCGCGAGAAGTGGGTGCTGACCCTCAAGGACCACGACGCCTCCGGCGAGAGCCTGCCCAACAACGTGACCGAGCGCAAGGTCGTGGCCATCTACAAGTTCGACCGGGATTTGGACGAGGTAACGGCCACGGTCCGGGAGAAATCCAACATCTATCTCCAGGACCTTCTGGGGACCTTGCCCGGAAGCCGCATCACCGTGTCCTCCATCACCGAGAACCAACTGGCCTTCGCCGCCGCCGAGGGGCTTAACTCGCTCCTCCAGAACCTGGCCGAGCGGACCTTCGACCAGGCGGGAAGCTACCTGGTCAAGGGGCTGGACAGCTTTATCGGGGACAACGACGGCCAGGAGGTCGAGGTCATCACCAACGCGGGGCGCGCTTATATCCGGGGTTATCGTTTGCAGCGCGACCTTCCCGCCACCCTCCTGGTCCCCAAGTCCGAGGCCACGAAGTCGGTCCGAGGCGAGCAAAAAACCTACAACGTGAGCCAGCGGCGCTATGCCCTGAACTCGACCCCCCTCAAGGAAACCACCCAGGTCGAGGCCATCGTCGAGATCGTCTCGAACGTCACGCGCGGCTCGGTGGGGGGCGGCGAGGACCTCCTGGTCCCCAACCCGGTGGTGGATATCCTCGAGGTGAGCCAGGGCGCGACCGTGTTCGCCGAGGGAGTGGACTGGCAACAGTCGGGCAATTTCGTGGACTGGCTGGGCACGGGAAGCGAGCCGGCCATAGGGACCACCTACACCGTTCGCTGGACCTACGTCAAACAAATGGCAAAGGGAGATGACTACGTTGACGGCGGCTGGTTCGGCCAATCCGGACATCCATCGGCGGAGGAATACTTCTATCTCGTCACCGTAACCGACGCCTCGGGCGAGACCGAGTATAGCGCCGAGGAAGTTGTCTCCAGGGCCACTCTCGCCGGTGAGATCAACCGGATCAGCTGGCTTCCGGTCAATGGAGCCACGGGTTACAAGGTGTATCGGGGAACTCAGAACGCGGTCAGGACCGACTTCCAGCTTCTAAAACAGGTGGGAAGCGGTGAAACCTCATACATCGACGACGGCGTGGACGTG
Source organism: bacterium (assembly GCA_963674965.2). Classification (GTDB taxonomy): domain Bacteria; phylum RBG-13-61-14; class RBG-13-61-14; order RBG-13-61-14; family DATKZS01. Next base: position 924,386 of record CAXXFL010000006.1, on the reverse strand, counting down.
ATCGCGGGAGGCAATCCTCCCGAGACCAACACCAGCGCCCTCGCCATGTCGCCCGTCGAGATCGAGCTTGACAACCTTAGCGTCATTAATTTCGGGAGGGCGGCCATTGGCGACGAGCCGGTGGACGGGTCCAACTGCAGCGTCGATTACGACTATTACCTGGGCAGGAAGGACATTATCTACGCGACCACCGGCGAGATCAAAAGGCTCGAGGGATCGCCCGCCGACTCTCCCAAGCTGCCCATCGCGCCGGAGGGGACCCTCGGTCTTTGCAGCGTCGAATGCCCGCCCAACTCGGTCGAGATGACGGTCAGGAACTTCGGCCTTACCCGCGTCACCATGGACCGCATTCACGAGATCATCCAGGACGTGGAAGACCTGAAATACAACGACGCCCAGTTCCAGATGAACAACGAACTCCAGAACCGGGACGCCCAGACCAAGAAGGGCATCTACTCCGACGACTTCTCCAATGACGCCCAGTCGGACCTTTTCCATGACGAGTGGAGCGCCCGCATCGACGAGATAAGGAGGTTCGTGGGACCGGACCGCGACGCCACGCCCAACCCGCTGGTCGTTGACGAGGCCTCGAGCGACGCCATGTTCAGGGGCAGCCTGGCCTTCCTGCCGGGCCTCGAGACGACGCTGGTGGAACAGCCCGACTGGTCCGAGGAAAAAAACGTCAACCCCTACGCCGTGTTCGATAAGCCCGAGGCCGCGCTCGAGATCACGCCGAACATGGGAAGACGAGGTCAGACCGGAATCGCCGCGATAGGATCGAATTTCACGCCCAGCGCCGCAAACGTCATTCTTCGCTGCGACGGCCAGGTGGCAGCGTCCGGCCTGACAGCCGACTCGGTCGGGCGCGTGATCGCCTCCTTCACCATCCCCTCGGAGGCCAGAAACGGGGACCGCGTGGTCGAGATGACGGACGGGACTTATTCGGCCCAGGCCAACCTCCAGGTGAACGACCCATTGGAGATCACCCGAATCGAGCGGGTGGTGGTCGACCGCGCCATCGTGCGGCGGCAGGTCACGGTCGAACCCGCTCCACCCCGCGTTATACGCGTTCCCGTGGTCCGGACCGTGTGGCGCCGGCGGGTGAGGACCAGGCGCCGCGATCCCCTGGCCCAGACCTTCAGCTTTGCCCAAAACCGAGTCATCTCCGCCGTGGGAGTGTATTTCACGCAAAAGGAAGCGGCCATCCCGGTCACCATCCAGATTCGAGGGGTTACCACCGGACTGCCCAACGAGGTGGTCCTGGCCGAGAAGGTCGTCTCCCCCGCCGAGATAACCTTGAACGCCGAGACCAAAATCGAGTTCGACGATCCCTTTTACGCCGAGGCCGACGCCGGCTACGCGATGGTGATTCTCACCAACGGTACCAATTACAAGGTCCGCGTGGCCACCCTGGGCCAGATGGGACAAAACGGCGTTATTACCCGGCAGGCCTACCCGGTGGGAGTGCTCCTCGAATCCTCGAACGCCGAGACCTGGACGCCCCTCAACGGCTCGGACCTGAGCATGAAAATCTACGGATACGACTTCAATCCCGCCGGCGAGGTCCGCTTTCAGCCCATCACCGGGGTCCAGTTCAGCGAGATCAACCTCGACGAGTACTCGGCCATCCCCGAGGGGGCCGGGATCGTCTGGGAATACTCGACCGACGGCGGGGCCACCTGGGACGCCATCGTGCCGGCAGATGAGGAGGACTTGCCCAACATAGCGGGCCAGGTGCTCGTCCGGGCCATCTTCACCAGCGACCTTGCGAACGATTCGCCCGCCCTCAACTATAAGGACGTGAACCTGGTGGGGTACTTAAACAACGTGGCCGGGGCCTACGTCACCAGGGAAAACGAGCTTACCCAGGGGGTCGAGTCCACCAAGGTCTACGCGCAAATGAATATACCCAGCGGGACCAACGTCAACTGGTTCGCCTCCAACGACGGCGGCGATACCTGGGAGGCCATGTCCATCGACTCGACCAGGAAGATCGACCACGAGTGGACCGAGTATATCCTGACCAGGTCGTTCACCGATCCCACCGCGAGGAAAGTGCGCTACAAGGCCGAGATGACCGGCAACAACCTGGTCTATCCGCGCGTTCACTCCCTGGGCGCGACCCTGAGCTAGGAGGATAGACGTGATCGTAAGAAAAGACGGAGGCATGACCGAGTTCATTCCAACGCCCCAGGAGAAGCGGGACGGAGTGATAAGGGACCACGCGCTCGGCCTGATCGAGGAGCTTCATAAGCGAGTAAAAAGAATCGAGGAGGCCTTCGGACTTCCTCTCGAGGAGGCGTCGCGGTTCGACGATCTCCTGGACCGCATTGGACGAGAAGAGCGCCAGGCGAGCGAACTCAACCGAAAAATCATGGAACTGGGAATATCCCACGCCGAAGGGATAGAGTCATGATTACCATCAAAAGCGTTACCGACGCCGTGCTCGAGCTGACCGGTATACCGGGAGTCCTCCGGCCGGGCGAGTCACTTATAGTTCCCTCCGTCACGCCGGACCTCGCGCGAGCCATCGGCCTGGGCCTTATCGAGGCGCCTTCGGGCGCGGCCGCTCCCACCGGCCCGCCGCCGGTTATTTTCAAGCACTACTATCCCAAGGCGCTGCCGATCTCATCGAGCCGGGCTTATTACGTTCGAGTCCTTCGCTCGGCGGGCGGATTCAACGACGGCTCCGCCATGAGAGACTTCGTCGCTTATTACGGCGACGGAGCCGGGATGAGTATCGCTTTCTCGGATGACGGCATGGCATGGGACGCCGAGAAAAAGGTCTCCGGCCTCGCCGCGAACGGCTACCACGTCGTCTGCGTTCTCGAGACGCCCGAGAGACTACGCGCCCTCTATTGGGACCCGGACGTGGCCAATCAGCCCTACAACATGGCCGGGCTTCGCGCCGCCGTCTGCAATCCGCTGGACGATCCATCGGCTTTTTATGATGACCTCTCGTGCTCCGGCGATCTGGTGACCGAGGGAAGTGAACCCGTTTGGAACCGAGGCCACTACGGTCCCTCCTTCCTCTGGTACAACCCGGAGCCGACGTCGATCCCAGGGAAGCCATTTACCTGGCGCTACGCCATGTACTTTATCGCCAGCACCGGAGGAAACGACTGCCTCGGTCTAGGCTACTCCGATGACGCGATCAACTGGAATCTATATGGCGATGCTCCCATCCTCTCCGGCCTGATCGATCCTCAATCCTGGGAAGGCGCCAACGGTTATATTTCAGCCTGTCACGTGGAAAGGCTCGAGGACGGAAGATGGTGGATGCTCTACTCGGGCGGAGGCGGCGGCAACAAAGGGATCGGCTACGCCTGGTCCTGGGACCGTATACATTGGACCAAAGCTCATTTCAACCCCGTGTTCCAGGCCGGGATGGGTCCTTTCCTGCAAAGATGCTACACGCCAAGCCTGGTCCAGGACGAGGACGGATCGTTCCTCCTGTACCGCGCCGGCCGTAGCGGATCGGACTACGAGACCTTCGTCGCCCGCCTCCGGGCCCAGAGGCTGGATTGGACCGACCTCCTCGCGCCTAGCCGACTCGGGCAGGGATTGAGTCCCCAGGCCAAGGTCCTGCGCGGCCAGGGCGCCACCGCCGAGCGCGACGCCGCCATCCCCACGCCCGCCCTGGGCGACGAGTGGTTCAACACCGACCTCCCCGACGGCGGTGCATGGCAGAAATTCACCGGAGCCGAGTGGAAGTAAATCGGGCCGGTGTTCTTTCATGGTGTCCCTGGCCATGCCCCCGATTCCTGGCCGGGCCGCAACCCGTCGTTAATTGGCGAGTATTTTCGCCATGTACATGCGCCCGAAAAACCCGTGGATCCAGACCGAACTTACTTCAGAAATGACTTGCTTTCCAAGATGAAAGAAGCGTTCATGTGAGTCATGCAAAGCACTAAAAACGGTTACGGAACAACGACTTACGGAAAGCAAGGAGGAATCATGGACCTACGGGAATTAAACTTTGGAGTCGAGATCGAGACGGTTAAAAGAACACGGGAAAGGGTGGCTCGGGCCATCCAGTTGGCGGTGGGCGGCGAAGTCACTTACGTGGGCAGCCCGGGTAGCTTCGATCCCTGGGAGGTGAAGGACAGCCAGGGCCGCGTCTGGAAGGTGGTGGCGGACGGCTCGCTCATCAACGTGCCCTTCAGCCTGCGGGCCGAGGTCGTAAGCCCGGTCCTCTCATACGAGGACATCCCGACCCTGCAGGAGGTCATCAGGGCGGTCCGTAAGTGCGGGGCCAAGATCGACGAGAAATGCGGCATCCATATTCACGTGAACGCCGCGCCCTTTGACGGACGCACCCTCGGGAATCTGGCCAAGATCATCTACAAGCAGGAGGCGCTTATCCTCACCGCGCTGGGCGTCGCCACCCACAGGCTTAACCGGTACACCAAGCCGATGAGCGAAGACCTGATCAAGAAGATCGAGAAGAGCCGCCCCAGGACCAAGGACCAGTTGAACCAGATCTGGTACGGGTACCACAACCGACAGCCATCCCACTTCGACAGCAGCCGCTATCACGGCGTGAACCTGCACAATGTCTGGTACCGGGGGACCATCGAGTTCCGCTGGTTCGAGGGGACGCTCCACGCGGGAAAGGTCAAGGCCTACATCCAGCTTTGCCTGGCCATAGCGGCTAAGGCCCTGAACGGACGCGCCGCCTCCAGCCGGAAAAGGACCTTCAACGCCGAGAGCGCGCGATACGACTTCCGGGTCTTCCTGCTCCACCTCGGTCTCATCGGCGACGAGTTCAAGACCGCGCGTAAACACCTGCTGGCCGGACTTCCCGGCGACTCGGCCTTTAAGAAGGCGAGGCCCAGGAACGAGGCCACTGAGACAGTAGCGGTTGAGCAAAGCAGAGTCGAAGGAGGAGCGCAATGAAGATTTTGATAAGGAACACGACACTAAGTGGAGAGCCGCTCGATGGAGATGGCCAGGTGTTCGAGGGCAAGACCGAACTGGACATCGTTCACGCCATGAACGCGGCCTCGCTTATCGGCGTAGACCTCGAACAGTATCTCAAGATGGTCACCGACAATATCCGAAGCTTCTCGGGCCAGGACCTGGAGATTAAGGGAGTGTCCCTCGAGGAAATGGCCGAGTCCTTTATCACCGAACTGGAAAGTGCGGGATTCGCCGAGTTCGTGGACGACGAGAAAAGCGGCCCGATCACCTTGCCGCGAGTGGTCCTGGAAGGACTCGATGTGGTCCGGCGCTCTGGAGTGACCCACATGCTCGACCGGCCCATGGTGGTCGAACTTGCCCGCAAGTTCGGGTTCCCCGAGACCGCCAAGTGGATCGAGGCCAACCGCGCGAGGTACTCCGAGGGCCTGTTCCGGGGCTTCCGAGTGGAAGGGGGGAAGTCCTGATGTGCGGCCAGGTCGGGATCATCTTCGGCAAGAAACAAAGGCGAGCCGAGGAGCGCAGGCGCCTCGCCTGGCTCTTCACGCGCCTGCTCGCCCTCAGCGAGAAACGCGGCGCCCACGCCACCGGCATCGCCTGGCTGAAGCTGAGTGGAGAATACAAAATATTCAAGCGGCCCCTGCCCGCCGAAATCTTCATCGCCGACAAGGCTTACTTTGACGTCATCTCCGAGATCGACAACAAGACCACCGTGCTGCTCGGCCACACCCGCAGGCGCACGCGCGGCGACAAACGCAATAACCTCAATAACCATCCCATCCGCGCTGGAGAGATCATAGGGACGCACAATGGGACCATCTACAACGCCAATTACCTGTTTAACAAGTTCAAACTGAGGCGTTACGCGGAAGTGGACAGCGAGATCATCTTTCGCCTGGCCAACAGGGCTTTCAGGAACGGGCAGCTTGATCTCGACGGGTTCAAGCGCCAGCTCTCACACTGTCGCGGGCAGCTTACCGCGATAATGAGCTCTCGAAGCCTTCCTGGTACCGTCCTGGTCCTGAAAGGCAATAAACCCCTCAGCTTATGCTTCAACAAGCGCCACCGGGCCGTACTTTACGCTTCTGAAAAGGGTTTTCTGGATTCGGTGCTGGAAGGTGAACGGGGTTGGCGCGAGGTTCCATTGCCTCCCATGAGCCTGGTTGTGTTCAGGTTCGAGGATGTCTCTGGGTACTCGAGGGAAGGCTTCACGTTCCAGGCCCAGGCAAGGTCCATGAAAGTAACGACGGGAGGAGTACAATGAACCGGGAAGTACCCCCAATGAACCATCATGATCCCCTGAAGGAGAACACAAAGGGACTGCTCCGCCTGGCCACTTACGGTACCCTGCGAAAAGGGCGGGCAAATCATGACCGATTCTGTCGAGGAGTCCTTTCGATTGAGCCAATCACCATCATCGGCCGCCTCTACCAGTTCCCCTCCGGTATCCCCATCCTCGAAGTTCCCCCCGAGCACATCCTCGCCCACGGCACCTCCGATCCCCTGGCCGACGTGGCCACCCAGGAGCGCTTCTCTGATCAGCACCCCCATCTCCTCCCCAAAGACCCGCCCACGGGCGACTGGGCCCGCGTGTCGGGGGAACTTCTGACCTTCGACGATCCGGAAGTGAGGCTACCGGCGATTGATCGGTTGGAGGGGTTTCGGCTTGGATGCCATGGTGCTTACAAGCGAGTACTTGCCTCTTTTCTAGACTTCGAAGGGAGCAGCCAATCACTTGCTTGGCTCTACATCTTCGATGACAATGGAATTACTAAGCACGAGACTCATAGAATAATTAGCTGGCCATAATAAGCTAAGGTTCCCGTCCTTGACAGAGCATGTGCTCCTGTTATGATTGGGATGGTTCTAATCTGATCTATTGGACAGATTGCTTGAACTGTGTCTATGTCAACCGTTGACAAGTTCTTGTGGTCAACTATATGGCTTGGAGAAAATAGAATGAACGACACCATCGGAGATCGCTGGCTTTCCGTGGATGAGATAGCTGCCTACCTTGGCGTAAAGCGGGACACGGTATATAAGTGGATATCTCGCAAGAGCATGCCGGCTCATAAGGTTGGCCGCCTTTGGAAATTCCGTAAAGAAGAAATTGACGTATGGGTTCGGAAAGGTTCGAATATCAAATCCAAATAATGAGGTTTTAAGAGTGCCTACAATTTACGACAATATTGAATTTCATTTGATACGCGGATTAAAAGATACCCTGCAAGTTTCAAAACGGGCCGACTTCTGTGTCGGATACTTCAATCTTCGTGGCTGGAAGCTTCTGGACTCCTACATCGAGAGCTGGCAAGGGACTGACGACTCTTGCTGCCGTCTCCTGGTCGGGATGCAGAGGCTACCTCATGATGAACTAAAGGAAGCCCTCAGCACGGCAGACGGTGACGACGAGATGGACAACCAGACTGCCATGCGCCTCAAGAAACGCTTGGCCGAGGAGTTCCGCCAGCAGTTGCTTATCGGGACTCCAACCAACGAGGATGAGGCTGGACTTCAGAGGCTGGCAAGGCAGATCAGGGCCAAGAAAGTCCGAGTCAAGCTCTATCTCCGAAACCCGCTTCACGCCAAACTTTACTTATGCTTTCGTCCTAATGAACCAAATTTCAAGGTTGTCGGCTTCCTGGGCAGTAGCAACCTGACCTTCTCCGGGCTGAAGGTCCAGGGCGAGCTCAACGTGGATGTGCTCGAACAGGACGCTTGCCAGAAGCTGGCCAAGTGGTTCGAGGACCGCTGGGAAGACCGCTTCTGCCTGGACATATCCGAAGAACTGGCCGAGATCATCGAGACCAGTTGGGCCAGGGAAGACCTCATTCCCCCATACCACGTCTATCTCAAGATGGCCTACCACCTTTCCCAGGAGGCCAGGTCCGGCTTGTCCGAGTTCAATATCCCGAAGGACTTTGGAGACAAGCTCTTCGAGTTCCAGGTCGCTGCCGTCAAGATAGCCGCCCATCATCTTCACAAGCGCAATGGCGTGCTGATAGGTGATGTTGTCGGCCTGGGCAAGACCTTGATGGCCACAGCCGTGGCTCGAATCTTCGAGGATGACTTCGGCCTGGAGACCCTAATCATCTGTCCCAAAAACCTGGTCCCCATGTGGAAGGACTACCGGGAAGGATTCCGGCTCCGGGGCAAGGTGATCTCAATAAGCAAGGTCATCAAGAGACTTCCGGAAATGCGCCGCTACCGTCTCGTGCTGATAGATGAGAGCCATAACCTCCGTAACCGGGAGGGCAAGCGTTTCCGGGCAATCCAGGAATACATCAAGGAGAATGACAGCAGAGTAATTCTCCTGTCAGCAACTCCCTATAACAAGAGCTATCTGGACCTTTCCAGCCAGCTCCGTCTGTTCCTTGAAGAAGAGCGGGACATCGGCATCCGCCCGGAGCAACTTCTCCGGGACATTGGCGAGACCGAATTCATCCGCCGTCATCAGTGTTCCACTCGTTCCCTGGCCGCATTTGAGAAGAGTTACTATGCCGACGACTGGCGGGACCTCATGCGTTTATACCTTGTCCGCCGAACCCGAAGCTTCATCAAGGACAACTACGCCAAGACCGACCAGGGCAATGGTCGTAAGTACATAACCTATGAGGACGGAGGGAAGGCCTACTTCCCCGAGCGAACGCCCAGGACGGTCAAGTTCTCAATTGATGACAAGAGTCCGGATGACCAATACGCCCGCCTCTATGCCGAGGAGGTGGTGGACACCATCAACTCCCTGAACCTTCCCCGCTACGGACTGGGCAACTACATTGCATCAACTCCACGCAATCCACCGAACCAAACCGAAGCCAAGCAACTCGCCGATTTGGGCAGAGCAGGGAAGCGTCTCATGGGATTTTGCAGGACCAATCTGTTCAAACGCCTGGAGAGCAGCGGCTCCGCCTTCCTCCAGTCAGTAGAGCGCCACATACTCCGGAACTACATCTTCCTGCACGCCATAGAGAACAACCTTCCTCTGCCCCTCGGGACCCAGGATGCCGCCATGCTGGACACCCGTATCACCGACCAGGACTCGGACCAGATGGTGGGGACCCTGTTCGATGATGATGACGACAATGGCGACAGCATCAACAATCATACCTGCCTCCGCACCGAGGCCGAGTTCAAGGCACGGGCGGCAGAGGTCTATGAGGAGTACGACAAACAGTACGGGAGCCGCTTCAAATGGCTGAGGCCGGGCCTTTTCGTAAAGTCCCTGGGCAAGGACATGGAGAAGGACGCAACGGCCCTGATGGGCATTCTCCATGAAGCGGGAGAATGGGACCCGAAAAAGGACGAGAAGCTGAGTTCGTTGTTCAGGCTCCTTACGCACACTCACCAGGGCGAGAAGGTCATCATCTTCACCCAGTTTGCCGACACGGTCCGCTACCTGGAAGCTCAGCTCACGGACTCTGGCATCCAGGCATCAGCGGGAGTCACCGGAGATTCAGCGGACCCGACCGCCCTGGCCTGGCGCTTCAGTCCCGAGAGCAACAACAAGCGAAGCCGTGTCAGTCCGGAACAGGAACTCCGGGTCCTGGTGGCAACCGACATCCTCTCCGAGGGCCAGAACCTCCAGGATTGCGCCATCGTGGTCAATTACGATCTGCCCTGGGCTATCATCCGCCTTATCCAACGGGCGGGCCGTGTGGACCGTATCGGACAAAAGGCGGACAAGATACTCTGTTATTCCTTCCTTCCCGCCGATGGAGTCGAAAAAATCATCCGCCTCCGCCAGCGGGTCCGGCAGCGGCTCACCGAGAATGCCGAAGTGGTCGGCGCTGATGAGGCGTTCTTCGAGGATGACATGGACGAAAAAACCGCCATCGACCTCTACCACGAAAAGGCGGGCATCCTCGATGACGACGACCAGGACGTGGACCTTGCGTCCAGGGCGTTCGAGATTTGGAAACAGGCAACAGAGGACAACCCCGAACTCAGGAAAAAGGTCGAGGGACTGCCCGATGTGATTTATTCAACCCGCCCCCACATGCCAAGCGAAGAAGAGCCGGAAGGAGTCCTTTGCTACATGCGAACCGCCGAGGGCAATGACGCTCTTGCCTACATGAACAAGCACGGCGACAGCATCACTGAATCCCAGTATGAGATTTTGAAGATAGCGGAGTGCGGCCCGGACACTCCGGCCATCCCTCGCCACAAGAAACACCACTCACTGGTCCAGGAGGCGGTCCGCCATGTGGCCAAGGAAGAGAAACGAGTGGGCGGGCAGTTGGGCAGGCCGAGCGGAGCCCGTTTTCGCACCTATACCAGACTCGACAAATATATCAGAGACCTAAAGGGGACGCTGTTCGAGCAGCATGCCAATGACATCCAGAAGGCCATCGACCTTATCTATCGATTCCCCTTGCGGCAGACGGCCATTGACATGCTCAACCGCCAACTCAGGGCGGGCGTGGACGATGACCGCCTGGCCGAGTTGGTCCTCCTCCTCAAAGAGGAAGGAAAACTTTGTCTCATCGAGGAAGAAGTCAATCTCCAGGAACCTCGCATCATCTGTTCAATGGGCATGTTCGACAAGGAGTAAGGCACTAATGGCGGTAGACAGGGAAAGACTTCGACAAAAGATTAGGGACTTCGACCTCAAGGGAGCCCTGGTCGGTGAACTCGGCTGGGACAAGTGCGATCAGAGACCGCTTGATATCCAACTCGACGGCCAGGAATACATCCTGAACGCCGTGGCCGACAAGAGGGGCATGGTCGTCTACGTGTGCGAACCCGGCCCGGATGGAAAGGTCCCGGAATACAAGATCAGGAAGAAGCTGGATCATCGTGTCGGCAAGATTCATTACGAGCACATCATCATCTATGTGGATGCAGACCAGACCGTCCAGACCTGGCAGTGGGTCAGACGTGAACCGGGCAAGCCAGCCGCCTCCAGGGAGCACTCATACTACAAGGGCGGGACCGCCGAGAACCTCATCCAACGCCTGGAGCGCCTGGAGTTCGCCCTGGGCGAGGAAGACCTTCTTGACATCTTCACGGTGACCAGTCGCGCCCGTGCCGCCTTTGACCTGGAAAAGGTCACCAAGAAATTCTACGACCGCTTCAAGCAGGAGCATAAAAAATTCCTGACCTTCATCAAGGGCATCAAGGACCGGGCCGACCAGGAATGGTACGCCTCCCTCATGTTGAACCGGATGATGTTCATCTACTTCGTCCAGAAGAAGGGATTCCTGGACAATGACACCGACTATCTCCGCAACCGCCTCAAGATGATGCAGGAGGAGGGCATCAAGGGAAAGTATCATGACTTCTACCGCCTTTTCCTGCTCCGCCTCTTCCACGAGGGACTGGGTCTGCCCGAGGCTGAGCGGAAGCCCGAACTGGCCAAGCTCCTGGGCAAGGTGCCATATCTCAACGGCGGACTCTTCGACGTTCACGAACTCGAAATCGAGAACCCCAAGATCAAAATACCGGACGAGGCCTTCGAAGAGATATTCAACTTCTTCGACGAATACAACTGGCACCTCGACGAGCGGCCCCTCCGGGCGGACAACGAGATAAACCCGGACGTGCTCGGCTACATCTTCGAGAAGTACATCAACCAGAAACAGATGGGAGCCTACTACACCAAGGAGGACATCACCGGCTACATCTCCAGGAACACCGTGATCCCCTTCCTCTTCGACCAGGCCAAGAAGGAATGCAACATTGCCTTTGACGAAAAGGGAGCTGTCTGGAGTCTCCTAAAAAACGACCCGGACCGCTACATCTACAAGGCCGTGCGCCATGGCGTCACCTGGGACTATCGAAACGACTGCCCCCTCGATGAGGAGGTCCCCTATCCGCCCGAGATCGAGGACGGCCTGGACACCACCAAGCCCAACCTCATCGAAAGAAGAAAGGTCTGGAACGCGCAAGCCCCGGAAGAGGCAGCTCTTCCTACCGAGATATGGCGGGAGGTAGTGGCCAGAAGACAACGCTACCAGGAAGTAAAGGCCAAGATGGAGGCGGGAGAGATCAGTTCCATCAACGACCTTATCACCTATAACCTCGACATCCAGCAGTTCGCCCAGGACGTGATCGAAAACTGCGAAGGACCGGAACTGCTTCGGGCCTTTTGGGTAACAATTCATGGCCAGCTTTCAGAGACAGGGACCAATAAAAAATTCCGCCAGGGCATCACCGTGCTCGACCCGGCTTGCGGGTCAGGGGCGTTCCTTTTCGCGGCTCTCAACATCCTGGAGCCGCTCTATGTGGCCTGCCTGGAGCGGATGAGGAGGTTCATCGAGGAGAAGCCCAAGAACAGCAAGAAGTTCGAGGACTTCGAGAAGATACTGGCCGAGGTCGATGGCCATCCCAACGAGCACTACTTTGTCTTCAAGTCCATTGTGGTGAACAACCTCTATGGCGTGGACATCATGGCCGAGGCCGTGGAAATCTGCAAACTCCGCCTCTTCCTCAAGCTCGTGTCTCAACTGGAGTCGGCGGACCAGATCGAGCCCCTGCCCGACATCGACTTCAACATCAGGGCCGGAAATTCCCTGGTCGGTTTCGCAACCGTTGAAGACGTGGAAAAGGCCGTCAAGGGAAGCGGCTCCTTTGACTTCGATGATTCCTGGGACCGTATCAAGGAAAAGGCGGAAATGTCTTCCCTGGCATTCCGAAGATTCCGGGAAATGCAAACCAAGCAGGGCATGAAGGCCAAGGATTTTCGAAACGCCAAGGAGGACCTTCGTAAACGACTCGATGAGCTCCGGGATGAACTGGACCGCTATCTTGCCATTGATTATGGAGAGGACCCAGGCAAGCCCAGGAAATACAAGCAATGGCATGAATCACACCAACCTTTCCATTGGCTGGTCGAATTTTACGGAATTATGAGTGGTGGAGGATTTGACGTTGTTATAGGCAATCCTCCCTGGAAAAAATATAGCTCGGTTAGAAAAATGTATTCAGTCTGTGGGTATTCCACGGAATCCTGTGGAAATTTGCATGGGATTTTCACAGAGCGGAGCCTAGAACTTTCTTCAGACTTCGGCAGGATGAGCTATATTGTTCAGCTTCCTATGGCAAGCTCATCCAGGATGACAGCAGTAAGGAAAGTCATTCTTGAGAATAGCTCTGTACTCCACCTAATACCATTCGATGATAGGCCTGGAAAATTGTTCAACGGCCTACAACATTGCAGGAGTGTAATTTTCTTGTTGAAGAAGCAGCAAGCCAATAAACCAAAAGTTTACAACTCGAAATACCAAAGGTGGAATAGTAGTAATCGTGGCCTCTTATTCGACTTAATCCACTATTCAAATGTAGTAAATGAACAGATTATCTCTGAAGTATTCCCTAAGATTGCAACAGTAACCCACGATGAAACCTTGTCCCTCTGCAAGATGAGCAGCAACACTCCGATCAAATTTTATATTGACAAATACGAAACAGAACATCTCCTGTTTTACCAGGAAGCGACGCAGTATTGGGTTAAGGCAACCTATGGTTTGCCGTACTATGCAAAGAACGAAGAGGTCGGTGCTCCGGCTCATGGTAGATATGTTTTCTTCAGTGACGACCAAATAGCATATGCTGTCTGTTCTTTACTCAACAGCACTCTGTTCTACCTTTATTTCATTACATACGGGGATTGCTTCCACCTTAGTGACACACTGGTTTCTTCTTTTCCAATTACTGAAGCCATAGCGAATGATAAAAACTTGTCGAACTTGGGTAAGAAGTTAATGGACGACCTCGAATCGAAGTCAGAGCGACAGAGCATCAACCTGCAAAGTGGTGATGTTATCACTTATGCCGAGTATTTCGGCTCAAAATCTAAGGACATTATTGATGATATAGACCGCCTGCTCGCTGAGCATTATGGATTCAACGAACAACAACTCGACTTCATTATTAACTACGACATCAAGTTCCGGATGGGCCAGGACCTGACTGAGGACGAGAGTACGGATTGAGGAGTACGGTCGTGAACCAGGAACACCCAGCCATAGACCAGGCGCTCTCCAAGGCAGCCGAGGAGATCATTCGCCCCCTGATCCCCAAGGACTCTAAGGACAGAGTGATGCGATCCTTTAAGCAATGGAACCTGGCAGTGCGTGAACATATTCGGAGCGAGACCGGGTTAAAGCTGTCCGAAGGCGACAGCCGCTTTTCCATCCCCGTAAAAATCGTCGAAGGTTTCCCCAGGCCGCTGGCTGAGTTGATTGCGGAGTCCCACGACCCGGTTCTGTGGCGTTTGATTGTGGGCCAGCCAAAGCTTGGCGGGATTATCGAGGGGTTGGAGTTTCTGCTCGAAGACTGGGACCGAGTGGAGCGCTGGCCCCACCTGCCCGAAGAGGCCCGGAACGGCAAACCCAGCATCGAAAAGACCCTTGAGATTACGAACGCCCTCCAGCAGAAGATACTTAAGCTACAGATCGAGGATGAGTTCAAGTCCTTTGTGGAGGACATCCTCGGAATGTACAGATATAAATACTTGGCCAGGTCTTCATGGGTCGAGCTTTACTGGATGCCCATAGCGATGGTTGCGGCCATGCTCGACCTAAGAATCGAAGACATGACCATCGTGGTCCTTATCCACGAACTGGCCCACGGCTACACCCACGTCGGGCGTGACATCGACGGTGCCAGCTGGGAAGATGGTGACTTCTTTGATAGCGACAAAGAAGTCATCGAGGGCCTCGCCCAGCATTACACAGAAGTAATCACTGAACGGATGCTGCTTAAGGCTCCCGGTGCCAGGCAAGCCTACGAGAAGTTATTGACCCTGCAAGGCGATGTGTATCACAGCCACGAAACCTGGTTCAAAGGCGAGCAGCCGCAGCGAGGAGAGATAGTCCGGTTTGCGATCATAACGGCCCGAACTGTTGGGGCAATAGAAGACGACAATTGGCGTGACCTGTTAAAGAACACAGAAAAAGGATTGCGTGGGTAATGGCTAGCCGTGAACTACAGACCGTAGACAAGGGAAATGCCCGATACCCACCGTCGCTGGTGGCTCACCTTAAATATGAGGCACCGGAAACAGTCACAGCCATCGGTAACATGGACATCCTTGAGCGGCCAACTCTTGCGCTGTTCTCTTCGGTCAAGTGCCCCGGAGATTTGATCCTGAAAACCTACGACCTGGCGACCGAGCTTCGGGACCAGGGCGTGCCGGTGATCGGCGGGTTCCACTCTCCCATGGAGAAGGATTGCCTGGGCATCCTCCTGAAGGGCAAGCAGCCAATCGTGATCTGCCCGGCCCGGAGCATCGACACCATGCGCATCCCCAAGGAGTGGAAGACCCCCCTCGACCAGGGCCGACTCCTGATCCTCTCTCCCTTCTCACCCGGCCAGAACCGAACCACCGCCGCCCTTGCCGAACGCCGCAACCTTTTCGTCGCCGCCCTGGCCGCCACCATCTTCATCGTCCACGCACAGCCCGGCAGCAAAACCCAGGACCTCGCCCGCCAAGCCATCGCCTGGAGCAAGCCCGTCCACACCTTCGACCATCCCGCCAACTCTTCCCTGACGGAGTTGGGTGTTGACACGGCAATGGAGCTCGGAACTTTGATTCATCGAAAAGATGAGGTATCCAGATGAATGGAATCATAGCATTTCTAGACCTCTTGGGCTTCAGCTATTTTTGCCGTGCGGACTTTGCGTCTGCGGCTAACCTATTGTTGTCCTATCAGCTTATAGTTAAGACAAAACTGCAAGATTTTGAATCCCATCCTCCAGACTCATATCCAAATGATGAACTCAAAGAGCGGGCGGAAAGTAATTTGATGAATAGCTTCAATATCTTCATTCCTTGCAGTGATTCCATTTTCATCACCGCCACCGATGCGGACCTGTTTCTGAGACAACTGTCCAATTTCCTGGTAAGTTGCTTTTTACTGCCCTCTGAATTATGGAGAGATGCTCCTGACCCAGCCTCTCCTTACAACACAGAGTTTCCTGTATTCAAGCTTAAACCAAAAGATGGAAAGATGAAGGCTCACGTCGAACAAGATCACATGAACGTATTTCCCATATTATTCCGAGGTGGAGTTACCTTTGGTGATTTTGATACTTTTCGGCAGAATGCTGTTGTGAACTCGGAAATCGGCGTTGTAACAAACATTCTTGGTAACGGTGTTGTCAATGCAGTCAAACTGGAAAGTTCCGGACTCAAAGGCCCCAGAATTATATGCGATGGAACTTTTGCAGATTTATTAGACGATGAACACAAGAAGTATGTGTCACCAGTCAATAGTGGAGAGTTGTATGAAATACTTTGGCCCGCATACTGGCTAGTAGAAGATAATGATGTCTCAAATGTGAATGAACTTTTCAGACTGGCAATTCATTTTTACAACGGCTTAAAGGACACGCCAGTCGGTGACCACTATAAAGAGATGTTGAAACTGTTTGTTAAGTCTGCAAGACTTTTTGCACAGGTGCGGGGAGTTCCAAATATAGACAGAACCATAGATGATCTCCTTGCTTCTGCTGATATTACCCTGGACGATAATGGATGGAAATTCGAGGCTTGCTAGGTGGTTTTCACATCCGATGGGGGCGCCTTACTAATGGGAGCGAGATTGTTTGGACATTTTTCCCTTTATAGAGACCACCGTTTCTATTCGTTTAGGGGGGCTGCAACTTTACATTGTACAAATTACCTTGCTCCCCTTAATACAGGCTGATCGTAAGCTTTAATTATGATAAGATCAGTTGTGATAAAGCATTTTGCCAATTGCCTCGAACGTGTAGGAAATTAGGAGGAAGATCAGCAGATATGTATAACACAGGAACCCTAGATGATCTTGTTGTTGCTATCACTGAGCGACGACCACTGGTTCTATTTCTCGGTCAAAACGCTTGGTCAGAAAATAATCTCGTTGATCCGGTTCTGGTAGCGGCATTAAAACGTAACAATCGCTATTCCGCCGAAACTGCGGTTTCGGGCTTTCCTTCATTACTTGACGACTCGCCATTTACGCCAGAGTTCTACGAGTGGCTTGCTGACTTGTACGAGCGCCAGCCAATACCAGAGTGGATGGAACCAGTTGCTGCATTATTGTGGAATGCCGTCTTCACAACGTCCATCAACCCATCATTGACCAAAATCTTTAGGTCTCATGCCCGTGACGTGGAGACTGTGCTTAGCAAAGAAGACAACCCCGTCTCCCCTCGCCAACGTAGCAGGCTGCATATAACGTATCTCTTTGGCAGAGCAGGTGAGCGGCAGCGTAATGAGGTTCCTCCGCATAGCATTCAAGAGCTACGAACGAGGACCGCATTACACGCAATACCGCTCCTATCTAGAGTTTATGACACTGTGACCCCACTTGGAGTGCTGGTAATAGATGGCTTCGCATGTGGTCGCGATTGGCTTTCTACTGATGCCCTTGCTGGAATCCTGAGCGCATTTCGTTCCGGCCAAATTTACTGGTTCGGCTGGAACGATCAGGATGATATAATGGAAAATAAGCTCATTAGAGAACTTGCTGATCAGAGTGGCCAGATAGTGCTAGTCCGAGAACGACTATCTACCGCCCTGCGGGAACTTGAACTTACTAATCACATAGACCTAACGGCACCGATTAGGTACATTAGCGAAGATTCGGTTTCGATTGGAGACAATCTTCTCAACCTATCAGCAGCAACACGCCTAAAGACCTCTACAGCGGCTTCCATTCTAGATGACACATGGCTAGGCCCCCTCGTCCCGTTAGGGCCAGAGTCAGAATATTTTGAGTTCCGACGTTTTCATGGATATGCGGAGGATGCGCGACGCCTTATCGAAGGTATTCGCAGGGGATTTGCAATCCGAAGAAGATTTGAGGACTTACTTAGAGAACGCGTTCTGAAGGCACTCAACAACGCGGGGTCGAACCAAGAAGCGGTTCTTATTCATGGACAGTCTGGCTCAGGTAAAAGCATCGGCCTAACCAGGCTCGCTTACGAAATTCGCGCCACTAAAAAATTTCCTGTTCTCTTTTCTCCGAGGGCTACTCGCGTTCCTGGAATCGATGAAATTGACGAATTTTGTATTGAGGCCGAAGCCGCTGGGGCTTTGGCAACCCTGTTCGTCTGCGACGCTAATGCTCCCATTTCCCGCTACCGCGAAATTGTTCGTGCGCTTTTTAGCAGGGGACGTCGAGTTGTTGTCGTAGGTAGCGCTTATCGAGTTATTGATACTCCCGAGGTCGATGGTAATAAGGCAAGCAAATATTTGATTGAGGTACCTTCGGAACTAGACGAGACAGAGCTGCAATTGCTTACTGAAATTCTCAAGCGTTTCACGGGCATTGCACCTCAGATTACTGAGTCAGAATACCTGCTTCCGGCAATATATCATATATTGCCAGAAGTACGTCCGCTTCTGGCCACTGGTCTAAGTAGAGAGGCAAGAGTCGCGGAAGAATGCCTACGAAACCGTGGAAGGGTAAAAAGCACAACTCCTATGCAAGTTGGTCAACTTGGCCAGGCATTGATCAATGCTGGTTTATTAAATCCCAAAACGCTTCTTGAGGAAAAAATAGAAGAGTTCTTGGGTAGCAAGTCAGATGCATCGATTCGGGCAATCGACTATGTAATGGTTCCTGGCAAGCTTGGTTGCCCAGTTCCTGTTAATATTTTGATGCGTGCGGTTGGTAGTAGTGAAAACTTAATTGATGTAGCCAACCTTTTCTTAGGAATCGACCTGTTTCGTTGGAGTGCAAATGACGAAGATGATATATTTATTCACCCACGACTCCGACTAGAGGCCGAGCTTATCTCCGCACGTCGTTTAGGAACGGCACAGGCGGAGGCTGAAGTTGCTATTCAGCTACTCAACTATGCGAATCCAGGATATTATGGTAGCTCTGAAAGGAGGTTTGTCCTAGATATCGTGCATCGATTGGGACCAGACGGTCCATATAAAATCAGATATCATCAAAGTTACTTGACCATCGCTCGGGCTCTCACTGAAATGCGTACTAAGAGAGGTGTGGAAGATCCCAGTCTGATGCTACAAGAAGCGACACTGCGTCGGCGTTACCTCCGGGATGCATCTAACGATTCGGACATTGACCCTGCAACGATTCTTGAAGAGGCAAAAGAAGTTGTGGACTTGGCGCTTGATAAATTTAATGGAAGCACTAGTCCAGGTCTTAAGCGAATGTGTGCGAATCTGCGGGTCGAGCGTGCAGCGATCTATGGATTCCGGGCTGTTCAGCTTCTTAAACAGGGTGCAAAACTTAATGAAGTTTGGCAATTCTACTTAGCTGCAAAAGAGTCAGCTCAATCAGCCATTTTCGCGGCTGATACGTACCACGCAATCGACATTAGTATTTGGGTTCCCAATGACTTACTTAAGGGTGCTGATTGGGACCAGAAGACGCGTGCTGAGTTAATCGCTGATATATGGGATGCTCTTGAGCGTGTTAACTCAGAGTCTCTAGATATCGATCAACGTGAGCAATTCGAGAGCAGAAGAGTTAGAGTTGCCCAGACACTGGATAATAAACAACTTGAGCAGAATGCGCTTAAAGCTCTGCAAGAGTCTGGGTCTCGGGCCGGATTATTCCTTCATGCGCGGAATATCGGAGGACCTCTATTTGGTTCTGGAACCCCCAATGAGGAAGAAGTCGAGCGCGCAAAGCAGGCAGCCGCATTCTTGCTCGAGCATGAGGAATACATTAGCGACGATGCTCGCTGCTTACGATATCTCCTCAAATGCCAGTGGCTCATTTGGACTCTGTCCTACCTTTTCTGCAAAGAGCGGGCTCCAATCCCAAATGATGAAAAGAATCTACATATTGTACTAAAATCGGTTGAACGTCTGCGAGCTGTAGAAGGATCGTTGGGTGACCCACGCATACGTTACCTAGAAGCCGTTCTGCAATGGAGGCTCAGAAATGAGCGCACTGCACGAGACCTGTGGCAGGGGCTAAGCCGTGAGACAGATTATAGTGACTCGCGTAGAGTTGTTCGCCAACATGTCTGGACTGATCATAAGGGTGCGCCCGAACTATTCAATGGACGCATCATCTCCGAGGCACCGGAGAGTGGACGTTTTCGTGTTCTAGTTGAGGGTATTCACCAGGAGGTAATACTACAGGCACGAGATTTTCCTATGATTGAGCTTAAGCGTGGAGCAGGGATTCACGGTGGATTTAACATCGCCTTCAATTATATTGGTCCTATTGCAGACTGTCCTAGTAGACGGGTAGGCAGAAGATGAGCTTCGAAGATATTCTTCGCCACCATCAGCGCATTAACGCGCTTAGCAGAAGTCTTATTGGGCGCTCTGCTTTTGAAGAGATTCATGTGATGTTGCCAGATCCTATTTGTCCTGAACCCGCATTTATAAGAGCTACATCTTGGCTATACTGTCTTTATTACGAAGGGGGCCGAGTAAGTATATTATTCCTTAGGCGTATTGGTGAAACTAATCATGTAATGGATCGTGATCGGACTGACCAACACCTCGAAGCGGTGCGATGTCTCCGGACCGAACTTCATCATAATCTTGGATTTGCCGACTCTGATCAGCAAGCTAGAACGGTCGCCGAATTGTGGCGTCGGAAGTCATGCGGCACTGCCATACCAGAAAAAGCAGAGCATTGGCTCGAATGTTACAATCATCTTATCGAGGATGCGGTCGAATTCCTGGGCGGTATTGAAACTATTGTGAGGCAAATAGAGTCCGATGGTGATAACGCTAAAGATAAAATTGAAGACTGGAACCGACGCCTGGCTCGCAGTTGGCCAGCTGCATCGTTCGATCCGCTCATTGAAGATTCAAAGCGTCAACTCGGGAGGGAAGCGCTTAACACCGTCGCATTCCGCAACCGATATATTAACCGCTGGCGTAAACAGCTTGAAATTTTGGATGATGGTTTCGATTTTGAGCACGAAGCCATTCTCCTGATCGAAAAAGCTCTCCTTGATGAAAATTGTATTGTTATTCCAGTAACAGGACGCGATATCATTGATATGTTGCACATTGCACCTGGTCCGATTGTTGGGAACCTGCTCAAGGAGGCTTCGCTGTTCTTCGAATCAAATCGTTGCAATAAAGATGAGCTTCTGGATCATATTCGGTCTAGCTATGAGAAACAGGGATAGACAAATAGATAATGATCATGAAATAATATTTAATACTTTGGGATCAGATTGGCGGTATTGACTGCTCATGCTACATGAAGTCGCTATTAAAATTACCGTATTGGGGAGTTGAGGATGAAAAGCAAAAAGGGACATGTTGTCGAATAGAGAGTGGTTATAATGACAGTTGTGGTCGGGGAGGCTTTAAAGGAAACGTGGAAACGGAGTCAAGGCAGATATTTTTCCAGATTCGTCTATGGGATTCTGAAGATTTAATGGACGCGCTTTTTGCTCACTATGAAAAACTTTCAGAAGACATCCAGGCCGAATTGCCTCTCAAACGTATTTGGACGCTTGTTCTGCCGGATGAATAAGATGGAATGAAAAAATATACGAGGACAACTTATTCTTTTCCATCGTCCTCCTTGACTTCGATCAGTGATTTCGACTAGACTTTCATCGCTCGAGCGGCTCAGAAATTATTGTTCGCCGCGCTGACTAATGGGCATTGAGCCTTCAATTCAGTCAGGGTCCGCGGGCCAATCTGAATTTCGACAGTCTGACGGCGACTTTTAGAATTTATGGAGATATCCCATGCAAGTTGAACGCGCCCAAGGCTGTCTCCTTGGACAGCTTGCCGGAGACGCGCTGGGCGGCCTGGTCGAGTTTCGAACTCCGGAGGACATCCGACGGGAATACCCCGACGGAGTGAGGGAGCTTGCCGACGGAGGCGCCTGGGACACGATTGCCGGACAACCGACCGATGATTCCGAGATGGCCCTCTCCCTGGCCCGCATGCTTTCCGAGCGGGGAAAGTACGATCCCGCTGAAGCCAGGAAAGCGTACATCTTCTGGCTGGACTCCGGGCCGTTCGATTGTGGCATGACCGTCGCCGGTGGTCTGCGGGGTCGTCCCAATCCGGACAGCCAGGCCAACGGCGCGATGATGCGGATCAGTCCGCTCGGCATCTTCGGAGCCAACCATGATTTGAAGCATGTGGCCGAGTGGGCGCGACAGGATGCCGCGATCACCCATCCCCATCCGGTTTGCCAGCAAGCCAACGCATTGTTCACGATGGCGATTGCCCATGCCATCCACTCGGGGTGCGATGGCCGAAATCTGTATGAGCAGATCGTGACCTGGTCGGAAGGCATGGAGGTGGATGAAAGTCTCCTTGATGCTGTCCGAAGAGCGGCCGACGCGCCGCCCGCCGACTATGTCCACCAACAGGGGTGGGTACTGACGGCATTCGGAAACGCCCTGTGGCAGCTTCCGCACGCCCCGAACCTGGAGGAAGCCGTCGTTGACACCGTTATGCGAGGCGGAGATACCGACACCAACGCCGCCATCTGTGGCGCGCTGTTGGGCGCGGTGCATGGCCGGAACTCGCTCCCCACCCAATGGGTCGAGTCCCTGCTCGAATGCCGCCCCGCGTTTGGACGGCGGAATGTGCGCCATCCTCGGACCGAGAGGTTCTGGCCCGCGGATGCATTGGAACTGGCGGAGCGTTTATCCGTGCCCTTTGCGAAATAGCATGATGACTTTTGAGGGCTTGGCAAGAGTAAGAGGACAAGTGATATCTGAGTTAACGGAATTTATCGAGCATTGCAAAAAGGCGGACGCATGTGACTCATTTTGTCTATAACATTTCTTGATTTTAGCGGCATTATATGACCCAATAATAAATATTTTTCCAGAGAAGAAAGAAAAAATAATACAGTATCTCACTCTTGTCCAAGATAGCTTTTAAATGAGGTTCTACGTAATTTAGTGTGGGTGAATTGACCGCCCCCGTTCTCTTTGTCAGAGTAGTTTTAGCAAAAAGCACCAAAACAAGGAGGACGAGATGGCGGTCAAAAAGGATTATATCGATATTATGGTCAACATTCCAGGTTTTTCCGTTCATCGGGTCAGCACTCATACTTGGGAGGGAGATGAATTCCCCAGCCTGATGATCGAGCTTTCGCGCGATCGCAACGTTTACAAGTGCAGATGCGGCAGGGAGTTCAGCGCGTATTACGACTGCGACGAACGTTGCGTCCGTGATCTTTCCTACGGCGTCTTCAAGCGGAGTTACCTTTTTTTCTATCAGGTCCGCGTTGATTGCCCCGACTGCGGAGTGGTCACCGAGAGCCTCGAGTGGACGCTTCCCCGGGTCGAGTACTCGAAACGTCTTGCCGCCGAGGTGGCTTTGGCCTGCGAGGAGATTCGTAGCCTTAAGGCCGTTGCCGAGCAGTACGGCCTCCACGAGAAGACGGTCAAGGCCATAGACAAGGCCGCGCTGGATGAGCGAGTGCCCGATCCGTCCGAGGCTTCTCCCACCGTCATCGGCGTGGACGAGTTTTCCATCCGCCGCCGCCATCGCTACGCCACGGCCGTGATCGACTTCAAGAGCGGTGAAATCCCCTACATCGGCCTGGACCGGACCAAGGAGAGCCTGTCCTTTTTTTACGAGGCCCTGGGGCCGGAAAAGTGCGAGAAGATCGAGGCGGTGGCCATGGACATGTGGAAGCCTTATGAGGAGGCCACTCGCGAGCATTGCCCTAACGCCGCGATAGTTTACGATCCCTTCCACGTCATTTCGGCTTACGGACGCGAGGTGGTGGACAAGGTCCGGGTCCAGGAATTCAGGATGGCCCGAGGCGAACGCAAGGAAGCCATCAAGGGCAGCCGCTACCTGCTTCTTAAAAACGCCTCGAACCTTGACGTGGAAAGGGGCGAGCACGTTCGGTTGGCCGATCTCCTCCGGCTTAACCGCAAGCTTTTCAAAGTCTATGTTCTTAAGGACGACCTCAAGCAGATCTGGAGGTATAAAAGCGAGGCTTGGTCGCGCAAGTGGCTGATGAACTGGTATCATCGAGCGATGAGATCGCGGATCGACGCTTTGAAGAAATTCGCCAAGAAGCTCAAGGATCACATGCCCGGTCTCATCTCTCATTGCCGTTATCCTATTCACACCAGCCTCATCGAGGGAGTGAACAACAAGATCAAGGTGATAAAGCGCATTGCCTTCGGCTTCAGGGACATGGAATACTTCTTCCTAAAGATAAGGGGCGCTTTCCATGCTAAATATACCCATACTTAAATACGTTGATCCTTAAATGAAAAGTCCTCCATGCCGTGGGATACTTTTATTACACAAAAATCCATGGCAACAAGGAGGACTAAACTATGGTACGCGTATCCAGCCTGTTCAGTCAAGTATTGAAACATTTTCCCCGCTCCGAGTTCGCGGCCCTGGTCAGGAAAAACAACGCCGAGTACAAGGCCAAGGGCTTCACCTGCTGGGACCAGTTCGTGGCCATGATGTTCTGCCAACTCGCGAGGGCCGACTCCCTGCGTGAAATCTGCAACGGACTCAAGTGCTGCATGGGCAAGCTCGTCCACCTCGGCGTCAAAAAGGACCCCAACAAGTCGCCCCTCGCCTACGCCAACAAAAACCGGCCCGCCGCGCTTTACAAGGACCGGTGGGAGATCGAGATATTCTTCAAGGCCCTGAAACAAAACCTCAAAATCAAGTCCTTCGTGGGCACGAGCGAGAACGCGCTGCTCATCCGGATTTGGACAGCCTTAATCGCCATCCTTATTTTGAAGTGGCTCCATTACATATCCATGGCCGGCTGGTCGTTCTCGAACCTGGCCTCCATGCCGCGGCTGAACCTCTTTACTTATCGGGATTTGACGGAATGGCTGCAAAATCCCTTCGGCGTGGAGCCTATCGTGCCCAAACCCCAGCAACTATATCTTCCCATCAGCGGTCTTGGACAGCCCCGGCGGGACAAAAAGGGATAACCTCAACCTGAAAACCCATAGCTTGACCATCTAAATCCCCGTTTTATAATGGGGCAAAGGCAAGGTCCGTCCTATTTTGGACATCCATGATAAGTGTTTGTCAAGGGGAGTGGGAGGCTCCCCGTTCATCGACGATTTATCCGCTGATCAACTCATGCTATCATCCTTTTTGCCCGCGCGGAGGATAGGGCTCCGCTGGAGAGCAACCTGAGCGCCGACGCGGGTGTCCAGACGGCCGGGCGGGGCGGATTTGCTTCGCCCTTTTTTCTTCGTCCCGGCCGTAGGCCCTCAAAGCGATAAACTCATTTTCTTTTCGATCGCCGCGCCTCTTGACCTTGGCCGACCCCGAGGGCGACCTCCATGATAAGTGTTTGTCAAGGGGAGTGGGAGGCTCCCCGTTCATCGACGATTTATCCGCTGATCAACTCATGCTATCATCCTTTTTGCCCGCGCGGAGGATAGGGCTCCGCTGGAGAGCAACCTGAGCGCCGACGCGGGTGTCCAGACGGCCGGGCGGGGCGGATTTGCTTCGCCCTTTTTTCTTCGTCCCGGCCGTAGGCCCTCAAAGCGATAAACTCATTTTCTTTTCGATCGCCGCGCCTCTTGACCTTGGCCGACCCCGAGGGCGACCTCCATGATAAGTGTTTGTCAAGGGGAGTGGGAGGCTCCCCGTTCATCGACGATTTATCCGCTGATCAACTCATGCTATCATCCTTTTTGCCCGCGCGGAGGATAGGGCTCCGCTGGAGAGCAACCTGAGCGCCGACGCGGGTGTCCAGACGGCCGGGCGGGGCGGATTTGCTTCGCCCTTTTTTCTTCGTCCCGGCCGTAGGCCCTCAAAGCGATAAACTCATTTTCTTTTCGATCGCCGCGCCTCTTGACCTTGGCCGACCCCGAGGGCGACCTCCATGATAAGTGTTTGTCAAGGGGAGTGGGAGGCTCCCCGTTCATCGACGATTTATCCGCTGATCAACTCATGCTATCATCCTTTTTGCCCGCGCGGAGGATAGGGCTCCGCTGGAGAGCAACCTGAGCGCCGACGCGGGTGTCCAGACGGCCGGGCGGGGCGGATTTGCTTCGCCCTTTTTTCTTCGTCCCGGCCGTAGGCCCTCAAAGCGATAAACTCATTTTCTTTTCGATCGCCGCGCCTCTTGACCTTGGCCGACCCCGAGGGCGACCAGACATCCATTTGCGGCATCAGGCCTGGGCCATCGCCGAAGATTGAGTTTGGATCATCCCGCCGGCCTCGAAACAGCAGTAAGGGAGCATCTCCCGCCGAAGCGGGGTCGCCCAGTCCAAAATCGGCGAGGACCGGCGGGTGGCGCGCGATCGGAGATTAATTTTCGTCGGCCATCACAAAGGGCCTCACGGTTTTATCCACGCACAACAAGTACGCCACCAGTTTGCGGGCCACGGCCAGAGTGGCGCGGTTGCGGTTAGCGCCTCCGGCCCGGGCTTTTTCGTGAACCTCCGCTAACTGGGAGTTATATCGAGGCGCGAGCTTGGCCGCCTCGACCAGCATGGTTTGAAGATGTTTGTTGCGCTGCTTGGACAACGGACCGCGTTTGCTCTTGCCCGCCGATTCGTTTTGGGCGCTGCACAGGCCGCAATAGCTCTGCGCTTTTTTCACGGAAGTGAAGCGATGCGGGTCGCCGATTTCGAGCGCCCAGGTCAGAGCGGTTACTTGTCCAACCCCGGGGATCGTCATCAACCGCTTTACCCTCTCGGCCAGGACCGGGTGTTCGACCAAGGCGTTAACCAGCCGTTTCTGATTCGTCTCGAAAATCCTCATCCCCGAATGGGTCAACTCGAGCAACTCAACTACCGAGTCCGGCACGTCTTCCAAACTCCCGAGCAGGGCCTCGAAATAGCGCTCGCCATGGAGCCGATTCTTGTCGTATTCGGCCCCGACCTCCATCAACAGTCCCGCCGTCTTGGTCTTGAGCTTGGCCGCCTCCCGAACCAGCAAGTTGCGGTAGCGCAAGACCCGGCGCAGCTCGCGAATCTCCGGCGGCGCCATGTGGCACTCGGGAAACCAGTCGCAGCGAAGGGTGTCGGCCAGTTTGCGAGCGTCAACCCGGTCGTTCTTCTTCTTCGACGCGCAAATCGCCCGCAACATGTACGAGTGACCCACCTTGAGGTCCTCAGCGTAAGGCAAAAGAAAATCGTAGATCCAACCCGTGAACATCGTCGCCTCCATGGCCCCGTTCCACGCCCGATCTCGACCCTCGGCCCACGCCGCCAACTCCCGACGGGTAGCCCCGATCTCGCCCTCCTCAACGATCCGACCGTCCGCCTCCTTCACACAAAAAGCAATGCTCTTCTTGTGGACATCCAACCCAACATAATGATAATCTTTCATGCAAGCCTCCTTGTCTGGTTTGGGTGACGGCCTTAAAAAGCCTGATACTCCATTTTAACCGCGGGGAGGCTCGCATTACCTTGAACAGGGCACTTATACATTCAAACAGCAGTGACAGTATCTTATCAAGACATTGCTCTTGAAGGCGCAGACCAGGGGTTTCTAATAAATTATAACTATCTGTATTGGTAACACAATTTAGGTTGGCACAATCTTTTCAAATATTCTATCTTGACTTGATTACAACATTTTGCTACGATTCGCGATCAAGTTATATAAATATAAGTTATAAGTGCGTGGGGGGAACAACAGCACCAAGACCGACACAAGCCCTCCTGAATGCTCACCATTAATAATAAGGAACGGAAAAGAGCCGTCCAGTTCATTTACGGCGGTTAAAGTCCAGTCTTGACTCTTGGGGAGAGTCTTCGGACGCGAGGCTTGTAATTTGGGGCATGAGCGGAGATCGAAAATCCAATTTATTTATCCCGGCTATTTTGACCGAAGGGGAAAGCTTTGCTTGTTCTCCCTGCGCCTTTTCGTGTCGTGAAGGCCAGGGATCAGTTTTAAGCGCATATCTGGGAGGTATGAAATTGAAGTATGCAAGTGTAAAGGTAATCTTGATGGCGGCGCTGGCGGTAGTTGTTATTCCAAGCGCGAAGGTAATGGCGGAAGGTACTTTGAATCCAATCGAGTATGACTATCGAAGAACGTTGGAATTCATGTCGCCATATAGGGAATATTACCGTCCTTCCAGTTTCGAATACATTGACACTATGACCGGAATTCCCCACCTTGCATTTGCGGATGTGACTATCGGATCGGATGGGGGATATGGTTTTTCCATTATACGTAGATCCGATCCCACCGCGACCGATGATTTCATGTATACTCTCCTTGGGCGGGAGTCCGCAACCCCTTATGGTCTAAATTGGGAAGTGATGAACGAACGCATTGTTTTCCATTACAGTAGTTTTTATGATTTCGAGACGCGTCCTGAATACATTAGAGATATTTTGCACGCATATTTATTAACCCAGGGCGGCGAGCTTTATCATTTCAACGCCTGCGAGGGCACGGGATGCGCTTGGCGGGGGGATTACTGGGAAATTGTCACTCCTCAAGATAATTACCCATATCCGGCGGGAAGCACGGTACAAGCCAGGCAAGAATTGTACTTTTCGGACAATAACTGGAGGATTGAGGCTATCTCTAAAAATATCGCAAAAGCTGAAGGGTGGTCTACGCCTTTTATACAAACGGAAGCCCGCCTTTTCCTTCCTGATGGAACCAAGAAGACGTACAAGCTTACGTCGGGTCATATTCCACCGCCGTGGGAACCTGTAAGGCTAAAGCTTGTTGAGGTCGACTATCCAAACGGTTCTAAAGTTACCATAGATTACCTTGAGGAGGATAAAGAGGCGATTTACGGTTTCTATAATATGCCTGAAAAAGTGACTCTCGAGGGAGCGGGCAATACCATTTATAAAGTCGACTTCAAATACGAGGACGTGTCAAGCCAGATATCGCAATATAATAATATAGAATGCATGAACGGAAACACCCTGGTGTGTCGTAAGACCAACCGGCCGGCGGGAAAGCTTAAAAGGCTTGAGGTCAGCCAAAACGAAACGCTTCTTTACAGCCGTTATTATATTTACCACGTGGTGCCTGAATCATTTTATACTCCTCTTTATGATAACGATGTCCCGTTGCACCACGTTGGCCCCAGCGACTATCAACTAGTGGACACTTTCGTTTTGGACCAGGCGGCCGTCGTTGAATTCGGCAACAGTATTCCAACCGATCTTGATCCCGATATAGTTTCTGATCATTGGCATTTCGAGCCCGCCACGTTCTATGGAGTTGGAGATAATGGATATTGCGATTGCGTCTCATATTGTGGAGACCGGCAAATTGAATACTGTTTTTCTGATGAACAATGCTTGGGAGGCGATGTGGTTATTAGTTGTTATATAGGCGACGTGAAGCGAATTGTCTCCCCATGGAGCGCCGACGTATCCTATAGCTACACCGTGGTTGAATATGATCCGCAGATTTTATATGGGAACAGTTATTTTCCCACTATAGAAATCTGGAATTCCGCGTATCAACGATATGAAACCAATTATATAAGAACCGGGACAGAGACCTATGCAAGGGCCAGGTTTGACGCTTTCAGCGCGATGAAGAGGGTTGGCACGGGAGATCAGGCGGGCACCTTGAAGACCACGATAGAAATCGACAAGCTGATGGACGGCGATGATCCTCATATATTGCGATGTTTCGCCGATTACGTGCCTGGCGAAACGGATATAAAAAATCACTTCCATTCCGTGAAAAAGGAATATTATTACTATGACACTCCCTCTATAAACGAGAACGGCTCGATTTGGCGCGTGCATCTTCTTAAAGCATTAAAGACTTTTGGCGTTCGAGACGGTGGCGATAGTTTTTCATTGAGTGACGTGGAATATAATTGGATTGGTCTGCCCTCTCCCTTTTTGCATGGCATCCGGTTGATATCCGACAATTCGAGCTCTTCAACTCCTTACCACGTCTATTATGACAGGGACGTTGGCGGCTTATCTCGACATTTTATCGATCCGACTCCCACGATTCCGGCCATTTCCAGCGTGCAAATTATTCGCGACGGCGTTACCTATCACATGGAGGCGAGCGATTTCAATATATATAACTCCCCCGGGAAAGTCTTGTCATATATGGATGGAGGAGGGGGCTATTCGAGGACGAGCAATTACAAGTTCAGTCACGAGGCCCAGGTAAGCGGGGACACCTACATGATCGGCGTGACGACTAACGCGGACTCCAGCCTGAACGGCGGCGCGGGCAACCTTGGAACGTACAGAACGGACATGACTAATGGCCTCCTCCAGGCCTCAGTGGTTGACATGAGCGCTCTAAGCCTGGAGTACGACTCAGGTGGAAACGTAACCAACGCCACGGGCGACGACTCGGTAAAAAACGCGTACGAGGATTATGTTAATGGTCGCCCCCAGACCGTGAAGCTTTATGATGAAGCTTTGACGGGTGATTTGACGTATAACGCTTTAGGACAGGCGACCCAAATAACGGTGCCTAACGCCGGCGGCGACGAGCTCTCATATCAATACGTTTATGACAACGTTGGTCGTCTCAAGTCCATTATCCGTCCCGGTGATATCGAGGACACGGAGATAACTTATTTGGCCGGCACGAGCACAACTGACGGCCCTTCCCAAGGCAACCTCAATCATTTTTATTACGCCAAACAACGAAAGAGCGTTACGGGCGGTCGCGAGCTAACCGAATACCTCGACGGTTGGGGGAGGACTTGGAAAACCGAGGTTGAAACGGACGACGGCTACACTCTCGCGCAATTTGTTGAGCGCGATTTATGCGGCGCGCCCAGGAATATTTTTTCGCCCGTGACCTCGGAAAACATTGACGATAACAGCTATCCAATTGGAGCGCTATCCATCAGCGCCCACGACGCCTTTGGCAGACCGGCTTTTTCAACGGACCAGACTGGAGAATCGGGCAAGTTCGGCAGGTACGTAACGTACGAGTATGGAGCGGCGGGTAGTTCCGGTTTGGAAGTCGATATTACAGTGGACTGCGTTTCCGGCTCGTATCTTTGTAAGCATGAAACCTACGCCACCAGTTATAAGGAAATCTATAAGGGTCCGAGTCCGGGAGAACTATACATGACGGAACGCGAGGGTCCGATCGTGAGCGGCGGGCCTACTCCTCGCAAGTTTAAATATAACTATGGCTCAAAGGGCGAGCTTCTTTCCATATCCGAGGAGAGCGGGGCCGGCATTGGGGACCGTGAATTCACTTACGACGCCAAGGGAAACGTTATCGGCACATACAGTCCCGAGTCCGGCCAGAGGAGGTTCACGCGCGACTCTAGAGGCCGGATAACGTCGATCAGGGCCTCGGACAACGCGGTGGTTAACATGACTTATGACCGAGCCGATCGGGTGACGCAAATCCAGGCCGTTGGCGTCAATCAGCCTCTTTACAAGTTTACCTATCACTCGGGATCGGGCAGCCTGACCAAGGAGGAGGGAGACTGGAACCAGGTTTCCTACGATATTGATTACGATTACAACAACTCGGCCCCTCTTCTTGACGAGGTTTCAATACATTATACAATCCCCACTTCCATGGGAGTTAATTACGCCGACTTCGATATTAAATACGATTATAACGAATACGGCGAGATAACGTCGTCGGACTATGACGGCGACATGACCATTACCCTTACTCGCGACCTTCTAGGCAGGGTGGTCTCGATAGCTAAGAGCGGCTCCGATGACATAATGGATGCCATAGAGTATCAGCCTGACGGCTCGTTGAAGCGACTTAGCTATGGAAACGACGTGGTAACTGACATTTATCAGTTGTACGGCCTTGGCGTTATAACACAGATAGACATTCGCACTTTAGCCCAGTCTCCCGACAGGAGTGACGTTGCAAATGATATTATGTTGATAAATCCAGCGGGTGCATACGCATATTGGAGAGAACAATACGGCTATAATTATTTCAACGGCACCTTCTTGAATTTCGACAATTACCTAAATCCGCTTAATGCTAAAATCGGTCCTTATGGCGCACCCGCTTTAAAAATTAACGCCTCTTACGACAAGGAACAGCATCTTTCCGATGTGTCTTATTTTGCTGGAAATACTACAGTAGAGCCATTTTTGCACGTTGCCTATGGTTTTGATCGTAGAGGTAATCGAGAATCTAAGGACTTGACATGGGACCCGGGATCATCAGAGTCCTATCATTACTACTACGACAATCTCAATCGTCTCTCCTCTGTGGAGGCCGGTGATACATCCACTGACGGTCCAACCATCGGAGATTACGTACACGACTCTCGTGGAAACGTTATCCAGACGCCCACGCACAAGTACGGCTTCGATCTTTTCGACCGGCTGGTTGACGCCGACGACGGCAAGGTCAAAATCTATTACACCGCCGGTGGAAACAAATTCCTGAAGGTGACCGAGGAGGAGGCGACTGTCTACTTCTACGATCCAGGCGGTCGAATGCTATGCGAGAAGACCTTCCGACTTAGCGACTTCCGGCTGATCAGCCGCAAGTTGTACGTATACGCCAACGGCCAGATGGTGGCCCAGTTTTAGTCGAAGAAGGAGAGGAGGATAAAATGAAAAGGTTATCTTGCTGGAACTGGATCACTATTAACAAAGCCACTGGCCTCGCGTTGGCGTTTCTATTTTCAATATTCATAGCGGCCTCCATGGGCTGCGGCCAAGGAATGGATAGGACCGGCTCGGACGGCGACGCCGGCGCGGCAGTTTCAGGAAAACAAGCTTCATCCTCATCGGTGAAAGAACGGGCTGTCCCCGCCAATACCGCAACCGAGCGCAAAGAGCCGAGGAAGGGCATACAACGCTCCCCCGTTGGAGAAACCAATCTGCGGGCGAAAATACGCGGACTCGCCTCTTCCAAAAACAAGGCTGAGGCTAATGAATCCATTGATTCGCTCACCGATATTTTCGAAGGTGGAGATAATAATCATGACCTGGCCACAAGGACCCTGGCGGCGGCGGCCTTGGCCGAACTAAGCAAGGCCGAGGAAGACCGAGCGGCGGCTGTTGCCTCCCTCGAGCCTCTCCGCAAGGCCCTATTTCGCGATAAGAGCGCGGTGGTCCGAGCCTCGGCCGCGCGCTCACTGGGGGCGAGCGGCTACATCGAGTTCAAGTCCCCCCTTGAGTTAGCCATGAAGACCGACGCGTCGCTCCTTGTCCAGACGGCGGCTTCCGAGGCCCTTGAAAAGCTAACGGGCGAGACGTTAGTCTCTCCGGTCGAGAAGGCGCTAGCCGAGTCCACCATTCCGACCAGGCGCTCCCTTTCCTCTTCGGTCTCATCGGAGTGTATCCCCAGGGAGTTATTCGAGTCGCTAAACGAGCACCTCTTGATTCTCGATCCCGAGAACGCCGAGCGATCGATATGCAAGTAGGCAAGGAAACAAGGAGCGAAGCCATGAAGTTAAAGGTAATGAAAGCGGCGGCGATCTTCGTCATATTTTTTCTAGCGGCGGTAATTGTAGGCTGTGGAGCCAATCAGAACAGCTTTGTCAAGGGACTTGGCCCGGCTTACACGGAGGTAATGTCTCTCGGCAAGAACGTGGAAATCCTGGACCCGTCCATGGAGGACAACCAGCATAGACTCGTGGTGTTTTTCGACAGGTGCGTTGACGACGACACGGTGACCTTGTCTGATCTTGAGCTTTACGGGCAGACCGTTACAAATTTCGATTCTTACCTCACTCCCAGTCAATCCGTCTTTAACTTCGATTATTGCTTTACAAAGTCATGGGACTCCCTTTCCAGCGGCGCTTATTTCACCGGTACTATTTGGGCGTCCACGACCGAGTGCGAGTCCGGCTATAGCGACAAGCTCTACGTGGGCCTCGTTGACGATGACACGCTGTGGCACGGAATGGACGATTATGAAGGAGCGTTCGCGTATAAACTGGTAATTGATAAGATATTCCATGACTCGGAAGAGAATCAATCAAGCGGCGACGTAATCAATTATTTCATCGTGCGCGACTTCGCGAATAACGCGAAACATCCCACTTTGAGCCACGTTTATCCGGCGAGCGGCTCGGGGCTTTCCGGCGACTCCCTTTTATACATGCCCATGCCTCCTCACTCGACGTTTACTCTTGGAAGTTCCGAGCCTGTTCTCAACCTGTCTTATATTCCCTATGAGGTTTTCTGGCACGACGACGATCTCCATGCCCCGTTTGACGGCCCTTCAATCGGCAATCCCAGCGTAATAGTCAGAAATAACAGAAAAATCGAGATCGGCGCTTCCTCGGGAATGCCTCTCGATATCGAGTACCATTTTTGGATTTACTCTCGTCCTCAGAACTATTACGACGTTACCTATGGTCCAGGCTCGGGAGCGACCATTTCAATGGACGGAGAGTTATCGGACGTCCTTCTTGTTTCTCCTCCCCCAATCAACGCGTTTGGCAAGGCCATCGTTCTTCCCTCGGACTCGACCTTCCAAATACTTGAGGAAGACGTCGTCGAGCGGGACGTTTTCCACGCCGGCTTTTACAGTGATCATCCCACATACGTTAAGGTCTATGAAGTAAAAGGGCGCGTCGGACCGGTCGTTATCGACGAACCAGTTACATATTCCTATCATAAAGCGGCGTACTCGGAGAGCTACTTGACCGTGAGGGCCACGCCGGACGTGGACGAGGTCCGCATAACCATGGACCACTGGACCGACTTGATCGGCTCCGAGATGGGCGTGGAAATAACCGACGAGCTTAAGCCTCTTTCCAGTCTTTCCATGCCCTTGTTTTCGTCAACGGTCCTCGCTCCCGCCATGTCGAGGAATGGCCAATACATGTTCTATTGGGCGCAGGACGGGACCACCGACAATGTCTTTCAGGTCTACCGGACCGACCTGACGGTTGACGGATATTCCACGGACGCGCTGACCTCGTTTACCGTGGGCCGCGACGACGCTCAGGCGCTCGCCAGCCATAGTATTTCACCCAACAACGCGGGTGATCAGGCCGTGTTCTGGTCTCGCCAGGACCTTGAGGACGGTGAAACGTCCACTGATGGAGAATTGTATTTTTGGGACGAGAGCGAGGGCCTGTTTCAGGTCACTACCAGCGATCTTTTCGGGGACACCAGGGGCGAGCCAAATTATGACGCCGTTCTTTCCTATGAAAATATTTTCTTCTTTTGGACGGAAAACTCTTCAGCCGGCGACACGCTCGATCATTATGAACTCCTCAGATGTACTTACAGTGACGTCGGAGGGCCATACCCCATTGGCTGTGTAAATATCGTCCAGGGCACTACTTTGCATCAGCAAGGAATTAATCCACGCTTGTCCTCGACT
Organism: bacterium; assembly: GCA_963674965.2. Classification (GTDB taxonomy): domain Bacteria; phylum RBG-13-61-14; class RBG-13-61-14; order RBG-13-61-14; family DATKZS01. Next base: position 889,351 of record CAXXFL010000006.1, on the reverse strand, counting down.
ACCAACGGCGAATACGTGGCGTTCGTTTCCGCCGAGGACTGGGACGCGTCGGTCGGCAACTCGGACTACAACTATGAAATTTTCTACTATGGGGAATACGGAGTGGGCGTTCACCAAGTCACTGATTCCGGGTCCACCGTGACCAACGATTATCCAGTTATTGCCGACGATTCATTACAGTCGATTTACTTCAGTTCCAACGGGAATTACGGCGGAATAGACGGATTTTCCAATGATGGAGACTCTGTCTCCACCGAGCTTTTCGTTTATAGGAGGCTCAGCGGCGACACCGCCGTCTATAACGAGATTGAACAGATAACCAACGCCTCTCCCGGCGTTACGGTTATCCCCGCCGGTGTATCCTTGCCTGACGGTAACGGCAATATCGACGTTCTGGTCCTTTCCAATCATAATTTTTCGGGAGACACGGTCACGTCCGGATATAACTACTTCCTCCTCCAACCCACGAGATACGCCGACGACAGGACCTATAACGCGTGGGGCTACGCGATCACGACCGAACCCGTTATCGCCTCTGCCGGCGACGCTCCGCCTCTCGTCTCCATGGACGAGGAAAACGAATGGATACTCTTTTCCAGCGAGGAGCAATTGCTTCCAGGCGACACGAATTCGGACCTTGACGTCTATCTATTTCATTACAAGGGCCTGGAGAAGAGTTTCACCATCTCTTGGGAGGACTTGATCGACGAGTTCAATTCCCAGAACTCTACTAATTATCGGACAGAGGTCCTGTTGCCTCGTAAAAGGCATCGGATTACCGTGCATTCATCCACCGCCGGCAGCCCCGGCGTGGACGCAATAGATTTCATCTTCACCGCCGACGACGACTCGGACTCCGACGGACTTAGCGACGCTTGGGAGATCGAATACGGATATGACCCTTACATCGCGGACAGCGATAGTAATTCCATCACGGACGACCTCGAGGACCCGGACGGGGACGGAGTTATCAACTCCAGCGAGGAGGACAACTACACGAATCCCCAGCTGGCGGATTCAGATGGCGATGGACTGGACGATGACGTGGAAATCGGCTACTGCACAAGCCCTATCGACGACGACTCGGATGATGACGGCTTAATAGACGGTCGGACCATGGGCGAGGACCAGGATAATGACGGGGAAGTTGACGCGGGCGAGACTGATCCCTGCAAGGAAGACACGGATGGAGACGATCTCTCTGATGGTGTAGAGGTCGATTTCGGTTCGAACCCTCTACTAACGGACACGGATGGCGATTCGTTATCGGACTACGTCGAAATAATGACGGCCAACACCGACCCCACGCTTGTTGACACTGATGGCGATGCATTGGGCGACGCGGCTGAATATGACTATTGCACATCTCCGAGCGATCCCGACTCCGATGGAGACGGATTATGCGATGGAAACACCTCCGTTTATGACGGTTCCACTTTATTGTGCTCCAACGGCGAGGACGCCGACCTCGATTTCGAGGTTGATGAGGGAGAAACCAACCCCTGCCGGGCAGACAGCGACAGCGACGGAATGAATGACGCTTATGAGAGACAATACTCTCTTGATCCCCTGGACCCCTTCGATGCTTTGACTATATTGTCCAGCGCCACGATAGCCGATCCGGATGGCGACGGAGTGGACAATCTATACGAGGCGCAAAACGGCACTAATCCTTACGTTGCCGACAGCGACGAAGATGGCGTGTCCGACCTGGAAGAACTTGCACTGGGCACCGATCCGGGAGACGCGACTTCCAATTCCGACGGAGACTCCCTTATAGACAGCGTTGAAGTAACGCTGGGGACTTCTCCTAATTCCACCGACACGGACGCCGACGGACTGAGCGATTATCAGGAAACCACGGCCATCTACGGCCTGACGGTCGGAATGGGTTGCACCATCGTGCCCACGAATCCCGACAGTGACGGCGACGGCATTCCCGATGGACTCGAGGATATAGACCTTGACGGCGTCCTTGACGGTGATACGGAGACCAACCCATGTCTGGCAGATACCGACGGCGACGGCATGGACGACGGGTGGGAGGTCTTCTGGGGCCTGAATCCCCATGTCCAGGACGGGGACACGGACTGGGACTCCGACGGCCTCACCAACCTCCAGGAGTTCCTGCTCTACAAGGGGGCCTCATGCGACGCTCTCGCCGGGTGCCCTAGTGACGGCCATACCTTAAAGGTCTATACCAACCCAAACGTCGCTGACTCGGACGAGGACGGACTTAATGATGGGTACGAAATCGAAATGACCGGCGCGATCATTATGAATTACCGTTGTAGCCCGATCGAGCAGGACACGGACGATGATAATCTTTCGGACTACTTCGAGACCCAGTCCAGCGGTTGTCTCGACCCGGCCAACCCCGACACCGACGGTGACGGCATACCCGACGGAGTAGAAGAGGACGCGGGCGAGACCGACCCTTGTCTCGCCGACGAGGACGGTGACGGACTGAACGATTATGAGGAATTACTCCTCGGCACGGACCCGCAAGATGACGACTCGGACGACGACGGGTATAACGACGGCGACGAATATTTCTATATGACGAATCCCAACGGAACAAGCGATAAAAACGGCAATAGCGTCGATGACGAGCAGGAACTGATTAATGAAGGCAAGCCGCCCATATACGTGTTTAACGACATGGATGGAGACGGCATTTTAAACGACGGGTCCACCGGGGAGGACGTAAATGGCAATTACGTCGTGGACGCTACGGAGTCCGATCCCTATAATATGGATACCGATGGAGACGGTCTCCCCGATGGATGGGAATTAACGAATAACTTGAGTATCCTCGTCCTTAATTCATGCGCGGCGGACGCTGACCAGGACGGATTGAGCGATCGGACAGAGTACCTTCATGGGACGCTGCCTGGCGCCACGGACAGCGATTCCGACGGCATGCCGGACGACTGGGAAATCCTTTATGGCCTGGACCCCACGATTGACGACTCGACGGGCGACCTTGACGGCGATACCCTGACCAACCTCCAGGAATACGAACTCTCCATTAATCCCAGAAGCGCGGACTCCGATATCGACGGAATCAGAGATTACCTTGAAACCCAGGCGCTATATGGCTTTACCGTCGGAATTGGATGCACGATCTCTCCCGGCAATCAGGACTCTGACGGAGACGGCATTCCCGACGGCCTTGAGGATATGGACCAGGACGGCGCTCTTGACGGCAATACCGAGACCAGCCCATGCAGAGTTGACACCGACGGCGACCTGCTCCCCGATGGATGGGAGCGCATATGGAACACGGGACCCATCACCAGCGACACGCTCCAGGATTTCGACTCGGACGGCCTGAACACCTTGGGCGAGTACCTGGCCGGGACCAACCCCTATCACAAGGATACGGACCATGATGGGATGGATGACAATTGGGAGGTCTCCGTCGGTCTCGATCCCCTGGTGAAAGACGCCGAAGTTGACTCTGACGGCGATGGCATTACTAATATTGAGGAATGTTGCGCATTATTCCTTGAGCCTTATCAGACTTGCGGCGGCACTTGCGACGACGCCAACGCCCTCGATCCACTCTCGAGCGACTCAGACGGAGACTTCCTTGGGGACTATTGGGAACTTATGTACCTACATCCCACGGTGGACGATGACCTGACCGCCGACCCCGACTCGGACTCCATCTCCAATATCTGGGAGTACAGGTTCGGTACCAACCCCAGTTCCAACGACACCGACGGAGACGGCCTTACCGACCTACAGGAAATTTCCTTTGACGGCGATACCTCCTTCGATGGAAGCACCGCCTACCACCCTTATATTAACGTGTGCATTGGAGGAGCCACGGCCTGCGACCTCAACCCCACTCTGGCCGACACGGATCACGACGGATTATCCGACTATCAAGAACTTTATGTAACGTTCACCAGTCCCGTCAACTTCGACACGGACGGAGGAGGAGACCCCGACGGAGTGGAGATTAATATCGGGAACAGCGTCTCCGATCCCAGTGACGACTACTATACCTTATCCGGCTTGACCTATCCCCAAATGTCCGTCGAATTCACCGTTGGTAGCACGGTAAACGAAGCGTTTTTAGCGGACATAGCGCCAAGCGAGACGACCCTGGTCAGCTTGTTTTACGCTTATGAAAATGGAAATACCCAGTGGATCAATAAAACGATGATCGTTAAGGGAAACAGCGTCATGGTCAGCGGCCAATATCAAAGGGGGGAGGCTATCGCCGAATGGGTTCTGTCGCCTGGCGATTTCATGGCCGCCTCGGACATTAATGACCAAGACTATCTCTTCGCTTTGCCTTTCGTAACGGCGGGAGACACCAATAAAGTCAGCGTCTGCCTGTATGATGCTGATACGATTACTATAATCCCAGTATGCTGGGACTTCGATGATATGTTCGCCCCCGCCTTGGCGAGCGAGTCGGACACCACCGGTTATGGCAGTTTCACGGGTAATTTCCTTTTCGCGGCCAAAAGGAACAACGCCGCAGACCCTTCAAAAATATCGTATGATTATTATTTCCCTGAAAGTAGCTATACTTCAACATATCCATACGTTGAATGGGGGTCTTTGCGCTCTGAATATAATTCCGTCGATAAAATAGATACCTACCCTCTGGGGTTGGAATGGGAACTTAGCGGCCCTTCAACTTGTAGTATGTACTTATCATTGGGAGATCAAACTTGGATTAGAAAATATAAGATATTAGATTATTACTTGAATTCTCTGATTGGCCCATATCTGGCCTACAATCATCAGCCTGGATTTACGTTTACGGGCGAGTTAGATGGATGGACGGTCAAGTACGACATAATGGATGGATACGGCGATGAACTTGAGGATTGGGATAGCATCGAGTTGCAAAGTATCTCCCATTTCCCGGACTATGTAAAACAAACGGAAAAGCCCGTCGCCTTCGTGGACGAGACAATTGGAGAGAGGTACCACGCGGTATGGAAAGCCGTGGTCGAAACTCCCGTGGGTTCGGGTCAGACAAGGTCGGTCATTCTCTACTCAAACGAAGAAGTAAAAACCCATTATTACAAAGACTTACCGCTGGATTCCACCACTTGGCGACCGCCGATCCTTATATCCAACCCTGAAAACCAGGCCATTCTGGCAAGGATTAAAGCCAGTCCCAATAGAAAGTATCTCCATGTCATGTGGGTGGAAAAAGACCCAACCGACGTGTACCACGTTAAGTACTCGCTTATGAACGTGGCCGAGGCTTATGGTAATCCATCCTATTTCGCGGACCAGGATGAAGACGAACTGCTATATATCGAGGAACTCTACGTGGACGCCTCCGATACAACGGTGGACTCGGACGGCGATGGGATAGATGACTATGACGAGGCTCTATTTGGCCTTGACCCGAACGACTCCTCCGACGCGTACACTGACCTCGACCAGGACGGTCTCAGCAATCTAGTTGAGTATTCTACTTACTCCTCAAGTTTTACCAACCCCGACACCGACGGGGACGGAATGCCGGACGGCTGGGAGGTACTTTACTACCCTGAACTGGATCCAACGAAAGGTGATTCGTATAAAGTTCTCAATAATGGCATCTTGGAGGCAAGAACTTCATATATACTCGGAACTGAACCTGACGCATGGGACTTTGATGGGGATTCCTGTAATGACTATTTTGAGTATCACTATGGAACCAATATATTAGTCTCGGACACATTGCAGGACTCTGACGGGGATGGAGTGACTAATATGCAAGAGTGTTGGATATTGGATTCTTATTTTAGTGACCCATTCAAACCCGACACAGATGAGGATTACGTCGATGATTTCACAGAATACTATTACATAAGCCCTTTTTACGATCTTGCCGACAACCCTTGGTGGGTTTCAATGCATCTTGACTGGGACGATACCGACGGGGACGGCCTCTCAGATGGACTGGAGCTTTACGCCCTAGGCACCTATCCTGAACTTATGGACAGCGACACGGACGATTTGCCTGATGGTTGGGAATTAGAGTACGGCCTCGATCCCATGTCCGCCAATTTAAGTACAACCGATTCCGATGGGGATCAAGTCACTGATATTGTCGAGTGTAATCCATATCTTGGCAATCCGTTATTTGAGGACATGTATTATAACTATGTATTTTGCATGTCCGATTTGAATCCCCGCTCCCCCGATTCCGACTTTGACGGCTTCACGGACGGGTGGGAGGTCGAGTACTCCAACACCCTTGGCTTCGACCCGGAGGTGGTAAATTGCAATGAGGCTGTGGTGGATTATGACGGGGACGGGATGGCGGCCATTATCGAGGCGAGGCTGGGGACGGACCCGCTGTTGGCCGACTCGGATGGGGACGGGATCGACGATTATTGGGAGGTCGTGGCCGGGCTGGACCCGCTGGTGGACGACGCGGCCGATGACCCCGACGGCGACGGGAGGACCAACCTCGAGGAGTACCTGAACTCGGGCTACTTCTACACCAATCCCCTGAATCCCGATACCGACGGCGACGGGCTGTGCGACGGCGTGACTACCGTTATGGACGGCGCGACTCAGCTTTGCGGGCCGGGAGAGGGGGACTCGACAACTTCCGAGTGGGACGCGGCGCGGCTACGGCTTATGATCGAAAGTGGGATCGGGGAAATAACCCTGGGCTACGGCGACACCTGGGCGGATGAGCTTGAGGAGGGAGACACGGTGCTCCGGCTGGCCGTGACCTCAAGCCTGGACGCGGGCACTTATACGGTACGGTTCGATAACGGTTCGGGATCGGTTCACGAGATCGAAGTAGCCGTATCCGAGGGCGCGACCTATGTTATCGTGGACATAAGCGACCTTTGGGACGATGAAACAAGCATCTTTTGGGTGGACATTGCCGACGACTCGGGCGCGAGCCTCCTCGACTCGGGCACGACCACCGTCAACCTCACCCAGCGCCTCTACCTCCACTACGGTCTCCACTCCCCGGTGGTCGCCACCAACTCCGACGGCGAGACCGTCTGGCGCCGCGCCTACCTCCCCTTCGGAGGCGACTTCGCCGGCTCTCCCTACCGGCCCATCACCATTAATAACGACGCTATTACCCACGGCTTCGTCGGCCGCCGACAAGATAATGACGTCGGCCTCTACCAACTCGGCGCCCGCTGGTACGACCCGGACCTGGGGAGGTTCGTGAGCGTGGATCCGGTACCGGGGTTCTTTAATCAATACGCGTACGCTTATAACAACCCTTTTGTATATAATGATGCAAGTGGTCAAGCGGGAGAGCCTGGATATTCAGATTGGGCTTCGAAAAGCTCTCTTAGACCAACAGGATCGGATGAAGCTGCCGTCCAAATTGCAAAAAACACTGGCTGGGCTATGTGGGGCGTTGGAGATAGCATTATTGATATACCTAAAGGTGTCCTTGATTCTATAGATCCAAACAGATCGCAAAGCGCAATAGGGGTGATTATTGAGGATATTATCGACATGGGTGAGTCAGCAATTTATATCGGAGAGAACTATGATAAGATATATGACGATTTTATGGCTCTTCCAGAAGAAGAACAATCATACTATCTGGCTTATTACACCATTCGAACTTGCCTGGGTGTATATATGCTTGCGGAAGGCGCAAAATCTATTTCTGGGAAAGGCCTTGCCGCAGAAAGTGAAGTTGCAGCAGAAACAAGCGTATCGAAAGGTCCTCTTGGCCGCGGTTCAACTATCAATCCATCAAAAGGAAGATATGCGCCAAGAAATTTAAGGGAGAAACTTGCTATTGATGAGGTAATGGCCAATCCAGGAAAAGGAGACTGGATAGAAGAATGTCCAATGGGAGATGGTAGATGGGATGCAAAAGATGGATGGAAAAAATACCAGTATGTACATAAAAGTCCTTACGGTGACGTTAACGTCCATTACGTATATAATGAAAATACGCTTGAAATGGATGATTTTAAAATCGTAGATGATAAAGGTATGAAAAAATGATTGTAAGAGCAAAAATAACTGACTACGAAAATTCTGACTGGTACTTAATGGTATCACATAACTCAAAGAAAACAGTTCTTCCAATCAAGAAAGACAATGATTATGAAGTGCATGCCTTGACAATTAATGATAATGGTATTTGTAAAGTGCTTTTATTGGTAGGTGAAGCGATAGCAAGTGCATTGCCACTATTCTTATTTGATATTTTCGACTTTTCAATCCCTGATGATTGGGTATGTAAAGTTTTTAATGATCATATACGAGTGATTTATGGGCCTGAAATTATTTCTAAAAGCCCTGAGGCTTATTCACGAATATGGGATGGAGAAGACTACCCAGAACCTATGAGAACTCTTATGCAAAGGGCGGAAATAAGGAAATTAGCCTATCTGGACAATTCGAAACCACCTGCAAATCTTCTTGCAGATCATTGGGTTATGTGCCCGATCTGTACTGAGTCATGGGAGGACACTCTTGGGTATCCAATGGTAAAATGCCCTAATTGTGAAGAGGTTTTGAGAAATCCAATAGCGCGAGAAAAATAGTAAGCGGGTAGCTTTAGATGTAACCCAACAGGTAACCCACAAAAGGGTTATAAAATATAAGTAACCCATATAGCTCTGCTATATGGGCGAGCATAGCGAGAAGGTCATTGAGATTGATTTTCCTGCCCATGGCCAATGCTCTCTATTACCGTCCTGAACTTAGCGTTGTCCTTGGCCATCTCCTCGATCCTGTATCTCACGTAACTGTCTTGGCTGAGAGCGTGAAGGAATTTCCTCATCGAGATCATCCTGTCATCCATTTGTATGCCAATATCATCGTCGAGAACATTACCGCAATACTCACATATCGAGGCGTTAAAAAGGTTTGGATGCTTGCAATGGGGGCATATCTTGGGGTTCAGTTGGCTTACATTATCGCTCTTCTCCAGGCCAAGCTTGGACAAATACCTGTCCTTTACGTCGGCGCTGGTAATATGGATGTACCCTCTGTGCCAACGTAGATGAGACACTTCCCCTATGTTAAATTACTGTAGGGCGGGGGAGGTATTAGGATGTATAGAGAGATGGATGAAGACGGGAAGAAGGCAGGGATTGTTGGGGAGACGGAGGGAGCCCGTAGGGCGACCGGAGTCTCCCCAACCGGGACGGCCGAGCCGGATGACACTCCGGCCAAGCGGCCCGAGCGGGGATGTCCGCCGATCATTCTTCCCGACCCGGAGGTCCCGGAAAAGCCCGCCCGGCGGCGCTTCACCGCGGCTTACAAGCTCGCAACAGGTAACCCACAAAAGGGTCTTAAATATAAGTAACCCATATAGCTCTGCTATATGGGCGAGCATAGCGAGCAGGTCATAGAGAATCGTTTCCAAAGGATGACCTCTGCTTAGGTTGTCGATAATGATGTAACTACGTTCTTTGAAAACTTGTCATTATTCTTTCCGCCGATTCCGACTTTGACGGCTTCACGGACTGGTGGGAGGTGGAGTATGCGGATAGCTTGGGGTTCGATCCGGTGGTGGTGGAGTGCGATGAGGCGGTGGCGGATTATGACGGGGACGGGATGGCGGCGATTATCGAGGCGAGGCTGGGGACGGACCCGAGGTTGGCCGACTCGGACGGGGACGGGATCGACGATTATTGGGAGGTCGTGGCCGGGCTGGACCCGCTGGTGGACGACGCGGCCGATGACCCCGACGGCGACGGGAGGACCAACCTCGAGGAATACCTGAACTCGGGCTACTTCTACACCAATCCCCTGAATCCCGATACCGACGGCGACGGGCTGTGCGACGGCGTGACCTCCGTCATGAGCGGCGAGACCGTGCTCTGCGGGCCGGGAGAGGGGGACTCGGCGACGCCCGAGCTGGACGCGGCGCGGCTACGGCTCCTGGCCGAGAGCGCCATCGGCGAGCTGACCCTCGGCGACGGCGACACCTGGTCCGACGAGCTCGAGGAGGGCGACACTCTCAAGCTGTCCGTGGCGGGCGCGCTGGACGCGGGGACGTACACGGTGCGCTTCGATAATGGGTCGCGGCCACGAGTTACGAAGGAGTCGCCGAAATCTTTCCTGGAGAAATGGACCTCCGGCATTTCCTTTACCCCTTCAATTAGTCTTTTAGTTGGGAAACCTTCGTTAAATTATTTCTCACCGGCTTTCTTTCCCCACTCGCGTGTAACTCCCATCGGCGCCTACATTTTTTGATATTTTCTCCAAAATAGAACGTTATGAAGAGAGTTGCTTCCGGGGAGCCAGAATTCCTTCATGATAATCATGGGTTTCAAGACCCACCACTTTCCGTTCCGGACCGGTTATGGGAAGTTCCGGGATATTAATGGTTTCCCCCAGTTTTTCCGCTAACTCTCGCTTTCGCTTCATGCTGGACTTTGCGTAGTGGTTCATGGTCATACTGAGCGTCTGGTGCCGCGCCAGGTCCTGCACCTCTTTGGCGCCGGCGCCCTGCTCCAAGAGTATGTTTATGAAGCTGTGGCGAAGTGAGTGGAAACACACCACACCGCCTGGCCCGCGTTTCTTGATGTCCGCCGCCTTTAGGTCGTCGTCCATCAGTCGCGTAAAATCGCGCCGTGAGGCATTAAACAGAAGGGGCGCGGCAACGTCCTTGCCTCGCGCTGATTGGGCAAGCTGGTCCACCAGGTCCAGGGGCAGAGGTTGGAAGCCGCCCCTCCGGTTCTTGGTCCAGTTCTCGGAAAGATGGAGCCCCTTGTTAACGACGTCGAGGTCCATGACCCGCAGGCTTCTAATCTCGTTCGCCCTAAGGCCAGAGGCAAGCGCTACGGCATATATCAGTCTCCGGTCGGGAGGAGCGGCCAGGAGGAGTCTTTCGCATTCTTCCGGCGTGAATGCCCGCCGGATAGTGGTCGGGCTGGCGTCGTATTGAGAAAGACTCTGCAATGGATCCTGGCCCAGGTAGGACAGTTTCACGCACCATCGGCAAAAACTCCTTAACGCTTCCGCTTGATTGCGGCAGGTTTTCCCCGTCCGGCCCTTTCGGTGGTAATCGCGGAGGATTTGTTCGACCCGCGCCAGGATGTTGCCGTTCAAGTCCCCGAGCACCTTCAAGTTGAGCTTTCCCACCCACCATTCGAGGGTCGCGGCTTTGCGCCGGAGATGGACCGGGCCCCAAGGTTTCCCCCGCAGGCCTCCGCAGGCCGCGCCATAATCGAGGTATTCCTCAATGACCTTCTCAATAGGCCGGAGGGCGTGCTCATCCTCGCGCTTGGGAGCCGGACGGAAACCGCGTCTGATTTCGTCCTCCCGCGCCTGGACCCGCGCCGCCAGCGCCGTTGTCTGTGCCTTAGACGCGGACCCGCTCGCGGTCCGGCGCCTGCCCTGATAATCCGTGTACTCGAATCGCCAGCGCTCATGCGGGATCGGACGTCCCTTGGCGTCCAGGACCGGGACGCGCTTCCCGGTCGCCGGGTTCCTTTTGGACTTGAAGGTCCGAAAAACCGTTGCCATGTACTACCTTCCTTCCTTGCGCCAGGGGCGCATTAAAACCTCGGAGACGGTTTCCCCGCTTTTATCCGATTCCTCGATGAGCACCTGCTTCTCGCCGGGCGTCACGCGGAGGATCACAATCTCGGACCTCTTCTCAAGAGATTTCCAGGGGCGACCCATCTTGCTTTCCTTCTTGGCCATCTTGCCAACACCATGACATAGGTATATACATTTATCAAGGAGAAATTGATCTAATTTTCGCGGCGGCCCGTTCAGCCTCTTTTTCCTTGCGCTCCGCCGCCCGTTTGAAGTGCTCCAGGACCCTGCCCGCGAACCACCTCGAACGTCCAGCCGCCTTAAAGGGCGGGGGCAACTCGTGCCTAACCACCATGCGCCGCAAGGTCCGAACGCATACCCCCAGCGCGCCAGCCAGAGCCGTCTCGTCCAGGATCGCGTCCGGGTCCAGCCCCGCAAGGCATATCACCTCACCCGACCCGGCCTTCGTCCCATCTTGGCCACCCGCCATTCCTGCCCCACCTTCCCCGTGTCCGTCAAGCACGGCCGGAACACGGTCCCTTTGACCTTCATCCTTCTCTGATTCCATCATGACACAACCTCCTGCACTTAACAGTCGTTGAGCGGACCCAATTCAGATTATTCTCAAGGAGCTTGGCTCCCTTCGCTGTGTCAAAACCGTTTATTAGCGCGCCTTTGACCTTCCGATGACGTATGACGCATGATGACGTTGTTTCTATAAAACTTTACTCTCTATTTTTCTTCTTATAGAGGTTTATAAAAAATAAGTCACTTGTGTCATGCGTCATCCCGTAGCTTAATCCCACTCCAAAAACGACTCTGGCCGGTTCTTCCCTTAATGAAACCCCGCTCGGATAGGCGGACGCCAAACTCGCGCTTCGACACTTGCGCCTCCACCTCTCCAGAGGCGTCCACCCAAGTTCTAAAGGCATCGTATAGATTTGAGATGGACTCCCGGAACTCCGGACCGGTCAAGCATCGATCCTTGATGAAAGCCTTCAGGAAGTCCATGTCGTCGCGGTAGTCCCTAACCGCCGCTGTGATTTCCTGACAGTTGGGAAGCGCTCCACGCCTGTACCATTTCAAACACCCCCGCGCGGCCCAGGCCAAGATGCCAGGCCATTCATTTTGCAGCGCCGCCATGATTTCGCGCCGGGGCTTTTTCTCGCTGTCCTTGATGCGGACATTGAACGGGATTAATCTGATCCGGTCCCAAATCGCGGGATCTGTCCCCCTGACGGTGGGTTTATGGTTCGTGCCAAGCCAAAGTTTGAAGGTGGGCATGAAGTCAAAGTACTCACCGTAGAGAAAGCGGGCCGCTATCTTCTCGCCACCGCTAATATCCTTGACAAGAGATTCGGCCAGCCGACTCCCCTGTTCCGACTCTGACGCATAGACAAAGCGAGCGCCGCGGAGACGGGCGATGTCATTCCTCGCGCCGTTAACGTGCTTTGAGACAAAAAATGTCTCGGTTATGGCCCGTTGAGCATAGTTGCCCATAATCTCAGCAAGCGTGCTCAAGAAAATACTTTTTCCGTTCATGCCGGAGCCGTGGCATACGAAAATGACCCGTTCATCCGTGAGTCCGGTCATGGAATAACCGACCGCCTCCTGAAGCCAGGCTACAAGGTCAGCGTTGCCGGCCATTATTTTATTCAAGAAGCCGTCCCAGGTCGGGCAGACCGCATAAGGATAGAAAGCGACGGGACATAAGCCAGTGAGCATGTCCCTCCGGTCGTGAGGTCGGAGTTCCCCAGACCGCAAAGCAAGGGTCCCGTTATTTACGTTCAGGAGCCAAGGGTCGGCGTCCAGAGCATCCAGCTTGATCGGGATTCCAGGCTCGGATTTAGCCAATGACGCCAATGCCTTTAACCTATGCTTTGACTCCGATGTACGTGCATGACCGGCAATTTTTTTTCGGGCATCCGAGTCAGGTTCCGACTCCGCTTCAGCGTAGATGCCGCGGGCAACGTCTTTTGCTCTTTGCATAATTTTATCGCCCGGGTCCCAAGTCCAGCGGGAGCCATCCCAAAAGAGCCAGCGATTTTTCTCATAGGAGTAGCGAATGTTATCCCCATGCTTCTGGACGAGTCGCTCTGCATTGCCCAGATCGGTTAACGCAAAGGCCTTTGGCCTGGTCTGGCCGACGGCCATACCCTGATCCATTGAGGAGGGGGGCGATGAAAAGTTGACTGGGGCTGGCTGATTATCCTTTTTAGCAGGGGCCTTCCGAGGTTTTTGCTCGCCGGCCTTGAGGCCACTATCAATGGTGGACCTGGCCTCATGTTCGGAGAGGCCGGCCGCGAGAGCGGCGTCTAGCAGTTCGTTAATAATTAGGCCGCGTTCCAACAAGCCGCCGGCAAAAAGCTGGCCCAGGTTGTACGATGCTTCATTCAGGGTGTCGTTGCGCGTGCCTTCCAGCGCCTCACGGACGCGAGCGGCCTCTCTTTCAAGCGCGGCTTGTCCATAAGCGCCAGTCGTTTTCGAGGCTCGTTTTCGGGTCTGTTTTGCAGCGAGCCTCTCTACTATCCATGCCGGGAGCGGAGCGAGCTCGATCTGGTCAGGAGAGCGGCCGTCCGCCCAGCAATAGACATTGCCGGTTTCAGGATGAATGCTGCCAGGGAAGACCACCTGGCCGCCTTCGCCCCGGATGTCCAGGTTAGGTCCCAACTTGCCGGCACTGTTTCCTACCTTGTAGCCGTTGGATGAGAAATAATAGTGGCGCCCGCGCCCAGTCGTTACCTCAACCGTCTCCGGCAGTTGAGGTAGCGTAGTCAAGTCCGCGCCGGGGTCTACATCCAAAACGACCAAGCCCCCAGATGCAGCGCCGCAGCGTAAGCCGATATTTCCACTCTTGGCCCATGCCCTCGCCTCGTCCAGGGTTTCCCGCTGAGCCTTGGACCATTTTTTATGGCAAGGCTTCTTCCCGATAAGAGGTAAGAAAGACCATCCCCTCCCGTGCCCGGCCTCAACCTCCCGGACGCGCATTACGCGGGCATCTTCATCGGGCGTCGCAACCATTGCCGCCTCATTTTTTCTCATTATTTATATCACCCTCGCTTCTTGTCTCTCGGGCTTGTTCAAAAGCCTCCAACCGTTGCTTTTTGATCCTCAAGCATGGTTTGCCAGGGCGAGGGGACATATTGGTGGCGGGGAACAGGCCCTTGTGAATCCAGTTGTAGATCGTCTTGCTCGACACGCCAAGCCGGATTGCGGCTTCTTTAACCGTATAATACTCACCTTTCATTTCTTGCTCCATAATGGTTTCGTTAGCTTGTTTACGCAGTATAGAGAAGAAAGAAAAGGTAGTCACTAAACGAAAAAAAAAAATTTCGTTTAGTGAACAATAAATATTTCGTTTGGCCTGTAAAAAAGCGTTACATTTAAATGGTTTATTGCCATTCAGTACAGGTTATTATTGGGGAATCGGAGTTGTCGGATAGTTTTAGTTTAGAACGATAGTAAGCTCCGAATGATTCGGGATTATCATCCAAGATTGGCTCGCCATTCGGCTCACCCTGTTTGTTACGGGGAATGGTCTTTGTATTCGGCATTTCAAGTCCTAAAGCCTTAAGTTTATAAAACATGAATTCTTGGAACGGAATTTGCTCGCCCGACCTTTGGAATAGTTTTCTGCAATAATTCCAGTACATATAACAAAAATAGCGTCGCCCTATATTTGTGTTGCCATTGATTTTTGCGCGCATTTGTTCGAGG
Organism: bacterium; assembly: GCA_963674965.2. GTDB lineage: Bacteria > RBG-13-61-14 > RBG-13-61-14 > RBG-13-61-14 > DATKZS01. The sequence continues at coordinate 874,171 of CAXXFL010000006.1, read as the reverse complement.
GCCTCTCCAAGCTCAATCAATTTATCAATATTGTCATCCCTGACCCATTGATGCACCCAATTCTTTGCTTCATATACCGCATATGCCATTTCTTCTGCATGATGACCCTCAATTTTTCCGCTCTGGCGCACCCTGGCGGCATTTTTGTCAATTTGTATATATCGCTCACACCTCTGACTGCGGATAAGCATATACGCGGCGTACCGGGCCGTGTCCTCTTTAATAGATACCTCATCTGGCATGTCACGGTATAACATATGATGCCAGACTTCCTTGATTGATTTTTTCTTAAGTATCGCAAATGTTTTGTCTTCTGCACTTGCTTTATCATCAGAGTAATAAGTATTATTGGCGTCAATTGTGAGATAGTAGAAGAAATTATTGAAAGTCTTGTTTGATTTGTAATAAAAACTACAGTCTTTTTTCATCTCAATCTCCATGCGCTCTTGATATGCCCGAAAATCTTTTTCATCTTTAAGGTTAAATACCATTTTTTGACCCCCTTAGCTGACGAACGGCGCCCTATTACAGGTTTAACTTCAAGCTGATTTCATTACGAATAAATGGAATGCTCCTGTTCTCGAGTATTTCAAGCGCCCATTTGTTATCTATTCCTCCAGCACGTTTGTCCGTATCCGCTTCAGCGGAAGCTCGGCCAGGATGATATTTTAAAAGACGGACGCTCTGGTAAAATGAAGCTTGCAAAACCATTACCGCGAGAGCCCGTTATGGAGAAACTAAATGATTGTAATACGTTCGTGGGCATCGACGTGTCCTTGTCGAAATTGTAGAATAAAGGCGATCGGCATGCAAGGCCAAGTGATCGCCCAACTGGACGTTCCCACCGACAGGAATCGGCTATGAACGGCGCTTCGCCGAAAAACTGGCCCAACACCCCCATCTTCTCCCCAAAGACCAGCCCACGAGCGATTGGCGCCGCGTGTCGGGGAAGCTTCTGACCTTTGACGATCCGGAGGTGATGCTCCCGGCGATTGATAGGTTGGAGGGATTTAAGCCTGGATGCAATAATACTTACAATAGAGTGCTTTGCTTATATTTAGTGTGGTAAAAAATGCAAAATATCAGTTACTTGGCTTTTAATCTTCGAAGAAAAGAGAAAGAATTGGCAAAACACTCATAGAATACTAAGTTGGCCGTAACGAGATTTCGCGTTACATAAAAAACTATTGGGTACTCCATCTTGACATGGCATACGCTCCTGTTATGATTGGGATAGTTCAAATCCGATTTGTTGGACAGATTGCTTGAACTACAACGTTGTCAACCGTTGACAAGTCCTTGTGGTTGGCTATATGGCTTGGAGAATAGGAATGATTGACACCATAGGAGATCGCCGGCTTTCCGTGGATGAGATAGCTGCCTACCTTGGTGTGAAGCGGGACACGGTATATAAGTGGATATCTCGCAAGAGCATGCCAGCTCATAAGGTTGGTCGTCTTTGGAAATTCCGTAAAGAAGAAATTGATCAGTGGGTAAAATCTGGTGGTGATGACAAAGATCGAGATAAAAATGCCCGAAAGGTTGGCAAATGAATTCTTTAAAGTCTCCATTTCACGGCGATTGCATTGTATCCGGCCCGTTATTCAACGAACCAATGAGGGTTGAGACCGTCAAGCCCAATGGAATGGATAGCTGGATTGTAGGTCTCGTAGGCATCAAGACCGAGCAGTTCCGACGCGTCACAATTTCATCACATGATCTGGAATATATTACTGTTCAGGAAGCCGGTTGCACTTATGAAGGCAATGGAAGACTTTTGAAGCTCGGCCTCGACGCTTACTCTCTGGGTATTGCCTGGGAGTTCGACCCTTACTTTGGACTTTCCATCTCCAGGGTTGATCCTCTGCCTCACCAGCTTGAGGCCGTCTATGATTACATGCTCAAGCTCGCTCAGGTACGATTTCTTCTGGCTGATGATGCCGGGGCGGGCAAGACGATCATGTCCGGCCTACTAATCCGTGAGCTAAAACTCAGGGGGCTTTGCGAACGCATCCTGATTGTATGCCCGGCGAACCTATCCTTTCAATGGAAGCGTGAACTGTGGGACAAGTTCCGCGAGAACTTCACTCCTCTTAAGGGAACTGACATCAGGGAACAATATGGCGTTAATGAATGGCTGGAGAAAAACCAGGTCATAACCTCCCTCGATCTGGCCAAGCGCGAAGAGATTCTACCCGGCCTCAAACAGGTCCATTGGGATCTGGTCATCATCGACGAGGCCCATCGGATGTCATGGTCGCCCCCTTCGAAGAAGACGGCACGATACGCCCTGGGCGAACTGCTTAGGGACACAGCCGATCACATGCTGATGCTTACCGCGACTCCTCACAAAGGCGTGCCGGCAAACTTCACTCTTTTCCTGCAACTCCTCGACAAAGATGTCTATGCTGATGTCAAGTCCATTGAGGAAGCAATGCAGAAGCGGCGCGCTCCCTTTTATCTTCGCCGCACCAAGGAAGCCATGTTCTACTTCCCGGAGAAAGACGAGGAAGGGAACTGGAAAGCTAGACCTATCTTCACCAAACGAATACCCAACACGGCAGATTTCAAAATAGACGGCGATGAGATGACTCTTTACAAGGAAGTCACTCGATTCGTTAAGCGCAACGCCACCAAAGCTGCCGAGGCTGGAGATGATCCCCGCGCCCGTGCAGTTGGCTTCCTAATGTCACTCTACCAGCGCCGCTTGGCCTCAAGCACCGCAGCTCTAAAGAACTCTCTTGAGAACCGCGCCAATCGTCTTGAGAACAAACTCAAAGACGCTAAAGAGATGGTCGCTCATGCCCCGCCCACCATCCCGGACCAAGAAGATTGGGAAGAGATGGAGGAGGCCGAGCAGGAGAAGTTCGAGAAACTCATCGAAGCCATCACCATGACCAATAATGCCGACCTCATCAAGGAAGAGATCGAGGAACTCAGAGTTTTGGCAAAGCAGGCCCAAAAGGTCGTGGACATGGGGTGCGAGGCCAAACTCACCAAGCTGAAAAACCTTCTGAAAGACGAGGGCTTCTACGAAGACAAGAACAAGCGACTTCTTATCTTCACCGAGTTCAAGGACACTTTGAACTACCTCATTGAGTGCCTCAAGGACTGGGGCTTCTCCACGGGTCACATCCACGGCGGTATGAAGCCGGGAGACCGGGACATCCCCGGAACCCGCATCTTCATGGAGCAACAGTTCAAGGAAGGGAACATCCAGGTTTTGGTCGCCACCGAGGCAGCCGGGGAAGGAATCAACCTCCAGTGCTGCAACATTATGTTCAACTATGACATCCCCTGGAACCCCAACCGTCTCGAACAACGGATGGGCCGCATCCATCGTTATGGACAGCTATATCCCTGCTTCATTTGGAACTTTGTCGCCACCAACACTATCGAGGGCCGAGTACTTGAAAGGCTCCTTGAAAAGCTCCAGAGCATTCGGGACGCCTTGGAAAACGATACGGTTTTTAACGTTGTAGGTGAGGTTTTGCCGCCAGCACATATAGAACGCATACTTCGTGAATACTATGCGGGCCGTCTCGGAGATGCCGATCTAGAAGATCGTATCCTTAAGCCCATGGACGAGGATAAATTCCGCTCGATTTGCCAAACAGCTCTCGAAGGACTGGCCACCAAGAATTTGAACCTAGCCATGCTGATCGAGAGAAGAGCCCGCGCTCAGGAGCGTAGGGTTGTGCCGGAAACCATCGCCCGCTTCATGAAGGAAGCATCCGATTTCATGCCCATAAAGATCACCTTCGTGGAAAAGCTTCGGCACACCTTTGATCCGTCCAGAACTCCTCCCGCCCTCCGAAGATACGAGCAGGATGATGACTGGAAACTGCCGCCACTCTCAAATCGCTATCCAAGATGCTCGACCGACCGGGAAACTGCCGAGAAAAACCGCCTTGAGTGGATCACCCCCGGCCATCCCCTGTTCGAGGCTATTCGACGGGAAACCTACACCCAGGCCATCGCCCATTTCGGAAAGGGAGCTTGCTATTACTCGCTATCCCATGATCAGCCCGAGCGCCTGGACTTTTATCGGGCCAAGGTAGTGGACGGCATGGGAAAGATCGTTCATGAAAGACTCTTCTGTCTGGGGCTGACGGATAATGGTGGAGTGCGACTCCATGAACCTGGCATTCTCGGGAACATGCTGCCGGTCGAGAATCCACCCTCACAACTGCCGAACCTTGTTTCGGTGCCCGAGGCGACATCTTTCCTGAATCAGAATGCCCTCACGGAATTCATCGAAACGGTCCGCAAGGAAAGGCTTGAAGAGGTCGAGAGGATAGCGGCCCATGTCGAATTGTCCTTGACTGAATTGCTGGGCAAGGTAGATGAGGAGATCGGCAAGGCCCAGGAAGACATCGAAAGCAAGATGCAAGGAGCCGAAGGCCGTCTGGCTCAGGCCGAAGCAAGACATGCCGAGTTGATGGCCCGAAGAGAAAAACGACGCGAGGAATTGGCAAGGCAGCGATCTCTAACCCTCCAGGGCATTGAACGTCTCACTTCCGCGCTCATTCTTCCCCATCCGGACCGGGAAAAGCCCGAGATGAAAAATCTCAGGCCGGACAAAGAAACCGAGATGATCGCCATGCGCGTGGTCATGGAGCATGAACAGGCCCAGGGCCGACGGGTATATGACGTATCCGAGAAAAATCTAGGCTATGATGTTACCAGCCTGGACCTCAACTCCGGCGATCTTCGGCTTATCGAAGTCAAAGGGATCGGAGCGGAATCCGGCGCCGTTATCCTCACTCCCAACGAACGGCGAGTGGCAGAAGACCGACGCGATTGCTATTGGCTCTATGTTGTGACTAATTGCAAGAGCGCGCCCACGCTCAAGGAGCCTATTAAAGACCCGGCAAGGCTGGATTGGAAAGAGGTCACTAAAGTCGCGCATTATCAGTTGCCCGTAAATTCTATCAAAGGTGATCATATTTGAATCGGGGGTGGAATCAATGGGAAACGGACCCGCAATAACCAATGTCGATGACGACCTTATTATCAGCCTGATAAAGACCGCTCGAGATATGGTCTTCTACATGGCGCCGGGCGTGTCAGAGCCGGTAGCAACAGCAATCCATGAGGCTTGGTTTCGCTTAAATCGCGGAGAAGCGGTTCAAGTTATTATTGATATTGACCCTGAAGTGTGCCGACTTGGTTACGGCACTCTTGAAGGGCTGCAAGTATTAAACGACGCGGCAAATAAAATGGGCACAACAGTCTATCATCAGCCCGGCATCAGGATTGGCGTCCTCATCTGCGACAACACAACTCTTATTTACAGTCCCACCCCACTCTTGATTGAGGCGGGATCAACCAATCAAGAGCGTCCCAATGCAATAATAATTGGAGAGACTCCCGCGGGCCTTTCGTCGGAGATTAGATTGGATGAAGACTCCAGGAGTCGGAGCATATCTGAGGCTACTCCGGTGGACGCGAAAAGGATAAAAGCCGTCGAGGCCGACCTCCAACAAAGCCCTCCTTTAAAATTCGATCTTGCTCGCCAGATAAGGATTTATACATCGAAGTTCCAGTTTGTCGAGTTCACCATGACCGGATGTAACATATCTCGGAAAAGGGTACCCATCCCCAGCGATCTTGTAGGATTGGCAAGGGAAAAGGAAATTAAGAGTCAGTTCCAGGCCCACTTTAATCTCGTGGAGCAATCGGACCTCGTCATTGAAAAAAACGGGAAAAAGATATCCGAGAAATCCCTGATGGACCACAGGAAAGAAATCGCCGATAGGTATCTTGTACCCATTGCCAATTATGGCAATATTATCCTCCGCGTAAACAAGGAAAAGTTCGAGGAAGAAGTCGATAAGTTAAAAAATGAGGTCGAGGCTTTTCAGGAGGGGATTAAGAATATTCTTAAGGACCACGTGAAAAAAAATGTCGATGCATTGACCAAAGCCCTGCTACCGGCCGTGAAGCAGAACCCTCCCGACAAATATATCAGATTGCGGGGCGATATTATCTCGGAAAAGGATATTGAAGATTTTCTTGTTTGTGATATCAATTATGAATTTATAAAAGCGGGGAGAACGGCTAAAAACATGGAGATAAAAGTCGTTTTTAAAGACGTTACTTATGAATCCTTGCGAGACGAGAAATTCATGAGAAGAGTTATGGAGGCCCTGAGAGATACCAGATTGGTCAGTGAATCCGACGCGGTAATGGCAAGTGGGCGGCGGGAGTAGTGATTTGATCCCCAAAGAATGCAAAAGACTGATTGAGGTGGATTTTCCGATTGCCGAGGTGTCGAGGCATTCGGCGAGGGAGAAGTCGATCAGGCATGGGCATCCTTCCACGCTGCATCTGTGGTGGGCGAGGAGGCCGCTGGCGGCTTGTCGGGCCGTGTTGATGGGGCTGTTGCTGCCGGACCCTTGCGATCCCGAGTGCCCGGAAGCGTTCAAGGAAGGGGCGAGAAAGGCGCTGTTGGACTGCCCATAGGGCCTGCGTCATGGAGCAAGGATGTTAAAAAGGACGAGGGCCTGAGAAAAGTCCTGCTAAAGTTCATTGGTGACTTCGCCAACTGGGACAACTCTTCGGACCCGGACTATCTTGCCTGCGGAAGAGCGTTGGTCAAGGCCGCTCACCCGGACGAGACTCCCCTGGTGGTGGACCCTTTCGCCGGTGGAGGCTCGATCCCTCTTGAGGCCCTGCGTCTTGGGTGTGATGCCTTTGCCTCTGACCTCAATCCCGTGGCATGCCTTATCCAAAAGGTCTTGCTGGAGGATATTCCCCGGCACGGACCCGAACTGGCCGATGAACTCCGGAAGGTCGGACAGGAGATCAAGGAAAAGGCTGAAAAAGAACTCAAGGAGTTCTACCCCGACGACCCGGACGGGGCCAAGCCTATCGCCTACCTATGGGCGAGGACCGTCAAATGCGAGGCCCCCAATTGTGGAGCCGAAATCCCGCTCATGCGGTCCTTCTGGCTCTGCAAGAAACCAAAGCGCAAACGGGCCTTGAAATATAAAGTAGTAAAGCCTAAAAAGGGACCGCCCGAGATCGAGTTCGAGATTTTCGAGCCGAAAAAAGACTCTGAAATTCCCTCTGGAACCGTTAGCAGGGCAAAAGCCAAATGCCTGGCCTGCGGCTCCGTCCTTCAGCCAGACCGGGTCCGGGCACAGCTATCGGAACAACGAGGAGGAGCCGACACAATTTTCAACGGCAAAGGTAAACGGACTGGTGGCGCAAGACTCCTGGCAGTGGTTACACTAAAACCCGGTGAGAAGGGCCGACATTATCGCTTGCCTGATGATCGGGATTATAAAGCTATATGGAAAGCGACAAAAAGGCTTGAGAAAATCTCGAAAGAAAAACTCCCGAATGGGTTGTCGCCTATACCGGATGAGCCTTTGCCCTCTGTGCCAACGTAGATGAGACACTTCCCCTATGTTAAATTACTGTAGGGCGGGGGAGGTATTAGGATGTATAGAGAGATGGATGAAGACAGGAAGAAGGCAGGGATTGTTGGGGAGACGGAGGGAGCCCGTAGGGCGACCGGAGTCTCCCCAACCGGGACGGCCGAGCCGGAGGACACTCCTGCCAAGCGGCCCGAGCGGGTGGGGGCGCCGATCATTCTTCCCGAGCCGGAGGTCCCGGAAAAGCCCGCCCGGCGGCGCTTCACCGCGGCTTACAAGCTCGCAATCCTCGGGAAGGCCGACGCCTGCTCGGGGCATGGCGAGGTCGGCGCCCTGCTGCGCCGGGAGGGCCTTTATTCGTCGCACCTGACGGCCTGGCGCAAGCAGCGGGACGAGGGGGCCTTGAAAGCGCTTTCGCCCGTAAAGCGGGGCCGCAAGCCCAAGGCCAAAAACCCGCTGGCCGATGAAGTGGCCCGCCTCGAGCGCGAGAACGGGAAGCTCCAAAAGCGGCTCGAACAGGCCGAGATGATAATCGACTTCCAAAAAAAAGTTGCCGATCTGCTGGGGATACCCCTGGCCAAGCCGCCCGGCGAAGAGAGCGAATGATGGAATCGGCAAGCACGGCCGCTCCCCGGGTCGGCGCCAAGGCCGCCTGCGAGGCCCTGGGCCTGTCGCGAGCAACGTTTAATCGTCGCGCTAAAATTCCCTTCGGGCCTCCGCCGCCGAGGCGCGCGGCCAAGCCGGCAAGGTCGTTGAGCGAGGACGAGCGGCGCCGGGTGCTGGACGGACTCCACTCCGAGCGCTTTGCCGACAAGGCCCCCCGCGAGGTCTGGGCAACGCTCCTGGACGAGGGGACATGGCTGTGCTCGGTCCGCACCATGTACCGCGTCCTCGACTCGGAAAAGGAAGTCAGGGAGCGGCGCAACCAGCTTCGGCGTCCCCGATACAAAAAACCCGAGTTGCTGGCCGAGGCCCCCAACCAGGTCTGGTCCTGGGACGTCACCAAGCTCAAGGGACCGGCCAAATGGACCTGCTACCAACTCTACGTGATCATGGACATCTTCAGCCGCTGCGTGGTGGGATGGATGATCGCCGGACGCGAGAGCGCGGAGCTGGCCCGCCGCCTGATCGGGGACAGCATCCGAAAACAGGGGATCGAGCCGGGACAACTCACCATCCACGCCGACCGGGGGAGTTCGATGAAATCAAAGCCGGTGGCCTTCTTGATGGCCGACCTGGGCGTGACCAAGAGCCACTCGCGGCCCCACGTGTCCGACGACAACCCCTACTCGGAAAGCCAGTTCAAGACCATGAAGTACCGGCCCGAGTTCCCGAGCCGGTTCGGCTCCATCGAGGACGCCAGGGCCTTTTGCGTGAAGTTTTTCGATTGGTACAACCGCGAGCATCGGCACACCGGGATCGGCCTGATGACGCCCGAGATGGTCCATTACGGAATGGCGAGCGAGATCGTGGCCGCCAGGCAAAAAACGCTCGACCACGCCTATGAAAAAAAACCGGAGCGCTTCGTGAAAAGACCGCCGACGGCGCCGGAGTTGCCCGGCAAAGCGTGGATCAACCCACCGGCGAAACCGGAGGAAATAAACAGTTTGCCACACTAAATTCAGGAAAGGCGTGTCTCATTTTGCTTGACACATTCCGTTGCCCCCTATTGGGACTCTTGGATTCAGGGTGCAGAGATATGGCATGCTCCAATGGGGAGACTTGTTTTCAGCGAGACAGAATATCGCGTTGAAAGTGCTCGCAGAACTAATTTGGCATGAAGGGCAAAAATCAAGATCAACAGGTAATTTATTGTCTCTCATGCTTAATCATACGGTAGAGAGGAATTCAACTCTTTGTAGGTGGAGCCCAGAGCCATATATGGAAACTATTCTCGGAGTATTCGGAAGACAAGCTCTTCCAATGTTATGGGATTTTGCTGAAGCTGCTGTACTTTCTGATTCGACCGGTAGCTTCCTACATGGTTTAGGTGTAAAGTCACAAGCGGTTCAGGATTTTGTCCCTTTGCCATTTCCTGGGCAAGCTGAGTGTTCGGATGCAAGGATTTCTCCCCTGCCAGATAAAAGTGCATCCATTTGGTTTACTGATCCTCCATATTATGATGCAGTGCCTTATTCTGATTTGTCGGATTTCTTCTTTGCATGGCTCAAACGAACCGTGCCCGATAAAGATTTGCTTCGCGATCCATTTGATCAATCAAATACTCTTTCCCCCAAGACAAATGAAATTGTCCAGGACGAGACAAGAGATTTTGAGGGTCGCCCAAAAGATCGTGATTTTTTTGAAAGCCAAATGTCAGTCGTATTTAAAGAGGGTAGTAGAGTACTTAACAGTGAAGGTATTGGGTCAATCGTATTTGCCCATAAGACAACAGAAGGATGGGAAGCACTTTTATCAGGAGTAATAAAAGGAGGATGGGTGATAACTGCATCATGGCCAGTAGCAACAGAAAGACCAAATCGGCTTAGATCACGTGACTCTGCCGCTCTTGCAACAAGTGTCCATCTTGTTTGCCGTCCCCGTTCAGAAGACGCTGGTATTGGCGATTGGGGAAATGTCCTTCGTGAATTGACTCCTCGGGTGCGGGACTGGATGGAGCGGTTACAGAACGAGGGCGTGCGGGGCGCGGACCTTGTGTTCGCCTGTATTGGCCCTGCCCTGGAAATTTATTCCCGATATGAGAGGGTCGAAACCGCCGAAGGCAAGAAGGTCGAGCTTGCTGACTACCTGATGAAGGTGTGGGAGGTTGTAGGCAGGATCGCGCTTGAGCAGGTGTTGGGCGCGGCCGAGGGCAAGGCCACCAACACAGCGGGAGCAGCCGGGGCCGTGGAGGAAGACGCCCGTCTCACCGCCCTGTTCCTATGGACCCTCCAGGCCACCAACGGTGGCGACAACGGAAAAGCCGCAAAAGCCGGGACCGATGATGACGATGAGGTGGACGAAGAGGATGAAGCCCCCAAAAAAACCAAGTCCGGGGGCTATTCGCTTATCTTCGACGTGGTCCGCCGTTTTGCCCAGCCTCTTGGCATCCACCTGGAGGAATGGGAAGACCGGGTCATCAAGACCGAGAAGGGCGTGGTTCGCCTGATCCCGGTAAAGGACCGGGCCAAACAGCTATTCGGCAAAGAGGGAGCCCAGGCCGTTGCATCTCGCCTAGAGGAAGACCGGACCGGCGCCCGCCAGCTCGATCTCTTCCCGGATGAACCCATCGCGCCCAAGGTAAAAGGGCGAGGCAAAAGAAAGCGTTCCGACCAGGCCCTCTCCGAAGAGGACATCAGCCGGACCCGCGCCGCGACCACCCTGGACCGCATCCATGCTGCCATGCTTCTCCAATCCTCCGGCCAGACCAACGCCCTCCGCGCCCATCTCAAGGCCGAAATAGACCGAGGCCCCGATTTCCTGCGCCTCGCAAACGCGCTCACGGCGTTGTATCCTAAGGAGAGCGAAGAAAAACGTCTTCTTGACGCAATGTTGTTAGCCGTTCCGAGATAGAGAGGAAACTAATCATGACTAAAAATAAATCAGAACCGATCCTGATCATTAGGGCCAAGGGACCGGCGACCGAGAACGGGAAGATTTCCCTGGAAGACCTCATCACTCTAGGTAAAAACGTCCAGGCCGCAGTGCAGAGGGCCGCATTGGTATTGGCCGGGCATCAAGATAGCGGGCGTCCGGGGCGCAGGCCCCAGGACATAAAGAAAAGCTGCGCGCTCGAAGTCGTGGCCATGAACCAGGGGAGTTTCGAGATTGGCTTCGACCTGCCTCGCGAGCAGTTCGAGCCCATGGACCTGGGAGTCGAAGCGGTCGAGAAACTCCTGGAGGGGATCGACCAGATCGGAAGTAACGGCAGCCCTTTACCAGCTGGATACGATACGGGAGTGCTTAGAAGCCTCAAAGGGTTGGGCGGACTGCTTGGCCGCGGGATTACCGAGATAGAAGCCGAGTCCAAGACTCAACGGTTGAAAAGGAACTTCAGTTATAATCAGGAGGTCCAGCGTCAAGTAATCGAACGCATACACGGCCCGGTAAGCAGCCTTCGCACCGTGGAGGGGCGTCTTCTGATGGCCGATTTTAGACAAAACTCGGAAAAATGCAGAATTCATCCCCCTGCGGCTGAGCCCATTGTATGCGAGTTCGATGAGTCACTTGAGGAAACGGTTTGTAACAATCTTAGGAACTATGTTCGGATTACGGGAGAGACAAAAGAAAATCCCGATACAGGCCGCATTACTAGCATTAAAATACAAGACATTGAACCATTAACAGTGGAGGGCGATGATTTCGAGAGGATAAGCGCTGAAGATTTTTGGCAAGACAAGAGCCTGGAGCAGTTGGCCTCGGAACAAAGCGTCCAGGCTATCGGAAGACTTGAAGACGTGCTCGGCAAAGGCTCCGATTTATGGGCTGATGATGAGGACTTCGATCAGTTCTTGCAATTTACAAAGGGGCTTGAACACAGGGAGGCTTAATCGTGGCTACTCTGGTATTGGACACGAACGTGGTCTCCTATCTCATGAAGGGACATACTCTCGCGGAGCAGTATCGCCAACACCTTGAGGGAAACACGCTTGCCATTTCATTCATGACTGTCGGGGAAATGTTCGAAGGGGCTTTCAGGAAAAATTGGTCAGAAAACAACGTCAATAAGCTAAGAGAAACTTTAAAGAGCTACCTGGTAATTCCATATTCGCCCGGCATCTGTGAAACCTACGGTCGCATAAGAACTGAACGCCGGCACCAACCTATAGCTGTTGACGATGCAATGATTGCTGCAACGGCCTTGGCTTATGGTTGTCCCTTGGTAACACACAATGCCCGGGACTTCGAGGGCATTTCAGGATTAGTGGTAATAACGGAACATCATCCATAATGTGGAGAATTATATGGACCCTTGGTACAAACTGGTAACCCCTCGCAAAGAAGTCCGGGAAGGCCGGTCTTTTGACCCGGACGAGTTCGCTATCGCGCTTGAGCAGGTGGTGGCCGGGACTGCGCCGGACGATTACAAAGACCCCAAGCAGTTTTTCTCCCGGACATGTTTTACCCGCGCTCTAAACGAGTATGCGGGCATGGTGCTGAGAAGGCTGGGCGGACAGACCCTGAACAGCCCTCCGGTCCTGTCTTTAGTCACTCAGTTTGGCGGGGGCAAGACCCATACCCTGACCGCTCTATATCATTTGACCAGCAATGGCGGCAAGTCAGAAAAATATCCTGGCGTGGACAACCTTATAAGCCAGGCCGGGATCACCAAGGTGCCCAAGGCCAAGGTTGCCGTTTTCGTGGGCAATGCCTGGGACCCGGAAAAGGGTAAGGAAACCCCCTGGATTGACCTAGCCAGACAGCTTGCCGGGGCCGAAGGGGTAGAAGCCTTGGGTTCGAAAGCCAAGACCGCGCCGCCGGGCACGGACGCCCTGATAAAGGTATTCAAAAAAGCCAACGCCCCGGTGCTCATCCTTTTTGATGAGGTTTTGAACTTTCTGAACCGACACCGGGACATGGCGGAACCGTTTTATTCCTTCATCGACAACGTGGTCCGGGCCATGACTGGCTTTGAAGAGGGTGCGGCGGTCATCTCGTTGCCTCGGAGCAAAATCGAAATGACCGACTGGGACATGCAGTGGCAAGATCGAATTACCAAGGCGGTCAACCGAGTGGCCAAGGACCTGTTTGCTAACGACGAGGCCGAGATAAGCGAAGTTATCCGCAAGCGCCTGTTCGAAGATTTGGGGCCGGACAAGGCCAGATCCAAGGTCGCCAGAGAATATGCCGAGTGGTGCTTTGACCGCCGTGCGCAACTTCCGTCTGAGTGGACAGCGGTTGATACGGCCACCACAGAGTCGAAGGCAAAGGAATTTCTAAAAGAACGATTCGAGACTTGTTATCCGTTCCATCCCGCCACGCTATCGGTGTTCCAGAGAAAGTGGCAGGCGCTACCTCATTATCAGCAGACCAGGGGCACATTGGCCATGCTGGCGCAATGGATTTCCTGCGCGTACCAGGAAGGCTATCAGCGGGCCAGGAAGGAATCACTTATTACATTGGGGTCAGCACCGCTTGATGAGCCGCAGTTCAGAGCGGTGGTGCTAGGCCAAGCAGGGGAAAACAGGCTCTCGACTGCCATCGAGACCGACGTGTCAGGGAAGCACAGCCACGCCCGGGCGCTCGACATGGACACCAGCGGAGCGCTTCTCGACATCCACCGCCGGGCCGGAACAGCGATCTTTTTTGAATGCTGTGGAGGCCAGTCAGACAAGGTTGCCAGACTGCCGGAACTGCGTTTCGCCTTGGGCGAGCCTCGTATCGAGACTACTTCAATTGACAACGCGGCTATGGCGCTTGAGAGCAAGGGGTTCTTCGTAAGCAAGGCCGGGACTGATGGTTATAAGATTTTCCACAAGGCCAACATCAAGAAAGCGGTGAGTGACCGAAAGGCATCTCTTGATGAAGACAGCGAGATAAAACCGACGATGCGAGAATTGGTCAAGGAAGTATTTCAAAAGGATGGGGCTTTGCCGATTCTTTTCCCGGAAGACGGGAGCACGGTAGGCGACACGCCCAAATTGACTTTGCTGGTAATGGAGCCTGATCTCGAATGGACGGGAGATGGCCCGCTACGTGAGAAAGTTCGCGAGTGGATGATAAAGCGCGGCAAGGAAAATCGTTTATATCCCGGCGCACTTATCTGGTGCCTCAAACGTCCTGGTCGCCAGTTAAGGGAAAAGGTCGAGTTGTGGCTAGCCTGGCGAAGGGTTGAACGGGAAGTGAAGGACGGGACCTTGGGTGCTGATTATGACAAGGCAGACAAGACGGAAATAGCCGTCAAGGTCCGAGATATAAAAGAAGACGCGATGGATGAGATATGGAGCGGATATCGTTTCCTTGTCATCGCTGATACGGGAGAGTCCGATGGGCTTCGTGTTATTGACCTAGGGGAAGGACACTCCAGTGAAGCCAAGAGCGTAAGCGATAAGATAGTGACTGCTTTGCGCTCTCGTGATCTTCTAAACGTAGGGGTTGGAGCTGGTTACATAGACAGACATTGGCCACCCGCACTTAAGGACTCAGGAGAGTGGCCTCTTGCCAGTCTGCGGCAGGCATTTCTGACGGGTGCCATGACAAGGCTTCTCGATCCTGATGCCGTACTAAGAAGAAAGGTCGTTGAGTTCGTTGACGCCGGTGATTTCGGCTTGGCTTCAGGAAAAAAGGCGGATGGAAGTTATGAGCGGCTTTGGTTCAAAGAAATGATTTCGACCGATGAGGTCTCATTCGATCCCAATATTTTTCTTTTGAAAAAAGACAAGGCGGATGCACTTAAAAATGGGCAGGCTGTAGTGCCAGAGGAACCGCCCAAACCTGAACATCCGGTTTCTGAAACAGAGACCGCTACCCCTGCTGGAGAGCTTGAAACGCCTGGGACAGAGCCTCAAAGTGTTTCGATCCACTTAACTGGATCAGTACCACCCGAGGTGTGGAACCGCCTCGGAACCAAGCTTATTCCAAAGCTCAAGCAAGGTTCAGAACTTAGAATAGGGCTAGATATTTCCCTTACTGTTTCATCATTGCAGGCTGGCAATATTGAATCTGATATATTGCAGACCTTGGACGACCTTGGTCTTGGCGGGAAAGTAAGCATCGAGAAATATTGATGAGCAAGGATGATAGTAAGAAGTTGAAGTCTTTAACTTCCGACACAGAACAGGATAACCTTCTTATAATTAATGAAGACTTTACTTGGGCTGGACATCCTAACCAATACCGCCGTCCCACTTTGCACTTGGGAAGAATTGAATGAAATCCTTTTGGAGAACGACGGGAATATTCCCGCGGACATGTGGGAGGAAAAAGCGAACCAAGTGAAATATCAACTTATGCCCCTTTTCGTCCGCGGACCACACATCCCTTTTATCATCGACTCACTTCCCGTAATATCCAAGTGCTTAAAATTAAATGGAAATATGAGAAAACAAAAAAATTTCCATAAAACGCTTGAATATCCAACGCGAGTGTAGTAGCGTTTTCTTGTATTTATCGAATTAGGCGGACTCTATGAGCAAAATCCAGAAAGGGATTAATGAATGGAGCAACGGGTGAAAACGGCGAGGGAATTAACGGCCTCTTTGGTTATCACTCTATTATTGAGCCATCAGGGTACGATCAACTCTTGCCTCCACGTTCTTGATCCTTGCTTTACAGAGTTCAATTGAATAATCCAGTTTCGTCGGCTTCGCATGGGGAGTAGCCGGCGAGTAAAACGAAATTATCGATTCTCAAGTGCCGTTATAGGCCCGGCAAACGGCCAGAAGGGATAATGTAAGGATCAACAATTGTCTTGTTCCTTTCAGTCGCCAGGGAAAGAATAGCCATTATGGAATTTGGCGGAATTCGGGAAGATTTATTCCTTTAGTCGCAAGTATAGAAATCTAAAAGAGGATGGACCATGATAACAAGGATCGTAAGAAATAAACCTCTGGCTATAGCCGTATTAATTTTCATATCCACGGCGCTGGTTTTTCATGACTTTCTAATTCCGCCTCGCCGAGGCTCCATCGAGCATATCCCATCATGGATGCGCGACGTCGTGGAAGTGGACTATTCAAAGGACGATCCCAGGCTTTTCGTCAGTCAGGTGGGCTGGCTTGTAAAATCCCTCCAGAGACACGCGGCGCTGGGCGAGAGGCTGGATAGTGAGGTCTCGAATATCGAGGCCGCCCTTGGCGTTCTGAGCGATCATCGGGCCGCAATAACCGGCAAGCTATCGAGGCTGGACGCGATGATAAAGGAGAAGCGATTACCCGACCTGGCCATGAAGCGACATGACGCGGCCAAGCTTGGAATTTTCAGCGACTTGGAAGTTCTTGAAAAAACTCTTCCCAAACTTTTGGAATTAGCGGAAAGCTACAATAATCTTCAGGGCGACGATTTCTGGCTGCGCGGTCTTTTAAGGAACCACTATCGTAACCGGATACTGAATCAAGGCAATAAGCTCATCGAGGCGGTCACTCATTTTGATCGCGCCAGAATAGATAATCAATACGAGTCTGGAAATCTGCCGACTCAAATTCCGCGTTATTCATTGGCGACAAATCAAACGACCGAGTTAAGCCTTGCCCATCCCGGGGACGGCGTAAGGCTTGCATCGGTATTAACCGACGTCTTGCTGGGCGAAAAGGCTCTGGCGGCGTCTCCTCCGGTTGAGGACGACCTGGCCGCGACGCCCGAGACCGCGCGGACGGGCGGGATAAGGAACCTGGTGGAGCAATTGCAAAACAACCCCGTCAGGATTTACGAATACGTCCGCAACCGGGTGGAGTTTACTCCCTCAACCGGCTCGATTCAGGGCAATGAAGGAGCGCTCCTTTCAGGATACGGAAACGACGTAGATCAGGCTTCATTGCTAATATCCATGCTCCGCGAGGCCGGCATACCCTCTCGCTACGTAAGCGGAGTTATAAGAGTCCCGGCGGACAAAGTCGGGTCCTGGATAGGCTCCCTGGACCCGCAAAGCTCCGTGAACGTTTTGAGAGACAACGGCATACAAGCCGAGCTTAAGGACGTTGGCAACGGCCGGTTCATCGAGTTCGAGCATACCTGGGTCCGGGCCTTTGTCCCTTACTCGACCCACAGGGGAGCCGACGCGGGAGAGCCCGGCTCGGACTGGATAGACCTGGACCCGAGTTACAAGCTCCACGAGTATGGTGTCCATATCGACGTGGCCACGTCCCTGGGCGTGGACGCCAATTCCTTTATAGTCTCTATCAAGGACGCTTCCTCGATTGACGAGGCAAACTCGTACGCCACCAACGTGCCCGAGGACTTCATCGTCGAGAAGATCGACGGCTGGGGCTCTCGGGTCGAGCGTTTCGCGGGCGCCAACGGCCGCTCTCCAGAGGACCTATATCAGAAAAAAGAAATAATCGAGCAAAGCCTCCAGGCCCTGCCGTCTTCTCTTCCCTACGACGTGATCGGCGAGCCCGTCGAGTCGTCGTCCCTGGGGCAGGATATCAAGCACTTCGTTACTATCCAGATCGTCAATCCAGACGACTCGATCGAATTGTCCTATCAGGCCGACATAATGACACTTGGCCGCCAAATAGCGAGCGTCTCCTACGTCCCCGCCGGCGTCGAGGACGAGTTGATCCTCAATCAGTTCGCCGGGGAAGACGAGGTCCCCGCCTATCTCATTAACGTGTTGCCCAGGTTGTCGATCGACGGAGAAGTCGTGGCCGCGGGCCAGAATCCCGTTCAGATGGCCTCGGACCAGGCGATTTCCATCACCTTTGACGGTCCCGGCTTGGAGTCGTCCAGCGCGGTCAGGCCCATACTGGCCGGCTCCTACGTGGCTGTCGTTTTCGACGCGCAGGGAGTATCGGTCGAAAACCTTCACGCCAGGCTCGGGGAATTAAGGCTCCTGGAAAAGGAATTGTCCGGCTCTCCCGCGATCGACGACCTCGACGCCGTCCTCGGCAAGACGCTGCAGGCGGTCGGCC
This sequence comes from bacterium, assembly GCA_963674965.2. Taxonomy (GTDB): domain Bacteria; phylum RBG-13-61-14; class RBG-13-61-14; order RBG-13-61-14; family DATKZS01. The sequence continues at coordinate 856,278 of CAXXFL010000006.1, read as the reverse complement.
TCGCCTATTTCCAGGAACTGGACCGGATGCTCCAAATCGCCTCCTCCTCCCTCCAGGTCAAGGCCACGCGCCATCCCTCGGCCCTGACCATCGGCTACGAACTCGACCGAGACCTGACCTTCGGCGTTCCCACCGCCGCCAGGGCCAACCGTTTCGCCCTCTCCATCGACAGGAACGCCATCGTGCCCGTGTCCATAAATGGGGACCGGGTGGACGAGAAACAGTTCATGACCATCGCCGGGCTGACCTCAGCCGCCTTCGAGCATAACGTTCTTACCCAGACGCTGGGAGCGAGCGCGGCCTCCTCCCTCAACCTCCTGCTCGCGGCCAACAAGAATGGCGTTCCCGTCCACACGCTTACGCCGGACAACTTCGAGGACGCGATGCTGCAAATGACGGCGCTGCCCCCCGAGGTCAGGATCAAGGCGGCCAACGCGGCAAGCTCCGGCATGATCGTCACGGCGCCGGCGGCCGAGATCGAGTACGCCGGGTACAAGGGCGCGAGCTATATCGTGCACGACCCGCAAACGGGCGGCTCGGGATACTTCATGGAGGGCGGACTGGCGGGGGGCATCAGACCGGCGGCGTTCCTTACCGTGACCGACCTCATAACTCCCGGCGACTCGTCCAAATACCTCGAGATACTCGAGCCGGTAATCGGATGGATGACCCTGGCCCAGGAGGTCACCACCTCCGCGGCCTGGTCCTACTCCCCCGCCATCAGCGCCATAGACGACTGGTTCCGGGACAAGGAGGAACTGGACAAGGTCACCTATATCGCCTCGGGTATCGCCATATCGGGCGTGATCGACGTCCTGAGCAACCGGGCCAATATTGTCCAGTTCTCGGCGTCGCCCGCCGTCATCTCCCCCGGCGGTGGCGGCAAGCTCGATACCGCCAGGATCACGGGCGGCATCTCCCGCGAGTCCGACTGGACCGTGACCATCACCGACGACTCCGACGCCCCAATTAAGGAATTCTCCGGCCGGGGACGGCTCATAGACCTCGAGTGGGACGGGACCGACGAGAGCATGGCCGTCGCCGACGACGGGGTCTACACCGTCACGGCCAACGCCGTCGCCGCGGGCAAGACCATCGCGGCCCTGCCCGCGAGCGCCCGGATCGAGATCGACGCCACGCCGCCGACCGCCATCATATCCAGCCCCGTCGGCGGCCAGACCGTGGACCGCGTGTTCGCCGTGGCCGGAACGGCGAAGGACGAGCACTTCATGGGCTACTCCCTCGACATAAGCTGCAACGGCGACCCGTGGCAAAACCTCGACGCCCGCCTCAGCCCGGCCGACAACGCCACCCTGGCCCTCGTGGACTCCTCCCTTTACCCGGCCGGACCGTGCCGGATCAAGCTGACCGCCACCGACTCCGTGGGCCTCATCTCCGGCGACTCGGTCACGGTGCAAAATGAGGACCAGGGACAGGCCGCCCCCGTCGTCGCGATAACGGCCCCCCAGAACGGACAAGAGGTAAGCGGCGAGATACAGGTAACGGCGGACGCCAACGACGACTGGGACGTGGCCAAGCTGGAATTCCTCGTGAACGGCCGGGTCGTCGAGACCGTAACCGGCCAGGGCAACGGCCAGTACTCGCTCGACCTGGACACCCAGCGCTACGACAACGGGACCCTCACCATCGCCGCCCGCGCCTATGACGAGCGGGGAAGGAAAGGCCAGGACTCGATAAGCGTCATCGCGGACAACCGCCTCTACGCCTTCTCGGTAACCCCGAAGGTCGTAAGCCCCAACGGCGACGGCGTTAGCGATACCCTTACCGTTTCCGGCAAGATAACCGCTCATTCCAACTGGACCATCACCCTCGAGACGGCCTCGGGGAACACGGTCCTCAAAACCTTCAGCGGCGTCGGCACGGAGGCCCTTCTCGAGTGGGACGGAAAACTCGATACCGGCGAGGCCGCCCCCAACGGCGAGTACGTCGCGTCCCTCTCCACCGGCTCCTATGTTGCCTCGGAAGGCTTCTTCATCGAGATCGTAAACCAGCCGCCCATGCTGGCCATACATTCGCCCGGCGACGGCGACTCCATCACCGCGCCCGCCGACGTCGTCGCCACCGTCAACGACCTGGACCTGGTCTCGTGGAAGCTCGAGTACCAGGCCCTGGACGAGGTCGGGGCCTACGATCCCGACGCCTTTATCGAGTTGGCCTCGGGAGGGGACGAGCCGGTGGCCGAGCGGGCCGTCGCCGCCCTCGATCCCACCAACATGAAGAACGACTTCTACGTCCTCCGCCTCTCGGCCATCGACGCCGAGGGCCGGGAGTCCGAGCTTTTGTCCGAGTTCATCGTCACGGGCCAGCTTAAGATCGGCCTCTTCACCATCTCCTTCGAGGACTTGACCGTGCCCCTCGGCGGCCTGTCCATCACCGTGGGAAGGACCTACTCCTCCATCGAGAGGGACGAGGCGGGAGACTTCGGCCATGGCTGGAAGATGTTCCTCCGCGACATAGACTTAAAGGAGGACGCCGCGAGGAACGTCACCGTCAACCTCCCCGACGGAAGGCGCGTGACCTTCTACTACAAGCTGACCCAGCAAAACCCCGTCACCCTGCGGGCCGCGTGGGAGGCGCCGCCCGGCGTGTTCGACACCCTCGAGATGTCGGAGGACAACCGCGTTCTCTACGACAACCTCAACGGACAGATACTCGGCTTCTTCCACGATTACTCAACCTACGGCACGCCCTACCAGGAGTCGGTCGTGCCCGGCTATATCCTGACCACCAGGGACGGCACGAAGTACAATATAGTCAAGGAGGTTACCGATCGCGACCCCATCACCGACGCTCCCATCGCCTGGGAGTCGCCCGCCCTGACGGGTGTCGAGGACTTGAACGGCAACCGCCTGGTCTTTGACGGCGGCGGCGTGCATTACGGCTGCGATATGTCCACCTGCGACGAGTGGGGCCGGAACTGCTCGGACTGTATCGAGGAGGTGACCTTTACCCGCGACCTGGCCCATGGCGGCCGCGTCACCGCCCTGACCGACCCGGCCGGAAACCAGGTGACCTATCGATACGACGCGAGCGGCGACCTCGTCTCCACCACCCTCCAGGACGGCGCCGTCACCAGGTTCGCCTATGCGGCACACTACCTGACCGACATAGTCGCGCCCACCGGCGTCCGCGCCACCAGGAACGAGTACGACGAGTCGGGACGTCTCATTGCCGTGGTGGACCCGGACGGGGAGCGCGTCGAGTTCGACCACCGGCCCGGCGCCCGCCAGGAGGTAATCAAGGACCGCCTCGGCAACGTCACGGTCTACGAGTACGACTCCGCCGGCAACGTGGTCTCCGAGACCAACGCCCTCGGCCACCGGACCGAGTACGAGTACGACGGCGACGGCAACAAGACCGGCGAGACCGACGCCCTCGGCGCCGCCACCTCCTGGACCTACGACTCCAAAGGCAACATGCTTACAAAGACCGACGCCATGGACAACGTCTGGACCTACGCCTACAACTCGAGGGGCCAACTCCTCACCGCTACCGACCCCCTCGATCACGTAAGCTCAAGCGAGTACGACTCGCGCGGAAACCTGACGCGGTCCGTGGACAAGCTCGGGAGCGAAACCCTCTACGAATACGACTCGAGCGGCAACATGGTACTTACCACCAACGCCCTGGGCGACACCACCTCCTACGTCTACGACGACAAGGGAAACCGGGTGTCCACCTCCATGACCGTCACCGACTACCTGGGAAACCCCGCGACGGTCGTGACCTCCACCGCCTACGACGCCATGGGCAACGCCGTCTCCAGCATCGACCGGCGCGGATACGCGACCACCAGCGAGTACGACAAAAAAGGACGGCTCATCTCCACCACCGACCCCCTCGGACGGACCACCGCCTACAAGTACAACGCCGCCGGCCTCCAGACCTCGGTCATCGACTCGAACGGCGCCGAGACCCTCACCGTGTACGACGACCAGGGCCGCGCCATCGAGCAGTGGTCTCCAGACGGGACGCACACGGAAACGGTCTACGATATCGAGGGCCGAGTGGTCATGAGCGTGGACAAGACCGGTCAGGCTTCGCGTACGTTCTACGACGCGCTTGGCCGGGCCGTGAAGAGCGTCCGCGCCAACGGGGCCGAGACCTCGAGCGCTTACGACGCCCTTGGCCGGGTGGTGCAAAGCAAGGACCCTCGCGGCGGCGTCAGTCAGAGAGAGTACGACGTTTTGGGACGTACGAAAAAAGTCATCGACGCCCTTGGCAACGAGACCTCGTACGAGTACGATGAGCTTGGGAGGCAGGTCGCGATGATCGACGCCAACGACAACCGCTGGGAGAGCGAGTACGACGCGGCGGGTCGGAAGACGGCGACGGTATATCCGGACGGGACGCGCTCGAGCGTCGAGTATGACGAGTTGGGGAGGAAGGTGGCCGAGGTGGACCAGGCGGGCGTGAGGACCGAGTTTCTTTACGACGAGATGGGTAGCCTCATCGGCGTGGACGACGCCGAGGGGGGAGAGACCCGCTATGCCTACGACGCGGGCGGGAACCTCCTCTCGATCGTCGATCCCAACGGGCACGTCACCTCCTTTACCTACGACGAGCTTGGCCGCAAGACCTCGCGGACCCTGCCCGAGGGCATGGCCGAGACGTGGGAATATCGGGACTGCTGCATGGCATCGTCCCATACCGACTTCAACGGCCGGACCGTCAATTACGAGTTCGACGAGATGAAGCGCGAGACCCTCCGGACCTATCCGGACGGCAAGGCCATCGGACGCCAATACAACGGCCGGGGCCAGCTCGTCCGCGTGATTTATACCGGCTACGAGTTCGGCGCGGGCGAGCCGTATCGGGACCGCGTCTTCACCTACGACGACGTCACCGGGCAGCTCCTCCGCGACGACAAGGAGGACGGCCAGTACATCGCCTATAAATACGACATCGCCGGGGGCCTCGTCGAGACGACCTACTCGGGCGGGCACGTGGTGACCTACGCCCACGACGCGCTCGGCCGCCTCGCGACCGTCACCGACGACCACGGAATCACGGAGTATACCTACGACGCCGCGGGCAATCGAAAGAGCATGGCCTATCCGAACGGGACCCTGGCGACTTACGAGTTCGACGAGTTGAACCGCCTGACCTACCTCGAAAACTCGGGGCCGGAAGGCGTCATTTCAAGTTACTCCTACACGCTGGGACCATCCGGAAATCGTGTCTCCATCAAGGAAAATAATGGCGACGTGAACGATTACGAGTACGACGATCTATACCGCTTGACTCGCGAGAGCAGGACGGGAAACAACGCGTATTGGATCGAATATGATTACGACGCTTTTGGCAACCGTCTCGATATGAACGTCGGCGGAGTATTGACGACATACGCCTACGACGACAACGACCGTCTCCTTACCGAATCGGAAACCTCGGGAATTACGTCGTATACGTGGGATGACAACGGTAACATGACGGGTAAAGCCTCGACTGGCGAGACGTGGCAATACGAATGGGACCTCGAAAATAAAATGACAGTCGCCGAAAAGGACGGCCAAGAGGAGTCATCCTATTCATACGACTTCAGGGGAGAAAGAATTCACAAGGTCACGGACTCGGAATCTGTTGTTTATCTTATCGACAATAACAACCGGACCGGTTATTCGCAGGCTTTGCGTGAAGTAAGTGATGGCGTGGAGCTTGTCAATTATACTTTCGGCGACGATTTAATCAGCCAGGGAAGGCAGGAGGTCTCCTATCTCCATTACGACGGTCTCGGCTCGACCCGGGCGCTGACGTCAGCATCGCGCGAGGTGACTGACACTATTAATTTTCTCGCGTTCGGGAGTATGCTCGACAGGACAGGAAGCACTATAATTACCCATCTTTTTACGGGAGAAGCGTATGATTTTAATTTGGGATACTACTATTTTAGAGCGAGGTTATATGATGCCTTTTCCGGAAGGTTTATATCTCAAGATGATTATTTAGGAAAAGAATATGATCCCAAGAGTATTCACAAATATTTATATACATCAAACAATCCTTTGCAGTTTGTGGATTATTCCGGCTACAGCCTGATTGAGATAATGACAAATATTGCCGTGAGAGTCTATTTGGCTGCCATGGCAGTATCGAATTATTTGTTAATGATGGGAGAAAGCCTTGCCACATTAACCTTGTTTTTCATGCTGAGAGATGTTCAGTCCTTATATTCAGGCGTAGACCCCGATACTGGGGAGCAATTAGCAACGTGGGAATGGATGCTCATTTTCATAGGGGTGGTTACAGACCCAATTATCCCTGGTGATTCTGGTACTATCAGAAGGGTTTCCATGAAGGGGTACACGTTATTACGGGGCAACACAAAATTCGGTTGGTTTCATATAGTAGGCAGGCATATAAAGGGCCTTTGGCGCAAGGGAAAATTCAAAACAGATATATTCCCTGCAAGTTGGACTGAACATGAAGTCGAAGAATGGGTTATTCATGCTGTCGACCATGGTACTGAAGTACCGGGAATAGCTAACAAAGGGAATAAATGCATTGAATATGTTCTTGACGTTCCAAAAGATGGTGTTGAAAAAATATATGTTATTGTCAGCGATGAATCAAAGGTAATAATCACTAGTTGGCCAGATGGACCTGGAGTCATATCACTTCCACCGGAGTAATGATAAATGGAAAAGCAAATTCATATTGAACTGGATTATATTGATGTTGATAAGGAGTTATTATATTATAATGAATTAACATTTTGTATTGAGGTTGCCGTCGGTTCCGTTTCTATATATATTGATGAATTCAATATATTAGAAAATGTTGCAGAAGATTACATTTACAACTTAATATATTCATTTTATGAAACAATAGATAAAAATATTCAAAGATCAATTATCTACTATCTAGATGACCCATGGAAAATTGCACTTATAAAAGATGGACCTACTTTAACGGTTGAAGTTTATTGGTATTCAACTGGCAAAGATGAATTAATTGGAAGATACGAAGATATTAGCTTTACTAGTTATCAATCACAGGTGTTAAGACTTATTGACAACTTTCTTTTCTCCCTTGCGGGCATTGATAAAGGCTAATTGAAGTAAAATATATTCAGGAATTACTGTATAATAGGCGAAAAATTGATCTATTTTAATAAAATTTGCCTGATTTGTAAGCGGAGAAAGCATGGCTTGGGATGTGGGCTTAGTGAGGCCGAGGCCACATATATATTTAAATCAACGAGTAACCCATAGCTCGCCTATGTGGGCGAGCATAGCCAGCAGATCATTATGATTTGCTTTAAATAGTGGTAATAAATTGTAAGTCAGGGGATTTTTGGGGGATATATTTGGTTTTTTTTAATTAATGAGATGGCCAATTCTAACTATGACGGAGGATGACCTGCTCCCTGGCCGTCGTCTAAATAGACGAGCTTTGTGGGATAATTAGATAAAATAGATTATCTTGAGCAAATAAAATAGGAACTAAAGAATGAAACTGAAATCGTTATTATGGCTTTTGATCACTTTCGAGGCGCTAATCTTGCTCCCGATTTTCCCGGGTCTGGCCGAGGAGGACCCGGCGGCTATGGCGGGCACGTGGTGACCTACGCCCATGACGCGCTCGGCCGCCTCGCGACCGTGACCGACGACAACGGAATCACGGAGTACGCCTACGACGCCATTGGCAACCGAAAGAGCATGGCCTATCCGAACGGGACACTGGCCACTTACGAGTTCGACGAGTTGAACCGCCTGACCTACCTCGAGAACTCGGGGCCGGGCGGGCTGATATCGAGCTATGAGTACACGCTGGGCCCGGCGGGGAACCGGACGGGGATCATCGAGCGCTACCGAGAGCCGAAGGAGGCGGAGGGCGACACGGCCGAGCGGCCGGTGATCGAGGACGAGTGCGCCTACGAGTATGACGAACTGTATCGGCTCACCCGCGAGGCGCGGACCTCCCCCGAGCCCGACCGCACCTACTGGATCGAGTACGACTACGACGCCTTCGGGAACCGCCGGCAGATGAACGCGGGCGGCCTGGTCACGGCCTACGCCTACGACGCGAACGACCGGCTCCTCACCGAGTCAGCGGCCTCGGGAGTCACGCCGTACGCGTGGGACGATAATGGCAATATGGCCGGCAAGGCCGGGCCGTCGGAAACCTGGGCCTACGAGTGGGACCTCGAGAACAAGATGGCCCGCGCCGACAAGGACGCCGCCCTCGCCGCCGCCTACGCCTACGACTTCCGCGGCGAGCGCATATACAAGCGGACGCCCGACGGCGCCACCCGCTTCCTGATAGACAACAACAACCAGACCGGCTACTCCCAAGCCCTCCGCGAAACCGACGCGGCACAGGTTGAAGAAGTGGCTTATACATTTGGAGACGATCTGATCAGTCAGGAAAAGGCTGCGGTCTCGTTCTTCCATTACGACGGCCTGGGGTCATCACGGGCGCTTTCCTCCAATTCGGGTACTACCACAAACGCGTTCTCCTATCTCGCTTTCGGATCGTTTTTGTTCGCAACCGACCAGACAATTACTTCTCATCTTTTTACGGGAGACGCCTATGACTTTAATCTTAGATATTATTATCTAAGAGCCAGACTTTACGACCCCGTTTCGGGAAGATTTGTTTCTACAGATAATTTTGGTGGAAGATATGTTTACCCGAAAAGTTTGCATAAATATATTTACACATATTGCGACCCAATAGATTTCACTGACCCATCTGGAATGTTTACTTTATTTGAACTGGCAATCGTAATAGTAATTGGATCTGTAATACTCTGGGCAATTGGTGCCGCGATGCTAGGCGATAAAGCAATGAAAAATGAGCCATTAGTTCGAGCATACTGTCAAATTGGTATAAAGCAGGGAATTCTTAATAAATACAATAATAATTGTGATGATGATCATTATTGCGAATGGAATGACGATTGCGCTAAATATTTATGGGCAGATAACGATGCCTATATGATGGTATTGGAACAAAGATGTAGAAATATTAATATGGTGCGTATTATTACTTTAGTTAAAGCAGGGTATGGTCTTGGAAATGATGCGTATATTGATCTCGCGGAGGCTGGAGGTATGGCAGTTGGAGAGTATCTTTCTGAACATAACCAGTCTGATACAATTAATGAAGATGTCTCGAAGGAAGCTGAGAAGATAATGGACGATAAAGTGGAAGAATGGAAAGAAAATCACAGGAGAGATTAACATGCTAACTAGCCGCTTAATGTGTAAGATATCATTGATTGCAATTAATATAATACAAGCAATCTTGCTTATATCATTCATTATTAATACCTCATTTTATGCAGCATTCAGAACGGAACTATTTGGAGTGGAATCTTTCGCTGTATTTGGGGTATTTATTATAATTTATTACCTAGTCAGCATTAGATGTCGAAAGATTCTATTGGACCACAGCAATATAACAATATATGACGTTGGGCCCATATTATTAATGTCATTATCGTTGCTAACTTGGCTAGTATATATCGGGATATATTTTTACGGTTTATTTAAATGGGGTAATTAATATAATAAAAATAAATGAAAATAGTTTCATGTCAATAAAATTGGTGAGAGTAATGAAAATAGCCATTAGATCAAGATCGTTCATCTTGTTTGTAACAATATTTTCGGCAACAATATTTATTTTAATAATATCTTCAGATATCTATATCTTTCCCGCAATAAGAGAATGCAGATGGAAAAGAAATGTAATAAAATTGCTAGATAAATATGAAAACGGCGAGATTGAAGACCGTCGCCAATCCGCTTCAGTACTAGGGCAATACGTAGTATATTCCGAAATAATAGGCCCAAAGTTGATTAATAGTATTAACGACGAAGATGTAGAAGTTCAATCCAAGACGATAATATCTTTAGGCAAATTAAAATATAAACCATCATCTACGGTACCAATGATATCACAGAAAATTGACTCGAATGACGATAGAATAAAACGCTCCGCTTTAGTTTCACTTTCATATTATGGAGAAAAAGCCCTGCCAGAGTTAGATAATATTTTAGGTTCAATTAAAGACGATGATGATGCAATAAGAACTCTAGCTATTATTGCTATTGGTAACGCTGGAAAAAATGAAGACGTTATTATCCCTACTCTGATTGAAAAGCTTGATGACAAAATGCCGATTGTACGCGAGGTCGCTATAAACACTCTTTCATATCATCTCTCGAAATCTCGAAAAGCTGTAATGTCATTAATACCTAAATTGAATGATATCGATCCTGATGTAAGAAAGGCAGCGGCCTTTGCCCTTGCTAATTCAGGCCAATATAAGGATGATGTAATAAATATTATTGAGCAAAACATTAATGATGAATCCGATGATGATAAGAGAAAACAATATCAAGAGGCTTTGACAATAATTAATAACATGTGACATATAGGCGGTGTTGAATAAGGGTCACCCGCGAGAGTATAAAAATTACAGATAAAACATTAGGGGCTGAAGTATGAAACTGAAATCGTATTTATGGCTTTTGATCACTTGCGAGGCGCTAATCTTGCTCCCGATTTTCCCGGGCCTGGCCGAGGAGGACCCGGCGGTTACGGCGGGGGTCGAATGGCTTCGGGGCGCGGCGGGTCCGAACGGCGGGTTCGGGGCGGTGGTGGACGCGCGGGGGTCGGGGCTGGCCGCGGCCGCCCTCGGCGCCCATGGGCACGACGTCACGGACGCCGTCTCTTCCCTTACCTCGATTTCGCCCGCCAACGCTGAGGAGGCGTCCTTTCTCCTCCTTGCCGCTCCCGAACCGACAAATGCCGCCCACCTCCTTTCTCTCCATCTCCCCGACGGCTCCTATGGCTCCATCCGGGTGACGGCCCTCTCCCTCCTCGCCCTGTCCCGCTCGGGCCAACCTGACCCCGGCGCCAGGGACTATCTCTTCACCCTCCAGAACGACGACGGCAGCTTCGGCCCCGGCCACAACCTCCTCGATACGGCCATCGCCGCCCTGGCCCTCCACGAGGCCGGCTCATCCAACGGCAGGGCTTACGCCTTTATCCTCGACAATCGACGGCCGGACGGCTCCTTCGGCCCTCCTCCCGAGACCGCCTGGTCTCTCCTCTGCCTCAAGGCCCACGGAGCCGACCTTTACGACATAAACCTCACGGCCCAAAGCCTCGGCGCCATGAAAAACTCCGATGGGGGCTGGTCCCTGGGTCGGGACGGTCTGGGCAATATTCAATACGCCGGCCAAGGCTCGGACCTTTACGCTACGGCCCTTTGCGTCTGGGCGCTATCCGGCACGGCCATAGACGTTAACGACGGCCTTTCCTTTTTAATAGACGCTCGAGACGTAACCGGCCTTTGGGTAGATTCCTCGAGAGCGGTGAAGACCACCTCGACGGCCCTCGAGGCCCTTCGCCTTAACCAGGCCCATCCTTCCACCCAGTCCGGCGCGGTAACTTATCTCGAGACCGCCCTCGTCTATAACGGCGACCAGGAAATCAGGCGCGTTCACTCGCTCCTCGGCGCCGGCAATGACGCGGCGGCCGAGCTTTCGGCGTTCCTCTCATCGAGCGTTACCGACTCGGGCGGTTTCGCCCCCGCCGGCGGCTTTAAGAGCGACGCCGTAGTCACGGCCCTGGCCATCAAGACCATGGACCGAGCGGGCATAGGAGGAGACGCTCTCATTTCCGCCATCGATTACCTCGCCGGCGCGGCCAACGATGACGGCGGGTTCGGTTTCGGCCCTGGCATGGATTCATCGACGTCGCCTACGGCCGAGGTCATCATGGCCCTTGCCCCGTATCGCGAGGCTCACGGGTTGGGAGCGGCGCTGGACGCGGCCCTTGCCTGGACGCTGGCGCTCCAGAACGGAGACGGAAGCTTCGGCCTGGAGCCCGGACGGAGAACGCTCGACACGGCTCTGGCCATAAAGGCGCTGGAGGCGACGGGAGACTACAAACCGGAGATCGATCTTGGCCTTCAGTACCTTATTGCCGCTCAGGAGGCGAACGGGAGCTTCGCGGGCGACGAGTACGTCACGGCCGAGGCGCTTCTCGCGCTTCACGGGTACCGGGCCAACCTCGAGGTGGAGGCGGCCGAGGTTTCGATTTCTCCCGACCCGGCCTACGACGGCGACACGCTCTCGGTCGCGGCCAAGATCGGGAACGCGGGCTATACGGACGCGGGCGCGTTCAGCGCGGTCCTTTACCTGGTTGGCGGCGAGGAGCGGACGGCGCTGGACTCGGCGACGGTCGCGGGCGTTTTGCTCGGCGGGTCCGTGGCGGTGGATTTCGAGTGGAACACCCTGGGCCACGCGGGTGATTGGACGCTGGAGGTCGTGGCGGACGCGGGCGACGTCGTATTCGAGTCGAACGAGCTTGACAACGCGGCTCGGGTGGAGGCGCTGGTGAACTCGATCCCGGACTTCGCGGTATTTTCCTCGGGCATCCATTTCACGCCGTCCTCTCCGTCGGTTAATGACGCGGTCACGGTCTCGATCGAGGTTTACAACCTGGGCGACACGCCGGGTTACAACGTTCCCATCGTGGCCCAGGAGGTATCGAGCGGCGATATATTGGTGAGCAACGTCATCGCGTCGATCCCCGCCGGGGGACGGGTGACGATGACCTCGACCATACTGGCGAAGGCGGGGGTCAACGCCGTCGAGGCCGAGGTCAACCTCCAGATGATAGCCGGCTTTTGGCCCGCTCCGGAGAGCGACTCGGGCAACAACGCGGCGATCAACTCGTTGGTGGTGGACGTCTTCGGGGCGGACCTTTCCGTCTTCTCGGGCCCGGTTTTCGACCCGTCCGAGCCGATCAAGGGAACCGCGGTCGGCTTGTCCGCCCAGATCGCGAACGCGGGCGGCGTCCCCATTGGGGGGATCGAGGGCGGCTTTTACCTGGGAGAGCCGGAGGAGGACGGTTCCAATATCATCGTTTCCTTCGCCGACTCGGACACCCTCGAGTCGGGCGCGATCGTTCCGGTAAGCGGCGTCTGGGCCACGGACGAGGTGGACGTGGGGGACCACGAGATTTGGGTTATGGCCTCGCCGCTGGTGAAGGTCGGTGAATCGGACGAGACCAACAACCTGGCGAGCGCCGTTGTGCACCTTGACGGCCTGGACCGGCCCAATTTATACGTTCAGTCCCTCGAGTGGTCTCCCACGTCGCCGACCGTCAAGGACGCGGTGACCTTCACCATGGTGGTGGGTAACGACGGGGACCGGGCGGTAACGGACAATTTCGGCGTGAGCCTCTATATTGACGAGCCGGTTAATTATCCTTATGGGTGGGACATTGGGAACAACCCCCTTTACTGGAACGTCGGTTTCGACTCTCTTTCGGGCCTCGAGTCGGGGGCCACGGCCCGGCTCGTTTTCGAGTTTCATCCGGACCTTAAGACGGGCGGCCCTCACGTTCTTTACGGATACGTGGACGAGGGCAAAAAAGTCCTCGAGACGACGCGCTCGGACAACCTTATTAACGCGGCTTTCGAGCTTATCGTGCCTTACGAGCCGGACTTTACGCTCGGTCCGGACGCGGTGAGCTTCAATCCGACTTGCCCCAATTACGGCCAGTTGACGGACGTGACGGTCCGCGTGGACAACCGGGGCCCGGCGGGGGGCTCGGACGTATTGGTGCGGGTTTACAAGGGCAACCCGGATTTCCTGGGGGAAGTGGTCCACGAGGAGAGCGTGTCCTATATCGCGGGAGATTCCGCGACCTCGGTCGCCTTCCAGCTCGATCCGGGGGACGCCTACGGGGAGGTACCCCTGTTCTTCGAGGTCGATCCCGATGACTCGATAGTCGAGCTTTACGAGGACAATAACGACGCCTACGCGGGACTTAAGATCAACGCGGCGGACCTTACGGTCTGGATGACGGACGTGGAGTTCGATCCGGAGGTCCCGGCCGAGCTTTCGTTGACGTCCATATCCGTCACGGTCAGGAACCTCGGTGTTTCGAGCGCGAGGGCGGGGCTGTCGGTTTACTGGAAGGACTCGGATGACAAGCTATATTTGGTGGACGGGGCGACGGTCACGGTCCCCGGCATGGGCGAGGCGGAGGCGGTTTTCGACTGGTATTACCCGAGCGGCGCCGAGGCCGTCGTGGCGGTGGTGGACGAGGCCGGCCTTATCATCGAGCCGAACGAGGACAACAACCGGGCGGAGAGGTCTCTCAATCCCTTGCGGTCGCCGGTGATTTTCTCGTCGGTGGCCTCCGATCCGCCGGTGTTCTCGCCTCTTTATTCGCCTTTCGTCAAGGACGAGACCCGCCTTTCCTTCGGGCTGTCGGACGACGCGGTTGTGATGGCGAACATCTACGACGCAAGCGGCGCGCTGATCGAGGAGATAGTCACCCCCGGGCCTTTGGCGGCGGGGACAACGGGCATCGACTGGAACGGCCGGAACATAGTAACGGGCCTTTCCGCCGCTGACGGCGAGTACTCGGCCAAGCTGGGGGCGCTGGTTCCCGGTCTCCAGATCGCGAAGTACTGGGACGGCGAGAGCGAGTTTTGGGAGGGCCAACTCGGGTCCAACGGGATCGGAATAACCATTAACGGCGAGTTGCGACTTCGGCGGGACTCGCATATCACCGTTGCCGAGGAGTATCCGGACAATGGGTTCGATCCGGATGACCACTTCAAAGTATTTGATAACCGGCGGATCGGCTGGACCGGACTTGTGGACGGCTTTCCCGGTTTGTCCCGCGAGATTTACTGGTTTTTCGACTTTACGGGAATTGCTCCCGGGACGCCGATAAATAACGCGAGGCTCAAGTATTATCAGGGCGGATTTTATCACCTTGCCCCGCTTCTCGACCCGGACAAGGTAAAATTTTACAGGCTCACGTCCCAATACGAGGTTGACGAGCTTAGCTGGAACAACCGCCCATCCGAGTCCGAACTGGAGCCGGTTTCAGTAAACACTGAAAGCGATGGAGTATTTGGAGGCAACTGGTACACCTCCGATCTTTCCGAGGTGGCCCAGGGATGGATCGATGGAGAATACCCCAATTACGGTATTCTCATGAGACACGAAGGCGGCCTGGCGCGAGTCGAGTTGGACTCTCTTGCGGTTCAGTATGAATTTAACGGTATATATAAATGGTGCATGCCAAAATTGTTGGTAAAGGGCCAAGAAGGTTCCGACCTGTACTCGATCAAGGCAAGGTACGATTCTTTAGGCACGTGGACCGGGGTTTACGACTCCGGCTCGAAGGGCACGGCTTGGAAGCAGTTAATCTTGGACGGGTCGAGGCCTTTCGGCACTGGGGTGAAGTCCCGTTATAAAAGCGCCGAGACCCTGGCCGAGCTTGAGCTTGCCGCGTGGTCCGAGTACTCGAGCGTTCTGGGCTCCGCCGACTTGTCGGTCAGGGGCCGGTATCTCGAGATCGAGGCGGCGCTGGAGAGCTACACCGGGCAATACACGCCCTCGATAGACAAGATCGTGGCGGTGGGCGTAAAGAACGTCGTGCCCGAGCTTTTCGCCGAGACGGGATATCATGAGGACGGCGAGGCGCTGGAGTTGGCCGGTTCGCCCTCGGTTTACGCCGCGTCCAACGGCAAGTATCGGATGTACGCCTCGGACCTGGTGGGCAATATCATCAGCGCCGTTTCCAATGACGGCGGGATAACCTGGACCAGGGAGAGCGGGACCAGGATATCCGGCCCCGGCGTAAGCGATCCGTTTGTCGTTTCCGAGCGGGACGGAAGCCTTTCGGTTCTGGTCGTGGAGGACGGCGAAACCACCAGCGGACTGGTCCGCTATATTTCCGAGGACGGACTCGCGCTCGAGCGCGACGCGGTCCTCGCCGAGGCGGACGATTGGGGCTTTGCCTATATGGGAAGCCCGTCGATAATCAGCCTGGACGACGGACTGAAGAGGCTTTTCCTCGTGGGCGACGACGGCTCGGGCAATGCGATCCACTCGGCGATCAGCGACGACGGCTCGAGTTGGACGCTTGAAGAGGGGCCAAGGCTTGGCCTGGACGCTTTCCCCTCGGCCACCGAGATATTGTCGGCCGAGGTCTCGCGGCGCGGCGGCGGACAATACGCGATGCTGGCGTCGGTCAGCGAGGATGGCGGTCCGGTCCTTTACGAGCTTTATTCCCTTGACGGTCTGGGCTTCGTTTCCGAGCCGGCCAAGGTGGGAGAGGTTTCCAATCCCTGTTTCGTGCGGGAGATAACGGGCGTCTACAAAATCTTCGGCGACGGCTCGAGCGGCGTCTTTTCCTTGTCGGCCTCCCCGGAGACGACGGTGATCGTGGACGACGCCCCGCCCGACGTTTACATTTCTTCTCCCGTTTCCGGCTCCAGGCAAAGCGCCTCGATAGTAATTGAGGGCGGCGCGACGGACCTTAATTTCCAGGAATACGAGCTTTCCTATTCGCTCGGCGGGTCTTCGTGGACCGAGATTTCCATTCCCCCTTCCCAATCGCTTCAGGAGGTCATGAACGGCGCGCTGGGAACGTGGAACGTCTCGGACGTGGTTGACGGTTCCTATTCCATCAGGCTCGAGGCCCGGGACCTGGCGGGCAACGAGTCCGAGTACGCGGTGGATGGAGTTATCGTGGACAACGCCGGCTCGGCGGCCCTGGCCGACGCTTTGAACGCGCCGTCGATCGAGCGTCCGGAGGAGGGCGACTTGTTCCACGCCTCTCCCATATCCGTTACCGGCCTTTCGGGATATTCGACCAGGGTCGAGCTATATCGCGAGGTCGGGGAGGTGGACAAGGACGACTCGGCGGCGGTGAAACTGGAGTGGCTTGTAGACCCGGCCAGGGGAGAGCATGTGGGAACGGGCGTGGCCAACAACGGCAAAACCGCGCGCCTGGCGGAGACCGACGCCAACGTTGCCCTGGGCAAAACGGTTATTCCTATCACTGGCTGCGGGCGGGACTGGCCTCATTTCGCCGAAGCCATAACGGACGGGATTTGGGACGACGGTTCTCGAGGATGGGAGGTTTGTCCCGGCGTCAGTAACTCCCCCTATTGGATCGGGATCGACCTGGGTCGGTATTATCCCGCCATATTCAAGGTCGGGCTGCACAAGCCGGCTAAAAACGGAGGCGTGAAGAACTTCCGGATATGGGCGTCCTCGACCGGGGCTTTCGCCGGTGAGGAGCGCGTCATTTGCTCGGGCGTCATGCCCTATGCCTATTACGGCGAGGGCGGGGCCGAGGCGTACGTCCAGCCGGCGGTCAGGTCGGGAGCGCGGTATCTGCGGATCGAGGTGGTGGACGCCTATGAGTACCTGGGCAAGGTCACCAGCGGCGGGTTCGACGAGGTAGAGGTATTCGCCTTGTACGAGACCTCGGGCGAGTTCCTCTCCGAGGTCTTCGACGCGGGACTCGAGATGGCGGCCGATAAAATCTCCTGGGCCGAGGACCTCGCCGATGGGACCGGCGTAGCCGTTTACGCCAGGGCCGGCGCCAGTCAAGTCCCGGACGCGGGCTGGTCGGAGTGGGTCCGAATCGAGAACGGAGCGGGAGTAAGCGCGGATATCATTGGCGAGTACTGGCAGATTAGGGCGGTCCTCTCGAGCGACGACCCGGGCGTCACCCCCGCCGTCGAGGGACTCGATGTTTCCGGTCACTGGACCGGCTGGGAGTTTTCGTCCAGCGCGTACACTTACGGCGGCGATGGACCTTCCGCGGCCGTAAACCCATCGAGCGCGGGGGATTTCTCAACGGGCGTATATGGCTCTTTCACTAACGTGGATTCCGAGAGGGACACGGAGCTTCTTTCCCTGTCTTATGGCCAGGGGGTGAACGTGGCGCTGGGCAAGCCGTCCAGTCAAAGCGGCGTGCAATGGTCCGCTCGCGTTCTGTTCGACGGCGACACGTCGCAAAACCTGACCAAGTACGGCGGCTGGATAGAGGTTGACCTGGAAGGTATTTACGACCTTTCCTCCATCAGGCTGGCAAACGGGACCGACCCCGCTCTCGGTACCAGGGAATACAGGATCACGTCGAGTATCTCCGGCGACTTTTCCGCGGATGAGACCCTCCTGGTTGAGGACGCCTTCCTCGAGTCCGACGATCCCGAGCGCCTTCACGTCATGCCCTCGGACCAGTTGATTAAGGCGGGTCACGTGAGGGTCTATCTTGACGGCCACTATGGCAAGAGCGCCGCGCTCTCCGAGGTCGAGGTTTACGCGGGGTATGCTCAATCGGGCGAGTTCATATCCGACGCTATCGACCTGGGGGTCGAGACCGACTTTGGCCGCGCGCAATGGACCTCGACGACCCCGGAGGGCACGGCCATCGAGGTCTCGGTCAGAAGCGGCGACGCGGCCGATCCCTCCTCCTGGGGCGGATGGACCACGCTGGTGAACGGACAAGTCCTGCCCGAGTCTCTAAACGGCGGGTATCTACAGTATCGCGTCCAGATGAGTTCCAGCGATAGATTTATTACGCCCACCTTTGACGAGTTGGTTATCACGCGGGAAGGCGCGCAAGGCAACTTCGCCTTCTCGGGCGTCGAGCTCAACGCGGGCTTGAATACCTTCCGGGCCAGGGCGTTCGCGGACCTGGCCTCGAGTCCCGTTTCCGAGGAAGTATCCGTCCATTATCTTGGCGGCGGCCCGACCCTCGCCGTTTCCTATCCGGGCGAGGGGTCCGCGCTTACTGGGGAGGTCTCCATCACGGGCACGGCCGCGGACGCCGAGGGCTTTGGGAGCTATCTGCTCGAATACGTCTCGCCGGGCGGTTCCTTATTCTCCATCACTCCCTCTCCGGTCCTGGAGCCGGTTGAAGACGGAATCCTGGCGCGATGGGACACGGGCGGACTCGTTGACGGCGATTATATCCTGCGCCTGTCCGCCGTGGATATCCACGGCCATGAGGCCCTGTTGACGCGAAGCGTCGTTATCGACCATGAGTTGCCGGCGGCCCCCGTGATCACGTACCCAACCGAGACCGGCCAGCCCATTACCGTCACTTCACGCGTGACCGACGTGTCCGGAACGTCCGAGCCGGACGCGAGGGTGGAGCTGTATATCGGGTCCGAGTTGGCCGCTTCCACTGATACGGACGCCTCGGGCGGCTTTGCCTTTGACTCGGTGACCCTGGGCGAGGGCGAAAATATTCTATACGCCGAGGCTATCGACTCGAACGATAACCGAGGCCCCCGCTCCGATTCGATTTCCATAACCGTTGACGGGGTGGAGTTATTGGCGAGTTTGGATAGCGTCTCATATCCGGCGGGGACCGACGTAATATGCGGCTATACCATCATGGACGTCCAAGGGGGAAGGACGTTTTATAACGTTTCCTATAAAGTCATGGACGCGGGCGGCGCCGTGAGAGGCTCGGGGAGCGCGAGCAACGTCGAGGCTGAAACCGCCGCGAGCTTTATCTGGAACACCGACGGATATCAACCCGGAGCATACGAGTTTACGGTCCTGGTTTACGATTTGGAAGGCGCGCTTATGGAAAGCCTGGCCCTTCCCTTCACGGTGGAGGCCGACCGTAGCCTGAGCGTGACCCTCGTGGCCGACGCGGGGTCTTACAACTCCAGCGAGACGATGAAGTTCACCGCCCGAATAAATTCGGACAGCGAGAATTATACCTTCACGTCCCTGGCGGCGGACTTTGTTTTGTTAGACGACGGCTCGGCGGTTGTGTATTCGGATCAGGCGGAGACCTCTTCGCTCGTAAAGGGAGGTCATATGGACGTTCCCTTTAACGTGATCCATGCCGCGTATCAGGCGGGGATTTACACGGCCACCGTAACCGTCAATGAAGGGAGCACGACGCTTGGAGAATCGACTCTTTCGGTACGGGTCCTCCAGGACTCGATCGACAAGGCGCTTTTCTCCCGGCTGACCCTCGAGCCGGACAATGTAAGGAGCGGCGCCCCCTTGACCGCGTCATACGGTCTCAGGAACGTGGGCAACGTCGATTTTACGGACCTTAACGCGAGGCTTTCGATCCGTCCATTGGAGGGGGACACGGCCGTCGCGGCGGAATCGACCCATGTCGTTACCCTTTTACGGGGAGAGTCAATCAGCCTTTCCGACGCCTTCAGCGTTGACGACTGGACCGAGGGTTATTACGCCGCCGTGCTTTCTGTCGGGACGACGACTTTAAACGCGAAGTCCTTCCTGGTGGACCTTTCTCCACCGGTCAGCGAGTTGCTGATAGGCGATCCGAGCTACTCGTCCGGCGCCACCTTGTACGTCAGCCCGGAGACGGTATTCGGCCTTTCAGCCGAGGACAACTTCTCGCCCACCGCGGTGACGGAGTATCGCGTGGGGGAAGGAGACTGGATCGCGGTGACGGGAGATTTCCGTCTCGGTTTCGAGGGCCTGGAGACCCTGTCGTACCGCTCTCGCGACCTGGCCGGCAACGTTGAAGAGAAGAAGACCATCGAGGTCGTGGTAGACCCGCTGCCGCCGGAAATGGCCATAACGGACGTTTCGGAGCCTTACTACGCCCATGGCCTTGTGGCGTACGTCCAGCCCGGTCCCGAATGCGGCGACACTTGCGAGCTCGTCCTGTCCGTCGATGTATCGGACGACTACGTCGGAGTCGAGACCTCTGAATACAAGGTGGACTCGGGAGCGTGGACAACGGCGCCGCCCAGCGGCCAAATATCGACGGACGCCGCGTCTCAAACGCTTTCTTTCCGTTTGTCCGACCACCTTGGGCACGTTTCGGTGATTTCATACCAGATCAAGCTGAACGATCATCCAAGTATTTCCGTCGGACTGGAGGAGTCTCCCGACTGCTTTTATTTCGGGGATTCATTCGATCTCGAGGTCGGCGTACATAACCGGGAGTCCAGCCCTCATTCGGGCGTCATCCATTTAACGCTCCTTAGTCCCGACGATTTGCCGCTCGATATAAAAAGCGTTCCCTTCGAGATTGGCGCGAACGGTTACCTCGACGCGGTCTCGGGATTTGCCACCGACCCCGCCTGGACATACGGAAGATACAAGGTCGAGGCCGAGATCGAAAGCGGCGAGTTGACCTACAGGCCTTACCAATTCCCCTTCGGCGGTTATACAAGCTTCTATCCTCGCCTGGAGGAATACGTTTCGATCGAGCCTTTAAGCTCGGATTATTCGGTCCTCTACGCGGGTACCACGAACGATATCACCATGATCGTAGCGGGAAGCAATCAAGCCTGTCATACAAGCCAGGCGCTGATAACGGCGGAGCTAAGGGATTCCATGAGCGGAGTTATCTGGAGCCATACCGCGTCGACCGATATCGTCGATACTCGAATGATGACTCTGCCGCTCCTGTTCCCCGATCTTCCCTTTGGCGAATATACCCTGGATTACCGGATCGAATGGCCCTTAAACCATTCGGCGTCGGGGTCGCGGACCCTCTTGTCCCAGGTGGCCGGATCGATAGTAAAGGACAACCAGCGGGTCAAGTATCATGACGAGTTGGAAGTGACCGTAAGCATGGTAAATCCGGGGAACTTCCATCAACCCGTAAGCGTCCGGGCCCACGTCCCGGATTTAGGGATCGTCTCCGACGCGGCCGAGCTCGAGCTGACGCCCGGCGGCCCGTCCGGCGCCGCCGCGGTCACGGCGTTCGAGTCGCTTCCGGACGACGTCGCGCCCGGGACCTACCCGGTCCACGTCGAGGCAACCATACCCTCGGGCGACACGATCGGATGGGTCACGAGCTTCACCGTCGCGCCGATCGATCCCGACGTTGTCGCCTCTTTTGACAAGGACTCTTATATAGCCGGAGACGTCCTTGAGGTCACGTTCTCGATAACCGCCGGCTCGGAGTTCGGTGGGACCATCCCCGCCGACTTCCACGTCGAGGCCGCCGATCTGGGAGGTTTCGTCGACGATAAGACCATCGAGCTTTCGGTGACTCCTTACGCGGCCGTCTATTCCTTGACCATTCCGCCGGACTCGATTTCCGGCGTCCACTTTATCGACGTATCGATTTCACTTCCAAACGGCGAAGAGTTGGAAAAGACCTTCGCCTATTACGTTCCTACTTCCAAGCTCGAGTTGTCGTTTTCGGGGACCGCGCTCTCGGCGGGGGACACGGCCGAGTTCACCCTTGCCAACGCGGGCGGCGTGGAAACGGATTTCGAGTATTTCATCGAGATGGACCGGAGCGACCTGGGCTACGCGAACCGGTTGGCCGAGGGCGCGGGATCGGTCGGGACCGGAGGCGAAAGCCTCCCGCTTGTCTTCCAGATTCCCGAGACGATAAAGTCGGGCGAGTACCACGTAAAATGTCAAGTCCTCGACCTTGGCAACGGCCACCACGGCGTCAAACACGCCATGCTTGCCATAACCGGGACTGACGCGTCCTTGTCCGCCTGGACCGATCAAGACGTTTACAACGCCGTCGGCGGCGCGTCCGACCCCATCACCGCCGAGTACGAGTTTTCATTCGGCGGCGGTTCCACCATCGATGAGGCCTTGTTGGACCTTAAGATCGTCCGCCTCGAATACGTTCAGCGCGAGCCCCTGGACTCCTGGCCGAAATTCAGGGGGGACCTGGCGAACACCGGCGCCTCGTCTCTCTCGACCGACATCGGTCCAGGGGACGTCCTCTGGTCCGCGTACCTCGAGGCCGAGGTCGACGCTTCGCCAGTTATCGCGGACATGAACCATGACGGCGTTAACGACGTGGTGATAGTAACCAGGGACAACTCCTTTAACTTCGGCGGCGAAAGCCTCTTCGTCTATAGCGGGGTGGACGGCGCGACCCTGGCGATCAATCACGACGTCCACGCCTCGGCCACTCCCGCCGTCGGGGAAATAATCGACAATGGTATCCACGGCTACGAGGTGGGCTTGTTGGTTTCTTTGCCGGCCGCGGAGGGTTACGACCTGGAGCTTCTGGACGTCGATCTCGCGGAGGTCGAGCGATTTTATATCCAGGGCGGTCCCGTGCTGTCGTCCCCCGTTATTTTCCCGGCCGGCGTCTCACAGGTCCCTTACGTTACCTACCAGCCTGGATATATAGTGGAACAATCGAGCGGCGGGTGTGACGTTTTCCTCGTAAACGGCGATCACGCCGTGATCGTGAACCCCAACGACGCGAGCGATAATATCATACTGGACTCGGACCCCAACGAGCCGGCCTATGGCGAGATAAGGGGAGGAGGTCCATCCTCAGCGGCCGTCCATGACCTGGACGGTGACGGTGAACCGGAAATTATATACGGGTGGGCGCGCGCGTTAAGCGACTCCTGTCATCCCGAACTCGGCGCCTGGATGATCGGCGGAGTTCACGCCTTCAACCTTGACGGCTCGCTTTCCTGGAGCTTCTCTCCCTACGTCTCCGGCCTGCCGGGACCCCTGGCCGCCCCGGTCCTGTCCTCGCCCGCCGTCTCGGATATCGACATGGACGGAGTCCTCGAGGTGGTCTATCTACAGTACGGGGCCACGAGCGACGCGAGCCACGCCCTGGTCGCCCTCAGCATAGCCGACGGCGACTCCCCGACGGTCCTGTGGACATCCTTCCAGGAGAACCCGGGGCTTATGATTTCGGGTATGTCCTCTCCCGCCATCGCCGACCTTGATCCGTCCTCTCCGGGACTCGAGGTCGTCGTCGGATCGGAGAAAGAGGATAATCCCGGCGTCTTCGCCTTTAACTCGGACGGCTCCCTCGCGTGGTCCTTCACCTCGATCGGACCGGTCAAGTCGTCTCCCATCGCGCTTGACGTGGACGGCGACGGCGCCCTCGAGGTCATCTGCCAGGGAGCGGGCGTGACCACGGTATACGCGCTTAACGGGGAGGACGGCTCGGTTGAATGGTCCATACCCGTCTCGGGGATTTCCTCCGCGGCCGCCGGTGATATCAACGGCGACGGCAAGGCCGACCTGGTGATCGCGAGTTCCGACGGCCAGATTTTCGCCTTGGGAGAGTACCCCCTCCCGCCGGAGGAAGTGGAACTGCCCGGCGTTACCAACGGAGGTTTCGAGCAGGGAGACTATGGCTGGCAATTATATGACGACGATTCCCTCTGGGGCGGATATTTCCAGGTCGGCTCTACTTTTGACGGCGTCTCCTCCCCCGACGGGAGCGATTTCGCGGCGCTCCGGACCGGACCCTATTACATCGAGTTGTCTCAAGAGATCACCCTTCCCGAGGGCGTGGAGAAAATAGCCTTCGATTTATACTTCCTTACCAATGAGGAACCGGGAGCCGGCAATGCAAGCTACTTCTCCTATTTAATGGACGACGCGTGGAATTATTTCGGCGGCTTCGGGGCGATGCTGGATGAAATGACGCTTTACTCCAGTTCCGGCGCCGATTTCCTTTATGAGACCGGATGGCTTCCAATCGAGTATGAATTGGATTTTTCTTCTTCGGGAGGCTCCGGAGGAGAAGGGGGGGAAGGTGAAGGAGAGGGGGAAACGGGATCGGTTTTCACGCTTTATTTCGGCCTGGAGACCGACTCGATAGATTCGGCCATCCTCCTTGACAACGTCCGGTTCATCGGCCTCGATCAATCAGCCGGTGAAGTGGAGGAAGAACTCGTCTCGGAAATCCTGTGGCATGACACGATCCACTATTCCGACCTTGCCTCGGGAACTTTGGAGGGAGGCTCCGACCCGGCCGGATCGCTTTCCGCCACCGGGCAGCTTTATCTTCTCGCCGAACTCGAGGGTCCCGTCTCCGGTGGAAGCGAGACCGTCACCTGGGCCAAGGACAGGTACCCTTTCCTGGTCGTGGACGGCGATTATTCCTTGTCTCTCCTGGTCGCCCCTCTGACCGTCAAATCAGGGGACGGCGTTACGGTCTCGTCTCAAATCGAGTTTTACGGACTCGAGGCCCCGGAGGGCGTCGAGCTTGAAATAACGCGCCGCGGCCCCGACGGGACGTCCAGCGAGATAGGCTCGTGGCCAATGGACTTCTCCGCTGGGAACACGATCTCCATTTTATCCGGGTTCACGGCGGACGTTCCCGGCCAAGTCATCATCGAGGCCTCGCTCACCCAGGACCAAAACCTCTTGTCCAGACAAGTTGAAGTTATTACCGTGCTCGAGCCGGACGTATCGATCAACGTTTACTCCCCCGAATACGCGGGAAGCGAGCCCTTCGCCATCGACGTGGTGCTGACGAACAACGTCGATCTTCCCATGGACCTGACCGTGGCGGTGGGGGCGGGCGCGTCCGACGAGGAATCCAAGTCCGCCTCTATCGGGGCTTACGAGACCGTGGTCCTGACCTATTACAAGCAAATCCAGGACGACGCGCTGTTCACCATAGCCGTGGAGGGAGACTTTGCGGACGAGGAACAGGCCCTGGTCCTTTACGGGCTTAACGCCCGGGTCGACGTTCTCGGAAACGGGACCGGCGTCTATAAGTCGGGACAGGTCGCGATACCGTTCGAGGTCATCGGGGACGGGAGAGTGGACGGATTCTACGACGTGGAATTCGAGCTTTTCGACTCGGCTTCTCAGCCGGTGACAACCGACTCGAGGGTGGTCTTCCTGCAAGGCCGCGAACTTTATGAGGACCCGGACGTCGCATCGGACGAGCTATACTTCTCGCTGGGCGAGGGAGACTATAGACTCGACTATTACATTGACGGCGATTCCGGCTCCTACTATTTCCAGGTCAAGTCCTCGGAAGGGGTCCTGACCTTGTCCGCCTCGGCTTCTTACCGGGAAGGGATAGTGTCCATTCCCTATACGATCGAGAACGCGGGTGATTTTGACGAGGTCTTCACCGCCGGCTTCACCCTGCTCTCCGGCGCGGAGATACTCGATGAGAACTCGGCGACAGTTTCCCTGCCGGCCGGGAGCCTCTCGTCTCCTTATCCGGGCGTCTATCACGGGAGGCTGGAATACTCTCTGGCCCCCGGCGACTACGAGGTCCAATACTCGCTCGATCCGGTAAACGGTTCCGGCTCCGTGTACTTTGAGGTCTTGACGGCGGTCGATATCTCGCTGGCCTCGTCCCTCGGCGACTCCGAGGACGGCGCGCGCGAGGCGTCGGCCCTGGTGACCAACAACTCGAGCTACGATTTCCAAGGCCTTGTGAGCCTCGAGACCTCCTTTTGGTCGGAATATTTCTTTGTCTCCCTGGCGGCGGGAGAATCCCTCGAGTATTCGGGCGTCATGTATCTTGACGACGCGGAAACCGGATCGCATGAACTCGAGGCTTCCGTATCCGACTTGATCGGAAACGAGGTGGCCTCTCAAACGATACCCTTCGAGGTCGGAGGCCCGGTTTTCCGGGTGGCCTTTGCTCCTTCAAGCCTTACGGCCAACGCGGGCGACGATATCGAGGCCGCGCTCCTCATCGAGAACTCGGGAGAAAAGTCGGGCGTCGCGACCCTTGCCGTTTTTTGTCCCAACCTGGGACTGAACGACTCGGCCGAGCTTTATATCTTCCCCGGCGATACCGCCATGGGCGCCGCGACCGTTTCCATTCCCTATACGGCCGGAGACACGGTTACCTCCCTTGAATTCGAAATTTCAACGAGTGAGGGAGAACTGGGAACGCCGTCAACCGGAACGATTCCAATAACCATACAAGGGCTCTCCATCGAGGCCTCCGCGAGCCTGGACAAGGCGAATTACGCGATGGACGACGCCGCGTCCATGACCATCGACGTTATCAATCGGAACGGCATATCAGGCGCTCCATTGGAGGCGGCGGTGGATTACGACGGGAATGAATACGTTTTACCTTTCATCCTCGACGCCGACTCCAACGCGGTTACCTTCGAAATCCCGGTTGGAGACATGACCGACCCGAGGGCCGTGTTTACCATCCGTCATCAGGACGAAGGTCCCGAACTGGCCGCCGGCTTCGTTCTCATCCAGGAGGATTATATCCTCGTGAGCCTCTATACCGACAAGCCGGCTTACTACCCCGGAGACACGGTCACCGTCGTCGCCCAGGCGCTTTTCGGCGGGACCATGGATATCTCGGCGCTTTCCGGCGGCGTGGAGTGGGAGATTTCACTTGAGCCGGATACGCCCGAGTCGGTCCAGTTCCAGTTGCCCGCGGACCAGGTCGCCGGCGCGCAAATGATCGATTACGTCTTCATGGGATATGATCTCGAGTACCGCTATCAGGTGCTTGACGACGACGTAGCCATCGTGGACCTGAAAACTGACAAGTCCGTGTACCTCATGGACGACGAGATTGCCGCTCACCTGATTATCGATAGCGCCATATCCATGGACGGCGCGGTCGAGTTTCAGGTCCAGGACCCGGATGGCGTGACAAGCGCGCTCGGGACGGCGTCCGCCTCCCTCGAGCCGGGCATATCCGATCTCGATGGAGGCCCGCGGTCATTTTCAGCCCAAACCTTTGGAGAACACGAGCTTTACGCCACGCTATACGCGGATACGGCCATGTCCGTCGCCAAGTCGGTCGAGGTGGTTAAATTCACCGTGGCTGATTATGGCATAGTCGGCGTCTCGTGCGATCAGGCCGAATATGAAAGCCGCGTGGAAGGGGCGTCCTGCCTCGTAACCCTGTTCGGGTGGGACGTCACGGGGGACTTGACCATACTCCTTGACGGGACGACCGTGGTTTCCGCCTCCATCCATCTTTACGGGGAGACCGCCTACGCGGTCACTCTCGATTCCGAAGAAATATCCGGCCTTGGACAACACCAACTCGGCGCGGTATTCGCGTCGGGTCCCGGCTTCTTGATGGACGCGTCAACCGTCTTTACCGCGGTCGACACCATCAAGCCGACCATTACGCTTTATTCACCGGAGGACCACCTTGTATGGGGCTATCCGGTCGATCTGGTTTTTAGCGCGGAGGACCAAAACCTCAGTAATACAAGCTCGACGGTTGACGGCCTGTCGGTCGAAGCCGGGGACGTGGTCATGGATGAGGGCGAACACGTAATATCTCTTTACGCCGAGGACCTTGCCGGCAATACGGCCGCTCTTTCCTCCGAGTTCACCCTGGACTTTACTCCACCCGTTATAGCCATTACCGGGGTCATGGCCGACCTTTATGCGAACTCCGAGGTCGTTCCCCTGATCGATATTCAGGACTCCCTGTCCGAAGTGGCGGATTTCGCGTGTTACCTGGACGGAGCCGAGTACGCTCCCGGCTCCCCCATTGGAGATGGATGGCACGCTCTCGAGGTTTACGCCGTGGATGAGGCGGATAATTTAGCCTACGAGGTTATCGAGTTCGGAATAGACATGCAACCTCCACTTATCGACCCGGACGCCGAGGCGGGATATTACAACGAGGACCTTACGTTCACTCCCTCGGTCACCGACAATATTGAAGCCTCCGGCGGCGTGGTCGTGCTCAAGGACGGAAGTACCTGGTTAAGCACAAACTTTGGCGATCAAATTACGCTGGCGGAGGAAGCCTCGTACGCGCTTATTCTGGAAGCTACCGATATAGCGGGTAATTACGTTTACCTCGAGGTTGCCCCGATAGTCATCGATAAAACCAAGCCCATTTTATCCATCGTCGGCGTCTCGGATGAAGGTTATTACGGCGCCGGCGTCACGCTTCACGCTACCGTCATTGACGTCAACCGCGACCCTTCATCCGAAGCGTTCTTAATTAACGCTGAGGCCAACGCGTATGAC
This sequence comes from bacterium, assembly GCA_963674965.2. GTDB lineage: Bacteria > RBG-13-61-14 > RBG-13-61-14 > RBG-13-61-14 > DATKZS01. The sequence goes on along the minus strand of CAXXFL010000006.1, from coordinate 827,776 downwards.
GCCGATATATTTATCGGCGACGATGGCGAATACTCTCTCATTCTTGAAGCCACCGACCTGGCGGGGAACACCGCGGCACCGATCGATTTGACCTTCACCATCGACAAAACCAAACCGACGATAGATATAGGCATCGCTCCAAGCTGCTACGGGACCGTCCAGACGACGACGCCCACTTTGGAGGAGGACAATCTCGCGGAGAGCCGACTGACGGTTTTCCATGGCGCGGCATCTGACCTCTTCGACTTTGGCGATTCATTGGTACTCGACCAGGACACGGCTTATTACATCGAGGGCTACGCCAAGGACCTCGCGGGCAATGAAAAGACCGTCCTCGTCGGCCCCATGGTGATAGACCTGATCGCCCCGGAGGTAAACGCGGACGTCACGTCCGGCTATTACAACCATGACGTGGAGTTCAACCCCACCGCTCTGGACGCGAACCTGGTTTACGCTCCTATCACCGTCTATATGGATGGAACGACCGTAATCGAGACCGAGGTCGGCTCCACCGTTGTGCTCGCGGATGAGGGGACCTATACCGTGGTCGTTCAAGGCGTGGACTGCACCGGTCGTACAAGTCAGGTAACCGTGTCCGGCGTTGTCATTGACAAGACCAAGCCCGAGATAGTTGTTACGGGCGTTTCCGACGGCGAGTTCTATGGCGCCGGGGTCACGCTCGAGGGGACGGTCAACGACGCTAACCGCGATCCGGCGGGCGAGGCTCTCGAGATCAACGCCCTGGCCTACGGCATGGATACTTCGATCGAGCTTACCGATGACGGTTCGTACGCGCTCCACGCCGAGGCGGCGGACCTGGCTGGGAACACTGCGGCACTGGTCGATATGACCTTCACCATCGACAAAAGCGCTCCCGAGATCGACCTTGGCGTCACCTCGGGCTGCTTCAACCAGGCCCTGACGTTCACTCCGACCCTGACCGAGGCCAACGCGTCCCAGAGTTGGGTGAGGGTGTCCTACGGGGCGACGGTTGACGAACATGCCTTTGGCGAGAGCGTCACGCTTTCCGCCGAGAACGTCTATATAATCTCGGGCTGGGCCATGGACCTTGCCGGCAACTCGGTTACGGCTCAGGCCGGTCCGGTTATTATCGACCTCACGGCCCCGGCGGTGACGGCGAACGTTGCCTCCGGCTACTACAACGACTACGTAACCTTTACGCCCGAAGCCGATGACGCCAATCTGACGGCCTCGATGGTCACTGTCGTTAAGGACGGCTCGACCCTGTCTTCGGCCGAGCCTTTGGCGGCGGTGACCCTGACCGAGGAGGGCGACTATACCGTCGTCATCGAGGCCTGGGACTGCGCGGGCAACTCGGTCGAGGAGACCGTGTCCGGAGTGGTCATCGACAAGACTCCGCCGACCATTCTCATTACCGGCGTTACGGATGGCGTGACTTACGACTCGCAGGTGATACCCCACGTCGAGGTGACGGACTTGCATCATGACCACCATGAAATCACGTTAAACGGGCTTCCCTTCGCGAGCGACACGCCGGTTACGGAGGACGGGGTCTACTTGCTTGCCGTTCACGCCGTGGACCTGGCGGGCAACTCCGCCGACGATTCGTTGACGTTCGAGATATCGACCGAGGTCGGGACCTGCGACCTGGAGATCGACAAGTACGTTACCGACCCGTCTCCCTGGGTCCTGGTCTGGCTCCGCGAGGGCAAGAAACATAGCATGGACCCGGACGAGGTCGGGGCCTGGATTGGCGCGGTGCTGACGGACATGGAGGTCCCACACCTCGCGGTCTATGAGGAAGACAACTTCCTGGCCGAGATGAGGAGCGGCCTTTATAACGTATTCATCGTGGTGAACGTCGGCAAGACGGACGAGATCAACTACGAGCTTTGGGGACGCGTGCTTGCCGGAGACGGCATGATCGCGTTCAAGAATTTCCCCGAGGAACTGCCCCAGGCGCGAGACCTTCTCGGCGTGCATTGGGAGGGAAGGCGCTCCAATAATATCAACGTGGTCACGATGTACGATTCCGACCTCACTCCCTCCGTGTCCTTTACCGTCATCGGTAAGAAGTCGGCCGTGAACATGGAGATGCTCGACGCCGAGGCCATGGGTTACTTCACCGATGGAAGGTGTCAGGGTCACGATTACGATCCCGGCGCGGCCCTCAACTCGGAAGGACTGGGTCGCGTTCTGTCCTACTCCTTCAACCCGGCGGCGGTGGACTGCGACGACCAGGTCGTAATCGACCAGCTTCTCGTTGACAGCGTTTACTACGTTACTCCGGCGGTCTCGACCGTGTCGCCTCTTGGGGTGGTTTCGGTTTCGCTTGACGTGACCAACCTGGGCTCCGACGACCATTATCGGATTGACGAGTATCCGGCCCCGGAACTCGAGACGGTTTGGGCTTCGGACGGCTCTCTCATTCTGCCGGACAAGATCACCTGGCTCAGGTACCTGGAGATGAACGTGATGGCCAGCATGCAATTCCGAGTCAGGTTCCCCGACCTTGTCGGCGATTACAGCTCGGTTACCGAGGCGTCCTACTTAACCGGCGGGACCTTCCATCTCTGCGACGGCTTGAGCGCGTCGATAAACCTGTCCACCGATTCCTGGGATTTAATCGCGTCCATCGAGACCCAGCTCGATGACCTCCCCATCCCCGACTGCTGCCAGGGGCACAACGGCGGATGCGGCGACTGCGGATGTGGCCATGGCGGTTGCTGCGGCTATGGTCACGGATACGGCGGCTGCGGCGATTGCAATTGCGGAGATGGAGGCTGTGGAAACGGCGGCGGTAATGGCGGTCACGGCAATCGCGGCCTCTACGAGGGAGCTTACGGATATCTTGGTTACTACCAGACTCTAGGGTACGGTGACGGCCTTCAAAATATCGAACCGAGAGGCTTTGGTCTCTATAACTTATATCCCTTCACAGGCGGCGATGACGATCGGGAAATGGACGACCGTTGTGGAGGCGGCCACGGCGGCGGAAACGGCGGTAATGGTGGGAATGGGGGCCACGGTGGTAATGGCGGCCATGGTGGCAACGGTGGTCATGGAGGCAACGGTCATTGCCAGGACGATTGTCGCCGCGACGACGCCCTCGCGTACCTGTCGCGGATCACACCGGACCTGGAGGACGACCAGGAGGGAGCCGAGGACGCCATCGATTACATCCTTGACGCCATGGCCGAGGTGAACGCCATCGAGGAAGCCGACGTTGAAGACGTCCTCATCGACCTCGCTAGACTCCTCACCATCTGGCAGGCGAAGAGCGTAACTGCCGCTGAGTAAATATTGGTAGAGCGATGTTTGGTGATACTACATAAAAGATGGGAGGAATAGTCAGAAAGCTGGTGGGAAGAGATTGCATCCGGGAAACCGGCGTAAAGTTATTTCTGCCACTTTCTGTTCCCTTCCTGTTAGGGGAAGTTCCGGGATTTTAATGGGTCCCCCAAGGATTATAGGGGAACTTCACGTTTTATTTTTAAAGAAAGGCGGTTCGATGGGGTTATCATCGAGGTTTCCTGATTGGAGTGCTTTGGATTCTATTTGTCTCAGTAATTTTTTGGACTCACTTATAAAACGCCTAATTTCCCGGCGCCTTGCCATTGATTCCTGGGAATAGAATCCGTGCTTTACGTTGACTTTACGGCAACGTTCCATGCCCGCCTCCGTCCTTGCGCCCGTGCTTTTGCCGCCGTGAAGAAAGCATCTGCCGTTAGCCATGGCCGGCATCCGGCATGGGAGACCGGTGCGCTTGCATTTAGCTCCGCACCGTGGCGCGCGGTGCATAGCAAGGGGTGGTTCCTCACTTTTTGGCATCACCCCCCTCCTTCCCCCTCCCGGTGGGCGTTCTCTCGACGTTGCCCACAATGGCCTGGCCGCCCGCGTTCACGTGGACGTGCTCGACCGTCACCTTCTGGCTTGGGGACTTGCCCCGGTTCCGGTTCAGGGCCTCCATCTGGGCCTTGTAAGTCCGGAGCAGCTTCGTGGCCATGTTGACGCCGTCGCGGGTCGCGTCCCAGCAATCATATCTCATGGCGCGGCCCAATAGCTCCATCGCCAAGTTGTGGGTGGCGACCATCTGAAGGCCGAGCATTCCCTCCACCTCGTTATCAGGCGCTATTCCATACATCAGCGCCGCGGTGATGTTCACGCGGTCTATTCCTGGAACGGAGTCGGGGAAACTCTGGATTGCTTGATTTAGAAGAAAGGTTTCGGTGGAATTATCCACTGTCCCCAATGCCAAAGCAATTTTTGCGTGTACAAGGTGAGGTTTCTCTTTGGGGAGGGCAATACTCAGATGCCTCCCTTTCGATTCTCCCTCTATGTATTTGGGGGGCGGATTATTTCTTCGTTCCGCGGCCCTGGAGATGATCGCCCTTTCCTCGTCGGTGTATGCGGTCACGGCGAGCTTGGCGTCTTCCTTTTTCGTTGTCCTTGCCAGTCCCTTCTTGTCCTTCTTTTTCATCTTTGTCCTCCAGCTTCAGCTTGTTCCCTTGCAGTGGGCATTGCCCCCTTCACTTTCCGATTTCCGTATCGTACCGGACGCCCAGGACGGCCCAGGGCGGCGATCCGGCCGCGGCTAGGCATCTCCCTTGCCTCCCTTGGTTTCGCGCCGTCCCGTGGGCGCTGGTTGCGCCGTGGCCCTCACTATTGCCACGATCCCTGCCCGTATCGCATGAGGGAGCGTAGGCCAAGCATCAAGGACCAGAGCAAGGTTAGAGTCAAGCTTTTCATTTATGGCCTTTTCGGATCCGGGCCGGTTATGGGCGGAACCGTGAAAATTACGGTCCTTTATTTTACCTTCGTATGATATGGTTTTTACAGTATGTGTCCGGCCCTTTACAGGAGAGGATTTTTTAACTTCTTGATCTTGGCCTGGTTTTTCACTAAATTGTCCGGGATAAGGGGTTTCTTGTCCCTGATTATACGAATATTTAATGAGCTTATCAGGGGGTTCGAATCCCTCCCCAGGAGCCAACTAAATAGCACGCTCTATTTAGTTTGAGGTTAACAAGTGAAACCCCTTTGGGGTCAAGTTATAGATTGCTAATATTGCTAATAAAAAAAGTGAAGGGAAAGAACCAAGGATAGTTAGAGAGGATTGGCAAAAGTCAATCCTCCTGTTTTTTGTAAACGGTTGCTCTCTGTTTAGATTCTCCGTACAGAGAGCAAATGCCTTTGGTTAACAAGTGTAGTTGTTATTTTAGAGCAGTACTCTCATTTCGGGGTCGCGTGAAGTTCCAGAAAGCGACCCGCTTAAGATTTGCAGGCTCATCCCAACCTTAAGCTGTTCTGCCGAGAACAAATACAAGCTCTATTAACATTTCTCAGAGAGGTAAATAATGACAAACGGCCGAACAGGACAGCCGCCACGCGACAAGTCCATTCCCGCTGCCGCTTATGTGCGCATGTCCACCGAACATCAGCAATACAGCGCAGACAACCAGCTTGAGATCATCAGACAGTATGCCGAGCACCACAATTACGAGATTATAGAGATCTATTCTGATGAAGGTAAGAGCGGTCTGAATATTGAAGGCCGAGATTCTCTCGCGAAGCTTCTGCGCGATGTCGAAAGCGGGCAGGCAGCATTTGAGGAGATACTGGTATATGACGTTTCCCGCTGGGGCAGATTTCAGGATGCGGATGAGAGCGCTCATTATGAATACGTCTGCAAAAGAGCTGGGGTCAAGATCAAATATTGCGCGGAGCTATTTGAAAACGACGGCAGCCCCATTTCAACAATCGTCAAAGGAGTAAAGCGCTCCATGGCCGCGGAGTATAGCCGGGAGTTGTCTGGCAAGGTTTTCCATGGCGCGTCGAACCTGGTGAAGCTGGGATTTCGCCAGGGTGGCACGGCTGGTTACGGCCTGCGTCGAGTGTTGGTGGACAGCAGCGGACAGGTGAAGGGCGAGTTGAAGATGGGCGAGCACAAAAGCCTCCAGACTGACCGGGTGATTCTGACTCCCGGCCCTTCCGAAGAAGTGGCAAATGTCCGAGAGATGTTTCGGCTTTTTGTTCATGAAGGCAAGAATGAAGGTGAGATAGCCGCTATTTTCAATGACCGAAAAATATTAAACGATCATCAGCGCCCCTGGAAGCGGGGTCCCATACGGCAGATTCTGACCAATGAAAAGTACATTGGCAACAACGTTTATAACCGTCAGTCGTACAAGCTGAAAATAGCAAGGGTGAAAAATCCGCCTGAGGAATGGATTCGCAAGGATGGGGCCTTTGAGCCGATCATTGAAGCGCAGACTTTCTTTACTGCTCGGGGCATAATCCTGGCTCGCAGTCGGAGGTTGAGCGATGATGAGATGTTGGAAAAGCTGAAAAATGTCTACCTCAAAAACGGAAGGCTTTCGGGGATTTTGATTGATGAGGCTGAAACACTGCCCACGGCTTCAGCGTATCAGCATCGCTTCGGCAGCCTGTTGCGGGCTTACCGGCTGATAGGTTACGTCCCGGATATCGATTACAGTTACATCGAAGTCAATCGTCGGTTGAGGGAGATGTATCCGCAAACGATCGCTGAGGTGATCAATCAATTGGAAGAACATGGCGCGGAAGTGGAGACTGACGAGCAATCGGATCTGCTGTTGATCAATCGAGAGCTTCTGGTTTCCTTAACCCTGGCTCGCTGTCGGCAGACAGGAGCCGGGGCCCTTCGCTGGCTGCTGCGATTTGAAGAGGGTCTCAGGCCCGACATAACCATTGCGGTCAGAATGGAAGAGGGCAATGAGCAAATTAGGGATTATTATCTGTTCCCATCTCTCGACCTGACAGCTAGTAAACTTCGCCTGGCTGAAGAGAACAGCTTTAACTTGGACGCGTATCGTTTTGACAATCTCAATTATTTCTTCAATCTTGCCGAGCGCGTGATGCTGGAGGATGTGGCTTAATCATGGCTAAAAAGAAGCAGGAAGATCTTACAATCGCGGTTATTCCCATCGAACAGATCCGGGTTATCAATCCTCGCGTTCGGGATAAAAATAAGTTCCACCGGATCGTCCGCAGCATGCCCCAGATCGGCATCAAGAGGCCGATAATAGTGAGCCGCAGAAAACCCGGTGAAACCGAGGAATCGGGATTTGATCTGGTGTGCGGGCAGGGGCGTCTGGAGGCATTTGTCGAGCTTGGCGAAAAGGAAATTCCCGCGATCGTGATCGATGCTTCCAAGAAACGGAGTCTGCAGATGAGCCTGGTGGAGAACCTGGCGCGTCGTCATAGCAGTTATTATGAATTGATCGGAAATCTTCTGTTGCAGAAGGACCGCGGATACAGTTATCTTGAGATCGCCAATAAAACTGGGTTGACTGAAAATTATATTAGAAGCATATTGAAGTTGTTGGAGGAGGGAGAAGAGCGTTTGGTAGAGGCGGTCGCTTCCGGGCGCATACCTATCAGCGCTGCTTTGGAAATAATGAAACTGGACGACTCACAGTTGCAGAGTTGGCTAACCGAAGCTTATGAGAACGGTGAGTTGAAAGGCAAGGAACTGAGGATGACGCGGCGTATAGCGGAGAAGCGCATGCTGATGGGAAAAACCAAGCATAAGCATCCTCACGGTAAAGGGGGCGGCAAAACTGGTCTGCTAAGGGAGTATCAAAAGCAGGCCGAAATCCAGAAGCTGCAGGTGAAGAAGTCTGAACTGGCTGACTACCGCCGCTCGATAATCGAGGCCGCTTTTCGGCGACTGCTTGGCGATGAAAATTTTATCAATCTATTGCGTGCCGAAGGTTTGCAGGACATGCCGCGCATACTATCGGATGGAGCCCTCAGGGTTGACGGGCGATGAGCAAGAAAATCAAATGGGCTTTTAATGGCGAAATGGTCGTCCTTCCCTTGGACAGAATACTTCCCGTCAAATCAATCAAGTTTTCGACAAGTCATTCCAACAAATACAACAGCATTCTTGCCTCCATAAAAGAAGTTGGCTTGGTCGAGCCACTCGTGGTCTTTCCCGAGAAAGGCCGCAAGGGCTTTTATTGTCTTCTGGACGGGCATCTTAGATATAAGGCGATTTCTGATCTTGGCTGGACTGAAGCCAAGTGCCTGGTCGCGAAGGATGAGGAGTACTTCAGCTATAATTATTACATCAACCGCCTTGCCATCATCCAGGAGCACAGGATGATCGTGGAAGCTCTAAGCAAGGGCTTGTCAGAGGAAGAACTCGCCCGAACTCTCAATGTCGACGTAAAAAGGATTCGCGAGCGCAGGGATATAGTGAACGGCATCTGCCCGGAAGCGGTGGATATGCTGAAAGATAAACAGGTTGCCGTAAAGACTCTCAAGCTATTAAAAAAAGTCAAGCCCATTAGGCAGATAGAGATTGCTGAGACGCTGGTTCGGCTGAACTATTTCAGCGCAAAGTACGTGGAGGCACAGGTCTTGGCCACTGCGCCGGAACTAATGGTTGATTCAGGCAAACCAATAAAAGGGAAAGAGACCACACTGGCTGATATGGCAAAGTTGCGCAAAGAGCTGGAAACATTGGAGCGAAAGTATCGCCTGCTTGACGACTCGCTGGCCGAGAACACACTTAAAGTCGCCATATACCGCAAGTATTTAAAGCGTATACTAGACAACTCCAAGGTTAAGAAATATTTGTTTAAGAACTATCCAGAATTATTGAGTGAATTCAGGGAAATCATAGAGAAAGAGACGATTTCAGTGTAATTGCGCATAACTTAATGACCCGCGTGTGTTTGTAACATGAATCGATGCGCAAACCTGCCATAATGAGAACAGATCATGCCCCACCGAAAAGAAAAACCTTCGCATGATAGTTGATCAAAGATCTAGAGATTTTCTAAATTTTTTAACTTTTTCCGACACTTTCACTTTTTTTCCGGTATATATTCTTCAGGAGCCTCATTTTACTGACGATTGATTTGGCTTTTTTCCCGAACCCGAGGCTCCGATGAGGATATAAATGGAACTTTTGAATCCTGATTTAGGATGGTTGTCCTGGCCGAACCAGCTACCCTGTTATCAAAGCAGAAACGGGTCGGCAGAGTCCCCTTGCTCTACTACCACACAGCACACCTCAAAAACTTCCCGCAGCTTGAGAATTAACTTGACTTAACTGGAGTTAAGAGCGTTCATTGTGTCCAGCGGTTAACATGCCAAAGGAGAAAACGGATGCAAAAAATTAAAGGCGACCATAAAACAATCACCCCTGACCGTCAGATACTCAGCTTGGCGGCGGATTTGGCCAGGCTCAACGACATGAGCGTCCGTGAGCTACAGGAGCGGTTCAGCGAACTATTCGGTTTTCCGGCCCGCAGCAGCCACAAAACCTATCTTCGCAAGCGACTGGCTTTCCGGATACAGGAGCTTTCCATCCGGGGCCTTTCGGAAAAAGCCAAGCTAAGAATTGAAGAACTGGCGACTGAGCCGTTTCCGGTCGTACAGAAGAGGTCAAAGAGCTCACCAGGAAAAACATTCCGGCCACGCGATGCTCGCTTACCTCCACCGGGCAGTATCCTTCGTCGAATCTATAAAGACAAGGTTTACGAAGTGCAAGTCTTGGATGACGGTTTCGGGTATAAGGGGAAGCATTATCGAACCCTTTCAAAGGTGGCGCGGGAGATCACCGGCATCCAGTGGAATGGCTTTCTGTTTTTCCACTGCGCAAACCGCCGGAAAAAGGAAAGTCAACAATGAACAATGTAAGCAAACGTTCCCAGGGAACTGACGTCCGCTGCGCGATCTATACCCGCAAATCGACGTCCGCGGGCCTGGAGCAGGAATTCAATTCACTGGACGCTCAGAAAGATGCTTGCTTGGATTACATTCGCGACCGGGCGCAACTGGGCTGGCGAGCGATCTCTCCGACCTACGATGACGGCGGCTTTACCGGATCAAATCTTGACCGTCCCTCGTTTCAGCGGCTGATGGGTGACGTGGAAGCCGGGGGAATCGACGTGATAGTAACTTACAAGGTTGACCGTCTCTCCAGGTCGCTTTTGGACTTCGCAAAAATTATAGATCAATTGAACCGCCGCCATGTTGCATTTGTGAGCGTGACCCAGAACTTCTCCACCGCCGACGCTATGGGCCGGTTGACCCTCAACATGCTGATGAGCTTCGCCGAATTCGAGCGTGAGATTATCTCGGAGCGAACTCGGGACAAGATAGGAGCGGCCAGGAAAAAAGGGAAATGGACCGGCGGGCAGGTTCCCTTCGGCTTCAGGATTGTGGACAAAAAATTGATTGTCAATGAACCGGAGGCGGATGTAGTACGGCGGGTGTTCGATCTCTATATCGATTGCCGATCCCCGCTTGCGGTTTTCCAAAGCCTCTCTGACAATTTGGAAAAGATAGACAGTAACCGCAAATGGAACAAGCACACGGTTCTGCGCATGCTGAAAAATCCGCTTTATGCGGGCTACATATCTTACGGAAACAACCTCTATGAAGGCGAGCATGCCCTAATAGTGGACAGAGAAAAGTTCCATACCGTTCAGAAACTTATTCGTGACAATACCCGAACCCGCCAGGTTTCTACAGATGAATATCTTCTGCAGGGACTGACGCGTTGCGCTGCCTGCGGGGCCGCTTATACTCCAGCCTCAGCCAAACGAGGAAAAAACAAGCGGCGCTATTACCGTTGCCTTACCCGCGATAAACAGGGCCGGGACGCCTGCCCCGCACGGCCACTGCCCGCGGAATCACTCGAGAAATATGTGGTTGATCGGGTAAAGGACGCCGCGTCCGAGATCGACAATCCTGACGATTTATTGTCATCCGTTAGACGGAATTATGCGGCCAGGCTTCAGGAAAGGAACATGGAACGTCAACGACTGCCAAAGATGATCGGCGAACTTGCGGCAAAAGGGCACGAGATCGCTAAAAATATGGAGCAGGCAAAGGGGGATGATTGGAAAAATCTCGATGCCAAGCTCGGCTGCTTGTACGATGAACTGGGGAAGATGGACCACAATCTTTGCCAAGTGGAACGGGACATCGCTGCTCTGAACAAGCAAAATGAAGAGGTCGAGTGGATGATTGGTGTTATGAGACGCTTTGACTCGGTGTGGGATGCCTTGACATCTGAAAATAAGCGCCGACTACTGCGCGCAATTGTAAGTGAAATCATCATCGACGAGCCTTGTGGCAAGGTGGAAATGAAAATTGTCGATTACTCGGTCGCAGGGCCATCCTTATGTTAACAAAAAGACGCGCTGGAGGATACCATGATCGAATCCGAACAACCCATTAAAACGATGACCGCTTATATTTTTCGCGCCCGCCGGGGACGGGAGACTATATTGTCTGCCGAGCCTCCAGTTAAACCTGAACCCCCCACTTTGAAGCCGATTCCCCTTGCGGTATTGCTGGCGCAGGCTCATCATCTGCAAAAGGAGCTTGACCATGGCGGATGCGGCAACCGGGCTGGCCTGGCTCGGCGGCACGGTCTCACACGGGCCCGTCTTACCCAGATACTGAACCTGCTCCTATTGGCCCCGCAAATCCAGGAGGAGATTTTATTCATGGAATCGACCAGAAAAAAAGATGCCATTAGCGAACGAAGGTTGCGTGACATTATCCAGGCCGAGGACTGGACCCAACAGCTGAGACAGTGGGAATTGCTGAAGTCTTCATGCGGGACTTGATGGCTTACATGCGAATTTTCTCCTTCAGGTACATGGCAATGGGCATGGTCGAATAAAAGGTGACCGCTGATGAGCCATATGAATAGAAAAATCTCGGAATGTAATGGCTTGAAAAAGGGATCGGGAAAGCCCACTACTCTGGATCTCCTCTTTCATGGCAGGCTTTCGCAATTCATCGTGCGTAAAATCGACCCAATAAGTTTCCATGGCTATAAACGGAGGATAGCTCTGGACCATGAAGATAGAGAGTGCTCCACCGTATTGCTCACCGATGACGGCCTCCACCTTATGCCCAACGGCTGTACAGCGGAAATGTACCTGGATGAGGAAGGGGACCATGTCGAGCGGAAGGAAATCATTGCTTGTGATGAAGTGGGAAACTCATTAGCTGAATTTCCAGCCACCCCCGGGGCGCCACAGAAAATATCAGGCCCGGTTCCGGACAGTGAGATTTTGGAGCATGTCGTCACGGCGGTTTATCTACTGGAAGCGAAAACGCTGGACTCGGGATTGCAGGACTCACTCGAAGCTGGCGAAATTTATCGGACATCGTTCAGGCCGCGCAAAACATACTATGACAATCCCGCATTCCTGCTCAAGGGAGTTGAGGGATTTTTCCTGATCGTAGGTGAGCGATGTCGATTCGAGTATGCTCGGCGTGGGCAGATGATCAACTTCGCCGATAATGACGAAAACGATGACGCTCAGGATTTCTTTGATATGGGATTTAGAACGTGGAGAGGTTTTTCGTGAGCGTGCGCAAGATCAGGATCACAGACCATCTGGGCAGGGATGCGGTAGTGGCGCTGGAAGCATGTCGTCTTGGTAAAAACATCACGTACAAGAGTATGAGCGGATCGACCATTCGCCATGTCCGCCTTGTGAAGAGCAGCACGACCAACAACCATGAAGCCTTGATTGATCGTTTCGGTGATGGACAGGCTCTTGCCAATGCATTGATCGAGGGCGACCCGGAAATAGACATGGAGGCGGTGGGCAAGGAGACTGGTCAGTGCAGGAGGGTATTCGTGAATGGCCAAGGCGAGCCATTGTACGCGGCAAAAATCATGGAGGTCGTTTATGGTCCTGATGGCTCGGAATGTGAACGACGGGAACCGAAGCCCTATCACTCGAACCTCCTCGACCCTCGGCCCTGGTCCGGGAAGCTATTACCTCGTAATGTTACGGCCCGGCGTTTTGCATTCACGCGGAAGTACATGGTCAGGCACGTTGACGCCCTTACCTTCGACTTCTTATTTTCGCTTGCCGGTTACCTTGAAGAGCGAGATAGCCTGGCTATTATCGGCTCCGGACCTGACAGCCTGGGCCCTCTGATCCTTGAGCGAAACGGCGCTCCCATGCTGGGATTGCTCGAGGGCAGGACAGAGAGCGACAGCTACCTGCTGGTTTTGCATCTCGCAGCTTTTGAGTTGCGTCGCCCGCTGGAGATCGCTTTATGATAGTCGATCAGTCCCGCTGGAAGCCATTTGGGCAAGGGCGCATTGCTCCTCAGGGCTCCATAGAGAACACTGTTCTTGCAGCCCGATTGGCCGCGTACAAACGTAACGTGGCCTCCAGCTATCGGAGCGTATCACCGGACAACATCTTGCAGACCATTCCGCCCGGCAGCCATATTCTGTCACCTAAGATAGACGGCGAGTGCTGGTTCCTGTATGCGTGGGATGGAGAGGTCCACCTGCTGTCGCCGTCGGGCAGGGCGATTACCGGCATCCCGATTACTCAGGAAGTTGCCGAGAGCTTGGGTGATCAAAGAATGCTTGTTGCTGGAGAGCTTTATACAACTAGCAAATCAGGCAGGTCACATGTCTACGACATCATGTCAGCTTTGAAGACAGGAGAGCATGCCAAAACCGACCGGTTGCGTTTTGCCGCATTTGACCTGATCCAGGATAATGACAAGGATGCGCAGGCATGGCCCTTTCCTCAACGGGTTGAGAGGTTACAGGAAATATTCGACACCGGCGACAAAATCCACACCGCTGATTTCAAAACAGCCGATTCGCCCCATGCCGTCGATTATGCGTTCGAGCAGACCGTGACCCAAGGTGGAGCGGAAGGAATCGTACTCCGATTAGAAAACGGCGGGATTTTAAAGATCAAACCTGAGATTACCATCGATGCTGCGGTAGTCGGATACGCTGAATCTCAAGGTCGAGTCCATGAACTTCTCCTTGCCCTGGTGCTGAACGACAATCGCTTTAGGCTGATCGGCAGAGTATCTATTGGCATGAGTGCAGTCGAGAAGATGGACCTTCATGAACGTTTTTCTGAGATGTCCTGCCAATCGAGTTTCCGAAAGGCCACCGACCAGGGAGTCCTTTATCGCTGGATACGCCCGAAAATCGTCGTCGAGGTAAAATGTAACGATATCATCAAATCTGACAGCAAGGACCGTCCTGTGCGCAGGATGCTGTTGGATTACTCCGAGGATGGTTGGTCCCCCATAGGGCCAACGAACAGCATAAGCATGATAAACGCTGTCTTCCTGCGCATGCGTCATGACAAATCCGTGAGCGTAGCAGAGGCAGGGATGAGACAGGTGACGGACCATGTCCATCTTGAAGAAACCAAACAACCGCAACTTGATCCTGCTGAAGCACTTCGCCGCGAAGTCTACACCAAGGAAGGAAAATCCGGGACAACCGTTCGAAAAGTAGTTACCTGGAAAACCAACAAGCATGGTGCGGACGATTTGTATCCCCCATACGTCGCCTTCTTCACCGATTACTCTGCTGCTCGCAAGGAGCCGCTTAAAACCAGCCTGCGTATAGCCTCCACGTTGGAGAAGATAGACAAGATCGCTGACCAATGGCTGGCCGAGAACATTAAACGAGGCTGGAATTGTGTTAGCCGTGACCTCATAGATCAATCCAACATCATTCATCAGGAAGTCGGCCAAACGCATTCAGAGGCTCCTACCAAACCATTATCCCTGCCGAAGGCAGTTGAAAAAACCGTCACCATATCATTCGCCCGTAGCGCCTCGCCGTCATTCCCCATCGCCAGGAAACGCCTCAAATCTCTGTCCGATAGTGGCGCGCTCATGATCGAGACGGACGATAAGGACCGCGAGGTTTGGTACTCTCTTACCATCGGATCTGGTAACCTGGTCGAGCTCGCCCGTAGAATCTCTAACCTCACCCGCATGGTCCGGGGGTGGAAGTCCGCAGAGTTCTGCATCTCGAGAGAACCGGTCAAGCCAATCGACTTTGGAGCATTTATTAATCGACTGGAAGAGGTAGACCGTTGCCGCCGCAAGAAAATCCGTGAGGCTTCAGAGTCGTGCGCTAACAATTGTCGATTGGGATGTGATCAACTCTTTATCAAGCCCGTCAAACAATCCCTTGACTCGTACCAATCCCGGCAGTTGTGGTGGACGGTCGGGAACTTCGATGGCCGAATGCTGAAAATAGACAAGAGGAAACTCAAGCGACAAGCTTCTGCCTCTAGAAACGAGCTATACCGGCTGTGTCCTAACTATGATAGTAAAGCCGTAGCGCAAAACATAGATTGTCTGCCCGAAGTTATCACTGCAGAGGCCGAGGGCTGGAAAATTATTTATCGCAGGGAAGACGGATCGCCCGCATGGCTATGGCCGGTTAAGCACCCACTGCCCTTCGGGTTTTCTGATGCGAGGCGTGTGGGCGTAGCGGATGCAAAAGGCGCGATGGAACATGGCCAGCCACATGCTGCGCCACTCCGAAATATCTCTACTGTATCTTACTTGGACGTCCGCGGGCAGGACGAAGCGGTCGAGGCCGTGCGAGACATGGTCGAGCTACCGATAACGCATGCGGACCTGTTCGCTCAGGTGGGCGTGAGTGGCGCTGGTGGAGGAATCATTCTCGCGGGACCGCCGGGGACAGGTAAAACTCTTTTGGCCAGGGCCGTGGCTGGCGAGAGTAAAGCGCATATCGAAATAGTAGCGGGGCCGGAACTCCTGTCGAAATGGTTCGGTGAGTCCGAGAGAAGGTTGCGCGCTGTCTTTAAAAGAGCCCGTGAGCTTCAGCCATCCATCATTCTCTTCGACGAACTTGACGGAATCGCCGGAACCAGAAATGGAGATTCCAGCCAACGAACCTTTGTTGCCCAATTGCTAACGCTACTCGATGGCATTGAAAGCCGAGGGCAAGTATTCGTGATCGCTACAACCAACCGGCCCAACGACATAGATCCCGCGCTTCGTCGTCCCGGAAGGTTCGACAGGGTCGTAAACATGGACCTACCAAATAAGTCCGGTCGCAAGTCTCTTTTCGAACATCACACCAGAAACATGAAGATCTCCCAGGACATTGATTTTACGCAACTGGCCACTATAACTCCCAGTCTCTCCGGAGCCCAGATCGCTTTCATCTGTAGACGCGCTGGTGTCCTGTGCATAAAGGAGGCCATAATTGAAGGGCCTTTCAAACAGTCCATGTCCGTTAAAAGTAAACATTTAATAAAAGCAATTGAAGAGATGAGGCCAACAAGCTCTCAATCCCATGTCAGTGATTGGATGCCAACAGAAAGTGCTCTTTAATGTTAGGACCGTTGACTCTCCTGACGGCGGATAATCTCCGTAAAGCGAGATACTATCTCGGCCGTGATATGTTTGGGATTAGATTTTCTTATGGTCTGAGCGATCATCTCAGCGCTTTTTCCGGGGATTCCTCCTGCTTTGTGAAGCTCGACTATAAGCTGAAGGCCCCATAGGAGAGGGACTCCTTCTTGCTTGCAAAGTTTTCGAAGGTTTTTATCGTTGGTCACACAGGTGAAGCCATGCCGTTTTGCCGCTAGGAGACATAGTCGGTCCTGAAACGATGTCGGTCCGGGTTGAGTGGCTGCGGCAAAGGCATCCTCGATTTCGGGCTCAATGATAATAAGACCAAGCTCGACAAGTTCGTTTTCGTCATCTATCTGGTTGACTTCGTCTACTACAGGGCTGGCCACATGGAGTGGTCCCACGTATTTCACAACAAGTTGAAGAATAGCTCGGTCCGCATTGATGAAATCAATGAGGACACAAGCATCCATGATCATCAATTGGGGATTTCGTTGGCGCTTCGTCAAAGAACAGCCTCCCAATTATCGAGGAGATCCCGCATCTCCTCAATACCAATGTGAAGCATTTCCGCGCCACGACTGATAGAAATTTTGTCCTTTTCAAGGGCCTTTCTGACAAGACGACTGAAGCGGTCCTCGTAAAAATCGAATCGCTGTAATCCATATGGCTCAGCGGAGTCAATGGCCATTGGTTCTTCCTTAAAGGCGAGTTTTCGATTGAATCGTTTCTGATAGGCAACATTGAATTTCATCCAGATGGACTTGTCCGCGACTTCGTGTTCAATGAGTCGAGCCAAAACGGTTTTATAGCTGACACGGAAAATTCGTTTGACTTTAAAGACCCTGTCTACGAAGTGCAATCCCGATGCATCATTCCATTCTTTGAGAAATCCCTTGTCCGGCATTATGAAATGTCCGGCAAAAAAATCAGCCTCTTGCTCCTCTTTTTTGTTTTCCTCAGTTTGAGAAACATCATAGGCGTCAGGATGCAGCATGAGATGACCGAGTTCGTGGGCTGCGCTAAAGATCCGCCTCTCAACGGTAATCCTTTCCCAAACGTTTACTGCTATGGCAGGGCCTCCGTCCTTTTCTCCCACTGATAATCCGAAAAAACCATCAGAAGCCATGGGAACAGACCGCACTTTTATACCTGCATGTTCGAGCAATCCGCAGATATCGTATAATGGCTCGTCATCCCAGAGTTCCAATTTCTTCCGGCAAAGCTCGGCGGAACGGACGATATTCTCATTGGAGCAGCGCACCCTGACCTTCTTTAGCTCAAAAGGAATTCTCTCGCCGAGAGTTCCCTCTAGGTAATTGAAATCCTCTAGCCATCTGGACACCTCTGCCAGGATATTTTCACGGTACTGTACCTTCCGGGTAGAGCGAAACCTTACGGTCTGCAAATCCCTTACCGGCAAAAAGAGTTCCCTGAGATTAACATCAAGCGCCTTGGCGATTGCTTGAATGGTTCTCATCCGAGGTTCGTTTTTGGCAAGTTCCATGTTCTTGACCGCAGGCAGGGATAGCCCCGCTGCTTCAGCCAATGCCTTTTGGCTGAAGCGCTTTGCAGTCCTCAGCCGTCTCACGTTTTTAGCGAGTATCTGCAAGTCCATAGCAATCTCCTTTCCCGACCATATCTATAATATACCACTTGCCAGAGATTTGTCAAGTAATATCTTTTCGACCTGTAAATCCCGCCCAAAATTTCTACTTGACTTCTAAAAGAACACATAATCATACCACTTGAGAAATAGTGTTGAGTTGATTTCACTGCTGAATAGACGACCTTCTTCCTTTTTCCATTGTTAAATCAGCTAGATATTGCACACGGCATTTATAGGGCATGCTTTATGGAGGTCTCATTTGCGGAGCCAGATATCCAGCCGCGAACCAAAGCGGCTTTTTTCTTTTACGGAGAGCCTCCGGACACCAGGTCCTGGGGCTTTCGGCTTTTCCAATCAATTCCGCCAGGTTGCGGACCTCTCACACATATCGCCATTCTCCGTTTGCGACTCACATTTTCGGGGTACGTTTGCGACCTTAAGGTTTCGCCCGTTGACCGAATTTTTCTCCGGCGGAATCTCCCATTCTCCGTTTAACATGCCGAGTTTGTTAACAGTTCCGTGCAGACGCAAAACCAGGTTCTCTTTCGTACAATCTCCATACAAGTTGAATAAATCCATTCGCTTCTACTCGCCCCTTGTGTATTGGCGGTTGTGCCAGGGCGGCCTAGACGGATTTTCTCCGACAGATAATCCCCTCGTCCGGTATATAACCACCAGGGCCGGATGATCGTAGCCGGGTCGCGAGAGGAGGAAGAGTTGGAGAGGAATTCAGGAGATCAAAAAAGGAGTGGCGAGGCGATTGGCGAGATCGCTTCGATTCTGGCGCGAGGATATCTGCGCCTGGTGAAATCAAGGCGCGGGGGCTCGGTTGGCATGTACGCCAACCGCTTCTTGTCTGATGATGAAAAAAAGATTTTTGAAAAGATCATCGCCCAGCTTTACCAGGACTTTGTGTTCAACAAGAGCTCGGACTTCATGCAGGTGGAGCTGGTGGCGGTCTACTTCATCAAGCTGAGCCGGGCGCAGGAAGAGGGCAACTGGGACGCGGCCGAGCGGTTGGACAGGATGATCCGCTGTCACCTTAAGGATTTGAAGACAACCAAGATCACCCGCGAGACCGATCCCGCCTCGAAGCGGGCAGCAACACCCGCTGAATGGGCGAGTAAGTTGGTCAAGACGCTGGCGGACGAGAAGAAAGACGGCAAGGACAAGCCCGCCAAAAAACGAAAACGCAAAAAAGATGGCGGATAACACCGGCGGTCCGAAAAGCGAGGGCCGCTTGTTTCAAAGGGTTAGGGAGCACCGGATGGGAGATAAGGTCGGATATGACGTGTTCCTGGGCATCCAGGAAACGGGAATGAGCCAGGACCTGGCCGACGAATGGCGCGAGTTCGTCTCCCTGGTTGAACAGAGGCTGGAGCGTGGAGCGGTCGAGTACGGAGAATCCACCCTGCGGCGGTCCTCGGTTGAAATCCTCGGCGAGGTCGAGCAGGAAATCCTTGACGTGATGGGCTGGTCGTTTTTCGCTTGGCGAAGGATCAAGCGCCTGCGGCTCAAGATGAAGAATGTGTTAATGGAAATTTCCCATGCGGGACCATAGGAAAGAAAAACTCGTACGGCTTTCAATCCTTGGAAGCACGGGAATTCTTCTTGAGGAAATTAACGATGGCGCTCTTGTCCGCCCTGCCCTCGGCAACATCTCGAACGATTCTCTCGAAAGAAGGATTGGAGGCGGTGAGAGTTACATCGTTGAGCTTGAGGAAGGTAAAAGCCGCCATCGCTCCCGTGCGCTTGTTGCCGTCGAGAAAGGGATGGTTATTGACTATATGAAACAGATAAGCCGCGGCCATCTCGAACAGATCGGCATGAAAGTACTGGTCTCCGAAGCCGGAACGGGGCATTTCCAAGGCCGATTGCAGGAGGCCCGGGTCTCGGAGTCCCTCGCTCCCTCCATACCTTTCGATCTGATCCCGATGAATTTCCATGACTTCATGCAGCTCGAGAAACAACGGCTCCATGGCTTAGTCCGCCAGTCTCTTGAGTGCCTTGCCGTATTTGCGGTTGCCTTCCGAAAGGGCTTCTCGAAATTTTTTCTCCCGCTCCTGGTCGCGCTCGGGGGTGATGATGAGGCAACGGCCGTCGGTGGTAATGCGCAACGGGGTCTCGGCGTCGATCTCGAGAAGGTCAAGGGCCCCCTTGTCAATGACCAAGGCCAGGCTGTTCCCATGTTTTGTGAGTCGTTTAATCATGAGTGCCTCCTTTTTGATGGTGCATCATTGTAATAACAGTGTAGCACCTCAAAAGGCGGTCGGCAAGACTAATCGCGGGAATGGTTAGAAAGAAATTTTAAATTTTGATGACTCAGGAAAGGTGTTAATGGAAATTTCACAAGGGGAAGGACGATGAAGGCCGGGCGCTCAAAGGCGCTCGATGGCCTCCTCCAAGACACCGTCCACCATCGTTCCGACCGCGCAAAACATACCATGACAATCCCGCATTCCTGCTCAAGGGAGTTGAGGGATTTTTTTTGATCTTGGGTGAGCGATGTCGATTCGAGTATGCTCGGCGTGGGCAATTGATCAACTTCGCCGATAATGACGAAAACGATGACGCTCAGGATTTCTTTGATATGGGATTTAGAGCCTGGAGAGGTTTTTCGTGAGCGTGCGCAAGATCAGGATCACTGATCATTTGGGCAGGGATGTCCATCTTGAAGAAACCAAACAACCGCAACTTGATCCTGCTGAAGCACTTCGCCGCGAAGTCTACACCAAGGAAGGAAAATCCGGGACAACCGTTCGAAAAGTAGTTACCTGGAAAACCAACAAGCATGGTGCGGACGATTTGTATCCCCCATACGTCGCCTTCTTCACCGATTACTCTGCTGCTCGCAAGGAGCCGCTTAAAACCAGCCTGCGTATAGCCTCCACGTTGGAGAAGATAGACAAGATCGCTGACCAATGGCTGGCCGAGAACATTAAACGAGGCTGGAATTGTGTTAGCCGTGACCTCATAGATCAATCCAACATCATTCATCAGGAAGTCGGCCAAACGCATTCAGAGGCTCCTACCAAACCATTATCCCTGCCGAAGGCAGTTGAAAAAACCGTCAAGGGCTTCGTCATGGACGATGAACGCCTCAAGGAGGGCCGGAATATCGGCGCGGACTACTTTGACGAGCTCCTCGAGCGCATCCGGGATATCCGAGCCAGCGAGAAGCGCTTCTACCAGAAGATTCGCGACATCTACAAGCTCGCCTGCGACTATGACCCCGGCGCGGAGGAGACTCTGGAATTCTTTAAGATCGTCCAGAACAAGCTCCACTGGGCCGTGACCGGTCACACCGCAGCCGAGTTGATAGCGGCCCGTGCCGACTCGGGCGAGCCCAACATGGGCCTTACATCGTGGAAGGGAGCGAAGGTGCGGAAGGGAGATGTGGTGATTGCCAAGAATTACCTCCACTCCGACGAGATCGAGGAGTTCAACCGCATTGTGGTCATGTACCTGGACTACGCCGAGGACCAGGCCCGCCGCCGCCGACCTCTTTATATGAGAGACTGGCGGAAGAAGCTCAATGCCTTCCTCAAGTTCAACGAGCGAGACATCCTGGAACACGCGGGCAAGGTCTCAATGGAAGTAGCAAAGGAGTTGGCTCTCTCGCAGTATGAAAGGTTCGAACACCATCGTCTCGCTGAAGAGGCGGAACAGGAAGCCTTGGAGGATGACGCGGCTTTGGCGAGAGTTGCCAAAATGATAGAGGAGAAACCAGGTAAGGGCAAGAAGGGGAAAAAAGAATAGCTGGTTTATTTGATGGAGCACCTGGGCAGCAAGGGAAATCCGCCTTAAGCCGCTTCTTTAGCCGCTTTTGAGCATTCTCCGTTTTTTTCTTTTAGCTACAACAAGATAATGTACACGGCCATTTGGGAGAATGGATTGTTGCGTTATCATTCGGGGAGGCTTTAAAGGAAACGTGGAAACGGAGTCAAGGCAGATATTTTTCCAGATTCGTCTATGGGATTCTGAAGATTTAATGGACGCGCTTTTTGCTCACTATGAAAAACTTTCAGAAGACATCCAGGCCGAATTGCCTCTCAAACGTATTTGGACGCTTGTTCTGCCGGATGAATAAGATGGAATGAAAAAATATACGAGGACAACTTATTCTTTTCCATCGTCCTCCTTGACTTCGATCAGTGATTTCGACTAGACTTTCATCGCTCGAGCGGCTCAGAAATTATTATTCGCCGCGCTGACTAATGGGCATTGAGCCTTCAATTCAGTCAGGGTCCGCGGGCCAATCTTAATTTCGACAGTCTGACGGCGACTTTTAGAATTTATGGAGATATCCCATGCAAGTTGAACGCGCCCAAGGCTGTCTCCTTGGACAGCTTGCCGGAGACGCGCTGGGCGGCCTGGTCGAGTTTCGAACTCCGGAGGACATCCGACGGGAATACCCCGACGGAGTGAGGGAGCTTGCCGACGGAGGCGCCTGGGACACGATTGCCGGACAACCGACCGATGATTCCGAGATGGCCCTCTCCCTGGCCCGCATGCTTTCCGAGCGGGGAAAGTACGATCCCGCTGAAGCCAGGAAAGCGTACATCTTCTGGCTGGACTCCGAGCCCTTCGATTGCGGCATGACGGTCTCCAGCGGCCTGCGGGGTCGTCCTAATCCGGACAGCCAGGCCAACGGGGCGATGATGCGGATCAGTCCGCTCGGCATCTTCGGAGCCAACCATGATTTGAAGCATGTGGCCGAGTGGGCGCGACAGGATGCCGCGATCACCCATCCCCATCCCGTTTGCCAGCAAGCCAACGAATTATTCACGATGGCGATTGCCCATGCCATCCACTCGGGGTGCGATGGCCGAAATCTGTATGAGCAGATCGTGACCTGGTCGGAAGGCATGGAGGTGGATGTAAGTCTCCTCGATGCTGTCCGAAGAGCGGCCGACGCGCCGCCCGCCGACTATATCCACCAACAGGGGTGGGTACTGACGGCATTCGGAAACGCCCTGTGGCAGCTTCTGCACGCCCCGAACCTGGAGGAAGCCGTCGTTGACACCGTTATGCGAGGCGGAGATACCGACACCAACGCCGCCATCTGTGGCGCGCTGTTGGGAGCGGTGCATGGCCGGAACTCGCTCCCCACCCAATGGGTCGAGTCCCTGCTCGAATGCCGCCCCGCGTTTGGACGGCGGAATGTGCGCCATCCTCGGCCCGAGAGGTTCTGGCCTGCGGATGCATTGGAACTGGCGGAGGGGTTGTCCGTGCCCTTTGGGAAATAGCATGATGAATTTTAAGGGGTTGGCAAGAGGGCAGTTAGACCGCAAAAACCAATAGCCCTTAATTGTACGTTAGGGGCGGAAGATTTGTATATTATTTTCAAATATGCAAATTTGCACTTGACATACTTATCACCACGTGCTACCTAGAATAGTATAAACATAGCGGAGGTACAAGGGTAAGGAGAGAACACTTCTAACCATCACCAGAGCAGGGGGAATGAAAACAGGGAATCATTATTTATCGCCTCGTGAAGATCAAATCGGTCTTCGGACGAGGCTTTTTTGTCTCGATACCGTTGATAGCACAATTTACCGATTATCGTGTAGATTCGACGCAACATATGAATGAGAGGTGTGTAAATGCTTCGTTTTGCGAGAAAAAGAGTGAAAACAATTTTCCCGGCAATTTTCTTGATGCTATTTGTGGCGGCGCCGGTCATGGCCCAAGATTTGGACGGAGACGGTCTGGACAATTCCGTCGAGACGAATACCGGGGTGTATTCATCCGCTGAGGACACGGGTACAAGTCCGTATAATCCCGATACCGACGGTGATGGGCTGAGTGATGGCGATGAAACGTTGCTGTTCATGACCAATCCGTGCGACCGCGACTCGGACGGCGACAATCTTAATGATGGCGATGAAATATCTCATGGAAGCGACCCTTTTTCACCCGACACCGACGGTGACGGACTTACGGACGGCGATGAGGTTGACCTTTACGGGACTGACCCCATAAAAACGGACACGGACGGCGACGGCGCCATTGACGGGCAACCAAGGACTTCAGGCAGAATGATTCTCGACCCCCACCCCAATCAGATATTGCCTCAGGAACTTATTTATCTGAACGGAGTCATTCCGAATTATTCGGATTTCTCATCGGCTCAAGTTAGGATACTGGAATCTGGGATATCATACCCGCTAACGGTTTCCGGAAATACAACGAATCCTGAAATCGGCTCATTCTCAAGGCAAATTACCATTGCGCCGGGGACCAATACGGTAGTCCTCACGGTGAACTACAATTCGTCCGGTCCCGTTACGGAAACAATCTATCCGGTTATTCTGGACCAAAGCGCTCCATCCGTGTCAATCATGAACGGTTCCTCCAACGCCGGTGGCGCTCTCGTTGAGGTACGGGGTACTTTCACGAAAGACCCTTGGGAAACCAAAGAAAACATTATGGTTTTAATCAATACTGAACTTTAGAACTTTTTAGCCATGTTCCACCATGTAAAAATAGCGTTCACCAGTTTTTCCCGTATAATGAGAGGTGTGATCGGCCCTCATAACGCGGGAGTGAACGCTGATGAACGCTCAAGCTCTTATGTTGCCGCTGATGCTTGTATTTGTCAACTGCTTCTCCAAGCCCGGGTTCGAGCACTTCCAGACCTTCATTATCGCCCACGCGGCGCTGTTCGGTCTCCAGCACTGCGTGACCGAGGTCATGCGCCTCACCCAAGTCCACCGGGTCATGCACTGGACCACGCCCTACGCTTTCATGCGCAAGGGCCGGTGGTCCTGCCAAAAGGTGAGTCAATGCCTGCTCGACCTGGTGGCCCAACGACTCAAGATCATGGACGAGATCGTCGTCGCCGTCGACGACACCCTGGTCAAGAAATGGGGCAAGAAGTTCTTCGGTCTGGGCTATTACCCGGACCCGACGGACAAAAACCCCGGCCATCAAAAGCGCCGGGTGCTCGGCCACTGCTGGGTGGTGATGGCGCTTCTATGGGAGCGCGGGGGCAAGTGGTTCGCCTTCCCCCTCTCGGCGCTGCTCTTCGTCCAGGAAAAGTTTTGCCCCAAGGGATGGGAGTTCAAAACCAAGATCGAGTTGGCCGCCATGATGATAAAAAGGTTCTCCTGGCCCGCTCGGAGACTGGTCCTGGTGGTGGACAACCTCTACGCCAAGGCCAAGTTGGCCGGTCTCGAGTTCGACGGCAAAGAGGTGGTCCTGATCAGCCGCCTCCGCTCGAACGCGGCGCTCTACGAACTCCCCAAAAGGAAGAATGGTCCGGGAAGGCCGCCCAAGCGCGGCAAGAAGTTCAGCCCCCAACAACTGTGTTTGAAAAGATCGAAGCGCGAAAAAATCAAGGCCAGGATTTACGGCAAGACCGTTACCATCGAGGCCTTCGTCGGGGTGATGGTCCCCAGCGCCACCCTCGGCGACAAGCCGATACTCGTCATCATTTTCCCCCGGCGCTCCGGCAAAAAAATGAACGTGTTTTTCACCACCGACGTCGAGATGAAGCCGGAGCGGGCGCTGGAAACGTATTCGGGCCGCTGGAAGATCGAGGAGTTGTTCCGGGAGGTGAAGACGGCGGGCGGTTTCGGCGACTATCGCCAGAGGTCGTTCACGGCCATCAAGCGCCACGCCAACCTCTGCCTGGTCGCCTACGGCCTTTTGGGCCTGCTTGCCCTTTGCGTCCCGGAGGCGGAAAAGATCGAGGCCGAACCGTGGTGGGACCCGAGCGGCCCCCCAAGCGTCGGTCGGCTCCGACGCGCTTTCTACAAGGCTTTGCGAATTTCTCCCGCTTTCCATTCCGACCCCAAACCAGAGGAAATTACGCCCCTCAAGGAGGCTGCTTAATGTCGATACGTGCAAACCAGACTAAAAAGTTCTAAAGTTCAGAATCAATAACACGGCGGCGGAAATCGAGATGACGGACGCGACGACCGGAATATTCAGGGCCAAGGCCGTGCTGCTCGATCCAACCATAAAGGCCCCTGACGTGCAAACGATAAAAGCGCAAGCTCGAGACGTCGCGGGTAATTATGGAGAGGATGAGCTTGAAGTAGCGTACAATGGCGACGGGCAATATCTAAGCGATATTAAAATCATATCGGACCCGCCGGCGGCTACTCTGGACAACGCGCAAATTCAATTCACGGTCTACGTGAATGAATCCCTTATCAGTCAATTGCCCAATCCAGTCAGGATTGAGACGTCCTATGGGGACGGAGCGATCGAATATCATTCATGCGATTTTACGGGCGGCTCATGCGCCTTGCCCGGGCTGCACTCTTACTCCGAGGCCAGGGTTTATCAAGCGATCGTTAATTTTCCCGACCAAGAAACCGATCAGGTCGGAATAGGCCTGGTCGATATCGAGCATCCCTTCAAGTATAAGACTTTCTTTTCCACCTCGGATCAGGGCATTTATCCCCTTGACTTGGTGGGAGACCCCAAAGAGGAGAAGTACTACGTGCTCGGGGCGACAAGCTCTACGGCGGCGAAAGCCACCTTGCTCTATCAATACGAGCTGACGGATGGCGAGTTGAGCGGCGTCAGTCTTCTGCGAGACGCGGTGGCGGAGCATCCGGGAGAGGATTGGTGGATCGCCGGCGCCGAGGCCTCACTGGAGGGAAACACGGTTTCGTTGAGATGGGCCGAGGTCAGCGCCGACAATGGAGGACGGTTTTTAATTATGGAGGGGCCTCCGTTCACGGTGATAGCTGGATGTTCATCCGATTGCCTGGAAGCGGGCGTGGCGGATATCCGGGACTTCCACGTTTCAAGCGCCGGTAGAGTTTCATTGGCCACCATGAATGGCGCGCCGGTAATATTGACCTACGGCGACACGAGCGCGCGGACCGTTGCCATACAGTATGATACCGGAAACGTCGCTCCCGTTATTTACGAGGCGGCCGTCAATGAAAACGACTCACTTTTTCTGGCTCTGAAATTTTATAGCGATACAGCCGGGACCGAGGTCTTTGGCCATAGTAATTTCAGTGCCGATCAGCCGGTTAACGAGACAGCCTATACACAAGCGGTCCTTGCCTCGGCCCCCAAGGACTTCTGTCTTGCCAGCCAGACTCTGGCCTTCTGGTGCCCGGACGAGCATGTAATATACAGGCTCAACGACCGTAGCGAATTACTGGAATCCATCCAGGGATTGGACGAAATAACTCCATCTACGCTCGGTTCCAAGGGCGGCATCGACTTATTCCGCAGAAAATGGAAAACGTGCCTTACCTTTGCCGATACCGAAAACCAGCGGGTCATCGAGTGGGAAATGGACCCGTCTGAATGGCCGGGGAATCCTGGAGAGGTATTTCAGAAAATGCTTTTATACCTTGAAAAGCAGAACGTAGAGGCGGCAATTTCCTGTTTCGCGCCGAATGTCAGGCCCAATTTCTCATACGTCTTCTATAGTTCTATTGATAGCTTGCCACAAGCGGCTGACGCTTTAGGAGCAAAATTAATTTTCCCCGTATCAATTAGAGACAATAGCGCGCAATATGCGATTGTATTCGAAAAGGATGATGGAGCAGGAGGGAAAATTAACGTACTTTCGGACGTTGTATTCATTAATGCAATTGGCGGGAAATGGTTGATTGCAGGAATGTAATTAAGGAGAATTTAAAATGAAGCTTGATAGAATAAACGCGTTAGCGTCCTTGTTGATAACCGCGGCTTTGCTTTTGCTTCAGTCATGCTCGAAACAATATGTAGATGTTCCTTTAACCTCTCGCGTCGTTGACGCCGAAACGGGGGGTCCCGTCCAAGACGCATATATACTGTATAGAAAAATATGGAGAGTTCACGGTCTTGCGGGAGAGCTTTTCGGGCAAAGCGAGTTCAGCAGGAGCTTTATCTCGAAAACGGACGCCCAGGGCATTTTTACTGTACCTGAGACAAAGATTAAGTACTCCGGCTTGTATGAGCCATTTATGCTTAGATTGCTCGTGTTTAAGCAAGGCTACGGATACAAGGAATTGATGGTAAACGTCAGTTCCTCGATCGGCAAATTGAATGAAAACGAAGAGTCGCCAAACGATTTAATACAACTTGCAAGCGTGCCTTCGACAATACACCTTTATCCACTTAAGCCGGATGACTCGCCTTGTCGGCAGTGGGAAAAGGTCGATTACGAAACGCCATTTTTCCTGGGCGTCAATAGGATCGTCGAGGGAAAACTTGAAAGCCGCAAGACGGCTATCGAGGCCCAAAAGGCCCTGGAGGATTTCCACGATTTCGTTGAAGATCATGATTGCTCGAAAAAAGAGAACATCAATAAGATGAATATCGGCGATCTTTCCGATTATCTGGATAAAAATCCAGAAGTCGTCAATGACGCCAGTCCTGACGGGAGTACACCGTTATTAAACGCGGCAGTGTTTGGTGACGTCGAAACAGTAAAGCTGCTTCTTGACAAAGGAGCCGATGTAAATGCAATGACAGACTGGGGGACCCCTCTTTATATGGCAACTCTAAACGAAAAGACTGAGGTTGTGAAGCTCCTCTTGGAGCATGGAGCTGACCCTAATATTCCCAAAAGAACGGGCTCGACCCCACTCCACGCGGCAATAGGGAGGGGGAATAGGAGTATCGTGATACTTTTGCTGGCAGCCGGGGCCGACCCGAACGCGGTTGCTAGCGGAGGATTAACGCCCTTGCATATTTGCGCGATTAAAGGACGTGAAGAGTATTGCGAAGTATTATTGAAACATGGGGCTGTCCCCAGCCTGACTTTAAAAGACCATAAGGGAAAAACTCCCCTCGACGTCGCCAATGATATGGATCACCGGAAAGCCTACGATCTAATGAACAGTTACTTGTATCGTTGATGCAAAAAGACCCGGCCAATCCGAAAGGGAGTTGAATTATGCAAAGATCAAAGCTATTTACAATCATCACCATCATTGCGATATTATTTCCAATTAAATTGATGTCCTTTGGGGGCAAAACCCATTCGGGAATTACTTATGAAGCCACCAGGCAAGAAATACACGATGTTAAAATCTCCACGATGAAGACTTTCTATGAGGATGATTTACTTAACGTGGAATATATGGGATCGTGGCTTTATCCTCAGAATAAGACGAAACTGTATCTGTCGCAAGATGTATACAATGACGTTTTCCCTAATCCTTATAATAATACTTTTTGCTGGATCAACACTCTTTCAAGCGGAGACGCCTACCAGCCGGTAATAATTGATGAAAATATTCCCCCATGGATGCAGCCTTGCAGCGTGCAACGCGATGAGGCCCCATACAGGGAACATCGTGAAGGCGAATCCTGGTGGAACACTCCAAGAGCATGGATTTATACCGGGTCGGTTGTTGAAGATCATCCACTCTCAAGAGCTAAACATCATTTTCATGATCCCACTAAAGATTGGTTCAAGAATGCTCCCCAAAGGGACGCGGGACTATATAATTATCCATACTCATATATATGGACTCTGGTCGCAGATAGATTTACATTAGCGCTGTCTAGTGAACATTTCTTTTTATATGGAAAATCATCACTTGCCCGTTCCCTCTTTTTTGACTCGACATTGGCGATATTCCCGGACAATAAATTAAACCTATGGGAATCAAAAAAATATTTATATATTTCGCTTACCGGAGATTGCGATTTCGACGGCAAGCCCGATAGCTGTTCCTCAAAACAGAAACGCGAAAGTTATATGGCGCTGCATTTTTTGGCTCTTGGCATGAATATACATTTATTGGAAGACGCCGGCGTGCCCGCTCATGTGCGCAACGATTGGGTCATTGGGCATATGACGCCATTTACCACCGGATACCCATCAGCTCCGCCAGAAGCAAGGCCCCCCAATCCTTTTGGCGAACCATTTGAGGGATATAGGGAAGGCTTTGCCTGGTATAATCAGTTTTCAGGCTACGAAGAGAATGAAAAGTTATTAATCAATATCGATAAATATTCGGACCTTTGGGACTCAACAACCGAAGGCAGCTATAATTCAGCTAAACCGGGACTTGCAGAGTGGACCAATCATAATTTTATTAGCTATGGCGCGAAATTCAAAGACCTTAACTGGAACAGATATATAAGTTGGGAAAATAATGAGCTTACCCAATATGACAATCCAAGCCCGCCAAATGACGCGGAATGCACAATGGTACGTATTGACGATGATTATTATAAGGAATACTGCTCATTTTCTTATCACGACCACTTCTCTGAAGAAATAGTCACAAT
Source organism: bacterium (assembly GCA_963674965.2). Classification (GTDB taxonomy): domain Bacteria; phylum RBG-13-61-14; class RBG-13-61-14; order RBG-13-61-14; family DATKZS01. The sequence goes on along the minus strand of CAXXFL010000006.1, from coordinate 797,775 downwards.
GCAAAAATACGTGGTTAAATCACAGATGAGGCCTCTTTTTGGCGCTTCTGACGAGATGGTTGTTACATATACCATGGATGATGCCTGCTATAAAGATCATTCGATGGTTATCATGCCAAGAATTGTCACTTATATTAAATCCTTCCTTCGTTATTATTATCGAGCCGAACTCGGGGCAAAAATAACGGACGTCGAGCAGGACGACGAGGAAGACCCCGAGTCGGACCTTCTGGTTGAGATGAGCGTTAAATTTGACACGAATTTCGGGAACAGGATGGACGATATGCTCAAGCAGGGCGCCATATCCTTCACGCTAGTCGACCTTGGCAACGAGGCCATGATCAAGGCCATTGAAATCGAAGAAGTTATCGCGGATGACGGTGAACCCGTCTGGGAGCGAGAAGGACTGCTGAATCATTATACGGCCAGGCTTATTAAGCCGAAAAACCCCGGGTCGAGTCTCGGTAAATTCAGACTCAGAGTAAGCGGACACTCCCAGTTCGAGCAGGCCGCGATTAACGTGGTCATACGCGGTATTCTCGGAAACGAGGGAGGCGATCAGACATATGAGATAACGAACTGGAGGGCATTCGGTCGGGACAACCCGTTGTTGAACAATGATGAAGACGATTTCGAGAAAAGTTTCACGGTTATGGCCAAGACGGTCCCCGTCCTTTTCGCGAAAATCACGGAATATTCCATCCATTGCGACGGAAGCATTTACGCGGAGTATAAATACTACGGCGATTGGTACGCCATGGGGTTCAATCTTAAAACGGATACCCCCGACCAGATAGGCTGGCGCGAATCCGAGGGCGGCGTGGTGACCGAGGAAGCCATACTTCAGGTCGATGAAGACGACGAGAAGTACGTCGTTGGCGCCGCTTATATAGATGGAGAAGAGGTCGCTTTTTCAACCTTCGATCACAAGGGAGTAAGAAGGTTTACATGTCCCGAGTCCAGGGAAGGATGCCCCAGCGTTCTATGGGAGTGCAATATCGAGAGCGACACTTCGTCCTTTTGCGAAAGAACGAGAAGCCAGGAAAACTGCGGCAGACCGGGAGAGCCTCGAGCACCGGACGATAACCTTATCGTTTCCGACTTGTACGATATCGGCGTTCCGACCTACGATCCCGAGGCCAAGGTCGGTATTATGATCTCGGGTTATTATACTCACGCCATTTCTTTGATGGGTAAATTGGGGGTCCCCGTCACCCTTATCGAGCCCGACTTGGATTTTTATTCCGGGCTAGCCTTGGACGTGCCGGTTTTGATAGTGCCAAGCGCGGGATTTACAAATTATCGTGACTCCGAGAGCTTTAAACAAGACTTGGAGGAATACGTCAACGGCGGCGGGGCCTTAATCGTTTTCACGCAGGAAAGCGGTACTGAATTCAACCTTCTTCCCGGCGATATTGTCGCCTACGGCTATAGTGAGGACACGTCCTGTTTCTGGGGGGGCGCGAAACTCAATCTGCCTCATCCGATATTGTCCAGCGAAAACGGCCAGTACGCCGGCGCTCATCTAGACGGTTTCTTCGTCAATTATCCCGCCGACGCCGAGGAACTCCTTATTCGCAAATCCAACGGCCAGCCCGCCGTTATCGTGTATCCTTATGGCGAGGGGACGGTAATAGCGACGGACATGTACCCCGACTATTCCTACGCCACGGGTCAGTACAGTAAAAATGAGCTTCGTTACACGCGCGACATGATTACCTGGGCCTTGAAGCCGTCAGAACTTCGCGAGTACAGTCCTGGCGGCATGGACCCCGATTTCGATTTCACCCTCGAGCTTCCAGCCGACGCTCCCGCCGACGCGGCCGCAGCCCACGTGACGGTCCTCGATCCGGATCGATCCGAGGCGCTCGTCGAGGATTATCCGCCCGTTTATATCGAACCTGGGGACACGGCCATGGTTTCATTGTCTTTGCCCGAACTTCCCGAGAAGCTGGGAATATGGCACGTTGCTTACGAACTGGTGGACGCCGACGGCGACGTTATCCATGAGGAGCGGGAATGCCTGGATGGACGATTCGTGGTATCGGACTGGAAGATCATTCAACCCGTTCCGGGACTACACTACTATCTAACTCAGGATGACGATGGTCACGAATTAGGAGAGATAATCCATTTCCAATTGACTTTCACTAATGACACGGACGAGGACATTATTATCCCCAATGTGAAATGGGACATAAATCACACGCCATCCTGGACGGGAGTCGACTGGGCCTCTGACGTTCTGGCGCCGGCGCATGGATCGGTCACTATCACGATGGAAAAAGACAGTTCCTTGATTCCTAAAAACTATCGGTTCTGGGCTCATATCAAGCTCCCCAACGGCACATTGACAACGACCTCGATTTGGGGAAAGGTCCTAACGGATCGGAGCGTCAAGCCCGTGGGACTCTCCGCGGAACGCGAAAATTATCACGCTTCCGAGACCGTGCTGGTTGAGGCGCTTCTTTCCAATGACGGTGAATTGGGTGACACGGCTGAGGTGAGCTTTACGGTAACCCGGCCCGACGGTGAGGTGATATTTACTGAAACGCGGGTGGTCGATATCTTCGTCGGCGGCGTTCGAACGGAGAGTTATTATATCCCTCTCGACTCACAGGCGCCCACCGGATACTACAAGGCACTGGTAAAGACGTTCATAAACGGCGTAGAGAAGGGTTCACGTAGTACTCGTTTCGTGGTGGACATATATCGCGTTTCGATCGAAGTCCAACCACCGGGACCGATCATGATCGGGGTTCCTTATGATTTCGTGATAAAAGTTATCAATGTCTCACGCTTGGATATTCCTGGAGGGACCGTAACTTACGAAAGGTTCGACGCGAATGGCGATCCCGTAGACGTCGTCACCTCTTCTTTCAGTCTCCTTCCAGTTGGCGAAACTCATGACGTCGTGGTTAGCGCCAACGTCCCGCAGGTTCCTATTACCACCGTGGACGCTCGCGATTATCATTGCAAACAGACGATCGACCTCTCACGCATGGAAGGCATAAGCCCGCCCCTTAGTTCCACGAGACTCAGCGGAACGCATAATCTGCGTTTCACCGCCGACGTGACTGATGGCGCGGCGATCAAGGACTGGACCCTGCGGAGCGATTTTTTCGCGGCCATCCAGTATCCCAACGACGCCTCTCGTGGAATCCACTACAAACAGGAGGTCCTAATTAACGATGATTTCGCCTACGCTTCTTATTTCGGCGTCAGTGGGGATTTTATACAGACCATCAACGCGACTTCCTCCCTGGGCGGCCCATTCGGCGATGATCAAGATTACGTTCTATCGCTGACTCCCGGCGAGGAAACTGACTACGCTTTTTCGTGTCACGCGGTACTCCCCGAATATGCCCCGGCCGATTTCGACGTGGAACTCGTGGCCGCGTTGGAAGGCGACACGTCTTTCGCCGGCGTGATGAGAAGCGGCGAGATTAAGCCTATTAAAGGCTCTATGGAAATAATAGAGATGGAGGATGAATATCGCGAGCGAGATCCTCTTTCATTTTCAATAGATTATAAGGCCTTATATTTCAGTGAACAACTTTCGCCGACCCTGGTGGTTGAAGCGCAAGGAGTTGATCCGGGAGACTACGTCGGAAGCGAAACGGTTACAATTTATTCCGGCACAACCTACACGGAAGGACCCTATGAGTTTACCGTAAGAGGGGGGATCGATCCCGGCGAATACACGATCCTGGCCGGCTTAGTATTTCCAAACGGTCAGAACGTCCCTCTGCATGGCGCGTCGCGGCATTTTTATATCCCGCCTTCTGACATAACAACGTCTTTGGAAGTTTCCGAATACTGGCCGGGTGATGAGGTACAGGTTACTTTTGAAAACGTAGGGGGCGTGGGCACCTCTTTTGGAGTTCGCGCCGTTTTGGAGGATTCCTCGGGCAACGTTATTATTGACCACAGGCCCTTCGGTGGGGACTTGGCTCATGGAGAAACTATAACCGCCACCATTGCCACGGTCCCGACGGGGTTGTCTTCCGGCGTTTATCAACTTCGTGTCTATACTTTCGATTACCGCAGTTACGAGGACAAAAGCCTGCTCGAGTATATTACCGTTCACGGAGTTGAGGCCGATCTGGACGTCTGGACGAACAAGGAAATCTATTCAGCCAACGAGCCTATAACGGGGGACGGTCTACTCACCTCCGGCGGCGTAGGCTTGGACGGCGAGGCCCTGAACCTCCAAATACTGAGATATTCCTACGTTGATTTACCTAATGACAAATGGCCGACTTTCAGACATGACGCGGGCAACACTGGCTCCTCGTCGCTTGGTTCAAAGATGACCTACTCCTCGGACGTGGAGTTTGCCTGGAGACATGATCTTGGGGCTGACATGCTGGAGCTTTACTCTTCGCCGGTTATCGAGGACTTGGACGGCGACGGCAAAAATGAAGTCATCGTCGCCGCCGGATACAATGATCCTGGATTTGGCCTTCCATTTTCCGATATAGGATCGCTTATTGTTTTCAACGGCAATGGAGACGGCGGAGACTCGATGGTCCTCTCGATAGGCGCGATTTGGGCAAGTTATTCCACTCCCGCCGTGGCTGATATAAACGGAGACTCTTACAAGGACATCGTGGTCGGTTCCGCGAGTCCAGCGTTTTCCGGCTTTTATATTTTTGATGGTCCAATACCTTCCGGCGAACTGACGCCGCGCTTTATCGGTTTTGAAGATGAATCCGTCGTTATGAGTTCTCCGGCGCTTTATAATCTTGATGGCGATACTGAGGGAACGCTCGAGATAATACTGCAAAGCGGTGGACAACCATACGGAGAATATGAGACTGGTTACCCCAGCCATTGGACCTCGCCCTATTATACGGGACAAGGACCGATGGTTTTCGATCACGAGGGAAATCGGCTTTGGGTGGGCGTCGATCCCTACCTTGGCCCTCTTCTTGACGGGGACTCCAGCGTGGGCGGCAGTTCCTCCCCGGCGGTCGGGGATATCGACGGAGACGGGCTTCCCGAAATCGTCGTTGGCTGGGATTTGCAGACCGTTTATGGCGGGGCGACCATTTGGACGGGCGGCGTTCACGCGTTCAATCACGACGGCGGTTTCCTTTGGAGCTATTATCCCGACCTTCGCGTCGATCCCGCCGATCCGGAAATCTACTCTCATGGACCGGTTACGAACGCGCCCGTTATCGCGGACCTTGACGGCGACGGCGCTCCCGAGGTGATTTTTCAGCAATCCTCGTTCTATGGTTACGGCGTAACTATCGACGCCGGCATTATCGTTCTTAATGGAGCCAATGGATCGGTCAAATGGACCAGCGCCACCAACCTTTCCGGGTTCACTAACTCCATGTATGGCATGGCCCCGGCGGTGGGCGACGCGGATGGTGACGGGGACCTCGAGGTCTTCGCCATGGTGGAGGACGACGATTGGGGTATCCTGCTTCTTAAATTCGACGCCCTGGGGAATCCGATCTGGTCTCCCGACGACGCTCCTCACATCGATTATTTGTGGAACCCATGGTATCTAGTCAATAGCGCTCCAACTCTTATTGACATTGACGACGATGGATATCTTGAGGTCGTGTTCCAGGACAACACGGGCGGATGGACGCTATTTGTGATCGACGGCGTCACGGGCGCGTTCCAGTGGCAATTGGACCAGTACGGGGCCTCCGACGTGGTTTTCGGAGACCTGAATAACGACGGCCGCGCGGAGATGATCGCCGCCGAGAATTATCTTGGTGACGCTTATCTGAACGTATATACAGGTCCTCCCGGGGCCATAGTCGATGACGTTGGCATGGTAGAGGAAGTGTTTTGGAGCGAAACGACTTTCCCGGTCGCCGCCTCCGGAGACACCCTCAATCTGGATCGTGAGATTTATCCGGATGAGTTGTACCCCACCGGCGAGACCGGCTCGTTTTTCTGGCGCGGGACTATTTCCAACGCCTTTGGCCAGATCGTCGCTCAGGAGCTATATCCGTTCCAGATATCCGGCGTGACATTGGTCGCCAAGATAGGGTCCGATAAATTCCTGTACAAGACAAATGAGCCTTTCTCCCTGGAAGGGAGCGTCCTTAACTCGGATACTATCGCCATGGACGGCCTGGTATATAAATGGCTCGTCCTCGATCCCGACGGCGGCGCGGTTGCCCAGGGCGAGGAAGGACCTTTTTCACTCGATCCCGATGAATCCGCGACTTTCGACCTGGGGGATTATCCGGCCTCGAAGTCGGGAGTATATCAACTGGAAGCAACGGTCGAACAGTATAACGTGGAAGTGTCGTCGGCCGGAAATCTTTTCAACGTGGAAAGTCCGGACGTTTACAGTTGGATCGAGGCTCCCAACGTGGTTGACGACGAGCCTTTTGACGTCAGGTTGAATCTCGGCAACTCCGGCCCGGTCCCGGCTGACTTTAACGTTACTCTTTGGCAATATGCCGTTCTCGAGCGAGAGACCGTGGACGATTTCGAGGAAAACGAGCTTTATAAGCCTCCAACTGGATGGGACGTGAGCGGCGATGAAGGGCCGGACGCCGTCGTCATTGATTATTCCATTGGCTCCGGGATTCAATCAACCGTCCTTTACACGCAAACGAGCGCCCCGGCCACAATGTCGCGCGAAATATACGTATCTCCCGGCTTCGATACTCTTTCTCTTCTGTACCAGTTCGAGGTATGGAACCCTGTTCCCACCGATATGGCTGAGGATACGTTACGGATCGGCGTGGAGGTCGATGGCGAGGAGCACGTGGTCTGCTCCTACGACAATCTTGATAAAACGGCTCGTATTGAGGATGGAATCCTGGTTTCGCCAGTAAGCCTTTGCCTGATTGACGTGAGCGCCTGGCAAGGCGAGGTTATTACTCTTGCCATTGAGGTCGTGGACGGTGGAGAAGGAACCTGGCCGGACGTGCTCCTGGATGACGTAAGATTAATGTCGATCGCGGACGAGGGAGAAATTCTCGCTCAGATGCCGCTTGGCCTGAACGCGAACGCGTTTTACGTTGAGATTGAGGAGAACCAAATCTCACAAGACGTTTTAATCGAAGCCGAGTATGGAGGAGACTATGAGCGCGTAGACTCCGCCCTGGTCGATTATGGAATCAAAGTGGATATCCACGCCGAGGCAAACCAATACTATCCCGAGGGCGAAGTGCAAATACCGTACGAGATACTCAACTTGGGGTCTTTTGCTCTCTTGGACCAGGGAGCGTTTGTCCTAACCAATGATTCAAGAGAAATCATCGATACAACGACCGTGGATTATTTCCTTGCTCCTGACGGGCTTGAAGAGGGGCTTCTTGAATTCAATCTTTCGCCCGGCCTTTATACTCTTTCCTACTCGACGAGAGACGTGGAAAGGGAGCTAAGTTTCACCGTCGTTCCATTGGAGGGAGCGATAGCGTTGAACGGTGACCCCGTTTATCCCGAAGGATGGATTAGCGTTTTTTCAGCCATTAGTAACATTGGCATGTTTAGTGGCTCATTTCCCACTCAATACACGATTTCTTGTATTAACAGTCCGGAATATCCAATAATAATCGATCAATTTACGACTTCTCCGTCCATAGACATCGGAAGCTTATGGGAGTTTCCAATTGAATTGTACTTAGAAACGGGTTATTACCGGATAGTAGCAACGGGCCTTTGGTCCAGTTCCACGGCCAGCGCGGTCGTTGAATTTGAAATTGTCTCCGAGATTGCCGCTTCCATGGACTCAGTGCTGCTTGATCATGAAAACGGATTCCATCCGCTGGAAGTAAGTTTATATAATCATGGCGATAAATTATTTAATGGAATTCTTGAAGTTAAGACCGACTTCTGGAGCGAGACGAGATCAGTGGCTATTCCGTTGGTTGGTTCTAATGAAAACTTTTTAATAAATCTGGAGGGGGTTTCACCAGGGATCTATCTTGCGGACGTTAATTTATTTGATTCTTCCGGGATAGTAATCGACACGGACCAACATCCATTTGAGATAACTGGTCCCAACCTTATTATTTCAAGCTTACCCGGCTATACCGTCTTCGAGGTAGGAGGACAAGGCATCCTTACGTACGCCGTGTATAACGCCGGCGATCAAATAGGAAGTGGGAAATTTTCACTGGAGGCGCTCGAGGATAGGTTCTCAAGAAACGTCTCGTTGGGTCCGGGAGATAGTATTGCTATGGATTTCATTTTCACGATCCCCGATGACGTCGAAGAAAATACTTATTATGGAAAGTATAATCTCTCAGGGGACGATGCTACTGCCTCGAAGGGACTCTCTCCTTTTGGAGTGCGCGGTATCAAGGTCAACGTTCTTGCCAGTCAGGACGCGCGTCTTTACTGTATCGATGAGAATATGAAGCTGGCTTTGGAAGTGATAAATACTGGTTCATTCACGGGCGCTGAACTTAACGCCGTAATCAGCTATGATGGAGTTATTCAGGAGTTGCCTTTTATCCTGCCCGAGGACCAAGTCGTTCTTGAATTTGAGGTTCCAATCACGTCATTCGACGTGCCACACGTGGTCTATTCCATAGAAACAACCTCGGGGCGCGCTTTATATATCAATTCTATGTGTAAACATGAAAGCGGGCTGTCCTCCAAGACGGTTTGAGGTATAACCGTAAACCAAGGGGTTGCAATGCAGGGCCCCAAATAAATGAAGGGAGGTACAGCCCAATGACAACTTATCTCGGATTGGACGTGCATTCAAGGAGGACGGTGTTCGTGGCCCAGGAGGAGGACGGAAAAATAATCGCCCGGGGGGACGTGGCTACCGACCGCGCCGGCTTCGAGGAACTTCTCGGCCGGCTCGGAGGCGAGCTCGGGATCAAGACCGGCCTGGAGAGCGGGGCCCAGTCCTTTTGGGTCAGCGAGCAACTCTCCGAGCTGGGGTTTCACCCTTACGTGATCAACGCCGCCGAAGTGCGGGCCAAGTCGCTCCGCCCCAACCAGAAGAGCGACGGCCGCGACGCCCTCGAGATTTGCGACGGTCTGCGCCGCGATCTTTACGTCAGCCGCGTCTACGTGCCCGGCCGGTCCGTTCGCCGCCTGCGGTCCCTGCTCGGCCGCCGCCGTTTTTTCATCCGCCAAATGACGTCCCAGGTCAACTCGGCCAAGGCCCTTTTGCGGGGCGAGGGAGTTCGAGTGTCTTTCCGCCTGAACACCGCCTCAGGCTGGAAGCGGGCGCTGGAGTCCTGCCCGGACTCCTTCCAGCGCGACCTTTTGCGGATGCACTTTCGGACCTGGCGTCAGGTCTCGGAGGAAGTCGCTCGCTTGAACAAGAAAATCGAAAAGGAGGCGGGCGCCCATTTCGCCGATGCTTATCCCCTGCTCCAGACCGTCCCCGGCGTGGGTCCGGTGACGGCGGCGACCTTTCTTTCCGTTATCGCCGACGCCGGGCGGTTCGAGCGGAGCGGCCAGGCGGTAAGCTACCTTGGACTCTGTCCGTCCAGTTGGGACAGCGGCGACCGGGTGGTCCACGGCCGTATCACCAAGCGCGGGTCCTCGGAGGCCCGCTCGATGCTGGTGGAGGCGGCCCATCACGCGGGCCGTCCCACTCACCCCCTCAACCCGTATTTCGCCCGGGTGGCGGCGAGGCAGGGTTACAAGAAGGCGGTGGTCTGCGTGGCCCAGCGGCTTTGCCGCGTCATGTGGAGAATGATGTTGGACGGCGAGGAATTCGACGCGGGCAAGCTCAACGTGACGCCCACGAGCAAGGTCAAGACGAGGAAGTATTACTGGAAGATCAAGGAGGCCGTTTGACTCGTTGAGGTCGCGTCCGTGACTTGGCCGGCTTGAGGGCGGGCCAGGAGGCGCGAGAATCCGTGTCACTCCAAAATAGTTTTCGGCGACTCCTTGGTAACCCGTGGCCGCGAAGGCCTTCTATGTGTATGGAGCAACGCCGGGACACCGAACGTATTCGTGAGGCTTACGACCTCTTGACCTCGAATAGATGGTTGGAGGGAGGCACGGACCGGGGGGCGCTTTTTCATCTTTCCGTCATGGGATTGACCCGAAACAATCCCGCCCTCCGTCCCTCGCCCGCTCGGTCCTCCGGTCATGATTCTTTCGGGTAAAGGAGGGTAGACGGAAAGAAGAAAAAGCTTTGGCAACTGGAGGATGAGACCGTCCAGGGTTGACAATTTGCTTTCATAGATGGGTTCACGAAGGATGCTTTGAAGTTTGGCTGTGGACCGACAAGCAAGTATATCTGCCTGGAGAAACGATATCCATCACTATTGGAGCGACAGTGGATGGACCTTCAAGGGTAATGGCTTTTGAACGAGATTTAGACGCCGTTCTCAATCTTACGGCTCATGGCGATCAGTCATTCGATTACGCTCTGTCGGAATACGCCGCCACCGGAACTGAAATTATTTACTATACTTTCGCGGGCGCCACTTATGAATACCCCGTTGATATTGATACATACAAGGCATATTTCATTTCAGTAGACCATGACAAGATGAAATATTATCCTCAAGATGAGGTGAACTCCGAGGTGGTCGTGTGGGTTAATCATGATTTCCATGGATACCTGGAGGGATATCTGGAAAAGCCTGATGGGATGGAATATCTAATATTCAGTGGAGAAAAAGACCTTTATAAAGGAAACAACCTATACTTGCTTTCCGGCGATCTTTCAACTGAATTTATGGGGAAACATAAAATCCATTATAAACTTTTTAGAGACCCATATCGTAATAAGGCATTAGCATCTATCGAATCTACAATTGACGTGGGCAACTTTGCCGTGAAATCATTGGCAACCGACGCGTTGAATTATGAATTCGGTTATGATGACGCCTATATATCGGTTTTTCTCTGGGGAGAAGGATTTAGCGGAGAGTTTATTCTGTTGCTTGACGGCGAAACCATATTCAATGAAACCATGACTTTGGATGGAGATACATTTCGCAATGTCATTATTCCTGAAACTGACCTGGAACTACTTTCCGATTACAACCTTAGCGCCATGATGATAGCTTCAGACGCGACAAGCCTTCTTGCTACTTCATTTTGGGTCGTCGATACCATTCCGCCAGATATTGAAATTGCCGGAGTAGAGCCTGAAGAATTAACTAATGATATTTTATATCCTGAGACATGCGCGTACGACTTGAATCTCGCTGGAATAAAAACAGTTTTGAACGATATTGATTTTATAAACGGGTCTAGCATTTCCGAAGATGGTGATTATTTGCTTAAAGCGTGGGCATGGGATACTTCCTTCAATTATTCCGATGAGGAAATCAGGTTCACGATTGACCGGACTCCGCCATGGGTGCTTATACCAATAGTAAACGGATCATATTCTAGATTACCGCTTGTTTTTTCCGTCAACGTCCATGATGAACACAGAGACCATTTATCCGAAACGGTCCATATCGTGTTCGACGGAAACGATTGGCCAGAATTAAACGTTGATGAAGACATTTCACTACAAGATGAAGGAGCTTACTCGGTTTATGGATATGCATCGGATCTTGCTGGAAATACCTCCAGCGCTGATAAGACCATTATTCTTGACTTCACTCCTCCAGTTATTGAAATCACGGGATATTTAACTGGCCAATACTACAATAGTGACGTTAACGTGGCCATGACCGTTTCCGACATCCATCGTTTTCCAGATGGTGAAGCCCTATCAGTCAATGGAATGGAATATCCGATTGAATCAGCTAACACATTTTCATGGGATGGCACATATGAAGTTACGGGCTTCGCGGAAGATTTGGCCGGTAATACTACAGGCGTACCCTCTGTGCCAACGTAGATGAGACACTTCCCCTATGTTAAATTACTGTAGGGCGGGGGAGGTATTAGGATGTATAGAGAGATGGATGAAGACAGGAAGAAGGCAGGGATTGTTGGGGAGACGGAGGGAGCCCGTAGGGCGACCGGAGTCTCCCCAACCGGGACGGCCGAGCCGGAGGACACTCCTGCCAAGCGGCCCGAGCGGGTGGGGGCGCCGATCATTCTTCCCGAGCCGGAGGTCCCGGAAAAGCCCGCCCGGCGGCGCTTCACCGCGGCTTACAAGCTCGCAATCCTCGGGAAGGCCGACGCCTGCTCGGGGCATGGCGAGGTCGGCGCCCTGCTGCGCCGGGAGGGCCTTTATTCGTCGCACCTGACGGCCTGGCGCAAGCAGCGGGACGAGGGGGCCTTGAAAGCGCTTTCGCCCGTAAAGCGGGGCCGCAAGCCCAAGGCCAAAAACCCGCTGGCCGATGAAGTGGCCCGCCTCGAGCGCGAGAACGGGAAGCTCCAAAAGCGGCTCGAACAGGCCGAGATGATAATCGACTTCCAAAAAAAAGTTGCCGATCTGCTGGGGATACCCCTGGCCAAGCCGCCCGGCGAAGAGAGCGAATGATGGAATCGGCAAGCACGGCCGCTCCCCGGGTCGGCGCCAAGGCCGCCTGCGAGGCCCTGGGCCTGTCGCGAGCAACGTTTAATCGTCGCGCTAAAATTCCCTTCGGGCCTCCGCCGCCGAGGCGCGCGGCCAAGCCGGCAAGGTCGTTGAGCGAGGACGAGCGGCGCCGGGTGCTGGACGAACTCCACTCCGAGCGCTTTGCCGACAAGGCCCCCCGCGAGGTCTGGGCAACGCTCCTGGACGAGGGGACAACCCCTACTCGGAAAGCCAGTTCAAGACCATGAAGTACCGGCCCGAGTTCCCGAGCCGGTTCGGCTCCATCGAGGACGCCAGGGCCTTTTGCGTGAAGTTTTTCGATTGGTACAACCGCGAGCATCGGCACACCGGGATCGGCCTGATGACGCCCGAGATGGTCCATTACGGAATGGCGAGCGAGATCGTGGCCGCCAGGCAAAAAACGCTCGACCACGCCTATGAAAAAAAACCGGAGCGCTTCGTGAAAAGACCGCCGACGGCGCCGGAGTTGCCCGGCAAAGCGTGGATCAACCCACCGGCGAAACCGGAGGAAATAAACAGTTTGCCGCGCATACAAGCGGTCCCGTCGTTTCCAGTATTCGAGACGCCGAGGATGACATTCCGGGCGAACCCGTGCTTGTGAAGAATTACATGGATATCGTAGTCGCAATCCATCCTCCTGACACGCCGGGGCATTATTCTTTCGAAGTCACGCCTGATTATCCTGAAAACCAGCTTATTGTGGACAGCGTCAATCCCGGAAGGGCTACTTTCAGGACCGCGGTATTTGGTGAGTTCTCTATTACCCCCAAGTTCCATACAACGGATGGCAAAGTAATTTTCCTGGCGCAGGGTTCCATCGATGGTGACGAGACCAGTAAAGCGATAACAACTAAAACATTTTCTTTGAGAGTCAAAGATACTTGTCAAACGTTGGTAAAACAAGTAGATTGCATAGCTGAGCAAACAAATAAAAATTGCAAGAATTTCTTTGGCATAGGAGAGGAGATAAATTTTTATATCCATGAGAAAAATCCGGATACGCCTTCGGGTATATTTGCGCTCTGGAAACATTCTAATCCCAACGCGGGGGCATTTTTATGCGAAGGAGACACAAATACTGACCCTCCTACTCCAGCTCATTCTTGCAATGAGGTCACTAAAGGAAGCCCAGTAAAATTTAATGTGTCTTATACGCCCAATTCTGATGATACAGTGACTGCTTATTTCTTTCGATATGTGGACAATGGGCAAGTGTATTATAGATTTAAAGATGAGTATCAATTCAAAGTAGTCGAGCCGAATCTATTGATACCCAGGAAATACAAGCCAACAGCCGATGAATGCGCCTCAGGAGAACAAGATGAAACATACTGTTCATACATAGGTAATTATGGTGAAGAAGGTGATATAACAACTGGAAAATCCATCGGGGTGGACGCGGGTTATTATCTCGATTTGGAGCCAAGTCAAGCTTGTTTTGATAATATCGATATCCGTGAAAACTTCAATTATGGGAATGACATGGGGTCAAATTACTGCATGAAATGGAATTGGCCCAATAACGAATCATTTTGCTTTGAAATGGAAGCTTCATCTGAGGGCACGATACCAGTTACAAGATTTCCAGGTCATACTTTCTATAGAGATAAGGCTGTTACTTCTATTTGGCCTAAGGAATTAATGAATGGAGTTATTGACACTTTTCAATATCACGTTAGCATTAAAATTGAATGGACTGAAGATAAAGATGCACCAAACCCCGTCTGGAATGAACTAGGCAACTCTGGTTTTTGTGCCTATTTCTATCCAAATGGAAGCGCCAATGCGAGGAGAGTGATCGATAAGCTAAGTGAAAACGATTCTCCTGGCAATCCCGATGGTCCAACTCATCCATGCGCGGAGAATGGAAACTCATTGTATTACACTACAACTTCACCTAGAGGGCCTTGGGTGACTCAATCTAGTATTCCATTGCCAAATTGATGATTTGCCTTTAAAGTGAGAGGAGATTACTATGGCTAAGAAAATATCTTTATCAGACATATGTGGCTTTCTATTTATTGCCGTTTTTTTACATGTTGGATGTAATAATATCCCAAGTGAACCAGGCGAAAGCGTCACTCAGCAGAAATGCTTGCAAGGCAGTTTTAAATATTATGAATCACATATTGATGATTGCCTCGATATTGCAAAGGAGATGGATGATCAAACCAAAAAAGGGAAAGTGTATTATATCGCGGCGTCGTCTAAGCATGCAAAATTGCATAAATTGTTCAAAAAAGCAGAGTCAAATAATGGCGATTACCGAGATTTAAGCAAAGCGGCGGATGAAGTGATTGCCCTTTACAATAAGGCCTTGGAATGCGATTTAGATGCGGGCGCCAAGCTGAAAATTTGGGAAAGCAAATCATATGCATACGCCTATAGAACGGAAGGCGATATGAAATATCTGCCGGAGATAGAACGAGAAGTGATTAATTGCCAGCTTCATCTATTACTATTTTCAATTACAAACCAAAAGGAAAATGAAATCATACAATATGAAAAATACCCGATATGCTCTGAACCATATGGCCAAGTAGATTATTCTAAATGCTTTGAAACTTATGAAGAAAGAACAAATTATGTAGAAGAACAAAATCGCATTATTGAGGATCGCTTTTCGTACACTTGTGATTTTATTTCCTATTGTCTAGACAATCGACATGGCCAAAAGGAGAAGAGCAAAAAAGATTGTCTGGAGTTGATCGATACGTACGTTGTCGATCAAGAATTGAAGAATGAGTTGATTTACTACGTACGCGAGGAAACCGTTCCAAAAAAACTTGGCCACTTTGATATTCCTGAACTAAAATAACCAACCGTCCTTGCATTAGGAGGCTATCATGTTTCCGCAAAACAAAGTCAGAGTACTCTCCACTTTAATTTTCATTCTTCTTTCGTGCCGCGCTACCCTTGCCGAGGAAGCATTCAAGGCCCCTTCCGCCGGCGGTATTTTCAAAGTACCGATCGAAAACAAGGGCGAGGTAACCATTCACGGGAACGCTATCGACGTTTTCCGCCTCGAGGAAAACCCCTCGGATATCGTCACGGGCATAAGCTTCCAGCCTTTGCCCGGCGGCGATTTATTATCTGGCGAAACGGTTATTTTAACCATCACTCCTTTGAACCTCGGAGAGATCGAGGACCGCGAGGCATGCGAGGCGTTTAAAAATCCCAAGGTTTACATCAAAACGGCCGCCGCCGAGCCTCTGGCCAATTACGAGGACATTATCGAAATACCGGTCGAGCCGGCGGGTTTCCACAATTTCAGCGTCGATTACGAAAACTGCGTTATTTACTGGAACTGGGAATCCTGCAGTTGCTCTGTCGGCGGTTGCGGCTTCAGTTCGGGAAGCGACAGCCGCGAGATTCCCGGTTGCGAGTGGGCCAAGCCGGACGACAACGAGATACTCTCGACGGACATACCCGGCCGCCTTTCCGGCGACGACCCGCGAGCTCGAGTCGGAGTATTGGGGGTCCCTCTTTTCGAGGAGTACGCCGCGTCCTTTCTCGACTCGATCAACGTCGCCTCCCGGAGCGTCGATCCCTTCACGGACCTGGGACCCGATCTGTACGTTTCCGAGGGCGTCAGGGTCCTCGTCATCCCCTCGGCGTCGCTTTCGCCTTACGTAAATTCCGCGTCTTTCATCTCCAATCTGGACGAGTACGTCTCGGCTGGCGGCGTCGCCGTTGTTTTCTCACAGGCCACCGGGGATGACTGGTCCATCGTCCCCGGTTCTCCCGATGCCTTCGGTTATACTCAGGACGTTCTTTGCTATCGCGGCGGCGCCCGTCCCTCCGCCTATCATCCCTTGATATCCAGCGAGGCAAGCGCGAAGTCCGACGTTCATACCGACGGGTCCTTCGTTAACCGATCAAGGGGGCCGGTTTTCTGGGGGCCTCGAATTTGCCGGCAATTTTGCCGCATGGGAATAATTTCTTGACACATTGATACGCAAATGTTATGTACTGATGGATCAGGGGAAAATCGGATAATATCCGATCAGCCGAATCTATGGAGATCAAGGGGGTATTGATAGATGGCCGGCAGAGTAAAGCCACTTATAATCGCGGTTGTGATATTGTTTACTTTCATGATTACAATAGCTTATGGAATCGAGATAACAAGGGAGGAGCCGCTGGTGCGCGAGGCCATTTGGCTTGAACTGATCGAGCCGAAAATCACGCCTTATTATGTCAATGTTTGGGACCCCGATTTTAACGTTTCCGTTGCCGCGCATACAAGCGGTCCCGTCGTTTCCAGTACTCGAGACGCCGAGGAGGACATTCCGGGCGAACCCGTGCTTGTGAAGAATTACATGGATATCGTAGTCGCAATCCATCCTCCTGACACGCCGGGGCATTATTCGTTCGAAGTCACGCCTGATTATCCTGAAAACCAGCTTATTGTGGACAGCGTCAATCCCGGAAGGGCTACTTTCAGGACCGCGGTATTTGGTGAGTTCTCTATTACCCCCAAGTTCCATACAACGGATGGCAAAGTAATTTTCCTGGCGCAGGGTTCTGCCTTTCCTGACCCCACCAGTAAATCCATTCCAACCGAAGCATACTCTTTAAAAGTATCAGATGAATGTGAAGAAAACGTGAGAAAAGTAGATTGCATAAATGATGGAACAAATCAAAATTGTAAAAATATCTTTGGCGTTGGTGAGCAAATTACATTCTTTAGATTCCAGAAGTCCCCTGAAATATGTGAAACTGAGCGTTCTTTATGGAAACATTTAAATCCAGCCGCTGGTGGTTTTGTATCTGGAGAGACGATAACTTTAGATGAAATAAATGAAAGGGCACCTATATTTAAAGTGTCATATAATCCCGACGTCGAAGATATTGTGACAAATTATTTTGATTTGGATACTGAAAATGGCGTGTATAAATTTAAAAGAGAGTACCATTTTAAAGTATCTGAGCCAAAAGTAATGGTACCGAGAAAATTTAAGCCGGCTAATATGGAATGCGCGTCTGGTGAACAGGATCAAACATATTGTTCATACATAGGTCAATATGGCCAGCAAGGTAATTTTCTTACTGGTAAATCCATTGGGGTTGACGCTGGTTTTTATCTCGATATAGAGCCGACTCAAGCTTGTTTTAAAAACATTGGTTTGCGTGAAAACTTTAATTATGGGAATTCTTTAGGGGAGAATTACTGTATAAATTGGGTTTGGCCCAAAGGAGAAACATTCTGCATTCCTTTATCGGGTTCCAGTTTGGGGACTATAATTATTTATAACTATCCCAATCAAAATTTTTATAGAGATAAAGCTGTTACTAATCTGTGGCCTAAGGAATTAATGAATGGTGTTAGAGCGCCTTTCAAGTTTCCAGTTAGCATTAGAATCGAATGGACAAAAGATAAAAATGCAGTAAATCCCGTCTGGAATGAACTGGGCAACTCGGGTTTTTGTGCAATTTTCTATCCCAATAAAACAGCCAACGCAAGGCGAGTTATTGACAAGTTAAGTGAAAACGATTCCCCAGGCAATCCAGATGGCCCAGCCAATCCTTGCGCGGATAATGGGAATTCTTTATATTACACCACGACTTCACAAAGGGGGCCCTGGGTGATGGAACCAAATATTCAATTACCAAATTGATTTATTGCTTTTGAATTAAGAGGAGAAAACTATGTATAGGATTATATCAATATCGGTCTTGTGCCTTTTATTTACAATATTATATTGGGGATGTGAAAGTGAAAAGGATATTTCAGTTAAGCCGGATATAAATATTGCTTTTAAAAAATGCTTGGAGGACAATCGAGAATACTATGGCGCCCATTTTAAAGAGTGTATTGATATTGCAAATAAAATGGATGATCCTACTGAATTAGGTAATATGTATTTAAATGCTGCTTCTAAAAAAAGCACCAAATTGTGCGGCATATTTAAAGAAAGTATAGTGAAAAAAGATTTCCAAGACATTAATAATGCCGCTGA
Source organism: bacterium (assembly GCA_963674965.2). Taxonomy (GTDB): domain Bacteria; phylum RBG-13-61-14; class RBG-13-61-14; order RBG-13-61-14; family DATKZS01. The sequence goes on along the minus strand of CAXXFL010000006.1, from coordinate 779,397 downwards.
CGAAGTAATATTCTTGGCCGACAGTGCCCTTGAATGTCATTTAAATAGAGAATCGGAATTATCGTTATGGAAAATAAAAGAATATGCATACAACTATAAATTTGATGGGGAAAATATTTATAAGCCTGAGGCAGAGCGAGAAACGTCTAATTGCCTTCTTCAAATATTATTACTTTCAATAGTAAATCAAAAGGAATCAAATGAAATATCATCTGAAAAATATCCTTTATGTGATTATCCTGTTAGAGATGAAAATATAATGTGCTTTGCCACAGATATTGAAAGATATAAATATGTTAATGAACAAAATAGAATTATCAGTAAACGAAATGATGCCATTAGGAGATTTGTGAATAATTGCTGTTTTCGAAATAACCACAATCAAAAAGATCAAAACAAATCGGATTGTCTCGAATTAATTGAGACATACGTTCACGATCCAGAATTAAAGAATGAGTTGATTTACTATATACGCGAGGAAACAATTGACGAAAAAATTGGCAATATTGATATCCCTGTACTCAAATAACCAACCGTCCTTGCATTAGGAGGCTATCATGTTTCCGCAAAACAAAGTCAGAGTACTCTCCACTTTAATTTTCATTCTTCTTTCGTGCCGCGCTACCCTTGCCGAGGAAGGATTCAAGGCCCCTTCCGCCGGCGGTATTTTCAAAGTACCGATCGAAAACAAGGGCGAGGTAACCATTCACGGGAACGCTATCGACGTTTTCCGCCTCGAGGAAAACCCCTCGGATATCGTCACGGGCTTAAGCTTCCAGCCTTTGCCCGGCGGCGATTTATTATCGGGCGAAACGGTTATTTTAACCATCACTCCTTTGAACCTCGGAGAGATCGAGGACCGCGAGGCATGCGAGGCGTTTAAAAATCCCAAGGTTTACATCAAAACGGCCGCCGCCGAGCCTCTGGCCAATTACGAGGACATTATCGAAATACCGGTCGAGCCGGCGGGTTTCCACAATTTAAGCGTCGATTACGAAAACTGCGTTATTTACTGGAACTGGGAATCCTGCAGCTGCTCGGTCGGCGGTTGCGGCTTCAGTTCTGGAAGCGACAGCCGCGAGATTCCCGGTTGCGAGTGGGCCAAACCGGACGACAACGAGATACTCTCGACGGACATACCCGGCCGCCTTTCCGGCGACGACCCGCGAGCTCGAGTCGGAGTATTGGGGGCCCCTCTTTTCGAGGAGTACGCCGCGTCCTTTCTCGACTCGATCAACGTCGCCTCCCGGAGCGTCGATCCCTTCACGGACCTGGGACCCGATCTGTACGTTTCCGAGGGCGTCAGGGTCCTCGTCATCCCCTCGGCGTCGCTTTCGCCTTACGTAAATTCCGCGTCTTTCATCTCCAATCTGGACGAGTACGTCTCGGCTGGCGGCGTCGCCGTTGTTTTCTCACAGGCCACCGGGGATGACTGGTCCATCGTCCCCGGTTCTCCCGAGGCATTCGGTTATACTCAGGACGTTCTTTGCTATCGCGGCGGCGCCCGTCCCTCCGCCTATCATCCCTTGATATCCAGCGAGGCAAGCGCGAAGTCCGACGTTCATACCGACGGGTTCTTCGTTAACCGATCAAGGGGGCCGGTTTTCTGGGGGCCTCGAATTTGCCGGCAATTTTGCCGCATGGGAATAATTTCTTGACACATTGATACGCAAATGTTATGTACTGATGGATCAGGGGAAAATCGGATAATATCCGATCAGCCGAATCTATGGAGATCAAGGGGGTATTGATAGATGGCCGGCAGAGTAAAGCCACTTATAATCGTGGTTGTGATATTGTTTACTTTTATGATTACAATAGCTTACGGAATCGAGATAACAAGGGAGGAGCCGCTGGAGCGCGAGGCCATTTGGCTTGAACTGATCGAGCCGAAAATCACGCCTTATTATGTCAATGTTTGGGACCCCGATTTTAACGTTTCCGTTGCCGCGCATACAAGCGGTCCCGTCGCTTCCAGTATTCGAGACGCCGAGGATGACATTCCGGGCGAACCCGTGCTTGTGAAGAATTACATGGATATCGTAGTCGCAATCCATCCTCCTGACACGCCGGGGCATTATTCGTTCGAAGTCACGCCTGATTATCCTGAAAACCAGCTTATTGTAGACAGCGTCAATCCCGGAAGGGCTACTTTCAGGACCGCGGTATTTGGTGAGTTCTCTATTACCCCCAAGTTCCATACAACGGATGGCAAAGTAATTTTCCTGGCGCAGGGCTCTGTTTTTCCTGACCCCACCAGTAAATCCATTCCAACCGAAGCATACTCTTTAAAAGTATCAGATGAATGTGAAGCAAACGTGAGAAAAGTAGATTGCTTACATGAGGGCACAAATCAGCATTGTAAAAATATCTTTGGCGTTGGTGAACAAATTACATTCTTTAGATTCCAGAAGTCTGCTACAGCATTTGAAACTGCCCTCTGTGCCAACGTAGATGAGACACTTCCCCTATGTTAAATTACTGTAGGGCGGGGGAGGTATTAGGATGTATAGAGAGATGGATGAAGACAGGAAGAAGGCAGGGATTGTTGGGGAGACGGAGGGAGCCCGTAGGGCGACCGGAGTCTCCCCAACCGGGACGGCCGAGCCGGAGGACACTCCTGCCAAGCGGCCCGAGCGGGTGGGGGCGCCGATCATTCTTCCCGAGCCGGAGGTCCCGGAAAAGCCCGCCCGGCGGCGCTTCACCGCGGCTTACAAGCTCGCAATCCTCGGGAAGGCCGACGCCTGCTCGGGGCATGGCGAGGTCGGCGCCCTGCTGCGCCGGGAGGGCCTTTATTCGTCGCACCTGACGGCCTGGCGCAAGCAGCGGGACGAGGGGGCCTTGAAAGCGCTTTCGCCCGTAAAGCGGGGCCGCAAGCCCAAGGCCAAAAACCCGCTGGCCGATGAAGTGGCCCGCCTCGAGCGCGAGAACGGGAAGCTCCAAAAGCGGCTCGAACAGGCCGAGATGATAATCGACTTCCAAAAAAAAGTTGCCGATCTGCTGGGGATACCCCTGGCCAAGCCGCCCGGCGAAGAGAGCGAATGATGGAATCGGCAAGCACGGCCGCTCCCCGGGTCGGCGCCAAGGCCGCCTGCGAGGCCCTGGGCCTGTCGCGAGCAACGTTTAATCGTTGCGCTAAAATTCCCTTCGGGCCTCCGCCGCCGAGGCGCGCGGCCAAGCCGGCAAGGTCGTTGAGCGAGGACGAGCGGCGCCGGGTGCTGGACGAACTCCACTCCGAGCGCTTTGCCGACAAGGCCCCCCGCGAGGTCTGGGCAACGCTCCTGGACGAGGGGACATGGCTGTGCTCGGTCCGCACCATGTACCGCGTCCTCGACTCGGAAAAGGAAGTCCGGGAGCGGCGCAACCAGCTTCGGCGTCCCCGATACAAAAAACCCGAGTTGCTGGCCGAGGCCCCCAACCAGGTCTGGTCCTGGGACGTCACCAAGCTCAAGGGACCGGCCAAATGGACCTGCTACCAACTCTACGTGATCATGGACATCTTCAGCCGCTGCGTGGTGGGATGGATGATCGCCGGACGCGAGAGCGCGGAGCTGGCCCGCCGCCTGATCGGGGACAGCATCCGAAAACAGGGGATCGAGCCGGGACAACTCACCATCCACGCCGACCGGGGGAGTTCGATGAAATCAAAGCCGGTGGCCTTCTTGATGGCCGACCTGGGCGTGACCAAGAGCCACTCGCGGCCCCACGTGTCCGACGACAACCCCTACTCGGAAAGCCAGTTCAAGACCATGAAGTACCGGCCCGAGTTCCCGAGCCGGTTCGGCTCCATCGAGGACGCCAGGGCCTTTTGCGTGAAGTTTTTCGATTGGTACAACCGCGAGCATCGGCACACCGGGATCGGCCTGATGACGCCCGAGATGGTCCATTACGGAATGGCGAGCGAGATCGTGGCCGCCAGGCAAAAAACGCTCGACCACGCCTATGAAAAAAAACCGGAGCGCTTCGTGAAAAGACCGCCGACGGCGCCGGAGTTGCCCGGCAAAGCGTGGATCAACCCACCGGCGAAACCGGAGGAAATAAACAGTTTGCCACACTAAATTCAGGAAAGGCGTGTCTCATTTTGCTTGACACATTCCGCTGGGCGTTCTTTTTGGAAACATTCAAATCCAGCCGCTGGAGGTTTTGTAAGCGGAGAGACGACTTATGATGAAATAAATGATATAAAACCAATATATAAAGTGTCATATAATCCCGACGTCGAAGATATTGTGACAAATTATTTTGATTTCGATACTGAAAATGGCTTGTATAAATTTAAAAGAGAGTACCATTTTAAGGTATCTGAGCCAAAAGTAATGGTACCGAGAAAATTTAAGCCGGCTGATATGGAATGCGCGTCTGGTGAACAGGATCAAACATATTGTTCATACATAGGTCAATATGGCCAGCAGGGTAATTTTCTTACTGGTAAATCCATTGGGGTTGACGCTGGTTTTTATCTCGATATAGAGCCGACTCAAGCTTGTTTTAAAAAAATTGGTTTGCGTGAAAACTTTAATTATGGGAATTCTTTAGGGGAGAATTACTGTATAAATTGGGTTTGGCCCAAAGGAGAAACATTCTGCATTCCTTTATCGGGTTCCAGTTTGGGGACTATAATTATTTATAACTATCCCAATCAAAATTTTTATAGAGATAAAGCTGTTACTAATCTGTGGCCTAAGGAATTAATGAATGGTGTTAGAGCGCCTTTCAAGTTTCCAGTTAGCATTAGAATCGAATGGACAAAAGATAAAAATGCAGTAAATCCCGTCTGGAATGAACTGGGCAACTCGGGTTTTTGTGCAATTTTCTATCCCAATAAAACAGCCAACGCAAGGCGAGTTATTGATAAGTTAAGTGAAAACGATTCCCCAGGCAATCCAGATGGCCCAGCCAATCCTTGCGCGGATAATGGGAATTCTTTATATTACACCACGACTTCACAAAGGGGGCCCTGGGTGATGGAACCAAATATTCAATTACCAAATTGATTTATTACTTTTAATTATGAGGAGAAAACTATGTATAGGATTATTTCAATTTCGGTCTTGTGCCTTTTATCCGCAATATCATTTTGGGGATGTGAAAGTGAAAAGGATATTTCAGTTAAGCCGGATATAAATATTGATTTCAAAAATTGCTTGGAGGACAATCGAGAATACTATGGCGCCCATTTTAAAGAGTGTATTGATATTGCAAATAAAATGGATGATCCTTCTAAATTAGGTAATATGTATTTAAAAGCTGCTTTTAATAAAAGTACCAAATTGCACGGCATTTTCAAAGAGAGTATAATGAAAAAAGATTTCCAAGATATAAATAATGCTGCGGACGAAGTAATATTCTTGGCCGACAATGCTCTTGAGTGTCATTTAGATAGAGAGTCGGAATTATCGTTATGGAAAATAAAAAAACATGCATACAACTATAAATTTGGCGTGGAAAGTACATATATGCCAGAGGCAGAGCGAGAATCGTCTAATTGCCTTCTTCAAATATTATTACTTACAATAGTAAATCAAAAGGAGTCAAATGAAATATCATCTGAGAAATATCCTTTATGTGATTATCCAGTTAGAGATCAAAATATAATGTGCTTTGTTACAGATATTGAAAGATATAAATATGTTAATGAACAAAATGCTATTTTAAGTAGTCGACTTAATTTCATTGAGGAATTTGTTTCTAACTGTTTTCGTAATAACCACAATCAAAAAGAACAAAACAAATCGGATTGTCTCGAATTAATTGAGACACACGTTCACGATCAAGAATTAAAAAATGAGTTAATTAACTATATACGCACGGAGACTTATCCAAGATAACTGGTTATATTGATATCCCTGAACTAAAATAACTAACCGTCCTTGCATTAGGAGGCTATCATGTTTCCGCAAAACAAAGTCAGAGTAATCGCCACATTAATTTACATTCTTCTTTCATGCCGAGCTTCCCTTGCCGAGGAAGGATTCAAGGCCCCTTCCGCCGGCGGTATTTTCAAAGTACCGATCGAAAACAAGGGCGAGGTAACCATTCACGGGAACGCTATCGACGTTTTCCGCCTCGAGGAAAACCCCTCGGATATCGTCACGGGCATAAGCTTCCAGCCTTTGCCCGGCGGCGATTTTTTATCGGGCGAAACGGTTATTTTAACCATCACTCCTTTGAACCTCGGAGAGATCGAGGACCGCGAGTCATGCGAGTCGTTTAAAAATCCCAAGGTTTACATCAAAACGGCCGCCGCCGAGCCTCTGGCCAATTACGAGGACATTATCGAAATACCGGTCGAGCCGGCGGGTTTCCACAATTTAAGCGTCGATTATGAAAACTGCGTTATTTACTGGAACTGGGAATCCTGCAGTTGCTCTGTCGGCGGTTGCGGCTTCAGTTCGGGAAGCGACAGCCGCGAGATTCCCGGTTGCGAGTGGGCCAAACCGGACGACAACGAGATACTCTCGACGGACATACCCGGCCGCCTTTCCGGCGACGACCCGCGAGCTCGAGTCGGAGTATTGGGCGCCCCTCTTTTCGAGGAGTACGCCGCGTCCTTTCTCGACTCGATCAACGTCGCCTCCCGGAGCGTCGATCCCTTCACGGACCTGGGACCCGATCTGTACGTTTCCGAGGGCGTCAGGGTCCTCGTCATCCCCTCGGCGTCGCTTTCGCCTTACGTCAATTCCGCGTCTTTCATCTCCAATCTGGACGAGTACGTCTCGGCTGGCGGCGTCGCCGTTGTTTTCTCACAGGCCACCGGGGATGACTGGTCCATCGTCCCCGGTTCTCCCGAGGCCTTCGGTTATACTCAGGACGTTCTTTGCTATCGCGGCGGCGCCCGTCCCTCCGCCTATCATCCCGCGATATCCAGCGAGGCAAGCGCGAAGTCCGACGTTCATACCGACGGGTTCTTCGTTAGCGCACCCGAGGGTTCCATTAAAATCCTTACGCGCCGGAAGAACGACGCGGGGGCGATAATCGAGTATCCCTGGGGCGCGGGCCATGTTATCGCTACTCACATGTATCCCGATTACGCTTATGGGACGGGACAGATCGCCGAGGACGAGCGCAATTACGTCCGGGACACGATTACCTGGGCGCTTTCTCCGGCCATCCTTCCCCGCTTCGAGCCAGGCGACACGACGGCCTCGGTCGAGATGGCGGTTGAATATCCCATTGGTTTTGGAAACGCCGCAGCGGCTTTCGCCAGGGTGGAGATAATGGACCCGGACCGGGGGACGGTCCTTCTAGGCGAGACCGTCTCCGTCGATCTTTCTCCCGGAGACACGGCCGGGGTTACTCTCGAGCTGCCCGAGTTGCCTTTCAATCTCGGCGTCTGGCACGCTATGGTCCGGTTGTTCGCGGCGGACGGCACGGCCATCGGCGGCGTTTTCGAGGAAATGACCGGTCGCTTCGCGGTCACCGTGATACCCGAGGACCTGGTGGCCGGGCCGGACGATATCGTCGTGACCCTGGCCCAGAGCACCAATTTTCCCCAGTCGCTGGGGCCGCTGGACTTCTACATTCACGTCGAGAACCTTGGCGGCGAAACGGTCCGCGTCGATTTGTCCAAGACGTTTTTAGGCACGGACGATTTGGGCGCGGTCGAGCTTTCTCCCGGCGAGTCCTTCGATTACGTTGACCAATACACTCGGGTCGGCTGGTATTTCTGGAGGGGCTGGTACAGCTATCGGCTGATGGCGGACGTTTATAAGCTTGACGGCCGCCGGAAGGGCGACCGCGTCACCAGGATAGTGTACGGCCACCTCGGCGACGGTCTCGACCTCGACGCTTATATTAGGCGGGTGGAGGCGGCGGACGAGTCTTATTACCCCGATGACTACGTAAGCTATGAGGTCGAGTGTAAGAACAGGCGCGAGACGACGTATGCCTCGGACCTGCGGGTCAAGGTACTTCCTCCCCTGGTCTTAGACGCTCCCGGCGCGGCGGCATACGAGACTTCTTTGCCGGTTACGATCGACGGCCTCACTTCATCCGTATTATTGGACGGATTCACGTTGCCTCACGATTCGGCAAGCGGACGCTGGGTGATAAAGGCCGAGCTTTTCAGCGGCGACACGGCGCTGGGCGCGAATTACAACTATCTCGAGGTCCTTCCCTATGGAATGGACGAAGTGGCGGAGATAAGAGACCTGAGTACAGATCGGGAGGTATATAACGTGACGGACCCGATTCAAATCGGGTTTAGCGCCGCCAATCTTCTCGATCGTCGGTTGGAGGCCGATCTGTCGGTCAGGGCCGGCCTCGTGGGCGGCGATACCGTGTATCAGGTCCTATCCTCCGTATCCATTGACGCTCTCGACTCCCTCGCCTTTTCGGATACTTTTTATCTCCCAGCCGACCCGGAGTTGGGAAGGTATTGGATCACCGCCGAGCTTCTCATAGACGGTGAGGCCGTTGCTCGGGACTCGTCCTACTTTAACGTTGAAATCTACGACGCGAAGATTTCGGTTGCTTTCCTTTCCCCGCTCGTTCCGGAGGCCGTAAACGCTATTCCGGTGAAAATTCAAAACCTCTTTAACGAGACCCTTCCATCCGGGGCCGGGACCGTGACGGTCGAACTGGTCGGAAACGGCTCAACCGCCGAGGTTTTGGATTCCGCCTCAGTCTCCTTACCCGAGATATTGGCGGGCGAAAGCTCGGTTATTCCCGTGTCGATGTTTACTCCCCAGGTCGAGTTCATGGAGTTGGAGAACTCCGTCCTTTGGGGAAGCCCTTTCACCTTCAGTTTAGCGTCGAGCAAAACGCTGGGGCTTTTCACGGGCGGATACCTATTGCGCTACCGGGTCGAGTTTCCCGAGGTTACTCGATACGGCGAGGTTGAAATCCAGTCCACTATAGCCGTGGGGCTGAACCTTAACGACGGCTATCACGTCGATTTTACCAAACTCATGATCGGCGAGGACCTTGACTTCTCGGTCAAGACCATCCTGGGTGGGCATTACCGGCAAACCCTGAACGCCGAGTTATTTATCGAGGACGATCCCGCGTTATCGGGCGATTTCGATTTTTCCGACTCCTTGGCGATTATTCTATCCCCGGGAGATTCGGTGGATAACAGGTATGTCCTGCCCGTGACGGAAGATTTCGCCGAGGCCCGCCATGACTTGGTTTTAACGGCTTCGCCTCAGTACGGAGACGTTTCGACTTCCTTTCTCCGCCGCGTATACACCAGGTCGGTTTTGGGAGAATTCGGCGTAACGGGGCTTGTGGACTCCTATAACGAGGGAGACCCTATCTCTTTTTCCTTCACGTATCTGGCTAAAAGGTTCGTGGGTTCGCTTTCACCGGATTTAGTCCTGGAGGTGGGCGGCGTGGACCCGACTGATTTCGTGGGAACGCGGTCGGACGTTCAGGTAGAGCCGGACGTGGAGTATCCCGGCGGGGATTACGGCTTCGCCATCCGCGACGGAGTGGAGCCGGGCACTTACGCGGTCGCCTGTCGATTTGAATTCGATAATTCGGAAAGCTATTCAGGTGAAACGCTCTTTACGGTACCCCCGCCCCGTATAGAGTTGGATTCGCCGCTCACGGCCGAGTACTATCCCGGCGACGGCGTGGACTTTATCGTCTCCAATGATGGAGGCGTGCATGCCCTGGTGGACGTTGAAGCGTTTCTTTTCGACTCCACCGGCCAAGTAATCGCGAGCGGCAATCCATTTGTAGGTGAGCGCGTGGATTGTTGCGGCGGCGTGGAGCAGAGGACGGCCTTTGCCATCCCCTCGGGTATTGTCGAGGGCGCTTATACGCTTCGCGCCTTTGCCTACGATTCTCGGACCACGACGGCAAAATCCCTCGTCAGGGAAATATTCATCGGCGGCGCGTCCGCGTCGCTCGATATATGGACGGACAAGGACATATACAGTATTGCCGAGCCAATTACCGGAAACGGGCTGTTAACGTCATCAGGCCTGGGTCTTTCGGGCGCGGATATCAACCTCCAGATCGTTCGAGTCGGCCCGGTGGAATCGTCTCCTTCTGAAACTTGGCCGTCGTACCGTCATGACGCGGCCAATACCGCCACCAGCGGGCTTCAGGCAGCCTTGTTGCAACCATCGCGGCTATGGACCATAAATGAGGATGATGGAGGTTTTCCACGGGGATTCCAGCCCATGTCTACTCCCGTGGTAGAAGACCTCGACGGAGACGGCAAACCGGAGATAATATTCGTGAACTCGGGAAACGATCCGGGTGACGAAGGCGAATTATGGATATTCACGGTCAAGGACGAGGTTAGCTGGAGCGCGACCCAGGGCGATCCGGTTGCGTCGCTGGTCACGACATTTTCGACTCCCGCCGTCGCCGACCTGGACGACGATGGAATCAAAGAGATAGTCGTGGGTTGCTCGGACCCCTCCACTCCCGGATTCTACGTGATCACCGCCTCCGGTCCCGGAGATTGCGGCGTAGAGCGATACGTTGACTACGATCTTGGCCCCGTTTTCAGTTCCCCGGCGTTGGCGGACCTGAACGGCGACGGGGTTTTGGAGATAATCCTCCAGGGTGGAGGCTTCGCCGGATACACCTGGCCTCAAACGGCATATTATCCCGGCCAGGGCCCCGTTGTTTTCGACCGGCTCGGAAATCGTATCTGGACGGGTTACGATCCTTATCTCGAGGCTGTTTCAGGAGACAGCGTCTCGATAGGCGGCAGTTCCAGTCCCGCCGTCGCGGACATTGACGGCGACGATGAACTCGAGGTCGTCGTCGGCTTCGATTACGCGCTCGATTGGAGCGGACTGCCTTACTGGACCTATATCGATACGGGTGGAATCCACGCCTTCGAGGCTGACGGCTCTATTAAGTGGAGCTATTATCCCGACTTGAGAATCGACCCGGCCGATCCCACTCTGGTCGAGTACGGCGCCGTCAACAACGCTCCCGTGATCGCCGATCTGGAGAGCGACGGCTCTATGGAAGTAATCTTTCAAAGGAGCTACACGGATACCGATTATAGAAATTTAGGCGGATTGATAGTGCTCGACGCCGCAAGCGGGACCCAACTCTGGACCGCGTCCGATAACACGCCATATAAAGGCTACTTTTCAGGCATGTCTCCCGCCGTGGGCGATATTGACGGCGACGGCTCCCTGGAGATAGCCATTCTGTCTGAAGACGATCCCATTTCCTTCCTGACCTTTTCAGCCGACGGCCAATTGTTCGGCCCACCTCTGCCCCTCGAGGGAAGCACCAGTTGGTGGTATCGAGACTATTCGATCAACTCAAGTCCGACTTTGGTCGATCTGGACGGTGACGGCAAGCTTGAGGCAGTTTTTCAGGATAACGAGCTTACCGAGACGGCTTATGCCATCAACCCGGAAAACGGGACCAGATTATGGGATTATCCCGTCTGCGGATTTTCTTCCATAAGCGTCGGCGACCTCAACGTGGACGGACTGGCCGATCTTGTAATTGCCGGAAACGTCTGTTATGGCGACTGCAATTATGGTGACCCCGTCGCCGGCGGGCTTTTCGTGCTTGGCGCGGACCTTGGGAACGCCGGCTCCTTGATCGCCGACTTTGAGGACGTCACGTCAGGCTGGTCCACGCAAACCTACAATGAAGGGAACGACTACTGGACGGTTACCGATTTAAACGCCCACGATTCGGAATTCAGTCTTTGGCTCGGAAATGAGGCAACCGGGGATTACGATTTAGGTTGGATAAGTTCAGCCGCGATAACTCCAATTATCGACCTAAGCTCGGAACAGTATCCGGCGCTGGGCTTTTGGGAGTACTTCGAAACGGAAGAAGGCCATGATTTCTGCATGGTGGACCTCTCGAGCGATGGAGGAAGTAGCTGGACGCCTTTGCGTGGCGGCATAGGAAGCGCCCCTTCAGGAAGCAGCGGTGGATGGCGTGAAGCAAGCATTGATCTTTCGGCTTACTCCGGCGAGCAAGTCTATATAAGGTTTTACTTCGATACCATCGACGAATACGGCAATGACTATCCAGGCTGGTTCATTGACGATATAACGTTGTACTCGAGCGAAAACGCCGGTCCCGGCTCGAACGAACAATCGATGACCATGGTCCTCTGGAGTGAAACGACGCGCGTCTTCCTGGATGACTCCGATCCGCCCCTCTCCTTGGCCAGGTCCATTCCTCCTGAGGACCTCGATCCGGAGGGCTTGACGGGCAAGTTTTTCTGGCGCGCGACGTTGTCGAACGACTTTGGCCAGACGTTGGACCGGAAGCTTTATCCATTCACGATCGTAAACGCTTCGGTGGCGGTGGACATCTCAACGAACGACTTGTTGTATAAGGTCGGCGACTCGTTCACCGTCGAGGGTGGCATTACCAATCTCGACGGCTTAACGATGGAAGGCCTTGCGTATGAATGGAAAATCATCGATCCCGAGGAAACAATTGTAGCTCAAGGAGAGATCGACTCGATTTCTTTAGCTCCATATGGAGAAGCGTCATACGCGCTGGGCTCTTATCAGGCGATCGAGCAAGGTTATTACTTGCTTGAGGCGACCGTTTCTCAATCAGGCGCTCCGCTTGACTCGATGGACAATATTTTCCTCGCGGAGTCGCCGACGGTGGTTAGCTCCTTGACCGCTCCTTCACAAGTTGGAGACGATCCTTTCGACGTTTCAATAGAATTAACCAACTACGCTCAAGTAGGGGCCGACCTCGATTTAGAACTCTGGGCTTACCAGATTTATAAGGAAATGATCGAAGATTTCGAAGTCGAGTGGGACCCTGGAGAGTCACCTCCAGGTTGGAACGTAAGCGATACGCGGAACGTGGCTCTCAACGAATACTGGGCCTCGTCGGGGAATTATTCCGCCGAGCTTTACGCCGACTCCTATCAAACGTGGATGTATAAAGAAATATTCATCCCGGAGGGAATGGAGGACTTAAACCTCACGTACATCTACGGGGCATGGCAAGCTCTTTATACGACTCAGCAACCTCTCGCCTCTTTCATCGTGATTATTGACACCGGGATGGACACTTTTATGGCGTGTTATCTGGACGAGCAGACGGCCGAGGTCGAATACTATCCCGACGAGGGCTTATTCAGGACCGAGGAGATGAACTGTTCCTATAACGTCTCCTCGCTGGCGGGTTCCACGGTCTTGTTAGTCTTTATCGTGGATGACGCCGGAGAAGGCGTTGGATTGTTCGCCGACGTCGATGACGTAAAGTTCTCCGCTTCGTCCTCGGATGGCGCGCTTATAAACGAAGCGACAATTTCCCTTGACGCGGGAGAGAATCTTATTAGCGTCACGCAAGTCGGAATTTCCAGGGATACCTTAATAGAGGTAATTTTTACCGGCGATTATGAAAACACCGAGTCCGTCGTGGTTAAATATGACGCGGAAGTTGACCTGTTCGTTGACGCCGACCAACTCTATCCCGTCGGCGCCGTAAACCTGATTTACTTTATCGACAATGAAGGCTCTTTTTACGTTGAAGACGTCGCGGAATACGCGCTTTCGACCATTGAAGGAGTACAAATCGAATCAACCGCTATCGACTACGCCCTGGCGCCGCAAGATAGCTGGACGGGAGTTTTATCGTACGACCTCGCTCCGGGCGAATACACGCTCGAGTACTCAACTCGCGATATTGAGAAAACTATCTCCTTTTCGGTCGTTCCTCAGGCGGGTATTCTCACTCTCAACGCCGATTATTCCTATCTCGCGGGCTGGGTTGATATTCCTTCAACGATCACGAACGCCGGAGCGTTCGTCGGAGAATTTCCAACCGGCTATGCCCTGTATTCCATGGAAGACCAAAGCGACCCGGTAATGATAAGCGGTTTTTCCGTGTCCCCGGAACTTGAACCAGGCGAAACCACGTCCCTATCGATTATCGATTATTTACTCCCCGGGCTTTACCGGGTTGAGGCCGCAGCCATGTGGCCGGACGCGTCTTCCGTATTAATAGCGGATTTCGAGGTAGAAGCTCAAGAGGACGTTATAATGACCGGAGAAGTCGGCGAGTCCGATTTGGGCGTCAAGCCCGTGATAATAAACCTCACTAATCTTGGACTGGCCTCATTTGCCGGAACATTGGAATTAAGGACTGCCTTTTGGTCTGAGGCTAGGGACGTCTCGATCCCGCTTGACGGCCTTATTGTAACTTTCGAGATACCAATTAACGACGCGGAACCGGGTGAATATGAATTGGAGATTGCCCTGTTAAAACCGAGCCTGGAGGAATATCGGAAAATCGCTTTATCCTTTATACTTTCCGAACCTAATATAGAACTAATTGAGACGCCTTCCGAAACCTTGGCCTTTGACGCTGGAGATACCGTTACCCTGTCCTACTCCGTTTCCAATACTCGAATCGCCAGCGCTCATGCGGGATCGGACGTCCCTTGGCGTCCAGGACCGGGACGCGCTTCCCGGTCGCCGGGTTCCTTTTGGACTTGAAGGTCCGAAAAACCGTTGCCATGTACTACCTTCCTTCCTTGCGCCAGGGGCGCATTAAAACCTCGGAGACGGTTTCCCCGCTTTTATCCGATTCCTCGATGAGCACCTGCTTCTCGCCGGGCGTCACGCGGAGGATCACAATCTCGGACCTCTTCTCAAGAGATTTCCAGGGGCGACCCATCTTGCTTTCCTTCTTGGCCATCTTGCCAAACCATGACATAGGTATATACATTTATCAAGGGGAAATTGATCTAATTTTTGCGGCGGCCCGTTCAGCCTCTTTTTCCTTGCGCTCCGCCGCCCGTTTGAAGTGCTCCAGGACCCTGCCCGCGAACCACCTCGAACGTCCAGCCGCCTTAAAGGGCGGGGGCAACTCGTGCCTAACCACCATGCGCCGCAAGGTCCGAACGCATACCCCCAGCGCGCCAGCCAGAGCCGTCTCGTCCAGGATCGCGTCCGGGTCCAGCCCCGCAAGGCATATCACCTCACCCGACCCGGCCTTCGTCCCATCTTGGCCACCCGCCATTCCTGCCCCACCTTCCCCGTGTCCGTCAAGCACGGCCGGAACACGGTCCCTTTGACCTTCATCCTTCTCTGATTCCATCATGACACAACCTCCTGCACTTAACAGTCGTTGAGCGGACCCAATTCAGATTATTCTCAAGGAGCTTGGCTCCCTTCGCTGTGTCAAAACCGTTTATTAGCGCGCCTTTGACCTTCCGATGACGTATGACGCATGATGACGTTGTTTCTATAAAACTTTACTCTCTATTTTTCTTCTTATAGAGGTTATAAAAAATTTTATATCTAGCTGTATTGTAAATATAATTTAGGTTGGCACAATCTTTTCAAATATTCTATCTTGACTTGATTACAACATTTTGCTACGATTCGCGATCAAGTGATATAAATATAAGTTATAAGTGCGTGGGGGGAAAAACAGCACCAAGACCGACACAAGCCCTCCTGAATGCTCACCATTAACAATAAGGAACGAAAAAGGGCCGTCCAGTTCATTTACGGCGGTAAAAGTCCAGTCTTGACTCTTGGGGAGAGTCTTCGGGCGTGAGGCTTTTAATTTGGGGCATGAGATCGAAAATCCATTTACTTTATCCCGGTTGTTTAACCGAAGGGGAAAGCTTTGCTTGTTCTCCCTGCGCCTTTTCGTGTCGTGAAGGTCAGGGATCAGTTTAAGCGCATATCTGGGAGGTATGAAATTGAAGCGTGTAAATGTAAAGGTTATCTTGACGGCGGCGCTGGCGTTACTGTTTATTCCGAGCGTAACGGCCATGGGGGCTGGGACCATGAAGCCGGACGCCGCGGAGTTACAACTGAATTATATTTCTCCCTATCGAAATTATTACAGTCCATCCGGTTTTGAATACATAGACACCCTGACGGCCGTCCCGATTTTCGTTATGGCCGACGTTACCGTCGGGTCGGATGGAGGGTACGGGTTTTCCATATTCAGAAGGTCGGACTATTTGGCTTTTCAGGACCGCGTCGGCTTGGAGCTGTATTTGAATTACACCAGCAAACACTCTCCATCTCCATATGGCTTGGCGTGGGACGTTCTTAATGAACATATCGTATTCGTGTATACCGGAGTAGACTTCATTGACCAAACGAACGATTTATTGTTTCAGGCGTATTTATATACCCAGGACGGTGAAATTCACTATTTCAGTTCTTGCGTTGGCACTGGATGTTCCTGGAGGGGCAATTACTGGGAGGTATACAATTCGGCGGATCCGTACCCATTTCCTGACATGTACGCCAGGCATGAATTATATTTTTCCGACAATAACTGGAGGCTCGAGGCGCTTGCAAAAGGCATAGAAGAAGAAGGCCCATTTCGCCACGTGGAGGCCACGCTTTTCCTTCCCGACGGCACTCGGAAGACATATGAGAATACATGGGACTCTTTTCATTGGGGATACAATTATTCAGGCCGCGATCTGGCTTTGACCGAGGTCGATTACCCCAACGGTTCTCATGTGACGATAGAGTATTCGAATTCAGTAAGCACCTATGGTCATTGGGGAAAGCCTGTAAAAGTGACTATGACGGGAAAAACGGGCGTCTACACGGTCGATTTCATTTACTCGGACATGACGACGCAGATCGCCGACTGGAGCGCGGCCGATTCGAGATATAGGACGGATCGTCCCGCTGGGAAGCTTGAAAGACTTGACGTTCGGCGTGGCGAGGAATATTTATACAGCCGGCACTACCATTACCATGAAGTTCCCGAGGAGTTTTATCGTTCACACGTTACGAACGGTTATACATGTGAATTCTATGGCCCCAATGACTATCAACTGGTGGATTCCTTCATAATAACCGGCAATACCGCGCCCATTGAATTAGACGATCTTTCCGACGCCCTCGACTCCCAAGACGTCACCGACTTTTGGCATTTTGAGTCGCATACTTTCCTGGGAATAGGAGACACGGGACTTTGCACGTGCGATATCGACCCTGGCGCGGACCCGGAAAGGGTTAATTGCGCGCGTCAAGCCGAAAAACCATTTTACTACACGTTAACCTGTCCGGGAGACTACATTAGCCATATCATTACCCCATGGGGCACGGATATATTTTACTCCTATACCGCCATCGATTATAATCCTCAAGTCGATCATGGAGAAACTCCATGGATGTGGAACGAGGATGAAGACGGACCATGGGAGCGCACTCCGCCGTTAGACTTGTGGTACTCTCTCTCAACCAGGGTCGAAACGGATAAAAACTATGGCTCACGTCGAGACGTATTCAGCGCCATGACCAAGGTGGAAAGCGGCGATCAGGCGGGCACACTTCAGACCACCATCGAGATAGATAAATTTATCGGGCCTCACATGTACCGATGTTTCGGCCAATACGATCCATCGGGTGGGACTGATATCAGTTCCCACTTCTACTCCCTGAAAAAGGAATACTATTATTACGACACCTCATCCATTACCGAAAACGGGACGGTCTGGCGATTGTATTTACCCAAGGCCCTTCATTTATCTGGAGTAAGGGACGATGAATCGAGTTTTTCCCTTGGCGACGTGGAGTATGGCTGGACGGGCTTACCTTCTCCATTTTTACTGGGATTGAGAAAATTTGGAGGCGTTACTTTCCAGCCTTTTTACACTCCTTACAACAGGTACGAGAATGGGATATCCCAAACCTTCATCGATCCTATTCCCACGGTACCGGCGATTTCGAGCGTTGAAATGACCCGCGACGGGCTGACCTACCTGATGGAGGCGAGCGACTTCAACATGTACAACTCTCCGGGCAAGGTCGAGTCCTCCATGGGCGGCTACGCGAGGACGAGCGAGTACGCCTTCGATCACGAGGCCCAGGTAAACGGCGACACCTATATGATCGGCGTCACCACGAACGTGGACACCAGCCTTAACGGCGGCTCGGGCAACGTGGGCGCGTATCGGACGAACATGACGAACGGCCTGCTCGAGGCCTCGGTGGTGGACATGAGCGCCCTCAGTCTCGAATACGATGACGGCGGGAACGTAACCAACGCCGCCGGCGACGGCGGGGTCCAGAACACGTACACGAACTATATCATGGGTCGTCCCCAGAACGTATCTCTTTACAATGGGGCCTTGACCGGTACCATGGAGTATAACGGCCTTGGCCAGGCGACCAAGGTGGAGGTCCCGAACGCCGGCGGCAGCCTTCTAACCTACAATTACGTCTACGACAATTTTGGCCGGCTAACCTCCATAGATCGTCCCGGCTCTCTATGGGACACGGAGATTTCCTACCTGGGCGGCACGAGCACCACTGACGGACCCGACGGCGGCAACGATTTAAACCTCTATTACGTAACGAACAAGCGAAAAAGCGTCACCGGAAATCGCGAGAGCGTCGAGTATCTCGACGGCTGGGGCCGGGTTTGGAAAACGGAGACGCTCTATGAAGGGGCAACATATATAAAGAGCGTCTTAAAACGCGACGTATGCGGGGTTCCTCGCTTATCCTGGTCTCCTTTAACCACGGATTTCACCGATGAGCAATTTGTCGAAACGTCGGCTACGGCAAGCGCCCTTGACGCCTTCGGCCGTCCGGCTTTTTCGACGGACCAAACGGGAGGAAGCGAAAAGTTCGGCAGGTACGTGACCTACGACTACGGCTCCGTCGGCTCGGGCCTGGAGGTGGAGATTACGGTCGGCTGTAAGGGAGAATCGGACTTTTGCACGGCCGCCGCCTATACTACCACTTATAAGGAGACCTATCAGGGACCGAGTCCGGGCGAGCTTTACATGACCAAGCGCGTGGGACCAATCGTTGACGGCTCCACCGCGACTCCGCGGGAGTTTCAATATACTTACGGCTCCAAGGGTGAGCTTCTTTCCATATCCGAGGAGTCCAGCGCGGGAATAGGCGACCGTGAATTCAAGTACGACGCCAAGGGCAACGTTATCGGCACTTATAGTCCCGAATCGGGCCGGAGGAGATTCACCCGCGACAACAGGGGCAGGATAACGAAGATCAGGGCCTCGGACAACTCGGTTGTGAATATGGAATATGACGACGCCGACCGGGTGACGCGAATTTTGGCGGTGGGTCCTGCCCAGCCCGATTATCATTTTTACTACGACCAGGGATCGGGCAGTTTAACCGGGGAGGACGGGAACTGGGCCGTCGAGGGAGTATCCTACGACACGGACTACTACTATAACGCCCTGGCTCCGCTCCTCGACAAGGTTTCCGTTGCATACGGCTTCCCGACTTCCTCCGGCTATTCGACGGCCGGCTTTGATATTAAATACGTTTACAACGGCTACGGCGAGGTAACCTGGATCGACTACGACGGTGAAATGTCCATCAGCCTTACGCGCGACAACCTGGGCCGGGTGACCTCCATATCCAAACAAGGCGCCGACGACATAATGGAGTCCATCGAGTATCAACCGGACGGGTCGCTTAAGCGACTGACCTATGGTAACGACGTGGTTACGGATATCTTTCAGTTCTATGGCCTGGGCGTTATAACGGAAATATCCATACGGACCAAGGCTGAAGCGGTGAATCGCGACAATATTAAAACGGATATTGTCACGATCGGGGGAGGCGGCTATGCCTCTTATTGGTATGAAAGATACGGCCATTACAACGGTAACGATTATTGCTTTGACAATTACCTAAATCCTCTTAAGGCAAAGATTGGTCCTTACGGCGTGAATAATAAATTTCAAATTAGCGCTACATACGATGAGGAGCAGAGGCTAAGTGAAGCCCAATATTTCCCCGGCAGCACCCTCTCGTCGCCTTTTTTGCGCGTTACCTATGATTTCGACCGGCGCGGCAACAGGACCTCGAAGAACCTGACATGGGACCCCGGCTCATCCGAGTCGTATTCATACAATTACGACTCACTCAACCGTCTCTCCTCCGTGACGGGGACCGAAGGCCCGACCATCGGGGACTACGTCCACGACTCGCGGGGCAACGTTATCCAGACTCCCACCCACAAGTACGGCTTCGATCTTTTCGACCGGCTGGTTGACGCCGACGACGGCAAGGTCAAAATCTTTTACACGGCGGGCGGCGCCAAGTTTTTAAAAGTTACCGAGGAGGAGGTGACGGCCTACTTCTACGATCCAGGCGGAAGCATGCTATGCGAGAAGACCTTCCGACACAGCGACTTCAGGCTGATCAGCCGCAAGTTGTACGTATACGCCAACGGCCAGATGGTGGCCCAGTTTTAACCGCGGCCCTGAAGGAAAGCGAGGAAAATAAAATGAAAAAGACGACTTGCGGGAACTGGATCTTAATGGAAAGGACCATGGGACTTACGTTGGCGTTCCTGTTTTTAATATTCATCACGGCCTCCACGGGCTGCGGCGAGAGCATGGATCGGACCGATTCTGAAGTGGACGCCGGGCCGGCAATTACGGCAAATCAAACTGTCTCTTCCCAGGCGGAGAAGATGAATATTTCAGACATTAATACTTCGACCGATCGTCAAGAACCAAGAATGGGCATACGTCGATCTCCCGTCGGCGAGACCGATCTTCGATCGAAAATCAGGCGACTCGCCTTTTCAAAAGACCGGACTCAGATGAAAGAGTCCGTAAAGGTCGTCAGGGATATTTTCGAGTCTCGCCATAAGGACCACGACCTTGCCACCGTAACGCTGGCGGCGGCGGCCCTGGCCGAGCTTAGCAAGGCCGAGGAAGACCGGACGGCCGCGCTGGCCGCCCTCGAGCCTCTCCGCAAGGCCTTATTCCGGGATAAGAGCGCGGTGGTCCGAGCCTCGGCGGCGCGCTCCCTGGGAGCCAGCGGCTATATCGAGTTCAAGTCTCCTCTCGAGTTGGCCATAAAAACCGACGCGTCGCTCCTTGTGCGGACGGCGGCTTCCGAGGCCCTCGAAAAGCTGACGGGAGAGACGGTCCTATCTCCGATCGAAGAGGCGCTGGCCGAGTCCACCGTTTCGACCAGGCGCTCCCTTTCCTCTTCGCCTTCATCCGAGTGCATTCCCCGGGAGTTATTCGAGTCGTTAAGCGAGCACCTCTTGATTCTCGATCCCGAGAACGCCGAGCGTTCGATATGCCAATAGGCGGGTAAACAAGGAGTGAAGCCATGAAGTTAAGCATAATGAAAGCGGCGGCGTTATCCATTATATGTCTTTTAGCGGTGGTAATCGTGGGCTGCGGGGCCAGCCAGAACGACTTCGTCAAGGGCATGGGACCCGCCTATACGGAGGTCATGTATTTAGGCAAGAACGTGGACGTCCTCGATCGGTCCATGGAGGACAACCAGCATCGGCTGGTGGTGTTTTTCGACGAGTGCGTCGCCGGCGGAACCGTGACCGTTTCGGATTTCGAGCTTTACGGACGGACCGTTTCGGACTTCGAGTCGTGTCTCACCAGCGGCGCGCCGGTTTTCAATTTTGACGGCTGTTTTTCCGGGTCGTGGACTTCCTTGTCCGCAGGCTCTTTTATATCCGGTATTTCCTGGGCGACCACTACGGACTGTCCGACAAACTATAGCGACAAGCTCTATATAGGCCTCGTTGACAATGATACATTGTGGTATGGACTGGAAGACTCGCAAGGCGCGGCCGCCTATAAACTGGAGATGGATGAGACTCTTTACGATTCGGAAAGCAACCCCTCCAGCGGCGTACTGACCAATTATTTTATCGCGCGCGACGGCTCGGCCGCCGCGGGGTACCCCGGTCTTGAAAAGATATATCCGGCGAGCGGCACGGGACTGGGCGGGGACACGCTGCTGGCAACGCCCGTTGCCCCGCACTCAACCCTTTTGTTGGAGAGCGGCGAGCCCTTACTCAACCTTACCTGTTTACCTTATGAGACTTTCTGGTGTGACGACTCGCTTCACGCTCCTTTTGACGAACCCGCCATGGATATTCCCAACGTCGTGGTCACGAACAACGAAAAGGTCGAGATCAACGTCCCTTCAGGAATCCCGCTCGATACGGAGTATCATTTCTGGATTGTCTCTCGCCCTGAAAACTATTATGACGTCACTTACGGTCCCGGCTCGGGCGCGACGCTTAATATTGACGGCGAGATATCGGACCTGCTTTTGGTCTCTCCGCCTCCGATGAATTCCTTTGGCAAGGCCATCGTTCTTCCTTCCGACTCGACGGAGCAACTACTTAGCGACGGATCCGATGGATATGGCGTGTTCCAGGCTTCTTTTACTTACGATGACCCGACCTGCGTCAAGGTATATGAGATGAAGGGACGAGTGGGCCCCATTATCATCGACGCCCCCACCTACGGCGACTCGATCGAGGCGGACTACTCGACGGGTTCATTGACGGTAAGGACCAGTTCCGAAATTGACGAGGTCAAGATAGTAATGGACCACTGGACCGACCTTCTCGGTCCCAGAAAAGGCGTGGAAATTATCGATGAGCTTCAGCCCCTTTCGAATCTTTCCATGCCTCTTTCCTCATCGACTATACTTGCGCCGGCCATGTCCGGGAACGGCCAATACATGTTCTATTGGGCCCAGGACGGGACCACTGATAACGTCTTCCAGGTCTACCGGGCGGACTTGACCATCGACGGCTATTCCACCGACGTCCTGACCTCTTTTGCCGTGGCCCGCGACGACGTCTCATCCCTGGTCGGTCGACGCATATCGTCCAACAACGCCGGAGATCAGGCCGTGTTCTGGTCGCGTCAGGACCTGGAGGACGGGGAGACCGCCCCCGGCGGAGAATTGTATTTCTGGGACGCGGCCGATGGTCTCCTTCAGATAACCACCAGCGACCTTTTCGGCGACGTCAGGAGTGAAGAAAACCATGACGCCGTGCTCACTTACGAGGATAGTTTCTTCTTCTGGACGGAGAACTCCCTGGCCGGCGATACTCTCGATCACTACGAACTGATGAAGTGCAGACACGGTTACTTTGGAGGACCATATCATTTTGACTGCACGGCAATACTCCTGGGGACTACTCTGCATCAGCAGGGCATCAATCCGCGATTGTCCGCCACCAGCGGCGCGGACTACGTAGCTTTCGTCTCGGCGGAGGACTGGGACGCCTCGGTCGGCAACGCGGACAATAATTATGAAATCTTCTATTATGGCGACTACGGCGTGGGAGTAAACCAGGTGACCGACTCCAGCGGCTCCGTAAATAACGACCATCCCTTTATCGCCAACGACTCGCTTCAGTCTATATATTTCAGCTCCAACGGGAACTACGAGGGCGTGGACGGGTTCGCCAACGACGGAAACTCGGTGTCCACCGAGCTTTTCGTCTTCAGACGGCTCGAGGGAGATACAACGGTCTATAATGATATTGAACAGATAACCAACACTTCTCCCGGAGAGACGGTAATAGCCGCCGGGGTATCCTCTCCCGATAGCGACGGCGATATAAGCGCGCTGATCCTTTCCAACCATAATTTCTCAGGTGAGACGGTAACGTCCGGATACAACTACTACCTCTTCCAACCAACCAGGCTCGCCGACGACCGGACCTATGAACCCTGGGGATATCCCATTACTACCAATCCGGTTATAAGCTTGGCGGGAGACACGTTGTCTCCGGCTTCCATTGACGCCGGTCTTGAATGGATCGCCTTCTCCAGCGCCGAGGAAGTGATCGAGGGAGACACGGACGCGGCCATCGACGCTCACCTGTTCCATTACCAGGGTTTGGACAAAGGCTTCACCATTTCCTGGGATGACCTGGTGGATAGATTCAACTCTCAAAACTCGACCTATTATCGAGCGGAGATTCTTTTACCTCGCGTTGAACACGTTTTGACCGTATACTCGGCCGACTCCGACGTCCAGGGGTTCGATTTCATATCGTTCAATTTTATCGAGGGGGCCGACTCGGACTCGGACGGCCTATCCGACGCGTGGGAGGCCATTTACGGCTACGATCCCTACGATCCCGATACGGACGACGATTCCGTTTCGGACGGTGATGAGGACCCCGACGAGGACGGCGTTATCAACTCGACGGAGGAGGATTATTATACCGATCCCAACTCGGATGACTCCGACCAGGACGGGTTGAAAGACGGAGTCGAGATAGGCTACTGCACGTCCCCCATCATTCAAGACACCGACGGCGACGGCCTGATCGACGGCGGGACCGGCGGCGAGGACGTGGACAAGGACGGAGTGAAGGACTCGAGCGAAACCGACCCATGCGACGAGGACACGGACGACGATACTCTATCGGACTATTACGAAATAATCGCGTCCTTGACCGATCCGCTAAACCCCGACGGCGACTCCGATGGACTCAATGACGGCGAAGAACACGATTACTGCACCTCCCCGAGCAATCCCGACTCAGATGGGGACGGCCTATGCGATGGAAACACCTCCGTTTATGACGGTTCCACTTTATTGTGCTCCAACGGCGAGGACGCCGATCTCGATTGCGCGCTCGACCAGGGCGAGACCGACCCCTGCCGGGCGGACAGTGACGGCGACGGCATGGACGACGTCTTCGAGAAGAACAATTCATTAGACCCCCTCGATCCTAATGACGCCTTGACCATATTGTCCAGTTCGACGATCGCCGATCCGGACGGTGACGGGTTGGACAACCTTTACGAGGCGCAAAACGGAACGGACCCCAACGACGCAGACAGCGACGACGACGGCATGTCCGACCTGGAAGAACTCGCCTTGGGCATCGATCCGCGGGACTCGACCACCAACTCCGACGGGGATACTCTCACTGACGCCGAGGAGGCAAACTGGGAAACCTCCCCAATTTGCTCCGACACGGACGCCGACGGACTGAGCGATTATCAGGAAACCACGGCCCTCTACGGCTTGACGATTGGAATGGGATGCACCATCGTGCCCACGAATCCCGACAGCGACGGCGACGGCATTCCCGATGGACTCGAGGATATCGACCTGGACGGCGTCCTTGACGGCAATACGGAGACTAATCCCTGTATAGCCGACACGGACGGCGACGGCATGGACGACGGGTGGGAGGTCTTCTGGGGCCTGAATCCCCATGTCCAGGACGGGGACACGGACTGGGACTCCGACGGCCTCACCAACCTCCAGGAGTTCCTGCTCTACAAGGGGGCCTCATGCGACGCTTCCGCCGGGTGCCCGGGAGACACGATAACCGTCTATCTCAACCCGCTTATCGCGGACGTGGACGGCGACACCATGGAAGACGGTGAAGAGATACTTATGACCGGCTCGACCGTCACCGCCTACGTCTGCAATCCCATCAAGCGCGACACGGACGGCGATAATGTCCCCGACTATTTCGAGGCCGTGATTAGCCTGTGCCTCGATCCCATGGACCCCGACACGGACGACGACGGCATTCCCGACGGGGTCGAGGATAAAAACCAGGACGGAATCAGGCAGAATATCGAGACCAACCCGTGCCTGGCCGACACCGACGGCGACGGGCTGGACGACTACGAGGAACTGCTCTTCGGGTCAAACCCGAGAAACGCCGACACCGACGGCGATGACTTAACCGACGATCTCGAGTACTTCTATATGACCGATCCCAACGGCTACACCGACAGGAACGACAACGGCATATACGACGAGTTGGAATTGGTGGAATATGGCATACCTCCCATATACGTGTTCGATGACATGGACGGCGACGGGCTGGTTAATGGAGACTCCGCCGGCGAGGACAAGGACAACGATTACGTGGTGGACTCGGGCGAGACCGACCCCTACGACATGGACACCGACGGCGACGGACTGCCCGATGGGTGGGAGGTCGAGCATAACCTGGACCCGCTCGAGGCCAACACCTGCTCCTTTTGCGCGGACAACGACGAGTTGACCGACCGCTCCGAGTACCTCCACCATACCCATCCCGGACTCGACGACACCGACTCCGACGGCATGGACGACGACTGGGAAATCCTCTACGGCCTCGATCCCCTGACGGACGACTCGGCCGCCGACCTGGACGGGGACACCCTCACCAACCTCCAGGAATACTCGCTGCTCACCAACCCCAGGAGCGCGGACTCCGATATCGACGGACTAAGCGATTATCTCGAAACCCAGGCGCTATACGGGTATACCGTCGGAGTGGGATGCACCACGTCGCCCACTAATCAGGACTCGGACGGCGACGGCGTGCCCGACGGCCTCGAGGACTTCGACCAGGACGGGGCCCTGGACGGCGACACCGAGACCAGCCCCTGCCTGGCCGACACCGACGGAGACGGCTTGCCCGACGGATGGGAGCTTATCTGGAACTCTTACCCGCTGACCGATGACGCGGCCTCGGACTACGATTCCGACGGGCTTGACAATCTCGGCGAGTACCTGGCCGGGACCAACCCCTACCACAAGGACACGGACCACGACGGCATGGACGACAAGTGGGAGGTCGACGCCGGAGACACCCTCGACCCGCTCACCAACGACGCCGAGGCCGACCCCGACCACGACGGAGTGACCAACATCGAGGAATGCTGCGCCATGTTCCTCGAGCCCTACCACAAGTGCGGCAATAGCTGCGACGACGACGCCCTCGATCCCCTCTCGAGCGACTCCGACGGCGACTCCCTCGGCGACTACTGGGAACTCAAGTACCTCCATCCCACGGTGGACGATGACCTGACCGCCGACCCCGACTCGGACTCCATCTCCAATATCTGGGAGTTCAGGTTCGGCACGAACCCGGGCTCAACCGACACCGACGGCGACGGCCTTACCGACCTCCAGGAAATCTCCTTTGACGGCGATACCTCCTTCGACGGCGACACCGCCTACCACCCCTACGTCAACGTGTGCATCGGCGACGCCGACGAGTGCGATCTCAACCCCACCCTGGCCGACACCGACCACGACGGACTGTCCGACTACCAGGAACTGTACGGAAACACCCCCACCAGCCCCGTCAACTTCGACACCGACGGCGGAGGAGACCCCGACGGGATCGAACTGAATATCGGCCACGACCCCACCAACTCCGGCGACGATTACTACGACGCCGCCGGGCTGTCTTGGCCAATGGCTGCGGTTAGTGAAACCGTACATAGAACGGTGGAAGGGGCGTTTCTAGCGGATATCGCGCCCGGATATGACGGCAGCACTTTAGTGCTTTTCTACTCCTATGAAAGCGGTTCAAGCCGATGGTTAAAATCGCTGTTTATTACAGATGGCGCAACGTATTACGCCCCTGAGACCGAATCTACAATCGGCGATTGGCTATTGTCGGATGATGATTTTTTAAGCGTATTTTACGACCACACTATTGGCCAATATTTTCTCGCCTTCCCATATATTAACGATTCTACCTCACAAAAAAGAGTTAATGTATGTGAATGGGGTCCTTCCGGAGGATACCCGGCTTGGAGGTATAAGTATTGCTGGTCCCATTACGATCTATTCTCTCCAACCCTGGCGATACAGATAATACCTGGATATAACCAGGCATATCTTTTAGCCGCAAAGAAAAACGATTCCGATAAAATGTCGGTCATCCAACAAATGGGATATCATAATGGATCCAGCCCTCCATTTATTAATTGGTCCGAATACAATTATCTTGCAAATAATATCGACAAAAAAGACACTTATCCGCCCGGCGTCGCCTTTGCAACCGGCTCCCGTGATTGGAGCGTGTGGTCCTCCAATGGGGATGGAAATCTCTATACTTATTGGTGGGACGACGACCATATCGACTCCAGCGTCGCCGACTTGAGTCCCTATAAAGTATACAACTATCAAGACGGCATCTTCTTCACCGGCGGCCTCCAGGCCGGGGACACCGTTAAATACGACGTTATTTATCGCGACTGGATAGAATACGTTTATGAGGGGGGTAAGCCCTATCCTCAGGACGTCTCCCACTTCCCGGATTTTATCAAGCAGCCGGAAAAACCCGCGGCCTTCGTGGCCGAAACCAGCGGGGAGAGGAAACACGCGGTATGGAAGTCCGTGGTCGAGACGCCCGTGGGCTCGGGCCAGACCAAATCGGTAATCCTTTACTCGAACGAAATGGTAAGGAACGATTATTATAAGGACGCGCCTACCAACTCGACCCACTGGAGACCTCCCATACTTATATCCAACCCCGCTAACGACGCCGTCCTGGCCAGGATCAAGCCCAGCCCCGACAAGGAATACCTGCACGTGGCCTGGGTGGAAAAGGACCCGTCGGATAATTATTACGTGTTCTACTCGAAATTGGACGTGGGCGAATTATTCGGCTCCACCCTCATGGTAATCGAGGAAATGTACGCGGGGTCCTCACTGAGCTTGGCCGACACCGACGGCGACGGCATGGATGACGACTACGAGGCATTATTCGGACTCGACCCCAATAATGCCGCCGACGGCGCCGGCGGCGCCGGTTGTCCGGACCTCGACCAGGACGGGTTATGCAATATTGACGAACACGATATATATAACACAAGGCCAGACATGGTCGACTCCGACATGGACGGCATGCCTGACTGGTGGGAGGTCCAATATAGTTTTGACCCGGACGACTCCACGGACTGGGACTCCGACGCCGATGGCGACGGCTTATGGAACCTTACTGAATATCAGATGGGCACTATTCCAAATGGACTGGAAAATCCCGACACTGACGGCGATGGCTTACGAGACGGAATTGAGGTGGAATACGGGACTGATCCATTGGTGGTGGACAATAACGATGACCCCGATGGCGACGGAATTTCCAATCAAACTGAAATAATTGTTTTTCTCTCGTCTCCATACAATCCCGACACTGATGAGGATTACATGCTCGATTCGGAAGAAGTTGACGCTCAAATGTATGAGGGCATTATTGTAATTCCAACCTTATCTGACAGCGACGACGACGGTCTCCCCGACGGCATGGAATATTACGTTCTGGATTCCTGCCCATATACGGGCGACAGCGACTTGGACGACATGCCTGACAAGTGGGAGTATGAACACGGCCTTAACCCAATATCCGACGCTGATGGAGGAACGGTCGATACGGATTCTGACGGTATCGTGAACGTTGATGAGTGCGATCCAGACGTTACTGTTAGCGAACCGTTGAATTATGCCTACTGCCAATCCCAAGCCAACCCCGTCTCCATTGATTCCGACTTTGACGGCTTCACGGACGGGTGGGAGGTGGAGTACGCGGATAGCCTTGGGTTCGATCCGGTGGTGGTGGAGTGCGATACGGCGGTGGCGGATTATGACGGGGACGGGATGGCGGCCATTATCGAGGCGAGGCTGGGGACCAACCCGCTGTTGGCCGACTCGGATGGGGACGGGATCGACGATTATTGGGAGGTCATCGCCGGGCTGGACCCGCTGGTGGACGACGCGGCCGATGACCCCGACGGGGACGGGAGGACCAATCTCGAGGAATACCTGAACTCGGGGTATTTCTATACCAACCCATTCAATCCGGACACCGACGGCGACGGGCTGTGCGACGGCGTGACCTCCGTCATGGACGGAGCGACCCAGCTTTGCGGGCCGGGGGAGGGCGACTCGGCGACGCCCGAGCTGGACGCGGCGCGGCTACGGCTCCTGGCCGAGAGCGCCATCGGCGAGCTGACCCTCGGCGACGGCGATACCTGGTCCGACGAGCTCGAGGAGGGCGACACTCTCAAGCTGTCCGTGGCGGGGGCGCTGGACGCGGGGACGTACACGGTGCGGTTCGATAATGGGTCGGGCGCGGTTTACGCCATCGAGGTGGCCGTGTCCGAGGGCGCGACTTATATTTTTATAGACACGGGCGACCTCGGGGACGACGCCGGCTCCGGCTCATACGACATTGACGTGGTTGACGACTCGGGCTCGAGCCTCCTCGACTCGGGCGCCGCCTCGGTCAATATCTCCCAGCGGCTCTACCTCCATTACGGGCTCCACTCCCCGGTGGTCGCCACCAACTCCGACGGCGAGACCGTCTGGCGCCGCGCCTATCTCCCCTTCGGCGCCGACTTCTCCGGCTCGCCCTCCCACCCCCTCACCATCGCCAACTCCTCCATCACCCACGGCTTCGTCGGCCGCCGCTCCGACAACGACGTCGGCCTCTACCAACTCGGCGCCCGCTGGTACGACCCGGACCTGGGGCGGTTCGTGAGCACCGATCCGGTTTTCCAGGATCTCAATCAATACGCATACGCGAATAATAATCCATTCGTCTATCAGGACGGCGATGGTCGCGATCCTATGGCAATGGCGGCTTTGATAATTTACGCCGCCGGCGGTATTGGAGTTGGAGTTCCTCTCGCTATAGTAGGAGGTCTGGATGGAGTTGGAGCGATTCCTTCTGAAGCAGCGGCTGATGACGCTTACAATGGAATACGAGATGCTTGGGACGTCGTCAATATCCCAGGGGACGTTTGCGCCGGCTTAAGTTTTACCGCCACCGGCTATAAGATCGCAAAAAACCCTCGAGGGTTTTATAATGGAGTCAAGGGATCAATAAACGGAGTAAAAGGATTATTAAAAGGGTCGGCCGACGACGCGGCCGAGGGCGCGGGCAAGGCCGTATTGGAGGCCGCGGAGGAAGTTGGCGATGACGCGGTAAAAGCGGCGGATAAATCCTCTGTAAGTGGCACAAAATGGGGCAAAGAACATGGTCCTGGCAACGTAAAACATAATAATGCGATCGAAAATGAATTAAACTGGGCAGAATCGAAAGGAGCTACGAACATTAATAAAAACAAGCGTCAATTTGATGCCGCCGGAAATAAAGTGAATGCACTTAATGGCAAGAGGGTTCATCCCGATGCTGCATACACATTGGAAGGAAATCGTTATAATACCAACTATATCTCTAATTATAAACTTGACAATGTAAGTGAATTGAATAGAGAATTACAAAATTGGAAAAGAATGAATGAAGCGGATCCAAACGCAATAAACTCATTGATGTTAGAATATTAATATATCACGAAAGGAATAAAGCATGAGATGTCCAGATCATTTAAAGGGCTTCGTTACACCAATAGGTTGTTTTGCTTCAATACTTCCTGTACCGACAAATGAGTACTTTGTTGCTTATCAAGTCAAATGTATCTGCAAGAATAATTATTTTTCCGTTAAAAAGAATAACCGACCATTAGTGGTCGCTTCATGTAATAAATGCAATCAAGAAATTGTCCTTTACGATACAGATCAGTACCCCGATGCAATCTCTTATGATAACGAAGGTGAATTAATCCCGGTAATTTCTCCAAAAAACAATGATATATACACTATTTGTGTCGCTTTTGAATACCCTGAAGTTATTGATGGAGATGATGAAGAGTATTCTGATAATGATATATCATGGTGTTACATATATGGTTGCCCAGATGGAAAAGCAAAGGATGTTTTCACGATAATTGATGATGAAACAATGTGATATTTAGCGAGTGCGGCGGGTTGGCCATACGGTATAGCATGCTTCCGTGTGGCTCTCGCAACGCGAGACAGGTATATATAAGCTACGCACGGTTCTTTGAAAATTCAATTTGAGATTTAGCTGCATGTAGTTGGAGCCGAAAGCTTCAACATGCCTCGAGGCGCTAAGCCCGTCCGCTCCGCTCACCCACTCATTCGTTCCGAAAGAGTGGGCCACCCAAGATGACGAGCTCGAGGAGGGCGACACTCTCAAGCTGGCCGTTGCGGGGGCGCTGGACGCGGGGACGTACACGGTGCGCTTCGATAATGGGTCGGGCGCGGTTTACGCCATCGAGGTGGCCGTGTCCGAGGGCGCGACTTATATTTTTGTGGACACGGGCGACCTCGGGGACGACGCCGGCTCCGGCTCATACGACATTGACGTGGTTGACGACTCGGGCTCGAGCCTCCTCGACTCGGGCGCCGCCTCGGTCAATATCTCCCAGCGCCTCTACCTCCACTATGGTCTCCACTCCCCGGTGGTCGCCACCAACTCCGACGGCGAGACCGTCTGGCGCCGCGCCTACCTCCCCTTCGGCGCCGACTTCGCCGGCTCGCCCTCCCACCCCCTCACCATCGCCAACTCCTCCATCACCCACGGCTTCGTAGGCCGCCGCTCCGACAACGACGTCGGCCTCTACCAACTCGGCGCCCGCTGGTACGACCCCGACCTGGGAAGGTTCGTCAGCGTCGATCCAGTTGCCGGGGGCATCAACCAGTACGCCTACGCGAACAATAATCCATTCCGATATTATGACGGAGACGGCCGGGAGTCGGAGTTCGTGAGCGGAATATACGGCGCTCTTTGGACGTACGCGGACGCGGTAAACTCGAATGAGACCACCGCTTGTATCAGCGCCGGAGCTCATGGAGTGCTAAGGACGTTTTACTCGACGGGTGAAGGCGTCTATACCATGGCCCGGCATCCAGTCGATACCCTGTATGGCACGGGTGAGACTATTGGTTATGGGGCTTATTTATATCTTGATGAGCCCGAGGTGTTGTACTACGGGGCAGTAAACCAGTATAATGCCTTCCTGGCAAGCGATCCTGACGAGCAAGCGTTAATCGGCTCGGAGTTAGCGGCCAACATTGCGCTCAGCGCGACCGGCGGCCCGAAGAGCATTGGCAAATCAGGGAAAGCATTAAGTGGCGCGGCTAGTAAAACAAGCAAGGCGGCGAAGGCGGCAAGAGCCGCAAACAAGGCCAGGGGGACAAAGGCAAGAAAAATTCTACGTAAAAACTTAGGTGACCCGCCCTCACATTTAAAAAAGCCACATGCCCACCATGACTTGCCGGTGGAATTTGAAGATAGATTTAATAAATTAGGCATTAATGATATAAACGAGGCGCAATATGGCCGATGGGTAGAAGGAGATAATAACCATCTAAAATGGAGCAGAGACTTTAACAAAGAATGGAGAAAATTCTTCGATAGTAACCCAACAGCTTCTGATAAAGAAGTATTAAATTTCATGCATAATTTAAGAAATAATCCAAATTTTCAGTAGGCACCGTTATGATTAAATTTTACTCCATTTCAGATAACTCCTTTGATACAAGAGGCTTCCCCTGGATATCGGAAATAACGAAAGGAATTACCATGTTGCCCCCCTGCGAAAAATGCGGAGGCCGGAGATTCTATCCTTCAGGTGATATCTCCGTTATTTTTGAGCCGGATAAGGGTACCAAGTGGGCTGATGTTTTAGGTTGCGGAAGCCAAATGTTATTAATTATCTCAGAAAAAGTCGTCGCAGCATGGTCGAAAGAAAACATTGGAGAAATCCCCCTTCACAGGGTTAAACTCCAAAAGCCTTATCCAAAAAAGCTTGAGGGGACAAAGCCTCCAAAGTACTATTGGGTGGATGGAGAAAAACTCTGTGGCGCCGAGCTTGACTTACTCGCCAGTGGATTTCTTGATGCTCGCTATTGTGAAAGCTGTGGACGATTGTTGTACGATATTACTAAAACATATACATTGCAGCACTCAAAAATATGCCCTTATATATTCAAGCCTGACAGTTGGGACGGTAAAAACCTTTTCACTACCAATTTATCGTATCTTAAGTTCTTTTGTACGGATGCTCTTATAGATTGCGCGAAAAAGTACAAGCTAACCAACTTTCGTTTCACACCCGTTGAGGAAGGAAGCGCGATAGGACATAAAGGGATTAAATATTTGTAGGCCTTAGATTAAAAGCTCGCGATCATTTGATCTTTGAAAACTTGCCTCTGTTCTTTCCATCGATTCCGACTTTGACGGCTTCACGGACGGGTGGGAGGTCGAGTACTCCAACACCCTTGGCTTCGACCCGGAGGTGGTAAATTGCAATGAGGCGGTGGCGGATTATGACGGCGACGGGATGGCGGCCATTATCGAGGCGAGGCTGGGGACCAACCCGCTGTTGGCCGACTCGGATGGGGACGGGATCGACGATTATTGGGAGGTCATCGCCGGGCTGGACCCGCTGGTGGGAGACTCCTTGGAGGACCCCGACGGGGACGGCAGGACCAATCTCGAGGAATACCAG
This sequence comes from bacterium, assembly GCA_963674965.2. Classification (GTDB taxonomy): domain Bacteria; phylum RBG-13-61-14; class RBG-13-61-14; order RBG-13-61-14; family DATKZS01. Next base: position 745,586 of record CAXXFL010000006.1, on the reverse strand, counting down.
AACTCGGGCTACTTCTACACCAATCCCCTGAATCCCGATACCGACGGCGACGGGCTGTGCGACGGCGTGACCTCCGCCATGAGCGGCGAGACCGTGCTCTGCGGGCCGGGGGAGGGCGACTCGGCGACGCCCGAGCTGGACGCGGCGCGGCTTCGGCTCCTGGCCGAGAGCGCCATCGGCGAGTTGACCCTCGGCGACGGCGACACCTGGTCCGACGAGCTCGAGGAGGGCGACACTCTCAAGCTGTCCGTGGCGGGGGCGCTGGACGCGGGGACGTACACGGTTCGGTTCGATAATGGGTCGGGCTCGGTTTACGCCATCGAGGTGGCCGTGTCCGAGGGCGCGACTTATATATTTATAGACACGGGAGACCTCGGGGACGACGCCGGCTCCGGCTCATACGACATTGACGTGGTTGACGACTCGGGCTCGAGCCTCCTCGACTCGGGCGCCGCCTCGGTCAATATCTCCCAGCGCCTCTACCTCCACTACGGGCTCCACTCCCCGGTGGTCGCCACCAACTCCGACGGCGAGACCGTCTGGCGCCGCGCCTACCTCCCCTTCGGCGCCGACTTCGCCGGCTCGCCCTCCCACCCCCTCACCATCGCCAACTCCTCCATCACCCACGGCTTCGTCGGCCGCCGACAAGACAACGACGTCGGCCTCTACCAGTTGGGAGCAAGGTGGTACGACCCGGACCTGGGGAGGTTCGTGAGCACAGACCCGGTGTCTGGCCTTCTGAACCAGTACTCTTACGCCAATAACAATCCGTTCGTTTATCATGATGCTTCCGGTTTGTTTTTCGAACAATTTACCACCGGAGTCGTCAAACAAGCCCTCAGCCCATGGATAAAAATCAATGAGGTTGTAAAGGTGCCGGGACTTGATACCGCAATGTATTACATAGAGGGCACGGAGTCGGAAATCTTGGCATGGGAAGATACTCATGACTTTTTCACCGGTACCGCCCATGAGGATTGGTGGGCCATGGCCGAGGCATCAGAACAAGGGTCAGCTGAGTATTGGGCTTATGGAATCGGCGGGAGCTTCGCGTGTAAAAACGACATTCAGCTTTTTGGCAGTATAGCTGAACTAGGGGCTATGGGCCTTGGGGCCAAAGCTGTCGCCGGTGAGGAAATGGCAGCCGCAAATGCGGGGAGATCATCTAAAGCTTCTCAATTATCAAAAAATAAAGCAAAAGGAGACGCTTTTCGTGACGAGATAGCTGAATTAATTGAGAAAAATGGGTATGAAGTCGAAAAAGAGGTGACGAAAAAAACTTGGTTTGGAAAACGTCGTATAGACATTGAGGTCAGCAAAGACGGTGAGGTACTGGGTGGAATTGAGACTAAAACGGGAAATTCACCTTATAAACCTTCGCAGAGAGCAAAAGATAAATGGCTTGATATTTTTAAAGAATATATTGTCAATATCGTGCGGGACAATTAGAGTGTTACGAAATTTCAATAATATTGAATATAATATTTGCGTAATAGTTATTGCGAGGCAATCATTACTAGTCGGCATTAATTTTAAATAGTTACCTGAATAAAATGACAAAGCTTTCGATAAGATTTTTCCGATATCTTATAATAAGTAAATAATCGACGTGGTATTCAAAGCAAGGAATGGTCAATAAATTGTAGGTATAGACCCTTATTAAGGAGATTTATCAAAATGGAAGCTTCATCTGAATTTAACAGATTAGTGAGGGGGCAGATCAAGCCATTATTATCGGCACATGGTTATAAACGTTATGGCAATACTTACTTGCTTTTTAAAGATGATATATGGAGACTCATTAACTTTCAAAAAAGCACAAAAAGTACTAAGCATGAAGTCATATTTACGATTAATATTGGGATATCATCACAAATACTCTTTCAATTTTATAATGAACCAATTAAACGTCCAAAGATTGAAGATTGTCACTTTCGTCAACGTATAGGACATATATTGCCCCAGCCTAAGGATACATGGTGGACAATCAATGACAATTCAAACCTTGCCGGTCTCGATGAGGAAATTCTTACAAGCACTGGGCATTATATTATTCCAGAGCTGCAAAAATATTCCAGTAACAGCGCATTAAGAGATCTATGGATTTCGGGTAGATCTCCAGGCTTAACGAAGTTTCAAAGATTGATGCACCTAATGGTTCTGCTAAATGAAATTGGCCCAACTGAAAAGTTGGAACAGATTATTGAAGAATTGCGCTTTGGAACTAAAGGGAAACCATCTGGTATAACCGCAGAAATATATATAGATAAAATAATGAAAAGTAACAAGTGACGTGTTACTCATAACAACAGGTAACCCATCTATGAAAGCAAATTGTCAACCCTGGACGGTCTCATCCTCCAGTTGCCAAAGCTTTTTCTTCTTTCCGTCTACCCTCCTTTACCCGAAAGAATCATGACCGGAGGACCGAGCGGGCGAGGGACGGAGGGCGGGATTGTTTCGGGTCAATCCCATGACGGAAAGATGAAAAAGCGCCCCCCGGTCCGTGCCTCCCTCCAACCATCTATTCGAGGTCAAGAGGTCGTAAGCCTCACGAATACGTTCGGTGTCCCGGCGTTGCTCCATACACATAGAAGGCCTTCGCGGCCACGGGTTACCAAGGAGTCGCCGAAAACTATTTTGGAGTGACACGGATTCTCGCGCCTCCTGGCCCGCCCTCAAGCCGGCCAAGTCACGGACGCGACCTCAACGAGTCAAACGGCCTCCTTGATCTTCCAGTAATACTTCCTCGTCTTGACCTTGCTCGTGGGCGTCACGTTGAGCTTGCCCGCGTCGAATTCCTCGCCGTCCAACATCATTCTCCACATGACGCGGCAAAGCCGCTGGGCCACGCAGACCACCGCCTTCTTGTAACCCTGCCTCGCCGCCACCCGGGCGAAATACGGGTTGAGGGGGTGAGTGGGACGGCCCGCGTGATGGGCCGCCTCCACCAGCATCGAGCGGGCCTCCGAGGACCCGCGCTTGGTGATACGGCCGTGGACCACCCGGTCGCCGCTGTCCCAACTGGACGGACAGAGTCCAAGGTAGCTTACCGCCTGGCCGCTCCGCTCGAACCGCCCGGCGTCGGCGATAACGGAAAGAAAGGTCGCCGCCGTCACCGGACCCACGCCGGGGACGGTCTGGAGCAGGGGATAAGCATCGGCGAAATGGGCGCCCGCCTCCTTTTCGATTTTCTTGTTCAAGCGAGCGACTTCCTCCGAGACCTGACGCCAGGTCCGAAAGTGCATCCGCAAAAGGTCGCGCTGGAAGGAGTCCGGGCAGGACTCCAGCGCCCGCTTCCAGCCTGAGGCGGTGTTCAGGCGGAAAGACACTCGAACTCCCTCGCCCCGCAAAAGGGCCTTGGCCGAGTTGACCTGGGACGTCATTTGGCGGATGAAAAAACGGCGGCGGCCGAGCAGGGACCGCAGGCGGCGAACGGACCGGCCGGGCACGTAGACGCGGCTGACGTAAAGATCGCGGCGCAGACCGTCGCAAATCTCGAGGGCGTCGCGGCCGTCGCTCTTCTGGTTGGGGCGGAGCGACTTGGCCCGCACTTCGGCGGCGTTGATCACGTAAGGGTGAAACCCCAGCTCGGAGAGTTGCTCGCTGACCCAAAAGGACTGGGCCCCGCTCTCCAGGCCGGTCTTGATCCCGAGCTCGCCTCCGAGCCGGCCGAGAAGTTCCTCGAAGCCGGCGCGGTCGGTAGCCACGTCCCCCCGGGCGATTATTTTTCCGTCCTCCTCCTGGGCCACGAACACCGTCCTCCTTGAATGCACGTCCAATCCGAGATAAGTTGTCATTGGGCTGTACCTCCCTTCATTTATTTGGGGCCCTGCATTGCAACCCCTTGGTTTACGGTTATACCTCAAACCGTCTTGGAGGACAGCCCGCTTTCATGTTTACACATAGCTCCGCTATGTGGGCGAGCATAGCGAGCAGGTCATAGAGAATCGTTTCCAAAGGATGACCTCTGCTTAGGTTGTCGATAATGATGTAACTACGTTCTTTGAAAACTTGTCATTATTACTTCCGCCGATTCCGACTTTGACGGCTTCACGGACGGGTGGGAGGTGGAGTACGCGGATAGCCTTGGGTTCGATCCGGTGGTGGTGGAGTGCGATACGGCGGTGGCGGATTTCGACGGGGACGGGATGGCGGCCATTATCGAGGCGAGGCTGGGGACCAACCCGCTGTTGGCCGACTCGGATGGGGACGGGATCGACGATTATTGGGAGGTCGTGGCCGGGCTGGACCCGCTGGTGGGCGACGCGGCCGAGGACCCCGACGGGGACGGGAGGACCAACCTCGAGGAGTACCTGAACTCGGGGTATTTCTATACCAACCCATTCAATCCGGACACCGACGGCGACGGGCTGTGCGACGGCGTGACCTCCGTCATGGACGGAGCGACCCAGCTTTGCGGGCCGGGGGAGGGCGACTCGGCGACGCCCGAGCTGGACGCGGCGCGGCTACGGCTCCTGGCCGAGAGCGCCATCGGCGAGCTGACCCTCGGCGACGGCGACACCTGGTCCGACGAGCTCGAGGAGGGCGACACTCTCAAGCTGTCCGTGGCGAAGGCGCTGGACGCGGGGACGTACACGGTGCGCTTCGATAATGGGTCGGGCTCGGTTTACGCCATCGAGGTGGCCGTGTCCGAGGGCGCGACTTATATTTTTATAGACACGGGAGACCTCGGGGACGACGCCTCGGGAAATTTCGACATTGACGTGGTGGACGACTCGGGCTCGAGCCTCCTCGACTCGGGCGCCGCCTCGGTCAATATCTCCCAGCGGCTCTACCTCCACTACGGTCTCCACTCCCCGGTGGTCGCCACCAACTCCGACGGCGAGACCGTCTGGCGCCGCGCCTACCTCCCCTTCGGCTCCGACTTCGCCGGCTCGCCCTCCCACCCCCTCACCATAACCAACTCCTCCATCACCCACGGCTTCGTAGGCCGCCGCTCCGACAATGACGTCGGCCTCTACCAACTCGGCGCCCGCTGGTACGACCCGGACCTGGGGAGGTTCGTGAGTAGAGACCCCGTTCCGGGACTTCTTAATCAGTACGCATATAGCCATAACAACCCTTTCGTTTTCCAGGACGCGGATGGCAATATCCCGGTCTGGATTGGCCCAGTGGTTCAGGGCTTTGTCATCGCTGGCGCCGTAGGAGGGTTGTCGGTTATAATCGCAAGGGGAACAATTGAGGGCGTTGATGCCGGAGGTGAATTATTAGGGGCCGATCCAATATCCGATAAAGGAATGGAAGAATTTAGACAAGGCACTGACACTTCTTTCCAAGTAGCAACCATACCAATAACTGGGCCGGGAATGGCCGTTGACGCTGCGGGTGAAAAAATAGGCTTGCCCATGGACGATATCGCGGCTCATGGCATGGCCACGGCGGAATCGACTCCAATACCATTGGACGATTGCGCCATGTTTTATTATATAATGTCGAGGAATAATAAAAAGCTCTTTAACGCGGTGGACGCGGCTGATGAGATTCTCGACGCGAGTAAAGGTGTGTCAAAAGGCACGCATATGCATCACCAGACCCCGAAAGAGGTATTGGATAAGCATTTACCGTCTGACGTTGCTAACAATCCTAACGTAAGAGGAAAACCAGGTTTTCCCAATAGAAGGAAGATTGATATTGATGAGCATAATCGAATACATAAAGGCAAAGGTGGTGGTCTTGTAAATGAATTAACAAAACAAAAAATTGAAGACCTAGGACGCACACCTACTGCGGATGATGTATTAAGGATTAGAGAAGAAGTGAACAAGGAATTAGGAATACAATACGTTGATGATTAGTGAGGTGAAAAAATGTCTTTTTATCAGATGCTATCTCCAAGAGACTATAATTATGCGCAATTTGGAATACGAGGTACTTGGACGCCAAGTAAAAGTGAAGGTCTATGTCCTGAATGTACAAGATCGAGTCAAATAAGAGTACCTCCTTTAATAATAGAATGGGAACCGGGTTCGGATTTAATAGGCGACTTTATTTGGAGTGGAATTAGCTTCGAGTTGGTGTCCAAACAATTCGTTGCGCTTGAACTTAAAAAGCATTTTAGCGGCTTTGATATTAAAGAAATTAAAATGTTCCAAGACAATCGCCTTAAGATGCCAAAGGCTACAAGAGAAGGAACCCAAAAAAGGATATATCTGCCTTACGAAGGTCCTACATTAAGCGAATTGTGGGTTGACTCCTGGTTTCCTTTGGATGAAGCCAAATCGAATGTAAAATTAGAAAAGACATGTTCTACCTGTGGTTATCGTTATTATATCCCAAAGAGAAGCGGTTTGGTTTTGGATCATAATTACTCAACAACATATGATATATTCAGAATAGCGCAGTTTCCTGGATGGATATTTTGTACCGAAAAAGTTAAAGAATATATCGAAGCTAGAAAATATACTAATATAATATTTATAAATGTTTCGTAGGTTAGGAGTATCTTGCAATACACGTAGCATGTAATTCCGTTCTTTGAAAACTAACCTCTATTACTTCCGCCGATTCCGACTTTGACGGCTTCACGGACGGGTGGGAGGTGGAGTACGCGGATAGCCTGGGGTTCGATCCGGTGGTGGTGGAGTGCGATGAGGCGGTGGCGGATTATGACGGGGACGGGATGGCGGCCATTATCGAGGCGAGGCTGGGGACGGACCCGCTGTTGGCCGACTCGGATGGGGACGGGATCGACGATTATTGGGAGGTCATCGCCGGGCTGGACCCGCTGGTGGGAGACTCCTTGGAGGACCCCGACGGCGACGGGAGGACCAACCTCGAGGAATACCTGAACTCGGGCTACTTCTACACCAATCCCCTGAATCCCGATACCGACGGCGACGGGCTGTGCGACGGCGTGACCTCAGTCATGAGCGGTGAGACCGTGCTCTGCGGGCCGGGGGAGGGAGACTCGGCGACGCCCGAGCTGGACGCGGCGCGGCTCCGGCTCCTGGCCGAGAGCGCCATCGGCGAGCTGACCCTCGGCGACGGCGACACCTGGTCCGACGAGCTCGAGGAGGGCGACACTCTTAAGCTGTCCGTGGCGGGGGCGCTGGACGCGGGGACGTACACGGTTCGGTTCGATAATGGGTCGGGCTCGGTTTACGCCATCGAGGCGTACGTGTCCGAGGGCGCGACATATATATTTGTGGACACGGGAGACCTCGGGGACGACGCCTCGGGAAATTTCGACATTGACGTGGTGGACGACTCGGGCTCGAGCCTCCTCGACTCGGGCGCCGCCTCGGTCAATATCTCCCAGCGGCTCTACCTCCACTACGGTCTCCACTCCCCGGTGGTCGCCACCAACTCCGACGGCGAGACCGTCTGGCGCCGCGCCTACCTCCCCTTCGGCTCCGACTTCGCCGGCTCGCCCTCCCACCCCCTCACCATAACCAACTCCTCCATCACCCACGGCTTCGTCGGTCGCCGCTCCGACAATGACGTCGGCCTCTATCAACTCGGCGCCCGCTGGTACGACCCGGATTTGGGGAGGTTCGTCAGCGTCGATCCGGTTGCCGGGGGCATCAACCAGTACGCCTACGCTTATAACAACCCGTTCGTGTACCAAGACGCGTCAGGAATGGAAGGAGAAGTCGCGGAGGCCGCCTTAGGTTATAGTGAATGTTTAGGCGCGTATTCGCATGCTTTGTTTCTGGTCCCTGCGGACGCCGTTAATGAAGCTTCAGGCGGCAGATTGCGTTCCACGGAAAATGCACATCTGGCGTATTATACTTATTACATGCCAGAAGAAGGCGACCCCACGAGGGCTTGCTATCAGCTTGGTTATGGGGTTGGCGTTTCATCCGCGTTGGTGGGCGCCGCTGAATTGCTCATTGAACTTTATGCGGCTGGTGAATCTAGCCAGGATATAGCTCCGCCTTCAGAGCCAGTGGACCCGAATTACGAGTCTCCTTCACCTGAACCAAGCCCAGGCGTAGATGAAAAAACTGACGAAAGTGACGGGCCAACTGAGGCATATAACAGGCGAAAGCATTATGGAAATACTCCTAAGCAGAGTGATAGAAGAGAATTAGGGGCCGAGCCAGATGAAGTTGTTGACCACGACCCGCCCTTAGTGCAAAGATATTATGAAGGCGACCTATCGAATGATGAAAAGCCTGGCTATCAGATGAATGAATCTGAGAGGAAAGAAAGTGCCAACGACAGAGGAAGGATGCAAACACAAAAGAGGAAGGATTCTAATATACAGGGTGGCAAAATGAGCAATTATTCAAAGAAAAAGAAAGAAGAGCATGGACTATGATATATCATAATACAGAATTGATTAGAGAGCATTACGAAACCAACTGGAATAATGCGGCAGCAATAAAAAAATGGAATAAAGGGCCAATTCATGAACTGCCCCAATTTTTTAGCGTCCTTGAGTTTAGGCCAACCATAAAAAGGGATATGTGGACATATGCAACATGTGGAATGTCAACACTTCAAGATCGGGAAAAGATCGAATTACATATACACTCACCAGAAAGAAATGAAGGCCTCGTAGAGCTATTAACCGTAGTAGTACATTTTCACGCAACTGATAGTAGTCTTGGTCTATGGCATACCGTTAATTTTGGAAGAGGATGGTTGCCTGATTCCAATTGTGAATATGGCCTTATTTCATTGCCTTATCTTGACGGTCCAGGCTTTGAAATATTAAAGAATAACAATGATGCCGTTTCTTTTTATTGGTTAATTCCAATTACAAAAGATGAAGTGGACTATAAAATAAAAAATGGAATAGAATGTCTTGAAGATGCTTTAGAGAAAGCAAACGTTAAATATCTTGATAAATACAGGGCCAGTGTTATCGGCTGTGAATAGGCAACCCGAAGACGGGCATTGTACACTTTAGTTGTCGATATAGATGTAACTCCGCTCTTTGAAAACTTGTCATTATTACTTCCGCCGATTCCGACTTTGACGGCTTCACGGACGGGTGGGAGGTGGAGTACGCGGATAGCTTGGGGTTCGATCCGGTGGTGGTGGAGTGCGATACGGCGGTGGCGGATTATGACGGGGACGGGATGGCGGCCATTATCGAGGCGAGGCTGGGGACCAACCCGCTGTTGGCCGACTCGGATGGGGACGGGATCGACGATTATTGGGAGGTCGTGGCCGGGCTGGACCCGCTGGTGGGCGACGCGGCCGAGGACCCCGACGGGGACGGGAGGACCAACCTCGAGGAGTACCTGAACTCGGGGTATTTCTATACCAACCCATTCAATCCGGACACCGACGGCGACGGGCTGTGCGACGGCGTGACCTCCGTCATGGACGGAGCGACCCAGCTTTGCGGGCCGGGGGAGGGAGACTCGGCGACGCCCGAGCTGGACGCGGCGCGGCTTAGGCTCCTGGCCGAGAGCGCCATCGGCGAGCTGACCCTCGGGGACGGCGACACCTGGGCGGACGAGCTCGAGGAGGGCGACACCCTCAAGCTGGCCGTGGCGGGGGCGCTGGACGCGGGGACGTACACGGTGCGCTTCGATAATGGGTCGGGCTCGGTTTACGCCATCGAGGTGGCCGTGTCCGAGGGCGCGACTTATATATTTGTGGACACGGGCGACCTCGGGGACGAGGCCTCGGGAAATTTCGATATTGACGTGGTGGACGACTCGGGCTCGAGCCTCCTCGACTCGGGCGCCGCCTCGGTCAATATCTCCCGGCGGCTCTACCTCCACTACGGTCTCCACTCCCCGGTGGTCGCCACCAACTCCGACGGCGAGACCGTCTGGCGCCGCGCCTATCTCCCCTTCGGCGCCGACTTCGCCGGCTCGCCCTCCCACCCCCTCACCATCGCCAACTCCTCCATCACCCACGGCTTCGTCGGCCGCCGACAAGATAATGACGTCGGCCTTTATAAGCTGGGCGCTCGCTGGTATGACCCGGATTTAGGAAGGTTCGTTAGTACGGACCCGATACCAGGACTTATTAATCAATACGAGTACGCTCATAATAATCCAATAACCTTTCAGGACTCGAATGGGATGCAATATGGCGGCCCTGGATATACTCAGTGGGCTGAGAATAGCAGTCTATCTGGCGGGACCGTTTCCGTCAAGGAAGTTGTAAAAGAATTAAAGACGTTTGCAGACTTGTCAACGGCGTTTGTCCCGGGTGTCAACGATGTGCGCGATGTATTCGAATGCACCAGCGGCTACGATGCAATAAATGTTACGGAACTCCAATGGTACTGGCGGGCGACGAGTTGCGTTGGAATAGCTGCCGCGTCTGGCGCGGGTGTAAGAAAAGCTGGACTTTTCATTTCCGGTGTCACAAGGTATGGTGACGACGTTGCAAGTCATGCTGATGAGGCAGTTGATATAGCCAAAAAGGCCAAAGGAGTATGGAGCAAAGACCCATTGCAGCGTGGAAAAGAAATTGAGGAGGCTCTTGCCAAGACGGATTATAGTGATTGGCACCATATAGGCAAAGAAGGCGGCGGCACTTTCCCATTAGTGGACTTCCAGAAAGGGAATAATCTTGTCAGCGTTAAATCTGTCGATACAACTGGATCAGGCTGGAAGAGTGGAATGGAAGGCCATATTAGACAGCTAGGTTCTGGAAGAGGGTCGGTTAACGATAATCCAGCCAATATGATATTGGATTTAAGAGTACAACCGGGGGGATCATCCGATGCGGATTATTTGGTTAAATTTGGAGAAAAATACAATGTCCATGTCAATATAAAGGAGTACCCTTAAATGGATTTATCTGCTGAAATTGTATTACCTTATATGCTTTATAAACCCACGGCCATTTGGAAAACGCTTATTGAATCGCATAAGGACATTATTGATCCTGACGAAAGGGGCAATATTAATGGGAATAGAATAAAGCTATCGAATATTATGAAGTCTATCCAAAGAAGAAATCTCCAGCACTTTGGCATCGAGTTTGATAATATCAAAGTAGAATACGGCCATGTAGGTAATAAAAACCTTTCTCTCGTATTTATCGAAAAGTGTATAAAGGAGATTGGGCAATCATATGGCTGGATCGCGCCTTTTCTTGATTTCGATTCTTTTATCCAGGCAAGAGTTTATGATGAAAACTATGAATATTGGCAGAACGCGCATGACCCGTTGCAGTACGATAGCGCTGGCCGCAGTTATGACCATCTGCCCATGAAACATAACGGGCTCCCATACCCATTAGACAAGATGATTATAGACACGTCTCAGAATCCGGGAAGGAGAACGTTTCGCGACAGATATCTCGAGGAAGTGGGTTCGGTAATGTGGTTTGGCGATAAATATTGGGAGATTACGGGCAAGAAGAAAGAAGACGTGCTTAACGCTAGTTGGCTGGAAACCAGAGTGGAAGCTTCTGGAGTAGTGTTCGTCAAAGCCTATGACCGTCCTTTCACGTCAAGCGAGGGAGAAGAGAGGGAAATTCAAAATAAACTGAGAGCACTGCTGTATCCCGAGCACGAGGATTAATGCTTTGTAACAGGAAACCCACAAAAGGGCTAAAATATAAGTAACCCATATAGCTCAGCTATATGGGCGAGCATAGCGAGCAGGTCATAGAGAATCGTTTCCCGGGGATGACCTATGCTTTGGTTGTCGATATAGATTTAACTACGTTCTTTGAAAACTTGCCTCTGTTCTTTCCGCCGATTCTGACTTTGACGGCTTCACGGACGGGTGGGAGGTGGAGTATGCCGATAGCCTTGGGTTCGATCCGGTGGTGGTGGAGTGCGATGAGGCGGTGGCGGATTATGACGGGGACGGGATGGCGGCGATTATCGAGGCGAGGCTGGGGACGGACCCGAGGTTGGCCGACTCGGATGGGGACGGGATCGACGATTATTGGGAGGTCATCGCCGGGCTGGACCCGCTGGTGGACGACGCGGCCGATGACCCCGACGGCGACGGGAGGACCAACCTCGAGGAGTACCTGAACTCGGGCTACTTCTACACCAATCCACTGAGTCCCGATACCGACGGCGACGGCCTCTGCGACGGCGTGACTACCGTCATGAGCGGCGACACCGTGCTCTGCGGTCCCGGCGAAGGCGACTCGGCGACGCCCGAGTTCGACGCGGCGCGGCTCCGGCTCCTGGCCGAGAGCGCCCTCGGCGAGATCAGCCTGGGCGACGGCGACACCTGGGCCGACGAGCTCGAGGAGGGCGACACTCTCAAGCTGTCCGCGGCGGGGGCGCTGGACGCGGGGACGTACACGGTTCGGTTCGATAATGGGTCGCGGCCACGAGTTACGAAGGAGTCGCCGAAATCTTTCCTGGAGAAATGGACCTCCGGCATTTCCTTTACCCCTTCAATTAGTCTTTTAGTTGGGAAACCTTCGTTAAATTATTTCTCACCGGCTTTCTTTCCCCACTCGCGTGTAACTCCCATCGGCGCCTACATTTTTTGAAATTTTCTCCAAAATAGAACGTTATGAAGAGAGTTGCTTCCGGGGAGCCAGTTAATACGATCCACTGCAATTTGCCCATCGTGGTTGACATTGCTGGATTTAATCGATATTTCAGACACGGGCCTTGTATAGAGGCCCATTTTTATTTTCTCCGGCGTCCAGATGATTTTGTGGACGTACAGTCTCATGAGGTCCTTCTTCTGCTTCGGATCGGCTACCTCCCATGCCTGTTCGAAAAACTCCAGGCCCTCGCTTATAATCTCCGCGTCGATGGTTCTGTTTTTCAACTCCCGGAATTCCAGGTCGATCTTCTCGATTTCCCCTTCTATTTCCTTCTTCCGAATCTCCAGGCGCTCGAGTTCCGCGCCCAGGGAGGCCATGTTTTTCCCCTGGGAGATGAACTTCACAATGTTCTTGATCTCCTGTTCTATCGGGGCCAGGGCCCGCCTCTGCAGGTCTTTTCGCTCCTGGAGTATCTTGACCTCCTTCCGGGAATTGCAATTCGCCTCGTCTAGGATTTCGTTCAGGAGGTCCTGGTCCTTGCCCATCTCGATAAGCCTTCCGGCTATCGCATCCTCTAAGGCCGGGGCGCTTACCCGCTTCATCTTGCACTCGTCGGCCCCTCTGTTCAGGCCGGTGCAGATGTAATAGTAGTAGTGCCTGCTCCTTCCACCGGAGTAGCTCGGAGTAAGCTGGCCTCCACACCATCCGCATCTCACAATGCTTTCCAGCAGGAAGGTATGCATCTTCTGGGGCCTCGGCTTCCGGCGGACCACCTTGTTGGCCGCGATGTGTTCGTTCACGTTCTGCCACAGTTTCTCATCGATTATTGCCTCGTGCCTGCCCTCGAATATGTCGCCGTTGTGAGATACCTTTCCGAGGTAAGCCGTGCTCTGGAGGATGTGCGCGATCGCGTTCTTGTTGAATTTCTTGTTGCCGTGATGATTCCCGCGCCTGGAATGGTAGGCCTTGGTCCTGTATCCCATCTCGTTGACCGCCTTGGCCGTCATCCTGAAGGAGCGAAGCTTGCTGTAGGTTTCATAAATGGTCTGGACTATCTTGGCTTCCTCGGGATTCACCTTGAGCACGCCCTTCGGAATGTGTCAAGCAAAATGAGACACGCCTTTCCTGAATTTAGTGTGGCAAACTGTTTGTTTCCTCCGGTTTCTCCGGTGGGTTGATCCACGCTTTGCCGGGCAACTCCGGCGCCGTCGGCGGTCTTTTCACGAAGCGCTCCGGTTTTTTTTCATAGGCGTGGTCGAGCGTTTTTTGCCTGGCGGCCACGATCTCGCTCGCCATTCCGTAATGGACCATCTCGGGCGTCATCAGGCCGATCCCGGTGTGCCGATGCTCGCGGTTGTACCAATCGAAAAACTTCACGCAAAAGGCCCTGGCGTCCTCGATGGAGCCGAACCGGCTCGGGAACTCGGGCCGGTACTTCATGGTCTTGAACTGGCTTTCCGAGTAGGGGTTGTCGTCGGACACGTGGGGCCGCGAGTGGCTCTTGGTCACGCCCAGGTCGGCCATCAAGAAGGCCACCGGCTTTGATTTCATCGAACTCCCCCGGTCGGCGTGGATGGTGAGTTGTCCCGGCTCGATCCCCTGTTTTCGGATGCTGTCCCCGATCAGGCGGCGGGCCAGCTCCGCGCTTTCGCGTCCGGCGATCATCCATCCCACCACGCAGCGGCTGAAGATGTCCATGATCACGTAGAGTTGGTAGCAGGTCCATTTGGCCGGTCCCTTGAGTTTGGTGACGTCCCAGGACCAGACCTGGTTGGGGGCCTCGGCCAGCAACTCGGGTTTTTTGTATCGGGGACGCCGGAGTTGGTTGCGCCGCTCCCGGACTTCCTTTTCCGAGTCGAGGACGCGGTACATGGTGCGGACCGAGCACAGCCATGTCCCCTCGTCCAGGAGCGTTGCCCAGACCTCGCGGGGGGCCTTGTCGGCAAAGCGCTCGGAGTGGAGTTCGTCCAGCACCCGGCGCCGCTCGTCCTCGCTCAACGACCTTGCCGGCTTGGCCGCGCGCCTCGGCGGCGGAGGCCCGAAGGGAATTTTAGCGCGACGATTAAACGTTGCTCGCGACAGGCCCAGGGCCTCGCAGGCGGCCTTGGCGCCGACCCGGGGAGCGGCCGTGCTTGCCGATTCCATCATTCGCTCTCTTCGCCGGGCGGCTTGGCCAGGGGTATCCCCAGCAGATCGGCAACTTTTTTTTGGAAGTCGATTATCATCTCGGCCTGTTCGAGCCGCTTTTGGAGCTTCCGGTTCTCGCGCTCGAGGCGGGCCACTTCATCGGCCAGCGGGTTTTTGGCCTTGGGCTTGCGGCCCCGCTTTACGGGCGAAAGCGCTTTCAAGGCCCCCTCGTCCCGCTGCTTGCGCCAGGCCGTCAGGTGCGACGAATAAAGGCCCTCCCGGCGCAGCAGGGCGCCGACCTCGCCATGCCCCGAGCAGGCGTCGGCCTTCCCGAGGATTGCGAGCTTGTAAGCCGCGGTGAAGCGCCGCCGGGCGGGCTTTTCCGGGACCTCCGGCTCGGGAAGAATGATCGGCGCCCCCACCCGCTCGGGCCGCTTGGCAGGAGTGTCCTCCGGCTCGGCCGTCCCGGTTGGGGAGACTCCGGTCGCCCTACGGGCTCCCTCCGTCTCCCCAACAATCCCTGCCTTCTTCCTGTCTTCATCCATCTCTCTATACATCCTAATACCTCCCCCGCCCTACAGTAATTTAACATAGGGGAAGTGTCTCATCTACGTTGGCACAGAGGGGAGACCCAATCCATGCCGTTACCCAACGATTTCCCTGGGTATGAAGATGCCGCCAAAAAGGTGGACCCCTACGAACGAGTTGCTACATTGGAAAAGGCCTTGGGAGAAGATATTGATCATCCGCGATTCGTTCCCTACATTCAGCTTCATGAGTTCGAGGCATTGATATTTTCAGACCCGACGAAACTGGATGTTCAGTATTTTGAGCACAATATTGCCATACAGCGTCTTGTAGAAATTGCATCTCAGTCCGATACACCAGAATTGATCGACGACGGTGCCGAGAGCGCTCCTTCGAAACGAATCATTAAAGAAATCCCAGAATATGAATGGATGAAGGCTTCGGCCGGTCCATTGGTGGTTCAGGAAATTGGCTTGCCAACCATTCTTTCTAAATGCACACACTTCGGCGAATGGTTTGAAAAACTGAAGGCTCTCACTGCGTAGGATAGAACTTAATGGCTAAGAAGAATGCAAAAGCTAGCAAGGTCAAGTTCGAACACCGGCTGGTGCTGGTTAGCTGGCTGCTTGACCTTTTCGGCGTGGCCACCTTCGATGACCTGGCCAAGCACTTGCGGGACCCGGCCTTTGAGGGATTCGGCGAGGACGGCATCTCTCGTTATCATCAATGTCTTAAGCTGACTTTTGAAAGACCGGACTTGCCGGACGATCTTCTGTTGGCTTATGACGAGAACATTGTTCGCCACTGGAAGATGATCACCGAGAAACGCAACGCCGAAGGACATAATCTCAACTTGAAATACTTCCAGTACCTCTGTCTGCTTTTCACCGAGATATATCTCGACCGCTTTTTCCGGAACCCGGAAAAGCTCCTTGATGACCTCAACGCCTATGTGGATAGGTTCAATAATGGCGAGACCTTCCAGCAGAAGGCCCTCGGCCAACTCTTTGCCACGGGGCTACCGACGGATGCGCAGATCAAGCCCTACAAGGTCGAAGATCTTAAGAAACTGGCATTCTGGAGTGCGACCGGGTCGGGCAAGACGTTGCTCATGCACATCAACATCCTCCAATATGAGCACTACCTGAAGCTTCACGGAAAACAGAGCGATCTTAACCGGATCATTCTGCTTACCCCGAACGAGGGCCTCAGCCTTCAGCACCAGGACGAGTTCTGGCTTTCGGGAATGGACGCCGCGCTTTTTGAAAAGGACGCGGGCGGGCTTTTTACGGGCAAGCGGATCGAGATCATCGATATTCATAAGCTACGTGAGACCACCGGCGACAAGACTATAGCCATCGACGCCTTCGAGGGGAATAACCTGGTCCTGGTCGATGAAGGGCACCGTGGGTCGAGCGGGTCCGAAGTTGGACACTGGATGCAAATGAGGAACCGCCTCTGCGAGAAGGGATTCTCGTTCGAGTACTCCGCAACCTTCGGCCAGGCCATGAAGGCCAGCGGAAATAAAGACCTGGCCCACGAGTATGCCAAGTGCATCGTGTTCGACTACTCCTATAAGTACTTTTACGGCGACGGCTACGGCAAGGAATACCGCATCCTTAACCTGGAAGATGACCGGATCAAGGAACATCGCCGCCGTTATCTTACCGCCTGCCTTCTGGCCTTTTATCAGCAGCAGAGACTATATCAAGACAAGAACAATGTACTCAGGCGTTTCCTCATCGAAAAGCCTCTATGGATTTTCGTTGGTGGCAGTGTAACCAAGAAGCCAAGGCAAAAGGATGTCTCGGACGTGGTGGACATCCTTCTGTTCCTTGCCCGTTTTGTCAAGGAGAAAGACGAGAGTATCCGCTACCTTGACATGCTTTTGGGGGGGGACTCCGGACTACACAACGCCAGAGGGCAGGAGCTTTTCTGCGGTGCGTTCACCTATCTTGGCCAGCTCGGCCTTTCGGGGGAATCGGCTTTCAAGGACATCCTGGCAACTCTATTCAATGCCCAGGTCCCTGGTGCTCTCCATGTTCGTCAGTTGAAAGCCGGCAGCGGGGCCGATGGAGAAGTCGCCCTTCATGTCGGCGAGGACAACCGAACGTGCTCGCCCCTTTCCACGTCAAGGTTCGAGGCGTTTTTAAGAAGCAGGTAGCGGCTGCCCTTGATGGCTTCCTTGCGTTCGCCTCGGGCCATCCTGAATTCCTGGACCCGGACCTTGTCCACCACCTCGCGTCCGTAAGCCGAAATGACGTGGAAGGGATCGTAAACTATCGCGGCGTTAGGGCAATGCTCGCGAGTGGCCTCCTCATAAGGCTTCCACATGTCCATGGCCACCGCCTCGATCTTCTCGCACTTTTCCGGCCCCAGGGCCTCGTAAAAAAAGGACAGGCTCTCCTTGGTCCGGTCCAGGCCGATGTAGGGGATTTCACCGCTCTTGAAGTCGATCACGGCCGTGGCGTAGCGATGGCGGCGGCGGATGGAAAACTCGTCCACGCCGATGACGGTGGGAGAAGCCTCGGACGGATCGGGCACTCGCTCATCCAGCGCGGCCTTGTCTATGGCCTTGACCGTCTTCTCGTGGAGGCCGTACTGCTCGGCAACGGCCTTAAGGCTACGAATCTCCTCGCAGGCCAAAGCCACCTCGGCGGCAAGACGTTTCGAGTACTCGACCCGGGGAAGCGTCCACTCGAGGCTCTCGGTGACCACTCCGCGGTCGGGGCAATCAACGCGGACCTGATAGAAAAAAAGGTAACTCCGCTTGAAGACGCCGTAGGAAAGATCACGGACGCAACGTTCGTCGCAGTCGTAATACGCGCTGAACTCCCTGCCGCATCTGCACTTGTAAACGTTGCGATCGCGCGAAAGCTCGATCATCAGGCTGGGGAATTCATCTCCCTCCCAAGTATGAGTGCTGACCCGATGAACGGAAAAACCTGGAATGTTGACCATAATATCGATATAATCCTTTTTGACCGCCATCTCGTCCTCCTTGTTTTGGTGCTTTTTGCTAAAACTACTCTGACAAAGAGAACGGGGGCGGTCAATTCACCCACACTAAATTACGTAGAACCTTTAAAGTTAGCCCAGATTGCTTCCCGCTGAAAATATTTTATGATCCCCTATTAGAAGCAATTCAGGCGACTATTCCTGACAAAGCTATCTCAAGAGCCTGGCCGCGGCGGCCGGCTCGAAGAACACGGTTATGGCGATCTCGTTAGAGAGGGTCGAGGCTCCCTCGTCGTCGACGTTGAAATAGTTGTATGAAAGCCTGTCGCTTACCTCGAGGCGGGCGTCGCGCCCGAGCTTAAAATTCGCGCCCGCCATGGCTCCGGGGTAGGCGGTAAAGGAGTCGTTCGTGTTTTCCCGGCCCCCATTATCCACCCTTTTATGGAGAGAAATTCCGCCAACCATTGGCCCGGCGAAAAGCGCGGCGCCAGGCCAGCCGCGCTCGAAAAGGAGGGCGGCGTTGGCCGTGAAGGCGTCGGCGGTGACGTCGGCCGCGTCTCCGCCTTCGATATTTGCGTCCCACTGGGTCTGGCCGTAGGTCGCCTCGAGGCGAAGCGCCGTATTGGCGAAGGGAAAGGCCCCGAATTTATAGGCCGCGCCTATGAACCCGGCGTTGGGCATCACGTCCTCCTGGAGATCGGACGAGGCCAGCGACCTGTATCCGGCCACCACCCCTAGGGGAGGCTCGGAACGGGCCTGGACCACCCTATCCAGATCAAGGCGCTCTCCTTCCCGGACGTATATGCGGCCCGAGACGCGCTCGCGGCCCGACTCCTCGTAAACCGCCCGCACCCGGTTCCAGCCGGGCTCGAGCGCGTAGCCGTCGGGAAGCGGACCCTTTTCCGCGCCGTTCAGGTAAAGCCTGGACCCGGCCAGGCCCTCGCTATAGCTGAAAATTACCGGTTTTCCCTTCCCGTTCACTTTTCCGGACAGAATAATCGGGTCGGTCCCGAGGACGTCGCTTCGGGCGAAGGGGCGTTGTTGTCCGTTGGTGAAGTAGTAGGTCTGGCGCTGGGCGAAGTCGTGGGCCTCGGATATGGACACGGCGCCGTCCTCGTTGCGGTCGTAGGTTTTCATGCCCTGGAGGAAGAAGTGGGTGTACACGTCGTTTTGAAGGCCCGGGTCCTCGCGGGCGGTCTCGCCCCAGGAGCACACTCCGATGACGATCATGGCCTCGCTGGCGTACTCGATGGGTTTGACGAAGAAGTCGGACTTGAGGTGATCGAGCTCGGACATGATGTCGTCGGGCAGCTCGCTTTTTCCCATGCCCGAGTGGCACGAGGCCAGGACCAGGACCTTGCGGCGGCTGGTGAGGCCGTTAAAGGCGCGGGTCAGCTCGCCCAGGTCTATGCCGGTTTGGGGGACCGCGTCGAACCGGGTGTCGTAGGCCACCAGGTATTGCTTGAGGTCGCCGTTCTCGTCGCGGCCCAGGGTGCCGTGGGTGGATATGTAGACGAAGACCAGGTCCTCGGTGCTCATGTTCTCGTTGTCCAACTGGCGAAGGGCGGTCATGACGGCGTCTTTTCGTGTCTCCCAGGGGTCCACCAGCTTGATGACCCGGTCGAAGTAGCCCACCTCGGGGTCGGACAGGGCCGAGGCCACGTCCTCGGCGTCCTTGGCCGCGTAATGCAGGCTCCGCCACCTATGGTCCTCGAAGTCGTCGATACCCACCACCAGGGCCAGGCGCTTGGGAGTATAGGCCTCCTCCATGCGCTCGCGGGAGACCTCGAGACCCGAGGGTTCGTCTCCCCTGCCCGCGCCGGAAAAAACCAGGGCCATAAACAACGATGAAAGCGCAATGAAGACTCGGGCTTTTGTCATGATTTACTCCACCTTGATCTGAAAACAATCCATGCCGCTCTCGCGTACCCGGCCGGGCCGCGACCCGGACTCGTTCGCCAGCCTCGTCACCCGCTCGGCGACGGAGCCCGGAAGCTCGCCGCCCTCCGCCGCCCGCTCCTTTTGTCCGACCGCGCAGAAGGTCTGGAGACCGTCCATGCCCTCGAGAGGGAGGGCCAGGACCTCCTCGCCCTTGTTGACGTCATATACGCCCGCCGCCCGAAGCCGGTCCTCGTCTCGATCGGCGGGATAGAGAAGCCTGGCCGCGCCCTCCTGGTCCAGATGGATGAGATAAACCCAGAGCGGCCGGTCGATCTCGTAGCGGAACAGGATGTAACCGCCTTTGCCATACACGCCCCGGTTCACGCCCCGCTTGAAGGCGGCCAGGCCGTCCGGCGAGCCGCCCCGCTCCGAGACGATGAACTGGAGAAAAATATCTCCCTCATAGGCGCCCGCCCCGCCTTTTATGTATTGGTCCTGCCGGGGCGGGACGAGGCGCCCGGCCATGAAGACCGCCGCGACGACCAGTATGACGCCGGCCGCCAGGGCCAATGGCCTGGAAAGATTGTTTAAATACAAGAGCCGCTCGGGCTTTCTCTTTTCTTGACGGCCCCTGGTATCGGCCGCGATGTCTTTCCACATCCGCTCTTTTTCCTCGTCCGAGAGGGGAGGGGGAGGGACGTCCGGGGTTGACGATGGCCTGGCCAGGAAGAGGGCGATAAGATTTTCCTGGGACTCCTCGCCCATGGACTCGAAGAACCCGTCACAATCGGAACACTGGCTCGCCAGGTGCTCGCGGCCCTCATCGATCTCCTTTTGGGAGAGCAGGCCCGCGAGGCATCGGTCGAGAAAATCCTCGGTAATGGGGCAGGTATTCATTTTGGGTCCTCCAGGGCGAGACGAGCCAGGTTTTTGCGGAGGCGTCCTCGAAAGCGCTCGAGGCGGCTGGTGACGACGCTGGCGGATACTTGCTGCGCCCGGGCTATGTCAGCCACCGCCAGACCTCGCTCGTAAAACATGGTTACGGTTTCCCTTGTCGATCGGTTCTTTTCCATCTCCAGGGTTTGTTGGACCATTTCACCGCATTCTCTGCCCAGCAGTTCCTCCTCCGGCGTGAGCGGCCGCCCATGGGGTATGTGATTGTATTGATTCATGGCGTCGTATTCCGCGTTTATTGCCTTTATGTGATCCAGTCCCGCGTTTCTCGCGATGCTCGCTATCCATTGCCGAAGCTTGTAGGGCGGCCCGAAAGATTCCGGCCCTCCATATACCTTGAGAAAAACGGCGTGGGTCAAGTCCTTTGCCGTTTGAGCGTCTCCCCTGGCGAAGCCCGCGCAGACGCGGTGGACCATGTCCACGTGGGCGGTGAAGATAATCTCCCTGGCCTCCTCGTCGCCCTCGAGGGCCTTATGTACAAGGTCTTTGTCTTCCATTGAAGGTCGCGCCCGTCAGCCGTGCTTCCCTTTACTGAATAATAAAGATCGGGGAGAACGAATGTCACGGCAAATCATAAAAAAATTCGCTCGGCAATATGTACAGATATCACGTTTGGTGTTGGGTATTCAAATAGCGAACTTCCCCCATTTTGAACAACTTGGGATGTAGGTCTCGTGGCGGTCTGTAAAATTTCGGACCAAAGCCCAAAGGGAATTAACCCCCATTCTTTCCGTAGGCTGGCGCCAACGGCTAGGGACTGATGGAAACGCGACGCCCGGCCGGTTTGCTAACCGTCCGGGCGTCTTTGGCATTGCCGATGGAATTATTTCATGGCCAGATGGCGTCTATCCGGACCCCGAAGAAAAAGAGATTTGGTCCCGACGCGTATCGAGCCCTTAAAGGAGCCGACTTTTTTCGCGAGCGGCCGATTCATGAGGGCCGCGTAATAAAGACGCTCGACGCGATCGACTCGGTCATCCAGGGAAAACTCCCGCTCGATTATTTTCCTTCCCGCCTTGGCCATTGACGCGCCTTGGTCCGGATTCTCGATGAGAGTGATTAAGGCCTCGGCCAGGGCCTCGCTATCGCCGGGCGGGACCATGAGCCCGGTTTTGTCCGGGACCACCAGCTCGCGGTTTCCCCCGAGATCGGTCGCCACCACGGGCTTTTCCATGGCGAGGGCCTCCCGCAGTACCCCGGCCAGCCCCTCGATCTTGATGGAGGGAGAAACGATGACGTCACAAGCGGCCATCATTCTCGAGACGTCCTCCCTGAAGCCGGCGAATACGAAACTATCGGCAACGGATGGATCGGCAGCGCGATCGAACAATTTCCGATCCACCGAGCCCACGATCAGAAACCTGGTTTCCGGATGACGCTCGAGTATCCGTCCCGCCGCCGCCAGAAGTTCCATCCCGCCCTTCAAATGTCCGGGTTTGAAGCGAAACGAACCAATGGCCCCGATGACGGGAACCTCCCGAGGCAGCCCCAGTTCATGGCGGACCTCGGCCCCATCCAGACCCGGATCGAACTCGGCCAGGTCCACCCCGGAATGGATCACCTCAATCTTGTCCCTGTTTATTCCGCCGCTTCGGGCCATTTGTTCCTTGACCGACTCGGAGATGGCGATGATACGGGAAACGCGACGCGACCGGTATTTAATGCTGTTGAATACATCGAGGGGGGCCGCGGTGCCCCGGTTGGAAATCAACGCGGGCAGAGGAACGAAAAAGGAAAGGAGATAAAGATAGTTTAGGTCCATACCCGAAAAGGAGTGGGCCACGTCGAATTTTTTCTCCCAAAGATAGTCGCCCAGTTCCATGAGCGTGGGAATGGTGTGCGAGTATTTGAGCTTGGCAAAAGGCACAAGTATTATGTCAACTCCCGCTTCCGTGAATTTATCAAGCGTCCAGTGGGGATGGCCGGAGTCATCGGCTTTCCTCTTGAAAGCCGCGGTAACCTTGTGACCCCGCTTGACCAGTTCCCGCGCCAGCAAGTAGGCTTGTACTCCCGACCCGGTCTGGGCGCCTGAGTGGGAATTGGTGAGAAGCACGTTAAGAGATTTCAATTTGCCCTCTCCCTTTTCAGCGGCGCGAGGGCCGGTTTTTCCCGCCTCTTGGCTGGGATTATTTCCGGGTTTTCCATGAACCCGTCGGTTGAATTGGAATCGGAAAAAAGCCTGGCGAGCCTCGAGGCGGAGGGATGAGACAGAGCGCTCATCATTAACTCGAGCGTGGTCCCGCTCGTTTTATTACTGACCCGGAGCCGGTCCAGGCGGAAGGGATGGTCGCCTTTGCAGGTGGCCCCGGAGCGGGTGGTGAAGGCGATCTTAAGGCCCGCTTTTTTCGCCGCCCTTATTCCGAGCCGGCTGTGTTGTCCCCAGGGCCAGGCCAGGGCTAGGCACGGAGCGCGCGTCAATTCCTCGAGCCGTAGCCGCGAGGCCTCGAGGTCCGAGGATATTCTTTGCAGGGCCTCTTCCTCGCTTTCGTATCTTCCGCCTCCCGAGAGGCCAAAGCTTTTTTTCGACCAGTGAATCATGAGCCGCTCGATTTCCTCTCTTTTCTTTTTGTTCTTGCCGGCTTCCCATCCTCCCTGGTGCTCGACGTGGCGGATAATCTCCTCCTTCATTCTCGAGGACGGTATAAACTCGGGGACGGTGATCGCCGAGGTCCACTCGTATATGGGAAGTCCGGGCCTTATATCTCCCTTGGCCAGCGCCATCTTGGTCCAGTGGGGAGACCGGGAAAAGAGAAGGCGATCTATTTGACTCGAGGCGAAACAAGGGCGGTGGCTGGAGCCGTGAGAACCGAACTCGAAAATGCCGCTCGCGGCCATCTCCCTTATTTCCGCCTCGTTAAGGAAGTCGTCTCGGTCTCCAGTCAGGGCGGCTTTGATGGCCTGGTCCAGGTCTCGCATGGGCGGCTCGCCGCCGTCCTGGAAGCGCGGGCGGGCGAGGCCTTGGCCTATCCAATCGGATACCATGAAGACGAGGGCCTTCATCCCATATTTTTCAAGGGTGGGACAGGCGTGGTACCAGTTATCGAAATAACCGTCGTCAAAGGTGATAAGGAAAGGTTTTTTGTGAGGTGCTTTCCCGGTTTCGACGAACTCGATCAGCTCGGGGGTCCCGATCGTGCGCCATCCCCTGGAGGCGATACTTTTGATCTGCTCGCGGAATCTGTCCGGGCTTACGGCCATCCGGGCGTCGACCCGGTTTACCCTGTGATAATAAAGGATTGGTATTGAAAGGTTTCTCATGAATACGTCTCGTTTGACAATCCAGGGTATCAAACGGGACGTTACCGGAAGATGGCGGTAAGATTACCTTTTGGTCATCTTGAGTCGGTCTCGACTCTCTCAATTATTAATCGCGCTCAGGCAGATGGAAGGTAAAGACGCTGCCCTGGCCAGGTTCGCTCTTAAGTGAAATTTCTCCACCTTGGGCGCGGACCAGGGCGCGGCTGAGGGCCAGGCCAATGCCCGCGCCCCGCTTGGACCTGCTTTTATCGAGC
Organism: bacterium; assembly: GCA_963674965.2. Classification (GTDB taxonomy): domain Bacteria; phylum RBG-13-61-14; class RBG-13-61-14; order RBG-13-61-14; family DATKZS01. The sequence continues at coordinate 721,218 of CAXXFL010000006.1, read as the reverse complement.
CGGTAAAACCTTTTGAAGATAAGCTCCCGGTCCAGCTCGCCGATGCCGGGGCCGGTATCGGCTACGGATATCTCGACGCGGCCTTGCGCCCCCCGCGCCGATATGGCGACTCTTCCCCCGGGCGGAGAGTATTTGATTGCGTTGTCCAGCAGGTTGGCCATAATCCTTTTAAGCGCTTGCCGGTCGGCGGCGACCGTTAAATCCTCAGGCGCCTCGATTTGAACGCTTATGTTTTTTTCCTCGGCCCAGGTCTCGAACATTTCCACCACGTTCCCGATCAGATCGAGGACGTTGAGCCGCTCTGGGGCAAGCCGGAATACACCCGCGTCGGCCTCGGCCAGGTCGAGCATGCCGTTGATCATGTGAAGCAGCCCGTCGCAGTCGGCCACTGCGGCTGAGGCCGCCTCGGCAAGCTCGTTTTCCGACCCGCCCGAGGTGAGGGCCATCTCGCATCTGCCCCTGATCGCCGTGATCGGACTCCTCAGGTCGTGGGCGATATTGTCGGTCAACTCCCTCATCTCCCGCATCAGGGTCTGGACGTGGTCGATCATTTCGTTGAAGGCAATGGCCAGGGTTTCGATCTCGAGGCCCCTTGATTTTAAAGGCACTCTCTTGTCCATGCCCCCTTTTTGGATCTCGATGGCGGTCAAGGTCACGTCCTCGACTCCCGCCAGCGCCCTCCTGGCCATGATCCAGCCCACCAGCAAGGAAGCAATGGACATGAAGACGCCGGTAAAGATTAGTATCCTTCTGAAAACGTACAGGAATTCCGCGTCATCCACGGGCACAAGTCCAAAGTCGAAGATCAAGTTATGGTTTATTTTTCCGTAAAGATAACGGACCTCGCTCGGCTTGGAATCAAGCTTTAAGGTCCCGAAAGCATAGTCTTTTTCGCCTTTTAATTTCGCGATCGATTTTTTATCGGGCAAAAGGCCATCCCAGGAAGAGGTGTCCGTTCCATCGATAACCTCACCGTTTTCGGAGATCATCCTGAAATAGGTCAGATGGGGGTCCTCGGTCTCGACCTCCAGTGCCAGTTCCCCGCGGATCGCGTCCATGCCGCCTTCATCGTATAGCTCGATAAATTCGCGGAACTCGTCCAGGAGAATCTTGTCGGTTAGCCCCTCTAGATGGGAGGCGACGAGAAGGTAACAGACGATAAAAGCCGACGCGGTGGAAAGAATAAAAACCCCGGTGTAGGAAAGGGCCAGGCGGAAGGTGAGGGTCCGGGAAAAATCACGGCGCTTCTTTGATAACATAACCTACGCCGCGAACGGTATGGACGATGGGCTTGTCAAAGCCCTTGTCGATTTTAGCGCGAAGCTTGTTGACGCGGACCTCGACCACGTTGGTGCGGGGATCGAAGTTGTAGTCCCATACGTGCTCGAGAAGCATGGTCTTCGAAACCACCCGGCCCGCGTTGCGCAAAAGGTATTCAAGCAGCGCGAACTCGCGGGGCTGAAGCTCGATCGATCTTCCCCCCCTTTTCACCTCCCTGGTCATGAGGTCCATGGTAAGGTCCTGGAAGGTGAGGGTCGTGGGCTCGGAGGTCCCGGACGCGCGCCGGATCAACGCCTGGAGCCGGGCCACCAGCTCGCTGAAGGCGAAAGGCTTGACCATGTAATCGTCGCCGCCCGCCCGCAGACCCCTGACCCTGTCGTCCACCGACCGCTTGGCGCTGAGGAACAGTACGGGGACCTTTATCCCCCTGGCCCGAATTTTCTCGATGATCGTCAGCCCGTCGAGCCCGGGAAGCATGACGTCCAGGACGGCCGCGTCATAGGGCTCGCTTAAAAGAAGGTGCATGCCGTCCTCCCCGTTGCCGGCGTGGTCAACGGCGAAGCCCTCCTCCTTGAGACCCTTGAGAATAAAGGAAGCCACCCGCTCGTCATCCTCCACCAGCAACACTCTCATGGACGCGCTCCAAACATCGAGGTAATTTTATCATACGCGCGGGTGAGAGGCTATTATCCTGATTCCGACATTATCCTAATTCCGAGCGGACGCCAAAGAGTCGGTTATCAGGCCGCGCTTTATCCCCTTTTCGGAAGATGTCCCCAAGGGCTTTGGAACGCCTTCCCCTCGGGGCGGAGGATAGGGTGCAGATAGTAATCTTGTCATCTCCCCGAGGAGGCGGCGATGCCGGGACGTAAAATCGACTGGACGTAATTTCGAGGCGGTAAACGACTAATTCGCCACCGTAACGCTTTGCACTATCCTTTCGAACACGGCCGCGTAGGCGTCGAAACAGGTCTCGACCTGCTTGGGCCTCGCCTTGCCCGAGACGCCGACGGCCAGCGTGACGAGCTTGTCCCGGTAATGGAACATGTAAAGCGCCTGCGTGGACCTGAGGGTTTCGCCCTCCTTCTTGGTCTCGTGCCTGAATTTGACCCAGGCGCCTTTTCTTCCGGCCACGTCCGCCTTGCCTTTGGATATGATCGCGGCGTCGGAGGGAACGGCCAGCTCCATGCTCTCGAGCATGACGTTTTGGCCGTCTTCTCCCGAGAACCTGACCTTTTGCCTCAGGGCCAGCTCGTTCACGGCCAGGCTCACGAAGGGCACGGCTTCATCGTGCATGTTTCCGTATACCACGTTGACCACGTTGGGCGAGTCCTTGTCCTCCATGACGTTCCATCCCTCGGGGTGGAGGAAGGAGACGTCTATGCCCAGGGCTTTTTCGCGCCCGGAGGAGGAATATTTTTTCGACGGGCCTCCAAGAAGTTTGGCGACCTCTCTTTCGGTGAACGAGGTTTGGGCGCCCGGGCCCTGGTAGTCGAAGACGGATGGACTGAGGTTGTCGTGCAGGATGTCCTCCACCCAGCCGAGGGATATCTCCTCCGTCCAGGACAGGTCGGCCTCGTCCCGGAAATAGGAGAAGGCGCTTAAGAAAAACACCTTGCCGTGAACGTGGACGACGTTGACCGTGGCGGCCACGTAAAAAACCGGCTCCTCCCCTCCGGCGGTGGCCACCTCGTACTTGATGAGCTGGGAGATGGTGATGGCGTAGGTCCGGTCGGAAACCACCCCGATGGGATAGACGGTCACGCTCTTTATCTTGGCGTCATCGCCCAGATAATCGGAAATCGACTCGGCTGGTTTGTCCAGGACGTGACCGACCTGGTCCCGGTAGTCGTCGTACATGTTGTGATATTGTTTCCGCGTGCTTTCCCGGACCTGGTTGAACTGGGGCTGAGTCACGTTGCCCTGCAGGTCCTTGTGGATGTAGATCAGCATGTACCTGGTGAGAACGGGTACCTCGTTCACTTTTATGCGAGCCGCTTCCTCCTCGGACACGAAAGCCCCCTGCACCTCCAGTTTCTCGGGCAGAAGGCCCTGGAACAGTTGCAGCGTCCGATATGAGGACGACCCCACCTCGACGTATCCCGGCGGCGCCTTGGCCGTAAAGCGCTTGTCGCCGATGGCGACCTCGAAGCTCGAGGCATCATGGTTGGCCATGAAAAGAAAGAAAAACACCATCGCGATTCGCGTCCGCCTAGATGGCTTCATTGTCAAACCTCCCGGGTTGTGGTGCTCGGAAAAAAGTCCGAGAAAACGGCGAGGTCCAGCCGCCGCTTTAGCGCCATTATTGCAAAATATACGCGCTCTTTCAAATCCTTTTTTACTGAGAAACGCTCTTGGCCGCGAGGCGCTCAAAACGGGCCGCCGTTTGATTTTTCGAGGTCAATCAAGTTAGAATGATTCTCGCGTCACGGGTAATCGGGTAAATCGTTTGGCCTTTTCCCGGGAGGAAGATGGGCATGATCCTGCCCGCCCGGATTAACTGAAATGCCGCATAATACCTTTTAATCAAATGGAAACGGCGCGAGATAGCGCTTGACATGGGAGAGTAAGGCATCGTTCTTTGTTTTTATTGTTTTTGCAATGATCGATTTTTACAAGAGCGATAAAATTTTTCATACAAGATAAACGTCACCTCTAGACAAAATCAATAGTAGGAGATTAGCGTCATGAGTGAAAACCATGGTCCGAGACTGCTCATGTATTATCCTCACTTCAGGATGGGCAAGGACGTGGGTGGGGTTCAATCCTGGCAACAGTCCAAATATCTGGCCAGACTGGGATACAAAATACTGGTGGTGGCCCCGGCCGTCGACGCCCTGACCATGAAGAGGATGACCAGGTCCAAATTCAAGTTGTTCGAGAACATGGCCGTTGAGGGAGTGGACGTCTGCCGCGTCTGGTGCACTTCCCTGGACCGGGAAGTTTTTCTCAATCGCCTGTTCTATATTTTTTCTCAGTCCATAACCGCGTCTCTTCGCGGACTTTTATCGCCAAAGCCCGACGTGGTTATGGCCGCGTCCGAGCCCATAACCACCGCGGTCCTGGCCTGCGTTCAAGCCAGGTTAAGGGGGGCCAAATACATTCTAGAGATGCGGGACCTGATCCTGGAGGGCGGCATGGGGATCGGCTATATCAAGCCGGGAATCATGAGCCGGCTGGCCGATTATCTTTACCGGCGCCTGTACCTGGCGGCCGATATCATTGTGGTGGTGAGTCCTGGCATCAAGGACCACCTGGTGGGCATGGGAATACCGGAAGATAAAATTAAAGTCATTACCCACGCCTTCGAGCCGGAAATTTTTAACGAAAGAAATTATAAGGTGGACGTAAGAAAAAAGTATGGATGGGAGGAAAAGTTCATCGTCGTTTACGCGGGCGTAATGGGCCACGTGACGGACATTATGACCATCCTCAAGGCGGCCGAGGCGCTTCGCGATAGGGAAGAATATCAGTTCGTCCTTATCGGAGGTGGGCAAAAGCGGCAAGGCTATATCGATTATTGCGAGGAAAAGGGACTCGATAACTGCTCGTTTTTAGGGTGGATGCCAAGGCAAGACCTGCCGGATTTCTACCGGGCCGCCGACGTTTGCGTGAACCTTTTTCCCGATCGGGACGGTATCAACTGGATAATCGGGCACAAGACCTTCGATTATCTTGGATCGGGCACCCCCTATATTTTCGGCGGAAGGCCCGACAGCTCGAGCGTCAAGATAGTGGCCGAGTCCGGCGGGGGAATCAATATTCCTCCCGGCGATGAAAAGGCCCTGGCCCAGGCGCTTTTGAAGCTCCAGTCGGACGACGAGCTGAGAGAGGAAATGGGAAAGAGGGGAAGAAAATATATCCTGGAGAACTACACGAGGGAAAAAATAATCGATACCTTTGACAAGGAATTGAAAAAACTGCTTGCGCGATAATAAATACTTCATACATGGATCGATATGGACGGAATGAGGAGCAAGGATCAAGGCGTGGGAGGCGAGCAAAAAGACGGACCGCTCGAGATACACTTCATAGTGGGAGTGGCCCGAAGCGGCACCACGTGGATCAGCCGCCGTATGAACGAGCATCCCCAGGCGGCGGTCTTCGGGGAGACGAATTTTTACAGCAGACTGTACGTCAAACCGAACTCCTCCGGCCGTTATAACGCCGATGAGTTGAACGCGGTCTTTGAAAATCTTAAAGGATACGTCGCCTCGGAATGGGAAAAAAACCCCGCCCATCATACGGGCCTTATAAAAATAGACCCCGAGTACATGCTGAAGCTTCTTGACGAGACGGCGGAAAGCTTGGCCGCTCCCCTCAGGCCGGGCGAGGTTTTCGAGCGCCTCGCCGGGGCCGTGGCCAAAGCGGAAAATAAAAGCGTGGTCCTGGAAAAAACCCCCAACCACCTCAATTGGATTGATCGGATAGTGGAGAACCATAAGGACGCCAGGTTCATCGTCACCAAGCGTGACCCGTACGGATTCACGCGCTCGATGAAGCATATGGCGGACTGGAGAGGGATGGGACTTGTCGGCTTTCTTAACCACGTTTACAGGCACCCGGTGATGAGGGCCCTGTTCTGGAGGGGGTATATGCTGAGCCTGGAGGCGGCGCGCGAAAAATACCCCGAGAAAATCGTCGTCGTCGACCTGGAGGAGATAATCGAGGAACCGGAGAAGGCGATGATGAAAATATATGACAAGCTGGAATTGGCTTATCATCCGGTCTCCGTTTCGGAGGGACCTTTCAACTCGAGCTTTGACTCCTTCAAGACGAGGGCCGTCGCGCCCGAGGACGTTTTCTGGATGAATCTTATCGCGGGATCGGTTATTAAAAGAAGCGGATATAAAGTGATGAAGACCCCGGTGAGCCCGGCGCGCGTCCTGGCGTCGATACTGACTATACCGCTGTGGCTGGCGCTGATCCCCTTAAGGGCCCCGAGCTTTTCAAGGGGGTCCGTCATAGGTTATACGTGGAACTGGATCATGGAGCGAAAATGATAAAAGGCGAGGGCGAGATATCCGATCGAGCGGTCTTTGACTATTTCAGCCGCCGTTATCCAGGCCGCGGCGGGCTCGTCGCTCGTTTTTTCAGGGCGGGTGAGGATGCCCGCCTGACGGCCATGGCCGGGATGCTCCCCGATTGCGCGGGAAAAAGGATAATCGACGTGGGCTGCGGCGACGGATTGTTTCTGTCGGAAATAATCCGGGGCAGGCCGAGCCTGATAAGGATCGAGGACGTCGTCGCGGAAAACGTTTCGGCCGCCGAGAGAAACCTTCATGGCAAGGCGGACAGGGTGGAGGCGGTAGCGCGTGATTTCTTCACCTCGGAGGAGGAAGGAAAGTACGACGTGGCCATATCCATCGGCTTGACCGACTACGTCGCCGATTGGGATAATTTCATTGACAAACTGGATGGACTGTTAGTGGGTGGGGGCGTAATGATCGTCGATTTCTCCAAGACCGGCACGCTGAGAATACGGCTCAGGAAGGTCTGGCTCGGTCTTAATAAAGTAAACGTATACGCCGCCTCAAAAGAAAACCTCAATATTCTATTCAGGGCGAGATACGATAATTTCGAGATAGCGGAACTCGAATACAACTGGATGGTAAAGGCGGTGAAAGACGGCGCCTAAGCCGTCCGTTTTCAGTAATAGGGCGGGGGGAAAATATATTTTGACAACTTGCGATCAACGAGGCGCGCTATGATTGACCTGGTATTGGCTCGGCCCGGACTTCTTCACGCGGCTGAAAAACACTGGTGTTTGTACCCTCCTCTCGGTCTCGCCTACCTGGCGGGGACGGCCAGGGCAAGGGGCGTCTCGGTCGAGGTAGTGGACGGAAAGCTGGAGGGTCATCTGGATGATAAGGTAACGGTCGAGAAAATCATGCGCCACCATCCCCGGCGCGTGGGGATTTCCGCCATGACCGTCGATTTTCCCAAGGCCAGAAAGATCGCCGGCCTTATTAAAAAGATCAATCCTGAAACGGTCCTTATTCTCGGCGGCGTACACGCCAACGCCCTCGAGGAAAAAGCCCTGGAGGAAGCGGTCGAGTTCGACCTCCTAATGGCGGGGGAGTCGGAGACCACCCTGGTCGAGTTCATTCAGGGAACGAAAAAGAAAGATGAAATAGCCGGGTTATTCTGGAGGAACGAGGAGGGGAAAATAATGAACGGGGCCCCCGCCCATTACGACGAGGACGTCGATTCATTGCCTTTCCCCGCCTGGGACATGTTCCCGCGGACGCAAATTTATCCCGTAATGTCCGAGAGGGGCTGTCCGTTCAACTGCGTGTTCTGCTGCCGAAATATGTCAAAGAAGGTCAAGCGAAGAAGCCTGGACAAAGTCATGGAGGAAATCGAGTGGCTGCATGAGAACTTCAGTCCCAGGGAGATTTATTTCGAGGACGAGACCTTCGGGTCGAGCCCGGAAAAAGCGGCCATGCTGCTTAAGCGGCTGATCGAATTTAGCGAGAAGGCGAAGGTGACCTTCAAGGCCCAGACGAGAGTCGACCGCGTCACTGAGGAAATGACGGACTTGATGCGAAAGGCCGGCTTCGAGTATATCGAGCTGGGAGTCGAGTCCGGCGACCCGGAGGTCCTTAAGGCTTCCAAAAAGGGGATCAGTCTGGAGCAGGTGGAAAAGGCGGTGAAGACGATCAAGAAGAGCGGGCTGAAGGTTTGGTTTAAAATCATTATCGGTCTTCCGGGAGAGACCATGGAATCCTTTCAAAGGACGATGGATTTCACGACGCGGCAGAATCCCGACCGGCTTTCGGTGGCCACCATCGTGGCCTATCCGGGAAGCGACATATACGATTGGGCGGAAAAGGGCGAGAAAGGCTACAGGCTGTTAACCAAGGAGTGGGACAAGTACGATAAATATATATCCAACTCCATCGAGCTGGAGAACATTCCCCACCGCGCCTTGAAACGCATGCAGATTCAATTCTATCTCGAGCTTTATCTTCGGAACCGGCGCTACGGCGAGTTGGCCAAACTGCTTTTGAGCAAATTCTCCCTTTCTCTCATGTTGCTGAAAAGTTATATCGCCTCGCTATTTTCCCGGAAGTGAGCGTCATTAAAGAGTGCGGGATATGATCGGGCGTTGAAGTAAAGATAGAAAAGAGCGACGCCCGGATCGTCGCGCGGAGCTTTATAAAGGGACGGCGTCCGTAGGATTGCCCACGCCTGCAAGGACCCGGCAAGAAATCTTGTCGGAGTGTTTGAAGTCGGCCCGCTCCGTTATCCGCCTGGCCCGGGGCGGGCAGGTGGTCACGCACAGTCCGCACCCCATGCATTTATCCTCGATAATGCTCGGCTTTCCATCCTCGGAAACGACGTTGGCCTTAAAAATGCACCGGTCCAGGCAGCGGCCGCATTCCTCGACTCCCAGACATAAGTCCTTGTCGTGGATCGCCGCCTGGGGGCCGGGAAGAACGAACTCTCCCGTTGCCAGGTAAGACCTGGTGATCAGACAGATATCGGGCTCGCAGTTGCAGACCACGAAGGTCCACTTGCCCGAGGACATGCAGAAATCCACTATATGGACAAGGCCGCGTTCGTGGCATTCCCGCAGCAGCCTTTTGCCTTCCTCCGCGTCTATAACGGAGTAGTCCTTGTAATGACGAAGATATATGTCGGCCCCATACAGGATGACCATGTCCTTTTTATAGGGCTCTTGCCTCACCCCGAGCGCGACCTGGCAGACGCAGGGACCAACGGCCAGACGGGCGCCCTTGGGTCCCTCCGCGGTGGTGACGTAATCGATAAGCCGCTCCGCGCTTTCCGTGGTCAGAGTGATCCCGTGAGGCAAATACCACAGGGTCCGGCATCCCTGGCGGAAAAACCAGTTGCCCACCCGGTTTTTCGTGAAGAAATCGACCTTCAGAAATTTGTCCATCAGCCAAAGGGCGCTCGGCTCAATGAGCGCGTATATTGTGTGCAAATAATACTGGACCCTCCCGACCCTCCTCAGCTTTCCCTCGGAGTAGCCCACGTGAGCGAGCAGGGCGATGAGCGTAAGGCCGGTGAGCGAGTTCATTCGAGGCCTAAGTCAAGGTCAAGCCGCATGACGACCACCGGCTCTCCCCGGTAGTCTTCACTGAGTATGGGCTTCCAGCCGAGACGGGCGTAAAGCTTTTCCTGGTCGGGAGTAAAAAGGTAGGCCCTCTCAACGCCCTGCTTTTTCAGTTCCTCCTTGATTTTCCGGCAAAGGGCCGCGCCGATGCCGCGGCGCCGCATCGAGGGAACAACGTAAACGCTGGCCATCCAGGGACCAAGCTCCAGGTGAGTGCTCATGTCGGCCACGTCAATACTCGCGGTCCCGGCCGGCTTCCCCTCCACCTTGCAGACCAGGGTCAGGGGGATGGCCGTCCTGCCCACCGTCTGCCGGACCTTTTCATGGGCCGTGGCCAGGGTCCGGCTGGGAGAGAACTTGCCCCATTCATCGTAAATCCATCCGGCGATGGTCGATATCAGCGTCTCGTCGTCTATAAGATAATCTATCTCCATGCCCGTTCCTTTTGTAACTGCCGTTAAACCACGCGCTCTACACTAACATCCGGCCCGTAGGCCGTCAATCCAGGGCCCGTCCTTGCCATACGGACGTGGCGCGGGTAATCTTGAGGACATGAAGAAGGCGCTCCTTGCTCCCGCGGCCGCTATTTGTCTCGCTCCTATTATTTATTACGTCCATTACTCGGAGCGCGACTTATGGCTCGAGAGGGCCTGGCGCTCCCTTGAATGGGCCCTTAGCGAATCGAGCCAGTGGGACCTCTCGGCCCTCGCCGGCCATTGCCTGTCCGCCGGCCTGGCCTTGGCCATCGTTTTCGCGGGGTGGGGCGTGGGTAAATCCTGTCTTATCCTGGCCGGGCGCATGAATCTTCTCCATGACGTGGGAAGGGTAGGGGAGGGGGAAGGACCGGCCGCGGCCACCGTCATTGCCATCGGCTTCGGCGTCATCGGCCTTGTCGTTTCCCTGGCGGGCTTTGCCGGACTTTTCAGGAAATGGCCCCTCGCCGCCATACTGGTCCTTTCCCTGGTTGCGGCCGTATATCGTTTGTATACGGACAGGGACGGGGCGATGAAAAAAGTAAAGCGATCGATCACGCTCGGGTCGGCCGCCGTCTTTTTGCCGCTTTTCCTGGTCTGTCTATACTGTATCTTGCCTGGGGTGGTGAACGCCTTTTCTCCTCCCACCGAGCTTGACGAGCTTATCTATCATCTGGCCCTTCCCGCGGCGTATCTTCGGCGCGGACAAATCCATGAGCTTCCTTACAACGCCATGAGCTACAATACCCTTGGCGCGCACATGCTCTACTCTCTCGCCATGGCCATGGGATCGGACGTCTCGGCCAAGCTCCTCCACCTTTTCGCCTGCGTTCTTTGCGCGGCCCAGGTGTATCGACTGGCGGAAAGGATTGGCGGGAAAACTTCGGCCTGGCTGGCCGCCGCCATTTTCTTCGGCCATCCTCTGGTGGGCTTTATCGCGGGTGTAGCCTATATCGACTTTTTTCCGGCTCTTTTCTTCCTTGGCGCCGTTGACGTTTACCTGGACTGGAGGAAGGACGCGAGCCGAAGGTTGTCGCCGGTTTTCTTTTTCCTCCTGGGCCTTTGTTTTTCCGCCAAGATGACGGCCCTTTACCTGGCGGCTCCGCTGACGATCATCGCCTCGGCGGACGTCTGGAGGGCCCGTCCCCAAAAGTTTCCTTCCGACCTCGCCCTGGGCGGCGCGTTTTTATTTGCCGCCGTATGCCCTTGGATCGTCCGGTCCCTGGTCTGGACGGGCGACCCTCTTTATCCTTTCATAACGGCCGAGCTTTTTCCGAACTCGCCCGAGGCGTATGTCCTTGGAGTCAGCCTGGAGGGGAGCTACAAACTGGTGGGCATGGGAAGGAATTTCCATGACTATCTCCTGGCGCCCTGGAACCTTTTCGTTCACGGCAAGCAGTTTCATCCTCACTTTTACGGCGCTCTGCATCCGGGACTGGCGGCGTTGCTCATCGCTGGAATACCCGCCATGCTGAGAAGCCCCGAGGGCCGGCGTCTGGGGCTTTGCCTGCTGGCCGGGGCCTGGCTATGGTCGCTGGGCCACCAGTTCATGAGGTACTTCTCGCCCGGGTTCGCCCTGGCCACGGCCCTGGGACCGGCTTTTGTCCTGGGGGGGAAAGCGGATGAAAAGGGACCGAGGGCCTTTAGTATCAAGGCGGCGCTGGTATCGATCATGGTCGTTCCCTGCCTTCTCGCGCCCGTTTCCGTTTTGCCCAAGTTCTCCGATTCCCTGCTTTATTTCTCGGGGACCCTCAAAAGGGACGCCTATTTGGACAAGCGGCTGCCTTTTTACAAGATGGACGGGTTCATTAGCAAGGAGCTTCCACGAGACGCGGTGATACTTAACTGGTTCGAGGCCAAGATATACTATACCCAGCGCGACTCCATCATCCATCACCCGGAGATATATGACATGACCCTGTACGACGTGGCCCGCGCCAAGGACCAGGCCGAGTTGACCCAGTGGTTCAAGTCGCGCGGAATCACTCACGCTCTCGTCCATCGGCCCAACCTGGGATACTACGCGAGGATGCTGGGAAAAGAGAGCGCGGCGCTAAAGGACCTCGATGAAGCGACGGAAAAGATCGACCATTTCCTCGCGGCAAAGGGAGAGAAAATACACTGGAGCGCGGGACTCGAGCTTTATAAAATCAATTACCGACGATCGGACGGCTGGAACGCCAAGCCATAAAATTTCCTGGATCAAGTTGGAATATTCAGCGCCGACTCTCGTCTTTTGTTTTAACGGATTATGTTTTTATCGGCCGGGCCGTTAAAAAAATTTCCTTTTTTGCTTGCGTTTATACCATGTTTGACGGTAAAATAGACGCTGGGATCAAAATAATATCAGGTCCGCCGTTACCGAAGTTGAATCGCGATAAGCTGAACGTCGTGAGGAGGAAGAAAAGTGGCCAAAGTAAGCGCGTTAAAGGAAAGCGTTCTTTTTAAGGATTTCTCGGACAATGAGATAGCGTCCCTTGCCAACTTTGTGGACGAGAAGAACCTCAATGCCGCCACGCCCCTGTTTCTTGAGAACATGAAGGGCGAGTCCATGTACGTGGTGATAAGCGGCGGCATACGTCTCTCGAAAATGCTCTCCGAGGGAGAGGAGAAAACCCTGACCACCATGGGCGCGGGCGACTTCTTCGGAGAGATGGCCCTCATCGAGGACGGCCCCCGCTCCGTGTCGGCCATCGCCGTGCAGGATTCTCACGTACTGGTGATCAAGCGCTCTCAGTTCGAGAAACTAATGGAGGAATCACCCAAGGTGGCCGTAAAGATAGTCATCGGAATATATCGGACGCTCTCCGACCGGGTACGTTCACTCTCGCCCCAGATTCAACAGATGATCCTGGGAAAAGCCGGCTGATATTTATTTAGCCGCAACTTACGAGACCAAGCCCATGCTCCACGCGTGGGCTTTCTATTTTGTTTTTCTGGCGATCAACTCGTCAAGCGCGTCGGCGCGGGGAAAATGGGGGGCCATCGAGAGGGCGGCCAAAAGGTTGAGCCCGATGACGTAGGCCATCTCCCCGTAGAGCGCGCCTATCATCATGCCATAAACCCCGATGGACGCGCAGATTATAATGGGGGCCGCGTGCGCCACCAGGTAGCGCTCGGCCAGGTTCACCTCTTGTTTCCCATCGCGAAGGTAGAGTTTCCTGAGAGCGAGGGCCAGGCCCGCCTCGAAAAAACCAAGTCCCAGGAGCGCGTACTTTAGTATGGGCGTGAGTTCGGCCTCGACCGTCACTCCCGCCATGCGCTTTCCCATGTACCAGCCCCCTACCGAGAAAAGGAGGAGGAAGAAAAGAGCGCCGAAGAACATGATCCTCGGCGCCAGGATAATCGCGCCTCTTCGATTCAAAGACATGGGGGAAGGATAATACCTAGCCGGCTGGGTGTCAATAACGCAATTTTCATGGACGTAAGTCCGTCCCTTTTTTCGGCCTTTTCCTTTTTCTTGCTTTTTGTGGTTGACACGTCGTCCTTTAGATGTCACAATAAATATAAAAGTAACACGAAGCCCGGCTGATGAAACAGCCGATCCATGTATATTACGCCACCGGGAGAAGAAAAAATGAACCTGGTTCAACAAGAACCACCATATAAACGCGGTGAAAACGTTACGAGAAGCTTCTTCGAGAGCATATCCGGCATGAGCCAGTGGGCCCAGTTCACCCAGCGCGAAAGAGATATCGTAAATAAAACGATAGGGGAATTGGAAATTGGCCCTGGAAGCTACGTGCTGGAACCAGGTTGCGGGGCCGGGCGTCTGACGACCGAGTTGAGCCGCGCCGCGGGAAGGGAAGGCTTCGTCTTTTCCTTTGACCTTTCCCCGGCCATGATTGAGAGATCTCGAGTTGAAAGGCCGCTTCCCAACGCGGTCTATCACGTATGCTCCGCCTCAAAGGTCCCCCTCGAGGACGACTGCATGGACGCGGCGGTCTGCTTCAATTGCTTCCACCTTTTCGATTGCCCACCCCGGGCCCTTCTCGAAATGGCCCGGGTTCTCGTGCCCGGCGGCAGGCTGGCCATAGTGCAGTCGGAGGACCTGGAGGAAATCCTCGAGGACAACTACCTGCCCGAGGCACTGAAAAATCATTCCATTCCGTCGCCCGCCGACAACCTCAGGATGCTCCAGGCCTTCGGCTTCCAGGTACTCAAGATGCCGCGCCTCCAGGATGGGTTCTACACGCTGGCGGTCAAGAAATAAGGAAAAACCCGGGAAGTTCCATTACAAGGTCTTTACCCGATACGTGAAACGCCGCTTGCTCCATAAAAGTTTTCAAGAGATAAGCCGGGAACATAATGAAGGCCGCGAAGCATGAAGGCACAAGCCGGGCCCGGGGTACGGCCAAGACCGGGTCCTTGGCTATCTTGGGCCACTCGCCCTCGCCTTGATCCCTTTTCCCGCCGGACTTGCGCGGCTCGGAGAACGCGTGATAAAGTCGGGATGAAAGGGGAAGCATATCCCCGCCGGGAAGGAGGAAAGAATATGGCCGGCAGAGGTTTGAACAAGGCTATGATAATAGGACATCTGGGAAGGGACCCGGAGGTCAGATACATGCAGAGCGGACAGGCGGTGGCCAACTTTACGGTGGCCACGTCGGAGAAATTCAAGGGCCGCGACGGCGAGATGCAGGAAAGGACCGAGTGGCACAAGGTCGTGTTCTTTGGCAAGCTGGCCGAGATAGCCGGACAATGGCTGAGCAAGGGAAAGCAGGTCTATATCGAGGGCAGAATCCAGACCCGGGAGTGGACGGACAAGGACGGCAACAAGCGTTACACCACGGAGATCGTGGGCCAGGAGATGGTCATGCTGGGCGGAAAAGGCGACGGCGGCGGGGGAGGGTACTCGGGAGCCGACGATTACGAGCCACCTTCCTCCGGACCCGCGGACGACGACGTGCCCTTTTAATCGCGGGACGGTCCGTTACACGGTGATTTATACGGGGCGGGCAAGGCTCGCCTTTTTTATTGGAAGGCAATAAATGAAAAAGGTCCTCTTTCTGGCGGCGCTTGTTTTTTTGCTGGGCGCGGTTTCATCGTCGAGCCTGGACAACCCCCTTTATCCTTACCCCTCGCCCGAGGACAGGGAACGCGAGGTCCATGACCTGGCCCGGGAATTCCCCGGACGCGTGGAAGTCTTCCAGTACGGCGAGAGCGTCCAGGGCAGGCCCCTGACCGGCTTCAGGATTCACCGGGCGGGGCAGGAAAAAAAGCCCGCCGCCTGGATGGGGGCCAATATCCACGGGAACGAGTGGATAGGTAACCGCATGGTGATGAATATCTCGAGGATGCTGCTGGAGGATGACGGTCCCGATCCCCTCGTCACCGAGGCCATGGACAAGATGGACTTTTACGTCACTCCGTGCATTAACCCGGACGGATATCAGAAGACCTGGGACAACCCGGGAGGCGCGGGAGAGGTGGCCACCATGGGCATGTCCTCCAGCGGGGACGACGAGCAGTGGAAATACTGCCGCAAGAACCATAACGGGGTGGACCTGAACCGCAACTGGCCCATCCCCGGCAAGGTGAGCGTTCCCATCGACTGGGCCGGAAGCCCCGATCCCGACTCCGTGCATTATCGCGGGCCCGAGCCCCTGTCCGAGCCGGAGAACGCGGCGCTGGATAATTTCTTCGCCGAGCGGGAGGAAATCTTCGCCGGCGTTTCCTGGCACTCGATGGCGGCGGTCCTGTTTCCTCCCCACTGCCCCAGCCGGGCGTGCATGAGAAGATACAGCGAGGTCTGTAAAGCCTTCCGCCAGAACCAGGCGCACCGGAAATACCCCCGCCTCCAGAGTCGGGTCTTCGACACCTACACGGGAGAACTCGAGGACTGGGCCTACGCCCAATACGGGATTCTGGCCATGGACGTCGAGATATCCACGGCCAGGGACAATAAAAAGGACTGCCAGTGCGACGATCTGTTCTGGTCGTTCAACCCCAAGACGCCCGAATACTGGCTCGAGAACGACTCGAGGGCCGCCATCGCCGCCATGCTGAGGGCCTACGAGATCACGGGCGGAAAGCGCGTGCCCCCGGCGGAAAGGTAGGGCCCTCTATTCGGGAACGACGGGGAGATTGATCCGTGAGGGCCGCTCGGCGTCGTGGAATATGGTCTGTCCCGCCTCCTCCATGGAAGAGCCGCTCGCGACGTCTTCGCCCGTGTTTAAGTTCCTGTCGAACCTTGGGAAATTGGACGAGCTTATCTGGAGCCGCGCCTTGTGGCCCGGCATGAAGGCATGGGCCGTGTTCCAAAGGTCGATCTCGTATTCATAGGTCTTGCCCGGCTCGATAAGCTCCGGCTTTTTAAGGTCGCCGTCCCGGAAACGCGCCCTTATAATGCCGTCGGTCAGGTTAATGGAGGTCCCGTCCGGATAAACGTCGCACAGCTTGGCCGTAAAGTCCGTGTCCACGGCGTCGGACGAGGCGTAGAGGGTGACCGAGACGGGCCCGATGATGGTCAGGGGCGACGTCATCTCCTCGCTGGTATAGACCAGCACGTCGGCCCTCTCCTCGATTTTATTTTGTTTTTTGGGTCCCAGGTCGGCTCCCAGGAGAGGACCGCCGGCCGTGGGAACGGGGTCCTGGGGATCGTAGATATAGTAGTCCTCATCCGCTTCTTCAGACGGGTCCTCCCAGGACAGGGAGCCGTCCCCCCTCGAGGAGTTGGCGTGGCCGGAGGAAACAAGATACATGGGCCTGACGCTCACCTCGGGGGGGGGCCACTGTTCAAGTCCTATCCACTCGTTCCTGCCCATCACGAAGATCGTATAATCGGGCCAGGACTCGACTCCGTTGTCCTCCCCCTTCATAAGCTGTCCGTAAAAGTCCAGCGTCCTGCCAAGCTGACCCAGCTTGATAATGCCGCCGTCGGGAAACTTGACCGGAGGATTCTGGAAAAAGCCGTGACCCCACGGCCCCACGATTATTTTGCTCATCTTGCGCGCGGGGCTTTGGCCTTCGGCTTTAAGGCGCTGGAAATCCTCGATCTGGTACTTGGCGAAGAGGTCGTACCAGCCGGCGATGGAAAGGACCGGAGCGCTCACGCGCTGGAACTTGTCGTCATAGGAGGTGATCGCCAATATGTCCAGGACGCGGCGGGTGACTATGTCGTCGTAGAATTGGACGGTCTTTCCCAACAGCGCGTCGTCGGCCTCGAGGATGGGCAGGGTCCAGTAAGACTTTTCCAGCCGGCGGGCCGAATACTTATTCTGCCCCTTACCCACGTTGGTGGTGCTCCATCCCAGCATGTTCTGGTAATTGATCGCGCCGCCCTCGAAGAGGACGCTGGTCATATCGGCGGTGGTGACCATTGGTACCATGGCGTCCAGGTGGGGAGAGTCGTATCCTGCGGCCCATTGCGTGTAACCCAGGTAGGAAGGGCCCCACGTGGCCACCATGCCGTTGGACCAGGGCTGGGCCAAGACCCAGGCGACCGCGTCGTGTCCGTCTTGTTCCTCGTTCAGGAACGAGTAGAATTCGCCCTCCGAGTCGAAACGGCCGCGGCAGTCCTGGATCACCACTATGTAACCCTGGCCCGCGAACAGGCGGGTGACGATCAGGTTAAGCGGCGCCAGGTCGCCCTTCGTGCCCTTGCTGTAGGGCGTGCGGATGAGGATGGCCGGGGCCCGGCCAAGGCCCTTGGGTATATAAACGTCCGTGGCCAGCATGGTCCCGTCGCTCATGGGGACCATCACGTTCTTCTCCACCTTGAAGCGGTACTCGGGCCGGCCGACGTCGGCCACGCGGCTCACGATATTGGCGCAGCCGAAAATCATGAGCAATAAAGCCATAAAAAAAGCGGTCGCAAGGCGTTTCATGTCTTTTCCTCCGTCCTTATCCTGGATAGGGCCGATTATGCTAAAATCGGGAGGCCTTTACAAGTCGGTACGCTTGATTGCATCGAGGGAAAACGAAAAGGGAAGCGGCTTATGACCTTCAGGGTTTACCTCGGGTAGTCCGGGCACGTTTTTTGTCCTTTGGCCGGTTTTAATGGGGAACATTGAACGCGGCCATGAGGTCGAAAATCTTATCCCGTTAAAAAACAGCGAATTGAAGCGCGTGGGGGAAAGGGTGAATCGAGGATCGATCGAGCTTTGACTTTGTATTGGAGGGAAAGTGGGCTATATTGCAATGACCATGCAAAAGCGGGGGAAAGGGAAGGCGACGGACCGATTTTCGCCTGACCGCTTTTGACTGGTCAAGGGTAATTTCCGGGCATGTTGAAAAAGGATAAAATCGAGCGGGTCTTTTTGATGTTTCCTCCCGTGCGCCTTTACCGGGAGACGATGAAGCTGGTGTTCTCTCCCCTTGGCGTGGCCTACATCGCCTCGGTCATCCGGGACGACGTTGAGGTGGAGATCATGGACGCGGCGGCGGAGGGGTTCAACCGGGAAGAGATACTGGATGAGAACTTCATCCGGTTCGGAAGCTCCCTGGCCGACGTCCGCAGGCGCATCGAGTATTTCAAGCCCGACGTGGTGGGCATGTCCTGTCTTTTCAGCTCGGTTTTTCCCATGGTGCGGGAGGTTTGTCAGGAGGTCAAGCGGATCGACCCGGACATTATAACCATCACGGGCGGGACCTATCCCACCTTCATGCCCGAGTACTGCCTGAGCGAGCCGTCGCTCGACCTTATCGCCCTGGGCGAGGGCGAGACCACCATGCAAGATATAATCCGGCGGGTGAACCAGGGGAAACCCATATCGGACATAGACGGCCTCGCCTACAAGGACAACGGCGACGTGATAGTGAACGCCAAGACCAAATACATCGAGGACCTCGACTCGATACCCTTTCCCGCCCGCGACCTTCTACCCATGGAAACCTATAACCGGATCGGCGTACCTCACAGCTTCAGCGCCGCCAGCCGCTATAACGCTCCTCTTATTACCTCGAGGGGATGTCCGGCCCACTGCATCTACTGCTCGAGCACGAAGTTTTGGGGCAACCGCTACAGGTTCAGGTCGCCCGAGAACGTGCTCGACGAAATCGAGGAACTGGTGACCAAGTGGGGCATCAAGGAAATCCAGTTCGAGGACGACAACATCACGGCCAACCGGGAGAGGGCCCGGCAAATTTTCCAGGGCATCATCGACCGGGGCTTTGACGTTAAGTTCAATTTTCCCAACGGCGTGGCCCTGTGGACGCTGGACGAGGAGCTTATCGACCTGATCGTCGAGGCGGGGGCCTACGAGATGACCCTGGCCTTCGAGAGCGGCTGCCAGGAGGTCCTCTCCAGGATCGTGAAAAAACCTCTCAACCTAAAAAAGGCGAGGAAGATAACCAAATACATCAAGAGCAAGGACATCCGGACCAACGCCTTTTTCATCTTCGGCTTTCCCGGCGAGACCCTGGACCAGATGCAGCAGACCTTCCGTTTCGCCAACGAGATGAGGACCGACATGGCCTACTTCTTCGTGGCCAACCCCCTGCCGGGCACGGAGATGTACAGGATGGCCAAGGACATGAAGATGCTGCGGGGCGACTTCAACTTCGAGAACCTGACCTTTACAAGGAGCGCCTATCACGAGGGGATTTTTCCAAAGGGGACCCTCGAGCGCATGGCCGGAAGGGAGTTCCTGAAATATAACCTGCGTTCCTTTTTCCGCCATCCCCTGGTGTTTTTCAAGAAGTCCGTGGTGGACCTCCTGTTGAAAAGACCGGGCTATACCCTGGGACTGTTCGTCAGGATTCTGAGGAGGAATCTTTGGTAGAGTCCGCCGGCTCGACCCTAAAAAAGGATTGGGCCAGAGCCGTAACCCTCGCCCTCTCCCTCAAAATCATCGCCCTTATTCTCATGTACTACGGCTGGATGTTCCTGCCCCGGGCCGAGTATAAAGCCGACCTTTGGATGACCAGGCCCGACACCTCGTTCATGGACAACCTCGCTAATTTCGACGGGGCCTGGTTCGTGAGAGTGGCCGCCATCGGCCACGCAAAGCTCGCCTCGGGCGACTACGACCTGGCCCGGGAGACCGCCCGCCTTCGAGTTATGGACGAACTGGGACGAGAGCAGGGCCTGTGGAAAGGCAAACCCGAGCCCATCGGGAGCGGCTACGGGTACAGGCATTGGCTGGGGTTCGTCTGGCTGGTCCGGGCCGCGGGAGCGGCGGGGCTGGACTACGTCGCCTCGGCGGTTTTCCTGTCCAACCTTTTCACGGTAATATATTGCGTGTTGTTATACATGCTCGCCCGGGAGGACCTGAAAGCGGCGGGCGCGGCCCTGGCCGTGTCCCTGGCGGCTTTCCACCCGGGAGGATACTCCCTGACCGGGGCTTATAACGAGTCCATGTTCCTGGCCCTGGCCGCCGGGGCCATGCTCTCGGCCCGGAAAAAGAAGTTCCTCCTTTGCGGCGCGCTGGGGGCCGCCGCCGCCGCCACGAGGATTTTCGGCGCGTTTCTCGCGGTCCCGCTCTTTTACGAGTGGATGGCGGCCAGGACCGAGGGAGAAGGAGACGGCTTTGCCCGGGTCCTGTCCCCCTCGGGAATCAAAGGCGCCCTGGCCGGGATCAGAGAGTGGCCCGGGGTATGGTGGGCCCTCCTTATACCGATGGGAACGATGGCGGTGCTCCTTGGCTTTTACCTCGCCGCGGGGGACGCGCTCATATGGACCAGGGTCCACGAGGTGAACGAGTACGGCACTCTCAACTGGCCCTGGCTGATGATGAAGGAGACCTATAACAAGGGATGGCACGTGTGGATGAAGGAACTGCCCCTCCACGGCCTGCTTCTGGCCGTTCTGTTTCTGGGGTTCAAGGGGGCGAGGAAAAGCTACTGGATTTGGATGGCGCTCTTTTTCGCCTTTCACGCCACCAACAGCAACCACAGCTATCTTCGCTACCAGGTCCAGTGCCTTCCCTTGTTTATCGAGCTTGCCCGGCTACTGGAGGGAAGGCCGGCGGCGAGGATGGCGGCCATTTGCCTTTTTGCCGGGGCCTTTGGACTTTTCGCGGCCTTGTACGTAAACGGATATTGGGTGGCATAGCCCGGAGTTAATGAAATGTCGGAAGAAATAAAGCGCGCGATCATCATGGGAGGAGGGCCGGCCGGACTCACAGCCGGCAAGATTCTGACCGATTTCAAGGTACCGGCCACGGTGCTCGAGAAAGACGACGGGGTAGGGGGGCTTTCGCGCACCCACTCGCACAACGATTTCCTCTTCGACCTGGGGGGACACCGCTTCTTCACCAAGAAGGCCGAGCTCGACCAGTTCCTTCACGAGCTGATGGTGGACGAGCTTATCGACGTGGACCGCTCGAGCAAGATTTACTTCCTTCAAAAGTATTTCAATTATCCTCCCACTTTCATGAACGCCTTCCAGGGACTGGGGCCGCTCATGTCGCTCGGCATCTTGTACTCCTTCGTGGCGGACAAGATAAGGTACAGCGGCAAGGACGTGGTGACCCTCGAGGACTGGATGACCCAGCAGTTCGGCCGGCGCATGTACGAGATATTTTTCAAGACCTACACCGAGAAGGTCTGGGGGGTCAACTGCGACCACATCTCCGCCGACTGGGCGGCCCAGCGCATCAAGGGCATGAGCCTTTTGGGGACCATCAAGGAAAGCATCCTTCCCGGCAAGGAAAAGCCCGTGAGCCTTATCGGGTCCTTCAAGTATCCGGCCCACGGGATAGGAAGAATAAGCGAGCGCCTGGCCCAGGAGATCAGGAAGGGAAACGAGATCAAACTAAACGCCCGGGCGGTGGGCGTTCTCCACGAGAACGGCCGGGTCACGGGCGTCAAGGTGAGGCACAAGGACGGGCGCGAGGAAATCCTCGAGGGGGACAAGGTCCTCTCGAGCATACCCGTGACCGAGCTGATCATGATCCTCGACCCGCCGGCGCCGGACGAGGTCAAGAAGGCGGCCATGAAGCTTCGGTACCGCGACCTAGTCATCGTGACCGTCATGTTCGACAGGAAACGAATTACCAACGACACCTGGGTCTACATCCCCGACCCGGAGATAGGGTTCGGCCGACTCCACGAGCCGACCAACTGGAGCCCGGCCATGAGCCCGCCGGACAAGACCTCCCTGGTCTTCGAGTACTTCTGCTTCGAGACCGACGAGGTCTGGAAAATGGACGACAAGGACCTGGTCAAAAAGACCCTGGCCGACTTCGAGCGCATCAAGCTCGCGCCCGGCTCCGAGCGCTATGTGATCGACCACTGCGTGGTCAGGGCGAAGAAGGCCTACCCCCTGCACGACATCGGGCACATGGAGCCTCTGGGCGTGATCAAGAAATACATCGACTCCATCGGCGACCTCATCCTGATGGGGCGTTATGGCCAGTTCGTTTACAACAACATGGACCACTCGATCGAGACGGGCATTCGGGCCGCCCTTACCGCCATGGGAAAAGGAGGGGGGGGAGACGGTCCGGTGATCGCCGACGAGTACCTGGAAATCAAGTACGAGAGATGAAACTCAAGGCCTGCCGTCTTTGTGAGGGGACCGACTACGACATGTACCTTCCCGAGGTGTACGCGCTGGAGGGAGAAACCTTCGACCTCGTCCGTTGCCGGGGCTGCGGCCTGGCCCGCGTGACCCCCATGCTCGATCCCGAGCGGGCGGGCGCCATGTACACCGCGGACTATTTCAACGAGGATTTCTCCTGCGGTGTCCGGGCCGGCGCCTACCTCGAGACCGAGGCCAGCCGCGTCGAGGAGTACCGGGAGATTCTCGAGTTCATCAGGAAATACAAGCGATCGGGCCGTTTCCTCGAGGTCGGATGCGCGGGCGGCAGCTTCCTTAATTACGCCGGCCGCTCGGGCTTCCAGGTCGAGGGGGTGGACGTTTCCGAGTGGGCGGCGAGAACGGCGGCCGAGCAGTTCGGTCTTACCGTCCATCGCGGACGCCTGGCCGACCTGGGACTTCCCGAGAAGACCTTCGACGTCGTCTTTCTGGGAGACCTGCTCGAGCACGAGCCCGAGCCCATCGAGTTCCTGACCGAGGTTAAAAGAATAGCCGCCATCGACGGCCTGGTGGCCATCAAGGTGCCCACTTACGTCAACTCCTTTTATTACCGTGCCGCCAGGCATTTTCCCATTAGCTGGACCCTGGGCAAGCTGGACAACAAGCTTCTGTCCGCCTTGAAGCTGTCCAAGTCCGGGACCCCGCCGCCGCCTTACCATCTTTACGAGTATTCCCTGGACACTCTGCAGAGGGCGTGCCACAAGGTGGGTCTCGGCGTGATCGACCACAGGACGTCCCTCCTTGTCCCCGAGTTCCTGGGGGGCGAGGGTTCGCCGCTTCTCGACCGCCTGGCCCGGCTCGGATTCAGGGCCCTTCGTTTCGTGGTCACGGGTCTTAACCTTCCGGCCGGCCACGTTCTGGTTTTCGCTGTTCGGGGCAAGGACTGAGATGCGGATACTTCTGGTCGAGTCGGGCGTGACGGCGCCGGAGAGGTTCGTTTACCAGTGTTATCCGCCTCATGGCCTCATGTATCTAGCGTCTTATTTGCGCTCGAGAAGGCCGGGGCACGAGCTTCGCCTTTTCGACATGATGGAAAAGAGGGCCCGGGCGTCGGCCATAGACGAGATACTCGAGGACTTCAAACCGAACCTGGTGGCCATCCACGCCATGAGCTTCCAGGCCTCGTGCATGCACGCCCTGGCCGCCCGGATCAAGTCATGGGACCGGAAGGTCCCGGTGGCGGTCGGAGGTCCTCACCCGAGCGCGGCCCCCCGCTGGACCCTGTCCGACGCGAACGTGGACGTGGCGGCCATGGGGGAGGGCGAGCTGACCTTCGTCGACCTGGTGGACAGGGCGGTGGACCAAAAGGGTTTCGAGGGCGTGCCCGGGACCGCCGTAATGAAGGAGGGAGAGCTGATCCTGGGCCCGCCGCGCGAGTACGTTTCCGACCTGGACGAGATACCTTTCCCGGCCTGGGACCTCATCGAGCCGCGCCGGTACTTCACCGACGTCATGCTCAACCAGAACGACATCACCTTCAGGCGGGAGGTGACGACCATCTTTACCTCCCGCGCCTGTCCCTTCCGCTGCATATTCTGCCATAACATGTTCGGCAAGAAGTTCAGGGGAAGGTCAGTTGAAAACGTCCTCGAGGAAATGAAGTTCCTGCAAAGAGAGCTGGGCATACGCGAGTTGCACGTTATCGACGACTGCTTCAACTGCCGGCCGGAGCGGGCCATGCAAATCCTCACGGGCATGATGGAGGAGGGACTCGATTACAAGCTGGCCTTCCCCAACGGGATGAGGGGCGACCGCCTGCCCGACGGCCTTCTGGACCTTATGAAGGAGGCCGGCGTCTACAAGGTCAACCTCGGGATCGAGAGCGGCGACGAGCGGATACAGAAGATGATCCGGAAGGGGCTCTCGCTCGAGGCCATAAAGGACGGGATCGAGAGGACCGCCTCCCGGGGGATATTCACGCACGGGTTCTTCATGCTCGGCTTTCCCACCGAGACCGAGGAGGAGATGCGGCGGACCATTGATTTCGCCGCGGCCAGCGACCTTCACACGGCGGGCTTCGCCATCCTGAGCCCGTTCCCGGGGACCGAGGTAAGCCGGATGGCGGCCGAGGCGGGAAAGGAAGTCGAGTTCGATCCCGACGACGCGTCTTATCAGAAGGTGACGGCCAACCTCTCGGCCGTTGACGACGCGACCCTCGAGAGGATGCACCGGACCGCGCACTGGAAATTCTACGGCAGCCCGAGACGGGCCTGGAGGATCGTCTCGACCATGCCCAAGCCGATGGACTTCGTCAAGGTCGGGCTGAAACATTTCCGACTCAAGTTCCTGTGATGAAGATGGAAAAGGAGGGACTGGGAGAGAAAAGGCTGGAGTACCTCGGGCTCCTGGCCGTTCTTACCGTCGCCCTTTTACTTCGCCTCCGCCACCTGGACGCCCTGCTTCCATGGTTTCTTTTCGAGGATGAAAAGAGGGCCACCAGCGTGACCCTTCACCTGCTGTCAGGTCCCACCATGGACACGGCCCACGGCTTTTACCCGGCGTTGGGTTTTTACGTCAACGCGATCTTCTATATTATCTGGGCCATTCCCGGCCTCGTGGGCCAAATCATGCAAAGCGGGATATCCGTCGTCCCCGAGTTCTTCCGAGGACTCGATCCCCTCAGCCCGGTGACGATTAACCTCACCCGCTGGATATCTCTCGCCTTCGCCATGGCGTCCCTGGCGGCCGCCCATCTCCTGTTCAAGCTCTACCTCAACTGGCGCTGGGCCCTTTTCGCCACTTTGCTCCTGACCCTTAATACCATGCACGTCTCCATGTCGGCCATGGCCAAAGTGGACTCGCTGAACCTCTTTTGGATGACGGCGGGATATTACTCCGCCGTCATGTACCATCGCGAGGGAAGCGGACGATGGCTGGCCGCGGCCGCTCTTATGGCGGGATTCTCCGTGGTGACTAAAAACAATTACCAACTGGGCGTGACCCTGACGCCCCTGGTCGTATACAAATGCCTGGAGGGAAAACGGTCCTATCTCTCGATAATCAAGTCACCTCATATTTACCTCGCCTTGATAATCATGGCCGCCGCCGCCTTTATCGGGTCGCCATACTCGTTCATAAGGTTCAAGGACACGCTGGTCAACATGGGATGGCTTTATCGCCAGGCCGAAATTCACAGCTTTTATCACACCGACCCTCACGTCTGGTGGCGGGACCGATATTACTACCTCGGGTCCATCGTGCTTCCCTTTGTTTTTGGCTTGCCTCTTTTCTGGGCCGCCATAGTCGGTTTTATTAACCACGTGAAAAAGAGGCTTCCCACCGACTTTTACCTGGCCTTGAATTTTGCGATCTTCATCTATGTCTTCGCTACGCACTCGGGCGGTCCCAAGGGCGGGGCTTTCGCCTATTATCTTTTCCTCAACATGGTCCCCATCGGGATACTCATGGCCGTGGAACTGGTTTCCGACCTGGCCATATCGCCCAGGCCGGCCGTGAGGACCCTCGGTCCCTTTATCGCGGTTTTGCTTCTTGTCTGGAGCGTCCTCCGCGTGGACGCCCACTGGTCCATGTTCTATTCCCATCACGACAAGCTGGGTGAATGGATACAAAAGAGGGTAGCGCCTGATAGCCGCGTCCTCCTCATGTCCGTCCACGAGCCGACCCGGGCGCTGGGAGTCCCGGGACTAAGCCTGGTCTGGCCCCAGAGTTTCACCGAGGAGTTGATAGGCGAGACCGACCCGGACGTAATCATTATCGACGCCTGGGCCCTGGGAGGTTTTCGGAAAGTATACAAGGACGCCGCGACCGCTCCCATTTACGACGAGCGATGGATCGTAGACAAGGAGACGGGAGAATACTGGCTGGCGCCCCTGGCCGACTCCATCATGGCCGGCGAGACCGGCTATGACGTGGTCTTTCGATATAAGCCGGATTACTTCAACCGAGGCTACTACGTGGCCCTGGACCCCGAGCACGACGTGGAAATGGTCGTCCTCGTCAAAAGGGACAGGAAGGACTCCGCGCTGGTGGGAGGCCAAAAATGAGCGCGGCCGAGCGGGACACGCCGAGGCTGGCCGTGATCGTGCCCATGTACAACGCCGGCGACTCGATCGGGAAGTGCCTCGAGGCGATCGAAAATCAGCGGGGAATCGAGCCGGGCGACCTCGAGGTGATCGTGGTGGACGACGCCTCCACCGACGGAGGCGCCGATAAGGCCCGACTTCCCTTCGTGAAGCTCGCGGTTATGGAGAAAAACTCCGGGGCCGCCGCCGCCAGGAACAGGGGGGTCGCAGAGTCGTCGGCGCCGGTCCTGGTTTTCGTGGACTCGGACGTTTTCCTCGACCCCAACGCGCTGGCGTCCATTATAAGCCGCATGGACGAGGACCTCGAGGTGGCCGGGGTGGTGGGAAGATACTCGGAGAAGCCGGCGGCGAGGGGAATAATCAACGAGTACCATAACGCCTTCACCCGCTACCATCACGACCTCTCCCCCGAGAGGATAGACTGGTTCTGGGGGGCGCTGGGGGCGGTCAGGCGGGAGGCCTTCCTCGAAGTGGGCGGGTTCGACGAGCGCTACCAGGGGGCCAGCGCCGAGGACATGGAACTGGGACTGGCCCTGTCCGAGGCGGGATACGATCTGCGATACCTGCCCGCGGCCGAGGGCGCCCACGCCCATCACTTCTCCTTGGCCGGCATGCTGGCCAACGACTATAAAAAGGCCGTCCTGGGCATGAAGCTGACCCTGGCCGGAAGACTGCCCAGGCGAGCGCCCAGCTTTAAAAGCGCGGAAAACGCCGCGTCCATCGCGCTTCTCGCGGCTTGCCTGCTGTGTATTCCATGGGCGCCCGAAATGACGGTTCTTTTCGCGCCGGCCTTTATGGGATATTTTTATCTCAATCACGGCCTGGGACGTCTTCTGCGCGCGCGTCTTAGATGGAGATCGATCCCGGCCTTCGGCCTTTACGCGCTCGGGCTGCTGGCCATATGCGCCGGCGCGGCCGCCGGAGTATTGGGCCGCCTGCTGGGCCGGTCTCCTTACGGAAGGCCCGGCTGGATTTGAGCTATAATAATTCAATGACCTCGCCGGAGCGCGAGGGTCATTGGCCGGGGAGGGCAAGAGGCTTTTCAATTGGACTTTAAAACCGCCATAACGTCGCTTAAGTATTTCGGGCGCGGGCCACTGTCCCACCCGACCTACCTGATATTCTTCGTGACCAGCAAGTGCTCGGGACGATGCAAGCACTGCTTTTACTGGGAGTCCCTTAACAAGGAGGAGTCGCCCCTTACGCCGGAGGAGGTGGAGAAGGTCTCCGCCTCGATGGGTCCCCTTCTCCAGGTGACCTTTACCGGCGGCGAGCCCTTCCTGCGCGATGACTTTCCCCGGCTGGTCGAGACTTTCTACCGCAACAACAAGGTCTATCACCTGGGGATCGCCACCAACGGCTTCCACCCCGAGAGGGTCGGGGCGGGCATGAAGCAAATCCTCGAGGCCTGCCCGCGCTCGAACGTCACCGTGGGCCTGCCCATCGAGGGGCCGCCGGAGCTGAACGACGAGATACGGGGACGGGAGAACTTCTTCAAGCGGACCGCTGAATCCCTCGAGCGCCTTCGGGCGCTTAAGCGCGCCCACCCCAACCTGACCATCCTGGTGGACGTCACGGCCTCCGCCTTCAACGCGGGAAGGCTGGTCGAGACCTACAAGCTGGTGAGGGACGAGATCAAACCCGACGCCATCAACCTGATCCTCACGAGGGGAGTGCCCATGGAAGAGGGCGCCCGTGAGCTCGATACGGACGAGGTGGCGAAGGTCTATAACCTGATGGAAGAGGATATAAGGAAAGGAGCGGTGCGAGGCTACGGCTTTTTCAGCGGCCTGCTCCACGCCAAGGACGTAATCCTGAGGCGCATGGCCCTGGATATCTACCGGAGCGGCTCTTACCATCTGCCCTGCGAGGCGGGACGAGTGGCCGGCGTGCTTCTGCCGGAGGGCGAGGTCTTCCCCTGCGAGCTTTGGCCCGAGCCCATCGGCTCGGTACGGGAATCGGGCTACGACTTCCCGGCCCTGTGGAACTCGGAAAAAGCCCGGGCCATAAGAGGCGAGATTCTATCCTCGCGGTGCTCGTGCTATCACCAGTGTTTCCTGTCCAACACGATCTTTTTTAACCTGAGGAGCTGGCCGTCCATACTATGGGAATACGCCAGGATTCAGGCCCGGACCTGACGGGCCGCGGGGAGAGATGACGTGAGCTATTACCAGAATAACGACATGGGAATGAGCCCCGGGGCGCTGGAGCCGGGGACCCTTGGAACAAGCGGGGACGGGCGCTCATCGGGGATGATTTTTTTCCTGATGGCCGGGTTGATTCTCGCCATGGGTATCGGCCTGTTCGTCTTTTTTCTTATCAGGTCCATTTCCGGCATGGGTGACGACATGGTCCGGCTGGTGGTCCCCGGCGAGCGGACGTTCCGCTTGGAGGAGCCCGGCTCGTACACGGTGTTCCACGAGTACCGGAGCGTGGTGGACGGCAAGGTCTATTCCTCGGGCGCCCAACTCGGGAGCATGAATATAACCCTTACCGGTCCCTCAGGCGAGAACGTGCCCCTGGGCCCTCTCATGAGCAACCAGACCTACAACATGGGATCCACCTCGGCCTACGGGGTCTTTTCCTTTTCCGCCGGACAGGCGGGCGAATACCATTTGTCCGCCTTTTACCAGGGGGGCGAGGAAGGGCCCGAGACGGTGCTGGCCATCGACAAAGGCTTCGTCACCGACCTCCTGATCACGATCTTCTCCTCCATCGGCATTCTATTCCTGACCGTCTTTGTATCCGTCGCCCTGATCGTGTTGGCGGTGGTGAGGGGAAGGCGGCCGCGCCGGGTCCTCCCCATGAGCCAGTCGGGACCGGGACAGTACGGCGGCTTCGGATAGTTTTTACCTCGGCGCCGCCCAGGAAGGGAAGGCCGACAGGTCCTCCCCCAGGGCCCAGCCGCCAAGCCAGTATACTAAAAGGGCCACCACTACGGCCCCGAGCAAATTCAGGACCAGACCCACCTTGGCCATTTGGGGAAGCCTGATCAGGCCCGATCCGAACACGATGGCGTTGGGAGGCGTGGCGGCCGGGAGCATGAAGGCGCAGGAGGCGCTGATCGTCGCGGGCAGCATCAAGAGGAAGGGGTGCATGTTCAGGGCGGCGGCGGTGTAGGCCATCACCGGCATCATGATGGTGGTGGTCGAGGTGTTCGAGGTGACCTCGGTCAAAAAGGTCATCATAAGACACACGGCGAGGATGGCCACGAGGGGATGGAGGCCGGAGAGGCCGTGGAGATTGGCCCCCACCCACTCGGCGAAACCGGAGGTCTGAAGCCCCTTGGCCAGGGCGAAGCCGCCGCCGAAAAGGACCAGCACCCCCCACGGTATTCGAGCCGCCGCCTCCCAATCGAGGGCGAACTCCCTTTTTTTCAGGTCCACGGGAATCATGAACAACAGGAGGGCCGCGAGCATGGCTATGGTCGAGTCGTGCACCAGTATGCCCGCGTCCTCGGCCGCCTCTCCCCACAGCCCCCTCGTCATCCAGAGGATAGCGGCGAGGGCGAAGCAGAAAAGCACCGCCGACTCGCCCCGGCTGAGCGGCCCCATGCCTTTCAGTTCCTCCTCGAGCACGGCGGGATCGAAGTTCACGTCCTCGGGCTTGAGGCGGAAGAACACCTTGTTCAACGTGAACCAGACCAGGACGAAAAGGCAAAGGCTCACGGGAAGGCCGAGTTTTATCCAGTCGGCGAAAAAGATTTCCCGGGCCTCGGGAAAAAGGGCCTGGACTTGGCCGGCGAAGATGGCGTTGGGAGGGGTCCCCACCAGGGTGGCCACGCCGCCCACGCCGGCCGAGTAGGCGATGGCCAGCATGAGCGAGGTCGAGAAGGCGCTCGGCTCGAGGCCGTCGGGACCGTCGGCCCCCTGGGCCCGCCAACTGACCGAGACGGCGATGGGCATCATCATCACCGCCGTGGCCGAGTTGCTCATCCACATGGATAAAAGCGCCGCCGCCGCCATGAAGCCGAGGATGATGCCGCCCGGAGACCGGCCCAGCCGCTTGATGATATGCAGGGAAATGCGGCGATGGAGCCCCCATTTGCGCATGGCCGCCGCGATCATGAACCCGCCCATCATCAGGAACACGATCCTGTCCCCGTAAGGGGCGGCCGCCGCCTTGGTGTCCAGTATTCCCAACAGGGGAAAAAGCACGATGGGAAAAAGGGCCGCGGCGTAAATGGGAACGACTTCCCCGATCCAGAAGCACGCCATCAGCGCGGCCACGGCCCCGGCGTTTTGCGCTTTCCCGCCAAGGCCCGCGAGGGGAGGAGAGAAAACGAGAAAAAGGAAGGATGAAGCTCCAAGCAGGGCGCCCCAGGTCCTTCGGCTTTTAAGGTACGGACGTAACAATAGAATGCTCCAGCGCCGCCGCGGGCGGACGATTATCCGGTCCGGCCGACGTTGCCGCCCGGCCGTTGATATTATATTACAAGTCCCACCGCCAACGGCAAATAGAAACATGCAAGGTTATCGCGCGAAGAAACAATGAAGTAAATATCAATGCAATCACAAGTCCATAAGGACTTTCAAGCGATCGGATATTTCGTTTATGGTATCTACTTTCAAAGTGCCCAGCCTTCGGATTAAGCGGTCTTTTTTTCAAATAGCCCTTACATGATCGCACAAGGCGTAGCTCGTATTAGACAGGACGCCCTCCGGCGGTTGTATCTGGACGTGGAAAGGGATTTTTCGGTTTGTTTTAGTTATTGGGACCACGATGACAATGGACGAGGGGCCTTGATTGAAAGTATTATTGGAAATTACCAAGACCGGTCTGGTTCGCCCTTGTTCGTGTCCTTTTACCGGCTCAAGATCAGCTAACCAGACTTCCCCCCGATAAGGCATGACATGTTATTCTTCCAACCCGTCTTTGATCGTTGCGTCCCAAACGTCCATCTCGTCGCGATCATCAGGATCAAGCGCGGCGTAGGCTTCATTCGCCAATCGAAGCAACTGTTCCTTGGAAGGCTTTACTATATCCATCGGATGAACGATTGGCGCAATATCATGCTCAGGATTCAGATCGGGGAACAGCGCGGGGGAATAGTTGAAATAGCGAACGTTAGTTGCCGTCCCCACCGTAATCGAACTTACGGAAGTCCCGGTGGCGAAGAAGCTTTCATCGTCTTTCTCATATTTATTGGTCGATGACTTCATTTCCATCCCTCATATATTGGGCTGTCCTGAATGGTTTCCCTGATTACACCCGGCTGTACATGGACCTGTGTTTTTACGAGCCGTCCCTCAGTGATAAATACGTCAGAACCTCCGCTCACGCTCTCAATAATAGCACGATGGTGTTCGTATTGCTTTTCCGGGTCCGTGCCCAGGGATACGCTCGGGTCGAACGGATCATTCAGTTTGAGTTCATCAGCGACGTCGTCATAAATCGACTTAATCAGTTTGTAAAGGTCGTCGTTCGGTTTTTCAATCGGCAAACCTAACTCGTCCTTCGCTTCCTTTCGAGATACTATTTTCCCTTTACTTCAGCGGTCCCACGGCCTGGGCTATTCTCAGGACCTGGTTGTCCTTGAGGCCCATGTAGCCCGAGACCTTGTCGAACCTGACCAGGGCGAACACGCATGAACCGAGGCCCAGGGCCGCCGCCTCGAGGTAGGCGTTCTGGACCATGCATCCGATCTCGAGGTCGGCCCACTTGGTCTTGTTCTCGACCACCTTGGCTATCTCCTGCTCGGTCGCCTCGGAGGCCTCGAGGTTGGAAAGCATGTTCTTGTCGTCCACCGCCTTGTCTGCCCGGATGACGTAAAGTATCATCATGGCCGCCTTTTTAAGCCCGGCCTGGAAGATGGGTACTTTGTCCCTTATGTCCTCTCCCGAGACCTTGACCAGCTTGTGCTCCTTGAGGGCGTAGAGGAAAACCCCATCGGGCAGGGCCGCGTAAACGTCCACCGGGTAGAGCGCCAGGGCGCTGGGCGTGGTCCGGTGGCCGTCCTCCCTGTTGACCCCGTTGGCCGACCAGAGAACGCGCGCCACCTGCTCCATGCTTAAGGTCTTGCCCCCGTCAAAGGACCGGTCGGATTTCCTCGACAGCATGGCCTGATCCAGGCTGACCCCGAGGTTTTTCTCGAACGCGGGCAGGGCTATCTCATCGCCCTCCGCCTTGGCCCCCGAGCCCGGGTCGGAGGGAAGGCCCCTGGCCCAGGACTTCACTCCCCGCAGGAACGCCGCGCCCAGCCCGGCCGCGGCGGCCAGGCCCATGAAGCCCCTTCTTCTGATTTCCATGTCCGCCTCCCTTTAAATGGCCCCGTCCTCGAGTCCCTCGTAGAACTCCTCGAAGACGTTTTTGAACTTATCGTAAAGTACTTTCCTCTTCAGTTTCATGGTGGGCGTGATCTCACCCTTGTCCTGCAGGAACTGCCGGTCCAAAAGGCGGAAACGCTTGATGGTCTCGTGTTTGGGAAGACTTTTATTGAGTATGGCCAGCCTTCCCTCGACCAGGCGGTAGGTCTCGGGCTTTTGGGACAGCTCGGCGAAGTCCTTGAAGGATACGCCTTCCTTGGCCGCCCATTCCTGGACCGCCTCCTCGTCGAGGGTGATGATGGCGGAGAGGAATTTCTTTCTGTCGCCGAAGACCAGGGCCTCGGAGATGTAAAGGTCGGTCTTGAGGAGGTTCTCCACGTTTTGGGGGGCGATGTTCTTGCCGCCGGCCGTGATGATGATGTCCTTTTTCCGGTCGGTGATGGAGAGGTATCCGTCCTCGTCGATCTTTCCGATATCGCCCGTGTGGAAGAAGCCGTCCTCCCTGAACTCGTCGCGAATGGCGCCGTCCTTCGAGAAGTAGCCCCCGAATACGTTGGGCCCCTTGACCATGACCTCGCCGTCGTCGGCGATGACCACCTCGACCCCCGGCAGGGCCTTGCCCACGGTGCCGAACTTGATCTCGCCCGGACGGTTCACGGTCGAGGGAGCGCTGGTCTCGGTCATGCCCCATCCCTCGATAATGAGGATATCCAGGGCGTGGAAGAACTCGATGATGTCCTTCGAGATGGGCGCCGCCGCGCTGACGAAGAACCTTATGCGGCCCCCGAACTTCTGCTTGATGGTGTCGAACACCAGCTTGTCGGCCAGCTTGTACTTGACGCCCAGGACGGCGGGCAGGGGCTTTTCCGCCAGCTTGTACGGACCGACCTCGCGGCCCACGGACATGGCCCACTCGAAGATTTTCTTCTTGAGCGGCGACTGGCTCTCGATGTTCTTGAGGATGGCCGCGTACATCTTCTCGTAAAGGCGGGGGGCGCCGAGAATAAGGGTGGGCCGGATCTCCGCCACGTTGGCCGTGATCTTGTCCAGGCCCTCGCAGATGGCGATGGTGATGCCGGCGAATATTCCCGTGAAGAGTCCTCCGATCCTCTCGTAGACGTGGGCGTAGGGAAGGATCGAGAGGGACACGTCAGTGTCCGGGTCGAGGGCCAGCACCTTGTCGAGCATGTAGTAGACGGACAGGATGTTGCCGTGGGTGATCATGGCGCCCTTGGGCGGTCCCGTGGTCCCCGAGGTGTAGACCATGGTGCAAAGGTCCTCGGGTTTGATCTCGCCAATCCTTTTTGTCAGCTCGTCGGCCGACTTCTCCATCCTCTTCACGCCCAGCTCGCGAAGGCCGGCCAGGGAGATAACGTCGTCCGCCGCGCCGGGCACGTCCTCGAGGGACACGATTTTCTCCAGGCAGGACATGGTCTCGGCCCGGTCGGCAAGTTTTTTGTACTGGTCCTCATTGGAGATGACGATGTACCTGGACCCGGAGTTGGACACGATGTACTCGACCTCGTGGGGAAGGTTGGAGGGATAGATGGTCACGGTCACGCCGCCGGCGGACAATATTCCAAGATCGGCGAAAATCCAGTCGAGGCTGTTCTCGGCCAGGACCGAGACGCGGTCTCCCGCCTGAATGCCAAGCTCGAAGAGGCCGTAGGCGATCTCGGAGGCGGTCTTGCCCACCTCGCCGTAAGTCACGTTCCTCCAGGCGTTGTTTTCCTTGTTCTTGAAAAGCACGCGGTCGGGGTGTTTCGCCACCAGTTTGTACAATCGGTCGGGGATGCTTCTGTCTTCCATTATGGGCTCCTCTCAGCGTTAATACGTCCCCCCGGCCAGAACCGCGCCGGGAAAAAAATAACGGCTCGAATGCCGCGGACCACGCCCCGGACAGTGCGCGACGCTTAATCATAACACGAGAAGCGGTGGAAAAATCAAGAGGCGACCGACATAAGGCCAATATTTTCCATTTATCCGGCCACCATGCCCCAGCCAAGGAGGCGGACGGCGATCAAGGCGATTATTATGGCCGTCACGACTATAAGGGAGACGACGTCCCGGTATCCGGCGCGATAATCGACCAGGCTGCCCCGTTTGACTCCGAGGCCGAAGCCCTTGGACTCGAGGGCCGCCGCCAGTTGGTCGGTCCTTCTCAGGGCCCCGGCGAAAACGGGGACGAAAAGAGGGACGTAAAGGCGAAGGCGACTTATGGGACCACCCTTCACGATCAGGCCCCGCGCCCGCTGAGCGTCGAGTATGGACCCCACCGTGTCGGAAAAAAGAGGGGCCAGCCGGAAACTGAGAGAAAGGGCAAAGCCAACGGGAAAGGGAACGCCCAAGCGGGTGAGGCCATGGGTCAACTCCTCCACCGGCGTGACGGCGAGGAAAATCAAGCCGCAAAAAACCATCAGGTCGAGGCGAAGGCCCATGCCCGCGCCAAAGAGCATTCCTTCCCGCGTCACCGAAAGGGGGCCGAGGCGGAAAACCTCGGTCCCTCCCTCGTAGGAAAAACTCCAGATACCGAAGCTGGCGACGGCGACCAGGACCAGGATGACGGCCACGCGCCCGGCGTTTTTCATGGCGCCGGTCCTGGCCCCGAGCAGGGCGTAGACCATGAAAAGAAGGAGCACCCAAAGGGGATGATCGAGCGCCATGGCGGATATGAAGGACAGGAACAGGACGACTATCTTGGTCACCGGATGAAGCCGATGAAAGAAACCGTCGCCGGGACAATAGAACCCCCGGCTCATGACGGGCCTCCCCGCTTGCCCTTGTCCCGGCCCAGGGCCAGGAGAAGCTCGGCCGGGCTTGTGATTTTCACTCCCAGCTCGAGGCCCAGGCGAGTGATATCGGGGACCCTGAGGCCGGCCTTCTCCATCAGGCCGGCGTCGGACATGATCTCCCGGGCCGGGCCGTCACCCACCACCGCGCCCCGGTCCATCACCACCAGGCGCCTGGCGTACTCGGCCGCCACCCACAGGGCGTGAGTAATGACGATCACCGTCTTGCCGCTTTGATTAAGCTTATGAAGAAGGTCCATGACCGCCCGCTGGGCGGGGTAGTCCAGCCCGGTGGTGGGCTCGTCGAAAACGATTATTTCCGGCTCCGAGCTGAGCACGGAGGCGAGGGCGACCCTTTGGCGCATGCCCTTGGTGAGCACGAAGGGATCGGACTCGCGGTGGTCCGACAGCCCCGTCAGCTCGAGGGCCGCGGCGACCCGTCTCTCGATCTCGTCCTTTTCCACGCCGAAGTTGCGGGGAGCGAAGGCCACTTCCTCCTGGACCGTGGCCGCGAATATCTGGTGGTCCGGGTCCTGGAAAACGAACCCCACCTCGCGTCCCAGCTCGCCGGGGTCCCGCCCGGCGTTGTCCACGCCCTTGACGGCGACGGAGCCGGAGGACGGCTTCAGAAGTCCATTTATATGCTTGGCAAGAGTGGTCTTGCCCGAGCCGTTCCTGCCCAGGAGACACACGAAATCACCCGCCTTTATAGAAAGGGTGACGCCGCCCAGGGCCTCGAACCCTCCCTCGTAGGAGTGGCGAGCCGAGTCGAACGCGACCGTTTCCTCCCCCAGGGCGGAGGCCCTCACGGCGTCGGACTTGGCGAGTGACTCGGAGGTCGCGGCGTCAACCATGAGGCCCGAGCGCCGCATCTCTTGAGCGACTTCAACGGGGGATAACGGCCCAGCGGCCAGCCCCAGCGCGGAAACGGCCTCGATAAGCGCGGGCCGCCGGACGCCCATGGAACGGCAAAGGTCGCCGGAGAGGAGAAGGTCCTCCGGCCTGGAGTCGAGGACCATCCTTCCCTCCTCGAGGCCGATGACCCTTCCCGAGGACTTGAGGATTTCCGCGTCGTGCTCAGCCACCAGCATGGTGACGCCCTCGGCGGAAAGGTCGTTGACGATCGACGAGACCTCGTCCCTTCCCTGGGGGTCCAGGTCGGTGGTGGGCTCGTCAAGACAGACAATCCTCGGCTTCATGGCCAGCACGCAGGCGATGGCCAGGCGCTGCTTCTGTCCGCCCGAGAGGGTCGCGGGGTCCCGGTCCTCCAGGCCGGAAAGGCCGACCCGCTCGATCGCCTCGAGGGCGCGCCGCCTTATTTCAGAGGATTCAAGTCCCAGGTTCTCAGGGCCGAAGGCCGCGTCCATTATTGCCGCGGTGGAGAAGAGCTGGCTCTCGAAGTCCTGGAAGACCATGCCCACCTCGCGGCAAAGCTGGGCCGGACGGCGGCCTGAAACGTCCTCCCCGAAGAGTTCGACCGTTCCCGTCAGGTCACCCCTGTGGACGTGGGGAATAAGCCGGTTGACCAGGCGGAGCAGGCTGGACTTGCCCGCGCCGGTCAAGCCGGCCACTCCGATCCTCTCGCCCCTCGCGGCCACGAGGTCGATTTTTACGAGAGCGTCCCTTTGGGCTCCCTTGTAGCGAAAGCTCGCTCCCTTTATTTCAATCGCGGTCATGGTGAAAATGGATTACCCGATTATGCGATTTATACGATCTCATGGCAAGCTCGCGCGCTATATCCCGCTTTTGCGCGGGCGCCTGATCGGACCCGAGAAGGGAGGCGCCTTATTGCGC
Organism: bacterium; assembly: GCA_963674965.2. Classification (GTDB taxonomy): domain Bacteria; phylum RBG-13-61-14; class RBG-13-61-14; order RBG-13-61-14; family DATKZS01. Next base: position 684,005 of record CAXXFL010000006.1, on the reverse strand, counting down.
GCTCGCGTGAAAAATTTTATATTGTAGTACCCGCGCCGGGAGACGATCTTTCCGGCGCCTCGAGGAGGAGTATCGAATGGTAAGCGCAAAGACCAAGGTTTGTTGTATCATCGCGGACCCGGTGGAGCACTCGCTTTCGCCGGCCATGCACAACGCGGCTTACGCGGCGGCCGGTCTGGACTGGGTTTACGTTCCCTTCCAGGTTAAGGACCTGAGGGCGGCGGTCCAGGGCATCCGCGCCCTGGGCATCCGCGGCTCTTCCGTGACCATCCCCCACAAGGTGGCGGTGATGGAGCACCTGGACGAGCTGGACCCGGTGGCCGAGTGGATAGGCTCGGTCAACACGATAATAAACGAGGACGGCCGGCTGGTAGGAACCAACACCGACGGGGCCGGCGCCATGAAGGCCCTGGTTGACGCGGGGGTCGAGCTTGAGGGAAAGCGGGCGCTGATCCTAGGCTCAGGCGGCGGGGCCCGGGCCGTGGCCATCACTCTGGGCGCCAAAGCCGGACTCGGCTCCCTCCATATCCTCGGGGTGATCGAGAAGGAACTCGAGACCCTGGCGGCCGACTGCCGCGACAAGGCGGGCGTCGAGACGGAGTCGGACCTTTTAAACGAGAGGACCCTGGCGGCGGCCATGGAGAGGGCGGAGGTGGTCATCCACTGCACTCCCGTGGGCATGCACCCGAAGGAGGGCGAGTCGGTCGTTTCCCCCGGGCTTTGGCGGGCGGACCAGGCGGTGATGGACATCGTTTACAACCCGCGGGAGACGAGGCTTCTTAAGGAGGCCAGGGAGGCCGGGTGCCGGACTGCTCGCGGGCTGGACATGCTTCTGAACCAGGGCGTCCTTCAGTACGAGGCCTGGACCGGCGAGAAGGCGCCGGTGGAGGCGATGAGGAAGGCGCTCGAGGAGGGCCTGCCAGGTTAATACGCCCGAGGCGCTCGGGCGGCAATATCGAGGAGGGGGACCGGGAAATGTCCAAGTTCATTTTATCCATCGATCAGGGCACGACGGGGACCACCGCGCTGGTGGTTAACGAGGATGGCGAGGTCGCCGGCCGGGGCTACTCGGAGTTCACGCAGCATTATCCGGAGCCGGGCTGGGTCGAGCACGACCCCGAGGAAATCTGGACGGTCACCTCGAAGGTGATGGAGGCGGCCGCGGAGGACGCGGGCGTCAAGCCGAGCGATCTGGCGGGGATCGGCATCACCAACCAGCGCGAGACCGCGGTGGTCTGGGAAAAGGAAACGGGAAAACCGGTCTACAACGCCATCGTCTGGCAGTGCCGCCGGACGGCCGACCTTTGCGAGGAACTCAAATCGAGGGGACTCGAGGATACGGTCCGCGCCAAGACCGGCCTCGTCATCGACGCTTATTTCTCCGGGACCAAGATCAAGTGGATACTGGACAAGGTACCCGGCGCCAGGGACAAGGCCGAGGCGGGCAAGCTTTGCTTCGGGACCATCGACTCCTGGCTCATCCACAAGCTGTCTGGAGGCAAGACCCACGTCACGGACCACACCAACGCCTCGCGGACCATGATCTACAACATTGAGAAGCTCGAGTGGGACGAGGAGCTGCTGGGAGAGCTGGGCATTCCCCGCTCGATGCTGCCGGAGGTCAGGAACAGCTCGGGAGTCATGGCCGAGACCTGCTCCGACTTTCTGGGAAGCGGCCTGCCCATCGCGGGCGTGGCGGGAGACCAGCAGGCCGCGCTCTTCGGGCAGGGATGCTTCGAGCCGGGCACGATCAAGAACACCTACGGCACGGGCTGCTTCTGTCTCATTTTCACGGGCAAAAGGTCGCTTCGCTCGTCGGCGGGACTGGTCACGACCGTGGCCTGCGGTCCCGACGGCGGACCGGGCTACGCCCTCGAGGGTTCCATATTCATCGGGGGAGCGGCCATCCAGTGGCTGCGCGACGAGCTTCGGATCGTCAAGAACGCGGGCGAGACCCAGGACATGGCAACATCGATCAAGGACACGGGGGGCGTGTATCTTGTTCCCGCCTTCGTGGGTCTTGGCGCGCCCTACTGGGACCCCCGGGCCAGGGGGGCGCTGGTGGGAATGACCAGGGGAACGGGAAGGGCGCATATAGTCAGGGCCGCCCTCGAGTCCATCGCCTATCAGTCAAAGGACATGATCGAGGCCATGAAGAAGGACCTGGAGGAAGCCGGCGCGGGCTTTGGCCTGGTCGAGTTGAGGGTTGACGGCGGGGCCTGCGCCAACGACTTCCTCATGCAGTTCCAGGCCGACCTTCTCGATCTTACCGTTGACCGCCCGGTCATGCACGAGACGACCTCGCTGGGGGCCGCCTATCTGGCCGGACTGGGAGTGGGACTTTGGAAGTCGGCCGACGAGTTGGCAAGAGTAAGGAAAACCGAGAGAAAATTCCAGCCGACCATGGGGACCGAGGAAAGGGAAAAGCTTTACTCGGGATGGAAAAAGGCGGTGGAAAGGGTCAGGTTGTAATACAACGGCGCCGAAACGGAATAAAAGGTGATATTCCCGGACGCCTGTCCGGCGAATAAAATAACGAAAGTTATGGGCCGGCCTTGTCCAGGCGCCCGCGGTTTGATAGATTATCTGGTAAAACGAATTTGGAGATGATTGGACTCTCGAATAAAGCGGCCATCTTGGTGGTTGTAACGTCATTGTTGATCCTGGGTTGCGCCCCAAAGAAAGGACCGCGTGAGGTAATGGAGGAGGGCTTGACGCGCGCCGACGCCATAGTGATTTTGGGTTACGGTCCTCCCGTGGACAAAAAGGGGACCATAAGGCCGGAGCTTTTAAGGAGGGTCGAGGCCGGGGCCGATCTTTTCTCGCGGGGCTTGGCGGAGGCGATAATCGTGACGGGGGGCAACACCTATAAGGACTATTACGAGTCGGCGGTCATGAAGGAGGCCCTGCTGGGGCTGGGCGTGCCGGCCGACTCCGTCATCGAGGAGCGCGAGGCGATGGACACCATCGGTAACGCCCGCTACTCGGCGAAGATAATGAAGGAACGGGGCTGGACGAGCTGTATATTGGTCAGTTCGCCCTATCACCTGAAGAGGGCGGCCAGGTTGTTTCGGGCGGCGGACCTAGCCGTGCAGGCCCATGGATGCGAGACGCCCTCGAACCCGTTTTACGGTATAGTCAATACTCTATACGAGTCGGCGGTGAGCGTGCAATACGCTTTTATCGACGAGGAGTCCCTGGTCAAGGACGAAAAGGGAGAGAAAAGAGCCGATCGCCTTAAGAAGGCGGTCCGCGCCAGGACCAACTCGACGCCGTGAGGCGTCATCATGCTTGGAGAGGAAAAATGAGAGACGGCAAACACGTAATCATGCACGTTGAGGACAGCCTGACGGCCAGGGAGATGGTTCGGGAGGCCCTCGAGCGGGCCGGCCTCGAGGTGAGGAGCGCCGAGGACGCCCAGGACCTGGAGCGTCTCCTGGTGGCGGACCCTTTTCTTCGCAGCGCCATCGACATGTTCGTGCTGGACATGGAGATGCCCGACATGACGGGGGCCCAGGTGGGGGCCATCGTGGAGTTGATGTACGAGGAGCTGGTTTCCGTGCCTTTTATCATTTACTCGGCCAGGGACCAGGATTTCGTCGAAAGAATGAGCCTCGAGGTCTCGGAGATGTCTCCCGGCTTCAAGAAGAACTACCGAGGATACATAGGCAAGGGGCCGGACTCGGAGGAACTGCTGCTCGCCAAGATCAAAGAGGTCATGAAGCAGGAGGGCAAATAACCGGGGAGGGAAGAGAGGTCTTGGCGGATTTATTGACGGGAAAAAACATGGCGCGGGGCCGGCACGTCCGCGCCGCTTGATTTTAGATGGGCAAGGGCTCGCCATGAGCCGGCAAAGGAAGCGACAAGGGGGAGAGATGGAGCGTCAACCGGGACGATATATAACAATTTCCGCCGAGGAAATGGAGGAAGAAATATGAGCGGTCCGCTAACGGGTTTAAAAGTCCTGGATTTCACCAGGCTGCTGCCGGGTCCTTTCGGGACCATGCTCCTGGGCGACATGGGGGCGGAGGTGATCAAGATCGAGGCGGCCAACCCTCCCGACCTTCTCCGGATGATGCCTCCCATGAAGGGCGGCATGTCCGTTGGCCATCTCGAGCTTAACCGGAACAAGAAGTGCATCACCCTGGACCTGAAAAAGCCTGAGGGGGTCGAGGTGGTCAAGCGCCTGGTGAAAAACTTCGACGTTCTTATCGAGCAGTTTCGGCCCGGCGTGATGGAAAAGCTGGGCGTGGGCCACGAGGAACTGGCCAGGCATAACGAAAAGCTCGTCTACTGCTCCATAACGGGTTACGGCCAGGACGGGCCTTACCGCCTCCGGGCCGGTCACGACATCAACTATATGTCCCTTTCCGGGGTCATGTCCTACACGGGCAGGAAGGACGTGGGACCGGTCGCGCCGGGAATTCAGGTGGCCGACCAGTGCGGCGGCGGCATGAACGCGGTCATCGCCATTCTGGCCGCCCTCTACGAGAGGGAAAGGAGCGGCAAGGGCCAATATATCGACATAAGCATGACCGACGGGGCCGTTACCCTCGGGGCCCTGCACGGGGCCAACCACCTTCACGGCGACAAGATAGGATGGGAAACCAACGTGCTTAACGGCGGCGGCTATTACGGCTTTTACGAGACCGGCGACGGCCGGTACATGTCGGTGGGCGGTCTCGAGCCTCAATTTTTCCAGGCCATGCTCAAGGCCCTGGGGCGGGAGGACCTTTCGAGTTTCCACTTGGCCATGGGCCCGAAGGGCGAGAAGCTAAAGGAGGAACTCGTAAAGGAGTTCAAAAAGAAGACGCGCTCCGAGTGGGAGGAAATCTTCTCGAAAGTGGACGCCTGCGTCGAGCCGGTCCTGACGGTTGACGAGATGGCCGGGCATCCTCATCTCGAGGCCAGGGAAATGGTGATCGAGGTGGAGATGGAGGACGGGACGCCCGTTAGGCAGATTGCCAGCCCCTTCAAGTTCTCCAGGTCGTCGCTCGAGTATCGGCACTCCGGCGTTTGCGTGGGAGCCCATACCAGGGATATTCTCGAGGAGTCCGGTTTCACGGACCGGGAAATTGCCGATCTGAAATCCAAGAACGTCGTCAAATGAATCGGGGACCCGACAAGTTGATTACGAAAAGGAGCAAAAGGGAGTGGACGTGGGCGGTAAGTCTCGCGCTCGTCTTGTGTGTCTTTTTTCTTTTCCCGGCCAAGGCCGGCGCCCAGGAAACCCAGGCGGGAGGGACGGCCGCGTTGGCCGGCGACACGGCCGCTCCGGCCCCGACCCTGCCCGAGGGCGTGGTGCCGGTGGCCGACCTTTTCAGTGAGGCCAAAAACAGCGAGACGAAAATAAACGACCTGCTTAAATCCATCCCTTCTCCTCCCCCGGAGATACAAAAAGGAGACTCGACCGAGGCCAGGATCAAGGAGTCGAAAAGCAAAATCAACAAGCTTCGGGCGCGAAAGACCCTTTCCTTGACCGACGTGAGCTCGAGGATCGTCGAGTGGCAGCGGGAGAGGGAGGGGATCGACGCCTTATCCAAGCAGGTGGGCGCCGTCATCACCGCCATTCAGGGCGCCAACGTCGAGATAGGCAAGGAGCGGGAGCGCTGGAAATCGACCCTCGAGGCCTACGGCAAAGCCGGCTACTCGGGCCCGACGACGGAAAGAATCGACGAGGTCATCAAAAACCTCGACAAGGCCCGCGCCGATCTCGACGCCAGGTTCACTCCCCTTATCGAGGCCCAAAAGGACCTTAGCGGCCGAGCGACCCTGATCGATGGGCATATCGACTCGTTGAACGAGATCAAATCGGTCCTAACTTTATCGCTCTGGGCCAAGGACAAGCCGGCGTTCTTCGAGGCGGATTTTATAAGGCCCTTTGGAGACGCCTCGATGGCCCCCATCCTGGAGGACGGGAGGGATTATTTCACCGAGTCCCGCGATTATCTGGGCCAGTCGCAGGGCAAGCTGGGTCTTCAACTCGTTATCCTGCTTGGAGTATGGCTGTGGCTTCGCACGGTCCTTCCTCACATCCGGAAGAGGACGGAGGACCTGCCCAGGATAAAGGAACTAAGGGCCCTTTTCTCGAACCCCTTTTCCGTGGCCTTGCTTATAGTGTTCCTTCCTTCTCCGCTGGTTTACTCCGCTCCGCCTCTCATGGCCAAGGACCTTTACTGGCTTATCATGGCCATCCCGGTAATCAACCTTCTGGTGCAGGTCATCAAGGAGGAGCATCTCCGGTTCTTTATAGCTGGGGTGGGCGTGATTTTCGGTCTCGAGGTATTGAACGACTTTCTCGCGTCCTCTCCCCCGCTCGACCAGGTTGACCTGGTGGCTCGCCTCGCCATCGGTTTGGCCATAAGCCTCGTCTATCTGGCGCCGTCCAGGCTCATGGAGCACGCCAGGGAAGGGCGCTGGGAAAGGCTTATCCCCTGGTTCAAGTTCACCCAGCGGGCCTTGGTCGGCCTTCTGGCCCTGGCGCTTCTCGGGCAAATACTGGGGTATAACTGGGCGAGCGCCATGCTGGCCCGGATGACCTTCAAAACCGTGTACGTTTCCTTTTTCCTCCTGGCCGGATACAGGGTGGCCAGGTCCTTCGTGGTACTGGCGCTCTTCAGCGACAAGTCCGCGAGGCTAAAAAGCGTTAAGGGACACGAGATCGAGATTATGGCGTCCGTCAATCGCCTTTTAGGTTACGGTTTCGTTCTGCTTTGGATATATCTGGTCGCGGTGGTCTGGGGAGTCGGGTCTTCGTTTTTGTCGGGTCTTTCGGCCCTGTGGGGGGCGGGCTTCGAGGTGGGCGCGTCCAGGGTAACGGTCGGGCTTATTTTCGGGTCCATTCTGGCCATTTACCTTTCGGTGCGTATTTCCCGTTTCACCGTCTACATGCTGGACGAGGAGATATATCCGAGGAGGAACGTCGAGAAGGGACTTCAAAGCGCCATCAACCAGGGCCTTCGTTACGCCATCGTCTTTATCGGTTTCGTGGTCTCCCTCTTCATCCTCGGCGTCCGTCTCCAGAGCCTGGCCATAGTGGCCGGCGCATTGGGCGTTGGCATAGGTTTCGGCCTCCAGAACGTGGTCAACCATTTTGTAGCCGGCCTCATCATGCTGGTCGAGCGTCCGGTCAAAGTGGGCGACAACGTGGTGGTCGGCGGCGAATGGTGCGTGGTCAAGCGGGTGGGGATCCGGGCCACCCTGATGGAGACCTGGGACGAGTCGGAGTTCATCGTGCCCAACGGCGACCTTTTGTGGAGCAACCTTACCAACTGGACCTACTCCCATGGAAGGAACAGGATTCATATCAGCGTGGGAGTCGAGTACGGGTCCGACCCGGAGAAGGTCATCGAGATACTCGAGGCGGTCGGCGCCGAGCATCCCGAGATACTTACCGACCCCGCTCCCTCGGCGCTTTTTACCGGGTTCGGAGACTCATCCCTCGACTTCGAGCTCAGGTGTTTCCTCCCCTCCATAAACCGCAGACTCTCCGTGGCCAGCGAGCTTCGGGTGGCGATCTATAACGCGTTGAACGAGGCGGGCATCGGCATACCTTTCCCGCAAAGAGACATTTGGATTAAAGGGACGCCCCGGTTTAACATAGGGGCGAAAAACGCGGGTGACGCGTCAGGCGAACAAGCGGCTGAAACGGAAAAAGCGGGCGAAGGGAAAAATGATTGAGACCCCTTCCCCTCGAGACGGATTGAATCCAGCCGCCGCCCGGCCGCATCGAAACGGTGGTTAAAAAACATGGCTAAAAACTGCCCTAAATGCGAGCGTCCGAACAACGAGAGGGCCAAGCGGTGCATCTACTGCGGGGGCCTCTTCGAGGACGCCTTCTCGCCCGCGCCGGAAAAGACGGCCCAGCCTCAAAAAGCAGGCGAGGCCGCTACCCTCAAGAGGAAACCGCCGGAGGCCTTCCTGGTGGTGGTTTCCCCCTCCCAGGCGACCGACGCCGCGACGATCGAGGCCTTCGCCGGGGAGATGAACGCCGATCCCTACACGGCGAGACAGAGACTCATCCGGCCCGCGCCGTGGATCGCCCGTTCTTATTACGAGCAGGCCGAGGCCGGCGCCATGGTCAAGAGGCTCGAGGCCATGGGCGTCGATTCCTACCTGATCAAGCGGAGCGGACTGGACCGCCTGGAGGACAGGACCGCGGCCAGGGGCGTGAGGGAGATAGGAGAGGAAAAACTTATCCTGTTGGATCAGGACGGAGAGTTGATCGAGGTTCCTTATTCCGACGTTTTTCTGATCGTACGGGGAAGGATCCGCGAGCAGGCGGAGCGGGATGGGGACATGGAGGAGGAGACCCCCGCCGTCAGCCTGGGCAAGATGATGATGGGACCGGAGGACCCCAACGCCGAGCCCAGCGCGCTGCGCGAGACCGTAAGCAGGTTCTCGGTCAGGCCCAGGGCCGGCCTGATCCGGTGGGTGATGCCCGGGCAGAGCGCGGAGATGGTGGACCTTTACAGGAAAAGCACCCCAAGGTCGATCAGGGTGGTCGAGACGGAATTCGATTACTCGGGACTGGGGACGGACATGCTTCCATCCGGGCTTCTCAATTTTAACCGGATAGTCAACGCGGTCATCGAGAAGGCGCCCGGCGTCATACTCGACAAGAGTTTCAACGTGGTCGGCTATACGCTCCGCGAGACGCCCAAGGAGGACAAGGTAAAGGACGAGCTGGCCATGGCCCTCGGCGTGACGGAGGGACAAAAAAAGATATTCGACAACCGCGGCTTCTTCGACGAGCACTCGGCCATGATATATCTTTACTACCTCCGGGCCGCGGGCAAGGCAAAGGCCGCCCAAAGCCGGTGACTCGACAATGCCGGTGACCCGGCTTGCATGTCTTCAAAATACTTGACAAAATATCGGTCAGGCGGGCGGTCCCGGCCCGCTTTACTATTCGGGAATACAGGAGAGACGAAAATGATACTATCCAACCTGGAGACCATTCCGGGCGCTCGCGTCACGCGGCATTTGGGACTGGTGAGCGGCAACACCATACGGGCCAAGCACATCGGGCGCGACATCATGGCGGGCCTTAAAAACATAGTGGGCGGCGAGCTGGAGGGCTACACCGAGCTTCTGGCGGAGTCCCGCAACGAGGCCATCTCGCGCATGATCCAGATGGCCCAGTCCATGGGCGCCAACGCGGTGGTCAACGTGAGGTTCTCGACCAGCTCGGTGACGCAGGGAGCGGCCGAGCTTTTCGCCTATGGAACGGCCGTGGTGATCGAGCCCCTGGCGGCCCAGGCGCCAAGGCCGCCGGCGGCCCCTCCCAGGCCGGGACCGGGACAAGGCCAGGGCCGGGGCGGCCCGCCTTCCATATAGGGGACGTCCATGGAAAACATGGGAGCTGAAAATATTTTCTCCATGGTCATGACGTGGGGCACGCCGGTCGCGCTTATATTGATCGGCTACTTCGTGGGCCGCTACATGGAAAGGAACCACCTGGCCTCGCTGGCCCGGCGGGAGGCCGCCATGACCATCGCCATCCCCACCTCCATGAAGACGCCGCCCGACCGTCCCATTGCCCAGTCCTTCCTGGTAACGGGGTCGGTGGTCATAGCCAGCGACTACTTTAAGACCTTCGGCGCCAACTTGAAGACCCTGGTGGGCGGCAGGCTCGGGACCCTCGAGACCCTGGTCGACAGGGGAAGACGGGAGGCCATGATGCGGATGCGGGAGCAGGCCGCGGCTTACGGCGCCCAATTGGTGCTCAACGTCAGGATGGAAACCTCGACCATTACCAGATCTCAGGGCAAGGCGTCCATGCCCAGCGTCGAGGTCCTGGCCTACGGCACGGCGGTGGTGTTCAAGGACGGATAATTTATTGGCTTTGGTTTTCCGCGATGCAAGATTGCATTGGCGGCGCCGATTATTATAGAATTGATTTAGCGCCATGGCATGGAACATCTTCAAGCACGATGAAATCGAGACGCCCGACTTTCGGGGCGACCCGCTGAAAATTCTGCACCTGTCGGATATCCACTTCCGATCGCCCAAGTACGCGGTATCGAGGGCGCGGGCCATACGGCGCTTCTTCCGGGCCCTTGACCGACATCTCGAGGCCTGGGCCAGGAAATTCCCCGAGTTCGCCCAGGTCGACGCCGTGCTCGTGGCCGGAGACGTGGCCTACCAGGGGCAGGGCGAGGACTTCGACGCGGCCGCCGACTTTTTGGGCGAGCTGCTGGACAAACTCCATATTGGAGGCGAGCGGCTCTACGTGGTCCCGGGCGAGCACGACGTTTACCTCCAGTTCATCAAGAACACCGACGACGCTCTTCAGCTTCCGGGCCCGGATGAGTGGAACAAGCTGCTTCGGGACGAGAGGAAAGGGTACTCGGGCCGGATCGCCGGAAGGCTGGCGTCCTATCAGAAGTTCCTTCACTCCCTGGGACGGAGGTACGGGACCAGGATACCATCGGCCGCCTCGGACTTTTTCTTCTCCGACGTGTTCGAGCACGGCGAAAAGAAGATTGCCGTGCTGGGACTGAACTCGGCCTGGGCCTGCCGGTGCAGGATGGATATCGACAAGGGCATGCTCTGCCTGGGAGAGTACCAGGTGGAAAGGGCATGGCGCGACGCGGTGAAGATGACCGGCAGGGAGTGGGGACCGGACTTTACCATGGCCCTTTTGCATCATCCCGCGGAATGGATGAAGCCGGGCGACAAAAGCGCGCTCGACGACCTGGTCAGGCGCTGCGACCTGGCCTTCCGGGGGCACGAGCACGGGGGCGAGGATAAAATCGGAAACGGAGAAAAATTCACGCCCGTAATCAGCGCCTCATGCGCCGTCGCGGGCGAGCCTTCCCCCGCCTTCACCTTCGCCGCCGTGGACCTCGAGGCCAAAATGGTCTACGCCTGGCATTACCCGTGGGACGAGGAAAAACGCGAGTTCATGCCCGCGGGAAAAATCTCGGGACAGCCCGAGCAAAGTTCTTTCTACTCATATCGCGTCAACGTCAGCCGTCCATCATAACCTCATCCATTGCATAGTCGGACGCCTTGCGCCCCGAGGAGGGCGAGAAGGGAAGATAAATGAGAAAAAGGTATTTCAGGACCGCGGCCGCGTTATGCGCCCTGGCTCTTCTATGTCTTTCCATCCCGGTTAAGGCCGGGAGGGGAAAAGAGCTTCCCCTTATCCCCCGGCCGGTCCAGGTCCGGTTGGAGGGAGGCTCGATCGATATCCCGGATGGTTCCCAGATTTCCGTGTCCTCGAACCTGGACGCGATGGTCCTCGATTTCGCTCGGGTCTTCGCCGGCAAGGTAAAAGAAAGGCAAGGCCTCGATCTCGAGGTCGCGACCTCGGACGAAAAGGACGTGGTAACGATCCGTCCGGTCCCTTGCCCGACTCTATCCGAGGTGGAAACTCTTGAAGCCCCGGCCGTGGAGGGCGGCTACGCGCTGTCGGTCAAGGATGACGGCGTGGTGCTCCGGGCAAGGACCGCCTCGGGCTTCCATAACGGCTTTATGACTCTGCTTCAGCTTTTCGCCGCCGGGGAAGGACCCGCCTTGCCCACGCTCTGGATAACCGACTATCCCAGGTTTTCGCACCGGGGCATGCTTATCGATTCCTCCCGCTCCTTTTTGCCCGCGGGCATGGTCAAGCGCTACATCGACATGCTCTCCGAGCTGAAGATCAACGTGCTCCATTGGCATATTGTGGACGACCAGGGGTGGAGGATCGAGAGCGAGAAGTTTCCCCTCCTGCACGAGAAGGGCGGGATCATCACCAACATGAGCGAGGACAAGCTCGAGGGCCTGGCCAACTGGAGGTTCGACGAGTCGGGCAGGAGGCTTCCCGGCGCCCTTTTCGGCTCGGGGGAGGAGGCCGCCGCCTCGATGAGGGGCTATTACACCAAGGCTGAGCTAAAGGACGTGGTCGAGTTCGCCCGCCTCCGCGGTGTCGAGATCATTCCCGAGATCGACGTGCCCGGCCATTGTTCGGCCATGCTGGCTGGGTACCCCGAGCTTACCTGCTCGGGCGAGCCAGTGCCCGTGCGCTCGGGTCCGGGCATCTACAGGTCGGCCCTTTGCCCGGGCAAGGAGGAGGTCTACGAGTTTCTCGACGAGCTGTTCGGGGAGATAGCCGAGATATTTCCCTCGAGGTACGTTCATATCGGGAGCGACGAGGTGATGGCCTCCGACTGGCAGGACTACCCGCCCAACCGGGCGCTGATGGAGGAGCGCGGGTATACGGACAATCACGGCCTGCAAAGCTACTTCGTGGAGAGGGTGAGCGAGATACTGGCGAAACGCGGGAAGACCATGATCGCCTGGGACGAGGTCACCGACTACGCGCCCGAGGGCTCGGTGGTGCAGGCGTGGCGAAGACAGGAGTTCGGCCGGGTCGCCGCCGAGAACGGGCGGCAAACCATCATCTCGCCCGTGACCCACTGCTATATCGATTATTCTCAGAAGCTTTTCACGCTCAAGGGCCTCTACGGGTTCGAGCCGATTCCCGGAGGCCTCGATCCTTCCCTTTACCCCATGGTGCTGGGAGGGGAGGTCAACCTGTGGGGCGAGTGGGTGACGCTTGACAACATGGACTCGAAGGTCTTTCCCCGCCTGATCGCGCACTCCGAGGTTATGTGGACCCCGGCCGAGTCGCGGGACTATGGAAGCTTCATCAAGAGGCTCGCGCCGATCCGAAAGGACATGGAGGGCAGGGGCGTCGAGTTCGGCCGGACCTGGCGGGATATCCTTGCGCCGGGCCTTTGACCCGAGCGTCCGGGTTTTCATGGGAGCGGTCCTGGCGTAAGATAGGGCCATGAAACTCAGGTGGAAAACACCGGGCCAATGGGCGCCGGCCCTGGCCATAATCGCCTTTTTCCTTTTGGACCGCGCCTTGTCCATCGGCCTTTTCCTGCCCCAATACTGCGTGGAGGACGAGAGGTGGGTAAGGGACGGGGCCCTCGAGATGCTCCAGAACCTGAGCGTCAGCCCCGGCACGCACAAGTATCCGCAACTCGAGTTCACCCTGACGGCCGGGGCTTACGGCCTCGTTTACGCGGCGGCCAACTTTTCGGCCCTTCCCGGCTTCGAGAGCTTCGACTCCTTCAAGTGGCACATTCGGCATTATCACTTCCCCTTTGAGGAGACCATCGTTTTCGGGCGGCTCCTTGGCGCCATCCTCGGGGCATTGGCCTTGTGGCTCCTTTACCTCGTCGCCCGGCGGGAGTTCGGGGAGGGAGCGGCCCTGGCGGCGACCTTTTTATGCGCCACCACCCCGACTTTCCTCTTTACCACCAACCTCATCAAGAACGATCCCCTGGTGGCCATCGCGGCCCTGGCCGCGACCCACGCCGCGCTCAGGATCGTGGACCGGGGAGCAATAAGGGACTACGTCCTGGCCGGCGTCTCCATCGGCTTTGCCCTGGCCGCGAAGTACCACGCCGTCGCGGCCGCGCCCTTCTTGATCATACTGGCCAGGCGCCACTGGAAAAAGGAGACGGGCAAAGACGAGCTCTATAGCTGGCTGATCGTGGGCCTGGGCGCGATGGGGACGTTCATGCTCCTGTCACCGTGGACCTTTATCGACTGGCACGGGGCGCTTCGCCAGGCGCCCATCGAGTGGGCCCTCCAGAACAAGCTGAACCCGCTTTTTCGGCGGTCCCCCGAGCTTTGGTGGCAAAAGCCGGTGCTGTTCCAGTTTTCCTCAGCCCTGCCCCTGGCCATGGGAGCGCCCGTTTGCTTAATGGCCCTATTGGGGGCATGGTTTCGCCTGAATTTAAAAGATTGGCGACGGCTCCTCTTTTTCAGCTACCCGGCCGGGTTCCTGCTCTTCATGATTTTCATGAGCGAGTTGGGCGTTCCCCATTTGTACGCCTCGGCCGCTCCTTTTTTCGCGCTTCTGGCGGCGCTTCTTCTCGAGCCCTGGCTGAGGGCCGAGTCCCGCTTGAAGAGGGCGGGAGCGGTAATCGTCGTGGGCGCCGCGGCGGCCTATAACCTATTTTTGTTCCACGGGTTTACGAAGCTGGAGGACTACATCCTTCGGGCGCCCACGGCGGCCATGGCCCTTTCCCACGAGCCGGGCGAAAAGGACCTGGCTTTTGTGCCCTATTATCCTAACCCGGAGATAAACTGGACCATGGAGTTCCTGCCCCAGTTCGCTCTCTCGCGGGAGACCCTGGCGGCCAGGGACGCGGACCGGATCATGATCCATCAGGCCTATTACAACGCCTACAAGGACAACCCCGAGCTGATGGATAATGCAAAGGTGGCGCGGATGAGGAAGACCTATCTCGAGCTGAGGCTGGGCGGACTGGGCTACACGGAAAAGGACCGGTGGGTGGGAACCAGTTTCGGGTCGTCATTTTACGGGAGAATATGGCCCGACCTCGAGGGTCTGCGGGCCAGCGTTTTCGTGAGGAACGCGGGCCCAAATAAGGCCAGGGAGGAGGTGGAATAAATATTAGGTTTTCATGGCGCTCTTGACATCCGAGCGCGGCGTTGTATTATTCTCATAACACGGGCGTTCACAAGCGGCCTTTGCCGCTTTCGGTTCTATGGATTAAAAAGGTAACAATGAAAAGGAGGAGAAAATGACGGAACAGGTTCCTGGCGGACAGCCGGCGGCGGGAGCGGGCGTACCCGGACAATTGGCGGATTACGGACCAAGGTTTATCGCTTTCCTTATCGATTGGGGTATCCTTTTCGTGATAGGGATCGTTTTCGGGATACTCGGGGCTATCCTTGGTAAAATAAGCGGCATTTTGGCGCTTGTTGCAAGCCTTCTGAATCTTGTCGTTGTGATCGGCTACTTTATTTACCTTGTAGGCATGGACAATCCGCTTACGGGGAGGGGACAGACGTTCGGCAAGAAGGTGATGAAGATCAAGGCGATTAAAGCGGACGGCGCGGACCTGGGTCCGGTTGACGCTATATTGAGACTGGTGGGATACGCCGTTTCTAGCCTTGTAATATATCTCGGCTTCATCTGGATATTCATTGACGCCAACAACCAGGGCTGGCACGATAAGATCGCCAAGACCTTCGTGATCAAGGCCGAGTAAAATCTTAAAACGCGAAATCGCGTCCGGGCGGAAAAGGTCCGGGCGCGATTTTTTTGTCCGAGGGGCCTTATCGCCGGCTTTGGCGAATTATATCTCGACCTTGAAGACGCCCTTGACGGCGTAGGCCGCGATCATCGAGATTATAAGGAACGGCCATATCCACCAGGCGTTCCATCCCAGGAAGGGGAAGTCGGCCTCGGGGTACTTGATCTCGACCCGCTCGACGTCGGCCTCGGCCGGGACCTTGGCGGTTGGCGGGAAAAGCAGGGCCTCTCCCAGGCTGGTGGTCGCCGCCAGGGGCGTGGCCCTTTTGCCGTAGTCCGGTCCGGCCAGGAAGGGCACGGTGAAGGATTTGCCCTTGACCGTAAAGGCCAGGTCGTGGCGGCCCGGTTCGGTCGCCTTCAGCTTGTAGTTGACCTCATGGTCCACGCGGACGACCTTTTTGCTCGAGTCCGACTCGAACACGCGGCGGGAAAACCTGACGGGGTTTCCCACCAGCTCGACGCCGGGCGGAAGGTCGAGCTTGACCTGGTTTTGCCACCCGTCGAACTCCCGGGCCAGGCGCAGCTTGACCAGGGTCTCGTCACCCACGGGGACCGGCTTCATGGCGTAGCGGGTCTCGAGGTTGGCGAAAAGAGGAAAGAACAGGACGATCATGATGGCCAGGGGAGGGGCCGCGTAGGCCATGTACCGGAAGGCGTTAAACATGACCTTGAGCTGGGCCTTGGCGATAACCGGCGCGTCGTCGATATAGAGCCAGACCTCGTAGAAATGGCCCTTGATCTTGTCCTTGGCGTCCTTGATGCCGTCCTGCTTGGAGGTGTACTTGTAAATAATCATGGCCACGACGCCCACGACAATGGACCAGATGGCCAGGGGCCATATCGGGCTGACTCCCTCGAGGGGACCCATGAGGGAGTCGATCAGCCGGTTGATCATGACGTAAAGGTTTACCATCTGGTGACCTCAGGAAATATAACCCAGTCCTTGCAGCTTCTTCTTGATCTCTTCCTCCGAGTCGGCCCCCTCGAGCTGGCTCACTTCCTTCTCGAGGGCGTGAGAGACAAACTCGTCCACCGAGCTGTAGCCCGCCATGCCGGCGAACTTCTTGACCCGAGCGAAAAGCTCCTTGGAAATCTTTACCTTAGGCATTAATACCTCCCCTTTGTTCCCGCCTTAGAAAAGCGGCTCTCCGTCCATTTGCGCGGGTTTTTCAATCCCGAATATGGACAGCACCGTGGGACCCACGTCAATAAGGGCGGGGTCTTGTTTCCTTATCTTTTGGTTGGTCACGATAATTCCCGGGACTTCCCTGGTGGCCACGCAATGGTCGCCCGACCATGAGCTTTTATTTAGGCTTACGATTTCCTTGGGGAACTTGCCCAGGGCGCTCTCGTCTCCACCCCTGTATCCGCGTTTGAATCCCAGTACTATGTCGGGCGCGTGTTCGAGGCCGTCTCCCTTATAGGTCTCGTAGCTTTTGGCTGCCACCAGTATGGGCTTCTCTCCCGTTGCCGGGTCCACGTAGTCCATGAGTTTTTCGGCTATCTCGTCCACGTACTCTCGATACTCGACGGGCGAGACGGCGCCGTAGGCTTCTCTTCCCAGCTTGTTTATGTACACCCCGTTGATTCCCATGCCGTAGGCCATGGTACGGGACCAGTCGACGCCGAACTTGCCGGAATCGAGGTCCCTGAAATAGGCGACCTTTTCCCGGTCCACGCCCTTTTCGAGCCGAAGGTATCCGTTCTCGAGCAGCCAGGAGTTGACCTGGAAGGTCTTGTCCCAGGAGGCGAAGCCGTGATCGCTCATCACTATCAGGACGTCGTTGGGTCCGGTCCTCTCCAGGGCCGTCCCTATGATCTTGTCCATCATGACGTAGAGCTTCTCGACGGGGTCCCCCATTTTTTTAGCCCACTTGGGGTCATAAGCCGGGTGGCTCGGGTCGTGAAGCCGCCAGAACATGTGAGTGCCAAGATCGAGAGAGCCGAAATAATAATAGAGCAGTCCGTCCTTGAACTGGTCCAGGTGCCACTTGAATATCTTTTTATCTTCATCATGGATCAGCATCATCTGCTGGAAGAGTTCTCCGTCGTTGAGTATGTCGAGGTCCGCCTGCCTGGCCTTGGTGTCCTCGGGCATGCCCTGGGTGTAGTAGTAGCCGCAGTTCTCGGCCACCTCGACCGCGTACTCGGGCGGGTTGGTGACGGGCATGGGTGGCTCGAGGGGGTCCATGTTAATGGGGCTGGCGTAGAGCTTGAAGTCGGGCCTGACCTCTTTGAGGTAGAACCTGACTATTCCCCTGGCGCCGAGGAAGGGGGGGAACATGTCGAACTTGATGGGTAGCCATCCGCTCCATTCGCCCTGACTGAGGACCAGCTCATTATCCTGGAACTCGATCTTGACGGCCGGGTTCTCGGGGTCCACGTAGATGGTAAGGGGGACCTCGGAGTCGGCGTAGTTCCTTTTATCGCCTCCCAGATATGGTCTTTTCTCGTCGAGGGCCCAGGTGTTGGTGGGACCAACGAACTTGGTCCTGAACACGTTTTCCTCGACCATGTACACGGGAGTGATGGTGCCGCCGCCGATCGAGTCCGGGTGCTCGGGCGGGTTGTCGGTGAAATAGGTGAAGGTGCCGTAGGTGCCAAGGATGTCGGGAGTGCCCATGCCCGAGCCGGACCATCCCACGCCCCCGGCGGGCGGGAAGTTCGAGGGTATCTTAAACACGCGCTCCCATATGCCGTTCTCGGCCAGGTATTCCCAGAAGGGCGTGCCCGCGACCTTGTTCTCGGCCACGCCTCCCTTTAGCCAGATCACGCGTTTTCCCAGCGCGATCGAGTCGTCCTCCGGGGCGCCCTCGGTCTTGCTGGTGGAGAGGTAGGGCATATAAGTGTCCGGGTCCCTGTGGATGAAATCGAATATTCCGTGCTTTCCCGGGTTGGTGCCGGTAATGAAGTTGGCCCAGGCCACGGGGCTTTGAGGCGGGATCGAGCTGGTAAGGGGCTTAAAGTCGCCCATGCTCATGAGCTTCTCGAAGTTGGGCAGAAGTCCACGGCTCATGAACTCGTCCACCAAGCGGGGGTCCATGCCGTCGATGCCCACGATCAATACCTTCTTGCCCGTGGGTTTGGTCTTGGTCCCGCACGAGGCGACCAGCGACAGGGCCAGCAGAAGGCCTGCCATCACGAACGCCGGAGGCGGGATAAAGCGGCCAAATGAGGAGAAGCTTTTTTTATTGGACATGATAAATACCTCTTTTATTAGATGGCCTCGTCTTTTATTGACGCGCTCGATATGGCGGCCGCGGGCGCGTCTTCTCCGTTGTCTTGATTTATTTCGAGGTTTTCCCCCGCTTTTTCTTTTATACTGTCGGACTTTGTTTCTTCATGGCGAGGATGAAGAAGCGACTTGCCGTCCATATGGGCCGGGATGGGCACTCCGAACCACTCGAGGATAGTGGGGGCCACGTCCCCTATCCAGGGGGTCTTGCACTCGAGGTCGCGGTCGCAGAAGAGCACTCCGGGCACGAACCTCTCGTCCACGCAGTGGTCGCCGCTCCAGGCCTTTAAGTTGTCCTCGAAGACCACGTCGTTGACCACGCCCATGGCCCCGTCCCAGCTTACCCGCCATCCCGGCCGGAAGCCGGGGACCAGGTCGGGCCCCTGCCCGGCGTAGGGCCCCCAGTAGGCGTCGCCCGACAGGTGGACCTTCTCGATGGCCACGCCGCCGCCTTCCTTGTCCTCGATCCCCTCGAGCTTGGCCGCTATCTCGGCCCTAAGGGCCTGGGCCTCGTCCTTTTCCACCACGCCCCTGGCCTCCCGGCCTTTCAGGTTGAGGAACATTCCGGCCAGGCCCAGAGCGTAGGCCCGCGTATTTTCCCAGTCCACGTTCTCGTAAAGCTCGCCCGAGGGCTTTCCGTCCCTGGTGGCCAGGTATCCTTCCTTCCACAGCCACGAGTTAAGGTTCATGCCCCGCTTGAAGCTGGTAAACCCGTGATCGCTCATCACGATCAGGACGTCGCCCTTTCTCCTTTTCGCCATGACCTTGCCCACCAGCTCGTCGGCCCTTTCGTAAAGCTCCGGTATGGCGTTCTTGTACTTTTGCGTGTCCTTGCCCGCGTTGGCCGGGTGGTCCGGGTGCTCGTAGCGCATGAACATATGCTGGACGCGGTCAGTTGCGTCGAACACGCATACCACGCATCCCTTGCTGGTGGTGTCGATGGCGCGGAGGAACATCTTTTCCCGTTCCTCATGTATGTCCCATACCTGTTCGAGGAAAGCGCCTTCCTCGAGTACCCTTTCGTTCAGGCTCCAGGTGTCCTCGTTGAGCCCCAGGGTAGCGTAGGGACCTTGCAGCTTGGCGATATAGCTGGAGAAAAAGGACGGATGAGATATGGGCATGGCCGGGCTTCTGGGATCGATGTTGATGGGCGTAAGGTACAGCTCGAGGTCCGGCTCGGTCGCCAGCAGCCGAAAGCGCCCGATGCCCCTGGCCGCCACTCCCAGGCCCGCTTTGAACGTGAGATCGACGTAGTCCGTATATTTGTCCTTGGCCAGGGCGACCTCGGCGTCGGGAAGGATCAGCTTCCAGTCGTCCTTTTCCTTTTTCAGCTTGAGGGGAATCTTCATCTCGCCAACGCCGGGAACCAGAGGGTTATCCGGGCCGGGCAGGTCGCAGACAAAGCCCCCGTTGCCGTCGGACTCGAGGGTGACCTGGATGCCGCCGGTATGTCTGGCGTTCTCGCCCTTGGCGCTGGTGAAATAGGTGAAGCTGCCCTGGGAGCCTCGAAGGTCGGGCACGCACATGGCGGCCAGGTTGGTCCCGTAATGTTTCTCGGGCGGGAAGGTAATGGGGACCCTCAGAATCTGGGAGAAGATAAAGTTGTCCCCCAGTATTTTCCAAAAGGGCGCGCTTTTTCTGAGGAGCCTTATCTCGGGGCTTCCCAGGGGGATGACGTACTTGCCGATTTTCACTGTCCTTTCCACGTTGCCGATCTTGGAGGAACTGAGGACCGGGAGATAGGCTTTTCTGTCCGGGGCCAAAAAGTCGAAGATGGCGTGCTTTCCCGGATTGACTCCGGTCATGAAGGTCGACCAGGCCACGGGGGAGATGGATGGGGTCGTGCTTTTCAGGGGCCTGAAGTATCCTTCTTCTTTCAGCTTTTTCAGGTTAGGCAGCTTGTCTTCCTGGAACATCTTATGCACGGTCCTGGGGTCCAGGCCGTCAAGGCCCAGGACTATTACCCTTTTGACCTGGGGCCGTAGCTTGAGAAGTTTGCGCCGGATAAAAATGTAAAGCGCCCGAGCCGGCCATACCAGCATGGAAAGAAGGGCCGATAAAAAGGCAAAGAAAAAGGCCATGAAGGACCCGACCACGGCAAACCCGGCCCCTGGTCCGATATAGGCGCCGGCCAAAGAGGCCTGGAAAAGGACCGCTAGCAATACCAGCGCGGCCAGGATAAATCTCGGCCTATAAAATAAGAATTTGGAAGGCAAACCTATCTCCCCTATTAATGCCGAATGATATTAGCTTCCTCGCGAGAGGGCTCAAGGCTTTCTCGCTAAAGTCCTTAGTATTTTAGAGTTCCCCCACCCCAAGAGGTTTCGTAACAATATTGGCCAGCCGGGTTATTTCCATGTCCTGGCCGTGGTCGTCAAGGGCCCAGAAGAAGGCGTCGTCCCAGGTGTGCATGCCCGTCAGGTCGGTCCTGAAAAAGACCTCCTTGGCTCCGACGGCCGCTTTAAGGTCGTAGCCGTGGTTGGGAACGCACACGAGGTCGGGACCGTTCGCGGCCTCCGGTCCCGAATAGGCCTCCTCCCTGGTCTTCACGTCCTCGAGTATCCCGTTATTATCGTAGCACAGGGAAAGGAGTTTTTCTTTCAGCTCCTTAAGAAGAGGGCCGGCCTCGGACCCCTTGACGTTTCCCTTGGGATACTTTCCCTCCAGGTGGAGGTATATGCGGCCCGGGTCCAGGACAAAGGCCCTCGAGTCGGCGGTGATATCTTCCATGCTTTTGGGGTCGTCGTTCTCGAACGCCAGGTATCCTTGTTCTTTAAGCCACGCGTTTAAGTAAACCTCGGTCTTGATGGCGCAGAACCCGTGGTCGGAAAGGAGGAAGAAGCCCTCGCCCTCCCGGCTGACGTCGATGGTCGAGTTGTGCCTCTCCCAGTTTTCCTTGATAAAGTCGTCTATCTTGCGATAGTAGTCCATGACTTGGCCGTGTCTTTCGTGGCCCGGGTCCTCGATGGCGCTGAAGATGTAATGCTGGAGCCGGTCCGTGCCCGTGACCACGGCCTGGAAGAAGTCCCATTCCTCGGACTTCCACAGCTCCTCGATGACTTTCCTCCTGCTTGTCAGGGTTTTATTAAGCTCGATAAACAACTGGTTGTGGTCGCGCCTGCACCTTTGGGTGTCAATGTCGATCTCGTAGTTCAAGCGGCGGAGAAGGGCCAGGTATTTGAGGGGCTTCAAGGACTTGTGAAGCTCGATGGCCACGAAGCCGCTGATAAGGACCCCGGGGATGTCCCGGGCCGGATAGGTGCCGGGCTGGTTGATTACGACGCTCTTTTTGCCTCTCTCCCCCAGCTTGTCCCAAATGGTCGGCGCCTTGAGGTCGGTGAAGTTGGTAAAGCGCATGCCGTAGCCGCCGTCAAGCTCGGTAAAACCGAAGATACCGTGAACGCCGGGGTTGGAGCCGGTCATGAAGCTGGGCCAGCTCACGGCGCTTATCTCGGGCAGGGTCACCTTCATTTTATGGAGGGAGCCCGCCTCGGCCAGTTTGGCCATGAAGGGCCAGGTCCCGTCCTTGACGAACCTTTGCACCAGGGTGTGGGGTACCCCGTCAAGCCCGATGACAAAGGAAGCGTTTTTTTTCTTCTTCTTGAAAATATTTCTCAGGGCCATGTAATTCTCCCGACAAAACCGAACTTTCCGCCTTCGCGGAATTGGAATATGAGGATAATATTTAGATATACCACCTAAACTCGGAGATTTCCAAGGGAAGTTAGGTCCCTTCACGCGTGAGGTCGAAAGAAAGGGGCGAACGCTTTGGTCCGCCCCTTTCAAAGGATATTTTATTCTATTGCCGGTCGCTACTCAGGCTCCTCTATAGTATAGAAGCACTGGTAGTAGACGAGAATGCCGATATCGTCGTGTTCCGGCCCATCAATGTCGTTAATATCAATGGGGCCCTCGAGGAGGTTGTATTGATCGTATATGACGTTCCCGTTCATGTCCTGGGAAAGCGGCAGGTTTGGCGGAATGAGACTCGGGTCCAAGGTTGTGCTGTTGTTTTTATCCCAAATGACGAACTTGTATTGAGTGTCGTATTCAAGCAGTATCTGGTTGAAATCTCTGTCGGCGGGAAGGGCCCACCAGTAAGTATGGTCTCCGCTGGAAATCGAATGGCCTGAATTGGCGAGAGTAAAACCTTTTCCATTCTCATCCACCAGAAAGGCGTACAGGGCTCCCATGGTTTCGCCAAAGGTGATTTGAGGGGAAAAATTTATATCTACTCTTTCGCTGTCGTCGCACTCGAAGTTCAGGTCTTTCACCACGGGTAAGGAAGTGTCCGAGTTTTTTCCGGCCCTGAAATAGAACCTCCGATCCGGGGCCATGTAAAAGTTATTGGAGCCGGTATCCACTCTCCAGATATCATGGTCGCTAGCGTCCTTGCTTTCGACTATGACCGTGTAGAGGGTTTCCTCGTAGCCGGCGATCTCGTCAATGTCGGAGACGTCGATGCAGAGTTCGGGAGTCGAGGTCGAGTAATCGGCCCAGTAAATGTACACGCTTGAGAGGTCCAGGTCGGGCTTGAAATGGATATATCCGTTGTCCACGATCGCGTCGAGGGCCTCAGCCGCGTCGTCGTCGTCGGTCACGTTCTGCCAGTCCGTTCCGTCCCAGACCAATAGGTCGCGCTCTCCGCTGCCTCCGATATCGATGTACAGGCAGAAATCTTCGCCCGTTTTTTGCGCGCCTTGGTTCATCGTGCCGTCAACTTGATACTTACTGGTCATGTCGCCAAATAATCCGGCTAAAAACGCCGCGCCGGGTCCCACTTCCACGGGAGATTCAGCCGAGGTACTGACGAAAAACGGAGGCGCGCAGGCTGACGAGAATACTACGGCCAAAAATAGCAGGGCCGCGAGAGAAAAATACTTGCTGACTTTTTGTTTCTTCATGATAAATCCCCTTTCTTCATGAGTTTTGTGAAATCGCTCCTAAGTCTTTTTCCAATTTACATGTTGACGACGTCGATTGTTACAAGGCCCTTGGGGCGCAACCTTCCCTTCCTCCGAACATGGCCAGCCGGAGACTTTCATAGCGTGTCAGGGCGTGTGACGTTAAACCAAAGCGCTTCTGCCGTATCCGCCGCGGATAACCGATAAAAGATTCAAAGAAATTATATAGCGGTTTTGTTAAGATGGATTATAATTGATAAAATTTTGATATATTTTACTGATACTGATAATCTATATACATCAACTTGATAATGATGTCAAGGATATTTTTATAGGTTATTGGAAAAATATAATTGTATTAACCTATATAGTAATTAAAACCAACTTGAAAATAATGTAAATAACCGTATAAAAAGGATAATAAACTGTAAGTCGTGCCGACGTAATATGCAGGAATTAAATCTTTGATCCCCCCTTTGCCCGCCAATTTCCTCCAGGTGAATAAGGATGCAAGAATGCGACAAAATATCCGCGCTTAAGCTTTATCCGTTATGATTATAACGGACGTTATGACCATGTCTCGGGTAAATGCCCGGACGCTCATAATGCATCGCGCGTCCAATGTTCCGAACGGATTCCCGAGCGACTTTGACTCCCATGCTTTGTATCTGGCCTCGGTAAAAAATCAAAGAGGACAACGGCAAGAATCGAAGTGAAGGTTCAAGCCCGCCTTAAAGCGGCAAGGATAATAAAGGCGGCCAGGGCCAGGGCCGCTCCTATGGAGAAGGCCGCGGTCGGGCCAAGGCTGGCCCAGAAAAGTCCGAACACGAGGCTGGCGGGCAAGGCGGCTATGCCGACGGCCCCGTGGTAGAGTCCGTAGGCTTTTCCCAGTTGTTTTCTGGGAACCAGGTCGGCCACGAAGGCCCGCTCGGCGCCCTCGGTCATTCCGTAATAGGCCCCGTAAATAAAGACAAGGACAAGGAAGGAGAAAAGGCTGGAGGAAAAAGCCAGCCCGGCGTAAACGGCGGCGTAGATCGACCAGCCCGCCAGGATGGCGGTTTTTCGTCCGCGGTCGTCGGCCAGCCTTCCGCCCGGCAGGCTGAAGATGATTTTAGAGACGTGAAGCCCGAGCCAGAGAAAAAGCGTCTGGCCAAGGCCCAGGTCGAAGCGCGTTCGGCCGAGAAACACCAGAAAAAGGTCCGAGCTGTTGCCAAGGGTGAAAACGGTCACGGCCAGGAGGTAATGATAAAACCGTCGAGAAGGCTTCGCCGAGGATGCCTCCAAGACCTCGAGAGAATCATCATCTGGGGCTTCTTCCCCCCCGGTCTCCTTGACCATCAAGAATATGGCCGCCATGGCCGCCGCGCCGGGAATGAGGGCCAATGCGAAGAGAATACGCATGGCCTCCATCTCTTCCGCGCTAGCCGCCGAGGAGCGCCCGCGCCACAAGCCGTAACCGAGAAAAGCGTACAGAACAGCCGCCGCCGCGATAGGACCCGTCACCGCGCCGGCGTGGTCCATCATGCGGTGAAAGCTGAAGGCCACGCCGCGGCAATCCTCCTTTGTGCACTCGGCTATAAGGGCGTCCCTGGCCGAGGTCCGCGTGCCCTTGCCCAGGCGGTCCATGAACCGGAGGGCGATGACCTGCCACCCGGCCGCGGCAAGCGCCATAAGCGGGCGGCTGATCGCGGATACTAAATATCCCGCCGTTATCAGGGGCTTCCTCTTGCCCATGCGGTCGCTCAGACCGCCCGAGAAAATCTTGAGAAGACTCGAGGCGCTCTCCGCCACGCCGTCCATCAGGCCCACGTATATCGCGGCCGCGGACGCGGAGACCAGGCCGGTCATGAAAACGGGAAGGAGAGGGTAGATCATCTCGCTCGAGACGTCGGTGAAAAAACTGACGAGACCGAGAGCTAGAACGTTGCCCTTGATCGCCTCGCGAAGGCGGCCGGATTTGCCTGGTGGTCCCATCGTCTCGAAATTATCTTAGCTTGGAAGGCTTGAAAACCAAAGCTTCGAAGATGACCTCGCGGGAGCACTCATACTGGGTTTTTGGGAAAACGGAGAATCCAGGGGCAAGGAATAGTACTACCTGGGCGGGTTGATCCGGAAGTAGCGGAACTTGTCGTCGCGGCCGGCGGCGTTTTCGCGGTGAAAGGCGGTTGTCGCGGGTCCGCCCCGAAAAAGCACTCCTCGCGTGCTACAATATCCGGTAAACTGTAGCCGGAGGTGTTGGATGGAAAAAATGGACAGGCGCCGTTTCGGCCGGACCTTGACCGCGGCGGC
This sequence comes from bacterium, assembly GCA_963674965.2. GTDB lineage: Bacteria > RBG-13-61-14 > RBG-13-61-14 > RBG-13-61-14 > DATKZS01. The sequence goes on along the minus strand of CAXXFL010000006.1, from coordinate 658,507 downwards.
CGTAGCCTCACTGCCGGCCGGGTCGGCGTTGGGCAAAAAATCGCACCCCGCCCTTGACGGAGAACTGAGAATACCTCCCGCCGGGTCGGTCATCCCGGGCGGGTGGATTCGGGAGCAGCTCGAGAACGACCTCATCCACGGCATTACCGGGCATTACGACGAGATCAACGACACCGTTGACCGGGACCTGTTCGGGGCCAACAAGGAAAGATCGAGCGACCAGTTCTTCGTCGCCGGCAAAAAGCCATGGTGGAGCGGCGAGCACGAGGGCTACTGGAAGGACGCCGTCACCCGGGCCGCTTTCCTGACGCGGCAAAAGGAATATATGGACACGGTCCGGGGATGGATGGAGCGGGTCCTCGAGTACCAGTCGCCCGACGGATACATCGGGATTTACCCGCCCGACAACCGCTATAACCACAAGCGGGAGAATGGGGAACTCTGGACCCAGAGCCGCCTGTTCGTGGCCATGCTCGCCTATCACGAGTACACGGGGGACAAGGACGTCCTCGAGGCGGTGGACAGGGCCGTCCGTCTCACCATGTCCAAGTATCCGTCCGGCCGCGGATATTTCAAGTCGGCCGGGCCCACCACCCACAGCGGGGGCCTCAGTCACGGGCTGGCTTTTTGCGACGTACTCGAGTGGATGCATCGAAAGACGCGGGACGAGGACTTCCTTAACTACGCCGAGTTCCTCTACCGGGATTTCGACCATTGCCGCTTTAACGACGATATGTCCCTTCGCAAGCTGCGCAAGGCCCGGACCAGGTTCATGCTCCACGGGCCGCACGTTTGCGAGCACTTCATGGTCCCCTTTTTCCTGGGCGGCGAGACGGGCAAGGAGGAATTCCTGGTCGCGGCGAATAACGCCATCAGAAAGCTCCGCCGCCACCTCACCCCCAGCGGATGCCTCGTCAGCTCGGAGAACGTGAACGGGAGGCCGGGAGCGGCCGACTCCTTTTACGAGTACTGCTGCATTACCGAGCTGGCCATCGGCATGAACAGGGTGGCGCAGTACGGCCATTCCCTCGAGGCCTTCGACCTGGTCGAGAAGATGACCTTCAACGGGGGCCAGGGGGCGAGGTTCCCCCTGCTCGACTCGTGTTCGTACCTCACGTCCGACAACCGCGAGCAGATCAATCCCCACGGCCATTTGGGAAGGCAGATATACAGCCCCTCCCACTCGGCCGCCGCCTGCTGCACCCTCAACGCGGGCAGGCTCATGCCTTATTACGTCGAGGGCATGTGGATGAAGTGGAAGGACGAGGGAGTGGCCGCCTGCATGTACGGGCCGTGCGTCCTGGAGACGATAATTAACGGAATACAGGTAAGGATCAAGGAGGAAACCTCCTACCCCTTCTCCGATGAGATACTCTTCGAGATCGAGCCGGAAAAGGCCGCCCGGTTCTCCCTCTTCCTCAGGAAGCCGGCCTTCGCCCGGGAACTCAAGCTGGATACCCCGCCGGGAACGCGGACCGCCGAGAGGGACGGCTTTATCGAGCTTGAACGACCCTGGTCCCCCGGCGAGCGGGTGCGGTTGAAGATGGAACTCGAGGTCCTCAAGGTCCCCATCCTCGTTTCATGGAAGGGAAGGAGGAAAGGCGTCTGCTTCCAGCGCGGCCCTCTCCTCTACGGGCTCCGCTTTCCTATCGAGGTCGAAAACGGCCGGGAGCATGGCGATTCCGGTTTTTACGACAAGGTCATCACCTGTACCGACCAAGCCGGCTGGGAATACCGCGTCCCCCATCAGGCCGAGTTCGAGTTCACCCGCGTGGCGCCCGAGGAACGCGCCTTGCCCTGGCGCGACCCTCCCGTCGCCCTGGAGGGGGAGATGGTAAACGCCCGCGGCAAAGCCCGCCAAGTCACCCTCGTCCCCCAGGGCGCAACCGTCCTGAGGCGAATGGGGTTTGCGGTGAAGGAATAAATCGCCGATATGTTTGCCTCTCGTTATCCAGTAAGCTTGGAACAATTAACGGCTATATGAACTCACAATTAGAATTTCCGGTTGATGGGTAGGATGGCTTATTCATTTTTCATTTGTATTAGTCGATACTTTTTATATCTCATGGAGAGAAAAGCATTGACGATGGACCAAAGAGCAATTATTGGGGCAAATATGAAAGTCCTTTTCGCGATGTTCCTAATGGCTTCTTCATTAATCGCGACTTCATCCTGCAAAATTCAAGGTCCTGAAGAAAAAGCCGCCGAAAAAAAAGGTGATCGAGCTTCTCGGCTGACGGGAAGGGATAAATCAAAGCCCGATTACTTGCAAGAAGCCGCAAAATCACAATTTTCACGATTTGGGGAAATGATGATTCAAGCCGCCGAGGATGGAGATTCATCTCTTGCAAAAGAACTTACCAAAGACCACCCCGAACTCATTAACTTCAAGGATGAGGGTGATTGTAAAAGCGGCAATAATTTGCTGGGAGTAGCGGCGCGGTCGGGTCAGACGGACATAGTCAGATTCCTTTTGGAAAACGGGGCTGAGGTTGACGCGAAAAACGATACTGGTCAAACGGCACTGCAATTGGCGTCCGAAATGGGGCATTTGGACACGGTAAAAGTCTTGCTAAACAATGATGCTTTTCTCGACGCGACGGATAAAGGAGGTCATACAGCTTTGACGCTGGCGGTACTAAACAATCACGTGGCAATAATGAAGTTCCTTATTGACAATGGAGCCCGCGTTAATCCTCATGGCGAAAACGCGGCGTCGGCTCTCGGTATTGCGGCGTATAATGGATATTTAGAATCATTGAGATATTTATTGTCTCATGGAGCTGACGTTAACCGCAAGGATAATAAGGGCAATACCGCGCTGCACGCGTGTGCATGGGGTAACGCGCCGCGCGTCGCGAAAATTCTAATTAACAATAATATCGATTTGGACGTAAAGAATGAATTAGGGGAGACTCCACTTCATATTGCCGCCATGTTTGGGCATATCGAGGTGGTCAGAATATTAATAGGAAATGGCGCTGAAATCGAAGCTCAAGATAATGATGGGAACAGGCCATTACACCTGGCATCCAATGAGGGCCATCCGACGGCGGTGGAACTCATTCTGAGAGCGGGGGCTGATATCAACGCGAGAAATAATGATGGAGACACGCCCCTTATCTATATTCATCGGTCATTCACTTTCCATCTGACCAATTTTGAGGGTCGAAAAGAAGTGGTTAGAATCCTCATTGAACATGGGGCGGATATTAAAGCCAAGAACGATAATGGAAGTGACGCCATGGATATCGCGGCGGACGCTTATGCCGATGATATAATTGAACTTATTGAATCGGCTGGAGCCGGCGGCGGCGTTTTTTCGGAAATTGCGAAGGGGAGGGCAAACAAAGTCAAGAAGTTTATTGAGCGCTCTCCAAAAAGAATCAAGACGCGAGACCTCTCGGGAAACACTTTACTCCATATGGCCGCTTACTTTGGGAACGCGGAATTGGTTGATTTCCTCATATCACGGGGCTCGGACGTGAACGCGCAAAACAATAGAGGCCAGACGCCATTACACAAAGCGCGCGGCTCCAACGGCCATGAAATAATGGCCATGCTCATCAAGAGAGGAGCCAGGGTAAACGCGGCCGATGATGGTGGGTTGACTCCTCTGCATGTTGCCTCTTTGCAAGGGGACGTGGAAGCGGCCAAGGCATTAATCGCCAAAGGGGCCGACGTAAACGCCAAGGACAAACGCGGAGAGACTCCCCTGCATTACGCGGCGTTAATCGATGATACGGACCTTGCCGCTTTTCTTATATCCAGTGGAGCAAAAGTCAACGCCGGAGATAATGAACTTAATACTCCACTCAAGATGGTCCCGGACCTTGAAAAAGACCAGACCGCCGACCTTATCCGCCGACATGGGGGAGCATTATATTAATTGATCGATATCTGAATCACTTGTACTTCTCGTGGCTTTTCTTTTGTATCTTGTTGAGGGCGTCCACGGCCGCCTGGAATTTTATTAGGTCGCTTTGTTTGAAGGCCTGGTCCAACTCGGTGACGGAGGATTTGTACTCCTCGTAGAATTCCTCGCCCTTGTCGGGGTACTGGACCATGATGCCCGAGTCCTCGATAAAGGCGCCGAGCACCTTCTCGTCCGGGAGGGAGCCTTCCCTGGCGCTTGAGGATAGGGCCTTGAAGGACTTCTTCATGCGCTTCTTGAGCTTCTTGTAATCGGGAAGGCCGTTGCCGTCGGAGTTGTCCCCGATCTCCTTCGATTTTTCCTCTTTCGGGGAAGCGTTTTTGGCTCGATGGCTTTTCTCCTTCGCCTGGGCGGTTTTCACTTTAAGCTTGATGGCGATAAGGTCGTTTTTTCTCTCCAGGCTCATCTTAAGGCTGGTGAAGTCCTTAAGGTCGATCTCGAGTCCCTCCAATTGCCCGGCCGCCTCGCCCCTGAGGCCAGAGGCCAGGGTCGCCACCAATGAACAGGCCTCCTCCACGGGGAGTGTCTTCTCGAACTTTTTCTCTTTTCCTTTCATAACGCGCCTCCTTTCCAGCGGATAGTAATGCAACTATAAACAAACGTCAATTCGGGACGAGAGGATAATTTCGGACCGCGAGACGAGGTTGGTTGTCCCCGTCCTCGAGGAAAGGTCGCGGGCCATGACTCGGTTTCATTTTTGCCGAAAACCGGATAAAATTCTGGGTCTGGAATTATTCGACGCGCGTCGGATAACAAAGGAGGCATGGTGTCAAGTTCCAATTATATAGAACCCGTCGCGAGGTTGTTGACCTTTGGAGACGCCGGGGACATGGACGACTGGTATGAATACCTGGATTTCGGCTTCACCTCGGAGCACGTTCCCGAGCTTATCCGCATGGCCCAGGACATGGAGCTTCACCAGGGAGACCCCGAGGATGACGCCGTCTGGGCTCCCGTCCACGCCTGGAGAACTCTCGCGGTCCTGAAAGCCGAGGAGGCGATCGCGCCGCTTCTCGAGCTTTTAGCGCCCCTCGACGAGATTATGGACGAGTACGCGAGCGATGATTTTCCCCGGGTCTTCACCTTGATAGGAAAAGGCGCTCTTCAGCCCACGATGGAATTCTTCATGACCGACGCCCCGAACTTCTCTACAAGGCTTTCGGCCGGTGAGATTTTAATGCGGTTTACCCAACGCTACCCCGAGACCGTCCCGAAAATAAAGGATATTTTCATAAGGCGCCTTTCCATGCACGAGCAAAACGACCCCGAGTTTAACGGCCACCTCGTTTGGTATTTGATGGACCTCGAGGCCGTCGAGGCGGAGCAACTTATCAAGGAAGCCTACGAGGCGGGCCACGTTTTTCCCGGCGTCTGCGGAGAGTTGGACGCGGTACTTTTCAATATGGGTCTTTCCGACGTTCCTCCTAAAAAGAAAAGCGGCGGCGACATGGGCATGTTCTTCAATCCGTCCGGCCACGCGAAAAGACCACGGCAAAACGCCGAGAAGGCCAGAAAGAACAAGCGCAAACAACAGAAGAAATCCAGAAAAGCCAGGAAGAAGAAAAAATAAGGACGGCCCCTCGGGAAGATGGCAAGATATTCTTTACGCCCTGCAAGGGCGCAAGGTCTATAGCCCAGGGCGAAGCCCTGGGATGGATAATCAATAATAATCCCACCGGCCCTGTAAGGGCGGCGCTTCAATCCCACAGATAATTCTCATCGAACTCGACGCGGTGTTTGGCGAGAAGTTTTTTTAATTCCTCCTTGAAGGAAATGGTTTTATGATGCTGCTCCTGGTTCCGTATGTAATTTTTCACCGCCTCCACGTTGGACTGGCTAACTGAGAAAGCGCTATAACCTCCCTGCCAATTGAACTTCTAGATTTTCTCTCTTATCCATCTTGAAGAGCCTGCTTTTATCTCTCTGACCACGTCCTTCAAGGCCCGGTTCTTGGAAAGGATGAAAAGGACGTGGACATGGTCTTCCACGGACCCCGTAATAATTGAATGGCATTCGTTCTTTTTATAACGCCCACGATATAGGCGTTAAGGCCCTCTCTTACGTCTTTAGATATAAAAGGGTATCTTTCTTTGGTGCTGAAGACGAGATGAATGACGTTATGCGTAAGGGACTGGGCCATATTGTTTCCTTTGCGCCGCCCCTGTGGGGCTATAGCGATATATTATATACTTATTACCCCAGGGTTGTCACCCTGGGCTTTAGACGGACGCCCCTTTGGGGCTGGGGAATCCTGCGCCCGCTGGCCGCGGCCTAAATTCAGAGTATGAGAGAAGAAATCGGATCGAGCGCTGGAAGCGCGGCGCGATAATTCCCATCCGGGGAACGGGAAACATTGCTCTGGCGGACGCTTCCCGCGGCCTCGGAAACTCCGCGGTCCACGCAAGCGCTTTACATGTCCCACTGCCGGGACAAGCCCGCAACGCCGGCCCTCAGAACGGCTTTTTGTTGGCCTCCCGCATCCCCTTGGTGATGTCGTATAGCGCGTTCTCGGCGAAGTAGTCGTAACGCTCCAGTTCTTCCGGGCCGATCTTCTCGAGGTGGATGGGAGTATCGAGGTGGAGCCTGGGTTTTGCCGCGCGATCGTAGGCCGGCCATTCGGGCAGGTCCTCGCCGTTGGGGTTTCCCGTTCGGGCGAAGTTGGCGTAGTAGCTCATCATCTGCTCCGAGAGGGGGGTCCCGCGCCGCACGGCCCCTCTTCCGGCGATGACCTTGGCCAGGGGCATGTCCATGTCCAGGGCCTTGAAGACCAGCGGAACGTCGAGGGCGTGGAAGGCCCCCAGCTTGTGGGGCATGCGGGTCTCGTTCCAGTCGAACCGGTAAAGGTAAAGGTCACTCTGGCCGCCCATCGCCTCGGCCATCATGTAGGCCCGGGAGGTGAACACCGCGTCGGTGGCGAAGCCGATGAACAAGTCGAAGGGCCGGCGGTAATCGTCATAATCGTAGAGCGAGAGTATCTTGTCCGAGTAGGGACCGGCCAGGTCGCGGGTCATTTTGGTCACCCGTTTCTCGCTGAGCGTGCCCAGCCCGAACTTGGTAATGGTATATATCTTCAGCTCTTCCTTGGTCGAGCCCTCCATTACCGGTACTTTACTGTACTTCCCCTCGGCCATCAGCTTTAGCGGCCAGTCGGGAATATAGTAGCCGTCCAAATTGGGAGAATAGATGGGCCCGCCCTCCATGAGCAGGTTGGGCGCCTCGGACGAGAGGAATTCCTCGAAGGGCCTCGAGCGCAGGCACTCGATAAGGTCCTCACCCTCGCAGCCCATCTCGGCCGCGGCCTTTTGCCCGCGCTTGTAGGCCTCCTCCTCGGAAAGCATCATGTCGCAGGGACCCGACATGACGATGGCCTTGTCAAAGAGCCCCTTCGCGGGTGGACTTACTAACAGCGCGCATATGCTGATGCCCCCGGCCGACTGGCCGAAGACCGTCACGTTGTCCGGGTCGCCGCCGAAGCCCCCGATGTTTTGCCTAACCCACTCGAGCGCGCGCGTCTGGTCGGTCAGTCCGTAGTTGCCCACGCCTCCATTCGGGTCCTCGGCCTTGAGTTCGGGCAGGGCCAGCCAGCCCAGATGGCCGAGCCGGTAGTTGATGGTCACCACCACCACGTCACGCTCGGCGGCCAGGCGCGAGCCGTCGTACATCTGGTAGCTTCCCGTGCCCTGCATGAAGCCGCCGCCGTGAATCCAGAACATGACCGGGAACTGGCCCGACTTCTCGGGACGCCAGATATTGAGGTTCAGGCAGTCCTCGGAAAACCCCTTGGCGTGGCCGCCCGAGGTTATGCCCTCCACCTGGGGGCAGGCCATGCCGTAATCGTAGGCCTGGTACGTCTCATCGCGAGGCTCCGGGGCCTGGGCCGGACGGAACCGCAACTCTCCAACCGGCGCGGCCGCGTAATTTATTCCTTTCCATGCGCACGCCGCCGCCGCGTCGGAGGCGAGGCCCACGACCCGGCCCTCACTGGTCTGCACCTCGTCCTCGCAGAGGCCGGCAATCGAGGGCATAGAAAATAGCGAGCAAATAATAACGAAAATAATTGAATACATCGGACTTTTTTTCATGGTTCCTCCCAAATGGCGATCGACCGGTTCGGGCCGCCGGCAATGAAAATGGAAAAGTACAAGGATGGTGATTGGTGACGGCCGATAAAGTCGGTTACAAACGAACTGTAACCGGTTTTTCATGAAATGGCAATGAGACGGCGGCGACTCATGCCGCGACGTACGGGACCGTCGGCCGCGGCTTCCAGATAACTCGAACGGCGCGTCCGTTACCCTGGCCCGTTTTATCAGTCGCGCAATTCCCCGATCAGCTTGGACTCCTTCAGCAGGGCGATAAGAAGGCAATTGACCGCCATCATGGCCACGCCCAGGAGAAGGGACGGAGTGAATGAGCCGAAGGCTCCGTTCATGGCCTCCATGCCGAAGATGAACACCACTGAGACCTGGCCGGACAGCACCAGGAGTCCGTTGGACGTGCCCTCTGGAGCGGGATAGGTTATCTCGGCCGCGTACTGATATCCGATGGGGCCGAGTCCCATCATGAAAAAACCCAGCGCCGCCGCCGAAACCAGGAGCATGGAGTAGGAGTCGAAAATCGTAAAGCCGACGAGGCCGGGCGTGGCCAAAATCATTCCTCCCAGCATGAAGGGCTTTCGCCTTCCGAGCTTGTCCGAAAGGGTTGGAATCACGAACGCCCCCAGTATTCCGCCTATCAGAAGAAGGCCGCCGATCATCCCCGCCTGGCCGACGTCCATGCCCTTGGGCCGGACGATGTTCTCGATCCAGGTGGCCAATCCGTTGAAAACGCCGAAGCCCACGAAGAAGACGAACATGCATATCCAGAAGTCGAGCGTCTTGATCATGATTTTTAGTCCGTCCAGCATGAGGGCCCTCTCGACGTAGCCGGGCGGGCTGGCCGGGGTCGGCGGTTTCTCGCGAGCCAGGACGATGAAAAGCGCACAGGACGCCGCGGTGACGACGCCGTAAATCATCTGGGTCTTTTCGATGCCGTATTTCGTGGCCAGGTAGGGCGTCAGCATCAGCCCGATGGCGGTCCCGATAAAGTTGGCGGCCATGGCCAGGCCGGTGGCGGTGGCTCTTTCCTGGATGGGGAACCATTTGGCGGCCAAGGTGGTGTAAGAGTTGAGCAGCAGGGGCTGGGCCAGGGCCACGCCCGCGGTAGAGGCAAGGACAAGGTTGTAGTCGTGGGCGAGAAAACCCCGCAGCAGTCCGAATATCCCGAGCAGCGCCGCTCCCAGGCCCACGCCTTTTTGAAAGCCATACCTGTCGATGATCCATGAGGCGGGAATAAAGGCGACGATATAGACCACCATGAACGTCATGGCCAGTATTCCTATGTCCATGTCGGACACGCCGTAGTGCTCGGCCGCGAGCACGGAGATGGGCGCGAAGCATATCCATAGTATCTGGATGGTCAGGTTGATGAACATGAACGCGCCAAGCACCGCCCAGCGGTAAGGGTAAACCCTGACGCCGGATATTTCCTTTGAATCTTCCATTTGTTTGACGGGCCTTTTTTTGATTTGGACGCCCGATCCATCGAGCGACTAATCGTTCCGACCGAGCCTCGCTTCAATCATATCAAGCCCGGGGATAATCGTCCATCAGGCTTCGTTATAATACTCGCGTTGGAGGCAATAAAACGGTGGTCAGTCGCGCTTTGGCCTTAGTCCCGCCACCTCGTAAATCTTCACGGGCTCGGGAAAGCCTTTCACCGCGATCTCGCCTTTGGACTCGCACTCGATCTCATCGGAGACCAGAAGACACGTGGTATGACTGACCGTGATTTTGTCGGGCGCGCAGGCGGACTCCAGCCGGGAGGCCAGGTTCACGGCCGAGCCCAGGGCCGTGTAGTTGAGCCGGTCCTTGCTGCCGAAGTTGCCCACCGTGGCCCAGCCGGTGTTGATCCCGATCCGGATGTTCAAGGGCTCGTCATAGGCCATCTTGCGCCAGCCCTCCCGAAGCTCCCTCATTTTCGCCTGCATCTCGACGGCCATCTTCACGCAGCGAAGGGCGTGGTCCTTGTCGTTCGTGAACTCGGGGTCGCCGAAGAAGATCATGAGAGCGTCGCCGATGAATTTATCAATGGTGCCCCCCCATTTCCCGGCGATGGCGCTCATCTCGGTAAGGTAATGGTTGAGGATTTCCCGGACCTCCTCGGGCTCGAGCCTGTCCGTCCACTTGGTAAAGCCTTGAACGTCGGAGAAAAAAATGGTCAGGCGCCGCCGCCTGTAATCGGGCTCGGTGTCACGGTCGCCGCTGGCCAGGGACTCGACGAACTGGGCGGGAAGAAACACCCGCAGCTTCTCGCTTAAGACCGAGACCTTTCGCTTTTCCTCCTTCAGCCGGTCGTCGGACGAGATCGATATCCGGCGATAGATGGCGGGCGAAGCCACCAGGGCCAGGTAAAAAACAATCACCGAGGCCAAGTCGCCTCCGAACTCCACGCCGCCGTTCTCGACCTTGTACAAGGGCTCGAAATATTGGCCGATCAGCGGCTTGGCGAAATAGGCGATAAAGCAAAAGCACATCATGGCCAGCATCCACCTGGTCTCCTTTTTGGCAAACAGAAAGGGGACCAGGGCAGCGAATAAAACGTTCCATTTATCGTAATATTGGCCGTGAACGACCACCGCCGACGCGATGGAGTGGAGATTGAGATAAAAGATCAGCAGGACCTTGGCCGCGAGATAACGCCGCCGGCCGATAAAAAAATAATTGGATAGGATGAGCGCCACCCAGACCAGGTGAATGGCGAGGCTGACCTTGTGTCCACGCGCCAGGGCCTGGACGCCCCACGTCAGATGAAGCAGCCAACTCAGGAACACGAGGATATTGAGGGCCCGAATGTATTTGGCCTCTTCAGGCGCCATGTCATCGGGAACGCCGACGTCCCGGATCTTTATAAACGGCTCGATCAGTCCCATGCCCATAATTCCACTTTTCATTTTCCGGCCTTCATGACTCGGATAACGAAACCAAAAAGATCATAACACAAAGAAAAAACGGGTTACAGTGACAAGCTCGTCCATGCAGGATGCATGGGCATCCCATCTTTGCGCGTTGGCCTCCCGGGCCTGGCCGCGTTATCATTGTTGGCCGGGGAGGATCATGGACAAGTTCGAGATAGTGAGTGAGTTCCGGCCCACGGGCGACCAGCCGGGGGCGATCGAGGCGCTGGTGAAGAACATCCGGGCGGGGGTGAGGGACCAGGTGCTGCTGGGGGTGACGGGGTCGGGCAAGACCTTCACCATGGCCAACGTGATCGAGAGGCTGAACCGGCCGGCCCTGGTGCTGGCCCACAACAAGACCCTGGCGGCCCAACTCTACGCGGAGTTCAAGGAGCTGTTCCCCAGGAACGCGGTCGAGTACTTCGTCAGTTATTACGACTATTATCAGCCCGAGGCCTATATTCCGAGCAGCGACACCTACATCGAGAAGGACAGCTCGATCAACGAGGAAATTGACAAGATGCGCCACTCGGCCACGCGGTCGGTGCTCTCGCGGCGGGACGTTATCGTCATCGCCAGCGTGTCCTGCATCTACGGCATCGGCTCTCCCGAGGCTTACCATGGGCTGGTGGCCTGGATTACGAGGGGCCGCGAGATCGACCGGGACGAGGTGCTCCAGAAGCTGGTTGACATCCAGTACGACCGGAACGACGTGGACTTCCACCGGGGCACGTTCCGCGTAAGGGGGGACGTGGTCGAGGTCTTTCCGGCCCACGAGAGCGAGAAGGCCATCCGTATCGAGTGGTTCGGGGACGAGGTGGAGGCCATCCACGAGATCGATCCACTGCGGGGCAAGCCCATCCGCGAGCTGCCCGAGGTGGCCATCTACCCGTCCTCCCACTACGTGACCTACAAGGAGGTCATGGAAAGGGCCGTGGTGACCATCGAGGAGGAAATGCGCTCGAGGCTGGCCGAGCTGGATAGCCTGAACAAGCTGGTCGAGGGACAGCGCCTGCTCCAGCGCACCCGCTACGACCTCGAAATGCTAAAGGAAATGGGCTACTGCACGGGTATCGAGAACTACTCGAGGCACCTGACCGGCCGGTCCGCCGGCGAGCCGCCCTATACCCTGATCGACTACTTCCCCGAGGACTTCCTGCTCTTTATCGACGAGTCGCACCAGAGCATCCCCCAAGTTGGGGCCATGTACCGGGGCGACCGCTCCAGGAAGGAGAACCTGGTCGAGTTCGGTTTCCGGCTGCCCTCCGCCCTGGACAACCGGCCGCTCAAGTTCGAGGAGTTCGAGGAGAGGATGAAGTGCGCCGTGTACGTGTCGGCCACTCCCGCCGAGTACGAGCTGAAGAAGAGCAAGGGCGTGGTGGTCGAGCAGATCATCCGGCCCACGGGCCTCATGGACCCGAGGATCGAGGTCCGGCCCGCGGGCGAGCAGGTGGACGACCTTTACTCGGAGATAATGGACAGGGTCGAGAAAAAGGGCAAGGTCCTGGTCACGACCCTTACCAAGCGCATGGCCGAGGACCTGACCGAGTACTATTCCGACTTGGGCGTCAGGGTCGAGTACCTGCACTCCGACGTGGAGACCCTGAAGAGATACGATATTATCAAATCCCTCCGGCAAGACGAGTTCGACGTTCTGGTGGGCATCAACCTCCTGCGGGAGGGCCTGGACATCCCCGAGGTGTCCCTCGTGGCCATCCTCGACGCGGACAAGGAGGGCTTCCTGCGGGGGGAGAGGGCGCTCATCCAGACCGTGGGACGGGCGGCGCGGAACGTGGACGGCACGGTCATCCTTTACGCGGACAAAATCACCCGGTCCATGAAGGTTTGCATCGAGGAGACCGAGCGGCGGCGGAAAATCCAGGAGGAGTACAATAAGAAGCACGGCATCACGCCCGAGACCATCAAGAAGAACATCGGCGAGATTCGGCGGTCCGTGCCCGAGCGCGATTACGTGACCGTGCTCCTCGAGGCGGACCTCCCCGAGGTGGAGGACAAGGCGGACCTCGAGCGGATCATAAAGGACCTCCGAAACCAAATGAAGGCCGCCGCCGAGAAGCTCGAGTTCGAGGAAGCGGCCGAGCTGAGGGACAAAATAAAACGGCTCGAGGAAATGGAAATAATGGCCGGGTGAGATGGATTGACGCGAGAGTAGTTGCCATTTTGATTTATTATATCGCCACTTCCCTCCAAAATATGACGGACCTTGCTTTTGCCCCTAATAAGATGAGGAGATAGATGGTCAAACTACCGGTCTCCTGGTTTAGGTTTTCCCCTCCCGTCTCGACTCGGCCGTCTAAGACCGCTGATGGGAAGATATGGTTCTTCGAGTTTGGGGACGATCGGCTCCACGCCGAAGGGATTGTGCAGCCATTCCGTCAAATCCCGATAAGTAAAGAGGTTCAGCCGCGGCATGGAGGCCAGGTTCGAAAGCGACCAGCCGGCCCCTGATGATTTCAAGGCGCTCGATTACCAACGTCCCGTTCCGAAAATTATTTCCGAATCAAGTTCCCATGTAGTTTTTCTCAATTTCACTTTTCTTTTTGGGCATCTCTGTCCAGATTTGATACTACAGACTTGGCCGTCCACATAGTGCTGGGTAATAGTAAGGTTGTTAAATTTCTCATTCAGAACAAGGAAATATTTTATTTGGCCGCCAGTCAGATAATTATATTCCTTGTAGTCGAAAATCCCGTCGCCATCAAAATCCATTCGCTTTATTATGGAAAAGCCATCGGTATAAATCACCAGGTCAGTGACGCCGTCTTCATTATCATCATATCGTAAAAGCAATAAAGGCAGGATAAAAACTAAAGTTGCCAAAACCGCCAATATAATTGTTGCGATGATATACCTTTTCTTCATCTTGTTATTCCCTCTCGTGGGCAACGGGAAAAAGCTCAACTCTGATATGCGCCGCCTCGCCTTCTGGTACGGGTTACTTTTCACGCGTCCCTCCTCGCCAAGTTCATCGAAAAAACGTTCCAGCGTCTCTTTCTTGCGCCCCTCTCCGGACCACAAAAGACGCCGCCTCTTGCCGATCTCGTAAACCTGGGTGTGATAGACGCGGCCTTTTTTGCGAGAGACCTCGTCGATCCCGATGTAAAGCACGCCGGAAACGTCGCGGTGTTCGAGGCCGTAAGCCACCGCGTGCTTGACCGCCGCCCCCACCGTGGACCAACTCAAGCCGAAAAGGTCGGCCACGACGCCGACGGCCAGGAGCCTGGCCCAGGCGGCGAGCACGATGATCAGCGGCAGGGAGAGCCGACTTTTGCCCATCCCCCACGGGACCTGCTCGACCTTGACGCCGCAATTTGGGCAGTTCACCCGGCGCGGGCTGTAAACGATGGTCACGGGGATGCCCCACAACGGAACATGACGCCAGGTCCTCTCGGCAAGCGTGTCGTAAACCCAAGATCGAGAGCCGCAACAAGAGCAGGTGAGCTTCCGAAGCTTCTTGCGATCCATGAGAACCGTAAGCCCCACCGCGTCTCCGCTGACGCTCTTAACCTTGTGATCCTTGACACCAAGCGTTTCTCGTACAAGACTCTCTACAAGCACGGTCGACTCCTTCAGGCTTCAGGATTGTTTTCGCATAACCCTATTAGCCTGAAACGACCGTGCTTTTCAACTAAACTATGTCAAAGAACACCCACAGATTCTTGGGAAGACCCATAAATTCTTTGATCTCATGACCAACGCGACGATAATGTGTCATGGCTTCTTCTTCTGTCTTTGAGGTCGCGGCCAACTGAGGAGGGTCTTCGAAACCATGATGGATGACTTTAGTCTTACCGGGGAATAAGGGGCAAGTCTCATGGGCATGGCCGCAGAGGGTGATGACGTAATCGAAGGGGATGTCCATCAGGTCCTTTACATCCTTCGATCCCTGTTTCGATATGTCCACCCCGGCTTCCTCCATTGCCATGACCGCTCGGGGATCAATCCCCTTGGGTTTTACACCGGCGGACCATGCCTCTATATCATCTGCCCGGAGTTTTTGGGCCCATCCTTCAGCCATCTGACTCCGACACGAGTTCCCGGTGCAAAGAAACAATATTTTTACTTTTCCGCTCATCTGGTTTGACCTCCCATCAGGTAGATATAAGTCATGCCCCAATTGGCCAGCAAAACGACAATCGCGAAGAGCAGGTTGCCCACGCTCATGAGAGCTAGGCCGCTCATGATATTTCCTGCTACACACCCCCCGGCAACGGCCGCGCCTGTCCCGACCAGTATGCCTCCGAAAAAGGCTGTCAACGTCTGTTCAGGCGGCTTGGGCAGAAGCTTGGCTCGTGCCGATAGCCTTGCACTCACGAACGACCCAAGCACGAGCGCGCTGATTTCAAGGATCAGCCACCATGAGACTTTTTTCATGGGCTGTTCGGCGGGGGCTTCGCTGGCGGAAGGAGGCCGGCTCGGTTTGGGCGCATACACGTGTTTAAGCGGAGCGTCCGTGAGCAGAAGCTCGGCGTGCATGACCCCGTGAGTCACGCCGAGAGGATAGTTCCTGCCGCTGGCCGCCGAGGACAGGTAGGCGAAGGCCGCGAGGACCCCAATGGCTACTCCGGCCTGCCAGGGTTTCCAGGGTCTCGTAAGTACCCGTTGCATGAAGGGCAGCTCTGATGGCTTCAGGTCTTCTTTGGGCTTGTCTTTCTTTTGCCTTAAATATATTGCGACCCCGATGGTGACGCCCGCTATGATGATTGCCATCAGCCAGTAAGGAAGGTGGGCAACGGAAAAGAAAGTTACCGGACCGCCATCCGCGTTTTTTATGACGTACGTTTTCAGGGTCTTATGAAAACCGTTCACAGGCCCATACTCGACCGCCATCACGCCAAGAGGGATGCCCACCAGTGCGGCCATCGAATTCAGATTACCTTGGCCGGTCTTGAAAAGACTACCGCTAACGCATCCTCCAGCCAGGACCATGCCGACGCCGAACACCAGTCCGCCGACAATGTAGCTGGCCCACAATAGCGGCTTTGGATTTAGCTTGATCAGATCCAGTCCATAAAGTAGGGCAAAGCCCAGCATGCTGATCACCGCGATGATCCAGATGCCCTGGAGCTTGCGCCAATCCTTCCACATGAGCGCCTCGCTGAAGGCCGATGCTCCACACAGGTCAGCTTTTTCCAGGAAGAACCCGAAGAGGAATCCAACAGGGATCGCAGTTAGAAACCAATGATTAGTTACTATGGCCGCCGATGTTACCGCTATCAGGGCCAAGAAGGAAAAGATAGCAAATCCTTTCCACCCGTTTGATTTACTTTCGGACATTACTACCCTCCCAGCTTGTTCTTAAGGTCTTGTGAAATGTCGGAACGCAATTCGCAAACATTTTCAGTCCACGATGCAGTGACCAGCCAAACAAACGGTTTTTGTCCACTCATCTTGCCACCCTCATAAAGGTTTTTCAGCCAGAATATCGGCGGAGACAACGTAATCCTCGACCCCGGAATCAGGGACCCACCCCTTGATGACTTCCCGGCTCTCCGGCTTGATTCGCACTTCAACCTTCGTGAACCCTGCCTCTTCGAGCATCTGCTCGATTTCGGCGGGGGACGCCGATCCGGTCACGCACGAACAAAG
Source organism: bacterium (assembly GCA_963674965.2). Lineage (GTDB taxonomy): Bacteria > RBG-13-61-14 > RBG-13-61-14 > RBG-13-61-14 > DATKZS01. The sequence continues at coordinate 641,969 of CAXXFL010000006.1, read as the reverse complement.
CATGGATTCGTTTTCAAGCCAGCTTTGGGGAAAGTCCTTGAGGCGGACCGTATCGGAAAGGGCTATCCGGCCTCCGGGCTTGAGAGCGCGAAAAGCGTCGCGGTAGACCTGGGATTTGTCCGGCGAGAGGTTGACGACGCAATTGGAGATGATCACGTCAATCGATGCGTCGGCCACCGGCAAATGCTCGATCTCTCCCATGCGAAATTCCACGTTGGCGAAACCTTCCCGCTCCGCGTTTTCCCGGGCGCGGGCAACCATCTCGGGGGTCATGTCTACTCCGACAACGAGGCCATGCTCGCCCACTTTCTCGGCGGCTAGGAAGCAATCGAAGCCGCCTCCCGCGCCGAGGTCGAGCACGACCTCGCCTGGCTTCAAGGCTGCGATGGCACCGGGGTTGCCGCATCCCAAGCCCAAATTGGACCCGTCCGGGACGGATGCGACATCGTTGTCTGAATAACCGAGCTTTATGGCATGGTCGCCGACCCCGCCGGGAGCGCCCCCGCAACAACTCGATCCAGGAGACGGCGCACACCCGCATCCACCGCCGGTATTCACGATACCGGCATAGCGTTCCTTTACATTCAAGCGGATCAAATCTTCCTTTTTCATTTCATTCTCCTCGGGATTAGTTCCCATCAGCAGGAGGGAGCTTCGTTAAATAACTTGCGGCGAAAATAAAACGCCAGATTCACCAGCGCAATCATCACCGGGACCTCGACCAGAGGCCCGATCACCGCCGCGAAAGCAACCTTGGACTCGATCCCGAAAACCGCCACTGCCACCGCGATGGCCAGCTCGAAGTTGTTGGACGCCGCCGTAAAGCTCAGGGTGCAGGACTGGCAGTAATTGGCGTTCGCTCCCTTCGATAAAAAGAAGCTCACCACGAACATGACCACGAAATAGATGAGCAGGGGGATGGCGATCCGCACCACGTCCATTGGAATCTTGACGATGTACTCGCCCTTGAGCGAGAACATTACAACGATGGTGAAGAGCAAGGCGATCAGGGTCAGAGGGCTGATGCGGGGAATGAACTTCTCCTCATACCATTCCCGGCCTTTTACCCGGAGCATGCCGAAGCGGGTGACAATACCGGCAATAAAGGGGATGCCGAGATAGATAAAAACGCTCTTGGCAATCTCGACGATAGTGATCTTATCGAGATTCACTTCGGCCACCGCCTCGGAAAGACCGAACACCGGCGGCAAAACCTTGATGAAGAACCAGGCGAAGACCGAGAAGAACAAAACCTGGAACACCGAATTAAAAGCCACCAGCCCGGCGGCGTACTCGCGGTCGCCCTCGGCCAGGTCGTTCCACACGATGACCATCGCGATGCAGCGGGCCAGCCCGATCATGATCAAGCCGACCATGTACTGGGGCATGTCCCGCAGGAAAATGATGGCCAGGAAGAACATGAGAAAAGGGCCGATCACCCAGTTCTGGATCAGGCTTAAGGCCAGCACCTTGTAGTTCTTGAACACCCGGCCCAACTCTTCGTATCTCACCTTGGCCAGCGGCGGGTACATCATCAGAATGAGGCCGATTGCGATGGGAATGTTGGTGGTGCCTGAACTGAGGCGGTCCCAAAAATCTGCCACGCCCGGCGAGAGATATCCCCAGGCCACGCCAATCGCCATCGCCAGGAAAATCCAGAGAGTCAGAAAGCGATCCAGGAATGATAGTCTCTTGGTTGCGGCAGTCGTGTCTTTAGCGGATTTATTCATTTTACGATGTTTCGCCATACGCGTTTATTGGGAAGCTTTCGCTCTTAAGAGTCGGGCCATCTCGCTATGTTCGTCAGCTATCCTGCAGACACCGTCGTCGAGGCACGAGAGCATGGAAACCAGACAGGGCAGTTTGATTGAGTAGTAGACATTGAGTCCATCCTTCCGGGTCTCCACCAATCCGGCGGCTCTCATTACGGAAAGATGCCGGGAGGTGTTGGCGTCCTTTTGTCCCAGAAGCTCCACCAGTTCACCCACGGTCTTCTCACCTTCGGCAAGTGCTTCGAACACTGTGATTCTTATCGGGTGTCCCAGCGCTTTGAAGATGTTCGCCTTCTTCTCGGCTAAACGCATCGACGCTTCGTTCACTTTCGAGTCTTCTTTTTTTCTGGGGGTCATGAGAATCCTCCCTGATTGGATCAAATGTTAATGTTTTACCTTTTAGTAAAATAGTAACAGAAAATTTCTCCATGTCAATGTCATCCGAAAAGTTTTTGGGGTTACTGACATGTAAAGGGAAACACTGGTTGCTCCCACAATAAACTGCATGTTTATGTAACATGCTGATATTAAAAGGCTAGACCAGATTTTAAATTTTTTAATTGACCTTACGGAAATAAGTTCTATAATGTGTACATCCTCTGGCAATAGGGCGATGAAAAGATGAAGAAGATGAAGACACGGGGTCGGGGCCGGCCGCCCACCGAGGAGATCACGGAGCCGCAGCGGAACACGCTGGCGGAGATCAGTGACTTCCTCGCGGCCAAGGGTTTCCCGCCCTCCATCAAGGAACTGTCCGAGATTCTCGGCATCTCGCAGATGAGCGTCCACGCCCAGGTGGAGCAACTCATCCGCAAGGGATACCTGAAGCGCGAGCCGGGCAAGGCCCGCGGGCTCACCATACTCCGCGATCCGGACAGCCAGATCACCGAACTCATCTCCGTGCCCATTGTTGGCAAGGTCGCGGCGGGAGCGCCGATCCTGGCCGTGGAGAACATCACCGGCGAGATATTGATTGACGACAAGGCCGCGCGGTCGGGCCGCTGTTTCGCGCTTTCCGTTTCCGGGGACAGCATGACCGACGCCGGTATCAATGAAGGCGATCTCGTCATCGTCCGCCAACAGCCGGTGGCTGAGAGCGGGGATATAGTCGTGGCTCTTCTTGATGATGAAGCGACCGTGAAAAGGCTCTACGTTCGTGACGCTCGCATTGAACTCCGTCCGGAGAATCCCAAGTACCAACCGATTCCCATCGGCCCAGATGACGATCTGCGCATTCTCGGCAAAGTAGTGGCGATCAGGCAAGCCAAGGATTGACAGTCGTCGAATCCCCCGCCGCCAGGGGGCGCCGACGAGTTTAATCCACTCCTGATCGAGAATCTCCCATGGGTCGTCGGTCGCGCCCATAAGGGATGACTTTTGCCAATTTCAGAAGGGGGTGTGGGAAATGGCGATATTCAATCTTCGGAGGTTTTTGAATCCGGACGCTTTAAAGACGATTAGCGGCGAGCGCCTTCTGGCCCTGCTCGGTCCACACGAGGATTACCTGGCCATGCGGGGAGTCGCGCTGCCGCCCGCTTGCTCGGACGGCGGGATCGATTACGAGGGACTGGCCGGCGTGTTCATGAGTCCGGGTCCGGACACGCCAAGGGACCTGGCCAACGCGCTTTACATGGTGCACGAGACTTCGACTCCCGAGATCATGAACGATCTGCTGGCGGAGATGGAGAGCCGGGGCATAGCCATTGACGGCCATGGCGCGACGCCCGCCGACGTCGCGGTCCAGGCGTGGCTCAAATGCCCGGAGGCGCTCGAGACCAGGCACGCTGAGAGGCTCGGCCTTCGCCGGCGCTCCTTTGAATACTATCAGACCGACCGGACGCCGGTCCCGGAGTTCGAGGAGCCTTCCAGGGAGGTCCTTGACAATCTGGAGCGCGACCTGGACAACTGGTTCGAGCAGAGCGGCAGGGGCCGGTGCTGCAAGGTGATCGTTCATTGTCACGCCGATGAGGTCTGGTTCTTCGTTCGTCACGGCGATCCTTTCCGGCGCGAGGGCTGCGTTGAGGATGGCTCGTCGTCGTCGGTTTTTTTTCGGCCGGAGAAGCACGACCTGTTGATTTACAATCCGGCCCTGGGGGAGGTCAGGATCAACGCGGGGACCAAGGCCGAGAGGCGCATGTATCGCGTCAAGTTCGGTCTTCACCTTTTTGGGGACGAGTCGTTTTTCCCGGGGGAGGCCAAATACTCGCTGCTTCCTCTCCTCGTGGACGGCGAGGCCTCGACGGCTTGCACGGACGTCGCCGGCATGGAGTGGGTGAAGCTCAGGGAAATCCATTATTACTGGGGCGGCCCGATGCGCGAGGTCGAGATCAGGAAGGCCGACGACCTTTTCGCGGCCCTGGCCGAGGGCGGCCTGTCCGAGCGGGCCCGGAGGCGGGCGTTGGAGATCGCCAACGACGCCGACCTCAGAGTCAGATTGCCTCGAGTCAAGGCAGATGAAGGGAATCCTCATATTGAAGCCAGAACGATAACGAGCAGGATCAATTCATCACCGGACAGTCGGCTTCCCATATACGACATTACAATCGTGAAGTGCTCTAAAACATGACGAGGCCCATTTTGAAAGGACATTTGCAGGACATTTTGCTTCCGTCTCCTTGATTTGTCTTGGAAACCATGCCCTCATCCCCTGCTGAAAGGAGGCCGATTATGAGATATGGACCGGACGACAAGTTTTGGGTGGTTTGCATATAGAACGGATGATTTCAATTGAGGCCGTAATTTCATGACGTTCTCGACGTTTTCGGCCCGGTGGTTTGATTCCCTGAAGCCTTCAAAATTACTCTCGCCATCGAACTCATGTCCCATCTCTTTTCCCCACAACTCAGAGCGGAGCTGATTTATAAGATCCTGGGTCGATGCCCTTGGTTTCTCCTTTTTCTCCACTTGGGCGGGGGCAATGAGTTCATTTTGTCATTGCAGAACGCAAGGCCAACCAAGCGAAGCATCGCGAAAGCGGTATCAAGCGACCGCGCTCCAAAGCGGCTATGCCGCTAAGAAAGGGACTTTTGCAAGAAGTTCGTAATCTTACATTTTTTTATTGACATTTAACATTCCTTATAGTAAATTAACTGATCAGTCAGTTATTTGTTGCCATGGAAAAACAAAAAGAACAAACAGAAGAGATTTCTCTCCAGTATAAATCCAAAAGAATCAGGGGTATAGACACAAGAAAAAGGATTATGGCGGCGGCGAGAAAGACCTTCTCCCAAAACGGGTTCGCGGCGGCAAACGTGTCTGACATCGTGGCTGATGCCGGAGTATCGCAAGGCACCTTCTACTATCACTACGCGGACAAGAAGGCTATTCTGACTGAGATTCTCGATGAGTTCACCGGCGCCATGAAGGTGCTGGTTGATTTCTGGGCCGAAACTAGGGACGCCTCGAACAAGACCATCGAGGCCTTCGCCAGGAGCGTGGCAATATTACTTTATGAAAACCATGATATAGTCATGATTATGAAGAACGAGACCAACGGTCCGGACAAGGAAATTGGCGCGAAAATACGCGATTTCTACCAATACGTTTACCAGCGCCAGGCCCAGGCCCTCGAGTTGGGCCAGAGGCTCGGGCTGGTGCGTTCCCTTGACTGCCGAGTGGCGGCGGTGGCTCAGATAGGAATGATCAAGGAGGTGGTCGAGGACGCCGTCGAGCGGGATAAGGTGGATATCGATTATCTTATCGCCCAGATCACGGAGCTTATATATTTTGGCATAAGGCCGGGAGGATAATGGATTCATCATGAAGAAGTTTGTTTTAATGGCGTTTTTTGCGTGGGCTATCTCGATGGTCTCGACGATCGGCTTTGCGGCCGGTTACGACGAGGAGGCGCCCTGGCCGAGCATGCGCCGCGATTACCGCAACACCGGGTGGGCGGAGAACGTGAAGCCCTCCGAGTTGGCCGATCGCGACCAGGTCCCGATCTGGACCTTTCATACGGACGGTCCCATTTTCTCGACGCCCGTGGTGGGAGCGGATGGAACGGTCTACATCGGATCGGCCGACTTTGTTTTCTACGCCATCGGCCCGGACGGAAAACTGAAGTGGTCTTACCGGACCGAGCGGCTTATCGACAGCGCCGCCGCAATATCCGACGACGGCCGCGTTTATATACCAGGCGGCGACGGCTTCGTTTACGCCATGGATATCGAAACGGGCGAGCCGATCTGGAAGTTCTCTCCCACCAACCTCGAGTCCGGGGTCGTGCCCAAGGTAAACTGGTTCGAGGGCAACGTGACGATCGGTCCGGACGGGACGGTCCTGGCGCCTAACGACGACTTCTGTTTATACGGCGTCAGCCGGGATGGGCAAAAGATGTACGAGTCCTGCACGGGCGGCATTGTATGGAGCGCCATCCCGACCGACGACGCGGGGCGCCACTTTTTCTGCTCTCTTGACCGCGCCTGTTACGGGGTGGACGCCGGGGGGGACCGCCTTTGGAAGACCTCGACCTGGGGAGTGGTATCGGCCTCGCCGGCCATCGGCGATAATGGCCGGGTATACGTGGCCAGTTTTGACGGAAAGCTTTACGCCCTCGATCCCGCGACGGGCAAGAAGATATGGAGCTTCAAGACGGGCGACCACGTTTACGCGTCGGCGGCCCTGGCCAACGGCATGATCTATATCCCGAGCTGCGACGGCTCGATGTACGCCCTCCAGGACGCGGGGGACGAGCCGCGCCTTATCTGGACCTACGACACGCTCGATCCCATCCGCTCGTCGCCGGCGGTGGACGGGGACGGAAATATCTATTTCGGCAACGGCAACGGCGAGGTCTTCGTGCTGGGCCCGGACGGAAAGAGACGCTGGTCCATCAACCTGACCGAAAGCGACGAGAACGACGTGAACGCCTCGATAGCCCTGGGCGAGAGGGCCTTTTACCTGGCCATGCAGGACGGCCGGGTGGTGCAGATTCCCTACGACTATTGCCTCGAGGCCGGCAGGACGGACCCCCGCTGCGTGGTCGACCATGGCGAGGGATTGCCCGACTCGGGAGTGAGCCTTTTCTGGGTCACGCCGGGCGGAAGCTCGACCTCCATGGAGGAGACGGTGGAGGGCGTAATGCCCGGGGCGGTGGCCACGCTCAGGCTCCTGGCCAGGGAAGGAGGCGACACCCGGGCGGCCGGCGTCGAGCGGGGCGGCCTCGAGGTCGAGGTCGAGCCTTACTTCCCCCACCACGTCACGGTGTCGCTGGACCATCGTTTTATAAATATCGTTCCCGACGGACACGTGGAGCCGGACCGGGAGTACGCGGTCCGGGTCAAGGGCCGGTATCGCGAGCAGGGTTTCACGCTTTTGGGTCATATCTGGATAACCTCGGGCAAGCTTCTGGGCGAGTTCGAGGATGAGGTCAAGTTTAAAACGTCCATGCCCAGCGCTCCGGAGCCGGAGCCGGGCGAGCCCATCGTCTATACGCACATGTCCTTTTATCAGCCCACCATCTTTCCCAGCGTGGCCCAGATCGGGATGGACGACATGAACTTCCTGGTGGTTCCCACCGAGGAAGTGGCGCCCGACACCTGGAACGCCTGGGTCATGGTGGCTATACCCGACGAGCAAGGCAAGTACAATCCCGAGGCGGGCAACCGTGTGAACTTCGGGGCCCGGGTCAAGTACGACAACGGCATGATCATCATGGAGGGCAAGGACGTGGAATTCGATCACGCCGGCGACCGCCTTGGTTTCAGTCTGTTTCGGGGGGCCGGGGTCATCGAGGAGGGAGACGACGACCTCAAGATATCGATCAACAGTCTTTACGCGGAGGGCAAGTCGTTATCCATGGCCGAGTCCTTTTACGAGGTCCCGGTTTTCGGCACGCCCTGCGTGGGGACCCTCCACGTCAAAAAAGCCGAGGCGCCCAAGGCGCCGGAAGGAATCTCGGTCAAGTCGCTATCGATCAAAGGGGGAAAGGTGGTGGCGGAGTACGAGAACACCTCCGGCCTCAAGACCGGCGAGCATAACCTGGGTATCATGCTGATAGACGCCGGGACGAGGGAGCCGCTGACAATCGATTACGGCCGGGCCACCGCGCAAATTTCGGACTCGGAGGGAAACGCGCTTCGCACCGAGGTCGAGTTGCCCTGGAAGTACTCTCTGATGAAGGAAAGGGTCGAGGCTTTGGTTTTTATCGACGGGGCGCGGATCGCGTCCACTAATGAATGATGAAATCAAGTTTAAAGTTAAAGGGCGTTTAGCGGCAAGCCCGATCGGCTTGCCACCATAGGGCAGGGGGCGGCGTTAATATGGGCCGCCCCCTTTTCTCGAGCGTCAGTTCAATTTGATCTTTTTGGTGGTCCCGGTCCCGGTCTTCGGGAGGTTTACGGTGAGCACTCCGTTCTTATAGGAGGCCTCGACTTTTTCCGCGTCCACCTCGGCCGGGATGGCGATCCGCCTGTAGAAGGAGCCATAGCTTCTTTCCACGCGGTGGAACCCGCCTTTCTTCTCTTCCTTTTCTTCCTTCTTCTCGCCCTTGAGAACGAGAGAGTCGTCATTCACGCTTACGTCGATTTCCTTCTCGTCCATCCCGGGAAGCTCGGCTTTGACCATGATGGCCTCATCGGTCTCGACCACGTCCACCTTGGGAGTGAACGTCCTCCCCATCAGCGGCTCGATACCAAAACCGGAGCCCGAGAAGAAATTGTCGAACAGATCGTTCACGTGTTTTTGCAGGCCCAGGAAAGCGTCCTCATACTCGTCTCTCCTGGAAAGACTATCGTTCTTTTTAAGCCCGCGCCAGGGCACTATGTCACGAAAGCTCATTTAGGACACCTCCTTTCAGCTATTGTCCCGACGGCTTACGCCGCCTTTACCTTTATTTGCCTCGGCTTGACCTCCGCCGCCTTGGGCATGGTCAGAGTCAGCACCCCGTCCTTCAACTCGGCCTCGATCTTTTCCTTGTCCACTTTGTTCGAGACCTTGAAGGAAACCTCGTAATCGCCCGTTACAAACTCACCGTAGAGCATGGGCAGGCCGCGAGCTTCGTACTCCTTGACCTTGGCCGCGATGGTCAGAAGGTCGCCGGTAAGGTTTACATCCACGTCCTCAGATACCACTCCCGGCAAGTCGGCCCTGAGAGTGAAGTTGTTTTTGCCCTCGATTACGTCCACCTTAGGGACGAATACCATTTTCTCGACTTCTTTATCGTGATTGCTCATGATCGATCCTCCCCTTATTATTCCCGCGCCCTCTTCAGGCGACCTTTACCTCGATCTTGCGGGGCTTGTCTTTCTCCGTCCTGGGAAGGTGAATGGAAAGCGTACCGTTCTCATAGTTGGCCGAGACCTTGTCCGGGTCCACCTCGAAAGGAAGGGTAAGGGCCCGGCTGAACTCGCCGCCCGTCCTTTCCCGATGAGAGTAGTTTTCGTCCTCCCCAAGCTCCACGATTTTCCTGGACCCCTTCAAGGTCAGGCTCCGGCCTTTGACCGTTATGTCCAGATCGTCCGAGTTCAGCCCGGGTATTTCACCTACAACGAGAAGCTCTTCCTCGTTGCCGTGAACGTTAAGTCGCGGAAAACCCGCGCCGGACAACCTGGAGCGTCGGGCAACCGAGCCAGTCCATCCAAAGGGATCGTCCCACGCGTCGAACACGTTCCAGTTCATACCTGACACCTCCTGATTAAACTTTCTTCGGGCTTTTCCATCGCCCAATTAAAAAATAAGCACGAGTAAAAAGTTGTCAAGAGGAGCGCGGTGAAATCGCGTTTATGTAATGTTAACAAAGACTTACCTTGGCGAAGAATATTTTTTGGGGGGGGGGGGCCGGGATGGACGGAGGAAATAAGGTGGGATAAAAAGACGGCTCCAAGCCGGAAATATCAATCACCCGGCTAAGCCTAAGCCTCATCGAGACGGGAGCATCGAAATGAATTTTATAAGGAATATGATCAGAAGCAGTCCCCATATCCAGGCCGCGATTAAAAAACCGCCGCCGAACTTATAAAGCTTCATTCGTTTTCTCGAATAAATAAACAGGGCCAGGTTCGAGAGCGTAAGAGTAAGAAGGGTGGCGGGAAAGCTTACCAGCAACGCGGGTACTGCACCGACGAAATCTCCTCCACTGGGAATATAGGAAGACGCCACCTTGAAGATAATGACCATCGTAAGGGGGCCGCAAAATAGAAGGTTTATAGCGGCGACGCCAATGGTCGCCGCGATGGAGTATCCGGGCCGGCCTGGACCTGGGTTTTGAACGGAGGGCTTATCGGTCGGAAAGACGACTTTTCTCTCGATGAAAATATCTCGGATTTCCTCCTCGAGGTCGGATTCCGCTTCCGTTAGTCCCGACATGATCGAGAGAAGCTCCTCATTGGTCTTGCCGCGCAACGCGGACCTTGAATCCCTCATCGCCCCTTCGTCGCCGCTCATGTCGATTCTCCCTGTACATCGTGCTTGGACGCCTTTTTCCTATAGACCAACCCCTTGTCTTATTGAGCAGGAGCCATTTTTCAGTCAACTGGATAAGCATAGCATTTTTCGGCCGGCGGGGGAAGAGAATTCAACGACGGCTTGTTGAGTGAAAATTGTGGTTGGAAAGCTCGTTTTCCTTTAAATCGGTTTTTTGATTCAAGGGTTGAGAATAACCCGCGCGGCCAACTCGGGCCATTGGCGGGGATTGAAGACGATCGAGTTGAAGAGGGCGCACTCGAAGGTGCAGTAGCAGCGGGAATCCCGGATGAAGTCGGTTACGAGGCGGGTCTTGTCGGACCCGGCTATCCGGGCCAGGTCGTAGTCGTTGTCCCTTACGTTGCCCAGTTCGAAGTCGGCAAGGCCAAGATCGGGCCTTCCCTCGGGGTAGAGCACGTGGAGTATCTCGCAGGGACGAGCGGTACCGTCGGCCTCGACGACCGCCAGCTTGGACCCGGCCAGGCAGGGCAGTACCATGCGTTTTTCCCGGACCGTTCGGGCCAGTTTCTCCCGCATCATAAGCGCCAACTGGTAGTTGAGTCGTCCGAAAGGTGAGCCGCTTCCCGCCCGGTCATGCTCCTTGATCCAGCGGTGGGCCTTTTCATAGACCTCGATCGGGACCGCCGTCGCGGCCGGGTCTCTCGTCGAGCCCCTGGCCAGCATTACCTCGTGCCGGTCGAAAGAGAACTTATTGGCCATCTCGTCCAGGGTATCCAGTATCCTATCGCGGTTAAAGCTGGATAGCACCGCCGACATGCCCAGCCGAAGCGCCGGCCTTCTTTTTCTGATCTCGGCCGCCGCCAGGTAGGTCTCGATAACTTTTTCGTAGGTCCCGGGCCTCCCCCTTATATCGTCGTGTTCCGGGCCGACGCCGTCAACGCTTAGGTCCAGGTTAACGGCCAGGCGGGGGAAACGGTCGAGTATGGTCTCCACCGCCTCGGATATCCGCTCGGTCAGGACGCCGTTCGTGGGCAGGGTCACCTGGCTTACGCCGGTGTTATTGTGAAAGGCCTCGACGATCTGGACCAGGTCGTCGCGGAGGAAAGGCTCTCCTCCGGACAGGGTCAGTTGAATAAGGTCGGGCACGGACCGGCTCAGGCGGCGGATTTCGTCCAACTCTAGATCGGGCGAGGAGGAAGGTCCGTCGAGAGCGCGCCAGTTAAAGCACATTTTACAGCGCGCGTTGCATTTGGAGGTGACGAACAGGATTAGATACTGAATATGACGGGGTCGAAAAGCCCCGGCCGCGGTTTTAAATAACAGGTCGATCCTGCTCATGGCGCCTTGCTCGCATTGCTTTCGCGCGGCCATACATACAAGGCATCATACCACGCGAAAGCATATTGGGAATATTGGTATCATCAACGGGAACCATAATGAGCGTTCCGGGACGATTTGTTCCATGGCCTGAAAGCGGTCTCAGTATTCAAAGCTTACTCAGAAGGCCTTGGAAATTTCCCGCAGCTTGTCGGTGTATTCGACCCCGCCTTTGGCCATGTTGTCCAGCCAGGACTCGATGGTTTCCTTTCGCTTCATCATAAGCATCTGGGATTTGAACGCTTCCTCCCGCTCGGCGAACTCGCTCATGTCCGCCGGCTCGGTAGCGAGAAGGTGAGCGATCACGACCTTGCCGCCGACCTCGACCGGGTCCTCCGGCCAGGGACTCGACTCCGACATGAGACCCACTTCCTTCATCAGGGTATCCGAGTAGCCGACTCCCTCGATGAAAAGCTCCGCCCGGGGAGTAAAGTCCACCTCGACCAACTCGACGCCGTCCTTCTCCAATAGCGCCGATTTCTCCAGTTCGCCTTTTTTCAGGGCCTGGACGTACCCGGAGGCCGTCTCCATGGTTTTTTCAACCTCCACCGGCGGCTTGAGTATTTTTACTATCCTGTCCCGCACTTCCTCGAGCGAGCCTTGCCGCTCGGATTTAAAGTCTATGGCCCTGACTATATACACGTGGTCCACGCCCGAAATCGGCTCGGAGACCTGGCCTTCCTCGAGTTTGAAGGCGGGCTCGATAATGGCTTTACTGTCCGCGAGTCCGAATATGCCGTCGTCGAAGGCCTGGAACCAGTTGGAGGTCTTGACCTCTTTGCCCTGCAGGGAGGCGGCCTTTAAGAACGGGTCATCGTCGCCCGAGGGAGGGGCCTCCTCTTTGGCCGCCGTGTCTCCGTCGGCCGCGTCCGCCGAGTCGCCCGGGACCGGCTCCGCCAGGCTCGGGTCCTTGACCATGGCCATGAAGCTCTGGGCCCTCTCGTTCAAAGCGGAAAGGGCAAGGGTGTGTTTCACGCTTTCGGCCACCTCGTCCTTTACCAGGTCAAGCCCCATGTATTGGGGGTCTTTCTTCTCTTCCAGCTTGACTATATGGAACCCGAAGTCGGACCTGAAAGGCTCGGATATCTGTCCGGGCTCGAGGGAGAAGGACGCCTCCTCGAACTCAGAAACCATGGCGGAATAGGAATTTCCTTCCTCGTCCTTGAAGCGTCCGCTGTAATCGCCCTTGGTAAACCATCCCAGGTCTCCTCCATTATCCTTGGTGGGTCCCTCGGAGAACTGTTTGGCCAACTCGGCGAAGTCCGCGCCGGGCTCGTCGGCCTTCTTCTTGATTTCCTCGATCCTTATCCTGGCGGCCTCGACGTCGTTTTCCGGCGCCATTTTGTCCACCTGGATGATGATATGCCGCGCCCTGGCCAGGGGAGGCTTGATCATGTACCTTTCCTTGCTCCCCTCATAGTATTCTTCGACCTGATCGCCCGATACCTGGATTTCATCCATTATATCCTTCACTGACCAGGACACGTACTCGACTCTCCTGGTTTCTCCCAGTTCGAAATCCTGGGTCTTATCGTCGTAATATTCCTTCACGGCCGTGTCCGAGGGAAGCGCGTCCGCGGCGATGACGGCGGGGTCAATTACTATACAGTCGAGCTTGACCTTGCCGTTCTCGAAGGCGTATCTCTCCCTTGCCTCCTCGTCGGTAACGGTCACGCCGCTGGCCACTATCCCCTGGACCTTTTCCATGACGATGTTCTGGGCGATCATGCCCTCGAAATCCTGGTCGGTCATGCGGACGCGGCTTAGGAAATCACGATAGGCCCGCCCGTCGAACTGGAGGCCGTTTCTGGCCAGAATGCCCGCGATCTCGTTTTGTATCTCGGACTTGCTCGCCTTGAGGCCCAGTTTCTCCGCTTCCTTTTCAACCAGGAGCTCGCGGACCATCTGATCGATGACCTCGCGGTGTATCCGGTTGACGTTGAGAACGCCGTCGGGAATGCTCTGGCCGGGGAAATTGTTTCTGTACATGTTGCGTATCTGCTGTTCCCGCTGGCTCACCCTGTTCCTGAACTCGTTTTCCGAGACAACCAGACTCGGGTCCTTGTCGATTATCACGAGCGGGACGGGGGCGTTTTGGTCCTCCACGCCAAGACAGTTCTTCACCTTGGTCGAGCCCAGAAGGCCGAAGCCGGCGAAAAAGGTGGCCGCCAGGACTACCATCATGACCTTGACCCAACGCTTGCCCGCGCTTTTTCTCATCCATGAAAGCATACTTTGTTATTCCTCCCTGGGGATTATAATATCGCCCGGGCGGCGAAAAAGATATTTCCGTCTCCTTCCCGGGCGAAAAATGTCCATGGAAATGATAAGATTTCCGAGAAGTGCATTATATGAGCGGCAAGGAGAAAAAGCAAGGGGGAGAAAAAAGGAAGCCGCCGATAGGGATGTAAAAAAAGGGAGGCCGATTAAGGCCCCCCTCTTTAACGGGCAAGGTCCGGTCAGGTCGGATTAAAGGTCGGTCTGGAGGTTCGTCAGAGTCTTGGCGTCGTTGATTGTCCACTGATCGCACGTATCGTCATTATCGATGTTGCCGGAAGCTCCAACGGTAAAGGACTGGGAGTCGCTGTCAATACCAGCCGGAGTATCGCCAAGACACTCGCCTCCGCCCTTGGTGGCCTCGATTTCCTGGCTACCGCAGAAATAGGAGTACATGGCGCTCCCCTCGGGCTCCCAGTGGAGATAGGTGAAGCACTCGGCGCCGCCGCCGTACTCGTTGGCCTCGCCGAAGTAAGCTACCTGGGTGGTGAAGATGGCGCCGAGGTTGGTCTTGGCCTCGGACTGTTTGGCCTTCGCCTGGAACTTAAGGAAGTCCGGGATAGCGATAGCCGCGAGAATACCGATGATCGCCACGACGATCATGAGCTCGATAAGCGTAAAACCTTTCTTTTTCTCCATCATAATTCTCCTTTTTTAATTTTTCTTTTTAAACTGTTCGGTGTACGGACCCCACCTCAAAATATCCTTGAATTAATTTTCCCGCCTGGTCGAAGCACCTCCTTTTCGAGTGCCTTTCATTGATCTAGGTTTTTTGTTCCCGTTTCGTGACTTCCTTATAGCAAGCGCCGTGCCCGATCACTTTATTTTCTGGCTTTAAATGTAATATGAAGTTTAAATATCAGTTATTACAAGTAAAAATAATGAATGTAAATTTTGCGAAATCTCCGCTCGTCTGTTTTTTGCGCGGTAAAAAAAACTTGAAATGACAATCTGCGTCACTTTCGCTGACAATTTTTGTCAGTCCAGTTATATAAGCTATTATCGTGCCGGGAATGAGGTAGAGCGCTATTTATTTCCCTCGATCCGCGCCTTGAAAGCATCGATTCCCGCCGTTACCATGGCGCCAAGCAGACCGTACTCCAAAGTGGGCTGCATCTTAAGGGCCGTCTTGGGAATGAATCCCATGGCCCGGAGGTCCTCGGTGGTCCCGTTTACCATGAGGCATTTTCCTCCCTCAAGGGGAGTGAAGCTCCAGAAGCCGGGAACGGGGCCCCCATTTTCCCGCTCGATGGTCCATCTGACCGAGGAATTTGGCTCGATCTCGTAGAGCCTCTCGCTTTCTGAACGGAAATCGAATTTCCATAGTCTGATGGTTACCTCCTGGTAGGCGGTGATTCCCTTATCGCTTTTTCCCGTCACCCTTGCCTGCTTGACGCCGGGCAGAAACTCCGTGTATTTATCGAAGTCTACCACGGTTTCATAAGCTTTCTCGGGACTTTGGTCCACCACGGAAACGGCCGTAATGTAAACGGTGGGCCCGTCTTCCAATACCAGAATCTTGCCTTTTTCCGCCATCAGGCCCAGCGTGGCCGGGTCGTCGGTCAATATCTTTTCCACGCTGTCCGAGTTCTTCCTTTTGCTCGCGCTCTTTCCATTCCTTTTTTCGGCCTCATCCTTGACCGCCCTGGTCACCATGGTCGCCGTGGCCACGTTGGTCATGAGCTCGAGGGCCGGCTCGTCGCGATACATGGCCTTGACCGTTGCCATTCGAGGCTCGGAGTAAACCGAATAAAAGGCCATCGTGCTCTTGCCGTCGCTGGTGGGAATGAACTGCCAGAACCCGGAGTTGATATCGAACTCTCCCGCCGCGTGACACCAGTCGGTGCGAAAAGGAGGACGATGATAATGGTAAACCGAATAGTCCACCTTAAGCCAACTGAATAGAAGCTCGATGGTGAAATCCACCCGATAGAGGTTTTCTATGGTGTCGATGGGCACGGCCTCGGCCTTGGCCGTCATGGGGACCACGTCGGGGTAATCCTTGAAGCCCGTGGCCACGCCAAAAGAGGTCTCGACCGGGGCGTTTATCAATATGCCCGCCACCGCCATCCAGGCGATGCCGCCGGGGGGATCGTCGATCATAAGTACGACCTGCCCCTTCTCGAGAAGACGCTCGAGGGTGTCGGCCGAGGCCCCCTGAGGAAGGACGTTCTGGTCATAGGTGATTTCCATCATCTTTTTCAACTCGTCCATGTTCGAGGGAGGGGGGACCGGCTCGTCTTTCACCTGGCCCGAAGATGGCGCGAAAAGCATGATAAATAAAGCCGCAAAAATAAAAAATGTCTTTTTCATTCAGTCACCTCGCTGATTGATCACCGTGAATATACAATTTTACGATTGGCAAGTCAACGATGATCGGTTCAAGGATCGATTCCAGGCTGCAAACTTGTTCGGCATGCCACTCCCGATGGGTACGATTCTTGACAAACCGCTATTTTTAACCTCTTATTAACTTGATTAAAACCGCCGAATCCTCTATCTTAAAAGCAATTGGGAAAGCCGGGGACCCGGCACGATCGTAATTTTCTTTCTGATATCGCGGGGAATCTCGGAAATTCTTACATCTATTATCCTGATGGGATTTGATTATCTTCAAAACGTGACTTCTCCATGGCGAGATATGAACGATCGGCCATATCGGAATTTTAGATATGCCTTGTGAAGAGACGCGTCGATTTACCGCTTTAACCTACCGGTCAGAGAAATGGACCTGATAGTCAGGAGCGGCTAAGGACCCGGCGGGTCCGGCAATGTGGCGCGAAAAGACGGATGAATTGGATTTTGGCTCCAAGGGGGATTTTCATGAAAAGGTTTGTGCTTCCCGTTCTCGCTTTTATAACCGCTTTTTGTTTTTCCATGGGCGCTTTCGCCCTGGAGACGGCCGAGTTCGACTACGGCTACTTTGCTCCCCGCTGCAAGACCGGCCAGGCCCCCTGCCAAGTCCCCCAGGCGCTTATAAACGGAAGGGGGGAGATGACGGACGGAGTCGAGCCCAACGAGCCCAATACCATCTCGACCAGTCCCTGCGCGGACGGAGACGGCGGATACTATCACGGTCCCTACGAGTCGATCGACTCCTTCAACGTCTACGACCTCTCGGGCGACACCTTCATGCCCGGAGACACTTTACGGCTTCGGGCCAACGTCTGGTGCTACAACTCGTCCGACTACCTTAACGTTTTCATGTCCGATTCTCTTGATTCCCCCTCCTGGACCCGGATGGGATACGCCGGCTGCACCGGGGCCGGGGCCGCCGTCCTGAGCGTGGACTTCAACCTGGGCCCCGACTCGGGCGTCAAGGTCATCCGCGCCTCCTTTACCTATAACAACACCACTTCATCCTGTCTCAGCGGGACTTATAACGACCGCGACGACGTCATTATAAACGTGAACGACTACGACCTGGACGGACTGCCCGACGACTACGAGCTGGCGAGCGGCTGTCTCATGGCATACACGGCCGATGAACTGAGGGACCCCGACTCGGACGGGTTGTCCAGTCAGAACGAATACTTGGCCGGCACTTCTCCCTGCGATCCCGACACCGACTCCGACGGCATGCCCGACGGATGGGAGTTGTTAAACGGCCTGGGCGACGAGCTGATTAACTCCGACAGGTACGACAGCGACTCGGACGGCCTCTACGACCTTGGCGAGTACCTGCAATCGTGCAATCCCGACGGGACCGACTCGGACGGGGGAGGAGTACTGGACGGGGCCGAGGCGCAAAACGGCCGCAAGTGCTCCTCCAACCTGGACGACTTCGCCTCCGTACTCAACTCGATCGGCGGTACCTCGAGCAATTGGGCCTCCGCCGACCGCATGAGAGGGAACTTCTACGAGGTCGATACGGCCACGGTCATGTCCGAGTTCCAGATGTACCTGAACCCGCCGTCGGGGACCACGCTGGCGGCGGTCATATATGAGGGCGATTCCCCCGGCGGGACCATGAACCTCATCTGGAAAAGAGACAGGTCCGCCGGGACCGGAGGGGCCGGATGGTACTCGTCCAGTGAAACCAGCGTCATCCTGCTGCCGGGCAGGACCTATTTTATTGGTATGTCCTGGAGTTCGTCTTACTCAGTCACCTACTACGCTTACCTCAACGCGGCCGCCCCCGTGGATTTCCATTTCGGACAGGTAAGATACAACGGCTTTATTAACGGGAGCGCCTACCCGCCGCCCGCCTCATACGCCATTGGAACGGGCACGACCTACTGGTATTACCAAAGGATCAGGACCTGCACCGAGGGGTGTTTCCCCAAAAATGTCCTCCTGATGAGGGACGCCGAGAGCTACTCCGACGCCAATACAAGCCTGCTCGACGAATTCGGCATCTCCTATGATATAGCCAACCGGACCGGGATCGGGTCGGTCAACCTTTTCGATTACGACAAGGTGGTCATCGAGTCCAGCCAGCCCCTTATGTTCTATGATGAAATCGAAAACCAGTCCGACAAGATCGAGGAATGGCTTGAGATGGGCGGCGACATGTCCGCGCACTACAGCCATGAGCCAAGCATGTCTTTCAGCGGCGTCTACCCTCCAGGCATAGAAATTTCCACATACAATGACAACGACCTCGACGTGATCGAGGAAGACCATTGGGCGGTGGTGGGAGTGGATAACGCGGGAATAGAAAACTGGTCCTATTCCTCGACCGGAGAATTCTCCGACATGGCCGGAACGGTCACCAACGTGATCAACAACAACGGCGACAACGAGCCCGTGCTCTATCACTCCAAGTACTATCAGGGCGACGCCGTGGCCACGACCATCACCGTCGAGAAGGGCGCCGATCCCGATAACCCGCTGGGAGCCGGAGAGTACCTCCACCGGAACCTGCTGCTTAACGAGTACAAGCCGACGACCACCTGCGGCGGGGCCACCGTCGCCACCATATTCGACACCACCAGCTCCGGCTCGGCCACGAACACCTATCGGGGAGAGAAATACCTGGCCTCCGAGCCCAGTCTCCTTATCGAGTTCCAGCAGAAGATCGACCCGCAGGACGGGGGTTCTATCCATTTCATCGTCATGGAGGCCTCGACCCTTAACGGAACGTACACTATTGTCTGGGAGCGCTTAAAGTACGCCGGAGACTCGGCCCCTGCCGGTTACTATAGCAGCGGTCCCATTAACTTCAGGCTCAAGCCCGGCAAATATTACGCGCTCCTGGCGGGATGGAGAGCCAGTACCGCCAACTATTGGCGATCGGCCTCGGGCTTATGGCCCGTCGCCACCGAGTTCGGACAGGCCGTGTACGGCGCCCATTACAGCACGAGTTATCCCATGCCCGAGTCGGCCACTATCAGCTCAAACCTGAACGCCTTCTCTCAAAAGGTCGTCTCCCAGCCTTACGACCGGTGCATCCTGCCGGACCGCGACGGCGACGGGCTCTCCGACTCCTATGAGAACCTCTTCTCCACCTCGAGCTATTTCTACGCCGACACCGACGGCGACGGCATGAACGACTACTTCGAGCTGGCCTACGGCTTCAATCCCGCCTCGAACGACGCCTCGGGCGACCCCGACGGCGACGGGATAGCCAACCAGAAGGAGGCCGTATACGGCACGGACCCCTATTCCTACGACACTGACGGCGACGGAATGAAGGACGACTACGAGGTATATAACAACCTTGATCCCGCGGCGGACGACTCGGCGGCCGACGGCGACGGCGACGGCCTTGACAACTACTCCGAGTACTCGAGCGGCACGGACCCGCAGATGGCCGACACCGACGGCGACGGTATGGAGGACGGCTGGGAGATCGACGAGGGACTCGACCCGCTCGACCCTTCCGACGGCGCGCTGGACGGCGACGGCGACGGCATGAACAACTGGATGGAGTTCTTCTACGGCACCTTGATGGGGGCCTCCGACTCCGACGGCGACGGGCTCTCCGACTACGACGAGGTCTTCCTCTACCTGACCGACCCCAATAACGCCGATACCGACGGCGACGGAGTGCCCGACGGATGGGAGATCGAGTACGGCACGGACCCCTTCTTCTTCGACTCCTATTCCGACGCCGATGAAGACGGCATCACGAGCCTCGTCGAGTACTGGAACATGACCGACCCGCTCTACCCCAACAACGACAACGACCGGGACGCCCTGCCCAACGAGAGCGAGGACAACACGGGCGTCTTCGTCGATATAGCCCATACCGGCTCCAGCCCCATCATCTCGGACACGGACAACGGCGGAGAACTCGACGGGCTCGAGGCCTACCTCGGCACGGAACCCAACTCGACTCCCGGCGACGATAGAAAATGGACGACGCCGGCAAGGGCTTATCCAAGTTCCTACGAGGATGAAAACCCGACCATAGGAGTATCGGGGGCCGACTCGGTCACCCTCGCCTTCGAATACACCGGGGCCGCCACCGCCATTAAATACCGGAGATGGCAAGGGTCATCCTGGTCCGGCTACTCCAGCCTGGCCTATTCGACCGCCAACTCTCACGACCCCAAACTGAGAAGGAGCAAGGACCTGCAAGACGATACGCTTTTCCTCTTCTGGCAGGATTCCAACTCGAGTGGGCCAAGCTATTCCCTCATGCAGGCCCTCTTCGTGGGAACGACCTTCCAATACGGAGAGACCCTGTTTACAACCACCGCTCAGGCCTTCATGGCCTATGACGTGGCCATCGACTCCAAGGGCGTAAGGCACGCCGTGTGGACCGAGACCTACGGGGGAGATTACTACGTTCGCTATAAACAGTTCTGCGCCACTTGCACGGCCGACCAGATTCTCGAGGGCCCCGTTTCCCAGGCGGCCCACAAAGTATCGATCGCCGTCGATAAAAACGACCTGCCTCACGTCGTATGGACAACGGCGGGCACGGCCACCGATATTAAGTACAGGTACATTAAGTACGGAATTTCCTTCGTGAGCGCCGCGGCCCTGGGACAGGGAATCGACCCGTCAATCGAGGTGGACCGAAACGGCAACGTTTACGCCGCCTGGAATCAGGGGAATGAAATTCAAGTCAGGAAAAAGGACAACACCGGATGGTATCTGCCTGAAAACGTCTCCAACACCGTGTCCAACTCCGTATATCCCGAGCTCGAGTCCGACCTCTACGGCAACCTGGCCCTCTTCTGGAACGAGCAGGCAAACGATCAGAACGTCATCCATATGACCATGAATTATAAGGGCCAGTGGCTTAAGCCCGTTAAAGTCGGGACCGGCCAGGTCACCAGTACGTCGCCCCGGCGTTTTTCCATGGCCGGCAAAAGCAACGGCGACCTCTTCGTGCTGTATAGGGAAATTTACACGGACGGGACGGACACGGAAAACACCTGCTCGCGACTCGAGTACCCCGACTCCGATTCCGACCAGCTTAACGACAGGCTCGAGTTCTTTATCGGGTCGGACTATCTCGATCCCGACACCGACGACGATGGCCTGAGCGATGGGGTCGAGCTTAAAGACGAGCTTACCAATCCCCTCTTTGAGGACACGGACGGGGACGGTGTTAATGACGGGACGGAAATTGCCCTCGGCATCGACCCTAATGAACCAGACTCCGACGAGGGGGAGGAACAGGACGGACTCGAGCTTTTCGTGGAAAGGGACCCAGATTCCGCGGGAGACGACCTGGAATGGAGCGCGAATCAAAACGTGTTCTCCGGCTCCTGGTTCATAGGGCAGGGAAGGATGGCCGTGGCCGGAGACGGGGCCATTTACGCCGTCTACCCGGAGTACATGTGGAACCCCACCGTGCATTTCAAGGAAAAACAGCCGGGAGGCTCATGGACTTCCTCCGTCGAGGTGCCAGTCGTCTCCGGAGATTACTTTACCAACCCCCGCGTCGAGGCGGGGCCGGGAGAAACCGTTTCCGTCATCTATGAGGTCTGGATAGGCACGCAAAAGGACGTCTACGTCAGGACCAGGGACTCCTCGGGATGGAACTCCGAGATTAACCTCTCCAACTGCGCCCCAAGCGTCTGCAAGGACCCAAATTCCGTGGTCGGACCCGACGGGACCCTGCACCTCGTCTACGAGAAAAGAGCGGCGGACTACGGGGTCGGCGACGTGATTTACAGATTCAACGACGGCTCCGGATGGTCCGCCGAGACCAATCTGAGCAACGCCCCCACCTCCCACTCCGAGGGACCGAGGATCGACGTCGGACCGGACGGAATATTGCACGCCGTCTGGTCGGACGACTCTTACGGCAACTACGAGGTCGCCTACGCGAAAAAGGACGGATCGTCATGGTCCAGCCCCGTTAGACTCACCGAGACCTACGCCACCAGCGGCGGGCCCACCGTGAGGGGGGCTTACGACGGCCAGGCCTTCGTGGCCTATGAGGAATACGCCATCGGAAGCAGCTACTATTCCCAGATTTACTTCACCTATGGCAAGGACGAACAGTGGTCGCTGCCGGAAAGACCGTTCGGAGACGAGAACGCCAACCTCAACGCCGCCGGTATAAACTCCATCGCCTTCGGAGGGAATAATTTCTTCCTGGCCACGTCCTTGTCGTCTCACGTCGAGGGATACTTCGAGGACTTGTTTATACTGCCCTATAACCAGGGAAAATGGTACGCGCCCTTCAATTTGTACACCGCCTCGCCGGGGTCCGCCATTTCCGTGACCAACGTCGACGTCAAACTCGACTCGGAGGGCAACGCCCACGTCCTCTATACCATCATGAATGAGATGAGCGAGACGACCACCATAGTGTACAAGAGAAGCCAGTACCAGGACTACGACGGTGACGGAATTTCCAACTTCCAGGAGTTCTATCTCGGGACCGACCCCTTCCTGGCCGACACCGACGGCGACCTCCTGACCGACTACGAGGAGTTACAGTACCTTACCGATCCAACCCTCTTCGACACCGACGGCGACGGCTTGAGCGATCGTGAGGAGGCCCTTTATGAAACAACCGATCCAACGCTCTACGACACCGACGGCGATTTGGTCCCGGACACGTGGGAAATACTCATGGGGACCAACGAACTGGTGGCCGACGGCTCCAACGACCCCGACGGAGACGGACTGACTAACTTCCAGGAGTTCCTCAACCACACCGATCCCTTCGAATACGACACGGACGGCGACTACATGCCCGACGGATGGGAGGTCGCGAACGGCCTTATTCCCATCCTCTATGATAGCTGGGCCGACGACGACGCCGACGGCCTGGCCAATTTGATCGAGTACGTCGAGGGTACCGATCCCCAGGACCCCGACTCCGACGGCGACGGCATGCCCGACGGATGGGAGTTCCTCTACGATACCGATCCCCTCGTCAACGACGCCTTGGCCGACTACGACGGAGATGGACTGGTCAACGGCAACGAGTACGGAGCGAGCACCGATCCCCACGACCCCGACACCGACGACGACCTTATGGACGACGCCTGGGAAGTGCTGAAAGGATTGGACCCGCTCGCCGACGACTCGGCCCTGGACCCGGACACTGACGGGCTGGATAACCTGGGCGAGTACGGCAACAATACCGACCCCCACGACTCCGACACCGACGACGACGGCATGCCCGACGGATGGGAGGTCGATAACCGGCTCAACCCGAGGAGAAACGACGCCGCCGACGATCCCGACTCGGACAATCTCAACAACCTCGCCGAGTACAATGGAGGAGTCAATTCCACCGATCCCAACGATTCGGACTCCGACGACGACGGCCTGCGCGACGACCTAGAGTCCATCGAGGGCACCGACCCCAACGATCCCGATTCCGACGGCGACGGCATGCCCGACGGATACGAGTCCGA
This sequence comes from bacterium, assembly GCA_963674965.2. Taxonomy (GTDB): domain Bacteria; phylum RBG-13-61-14; class RBG-13-61-14; order RBG-13-61-14; family DATKZS01. The sequence goes on along the minus strand of CAXXFL010000006.1, from coordinate 618,403 downwards.
GAACGCCTGCCTCCTGCCCGCCTCGGGAGACTCAACCGTCGATTTCGAGCCCGACGAGCTGACCAATCTCCAGGAGTACGGGCTCGGGACCGACCCGTGCGACCTGGACTCCGACGGCGACGGAATGCCCGATGGATGGGAGTTCACCTATAACCTCGATCCCCTCGAGGGAGACTCAGCCGAGGACGCCGACCTTGACGGCATTAAAAACATTGACGAGTACCTGCAGGGTAAAAATCCTCGGGACTGCGACGACGTGCCTACTTCTCACGCGTGGATTACAAGCGCCATAACGAATCAAAACTCCGTCCTGATCGGATACACCTGCACCGACGCTTACGCCGAGGTCAAGCTCTACAAGAGCAGGGAAGGGGAGAGCTTCATCTATACCGGACTGGTGCTCAGCGGAGAAACCGGATCGTTCAATTATTCCTTCCCCGTTGACGAGGACGGCGAGTACCGGTTCTACTCTATCGCCACCTTATCAGCCCAGCTTACCGAGACGGCCCCCGCCACGTACGATGATTCCATTTTCGTGGACCGAGTCAACCCGCAGATGCTCTCCGTCGTGGACGAGGGAGACTATACCTCGAATGACTCGACCCTTTCAGTCGTGGCCGGCGCCACCGACCAGGGCCAGGCGGGAGTTATCTATTATCACTTCTCCATTGGCACCGACGTGTATCCAAACTCCGGATGGAACTCCGTAACCTCATGGATAATAGATTACGACGGCGTAATATCCTATTCGGCGTCCTACTCCAGCGGCACTGAGTACTTCTTCTCCGTGCGGGCAGTCGATCACGCGGGCAATATTGGCCAGCCTCAGCCGTCTGATGGTATCGTCGTCGATTCCACCGGTCCTTCATCGCCGGTTGTTGTCGATGACGGAACCTACACGGGTTACACGGATCGTTTCCACGCCACTTGGAGCGGAGCTTCGGACGCTGAGTCCGGCATTTTTAGATATGACTACGCGATCGGTTCGTCGGCGGGGGCGACGGACGTGGTGGGGTGGACGGACAACGCGACGCTGACCGAGGTGACCAGGTTCGGGCTCGAGCTCGAGGACGGGTCGAGTTACTTTATCGGGGTGAGGGCCGTTAACGGGGCGGGGCTGACCAGCGTGGGGTGGTCCGATGGGATACTCGTCGACTCGAGGGGGCCGGAGATCGCCTGGTCGTCGCCGGCGCATCGGGAGATCGTGAACGACGACATGCCGCCCGTGGACTTGCCGGTCAGTATAAACTTCATGGACCCGGGCGGGGCTGGGATCGACTGGGCGAGCCTCGAGATGGTGCTCGACTTCAGCACCGTGCAGAGCTTCAGCCAGGACGGGGACACGGTGAGCTTCGACGCGCTGGCCCTCGACCTGGGCAACCACGTGGTGAACGTGCAGGTCGCGGACCTGGCGGGGAACGGTCTTAACCGGAACGTCATCTTCGTGGTCGAGGACCCGCGGCGGGTGATAATCAATCCGGTATACGTGGAATGGGCCCCGGGCGACGGGGACGCGACCTTCGTGGCCGACGGCGGCACCGGCGCGTACCGGTGGGCGGCGACTGGCGGGGCGCTCGATTCCTTCACCGGGGCCGAGGTTGTCTTCACGCCGGGCCCCGAGGCGGGGGCCTACGTGGTGGCGGTTTCTGACGCCAAGCTGGTGAGCGCGCAGGCGACGATCATCATCTCGGGCGAGGTCGAGGTGGCGCCGGCGGTGGTCCGCCTGAGCGCGGGCTCGGCGGCGACCTTCACCGCCTCGGGCGGTAGCGGCGACTTCAGTTGGACGGTCAACGGCGGCTCTTGCGTATTGTCGGCCGACCGTGATGAAACGTGTTCGTATACGGCCTTCGAGTCGAGCGGGCAGTACTCGGTGAAGGCGCAGGCGGGCTCGGGCGAGAGCTTCACCAGCCGCGTGATCGTCACCGATCCGGTGGGCCGGGCCATCGTGGTGGTGGGCGGCGGCCTGGTGGACTCGAACCGTCAGGTCGAGGCTCTGAACTCCCTTGGCCACCTCGCCTACGAGACCCTTTTGGCTCGCGGCTTCGAGCCGGACCAGATCATGTACCTCAATCCCGACGCGACCCAGGCCTACGACGGCGACGGCGACGGCTACGCGGACGACGTGGACGGCGCGCCCACCCCGGCCGCTCTGCAGGCGGCCATCCTGGATTGGGCCACCGCCGACCTGGGGGTGGACAACCCGGGCGTGGGTCCGGGCGTGCCGCTCATTATCTACATGGTCGACCACGGGGGCGACGACTCGTTCCTCATCAACTTCACGGCCGCGGGCGCGGGCCAGGAGGTGACCCCCACCCAGCTCGACTCGTGGATCGACGCGGTGCAGGGGGGCGACACCTCGAACCCGAACGGGGTAGACGTGGTGGTGATTTACGACGCCTGCCGGTCGGGCAGCTTCCTGGACGAGGTGGGCGGCGGCGGTTCCGACCGTATCGTGATCACCAGCTCGGCGTCCTCGGAGAGCGCATACTTTGGCGTATCGGGCACGATCAGCTTCAGCCAGTTTTTCTGGCAGCGGGTCCGGACGGGCGCCACTCTCAAGTCGGCCTTCAACGACGCGGCGGCGGCGCTGGCCACCTGGGCCACGCAGACGCCGTGGCTGGACGACAACGGGAGCGGGACTTACGCGGCCACCGGCGACGGCAAGGACGGCGACGCGGCGGACCTTTTCGTGGTGGGCGCGGACTTCGTTACCGGCGCGGTGCTTCCCGAGCTGACACCTCGCGGCGACGCGCTGCTCGAGGGCGACAGCCTGGATATTTACTCGGGCATACTTTACGCCAGCTCGAGCGAGATATCGGCCATGTTCGCCATTTTGACGCCGCCTGGCTTCTCACCTCCCCAGTCGGAGGGCAACTTCGACACGCCCTGGCTGGAGGACGAGGAGGGCAATCCCCTGCCTCGCGTTTACCTCGAGTACTCGAGCGCGACGGACGACTGGCGGCGTCGGCTGGACTCGGCCGAGCTGGCCGAGCTGTTCACGGTCAACGGCCGATATACTGCCACGTTATACGCGATCGATCTCGAGGGCCGGGTGACGGCGGCGGCGGAGTTCTCGATCACGGTGTTCGGCCCGGACCCTTACGAGGACGACGACTGGTGGAGCTCCGGCTCGAGCGTCGAGGTTAACTCGAGCTCGGCGCAGGCCCACAACTTCCACGACTCGGGCGACCGTGACTGGGTGAAGTTCTCCGTGGCCTTTGGGGACACGGGATATTACTCTGTGTATACGGAGAACCTGGCGGACCGCTGCGACACGGTGATCGAGCTTTACGGCTACTCGGTGGCCGGCTCGACGGTGGTCCCCATCGCGTTCGACGACGACTCGGGCCAGGACGGCGGCGGCTCGAGCCGTATTTTCATGTACCTGTCCGAGGGTCTTTATTACGCTGAAGTATATCAGTACGGCGACACCATCGGGGGTCAGGACACGGAGTACGACCTCAGGGTGGGCCACGACGAGGGCGACTACGGCTCGGTCGAGGGCTACGTGACGGACTCGGTGACGGGCTTCGGGGTGCAGGGCGCGAACGTTATCGTGATCCTTGGCGGTCCTCCCCGCGTGGCCACCACCGGGGCGGGCGGCTACTACAAGCTCTCGAGCCTTCTGGCGGGCTCGGGATATCCCATGCAGGTGCAGGCGGCCAACTTCACCACCTGGTCGGGGACGGTGAACGTTGGCGTGAACCAGACCACCAGGAAGGACGTGGTGCTGGCGGCGAAGACCGGCACCTCGGGCGTGCTGATGGGCCACGTTTACGGTCACGGCGGCGCGCCGCTGGTGGGGGTCGGGCTCGAGGTCTCGGGCAAGTCCGTGGTGAGCGAGGCGGGCGGCCTTTACTCGATCCGTCTTGCTCCCGGAGCGGCCTACGTTTATTCGAGCTGGCCGGGCTACGAGCCGTACCTCGAGGAGGGGCTAATGGTTGTGGCCGGCGATACCACGGTGCATGAGGTGTCGCTCGAGCCGGTGGACACCGACGGCGACGGCCTTCCGGACTGGATCGAGACCTCGGGCTGCACTGACGAGTCCGAGGCGGACTCGGACGGCGACGGCTTATGCGACGGCGATACCGCGGTGTATGACGGCGCGACTCTCGTCTGCTCGGCGGGCGAGGACCTCGATCTTGACGGCGAGGTCGGGGCCTCGGAGACCGACCCTTGCGACGACGACTCGGACGGCGACCTCCTCGGCGACGGCGACGAGGCGCTGACTTACGGCACGGACCCGCTCGAGGTTGACACGGACTCGGACGGCCTCGGCGACCGCCTCGAGGCGGTGGTCGTAAGCTGCCTCGATCCGACTGACGACGACACGGACGACGACGGTCTTCTGGACGGCACGAGCCAGGGCGAGGACAAGGACGGCGACGGGGTTGTTGACGCGACGGAGACGAGCCCTTGCCTTTTCGATACGGACACGGATACGCTGGGCGACGGCGCCGAGGTGACGGTATACGGCACGGACCCGCTCGAGGTTGACACGGACTCGGACGGCCTGAGCGACGGGCTCGAGGTCCCCTGGTGCACGTCGCCCACGGACGAGGACAGCGACGGTGACGGGCTTCTGGACGGCACGCCGAGCGGGGAGGACAAGGACGGCGACGGGGTGGTGGACGCGACCGAGACCAACCCCTGCGCCTTTGACAGCGACTCGGACGGCATCGGCGACGGGCTCGAGCTTGGGACTTACGGCACCAACCCGCTTAGGCAGGATACTGATTCGGATGGGATCGGCGACTACGTCGAGGCGGTCTCGAGCGCCTGTCTCGACGCTACGGAGGCGGACACCGACGGCGACGGCCTTCTCGACGGGACCATATTCGGTGAGGACAAGGACGGCGACGGCGTGGTGGACCCGGGCGAGACCAACCCCTGCCTCGAGGACAGCGACGAGGACGGGCTCGGTGACGACGAGGAGCCGGGGCTGGGCCTGGATCCCCTCGAGTGGGACACGGACGGCGACGCTCTTCCCGACGGCTACGAGGTGGCGAACTCGAGCGGCCATGCCTTGAACCTCGATCCGCTCGACCCGGGCGACGGCTGCGCGTCTGACTTTGACGGCGACGGCAACGCCAACTGCCACGAGTATTACAACGGCACGGACATTTGGTCGGAGAACGTGACGGGCGGCTCGGCCTGCTTCAGCTGGGCGGACTCGGGGAGCACGGTCAGCGCCGACGGCCTGGTTTCGCCTCTGGACCTCGGCGCCTTGAACGCCCGCGCGTCGCTGAAGGACGCGTCCTACACGGGCGTGCTCCCACCCAACGGCGACTCGCAGGAACTCGATATGGACGAGATTATCTCGGCGCTCGACCTGGCGGTCCTGCGCCAGATGGTTGCCAACCTCTCCACCTCCGGCAACCCCAGCCGTCCGGTCGCCCTCGAGGTTTACGGCGACACGGCGGTCACGGCCGAGGTGGGAAGCACGGTGCGGATCGAGCTGGGCGCCCTCAACCAGGGCGGCAAGCACACATCGAGCCTGGGGATCATCTTCACCATCGACCCCTCCTCGACCGCCTCGGCCACCCTCCTCGGCGGCGACGGCGCGGCCTCGAGCGGCCGCTACGACGTGACCGGCCCCATCGCCACCGGCGGCCGCTCCGCCATCGTCCTCCTCCCCACCGCCCCCGGCTCCCTCCTCCTCAACGCCCACCTCCCCCCATGCGGCGTTGACGGAAAAGGCCGCTACTGCGAAGAGCTGATCAAACAGCCCCTGGTAACGGTAACGGTGGAGTAGGGGAGAATGAACAAATCCCCAGTCTCCCCTCGAGAGGCGGCTGGGCTTAGCACATGGAAACTGTAAAAATGGTATTGTAATAAAAATGTCCGTCCAGTCTTGCGCTGGGTCCAGTCCGGTTTTTTATTAAATGAAGTGGAAGTGCCGCTGATGTTGCCGTATAATCATAGGTCAACTCGGCGGCGCTATTATTTTCGTCGTCCTTGGAAGAGCGGCGCTAAACAGTGGAATGAAGAGACAAAATATGGTATTTAACCCTGTAAAAATGGATATTTAACTTACATTCCACGGACGCGGGCGTCCTGAAATCGTTCAGGAATTTAGAACGTAAAAAGCAGGCAAGATGAAATAAGAGGGGTTTCGCCATGACCTATTTGGAAGAAAAGAAGTTTTTCTTTGAATCTTCGGCTCCAGGGATCGCGTCGGACTCTTTCGCGGTCGTTAGCTTCAAGGGAGACGAGGCTCTCAGCGGGCTCTATGAGTTCGATATATCTCTTGTATCGAGCGATCCCGAGATAGATTTGGAGGCGATTTTATCCCATCCCGCTACACTATATTTACGGCCTAACCAGAAACTTCCCATACACGGCATTATCTCGAGCTTCGAGCAGATGAACCAAGTGGGTCAGAACGCTTTTTACCGGGCGATTCTGGTTCCCAAGCTATGGCAACTAACTCAATACTACATGTCTGAGGTGTATCTGCAAAGCACTTTTCCCGAGATACTGGAGCAGGTGCTTCAGGACGGGGGACTTAGCACTAACGACTACCGGCTGGAGTTGTCCCGTCTTAACGAGTCCCATCCTTTCCAATTCCGTCGCTGGAGCTACGTCTGCCAGTTCGAGGAGACCTATTTCGATTTTATTTCAAGATGGATGGAGCGCGAGGGCATCTATTATTTTTTCGAGCAGGGTGATTCATCGGAGACTCTGGTCATAACCGACAGCAAGATGATTCACGCGGAACTTCCTCCGGGCAGAAAGAAAGTCCATTTTTCTCCGGTGTCGGGCCTGGAGACGAGTCAGCAGGACAATATAGCGACCTCGATCACTTGCAGGCGGAAGCCGCTTCCCCAAAAGGTCGTTCTGCAGGACTTCAACCATCGCAAATCACCTCCCATCATCGAGGGTGAGGCGGAGGTTTCCGCGAGCGGGCGAGGCGAGGTTTACCTATACGGCGAGCACGTCAAGAACATTGACGAGGCCAACAAGTACGCGGAGGTGAGGGCGGAGGAAATACTTTGCCGGGGCCAGGTGTTCTACGGCGACACGGAGGCGGCCTACATCCGGGTCGGTTTCTTTTTCGAGCTTGACCGCCATTACCGGAGCGATTACAACCAGAAGTATCTTTTGACCTCGATCCACCATGAGGGCAGCCAGGCGGCGCTTATGGCGTCGGGGATCAGGAGGTCTTTGTCGGATGAGGAGAAAAGGGCTTATTACCGCAACAATATAGTCGCGATTCCCTATGACGTTCAGTTCCGGCCTGAGAGGACGACGCCCAAGCCCCGTTTCCACGGCCCGGTTAACGCCAAGGTCTCGGCTGAGGGCACGGGCCAATACGCGGAGCTCGATCAATACGGCAGGTATAAAATCAAGCTGCCCTTTGACCGGAGCGACCTGGACGGTCACAAGGCCTCTCGTTGGATGCGTTCCATCCAGCCTTTGGCCGGGCCTAATGAGGGCATGCATTTCCCGCTTCGGAAAGGAGCGGAGGTCCTTTTATCCTTCGCTCACGGCGACCCGGACCGTCCCTTTATCGCGGGTCCGATCCCCTCGACCGAGGACCCCAACGTGGTGACCGACATCAACTTCACCAGAAACCTCATCAAGACCTCGGGAGACAACTCCATCGAGATGAATGACGACGCTGGGAACAAGCGTATTCACATACATACGCCGGGCAGCCTTTGGTACGACTCGAACAACTCCTATGGCGAGTACGTCGTGTTCAAGGGGGCGAGGACCGAGGCTAACGCCGCGCCCGGGGGCATTTCCAACCTGCTGGAAAAGATGTACGACTACAACGGGTCCTTCAAGCCCACGGGCATGAAGACCTTCGTCCACGGCGGCTCCCCCAGCGACGAGGAAAAGACCATCTATGGAAACCCGAGCGATTTCGACGGACTCGGCTCGAACGCGGACAAGTGGAAGTACCTGGTGGACCGGGGACACGTTCGGCTGCAGAAGTGCGACAAGTTCATCACGCACGAGGGCAACATCTACGACTTCGGCGGCTACTGGAACTACAACCTGGGAAACAACTACGTGGAGAACCACATCGCCCAGGACGCCGAATTGAATAAATTGGAGGACAACGACCTTATGGACGCCGGCGGTCCCAATTGGTCGAGCATCGACTGGCCCCCCGAGGACAGCGAGCCGAGCGGCGACTGGGGCAACGGCGATATCTGGGTGGAGAAGAAATTCGGGAACTCCTACGAGTTCGCCAAGGGCGGCAGCGTGTCGGTCCAAGAGGGCGACACTCTAGGCATCGAGCGCGGCGGCAAGCACGTCGAATGGGTCTATCGCGGGGACGGTTCCAAGAAGACTTACAGCATGCGGGGCGGCTCGACTAACATTGAAGAGGAAAAGAAGTGGACGAGCGGCGGCACTTTGACTTCACACAGCACCACGGACAATGACTGGAACGACACCGTTATAATCACGCATCCGGAGACGGCCGTCGCCTCGTTCAGTTACACGACCTGGCCTCCCTGGTTCAATTTCACGGCCAGCGCCGCGGGTATACCTAACGTCAGCATCACCCTCAGCGCCTCGACCAACACCACGAAGATAGCCATCGAGGCGTCGACGACCATAGGTGTAAACATCAACGCCTCGGCCAAGATAGCGATCGACCTTGACGCGAGCCTTTTCTTCACCATCAAGGCCGGCGCGGGCATCGGCATGGAGATCGAGGGCAAGCCGTCGACGCTTACTTTCAAGTCGACCAACGGCAAGTTCAGGTGGAACGGTCCGGGCACCAAGGTTGAAAAGGAGGCGGCGGTCAAGGCGGACATGGAGAAGTTCGCTCTTCGCAAGATGATGACGCACCTGACCAAGGGAGAGATGCAGCTTATCAATCTCAGCCTGGCCGTGCAAAAGCAGGTGGCGGGGATAGAGAAGGCCGACATCAAGCTGTTCGCGTGATGGACCTGGAAAGGGCGTCATGAAGATATACCGACCGCTTCAGGTGGGTTTTTTCCACCGGGTATTCGAGCAGAACCGGAGGTTTTACTTTATCGCCTCGGCCACGCTGGGAATAAACCTTAAAACCGGCGGGACCCTCCTGGATTTCAATTTTATCAAGGACTCCTTCGAGGTGATGGGAGAGGCCGCCATGCCCGACGCTGGCATGCCCAAGCCGAACGGCGAATACCTGGTCTCGGGAAGCTTTTTCGCGCCGGGGGGGCAGGCGGTGACCGGCGGCGAGGTCAGGATCAAGGTGGGGTCGAAGGATAAAAACCTCTACGTCTTCGGACCCCGCAAGTGGGACATGGGTACTTCCGCGGGCCACGAGGCGGTATTGTCCGCGCCCATCGACTACGCTCACGCCTTCGGGGGCAAGGGGTACGAGGCGAACCCGGATGGAATCGGCTATCGTGACGGAAGGCTTCCCCAGGTGGAAGACCCGCGCAAGCTGGTGACCTCCCCCGGCGAGACGCCCGAGCCGGCCGGCCTGGCCCCACTCGGGCCTTCTCTTCCGCAACGGAGGCGCTACCAGGGGACATACGACGACGCCTACAAGCAGAAGTGCTTTCCCGGCTATCCCGAGGACTTTTCCTGGCGCTATTTCCTCTGCGCGCCGAGGGACCAGTGGATTGACGGATACTTTCGAGGCGACGAGTCCTACGAGATATTAAACATGCATCCGGAACTGCCGGTGATAAGCGGCGGGCTGCCGCCTTTTTATCCTCGCTGTTTCATAAAGCGGGAATCGAGCGGCGGCTGTCCCGAGTTCGTCGAGCTGGAGATGAACCTCGACACCCTCTGGTTCTTTCCGGAGAAGCTCATGGCGCTGACGATCTGGCGCAAGGGCATCGAGGTGGAGGACGACGAGGCGGAAAAGATCAGCCACGTCCTGCTCGGCTATGAGGACAAGTCGCGAGAGCGCCGTACTTACGATCATTACCTGAAGGCGCTTGAACTCCGGATAAAAAGCGACGACTCCATGCTGGACAACCTGGTCACGGGCGACCTCATCCCGGCGGAGCATAAGACGGCCTTGCAGCTTCTCCAGGAGATGAGCCAGGAAGGCGGCGAGGAGAGCGAGCTGGAGAAAAACATCTCCGCCAAGGCTGAGGGGATAGAGAAGTTCGCCAACGAGAAAATCCAGGAGGCCATGGACCGGGCCCAAAAGGACATGGACTCGGTCGAGCTTCCAGAGGACGCCCAGAAGTACGTTCCCGATGGAACGAGCATGGACCTTCAAAAGACGCTGGCGGAATATACCGGTCCCGCCAAGCCGGACGCTGACGTCGAGGCCCTTAACCTTAAGATGGAATCGATCCTGCCGGGGATTACGGGGGGCGACGCCTCCAAGATAGACCTGCGGGAATTTTCCTTTGACAAGATAGACGAGCTGATGGGGGTGGTGGAGGAGTTCTCGGCGAAAAAGGAAAAGGACGCCCTCGATCTTGCCAAGTCGGAGATAGAGAAGGCTAAAAAGCAGATCAAGGAACAACTCGCCGAGCATGAGGAAGCGATGAGCGGCGCCTCGGACGAGGACGGGGAGAGGCTCGAGGCGGCGCTTGCCTCGCTGGACGATCTGGACGTCGAGAAAAGGAGTCCTTCCCCTCTGCCCCGGCTGGACGCGGAGGAGGCGATGAGCCAGTTGTCGCAGCTCTCGCCCCAGCTGATGGAGGCCATGCAGCACCTGGAGGCCGCGAAGGGGGCGGGCTTGCCGGAGGACGCGGCGGCGGAGTTCGAGAGACAAATACGCGAGGCGGCCGGCGACCGGATGAAGGAGGTCGAGGAATCCCTCTCGGCGGCGGCGGCGGCTTTCAAGGAAAGCTACGTCATGGTGGCCCACTTCATGGACGACGGACTGTCTCCCCACAAGGAGCCGGCCGAGCTGGTGACGGACGTTCTTTTGCGCTCCATCTCGCGGGGGGAGGACGTCTCGAACCAGGACTGGGCCTGCCTGGACCTGTCCGGCGAAAACCTGGACGGAGTAAATCTCAGCGGCTGTTTTCTCGAGCAGGTTAATTTCAAGGGCGCGAGCCTGAAGGGGGCCAACTTGAGGGGGGCCATAATGGTCCGGGCGGACCTTATGGACGCGGACCTTTCCGGGGCCAACCTCGAGGGGGCCAACGTGGGGGGAGTTCACGCGACTCGGGCCAAATTCGTGGGGGCCAGTCTCAAGTCGGCGGTGATTACGAGGGGCAATTTCACGAGCGCCGACTTTGCCGGTTGCGACTTTACCGACGTGGAGGCCCTCGATATCGCGGTGAAGGGGGCCAAGTTTCGCGAGGCCATCATGCCGGACATGCAGTTCATCGGGGCGGATATTGTGGGCGCGAGTTTCGTCAACGCCGATCTGACCTCGAGCGTTTTCTGCAACTGCGCGATCAGGGATACGGATTTCAGCGGCGCCGTTTTAAAGGGCAGCTCCTTTGCCGACGCGTCTTTGGATGGAGTGATTTTCGACGGGGCTGAGATGGAGGGGGCCTGCTTCGTGGCGGCGGACCCGGAGAAGAAGAGCATTAAAGGAGCGAGGTTCCGGGGGGCGAGACTGGCCAAGTCCAATTTCCAGGGCTTGGAGATGCGCGACGCGGACTTCTCGGGGGCGGACCTGTCGGGATCGAACTTCCTCGAGGCCGACCTGACTCGGGCCAACTTGAAACTGGCTCAGGCAAGGGGGGCGCTCTTTCGAAAGGCCAGGCTGGAAGACGCTCGGCTCGACGGTATCAACCTTATGGAAGGTTCCTTGTCCAAGGCCTTTCTGGTCAACGCCTCCTTTCGGGGCGCCAACCTTTTCAGCGTCGATTTTCTGCGGGCCACCATAACCCGGACCGACTTCAGCGGATGCAACCTCGATAATACGATCATCGAGAACTGGAGGCCGAAATGACGGGCCATGAGCTTTCGAGACTGGTCAAGGCCGGGGAGTTTTTCAGCGGCGACGACTTTTCCGGCCTGGACCTGAGGAACTCGGACCTCTCCGGCGGTATATTCACCGAGGTAACCTTTGACGGCTGCGACTTCAGCGGGGCCAGGCTGAGGGAGGCCATATTCAACGACTGTAAAATGTCGGGGGCCAGGTTCGTCAAGGCCGATTTGAATGAGGCGAACCTGATCAAATGCGAGATCAAGAACGCCGACCTGTCCGAGACGAAAATGGATTTCACCAAGTTCATCGAGTGCGACCTCGGCGGGTCCGGCTTTGCCAAGTCGAAGCTCGATACGTCGGTGTTCACGAAATCGAGGCTGGCGGACGCCCATTTCCGCGAGTCCCGCCTGGAGACCTGCGTCCTGCAGGGTTGCGACATGGGGGGGGCCGACTTCTCGGGCGCGCGGTTGGACCGGACCATTTTCATCGAGTGCGAGTTTTCCAACAACTTCTTCAAGGGAGCGGTGATCAAGCTTTCCTGCTTTAACAAGGCCAAGCTTGACAAGGTGGACTTCTCGAGGATGGACCTTACCCAGTGCCAGTTCACGGAGTGCAGCTTAAAGGGATGCGACTTCACCGGCTCGAGGCTGAAGCAGGGCGGCTTCATGAAGGCCGACCTGGAGAAGTCGGTCTTCGATGGCGCGCGTCTCGAGTACGCCAACTTCTTCGAGGCCAACCTGTCGGGATCGAGCATGAAGAAGGCCAACCTGGAAAAGGCCGGCATGCAGGGGGCGAAACTGGTCGGGTCCGACCTGTCCGCCGCGAACTTGCACAAGGCCCAGATGGCTGAGGTCAAGGCCGAGCTGACGAACTTCTCGGGGGCGGACCTTTCATGGGCCGACATGTCCCACGCCCAGCTCGACCGCTCGAACTTCGCCAACGCGGGCATGTTCCGGACCAATCTGCACGAGGCCGAGGACAACAAGAGCATCTGGAGCGGCTCGAGCAAGTCCCTTGCCTTGGGCACGGATAAAAAACGGCAAAAAGCCGAACAATGGGGGAAGAAATGATGACCAACACGGCCAACGTATATCCTTTGAGGGAGAACGAGTCCTGGGGCCTTGCCAAGGCCCGGGTGGTCTCGGCTTGCGGCCGCGAGGCTCGCGTCGAGATGGCGGGAGTGGTTCGTGACGCCGAGGTGGCCTTCAGTTGTCTGGTCCAGCCCCTGCCGGGGGACCTGGTCGTCCTCGGCGGCGACCGGAGCGGGACTTATCACGTGCTCGGAATCATCGAGCGTCCCGGCGTGGAAAAGGGCATGACCCTGGCCTTTCCCGCGGGAGCGACCCTGGTGGCCGCGAGCGGGCCCCTGAACCTGGTATCGGAGGAGTCCGTATCCATAACCTCGGGCGACCGGCTCGGACTCGTATCGAGAAGGGTGGTCCATAAAAGCGACGAGGCGGTCGTGGATTATGGAGACCTGACCGCTCGGGGTGAAACCCTCCGCGCAACTTATAAGTCCGTGCTTTTGGTCAGCCGCGTGCTCAGCACCATGGCCCGCCACGCTCTTTCGCGGGTCAAGAACTACGTCCGCAAGACCGAGGACAGCGACCAGGTCCAGGCCGGGAACATTTCAAGGAAAACCGGCGGACTCTACTCGATGGACTCGGCGCGCACGATCATGGTGAGCAAGAAGGAAACCAAGATAGACGGCGAGCATATCTTTATGGGATAAGCCGCCAAGAGGAGAATTTATAATGTTTGCCAACTGCTCTCTGGCCGGCCAGGATTTGGGAACGCCGGACGTGTGTCTCACGCCCGCGCCTCCTTCTCCCTCGCCCGTGCCCGTGCCTTACGTTAATATCGCCCAACTCATGATGGCCTTGCCGCCCACCACCTGCCTTAAATACCTCATTTCCATGATGCCGGCGCACAACCTGGGCACGACCATTCCCCTCAGCAACGGCGACGAGCCCGGCGTGGCCGGCGGCGTCATGTCGGGTACCATCATCGGGCCGGCCCGCAACTTGAAGGGAAGCACCAAGGTCTTTCACGGAGGAATGCCCGCCACCAGAATGTTGGACACGGCCATGCAGAACTCGACCAACGTGCCCGGCGGGTCCACCCTGGTCCCGTCTCAAACCAAGCTCCTAATAATGTCTTGACCGAGACTCGGCTACTTAAGCCGGATGGATTTCCGGTTTACGGAGGAATCAATGGAGGACGAAAATAATAACAAGGAGGCGGCGCCCGCCGAGATACAGTTTCACGTGTCTCCCGATCTCGAGTATCTTTACCGCGACGTTTTCAACGTGTTCGTGGGAACGGGCGACGTGGTCATCGAGTTCGGCAACTTTCACCGCTCCATGCCCGGCCACGCCACTATTTCCAACCGCGTGGTCCTGTCCGTGAGCAACGCCTATACTCTGGTCCAGACCATCCAGCAGGCCCTCCAGGAGGCGCAGGCGAAAATCCAGCATAACCTGAGCAAAAACAGGTAGAGCGGGGAATGGACAAATGGAAACCATCGGCTGGGACGATTTCGAGAGGGTCGAGATTCGGGTGGGAAGGGTAACCAAGGTCGAACCATTCCCCGAGGCCAGAAAACCGGCTTATAAGGTCACCGCCGACTTCGGTCCGCAAATAGGGATCAAGAAGACCAGCGCCCAGGTCACGGACCTTTACGCGATGGAGGAACTCCAGGGAAGGCAGATAGTGGCCGTGATCAATTTCCCGCCCAAACAGATAGGCCCCGTAAGGTCGGAGTTCCTCCTCTGCGGCTTCTACCTTGACGACGGCGCCGTGGTCCTGGCCGTCCCCGAGCGCGAGGTCCCCAATGGCGCCAAGCTGGGTTGAAAATACCTTTATCGATTAAGCCCGCGAGTTTTGTGAGCTATGCGACTGGCGACTTCAAGCCTGGGCGGTCATGGGCAATCACTATCATTTCTTGGCCATGTGTCCCGGAAACCCCGCAAGCCTGAGGGAAATTAGGTCCAGTTTGAGCTGGACGCCTCTTGGAATCGGAGGCTAAATTGCTCGCGCCCGGCCTCGGGGGCGCAAATCTCGAAAACCCGTTGAAATTTGTGGAGGTATGCCTTAATATATATAGAACGCCAGCGATATGTCTATTGTCTCGCCCCGGCCGTGAAAGCGCGCTTATCCGTACGCCGGGGCGGTAACTTTTTTTAAGGAGATGGTGAAATGGCGGTATTGAGTCTTCCCGACGGCTCGAAGCTCGAGGTGGAGGATGGAGTCAGC
Organism: bacterium; assembly: GCA_963674965.2. GTDB lineage: Bacteria > RBG-13-61-14 > RBG-13-61-14 > RBG-13-61-14 > DATKZS01. The sequence goes on along the minus strand of CAXXFL010000006.1, from coordinate 603,339 downwards.
GCCCTCGAGGCGCTCTCGAGGTTGTCCAAGGGCCTGGCCGGCGCCGCGGTTGCGGCCAGGCTTGAGGGCGCCCTTATAGACCTTAACCTGCCCCTGACCGGCGGCGGGGAATTCTCGGCGGTCACGCTCAGGGACCCCGAGGGGGTGGACGTGCTTCGCCATTCCACGGCCCACGTCATGGCCGACGCGGTCCAGGGCCTTTTCCCCGAGGCCAAGGTCACCATCGGGCCGGCCATCGAAAACGGCTTTTACTACGACTTCGACTACGCGCCTGGGTTCACCCCGGACGATCTTCCCCGCATCGAGGAGAAGATGGAGGAAATAATCAAGGCCGACAAGCCCTTTACACGCGAGGTGGTCACCCGTGAGGAGGCCATCGAGCTATTCAAAAAGATGGGGGAGACCTACAAGGTCGAACTGATCGAGGACCTGGGGGAGGGCGAGACCATTTCCCTTTACCGGCACGGCGACTTCGTGGACCTCTGCAGGGGACCCCATCTGCCCAGCACGGGCAAGATCAAGGCCTTCAAGCTTACCAGGCTGGCCGGGGCCTACTGGAGAGGGGACGAGAGAAACCCCATGCTCCAGAGGATTTACGGCGCGGCCTTCGCGGACAAGAAGGAACTGAAGAAGTATCTTACATGGCTGGAGGAAGCCAAAAAGCGCGACCATAGACGACTGGCGCGAGAGCTTGACCTTTTCTCGATCCACGAGGAAGTGGGGCCCGGGTTCCTGGTTTATCATCCCAAGCTGGGCATGGTACGGACCCTGCTCGAGGAGTTCGAGAGAAAAGAGCACATAAAAAGAGGGTACCAGATCGTTTACGGACCGACCCTTTTAAAGAGCGAGCTGTGGAGGAAGTCGGGCCACTACGAGCACTACAAGGAAAACATGTACTTCACCACCGTGGACGAGGTGGAGTACGGCATCAAGCCCATGAACTGCCTGTCTCACATGCTGATTTACAAGAGTAAAGTGAGAAGCTACCGCGACCTGCCCATCCGCTACTTCGAGCTCGGCAACGTCCACCGTCACGAGAAGTCCGGCGTTTTATCGGGACTTTTCAGGGTCAGGGCCTTTACTCAGGACGACGCTCATATACTGTGTACCCCGGACCAACTCCAGGACGAGGTGCTGGGGGTAATGGACTTCGTGCTTCAGGTCATGGAAGTATTCGGGTTTGAAGTGGAAATGGAGCTTTCCACCCGCCCGGCCGACTCGATCGGTACCGACGACGTGTGGGACCTGGCCACCAAGGCCCTTCGCGACGCCCTGGACGCCAGTGGACAGCCCTACGATATCTGCCCGGGAGAAGGAGCTTTTTACGGTCCCAAGATAGACATCAAACTTAAGGACGCGCTTGACAGAAAATGGCAATGTGCTACAATACAATGCGATTTTACGATGCCCGACCGGTTCGATCTCGCTTATATCGGACCGGACGGCAACAAGCATCGTCCGGTCATGATCCATCGCGTGGTCCTGGGTTCGATCGAGAGATTCCTGGGAGTTTTGATAGAGCATTACGCTGGAGCTTTTCCCGCTTGGCTGGCCCCGGTGCAGGCTCGGCTACTTCCCATTACCGATCGGCACGTGGAGCACGCCTGGTCCGTTTTAGCCAGGCTGAGGGAAGCCGGCATAAGGGCGGAAATAGACGACCGCAACGAGGGCCTCAAGAAAAAGATCAGGGAGGCCGAGGTCGAGAAAATTCCTTTTATGCTGGTGGTTGGCGACAAGGAGGCCGAGACGGACGGCGTGTCGCCAAGGACCCATGGCGGCGAGGACTGGAAAATAATGAAGGTCTCGGAGTTTATCGAGAAGGCCGCGCCTCGGATGAAGTTGCCTGAGACAAAGCCTCTCGAAAAAAGGTCCGGGAAAAACTAATGGTCTTAAAGAGGTTTGGGCGGCTGATGCCGGATTCGCGCAAAACCTTGGCAGGAGGGACTTAACGCTTGGGAAAAAAAGGTAAACCCACAGCGGCGCCGGAGCAGGAGTTCGCGGTGAACGAAAAGATTCGGGCTCCCCGGGTTCTCGTGATCGACGACGAAAAGAACAAGATCGGCGTTATGATGACAAGAGACGCCATAACGCTGGCCCACGAAAAGGGCCTTGATCTGGTTGAAGTCGCCCCGGGCGGCGATCCTCCCGTGGCGAGGATAATGGACTACGGAAGGTTCATCTACGGACAGCAGAAAAAAAACCGCGAGGCCAAGAAAAAACAGTCCCAGCAGCAGATGAAGGAAATCAAGCTGCGCACCAAGACCGAGCGGCACGATCTCGAGACCAAGCTGAAAAAGGCGCGGGAGTTTCTCGAGAAGGGAGACAGGGTCAAGGTCCACGTCGTCTACAGGGGACGGGAAATGGTCCATCCCGAGATCGGAAGGAAAATGCTCCAGACGGTGCTCCAGGAACTCGAGGACCTGGGGTTGCCCATGGACAACGGCGAGATGCAGGGAAGGAACCTGATTTGCGTGGTGGCCCCCCTTACCAAGGAGCAACAGGCCAAGAAGGTCAAACAGGACAAACAAAAAGAGATGGCCGAGGAGGCCGGACCTGAAAATACGAACGAGACGGAGTAAAGGAGCTAAATAAAGTGCCGAAAATAAAATCACATAGCGGGGCCAAGAAACGGCTTAACAAGACGGGGACAGGAAAAATAAAACGGGCCAAGGCCAATAAAAGTCACATCATGACCAAGAAGACCAGGTCGCGCAAGAGAAAGCTTCGGCAGAGTTCCACGGTGGGATCGGCCAACGAGAAGCAGGCGAGGACGCTGATACCTTACAAGTAAAGGCCTTCTCCCGGATCGATCTGAAGGGCCAGGAAATCCCGGCCCTTCCTGGTTTCTTGGAATTATCGCGTCCTCGGGGCGCGAGTGAAAATCCATCGCCGCGAAAAGCGGCGAGGACCGAATAAAGGGGTGTATCCATGCCTAGAGCGAAAAGCGGCGTGCCCAGAAAAAGACGGCACAAGAAAATCCTGAAGATGGCCAAGGGCTATCGCGGCGCCAGGAGCCGCCACTACAGGGTGGCCAAGGAAACGGTGACCCGCGGCCTGGCCTATTCCTATCGCGACCGGAAGGTGAAAAAGCGCGACTTCCGCGGCCTGTGGATCGTAAGGATCAACGCGGCCGTTCGCGAGCACGGCATGAGCTATTCCAAGTTCGTGAGCGGACTTAAAAAGGCCGGCGTCGAGATCGACCGCAAGGTCCTGGCCGACATCGCTCTCAACGAGCCCCAGGCCTTCGCCGAGATCGTCAAGAAGGCCCAGGCCGCGCTGTAGGAGTCGCGCTTGGAAAGGGAGCTTCAAGACCTTCGCGCCAGCGCCGAGAGGGACCTCGAGGGGGCCTTGGACGCCAAGGACCTCGAGGCCATCCGCGTGTCCTACCTCGGGCGGAAGGGCCGTCTCACCGAGGCCCTGTCTCGGGTGAGCGAGGCCGCGCCGGAGGACCGCCCCAAGATCGGCAAACTGGGCAACGAGATCAAAAAGGCCCTGCAGGAAAGGATCAAGGAAGCCGAGGCCAGGATCAAGGAGATTGCCCTTAACCGTGAGCTCGAGAGTTCCCGGCTCGACGTCACCCTTCCCGGCATGGGAGCGGTAACTGGCTCGATCCATCCCGTTACCCGGGCCATGGACGAGATAGTCAAGATATTCACGGGCATGGGTTTCTGGATCGAGAGCGGTCCCGACGTGGAGAGCGACTTCAACAACTTCGAGGCCCTGAACATCGGCAAGGACCACCCGGCCCGGGACATGCAGGACACCTTTTACGTTGACGAGGAGGTCGTGCTGCGCACCCATACCTCTCCCGTCCAGATACGGTCCATGAAGAAGCACGAGCCGCCGGTGCGCATAATCTGCCCCGGCCGCGTGTACAGGTGCGACTCGGACCTGACCCATTCCCCCATGTTCCACCAGGTGGAGGGGCTGATGGTGGACGAGGGCGTGACCTTCGGGCACCTGAAGGGCGCTCTCATGGCCTTTATCCGCGGCTACTTCGGGGAGGACGTGGGAGTCAGGTTCCGCCCGAGCTATTTCCCCTTTACCGAGCCCTCGGCCGAGGTTGACATCGAGTGCGTCATCTGCAAGGGGTCAGGGTGCGCCGTCTGCAAGAAAACGGGGTGGCTCGAGATACTGGGATCGGGCATGGTCCATCCCCAGGTGCTCAAAAACGTGGGGTACGACCCTGAAAAACTGACCGGTTTCGCCTTTGGCATGGGCGTGGAAAGAATCGCCATGCTCAAATACGGCATCGGAACTATAAGAAGTTTTTTCGAGAACGACGTGAGATTTTTAAGGCAGTTTTAGGGGGACGGCCGTTTGCAGTCAGGCCGGATCGTTTAATAAAATCCAATTGAAAATTTATGCGCCGCCCGAGCGGAAGAGGGGAACTTTTGGGCGAAAGGAAAGGCCTTTCGCCTCGATACCGTTTCCCGGCCGGCCGGGCGTCGGAATTCGCGAGGTAGGTTGGTTTGCTGGTACCGCTGAGTTGGCTGAAAGAATACGTTAACCTGGACATGGACCCGGACGAGCTCGCCCACGTCATGACCATGACCGGGTGCGAGACCGTCAATCTGGGATCGCCCATTCCCGATTTCAAGGGCGTGGTTACGGCCAGGATCGAGAAGATCGAAAGACACCCCGACGCCGACAAACTCTCGGTCTGCCAGGTCGTGGCTCAGAAGGGCGCGGAGCCCCTTACCATAGTGTGCGGCGCCTCCAACATCAGCGAGGGCGACCTGGTCCCTCTCGCCGCGGTGGGAACGGAACTGCCCGGCGACTTCAAGATCAAAAAGACCAAGATAAGGGGCGTTACCAGCCACGGCATGCTCTGCTCCGAGCGTGAGCTGGGAATGAGTGAGGACCACTCCGGCATCTGGATACTGCCGGCCGGCCTCGAGATAGGTCTTCCCCTTCCCAAGGCACTGGGAAGCGACGACGCGGTTATCGAGACCGAGCCCACCCCCAACCGGGGAGACATGACGTCCGTTTTGGGAACGGCCCGCGAGGTGGCGGCCATAACCGGGGACAAGGCCAGGCCCCCGAGGTTCGAGGTCGAGGAGACGGGACCTCCCATCCAGGACCAGGTCGAGGTGATCATCGAGGATTACGACGGGTGCCCCCGCTACGCCGCCAGGCTGATCAAGGGCATCAAGATCGGCCCTTCCCCGGAGTGGCTGGCAAGCCGCGTCGAGGCCGCCGGCATGAGGCCCATCAACAACGTGGTGGACGTGACCAACTACGTCATGCTCGAGCTTGGGCAGCCATTGCACGCCTTCGACTTCGCAAAGATAAGAGGAAAGAAGATCGTGGTCCGGACCGCCAAGGCGGGCGACAAGTTCGTCACCCTGGACGGGGTTGAAAGGACGCTCCGCGACGACAGCCTCATGATACGCGACGGCGAGGGCCCGGTGGCTATAGCCGGGGTCATGGGAGGACTCGATTCCGAGGTAAGCGAAGACACGGTGGACGTGCTGCTCGAGAGCGCCTGCTTCAAGCCGACTTCCATAAGAAGGACCGCCAGGCTGCTGGGACTGCCCTCCGAGGCCAGCCGCCGCTTCGACAAAGGAGTCGATCCTCTTCTCCAGGTGACCGCCGCGGACAGGGCCATTGAACTCATCAAGGAACTGGCCGGCGGTCAGATAGCGCGGGGAGTGGTGGACGCCAAGAAAGAGGAGTTCAAGCGCCCGGTGATACGGCTTCGTCCCTCCCGGGCCTCGTCCGTTTTGGGGGCCGAGATTTCCGCCGAGGAGCAGGTCAAGCTTCTGCTACGTCTAGACGGGATGGAGGCCAGGCTCGCGGGCGACGCTATCGAGGCCATACCTCCTTCATATCGTCCGGACCTTCTCGAGGAACACGACCTTATTGAGGAGGTTGCCAGGCTTTACGGCTACGACAATATCCCCTCCGACGCGCCTCGCTTCAAGATGGAGACCATGCGGAGGAGGACCGACCTCGAGTTCGCCTCCCGCCTAAGGGAGCGGTTGGCCGCTCTTGGCTTCTCGGAGATCATACTCACGAGCTTCGAGGACCCGAGGCGCCTGTCGCTGCTTGGCCTGGCCGATGGCGATCCCCGCCTTAAGTCCGTGAAGATCGCCAATCCTCTTTCTCGTGACGAGTCGGTTTTAAGGACAAGCCTTGTTCCCAAGGCTCTTGCTTGCCTGTCCATGAACAGGAGCCGGGGAGAGTCGGGAGCTATCAGGCTTTACGAGATAAATTCAGCCTTTGAGGACGCGGGCGAGGCGTTGCCGATTCAAAGAAACCTTTTATGCCTGGCCTTCTCGCCCTCTCAGGACAAGACCCTTTGGCCGGAGGCCGGTCCCGATGACGGCTTCTACGAGCTGAAGGGAGTGGTCGAGCAAATACTGGGGGCCATGGGATTTCCCGGCGCCAGGATAGACCGCGACGATTCACCCGAGCCTTTTCTCCATCCGGGGAAAAGCGCCAAACTGATGGCGGGAAAAACCCCGGCGGGACGGCTGGGCGAGGTCCATCCCCGGGTCGCCGAATCGTTTGACTTAAAAGGTCCGGTTTTCATTGCCGAACTTGCGTTTGACATTCTATGCGAGTATGCTGGTTACGTTCCGAGGGCGCGGGCCATCTCCAAGTTCCCGCCAAGTCTTCGAGATATCGCCGTGGTGGTTGACGAAACGGTCGCCATGGAGGATATTATCAGGGCGGCGATGAAGGGGAAGGGCCCGATCCTCGAAAGCATGACGTTATTTGACGTTTTCCGGGGCGACGCGGTGGGGGCGGGCAAAAAGAGCCTGGCCTTCCACGTGAGATATCAGTCACTCGAGCGGACCTTGACCGACGACGAGGTCGGCGCCGAGCACGATCGTCTAGCCGGGGAGCTAAAGCGTAAGGTGGGGGCCGCTTTACGCTGACAACATGAGCAAGGAGGAAATGGCATGACAAAGGCCGAACTCGTCGAGAAGATCTACGAGCAGGTTGGGTTCTCGAAGCGGGAGTCCGCGGAGATCGTCGACATGGTTTTCGAGATCATGAAGGAGTCCCTGGAGAAAGGCGAGAAGATTAAAATCTCCGGCTTCGGTAACTTCGTGGTCAGAAGCAAGCGGGAAAGGATCGGCAGAAACCCCCACACCAGGGAGGCCATCACCATCTCCGCCAGGAAAGTCGTCACTTTCAAGGCGAGCCAGATACTCAAGACGGCCGTTAACCTGGGTGAGGTCCCCGACGGCGAAGTGGGCGACGACGAGGACTGAGCGGGCGGGACGACAAGAATAGGCCATGTCCGAAACGGGAAAAATATCGCTCCCGGACAAGCGCTACTTTCGCATCGGCGAGGTGGCGGGACTGACCGGACTTAAGCCGCACGTGCTAAGGTACTGGGAGACCGAGTTTAAACAGGTGAAGCCTCAAAAAACCAGGTCCAACCAGAGGCTTTACCGGAAAAAGGACGTCGAGACCATTCTCCTGATCAAACACCTGCTCTACGATCAGAAGTACACCATCGCCGGCGCCAAGACCAGGCTGGACGGAAAAAAACAGGACCCGCCAAAAGAAGAGGCCCCCAAACAGCTCAAGATTCAATTCGAGGGCCTCGACGAAAGCGCGGCGGTTAAAGAAGTCGCCGACAAGCTGCGCAAAGTAAAGCGTCTGCTTGACAAGGGCCGGTATCCGGAATAAACTAAAACAATCAGGGGATCGGCAAAACCGGTCCCCAAATATATCGGGGCGTAGCGCAGCCTGGTAGCGCACTTGCATGGGGTGCAAGGGGTCGCTGGTTCAAATCCAGTCGCCCCGACCAATAAATAAAAACTTTCGGCCTTCACGGGGGCCGAAAGTTTTTTATTCTCTCCCAACCTGGATTTCCCGCCATCCGACTTTCCCCCGGCCGAAAAGACCTTCATTTTGACTGGAGATATCCTTTCTCCGCCCGGGTATGGGGCCCCGGGAATCCCGGCGCGTATCCCACGTACAATCCGGTGTCATGGCATTTTTCGATAATCGCCGCAAATGTCTTCATGAAAAACCTCTCCTAATAGCGTACCGGCATATCCGGTATCGCGCTTCCAACGTTTATCGCGTTATTCAGCTTCGACGCTTGATGAAAGACGAAGCCAAAACTTTCGTCCTCGAGCCCATGGATGGGTGGCGTTAGAAGGATATCGGCCGGCCAGGCGCGCGTCGCTCGCTCGGCAGGTCCCTCAAAACCGAGGTCGAAAAAGATTGCATTGCAAAAGGGGCGGTATTAAAATGGAGTCGTTCGCGTGGAGGGTCCCCTTCAACCATTTTACTTTCCAATGGAGGCGTGAGAATGGACGAGAACAAGCGGCCGGAGGAAGTCGAGGAAAATTGCGACGCCCTCGACGCGGAGTCGAAGGTGGAAGGCGCGGCTGAAAAGGGCGCGCTTTGCGTGGACGCTCTCGAGACCCACGACGTTTTCGAGAACGCCGAGCCCTGGGACCCCATCGAGACCAAGGTCGTGCTGGGCTCGTTTGGGGCGGCCCTTTTTCTTCTGGCCCTGTTCGGATACCTGATCCACAAGTTTCTCCTTACTTGACGGCCATGCTGGACTTAAGGCTCATCCATGACGGAAAGCGATGGATCGCCGAGAACGGCGACGTCCGCGCCGAGGCCGACACCCTGGCCAACCTCGACCTCGAGCTTGCCCGGGCCTTCAGGGACAAAGGGGAGGGGGGCGGCGGTGATGAGCTATACGTCCGCATGACCTTCGACAACGGCGTCATTCCCCAATGGATCAGGCAGTATTCCAACCATTATTTCAACCGGATCGTTCGGCTGGACCTCTCCCGGCGGTCCGAGGAGGTAAGTTGAGATGAGCGCTCCCATGAGCCTGGAGAACAGGAAGTGGTATAGCGGCATGTCTTCCCAGGAGGACTGGTGGTCGGTATGGCTGGGCTTTACTTTTTTCTTTCTCGGCCTCCTTTCCATAACCGGCGTAGACCTGGTGGGTTGGATAGCCTATCCGTCCCAGTGGGTCGATCTGAAAGGGATGCTTAACTCGGTGAAACCCATGGGAAAAGGCTATGAGAGCCTGGGCATGTTCGGAAGCATTGTCGTAAGCTATCTTATCTTCACCATCCCCACTACCATAGGCGCCTATTTCATGGGATGGAACGTGAAAAAGTACGTTTTGGGCTGGACCATTATTTTCTTTATCACCTACGTCTGCTGGATACTTGGCCATCACGCCTTTTTGGCCGCCGACGTAACCAAGCGACAGAAGTTCGGTCTCGATTTCAGCTTGTCTCTCGGGGGAGGGGCCGCTTATATCCTGGCCCTTATCGTGGGTCTTCTGATCGGCAACTTTGCCAAGCCCCTGGCCCAGTTCCTTTGTGAAGCGGCCAAGCCCGAGTGGTACATCAAGACGGCCATCGTTTTCCTGGGCGTCAAAGTGGGCTACATGGCCATGGAGGCGTCCGGTTTTATTTTCGAGCTTGCCTTGGCGGGCGCGGCGGCGACCATCGTGGCCTACCTGATTTTCTGGCCCGGCATCTACCTTATCTCGAGGAAAATCTTCAACCTGCCCAGAAAAACGGCGGCCGTTCTGGCCTCGGCCATCTCGATCTGCGGTGTCTCGGCGGCCGTGGCCACGGGAGGGGCCGTCAGGGCCAAGCCCATCGTTCCCGTCATGGTGTCGGCCCTGGTGGTGGTCTACGCCGTCATCGAGCTTGTGGTCCTCCCGCCCGTTTTCACGGCCACCATGATCGACGAGCCGGTGGTGGCGGGCGCGGCCATGGGCATGGCCGTCAAGACCGACGGGGCGGACGCGGCGGCGGGGGCGGTGATGGACGAGCTTATGCGCAACCGCAAACTTGCCATGGACGGCACGGTCTGGAAGGAAGGATACATCACCACCAGCGCGGTCATGACCAAAATCTGGATCGACATGTTCATAGGACTATGGGCTTTCGTGCTGGCCCTGGTCTGGGTGTACAAGATCGACCGGGTGCCGGGCGAGATCGTGCCCAAGTCCGAGATATGGCACCGTTTCCCCAAGTTCGTGCTGGGCTACTTCTGCACCTGGTTCGCCTACCTGGGGATATTGTTCCTCCTGCCCCACGTGACCGACCTGGCCAAGATAGGGGCCAAGCCGGTCGAGAAGGGCATGAGGACCCTCTTTTTCATGCTCACTTTTGTAAGCATCGGAGTGATTACGGACTTTAAAAAACTGGCCGAGTCCAGGTTCGGAAGGATGATAGGCGTCTACTTCGTGGCCCTGTTCATCTTCGTTATTCCCGTCGCCATCGCGGTGGCCTGGATTTTCCACCACGGCATGCAGGTGCCGCTCGTGGTAAAATAGTAGCGGGAAATATTCTCAAGGCCGCCGGTCGTCTCCGGCGGCCTGGTTTTTTAATCATGCTTGGAGAGATGTAAATGAGCGGGCTTGAAAAGCTGAAAGGCGAGCGCCTTCAAACCAGAAAAATCGAGATACGGACTTTTCTCGCCGAAAACGATGAAGGCGACGTTATCATCGAGGGAAGACTGGACGATGAAAGGTACGTTCCCATCCATACCTCGTCGGATCGCGCGCTCGAGCCGGGCCGGGTCCACGGCATCGAGGTCAGGCTCCTCGTGGGCGGGGCCCCTCCCCGGATCAAGCGGGCCGAGGCCGAGATGACCACCGTGCCCTTTGGCGAATGTCCCGAGGCCCTCCATCGGGTGGGCGACCTGGCCGGCGTGGCCATTTCCTACGGGTATGGCAAGGAAGTCAACGCCCGTCTCGGCGGCGCCAGGGGGTGCCAGCATCTGAAGAACCTCGTCCTCGCCATGGGACCGGCCGCCATTATGGGATGGGCCACCAGGCAAAGGCTCGAGCCCGTTCTCCCGGATTACGCCTCATTTATGCTCGAGTATATCAAGGACTCCTGCGTCGTCTGGAGAGAGGATGGAGAAATTTACGCCCAGGCCGAGGCCCAGGCCAAAAGCGCCGTTCAAGATGGAAGATGAAAAGGAAAGGCTACCCGCGATGAAAAAGAACCTATTGGCTGGTATCCAGGGCGTTCACTGGAAATTTATCTGCTTTATGGTCGTCATGTTCGCCGCCGGCGCCTTGATCCCGGCGCGAGGAGACGACCTCAAGCCCGCCGCGAAACCAGCGTCCGATGTGAGCAAAAAGGACGCCTGGGTCAAGGTCTTGCGGATAGCGGGGGCCGAGTTGGACGATGATTTCGATCCCGCCGGGGTCCTGGGTCCTCTTCCGTCGGATAGTGAAGTCGTCAAGGAGGGTTCCCTGACCCCCGCCGCGTTCGCGGAACTTTACGATAAGTCCGGGCCCATGATCAAGAGGACCATGAAAAACTCCGCCCGCTCCAGGCTGCGAGAGCTGTCCCGACGAGGCGACGTTCCCTTTTCGTCGGTCGCCGCGTTGATCGGATGGGAGACCATGGGAGTACACGGATCGAAAACCTACGGGATCGCGCCCGTGCCCGGCGAGAGCTACGAGGCCCTGAAGGACTACATAAGCTTTTGCGTCTCGAAAATACCCGGCTTCGGGAGGGGACTGACCATCCCGGAAAGAGAAAGGCTCGACAGGTCCCTGCAAGTCTCCCTGGCCGTCAGCTCCCAGGAAGTAAGGCTACAGTTCTCGGACTTCGACGTGGTATGGGCCAACGCCTCCAGGCACTATTACTGCTCGGGCGAGAACGAGGAACTTCTGCCCGGTATGCTCTGGCTGTACGGCCAGATAAGGGAACCATCGGGACTCGAGTTCCTGCCTCAATTGCCTCTGGACCTGAAGGAAAAAGCGGCCGAGGAAAAGGGAGAGTTGTTCGCGAAAGCCAGGTCCGACTCGGAAAGAATGCCATCGTCGATCGCGGCCATTACTTTTTTTCCGTGTCCATGAAGAACGGTAGCAAAGCTCTCGTGCCGCTTGCCGGCGGGACCGGGTAAAATCATGGTAATAAGCCTTAGAGGAGAACGGGTGGGAAGACGCCGCTCCTCCAATATGGAATACTATTCTAACTATCTGGAATAAAAAGACATATAATGTGTTTGGTACGGAACGTGCAAAATTGTCCGCATGATATGGCGCTTGTCAATAAACTCAAAGATATTTCAGGGTTTTTTTATTTTCCACGCGGTGAAATTCTGTCTTGACTATTACGTCCCCAGCGGCTAATAATAGATATAGCGTAACTTCGATTTTTATGATGGGTAAATTGCGTTTCCATCGGCCCATCGATGGAGACGGTTTTATTCAGGGCTCTCACTTGCGGATATAAGGAGATGGTTATGAGCAGGATACTTTGGTCCCGATCGGCGTTGCTGGTTGTCTCGTTGGTCGCCGCGCTCGGCTTCGGTTGTCAGGACATTCCCGACGCCGGTCCGGGCAAGGCCTCCATATCGCTGATCGTCGAGGTCCCCGACGCCGAGGCTTCCCCCTCCCGGGTCGCCTACGCCGCCGAGGAGGCCCAAACGCGCCAGTACGTGGCGCCGCCCTCGGGCGACGTCTACCACGTGCTGATCACGCTCACCAATCCTTCCGAGGAGTACTACTATCATAATTATACGCCCGGCTCGGAAATCACCATGGTGGTGGACTCCGGGCAGGGAAGGGTCGTCGACGCCAAGGTCTACAGGATACCCGCGGGTAGCCCTCCCACCGGCGAGTTCAACGTCGATTACTTCTACACGCCCGATCCTCCTTCCCTGGATTTGGAGGGCGACCCCGTTTCCGTCGAGCTGGTCACCCAATTAAAGGACGACTACTCGACCCTGCACGCCGATCCTCCCTTCCTGGCCGTGTCCCAAGGGGGAGACACCATCTCGATTCCCGTCAGTCAGACCTGTCCGCCCGGCTCGGGCTTCTACGTTAACGTCACCGATCCGGCCTGGGGCATCACCTTTCCCAGCGTGCCCATCGAGCTTCATAACGGGGCCATGGTCGTTCCCCTCGACGTGACCGGCCTTCAGGCCAGTACGACCTTTAACATTGAGATTTTCCAGGCCGACCTCGATTTTACCTATCAGACCACCCTGTTCACGGACGAGGCCACCGAGACCGTGCCGCTGGTTTTCGGCGGTTACTTCGAGGACCCCTTTATCGAGTTCAGCCCCGAGAAGCCCCTTACCGGCCTCATGAGGGAGGAAAGGGTCAGCGTGGGCTTCGAGCCCAAGGGCGGACTGGGTAACTACGGGACAATAACGGTCGGGACCAACGACACCTGCGCCGGTACCATCAGCGGCTCCACATACGACTTTATCACGCCCACGGTGGAGGAATCCTGCACCATCGAGCTGGTGTTCCTCGACTGTAACGGGACCTCCGGCGAGGGCGTGGTCGTGGCCCAGCGCGACCCCTCCCCGCCGCCGCGCTGCTCGGACGGCGTGGACAACGACGGCGACGGATACGCCGACTACCCGAGCGACCCCGGCTGCGCCGACGCCAACGACGACGACGAGCTGGGCTCGGCCGAGTGCGACGACGGCATCGACAACGACGGGTGGGGAGACGTGGACTTTAACGACCCCGGCTGCACCGGACCGGCGGACACCAGCGAGTACTCCCCCTCCCGTCCCTGCGACGACGGCATAAGCAATGACTACGACTCCCTGGTGGACATTGCCGACCCCGGATGCTCGAGCGACGCAGACTCGAGCGAGCTCAACCTCGCCATCGCCTGTGACGACGGAATCAACAACGACACCGACTCCCTTATCGACATGAACGACCCCGGATGCGACTCCTCCACGGATACGTCCGAGCTTAACCCCGCCGTCCAGTGCGACGACGGGGTCAATAACGACCTGGACTCCCTCACCGACATGAACGACCCCGGATGCGTCAACCCCACCGACGTGAGCGAGCTCAACTCCTCCATCGCCTGCGACGACGGCGTGAACAACGACTCCGACGGACTGGCCGACATGGGAGACCCCGGATGCTCCTCGCCGACGGACTCGAGCGAGCTAAATCCCGCCGTGGCCTGCGACGACGGGATCAACAACGACTCGGACGGGCTTATCGACATGAACGACCCCGGATGCTCGAGCGCCACTGACTCGAGCGAGCTCAACATGTCCATCGCCTGCGACGACGGCTCGAACAACGACTACGACTCCCTCACCGACATGAACGACCCCGGATGCGCCTCGCCGACCGACTCGAGCGAGCTCAACCCCGCCATCGCCTGCGACGACGGATTGGACAACGACTCCTGGTCCGACATCGACATGACGGACCCCGGATGCGCGTCTCCGACCGACGCCGACGAGTACGAGGCGGGAGTGGCCTGCGACGACGGCGCCAATAACGACACCGACTCCTTTACCGACCACGCCGACCCCGGATGCGCGACCAGAAACGACGCCGACGGCGAGCTGAACCTCGCCATCGCCTGCGACGACGGGATTACCAACGACAACGACTCCCTGGTGGACATGAACGACCCCGGATGCGCCTCGCCCACCGACACCGCCGAGACCAACGCCACCATCGCCTGCGACGACGGGGCCAACAACGACTCGGACGGGTTGATTGACATGGACGACCCCGGCTGCTCGAGCGCCACCGACTCGAGCGAGCTCGATCCCGCCGTGGCCTGCGACGACGGGGCCAACAACGACTCGGACGGGCTTATCGACATGAACGACCCCGGATGCTCGAGCGCCACCGACGCCAGCGAGCTAAATCCCGCCATCGCCTGCGACGACGGGGCCAACAACGACTACGACTCCCTTACGGACATGAACGACCCCGGATGCTCCTCCCCCACCGACACGGCCGAAACCAACGCCGCCATCGCCTGCGACGACGGGGCCAACAACGACTCGGACGGTCTTATCGACATGAACGACCCCGGATGCTCGAGCGCCACCGACGGCAGCGAGCTCAATCCCACCGTGGCCTGCGACGACGGTAACAACAACGACTACGACTCCCTTACCGACATGAACGACCCCGGATGCGCATCACCCACCGACGTCAGCGAGCTTAACGCGGCCGTGGCCTGCGACGACGGATCGGACAACGACTCCTGGGCGGATATCGACATGAACGACCCCGGATGCTCGTCGCCCACCGACACCGACGAGTACGAGGCGGGCGTGGACTGCGACGACGGGGCCAACAACGACTACGACTCATTTACCGACAGGAACGACCCCGGATGCTCGGCCAGGGACGACTCGGACGGCGAGCTCAATCCCGCCATCGCCTGCGACGACGGGATTTCAAACGACCACGACGCCAATATCGACATGAACGACCCCGGATGCGCCTCGCCCACCGACTCCACCGAGACCAACGGGTCCATCGCCTGCGACGACGGCGTCAACAACGACACCGACGGGCTCATCGACATGGACGACCCCGGATGCGCCGACTCGAGCGACACCAGCGAGAACAACGCCGCCGTGGCCTGCGACGACGGGGCCAACAACGACTACGATTCCCTGGTGGACATGAACGACCCCGGCTGCTCGAGCCCCGCGGACGCGACCGAGACCGACGCCTCCGTCGAGTGCGACGACGGGGTCAACAACGACACCGACTCCTTTACCGACATGAACGACCCCGGTTGCACCGGCCCAACCGACTCGAGCGAGAACGATCCCGCCGTGGCCTGCGACGACGGAGTCAACAACGACTTTGACGCCCTGGTGGACATGAACGACCCCGGATGCACGGACCCCACCGACTCGAGCGAGCTCAACCTGGCGGTACAGTGCGACGACGGAAACAACAACGACACCGACTCCCTCACGGACATGAACGACCCCGGATGCTCCAGTCCCACGGACACCAGCGAGCTTAACGCCGCCGTGGCCTGCGACGACGGCTCGGACAACGACAACTGGGGCGACGTGGACATGAACGACCCCGGCTGCTCCGCTCCCACCGACGTCAGCGAGTACGAGGCGGGCGTGGACTGCGACGACGGGGTCAACAACGACTACGACTCCTTTACCGACCACGACGACCCCGGCTGCTCGACAAGGGACGACGCCAACGGCGAGCTTAACCCCGCCATCGCCTGCGACGACGGGGCCAATAACGACTACGACTCCCTCACCGACATGAACGATCCCGGCTGTTCCTCCCCGACCGACGCGGCCGAGACCAACGCCGCCATCGCCTGCGACAACGGGATCGACGACGACTCATGGTCGGACATTGACATGAACGACCCCGGATGCACCGGCCCCACCGACTCGAGCGAGAACGATCCCGCGGTCGCCTGCGACGACGGGGCCAACAACGACTTCGATTCCCTTACCGACGCCGCGGACCCCGGCTGCTCCGGACCCACCGACACGGCCGAGACCAACGCCGCCATCGAGTGCGACGACGGAATCAACAACGACACCGACTCCTTTACCGACGTGGCCGACCCCGGATGCACGGACGCCACCGACGCCAGCGAGAACGATCCCGCGGTCGCCTGCGACGACGGGGTCAACAACGACTTTGACTCCCTAACCGACATGAACGACCCGGGATGCACGGACCCCACCGACTCGAGCGAGCTTAACGCGGCCGTGGCCTGCGACGACGGCGTCAACAACGACCTTGACGTTCTGGTGGACATGGACGACCCCGGCTGCGCGAGCCCCACCGACGGCAGCGAGCAGAACCCTGCGGTCGCCTGCGACGACGGGGCCAACAACGACTACGACTCCCTGTCCGACATGAACGATCCCGGATGCACGGACCCTTCCGATACCAGCGAGCTTAACGCGGCCGTGGCCTGCGACGACGGAGTTGACAACGACTCCTGGTCGGACGTCGACATGAACGATCCCGGATGCACGGACCCGACCGACACGGACGAGTACGAGGCGGGCGTGGACTGCGACGACGGGGCCAACAACGACTATGACTCCTTTACCGACCAGGCCGACCCCGGCTGCTCGAGCCGCGACGACGCCACCGGCGAGCTCAACCCGGCGGTCCAGTGCGACGACGGGATCAACAACGACTACGACTCCTTCATCGACGTGAACGACCCCGGCTGTACCGACGTCACCGACTCGAGCGAGCTCAATCTGGCGGTCCAGTGCGACGACGGGTCCAACAACGACTACGATACCCTGTTCGACATGGACGACCCCGGCTGCGCGGACCCGACCGACACGAGCGAGCTTAACGCGGCCGTGGCCTGCGACGACGGCGCGGACAATGACGGCTGGGGCGACTTCGACATGGACGACCCCGGCTGCTCGGACCCGGCCGACACGGACGAGTACGAGGCGGGCGTGGACTGCGACGACGGGGTTAACAACGACTACGACTCCCTGACCGACCACGACGACCCCGGCTGCTCGAGCCGCAATGACGCCAACGGCGAGCTCAACCCGGCGATCCAGTGCGACGACGGGGCCGATAACGACACCTGGGGGGACGTGGACATGGACGACCCAGGATGCTCTTCCCCCACCGACGCCAGCGAATACAACCCGGCGGTCGCGTGCGACGACGGGGCCAATAACGACTTCGATTCCCTCACCGACGTGAACGACCCCGGATGCGCCGACGCCTCGGACGGAAGCGAGTTGGACCTTTCCGTCGAGTGCGACGACGGAGTCGATAACGACGGGTGGTCCGACGTGGACATGGGCGACCCCGGTTGCTCGGACCCCACGGACGCCTCCGAGTACGAGGCGGGCGTGGACTGCGACGACGGAATCAACAACGACTATGACTCTCTGATCGACCAGGCCGACCCGGGCTGCTCGGCCAGGGACGACGCGGACGGCGAGTTCAACCTGTCGGTCGAGTGCGACGACGGGGCCGATAACGATAGATGGCTCGACGAGGACATGCTGGACCCGGGTTGCACCGATCCGACCGATACCTCCGAGTATGACGCCGGAGTCGAGTGCGACGACGGGGGCGACAATGACGCCGATGGCTTTGCCGACGTTGACGACCCCGGCTGCATCGACTCGGAGGACTCCTCGGAGCGTGACCTGTCGGTCGAGTGCGACGACGGGATCAACAACGATAGCTGGGCGGACGTGGACATGGCCGACCCCGGCTGCTCCGCTCCCGACGACGCGTCCGAGCTTGATCCGGCGGTCGAGTGCGACGACGGCGTTGACAACGACGGATGGCTCGACGTGGATTCGGCGGACCTGGGCTGCCTTGACGCGACGGACTCGAGCGAGTACGGCGATACCTCCATGCCCTGCGACGACGGCCTCGATAACGACCAGTGGGGCGACGTGGACGTGGCCGACCCCGGCTGCGCGGACGAGGGCGACCTTGACGAGTACGACGCGGGAGTCGAGTGCGACGACGGCGTTGACAACGACGGATGGGGCGACGTGGATTATGACGACCCCGGCTGCGTGGACTGGCTCGACGCGAGCGAGTTCGGCGCCGACGTGTGCGACGACGGCACGGACAACGAGGGCGACGCCATGATCGACTCCCTCGATTCCGGCTGCTCGGGACCGGGCGACACGACGGAGTTTATCACCTGGTTCGTGTCCGCCACCGGCAACGACGGCGACACCGGCACCAGTTGGGCCACGGCCCTGGCCAACCCCCAGACCGCCATTGACGGCGCTTCCTACGGCGACCTGGTCTACGTGAACTCCGGCACTTACTCCACCACCGGCGCGGCGACCGATCCCGTTCTTTCCATGAAGGAAGGCGTGGACATATACGGCAGTTTCCTTGGCCTTGAAGGGGCCACGGTGGACAGGGGAGACACGTTGCTTACGATTCTGGATGGAAACACCAGTTCCTACCACGTGGTCGCGATATCCTGTAACGACGTAATCCTGGATGGTTTTATCATCAAGAGCGGATTTGCCTCGGGAGTCGCCGATCAGTATGGCGGCGGAGTTTACGCTCAAGCCGCCTCGGACGTCACGGTTAGAGATTGCCTGCTGATGGGTAATTACGCTCAGGCCGACGGCGGGGCCATCTACCTTGACGGCGTGGACAACTTCAATCTCGAGTATCTGACCTTGGAGGGGAACAGCGCCCAGGCGTCGGGAGGCGGAATTGGGATGTCCCTTTCCTCAGGCTCGATCTATGGGTGTTTCCTCACGCTTAACGCGGCCAATGATGGCGCCGGGATATATTCGAACTGGTCCGACTTGGAATTGGTCAACAGCTATCTCTTATCCAACACCGCCAGCGGCGGAACCGGGGGAGGACTTTTTATTGACGGGCTTAACGGAAATTCCGCGTCGATCTCGCAGACCATCTTCGACGCCAATTCATCATTGGTTGGGGGCGGAGCGGTAGGCGTTCTCAATTCGGATACGGTCGCCATATCGAACTGTCTGTTCGTGAACAACGGCGGCTTGATGGGCGGCGCCATGAACGTCGCTAATTCCTCGCCCACGATCACGAACTCGACTTTCAATTTAAACAGCTCCACCAACGGTCCCGGCGCGATTTACAACGAGGAGTCATCGAGCTTAATCCGGGACAGCATTTTCTGGAACAACTCTACCAGCTTGGGGTTATTCGACGAGTTGGACGCCTCGGGTACGGCGCTGCCCACCATCAGCAACTGTATAGTGGACGGCGACTCGGCCGGGGCCCCGGGCACGTGGACCAACATTATCGACGCGGACCCGCTTTTCGTTATCGGTCCACGCGGGGCCTTCTACCTCAGCAATACGCTGGCGGGAGACCTCGTTGACAGCCCGGGCATCGACGCCGGGGCCGTGACCGCGGCGGCGGCGGGAATGTCGGGCAAGACCACGAGAAAAGACGGCGTGGTGGACGGCGGAACGGTGGACCTGGGATATCACTCGAACCCGTAGCCGCTTTAGGCTTCAAACTATTGGACGGGGTCGACGACGGCCCCGTCCTTTAAATAAATGGCAGACATGACCGGGCGGCTCGCGCTCGCGGGCCGGGGGAGGGGAAATCATTTGGCCAGGAACGTAAAGGGCAGCTTGTTCATCGATCCGGTCCGCATGCTAAAGAGCGGCAAGGACATAGACTGGAGCGAGCACCTCTCTCCCACCGACATGACATATCTCGATGAGAAGATCAACCCCGACTCCTGGTATCCCCTCGACGTGTTCGAGCGCATGGGCCTGGCGGCTTTCAAGGTCATTGGCAAGTCCGACCTCGAGGCCGTCCGCCACTGGGGTCGCTTCCAAATGGACGACCTCATTCACGCTTACAAGGACGTCATCGAGGAGGGTAACCCGGTCGAGTCCCTCATGCGTTTCCAGGTGCTCAGACACAGCCTGTTCGACTTCGACGCCATCAACGTCGTCTCGACGCGCACGAACCGGGCCCGCTTCGAGGTATACTTCGACATGACGCGGGAGGGCGAGGAGGCCAGCGTTTACCAGACCATGGGTTTTTTCGAGCGCATTGTCGAGCTGTCGGGCGGAAAGAAGGTCAGGGGCTCGATAATATCCAGGTCATGGGAGGGGGACGACTCGACCGTAATCGAGTTGAACTGGGAATAATAAACCCGGATTTTGCTTCATTGCAGATAACCAAGACTTTTAAGGCTCGCCTTTGTTTTTTCCGAAAGCCGGGGGGACTCCTCCTCCGAGGCCTCGGCCGATCTGGCCGCTTCCCTTACGAATGAATCCAATAAGATGGCCAGGCGCTTCTGTACGCTCGGCGGGATCTGGCGGTCGCCTTTTTTCTCCAGCGGATAGAAGCGAAGGTCTTTATAAGCGGGTGTGGCCACTCCCTGATAGAAGTCGCCGCCCGGCCCGTCCCTCACGATGGCCGATACCCTTTCAGGTCCTTTAAGCACGGAAGACGTATAGGCGACGTCGACCGCTTCCCCATCACCCCCGATCATGCCCAGCAGCGAGACCCCGCGAAGAGAAGGGCCGTCTTCTATTCCCATCAGCTCGAGCGCGGTCGGCATGATATCGAGGTTGCGGCACAGCCCGCTCACGACTTTTCCATTCGGCCCACCCGGCCATTTGATGATGAGAGGAACGCGGACTATCTCGGGGATGACCCCTCCTCCGTGTCCCACGAAGTCCTTGTCGTTCTCGAACACCCCCTCCCCGTGGTCGGAACCCACGACGATAATGGTTTTATCAAAAAGGCCCAGCCGCTCGACCCCCTCCATGAGCCGGCCTATTTGCCCGTCGGTGAATTGAATTTCCGCGTCGTAGCGGTCGATGATCCTTTCACCGTGGTCGATCCCCTCATGTTCGAGGTGGGGCTTGTGAGGGTCCATGAACTGCACGAAGGCGAACCATCTTCCATCCTTGTTTTGCTCGATCCATTCCATGGCCAGGTCGGCGGTAACGTCGGCCGGGGCATAGGGGCCATCGCCCTCGGTCCCGTCGAAATAGTGGTCGAAGCCTCTCTCGAGTCCGTAGGCGTTCGGCGACAGCCAGGGGTTGTTTATCCAGGCCGCGGTTGCGATCCCTCTTCGTTCAAGTATTTGAGCTATGGTTGTAACGTTTTCCGGCGCGGCCGCGTACCAGTGGAGGTTTTTATCCGGCATTCTGAAGGGGTCCCTTGACCTGGCCACCTCGGTCTCGGCCATGACGTGCATCTTGTAGGGTTTTCCCATCACCAACTCGTAAGGATACCTCGAGGTGAGCATGGAGGCGTAACTGGGCAGACTCCATGGCGCCTGGGTCACGCACCGCTCGAATCGGACGCCGGTCCTGGCCAGGGCGTCCAGGTTGGGAGTTATCTCCCGAGCGTAGCCGGCCGCTCCCAGATGGGACGCCTTGAGGTCGTCTATAACGATCCATAAGAAGTTCATCTCTTGAGGCTTTGTTTTGGGGCCTTTGCAGGATTCCACCATTATGGACGACGCGATTAGCATGGCCAAGAAGGCCCACGCGAGCCCAAGACGTCCCTTTCCAATGTTTAGCCGCCGATCTTTTTGCCGCGATTTATTCATGTCCCGTTCCCGAGCTTGACGGTTATTATAGCCCCGAGCCGCCCGCAATTGAACCGAGGGCCATCCAAGCCATGCGGCGATGAAAAATCGATGGCGTCGTGATACAATCCGGTTATGAAGATAAATTCCAGTAAGCCCTCGGTAGTTTCCTGGAGCGGGGGCAAGGACTCGGCCCTGGCCCTGTACAAGGCTCGCCGCTCGGGCCTCGAGATCAAGACCCTTTTCAACATGCTCGACGAGACAGGCCAGAGGTCACGCTCGCATGGCCTGGCGCCTTTTCTGCTCGAGCGTCAGGCCAAGGCCATGGGCGCGCCCATTCTTTTCGGCCGGGCCTCGTGGGAAAATTACGAGCGGGAGTTCGTGGCCTCCATGCGCGACCTTTCGGCTAGGGGAGTAAAAGCGGGCGTCTTCGGGGACATCGACGTCGCGCCGAACCGCGAGTGGGAGGAAAAAGTCTGCTCCGCCGCCGGCCTCGAGCCATTTCTTCCCCTTTGGGGCAAGGGCCGCGAGGAATTGATTCACGAGTTTCTGGCCCTTGGATTCAAGGCCATAATCGTCACGGTCCGCGCCGAAAGGCTTGGGAAGGACTTCCTTGGCAGGGCCCTGGATTACGACGTATTGGATGAATTCGCGGCGCTGGGGGTCGATCTTTGCGGGGAGGAGGGTGAATACCACACCTTCGTTTACGACGGCCCCATATTCGACGAGCCCGTGGAGTTTCGGCAAGGTCGAGTGGAAAGAAACTCGGGATGTTTCAGTCTCGATCTTTCCTGATCCGTCCCGACTACCTCGCCCACCGCCTTGTACTAACCCTTTTCTATCGCGTTCCTGACGGTCCCGGCGCCTTTGCGGCATATCATGCTCTCGGGCATGAATTGCGCCGTGCCGTGGAGAAAAACTATTTGCCATGTTAAAATAAGCGTTTGAATAATATCTATCTTTTCATTGGAGGGGGAGTAATACATGCAAGCGATTAAGCAACTTCTGGACCGGATCGTCAACAGGGTGAACATCAACCTGGAGGAGTTCGATTTCCAAACGGACAAGTACGTGGCCAATTCCATGGACTATGAGAAGATGATGAAGTTTTACGCCTTCTATGGGATAACCTCACAGCACCCCATATATTTCCATTTCAGGTATTCGAACATGGCGGGCAGTTACTTCCTGGGCAAATGCTACGTCGGCAACTCTGCGATCTATAAGAGCGACATCCGGGGCGACGAGTTGAAGAGGAAAGGAGACGTCCTTGACCAGTCCAAGAAGATCCCCCTGGTGGCGGACGAGATGATCACCATCAGGGACAGCCTTCTTTATAAAACGCTCGTGCACAGCAACTCCCACAACCCGGAGTCGCCCGAGGAGTTTCTTATCCGGAACACCATTTCCGCCCACTACGCCAACATTCACGGCTCGACCATGGAGGGTTGCTTTCTCGGGGCCTTCTCGACGGTCGACCTTATGAACCTGCATTCCTGCGTGGTGGGAGAATTCTCGTACGTGCAGGCTGGAGAGCTTTTCCACAGAAGAATACAGCCGGGCACCATTTGGGCCAGGGGCAAACATTACAATTTCAAATACAACTTCGAGAAAAGCGTTCTGGACAAATACATCGGGGTCAACGACGCTCACCAGCCCCGCGGCATGATCTACGACTTCGTGACCCAGAGGGAAAAGAATTTCGAGAAGCTCTTCAAGGTCATCGACCTGGACCCGATCGAGGCGCCCGACACCTCGGCCGTAAACAGGTACTCGGTGGTGATCGGAGACACCTCCATTGGCGAGAACGTGCTGATCGCGCAGCGGTCATTTTTAGAGAACGCGGAGATGGGCGACGGCTCGAACGCGCAGGAGAACTCTTACATAATCAACTCGAGGCTGGTGGGCAACACCATCACGGCACACGGCGGCAAGATCATCAACTCCGAGGTCGGCTTCGAGACCATGGTGGGATTCAACTGTTTTCTTAACGGCCGGACGGACCGCAAAATCAAGATCGGGGACCATTGCATCGTTATGCCGCACACAATTATAGACTCGGAAGAGAAGATCGAGATTCCCAATAACCACCTGGTCTGGGGCTACATAGGCCGGGCGGCGGACGTCAAGGACCATGCCATTTCCCTCGACGACCTGGAGGAAGCGAGGGAGGACCTGACCATCGGCAACATGAACTTCACCGGGATGGGGTCGGTCTTTATAAATGACTTCCATAAGAGGATAAGGAAAATACTGCTTCTTAACGGGGCGCTCTACAAGGACGGGGAAAACCGGGGACACGCCCAGGACGACCAGGACATTTCATTTAACACGATCCAGCCTTACAGGGCTGGTGAGAATAAGGGCATTTACCCGTCGATCAGGATCAATCCGTAAAGCCGGCGCGGGTCGGAGATATACTATCTTTTGGCCGGAGACGGCCGAGAAGACCGCGCGGGAAGATTAATAGGGGAAAGCGCCCAATCCATGAAGGACTGGTTCAAATATCCGATTCTCCTTGCGCTTCTGGCGTTGGCCTTTGGCGGAGGATATCTTCTCGGCCCGAAAAAGGGCCCGGCTCCCCCGGAGAAAAAAGCTTTTCTTACCATGGCGGAGAGATCCAAGGCGGACCACGACCTGCCCCCCGGCGTGAGGATGAAGGCGGAAAGGAACGGCCTTATCCTGCAACGATCCTTGCAATACCGAGCGGACGGTCCCGGCCATCCGGAACTGGCCGCTCTCCGCGCCGGGGAAAACCTGGAATCGGTAGTCTCGGCGGGGAACTCCGAATTCGAGAAGACGCTGTTACTGCTCGCCTGGACCAATCGCCAATGGGTCCACGGCATGGCCAGGCCCTATCCGCCCTGGAACGCCAACGTTATCCTCGAGATGATAAGGACGGGCAAGACGGGAGGATACTGCGGTCAGTACGCTGTGGTTTTCGCGCAGGCCTGCCTGGCTCTCGGTTGGAAGGCAAGATACCTTGAAATTGTGGGGCCAAAGAGCGGGCATTTCATGGTCGAGGTATGGTCCAACCAATATAACCGCTGGGTCGCGATGGACCCCGACTGCGCCAATTATTTCGAGTCGGGGGGTATTCCCCTCAGCGGCCTTGAAATCCATGACCTTGTCTCGAGGGGTATGGATGCATCGATCCGCAAAGTACCGGCCGGCCCTAACAACAACCCTGAAGTATGCTCGCAATATTCCTTGTCCTCCTTCATGGGGATAGCCGTCGATTTAAGGAACGATTACATGTCTCGTCCCGGCTATTTCATGGAGCGTGAAATGAGCTATCTCGCCTGGAAGGATGAATTCACGGACGGCACACAAGGACCTTACGGGTATGTAACCGAAGACCCGCTTGAGTTCAACTTTCCTCTCAACCAGGTCCATGTGACCGTGGTAAAAACAAGAGACCCTCACGAGCTCTCATGCCGTATCAGGACCAACATGGACGACATGGATCATCTTATCGTCAGGATAGACGGGGGCCTCGATCAAAAAATCACCAACCCCTTCATTTCCATGGCAAGGGAAACGCAAAAGGGGGTCGGGATATATATAACCGCCGAATATGGCGCCGTTATTGACTATAGATGGAATATTCATCGCGGAGAGAATAAAATCACAATCAAGGCGGTCAACGGATTCGGCGTGGCGGGACCACCGGCCACGCTGGCGGTGGAGTCTCTATAGAGCGGTAATGTTTTAGGGCTTTGACGGCGTTACCCTGATATTTATTACTCCGGCCCTTTTAGCTCGGTACACGGTCAGAGTCCTTTTCGCGGGATTGAAATCGTGGCCGTCTTCAGCGCCCGAAACCGAGACCAAAGGATCGTTTCCATATACGGCCCGCGGCAGATAGATTTCCGTCGCCACTTCCGCTTTCGGGTCTTCCTTATACTCCAGGTGAAAGCTTTTATCACCAGGGTCATAACCGAATTCTCTAATCATTCCCGTTACGGCTCGAGGGTAGGGGCGGTTGACGGCCATGGCGTTGGGCCGGATGGACCCGTCGGCGTACATGACGTTTTTCACCCGGCCGTTCCACAGGGCGTCGCTCATGGAGGCCTCCCATATGGTCCCCGACAGTTTCATTTCGTCGAACACCGAGTATAGATCGTGGATGTACTCGGGCGCGTCTTCTCGCTCCATCTCGATTCCAAACTCGCCCACCAGTATAGGGACCTCCCATTGCCGGCCCAGGGCCAGGCGCCTGGTAAGGCCGTTCTTCATAAGCGCTCGGTCCCGGCCGGTGGTCAGCTCGATCTTGAAATAACCCACGTCATAGTAATGAGGGGCGAACACCAGGTTGCCCACCTCGGGCCTTCGCCTTTTTTCGCTCCAGGAGCCGAGGTTCTCCAGGGCGCAACTATCGGCGAATATGAGGAAACGTTCGTCAACCGAATGAACGGCCCGGCCGACTTTCTCATACAGGACGTACAGCCGTTTCTCGTTCCATGACCCGTAGGATAAGCTCCCTTTTAAGCCGGGCATGGGCTCGTTTATCGGCTCGAAGCCGATGACTCCAGGGTTGTTCTTGTAACGGGCGGCCAGCGCGCTGAACATCTCGACGTAGGCGTCCTGGATGCCGTCCTTGTTTTCCCAGAAGCGGTCCCACGATCCGTAAACGCCGGGCTGGAAGTTGCGAGCCTCCCATAAGCCGCAGTCGGCGCGTTGCCGGTTGTCGCGTTAGCGCCTGGCCAGGGCCCAGTCGGGGAAGCCGTCACCGCAGAAGCGGCGGCTTACTATGTCCTGGTGTCCGTCAACGATGACCCGGACGCCTCGGGAGGTGAATTCCTCGACCATGCGGTCGTACCTGGAAAGGTATTCCTCATCGTAGCGCCCACGCTCAGGCTCGGCGGCCTCCCAGATAATAAGAAGGCGGACGACGTTGAATCCCATCTCTTCAAAGGCGTCCACGTAGGCCTCGAGCGCCGTCTCGAAGTCCGGCTCGGGATCGAAGGGCAAAAACGGGGGCATCTTGCTCCTCATGCCCGCGTTGGCGCCGCGCAGGATGACCTCCCGGCCGTAAGCGTCAACGAACCGGGAGCCCGAGGTGGATAAAGTCAAGTCGGCGCCGAGCGCGGAAAAAGCGCAAGTTAACGCCATAAGAACGCATATGCACGGATACAAAGAACGTTTCATTATTGCGGCTCCTGAAATTTTCAAATGAAATAATACTGTATGCTTTTATCCGGGGCAAACCAAAGCCGCCATTCAGCGTTGGTGCTCGCGAGAATAACTCATGATGCTTGAATTGATAGAAGTATACGGTCCTCGTGCTTCTTTGTTTGTGACGCGCGGGTCGGTCTTGAACCTTGGGCCGATCTTTATTAAATTACCTTTGGAGCGAATGATGCGCGGCATAAGGAGAGGGGTTTGAAAATACTGTTGACGGGAGCTTTTGGAAACGTGGGCGGGTCCACCATCGAGGAGTTGGTCGGGAGGGGACACGACGTGAGGTGCCTCGACGTGAGAAGCCCTCTCAATGAAAAGGTCGCAGCCTCATACGGGAATCAGGCCGAGGTCCGCTGGGGAGACGTTCGAAAGGTGGAGGACGTTGAGAAGGCGATGGAAGGGCGAGACGCGGTCATCCATCTTGCCTTTATCATTCCCTCCGCCATCAGCCGCTCGGGCAGGTCCAGTGAGGACCACCCGGAATGGGCCGAGGAGATCAACGTGGGCGGGACCCGAAACGTGGTCGAGGCCGCGAAAAAGATGGACGCGCCTCCCCGATTGGTCTTTGCCTCCAGCGTCTCCCTTTACGGGTTCACCCACGACCGGGAACCTCCCGTCAAGGTGGACGATCCGGTCACCGTGAGCGACCATTACACGGACCATAAAATGAAATGCGAGGAACTGGTGACGGGCTCCGGTCTCGAGTGGGTGATCCTGCGTTTCTCGGCCATTCCCGCCCTGGGCGTACGCATGACTCCGGAGATGTTCGACGTGCCTTTGGACAACCGCATCGAGTTCACCCACACACGGGACGTGGGGACCGCCTGCGCCAACGCGGCCGGTAGCAAAGAGGCTGCGGGAAAGCGGCTGATCGTCGCCGGCGGTACGCGCTGCCAGATGACCTATGGGGAAATGATAGGCAAAAGCATGAAAGAGTTGGGACTGGGAGAAATGCCGGCGGAGGCCTTTACCGATGAGCACCGCTACTTTGACTGGTATGACACCGAGGAAAGCCAGGAACTGCTGAGGTACCAGAACCATACTTATGACGACTACCTGAGCGCCGTTAAAAAGGAACTTGGCCTCGCCCGCCACCTGGCCGCGTTGTTTAGCCCCGTCGCTCGCTGGTACATGCTCCGGCAGTCGCCCTATTACCGGGAGAATATCGGGGTCGGTCCCGCGGCGTGAAAGAGCGCTATCCAATAATGATTGCAGCGTCCGCAAGGGGAAATAAGGAAAAGGTCGGAAAAAATATGTTTCATCTCGCCATGTCTTCTTTTACTATACGAAAGCCCAAGCGTCATGGCCGGCTCAATTGGCAAGTACAAACTGAGTCCGTTGAAGTTCTTTGTCACGAGGCATGGTAATAATGGATAGGTTAATGAAGGTTAACAACCCCGCCAAAAGCCTTGATATCAATAGGCCGCCCCGCCGCCGGCAAGGATTTATTTGTTATTTTCCCGGCCGCCTTCTTGTTTTTTTCCCTCGGGGCGCGAGGAAGGTCCCGTCGCGTCCGCGACTTTAAAGTCGAGTGCTTTCCTTATGAGGAAATAGGCAATGCCAAGAGCGATAATGATGGCGGAGATTCCATAGAGCATCCCCGGAGTAGTTTCCTTGTACTCGATTATAATAACCTTTCTGGAGACCGCCACGATGGCCACAAGAATTACCACCTCCGCGTGGATACGCTTCTCCCTGGGATAGGACCTGATGGTCTCGAACAGCTCGAGGCCAATTAGGACCATAAGAAAGAAGCCGAAGACCTCCAGCATCTCGCTGATGTTAAGCAGCAACAGGGGCGGCTTCATCAACTCTTTGAAAAGGGTACAGGCCAGTTCGATGGTGGCCACGAATACGGCCACCATCATCAGTCCCAGGAGGAAAGAAATGATTATCTTGTCAAAGCTTTCGATGACCTTCTTGAAAGCAAGTCCTCCAGGGTCCCGCCGGGATCGACCGATCAGAGGTCGAACATGGCCTCCAGGATCGAAAGTCCCTGTCCCTTTTTCTTGATGGTCAAGACGGGAACGTTACAGGCCTCTATCAGACGCTCGGTTACCGATCCCAACAGTATCGCCGCGGTTTTGCTTCTGCCGCGAGAGCCGACCACCAAAAGGTCCGCGTCGTTGGAGCGGACAATATCGATGATGCCCTGGTAGGGGCGTTCGTTCATCTCGACGATCAACTCGACTTTAACGTCTCCGGGGTCCAAAGATTTCATCAGTTTATCGAACTCTTCGGCCGCGTTCTTCTTTAGAATGTCCGAGAACTCCTCGTGGGTCCTTCCGCTCCGGTGATAGCCCATGGGAACGGAATAAACGTGAACGCAGGTTAACTTGCCGGCCCCCGAGGCCTTCGCGTAGGCCAGCGCGCTCGTGAGTGCCTCTCGGCTGTGATCGGAGAAGTCAATGGCCACAAAGATGTTTTTAAAAGACGGCTCCGATCCGGGAGGGACAAGCAGCGTTGAGCAGGGGGCTTTCCTGGCCAGCCTCTCCGGTATTTTGGACCCCCCGCAGACTTTCTCGACTATGACCACGTCCATTTCTTGTTTTTTAATGTAAGCTAGCGCGTCCCTGAGGAGGTCGCCGTCGGACGCGTCAAAGGAGAGCCTGGTTTTGGCAAAGCCGTCCCAGTTTTTTTCCACCCGATCCTTCATGGCGGCGGTGACGGCGTCGCAACCGGTATTTCCCTCCACGGCGGAGCATAGGCTTTCTGGAAGGTCGAGTTCATCGGTTACATGGAAAAAATGTACTTCCTGGGACTCGGCCATATGACTCAGCCTGGCCGCGAATTTCGTTGACGAATAATCTTCGTCTTCAAGATTAATTGCAACGAGAATTTTATTGTACTTCTTCATTACGCTCTCCTTGGGGATAATTTATTGCTTAATTGTATTCCAAGAACTTTTTAAAGACAAGCGGCTTTCAGGCTCCACTGTTCAGGCTATGGGGTTTTGGCCTCTCGATCTTCTCACCCATTTCTCGACCTCCACGATGATGAAAATCAGCAAACTGTTGCCTATCACCAGGAGCCATTCAACGTGCCCCATGGGCTCGCTCTGGAAAACGCCGTTAAAGGCAGGGATATAAGTATAGGCCACCTGGAGCATGGCCATTATCGCCACGCCGCCCCAAAGGAACTTGTTGCTGAAAATCCCCAGGGACCAGAAGGGTTTGGTAATGGACCGGCAATTGAACAGGTAGAACATCTCCCCGAAGACGAAGACGTTGACCGCCAAGGTCCTTGCCAGGTCCTCGCTGGCTCCCCGCAGGGCCATTTCAAGCTTGAACAGGCCAAATGCCCCAATAACGAGAAGAACGCTCACCAGAACAACCCTCATGATCAGAGTCCTGGTGAGGATTGGCGTGTCCGGGTTCCTTGGAGGTCGGGTCATAATGCCGGGTTCTTTCGGCTCGAAGGCCAGCATCAGCCCTAAAAGCAGGGCGGTACTCATGTTGATCCAGAGTATCTGGAGCGGAAGTATTGGCAACTTGGCGCCGAGGAAGATGGCGGTTAAAATCACCAGTCCTTCACCGCCGTTGGTGGGAAGGGTCCAGGTTATGAATTTAATGAGATTGTCGAATACTCCGCGGCCCTCCTCAACGGCCGCCTTGATGGTGACGAAGTTGTCGTCCGTGAGGACCATATCGGCCGATTCCTTCGATACTTCGGTGCCCGTGACGCCCATGGCCACGCCAATGTTGGCTTGCCGCAGCGCCGGAGCGTCGTTGACGCCGTCTCCAGTCATGGCCACCACGTAGCGTCTCTTCTGCAACGCCTCCACCAGGCGGAGCTTCTGCTCGGGAGAGACCCTGGCGAAGACGGCCGTGCGGTCTGCCTGTTCCACGAGTTCCTCGTCTTGTAGGCTCGCCACGTCCTTGCCGGTCAGGACCTCGCGGGAGTGATATGAGCAGCTTTCCCCGCAAAGCCCAATCTGCCTGGCGATGGCGGCGGCCGTGCCGGCGTGGTCCCCCGTAATCATTTTTACTCTGATGCCGGCCGCTTGGCAGGCTTTTACGGCCTCGATGGCCTCGGGTCGGGGAGGATCGATCATGCCCTGGAGACCGATAAACTCTATCCCTTGCTCGACGTCGGCGTGAGTGATCTCATTTGTCTCGGGACCGACCTCCTTTCTGGCGAAGGCCAGTACCCTGAGTCCTTTGTCGGCCATGGACTCCACCCATTCGGTCACCTGGCCCTTGCCCGGGATATGTGAGGAACCGTCTGGACCGAAAGTCACGTTGCATTCCACGCAAATGCTCTCGATGGACCCCTTAACGTAGATGATCCTGGGCTTGCCCTCGCCCTGGTCGTGGAGGGTTGCCATGTATTGGCGCTCGGACTCGAAGGGGATAGAGTCAAGGCGTGGAAGTTGGGTTGCCAATTCCTTGGGAGTGAAGCCGGCTTTCATGGCTGACGTTATTAGAGCTCCCTCCGTGGGGTCCCCCGCGACCCTCCAGCCTTCGTCGGTCTCGTCGATGGACGAATCATTGCACAGCGCCCCGGCAATAAGCAACTCGCGCAGGGCGAGGTTCTTTTCCGGGTCCGCTTTCTTTTGGTCCTCCAGAATTTCTCCCGCCGGCGCGTAGCCCACCCCACTTACCGAGTATCTTGCCCCCCCGGCCACCATGTCCTGTACGGTCATCTGGTTTTGGGTAAGAGTGCCGGTCTTGTCGGAGCAAATAATCATGGTCGAGCCCAAGGTTTCGACGGCGGGAAGTTTCCTGATAATGGCGTTTCTTTTCGCCATTCTGGATACGCCGATAGCCAGGGTTATGGTGATGGCCGCGGGCAGTCCCTCCGGTATGGCTCCCACGGCGAGCGCCACTGAGGCCATGAACATTTCCACCCAGTCCTGCCCGCGAAGGAACCCCACCACGAAGGTAAGGATGGCCATGCCCATGATCGCGTACAGAAGGATATTGGAAAAGTGGTGGATTTTCTGGGTAAGAGGGGTCTCGAGAACGTCCGCCGACGCGATCAGTTCGTTGATTTTGCCTATCTCCGTGTCGTCACCCGTGGAAACGACTACTCCCTGTCCGCCGCCGTAGGTAACCAGCGTTGAAGAATAGGCCATGTTGCGCCGGTCGCCGACTCCCATCTCGGCGTCCAGAACGGTCTGCTCCTTCTGGACGGGCACGCTCTCGCCCGTCAGCGCGCTCTCGTCCACCTGAAGTTCGCGAGTCCTGATTAGCCTGAGGTCCGCCGGAACTTTGTCCCCAGACTGAAGAATCACGATATCGCCTGGAACCAGGGACTTGGAATTCAATCGGCGTCGCTCGCCGTCACGCATTACCGTGGTCTCGCTGGTCATGGCTTTGGCCAGAGCCTCGATCGCCTTGAGGGCCTTGGACTCCTGGATAAAGCCGATTATCGCGTTGACCAGAACCACCGCGAATATGACCGCCGAATCGACGTATTCGCCAAGAACGAAAGTGACCACCGTCGCGACGAGGAGAATAATTACAAGTGGCTGATTGAACTGAAGAAGAAAACGGATTATCGGGCCTTGCCCCTTTTTCTTGGTCAGATCGTTCGGTCCGAATAATTCAAGGCGTTTATAAGCCTCATCGCCGGCCAGACCGTTGGCGACGTTGGTTTCGAAAGTATTTATAACCTCATCGGCGGAAAGAGCATGCCAGTTTCGTTCAGATATTTTTTCCATATCCAGCCCCATGGTTTCTGAGGATTCCAACTCCAGCCGCCTTGACTCGAAAGAAGGAAGCCTGATTCTAATCGTGACGAGGATTGACTTTAGCGCTCAGGCGCCTTTGGGTCCCATGGCCGATTCGAAATGAGATTTTATCAGAAAATGGCCCCCTTCGGAAATATTCCCTCCAGGGGCGCGCCAAAAATTACGCGCGCTATGATCACCAAACCCTTCGCAAACCTTCCGTTGACATCGGGTATACCCTGTGGTCTATTAAGGGCCAAATGAAATTCAAGACCAGGCTGGCCTTTTTCTTCGCGGCTTTATGCGCGCTGGTTCCGCTCGCCCTTTTCGGCTGGGGCGAGAAGCGGGTGAAGATGGAGGCCCGGGCCCCGACTTGCGGGATGGAGGTCGAGTACAGAAGGACCTCGCAGGAGAGCGGGAAGTCCGAGGTCTATAAAGTCTTCGCCAAGGAGATCGAGGTCGGGGGCGAGAAGGCCTACCAGTCCGTCAGCGCGTTCGACGACCGGATAAGGCGCGTGACCATGCGGGCCTCGGACCTCACCCCCATCGCCTCCATCGAGGAATGGAAGGACGAGAAGAAATTCATCAAGCGCCTCTACGGAGACGACAAGGCTCGGGTCATACGGGAGGGAGTTCCTTACCCCATGGACGTGGTGGTCGAGGCGGCGAGGGGCGTTCACGACACCGAGTCCTTTGCCTTCCTCCTGAAGGGGTATCCCTTTGGGGAAAAGGACTCGCTGGCCCCGGTGGACGTTCTGGTGGCCGAGCCCAACGCCCTTCTCCAGAAACCCCGGGTGTTCTCCATTTATCTAATTCCACTGGGGACCGAGAAGATCAAGGTACCGGCTGGTGAGTTCGAGTGCTATAAGTTTCGCATGACTTTGGCCGGGGCTTTGGGGTACGTCGTTCCCGACAACTACTTCTGGCTTTTAAAGGACGACCCGCACCTGGTGGTGATGGGGGAGGGCGGGGGCGAGAAGTTCGAGCTTATGTCCGGCCCATATAGTTGCCAGGAGGAGGGAAGGTGCACGGCCGAGGCCGCGCCTCCCGAGCTTTGGCCCGGATAACTTTTTGTATTTTTTTCTTGCCATAAGGCCATAACGTTTGTTATATATAGGGGCAAAAACCCAAAGAGGAGGGACATATGCCTAACATCGTACTGGCCGACGGAAGCCTCGCCGCCCAGGCCAACCCCGAGGAGATCAGGGTTAGCTGGATCATCGGTATAAGCTTGGTGATCTCGACCCTTATTTTTACCGTTATTCACCACGCCTTTCCCGGGGTCTTCAACGTGCCCTCCAACGCCGAACTGGGAGTTCCTTTCTCCGGATATGGAGAAATGTTCGCCCTCGATCTTATACCCGTCTTCCTGGCCTGGCTTTGTTTCCACCACGCCTGGAAGAGGCTGGGCATCTATCGCGCCATGATCTTCCTGGGCGGGTCCTTTGTCTTTACCGGCGTTGAGGAAAGCATGTGGATTTTACTCGGCCGCTACCAGGCCGAGATACAGGCGCTTGGCGGGGCCCAGGTGGCCGACGCGGCCCTGGGAGAAGGGGCTAAGGAAGTGACGGGGACATATTTCTTCACGCGAGGATTTTTCTGGTTCCTCGAGACGCCTCTCCTCGCCTGCCTGGGATGGTTTTTCGTGGCCTATTCTTGCGTTTACGTGGCGGACATAATCATACCCCGGGCCGGGATAGTGGCCAAGGCCGGCCTGGGCGGCCTGTTGGCCATGAACCTCGATCTCTGGCTGGACCCGGTGCAGACCCACGAGACTTTCAAGTCCTGGATCTGGTTCGAGGGCGACAGGATAAACCTGTTTTCCATACCTCTTTCCAACTTTATTGGCTGGTTCCTGCTCATATTCGTTTTCGCCATAGTTTTTGAGAAGTTACCGGCCATGGTCTCGAGGTGGGGGCCGTCGAAGGCGGCGGTCATCTTCTATGCCCTGCTTATGGGACTGGAGATTTGCATACTGATTTTCTTTATAATTTACGGGACGATAACCATGCAGATACTGGATAGCACGGTGAATTTGACCGTATGGGGGATATAAACATGGATAAGTATCTGGATTATTTTCCGATTATTGCCTATTTCGGCTTCTGGCTGCAGGGAGCGGCTATTGGGGCGCTGATGACTGGTGAGCCGAAGCTGATCGCCCTCGGCGTGGTTACGACGCCGGCAATGGCGGCCATGGTATACGCCGCTTACAAAATACGGCAAAAGGAAAAACAGGCGTCCGCCCTGGGAGATTAGCCGATATTCGCTCGAAGCCCAAGCCCTGGAATTACGCCGTATTATCGTAGGGAGAAGGACGCGGCGCGTATTTTTGGTTTGATTTTTGACTCCTCTTCGTCTATTGTAATCAAGTCTTCTTTAGGGACTTTTAGAAGAAAGGGTAATTTTTTGAGGCGCTTTTCACGGGGAATCGAAGCGCCGCGTGTCCGCCGGTTCGCGCTCAGACTCCAAGGCTCTAGCTCTGGCTGCACAAGGCCGGCTGACGTTCAACTTCAAGAGGATTCTGGACTTCCCTCGACTCGGACCAGGGTAAAGGGCCGATTCGGCTTCTCGGGCACAGGGAGATTGTTTTGCGCTACGCCGACCCGCGCTCCGATATATACTCTCATAATGAGAGGTCCAAGCCGACTTTTCGCGGCGCCGCCGGCGCTTCTCGCGTGATTCCAATTTTTTACAGATATATTGAGACCACCCTGTTGACGTCATCGCTCCCCGGAGCGCAAGGAGGATTAAGGTTATGAAGCTCTCGACGAAAACCCGCGGATTATTTTCCTGGAGGCCGTCCGTTCTCGCTTTCATGGCGGCCCTCGGCTTTCTGCTTTTTGCCGGCCAGGCGCGGGCGACCAAGTTGTACGTGTCCATCACCACGGGAAACGACACCTCCGGCTATGGAACGCAAGGTATGCCCTGGGCCACGATAGGCCACGCCGTGGACAACGTGGGATGGGGAGACACGATCTGCGTGGCCGCCGGAGTTTACCAAGAAAACGTCGAGATCGATTACCAGTACCTTTCCCTTTTGGGTGGGTACAACCCGTCGGGCTGGGCCCGTAACGTGCCCGTTTTCAGGACCATAGTCGACGGCGGGGGAACGGGGCCGGCCATATCCATAACCAATATGGAGCAGATGATATTTATCGACGGCCTTATCCTGCAAAACGGAACGGCCGGACTCGAGAGCGCAAGCTCGCACTTTTCCATCAGTAACAGTATTATCAGGGGTAACGAAGTCGGCATTTACGCGACGGTGCCCTCGTATTTTCCAGGCTGGCGGGCTTACCAGAACACTTCGAACAATCTCATTATCGGCAATAAATCAGGCGTTAAGGCGGTCCATACCTATTCCGGCTATTACCTGGAGTTGAAATCCACCAACGATACTATCTCGGGAAACAGCGTGGGCCTCGAAACGGGAACTACCTCTACTTATCCGGAGCCCACCACGACCATCAGGAACGCGATTATCTATGGAAACGATGACCAGCTTGACCTGGCTTCCGGAGGCACCGTCGACTATACCGACGTTTGCGAGCTGGTCACCGGCACGGGCAACATCTGCGCGAACCCGAATTTCTGGGACGCCAACTACATCGATCACGGACTTCAGATCGGGTCCCAATGCATTAACGCCGGTGGGACCGGCTTTTTCGAGCGGGACCCTGACTCCTCCCGGAACGATATGGGCTTTACCGGCGGTCCCGACTCGGCCTTCTGGGACGGCGACTTCGACGGCATACCGAATACCTGGGAAACCTTTTACGGTTTCAGCGCGGGAGACTCGTCCGACGCCATCCTTGACGGGGACACGGACGGCCTCATTAACCGCGTGGAATACTTTCTCGGGACTCATCCCGGTTCGGACGACACGGACAGCGACGGCATGGAGGACGGCTGGGAACACTCCTATTCCTCCTGCGGGCTCGACCCGTTGGCCGTTGACTCACTCCTCGACGCCGACGGCGACAGCGTGACCAATATAATCGAGTACGGCAACTCGACCGACCCGTGCGACCCGGACACGGACGGCGACGGCTTTTCCGACTACGATGAAATTTACCTTTGGGGCACTTCCCCTTCCACGCCCGACGGCGACACGGACTCGGACGGGTTGCCCGATCAGGTCGAGACGAACACGGGCGTTTACGCGGGAACCACCAACACGGGCACCGATCCCAACGATCCGGACACGGACGACGACGGCGTGCTTGACGGCTTCGAGGTGATCAGGGGCTCCAATCCCCACGATTCGAAGATAGCCTCCAGCGTCAAGATGGCGGGCTCGGCCAGGGTGGTGAGGGGTTCCTCCAGCGGCGTGGGCAGGCCGGCCATGGCGGATTACGACTCGGGTCTGGGCGTATGCTGGTACGAGGGGTATTCAACAATCTACGATATCTATTATGTGCCTCTCACCTATTATGGCTCGAGCGTGGACCCGGTCGTCCAGATAACCGGCGGCACGGGCGTCGCCCGGAACTGCTCCATTGCCTGGAATGAATCGAACTGGCTATTCGGCCTGGCGTGGCAGTCGAACGTTTATGGCAACTACGAAATAATTTTCAACCGCATCTCTCCCACCGGCATGCCCATGGGGTCCGACAGAAGGATAACCAACTCGACCCTAAACCGAGGCAACCCAAAACTGGTATGGGACCAAAACGGTTACGGACTGGCCTGGGAGGACTGGCGAGGCGGCATGCCGGACATATATTTCAGAAGGCTTACCAACCTTGGAGGCTTCGCGTCCTCCGAGCTGCAGGTAACGACCGATACCAACCGGCAGTATCTGCCCGATTTCGTCTGGACCGGAAGCGAATACACCGCGGCCTGGTACGACAACAGAGACGCCATTTACCAGGTATACGCGGCCGGCATTACAAGCGGCGCCACCGTGACCTATGAAAACAGAATTACCTACAACTCCGTCAACGCCTCGGCCCCCGCCTTGGAATGGGCGGGAGACGCGCTGGGAATGGCCTGGAGTTCCAACGACTCCACCATACTTTTCCAAAGGATGGAAAGCGATGGAGACACCCTGGGACCCGAGAGCATCCTGACCTCGGATGGTAACGAAAGCGTAAGCCCGGATATAGCCTGGAACGAGGATGATGGGGAATACCTGGTGGTATGGCAGGACGACAGGGACGGAAACTACGAAATCTACTGCGGCCTGCTCGACGATAAAGGCAATGTAAGCCTCAAAGAATCCAGATTGACCAACAGCATGGATGACGATTACCTCAGTTCCTCCAAGCAGGGCGTCCTCTGGACCGGCAGCGAGTACGCCATGGTCTGGGTCCAGCAGGAGTACGGAAGCACGCATGAGACGCTGCAATTCTCGCGTATCGCACTTGACGCCGACGGCGACGGACTTTTGGCTTCGCAGGAGATACCGGCGGGGGCCGATCCCGACAATTGGGACACCGACGGCGACGGCATGAGCGACGGCTTCGAGATACTGGCCGGCGGCAGCTGCGGCCTGATGGTGGGATGGGGCGACTCCCTGGGCGATCCCGACGGCGACCTCCTTTCCAACCTCGAGGAATACGGCAACTCGACCGACCCCTGCGCCGTTGACACCGACGGCGGGGGCGAGGACGACAAGAGGGAGGTCGACGCGGGCCGCGATCCGCTCAACCCGCTGGACGACGTGCCCCTGGTTTACCCGGTGGTAATCATTTCGGACACGGCCGCTGGAAACTCGAGGCCGGACCTGGCCATCGACGACGCGGGTGATATCAACGTGGTCTGGGAGCAGTGGGGCGGCACGGGACCGGACTTCATCGTGCATAATATCAAGGACGGCTCGACGGGATGGGCCACTCCTCTTACCGTCTCGTCCGGAGACGATAACCGCCATCCTGAGGTGGTCATAGACGCCTCGGGCGTGGTCCACGTCTTCTTCGAGGACACCCTCTACGGTTACAGCTCGGACATAGCCCATTCCTTCTGGAATGGCGGAAGCTGGAGCGGGCCGGTAACGGCCAAGGCCACTAGCGAGGAGGAATATTGGCCTCAGGCCATGGCCATGGGAGACACCATCGAGCTGGTTTACCAGCGGGGAGACAGTGATCTATCCGACGTTTACCACTTCACCATCGAGAGCGGCGGAAACACCACGGCGGAGTATCGTATTTCGTACCCCGGATATTACTCGTATCGGCCCGGCCTGGGCCTCGACGGTTCCTCCCTCAGCGTCTACTGGTACGAGGGAACGGACGACGGTGAGATATACGTCTCCGATTATTCTCCAGGCGAGGGCTGGGAGTACCAGCAACAGATATATGGCGGCTACACCAGCACGTATCACATCCCATCGGCCGTGACCTCCGGCGACGGCGTTTACCTTTTCTGGCTCAATAGCGCCTATATCCGGATGGGAAAGAAAACCGCGGCGGGTTGGCAATACGGCCAAGATATTTTCGGGGGTTACGAGGCTCACGCCGCGGCCCGTCAGTCCGACGGCCTGGTGGCCCTGGCCTGGACCAACTCTTCCGATAACTTATACCTTGGCTTCCTGGTCGGCGAGGAATGGTACTCGGTGTTGGCCGGCAATTCCGCGGCCGACCCCAAGTGTTCCTTCGGTCCCGAGGGGGACTTGCACGTGGTATGGTCCGGCAACGACTGGGACGGCGGCGATATCTATTACGGCCGCTTCAACATGACCCTGGACACTGACGGCGACAGCCTAAGCGACTTCCTCGAGGACTTGGCCGGCACCGATTACACTATGGCGGACACGGACGGCGACGGCATGGACGACCATTGGGAGTCCATGTACGGCTGCGTGAACGCCATGGTCGGCGACTCGGCAAGCAACGGAGACGAGGATTCCCTGACCAACATGCAGGAATACATGCTGGGCACGAACCCCTGCGAAGAGGACAGCGACGGGGACGGCATGGGGGACGACTGGGAATATCTCTACATGTATTGCGGCCTCGATCCGACGGTGGGTGATTCCCTGCTTGACGGGGACACGGACGGGCTCGGCAATATTTACGAGTTGGCGTCGGGAACCAACCCCTGCGACGAGGACAGCGACGGCGACGGCATGGAGGACGGCTGGGAGGTAAATTACGGATCCATCTGCGGACTCGACCCCACATACTACGACGCTACCTGGGATTACGACTTTGACGGCCTAAGTAATATCGATGAGTTCCTGAACGACGCCCTTCCCTGCGTGAGCGACACCGACGGCGACAGCGTGACCGACGGCGACGAGGTGAACCTTTACCTCACCTATCCGGACGATATTGATTCCGACGACGACGGGTTCGACGACGGCAAGGAAGTCTATTTCTGGCTGACCGACCCCATGGTCTGGAACGACGACGGCGACTCCGACTCCGCTCCCGACGCGGTCGAGACCGACACGGGCGTGTATAACGGCCCCAGCAACGCGGGCACCGACCCCTATGATAACGACACCGACGGCGACGGCGTGGACGACGGGATCGAGATATTAAACGGGTCCAACCCGCTCGACCCGGACATCACCCCCTATCCCGGCGACATGGGAAGGATTGGGGACGAGGTGCGCGTGACCTACGCCGGCGCCTACGCCATTAACCCGACCCTGCTTTGGAGGGGCACGGAGTACGGCCTGTTCTGGGAGGACAATCGAGGCGATAGCGACTTAAACGTGTTTTTCGAGCGTCTCGACATGTTCGGGGACACCCTGGGCCCCGACGTTCGACTGAAATTGGAGAACGACACCCAAGCGCATACGGACGCCGTGTGGACCGGGTCTGAATTCGGCGTGAGCTGGAAATATTCGGCTTCCCAGGACTCGATCTATTTCACCCGCGTGGGCGTGGACGGCTCGACCATAATAAGCCCGGCCGCCATCTCCGAGTTGACGATCGAATCCATCGGCTATCCCTCCATCGCCTGGACCGGGTCCGAGTACGGCGTGGCCTACCAGAAATATCGGTTAGGAGCGAACACGGAGGTATTGTTCCAGAGGGTGGCCGTTAACGGAGACACCGTGGACGGCGTAAGGATCGTTTCCAATTCCTCCGGAGACGCGCAAGCTCCTTCCCTTGTCTGGGCCGACGGGGAGTTCGGCTTGGCCTGGGAGGATTGGGGGGCCTTGGACGTCAAGTTCGCGCGTCTGGCGGCGGACGGCGACACCATCGGCCCTCAGATAAGTCTCAGCGGGGGGGCCACCACGCAATGCCCCGAGAACCCGAAACTCGTCTGGACCGGCGATGAGTACGCCGCGGCCTGGGAGGATTATCGTGACTGGTACGGAGAGATATTCTTCACTCGCGTCGGAGCGGACGGAGACACCATCGGCCCCAATTTAAGGATCACCTATAGCGGCGGTTTATATGAACCCACCATGCCCGACCTGGTTTATGGCCACTCCGCGTTCGGACTGGCCTACGAGTTCCGGCCTACAACTTACAAGGAGATTTTCTTCATCGAGCTCGACCTCGCGGGATCGACTCTGTGCGCGCCCATACAGGTGAGCGAGGACGACGTGGATACGTCCCAAGCCCCGTCCCTGGACTGGAACGGCTCCGAGTACGGCGTGGCCTGGAGGGACGGCAGGATTGAGGACGAGATATGGTTCGCCCGCGTCGGCATGGGAGGGACCAACGCCGACACCGACGGCGACGGGCTGACGGACGCGGAGGAGATAAACGACTACGAGACCGACCCCTATGACTGGGACACGGACGACGACGGCATGGACGACGGCTGGGAGGTGATGGTCGGGTCGTCCTGTTACATAGATCCCAATTATTTCGACTCCGACCTGGACGCTGATTACGACTATTACACCAACCTCTTCGAGTACCAGAACGGCCACAATCCGTGCGTCTACGAGGACACGGACGCGGACGGAATGCCCGACGGCTACGAGTACATGTACGGCTGTTTGATGATAAACACGGTGGACAACATGCTCGACGCGGACGGGGACACCCTGACCAACTGGTTCGAGTTTACGAACCGGCCCCAACTCGATCCCTGCGACCCCGACACGGACGCGGACGGGCTGACCGACTACCAGGAACTTTACGACACCATGACCAATCCCATTAACTGGGACACGGACGGCGACGACATGCCCGACGGCTGGGAGGTCGAGAACGGGCTCAATCCGAATTTATACGACGCCTCGGGAGACCCTGATTACGACGGCCTTAGCAACCTGAACGAGTATCTTAACGGGACCGATCCCAACGACTGGGACACTGACGACGACAGCCTTGGCGACGGCTTCGAGGTCTACAACTCGGAGACCGACCCGACCGACGAGGACACGGACCACGACGACCTTACTGACTTCGAGGAAGTCATGCACGTGTACGGATACTTTACCAACCCGCTCTCGCCCGACACGGACATGGGCGGCGAGCTTGACGGAAGCGAGATAGCGGGCGGCCGCGACCCCGAGGACCCTTATGACGACGCGGGCTTCGCGCCCTTCGGCAAGCGGCTGTTGGTTTCCTCGGGAGACACCGCTACCGACGCCTGGGCCCCGACGCTGGCCTGGACCGGCTCCCAGTACGGAGTGGCCTGGACCGAGATGGACGCCCTCTATGACTACAATATTATTTTCGCCCGGATCAACGAGTTCGGCGACACCGTGCTGGGCGGGACCACCATCACCTCGCATATCATGGACGACGTCAACCCGAAATTGACCTGGGGAAGCTCGGAGTTTGCCCTGGTATGGGAAAGAGGAGGCGATGACTCCTATTTCATTCAGATTGACCAGTATGGCGACACGGCCGGGCCCGAGAAGCCCTTTGCCAACGACGCCATGGATTTAGAGACCTACCCCGACGTCGCCTGGACCGGATCGGAGTACGGCGCGGTCTATATAAACTGGTTGGCCGACGGGAACGAGGAGTTGTTCTTCACCAGGCTCGATCAAAACGGCGACACCTTAATGCCGGGAGTGCAGCTTACCTCCAGCGCCCCCTACGGTGGGGCCCACTCGCCGACGATCGCATGGAGCGGAAGTGAGTTCGGCGTGGCTTACGAGTGGGACATGCCTGGAGAAGGGTCTACGGTCGAGATTTATTTCACAAGGATCGACGACGCTGGCAACGTCTTGTCGCTCGGCCAACAAATTACTCATTCCGCGATGTTTTCATACCATGGAGAGCCGTCCCTAGCCTGGCACGACGATGGCCTTTTTGGGCTGGCCTTCAAATACATCGATTACATGTGGTGTAACGTCCAATTCGTCGGAATTTCGGCCGACGGCGACACCCTTGAGAC
Source organism: bacterium (assembly GCA_963674965.2). Taxonomy (GTDB): domain Bacteria; phylum RBG-13-61-14; class RBG-13-61-14; order RBG-13-61-14; family DATKZS01. The sequence continues at coordinate 560,436 of CAXXFL010000006.1, read as the reverse complement.
GCCGTTCACCGTGTCAGAGGGGTATAGTTACAACTGCGGCGACGCGGACATAACGGCCGGGAATCACGAGTTCGGGATCGCCTATTTCCAATGGGAGAGCGACTCCGGACGCGACATGATATTCTTGTCCCGAGTCCACGTGGGCGGCTTCCAGATGGGCTATCCCATCTCCATCTCGGGAGATTCCGCTAACGCCTATTATCCATCCATCGAGTGGACGGGATCGGTATACGGCGTGGCCTGGTTCGTGGTCGGCAACACGCTGGACGGCATAATGTTCGACCAGGTCGGTTTCGACAACGACGGCGACTACCTGCCCGACGCGGCGGAGGCCGCCTACGGCACGGACCCGAACGACCCTGACACGGACGGCGACGGGCTATGGGACGGCGAGGAAATCATTACTTACGGCACCGACCCGAACCAGGTTGACACGGACGGCGACGGCCTTAGCGACTACGTTGAAGTCAATTATCCGGTTTTATCCGACCCCCTGGACCCGGACATGGACGACGACGGCCGAAACGACGGCGACGAGTACACATACGGCTCGGACATGTTCACGGCCAACGGCGACCCCGTCACGATCTGCTCATCCGAGCCCTATGAGAACGGCAACACGGTCTGGGTCATATTCGCCAACACCACCGAGCCCACCTCGCTGGTCACTCTATACGTGAGCTGGAACGGGTCTTTGTTCCAGAATTCGGGCTACACGGCCAGGCAGGAATTTGGAGAATTCCAGTACGTGCCGCAATACGGAGAAGGCACGTACCGGTTCTATACGCGAGGCTTCTTCTCGCCCATACACGTCGAGCCGCCCAAGAGCTCGGCTGAGGCCACCACCATCGTGGACTGGACCGACCCGTCGTCCTCGGCCTCGAGCCCTCCTTACGGCGGCGACGTGGCCTTCCCCGTCACCTGGACGGCCGACGAGGACTGCGCCGAGGTCAGTCTGTGGTATAGCCATGACGGAGGAGAGATGACGCTTTTCGGCTCCACCGACTCGGGCTCCTCGGGCTCTTTCCTGTTCGGCTCGACCGCCAACGGGACTTACGAGTTTTCCACCATCGCGGTGGACCGCGCGGGCAACGTGGAGGAATCACCGGCTATACCCGACTGCTCGACCTTTATCGACGTTTCACCTCCGGTAATCGACGGCATGTCGGTCATGCTCGAGAGCTACTGGCTCAGCGAGGGAAGCACCCTTTGGATCGGATGGGACGAGGCCACCGACCCCGACTCCGAGGTCGGCTACCTCTACGCCATCGGCGCCGCGCCGGGCGGGACCGAGTACCTAGGCTACACGGGAGTCGGCTACTCCTGCACGGTGGGCTACTGCCAGGTCACGGCGCAGGGTCTTCTCCTTTCCGACGGCGACTCGGTGGTGGCCACGGTCATCGCCGTCAACCAGGGCGGAGTTTCCGCCTCTCCCGTCTCCTCGGACGTTAGCAAGATGGACATTGTCGGTCCCCAACTGATAAGCGCATCGCCTTACGATGGGGACGTGATCCTCAGCGACACTATCACCGTGCAGGTGGTCCTGTACGATAAGACCTCGGGAATAGATACTCCCGCTTACCCGGTCCTGGCCCTCGACGAGGACGTCCTGGCACTGGGCGTCGATTACAACGAGGTTTGGACCGGCAACACCGTGACCATCGACCTTACCCAACAGGGCCTTGACGACCACCTGGTCGAGGTCAAGGCCGGCTCCAAACTCGGCACCCACAGCCTGTCCATCTTGGCCGACGACGTGGCCTCGACCGGGCGGGCCCTGGACCGCAACCTGGTCTTCACCATCGACAAGCCGGGACTGGTTGTTATCACGCCGTCCGTGGTCGAGGTACCCACCAACGGCGACACGGTGGACTTCAAGGTCACCGGCGGCATACCTCCCTACGATTGGTCCTATACGGGCGGGACGGCCGTCGTGGAGGGAACGACCCTTCATTACGCGCCCGGACCCGATCCGGGTTCTTACCTGGTCGCCGTGGTGGACACCAGGGGCGTGAGCTTCGCGGCCGACGTGAAGCTGACCAAGCTGGTGTTCCAGATACAGCCGCAGGCCGTGGGCCTGGCCCCGGGCGAGACGCAGGAGTTCAGGGTCGTGGGCGGGACCGCTCCCTACGAGTGGTACGCCCTGGGCGGCATGATTTCGATCGGCGACGGCGACACCTTCATGTTCCAGGCGGGATCGATTTACGGCGAGTACACCATCTCGGTGCTCGATTCATCCACTCCCGCGGACGTGGTGAGCGCCAAGATCACCATCACCGAGGACGTGGGCAGAGCGGTGATCGTGGCGGGCGGCGGCCTTTTGGACGACAACCGCCTGGTCAACAACATCAACTACCTGGCCAACTTCGCGTACAAGACCCTCATCTCGAGGGGCTTCACGCCGGACAAGATATTCTACATGAACCCGAACAAGACCCAGACCTTCGACGGCAACGGCGACGGCTACTACAACGACGTGGACGCCCTGCCCAGCCTGGACAATATGAGGTACGCCATCACCGGCTGGGCCGCGGCCGAGGGCGGGACGGTTGACGGCCATTGGTTCAACGGTCCCACTTCTCCCGTGTCCAGCGATCCTGACGTTCCTCTTACCGTGTACCTCCTGGACCACGGCGGGGTGGACAGCTTCCTGGTGGACAGGATAGTGGTGGGCGAAACGGTCACTCCGGTGGTGCTTTCCGCCGACAGCCTGGACGGGTGGCTGGACGATATTCAGACGTCCCATCCCTGCCGGGTCAACGTCATTTACGACGCCTGCTACTCGGGCAGCTTCATCGACAACCTGGGCTCGGGCTCGGCCGACCGGATCGTTATCTCGAGCGCCTCGGCCACCAGCCCGGCCTTCTTCACGGTCAACGGCACGGTCAGCTTCAGCCAGTTCTTCCTCAATAACGTCATGGCCGGCCAGGACATCAAGAGTTCCTTCAACCTGGCGGCGGCCGCCATCAAGGGATGGTCGGGACAGTCGCCGCGGCTGGACGACAACGGCGACGGCGTTTACGTGGCCTCCGGGGCCGACCGGGACGGGGCCTACTCGGAGGGCAAGTACCTCGGGTCCGAGTTCTTCACCGGAGACGAGACGCCCGACCTGCAGGCCAGCCCCTCGGTCGAGATCGACTCGGGCGACACCGCCACCATCTGGGTGGACGTGATGAATTTCAACGACATCGCCGGCGTTTACGCCGTCATCACGCCTCCAGGATACGAGGCCCCCACCATCGACGAGAGCTTCGAGACGCCCAAGATAGAGGACGACCTGATACCGATCGTGCACTTGACCGATCCCGACGGCGACGACCGCTACGAGCACGTGTTCACCCAGACCCAGTCGGACAACATCTTCACCATCAACGGCGACTACACGGTCACCGTTTACGCCAAGGACAGCGCGGGCAACCTGAGCGACCCGGCCACTACCTACATCACGCTGAGGGGCATGGACGCCTACGAGCCGGACAACGACGAGACCCAGGCCAGCTCGATCACCGTGGGCTCGAGCACCGGCCAGCTCCATAACTTCCACTCCGACGTGGATGAGGACTGGATCGTGTTTTACGGCAACGAGGGCAACCCCTACGTGGTTTACACGGGCAACCTGGGCGAGAACTGCGACACCTACATGGAGCTTTACAAGCTGAACGGCTCGACCCTCGACCTGGTCGATTTTAACGACGACTTCCACGAGTCCGAGTCCTATATCTATTTCGTGGCGGACGGGGCCACCTATTACGCCATGGTTCGGCACAGCCTGAGCGGCTACGGAGCCGGGACCTCCTACAGCCTCTACGTGGACCAGGAGTCCGGGACCTTCGGCTCCCTTAACGGCAAGGTCACGGACCTGGCCACCGGGTTCGGGGTCCAGGGCGCCAGGGTCCAGGTGATCTGGCAGATGCCCACCACCGGGACCATCGTCTATACCAGCGGCGGCGGCCAATACTACATAAACGGCACCGTGCCCTCGGGCAGCGGATACCTGTGCAGCTACAGCGCCACCAACTACTCGAGCAAGACCGAGCTTTGTCCCGTCATTAACGAGAACTCGACCTCGACCAAGAACGTGGTGCTCTCGCCCTTCGCCAGCACGGGAGTCCTGCTGGGCAAGGTCACGGACGAGCACGGCGATCCCCTGGGCGGCCTCAGCCTCGAGATTTCGGGCAAATCCGCCTCGACCGACCACAAGGGCGAGTTCTCCATCCGCCTGGTGCAGGCGAGCAACCATTACATTTTCGCCGCGCTTGACGGCTATGAGACCTACCTGGTCGAGGACCTCGAGGTTTCCGACGGCGAGACGACCAGGCACGACTTCAGCATGACGCCGGTGGGTGGGGTCGACACGGACGGCGACGGCATCGAGGACTCGGTCGAGGACGGCGTTGGATGTCTCGACTCGGAGGACTACGACTCGGACGATGACGGCCTTTGTGACGGCAACACCTCGGTAATGGACGGTGACACCGTTCTTTGCGCCAAGGGCGAGGACCTAAACGCCGACGGAGTGGTGGACTCGACCGAGAGCAGTCCCTGCGACGACGACTCCGACGACGACGGACTCGACGACTACGAGGAGACGGTGACCTACGGGACCGGATCAACCGCCTGGGACACGGACGGCGACCATCTGCCCGACCCCTTCGAGGTTGCCAATTCCTCGGGTCACTCGAACAACTTGAATCCGCTTGACGACTCGGACGGATGCTCGGCCGACTTCGACGCGGACGGGAACCCCAACTGCCATGAGTACTACAACGACACGGACCTGTGGGACGAGAACGTGACCGGCGGGCCGGGGTGTTTCTACTGGACCGATTCCGGCAACACGACCTCCGCCGACGGCCTCCTGTCCCCCCTCGACGTAAATACGCTCAAGTCCAGGATAGCCCTGAGTTCGGTTTCCTATACGGGAGTTATTCCACCGAACGGCGACACCCAGGAGTTGGACATGGACGAGATCGTCTCGTCCCTGGACCTCTCTCTCCTTAGACAGATGGCCTCCCTGCAGAGCGTTTCTTCCGTGCCTGGAAGACCCACTTCCCTCGAGCTGGTGGGAGACTCAATCGTTAACGTCGACGTGGGCTCGACCGTTCGGGTCACCATTGGCGTAAAGAACGATTATCCCAACTACACGGCCGGCTTTGGCGTGGTATTCGAGATTGACGGCGCCGGCTCTACGGGCTCGGCGGTAATTCTGGGAGGGGAGGGCGACTCCGGCTCGGGACGTTACGATATCTCCGGCGCCATAGCCTCTGGCGGACGGTCCACCATTGTGCTTCGCGCCACGGCCGCCGGTACCATTTACCTCAAGGCCTCGACCCCCGAGTGCGGGAGCGGAGGACTTGGAAGATATTGTGCCGCCATCACCGAAGACAGGATAGTCACGATAGTGGCCCAGTAAAGTCTTGGACCTTTACCGGGAAATGGCGGCCAATCGGCCGTCCTTTCCTTTGATATATCAGTCTCTTAGTAATGTATATTGTTATTAGTGTCGCGGCGTTGTAACGATTATATTTCCGGGCGCTATATTTTGTACGGCGGCTTTTACTGGTAATTATTGCGCCTCTTATAAAAGTCCAGATTTGGAGTGCGGCGGCTCGACTCCGCTTTGCTTCCGAGCGGCTTGACGCGAGGAAAGGCGTTGTATTTATTGGCCTTGTCAAGCCAAGGCCATCTAAAGCGGTCTCAAACGACCGCAGTCCAAAGCGGCTTCGCCGCCAAGAATCAGTTTTTTTAGCGCGAGATTTGAACGTCCGGATGATTTGTACTAAAATCAATATCAATTCGTTCTTCCGGCTTTGATCATATTTCTTGCCCGGTAGCATTGCTTATTAAAATTATTAGGTTCGTTGTTTTTCAAGGCAAGTCCTTGAAAAAAGGGGAGTATCGTGCGAAGAGTAGGAAAAATTAATAAAGTGTTGGTGGCCAACCGCGGCGAGATAGCCATAAGAATCTGCCGAGCCGTACAGGAAGAGGGCCTCAAAGCCGTCGCCATTTACGAGACGCCGGACCAGTATTCACGGCACATCCACACGGCGGACGAGGCCATCTGGATCGGTCCCGGCCCGAAAAAGGACTATCTGGACATTGACCGCATCATCTGGGCGGCCAAACGCTCGGAGTGCCAGGCGCTTCATCCGGGTTACGGTTTCCTGGCCGAGAACCCCGACCTGGCCGCCGCCTGCGAGGATGAGGGCATAATATTTATCGGGCCTCCCTCCAGGGTGGTCAAAAGCCTGGGAGACAAAACCATCGCCCGCAATCTGGCCATCGAGGCCGGCGTGCCCGTGATACCCGGGAGCGGCATCCTTCCTTCCGGGGATGACGGCCTGAGTCAGGCCCTGTCGTTCGCCAAGGAGGTCGGTTACCCGGTGATGATCAAGGCGGTGGCCGGCGGCGGCGGCCGCGGCATCCGCCGGGTGGATAATGAAAAGGAGCTTAAGGACCAGATCGGGCTGGCCCGCAGGGAAGCCAAGAGCGCCTTTAACGACGACAGGCTCTACCTGGAGAAGGGTCTGGTCAAGCCCCGCCATCTCGAGGTCCAGATTCTAGGCGACCATCACGGAGATATAATCCATCTCGGGGCCAGGAACTGCTCGATCCAGCGCCGCCACCAGAAGCTGGTCGAGGTGGCCCCAGGCCTTATCGCGCCCGAGCTGGAGGCCAAGGTCCTCGAGACCGCGCTCCTTTACGCCCGCCATTCCGGCTACACCAACGCCGGCACGGTCGAGTTCCTCCTTGATTCGGACGACAAGTTCTACTTCCTCGAGATCAACACCCGACTCCAGGTCGAGCACACGGTGACCGAGTCCATTACCGGCATCGACATTGTAAGGCGCCAATTAAGGGTGGCCCAGGACATGCCCCTCGACGTCATGCAGTCCGACGTCCTCTGCCGGGGCTTCGCCATCGAGATGCGGATCAACGCCGAGGACCCCCGCCGCGACTTCGCGCCCGACAGCGGGACCACCGTGGCCGTCTACAACTCGCCGGGCGGACCCGGCATCAGGCTTGACGGCATGGTCTACCAGGGCTATCGCATACCCGAGGAATACGACTCCCTGCTGGTCAAGCTGACGGTCTACGGTTTCACCTGGAGCGATACCACCAGCAGGCTCGAGCGGGCCCTGAAGGGATTCGTCATCGCGGGACCCAAGACCACCATCCCCTTTTACCAGAAACTGGTTATGGAGCCCGAGTTCCTCGAGCGCAAGATAGACACCGAGTACATCGAGCGGCATCCCGAGCTGTTCGATTACCGCGACCAGGTCAGGGAGGGGGCCAAGCTGGGCAAGCTCCTGGCGGCCATCCACCATAATAAAAAGAACCCCTTTGCCATGTAAGAAGGATAAAAGACATGGATATTAATATTAAAGACAGGATACTGCCCGGCGCGGACCCGGCCGGGGCCATAAGAAAACTGCGCGAGACCGAAGGATACTTCATCACCAACACCGCCAGAGACGCCTCTCAGTCGGACTTCAAAAACCGGATACTGCCGCATACCGACCTCCTGGTCGCCGAGGAAAGAGACGCCGCCGGGTTCTTCTCCCTCGAGATAACGGGGGGAGCGTCCGTACACGTGGATATGCTCAGAAAACAGATCAATCCCTTCGAGAGGCTCAAGCTCCTCCGCCGCAAGATGCCCAACACCATGTTCCAGACCCTGTGCCGCGGCGTCAACCTCTTCGGATACAGGCCTTACCCCGAGAACGTGATCAGGCTGACCGTGCGTAACTTCGCCCGCTACGTGGACGTGTGGCGCGTGTTCGACTTCCTCAACCACGTGCCCAACATGGCGCCGGTCTTCGAGGAGGTGCAAAGGGCCGGCAAAATCCTCGAGCCCGCCCTTTGCTTCTCGACCGGTCCCGAGCACACGGACCGTTTCTACGTGGATAAGGCGGGCGAGATACTCGAGATGACGGGACCGGACATAATCATGGCCATCAAGAACCACTCGGGCCTGGGCGAGCCGGGCCGGATTTACTCCCTGGTTGACGCCCTCAAGAAGGCCTATCCGGACCTCGTCATCCACTATCACGGACACAACACGGACGGGAACGACGTCGGCCGGATACTGGCCGCGGTCAAGGCCGGCGCCAAGATCGTGGACGCCTGCGACCACGCCCTCACCGGCTTTTACGGCCCTCCTCCCTTGCTCACCACCATAATGATGCTGGAGGACAAGGGCGTCAAGGCCGCGAACGTGGATAAGGACGCCGTCATCGCCGCCAGTTCGAAGCTGCGGAAGGTCCGTCCCTTTTACCAGGCCTTCGAGTCGCAGTTCAAGGGCTTCGACCCCACCGTTCATATCCACAAGCTGCCGGGCGGCGCCATGGGCTCGAGCTTCGAGCAGGCGGTAAAGGGCGACTTCCTGGACCGCATGCCCGAGATACTTATGAAGGAGTTGCCCAGGGTCCACGTCGAGCTGGGCAACTTCTGGTCGGTCACGCCCGGTTCCCAGATATTGTGGACCACCGCCGTGGCTCACGTCCTTTCCGGCAAGCGTTACGTCAACGCCTCGGAGGACTTGAAAAGACTCCTCCTCGAAAGGTATGGGCCTTTCCCCTTCAGGCGTCCGGCGGACGAGATTTACCAGGCCGTCTTCGGCCCCGAGTGGAAAAAGACCCTTTGCAACGAGGGAGGATGCGAGTCCATCGAGCCGATCGACCTGGAGGTGGAGCGCGAGAAACTGGAGAAGGCCCTGGGCCGTCCCCCCGATGAGGAGGACCTCGCGCTATACCTCCAGCATCCACGCGACGCGGCCGACTTTTTCAAGTTCGAGGAGGAGTACGGCAAGACCTATATTTTCGGTCCCGAGATATGGTTCCGGGAGGGAGGGTTCGGTCAGGACGAGCAGATCGTGTTCGAGGACCACGGCGGCAAGCACCATCAGGTGTCCATGGGTCCGTCCCACCGGATATCGGACGGGGGCACGCTCACTTACCTCCTTATTAACCATCACCCCGAGCCGTACCTTTATCGCCCCGAGGGCAAGCAGGCGGCGGAGCAGGAAAAGAAGTCCCTCAGCCCCGAGGAGATCGCGACCCTGGCCGAGATGGGCGAGACCCGGGCGCCCCTCCGCGGAGTGGTGGTCGAGGTCAGGGTGAATGAGGGCGACAAGGTCTCCGAGGGCGACCCGCTTCTGGTGCTGGAAGCCATGAAGATGCTCAATACCATTGCCAGCGCCATAGACGGGGTCGTGCACAAGGTGGACGTGGCCGAGGGCTCGCAGGTGGCCCAGGGCGACCCGCTGATCAAGGTCAGGCCGAAGAGGACCAGGGACAAGAAATAGCCGGGAGACGGCGGCCATCATATTAGGATATGAACGGACTCGACCGCCATTACGATTTTAGAGTGGCCCCAATAGAAATCTCAGGCGGGCCGTTCGTGGCCAAACCGGGAGTCATGCTTCGGATTAAAACCAGTTTGCCGCTCTTCTTTTAACTTGCCGCCCACTCGGTCGTCTTGGCGCGAATCCGGCCAATCCGCAAACCGAGCGATCTCGTCTTCACGCCGGCGACCCTTCTTGCTCGCGCCGGCCCATGATGTAACAATAGTCCTATTCAAGGGAGGGATGGAAATGGTACGCAACTGGATAGAGGTTTTAAGGACGTGCAACCTGCCCGAGGGCGCCGAAATGGACCTGGTCAGCAAGTGGCTGATTATCACCAGGTCGTGCGTTTTTTCCATGACCCTGCTCTCCGCCTTGATCGGCGGGCTCCTGGCGGCCATTGACGGGAGCTTTAATTTGGGACGCTTCCTCCTCGTGGCGTTGGGACTGACCTTGGCCCACGCGGCCAACAACATGGTCAACGACGCCTTCGACCTCCTCGAGGGCGTGGACACCAAGGACTACCCCCGCGCCAACTACGCGCCCCATCCCCTCCTGGACAACCTGGTCAGCGGGGAAGGGCTGGTGGCGGCCATCCTCTTTTGCAACCTTGTCGATCTCATCATCGCCATTCACCTGGTCGGCCAGGTGGGTTGGACCGTGATGGCCTTCGCCGCGGCCGGCCTGGCGACCAGCGTATTCTACGTGGCCCCGCCCCTTAAGCTCAAGCACCGCGGCCTGGGCGAGCCGGCCATATTCCTCATCTGGGGCCCCCTCATGATCGGCGGGACCTATTTCGTGCTGACCGAGACCCTGTCATGGCAGGTCATGGCCTGCTCCGTGCCCTACGGCCTGGGCGTGAGCGCGGTGCTCATGGGCAAGCACCTGGACAAGCGGGAGAAGGACGCGGCCAAGGGCGTGGGTACCCTGCCCGTGCTTCTGGGTGAGGAAAAAGGCCGGGTGGCCACGCAGATCATGGTGTGGAGCTTCTACATCGTCATCACCGCCCTCGCGGCCGCTGGCTGGATTCATTGGCTGGCCCTCCTGGCTCTGGTCTCGATTCCTCGGGCCACGAGGTTTATCGTGACCCTCTCGAGCCCGACGCCCGCGACCCCGGCCGAGGCCTTCGCCATGGCTGAGGACGTTATCCCCGAGGACCTGAAAGGCAGGTTCGATCCCGAGGCCCCGCCCGAGAGCTATCCTTTATGGCCCCTCTGGTACGTGGCCTGGGGAGTGTGGTGGGTGAGGATCGCCGGCGGATGGTTCGTGGCCGGCCTGCTGCTCGCGGCGCTTTATACCTGGATTATGGCCTGAGCGGGCTAGCCGCTTTGAAAAGATATAGGACCCGATGGCCGGATGAAAAGAAACGGCCGACTTTAAGGCCGCTTCGGCAAAAGGCGCGAACAAAGGGGTGACTCGAGATGGCCTTGACCGAGAAGGATTCTTCGCAAAGGATCAAGTATTCCTTCCTCAAGATACTTACCGGCTCGGACCTTTCGAGGCGGAGGCTGGCGATGATGGAGGCCTCGAGTCCGCGTCCCGGTCCCGTGGTCTGGCTCACCGGTTGCGTGCACGGCGACGAGGTGGGGGGCATGGTGGTCATCCAGGAGATTTTCAAACGGCTTCGGAAGGAACCCCTGCTTTGCGGACGGCTATACGCCTTTCCCCTCATGAACCCCATCGGCTTCGAGACCGCCTCCAGGCACATCGGCCTGTCCATGGAGGACCTGAACCGGTCCTTCCCGGGGGACCCCAACGGGTCGCTGGCCGAGCGCATTGCCGAAAGGATTTTCTCGACCATCATCCAGACCAATCCCACCCTGGTGCTCGACCTGCATAACGACTGGATCAAGTCCATTCCCTACGCCCTCATCGAGCCGCGATGGCCGGAGGGGGAAAAGGAAATCTTCGACAAGTCGGTGACCTTCGCCCGGCTGAGCGGCTTCATCGTGGTCAAGGAGCAGGCCCCCGAGACCTCGGACCCCTACCTGGAGAAGTCCCTGACCGGCAGCGTCATTCGGCGCGGGGCGCCCGCCATAACCCTCGAGTTGGGCGAGTCCTTCGTGGTCAACGAGCAGAACGTGGACGACGGCGTGACGTCCGTTTGGAATATCCTGTCTTTTCTCGGCATGACCCGGCCTCGGGAAAAGATACTGAACCGGCCCGTTCCCCCATCCCTGAAGGACAAGATACTGGATTATTCCCACCGCCCGCCGGCCTCGAGCAGCGGGGTCATAAGGTTCCTGGTCAAACCCGGCCAGATCGTGAAGGCCGGGCACAAGGTGGCCAAGATTCATAACGTGTTCGGCAAGCTCCAGGAAACCCTCGTGACCGAAAGAGCGGGCCTGGTCCTGGGCCACTCCGATTCCTCCGTGGCCCTCCCCGGAATGCCCGTGGCCGCCTTCGGGTTGCTGTAATAGAATAGGCAACTCAGAGCGTCGCTTCCCTTTCAAGCTCGGCGTAGGCGGCCAGGGACATTTCCTTGCCTGAAAGGTTTTGCCAAGTCATGTATACCGGGCATTCCTCGAAGCGTCCGTTTTCGCAGTAAAGTACAAGCTGGGCGTTGGAAAGCACGACCAGGGCCTTTACCGCCCCGCACTGTTTATTAAATTTGCCTTTAAGTAATGGACAATTCATAACCACCTCCCGGTTATTTGCCATACTTGTTCGATAAGCATGGGGACCCATCCAAGGACTTTTTCTCCAATAAAACGAGCCGAGCTTAAAAAGAGAACAAGCAATAAACATACCCGCTGAAAACGGGTAATATTCCTCGATCTAAGAGCCTTAAAATATAGAATTTTTTCACGTAATATGAAGGCCGCGATTTTTAAGGTCCGGATAAATAATGAAGAACGTTGCATTTTGCGAATTTATTTTTTGAGGGTCTCTCGTCGGCGTTCGGGAGGCTCGATTCCCAGGGCTTTGATCTTGCGGTATATCGTGCTGGCGTTAACGCCGAGTTCCCGGGCGGCCTGTTTTTTATTGCCCTGGCAGCGCCTGAGCGCCTCGGTGATCATTATCTTTTCCATGGAATCGAGCGTGGTGGCGGAACCGTGCTCTCCCATTTTGACTTCATCAGGCCGGAGGTCCGCGGGCAGATGATGCATTTCGATCATGTTTCCCCGGCAGAGAGCGAAGGCTCGCTCGATGACGTTCTCGAGTTCACGCACGTTACCCGGGAAATCGTGCTCCATCAGTCGGGCCATGACCGCTCCCGAAACCCCGGCTATATCTTTGTCCTGGAGCAGGTTGAACTTGCCGATCAGGTGGTCCACCAAGAGGGGAATATCCTCCCGGCGCCGCTTAAGGCAAGGCAGCTTGAGATGGATAACCCGGACCCGATAATAAAGGTCCTCCCTGAACTTGCCCGATCGGGCGAGCCTGGTCAAGTCCTTGTTGGTGGCGCACACCACTCGAGCGTTCACCTGGATTGGCTCGACCGAGCCTAAAGGCTCAATCTTCTGGTCCTGGAGTACCCTCAGCAGCCGGGCCTGCATGGCGGGTGAGACGTCCCCGATTTCATCAAGAAATATCGTGCCCCCATCGGCCAGGGCGAAACGGCCGGGCTTGTCTTTTTTCGCGTCGGTAAAGGCCCCGGCTTTGTATCCGAAAAGCTCGGACTCCAGAAGAGTATCGGGAAGGGCCGCGCAATTCACGGGCACGAAGCGCTTTTTTTTGCGAGGAGACAAGTTGTGAAGAGCGCGAGCGAACAACTCCTTGCCCGTGCCTGAGCCTCCCTCGATCAATACCGTGGAATCGCTTTCGGCGATTTGCGGGAGAATCTGGAAAAGCTCGGTCATGGCCTGGCTCCGGCCGATGACGTCCTCGAAGGTGTACCGGGCCTCCAGTTCCTTTCGAAGCCGTTCCACCTGGGTCAAATCCTGGAACGTCTCCACGCCCCCGATCACCACTCCATGATCGTCTTTCAACAAGGCCGTGGAGACGCGGATGGGGACGCGGATTCCGGACTCGGTCACGATATGCGCGGTGGCGTTAACGATCGGCTCGCCGGTGGACATGGTCTTTTTCAGCGCGCAGGAGTCTTCGCAGATGTTGGTCCGAAAGACCTCGTAGCAAGCGTGGCCCACCGCTTTTTCCCGGCTTACTCCCGTGATGATTTCAGCGGCGCGATTAAAGGAACTGATCCGCCAATCCAGGCCGACGGTAAAAACCCCCTCATTGATAGAATCCAGGATCACGTCCTGGCATTCGCGTTTTGATTTGTCCAGGGTCTTTTTCATATCCTTTTAGGCTAGCCTTAATTTCGCAAAATGCAACCGATAATACATGGATAAATCGCATTTTGCGAATATCCGGATGATTGCATGGCCGTTATTCAATTTGAATAATCCTTTGAAAAAGGCCAGTTAGGGGATTTTATAATTGTCGGCACATTGATTGCCTAAATAAATAAATGATGAAGGTTGCTCTTCCGATTTGGCAAAGGCGCGTCTCTCCGGTTTTGGACGTCGCAAGGAAATTGCTGGTGATAGAGGCGGTAGGCGGGAAAGAGGCCGGCCGCGTCGAGAAGAAATTGTTCTTTCAGGACCCTTTTTCGCGAGCCCGGGAAATCTCGGGAGTTGGCGTTGACGTTCTCATATGCGGCGCAATTTCCTGGCCCTTGGAAATGGCGCTTTCGTCCGCCGGTGTTCAAGTAATTCCTCACACCTGCGGACCGGTTGATGACGTGGTCAGGGTATTTTTAAGCGGCGGATTCTCGGAGGACTCCTTTTTAATGCCCGGGTGCTGCGGCCGCCGACGTCGTATTCAAGGGGGTAACGGGGAAAGTTGAGAAATACCGCGGCCTGTACCAAGCGCTTTAACGAGGGATGGCTTGGCTCGGATTGATTGATCATTTTATTTTGTCTGGAAATGACGGGGACGATTTTCCCCGCTTTTTCCGGAAAAGGAGGCCTTTATTCTAATGAAAATCGCGGTAAGCGCTAATGGGCGGTCTTTGGAATCTCCGGTAGATCCCCGGTTCGGCCGATGCTCATTCTTCGTGATCGTGGATACCGATGATTTGAGCTTCGAGGCGGTGGAAAACTCAAACGTTTCTTCCGCCAGCGGAGCCGGTATCCAGTCGGCTCAGCTAATGGCCGAAAAGGGAGTGAAATACGTGCTTACGGGGAACTGCGGCCCCAACGCTCACCAGACGCTTTCCGCCGCCGGCGTCGAGGTCGTCGTTGGCGTTTCAGGCCTCGTCCGCGAGGCGGTGCATAATTTCAGCAATGGGGCCTATTCCACCGCGAGCCAACCCAGCGTTGCCGGCCATTTCGGCATGGGCATGGTAGCGGGAAATCCTCAGAGCGCGGCGCAGCCGGCGGCCGGCGGCGGAATGGGTATGGGCCGTGGAATGGGGATGGGTCGCGGAATGGGCGGAGGCCGAGGCATGGGCATGGGCCGGGGCATGGGCATGGGTCGCGGAATGGGGATGGGCACGGGCCGGGGAATGGGTGGAGGCATGGGTGGAATTTCCAACGCTGGTACAACTCAATCGACGCCCGAGGCGGCCGCGGCTCCCATGGACGAAAGGACCATGCTCCAGGGGCAGGTTGATGTATTGGCGCGGCGATTGGATGAAATCAAGGGGCGTCTTCAACAACTGGAAGGAATGGGGTCCGCTTCCCCCGCGGCCGTCGTTGACCGCGAACTCTGCACGGGATGTGGGGCCTGCGTTGACGTCTGTCCCAATAACTCGATTAGCTTGAGCAAGGGCAAGGCCGTCGTGGTCGGGCGCGATTGTATTTCGTGCGGCTCCTGCGTTGACGTTTGCCCGGAGGACGCGATCACACTGCCATGATTTCACTGAAACAATTCTCCTTGAAACCCGGCTTGAGGCTTTCACGCTTCCGATGCGCTATTACCTTAGCCCTGGAGAAGGTGTTTGTCATCCGCCTTATAATATTTGGAGTCCCGTTTGCCAAAAGGGCGCGTGATTATGGGGAAGGATATGTTGCCAATGACGTGGGAAAGATGATACTTATTCATAAGTAAAAGCAATTAAAAAGGAGATGGCCCATGAAAAAGGGAGAGAAACTTGTGATATTAGGCTGCGGCGGAGTGGGCGGTCCCGCCGCCATGCTCTCGAGGAAACTGATGCCGGACGTGGACGTCACGGTGATCCGGGAGGAAAAAACCTTCATTGTGCGGTGAGCGCTTCCCCACGTGGTGGCCGGTCTGGCCACGGGAGAATCGATCACCAACCCGGACAAGATGTTCACGGACAACCGCATTGACTCGATCGTTGCCAAGGTGGAAAATGTCGACGTCAAGGCTAAAAAACTTCATTTCAGCGACGGGAAAGAGCTTGCCTATGACAAGCTGGTGCTGGGGATAGGATCGAGGCCGTTCGTGCCCCCCCTTGAGGGTTGCGACCTGGAGGGCGTGTTCACCCTGCGCTCCCTCGAGGACGCCGAGAGGATAAGGAAGTTCCTGACCGAAAAGAAACCCAAGCGGCTGGTGTTCATCGGGGCGGGCTTCATCAGCATGGAGCAGGCCACTCTCCTCATGGAGAACGCTCCCGGCCAGTACGAGATAACTATCATCGAGCTGCTCGGTCATCCGCTCCCGCTTATGCTCGACGCGGAGTTGGGGGCCGGGCTGAAGGATTACCTCACGGAGAAGGGCCTCGCCTTCCGCATGGGCGAGAAGGTGACGAAAATCCTGGGCAAGGACGGGATGGTCGCCGGCGTGGAACTCGGTTCGGGACAAAGCCTGGAGGCGGACATGGTCTTCATGAACGTGGGGGCCAGGCCCAACCTGGAGTTGGCCGAGCGGATGGGTCTCGAGATGGGCAGGTTCGGGATCAAGGTCAACCAGTTCCTCGAGACCTCCGACCCCGACGTGATCGCCGCCGGCGACTGCATCGAGAACTTCCATTTCGTCACGAAAAAGCCCGTGCCCATCCAGCTTCGCGGACCGGCCGTCATCCAGGGACGTCTGGCGGCCAAGCGGCTGGCGGGTTACGAGATACCGTTCCCGGGATTGCTCGGGGCCACGGCGGTCAGGCTCTTCGACAAGTACATCGCGGCCGTGGGGCTAAGCGAGGAGGCCGCCCAAAAGGAGAACTTCGATGCCGTGTGCGCGACGGTCGACTCTCGGAGCAAGCACAACATGATCCCCGGCAAGAAGCCCTGGACCCTCAAGCTGGTGTTCGATAAAAAAAGCCAAAAGCTTATCGGCGGACAGATCATCAGCGACGACGTGGCGCCGGCCAAGGAGATCGACGCCATTAACGCCCTGATCCTGGGAGGAAAAACCATACCGGAACTGACCACGCTCATGTGCGCGGGAAATCCCGACTGCTCCTCCGAGCCCAGCGCCGAGCCCATTACCATCGCCGCCGAGCAGGCCCTTCAGAAAATAAAATGAGAGGGGCCAAGGTTTGAGGAAAGGCGCCGCAAAAAAATATTGTCGGGGAAACCCAAAGCCCATGATATACTGTGGGCGCGGTGAATTAGTAAAGAGAAGGAGACGTTTAAAATGAAAAAAGTATTCGTGGTGGGATGTGGAGCGTACATGGACAGCGGCTATGGATGCCCGGGCGAGTGGCGTTGCCTGAAGGCGGCGGCCCTGGGGGAGGGCAAATTCGATGAGCCGGTCCAGGTGATCGGCTTCGTCAAGTGCGAATGTCCCGGCCGCAGCCTGGCCCCCAACGTGGGGATGGCGATCAAGCTTTCGGAGATCAAGCCGGACGAGATACGCCTGTCAAGCTGCCTGGTGGGGGCCAAACCCGGCTGCCCTTACTCGAACGCCGACGAGATGGCACAGATCATAAGCGGCAAGACCGGAATCGAGGTGAAGCAGGGCACGCACGAATACCATTAACGCCCTCCCGGATATATCGCCGCAAGATGGGTCACTCGGTTTTATTTATCCGGGTGGCCCAGCGGCGCTGGAAATATCCCAAAGCCTCTTGACGCCTTTTACGCCTTTTTTCTCTTCCACCACTCATGTTTTCTTATTGCAATCGGGCCGGCGATAATAATAGGATGAGAGTAATTCATTTCAGGAGGGACTCATGAACCTCAAGTACATTGGCAAGGCCCATTATCCTCCGGCGGAGTTTCCCCGGTTCTGGGCGGACCCGGAAAAATGCACGCGCTGCGGCCGGTGCGTGAGGACTTGTCCCACCCACATCCTGTACATGCCCGAGGAGGGACCGCCCGTTATCCGTGGTTACAAGGGCCTCGAGGTCGCGTGTCTTGGCTGCAACAACTGCATGGCCGTCTGCAAGGAGGGCGCGGCCTCGGTGAGCGGCGACTATTACGTCTCGTCCGGCCGCTACCAAAGCCTCAGCCGGGGCGTTGTCTCCCCGCCCAATCCGCTCGGCGCCGAGGTCCCGCCCGCGTTCGAGACCATCGAGGAGGAACTGACGCCGGTGGAGCGGGTGATCTACCGCCGCCGCTCGAACCGTCTCTTCAAGAAAAAGGAGGTGCCCGAGGAACTGATCCGCAGGGTGATCGAGGCGGCCCGCTACGCTCCCAGCTCGGGCAACGGCCAGTCCTGGGAGTTCCTCGCGCTGCGGGACCGGGAACTTATACGGCGCGTCGAGACGGCTTCCCTCAAGGGGCTCAAGCTGACCTCGGGCAACTACCTGAAGCAGGGAAGGGCAAGGAGACTCATGTGGAACCTCATCAGCCTCTGGCGGCCGGGCGACGCGGACGTCCGGGTCATCTCGGGCATGGACACGGCGGTCGAGCGCGATACGCTTTTCTTCGGGGCGCCGGTGGTGATAGTGATACTGTCGGACCTGCGGGGCATAGGACAGGTCGAGCTCGACGCGGGCATATGCGCCCAGAACCTGGTGCTGGCGGCCCATAGCCTGGGCTTGGGGACCTGCTACGTCGGCTTTATCACGGCCCTTAACTCTCTGCCCGACCGGAAGTTGATGAAGGAACTGGGGATAGCGTGGCCCCTTCGCATAGCCACCAGCGTGGCCCTGGGCTGGCCCCAGGGCGAGATAGACGGCCCGGTGAAAAGGAGCACTCCCAGGATCACCTGGAAGTAACCTTTAACGGCCTTTGCCGTCTCGTCTTGAAAAGACGCCGCTTATCGAGATATATTGGTCCTTGCCCCAGGCCTCGGGTTACAGGTGAAGTTAACTCCCCGGTGTTTTCATGATATTATGTCCAATCGGTCCGCCGGGACCGCCAACCAGTCGGAAAAGGAGTAGTAAACATGACCAAGCTAGGTGATTACAGGGATCGCAGGTTTATCCTGTTCGACCAGCTCAAGATTCAGGACCTTAACAAGTACGAGAAGTTCGCGGACTATGACAAGGACGTCTTCGAGATGGTCATGTCGGAGGCGGAAAAATTCGCGGAGAACGTTCTTTGGCCGCTCAACCAGAAGGGCGACGAGGAGGGGGCCGTCTGGAAGGAAGGGATCGTGACCGTGCCCGAGGGCTTTAAGGACGCCTACGACCAGTACGTGGAGGGCGGCTGGCTGACGCCTTCCGATTCCCCGGACGACGGTGGGCAGGGCCTTCCCGAGGCCCTTTGCACGGCCTGCCACGAGTGCTTTCACGGCTCGAACACGGCCTTCGCCAATTATCCTAACCTGACCCACGGCGCGGGCGTCATGATCCACAGCCACGGCACGGACAGGCAAAAGGAGCTTTTCCTCTCGCGGCTTTGGTCCGGCGAGTGGTCGGGGACCATGTGCCTGACCGAGCCGGGCGCGGGCTCGGACCTGGGCATCCTCAAAACCAAGGCCATCCCCAGGGACGACGGACTTTACAACATCGTGGGAACGAAAACGTTTATAACCGCGGGCCAGCACGACTTGAGGCCCAACGTTATCCATCCGGTTCTGGCCCGGATCGAGGGAGACCCTGCCGGACCCAAGGGCATCTCGATTTTCATCGTGCCCCGCGACCGCGTGGGGGAGGACGGGTCGATCGGCGAGAACAACGACGTCAAGTGTCTGGGCATCGAGCATAAGATGGGCATCAAGGCCTCGGCCACCTGCCAACTCGCTTTCGGCGAGGATGGAAATTGCGTGGGAGAGCTGCTTGGCAACGCCCGCGAGGGCCTTAAGATCATGTTCCTCATGATGAATGAGGAGAGGCTCCTGGTGGCGGCCCAGGCCATGGGCATCGCCTCGGCGGCCTACCAGCTGGCCCAGGCCTACTCGAGGGAGAGGCTGCAGGGGAGGCACATCACCCAGGGCAAGAACCCCGACGCTCCTCCCGTGCCCATCATCCAGCATCCGGACATAAGGCGTATGCTCATGTGGATGAAGTCCATGACCGAGGGCATGAGGGCCATGAACTACTACACCGGAATGTGCATCGACATGGCCCACGTGGCGGAGGGCGACGAGAAGAAGCTGTGGTCCGGCCTGGTCGAGCTTCTCACGCCCGTCGTCAAGGCCTACGGGTCGGACATGTCGTACCGCGTGACCGAGCAGGCCATCCAGGTGCACGGCGGCTACGGCTTCTGCTCCGAGTACCGCGTCGAGCAATTGGCCCGCGACTGTAAGATCACCAGCCTTTACGAGGGTACCACCGGCATCCAGGCCATGGACCTTCTCGGGCGCAAGCTTCCCATGGCGGGCGGCAAGGTTTTCGAGGCCCTCATGGCCAAGATGGACGAGTCGCTGGCGGAGGCCAAGGCCAGCGCGGCCCTTGGCCCGTACGCGGAGAAACTCGAGGCCGCCCGCTCGGAAATGATCAAGGCGGTCAAGAACGTGACGGGCAAGGCCGGGAGCAAGGACTTTATGCTGGGCTTCCTTAACGCCACGCCCCTACTCTACATGGTGGGAGACGTCCTGGCGGGATGGATGCTGCTTTGGCAGGCCTCGATCGCCGAGAAGCTTCTGGCCGAGCTGGTGGGCGGCGGCGACAAGGCGGTCATCGTCAAGGAGAACAACGAGGCGGCCTATCTGGACGGCAAGGTCCAGTCGGCCCGTTATTTCATCGGCTCTTACCTGGCCAACATGCCGGGCAAGGCGGCCGAGGTGATGGCGGACGAGACGTCTCCCCTCGACATCGCCGAGGAGAGCTTCACCTAATAAGCGGACTCGGCCGCTGGTTTTGGCCCGCGGCCGTTCATCGACGGTCGGAGACGTGGAAAAAGGAGAAGTTGCATGAAATATTCTGGCAGGGAGCGCAGGAGGCACGAGAGAAAGCCCATCTCCATGCAGGTCAAGTACCACAGCCTGGACGCTTTTTTCTACGACTACGCCCTGAACGTCAGTCACGGGGGCATGTTCATCAAGACCAGGCGTCCCCTGGCCAGGGGCTCGAGGGTCGAGATCGAGTTCGAGATACCCGGACTGGATAAACCCTTCAAGACCACGGGCCAGGTCGCTCGGGTCATCTTTCCCGGTGAGGACGAGCAGGAACCCGCGGGCATGGGCATCGAGTTCGACGCGCTGTCCGACGAGGACAGGGACCTTATCGACTCGCTCTGGCAGGCCAACGCCAGAAACAAGGGCGGGGAGTAACCAAGGCGCATGAACTGCCCGCGATGCAACCTGGTCCATCCCCCCGGCGAGCAGGTATGCCGCCGGTGCGAGATCGACCTTAAAACCATGGAACCCAGGTCGAGGGTGGTCCTGGCGGAGGACGTCAGCCAGACCTCGGCCGCGGAGAGATTGAAATCCAGGATGCTGGAGAGGTCTCAAAAGGCCCCAAAACGCGAGGAGATCGAGCCAAGGGGGAGGAGAAAGAAGAACGAGGGCCAGGAATCCGAGCAATTAAAGCAAGATCAGCGCCGCAGGCAGGAGATCCAGGCTCCCTTGGTCACGGTGGTTTCGGATGATGGGGAGGAGACGCGGGAGGAATACGGGACGCGGGGTGAGAAGGCGAGGTCCATCCGTTGCGTCCAGTGCGGAGGCGCGATGGAGGTGCAAAGGTCCATGCCCTACTCGAGGGCCTGGCCCTTCGCGCTGCTCGGGCTGGGAGCGGTCCTGGCCGTCGCCGGACTCTGGATTTGGACCCTGTTTATACCCGCCGCCGCCGCCGCCGTCCTGGGAGTGGTCTACATGAGAGTGGGAAAAACCTACTGGAAGTGCGACTACTGCGGATACGTCATACCAAGGGCGTGAGATGAAAAAGGGACGGAGGTATCCGACCCGGAATCGATAGACCAAGGCGTCGCCGGCTTGCCGGCGGCGCCGCTTAGCCTGGAGAGATAAATGGGCGAGAAGAAAAAACTGGCCATAGTGGGCGCCACGGGATACACCGGACAGGAACTGACGCGGATACTGGCCGTTCATCCGTCGGCCAGGATTTCTATCATGACCTCGCGGCAAAACACCGGCGAGGCCTACGCGGACCTGTTTCCCAGCTTCAAAGGATACGATCTGCCCACGCTCACTCAGTACGATCCCGCCAGGCTGAGGAGCGTGGACCTGGCCTTTTTCTGCCTGCCCCACGCCGAGAGCATGGAAGCCGTGGGCAAGGCCCACGACCTGGGCGTGAAGGCGGTGGACCTTTCCGCCGACTTCCGCCTGAGGGTGAAGAAGGTTTATGAAAAATGGTACGGGCCGCACTCGAGGGGAGACCTTTTAAAAAAGGCCGTTTACGGCCTGCCCGAGCTATACAGGGAAAAAATCAAAAAGGCCCAACTGGTGGCGAACCCTGGATGTTATCCCACCGGCGTCATCCTCGGGGTAGCGCCGCTTTTGTCCGCGGGGGTCGCCGGCCCCGGCCGGATCATCGCGGACATGAAGTCCGGAGTTTCCGGCGCGGGCCGGAAGGGCACGCTGGCCCTTTCCTTTTGCGAGGTCAACGAGGCCTTTCGCGCCTATAACCTTTACGCTCACCGCCACGGTCCCGAGATGGAGCAGGAGCTTTCCGCCGCCCTGGGCAAGAAGGCGAGCGTGACCTTCAGCCCCCACCTGGCCCCCATGAACCGGGGCATACTGGGGACCATCTATCTGGCCCTGACGAAAAAACTATCGAGCTCCGCCCTCCGGGAAGTCCTGGCCGAGGCCTACCTGGACGAGCCCTTCGTACGGGTGCTCCCGGTGGGAGACCTGCCTTGCGTCTCCCGCGTGAGGGGGACCAACTTCGTGGACCTGGCCGTCACCGCGTCGCCCGACGGCAAGGAGGCCATCGTGGTCACGGCCATCGACAACCTGGTGAAAGGCGCCTCGGGAGCGGCCGTCCAGAACATGAACCTCATGCTGGGACTTCCCGAGACTGAGGGACTTTTATCGCCGCCGTTGCGGCCATGACCGCCGACGCAAGAACAATTACCGCGAATAAATCTCCTTTGCGCCTCGGGTTATCGATGCTACCTTAAAAGATGAAGCCGTCCGAGCCTTGGCCCGGCGTCTTGCTCCTTGGATGGAGGAATGGGGAGCGTCCTCGAGGCCTTTACCCGCCAAGTCCGCCCATCGAGTATCACATCCACGCCCGCGAGGCGGGAGTATCTTCCTCGTCGATTATATTGGCGAACTTAAAGGGACGCCCTCATGGAAACCGGCTCTTTTCGCGTTATACAATCTCTCTTAAACGCGCTGGACGACGCGGCGATGGTCATCGGCCCCGGCGGCCGCTTGATATGTATTAACGGGGCCGCTCTCGACGCGCTTGGGCTGGGCGAGGAGGACCATGCGGCGGGCCTGGATATTTCGAGATTTTTCTTAGACCCGTCCATATGGCGAGAGATTGTCGAATCCAAGGGCAAGTGGAAAGGAAACGTCGTTTTTCGCTTTGCCGGCCGCGACTTTTCCCGCCGTCTGACGGCCTCACCCCTTGACTCCGCTCCCGGCCCAGGCGGGCGCCTGGTGACGATAAAGCCCGCGCGCGAGACGGATGGCTCGGCCGTCGAGTTCAGCGACTCCTATTACTCCATTTTCAATTCGGTTAACGACGCCATCTTCATCCACGATATGGAAACGGGCGACATCCTGGACGTGAACCAAAGCATGTGCGATATGTTCAAGTGCACGAGGGATGAAGCTACCCAGATGAAGGTCGAGGACCTAAGCGAGGGCCGGCCTCCCTTCAATCAGACGCGGGCGGTCGAGTTGATCCTGAAGGCGGCCGCGGGCGAGCCTCAAATCTTCGAGTGGCGCTGCAAGGATCGGGAGGGGAACGCCTTCTGGGGCGAGGTCAACCTCAAGATGGCGGCCATAGGCGGCCGTGAACGCATACTGGCCATCGTCCGGAACATCACCGAGCGCAAGGAGTCGGAGCTGGCCCTGCGCGACAGCGAGGAGAGGTATCGCCGCCTGGCCGAGAACGCCTCCGACGTGATCTGGACAATGGACCTCGGGCTCAATTTCACCTATATCAGTCCCTCATGCCTCGCGCTCAGAGGCTACACGGTAAAGGAGCACATGTCCCAGACGCCCCGGGACATGCTGACGCCCGAGTCTTTTGGCCTGGTCATGGAGGCTTTCGAGCGGGAGATGAAGCTGGAGGAGGAGGGCCTGAGAGAGCCGAACCGGCCCGTTACCCTCACCATGGAACAGTACCATAAGGACGGCCATACCATCTGGGCCGAGGTCACCATGACCATGCTTCACGGCCAGGATGGAAAGGCAACTGGTATTCTGGGGGTCACCCGCGACGTGACCGAGCGGATTCGAGCCGAGGAGGAGAGGGCGTCCCTCGAGGAACAGCTCATCCAGTCCCAGAAGATGGAGGCCATCGGCCGCCTGGCGGGAGGCGTGGCCCACGACTTCAATAACATACTCACCGGAATAACGGGCTACTCCGAGATGGCCCTGGCCGCCTTGAAGCCCGACGACCCCCTCTACGCCGACGTCCAGGAAATCAGGAAGGCCGGTGAAAGGGCGGTCGGTCTGACCAACCAGCTTCTCGCCTTCAGCAGGAAGCAGATAATATCGCCCCGCTTGATAAGGATCGACGAGTCGCTCGAGGTTTCGAGGAAAATGCTCGAGAGGATCATAGGGGAGGACGTAAGGCTCGAGTTCAAGCCCGCGGAGTCGCTTTGGGCAATCATGGCCGACCCGGCACAAATCGATCAGATACTGGTCAACCTGGCGGTCAACGCCCGGGACGCCATGCCCGAGGGCGGCAAGCTCGTGATCGAGACCATGAACGCTTCAATCGCGGAGGAATTCGCCTCCGGCAAGGAAGCCGGCCCGGGGAACTACGTTCTTCTAGCCGTCAGCGACAACGGACAGGGCATGGACGCCGAGGTCAGGCAAAGGATATTCGAGCCCTTCTTCTCCACCAAGCCCATGGGAAAGGGAACGGGACTGGGGCTGTCCACCGTCTACGGGGTCACCAAGCAGAACGGAGGATTTATCGAGGTCGATTCCGAGCCCGGAGCTGGAACGACCTTTAAAATCTATTTCCCCGCGGCTCGGCCCGAGCCGAGAAAGTCCACCATAAAGTTGGCAAAGGAAATCCCCGATGGAAACGAGACGATACTGCTGGTTGAGGAC
This sequence comes from bacterium, assembly GCA_963674965.2. Lineage (GTDB taxonomy): Bacteria > RBG-13-61-14 > RBG-13-61-14 > RBG-13-61-14 > DATKZS01. Next base: position 535,709 of record CAXXFL010000006.1, on the reverse strand, counting down.
GACCGGGCGGTCCGGACCCTGGCCAGGCGCATGCTGACCATGAGGGGATACGGGGTGATCGAGGCGGTGGACGGGGAGGACGCCCTGCTCAAGGCCAAGGGGTACGCCGGAAAGGTCGACCTGGTCCTGACCGACGTTATCATGCCCAACATGAACGGGAGCGAATTGATTGTCAGGCTGAAAGAGTCTTTTCCCGGCCTTAAATCTTTGTATATGTCCGGCTATACGGACGACGTGATCGGGCAATTGGGGGTGGTCGAGGAGGGAGTGCATCTCCTGCAAAAACCCTTCACCATCGAGTCCCTGTCCAGGAAAGTAAGAGAGGCGCTGGATGGAGACAAAAATTCACCGGCTGCTTCCGGCACGGCTTAAGGCGCGGGCATTATTTCCTATACTTCAAAACACCTGACGAACCGGCCGGGTTTTTTCTCCTCGAGCTCGGGCATGGACTCCGAGCAATGGGGCTTTCTTAGTCCGCACCGTTCCTGGAAAGGGCAACCTTCAGGCAGGTGAAGGGGACTGGGGACCACGCCGGGAATGGCTCGGAGCCGTCTTTTCGCCTCCCCCTTTTGGGAAGGGGCGCCCGCCGCTCCGGGCAGGCCCGCCAGGAGTCCCCTGGTGTAAGGATGGAGAGGCTCGCGGAAAATCGAGCGGACGTCGGTTTGCTCGACCACCTTGCCGGTGTACATGACGTACACGTAGTCCACCGTCTCGGCCACCACGCCCAGGTCGTGGGTGATAAGCATGAGGCTCATGTCCATCTCGTCCACCAACTCCTGCATCAGCTCGAGTATCTGCGCCTGGATGGTCACGTCCAGGGCCGTGGTGGGCTCGTCCGCCATGAGAAGCTCGGGATGGCAGCTAAGGGCCATGGCGATCATGACCCGCTGGCACATGCCGCCCGAGAGCATGCCCGGGTAGTCCTTGACCCTCCGCTCCGGGTCGGGGATGCCGACCTTGCCCAGAAGCTCGATGGAAAGCTCGAGCGCCTCCTTGCGGCTCTTCCCCTGGTGGAGACGGATCGCCTCACCGATCTGGTCCCCCACCGTGAAAACCGGGTTGAGCGAACTCATGGGCTCCTGGAAAATCATGGATATTCTGTTGCCCCGGATCGAGCGCATCCTGGAGAGCGGAAGGCCAAGAAGATCGAGACCGTCGAAGCTGATACGGCCCGAGCTGATCATGCCCGGAGGATCGGGGATCAGCCGAAGAACGGACAGGGCCGTGACGCTCTTGCCGCAGCCCGATTCGCCGATAACCCCGACCTTGCCTCCCCGGCCGATCCGGATCGAGACGCCGTCCACCGCCCGGAGAAGGCCTTCCTCCGTCCGGAACTCCGTCACCAGGTCCTCGACCTCGAGGAGGGGGGATGAGGACGCCTCGGGCTTTTTCGCCGTCTCGGCCATCAATCTTCCTTCCCCTCCGCCCGGGACAGGCGCTCCTCGATCGCCTCCAGACGCTCGTTCATCTCCTTGGCCCACTCGATGATGACGTTCATGTTCTCGAAGAGCTTTTTAAGCTCGGCCACGCTCATGAAGTCGTCACCGGCGGGGGCCAGCCTGGTAATAAGGTCCTTGGTCTTGTCCAGCAGCTCTCCCTTTTTGCCCGCGGCCACGGCGGTCATCTCGCCGACCTGGGCCATGGACTCGAGGTTGTCCACTATCTCGTCCGGCGATATATCGCTTACGCTGGGGGAGTCGGCCGGAGGTCCTTGTTCGTCATCTTCCTCGGCTTTGGTCTCCTCGATGGAGGTTTCCTCGGGCGGGGGAGGCTCCTCCTCCTCGTATACCTCGGTTATCTCGTCCTCGGGTACCGCCTCTTCCATTTCATCCATCTCATCCCGGGTCTCGGCCGGGGGGGGAGGCTCGTCCAGTTGTCCCGACGAGGAGTCGTCCATGTCGAAACCCAACTCCTCGACGTCGGCCGCCACGGGCGCCATGGCGGGAGCGGAAAACTCGGGCTCTTCCACCTCTTCAGGCTCCGCCGGCTCCGGCTCGGCTGGTGGCTCGGGGGAAGGCGCGCTTTCCTCGGCCTCGCCTTCCATCTCGTCTTCCATCTCTTCCGCGGCCTCGGGGAGAGGAGACTCGGGAGGGCGCGGAGCGCCTGGAGAGCTGGCCTCGAAGAGGGCGCGCAGGTCGTCGTCGGTCACGATCTTGACGCCCTCGGCCGGGCCGGCCTCCGCGGCCTGCTTTTCCGGCGGGGCTTCATCGGCCGGTTCCTCGACTTCGTCCTCGGGGGAAGCGGAGGCCTCCGTAGCCGCGCACGGCTCGGACTCGGCTTCCTCGGGAGGAGAAGGCTCGGTCATGATGGGCTCGATCTCCTGGGCCGACTCGTCCGCCCCGGCGGGAGCGGACTGATCGGAGCCGCCGAACAGGTCCTGGCTGAAAACGCCTCCGCCCGCGGACTCCTCTTCCGCGTCGGCGGAGAAGACGGACTTGATAATGTCCATCTCGTCGGACGTTTCGTCCGGTCCGACCTCGGGCGGCGCCCAAGCCGAGTCTTCGCCAAATTTGTCTTTATCGTCCGCCATGGGAACTCCTCCTTGTGCCCTGTCCCGGCCGCGATGATATCGATCGATATCTCGCCTTTTTTATTCTAGCACGCGGCCGCCCGTCGGTCGCCATTAATTGGACGTCCTCCATTATCTTTTATCTTTGAGTCTCGGGTCAATAGCGTCCCTCAATCCTTCCCCCACCAGGTTCAGTGTGGTGATGGTGAAGAAGATGGCCAGGCCCGGAAAAAGCGTAATCCACCAGGCCACGTTGTAATAACTTCTGGCCTTGCTGAGAATGTCCCCCCAACTGGCGGTGGGCGGCTGGACGCCGAAACCCAGGAAGCTGAGGGACGACTCGACCAGGATGGCGTCGGCCACGCCGAAGGTGGCGATGACCAGGACGGGCGTAAGGGCGTTGGGCAACACGTGGCGGAAGATAACGCGCGGGTCCCTCGCGCCCAGGGCCCGCGAGGCCTCGACGAACTCCATGTTCCTCACCTTGAGGAACTCGCCCCGCACCAGCCGCGCCGTGCCCGTCCATCCCACCAGACCGATGGCGGCCATGACGTTATAGATGCTGGGATCGAGGAAAGCCACCACCGAGATGATAAGGAAGAAGGTGGGGATGCACATCATCACCTCGATGAGACGCGAGATGATGACGTCCACCCAGCCCCCGTAGTATCCGGCCAGGGACCCGAAGACCACCCCGATAAAAACGTAAAGTCCCACGGCCACGAATCCCACGGACAAAGCTATGCGAGAGCCGTGGATCATGCGGGCCAGGACGTCCCTTCCCGATCCGTCGGCGCCGAGGAAGTGCCTTGAACTTGGGCCTTGCAGCACGCCGTCAAGGTCGTTCTGATATGGTCCCCAGGCCACGGGCGGAAACAGGGCGTAGTCGTCGCCCTCGAGGGCCGAGGCCATCTCGCCTATGTCCCGATTGCCGAACTCCCGGTAATGGCGGGACCTCTCGGGAAGGTAGTCGCGAAAGGCGGGGAAGTAATATTCGCCGCCCACCTTCATCACCAGGGGCTTGTCGTTGGCCAAAAGGGGAGCCAGGGCCGCTACCAGGAAGAGCGCCAGCACTCCGCCAAGGGAGACCATGGCGACCTTGCCCCGCCGAAACTGCCTGAACACGGAGGCCCAGTAGCCCCTGTCTCCGATAAGAGAATAGGCCACTATGGCGGCGGAGGCGGCCAGGATTATAAGGGCCGCCTTTTTTCCGTGGAGGAGGATAAGGGACCCCAGTCCCACCTCGGCCGTTGGGGCCCAGAGGGCGGCCAGGACAATGGTCGCGACAACGGCCAATCCGATGAGGAAGCTTTTCGGCTTGATCATGACGGGGGCGCCGGAGAAGTCTATCCTGGGGTCGACCAGGGTGTAGACGAGGTCGGCCACCAGTATCCCGATGAGCGTCAAAATGGAGGAAACCGTAATGACGCCCATGATGACGGGATAGTCGCGGGACAGGATGGCCTCGAAGCTCATCTTGCCCATGCCGGGGATGGAAAAGATTTCCTCGATGATGACCGATCCCCCGATCAGGGCAGGGAACAGCACCGCCAGCAGCGTGACGATGGGTATGAGAGAGTTGCGAAAGGCGTGCTTGCCGACCACCACTTTTTCCGAAAGGCCCTTGGCCCGGGCCGTGCGCACGTAGTCCTGCCTGATGACCTCGAGCATGGAGCCGCGCATCTGGCGGCTGATGTAGGCCAGCCCGCCGTAAGTCAGGCAGGCCACGGGCAGCACGAGGTGGTGAGCGCGGTCGAGGAGTCGGCCGAGCAAGGGCAGGGCCTCGGCCCCGTCGCTGGAAAGCCCGTAAATGGGGAAGAGGTCCAGGAAGTCACCGCCCCCGAGGAAGGTAATCAGCATCATGGCCACCCAGAAGTTGGGCAGACTGTACAAGATGAAAAGAAAGACCGTGAGCGCCCGGTCGGCCATGGTTTCCTGCTTGACCGCGCTGAATACCCCGATTGGTATGGCCAGAAGATAGACCAGGAAAATGCTGATGATGGAGAGCTGGAGGGACACGGGCACGCGCTCGAGTATCTTGTCCGTCACGGGCCTGTGGTCCTTATAGGACTCCCCGAAGTCCAGGGTCAGTATCTGGCCCACCCAGATCAGGTAGCGCCGGCCCAGCGGCTTGTCCAGACCGTAGAGCTTCCTGGTCTGCTCGATGATCTCGGCGGCGAACTGGGGATCGAGCTCTCCGCCCTGGGCCTTTCGGATTTTAAGCTCGGCCGGGTTTCCCGGCGCCAGGTTGATAATAAGGAACGTGATCAGGGTGATCCCGAATATGGTGGGTATAATGGCGAGAAGCCTTTTTATCACGTAGTCGCGCATTTTAAAGTGAGGCCGCGCTCCTTTTTTGCATGGCCTTGGGCACGTACCACTCGTTGTAAAGAAATATGGGCCGGATGGGATGGGGGACCACGTTGTGAATCCTTTTATCCACGGCGGACAGGGCCTCGGAGGAGATGAAGAACGTGTATGGCTGCTCCTCATGCAGCACCCGGTGGATTTCCCGGCAGTACTCGATCCTTTTGTTCCGGTCGAACTCCTCCCGGTTAAGCTCGATCAACTCGTCCACCCTGGCGCTCTTGAAACCCACGTGGTTCGAGCTTGACTTGATATCGGCCTGGCTCGAGTGCCAGAGCTGATAGGAGTCTGGATTGGAGGCGAGGGCCCAGCCAAGGGCCGTGGCGTCGAACTTCCATTCCTGCACGTTTTGCAGGAACACGGCCCACTCGAGGGTCCGTATCTCCATGTCGATTCCGGCTTTCCTCAGGTCCTCCTTGTATATGCGCATGGCCTTTTCCACCTCGGGAAGCTGGGCCGTAAAGGACATCTCGAAACGGAAGGCCATACCGTCCTTGTCCAATATTCCGTCCCCGTCCTCGTCCGTCCATCCCGCCTCGGCCAGAAGGGCTCCGGCCGCCTTGGGATCGAACGGATAGGGCTTGATATCGGGGTCGGCGAAGTCTCCGGTCTGGTCGTAGGGACCGGTCTGAATGGACCCGAGGCAATAATAGATTTTTTCCAGGATGGCCTCCCGGTTAAGGAGCATGGTAAGGGCTTTCCTTACCCTCTTGTCCTGGAAAAGGGGCTTCCTGAGGTTCCAACCGATATAAGAATAGCCGGGATAATGGTAATGGATTTTATGGTTCTTCTCGTTGAACTGGGACGTTCCCGTCTGATATACCCATTGCAGCGGCGACAGGCCTAAAGTGTCCAGTTCGCCTTTTTTCATGAGGCTAAGCGCCACGTCGTCGTTGGTGAGTATCTTAAAGACCACGGAGTCGAAATGGGGTTTTTTGCCCCAGTAATTCGGGTTCCTTTTCAGGACTATGCGCTGGCCCGTTTCCCATTTGTCGAACACGTAGGGACCCGAGCCGAGAGGGGCCCGGCCATAGGGATGCTTGTTGAAGTCGGTCCCGTCGTCGAGCGCGTGTTTGGGCAAGACGGGCGTTCCGCCGATCATCTCGAGGGACTTGAAATAGGGCTTTTTCCATTTCACGAGGAAGGTATAGTCGTCGATTTTCTCGTAGGACTCCATGTCGCCGAAGTAGCTCCGGTATGAGGCCGCGTCGACCTTGGGGTCCATGAGCTTGTCATAGGTAAACACCACGTCGTCAACGGTAAGCGGTTTTCCGTCGTGCCATTTCACGTCCTTCCGGAGATGGAAGGTAAAGGTCAGCTTGTCGGGAGACACGTCCCAGCTCTCGGCCAAAAGGGGCTTAAGCTCACCCGTCGCGAGGTCCTGGTCCAGCAGGGTCTCGATCACGAAGGGATAGTTGATGGACTGCTCGTAGGCGTCGGTGGCGGTCAGGGGGTTAAGGGTGCCGGGCTCGGCGGGCAGCCTTCTTACCAGCGCGTCGCCGTCGTCGGGGACCTCTCCCGCCGGCGCGGGGATCGAGGTCACGCCGCCGGGATCGACCGCGGAGCAACCGGCGGATTTTTTCGTCTCAACCGTCTCCCCGGTTCTTACGTCCTTTCCGGGACCGGAGTTCGAGCCCTTGTCATTGCCGCGCTTTTTGCAACCCGCCCCAAAAGCGAGAAGCACCGCCAGAAGGATGGCCGCTTTTTTCATTTGATATCCTCGAGCTTTCTTTCGATCCTCTCTTTAATTCTGGGGGTGGGACCCTTTGCAAGGGCCTCCTCGAATATCTCGACCGCCTTGGCCTTATCGCCCATGGCAAGATGGCAAAGGGCAAGGTGCTCGAGAAGCTCCGGCTCCCGTCCCAGTTTCTCCACCGCCTTGTTAAGCCACTTCAAGGCCTCGCCGTAGTCGCCCCGCTGATAATAAACCCATCCCAGGCTGTCCATGATGTGGCCCGCCTCGGGCTCGAGCTCGAGGGCCCGGCGGATTTTCGCCTCGGCCTCATCCAGGCGCTCGCCCCTCTCGGCCCAGGTGTAGCCGATGAAGTTCAGCGAGTTGGCGTTGTTCGGGTTTCTCGAGAGGATTTCCTCGTTAAGGGCCAGGGCCGCCTCGACCCTTCCCTCCTCGTAAAAGAGCATGCCCAGCTCGTATTTCAGGTTCTCGTCCTCGGGGTCGGCGGCCAGGGCGTCGATTACCGCGGACTGCGCGCGTTCCGGTTCCCCGATCTGGCGGCAGATCATGGAATAGGCGAAGACAATGCCCTTATCGTCCGGCTTTTTCTCGAGCAGGTCCTCGACTATGGCCAGGGCCCTTTGGTTGTCGCCGTCCTTAATGGCGAGCAGGGCCAACTGCTTCCTGGCCTCGAGGTAAATGGGGTCGTCCTGAGGCACGGACTCGAAATAAGAGGCCGCGGCCACGCGGTCGTTTTTCGCCGCCTCGATCAGTCCCATGGCGAAAACGGCCTCCCCGTTGGAGGGCTCGAGGGTGAGGGCGAGGCTGAACTCGTTTTCCGCCTCATCGAGCTTGTCCTGTTTGAGGAAGATGTAGCCTCGCTGGAGGTACCAGTCGATAAGGACCACGCCCGAGGTCTTGCCCGCCTGAAGGACCTCGAGGGCCCGGTCGTCCTGGCCCCGGTAGACCAGGATTTTGGCCAGGGTCAGCCTGGTCTCGGAGTCGCCCGGATAAAAGGACACGATCATATCCCCCAGTTCGATGGCCTTGTCCCAGTTTTGCCTTCCCACCTCGAGAAGGAAAAGGTCGCGCATGGCCGGGTAATAACCGGGGGCTTTTTTGACTATGCCCCAGTAAACCTCGGCCGCCTCCTGCGAGCGTCCCATCCCGTTAAGGATGCTGGCGATGTAATGGTACACGTCGATGGCGCCGGGGTTTTTGATGGCGAAGTTCTCGAGCACCTCGAGGGCGGCCTTGAGCTTACCCATCCGGACCCGGGTCTCGGCCAGGCTTAAAACGTACTCGACCGAGTCGGGCTCTCGGGACAGGGCCTCGATAAAGGCCGTCTCCGCCTCCTCGAGCTGGTCCTCCCTCCCCGAGTTGAGGATGATAAGCCCCCGAAGGTTGTAAGCCTGGGCCCGGTCAGGATCGATGGCTAAAATTTCCTCCACCAGCTCGAGAGACTCGTCCGTCTCGCCCATCTGATATAAAAGACCGGCCAGGTATTCCCTGACGTAGACCGAGCCGGGGTCGATCCGGAGGGCCTCCCTAAGTTCCTCCACCGCTTCCTCGGCCTGCCCGTTATAAACGTAGTGCTGGGCGAAGGTGAAGTGGTTCATGGCCAGGACCTCGGGGTCTCGCTCCAGGTAAGTGCCGGAGTGGCCGATGCCGCTCAGATTTTTCGGCATGACGGGTCGTTTGAAAGAGCAGCATCCCAGGGCCATAAGGAAACAGAGGAGTAGCCAAAGAGGAACGAAGCTCGGCCGTTTTCGGGCGTCCGTTGTCGCGATCGAAATTTGTCTCATGTTAGGGAATTTATCACGAAAGTCCCAAAGCCGCAAAGATCGGATTAATGCTTGAGAGCGCTCGGGGGGAAGCGTCGTTTTTTGAAAGATTCCCGTCATGAGACCACAAAATATCATGAACGAGTCCGGAGACTTGGCCGTGAAAGACGGTAACCGAGGCGCTTTTACAATTGGCTCTCGAGGCATAACAAAGATCGGCGCGGTTGGCCGGCGAAAAAAGCCGGATTTCCCCGATCGCTGGAGCCGGGATCGGAAAAGGCGCGCTCAAACTGGCGCCCGGGCCTTTGGTATAATAAACTTATCCAGATCGTGAGGCCCGGTGATTGAGTCATCTGAGGTCCCCATCATCCAAAAAGGGAGGCGTTTATGAGCATGGAGTACAAGCTATACGTAAATGGAGAGTTTATAGAAGGCAAGGAAGGCCAGTCGATGGGCGTGATCAACCCGGCGACGGAGGAGACGATCCGGGAGGTCCCCTACGGTTCTCGTTACGAGGCCGTCCAGGCCGTCGAGGCCGCCCGCTCGGCCTATCCGGATTGGAGAGACAATACTCCATATCAAAGGGCCCCGCTGCTTCTCCGGATAGCCGGCCTCATGCGCTCCCGGGCGGACGAGATGTCCAGGACCCTGACCATGGAGGTGGGCAAGCCCCTGGCGGAGTCGAGGGGAGAGATCATGGGCGCGGCGGCCCAGTTCGAGTGGTACGCCGAGGAGGTCAAGCGCAGATGGGGCGAGTGGATACCCTCCCATATGACGGACAAGCGCATGATGTCGACCCGGTCTCCGCTGGGGGTCGTGGGCGCCATCGCGCCCTGGAACTTCCCCGTTTTGCTCATGGCGCGCAAGATCGCCCCGGCCCTGGCCTGCGGCAACGCCGTGGTCGGACGATCCGCCACCCAGACCCCCCTTGCCACCATGGAAATGTGGAACTGCATCCACGAGGCCGGGTTGCCCCCCGGCGTGGCCAATTTGATCACCGGACCGCCCGCGGACGCGGCCGACGAGTTCATCGGGAACCCGGCGGTGAGAAAGATCAGCTTTACCGGCTCCGTGCCCGTGGGCAAGGAGTTATTGAAGAGGTCGGCCGACTCCTTGAAAAGGATTTCCCTCGAGCTAGGCGGCCACTCTCCCTTTATAGTATGCGACGACGCCTCGCCCGAGGACGCCGCCCGCCTGGCCGTGTTCGGTAAGTACCGCAACATGGGGCAGGTGTGCATATCCCCCTCCCGCTTCTTCGTGCCCAGCCGGATGAAGGACGAGTTCCTGGCCAGGGCGGCCGAGTTCGCCTCGGCCCTCCGCATAGGCAACGGCCTCGAGCCCGACGTGGACGTGGGCCCGCTCCACGACCGGCTCAGGCTGGCGGAGACGGAGGCCCTCTTGCAGGACGTGGCCGACAAGGGCGGCAAGATCGTGTGCGGAGGCAAAAGGCCCCAGGGAGAGAAATATAAAAAGGGTTTCTGGATCGAGCCCGCCGTGGTCACCGAAGTCAACGGTGACATGATCATCATGAAGGAGGAACCCTTCGCCCCCATTATGCCGGTCATGGGCTACGACGACCTGGACCAGGCCGTCGAGGTGGCCAACGGCACCGAGTTCGGTCTCGCGGCCTACGTGGTCACGAAAAGACTGGACTACGCCATCAAGCTGAGCGAGAGACTCGAGGCGGGTATAGTGGGAGTCAACGACCCGGCGCCCGCGGCGGTGCAGGGGCCCTTCGGGGGAGTAAAAGCCTCGGGCATGGGGCGGGAAGGCGGCCGGGAAGGCGTTGACGCCTACACGGAGCTGAAGTTCATTTCCATGGTAATATAGCGTTCAAAGGGGACGAAATTATAGAGCGGCCATAGGGCCGCCGGGGAGGGGACATGCAACGTTATCTTTGGCGAGCGAGCGGACCGGTTTTGGCGGCGGCCGTATTGATCGCCCTGGCCCTTGGCTGCGGCGGGTCGGGAGCGGCCCGGGAAAAAGGCGGCAAGGACAAGGACGATAAAACCGAGGTCCCGGCCGAGACCTTTCAAAGCGTTCTGGAGGGGGAGTTGGCCAAGGCCGGCCTTTCCCTCGGCGTTTCACTGGTGGACGTTGACGGAGACAATCTTGAGGACGCCCTTTTCAAGGCGCGGGAGGAGAAGGGGAGCCGGATCGGCCTCGCCACCGACGTGATGGCCGCCGTCTCCGGCGCGCAGTGGAAGGCGGACAAGGCCTATATCCAGGTCGGCCCCATGCTCTATATGTCCGACATTAACGATTACGTCAAGTGCGCCAACGCCGGGGCCCAGGATAAAAAGGAAGCCTGCGCCCCTTCTCCCGTCAGCTACGCCGAGAAGGCGGCCATCCATTCCGATATGCCCGCCGCCGAGTTCAAGCTGGTCTTCGCGGGAAAGAACAACTACCTCGACCGGATCGAGTATAGGTCCGCCGGGGCCGCGCCACCTCAAAGCATCCTCTTCGCCGACGTCCTCAAGACCAGGGACGTGGACTTCAGTATCGAGGACATGGACTTTGACGGATACGCCGACTTGAGGCTCCTGGTGACCGAGAAGGGCAGGGGAGTAAGAGAGCAATATCTGTACTGGCTCTTCGATAAGGAAACCATGCAATACAAGCCGACCGACATGTTCGACTCCCTCTGCTCGCCCTCCTTCGACGCCGCGTCCAAAATTATCTCCTCGACCTGCGTGTCCAGCGCCGGTCTCACCCAGGCGAAGACCTTTTCCGTGAGCGACAAAAAGCTGGTCCTGATGGGGCAGGGCGAGGTCGAGTCCTTTTCCAAGGCCGGCTTCCAGGTGAAGATTTTCCGGCCCATGGGCGGCGGGCCCGTCTCCCGCTACGTGGTGATGGACAACGAGGGAAAGCTGGTTTGCGACACGTCGCAAAAGCCCCTGACCTGCGACCCCATGCAGGTGGTGACCTTGTTCACCCTGGCGGAGGAGAACAAGTCGGCCCAGGACATGGCCGGCTATTACACGGACGGCGTCGTCTGGAGGGGCACCAACAAAACCCGGTCGTGGCTCCTGGAGAACCACGCCAAATATTTAAGGAGCATCAAGGCCTACGACATGTCGATTTACAACCTGAGGGAGGAGTATAGCGAGACCGGCGACAAGGCCATGGTCGAGTGCACGGTTGACGGCTCTCTTACGAACAACTTCGGCGAGGTGGTCGAGTACGGGGTGGACAAGCGCTTTCGTCTGGTCAAGGTCGGCGAGGAGTGGAAGATCGAGTGTGAGGAGGTTTCCAAGTTCAACCACATCGACATCCCCGACTCGACCGACAAGTGCAAGCTGTAATTCAAGGATGGCACGGCCCGGTTTTATATATTACTTGCACCACCGCCCGGCGCGACAGTTGGATATATATAATTTTATGAAAAGCCCATCTCACATGGGTGAAGGTACCGAATGGGCTGAGTAATACGGCGACGAGAGAATCGTGGCAAAGGTGGAGTGAGAAAAAATATGACCTAACGGATGGATAGACACTGGAGAGTAGCATCATGCAAGTAATTACTGCTACGAGATGTTTATGCGGGGAGCTTGCCCTGTGGGGTTCTGATTATTGTGCAGCGTGTTTGCAGAAAGAAACCGGGAATGATGGAGTACTCAGATGGCGTGATGGAGTTGAATTAGAGAGAAGTAATCTGCAAAATGGATATTTTAAAAATGCAAACCTAAAAGGGATATATCTTGAGGGAGCTAATCTTGAAGGTGCTGTACTATGGAATGCCAATCTTGAAGGGGCAAATCTCAAAAAAGCAAACCTAAAAAATGCATTGATCGCAACCGCAGTTCTTCAAAAGGCGAATCTCAATTTCAGCAATCTCGAAAATGCAGAAATAAATGACGCAAATCTCAAGAATTCCTCACTTTGCAGTGCAAATCTTAAGGGTGCTTTACTTTCTGGGTCTGATCTAGACGGTGCGGAACTAGAGTGCGCCAATCTCGAAAGGGCGGAACTTTGGCATGTTAACCTAAAAGCCGCAAACCTATGGTTAGCACATATCGAGGGGGCTGACTTTGAGGAGGCTAATCTTGAAAAGGCGGATCTCCGCAGCATCTATTACACGGAATTTATCCGACTTCCATCATTTATCCAGGCATTCTGCCTTTGTGTTTGGCTTTCATGGATTGATAAGAAACCGATTTATTTTGAAGGTCTTTTGCGTTATCTCTTTGATGCCATTCGGGACACAGGTTACTTTGATTATTACTTCAATATTTTAAAAGAATGCACTTCAAAAAGACTAGAGTTTCGTAAAAAGTCAAAGAAAAAATCGGCTCCTCACGCAAATCTGTGGGTGGATTCCGGCATGGGCATTTGACCCAGGCAATGTAATTGTATCAGGGTGAACCATTTTTCGCTCCTGTAACCTCTGGCTCGGTGACTGATGGCCTTGGCGTTGTTGTTCATTGCCTCCACCGCCCCATTATCGATCGGAACGTTGAACCAATTAAGGACGTCTTCCTCATGACGGCGAAGAAGCCAGGCAAAATCACGCATCGGTTCCAGGCGAGAGTGGGTCGCCCACCAGAACCACTTGTTCAAATAACGCTTGGCCCAACCCTTGCTCTGATAGGACCACAATTCACGGAAGCTCTCCTTGAGAAGGTAAGCGCGGTTGATCTTAAGGTTCATGCTCTCCAGGTAACCAAGCCGCTGTTTCTGTTTGGGCGTCAGGTTCCAGGGGTTTTTGAGCCAGATGTATTTCGTGCCCTTCAAAAGCCCCGGGTCCTTTTCCTTGAGCTTCTCGGCTTCCTTTTTTCTCACCTTGTCCACGGCGTCGTTCAAGTGGCGGACAAGGTGGAATTTGTCAAAAACAAGGACCGCCTTGGGCGCCTTCTCCTTGATGACGTCCACGTAAGGCGCCCACATGTCGCAACAGACGCCCTGGATGGCGGCAACCCCCTCCTCGCCAAGTTCATCGAAAAAACGTTCCAGCGTCTCTTTCTTGCGCCCCTCTCCGGACCACAAAAGACGCCGCCTCTTGCCGATCTCGTAAACCTGGGTGTGATAGACGTGGCCTTTTTTGCGAGAGACCTCGTCGATCCCGATGTAAAGCACGCCGGAAACGTCGCGGTGTTCGAGGCCGTAAGCCACCGCGTGCTTGACCGCCGCCCCCACCGTGGACCAACTCAAGCCGAAGAGATCGGCCACGACGCCGACGGCCAGGAGCCTGGCCCAGGCGGCGAGCACGATGATCAGCGGCAGGGAGAGCCGACTTTTGCCCATCCCCCACGGGACCTGCTCGACCTTGACGCCGCAATTTGGGCAGTTCACCCGGCGCGGGCTGTAAACGATGGTCACGGGGATGCCCCACAACGGAACATGACGCCAGGTCCTCTCGGCAAGCGTGTCGTAAACCCAAGCTCGAGAGCCGCAACAAGAGCAGGTGAGCTTCCGAAGCTTCTTGCGATCCATAAGAACCGTAAGCCCCACCGCGTCTCCGCTGACGCTCTTAACCTTGTGATCCTTGACACCAAGCGTTTCTCGTACAAGACTCTCTACAAGCACGGTCGACTCCTTCAGGCTTCAGGATTGTTTTCGCATAACCCTATTAGCCTGAAACGACCGTGCTTTTCAACTAAACTATGTCAAAGAACACCCACAGATTCTTGGGAAGACCCAAAAAATCATTAATTGCCAGAATTGTTACAAAGCCCACTAGCTGGAAAGGGGCATCTGTCGAGAACCTTGGTCCATGCGACCCACTAGACCTACGCTATATAAAGGACCAATCCTACCTTGAAGCCAGGATTGAGGCAAGTAAAAGAAGTATACTCGACCAAGCATGGATGTTCGTGTGGGGAGTCACTTCAGGTTATGGGACAAATATATTGCTATGGGCAGGTTGGTCATTATTTTTCGCTTTTACCTTTGGCATTATTTTTTGGATTGGAGGAGATTCTTTGGTGAGTGTGGGACAAATTAGCAATGCGGATCTTTTAATTCAGTTAAAACAGTGGCATTTACTTTCAGCGACGGAAAAAGAATCTCTCGTACTCACCGTCTTAGGAGGGCGAAAAGCTGATTTTTTTACTTATTTATATTTCAGTGTGGTTACCTTTACAACCCTCGGGTTTGGTGATATTACTCCAACCTCGACATGCGGTGAGGTAATAGTAATGTTGGAGGTGGTCCTCGGCTACCTGATGCTTGGTGGTCTAATATCGATATTTTCACATAAGCTTTCCCGTCTAGCATGAGGGGATACCAATAAGTAACATTTGATAGTAGAGAACGAACACGCGAGCGGAACGCTTCTGAATAGGGGGATCGCGGGGTGGCCCGCAATTTTGTCTTCATTATTGCGTGGGCGGCTAAGACCGCGGGCTGGACGCTTCTGACGCCAATCGTACTGAGAGGCCTTTTTCAATCGGAGAAGCTAAATAACGTGCCTGATTTGGAAGCTAAGTTTAAATTTCCATACCTCGTCGCGACTCTCGCCTCCAGCCTGCTCGCTATCGCGGCTTTTCCCCCTTTTGATTTTTCTTTGATGGCCTGGATCGCGCTGGTCCCTTTGCTGGCCGTGATACCGCGCGTCAAGCGGCGCTGGGGCCTGGCCTATGGGTTCATCTGGGGGCTGGTCTTTTATTCGGGAGGTCTTTACTGGTTCATGACCATCTTCGGAGCGTTTGGATTTCTTCTGATCATGGTCCTGGCGACGTTCACCGCGCTGTTCGCTTTTATCGTTTCCAGCTTAAAAAAACGGTTTGGCAATTTGGCCGCCGCCGCTTTGGCTCCCTTTATCTGGACGGGCGTCGAGTTTTTCCGAAGCGAGTTATGGACTTTGAAATTCGCCTGGCTAGGCATGGGCTACACCCAACACGCGAGCCTGACAATCCTTCAATCGGCCGACCTGTTCGGCGTATATGGAATTTCATTCGCCCTGCTTTCCGTGAATTCCTCCGTTGCTTTAATCGTGGATTTTCTGCTGGATCGAAAAGATAAAAAGTATCCGTATTTTCCCGGCCCTTTTTTGATGAATGTTTTTTCCGTCTTGCTGATTGCGCTTATGTTCGTCTATGGCGTCTGGTCGTTACAAAAGGTCCACTTGGGACGGCCGGTAAAATTTGTCGGCGTTCAGTTCGAGTCGGGCTGGTATGACGAGTTGATCGAGCTTTCGGAGAAAGCGATTAAGAACGGAGATTCCAGCGCCGATATTATTGTATGGCCCGAGTACTCGACGCCTTTTATCCTGGAGAAAGACCCCGAGCCGATGGATAGGTTGACTGAGTTCGCGGCCGAAAACGACGTTTATT
Organism: bacterium; assembly: GCA_963674965.2. GTDB lineage: Bacteria > RBG-13-61-14 > RBG-13-61-14 > RBG-13-61-14 > DATKZS01. The sequence continues at coordinate 520,103 of CAXXFL010000006.1, read as the reverse complement.
TTATCTTCGGCGGGAGGGATTCGGGAGATGAGGCCAATTCGTTCAAGAACACCGCCTTCGTTCTTTCGAGAAAGGGAGAGATAATCGGCCGGGCGGTGAAGATGAACCCGATTCCATTTTTCATGGACGGCGAGCCGGGCAAGGATTTCACGGTGGTGAATACGGAGTTCGGCAAAGCCGGAGTGGCGATCTGCTATGACATGGATTATTCCTATGTGAGCCGCGGGCTGGTTTCGAATGGGGCCGAGATATTGATCTTCCCGACCATGGACGCTTTTATCTGGGGCCGCTCTCAACACTTGCAGCACGCGGCCATGAGTTCCCTGCGGGCGGTTGAAAACCGGCGATGGCTTTTCAGAGTCGCTTCTTCGGGGGTATCGCAAATGGTCGACGCCCACGGCCGGATTCTTTCTGAGACCGAAATCGGCGAAATCGGGCATATCGTCGCCGAGGGCGTATTTATTAAAGAGAAATCTTTTTACAGTCGTTTTGGCCATTATTTCAGTTGGTTGTGCCTGGTTGTGACGGCGTCTTCGATATCGGCGCCATTTATCGTTGATATTAAAAAGCTTCCAAAACGACCCAGGTGAAATCAGATTGTCAAATCCTCCAGCGGGGTTGCCCAGGCAATGTTGTCTGCAATATTGCCTGGGCGGCGGCCGCGGGCTCAGCAATTATGACGCGCAATTACTTTTCTTGAGAGTACCGTTTCCCCTTTCCTCGTCAACTCATTCGTTGACGGCAAGCATACGTAATCCCTCAGCCCTTGTTGTATCTATTCTTTCCCGCAGGAATTTCGCGAAGATGTGTTTATCCGACGAATCAGCGATAAATTCCGGCAGGGCGTTTCTCATGGCAATGGCGGTGACTTGTTGCGATGGAGGGATGCCCGGCCTTATGGTTCTTATCCATGAAGCGAGGAGCCGAGAAGACTTACCATCAACTCAGCTACACTCACCGGGGCAAAGGGCGGACCGAATATATTCGCCCGGAGTTCGCGCGGGAGATCAAAGCGCAGAACGCGGCCTATCGCCGTTTCAAGAAGCTAATTGACGAGTGGGTGGACCTGGAAATCGAGCGTTCGAAAATCAAGATGAAAATTGAAAAGAGCAAAGAAGGTTGAGAGGGTTAGAAGTCGGTACTCTCAAGCATATAGGGAAACGCGGGGAAACCGTTACCCTTAAGGAACGGTTGCAAAAATAGCTCCGTTTCAATTTTTGTTACTTCATATTTACAAACCGAACCTGCAATCTTCGCCGCCGGGCCATCGAATGCGTATGTTATATAACCCATTGTTATAATGTCATAATATCCTGGCGTAAAGATATTTTATTCGCCGCCCAAAGCAATTTATTACCTTTAACGGCACAACAATTGCCTTATTCCCAATTGATTTTTGCAAATACAACGCGGGAGAGGACGCAATGCCTGAAATAGACAAGATGGATTTTCTTACGGATTACGAGTCGTTTTCAAAAATAATATCCAGCAAGGGCGTTACTCTTATGACTTTTGGAGTGCCGTGGTCGGCGGCCTGCAACATACAGAACAGTATAGCGGACAAGGTTTCCATACTTTTCAAGGAGAACGTTCATTTCGGCAGCGTTGATATAGAAAACGTTCCGACCGCGAAATCCAAGTATAACATCCACAACGTTCCCACGGTGGTAATTTTTCGCAACGGTTCGGAACTGAAGAGATTTTCCGGGGTTCAGCCGGAAAAAACCCTGGCAAAGGAGTTAAACGCCGTGACCGGATACTATGATCCCGAGCAACAAACGGACGTGGTCTGGGAGGAAATGCTGGACCGCGAAAGGGAAAAGATGCTTCTTCACAAGGAAATCATGGTGGTGGACGACGATCCCGACATAACCTTCTGCGTGATCACCATCCTTAAGGAAGCCAAGTTCAATAACGTCGCGATCGCGAACGACTACAAAAGCGCGATGGATCAGATAAAACAAAACAGGCCGGACCTGATATTTCTGAACATCAGCATGCACAACAAGGAGGGAAACAAGACCCTTTTTGCCCTGCAGCGAGACAGGAATTTGTGCGGCATCCCCATCCTTGTTTCGGTGGGTCCTTTGGAGCCGACCCGGGTTTACGAGGACTCATTCCGCGAAGCGGTCATTTTAAGGCACGGAAAATACGCGGAGCATCCGACCACGCGCGATTCCTTTATCAAGCTCGTCCGCCACATGCTTCTTTATAAAGGCGAGATATCCTCGACCGGTTCGGTATTGAACATCGGAAGCATATGCCCCCCCGACAGGAATGGAATGTAAATCTAATCGCCATTACAAGGAGAGAATCTGATGACCGCAATCGCTCCAATGCTCGAAATAGCCGACATGATAATGGATATCGGCGGAGAAACCATGAAAATATGCATCCAGTGCGGCACCTGCACCAGCGTGTGCCCCTGGAACCTCGTTGATGATTTCAACCCCCGCCAGCTTTTACGGCTGGCCAGCATGGGAATAGAAGGCTACGAGCAGGATGGCCTCTGGAACTGCGTGACTTGCGGAACGTGCGTGGACAGATGCCCGAGAGGGGTTGACATGGTGGACGTCATGCGCTCGACCAGGAGCGTGATGATAGAGGGAGGAATAGTTCCGCCCCTGTTCAGGACGCCCTTCGGAAGCCTGAGAAACGAAGGAAACCCCTGGGGCAACTCGCGCGACGACCGCGAGCAATGGGCCCAGGGCCTCGAACTTCCCCGGTTCGAGGCCGGGGAAACCGAAAACCTGTTTTACGCCTGTTGCACCCACGCCTTTGACGGCAGGAACAAAAAGGTCGTCAAGGAAATGGCCGAGCTGCTACTGAAATCCGGCGCGTCCATGGGAATAATCGGAAACGAGGAAAGCTGCTGCGGGGACCAGGTCCATAAGTGCGGCGGATTTGAAATATTTTCGACCCTGGAAAACTCGAACTCGGAACTGTTCGAGAAAAAAGGCGTGAAAAGCATTATCACCAGTTCTCCGCACTGCATGAACATGTTCAAGAAGCATTACTCCGGGGATTACCGGTCCCTGCATTACGTCCAGGTTTTCGACGAGTTGATCCAAAAAGAAAAGCTTGTTCCCCAAAAGGAAGTTCCCTTGAAGGTAGCATATCACGACCCCTGCTACCTGGGCCGTCACAACGGCGTCTACGAGGAGCCGCGCCGGGTTTTGCAAAGCATCCCCGGACTCGAGCCGGTGGAGTTTCCGCGCAATCGGCGTTTCAGCCTCTGCTGCGGCGGCGGGGGGGGAGGAATCTGGGCCGAGATCGAAAAGGAAAAGCGCTTCAGCGTGCTTCGCGTTCGAGAAGCCCAGGAAGTGGGCGCGGAGGTCATCGCCACCGCCTGTCCCTTCTGCATGATCATGTTTGAGGACGCCCTCAAGTCGTTGGGTCTAGGCGAAGATGAGATGAAAATTCTGGACGTGGCTGAATTGCTGTATCAGTCCGTTTAACGAGGGGAATCTTTATGAGCGTAATTTCACTTAGCCAGGAGAGGATCGGTTTTTATATCTGTCATTGCGGGATCAATATCGCCTTCAAGGTCAGGTGCGGGGAAGTGGCGGAGTATATAGGCTCACTGCCCGGGGTCGTCGTTTCCCGCGATTACCTGTTCATGTGCTCCGACCCCGGCCAGGAATTGATCGAAAAGGACGTCAAGGAACACGGGCTTACCCGGGTGGTGGTCGCGTCGTGCTCCCCCCGCATGCATGAGAACACCTTCAGGGCCGCGTGCCAGAGGGCCGGACTGAACCCATTCCGTTCCTTCCATCACGTGTGCGTCAGGGAACACGTTTCCTGGGTTACCCTGGACGAGGACGAGGCGACCGAGAAGGCCAAGGCGCTGAGCAGGGCCGGGATTAACAGGGTTCGCTACCAGACCGACCTTTTTCCCGAGACCTTTCCGGTCAATCCCAACACCATGGTGGTGGGCGGAGGCATAGCGGGAATCCAGGCGTCGCTGGACGTCGCCGCCGCCGGCTACAAGGTCTATCTCATCGAGAGGCAGGGGACCATCGGCGGTCACATGCTTCAGTATGACAAGACCTTTCCCACCATGGACTGCGCGGCCTGTATCGGTACGCCCAAGCTCGTCTCGGCGGGACAGCATCCCAACATCGAGATCATGTCCCACAGCGAGGTCGAGGAGGTTAGCGGCTTCGTGGGGAACTTCACGGTCAAGGTCAAAAGGAAGGCGCAATACGTGGACGCGAACAAGTGCACGGGGTGCGGCGAGTGCGCCAAGCAATGCCCCGTTTCGCTGCCCAACGAATGGGACGTGGGGACCCAGCTCAGAAAAGCGATATACAGGCCTTTTCCCCAGGCCGTGCCCATCAATTTCGCCATCGACAAGCGCGACCGCGGACCCTGCGTGCAGACCTGCCCGGCGGGTACCAACGTGCAGGGCTACGTGACCATGATCAAGGAGGGGAATTACGACCAGGCCGTCAAGATAATGCTCGAGAACCTTCCCATCCCGGGGGTGCTCGGGCGCGTGTGCCCGGCGCCGTGCGAGGGCGCTTGTAGAAGGGCGGAAGTGGACGCCCCCCTCGCCATAAGGGCCCTGAAAAGGTTCGCCGCCGACCAGGTCGACTGGAAAACCTTTCCGCTCCCGGAGATAGACGAAAAGCCCCCCGAGGAGAAGGTCGCCGTGATAGGGTCCGGGCCCGGCGGCATATCATGCGCATATTTTCTCGCCCGCGAGGGCTATCACCCGACCATTTTCGAGGCCCTGCCCGCGGTGGGCGGCATGCTTCGAACCGGGATTCCCGATTACAGGTTGCCGCCGGAGGAGATCGAGAAAGAGCTCGAGTACGTGAAACGAATGGGCGTGGAAATCAAGACCGAGACCCCCATCGGCGAGGGAAGAGATATCAACTCGCTGTTAAAGGAAGGCTACAAGGCGGTCTTCATAGCGACCGGCGCGCACAAGGACATGAGCCTCGGCATCGAGGGGGAAGACGCGAAGGGCGTCGTTAACGCGATCACGTTCCTGCGCGAGTGCAACCTTGAGGGCAAGGCCAAGGTCGGCAAGCGCGTGGTGGTGGTGGGCGGCGGAAACTCCGCCATCGACGCGGCCCGCGTTTCGCTTCGCCTGGGCGCGGACAAGGTTACCGTCCTTTACAGGCGGACCCGCGCCGAGATGCCGGCCAACCTCGAGGAAATCGAGGCGGCGGAGCGCGAAGGCGTGGAGTTCCATTTCCTTGCCGCCCCCAACAAGGCGGTGGCGGATAAAAAAGGCGCGCTCAAGCGGATCGAGATTCAGAAAATGGAACTGGGAGAGCCCGACGACTCTGGACGCCGCCGCCCGGTCCCCATAGAAGGCGCCCTCGAAATGATGGACGCGGACACCCTGATCCCGGCCATAGGACAGAAGCCGGACCTGGCCTGCGTCAAGGGAATGGAGGGGATCGAAACGACGTCAAGGGGGTTGATGCGGGTGGACCCGACGACCATGCAGACCACCATGCCGGGAGTGTTCGCCGGTGGAGACGTTTTCACCGGGCCGTCGCTGGTGGTCGAGGCCGTGGCCGCGGGCAGGGAGGCGGCCATATCCATCGGCCGCTACCTGCGGGGAGACGACCTGGCCGAGGACAGGCCGCAAAGGCCCACCGGCCGAAATTGGGGCGAAATACCCAAGGACCTGGCAAAAACCGCCAGGATGGCCCCGCCCCAGCTCGACCCGGCGGAAAGCATCAAAAGCTTTGACGAGGTCGAGCTGGCCTTTACCGAGGAACAGGCGAGGGCCGAGGCGGGAAGGTGCGTCTCGTGCGGCGTCTGCTGCGAGTGCAAGCTCTGCGTTCCGTCCTGCGAGGCGAGGGCCATCGAGCACGACCAGAAAGACCAGGTGGTCGAGCTCGACGTGGGCTCGATTATCGTGGCCACCGGATTCGACGTCATGGACCCGACGCCCATGGAAAACTACGGCTACTCCAGGTACGCCAACGTGATAACTAATCTCGAGTTCGAAAGGCTCTCGAACGCGACGGGACCGACCTCCGGCAAGATACTGAAAAAAGACCCGGTGGAAAAATTCAAGTACTCCGATCCGCCCCAGAGCGTGGCTTTTCTCCACTGCATAGGCAGCCGGGACAAGAACTACCACGAATACTGCTCGCGCACCTGCTGCATGTACGCCTTGAAGATGGCGCACCTGGTCAAGGACAAGTGCGGCCATGAAACCCAGGTATTCAACTTCTATATAGACATGCGCTGCTTTGGCAAGGGCTATGAGGAGTTCTACCAGCGGGTGCAGGACGAGGGGGTCCGCTTTATCCGGGGCAAGGCCACGGAGGTTACGGACAAGGCCGAAAGTCCCGAGGAAGAGGGCATGCTGATCGTCAAGGCGGAGGACACTCTTATCGGCAAGACCGTCAGGGTCCCGGTCGAGATGGTCGTTCTCTGCACGGCCATGGAGGCCAGGGATGACGCTCAGGACGTGGCCCGGACTTTCGGTCTCTCCCTGAGCAAGGACGGCTTCTTCATGGAGGAACACCCCAAGCTGGGTCCGGTCTCGACCCCCACCTCCGGGGTGTTCCTGGCGGGCGCGTGCCAGGGGCCCAAGGATATCCCCGACTCGGTGGCCCAGGCCAAGGCGGCCGCCAGCGAGGCGCAGGCCCTTTCCACCCTGGGCAAGGTGGTGGTCGAGCCCATGATAAGCCATATAGACGAGGACGTCTGCATAGGATGCCAGGCCTGTATAGGCCTTTGCCCCTACGGGGCCATAGAGTTCGACGAGTTGAGGAAGATAAGCGTTATCAACGAGGCCGTATGCAGGGGATGTGGAAGCTGCGCCGCTCATTGCCCCAGCGGGGCGGCTGATATTAGACACTTCACTCAGAAACAAGTTTTCAGCGAGATTGAAGGACTTTTAGCTAGCTAGGGAGGAAAAGGTATGTCAGAAGAATTCGAACCGAAAATAGTGGCCTTTTTATGCAATTGGTGCACCTACACGGCCGCCGACCTGGCGGGAAGCTCGAGGCTGAGCTACCCGCAAAACGTGAAGATCATTCGCGTCATGTGCTCGGGAATGGTTGACCCCATGTACGTGCTCAAGGCCTTTATCGAGGGCGCGGACGGAGTGTTTATCGGCGGATGCTGGCCCGGCGACTGCCATTACATCAACGGCAACCTGAAGGCCAGAAGGCGCATGGCCATGGTCCAGGAGCTCCTGGAAAAGTTCGGCATCGAGGAGGAGCGATTCTGGCTCAGATGGGTGGCCGCCAGCGACGGCGTCATGTTTCAAAAGTACGCCGACGAGATGACCGAGAACTTAAAGAAGCTCGGTCCCAGCCCCATCAAGAAGGACTGGGCGCGCAGAAGGGCCCTTTTAACGGTGCTGGATGGAGGAGGCGACGACGTGAAACTCGAGGACCTCGAGTCCGCCGAGCTGCAGGCGCAGCGCACGTAGTTTAATTGCTTATAACCGCGAAGCGTTTAAATAACGGCTATTACCGGACGTTTTTTCTGGAGGCGAAAGATGGGAGAATTCAGCAGGCTCTCCGAGGGAAAAGGAAACCTGAATAAAAAAGTCGGCAGATTCTTTAAGAGTTTGCTGGAGAAAAAAGTGGTCGACGCGATACTGGTCCCGGCCCGCCAGCCCGAGAAAGGCGTCATGCCGACCCTGATATCGGAACCGGTCGGATGCGACGCCGCGGACCCCTTCGCGCCGGTGGCGCCTCTTTCCTCGGCCAAGCTGGTTTCGAGTTTGACAAGCACGCCGTCGGGAAGGCCACTGGCCGTGGTCATGAGATCGTGCGAGTTACGGGCCCTTATCGAGCTGGTGAAACTGCACCAGGCCAACCTTGACGGCCTCATTCTGATCGGAATGGACTGCCTGGGAAGGTTCGAAAACAAGGATTTCCTGAAACTGGCGAGGAATGGCGCGACCACGACTCAATTCCTGGAGTCGGCCCTGGCGAACAAAGAGGCGTCAGAGGGGGAGCCGGCGTTGGCTCCCGCCTGCGGGATGTGCGAGTTTCCCGTGCCCCAAAACGCGGATATAAACCTTTGCGTCATCGGGTCGGGACCCGAGGAGGTCTACCTCGAGTGGATCAGCGAAAAAGGCCGGGAAGTCCGCGAAAAGCTGGGCATGAAAACGGAAGAGGAACCGGCCAAAAGGCAAAAAGCCGTCGAGGAGATCGTTAGCAGGCGAGTCGAGACAAGAGACGCGGTCCTCGCCGAGTTCGATGAGAAGATCGACGAGGTGGGAAAGCTGGAGGAGCATCTGGCCGGATGCGTTAACTGCTACAACTGCCGGGTGGCCTGCCCGGTTTGCTATTGCAAGGAATGCGTGTTCGTGACCGATACCTTCCGGCACCCCGGGGACAAATACATGAACTGGGCCGACAAGCACGGTTTTTTCAAGATTCCCAGCGACACCCTCATGTTTCATATGACGCGCATGCTGCACATGAGCGCCTTGTGCGTCGGCTGCGGCCAGTGCTCGAGCGCGTGCCCCAACGGCATCGAGCTGGCTCCCTTGTTCCGGTCCATGGCCATGAGGACCCAGGCCAGGTTCGAGTACGAGCCGGGAAGAGACCTGGAAGAACCTCAGCCGCTTTCGGTGTTCTTCGAGGACGAGTTTGCCGAAGTGACCGGACAGGCCGGCTAGGAGACGAGAAATGGCAGACCAGGAAAGAGTCGGCACGGTGCTCGTGGTGGGGGCTGGAATCGCCGGGATCAAGGCCGCGCTCGAGCTCGCTGAAACGGGTTATAAGGTGATTTTAGCCGAGTCCTCTCCCCACATCGGGGGAATACTCGCCAAACTCGACCACCAGTTTCCCACCAACCATTGCGGCATGTGCAGGATGCTGCCCATGGTGGGAAGAGAATATGCCTCCCAGCACTGCATGAGAAAAAGCCTTTACCACGACAACATCGAAATAATGCCCTTTACCGAGGTGAAGTCAATAAAAGGAAGCGCCGGTGAATACCAAGTGGAACTCCTGAAACGCGCCCGCCACGTGAATCCCGACATCTGCAACGGGTTCGGCGAGTGCGTCGAGGCCTGCCCCGTGACGGCGCCGGACGAGTTCAACCACGGGCTCACCGACAGGAAGGCCATTTACCAGCCCGTGCCCCACAACGTGCCCCAGATGCTGGTCGTGGACGTCGACGCCTGCGACAAGTGCGGCGAGTGTCTCAAGGTCTGTCCTACCGACGCCATCGACCTCGAGGCCCGGGACGAGATAGAACTGGTTGAAGTCGACGCGATCATTATGGCCTCCGGCGTCTCTCTTTACGACCCCGGTACCCAGGACGACGCCAAGCCTTACACCGTGTCGGAGGACGTCGTGACCTCCCTGGCCTTCGAGCGCATATTGAGCGGGTCCGGGACTTACGACGGGGAAATTCACCGCCCCTCGGACGGAAGGCCGGCCAAGCGCATAGCATGGATACAGTGCGTGGGGTCCAGGAACCGCCGCCACGGGAGGGATTACTGTTCCTCCATCTGCTGCATGTTCGCGCTCAAGGAGGCCGTGCTGGCCCACGAGGAAGGCGGACCCGGAATGGAAACCACCATCTTCTACATGGACATGCGAACCTTTGGAAAGGATTTTTACCGCTATCGCGAAATGGCCGAAAAGGAATACGGCGTCAAGCTGGTCAGGTGCAGGGCGCAGGAAGTACTCAAGGACCCGGACGGGACCCTTACTATCAGGTATTACGACAATCGCGCCGGGGAGTTCAAGAGGGACGAGTTCGACATGGTGGTGCTCTCGACCGGACAGGCTCCCTTCGAGGACCATAAAAAAATCTCCGAGTTGCTGGACACGGAGGTTACGGATTCGAGTCTTCTTAAAAACGAGGACTTCAGCAAGGTGAAATTGGTCAAGGAAGGCGTATATATCTGCGGTTCCCTGATGGGACTGACCGATATCAGCGAGGCCATCACCAGCGGCATCGCGGCCTCCGGGGAAGCTTCCAAGCTTTTGAGGCGTATCAACGCGCCCAGAATAATGGAAAAGGAAGTGGAGGAAAAGGACGTGGATCGCGAACAACCTCGCGTCGCCGCCATCCTTTGCCGCTGCAAGGACGAGAAGATACCCGAGGGTCTCGACCTCGAGCCTCTGGGGGCCAAGCTAAAGGGCCTGCACGGGGTGGACGAGGTCCATATCCTGGATTCCCTGTGCCGGGAGGAGCAAAGGGAGGAACTCGAGGAAATACTCCGCAAAACCAAGTGCAACCGGCTGCTCTTCGGCGCCTGCCTGCCCTACGTGTACAAGCGGAAACTAAAGCATATCGCGCTCGACGCGGGCTTCAATTATTCCCTGGTCGAGGTCTTCAACCTGCTGGATATAGCGAGAAACGGCTTGTCCGATCCGGATGACAAGGGCTGGATCGGAAAAATCGTCGAGGAGATTCAGGTCAACAAGGAAAAGCTCAGGCTTGCCAGGGCCCTTCATCGAAATATCGTTCCCATCAACCAGTCGGCCCTGGTGGTGGGAGGAGGAGTGGCCGGCATGAAGGCGGCCCTTTCCCTGGCGGAGCGAGGCGTTTTTGTTCACCTCATCGAGAAGTCCAGACGGCTGGGAGGGCACGCGGGAACGGAGCTTCAATACACGGTTGACAACCTGAACACCTCCGGCATGGTGGAAAGTTTGATCAATGAGGTCCAGGACAGCGACGGCATCGAGGTACATTTCAACCACGAGGTCGCCAGAAGCGACGGGGCGCTGGGATGTTTCGTCTCGACGATCAGGAACGTCGGAGGAGGGGAAACCAAGGAAATCGAGCACGGGGCCGTTATCCTGGCCACGGGGGGACGCGAGGGCAAAACCGATGAATATTCTCATGGAAAATCCGACCGTGTCCTGACCCAGTCGGAGTTTGAAAAAAAGTTCTCCTCCGGGGAGATCGACGCCGGGGGTTTGGAAAACGTGGTCATGATCCAGTGCGTCGGCTCCCGCGAGAGGGGACAAAGGGAATATTGCAGCCGCGTGTGTTGCGCCGGCGCTCTCAAGAACGCCTTTAAAATCCGTGAAAAAAACCCCGAGACGCGAGTGTTCATTCTGAACCGGGACATGATGACCTACGGTTACTTCGAGCAATATTACACCAAGGCGCGCGGCGAGGGGATTATCTTCGTGAATTACGAGCTTGACTCCAAGCCTGAAGTCGAGCTCGGGGCCGATAAACCGGTGGTGAGATTTACCGACCACGTGTTGCGCCTGCCCATGGAAATAGCGGCCGACCGGGTAATCCTGGCCACCGGGATCGAGCCCAGCGAATCCAACGCCTCCCTCGCCCGCGTCTTTGACGTCGAGTTGAACGCCGACGGCTTTTTCGTCGAGGCCGACTCGAAATGGAGGCCGGTTGAATCCAACAGGCTGGGCGTCTTCATGGCCGGCCTGGCCCACTCGCCGCGGACGGTCAACGAGGCCATAATGCAGGCCGAGGCCGCGGCGCAAAAGGCCTACGAGTATCTTTCCCGCGGCGAGATTCACACGCCCCGGGTGGTTTCGGTGGTGCATGACTCGCTCTGTTCCCGCTGCCGGCGATGCGTGGAGGTCTGTCCCTACAACGCCCGCTCCTTCGACGAGGTTAAAAACCAAATCATGGTGGACCCGGAAGCTTGTCAGGCATGCGGCATGTGCGCGGTAAGCTGCCCGAACAACGCGGCCGAGGTCCTAGGCTGGAACGAAAAACAAACCATGGCCGTGATCGACGCGAAATTAAGGGACGAGAGCGTCGGCGCGGTCTTGTAAACTCAGGAGGTCCCGACTTGGTTGATTTGCAGGAAGCGAAGAAAGATTTATGGAGCGAGGTTTACGACAATCCCAACCTGCGCTATTGCTTCAATTGCGGAGCCTGTATCTCCGGCTGCCCGGCTTCAAACGCGGACCCTCCGCTTCTCATCCGGAACCTGGCGCGCATGGTCATCCTGGGCATGGAGGACGAGCTTCTCGATGAGGACACGCCTTGGACCTGCGTGACCTGCTCGCGCTGCGAGGAAATGTGTCCCATGGACGTCAAGCCTTTCGAGCTTTGTCTGGCCATCAGAAAGTGGCAGTGCGCGAACGATTCCACTCGGATTCCACCGTCGATCGTGGAAATTTATAACAGGGGATACACCCAGCCGGTTGAGAGAAACACCGAGCAGAGAAAGGAACTCGGGCTTCCGGAAAAGCTGCCGGTTTTAGGGGAGTATCCCGATCTTCTGGAGAAATTCAGACAAATGCTGATGAAGACCAAGATCATCAGCGACAACGAATTCATGTTTAAGGGTGCATAAAATGGAAATCGGACTATTCTTGGGATGCAATACCCCGGCTCTGCGCCCGGACGTGGAGAGGGCGATAAGAACGACCATGCCCCGGCTGGGCGTCGACCTGGTGGACCTGGAGGGTTTCGTCTGTTGTCCGGCTTTCGGGACTTTCCCGTCAAACGACGACGATTCCCATCTGGCCGTGAGCGGCTGGAACCTTTCCCTGGCCGAAAAAAAAGGGCTGGACCTGCTCGTCGAGTGTGGATCATGCTACAGCTCGCTACAGACCGGGCGTGAGCACATTCTATCGAGCGAGAAAAGAAAGGACCGGGTCAACGAGCTGCTCGAGCCGACGGGAAGAAGCGTGACGGGCAAGGCCAAGGTCCGTCACATAACCGACGTTTTGTATAACGAGGTGGGGCTTGACAAGATATCCAGGACCATCGGCAAGAGCCTCGAGGGCCTCCACGCCGTGGTACAGTACCCGTGCCATACCTTGTTTCCCAGCGAACTGGTCGGTTTCGACTCTCCTCCCGCGCGCCCGCACATTCTCAGGGACTTGGTCGAGGCCCTGGGCGCTGAGGTCGACTCCTTCAGCAGGGAGTACCAATGCTGCGGAGGGGCGGGAGGATTTCATAACACCTCGGCCCCTGAGGCCCAACGGTACGCCAAGGAAAAACTTGACGCCATCAAAAACGAAACCAAGGCGGACTTGATCGTGGTTTCATGCATAACCTGCCTCATGCACCTTGACAACGTACAAAAACATTTGAGCGGCGGAAACGGCGCCTACGGTATACCGGTTTTCGACTACAACCAGATTCTTGCCTTGTGCATGGGCGAGAACGCAAGGGAAGTCGCGTCCATATGCAGCGTGCCCAGGGACGCGGTAAACGCCAGGTTTTAGGATGTAAAAAGGCGGATACTTGAAAAACGCGCCGAACGTAATATCATGTTATATAAGCTTTAAAATAATTATAATCGCGAAAAAGCGGATGGTTCCAGCCGCGCCATCGCCGGGCTGAGGATATTTTCCGCCTGGCGGCGAGAAAATAATTTCCGGACTTTTTTCATTTATCCACCTCAATCTTTGCTTAAAATACCGGAAAACAAAAAAATGGAAGTATTAAGAAAATTTCAGGAATCGATAAAGGACGACCTCGAGTCTTCTCTTCTCGAAATACTTATCGACACCTTTCCAGACGGCGCCTTCGTAATAGACAGGGCTACGCGCGTTATTCTCTGGAACAAGAGCATGGAAAACATCACCGGCTATTCAAGGGAAGAAGCGCTGGGCAAGCATCCCAGCCTTTTGCAGTTCCAGTACAGGAACGGAGAGGTCTGCCCCAGCGACGTCGAAGCGTGCGGACTTTTCGTCAAGGGCGAGATCAAGGACATGGAGTGCATGCTCCGCCATAAAAACGGGTGGTTCGTGCCGGTGCTTAAAAACGCCCGCGTGATCCAGGATAAAAACGGCAGGATCATTGGAGCGGTCGAGAGCGTGACGGATATAACCTCGGTTCAAAAGATAAAGGCCAAAGCCGAGAATGAACATAAAAAACTGCATCACAGCCTGGGCAACATCGTTGGGGAAAGTCTCCCCATGAAGAGGGTCTATAACGCCATCAGGAGAGCGGGGGCATCGAGCAACGCCACCGTCCTGGTCCAGGGAGAAAGCGGCACGGGAAAAGAACTGGCCGCCGGGGCCATCCATTATCAAAGCGCCCGGGAGCCGCACCCGCTGATAATGGTAAATTGCTCGGCCTTGCCCGAGTCAATGCTTGAAAGCGAGCTGTTCGGTCACGTCAAGGGCGCCTTTACCGGCGCGTTTCGAAGCCGGGTGGGAAGGTTTGAAGAGGCCCACGGCGGCACGATCCTGCTCGACGAGATAGGCGACATATCTCCCGTCATCCAAGTGAAACTGCTCCGGGTGCTCCAGGACCACGCCATCGAGAGGATAGGCGAATCCCGGCAACGAAAGATCGACATCAGGGTCATAGCCGCCACTAACAGGAATTTGGAGGAACTGGTAAAAAAGGGAGCGTTCAGGGAGGACCTTTATTTTCGACTCAAGGTTTTCACGATTCATATGCCGCCTTTGCGTGATCATAAAAGCGATATCCCCCTTCTGGTCGACCACTTTATCAAAAGGTTCAACCGCGAGAACAACCGCGATATATCGTGCATTTCCGAGGAAGCAATGAGGGTCCTCATGGAGTACCACTGGCCGGGAAACATAAGGGAACTCGAAAACGCCATCGAGCACGCCTTCGTGATATGCAAGCATAACCGGATTGAACTTTTCGACATTCCGGTCGAGGTTAGAAGAATACAGTACAACAACCTCGGACAAAACGCGAAAAAGAAAAAAAGAAAAGATATGACCCGGCAAGAACTCGTTAATCTCCTTGAGGAATGCGACTGGAATAAGTCAATGGTGGGAAGAAGATTGGGATGCAGTCACACCACTATATGGAAATACATGAAGAAGTGGGACATACCCATGAAAAAAAGCTAAGCCATGAACGGCCTCAAGTGATTGTAAATAAACGCGCGCTTGAAAGCCCCCGGCTTTGAGTCCTGAGTAATATTCACTCTTGTCCAAGATAGCTTTTGAATGAAAAGTCCTCCTCGCCGCGGGATAATTTTATTACAAAAAAAGCATGGCGATAAGGAGGACTAAACTATGGCCAAGGGCTTCACTTGCCGGACGCCGGTTCCAATTCAAGGATGGCCCTCCAGGCGATCGGGAATTCCCACTCGGACAATTCCGGCCACCGCTTCTCGTCGGACATATCCTCAAAGAAGTCCCTGGCGATCGCTTCCTTTCGGGAATAAGGCCATTGGCGCTCGACAATAACTTTATCCTTTTCATTGGCCGCTGTTTATATGGGACGACCGGCGTGACGGGCCGGCTATTTTTTCATGCCGAGCTTTTCCAGCGGGTCCACGCCCGGCCTGGCCCAATCTCTTGGCGAGACGTCCTTTGGCATCTCGAAGGTTTTCAGGACCTTGACGAAATCCTCGGGGCGGTCGAGGCGGTCGAGATACCACATATCCGCGCAGAGCTTGTCCACCGCCATGTTCCCGGTTTGCTCGCAACCGGTCTCGGCGCTCCAGTCAAAGGCCAGAACCATTCCCTCCCAAATTCCGGTCTCGTTGTTCTGGCGATAGACGATGGTAGAAGCTTTTTTACCGTCCTCCGTCAGGTCCTTCTTGTCCTCGTCGCTCGGGTAACTGACCGCGTAGCCTTTTTTACCGGGCGTCGCGTTGAGCAGAGTAATAAGAGCGTCTTCCTTGCACCATGGGTCGACGCTATGAACGAAGTATCCGGAATCGCCGGCCGGGAAATTTTTCTTGAGGTAGTTGGCCATCATGACGCCCGACGTCACTCCGGGGCAGTAGTGGTCGTGGAACTCGAAGGCCCTGACGACCGCGTTAGGCGCTCCCTTGGAGACGGCGTTGGCTATGGTAATGATCCTGAACTCATTGCCGCCAAATATTTTTTCCTTAAATATAGCTTTATAATCATCGGCGTTTTTATAAAGACGTTCCGCGTCGATTTTTTCGATCGCCGATACCTTGAATAAATTCGATGCATCCTTTGACAATTCCGCGACATCCGGATTGACCTCCAAGTACGCGCAGTTACCCGAGGCTTTATCGTAAACGGCAAACCAGAGCGGGGACCAGGGAGAGGAATGAACTTCGACGAGAGTATTGCGTCCCCTGCTTGCTCCCGCGGCGTCCGACAGTCCATCGAGCGCGGCCTGAGTGGAGGACCCTTTCACCTCCGCGTATCCCGCGTTTGTGATGACGACGAGATTTCCCTTGGCGGGCGTTGCTCCCGCCCGTTTAATCATGCCCAAGGCTCGTTCAGCGGCAACTTTTCCAATAGCCGACCATGAATCGTAAACGGAAGCCGCCGTCACGACCTTAAAGGAGAAGGCGCACAAACTTAACGTTGCAAGCAAAATCACCAGCCAAAAGCATGAATACCTTTGTTTTCCGATCGATCCACAAATCTTTTTTTTCACTTGATGCTCCTTTACTTGAAAGACGTTCTTCACGCAAGCCGCCCATTACGTTTTGGCGGCATATTTTTCTCTCTTGATGTTTTGATTTCCGGCGGATGGATTTACTTCAATAGTCACGTGCGACAGACCGCTGACGTTGCATAATCGGGACTTGAAATCATCTGGAGTTTGCCCGTCCGGCGCGATAAGCGAGACGATGGAACTGAAATGCCCTGGTCCCACCCTCCATACGTGCAAATCGACATTGCGGACTCCATCAAAAGCAAAGATAGCGTCAGAAATCTCGCGGGCCATGCCTTCGTCGGTTGTCCTGTCCAGTAATACGTTGCCGGTCCGCCGCAACAGGCCCCAGGACCAGTGACTGATCAGGGCCGCGCCCACGATGCCCATCAGCGGATCGAGGAAAGACCAACCCCACAGCATCCCCGCTCCCAGTCCCACGATGGCCAGAATGGAAGTAAGAGCGTCCGCCAGAACGTGAAGATAGGCCGCTCGAATATTATGGTCGTGATTGCAGTGATTTCGTTCGTCCTCATGGGTATGCTCTTTGAGGATCATCGCGCTGGCAAGATTAACGGCCAGTCCGATGCCGGCCACCATCATAGCCTCCCCGAAACGTATGGTCACGGGATGAACAAGCCGGATAATGGATTCATAGGCCATAAGGACCGCGATGAACCAAAGCAATAGAGCGCTGCCGATCCCCGCCAAGTCTCCTATCTTACCGGCGCCGAACGTAAATAGGGGATCGTCCTGGTGCTTACGGGTCAAATAATAAGCCAGCGCGGTGACGCCCATGGCCAAGGCATGGCTGGCCATGGGCCAGCCATCGGCCAACAGGGCCATGGATCCGAAAAGCAGGCCGCAAACGATTTCCAAAACCATGGTGACCAGCGTAATGCCGAGTACCAACCATGTCCGGCGCTCGTTGGCGCGTTGATGCTTTGACGTCAATACGTGGCCGTGAGGTCGGCATCCGAAGGAAACGGTTTCCGTCTTTTCGCGGGGCGTCCCGCTCATGTCAGAGACAACTCCTGCAAACCCTCCGCCCATCCGTTGTTTCCATCTTAGAAGGCATGGTCGGCTCGCCGCAGACGGGGCATATTTCCGACGGCTCGATCCTGGCCTTGGGCGGGGGTTCGGTCCGAACCGGCGAGCAAATGAAGAGCTCGCCGTCAGGGGTCTCCAACACTTCGCGACTCCGTTGGAGGTGCAGTTTTTGAAAACGCCCCCGCTCATCGTCGGTGGCTTCACCGGAGATAAATTTTTGAATCAAGGCCACGTGCTCGGGATCGGGCGCGAAAGCCCCGGGCTTAAGAGACACGCGCACTCCCTGGCCCGTTTTGCGGCTGAAGAAGGTCACGGCCATTTTTCCATGGTCCTTATGAAAAAAGTTACCCTTGCCAAAAGTGCATCCCGTGAGGACCTGTATGGCGTCGGCCGAACAGGCGTCGGTTTCGACTATGGCCACGAGTTCCTCGTCCTCGGACCGGTTCTCCTTGAGCCAGGCCATGCCGGCCCTGGCGGCTTTGTATCCCAGGGAAAGACCGGGGCATATATGTCCGTGAAAGTCGGCGCAGCGTTTGAAATCTTCACCGGAAAAAATTTCATCGGCGGTGGGCGGCATTGAGGTTTCAGACGTCATTTTCAAGACCCTCCTTCTTCAAGTTCGCGGTGGATTTGTTCCATCCACGCCGGGACGGTTGGGTTTTCAACTTGATAGTAATGCTTTGAATATGGCTTAATGTCGATGATGGGACTTCCGTCAACCGCCTCGAGTCCCTTTACCTTGAGTATGTTTCCGTCTCTTTCGAGAAGTCGGACCGCCGTTACCAGAATTGGGTTGGGCCGGACCGGGCTGCAAGTGGCGTAAATGCCCTGCATGGGAAGGTCCTTGCGCCCCATGGGATGGACCTTGAGGAGGCTACGCCGCTCTTGGTCGATCAAATGCGGCCAGTATAAAACAAGGATATGAGAGAATCCATCGACGCCGTCAAGGAGGTCCGACATTTCCGGAAGGATTACCAACTCGACGACGTTTTCATCAATCTCTTTTCTTTGAGATTTGGCCCTCTCTATTCCCTCCTTAAGCTCCAAATCCGTTTTGCCGGCGTGGAGCATGGGTTTTTTGATAGGACTTTTTACCACGCCAACGGGATAAAGCTCCAGGGGCTTGGATATTTCCGGGTTGTTTTCCATTCCATGTCTCCATTGCTTACCGTTATTAAAATTCAGCCGACACGTTAAAGAGGACCGTCCTGGGCGCTCCCACCTGGAAACTCGAGGCGCCGGCCATGGTGGTGTCGGAAGAGTTGATGTTGGAAACGTATTCCTCGTTAAAGACGTTGTTTACCTCGACCGACAGGGTCAGCGCGTCCAGCGTCGTGTAATTTTTGGCCGTGTATCCCAGCTTCAGATCGGTTACGAAATATCCGTCGATTTTTTCCTCGTGCTCCACGTCGGCGTACCTGTCTCCAATATACCTAAGACGCGATACGAACTCGAAGCCGTCATGGGAAACTATCGCGCCGCCCTTGACCGTCCACTCCGGAGTGTCAACGACCTGGCTCCCCTTGACCTCCAGGGTCTGGCCCTGGTAAGAGATGTCCTCGTCATAAGTCAGAGAGGTGTAGGCGGGGTTGACAAAGATGGTCAAATTATCGATCGGATAGAAGTTCGTGACCAGCTCGACGCCGTAACCCGCGGCCTCGCCCACGAACTGATTATAGGTCAGGTCCACCCGGGGATCGTAAACCGGGGTGATGAGGTTATCGTGCGTGGCGTAAAACAAGGACCCGGACAGGTCCATCCGCTCGTCGTGGAAACGGGCCCCCACCTCGTAGGAGTCCGATATTTCCATGTCGTAGTTGTCGAACAGTTCATCAAGGGTAATGCCCGCGTTCTGGAACGTGGTCCTATTCTGGTTGTACAGATTGATCAGCGGCATGTAAGCGTAGGGCCTGATGTGATTCCTGCCGTAACTGGCGTAGACCTCCGCCGAGTCGCTTAGGTGATAGCTTACGCCCAGGGTGGGCAGGTAAGCCTCGTACACCTTTTCCTCCCTCACCAGGTCATCGGCCTTGACCAGGACATAATCGGGAGGGGGAGAAATGTAGCCCTGGCTTTCCGGGTCCCGGTAGTGGAAGTACTTGAGACCAGCCTGCCAGTCCAGTTTGTCATGGCCGCCGGCCAGCTTTATATACGGGCTGTTCACCAGTCCCGGAGATTCGTTTTCCATGTACATTCCGTAACCCTTGAAAGCCAGGGTGACGGGGTCGTAAAACTGGTTGGCGATTTCCATGTCCGATGACTCGAAAAAGTAACCCAGGCCAATGGTCATGCTTTGCAGCTTCCAGTCCAACTGGGAAATCACGCCGTAACGCTCGATCTCCCTGGTCCGTACCTGCACGCTCCCGCCCATGGAAGCCACTCCCTGGGAAATTTCCGAGTCCTCCTCCGAGTAGTAGGGCTTGAAGGTCAGGCGAAATGAATCGGAAAAAGATATGGGTACCACCGCCATCACGTCCTGGTTGGCGTACTTGCCGCGGTTGTACTCGTAATAATAAAGGTCGTCCGCCTTGGTCCCCGTCAATTCATCGTTATAATCAAGGTTATAATTGCCGTGCAGGTCCTCGACCTCATCGTAGGTAAGCGGGCGGTACAGGTCCTGTTTGAGGTAGTTGTAGTTGTACCAGAGCTTGATGACGTCTTGATCGCCCAACGGCTGGCTGAGCATGAAAGAGGCGTTGTTGCGAGGACCGATCTCTCCCGGTCCCTTCCACTTGTCCGTCTGGCTGAAAGAGTAGGACCCCGCCAGGGCGGTATTCACGCCGGGCAGTTCGCCCGAGTCCATCCTGACGAACGAGCGGGTGTACTTGTTCTCGGCAAAGGACTGGGACAGATCGACTCCGAACTCCTCCTCCGGCCAGCGGGGCCTGAGTTCGATCGCGCCTCCCCGCGCGCCCACGCCGATGCCGAGGTCTCCGGGGACCGCTCCCTTGTACACGGCGATACCGTCCATGTTTTCCATGTCGTAGATATAGTCCCTGGGTCCCATGGGGTTGCCGCCGTAATTGGGCACGCCCTCCACCGTCATCGATCCCAGGTAACCCCGGACCCCGCGGGTGCGAATCTGGCTTTGCTCCGCCGCCAGTCCATAGGGGTCCGTGCTTTCCGCCACTACTCCGGGCAGGATGTCCACCGCGTTGTAAACGCTGACACAGGCCCCCTGGCCCCGCGCCTTTATCCCCTCTTTGGTGACCTCGGCTCCGGTATAGACGGTGTCGTCGGTCTGCTTGGTGGGAATGACGATTTTTTCGCCGCTGACCACGACCTCCTCCATGGCGTATTCATCGCCGGCGTTTTGCTCTCCATCTTCTTGCGGTTCCCCGGCCAGGACCGGGGAGCAGGGGATCAATGTGATGATTATCGCGGCAATCTTAAAAAACTTCTTCATCGTTACCCTCCATACATCTGAATTGTCAGGCCGAATGGCTTGTTACGAATTTAAATAAAATAGCACGCGACCGCGCGCTTGTCAATGAATAATTCGGGACATGGTTCGGAATCAAAAATCGATACGCAACGTAACGGACGGCGGTCTCTTTTTATTTCAAAAAGGTCGGCTTGCTCCCAATGGGCCCGAAGTCCTCTTTCATCCGCCCGTATACTGGGGACCCGACAAGGAAGCCGTATATTTCATCGGCCTTTTTTTCCACGTCCACGTCTTCGAACCGGTCTGGATAAAGGATCATGCCGATCGCGTAGGCGTCGGCCATGGCGGTCCCTATATTGGTGGTGTAGTAATTGAAAGGCAAAAGCGTGTATACCCGCCCGTTTTGAAAGGCCTTCAAGGCGTTGTAGAATTCCGGCTTTTTATTATAGTCCTTCCTGGTCAGGACCAGGCCCCCGCCGTCGATAAAGATTACGTCCGGGTCGAGTTTCAGAAGGGTTTCCTTGTCCATGAACACGTGGCTCCCGGCCGCGGCCTCGGCTTTTTCCGCCGCGTTGTCGGCTCCCACCCAATCGAAGGGAATGTAGCTCGACTCCGTGCTTTCAAGTCCATAAGCCCCGCGATGGCCAATGCCGCCCACGTACACGGACGGCTTATCCGCATCGGCCGGCCCGCTGGTCCTTTTGGCCAGGTCCCTTCGCAGCGACTCGATGTAGGCCACCACTTCGTCGGCCCGCTTTTCCCGATTCAGGACCTTGCCCGCCACGCGCAGGGCGTCGTAAACCGTTTCATCGAAAGTCGCAAAGGACCCGTAGCTCAACACCACCACCGGCACGCCGATAGTCTTCTCCACCTCGTCGGCCATTGCCGCGTCCATGTAGGTTACGAAAATCACCTGGGGCTTGACGGAAAGCAAGGCTTCCAGGTCCGGCTTTTTGTTGATGCTCGAGGGACCTCCCGGTCCGCATCGAGGCAGCTCGGCCAGCTCGGGATGGGCGATCCAGTATGGCCGACCCCGTGAAGTCATCTTCTCCATCTCCTCCACGCCCACGACCTTTTGTTCCGCCTGGAGGTATACGATAAGCCTGAGCGTTCCCGGACTGATGCACGCGATTCTCGCGGGATCAAAGGGGGCCGTGACCTCCCGGCCGGCCATGTCGGTGACCGTCACGGTTTTCTCGCCCGAGCCAAAGGCCGCGAAGCTCGTTAATAAAACCATCAGGAACGACAAGCGAGCGATTTTCTTCATTTTCATCTCCTTGAATTCACAGCGGGACAAGGATGGCGTTACCGCCGAACTCCTCCAGCGACACCTTTACTCCGTAAACCTCGCTGATAATCTCCGCGCTCAGCCGGTTCTTGTCGGCGATGGCGAAAATCTCGCGGTCCTTTAAGAAGAGGAATTTATCCGTAAAGCGCAGGGCCATGTTGATATCGTGAATCGCGACCAAGGCCGACAATCCTCGTCCGGCCACAATCGATCGGATAAGCTCCATCACCTCGAGCTGATTTTTCAGGTCCAGGCTGCTGGTGGGTTCGTCCAGCAGAAGCAGCCGGGGAGACTGGGCCAGGGCCCGGGCAATAGCGACCTTTTGCGCCTCCCCGCCGCTGAGTTCATGGACCGGCCGCATGGCCAGGTGCTCGATGCCGATCCTTTGCATGGTCTCTTCAACCAGGCGATAGTCGTTGTCGGTCATGGCCCACTGGACGTGAGGCCTTCTGCCCATGAGTACCGTCTCGAAAACGGTGAGGCCCGTTTCGGAGCAGTTTTGAGGCACGTACCCTATTCTCCGGGCCGTCCGCCTGCGGCCTAATTTCAGAACGTCCTCGCCGTCGACCAGGACGGAGCCGCCCTTCGGCTTGAGTATCCTGTTCACGCACTTGAGCAGGGTGGATTTCCCCGCCCCGTTCACCCCGAGGATGCTCATGATCTCGCCTTCATGAAGAGTGAAGCTCACGTTCTCCAGCGTGGTCTCGCTGAAGTAGGAAAATCGAAGGTCCTCAACCGAAAGCCTCATTTGTACCCCTTCACCAGGAGGTATATAAACATGGGAGCGCCCAGAAAAGAGGTGATCACGCCCACGGGCAGGGCGCCCGACCCGACCACCGCCTTGCCCGCCGTGTCGGCGGTGAGCATGAGCAGCGCCCCGACCGCCACCGTGACCGGAATCAGAATTCCGTGGTCCTCGCCGACCATCCGCTTGGCGATATGGGGGGCGATCAGCCCGAGGAAGTTGATGTTCCCGTGAAAAGCGGTGGCCAGGGCCGCCACCAGGGCGGCTCCGATTAAACCCCCCAGCCTCAGTCGTTCAACGTTGACCCCCAGTCCCTTGGCGGTCTCCTCCCCCGAGGCCATGGAGTTAAGGTCCCATCTGAAAATATAAAGCAAGACCAGGGCGGGAAAAGCGGCAACGGCCGTAAGGCCGATCTCTTTCCAACTCGAGCGCGCAACGTCGCCAAAGGTCCAGAAAACCACCATGGCCAGCTCGGTCTCCGAGGCCAGGTATTGAATCAGAGTGGTGGCCGACAGGAAAAACGACGACATGGCCACGCCGGCTAAAATAATGGCCTCGGCCGACAGGCGTTTGAGCCTGCCCAGAACGAGAATGACCATGGTCGCCGACATGGCGCCAATGAAGGCAAAGGCCGTAGTCGAAAATACCCGGGAGCCGAAAAAGACAATGGACAAAGCCGCTCCGCAAGCGGCGCCATGGTTTATACCCAGGGTCATGGGCGAGGCAAGAGGGTTTTTCAGCACCGACTGCAAACACAAGCCCGAAAGGGAGAGACAGACTCCGCAGACAATGGAAGCGGCGACCCGCGGGAGGCGGATGCTGGTCACTACCACGCGATTTGGTCCCTCGGATTGTCCGGTCAGGGCCAGCAGGACTTCCTTTATCGAAATCTCATAGGCCCCCTGGACTATGGCGTACACGGCCACAATCAGAATCAACAGAATCAGGACGAGCAAAAGAGCGCGTTTTTTGCGCAAGCTCTGGAAGTAAGCCGCCGTCAGGCCGCGCTCAATCATTGAGGCTAAACCTCACAGGGACGACGACCCTGACCTTGACCGGCCGGCCGTCGATAATACCGGGATAGAACCGATAATTCCCCACCGCTCGAAGGGCGGCCTCGTCGCAGCCGTGGCCTATTCCTTTCGTGACTCTGATTCTAGTCGGGTTCCCATTTTCATCCACGACCAGGCTGATCTTTACGACTCCCTCCACGCCTTGAATTCTGGCGGGTCGCGGATAGGAGGGCTTGATCACCTTTTTATATCGGGGGGCCTTATCCACCTCGGGAGGATTGTAGACGCTCTTGACCTTCCAAGGGGGCGTAAATTCCCTCTCGGGTTCCTTCATTAAGGTATTGCCCACGGGAGTGGATTGGCCGCCTCCCTTTACCACCGAGTTTGCGTCCACGCCGAATACTTCTTTTGGGGGATTGTCCGATGGTTCATCGGCGGACTTGTGAGTCCGAGGCCTCGATTTTATCGCCGCCTCCTTGGCGCTTCGTCTGGGTTTCCTCTTCCTGACGGCCTTCGGCGGCGGCTTGGGGGCCGGTTGCTCGGGGATTACCTCGGGCTTGATCGGGTCTGGAGCGGGTGGCGGCTTCGCGGAGGGAAAGTCGATTTTCCGATCGGTAATCTTCACCAGATATGACGCGTCGCGCCTGGAGGGCGACGTTGAAGCCTTGGAGAGACCACGAGCGCCGGCCAGGATGACCGTCACCGCTAAGACAAGCGCGAAAGCGCGCAAAGCGAGATATCTTTCTTCCTTCCATGAATATCTGAGCGGCTCGCCTCGAAGGCCGTTTGCCGCCCGACTCGACCGACTTGCGCCCCTTATAATTAACCTTCGTTCCATGGTTTACTCTTTTTGCACGTTAAGGGCGAAGTCCTTGACGCCGGATGACTTTACCAGGTCGATCAGACTGATAACGCTCTGATAATCGACGGAGCCGTCCGCCGCGATTATCGCCTGCATCTTGGGGTCCCGATCCAGAGCTCTTTGTAACTCGGCCGAGGCCTCCTTGAAAGAAGTCTCGTTGCCGTTAAGATACAGGGTCCCGTCCTTGTCCAGGACCAGGGCGAAGGCCCGCGCCGGCGGGTCCTCGGCGGACATGGCCCTGGGAAGTTCAACGGGTATCGACGGCGACAGCATAAAAGTCGTGGTTACCATGAAGATAATTAATAGCACGAGCATGATATCAACGAGAGGAGTGACGTTGATGTCGGCTATAACCTCCTCATCATCCCACTTAGATTTCATGAAGCGACTCCGATTCGAACGCGCCGCCCTCGAGTTGAGGCTGGTGAGAAGAATATTTCTCCATCCCGCCGAGGCAGATATTCAACTGATGACTAAGGTAGAGTTTGAAAACCGATTCCGCTCCCGCGATAACTGATCGCGAGCGGGCCTTGAAGACGTTGAAGACCACTACCGCCGGGATGGCCACCAAAAGCCCAATGGCGGTGGCGACCAGGGCCTCGGAGATTCCGGACATCACCACCGCCGGTCCAGCCTGCTGAGCGATGGACAAATCATGGAAAGCTTTTATGATGCCAAGAACCGTCCCAAAAAGGCCGATAAAGGGCGCGTTGGAACCTATGGTCCCCACCACGCTTAAGCCGCGCTCCAGGCGTTGCCGCTCCACTATCAGCCGGCCGTCTATCATTTCCGCCACCGCCTCGGGAGCGCATCCGCCGTTGGAAATGGCTTCAGTGATTATCCTCGCCGCTATCTCCCGGCGGCCCTTGAAATAGTCGTGAGCCCTTTTCAAGTCTCCCTGGGAAAGATGCTCGCAAAGAGTCTCCCGCGCTCTCGCGACTCCGCCGGCGTATATAAGGAAATAGATTGTCCGCTCGATAAAAAGAAAAAGACATATGGCGCCAAGTCCAAAGAGCAGCCAGAGGACCCAGTCGATACCCGCCTCCATAAGGCCCATCAAGCGGGGCACAAGGTCGCTGGTTTGTGCTTCATCGGTTTTAGGTGGAATTATATTTTCAGACTTGCGATTTGCATCACCGTCATCTTTTACCGTACCCGCTTTCGATGGCTGGTTTTCAGTGGCTGTTCCGTCAATTTTTGAAACGGTATCTCCCGCGGAAATTGCCGGCGCGTCTATATCCCGCGCCTTTATTAAGACTGACGGGGCTAAAAGAAAAATAACAACCAGCGAAACTGGAATGATATAGCGCATAATTTCCACTCCTGAGGTTAATCGATCTATTTACGGTAACACGATTTTAATTTTTTTGCCAGTGAAAGGCGCAAATATTGCTCTCGCGGGAAAAAAGATAAAAGATATTGTAAAAATGCTTTTAAATAAAGTTACTTATGAACGGCATTTAAATAAAAGAAGATAATTATTCCAGTTGCCAACTATCCGGATTAGATAGCCATGAAGTCCATAAAGGGAATAATGATCGTTCCCGTGAATTCGATGGATTGTAAAATAGAGGAATACAGGGTCATATTCATGCCTGTCACGGCCGAGCAAAGGCAATGACGTCAATCGCGCTATCGCGAAAATGAGAAGGTAAAAAAACCGATCGGCCGCCGCGGCTCTCAAAGCAATTCATTCATTCTCCCCGCGCGATTCCTCCAGCGCGGTAATCAGGCCGCGGTTGCCGAGTTCTCGGGCGAGGTCGAGAGGGGATTTGCCCGCGTTATCCTTGCGGCGGGGATCGGCGCCTCTTTCAAGGAGAGCCGCGAGAGACGGGTACTCGGCCAAATAGTTGTCGGATTGATAATCTTCCAGGGTGGGGACCATCCAATGCAATGGAGTTTTGCCGTCTTTATCCGGCGCGTTCACGTCGGCATCCGTCTTTAAAAGGGCGCTTGTAAGCCTTGGGTCATATTGGGCGGCGGCGAGATGAAGAAATGTGGATTCCTTAAATTCGACGTCATCGATGACAAAGCTCCTCACCTTAAGCCTAACGTCCGCTCCCGCTTTCAGCAGTTCTTCGATGGCCAAGTGATTTCTCATTTTCGCGGCCTTGAGAAGGAAGGTTTCACCGTCGGGGAACCTGGCGTCCACGTCTCCTCCTCCGGCGACCAGCGCTTCCAAGCATTCACCAAATATGCGGCGGTCGACGCCGGACAATTGGTGTATCGAGTTGAGACCTTTTATATTTCTTAGGTTCGGGTTGGCGCCATGTTCGCAAAGAATCCCGATTAGAGAAGAGTCTCCCTTGTTTGCCGCCAGGTGAAGCGCCAAATTCCCGTCATTATCCGGGGCGTTAATCTCGGCCGGCGAGGCAAGAAGGACTTTCGCCGCTTCCAGGTCGGTATTGCCTCTCCACCAGTATCTGTGCGGACCCATGGCGAACCAATGCAGGGCCGTCCTTCCATCCCGGTCCCTGGCGTCGGGATCGGCGCCTCTTTCAAGGAGAAACTCGATCGCGTCCTTTGATCCTCCGTACGCGGCGTACATCAGAGCGGTTCGGCCCAGGGAGTCCGTCTTCTCGAGGCCGTCTCCCCCCTCTAGAAGGGTCTCGAGCATGTCGATGGATATTTCGCGCTCGGCAAGCAAGGCCAGTTGAAGGGGCGTTATATCCTCGTGGGAATTACCCATGAACTCGGCGCGGCAATCTCCGGCGTTAGGGTCGGCCCCATGCTCGATCAGGGTCCGGGCTATGTCCTTGTCGCGGCGGCCAACCGCCAGGTGAAGTAGAGAGGCGTTCGATAATTTCGCCTGGTCCTCGCCGCCTGGCTCCGAGTCGAGCCGGGCGTTCACGGCCCCGGCGCCAAGATCGAGAAGCAAAGTCACGGCCTCGGCCATGCCGGAAGACACGGCGAAAGCCAGGGGAGGCGGCTGAGCGGGCCCGTGGGAACTTCCATCCAGTCGCGCCCCGCGCCGGGCTAACTCCTCGATGGTCTCCAGCCGCCCGTTGGCGGCGGCGTAATGCAATGGAGAGTAGGCCTTGTCATCCAGGGCGTTCACGTCGGCGCCCTTGTCCAGCAGGACCTTGACGACCCCCAGGTAATTGAGCGAGGCGGCCTCATGCAGGGCCGTCATGCCATCCCGCTCGTTGCGAGCATCGGCCAGGGAGCCTCGGCTTAACAGGAAATCGACGACCTTTTCCTCGCCTTTTTCGGCCGCGGCGAAGAGGGCGGTTTTTCCAAGCGAGCTTTGGCCGTCGATATCCATGTAATTTCCATCCTCATGGTCCAGAAGGAAAGAGGCCGTCTTAAGGTCTCCCTTTTGGGCCGCGTGGATGAGAAGCATCTCGCCGTCGCACAAGCCGAGGTCGGCCCGGTTGTCTATCATGGTCCTGGCCAGTTCGACCTTGCCCGCGAACAGAGCGTAAAAAAGGGGAGTCAAACCGCCTTTGTCCTTTTTATTCGCCAAACGAGACTTGAGGGCCAGAAACCCGGCCAGGTCGTCCATGCCGCTTTCGACCGCCAGGTGGAGTATGGAACGCCCTTTTTCATCCACGGCCGAATAGTCGGCCCCGCGCCGGATAAGCGTCTTTACCACCTCTGGACGTCCGGCTTTAAGCGCGGCCATGACCGGGTCGTTGGCGGGAGCGTCCTCATTTCGGAGGCTCGGGCGGTTGGTCAACAAAGCCTCGACCGCCTCGACGTGGCCGTTTTTCGCGGCGCGGGAGAGAGCGGATGGAGAGCGGGAATCGGCGCGATAAGGGTCCTGGCCCAGGGAGACAAGGAAAAGACATATATCGGCGTCGCCTTTTTCCGCCGCCACCTTTAAAAGACTTGGCGTCCGCTCGTTGTCCTTTTGGACTATTATCTCGCCAATCTCGGGGGGTATTTTTTTCCAGGAGTAGCGAAGGCGTTTCAAGTCTCCCGCTATTATTATTTTCTTAAGCTCGGCGTATTCGGCGGAGGCGCGCCGGTGTCGCCACTGGGACAACTCGGATTCGACCAGCTCGCGCCGATGGGCGGACATGGCGGGAGAGCTTTCGGCCAGGACGTCCATGCAGGTCTTGCCCAGGTAGTCCCGGGCGGCCACGTCGGCCCCGCCTGAAAGAAGCACTTCCAGGGTCTTGTAGCTTCCCCTTTTTACCGCCTTGAAGATTGGGGTCCGGCCTCGATAATCCCTGGAGTCGGCCGCCCCGGGATTTTTCTCCAGTATCCTTTTGGCGGCCTCGGCCTGTCCTCGCGAGGCCACGTAATGAATGCCCATGAAATCCATGCGGCTGGTCCGGATGTGATAATACCGGTCGGCCGCAAACTCCAGGTTTTCTTCCCAACCAGCGAAAAAATCATAAAGCTCTCGCCTCTGGCAAAATGATAGCGCCAAGAAAAGGATTAATAGTGACAGAAGGACCTTTTTCCTCTTGTTCATTTGGGCCGCCCGCTCCACGCCGGCAAAAGCGTGAGCCACTATAGATAATAACACGATTTGAAAGAGGGGATTGCTTTAGAAAAGCTTCCCCCTTCATTTGACCGCTTGTATATTAAAATATACATGGAACTGAAAAATTTTGATCGAGGATCGGCCATAAAGGCCAATATTTTTGAAAAGACAATCAGAGACGCGCCGGAAGATTTCTTTTTTATATTTCCGCTTATCAGGGCTTGCCTTTATCAATTTTTTTTAGCGGGTCATCGTTGTTCCTTACCTCTCGATTCCCGCGGCGGCTCAAAAAACGATTCTTTCTCGCGGTACCCGCGCGCGTTACCTGGGGCTTCCCTCACATCTTCCTATACAACTTCCCCGCCAGCCCGATTGACGACAACGCCGCCGAGACCTTGGCGGAGATTTTATTAGAGTAGAGGATCACGAGGACTTTCTCGATGAGCTTGTCGGCGCCGGGCGGGATGGGGTACCAGAAGAGTTCCCTTTTGACGCCGCCGCTATACTCGGTGACGGACTTGATATCGGAGAAGTTCCTCATGCCCTGGCGGCCGTGGTTCCTGCCGATGCCCGACTTCTTCACGCCGCCGAAGGGCAGGGCCGGGATGGCGGGGGTCATCATGGAGTCGTTAATATTGACCGAGCCGGTTTTGATACGGTAGGCGATCTTTCTGCCCTCCTCGAGGTCCTTGGTGAAGACCGATCCCGAGAGACCGTACTCGGAGTCGTTGGCCATTTCGATGGCCTCGTCGATGTTATCGAAGGCGACGATGGGCTTGAGGGGCCCGAAGGTTTCCTCCTTCATGAGCTTCATGTCCGGCTTGGCGTCGACGATGACGGTGGGCGGGTAAAAAAGGCCCGGTCCCTCCGGCTTCTTGCCGCCGGTCAGGATTCTCGCGCCCTTTTGCCTGGCGTCCTCGAGCTGGTCCTCCACGATCTTCAATTGGGACGACATGGTCATGGCCCCGATCTCGCCCGCCTCCTTGCCCAGGTTGATGGCGCTTACGACCTGGGTGTACTTCTCGACGAACTTGTCGTAAACCTCGCGCTGGACCAGGATGAGCTCGGTGGAGATGCAGGTCTGGCCGCAGTTGGTAAAGGACGACCAGGCCAGGCAGTTGGCGGCCCGCTCGAGATCGGCGTTTTTGGTCACGATGGCCACGTCGTTTCCTCCCAGTTCCATCACGGCGGGGATAATGCGCTCGGCGGCCTTGATGTATATCTCGCGCCCCACCTGGGTCGAGCCCGTGAAATAGAGCATGTCCAGGTCGTCATGCTCGATAAGGGCCTGGCCCGATACCGAGCCGCTTCCCGTTACCACCTCGATGACTCCCTCTGGAAGGCCCGCCCGGCCGAGTATCTCCTTGGTGATGATCCCGCTCCTGGTGGTCTGGGAGGACGGCTTGAGCACGACCGAGTTCCCCGCCATGATGGCCTGGACCGCGGGCCCGGCCGAGAGGTTGAACGGGTAGTTCCAGGGCGAGATGATCCCGATGACGCCCTTGGGCTCGTAGCGGAAATAGGCCTTGCGGAAAGGCAGGGCCAGGCCGGCGGAGACCCTGACGGGGCGGAGGAATTTCTCGGCGTTCTTGGCCACGTACTTCATGAGGTCGGCCGTGGCGTAGACGTCGGCCAGGAGGGCGTCGAAGCGCGTCTTGCCGTTTTCGGCCGCGATATCGTCAGCGTAGCGGCCCGCGTTTTCCGCCAGATAGGAGGAAGCCTCGAGCATTATTTTCGAGCGCTCCTTGAAGCTGGTTTGGCTCCAGGAGGGGAAGGCCTTCCTGGCGGACGCCACTTTCTCGTCCACTTGCCCTGCGTCCATCAGCGGATACGACGCGATCTCCTTCCCCGTCGCGGGGTCGATGACTTTATACTCGCGATACTCGGCCAATTTAGCGGCTTCACTCATGACTGACCTCCATGGTTATATCCTCGCCGGGCCTCCGGCCGAGGAGCTTATATTGACTGAATTTTCATGGCCCTTTCGTTATGCTCTTGAAAGCATAACGAGATTACCAATAAATCCGCCTCGTGTCAAGAAAACCAATCGACAAACATGAGGAGGGGGTATACATAGAGGCACTACCCGGGGTATTGAGTACTGAACCTTCCACAGCCCCGGTTACAGCCGTCCAGCGCCGGAATGGTGACGGGCGCGGTGACCTTACCGCTTCTCTCGGCGGTTCAAAGACTGGTCGGATTGCTGGATGAACCGAGGGACGTCCCCGTCCTGGCGCCGATCATCCCAGAAATAGGAGCGCCGAGTTTTATTCGTGATATCCTAAGAATCGGGTGGCTAGTCGGTCCGAGCGGAGTATTTGAAAATGGTTTCATCTTGTATCGTCTTCATTGGAGAAAAATGAATGGGGAAAAAAATCCTGAGCGGGGTCTCGGTCCTTGTCTTATTCGCGGCTGCTCTGGCCTCTAGCGGATGTGAGGTCCGCTTTCAGGACCAGTCATCCTCCCGCGGCCTGGCCCGCTCGAGGACCAGAAACGTCATCCTTTTCATTGGCGACGGAATGCATCTTGTCCACGAGATAGCCGGTAGCCGCTATCTTCATGGCGAAGACTACTCTCTGACCTGGCACTCCTTCCCTTGCCGGGGCTGCGCGGCCACCTGGGACGTCGATACCTATAACGCCTTGGCGGGAGCTTTCAGCCGGCCGCCCTACAACGAGGCGACATTCGACCCGTTTACGGGCTACGATCCGGCGCTGGGAGGGCTGGCGCCATGGCCCCTGGACAAGTCCGGTCTGGCGGAATATCTTACCGGGGCGGCCACCGACTCGGCCGCCGCCGCCACCGCCATGTCCACGGGCCATAAGACCGACGGCGGCAACGTGTCCTGGCTGAGAGGGGACCCCGCGGGAGGCGAACTGATAACCATCGCCGAGCTTATGCGGGCGAAATGGGGCGCGGCCATCGGCGTGGTCTCGACCGTTCCCTTAACCCACGCCACCCCCGCGGCCTTCGTCAGCCATAACGTGAATCGAGGCAACTACCTCGAGATAGGCGACGAGATCATCCATGCCACCCGGCCCGAGGTAGTCATCGGGGGCGGACATCCGGACTGGACGGGCGGATACGTTTCCTTGGACCAGCTAACGGCCCTCCGTTCTTCAACCGAGTACGAACTGGTCGAAAGGACCTCGTCGGTGGACGGCGGTTCGGCCCTGCTTGACCGCGCCTATGGACTGGGCCCGGACAAGAAACTGTTCGGTATCTTCGGCGGGGCGGGAGGGAACTTTGAATCGCCGGCGCCGGTGGACGCCCCCGGCTCGCCGGGGTTCTCAGTCCAGATGGAAAATCCCTCCCTGGCCGAGGCGGTCGAGGCGGCCCTGGTAATTCTCAGCCGCGATGAGGACGGCTTCTTCCTCATGGCGGAGCAGGGAGACCTGGACTGGGCCAACCACAACCGGGACTACGCCCGCATGATAGGGTGCGTCTGGGACCTGGACCGGGCCGTATCCGCGGCCATGGACTTTATCGACCGGCCCGGAGACGGCGTTACCCGCCTGAACACCCTGGTCATCGTCACCTCGGACCACGGCAACGGTCTCATGCGCCTGACCGACGCTCCCGTCCTGGGCAGGGGAGACCTACCCGCTCAGGCCGGATCGTCCTATCCCGACGGCGAGGTCACTTACGGCCCCGGCTCCCATACGAACGAACTGGTTATGGTATACGCCACCGGGCCCGGATCGAGAGGATTCATCCTCCGTCAGGGTTCGTGGCACTCCGGCACGACCCTTCTCGATAACTCCATGATCTTCGACGTCATGGCCGCCGCCGCGGGAATCGAGAGGTAAGGAACAACGATGACCCGCTATAAAATAATCAGATTAAGGAACGTTTAAATAATCGGATATAGTTTTCAATATTATTAGAGGGAGATCTGGGGACATCCATGATAAGTAAAGTCAAGGGGAGAGGGAGGCTCCCCATTTTCGGGTTTTGTTAGGCGGTTATTTCATGATACCTTATCCTTGTTCGCCCGGAGGATAGGGCAACGCTGGAGAGCGACCTGAGCGCCGCGCGGGCTGCCAGACGTCAGGGCGGGGCTATAAGCTTCGCCCCTTTTCTATTCTCTGCCGGAGGCATCCAAAGCGATAAACTCCGAAGGCTTCCCGTTCAACAGACCCTGGGGGGCGTTGATCTGGGGACATCCATACTTAACTCACTTCTTTTCGGGCTTAAGGCCGGCCCGGCTTTTGGGGGGCGAGGCGGCGGCCGAGGGCGGTCTCGAGTCCCGCACAAAGTCCTTTTCCCAGAGGGGGCGCTCGGTGCGCTCGCTCGTTTTTATTCGCGAGACCTCGGAGCCAATTACGGACAGATTCAAAAAGTCCTCCAAATTATAGGGTACCTTGTCTAACCGAAAAGGTTTGCTGCCTCCCGTTGCCCCGCTAATTAACGTGGTGGGGCGCGCGAGGAACAACGGCTCTTGCCATCCTGACCATGACAAAATTTTGGCACAGGGGAAGATGTATATCAATAATTAAGTATGTCTCCAGATTTATCTCCAGATTTAATTTTAAGTTGGACCCGCGCGTGCTATAATGAGAAACACCAAGGAGCTTATGAATAGAAAGGTCCACTCCGAGTATGCCGTAAACCAGGACTCTCCCTCCCTCTCCCCGCGGCCTCGAGCGCGCCGGAAAATTTTGGCGGCAACGTCATCGATGTTTTTCGCTCTCCTCTTGGCCGAAATAGTTCTGCGAGCGTTAGGCCAGCCCGCGTTGTGGGACCCAGGATATGACGTCCTGGGCAACAAGGGTTGGAATCAAGGCCTGCATCAAGCTTCTTCAATTCCCGGCTTGTATTACGAACTGCGACCGAATGTAGACATTGTCGTTTTTGGCTGGCACATCGTCACCAACGATCTGGCCATGCGATCTCCCCCCATCACGTTGGCCAAGCCCGCCGGGGTACGGAGGATTGAGGTGCTTGGAGACTCCATTTCCTTCGGATGGGGCGTGAACCAGGAACAAACCTTCGAAGCGGAGCTGCAAAAACTCTTCGAGCGATCGGCGCCCGGAAAATATCAGGTCCTCAATCTGGCGGTGAGCGGTTATAACACCCAGGACGAGGTAAACCTGTTTCTTCATCGAGGGGCATTGATGGAACCCGATCTTATCGTCCTCGGTTATTGTCTTAACGATCCCGAGTTGGACCCATTGCAGCCCCTTAAGGCCTTTTACCAACCGGACCGAATCTGGCAACGGTCCCATCTTTTAAGGCTTTTACGCCTGGCCGAATGGAAGTATCAAGTTTGGAGGAAAGGGGGAAACGACTATTGCTTGTACTTGCATAACGACGCCCGAAGCTGGTTGTCAGTCAATCGAGCCATGATGAGGCTCGAATTATGGGCGCGTAAGCGGGAGGTACCCGTTATTGTCATGATTTTTCCTGACCTGGGGAACGAGGAATGGCCGGAGTATCCATATCTTGAACTCCATGACCGGGTCGCAACCACGGCCAGTTCATTAGGCTTCCTGGTACTGGACCTCTATCCGGTGTACAGGCCCCAATCAAGGTCAGTTCTTATAGTGTCTCCTGACGACCCCCACCCGTCGCCGATCGCTCATAAAATAACGGCAAAAGCGCTGGAGTCATTCATTCAACAAAATGTCCCCTCCCTCCAGCTACCGAAACCAAGAGTCTCCGAACGCCTCGGCGAGGCTCAAGATGAAACCCGCTAAGCCCTAAAAGACTCTTGAAATATCTGATATCTGGGAATATCTGAGGACAGTGTACCTAATGATTGAAAATAATCTGGGATATCTAAAATGGAAATTGATGGAATATTTATAATCGACTCCCCGCCCCGC
The DNA here is from genome assembly GCA_963674965.2 of bacterium. GTDB lineage: Bacteria > RBG-13-61-14 > RBG-13-61-14 > RBG-13-61-14 > DATKZS01. The sequence continues at coordinate 485,246 of CAXXFL010000006.1, read as the reverse complement.
TATGCAGGCGAGATACGTATACTGTCCCCGTACCCCCCCGTATACTGTCCCCGTACCCCAAAACCGGACAGGCCAACCTATAAATGAGACATTAAAAGATCACGCGGGTGGTCATGGCCACATAATATCATGGGCATCTGAAGACATGCACGTCGTTTTGATCGCTTTCAAAGGATTGAAAGGTCTTAGTTTATTGGCATGACGCCTTAATGAGTTCCAGGTTGTCCTTCCTCGAAGATAAAGTAGAGGCGGCGTCAAGGACCCCAGGACAAATGCCGGCAACCTCACGGTCCATTCCTTTTCGCCTAAAAGTAAAATGCACGGCTTGGCCATAAGCGAGTAAAGCGGGTGATGGTTGGGCGTGGGCACGCGCGTTACAAGGACGATCCAGGGCGCGTGGAAATACTCCCGCACGGACATGATTTCATCGAGCCAAAGACCCTGTCGCAGGCCGATCAGCCTTAAGGTAGCGGCCAATACGAACGTCAAAGCCGCCAGGGCAAGGTTCAAGCGCCCATCATCCTTAATGCCGCCGTGTACCATATGGCCATGATATATTATATATGCCCAAGGCGACAATCCGATATCGTTTCCGCGAGCCATCCCGCCGCCATTAATTCACCACCGCCAGACGTTCTCCTCGGCCCAGCCCATGAGGTCTTTCAGTTCATAGGTTCGGCCGTCCAGATTAACCTTGCCCGACCATCTTCCCAGGGCCATGTTACCGCAGGCCTTGAGCAGGCCCAGGTTCAAGCGCCGCTTCTCGTTGAATTGCGGGGTCAGGGTGATATCGACGTCGTTTGATTGGACCGTGTGTACCCTCCACGGCTTCCGTGGCGACTTGGCGTCGAACTCGAATTCCACGTCCTCATGGAATTTATACAGCCTCGAGTTGAGCACCACGCCGTTCTGGTTGCTTCCCGTCCCCGTGGTCCACTTCGAGCCGAAGTTGACGCCCAGAACGTCGCCGCCCTGCTTGCCCGTGCCCGCGGCCCAGTTCCAGTAGGCCCGGTACGGCCACATGCCCCGGCCGAAGTCGAGGGAGGCGAAGCACTTGTCGGGGTCCATTTTATATTCCCGCGCTCCCACCTTGATCGCGCCCTCGGTGGGAAGCCCGTACTGCTTGGCGGTGAACTGGAACCTGTCGCTGGTCCAGGGGACCACCACGTTTACGTTCTCGTGGCCGGGCGGCTTGTGGATAAAGAACTCGGCGCTTACCTCCTCGCCCTCCATGGAGGCGCAGTGGAAAACCGTGCTAATGCCCCCCATCTCGTGGACCATCGAGAAGGACGTCCCGCCGGCGCGAAAGGATATGTCCTTCTCCACCTCCTCGGGCATGTTCATTTTGGGGGAAGGTATGCGGATGATCTCCCTGGTTATGCGCCCGTTCCTGGTGAGGTCCAGCATGTTTCCGCCGCCGATGCCCACGTAGTCGTCGTCGGAAAGGATGATGTTGAAATTGAATTCCTCGCTGGTGAAGCTCCAGTAGTTCCATTTCTTCTTGCGGCCCCAATGCCCCTTCAGGTTGCAGCGCTGGAGGGGAACGCGGGACCAGCCCACGGCCTCGGGGTTGAGATTGCCCTCGCCGTCGCAAAGGGCGACCGGCCGGGTTATCTCGCGCTCTTCATAAATGGGCTTGTAATCGGTCCGCTTCATCCGCTCGTCGATGATGGGAAGGTGATTTGGAAGCGGCTTTTTGGCCATGGCGGGAAGCGCCGCCGCGCAAAGAGGAGCGGCGACCACGCCGGCCTTGATAAAATCGCGTCTTTTCATTCAGCTTTACCTCTCTTAATACGTCCTTTTAATGGGCAAGTACGAAAGCCTTGGTACCGGGTCTTAACGTTTCGAGCATACTTATCAGCTCGCCCTCATGTCAAGTTTCCAGGTCCTTCAGGAAAAATAGGCCCGGACGTTTGCATACATGGCGTTACAAAACAATGTGGATAAATATTCATCATGACGTCTTTAAACTCGAAAGGTGAAAGATATTTTATTGTTTCTTCGCCTACTTCGCGTCTTGGTGGTTCAGTTATTGGTTATTTGGAAACATGACCCTGATGAGGGCTCGGTTGCGCTCTGGATTTTATCTGGAACAACCTCCCGAGACGGGAATCTAATTAGCATCCAGGGTTTTTATTTGAAGATTCCAAATCGCGGCGGTGGGGATTACCATGTTAAGAAAAGAGGATAAGGAAGATACCGTTCAAACAAAGGGAAACAAAAAGCGAAGGGCCATTCGTTCGATTTTGATAATTCTGGCTTTGCTGCTACTCCTTTTACTCTCCGGTATCAGGATTTATCCTTCCCCTTTTCAGTGCGATCGGATTAAATTAAAGCAAAACGCCGCCAAAACTCAAATCGTCAATTTCAAGACCGCCCTTGAAATGTATCACAAGGACAACGGCGCCTATCCCACCACGGAGCAGGGCCCGCAGGCGCTGGTGGAAAAACCTTCGATCCCCCCTGAGCCGAAAAATTACAATCCCGATGGGTATTTGGCGGGCATCCCTCTCGATCCATGGGGAAACGAGTATATCTACCATAGCCCGGACGTTTATGGGATGTACTCGATAATAAGCTACGGCGCGGACGGCGTAAGCGGGGGCGAGGGAGAAGACCGGGACGTCGAATGTTGGAGACTATCCGAATAAAGCCGGGACTATTATAAAGGTCTAATCCGAGTGCATCTTTTTTCATGGCCCTACTATTTGAACGCGTGCTTTCTGAGCAACTTGACCATTTCTTCTTTTCCGCCGTCTTTGGCGGTAAGGAGGGGAGTTTTGCCGTATTCGTCAATGGTATTTACCTTGGCGCCTTTCTCGATAAGCGCTTCAGCTATCTTCAGCCTGTCGAAAAGAGCGGCCCTGGCCAGGGGCGTTTGCTTGGCGTTATTGAGCGCGTTAATGTCCGCGCCATTTTCGATCAGAAAAATAGCAACTTCGTCATGGCCTTTCCCAATGGAGTTATGCAAGGCCGTGCTTCCGAACCAGTTACTCGCTTCAAGGTTAGCGCCTTTTTCAACGAGCAGCTTAACGGTATCAAGTTTGCCGTATTCCGCCGCTAACTGAAGAGGCGTCTCCTTGAATGGATTTTGCATTTCAATATCAGCTCCTCTCTCGATAAGCAATTCCGCCACCTGCCGCCGGCCAGTGATCGCGGCCATGTGAAGAGGAGACCGCTTGCCTTTGTTCAATAAATTAACGTCAACTCCCTGGTCGAGGATTTTATTACATTCCTCAACTTGGCCAAGGGCGGCCGCCTTATGGAGAGGATGAGAGAAGTCGGTATCTTCAAAGATTCCATCCCTGTCCGGTTTCATGCACATCATCCTGCATGAAGGCCCAGCGAATAGCATAAGTAAGATGATAAAAAGACATGAAATGGTCACGTGAACAGGCCTTAATAAGATTTTCCGATACGCCATTATTTTCTCCTCCTTTAAAATCAGCCTTGCCCATTCCGCCCGGTTCTCCAAAAGTGAATATTCCAAACTCACGCAAGAAGGACAGAAACAGGACAACTCCTCCCAACATCAGAAAATTGATGAAGATAGTCCGCGCAAAGGCAATCAGCCATTGAGGACCGCCGGATTGGTCTTCCTCATCGCGCGAGGCTGGAGGGTGTACGGGAGGAATATCTTCCCCGCTTCCATTCTCTTGATATTGCTCTTCCATTTTATCTCCCGCGTCATTTCCTGGCCACGATCAGGGCGGCGGGGGAGCCGAGGCGGTAGGGTCTTTTGTCGGGGGCGCCGAAGACGGCGTCCATCTTCATGCCCGCCTTCCCGATCATCCTCTTTATCTCGCCCATGGTGAAAATCCAGTAGCGCGAGCCCCGGACCTGGACCTCGCCGTCCCGGATGAAGGTGTACTCCGTGTCCAGGCGGCTCTGGCCGGGGTGGTACTCGTGCCGCATGAGCAGGGTTATGTCGCCCACCTTCATGAAGTCGCGCTCCTGGAAGGTGGGGAAGAAGCTCTCCGCCGCCATGGCCGTCTCGAGTATCAGCCCGGCCCCCGGCAACAGGGACCGGCTGACCGCGCCGAGAAAGCGATCCATGGCGCCCCGGTCCAGGTAGCCGAAGCTGTTGCCCATGCAATAGGCGCCGCCGTAACCTTCGCCCACGTCCATGTCCGTCATGTCGGCCTGGACAAGATCGGCCATGTCCGAAAGCCCGGCCTCCTCGAGCCGGGCCCGGGCCGCCTCCAGGCAATAGCGCGAGACGTCCACCCCCGTGACCCGGAAGCCGCGGGAGGCCAGCTTGGCCATGTGCCGGCCGTCGCCGCAGGGGCAGTCCAGCAGCTTTCCCCCCTTGGGCGGCGAAAGCGCGTCCACGATAAAGTCGGCCTCGACCCCCGTCTGAAGAGGAGGCATGGCCTGGCGCCAGAAATCCAGGGCCACGCCCTCGAAAAAATCCTTGTACCAGTCGTCTTTCATAAAGGTCCCTTCCAGATAAGTTTACGATTATCCCGAGGGAACTGGCAAGGGAGCGAGAGGTGGACTTCCCCATTTTGGAAAACTTGGGATGTTCGGCTCATGGAGGTCTGCAAAAAAGACCGAAGGGATTTACCCTTTGAGTAGCCGTAGCCGAAAATTTCTTCCCCGTCCATGAAGGGCGAACCTTGCCGCGCGTCGCCAATCCAAGTCGCCGCTTGTCCAGCCCTTTCATGGCCGAAAAATCTTTTAAAAGCCATCCTTTCCGTAGACTTACGCGCATGACGGCAACGACCGGCTTTTGTCCGAATCCTCGGGTGCGGGGGTTACGTCTTATAGTTGGGACGATAATGGGAACATGGCGGGGAAGGCGGGTCCCGAGGGGAGTTGGGTTTACGAGTGGACATGTGATAATAAGATGGAGAGGGCCGAGAAGGACGGCGCCCTCGAGGCGGAGTACGCCTACGATTACAGGGGCGAGCGGATAAGGAAAACGACTCCGGGGGAGAGCGTGAATTACCTGGTGGACAACAACAACCGCACTGGTTACTCGCAGGTGGCCCGCGAGACAAACGCCTCCGGCGCGGAGCTTGCCGCCTACTCCTTCGGCGACGACCTCATCAGCCAGACCCGCGCCGGCGCGGTCTCCTTCTTCCACTACGACGGCCTCGGCTCCACCCGCGCCCTCACCTCCATCGCCGGCGACGTCACCGACGCCGTCACCTACCTCGCCTTCGGCCAAATCCTCGCCAGGACCGGCACTACCGAATTCTCACATCTCTTCACCGGCGAGGCCTACGATTTCAATATAGGGTATTACTATCTGAGGGCGAGGTTGTATGATCCGGTGAACGGGATGTTCGCTTCTCTCGATCCTTTTTATGGCGTGTATTACATGTCTTCCTCTCTTCATAAATATTCATATGTAAACAATAATCCTATTTTATTTACAGATTTATCAGGCTATTTTAATCTTATTAAACTTGCAGTTATATTAATAGTTCTTACCATATTAGTCCTTTTGGCCCTACCTTGTGCCAAATCTTGGCAGGACACCAGAAAATATAATATTACAGCGCGTCCTCTTTATAAAGCGACTGGTGGTGCAAGTGCAATTGCCTTACGAAACCCAGATATTATCAAAATAGAAGCAGAATATACTGCTGAACGTTTTTGTTTAATCGGATATCATAGAGAGAATATCTCGGCATACAATATTAAAGAAAGGTACATGGATTACACTCGAGATATGCATGATAATTATGGCAGTCAATTAGGCGATGAGATTAGCATACAGGATGCTTGTATTGCTACATGTTACAAATACTGCTATGGGCCGCTTGTTGAAGACCTTTCTTTAACTGAGGGCTGGGGAGTCACTCTGCCGGACAATGAAAAAGTTCATTTTCTGAATAATGAGAAACCAGATAAGATTGGAACATTGGAGGTAAATAAAAAAGATGGAAACACAGAGTTCAAATCAATTGATAACTGGAATAGACTATATCTTGATAAAACTGGAGAGGATTGGTAAGACTATTTATAAATATAAATACTATATCGCGGCGTTTTTGACATTTATATTTACATTGTACACCGCAATAGATATTTTATGCGGCATTACTCAAGCGAAAACATCAATTAATAAAAATATATCTACGATTGATAAAAATCTTATATTATGGTACAGATATAATCCTCTGTACTCCACATATAAAAAAAATATAAGGTATTACGAATACGATGGCAAGTCATTTATTGGCTTAAATAATATCTTCTTTTACGCGGATGAGGATCACGGAAAGATACATCATAGTAGCTACGAAATATGGCCTCACACAAATCTTATCACGTGGCGATTCAATACAAATATTCAAATATGCTGGCATTATGCCTATGACAATAATAATAAAAGAAAAGTATTTTATATCTGGAATCGTTCAAATAAAAAAATATATTATAGAACATCAATAATAAATTATGACTAAACAGGTAATTCATTGTTCGCCTATGTGGGCGAGCATAGCGAGCAGGTCATTTTAATTTACTTTTAGTAGTGTCACTAAATTGTACGTGAGAATTTTTATGGCAAATTGTGGAGACATCTTTTTCAAGAGCGACTACGACGCCTTCGGGAACAGGAAGTCCATGAACGCGGGCGGGGCGGTGACGACTTACGCCCATGACGGCAACGACCGGCTTTTGTCCGAATCCTCGGGGGCGGGGGTTACGTCTTATAGTTGGGACGATAATGGCAACATGGCGGGGAAGGCGGGCCCCGAGGGGAGTTGGGTTTACGAGTGGACATGTGATAATAAGATGGCGAGGGCCGAGAAGGACGGCGCCCTCGAGGCGGAGTACGCCTACGATTACAGGGGCGAGCGGATAAGGAAAACGACTCCGGGGGAGAGCGTGAATTACCTGGTGGACAACAACAACCGCACTGGATACTCGCAGGTGGCCCGCGAGACAAACGCCTCCGGCGCGGAGCTTGCCGCCTACGCCTTCGGCGACGACCTCATCAGCCAGACCCGAGCCGGGGCGGTCTCCTTCTTCCACTACGACGGCCTCGGCTCCACCCGCGCCCTCACCTCCATCGCCGGAGACGTCACCGACGCCGTCGACTACCTCGTGTCCTGCCTCAGTTGAAAATGGAGAACGCCTCCGCGAGGATAGTTATATCGAGAAGGAGGCGGGACGATGGAAGGGAGACGAAGAAGATTTACGGCGGAGGAGAAGGTTCGGGTGCTGAGGCGGCACCTGGTTGACAAGGTGGCAGTGTCGGAGCTTTGCGAGCAGGAGCGGATTCAGCCGACCCAGTTCTACAACTGGCAGAAGCAGTTCTTTGAAAACGGCGCGGCGGCCTTCGAACGGCAGCCCTCCCGGCCGGAGCGGCGCGAGGCAGAGCGGATCGAGGCGCTGGAAGCCAAGCTTCGGAAGAAGGACGAGGTGATTTCAGAGCTGATGGAGGACCACGTCAAGTTAAAAAAAGAGCTTGGGGACCTCTGAGGGCCGCATGGGTCCCCCCCGACACGCGGGACGAGGTGGTTGACTACGTCGGCTACTGGCTTTCCCGCGCGGAGCTTCCGGCGGCCCGTCTGATCGATTGGCTGGGGATATCGAGCTCGAAGTACTACGACTGGAAGAAGCGCTACGGCCTGGCCAACGAGCACAACGGCAAGGTCCCTCGGGACCATTGGCTTTTGGATTGGGAGAAGCAGGCGATCATCCGCTATCATTTCGATCACCCGCTGGAGGGTTACCGCCGGCTGGCGTTCATGATGCTTGATGAGAATCTGGTATGCGTGTCTCCGGCGAGCGTTTACCGGGTGCTGTCGGAAGCGGGTTTGCTGGGTCGGTTTTCGGGCCAGCCGTCGCTGAAGGGCACGGGTTTCGAGCAGCCCGAAAGGCCGCATGAACACTGGCACATTGACGTGAGCCACATCAATATTTGCGGGACGTTTTATTACCTGTTCAGCGTGATTGACGGCCAAAGCCGCTACCTGGTCCACTGGGACATTCGAGAGAGCATGAAGGAGTGGGAGGTTGAAGTGATCCTGGAGCGGGCGAAGGAGAAGTATCCGGCTGCTCGGCCTCGCATCATCTCGGACAATGGGCCGCAGTTCATCGCCCGGGATTTCAAGGAGTTCATCCGAGTGAGCGGGATGACGCATGTTCGGACCTCGCCGTACTATCCGCAAAGCAACGGCAAGAAGGAGCGGTGGTATCAAACGCTGAAGAAGGAATGCATCCGTCCGAAGACGCCGCTTAGTTTGGATGAGGCCAAACGGATCGTGGGCGAGTATGTGGAGCATTACAACAACGTGCGGTTGCACAGCGCGATCGGTTACATTGCGCCGGCGGACAAACTGGCTGGCCGGGAGGCGGAGATTTGGGCGGCTCGGGACCTGAAGCTGGAAGCGGCGCGGGAAGAGCGGAAGCGGCGGCGGATGGTCGAACGCGGCGGGCTTGACATGGCGTTGGCGGTTGGAGTAGCCTGAGCTTGCCGGGTGAAACAGAGGCGGGCACTGCTGGAGAGCAACCCGCCGAGGGATAGCCCGGCGGGGCTCATCGCGTTGATGAGAGGGCGTTGGGGAACACCCTCAGCGCCCGGCCTAAACTCATCAAACGATAGACCCCCAATGCCTTCTTAAAACTCCCGCCCGAAGGGCGGAATCTTGAGGGTGAGTGCGAAGGCCGTACTCACTTAGCAAAAGCGGGGGTACTCCATTTCCCGCTGAACCAGGACACTCGCCTTCGGCCAAATACTCGCCAGGACCGGCACGACCGAATTCTCACATCTCTTCACCGGCGAGGCCTACGATTTCAATATAGGGTATTACTATCTGAGGGCGAGGTTGTATGATCCGGTGAATGGGATATTCGCGTCTCTCGATCCTTTTTATGGCGTGTATTACATGTCTTCCTCACTTAATAAATATTCATATGTAAACAATAATCCAATTATACTTACGGATTTTTCAGGCTTTTTTACATTGATGGAACTTTTGATAGCTGTTGTTATAATTATAATTGTGATTGCAATTTTAAGTAGCTGTATTTCCTCATTTATCAAGAGCGCGCCTATTTACAGCGTTAAAGCTACTATATACATCGAAGGGCCTCAGATTTGTATGGGGACTCCAGCACAATGTCAAAGCAATGCAAATCTGCTATTGACGTGTGCTTGTATTGTAGAAATCAATCCAGCTAATAATAGAGCAAGGATGAGTAGCGCTTTTTCTAAGCTCAGATATTCTGAAATGAATAATAATGATCCAATTCTTCAAGATGGCATTGAAAATATCACCTATTCAAAAGCATGCTGGGAAATATGTATGATCCAAGAATTCGATCCATTATATAATGCACATGGTAATCCAGCTTCATGGGGGGCTAAATTTCCTAACAGAAGGTCTATTGTATTTACTGATCCTCTCTATGATATCTATAAATGGGATGCTAAAAACAACAAAGCATTAGACATCAATCCTGATTGGGAAAATGTATATAACAGGTACGTTGAGGACTAATACAATGATATCTAATAATAAAACAAGATTAAAAAAACTCTTTTTAGTCACCTCTACTATTGTAATATTATATATATTAATCGATGTCATTATGTTAAAAAAGCAATTAAACTGTATAATTAAACGTCCAGTTTCACAATACAAAGGATACATTACTCTATGGCATAAGTATAACCCGCTTTATAAAATACATGTAATATGTGATAATAACGACATAGTTAGAGTGATTAAAATTAGGTCTGATATATTATTATATTCTAGTGAGATAGCGATATATGACACAAGTAATGACAGCACCTTTAATTGGGCAGAAGCAACAATTGTACCATTTACAAGCCATTTTACTGAAAATAAATATGCCGTTTTTATCTTTGATTCCGAAATGACCCGAAATTCTTTCCCTGCTATATTTAGAAACTGTGGTAATCGTTTATACCTTTTTGAGCATAGCAGATATTATCTAATCGAACTAAGTATTATCCATGATACTGATAATATCAATATATTATATACTAAATAGAGCTTCACAGATATTTTAAAATAGCTAGACCTATTAAATGAGGTGTATATCTATAGAAAATAATGAAGTAAGGGATAATATCAGGTATAAGCGGCTTTCGAGGAGGAAGGTGGCCGAGGTGGACCAGGCGGGCGTGAGGACCGAGTTTCTTTACGACGAGATGGGTAGCCTCATCGGGGTGGACGACGCCGAGGGGGGAGAGACCCGCTATGCCTACGACGCGGGTGGGGACCTGCTCTCGATCGTCGATCCCAACGGGCACGTTACCTCCTTTACTTACGACGAGCTTGGCCGCAAGACCTCGCGGACCCTGCCCGAGGGCATGGCCGAGACGTGGGAATACCGGGACTGCTGCATGGCCTCGTCCCATACCGACTTCAACGGCCGGACCGTCATTTACGAGTTCGACGAGATGAAGCGCGAGACCCTCCGGACCTATCCGGACGGCAAGACCATCGGCCGCCAATACAACGGCCGGGGCCAGCTCGTCCGCGTGATTTATATTGGCTACGAGTTCGGCGCGGGCGAGCCGTATCGGGACCGCGTCTTCACCTACGACGACGTCACCGGGCAGCTCCTCCGCGACGACAAGGAGGACGGGCAGTATATCGCCTATAAGTACGATATCGCCGGGGCCCTTATCGAGACGGCCTACTCGGGCGGGCACGTGGTGACCTACGCCCACGACGCGCTCGGCCGCCTCGCGACCGTGACCGACGACAACGGAATCACGCAGTATGCCTACGACGCGGTGGGCAACCGAAAGAGCATGGCCTATCCGAACGGGACGCTGGCCACATACGAGTTCGACGAGTTGAACCGCCTGACCTACCTCGAGAACTCGGGGCCGGGCGGGCTGATATCGAGCTACGAGTACACGCTTGGCCCGGCGGGGAACCGGACGGGGATCATCGAGCGCTACCGCGAGCCGAAGGAGGCGGAGGGCGACACGGCCGAGCGGCCGGTGATCGAGGACGAGTGCGCTTACGGGTATGACGACTTGTATCGTCTCACCCGCGAGGCGCGGACCTCCCCCGAGCCCGACCGTACCTACTGGATCGAGTACGACTACGACGCCTTCGGGAACCGCCTCGAGATGAACGCGGGCGGCCTGGTCACGGCCTACGCCTACGACGCGAACGACAGGCTCCTCACCGAGTCGGCGGCCTCGGGAGTCACGTCCTACGCGTGGGACGATAATGGCAATATGGCCGGCAAGGCCGGGCCGGGCGAGACGTGGCAATACGAATGGGACCTCGAAAACAAGATGGCCCGCGCCGACAAGGACGCCGCCCTCGCCGCCGCCTACGCCTACGACTTCCGCGGCGAGCGCATATACAAGCGGACGCCCGACGGCGTCACCCGCTTCCTCATCGACAACAACAACCAGACCGGCTACTCCCAAGCCCTCCGCGAAACCGACGCGGAGCAGGTTTAAAAAGTGCTTATACATTTGGAGACGATCTGATCTGTCAGGAAAAGGCCGAGGTCTCGTTCTTCCATTATAATGGTCTTGGTTCCACTAAGGCATTGACCTCTACTATTGGTTCAGTAACGGACACCTTTTTTTACTTTGCCTTCGGGAGTTTGTTAGATAGAGCGGGCGTTACTTTAATTGACCATTTCTTTATTGGAGAAGCCTATGATCTTAATTTAACGTATTATTATTGTAACCGTCCGGCCAACAGCGCCCTGCAGTCGGAGAGCTTATTGCAAATGGATTTGTTGCGCGGAGAGTGCGCTGGCGTTTATGTTTGGTGGGCTTGGTCTTGTTCGGCCTGCCAGTGATCTGGGAGGAGGTCGGAGAGATTTTTCATGGGGTGGCCGGCGATGCGGGCGAGGACCTCGCGGAGGTAGGCGAAGGGGTCGGCGCCGAGGGATTTGCAGGTTTGGGTGAAGCTGGCGAGGATAGCGGCGGTACGGCCTCCCCGGTCGCCGCCCGCGAAGAGCCAGTTCTTGCGGCCAACCGCGACCCCGCGAAGGGCGCGCTCGGCGGCGTTGTTGTCGATGGCCAGATCGCCGTCGTCCGCGTAGCGGTAAAGCGCGGCCCAGTTGCTAAGCGCGTAGGCGATGGCCTGGCCGATCGGGCTCTTGGGAAGGACCTCCGCCCGCTGGCCGCGCAGCCACTCGCCAAAATCCTCGAGTAATTGCCTGCTTTTTTCCCGACGAATTTCGCGAAATTCTTCCGCGCAAAGCCCGGCTTCCCTGGCTTCTTTCTCGACCTCGTAAAGAATCTTGATCCACGCGACCGCCGTCAGCGAGCGCGAGGAATCGCTCGTTTCTGACTCGACGAACTTGCGCCGCGCGTGCGCCCAGCATGCGACCTCGATCACCTTGCCCGGGACGCCTGGAGAGGGCTCGTAAAGTTTGTCGTAACCGGAATAAGCGTCGGCCTGAAGGTATCCTTCAAATCCCGCCAAAAACTTTTCCGGGCCGGCGCGCTCCCGGGTCCGGGTGTAATCGAAACCGGAACGAAAGCCTCCGCCGGGCCGGGCGCGGGCAAACAACCCCGCGATTCAATAACGCCATCACGCTCCGCAAGAATCCGCCGCCACCGATAAAAACTGCCGGGCGAAAATCCCTCCCGCCGGCAAAACGCGCTCACCGACAAGCCGCTCCAACTATGCTCCCGCAACTTCCCCCGCCAAAACCTGGCCCGGTCACCGCCAACTCCAACGCCCCTCGGCATACTCACCCCTCCTTATCGATTCGATGAGCATCATTATGGATTGCCAAGGGAAATTTACAAGATGTGGTTGGCCGGACGCTTACGGATGGGGAACTCGAGCGTGGGCGCCGTGGATATGAGAAGGCCCATAAAGGCGATAAGGCCGGTTGCCTCGTGGATATCCACCACCGGGCCGCACAAATAGGAGAACACGCAGGCGTCCGAGCCGGCGGTCGCGGCCAGGAGGTCCTCCTGCATGGTGTCCAATACGGGCTCGGCCGCCGAGCGAAGCCGGCGAACGAAGGTGACGGGGTTCTTGGACTTGAAAAAGGCCTTGCCCTCGGAAGAACTGAGCGCCTTTTGCATGTCACCCCCCGCGGCCTTGAAGGCCAGGCCCCGCGAGGTGACGAAGCTTTCGAAGTCGGACCCCGCGCCCACGTTGACCTCATGTCCGGCGGCCTGGAGACCCAGGGCCAGCGCGACGAAAGGCTCGACGTCTCCGCGCGAGCCCAGGGCAACGACGGATATTTTCATGCATCGAAGTATAGCATCGGGCCGGATGAAGGGAAAGAGATAAAGGCGGGGGCGGGGGATGGGTCGCCCGATTTGCAATCAATCCTGACAAGGCTATATCATTTATGTATGCCATGGACATGGGATTACTCGATGAACGCTCCCCTCCGCCGCGTTTCAGCATGGACGGCCGACTTCGCCGGGACGGTCTGGAATATCATCTGGCCGCCCCTTTGCCCCGCCTGCGCCGCCCCGCTCGGAGGAAAGGATGATCGCGGTTTTTGCCCGCGCTGCCAGGGGACCTTCAAGATACTGGGCGAGGACGTCTGCAAGGTCTGCGGCCGGCCCATGGAAGGCCCAAGCCTTCCCGCCTCCGGCGTCTGCGGCCACTGCCTCAAGGACCGGCCCGCCTGGGACGCGGCCAGGTCCCTGGCCGTCTACGAGGGACAACTGGCGGAGACGATCAAGGCCTTCAAGTTCAGAGGCAAAAGAGACGCGGCCGCCTCGCTGGGGGCGCTCGCGGCCGAGGCCGTCTCGATAAATTTCCACGAGGAAAATATCGACCTGGTCGTTCCCGTGCCTCTCCACGCCGGTCGCGTCCGCGAGCGTGGCTTCAACCAGGCCGTGGACCTGGCAAGGGCCGCGGCCAAAGCCAGGGGCGTTCCCCTCTTTGCCGAGGCCCTCGCCCGCGAGCGCGAGACCAGGCCCCAGGTCGGGTTGACCCGGCCCCAAAGGATCGCCAACGTCAAGGGGGCATTTACGGCCAACGGCCGCGTGGACATAAAAGGCAAGACCGTTCTTCTGGTCGACGACGTCAGGACCACCGGCGCCACCCTTAACGAGTGCGCCCGGACCTTAAAAAAGGCCGGGGCCGCTAGAGTGCTTGCCCTCACCCTGGGAATAGCCAGTTCACGCTTTATAAGCGGCGGATAATAGAAATGATCTAACGATTTCGCGTGCCATAAAATTCCAGCGCATTATTGTCTTCAATGTCGCGTGGGCGGCGAAGCCGCGGGCTGAACGCCTCCGGCGTCAATTTAATGAAAGGCCCTCTTGCAAATGGAAAAGTAAAACAATTAATCCGTGCTCGATTTGGAAAACGGCAATGCTCAGCCCGCGGCTACGCCGCCCATGCTTGTTATCAATAGATGTGCCACCCCGAGAAAATGATTTTATCGGCTCATCCGATTTTCTTGCAAAGCTCGGCCACCCTTTTTCCTAGCTTCTGGGCGTTCTGGGAGGTCTTGTCGTCGGGTTTTCCCACGCAGGCCACGCCGTAGTGGCCGGTGGCTGACATGGGGTCTCCCACTATGACCATGCCGTAGATGAGCAGGCACTGGATGATGCTCATGATGGTGGTTTCCTTGCCGCCCGTCGCGTCTCCCGAGGTGGCGAAGGCCGCGCCCACCTTGTCCTCCATTTTCTTTCTCACGCCCACGAACTCGTCGAATATCTTTTTCAGGTCCCAGGCCATGACCCCAAAATATACGGGGGAGCCGGCTATGATACCCGCCGAGTCCGTGAAGTCGTCCTTGGTCACGTCGGCCGGCGTCTTCATGAGGGCCGCCACGCCCGCCACGCTCTCCACTCCCTTTTTGATTTCCTCGGCCAGGGCCTTGGTGTTCCCGCTCTTGGAATAATAAAGGATCAATACCTGCATGATAAACCTCCCGGATATGTTCCCACAATCAAGCGGACATAAAGCCGCCAGGGATAAAGATTAGCACGGCGGCCCCGTCCTATCAAAGATTACTCTATCTCGAAACTTATGGTCACGCTCGCCTTGATGGGTATTTGTCCAAGGGCGGTGACTTCAAGGTCCTGAGCGCCCTCCGGCTGGACTTCCACGGCCACGTTAAAGTACCTCGGCCGTTCGTAATATCCGCCTCCATAACTGGAAACATTCGCGTTCTCGGTTATCGAGTATACTTTACCCACGCCTTGGCCGAGCGCCCCGGTCATTTTCTCCGCCTTGTCCCGAGCGGCTTTTAGGGCCAAATCTCTCGCCCGCTCTCGATATTCATTAAGGTCGGCGACCTGGAACTGCACGTTATAGGCGTATTTTACTCCGCAATTTATCAACTCCATGAGCAAGGCCTCGTACTTTGACGCGTCGTGCAATATAATCCTGACGTTTTTAGTAATTACGAAGGAGTCCACGACACGGGCCCCGTTTTCTTCGCGCTTTTTGTAATTGTAGCTGGGCCGCAGCGACAGGCTGTCCGTTGAAATATTTTTATCTTCAATTCCATGCTTTCGAGCCGTATCGAATACTCTTTTCACAATCTCGTCGTTTTCCCTCCTGGCCTTCTCGACGTCGAGGTCCTCCGTCTCCACGCCAAAGGATATTATGACTATATCCGGCGTTACCATAACGCGAGATTCCCCGCTGACGGTGATTAGACCGGGACCCCGGCTTTCTTCGGCTAGCGCTCCGGACGCGCATCCCATCGCGAGAATCAGTCCCAGCGCCAAGGTTTTCATTGAATGACTCATCTTTGTCCCCCTTTGTTCTGTTCGATAAATACGGGTCGGAGATAGGGTTAAGACGGCCGCTTCCGGGCATATGTTCCATTCTGCATAAAAATACTATTGGCCAATGGAAGGACGACCCGGTCCCGCGAGATTGGGATCATTATTACGCGCCGCCTCTTTTTTGTTGACAACAAACGCGTTTAATTCCGAGGCCGGGAGCCCGTTCGCTTCGCTCACCCACGCAAGATGCGTGGGCGACCCTGATTTGTGCCGCGGCTGAAAAAAAGTTTAAGAGCTTCAAGCCGGGGTCGCCCATCCTGCATGAGCGGCGAAGCCGCGGGCTGAGTTCCTTTTATCGCCGACGCTCCTCGCGTTTCGTTGTGTAGCAAGCAAGCCGTTAATATAAACGGCCGGAGTTCTATCGGCCCACCAGTACCATCACCGTTCTGGGAGCGACGAGGTAGCTCGACTGGTGGGGGATGGGTTTTTCCGTTCCCGGCTCGAGGGCGTCGGCGGGGGAGGGCAGGGACGTGTCCACCGCCAGGCGCCACTTGCGTCCCTTGGAAGGGGAGGGCAGGATGAAATTGACGGGCTCCCAGTAGAAGTTCATGGCCACGTAAAGGTCGTCGGCCGCGTTATCCTGGGCGGCCTCCTCCTGGATCATCATGGCCAGGGTCCTCGAGCTCTCGGACCAGTCGGGCTTGAAGGGCTCGGGACCGTGCCAGGTGACGGAGAAGTCCGTCTTGCCCGGCTCCTTCTCGAAGAGGTCGTGGCGAAGGGACGGGTGAGCTTTCCGGAACCTGATCATCTGGGCCGTGAAGCGGTGGAGGTCCATGTTGGCGTCGAACAGGCCCCAGTCGATCCAACCGACCTCGTTGTCCTGGCAATAGGCGTTGTTGTTTCCCTTTTGCGTCCTTTTAAACTCGTCGCCCGCGGCCAGCATGGGAACGCCCCTCGACAGGAAAAGGATGGCGATGAAATTCCTCATCTGCCGGTCCCGGAGTTTTTGAACCTCGCCGGGCGTGGATATCTCGCCGACGGGCTCCATGTCGTCCACCGGTCCCTCGTGGCCGCAGTTCCAGGAGAAGTTCACGTCCGAGCCGTCCCTATTATCCTCGCCGTTCATCTCGTTGTGCTTTTTCGAGTACGAGACCAGGTCGTTCAAGGTGAAGCCGTCGTGGCAGGTGATGAAGTTGATCCCGTGGCAAGGCTCGCGGCCGCTGTTGGCGTATATGTCCGGGCTTCCCATCAGGCGGGCGGCGATCCTCTCGGTCATGCCCGGGTCGCTTTTCACGAAGCGTCTCACGTCGTCGCGATACCTTCCGTTCCACTCGGCCCATCTGCCCCAGGAGGGGAAAGTCCCGACCTGGTAGAGCCCGGCCGCGTCCCAGGCCTCGGCGATGAGCTTGGCGTCCATCAGGACGGGGTCGGCCGCGATCCTTTCCAGCAGGGGAGGGTCGGCCAGGACCTCGCCGTCTCGTCCTCTCCCGAGTATGGAGGCCAGGTCGAAGCGGAAGCCGTCCACGTGCATCTCAATGACCCAGTAGCGCAGGGCGTCGAGGATGAGGTCGCGCACCACGGGATGGTTGCAGTTAAGGGTGTTGCCGCAGCCGGAGAAGTTGTGGTACTCGCCCGTGGCCGGGTCGATCATGTAGTAGACCTCATTGTCCAGCCCGCGGTAGGAGAGGGTGGGGCCGCGCTCGTCGCCCTCCGCCGTGTGGTTGAAGACCACGTCCAGGATCACCTCGAGGCCGGCCTCATGCATGGCCTTGACCATGCTCTTGAACTCGTGGACGCAGGAGCCCGGCTTTAAACTCGAGGAGTAGCTGGCCTTGGGAGCGAAAAAGTTGATCGGGCTGTAGCCCCAGTAATTCAAAAGGCGCTCGCCCGTGGCGGGGTCCTTCTTGTCGCTCTCGTTCTCGTCGAACTCGTTCACGGGCAAAAGCTCGACCGCCGTGACTCCCAGTTCCTTCATGTAAGGGATTTTCTCGATGAGCCCGGCGTAGGAGCCGGGGGCGGACACCGAGGACGAGTCGTGGCGGGTGAATCCTCTCACGTGCAGCTCGTAAATGACGGTCTCGGACATGGGCACGTTGAGGGGCTGGTCGTTTCCCCAGTCGAAGACGTCGTCCACCACGAGTCCGTGAAGCTGCTTGTAGGTGTCGGGGAAGAGAAAACCCTCCGGACCTTTTAGCGCTCCCCATTCCTCGTTTCCGGCCAGGGCCTTGGCGTAGGGGTCTATGAGAATTTTCGAGCGGTCGTAGCGATGGATTTTCGGGTTGGCGTTCGGCTTTCGGTCCACCCGGTAGCCGTAGGTCACGCCCGGGTCCAGGCCCCTGACGAAAGTATGCCAGACGTCGCCGGTGCGGTTGAACCTGGGGTCGAGAGGTATTTCCATTACCGGCTCGTCCTCCCCCGGCACGAAGAGAACGAGGGACACCTCGGTGGCGTTGCCGGCGAAGACGGCGAAGTTGACGCCGCCGCGCTTGATGGTCGCCCCGAACGGGATGGGTCTGCCCCTACCCATCTCGAATATCCTGCCCATAAGGGCGAGCAGTTTTTTACTATCCGTTTCGTTTCCACCGGCCATGGAATTCACTCCTTTTCAATTTGCCCTATTATACTTTGGCCGGGTCGTCAATACCACGCCGGGCGTCGCGCCGGCGTTACCGCTTGCCGGGGCTAAAGTTCCGCGGCCTCCGGCGCCTGTATCTTTGCATGGAAGATTGGCTTTTTCATCGCCGGGACTTGGGGGTATATTCGGTCTTGGTTTTGCTTTGATTTGAGGTCCGTGATTTTCGGATGGGAAGCGGGACGGAGGGGCTTATTTTAACGATCGGTATGAATCATGGGTTTTCCATCCGGGCGATCGGCGCGCCGGTTCTTTCCTCGATCCGACGTTGCAAATCCAGTTCAAGCTGGAGCGCCAAAAAACTCGCAATCATATGACCGATCCGCGTCTCGTCCGGATGATGGTTCAAAGGCCGGACCTCTTGGCTGTGCCCGAATGGAAAGCCACCTTTTATAAAAGCGGCGGGTTAAATTCAAAAGAACGCGTTGTTCGGCTTTAAAGCGTTTAAAATGAGTATGAAATATTTTCATGGTAACGAAAGTGTCGGATAAAAGGCTTTGCGCTTCGGATTTACAATGGATACGGGAAGGGCCGGGAAAGAATTTATTTATTGCTTTAGTTATTGAAATAATTTATAAAATATGTTTCTTTAAATCGAGAAAAACGTCTGGCTTATAATGCGGACAAAAGCTGTTTTTGTGATGGCATTCATCGAATGTTCTTGTCAAACCCCTTGAGATTCCCATTTTAGAGATTTTTCGCTTAGAACAACTATGAAAAATTTGCGGAGTAATTCGGTCCGCTTTACTTTCCGGTTTATGCCTTTTTGTTTTTGTCCCCCATTTTATTCGGGCATTTTTATCGCTTGGTAATTTATTATTAATATTAATGGCTTACATTAACGCCGCCATGAAGGGTGGCAAAACGCCCGTTTCCTTTACTGAATCCTCGTTCAAAATTTCGACGTCTAAATCAAGCTTTGGATTCATCTTTAAAATCCGTCATTATTTCAGTCCAGGAAAAGGTATGCAAAAAGTTCATTTTTACCGTTTGTTCGGTCTTGGCGTTATCATGTAAGAGGCTGTAATATTGGAATAAATTAAATATGAAAATCAATGATGGTCTTTGGCACAAAAGGTGCTTGTCCTGTTATGCGAAAGGGTAGACATGAAAAAGCGTAATAAATCGGAAACATTTGGAAATAACGTGCCAAATAAATCGCAAAGGAGGCCGGACGTAATGAGGAGTAGACAAAGGGACGGCGGGTTCAGCCTCATCGAGGTTTTATTCGCCTTGGTGGTTCTCGCGGTGGGTCTTCTGGCCATAGCCCAGCTCCAGGTCGCCGCCATCAGGGGAATCCAGTTCAGCAAGCACATGACGGCGGCGACCCAGCTCGCCCAGCGGCAAATGGAGTTTCTGAAAGCCCTGCCATTCGACCATACTCGCCCCACTGACGCTCCCTACGTTGATGGGGCCGTCATCAGGGACGACAACCCCAACCTGAACCATTACCTTGACGACAACTCGAACTCGAACCGGACCGTCGCGGCGGGCGACGGCCTTCCCTCGGACTGGCATTACTTCTCGGACCCGGTGGACGAGTTCGGGCGGACCAGGGCCGATGGCGGGATCGACACCAGGTATTACCTTCGCTGGACGATCGAGAACGGAGGGGCCAGTACCGCCGCGCTGGACGTGACCAACATTCCCATCCCGGCCCCGGGCCAGCTTCTCATCACGGTCGAGGTCATCTGGTGGGAGAACCCCAAGGACAGGCCGGCCAGCGTCAACCTCGAGCAGGACTGGAGCTTCTCCGCCTTCAGGAGCATGGGCGCCCATCACGTGGTTATCGAGAGCACCACGCAATATAACATGTGAGGAGTGGAAAAATGATCGGCATGAAAAACAATCCAATGGGAAAAAGCGGTAAAAGCGGTTTTACCCTGATCGAGCTCCTCATCGCCCTGGTCATCTCCGCCATCGTGCTCACGGCCATGGTCAGCGTGTTCACCGACCAGTCCAAGACCTTCCAGACCCAGTCCGAGTTGGCCCGGAGCCAGGCCTCGGCCCGTATGGCCCTTTATATGATCGCCCGCGACCTCCGAATGGCCGGCTTTACGGGGGCCCCCCGCGGCGTGGCCAACCTGGCCAACCCCATTAACCCCAACCAGGTATACCCCGTGATAAGCGTCAAGAACGGCAACAGCGTCATCGTGGGCGTCAGCGAGTCCGTGACCCTGGGTAACGATATTAAAACCAACGCCAACTCCTCCCGGGGGGGAGGAGATGAATATACCGACGCCGTCGAGATATGGGGCAATTTCCAGCGCCAGACCACTTACCCCACTTTTGGCGCCGGGGCGGGGACCAACAGCATTACCGTTCTTTCCGGGGACGGGGCCATGTTCACGGACGCCTCAGATTTCAACAAGCCCGGCTGGCTGGTGGTCTCCGAGGGATTCAGCTCCAACATGTACGAGATATCCTCGGTCTCGGGAGACTTGATAACCATCAGCGGCGCCTTCAGTACCGCCGTGAGCAATAAGGCCATCATCTCTCCCTTTTACCGGCGCGTTTATTACGTCAACACCGACGAGACCGACGACCGGGGCAATAAGGAATACAACCTTTACATGTGCAACTGCACGGCGGCGGGCTGCGACCTGGACGACGATGACCAGAACCTTATCCTGGCCCGGGGGGTGGACGATTTCCAGGTGACCTACCGGAACGCGAACGCGACCAAGGCCGCCTTGTCGGCCGGGGAAATCATGGCGGAGGAAGGCATACTTTGCAACCCCTGCCGGTTAAGGTCGGTGACGGTCAGCCTCTGGACCCGGTCGGACAAGTTCCGGGATGAGGACCGGCCCATCAGGAGAAGGTTCTCCACCACGGTCAAGCCGAGAAACCTGAGCGTCGAGTCCTTCGACTGCCAGATAGTGGGATGCACGCCCTGAACATGGGCGCGAGGAAAGGAGAAATATCATGAACACTTCGAGAAAAGCATCGCAAGGCCAAAAGGGACAAGCTCTTTTCGTGGCCATCATCTTCCTTTTGGTGCTCACCTTTTTGGGTTTCGGGCTTATAAGCGTCTCGACCATCGACATCCACTCCTCGCGGAACCTGCGCCTCGCGGAGGAGGCCCTTTCCGCGGCCGAGGAGGGAGTCATGGTGGGCATGGCCTGGGCGGCCAGCGACTCGGGCCTCGTGGGCATAGGCCAGACCAACATCGGGGCGGCCCTTATGGACGGCAACACCTCGTCGGTGCTGGTGACTCTCGATTCGACGAACAACACCGCCCGGACCGCGCAGGACCACCTCCAGTTCACGGTTGTTGTCCTCAACGCGGACCCGGAGGGCGGCATAGCCAAGGGGTTTGCCGACGCTGGAGAGGCCCTTGACGTCTCCAGCCCCAAGGGCCAGTTCATCGTCCGGTCCACCGGGGTGGTCAGGGTTGGAGGAGCGGGACTGGGTTCGCCCGTTATTTCCCGCACCGTCGAGGTAATTGCGCAGGCCAAGGCCGCGATAGACTGAATATGAGGGTTTCAAGGCAAATGAAAAGACCTATACAAGGAGGGATGGTCATGAAAAAATATAAACTTTTAGCGTTGGTCCCGGCCCTTTTCGCCGCGCTCTTCGCCGGCCAGGCCATGGGACAGGCGGCGGACCTTCCGTTCTACTCCGGCGTCAGCGTTGCGCCCAACATCATGCTCATGATAGACACCTCGGGAAGTATGAACTGGGCCAGCGGATCCGACGGGACCAGGATGGACGTGGTGCGCACCGTTCTCACCGGGTCGGGCGTGCAGTACGTCTACTTTCCGGACGGTTCCACCCGATTCACGGGCGACCAGGTCTACATTCCCCATTACGACCTCGCCACCCAGGGCGAGTACAACGTGCTCGACGACATAGACGAGGGCCTTCTCAGGGTCTTCCTGGTCGATGAAGTCGGGGGGGGCACATTTACCGCGGACGACGGGGGCACGGCCTTCGTTTTCCTCAGCCCCGACGACGTTTCCAGGAACGACAGCGACGTTTTCGGCGCCCTGTCCACCCTTGACGGATACCTGCGCGAGATGGACGCCGAGTGCATCAAGTTCATGGGCGACCATACGGTCAACGACGACGGGCCCTCCGGCACGCGCGAGATATGGATGTACGCCGACTGCTCCGACTCGGGGGCCATGACCTTTTACGACGCCTTAATAGCCTACTGGAAGTATGAGGAACAGGGAGCGCCGGCCGGAGAATTTCTTCCCGACTACGTTGTGCCCGTGCAGTACCGTTCCGCCGATGGAAGCCGCTGGTACCAGGACCCGTGGGGTACCTGGCGCCGGGGCGAGCTTTTCTTCGCCAACTGGAACTGGAGCGCGGGATATATACCGAATAAAACGACCCCCGACTATAGTAACGATACTCCCAGGTTTATCCTCTACGATGAGGTCATGACCAACCTGGCCAACGACGCCAGCCTGCCCGCGGGAAGCACGGCCCTGCTTATCGAGCAGAACAAGATATCCTGGCAGGACTGGCTGGACATGCACGTGGCGGGCAAGGAAAAGGAATACTGGTGCCCGGCCACATGGGACGGAGCGGGAACGACCTTCCGTGAGATTCGGGGAGACTATCCGCTCGAGAACGCCTGGGGAGGGAAATACTGGACCTGGGACTGGAGCGGCAGGCTTACCAATGACGGCAACTACTCGACCCAGTACGTGGTTTATTTCGGCTGTGACAGTAGCGGCAACGCCCCCAAGCCGGTGGTGGAGATTCCGCCGCCCACGGACCAGGAAATAATAGACGCCATCGTGGGGGCCATCCCCTACGCCCAGGCGGTGAGCTCGGGCGACCTGCCCGACGAGCCCCACGAGTTCATCCTGGACGACTCGAGCGGGGTAAGGCTGGACGAGTACATCCGGACGGCCGTGGGCATAAGCGGTGTCTCCGAGAACGACATCGACCTGACCACGCCCTGGTTCGGGCCTCGCGACGGGAACACCCTCGGCGGTTTCTTCGGTTCCCTTTATTACGACCGGGCCGGGTTCGAGGACCTGGGCTTCTTGGACACCTACAAGAAAGTGAACTACGGCGTCATGGCCTTCCGCTATAACGGCGAGGATTTCCCCCGCGACTCGGAGGGTGACGACATCGGCGGCAAGCTGATGGCGAACGTCTTCGCCTGGTCCGATTTTCCCGCTTACGCGGCTTACGACAAGGAAACCCTGAACGAGATACTCCAGGAATACATCGCGAGCACTTCGGACCTGAACCCGAACGGGTCCACGCCCATCGCCTCGGCGCTTCACGACATTTACCGGTACTTCTTCAACGACGACCTCCAGGCGCACGTGCCGAGGGAGAACTACCTGTTCAGTTCCCTGTCCGGCTACACGGGCAACCACAACATGCAGTACGACCTGGGTTATCCCACCGCCACCGGCTCCGAGAACGACCATATCATCCAGGATGACCCCTATTACGAGAACGGGTGCCGGAGGAACTTCCTTATCTTCCTGACCGACGGCGAGCAGACCGACGGCGAGCCCCTCGGCTACTACACCGGCTCTCCCAGTTCCTCCCAGGTAGATAGTATTATCCTAAGGCAGGTACAGTGGGTCAACTGGCTGAAAAACGGCGGAGACACGGATGCGCCTTATCCTTCCATCACCGGCGTCAAGAGCTTCTTTATCGGCTTCGGAGGAGACGTCAGTGACCCAAACACTAATGGTGGAAAACAGTTGGTGTCCATGGCTGCAGCCTCGGACATGAGTGACGACCCCTACGATATCACGGAATTTTTCGATGCGGACAATAAAGACGGTCTCATCACCGCTCTTGGTCTGATCATGAACTCGATCATGAAAGGCCAGTACGTTCGTTCGGCCCCCCAGGTGTCGATATCCGAGGGGATCATCCTGACCACCCGGTTCGACATAGACGGTTTCTATCCTCTCTGGAAAGGAAACCTTTACGGCTGGACCCTTGACATCGAGTCCGATACCCCGAGCTACGCCTGGGAGGACGGCGACGGCGGCGGCAACGCGGCTATCATGCTTAACGACCGGACGCCTTCCAGCCGTAACGTTTTTACGGCCGTTCCCGACGGCTTGGGCGGCCTGGACAAGGTCGATTTCACGACCTCCAGCGCCTCGACCCTGGTGGATTACTTCGACCCGGACGAGATTTTCTGGGGATCCAACTCCTCGGTTAGAGCGCAAAAGGCCCAAAAGCTTATCGACTTTGTCAACGTCGAGGATGGGGCCTCCTTCGAGTCCAGCGAAATCCAGGTTAAGTGGGCCCTGGGTCCCGTTTACCACTCGGCCCCCATCATCGTCAAGAATCCCTCCAATTTCGATTACTACTCGATGCCCGGATACAGGGACTTCGCCCTCGATAACGCCGGCAGGCCGACCATCGCCTACGTGGGCACCATGTACGGCCTGCTCCACGCCTTCGCCGTCAAGGACATTTCCGACTTTGACGGAGGCGAGGAAATGTTCGCCTTTATTCCCCCCGGCGTCCTGGACAAGCTGCACTACCTGCGCTCGGGCATCCAGATTTACGGAGTCGACGGCGAGCCGGTGGCGGCCGACGTTCTTGACGACAACTCGACGTGGAAGACCGTGCTCATATCCGGCCTTGGCGGCGGCGGGACCGAATATTTCGCCCTCGATATAACGGACGCCAACTCCGTTGCCGGCTCGGGCGACAACGTGGAACCGCTTTGGACCTTTACCGACGAGCACCTTGGTCAGACCTGGTCCAAGCCCAAGGTCGGTTTCCTCTATTACAAGGACGGGGCCGACGTCGATCTGGTCAACGCGGCTTTCTTCGGAGGCGGCATGAAACCCAACCATGACGACCCGGATTTGGGAGGATATTTCTACGTGATCGACGCGCTGACCGGAGACCTTTTGAAGTCCTTCGAGCTTCCAGGCGCGGACCAGGTTAGCGGCTTCGACCCGCTCGTGTACAGCGGCGACACCAACATGAACGAGGTCCCGGGTTCTCCCATCTTGTACGACTCCGATTACAACGGGTCCTACGACTGGGCCTACATAGGAGACCTGGACGGCAGGATATGGAAGTTCAACTTCTCCGACCCCGATCCGGACAACTGGAAGCGTTGCCTGTTCTTCGACAGCTCGGACGACCCCAACACTGGAGGCACGGGCTCCGAGGACAACCCCAACTGGCGTAAGCCCATCTGGTACCACCCCCGGCTGGTGGCCGGTCCCAACCGGACCAAGCTGGTCTACTTCTATACGGGCCACGTCGAGCTTTCCGAGGTCGCCCTTGACGAGACGGTGGTTAACCACATGTACGCGCTCATGGACGACGACGTCCCTGGTTCCACCGCGTGCTCCTACGCCGAGCCAATACCCGAGGAAATCAGCGGGGACTCCGCGCTGTGGCCCATCGAGTTCGAGCCGGGAGAAAAGCCCATTACCGAACTGGCGGTCGTCTCGGGAGAGTTGTGGTTCAAAACCTATCTGCCCGAGCAGGGCAGCAACCCCTGCGATTACGGCAAGGTCAGGCTTTGGGCCCTCAACTATCTGACCGGAGAGGCGGTCATGGAGGAAGGATCGTACGTCGAAGAAACGGAGGACCGTGAGCTTTCCACCTCCAACTTCGGCGAGTCGGGAGGAGGACTTTTCGACACCAGTCCGGAAGGAGAGCCGGAATTACTCAAAGAGCCCGAGTTTACCCCCGCCACTCCACTCTCCTGGGGAGACGAGATCATCCAGTAGACCTCGCGGCCACGGCTGATCCAAGCGGCTCGGACCCATGTCCGGGCCGCTTTTTTCGGCAAGCGGCTACAGGTCGCTCATGACATTCCTTAAGTTTTTTCTATCGTCGATGATCCACACGTCGAGGTCGGAGTCGGAATCGAGATTGGCCACGGCGGCGGCCTGGAACCCATGATCGTCCGCCTCGAGGTATATCTCCTCGGGCAGTTCCTGAGGGTTGACCGGCGCCAGGATCGAGTCGTCGGCCAGGTAGTAGGAATAGCGGTGTCTTCCCTCCGGGCCCCATCTCAAATCCTCGAAGTTGTCCGCGTAGGAGTTGTATTCGCCGAAATGCGCCATCTGGGTGATGAATATGCCCATAAGGTTGGTCTTGGCCTCAACCTGCATGGATACGTTCTGATAGTTGCGGTACTGGGTCCTGATTTCCTCGACTTCCCTGGAGTTTTCTTTATAAGCTATCCGGGCCTGGCGGACCCTTTTCACCACTATGGAACCGGAGACGACAAGAAGAAGCAGGAGCAGGGCGGCGGCGGTCAGCGCCACGATGAGGCCGGTCGATATCCTTTTCTTCTCGGGCGTCGCGTCCTTTTCCTCATAATAAGCGCCGTATGAAGGGGGTGGCGGCGTCGGCGACGCGATCGCGGGCGTCCGCTGGGCGGCTCGTTGTTTGAGGCGAAGCTGGGCGTCCTTGTAAGGTCCGATCAGGATGCCGCAGGCGGGGCATTTTTGGGGAAGGCCCGCCAGCGTGGCGCCGCACTTGGGACAGGGCTCGCTGGGGGGCGCGGAGGGGGCGGACCGGGTTTTCTCCGGGCCGGAGAATATTTCGGTCGAGTAGACCGGGGCCGCCGGCTCGCCTTCCTCCCTGACCATGGCGGCCCCACCGATGGTCTCGAGGAAGTGGCGCGCCTTCTGGGCCTCCTCGAAGGTGTCGAACTCGTAGATCACGCGGGAGCGAGACTCGATCCAGGAGCGGGACTCCTCGGCGCTCATCCCGTAAGCCTTGGCGAACTTCAAGATGAACGGACCGGTCGGTTCCAGGGAAACATGGCTTTCGATTATGACCTTAAATATCGGCATAAAACCTTCTCGCGGAAACGATAAAATAGTAGCATGAAAATATAAAAGATAAAGTCCTTGTTTTTCGCCGCCATGGAAAGGCGGGTAGAAGCCCATCTTGAGACGTGCCTCCCAACCGTTATTCTTCCTTATCGATCGATCTCAATTCTCTCCAATTATTGAGAGATTTTGATTTGCCAATCCTGACAAAGCCCACCCCCCTCTCCATTTTTATCCGCCTAGAGCGTCAATAACCAGCCGCAAATTAACGGAAAAAAACTTTGGGAAAAATTATTCAATAGGCATGGAAATTTCTATCAATGGGGTAAGTTATGTTTTTTCCGCTTTCGGGCGCTTTAATAATAATTTCCGGCGCCGGCGGACAAGCCTATCCTGGCTGAAAGACAGGGCAAATATTATCGCGAACTGCAAGGAGGAGATTTAAATGAGTTTCAGAGGTAAACTGTTGGCCACCATACTACCCATCGGCGCCTTGACCATCGGGACGTTAGCCGTTGTCACGTACTTTGTGGCCACGAAGACGATCCTGTCCCAGCTTGACGGCAGCATGGAACAGATCGTGACCAAAACCGGAGACGAACTGGAACGCTGGATTTCCTACCGGGAAAACCAGGCCCAGGTTTTCGCCGAGACCCCCATTTTCAAGAAGGCCTGCCAAGGGGAAGAGATGGACCTGGCCAGGTCCACCCTCGAGAAGATGCATAAGTTCAACTCGTCCTACGAGAACGTCTTCCTGGCCGATAAAGACGGCAAGATATTCGTGGACTCCATCCAGGGCAAGTCCGTGGGCATTCCCGTCGGCGAGCTTCCGGAGTACGCCGTTAACGTCAAGAAGGCCCAGGAGGGCAAGGTCTGGGTGGGAGGAGCCAAAAAGTCGCCCGCCACGGGCCGTCCCGTCGCGCTCATCACCGCGCCCATACTGGACGGCGGGAAGCTCGTGGGAATTCTGGGCACTCCGGTCGAGTTGATCGAGTTTTCCAAGGACGTAATATCTCACGTGAAGCTGGGCCAGAGCGGCTACCTCTACATGATGGACGACGCCGGCGTGGTGCTGGCCCATCCCGACGAGAAAAACATCCTTAACACCAACCTGGCGGACTGGGACTTCGGGAAGAGCATCCTCGAGAAGAAAAACGGCAAGATCGATTACGTCTGGGAAGGCGTGGACAAGATAGCCCATTTTGTAACCGACGAGCGCAGCGGCTGGGTGTTGGCGGGCACGGTCGAGTCGGCCGAGTTTCTGGCTCCGGTCAAAAAGATCAGGGCCTATTCCGCGGTCCTGGGCCTGGGGGCCATGATCATAATCACCCTTATTACCTGGCTGGTTACGGGCAACGTTTACAAGGTGGTCTATCGGGTGGCCTCGGGGCTTAAGGACGCGGGGATTCAGATGCTGGACGCTTCTCGCCAGGTCAGTTCCTCGAGTCAGTCCCTGGCGCAGGGGGCCTCGGAGCAGGCGGCGGCCATGGAGGAGACCTCATCCTCCCTGGAGGAAATGTCGTCCATGACCAAGCAGAACGCGGACAACTCGAACCAGGCCAACTTCCTGATGGAGGAAACGGGCAGGCAGGTATCCAAAGGCCAGGAGGCCATGCAAAGGCTCAACCAGGCCATCGTTGAGATAAAGCGTTCCTCCGACGAGACCTCGAAAATCATCAAGACCATCGACGAGATTGCCTTCCAGACCAACCTCCTGGCCTTGAACGCGGCGGTCGAGGCGGCCCGGGCCGGCGACGCGGGCAAGGGCTTCGCCGTGGTGGCGGAGGAAGTCAGGAACCTGGCCCAGCGCTCGGCCGAGGCGGCCAAGAACACCTCCGCCTTGATCGAGGAGTCCATCGGCAACTCGGAAAAGGGGGTCTCCGTGGCGAACGAGGCGGCCAGGTCGCTCGAGGAAATAACCGCGTCCGCCAAGAAGGCGGGGGAACTGGTGGCCGAGATAGCCGCGGCCTCCCAGGAACAGTCGAGCGGTATCGACCAGATGACGCTGGCCATGAGCGAGGTGGACCAGTCCACCCAGCAAAACGCGGCCAACGCGGAGGAAAGCGCCTCCGCGGCCGAGGAACTGAACGCCCAGTCCGAGGCCTTGAGGGGAATGGTCAACGAGCTGCTGGGAGTGATCGGAGGATCGGCCGGGGCAGGAAAAGACGCGAGACGAAAGAGCGCTGTACCGAGCAAGGCCGCGGCTTCCAGGGGCAAAAATCCATCGCCCTCCCGCCGCCGTGGGCAAGACGATTATGCTCCCGAGGCCCGGGGCGGGAAAGGAAACGGCTCCGCCGCCATCAATCCGCGGGACTTCGAGATGGATGAACATGAGATATTGAGCGAGTTCTAATTTGCCCAAGTAATATCAAGTCGCCGGGACCCGAGAAAGGCCCCGGCGATTTTCATGGAGAATCCTTGACGATGAACTTAAGCACCGTGTCTCCCATGCGGATGAGGTCGCCGTGAAGGAGCTTGGTGTTCTTGGTCTTGATGCCGTTGAGCCAGGTCCCGTTGTGGGAGGCCAGGTCCTGGATGTATACCTGGTCGCGCGAGTATACCTCGACCAGGGCGTGCTTTCTCGAGACTCCCTCGTCGTCCAGGAGCACGTCGGCCTCCTCGCCCCGCCCGAGGATGACCTTGGACCTCTCGAACTGGTAGCTCCTGGCCTTTTTCGCGCCGGTCATAAACTCGAAATAGAACTCCCGTCCCTGGGGCAGGGGCCGCTCGGATTCTCGCCCATCCTCGCTGATCTTGGTCTCGTCGCCGCCCGGACGCTCTTCATCCTCGCGCTCGGCGAGGGTGTGGTCCTTTTCCGCCATGGTCTCGGCGAATAGTATCCTGGTCTTGCCCACCCTGATCTCGTCCAGGTGCCGCAGCTTGAACTCGCCTATCTTATCGCCGTTCACGAAGGTCCCGTTGGTCGATCCCAGGTCCTTGACCCACCAGCCGTCGTCGCGCCGGGCGATCTCGCAGTGTTTCCGGCTCACCGCCTTGTCTTCGATCTCGAGGTCGGCGCCTTTGCGGCCGAAAACCATGCTTCCCTTCCGGAGCTTCATGTGAACGCCCTGGTTGTCGCCCTCGATGACCGTGACGCTGGCCCCGGGCAGGTTCCACTGGAACTCCCGGGAATCCCCGGTGGCGGCGTAGTCGGTGGTGAGAAGGGTCGCGTCCTCGGGGGCCTCGAAGACGACCTGGTTGTCCTCCTCGGCGACCCTCTCGGCGTCGCGGGACATGAACACCATCATGCAGTCCGGACATTGCAGAAGCATCTTGCGGTCCTCAAGGTGCTCCTCAACCTGGAGCGTGACCTTGCAGCCTGGACACCGTAGTCTCATGGGAAAAGTTCCTCCTTAAAATAGCCAAAGAAGAAGGGCGACAACGGCCGCGCCCAAAAGGGCGGCGCCCACTATTATCATCCACGGGCTCGGGCCCGACGAGCCCGCCGCGCTCTGTTTGCTAAGGTCCACCGTGCGAGCGGTATAGGTCAGGTCCTTGAAGATTGTGTCTATGGTGGAGCTGTGGGTCATGGCCGGGTTCGAGACGGTCCCTTTATCGTCCTTGCGGCCGGACATGGCCGAGACCTTGATGCTGGAGGTCGCCGTCTCCAGGTCCTCGGACGGACTTAAGTCTATGCCCGAGCGCTCGGCCACCACCATCAACGCGTCCACCAGTTCCTTGCCCGTCTGAAAGCGGTCTTCCGGGCGCTTGGACAGGGCGACCCTCATAAAGTCGTCGAACTCGGGAGGGGCGTCGCTCCAGTGCTCGGAGGGAGCTACGAAGTCGTCGTTGACGATCTTGTAGCATATCTCGCTGATCGACTCGCCGGGAAAAGGCTTTTTAAAGGTCATAAGCTGATAGACGCACACGCCCAGGCTGAAAAGGTCCGACCGTCCGTCGATCTTCTTGCCCGTAAGCTGCTCGGGCGACATGTAGCTCGGCGACCCCACCAGCTTGCCCTCCTTGGTAAGCTCGCTCATGGGTATGCGGGCTATGCCGAGGTCCATTATTTTCACCCGGTTGTCGGCCACTATCATCAGGTTCGCGGGCTTGACGTCGCGGTGGATGATGGCCTTCGAGTGGGCGTAGTCCAGGCCGTCCGCCACCTGGGTCACGATGTCGAGAAGTTGGGGCATACTGAGCTGCTTGCCCGCCGAGATCACGTCCCGCAGGGTGACCCCGTCCAGGTACTCCATGGCGATGAAGGGGCCGATCTCCGTCTCGCCCACGTCGTGGATGGTCACGATGGAGGGATGCTGAAGACGTCCGGCCGTCATGGCCTCCTGGCGAAGGCGCCGTATGAACTCCTCCCTTTTGTTGTCGCGCAGGCCGAAGGTCTCGGGGATGCTCTTGATGGCGACCATCCTCCCTATGACCGGGTCGCGGGCCTTGTAAACCACGCCCATCGAGCCGCGGCCAAGTTCGCCTATGGCCTCGTATCGCCCAAACTTCAAGGTTTCCTTGGTCATGTCCGTCATGTTCCGTGAATTAGCGAGAAAACCAAACGCCCCAGCTAAATGGGGCCCCGGTCTCGAACATAATAATACGACAGACTGGGAGTTTTAAGCAACTGAACTTTTTAGGCTCGGGGAAAATAATCATACGGACGCCAACGGGGCGGCCTTCCCCCATATTGTATTTTCATCTTGACGTGGTATACAACATAAGGGGAAACGGGCAAAATCCCATGTCCTGTGAATACATTCAATGTAACCAATGGCCGGGCGTTTCACGCTAAAGGAGGAAGACGCATGAATCCGTTACTGAGAGGGAAGAAAGCGATCGCTTTGTCGTTCGTCATTCTGGCCGCGAGCGCCGCGGCCTGGGCCAAGCTCAGCATCGAGACGAAAAACGTTGAGATAGGCGGCGCGCAAGGCGCCTCCGTGTTTTTAAAGATGCTTCACGGCGAGCTTACCGTCAAGGGCGGGGCCAAAGACCTTATGGACGCGGAGTTTCGCTTTGGCCACGAGGCCTGGAAGCCCGACGTCGGCTACGAGGTGGTTGAAGGGCACGGTCGCCTCGAGGTGAGGCAGGAGGCCGTCAAGGGCCACGTGGCCTACAGGGAAAACGAATGGGACATAAAGCTGAATAACGGCCTTCCCATCGACCTGAAGGTCGATCTTAACGCGGGCAAGTCAAGGCTCATCCTGGAGGGACTCGACCTCAAAACGCTCGACCTCGATTCCGACGCGGGAGACAATATCATTGACATGGCCGGCAGGTATCCATCTCTTCAGACGGTCCATTTCAAGACCGACGCGGGAGACGTGGACGTGAAGATGGAGGGCGACTATCCCCAGTTGACCTCCCTGAGGGGACGGGTAAACGGAGGGTCCCTCGCGGTCCTGGCCTCGGGAAACTTCGGCTCGGCCGTGGACGTGGACCTGGACGGCGCCGCCGGAGCTCTGAAGCTCGAGATGAAGGGGACATACGACGGCGGCGGAAACATAGATCTTAAATCCACCACCGGCTCCATCAACGCCGATTTAAGCGGCGATTGGAAAAAGGTCGTGACCGGCAACCTCAACACCAGGGCCGGAAAGATAACCCTGACTCTTCCCCGGGACGTGGGCGTCAGGCTCGAGGCCAAATCCAAGGTGGGGACCGTGAACGTTGACGGACTAAAATACGAGGGCGGCGCCTACGTGAACGAGGCCTACGGCAAGTCGCCAATAACCATAAGACTTAAAGCCAACGTCTTCACCGGGGTGGTCGAGGCGACGGTTAAATAGATGGAGCGAAGGCCCCCCCCGGGGCCGGTACTTTAACGTTGGAAAGGACGATCATGTACAGACGAGATTTCATTAAAGTAATAGGAGCGGGCGCGGCGGCGTCCACTTTCACGGCCGTGCTCGAGGCCGGGGCCGAGGAGGCCGCCGGTGGGAAGGCCGCGGTAAAAAGCCCGAAGGGGGCCGTCGAGTTTACGGTCATGACCGTCCCGGACGGATGTCTTTGTTACGAGATGCGACGCGCGGGCAAGGCGATTATCGAGCGCTCGCGCCTGGGCCTTGTGACGGACGCCGGAGACATGGGCGTTGGCGCCCGGGTCGAGGGGACTTACAAGGTCCTGACCATAAAAACCGAAAGCCCCCTTCGCGGCGCTCACTCGGTGGCGGTTGACCATTGCTCGAGCGCGCTCTTGCCAATTGGAAACCGGTGGAGTCTCGAGGTCCGGGTTTACGACGACGCGGCGGCCTTCAGGTACGTGGTGGCCTCGTCTTCGCCACTCGAGGTAAAGGGGGAGGCCACGAGTTTTAAAGTCCCCAGGAAAAGCGTGGCTTATTACCATAAGAACCTTCGAAACCACGAGGGCTGGATTCGACAAACGCCCGCCGACCTGCTTGGCGCCGACGTGGCCGTTCCCATTACCTTCAAGCTTCCCGGCTCGGGCTACGCCGCCGTGACGGAGGCCGACGTCCACGGCTGGAGCGGCATGTCCCTCGACGGCGCGGGCGGTGGTCTTTTCAAGGCCGAGTTCAAGGACGATAAAACCTGGAGCGTGGCCCCCGACGGAGACGGGATGGTCCGTTCGCCATGGCGAGTGATCATGACGGCCGACGACCTTAACGGGCTGGTCAACTGCGACGCGGTCCATAACCTTAGTCCCGCTCCCGACCCCGGGCTTTTCGAGGGCTCGGAGGAATGGATCAAGCCCGGCAGGTCGCTGTGGTCCTGGTGGTCGGAAAACACCTCCCCCCCCGAGCGCCAGAAGGAATACGTGGACGCGGCGGCGGCCCTCAATTTCGAGTACATCCTGGTCGACGACGGATGGGAGCGGTGGGGCGGCCTGGGCAAGGACAAGTGGGCCGTGATGGCGGACCTGGTGGACTACGCCAAGACAAAGGGCGTGGACGTGTGGGTGTGGAAGGCCCACCAGATGATCCTGGACGACGAGCGGCGAAACTATTATTTCACCAACGTCAAGCAAACCGGGGCCGTGGGGGTTAAGATCGACTTCATGGACAGCGAGAGCCACAAGAAACTCGAGTTCTACGAGAAGGCGCTGATTGACGGGGCTCGCCACAAGCTGATGATCAACTTCCACGGCGCCAACAAGCCGGCGGGCGAGTCCAGGACATATCCGAACGAGATGACCAGGGAAGGAGTCCGTGGACTCGAGTACAACAAGTTCTCCTTGAAACCCCTTACGCCCGAGCACAACTGCGGACTGCCCTTTACCAGGCTCCTGGCCGGACATGCCGACTACACGCCCGTGACCTTCAATCCCAAAAAGCTCGGCAAGACCAGCTACGCCCATCAACTGGCCCTGCCCATAGCGCTTTTCTCCTCGGTCACCCACTACGCGGACAAGCCGGAGATGTACCTTGAAAACCCGCCGGCCGCTCCCGCCATCGAGATCATGAAAAAGCTTCCCGCCACCTGGGACGAGACCATAGTCCTCCCTCAGAGCCAGATAAGAGAACTGGCGGCCTTTGCCCGGCGCAAGGGAGACGTGTGGTACGTTGGCGTGCTGAACGGAAGCGGACGGCGGGACATAACCATCGAGACCGACTTCCTGGACGGTCCCGGCCACGCCGTGGTCCTGTCCGACGAAATGGACAACCCCGCGGCGTTCAGGCGCCAAGAGATCGAGCTCGATTCGGACGGAAAGATCGAGGCCGCCATGCGACCCGGCGGCGGCCTGGTGGCCATGATCACGCCCGGCTGAAACCTTGCAAGCAGCCCGGTCCCCATCCGCCCCTTAGCAGTCGGATGGGGACCGCGGTTTTAATAGCTCTTTTACGCGGGCTTTCAGGCCCCGGGCTTTTTTGACGCGCCCGCGACTGAATTGATATGCTATATTATATAACCATTCGCTTTACCCGGCCATTCCTTTCTATGATCTCCACTTTTGTCAGGTTAGTTCGATTTTGTTATACTCGCGTTCATTCCGGGCGGATTGCCCGGGGAGCGTTAGATGAATGAAATTGCTATATTGGTCGTTGACGACGACGAGACCGCGGGCAAGAACCTGCGGCGTCTCCTGTCCAAGGACGGCTACAAGGTCCGGGTGGTGAAGGACGGGGAGGGGGCCGTGTCACTTCTTTCCCGCGAGTCTTTCAGCCTCGTGATCACGGACCTTATCATGGAGCCCATGAGCGGGCTCGAGCTTCTTTCCGAGATCAAGCTCAAGTATCCGGACACGGAGGTGATAGTGGTCACGGGTTACGCCTCGATCCCCACCGCCATCGAGGCCACGAAGAGGGGCGCCTACCACTACCTGGAGAAACCCTTCCGCCCCGACGAGGTCCGGCACCTGGCCAGCCGGGCGATCGAGAAGCGGCGGCTCCGCGAGCAGGTGAAGGACCTCGAGTCGCGGCTTCGAGCCGATCCGGGCGAGCCGGTCATGATAGGCCGCAGCCCCGGCATAGTCGAGGTGGTCAAGCTCCTCAAGCAGGCCGCCAAGGCCGACTGCAACGTGGTCATCACCGGGGAGTCCGGCACGGGCAAGGAACTGGCCGCCTCCATCATGCACCGCCACAGCGTTCGGGCGGAGGGGAAGTTCCTGGCCATCAACTGCGGCGGCTTTACCGACGAGCTTCTGGCCAACGAGCTTTTCGGGCACGAAAAAGGCGCCTTCACCGGCGCGGACTCGGGCAAGGCCGGGCTCCTCGAGACGGCCAGCGGCGGGACCCTGTTCCTCGACGAGGTGGGCGACATGCCCATGCCCATGCAGATCAAGCTGCTCCGGGCGGTCCAGGAACAGGAGGTAATAAGGGTCGGCGGCAACCAGCCCGTGCCCATCGACGTCCGCGTCATCGCGGCCACCAACCAGGACCTGAAGAAGTCGGTCAAGGCCGGGATATTCCGGCAGGACCTGTATTTTCGCCTCAACGTGATCTCGATCCATATCCCGCCGCTTCGAGAGCGGGGCGGGGACGTCGCCCTCCTGGCCCACTATTTCCTGGACCGGGCGGCGAGGCGGTCGGGAAGGGATATCAAGGGAGTCTCCGACAAGGCCATGAAGCTGCTTATGGACTACGAGTATCCGGGCAACGCCCGCGAGCTCGAGAACATTATCGAGCACGCCGTGGCCATGGCGCGGAGCGAGGAGATCAAGGTCGAGGACCTTCCCTCCGACCTCTCGGAGATGGACTTCTTTTCCTTCGATTATCCGGACCAGAAGATCAAGCCCCTCAGCGAAATCGAGCGCGAGTACATCCAATGGGTGCTAAAGCAAACGGGCCGGAACAAAACACAGGCGGCCAAGCTGCTCGAGATCGACCGGGCGACCTTATGGCGTCACCTTAAGCGCTCCGAGATCGAGGACTGACCGTTGAATTTCGCAACATGAGCGTTGTAATATTCACCTTCCACTATTAATGCCTTTTAAATCTTACGCTTAAACATTTTATGCCATCTTGCCGTTGAAATCTGCAACGAGAAACCCCCGCTTATGCAAGATTAAAATGTCGTTCAAAAGACAAGATTTATTTTATTTATTTCAGCTACTTGCAATTTAATTTTTTCCGCATGGCACGCCCGTTGCCTTAATGGGATTACAAATCCATCTTGGAAAAACAATTATGGCGAAAAAAATTCTAGTTCTGTTCGATCAAAACGAGGCGCGCTCGGAGGCGATAGAATACTCCGTGGGCCTTGCTCAGCGCACCGATTCCTCGATAGTACTTTTCCGCCTTTTATCCTCCGACGGTCCCGGTCCCGATGATGGCCAGAATTTGGACGCGGCCATGAATGATCTTAATGGCCAGGTCGAGTCCGTGAAAAAGGAAGGTATTTCCGTGGACGGCCTTGTAAGGACGGGGGATTTTTCCTCGGAGCTTATGAAGTACTTCGCCGAGTCGGGCGGGGTCCAGTCGATCGTGTGGGGCGGCGGCCATGACTTGATGGACGAGAAGACCAGGCGGCACAAATCTCATTGGCTGCTGAAAATTCAAGATAAATTGGGATGTCCGGTGATAGTTCCCTCCAGGAAGACGTCGCCGGTGGGCAACGGGGACGGTCGCCGGGACGTCGGCGGCTCGGGAAGTTAACAAAGGAAGTTGCGATGCAGATTATTTGTATTTCAAGAGGCCCCTACTCCGGGGGCAAGGAGATGGCCGAGCGGCTGGCTCAAAAGCTCGATTACGCCTGCCTGAGCCGTGAGGAGATGGTGGAGGCCGCGATCAAGGATGGCATCCACGTGGGCAAGCTGGAGATGGCCATGCTCAAGCCGAGTATTTTCAGCGAGAGGCTGGCGGTGGAGAAGGAGCATTACCGGGCCTTCAGCACCGCTTATCTTTGCGACCGAGCGGAGGAGGGCCGCCTGGTTTACCACGGCCGCACGGGCCATCTTCTCCTGCCGGGAGTAAGTCACGTGCTCCGGCTTCGGGTGGTGACGAGCGACGAGCGGCGGGTTCGGGCGGCCATGTCCCAGTTGGGCCTCGATCACGAGAAGGCGGTCAAGTACATCGAGGACGTGGATGAGGACTGGAACCGTTGGGTCAGTTCCATGTACCAGACGTCCTGGGAGGACGCGGGACAATACGATCTTACGGTCAACCTCGAGCAGATGAGCGTGGATAACGCCGTGGCCGCCCTTATTGGAGTGGCTCAGCTTCCCGACTTCCAGATGACCCCGGCCTCGAAAAGGACCATGCACGACCTGGCGCTGGCGGCGCGGACGCGTCTGGCCCTGGCCAGGGACGAGCGCACGTCCGGGGCCGGCTTCAAGGTGTGGTCCCAAAACGGTTCCGTGTCCTTGACCTACCTTCCCAAGGACTCGTCCATTTCGAAGTGGATACCAGAGGTCGTCTCGACCGTGCCCGATATTAAGGAATTCAGCGCCGCCATGGCCTCGACCAATATCCTTTGGATTCAGGAAACCTTCGACGCCAACTCCGAGGCCTACCGGGAAGTGGTCAAGATCGCGAACAAATGGAACGCGGCCGTCGAGCTCGTGCGGCTCTACCAGGGCGAGGAAGCCGAGGAAGAGGAGGCCCCGGCCGAGGCCGGCGAGGTGAAGTCCGGGGTCTCCGAGGTCCCCGCGGAATACAACGGCGGAATCGAGGACGACGTTGACGAGCCGGTTTGCGAGGACGGAGGCATGACCGACGCCCTGCGGGAACTGGCGGGCGTCGGCCGCTCCGGCGGCGGGCATATCGTATGCGGCGGGGCCAAGGACCTCATGAAATCCATTTCCAAGTCCAATCCCTACACGCTGGTGGTAATAGGAGACGTGTTCAACGACCTGGGCCATGAAACGAAAATGCGCGAGACCAGAGAGCTTCAGAGCTATGTCACCGACCGGATCAAGGCCCCGGTTGTCACGTCCGACGAATTGAAGGCCCAGTACCTGTTCGGCGTCCGCGACGTGTTCAAGCTGGTGGGATACCTGATAGTCGTCCTGATCGTCTATTTCCTGGTTTTCACTCATCAGGAGCCGATCCTCAAGTTCGTATCCGGGACCTGGAGCGGCGGAGGGATGATGGTTAAGGCCGCGGTGTCGGTGGCGGTGTTTTTATTCGTGCCCTTCATCGCCTATACCTACGGCAACGTGGCCAAGTCCCTCATGAAGCTTATCAACATGGAATAGTAAAACAAGGAGCGATCTAATGGATCAGTTACTCGCGGAAAATTTTATACACCTGACGCCCGTCAACGCCATACAGGTCGTAATACTCGGCTTTATCGGGGGCATGCTCTCGGGCTTCATCGGTAGCGGCGGGGCGTTTTTCATGACCCCCGGCATGATGAACCTCGGGGTCCCGGGCGTGGTCGCGGTGGGCAGCAACATCACCCACAAGTTCGGCAAGGCCATGATGGGGTCCAAAAAACACGGTGAGCTGGGGAACGTGGACAAAAGACTGGGGGCTTTCCTCATCTTCACCTCCTTCGTGGGCATAAGGATCGCCGTCTGGATAAACAGCGCCCTGTTCAAGGGCGGAGGAGACGGCCACGGAGGGGGTGGAAGCGCTTCCTCCAACCTCTACATCAGCGTCGTGTTCGTGGGCATCCTCTCCCTCGTCGCCATCTCCATGCTCTACGACGCGCTCAAGTCCAGGGGAGAAGAGGGAGGATCGGGACCGTCCACCGACATCGCCAACTTTCTAAGCCGGCTCCATCTGCCGCCCTATATCAAGTTCAAGGTGGCCAACGTGCGGGTGTCCCTGTGGGTGCTGATGGCCGTGGGCCTGGCCACGGGCTACCTGGCCGGTACCATCGGGGTGGGCGGGTTCATCGGCGTTCCGGCCATGATCTACGTGTTCGGAATACCCACGGCCGTGGCGGCCGGTACCGAGCTTTATTTGGCCATGTTCATGGGGGCCTTCGGCGCCGTCAACTACGCCTACCAGGGTTTCGTTGACATAAGGATGACCATGCTCCTTTACCTGGGGTCGCTGATCGGGATTTACGTGGGGGTCTACGGCACCAAGGTGGTCAAGGAGGTAATCATCAGGTTCGTGACCGGCACCATCATTTTGCTTTGCGTTATCAGCCGTTTTATCGCCATGCCCGTATATCTTCGCCAACTGGAGTGGATATCCTATAACGCCGATTGGGACGTTTATTTTAACGGGGCCAGCAAGGTCATGCTTTTCGTGGCGGGCATATCGGGGGTATTGATCATTCTTTACAACGTGATCAAGGCCTATATCGTGAAACGTCGGATACAGACTACCTTGTTTCAGGCGACGGGAGGGTCGCCGGAGGTGAAAGGAGCTTTAAATGGCGCTTCTTGACCGGCTCAGGCTTGAGCCGTCCCGTTCCGAGTGGGAAAAGCTTTTTCCCCAGTGGACGGCCCGGTTCGGCCGGTTGCTCTGGAACTACGGCCGCATCCTGGACCTGATGGAGGACGCGGCCGAGAAGCAGGGCGAACAGTATATCCTGGATGGAAGGTACATCCACGACCTGTCCGAGGGCCTTTTCAACCTGGCCAAGGCGGTCATTTTCGATACCATTATTCTTTCCGACAAGCATCACCTCTGGCTTCTGGACCTGCTCGAGAGGTTCGAGGACGAGGGCGACCGGATCGTGGCCCTGGGCGAAAACGCGAGGCAAGAGGAGGGGGCTTCGGCCGATCCCCCCGCCTCGAGCGTGAGCGCCAAGGACATGGCCTCGGCCATAGCCGGCCACAAGGCCATCTACCGTGACGCGGGACGGGTGGCGGCCCGGGGCATAGCCTCCGGCAAGGTCTTCAACCTCGCCGCCGGCGACGACCCCAAAAGCTTTCCCGACGGCGGCGTCTGGGTGGCCCCGGACCAGGCCCACGCCACGGACCTGATCGGGGTCATGAACAAGGTGGGCGCCGTGCTCCTGGACAAGGGAAGCCCCAGCGACTACGTCTGCCGCTTGACCCGGAATAGCCGCATACCCACCATCGTGGGACTTAAAGACGCCGCGGAGCGCCTGAAAAGCGGGACCCTGGTGACGGTGGACACCGAGGAGAACGTGGTCTACGAGGGGGAGATACCCGAGCTGGTGGCCTATTTCCGCGAGCGGGAGGGGACCGAGATCGAGGAGGAAATGGAATACAGCGTGCTCCGCAGGTTCCGGCGGCGGCTGTTTCCCCTTACCCTCGGCAACGCGCGCGACCATCTGCCGGGACCGGACGACGTGGGGACCTTCCATGACCTCGTGCATCTGGCCCACGAGTTGGCCGGGGAAGCACTGGTCAAAAGGGCCATGAACAGAAGAGCGCTGAAAAGAAACGCCTCTCCCATGGAGGCCGGGCTCCCCTATTCCATTATGACCCTGAACCTGGAGATGGAAGGGGAGGATGGTCCCTCCCAAACCATGCCCGAGTCGCCGGCGCTGAAGGCCTTTCTCCGGGGTCTCGGGGAATATGAAAAGGAAAACAACGCGGATAAAAAGGAAACCGAAAAAGGGACCATGGTCGTCTCGTCCAATGGGAAAAGGACGAATATTATTATGCCCTCGGAAAAGGACTTCGACATGGTAGACTCCTATATCGACAAGAAGGAGCTCAACCACGTCTATTGCAGGTTCGACTCGAGGACGTGGGACCTGGAGCAGAAGTTCGCGCGCCCCAACGCGGCCCTGGAGATTCTCACTCGACTGGACTTCGCGGCCACCCAGACCAACCGGGCGGTGGCGGCCTGGTCGAGCCGGCTGGACGGACCCGAGGCCGAGCGGAAGATGGCCGTGCTGGGAAGGCTCTTCGGGTTCCTTAAGAACGGCGACCTCTCCGGCTGGAGCCGCGTCGGGGCATCCGAGCGCATCGATGGTTTCATCAAAAAGTACGCCCAACAATAAATGGCGAAGGGGAGAAAAGGAAGATGGAAAAAACGGTTACGGTAATGATTCTCGACGACGAGCCGATAGTGGGAAAACGTCTCAAACCGGCGATAGAAAAATACGGCTTCGAGGTGGAAGTGTTCGTCGACTCGTCCGAGGCCATCGCCCGGATCAACGAGAAAGATTTCGACATTGTGGTGACGGACCTTAGAATGGAGGAAGTGGACGGCATCCAGGTCCTGGAGCACATCATGGCCAAGTCCGACCGGACCAAGGTCATCCTCATTACCGGCTACGCCACGGTCGAGGTCGCCAGGGAGGCCCTGGTCAAGGGGGCCTTCGACTTCATAGCCAAGCCCATCAAGCCCAAGGACCTGCGAGACGTTATCAACAAGGCGGCGTTGTCATTGGGACACAAGGGTTTGTATAATTCCATTTAGATACCCTGGAAAGAAAATGACGAACCCTTTCAAAACATCTCGGGGACGGTAAAGCCATGTCCACGCCTTCCGACGAAAACCTTTCATCCCTGGACGCGGTGGAGCAGGAGGCGCAGAGGGCGCTTCGTGAACGCCCCAGCTTCTCGATCCGTACCCGCCTGACCCTGGGGTTCCTTCTATGGTTCATCCTCAGCCTGGGGGTGACCATCATCTCGATGGTCACCATCTCGCGCATCAAGCATAAGCTGTATTTCACCGAGTCCGCCGGCCACTACACCTTCGAGATCCAGCAGGCGCGCCGTTTCGAGAAGAACTATCTTCTTTACGGCACCAATATAGACGACGCTCTCGAGCACGTGAGCAACGCCCGGGCGATCCTCGAGAAAGACGGGGACAACATGGCCTCGGTTATCGGGGCGACGAACTTTAAGACCATGTCCGGGCACTTAAAGCGCTACGAGGAGCTTCTAACTCAGCTAAGGGACATGAAGGGACGCGATAGAGTCGAGGCCGGGCCGGATTACGCCCGCATTGAAACGGAGCTTCGCGAGCACGGGGCCGAGATGGTGAAGGTGGCGGAGGAACTGGTGGCCAAGGAAAGAAAGGCGGTCAACTCCATGCTCCATATTTCCCAGCGCATTCCCGCGGCTTTCCTCTTTTTGCTCGTGCTCCTCATCGCCTACCTGACCTTCTTCATCGCCGGACAGATGCTGGCGCCCCTGGCCAGGATGATGCAAGCCACGAGAAGGATCGCCGACGGAGACTTCACGCCCATCACCCCCAGGAGAAAATATCACGACGAGTTCTCCGAGCTGGCCATGGCCATGAACCACATGATGCACCAACTCGTGCACCGCCATGAGCTGTTGGTCAAGGCCCACAAGCTCAAGGCCATCGGCACCCTGACCGCCGGGGTGGCCCACGAGCTGAACAACCCCATCAACAACATCATGCTGACCTCGGCCATGCTCCTAGAGGACTACGCGGAATTGTCCGATGAGGACAGGCTGGACATGGTCCAGGACATGGTGGGACAGTCCGAAAGAGTAAGAAAGATCGTAAGGAACCTTCTCGACTTCGCCAGGGAGAGCGAAATCGAGTCCGAGCAGCTCGAGGTCCCGGACCTTATCGAGGAAACCCTCCAGCTCGCCAGCAACCAGATCAAGCTGGCCAAGGTCAAAGTCGGTACCGAGTTCGCGCCCAACCTTCCCCGCGTATATGGCGACAGGCAGCAGCTTAACCAGGTCTTCCTCAACATGGTCCTAAACGGACTCGACGCCATGC
The DNA here is from genome assembly GCA_963674965.2 of bacterium. Classification (GTDB taxonomy): domain Bacteria; phylum RBG-13-61-14; class RBG-13-61-14; order RBG-13-61-14; family DATKZS01. The sequence continues at coordinate 442,301 of CAXXFL010000006.1, read as the reverse complement.
CTGGGGGAGGCAGGCTCGATATCTCCGTGTTCAACACTAAGGCCAGGGATTACGTGGCCGTCGAGTTCAAGGACACGGGAATGGGAATTCCCGAGCAGATGCTGCCCAATATCTTCGACCCCTTCTTCACTTCAAAACCCAACACCAAGGGCACCGGCCTTGGCCTGTCCGTTTCACTGGGCATAATACAACAGCACGGCGGAGACATTACGGTCCGAAGCCAGGTTAACAAGGGTACCACCTTCACCGTGCGGCTGCCCCTGGCCCAGGTGCCGGCCCACCTCGCCCAAAGCCCGGAATAGGGCGCTTAGATTTTCGGTCCCTTCTCCCGCTCGTTATCGTTTGACATGGGGATTGGGGGATTGCTATGCTCTGATCGGCGGTTCCCCCAAAGAGGTTCGGCCTGTAATGTAAAGGGCCGCGAAGGGGCCGCCTGACTCTGGAGTTTTTTCAAATCATTGGCGCTTTTTTCGCTTATATTGCTCCCCGATGGATATCGTATCCCAGGCCGATGAGGCCGTGGAGGGCGAGGCAGGGGACGTAGGCTTCGCCGTTGGCCACGGGCGTGGTCGCCTGTGACAGGGTGGTCTTGCCCTCGAGGTTGAGGAACAAGTCGCCGGCCAGATAGAACCTTTTGCCGATGGCCGCCTGCACGGCCGGGCCGCCGACTATGTACTCGCCCGAGTCGGCGTCGTCCCAGTCGAACTCCTGGCCTCGAACCACGCCGTCGGCGCGGGCCATGACGATGCCGCCGCCGATCCTGGCCTCGGCGCCCCATGTGCGCCAGGCCCGGTTCACCATGATCATGGTATAGCCCTGAGATATCTCGAACTCCTGGATTTCGGGACAGGGGTTATCAAGGTAGAGGTTCATGTTGAGGACCTCAAGCTCCCAGGCCTTTTCCTCCTTCCACAAACCCACGCGGGCGCTGAAATAGGGCATGCCCTCGAAGGGCTTGACCTGGTAGCGGGCGTTGTCCATGTAAATGGGGCGCTCTCCGGCCTGGTGGACGCGGAGCCAGGTCTGGCTCACAAGCGCCGAGCCGGTCATGCCCTCCAGGGAAATCATGCTTTCCGAAAAAGCCGGCGAGCTTATTAAAATTGAAAGAGCGGAAAAAGCGACTATATGAAAATACTTCCTCATTGGCCATACTCCTGTAAAATTAATCTAAGGCACGTCTTGCAATATATATCGCGGCGACTGCAAGGTCAAGAAAACCTCGAACCGGCGGACGGCCTACCGTACGATAAGTGAACTGAAGCGGGATTGGCAAGCGTGAAAAATGCGGCCGTAACTTCCCCCCATTTTGTCCGTTTCACTCTTGGCTATTTTTTTTTACAGGCAAGTTGTCCGACGCTCGAAGTGGAAATCAAACGCCTCCTCCTCGAACGGCCGGCCGCCGCCGCTGAAACTGACGCGGCCGCCCTCCCCCGAGGGGGGACCTCACGCCTCCCGTGGGCTGTGGCGCCTACGGCCACTCATGGGCTTAAGCCCTCCGGGCTTATTCCTCGATTTGTTAGCAGACCGCAATGAAAGAAAAGTCCCTTGCGGACGTTACGGCTTAAGCCCGAGAGTCATTATTCAACGCGGCTTTTCGCCTTTCCACAGACAATTCGGCGCGGCGGTCGAAACCTTGAGGATATCTTTTGCGGGAGATCCCGCTTTCAGTAACGCGAATGATAGCTTATAATTTCCAACTAGCCATATGTAGACAAAGAGGAAATTGAAAATCGAGAAGAAATCGGATGGGTCGGGAAGGGCTGCCCATTTTGCTTGGCGGGGCCGGCGCGGTTTCTTCAAAACCGGATGGGTCGCCCTTCGTCAAGAAGCTGATTAATAAGAGGCTTAAAATTGAGTGACGACAAGATAAAGCTCATCCGCGATAGCGCGGCGGAATTTCTCATCTTCACCGCCCGGGCGGGGGAGGATAGCATCGAGGTCCGCTACGAGGACGAAACGGTCTGGATGACTCAGAAGACGATGGGCACTCTGTTTGCCGTCACCGCGCCCACCATCAACGAGCATCTGAAAAATATCTTTGAAACCGGGGAGTTGTTCCGCGAGGCAACTATTCGGAAATTCCGAATAACTGCCGCCCGCAGTTATGCCGAATCATGTCGCCCCGGGCTTAGATATGTACGCCTCATGGGCGATAAGATTTGTTTGCATATTGGATGGATGGCGAGATTTTGGGAATACCGCGCCAGCCGGCCGGACAAGCACTTCGGCAAAATGGCAAAGACTGGCGTGTGAATGAGGTCACGAGGGGAGAGTTGGAGCGGGCTACCTATCCCGCTCCGCGGGACCCGCGCGGTTTCTTGAGAAACCGGACGGGTCACCCATGCATTTCTCAGCCCGCGGCTTTGCCACCCATGCATTTTGGGAAAATGCATGGGCCATCCGCGAAACCTTACGGATTAACCGTCGGAGAGAAAGAATGAACAGAAGGAACTTCATGCGAGCGGGGGGCGCCGCGGCCTTCGCCGTTGGTATGCCGGGTTTTAAGGCGAGGGCGGGGAAGGCGCCGATGGCTTCACCGCCGGACCTCGAGTCCATCCTGGCGGACAAGGAGGCCGCCCGCCGGGCCATCGAGGACCAGTGCCGGGCCGTCTTTGAAAAGAACTACCTCGAGTGGAACGGCCGCCGGTTCCACGTGCCCAGCGAGGCGGGTTACAGGTCATTTTTCGCCTGGGACTCGGGCTGGCACGTTATCGGGCTCATGCACCTGGACCCCGAGGCCGCCATGCGCGAGCTTCAGGCCATCTACGCCTTCCAGGCGGAGGACGGACGCGTGCCCCACGAGGCGAGAATCCCGGGGGTGGCTGATAAACACCTCTCGAGAAGGGCCACCATATGGATGGTGAGAAAGCAGTACGACGAGGCGGGAAGCTCAATGTTTATCGACCCGCCCTCATATCTTCTGGCGGCCGGTCTGCTCTATAAGAAGACCGGGGACGAGCGGGTGCTCGATCTTGTTCCCGCCATGGAGAGGAGCGCCGAGTTTTTTCTTCCCGGACGAGACCTTTTTGGAGACGGCCTGGCCTCGATCGTCCACCCCTGGGAGTCGGGCACGGACTCGGCCCCCATATTCGATGGGCCCATCGGGACCGACCCTTCCGATCCGAGTTTCGAGATCGACTACGCGCTCTCATATCTGAAACTTCTTTCCCGGCTGGACCGGCTGGGATGGGACATGGAAAGGGTGAAGAAGGAAAACGCCTTCGCCATGGAGGACGTGGGGCTCAACTCGATCCTCGCCGCCGGGTTGATCGAGCTTTCGGACCTTCTCGAGGCCAGGGGAGACGGGGAGGGCGCCGCGAAGTGGCGAGCGAGGGCAAGGTCCCTGGTCCAGGCCATGGAGGAAACCTTATGGGACGAGTCCGCGGGGTTCTTCTATCCCCGATACGACCTCGAGAGGAAACTGAAATCCAACCGAACTTGCCTCACCGGCCTTCTGCCGCTGATAACGGGCATGATCGGCGAGGACAAGGCCGAGCGGATGATAGATGAGAAGCTCCTTTCGGCCGATCACTTCAACTCCCCCTGGCTCGTGCCCTTCAACTCCGTCTCGGAGATCGAGGGCGAAAAGCTGCCCCTCGCGGAGACCATGCTCTGGCGCGGCCGCTGCATCTGGGCGAACATGAACTGGTTGGCGGCCAGGGGAGCGGCAAAATACGGCCGGCCGGACCTGGCCCGAAAAATCACCCGCCACGCGGCCGCCCTCATCCTGACCTCCGGCATGAGGGAGTTCTACGATCCCTCGACGGGGGAGGGCATGGGAACGAAGGACTTCAACTGGCCGGCCCTTTGCCTGGACCTTATCGACGAGCACGGGCTGTGACGCGCCGCCCGATTTTGACTTGCCCTCCCGGCGTGGGCTACTCTTAACCGGATGCCCGAAAAAAAGGACAAGCCTTACTACTACAGGGCGGTGCCGGGAAGCCGCGACCTGGTCACGCGCGCCCTCGAGGACGACGACGAGTTGGCCGCGTTCGAGACGATCGCCGAGAGCGGCAAGGCCGGCGAGGGAGAGGAGCCGCGCTCGCTCGAATATAACGGCGAGACCCTCGGGCCGGTGACACCCGACTCGGGCGTGACCGTGCCTTTCTCCGTTTTCGACGACGTGGCCCTTGATCTGTCCGCCCTCGAGCAGTCGGTATATCTCCACCTCTTCCGGCTCTCCCGCGGCGCGGGCGTCAACTTCTGCCGGGTGGGTAAAAAGGAACTGGCCTCCCGCTCTCGCCTTACCGACCGGCGGCTTAACGTGGCCCTTGACGGCCTGGTCAGAAAGGGCCACATCAAGCCCCTGCACAGAAGCGTGAAGGGTACCCTCTACCGGGTCTTTCTTCCCCATGAGGAGCCGGCCGCGGAGCTTCCCGCCAAGGAGATAGAGGCCCCCGCCCCCATCGAGGAAAAATCCGTCGAGGTAAAGCGGAAAGAAGCCGGGGCGCCCATCCCCCGCCGCGAGAAGCCCCTCGAGAGCCCGCTAAATGAGGAAAGCTTCTCGGACCTTTCCGGCCGCGGCGTCAAAGGCCCGGGACTGGCCGAGCTGGCGGACCGTTTTTTCGAGCTGAAGAACCAAAAGCCCGGCGTCCGCGCTAGGCAGGTCGCCATGACCGTGATCACCGAGCTTTTGGAGGACGGCTTCTCCCGGACGGAGATTTACCAGGCCATCGAGTGGTACGCGGCCAACCTCCCCGAGGAGTCATCCCTCGAGCGCCTGCCCTATTACGTCGCCGCCGCGCTGAAAGGATCATAAGTAAAGGTCACTCCATTACGCCGTTATCCGTTTCCCTCTGGAGCCTTCCGCGTTAAGTTACGCGCCGGATACCGTGATAGAAATGAATTCAATGAGGCTACTCCATCCACGCATTTTTCAAGCATGTCTGGCCCGCTCGCCTCATTTTTCGTTGAATTTCCATCCCTCCTCGATCATGGCCAGGAAGTTTTGGGGGGGCACGTAGTTGGCCACGGTGTTGCCGCAGCCGAGGGCGTAGCCGCCTCCGGGGGCGCAGTCCTCGAGGACCTTCCTGGAGTAGGACCTCACTTGTTCGGGCGTTGACCTGGTGAGGAAGTCCATGTCCACGCCGCCGAGGATGGCCGTCCGGGAGCCCCACCTCTCTTTGACTTTCGCCACCGGCATGATCACGTCCTCGAAGCTGTGCTTGGCGTCGACGCCCACGAAATCGATGAGGTCGTCCATGATGGCCTCGAGGTTGCCGCAGGAATGGAGGATGTAGGGCTTGCCTCGCTCATGGGCCTTGTCGGCCATCTTTTTGTGCCAGGGCAGAACGTACTCGCGGAGCATTGACGGCGAGATCATGGTGCCGGTCTTAAAGCCCATGTCGTCTCCAACCTCGATGGCGCCCACGAAATCCCGCTCGGCCATGCGCTCGACGAAGCGGGTCATGATCCGGCCCACCCGGTCGAAGGTCATTTTCACCAGTTCTGGGTCGTCGGCCAGGGCGTAGGCCATGCCCTCGTGGCCCATGCTCCACATGACGGGCTCGAGGATGCCCTGCCCCTGCGCGATAAGTCCCATGCCCTCGGGCAGGAACCGGGGAATCATATCGAAGACGGTAAAATCTATTTTCTCGGGATCGGGCCAGGGGAACTTGTCGAAATCTTCCCTGCTCCCGATCCGGGAGCTGGACTTCTCGGTTATCCACATCCTGGCTCCCATGGAAAGCTCGGCCGTGTCCTTTATGAACTCGGCGCTGAAAAAATTCAAAAGGGGAGGGCCGGAGGGAACGTAGTCGTACCCGAGCCGATACCAGAACTCGACGTCGTTTCGGATGATCTCGTCCATGTCCGGCGCGAGGGGGAAGGCCATGGGAAGGAGAGTGGGTTTTCCCATGATTTTGTCCTTGATGGGCTTATCGGCGAAGAACTCGTAAAGAGGAACGACCCCGTGGTCCTCCCTTTTCAATGTCTTCAGGAAGCGGCTAAAGTCGGGTGACGGTATTATCTTTACTTCATCTATTAAGGCCATTGATCGGTCTCCTCGTTGGTTTTCAGTCCGATAATGCCGGGTGGCGAGCGCATATGCAAGCCGGCCAAGGAAGGCCCGGACATGGAGGCGCACTTGGCCATGCTCCGCGGTTCGCGGCCCCCGGCTTGAAATATACCATTTTACCATGATATTCTGGATAATTACGGAAGATTGTCTAAATGGACGACCAGCTATATCACGGCTTTTCGGGCGTGTTGAGACGGGCCGGCCTTTCCGTTCGGGAGACGTTTCGCGACTTTCGCGATCTTCTCACGCGGGAAAGGTCAATACGGCTCATGTCGGCCCTCGGCCTTTTGATCGTCCTCTTAGCCATTCTTCTTTGGCTTTTGGAAAGCAACGCCTACATTCCAAGTGACGATAAATCGTACGTGCATAATTTCTGGGAAGCCCTGTATATGTCCTTTATCTCGGGTACCACCACGGGATACGGGGATATAACTCCGCATACGACCCTGGGAAGAATCGTCACTGTGGCGATAATCATTTCCGGCATGGTTTTAACCTCGGTGCTTACGGCCACGATAGCTTCATGGTTCGTGGAAAAGAGGCTCTTGGAGGGCAAGGGAATGGAGAAAATAACCTGGCGGAACCACTTCGTCATTTGCGGCTGGAACTCGAGCGTCAGGTCTCTTCTGGAGGGCATATACCACAATACCCAGGACGGGGCCCAGGTGGTTATGATCAACAACGTCTCGGAGGACGCCATAAGTGAGGTCCTCTACCACTACCGGAGGCAGGGCCTGCGCTACGTGCGGGGAGAGTTCGAGCACGAGAACGTTCTCGAGCGGGCCAACGTGCAGCACGCCAAGTCGGTCGTCATCCTGGCCGACGGAAGCATTCATAACGGCTACGCCGGCGCCGATCAGCGCACCGTGCTGGGTTCCCTCGCGGTGAAGTCCATGAGTTCCTCGGTCAGCGTCTGCGCCGAGATCGTGGACAAGGCCAACGTGTCCCACTTGAAGCGCGCCCACGTGGACCACATCGTGGTCCTGGGTGAGCATAACGACTTCCTGCTTTCCAACTCGGTAACCTCGCCCGGCGTGACCATCGCGGCGCAGGAGCTTCTAAATCCTTTCCGGGGGTCCGTCATTCGGCAGACCAGGCTTCCCGCCGGCCTCGTGGACCAGGAGTTCTCGGCGGTCAGCGCCTACTTCCGGGAGAAGAAGGGCGCCCTGGCCATCGGCGTGGTCAGCGAGGAGGCCAAGGGCATGAACCTCTCCGACATTCTGTCGGACGACATGTCGGCCATAGACCTTTTTATCAAGCGGCAGTTCGAGGGCATGGAGGAACAGTATTTCTTCAAGGGCAAGGCCATCAAGGTCCGGCTTAACCCGCCCAATAATTATCGGGCCCAGCGAAACGACGCGGTGCTGATTATCTCCTCCTCCGAGGAGGTCATCGGGTCGGGCGCGGTCCAGGGGGATGACGAGGATGAGTGATCAATCCGTCGAGTTCCTGAAAAAAGTTAGCGCTTTCGCCGGCGTCAGCGACGAGGGCCTGAAAAGGCTCGCGAAAATTTGCCGGCCGTTTGAAATGAACGCCGGTGATGTGATAATTAGGGAAGGTGAAGAAGGCGACTGCGTCTATATAATAGAGACGGGGCAGGTGGAAGTGTCCATGGCCATTACCATGGCCTCGGGTTTTCTGGACGAGGCCGAGAACCTGGATAAAATCCTGGTCAAGCTCGGGCCGGGCCACATGTTCGGCGAGATGGCCTTCCTTTTCGACCGGGACGTGAGGTCGGCGACCATCACGGCCTTGAGCGAGGGCAAGCTTTTGCGCGTCGGGAGCGAGGACTTCAGGAAGTTCACGGAGGATGACCTGGCCAGCGCCCATCGCATTCTCCTGAATATCGCCCAGACCATCGCGGCCAGGCTCAGAAAGACCAACATGGACGTGAAGAAGCTGACCACCGCCCTGTCCATCGCCATGCGAAAGCCCAGAAGGATGTGAACTGGGCTCAAAGTAAGTAAAGAGGTTTTTATGGCGCTAAAAATTTTGATTGCCGACGACAACAGGCTTCTCCTGGCCATGTCCAGGGACGCCCTGGCCGAGGCCGGCTTCGAGGTGGCGGCCGTCGATTCCGGCATCGAGGTGTTCAAAAAGGTGCTCGATTTCAAGCCCAAGGTCATCCTCCTGGATATCATGATGCCGGGCATTGACGGCATCGAGGTCTGCCAGAAACTGAAAAAGAGCCCGGTCACCAAGGACATCCTGATAATAATTCACTCGGGTAAAAACGACCCCGCCCTCATGGACCTGACCTACGAGGCGGGCGCCGAGGCGTTTATCATCAAATCCAACGACTTTGGAAGCATGGTCGACAAGGTAAAGGAAATAGTGAAAGACAAGTTGGACCTGACGGCCTGAAGCGGCCATGGTCCGGCTTGCCGCTTATACATAAATTGTCTTAGGAGGTCGCTCCCTGGAAAAAGAAGAAGGCACGTTGCGGTGTTCGCGATGCGGACGGGAAGTGGGGCCCACGACGCACAGGCGGGAAACGGAAAACCCCTATCGAGTCGACTACTACCGCCTTCTCACGGGAAACCTCGAGCGGGTGGCCATACAAAACCCGAGAGACGAAACGGAGATACTCGAGTTCTATAAATTAAACGACCCCCGCTTCGTCGTCACCTGCGCCGACTGCCTCCGGCTGCCGGGGGTGGAGGAGGAACTCGAGGCCCTGTTCAGCGGCGTCCCGGATAACGATGGATGAATCTTTCGCGCCCGGCGCTAAAGATATGGCTCTTTGTCCGGCGTAAAGGCGCCGGGTCCGTCAACCGCCAGCACGGAGGTACGTCATGAACGCCAATGCATTCGAGCCGCCCAGGGCTCCCAAGGACATCACCCCTGAAAAATTCTTCAACCAGTGGCTGCCCGAGCAGATTTCCGGCTTCCAGGAAATCATCAAGGGACTGGCCGGGGACGTGAGTTTCTCCATTTCCACCCGCGTGACCGGCGACGGCGGCGGGGACTGGACGGCCGATATCGAGAACGGCGAGGTTAAGTTCTCCTCGGGCGTAAAGGAAGACGCTCTCGTGACCTTTATCCTGAACAAGCAAAACTTCATCGAGGCGGTGACGGGCGAAAGGGACGAACTGAGGATGCAGCCGCCCGGCGGCGGGGGCGGCAACCCCGCGGCCATGGTCGGCCAGGCCAAGGAGAACATGGCCGCCCTGCGCGACATAAGCGGCTCGATCAAGTGGGTGGTGGATGATGAGTCCAAACCCTTCGAGGCCACCATCAAGTTCGCCGGGCCCATTACTCCCGAGCCCACCGCCACCGTGGTCGTGGACCTGGACACCATGAAGGAGATGGCCTCGGGAAGTCTCAACCCCCAGTCGGCCTTCATGGCCGGCAGGATTCAGATCAGCGGCGACATGACCATCCTCATGCAGCTTACGCCGCTGATGATGATGTAGCCGGGGTCCGGGAGGCGCGTCCCGGCCTCGCGGAAATATTCCGCGGGGGCGCCCTTGATTTGCGCGCTTTCCGGCATTATCATAGGCCCAAATGACAGCGGCCCTCCCCTGACGATCAGCCGGGGGAGAAGGGCCGCCGTTTTAATTCCAGTGGCGGGGAGGAGGATTACACAGTTGATCCCCAAACAAATGTTTCTGACCAAGGGCGTGGGGACCCACGCCGACAAGCTCGTGAGTTTCGAGATGGCGCTTCGCCAGGCCGGCATTTCAGGCTGCAACCTGGTGCTGGTATCCAGTATTCTGCCGCCCGATTGCGAGATAATCGGGCCCGAGGAGGGAAAGAAAAAACTCAAAGACGGACAGATCACCTTTTGCGTCATGGCCAGGACCCAGACCAACCAGGCGGGCGAACCCATCGCCGCGTCCATTGGCCTGGCCTACCCGGAGGACCGGATCAAACACGGATACCTATCCGAGCACGCCGGCGTCGGACTCGGCGAGGAAAAAGCGGCCAGGGATTCCGAGAGGATGGCCGTGGCCATGCTGGCGTCACTTATCGACGATTCGTTCGATCATGACCTGCCGCCGCAAAAGAAAGACGGCGTCTATGTGCTTAGCAAGACACGGCTTCTTGCCCGGCATATGACCGCCTCGGCCAAGGGCGACGAGTCGGGCCGATGGACCACGGCGGTGGCGGCGGCCGTTTTTGTAATGTAGAAGAAGGGTAGGGCGGATGGTGGTCCCTCTCGCGACCGCCGTCCGCTTTTTTTATCGGGAGAGCCTCCTGCAAAAGTCCTGTTTTGGAGTGCGGCGGCTCGTGTACAGACCGGAGACATGGGTAACAGGTGTTCGGAGACATGGGTAACAGTTGGTACATTCTTCTGTATGTCAATACAGGAGAAGAAAGATGCCATGGAATGAGGTTACCGAAGTGTCTCAGAGGAAGGATTTTGTTTATTTAGCGATGCAGCCAGGTTCCAACATAAGCGAGTTATGCCGTCGATTCGGTATCAGTCGCCGCACCGGCTACAAGTGGATCAGCCGTGGGCAAAGCGGTGAAGAGGACTGGGCATGTGACAGGTCCCGCCGTCCCAGGCGATCTCCCCAGCGTGTTTGCCCGGAGGTCGAGCAGTTGGTGCTTTCGGTTCGCGACGAGCATCCGACCTGGGGAGGGCGCAAAATCGAGCGGCGGCTGATCGATCTTGGTCACGACGAAGTGCCAAGGCCGAGCACGATCACGGCGATCCTCGACCGCAACGGCAGGCTGCGGGACGCCCAGCGCAAGGCTCGCGGTCCCATGAAGCGTTTCGAACGAGAGGCTCCCAACCAGTTGTGGCAGATGGATTTCAAGGGACATTTTCCGACGGCGGCCGGTTCCTGTCACCCTCTCACCGTGGTGGACGACCACTCCAGGTTCGCGTTGACGGTCACCGCCTGCTCCAACGAACGGGCGGACACCGTGCGGGCAAGCCTGGCGCCGGTCTTCATGCGCTACGGCCTGCCCAGCCGCATACTTACCGACAACGGATCGAGCTTCTGCGCGCCGAACTCGCGTTACAACTACATGAGCGCCTGGCTGATCAGGCTCGGCGTCGGCATCAGCCACGGCCGTCCCTTTCATCCCCAGACCCAGGGCAAGAACGAGCGGTTCAACCGGACCCTTAAGGAGGAGGCGATAAGGGGACGCAACTTCGGCGACCTGAACGACTGTCAGAAAGCCTTCGACCGTTTTCGCGACTGCTATAACCATGAACGTCCCCACGAGGCCCTGGACATGAACACGCCGGCCAGCCGTTACGCGATGAGCCCCTTTGCCTATCCCGAGACTCTGCCCGAAGTCTGGTATCGGGATGATTGGCCGACTTGCAAGGTGAACCCGGGCGGGGCGGTTAGAATCAAAGGCGAGTTTTATCCAGTGGGGCGGGCCTTCGTTGGTGAAAAGGTCGGCTTGCGAAATACACAAGTGGACGGCGTGATCGAGGTTTATTACTGCCGCCAACGGATCATGGTCGTCGATCTGCGAGACCATAGCTGGAGGCAAACGTGATAAAAGGTTTTCTCGACCATGAGGACGATAGCATCTCCACGAGGCCCGTCAAGGGTAAATCCCTGCGGGACGGCTGCGCCGCCCTTGACTGGCCACGTGATCGATGCATAGATAAACTTAGGTCGAGGAAAAATAGGTCAATAGCAGGAGCGCGAGCAAGCGAGGAAATATGTTACCTATGTGCCCGAACACTTGTGAAGCATGTCTCCGGTCTGTACACTCGACGCCGCTTTTCTTCCGAGCGGCTTGACGCGAGGCAAGCCTCTGTATTAAGCCTTGTCAAGCCAAGGCCATTAAAAGCGGTCTCAAGCGACCGCGCTCCAAAGCGGCTATGCCGCCAAGAATAAGGACTTTTGCAAGAATCTCGGGAGACAATAAATGGGCAAAATAAATAAAACACCCGAGGCGTGGTTTGGGCTGAAGTCTCCATATCGCGACCTCGAAACGTCTAAAGTAGTAATTATTCCGGCCTCTTACGAGGGGACCGTATCGTGGAAGGAAGGCACGGCAAACGGACCCGACGCCATCCTCGAGGCCTCGCCCAATATCGAGCTTTACGACTTCACCACTAAAAGGGAAGCCTACAAGATCGGCATTCACGGCGTTCCTCCCATCAAGATGCACGAGGAACCGGAAGGGGCCGTTCAGGCGGTGAAAGAGGAAGTGACCCGGCATTTAAAATCAGACAAGTATCCCGTGACCGTCGGCGGCGAGCACTCCCTTACGGCCGGGGCCGCGGCGGCCTGTCTCGAGTTTCATCCTGGACTTTGCGTGCTCCAGCTCGACGCTCACGCCGACCTTCGGGACTCCTATGAGGGAACGGCCCACTCCCACGCCTGCGTAATGAAAAGGGTCGCGGACATGGGAATGGACTTCGTCCAGGTCGGGATCAGGTCCATGTCACAAGCCGAAAGGGACTGGCTCGAGGAAAATCAAAAAGAGGTCATTCCGGCGAGCTACGTCATGAAGCGGGACGACTGGATAGAAAAGACCCTGGCCCCCCTGGGCAAGGAGGTCTACCTGACCCTGGACGTGGACGTCCTTGACCCCTCGATCATGCCCGCCACGGGAACGCCCGAGCCGGGAGGACTCGACTACTACCATATTATCGACCTGGTCCTGGCCCTGTCGGCCTCGGGCAGGAAGGTGGTCGGCTTCGACGTGATGGAGATGGCGCCCATCAAGTGTCTTCACCACGCGAGCTTCACCGCGGCTTCGCTTATCTACACCATGATCTCCGCCTTCTGGGCCGGACCGGAGTAGCCGGCCCAAGTCCCTCTTACCTTTGACCCGCCCATCATCCTCGGGCATAATCTCCCTCATGGCTTACTCGGTAAGATACAGGAAGAGGGCGGTTTCCTATTTAAAGCGCCTGACCGGGGAGCGAAGAGAAAAAATTCTGGACCGGATCGAGCGCCTGGCTGAGGACCCCTTTTCTCCGAGCCTCGGCGTCAAGCGTCTGGCCTATCGCCCCGCCTACAGGCTCCGGGCCGGGGCGTTCAGAATCATATTCGAGCTAAGGGATGGAGAAATGATCATCCTCGTGGTCCTTATCAGGCCCCGCGGAGACGTGTATAAGAGGTGACCTAATGGCGAAGCAAAAGACCGGGAAGGAAGAGAAACGGAAAAGGCCGGCCTGGCCCTCGGGCGTGCAGGAGATAAGGGTAGGGACCGAGCGGGCGGTGATCGTGCCCATGGAGGTTTGGGAGAGGCTGATGGAAGACCTGGAGGACTACGTGGACCTTTGCGAGTATGAGCAAGCCGGCGGCCTCGACCGGGACGAGGAGGTCATCGAGCACGATGACCTTTGCCGACAACTCGGGCGCTGTCCGCTCAAATATACGCGCCTTCAGGCCGGACTGGGCCTGGACGAGTTGTCCAGCCTCTCGGGTTTCTCAAGGTCTCACCTCGAGAAAATCGAGGCGGGAGACAAAAAGGTCACGAAATCGTGCGCCTGCAAACTGGCCAAAGCGCTGGGAGTCGAGCCCGAGGACCTGATGGCGTAAGAAAGACTTTATTGCGACGTGAAAAATATAAGAAGGATAATAAAGGTGGGCCAACCGCGGCCCGTCTTCAATTTTTTAAAAACTTCTCGCAATGGCCTAAAACGTCGAACAAAATTTCGTCAGGGCAATTTGGGTCCTCAACGAAAAACCAGTATTCCCCGAATTGATCGTTTATTGAAAATGCATGGCCTCGATACGAAAAGTCTATCCAGGCCTCAGTGACGCGATCGGTTATGAAATCCGTGACGACCAATCCCTTCAGCTTCTTCAGGTGATCTCGTAATCCATACCATAATTCAGTTTGAGGAAGCTCTCCAAATTGCCTCGAGCCGCCATGGGTTATGAAATTTTAAAGTCCGTTTGTCATTATGGACTCCAGGGGGCCAGTTCCATGCCCCTTACCGTGAGGCCGGTGTTTTGCTGGGTCTTCTCGAAAATTTTCCTGGAGTCTCCCTTTAGTATCTCGTCTTTAAAGGGCCAGATGAATACCTTGCCCTTGGAGTCCATCGAAAGGAGGTCATAGGTTTTTCCATGCTTGAAGAAGGCCATGCGGTCCACCGACCCCTGGTGGCCTTCCATGACGTGGAGGAACTTGCCCGAGTTCGGCTCCCAAAGCCATATTTTTCGGTCCCTCGATCCTATGGCGACGAGACCCGAGTCGGGCCTGATGGCGATGGACTGGGGACGGTCGGTCAGGATTTCCTCATGCCGAGGCTTCCATTTCCAGGTGTCCCAGATAATCACCTTCTTGTCGATAATGCTCGCCGAGACGATGAACTTTCCGTCGTTCGAGAACTCGATCATCCGGACCCAATGGCCGTGCCCTTTCAGGGTGGCGAGGAGCTTGCCCGCGGCCATGTCCCATATTTTCACGTCGCCGTCCTTGCCGCCGGAGGCCAGGAGCTTTCCCGCCGGGCTGAACTTGACCGGCCTCACGCCTATCGAGTGCCCCTTCAAAGTAAACTTGAGCGCGCCCGACTCGAGGTCCCATATCCTGACGTCGGCGTCCTTGCCCCCGACGGCCAGGAGCTTGCCGTCGGGGCTGATCTCCATTACGCGCCTTACGTTGTCAATCTCGCAGTAGAACCGGTGAAGCATCTCCCCCGAATTTACGTCCCATACTATGACGCGGCCGTCGTCGCCCACGCTGGCCGCGATTTTGCCGTCACCGCCGACGGCGGCGGCCCTGACCGGAACTGGACCGCCGGTGTCGCCGTGGGCCAGGATTGACCGCATCGGCTCGAGCGACTCCTCGCGCCAAAGTCCTGAAAGATCGAAGAACCCGATCCGGCCGGAGTCGCTTCCCGTGACCATGAACCGGCCGTCCCCGCTGAGGGATACGGCGTTCACCGCGGCCCCGGAGGTGTCGGCCACGAGCACCGCGACGCGCTCGGCCCCCGCCGCGTCGATGATGGACACGCTTCCCTTGTCGCCCGACACGGCCGCCACCTTGCCCTCGCCGTCAAGGGCCATGTCCAGGAGGTCGGAGTCAAGGGCCTTGACGCGCCTTACCCCGCCCTTGTCCCGAAGCGACCAGACTCGGATAATCCCGTCCCTTCCCGCCGCGGCGATCGAGTCGCCGTAAGGGCCCGAGGCGACGCGCTCGATCGAGAACCCCTCCGTCCCCTGAAGCGTCTCGGCCGGCTCCTCCTCGTCCACGTCCCAAAGCCGTACGAAACCGTCGCCGCCGCTGGTGATGAAGCCGCCGCTGGTACCCAGCCCGGCGAGGTGCAGAAGCTGGCCCGAGTGGGCCGATTTCCACGAGCGGATTTCCTCGTCCTCGTCCGTGTCGATGAGCCTGACCATGCCCTCCTCGTATCCAATGAGGGCCCGGCGCTTGTCGGGAAAGAGGAAGACCCTGATGGGCGCTCCCGGATGGTCATGGGCGAATATCTGCTCGCCCGTCTGAAGGTCCCAGACGCGAAGGGTCTTGTCCCAACTGGTTGACATCAGCCTGCCGCCGGGAAGAAACTCGGCGCTCGAGACCGAGTTCCGGTGGCCCACGAAACGGCTGAGAGGCTTGCCCGTCCGCGAGTCCCAAGTCCTGGCCGTCCAGTCCCGGCTCCAGGTGGCGATGATATCTCCCGCCGGGTTGAAGCCGATCCCCCATATCTTGGCGTCATGGCCTATTAGCTCGTATTTGCGGCTCCAGGTGGCCGTGTCCCAGACCACGGCCACCGGGTCGTCGCCGACGGCCGCCAATAAATCCCGCGTGGGGCTCCAGGCCAGACGGAACAGCCTTTTGCCCGTGCCGGGCATGCACTTTACAAACCGGGCGTTCCCCGTCTCATAAACGCAGACTTGGCCGTCCGCTCCGGCGCTGGCGAAATATTTGCCGTCTGAGGAAAAGGCCACGTTGAAGACCTTGTCGGTGTGATTTTTAAAGACCGCCAACTCGGAGCCCGTCTCCATGTTCCAGAGCCTGGCGGTCCCGTCCAGTCCCGCCGAGGCCAGGTATTCGCCGTAAGGGCTGATCTCGATATTTATTACGCTTCCCTCGTGTCCCGCCATGAGGAACTTGAGCCTGGCCTGGACCCGGGGCATGGTATGGGCGTAATTGAGGGCGTAGCGAGTCTCGTCGCGATCGTCCATTAACAGGGATTTTGCCAGGTATACCTCGGCCGTGGGCCACCTGGCTTCGGCCGCCGCCCAGTGGCCATAGGCGAAATAGGCCTCGGCGATGTTGCGAAGGGCCGCGTTTCTCTGCTCGACGACCCTGTCCTTTTCGGCCCTTATGTTCACGTAGGACCAGCCAAAGGTTATTAGAAGCGCCAATATCGCGGCGGAGGCCGTGAGAACGATGGGCCATCTCTTTTTTATCCATCTCTTGGCCAGGGCCACCCTGGAATAATCGTAAGCCGAGACGAGACGGCCGGTGAGATAGTTTTCCACGTCGAGGGCAAGTTCCTCGGCCGACTGGTACCTCTCCTCGGGCTCCTTGCGAAGGCACTTCATGGCCACGGCCGCCATCTCGTCGGGGGCCAGTGGATCGACGGACCGCACTGGCCGGGGGTCGTCCTTTAACACGTGCCCCATGATCTCGTAGGCGTTGACCCCCTGGAACGGAATCTCGCCGGTCAGTATCTCATAGAGCACCGCGCCCAGGCTCCATACGTCGGAGCGCTCGTCGACCGCCTCCAGCTTGCCCTCCGCCTGTTCCGGGCTCATGTAGGCCGGCGTGCCCATGGGGGTCCCCTTGACCGTCTCCATGGCCCCGGCCTCGCGAATAAGCTGGAGGTCGCGCTCGATGCTCCTGGCCCGGTCGTCCCTTTTGCCCTTGACCTTGGCCAGGCCCCAGTCAAGGACCACCGTCTCGCCGAACTCTCCCACCATCACGTTCTGGGGCTTTATGTCGCGATGGATCACGCAGCGGGAATGAGCGTAGCGGATAGCGTTGCACAGGTCGTGGAAATGAGTGAGAAGCTTGAGCCTTTCCTCCAGGCGGCCCGCCTCCTTGATGGCCGTTTGCAGGGTCCTTCCCCGCACCAGCTTCATGGTGTAGTAAATGGAGCCGTCGGGCCTCTTGCCCACCTCGTAAACCGGAATGATGGCCGGATGCTCGAGCTGGCCCGTTACCCGGGCCTCCCTCAGAAAGCGCCTCAACAGGGCCGTCGTCTTGCGGCTGCCGCTCTCGAAGCTGGGGGTGCCGATCGAGCCGTCGGGCAAAAGTTCCTTCATCGCTATCTCGCGGCCAACGTGCGAGTCGTAGGCCACGAGTATGCGGCCTATGCCTCCCTTCGAGTGCTCGCCCTTGATGGTATAGCGGCCGGGATGCTCGAAGGTGAGGGCGTCCACGTCCTCGAGGGGCTCGCCGTTGGCGCCCCCGTCGGCGTTGACGGGAGAACCGGAGGAGGAGACGCAGCCTATCTCGGGAAAAGCCTCGGGCTCCTTTCGGATGGCGACGGTGGCCGGCTCGCCTCCCCCGAAGCTGTCCAGGGCGCCTTTTTCGAATATGACGGAGGAGGCGGCGAAGCTCTCGTGGACCGCCCGGTCGCCTCCGAAGCTCTGCAGGGTCTTATGCACGTTGCCGTCGTGGGCCGCCACCTGTTCCTCAAGAAGGCCCTCGATCATGTTGCACACGCGGTCCGTGATCAGGCCTTTCTCGAGCAGGTGCTCTTTTAAAGTGGCGTCCCGGTTGACCGCCCAGGCGGCCGCCGCCAGCATGAGGTCCTGGGGCGTCACGAACTTGAGCTGGACGGCCATTACCCCGAAAAGCAGGTTGCGATCGTCCGACATCAGCCGCTCCTTTTAACCGGCGCCGCGGGCGTCGGGTTGCGGGAGGCCCGCGCCCCGCGGCCATGGTAGTATACAATTTTCACGCGCGTATTCCTTTTCATTCTTGACCTG
This sequence comes from bacterium, assembly GCA_963674965.2. GTDB lineage: Bacteria > RBG-13-61-14 > RBG-13-61-14 > RBG-13-61-14 > DATKZS01. The sequence continues at coordinate 424,466 of CAXXFL010000006.1, read as the reverse complement.
GAAGATCGGCCCGGGAACCAACCGGGAGAGGCCCAGGGCCCCTTCCGCGGCTATATAAATCTACCCCGTCTCGTCAAGTTTCTTCCTGACCCTCGCCATCAGGGGGGCCAGCGTTTCGGCCGTCATGTCGAACCTGACGCCCGCCGCCCGAAAAAGATCGGGAAGCGGCCTGGACCCCCCCAGCGAAAGGGCGCGGCGGTAATCCTGGAGAGCGGTCTTCTTGTCATCCATGGCCCTGACCCAAATCTGGAGCGCCCCCAACTCGGCTATCCCGTACTCGACGTAATAAAATGGTATCTCGAAAATATGAATCTGGCGGTGCCACTCGCGTTTTCTGGCCTCCTCGTGCCCCGACCAGTCCTCGACGCCGCCGAACTCATCGCGAAGACGAGTCCACTCGGCGGCCCTTTCCTCCCGGCCGCGGCCGGGATGGGTGTATACCCAGTGCTGGAAGGCGTCGACCGCGGCGATCCAGCAGAAAATCCAGATCACGCTCTCGAGATGCTGCTCCCTCGAGCGCAGGGCGTCCTCCTCGCCATAAAAGACCTCGAGGTGGTCGCTCCCGAGGAACTCCATGCTCATCGAGGCCACCTCGGCGAACTCGATGGGAGCGTGGCGGTAGAACACGAGCGGCTCGTCCCGGCTCTCGAGGGTGTGAAAGGAATGCCCCGACTCGTGGAGCAGGGTGTTGACGTCCGAGTCCCTTCCCACGGCGCTTTGAAAAATAAAGGGGACCCGCGTCTCCTCCAGGCTGTGGCTGTAGGCCCCGGGGGCCTTGCCCTTCCTGCTCTCGAGCTCGATGAGCTCGTGATCGGCCATGTATTTGAAACGCTCGCCCAGCGCGGGATCGAGTTCGTCAAATATGCGCCCGCATCCGTCCAGTAGCTCGCCGACCTTCTCGAAAGGCTGAAGGGGAGGCCGGCCAAGCGGATCGGGCTGGAGGTCCCAGGGACGAAGCTTGTCAAGGCCCATTCTTTTTCTTCTGAGTTCCTCCCTCTCCCGATACAGGGGCACTACGACCTCTTTGATGGCCGCGTGGAAGTTCTCGCAGTCCGACACCCCGTAATCGAAGCGGCCCCGGGCCTTGAAGGCGTAATCCCGGAAGTTTTCGAACCCCGCGTTTTGGGCGATCCTCGTCCTTATCCGGATCATTTCATCATAGAGGTCATCGAGTTTTTCAGCGTCCTTCAGCCTGCGCTCGGTGATTCTTTCCCAAACCGAGCGCCTCACCTCCCGGTCCGTGACCTCGAGGTATTTGGCCGCCCGCTGGAGGGTAATCTCCTCTCCCTCCCACTCGATGGTCATGGCGGCGATGGTTTTCTGGTAGGACTGGGACAGCTTCTCGTCCTCCGTCTGGAGGGCCACGTTTTCCTCGCGGAAGAGGGAAACCTCGTTCTTGAGGTCCCTTATCAACACGCCGTAGCGATCGGGGTCGAGTTCGGCGACGAAGGGAGACTCGAGGAACTTTTTGGCCATCTGGTGCTGCCGGGGCTTGATCCGGGGCGAGATGTTTTCCACGAAGTGCATGAAGTCTTTTTCCCTGTCCTCGTCGTCGGTCTGCAGGGTCATCCGGATGTAGCGGGTGGCCTCCTCCTCCTGAATGGCCGACGCCAGCTCGCTCCATTTAAGGAGCCAGGACTCGAGACCCTCGCGTCCCTCCAGGGCAAGCCCGGCCAGTTTGTCGAACAACGATTCGACCACCTCCGGGTCGCCCAGGTCCGCGTCGTCCGGAATGAAGCTCCTGGGATTTACGGGCTTTATGCCGCGGCCTATTCTCAGTTCCATTTGTCCTCCTTGCCTCCTATCCGGGGCCGGAGCCATCCATCGCCAGCTCGGCCGCCTTGATTCCGCTTTCCATGGCCATGGGAACTCCGCCCATGAAAAGCGAGGAATAAGCCTGATAACCCGCCATGTAGAGGCGGTGAAGGGGCGTTCGTATCATTTCCCGGGCCTGGAAGTCCTTGTTGTCCTCGAAGTTCCAGGACCAACCCGCCACCGCGCCGCCGCTCCGGCCCCCTCTTTCCTCGAAGGTGAGCGGAGTGGCCACGTCCATGAACTCGACGGCCGCGCCGAGTCCGGGAATAAGGTTTTCCGCCTCCTCGACCAGGGCCTTGCCCAGCCGCGTCTTGTACTCGAGATAAGAGTCCACGCGCTTGCCCCGTCCCGGACGATAGCGCGTGAAATGGGGATAGTCCGCCTCGACCCTGATGACGACGGCCGCCTTGCCCTCGGGGGCGACGGACGCGTCGTGGGCGCTCCACAGGGCGATCTCCATGCTCTGGCCGGCCAGGTCCCTGGGATTTATCTCGAGCGAGCGCCAGTCGGGCTCGGCGAAGGGGGGCATGCCCCCGCGGCGGTAGACGATTCTCTGCGCCCGTTTAAAGGCCCCCAGGTCGGCCTTTGCCGGGTCGAGGCCGAGGCTGACCTGGAGGTTGGACGAGGTCTGCCTCGAGTTGAATACCTCCATGAAAAACTCCTCGGGCACGAACTCGGGGAAGACCAGTTTCAAAAAGGTGCTCTTATAGTCGGCGTTGGAAACCACGAAGTCGGCGTCGATCTTGGTCCCGTCGGCCAGGGCCACCCCCCTGGCCACGCCGTCCTCGATCAGTACCTCGATTACCTCGCTACCCAGCCTGATCTCTCCCTTTCCATCGCCCTCCCGGGAGGAGACGACTTCGGCGAGGCGGTCCCCAATCGTCCGGACCCCGCCTTGGGGAAACCAGACCCCCACCTCGCACATAAGGTGGAACATGGCCGCCAAAAGGGCCTGGCTCGAGTAGGGCTCGTCCGCGCCCATGCCGCCAAGCGTCATTTTCAGACGGGCGTCCTCGAACAGTTCCTCCACGTAGTCGAAGGCGCTGGTGGAGGCGGCACGCGTCGCGAGTCCTATGGCATCCGCCTTTTCCGGGTTTTTCATGGCGGCGGCGATGGAGGCCATGTCGTCAAAGAACCTGGAAACGGCCTCGGCCTCGAGGGGAAAAGCCGCGCCGTATTCCTTTTTCATGCTCTCGAAGGGCAGGCTTAGTGGCAGGTCGAGCCCGAAGGCCCTGACCCTGTAATCGACCCGGCTGAACTCGAGGTCCGAGCGCGCTCCCAGTTCCTCGAGCCTTCGCTTGACCAGCGCGGGGCTCGAGAAGCCAAGGGGACCCATGGGAAAGTCGTAGCCCCGGCGGTGGAAAACGTGACTTGTGCCCCCATGGTGCGGGGCCCGCTCGAGGACGAGTACCTTGAGCCCTTCGCGCCGCAACCTGGCGGCGGCGCACAGTCCACCCAGCCCGGCGCCTATGACCAGGGCGTTGAATTTTTCAGCCATGGTCAATAAGGATAGCACGAGCGCGGCCGTCAATGAAAATCGATCGCCGGTTTTTTTCATTTTCAATGATGGTTCCCGCCGTTCTCGATCCGGCAAAGGCATTTATAACGGTAAAGAATAGACGCCCCGCGAAGGCCTCGTGGCCCAATGAAAAACCCGCTTATTGCCTCGCGTCCCATCGGTTTGCGCTCAAAATATAATCGTTTGTAAAGCCGATCTTGACTTGCCTCAGGGGTAAGGATATAGTCAAGTAATGGTGGAAGAATCCCTTCGTATGTTTTTGGAAAAGTTCGCGGAACTTGAGCGCCGCGTGAGGAAGATGGCGGTCGAGAACCGCTCGACGCGAGATGAGGTCGCCTCGCTCAGGGAAAAGGTCCGGTCCATGGAGGCCGAGAATTCGCGACTTCGGGTGGTGCTCGAGGAGGAGAGGTCGGTAAGGACCAAAGCCTCGGCCATGATCGGCGACCTGATCGAGAGTATCGAGTCTCTTGGCGACTCGTCCAGCCGGGAGGAAGACGGCGAGTCCGATTCCTTCCAGACGCGGGAAGCGGGGGTCATCGAGGGTGAGCGTTGATCACAGCGTTAAAATCTACGGCCAGACCTATTCGATCAAGGGGGACGACCCCAGGCGGATCGAGCGGGTCGCGCTCTACGTTGACCAGATGATGAACAGGCTGTTAGGCGGGCCCAACCAGGGACTGAGCGCCAAGGGAGGCGTTCTCACGGCCCTGAACGTGGCCGATGAATGGTTTAAAGACAAGGCGGACATGGACCGAGTCTTTTCCGACCTCAATGAGCGGGTCGATGAGCTTTTGTCCATTTTGCCGGAATAGGAATTAGGAGGTCTATCCCCTGCGCTGCTCGTGATTGGCCGGTTGTATCTTTTGAACCGATATCTCATGATTGGGGGCTGTTCCTTGTCGTGGCGTGAACCTGGAGAGCTTACCGTCTCGTTCAGGATCCAAAAGCGTCAATACGGCGCCCACCTGGTTTCACCGGGTTCTGAGAATGGCCGTCCACACGGCAGAAGCGGGGGATGACAATTAATCCGGATCGATCGCCAAGGCGGCGAAACCGCGGACCAGGCGATAAAAGTAGTATTTATAGCCTGGCGCGCTTTCGCCAAAGCGGGAAAATGAGAGCCGTTTCAAACGGAGAAGTCCATGGCCTTTGATGGTTTTGAAGTAATAAGACGACGGGAAAATTTCGTATCGGTAGTGCCTTGCTCTCCCGGCGTCGGCGCAATATTGTATTTGGGACTCGATAGTGGGACAACAAAAGCCCAGGGCGATATAGCCCAACGTCGCGAGCCATAGTATCAATATTTCCAAATAGGTCCATTTACTCTCCTCGATAACGGCCTTCCCCAGGCGGGGCGTCTTGCGCCCTTGGTCCGATCCGACCTTTAGTTTGGATATGAGCGAAACGTCCGCGATGATACGGGAGAAAAAAAAGGCGCTGCGAAGGGAAATCCGGGCCATGAGGCAAGGATTGTCCGAGGAAAGCGCCCGGCGCATGAGCGCCAGGGTCATGGCCGGTCTTAAGGAAAGCGGCCTTTTACAGGGACGCCGGAACGTGGCCCTTTACGCCTCGGCCGACCTCGAGGTGAACACCCGGCCTCTTTTCGAGGACCTGATTCGGGAAGGAGTCAGGGTTTTTCTCCCCCGGGTGCGGGGAAAAGGGCCCGAGCTGGATTTCTTCCGGGTCTCGGACTGGGACGGCCTGATCATCTCCCCTCTCGGGATTCCCGAGCCCGGTCCGGAAGGGGAGGCCGCGGACTACGGCGAGTTCGACTTCGTCCTCGTTCCGGGCATAGCCTTCGACCGGAGAGGGGGAAGGCTTGGATATGGCATGGGCTGTTACGACCGGGTGCTCGAGAAGACCAGGCCGGGGGCCGCGCTGGTGGGGGTCGGCTACGACTTCCAACTGGTGAGCGAGGTCCCCATGGACGAGCACGACGTGTTTTTATCGGCCATCGTCACGGAAAGCAAGGTACTGCCGTCCGGCGATCGGAGCGGCGGCTGAATATATATAGGGAAGGAGACAAACCGTGGAGACTTTAGCTTACGTTTTTCTGTTTTTAATCGGCGCTGGACTGGGGGCCACCGGCCTTTACATGGGCTTGAAGAAGCTGGGCGGCAGCCGCGTTTTGGCGGCGGCCGAGGAGGCCGAGCGAATCAGGAGGGAGGCGGACTCGGACTCGAAGCGGATCGTGAAGGAGGCCGAGCTTCAGGCCAAGGATTTCCTTTACCAGGCGAAGCTGGAGATGGACACCGAGTCCAGGAAGCTGCAGGACGAGCACAAGTCCATGCAGCAGCGCCTGATCCACCGGGAGGAGAACCTGGACAAGAAGATGGAGCTTCTGGACAAAAAGGAGATGGACTTCCAGGAGAGGGACAAAAAGCTCCAGCAGCGGGACAACGACCTCAAGTCCAGGGAGGACAAATACAACCAGCTCATCGAGGAAACCCAAAAGGAGCTGGAGAAAGTGGCTCGCATGAGCTCGCAGGAGGCCAAGAAGCAGCTCATTGACTCGATGCTCGAGGAGGCCAAGCACGAGGCGGCCCGCAAGATTCGGGAGATCGAGGAGGAGACCAAGGAGCAGGCGGAGAAGAGCTCGAAGAAGATACTCAGCCTGGCCATCGACCGCTACGCGGCCGACTACGTGACCGAGCGCACGGTTACGGTCGTTGCCCTTCCCTCGGACGAGATGAAGGGTCGGATCATCGGGCGGGAGGGCCGCAACATCCGGGCGCTCGAGGCCGCCACCGGCGTGGACCTGATCGTGGACGACACGCCCGAGGCGGTGGTCCTCTCGAGCTTCAACCCCATCGCTCGCGAGATAGCCAGGCTTTCCCTCGAGCGGCTGATTCAGGACGGCCGCATCCATCCGGCGCGCATCGAGGAGATAGTGCGCAAGGCGGAGAAGGAGGTCATGGACGGGGTGCGGGAGTCCGGGCAGCAGGCCACTTTCGACCTCGGGGTCCACGGGGTCAACCCCGAGCTTATCAAGCTGATCGGCCGCCTCAAGTACCGGACCAGCTACGGCCAGAACCAGTACCTGCACGCCATGGAGGTCGCCTTTTTATGCGGCGTCATGGCCTCGGAGCTGGGCATAAACATCAAGCGGGCCAAGCGGGCGGGCCTTCTCCACGACGTGGGCAAGGCCGTTGACCACGAGGTCGAGGGGTCCCACGCCCAGATCGGCGCCGAGCTGGCCAAGAAGCACGGCGAGTCCGCCGCCGTGGTCCAGGCCATCGCCTCCCATCACGACGACGAGCCCGGGACCATACTGGGCAACCTGATACAGGCCGCCGACGCCCTCTCCGGGGCCAGGCCCGGGGCGCGCCGCGAGACCCTCGAGACCTACGTGAGAAGGCTCGAGGAACTCGAGAAAATCGCCGGGACCTTCAAGGGCATCGAGAAGAGCTTCGCCATCCAGGCGGGGCGGGAAATAAGGATCATGGTGCAAAGCGACAAGGTGGACGACGAGCAGGCCGTCATCCTCAGCAAGGACATCGCCAAGAAAATCGAGCAGGAACTGACCTACCCCGGACAGATCAAGGTCATGGTGGTAAGGGAAACCAGGGCCATCGATTACGCGAAGTAAGGACTTTGGGCCGCCCTCGAAACGAGGCGCGGGCCATGGAGACGGACATGGAAAGGCGATGGTTTGAATATATTCTTCATCGGGGACGTGGTAGGTAAGCCGGGCCGAAAGCTTTTCACCAGGCTTTTGCCGGAACTGGTTGACGAGCTGGAGGCCGACCTGGTGGTGGCCAACGTGGAAAACGCGGCGGGGGGCTTCGGCATGTCCCGCCAGATATACGACCAGCTCGTGGGCCTGGGAGTCGACGTCATGACCACGGGCAACCACGTGTGGGACAGGCGCGACTTCATCGGGGAAATCGGCGATTGTCCCCGCCTCATCCGGCCCGACAATTACGCCGACGGCGTGCCGGGCCGGGGATGGGCGGTGGTCGAGACCGACTGCGGCCCGGCGGCGGTGGCCAACCTGGCGGGCAGGGTCTACATGCCGCCGGTCGATTGTCCCTTCTTATCAGCCGACAGGTTTCTCGCCGAGATAGACCCGGACGTGCGCGTGATTTTGGTCGACCTTCACGCCGAGGCCACCAGCGAAAAGGAGGCCCTGGGGTATTACCTGGACGGAAGGGTAACCGCGCTGGTGGGGACCCACACCCACGTGCCCACGGCCGACGAGAAAATCCTGCCCAAGGGAACGGCCTATATCTCGGACGTGGGAATGACCGGACCCAGCCACTCGGTCATCGGCGTCAAGATCGAGCCCGTGCTCCGCAAGTTCATCACTGGTATGCCCAACCGCTTCGAGACCGCCGGCGGCCCGGTCGAGCTTAACGGCGTGCTCATCGAGTGCGACTCCGAAACGGGGAAGGCCTCCTCGATTAAGCGGGTCCACCGCGAGGCCGAAAAATAAACTTGAATTATCCGGGGGAAATCCGACTTCTTCGTCGTCTTCCGGACAGCAAGGAGGCTAGATCATGCGCGCGAAAGACTTATTACGCGCCCTGCCGGTATTTTTCTTAACGTTCGTCTTCCTCGCTTCCACTGCCGCGTCCGAGACGGTGCTTTTCAAGGGGGCCCGTATAGTGGATGGGACGGGGGCCCCGTCTTTCACTGGCGACGTGCTGGTCGAGGGAGATCGGATCAAGGAGATAGGCGAGGTCCTCGACTGGCCCGCGGGCACGCGCGTGATCGACGCCAAGGGCATGGTCCTGGCCCCGGGTTTTATCGACATGCACTCCCACCTGGACTTCCAGCTCACGCGCCAGCCCCTGGCCGAGAACGTGGTCAGGCAGGGAGTGACCACGGTGGTGGGAGGCCAATGCGGCTTCGCCCTGGCCCCTCAGCCGAAAAGCTCCTCCATGCTGGCCGGCTACCTGGCGGCGCTGGGCCTCGAGGACGGCAAACTCCAGTTCGCGACCCTGGCCGATTATTTCAAGGAGGTCGAGTCGAACGGGACCTCCGTCAACCTGGCCATGCTCGCGCCCCACGGAATCATTCGGGAGACGGCCATGGGGCACGCGCAAGGAAGGCCCAGCCAGGAACAACTGGAGGAGATGAAGGCCCTGCTCGAGGGGGCCATGAAGGACGGGGCCTACGGCATGAGCACGGGACTGGCTTATCCGCCGGGCTATAACTCGGACGAGGACGAGTTGGTCGAGCTTATGAAGGTCGCGGGCGATTACGGCGGAGCCTATTTCAGTCACATCCGCGACGAGGGATCGGGCGTCCTGGACGCCGTTGACGAGGCCATCGAGATTGGAGACCGGGCCGGGGTCCCGGTGCAGATAAGCCACGTCAAGGCCGTGGGATCGCCCAATTACGGGAAAGTCCCGGAGGTGCTGGCCAAGATGCAGGCCGCCAGGGACCGGGGCATGGACGTGACCGGCGACGTCTACCCTTACGTCGCCAGCTCGACCTCCTTGTCCGCCATCATGATGCCGCCCTCCGTCTTCGAGTCGGGCGACTTCAAAGCCGCGATCGCCGGCCTTAAGGACGAGGAAACGAGGAAAGAGGTCAAGGCCTTCGCCGAGGAGCGCATGCTGGGCTTTTTGCCCAAGACGGGAATATTCAAGCTGGCGCCCGATTCCATCGCCATCGGCCTGGTCAAGTACGTCTTGAGCGGGAGCAACCTGGTGGTGGGCGTGTACGGCCATCCCGAGTATGACGGCAAGACCTTTAAAGAGGTCAAGAAGGCGCGCGGATTCAAGGGCGACGTTCTGGACCTGGGCATGGATATCATCGCCGAGACGGGACACGATATCACCATAATCAGCTTCATGATGGATGAGGACGACGTCAAGGCGGCCCTGGCCTCTCCCATCGTCATGATCGGGTCGGACGGGATGGGCAAGGCCGCGAGCGGCCAGCACCCCCGGAGTTTCGGGGCTTTCCCCCGTTTCCTTTCCAAGTACGCGAGGGAGGAGAAGCTCGTGTCCCTCGAGGAGGCGGTCCATAAAATGACCGGCATGGGAGCGGCCAAGCTGGGTCTCGAGGGCCGGGGCTTTCTCAAGGAAGGGTACAAGGCGGACCTGGTTCTTTTCGACTTCGAGAACGTTCGGGACGTGGCCACCTTCGAGAAGACGCAGGAATATCCCGAGGGAATAGAAATGGTCCTCGTCAACGGCGTCGTCACCGTCGAGGGCGGAAGGCACACGGGCGCGAAAAACGGGACTATTTTAAGGCGCCAGGCCGCCCCATAGGCCGGGAGGAGTGAAAGGGCGGCGTGAGGAAGTTGTGATATAATTATTCGCGTTTTGAACTCGGAGAAAAAATACTTCGCCTGGTCGCTGGCCCTGGCCGCGGCTTTGGCTCTTGTCCTGATATGCGCCGTCTATATTTACGAGGCGCTCAAGCTGGGGGGCATAAGCCCGACCCTGGACGACACCTATATCCATCTTCGCTTCGCCCGCAACTTGGCGTCGGGCGAGGGTTTTTGCTTCAATCCGGGGGAGATCGTGCCCGGGACGACTTCTCCTCTTTGGGTACTGTTGCTTTCCGTTTTCGGCTTTGGGTCGAAGAGTTTCCTGGTCAAGTCCTCGCTTTGGCTTTCCGCTCTTTCATACGCGGCGGTTCCTCCCCTGGCGTTCGTCCTGGCAAGGAGGATAGGCGTAAAAAAGCCCTTCGATCTGACGGCCGCGGCACTGGTCGCCCTTAACGGCCGCGTCCTCTGGGCGGGATCGAGCGGCATGGAGACCGACCTGTTCGCCGTCCTCTCGGCCGTTTCCATTTTGCTCCTTGTAAAGGACGAGGAGAAGGGAAAAATGGGCGCGGCCACGGGGGCCTTTCTCGGGCTGGCCACGCTGGCCCGGCCGGAGGGCTACCTCTTGTTCCTCGTTTCGACTCTCCATTTCATGGCGCGCGTCTCCATTAAAGATGAGGGGACCATCCTCTCGCGGCTCATGAGGGCCATTCCATGGTCCGCGCTCGCCGTCTACGCCGCGCTGGTCCTTCCCTATATTGTTTTCGCTTTCGTAACCACCGGCCATCCCATGCCCTCGACCTACGTGGCCAAGCAGCACGACCTTTTGCGCGAGAGAGGCCGCTACCTTTACTGGTCGACCTGGTACTTCTGGATGGACAACCCCGTCGTCTCCATTCTCGTCATCGCCGCTCTTTTTCGCTCGGTCTGGTTGACGGTCAAGACGCGCCTCGGTTATCTCACCTCGGGGGAGGGGGCCGTCGCACTTTGGGCTTTCGGCCATTACGCGGCCTCCATGATCCTGACGCCCATGCCCTACCACTTCTGCCGCTACCAGATTCCGGTGCTGCCCTTTTTTCTGGTCCTCGCGGCGAGACTCGCCGAGACGGCCGTTAACTATTTCAAGACGCCGTCGCCGGAAGCCGGCGGCGAAGCTGAAACGAAAACGGGACTGGTTGCGCGTTACGCTCCGCTGGCGGCCGCTCTCCTGATGGTGGCGCCCGGCGTTTACGGGCTTTATCGATGGCCCAAGATAATCGTCAACTGCGCCGATGAGATAAACTCGATGCACGTGGCCATCGCGTCGTGCTTGTCCGAGATAACGAGCGAGGACTCGGTCATCGCCACCATGGACATCGGGGCAATTGGGTTTTACACTGATAGGAAGGTGATAGATATCGTCGGGCTGGTCACGCCCGAGGTGGTGCCCTACGTAAAAGGCAAGGGCATGACCGAGGCCAGGTCCAAATCCTTGCTTGGTTACTTGAGTGATAAAAAGCCGGACTACCTGGCGCTTTTTCCCAAAACCTACCCCGGATTGGCCGACGATGGGTCCGTGTTCGTGCCCCTTTTCGACAGGTCCTTTCCGGAGACTCAAATCGTGGCGAGCAACTGGATGGTCGTTTACAAATGCCTCTGGCAATACTATAAGGAAGACGAGGGTCCGCCAAGCGAAAAACCACCGGAGGAGCCGCGGTAACGTTCCCTTTGTTTATGGAGGAGTGAAGTGAAAGAAAGTCACGACGTGATCGTCGTCGGGGGAGGGGTCAACGGAACGGGTATAGCCCGGGACCTGGCCATCCGCGGCGTCGACGTGGCCCTGTTCGAGAAAAGAGACCTGGCCAGCGGGGCCACCGGCGGGTGCTCGGGAATGATCCACGGCGGGCTCCGCTACCTTCTTTACGACGTGGACACGACCAGGCACTCCTGCGTGGACTCGGGCTACATCCAGAAGATAGCGCCCCACATGCTCTTTCGCATACCCTTCATTATGCCCATACCCCATAAGTTCACGGCGCCTTTTTTCGAGACCTATTTCGAGGTCTACGACAAGTTCGCGCCCGAGAAAAGGGGCAAGCCCCACACCATGCTGTCCAAGGAGCAGGTGATCGAGCTGGTCCCCACCATCAGCCGCGACATCGTGGGGGCCGTTACCACGGACGAGTGGGGCATAGACCCCCAGCGGCTTTGCGCCGCCAATGCCCTCTCCGCCTCCGAGCACGGCGCCCATATCCACAACCACGTCGAGGTAATCGAGTTTCTCAAGGACGAGAAAGGGAACGTGATCGGCGTCAAGACCCGTGACCGCTTCGGGTCGGAGAGGGACGTTTTATCCCGGATCGTGATGCACGCGACCGGCCCCTGGCTCAACCGCACCTCGAAAATGGCGGGGGTCGACGTGAAGATCAGGCCGGGAAAAGGGGTGCACCTGACCTTCGACCGCCGGCTGCTCAACATGAGCGTGATCCTCGAGATGATCGACGGCCGGGGCAGCTTTATCATGCCCCATGAAAACACCAGCATACTGGGGACCACGGACGACGATTATTACGGCGACCCCGACGACCTGCGGGTCACCGAGGACGAGGTCGAGTACCTCCTCGAGGGGGCCGAGAGGATGCTTCCGGGCATAAGGGAGGCCAGGATCATCCGGGCCTGGGCCGCCGTCCGTCCCACCCTTTACGGATGGGGCAAGAACGAGGACGCCCTCTCCCGGGACCACATGGTGTATGACCATGAAAAACTGGAGGGGATGAGCGGCATAGTAAGCATAGCGGGCGGCAAGCTCGCCAGCTACCGGATGATGAGCGAGGAAGCCTCCGACCTGATCTGCTCGAAACTGGGCGTGGAGGCCAGGTGCCAGACCCACGTCGTGCCGCTTCCCGGGGGGGAGGAAACGCCGGACGCGGCCGAGCTGGCCGGTGAATATGGGGTCTCCCGCTACGCGGTCTCCCGGATGATCTACCGTCACGGCGCCCGAGCCAGGGACGTCCTCGAGCTGACCCGCGAAAACCCGGGCCTGAAGCGGACCGTTTGCGAGTGCGAGCCCGTACTGGCCTGCGAGCTGGTTTACTCCATGCGCAAGGAATGGGCCGTGAGCCTTACCGACCTTCGCAACCGGACCAGGCTGGGCGCCGGCCCGTGTCAGGCCGCCACCTGCGCCTCCCGCGCCGTGGCCGTTTTAGCCGAGGAGATGGGACTCTCGGGACGCGAGATTCAGGAACAACTACTCAGCTTCCTGCAAAGGAGATGGAGGGGAAAGCGGCCGATACTGGGCGGCGTGATGGTCGACCAGGAGGAGATCAACCAGGCTTCCCATTTCCTCTCCGCCAACCTGGCCAAGATGGCCGCCATCAAGGGGTTCGACTAATGGAGGGCAAACGAGTCGCGGTCATAGGAGGAGGACTCGCGGGCGCGGCGGCCGCTCTTTTCGCCCGCCGGGCGGGGGCCTCGGTAACCATAGTGGCGGCCGGGGGAGGGGCCACGTCCATGTCGTCCGGTTCCCTGGACGTGGCGGGGGACCCTTGTCCTCCCATCGGGAGTCCGGGCAAGCGCTGCACCGACGTGGACCTCAACATCGAGAAGGTCATCTTGACCCATCCGGGGCACCCATATTCAATTATCGCCCGGGCCGCGGGCAACAAGAACGCGGTCATGAGCGTAATCGACGAGGCCCTTCCCGTGCTCTTTCCTCGCGATGGTCTTTTGAAGCTGGCGGGGGGTCTGTTCCATAATCAGCCCTGCTTCACCCAGTTCGGCACGGTGAAGTTCACCGCCTTATTCCCGCAGGGAGCGGCCCAGCCCTCGTCCGACGGGCTCGAGTCTCCCCTTATTCTGGACGTCGATGGGCTCAGCCAGTTCAACGCGGCCGCGTGGGCCAAGGTGGCCCAGGACTCCGCCTCCAAGCTCGGTAACCGGGTCGAGCCGAGATTAGGAAAAGTCCGCTTCAAGGGAACGGGTGAGAGGCCGTCCACGGCTTTTATGATGCAAATATCTCGCGATCCCGATTCCTTCGTCGAGGCCGTGAGTGAGGCCGCCGCCCAGGCGCAGGGGGTCCGCTCCATCATCCTTCCCCCGGTCCTGCCCTCAGGAATCAGGTCCAACATCGCCTGGTTCATCGGGGAAAGGATCAACATGCCCGTTTACGAGCTACTGGCCATGCCGCCCTCCGCGCCCGGCCAGAGGCTGGCCACGCACCTGTCCGACCGGCTCGCGAGGGAGGGCGTCCGGACCATAAGCGGCAAGGTTACTCGGTTCGAGTCGCGCGACGGCTTCGCGCGTTCCGTGGAAGTCGGCGGCCGCGAGAGCGTCGAGGCCGAGTCCTGGGTCCTGGCGTCGGGCAAGTACATTGGAGGGGGCCTCGAAAAAACCAGGGCCTTCAGGGAAACCATTTTCGGGCTTCCCCTTTTCCTGAACGACCGGATCGTCAGCCAAAAGTTCTCGGGCAACGTGACCGGCCTGAAGGTGACGGACAGACACGCGCTCTTCGAGGTGGGCGTGAAGGTTGACGAGCTTTTAAGGCCGGTGGACCGCTCGGGCAAAAGGGCCTACGAGAACCTCTTCGCCGCGGGCGCCGTTCTTTCCGGCTACAACTACATGGTGGACGGGACCGGAGCCGGGGTGGCCATCGCCACCGGCGCCAAGGCGGGCATGAACGCGGCGGAATAGTAATTATTGCTTTTCCGGACGGGAAAGGCGCTTTTATCGCCTCTCCCGTCTTTTTTTATCAAGGGTGCATCTCGAGGTGGACGCCGCCGAGCAGGCCGGGTTCCTCCCATCTCCACAGGGCGATCGCGAGCTCATTTTCCCCTTTCCAGTTTAGCAGGCCCGCGGGAAGGTAGAACAGCTTTTGCGGTCCGACCGATCCCCAATACCTGCCCACCAGCCATCCGTTGATATAGACGAGGGCCTTCTCCGAGGATCTGGGTATGTCCAGGGAAAGGGGAGGGGAATCGGGTCCCTCCAGATCGAGAATGAAAATAGTACGATAAACGCCTATGCCGTGGCGGTCCGCCGGCCACTGGTGAGGGGCCTTGACGTCTTTTTCGTGCCTCAGCTCGACTTTCGAGAAATCCACGTGAGGAGTCATGCCTTCCCGGTCGTGAAAAAGTCCTCCCCGTACGCGGAAGCCGGGCGCGTCCTTGGCTTTGAAGGAGACGATGCCCCGTTTCTGGTGCAGGTCCTCGAGGAAACCCTTGTTGTGGCCCAGGCTCTCGACCAGGATGGTCAGCACGTTTTCAGCGTCCCGAAAAAGCCCGAGGGGCACGTTGACCGTGACCGTCTCGGCCATGTCGTCGCCCGTGCCCAGCCGGTTTTTATGGTTGTCATGGGCGTGGATTAATACGCCGTTCAAGTAGGCGGCCCAGCAGTGCCTGGCGTCGATCTTGAACGAGGTCATTCGTTTTTCGAGCCTCGCCCTGTACCAGATGAAGCCGTAGTGGACCCCGGCCGCGTCCATGTCCATTTTTTCTCCCGGCGGGACCTCGAGCCAGGCCGAGTCGTCGAAATCGACGTCAATGGGCGACCTGGCCCATCCGAACCTCCATCCCGAGAGCCTGGGGATTTCGGTGGGAGGGAAGACGAACTCGGCCGTGTCGGTCGCGGGCGCCAAGGTGTCCAGAATCTCGTTTCTTTCATCGACCTTGACGACGGTCATGGCCGAGGGGGCCACGCTCATTCTTTTATCTCCGATCTTGACCCGCTGGGCGTCCCTCGTACAGTTCCTGAAGTAGAGGAAACGGGAGCCGGTGGGGGCCTTCCTGGCCTTGCAGTACAGTTGGGGGGAGAGCTCGCAAAGGGGAGGGCCGGGCACGGACTCGAGGATTTCCCTCTCGTGGCGCCTGGCGAACTCGATGACCTTTTTAAGCGCCTTGCTTCTCGCGGAGGGCCGGCCGCCCTCGGTGATGGGGGCCGAGAAGTCGTAGGAGGAATAGACGTCCGGGCTGCCCACGTAGCCCCAGGTCGTGCCGCCGCAGGCCATGAACGTGCTTATCACCGCCGCTCCCTGGGACAGGCAGGTTTTAATGGTTATGTCCAGGGACTCGGGACCGAGTCTTCTCCGGTTGGCCGCGTGTCCCATGGCTCCCCACGGATCGAACCAGCCCCCCTGTGTCTCTCCTATCAGCACCGGGCAATCCTTGCCGTGAGCCGCGTGTCCCTCCTCGATAATATCCAGGCTCGCGAAGACGTGAGGCCTGTTGTGCCAGTCCACGTTAAAGGTCTTGATCGGGTAATCGTCAATGCCGACCACGTCCACGTCCACGAAGCGGTGCATGGCGCCCTCGACGTCGTTGTGGAAGATGGGGACCTTGATCCCCATCTCGCGGGCCATTTCGTAGAGTTCCTTGAAATAGCGGTTGGACTGGCAATGGTCCGGGCGCTTCATGGCCCTCTTCTGGGCCGCCAGCATGGCCGCCCTAATCGGCCGCCGCATGGCCAGGTCCAGGAGGGCCGTGGGCCCCATCCGTTTTTGGAGCGCCTTCTGGGACTTGAGGAGGACGCCCTTGGGCGTGGGCAGCCAGTGATACTCGTTCTCGATCTGGAAGAGGATGAGGTTTTTTCTGCGCGCTATACGGGGCACTATTTGCTCGTACCATTCCCGGACGCTCCTCATGTACTCGGCGTCGTACTCGAACTTTCCGTCCCGCTTGCAGCGGAAGTTGAGGTCCTTGTTAAGGAGCCAGCCGGGAAAACCGCCTCCGTCGACCTCCGAGCAGATATAGGGCCCGGGCCGGGCCATGAGGTACAACCCCTCCTCCTCGACCATGTCCATAAGAAGGTCCACGTCCCTGAAGCCGGAAAAGTCGTACTCGCCCTCCCGAGGGCTGTGGTAGGCCCAGTAGAAATAAAGGTCCACCGTGTCCAGGCCCATGTCCTTCATCCGCCGCAGGCGATGGCGCCAAAGCTCCGGAGAAGGCAGACGATAGTAATGCATGGCGCCCGAGAAAATAAGTTTTCTCTCGCCGTCGATGATGAGGCTTTTTCGGTCGAAGGTTACTTCCCGGACCATTTTGAGAACTCCTTTCAGTTCGGCGGGAGCCGCCGGATTATCCGTAATCTAGTGCATGGCGCGTTTTTTTACAATAGCATTTTATGGCCAGGCCCGCTCGATCGAGCGCAATCCGGGGCCGACAAGGGGTTTCCTCTCGTTTTGGCGGGCGTCTTGGCCGGCGATTGCGCCGGGGGAGCCCGCGATGTAAAATCTCACCAGGGAAAACGGACGAATGAGAGTGGCTTTATTTACCAATAATTTTTTCCCGCGCCTGTCGGGCGTGTCGGTGGCGGTGAATTTTTTAAACTCGGCCCTCAACCGGATGGGCCACGAGACTCTGATTATCGCGCCCGATTACGGCTACGGCAAGAAGGTGAGGGGGATCGAGGTCTTCCGCGTCAAGTCCGCCTATCTTCGCAACGCCAGGATGAGCCTTCCCCTTCGGGGCCTGGACATGGACGCCATTCGGGAGGTGATTGAAAAGTGGAGGCCCCACCTCATTCACAGCCACCATCCCTTCCTTCTCGGCAAGGCCGGCCTGGAGATGGCCGACGAGTTCGGCCTTCCTCTTGTCTACACCTTCCATACCCTTTACGAGTTTTTCACTCATTACTTGATGCTCGACTCGGACGCGGTACGCAAGGCGGTGCGGGATTACGTCATCCGCTACGCCAATCGGACGAACCTGGTCATCGCCCCGACGGCCCCCATCGCGGAGTACCTGGCCGAGGCGGGGGTCGAGGTCAAGGTGGTTCCCGTTCCCACGGGCGTGGATTTTTCTAGGTTCAAGAAGGTCACGCCCGAAACGGTCAAGGACTTGGCGGGAAAATACGGTCTCGACAAGTTCGACGCCGTGCTTTTGAACGTGGGAAGGATCAGCCAGGAGAAGAACGTGGCCCTTTGCCTGAGGGCCTTGAAGAAGCTGGTGGACAAGGGCAGGAACTACGCGCTCTTCATGGTGGGAGACGGCCCCGAGATAGGGGCCCTGGACAAGGAGGCCGCCGAGCTTGGGTTGTCCGGGCGCCTGATATGGGGCGGGTTCCTGGACCAGGACACGCTGGCGGCGGCTTATTTCCTGGGCGACGTGTTCCTTTTTCCCTCCTTGTCCGACACCCAGGGCATCGTGCTTTACGAGGCCGGGGCCGCCGGTCTGCCGGTGGTGGCCACCGAGACCATGGCCTCGCGGGCGGCGGTAAAGCCTGGAAAAAACGGGCTTTTCGCCGACGACGACCCGGGGGATTTCGCGGATAAAATCCAGCGGGTGCTCGATGCTCCCGGGGAGTTCCACGAGCCTTTCGACACCGAGGCCTTTACTCACGAGACGATCGGGAAAACCTACGACGGGCTTTACCGTGAGCTTCTGGACCAGGGCCGAAAGCCCAACCCCGACGAGTCGGGCAAGCTGACCCGGCTGATCGACGAAATCCTCGAGCTGATGGCGTGAGGATGGGGGTCCCGTCTTTGACTCTTCACCCTACTCTGATATACTCTTTTCCAAGCAGGTTGGCTCTTAGATGAAGGTAGTGGCAATAATCCCCGCCCGATACGCTTCAACCCGATTTCCCGGAAAGGTACTAGTCCCCATAAACGGCAAGCCCATGATCCAATGGGTATGGGAACGGGCGTCCATGGCCGAAAAGGTGGACGAGGTCATGGTCGCCACCGACGACGAGCGCGTGGCCGAGGCCGTCAGCGAGTTCGGCGGCCGCGTGGTCATGACCTCGGACCATCACCAGAGCGGGACCGACCGGGTCGCCGAGGCGGCGGCCAAGATCAGCGCCGACGTGATCATCAACCTTCAGGGCGACGAGCCGCTTATTCATCCGGACAGTCTCGACCTGGTGGCCGAGCCCCTCCTCATGGATGAGGACCTGCCCATGAGCACCCTGATGAGGCCCATTTCGAGCCGCTCCGACTACCTTAACCCCAACGTGGTCAAGGTGGTACGCGACGAGCAGGGGAACGCCATGTACTTTTCCCGTTCTCCTCTTCCCGCCTACCGGGTGAGCGTCGAGGTCATGGACTCGTGGAAAAAGGGGCAAGGGCCGCCCAAAGAGCTGGTACCCGCCCCGATGAAGCACGTGGGCATTTACGGTTTTAACCACGGTTTCCTCCAGGCGCTGGCCAGCCTGCCCCGGACGCCCCTCGAGAAGGCTGAGTCGCTCGAGCAGCTTCGGGTGCTCGAGTGGGGTTTTCGGATCAGGGTGGTGGAGACGCCCCACGAGTCGGTGGGGGTGGACGTTCCCGAGGACGTAAAAAAAGTCAAGGCCCTTCTTAAGAAGGAGAAAGCATAGGACGAAAAGACGCCCCGCGGGGGCAGGGAGAGATGGCATGGCGACGCGTGAAAAGGAGAGGGCCACTAAGTTCATTTTCGTAACCGGAGGAGTCGTCTCGAGCCTGGGGAAGGGACTGACCGCCGCCTGCATCGGGGCCTTGATGGAGGCGAGGGGGCTTACCGTCACCCTGGCCAAGCTCGACCCATACCTTAACGTCGATCCCGGGACCATGAACCCCCTTCAGCACGGTGAGGTCTTCGTCACCGACGACGGGGCCGAGACCGACCTTGACCTGGGGCATTACGAGCGTTTCACCAACGCCCAGCTCACCAAGAAGCACAACTGCACCACCGGCCAGATTTATAAAACGGTCATCGAGAAGGAGAGGAGGGGGGACTACCTGGGCAAGACCATCCAGGTCATCCCCCACGTGACCGAGGAGATCAAGAACCGGATCACGGCGGCCGCCGGCGACGCCGACATCGCCATCATGGAGATAGGCGGCACGGTGGGCGACATCGAGAGCCTTCCCTTCATGGAGGCCATCAGGCAGTTCCAGTTCGACGTGGGCCCCGAGCACTGCTGCTACGTCCACGTGACCCTGGTCCCCTACATAAGCGCCGCGGGAGAGCTGAAAACCAAGCCCACCCAGCACTCGGTGAACAAGCTCCAGGAGATCGGGATCAGGCCAGATATCCTGGTCTGCCGCACCGAGTATCCGCTCGATGACGATCTGAAAAGAAAGATAGCCCTTTTCTGCAACGTGAGGCCCTCCCGGGTCATCGCCGCGCAGGACGCGGCCACCATTTACGAGGTCCCGATCATGCTCCACCAGGAGGGCCTGGACGGCCAGATAGTGGACGTCCTGGGCATTTGGACGGGCGACCCCCGCCTCGAGGAATGGGAGCGCATAGCCCGGCTGATCAAGGACCCCAAGGCCGTGGTCCGGATAGCCATCGTGGGTAAATACGTGGACCTGACCGAGTCTTACAAGAGCCTCAACGAGGCGCTCGCCCACGGGGGCATCGCCAACAACTGCCGCGTCGAGCTGCTGTTCGTGGACTCGGAGGAACTCGAGAAGGGAAAGACTCCCGCCGAGCTGCTGGAGGGATGCCAGGGCGTGCTGGTTCCCGGCGGCTTCGGATCGAGGGGCATCGAGGGCAAGATTAAGGCGGCCCGGTACGCCCGCGAGAAAAAGATACCCTACTTCGGCATCTGCCTGGGCATGCAGATAGCCACCATCGAGTTCGCCCGCGCGGTTGCCAAGCTCAAGGGCGCCAACTCGACCGAGTTCGACGAGAACTCGCCCCATCCGGTCATCAGCCTGATGATCGAGCAAAAAGGCGTCTCGAACAAGGGCGGCACCATGAGGCTGGGCGCGTGGGACTGCGTGCTCGAGAAGCACTCCCAGGCCTTCAAGGCCTACCGGACGACGCATATCTCCGAGAGGCACCGGCACCGTTACGAGTTCAACGACGCCTACCGGGAGGTCCTTTGCAAGAAGGGGCTCAAGCTGACGGGCGTGAATCCCACCCGCGGCCTGGTCGAGGTGGTCGAGCTCGATCAAAGGAAACATCCCTGGTTCCTGGGCTGCCAGTTCCATCCCGAGTTCAAGTCCCGGCCCTGGGACCCTCACCCGCTTTTCCGCGAGTTCATCGCGGCGGCCAAGGAATACAAAAAGGGGGCCCGGTCCGGCGCGGGAGCGGCGTCCAAGGCCAAGGCAAGCCCTAAAAAGACTTCCCCCAAGAAAAGTGCTTCCAAGCGGGAGTCTAAATGATTCCCCGGACGAACCCGGTTCAAGTCGGTCCCATTGCCATCGGGGGCGACGCGCCCTTGGCCCTCATCGCCGGCCCCTGCGTGATCGAGAGCGAGGAGCTTGCGCGCCGGGTAGCCGGGACTTTGCGCGAGATAACGGACCGGCTGGGCTTGCCCTGGATATTCAAGGCCAGCTTCGACAAGGCCAACCGCTCGAGCGTGGATTCCTTCCGCGGTCCCGGCCTGGAGGAGGGACTGGCGATCCTGGCCCGGATCAGGGAGGAGTTCGGCGTGCCCGTTCTCTCGGACGTTCACGCGCCCGGGCAGGTGGAAGCGGCGGCCCGGACCCTGGACGTTCTTCAGATTCCGGCTTTTCTTTGCCGGCAGACGGACCTTTTGGTGGAGGCGGGCCGCTCGGGCAAGCCGGTCAACGTGAAGAAGGGTCAGTTCATGGCCCCGGCGGGCATGGCCGAGGCGGCGAGGAAAGTCGAGAGCGCCGGTGAGGGCGGCGTAATAATAACCGAGCGCGGCGTCAGTTTCGGTTACAACAACCTGGTGGTGGACATGCGCTCGTTGGCCATCATTCGGGATATGGGATATCCGGTGATATTCGACGCCACCCACTCGGTCCAGCTTCCCTCGGCGAGGGGGACCTCGTCGGGCGGTGAGCGTCAGTTCGTTCCGGTCCTCGCCCGGGCGGCGGCGGCGGCGGGGGTGGACGCCGTATTCATGGAGGTCCACCCCAATCCCGAGTGCGCCCTTTGCGACGGCCCCAACTCCCTTCCCCTCGGGGAGGTCGAGCCGCTCGTCTCGCTTCTTATGAGGCTGGACGGGGAGGTCAAGGCAAGATGAGCGTCGAAACCGGCAAGAGAGTGCTCGAGATAGAGGCCGAGGCCATCCTGGAGATGGCGGGCCGGATCGGAGACGATTTCCTTCTGGCCATCGATATTGTAATGGCGTGCAAGGGCAAGGTCATAGTCGCGGGCATAGGCAAGTCGGGTCACGTCTGCCGCAAGATAGCCGCGACCCTGGCCAGCACCGGCACTCCCGCCTTTTTCGTGCATCCGGCGGAGGGTGTCCACGGCGACGTGGGCATGATCGACAAGAACGACGCGGCCCTGGTGGTGTCGAACAGCGGGGAGACGGAGGAGCTTCTGGCCATCGTGCCCGTGCTGAAACGGCTTGGTCTTCCCATCATCGGGCTTCTTGGGAAAAGGGATTCCTCTCTGGCCCGCTCTTGCGACGCCGTGATCGACGTGAGCGTCAAGGAGGAGGCCTGTCCCCTAAAGCTCGCTCCCACGGCCAGCACCACGGCGGCCCTGGCCATGGGCGACGCGTTGGCCGTCGCTCTTCTCGAGAGGCGCGGCTTCACGGCCGACGACTTCGCCCTGCGTCATCCGGCGGGGTCCCTGGGCAAGAAGCTCCTCTACCGCGTCTCGGACCTGATGAGGACCGGAGACGAGGCGCCCGCGGTTTCGTCCCAAGCCACGTTTAACGAGCTTATCTGCGAGATGAACTCGAAGATGCTGGGGCACGCCATGGTGGTGGACGGCGGCGAGCTGAAGGGGATCGTATCGGACGGCGACCTTCGCCGGTCCATCTCGAGGGACGAGCAAATACACAAGAAGCGAGCGGGCGATATCATGACGGCAAACCCCAAGTTCATCCTGCCCGACAACCTGGCGGCCAAGGCGCTCCAGTTGATGGAGAAGCACTCGATCACGGCCCTGCCCGTGCTTGAGGACGCCGGCGGCAAAAAGCCGGTGGGCATCATCCATCTTCACGACCTTCTCAAGGCGGGAGTAGTGTAATCATGGCCAAGGGATGGCTGGGCAAGGTGGCGCTGATGGGGCTGGCCGGGGCCGCGGCGGGCATAGGCGTATTCTTTCTCGCCTCGGCCATGACCGACGGCATTATGGTTCCCGCCTCGATCGGGTTCCTGGCCTTGTTGGCCGTGGACCTGGTGCTGTTCCTTCTTTTCTACTCGAGTCTTTTCGAAAAGGACAAGGAAGAATAACGAGCCTCATGCAACGATCCCGCTTTGGAGTGCGGCGGCTCGACGCCGCTTTTCTTCCGAGCGGCTTGACGCGAGGCAAGCCGTTTTCTTGCTAGGCCTTGTCAAGCCAAGACCATCGAAAGCGGTCTCAAGCGATCGCGCTCCAAAGCGGCTATGACGCCAAGAAAAAGAATATTGCATGAAGCTTGAGTGACAAAAGCGTCATCTTACGCTAGATGGCGGGCGTTTATTCTTACAATACCATCTTGAGTTGATTCAGGATCAACTCGCTGTCCGGCTGGATGGCGAGGCATTTTTGCCATAGCTCCTCTGCCTTTTCCTTTTCACCCAGTTTGTAGTAGGCCCCGGCCAGGTTGTTGAGCATGAAGAAATGGTCGGGCTTTATCGCAAGTCCCTTTTCAAAGTACTTGACGGCCTTTTTCAGGTCGCCCCTTTGATAGTAATGGTAGGCCATGTTGTTCATGGCCATGAAGTGGTAAGGGTCGTCCCGAATGATCCTTCCGTACATATCGAGCGCCAGGGCCCCGTTCCCCCTCGATTCCTCGATCACCGCTGTCTCGTAGGGCGTTTTGGGGATTGCGTCGGCGGGGATTCTGTCGCCTCCCGAGGCCAGCTTGGGCCTCACGCTTTCGATGGCGCCGGCCGCGAACTCGATGCCCGGGTCTATCTTCAGGGTTTCCTCCCACTCCCGGGCCGCGCCCGAGTAGAAACCCACCATCTCGTAGGCCCGGCCCAGGTTGTAATGCGCGTCGGTGGACAAGGGGTCGGTCTCGAGGGCCCGCTTGAACTCGACAATGGCCCTGACCGCGTCCATCCGTCCCTGGTCGCCGTCCTTGTCCTTGAGCGAGCGTTCCAGGTACTTGTTGGCCATGACCACGCGGTTGAAGCCGTAGCTGAAGCTGGTTTGTGGGCGGTTGACAAAGGCGAAGACGAGGATAAGGGCCAAGGCCCAGGGGGCCAATTTTCTCGGACCCAGTTCTCGGGCCCTGGATATCCAGTCAACCAGGGCCGCCGAGGCGAAGACGATCAGGACCGGTATCATGGGCAGTCGGTACCGGGAGGTGATGAAGAAGGGAAGGATCGAGATGGTATAGGCGACAAGGAATCCGGCAAGGAGCCGGTCGGGTCCGGTAAATCCGGTTTGGCGGCGCCAGAAGATACCCACCAGTCCAAGGGGGACCACCAGCCAGAATCCCGCGGGCAGAAATTTATAGGCGCCGACGTAATCCTGCCGCATGAAGTAGAAGTTGAGGTGGTTCGGAATCTCGAAGGAACCGAGAAGGAGCACCGCCTTCAGGCCAATCAGTTTTAACGCCTCGAGGGGATTTCGGAGGATGAATTCCCAAGCCTTTTCGGCCCAGAAGCCGGATACCTCCGAGGGTTTGAGCGACCTTCCCAGGGCCTTCTCCGCCACCTCGATCGAGGTCCCGGGCAGGTCGGTATTGCGCAGCCCCGAGCTTGGGGGCAAGAGGAAGATGCCCCTGCCTTCATGGTTGTTGCCGATGAAGAGGTTCACGCCGGCGTTGGAGGAAACGAGCACGAAATCGTCTCCCACGGCGTAATTCCGAATGGTAACGGGAAGAATCATGAGGACCACGCCCGCGGCCAGGATGAAACCTCGGGACCATTTCCATTGCATGAAGTTGAGCGAGAAATCCCCCGCCAGGTACCAGGCCGCGAGGGGCGCGAACACAAGGAGGTTGGTCTTGTCCAGCGCGGCGAGGCCGAGTAGGGCGCCCGCCAGGAAAGTCGTGGCCGGGCCGCCGCTTTCCCGCGCCCTGATGAGCAGAAGGAGACAGGCGTCAACCAGGAAGAGGGTCATGAATATCATCAGAAGATCGAGGTCGAAAAAGGCCAGCACGCCGTAAAGGGCCGCTAATATCCCGGCCAGCGCCGGAGCGGCCCGGCTCGAGGGCGCGAGCCGTTTGGTCAAAAGGCAGATGAGGACGCAATTGGCCGAGCCGATAAGTATCTGGACGAGCCTTAAGACGAAAAAGCTCCCGCCGGAAATGGCGAAAATCAGGGCCATGAAATAAGGGTAGGGCGGTGAAGAGTGAAAATATATCTCCTGGCCGATGATATCTCCCTCAAGGATGGCAAGACTCCTCTGATAATACTCGTTGGAATCGCCGATGGGATTGTCGAAATTGGGCGCTCGGTCGAATTGAATAAGGCAAGCGAGTCGGACTGAAAAGGCGAGCAGGAAAATCACCGCCAGGATATAGCCCTCCTTTACCCTGACGCGGGGGGGACTTTTCTCCGGCGCCTTTTTCCGGCCCCCTTTCGCGTCTTTTGTTTGTGGGCGATCTTTTTTCTTCATGCGAATCAGTCCCGCTGATCGAAACCTCCGGATATTTTATCATGATCGGCAAGGGCGGAGCCAGTGAGCCGGATTTCCCGCGGTCTCATCTTTTGTTCAGTAATCGGAAAGGGCCCCGCTTCCCCTCTCCGGGAGCGCAAATTTGCGGCGTTCCTTTGAACGCCAAACCGCGTGGCGTCGGATCGTATTGATTTTCCAGGTTATATTTGGCATTATAGTCGGCGAGGACAGGATAGACTTGGCCGCCGAAGTAAGTGAAATAATTCCCGACTCGGGAGATTTAAGGGACATACCCTTTGCCCGGGTTTTCTACTCGATATGCCTTGACCGTCGCTCGGGGTTTCTGGACGTGCGCGACAAATCCAGGGCCGAGGGCGGTAAGATATTGAAGCGCGTTATCATCAGCGGCGGAGACGCCTTCGCGGTGCAGGGCGGATCGGTCCATGAGACCCTTGGCGAGATTCTGGTTTCACTCGGAAAAATAACGCCCAAAGAAAACGAGGAACTAAAAGCCGAGGCGGGCGGAGATTACGGAAAGATCGAGCAAAAGATCATGACCGGCGCGGTCGTCAGCCCCTCCGAGCTTCCCGATCTGGTCACCCGACAGGTAGGGTTGAAGATCAAGAACCTGTTCGCCCTTATCAAGGGATTTTACGAGTTCAAGGACCAGGACCCCGAGTCGCTGATGGAAAAGCACGCCCTTATTCCCATCGCTCCCGGCCAGCTGCTTTTGGAGGGGGTAAGGGAGCATTATCCGGCCGCCCGCGTCAAGAAGGAATATCCCGATATCGAGCGGAAAACTTTTTCCGCCGCTCCCGGGCTTGAGGACTCTCTCGGCGCCTTCGGCTGCTCGGCCAAGACCATGAAATGGCTTGGAGAGGCTCCGGAGAAATTCAGCTTCGCCAACCTTGTCAAGACCTCGCCCCTGGGCAAGGACGACGCCGAGGCGCTTTTATTGGCTTTCTTTTTCGCCGACCTTTTAATGCTTCCCGAGGGAGAAAACAATTTCCCCGGTCCCAGGGCCCACGAGCCCAAGGCCGCTCCTCCTCCCAAACCCGTGATCGAAAAGAAGGACACGGACACCAAGGAATCGAAACCGAAAGACGCCGCCAAGGCTGAGGGCGCGCGCAAGAAAGACGATACCAAGCTCCCCATCGAGGACGTCCTTGACAAGGACCTCTCAAACGACGAGATATTGAAACAAATCAGTTCCATGCTCGAAATGGGAAAGGACTCGAAAAAGAACTTTTTCGACCTTTTGGGAGTGGAGCGTAATTCTTCGGCCTCGAAAATCAAACAGATATACTTCAAGTTCGCCAAGAAATTCCATCCCGACGCCCGTCCGGACCTTTACAAGGGCAAGGTCAAGGATGAGGTGGAGGATTTATTTACAATGGTGAGCGAGGCTTACAAGGTCCTCAGCGACGACCGGGCCAAGGCTCAGTACGTCAAGGACCTTGACGCCAACGTCAGCAAGGCCGACATGGAGAAGGCCTCCCGCGCCATCGAGGCTGAAGTCGAGTTCCAGCGGGCCGAGGCCATGCTGCGCTCGAAGAACTGGAAAGCGGCCAAGGAACTGCTTGAAAGATCGGTTAAATTGATGCCCGAGGAAATCGAGTACCAGATGTATCTGGCCTGGGCCGACTACAGGCTTGAAGGACATCCGTCCGCCATGAAGGCCAAGAACACGATCCAGAAGGCCATGGAAAAGAACCCGAAACTGGCCGACGCCTATTATTTCCTCGGCGTTATTTTCAAAAACGACGGCCGTCTGGACGAGGCGGAGAAGAACTTCGCCAAGGCCGCTGACATGAAGCCTCACGACGTGGACGTCAAGCGGGAACTGCAGATAATCTGGAGACAAAAGGAAAAGGCCGACTCCCAATCCAAAAAGGGGGGATTTTTCAAGCGGAAGAAATGACCGGGGCCTTATGCCAACCATGCAGTTCCGCTTTACTTTCTATGTGCTTCTTGATAAGTCCTTTTCTTGGCGGCATAGCCGCTTTGAGAGTCGGTCGCTTGAGACCGCTTTCGATGGCCTTGGCTTGACAAGGCCTGAAAATACAACGGAGAGCCTCGCGTCAAGCCGCTCGGGAAAAAAGCGGCGTCGAGCCGCCGCACTCCAAAGCGGGGGTTTTTCAAGAGGCTTTCTCTATTTTCACTTTTTGTTAACTTCAGCCTAACCTTTTTCTATCCCAAGTCCGTCTTAGTTTCCATATCATCTTGAAAAAAAAGAATATTTATATGGTTTAGTCATTCATGGCCATAAGGGGCTTGACAATGGGAACCAAATAACTAAAATAAGGATTCATGCGCTGGAGGACTGCTTTGCCCCATTGGAGAGCAAGATCCTTTCCAGCGCAAAAAAACCTGAAGGGGAAGGGATGTGAGAAATGGCAGGACTGGCAAGACACGTTCTAGCGGAATACTATGGGTGCGATCCAGCCAAGCTGGATGACGCCGCTTATCTGGCCCCACTGCTGGAGAAAGCGGCTAAAGCGGCAAACGCGACCGTAGTTCAAACTTGTCTTCACCGTTTCGCGCCCCAGGGCGTGAGCGGCGTTGTTATTTTAGCCGAGTCCCACTTGGCTATTCACACTTGGCCCGAATATGGATACGCCTCGGTCGAGGTTTTCACCTGCGGCTCCCAGGCCGATCCCGAGGCGGGCCATCAATACCTCCTGGACAATTTAAATCCCACTCATCACGAGATTAAAGTCCTTACCCGGGGAGACCTCGAGGTTATTAAAAGATATCCGGTCCCCGAGGCGGAGGCAAAGGAATACGCGGAGCTTCAGAAGTTCAGTCAGGGCTTTATATGACTGACCAGAAAGGCTGGATTTTCGACTATACCATACCGCCCTCCCTGGAGGGAGCGGCCGACGTGTGGTATCGAGAGATGTACAAGGGAATGGTCAGCTACGGCTACCGAGTGGAAAGGACCCTGTACTCCGAAAGAAGCGATTACCAGCGCATCGACGTCTTCGACACCTATTCCCACGGCAAGCTGCTGACCCTTGACGGCCTGGTCATGCTCACCGAGCGCGACGAGTTCATCTATCATGAGATGATCTCCCACCTGCCCATGCAGACCCTCGAGAACGCAAGGCACGCCCTCGTGATCGGCGGCGGCGACGGGGGAACGGTAAGGGAACTGGTCAAGCACAAGGGACTCGAGACCATCACCATGGTCGAGATAGACGAGATGGTGGTCAGAATTTGCGAGAAGTACTTCCCCCAACTGACCTGCGGCCTCAGCGACCCCCGCGTGGACCTGCGCTTCGAGGACGGCATCGAGTACGTGAAAAGCCTGGAACCCGGAAGCCTCGATCTGGTGCTGGTGGACAGCACCGACCCCATCGGTCCCGGTGAGGTACTCTTCTCCAGGGAATTCTACCAATACGTCAAAAACGCCATGAGCGAAAAGGGAGTCATGGTGGCTCAGACGGAAAACCCCTTCTATCATGGCCCCTTCATGAAGGAACTCTACGCGAAGCTGGACGGGCTTTTCACCAACGCCTGGATGTACTGGGCCGTGGTCCCCGCCTATATTGGCTTTATGTGGACCTTCTGCTACTGCTCCATGGCCAGCCATCCCCTGAACGACTTCAGGACGGAAAACATCGGCGACCTCGATTGCAAATACTACACCCCCGGCATTCATAAAGCCGCCTTTTCCCTTCCCGCCTTCGTTTATAAATGCCTTCCCGAGGATCACGAGCAGCGCGAGATTTAATCTGCCTCTGGAATTTTCCACCCTCTTTCCAACGTGATATAGTTGAATCCTGTTTTTAGGGGGGACCGGTTATGCGAGAGAAAAGCCATATTTACCAAATTTTTCTTACCGCGGCGTCCGCGCTTTTGCTTTTTGGGCTGGTCTTGTCCGCAAAGGGGGCTTCCGCTGATCGTCCCTTTCCCGACTGGGTTTTTGGCCACGTGGTCTGGGAGGACGAGTCCACCACGTCCGGTACCTACGATCTGGTCAAAGGCTACCTCGAGCGGGGAATGCCGGTGGACGCGGTTATCATCGATTCCCCCTGGGAGACGGCGTATAACACTTTCGAGTTCGATCCCGAACGCTACCCGGACGCGCAAAAGCTGATCGACGACCTCCACGCGAACGGGATCAAGGTCATCCTCTGGATCACGCCCGTGATCAACCTGGAGGACCCGGAATATTCCATGTGCCTGGAAAAAGGGTACTTCGTCAAGGGCATGGAAAAGGTCACCTGGTGGAAAGGGCCGGGAGGATGGATCGACTACGCCAACCCCGAGGCCCTCGAGTGGTTCCACGCCCGGATGAACAAGGCCATCGACATGGGAATAGACGGATGGAAGTGCGACGGCGTGGACCCCTACGTCATCCTGCGGGGATGGAAGGCCAGGAAGAGCTATTCCCGCGCCTACTATTCGGACTTTTATAACTACACCAGGGAGAGGTCGGGAAGGAACACGGTGGTCATGGCCCGGCCCCTCGAGCAGATATTGAACGAGAGCCGCTTGAAAATCAGACCGAGCCTCAATCCTCTCGGCCTGGGGCTCTATTTCGAGTTCGCTCCCGTCGAGGTCAGCTACATGAGTTGGGTGGGCGACCAGGACCCGACCTTTTCCGGCATGAAGATAGCCCAGAGGTGGATACTCGACTCGGCCGACTACGGCTACCAGATCATTGGCTCCGATATTGGCGGGTACAGGGGAGGAGGGCCGGAAAAGGAAACCTTTATCAGGTGGGCCCAGTTCGGCGCCTTCTGCTCGGTCATGGAAAACGGCGGGGTAGGGGAGCACAGGCCCTGGGCCTTTGACGAGGAGACCCTGTCCGTATACCGCCAATACGTTCACCTCCACAAGGGATTGAAGGAGTACTTCCTGAGCGAGACGGCCCGGGCCATGGATGAGGGCGAGACCCTGATAAGGCCGCTTAAGGGGGGAAGGAACCACTACATGCTGGGAAGGTCCATCCTGGTGGCGCCCATCGACGAGCCGGGAGGAAAAAAGAAGATCGTCCTGCCCGAGGGCTCGGACTGGGTCCCCATGATGGCCCATAGCCGGATACTCGAGTCGGCGGGCGAGTGCGAGGTCCCGTCCAAAATGGTCATTCTGCGGGGCGGCTGCTCCTTTACCCACCGCTTCGACCTGGACGAGTACCCCGCTTTCATGAAACTAGAGCCGGAAAACCCCAACGCCCGGGACTATTCCAAGCAAATACTCCGAGACGCGCCTTACCAGTGGAAGACGCCGCAATGACGCCGTATTGGCCAAAGGGTCATGCTAATTTCAGTTTCTTGTTTTTTCATTTCGATAACCTTGATTTCGTTCACGCGAACTATCCTTCCCGATCCGCTCCAGTCACGGTCGGCCGCGACTGGTCGGCCGCCATTGGCTTGAAAACCCCTTCTTTTCATGCGAGCATTTATTTACCGCGAGCCTTTTGAGGGGGACGCGAATCTTTTATTTCAGGGGGAATTAGATGAAGATTTTCATTGACAGCGCGGACGTGGGCGAAATCCGCGAGGCCAACGAGATGGGACTGGTAGACGGCGTCACGACGAACCCGTCTCTGGTGGCCAAGACGGGCCGTCCGTTTCGTGAGGTAATCGAGGAGATCGTAACCATCGTTGACGGTCCCATCAGCGCCGAGGTGGTGGCGACCGAGGCCAAGGGCATGATCGAGGAGGCCAAACTGGTTCACGCGATCCATCCCAACATCGTTTGCAAGATACCCATGACGGTGGAGGGCATGAAGGCTGTGGCGGCCCTCGAGCCGGAGGGCATCAGGTGCAACGTCACCCTGGTCTTCTCTCCCTTGCAGGGCCTGTTGGCGGCCAAGGCGGGGGCCAGTTTCGTGAGTCCCTTCGTGGGACGGCTGGACGATATCTCCAACCGGGGAATGGAGCTTATCGAGCAGCTCGTGACCATCTACAACAACTACGGATACGCCAGCGAGATAATCGTGGCCTCGATCCGAAATCCCCTCCACATCCTGGACGCGGCCCTCATGGGCGCCCATATCTCCACCATTCCACTCAAGGTCATAAAGCAGATGGCACTTCATCCGCTGACGGACAAGGGCATGGCCGCTTTCCTGGCCGACTGGGAAAAGCAGGGCCTGTCGCTGAAATGAGAGCCGGCGGGAGCGGTGGCGGTGCGCTCCCGCCGCGACGACGCGGTCCATGAAAATCGGTCCCCTTCAGATCGAGCCCCCCCTGATACTCGCGCCCCTGGCCGGATACTCATCCTGGCCCATGCGCCTTCTATGCCGCCGCTTCGGCGCGGCCCTTACCGTGACGGAGATGGTCAGCTCCACCGCCGTGGCCCTCCGGCGTCTCCAGTCCGACGTGCTTTACGCCCTCAAGACCCACCCGGAGGACAGGCCCCTGGCCATCCAGCTTTTCGGACCTCACCCGGACGAGATGGCCGAGGCCGCCCGGACCCTGGGCGCCATGGAGGCCGATATCATCGACCTGAACATGGGATGCCCGGTCAAGAAGATCACCCGCAACGGCGCGGGCGCGGCGCTGATGCAGGACCTTACTCGGGCCGAGTCCATCATCAGGGCCGTCCGGCGCTCGATCGACGTACCCCTGACCGTCAAGATGCGCCTGGGATGGGACAGGCAATCCCGGAACGCCGTCGAGTTGGCCCGGATTTGCGAGGGCGAGGGGGTGGACGCGGTCATAGTACACGGCCGGGAAAGGTCACGGGGCTTCTCGGGAGAGCCGGACCTTGACGCCATCCGGGAGGTGGTCCGGGCCGTTGGCATACCCGTCATCGGAAACGGCGGCATAGCCTCGAAGGAGGACGCCGACCGCATGATCGAGCATACCGGGTGCGCCGGCGTCATGCCCGCCCGGGTCGCCATCGGCGCTCCCTGGATATTCGCGGCCATGGCCAAGGGTCCGGACCATCCCGAGGCCAATCCCACCAGGGCGCAAAAGGGCGAGATAGCCATCCGGCACCTTCGCATGATGATCGATTACTCGGACGAGGACAGGGCGGCCTCGGAGATAAGAAAGCACCTGGTCTGGTACTCGAGGGGCATCCCCGAGGCGGTGAGCTTTAGAAGGGACCTGTTCCAGGTCAAGAAGGCCCATGAGATAGAGTCCCTGATAAGACGCTACTTCATCGATAATACCGAAAAGGATTAATTGCCCCGCGCCTCATGGCGCCCGGATATGGCTATCCGGGCCGCCCGCGAATATTGCGACGCCTCAAACCTTTATTGTCCGCACTCCGCGTCCCAAGCGTCCCCGGCCTCGTATAGGGTGGGAACGCCGTCCTTGACCATGCTCTCCAGGAAGCAGCCGTACTGGTACTTGGCGTCCTCGCGCTGGTAGTTGACGTGGTGTCCGTTCAGCGGCCCGTGCTCCTTGAACTGCTCGGCCACGGCCGTGACCTTTTCTCCCGTCTCGGACTTGGCGTTCGACTTGACCGGATACTCGAGCTTCTCGAGCCCGCCGATCTCGAGGGCGTCCAGCACCGAGGGCTCGGCCACCTCGCCGGCGAAATCCAGGCCCATGCAGAGGATGGCCGCGTTCTGCGAGACCGGATAGAAATAGTTGTCGCCCTGGCCGAAGGACGCCCATATATGCTTCGGGTCCCGGCCGGGCAAGGGGCGCTTGTAATAATGGGGCTGATAGGCGAAGGGGTCTCCCTCCGCCAGCACCTGGGACATGAGGGATATATAGGGGTGGTAGCGGTCGAACTTGAGGAACTCTCCCTGCCCCTTTTGTTTTCTCCTTAGAAAGTTCAGGGAAAAGGCGTTCCCTTCCGAGAGGAAAAGCTGCCAGTAGGCCCCGTTGCCCGCGGGCATTAAAATCTTGACCTCGGTCTCGACCGCGCCCCACGGACCCAGGATGAGGCTGCCTAAAGACTGGCCCGTGGCGAAGACCAGGTCGGGATCGAACGCGATGGGATTTCCCCCCGAGTCCGTGTCCGGGCAAAGGGACGGGTCGATCTCGAGGTTGGCCAGGAACCTGAGCAGCATGGCCGCCTCGGCCGCAGCCTGGAGCATGTTGTCGCGCAGGGCCTCGGGCGACAGGAAGTTGTAGTAGAAAAGCTGGGCGTCAAGGCCGCCTCTCTCGCCCGCGTGCTGCTGGGCCGCCCCGGCCCCGGCTATGCCATGGAGAGCGTAGATCAGTGCCGGCCCGGTCCCCTCGGGGGCCTTGTCCGGTGGGGTGATCATCTCCCGGATAATGTTATGGTGGCGGGCCTTATCCTTGCCCTTAACCTCGCCCCGGTCGATAAACTGGGTGGATACTCCCGCCGTTCCGTGAATATAGATGGTTAGAGGGAAACCCTTCGGCGGCATCTTCCCCTTGGGCACGCTGATGGCCACTGGTACCTCGTCATGGCGGCGCACTATGGGTTTGCCCTTTTCATCGAAACTGATCCTGCCTCCCTTTCCATGGCCGTAGGGCGGGGTCCCGTCCTGGAACTGGGGCATCATGACCACGCCCTCCAGCACGGAGTAAAGCTCGTAGTCCCGGGTCCGCGTAAAGGGCTGCCGGATATCGAGACCGGTCATGTCCTTGACCCCGTCGAACAGCTTCTGCATGCGGGCGGTGGGGTCTCCCGTACGGAACACGGTCAGCGCCGCCAGCTTGTCGGCCTCGGCCCCCATTTCCGCCAGGTACGCCAGCGCGGGACCGTACGCGTCCAGGGCCTTTTGCCCAAGAGGAGCGTCGGGTTTCTGGCCGGCCGCTATCTTGAGGAGGTCATCGTTGGGCGTCAATCCGCCGTCCTTGCCCCCGACGGACCTTCTTACCCCCGCGGCGTAAAGCGTGTTCTCACGAAGCACGAAGCCGGGGACGGGCATTAGCGCGAGAAGGTTGCGCTGCGACTTCATCTGCCGAGCGCCGTATTTATAGTACCTGGCTACAACGGGAAAGTGTTTTCCCTTTTCCGGAGAGCTCGGGTCCACGTCGATAATGAAAAGCTTGGCGCCCTTGGCCATGGTCTCGGCCGGCTGGGGAAACAGGTCCGGGTCGACTCCGGGTCCCTTAAACCGGAAGTAGACGGTGGGGGCCGTGCTGTAGCCGTATCCTTTCGACGCGGAGTCGGCCGCCCTTTCGATCATCTCCATGTCGTAGGGATTGGGAAAGCCGCTCATGTCGATGGTCCCGTCGTCCATCCTTCTCAGTTCAGTCGGATAGGGAAGATCGAAAAACTTTCCCTCACCGGACAAATCCAGTATCCATCTCGTTTCCTTGCCCCAAGCTTCTACGGCTGGAGCCAAAACGGCCAGGGCCATAAAAACGGCCGCCACGCCTATGGTTTTCCTCTTCATAAGGATGATATCTCCTTTCCCGGCGTATTAACCTTTCTCAAACGTTTCGCGACGTGGAGAAAGATTTCAGAAAAGATCATATAACGGTTGTGATAGGGAAGACAAGCGTGAGGAAATAATGAAGAAGCTTCAGGCTGGATTGGAGTAAATATAGTGGGCGGCCGCGGTTTTGAGGTCCCGGTCCGAAATTTCCCGGAAACGCGGCGCAAGAAGATGGCGGTCAAGTCCATCCCGGCCTTGAAGTTCGTCTTGTTCCTCATTCCAGGAGTGGTCGGGCAAAGTCAACCTGCGAAGCCCGACTCGATGAAACCCGGCACGTTCCAGGGCCGCGGAAAACTCGGCGGGAGTCAGGCGGTTGTGATATAGGAGTTGGCTGGAGCGCGTAACGCGATAGACCCCGTCGCTTTGTGAGTAATGAAAAAGGAACGGTAGCTTGGGATCGAAATGGAAAAGATGATCGCGATGGTCGACCACCGCGCTTATCATTCCGCCGGGTCGTAAAATCCTTCGCGCCTCTCGCAAAAAAATGGATAGTTCAGCGGGAGTATAGTGCTCGAACTGTCCGCCGCAATGCATCAGGTCCATGGATGCATTATCCAGCGGAAGCCTTTCAGGGTCCACTCCTTCTTGATAACGGCACCCGACCGCCTCCATCATTTCCCTTGCCCCTCCGCAAAAACGAAGCCCATCTATTCGCTCTTGACGCTCGTCCGGGATATGGATCATATCCGCCAACCGGGGGATAATAGCCATGGCCTGGTTGATCGAGTCCGTAGCGTGTCGGTCCAGGACGCTCGCGCCCGATATCCTGGTGTTAATCAGGCTTCCACCTTCACCGGTGGTGATATAGTTCAATAGAGCGAGATATGGGGTCCATCCGGGCTCATGGTCCCAAACGCGAAGACCATCCATGGACCCGCCGAATATCTTGGACAGAACGCTGACATAGATGGGCCACACTCTCCTTAACTTGGTAACGTGGCCCGCCTGGCTTCCCATTACTCGCCTGGTAATATACCGATAGGCCCGCTCGCCCCCGGGGATGACCCCCGAGGAAAACAATCCGGCTCCTTTTATCAGCGCCCTTTGCATCTAACAACCTCGCTCAGTACATCACTCGGCAAAGGTTATGAGCGACGAGTTCCTCACGGATGAGAGTTCCCGATTTGTTGCGGATTTGTCGCCAAATATAATTCTCTCGCGTTTTTACTCCCTCATCCTCGAAAAAACGGTGGCCTCGCTCCAGTATCCTCACCTCGTAACCCGCGTCATCGTCCGCCAGCATTCGAGCCTCCAGTCCGTCCTCAACGATTTCAAGGCGGACCATTACTCTCGCCGCCAGCGGGTTCTCGAAGCGGAGGTCGTGGTAATTGTAAAAAACCGTGGCTCCGCACCCGAAGGGCCTCGATCGGTTATGGTCCGGAAACAGATCGAAAGAATGTCGATGACGCTCGCGGATTATCATGCCTGAATTCAGGGCCAGCCAATAGATGATATTGCTGATAAGGCATAGGCCTCCGCCCGTTCCGGCCGATTGCTCCGAGTCGTGAAGCTCGAGGCCGGGCCGAAAACCGCGCGGGCGAGAAGGCCGTCCCACCAGCCGGTGATAGGAGAATATCTGGCCTGGCTCGATTACGGTCCGATCGATGGCCTGGCAGGCCACGGCTAGGTTCCTTTCCTTGCCCAGTTGGAGATCACGCGGAATACGATCGGAAAAGCGGCGCAGAGGAGACGAATCCTGGAAAAGCAACCAGGGGAACTCGCTTTCTTCTCCCTTTTGCCGCGCCATTAGGTTCATGTCCCGCAGGTCTGACAAGGCGCGAGGAAGTCTTCTCAATTCCACCCGCCAGTTAAAAGGCAACGTCTTTCTGGCTAATGAGCGGACTTGGTCATTTATTTTTTCGGCGTTCATTTCCGAATCTCCTTTTCTGCGAAGCATAGTATCGAATTATGAAAATAATATGGCAAAGAAAAGGAGATATTGAGGATACTGAGGAATCTCTCCGCGTCGCGAAGGCGGTAATGCTTCCTTAATGAACTTTGCCGCGGCCGGGCGCAAGATATATCTTTAAATGCAATGATGGGTCGCCTTAAACCAAGGACCTCCCCCGCGGCCGCCGGCGTTGTGACCCTGCTCGCGGGACTGGCCATAAGGTACGGCCTCGAGGGCTTCCTTTCAAAGTATGGAGGGGTCGCCGCCTGGGCCGCCATGGTTTACTGGTGCGTCGTTTTTCTAAGTCCATCGATCAGGACGAAAAATTCCTTTATCATTGCCCTGGCCATAAGCTGGGCCGTCGAGTTCCTTCAACTGACGCCCGGACTCGCCTGGCTCTCGTCGCGGCATATTCTGCTGAGGCTGATCTTCGGGACGTCTTTCAACTGGCCCGACCTCATAGCCTACGCCGCGGGAGTCGCCCTGGCCGCCGCGGTCCGTCATTTTTTATTCAAGAGTGGGACGCATGAAGCGCCTCCTTCTTAACCCTGACCAGGCCATCTTCTTGCAACCTCCCCGCGCGGGCAAGTAAAATAGCGGATCGGTCAAGAAGAACTTAACGATGTCCGAAATTGGCGATAAAAAAGAGCGGCTCCATTCAGGTCCGCTGGTTTTGACGCTGGGGCTTGTCCTTGCGATGGGCCTGGGCCTGATCTCGATCCACGTTCCCTTTGGCAGGGACCAGGGAGTCAGCGCCTACGTGGCCGAGGTCATGGCCAGGGGAGGACTGATTTACAAGGACGTTTACCATTTCAACCTTCCCGCCATTTTCTTCACTTACGGACTGGCGGCCAGGCTCCCTCTCAGCCTCGTCGAGGCGGTCAACCTCGTCCACCTCGTCTTTACCGGACTTACCTATCTGGCCGTTTACGCGGCGGCCAGGACCATGCTCCGTCCGTTGGCCTCGGCTTTCGCCTCGATCTTCTATGGCGGCTTCGCCGTGGTCATGTACACGGCCTATTGGGACGTGGCGCAAAAGGAAAGCCTGGCTTGTCTTCCCCTTTCCCTGGCCCTGCTGTTCTTTTTAAAGTCCGTACCCGGCGAGGACAATGGCGAGTCCGCGGGGATCAAGATCGTGGCCTTCGCCTTTCTGGCCGGATTGTTCTCCGGCTTCGCGGCCCAGTACAAGCCGACCCTGGGGATCGTCGTCCTCGTCTGCATCCAAGTGGCCCTGGCGCGGCGCCGACAAAAGCCAGGCCCCATAACCGCGATCCTGGCGACCGGCGCGGGGTTCGCGTTGTCTTTTTTGCCGCTCCTTATTTATCTGGTTTCGACCGGCACGTTAAGCGCCATGCTCGAGTCGGTAATCAGGTTCGGCGGATTTTACGGGGGACAGAAATACGGCGGACTTGCTGAGACTATATCCAACGTGATCCAAAGTCTTATTAAATGGGCCATCGACTGGAGGTTCCTCGCGGTACTGGCGGGAGCTTCACTGGCCCTGGATGGACGATCATCAGTCAGGCTTCGAGTAGCGCTTGTCTTTGCCGCCTTATTGCTCCTTCAGATAGTAATCCAGATGAAGTTCTTCACTTATCACTGGATTCCTCTCCTTTTGCCCCTTTCCGTCATGTCCGCCTGGGGAGCGGCGGCTCTGTTGTCTTCCATTTCATTGGGTTCTTCAAGAACTCGCGCTTCTCGCCTTGCCCTGCTCGCGCTTCTCGCGGCCTTATTCATCGGCTCTCTTAATCCCGATTCCAAGCGATATTATCGGGAATATCTCTACGACGCGGGCAAGATCGAAAGAAACAACTTCCTGGCGGCTTATGGGAAATGGGGCGGAGGAGATATATGTCAGATGGCGGCGGAGGCCGTCTCCGAATACGTGTCGGGGCATTCCACGCCTTCCGACGGGGTCCTGGTTTTCGGACTCGAGCCCGCTCTATATCTAATGATGAATCGCTTTCCCCCCACGCGCTTCGCCTATGACCAGCCCTTGACGGCCGATCCGGCGGGGAACCTAGATTTTCAGAGGTACCGCGACGTCCTGCGGGCGGAATTCATGGCGTCCCTGCAAAAAAGGCCGCCTAAATATATAATAATTATCGAGAACGACGCCACCGCCATCGAGCCGCTCGACTCGGCGGCCCAGGCGAGGGCTTTCACGGAGTTTTGGGAAATGATCGAGCGTGACTATTACCTCGAGACGAAAATCGAGGACTATTTCGTTTACGGCCGTCTCGATGAAACGGGATTGGGCAAAGGACCCGGCTGAGGTTTTTATCAGGCCGGCTCGGAGTGATTATGGAAATTGACGTCTCGGTGGTTATTCCGGTCAAGGATGAGGAAAAGACCCTTCTCGAGTTGGCGGATGGAATAAGGAAAGCCCTGGACGGCTCGGGCAAGACCTATGAATTGATCTTCATCGACGACGGCAGCGTGGACGACGGGCTCGAGCGCATGAAGGAGATACGCTCGGCCTTCGCCCGGACGCGAATAATAAGGTTTGTCAGGAACTTCGGCAAGTCGGCGGCCCTGGCGGCCGGCTTCGAGCG
Organism: bacterium; assembly: GCA_963674965.2. Classification (GTDB taxonomy): domain Bacteria; phylum RBG-13-61-14; class RBG-13-61-14; order RBG-13-61-14; family DATKZS01. The sequence goes on along the minus strand of CAXXFL010000006.1, from coordinate 385,776 downwards.
CTCGCGTGGAAATATTATTATCACGATCGACGCCGACCTGCAGGACGACCCCTCCGAGATACCCCGGTTCATCGAGGCCATCGAGCAAGGCTTCCACCTGGTGACGGGCTGGAAAATGGACCGCAAGGACCCCATGGAAAAAAAGGTCCTGTCCAGGATAGCCAACTGGGTCACCAACAAGGCCTCGGGAATCCAGATACACGACATGAACTGCGGCTTCAAGGCCTACCAGAGACAGGTGACGGAAAACATCCGGCTTTACGGGGACCTGCACAGGTTCATCCCCACCCTCGCCGCGGCCAAGGGATTTACCGTGACCGAGATACCCGTGAAACACCATCCCCGCCGGCACGGGAAATCCAAGTACGGACTCGAGCGCGTTCCGCGAGGGTTCTTCGATCTCCTTACCGTCATCTTCCTCACTCAATACGCCAAACGGCCCCTCCATCTTTTCGGGGGCATCGGCGTCTCGATCGGGGCCGTCGGGTTCGCCGCGCTGGCCTATCTGACCGCGCTGTGGCTCATGGGGATGGGACCGATAGGGACCAGGCCGCTGTTCATGGGCGGAGTCATGCTCATGCTCCTCGGCGCCCAGCTTCTTTCCATCGGCCTGGTGGGCGAGCTGATCACTCACATGTCCTTCCGTCAAGGAGAACAATACGTCGTGCTCGAGGAACTTGGCCACCAATGAACCGGCGAAGGTTTATCCTGGTGGCGCTTGCCGTCGCCGCGCTGGTGATGGCCGGCGGAATTTACGCCGTCACCAGGCTGCCCGCCTACCTGCCGGAGAAGCCCGGCTCCGAGATTCTGGCCGAGTGGGTTGACGCCAATCTCAAGGCGGAAATGAAGGCCGGATGGGCCACGCCCATGTTCTGGCCGGGTCTGGGCATTCAGATAAACGACCTGGAAATCAAGCTGAAAAACGAAAACGGGACGTCCGAGGACTTCTTCAAGGCCAAGACCATAAAGGTGGTGGCCGACGCGGACAAGCTGATCCGGGAAAGAAAGATCGTATGGAACGAGGTCATTCTGGTCGAGCCCGAGGTTTTCCTCGAGCGCGACTCGAAAAACAAGTTCAACGTGGCCAAGTGGGCCAAGAGCCTGCCCAAGAAAGAGAAGAAGCCAGAAAAAACCCCTCCCGAGAAAAACGAAAGTTTTATTAAGTGGGCCCTCAGGGACTTCCTCAAAAAAATCACTCCCACCGGCGACTTCGACCTTATGGGCGCCCTGGCCATCAAGGAAATCAGTATAGAGGACATGAAGCTCAATATCGTCGACCGGGGCTTTACCAAAAAGGGAAAACACGCGCTCCTCGTGCCCGTCCATCTTTCCAACCTGGACCTTAAATTCCAGGGCGCCAAGCCGGATAAGCCCGCCGAGCTCGAGTTGACTTTTCCCTTTCCTCAAACCGGGGGAAGCAAAAGCGGACCTCCCCTCAGGCTGAAGGCCGCCCTCGAGGCCCCCACCAACCAGGAGATAGACGTGAAGCGCCTGTCCCTTGCCTGGTCGGGGATTAATATCCACCGGGTGGCGGGCAAGCTGAAGCTCAAGCCCTTCCACTTCGACGTGAATCTCGACGCCGCGGCGAGCTTTCCCTCGGTAAGGGCCGCCGCCTTGTGGCCCCCCATCGCCCACAGCAAGACCATGCCCGACATGCGGGGCGAGGGGTCGGGCAGGGTCAAGGTCCACGTCTGGGGACCGGACAACCGCAAGGCCTTCAAGGTCCATTATAAAGGGACGGTGAAGGCTTTCGACATGATGTACTCGCCGGGACGCGCGGTGGGGGACATCGAGCATATCAACGCGACCGTATATCTTAACGACGGCGAGATAATCATGCCCGAGACCGTGGTGTACAGCGGGGGCAGCAAGGTCACGGTCAGCGGCAAGCTCATCGAGGAGAAGAACCCCATATTCATACTTCATCCGAAGACTGACTTCGTGAACTTCGATACCTTCTTCCCGGGGAGGAGAACGAAGTATAAGCGCGGCCAGAAGATGCTCAAGATGAGGACCCTGTGGAGAGGGAGCGCCCAGGTGGGGGAGGGCGTCTTCAACAAGATGAAGCTGACCAACGCCTCTGGCAGGTGGGACGTGACCAACCAGCGCGTGATCACATTCCCCGAGCTCGAGTTCGACGCCTGCGGCGGCCATTATTCCGAGAGCGGAAGTTCATGGGTCAATTTCAACCATCCCACCGATATCAAGTTCCGCTTCGACGGACGCATGAAAGGCATGGACGTCACGGCCTTTACCGCCCAGGTATTCGAGACCACCACCTTTCTGCACGGCGTCTTTGACGCCGACGGCTATATAACCGGAATTTTTAAGGAAGGCGAGTTCATGACCCGCCGCCTTGACGGCGACCTCAAGGTGACGGTGAAGGACGGTTACTTCGAGGGTTTCAACCTGATGGGAAAAATCCTGGATTTCCTCAAGCTGCCGGGCGGAAACGATTTCAAGGGCCAGAAGTTCCACTCCATGTCGGCCAACGCCAGGCTGCGGGGAGGCGTGGCCTATTTCGGCGACCTCCACGTCGAGGCCGCCCAGGGACTGTCGGCCGACGTGAAAGGATGGATCAACTTCGCCACCGAGCATTGCGATCTCAAGATTAAGCTTTATCTTGGAGGCGATCTGGCCAAGACGGCGAGGGGCCTGCCTTTGGCCGGGATCGTGGCGGGGCCCATGACCACCTTGCACGTCCGGGCCTACGGCCATTGGGATTACTTGAAGATCGAGACCTGGGACCCGGGAGAGGATAACGTGCCCCCTCCGCCCGGCCACGATGAAGGGGCCCAGGCCGCGCCGGAAAACCCCGTCTCCCCCGGCCAATCGGACGAGAAAAAAGATGTTCAGGAAAGATAAAGAGATAACGGACAAGGCGGAGATAGAGGATATCCTGCTCAAGGCTCGTATATGCCGGTTGGCAATGGCCGATGAACGCGTTCCGTACCTTGTCCCCCTTTGCTTCGCCTACCATGAAGGAGCCATCTACGTCCATACGGCCCGGCAAGGCAAAAAGCTGGATATTGTTTCTCGAAACCCCAACGTGTGCTTCGAGGTGGAAACGGACGTCGAGATCGTCCCTCACCAAAAGGCCTGCAAGTGGGACGTGAAATTCAAAAGCGTAATCGGCCAGGGACGGGCCTCCATCATCCGGGATAATAAGGAAAAACTCGAGGCCCTTGACCTTCTCCTCGATCGCTTCGCCGGAACGCCCGGAGAATACGGGGAAAAGGCCGTTGACTCGACGACCATTATCAAGGTGGAAATAACCTCCCTCACGGGCAAGAAAGCCGTCTAAATTAAGTTTCCATCCTGGCCGTATTGGCTATTTGGGCCGGTATTGGGTATAATCTCTTTTATGCGGGGGCGATATGGGTTCGACGAGGATAGTTGAACTTCATGGGCGCGCGCCGTGCTCCGCTCGCACGTTAATCTGGCGGAACAAACAATAAACGGCGAATCTTACGATTACGCTCTCGCGGCTTAACGACCGCGACGTCCGGCCCGCCTCGTCCGTCGGGTGGAACCCGGGCGTCAGACAGACGGACCGATCCTTTCACGGAACGCCCTTTGCCGCGTTAGGACCGTAACCAAGTAAGGACTCGCCCGACCTGACCGCGCCCGCGCGGGCGGGAAGGGCTAAAACAAATCGCGGGCTACGCGCGTAGTGCCCTGGGGCGAAGGTCTTCGGACGCGGGTTCGATTCCCGCCGCCTCCACCATTCATCATTACTATCCATCTTCCTGGATTTTAACGCTTTTTTGGCTTTGCCCGTGCCCCCGGAAACCTGGTGGGGCACACATAGGGCACGAATTTTTTGAATGTCTATGTTCTCTTCCATATTTTCTATTAGTCTCGACAGCCCCTCCGGTGTAGTTTTCGCATAGACATTCATTGTAAGGTCAGGTGTGCTATGCCGTGCCAGAGTTTGAATCTCCTTAAGGTTGCCACCTCCACCGCCGACTATCATATTGATATATACACTTCTAAAAGAGTGAAATACTATTTTCCCCTCAGGTGTCGACTTGGGAATATCGGCTGCGTCAAGGTCAATATCAAGTTCGCGTGATGGATGGGAAGGTACAGAAAGTATCGGGTCATCATGATTTTTACCTTCAGTTTCTTTATTAAGAATTTCTACGAGAAAATGAGGTATAGGTTGAGTACCCTGCTTTCTGTTCTTAGTCCATTCAGCATGAAGGTTAAGACATTGACTCTCTACATTTAGATCCCCTACGATAAGAGATCTCAGTTCTCCTGCTCTTAATCCAGTGAATGCGGCTACTAAATAAAGAAGTTTTCTTTCTGGAGGAGCAACCTGTAGTAGAAGATAGACTTCCGCCATAGTCGGAGCGCGGAAAATAGATTGCGGCCTTGTGTTCCAGGTGGATAGATGTTTCAGTGGATCGTTCATAAGGTATCCACGCTTTTCAGCCCAATCGCAGAGGGAGCAGATGGATTCGGAATAGTTAGCCAGAGTTTTTCCACTGCGACCCGCCGCCTGCAAGTCCCTCAAGGCGGCTTCCACCTGAGGTAGTATGTCGTATAAATCACCCACCACCTCAAGGCCAAGACGCTCCTCCCACCAATTGAGGTGGGATTTTTTCATTCTGCAATGTGTTTCCCCCCACGGCATGCTGCTCCGACCACCGACGGTCTCACCCCAGGCGATGTACTCATCCTTAAGTTCACAGTATGGTCTTGATTTCGCCTTGTCAGCCTTTGTTGAAGCCGGTCGATAGCCAAGGCGCACCTGTCGATGTTGGTCCTCAAACTTTTGGGCCATGCGAAGGGTTTCGGCGCGGTTTCGAGTTCCAGCAAAAAATTTCCGCTTCCCGTTGAAGTCGGTATAGTAGCCCTGGTATTTTCCGCCCGCTTTAGGCTTCTTTCTTACCCCGGCCATTTCCTTTTCTCCTTCTCCATGGGCGCATGAGCAGGTCCGACGCCGTAGTCCCGGACCGTCTTGCTTCCCTCATAAGGGTTGTCCACTCGTCTTCGGTTATCCTCACAGTTATCCCCCGACTCCGCTTTTCGGCAGGAGGCTTGGGTGGACGGCCCATCACGGAGTTCTTGATCTTCGTAGACAAAGCATCCACAATTATACTTATAGCGTGCGCAAAAGTCTAACACTATGATTTTCCCTGTCATGGCTCCCGGTCTTTTTCCATCTCTTCCCGCTTTTTGGCTTCCTTAGCTGCTTCCGCCAAACGCATTCTTAAAAACTCAATGATGGTTTCAACAAGCCAAACCAATTGGCCAAGTAGGCGAACAGGAGGCGGTAACTCTCCGCGCTCCACAGCCCTCTTAATTGAAACGGGATGTCGTCCCAACATCCGGGCAAGGCCGGACTCGAAGACTAAAGCCCCTGGGCCCAACGCGCCGAGTTCGGCCACGATGCCGGTAGCATCCGACTCGATGCTTTCTTTCCCCATTTCTGTTTCTTTTTTATTCATTGCTTGTTACTCCTCGTCGAGTGGCCGGCGGAACCGTCCACATTACCTTTGACGTTACTGCTTTCCGTTATTTGATTTTTCAATATCGAACTCAACAAACGTCAAATCGCTGGGGAGGTTCAAACCCCAGGTAAACCACGCGGTCGAGAACCAGCTTCCATTACCTTCTCCCGATGGTGTTTCGAAGTTGATTCTCCGATTGAACAGCACCAACTGAATTCCGTGTCGCTTGTACTGGGCCTGCCGTTTTTTCCCTTCCAACGCTGTCAGCGGAAGTAATAGCGCGAAGGGCTTACCGAGTTCATAGCACTTCTCAAGGAATTCGTTTTTCAGGGAGTACGGCGGATTCGTTATAATACAGTCGAACCGGCCAGAATCCTGGGCTATAAGGAAGTCCTTTTCCTTGTCCGAGGCGCTGACCTTGTATCCTCTTTTTCGAAGTTCATTAACCAGGTTTTTTTCACCACAGGCACATTCCCATATTGTCCATCTGCGCTTAAGGTAGGGCAATAAAGGCACGAGCGCTTCCGGAGGTGTCTGGTAATCGTCCAGGCCTCCATTCCGCATCGGCGGCTGTTTATTGCTTCTACCCATCTTGCCTTACCCTGTTTTGTCTAGTTCAACTGGCAAGGAACCGGCCTGAGCTTCTTGGCCCTAAGTTCTATACCATTCTCCTTAAGGAGGGTTAGGAAGTTGAAAATTTCCTGCTCCGTCGGTTCAGGGATCTGCACACTTTTATGTCGGCTATTGAAACCGAACCATACGTGCTCCGGTTCCAGATCAACTATCATTTCAGCAAAAGAGTGGACGTTGAATTTCATCACCGGTTCAATGGTCACGACTTTCCGGAGATAGTCCAGAGCCTTGAATTGGGCGTAGCGCTCTGTTGGCGGAGGCGCTTTGGAGATATATTCGTAGCCCTGGTCATCATCAGTTTCAAGGGTGGTGACAAGCGTCACATTTGCCGGGAAGAGATCGAGGAACGGAGTAAAGTACTCAGGCCTTTTACTTTGGAAATAGTATTCCTTTTCAGGGCATCGAAGGTTATGCTTCCATATTGAGGTAATAATTTTTTCAGTAAAAGCAGGGTCGCAGAAGCTGATGTCGCCATTACCGCAAACGAAGATTAGCTTTTTACTGGGAAACCGGCCCAATCTTTCAGGATGCTCATGAGGCTCGAACCTGCCACATGCGAGGCATCTACGCTTGTGCCGCTTCGCCTGTGTCTGGAACGACGGCCTGCAATAGACACAGTCAAAACGGCATCCCTTATATGGATTGTACGTCTTCATATGCGCATACATGTTGCCGAGTTCTTCGGTTAGTACATCGAAAAGATCGTAATAATTACTCATAACAATCACTCACTCTTTTTACTTAAGCCAGGAGTAGCGGTTCCCGCTCCTGGCCTGTTGATGACCTCCACAAGAGGTCCTTGTTCCAGCTTGCGAAGCGCTTTAAGCATTATTGTCGGCTGGAACCACAGCGTCGGATTTTCCCCATCGCTTGAACAGTGGGAGCAACCAAAAAGGCGCTTTTGCTTCCCTCGCGCCAGAAGCTCCAACTGATTCCTGCAATCAGGGCAATTCATCAATATTTCATTTGTCATTTTTATCCTCCAATTAAAGTATTCTGAGCAAATTAGCTCCCAATAAACCATCACCGAATTCAGATATGCTCGTTCTGACGCCTATCACCTCCTTCCCCTGCTTCGACTCCAACCCATGATCACTCCTCTCTATCCTCGTTTTGATGCGCAAAGTCGTTGTTTTTTTTATTCTGAGTTTCCTTCTCCTCCGGCGAGTCTTGTCGTTCTATCTTGACCTTGTATCCCTTCACCCTCTGTGTATCGTCTGCCTTATTTTCCAGGCCTTCCTGGAAATATTGAATAAGATCCTCAGGCTTGAATAGTAGAATCTTCTCCTTGTCGGTGGTGTTTAGCTCTTTTTCGATCAATGTCTGAACTCCGTTTAAAGTTCGCTCATTGGAGGAGCAAAGAAACACTTTTTCGTAACCTTCTTTTAGGCATTTACATATGTTCTGATATTCGTGTTGGGCGGGAGTGGTGATCGATATCTCCACGGCGATCCTTTGCTCACCTTTTCTAAGGCCGACATCAACGCTGCCGCCGTCGGAAGTTGGCTCTTCAAGGACTGTCAAGTACCCATGGTCCTCGGCGAGAGATTTTATGAAATTTTGTAAATATCGGTGTTGGAACCCTCCCTTACCCTCGGTGACCTCAAGTTTTCGGTCGGAATCAAGAAGCGCAAGAGGCTTGACATCCGCAACCTTCTGCTGGGGCGTGATCTTTTTTGGGGGCTGGTCTGGACTCTTTTTTTGGGGGGTTGACTTCTTTTTAGGATCTGGATCTGGCTTTCCCACACACCATACCTTGTCTCTTTCTAGTTCAGCTTCCACTTTTTCGCGTGGCGTGCCATAGCGTTCCCGCGTCGATTGGAGAAAGAAGTTGCGCTTGGCCTGCAAGGTGTCGGGATCAATTCGTGGGGGAGAAAAAACGTGGATGTTGAAATCGTTCAATCTTCCCTCTACGGCCATAACTGCATCCCCAACTGTTAATGATTGCAGGTCGTCGGCGTTGAAGTAGGAGAGCTTTTCAGCCAATTTGCGGGCGTCGCGATTTCCTTGCCGATGAAAGATATAGGTGCTGGGATGGGTAATTATAGCGTTTGAAAAATTCCTGTCCTGTTCAGAGGAGTCAAGTAAATCCGCGCCAGAAAGCAGGAGCCCTACACCAAATTTTCTAGTGGACGAAAGCATCGAAGAGATAGACGGTGTAATGAGACTGCCCACCTCATCGATCGCTAGGAAGAAGTGATTCCTTTGTTCCACACCCTTCATATGGCGAGCCCAGATGTATTGCTCCATTTTTGCGAGAAGGATGGCGCAGAAGGTGAGTGCGTCATTCAGCCCGATCAAACCGAATGGTGTTTTGATAATGAGAATCTTCCCGGTCTCTAATATATCCTCGAAGTCCAGTCCATTTTTCTGTGCAAAGATATTTCTTATCGCACGTGAACGTAAGAGCGAACCGAGTCTCGTCAGAATTGGGGCCAATGAGCGGCCTATTAACAAAGGATATACTTTCTCCCAGTAGTGCTTAACCTGCGGGTCTGTTGCTGTCTCAAGTACCTTGCGCCTAAAATCAAGGTCGCTGAGAAAACGAGGCATATGCAATATCGTGTACGGTCTTTCATTTTCTATCCCTGCTCCGAAAGCGTTGTCTGAAACCCCGCTCATTTGGTCTCCCCAGGACGTGCTCGACCTGCGCAGAATTGCGGTCAAGTCGGTCTTGAGTAAGGACCTTTCAAGTTCTGTTCGCGCATGAAAAAGGTCGATGCCAAGCGGAAATTCCACGTCGGAAAGATCGAAATAGATAACGTCCTGGTATCGGCTTTCGGGCACGTAGCAGAGAAGCTGGTCGGCGGCGTCGCCGTGCGGGTCGGTGAACATGAGCCCGCAACCCTGTTCCATAATTTGCTTCATGATGTAGATCAAGGTGGTCGTTTTGCCGCTGCCCGTAACGCCACTGATGAAACAATGTTTCAATAATTGGTGAGGGCTGAGTGTGGCAACATACCTCTTGCCAAAGAAATCGTTCTCACCGATCTTGAAAAGTTGATAGAGAGCGAGTTCCGGGGCCTTCTTCATTTTCTTGAAGTGTTGCCAAAGCTTTTCCGATTTGACTGCCGACGAAGGCGGGTGGACTATAGTTGCGGTCTCGCGGCTATTCAAGATCATTCCAGGGCGATGAGTGGTTAAGCGAAGTACATCATGAACGTGTTTCAGGTCGTCATATTTTTCGTTATGCAAGGCAACCAATTCATTATGGCCGTTGGCCACAACCCTTAAGGCTCCGCCAAGTGCTTTTACAATCCGCCAGGCCCCCTGCTCTGTATCACTTTGGCCGAGCGCTCGGATGCGGACGGCGAGAAGAGGGCTTTGTATTTTTTCTCGTGCCAAGGAAACCGATTCCGGCATATCGGCCAGGAACGGCTTTCCTTCATTATTCAGGACCGCACTCATGATGTTGGCCGCCCAAGGATTCCGTACCGGTTGATAGAGAATCTGCAATAACGCCTTCTCACCCTTGGCGAGGCTTTCCATGCATCCGATAACGCCGGTCAGGGTGTCCACAGGCTCAAAAGTTTTGGCAGTTCTGAATGGAAGCATGAACTCGTTGCCCAAGCCGAAGTCAATAATGACCGTGGGCCGCGACAAATCCAGAGCGAGACTACGGTCTCTTACTTCTCTTATGGCGTTTGGGAAAAAAGCGGAAGCCTGTTGCTGGACATGCTCGGAATCGCTTCTATTGCAGGCAAACCTAACCTCAATTGAATCGGTCCCGTAGATTTCAAATCCTACGGGGTTGTTATAACTTGCTGTGTTCAGAATGAACTGTTCGGCGTTGTCCTGGGTTACCTTCCTGTCCGGTGGAAGCACAAGGTTGACTTCGACGACATCTTGCTCCGTGGCGAGGCCGGACTTGGAATTGGGTTCTGCGGCCTCTGGACAGTTCGTTTCAGCACAAACCCCGGCACGAGATGGCCGTGATTTCTTCAAGCCCATGAGTCTCTTTATGACAGAGCCTGGGACTGATTTTTTAATGCCGTCATCAATGGGCCTTTCGATATCGCGGCGATGGGAGAATTCCATAAACGGGGGTTCAAGTGACACAGGTCGAGGGAAGACATCATAGCCTCGGCCCCGGACCTCCCACAAATAAAAATTCTGAGCAGCCTTTGAGGGACGGCCCTTTGTATCTTTGCGCTGCTTCTTGTCACTGCCCATTGGGTAATGCTCTCCCGTGGAAGTCAGCTAGGAGTGGGCTATCATCATCCATCAACTGATCCCTTACGCCGCTCACATGGCAATGTTCGTCAATGACATCGAGGACAACGCCATGAACCAGGCTTTGGAAAGCCCAGGCGCGATCAATCCTTGCGAATGAATCCGGTCGAAACATTCTTATTAACAATTTGCCGATAGCGGGAACGACGAAGGCAAACCTCCAGAACAAGGAAAGGCGCTCTTCTAAAAACCAACTCAGGATGATGCCGCGTGAGAACGGCAATGCAGAGATTCGGAAGAGATATTCCTGGCGCTGTACAACCAAATACCATCTTTGCCGTGAAAAAAGTCCGCCTTCTTTATGAACTGTCCTATTTATATGCAACCCTGCTATATCACGAGCTTCGAGTTCCTCAGCGATGTCCTCGAACAGAGTTTGTGGCGTGGCATTAATGCCTTCTACGTAAGTTCTCCAATTTGAAACCCGAATGCCCATTATGAAACCCCTGTCCTTACTTCCTATCACCTTGGCCTCCGCGGGCATTAAGCCGAGGCGGTGGTTCCTGGTGTACTTGGTCATAAGGTGGCGAAATGAAATTTTTCAAGCCGGCGATCATGGCCTTGGCTGGCCATATCACTGTCAGTTTCAAGGCCAAGCTCATTATCTTATTAATTGTCCTGGGTGCTTTGGGATGAATTGAGGCAAGCATGCTCTGTGTGAAGAAATAGAGCACAATGAAAAATAAGATTGAGACCATCAAATTATCCATGCTTACCCTTCTAAAGACGAGCGATACAAATCATGCATGCCCAGATAAACGATACAAACAAAATTATCCAAAGCAGGAATTTCTTCGTGATTGCCGACCCGGTCCCGGTCAACATTACCGCGATAGCCAGGCCGAGAATTATTAGTAGAAGAAACGGCTGAACAATCTGATTCAGTACATCCATCTAATTCACCTTTACCCGGATAGTATTCCTATTTATTTTTGTTCGTTTCATCAAATAGCCTGCTTCCCCCATCACACAAGATGTCATCTGACAAAATTTTTATGGTTTAAACTAAAAAACCTCTGTGGTTACCACAGAGGCTCCGCTCTCCTGAACTCGTTGCCGCAACTTAAGCATCTGGCGTTGACATCCACGGCCGCGCGCACGTTGGTGCAGCCACAGGACCATTTTTTCATCTTGGACTGCCCCCTCATCCGTGCCTGACCAGGATCCACCTCGCAGGCGTTGTAGTACTTTATCTCTGTGGTATCCACACCGTACTCAGCCAAGAGGTCCAAAAATGGACCAGGAACTACACCGAGACCCTCTCCCCGCTCATTTACTATAAGACCGAACGACGCAGCTTTTTCCCGAAACTGCTTAGTGTGATACCCATGTTTTCCCGGTTTACCATGGATTTCCTGCCACATGTGGATCTGCTCGTGAAGAAGGGTATCAAGGTGCTCTGCCAAGGGCCGCCGCAGATATTTGGTGTTGATGGTAATCTCATACCTGAGGCCAAAACCGTTCCTCCCCCTAAGGTAGGTTCCGTAGGCTCGGCGCTGTAGACAGGTGAGCCTGATCGCAGGAGTGGGGATATCCAAGGCAAAACGCTCATTGAAGCGGGCAGCCCAACTATGCAGAAAACCTGATATTTCTTGATAATGCCAATCGTGGATCGAATCGAGGTGATCTCGCAGATGAGTGTTTATCTTTTCATTTCTGTCATTTTCGGCCATTTTTCCGTCCTGTCACGGTAAACAACTAGTAAATAATTACTTTTTGTAATATTTGCCAGCAGCGCATCTGGCGCGTCATTAATCGAAATTTAATACCGCTCACTAAGGTAGCATGCGCAGTTTGGTTTGTCAAGAAAAAAATAGAATATATCTAAAATATTTTATTGACATTTAATTTCGCTTATGATAATGTAGTGATTAGAAGAGGGCCAAGGCATATGGAAATCAGCAATTTCCCATTATTTTCTGAATTGTTACATGAACATCTGGATTCAAGGAGGCTTGGGGAGCAAATAACTGGTCCCGACATTGATGCAGCTTTAAGTCGAATTATAAAGATGGGGGACATATACCTTGATCGTCCATCAGTGGATTTTCGTTCAGGGAAAGACGATGAGTATAGGGACATAACCTACCATATTGCAAAGAAGCATGAACTGAATGTAAAAAGCAGTTTACGCACAATGGTTATAGGGGAAATTGAAAAACGCTTGATGCTTATCGCCGAAGACAGCACCCAGAACCGCGGCGGCGCTTATCTGGGTTTTAGGTTGTTTATTCAGTATCTATACACTCACTTAATTACCAGAACCTGGGATGAGGTCCATACAGACCCAGTTTGGGTATTTACCTCGGAATACATTCCGGCCACGAAGATCAATTTTAGTAAAGTATCATTGATTTTCAATGAGACCGTGAAAAGATCAATAGAAAGTGACGAAATTTCAGAAAAGTTAGATGTTGATGAATTTTGTCAAACATTACTTAAGTCAATCCTCTACTTAATTTTTGAACAAATCTCTACTGATAAAGTGCTCACAACAAGCCACCTAAAAACTGCTATTAATAAATTTAATTCTCAATATCTATATCATTTCAGTGGTAATAATTGGATGGACCTTCTAGAACAACACGTCAAAAATTCACTACCCGCCCTTTTTGGTGAATATGTCATTTGGAGGACTTTATACCTCAATTCCGAGTACATTATCCGAAAGATCGATAGAATTTTATCGAGCGAATACCCCGAGACCGATGTGGAATCAGCTGACTGGTTTCGCTGGGACGCAAAACTCACCAGGAAGGATTGGCAAGATCGGCCCGATCTTGACGAGTACTTCTTTTACATTTTCACGAAAATTGAAAGTGAAAAGCTGATGGCAAAATCTCCTCTATTTAGTAATTTTGCTTTTTGTCAAACGGTTGAAGCCAATTACCTTAAATCGCTTGTCGCTCATCGAGATCGTTCTTCATTCAGTGAGTTCGATAGCGATAAAATTGGTTATGTGGAACGCATTGAGCTATCTATTGGATCTGACACTACTGATATTGTTGATTTAGCTTTTATTACTCGTGTGTATAATAAGTCCAACCGTCACTTTTCAGCACCCAAAAGAGCCATCATTTCCGAGACAACCGATAAATCTGTAACTAGTATCGAACATCTCTTAACAATGGAGGTGGCCTGATATGTCAGGTGATAACAATAATAATGGTGATAATGATAAAGAGCTAAAGCTTGGTCAACCGGCTGATGGAGATCACGACACACCTTCCTCGAAGAAGCATTCGGAAATAGTCCTGGAGGAACTGCTAGAAGAGGAAAGGCGTAATTCCATTCAACTCAAATCAGAAATTACAGTAAAATCCATCCTTAATAAAATACCCTCGTTTATTGCTCTGCTTCTCTGGCCATGGGGGAAAGCTAAGGCTGGCGTATCGTTAAAAATATCTTCAGTGGTGCTATATCTGGCAATCGGCTCTTCATTTTTGAACTTTTTTGTATTACCCAATTGTAATGGCAGTGATGGAACCGATGTAGCCTATCAAGACAGGGAAACAAATGATGCTTCTACGGCAAATATTGAAGTTCCAACCGATCCACCAACTGACAATGACAAACCGGACAGAATAAGAGGAATACCTCCTCCACAAATGACCTTAGATACATTGAATATTTACCCTATTGGATTGCCAATTGAGAAAGTGAATTCTGTTTTCTTCACAAAGAATTTTTTACTTATAAGCGAGAACAAACAAAGGTTAGCTCATACTCAATTAACTGGCAAATATTATACGGTCGATGTACAGACCGGTCGCAGGATTGGCGATGTATTTAAATTTAAAATATATCCTCTCAAACTCGTTTTCGATGAAGATGTAATGACTTTGCATTCAAGATCATCGGACAAACTTTTATATGTTCCGCTTGACCATTCGTCTCAATATGGAGTTCAAAGCGATTTTTACGATATTGAAGACGATAGTTTCATAATTGGAGATGATGTCATTGATATCGAAATTGACGGAAGCCTAGGTCCTTTCCAATGGTATGAACTGGATAGAGGAATCCTTTTTATTAGAACTAGAAAGGTGGGACCGAGCAGCACGGGAACATTGCAGTTCGTCAATGAAATGTCGTTAATATCTACCGACCGGAAGCGCGTTACCAGTAACGTCGTTGACTACACAAGCACGGAATGCGTGGGGCATGAAGCTTATAGTTGCCAAGATAGCATTATATTCCTTGGGGAGGATTCCACTAACGCCTTTTGGATAGTAGAACGCAACAATGATCATTCGACGGGAAGCACAACTTTGTTTCTTCGCCGATGCAGGATTGAACCTGATGGAATTATCTGTAGTGAATCGCCCTCCCACTCCTTACAACTAGAGACTGATAACGTGTTTCACTTCAGCAATGTCGATTTTATCTCTCACCTTAAGCCTGAGACATGGTATTCATCGAAGACTTTCAGTCCTCGAATATTTCGCACAAATCAACCAATATTTCTTGCAAGCAATAATGATAATATGCCAGGAGCGAAAATTATCGTACCTTCAAAATCTCTCGAAAAATTTATCACCTATGACCCTGATGAAATGGACAACCTCTTTAAATCAATTATGGAGAAAGCCCAATTGAGATTACCAAGGTCTCCCATATTGTATTTCTACCAATATGATCAATCAACGTACATCGTTTGCCAGGATGCAATCAATGCAGGAGGAAGGAACTTACTTATTAAAATCGATAGTAAAAAGAAGCCATTGAATATTGAATTCCTGGCATACCTTCCTGATAATATCAAGCAGTTCATATTTGATGACATTAATAGACAACTTTTTCTCCTTTCCTCAAGCGGGAAAATGTTCATAACCACCATGCCATAGATACGTTGCAACCATTTTTCAACTTGTCAGCGCAACCTCGGAGCGACGATAAAGAGGGCAGAACTTTCTGCCCTCTTTTGGTTATGCGAAGGGAACGTCGCTCAAATCATCCTTCATCTTTTGCTCAGCCTCGAAAGTCTGGTCGATAGTATGGCCGCAGTATTGGAAAAACAAAGAGCGAAAGATTTCCTTTTGATCGGTTTTGTTCTCCTTCAGGTTCTCGAATTGGATCACGAAGAACTTGCCCTTATTGTTTGAGGTCTCTTTCAGGCTGATGGTGGCCTGGTACTCGTACAGGCTCTTTCTGCGGAGTCCCAGGGCCGACAAATAAGCCCTCGTGGGCTTGAGCTGGGTACCATGCACCGAGATAAAGAACGGCACATGATCGTCACTGCCTACGCAGAGAAGGTTGATGACCTCGTTACAAAGTGGCCTTTCATTCCTCTGGCCCCACATGGCATTCTGGCAGATCGGTACAAACCGTTTTCCATCCTCTTTAGTACCGCATACATCACTGACCGGGACCTCGATATTGTCTGATGGGAAGAGACCATCACTGCTTCGACAGATTGGATCTTCGTCAATGTTCTCGCCCCAGCAGACCCGCCCCTTGGAAGCCAGCAGAACGACTACATCGAGCTTTTCTATCTCCTCGTTGGTCAGGTTGTTCTTAAAGCGCCCTGGCGTTCCTTCCTTGGAAGTGGGCTGGACAATCTTAAACCTGGGAATTACCAGGTCGCCTGTATCGAACTGCTCAAGGCCCAACATCTCTGGGGGCGGAGCGTGCTCGATGCTTTCTCCGTTTTTCTTGGTTTCCGCAAGACTTGCTTTTTTTCCCATTTCTCTGTCTCCTTTCTTTTCTAGAAAAATTGTTCGTAACCGTGGAGGCCTTCAAAGTCGGCCAATTGCTCCACGATCTGACCGTGAGGTTGGCAGTATTTGCGCACCTCACAATGGTTGCATGGGCACATGTGCCCGATTTTCAATGGTCGCATGGGATAGATGTTGAACCTGATGGCCTGGATGATGTAGCGGATTTCCATCTCGATGGTGGGTATGTCCTCTGTCCTTCTCGACACGCTGAAACTGGGATCGCCCCTGAGTTGGCCGGGAGTGAACTGGACCCCGTTCTTGACCGTGGTCTTCTTGTAAGGGACCAGGTTGCGAAGGTGATACCATTCCATGAGGTCGGGCTGGATGCCCAGGCCCCGGATCGCTCCGATGTAGTAGATGGAAAACTGGATGTCCCGAGCCAGGAAGTCGGCGGACGGTTCGGTAGCGTCCGTCTTGATGTCCCGGAGGACAATCCGTCCTTGCTCGTCCCGGTACACCAGGTCGATGGTACCGGTGATGGTGTATCCGTTGATGGGACACTCGAACTCCGCTTCCGACCGAATGACCTCCATACCGCGATTGTGGGTTGTGTAAGCGTTAACAAGCTCCTTGACCTGCTCCCAGGCGTGAAAAGGGATTTCCCCTCGTTTCCAGTCAATCGGCTGCCTCTGGTGAAACAGGTCAATCAATCGGTGGACGTTACTGCCGATAATGAGGGGCACTGACTCCTCCTTCTCGGCTTCGATTCCGTCAACATTGAGCAGCTTGAACTTTCTTGGGCATTCCGAATAGAGCTTGAGAAGACTTTGCCTGTAAGGGCCGCTGAATCTGTTCATGGCGGGTACCTCGCTTTCAGGCAGTAAGTTGCCGGTCCAGCACTTGGCCGGCAATCGATTCCAACTCAAACCTCCGGTCCGTGCTTGAGCTTTTCTGGGCTCCGTTGGTGATGGCATTGACAACCCCGAAAAGGCTCTTCGATGGCTCCATCATGAACGAATCCAGCATGGCCTTGTACTCGTCCTTGGTGAGATCATGCTCCTGGGAGATTCGG
The DNA here is from genome assembly GCA_963674965.2 of bacterium. Classification (GTDB taxonomy): domain Bacteria; phylum RBG-13-61-14; class RBG-13-61-14; order RBG-13-61-14; family DATKZS01. The sequence goes on along the minus strand of CAXXFL010000006.1, from coordinate 368,716 downwards.
TCCATCATCTCCATGGGGTACTCGATTTCCTTGGTGAGGCTCATTTTGAACTTCTCGACCAGAGCTCCGGTGTCGTGCCTGACCTCCTCGATAACCTGTTTGACCTGTTCCCTGATTCTTTCCGGCGCTCCGACGTGGCGAAATCCTCCTTTCTTCTCACGGGCCACAAGTCCGTTCTTGCACTTCAAGCGATGGACCACGCCGATGATGGTCACGGAACGAACGCCCACTTCGCTGTTGGCGATGTGGATGCCTTGCTCGATGATGTCGCCTGGCTGGACCTCCTCCTTGGTAGCGGGCCAGGTGATGCGCACGTGGGAACTCAATTCCTCGAACGATTGAATCTGAACCTCTTCGGTCCCGTCCATAAAGTCGGCCAGGATCTGAAAAAGCTCCATGTCGTCGAAGGGCGCATACCTATCGCTCACGATGGCCCTGATCTGGCATCTTCTCACAAGCCGCAACATAACGTCCTTTTCCTGCTCCATGTTCTGCATGAACCAGGCGATGTTGAATTCCTGGAGGGCTGGCGGGCACTTGCTGAAAAACGAGTACGGCACACCGATGCGTGAGCAAAGCTGTTTGAGAGCATGATCCTTGAGTGCCAGTGGGCCTGCTGAATCCTGCCCTTCGGCCACGAACGGGATCAATTCCGGGCGGTCGTGCTCTGTTACCTTGAACCTGAACTGGTTAAGCTGGGCATACCGGTCCATCGGTTCTTCTTCCTTAAACTTCCTTTCAACCGTTTTCAATACCGAATTAAAGTCCGACATTTACTTTCTCCTTTCGTGATTTGTTGAATGTACGTATTCCGTCCTTCCCAAAGGAAAGACACTGAAGGCAAGCTTGAAATCTTCAAGACTGCCTTCAAAGCCTTCCCGCCAGGCCCTAATCAGTCCTGTGCCACTGAAAAGGGCCTGCTTTCCCATTCCGGCAGGAGAACTGGCAAAAACACCCCAGCATGACGGCCAAGATGCCGGGAAGGCGTCAGTCTATTAGGCTGTAAAGGGAATGATCCTCAGGTAAGGCTTTCAACCAGATGCGATCCAGAAGTTTCCGAGGCTTGAAAACATCGATATGATAGGTAGTGGTGAACCAGAATAAGGCTGAACCCTGAGAGCCATCTTTTACTGAGTAGCAGCAGCGGATCAGGTTGTCCATTCGCTTCTCGTTCACTGTAACGGTCAGAATGCGGATTGAAGCGATCCCGAAGTCAGACTTCGGCCCGCCGCTTCTCCACCAGTCATAGTAGGCTTTGTACCTTGTGAACATCCGCTTAGCACTTATTGTCCCCCTGTCCATTTCCATCAGAAAAAAGTGCTCTTTTCCCTTGATACGGATGGTGAACAGTGCGTCTGGAATTAGATGCTGTCTGCGATAGTAATAACTCATTGAATGGTTGTATTGAGTGTGACTTTGACCTGCTGCTTGGACTGCTTCCATGAAGTAAGCTCGAAGTCGTTTTGGCGGCGTTGCAGTCCTTCAAGGCAGATTCTGAAATCATTAATTAAAAGCGTGTGTTCAAGAAACACGGTCGAACGCTGATCCTTCGGCCTCAAATAGGATATCTTTTCAAGCCCGAACGAGATAAGGAGTTGCCGAGCCCCCTTTCGGCTCAAGGCAAACACATACTTGTAGTGGATTTTGTTGGTAGCCCTGGTGAGAACAAGTCGCTCAAGGTATCCGTTTTCCCAAAGGTCGAACAATATCTTCCTGGCCTGCTGATAGCCCTGAAGCCCCAGTATAGCTTGAAGTTGGGCGATCGTAATGTATCTGTAGCGTGAAATCAGCTTTAGAACCTGATCGTAGTTATGGCTTTGTTGAATTGTCTTCTGGCTGTTGTTCATTTTCGGAAAGTTTTAAATATGAAAAAGCGAGACCAATGGCGGCGAACAAGGGCTGATAGTACTTCTCACGATCCTTTATCACCCTGGACTCGATGGCGGGCATATAATATTGAAGTTCAGTGTAACGGTTCCTTAATACCTGGGCCACCTCACGCTGATTTGCCAGCTTCCTTCCCGACCCAAGCATAGTCTTTACCTGCTTAATGCTGAGAAAGTAGAGTGGACAATAACGACTGTTTACCAATCCCCGGATGAAGGAGATCAACTGGAGAGTAAAACTCGTGGACTTTTGAGGAGAAGGTTTTAATACAACAACCGCCCTAGGGTTCGTAGAGTTCATCATTCCACAAAGAAAACGGTTGATGACCAGCAATCGTTTGCTGTCCGATTCGTATCTGCGAAGGGACTTGACTCCAAAACTTTTGAGGCCGGTTTCGTCAAGTACCGCAAAACCCACCACTCGTCTCCCGGGCACAATACCCAGGATGTGGATTGGTATTTTTCTATCCATGTAATTGATGTTAATAGTTGGAGAACCTCTGGGTGGTTAACGCCAATGGTTTTTTGATTTGAAAATCCCGATTTGATTCTTCTGTTCAAGAATCTGATTTCTGACTTCATCGTAGAAAGGTTTATACAGGACTTCAGGCAGCACGTTCAGTGCGGCGCTGAGCCTGAATAACATCTGGCCGCTTGGGAAAACCGCGCCAATCTCATAGAGAGATACACGACTTCGATGGACTCCAATCAGTTGTCCAAGCTCGTCCTGGGTCAGTGGCCTTGGATAGAATTTCAAGCGGTAGCGCTTGATGCTGTTGGGGAAATGTGACCGCTCCATAAGCGATAAAATCAATAGTCTTGATTTTATTTTAGCGATTATTGCTCGCTAAGAAAGAAGGAAAATTGTTTTCCTAAAAATACCCCTTTATGGTCCCCTGTGGATAACTTATCGAACTGAACACAATTTGTAAAGTGTTTTTCCACATGCCTTAGAGGGTACTCTTAAAATCGCATTTTTCCCCCTTTTGAAACCATCATCAATAGGCTATTGTGAAAGTATAATGATTAACTTCGCATAAATGCCTTTAGACCAAAAAGCAATCGACAAATTAAAGAAAATCCACCACGACGAGTTCGGGGAGATGCTTTCAAACGACGAAGCTTGGGAGATGGGGATCAGGCTGATAAACATTTTCAAAGCCTTTACCAAAGTGCCGAAGGGATTGACGAATAATCGACAAAAACGTTATGATTAAGTCAGCCCTTCTAAAATCTGCTTTTATTAATTCATTCAATTTTCCATGAAGTGCTTTATTTACGCGCGCAAGAGCACCGAGTCGGAGGACCGGCAAGTGCTCAGCATCGACGCACAAATCAAAGAATTAGAAGCAGTGGCGTTAAAACAAGGGTTAAACGTGGTGGACGTATTCCACGAGTCACGGTCGGCCAAATCCCCGGGCCGTCCCGTTTTCAACGATCTCATGGATCAGCTTAAAAAAAGCGAGGACACCGGAATCCTTTGCTGGAAGACGGATCGGTTGGCGAGAAACCCGGCCGATATGTCCAACCTCATCCTAACTTTGGAGGAAGGGGATATCAAGGAGATCGTCACTCCGCACAGGCGATACAAGAATACCTCCGAAGACAAGATGATGCTTGCTTTCGAGCTCATATTCGCTAAGAAGTATTCAGACGATCTCAGCGATAACGTGAAAAGAGGTAACCGAGCCAAGCTGGATAAAGGCATTCTGCCCGGTAGAGCCCCGCTGGGTTACCTTAACGACGAAGAGGAGCGAACTATCGTCAAAGACCCGGATCGCTTCCATTTGGTCCGTAAAATATGGGACGTAATCCTTTCCGGAAACTACAATGTCGACGAACTACTCAGAACCGCCGAAGAGGACTGGGGGCTGACCACTCGTCCTTCGAAGAAAAAGTGCGGGAAGGTCCTTACCCGGAGCGCGCTTTATCAAATGCTGGCAAGACCGTTCTATTACGGTGCGATCTTAAGGAACGGGGTACTCTACCCAGGATCGCACGAACCGATGATCACCAAGCAGGAATTCGACCAAGTTCAAAAGATGCTCCGCAGACCCATAGCCAAACGCGCCCCCCGTAATTTCGCCTACACCGGTATGATTAAGTGCGGCGAGTGTGGCGGCATGATCACCGCCGAGGAAAGAGTCAACTATAAGGGGTATCGGTACGTTTACTACCATTGTACGAAACGTAAAGACGGACACGCTAATCGTTGTAAACAAAAACACCTCCGAGTCGAAAAACTGGAGGAGCAGATTCAATTGTTCCTGGAGAGCATATATCTGCCAGAGCAACACGTCGCCTGGGCTTTAGAACAGATCCGAAGCGTAAAAAAGGATGAGCAAAAATTGCATGAAAAGGCCGTCAACTCCGTAAAAAAAGCCATCGGCGTTCACGAAACGAAACTCCGAAGCTTGTTGGACTTACGTCTGAAAGAGCTGATCGACGATGATGAATACAAGCAGCAAAAAACGGACATCACCGCCAAGAAAATAGGTCTGGAGGAAAAACTGACCGAGATGGAAAGCAATCCCATGATTTGGTTCGAACCTTCCGAGAGGCTGCTTTTATTCCTAACCTTAGCCAAGGAAAATTTCACCAAAGGACAAGACGGTCTAAAACGGGAAATCCTGGAAACCATCGGTTCGAAATTAATTTTAAAGGATAAAAAATTGCTAATTACAGCGAGAAAACCGTTTCGGCTGATCGCCGAAAACGCCGGGAGTCCGTTAGGGTGGGGGCTACTGGACAGGGTTCGAACTTTTTTCGCCGATCCCTCACGACATTTCCACATCCCCGTACTGAAAAGATAACAAATTACCGTAACTACGTCAACCATAATTTATAACGCCCGGAATGTGTCAAGCAAAATGAGACACGCCTTTCCTGAATTTAGTGTGGCAAACTGTTTGTTTCCTCCGGTTTCTCCGGTGGGTTGATCCACGCTTTGCCGGGCAACTCCGGCGCCGTCGGCGGTCTTTTCACGAAGCGCTCCGGGTTTTTTTCATAGGCGTGGTCGAGCGTTTTTTGCCGGGCGGCCACGATCTCGCTCGCCATTCCGTAATGGACCATCTCGGGCGTCATCAGGCCGATCCCGGTGTGCCGATGCTCGCGGTTGTACCAATCGAAAAACTTCACGCAAAAGGCCCTGGCGTCCTCGATGGAGCCGAACCGGCTCGGGAACTCGGGCCGGTACTTCATGGTCTTGAACTGGCTTTCCGAGTAGGGGTTGTCGTCGGACACGTGGGGCCGCGAGTGGCTCTTGGTCACGCCCAGGTCGGCCATCAAGAAGGCCACCGGCTTTGATTTCATCGAACTCCCCCGGTCGGCGTGGATTGTGAGTTGTCCCGGCTCGATCTCCTGTTTTCGGATGCTGTCCCCGATCAGGCGGCGGGCCAGCTCGGCGCTCTCGCGGCGGGCGATCATCCAGCCCACCACGCAGCGGCTGAAGATATCCATGATCACGTAGAGCTGGTAGCAGGTCCATTTGGCCGGTCCCTTGAGCTTGGTGACGTCCCAGGACCAGACCTGGTTGGGGGCCTCGGCCAGCAACTCGGGTTTTTTGTATCGGGGATGCCGAAGCTGGTTGCGCCGCTCCCTGACTTCCTTTTCCGAGTCGAGGACGCGGTACATGGTGCGGACCGAGCACAGCCATGTCCCCTCGTCCAGGAGCGTTGCCCAGACCTCGCGGGGGGCCTTGTCGGCAAAGCGCTCGGAGTGGAGTCCGTCCAGCACCCGGCGCCGCTCGTCCTCGCTCAACGACCTTGCCGGCTTGGCCGCGCGCCTCGGCGGCGGAGGCCCGAAGGGAATTTTAGCGCGGCGGTCAAACGTTGCCCGCGACAGGCCCAGGGCCTCGCAGGCGGCCTTGACGCCGACCCGGGGAGCGGCCGTGCTTGCCGATTCCATCATTCGCTCTCTTCGCCGGGCGGCTTGGCCAGGGGTATCCCCAGCAGATCGGCAACTTTTTTTTGGAAGTCGATTATCATCTCGGCCTGTTCGAGCCGCTTTTGGAGCTTCCGGTTCTCGCGCTCGAGGCGGGCCACTTCATCGGCCAGCGGGTTTTTGGCCTTGGGCTTGCGGCCCCGCTTTACGGGCGAAAGCGCTTTCAAGGCCCCCTCGTCCCGCTGCTTGCGCCAGGCCGTCAGGTGCGACGAATAAAGGCCCTCCCGGCGCAGCAGGGCGCCGACCTCGCCATGCCCCGAGCAGGCGTCGGCCTTCCCGAGGATTGCGAGCTTGTAAGCCGCGGTGAAGCGCCGCCGGGCGGGCTTTTCCGGGACCTCCGGGTCGGGAAGAATGATCGGCGCCCCTCCCCGCTCGGGCCGCTTGGCCGGAGTGTCCTCCGGCTCGGCCGTCCCGGTTGGGGAGACTCCGGTCGCCCTACGGGCTCCCTCCGTCTCCCCAACAATCCCTGCCTTCTTCCTGTCTTCATCCATCTCTCTATACATCCTAATACCTCCCCCGCCCTACAGTAATTTAACATAGGGGAAGTGTCTCATCTACGTTGGCACAGAGGGGCCACTGCAACCAAAAGGCCCTGAAAAGCCTTTCACTAAAGGGAAAACACTGCCCTATTCTTTAATTCGCAAATAATAATCAAACCTATGAAAAACTCCTACTACCAAACAGCCTGTACGGCGGTCATCAAGCCACGCTCGGTCGTAATCACAACTCGGTACTTCTGGCGGAACTGGCGGCCTATCTTAGGCAATGACCTGGCTGTGCTCATCATTGAGGCCCGCCAGAAGTGCTATCGCAATAATAACACCGGAGAGGTCAGAGATTGGTTCTACTCGACGCTGGACGAACTTGCACAAACAGTTGGCTTTAGTTCTAAGAAAATATCCCGCCTTTTGAAAAACGAGAATGCTGAAAGCTTCATCCGGTTCAAGCCGACGTACATTTACAATCCGAAACTTGAAAAGAGAGTCAAGGGCAAATGCCTGTTCAAGGTCGCTCTCGATGACCCGCTTACTCCCGATGACGAGATGCAACTCGTGCGGCAAGATATCCACATGGATGTAAGCTTTAAGGAACACCCAAACAACCAGGATGGAGTTAAGGTTGTACCCTTAAAAGCACAGCCTACTGGCCATGATGTCCGCATAAAATATAGTACTTTTGAAAAAATAAAAGAATCTAAAGTAATTATAAAAAACCATACCAGAAGCGGAAAGGGGGAACATATCCGTGATGCTTCTTCAAAAATAGGATCAAACAATACAATGAATGTTTACTCAAATGAAAAAGACCATCAACAACTCTATCATGAGAGACGAATGAAATATCGCTATCCAGAAAAGTACGATCATCTGTATAATAAAATCACCGACGGGCTGGGCAAGAATAGTGTTCTCACTCGAACGATATTATCGTCGTGTTTCATAAGCAAGGTTGAACATACAAGTGATAAAGTTCATGTTGCCATTGATGTACCCAATCGGTACTATCAGCAAATCCTCCATACTAGATATAGAAAATCATTTCTAAGAAGATTGGAGCAAACTGTTGGTGAACGTGTTGAACTAGATCTAAATAGCAGTGCGGCATACATCAGTCAGAAAGGCAATAAACAATCCTGTTAATTCGGGAAAACAAGCTCCTTGAAAATAGATTGCTTCATCATGTCAAAATACAAGGTGATGCGTTCAACGAAAGGTTTATACCGGACAACCACTCCCGCTTCTATATTCCTTTTCTGCGCTGCTTCAGTAAAATTAGCGGACGTAATTAACGCCTGTTCTCGATCAACAATCAGACATTTTGCATGCAAGCTAGTTCGAGTTTTGCCTTTATCATCCAAAGAACGAGGGTCATAGAATACTTGTGGCTTTGGGCTCCAGGGCCAATGTTTCTCCTGAAACTCAGTTGAAAAGCGACGAACAATTTCTGAACTTAACGAAGTATCTCTAAATTGCCTCTGAATATTTAGACAAAACCAAACGTTCAACTTTGGCTGTTCTTCCATCCGCTGAGCCAGGCGTTCAAATAGCTTTTTACCGTTGTGAACAGCATACCCAACCAAAATCACTTCCTCGTTGGCCTGTTCGATTAGTGAATGCATTACGGCGGCAGTGTCCCTTGTGGGAATGCCCTGTACATCGGGGCCTGATAAAACAAGATCAAAAACAGATTCAGGTTTTGATGCCTGTTCACGAGTATCTGCTATGAACTTGACGAAATCGGAAAGTTGACTGGAAGACCACCCCAAGCAAGATAAATTTTCCAGCACTTTAACCAATTCCTCTGTTAGCGAAGCCCCTGCAATCTGCTGTATCGCATGCGATGTAATGCCAGATGCCAATTCCCCATCCCGTAGAGAATCTGAGAGTTGTCTCAGACTGGAGGTTGTGAGCTTATGAAATACGTCGAACATTCTGCCTATCTCCCGAAAAACTCTGCGCCGACAGACTCAACGGTGCGTACTACTAAAGCTCTGTCCAAAAAATCGTTCCTTTGTTCACAGGATGTCTCTGAAATGAGTAAGCACCCATGACACGCGCTACCTAGCAAGGTTTTGTGGTCATGCTGTGAGGGAGCGTGGAAAGCGCATACAGGGTCATTTGAACACAACTCTCCCATATCAAGCGCTCTCTGTAAGTGGTATTTAATTCTTCTCCCCGCCTCGACAAGTCCGCCCAAGGTGCCTTCAGCGTCCGAAGAGCCTGTATAGATCAAAATACCGTATTTGTCAGGCATCGCATAGACTCTCTCACGAAGCGAAGATGCCGGATAGCCGCACTCCAACGAGACTGCAATTAGGAGAAGGTGAGAAAGTGAATGGAGCATATAATACGGGAGTCCAGGATATTGACGCTTGCTTCCCTCATGTGCTTCAAGCCATTTTTGAAAGCCTTCCTGTAACTGTGCATCTCTTTTTTTCACGGCATCGAGCTTCAACCAGGCATCCACGGCTTCCGCGCTAAACTGGAGGAAAATACCTTCACCACGGTTTTCAATGGCAGGTAACCAGGAAAGGTCCAATGCCAGCGGTGCACGCTGAACATCAATATCAAGCTCGCCTTGAATATCCGGTCCGGCGGCTTCGAATCTGGTAAATCCGACTTGGGCCACAACCTCTCGCAGACGATGGACCAAAACGACTCGTTCGATTGATTGCATCCAACTCTCGGACCACTGGGCGGGCGGCAAAGCCTTAGCATAAAAGTCACCCTCCGGCTGATCTACGCCTAGTTCCTCTTCCGCCTTTGAGAGCGCCTCGAATTCCGTTTCTTTTACAGGCCGCTCTTCATCAGCTTGGCCATCTTTGCGCCTGTGGATAGCCTCCATGACCTGGGCGGTCGAAAAATCCTCGAGTTGCTGTTTCACCTGAGGTATCTTCATGAAGACCTCAAGGGTAGTCTCACTATCAACAGCCGATAGATGAGAATCCCATAGAGCGGAAACCGCGAGGTCCACTTTTTCAAGTGAGTCAGGAATCGAGATGACAGACAGCAGTTGAGGGAAATAAGCATTGCTGGCGCTGCGGATCAGCAGTCTATTCGGCTCACCGCACGACTCACGGGTTCCTGGTCCCAGCCAGGGCCGTGCGCCGTTACAGGAGCCCAGGGCACGCAGTTCAGGTCTCGCCGCCTGACTCATGGCTCGTGCCGCTCCACACCCGCACACTACCCATACGGCGTCGAGGTCTCCGCTCGTACCTCGCTCCTCGATGAATAGTTCTCGACGACACCCGGTATCCGTACCATGGACAAAGGAGTACCAGTCGATGTCACCCACATGCCCTTTGCGACAAGCTCTTACAAAACGGACTGGAACGACGGGGTACTTCTTGCCGTCATCATCTTTGTATTTTGCTCTCTCCAGGTCTTTTTGATTGACGAGCTTTCTTGCCCTATGCGAGCCTCTCTGAATTTGTCTTTGCACGATGTACCATTCGGGAAAACGATAGGCCGATATGTCGGGAGTAAATCCCCTGTCCTCGATAGCTGGAGGCGGCTTTCGTAAAAGGACGTTGGAGATGCCTAGCAACTCTGCCAATTTTCGTTGTAGGCGAGATTCGTGAATTACCGGAGGTTGCGAAGCATTACTGTAGCGCCACTGGTCGAGGCCCGTGATTATGACCGCATCATCCGGCAGGTCAACCATAGCGCCCGGACCGAAAGTCGTAATAAGCTGACTTGACCTTATCTGCGGCTTATTCATTTTTTATCCTCCCAGTCCTTCAGATTTTTCACCAGGATGTCAACGGATGCCTCCACGTCCCGCATGGACCGGTTGGCCCGGAAGCGGTGTTGGATGGGATGAAGGTTGGGAATCTCCGGGTCGAGAAAGTCATACAATAGTCGTCTCGGCGGAGCGCTTTCCTCTTTTTGATACTGAAGGCCTGAACCCTCCTGCTGGGCTTGTTGGGCAATCCGCAGCCAAGCGTCAAGCAAATCATTGCAGCGATGGAGCACGTTGGCGGCAAGCGCCTGACGCTCCGGGTCGGGCATGTCGTTGCTGTGCTCCCGAGCTCGCTCCGAGATAATCTGAATCAATGCATCCAGGTCAGCTCGCTTCGACAATATTTCCTGTGCTGACTTTGGTGGGGTGAAGCCTGCTTTCTCCTGGCGACACAACGCAACCAAGGCCGCTGAAAGCGCGCGATCCAAGGCTCGTGGAGAAAATGGCGTAACACTCGTTGCTTCCACATTGCGATAGAAAAGGCTGTGATAGGTGGTAAATCGCTCATAGTGCGACCGATCACGTGGTTTGTGAATGTTGAGGAGCGTTATCACAAGCCCCGGCCTGTTTTCGTCACGTCCCACCCGGCTGGTGGCCTGTATGTACTCGGCGCAGGTCTTTGGCTGTCCGAGAACGGTCATGAGGCCCAGGCGGGTGATATCGAGGCCGACCGAAATCATATTCGTCGCCAGCGCAACGTCCACATGCTCCGTATCCGAGAAGTCCAAGGCAAGGCGTCTCTTGGCAATGGCTACGTCATTGGTCTTGACTCGTGATGTAAGCTCAAGCACGTCGTAGCCAATCTGACGATTGCGGAACAAGTCATCCTTGGGGTCCCGTCGTTTTCGGCCATAGTAGGTCACAAGTCTGGTGCGTACTTCGTCTTCGATGATCCGTCTGCTGCCTCCAAGCTCACGCAGAGAATTAAAATAGCCGAGCAGGGTCATGTATGGATCGGCGGGATTGGGCGTTATTTTATTGCTTATCGCTTCCTCCCACGCGGTCTGGCCTGCACTTAGCAATGCCAGTCCTGCCCTTAGAAATACTACCTTGAGGCTCCGGCCCTGGGCCGCGATGCCAAGATACAAACGAGGCGGGCTTTCATCCGTGCTCAGGGAATGAGCGAAAAATGAATCCCGCCTATCCGGTCCCGGCGGCGGGAAGACGTTCACTCGGCTGTGATTGAACAATGCCCTGATTTGACTGTCGGCACGGCGGACGGTCGCGGTGCTGGCCACGATCTTTGGGCGAATTTGCTCCTCTCCCTCTTTCCGGGTTGCCAGAGCGTCAATCACCGTCTCATACAAACCGGCCACCGTGCCCAGGGGGCCGGAGATCAGGTGCAGCTCGTCCTGAATAATCAGGTCCGGCGGCGGGATTTGCCCTCCCGGAATCAGAGTGCCCTTACCCGGATCGCATGGGCCGTAGAAACCATCTTTGTCATGCCGGTCTACCTTGCCGAACAATGCTCCCGTCAGGCCGGTCCAGGGCAGGGCTGCAAACTTATCAACCGTGGCGATCATGAAACATGGCAGCCGTCGATAGATAGGTTCGTCCACCGCGACTATTGGCAGGTACCGGTCCCCGCAAAACAGGCACTGGTCGTTGGTGCAATGCACCCGCAGGTCAATTGGGTTGATGTTGTTGGGAACAAGCCGAAAAGAATCTCGGGTGAATTTCGTCCCGCACCAGGGGCATTCCTCAAGTGGAATTGGCGAAGGCTTTTTCTCATCGCTCTGGAACTGTGAAGTTTTGGTGTAGGCAGTGTAGGGCCGCTGAGCGCTTTTATCACCTCGATGGCCCATCCGATTGGGCGTCGCGGCCTGGCCGACCCAAAGACCGATCTCGAAGGGCCAATCACCAAGGACTTCCTTGTTCTTTTCACGTATCAATTCAAGAGCGCATATCAAAGATGCGGCACGGCCAAGCTGGTCAAGAGTCAAAAGACGGAGCGTATATCGCATGAGAACACTTACACCGGCTGAATGGATTGAAGGCTTTCCGTCGTCGTCCTTTTCTTTGAGCCGTCTCAAGACCAAGGTGAAGGCGGCAAGGGCCAGGTAAGCCTCGGTTTTGCCGCCGCCGGTTGGGAAGAAGAGCAGGTCTACAACCTCACGGTCCCCGTGTGCTGGATTGGACATGCCCTGAATGGTCATGAGCAGATAGGCTAACTGGAAGGGATACCACTTGGGCGGGTCAACGTTCTTGGGCGCTTTGCCCTGGATGCGGCTGAATCGCTGGCGAGAGGCCATGGCCACCGCCTGGTTAGCTATCCGAAATGCCTCAAGAACGTCGGGATCGGCCAAGAGATCAATGCCAGCGTCAATCCGTGACGCAACGTGCCCGGCCTCGATTAGCATGTCATTCGCGGTCTGAGTACGGCTGGGATTCAAGAATGCGATGGCTTTGCGTTGCTCTTCGATCCAAGCCCGATAGTGCTCAGTCAGCTTTCCTAGCTTGGCCTTGGCGTCGGCTCCGTCTTTAATCGAACTGAGGGCCTCCATTTCCAACTCAACGTCAGGAATCTCCGAAGGCGCGATGCGCTCGACTTCGCCGGCGGGAATCCAGATTGTCCGCACGTCAAGGCAACCGCCTTCATCAGCTATTTCAGCATTAGCGGAAACGCCTTGGCCCACCGCATATTCGAAAACGTCCCTGTACTGAAGGTCGCCAACCCGCTCGTCCCATTCATCGTCCACTCCCCATCCCCTGGGATCGGCCCTGGGAACGAAACCTTCCTTGCAGTTCAATTTCAGGCAGGCCTGAAAGGCAAAGGAGCGGTAAGGTTTTTCTTCATTGGGCGTTCGGTAGTTGACCAGGAATATGGATGCCGCCTTGGTGCCGGGAGGCAAGCCGGGGGTGGATGCGGAGCGGGTAGTGACCACTAGCTTCAAGCCGTTGCTGTTCGGCACGTCAAAGAAACCAGGCTTGCCGTCAGCGTCGGGTAACTTTATTACTAACTGCTCGGTCCGGGGATCGCGACGCCAACCTCGCAAGGGTTTTTTACCCGTGGATTCTCCGGCGGAGCCATCGGGCTCACCTTCATCGCCTTCAATTTTATGACTTTCATCTTCTTGTTCGTCTTCAGGTTCGCCTACAACGGGTTCAGGCTCGTTTTCCGGAGCTTCCCATTTGTAATCTCCCCAGCAGACCGTGGCCGAGAGTTCCTTGGTGTCTGATGACAGGAGGACGCTGAGGCCGATTGATGAAGGCAGAAGGCTTCGGCGGTTGGCAGCTGACCGGTCCGGGGTGTCGGAGTCGTCCAGGCCCTCGGCTTCAGCCGGAGAGTCGATTTCTTCCGCAGAGGTCTCGTCGAATTTCTGCTCCACCGGCGCGTCGGTGGGGACCAGAAAACCGGTCAGGTACCACCTGGTGGGCGATTCGGGCAAAAGCTCCGTGGCAAAGGCGTGCTCGTTGTCCGGGCCGACCAGGTCCAACCGCAGGGTCTCGACAAGTCGCTCCCTGACCTCAACGCTGGTTGTTGTTGGATTAGTCATTAGCGTCTCCCATTCTAATCAAATAAAGGCGTGCCTTTCTTCTTGGCCGTCTTTTTCTTTTTGCGTCCCTTTTTCTTCTCCTCCAGGGCGGCTGCTTTTCCCGCTCTGTGCTCCTCTGCCGCTCTTTCGGCGTTCAGCGCCAGGAGCCTTGCCAGCACCTCGTCCCGGATTTCGTCCGGCCAGCGATAACGCCAGGGCTTTTTCCGACGGCTACTCCCTTCATCATCGTCGTCATCTTCATAGTCAAGAATGAACTCGCACAAGGGCTGAATATCGGACCAGCCATAGGCATCCAGTACAACCCGGTCCATTGCATCATGCAACTCCCGGAGTTTTATAATTTCTTGTAATGTTTCGTTTGGGTCGTTAAAACGATTGTAAGTTTTAGTAAGACCTTCATTGTTATTAACCATTAAATTTGAGCGGAATTCATAATAACTTTGACCTATCTTCCCAAGTTCAACACTTTCACGGTAGCCAATAGGAAAAGGGAACGTATGGAAGCAGTCTGTAGGCGAGTAATTGAGATCATCCTTCATCGTAGAAGAGAAAAACCAAGCCCAAAATGAGTGAACGTTTGATTGCATGATAGCGAAGAATGAATATTCTTCAGAAGGAAAAACAACTATTTTTTCGTTGTACACAATTCCCGTTGGTAGAAAAGAAAATGCAACATGTCTTGTTACTCTAGCTACGGCAAGAACTCTTTTAAGTCCTGTAAGCGATGAATAGAGTTCTCTTGCTGAATATTGGTAACACCACCAGAATTTTTTTAATCTATCAGCACCTGATTGGTTTGTTAGAGCATCTCTTCCTGGCTTAACTTTTTTCTTGACGAGTTCAAGTAGAAGAGGAAACTGAGCAGCCTCTTCATAATCCATTCCATCAAACTTAACAATGGATTTAGTTGACTTTTGAATAGGAGATGTGTTGAATTCATCACCTCCTATATATTCATAAATCAGGTTGCTGCTTTTTGGCTCTGCATTTAATACCTCTTCGACCTCTTCATTTTTAATACATCCTTCTGTTGAATTATCAATGACAAAACCTAGTCCATAAGGCACAACCCCTTTCGTTACTCCCTCTATATCCTGTTCGAGTCTTCTGGGCATATCATCGCCTCCTCGACTAAAAAGAAAAGAAGTAATGTCTTCAACGGGGGAACCATTCCTGTACAATTGGTCGTTAAATTTGCCTTTTAGCACATGTATTACGCTTACAATTACGGCTGCTTGACCAGGCCATTTCAAGCGTTTAATAGCTGAATATATGGTGCCTCCCGATTTTCTTATTGGTGCAAGACCGCTTTCGCGAGTGTCTCCCTGAGCAATGGTATTCGTCGCAACAAGCCCAAGCGATCCACGATCACGTACCAGGTCGAATGCTTGACGGAAAAAGAATGCAACTAGGTCGCATTTCCCCCCAGTATCTTGCCAATAAGTTCTTAGCCAATTGGTATAGTTCGCATGAGACGATCGTGAGAGTGTAGTAACCCCCGCAAACGGTGGATTTCCTACAATCGCATCAAATCCTCCATTGCCCTCAAAAAAGACCTCAGGGAACTCAAGCTCCCAGTGAAAGGGCGCAATTGGATGCTCTCCTACGCTCAAAGATTGAACCGCATTGTCCAATCCAAGTCCTGATTGAATTTCATCAGCCAGTGGAATGAGCTCCTTTAGATTTTCTTCGCGCCCTCGTGCATTCGATGCCGAGAAGAATGCCGACACCACGGCATCACCGAGGCGTCGGATTCTCCCCAATTCCTTGTCCGCTACATCGAGTTTCTTCCTTTTGGCCTCGGGCGGCATCTGGTCCCCGGACTCGAGTATCTGGCGGCGCTCACGGGAGATTTCATTGACCCGCTTCTGGATGAAGTCGGCGAGGAAGCTGATCTGCTGTGAAGGTTTCCAGTGAAACCCGACAATCTGCTCACGGGTCAGCCCCACCAGCGAGTCGCCGCAGCGCAAGGCATGGTCCAGGAAAGTGAAGGGATGGTCCTTGGCAAGGGTGGCGAGCCACAAAGACAGTTTGGCCAGGTCCACGGCCATGGGATTGCGGTCCACGCCGTACAGACAGCGCTGGGCCACCAGACGCCGGGCATGGAGCACTTCATCCTCGTCCGGCGGGATTGTCGGTTTCCATCCGTGGAAAGCCCAGGCCTTGACCAACTCGTCCCCGATTTGTCGGCAAGCCTCGACCAGGAACGCTCCCGAACCCATGGCCGGGTCGCAGACCTTGAGATTTAGAATCTGATCCGGGGTGGGATCGGCCCCAAGCTGCTTAAAAATCGGCTCCAGAGCGGTCCTGACAATCGGCTCCGTAAGCAAGCGCGGCGTGTAGTGAGAACCGGTCTTCCTCCGCTCGTCCGTGGGCATGAGAATCATGGTCCCGGCAGCCACCGGCTGGGGCGTGGCATTGCGGGCGATGCGGTTTTCCAGAGCGGCCAGGAGTTCATCCGGATTGGCGGACCCCTTGACCGCGCTGTCCATGTTGGCTGTCAGCTTGTAATCAGTTTGGTCAGCAATCCATTTCTTACGACTGCCCGGAGCGGTGGAGAGGAGCTTTTCGAGGTTGACCGGGACTGGCGCGCCGTTTGCCTTGGCGGGCTTGAGCGCAATGGTCATTCCCCCGGCCTGCTGAAGGCGGAAGCCCATCATGGTTTCATAGACGCTGCCGATCTGCTCCACGTCCAGGGTTCGGTAGCTAAGCCGCTCGCCGTCGAGAATGAGGAGCTTGTCCAGGACCCGGTAGATAACGCCGTCCGACACCAGGGGCAGACGGGATTGCGAAGTAGTGCGGCCTTCCAGGAACGGGAACCTTCCCGGGTCGAACAGGTGCCCGTGCCGGGCGGGGAGTCCGAGCATGGGATGCTCGCATCCGTCATGCACCGACCGAAACAATGCCACAAGCTGCGCCCAGGCCCCGTAGCGGTGATCCATGGTGTCCGGGTAGTGTTGCGCGTCCGAGCGCAGTTTGTTGAATAGCCCGTGGACGGAGTAGTTCCCGGCATAGAGTTCATTGTCCGGCATCAGGCCGCGGTCTTCGGCGTAGAGGAGAAACACGAGCCGCATCAGGATAGTGAGGAGGCCGTTATAAATGCGGTCAGGATGCTCGGATAGGTCATTTTTGAGTAATTCACCGCGTGAGTGCTCATCGGCTGCCTGAAAGCCTCTCAGAAGCTCATAGAGGGCGTCCAGGACCTGTTCCGCCAGTTCTTTTGAGACATTTGCCTGATAATCGCGGCTTTTTTTCAGCAAAGCCGGAAGACGTGCCTCGGTGGGAGCGGCCAGGAGCCGGTAGCGTTTTAAAAGCATCTCGAAAGCGGCCAGGATAGGCCGACCGGAGACCTCGGCCATGGCGTAGACCGGGAAGGTCAGTGTGCCGGGGTTTTCGCCTCTGGGTACATAGATCAGGCGGAGCAGCCGGCGGTTGGTGATGAGCCCAATGGGAACGCCGGTCTCACGGAGCAGGCGCTCGAAGCGCTGAGTGGGCGACGCGGCCCAGCCCGCCTCGACGGATTCAATCGCTCTGTCGAGGTCGGTCTCAAAAGGCAATTCTCTCACCAGCAAGAGCCAGGGCTGGTCTTCCTGGTTTGGATTGGTAAAAGCCAGGTCCGGCTCCAGGGTCTCGCCGAATTCCCGCAGGGGTGTTTTCAACTCCTCGGGTATCGGTTTGTCAGTGCCCTTGCCGACGAGGTTAGCCTCCGGCCATTCCAGGAAGTCCTTCAGAAACTCGTTCAGGTCACGGATCACGCCTATCTCATCGTCGTGATGCTCGACCTCTTCCAGGAACTCGAGGAATCGTTGCTGCAAAGGCGCGGAATTGACGCCCAGCATCACCTGGGAATCAACCAGGGCGGCCGGGGACACGACCAGACCTTCGGGCTGGAGATAGTGTATCCAGGTTTGATGGTCTTTTATCGCGGGATCGATAGCCACGGCTTATTCCTTCCCCGGGTGCAGGTAGGCTATGCCCACGGGTTCGATCCGGTAAGAGTTCACTTTGTAGAAATCCAGAATCCGGGCGGGTTCACGTTCGAGGTCGTCATCCACGTTTTCGATCCAGCGCCTCCAATAGCGTCGGTTCGATTCGTACTGGCGTTTTGCGTCCGTATCGTCGAAAAGTTTGAGCTGCACTTCTTTGGGCTCGTCCAGCTTGACCAGGATTCGCTTTTTCTGTTCTTCCAGAATACGGCGCATGTTGTCGGCTTCGGTTTTTCCGCGAGCGGACAGAGCGGATTCGGCGTCCTTTCGAGCCGCCAGGCCTTGTTCCTGCAGGTGAGGCAGCAGTTCGCCTATGTCCATGGGGATGGAAGCAAGCAAGGTCTCCTGCACGGACTTAGGCAGGCTTTTCTGCCCGCTCGGGGAGAGGGCCTTTTCCAGAAGCTCCAGGGTGCGGGCCTCGGTGTCACGGGCATAAGGCACCAGCTTGCCCTTGCGCTTATCTGGGCTGACCCAGCGAGCGGTGACCGACAATATTTCTTCATGGAGTCGCGCCGCTCGGGGGCCGTAGAGCGAGAGCCTGCCCAAAAGCACGACACGGGTGACGTTGTCCTGACTCTGGGCAATGCAAGCCCGTGACAGGTCATGATGTACAAAGCCCTGGGCCATGAATCTTCCGAGCAGACGCTGAACAACCCGGTGCTGAAGGTGAAGCTGGACTATACTGTCATCAACGCCAGGTGGTGAGTCGAAAACGACGGGGCGGATGGGAGCGCTTTTGCGCCATTGAAACACGGACTCGCCCAGTTCGGGGGGCTGCCGGAGAGTGTCGAGCGTTGCTGACCACGTAGGATCGCCTCCCTGCCTGGTTTCAAGGTTGGGGAAGATATAACGGTCGGGCTGGTCAGGCTCGTCTTTGCCGTCAGGCTTGAGTGGTTCACTGCCGAGCATTTCCAGTGAACAAGACAGAGCATCCTGGAAGGATTCCGTTTCGAGGCCAATCCATTTGCGAGACTCATCGACGCGACGCTCAAGCATGGTGATGTCCGTGCTCAGTTCGTCCTGTCGTTTGCGGGTCGCTTCGAGTTCCTCTTCGGTGGTGGCCCGCTTCTCCGGGTCAATGTCAGCGTTCTCAATTGAGTCAGTCATGCTGTCAACGTCCTGGTGACTGATGCCCAGGCGAAGGGTATCGGCGAGGCGGTCATCCAGGACCTGGGAAAGGCTGCCGAGTTCATTGCGGATGGTATTGGTCTTCCTTACTAATGCTTGCAGTACCCGGTCCTCTGGCCGTTGTACATAAACAAAATAGTGGCAATAGACTTCAGGCGATGGTTGCAGCTTGCGGTCAATGCGGCCATTGCGCTGCTCAAGGCGGCTCGGGTTCCAAGGAACATCAAAATGGAAAACATTGTAGCAATGGGCTTGGAGGTTGAGGCCCTCCCTTGCCGCATCGGTCGCAATGAGAATGCGTACCGGATGTTTTTGGGGAGGCGCATTGAAAGCGCGTTTGATTTGCTCGCGCTTATCCAGTGGCGTTGGCCCGTGGTAAACCTCAATCCTGTAATCCTCAAGCTCCGTCCCAGCGATGGCGGCTTCCAGTGTTCTTACCAGATAGCGTTTGGTGTCATCGTACTCGGTGAAAATAAGGAGGCGCAGGTCATTCCATGCCGCGCCGGATTGAGGACTTTTTTCACCCGGAAGCCGGACACCGGGGCACATGTTTTCGTTAATCCACTTGATGAGGAGCTTGACCCGAGCGTCTGGCAGCCCACGCCCCTGGTCAGCGATGTCATGCATCAGGTCGAGCAGTTCCTTCTCTTTCTTGATATCAGCACGGGCCTCGTCCCCGGCGGTTCTTTGAGTGGAAGTTTCGAATTGAACATCTTCGATAGCCTGCAATTCTTCTTCCGGGAGCGCGGAACGGCTGTCATCGTTGCCGAGACTGCCGCCCAATAAGGACAACTGCTTCTTGCTCGCATCGGAACCTTTTTCCGATTGACCGCTTTGGCCAGACTTCGATTCCTTGGCCCAAAGCCTTTCCATTGTCCTACGGTGAACGCTGAGAGTCCGGGCGAAGGCTTCAATCGAGGAGAGGAGACGTTGCTGCAGGCCGGTTATCAACAGGGAGGCCTCAGCCTGCTTACGCTTATTTTCACCCTCGACCCGGCGCTGTCTTACCTGCCGGTACTGATCCAGCAGGTGGGATAGAGCCAGTTCGGGCGCATCATCGCGCAGCCCTTCAATGTCTATCTGCTTGACGCAACGCTTGGGGAATCCGCCTTGAAGTTCACGGATGTCGTCCTTAATTCGGCGCACCATTACTTCATCGAGGTTGCTCTTGAGAACCTTAACGCCACGTGTGAAGCGGTTGGAATCAAGAATCTCTAAAAGAGCGCTGAAGCTGTTCGAGTGCCCGTTATGAGGCGTCGCCGATAGGAAAAGGCGATGTTCAAAGCGAGGGGCCAGGTCCCGGATTGCTCTGGTTATGCGAGAATCTATGGCGTACTTTGAGCCACTGGAAGGAGCCGCATGGTGGGCTTCATCCAGGATGAAAAGAGTACGGGGTCTAAGATTGTCCAGCCAGTCCCGGAGCGGAGCGGTGTAGGTTTCATCAATCAAGAGCCGCTGAGAGACGAGGAACCTCGGGAAGGTTGTCCACGGATTGACGCCATAGCCGCGTTCCTGCCGGACCTTCTCCACATACGCCCGGTCCAGGATTTCGAAAGTCAACCCGAATCGGGTATCCATCTCGTCTTTCCATTGAGTCAACATTGATGGAGGGCATGAAATAACAATCTCACTGATTCGGCGGCGGAGAAGAAGCTCGCTTGCGATCAGACCTGCTTCAATTGTCTTGCCGAGGCCCACGTCATCGGCGATGAACAGATTCACTCGGGGGAGAAGCAGGGCCTTGCGGAGCGGGTCGAGCTGGTAAGCGTCAATCCTGATGCCGGCACGAAACGGAGATTGAAACAGACGAGGATTGGTGGCCGTGACACAGTTCCATCGTAGAGTATGGACATAGGCGCTGAAGTACCTGGGGGTGTCAAAGCCACGCTCACCGATGGACTTCCAGGCTTCCTCATCCAAGATTTCCGTGTCGAGCTCTATCTCCCAGATAACCTCAAGGGGTTGGCCCTGGGCGTCATCATCCAGACAAGACATACCGATGCGGTGTCCGCCTGGGCCACGTTCGGCGGATTCAACCAGGTAGGTTCGGGTCCGAACCCGGACAACATCTCCCGGCTCAGGGAGTTTACTAGAGGCGATGAAAGTCATAGCTCCATTAGATCTGGAGAAATCACCGGCCCTTCGGTGGCTCGGTTTCTCCATTCCCTTTCCCAATCTGTATTTTTCCATCCTGCGCATTAGAAAACCACACGCAGTCCTTCGCAAGTTCACTCCAGTCCGGACGACTCCCCGTAAGACTCAGAAAGGACTTTTTATCAAGATGTTGTCTTTCTTTAGTCATTGAAAATATATCTCCGATTTCTAACAGCTAATGATAGCTTTTTGATTCGATGCCCGACTAAGACTCACTGTCTGACTGAAAACCTCGTTGTTGTAGTTATAGAACGAGTTCCAAACCAAGTACCTTTTCCAGGTATTCTGCGGTGGTCTGTTATACAAGTTGGCCCTCGGTATAATCCGTCATTTTTTGAACCTATACTTAATGTACTCTTGAGTTTGACTTGCGCTTAGCTCAGTGGTGGACGGACCCGTCCTAATGTAGAAGCGCTCGACATCTCCATCCTTAGTGAAAATTGGTGTGGGAGACATCTTACATCCGACAACCATAACGCGGCTATCCTCATAATCTTCGAAGTGGAAATGAATATTGGTCATGGCCTGTAAACCCATTCTGTTCTTAACGATATTCACAAGGTGCAGGCTCATTTTGTCCTCATTTTTAAATCCATCCACTTCAATTCCCACGGGATTACCCTCATCAGATACACCAATAACCAATGTCCCGCCGTTCGTGTTTAGAAAGCCAGCTAGTGTTTTAAGAACAGAAAGCTCAATTCGTTGGTCTTGATTCATGGTATGCAAATTAGTCCGCAACGTTGATTTGAACTCAATGCTTTCTGATTCACCATCGAGAACGACCTTGCTCAAATCAAACTTCTCAATTTTCGATTCTTCTTCCTCCTTGGTGACAAGCGTCCTGTAGCCATCCGCTATCACCTGGGCCATCAGTTCACGCCGTTTCTCTAAAAACTCCTTATACTCAAGGTGTTCCCAGTTTTCTGGTAGTGCATGCCATCTGTACATCTTCGACAACTCATCTGATGAAAAACGTGCTTTGAGTTCAGGAAAATATTCAGCGGGAGCCTGGTCTGATATTTTGGTGTTGTCGCCCCATTCCACGAAGGCGTAATTGGCAATTTGGTTAATATCCCTTGTGCTTGTTATACCTTTCTTCTTTAGGTGCCCCTTGGGAAATAGATGATGACGTTCCACGGCTGACCGGTTGGCTTTTATTGCTGGATCGAGCATCTCCGAAACCCGGTTTTTTGAAAAAAGCGCCTTTGCATCAAGTAATACAAGAGCCGCATGGTAAGCAAAAAGCGAAGGACTTGAAGGCGATGATGTAGCGAGATCGTTGGGTAAGGTGACGTTCCAAAAGTCGTTGGTAAGAGTTATTTCACAAACTTGATTCAAAATAGCCACAAAATCCTCGGCCTTATCAACTTCGCGAAAGCGAGCCAGGTCAAATTCCATTGCAGATTCCGGCGACCCGGTAAACCGGCCTGTTACAGCGGACATAAAGAACCATCGCGCGATCACTCTTCGTAGTACGAATTCATCCACCTTGTATTCAGTGCGTCCTATTAAATAGAGCGTGTAGGAGAACATTAAGTTCGTTTCTGAACTGATCATCTTGCTGCTTCTAAAACCAGCTTGTCGAATACAGTGCATGAAATCATGCCAGTATTGCAGGTTCAAAGTCCTTTCCTGGGCATTTTTAAGCAGTTCAAATTGTTTAACCCGTCGTTCATCACTGAACTGTTCTGTCTCAAGGTCTTTACCCCGCAAAATAGAGTAGACATATTTTAGACGCGCGGAATGTGTCAAGCAAAATGAGACACGCCTTTCCTGAATTTAGTGTGGCAAACTGTTTGTTTCCTCCGGTTTCTCCGGTGGGTTGATCCACGCTTTGCCGGGCAACTCCGGCGCCGTCGGCGGTCTTTTCACGAAGCGCTCCGGTTTTTTTTCATAGGCGTGGTCGAGCGTTTTTTGCCTGGCGGCCACGATCTCGCTCGCCATTCCGTAATGGACCATCTCGGGCGTCATCAGGCCGATCCCGGTGTGCCGATGCTCGCGGTTGTACCAATCGAAAAACTTCACGCAAAAGGCCCTGGCGTCCTCGATGGAGCCGAACCGGCTCGGGAACTCGGGCCGGTACTTCATGGTCTTGAACTGGCTTTCCGAGTAGGGGTTGTCGTCGGACACGTGGGGCCGCGAGTGGCTCTTGGTCACGCCCAGGTCGGCCATCAAGAAGGCCACCGGCTTTGATTTCATCGAACTCCCCCGGTCGGCGTGGATGGTGAGTTGTCCCGGCTCGATCCCCTGTTTTCGGATGCTGTCCCCGATCAGGCGGCGGGCCAGCTCCGCGCTTTCGCGTCCGGCGATCATCCATCCCACCACGCAGCGGCTGAAGATGTCCATGATCACGTAGAGTTGGTAGCAGGTCCATTTGGCCGGTCCCTTGAGTTTGGTGACGTCCCAGGACCAGACCTGGTTGGGGGCCTCGGCCAGCAACTCGGGTTTTTTGTATCGGGGACGCCGGAGTTGGTTGCGCCGCTCCCGGACTTCCTTTTCCGAGTCGAGGACGCGGTACATGGTGCGGACCGAGCACAGCCATGTCCCCTCGTCCAGGAGCGTTGCCCAGACCTCGCGGGGGGCCTTGTCGGCAAAGCGCTCGGAGTGGAGTTCGTCCAGCACCCGGCGCCGCTCGTCCTCGCTCAACGACCTTGCCGGCTTGGCCGCGCGCCTCGGCGGCGGAGGCCCGAAGGGAATTTTAGCGCGACGATTAAACGTTGCTCGCGACAGGCCCAGGGCCTCGCAGGCGGCCTTGGCGCCGACCCGGGGAGCGGCCGTGCTTGCCGATTCCATCATTCGCTCTCTTCGCCGGGCGGCTTGGCCAGGGGTATCCCCAGCAGATCGGCAACTTTTTTTTGGAAGTCGATTATCATCTCGGCCTGTTCGAGCCGCTTTTGGAGCTTCCGGTTCTCGCGCTCGAGGCGGGCCACTTCATCGGCCAGCGGGTTTTTGGCCTTGGGCTTGCGGCCCCGCTTTACGGGCGAAAGCGCTTTCAAGGCCCCCTCGTCCCGCTGCTTGCGCCAGGCCGTCAGGTGCGACGAATAAAGGCCCTCCCGGCGCAGCAGGGCGCCGACCTCGCCATGCCCCGAGCAGGCGTCGGCCTTCCCGAGGATTGCGAGCTTGTAAGCCGCGGTGAAGCGCCGCCGGGCGGGCTTTTCCGGGACCTCCGGCTCGGGAAGAATGATCGGCGCCCCCACCCGCTCGGGCCGCTTGGCAGGAGTGTCCTCCGGCTCGGCCGTCCCGGTTGGGGAGACTCCGGTCGCCCTACGGGCTCCCTCCGTCTCCCCAACAATCCCTGCCTTCTTCCTGTCTTCATCCATCTCTCTATACATCCTAATACCTCCCCCGCCCTACAGTAATTTAACATAGGGGAAGTGTCTCATCTACGTTGGCACAGAGGGGCGCACGCTTGAAGCCGACGCCTACATTTGCGCGCAAAAGCTGGGAAGGACTGGGCTCTATAAAATAGTTGAACGGAGAAGTGCCGGCTTTAACTGGTTTACGCGATTCTCTACAAAATCTCTCAAGTTCGGTCCGTCCCTCATCCCAGAAAACGGACATCAGGGTCAAAATAAAATCCGCCTGATTTAACGGAGTACCTTTGCTGTTTATGCGGACAAATACATCACCTACGTTTTCTTCGGAGATGTTCGGCGTGAGTTCAAGGGCAGTGAATGGAAAACTTAGAAGACTCTGTAACTTTAAAATCGCATCCTCAATTATTGATTCTTCGTTTTCAGAAATATCTCTTGCGGCCTTAAGGTTCTCAATATATTCCCTGATAATCTTAGTGATCTTGCTATCGCTGTGCCACAGAGTTGATATGTCAGGGATGTAGGTTTTATCTCGTTTGATTGCGGCGTCCGCAACCTGAAATTTTCCTTCAAGGGGATTGAAGGCGATCTGGATCTTTTCACTCTCGTAATTTTCGCGCACAACAGGAATGCCCTTGACAACGGCATAGAGTGAAGTTAAGCGTTGCTGGCCGTCTACGATAACGAGGCGGGGTGCTTTCTGCTTTGATTCAGCGCCGATTGTTCGTGAGTCGGCCGCAAGGCCGTTCTGCCAGAACAATAGATATCCGACCGGGTAACCTTTATACATGGAGTCGAAGAGATCGCGTACTTTGACGTTCTTCCAGATGAAAGGTCGCTGAATATCAGGTAAGCCGATTTCTCCGAGAGCAATGTATTTGACTAGCGTGCCTAGATCGTAGTCGACTTTTGTAAATACTGTTTCACTCATAATCCATTCTCCATGTTGGAGGCATTGTTTTCGACAAAACCCAGGTTCGGAATGTGTCAAGCAAAATGAGACACGCCTTTCCTGAATTTAGTGTGGCAAACTGTTTATTTCCTCCGGTTTCGCCGGTGGGTTGATCCACGCTTTGCCGGGCAACTCCGGCGCCGTCGGCGGTCTTTTCACGAAGCGCTCCGGTTTTTTTTCATAGGCGTGGTCGAGCGTTTTTTGCCTGGCGGCCACGATCTCGCTCGCCATTCCGTAATGGACCATCTCGGGCGTCATCAGGCCGATCCCGGTGTGCCGATGCTCGCGGTTGTACCAATCGAAAAACTTCACGCAAAAGGCCCTGGCGTCCTCGATGGAGCCGAACCGGCTCGGGAACTCGGGCCGGTACTTCATGGTCTTGAACTGGCTTTCCGAGTAGGGGTTGTCGTCGGACACGTGGGGCCGCGAGTGGCTCTTGGTCACGCCCAGGTCGGCCATCAAGAAGGCCACCGGCTTTGATTTCATCGAACTCCCCCGGTCGGCGTGGATGGTGAGTTGTCCCGGCTCGATCCCCTGTTTTCGGATGCTGTCCCCGATCAGGCGGCGGGCCAGCTCCGCGCTTTCGCGTCCGGCGATCATCCATCCCACCACGCAGCGGCTGAAGATGTCCATGATCACGTAGAGTTGGTAGCAGGTCCATTTGGCCGGTCCCTTGAGTTTGGTGACGTCCCAGGACCAGACCTGGTTGGGGGCCTCGGCCAGCAACTCGGGTTTTTTGTATCGGGGACGCCGGAGTTGGTTGCGCCGCTCCCGGACTTCCTTTTCCGAGTCGAGGACGCGGTACATGGTGCGGACCGAGCACAGCCATGTCCCCTCGTCCAGGAGCGTTGCCCAGACCTCGCGGGGGGCCTTGTCGGCAAAGCGCTCGGAGTGGAGTTCGTCCAGCACCCGGCGCCGCTCGTCCTCGCTCAACGACCTTGCCGGCTTGGCCGCGCGCCTCGGCGGCGGAGGCCCGAAGGGAATTTTAGCGCGACGATTAAACGTTGCTCGCGACAGGCCCAGGGCCTCGCAGGCGGCCTTGGCGCCGACCCGGGGAGCGGCCGTGCTTGCCGATTCCATCATTCGCTCTCTTCGCCGGGCGGCTTGGCCAGGGGTATCCCCAGCAGATCGGCAACTTTTTTTTGGAAGTCGATTATCATCTCGGCCTGTTCGAGCCGCTTTTGGAGCTTCCCGTTCTCGCGCTCGAGGCGGGCCACTTCATCGGCCAGCGGGTTTTTGGCCTTGGGCTTGCGGCCCCGCTTTACGGGCGAAAGCGCTTTCAAGGCCCCCTCGTCCCGCTGCTTGCGCCAGGCCGTCAGGTGCGACGAATAAAGGCCCTCCCGGCGCAGCAGGGCGCCGACCTCGCCATGCCCCGAGCAGGCGTCGGCCTTCCCGAGGATTGCGAGCTTGTAAGCCGCGGTGAAGCGCCGCCGGGCGGGCTTTTCCGGGACCTCCGGCTCGGGAAGAATGATCGGCGCCCCCACCCGCTCGGGCCGCTTGGCAGGAGTGTCCTCCGGCTCGGCCGTCCCGGTTGGGGAGACTCCGGTCGCCCTACGGGCTCCCTCCGTCTCCCCAACAATCCCTGCCTTCTTCCTGTCTTCATCCATCTCTCTATACATCCTAATACCTCCCCCGCCCTACAGTAATTTAACATAGGGGAAGTGTCTCATCTACGTTGGCACAGAGGGGTTCTTCTCAAGGTACTCGACCGTGGTCTGCAGTACTAATGTATCTCCAGTAAAAACCATTTCCGCCTACTTCTCACTCCACATCCCAATTTTTTTGAAAGTTAGGACCTTCAGATTGAGGCCGATGAGTCGGTTTTTTCATCTGAATTGTCAGCGGTATTGGGAAGTCAACACCGATAATCGCAGCTTCCCCGGCTTTAAGGTTAGGAAGAAATGCTGAGGCAGTGCGGTCTATTTCTCCACAGGCCCTTTCAACAACCTCTCTGTCACGGTCGTTTGTCAACCTATGCACGATGAGAGTCCCCAACTGGCTAAGTACGCCTTCCGTTATATCTCTAGGTCTCTGGGTAGCAACACATATATTCACGCCATACTTACGTCCTTCTTTTGCCAAGAGTTCAAAGGCATCTAAGCGAGCGATAGTGTCTTCTCCACCAATTGACCTGCCAAGAAAATTGTGTGCTTCATCAACAAAAACGACTACGGGCTGATTTCTAAACGCTCCTGATCGTGCCTCGTTTAACAAGTGTCTCCCTATAGCATTGGCAATGACTTCACGTGCTTTGAATTCATAGGCAATCCCACTGAGACATATTCGCAATAACCGTTGATCACCTTCAAGGAACTCTTGGACTTGGTCGATTAGGATAGGATCATCACTACAACTAAATACACAAGCAAACGCAGTAGAAGTTAAAACACCATTGATTCTAGTGACCAATGAAAGACAGTGTGAAAAATTTCCGTCTTCTTTGCCCCATTTACTTCCATCACCTCCGTAAGCGTCAGGCCAGACACACTCTTGTTCTATCTGCTTCACAAGATTACCAACCTCAAATTCTTGGGTAGGATCATCAAGTTTTTCTGAAATGCCAGACTCATTTTCTGCGCTAGTGATTGGGGCTTTGGTTTTATTTATCTTTTCGATAAATCCATTTGGGGCTATTTCTGGCTTTAATTTGGCGAGACGTAAACTTCTAATTGCAGCTCGAAGTTTTGGACCTTGCACCTTTCCAGCAGGCTCAAACAAGGCAATAAAATCTGATTCTTGAAAACAGGTTGATGGTAAAGAGCAAGATACCGATTTAGCCGCTTTCTCAATAGGATTCCCAAGGTGGCAATGCCGTATTTTTTCCCCCTTCATTCCACGATATTCACCAGAAGGGTCAATGAGAATAATCTTGGCCTTATACCTCAGGCACTCTTCTATAATTCTTGCCGCTGTCCAACTTTTACCACCGCCGGTTGCTCCAAGTATCGCGCAGTGGCGGCCAAAGAGCTTTTCAGGAGGTATAAAAACACTGCTTTCTTTTGCAGGTCCAACAGCCCCCAAATCTAACTGAATTTTGTCTGGATCCTTTTTATCCGGTGACTGTTTGATCAATATCGGGATCAGGGCAACAAATTGGTGAGGTGCTGCATACACTCGGTCTCCGAGTCTTGGATATGCTACGACACCTGCGGTAACCGACAATTCATCTGTCATTGATACGGTACCAAGAAGTTGAATACTTCCGATAGCGTCAAGTCCAGAAGACCCCGGGAAATCCTGTGTAATGGACCTCCGGTCGCCCTCTGGTAGTCGTATTTCAATAACTCGGCCCAAAATTAAGAATTGTTGCCCTTCAATGAGAACAAACTCTCCGACCTCACCGAGACCGTAACGGCTAGCCTCATAATAAGTACCACTGGGGAATCCGGCGTCCCTAAGATTAATGCGAGCAATATTTGCATTCACAGAAGACACCACTCCCATCCGCAGCTTTGGAAGAAGAAGGCCTTTGTCTGAATCATTTGCACTCATAGTGTTAAGTCCTCAGCTTGGTGTATTCAAACCCTTTACCGCCTTCTCTAGTTGCTGTGCTGGTGTTAATGCTTTTAGGTTTGGCAAAAGGTATGCAAAATCCCCAAAGGATACATTGAAGAACCAAATGCTTTCTCCAGTTTTTGCTAAATCGGAGAGCAGTCTCCAATATTTGCTTACTTTCTCCATTCCTCCCTCAATTTGGTCCTCGGCTTTATAATCCGCAACTATGACCCTCAGTTGAGAATTCGATTTAATAGCCGATATAATTGGCTCTGAAAGATGATCATCGTTAAATCCAAAGCCAGCTACAATTAAGCAAGTATTTGGTTTTCGAAGCGAGGCTAAGAATTGAGCCATCAATTCCAAGTGGGGTT
The DNA here is from genome assembly GCA_963674965.2 of bacterium. Classification (GTDB taxonomy): domain Bacteria; phylum RBG-13-61-14; class RBG-13-61-14; order RBG-13-61-14; family DATKZS01. The sequence goes on along the minus strand of CAXXFL010000006.1, from coordinate 339,743 downwards.
GAATGTAAGACTGTTGGTATTTACCGCTTACGGGGTAAATCATACATGCCTTTTCCGGCTCGGGAGGCAGCTTTTCAAGAATGTTACCATCATCCTGGAGTTCCCAATTTACAGAACCATGAAGCTTGAGAAGATGAAAAACTCCTTCAAGCGGATCGCCAATCTCTGCTCCTTGAGATGATCGACGAACAATATCATATTCAAAATAGTCCGGACGAAAACGGCGGGGCTGACCGATAGAAAAGCCATCAATTACAACCAGACCGAGTAGAGCGGCTGCTCTTTCGAAGCAAAGATCATAGTTCGTAGTGAATACCTTTAATCTTGGATCTCGGACTCGCCTTCGGGAAAGGCGGTGAAGAAAAGTTTTGTGCCCATCAAGCTTATCGTCATCCCATTCATCAGTGGCTTGTTTGTAAAGAAAGTTTGAGCATCGTCCCAAAATCGCTTTTTTACACTCTATTACAAAATCGGCTACATATTTTTGATGCCTTATTTCAAGGTAAGCTTCACAGCGCGAAAGAAAGGCCTCTATATTTTCCCCATGTTCTTCTATAGAGTAACCCACCTTTTTAATGACTCTTTGGGCTAATTCTCGTAACTGTCGACCTTCTTCTGTTTCAGAAGAATGATCGCTCATGGCAACATCCCATAGGTCCTCCATTGATGGTCCCCCGATTCCATTGCCTATTGATGTGCCGCTTCCGGACAAGACGATAATATTAGGCATCTGAAGGGATGTTAAAAGGACCTCCTTTATGGTGTTTGCAGCTTCGCTCGCTTGGTCTTTTATCGCTTGCACGTTCTCGTCGTCTTCTTTAATATCTGGATCTAGTTCAAGCCAATCTGTTTTCCCTGGCGCGAGAAACTTTAATGTGCCAGCCGTTGATCTGGTGGTCTTAGTATCTCCCTTTATGCCACCACTTCCACCTAAGTCGTCACTTTCAGATACCATTGGGGGTCTTGTCCTTTTCATAATGTGATTTCTCCTGACATCAGACGTAGAAGAAGGATATCCCGTGCCTGTTGAAGTTTGACGATTTGATTTTTAAAAAGCCTTACGTGGGTAATTATATCAATTACAAGATTTGAAAACTCCCTCATCACTGTTGATGAAGGCATGATGTCTAACATCTCGCGGAAACGTCCTTTGCTGATTTCTGGATAAGTCGTCCCTTTTACGTTGGCCCTGATTTCTCTGGCCCTATACATAGGGTTTTGAGATTGGACCATGCTTAACTCTCCTCTCCGAAGTACTCCTTATACAGGTCTCTACCCTGTGCTCCCAGATCCTGGAGCAGGTCCTCGATCCGCTTCATGGCCAGGGGCGACGGCTTGGCTCGACCGTTCTCCCACCTGTTGATGGTCGGGTAGGTCACGCCAAGCCTAGCGGCGAATTTTTCCTGGGTGAGTCCCGTCATTTCCCGGAGCTCACGGATTAGTCTCGGGATGTCAACATTGCTGCTCAAGTCCGACTCCTTTAAGCTCAGGCAGTACCTGAACGATTCAATAGATTTAATTCTCGATGTGTCAGATGATATATCATGCTATAAAAGTGCGTGCATCAAGTCAAGTTGATTATTAAGTTTGGCTAGCTTTAATAATTATGGCTGATTCGGGAAGAGGTTGACAAGGCAACACAACCTTGTACCTTAGGTTATGTGGCCCTCTACCATATCATTCATACGATTCAAAAGGATTGACCATGGGGGGAGTAAAAAATATCGGCATCTGGATTGAAGGACCTTCTGGAGGCCAGGCCCAAGATGGCGTCCCAGAGGCTCAGGTGGCGCGTGCTCGTAAGTATGCGAATGGCAAGGACTGGACCGTCAGGGAGGTCTATCACTTCGAGGCGATGGAAAGCGAGCGCGTGCTGGATAACCCAGAGGCCAAGCGAATGCTCAAGGACATCAAGACTGGCCGAATCACCGGCCTCATCGCAACTCGTCTCGCCAGTCTCGCCCGAAACACCAAGGAACTGATGGATCTCTCGGATTACTTTACCAGCCACGATGCCGACCTGGTAGTCCTGGATGAGTCCATAGACACTTCAACCCCCGCCGGGAAGCTCTTTCATACCCTGGTGCCGGTCATGGCTCAGTGGGAGCGAGAGGAGGCCTCCAAACGGGTGAAGGCTTCGGTGCCTGAACGCGCCAAACTTGGCAAGTCAACAGGAGGCCAGGCCAGCTTCGGGTATCAGTGGAAGGACGGCAAGCTGGCGCCGAATCATAAGGAGGCTCCGGTCAGAAAGCTCATCTATGAACTGTTCCTCGAACACAGAAGAAAGAAGACCGTTGCCCGCATCCTGAACGAACAAGGGTACCGCACGAGGAAGGGAGCGAAGTTCAGCGATACGACAGTCACCAGGCTGCTCCGAGACCCAACCGCCAAAGGAGTACGGAGAGCGAATTACACGAGAAGCCTCAAGAACGAAAACCAATGGGAGTTGAAGTCCCAAGATGAGTGGGTCTTCAGCGAGGTGGAACCGGTCGTCTCCGAAGAGCTTTGGGGAAGGTGCAACCAGATTCTCGATGAAATCGAGAAAAGGACAAAGAAGCCCACTCGCAAGGAGGTCAAGCTGTTCACGGGCATTGTTTACTGCCAATGCGGGGGCAAGATGTACATGCCATCAAACTCACCGAAATACATTTGTCAAAAATGTCGAAGAAAAATTCCGAAAGGAGACCTAGAGGAGATATTCCGAACCCAACTAAAGGGAATCGTGAAATCATCTAATCCGGTATCACAATTGATGAGCGAAGCAGAACAACAGATGAAAGACAAGGAAGCATTGCTAAAAACGCTTCATGAAGAACAGAAGAAAACTTGGCGAGAAATGGGCAAGCTGTTCAAGCTGCTCGATGAAGGAGAAATCCCAAGAAAAGGTTTTGGACGCCGTTACAACCCGCTTGAGGAGAGGTTTCAGAACATCGAGAAGCAATTGCCAGAGCTACAGGGTGAACTCGATTACCTGAGAATCAGCCAGCTCACCAAGAAGCAGATACTAAGCGAATCAAAAGAACTCCAATCAAGGTGGTCGAACCTATCAGATGATGAGAAGCGAAAAATCATCGAGACAATCATCGAAAGAATCACCATAGGCGAGGACGAGATAACAATGACGCTCAAGAGCCTTCCCCTTCCCATTAAAACATGACCCGAAGGCAATGAATCGTCCTTAATACGTTGCCTTCCAGACAAGGTGGGAGCCTAGGCCATCTACCTCTCAATATCGACATTCAAGGCGGGACGCATCAAACCGATGGCCATATCTTCCAAGTAAAACCGATTCGCGGCGTGGTCATCGCCGTTAAGAACCACATATGACAGCCCTACATTCTCAAGAATCAGGGCGCGGGTATTGGTGTGGCTCGTGAATAGATGCTCGATGCCGGCCCGGAGTTGGCAGCTGGTTGTTGGAGCCTTCAGCTTCTTCGCGCCGCCGGTGTGCTTCAGAATAAGACCATCGCTACCAAGAAGCATCAGGTGTTGGCCGACTCTTTTGCTTAGGTTGGAAGCTGTCTTTCCGAATGCTCACATATTCCTCGGCCCAAAGCCATTATACTCACGCTTCCTGGCCCCTATCAAAGGACCAAACAGCCAATCAACCGTTGATTTACCCTAGTTGTATTATTAGAAGAAAAACCATTGCAAAGGAGCAAGTCAATGGGGGTGTATGCATTCTGTCCGAAGTGCGAAGAAGAGGTCATGGTCGGGATTCAACAATACGTGCTTGAGTCCGACCCGGCCAAAGCCTTCCATTTCCTCTATTGCGGAAAGTGCGACGTAGTTCTCAATATGAACAGATGGGTCAAGGTAACGGTCGTCAAGTTTGAAGACGAGGCGAATGTCGGCCAGATTCCTCCTTTCTGGGTGAGGATTCTTAACGCTCTGCCTCGGAGATTGCTGTGCTGGTTCAATCGCGTCAGCAGGTGGACCACTGGTTCCTACTTCATGCCCGACCCCACTACAATGATGGACGTACCGGAAATCATCGAGTCCATAGTCACCCAGGTGGAGAAGATGTCCGGCGAAAAGTTCAGCGGCAACCTCGAAGATTTCGAGGAGTTCATGGACCGGGGAATCAAGGCGATTGTCCAGCCTGGGGAGCGGATTCATGCGCACTAATAATTCATTCGTACACCTTCATGTTCGCACCGAGTTCAGCCTTCTTCGGAGCATGATTCGCGTCCGGGACCTGGTGGAGCGGGCTAAAGATTTCAACATGCCAGCCGTGGCCATTACGGACTACATGACCCTCTCCGGTGCTGTGAAGTTCTATATCGAGGCGAGACGTGTCGGGATAAAGCCAATCATTGGCTGCGAGGTGGAGGTTGCCCCAACTGACGCCAGTGATCCCGAGACGGAAAGTCACAGTCTGGTACTGCTCTGTCAGAACGAGGCCGGATACAGAAACTTGTGCAAAATTTTGACCAGGGCCAGCATAGGCTCCGGCCAGTTCCCAGGCTTGGTCACAAAGGAGATGATTGCCAAACACAACGAGTGCCTGATAGCCCTTTCCGGCTGGTTTTTGGATGGTGAACTGCCGGGACTTTTATTCGGCAGGGAGGAAGAAGCTCCTCAGGCTGCCCAGTGGTACAAGGATGTTTTCGGAGACCGCCTGTACCTCGAACTGGTCAATGGTGGATTGCCGGGAGAGACGATGGTCAACAAGCGTCTCATCGCGCTCGGCAAAGAACTGGACATACCAGTCGTCGCCGCCGGTTACTGCGCCTATCTGGACCCTGAAGATTCCAATGCCCACAATGTTCTTTTCTATATGAGGTCGGGCCAAGCCTGGCCGGATTTTCCCAAGAGCGACCCGCCCCTGGCGACCGGTTACTACTTTCGTTCCGCCCAGGAGATGGCCGAGGTTTTTGCTGACTGTCCCAATGCCCTCAACAACAGCCTCGTGATAGCCGATAGATGTTGCTTCGATTTCAATCTTAATGAGATTCATCTTCCCAGTTTCAGGACTTCTTCGGGAAAAAGTGCATCCGATCTGCTCAGGGAACAAGTTACTGAAGGATTCAAGGAAAGAAGGACGGACTTTGAAATAAGCGATCCTGAATTCCTCTCTCGTGAACCTCAATACCTGGGACAGCTTGAAAATGAGATGGCCACTATACTTGAGCACGACTTGGCCGACTATTTCCTGATAGTTGCCGACTATATGAACTGGGCTCGTGACAACAGCATACCCGTCGGCCCGGGCAGAGGCTCGGCGGCGGCCAGCCTAGTGAACTATTGTCTGGGAATCACCGATGTAAACCCCGTGGCTCACGGCCTCATCGCGGAGCGGTTTCTTAACCCGGAGCGGACAGTTTTTCCTGACATCGACGTTGATGTCGGAGACGTAAGAAGGAATGAGGTAATCAGCTACATTATTGAGAAATACGGAGGACCAGAACATGTGGCCAAGATACTCACATTCGGAACCATGAAAGCAAAGGCCGCTATACGAGATATTGGTAGAATCCTCAAATTAGGGCAAGAGGAAATCGACAGGATAGTACGACTGGTCCCCCCTCACAGCTACCTGAGTGAAGCACGGGAAGAAGTTCCCGAATTGGCCCGTTTGATAAAGACAGATTCAAAATACGATCATCTGTTTAAAATTGCCGAGAAGTTGGAAGGCCTACTGCGACATAGTTCAACGCATGCCGCTGGCGTAGTCGTCTCGGATGTGTCATTGGAGAGTCTCGCCCCAGTAGATATTAGTGGTGGACAGGAATCAATTGTGCATGTGGACATGAAGGATGTTGAGCGTCTTGGACTGGTCAGGTTTGACATTCTCGGTTTGAAGACCGTCACCATGTTTGGCTATTGCCTTGATGATCTCAGAACGAAAGGCATTGAATTGAATCTCAGCAGGCTGCCGCTTAATGACCGTAGAGCCTACGAACTGCTTGGCGCGGGGGACACTGATGGCGTGTTTCAATTTGAAAGCGAGGGATCAAAGTCGGTGTTGACAAGGATGAAGCCGGATTGCTTCTCTGACCTGGCCGCGGTCATGGCGCAGTATCGGCCCGGCCCGTTGGCTCAAGGCTTTATGGACCAAATGATCGCATCCAAGCATGACAGTGCCATCATTGACTTCTCAGTCCCGCAGCTTGCTCCAATCCTGAGCGAGACCTATGGCGTTTGGGTCTACCAGGAGCAGGTATTGAGAGTCTGCATGGATATCGGTGGCATGTCCATCATGGAGGCCGATGCATTAAGAATGAAACTCGTTAAGCGACTTCCCGAGAGGTCTGATCTGGAGGATGGATTCATCACCGGGGCGGTGGCTAATGGGCTATCAACAGATGAAGCGGAAGGCCTGCTTGAGGAAATTCGGGCTTTTATCTCATTTACCTTCAACAAGGCTCATGCTGTGGCCTACTCGCTAATCACCTACCGATGCGCATTCCTCAAGGCCAACTACCCTGATGAGTTCAGGAGGGCCAACGAGCGGATGGAGACCCATGGTTGAATTCGCGACTCCGGAAAGACTAAACTATGGGCAGAGTGCTGCAATGAAGATCAAGATACATAAAGGCTCTCATGAGATCGGCGGGACCTGCATCGAACTTTCTCATGCAGGAAGGTCAATCCTGCTTGAACTGGGGATGCCCCTTGCTCCCGAATCCAAGCCTGTGGACCTGACGGGCTTCAAACCGGAGGCCCTCATCATCAGTCACCCGCACCAGGACCACTATGGTCGGATGGAAGAACTGGCTCCCGGCGTGCCCATTTACATAGGCGAGATCGGAAGGAGGCTGATCGACGCGGTTCGCATTTTCAGGAAGGGAGATCCTATGTCCCGCGAGTTCAAGTACATTGACGACCGGAAGCCATTCAAGGTGGCCGGCTTTACCATCACTCCCTATCTTGTGGACCACTCATCCCCGGAGTCCTTTGCCTTTCTGGTCGAGGCCGGAGGCAAGCGGGTCTTCTACTCCGGCGACTTTCGTTCCCACGGCAAGAAGGGAAAGCTCTTTGACCGGATTGTGAAGCGCCCGCCCAAGGACATAGATGTCCTTATCATGGAAGGCACCAACATCGGTCGGGACGGAAACGCGGCAAAGACCGAAGAAAAGATCGGCAGGGAAATTTACAACATCATCAAGGACCAGAAGAATATTTCTTTCCTGGTCTGTTCGGGGCAGAATGTGGACAGGCTCACTGTCGCATGGAAGGCTTGTCGTGATGCCAAGAAGACCATGGTGCTCGACCTCTACACCGCCTGGATTCTGGAGCAGATGAAGCTCAAGACGGATGGTGTCCCGAGCATGGAATGGAAATGGATGCGCGGAATGTGTCAAGCAAAATGAGACACGCCTTTCCTGAATTTAGTGTGGCAAACTGTTTATTTCCTCCGGTTTCGCCGGTGGGTTGATCCACGCTTTGCCGGGCAACTCCGGCGCCGTCGGCGGTCTTTTCACGAAGCGCTCCGGTTTTTTTTCATAGGCGTGGTCGAGCGTTTTTTGCCTGGCGGCCACGATCTCGCTCGCCATTCCGTAATGGACCATCTCGGGCGTCATCAGGCCGATCCCGGTGTGCCGATGCTCGCGGTTGTACCAATCGAAAAACTTCACGCAAAAGGCCCTGGCGTCCTCGATGGAGCCGAACCGGCTCGGGAACTCGGGCCGGTACTTCATGGTCTTGAACTGGCTTTCCGAGTAGGGGTTGTCGTCGGACACGTGGGGCCGCGAGTGGCTCTTGGTCACGCCCAGGTCGGCCATCAAGAAGGCCACCGGCTTTGATTTCATCGAACTCCCCCGGTCGGCGTGGATGGTGAGTTGTCCCGGCTCGATCCCCTGTTTTCGGATGCTGTCCCCGATCAGGCGGCGGGCCAGCTCCGCGCTTTCGCGTCCGGCGATCATCCATCCCACCACGCAGCGGCTGAAGATGTCCATGATCACGTAGAGTTGGTAGCAGGTCCATTTGGCCGGTCCCTTGAGTTTGGTGACGTCCCAGGACCAGACCTGGTTGGGGGCCTCGGCCAGCAACTCGGGTTTTTTGTATCGGGGACGCCGGAGTTGGTTGCGCCGCTCCCGGACTTCCTTTTCCGAGTCGAGGACGCGGTACATGGTGCGGACCGAGCACAGCCATGTCCCCTCGTCCAGGAGCGTTGCCCAGACCTCGCGGGGGGCCTTGTCGGCAAAGCGCTCGGAGTGGAGTTCGTCCAGCACCCGGCGCCGCTCGTCCTCGCTCAACGACCTTGCCGGCTTGGCCGCGCGCCTCGGCGGCGGAGGCCCGAAGGGAATTTTAGCGCGACGATTAAACGTTGCTCGCGACAGGCCCAGGGCCTCGCAGGCGGCCTTGGCGCCGACCCGGGGAGCGGCCGTGCTTGCCGATTCCATCATTCGCTCTCTTCGCCGGGCGGCTTGGCCAGGGGTATCCCCAGCAGATCGGCAACTTTTTTTTGGAAGTCGATTATCATCTCGGCCTGTTCGAGCCGCTTTTGGAGCTTCCGGTTCTCGCGCTCGAGGCGGGCCACTTCATCGGCCAGCGGGTTTTTGGCCTTGGGCTTGCGGCCCCGCTTTACGGGCGAAAGCGCTTTCAAGGCCCCCTCGTCCCGCTGCTTGCGCCAGGCCGTCAGGTGCGACGAATAAAGGCCCTCCCGGCGCAGCAGGGCGCCGACCTCGCCATGCCCCGAGCAGGCGTCGGCCTTCCCGAGGATTGCGAGCTTGTAAGCCGCGGTGAAGCGCCGCCGGGCGGGCTTTTCCGGGACCTCCGGCTCGGGAAGAATGATCGGCGCCCCCACCCGCTCGGGCCGCTTGGCAGGAGTGTCCTCCGGCTCGGCCGTCCCGGTTGGGGAGACTCCGGTCGCCCTACGGGCTCCCTCCGTCTCCCCAACAATCCCTGCCTTCTTCCTGTCTTCATCCATCTCTCTATACATCCTAATACCTCCCCCGCCCTACAGTAATTTAACATAGGGGAAGTGTCTCATCTACGTTGGCACAGAGGGGCGGGTCTTGTCTTCTGGTACGCCGCCTGCTTTGGTCGAGGCTAATCCTGAATATTTCGGGGACTTTTGGGAGCGATCCGAGAGAAGGGCGATAAATAAAAACCAGATATACAAAAGGCCCGAGAATTACCTGAGCGTGATAAGAACGTCTGGGGCCAAAGTTGTTGACGCCTACAGAAACAGAAAAGAACATCCGGTCAACATCATCTATTCACAATGGCGCGGTTACCTTGACCCAAGTCGTTGGGAAAGTATGCAGGGGGCCGAAATGATGGCGGGCTTCCAAGATGATAAAGCCATCAAATTCCACTACATTCATACCAGCGGCCATGCGAACCTCGACCAGCTCAAAGTGTTTGCAGAGGCCATCAATGCACGCAAGCTTGTTCCTGTCCATACGGAGAGCGCAGATCATTTCGAGAAATTTTTCAAAAATGTATCAAATGCCGATGATGGACACTTGTTGATATGATACTTTTCTCACTGTATTTGGATAGTATGTTATGTTTTAGAAACGGAGGTTTATTCTCATGAAAGCCACTGAATTTTCCTTTAAAAGGGGTATGAATCCAAAAGTTCTTGAGAGGGCCAATATTTTCTTTAAAACCTTAATTGCGCAGAAATTACTTGCTGAAGGGATTCATAATTATCAGATATGCATTAGGGACAATTACATCAATATCTACTGGAAAGGTTGCTCTGTCCTTAGATACCATCCCAACTCAAAGTCTCCGTTTAGAATTCATTACAAGTACACAGATTTGGCCAGTGAAGCCGATCAGTTTGAAGGAAAGGACCCCTATATTAAATTAAAGCTCTCGAATGATGGCAATGATTTGGTTTCTCAAAGTGGTTGGAGATTTTCAGGTCTCTTAGAGAATCCATTTGCGTACATTTCTCAAAGACATATCTCTGGCGAGAAAGAAAGTATTCAAAAATATCTTGGTGCAATGTTCAAAAACAAAGATATTTTTTTGATCGATCTAGAAATTGCATTTCGGCGTGGAAGAACCGAAGACGAACGGATAAAATCAGTGACTGGAAGAAAATATGTTGCAGACAGGATCGATTTAGCCCGTATTGAAATGGTTGATGGATTACCTTATCTGGTTCTTACAGAAGTAAAATTAGTTAGGGACTCTAGACTCAAGGCAGAAAAGGACAGTCCACCAGAGATAATTGCCCAGATGATTCATTACAGAGAATTTCTGCAGCACGAATCCCAAATAATCGAAACCTACAAATTGGTTGCCGCCAATTATTTGCATTTTATCCATCAAAAAGCTTTTCCAGAAAAATTCTTTACATCATTCCAAAACATTCAAGGGATAAAAATACTAGAACTATGTCAAAATAGCCTTCGTCTTAGGAAACAACCAGAACTATTAATTATTGGCACTAAAAAGGAATTGGAGAATGGCCGGATAAACCACTTAAATAAACTCCGCACCTTATTGAAAGAGCATGATTTTGATCATCCCAAATTCTGGCTTGGTTAAAGCTAAAGAAACTCCGGCAGGATAGCATCCAGATTCCATCTTGTTGATACCGACCATTCAGTAATTGTCAAAGCCCTTTGTTTGATTTCCTCGGGTGTCCATTGCTCATTGTCCCTGCCAAGAACGGCTGCCAGCCTTAACAGCGCAACCGGACGGGTTGATGTAGCTTGGAATCTGAATGAGCTTGAGGGTCCATTAGGTCTATTCAAGGCGATGATAAATAACAGAACCACCGAAAAGCTGATAGCACACGAGATGGGACATGCCTTCCAGGATTACTGGTGCAGGAAAAAGCCCTTAAGAGGCTACCGTTCCTTTTTTAAGTATCAGAAGCGATTTGAGGACCCTTGGAACGAATTGGCGGATTATCGGAGAAATCACCCCGATTTGATATTAGATGATAACAAATGGATTTCCTGGTACGCTTGGTTCGATAGTGAAGAAGATTTTGCCGACACATTTGCTGTGGTCGTCATGAAAAGAGGAAACATCAGTTCCTTCCGATCCCGCCCCGGAGTCTATAAGAAAATGAAGTGCATCTTGGATGCTGGACAGAAGATAATTAGAAGTGATTTTGTCCTAAAGGATTGCAATGACCTTGGCTATGACTACCTCTTCGGTGGGCATAAAGTTTTCAAATGCCCAATTTTGGGCGTGACCTATGGCATTCCCAATATAGCAGACTCCTACATCTGCCCGTGTGGTCGAGAAGTATACATTGACGGTACCAAGGTCACGCACCATAAAGACTGACCTACCACCATCCGAATATATCAGCATCTAGCCAGCTTACTACTCTTACTCGTGCTAAGTAAAACCTTTTCTCATGCTTGCTTATTAAAAGCCAAGATAACAGCCTATTGAATCAGCCGTTGATTTGGCTGTGTGTATAATAGTATTAATAGCGGAAGCGAACGAGGAGGATGCAGGATGGCGAAGATTAAAAGTAAGGGCAAGGGATACAGGAAGGCCACCTATCCGTCAGCGGTCCGCATGGCCCGGCTGGTGGACGAGATGCCAAGGCATGGGCTGGGCAAAAGACTGGCGACCGTGGCCGATAGCCTGGGCGTGAGCGAACAGACGGTCAAGCGCTACGTCAAGGCCCTGAATGAGGAGTTTGTGACGGAGCATGATGACCCGCAGTTCATGGTGGAGAAACAAGGCGGGGAGGAATGGCTAGTGCGCCGGTCCAAGTACGACGACAAATCACAGGCGAACATCTACCAGCTTATTTCGGTCTACCTGTCGCTTGAGATTTTCAAGATGCTCGGGGTCAACAACCTGTTCGTGGACCTGGTTGACGACGTGCTCAGGGAAGTCGAGCAAAAGCTGACCAGTGCCCACCGGGGCCTTATCAAGGACCTGCCGAGAAAGTTCTTCTCAGCGCCTTGGGCACCCAAGGATTACTCGGGTCATGACGAAATGCTCTCGGACGTGATCAAAGCCATCGTCTACCAGAATGTCATCAATATCCACTACAAGCCCGGCGGGTGTGATCCTTGCGACTACACTGTCCAGCCTCTAACGCTGCTGTACCACAAGGGCGGTCTCTATCTCGTCGCCCGCACGTTGAATCACGAGCGCCCCGTCTATTACAACATTGAGCGGCTCCGGGAGGTTGAAGTAACTCAAGAGAAGTTCGACTACCCGGCCAAGTACCATCCGGAGCAGTTGCTCGACGGGGCTTTTGGCATCTTCTCGACCGGCGAGAAAAAGACCTTCAAGCTCAAGTTCCCGCCCGAGCTCTGCGACTACATATGTTCCCGCCAGTGGCACCGGTCGCAGAAGTGCAAAGTTCACAAGAACGGCTCGGTGACGCTTACCATGAAGGTGTCGGACTCGGAGGAAATCAGAGCATGGATTAGGAGCTTTGGTGATATAGTGACAGTTAGTGAGTAATAGCTGATGAAGTTCAACATCAAAAACGAGGGGAAACGATGATCAAGTTCATTCATGCAGCCGATATCCACCTCGACAGTCCCCTTTTGGGGCTAGAGAGATATGAAGGGGCACCAGTTGACCAAGTTCGACGCGCAACTCGACGAGCCTTGGAGAATATGGTTGATCTAGCCCATGCCGAAAAGGTTGATTTACTGCTTATAGCAGGCGATCTCTACGACGGTGCCTTGCGCGATTACAACACCATCCTCTATCTGAACAAGCAACTATCGCGTCTTGGCGGCCTCCCGGTCTGCATCGTAAAAGGAAACCATGACGCTGACAGCATTATCACCCGTAGCTTGTCTTTACCCAATAATGTTCATGTCTTTGAGTCAGGCCAGGCCAGCACAAAAAAATTTAACGATCTGAGGGTGGCTGTTCATGGACGGAGCTTCGCCAGCCGCGAAACCGATGCCGACTTCGTCCGGAGTTACCCCGCACCATTGCCAGGCTTCATCAACATCGGGTTGTTGCACACCAGCGCCAGTGGCAACTCCGCGCATAACACTTATGCTCCCTGCTCGGTCGAATCCCTAGTACGTAGAGGCTATGACTACTGGGCGCTAGGCCATGTGCATACCCGCGAAGAGTTGTCGCACGATCCTCTTATCGCCTATCCAGGATGCATCCAGGGACGACACATCCGGGAGACCGGTCCTAAGGGCTGCCTGATTGTCAGCGGCGACGAAACTGAACTCACGGCCGAGTGGCGGGAACTGGATGTAATGCGATGGTCCGTGGCCGAGGTTGATGCGAGTGGCGCGGGCGATGCCCGTGATGTTGTGGAGCGTGCCGAAGCCCTAATGAAGAGTGAACTTGCCGAAACCGATGATCGGCCATTGGCGCTTCGACTGGTAATATCGGGTGCGACGCCAGCCCATGTTGAAATGACCGCGAACCGGGAGTACTGGCGCAATGAATTCCGCGGCCGAGCTACCGATGTGGGGCTTGACCAGCTTTGGCTGGAAAAAATCATCTTCTCTACTACGCCGGATGGTCTGGAAACCTCGGGGACTATCACGGTCGAAAAGGCCGACCTCGACGCCTTGCTCCCCGAGTGGAAGGAAAATGTCATAAAGCCGTTACGCGAAAAAGCGCCAGACCTCTTCACCACGGACTTTGACCCCGAATCCACCCAGGAAGTTGAAAAAATATTCACCGACGCAGCCGCCATGATTGCGGGTAAGGAAAGCTAATCATGAAGATCGCTCGGCTACATCTTAAAGCCTTCGGGTGTTTCACCGACCGGAGCATCGACTTGGTTGGAAACAAGGTCAACCTAATTTATGGGCCGAACGAGGCGGGGAAAAGTGTAGCTTTGCGGGCGCTGGAATCTTTTCTCTTTGGGATCGAATCACGTTCTTCCGATGATTTTATCCATCCCAAAAAGGACCTTCGAGTAGGAGCATGTCTAGTGACGGACAGCGGTAGGGAAATCTGGTTTTACCGCCGAAAGGGTACTAAGAACACGTTACTGACCGAGGATGGCAAGCCAGTGCCCGAGGAAGCATTAGGCGACATGCTGGGAGGTATAGAACCTGGGCTTTTTCAGTTGCTATTCGGACTCGACCACGAGCGGTTGACAGAGGGAGGTAGGGAAATCCTTTGTCATGGTGGATTGTTGGACCACAGTCTTTTTGCTGCCGGTACCGGCATGACGCAGATCCGCGAACGGCTCGGGATGCTGGAAAGTCGTGCAAACGAACTCTTCCGCCCAACCGCATCGTCCACAATTATCAATCGTCTTGCCAGGGACTATACTGCAGCCCAGAAGGAAATCAAAGAGGGTACGCTTTCAGCGGCAAAGTGGCAAAAAGCCAACCGGGAGTTGGAAGCCATACGGACGCAGAGCGCACAGACCCGATCTGAAGTTCAGGAACTGGATAGGCAAATCAATCAACTTACCCGCTACCGCGATGCGATCAATTGGTACATTGATCTTCAAGTCGAAAGGAACAAACTCGAACGGCTTAAAGACTCCCCGCTGCTCTCCAATGATTTCAGCCGTAGGCATGAGCAAATATCAGAACGGTTGGAGCAGGTGAGAAAGGACTTGTTCTCGTACCAGACCAAGCGTGAGGAGCTTCTCGCGCGGCGCTCGGGGCTCAAGGTCAGTGAAGGCCTGCTCCATGAAGAAGCAAACATTACCCGTATCCACTCGGAGGTCGGCAAGTACCGCAAGAACTGCGAAGACCTGCTCAAGCGAGAAAAAGAGTTGGCTGGCGAGGAACAGAAAGCGGCGTCGCTTCTGGCCCAGCTCGATTCTTCGCTTGAGCTTGATAATGCTAGTGGTCTCCGCTTACATGCCGCAGTCCGGCAGGAAATCCAGGATCTCTGCGGTCGGCTTGAACGTCTTGACACTGAAAGCCGATCTACTAGTAAAGACCTGCAACGGAAAACAGTGGAACTTGAACGGACGAGGCGGAACTTAGCAGATGCTCCATCGCCAGCCAACCCGGTGGGCCTGACCGATGCCCTGCGTTTAGCACAGTCAATTCTTTCACAACAATCTGAAACCGATGATCGCCTTGCTCATGCAGAAGATCTGCGTCTCCGAGCTGAATCGGAGTTTGCCCGGCTTCGTCCAAGAAGTGGGAGCATCGAACAACTGGCGACATCGTCAGCGCCAGAGGCGGAAACGATCGACCGTTTTAGGCAACTTATGGAGCAGGCAAGTAGAAAGGTCGAACAAGGACAATTGGCGTGTCAGGAACATAAGGAAGAACTGGCAGGTATAGAGTCCGAGTTAAAAACCCTGATGCTCTCTGAGGCGGTTCCTTCCGTGGAGGAACTATCCGTTGCGAGGGAAGAAAGGGACGAGCAATGGAAGCTTATTCGACATGCGCTTGAACACGGCGGGCTGGATGCTGGCAAAGGAGTGGAGCTGGCGGATAGATTCGAGACTCTGGCCTTGAAAGCGGATGACATCGCAGATCGGCTCCGGCGGGAAGCCGAGCGAGTCAACCGTCGAGCCGTTCTAACCGTGCGCAAAG
This sequence comes from bacterium, assembly GCA_963674965.2. Classification (GTDB taxonomy): domain Bacteria; phylum RBG-13-61-14; class RBG-13-61-14; order RBG-13-61-14; family DATKZS01. The sequence goes on along the minus strand of CAXXFL010000006.1, from coordinate 324,354 downwards.
AAACGCTCGGCCGGAAGCTGGAAACGATTAGCTCGGAAGTGGAACGCGAGAAACAGGGTCAGGCCGCGTTGACCATGGAATGGAAGGAATTATGGAGCGCCTCCTTGATTGAGCCGCTACCGCCCGCGGAGATGTCGGCATGGCTTGTACGACGGAATCAGCTTTGTTCCCTTGTAGACGAATTGGACCGTACATTACGCGACGTGGAGCGCCGGGAAGCACGGCGGAAAGAAGTGCAGGCAAGGCTTGAAATAGAACTTGCGGCCACGGGAAATTATGACCGGGTTAGCGGAGCAAACCTTTCTGAACTTTGCCAAATTGCAGAGGAACGCTGTGTGGCGATCACTGACGCAATCAGCCATCGCAAGCAATTGGAGGATCGGGCAAACTCACTGTCCGAAGAGATTGATCAGTTAGAGGCTGAACAGGCAGCAAGGCATCAGCAGCACGAGCAGGAGAGGGATCGGTGGCATCAGCGAGTGAAGGCTCTTGGGATGCAGCGTGACTCAACTCCAGCCGCAGCACTCCGCATCCTCGATGTCCATGACGAGTTGTTTATAATACTGGACAAGGCCCAAATCACGCGGGGCCGGATCAACGGCATGAAGACCGAGATCGTACGTTTCGAGACCGATGCCAGAGAACTGATCAATCGACTAGACGCACAAGCTAGTCTAGATAATCCCGCCAGCGGAATAGAGGTGCTCAACCGCAGCTTTATCCAATCCCGGGCGGAAGCGGAAGCGCTTCTGGAGATTGAGAGACAATTACTAGATGAAGTCCAGTGTATCAAAGCTGCGGAAGAGGAAATAAGCGCCCTCGAAGGGCGGTTGAGAGAGATGGTGTTAGAGGCTGGGGCTGAGAGTGTGGATGAATTGGAAGAAATTGAGAAGAGGTCGGATGATAAATCAGCAGCGATGAAACGGACGTCTGAGCTTGAGGACGAGCTGCGACGAAGCGCTCTTTTGGGCAAGATGACACTCGACGTGATGTTATCTGAATTGGAGCAACAGGACCCGGATCGTCTCGGTGGAGAGATAGAGGAATTGCAACGTCTCAAAGATACCAAGGAAAAGGCCCGGGAAGAGTTGGTCCGCGAAGAGGAAAGGCGAGAGGGAGAACTCAGACAACTATCCGATGCCTCACCAGCAGTCGAAGCGCAGGAACGAGCAGAATCCAAATTGGCCGAGATGCGAGATCAGACAGATATTTACCTCCGAACGCGGCTGGCCGCCATGCTGCTTGCTCGTAAAATGGAAGCATTCCGAAAAGAAAACCAAGACCCGCTCCTTGCTCGCACGGGCGAACATTTCCGTCGCCTCACTCTTGACCGGTATGAAGGGCTTAGGGTCGCTTTTGACAGGGATACTCCGATCATTGTGGGGTACACCCCGGCCCAGAGCGAGCTTGGCGTTGCCGCGATGAGTGACGGTACAGCCGACCAACTCTTTTTAGCCCTCCGCCTCGCCGCAATCGAGCAATACGTCTCCAAAGGCGTTTCTTTACCCCTCTTTTTCGACGACATCCTCATCCAATTCGATGATGACCGAGCTCGGGCCGCACTCTCGATACTTTCCGAATTAGCCTCTATGACCCAGGTGCTATTTTTTACACATCATAGGCACCTACTTGATCTTGCTAAAGGGCTCAAGGTGAATACTATCTCTCTCTGATTGAAATGGAGTTTTATCATGTTCGAAAAAGCGTTGCCAACTCTGTCTGCTTATGATCCAGAGACTTCCGCCGAAGGAGCCTTGGACCCGTTGGGAATGTATGCTATTGGCGATTCCTTGGCGAGAAAATTAGTACCGGATGTTAGAGAGAGAATGTCCCATCCTCGGTATTTAACCGCAATGGCGGTAGGGTCTTATCTGACCAAGGATTACCTAGGTGAGGATGTTCTGGCTGCGGATGGAGAAAGCGACCCTACGATCGTTTATGAATGGCATGTAGTTGAAGGCCTGGTCCGAAGCCGAGACCAGGACTCAGGTTTGCAAGGACTTCCCGGAATTCAAAAAGCGCGGGACGCAATAAGAGACGGGGTCCCCATTTCATCATCGAGGTACCTAAAAACAGCTTCGGTATTTGGACTTCATGGGGTTTATAAAGTGTTATCTTCTGGACTTGATATCACGGACGAAGGGATGTTGGGCGATTCAGGATATGAGCTCATTTCTGTATGGGAGCAAGAACAGGGCTTAAGAGGCTTTGTCAGTGGAGAAGGCCCTGGCTTATCCCACCGCACCAACATCCAGGCCGCTATTCAAGACGGCCTTAAAAAAGGAGCAGTCGGTAGAAGTCCGAGTTGGCAAGAGTGGGAATTCTTCGGTGAACATCTTTTCCCCAACCTGATCCCGCCGCTTGAAGCCGGCCTGATTGCAAAAGTCCTGTTTGCAGATAATAACTCACCCAGGTCTCAACTTCTGCGCTATTTGTCAACCAAAACCGGACAGGACATTTTCTTAGCAACGCAATCTGAACGCGATTTTCATAAGGCCCTGCGACTTGAAGTCGACAAAGATACAGGTGATTTATTGGATGCAATCTTTTCCTACGAAATCTTCTGTCGGGTTCTGCAGGACGCCTTCGAAGACTGTCTGTATTTGATGAGTGTGAAAAGAGGTCCGGTAAAACCTTCGGAATTAGCCAGAGAGCCGGCTTGTGTCCTGGCCCACGGAAAGGTCCCGGATCTTTTCGGTGAGGTCTCTGATCGGCTTGAGCCTTTCAACGAGACCGTGCGCTTTGTCAATACCTTTGCAAAGGTCTCGGAAAGGACGGACTCAACGAATTTCGTCGAACATCTACTTGAGCATCATATTAGCAACCAAAAAAATAAGCCGCCTAATGGAAAGAATCCTTGGTTTGAAAGGATGGATGATGGAAGTTGTGTGGTGCGGGCTGGTTATAAAAGAGACGAACCGGGACAACGTACCGAAGAATATGTTCACACCTACCGTACTTGGTCCCTATTGTCGTTCTTATCTGATTTAAAGATGCTGGAGGATCGCTGATGAGTGACACACAGGACAAATTGAGGACAGGTAGATTACTCGATGCCTGGACCCCTCCCGAGGAAGCGGGCGATCCAATCGGCTGTATAGCGACCACCTTTACTTTTGATCCGGTTTTTTTCGAGGAAGAGTGCCTCGGGCGTTACCTGCAGTTGCAAAGTGACTCGGTGGAGGACGGCCCTATCTATATTATTGAACGCGAGGAAAAGTTGGCCGGGGTTCAAGTTTCTCTCCTTGTGGATTCAACCAACTGCAAAGGTGATCGAAGCTTAAGATGGGACATGCTTTCTGCAAGAGTCCCCCGCGCCATCCTTCATGCAAAAATCTCGCTTCTTTATTGGAGAAATCTTGTGAGAGTAATCATTGCCTCAGCAAATCTCACCAAGGGAGGATATAGAAAGAACCAGGAAATTTTCGGAATTATGGACTATTACCCGGAAAGCTCGACTCCCCTGGTATGCCTGATGGAGACCTTGAAATTCCTAAATGAGATTGTGGGTCATACCAAGGAAACCGATTCTCCAGCCGGAAGACGTTGTATCGATTTAATTGCCGGAGTTCGTAAGGCCGCCAAAGACTGGGGCTGGCAGGGAGAATATAGAGGGGGAAATGATCTCCGCATTTTCCCGGTAATGACCGGCCCAGAGAGGGAATCCGTTTTCGATCAAATATCGAAATTATGGCCTGGTTATCCCATTGAAGAGTCTGAGATTGTCTCTCCATTTTTTGATCCGCCAGGAAAACCCAATGTGCCCGCTGAAAAGTTATGGTCTATCTTGAGATTAAGAGGGCCAGCCACGGTTACCTACATGACAACTGCTGAAGACATTCAGGGTGAGGACGATACCATTCTTATCCATGCTCCAAGAGAAATTGTTGAAGCTCAACCATCGTCTCGTAGCGGAACCCAGACTTTGGTTCGAAGAATTAATGAGCAATTCGACGATAAGGAAGGTTCATTCCGACCGCTCCACCTGAAAAATATGAGGATGATTAACGACGAGTGGTTGGGGTCCTTGATCGGGTCGAGCAATTTTACGTCGGCAGGAACTGGTTTGTCGGAAACGCCCAATGTGGAGGCCAATTTGTTTTACCTAGTGCACCGCGAGGTGAACCGAAAAATGGCCAGGGAACTCCTTAGCGGTTGTATAGTGGGAGATATAATTGACGACAATGTAGAGGTCAAATGGCTCCAATCCAAGCGAGAGAGTGATGACGAAGCACCTCTGAACGCCTCTAAGTTGCCGGATGCTTTCAGACAAGCCGTTTACCGCCTGGATGTAGAAGGTCCGATGGTAGATTTGATGATTTCCGGAACTCCTCCCCAGGACTGGACTGTGAGAACTACTCTGGGAGAAAACGATATTTTGCTGGACAGCATAGCCTGGGATCAATTGGGCAACCCGGAGACCATGACCTTCAAATGGCTTCATGATCGTCCCCCCTCCGGCTTCGAAGTTTCTTGGAAGGGAGCCGCTATGAGCGCTTGGTGGCCGGTCAACGTCGACAAATCCGCCAGCCTACCTCCCCCTGAGGAGTTGAAGGACCTTCCCTTGGAGGTGCTGATAAATATTCTCACCAGCGCTAGGCCCATATACCAGACGATGAAGCGATGGTTAAAAACTAGGGAGGATGGCTCCAAAGACCAGGAACGCTATGTAGACCCCTTTGATCCCCATAAACGAATACAGACCTCGGGATTTCTTCTTCAAAAGACCAGGCGGGTTTCTTTAGCCTTGCGGGGACTGCGAGAAAGGTTAGAACGCCCCGTTTCGTCGATGGACGCTCTTGACTGGAGGCTCAGGGGACCGGTAGGGGTGCAGGCGGTTGCCGATGCAATTTTAAAGGAATCTCGTGGAGGTGATGAAAGTTCGTTTCTGCTTACAGAACTCGCCCTCGAAATATCAAGGGCGACTCCACGCACCGTTCCGGGTTTTCTGCCCGTTAAAACCGTCCAAACTGAAATCAGAACCATCGTAGGCGATCTGTTGGCAAAAGCCTCCCATTTCGCCGATCATGCTACGCCCTCATTAAAGGGGTACATTAAAGAAGCACGCAAGGAGGCCATGTCGTGAGCTGGTCTTATGAGTTCAATAAGTCAATCAATTTGCATGTGCCTGGCAGAATTTCCGAGAAAGATGCCATCCGCCAGGCGGAGACAGCCAGGGCCATTCTTGGACGCCTTGAGGAGCTTCCCGGCCTGATTTTGGCCGATGAAGTGGGAATGGGCAAGACCTTCGTTGCCCTTGCGGTCGCCTGTTCCGTGGCTCTTGGTGATCGAGACCGACGACCGGTGGTAGTCATGGTCCCCCCTTCGCTACGTGAGAAGTGGCCCAAAGATTTTAAACTTTTCACCGAAAAATGCCTGAAGTTGAATCTGGCTTGTAAATCCGTTGAAAATGCTGTTGATTTTCTAAAACTCCTGGACGATAAACCGGCGGATAGAGTGTCCCTGATCTTCATTACTCATGGCGCAATGAGTCCGCAAAAAAAAATGCAGGACCGGTGGGTAAAACTGGCGTTGATTCAAAGAGCTTTGTATCGCAGGCATGATACAGGGGCGCTGAAACGTTCTCTGTGCAGGTATTTGCCTGACCTCCTTCGACTCAAATCTAACTATCACTATTGTGAAGATCTTTGGTGGGACCTGCTTCAATCCAGTCCCGATCATTGGCTGGAATTGCTCAGACAGTATGATTCTGAACCTGACGATGGAGACGATCCAGTACCTGAAGCAATCGTCAATGCTCTCGGAGAAATGGATCTAACCGACTTCTACAATACCTTAAACGCCAAAATGCCGTTGCGAACAGGGCCAAATATCTCCGAAAGGCTCAAGGAAGCCAGACAGGCAGTAAATCAGGAAATCACCAATTTATGGGATACTTGCATCAGGTCACTTAGCTTTAAACTGCCGCTGTTGATTCTTGATGAAGCCCATCATCTTAAAAATGCAAGAACCCAATTGGCATCCCTGTTCCATTCAAAGGAGGCGGAGGCAGACGCGGAAGAATTAAAAGGTCCGCTCGCGGAAGTTTTCGAGCGGATGCTTTTTCTCACGGCCACTCCATTTCAACTTGGCCACTATGAATTGTGTAACGTCCTAGAGCGATTCAGGGGTATTTCGTGGAAAGGACAGCGAGCCCCACGATTTGGTCGAGATGGATACGAGCTGGATTTGGAAACTATCAGAAGTAGACTGAATGCAGCTCAGGAATCGGCGGTCAGACTTGACGCCCATTGGGGACAATTAAAAGCGGATGATCTCGTCGCGGAAGGGAAAATCTATTCCGTTCATGAAATCGATGAATGGTGGAAGGTCGCGCTAATGGGAGGGCATCTTTCCGCAAAAGGACAGGTGGCTATTGACCGCTTCAACCAGACTAGGTCTAGGATGCAATACGCCCAGGAAATCCTGATGAAGTACGTCATCAGGCATACTCGTCCCCAGACAATCGACTTTGGGAAGCTTGGAAAAAAGACGAGGAGGATTAGACATTCCGGACGTTCGATAATTGATGAGGCCGCGAAGAATGAGGAGGAACTTGGAATTGATATTGAAGGCGAAGCCTTGCTCCCATTCCTACTCGCGGCAAGGGTGACCGCTCTCAATCCGGATGCCAGGCCTGTTTTCGCCGAAGGTTTAGCGTCCAGCTATTCAGCATTTCTGGATACTAGATCCCAGCGCGCAGAGAAGGCGAACGCCTCCGCTCCGTCATCGGCGACCGATGAGGATGATGAAGCGGTAACACCTTCGGCAAGTGATGGACATGCGGGATGGTACCTGGAAAAACTTGATAAAATTCTCGGGTCCGATTCGATGAAGGCTGTTGAAGCCCATCCGAAAGTGAACGCGACCATTAACAAGACCGTTGACCTATGGAAAAACGGGGAAAAAGTTTTGGTTTTCTGTCATTATCTAGCAACCGGATCGATTCTTGAGAAGGGTATCTCACGAGCCATTCATCAGGAGATTACTCACTTGGCGTCTACTAAGCTGGGAGCAAGCCATGAAGAAGCAGGGGTTGAACTGGAGAGGGTGGGAGAGCTTTTTAACAAAAAAGAGTCACCCATTCGAAGAGGACTCGACAAGGCGGTGTCGCAGATACTTGATCGCGCGGAATATCAGGAACTGAGTGGACACCGGGAATCCATTCTTGATGTCGTGCGCAGATATGCCCGCACGCGCTCATTCCTGGCGAGATATTTCCCTCTTGGCGAATCACGAATGACTGAGGAAATGGCATTTGTCGCCCTTAAACGTACGGATGCATCGGGCATGACCCTAGAATCGTTGCTGGAGGATTTTTTCAAATTCCTGGTTGAACAGTGTGGAATCGATGAACGTAACCGTTACCTGGAAGCGCTCGACTCTATTCAAACCACCGGTGGGCAGGTAAGGCTGGCCAATGGCGGAACTTCGAATGCGATCCGGCAGCGGCTTATGTTGACCTTCAATACACCGTTCTATCCAGAGATACTCGTGGCTTCAATGATCATGGCTGAAGGAGTTGACCTTCACCTTAATTGCCGACATGTGATACATCATGATCTCTGCTGGAATCCCTCTACACTGGAGCAACGAACAGGAAGAATAGACCGAATCGGAGCCAAGGTTGAGCGTTGTGGCCTGCCGATAACGGTCTATCTGCCCTATATATCAGCGACCCAAGACGAAAAAATGTATAGAGTCGTTATAGACCGTGAGAGATGGTTCAAGGTGGTAATGGGCGAAAAGTATCGTACCGATGTTCGTACGACAGACAAGATGGCAGAACGACTTCCATTTCCAGAGGAAGCTGCAATTAGTCTAGCTCTTAATCTAAATATAATTTAAATCGAGCAAACTGTCTTTCACGGCCTTAATATCTTTTTCCATGGGCCTTGCTGCGAGCAAAGAATTATTTGAACCCACCCAAAGACCAAGAGAACCAGGAGAGTATTGATTACGTATCGAAATCAACAAATTATCATCCATGATTTTTCGTAAGGCATCAATTGTTGGAAGATGACAGCAATCAGCATGCCCCGGAAGCACAAGTATCCTCACAATGACGGGCACACTTTGGGTCAACATTTGCTTTATGGTGGACAATGCGATTTTTCCATAGCATGGAGCAGAGGACAGCTTTTGAGCGCAGTCATTTTTCCAATATTTGAAGTCAGGGACATAAACATCTACAACCCCGTCAAGCAGTTTGATAGTATTTGAAGTGGAGTAACCATGGCAATTCCAAACGATCGGGAGCATGAAGGATTCGGGAGCGGAATTCATAAATTGCAGGATGCCATATAGGTTTTCATCCGGATTGCCACCGGCGAATGATATTGACCTGACCGGGCAACCCATGACATCCTCCCATGAAATAGACATCAATGGGTCTCCAATCAACGATGATATATCGAGCAGTTGTGATTGCTGGCAATGCTGGCACCTCAACCCGCATCCGTAAAGGCTGATAAGATAAGATGGGTTGATGGGTGCTTCTTCCCCAATGTGAGGGAAACAATCTCCAACATGGGCTTCAGGGCCAAGGCCACAGACCCCTGTTTTGCCCTTAAGGCGGTTAACCCCGCAGCGGTGAGCGCATAGGTTGCAGTTCATCAACTGGCGTCGGGCCAGTTCTATTTTGAGGTCAAGCAGGGATACCTCGCCATTCTTGCGCAGACCAGTGGGGCCGTCACAACAAATCTGATCATGCAAGGCCCAAAGCCAATCATCACCCTTACACCGAAGCTCCTCCTGAGAGAATCCACACCCCAGCTGTCGAGAACGCTGAAAACGGGGGAACGAAAAATTCAAGAGTGGCGCGGTTTCGATTTTGAAATCGGGATTGATTTCTCGCAGGAGAGGGACATCGCTGAAGGTCGGGTCAATAATTTCCAACCTGCCATCGTCCAAAACTCGAATTCGCTCCGACCTTTTGGACATGGTTCAAATTCTCTGCTTCACTCGGTTTGAATTGCCTGGCAGTCGCCAATAGACGTCCTTCTTCTTGTCTCGGGAAATTTCTCCATTGACCGCTTCTGCAAGGCTTTCGGTGATCTGCTGACAACGAGGCCCCTCTATATTGCCGACATCCAACTGAATCTGGCCTTCGTCGTTTATCTTCGCCCTGACCTCAGCCCTACCATCTCCATGAACATCATGAGGCTCAGTGGCAACTAATTCCACCTCTCCTCCTCTGCTGGATCGGGTCTCCACCTGCATCCCCTTGGCAGTAAGATGCGCCAAGGTCCGGTCCAGGGTATGTTGCCGGACCAGGCTCTTCAATCTTTGCTGGTTCCCAGAGACATACAGGGTAAGTTGACCGTTCAGTCCAACTTGGATAGCAAGTCGTTGGCTGTCACCATTTTGCAAGAGAACAGTATTTTCCCCTGAAATTGGGTCCGAATGAGACGAGAGGACTTTCTGGTATCCAAGTTTTTGGGCCGACTCCATGAGGCTGGATACGTTTTTCAGGTGCAGTGAAACGGAGGAAATCTCAGAAGCACATGATGCCCTGGGTGCGTCCAGGCAGTTCGCAGTGCTTCGAGCGAGACGTTCCTTTCTTTTTACATCCTTTAAATTATCCAAGGCGATTTGTTCTTCTTCTGAAATATCCGTCAGCCATTTTGCCATCGCCGATAGCCCCTTCTGGATGGCCTCTGCCAATTCGGGCGGCGGTGGAGATGGCGGCGGAGCATAGGGCGTGACGACACTTGTATTACTCATTGGCTATTCCTCCTGATCTGGTTGGTTTTTCGTTCACCTTAATTGTCAACGGGGCCAGCCAGCTCGCAGTACATCCGGCCCCACCTGCGTAGTTCCATAAATTCATCGTAAAGAGCAATCGCCCGCATCCGCCTTCGCTCTGCCTCAACCTTGAGCAAATCCAGGGTAACGTCTCTACCTTCGTGCTCGGCCTGGGCGACGGCGTGTTTCACCAGGCTTCGCAGGTCTGCCCCGGAAAACTTCTCCGTGATCAATGCGATATCTTGTGCGCAGGATGCTGGATCAGGCACATGCGTTTTAAGCCATCGTTCGAGCATCTCTCGCCTTGCATCAATGTTGGGGACATCCACGAAAAAAGCGTCATCAAAGCGTTCACTCCTTGTCATGGTTTTCCCAATCTCTCCCATCCTCTTGAGGGAGTTGCAGGTCGCAACGATATAGTTGGGGCTGGGGTTGTCGGAAAGCCAGGTCAAGAGACTCCCCGTGCATCGCATCATCGTGCCGCCGTCGTTTTCGCCTCCTTCACCAAAAGCCTTTTCGATTTCGTCTATGAAAGTTATGTTGGGGGCCATTGCCTCCAGTGTCGCAAACGCCTTGGCAAACCGCCGTTCGGTCTCGCCAAGAAGGGAATTCATCAGCGAGCTGATTCGGAACTCAACGACGGGCAATCCAACCTGTCTTCCGATGGCCTTCGAATACATCGTCTTGCCGGTGCCGGGAGGTCCGACTAGAAGGATGCCCCGAGCGCGGTTGGTCCCCGACAAGCGCATGCGCGGAGCCTGCAGTTTTATGTAATTCATTAAATAGGGTATGCCAATAGGCGTCTCCTCATCGTCATCTAATACACGCATCGACAGTTCGCGCTGAAATAGCTTGGATTTTCTTTTCCGAAGTACTTGGTAAGCTGAATCGAAATCCATCGGATCCGGTGCAAGAGCGTCGTGGACAGCGTCTCGGGCTGCGCTCTGAGTCAATCCTACGAGTTCAATTCCCATTCTTCGGGCCGCTTCACGGATGGTGTCCCCATCAACACGATTTCCAGACCCCAGATTTGCCTTGGCAATTTCCTCGCGGGCTATGATTTCGAGTTCGTTTGTCCGGGGATGGGGCACGTTGAGCCTTACGAAGCGGTCTGCAAGGATCGAAGGCAAGCTACCCTCTGACTCCGGCGGCTCAAGAAAAACAAGCACAAGGCCGTGTTGTCGGGGCTCGGACGAAAGCATGGTCCGCATCATGTCCCTGGCCAGGAGATCACCATTTTCATCGCGCAGGAACGGCATCACGTCCTCCATAACCACTATGCCTCCGCTCCGCAATTCATAAGCCGCCTGGAGCAGGTTGTGAGCATTGGAATTACCGTTGCCTATGTTCTCCCACTGGATTTTTTCGTTGCTCCACCTTCTCCGGCCAGAGACGGTGAAATGATAGAGAGGTTGCTCGACATCCATTACGACATGCTTGATGGTTCCCATTGCGTGTCCCCGGTCGTGTGTGAGTACCAGCACGGAGCGAGTGTCACGCGCTTTACTACTTGCCAGAATCACCCGTCCAAGGTCACAAGGAAAGGCTCCGTGACCACATGCGCCGTTTCCGATCATAACTCTTACTCCTTTTCAAACTATGCGTCCTAACGCTGGCCACCTTTGCCAGGAGAAGGAAAGGAAGCTCTTTGATGGCCCGCACGATTCAGCGGCGGTACCGGTCTATTAACCCTTCGACTGACAGCCACTTCTCTACGATTTGAGCGAATTCGAGAAGAAAGAAAGGCTCCTAATATAGCGAGCGCAAGCAGCAAGAAGATAAAACCTACCCCCCATCCTGCCCATGTAAATATCCTTTTGCCAAAAGTTTTTGCTCGTTGGGTCGTCTCCTGACGATGCTCTTCAATTATTTCCGTGGCAAGCTGGGCAGGGGCGGGAGCCATAATCGGGACCACCTCCGACTCAGATGACGTGAACATGGCAAATGCACCTTTCAATCCATGTTGTTCAGCGACCCTGGTCCAAATCAATTTCTGATCAGCGGGTACCCAGAAAATATTGACTGCAACTCCCCGCAAAACATCCCAAGGGAAATCTTCTGGTGGAGGCGAGGGTATCTGGGCAGGACGGCATTGCCGAATTGAGGTGGTGGGCGGCTCGTTGATCATGTCACTGAAAGCAAACAGGTAACGGCTGACTTCACGTGGGTCTCCGTCGAGATAGTTCGTGGCAAGCCGGAAGGCCGCTCCTACGTCTGTACAGTTTGCATAATCGGTGCGTGCGCGAAACCTTTCCGCCCACGAGGTGGTCTCCGCCGCCTTGAGGTCCCGAAGACTGCCAGACCAGACGACTTCGGGGAGAGCGTCGAGGCTGATGATAACCACCCGGTCCCGATTTTCCTCCCATCGGCGCAGTTCTTGTCCGGCAATGCCGTCGAGCAGCTCTACAGTGCGCTCAACGGCCTCGGCTTGGCGTGAACTGAATGAGCCGCTGGCATCGACGATGATGACTATTTCATTCCTTGGCTGAATTATCTCTGCGACGGCAACAGGGCTCACGAGAACCGCGAAGACGAGCATTATACAAAATGCCGCTCTGGAGTGTTTCATGAGTATCTCTCCTCTCTCAAGCCGCCTGAGCGGTATCCGACGATTCAGAGGCTTGTTCATGGATATGCACCCAATACTGCCGCCACCATATCTGCCGGTTGGCTATATCAACGTGGTAAAGGTCGCGGTTCGCCTGGGCCTCGGCGAAAGTCAGGCGCTCGTCTGTCGGCGACGCGATAACCTCTTGGCGTTGATCGTCATCAAGCCCACAACGACGCCCTGAAGGTTCGACCCCTTCATCAAGTTGATCATTGCCGGAACAGGTTGTGGCAGGTTGAACCTCGGGTCTTTCCATTGGCGATGCCAGAAATTCGGGTGACTGATCCCCGCTGGCCACGCCCGTTTCGGTGGGATACTGTTCAGAAGGCCGTCTTAAGAGATTCCCGTTTACGCCATAGACTACATCTCCGTCCGGATGGTAAACGGGCTGGCCGTTTTCATCGTACCCGTACAACTCCAATTCTCGGTCGGCGCTTGCTCCTGGCTCGATAATTCCCTGAAAGCCGGAGAGCAGTCTTGCCCAGGACTCCCCAATTTTATGGAACGAAAACTCAAGAGCAATACAGACCAAAGCGGTTACAGCAAGGTAACCCCACCCTCCAATCTTTGCGATCACCCAGGTGAACAAATGTGACCGTTCTCGGAATTGGAGGCTCCAATTGCTGATGGAGGACGTTGCTACAGACGGGTCAGTAATCTGCAATGCTCCGCAAACCGACCTGAATCTGAACAATTCGAGGTCCCAATAGAGCGCAAAAGCCAGTGGAATTGCGAAAGCAACGATTAGGGCCAAGTCGCGGATAATGAGCCGGCTCGCCAAGCGTGCGCTGGCTTCGTCGCCCTGCTCGATATAGGTGCGTCGATCGAAAATCATCTCAAAGATTCTGAATCCGAGATGAAAAACCATGAAGAAACTCCACGCTAGGGTCACGGAGAGAGATAGGGCATAAAGGTGAGCCAGGGTCGATTTCCCTAGAAAGGCACCCATGTAAGCTCCCAGGAGGGCATCCGCGCTGAGAGGTTTATCCTCATATCCGAGTAGTTCAAAAGCCGCCGCGGAAGCCATGTAATTCGCAAAAACGACACAACTGTGAATTACGATGCTTATGGCCATGATCGCAAGCCAAAGAAGCAGCGCAACCATATTACGGGTTATGATGTTGATTTGTTCAGCCATATTATTTTCCCCTTATTAAGTTGATTTTGTGTCCCCCCGGTGTACTTTTCACCTACATTTTGCGGTTCCCTTTCATTTGATTGGCTGAAATCGTTAAGAAGGCCTATGGGGATTTCTACAACCGTCTCATCAGGGCTTACTTTGCCCTGAAGAACATTAGCCGAGAAAGTAACCTTTTTACCCACAACCAAGAATGAGTTTCGGTCAGTTTCATAGATAGCGGGGCATGCGCCATAGGGACAAAGATGGGCTTTTGGTGTTACGTTTTTGATTTTCATTTTTTTTCCTCCTGAAAAATTAGCTGAATGATTTTGTTCTTAATCTCTTCTGAGAGATCGGCCCAGGACTCAATGACAATCTTCAGTTCTGGCTGAAGCTGGTCTGAGGGCTGGGGCACACATAGGGCACAGATTTCCTGTAATGAACCTTGGGGATTGTGTTTATGCTGTGCCAGGAAAGTGTCTTCAGAGGTGCCCTCACCATTTTTAGAGGGGTCTGATTCTGAAGGTGTTTTGTCGTTTTTTGAAGGTGGAGTGGAGGCCTTTTGTCCGGAATTTCCCTTTGTTTTCAGAGGGTTCGATTCCCGCCGCCTCCATTTTATTGAGTTAATTCAAGCACTTATCGCAAATTGGGCTGCGGGTATGATCCCACAGCCTTAAATTTTGTCTTCTGCCAACCATATGGAATCATTGGTTTAAAATTTTCCATCATTGAGTATTTTGCAAAAACTGACAGAGTTTTTGTGTCCATTCTGAACTCAAAGGATGCATGATAGGAAAGCACCAAATCCCAAACCGTTGTGGGCCTTCATGACATAGGCTACAAACGGTAGGCATCCCGTAAAAGAAGGATCGGATGAATGACTTTTATGGATGCGCCATGCTGAATCTGGAGTTTGCATCCAAGGCAATCCGTCGTCACGATGTCCGGATTTGCCTTGTTGATTTCCTCGAACAACGGCCTGCCGATCTCCATTGATGCTTCGTAGTTCTTGCTCTTTGCGCCGAAGGTTCCCCCCATGCCACAACAGCTACTTCCTACCGACTCAACATTCATTTCAGGAATAAGACGGAGCAGTTCGAGACGTAGGTATATCAAGTTTTCACCCTGGGCCTTGAGATGGCATGGAGCGAAGTAGGCGGCGCGCTTATTCACAGACTTGAAATTTGTGTCAAGAGATTTTTGTTGATTGAGGGTTGATAGGTACTCGAAAAGATCGTACGTCCTTTGCGAGACCCTGTCTGATTCTTCATTTCCTGTTGTGTCTATTCAGATCTCAAAGGAAGAATGACAGGAAGGTACCACATCCCAACCGTTGTGGGGCCTTCCAGACAAACTGGGAAATTAAAAAGCACCGAGTTGGCAGGGTTTGATTTTGATACCCATTGATTCGGCGGCGAAGGCCACGTCCAGCTTTTTTAGATCCATAGTCTTAGCAATCTCCCAGGCGCTGAGGCATGAGAGTCGTCCATCCTTCATGGCGTTCTTGATCGCGCTTTCGAGGTCGGCGGGGACTGATTCAACAGGTTTTAGGATTGACCTTTCAGGAGCGTACCCGAAGAGGCCCAGTTGGCATTTCATCAGCTTGAGGTCGAGGAGGTCGATTGTTTTCCCGACTTCAGCAGCGCTGACATCAAGGTTTGCCACTATCTTGAAGGCGGAAGCGCAGGAGATGCCGTCCTTGTTGGCTGATTTTTTCACAGCGTCTGCGATGGCCTGGTCAGGCTTTTCATCACTCGGATGTTTTCGCGAAAAATTTGGAGCGTCTTGATGTCCCATGGTTCATTTTCCTTTAAATTGATTGAATGCTATTAATCTCATTCATAATCACAAAATCCGCTCAGCGTGTGCATAAACGCGGAAAACGGTCTTTCTGACGTATCCGATCATTGTCATGTTGTAGTAACATGCGGCCTCCACCGCGAGATTCGTCGGGCCGGAAAGAGACACCAGTATGGGTATTCCCGCACGGGCGGCCTTACCTACGATCTCGGATGACATGCGGCCGGTAGTGAGCATCAACATATTGCTCGCATCCAAACGATCCAGAAAAATTTTCCCGATCACTTTATCAGCGGCGTTATGTCTTCCGATGTCTTCGAAGGCGAAGAGTAGCTTCTTCATATCCGCCAGGCCGGTGCAATGGATTGAACCAGCGGCGTTATACAAACGGGCCTCCTGGAGTAATTGCATCATCCGCTGATAGATGATCTCTTCTGTAATCGTAACGTCGAATTCTCTGGGCTTAAGCCTCTTATGATCGGTTGAATCGTGAAGGACCGTCCCCCTGCCACAGCCAGAAGTAAAGGAGGGCTTGTAGTTTTTGAAATCTACATCAATCCTGGCCGTGGGGATCGAAACGGAAACTTGCCCATCGGCGGACACATCGATTGACTGAATTTCATCCGGGCTTTTCACGACCCCTTCATTCCAGAGAAAACCAGCGATCAACTCCTCTATATTTGCCGGAGTGCAAAGGATGGTCACCAATTCCTGCCCGTTAATTGACAGTACGACGAGGGACTCGGTGACTATGGGGAGACTGATTATTTCTTTAGCGCCTGAACTTGATATTTCCACGTCGAAATGTTCAATGCATTTATCGTCTTTGCCGAAGGCTGTCAGATCTTCTACCTGATTTTTCTGTTGGCTCCTCACGCAAATCTGTGGGTGGATTCCGGCATGGGCATTTGACCCAGGCAATGTAATTGTATCAGGGTGAACCATTTTTCGCTCCTGTAACCTCTGGCTCGGTGACTGATGGCCTTGGCGTTGTTGTTCATTGCCTCCACCGCCCCATTATCGATCGGAACGTTGAACCAATTAAGGACGTCTTCCTCATGACGGCGAAGAAGCCAGGCAAAATCACGCATCGGTTCCAGGCGAGAGTGGGTCGCCCACCAGAACCACTTGTCCAAATAACGCTTGGCCCAACCCTTGCTCTGATAGGACCACAATTCACGGAAGCTCTCCTTGAGAAGGTAAGCGCGGTTGATCTTAAGGTTCATGCTCTCCAGGTAACCAAGCCGCTGTTTCTGTTTGGGCGTCAGGTTCCAGGGGTTTTTAAGCCAGATGTATTTCGTGCCCTTCAAAAGCTCCGGGTCCTTTTCCTTGAGCTTCTCGGCTTCCTTTTTTCTCACCTTGTCCACGGCGTCGTTCAAGTGGCGGACAAGGTGGAATTTGTCAAAAACAAGGACCGCCTTGGGCGCCTTCTCCTTGATGACGTCCACGTAAGGCGCCCACATGTCGCAACAGACGCCCTGGATGGCGGCAACCCCCTCCTCGCCAAGTTCATCGAAAAAACGTTCCAGGGTCTCTTTCTTGCGCCCCTCTCCGGACCACAAAAGACGCCGCCTCTTGCCGATCTCGTAAACCTGGGCGTGATAGACGTGGCCTTTTTTGCGAGAGACCTCGTCGATCCCGATGTAAAGCACGCCGGAAACGTCGCGGTGTTCGAGGCCGTAAGCCACCGCGTGCTTGACCGCCGCCCCCACCGTGGACCAACTCAAGCCGAAAAGGTCGGCCACGACGCCGACGGCCAGGAGCCTGGCCCAGGCGGCGAGCACGATGATCAGCGGCAGGGAGAGCCGACTTTTGCCCATTCCCCACGGGACCTGCTCGACCTTGACGCCGCAATTTGGGCAGTTCACCCGGCGCGGGCTGTAAACGATGGTCACGGGGATGCCCCACAACGGAACATGACGCCAGGTCCTCTCGGCAAGCGTGTCGTAAACCCAAGATCGAGAGCCGCAACAAGAGCAGGTGAGCTTCCGAAGCTTCTTGCGATCCATAAGAACCGTAAGCCCCGCCGCGTCTCCGCTGACGCTCTTAACCTTGTGATCCTTGACGCCAAGCGTTTCTCGTACAAGACTCTCTACAAGCACGGTCGACTCCTTCAGGCTTCAGGATTGTTTTCGCATAACCCTATTAGCCTGAAACGACCGTGCTTTTCAACTAAACTATGTCAAAGAACACCCACAGATTCTTGGGAAGACCCTTTCTGTTTATCTTTCATGTTTGTTAATTATAGCCCATAAGCCTGTTTCAAGATCAAGATCGGATGCGTGGTTTTAATGGACGTGCCGTGCTGAATCTGGAGTTTGCAACCGAGACAATCAGTGACTACAAGGTCAGGGGTTGCTTTTAAGATTTCGTCGAAAACCGGGCCGCCGATTTTCATGGAGGTTTCGTAGTTTTTGCTCCTTGCGCCAAAGGTTCCGCCCATGCCGCAACAGCCACCTCCCACCAGTTCAATTTTGATTCCGGGGATAAGACGGAGTAGTTGAAGCCGTACATTTATCAATTCTGCATACAAGGGAAGAATCGATGAATCTGCTCTGGCTGCGGGGATTGGGGTCCGCCAACTTAATAAGCTGTTGACAAAATATTAGAGCCTCTTGCAAAAACCTTTCGGACCGCCATGTCGGGGACCTCGCCTTGAATCTCCATGACGGTTTTCATCGAGATTGCATGTTATCGACCAAATTTTTCCGCGTTCCTCGAAGCGGACCCAAAATTCGGGCGCGCTCGTCCGTCAATTCTCCAAATTCACCGGTTTTTCTCCCACATTTACATCAGAAAATTCAATAATCGCTCCGCCGCCAAAGCCAAAAGCCCGAACATAAGGTGGGCCTCGACTTTGCCGTGCCCGCGAACACGGACATTCCTTCCGCCGAAGCTCTCCTTCAACATCGAGAAACCGCGCTCCGCCGTCGAACGCTCGTCGTAACGGCGCTTGTCCGCCGGGGCCATCTCGATCTTCCGGCCGCCGCGAGGGTTGGGGTCCACGATCGGGACGTGGCCCAGCGATTTCGAGTGCGCCTTGATCAGGCCGGCGTCGTAGGCCGAGTCCATCAGGTCGTACAAACTCGTCACCCGTTCGGCGCTGATCTCGGCCAGCGGGATCGCGACCTGGCTGTCGTGAACGGAAGCGGAAGTTAAAACCGCGCTCACCGGGACCTCGCCGTCGGCCCAGTCCACGTGCAGCTTGTAGCCCTTCCAATGAAATACTCTACCGTTTTTTTGTTTCGCGCCCCAGTCGCAAGCCGCGGGCAAATCGGCCAGCATCTCGCCGAGGTCCATCGACTCCTGCCGCTCCAGCCGGGTCGGCTCGGGCGCCGGCCGCTCCTCGCCCTTCCGGGGCCGGCCGCGCTTGCGATTCGGCTGGGGCCGCTTCTTGGCTTTGCGAGCGGGCTTCTCGCGGGCCTCGATGTCGGTGGCGTCGCGGCTGATGTGGCCGACCAAACGTTCGCCATGATACGTTCGTATCAAGGCCTCGTGGGCGCGGGCCGCGAGCGAGTTGTCGGCGAACTCGGCGAAGGCGCGGGAGAAGGTCGCCTCGCTCGGGATGGCGCGTACGCTCTCGAAGCCGCAAAGGCGGCGGAGGTTCGGCGTCGACGCGAGAAGGTCCATCAACTCGCGGGTGGCCGAGCAGTTGTAAACCGTCTTGGCCACGAAGGCCTTCGCCAAGGCGACGCGGTCCTTGGACGGTCGGCCCCGATGCCACCAGCGAGGGGGCAGGAAGTCCTCGATGCGGATCATCTCGAGGATCGCCACGAGCTTTTTTTGCTTCTCGGTCAGAGGGTCGAGCTCTTCCTCGAGAAAAGGAAACAAAGAGGATTGAATGTGGCCCCATACTTGTGATATCTTATTCATTAAGCCGCTCCCGTGGTCGATATTTTGGCTTGCACCAAATATTTTACCACGAAGAGTCGGCTTATTTTTTGGAAAAATCATCATCACTGAGACTTTTGCAAGAGGCTCATAAGATAGATAAAGCCAAATATAAACCCTCCGGCCGCAAGGTTAAGAAGAAAGAATCGGAACTTTGAGGTCCAAACCCTTCGTTCGCAATTTTCAATCCTTTATACGTCCCTCTCCTGATTCCACGGATTAAGACAGAATATAATGCTAACTTTTTCAATCATTTCCGCCTGCCGGGGATAAACTCGGGAAGGCGCGGTACAGGCAAACTTTCCCCTATCCATTTTTCTCACCACCTTTGGAAACCGCAACACACGCAAAAATCGGAATTCCTCGTTCCAAGACATGGCCCATGGTGTTAGTGAATGACAAAATATCAGGTACTTAGACAATTGGCATGATGTATGAATAATAATTACCAGGGACAACGATAAGCATAAGATACTGGTGACGGGATTAAGGGGAAAAGAATTACTACTTAAAGGGGTCGTTATCCCTGGAGACAAAGATGAGCATTCGGTCAGGCGCGGGAAATGCCCTCAACACAGGAAGGAGTAACTATCATGCCCACGAAGCTGCTATTTTTGGATGACAACATCGACCTGGTCAAGACCGCCACTCGGTATATGAATGAAATCCGACCCCAGTGGAGGTTCATGCTCGCCCACTCACTGGCGGAAGCGCGCAGAATATACAACCAATATATTCCCGATGCCGCGATACTGGACGTGGGTCTTCACGACGGCAGAGGCCTGGACTTGTTGAGCGAGTTCAGTCGTCTTCGCCCCAAACTGCCGGTTATTGTAATTTCCGGGGATGACCCAGTTATCCTGAGTCAAGCAGTCATTGATCGAGGGGGATACTCGTTTTTGCCCAAGCCCTTTTCGACGCCGGCTCTAGTGAGTCATATTGAGTCGGCGATCGTCGTCTTGCAGAAGGAAACCCGGGCCCAGGCGGAGCCGCAGTCGAGAACCGGCGGGGATTGGAATAATCCTCACGCACTGGCCATCCGTTTCGAAGATCAAAAGATCGAGACCTATGAACCGAAGGACCAAAGGACTAGACGCTTTGTCTTGAAATGACGGATGGCCTGTCAGTTTATTAATAAGTAAGCATAATTAGTTGTTTGGGAAGTGTTTTAGAGAGCTGGTGTCCTCTTAAATAGCCCTTGAGGAGTAGGTATGAATGCTCTTGTTCGGTATTTTGAAGGGATTGACTCGGTTGCCGTAATCGGCAACTACTTACCCAGGCGGTGCGGCATTGCTACATTCACCACTGATCTGGTTGAGGCTTTGTCGAAAGAGGCCCCTGATATTAACTGCTGGGCGATGGCCATGAATGACATACCTGAGGGGTATGCCTATCCGGAAAAAGTTCGATTTGAGATCAACCAAAAAAAACTTTCCGATTATAGTGTCGCATCGGAGTATCTCAATATCAGCAATGCGGACATTGTCTGCGTGCAGCATGAATACGGTATTTTCGGGGGCCCGGCCGGCAGCCATATCTTAAAATTGCTTGCAGATCTTCGCATGCCGGTGGTAACAACGCTGCATACGGTTTTGAAAGACCCCGATCCCGAATATCGCGAAGTCATGCGCAAGCTGTCTAATCTGTCTGAAAAACTGGTTGTGATGAGCCGAAAGGCCTTTGAACTCCTCCAGGATGTCTATTCCGTACCGGAAGAGAAAATAGTTTTTATCCATCACGGTATTCCAGATACGCCTTTTATTGATCCCAGCTTTTACAAAGACCAATTCGGCATGGAAGGCAAAAAAGTGCTTCTTACTTTCGGTTTGCTCTCCCCCAATAAGGGCATTGAAACCGTCCTGAAAGCGCTTCCGGCAGTCATCAAAAAACATCCAGACGTTGCCTATATTCTCCTGGGAGCGACCCACCCGCACATTTTTAAACATCACGGTGAGGAATACCGTCTGAGTCTGCAACAACTCGTGCGCCAACTCAACATTAGCGACCACGTGGTTTTTCAAAACCGTTTTGTAGAGTTGAAAGAATTATGCGAGTTTCTCGGCACCGCCGATTTATACTTGACTCCTTATCTTGAGGAAGCCCAGATCACTTCCGGGACGCTCGCCTATGCCATGGGTACGGGCAAAGCGGTCATTTCGACCCCCTATTGGTATGCGGCCGAGATGCTTGCCGAAGGAAGGGGAATAATCGTTCCCTTCAATAACCCTGACGCCATGGCTGAACAAATCAACGACCTGCTGGACAACGACGTCAAACTGCAAAAGATGCGCAAAAAGGCCTATACATTTTGTCGAGAGGCAATCTGGAAGGAGGTATCCCGAAGATATCTCGAAGTTTTCAGCAAGGTCCAGATCAGCCGCTCCCGGCATCCTCGTCCTCGACACTCATATGATGAAAACATTGAATCCATCACCAAGTTCGAGCTTCCGGAGCTTAATTTTAATCACCTGAAAACGCTTACCGACGACACGGGTATATTGCAGCATGCCACCTATACCATCCCCAATCGTCTCTACGGCTACTGTGTAGACGACAATGCCAGAGCGCTGATGGTCGCGGCCATGGGCCGCAAATACCTGCTCGAGGAAAGCGTTTTTTTCGATTCCCTCTACAGCCGGTATCTCGGTTTTCTGATGTACGCATTCAATATCGAAAATGGGCGGTTTCGCGATTTTATGACCTATCCGCGTCAGTGGACTACGGAGGTGGGATCTGAAGATGCTCACGCCCGTACACTCTGGTGCCTGGGCGTCTCTTTGGGTTTTCTCGGCAACCCCGAACATTTCGCTATCAGCGCGACGCTCTTCAACCAGACGCTCAAAGCCGTCGAGCACTTTAATTCACCCCGGGCCATCGCCTTTGCCCTGGTGGGAATTCATGCATACCTGGAAAAATTTTCCGGCGACAGTGAGGTGCGCAGGATCCAGGAAGTTCTCGCAAAAAAACTTTTTGATCAGTTTACAAAGAATGAAACAGACGGTTGGCCCTGGCTTGAAAACTCTTTGAACTATGCCAATGGCAAACTGCCCCATGCCCTGCTGCTATCCGGCCACTGGATGCAACAAAAGGACATGATAGATGTGGGACTCCAATCTCTCACGTGGCTTATCAGCACCCAAACCGAAAACGGTCACTTTGCGCCCGTAGGCAGCAACGGATGGTATGAACAAGGAGGCGCCAAGACCCGTTTCGACCAGCAGCCCATTGAGGCCAATGCCATAATCGAAGCCTGTGTGGAAGCCTACAACATAACCCGGGATAAAACATGGATCGAAAACGCGGTCATGTGTTTTAACTGGTTTCTCGGACAGAACGACCTCAACATTCCGCTCTATGATCCCAAGACCGGTGGCTGCCGTGACGGGCTGACGGCTGATGGCGTCAACCAGAACGAAGGCGCTGAGTCCACGCTTGCATGGCTGCTTTCGCTGATGACGCTGCAAAAGCTTTACGATGATGAAGTATTAAAACAACCGCCGTCCCCTGCAAGCGCTTAGGATAAGGGAGCGGTCATGCGCATTGCCATGCTCTCGCCGATCGCCTGGCGCACGCCACCACGACACTACGGTCCGTGGGAAGCCGTGGTATCACTTCTGACCGAGGGACTGGTTTCGAGGGGCTATGACGTCACCCTTTTTGCAACCGGTGATTCGGAGACAAGCGGCAAACTGCATGCTGTCTGCCCGCAAGGATATGAAGAAGATCCATCCCTGGATCCAAAGGTATGGGAGTGCCTGCACATTTCGGAATTGTTTGAGCGTGCCCAGAATTTCGATGTTATTCACAACAATTTTGACTTCCTGCCCTTGACCTATTCCGGCCTGGTCACAACCCCGATCATTAACACAATTCATGGGTTCTCCTCGCCTAGGATCTTGCCGGTTTATAAAAAATACAACAATAAAGCTTTCTATGTTTCCATCAGCGACGCCGACCGTTGCCTGGATCTTGACTATATAAAAACCATCCATCATGGGATCGATCTCAAACAGTTCGATTTTAATTCGGAGCCTGACGACTATCTGATCTTTTTTGGAAGGATCCACCATGACAAGGGTGCTCGCGAGGCCCTTGAAATCGCCAGAGCCTGCAATAAGAAATTGATCATGGCTGGAATCATCCAGGACCAGGAGTATTATCAAAGTTACGTCAAACCATACTTGGATGCCGATCCGGCGAACTATGTCGGCAGTGTGGGTCCGGCTGAGCGCAACCAGTTGCTGGGCAAGTCCTGCGCTCTTTTGCATCCCATCAACTTCAACGAGCCTTTCGGCTTGTCTGTCATCGAGGCCATGGCATGCGGTACCCCAGTGGTCGCCTTTAACCGTGGCAGCATGCCCGAGTTGATCGAAAACGGAAAGAACGGTTTTCTCGTTGAAACAGTGGACGAAGCCGTCAAAGCCGTGGCGCGCGTCAATGATCTTGACCGAGCGGGCTGCCGTCGACACGTTGAACGGCATTTCACCGTCGACCGGATGGTTGACGAGTATGTTCAGGTCTATGAAACGGTCATTGGAAAGACCAAACGATAAGAGTGGAGACCTCAGGGTCATCATGAATTGTTGCATCAATTGAGGAGTCATGTCTTATGACACAAAATAAATTATCTTGTCCAAAAGTAAAACGCAAAAAGAAAAGAATCAAAGGCGACAGTTCACGCGTCATTACCAGGTACTATAATGCAGGTGGTAAAAATCGCATATGCAACATCATTCAGCGCGTATTAGACCTGCCTGAAGAAAAAGCCGAAAATATTCTGTCGCAAGTTTTACTTATTTTTTGTGAACGGCACAAGGACCTAATGGGAATTTTTGAGCACAACCTGAAAAAGGTGTTGGCATTAGTCCCGCCCGGCGCCGTACTAAGTGAAACCAAAAGGGCGCTAATCGGGGCCTATTTCACTTCTGAGTATTCCATTGAATCAGCGGCGCTTTTTAACCCTTCAATCGTTCCCCACCCCGACCAAGGCGGCCTGCCCGAAGGCAGCCTTCGATTTATCATGAGCCTTAGGGCAACCGGCGAAGGACACGTTTCCTCGATCGTGTTTCGCAGCGGAATAATTGATAAATTCAACACTTTTATTTTCGACCCGATCAGCGAATATGTCGAGACCCCGCGAGAGCATATTAAACCAGTTTACGACAAGCATTCTTTTCTATTGAAGCTAAATGAAATGGAAGCGGACAATGAGATGGCGTCTAATCTTCTTGACCATTTGCCGGACTATTTCACCTATAATGAACTGAAAGAAATAAGCGCGAAGATTCGCGCTAAATTAGTTTTCGCCGAGCCGATATCGATAGAAACCTTCGAACTCATTTTCTGGCTTGCGAAATCCAATTACAGTATGGATTTCGAACCCGACAGCCTGATATCCGAACGGGTCATCTTTCCCGTTTCAAAAAATGAAAGTCGGGGAATTGAAGACGCCCGCTTCGTGAAATTTATCGATGATAACGGCGAGTTTTCCTATTATGCGACCTATACGGCCTATAACGATATTAATATTCTCCCACAGTTGATTGAAACAAGTAACTTTATCAAATTCAAGGTTACAACTCTCAACGGCGAGGCTGTACAAAACAAGGGGATGGCCCTTTTTCCCAGGAAAATAGACGGTCAATACGTCATGCTCTCTCGCCAGGACGGTGAAAACAATCATATCATGTTCTCAGACAATATCTATTTCTGGCAGGAGTCGGAAATCTTCCAGGAACCCGAACATCCCTGGGAGTTTATCCAAATCGGCAACTGCGGCTCGCCCCTGGAAACAGATGAAGGATGGATAGTGCTCACCCACGGGGTCGGCCCCATGCGCCAGTATTGCATTGGCGCCATGCTGCTTGATCTTGAAAACCCGAGAAAAATCATTGCGCGCCTGGACGAGCCCCTTATTTCGCCGCATGAGGATACGCGCGAGGGCTATGTCCCCAATGTTGTTTATACCTGCGGAGCAATCATCCACAATAACAAGTTGGTTATTCCCTACGCCACTGCTGATAGCGTATCTGAAATAGCAACCGTTAATGTAAGTGATTTAATCAACTGCATGCGCCCGGCACACTGACGGTCGGGGGCTTTACATCTTGCTCCTTTGCGGGAAGAAAAATGTGAAAAGTTCATTATTTACTCTTCGCCGGGGTCGCTTGTAACAACAGAGACTTGAAACAACGAAAGGTTGCATGAAACAGCAAAACTCTCTATCCGGTTGTGTTGTGGTGGCGCACCCCGACGACGAGACCATCTGGTCCGGGGGCTTGATCATCATGCGCAAGCAATGGCGCTGGACGGTGGTCTCGCTCTGCCGCGGCAGCGATCCGGAAAGGAGCCCTAAATTTCAGCAAGCCGCTAATGAGCTTGGGGCGACTGCGATAATCGGGGACCTGGACGATCGTCCTGACCAGACTCCTCTTTCCCAGGCGCATGTCCAGAATGCGATAATTTCTCTTTTGCCCTCGAAAAGTTTTGATCTTATTGTCACACACAGCCCGTTCGGAGAATATACGAGACACCTCAGGCACGAAGAAACAGGCGCTGCGGTTGCCGCGCTATGGAAAAAACAGTCCGTGCGCGTCTCCGAATTGTGGATGTTCGCTTACTGCGACAATGGAATGGGAGGAAAAGACGATCCGCCCCTCCCGATCGAAAACGCTCACGGCACATTCGGGCTGCCGGAAGAAATATTAGCGAAGAAACGCAGAATAGTCATTAACATCTATGGTTTTTCTCCTGACTCCTACGAATCTCTAGCAGCACAGAAACAGGAGTCGTTCTGGCGATTTTCTTCTTTCGCTGAATATGATAGGTGGCTTGAGTCCTGCAATAGGTCTAAATATAAATAATCACTGGAGGAGGTCATGAAGGTACTGGTTCTCTACGATTATCCGGCGTCTCCGGGAGGGTTGGCCACCCAGGGAGATTTACTCTACAGGGGGCTTCTGGAACTGGGAGTTGAAGCCCATGCTGTCAACTTTGAATCTCCCCAGGAAAAGGAATGGTACTACCGCTGGTTCAAGCCGGACATTGTGGTCGGAGTGGGTTACTGGGGACATTTGCCCCATCTAGTCCTTCATCCCCAACAATACGGGATCCAGGCCGTGCCCTGGCTTGTGGCCGACGGTTATATTGCCAACTTTCAGGAAATTTTGAACGATCTGCCCCTTATTCTAGTCACTTCCAATTGGGTAAAGGATGTATATATCCGGGACGGGATCAACGGCGAGAATATCGATGTTCTGCCGGTAGGCGTTGACACTGATTCGTTCAAGCCGCGTGACAAGAGCGATCCCCGAGTATCCTGCATTCGCGAAGCGCTGGGAGTTTCGCCTGACGACATTATAATCCTCACCATTGGTGGTGATGCCGCCTCCAAGGGAGCCCAGGAAGTGATGCAGGGCCTTGCAACCATTCACGCCAAAGCCCCGGCCTGGAAATACATCTGCAAGGTGTGGCCCCAGCCGCGAACGATTGAACAGAACCTGATCGATCTTAAACTGGCGAGTTCTCTGGGAATTGATAAAAATGTTGTATATGTTGCCAATGTTGTGTCCAGGAACTTCATACCCTATCTGATAAATGCGTGTGACATTTACGCCGCGCCATCACGCCTGGAAGGATTCGGCATGCCCCAAGTGGAGGCCGGAGCTTGCTGCAAACCGGTCCTCAGCATGAATGCCATGGCCATGATGGACACGCTGGTGCATGGAGAAACCGCCTTGCTGGCCTCCGTTGCCACGGAGGTTGTCAGCAGGGAAACGGTGGTTGGAGAAGAGTCGGGCTGGGAAAAAGGTCATCGTGTGGTATTTCAAACTCCCCGTACGGTCGAATATCGGGCTAGTGTTTATGATATAGCAAAATACCTGATTGATTTGATGGAAAAACCAGAATTGCGAAGAAACTTGGGAGAAGCAGGCAGGAAGAGAGTGGTTGAGAATTATGATTACAGATTGGTGGCCAAAAGATTCCTGCAGATAATTTCAGAGAGGCTTGGAATATCATAAAATGAATGCTAAAAACAAAGCCCGGGTGGAACAAGCTAAGCAAGCGGCCCTGGAAGTTCTGCTCAAAAATTCACGCGGACCCTATCGTTCACTTCCAAGAACTGCCGGATTCGGATATCCAGAGCCCTACACCCGTGATCTCATGATATGCGGGCTCGGGTTCCTGGCGTGTGGAAACCAGAAGCTCATCAAAAGTCTGCGGCGAGTACTGCTGACCCTTGCCAAAAACCAGAGTCGGTTGGGACATATTCCTGGATTGGTACACGACAGAGATGATCGCGGAGCCAGCGACACCACTCCTCTATTCATTCTGAGCGTAGGCATTTTTCAAAAGGCGACTGGAGAAAATGATTTCCTTGAGGACGCCCTAAAAAAGTCGATGACCTGGATGGAATATCAGAGTCCAACGGACAGGGTTATCGTGCAGCAACTGCCGACCAGCGACTGGCGCGATGAACAGTGGGTCTTGGGTCACGGGCTGTTTGTGAACACGATCGTGTACAGTTATCTCCGTCTATTCGGCGAACATGAAAAAGCCAACCGCCTGGAAAATCAAATGGGCCGTTTCACCATCCGGGGGGAAGTCCAGAACCGGCACGTCCATGAGGGGTTATCTCTGCCGCACAAGCCTTACTTCGCAACGTGGTCATACAAGGTCTTAAGCGATGAACGGTTCGATCTATTAGGGAACAGCTTGGCGGTATTGAGCGGCCTGGCTTCCCCCTCGCGGTCCAAGTCCATTGTTTCATGGATCGAACGCGAGTCCAAGAGCCTACGGAAACAGGGCCTTTTGGCGTTGGACCTTCCCCCCAACTACTTCCCGTACATTCAGCCCGAGGATCCAGATTGGCGACCTAGATACAAACGGTACAATATGCCTGGGGAATACCATAATGGTGGAATCTGGCCCTTTGTCTGCGGCTTCTACGTGGCCGCGATCGTGGCCACTGGAAGGTTCCGCCTGGCGGAGAAGAAGCTTATGGCCTTGACCGATCTGGTGCGCCCCGCACGCGAAGCAGAGGTCGAATTCGGCTTTAACGAGTGGTTTCGGGCGCAGGACGGTGCTCCTCGCGGAGTCGATTGGCAGTCATGGTCGGCTGCGATGTATCTATATTCCGCCATATGCGTGGAGCAACGGAGCACACCGTTTTTTGACCAGATACGTGAAGGCCAGAAGTTGGATGATGCTTATTGATGGGCGAGGATTGATGCTGTGATCGACTTCGCTCTTATTGTCCTGGTTCAGCGGGAAATGGAGTACCCCCGCTTTTGCTAAGTGAGTACGGCCTTCGCACTCACCCTCAAGATTCCGCCCTTCGGGCGGGAGTTTTAAGAAGGCATTGGGGGTCTATCGTTTGATGAGTTTAGGCCGGGCGCTGAGGGTGTTCCCCAACGCCCTCTCATCAACGCGATGAGCCCCGCCGGGCTATCCCTCGGCGGGTTGCTCTCCAGCAGTGCCCGCCTCTGTTTCACCCGGCAAGCTCAGGCTACTCCAACCGCCAACGCCATGTCAAGCCCGCCGCGTTCGACCATCCGCCGCCGCTTCCGCTCTTCCCGCGCCGCTTCCAGCTTCAGGTCCCGAGCCGCCCAAATCTCCGCCTCCCGGCCAGCCAGTTTGTCCGCCGGCGCAATGTAACCGATCGCGCTGTGCAACCGCACGTTGTTGTAATGCTCCACATACTCGCCCACGATCCGTTTGGCCTCATCCAAACTAAGCGGCGTCTTCGGACGGATGCATTCCTTCTTCAGCGTTTGATACCACCGCTCCTTCTTGCCGTTGCTTTGCGGATAGTACGGCGAGGTCCGAACATGCGTCATCCCGCTCACTCGGATGAACTCCTTGAAATCCCGGGCGATGAACTGCGGCCCATTGTCCGAGATGATGCGAGGCCGAGCAGCCGGATACTTCTCCTTCGCCCGCTCCAGGATCACTTCAACCTCCCACTCCTTCATGCTCTCTCGAATGTCCCAGTGGACCAGGTAGCGGCTTTGGCCGTCAATCACGCTGAACAGGTAATAAAACGTCCCGCAAATATTGATGTGGCTCACGTCAATGTGCCAGTGTTCATGCGGCCTTTCGGGCTGCTCGAAACCCGTGCCCTTCAGCGACGGCTGGCCCGAAAACCGACCCAGCAAACCCGCTTCCGACAGCACCCGGTAAACGCTCGCCGGAGACACGCATACCAGATTCTCATCAAGCATCATGAACGCCAGCCGGCGGTAACCCTCCAGCGGGTGATCGAAATGATAGCGGATGATCGCCTGCTTCTCCCAATCCAAAAGCCAATGGTCCCGAGGGACCTTGCCGTTGTGCTCGTTGGCCAGGCCGTAGCGCTTCTTCCAGTCGTAGTACTTCGAGCTCGATATCCCCAGCCAATCGATCAGACGGGCCGCCGGAAGCTCCGCGCGGGAAAGCCAGTAGCCGACGTAGTCAACCACCTCGTCCCGCGTGTCGGGGGGGACCCATGCGGCCCTCAGAGGTCCCCAAGCTCTTTTTTTAACTTGACGTGGTCCTCCATCAGCTCTGAAATCACCTCGTCCTTCTTCCGAAGCTTGGCTTCCAGCGCCTCGATCCGCTCTGCCTCGCGCCGCTCCGGCCGGGAGGGCTGCCGTTCGAAGGCCGCCGCGCCGTTTTCAAAGAACTGCTTCTGCCAGTTGTAGAACTGGGTCGGCTGAATCCGCTCCTGCTCGCAAAGCTCCGACACTGCCACCTTGTCAACCAGGTGCCGCCTCAGCACCCGAACCTTCTCCTCCGCCGTAAATCTTCTTCGTCTCCCTTCCATCGTCCCGCCTCCTTCTCGATATAACTATCCTCGCGGAGGCGTTCTCCATTTTCAACTGAGGCAGGACATTATGACTGGAAGGAATTCGACAAGGCTCTTGCCGATATGAAGCTGGCCAGGTTGAAATCGTTATGAGAAAGATGGAAATATCCCACTGGTTTAGTTCGAGGTGGTCCGTGGTGTTTAACCATTCTCAGGGGTTTGTTAAGGAATTCTGATCGTTGACACAAAACAAGAGTACCGCATGAACGGAATTTTCGAAATCGCGGACGAGGGATCGGCGAAAAGTATCCTCGACAAAATAAGGGAACTCGATGAAAAAGAACTTTAGGGCTAGTTCCATTACAGCGGGCATACAGCGATGGTAGGCGATCAATGGATCAAGCTACTGAAAATCTTATGAAGGGCGGGATGCCACATAATTACGTCATACATATAGTGTCATTGCCAACGACCGGCAAGCAAAATCATGCTTTTACTGCATGACCTTGAATAAGGTGAGTTAAATGGAATTTGCGATGGCTATACCATTCGGTACTCTACCAAATTAGAGCACTTTTTTGACAATGGGAACGCACGTGCTGGCCATTGTTAATGCCAGCTATCTAACTATCTGATATTTAATTATAAAATATGTAGCGGCGCTATCTATTGGAACTTGGAATTCCAATTTAACGAAAGTCTGTTCGTTTATTGGTGGTATTAAGTTCGGATGTGTGATATTGTCCACTTTTAGATGAACACTATTCTTATCGTCACCAAAGATGATGCCATGGCCTCCTCTCTCCAGAGATATTTGGGAGAAGAAGAGTATATCTTTGAGATAGCAGGAGACCGGAAATCAGGTCTAGCCAAGTTTCTCAAACGGCAGTGTTCAATCATTTTCATTGATCTAACTATTTTGGCTACGCCTGGCCAGTCCAGCTCCAAGGTCGATTACAACAAGGCCTTCCAACCGTTTAAGAAAGTCTTTCCCCTGACTCCGATCATAGTAATGTCGCCTCAGAACAACGTCCGTGAACTTGTTCAGGCAGTGAAGGAAGGCGCCAACGATTACCTCATTTCTCCGATCGATCAGGAAGAAGTGCGCCTGGTAATGGAGAACATGACGAAGACCATTAGAACTTATTCGGAACTGGAGTACCTTCGCGACCAGTTCTGGAAAGACGAATCCGGCGCCATTGTCCGCACCCAAAGCCCTGTGATGCAAAAAGTCATCGACCAGATCCGGTCGGTGGCCCCGACCTTGACCACCGTCCTTTTGACCGGAGAGACCGGGACGGGCAAAGGGGTCATGGCCAAGCTCATCCATCGGCACAGCAGCCGCAGCGACAATCAATTCATTAGCATCCATTGCGGCGCCATCCCCGAGACCCTGGTCGAGAGCGAACTGTTCGGCCATGAGAAAGGAGCCTTCACCGGCGCGATCTCCAGGAAACTGGGCAAGTTCGAAATCGCCCAGGGCGGAACGATTTTTCTCGACGAGGTCGGGACCGTAGCCCAGTCCATCCAGGTTAAGCTCTTGCAGGTATTGCAGGAAAAAATCTATTCCCGCGTCGGTGGGGAAACGACGATTATAGCGGACGTGCGCGTCATCGCCGCGTCCAATCTCGACCTGCAGGCCGCGATCAACGATGGTAGTTTTAGGGAGGACCTTTATTACCGCTTGAACGTTTTCCCCATCGAGGTCCCGCCTCTGCGGGAGCGGGTCGAGGACATCGAGATTTTGGTGCGGGAGTTCCTGGACAAGTGCAATCGCGAACACAGCAAGAAAATTCTTTCGATCCATCCAAGCGTCATGGAAGCCCTGCTAAGATACCACTGGCCCGGCAACATCCGCGAGTTGGAGAACCTGATCGAGAGGGCACATATTGTGGAGCAGTCCAGCGAACTCACCCCGGAGAGCTTTCCGTCCGAACTCTTTTCAGGGGGCAGTACGGCTCAAATCCACCTCAACACCTCGCTTCCCCTGGCCACAGTCACCCAGGATGCGATCGACAGCGTCCGACGCCAATACCTGAAGCAACTGTTGGCCGAATACAAAGGAAAAATCGACGAGACCGCGTCCACGGCGGGGATCGGGGTCCGCCAACTGAATAAGCTGTTGACAAAATATAAAATAGATAAAGCCAAATATAAACCCTCCAGCCGCAAGGTTAAGAAGAAAGAATCGGAACTTTGAGGTCCAAACCCTTCGTTCGCAATTTTCAATCCTTTATACGTCCCTCTCCTGATTCCTCCAATTCAAACCGAATAATATGTTAAATGATTCAGGCCCTTTCCCCTGTCGGAGATGAACTCGGGAAGGCGCGGCGCCGACAAGCCTTTCCGGTTCCATATTTCTCACCACCTATGGGGACCACAACACACGCAAAAATCGGAATTCCTCGTTCCAAGATATGGCCCATGGTTTTCAGTGAATGTCTAAATATCAGGCACTTAGACAATTGGCATGATGTATGAATAGTAATAACCAGGGACAACGATAAGCATAAGATACTGGTGGCGGGATTAAGGGGAAAAGAATTACTACTTAAAGGGGTCGTTGCCCAGTTCATGCGAAATGGAACAAGTTCCGATTCAAGTGTACTGGTGCGTTGCCCGCCCGCAGCCCTCCGCTGACCCCTACCAATTTCTGGTCGGCCTCAAGATCCTTAATAAACTGGACAGCGGGCGGCTGGAGTGTTGTTATGTCGGGCTGATGGACTACAGGAAAATAACGATGAATAAAACCAGTAACCATATTGAGAGACCGGGATTACGCGTAGGAGAAGTATTACTCAAGGGGATTGTCGTGGCCGGTGAGTTGGATGCGTATTCCGCCGCCGCCGTGATCGATACCAATAGTGAACAGGAAAGCCCTGACCGCGGCATAGGCATGTCCGGCTGCTTTTCCATGGGCAAAAGAGGAATGGCATGCCTGACATACTGTACTGTCTGCTTGCGGGCGGCCGTGGAGAGCGGCTCATGCCCTTGACCTCGAATCGGCCCAAGCCCCTGGTCCGGTTCGGGGCTTCGGGAAGGATCATTGACTTCACCCTCTACAACTGCCAAGCCTC
This sequence comes from bacterium, assembly GCA_963674965.2. Lineage (GTDB taxonomy): Bacteria > RBG-13-61-14 > RBG-13-61-14 > RBG-13-61-14 > DATKZS01. The sequence goes on along the minus strand of CAXXFL010000006.1, from coordinate 291,325 downwards.
GATGGGAGGGGATTGCCTAGTGCTTACCCAGTACCTTTCGGACATTTTGGACAACTTCCTTCGCGTCAATTGGAAAGGATCGTATGAGGCGATAGGCAGACGCCTGGAAATCATGCCCTCCGACAAATCTCCGCTGGGGAGATACATGGGCACTTCGAACGCGGTGTGGCAGGTTTTATCTAGGAGGGAGCGGCTTCCGCGATACACCGTGGTCCTGGCCGCAGACCACGTCTACAAGATGAATTACAACCCCATGATCGAATTCCACCAGGCCCATGGAGGCGCGGTAACGGTCGGAGCGGTCGAATGCGAAAGAGACGAGTCTCACCGCTTCGGAATCGTCAAGGTTCGGGAGGACGGGAAGATCGAGAGCTTTCACGAAAAACCCCAAAGCCTCGATGCGGTCGTCCCCCCGGATAAAAATCCGCTCGCCTCCATGGGCATCTATGTTTTCACCACCCGCTTTCTCCTCGACTGTCTCGATGAAAATCGGAGCGAGAGCTCGCATGATTTCGGCAAGGACATAATGCCGAGGCTGGCTAGGCAAGGAGAGGCGTGGGCTTTTTCTTGTAAGAACGAAAACGGCGGCCAGGTCTATTGGCGCGACATCGGGGAACTTCGGGCTTACATGGAGACAAGCATGGAAGTCTTGAACGGGCACGGCCAAGAGCTTAATTTCGACAACTTGTCCGGGCTAAAGCGCATCCCCTTCTCCCAAGAGCAAATCGTCCGCGATTACGTTAACGGCCACCAGCGCATAAAAAATTCCATGATTTCGTCCTCGGCCCGGATTGCAGGGGCCGTCATCGAGGACTCGATCATAGGTCCGGATGTGCGGATTGAGGAAGGCGCCGTGGTGCTAAAGTCGGTGCTCATGGACGGGGCTCTTGTTAAGAAACACGTGGAACTCGATAACGCGTTGGTGGAGCCTTACGTCGGCATTGGCACCGGTTGGTTCTCCAGGCCCGACATCATCTGGGGGCTTCATTTTCCCTTTGGTGCGCGTGCATGAAGCGCTCGAAGCTTGGCCTGCTTGTGAAAGTGGCAGAACTCAAAACCGGGAGATACCCTGATGAAAGATAAAGCGAAATGCGATCTCCGTCAAGTGGTTCTCTTGCGGCACGGTGAAAGCCTGTGGAATAAGGAAAATCGTTTTTCGGGGTGGACGGATGTCGATCTTTCTGGTCATGGCAGGATCGAAGCTCGAGAAGCTGGCAAGACGCTCAAATCTGAAGGCTACTACTTCGATATAGCCTATACCTCAGTGCTGAAACGCGCCATACGCACACTTTGGATTGTGCTGGATGAACTTGACCCAATGTGGATTCCTGTCGAGCGTTCGTGGCGGCTGAATGAGCGGCACTATGGGGCTCTGCAAGGCTTGAACAAGGCGGAGACCGCAAAGTGCTTTGGGAAGGATCAGGTATTCCTTTGGCGCAGAAGCTATGATATAGCGCCCCCGGCTTTGGCGAAAACGGATGAACGATATCCGGTCCATGATCCGCGTTATCAGGAATTGGATGTTCGCGATTTGCCAGTAACAGAATGTTTAAGAGACACGACCGAGCGCTTTTTGCCCTATTGGCACGGATCTATTGCACCTGCCGTAAAAGCGGGGAAGAGAGCGATCATCGTAGCTCACGGCAATAGTCTACGTTCACTGGTGAAGTATCTCGACAATGTTTTAGACGAAGACATTGTTACTCTGAATATTCCTACTGGAATACCGCTGGTGTATGAGCTGGATAAGGAACTGCGGCCTATCAAACATTACTATTTGGGGAATTCAGAATCTGTGGCGCAAGCAACGAAGGCTGTAGCGGACCAAGGTAAACCACGATAGAAAGGTAAGATCAGCCAATAAGGCGGATTCAGGCGACGACAAATTAGCGGTCGCTATCGTTCGCCAGCAGGAAGGAGGTGATTAATATGCCAGATAAAGATGGAACTGGACCAAAAGGTCAGGGACCGAAAGACGGTCATGGTAAAGGTAAGGGTAAGGGTAAGGGCAATAGCCCTGGTCAAGGTCCAATGACAGGAGGAAGGAAAGGAATCAAGGAAAAAACCAAAAAGTAAGCCAGATTTAAGAATGAGAATTGAAAGATTGCGAACAATAGCATGAACACAGACCAAAAAGGCCGGGGCTAACATTATTGTTGGTCTCCGGCCTTTTTGACTGGTTATGCGGCACGTTAAAAACATCGCCACGGAATCTTCATGCCCCTCGATGGAGTAATCCCCGATAAAATAGATAAAACCGAATACAAATCCACCCGTCGTAAGAGCACAAAGAAAGAATCGGAACTCTAAGGTTCAAAACCTCTCGTTCAGCCTTTCCAATTCTTTTCATGCCTCTGCTGATTTTTCCATTTAAGTTTGAGTAATATGTTAAATGATTCAGGCCCTTTCCCCTGTCGGAGATGAACTCGGGAAGGCGCGGTATTGGCAAACTTTGCCTTTTCCATCTTTAACACCCCCTTTGAGAACCGCAACGCATGGGTAAATCGGAATTCCTGGTTCCAAGACATGGTCCATGGTGTTCAGTTAATGTTTAAATATCAGGTACTTAGATAATTGGCATGATGTATGAATAGTAATAACTAAGGACAACGAAAAAGATCGATGAACAACGATAAGCATAAGATACTGGAAGCGGGATTAAGGGGAAAAGAATTACTACTTAAAGGGGTCATTATCCCCGGCGACAAAGATGAGCATTCGGCCATGGCATCTATCGTTTTATCCACCGACAAGGAGTTGGATTTTGTGATTGAGCGGGACCCCGAGAACATCGAGTCACGGGCCGCCCAGGCCAACCGGAGAGTATTGTTTACCGTCATTCTTGAATAAGACGGCGGGTAATTCGAACCACTGATTTTGAGGTCCTGGAAAGGGGAACAGGTTAATTTAATGCAAAGCAAATTACAAAGAAAAAAAGAGGAGAGAAATAAATGAGGCCATTAAAAATGAGATCATTTAGAAACTATGCGATTTTAGCGACGGTGGCGCTCTGGGCCGTTTTTGTGGCCGCCGGGTGCGAGTGGAATGGCCGAAATGGCGAAGCGGGTGCGGCCTCGGACCCGCCGCCGCCCGCCATCACAAAATGTTTCGTCAGCCCCAACAATGGCGCCGTCGATGTGTCCGTCGCCAAGAATATCACCGCAAGCTTCAGTGCGCCCATGCCCAAAGGACTCTTTATTCTAACCCGATCGGACCATTCCAACGTCAACGGAAAAGTCACCAATGATGTGGACGCCAAAATGATCACCTTTTCACCGGACGCCCCTTTTGCCCCCAATACCACCTATTCCGCCGCGATTACCAATGAAGGCAAGGTCCTGCATACCAGTTGCGCCTGGAGCTTTACCACGGCGCCGGTAGTGCTCATCGAGCTTGATGATGCTCATTTCGCCCACGATAGTTCGAGCCTTACTCCGCAAGGGCAGGCGATCATGAATCAAAACATCCAGACGCTGAAAGACAACCCGATTCTTCGTTTCCTGATTGCCGGATATGCCTCCGCCAGCGGCGCCGACGAATATAACCAAAAGCTGAGCGAAAGAAGAGCAACCGCGGTCAGGCAATACCTCATCAATGATGGCGGCATTGCCCCGGATCGGCTCAAGAAAATCGGATATGGAGAGGATCGGCCGGCCGAGTATGAACCGTTCCCCGAGGACATTGAGTCACGGGCCGCCCAGGCCAACCGGAGAGTCCTGTTTACCATCATCTTGGATAAAGGCGGCGAGTAGTTCGGACCACTGATTATGAGGTCCCCGAACAGATCGCGGGAGGAGGAAAAAAATGAGCCAGGCCAAAAGTGAAATCATCATCAATGTTTTAAAACACCATTTCCCGCGGGCGCCTGATTCCAAACTGGCCAAGCTTGCTGAGAAATTGCAGCGCAAATTGGGGATGAACGGCCAGGGGTTTCAAGTGTCCCCGTCTCTGGAAGGAGAAAAAGTCATGCCTACGACCCTGTTATTTGTGGACGACAACCGTATGCTGGTCGAGACCGCCACTGAGTATATGAACGAAATCCGGCCGCAGTGGCGGTTCATGCTCGCCCACTCCCTGGCGGAGGCGCGCCGGATCTACAACCAATATGACCCCCCCGACGCCGCGGTGCTGGACGTGGGCCTGCCCGACGGCAACGGCCTGGACCTCTTGAGCGAGTTGAAGCGCAACAGCCCAAAGCTGCCGGTAATTATAATTTCAGGCGATGACCCAGTGACCATCAGTCAAGCGGCCATTGAGCGAGGGGGTATTCGTTTTTACCAAAGCCCTTTTCGATGCCGCTTCTGGTGAGTCATATTGAGTCGGCGATCGCAGCGTATCAGGACGAAGATAATGCTCGGGCGGAGCCGGCGTCGGGGAACAGCGGGGGTTGGAAAAACCCACACGCCCTGGTTCTCCGGTCCGAGGTTCAAAAAATCGAGGTCTCTGAACCGGAGGCAGTTAAGGATATTCGGTATTTTTTAAAATGATGGATGGAAATTTTTCACCCTTACCAGAAGAGGAGGTAACAGCCATGGATTACGAACGGCTGGATCGAAATGACGAATGCTCTCTGGGAGACCTGGTGGAAGCTCTTTATGATGAAGTGGCCGAACTCCCGCTTTCGGACCAGGCCAAAAAGGCCCTGGTCGCCATCATGCTCGCCGACATCATAAACCAGGACGGTCGCGAGATATTTTTCCTGGAGAATCCTCGGAAAAATAATCATATGGAGGCGGCGTAAAAGCGGGGAGTCTCCGTGATGATATGCGGCTTTACCCGATGCTGGCGGTGATAGGACTGAAGTTTTTCACCGCAAAACGACCAAGCAACAAACGCAACAAGAAAAGGGGGAAGTATCATGAAAGCAAAACATAACGTGTTTCTGATGGCGGCCATTGCCGTTCTGATGACGATGGTCACGCCGGTGCGCGCGTCCGTGACGGATGCTCAAATCATGTCGTCCGTCAAGGATTCGTATATCTTCAAGACCTTTCTCAGGGGCGACGACATTAAAATCGTGTGCAAGGACGGGGTGGTCACCTTGACCGGGGTCGTCGCCGGATCCTCCCGCAAACTATTGGCCGAAACGACCGTAGCGGCCATGCCCGGGGTCAAAAAAGTGGACAACCGGCTGACCATCAAGGATGAGGACCCGACCGCCAACTCGGATGCGTGGATCCAAGAGAAGGTGGAAATTACGCTCGCCGTTCATAGAAGCGTGAACGACAGTAAAATCGACGTTTCCGCCAAAGACGGCGTCATTACCCTGAAGGGCGTCACCTCCAACCAGGCCAAAAAGGAATTGGCGACTGCATACGCCGAAGACGTCGATGGCGTAAAAAGCGTCAAGAACGAGATGGTCGTGAACGGTTCCTGGAAAGCGACCTACATTGACGCGAAAGATTACGTGGGGGACGCCGTTGATGACACGTCCAGAACCGCCAAAAACGCAATCAATTACGCGGCGTATACCGTTGACGACTCGTCCATCACCGCCCAGGTCAAGTACGCCTTGCTGTCCCATCGCTCCACCAGCGCCCTCAAGACCAAGGTGAAAACGTTCAAGGGCGTGGTCACCTTGTCCGGCACGGCCAAGAACGAGGCCGAAAAGACCCTGGCCACCTTGCTCGCTAACGACATTAACGGCGTGCTGGCGGTAAAAAACCTGATGACCATCGAGTAAGCCTGAGTTTCAGAACTTATGACGCCGGTTCGTTGGCGGCCGGCGCGACGCGAAATGTTGGCGCTGCCAGAGGATAAGCAAATAGACAAAGGAGATGGTATGAATGAAGAGTTTTGAGGTGGTAAATACTTCAACTAGGTTAGGAATGATCTATTGGAGTAGGCGGGTCGTGGGCTGGATCGTTTTCGTGAGGCTTATGACCTCGTAAAGGAGATTAGTCAGCCCCGCGACTGGAGCGCCACCGTAAGGCTAGACCTTGTATAGGAGTTTGGCGGCCCCTCAAAGCGTGTCTACTCCGACCTTAGATCAAATTTATTTCTAGGGAGGAGTAAGGAAATGGGAAGGTACATTGGAATCGATCTGCACAGGAATTGTTTCACCTCTTGCGTCCTGGCCGAGAACGGACGGAACTATCTCAAGGACTGGCGTCTCGAGGATTTGGAGAAGTTTTGCTCGACGCTTCGCGAGTCCGACGAGATCGCGGTTGAGGTCACGGGCAACGTCCGCCTTTTTTACGACGCCGTTCGCGGCCTCGTTTCCCGCGTCGTGGTTGTCAACCCTCGCCAGTTCAAGGTCATCAGCGAGTCGGTCAACAAAACGGACGGCAACGACGCCAGACGCCTTGCCCTGTTTTTGTCCAAGGGCCTTTTGCCGGAGGTGAGGATGCCGAACAAGGAACACGCTCAGGTTAAAAGCCTCACTCAAAGCCGGGACAAGCTGGTGAAGCTTCGCACGGCCTTGAAGAACAAGATCAACAACATCTGCTCGGCCCACGGCATCAACCTGAAGAAGGAATATCTTTCCAGCGAGAAGGGCCTTGAGACGGTGCAGGAGATACCTTTCGACCCCATGGTCAAGACCGAGGTCCGCGTCCTGGTGGAGCAGATTCGGGGCTTGAACGCCGGGGTCAAGGAGCTTGAGGCCGCCATCAAGGACTCGGGCAATCAGCTTCCCGGTCACAAGAATTTGAAGAGCATAAAGGGTATCGGGGACCTTGGCTCGGCCATACTTTTGTCGGTGATCGTTGACGTCAAGGACTTCCCCGACGAGGGCAAGCTGGCCTCCTACTTCGGCATCGTCCCCCGGGTTAGCAACTCGAACGAGACCAGCCGCTCGGGCCGGATCACGAAGCGGGGCAACAAACTCGGCCGCACTACCCTGGTCCAATGCGCCCTCATCGCCAAGCGTTACAGCCCTTATTTGTCGAGCTTCTACGAGCGTATCAAGGCCAGGCGCGGCGCGGGCAAGGCCATCATCGCGCTGGCTCGCAAATTTTTGAAGATCATTTACATCACTTTACAGGAAAACTTGATTTGGGAGGACTTCCCGAACGGAGTAATAGCGAAAGGCTGAGTTTGTAAAATAATTCAGCTAATTTAAAAGGTTGGGTAGACAACCATCATAGGAGAGATTGATGAGAACCAAAGTGGGTCTATGGATTGACCACAAGAAGGCCAGAATAGTGGCGCTTACGGATCAAGGGGAAGAGGTGAGGCTGATCCTCTCGAAGGTTGAAAAACAACTCCGTCGTTCCGGTGATTCGCCTCTAGAGGGTCCCTATGAATCACAGCTAGTGCCGGAGGACGATAGCCGCCAGAGAAAATTTGAGGGAGAGCTCAACATTTTCTACGATGCCGTAATCGCGAGTATTAGCAATTCGGAGGCAATCCTGATATTCGGTCCTGGCGAGGCAAAAGACGAACTGCGCAAACGTCTCGAAACTAACAATCTTGACGACCGCATCGTGGGCGTTGAAACCGTTGACAAGATGACGGACCGTCAGATCACGGCGAAGGTTCGAAAGTGGTTTAAAGATAATTCCCCGAAGGCAAAACCAAGACAGAAATCAGGCTCCCAACCTTTGACCCGGCGCAGGAGATCGCATGACTCAAACATCGGGTAAGCCTTGGTCGTTCGGCCGCCAATGAGCAAGATGACTTTGTTCTGGGTGTGCGTTTACACGCTCTCCGCCTACGCCCTGTTCCGCGCGGTATCGCGGCGGCACGGGGTGGAGGCGACCCTGGCCTGGATGTTCGCCATCGTGGCCCTGCCGGTGGTGGGCGCCGTTTCTTACCTGTTGCTCACCAGGGCCGGGGTCAGGCGCGTCACTCGACGCAAGCGCATCTCGGCCATGACATTGCGGAGGACCCTTAGCCGGCAGGGGCATGCCGCGCCGGGGCTCTCCGTGGATGCGCTGGAAGGCTCGCTGCTGCAACTCGCGGTCCGTCTGACCGGACTGGCTCCAACGGCCGGCAATCGGGTCGAACTGATGGCCGACAACAAGGATGCGGTTGCAAAGATGATGGCCGCGGTTTCGTCCGCCCGACACAGCATCTGGGCGGAATATTACATCATTAATAACGACGAGACCGGCCATCGCTTTCTTGATGCCCTGACCGAGCGGGCCGGATCGGGGGTGGAGGTCAGACTTCTTTATGACGCCCTGGGCTCGATGGGCCTGGACGCGGCGCGGCTTAAGGCCCTCAAGTCCGCGGGCGGCAAGGTGGAAGCCTTCCTGCCTATCAACCCCCTGCGTCGGCGCTGGTCCGTGCACCTGCGCAACCACCGTAAAATTATCATCGTGGACGGCAAAATCGGTTTCACCGGCAGTATGAACGTCGGCGACGAATACTCTGGATCGTCACGGCGGAAAGGGGACATGGTCTTTCTCGACACCCACCTGATGATGCGTGGCCCGGCGGTGGGCGAACTGGCGCAGACCTTTGCGGAGGACTGGTTTTTCGCTGCCGATGAGCAGTTGTCGCCGCCGCCCCACCCGCTGCCCGAAGCGGATGACGCTTCCATCGTGGCGGTGATACCGAGCGGGCCCGATCAGGAACATAACGCCAACTCTTTTGTCTTCTTCGCCGGCATTGCCTCGGCCCGGAGCAAGATTTATCTGACCAGCCCCTATTTCATCCCGGATGACGCCATTTTAAAGGCCCTGATCAGCGCGGCCATGCGAGGGGTGGACGTACGTGTACTAGTGCCTGGCAAGGGTGACATTCGTTTGGTGGGCGCGGCGGCGCGATCGTATTTCCCATCGCTGACGCGCGGGGGCGTGCGCGTGTTCGAGTATTTGCCTTCCATGCTCCATGCCAAGACATTGATGGTCGATAACCGATGGAGCATCGTTGGAAGCGCCAATCTCGACATCCGCAGCTTCCGACTCAACTTCGAACTAGGGGGCCTGGTACTGGACCCGGTGTTCGCGGGCGAATTGGAAGCTCGCTTCCACCGCGACCAGGCGGTAAGCAAGGAGGTGACCGAAGAGGACCTTGATCGCAGGGGTTACCTGGCAAAACTGAAAGACAGCTTCGCCCGGCTGTTGTCGCCGCTGATGTGATGTGCATTTCGGCCGCGACCGCGCCAACCCAACCGGGTCCCTAAAGGAGACTCATGAGGGAGTTTTTGGCGCAAAATCATTGCCGGAGTGAATCTGGCCCCGGCCGAGAATTGATCGCCCCGCGCGGGTGAGATGGAGGCAACCAATGATTGAGATTCTAAAAGAAAGCAAAGGCAATATTCTAGGGATTAAAGCTAGCGGCCGACTGAGCGGAAAGGATTACGAGCAGGTCCTGACCCCCCGGCTGGAAGAGGTGATCCATAGCCACGGCCGGATCCGGGTCATATTCGTCGCGGAGGATGACTTCGAGGGCTTTGAGGTCAAGGCGATGATAGATGACGTCAAGTTCGGCCTGGTGGAGGGAGGCTTCCACCTGGAAAAAATGGCGGTGGTGGGCGGGCCGGAGTGGTTTCAGTGGGGGGTCCGGTTCAGCTCCCATTTCATTCAAGGAGAAGTAAAGTTCTTTTCCACCCCGCAACTAGAGGAAGCCTGGGAGTGGGTCCGAGAGCCAGGCCCGCCGGAAACGAAAAGAGAGCACAGTTACCCCGCTTAACCGCGGGAACGCAATCTGAAAGAAAGCGTGGAGGCACGAGCATGAAGAGCAATCCTTTGAAACAAGTGGAAATGCTCGGCCAATCCATTTGGCTGGACTACATCCGACGAGATTTGATCGCTGGCGGCGGGCTCAGGCGTCTGATCGAGGATGATGGAATGCGGGGGATGACCTCGAATCCATCCATCTTCGAGAAGGCCATTGCGGACAGCCACGAATACGACGAGGACATTCGGGCCATCGCGGCAAAGGGGAAAGGCGCTCAGGCAATCTACGAAACCCTCAGCCAGCGCGACGTGCAGAGCGCCGCCGACGAGTTTCAGCCTCTCTATGACCGGACTGACGGCCAAGATGGATATGTCAGCCTGGAGGTCAATCCCCACTTGGCGCACGACACCGAAGGTACGATGAAGGAGGCCCGCCGGTTGTGGGCCGCGCTGAACCGGCCCAATGTCTTAATCAAAGTCCCGGCGACGGCCGATGGACTGCCCGTTATCCAGCAACTTATCAGCGAAGGTATCAACGTCAATGTGACGTTGCTTTTTGGATTACCACGTTATCTGCAAGTGGTGGAAGCTTTCCTCGCCGGCATCGAGGCGCGCGTGGTCCAAGGCAAGCTGGTGAAGCAGGTCGCCTCGGTGGCCAGCTTCTTTGTAAGTCGCATTGACGTGCTGGTGGATCCGCTGCTGGACAAACTTATCGCGCAAGGCGGCAAGGAGGCGGATCTAGCGAAGAAGGCGCGCGGTCAGGTTGCCATCGCCAGCGCGAAGATGGCCTATCAGATCTACAAGGAAATCTTCGAGAGCGACCGGTTTAAAAAACTTGCCGGCCAGGGTGCTCGCACACAGCGGATTCTCTGGGCCAGCACTGGCGCCAAAAATCCGGACTACAGCGACGTTAAATACATCGAGGCCCTCATCGGACCGGACACGGTCAACACGGTCCCGGTAAAAACCCTCGACGCTTACCGCGACCACGGCGACCCGAAGGCCCGCTTGGAGCAAGATGTCGAGGAATCCCGCCGAATATTAGAACGACTGCCGGAACTCGGCATCAATATCGACCATGTGACGCAGCAGCTTGAGGACGAAGGGGTCAAGAAATTCAACCAGCCGTTCGACAAGCTGATGGAAGCCTTGGCGCAAAGGTCATCGCCACATTTGGCGGACGAGTCATGACTGTAAGTCCTTTTGCCGGAAAGCCGGCCGAAGTATCAATGCTGGTGGATGTGCCCAGACTCGTCACGGCCTATTACACGGAGGAGCCTGACCCTTCAGCGCCGGCGCAACGGGTTGCCTTCGGCACCTCGGGACATCGCGGTTCCGCCTTCGACAAGGCTTTCAATAAATGGCATATTCTCGCCATCAGTCAGGCCATTTGTCTGTACCGGGAGCAGAAAAAGATCGACGGCCCGTTGTTCCTTGGCCTGGACACTCATGCCCTTTCCGTGCCGGCTTTTGCCAGCGCGCTTGAGGTGCTGGCGGCAAACGGGGTCGAAGTCATGATCTCAGAGGGGGATGAATATACCCCAACCCCTGCCGTTTCCCACGCAATTCTCACATACAACCGTGGACGCAAGACCGGCCTCTCCGACGGCATCGTTATCACCCCGTCGCACAATCCGCCACCCGACGGCGGGTTCAAATACAATCCGCCCCATGGCGGGCCGGCGGATTCCTCCGTCACTGGTTGGATCGAGGCCAAGGCCAACGAGTTTATCGAGCAGGGGCTTGCGGGCGTAAAACGTATGGCTCTGGAAAAAGCGCTCCGCGCGGGCACGACGCACCGTCACGACTATCTCAATGCCTACGTGGCCGATCTCGAGAACGTGCTGGACATGGACGCCATTCGCGGCGCGAAGATCAGCCTGGGGGTTGATCCGCTCGGCGGCGCCGGGGTCCATTACTGGGGGCAGATTGCCGAGCGCTACGGTTTGAACCTCACAGTCGTCAACGAGGCCGTTGACCCGACCTTTCGTTTCATGACGGTGGATTGGGATGGTCAGATCCGCATGGACCCTTCATCCCCCTATGCGATGCAGAGGTTAATTGGCCTGAAGGACCGGTTCGAGATCGCCTTTGCCTGCGATACGGACGCCGACCGTCACGGAATCGTCACCCGCAGCGCGGGATTGATGCCGCCCAATCATTACCTGGCCGCCACCATTTTCTACCTCTTCCAGCACCGACCGAAGTGGTCCCAGAAAGCGGCGGTCGGCAAGACGGTGGTGAGCAGCCAGATGATTGATCGGGTCACCGCGAAGTTGGGCCGGAAGCTCCACGAGACGCCGGTCGGATTCAAGTGGTTTGTGGATGGCTTGCTGGACGGCTCGCTCGGTTTTGGAGGCGAAGAGAGCGCGGGCGCGTCCTTCCTGCGGTTGGATGGCGGAGTCTGGACGACGGACAAAGATGGGATTATCCCGGCTTTGCTGGCTGCGGAGATTACCGCCCGGATGGGCCGCGATCCCGGCGAAATCTACCACGAACTCACGTGCGAGTTCGGTGAGCCAGCCTATGACCGCGTTGAGGCGCCAGCCACTCCGGAGCAAAAGAAAACGTTGGCGAAACTCTCACCACAGCAGGTTAAGCAGAGCGATCTGGCGGGCGAAAAAATCCTGGCGGTCCTCACCAACGCGCCCGGCAACGGAGCGGCGATTGGCGGGTTGAAGGTGGTGTCCGATAACGGCTGGTTCGCGGCGCGTCCGTCCGGGACCGAGAACATCTACAAGATTTACGGAGAGAGCTTCCGGGGAGCGGATCATCTGCGCCGCATCCTTTCGGAAGCCCAGACGATTGTCGACGACGCTCTTGCGCAGGATGCGCCGCCGGGAAATGGCTTGAGGAAGAAACATGATTGAACCCAAACATGCGTTTGGGCGACTACCTCCAGTCCTATGTGAAGCCGACGTTCATCATGCTGCCGTTTAACATCATCAGCGAACTTTCGCGCACGCTGGCCCTGGCCATCCGTCTGTTCGGAAACATGATGAGCGGCGCCATGATTATCGGTATTCTACTCACAATTGTGCCCTATATTTTTCCGATCATCATGACCGCGCTCGGTCTGCTCACCGGCATGGTTCAGGCCTACATTTTCAGTATTCTGACAGCGGTTTATATCGCGGCCGCCACGCGAGTCCGTAAGCCCGAGCCTGAACCCGAGGAAAACATTGAGGCATGAACCCAGACATAAAAAGGAGATGGTATGAATGAAGAGTTTTGAGGTGGTAAATACTTCAACTAGGTTAGGAATGATCTATTGGAGTAGGCGGGTCGTGGGCTGGATCGTTTTCGTGAGGCTTATGACCTCGTAAAGGAGATTAGTCAGCCCCGCGACTGGAGCGCCACCGTAAGGCTAGACCTTGTATAGGAGTTTGGCGGCCCCTCAAAGCGTGTCTACTCCGACCTTAGATCAAATTTATTTCTAGGGAGGAGTAAGGAAATGGGAAGGTACATTGGAATCGATCTGCACAGGAATTGTTTCACCTCTTGCGTCCTGGCCGAGAACGGACGGAACTATCTCAAGGACTGGCGTCTCGAGGATTTGGAGAAGTTTTGCTCGACGCTTCGCGAGTCCGACGAGATCGCGGTTGAGGTCACGGGCAACGTCCGCCTTTTTTACGACGCCGTTCGCGGCCTCGTTTCCCGCGTCGTGGTTGTCAACCCTCGCCAGTTCAAGGTCATCAGCGAGTCGGTCAACAAAACGGACGGCAACGACGCCAGACGCCTTGCCCTGTTTTTGTCCAAGGGCCTTTTGCCGGAGGTGAGGATGCCGAACAAGGAACACGCTCAGGTTAAAAGCCTCACTCAAAGCCGGGACAAGCTGGTGAAGCTTCGCACGGCCTTGAAGAACAAGATCAACAACATCTGCTCGGCCCACGGCATCAACCTGAAGAAGGAATATCTTTCCAGCGAGAAGGGCCTTGAGACGGTGCAGGAGATACCTTTCGACCCCATGGTCAAGACCGAGGTCCGCGTCCTGGTGGAGCAGATTCGGGGCTTGAACGCCGGGGTCAAGGAGCTTGAGGCCGCCATCAAGGACTCGGGCAATCAGCTTCCCGGTCACAAGAATTTGAAGAGCATAAAGGGTATCGGGGACCTTGGCTCGGCCATACTTTTGTCGGTGATCGTTGACGTCAAGGACTTCCCCGACGAGGGCAAGCTGGCCTCCTACTTCGGCATCGTCCCCCGGGTTAGCAACTCGAACGAGACCAGCCGCTCGGGCCGGATCACGAAGCGGGGCAACAAACTCGGCCGCACTACCCTGGTCCAATGCGCCCTCATCGCCAAGCGTTACAGCCCTTATTTGTCGAGCTTCTACGAGCGTATCAAGGCCAGGCGCGGCGCGGGCAAGGCCATCATCGCACTGGCTCGCAAATTTTTGAAGATCATTTACATCACTTTACAGGAAAACTTGATTTGGGAGGACTTCCCGAACGGAGTAATAGCGAAAGGCTGAGTTTGTAAAATAATTCAGCTAATTTAAAAGGTTGGGTAGACAACCATCATAGGAGATACTATGGATAACATGACTATTATCGCGGTGGCATCGATTGTCATCGCCGGCATCACCACCGGTTTTGGCACTATGGGGCCTGCGCTGGCGGAAGGGAAGGCGGTCGCAACGGCACTGAGTTCGTTGGCCCAGCAGCCTGATGCCTCCGCTACCATAACTCGGACCTTGTTCGTGGGCCTGGCGATGATCGAGTCAACGGCCATCTACTGTTTCGTGGTCTCGATGATTCTCATTTTCGCCAACCCGTTTTGGAACCACGTCATCGCCCAAGCCACAGGAAAGTAAACCTATGTTGATCGATTGGTTCACAGTTGGAGCACAGGCGCTCAACTTTCTAATCCTGGTGTGGTTGATGAAGCGCTTCCTTTTCAAACCCATCCTTCACGCCATCGATGAGCGGGAGAAGCGGATCGCCACAGAACTCGCAAACGCCGACCAGAAAAAGGCCGAAGCCCAAAAGGAGAGTGATGAGTTCAAGCACAAAAATGAGGAGTTCGACCAGCATCGCGCCACACTCTTGAGCAAGGCGACGGCCGAGGCGAAAGCCGAACGTCAGCGGCTCCTCGACGAAGCGCGGCAGGAGGCAGAGGCCTTAAGTGCCAATCGGATGGAAACGATGAGAAACGACGCGCATAGCTTAAACCAAGCCATCAGTCGCCGGACCCGGGAGGAAGTGTTTGCCATCGCGCGAAAGGCGCTGACGGATCTCGCCACGACAAGTCTGGAAGAACGCCTGGGAGAGGTATTCACTCGCCGCTTGCGAGAGATGGACGGCCAGGCGAAAGCAGGCCTCGCCGAGGCCCTTAAGACAGCGTCCGACCCAGCGCTCGTGCGCAGCACGTTTGATCTGCCCGCGGAACAACGCGCGGCGATACAAAACGCGCTCAACGAAACTTTCTCGGCTGAAATCCACGTCCGATTCGAGACCGCGCCGGACCTGATCAGCGGCATTGAACTCACCACGAATGGACAAAAGGTGGCGTGGAGCATCGCGGATTATCTGACGTCGCTGGAAAAGGGCGTCGCTGAACTTCTGAAAGAGAAGGAAAAACCTGAAGCTAAAGCCGAGCCTAAACCTGAAGAACCTGAGCCCGAAACGGAGAGCTAATAAACATGGAACCTGAGAGCCTCCAGAAAGTTTTCGACAGCGCGTTTGATGGAATCAGCCAAGTGCGGGAAGTATTCACGCCACAACTGACGCCACGGGAGGTGGGTACGATCACCAGTGTCTCCACCGGCATTGCCAAGGTGTCGGGACTCCCGGGCGTTGAATATGATGAACTGGTAACCTTTCCCGGCGCTGTGCTCGGCATTGCGTTCAACGTGGACGCAGACGAAATTGGCGTCGTTCTGCTCGGCGAATACTGGCATCTCCACGCTGGAGATGAAGTTCAGCGCACGGGCCGTGTCATGGACGTGGCTGTGGGCGACGGATTGCTGGGACGCGTCATCGACCCGCTCGGTCGGCCACTTGATGGCAACGGTCCGGTGGATTCCAGCAAGCGTCTGCCAGTTGAACGCCCCGCCACGCCTATCATGGACCGTGCTCCCGTCACAGCGCCTCTCCAGACCGGCCTAAAAGTCATCGATGCGCTCATTCCCGTTGGGCGCGGCCAGCGCGAGTTGATTCTCGGCGACCGCCAGACGGGCAAGACCGCCATTGCGATCGACACCATCCTCAATCAGCGCAACCACCAGATGCTGTGCGTTTATTGTGCGATCGGTCAACGCGCGTCCGCCGTCGCAAAAGCTGTGGCAACCTTGCGGGAAAAGGGCGCAATGGATTACACCGTCGTCGTCGTGACCGAGGGCAACGACCCGCCGGGTCTCGCTTATATCGCTCCTTACGCCGCAACCAGCATCGCTGAGTCTTTCATGGAAGCGGGCCGAGATGTACTGATTGTTTACGACGACCTCACCCATCACGCGCGCTCCTACCGCGAACTTTCTCTTGTGCTCCGCCGTCCGCCCGGTCGCGAAGCGTTTCCCGGCGATATCTTTTACATCCACTCGCGGCTGCTCGAACGCTCGACGCACTTGCGCAAGGAGCTTGGCGGCGGCTCCCTTACCGCACTGCCCATCATCGAAACCGAAGCGCAGGACATTTCCGCCTATATTCCGACCAACTTGATTTCCATCACGGACGGGCAGATCTACCTCTCGCCGTCGCTCTTCGAACTGGGCGTGCTGCCCGCGGTCGATGTCGGAAAATCCGTTTCGCGCGTTGGCGGTAAAGCGCAACGCGCGGCCTACCGTGCAGTCGCGGGCGACCTCAAACTCGGTTACGCGCAGTTTGAGGAACTCGAAACCTTTTCCAGGTTCGGAGCCCGCGTGGATGAAGACACCCGCAAGATCATCGAGCACGGAAGGCGAATTCGCGCTTGCCTCAAACAGCCGGAATTCACCCCGGTGTCCGTGCCCGAGCAAATAGCAGTGCTGCTGGCGTTGACTGCGGAACTCTTCGACCGCGTGCCGCTTGAACAGATGACGGACGCCGAGCAGGCTTTGCGCGAGGCGGCAGCCGATATTCCGGCCGAAGTGAGCGAGCGATTGGATACCGCCGAAAAATTGAGCGACGATGACCGTGAAACGATTATCCAACTCGCTCGCAAGTCGCTTGCTCGCTTCCAGCCCAAGCCTGAGCCAGAGTCCAAACAGGAAGTCCAACCGGAGGTCAAACCTAAACCTAATAAGCCTGAACCAGAGGGAAAGACATGAGCGAAACCACGGCGAGTCTGCGCCGAAAGATTGAAGGCGCGGGAGATCTCCAATCCGTCGTCCGCACGATGAAGGTCGTGGCCGCCTCGAGCA
Source organism: bacterium (assembly GCA_963674965.2). Taxonomy (GTDB): domain Bacteria; phylum RBG-13-61-14; class RBG-13-61-14; order RBG-13-61-14; family DATKZS01. Next base: position 274,417 of record CAXXFL010000006.1, on the reverse strand, counting down.
TCGGACAATACGAAAAATCGGTGAGCGCCTTGGCCGACTACTATCACATTGTGGAACTGGGGTTGGGCGCATGTTTCAGGGAAGGCGGTTCGGCGCCCTTAATCGCGGAGCGGAAAAAACAAACAGTTACAGGAGCGATTGGCGCGGTCGTGTTTGGTTCAGACCAGGGACTGGTGGGCCAGTTTAATGATGTGGTGGCCGATTATGCGGTCAAGACGCTGGAGGCTTTGCCGGGCAAACCCGAAATTTGGGCCGTCGGTGAGCGCGTTCATGCGCGGATGGCGGACGCGGGCCTGCCGCTGCTGAGCGTTTTCACCGTGCCGAACTCCGTCAAGGCCATCACCCCGCTTGTCGGGCAGATTCTCGTGGAGAGCGAGACACGTCACAGCCGGGGCGAGGTCGGCGAACTCCATCTCTTCTACAACCGTCCTACATCCGGGGCGGTTTATGCGCCCGTAACCAAGCGGCTGCTGCCGCTGGATGAAGCCTGGCGTCTAAAACTGGCTGAACTCCCCTGGCCGACGGGAAACTTGCCCGAGGTTATGGGTGGCGGCAACGCGACCTTGCGGGCGCTCATCCGCGAATATCTTTTTGTCTCACTCTTCCGGGCGTGCGCCGAATCCCTCGCCAGCGAGAACGCGAGCCGCCTGGCGGCTATGCAACGCGCGGACAAAAACATCGACGAATTGCTGGAGGACCTCAACGGGACATTCCATCGTTTGCGCCAGAGCGGGATCGATGAGGAACTGTTCGACGTTATTTCAGGCTTCGAAGCGCTGAGCAAAGAGGCAAAATGATGCGCATCGGCATGGCTGCAGACCGTGCCAGAGACTTCGTGATCTCGTCCAGCCTCGTTGTGCTTGTTTACCAACCGTTCGATCAGTTGTACCGATCGGTACTCTACCAAAAGTCTACCAAAAAAAATCGCAGCAAACCCGCATTCTACCGTTATTGTGATTTCCCTAACATATTTTATCTTGCCTGTAAGTGGCTGATATAATAGCTTAAATTTCTTTTTGCATCGGTATGAGCACACCTCTCCTGTGGGGGTTCAAGTCCCACAGTACCGGATAACTATTGAATGCATTTGTTTGAGCTCATCATGAAGAAACCACCGTTGGGGATTATGAAAGCAAAAAGAAAATTTTTATGGGTAAAATTGATAATCCGAAATCATACAAACAACCTACAAAAGCCGCACACAACCATTACAATCCCCAGCATAGACAAATTTTGGGATCTCCAGGTCAATTATTTTACTGAAATCTTCTGCATCTGTGCTATAATCATAAACAGCGCTAAGCCGCTTAATCAGTGGCTTTACAGCGAATGAGCTTATCATGGCAGGGGTAAGAAAAAAACCGCTTAAGAACGGGAAGTACCAAGCATGGTACAATGACTCCAAGGGAAAGAGGAAGTTCTTTACCGGCACTACGAACAGGACCGAAACCAAGCGGATGGCCGAGCGGCTTGAGGACGAGCATCGCCAGGTAAGCCTCGGTTATCGGCCTCCTCCGAAAAAATTTCATGAAGAGCGAAAGCGCCCATTCTCCGAGGTCGTGGATGAATACAGGGCCTGGGGTGAGTCCAAAGGTGGACGAAACGGCATGCCTTGGGGCGAGGTCCACGCCAGGATGAGGAAGGCTCATCTTGAATGGTGGAAAGAACGTCTCGGTCTTCGCATCCTTGCCGACCTCGATGGAATCCTTCCACGTGTCGAATCAGCCATGAGGAAACTCCATGCTGAAGGCCGGAGTGGGAAGACTCTTCAGAACTACAGCGAGTCCTTGTGCGCCTTTTGCAACTGGGCAGTTGATCGAGGCTATCTGTTGGAAGACCCGCTGAAGAATTTATCCGGGTACAATACCCGGCCTCGCAGTTACCGGCGGGCAATGACCCCGGAAGAAATACAAAGACTCCTGGAAGCCGCGCCCGAAGATAGGTGCTTGCTCTATGAGGTAGCTCTCAGCACTGGCCTTCGCGCCAAAGAGATACGCTCACTCAAGGTGAAGGACCTGAACCCGGACGCTTGCGGGCTCAACCTTCACGCTCGCTGGACCAAGAACCGGAAGCAAAGCATTCAGCCAATACCGAGATGGCTGTTTGAAAAACTGGAAAAAGAATCCTTCGGCAAACCTCCAAGCTCTCCTCTCCTTTATGTCCCTTCTCATACCGCTCGTGAGCTCGACAAGGATTTGGAGGCCGCCGATATCCCCAAGTCCACTCCGGAAGGAAAAGTAGACTTCCATTCCTTCAGATCAATCTTTATCACCAGGGTGATCGAGGCTGGCGCAAACGTTAAAGAGGCCCAGGCATTGGCCCGGCACAGCACTCCTGAACTGACGATGAACACCTATGCCAAAACCTCGCATCAAAGGTTATCCCAACTGACAGAGAAGCTGTCCAGGGACATAAGTGAACAAAAAAGGTGTGCTAAATACGTGCACCATGACGATGCTCGTGCACCTGTGCACACCAAAAACCCCTTAAAATCCCTTGTGTTACAAGACGAAAATCGCCAAATGGCTTGCGGGTTCGATTCCCGCCGCCTCCATTTAATTGATTTAATTCAGGTATTTAGAGAGCGAAAGGCTGCGGGTATGATCCCGCAGCCTTAAATTTTTCCTCCTTACAACCTTCTGAAATAATTTGATTTTAATTTTCTGTCACTGAGTATTTTCAAAAATTAACAGCCTTTTTGTGTCCAATCAGATTGCAAAGGACGACCTAAGAATATTTTGCTGAACCCTCCTCTGGGCATTGAAGAACGACATCCACGATTGAGTTCTTCGCAAGATCATTCATCAGGATTTTCTCCTTCGAAAAAACTCCGGACAATCAGCGCCCACGCCTCGATCCATGTCCTCACCACTTTAAAATGAGATTGGAAGTGTGATAAAATCAAGTCTTGGATGAACACTATTCTCATAGTCACCAAAGATGATGCCATGGTCTCCTCCCTCCAGAGATATTTGGGAGAAGAAGAGTATGTCTTTGAGACCGCGGGAGACCGGAAATCAGGTCTGGCCAAGTTCCTCGAACGGCAGTGTTCAGTCATTTTCATTGATCTAACCATTTTAGCTCCGCTTGGCCAGTCCCGCTCCAAGGTCGATTACAACAAGGCCTTCCGACCGTTTATGAAAGTCTTTCCCCTGACTCCGATCATAGTGACGTCGCCTCAGAACAACATCCGCGAACTTGTTCAGGCAGTGAAGGAAGGCGCCAACGATTATCTCATCTCTCCTCTTGATCAGGAAGAAGTGCGCCTGGTTATGGAGAACATCACGAAGACCATCAGAACTCATTCAGAGTTGGAGTACCTTCGCGACCAGTTCTGGAAAGACGAATCCGGCTCCATTGTCCGCACCCAAAGCCCTGTGATGCAAAAAGTCATCGACCAGATCCGGTCGGTGGCCCCGACCCTGACCACCGTCCTTTTGACCGGAGAGACCGGCACGGGCAAAGGGGTCATGGCCAAGCTCATCCACCGCCACAGCAGCCGCAACGAGAGTCAATTCATCAGCGTCCATTGCGGCGCCATCCCCGAAACCCTGGTCGAGAGCGAACTGTTCGGCCACGAGAAAGGAGCGTTCACCGGCGCGATCACAAAAAAACTGGGCAAGTTCGAAATCGCCCAGGGCGGAACAATTTTTCTCGATGAGATCGGGACCGTGGCCCAATCGATCCAGATCAAACTCTTACAGGTTTTGCAGGAAAAAATCTATTCCCGCGTCGGCGGCGAGGCCACGATTAAAGCGGATGTTCGCGTAATCGCCGCGTCCAACCTGGATCTGCAGGCCGCGATCCAGGAGGGGAGTTTCCGGGAGGACCTGTATTACCGCTTGAATGTTTTCCCGCTCGAGATCCCTCCGCTGCGGGAGAGAGCCGAGGACATTGATGTTCTTGTCCAGGAGTTTTTAGACAAGTGCAATCGCGAGCGCAGCAAGAAAATTCTTTCGATCCATCCCGGCGTCATGGAAGCCTTGCTGAGATATCCTTGGCCTGGAAATATCCGCGAGTTGGAGAATCTGATCGAGCGCGCCCATATTGTGGAGCAATCCAGCGAACTCACCCCGGAGAGCTTTCCGTCCGAACTCTTTTCCGGGGGCTCGACGGCCCAAATCCATCTCAACACCGCGCTCCCCATGGCCACAGTCACGCAGGAGGCCATCGACAGCGTCCGCCGCCAATACTTGAAGCAACTGCTGGCCGAATACAAGGGAAGAATCGATGAATCCGCTCTGGCCGCGGGGATTGGGGTCCGCCAACTTAATAAGCTGTTGACAAAATATAAGATAGATAAAGCCAAATACAAATCCCCCCGGCGGAAGAGCAAAAAGAAAAAATCGGAACTTTAAGGCCCAAATCCACTCGCCCAGTCCTTCCATTCTTTTTACGCAATTCTCCTGATTCCACGAATTCAGACCGAATATTAAGTTAACTTTTTCAGTCCTTTCTGCCTGCCGGGGATTTACTCGGGAAGGCGCGGCCGGGGCAAACTTTGCCGGTTCCATCTTTCTCACCCTGTTTGAGGACCGCAACGCATACGTAAATCGGACTTCCTCGTTCCAAAACATGGCCCATGTTGTTAAGTGAATGTTTAAATATCAGGTACTTAGATAATTGGCATGATGTATGAATAGTAATAACTAAGGACAACGAAAAAGATCGATGAACAACGATAAGCATAAGATACTGGAAGCGGGATTAAGGGGAAAAGAATTACTCCTTAAGGGGGTCATTATCCCCGGCGACAGAGATGAGCATTCGGCCATGGCATCTATCGTTTTATCCACCGACAAGGAGTTGGATTTTGTAATTGAGCGGGACGCAATGGGAGATAAACTCTTCGATCATATTCGAAAGAGGGTCGAGGTCAAGGGTTTCATCCGGGCGGCGAAAACGGGGATTAGAACAATCCGGATAACTGATTACAGGGTTCTTGAAGTTGTTAATTGAAGTCAATAATGCGGCTATATGTTCCCCGAAGAGGAAAGGATCATCACGATGAAAGATAGACGCGCTGAACACAGAATGCGATTCAACTTTGAGGGGTTTGCCGTTTTCGGAGGGGCCTTGAACGAGGTGAAAATAAGAGATGTGACTTCCACCGGGGTCGGTCTGTCGTCAGTTGCCAATATAAAGCCGGGACTGCGCGGCGTTCTTTTTGCTCGGTTGCCCAGTTCATGCGAAATGGAACAAGTCCCGATTAAAGTGAGTTGGTGCATTGCCCGCCCGCAGTCCTCCGCTGACCCCTATCAATTTCTGGTCGGCGTCAATATCCTTAAGTAACGGACAGCGGGCGGCTGGAGTGTTGCCAGGTAGGGCGGATGGACTACAGGAAAAAGGGCGATGAATGAAACCAGTATCCGATTACCATGTGCCGGATCAAAGCGCGGAATCAAGGAGGCGAGAAAAATGACACAGGTCAGAAGCGAAATCATCATCAACATTTTAAGACGTCATTTCCCGCGGGCCTCTGATTCCAAACTGACTAAGGTGGCTGAAAAATTACAGCGCAAGTGGAGAATCAATGGACAAGCGCGGGAAATGCCCTCAACACGGGAAGGAGAAACAATCATGCCCACGAAGCTGCTATTTTTGGATGACAACATCGACCTGGTCAAGACCGCCACTCGGTATATGAATGAAATCCGACCCCAGTGGAAGTTCCTGTTGGCCCACACCCTGGCGGAAGCACGGGAGATATACAATATGCATGCCCCCGACGCCGCGGTGCTGGACGTGCAACTTCCCGACGGGAGCGGCCTGGACCTCTTGAGCGAGTTCAAGCGCCAACGTCCCGAGCTGCCGGTCATTGTAATTTCCGGCGATGACCCCGAGACCATCAGTCAAGCCGTCATCGAGCGAGGAGGATACGCTTTTCTGCCCAAGCCCTTTTCGACGCCGGTCCTGGTCAGTCATATCGAGTCGGCGATCACCGCCTTCCGGCACGAAGCCGCGTACCAGGCCGAACTTCAGGGAGAGAACGGATGGGCCTGGAAAAACCCTCATGCCCTGGCTCTACGGCTCGATAGTCAGAACGAGGCATCCGAACCCGAGGACGTGATATCCAAACGGCTATTCTTGAAATAACAGATGGCCTTTTTAAACCATTTCCCGAAAAGGGGGGAAAAGTGATGAGTTGCCCAATGGAGGATCGAGAATTCGGATGCACTCTGGGGGATATGGTGGAAGCCCTTTACGACGAAGTTGACGAACTCCCTCTTTCAGACCCGACCAAAGGACCTCTGGTCGCCATCATGCTCGGCGACGTCATGCGCATGGATGGTCGCGAGATAGTATTCCTGGCGCGTCCTCGGCAGAAAACCCATTTAGATGCGGCTTAAATGGCAGACCCTCGGGTTTGCGAATGAGAAAGGAGGGAGTGATGACAACGGAACCAAACGTGGAGAAGATGGAGGCGCAACTTAAGAGATGGGAAACGAAATTCAACCGGCTGGACCTTAAAGATCGGGCCGCCATGGCCGAAGCACAGCCTCAAATCGAGTACCACAAGCGGATAAACTTAATAAAGCAGAAGCGCGCGGCGGCACGGGTGAAGTTCGAGGAGTTCCGAAAAGCGGACGGCGAGAAATGGGACGGCCTCAAGGCGGGCCTCGAGGCCGCCTGGAAGGACCTCGAAAACGCCTTTGAAGAGATGATGAAATGATAGCAATATCGAAAAGAGGATCAAATGTTTTGGATGATTGTGGCAATTCTGGTGATTCTGTGGCTGGCGGGTTTATTAACCCACGTTTCGGTCGGCGGCATGGCCTGGCTCATTCACCTTCTGTTGGTGGCGGCCATTATCGCGGTGCTGGTGCGAGTCATACAGGGTCGAAGGGCGTTCTAGGAAGCGCTCGTTTGACTATAACCCCTTTGTAACGGTTAGGGTTATCAACCGAGAAGCATCCGGTCGCTTGACGGTCCGGTGCATCTCAAGAAAGGGAAAAATAATGAAACGTTTATTGAAAAACAAGGTTTTGACGCTGGCGATAATGGCCGCATTGACCTTGGCAACCGTAAACTGCGGGATTCTTATGCATCCGGAGCGCAAAGGGCAGACGGGCGGTACTATTGACAATTCGGCCTTAATTATGGATTGCCTGTGGCTGCTCGCGGCGGTGGTCCCGGGCGTGGTTGCGCTGGTGGTTGACTATGCCACAGGGGGCATTTACGAATCCGGCACGACCATGAAAGTGGCTCCCGGCCAGGAGTTCGCCTTCGCTCTGCGCGGGCGCGCCCCGGCTGACGCCGAGGTCGAGGTCTTGATCCAAGACCAGGACGGCCGCGTTGTTTCGCTCCTCGACCACAACGTGAACGAGGGGGAAGTGGTCGGCGGCATGACCTTCGCCCTTCCGACGGAACTAGAGGAAGGAAAGTATTCTCTATCCCTCACCGTAAATGACGCCCCCCAGGCGGAATGGGGACTAATCGTGGCCTCGGCGCAAGAATAACGCCGAGCTCGAATCCGAGACCGCAAGGAGAGATTCATGACCAAGATGGAAGAAAACGTGAAAAAGATGGAAAAGCTGATCAAGCGGTGGGAGGAGAAACTCGACTCGCTTGTGCACAAGACCGAGGCGACCGACGCTCAGACCAAGGCCGCCCATCACCAGCGCATTGATCCGCTCAAGCAAAAGCTCGCGGAGGCGCGGGCAAAGTTGGACGAGGTCAAAGCGGCGGGCAGCGAGAAGTGGGACGGCTTCAAGTCCGACATTGAGGAAAATTGGGAGAACCTCGAAGCCTCTTTCAAAGAATTATCAGGGGCTAAGGATACAATGGGAGACAAGTAAATGAAGGGAAAATATCATATGGCTTTTATGGCGGCTATGGTCGTTATGATGACGATCATCTTGCCTGCGCAAGCGTCCGCGACGGATGCTCAAATCGTGGAATCCGTCGAGGATACGTACGTTTTCAAAACTTTCCTCGCAAATGACGACATTAAAGTCGAGGCCCAGGACGGGGTGGTCACTTTGACCGGGGTCGTCGCCGGGGCCTCCCGCGCACTATTGGCCGAAACGACCGCCGCGGCTATGCCCGGGGTCAAAAAAGTGGACAACCGACTGACCGTCAAGGACGAGGCCGCCACCGCCAACTCGGATGCGTGGATTCAAGAGAAGGTGGAAATCACGCTAGCGGTGCATCGAAACGTCAACGACAGCAAAATTGACGTTTCCGCCAAAGACGGCGTCATTTTTCTGAAGGGCTTTACAGCCAGCCAGGCCAAAAAGGAATTGACGACAGCATACGCCGAAGACGTCGATGGCGTAAAAAAAGTCAAGAACGAGATGGTCGTGTCCGGCTCCTGGAAAGCGACCTACAATATCGCTAAAGATTACTTGGGGGATGCCGTTGATGACGCGTCTAGCTCCGCCAATAGCGCGCTCAATTACGCGGCGTATACCGTTGATGACGCGTCAATAACCGCCCAGGTCAAGTATGCATTGCTGTCCCATCGCTCCACCAGCGCCCTCAAGACCAAGGTGAAAACGAACAAGGGTGTGGTCACTTTGTCAGGCACGGCAAAGAACGCGGCCGAGAAAACCCTGGCAACCCTCCTCACCAACGACATTAACGGCGTGCTGGCGGTGAAAAATTTGATGGCCATCGAATGACTTGGCGTTCCAAAGTGGGGGCAAATATTTTGGGCCATGGAGAAAGTTAGGTTTAACACCGAGGCCAAGTTGTTAGGGTTGGTGTCAATAACTGTAGCGATGAGAAAAAAAGGGATCATTTCAATGAAAAACATGATAAAAGCGACGATCTGGTTAGGGTTACTGTTGGTGGTGATGGCCGCGTTGCCCGTATTGGCGCAGGACCGTCATGACAGCATCCTCTTTGTTACTGACGTCTCCTGGACCATGAGCCAGGGCAAGCACGTGCCTGCGGCAAAAAAGCTCGTGCAGGACATGAATGACCGTTTTCCCTCTTACGTAAAATCCGCCGGTCTCTTGACCTTCGGACACAAGGATGGGCCGCAGATGAACTGGTGGTATCCAGTGAGCGCCTGGGACAGGGCTCGTTTCAAAACCGCAGCCGGTAAAATCGTTGACGGCAACGGCACCACACCGATCGGAGCCTCTCTGGAGGAAGCAAGGGATGCCTTGGCCTATTCCAGAGGGAAAACCGCTGTCATCTTGTTGAGCGACGGCAAGAACAACGGCTGGGTCAACTCAGTTAAAAAGGCCAAAAGAATCAAGCGTGAGTTCGGCGACAAGGTCTGCATTTTCACGGTCCTGTACGGAGACGATAAGAGGGGGGCAGATTTGCTCGCCGATATCGCTTTTGCTGGCCGCTGCGGCCTGGGTTTGCTCGGCTCCGACCTGAAATCCTCCGACGAAGTCCAGCGATTGGTGGATTACATCTTCCCTCCGGAAAAAGCCGCCGCGCTACCCCCGCCCACACCCAAATTGAAACCCCGGCTGGCCCTGGTTGAGCTCAGGGACGCGCATTTTGAATTCGACAGCTCGAAAATCACTCCGGAAGGGCTAGAGATTCTTGATAAAAATATCAAAATCCTGAAGGACAACCCGGATGTTGATATCCTGATCGCAGGATATACTTCCGCCAGCGGCACCGATGAATACAACCAGAAGTTAAGCGAGAGACGCGCGGCCGCGGTCAAAGATTATCTTGTCAAGAATGGAAGCATTCCCGCGGACAGCCTTGTGACCGTTGGTTATGGCGAGAACAAACCGGCCACCTATGAGCCGTATCCCGACGACCTTGAATCCGATGCGGCCAAGTCCAACATGAGGGTCTTGTTTACCGTCATCGTGAAATAGGACAACGAGTCGGTTTGATAATTTTCCAACATTAATGATTGGAAAATTGCAAGGGGGAGTGTCATGCCCCCGGCCATGGGGCCGGGGGCATGGACCGCGGACAAGGGCCGGGTCCTTAATGATGACACAAGCAATTCAACAAGGTGGACAAGGAAAGGATTGGTATTGGAATGAAAAATATTGTTTTTATCGAACCGCGCTCGCCCGATTACCATGTTTTCAGTCGGTACCGGCTACCCCGCCTGGGATGTCTGATCCTGGGAGCCATCCTGGAGCGGCAAGGATATTTCGTGAAAGTGTTTGTCGAGGACATAGCGCCGATTGATTTCAAGTCCGTATTCGAGGCTGACCTTGTCGCCATCTCGACCATTACTTCGACCGCTCCCCGCGCCTATGCCCTTGCTTCTCAGATCAAAAAAAGCGGTATCCCCGTGATACTCGGTGGTCCCCATGTCACCTTTCTGCCCGAAGAGGCCCTCGAGTACGCCGATTATGTTTTCCGAGGGGAAGCGGAAAATTCGATTTTGCCGTTTGTCCAGGCCATGGAAAGCGGCGAGGGCTTTGAAGACGTCCCGGGCCTGAGCTTCAAAGAGGGCAATATTATTTACCAGAACCAGCCGGGTCATTCCTGCCAGGAACTCGATACGTTGCCTTTTCCGGACTTGAGCCTGATCCGGAAACCGATCGGTACGATCCGGCCGGTGATGACCTCGCGGGGATGTCCTTACAACTGCTCCTTCTGTACCGTCACCAGGATGTTCGGCCGCGGGTATCGCTTCAGGTCAAAGGAGAACGTGCTCCGCGAACTCCGAGGCATCGACCGAAAGAAGAAAATCTTCTTCTACGACGACAACTTCGCGGCCAACCGCGAGCGCACTAAAGAACTTCTCGAGATGATGATCGCGGAGAAGATTACTCCGCGCTGGACGGCCCAGGTCAGGGCAGACGTGACCCGTGACCGTGAACTCATGGACCTGTTTCGCAAAGCCAATTGCTTTTACGCTTACGTGGGAATCGAATCGGTAAACCAGAGCAGCCTGACCGCCTATAATAAAAAGATCACCGTGGAGCAGATAGAGGAGTCAATAGCCCTATTTCACAGTCATGGTATCCGGGTGCATGGCATGTTTGTTTTAGGAAGCGATGAAGATACGGTCGACACGGTCAAGCAAACGGTTCGGTTTGCCAAAAAGAACGAATTGGACACGGTCCAGTTCATGATCCTGACCCCCTTGCCCGGATCAAAGCAATACGATGAGCTTAAGGCCGAACGAAGGATTTTGACCAAGGACTGGGGTCTCTACGACGCCCTCCACGTAGTGCATGAACCTAAACGGATAACCCCTCTCGAACTTCAAGTGGAGACCATAAAGGCTCTTGGTAAATTCTACTCAACAGGACAAATATTAAAAAGCATCTCCAAACTCGACATGATTGGCGTATTCCTCCGTACTTACAGCCGGAACCTCCAGAGGAAGTGGGTAACCAAAAATATTTTTTACAATGAAGTGGTTAAACAGATGAAGACGGGAGCCGAGGACCGTGTAAACCTCACCTGGAACAAGACCCGCGAAGAAATCGCCGGGTTGGTGCAACGGTTCAAGGACCAGGCGCCGGTCTCCCTGTCAAAAATCGGGAGTGAAAGTAAAGAAAGGAGTATGTAATTTTCCCCCGAGACGTAGCAGCAAGCTGAAAGGTTTCGGCGCGATGGAATCATGAGGACGGGAGAAGCGGTTTAAAGGAAGAATGTCCCGACGATACGGATATACGCTTAATCATGAGGTCAAGCGTTTTATCCGTAAACAATATTTAGAATAAGGAGAATAATAATGAAGAACGAAACAAAACATTCTGAAGCGGGCATGCGGTACGCGGCGGCATATGCGGCGCACTACACTGAAAAGGACCTGCATGGGGCTCTTGATCTTTACAAGGGCGTCATGTCCGATCACCCGGACACTCGCGAGGCGCGGTACTCCAGGTCGCAGATTCATAACATCGTGAAATCCGTGGTCCCGAAGAAGGAGCTATTTGACGCTCAAGTGAATCTGGCGCTGGCCCATTTCGAGCCTCGGGATTAATCGGCCACGACGCCGCAAGGACCGTCCCTAGGACAGCCCGGCTGGAGAGGTCGCGTCCCCTCGAACCGGAGCTGTTCCAGGGTCGCGTCACTCGCGCGAACGGTCGCTCGAACATGGCGCGACATAAGAGAGATGCCGCGCCACCGGATATGACAAGCCATTAATCTGCTTCATTGAATACAATAAAGAGGTAAGAAATTGAAAATCGAGGATGCTTTGAAAGACGCAATCAATACAAACGATGGCGTCAAAGCTTGTCGTTGCGCTAAGGCCCTTTACGCTAAGGGCTTCACCCGGGAGAAAGTTTTCAACTATGCACACAAACTGTCCAACGTGGACAAAAATCAATGGGAGAGCCTAATGCAACAAGGTGAAATCCTTAATAGCTATGCTGAAGACGAATCGGAAAAAGAAAAGAAAAAGTCAGGAAAGCGTGGCAAAATTTAATAAGACCAGAAAATCAAACAGGAGAAATCTCATGCAAATTGGACCAATGAACTACCTCGTCATCATCGCGATTTTATTGGTAGCCGCGGCGGTACCGTTTCTTACAGCCACTATTTTTACCGTGGAGCAACGGACAACCGCGATCGTCCAGCGGCTGGGAAAATTCATACGGCAAGCCGAACCCGGCGTCCGCGTCAAGATTCCCTTCATCGACAAGGTGGTCGGCCGTGTAAACCTGCGCGTCCAGCAACTGGACGTCGAGATCGAGACCAAGACGGAAGACAACGTGTTCGTCCGCATGGTGGTCGCCGTGCAGTACTACGTCCTGCCGGAAAAGGTCTACGAGGCGTTCTATAAACTGGACAACGCCAACCGTCAGATCACTTCGTTCGTCTTTGATGTCGTGCGCGCTCAGGTCCCGAAGATCAAACTCGATGACGTCTTCGAGAAGAAGGATGACATCGCCAACATCGTTATGAGCGAGCTTGCCCAGGTCATGGAGGGCTTTGGCTACGGGATTCTCAAGGCTCTTGTTACGGACATCGACCCGGACGCGATGGTGAAGGCGTCGATGAACGAAATCAACGCGGCTCAGCGGATGCGAGTGGCTGCTACCGAGAGAGGGGAAGCGGATCGAATTCTGAAGGTCAAGGCGGCGGAGGGCGACGCCCAGAGCAAGGCCCTGCAAGGCCGCGGCATTGCCGATCAACGACAGGCCATCGTCGCTGGTCTGCGCGATTCAGTGGACGAGTTCCAGAAGTCCGTGCCCGGCACGACGGCCAAGGACGTGATGAATCTTATCCTCATGACTCAGTACTTTGACATGCTAAAGGAGATCGGCGCCTCGTCGCGATCGAACGCTATTCTAATTCCGCACTCTCCGGGCAATCTCACCTCCCTGACCGAACAAATGCGAACCGCCATGATCGAGGCTGACCAGACGGTGAGAGATCCGCTCGACAATCCGGAGCCGGCCCTGGCCAAGATGGCGTAAACAAATATGGCTGTCCTTTCGGATTTTGCCGATTCTCGCTCGGGCTGGCAAAGTCCGCGGAGCAAGCCATTCGAAAGGCGATCTGATGAATGCCGTCCGAGTATACAAGCGCTTTTTCATCATGCACATGGAGGAAACTTGAGGTTTTGGCCGAAACAGATAAAAAAGAAGTAATTGCTAAAGGAGAACAACTTATGGTTGGCAGCGGCGGTGAAATTAATAGAATTTCACAAAACGAAAACAATGCTGATCGGTTAAGGAGAACGATAACTCCCAATGCCATGAGCATTAAATTAGTGTCTGCTTTCGCAGGAGACCGTGAAATTTCCGAGGCGGAAAGGACCCTCATACGTATACAGAAGGACAGTAGAGGAAGCGCGTTTTATTCTGATCTTTTATATTCTATTTCCCACCAATACTTTGCACCCGAGATTGCCGAGGGTTTATGGAGAGAAATCCTGTCTCACAAGTACCTTGTGTCGGAAAAACTGGGCAGAGACGTACGCATTACCGTCGCCACATTGGACTACCTTTCGAACATTACGAAGTCCTTGAAGAGGCCAACACTGATCACCGAGGTTTATGTTTCAGAATTAGCGAATCTTTCGATGCGCGACGGAATGACGGGCCTTTTCAACCACTCGAGCTGTTACGAGTTGCTTGAGCTGGAGTTGAAAAACCACAGACGATATGGAGCCGGCTTGTCTTTGATTCTGATGGACATTGATGACTTCAAGTCAATCAACGATCAGTATGGCCACCAACAAGGAGACCGGATACTTCTCGAAGTTGCTAAAACGATGGAAGAGCAAGTAAGAGAATCGGATATTTGTTGCCGCTTTGGCGGTGAGGAATTCTCGGTGATTCTGCCGTCCACAAAAAACGCCGGCGAAGCGCTCGAAATCGCGGAAAGAATCAGGAAAGGCGTCGAAAGCCTGACTGGTCAGGGACAAGGAATTACCGTTAGCGTGGGAGTTGCCGTATGCGACCACACGATAACTTCGACTCAAGCGCTTGTCGAAAGAGCGGACCAGGCGCTTTACAAGGCGAAGAGGATCGGCAAGAACCGGGTCGTATTGGGCCCGGCGCGATCAGGGGAAACGGAGGAATGCTAAAGGAATGCTTTTGGATCGGCGCGACGGAAATCACCGTCTTCAATAAACTTCTTGAAGCAGGGATAGCGAAGTTCGTTGATCGGTCCGCGCCGCGATTGATCGATAGCCTTCCGGCTAATTCTCTCCTTAAGGATAGTGAATGAAAAAAGGCATCCTCATAAGCTACTTCGCGAAACCAGATGAAGCTCGTGAAGCCTTCGCCAAATTGCAAGGAGAGAGTATCCGTCAAATTGCGCTGGTGAGCAAAAGCGTGGAAGGAAAACTCCAAAAGATGGATCCCTTTCGCCGAATTTGGGTCGTGCGCGCCGTGTTGGCAATTATTCTTTTCGGAGTTCTGGCCGAGGCAATTTCAATGTGGCTTGGACTACCGACGCCGATGCTTGGTTTTGGCCCGGTTTATTTTCTCCCATTTCTGGCGGGTGGACTGCTAGGGTTCCTGGTTAACGGGGTGTGGACACGACGATCGAGGTTCGGCGTCGATAAAGAATTAATTGAAAATCATTCGCGCCGTCTGTTTCCAGGAGAAATCGTCATTATCATCCAGGGGCCGATCAAAACCCTGCGTCCGCCCTTTGTCCTGCTTTTGGCAAGCGGTGAGAGACCGCCCGCGGTCTTTGTCCTTCACCCCCGCCGCGACAGTCCCGCCGGAGAGGAGTGGAGCCGTGAGGAAAAGCCACCCAATTCGTCTCAGGTGCGGGACCATGCTCTTCGCCTGGCCGCGGAACATAAGTTGGACCCCAAACCGATACGGGACACCAAATTGCTCAAGCAACTCGAGCTGCGCCGTCAGTGGTTTCAAAAAGCATGTCTGGATCTCTCCGAAGCTTATCTACTTCAACAATGCGCGCCGCCGACCGCCGAGTGGCTCCTCGACAACGAATATATCTTCGAGGGCAACGCGCGTGACGTCCGGCTGAACCTTCCCCGGCGCTTCTACCGAAAACTGCCGGCGCTCGCAAGTGAGCCCTGCCAGGGGTTGCCGCGCATCTACAGTATGGCGCGGGAGCTAGCGTCTCAGACCGACCTGCGACTGAATCAGGAAAACATCCTTGACTATATCGGGTCTTATCAAACGGTGAGTCCGCTTTCGATCGGCGAACTCTGGGCCGTCCCCCAGATGCTGAGGATCGTCCTGATCGAAAACATCCAGCTAATCGCCGAGCGGGCCCTGACGGAACTGCGTGAAGGGGAATTCGCCGATTTCTGGGCAAACCGGCTCATTACCGCAAGCCGCAGAGATCCCAACCAGTTGTTCTCGATCCTGGCGGAACTGACCGAAACCCAAGCGCGGCCAAGCCCCTATTTAGCGACGCAACTGATCGATTACCTTTATGACGAAGCAGCGGCGCTGGCTCCGGTGCAGGCCTGGCTGGAACGCACTTTCAACAAATCCCTCGCCGAACTCGGATTGCGCGAGAAAAACCGCCAGAACAAGGATCAAATTTCAGTTGGTAATGCCTTTAACAGCCTGCGTCATCTCGCCCAGCTCGATTGGAAGGAATGCTTCGAGAAACTCTCCGGAGTGGAGCAGACGCTGCGGCAAGATCCCGCCGGAGTCTATCCGCGGATGGATTTCGCCACCCGCGACCGTTATCGCCGTGTGGTTGAGGACCTACACCGCGGATCAGGGCAATCAGAGGATCAAGTCGCCCGCCTTGCCCTTGAGATGGCAACCCGGGCCGGCCGCGATCCCGGCCAGGGCGAAGAGGCCAGTCACGTCGGCGCCTATTTAATTGGCGAAAAAAGAAAAGACCTGGCTCGACTCATCGAGTGCCATGACGATTGGGGGACCCGCGCCAGGCAATGGACCTATCGTCATCATTCGGCGGTATACTTCATCGGGCTGACTTTTTTTTCGGCTGCATTAATTGTCGTGGCTCTTTCTTTGGGACTGAGCGCCCATGCCCCGTGGACCTTTATTGTCCTTGCCGCTCTCCTGTTCATCCCCGCGAGCCAGCTCGCGCTGGAAGGGATGAATTACCTGGTGACAAGGCTCTTGCCTCCGCGTATCTTGCCAAAGATGGATTTCCGGGCCTCTGGGATTCCCGACGCCTGCCGAACGCTGGTGGTCGTGCCAATGATGCTGGTGGACCAAAAAACCATTGAGGAAGAGGCGGAAAAACTGGAGGTCCGTTATCTGGTCAATAAAGAGGAGAATCTGTTCTTTGGCCTTTACTCGGATTTCCAGGACGCGGACGAGGCGCATTGTGAAACGGACGCGCCCCTGCTCGAGGCCATTACCCAACGCATCGAAGGCCTCAACCGGCGTCATGGCGGCGAGCGGTTTTTCCTGTTCCACCGGGAGCGCAAATGGAGCGAATCCGAGCAGAAGTATATAGGGTGGGAGCGTAAACGGGGAAAGCTCGAAGAGCTCAACGGCCTGATTGACGGCACGAGGTCTGGTTCCGCTCACCGACTGGTTTATGTCGGCGACCCCGACCAACTATCGAATGTCAGGTTCGTCATCACTCTTGACAGCGACACCCAATTGCCGCATGACGCCGCCCGACGGATGATCGAGACCCTGGCTCACCCCTTGAACCGGGCGCGCCTGGATGACGCCGGCCGGGTCCTCTCCGGCTATACGATCATTCAGCCGCGGGTGAGTCCCTCCCTGTCCAGCGCCAACGGTTCACCCTTCAGCCGGCTCTTTTCCGACCCCATCGGCATTGATCCCTATACCAGCGCGGCTTCCGACGTCTACCAGGATTTAACCGGAGAGGGCTCCTATCACGGGAAGGGCATCTATGACGTGCGCGCATTCAGCCGCGTGCTCTCGGGTAAATTTCCCGAGGCGACACTTTTGAGCCATGATTTGATTGAAGGCGCTCACGTCCGGGTGGGTTTGGCCAGCGACATCGAGCTATTCGACGAGTTTCCCCAGGATTACTTAAGTTACGCCAAGCGGCAGCACCGCTGGATTCGCGGCGACTGGCAGATAGTGGACTGGATTCTGCCCCGTGTCCCTAAATCCGGCGGAGGGAAAACCCAAAATCCGCTCGGAATGTTCGACCGCTGGAAAATCCTGGACAATCTGCGGCGAAGTTTACTGCCCGCGGCAAGTATGGCTCTGTTGCTGGTCGCCTGGTTGATCTCCGCTCGGGCCGGGTGGATCGCTACATTGGTTGTCGGCGCCCAACTGTTCTTTCACTCCCTGGTGCAACCTTTCACCTGGGCGATAAAGGGTCAGAGTATAAAGGCCGTCTCACCCCGAGAAAAGGCCCATGATCTGCTACGGGCGCTGGTTGAAGCGGCGCTGCTTCCATGCCAGGCCTGGATGGGACTGGACGCAGTGGCCAGGGTTCTCTACCGTAAAAACATCTCGCATCGAGGAATGCTGGAATGGACTTCAGCCCATGCGACTAATGGCGGAGCACAGGCCAAAGTGCCCATGTTTCTGTTTGCAATGGGCCTGGCGAGCCTGTTCAGCGTCCTTGGCGGTGGCGCCATTTGGTTCTTTCGACCGGAGATCTTTTGGGTGGCCGCGCCTTGGCTGACTCTCTGGTTCTTCTGCCCCCTGATTGGATGGCTCCTTAACCGACGACCATCCAGAAAGCCGCCCCAATTGCAGCTTCCGGCCGAGGACAGACAATTTTTAAGGAATGTAGCTCGGCGAACCTGGCGTTACTTCTCGGACTTCGTGACGGAAGAGACCTCGTGGCTGCCTCCGGACAATTACCAGGTCGCCTACAACGATCAACTGGCCATGCGGACGAGCCCGACCAATATCGGCCTCTATCTGGTCACTGTACTCAGCGCGCATGATTTTGGATACGCAACCTTGGATGAGATCGTCCGTAAACTGACGCTGACGATGGGGATGGTCGACAAACTTGAGCGGCACGAGGGCCATTTGCTTAACTGGTACGATATTCAGACACTGACGCCGCTTGAACCACGCTACGTTTCCACCGTGGACAGCGGTAATTTGCTGGGAGCCTTGTGGGCGCTCGAACCCGGACTGGAAGCGCTGACGCGGGCGCCGCTTTGGGGCGGGAGAGTATTTGCAGGACTGTGCGATGCCGGTAATGTCCTGAGACAAGTGATCCGGGACGAGAAGGCCGTTGGGGTTGATGTGTTAACCCTTGATGAATTGCTGCAGGGGTGGAAGGCGCCGCCGGATCTGATCTTCGACGCCTCGGATCGGTTAAGACAGGGAGAGAGCTATTTCCGAGACCTCTCCGCCAAGGCCGGAGTACCCGGCGCCGGACTAAAGGGAACGTCCGATTGGGCCGGACAGATTTTAAGCCAACTCGCGGCCTGGCATGGCCTCGCGGACCGATATCTGGCCTGGATTGAAATTCTATCGGAGAAGACAACCGATGAAGTCGCCCGGCTGGACCCCGACGCCCTTCCGGCTTTTCGCCAAGCTCTCGAGCATGCGCCATCGCTGTTGGATCTTGCAAACGGACAAGTCGACTGCATCAATTACCTCCAGGCTATCCGAAAGAAAACGTCATCCGTTGACGCTGCCCTCCAGGACTGGATCGATCGCATACTTTTGTCCTTTAACAAGTCCAAGTGGCTGGCCGGAGAAACTCTGGCAGGAGTCGAGCGACTCCGGCAATGGGCGCGCGAGCTCTCGGCTTCGATGGATATGGGCTTCCTCTATAACGCCGAACGCCGGTTGTTTTCAATCGGTTTTAATGTCTCGGAAGGACGACTGGACCGGGCCTTTTACGACCTGTTGGCGAGCGAAGCGCGGCTCGGCAGTTTTGTCGCCATTGCCCGGGGGGACGTACCGGTAGAGCATTGGTTCGCCATGAATCGGCCCTACGGCTCCATCGGCCGACGCCGGGCGCTGCTCAGTTGGAGCGGGACCATGTTCGAATATCTGATGCCGCTGCTTTTTCAGCGCTCGTACGAAAATTCGCTTTTGGACAAATCAGCCCGTGAAGCCGTGGATATCCAGATCGCCCACGCGCGCAAGCACCGAGTGCCCTGGGGTATCTCGGAGAGCGCCTACGCGGACCTGGACATACATAAGACCTATCAATACCAGGCTTTCGGAGTGCCGCAACTCGGCCTCAAACGCGGCCTGGCCGACAAGATCGTGATCGCTCCTTATGCCACCCTGCTGGCGGTGGGCATCGAGCCTCGCAAAGCGGTGCGGAATCTGAAACGAATGGCCAAGTTGGGACTGCTGGAAGATTATGGGTATTACGAAGCCCTGGATTACAGCCAGCCATCAAGCGACGAGGGCGAGCGCGGGGCGATAGTGCGGGCCTACATGGCGCATCATCAGGGCATGAGTTTTCTGGCGCTGACCAATTTTCTGCACGACAATTCCCTTCAGCGCCATTTCCAGTCCGACCTGAGGATACGATCGGTCGAGCCCCTGCTTCAGGAGCGCATACCTAACCTCCCCCCTCTACACCACGTTTCCACACGGGAGCGAGTCTCGTCGGTGGCGGGCCTCGGCGAAGTCGCGCCTTCAGTCAGCCAATTCGAAACTCCCCATACCACCACGCCCAAGACCCAACTGTTGTCCAATGGCCGCTATGGCCTGATGCTGACCAACGCCGGCGGCGGCTACAGCCGCTTCAAAGATATCGAAATCACGCGCTGGCGATCGGATCGGACCAGGGATTCGTGGGGGACATTCTGTTACATCCACGAGAGAGGCACGGATCGGTTGTGGTGCAACACTTACCAGCCGACCGGCGGCAAGGTTTCCGAATATTTAGCCAACTTCACCCTTGATCGGGCCATGTTCAGGCGAGTTGATTATGGCATCGAGAGTGAAACCGAGGTGGTTGTCGCGCCGGACGATGACGTCGAGATTCGACGGTTGACCCTGATCAATCGCTCCTTACGCAGTCGCCGGCTGGAGTTGACCAGTTATATTGAGCTGGCGCTGGCGCCGCACAATGCGGACCGGCAGCATCCGGCTTTCAACAAGCTTTTCATCCAGACCGAGGCGGTGCCCGAACAACGGGCGCTCCTGGCTCACCGACGTCCGCGCGGATCCGGCGACCATCCCATCCATGTCGCGCATCGCTTTACGCTGGAGCAGGACCCGGAAGCCGAATTGCGTTTCGAGACTGACCGACGACGCTTCATCGGTCGTGGCCGAACGCTCGCCCGGCCAATGGGCGCTTTGCAGGAACCCAGCGCCAGCCAGGGTTTCGTCCTCGACCCCATCCTCAGCCTGCGCGCAAGCATAATATTGAAGCCGGGCGAAAGGGTCCAGGCTTGTCTGGTTCTGGCCGCCGGCGAAACCCGCCAGCAAGTCATGGACTTAATGGACAAATATGGAGATCCCCCGGCAATCGACCGGGCCATGGACCTGGCCTGGGCATCGAGCCAGTTGGAGCTGCGTCTTTTGCGAGTCCAGCCCGACGACGCGCGCCGCTTCCAGCAACTGGCCAGCCATCTTCTTTATCCCAACCCGCTGCTACGCTCCGCCAGACAGTGCATTCTCGACAACAGGAAGGGCCAGGCCGGGTTGTGGACCTATGCAATTTCGGGCGACTTGCCCATTGCCCTCGTCGCCATTAACGAGACAAGTGATTTGATACTGGTCCGCCAAATGCTCCAGGCCCACGCTTATTGGCGCCTGCATGGATTAAGCGCCGACTTGATCATCCTCAACGCGGAAGCCGGAGGTTATGAGCAGCCTCTGCGTGAACAGCTCGAACACCTGATCCAGGCACATTCGGCCCATACCGGGATCGACCGTCCCGGGGGAGTGCATTTGCGCGGCGTTGATCTTATCCCCGCCGACGACCTGACTCTTTTGCGGGCAGCGGCGAGCGTGGTGATGGTCGCGGCCCGTGGAGCTCTTCCTCAACAATTGAGCGTCTCTCCGGAAGCTCCCGACCTGCTCCGACCCATGGTCGGCAAAAGAGATCCCAGGGACCCTTCCGCAGCGCTCCCTTTTCTCGAACTCGATTACTTCAACAGCCTGGGCGGGTTTACTCCGGATGGCCGGGAATACGCCATCTATCTAGGGCCGGGCATGAACACGCCCGCGCCTTGGGTCAACATCATCGCCAACCCAGCCTTCGGGACCCTCGTTAGCGAAACCGGAGCAGGTTTCACCTGGCAGGGCAACAGCCAGCGCAATCGTATTACAGCCTGGTCGAACGACCCGGTAATGGATTCACCATCGGAAGCGATCTATGTGCGGGACGAGGAAACCGGGGCCTATTGGACGCCGACAGCATCCCCTGTCCGCGAGGAAACCGCTTACCGAGCCAGGCATGGGGCGGGGTACACTGTCTTCGAGCATAACAGCCATGGCATCGAGCAGGAACTGACGGTCTTCGCGCCAGTCGATGACCACGGAGGCGAACCGATTAAGCTCTCGAGGCTCTTTCTCCGAAACGATACCGCGAGAACGCGCAATTTATCGGTCACATATTATGCGGAGTGGACCCTCGGTGAATCGCGAGAATCTTCCCAGATGCATGTCGTAACCGACTGGGACGGCGAAGTCCAAGCCGTGACCGCACGCAATTGCTATCATCCCGACTATGCGGATCGATTAGCTTTCGCGGCGTTAAGCGCGCCTGCGGAGAATTATACTGGAGACCGCACCGCCTTCATTGGGCGCAACCGCTCGATGGCTAACCCGACGGCGATGGATCTGATCGGGCTTTGGGGCCGGACTGGCGCCGGACTGGACCCCTGCGCCGGGTTGCAGGTCGCACTCAAACTGGCTCCCGGCGAGCGGGCCGAAATCACCTGCATGCTCGGCCAAGCCTCGTCAACGGCCGAGGTCCATGAACTGGTTACGGCCTATCGTGACGCGCAAGCGGTAGAGGCAGCGCTCCGGCAGACCCAATCCTGGTGGGACAAACAACTCGGAGCGATTAAAGTCCACACCCCCGAGTTGGCTGCGGACTTCATGATCAACCACTGGCTTCCCTATCAAAACCTGGTCTGCCGCGTCTGGGGACGTTCCGCCTTTTACCAGTCCGGGGGCGCCTTCGGCTACCGCGATCAGTTGCAGGACGTGATGGCCCTGCTTTACGCCAACCCGGCCTTGGCGCGCGAGCACATCCTGCTCGCCGCTGGCCGTCAGTTTCCGGAAGGCGATGTCCAGCACTGGTGGCATCCGCCGCGCGGCGAGGGCATCCGCTCCCGAATCACCGACGATCTGTTGTGGCTGCCCTTTGTCGTTGCCCAATACCTGAGGATCACCGCCGACTCGAACATCCTGAGCGAGTTGGTCCCCTTTATCGATGCGCCGCCCCTCAAGGACGAACAGCACGAGAGCTATCAATCCCCGATGACCTCATCCGAACGGGCCACCCTCTTCGAGCACTGTCAGAGAGCGGTCAGGCGCGGCCAAAACTTTGGCGTCCACGGACTGCCTTTGATGGGAACCGGAGACTGGAACGACGGAATGAACCTCGTGGGGGCCGGAGGCAAGGGAGAGAGCGTTTGGCTGGCCTGGTTTCTGGCGGACGTGCTCAAGGGGATGGCGCAGATGTCTGAAAGCCTGGGTTGTACCGACCTGCGAGATGCCTATATGCAAGATCGCAAAGAGCTGATCCAGAGGGTGGAACAATCCGCGTGGGACGGTGAGTGGTATCTTCGAGCGTTCTTTGATGATGGCTCGCCTCTAGGCGCCAAGAAGAATCTCGAAGCGCGGATCGATTCGCTGCCTCAATCCTGGGCCTGGCTATCTGGAGGCGGCGACCGGGACCGAGCCGGAGAGGCTCTGGAATCGGCCTGGCGCCATCTCGTTCGCGAGGACGAGAGGCTGGTGCTGCTCTTTGATCCTCCCTTTGACCAGGCACAACCATCTCCGGGTTATATCAAGGATTACCCTCCCGGGGTGCGGGAGAACGGAGGCCAGTATACCCATGGAGCCGTGTGGTTGGCCATGGCAATGGCGCGTAGTGGAGACGGCGCCAGGGCGGCAGAAATAATGCGCTTGCTCAACCCGATCGAGCACTCCCGAGATCCGGAAACTGTCTGGCGTTACGGTGTCGAGCCCTATGTGGTCGCGGCCGACGTCTATAATTTGACCGGGTGGGTCGGCCATGGCGGCTGGTCCTGGTATACAGGTTCAGCGGCATGGATGTACCGAGCCTGGGTGGAGGAAATTCTGGGTTTGAAAGTGCGCGGAGAAACTTTGCGGATAGATCCGGTAATCCCCGGATGGTGGGATGGTTTTCAGTTGAGCTACCGCCATGGTGAGGCGATCTACGAAATCCAGGTCGAGAACGCGGAACACTCTGAACGGGGCGTTGTCCTGGTGGAACTGGACGGTCAGCGCGTTAACGATGGCCTGATCATGCTGAATCGGGAATTGGTAAAGCACCGGGTCCTCGTCCGTATGGGAAAACCGGCGGCGGTGGATGATGACTCCCGTCCAGGTTAAAGCTTTAAGCTTGGACCGGTTTGGGGGGGGGAGGCAGGTCATCACAATAGGAGGAATCATGAAATCCGATGCAAGAGAGATGATTTTAATATTCAGTAGAGTCATCCAACAGAGCCGGTGGCGTTGTATAGCTTTGCGTGCTGTAGTAGTTCGAGCATACGATTATGGAAAATGTCTTCTGGAAAAATCGCGTCAAATTCCTTCGGCATGATCCGCCTATGGTTGTTTGAGTCGTGAAGAACAACGGCAATATCGGAGGCCTTGGCGGAGCATCTGAGATTCTCGGTATAAAGCGAAAGACTCTCAACAACCGATTGAACAAGCTGGGATTGAAGTAAGAAACAATAAATTGGCGGGCAAATTTCTATTAGAAAAATTGACAATACAAAACAGATAGTCAACATAATCTGAACACAACAACTACAACAATCGGCATGGACAATTTTTTCGCTCTGATAGTAGATTTTTTTGCTGAAATTTTCTGGATCTGTGGTATACTCATAATCAGCGCTGAGCCTCTTAAACAGTGGCTTTGGGGGAATTAGCTTAACATGGCAGGGGTAAGAAAAAAACCTAGAAAGAACGGTAAATACCAGGGCTGGTTCACGGACCAGAATGGTAAGCGGAAGTTCTTCGAAGGAACCAAGAACCGGGCCGAAACCAGGAGAATGGCTGACCGGCTTGAGGACGAACACCGCCAGATTCGGCTTGGGTATCGTCCGCGGAATGTGTCAAGCAAAATGAGACACGCCTTTCCTGAATTTAGTGTGGCAAACTGTTTGTTTCCTCCGGTTTCTCCGGTGGGTTGATCCACGCTTTGCCGGGCAACTCCGGCGCCGTCGGCGGTCTTTTCACGAAGCGCTCCGGGTTTTTTTCATAGGCGTGGTCGAGCGTTTTTTGCCGGGCGGCCACGATCTCGCTCGCCATTCCGTAATGGACCATCTCGGGCGTCATCAGGCCGATCCCGGTGTGCCGATGCTCGCGGTTGTACCAATCGAAAAACTTCACGCAAAAGGCCCTGGCGTCCTCGATGGAGCCGAACCGGCTCGGGAACTCGGGCCGGTACTTCATGGTCTTGAACTGGCTTTCCGAGTAGGGGTTGTCGTCGGACACGTGGGGCCGCGAGTGGCTCTTGGTCACGCCCAGGTCGGCCATCAAGAAGGCCACCGGCTTTGATTTCATCGAACTCCCCCGGTCGGCGTGGATTGTGAGTTGTCCCGGCTCGATCTCCTGTTTTCGGATGCTGTCCCCGATCAGGCGGCGGGCCAGCTCGGCGCTCTCGCGGCGGGCGATCATCCAGCCCACCACGCAGCGGCTGAAGATATCCATGATCACGTAGAGCTGGTAGCAGGTCCATTTGGCCGGTCCCTTGAGCTTGGTGACGTCCCAGGACCAGACCTGGTTGGGGGCCTCGGCCAGCAACTCGGGTTTTTTGTATCGGGGATGCCGAAGCTGGTTGCGCCGCTCCCTGACTTCCTTTTCCGAGTCGAGGACGCGGTACATGGTGCGGACCGAGCACAGCCATGTCCCCTCGTCCAGGAGCGTTGCCCAGACCTCGCGGGGGGCCTTGTCGGCAAAGCGCTCGGAGTGGAGTCCGTCCAGCACCCGGCGCCGCTCGTCCTCGCTCAACGACCTTGCCGGCTTGGCCGCGCGCCTCGGCGGCGGAGGCCCGAAGGGAATTTTAGCGCGGCGGTCAAACGTTGCCCGCGACAGGCCCAGGGCCTCGCAGGCGGCCTTGACGCCGACCCGGGGAGCGGCCGTGCTTGCCGATTCCATCATTCGCTCTCTTCGCCGGGCGGCTTGGCCAGGGGTATCCCCAGCAGATCGGCAACTTTTTTTTGGAAGTCGATTATCATCTCGGCCTGTTCGAGCCGCTTTTGGAGCTTCCGGTTCTCGCGCTCGAGGCGGGCCACTTCATCGGCCAGCGGGTTTTTGGCCTTGGGCTTGCGGCCCCGCTTTACGGGCGAAAGCGCTTTCAAGGCCCCCTCGTCCCGCTGCTTGCGCCAGGCCGTCAGGTGCGACGAATAAAGGCCCTCCCGGCGCAGCAGGGCGCCGACCTCGCCATGCCCCGAGCAGGCGTCGGCCTTCCCGAGGATTGCGAGCTTGTAAGCCGCGGTGAAGCGCCGCCGGGCGGGCTTTTCCGGGACCTCCGGCTCGGGAAGAATGATCGGCGCCCCTCCCCGCTCGGGCCGCTTGGCCGGAGTGTCCTCCGGCTCGGCCGTCCCGGTTGGGGAGACTCCGGTCGCCCTACGGGCTCCCTCCGTCTCCCCAACAATCCCTGCCTTCTTCCTGTCTTCATCCATCTCTCTATACATCCTAATACCTCCCCCGCCCTACAGTAATTTAACATAGGGGAAGTGTCTCATCTACGTTGGCACAGAGGGCCGCCTGCGAAGAAGTCCGACAAGGAACGGACCCGTCCTGTCTCCAGAGTGATGGACGAGTACCTGGCCTGGGGAGAATCCAAGGGTGGTCGCGGTGGCCTTCCCTGGGGTGATGTCCATGCCCGGATGCGAAAGGCCCACTTGCAATGGTGGAAGGAGCAACTCGGTCTAACTACCCTGGGTGAGCTTTACGGCATCCTGCCACGGGTTGAATCGATTCTCAGGGATATTCAAAAAGAAGGCCTGAGTGGAAAGACCCTCCAGAACTACAGTGAAGCGCTTTGCGCCTTTTGCAATTGGGCGGTTGATCGTGGCTACCTGTCCGAAGACCCGCTTACGAAACTCACAAGCTATGATACCCGCCCTCAAAGCTACCGACGTGCTCTTTCTACAGAAGAAATTCTAAAACTTCTTCAGGTCGCCCCGGATGATCGCCGCTTGCTTTATGAGGTGGCCCTCAACACCGGACTTCGCGCTAATGAGATTCGCTCATTGACCGTGCAGGACTTGAAGCCGGAGTTGGGCGCTCTCGCCCTCCGCTCTCGTTGGACCAAGAACAGAAAAAGAGGCGTCCAACCGATACCCCAGTGGCTGATGGACAAGCTGGTGAAGCATTCGACCGGCCTGTCTCCGAGCAAGCCACTCCTTTATGTTCCGTCTCACACGGCCCGAGAACTCGACAAGGACATGGAGGCAGCGGACATCCCCAAATGGACTTCAGAAGGAAAGATCGATTTCCATTCGTTCAGAACAACCTTCATCACCAGGACGGTTGAAGTGGGAGCCAACGTAAAAGAAGTACAAACTCTGGCCAGGCATTCAACCCCGGACCTCACCATGAACGTCTATGCCAAGACTTCACACGCGAGGCTCTCAGAACTCACCGAAAGACTATTTTCGGACCTTGGAAAGTGTGTCCAATGTGTGTCCAGCGATGACACAATCGAAATCGACGGAACCGAATTTACTAATGGATACAGAGAGTTAAGTGGTGTGTCCGACCCCGAAAATACGCGGGTTCGATTCCCGCCGCCTCCACCATTTAGAAAAGACAAACCCGTCTCTCTGGGGTCATTCTCCGGGGTGACGGTTTTTCTTTTTCCCCTTGTTTCTAAAGGGGTTGCGCCTGTTTTACATCATTCCAAAGCACCTCTCCGCACCGCCGATTCTCCCCATTCTCCCGCCTTTCTTTCTCTGTTTGGCCCCTGATTCTCTGTTTTCTCCGGACCAAGTCCGAAGCTCGTCCTGAAAGCTACATCCTTGATTGATAACGTAACCAGCGCCAGAGTCTGTAAGGACAGATTGAAAAGGCATTGTCCCGACTACGATAAAGGAATCCGGTCAAGCCTTTTCAACTGGGAGAGAATCGAAGACGCGGTAAGGCGCGCCAAGGAAATTGACAATCCTCCTTGCGAAGACTGGCCAAGGACAACGGGCACGACCGTATATAGGCTGGTGGAAAACATATTTGACGCAATAAATGAATCGGGCGAGTAACGCGCCCATGATCGAACTCATCGCCTTACGCCTACCAAGCGGAGTACAACCTGCATTATTCATCTTTGAAGTCCGTCTCATGGCTTGGTCCCTTTTCCGATAATACTGCTATAATGTGTATGATCGGACCGGATATGATGGCCGGTCCCCAGGCGATATCAATTCTATGGACAAGGAGATGCAGACATGAGCAAATGGCAAATACCTCCCCAGGGCGGACACATGGACCTGGCCAGTGGAGTTTACCTCCAGAATATGACCATGAAGGAAATTGGCGAGAGGCTGGACGATTGCGACCTTATCATCGTTCCCCTCGGCTCGACCGAGAACCACGGCCCCTGCGCCTGCATCGGGGAGGACACCTTCCTGGTTACCCGCATGGCCGAGCAGGTGGCCAAGGCCGCGGGCTGCACCGTGGCCCAGCCTTTGTGGTACGGAAGCCACCCCTTCCATCACATGGGCATGCCCGGGACCGTTGTCGTTCCCGAGGAAATCTTCACGGGCATGGTCAAGAGCATGATAGCCGGCCTGTGGAACATGGGGTTCAGGAAGCAGATACTATTAAACGGCCACGGCCAGGAGTACGTCATACCCACGGCCATCCACCAGTTCGCCAAGACCTACCAGGTGCCGTCGGTCCTGGTCAACCTCAACTGGTATCACGCCGTGCCCCAACACTTCAAGCTCGAGAAGGACGGAGGGCCCTACCAGACCGACTTCATCCACGCCGACGAGGTCGAGACCAGTTGGTCCCTCGGGCTCTTCCCCGAGATGATCAAGATGGACGACGCCGTGGACACTCAGCCGCGTGGATACCTGCCCGACGGCCACGTGGACAAGGCCGGGTGCCTGCTCCATCGTCCCATTACCTGGTACGGACAGGTCGGACTCGGTCCCGTCGAGTTCGCCGCCTATCCGGAGGGATGCGTGGGCAAGACCTCTTTAGCCGACGCGGACAAGGCCAGGCCCGGCATCGAGGCGCTCCTCGATTACATCGAGAAATTGATTGGCGACATAATGGAGCGCTTTCCCGCGGGCGTTCTGCCGCCGGCCGAGGAAATGTCCCAGCGCCCAAAAGAAGAGATCGAGGCCGTGCTGAAAAAGCCCTTTACCAAGGGATGGAGGAGCTTGTATTCCCTGCATTATCCGCCGGCCTGATTGATTTTGCCAATTGACAAATAAAGCCTCGCCGTAATAGGATTCATCCCATGGAGGGAGAATAATTATGGCGAGGCTTTTCTATTTCACTTCAAGATTTGCGGCCCTGGCTCTTCTCGTTTCGGTCATGGCCTGCTCCGTGCCGGACTTGGACAGGTACGATCCCGTCCAGGGAGAGCTGACGGGCATGGACGTGTCCGCCCCCGTCTCGGTGGTCAGGGACAAGAACGGGTGCGTCCATATCGCGGCGGAAAACGATGAGGACTTGTTCTACGCGGTGGGATTCTCCATGGCCCAGGACAGGTTCATGATGATGGAGATGTTTCGAAGGGCCGGGGCCGGACGCCTGTCCGAGTTGATCGGCTCTCCCGTCAAGCTTCTCGGCGTGGACCTTCCCCATATCGACATCATGGCGCGGACGCTCCAGTTCGAGCGCTCGGCCAAGGAGGGCGTGGCCGCCATGGACCCGGAAAGCCGGGCCCTGCTCGAGGCCTTCACTCGGGGCGTGAACAAGTACCTCGAGAGCGGCGGGCGCGGCATTCAATTCAACGCCACCTTTGGCCAGGAGCCCGCGCCCTGGACCATGGAGGACGGCTACGTGGTGGCGGGACTCATGGGTCTGACCATGTCCTACTCGGCCTACCTTGACGAGTACTATCTCGAGCGGATCAGGCGGGACCATGGGGACGAGGTCCGCGACTTCTTCATGCCCCATTATCCCGACGACTGGGTCATCATCACGCGGGACGAGCCGCTCCTGGCCGCCGCACCGAGGCCCTTTTTGCCCGGGCCGCTCGAGGGCCTCGGCTCGAACAACTGGGCCCTGGCCGGAAATAGGACAAGATCGGGTAAGCCCCTCCTTTGCAACGACCCCCACGTGCCCATCACCATTGCGCCCACCTTCTGGTACCACTGCCACATCAAGAGCCCCAATTACGACGTGATGGGACTCATGTTCTCTGGCTTCCCCTGCTATGGCGCCGCCACCAACGGCAAGCTCGGATGGGTCCTGACCAACGTGGGCATGGACTACGTGGACCTGTGGAGGGAAAAGGTCAATCCCGACGACCCCTCCGAGTACATGGCCAAAGGGGAGTGGGTACCATTCGAGATCGAAAAGGGAGAGGTAAAGATCAGCGGCAAAAAACCGCTCGCCTACGACATGCGCCACACCAGGCACGGCGTGGTCATCGAAAAGGACCTCCTGGGATGGAACGTGCCATCCGAGCCCGGCGAGGTCATGGCCATAAGGTTCGTGGACATGGACTACGCCGCCTTTTTCAAGGGATACCAGGAGATGGCCCGGGCGAAAAACCTCGAGGAGTGGAAAGACGGGGCGGCGGGCATGTCCATGGGCCCCTTCGCCTGGAACCATACCTACGCCGACGCGGACGGGAACATCGCCTACTGGACCAGCGGCCATATCCCCATCCGCTCCGACAACCAGGGCGCGATCGCCAGGAAAGGATGGGAGGAGGAAAGCGACTGGCGGGGGTTTGTGCCCTTCCAGGACAACCCCCACCTGGTCAACCCGAAGAAGGGTTACATCGCGACGGCCAACAACCGCGTCGAGACGCCGGACTATCCCTATTACATCACCCAGGGATACATCGGACCCAGCCGGGCCCACAGGATTTCCGAGCTGATCGAGGAAAAACCCATCCACGACGCGGAGGACATGAAGCGCATCCAGTACGACGTCTCGGTATACAGCGCCCGGACCATGGTCCCCCTCATCCTGGGCGACCTGGAGGGGACTTCCGACCCGGTCCTTAAAAAGGCCGCCGCCATCCTGCGGGAATGGGAAGGGCGGGGATACCGGGCGGACCTGGACTCGAGGGGCGTCTGCGTTTACGAGTTCTTTACTACCAAGTTCCCCGAGGCCGTGTTCGGGGATGAGCTGAAGGGCACCCTTACCGTGGCCATGCGGGCGTCCAGCCTCATGCAGGAGGGGCTGAACAAGATAATCGACGACCCGGACAACGCCTGGTACGACGACGTGAGGACCATGAAGCGGGAGACCAGAAAGGACATAACGCGAAAGACCATGCGAAGGGCCATGAAGCGGATGTATCGGAACCAGGGCCTCCTCGCCTCGAGGTGGCGGTGGGGAGACGTGTCCGTCCTCACCCTCTCCCCCGCCTTCGTGTCCATTCCCGGCGCCACGAAAAAATATTCCAAAGGTCCCTACCCGGTACCCGGAACGGGAGAGACCATCAACGCCGCCAACCACTTCGGCCTCGGACCCCTCGGGTACATGGACTTCGTCGGGCCGTCCTCCCGGATCATCGTCGATTTCGACGACCCCAGAAAAATCATCTTCAACGCCACCTCAGGAAACGGAGACAACCCCAGGTCCGCGAGATACAACAACCTCATGCCCGCCTGGCTGGAAGGACAATACTTCATCATGAGCATGGACGAGCAAGACTACCGCGACCAAATGATGGGAGAGCTGATTATCGCGCCCTAGTGAAGCCGCAGGCCCAAAGGAATGGCGGCCCGCCCGGTTTCCCCGAAACCTAGCGGGCCATTCAGCACCCATATTGACTGATGGCCCCTATGGTGTGCAGGACGATCAATACTAACTTCATGGAAAGGGTTGCCCCGGTATACACTAACAGCGCGATAAAAAGGAGAGGTATTCGAGGCGTTTTTCTCGACTTCCAGGAGGCCTCCAACATGATGGGCAAGACCAAAAGATATCGATTTAGCCATGACGTCCGCGTTATATAAAAAAGATGCGCCGAAATTGTGGCGCTATTTTGGATAATTTCAGGCATTCCTTAACGGTGAGGCGGATTCAGTACTCAGGCCCGTTTTTTTTGAAAAGGCGAGACTATTCCCAGGTAACCACCAACTCGTATCCGCCCTCCACGGGGGTGATGGTTGTGGTGGGGGTCTTGCCGCCGGCCCTTTTGACCAACTCCTGGACGCTGCCGGACACGGCGTAGGCAAACCCTTCTGGCTCTCCTATTTTGCGGTCCATCTCGTTGACGTGCATCTTGATTTTGACGCTCCGCCCGGATTTCTCTACCACTTCAAGGTCCGATCCGGTACCCCTGAGGAAATTCCTCCTTAAGGACTCGAACTTGTCAATGCTGGCCAGGGGGTCGCCCTCAACAAGGACGTTCTTGTAGGTCTTGAGGAGGTTTCCCATTACCACCGGCCCGTAAGCCTGGATCAGGGATAAGTTCTTGCCCGCCACCTCGTTGAACACGGCCGCGCCCAGGCGCTGCCAGGTTTCGA
Organism: bacterium; assembly: GCA_963674965.2. Taxonomy (GTDB): domain Bacteria; phylum RBG-13-61-14; class RBG-13-61-14; order RBG-13-61-14; family DATKZS01. The sequence continues at coordinate 242,361 of CAXXFL010000006.1, read as the reverse complement.
AGGGATACCATTTCGAGGCCAGGACAAGAGAATTGACCACGTCCCAGTCCTGGGGCGTCAGCCATTTATCCCAGTGCTTGTCCTTGTTGGCCCTGACAAACTTGACGTAATCCAGGATCAGCGTCCCTTTTACTTCCATTTCCATGCGCGGTCCTCCCCCAAGCGCCTTTGGGCGTCCGTCTAAAACAGATTAACCCGAACTGCATACCATGGCGGCACTATACAATATATCGATCGTTATTTCAAGACTTTTTTTCAACGTTATCAACTTTGTCGTTCCTATGCCAGGCCCAGGTTTGTAAATATATAAATCGCTACTAAGCTATTGTATAATTTAATTTAAAATGTATTTTGGCCGATGTAAAAATGCAGGGCCGAAGCCGATCGCTAGCCATGACCACCTCCAATATGCTAATTTATTCTCTATGAAGAATTCTATCATAGCGCTCATAGCGCTGGCTTTTTGTGGCCTCGCGCCGGGAAACGGCAGCCCCTCCGAACCGGGCCGGGATTGGGAGATTCACCTTATCCATCACACTCACGTGGACATAGGCTATACCAATACCCAGGACGAGGTCATGCGAAAGCAATGGAGAAACCTCGAGACGGCCATGGACCTGGCCGACGCCTCGGCCGACATGCCCGAGCCCGCCCGCTTCCGCTGGAACCCCGAGGTCAACTGGGCCATCGAAACCTGGCTCGATCAAGCCGGCGAGGACGAAAAGGACCGCTTCATCCGGCAGGTCAGGCAAGGCTCGGTCGGCCTTGACGCCATGTTCAGCAACATGCTCACCGGTCTTATGCGGCCGGAGGAGTTCTATCGCGCCCTGGCCTATAAAGGCGAGCTCGAGTTGATGACCGGCAAGCCCATCGACTCGGCCATGATCACCGACGTTCCCGGCTGGAGCTGGGGCCTGGGCGCGGCCCTTTCCCAAAACGGCGTCAAGTATCTCTCGATAGGGACCAACGCCGGCCACCGGATCGGACACGTACTGGAGGACTGGGGCGACAAGCCCTTCTACTGGACCTCTCCCACCGGGAAAGACCGGGTGCTGGTTTTCATTCACGGCAAGGGTTATTCATGGTTCCATACCCCCGTCACCCTGCTGACGGGCGAGACGAATCCGCCCAACAAGTTCACCCCCGGCCGCTTATTCCGGTATTTAAGGGAACTCGATAAGCGAGGTTACCCCTACTCGATACTTCCCATCCGCTACGCCGTGGGCGCGGACAACGGACCGCCCGACCCGGAAATCTCGCGCGTAGTAGCCGAGTGGAACGAGAAATATCCCCGGGTCCAGGTGAGGCTGACCACCGTGTCCGAGTCCTTTTCCGAGTTCGAGAGGAGGCACGGAAAGGAACTGCCCGTTTTCACGGGGGACTTCACTCCCTACTGGGAGGACGGGGCCGCCTCCACCGCCAGGGAAACGGCTATCGCCAGGAACGCGGCGGAGAAGCTCGAGACGGCCCAGGTCCTATGGTCCCTGCTCGATCCGGGCGGCTTTCCGGAGGCGAGGTTCCACCAGGCCTGGAATCAGGTCATGCTCTTCAACGAGCACACCTGGGGAGCGTGGAACTCGATCACCGTGCCCGACGCGAAATTCGTCAAAAGCCAATGGGACTGGAAAAAGACCCGAGCCCTCGAGGCCGATCAAATGGCCGAGGATTTGTTGGGCGAGATTCTAAAAGCGGACGGCGCCGGCGACCGCGTCTCGGTCATCAACCCCCATTCCTGGACCGTCTCCGGTCCCGTCGTTCTCCCCAACCCCGCGGGCCTCAGGGTAGAAACCTCGGACGGAAAACCCGTCCCCTCCCAGGTGCTTGCCGGCGGACGTCTTTTCTTCATGGCCGGGGATGTTGATGGCTTTACGGAGAATCGCTATCTCCTGACCGACGGCCCTCCCTCTTCCCCTGATGAGGCCGGGTGCAAGGTGGGCGAGAACTGGCTCGAGAACGAACACTTTAAGGTCGTCCTAGATACTGAACGGGGAAACGTCTCGAGCATACTGGATAAAAGGAGCGGGACCGAGTACGTCAACAATGATTTCGAGGACGGCTTTAACGAGTACGTCTACGTGCGCGGCCGCTCGCCGAGATTGGGCAAACGAAAATCGCGGGACCCAAGGCCCGGGTTCCGGGTCCTCGAGTCCGGTCCCCTGGTCTGCTCGATCGAGGTGGAAAGGCGGGCGCCCATGACCGACTCCCTCAAAACCGAGGTTGCCATATACGCGGGTCTGGACAGGATCGATCTCATAAACGAGCTGGATCGGCCTCGGGTCCGCTCCAAGGAGGGCGTCCATTTCGCCTTCCCAGTAAAGGCGGACGGCCCCGCCGTTCGTTACGACCTGGCCTGGGGAGCGGCCGAGGTGGATAAGGACCAGATAACCGGGGCGTGCAAGAATTACTTCACCCCGCTGCGGTGGGTGGACGTCTCCGGCCCGGGGCATGGACTGCAGATAACGCTTATCGACGCGCCCCTCTTCGAGGCCGGCGCCATAACCGCGGACGCGACGCGCGTAAAATGGCTCCGCCAAACCGAGCATAACGGCTCCATCTATTCCTACGTCATGAACAATTATTGGGAGACGAACTACAAGGCCGATCAGCCGGGCGTGACGAGATTTCGCTACGCGCTCTTCCCCCACCGCGAATACGACCCGGCCGAGAACTCCCGGCGTGGACTCGAGGTCGCTCGGCCCCTCGTCGCGGCCGCCGGAGGGTCAAACCGGCCCATGCCCGAGCCGCCCATCACGACAAGCAACCCGGATATTATAGTCGAGTCGCTGAAACCAACGCCGGGAGGCGCCCTCACGGCGCGCCTTGTGAACCTGGCCGGACAGGAAAGGACCGCCAGGTTGGGAGGAAATAGCAAATGCCAACTCCCGTCGGGCTCGGACGAGATCACCCTCGAGAGATACCAGTCCATAAACCTCGAATGCCGTTAACGTCCAACCAAAAAAACGCGACAACGCCGGGATAAATAAGCGGGGTCCCGCGCGGCGGGATGGGGCGAGGTCCACCATACGTATCCCATAGCTCCGCTATGTACGGGCGTCGAAGACTCTCCGAGCGACCTCATCTTTCCACCGTTCCTGGCCATCTTGCCGATGTACCTATCCGGCTTGAAGCTCTTGGCCTGATTTCCAGCCGCCGCGCGAATCAGGGTCGCCCACGCGTTTTGCGTGGGTGAGCGTAGCGAACGGGCTTAGCGTCTCAAAGCTTATCGAGGGTTTGATTATTCTCCTTATGGCCGCGGGAGGGCGCGGGAGCTTCCGGGACCCCGGGAGGAGGTGAAGAAATATTATCGAGCGCGGCCCAAAATTCCTTTCTTCATTTGCGCCGTCCCTTCGGGACTCATCTGTTTATTACCATCTTTTCCCAGGGTTTCGTCCGCCGGTCGCGGCCTCCACCCATGGGCTATAGACCGCCGTCCCTACGGGACTTAACGACGGATGACACCTCCGATTTCGAAGAAACCGCGCGGGTCCCGCGCCGCTAAATGGCGATCCGAGTCAGCCGAATGATTTATCTCTTTTTAGATCGAGCCGGGCGTGATAGATTAGGAGTCGGCTCGCGAGGGTCGGCGACGAGATTTTTCGGAGGCATTACAAGATGAGCGACGTTTACAGACTCGAGTATCTGCGGGGGCGAAAGCTCAAGGTTTTCCTGGCCGTGGCGGACCGTATCATCCCGCCCGAGCCCGACTGTCCTGGCGGCGGGACCATGGCCGCGGCCGGGGTGGTGGACTGGGCCATGCGCCGCATCGACGACTCTCTTCGGAAACAGCTTCTCGGCCTTCTTCTGGGGGTCGAGGTTTTAGGGATATTTTTCGGAGGACTTCCCTTCACCATGAACGGCGACGGTGCCAAGGACCGGCAGCTACGTTGGATGGAAAGCTGTCCCATCCCTCCTTTGCGCATGGGTTTCTTCGGGCTGAAGAGCTACGTGTGCATGGGCTACTACACCAGGGAGGACGTGTGGCCAACCATTAACTATGGAGGGCCGCTCCTGCCCGAGCGCCAATACGCGGACCCGGTGGCCAGGAAGCTTTGCTCCGGCGAAATGGAGGTGACCCAATGACCCGCGAGTACGACGTGGTGGTGGTGGGCAGCGGGGCCGGCGGCGGCGCGGTGGCGGACCGTCTTATACCCCTGGCGAAAAAGGGCGCGAAGATAGCCGTCCTCGAGGCCGGGCCGCACTTCACCAAGGAGGACTTCACTCAGCGGGAGCTCGAGATGATGGGCCTTTTCTGGTACGGCGGCGCCTGGCCGCTGAAAAACGGCTCGATCACGCTGGCCGCGGGCAAGGCGGTCGGCGGCAGCACGGTGGTTTACACGGGCGTGACCTTCCGGGTCCCGGACGAGGTACTCGAGGACTGGGCCGTCCCGGAGTTGGATTCATCGGACCTGGCCCCGCGCTTCGACCGGATCGAGAAGGACATTAACGTCATCACGCCCGGCGAGGACATGGTCAACGACAACAACCGCCTTTTCAAGGAGGGCTGCGAAAAGCTCGGATGGCCGGTCGAGACCATCCGCCTCAACCTGAAGGGCTGCGACCAGAACGGCTACTGCAACCTGGGCTGCGCCGCCGGCGGCAAACGGGGTACCCTCGAGGTCCAGATTCCGCGGGCGATCGAGGCGGGTATAGATATCATCCCCAACTGCGAGGTCGAGCGAGTGGCCGGCGGCAAGGTTTACGCCCGGGTGACCGAGGCGCCGGACGGCTCGAGGCCCGGCCCGTGGCCCGCGGGCGGAGTCGAGATCGGCGCCCGCCGCGTGGTGCTGGCCGCCGGCTCGCCCGGCACGCCGGCCATATTGCTTCGCTCGGGCTTCGGCTCGAGCCTCAAGACGCTGGGCCAATACTTCACGGTCCATCCCGCCCTCACCGTGTACGGCGTATATCCGGGGCCGATCAAGAACTATCGCGGTTTTCCCAAGACCTATTACACGCCCAAGTTCTCGGACAGCCACGGCCATTACATCGAGACGGCCTTTTATTATCCCTTCGTGAGCACCAAGCACCTCGGGCTCTGGGGCATGGAGCTGAAAAACACCATGAAGCAATACGACCGCTTCATGACCATGATCATCCTCAACCACGACGAGGCCCTTCCCACTAACCGGATCGAGCTGGACAAGAAGGGCAGGCCCGTCCTCAACTATAAGATTTCCGAGGCAACGGTCGAGTCACTTTGTCACGCCCAGGCCCAGGCCGCGAGGATATTCTTCGCCGCCGGCTGCGAAAAGGCGATCATGCCCTGCGCGGACAGGAAGGTCTTCAAGAAGGGAGAGGTGGCGGACGAGGACCTGGAGAAATTCATCGACAAGCGAAACTTCATTCCCATCAAGATGCCTCTTTCCTCGGCCCACCCGCAGGGCGGCGCCAGGATGGGGAGGGACGAAAGGGACTCGGTGACCGACGGCTGGGGCAAGGTGCACGGCCAGGACTGGCTTTACGTGGCCGACGCGAGCCTCTTTCCCAAGAGTTCCCACGTCAACCCCTACCTGACCATCATGGCCCTGGCGGACAGGGTCGGCCAGAGGCTGGTCGAGACGAGCGACGAATGGAGCGCCTGAAGCGACGCGGGTCGCAGGGCAAGACGGCTCGAGGACCGCGGTCGCCCATGCATCCGGCGTGGGCGGCGCAAGCCGCGGGCTGATTTCCTCGCACCGTCAGGGTTTTCCTACTCCGCCGGGAAGCGAATAAAAACCTCCAGAGTACTAGACGAGGGTCATACGGTAAAACGCGTCAGTCGAAAAAGGCGTAGCGGAAAATACAGTACAGGGCCTGGAAGGCGTCCTTGTAGCCGATCTTCTTGCCCTCCTCGTAGGTCCGGCCGTTATAGCTGATGGAAACCTCGAAGACCCGGTATTTCCTTCTCGCGATCTTGGCCGTTATCTCCGGCTCGAAGCCGAACCTGTCCTGTTTGAGGGGTATCGACTGGATGACCTCGCGCTTGAACACCTTGTAACACGTCTCCATGTCCGTCAGGTTCAGGTTGGTGGTCAGGTCGGAAAGAAAAGTCAATAATTTATTGGCCAGGTAGTGATGATACATGAGCACGCGGTGCTTTCCGCCCAGGAACCTCGAGCCGTAGACCACCTCGCACCAGCCCTTTTCGATCGGCTCGATCAGTCCGGGGTACTCCTCGGGGAAATACTCGAGGTCCGCGTCCTGGACGATAACTATGTCTCCCGTGCAGGCCGCGAAGCCGGTGCGCAGGGCCGCGCCCTTTCCCCGGTTTCGCGCGTGATAGATCACCTTGTATCCCGGCCTGGACTCGAGGCCCCTCAGAATATCCAGGGTCCCGTCGGTCGAGCCGTCGTCCACCATGACGATCTCCTTGTCGATGGGCACGGCCTCGACGCGCCGGAGCACGTCCTCGAGGGTCCGCTTCTCGTTGTACACCGGAATGACCACGCTTAAAAGGGGCATCTATAACCTCCCGTATTGCATAAGGCATTCTATCATGGAATTCATGACCCCGTAAGGCGGGAGAAGACATGGAAGATGAAAGTCCCTTTTATAATCAGCCGACGCCCGCGTCTTCACTCGATTATCCCCTTGGCCCGAAGCATTATCTCGAGGGTCTCCCGCGTGGAATAGCGGAACTCGTATCCAAGCTCACCCGTTAGGCGCTCGTTGGACATCACCCACGGATACCGCATGAAGTCCAGAAAGCTGGGCGGGGCCTTCAGTATGGGAAGCTGGAGTTTCCAGCTAAGCTTGACCAGCGGCTCGATCACCCACTCGGGCAAAAAAATGGACGGCTTCCCCGATATCTCGACCGACTCCCTCACCGTGACGTAATCGGAGGGGGCCACGTTAAAGGCGCCTTTCCCCTCCTTCTCGAGGATGGCCACAATGGCGCCGGCCACGTCGTCCTCATGCACGAACTGGAGAGGGGGGTTGTAATCCTTCAGGACCGTAACCACGGCCATGTTGAACAGGTTGGACAAGTAGTTGTTCACCAGCGGCCCGTAAACCACGCAGGGACGGATGACGCTCATGATCACGTCGGGATGGGCCTTCCCCCACTCGGCGCAAAGGGACTCGACCTGAGACTTGTCGTTGGCGTAGCGAAAGGTGGGATGGGCGCGGATGGCGTCGGTTTCCTTGAGAGGTACCGGGTTGTCCGGCCATACCCCGTAGGCCGTGCCCGAGCTGGCCACCATGACCTTGGCCGCGCCCGAGGCCTCGGCGGCGGCCAGGGCGTTTCGCGTGCCCTCCACGTTGACCCGGCGCATGAGGTCCTCGTCCGGGACCGGGTCCACGATAAAGGCCAGGTGGATGAAGACATCGGGCCGAAGCTCCCGGACCCACGAGACGAGGTCGGGTGAGTTTATATCCATGGTCCTGAACTCGGCGCGTCTGAATTTATAAAGGGGCTTTTTCACGTCCATGCCGTGGATGGACTCGACCCAGTCCAGACGTTCCAACTCCCGGCAGAGCACCCCCGCCAGGTACCCGCCCATTCCAGTGATGAAAACCTTTTGCCTCTCCATCTCTTCCTCCTCGGCCGGCCGCCGCAGGGGTAACCCGTCTGGCTATCCGGGTTACCGGTTTCTCGATTTGGCGGACCACATGGGTGGGCCGCCCTGCCGGGCAATCAACTCCCCCGCCTCCTAGGTTATCCGCTTGCCTATCCTGTACACGCGGCCGTCGCTGCGGCAGACGAGTCCGCCGTCCTCGCCGGAGACGGTCATCTCGTAGAGGGCCAGCTTGCGGCTTTTGCTTATCTCGCGGGCCTCGGCCGTAAGCTCTCCCTCCGGCTCGGGCGCGTTGATAAATTGGACGCTCATGCTGATGGCCACGGCGCTTTCGTCGTGGGAGTTGCTGGCGGCGGAGAAGGCGTAATCGAGGAGCGAGAAGATGACGCCGCCATGCACGAAACCCAAAAAGTTGTGCACGTCGCTCGAGGCCCGCATCTTGACCCTGGCGTAGCCGGGTCTGAGCTCGACCAGTTGCATGCCCAGTTTTTTGGCGTAGGGGTCCTCGTCCATTCTGGCTTTCAATTTATCCTGAGTCGCGTTATCCATTTTCATCCTCTTTATCGGTTTCCATTGGCGCCGTTCCGGGCTAAAATGATCGCCTCGGGAGCGGGCCATGACATTTTACGCCGACCTTCACATACATTCCAAGTACTCGAGGGCCACCAGCAAGCAATGCGACCTGGAGAACCTTTCCATCTGGGCCGCCAAAAAGGGCATCTCCGTCATCGGCACGGGCGACTTCACCCACCCCGCTTGGTTCGCGGAGATAAAGGAAAAGCTCCGTCCGGCCGAGCCTGGTCTTTTCCGGCTGGCGCCCCCCCTCGAGAGGGAGGTCGCGGCGCGGGTCGGGCCCGGCCTGGAGGGCGAGACCCGCTTCACCCTTACCGTCGAGATATCCACCATCTACAAACGGGACGGCAAAACCAGGAAGGTCCATCACGTCATCCACGCGCCGGACGTGGAGAGCGCGGACAGGTTCAGGAGGGCCCTGGACAGAATCGGCAATATCAAATCCGACGGACGGCCCATCCTGGGCCTTCCCTCGCGGGACCTCCTCGAGATAGCCCTCGAGTCGGGCCAGGACTCTTTCCTCGTGCCCGCCCATATCTGGACGCCCTGGTTCTCGGCCATGGGAAGCAAGAGCGGCTACGACTCGATCGACGAATGCTACGGGGACCTGGCCTCCCATATCTTCGCCGTCGAGACCGGGCTAAGCTCGGACCCGCCCATGAACTGGAGACTCTCGAGCCTGGACAAGTACCGCCTCGTGTCCAGCTCCGACGCCCACTCGCCCGCCAAGCTGGGAAGGGAATGCTGCGTCTTCAATACCGAGATGGATTACTTCGCCATGAAACGGGCCCTCGAAACCGGAGATAACTACGGCGGCACCATCGAGATGTTCCCCGAGGAAGGCAAGTACCACGCCGACGGGCACAGAAAATGCGGCGTCAGACTGGACCCGGTCCAGACCAAAGAAGCGAAAGGCGTATGTCCCAAATGCGGCAAGCCCCTCACCATCGGCGTCCTGTATCGGGTCGAGGAACTGGCCGACCGGGCGGAGGGCGTGAAGCCGAAAGGGGCGGGAGACTTTCGCGGCCTCATCCCCCTGGCCGAGGTCATCGCCGAGATACTGGGAAAAGGCCCGGCCACCAAGGGGGTGATGAAGACCTATGAGGCCCTGGTCTCGCGGGTGGGTCCCGAGCTTTTCATCCTCAACGACGCCCCCCTCGAGGACGTGGCCCGGCTGGGCTCGGAGACCATGGCCGAGGCCGTCTCGAGGATGCGCGAGGGCAGGGTGATAAGGGAAGCCGGCTTTGACGGGGAGTACGGCGTGATCAAGCTCTTCGAGGAAGGAGAGCTGAAAGGTTCGCCCTCAGCCGGACTGCTCTTCGAGCTGCCCAAGGAGGAAGAACTCCCGCGCGTCGGTGACGATGAAAAGGACGAGGAAAATCGCGCTCCGTCGGAAGCAAAGCCAAAGACGGCGCAAAAGGTCGAATCTTGCAAAAAGCCCCAAAAGCCCGCGGCGCAAAAACCGCTGTTCGGAGTGGACGCCATCCTCTCCGGCCTGGATGAGGAGCAGCTCCAGGCCGCCAAAGTCATGGACGGGCCGCTGCTGATCGTGGCCGGTCCGGGCGCGGGCAAGACCCGGACCCTGACCCACCGCGTGGCTCATCTGGTGGCAAAGGGGATAGCCCGCCCCGACCAGTGTCTGGTCATCACCTTCACGCGGCGGGCCGCCCATGAGGCCCTCGAGAGACTCGAGGCATTGCTGCCCGAGCACGCGGGCTCCTTTCCGGTCATGACCTTTCACGCCCTCGGGCTCAAGATCATCGAGGAGAACTCGAGGGCCCTGGGTCTGGGCAGGAGAGTACGGGTGGCAAGCGAGACCGAGCGGGTCCGGATTCTGATGGACTCCCTCGGGCTGACGCGGTCCAAGGCCGAAAAGGCGCTTGGCAAGATAAGCGGGGCCAAAGGTGGGACCGAGCCGGAGGAGGGAGTGGCCGAGAGTCTCGGGGCTTACGAAAAGGGACTCGCGGCCCGGGGCATGGTGGATTTCGACGACCTCATTTCCATGCCCCTCGAATTATTTTCCTCCCAGCCCGGCCTGGCCGAGCGGTACCGGGACAGGTGGCCCTGGCCGTCCATCGACGAGTACCAGGACGTGGACGAAAGGCAGTACGGCCTGGTCAAAGCCCTGGCCGCTCCGGACTCGGCCATCTGCGCCATCGGCGACCCGGACCAGTCCATCTACGGCTTCCGGGGAGCGGACGTGGGCTTTTTCCTGCGCTTCAAGGATGACTTTCCCGGGGCGAAAGTGGTCGAGCTCGAGCGCAACTACCGCTCGGGCGGCAATATCCTCGAGGCGTCGCTCCAGGCCATCGCTCCCGCTTCTTTAGTGGAGGGCAGGAGCTTCAAGGCGGCCATCTCCGATCCGGGAGGCGTGGTCCTCCACCGGGCGCCGACCGAGGCCGCCGAGGCGGAAAACGCGGTCCACCAGATCGAGAAGCTGATCGGCGGCCACACCTTCTTCTCCATTGACAGCGGAAGGACGGAACAAGGCCGGGAAGGCGACTACTCCTTTTCCGACTTCGCCGTGCTTTACAGGACCGAGGCCCTGGCGGCGCCTCTCGTCGAGGCCTTTTCCAGGTCGGGCATACCCTTCCAGAAAAGGTCTCACGACCGCCTGCTGGCAAGACCGGGCGTGGCGGAGATCATCGCGGCCATCGGCAAGGCCGGCGGCGAGACGCTCGAGGGACGGCTCGAGAGCGCGGCCCGTTTCCTTGTGGACGGCGGAGAAAAGGACGGCCCGGAAAGGGAAGTGGTCGATGACGCCCTCGAGCTATTAAAGTACGCGGCCAGGTCCCACTCGGGAGATGAGGCGGGCTTTATAAACGCCCTGGCCATGGGCGCCGAGGTCGACGCCTGGGACCCGAGGGCTGACCGCGTCTCTCTCATGACCCTGCACGCCTCGAAGGGACTCGAGTGGCCCGTTGTCTTTATCGTCGGGCTGGAGGACGGGATACTGCCCTTCCGCTTTGCCAGGGACAAGGCGGCCGACGTTGACGAGGAGAGGCGTCTTCTTTTCGTGGGCATGACCCGGGCCATGGAGCGGCTGTATCTTAGCCACTCGGCGAGGAGGGCCGTCTCCAGCAAGGTCTCGCGAAGAAGGCCCTCCCCCTTCCTCGAGGAAATCGAGAAGGACCTCCTCGAGATGACCGCCTCCGAAAAGAGAAAGAAAAAGGAGCCGCCAAGGGCCGAGCAGCTTAAACTTTTCTAGTACTCTGACCGCTTCTTTTTGTCGAGTCATCGCGTCATTATTGCCCCCGAAGGGGGATAACGTGAATAGCCGTAGGTCATCGACCTACGGATAACAATTCGCTACATTTGCCGGCCCCGAAGGGGTCGGACAAAAATTGGTTGAATGATCTTCTTTGCGCTCCACTTTTTAACCAATATTGTGCTTAGCCTAATTGTCCGCGCCCGCGGTCGTTCAAATTGGCTCGCCTTGTTCTTGAATAATCCCTTGGCGGCAACTAAAATAAAGGGGCAACATTACGATGACTACCTACACGCAAATATACTACCATATTATTTTTTCAACGAAGAACCGTCGCCCGGTGCTTGCCGCTCCGAACCGAGAGGTTCTTTTCCGCTATATCTGGGGCATACTGAAGAACAACAAATGCCACCTGTACCGCATAAACGCCGCTGACGACCATGTCCATATTTTCACGAGTCTTCATCCCACGGTCGCCCTTGCCGACTTGGTCAGAGAAATAAAGTCTTCGTCATCGAGATACATTAAGGATAAAAGCCTTTTCCCCGGTTTCGATGGCTGGCAGGACAATTATGGAGGGTTTACCCATTCGATCAATGAAAAAAACGCCATTATCGATTATATAAAGAAGCAGGAAGAACATCACAAGAAGATTTCATTCCAGGAGGAACTCAGAAGGATGCTTGAGGAAGCTGGAGTCGAAATTGAAGAGAAATATTTTCCGTAGAGACGTAGACGCGGCGTTTACGGCCAATTCTATAAAATAAAGAACAGGGTTCCTTAATGACTGGATATACTGGACTACCTCATGGCTATTACATTGCTCGCCCCCTTCAGGGGCGCTTTTCTTCGGGAAGCTTTCCGTAGGCTTCCAGCCTACGGCTATTCAAGGTACCCCCCTGCGGGGGGATGGTCGCGCTCTTGATGACTTGTTAACAGAATCTCTTCCTTTCCGAATCTCTTCCCTATCTTTATAATATCCAAATGACCCGAAAAAAAGGCCGGCATAATAACGCCACGCATATTTAAATGGAGACGGCTAAATATGGATTGCGTGATTTTGCCCCGATCGGGTTATACTGGAGAACGCCGCCGCCCTTGTTCCACGCGCGGGCCGGGCGGCCCATGGACTGGAGGACATGATGAAAAAGAAGCTCGCCATATTTTTATCGGGTTTTGTCGCCGTCCTTGCGGCGGTCGTTTTTATCAAGACGAGCGTCTTTTCCTCGAGGCAGCTTTCACCCGAGCCCGCGGCGCGCGTCTTTAAGGGCACGGACGCGGCGGCCGAGCGACTCGGGGGGGCGGTGCGTTTCAAGACCATTTCCTACCAAGACGCGGCCAGGGTCGACTTCAAAGAGTTCGAGGCTTTCCGGCAATACCTGATCGAGAGCTTTCCCCTGGTCCACGCCTCGCTCGAGCGCGAGATAGTAGGCGGCCACAGCCTGCTTTACAAATGGAAGGGCAAGGACCCGGGGCTCGAGCCCGTAATCTTCATGGCCCACCAGGACGTGGTGCCCATCGCCTCGGGCACGGAGAAGGACTGGACCCAGCCGCCCTTCTCCGGCGTCATAGCCGACGGCTATATCTGGGGCCGGGGGACCCTGGACGACAAGGGCAGCCTCATGGGCATAATGGAGGCGGCCGAGTGGCTGCTCTCGCGGGGATTCAGGCCCGAGCGAGACTTCTATCTCGCCTTTGGCCACGACGAGGAAATAGGAGGGAGGGCCGGGGCGGCCGAGATAGTGAAGCTCCTCCAGAAAAGGGGCGTCAGGGCCTTCATGGCGCTCGATGAGTCGGGGGCCATCACCGAGGGCATGGTGCCCGGCGTCAAGTCGCCCGTGTCCCTCATCGGCGTGGCGGAAAAAGGATACATGACCGTGAGGCTCAGCGTCGAGGCCGAGGGCGGCCACTCCTCGATGCCGCCGCGCCAGACGGCCATCGGCATACTGGCCGCGGCCATCACCAAGCTCGAGGAAAACCCCTTCCCTAAAAGGGCTGACCATTCCATGCTCCTTTTAGACTTCGTGGGACCAGAAATGCCCTACGGCATGAAGATGGTCATGGCCAACCGCTGGCTGTTCAAGCCCCTGATCGTGAGTCAGCTTTCGGCCTCGAAGGCGACCGACGCCAGCCTTCACACCACCACGGCGGTCACCATCATCCACGCGGGGGAGAAGGAGAACGTTCTTCCCCCCAAGGCGGAGGCGGTGGTCAACTTCAGGCTGCTTCCCGGCGACCGTATCGACTACGTCATGGACAGGGTCAACAAGGTGATCGGCGACCCGAGGGTCAAGGTCACGATGGGCGACCACCCGCCGAGCGAGGCCTCGGCCATGTCCGACGTCAACTCGCCGGCCTTCGAGAAACTGGCGGTGACCATCAAGGAGGTTTTTCCCGAGACCATCGTGGCCCCTTACCTGGTCATGGCCGCCACCGACGCCAGGCACTATTGTCCCATTTGCGACAACGTGCTCCGGTATCTTCCCTCCCGCCTCACCGGGGAGGACCTGAAAAGAATCCACGGGACCAACGAGAGGATAGCCGCGGACAACTACGGGGAAACGGTCAACTTCTACATCCGGATGATGATGAACGCCGCAAAGTAAGGAGGTAGGAGACCGTCCTTTTTCATCGCCTTTTTTGTGTTCAGGGGTTTTACTGACCGGCAAATTCTTAATCAAAGTCCGGTTTCTCCACACCCGCCTTGACTTGCCCGCTTCCAATAAACGCCTTGACCTCCTCGCGGCGGGCTGGTATTTTTTTCTGCAAACCCGCTTGGGATAATGTAAGCTGACGTGGTATATATGTTTCACTTGAGCCTCCTGTAATTTTGAGGTGAATTTTTCATAACCAAGTGAAGATTTGAGAGGCGACGCTTTCGGCAAGAACACGGACGAGACATACCAGCCCGGGGGAACGCGCCTTCGCGCTTTTCTCGCGATAGTATTTTTCCTGATCGCGGGCGCGGGGTTTGCGTGGTGGATGGCCGGGCATTATGACCGGCACATGCGGGATGATCTGCTTTATCGGGCCCGGATGGCGGCACAGGCGGTGGACCACGACCTGGTGGGCACACTCACCGGGACCCGGGCCGACCTGACCTCACCGGACTACCTCCTCTTAAAACGACAACTGGCCTCGGCCAAGGCCGCCTATCGGAACTGCCGTTTCATATACCTGATGGGAAGACGAGGCGACAACCAAGTGTTTTTTTTCGTCGACGGCGAGCCGGTCGGCTCGAAGGACGAGTCGCCCGCCGGCCAGGTCTACGACGAGATTACGGAGGAGGATCGGCGGGTATTCGATCAAAAAGTCGCCTTGACCTCGGGTCCGTCCGCGGACCGATGGGGGACCTGGGTAAGCGCCATGGTCCCGATCGTCGATCCCGATACGGGAGAATTGGCCGCCGTGCTGGGTATGGACGTGGCGGCCCATGAATGGAAGATGAGGTTGTTGGGGACGGCGTGGCCTCCCATTTTATTCGCGCTGGCCATGGTCTTGATAACGGCTTTAGGGTCGGGACTGATCGTCCGATTTTCACGGCGCGTCAAATACCCTCCCCGCCATTGGGAGAGCGCTTTTTTCGCGGCGGTCGTCGGTCTTTTCCTGACCGTTCTAGCCGCCTGGATAGCTCATGAAAAAGAGGCGGACGCGCGCGGCGACGCCTTCCGGCAGTTGGCCGAGGCCAAGACAAAAGCCGCGGCCAAGACCCTCGAAACGCTTCAGGACGTGGAGCTCGAGGCCGTGGCCCGGTTCTTCGAGGCCAGCGTGTACGTCAGTCCCCATGAGTTCCGGGACTATACCGACTATCTCCTGGAAAACCGGGCGGTCAAGTCCTGGGAATGGATCAGGCCCATCGAGGACCGGGAAAAGGAAAGAATCGAGAGCGAGTGCCGGGCCGAGGGAATGGCGGGGTTTGAAATATGGGAAAGCGGCGGGGAGGGGAAACGCTCCCCAGCCTCGGGACGCGAGGTCTATTATCCGGTTATGAGGGTGGCCCCCCTTGGGGACAATGAAAAAAAGCTGGGTTACGATCTGGGCTTCGACCCCGGATCGAGAGAGATACTAAGCTCGGCAAAAAGGCCCGGGGTGATATTTCGAGGCCCCAGTCCCGGCCTGGAAGAAGAAACAAAAGGTATCGAGACGCTGCTTTTCTTCCGGCCCGTTTTCTCTCACGATGAATCCCATGACCCGCGGGGGTTCGCGGCCGCCGAGATTCCGGCCGAAAACCTCCTGTCAACCTCGGGTCCCGATAGAGCGGCGCCGATGATGATATCTCTTGGGCGGCCGCTGGGGGATTTCATAATCCTGGCCTCCTCCCCCGACTTTGAACGCGCCCCCGAGCACCTCCGGCCCGTGAGACGGCCCGTGTTCGTCTTCGGCGAGTGCTTTATCATCACGGCCCGGGAGGGGAAAGACTTTATCGGCCTGTATCCGGCCAAGAGTTGGTGGCTGGTGGGACTGGCGGGAATGACGATCACCTTGTCACTGGCCGCCCTGGGCTGGTCCACCCAGAGAAAGCGCGGGCAACTCGAGGAGATGGTGGACGAGCGGGCGCGGGAGCTCGTCGAGGCCCGCGACCGGGCGGAACTGGCGGTGGCGGGCGCGGACCTGGCCACCTGGGACTGGGACGTCAAGTCCGAGACGGTTTCTTTCAACGAGAATTGGACGAGGATATTCGGGCGCGAGGCGGACGGGCTGAAATTAAGCGTGAAGGATTGGAGTGGGCTGGCCCATCCCGAGGACTTGCCCGAATTAAGAAAAAACGTAATGGATCATCTTGAGGGCCAATCCGATTCCATCGAGATCGAGAGCCGATTCATGCACCGCGAGGGCCATTACGTCTGGGTGTTGATAAAAGGGCGAGTCATCGAGCGGGGCGCCGACGGTTCCCCCCTCCGCGTGTGCGGCACTTACCTGAACGTTACCGAGCAAAAAAGAGCGCTGGCCGAGCGGGAGCAACTTATGGATCAACTCGTTCAGACCCGCAAGATGGAGGCGGTGGGCCGACTGGCCGGCGGGGTGGCTCATGACCTTAACAACCTTCTTTCCCCCATTATCGGTTACGGCGAGCTTTTGCTGGAAGATTCGAGCCTCAATGAAGAGGCGCGGGAGTCCCTGGAGGACATGCTCGAGGCCGGGCTTCGCGCCCGTGACCTGGTGGGCCAACTCCTTTCTTTCAGCCGGAAGCAGACGCTGGAGATGAAGCCGGTGGACGTTAACAAGATCGTCCTGGACTTCGAGAAACTGCTCCGGCGTACCATCCCGGAGGACGTCGAGATTGTTATCGCCCTGTCTCCCGAGGCAAGGGCGGTCATGGCGGACGTGGGCCTCATCGAGCAGGTCATCATGAACCTGGCGGTGAACGCGGCCGAGGTCATGCCCGAGGGCGGCAAGCTTACCATTGAGACCGCCATGACGGAACTCGACGAAGAGTACGCCGCCTCGCGGCCGGACGTGAAACCGGGCCCCTATTTCATGCTGGCGGTGGGCGACACGGGCCAGGGCATGGACAAAGATACCCTGGACAAGGTCTTCGAGCCTTTCTTCACCACCAAGGGAGAGGGAGGAACGGGCCTGGGCCTGGCCACCGTGTTCGGCATCGTGAAACAGCACGGTGGAAACATCCTGGTGTACAGCGAGCCTGGCAAGGGCTCGGTCTTCAAGGTCTACCTGCCCGCCCGCGACGACGCGCCCGTTGAGGAGGGGGCGAAGAGAAAGAAATCTAGCGGCCTTTCCGGCTCGGAGACCATACTACTGGCTGAAGACCATGAGGAAGCCCGCGCGGTGGCCGCGGCCGTTCTCGAGCGTCACGGCTATCAGGTTATCGCGGCCAGAGACGGCCATGAGGCCCTTCGGATCGCGGCCGGCCACTCCGGACAAATCCACCTCCTATTGACCGACGTCGTCATGCCGGGGATGAACGGCAGGGAGCTGCATGGTGAAATCATTAAAAAATATAAAGATATCAAGGTTATTTACATGTCGGGTTATACGGATAACGTCATCGCCCATCGCGGCGTGCTCGATGAGGGTATCCATTTCGTCCAGAAACCCTTCACCGTACAAGCGCTCACGGCCAAGATAAGGGAAATACTGGATGAAGACGCGGGGGATGGAGATTAAGCTCCGAGCCTTCCCGTCTTTGCCCGAACCGGCAGCCGCCAGTCTCGGGGCGTTTTCCGGAGCGCCCTGTTTTGGAGCGGAAACGAACTTGCAATAACCCGTTGTCTGGTACATATTTATCCATAGAATACGGCGTGGAGGAGTTTAATGAAATTTGCCTTTTTGCTTATGGTTATGATCGGTTTGCTGCCCCTGGCGGCCATGGCCGCGGTTATCGAGGAGGACGTCGAGTATAACGGCTGGAAGTGCGTTCTCCTTAAAAACGAGACCACCGAGGTATTGGTGGCCCCCCAGCTTAACGGCAGGATAATCCAGTATAAGGTTGACGGCAACGAGTGGCTTTGGGTCAACCGGTCCCTGGCGGGCAAGGTCTTTGCCCCCGAGGAAAACGACTGTATGGAAAGATGGAAAAACTACGGCGGCGACAAGCTCTGGCCCGCGCCCCAGGGATGGAGCGGACCCGACCTGTGGCCCGGCCCCGGCGACTCGGCCATCACCGCGCCCCACAAGTACGAGATACTGAAAAAGGAGGGCCCGGAGGTATCCATCAAGCTCGTAGGAGGAGACTCGGGCGGCTACGCCGGCGTCCAGTTAAGCCGCGTCATCACCTTGAGGGACGGATCAAACCGGCTCGAGCTCGAGTCGTTCATGAAAAACGTGTCCGACCGGGAGGTCAGTTGGGGCATATGGTCGGTCACTCAAATGGATTTCAGCGACAAGTCCCAAAAAGTGGGCGAGAACGACTGGAGCGAAAAAGCCTACCTGGCCGTGCCCATGAACCCCACCAGCATATGGCCGGAAAAATACCACGTCATGTTCGGGCTGGCCTCGAGCTTCAACTGGCAGCCCGACTACGAGCGCGAGCTTCTGATCGTTCGCTACATGAACTTCGTGGGCAAGGGCGTCATGGACGTGTCCGCCGGCTGGGCCGCCATGGTGGACCCCCAGTCCGGCTATACCTACGTGCAGCGTTTTCCTTACGACCCCAAGGCCGTCTACCCCGACCGGGGAAACTTCGAGATGTGGGTGGCGGGAAAAGGGGAGTTCGTGCATAAAAACGAAAGAAGGTACGCCGAGGACGACCCCTCCGGCCGACTGATGGAAATGGAGATACTCGGACCCAAGGTCACCCTGAAACCGGGCGAGGAGACCAGCCTTAAGACGAGCTGGGAGGTCTACAAGGGAGGCCTCGAGGCCGTGCCCGAGTACAAGGCAAATTGATTTCGATCGATTTCGCGATCATGCCGCCAACAATAAAAAATCAAAGTTGGCGAGCCGGAACGTCAGTGATCGATCATTACGGATCAAAGCGCGGAGCTAATACTCCGACAGGCTTCTTGTGCAAGCTTTTTCGGGCGTTTCAAAGGATTACCTTTCCGCCTCCTTTACTTGACTTTACTCTCGGGTTCGGGTTAAATTGTATATTCTGTATTCGTTGTTTTCCGGGTATTCCCCCGTAAATATGAGTATATAAAAATGTCCCGAACGGAAATAGCGACTTTCCATCACACGGCCTTCTCCGATATCGCGGCCCTGACGCGGGAGAAAGAGGCCCAGGGTTTAACCGTCAGCGTGGCTTTTCCCACTTTGAACGAGCAATCGACCATCGGGGCCGAGATCAGGGCGGTCAAGGAAGGACTCCAGACCAGGTACGGGCTGGTGGACGAGATCGCGGTCATCGACGGCGGTTCGAGCGACCGGACGGCCCTCGAGGCCGAGCGGGCGGGGGCCGACGTGTATCTGGCCGAGGATTGCCTTCCTCATCTGGGCCGGATGCCGGGCAAGGGCGACAACCTCTGGAAAAGCCTTTTCCTTTTAAAGGGCGACCTCATCGTCTGGGTTGACGCGGACATCAAGAACATCCATCCCAAGTTCGTTTACGGCCTGGTCGGTCCTCTTTTGTATTATCCGGAGATCCAGTTCGTCAAGGCCTTTTACGACCGCCCCCTTTTCCGGCCGGGAGAGGAGGACGAGCACGGCGGCGGCAGGGTAACGGAGATATTGGTCCGCCCCCTTTTCAGCGCTTTTTTCCCCGACCTGGCCACGCTTTACCAGCCCTGCAGCGGCGAATGCGCGGGCCGGCGCGACCTCCTCGAGTCTCTCCCCTTTCCCACGGGATACGGCATCGAGACGGGCATGTTGATCGACATATCCTCCCGGCTGGGCTCGGACGTCATCGCCCAGGTGAACCTGGATAAAAGGATTCACCGCAATCAGTCCACCACGGCCCTGGGCAAGATGGGCTTCGAGATCATCCACGCTTTCTTCTCCCGTCTCGAAAGCCTTGAAATAGCTAAATTCGACGGGGACCTGAGCGCGGACTATTATAAGCTTATCTGCGATCCCGCCCTCTACAGGCTGGAGAACACTCCGGTGCAGCTTCGCGAGAGACCGCCCATGCTGAGCATCCCCGAGTACCGGCAGAGCAGAGGGATCGCCGGCTGAGCGCGTGGTTTAATCCGCCCAGGCGAGAAAGCGGGCGGCTTGATAGAGGCATTACATGAGCGGCGCCAAGGACATCCAGAGACTTCTTGAAAGGGGCCTTTATCATTACGGCATAGGCGACACGCAAAAGGCGCTCGAGCGCTGGCGCGAGGTCCTCCGGTACGACCCTTCCAACGAGACGGCCCGCGAATATATCGAGATAGAGACGGGCAGAAAGGCCGAGTCCTCCCTTTCCGATCGCTCGGAGCCCATCGAGTTGGCCGAGGTGGTCGAGGAGGAAACGACCACCAGCGTAAAATCGGGTTTCAACAAACAGTTCGTCAAGGGTTACAAGAGCTTGCACCGGGGCGACTGGCTCGAGGCCATCCAGTCCTTCGAGGCCGCCCATAAACTCGATCCTTCCCAACCCTACTACTGGGCCCACGTCGAGCTTTGCCGGGCGGGTCTGCTTCGGCACGTGATCGAGGCCTGCGGGGGCAGGAAGGCCACGCCCCGTCTCAAGGTGCCTCTGACCAAGCTCATCGGCACCATGGACTTCACCCAGGAGGAGGGCTTCGTGCTCTCGCTCATCACGGGGGAGACGACGGTGGAGGACCTGGCCGCCCTTAGCCCGCTTCCCCGGTTCATGACTTTCAGGATACTGTACCGGCTTTTGTCGGAGGAACTGCTGGATTCGAGATCGGTAAAAAAACCATGAAGGAGTTTGACGAGATTCAAAAAGGACCGGAGAGGACCCTGCTTTCGTTCATGGAGGACCCCGTTATAGTCCTTAGCGCCAAGGGCGTGGCCGCCTACATGAACCCCGCCTTTATCAAAAGGTTCGACTCCAACGCCGGCCTCGACCTGGGAAGACACGTTTCCGAGATACTCCCCGCCTGGATGTGGGAGCCCATAAGCGATCAATTGGCCGCCATCACTCCGGGAGGAGCGCCCAGGCGGTTCTGGCTGAGCAACGACAGGTTCAGGTTCAGAGCCAGCATGGGGATCATCACCCTGGAGGGCAGGGCGGCCGGGGCGGTGCTGACCTTATGGGACGCGACCTCCGAGCTCAACCAGAAGCGGAAAAACCTCGAGCTGTTCAGGTCCATGCTTACCAACTTCGAGTATCCCATGCTGGAGATGAACTCGATCGTGGCCCGGCCCGACCACAGGACCGAATACGTGGACGCCAGCTTCGGGGAATTGCTCGGCCAGTTCGAGGAGGGTTTCTACCGGATGAGGGACTTTGGCGAGCTTTTGTTCGGTGAGTTCCGCTCCGAGTCGGTGCCCTTCCATCCCAACCGCCTGCTCGCTCTGGCGCGGAAATCCTTCCGTCCCATCGCCGAGGAAAGAGGGGTCTACCTCGAGGAGGCCGCCTGTCGCGATCTTCCCCAGGTGGTGGGAGACCCGGCCCTTTTAAACCGCGTTCTTGCCATCCTGGTGGACTTCATGATCAGGAGGACGCAAAAGGGAGAGAACGTGGTCATCTCGGCCGACCTGATGATGATGGGGGACGGGTCCGCAACCCTGGGCTACGCCATTACCGGCACGGGCGTGGTCTCGCCCGAGCTCGAGATGGTGGGAAGCGAGTTTTCTCTTCAGGACGCGCTGGGGGCGACCTCGGAGAAGGACAAGCAGAGGGTGCTCCGCGTGGCCCTGGCCAGGAGGCTGACCACGACCATGGGAGGAGAGTTGACCGTCGCCGCCCACGAGTCGGTGGGCACGACCCTGTTCGCCCGCGCCCCCGTTAAAATCCACTTCGGAGATTGATCTTTCCTGACGGAACTCAACCCGCGGCGCGCTTCGGCTTATGCGCCACCTGGGTCTCGGTCTTCCTGGCCCGCTCGATAATGAAGAACGCCGGCGCCACGCGGGCGGGGCCCACGGCGAAATAGGCCTTGCCCAGGTATAGGTCGTCATTGTCCGGGTCCACTTGTTTGATATAGTCCCGAAGCATGGACCCCTCCCAGGGAAGGTTCTTGCCGTCGGCGTAATTGAGTATCAGGGAACCTGGTTCCTTGTTTTCCTTCATTCCGGGAGTCACGGGCCTTACCGAGTAATAACCGAACCGCTTGGGGTTATGGTCCACCGGCTGGCTGCGCCAGGGCTCGTCAAGGCCGTTCTGATAGATGGGAATATTGTAGCCCCAATGCTCTTCTCCCACCTTGTAAAAGCCCTTCATGAATTTCTTGATCCCCAACAGCTTGGCCGCGAAGGGGACGTTATACCCCCTGAACTCCCAGCCCACCAGTTTCTCCGGGTCCGGAGTTTTGCCCTTATCGTAGACGTCCTCCAATTCGCGATTGGAAAGGGCGGCCAGGTCCTCAAGTTTCCTCTTTCCCATTTATTCCTCCATTTTTTAAAATCGCCGATTATTTAAAGTACCGCGCCGGCGGGGAGTCGTCAACTCGGGTCTGCTCGATTCAATCCCATCCGTGATTTCCTTTTCTTTTCAGGCGTTCGTAAAAAAACGCCCGGTAGCCTATGGAGAAAAATGACGAGTGGGTACGATTTTTTCCTTCTCCGTCAGGATCGCCTTGAAATGATTAAATATTCCAGGCAATTAGAATGATCCAGAACCGGATGGGGCCACGCCGATTCCGTTGTGGAAAATTTTCAGGCCATCGCGCCCGCTGGATTTGAATTATTTAACATGCTGAAAATAAAGAATAAAATTATATGGTCTCTCTCGGGGCAAAATAACGCTTTGCCGGCCCCTTTCTTGACACGCGGCCCTGCGGCTAGTAAAATACAATAAGGAAAAGGGAAAGTTTAGGCCCCAAACATTCTGGCATCATTCCTTTCAAGTAGCCCATAGAATATTTATGCCACGCTGAAACGCGTGGTGAAGGCTAAATGATATTTTTAGTAATGTAAAAGGAGATAGAAGTAAAAATGAAAACGCTTGCCGACCGTATTAAGTCTTTACGTTTGCCGTCTGAAACCCAGGCCCAGTTCGCCGAGCGGCTTGGAACCACTCAGGCCTCGATCAGCCGGTACTTAAACGGACGTCAGCCCGACAGGGAAACCCTTATCAAGATAGCCCGTAAGACCAGCGTCAGCCTGGATTGGCTTTTAACCGGCAAGGCCTCGTCCGGCGAGGAAGGCGGTGGCAAAGCCAGCGCCGACGACGAACTGGTCCAGGCCTCGATAGCCTACCTGGGCAACGTGGGCAAGCTGGCGGCCAAGGAGAAATCCACTCTGCAGGAGATGATAAGAGACCTGGTGGACAGCAAGGACAGGAGAAAGAAGACCCTTTCCTTCTGGGAGGACCTTGTTAAAAAATCCAGTTAAAACCGCTGGATACAAATATATTGACCTGGGCCTGGACCTGCCCCGTTCGCATAGGACGGGGCAATTCCGCGATAGGGGTCTATAATTTTAAAAAATGAGCGAATCGGTAACTGGAAACCAAGGAAAAGGCGGGCAAACTCCCCTTTTGGGGGCGAGGGCCATGTCTAAAATCGTTAAAAGCATCCTCGAGTACGCCACCGGCGTCACGCCGGAGATCAAGGCCCGCTTTGGCGACGAGAGCGTTTGCCAAAGGTGCGGCGTATGCTGCCACGCGGCCATAAAAATCAAGGAAGACATGGTCCTGCTTCGCGACCTGCCCTGCAAATACCTGTCCTACAAGGAAAACGGAGAGGCCGTCTGCGGGGTATACCAGGTCCGGGAAATGACCGGCTGGTGCCACAAGATATCGGTCGAGTCCATCCGCAAGGAACTCTTCCCCCCCTCTTGTCCCTACATCCAGGGCATAGCCGGATACAAAGGCAAGGTGGAACTTAAGGGAGAAAAGTTCGAGGAAGTAAAGCCCATCCTCGTAAAAATATTCAAGGGATTCCCCCAGCCCGACTACGTCCGGAAAAGCGACTGGGACAGATTCATCCACGTAACCCTCGATATTCCCTACGACTGGCCCCCGGGAAAGAAAATGAGTTAAGTTTCTCATTCTCAAATAGCGGTTGAAAATCTGATAAAATAGTAATTGTGCCCTCATTTTCTGAGACTTTCTTTTGAATGCATAGTCTTGTTTTTGCCGCGTCTCAATTTTTTCCTTGACTATTTATCCTGGCGTGCTATTTATTTAACATGGTTCAGTAAACGATGTTAAACAATGGACGTCACTCCAGAAGGAAACAAAAATGCCCAAGGCCCCTATGGATGAATTGGAAATAGCCAGGATGAAACAGGATATCCTGGACGTGGCCGCCCTCATTGTATTGGAGCAAGGCTATCAGAGCATGTCCATGCGGAAGATCGGAAACAAGATGGGCATGACGGCGGCCAACCTCTACCATTACTTTAAAAACAAGGACGAGATAAATATAGCCATTAGGAAACGAGCCGGCCGCATGCTCTACGATGAACTCGAGGCGGCTTATGAAAAAGGCAAGGACCTGCCCGAGAAAGCGCGCATCATGATGAAGGCCTACGTCCTGTTCGGGATCACCAAGCCACGCTACTACGAGATCATGTTCGACGCCTCCGGCCCCAAGTATACCGATTATATTGGGACCGCCCTCGAGGAAGCGGCCAGGGAGGAACTCGAGAGCTCCGTGAAGAACCTCGAGATAGCCGGCAAGTGCGTCAAGGAATTCATCGACGCTGGCTACGGGGAGTCCATAAATCCCAAAACGGCCCAGTTCGCTTTATGGAGCCAGCTTCACGGGATCGTCTCGCTTTTTAACAACGGCCTTCTCGCCCAGGTGGACGATGACCCCGAGAAGACCGTGGAAGACGTTATCGACCTGGCCTATCGCCTGGTCCTGACCGGGGGATCGGCAACGTCCGATACCATGGCCTCGGCCAATCGGTGACGCGTCGGCTTTGGCCGCTTGAAAAACGACCCGCGCGAAAAGGAGCGGAAAATGAAATCCTTTCTGGAAAAGACCTCGGACAAGATGGCGCCCGTATTGATGGCGGCCGTGCTCAAGAGCATCGGCGTAAGGGCGGCCCTGGACTCGGAGTTCCGCAAGCGTAACGTTTACCAGGACACGGGCAAGGGGACCGAGCCGTGGAACTCGAGGATAGTCTTCAAGACTCGGGACGGAGATTTCTGCCGTCACCTGGTCGTCGAGAAAGGCAAGGCCCGGTCCGGCAAGGGTCCGGTGGATAAGCCGGACGTGACCTTCATCCTCAAGGACCTGGCTTGTCTGAAAAAGATGCTCCTCAGCTCGCCGGAGGAATCCATGGAGATGCTTCTGCGCAACGAGTTGGTGTTCGACGGCAACCTGGCCACGGTGGCCCGCTTTTCCTACCTGATGGGAAGGCTCCTTAACCAGAACGGACGCAAAAGCGACCCGCGCCACGACGTGCTCTATAACGCCGAGATAGCGCCCCCCGTCAGGTCCCAGCGCATGAAGAGATGCGATGAGGTCAAGTTCCTGGACGACCCGGCCTTTTCGGACTGGACCATCGAGGACTTTCCGCGCCTCCAGGAATTTTTAAAGGACTTCTTCAGTACCAGGCCCGAGATGTCCACCGAGCGGGCCCGCCTGGTGACGGAGTATTTCCGAGAGCACGGCTACGAGGAGGACGCCGACAAAAAACCCCGCGATCCGCGCCTGCGCCAGGCCGAGTCCTACAAGTACCTGATGGAGAACCGCCGGCCCATCATCCGCGAGAACGACCTCATCGCGGGCACGACCACGGACAAGGACGTGGGCGTGGTGGTCTACCCCGACCTGGGCGGTGTCTTTATCTGGCCCGAGCTTTACACCATGCAGTCCCGGAAGCTGAACCCGTACCGGATATCCGAGGAGGACAGGCGCGTCCTGAGCGAGATATTCCCCTATTGGGAAAAGCGCAACATGAGGGAGGTGGCCAGGAAAAAAGCGGACAACCCCACCTGCATGAGGCTGGACGAGCGCTTCGTGCTTTACTTCCAGTGGAAGGCCCACTCCCTGTCCCACACCATTGCCGATTTTCCCAGCGTGCTTGGCAAGGGACTGTCGGCCATAGCCGACGAGGCGTCCGAGCTCGAGAGCGCTACCTCCGACGAGGGGGCCAGGACCTTCTACCGCTCGGCGCGTCTTTGCCTGGAGGGCGTCATGGCCTATGGCCGGGGTCTTCAGGCCCAGGCCGCCCTCCAGGCCAAAGAATGCAAGGACCCGGCCCGCAAGGCCGAACTCGACAACCTGGCCGCCGTCCTGGCCAAGGTCCCCGCCGGTCCGGCCGAGACCCTCGAGGAGGCCGTGAACTCGATGTGGATCACCTGGGTCGCCCTCCACATGGAAAACACCAACGCGGGCCTCAGCATCGGCCGCGTCGATAAGTGGCTCCAGCCCTACCTCGAGGCGGACATGAAAAAATGCGCCGACCAGGAGGCCGGGGACGCCATGATCAAAAGGGCGGTCGAGCTTCTGGGCTGCTTCTTCCTGCGCTGCACCGACCACCTTCCCCAGGTGGCGGACCTGGGCAACAAGCTCTTCGGCGGCTCTAGCTCGGACCAGGCCATCACCCTGGGGGGAGTGCTGGAGGACGGCGGCAACGGCGTGTGCGACATGACCTATATCATCCTCAAGGTGGCGGAGATGCTCCGGCTGAGGGACCCGAACCTGAACGCCAGGTACCACCCGTCGGCCAACTCCGAGGATTACCTCCGCCGCCTCTGCGAGGTCAACATGCTCACCGGCTCGACCCCCTCCATCCACAACGACGAGGCGGTCATAGCCGCCGTGGCCAACCAGGGCTTCGCCGTGGAGGACGCCAGGGACTGGAGCGCCACCGGCTGCGTCGAGCCCACCAGCTCGGGACGTCACTTCGGACATACCAACTGCATGATGTTCAGCCTGGTGGCCCCCCTCGAGATGGCCTTTTACGACGGGTTCCATCCCCTGTGCGGAGAGTACGTCGGGCCGCGAACCGGAGACCCGAGAAACTTCGGGACCTTCGAGGAGTTCCTCGAGGCCTACAAGACCCAACTTAAGTTCCTGGCCGGACAGTCGGTCGAGTGCAACAACCTTTTCGGAGAGACCCACCGCTACGTGCGGCCCACTCCCTTCCTCTCCTCCCTCATCGACGGCTGCCTGGAAAAGGGCAAGGACGTGGTGGACGGAGGCGCCAGGTATAACACCTCGGGCGTGGCCCTGATCGGCCTGGCCGACGTGATCGACTCCCTCATGGCCGTCAAGAAGCTGGTCTACGACGAGAAGCGCGTCGATTTCGGGACTTTGCTCGAGGCCCTGTCCAATGACTTCGAGGGACACGAGAAACTGCACGCCCGCGTCCAGAACCGGGTCCCCAAGTTCGGCTCGGGAGACGAGGAATGCAACCGCCTGGCCCAGGAGATGATCGACTGGCTCTACGACCTGTACCAGTCCTTCCCCCATTACCGGGGCGGAAAATACACCACCGGCTACTGGTCCATGTCCAACCACGTGGCCTTCGGCATTTTATCAGGTGCCCTGCCCAGCGGAAGGAGAAGATACAAGCCTTTTACCCCCGGCATCACCCCCGCGCCGGGGGCCAGGGACACGCTCCTCCAAAACATCCAGACCGTGGCCGGGCTCGATCCCCTCAAGATGCCCAACAACATCGCCTTCAACGTCAAGGTGGTGCCAGACCCGAACGACGCGCCCGAGGAGTCGCTGGATATAATGACCGCCTACGCCAAGACCTACGTCGAGACGGGCGGCATGCAGATGCAGTTCAACGTGATGAGCACGGAGACCTTGAAGGAGGCCATGGAGCATCCCGAGATGCACAGAAACCTCATGGTCCGCATCTCCGGCTATAACGCCTATTTCATCGAGCTTAACCGGGACCTCCAGCTCGAGCTGATCGAGAGGGCCGAGCACGCCCTGAAGAAGTGAGCGAGGATGGGCGCCGTGAAGTATCCCCTGGTGGCGGAGATAAAAAGGAACAGCCTCGACGACGGGCCAGGCGTGAGGTCGGTGGTCTTCTTCAAGGGATGCCCACTTAGCTGCGTCTGGTGCCATAACCCCGAGTGCATCGACCCGGACCCCGAGATCATGTACAAGGCCGAGACCTGCATCGGGTGCGGAGAATGCGCCAAGGTCTGCCCTAAAAATGCCATCGGACCGGACGGTCCGGCGAAACTCGACCGCGAAAAATGCGACCTCTGCGGCAAGTGCGTGGACGAGTGCCCCTCCGGCGCCCTCTCCATGGTGGGCAAAAGATACGAGGTACTCGAGCTGGCCGACCTCCTGGCCAGGGACAAGGCCTTTTACGACAACTCCGGCGGCGGCGTCACCCTCTCGGGCGGAGAGCCGACCATGTTCATGGACTACGTCGCCGAGCTGGCCCGCGAGTTGAAGGGCAGGGGGATTCGCGTCCTGCTCGAGACCTCGGGCATGTTCGAGTGGGACCGCTTCAAAAACAATCTCCTGCCTCATCTCGACCGGATATTCGTGGACATGAAGATAGTGGACCCGGAGGACCATAAAAAATACGCCGGCCTGGACTCGAGAAGAATCCAGGAAAACATCGCCCGGCTGGCCGCCCTCGATACGCCGCCCGTCCTCATCAGGACCCCCCTCATCCCCGGCGTCACCGCCACCCCCGGGAACCTCATCGCCATCGCCTCCCGTCTCAAGGAACTGGGCGTGGGCGAGATCGGGCTCCTCCCCTACAACCCCCTCTGGGTCTCCAAGGCCCGGGCCATGGACAAGGACGTAAAATACTCCCGCGAGGAGTGGATGAGCAAGGAAGAGCGCGAGAGCGTCAAGAAAATCTTCGCCCACTTCAAGCTGGCCCGCGACTTTTAAGAGCGTTCCAATCCTGATATAGTCGCCCAAGCCGCCCGGTTTCTTACGAAAAACGGACGGGTCATCCGTCGTTAAGTCCCGTGGGGACGTCAGCGGGTATCTTATACGTCTGCGTTACCATGTTCAGCGACCTGTTGATGGAAAGGAAAAAATAGAAAAAATCGCATGATGAATCACATCGCCCTACGGGGCCAGGATATCACGGCCCGGGGTCAGGGCCGCGATATGTCCGCCCGATGGGCGGGAAGATTCGTTTGCATATTGGCTGGGTTGCAGATTAATAAGCAAGCCTGCGACATTCTCCACTTTGGCCGATCCAAAAAATTGAGTGGAAACAATCGTACCCATTTATTTTATGAAACACCTCTCGCGCAATGTTGTAAGTGCAGAAACCATCCGAGTTGTAAAGAAGGAGTATCTTCTTTGAACAATCGACCTTTTCCATTTTTGCTTTTTTATTATCGACTCTTTCCTGTAATAGGTTCTGCATTTCTTCCTGAGTCCGTGTTTTTCTTTCCGCTCGATAGTGGTTTAGAAATATCCCTGATGGAGAAGATGATCTTTTTGTAATTAAAATACCTGGACCGCCACTTCCCCAAAGAGGCTCAGAATCATAGGAGTTCATGTTTTTCGTATAATCTATATATTGTAACGCATTTGCGATTATTTGTTTCCTCTCCTGGCTCCCGGGTTTTGGTATTTCTGGCTCGCCTGCTACGTCCAATGAGTAATAACCAGGCAGGCTTGAAGCTTTCCCTTTCAAATCTTTTAGTAGCTTGCAATACCAATCATAGGCTTTTGGCACATTTTCCCTTTTGATTTGAGTAACTTCGGCCGCGAACGTCTCGCCATCTATTTCAATCCAAAAATCAGGAGGATCATTAGGTTCAGACTTTACCTTCACATCGCAACCATGTTCTTGCAACCAACGCTCAAGAGCGGAGATACTTTTTTTCTCTTCCTCTCTATTCCTATTTGGCATTTCATCCTCTTAAATTTCTCATACATCCCAAATGAAGCACTTCTCCGTTCTGCCCGCGGCTACGCCGCCCGCGCATGAACGCCGTGGGCGGCCAAAAACGATCGGTCGTTCCTATCCCACCGTCCCGTCTTTTCTCGCGCTCCAGATCAGTTTTTTCATCAGCCATAGAATGGCGCCCGGGCTGAGTCGATGCAGATACCACATGATCCAGGAGAAGGCGGTGATGGGAATGATGGCCTTGTTTTTCTCGACCCCCTTTAAAATACGCCTCGCGCATTCCTCGGGTGTTATGCCCGCCCAGTCGGCCAGGGACTTGATGAATTTTTCCCTGTCCACCTTGATTAACTTCGAGTCCTCGAAGATGTTGGTCTTGATGTAGCCGGGACACACGGCGTGTACCTTTACTCCCAGGTCGGCGCCCTCGACGTGGAGGGCGTTGGACAGGCCGACCACCGCGTACTTGCTGGCCACGTATGAGGCGGTCATGGGGAAGGGTATGAGCCCCTCGATGGAGGCCGTGTTCACCACGTGCCCCCATCCCTGTTTGGCCATGAAAGGATATGCCGAGGCCACGCCGTTGACCACGCCGTAGAGGTTTACGCCCAGCACCGCCCGCCAATCCTCTATATCCACGTCCCGCGCCTCGCCGCCCACCGCTATGCCCGCGTTGTTGAAGATGTAATCCAGGCGGCCGTGCTCCCCGATCACGTCGCCGACCATCTTCCTCACCGCCTCGTAATCCGACACGTCCAAAGCGAAGGCCCGGACCGATCCGCCCGACGCCGCGATGCCGCTTCTCGTGGACTCGAGCCGGTCCGGGTTCACGTCCGACACGGCCACCGCCGTTCCCCGCCGCGACAACTCCTCGGCCAGGGCCCTGCCTATGCCCGAGCCGGCGCCGGTCACGATGGCGACCTTGCCTTTATATTTATCCATACCGCTATTCACCTTGTCCATCTCCTTATTAAAGCCGTCCGAGTCCCAGTAGCTTATACACTCATGTATCTTTTTCGGCCTTCAATGCCGCGTGAATTTAACAAACGTTACATAATTGGGCCGGGCGAGTCAAGCCCTTTTTTTATGCCGCGTTTGCCCGCGACATAACCCGAGACTAAACTTAAACCATTAAGGTGAATACGCGCATGAAAAATCAATGGCCCCAAGAAACGCCACTGGAATATAGACTCGCCCTTCCCGTCGCGGGGCCGCCGCTTCTTGCCTTCGGCGCGGAACTGAACTCGAGCTTTTGCCTGGCGGCGGGGGGCGAGGCAAGGCTCTTCGAGCTCGGCGACGACCTTGGCGCTCCGGCGGCAAGAGTTCGGATGGAGGAGTCGATCGAAAGAGTCGTTCATAACGCCGGCGCGTCTTTGCTTTACTGCGCCCGCGACCTTCATCCGGACTTCGCCTCGAGCCGGATGGCCATGTCCAGCGGTCTCATCCCCGTTCCCATACAGCATCACCACGCCCACATGGCCTCGGTCATGGCCGAGCACGGTATTACCGAGACCTGCCTCGGCGTGATCTTCGACGGCATGGGCATGGGAACGGACGGAGGCCTCTGGGGAGGAGAGTTCCTTTTGGGAGACCTGGCCGATTTCGAGAGGGTCGGTCATCTCCGTCCCATGGCCCAGCCGGGCGGAGACGCGGCGGCCCTCGCCCCGTGGCGCATGGCCCTGTCCCTGCTCTACCGGGCCTATGGGGACGACTGGCCCGGCCACGCCGCTCGCTTCGCCTCACGTCATGACATGGAAAAAACGCGCGTGCTGATAAGGGCCATGGAAAGGGGCGTCAACTCTCCGCCCACCACCAGCGCGGGAAGGCTCTTCGACGGCGTCTCGTCCCTCCTCGGCCTTTGCGATGTAAACGACGCGCCGGCCAGGGCGGCCATTACCCTGGAAGCCGCCGCGAAAGATCGCGATCCCATCCCCCTCGAGATGGAGGTGAAAAAAGAGGGAGGATCATGGATACTCGATCCTCTCCCGGCGGTGAAAAGGATGGTATCATCGTTGGAGGACGGGACGGACGTCGGTAAGCTGGCCGCGGGTTTCCACCTGGCCCTGGCCCTTGCCGCCGCCGAACTTTGCGAAAAGGTGTCCCGCGAAAGGGACGTGAAGATAGCGGTCCTTTCAGGGGGCGTGTTCCAGAACCGGACGCTCGCGCCCATGACGGCGGAAAGGCTCGAGTCCGCCTCTTTCCGGGTATGCCAAGCCGACAGGACCCGGCCCCACGACGGCTTCCTGGCTTACGGCCAGGCCGCCGCGGCCTCGGCCCGTCTGGCAAAAGGAGATAAAAATGTGTCTGGCCATACCGGCCCAGTTGGTTGAGATAGGGGAAGAGAATCTGGGAGTCGCCTCCTGGTCCGGCCTGACCAAGGAGGTGGCCCTGGACCTTACGCCCGACGCCGGGGTGGGCGACTGGGTGCTGGTTCACGCGGGCTACGTGATCCAGGTGATAGACCCCGAGGAGGCCAAAAGATCGCTCGAGCTTTTCCGGGAGATGGACGCGGGTGAATAATAGCGGTCCAAAGGGCGAGGGATGGCGGGAAAAGATCGGGACGGCCCTGGCCGGACGCTCTCTCACCGTCATGGAGGTATGCGGTACCCATACCATGGCCATCGCCCGGGAAGGGATAAGGTCGATCCTTCCCGCGAAGCTGCGCCTGGCCTCGGGACCGGGGTGCCCGGTCTGCGTCACACCCGTCGAGACGGTGGACATGGCCATCGCCCTGGCCCTCTTGCCCGACCTTATCCTTTGCACCTTCGGCGACATGATCAGGGTGCCGGGCTCCAGGCTGAGCCTCGAGAAAGCCGGCGCCATGGGCGCGAAAGTCAAGGTGGTCTACTCGCCGAGGGACTGCCTGAAAGTCGCTTTGGAAAATCCGGACAAGAAGGTCGTTTTCTTCGGCGTGGGCTTCGAGACCACTCAGCCCGCCATCGCCGCCGCCGTCATCGAGGCGGAGAAGCGGGGTATCGGCAACTTCATGGTCCTTCCCGCCATGAAGCTGATCGCCCCGGCCATGAGGGCTCTGCTCCAGGACGGGGGGGCCAACATAAACGGGTTCCTCTTGCCCGGACACGTGAGCGCAGTGACCGGCCTCGAGCCTTTCTTCTTCCTCGCCCGGGAGTTCGGTCTCGCGGGCGTGGTGGCCGGCTTCGAGGCGCGAGCCATATTGAGGGCCCTCGCTCGGGTTATCGAGCTGGCCGCGAGGGGCGTGGCGAGAATCGAGAACGAGTACGGCGGCGTGGTCAGGCAAGAGGGAAACCCGATGGCTATACGGACGCGCGACCAGGTTTTCGAGCCGGTTTCCTCTTTGTGGCGGGGGCTGGGCGAGATACCGGACAGCGGCCTCGGCTTTCGTCCAGCGTTCCAAAAACGGGACGCCTCCTTGATAAAGGTGGAATTTCAAAGCGAGGGCCGGGACGCGCCCGGCTGCCGGTGCGCCGACGTCCTGCGCGGCCTGATCGATCCTCCCGATTGCCCCCTCTTCGGCAAGGCCTGCTCTCCCGTCGGTCCCGTCGGTCCTTGCATGGTTTCATCGGAAGGGTCCTGCCGGGCCTATTACAAATACGGGGAAGTGAAGAGGTGAAGAATAAAATAGGACTGGGACACGGCGCGGGAGGGCTCGAGATGCACGCCCTTATCCGCGAGGTATTTGGAGGCAGCTTCGCGCCCAGGGCGAGGGGATCGAGCGACGACTCGGCCGTGATCCGGGTCGAGTCCGGCCGTCTGGCTTTCTCGACCGACTCCTTCATGGTGAAGCCAATCTTTTTCCCGGGCGGAGACCTCGGAAAGCTCGCCGTCTGCGGCACGGCCAACGACCTGGCCATGGTGGGGGCGAAGCCTCGCTGGTTAAGCGTCTCCTTTCTCCTCGAGGAGGGACTCGAGATCGAGGTCCTGGAAAAGATATGCCGCTCGATCGCAAAGACGGCCAATGACGCGGGGGTCGAGGTGGTAACGGGCGACACCAAGGTGGCCGAGAAAGGCGCCGTGGACGAGATATATATCACCACGAGCGGAGTGGGGATAATCGAGGAGGGGATCGAGCTTTCCGGGTCCAGGGCAAAGCCGGGCATGGCGGTCCTGGTTAGTGGGACGGTGGGCGATCACGAGATCGCCATCTTGAACGCCAGGGAAAATCTTACCAAGGCGACTGATCTCAAAAGCGACTGCGCTCCTCTCGGCGGCCTTGTTCAGGGCGTCCTGGCCGCGTGCCCCGGGGCTGCGGCCTGTTTCCGCGATCCCACGCGGGGAGGACTGGCGGCGACCTTGAACGAGATCGCGACGCAATCGGGAACGAGCGTCGAGATCGAGGAAGCCTCGGTCCCCATAAAAAAGGAAGTCGCGGGGCTTTGCGAACTTTTGGGCCTGGACCCGTTCTTTCTGGCCTGCGAGGGAAAACTGGTGGCCTTCGTTAAAAAGGAGAAAGCCCATGACGCCCTGGCGGCCATGCGTTCAGCGGAACTTGGCAAGAACGCCGCCATAATCGGAACGGTAAAAGACTCCCCCGCCGGCATGGTGGTATTGCGTACCAAAGTGGGGGGAACAAGGGTCCTGGACATGCCCTCCGGACGCCTTCTGCCTCGCGTTTGTTAGGTCGTTTGCTTTAGAAAATTTGGATTGAATTTTGCATTTTCATGTGCTAACTTCCTTATCCTGTATCAAAGCGTAGGTTTATAAATGCCTTTTGTCCTTTCTATTACTTTCTTACCCACGCTTTAAATAATCCGTCCCTTTCACGGAGGAAAGCGAATGTCTTTAAGTCTTTACTGTATAGTAGGAGGAGGGTGCGACGGCGACTCCATGTCGGTCCTGAACATGGAATCTCCCGACCTTCCCGAGCTTTTGGAGGAGTTGGACGTCCAGGTGATATGGCACCCTTCTCTCTCGCCGCAGAATATCCGGGAGTACCGCCGCCAGAACGAGAAGATCATCTCCGGCGAAACGCCCCTTGATATCCTGGTGATGGAGGGATCGGTAATCCGTGGCCCCGGAGGCACGGGAATGTTCGACACCGTCGAGGGCCGTCCGAAAAAGGACTTGATTTCGGCCTTGTGTCACAAAGCAAAATTTATAATCGCCATGGGCACTTGCGCCGCTTTTGGAGGAGTGGGGGCCGACGGCGAGATCGAGGCCACGGGCCTTCAGTTTTTGAAAAAGGAAAAGGGAGGTTTTCTGGGCTCCGATTTCGTTTCCGCCGCCGGGCTACCGGTAATAAACCTTCCCGGATGTCCGGTCCATCCCGAGGCGGTCAGAGGAACATTGACCGCCCTGGCCAACGGGGTCAAGCTCGATCTTGACGAGTACAACCGCCCCGAGCAATGGTACGGCATGATGGTCCATCAGGGATGCACCAGGAACGAATACCACGAGTATCGCATCGAGGAGAAAATCTTCGGCGAAAAGGGCTGCCTGTTTTTCTATATGGGATGCCACGGCCCATTGGCCCACGGTCCCTGCAACAAGTTCCTGTGGAACCGCCGCTCGAGCAAGACCCGGGTGGGCGTGCCCTGCTTCGGCTGCACCAACCCTGACTTCCCCCAGTCCTATCCGTTCTTCGAGACCCGCAACATCGAGGGCATACCCATCGAGCTTCCGGAGGGCCTGAACCGCGCTCATTACATGGCCTACAAAAGCATGGCCGCCGCGGCCTCGCCGGAAAGACTCAAAAAGCGCAAAACGAAAATCTAGGCCCGCCAAGTCCCGCCAAAGGAGATACAAATGGCAAGCAAAACCATACGTTCCATACCGCTCAACCGGGTGGAGGGAGACCTTGAAATAAAGGTTGAAATAACCGACGGAATAGTCACGAACTCCTGGAGTTCGGGCACCATGTTCAGGGGCTTCGAGCAGATACTGAAGGGACGAGGGGCCCTGGACGGCTTGGTGATAACGCCCCGAATCTGCGGACTGTGCAACGTCTGCCACCTGACCGCCGCGGCCCAGGCCCTCGAGATGATAGCGGGCATACAGCCGCCGGACAACGCCACCCGCGTCCGGAACGTGGCCCTCATGTGCGAGGACATGCAAAGCGACATAAGGCATGGCATCCTTATGTTCTTCGCCGACTTCACCAACCAGTCCTACGAGAAGCTCTCCCTTTTCCAGGAGGCCGTCGCCAAGTATGCGCCTTTTAAAGGGACCAAGGTGATCGAGGCCATCAAGGAATCGAAAAAGCTCCTCGAGATCATCGCCATATTAGGAGGACAATGGCCCCACACCTCCTTCATGGTCCCCGGCGGCATCGTATCCCTGCCCAACGCCGGAGACCTGCTGCAGTGCCGCTCCGTCCTCCGGGGGTTCCGCAAATATTTCGAGCGCTCGGTCCTGGGATGCACGATCGAGCGGTGGTCCGAGGTCCGAAGTCTAGCCGACCTTTCGGCCTGGCTCGAGGAGAAAGAGGAACATAAGAACGGGGACCTGGGCTTTTTCATCCGCTTTTGTCGTGAGGCCGGACTAAGCGAGATCGGCCGGGGCCACAACAACTATATCAGCTTCGGCGGTCTCGAGATGCCCCGCAACACCTCGGTGGCGGCCATGGGCAAGGGCACGTCCTTTATTCCCGCGGGCTACTCGGAGGGAAGCCGGCCCGGCTGGTTCGACCAGTCCAAGGTCACCGAGGACGTGACCCATTCCTGGTTCGAGGAAGCCCTGAAGGCCAACCACCCCTTTGACGAGGACACCAAGCCCTATGCCTCGGGCCACGAGGGGCAAAGGTACTCCTGGGCAAAGGCCCCCCGCTACGAGGGCCGGCCCGCCGAGACCGGTCCCCTGGCCGAGGCCGTGATCGCGGAAAACCCTCTTTTCTCGGACATAATCAAAAAGGAAGGCCCCAGCGTGTTCGCCCGCGAGCTGGCCCGGCTGGTGAGGCCCTCTCTTTTAATACCGGCCGTCGACGCCTGGCTCGCGGAGGTCAAGACCGACGGCGAGGGTTTTTACTCTCATCCCGGCAAGATATCCGACGGACAGGGGTTCGGGCTGGTGGAGGCGGCGCGGGGGGCCCTCGGCCACTGGGTGAAAATCAGTGACGGGCAAATCAGCCATTACCAGATCATTACTCCCACGGCCTGGAACGCCTCTCCCCGCGACGAGGGCGAAGTCCGGGGCCCCTGGGAGGAAAGCCTTATCGGCGCGAGCGTGAAGGACGTGGACAACCCCGTCGAGGTGGGACACGTCATCAGGTCCTTCGACTCCTGCATGGTCTGCTGCGTGCATACCCTGGAGAGGGGAAAAACCAGGGGCAAGATGATCCTATGATCTCTCGCGTTATATGCGTGGGCAACCGCTACGCCCAGGAAGACTCGGCCGGTCCCTTGGCCCTCGAGGCCCTGGCCGGGATGGAAATCCCCCCCGGCGTCGAGGTGATCGAGGGCGGACTGGCGGGCATCGACCTTCTTCCCATGGTCGAGAGCGCGGACCGCGTCGTGTTCGTCGACTCGGTCAAGGGCTTTACGGATGAGGGCGGGCAAGTGGTCATGGACGCCCTGGCCGCCGCGGGCGGAGTGGACGCCGCCTATGGACACGGGGGCGGACTGGCCTATTTGTTGAAAGTTCTTCCCCGGGTGGTGGACGGACCTTTGCCCGAGCTGGTCCTGGTCGGGCTGGAGGGACCGGCCGACCAGGACAAGGCCAGGTCCCTGGCACGGTCGGCCCTGGCGGCCGCCGTGAGCGGGATCGTGAAGAAACCAAACCAAAAACACGTCGAGGTGGGACCAAGATGATCAGCCATTTGAACTTGGAGCAACTTGTCGAGGAGAACGCCGTCCTAAGGAACGAGGTGAGAGTGGCCCGGGAATCGGCCGAGATCACGGCCGACCTGGTGACCAACCAGTTCCAGGAAACGGTCACCCTTCTGGAAAGGATTCAGGAGTCGAGCGCGCTCCAGGAGGCCGTGCTTAACGCGGCCTCCAGGATTTCCATCATCGCCGCCGACGCGAGCGGAAAAATCATGGTCTTCAACCGGGGGGCGGAAAGGATGCTGGGCTATTCCGCCGAGGAGGCCATGAACGGCAAGCGTCCCTCCGATTTCCATCACGGGCTGGAGTTGGAGGAAAGATGCCGGGAGATGAGCGAGAGGGTGGGCAAACCGATCAAGGGTCCCGAGCTCCTGCTCGAGTACGCCCGCCAGAAAATGGCCGAGGAAAGGGAATGGACCTACGTCAAAAAGGACGGGACCAGGTTTCCCGTTTCCCTCTCCGTCACCGCCCTTTACGGCGCGGGCAAGGCCGTGACCGGGTTCCTTTGCGCCGCCATCGACATCACCCAGCGTAAAAAGGCGGAACAGGAAATCAAGGCCGCCATGCGCGCCGCCGAGAACGCCAACCGCGCCAAGAGCACCTTTCTGGCCAACATGAGCCACGAGCTCAGGACCCCCCTTAACGCTATTATCGGCTACTCCGAGATGCTCGAGGAGGAGGCCGAGGACCTCGATCTGGACGACTTTATCCCCGACCTGCAAAAGATCAACGCCGCGGGAAAACACCTTCTCTCGCTAATAAACGACATCCTGGACCTTTCCAAGATCGAGGCGGGCAGGATGGAGATGCTCATCGAGGAGTTCGACCTGCCCAAGCTGGTCAAGGAGGTCGTGGCCACGGCCCATCCCCTGGTCGAGAAAAATTACAACGAGATGGCGCTGGAATGCCCCGACGATCTGGGGACCATAACCGCGGACATGACCCGCGTCAGGCAGGTACTTTTCAACCTTATCAGCAACGCGGCCAAGTTCACCGAGAACGGCAAGATCACCTTGAAGGTCAAGAAAGAGTCGGACGACAAGGTCGAATGGGCCTATCTTGGCGTGACCGACACCGGCATCGGCATGACGGAAGAACAGGTGAAAAAGATATTCGAGCCCTTTACTCAGGCCGACGCCTCCACCACCAAGAAGTTCGGCGGCACCGGCCTGGGCCTGACCATCACCAAGCGCTTCTGCGAGATGATGGGAGGAGACATTTACGTCGAGAGCGAGGAGGGCAAGGGCACGACCTTTACCGTGAAGATACCGGCCCGCATGGAGGCCGACGCCGAGGCGGGCAAGACCGCCCAGCCGGCCCGGCCCGTGCTGGTCGAGAGGGAACCCGTGACGAGGGGGGAAAACGTCGTTCTGGTCATAGACGACGACCCCATCATTCACGACATCATGAAGAGACACCTTACCAAGGACGGCTTCGAGGTGGTCACGGCGGGCGGCGCGGAGCGCGGCATCGAGCTGGCGAAAAAGATAAAGCCCACGGTCATCACCCTGGACGTGATGATGCCGAAAATGGACGGCTGGGCCGCCCTTCGGATCATCAAGTCCGACCCCGAGATAGCCGACATCCCGGTCATCATGGTGACCATCATCGACGACCAGAACCTGGGCTTCACCCTGGGGGCGGCCGACTACATGGTCAAGCCCGTTGACAAGGAAAGGCTGCTGGCCAACCTGGCCAAGTACAAGAAGGCGGGCATGGAGGGCTTCGCCCTGGTGGTGGAGGACGACAAGGACACCGCCGAGATGATGGCCCGGATGATCGAGAAGGCCGGGTGGGACGTTGACACGGCCGAGAACGGCCAGGTCGCGCTCGAGCTCATCGAAAAGGACGCGCCCGACGTAATCCTTCTTGACCTGATGATGCCGGTGATGGACGGCTTCAAGTTCCTGGAGGAACTCCGTAAAAACCGCGGCTGGCAGGAGATACCGGTGATAGTGGTGACGGCCAAGGAACTCACCGGCGACGAGCGGGACCTCTTGAACGGCCGGGTCAAGAAGATCATCCAGAAGGGGGCCTACAGCCGGGATGATCTCCTGCGGGAAGTGAAGGCAATGGTAAGGGATTACGCCCATCTTAAGTGACGTCAACCTGGAGGTATAGCTCATGACAAAAATCCTTATCGTTGAAGACAATGAAATGAACCGGGACATGCTCTCGAGGCGCCTGACCCGTAAGAACTTTGAGGTGGTCTGCGCCGCGGACGGCAGGGAGGGCATCGAGAAGGCCGGCTCGGAAAAGCCGGACCTGATCCTTATGGACCTCAGCCTTCCCGAGATAGACGGATGGGAGGCCACCAAAAGGATCAAGGCCGACGAGACCACCAGTTCCATCCCCATCATCGCCCTTACCGCCCACGCCATGGCCGGGGACCGCGAAAGGGCCCTCCAGGCCGGGGCCGACGACTACGACACCAAGCCCGTGGATTTCAAGAGGCTCATGTCCAAAATGCGGGAATTCCTGGAAGACTGACATGAGCTGGGACAAGGAAGAGGGCCACATCCTCATCGTCGACGATAATGAGATGAACCGCGACATGCTCTCGCGCCGCTTCAAGAGAAGAGGCTACGAGGTGGACATAGCCGTCGACGGTCAAGAGGCCCTCGACATGATCGCGCCGGAAAAGTACGACGTGGTCCTCCTCGACGTCATGATGCCGGGCATCGACGGCATCGAGGTGCTCGAGACCCTGCGCAAGGATTACTCGCTCATGGAACTGCCCGTGATCATGGTCACGGCCAAGGGAGAGACCGACGACCTGGTCAAGGCCCTGCAAGTTGGGGCCAACGACTACGTCACCAAGCCGGTGGACTTCCAGATCGCCATGGCCCGGACCCGGACCCAGATGCAGCTCAAGAGGCTTCAAGAGGACCTCTCCAGGGCTAGGGAGCAGGCCCTGGCCGCCTCGAACGCCAAAAGCGAGTTCCTGGCCAGCATGAGCCACGAGATTCGGACCCCCATGAACGCCATCATCGGAATGAGCGAGCTCCTCATGGAAACCGGGCTCGACGACGAGCAGCGCGAGTTCGCCAACGTGCTCAAGTCCGCGGGCGAGACGCTACTGGCCCTTATTAACGACGTTTTGGACCTCTCGAAAATCGAGGCCGGACACCTCGAGCTCGAGGAGATCGAGTTCGACCTGGCCGACCTGGCCAACAAGACCTGCCGGATTATGGACGTCAGGGTCCAGGAAAAAAACCTGGACCTCAAATGCGAGATGGCCGAGGGACTTCCCGCTAAAGTCATGGGAGACCCGACCAGGCTCAGACAGATCATCATCAACCTGGTGGGAAACGCGGTCAAGTTCACCGAGAAGGGAGGCATAACCGTCTCCATCGCCAGGGACCCGGAGAGGGAGGATGACGGCGCCCTCCGTATCAGCGTGACCGACACGGGCATCGGGATTCCGGCGGACAGGCTGGAAGCCATCTTCGATAAATTCAGCCAGGCCGACTCCTCGACCACCAGGAAGTACGGGGGCACTGGACTGGGACTGGCCATCTGCAAGAGACTGGCCGAGCTCATGGGCGGAAGGATTTGGGTCGAGAGCGAGGTGGGCCAGGGATCGAGCTTCATCTTTACGCCCCTATTGAAAGTGGCCGCCAAGAGTGAGGAAGAAGCGGGGCCGGCCGCCGAGGCCGCCTCTCCCGGGCCGTCGGAAAAAGCCGCGCCGCCTTCCCCCGCGGGAAGCGGCCCCAAGGAGAGGCCGCTTCACATCCTGCTCGTGGACGACACCCCCCAGAACCGGATGCTGATCAAGGCCTTTCTGAAAAAGACCGCCCATACCCTGGAGGAGGCGGAGGACGGCCAGGCCGCCGTGGACAAGTTCAAGGCCTCGAGCTTCGACCTCGTCCTCATGGATATCCAGATGCCGGTCATGGATGGACTGACCGCCACCAAAACCATCAGACAATGGGAGGCGGAAAACGATAAAAAGTCCACGCCCATCGTCGCCTTAACCGCCCACGCTATGGGCGAGCACTTTCGCCAGAGCCTCGACGCGGGTTGCAACGGACACTTGACCAAGCCGATAAAAAAGGACCGCTTGATGAAGGCCCTGGAGGA
This sequence comes from bacterium, assembly GCA_963674965.2. GTDB lineage: Bacteria > RBG-13-61-14 > RBG-13-61-14 > RBG-13-61-14 > DATKZS01. Next base: position 201,007 of record CAXXFL010000006.1, on the reverse strand, counting down.
ATTCGCCCTGGAGTAATTCGCCCAGAATGAGTTCCAGGGGGGATTGTGCAAAAATCGAGAGAGGATGGAAGAGGAAATGGCTGAAGAAAAAATCAAGGTGATAGTCGACGCCGACCTGGAGGAACTGATACCGGATTTCATGGAGATGACCTTGGCCGACGTGGAAGGCCTCAAGGCGGCGGTGGAAGCGGGAGACGCGGGAAAGGCCCGCTCCATAGGCCACTCCCTGAAGGGAAGCGGTGGCGGCTACGGCTTCGACGAGATTTCCGAGATCGGGGCCAAGATCGAGAACCTGGCCAAGACCGGCTCCATCGACGGAGTGGCGGCCCTGGTCGCCCGCCTCGAGGATTACCTGGCCCGGGTGGAGATAGCGTACGAATAAAGCCCTTTGGGACCCAAAGCAAGGAGGACCCATGTCCGAGAATACGGCGGATAAGGACCGAAAGCCCCTGGTGCTGTCGGTTGACGACGATAAACGGATTCAGAAGATCATCGAGCTCTACCTTAAAAAGGGCGGCTACGGCGTCGAGTTCGCGGCAAGCGGCGAGGAGGCACTTGAAAAACTGAAGACCATCAAGCCGGACCTTATCCTCCTCGACGTCATGATGCCGGGCATGACCGGCTACGAGGTCTGCGCCAAGATACAGGAAAACGACGAGGCGGCCTATATACCCGTCATCTTCGCCACGGCCCTGGGCGAGGAGCGGGACAAGGCCAAGGCCTTCGCCGTGGGCGCGGCCGACTACCTGGTCAAACCCATTAAAAAGGACAACCTTCTCGAGAAGATCAAGTCCCACCTCAGCACCAGCAGCCAGTGGGAGGAGCTCGGGGTGAAGGATGAAGTCCCCGAGGCCGCGCCGGAGCGCCCGGGCGGGGCGCGGGACTTCGGCCAGTTCAAGGCCTTTCTCGCGGCCCAGATGGGCCTGGAGGGGGAGGGCAGGAAGAAGCTCGAGGCCGCAGCTCCCAGGCGTCTTTACGACGTTTGCCGGGAGCTGGAGGTTAAGACCTCCGCCGCGGCCCAGCTTCTGGCCGACTTCAAAAAGCTCCCCTATTTGTCCTACGTCAATCCCAAGGACGTCAAGCTGGGCGTGTTGCCCACCCGCTTTTGCCGGTCGAACCTGGTGGTGGCGCTTTGCGACGCGGCCCACGACACTTCCTTTGCCCTCTCCAACCCCTTCGACCTCCAGCTTACCGACGCGCTCAACCGCTTTTCCGAGCAGGGCCGGGAGTTCAGGGTGGTGGTGACCGAGCCCGAAAACATCGTTCCTCTTTTCGGCGACAAGTCCGAGGACGAGGTCACCCTGATCCGGAAGGCCCCCGCGGCCGATAAGGCCGACCTCCAGGCCGCGGCCGAGCTCAAGACCGTCCGGGCCGAGACGGATGACCACCTTGACGAGCGCGTCCTGGCCGAGGGGGCGGACGAGCCGCCAGTGGTCAAAAAGGCCAACGAGATACTGGCCAGGGCCGTGGCCATGGGGGCCTCGGACCTCCACGTCGAGCCGCGCCGGCACTGCCTGGGAATCAGATACCGGATCGACGGCATGCTCAACGAGATGGACCCCGTCCCCAAGAACATGGCCGCCGCCGTCGTTTCCCGATTCAAGATCATGGCGGAACTCGATATCGCCAACAGGAGAATACCCCAGGACGGAAGAATACGGATCACCTTCAAGGGACGCACCGTGGACCTCCGTGTCTCCACCTTGCCTTCCCGCTACGGCGAGAAAGTGGTGATCAGGATTGTCGACAACAGCGCCATGTCCCTGGACTTCGAGTCGCTGGGACTGATGGGCGCCTCCCTGCGGCTCTTCGAGGAAAGCATCCGAAAACCATACGGAATACTGCTCGTCACCGGTCCCACCGGCTCGGGCAAGACCACCACCCTGTACTCAGCCCTCCAGGCGCTGAACGAGCCGAACAAGAACATCATCACCGTCGAGGACCCCATCGAGAACGAGCTCCACCGCATTACCCAGGTGCAGGTTAACGTGGACGCGGGCCTCACCTTTCCCGCGGCCCTGCGCTCGATATTGAGGCAGGACCCCGACATCGTCATGGTGGGAGAAATCAGGGACCTCGAAACCGCCGACATCGCCATCAAGGCCGCCCTTACCGGCCACCTGGTGCTCTCGACCCTGCACACCAACGACTCGCCCTCCACCATCGTCAGGCTGGTGGACATGGGCATCGACTCCTTCCTCGTGGCCTCCGCCCTCGAGATGGTGCAGGCGCAAAGACTCCTTCGAAAGCTCTGCACCTTCTGTAAAAAGCCGGCCGAGATCGACGAGGAAAAACTGCAAAAGTACGGCTTCCAGCCGGAGGCGGGGTCCGAGTTCTGGGAACCCGTCGGGTGCGAGAGATGCAACGGGACCGGGTATAAGGGACGGGCCGGGGCCATGGAGATTCTGGTCATGGACCCGGTCATCCGCAAGATGATCATCGGCGGGGCCGGGGTGGACGACCTGCGGAACTACGCCATCGAGAGCCTGGAAATGTCCACGCTCCGCCGCGACGGCCTGACCAAGGCGTCCATGGGGATAACCTCGCTCGAGGAGGTCATTCGGGTCACGGGATAAGTGGGGGCCTACTTCCGCGGCGCAAGGAAAAAGCCGTCCAGGACCATGCCCGTCTCGAGGCCGGCCGTCTCGAAAATATCTTCTCCCTCTTTATCCAGCAGGTCCTCCGGGATTCGCCAGACCCGGGTGGTCTTGTCCTTCGAGCCCGAGACGAAGCTTTTTCCGTCCGGCGCGAACCGGACCGACAGCACCGGTCCCTCGTGGCCGGCGAAGGTGAGAAGACAGGCCCCGGTCTCCAGGTCCCACAGCTTTATGGCGCCGTCGTCGTCACCGGAAACGGCCCTACTCCCGTCGGCGGACGCGTCCACCGCCCGGAGCGTCGCCTTGTGTCCCCGAAGCTCGCGAAGGGTCCGGCCCGTCTCGCCGTCCCAGACCAGAAGGGAATCTCCGCCGCCCGTGATCGCGCGCTTTCCATCCGCCGAGACGGCCACGCACCTTACCGCGTCGGCGTGGCCGGCAAAGGCGCCCATCGGCTCGTCGTGCGCCAGGGCATGGAGGGAAGTCTCGCCCGCCAGGCACCTTAAGCCCTCCTTGCGGGCGCAGCTTCCCACCAGTAAAACGTCGCGGGCCTCACAATAGCGGGCGGAGGATATCTCGCGCGTCCGGGTCCGGTAGGTCTTGAGGGCGGAGCCGTCGCTCGAGGACCACAACTTGACCAGGTTGTCGTAGCTCACGGTCAGAAGTTTCTCGCCGCCGTCCTTGAACTCGGCCAGCATGACCCCGCCGCCCTCATGTCCCTCGCAAACGGCGACGCATTGGCCGTCGCTCAGCGACCATAGTCGGGCCGAGTCGTCCCAGCTTCCCGAGGCCAGAAGGTCGCCCCGGGGCGAGAAGGACAGGGATGAAACCGGGGCCTCGTGTCCGGAAAGGGTAAGGTCTTTCCGCTCCCGGCCGAGAAAATGCACGCGAATCTTGCGGTCCTGCCCGCTCGAGGCCACGGCTTTGCCGTCGGGCGAGAAAGCCGCCGCGGATATCTCGCCGGCACGGTCCCGATACTCGGTGACCGCGTTGGAGCGGACGATCTCCCAGAGGCGGGCGGCTCCGTCGGCCCCCGCCGAGACGGCAAGTTTCCCGTCCCCGCTGAAATGAAGGGCCTCGACCCCGCCCGAGTGGCCGCGAAGAGCGCAAAGCTTTTCCCCCCCGCCCCCCGGCCAGACCCCGATCCATCCCGACGACTCGGCCGCCAGTATGGTCCCGCCGGGGCCGACCGAGACGGCTTTAATCTCCGAGTCCCCCGGCAGCTCGGCTGGAGGTGGGAAATCCCTGGTCAGGTCCCATACCAGGATCGCGCCGTCGGCGCCGGCCGAGACCAGGGTCTTTCCCTGCCCGTCGAAGGCGACGGAGTTGACCTCGTCGCCGTGCCCGGCCAGGACGTTCTCGAGCGCGCCGGTTTTAAGGGACCATATCCTGACGCTCTTGTCCCATCCGCCCGAGGCGGCCAGGCTCGAGTCGGAGGATATGTCCAGGCAGGTAACCATGTCCTCGTGGCCGGACATGGTAAAAAGACACTCGCCCGAATCGAGGTCCCAAAGCTTGAGAGTCAGGTCGAGGCTGCTGGAGAGGGCCTTTTGGCCGTCGGGCGTGAACCTCACGCCGCTCACCTCGCTCTCGTGTCCGGATATCCGGCGTATCATCTCCCCGGTCTGGGCGTTCCACAGGAAGATGGCCTCGGAGGAGCAGGTTATTACGCGCTTTGCGTCCGGCGAGAAGTCCAGGTCGTTGACCCAGTCGTCGTGCTTCATCTCGACGCCGGTGGGACTTCCGTCCTTCACCCGCCATATCTTGGCCGTCTTATCCTTGCCGCCCGTGGCCAGTAGCTTACCGTCGCCGGAGAAACGCGCCGCCGTCACCTCGTCTTCATGGGCCTTGATCGAGACGCGGTTGAAAAACCTCATGGGCCTCGCCGCCTCGCGGGCCAGCCCGGACCTGGCTTCCTCCCGGCCGTCGAAAAACATGGCCTTGGCGAAATACACGCGGGCGTCGTTCCATCTTTTTCTCTGCTCCGCCCGGAGGCCGTACTGGTAATAGGCCTCGGCCAGGGCCTTGCGAGCGATCAGTTCCCTGGCCTGGGCCAGTTCCCGCTGTTCCTCCGCGATCTTCCTTTGTTCCTCGGCCACGCGGCGCGCCTCGATGGCCTGGTTCTTCTCCTCCCGCACCTGGATGAAGGACATGGGGCCGAACAGGACCTGGACCACCTCGGCCACGTCGTCCGCCACCTCTCCCGCGTTGGCGTAGCGAAGGAGCGGGTCTTTTTCCAGGCACTTCCCGGCTATGGCCTGAAGCTCGGGCGGGGCCTCGGGGCATAATTCCTCGATGGGACGCAGTGGGTCCCGAATGACCTTCTTGATGACCTCGAAGGCGTTGCCGCCTAAAAAGGGCGGCCGGCCGGTAAGAAGCTCGTATAGTATGGCGCCCAGGCTCCAGACGTCGCTCCTTTCATTGACGTCGTCGATGCGGCCCTGTGCCTGCTCGGGGCTCATGTAGCAGGGAGTGCCGAGAGGATGTCCCGCCACGGTGGCGAATATCCCGCCCGAGCCCAGGATCTTCTCGTCCACCTCGATCTTGCCCGAGCTTATGTCCGCCACGCCCCTTGCCTTGGCCAGTCCCCAGTCGAGCACGACGGTTTCTCCGTACTTGCCGATGAGCACGTTGTCGGGCTTGAGGTCCCGATGTATAACTCCTTGCGAGTGGGCGTAGGCCATGGCGTAGCAGATGTCCAGGAACGCGGGCAGCATCTGGAGCCTCTCGGAAATGTCCTTGTAGCCCGAGAGGGTGTCGCCCATGGTCTTGCCCCTCACCAGCCTCATGGTGTAATAGGGCGCCCCGCCGGAGCGGTTGGCTATATCGTAGACGGGAACGATGGAGGGATGATTGAGCTGCGCCGTGATCCGGGCCTCGCGCAAAAAGCGGTCCATGGCACGTATGCTCGGTTTCTTCGGGCCGCCGTCAAAGTCGTCGTTATAGACCAGGAGTTCCTTAAGGGCCACCTCCCGGCCGATGTGCTCGTCCACCGCCAGAGAGACCACGCCGATCTGGCCCCTGCCTTGCTCGCTCTTGATGGTGTATCTCGTCTCCGGGTCCACCACCAGGCCCGGCCGCTTGTTCCGATCGCCCGAGTCGGCGAAAACCGCCTCGTCCCCGTCAAGGGGCAAGGTGCCGTTCACCGCGTCGATGGTCCGGGCCGTGGCGTCCAACGAGCCTCTCACCAGCGCCGTCGCGTAGGAGCCGCCGGAGGAAACAAAGGCGGACAGGGCCGCCGAGGCGTCGTTGCCGCTGTCCTGAATTTTCCAATCCACCAGTTTCTCGATGAGCGCCCGGCGCTCCACCCCGGCCTCGCCCTCACCGCAGATCATTCCCTCGAGGGAAAGGGAGGGGTCACGGGAGAAGGCGCTTCTGGCCCTCTCAAGCTCATCGGCCGTCACCAGCCGAAGAGATAGGGCGACCTCCCCGAAAAGCAGGCGGCGGTCGCGCTCGTCGATTATGGTTTCGTTTTTCATGACTTTATTTCCAGGCGGCCCATAATGATATCATTTCGTCATCAGACCGATTTCGTTTACCAGGTCCACCAGCGTGAACTTCCCTCGAACCATCACCTTGACCCCCGCGGAGCCAAGCCTTTCCTCCTCCCGCGGGGAGGGCGCCCGGTTGGCTATGGCCAGGATCGGCGTTTTTTCCGATTCGCCGGCGCCGGTGATCCGGGCGATAGCGTCAATTCCGTCCGGCTCGTCCAGATCCAGGCCGGCCACGACCAGGTCGGGAGCGTCCGACTTTACCCGCTCGGCCGCCGTTTTGGCCCCGTCGGCCTCGCTGACGAACCACCCTTGCCTTTGCACGGTGTGAGCCATTATCTCCCTCGAGGCCTCGTCCTTCAAGGCGATGAGGACAAGGCCCCTGGTGTCCTTGAACTTATAGCCGTCCAGGGCTTGTAAAAGGACTTCCTTTTTGATCGGTTTGGGAAGGAAATCGGAGGCCCCCATCTCCCTGGCCTTATCCTTGGCCTCCTCCCCGGAAATGATGATTACCGGTATGTTCCTGGCCGCCGGGTTGCGCTTGATTATCTCAAGCGTCTTCCATCCATCTATGCCCGGCAGCCGCACGTCGAGGAGAATGACGGTAGGCATGTGCCTGAGCGCCATCCGAACGCCCTCTTCCCCGCTGGCGGCCGTCACCACGTGAAAGCCGTCGTTCTTGACGAAAGTCTCCACCAGTTTGAGGACGCTGGGGTCGTCGTCGATGACCAGGAGCGTGTTGGGGCTGCGGATGGCCGAGACCTCCTGGGCCGCCCGCTCGAGCTCGCCCGGGGCGGCCTCGGGCATGTCTTTGATCCAGGCCCCCTTCACGGGGAGGGTAACCTTGAACTCGCTTCCCCCTCCCTTTTCGCTGACCGCGGTAACGTCGCCCCCCATGGCCCGGGCGAAGAGCCTGGAGACGTAAAGCCCCAGCCCCGCTCCTCCATACTCCTTGGTCGAGGACAGGTCGGCCTGGATAAAGGGCTTGAATATCCTGTCCATTTCATCGCGGCTCATGCCCACGCCGGTGTCCGTTACCATGAACCGGATAATGTCGCCGCTCCGGAGGACCGACAGCCTTACCCAGCCTTCCGCCGTGAACTTGACGGCGTTCGAGACGAGATTGGAAAGGACCTGCCTCAGCCTCTCCGCGTCCTGATGCATTTCGCCCGCGTCGTCTCCCTCTTCGACCTTGATGGTAAGGCCCTTCTTTTCCGCCGCCGTCCGGTGTTCATTGGCGACGGCGTCCAAAACGCTTTTCACGCTGAAAACCGAGGCCTCGAGCTTGAGGTTACCCGACTCCATGTTGACGAGGTCGAGGACGTCGCTGATGATTTTCAAAAGGCCCTTGCCGGAGGAGATGATCTTGTCCAGGTCCGGGATAAAGTCCTCGGCCTCCATGTCCTCGGCCTCCTCCTTGAGGAGCTCGCCGTATCCGATGATGTGGTTAAGCGGCGTCCTTAGCTCGTGGCTCATGTTGGCCAAAAAGGAGCTCTTGGCCTGATTGGCCGCGTCCGCCGCCCGCCTGGCCTCGAGTATTTCCTCCTCCGCCCGCTTGCGGTCGGTGACGTCCCGGATCACCGCCTGCAGGACCTTTTTGCCGTCCAGCTCGAAGAGGCTGAGGGAAACCTCGGAGGGAAAAAGGCGGCCGTCTCCGGTCTTATGCACCCACTCGAAAAAGCGCGACCCGTCTCGCGTGGCGGCGTTGATATGCCTTGCCGCTCCCTTGATCGATTCCCTTCCGTCCGGCTGGCGGGGGGGGGAGAAATCTCCCGGGTCCCGGCCGATAAGGTCTTGTTTGCCCTCGACCCCGAAGACCCTGACCGCCGCCTGGTTGCAGTCGATAAAGACGCCGTCCTCCAGAATAAAGGCCGCGTCGCGGGATGACTCGAAGATTTTCCTGAAACGCCTCTCCGATTCCTGGAGCTTCTTGACCCCCTCCGTGACCTCGCCCTCGAGCATCTCGTTCTGCTTGCGGATGGTCTCCCGCATGGACGCGACCGCCTCGGCCAGCTCGCCGATCTCGTCTTGGCTTTTTACCTGCAAGGGGCTTTCGAAGTCGCCCAAGGCCATGGATTTGATGACCGAGTGGATGGCGAGCAGGGGCCGCAGGAGAAAATATTTGGCCCCAAGGGAAAGCACCAGGAGAGCGAAGGACCCGGCGAGCAATAAAAGAAGAAGGTTCGCGGCCAGCTTGTCCCTCGAGGCCCCGTACATTTCACCCACGGGAAACTCGACGCTGATTCCTCCCCGCACCTGGCCCACCATGTAGGATGATTCCTGGTGGCATTTATAACAGGACCGCTCCGTGAAGACGGGGGCCATGTAAACGAAATGAGCCTCAGGCCCCTCGCCGCGAATGGTCCAGCTCTCCTTTTCACCGCGCTCGAAGCTTTTCAGCGCCTCCTTTTCCCAGGGGGTCGGAGCGCTGGCCGGATTGATAGGGTCGAGACTGGTCAGACGAAAACGGGAAACGCCCTCGGCCTCGGCTATTTCCGATATTTCCCTGGTGACCCCGTCGGTCGAGCGCTTGACGATCGGCTCTCCCTCCACCGTGCGGGTGTTGGCGTCCTCCATGAAAGGGTTGTCCTTGACGAAGGGATCCTTGCGGACGTAAACGCCGCCGTGGCGCGAAAGCCAGCGGCGGGTTATCAGAATCTGCTGGAACATTACCCTGCCCTGACGAACGAAGGTCTCCAACTGATCGATCCTCGCCTTATGGGAAACGTAATAAAGACCGCCGGCGGAGGGAATCATCACGCCGATCAGGACGGCCAGGGTTATCTTGTGCCGAAGACGCATTTTCATTTTACATACCCCATCATCGACTCAAAACATAATATTATCCTATCCGGAGTCCTCGCTCAAAACGGCTTGTAATTTTTCAGCGGCGGGTATTTTTCCGTGACTTCCGGCCTCATTTTTCCAGCCCGGAAAGCGGCGTTTGAATATGACCGGCGGTCTCTTTTCTCGGAAATCACCCAAGCGCGAGCGGCCCATTGTATCGCCCGCCATGAATGCTAATATATCTTTCTTGGGGGCCCGATTGAAAGCGGACGACTGTAAATTTATTCTCGCCCTGGCGGCGGCTATTATTCTTGGCTTCCTCGTGGTCTTTACCGCGCCCGAGGAACTAGACGTCGCTTCGGGAGGAAAGGTTGATATCGAGATGATCGAGTCCCTCGAGCGGGAGGGGCGGCTGAGCCTCATCAAGGCGGACCACTGGGAGCCCGTTAAGGAGGACCGCCGATGAGCGGCAAGGTCAGGTGTCTTCTGTGCCCGCGCGAGTGCGTCCTTTCCCCGGGCCAGCGGGGGGATTGCCGATCGCGTCTGAATTACAAGGGCAAACTGGTCACCCTGGTATACGGCAAGCCCCTGTCGGCCCATCCCTACGATCCGGTGGAGAAGAAACCCCTCTTCCATTTCCTTCCCGGGACCAGGTGCTTCTCCGTGGCGTCGGCGGGCTGCAACCTGCACTGCAAGTTCTGCCAGAACTGGAGCATAAGCCAACTCAACCCGGAGGACGCCGACCCCGGCCGGGTCATCGACGCCCCGCCCGAGAAAATCGTCGAGGCGGCCCAGCGCTCGAGGTGCCGCTCGATCGCCTATACCTATTCCGAGCCCATCACCTTTTTCGAGTATACCCGCGACTGCCAGGAACTGGCCTCCGAGAAAGGCGTTAAAAACATACTCGTCACCGCCGGCTTCATCAACGAGAAGCCCCTGCGGGAACTCTGCCGCCACGCCGACGCGGCCAACGTGGACTTAAAGGCCATGAGCGACGAGTATTACCGGACAATATGCTCGGGACGGCTCGATCCGGTCCTCCGCGCCATCGAGGTCATGGCCGAGGAGGGAGTATGGGTGGAACTGACCAACCTGGTCGTGCCCACCTTGAACGACGACCTGGACATGATCAAAAAGATGTGCGCCTGGATCGCGGAAAAAACCGGGGTTGAAACTCCTCTTCACTTCTCGAGGTTCCATCCCCAGTACAAGCTCATGGATCTTCCGCCCACTCCCAAGGACTTCCTGGTCAAGGCCAGGGACGCGGCGCTCGGCGAGGGATTGAAACACGTGTACGTCGGCAACGTCGACGTCCCCGGGGGAGGAGACACGTACTGCGCCGGCTGCGGGAAACTCCTGATAAAACGGATGGGATACGCCATACTCGAGTACAACCTGAAAAACGGCCGATGCCCTTATTGCGGAAAGGCGGCCGCTGGAAGGTGGAATTGACATGGAAAAGAAACGCAAGGAAGGCTCCGGGGAAAAATGCCGGCTTAGGTGGTCCCGCAGGGGCTTCGCGGCGACGGCCGTCGGGCTTTTGGGGATCGCGGCCGACATGGCCTCCTTTCCGAAGGGGCCCGTCTCCACCGTTTCCTTCGTGGAGGCCGACCATTACGAGCGCCTGGAGCCGGGCAAGGAGGATGAGGCATGATCTCTCGATCGATGACAAAGAAAGTACCGTTTGGCATCGTCTCGATATTTCTTTTGGCTACCCTTGTCGGTCCCGGGGGGTGCAAGGACAAGGAACGCGTAGGAGAAAGCTCTCGGGCCATGGAAGCCAAGGCGCCCGCCGTGACCTCGAAACCGGAAAAAGCTCCCACCGCCAGGACGGTGCAGTCTCCCATCGTGGCGGGTTCTTTTTATCCCGCCGGCCCCGATGAGCTTGGCTCCATGATCAAGGGCTTCCTCGACCTGGCTCCCGCGCCCGAAATAAAGGGACGCGTGTTCGGGATCATGGTCCCTCACGCTGGATACCGCTATTCCGGCCCGGTGGCGGCTTACGCCTATAAGGCCCTGGTCCCGGCTCGTCCCTCCCGCTTCGTCATCCTCGGCCCTTCCCACCGCTCCCCCCTCGAGGGGGTCTTCGTGCTGGACAAGGACGCCTACCGCACTCCTCTGGGCGAGGTCGAGATGGACCGGGAGGCGGCCAAAAAGCTCGTTGCCTCACGCGACTGGATCGTCTCGGACGACCGTTTCTATAGCCAGGAACATTCGCTCGAGGTCCAGATTCCCTTTATCCAAACGGTCGCCGGCCCCGGACTCAAAATCAACGTGGTGATGATGGGCGGTCTCACCGATGATCGGGCCGCCGATTTCGCCAAGGTCCTTGACGAGACCTTTCCCGGCGACGACGTGGTATTCGTCGCCTCGACCGACATGTCCCACGGCAATTATCCCCCCTATAAGGGGACCGAGCAGACGAAGCCCGTGGACCTTAAGACCCTCGAGACGATCGAGTCCATGGACGTCGAGGCCGTGGCCAGGGGCGTGAAGGACCGGACCCGTCCCATTTGCGGCGGCCTGCCCGTGGTGACCCTCATGCGTCTTTTCAAGGAGAGAGGGGGAAGAGTGGTCAAAACGCTGCACTACGCCGACAGTGGGGACGCCACCGGAGACCGCTCGAGGGTGGTTGGCTACGGGGCGGCGGCTTTTATCCTGGATGAAGAAGACAAAAGTGAAGCCGCGCCTGGTCCCGCGAGCGACGCGAGCGCTCCGTCCCCAAAAGGCTTTCACTTAACGGGCGAAGAGAAAAAGGAGTTACTCGAGATGGCCCGGGCCTTCGCCGAGGCCGCCGTAAAAAGAGTAGACCTTCCAACCATGGAAACTAAAAGCGAGTCCCTTCGCTCGATCGGGGCCGCCTTCGTGACGCTCAAGACCGAGGGCGACTTGAGGGGCTGCATCGGCACTATCATACCGAACGAGCCTCTTTATCTTTGCGTTCAGCGACGCGCGGTGGACGCGGCCATTCACGACGCCCGCTTCTTCATGCATCCCCTTACGCCCGAGGACCTTAAGAAGCTGGAGATAGAGATATCGGTGCTGACTCCTATCGAGAGATGCCAAAGCCCGGAGGAGGTGAAGGTGGGCCGTGACGGGGTCCTGATCACGCTGGGCCGGGCCAGGGGCGTGTTCCTGCCCCAGGTGCCCATCGAGCAGGGCTGGGACCATGACGCCTACCTTTCCAATTTATGCCGCAAGGCCGGGGTAATGGACCCGAACTGCTGGAAAAGAGACGACGCGGTCCTCGAGAGGTTCCAGGCCATCGTCTTCTCCGAGTCGGAGTTCGATAAGTAGCGTGGCTTTTCCCGGCCTTGCTCGGGCGCTCGCTTGATAATTGCCCGAATCGAGTGTTAAATTTTTAATCGGCGGGACGAGTAAAACCGGTTCCGCCTTTTTAACGAGATGAATAAAACAAGAAAAGTCGCGGGAATAATACTCAGGCTTCTGGGTCTTTTTTTCTTTTTCTCCGCCATGGCCGTCTGGTTCACGGGAGATCACAAATGGGTGGTGGCGGGGATCAAGATATCTCTTAGCGAGTGGATCAAGCCCTGGTGGATCGGCACGGGACTTTGGGTCGCAAGAGACGCCGTACGGCGCGAGCCCTCGACCTTCCTGGCCTTTATCATCGGGAAAGCCCGCGGCCTTGCGGCCCTGGCCTGCCTGGACCTGGACGATCCGGGTCGGAGGTGGGCGGGACTGGGCGTGGCCGCCGGCGCGACCGCCGGGGTGATATTCTCCATTCACTATTACTACCTCGTGCCCGGGCTCGGGACCAGACTGGCCTTGACCATTCTTTGCTCGGTCATCTCGGGGGGCCTTCATTACGGCTTCTGGATGGCCTTCGATTTATTGTCCGGGCGGGTCGGGTCCATTATTGATGAGAAGGCGATCGCCGCGGCGCGGCAGTCGGCGTATCTATTGATCGCGTCGGCCCTGGTCACGTTTCCTCTCAGGCAGGTCGATTCATTCATCACGGAGCCTATGTTCCGTCACGTTGGTATCGGGCTGGTAGCGGGCGCGGCGCTGTGGTGGCTGATCCTGGCCAAGTGGAACGCGCCCGGCGGCGCGGGAAAATTCCGGCGCTACTCGACGTACGCGTCGATCCTCATCGCCCTGGCCGCTTCTGTTTTGGGTTATTATTCGGATTATTCGGCGTCCAACCCCAAGGCCCCGGTCAGGAACCGGGTGATACTCATCACCCTGGACACGGTCCGGGCCGACCATCTTTCCTGCTACGGCTATGAAAGGAAGACCAGTCCCAACCTGGACGCGCTGGCGGCCTCGGGCGTATTGTTTAAAAAGTCCTTTTGTCCCATGGGCGTAACCGACCCGTCCCACGCCTCGATCTTGACCGGCTATTACCCCAGGACCCACGGCCTGGCCCGGCTCTTCCAGAAGGTGACGGGCAACGTCAAGTCCATGGCCGAGATACTGGGCGAGCGAGGCTTCACCACCTCGGCCGTCACCTCGAGGCCGAGGCTGATGCCTTTCGACATGGGCATCGAGGGCTTCGACGAGTCGAGCGGCGCCATGACCTGGTTTCGCGACCCCGAGGCCGGGGCGAGGACCGCCTTTCGGGCCGACCAGACCTCGGCGCGGGACGCCTTCAGGCGGGCGGCCAACCAGCTCAGGAAATACCGGGACCGTGACCTGTTTATCTGGGTCCACTTTTTCGACCCCCATATGCCCTACATGCCGCACAAGGGCTTTACCGAGAAGTTTACGAGCAAGAAATTTCCCAGGGCCCTGGGTGGAAACGGCTTCCTCGAGCCCGGCCAGAAAGGTTATAGCCCGGAGGAAATCCAGGACCGGATAGACCTTTACGACGGGGAAATCTTCTATACCGACTACTACGTGGGAAAGCTCCTCGAGTACGCCGAGGCCCTCGAGCCCAGGCCCCAGTCGCCCAATTTGTACGTGGTCATCGCGGACCACGGAGAGTCCCTCGCCGACTACCAGGACAGACCCGTCCGTTACGCCTACGGCCACGGCGGACTCCTGTATAACGCCATCGTCCACGTGCCCCTGATCGTATCCTATGGCCGAGATACCAAGAGCGGCCAGTTGCCCGGCGGCCTCGAGGTGGACGACGTGGTCAGCGCGGTTGACGTGGCCCCCACCGTGTACGATTACGTTCTCGGCGTCAAGGACCTTCCCTCACAGGGCTCGAGCCTTCGGGCCCTGATCGAGGGAGGACAAAGAAAAGGCCGGGCCGTCATGGACCGGTGCATGCTGCCCACGCATCGGGAGGACCCTCCTCGCCCCTATTTGTCGCTTCCCCAGTACGCCCTGGTGGAGGACGGCAAAAAATTCATGCAGACCTTCGGCGGAGACTATCCCTCCGAGCTATACGACCTGGAAGCCGACTGGAACGAGGAGGACGACCTGATCTCGAAGGACCCCGGCCTGGCCATGGAAATGGAGGCCAAGCTCAAGGCCTGGATGGACGAGACGCCCTATACCGTCCCGGAGGAGCAGAACCTGTCTCCGCAAATGGTCAAGCAGCTTAAGGCCCTGGGCTATATCCAGTGACGAGGCGATAGCTTGTCCCCCCTGATCATACACGGCGCGCCCTTTTTCATCGCCGCGCTGATTTTCTCGGTCATTTATTTTACCATCCGGGAACGAGCCGCCCTGAGGGAGTTCATCCAGGCGGGCAGGGTCGAGCTTATCGCTCTGGCCGCGATCATTATTTTGTCCTGGGCCGTCCGGCAATACTGGGTTTACCACACTCATAACGTTTACTTCGACGAGTTCCTTCACCTGGAGCTGGCGGAGAACCTTCGCCACACGGGTCGCTTCGGTGAGACCATCGTTGCCGGCGACCATGATACCAGGATACGCCGAGCGCCCAAGTGGCCCCCCGCTTTCCATTCCCTGCTCGCCGCGGGCTTTGTCCTGGCGGGGGAAAGGGAGGAAACCGCCTATGGGCTGAACGCCATACTGGGGGCCCTGGGCGTTATGGCGGCCTGGTTCTTCGTCCGCTCCCTGGGCTTTCGGGGCTCGACTGCCCTTATAGCCTCCTTGCTGGTCTCGGCCTGGCCCCTCCATCTTCGCATGTCGGGAGGAACGTCCATGGAGCCGGGGGCCATGGCGGCCGTGCTTTTGGCCTCGGGCCTTTGCGTGTCCTTCGTCAAAACCAGGAACGACGGGCTGTTCCTGGCGGGGGGAGCGGCCGTGGGCCTGGCCGGGACGTTCCGTCTCGAGAGCGTGGCCTCGGCCCTGGCCGTGCCCGTAATCCTCGGGGCCCTGGAGGAATGGCGGCGGGGAAATCCCTTCAAGTTCGAAAGAAAGCACTACCTCTGGCTGGGTCTCTTCCTTTTGCCGGCGGTTATGCAGGCCCTGGCGGGGTTCGGGGCCTATAGCTCGTTTCGCCAGAAGGCCCCCGGCGTTCCGCTATTGGGCGGCATGTCCTTTTGGATGGGAGGGGACCTTCTTCCCCTGGCCTATCCGGCCCTCATCCTTATGGGAGCGGCCGTGCTCGTGAAAAAGCGACCAGCCCTGCTGGCCGGCCTCTTCGCCAATATGCTCGGCATGCTCCTGGTCTACGCCTTTTATATCAACGTCGACTCGAGCCGCTACGACCTGCAAAGATATCAGCTCCTTCTAGCGCCGGGCCTGGCCGGATTCATGGCGGCGGCCATCGATTGGGCGGGCGGGTTTAAAAGGAAGTACAGCCCCGTCCTCGTGGCCCTGTCGCTGGCCGCGGCCGCTCTCATTATCCCGGGGATACCCAACGCTCAGAAGCCTTTCCGCGCCGAAAGCGAGCGGGAGTACCGGTTTCTCCTGGAGATGAAAGACAAGCTGCCAAAGGACGCGCTTTATTTCGCCGCCTTTCCCTCCGCCATTTCCACCACCATCGGGGCCAGGTGCGCGCCCACCGACATGCTCCTCAGGCCCGACCCGAAAACGCCTCTGGACTTTTCAAAGGGTAGGATATATTTCTCGGACATTGGCCCTCTTACCAGTCCCTATTTCAAGGAAATGGAGGAGGAGGTTAAAAAGAAATACAGCTTAAAACCGATCGCCGAAACTGAAACGCAAAAGGGCATGATAGTCTTCTTCGAGATCTCCGATTAATATGTCCCCGTAAACGCCGCTAAAAGGGCCCGTGTTGACAAATCTCCCTCTCGGGGATTAGATTAGTTGCTAGGAAAACTACTTCCCCTGGAGGCGGCAGATGGCCGAGGATTGCTTGTTTTGCAAGATCGTGGCCGGAGACATTCCGGCGGACAAGGTTTTTGAGGACGACGACCTCCTAGCTTTCAAGGACATTAACCCCCAGGCCCCGGTACACGTGCTTATCATACCGAAGAAGCACGTTCCCAGCCTGGACGGGCTCGAGGAAGGAGACGCGGCGTTAATGGGAAAATTAATGGTTGCCGCGTCCAGGATAGCCCGGGACCTGGGCGTTAGCGGGGCCGGTTACAGGAGCGTCTTCAACACCAACAAGGACGCCTGTCAAGAGGTCTTCCATATCCATCTGCACCTTCTGGGGGGACGAAAGTTTTCCTGGCCGCCGGGTTAGCGGGCCGCCTCGGCCGGCTCGACTGGACCCGACGCGAATCATCCGATAAGCGGGAGTGGACATGGAAGAGCACGATTACGAAAGAAGGCTGGCCGTATTTATTGACTTCGAGAACCTGGCCCTCGGGTTCAAGGGAAGCAAGGAAAGATTCGACATATCGCGCGTTCTGGCGCGGCTGGTCGAAAAAGGAAAACTGATAGTAAAGAGGGCCTACGCGGACTGGATACGCTATGACGAGTACAAGCGCAAGCTGCACGAGTCGGCCATCGAGCTGATCGAGATACCCAAGCGCGACATCACGGGCAAGAACTCGGCCGACATCCGGCTGGTGGTGGACGTTATGGACATGGCTTACGCCAAGGCCCACATCGATACGTTCGTCATCGTGTCGGGAGACTCGGACTTCTCGCCCCTCGTGAGCAAGCTCAAGGAAAACGGCAAGTACGTTATCGGCCTGGGCATGCGCGACTCGACCTCGAACCTACTTCGGGACAACTGCGATGAGTTCATCTACTACGAGGACCTTCAGCCCGCGGGCGCGGAAAAGGCCATTTCCAAGATACCCAACGAGAGGCGCGACGTCTTCAAGTTGCTGGTGGACTCGGCGGCGGCCCTCATGCGGGAGAACAAGCCCGTGATCTACGCCTCCATGGTCAAGGACACCATGAAGCGCAAGGACCCGAGCTTCGACGAGAGTTATTACGGCTATCGCATGTTCACGGAACTCCTCGAGGACGCAGAGGACCAGGGCCTGATAATGCTCTATCGGGACGCCAGGTCGGGGACCTACGTCGTCTCCGGACTGGGGGACGTCTTCAAGGAAGAGGACGGCAAAAACCCCAGGAGAAGGCCGCCTTTTAAAAGGAAGAAGTAGGACCCTTCCTTTAATTTCAGTATGGAAAAACTACCTTTCTGAATCTAATGAAGAGAGATGTCTGGAGTTGCGTCTGATCGATGCAAATTTCTCACTAAGAGAGATAATGGAGCGCAAATGGCCTTTAACTTGGAAAAGAACCCGATAATGCCGGCTATAAGCGACATGATTGAGAACCTTGGCGGCTTGGAATTTAAAACCTCCAATGCCGATTTCTTTTCCAACCTGATCGCAGCTCCGCTTATGGCCCTGATATTATGCTTTTTACACGCGCTTATTCCACTAGGATTTATTTTCCAGATGAACCAGTTTTTCTGGAAATACGTTCCTGAGACGCGTGATAAAATGAAAGAGAAGTCGGCGATTGAGGCCATGCCGTACATGTTCATTCTTGGCTTCTATATCGCGATGTGGCTGCCTTTTGCAATTTTATCCCTACCATCCTATTTATTAGGACAAGCGGGAATATTTCTGGCAAAATTATGCAAGAAGAGAAAATCCGATAAAAATATCGAGAACCGATCGGACATCTCGAGGCCCTGAGGCGTCCCCAGCCCATCCTGTAAGGCGGAAGGCACGTTTACTCTTTACCGTTCCAGCCGTGTTCCGGCTTACAGTTTCCTCTCATGCATATAGTCGGCGTTCCTGTTGGCGAAGGCCATGATCGATTCCATGGGATTGACCCCCAGGCAGGAGGGGAAAAGGCAGGCGTCCGCGATGAAAAGGTTTTTCACGTCGAACGTCTCGCCGTAGGGGTTGGTCACGGACTTTGCCGGGTCCGTGCCCATGCGGGCCGATCCCATGGGATGAAAGGCCATCATCTCCAGTTCCGAGGCCCTGGTGGGACCGGTCAAGATATCGCCGATCTGGCTCTTTTTCGTGATCTCCGGCATCCAGGGGAGAATGGTGAATACTTTCCTGGCCCCGGCGGCAAAATAGATTTCAGCCGCGTACGCTATCGACTTGACCGCCTTGCGAAGGTCCTCCTTGTTAAGCCAGTAGGTGATAAGAGGGCGGCCCAGCGGTCCCGGCCGAATCCGGCCCTTGGTCTCGTCGTGAATCATAGCGCCAAAAGCCGCTATATTCGGATAGTTAAACATTAAATCCTTGGACTTCCGACCAAAATAAGGAAGTGAAGGCGCCGATAAAAGAGGGCCAACGAAAATGCCCTCGAGCATGATACCCTCGTCCCAGAACTCGTCAACATATACGCCCTGGGGAACGCCAAGCCATCCCTTTACCTCCTCGTTCATAACCGCGCTCACCCGGATGCCGGGATGAAGCCGTAAATTCTTTCCCATCTGGCCGCTCGAGTTGGCCAGCTTGTTTTGCAATAACAGATGAGGAGTACAAACGGCCCCCGCCGCCATGACCACGACTTTGGCCGATACTTTGAAATTGGTTTTCCTTTTATTGTTCGACCTGTTAAGCACGCTTCCCGAAACGCCGACCGCCCTGTTCCCTCGCGTCAGTACCTTCTCGACCCGAAAGTCGCAATATACCTCGCATCCTTTTTCCACGGCCATGGGAATGTAGTTAAGCCCCGTGTGCCGCTTGCCGTCGGAAGGACAGCCTAAAGTGCAAACGCCGCAGCCGGTGCAGTTCTCGTCCATGTTCCGTTTTAATGGACCGCAGGAATAACCAAGCTCGCGAGCGCCGCGAAGGAATATCTCGCCGTTTTTACCCATGTTGCCCGGATGAACTTCGCTTACCGAATAGAGCTTTTCCACCCGCTCGAAGTAAGGCCGCATGAATTCCGGCGAAATATCGGGCAGGTTCCACGCTCGCTCCCATCTTTTTAAAATGACGTCCGGTGTCCTGAAGCAGGTGCCCGAATTGATGGCCGTTGTCCCGCCAAGACAGCGGCCCAGCGGAAAGGGCACGAAGGGTATGCCCAGAGCGGCCGTGCTGCCGAAGTCTCGATACAAAGTCCGGAAAGACTCGATCACGTCCTTGCCGAAGTCGCGCGTATGGTAGTTGCCGCCTTCCTCGAGCAAAATCACCGATCGGCCCTTTTCCTGGAGTTCCTTGGCCACCACCGGTCCACCCGCCCCGGAGCCGACCACCACCACGTCGGCGTCGAGGTTTACCTCGCGGTCAAACTCCTTGCCCTCGTGGATCATTGCACCCCTCCGGAAGTTTCAACGGCTGCGGCGGTCCGCATGGAAAGACGGGCGCCTTTGCCCGGCGGCTCGGACAGGCAGCCCGGCTTGAACCCCATAAGCGGCCAGATTTCCTCGTCATTGTAAAATACCGCCAGCATGATCGCCTTGAGCGCGAAAAAGGTCCACCTCCTGGTAAAGGAGCGGGAACTCTCGAAGTCCTCGAACAGGGCCGTGCGCTCCTCGAAGGAAAGACTGGTAAAACGGCAAAAGCGCCCCGTCAATATGGGCGAGAATTCCCAGAACCAGCAGGACGCGACAAAGGCTTGCCTGGCCCCCGGAAGTTGGCCCAGCCAGTCGAGCAGCTTGTCCGGGAGCTCCACGTCCAGGGCCCCCGGCCGCTCGGGCCCGTCTGACGGTATGATGGTATCGGCGATCGCGTCGACGATCATTCTGCCCCGCCCGGTCTTCTTCGATTTTCCCGCCATGGCCACCTCCGGATAACGATTGCAATCTAACGGCTTATTCCTATCACAAGCGGGTAACTTTATCAAAACCGAATTCGCGAAACCGCCTCCCGGTCCCGCGACCGCGCGTGAAAGATTCCGCGTCGGCCAAATATTGGAAGCCAAGGCGCCATGAAGGCCCGAGTCGCAAACGCACCGTCCCGGCCCAAGCCGCCCACGAAAAACCCGCGACGGGGGACGAGTAAAATGGCGGGTAAAAAAATGATTGTATTTTGATCGGTTATAGTCTATAGTTTTCTTAGCGAGCACTCCGAATTATAAGACGATACGGCGCCTAGTCATCCAAAAAGGAGAAAGCCAAATGACCAAACAAAGGACGCGGATTCAAACCGCCATTATCATGGCCATCATCGCCCTCGCCCTCACGGTACCGACCGGCGCGGCGGCGCAACTGAACCCTATTTTGATGGGATCGTACGACACGTCGGGATATCCAACTAGTGTCTTTGTTTCCGGCGACTACGCCTACGTGGCGGGGTATCGGTTCGGTATCGAAATAATCGATATTTCGGACCCCTCAAGTCCAAATTTGATAGCCTCGTATGATACCGATGGACCTTTGGATGTATATGTCTCAGGCAATTATGCATACGTGGCGGATAGAGCCGCCGGCCTAAAAATAATAGACGTCTCCGATCCATCCTCTCCATCATTGGCGGGAACATACGATACATACGATGCCAGTGGCGTTTACGTCTCGGGAAATTACGCCTATATAGCGGACAATACCGCGGGCATTTTAATCATTGACGTCACAAATCCCTCGGCCCCTGGTCTCGTTGGTACGTACAAACCAACTGGAACGGCTTCCGAGGTCCAAGTCATTGGGAATTACGCTTACGTGGCGGGCGGAGGTTCTGGGCTTAAAATCATTGACGTCACCAATCCCGCGTCCCCGGCCTTGGCGGGATCATACAACACGCCTGGTTATTCAAGCGGCCTTTTCGTATCCGGAAGCTACGCATACGTGGCCGATGGATTTTATGGTCTTCAAATCATTGACGTATCGAACCCCGCCAGTCCAACCTTGGCCGGATACTACGATACCCCCGGAGAATCCAGTAGTGACGTTCATGTCTCTGGAAGCTTCGCCTACGTGGCGGATACCGGTTCGGGACTTCTGATGATCGACGTCTCCGACCCGGCCAATCCAACGTTGGTGGGTTTATATAACTCGTTGGAGCCAACTGAGGGAATTTATTACTCCGATGGCTTCGCTTACTTTATAGAGTCTGCTTTTAGCTTCGAGTTTTTCTTTTCCGACCTCAAAATATTCCTTGTAGATGAAGCGGACAACGATGGGGATGGATTGGCCGACGCTTGGGAGAATACCTATTCCTGCATGATGGCCGACACGGTCGACGACGAGGCCAATCCCGACGGGGACTTGTTTACTAACATGGAGGAGTATCAGAATATAATGAATCCATGCTCGGTCGTGGCCTGCAGCGACGGGGTGGACAACGACGGTGATGGGCTGACGGACCTTCTCGACTCCGGATGCAATGACAATAAGGACAACGACGAACGGGGAAGTTTATTTTTTTGCGACAACGGAATCGACGATGATGAAGACGGCTTCACCGACTTTCCGGAAGACAACGATTGCTCCGGCCCGGAAGACGACTCTGAATTTCAGGCGGCTTTTCTCGTGGGATCACACTACGACTCTTACTGGGCATTGGGAGTTTACGCGTCGGGCGACTATGCCTACGTGGCCAAAGGAGAAGGTCTGGCGATATTCGACGTGTCATATCCTGATAGTCCGAGGCAGACGGCGGGATTTGAAACTTATGAATCGGCATGGGATGTTTTTGTGTCAGGCGATTACGCCTACGCGCTATGTAATGCCTTTTTTACAACCCCGGTGATTATAATCGATATTTCGAATAAATATTCCCCCAATGAAATTGGTTTTATTTATCCGCCTCGCGCATACGACTTACACATTGAAAATAGCAGGGCATACATAGCGGCGGGCACTGATGGCCTCTTTGTAACTGAAGAGCAATCTTATCCACACATCGCCGGACAATATGACACGACGGGGACTTCCTACGGCGTCTTCGCGTCGGGCGGTTACGCCTACGTGGCCGACGGAGCGGGCCTGGCGATCATCGACGTCTCCGATCCCGAGACTCCCTCGTTGGCGGGATACTACGTTACCGCGGGCACGGCGAGAAAAGTGGCCGTCTCCGGCGGCTACGCCTACGTGGCCGATAGTGGCTCCGGTCTGCAAATCATAGACGTGTCCAACCCGTCAAACCCTACACTCGCCGGGTCCTACAACACGTCCGGGTCCTCCTATGACGTCTCCGTTTTCTCGAACTGCGCTTTCCTGGCGGACTATAACTCCGGATTGCAGATCATCGACGTCTCATCCCCCACCAGCCCTACGCTTATAGCTTGTTACGACACCCCGGGGACCGCCTTGAGCGTCCACTATTCGAACGGCTTCGTCTACGTCGCGGATAAAGAGTACGGGTTGCATATTTATAATATCAATTCTCATTTGATGGACCGCGACGGGGACGGCATGCACGACGATTGGGAAAATTCCCATTCCTGCATGATGGGAGACACGGCGGACGCCACCGCCGATTACGATGCGGACGGTCTGAATAACCTTGAGGAATACAACGTCTGGACCGATCCTTGTGACCCGGACACGGACGATGACGGCTATCTTGACGGATTTGATCTCGATCCGCTCGACCCGGACGTTAATCGCTACGCCGCCGAGGTGGGGTTGAAGGAGGACCAGACGCGGTGGGTGGAGGTCGGCGAGTGGCTGGGCGTTACCTTCGAGGTCTACGATCAGAAGGGGCTGTTTTTCGAGGGGGACGACTCGAGCCGGTTTACATTGGCGGTGGACGGGTCGGCGGTATTCGCGAGCTCGGCCTCGGTGGGAAGCGTGATAAGCGGGGGCGGGACCAACCAGGTGGTGGCCGAGGTTTCGGGCGGCGTGGTGACGATCGCCCTGACCGACGCGATCGCCGAGTGGGTGACCCTAACGGCGCTTGACACGGAGGGCCTGGGCGCGAGCATGCCCTCGGCCCAGATCACGGTGGACGCTATCTCGACCAACAACTCGAACTCCACGGGCGGCTTGAGGTTCAGGGGTAACGTGTATCACGCGACCGCCACGACCACCCTGACCGAGCACTCCCTCTACCTGGACAACGAGAACGCGAACACCATGCACTTCCTGGTGTACGAGTCCGACGCGGCCGACGGGCCGTGGCAGGCGGTCTCGCGCGTAATCCAAACCTTCCCCGGCGACACGACCCACTGGTTTTCCTCCGGCGACATGCACGCGACCCTCACGGCGGGCAAGTACTACGCCATCGGCGCCTGGTGGGAGAGCGTGGTCAACTACTATATCAGCCCCTCCTCGGCCGCGCCCTCCTTCGGTTCGGTCCTGAATGGCTGCTACCTGGACATCGCGCTTCCCATCTCCGACTACCCGACCTTGAACACATACGTCAACTTCTACTACCAGACCCTTAAAACCGATAGCGGCATCATGATCGACGTTATCGAAGCGCTCCCCGACACGGACGGCGACGGTCTCTCCGACGCGGTGGAGGCGAGCCTGGGCACCGACCCCGACTACTGGGACTCGGACGGCGACGGCTTGCCGGATGGGTTCGAGGCTGACAACTCGGTGGGGCACGGGGATACGGGACTGGACCCGTTGTCGGCGGGCGACGGGCTGGGGGCGGACTTCGACGGGGACGGGATCGAGAACGCGCATGAGTACTATAATGGAACTGATATATGGGAGGTGGACGTGACGGGCGGGGCGTCATGTTTTAGCTGGGGCGACGCGGGGAATACCGTGTCGGCCGACGGGTTGGTGTCTCCGCTGGATATGACGGCGCTGAAGAACCGGATCATCGGCAACGACGCGTCCTACTTGGGAGTGCTGCCGCCCAACGGAGACAGCCAGCGCCTGATGGGCGACCCGGCGGGAGTGTCGCCCCTTGACCTCAGCTTGATCCAGGCCATGATAAGCGGAAACGACACGGCCTCGAACCCAACCATCCCCACGGACCTGGTGGTGGACGGCGCCACTTCTCGAAGCGTTGAGGAAGGCTCGACCACGCGGGTGACCGTGAGCGTTATCAACTCCTCGGCCATCGGCTACTCCTCCTCCTTCGGGGTGGTCTTCGAGATCGACCCGAGCTCGACCGGCGCGGCCACCCTCCTCGGCGGCGAGGGCCCGAGCGGATCGGGCCGCTACGACGTGTCCGGCGCCATGGACGCGGGCGGCCTCGCGTCCATCGTCGTCCGGGTCGATTCCCCCGGCACAATCTACCTAAACGCGACTATCCCGTCCTGCGGCGACCAGTCGGGGAAGGGGAGGTATTGTCCGGAAATCGAGAAAGCGCCGGCGGTGACGATAGTGGGTTATTGACGGGACAAGTGGGGGAAGAGTAAGTCCTTATTTTTCCAAGGACTTCACGGCCGTTTTTTTTCGCGGCCGCGCTTCTGTTTTGCTTGTAAGGATCGGAGCACTTCGAGTCGTTGGAGACGTGGTAGACGTCTCCGGTCTCGATAATCGCGAATATGTCCAGACACGGGTCTGCATCCGTATTCCTTATGGCGTACATGATATATGAATCTCCAGAGAAGTCCTTGGACAGGAAAGGAGGAAGGTCAAAGCCGGGCGAAAGGTTTTGAGGATAAAATGAATCGTTATTGATCACGTACAAGTAATAGGGAAGGTATATTTTATCCAGGTTGAAGGGTTTGAAATCCGTCGCGTACTTGCCGTTAATTTTCTTATATTCCTGCTGTTTCTCATGCAATAGCTCCAAGGCGGACATGCCCACGCCCTGATAAAATTTGTGATTGTAGTTAACGTAATTAGTGTAGCAGTGCCTGCCCGTGAATACTATTAATATGAAGTACCCTATCACCACAATAATAATATTGAACTCTTTCATCGATAATCACCGCCTTGAAAATAATCAGAAGAAAAACCTTTTACAATCATTTCACGATAAATATTCTCCACCTTTACGTGTCCCATGCAAATGGGAGCAATTTTCGGGCCGGGCTCATGGCCAGGCGTAATGTCATGAAAACAAACACAATCCATTGCCGCGAGAAAAGTCATGGCCGTTTATATAGTATAAAGAAAATTACACGGCTATGAAGATATATCTATGGGTGAGTAATTTCAGTCGGCAATTTATCGCGCAAATGCTCGAGGGGAGGCGGTCCGGCTCATGGATAATTATCAATTCAACCAATAGGCCCGCGCCGCGCGGACGGGAGCTATCCGCGCGGCGACAGCCGTTGGATCGCGATATATGTTTTCGGTGGGCCGTCGCCCCTTTCACACGCCTTCGGCGCCCGGATATGGCCATTACATCGGCTTGTAGCTTCCATACTGACCGGAATTTACCTTTTGGTCATGAGGTTGCGAATTCCTGAGATTGATATATCATTACAGGTCTGATCGGAGTTTTTCGCGTTGGGGGGCCGCCCTGGATGGCTTCCTTAAGCAACGCCTATAAGGAGACGTTTTAACATGCTTAATTTCCTTCCCGGCAAGGTAAAAATGGTATCGTCCTTTTTGATGCTCGTCGTGGGGACGCTTTTTATTTTCATGTTCTTTTTCCCGGTGGCCATTCTCAAGCTCATTCCCATCGGGCCGACGCGCAAGTTTTTCTCCTGGGTCCTGATCCAGATCAGCGAAACCTGGATTTCGTATAACAACTTCAACTTCGCGCTGCACAACAAAATCCGCTGGGACGTCGAGGGTCTCGAGGGTCTGGCGAAAAAGGAGTGGTACCTGGTGGTGAGCAACCACCAGTCCTGGACGGACATCCTGGTGCTGCAACGGGTGTTCAACCGCAAGGTCCCGTTCCTCAAGTTCTTCATCAAAAAGGAGCTTATTTACGTTCCCGTCATGGGTTTCGCCTGGTGGGCGCTCGATTATCCCTTCATGAAGCGCTACAGCAAGGAATTCCTCGATAAGCACCCCGAGAAGAAGGGCCAGGACCTGGCCACGACCAAGAAGGCCTGCGAGAAATTCAAGACCCTGCCGGTGGCGGTGATGAACTTCGTGGAGGGCACGCGCTTCAGCGAGGAAAAAAAGAATAAGACCCAGTCTCCCTACGACCGCCTTCTCCAGCCCAAGGCCGCGGGCATAGCCTACGTTCTGGCGGCCATGGGCGACCAGATCAACCGCATACTTAACGTGACCATCGCCTATCCTTGCGGGGTCAAGGGGTTATGGGGCTTCCTGGCCGGCGAGGTGCCCCACGTCAAGGTCCATATCGAGGACATGGCCGTGACCGGGGAAATCATGGGCGACTACTTCGAGGACGAGAACTACCGGCGGGAGTTCCAAATCTGGATCAACGACCTGTGGAAAGCCAAGGACGAGCGCCTGGCCCTGATGCTGGGCGAAAAGGACGAGGAGCCGGGGATCGACGGCGAGGATGGGACCGGCGAGGCGGACGATAAGTTAAGCGGCCGCGACGCTCCGGTCCCCAATTAGGGATTGGAAGGTCCGTCCAACTCGGGCAAAGCCTGGGGCTCGTCGCGCGAGATCATATCGAGGACGGCGTGGGCGTAACCGGCCTGGCCGGCGGCGAGGGGGTGGCAGTCCGCCCAGTCCGGATATATATTGCCCGGGTCGTGAATAAGGTCGATCATGTAGGGCGTGGCGTCCACGTAGCGTATGTTTTTCGAGTCGAAGAACTCGATCAGTCCCCGCTTCATTTCCAGCTCGTTTTTAACCGTGTCGTGCAAGTCCTGGGGAAGCTCGTATCCTCTTTCCACCATATAATCGTAAAAGACCACTTCCTTGCTGGGCAGGAAGACGACCCCGAATTTCACGAGCGCTTTCTCGCTTCTTTCGTTCATTTCCTCGAACAGCTTTTTCGAGAACTGGTAAAGCTCGGCGATGGTGGGATTGGTGAGGTCCACGTAAGGGGCCGAGCCTTTTATGCGGCTATAGGTAATAATGGTCTTGTTTTTATCGTCGTTCACGTGTATGCCGGGCAACTCGTCCCTGTTGACGTAATGTCTTCGCTGGAGGGCCCAGATAATTTTAAACTTGAGCCTGATCAGGACGTAGTAATCGAAGGCCGATCCCACGGCGGTACGGGTGAAGTAATACTTCGCCGTCTTTTTCGTCTTATTCCTCTCACAGCACGTATTGACGGCCTTGAGATTCCACCCCTTTTCAGCGGCCACCTTCCGCCAATAGGGGGCGGCCTCGTCAAGCAGCCTGCACATGTCCCTGATATCGTTGTGCAGAAAAAGGCCGACCACTATCCACTGCGGGTCCATGGCCAGGGCGTCGTCCATAAGAGCGTAATAATGGAACACGCCGTAGCCGCCTATGCCGAAGTTGTACACGTCGCGGCCGATGGTTTTCTCGAGTTGCCGGGGCCAGGCGTCCTCCGGCTGAACCATGTGGCCATAAGTATGGGAGTCGCCCAGGGCCACCAGGTAGGCCTTGTCCAGGACCTTGGGGTTGCGAAAGCCTCTAGCGTCGATACCGGGAATGCTTTGCTTGTGCCGGTGGTGGAGACGCTCGTCCTTGACCTTCGCCTTCCAGGTGTTATGCATGGGAAAGTTGGTAAAGAGCCTCAGCCCCGCCTCCAAAATAAAAAGCGAAAGGATAGTGGAAAGGCAAAGGGCCAGAATCTTTCTTTTTAATTTACGCAAAACAAAACCCGGCTTCAGAATATATCGGAAAGGCAAACGTGGCAAAAGAGGGAGGGCGGGCCCTCCCCCTTTGCCGGGCGAGTTCGTCTAGATGAGCTTCATCTGCCGCATCTTCTCGGCTATCTGCACCGCGTTGAGGGCGGCCCCCTTCCGGATGTTGTCGCCCACCACCACCATGTCGATGCAGTTCTTGGCCGAAAGGTCCTCCCTGATCCTGCCCACGTAGACGTCGTTCTGGCCGTCCACCAGTAGCGGGTAGGGCCATACGCCCTTTTCCGGCTGGTCCATGACCGTAACGCCGGGGGCCTTGCGCAAGATGGACCTTACGTCCGCGGCCGTGAGCTTGTCCCTGGTTTGCACGTTGATCGACTCGGTATGGGCGTTAAGCACCGGCACCCGAATGCAGGTGGCGCTCACTTTGAGGCGGGGAGAGCCCAGAATCTTGCGGGATTCCCGCTGCATCTTGACCTCCTCCTCATAGTAGCCCGGCATCTCGTCGGTCAGCTTGGATATCTGGGGGATAACGTTGCCCACTATCTGGACCGGGTAGGCCTCGGCCTTGGGCTTCCGGCCGGCTGCAAAGGCCTTGGTCTGGGCGATGAGCTCCGCCGCCGCCTTGGACCCCGAGCCGGACACGGCCTGGTAGGTCGAGCAGACCATCCTCTTAATCACGGCCTTCTCGTGAATGGGACCCAGGGCCACCATGGCCTGGATGGTCGAGCAGTTGGGGTTGGCGATGAAGCCCTTGTGGTCCTTGAGGTGCTCCGCGTTGACCTCGGGGACCACCAGCGGGACCCGCTTGTCCATGCGATAGTCCTTGCCGTTGTCGATCACCACCACGCCGCGCTTGACCGCCTCCCAGCCATAGACCTTCGAGGCGCCCGAGGCCCCCTCCGTGCCGGCGAAGAAAGCCAGGTCGAAACCGTCGAACTCCTTGACGTCGGCCTTCTTGACGAGGTATTTCCTGCCCGCCACCATCTCGTAACGCTCGCGGGTGGCGAGTATCTTGATCTCCTTGACCGGGAGCTTCCTGCTCTCGTTTAAGACCTCGACCATCTTCGAGCCGACCATGCCGATGCCGACCACTATTACCCTGTAACCTCTCTTCGCCGCCATGTGTTGCCTCCTAAAATAACTTTGTCTATATTGACCGCCCGCCAAGCGCCGGCGTAATCAAGCCTAAAAAAAAGCCGCCCTTTCAAGGCGGCCCGGTGAGTCAAAAGGAGCGCGTCTCAGCGCTTTCGCCCGACTCCCCGGGCGACGCTCTTCGTGGTCTTTCTATAATAATATGCTTCCATTTCGTTCTTCCAGCGAAAAATTATACAGGCGAGATTGGAGAATGTCAATAAACTTTTTGCCCGGACGCTGGGCAAGCCATGGACGTTATCTATTGCGTCTTGCATGTCCTTTCAAAGTTTTGTAATATACCGTCCGTCTTAATTCTTGATCCGAGGAGGACACATGGCCAAGTATGAAGTGGTTTACAACGGACCGGCGCCCGGGACCGGAAACGATGAACGACAAATCGTGGAAAAATTCGCGGCCGCGTACAAGATAAGCCCCGAGCAGGCTCGAGCGAAGATCAGCGGTCCGGGTTGCGTGGTTTACTCGGTGGGCGACATGCAGGCGGCCCAGAAAGCCAAGGCGTTTTTGGAAAGTATCGGGGGGGGCCGCGAAAATTCGAGAAACCGGACAAGCTCCCGCTCCGGCCGCGGCCGATCCCGTGAGCGGCGTTAAATCCTGCCCTAAATGCGGCGTCGCCGTCCCTCAAGGCGAGGATGAGTGTCCGGGCTGCGGGATATTCCTGAGCAAGTACGAGAAGGCCATGGCGCGAAAGGCGGAGCGGGAGGCGGCGTCCGCTATCGATTACGGCGCCGGGAGCGCGCCGCTGCCCATGACTCCCGAGAACGTGGCCGCCAACCTGACCGCCGCGCGGATGATGGAAGCGAATTCCATGGCCGCGTCGGGCCAGGCCGCGGACATCGACGGCGGCGTGCTGATCAAGGCCGTAATAGCGGGCGGGTTTGCCGCGCTGATCGCGGGGATTGTATGGGCGGTTATCGGTATCCTCACCGGTTATGAAATCGGCTACGCCGCCATCGGAGTGGGCTTTTTGGTGGGGATGGCCATTTCCGTAGTCGCGGGAGGAGGCGGGGTACCTTTGGTCGTCATCGGGATGGTCTCGAGCCTGGCCGGGATATTCATCGGGAAATATATCTGGATTCATCACATGTTCAACGAATACCTGGCCGATCCGGAGAACGCTTCGGAATTGGTCGGCGCGCCCGAATCGATTTCCCTTTTGGAATTTACCTTTACTGAACTTTAGAACTTTTTAGTCTGGTTTGCACGTATCGACATTAAGCAGCCTCCTTGAGGGGCGTAATTTCCTCTGGTTTGGGGTCGGAATGGAAAGCGGGAGAAATTCGCAAAGCCTTGTAGAAAGCGCGTCGGAGCCGACCGACGCTTGGGGGGCCGCTCGGGTCCCACCACGGTTCGGCCTCGATCTTTTCCGCCTCCGGGACGCAAAGGGCAAGCAGGCCCAAAAGGCCGTAGGCGACCAGGCAGAGGTTGGCGTGGCGCTTGATGGCCGTGAACGACCTCTGGCGATAGTCGCCGAAACCGCCCGCCGTCTTCACCTCCCGGAACAACTCCTCGATCTTCCAGCGGCCCGAATACGTTTCCAGCGCCCGCTCCGGCTTCATCTCGACGTCGGTGGTGAAAAACACGTTCATTTTTTTGCCGGAGCGCCGGGGGAAAATGATGACGAGTATCGGCTTGTCGCCGAGGGTGGCGCTGGGGACCATCACCCCGACGAAGGCCTCGATGGTAACGGTCTTGCCGTAAATCCTGGCCTTGATTTTTTCGCGCTTCGATCTTTTCAACCACAGTTGTTGGGGGCTGAACTTCTTGCCGCGCTTGGGCGGCCTTCCCGGACCATTCTTCCTTTTGGGGAGTTCGTAGAGCGCCGCGTTCGAGCGGAGGCGGCTGATCAGGACCACCTCTTTGCCGTCGAACTCGAGACCGGCCAACTTGGCCTTGGCGTAGAGGTTGTCCACCACCAGGACCAGTCTCCGAGCGGGCCAGGAGAACCTTTTTATCATCATGGCGGCCAACTCGATCTTGGTTTTGAACTCCCATCCCTTGGGGCAAAACTTTTCCTGGACGAAGAGCAGCGCCGAGAGGGGGAAGGCGAACCACTTGCCCCCGCGCTCCCATAGAAGCGCCATCACCACCCAGCAGTGGCCGAGCCCCCGGCGCTTTTGATGGCCGGGGTTTTTGTCCGTCGGGTCCGGGTAATAGCCCAGACCGAAGAACTTCTTGCCCCATTTCTTGACCAGGGTGTCGTCGACGGCGACGACGATCTCGTCCATGATCTTGAGTCGTTGGGCCACCAGGTCGAGCAGGCATTGACTCACCTTTTGGCAGGACCACCGGCCCTTGCGCATGAAAGCGTAGGGCGTGGTCCAGTGCATGACCCGGTGGACTTGGGTGAGGCGCATGACCTCGGTCACGCAGTGCTGGAGACCGAACAGCGCCGCGTGGGCGATAATGAAGGTCTGGAAGTGCTCGAACCCGGGCTTGGAGAAGCAGTTGACAAATACAAGCATCAGCGGCAACATAAGAGCTTGAGCGTTCATCAGCGTTCACTCCCGCGTTATGAGGGCCGATCACACCTCTCATTATACGGGAAAAACTGGTGAACGCTATTTTTACATGGTGGAACATGGCTAAAAAGTTCTAAAGTTCAGAAATAATGTCTCAGTCGATGATATTAAAATAAAATTCATGTTCAATGCGGCGTAATGTCATGGGAAGAGCACTTTTTAGAGGAAGTTGGATAGGAAAATACGTGATTTATTAAGAATTCAAACCAGATACGAACTGAGTTCCAATATTAAAAATGGCTACTTTCTTTTGACAATAACCGCCTTATGTGCTATTTATAGTATATCGCTTGTTTCTTATTGGGAGGCGTACTCCAGGCATGGGCGCTTCGGACTGAGGTCGCAAAGAGTAACCTTCCTCCAAACGGGCGATTGTATTTTTTTTCGGCCTTGGTCTTCTCTTAGCTGATGGCTTTTAAGACGCCCTTCTTATCTTAAGCTCCAGTCGCTTTCAGCGCGTGAGTTTTTGAGCGGTATGACCATTCAATAGCGGTTTGATTTATTCTTAAGGTTTTGAACGAGCAATTTGGCCGCCGCGATTTAGAGAAAGGGGGTTGGTTATGAGGGAAGATTTTCTATCGAACGATATGGACCCGTTAATCCTGACCTTTAACGATCACGAACGAAGTAGTCGTTTGGAAGCCGCGCTTGAGGCGCTGGCTTCAAGCGAGTCTTTTTCAATCGCCGCCGGATTTGGCGCTCCCGAGGAGGAGATCGCCTCCAAACTATCCACCAAGAACAGCGTGTCCCTTTTCCCCTATGACAACCTCGAGCGGATAACGAAACCCCGTTTCCGCGTCATGGAAAACTTCTGGAACATCGGCTTCCCGTAGCTTAACTTCGCCGGCTGCGCTTTGGGCGCGGTCAAGCGGGCGGGTCGCTGAACGTTTTTTATTTTTATCCAACATTTTCCATTCACGACCCGCTCACGCGGACCGCTTTGTCTCTAAAGCCCCCGGCCACTAAACGGTATAATCTATTTACTATAAACGCGTGGTTGTCCGTCGGTTTCGCGTTCCCGGAAAAAGTCTCGGGAAAGGGAAAATTCATTTCAAGGCGGGCGGTGGTTAAACGGCACAACAAGGAGGAACGAAACGATGTCGGAAAAGTACGGAATCATGGCCGAGTCTCTCATACAGGGCAAGGTTGACGAGCTTAAGAAACTCACCCAGGAAGTGGTGGACGAGGGCAAGGACCCCGCCGAGATACTTTCCAACGGTCTTCTGGCGGGCATGGGCGTCGTGGGCCAGCGCTTCAAGGTGGGCGAGATGTTTATCCCCGAGGTCATGCGCTGCGCCAAGGCCATGGGCGGGGCCATGGAGATACTGAGGCCGCTCCTGGCCGAGACCGGCGCCCCCAGCGCGGGCACCATGGTCATCGGCACGGTAAAGGGAGACCTGCACGACATCGGCAAGAACCTGGTTTCCATGATGTTCGAGGGAGCGGGCTTCGAGGTCCATAACCTGGGGATCGACCTCGAGGTGGACGTCTTCGTCAACGCAGTCAAGGAACACAAGCCCGATATCCTGGCCATGTCCGCTCTTTTAACCACCACCATGCCCCAGATGGGCAAGGTCATCAACGCGCTCAAGGAGGCCGGCATCAGGGACCAGGTCAAGGTCATGGTGGGCGGGGCCCCCGTCACGGCCGATTACGCCGAGCAGATAGGGGCCGACGCCTATGGCGCCAACGCGGCCATGGCCGTGGACACGGGCAAGCAGATACTGGGCATGGCCTGAGCCTCCGGAGGGAGCCTGTATAATGAGGATGAATCAAAGCTGGCAAAGGTCACCCGTCTTTCGGGTGCTTTCGGACGACCAGATCGAGCAGATATACTTCACCGCCTGCGAGGTCCTGCAAAGGAACGGCGGCCTGATCTTCCACGACGAGGCACTCGAGCTTTTCAAAAAAAGCGACGCCGTGGTGAAGGACAACCTGGTCAAGGTGCCCATATCCATGATCGAGTTGGCCCTCGGCTCGAACCCCCGGAAGATATCCCTCAAGGGAAGAGGGAAAAAAAGGCTGCAGCTCCAAAAGGACAACGCGGGTTTCGGCACCGGCTCGGACCTTCCCTTTACCCACGACCGGAAGACGGGGAAAAGGATACGGACCGATTACGCCCACGTCAAGGAGGCCGCCCGCATAGTCGATAGTCTCGAGCAGTACGACTTCCACATGTCCCACGGGATCGTTACCGACGCTCCCAACCCCCTTACTTATGACCGTCGCCAGTTTATGGCCATGCTCGAGACCTGCACCAAGCCCTTCGTTTTGACCAGCGTTGACGGCGAGGGCCTCGAGGACCTCTGGAAGATGGCCTGCCTGGTGCAGGGAGGGGAGGAGGAGTTCAGACTCAATCCTCTTTTCGTGGCCTACATCGAGCCCATCTCTCCCCTTAAGAACGACCGGACGGCGGTGGAAAAACTTCTGTTCGCCGCGGAGAAGGGCATACCCGCCATGTACACTCCCTGCCCCAGCTCCGGCGCCACGGCCCCGGCGACCATGGCGGGAATGCTGGTGCAGTCCCTGGCCGAGACCCTCATGGCGGTGGTGCTCTGCTGGCTGAAAAAACCGGGCATGCCCCTCATTATGGGAGGCGTCACCACGGTCATGGACATGCTGACCACGGCCTATTCCTACGGCGCGCCCGAGCTCAGCCTGGCCTCCGCCGCCAACACGGACATATCCAAGTGGATCGGTCTTCCCATGTTCTCGACGGGAGGATGCACCGACGCCAAGATAGTGGACGAGCAGGCCGCGGCCGAGTGCACCACCAGCCTTTTTTACGCCTACCTGTCCGGCGCCAGTCTCATCCACGACGTGGGATACATCGACTCCGGGACCAACGGGTCGCTCGACAGCCTGGTGATGAACAACGAGATCATAGGCATGGTCCGGCAGTTCGGCAAGGGCATCAACACCGACGACGCCCACCTCGCCCTCGACGTGATCCAGGAAGTCGGGCCCGGCGGGGAGTTCGTGACCCACGACCATACCTACGAGCACTGGCGCGAGTGGTTCCTGCCCAAGCTCCAGGACCGGTCCGACTGGGACACCTGGAACCTGGAGGGAAAGAAGACCATGCTCGACCGGGTCATCGAGGAGACCGACCGTATCCTCGAGACGCACCAGCCCGAGCCGCTGGGCGAGGACCTGGAAAAGGAGCTTTGGAGCATTATTAACGCCGCGGACGAAAGGCACTCGGAATAAGGGACCTCGATTCCCCCTTCCGAAAAGGAGAAACCTCAATGTTGGATCGAGTTAATTATACGGCAAACCAGTCGCCTTATTTCTCCCTTATGTCGGATGACCAAAAGGAAGAGATATTTAACGGCATGATAAGAACGCTTAACGACACGGGGGCCAACGTCCACCACGAGGGGGCCCGGGAGCTTTTCCACAAGGCCGGCTGCAAGGTGGACGGGATCCGGGTGAGGATTCCCCCGCAGCTGGTCAGGGAGGCCCTCTCGACCCTGCCGCCCTCGACCACCATCTGGTCGTGGGAGAACCAGCCCATGTGCTTCGTCGAGAAGAACCGGAGCTATTTCGGGCCGGGCCCGACGCCTCCGAATTTTATCGATACCGAGACCCTGGAGAGGAGGCCGTACCTGAGGAAGGACGCCGCCATGGTGGCCCGCGTGTGCGAGGCCCTGCCCAATATCGGTTACGTGCAGTCGCTCGGTTCGATCAACGACGTGACCAACGGCCTGGCCGATATATACGAGTTCGCCGACATGATCCAGAACACTTTAAAGCCCGTCATGAGTTGGTCCTTTACCCGGGACGGGTGCAGGGACGAGCATAAGATCGGGATCATCATGGCCGGAAGCGAGGAGGCCTTCAAGGAACGGCCCAATTACATTTTTTACGGCGAGCCCATATCGCCGCTGGTCAGCGACTTCCACGCCATCGACAAGTGCATGTACTGCGCCGAGCACCGCATACCCCAGGTGTACAGCCCATGCTCGATCGGGGGCGGGACCGTGCCCGCCAGCCACGCGGGACAGATCATCGTGGCCCTTTCCGAGTCCATGGTGGGGGTGGTGGCCTCGCAGCTTATCAGCCCGGGAACGTGCATCATCATCGGCGGGGTCCAGTCCATCCTCGACATGAGACGCTCGATATACTCGTACGGCGCGCCCGAGCTTTCGATCCTCTCGGCGGCCATGACCGAGATGTGCAAGTTCTGCGGCCTGCCCATGTACTCGACCTCGGGATGCACGGACACCAAGATGATGGAGATCCAGTCGGGAATCGAGGCCGCCCTCTCGATCCACGCCGCCATGCTCAGCGGGGCCAACTTCGTCCACGACAACGGCTACACCGAGTCGGGCATCACGGGCGACATTTTTCAGACCGTGCTCGACGACGAGATCATCGGCATGGCCCGCGTTATCGAGCGGGGCGTCGAGGTCAACGAGGAAACCCTCGCCCTCGATACTATCCTGGCCGTTGGTCCCGGCGGCCACTACCTGTATGAGGACCACACCATGAAGTGGTTCAGGAACCACTGGCGTCCCACCCTCATGGACCGCAACAGCTACGAGGACTGGGAGGCCCGAGGCAAGACCACCATGAAGGACAGGGTCATCGAGAAGACGAGGGACCTGATAGACAACTTCGAGGGCCCCTCTAAAAACGTTCCCCCCGAGGTCAAAAAGGACATCCAGAAAGTCCTCGACCAGGCGGAGGAGAGGGCCAAAGCAATGGCCGAGTCCGCCTAGGAAACGGTCCTTGCGGCGGTGGGAAACAAGCGTTTGGAATAATCGTCGATCGAGATGGATTGCGAGGAAAGAAAATGCCCGTAAAAAAGAATGATATTAAGACGGCCGCGAGCGCTCCCAGGAAGCCGGCGGTGAAAAAGCCCGAGTACGTCATCGGCATGGACACGGGCGGCACTTACACCGACGGCGTGCTCATGGATTACTCATCCCGGCGGGTGATCAGCTCGGCCAAGACCCTGACCACTCACCAGGAGCTGGCCGCGGGCGTCAAGAAGGTCCTGGATGGACTCGATATAGCCAAGCCCTCTCAGGTAAGGCTGGTGGGCATATCATCCACCCTGGCCACCAACTCGATCGCCGAGTCCAAGGGGCGCGAGGTCGGGCTGATACTTATCGGATACGACAGGGGCCTGGTCGAGAGCTATTCCCTGGCGGATAAATTCGTCACGCGCCACTTCGAGTACTTCCGGGGCGGACACGACGCCCAGGGCGACGAGCGGGCCCCCCTCGACGTCGAGAGCATCGTGGCCTGGGTCAAGCGGCACAAGCACAAGTTCGACGCCATCGCCGTCTCGAGTTACTTCAGCCCCCTCAACCCCTCCCACGAGGAGAGGGCCATGAAGGCCATCCGCAAGGTCTGCCCCATTCCCGTGGTGCTTGGAAGCCAGCTCTCGAGCAAGCTCGACTCCGTCAAGAGGGCGGCCACGGCGTGCCTCAACGCGTCTCTGGTCGCCATCATGAGCGAGTTTATCGAGGCGGTGAAAGGAGCGCTACGGGAGCGGGGCGTCAAGGCCCCCCTTATGATCGTCAAGGGCGACGGGTCGCTCATGTCCTATAAAGAGGCGGTAAAGAAGCCGGTCGAGACCATCCTGAGCGGCCCGGCGGCCTCGGCCATGGGCGGGATATTTCTCACGGGCGTCCGGGACGCCCTCATGATCGACGTGGGGGGGACCACGACCGACATGGCCCACGTCAAGGACTCGAGGGTCACCATCTCGGACGACGGGGCAAGGGTGGGCGACGTGGCCACGGCCGTCAAGGCCGCCTCCATACGCACCGCCTGCCTGGGGGGGGACTCGAGGGTGTCCTTCGGTCCGGGCGGAGAAATTCTTATCGGACCCGAAAGGGTCGTGCCCCTATGCCGGCTGGCATTCCTCTATCCCCAGGTCGAAAAGGAAATTCTCGGCCTTGATAAGAAAAGGGCAATCACCTGGAGCGAGAACGACCTCGAGTACTGGTTCGCAAACAAGGAAATCGATCCCGACGAGCTTCCCCAGGACAACGTGCCCCAAAGGCGCGTGGTCGAGATTCTGGCCAAGGGGCCGCTTAGCCTCAAGGGACTCCTTAAAAAAGCGAGCGCCCACCATCCGGTCCAACTGAACGCCGAGAGCCTTTTCAGAAAAGGACTGATCGGCCGGGCCGGGGTTACGCCCACCGACGTCATGCACGCCTCGGGCGACATGGACCTGTGGAACCAGAGCGTGGCCGTCCAGGCCGTGAAGTGTCTTTGCAAGATGCACGGGAGGGACGCCAAGGAGTTTCCCGCCCTTTTCATCGAGCGCCTGGTTTCCGAGATGGTGGAGGAGAGCCTGGTCTTCCTGGCTCGGGAAGAGGGGGCCGAGGGACTGCCGGACCGAATGGACGAGAAATGGGTCCGCTTTCTATTCGACCGCTCGCGTGAGCTTGGTGGAGGAAAAGACAGTCTTTTCGACGTGAATTTCAAATGCCGCTTTCCGGTCATCGGCATCGGAGCCCCGGCCTGGGCCTTCGTCGGGAAGGTCGCCAGGGGACTGGGAAGCCAGTTTATCCTTCCTCCCTACGCGGAGGTGGCCAACGCCGTGGGCGCCGTGGCCGGATCGGTCATGGCGGGGGCCGAGGCCATCGTCATCCTGAAGGAGACCGACGAGAAAAGGGTGTATCAGGTCCAGGTCGACGGCGTGAGCAGGGTCTTCAAGAAACTCGAGGAAGCCCGGGAATACGCCGAGGAGACGGTGACGGAACTGGCCGTGAATGACGTGGTCAGGGCCGGGGCCGTCAATCCCCAGGTGCAGACCCTCATCGAGATCGACGGGGCCCTGCAAAGAATAAGGGCGAGAGCCTACGGCAACCCCAACTTGTCGTCCGGGGCCATAAAGGCCCACGCCTAGGGGCGCGGAGGCGAGCGGTTGCCGAGGTTTAAACGGATAGTCATCGCCTGCGGCTGCATGGAGGCGGAGCTGGATTGCCACGATCCCCAGTATCGAGGCGTGAGCGTCAGGTATAAAGACCAGGATCTGCACCGTACTCCCGAGCTGATGACGGAAATTCTTCAAGAGGCGGTGGACGAGTGTAAAGAAGAGGCGGAGGAAATAGTGCTCGGCTACGGGCTATGCTCGAACGGGGTGGCCGGGCTCGAGGCGCCGCCCCAGGGACTGATCATTCCGCGCGTGCACGACTGCATAGCCTTGTTTCTCGGCTCGAGGGCCGCCTACTACAAGGCCCATCGCGAAAGGCCGGGTTGTTATTATCTCACTCCAAGCTGGATTCGGGAGAATAAGGACCCCATCGGCATCATGGAGAAGGACTACACGCCGCGCGTGGGAAGAGAAGACGCCATTTGGACCATTAACGAGGAACTCAAGCACTACACCCATATCGCCCTCATAGACACGGGCGCCGGGGACCTGGGCACCCTCCGGGCGAGGGCCAGGGAAAACGCCATATTCCTTAACAAGGAATACGAGGAAGTGGCGGGTAAAAAGGACTTTTTCAGGAAGGTCCTTTTTGGACCCTACGACGATGATTTCGTGAAGGTTAAAGGAGGCGAGGTCGTAAGCGCCGCCCCTTTCCTTGACTGAGGGGCTTTGGCCCGCCGGGACAATAATCAAAATATACCGGGAGGCATCTGGATGAACGATAAGGCGAAGAGCGCCGTCGATGTAACCAGGGATTATTACAATTCCCATGACGCGGACAACTTTTATTTTACCATCTGGGGCGGCGAGGACCTCCACCTCGGGGTGTACGAAAAGGAGGACGACTCCATTTTCGACGCCTCGAGAAGGACTATCGACCTCATGGCCGCGAAGTCGAAAAAACTCGGGAAGGGAACAAGGGTCCTTGACGTGGGGGCCGGCTTCGGCGGCACGGCCAGGTACCTGGCGAAAACGCGCGGGTGCCGCGTGACCTGCCTGAACCTGTCCGAGGTCGAGAACGAGAGGAACAGGAAAATGAACGCCGATCAGGGCCTGGACTCGCTGATCGACGTGGTGGACGGGAACTTCGAGGAGCTTCCTTTCGAGGACGGGTCCTTCGACGTCGTCTGGTCCCAGGACGCCATCCTCCACAGCGGGGACAGGAACAAGGTCCTGGCCGAGACGTCCAGGGTACTCGCGTCCGGGGGAGAGTTCATCTTCACCGATCCCATGCAGGCCGACGAGGTACCGGTGGGAGTGCTCGAGCCCATCTATGAGAGGATTCACCTCACGTCCCTCGGGTCGGTGGCCTTTTATACGGAGGCCGCCAAGGACGCGGGCTTTGCCCGGGTCGCCTTCGAGGACCAGACGCCGAACCTGATCCGGCATTACGCCCGTGTCCTCGAGGAAACCCTGAAGAACGAGGAGGAACTACATAAAGTCTGCTCGGACGACTATATAAGCCGCATGAAAAAAGGCCTTGCCCTCTGGGTGGACGGCGGCAAAAAGGGATGGCTCAGATGGGGGATTTTCTCCCTAAGTAAATGACGCTCCGCCCATGGATAAGATAAGCATAGAAAAGGTCACCAAGGTCTTCGGGCCGCGTCCCGAGAGGGCCCTTGCCCTCCTCGGGGAAGGCAAGTCCAAGCGCGAGATCATGGACGAGACCCGCCACGCCGTGGGACTCGTGGATGTGTCCTTTGCCGTCAACGAGGGCGAGACCCTGGTGGTGATGGGGCTGTCCGGAAGCGGCAAGTCAACCCTCATCCGCTGCCTTAACGGCCTTATCAAGCCCACCTCCGGCCGGGTGCTGGTCGACGGAGCCGACGTGACGAGAATGCCGGAAAAGGCGCTCGTGGCCTTCAGGCGCCGGAAGTTCGGCATGGTGTTCCAGAACTTCGCCCTCTTCCCTCACCGAAGCGTGATAAGAAACGTCGAGTACGGCCTCGAGGTTCAGGGCGTCGATCCCTCCACCAGGACGGCCAAAGCCAGGGAGGCCCTCGAACTTGTCGGACTCGGGGGGTGGGAGGACTCCATGCCCTCCCAGCTCAGCGGCGGCATGCAGCAGCGGGTCGGCCTGGCCCGGGCCCTGGCCGTGGACCCGGACGTGCTTTTAATGGACGAGGCCTTCAGCGCCCTCGATCCCCTTATCCGGCGCGACATGCAGCACGAGCTCATCTCCCTTCAGGACCGGGTGCAAAAGACCATCGTGTTCATCACCCACGACCTGGACGAGGCCATCAAGATCGGCGACCGGGTGGTCCTTATGAAGGACGGCGCGGTGGTCCAGATAGGAACGGCCGAGGAAATACTTACCAATCCGGCCGGCCGTTACGTTGAGCGCTTCGTGGAGGAGGTGGACGTGACCAAGGTACTCACGGCGCGGACGGTCATGATCCCGACCCGCGCGGTGGCCTACGCTGCCGACGGTCCCCGCACCGCTCTCCATAAAATGAAGGAAGCCGGCATCTCGAATATCTTCGTGGTGAAAAAGGACGATTCCCTGCTGGGGATCGTGAGCGCCGCCGAGGCAAAAAGCGCCATCGACCGGGGCGAGAAAAACATCTCGAGCATCATCGAGGAGGTCAGGGACAAGGTCGGTCCCGACGAGCCGGTCAGCGCTCTAATCCCCATCGTCGCGGCATCCGGCCTGCCCGTGGCCGTGGTGGACGGAAAGGACAAGCTGCTCGGCGTGGTGATCAAGGGTTCGCTCCTTTCATGCCTGGCCGAGGGAGGCTCGGGCTGATGAGCTGGGAGCCGCCTAAAATTCCCCTGGGCGAGGGGATCGAAAAAGGACTCGAGTGGCTGACCTTGCACCTCAGCTTCATTACCAGGGCGGTGAGCGACCTGACCGACGACGGCATCGACCTCATCGTCGACGGGCTGACCTATCTTCCTCCTCCCGCGCTCATCCTGGTCTTCGCGGCCCTGGGGTGGAGGCTGGCCGGGAAGCGCGTGTCCCTGTTTATCATGGCAGGCATGAGCCTATTGTGGGACCTGGGCCTGTGGGAGCCGACCATGCAGACCCTGACCCTGGTCATGATCTCGACCCTTGTCGCCGTCTCCCTTGGAATGCCTCTCGGCATACTGGCTTCCCTGTCCAGGCGCTTCAACAAGGTCATCATGCCCGTGCTCGACTTCATGCAGACCATGCCCGCCTTCGTCTACCTGATTCCGGCTATCCCCTTTTTCGGGCTGGGTCCGGTGTCGGCCATTTTCTCGACGGTGATCTTTTCCATGCCACCCGCCATCCGGCTCACCTGCCTGGGGATTACCCAGGTCTCGGAGGACCTGATCGAGGCGGCCGACGCCTTTGGCTCGACCAGGTGGCAAAAGCTGGTCAAGGTCCAGTTGCCGCTGGCCAAGCCGACCATCATGGCCGGCGTCAACCAGACCATCATGCTGGCGCTTTCCATGGTGGTCATCGCGGCCATGATCGGGGCCAAGGGATTGGGAGGCGAGGTGTGGAAGGCCATCCAACGCCTGAAGCCGGGCATGGGTTTCGAGGCCGGTCTGGCCGTGGTCGTTCTGGCCATGATCCTGGACCGGGTTACTCAAAGAATAGGAAGAAAAAGCGAGGCTAACTAGGAGGCTGAAATGTTCGGTAATAGGAAAAGAACGATTCGGGCGGCCGCGCTGGCCGTCATATCCGTCATGGTTTTCATGGCGGCGTCGATTTCTCCGGCGAGCTCGAAAAAAGGCGAGATCGAGTTGGTCTACGTCGAGTGGGCCACCGAGGTGGCCAGTACCAACGTGGTCAAGGCCGTGCTCGAGGACGCGGGTTACGAGGTGGAAATTACGCCGGTGAGCGCCGCGGCCATGTGGCAGGCGGTGGCGACGGGCGACGCCGACGGCATGGTGGCGGCCTGGCTGGACACGACCCACGGCCATTACCTCGAGGCGGTCAAGGACAAGGTCGAGGACCTGGGTCCCAACCTGGAGGGGACCCGCATCGGACTGGTGGTTCCCACTTACGTCACTATCGACTCCATCGAGGATTTGAACGCCAACGCCAGGAAGTTCGACGAGGAAATAATCGGGATAGACCCCGGCGCCGGTCTCATGAGCAAGACCGAGAAGGTCATGGAGGAATACAAGC
This sequence comes from bacterium, assembly GCA_963674965.2. GTDB lineage: Bacteria > RBG-13-61-14 > RBG-13-61-14 > RBG-13-61-14 > DATKZS01. The sequence goes on along the minus strand of CAXXFL010000006.1, from coordinate 158,741 downwards.
TAAAGGACCTCGAGCTCGTCGAGGGAAGCGACGCCACCATGATAGCCACCCTGGCCGGGGCCGTCCGCGACAAGAAGTGGATAGTGGTGACGGGATGGACCCCCCACTGGATGTTCTCCAGGTGGGACTTGAAGTACCTGGACGACCCCAAAAAGATTTACGGTGGCTCCGAAAGGGTCGATACCATCGTCCGCAAGGGCCTGAAAAAGGACATGCCCGAGGCATACCGTATCCTGGACAACTTCCACTGGACGGTGGCGGACTGCGAGGAACTGATGGGATGGGATCAGGAGCCGGGCGCCGACCCGGCCAAGAACGCGAGAAAATGGATCGAGAAACACCCTGACAAAGTCAAGGCCTGGCTCGAGACCAAATAAAGATATAACGCGCTTGTAAAATAAAAGGCCGAGCCCAAACGGGCTCGGCCTTTCGTCAATCATGCTTGAGACCAAGCTTCTTGTTCATCTTGCGCATCCTCTTCACTTCCTTGCTGATCTGCTTCCATCTTTTCGTATTCTTGCCGTCGCGTTCCATGGTCATCTCGGCGCTTCGCTCCAACTCGGCCCGCAACCTGAGGTAGCTTTCAAGCCTCGTCCGGGGCAACAGGCCGCTTTCCACGGCGCGGACAACGGCGCACCCCGGCTCCTCGCGGTGAGAGCAATCGCGGAACCTGCATCTCGCGGCCAATTCCGCTATCTCGGAAAAGACCTCCTCCAGGCCGTCCTCCATCCCGATAAGACCGAACTCCCTCATGCCCGGCGTGTCGATGACGCAAAAACCCCCGGGCGCGACGATAAGCTCGCGGCGCGTGGTCGAGTGGCGTCCCTTCTGGTCCGACTCTCTCACCGACTTGGTGGACTGTCTGTCCCGTCCAAGCAGAAGATTGACGATGCTCGATTTGCCCACGCCCGAGGAGCCGACCAGGGCCACCGTCTCGCCCGGAGTCAAATGCGGAGTCATCTCTTCCAGGCCGTCCTCCGTGATGGTGCTGGTCATGATGATGGGCGCGGAGATATACGCGTCGTCAAGCTCCTTTATGATCTCCTCGGGATTGGGCGCCAAGTCCCGCTTGTTTATAACCACGACCGGATTCGCGCCCGCGCTGTAGGAGGACGCCAAATATCTTTGAATCCTCCTGGGATTCAGGTCTCTGCCCGCGGCGGTGACGATGAAGACCTTGTCCAGGTTCGCGGCTATCACCTGGGTCTCGTAATCGCGGCCCGAGGTCTTGCGCGTGAAGCAGGAGGTCCGGGGCATTACGCGCTCGATGACCGCCTTGTCCGCCTCGCGTCTTATGGCCGCCCAGTCGCCCACCGCCGGCATGTCCAGGGAGCTTGCCGCCTCGTGAAGAAGCTTTCCCGCCGGAGCGGCTTGAAACGTCCCGCCTTCCGTCAGGACGAGGTATTTGCCTCGGTCGGCCGAGACTATCCTGCCCGGCTCGACGTTGTCGTTGGAAATGGACATGAAATCCATCTCCAGCCTTTCATTCCATCCAATGATTCTCGATCCGCTCATAATTTACTCCGTCGAACAAGCGATCCGGCCTGCCATGGAGGCGGGCGGGACGCGATACCGATAATATCTGAAGAGATACGGGACCCGGAAAACGCCGTCAACCGTCGGGACAATCGTGTATTGTCCCCGGCTTGGCGCCCGGAAAAGGACCGCTCGAAAGCGTTATGAGACAAGATCCGTCATAAAATAACTTGCCATTATGATAATCTCTAAGGGGCTTTGATTCAAGCCGCGCCCGGGCGGGAGCTTACCGATAGCGGACAGGGAAGCCGAGGAACTCGGCTATTTCCTCGGCCACTCGCTCGGCCTCGGTCTCGTTCATGGTTTCGCCCAGTTCCAGAACGGCCGGGTCGCCGTCTTCGCCTTTGCCTTCAAGGTTTAAATAAAAGGTGACGATATTGGACTCTCGCGGGTCGGCAAGCTTCTCCACCGCCACCTCGCTGAAGTCCTCGAGGGAGTCGTACTTGATCCGGAGGGGAAAAGCGGCCCCCCACCAGGACGAGACAAGAAAGTCGGCGCGATTTATGGTGACGGTACGGGAGCCGAAGGCGATGACGTAGCCGGCCGCGGCGGCCATGGCGCCGAAGGGCAGGGCGGCCCACTTGGGAGGCATGACCTCCACGCGGAGGACCCCGATGGAGGCGGCGAGGATAAAGACGCCTCCCACCAGGAGGGGCAATCCCGAAAGGGTCTGACAGCCTTGCCTTTGCGCCCGGATTTCCATCCGGTCCGGATCCATCGAGTCGGCTATCCTCAATGACGGCCTCTGATAAATCCGAAGGGGAGAAGGGGGGCGGAGTGGATGAAGGCGCTCAATCCCATCTTTCGTCGACCATCCTGGTCAGCTCGACGGTCAGGGCGTTAAGCTGGGCGATGGATGCCTCGATTTCCCTGGCGCCCTCGAGCATCTTTTCGGCCACCTCGCTGACCTCTCCCACCGAGGCCGCCATCTGCTCGCTGGCGGTGGTCTGCTGCCGGGTGCTCATGGTTATCTCGGTCACCGTGGTCGAGGTGTCCCTGGCCTTGTTTGAGATATCGTCCAGGGCTACGATCACCTGGTTGATGAGTCCTCTTCCCTGGTCCACCACCTGCTCGCCCTCGCCGGCCATGACCGAGGCCCGATCCGTGTCCACCTTGATGGACTCGATGATGGACCTGATGTCGGAGGCGGCCTCCCCCGTGCGGGCGGCCAGGCGCCTGGTGGCGGACGCCACTATCTCGAAGCGCCTGCCCGCCTCTCCCGCGCCGGCGGCCTCGAGGGACGCGTTAAGGGCCAACAGCTCGGTCTGCTCGACGATGTACTCGATCATGTCCACGACCTTGAACATCTCCTGGTAGCGCTCGGAAAGTCCCTTCAGAAAAACGGAAAGGGCCAGCATTTGGGAGCGCACGTTCTCGTAGCCGCCGACGGCCCCGTCCAGTCTGGAGTTCCCGTCCTTGCAGGCCCCGAGGGTCGAGCCGGCGGCCTCGTCCATGTGCCTGGCCCGCTCGGCGATTTGCTTGGCCGTGGCCACGATCTCGGCGGAGATGGATGAGGTCTGTTGCATGGCGGCGGCCTGCTCGGTGGCGCCGGTGGATTGTTCCTTGGAGACCTCGAGGATGAGCTTGGAGGTCTGGTTCAACTGGTGGATGGCCTGGGTGATGCTCTCGCGTAGGACCTCGACCGAGTAGACCTGGTCCTTGATCCGGTTCAGCATCAAGTTGTACACCGCGCCCAGCTTGGCCAACTCGTCGTTGCCGACCAGCATGATCTCCTGGTCCAGGTCGCCATGGATTATGCCCTCGGTCTTGGCCGCCAGTTCCCGGACGGGCCTGGTTATCTCCTCGGCCGACATGTAGGCGATGATGAGGCCGAGAACGGCGCAGACGGCGATAACTATGCCATGGAAGGCGAGCATGCTTCCCGTCTTGGACTCGAAGTATTCCATCGAGTGGACCTGGAAGCCGTCCTCGTTTTTCGCGCCCTCCTTGACCGCTCCGCCCAGCCTTAACAACTCGGACTCGATGGACTTGCCCGACTCGAGTATCTCCCGCGACCTCGAGTAGCTGACGATGGACGTGTAAAGAAGAGATGTCAGGATCAGGATGAACATGGAGATTATAAGCTTCGTCCGGACGCTCATCCTCAGGCCCACCCGCGCCGCCCGGGGCAGGGTGCTCGAAAACTCGAAGGCGCGGTAAAGAACGGGCTTCGCGATCATGTTCGTGATCAGCAAAGCCAGGGGAACGTTCAACAGGCCGGCGATGAATCCCCCGGCGACGCCGTAAGATATCTGGACCGGCGTCCACTCGGATACCCGCGCGGAAAATATCTGCACTATGATCGGAGTGGAGAGAAGATAGAATAGAAAGGAGACGCCCGCTATCCAGTAGCCCAGGTTTACGAGTTTTTTCTGCAGACCAAGAAGTTCCTCGTCGGAATATGAAGATTCCTCCGGAAGGGCGCGGAGAAACCTGATAAGGTCCCTGAAAATATAAAGACAGATAGCGACGAAAACGAGCAGTAACAGGATGACTATCGCCACCAGATTCAGGGAGAGTTCCGAGAAGTCGTCGGCCGACAGGTTCATGACCAGTTTGGCGTAATAAAGCATGCCCAGTATTTGAAGAATTCCAACCAGGACGATGCTTCCCAGGGCTTTAAGGTAGTATTTCCAGGCCAGGTCCAATTTCTTATCCGTTTGCAATGATTAAAAACAAAATTCTACAGAGCCTCTTGCAAAATTCCCGCTTTGGAGTGCGGCACTCGACGCCGCTTTTCTTCCGAGCGGCTTGACGCGAGGCAAGCCGGTGTAATAATAGGCCTTGTCAAGCCAAGGCCCTCGAAAGCGGTCTCAAGCGACCGCACTCCAAAGCGGCTATGCCGCAAAGAAAAGGACTTTTGCAAGAAGCTCCTACAAGGACAATATACGGTTATTCTGGATTAAATACAATGGGAACGACTCGGCTCGTGCCTTTTGGTCCTCTCTGGTATGACTCGGCCCCGGAATTCAACTTCATCAAAATCGGTCAAAAGTATGTCCGCCGGCCCCTCTTGGTGAAAAAGGTTCAATCCTTTTCCTCGGCCAGGGCGAACCATTCCCACCTGAAGGCGGCCGTTACGGTCATGGCCGCGCCCACCCCGGAGAAATGCTTCTGGCTGGCATGGGCGTACATGGCCATTTTTTTAAGTTTGCGTTCCTTGGCCACGTTGACCTTGAACCGGGGATACTCCGGGTCCGGCCTTTTGCCGCCCGAGGCCAGGATGGGAGTAAACCAGTAAAGGCGCCTCGGATAGGTGACGTAATAGAGTCTTCGCGCCCGGCTCGAGGAAAAGGCCTCTTTCGCCGCCGCGCTGCACGCGACGTGGTCCGGGTGGCCGGTAATCCCGAGAGGGTCGTGGGTGATCACGATTTCGGCGCCGAATTCATCCAGTTGTTCTTCGATCCTGGAGGCGAGTTCCCTCGGGTCGGCGGACTCGAGTCCCTGGTCGCGATAGCCGAGTTGGACCACGTCAGCCGCGCCGTACACCGAGGCCGCCGTCTCGAGCTCTTGAGTCCGAATCCGGCCGAGTAGCTCGGGCGTTATCTTAAGCCTGTCCTTGGCCTCGCTCATGTCGCCCAAGGTGAGGCAAACCACGTGAATCCTCACGCGAGGGTCGCGGCTGAGCTTGATAAGCGTTCCGCCGCCGTAGACGACCTCGTCGTCGGGGTGGGCGAAAACGGTCACCACGTCGATCATGCCGTCCGTTCCGGGAGCGACGCCGTCGAGAAGGTCGCCCTGTGGAAGGGCGTAAGAAGCCGCGGGCAAGGCCATTATCACTACGACGAAGAGAAGAACGACCTTAAAAATTGCTTTCATGATTACTCTCCGGTCCGATCACCGGGCTTTGATTCGGCGATCGCGTTGATATAAGATACTCCCCATGGAATCGAATGGCAAAAACCCGAACCCGGCCCAATGGTCGTATGAGGGTTGGCGGCGTTTCTTTCTCGTGGCCGCTCTGTGGAACCTTCTGGGCTCGATACCGGCGATAATTTTTCCCGAGATAAACTTGAGGCTTTTCTACGGCTTGGCCGGCGCCGATTACATGACTTTATTTCTCAATCGCGGCCTTTGGTGGGCCGTGCTTTTCTTTGGGATCGGCTACTTGATCATCGCCCTGGATCCGGCCAGGCAATGGGGCATAATCGTGATGGGGATCATCGGCAAGACGGTGGTGGCCGTGAACTGGTTCTATCTTTTCCATATCGGCAAGGCCACCTGGTTCGCCGTTTTCGCGGCCTCGGGAGACTCTCTTTTCACGGTCCTGTTCGTTTATTACCTTCTGGCCGGTCCTCGCTCGGTCCGTTTTGGCGAGGTTGAATAATGCTCGTCATGGCCCGCCGGGCGAACTGGTAAAATGACCGTTATAGGACGATCGATAGACGAGATCGAGGTCGGCCAGGAGGCCGTCTTTACCAGGATATTCACGGCCGATGAGGTCAAGGCCTTCGCCGACCTGACCTGGGACCATAACCCCTACCACCTGCATCCGGGTTTCGCCGAAAAGGGCAGATTCAAAAAGCCCATCGTGCACGGCATGCTGGTGGCCTCGGCTTTCACTCACTTTGGAGGGGATTTCTTCCCCGGTCCCGCCATCCTCGCCCTTGGCGCCAACGCGAGATTTCTTAGGCCCGTCTACGTGGGGGAGGAGATCACCTTTACCGCTCGCGTAACGGAGGTGGACAGGGGGGGCGGCCGGATAGTTTACGTGACCACCGGCGTGAACCCCGGCGGGGAGACGGTCATCGAGGTGACCTGCGAGGGCATGCCGACGGCCATAGACGTCTGATCGGTCCCTATTCCAATAATAATCGTTACTTTTCCCCCTAACCCACCGCCTAAAAAATAAAAAACCTCGTTAGTCCCGTGAGAACGGGACGTTATAATGTTATCAATCACAATAACCATCACTAAGGAGGTGAAACCATTATGACACAAGGCGTTCTTCCTTTCCATTACGAGTAGGCAAAAGTTGACGAGGGCTCGACTTCCCATGCGGGGCTTCCGGTCTACCTTGATCTTTTCGAGGCGTTCGGCCTTCGCGAGTCTCTCGACCGTCACGTTGGCGCTCGAGGCGAGCAGGCGCGCTCGGTGATGAAAGGCGACCTGGCCGGGGGCAAACTCCCCTCCGGCGATTTCGGCGAGAACGCGGCCTGGTGGATGTTCATGATCCTGGCCTACAACCTTAACGCGGCCATGAAGGGCCTGGCGCTCGGCCAAGGCTTTCGGCGCCGGCGGATGAAGGCCGTCCGCTTCCACCTGATCAACTTGCCCGGCCGGGTGGCGAGCGGCTCCCGCCGTCTGAAAGCGCGCCTGGCCGAGGGCCATCCTTCGTTTCCGTTACCTCTGTCGGCGAGGCTTAACATCCTCGAACTCGCGGCCCCGAGTTAGCTCGACAACCCCTTCTCCGCCCGCCTTAATCGTCAACCTTTGGCCTGCCTACGTCGCCGGCCTCGGCCGAGTTGGCCCATTCGGACATTTTCGGCCCCCATCTCGATTTTTTCGTGGGATACGTATGAAGGAGAACGGTGAAAAGACGTGGTCACGAGAGATGCGGGAACCTGTACCCATCCCGCCGCGCGGGACCCGCGCGGTTTCCGCGAAACTGGACGGGCCAAAAAACCTGAACGGCCACGCGGCGGGAACTCGAGTGTTCACCCCAGCTACTTATCCTTGCCTCAGAGGGTCAAAGGGAAGCCTGGCGCGGCCCAGGACTTTTTCGACCATCTCCGCGTCCTCCATGCAAAGGTAGAGGGGCGCGTCGCGGTGGCGCTCGAGAATCATCCCGGCCGCGGCCGCCAGCATGCGTCTTCTTCTTATTCTCGTATAGCGCGCCTTGCCGTCGAAGCCGGGATAAAACTCTCCCATGGCCAGCCTTCCGCCGGGGACCCTCTCCCGGATCGCGCTATAAAGGCCGCGGCTGAAACGGAGGGCGCCGAGGCTGATCCATGCGATCGAGGAGGGCGGGACGCTCTCGTAAATCATCCGGACCGGCTCCAGGTAGGGGGCGACCGACTCCTCGGGCTCGGCCAGGGGATCGAGGTCAATGATCGGGTCGAAATGGAAGGCCGTCTTATAGCCCGACCGGGCCGAGAGAGACGCGGCCTCGATCCTTTTGGACAAGGGGGCTGACCCCGTTTCCTCCTCCTCGGCGACCAGGGAGGGACCGATGGAAAAGCCTATGACAGTCCGGCCGCCGTGATCCAGTTTTAAAAGGGAGGACACGCGGTCGCTCTTGGTCTTCAGCTCGAACAGCGCGTTTTTCTTGTCGGCGAAAAAGGAGACCAAGGTCTGGGCCACGCCAAGCTCGGGCTCGAGGCCCAGGCTGTCGCCAAGCTCTCCCGTGCCCACCCGGATAAGTCCGGGTCCCCGTCGTGCTAATTCCCGCTCGAGCCGTAGGAGCATGTCCTCGTAGTTCACGTAGGCCACGATGGTGGGCGCGTTAAGATATTCCCTCAGCACGCAATAGGAGCAGTCGAAAGGGCAGCCGATAAGTGGTGAAATAATTTTATAGCCGCAGCCGAAGACTCCTCGCGAGCAAGGGCAGGGCTTATAAAACGGGCCCTTGAAGACCTCGAGGGTAAGGGCCTTCTTGCCAAGGGACCGTCCTTCCAGCTCGGAGGGGTCCGGACGGCCCTCGAATATTTTCGCCCCGGCGGCCTCGAAGGCATCAGCCACCGTTCGAGACCGATCAAGGGCGGCGGCCTCCTCACTGATGTACACCCGCTCGATCATCAGCTCCACTCGTCGAGAAACTCTTGAAGACGTGCGAGAAAGTCCTCGTCCGAAAGGGCCTTGGCCGCGGACGCCGCGTCGCTTGTCGAGGCTAACTCGAGGGAAAAGCGAAGAACGGGCTTGTCGGTCAGGGCCGGGGTATTCATGCTGACCGAGGAGGGAAGGCCCGATCGATCGGCCAGTTCTCGGGCCCCGGTGTCGAACCTCGCAAGCTCGGGGTTTCTCCTTTTCCGGAGATGCGACATGACCGCGTCGTGCCGGGCCCTCGCGTCGGCCCATGACGGGTCCACAAGGTCCGAGATTTCTTTAGTCTCGATCAATCCCCGCGTCGAGAGCTTTTCCCGCGCCGCCACCTCGGCCAGGAGGAGAACCAGCTCGCGAAGATGGTTCTGGTTGGGCCGGATGGACTGGACCAGCATAAACAGGGCCCCCGCGTCATCCTCGGGGAGCTTAAGTATCTGTCCGGCAACCTTAAGCGACACGCCCCGCTCGATAAAATATTCGAGCCATCCGGGGGAAAGCTCGATAAGCGCGGCCAGATTGTCGAGCACCTTTTTCGAGGGCTGGAACCCCATGGCGGGCAGATATGTCTTGATGATGGATTGATCGTCCTTGCCCCGGATCAGGATCAGGCTACGGACCGCCATCGAGGCCTCGGCAAGGTTGAAGCCCCTGGTGACGCAGTTGTCCCAGAAGGCCAGGTCGAAAGCCCGGGAGTCATCGGCCTCTTCGCCCGTCAGTTCCGCCGCGGGAATGGATGCAAGCCCCAACTCCCGCGCGGCCGCGACTCGGCGGTGTCCGTGAACAAGCTCTCGGCGGTCCGAGTTCCCGAGGGTTCTCACGATCACCGGGCACAGTATCCCCGCCGTCTCGATCGACCTTATAAGCGGCTTTTCATCCCGGCACATGGAAGTCCGGAAAAGCCGCCTCGAGTCGTCAATGGAATCCAGCGGCACGGATAAGACCTTTGTATTATGGAAGTCCATAGCCATCAATAACCATAAGGCCCGATAGCCTCGGGCGGAAGCGTTACATAGTCTCCGGCCGTCAGTCCCGACTCGATGGTCACCTTCTCCCAGTCGCCCGGACCCAGGGTTACCTCCCGCCAGGCGGTGGCGCCGTCCCTTATCACCACGGCCCCGGGTTTGCCCCTTCTCTCGAGTATGGCCGAAACGGGAGCGAGCAGGGCGTCCTCCACCTCGTGGGTCACGATCTCGACGGACGCGCTCATGCCGGGCCGGAGGGAATCGGGCCAGTCGTCCCTGATGGCTATGAGCGCCCGCACCACCGTAATCGAGCCGTCCTTTTCAGCCTGGGGCGAGACCTCTTTCACCTCTCCCGCGAGAAGAAGGCCCGGGAAGGCGTCCACCGTCACGCGGGCCGCCTGGCCGCTTTTCACGCCGGCCACGTCCGATTCCTCGATATACGCCTCGACCAAGAGAGACGAAAGGTCGGCCACGGTCATGAGGGGGGTCCCGGAATCGAGGCCGCTGGTGCCCGAGGTCACCACCTGGCCTTTCTCGACCGAGAGGCCGATGACTATACCGGTCAAGGGAGACTTGACCTCGGTATAGGAGAAGCGGTCTCGAGCCTCGTCAAGGTCGCGAGCGGTCGCCGCCTCGCGGCTTCGGGCTATCTCGAGGTTGTCCCGAGCCAGCGAGCGACTTCGCCTTATCGCGTCGTAATCGGCCCGGCTTATAAGGCCGTCATCAAAAAGAGACTGGGCCCGGCTCAGGTTGTCCCGCTCCTGGGCCAGCTTCACGCGCTCTTGTCTGACCAGGGCCTCGGCCGCCTTGTACTCGGCCTCGGTTTTGGCCAGCCTTGCCTTCTCCGCCTCGGGATCGAGACGAAGGAGTATCGATCCCATTGAAACCGAGTCTCCCGCCTTGACGAGTATTTCGGCGACCTCGCCGGCGGCCCTGGTCTTGATCGTCACCTGGCGGCGGGGGACCACGCGTCCGGGGGCCGAGATGAAAAGCTCGAGCGGCCCCCTTTGCACCTTGATCCGTTTTGGCGCGGCGGAAGTTTTCTCCTTGTCGCGGCAATGGAACGACGCGGCCATGATAAGGCCCAGGCCCGCGAGGAGGAGAGGGCGGGTCAGAGAAGACTTACCCGACCGCCCGGCGCCGGTATTCCGGTCATTCATTTTCCTCCACCGAGAAAATCTTGGGCGGCTCGAACATAGCGTCGTCTATCCCCTCGTCCACCTTGGTCTCCGATATCTCGAACCTGAGCTTCTTGCCCGAGTCGAGCTTGTCCAGCTCTCCCTTGGTCTCCCACCAGTGGTTTCCCAGCGTCTTGAACTCCGTGAAGGTCGAGACGGCCAGGGCGTTCCCGTCCTTGTCAAAGGACTCGATCTTGTGGGCCACCAGCTTTTCCTTGTCCACCAGGGTGACGAAGCGGACGCCGTTGGCGTTGTCCTTGTCCTTGGCCACGCTCTCGATCTTGTAGCAGGGGGAGCCGTTAACCTCGTCCTCCCCGAGGAGGGCGTGATCCGCGTCGTTGACGTCAAGGGCGAAAATATCCATCGAGAACCCGAAACGCTCCTCCATCCTCGAGCAGGCCTTGCCCACGCATTTAGTGTAGGGCATGCCCGCCAGCTTGAACCAGCGGTCCGACTTTTTCTCGGGGTCGGCGTAGTCCCACGACAGGCTCCTCATGCCCGCCACCTCGGCCGGGGCCGTGAACTCGGCCAGGGTCTTGGTCACCTCGTCCGTCTTCTTCAGCCACACCTCGAGGTCCATGGGGCGCTCCTTGCCGCTTTTGCTGATCTTGACCAGGTGGACCTTCATGTTCATGTCCTTGTACTCGCGGGCAAGGGTCTTATCGAGTATCGCCCGGGGATCGGGCGCGTCGCCCCTGGCCATGGCGGCGGCCGCCAGTATAAGAATTACAAAAGCGATAAACTTTTTGGACATCCTCCGTCTCCTTTTTCTTCGTTGGGTGAATGACGATAGCCGGTCTTATTATAATCTTTGCCGGCGAGGGTGGAAAATCAGGCTCATGGAATCGGGGGAAGAGGGGCCTTGGCCGGATGACCCGGCGGGTAATCGACCGAGAACACCCTGACCCGGTCCAGTTCGGTGGCGAGGTCGATCTTGACTCCGCCCAGATTCGCGTGGTCCTGCACCGAGAGCCATTTGAACATCTTGTCCGGTCCCCAAAACTGATAGTCCTTGTCGATGTAGACGATCCAGTCGGGATGAAGGTCGAGGAAATCAACCCCCTTGAACTCGTTAAGATAAAAGGCCTCCCGGAACATGACCACGTCCGGTATCTCCCGGTCCCTGAACTCCCAGTTGAGCTGCTCGTTGCGACGGCTGGGGATGAGGACCCTGTCGCCGCGCCCCGGCGGTATCTCGTTCATAAGGAACGTGGCCGTTCGGGTGATCTCTTTTTGCACTTTGGCCTCCTCTTCAAGTTCCGTGTAAAGCTTGGGGTAAAGGATGCCGAGGAAAGCCAGATAGGACCCGGCCATGACCACGAGCAGGGCGACGATTGAAAACTCCTTGTACCTTGTGACGGCTTCCCTGCCCCAGAGCATGGCGGAGGCCAGGAAAAGGCTGAAGAACCCGGCCACCGCGAGAAGCCAGTAGCCGTCCTGGTCGCTCGCCCGGGGGCCGGAAACGGCGAAGGAGAAGGCGCCGGCCAGGGAGGCGGCGATCACGACCATTTTCAAGGCCGCCGGATACCCGGCCGAAACGAGAGGAAGCAGCCTGCCGGCCAGGTAGGCCGCGAAAATAACGGCGAAGACGGCGTCGAAATACCAGTAACGCTGGACCGGATAAACGCCCATATAGACGATAAGCCACACGTAGAAGCTGACCACGATGGGCGAGACGATGAAGGGGTGGAGGACGGCCTTGGCCGCGCCCTTCAGCCCACCTCCGCTTTCCCGGCAGAGGTCCAGGAAAAACCAGGCCGCTCCCGCCAGGCCCGCCCACGCCAAGGGCCAGGAAATCTTGTTGGGTATCCTTACCCGGAAGAAGTTCAGCGTGGTCAGCGCCGTGAAAGGCGCGCCCGTTCCCACCGCCTTGTCCCTGGTGGCCACGTGGATGCCGTGCATTAAGTCGCCGTTGATCAGGAGGTCCTTGCCGAACCAGATGACCGGGCCCATGCCGATAATGCAAAGGGCCGCGAAAAGACGGATGAGTCCCTTTTTGTCCTTGAGGCCCGGCCACCACCAGATGACGGGAGGACCGCCGAACAGCCACGCCTCCGGGCGTATCAGTCCGGCCAGAAAAAAACAGACGGCGTAAATAAAAAGCGCCCGCGGAATTTTGTCCTTTAATATAGCGGCGTAAAGCCCCGCGAAACAAAGCGCGCAAAAAGGCAGGATGGTCGATCCCCGGCATGAGTAGTACATGAGGTCGGGATGAGCGGCGACGGCCATGGCGGCGGCCAGGGCGGGCCATTTCCCGATCGTCTCTTTAGCGGCCAGGTAAAGAAAAAAGACGAAGACGGCCGCGAAGGCCGCCACGAGTATCTCGTAGCCCAAAGGCGACTCGGTTACTCGCGAGGCGAGGCCCATGACGAGGGACAAGGGCTTATGCAGCTTGTGAGGCGTGGGGAAAAAGCCCTGGTCCATAACGCGGTAAATATAGTCGATGGCCGCGTATTCGTCGTTAATGAGCGTCGCTCCGTAGTGGAATATCCAGGCCACGAGGGACAGAAACACGGCCGCCAGTCCGGCCGAGGTGAGCGCGGCCCGGTGGCGGACGGGTATAGACTCAATTTTTTCATTCAAGTCCATTTCCAAGATCATACCAGAAGAGTCCCCCTTAACAAGGACGGGAAAAGCCGAGGCGGCGGCCAAAGTTTTGGGCGTTTGGCAAACGCGGCTGAAAGTGATAAGTATTAGTATGGGTTGGAAATATTGAGCAAGGAATACAAATCGTGCTGAGCCGGGTCCAGAGCGCGGCGGTCCTAGGGGTGGACGCCATTCCCGTGGACGTCGAGGTTGACCTGGTACCGGGCAACTTCCTGTTCCAGCTCGTCGGCCTGCCCGACGCGGCGGTAAAGGAAAGCCGCATCCGCGTGCGCTCGGCCATCACCAACAGCGAGTATCCTTTCCCCACCTCCTTTCAGATTGCGGCCAATCTGGCGCCCGCCGACGTCAAGAAGGAAGGGGCCTCCTACGACCTGCCCATCGCCCTCGGGGTTTTGGGGGCCTACGGCATGATCGACGCCTCGGCCCTCCATGATTATTGGGTGCTGGGCGAGCTGGCGCTTGACGGCGTGGTTCGCTCCATTCCCGGGGTGTTGCCCGCGGCGGTGGAGGCGAAGAAAAGAAACGTCAAGGGCCTTTTAGTCCCGCATGAGAACGCGAGCGAGGCGGCGGTGGTAGGCGGCCTGGCCGTATATCCGGTCGCGACCCTGGCCCAGGCGGTGGGTTTTTTCCGGGGTGAGACACAAATCGAGCCGGCCAAGGTGGACGTGGACGCCCTGTTCGATTCCTCGCGGGTTTACGAGCACGACCTCGCGGACGTGCGGGGTCAGGAGCACGCCAAAAGGGCGCTCGAGATAGCCGCGGCGGGAGGGCACAACCTTCTTATGATAGGTCCTCCCGGCTCGGGCAAGACCATGCTCTCCAAGAGGCTGCCCACCATCCTGCCCGACCTGTCCTTCGAGGAATCACTCGAGACGACCAAGATTTACTCGGTGGCCGGGCGCCTCTCGAAGGACAAGCCCTTTATCGCCACCAGGGCCTTTCGGTCGCCCCACCATACCATCTCGGACGCGGGCCTGATCGGGGGCGGACAGATACCCAAGCCGGGAGAGATAAGCCTCGCCCACAACGGCGTCCTTTTCCTGGACGAGCTTCCCGAGTTCAAAAAGCAGGTGCTCGAGGTGATGCGGCAGCCGCTCGAGGACGGCCTGGTTACCATCAGCCGGGCCGTGGCCTCGATCACCTATCCCTCCCGCTTCATGCTGGTGGCCGCCATGAACCCCTGTCCCTGCGGATATCTGGGGGACCCGAAACACTCTTGCACCTGCTCGACCCGCCAGATCGAGAACTACCGCTCGCGCATCTCGGGGCCTCTCCTCGACCGGGTGGACCTCCACGTCGAGGTCCCGGCCGTCAACTATCGCGAGCTGTCGGACGAGCGAGGCGGCGAGCCCTCCGAGTCGGTTCGGGCCAGGGTCAACGCGGCCCGGAACGTCCAGAAGAATCGCTTCGCCCGCTCCCGGGCCAGGTGCAACGCCGAGATGGCCTCGAGGCAGATACGGACCTACTGCAAAGTGGACGACGCCGGACACGCCCTCCTCCAGAAATGCGTGGACCGCCTGGGCATGAGCGCCCGCGCCCACTCCAGGATTCTCAAAGTCGCCCGCACCATCGCCGACCTCGAAGCCTCAGAAAGCATTCAGGTCGCCCATTTGTCGGAGGCCGTGCAATACAGAACGCTGGACAGGAAAATGTAAGGTCGGTTATCCAAGGTTCTGGAAATCTATGATCTCTCCCCGAATCTTGGCCGATTTCCAATGTTGCCGCATAAAATTTCTTCAGACGTCATTTTTATTCACAACTTTATTTCCGCAAGAAAAGTAATTCCTATGAAAATTGTCCTTACTGTTCCATCAGGCGCACTCGACATCTTCTGCCGCCGCGCAAATCCGGCAGTCCCTGCTCGGGGTCCAGGTGGGCGGGGTTATCATCGAGGAGGATGCCGTCGGAATATTTCCATGCGCCGGAAAGTCCCGGCTCGCCCTTGGCCTCTTCCGGTTTCCACCATCCATGGGGCACCCTGACAAGGTCCGGCAGAATGTCATCGCTTAATTTAGCCTTCATCTGCACCTTGCCCCAACTGGTTTCGACATAAATCCAGGCGCCGTCCTCGATTCCGAACTTGCGCGCGGTCTCGGCGTGCAAAATGGCCCGCGGCTCGGGATTGCGCTCCCGCAATTTATCGACATGGCGTCCCACGGTGTTGAAATATCCGTCCTCACGCAAACCGATAAAGAGTTGCAAGGGGAACTCATCGGTGGAGGGGTCGCCGGTATCATCAATATCCGACCAATAAGGCAGCGGATCGAATCCGAGGTCCGCGAGGATGCTGGAAGATAACTCGACCTTTCCGCTGGGAGTGGCAAAGCCGAGCTTCTTGTGGGGATACGGCGCGAAGGAAGCCTTGTCCAGATATTTTTCCGCTCGCTTCCTGTCGCCGGCGCGCTCGAAGGTTTCCCATTTTTTTCTCTTGCCTCGCATCACGGACGTGGCCAGGGATTGAATTTTCCCGAGTAGGCCCATTCCATTCAGCGTTTTTAAAACAAGGGGCGCGAATTTAGCCGCAGTTGGCGGCACAGAGGGAAACAAGGGGAAATTATCGGACAACTGTTTCCAGGTCAAACCTGTTTTGTGAACCCTGTAATCGTAGAGTTCCTCAAGGTTCTTCCAGGGGAAGCGCTCCTCCATCCCCATACGAACAGCGATCTCGCGCCAGAAGTAATAAACGTCCCTGCATTCACCGGGGGGATCAATGGCTTTCCGGGAAACCATGTAACTGCTGACCCAGTCCCACGCCCCGTATAGAGCGTCACGTTCCAGGAAGCTGTCTCCAGGAAGCACGTAATCGGCCAGTTGCGCGGTGGGCGTCATGAATATTTCATTGACCACGAACAAGTCGAGATTGTTGAGCGCTTCATAAATGCCCCGCTGGTTGGCGAACTGCATGAGCGTGTTGTTGGCAACGGAGAAAAAGGCTTTTACAGGATAGGGATCGCCTTCTCGCATGGCCCTGAATACCGCGGGTGGATGGGCCATGTATTGTCCTTTGCAGATGTTGATATATGGCATGCCGAAAACTTTGCCACGAGGATCGTTAAGCGCCTTCTGGCCGCGGTAAGTCATTACCGGGTGAGCCTGTGCGCCGAGTTGCAGGTCTTTTTTATCCTGGGGAAGTACTTCGTGAAGTTCCAGTTCCGACTCGGAGATTATCAACGGGTTGGGCGAAAGGATAACGTCGCCTCCCGGAGCGTTGAGGTTTCCGGTCAATGCTCTCAAAATGGCCTGGCAACGAAGCGCGGAGGTGCTGTTTTTCTGCTGGTCGGTGATGCACGTCCAGGGGATGACTCCCGGGGTATTCGTGGCGTACATTATGGCGGCTTCACGTATTAGGTCTTTGGAAACGCCCGTTATTTTTTCCACGCGCGGGGGCGGATACTCCTCCACCCGTTTCTTTAAATCATCAAAACCGGTACACCACTCCGAGACAAATCGTTTATCATAAAGCTCCTCCGAGACGATCACGTTCAACCATCCCAGAGACATCGCGGCGTCCGTGCCCGCCCTTAGCTGAAGGTGCAGGTGGGCCATTTTCGCGGAGTGGCTTTTACGTGGGTCCATGACGATCAGTTTCGCGCCCCGGTCAAGGGCGGCCTTGAGCCGCTTATATTCCCCGGCCCAGACGTTCGGCTTGGGATTATGCCCGAAATACACGATGCAGCGGGTATGTTCAAAATCCGAGAAAGGATACCCCCCATAGGTCATGCCGTTGACGGCGGCCGTATTTCCCATGCACATCGAGGTCCCACTGATGTAATTCGGACTTCCCAGAAGATTCATAAAACGACGCGTCGCGCCGCTCGCTACCTGGCAGTTATGTTCCGAGGTCGCGCAGGCGAAGGATTCAGGTCCATGCTCGTCAACTATCTTTTTCAGGCGTTCAGAAATTTCGTCGAGCGCCTGCTCCCAGCTTACCCGGGTCCAATTATCAGCGCCCCTTTTTCCTTTCCTCTTCATTGGATGCTGAAGACGATGTTTATTATAAAACCAGTCTTGCGCGTTCGCGGGTTTAATACAGAATACGTTCGGCCAGAGCGGATGATCCTTGAAGCCGGCCAATCGATCCAGCTTCCCGTCCTTCACGTGGGCCTCCAGAGTGCAGGCGAGGTCGCACATGCTACATACCACTGGTTTTATTTCATTCATGAAAAACCCCGAGTTCAATCTTTTTTATTAATTGATCCGACTAACCACGCGTTCACAAATTTGGCCCCAGCCGTTGGGTTCATTCAGTCTCTAATATATATTACCCTCAAAACCAGAATAACCGTAATGTTTTCGTTGAACAAATTCGTGCAACGACCTCATTGCCAAATGATCTTCAATTGGAGGCCATCAAGGTTTCCATTAATCTCGAGCGGGGCAAGTTTCATATTCAAGATACTTTACGGCTCATCTTGCGAAATCGAATCGAAGTAATCTTTAAATTCTTTCAATATCTTAGCAGAGCGATTTCCCCCGCTCGACCCGCCGGATCGGGAGCTACCACTCGCGCGTCTCGGGGCCTCTGCTCGACCGGGTGGACCTCCACGTCGAGGTCCCGGCCGTCAACTATCGCGAGCTGTCGGACGAGCGAGGCGGCGAGCCCTCCGAGTCGGTTCGGGCCAGGGTCAACGCGGCCCGGAACGTCCAGAAGAATCGCTTCGCCCGCTCCCGGGCCAGGTGCAACGCCGAGATGGCCTCGAGGCAGATACGGACCTACTGCAAAGTGGACGACGCCGAACACGCGCTATTGCAGCGGTGCGTCGACAAGCTCGGCATGTCCGCCCGCGCCCACTCCCGCGTCCTCAAAGTCGCCCGCACCATCGCCGACCTCGAGGGCGCCGAGGATATCCAGGTCGCCCACCTATCCGAGGCCGCGCGGTACCGGACGTTGGACAGAAAGATTTAGTCCTTTTATATCAGGGATTCGAACTCACCCTAACCATAACGGATTTGTCCAGGCGGTATGCTCGCTGGGGAGAGTGAAAATATTCGGAGGCCGTGCAATATGGGACTTTGGAAGATGCTCCTCGATAAACTATACTGCTAACGAGGGATTGTAGATGTCAATAACCTACATGTTCTACAGGGTCAGTGAGGACCAGGTCACCGAGGGATACGATGGAGAAAAGCCCGTTGTATATCTGGAGGGCACTTACCCCATACCTGAAGAACGTAAAGTCGACCTTTACAAGTACGGAGACGTGGCCTTCAACGTGGCGCACGAGATAGGCGAACTGTATGGATTGGGACCGCTTGTGTTGTTTACCCACGTGGACTTCATCCATGTCAAGAACGACGGTTACTATTTCAGCCCGGAAAAAGTCCAGGAGGTCGCGGCGGCTTTTAAAAAAATCACGATCGACATGTACAAGAAGGCCATATTGACCGCCGACCCACACAGTTATGGGTTCCTTTTGGAAAACGATGGACGGCAGCTCTATGACGATTACTTCCGTCCCATGATGGACCTGTTCATAAAGGCGGCTGACGGCGGCGACGGGATGGGCTATATTATCTCATGACAAGCCGCTTGCTTAACTCGATCGGGAGCAAACTATGACCGCTGACAAAGGAAGAAAGAATATTCGGCATAAGCTGATCAAGACCCTGGCCGATCACGGCAATTATAAAAGCGCGACCGGATGGGAGCCGGACGGCGTCTTCTTCTCCCCGGGGACCCGGGTGAACGCCATTTCCTGGTCGCCCGACGGCGTCATGCTGGCAACGGCCTCGGGTGACGCGAGGGTGGGTATCTGGGACTGCGAGATCGGAGGACTGGTTCGATTCCTCGAGCGGGAGGGCGCCAGTTGGGCGGATTCCATAGGATGGGTCGAATGGAGCCCGGACGGAAAATACGTGGCCGCCTCGGCCGTCGGGTCCGACTTCAAGGCGGAAAGTCTCCACATATATGACGTCGCGTCGGGCGAGACGGTCGCCCGTCATCAGGGCGTTGATGAGATCGAGTGGTCGCCCGACGGGAAGGTTATTGCCTGCGTCCATAAAGACGCCTGCGTCAAGTTGAAGGCCCCCCTGAGCGGCGAGCTTTTTGGCGAGTTGGAAGGTCACCTGGACGGTCCGTTATGCGTCAAGTGGTCGCCCGATGGCGCGACGATCGCGTCTTGTTCCCAGGAGGTGGACGCGAGGCTTTGGGACGCGAAGACCGGCGAGCAAATATGTAAACTGAAAGGACACGCGAGGGGCGAGAACTGTCTGCACTGGTTTCCGGACGGCAAGAGGTTGGCCTTTTGCTCGAGCAAGGGCGCGATAAAAATTCTGGACGTTGAATCGGGAGACTGTATCAGGAATATCGAACTGGAGAACGTGACGTTAAGGACCGCGGCCGTTTCTTCGGACGGCGGGTTCCTCGCGGCGGGTTCGCGTGACCGATCGAACCCCGACAAGGGTGACGAGGTCCTGACGTGGGAATGCGAAAACTTCGAGCCCCTCCCCCCGATTCCCGGTTATGTGGCCAATTGGCCGGGAGTGGGAATAAGCTTCCACCCCTCCGAGCCGATCCTGGCCATACGTACCCGCGACGAAAAACACAACCGGGACGTCATGATCTGGCGGCTGATAAAAGGATATTTAAAACCGGCATGAGTCGCGGACGCTAAGTGGAGCATCATCCCGAGGTGTACATGACGCCCGCTCCCTTTTCGGCGGCCATTTTGAAAAACTCGACCGCTCCGGAAAAATCGTATTCAAAGAAACGTTCGCGCCCTTCCTCGGTGTAATCGTCGTCATGGAATTTATCGGCGCCCGCGTAGGCCTTGTCGAACCGTTTCCCGTTCACCCGCTTCAGGTCTTCCGCCGCCGCTTGGACCTTGTCCGGCTTATAGAAAGAATGGTAGTGCTCCTTATCCATAAGCACCCGTTCCTTGAAATAGGGGAAATCCTTCAAGGAGTCGAGGCCATACAACTCGCTTAAATTTTCCATTACGCAAAACAGCGTCAGGGCGGAACTTTTGCCCATGTCAAGGTGCAATTCAGTATTCCGTTTGATCTCGACAATCTCACCATATACGTCCCAATCATCCGGATCGGCCATCATCTTGTCGAATTCTTCCATTGAAATGATATACAAATCGTGTTCAATACCCATTGCCTCGCTCCTTACTTTTGGCTTAGCGTCGGTCCGTTTCCTTTTCGCCTGAGATACTTCCTCACTCCATCACAGATATAATACGGGGACCTTTTTCGGCGGCGTTTCGAAAGATCATCAAGATAGGAAGCGCGATGGTCATTGTCCAGTTCATACTCCTTGGGGCCATGTTTTTCGTGGACCCGCGCGAATTCCTCAGCGGTCGCGTTCGCGAAGGTCGCGGCTATCTTCTTTACAAGGTGAGGAAGAATGGACTCTCCCGGCTTTTCATCGCCATCTTTTCGTTCAATCCCTCATATGGCATGTTCAAGGGCCGGCTCGCCCTTCATGTCTCCCAAGGCGCCGACCGTTTCAAACAACTCCAAATGGGGCTTGTCCATAACGGCTCGTGACGATCGGGCGGCTGATAAAAGGCTATTTAAAGCCGGAGTGAAACTCGGACGCCGAACGGGAGAATCGTCAGCCGCGGAAATATATAACGCCCGCTTCCTTTTCCGCGGCCCTTTTGAATAACTGGACCGCTTCGGAAAAAAACAATTTAAAGAAACGTTCCCGCCCTTGCTCGGTGTAGTCATCGTCAAAGAATTTATCGGCGTCCGCGTAGGCCTTGTCGAACTGGTTCCTTGTGACCCGCTTCAGGTCTTCCGCCACCGCCTGGACCTTGTCCGGCTTATAGAAAGAATTGCAGCTTTCCTTATCCAAAAGGACTCGTTCCTTGAAATGGGGGAAATCCTTTAAGGCATCGAGGCCATACAACTCGCTTAAGTTGTTCATTACGTCGAACATGGTCCGGGCCATAACTCTTACCATGTCGAGATGCGATTCCGTGCTCCATTTTTCCCGGTAAATCTCACCATATACCTTCCAATCATCCGGATCGGCCATAATCTTATCGAATTCTTCCATGGAAATGATATACAATTCATAATCAATACCCATTTATTTTCTCACTGACTCGCTCATTCATGGCTACCTCGCCGTGTTTCAGGGAAACATCAATATGGCTTTGCCCCGCTCGGCGGCCCTCAGGTAAAAATCTATCATGGGCCGATAAAAACATCTATAGAAGTCCTCACTTCCTTCCTCGGTGAAATAATAATCGTCATCACGCTTATCGGCCGCGGCAAAACCTCTATCGAATTCCTTCCGGCCGAGCCCGGCGAGACAAGCGGCCAGTTCCCGGACCTTTTCAGGTCTCAACGCGTTGTATTCTTCCAACGGTATTGAGCCCTTATGGGGAAAACCGTCGAGCGCCTTGATATTGAAAAGCTCGGCAACGTTACGCACCACTTCATAAGCTATGCATCCGTCCTTGTCCAGGTCGATCTCATCCTCCTTGTCACGGCGGTTTCTCCATTCATGAAACCATTCATAAATGTCTTGTTCTCCTTTGACCACTTTCTCCAACTCCGCTTCAGACGCCGAGTAGATACGATAATCTATACCCATCTCATTCCTCCTCAATCTTTTCTTTCATAGCGTGCCTGATCCCCGTTGACGGCAAACGCGCGCGCCTTGTCGATATTAATACGCAATCCTTGGGCCGGAGTAACTTTCGATCGCGGCTGACATAAGTTCGAATTCAAGTCCGAGGTCGCCGACGACGATATTCCCGAACAGCGTTATAAGTTCTCCACCGCTAAGTTCCCGGCACAGGCCGGCCGAGCGCTCGGAGGAGAGCGGCATGGGAAGGAGAGTCCCATTTGAATCGCTCAGCGCGAGCCCCGATTCTTTGCATATGACCCTGGCGGGGCGAAGCAGCGCCGGCCTGAAGAGGGGAGCGAAGACGTCCCGTCTTCCTTCCATGTAATCATCTATCAGCTTGTCCCAGTCTTTCTCGGCCATTCCCTCCAGGGTCGCCATGGTTTCGTCGTCCACCGGGTTTTCCTCCACCTCCTCGATCCTTATCCGGGCGGGAGGATACCCCGGATAAAAGTAAGCCGCTCCCGCGCGTATCACCTTTCCGGCGTAGCTTTGCTTGGGGGCCTCGCGATTTTTCAGATGGGGAGGCAGTATCTGTTTCTCGGAATAGAAGGAGCCGTCGCCAAGGCAGAAGAAGACGCTTTGATCTATGCGGAAGTTATCGGGGGTTTCATAGCTTTTGTACTCGACCTCGATCATTTTCAGGCCCTTTTTAATTGGAAGGCTTTTCTTTTGCCAGGTCTTTCCGATCAGGTCCTCCAGGACCCTCTCGTCCTCCGCGCCTTCCTTCCAGTATTTGCGAATAGCCTTGGCCGTGAAAAGGATATCGGTCATGTCCTCGGCGTAGCGGGACAATGAAAAGTCCGACCCGCCGGACGCCCCGGAAAGCCCGTCCGCGAATTTCAGGAGCGCGGCGGATAATCGGACCAGCTTGTAGTTCCTGGTTTCCTCGGCAAGCTCGCGGACCAGCTCGACGCGCTCCCTGGTGATGGCGGAAAGGCCTGCCATGGCCGCGTCCGTCAAGAGGTTCTCGATGGCGACGATTCCCTTCTCCTGGATTTCCCTGGTCTCGGTCTTGCCCTTTTTCACGCTCGCCTTCTTCTTTTTTCCGCCCGCGGCCGCCTCGGTGAAAGGCGGGGCCTCGGATTCCACGAAGGCCTCGGGGGTTTTGCTCCATCCCACCATCACCGCGATGGCGTGCTTGCAGTAGGCGGTCCGGCGGGCGGAGATACACGTACACTTGGCGCTTATTTTTTCCTCGAAGGTGATGGTTACCTTGTAGTTGCTCTTCCCGCCGCCCTTGACCTCGGCGTAGAGCTTGTTCCCGTGCCTGGCGGGGTTGAGCACCATTTTGCCGTCATGATACTCGAGGCCCCGGCGCAGATAATCCGGATCGGTGATTTTCCCGATCTCATCCATGGTCAGCTTTTTGGGCTTGGATTCCCCGCTCATTTTATATCCTCCCTGGCCAGGTCGTCGAAGGGCTTCCCGGACAGAATCCTTTCCATGACGTCCGTGAGTTTTTTCGGCGTGCACCCAAACGTATGAACGCCCCTGGCCCTGGTCCGCTTGGCCAAATCGTGATTAAAGCCCGGCGTCCCTCCTTCATTCAGGGCCAGGAGACAAAGGCAGGTGACCTTGCTCTCGGCCAGGCGCTCGAAATGATTCAACAGCGTCTCCTGGTCTCCACCCTCGTAGAGGTCGGTGATTACCACGAAGATGGTCCGGTCGGGCCTCTCGATTTTGTCCATGCCATAGGCCACGGCCCGGGCAATGTCCGTGCCGCCTCCAAGCTGCGCGCCGAAGATGACGTCAACCGGGTCGTGTAACATGTCGCTTACGTCCGCTATCTCGGTGTCGAAAAAGACCAGATGGGTTTTAAGAACGCCCAGGCTCGCGAATATGGCGGCCATGATCGACGAGTACACCACGGAGGGACCCATGGAGCCGCTCTGGTCCACCAGGATAATCACGCTCCACTCGCGTTTTTTCAGTTCGTTGGCCCAAAAGAAGAAACGGTCGGGCACGATGACCTTGCGCTCCTTGTCGTAGTTCTTTAGGTTCCGGCTGATGGTCCGCTTCCAGTCGATGTTCCTGGCCACGGCCAGGGGCGAATGGCGGTTCCTTCTGAGCGCTCCCACCACCGCCTGACGCGCGTCGTTTTCCAGGCGCTTCTTAATGTCCTCGACGACTTCCTTGATAATGTCGCGCGCCGCCTGTTTGGCCCCGTCGGGCACGAGGTTTTTCATGGCCACCAGGGTGGAGACGAGCTCCACGTTCTTCTCCAGCATGACCATGGTCTCGGGCTCGAAAAGGAGTCTGGTCAGTCCCCGTTTCTCGATGGCGTCCTTTTGGACCAGGGCCACCGTGTCGGAGCTGAAATACTCGCGAAGGTCTCCGAGCCACTTGGGGATATAGGGCGAGCCGCTTCCCAGGCCCGCGCTCCTTTCTCCACCGCCGTAAACGAACTCCAGGCAATCGTCAACGCCGGACAGGCCCGGAAGTCCGGGCAAGCCGTCCCAGGCCGAGCCCAGGCCGCCAAGGGCAAGGCCTTCATCGGTCTCCTGAGCTTTTTTGCCCAGGACCAGACGCCACCGGAGCAGCGCGTCCTTTTGCTCCCGCGTGAACTCCGACGGTTTGCTCATAATTTATCCTTTAACCAGTTCATGAGGCCTTTCTTCGGTTCCGGTATAAGTTTCTTTCGCCTTTCCTCGTTCAAGGCGTAGCCTATCTTGGCCTTTTCCACCGCGTATTTGACCTTGGGTTTCGAGACGTCCAGGGCCTCGATTACGGGTTTCGCCTCCTCGGCGGCCAGCTCGGCCAGGGCCCCGAGGGACGCGATCACCTGGGCCTGCCCGCCGGAGTTAAGGGCGTCAATACAAAGCTCGATCAGGGCCTGGTCTCCCATGACGATAAAATAAGAAGGCGTGGAGGCGGCCGCCTTCATCAAGGCCGCGGCTGCCTTGTCGTTTCTCCAGGCGCACAAGAGCGCGACTATTCGCTCCGCGCCGGGAGTGATCGCCTCTATGTCCTTCGCCGAGCCTTCCTGAAGCTTGAGGAAGTCCTTGGCGCCGGCTTTGAGGAGCTTGATGGATTCCAAGCGGGCCTCCTCGCAAAGGTCATCCCAGCACTCCACGACAAGCGGCGTCATCGGTCTGGACTTTATAAGGGACTTGACCACTCTGACCTGGTCCCCGGGTTCATAGGCCCGCGCGTGGCTTGAGGCGTGACCCAAAATCATCGCGAGACCTTCCTGGGGCGGGCCCTTCCGGAAGTATTGAGAAAACAGATACAGCATGCCCTCGAGGCGTTCCGCCGGGACAGGCTCAGTCATGATCTCATCCACCGCCTTGTAAACCAGCTTGGGGGGGATAACCCCCCTGCGCCCCAGGACGCCAAGGGTGGCGGTTTTCTTGACCACCTCGGGATCCACGCACGCGCGGATGAAGTCGGGCAGAATGGACAATCCATATTGCTCGATTTCGTGGAACAGGCCCTCCTTGAATGAATCGAGAATAAATCCTTTGCCTCTAACGTCGCCCAGCTTGGCCAGGGCCTCCGCGTAGGCTCCGCGCAGGTAATGTTTTTCATCATCCGGGTCAGCCGCCGCCAGGGCCTGCTCAATAATGGCGAAGTCCCCGCTTGACCCAAGGGCTATGATCAGTTCACGCTCCACCTTTATATCGGTTTCGCGGGCCAGGGCGGCCCGCAGGGGGGAGATAAATCCAGGATAGCCG
Organism: bacterium; assembly: GCA_963674965.2. Classification (GTDB taxonomy): domain Bacteria; phylum RBG-13-61-14; class RBG-13-61-14; order RBG-13-61-14; family DATKZS01. Next base: position 133,435 of record CAXXFL010000006.1, on the reverse strand, counting down.
GCGGCGCGGAGGTATTCCGCCGCTTGGAAACGCTTTTTCGACGACGAGGCCATCAGGTCGTTAATATGCGATTCATTGGCGGCGAGGGTCACCTTGATTTTCTTTTCGTATTCACCAAGGAGGTCCGGGCGAAAAACCTCGGCCTCCCTCCTCAGAAAATGGTACCCGAGCCATTCCCAGCCCGAGGCGTCTATCCGGCGCTCGGCGTCGCAAATCATCATGACCTGCTCGACGCTTATCTCGTGCTCCCTGGCGACCGCATCATAGTCCACTTCTTCAAAGTAATCCTCCGGCATCTCGGCCGGAAGCTCCTTCATGGCCTTGTAGGCCGCTTCTCCCCCCAAGGCCGAGCATACCTCGATGGCCGTGTAATAAACGATCTTTTGATGGATGGTCAGGGCGCGACTTACAAGCTTCAGCGCGGCCTCGGGCCGGTCCCTGAGCTTGGACGCCACGATGGGAGTCAGCGACGCGTTGCCCCAGACGTATTCCATTTGCTCGGCCATGGTTTGGTCATCCACGTCCTCCATGTACTTGAAGAGGGCGTAGTCCCTAACGAACCGGTCGGGAAGGGACATGACCTCGGAAACGTCACTAAACTTGTCCGGCAGGCGGGAGCGATCGATATACAAGCCGCCGTACATGGGATGGGGAACGAGGTCGGGCGCCTCATCCCTGGCCGGCTTGAGCGAGCGCAGTTCCACCTGGCGAAGGGTCTGGATGACCTTTACGAAGCCCTCGAACCGGGAGGACGGGTCGGTCGTCTCCAAAAGGTCCGACACCATCCTGGCGGGTTTTTTCAGGTTCAGGTCTGAAAGGGCGCCGGCTATCTCCTCGACGCGGGCGCGGTCCAGGTTGCCAAGACCGCCGCTTAAAAAATCGGACAGGTCCGAGCGGATGTGGATTATCCGTTCTATCGCCTCCATAACAAGCTCCTTGTCGATTCAATTAAATTTTGCCTGATAACTCGCGTTTTGACTTTATGTATTTCTTTTTTTTGCTTTGCCCGCCGTTCTTGATTTCCGGGAATGTCGGCTAACGCCTTACTAGCGGCCTCTTTTACCTTGGGTCTTTCGTCGTCCATTTCTTTGATTACTTTAATGGACCCTTTAGAGCCAAGCTCCGAGAGCGCCGAGAGGGCCGCGAGCTTCAACGGCTGGGACTTATTGCCCAACGCTTCATGACAGGCCTCGATAATGGGTTTATCGTCAAGCGCAAAGAAATACGCGGGGGCCGCGGCAATCGCCTTAAAAAGAGACGCAAGCGCCTTATCATTTTTCCATGCAAGGAGCAACTTGATGATTTCAGCGCCCTCGGGCATGAACTGGAGTATGGGCTCCGGCCAATAAAAAATAAACTTATCGGCATATTTAGCTTCATTTCTAATCAGCCTGACCGTTTCCACGCGGGCCTCGTCGGCCAGGTCATCCCAGCATTCGGTTATCAAGGACATGCAATATCGGGCACTTATTAACGACTTGATGACGTCTTTTTGCGCGTCCGGGTCGTAGGTTCTTATATGCCTTATCGCGTGTTTGATAGTCATCCTTTTTTCATTGGGTTTATCCTGGAAATGCCATAAAAGCACGGGAAGTATTCCCGCAAGCTGATAACCCGATAATGGGTTGGATAAAAAGTCATCCACCTTCATATAGATATATTCGGGCGGAAAGAAATGTTCATTAAATGAAATCGCGGAGTTATAGGCCGCGCTTTTTGCCACTTTCGGGTCCAGGCCAAGTTGGAGCATATAAGGAAAAATCGTTTTCCCGTACCACTGGGGTTGGGTGCTCAGCCCATCTTTTATTAAACTCTGGATTGGGGCTTTGGCCCTCACGTCGCCTATCTGGGTGAGGACACGGCAATAGGCTCGTCGCGACTCGTTGTCGGCTTTTGGCTTCATTGCGATTGATAACGCCCGTTCTATAATCGAAGTGTCCCCGCAATACGCCTGGGCTTGAACAATGCACACTTTGGTTTTTTTCGACTTTTCACGCGCGAGAGTTTCTTGAAGTAATGGAATAAAACCGGGGCAGCCGGTTGTCGCCATATATTCCGCCGCTCCATTTCGCCGTTCGTTTTTTGACGCGTTTAAGTCTTTAATATGATTTTGCGCGGTGGAAAGGAAAGCTTTGATGCAGGCCTGGTAGTTCTCCATTTTATTGGGTCTGAAAACCTCGGCCTCCTTCTTTAAGTAATGCCACGCAATCCAACCCCATCCGTTGATTCTTCTATTTCCTTTGGGGATTGCCTCATTGATGGCCGCGCCAATTGTTTTGCCCGATTTTCTCACCAGATCGATCACGTTGAAGAAGTATTCGTACGGGCTTCCGACTGGGAGCTCTTGCATTACTTTATAGGCCTCTTTGCTTCCGATGGCGGCGCAGACCTCGATAGCCGTGTAGTGCGTTATCCTGTGTTCAAGCTCCTTGCCAAGCCGGACCATTTTCAGCGCCTCCTTGGGCCGGCCCTTGAGCTTTGCCACGATGGCCGGGGTAAGGGAGGCGTTGCCCCAGAAATCCTCCATGCGCTCGATCATGGTTTTATCATCAACCTTTTCAACGTCGTCTATCGTGGGAAGTCTCGTCTCGTCGTTCATGATTATTCCCTTTACGCCGCCTCAGAAGAGGTCGTCAAAGTCGTCCAGGTCCTCGTCGGTTTCCTTGAGGTCGTCAAGCACGGTCTGGTTGATATTGCTAACGACCTCCTCCCTGGCCTCGACTCCGATGAGGGCGGACAGGTTTTCCATGAGATAGGTGATTTCCGAGCGCGTGAAGTCCGAAAAGGCGCGCCTTAGTACAGGCAGGAGGTCGATGAACGCCCGGGGCTCGATTCCGGCCAGGAAGTCGTTTATCCATTTGATAAGGGGCCTGTTCTTGACCAGGGCCAGGCGGTTTACCGACAGGAAGCCCTCCAGGAACTGTCCCGCCCGGACCGGTTCCTCTCCGGCCGAGAGGCGGCGGCTGACCTCGGTGACCAGGAACTGCTCGCCGATGGACCCGGAAACGTGAGCCAGACCCATGCAAAGACCGCAGGCCGAGGGATGGGGCACGTCCGAGCCGATCAGGGCCTCGATCACGCGAAGGTAAAGCCTCAGCCCTTCTCCCTTGTCAATGGTTACGACCTCGTGGATCAGCTTGATTCCAGTGCATACCTCTTCTATGCCGCCGTCGTCCACCTGGGCGGCCTGAGGCAGGGCCAGCACGGCCCGATTGATAACGTGATCGAGCAGCGCTCGCAGCCGGTCCTCCTCGATCTCCCGCCCCGAGCCGTAGCTGTGCACGGCCATCAGGTTCTGGGCGGCCCGGGCCAGCCGATAAAAATCCTCATCCTCCGCGCTTTGGGACTCGCAAAGGGACAGGCCTTCCTCGAGGAATGCGCCCAGGCCGGTGATGATGACCTTGAGTAAAAGGTCGGTGGCGGCGGCCACGTCGGTGATGGAGAGGAACTTTTCCCGCAGCAGTCTTTCGCAGGCCTGGGCGATGTTGTTTCCGTAAACGACTTTCTCCACCAGGGCCACGTCGGTGGCGGGGCTCCAGCGGACCTCCCATTTTTCGCGGAGTCGCCTGAGCTGCTGGGCGGGGGACTCGGCGGTGGTGACGCATCCGCCGAAAGGAATCTCCAGCAGGTTCAGCCGATGGAGGAAACCGCTGGTGGAGCGCTCGATATCGGCGTTGAGGTTAAGCGTGAATTCAGCGGGCTCGTCCGTGACCGGTATGCGGCGCCTGCCCAGTTCCTGATAGAACTCCTCCTGCAGGGGACCTCGGCCTATGCTCTTGGATACCCTGCCCACGTTACGACCTATTACCGCGTCCCAGAGCATGGCCTCGGCGGCCTCGGCCGATCCCTTCAACATGCAGGCGCGGACGGATTCCGCTATCTCATCCAGGCAGGGGGCCGCCTTTTCCCGCATGTCCGCCAGGGTCCTGGCCAGGTTAAAGGCGTCGATGGTATGGGACAGGCTGGCCTCGAAGCCTTTCTGCCTCAGGTGATCGGTGAGGTCGATCAGGGTGAGCAAGGTGGCCCGTTTGAAGTCGCCGCCGCATTCATAAGCGCGTTGATAGTAGAAGGGCGCCCGGTTGCCCGCCCCGTATCCCAGTTGCTCGCTAAGGCGCGGATAGCTGTAGGAGATCACGGTCCGGTCGCAGGGGATATCCCACACGGTTTCCTCGAAAGCCTCCAACTCTTCCTCCATGAAGCCGGCCGCGTGAAAGGCCCCCGTCACGACCAGCGCCTTGGCCGGGTCTACTCCGCCCTCCTCGAGACGCCTGGATATTTGGTAAGCCATATAGGACTCGCGGAGCCGGTTACGCGTATCGATGACCTCTCGTTCCCGCGCTCTGACCATGGCCCCGAAACTCATCATCACGGTCCTGAACTCCTCCGGGCCGTAACCCCGGCATTCAAAGCCCGCTTCCCAGAATTCCTCGAAGGACCCGTATCCCAGGGCAACGGCCGCCTCGTTAAAAGCCGGACGGCCGATATGGTCTTGTTCCTCTTTTAGCGAGAGTATCGCCGGGATGGGAAGATCGATAAAATGGACCGGGATTTCCAGCTTGACCGCCAGGGAAAGGGCGACGTACTCGGGCGAGTAAGCGGCCAGTGGATAAAGGACGCTAGTGGGAGTCTCGCCGATATGGTAGCCCAGTATGGCCACGGGCGGGATGGTGTCGGAGTCGGCCAGCGCCTCGATCAGGTCGTCGGCGTCAGAGGGCCCCTCGATCAAGATCAGGCCGGGCGGGTCCTCCTGGATTCTCGCGGCCAGGGCAAGGCTGCAGGCGGGGGAGTGATGGCGCGCCGGGAAATGGGATACGGCTTTGATAATTGACTTATCCATCTTGGTCCGGTACGTGGCCGGGGGCGGTCACGCCAGTTTTATGGCCTCATTATAGAAGTCCTTCCAGTGTGGGCCTCTCCTGATCTTAACCACGTTCTCAAGGTATTCATGGAAGAGCTTTTTATCGTCGGGGTTCTCCTTTTCAATGGCCCCGATCACGCTCCGGGCCAGTTCACCGGCTCCGGCCTCGCCCTTCCCGAAATGGGCCCCGAGCAGGTTGCCAGCGAACATGACGGAAATTACCTCGGCGGTGGAGAGCACGGTGGAAAGCCGCTTGACCTTGGTTTTGCCGTCCTTGGTTTTCCCTTCCCGCAGTTCCTGGAAGACGGTGACCAGCATCTCGACCAGGTCCTTGTTCAGGGATGTGGACAACTCGTAGTCGGCCATCAGTTCCTCCGATCGGTTGGTCACGATCTTGACCTCGAGTTCGATCTCGGAAACGACGGGAACGGTAACGAAATTGAACCGGCGCTTAAGGGCGCTGGACATGTCGTTGATACCCCGGTCGCGGGTGTTGGCGGTGGCGATGACGTTGAACCCCTTCCGGGCAAAGACCATGCGGTTGAGTTCGGGAACCGCCAGGCTTTTCTCGGAAAGGATCGAGATAAGCGCGTCCTGCACCTCGGAGGCCGAGCGGGTGATTTCCTCGAACCGCGCGACCCGGCCTTGTTCCATGGCCAGGTAGATGGGGCTTTTGACAAGGGACTTCTCGCTGGGTCCCTCCGCCAGGAGCATGGCGTAGTTCCAGCCGTACTTGATCTGGTCCTCGGTGGTCCCGGCGGTGCCTTGTATCACCGGCTGGCTGGCTCCCGATATGGCCGCGGCCAGATGTTCCGAAAGCCAGGACTTGGCCGTGCCCGGCTCGCCCGCCAGGAGCAGGGCGCGATCCGAGGCCAGGGTGGCGATCGCCACCTGGACCAGGCTTTTGTCACCGTAATACTTGGGGGTGATTTCGACTTTCTTTTTATCGTGCATGACGGGCTTGTCCGCGCCCATGATGAAAGTCTCGACCGCGCGGGGGGAAAGCTGCCACCGGGCCGGACGGGGCCCGTCATCATTCGCGGTCAGAGCAGCCAGTTCTTCCTTGTATCTTTCCTCGGAAGGTAAACGTATTTCCTGCATATTGTTATGCTCCATAATATTGGCTTTGCTATCCGGTTTGCCTTTTTTTCCCCGTTGTGTGAGCTAACTTATCATTGAGATGATCCGCGCGCAAACGATAATAAATCAATCATGCGGGATCGGAAGAGGCTTTTCGAAATTGCCATCGGCCATACCAGTTCGACGAGGAGATATGGATCGTTAAAATATCAAGTCGACGCTTTCTCAAATGTTCCCCAATGGTCAAAATGTCCGTAGGATGCGGCGAGCCATCCGAGTCCGAAGATATCCAGGTAGCGCGTCATTCCACGGCGGTTCAGTACGGGACGCTTGATAAAAGTCGTGACCGTTTTTACAGCCTCGGGTCCACGGGCTCGCTTTCCAGGGCCAGCACTCCGAAAGCGCACTCGTGCACGCGGCGCAGGGGCTCTTTCCTTACGAAGCGCTCGAGGGCCTCGAGGCCGAGGGCGAACTCCCGGAGCGCGAGGGAACGCTTGGTGGAGAGGCCCCTTTTCTTTAGCCGCTCGAGGTTTTCGGGCAAGGTATATTCCTGGCCGTAAATAATGCGGAGGTATTCCCGGCCCCGGCATTTGATCGCGGGCTGGATGAGGCCCCTCTCGCCCCTGGCCACGAAGTCGAGGGGCTTTATCACCATGCCTTCGCCGCCTTTTCCCGTCAGTTCCTCCCACCAGCGGGTCCCTTCAGCCTCGCTTTTCTCGTCTCCCGGCTCGACCGTCTTGAAGTCAGTGGCAAGCAGTATTTCCTCGTCCTTGTCGCAAATCCCGGCGATGGTCTCCATGTGCCAGAGGTGGTCCTTGTCCGCGTGGACGGCCCCCTCCGAGGCCATGACGTGAAAGGGCGCCAGCTTCAGGTCGGATATGGATTCCACGTTCCAGCAATAATGGCGATAGGCCTCGACGAAGCCGTCCGCCATGTGGGACTTGTTCGTATATTTCGATAGAAGATCATGAACGTCGGTTCCGCTTTTTTTCGCCTGGCCCAGGGCATTAATCGCCTGGGCCAGGGCCGCCCGGGAGGCCGATCCCACCGCCGCGTACTGGCTTCGCAAAAGCTCCTGGGCCTTGGCCGACCAGGGCATAAGCTCGCAGTCCAGGCATATCCAGTCCGTCTCGAGCTTCTCCCAGACGCCCGCCGCCCCGGCCGCGTTTCTCACCCTGGCGAGGAACTCACGCTCGACCTCGTCATTATCGAAGAACCTCCGGCCCGTGCGGGTATATAAGGCCCCTGTCTCGTCATCCCTGACGCCGAAGCGTTCGCGAGCGGCCTTCTCGTTCCGGCACGCGATCGCCACGCACCGCGACCCCATGTGCTTCTCCTCGCAGACCACTCGGCTTACATTATGCTTTCGAAAGTAATCCAGGGCCTGGGCGGGGTGCTCGAGGAGACCGGGCTCGGTCGAGGTCTCCGTGGGCGACATGGTGGGGGGAAGGTAAATGAGCCACTTGGGATCGATCGCGAACCGCGTCATGGCCTCGAGGGCCGCGATGGAGTTCTCCTCCTTGACGGTCACGCCGCGACGAAGGCGGGTCTCGATCAGGCGCTTGCCTAGAACGTCATCGATATCGAGCGCGTCGTCGTGTTCCTGCTGCGCCGTAAAATCGGGAGCCCCGCGCTCGAGGGGTTTCACCGGCTCGTGGTATTGCCTGGCCGCTTCCACCCAGACCAGTTCCCGCTCCGGATAGCGAAGGGCCGTGAGCCTGCCGCCGAAAACGCAACCCGTGTCCAGGTTGATGGTCCCGTTCAGCCATTCCGGCTCCGGAACGGGCGTGTGCCCATAGGCGACCATGGCCTTGCCCCGGTACTCCGAGGCCCAGTCGTAGCGGACGGGCAGGCCGAACTCGTCGGTCTCGCCCGTGGTCTCCCCGAACAGGGCGAACTCCCGGACCTGGCCGGAACCGCGTCCCTGCAGCTCCTCCTTCATGCCCGCGTGGGCCACGACCAGCCCGCCGCCGTCGAACACGTAATGGCTGATAAGGCCCCTGATAAATTCTCCGACCCTCCGCCTGAATTCCTCGCTTTCCTTCTCGAGTCCCTCGATGGACTCGAGAAGGCCGTGCCTGACCTGGACGTTCTTTCCGTCCAGATATTTAAGGAGCTTGACGTCGTGGTTGCCGGGCACGGCGTAGGCCTTTCCCGACTCCACCATGTCCATGGCCAGCCGGAACGCGCCGGGAACGTCCGGTCCCCGATCGGCCAGGTCGCCCAGGAACACGGCTTTCCTGCCCTCCGGATGCGAAACCTCCCATCCCTCTTCGCCATCGCGCCCGCCGACCTTGTATCCCAGTTTGCGGAGAAGGACGATAAGCTCGTCAAGACAGCCGTGGACGTCGCCGATAATATCGAAAGGACCCTTCTCCTCTTTCTTGTCGTTCCAGAGAGGCTCCCGTACTATCTCGGCCGCCTCGATCTTGTCGGGGGAGTCCAGGATATGGATACGCCTGAACCCCTCGCGCTTGAGCCCCTTGATCGAGCGCTTCAGGTTCCTCGCCTGCCCGCGCGTCACGTGGGAGCCGAAGTCGCGGTCGGGCCTTGCCCTGTTCCTCTCCCGGCACAGCTTTTCAGGAAGGTCGAGGACGATGGCCACGGGCAGGCAGTGGTATTGCCTGGCCAGTTGGACAAGCGGCTTTCTGGCCTCCGTCTGCACGTTGGTCGCGTCGATCACCGTGAGCTTTCCCCTGGCGAGTCGCTTGGAGGCGACGTAGTGGAGAAGCTCGAAGGCGTCGTCGGTCGCCGTCTGGTCGGTCTCGTCGTCCGAGACCAGGCCCCGGCAGAAGTCGGACGAAAGTATCTCCGTGGGCAGAAAGTGCCTCCTGGCGAAAGAGGACTTGCCCGACCCGGAAACCCCTATCATCACCACCAGGGAAAGCTCGGGAACGGTCAGCTTCATTTTTGGAAAACTCCCATTTGCGTGGGCGGGCCCAGGTCGGGGTCGATTTCTCCTATGGGCCTGAAGCCGGCGGAGTATCCATGGCGGCCGGCCACTTCATTCGCCCAGTCCTCGAATTCCTTCCTGGTCCACTCGAAACGGTGGTCGCGGTGGCGAAGCCTGCCCGCCGGCAGGTCCTCGAACCTCGAGTTATACTCCACGTTGGGAGTGGTTATCACTATAGTTTCGGGCCGGGCGAACTCGAAGAGCACGCGCTCGAAGGCCCGGAGCCTGGGCGGGTCCAGGTGCTCGATGACCTCGATAACGCATGCCGCGTCAAACCCCGACAGGCGCTTGTCCCTGTACATGAGGGACCCCTGGATGAGGTTTATTCTTTGCAGACTCTTATCCGACATACGGTCCATCTTAAGACGGCTCGAGGCCCTCTCGAGGGCGAGGTGGGACACGTCCATGCCCACTATCCGCTCCAGTCGCCTGATCTTGACAAGTTCCCGCAAGAGCATGCCCTCGCCGCAGCCAAGGTCAAGAACGCTCGAGGCCCCGCTTTCCTGGACCGCCGAGACGACCTCGGCCAGGCGCAGGTCCTTCAGGCCGATCTTCTTCTCGATATCGTTTTCCTCTCCGGCCTGCTCCTCCAGGGCCCGGTCGGGGTCGTCCGTCTCGTCGACCAAGCGGGCGAGGAAGTCACGTACCAGGCGGCGCTGGTGTTTGAAATACCTGCGGGCGATGACCTCCTTGTCCGGATGCGAATCGAGCCAACCCTCGCCGCGCCTCAGGAGTTTATCGATCTCGTCCTCAGTCACCCAATAGTGCTTGTCATTATCGAGCACGGGCACGAGGACATAGATATGGGTCAGAAGGTCCATGAGCCTGACCTCCTGGCTCAGGGTGACCGTGAAATAGGGACTCTCGCCCCATTCGGGGAACTTCTCGTCGAGGCGATGGCGCTCCGCCTCGACCTTGTAGCCCAGCGGCTCGAAGAGTCTTTGCAAAAATGGCTCGCCGCCCCTGCAGGGAAGCACCGATATCCTGGCCGTAAGGGGCAGGGGAGTATCAACGAGGTCGGGACGGTCCTTGCATTTGCCGTTCAGCGCCGACCCGAACACGCGGGAGATGGCCACGGACATGAAAGACGAGGCCGCGTAAGGACGGTCGTTCACGTACTGGGCCAGGGCGTGAGAGTCCCCCCTGGTCCCCCGCGTTTTACGGACAAGCCCGATCGGGTCCACCTCCAAAAGAAGGGCGGCCGTGCAGGAGTCCTCCCCCGCCTCCGGATAAAACACGTGGGCCCCGCCGAAGGGAAGGGAAAAGGACTGGGCCTTTCCCGGCCGTTTGTGAAGCAGAAAGCCAAGGTCCGCGGCCGGCCGTCTCGCGTTGTTGATCGTAAGCATCACGACTCGAGTCCTCCCATTTATGATCGCGGGCCATGATATCACGATTTGGCGGGCCAGGTTATTGGCCGTTGCAATTTGCGGAAAAATCAAAGGGTAAAAAAATCCCCGGCGCCGGGTGCTGGTCCGCGGGCGCCATCTTTTATCGTGATCCCCACCGCGTTTACCATCTCGACCGGGCAACAAATGAGGCCCACCTAGCCGGTCCGCCACCCATCAGCGTGGTGTCCGGGAGCCAATTCCGGAGAAGGCGCTTACCCAGCCTGTAGCCCGCTGCCGTTCCGGTCGGCTACATCGGCCGGATGATCTCAATCGAGCGTACAGGCGTGGCTTTGATGGCCGAGGCAATGACCAAACCTCCCCGAGGCCGTACCCAAAGCCCCTGCAACCAGGGTCTTGGACGGCCCCGGCGGGACCAAGTGGAATAACCTCGACCAGGATATGGCATGAACATACTCCCCGTTTTATAATGGGGAAAAGGCCGGCCCCGTTTTGGACGGCGGCGATCGTTAATATTGCCCTGAAGGTTCTTTTCCCTTTGAGCCTTGCACGTTAATGTGATAGATTGCCGGTATTCTTGAATTTTTCAAACTCGCAAAGGAGAAAACGATATGGAAGCAAAAGCCGCGGCCAAGGCCGTCTACCAGGGGAAGAGGGCGCTGGTCTCGACGGCCCTTTTAGCCCTGGGCGTCGCCTTCGAGTTGATAAGCAAGAGCGACCCGAAAATCATGGAGGAGGTCTCCGACTTCAAGGATGGCTTCGTTTTATGCCTTGGTGTGTTGCCCGCGGGGCCGGAGATTTACGTGTTGAAAGAAGGCGGAAGACTAAAGTACCTGGGCAAGAAGGAGAGGGCGGCCGACCTGAAAATCCTGTTCAAGAACATGGACGCCGCGGTCAAGCTGCTTATCGGTCTCATGCCGGCCCATACGGCCTTCGCCCAGCACCGCGCCATCGTGCACGGCAGCCTTTACGACGCCATGCAGGCCAACCGGGCCATGGCGGTGGTGCAGAAATATCTTTTCCCCTCCCTCATGCTCAACTACCTTTTCAAGAGGCCCGCCAAATTCACGGGCCGGGAACTTATGATCAAGGCCATGATATACGCGACCCTGACGCCCTTTTTAGCCATTAACGCCATGAAGTAGGCCCCGCAAAGATAAAGGAGAAAAACAATGTCTTACGTACCCGACTATTACGAGTTCTTCTGTCCCGTCAAGATAGTCAGCGGCATTGACGCTCTGCCCTGCCTGATCCACGAGCTTGACCAGCTCGGGGCCAAAAAGCCCCTTATCGTCACGGACCAGGGCGTGGTGGGCGCGGGCCTGATCGAGAAAGTCAAGGCGGTCTTTGAGGGGACCGACCGCGAGATAGGCGGCATCTACGACAAGACGCCTCCCGACTCGAGCGACAAGATATGCAACGAGGTGGCCAGGATGTACCGCGACCTGGGCTGCGACTGCCTCCTGGCCGTGGGCGGAGGCTCGAGCATCGACACGGCCAAGGGCGTCAACATCGTGATCACGGAGGACACGGACGACCTTCTCCAGTTCCAGGGGGCCGAGCGGGTGAAAAAGGACATGGAGCCCTTTATCGTCATTCCCACCACCGCCGGCACCGGGTCCGAGGTCACCTCCGCCGCCGTCATCGCCAATGTCGAGAAGGGCGTCAAGATGTCCTTTACCTCCTATAAGATTCTTCCCGACGTGGCCCTGCTCGATCCCAAGATGACCCTGACCATGCCGCCCAAGATCACGGCCGCCACCGGCATGGACGCCCTGACCCACTCCATCGAGGCATATTACTGCCTGCAGAAGAACCCGGTGTCTGACTCCTTCTCGATCACGGCCATCAAGCTGATCATGGACAACCTGATAAAGTGCGTCGAGAACGGCAAGGACGCCGCGGCCCGGCTCTACATGGCCAACGCGGCGCTTTTGGCCGGCGTCAGCTTCTCCAATTCCCTGGTGGGAGTTGTCCACGGCCTGGCCCACGCCGCGGGCGGCGTGGCCCACGTGCCCCACGGCATAGCCAACGCCATCTTCCTGCCCTATGGCATCGAGTACAATATCGGCAAAGTGGGAGACATAATCGCCGAGCTGGCGCCGCTGATGGGGGTGACGGACTCCTCGGGAGTGGCCGAGCAGGACGCCAAGGCGGTGGCCGACGCCGTAAGGGACCTTAACAGGAAGCTCAACTCCATGACCGGCATGCCCATCACCCTCAAGGACGCGGGCGTGGACAAGGGTCTCCTCGAGAAGATCGCCAAGACCGCCATCAACGACGGCACCATCATCATGAACCCCGAGGAGGTCACCTACGAGGACGCCCTCGAGCTTTTGAAGAAGGCCTATTGATCAAAGAGACCGGGACTAAAACGCGTACAACCCCGGGCGCCCGCGGTTTTTTTCGGAACCGCGGGCGTCCCTTTCCACGTGCCACGTATACCCGGCGCGACCATCATGAATCATTTCCATGCTCCTTGCCTGTACCGATGAACGGCAATGTGGTGGGTCGGCCCGTCCCAAGGGCGCCCCTCAGAGATTGCCTTTAATATCATGTGAGCGACTCTTCTTACTACCAAGTCTGGGGACGATTGAATGCCTCGACTTGAAGTTGCATATGCGAATGCCTCAATCATTTCACGAAAAGCTTGATCACAAGAGTACGCTTTATTAGGTTACTTCAAGGTGATATTATTTAGCTGGAGAAAGTGGAGTCCGTAATCATCCGTGAGTCGCGAGGACGGTACATGAAGCGGCGTTTGGAATTTCACGGCTCTTGAAAGGGAAAGCGCTCGGTGTTCGAAAGAGCGGACCAGTTCAGCCTTGATAATAACGGGAGAAGAAGAAAATGCTTAAGAAATTGCGAATACAAAACTTCAAGGGCTGGGAGGACACCGGAGAAATCCGCATGGCTCCGATTACCCTGTTCTTCGGCGCCAACAGTTCGGGAAAATCGAGTATCGGCCAGTTCCTGATGATGCTGAAACAGACCGTCGAGTCCCCCGACAGGAAAGCGGTTTTCTATCCAGGCGGAAGAAACTCCGCCGTTCAGCTCGGATCCTACCAGGAAATGGTCTTTCACCGGAACCCGAAAAGAAAAATTATCTTCGAATATAAATGGGAACTGCCGGAATCATTGGAATTCAAAGACCGTATCAATAATAATCGCAACTATTCCGGTGACAATTTAATCTTTCATGCGGAAGTAGGATCCAGTGCTAAAGATCAGCACACTCTCGCGCTAGATAATCTCAAATATGATTTGATGAATAAAGATAAACGCATACTTTCCATTGGCATGAAACTTAAATCGGACAGAAAGTCTGGGTACGAAGTTTTCGCTGACAAATACAAGCTCAAACGCAAGGTAGGACGAGCATTAATGCCGGAAGCTCCCGTTCGGTTTTATGGTTTCCCTGACGAAGTTGTTGCTTACCATCAAAACGCGGATTTTGTTCAGGAACTGAATTTGAGGCATGAAAAATTATTCGGGTCCCTTTGCTATCTTGGGCCTCTTCGCACAAAAGCCGAGCGTTTGTATTCATGGACGGGCATCGCTCCCGAAAGCGTCGGCTATGCGGGAGAGAATACCGTTGCCACAATCCTCGCGGCGCGTGGTCGAAAACTCACCCATAGTTTCGGAAAACATGCAAAACTTTTCGGAGAAATTATTGCTATCAAGTTAAAAGAAATGGGTCTGATCGATGACTTTGAAGTAAAATCGATTTCCGAGCAAAGGCAGGAATACGAGGTCAAGGTTCGCACCAAGGGTTCAGAAGACTTGGTTGACCTGCCGGACGTCGGTTTCGGTATATCTCAGGTGCTGCCGGTTTTAGTGCAGTGCTTCTACGCGCCGCCCGGGTCGATCATTCTCATGGAACAACCCGAGATACATCTACACCCAAGCGCGCAGTCCGCGCTGGCCGACGTGATGATCGACGTTATTAACTCAAGAGTAAAAGGAGCGGATAGAAACATACAGTTAATCATCGAGACCCATTCGGAACATTTTCTGAGGCGCTTGCAAAGGCGCATTGCCGAGGAGGCTGTCTCAAAAGAAAACGTATCCGCTTATTTTGCCAATATTTCCAGATACCCTGCCACGTTGGAACCGCTTGAAATTGACATGTTCGGCAACGTCCTGAACTGGCCGGAGAACTTTTTCGGTGATGAAATGAACGACGTCATCGAACACGCTAAAGCGGCGACGAAAAAGAGGATGCGGACGAGTTCGGAAAATGCGGAGGCATCCGAATGAGATTGCCTAAGAAATGTATCGTGGACACGAACGTTCCAAAAACGGCCAACCTTGCCACTCAACCGGACCCGGACTCAGACGTTCCCTACTCTTGCGTCCTTTCCTGTATTGAAGCCGTCGAGCACGTCATTGAAACGCGTGGATTGATAATTGACGCCGGCGATGAAATTTTCGATGAATATCGAGGGCAGCTTTCCATGAGTGTACAGCCCGGCGTGGGTGACAGCTTCCTGAAATGGGTGCACGACAATCGCTATGATTCTCGCGTTTGCGATCGCGTCACCATCACGAAAAGGGGAAACTCATACGTGGAATTTCCAATCCATAAAGGACTGGCTAATTTCGATATATCGGATCGGAAGTTTGTCGCCGTTGCCAACGCCCACGATGAAAAACCTCCCATCTTGCAGGCAACGGACAGTAAATGGTGTGGATGGAAAGACGCTTTAGAGCAAGTAGGGATCACCGTTAATTTTCTCTGCCCTAAATATGCAGAAGAGAAATTTAAGAAGAAGATTGGGACATGAACGAGGATTTCGTAAAATACCCGTCAACGCCTCATCTGGCCACGTTGGCTGGAGTCGATATCAGGGGCGATAAGGTACTGTCCGAGTCCGAGCGCGATGATTTCCTCCGACGCGATCTTATTGTCGAGGAGAAGGTTGACGGCGCAAATTTGGGGATATCCTTCGATTCGGAAGCCAGTCTTCTGGCGTATAATAGAGGCGAGTATTTGCGCCTGCCGGGTTCGGGCCAATGGAAGAAGCTTGGGGAATGGCTCGAACTCCGGACGGACGCGCTTTTCGAGCATCTTTCCGACCGATTCATTCTCTTTGGAGAATGGTGTTACGCCCGGCACTCGGTGTTTTACAATCGGCTGCCGGACTGGTTCCTTGGTTTCGATATCTATGACAAGCAATCTGGAAGGTTCTTTTCATCCGATCGTCGCGACGGCCTATTAATTAAAATGGGAATCTCTCGAGTACCCACTATCGCGCGCGGTCGTTTTAATATCCCTGAGCTTAAAAATCTCTTACAACAATCAAAGCTGTCAGATCAGCCCGCGGAGGGGATATATCTTCGATTCGACAAGGACAAGTGGCTCGAACAAAGGGCTAAACTGGTTCGTCCCGCGTTTATTCAGTCGGTAGGGGAACATTGGTCCCGTTCCGCCATCAAGCCAAACCTGTTGAACCTGGAAAACCTCCAATAAGTACTTTAAGCGGTTATCACGTTTATGGATGCCGGTAATGGCGCCGTGGAGCTTTGGGGCGAGGGACCCACCTTGCCGCAATCAAGCCCGTTTCGTGACGCTGGACGACGTCGGTTATCAGCATACCCTCTCACGCGACCCGTCCGTTTTATCGGAGTCGGACGTCGGGCCGTCTTTCCCGGCTATTCGGCGCGAGGCTTCAATATCCACTTTGCCGTTATGGATGACGACGGTCTTGTCGGCGAGTCTTGATACCTCGTCGATCATGTGGCTGACGTAGATGATGGGAATTTCGAACTCTCGGCAAATCCTGGCGATGAAGGGGAGGACTTCCTCCTTGCGGGCCGCGTCGAGCGAGGCGAGTGGCTCGTCCATCAGGAGCAGGCGGGGGCTGGTGAGGAGGGCCCTGCCGATGGCGACCCTTTGCTTCTCTCCGCCCGAGAGCTTGCCCGGCCTCCTGGCGAGGAGATGCCCCAGGTCCAGGAGGGCGACGATCTGTCCAAGATCGACGTACCTTAGTCCGGCCGGCGTCAGCTTCATGCCGTAAGTGAGGTTTTTCTCGACCGACGCGTGGGGGAAGAGGCGGCCGTCCTGGAACACGTACCCTATTCTCCGTTTCTCGGGAGGAACGTCGATCCTTCGCTCCGAGTCGAACAAGGTCTTGTCGTTCACGATAACGCGGCCGGCGTCGGGACGGAGGACGCCCGCGATCATGTTGACGATCGAGGTTTTTCCCGCGCCCGACCGGCCGAAGAGCGCCGTGACGCCCGGGCCGGGCCTCGAGAAGGACGCGTCGATCTCGAGGCTTCCGAGCCGCTTTTTTAACCTGGCCTCGATCACGGCTCAGCCCTCCATCCGGGAAAGGAAGCGATGGGTGATGATCTCGGACGCGGCCAGGGCGGCCATGGAAAGAATGACCGCCAGCAGGCACAGCCGCATGGCGCCGTCCTCGCCTCCCGGGGTCTGGATAAGAGTATACAGGGCCAGCGGCAGGGTGCGGGTTTCGCCCTCGACGTTGGACACCAGGGTAATGGTGGCCCCGAACTCCCCCAGGCCCCGGGCGAAGGCAAGGATAAGGCCGGTTATGATACCCGGCGTGATAAGGGGGAGGGTGACGGTAAAGAAGACCCTGACCGGGCCCGCGCCCAGGGTGCGGGCGGCCTTTTCAAGTCCCCGGTCCTGGGCCTCGAAGGAAAGCCGTATCGATCGGACCATGAGGGGAAAAGACATGACCGCCGCGGCCAGGGCTGCCCCTTTCCAGTCGAAGGCGAAGCTCAGGCCGAGCTTATCGTACAGGAACGCCCCGATGGCGCCCTTCCTGCCAAGGAGGACCAGAAGAACGTATCCCGTGACCACGGGCGGCAGGACCAGGGGAAGGTGGATGATCCCGTTCAGCACGGCCTTGCCGGGAAAGGTCATCCGGGAAATTATCCAGGCCGAGAGGACGCCGAAAGGGAGGCTGGAGATCACGGCCACGCTCGCGACCTTGAAGCTGAGCCTCAGCGCCTCCAGCTCGGCGGGACTGAAACGAAGGTAATCCATTAACGGACGATAAAGCCGTATTTCGTGAACAAGGCCGAAGCCTCGGGCGTCTTGAGGAAATCAATAAAGGGCATGGAGGCCTTGAGGTCGGCGCCCTTCACGATGGCGACGGGGTAGACGATGGGTGGATGGGAGTCCTCGGGAAACAATCCCACCACCTTGACCTTTTCCGAGATGGCCGCGTCGGTGGTATAAACGAGGCCGAGAGGGGACTCGCCCCTTTCCACCAAAGCCAGGGCCGCCCGCACGTCCTTGGCCCGGGCGACTTTCTTCTCGACCGCCTCCCAGGCGCCAAGGCCCTGGAGGGCCGCCTTGCCGTACATGCCCGCGGGCACGTGGTCGGGATCGCCCATGGCCAGGTAGCCGTCCCCGAGGATTTTGGCCAGGTCGAATCCCTTTTCGATCTTGACTTCCTCGATCGCGCTATCCGCGGGAGCGATGAGGGCGATGCGGTTTCCCAGCACGTCGGCGCGGCCACCGGGCTCGATCAGTCCCTTTTGTTCGAGATAATCCATCCACTCGGGATTGGCCGAAAGATAAACCTGGGCCGGCGCTCCCATCTCGATCTGCTTGGCCAGGGTCGAGGAGGAGGCAAAGGACAAGGCCACCTGGGTCCCGGTTTTCTTCTCGTAAAGCTTCGCCACCTCGGTCATGGCGTTGGTGGTGGAAGCCGCGGCGTAAACCGTCAGCTTCTCCGGGCCATCCGCCCATGAAGCCGGGCTTGAAAACAAAATGGCCGCGAAGAAAGTAAGAAGCGGTAAAGAATAGCGATGTTTCCCTTTATGGCCAAGCAAAACTGAAGACCTCCGTATCCATTCGAGAAATGAGCATAAATTTAGAAAACGCTTTATTTTCCGGCGCGTCGCGAGCGGATGGGGTAAATCCATCAATCTTGCGCCCGTTGTATCATGTTTAACATAACGGAGCGGAAATGTCAATTTTATTAATGAAATACATCACTTTTAAGTATCCGGACAGATAGGCGTTCAGAATCACCGCAAAAGGCCGCATAGGATGAAATGGATCAAGAGAACTATGGGATGGGACTATTCCAGGGGTGGTTCCGTGTCGTCGTCTTCAAGAAACTCTTCGCTATAGGCAATGAAGCGCGAGTCGGCCGCTTCGGCGATATCCGAGTTCAGTTCTCGAAACTTTATTATCATGGCCCGGGCAAGGGGGGTCAACTCGGTGCCTCCACCCTCGCTGCCGCCGGTGGTGCTAACCATGAGCTTCTTACCCAGGCGGTCCTCGGTGCTCCGCAGCCGGAGCCAGATGGCCCGATAACTCATGTTCATCTCCTGGGCCGCCCGGTTGAGACTGCCGGTCCTCTCGATGGCCTCGAGCATGGCCACCCGTCCCATGCTCATGACCATGTCGCCGTTTCGATCCTCGATCCAGACCTTGACGCGCATGGAAAAACCATCACGCGAGGTTCTCTTGTCTTTTCGCTTCTTCATGTCGCCAGCCCCCGACCTCGAACATTCGCCGCGAAAGCGGCTTACAAACCATCATAGCATAGAAATTTTCGTCATGGGCGCCAAGCTCGAGACGGGCCTTGCCAATTATGGAATCATCGGCTCGATCGCGTAAGCATAAGAAGGTAAATGCTCGATAATCTTGACATAAACTACGCTATTTGTTATCTTGAAACACGGCGCTGGTTTTTACGGCTTCTTTTCATTAAGCGAAACCTTTTGCGGCCGTCTTATCATTTCAGAGAGGAAACAAATCATGTCGGACATAGTGAAGATTTCATGCGAGCTTTGCAAAAAGGAGATTCCTCAGACCGTGGCCATAACGGAGGAAGGCTCGGATTACGTCCATCATTTTTGCTGCCCCGACTGCCGGGACCATTACTTAAAGGAACATCCCGAGTTCAAACTCAAGATCGAGGGCAAGTAAAACCTCATTTCATCCGGCGTTTCCAATGGCCACGCTTTCGACGTCAGTGGGGGCAAGCTGGGTCCCCTCTCGGGACTTTGGGTCGTCGAACAGGGCCAGGAACATTAAAATCGAGTAGAGGTGTCCGCCCCCCCTTCCGAAGTCCACTCCTCTGCCTCCGGGAAGCTCAATCCTCACCAGCCATCCCTGGTCGAGGGCCGAGGAGGCCAATGAGGCCGCTTTCCTGACCGCCTCCTCCCTGGACGGGTCCAGGCCCGAGTCCGACACGGCCAGGACCAGGCGAAGTCTCCTTTCCTCCTCCGCCTCCCTCTGGCGGACCATCATTTTTCCGGAGCGGGCCGAGGTCTTCCAATGGACGTCCTTGACCGGGTCGCCCCTGACGTAGCTACGGAACCCGAAAAGCTCGTCGCCCTGTCCCGGCTTCGAGCGCGGCCTTTCCTCCCCCGAGGCCTGGATTTCATCGAGGTCCACGGCCACCTCGTCGGTGCGGGGAAGAGATATCACCTCGCCGCCAAGGGGCACACGCTTGGCCTTGTCGAAAAAGCCGAAGGGGGCGGTGGTCCTTATTATGGTGTCCTCGAACTTCACCCGGCCCCTCTTGCCGGTCATGGCCGGGGCCTTGGCCTTAACCACCGTCCCGGGACCGGCGAAGGACACGAGCGACATAATATCCAGCGTGCCCAGCTTTTCCTCGATGGCCAGGGCCATGGTGGGCATGACCTTTTTCTTGTTTTTCACCGAGTAGGTCACGCGAAAAGGGGTCCGCTCGGTCACGACCTCGGGGGCGTCCCTCTCGATTTCGAGCGAGATTATTATATACTCCGATATCAAGAAGGAGGCGAAAAGTCCCGAGAGCATGACGGAGAGCAGTATGTAAAGAAGATTGTTGCCCGTGTTGAAGGAAGCGCCCGCCACCGCCACCATGAGAAGAACGAAAACGTAGCCCGCCTTCGTGTGCTTGACCCGCCTGTTCCTCACCCACTGGGGAAAAAGTATCCGCTTGAGAGTGGGCCAGAGCCGGTCCTTTCCGCTTATCGTTGCCTCGGTCATTTATCCTCGCGCCGGTCTCATCGGTCCGCCACCTCGACGCCCACGCCGTCGACCATGGCTCGATAGGCTTTCTCGACCCGGTCCCAGTTTTCCTCACGGTCGAGCGCCCAGAAGCGGCCCATTACCGTTACCACGCGGCCGAGCCCCAACTCCTCGCAAAACTTTTCCACGTCGTCAATGTACCTGGCCCCGGCCTCGGGCCTCTCTCCTCTCCGGCCCAGAAGAGCGTGATGGTATACCTCCTTTACTCCCGCGTCCTTGGCCATCTTGAGGAGCTCGTAAAGATGCTTGACCGAGCCGTGGCTGGAGTAGAAGCTGACAATGCCCAGAAGATGAAGGGGCCTTCCCTCGTCCCGCGCCGTTTTCATGGCCCGCAGGAAGGCCTCGTTTTTAGCGAAAGACCCGCTCGAGATGGCCTCGTCGATCATGATCCGGTCCGACTGGATCACGCGGCCGGCGCCGATGTGAAGGTGCCCGCTCTCGGAGTTTCCCACCTTGCCCTGGGGCATGCCCACGGCCTCCCCGCTGGCGGCGAGGGTGGTGAAGGGGTACGCGGCCACGAGACCGTCCATGACCGGAGTGTTCGCTTTCTTGATGACGTTGCCGAAGTCGTCCTCATTGTGTCCCCAGCCGTCCATGATGATGAAGACGAGGCGGCCGCGTCTTCCGAAGTCGTCCGGACCCACCATGGACTTCCCGGTCATTTGCTCCGGGACCTTCACGCCCATGAGGGTAAGCAGGGTAGGGGCCACGTCGGTAAGGGACTGGCCTCCGATAAGTCTCTTGCCTCGCATCCCCTCGTCCACGATCACGAAGGGAACGGGAGAATCGGTATGGCCCGTGTCGATGGTCCCGTCCGGGTAATACCATTTCTCGGCCGTGCCGTGGTCGGCCGTCACCACCGCCGTCACTCCCGCCCGCCGAGCTGCCTCGATCACGCGGCCAAGCTCCCGGTCGGCGGCCTCGACGGCGGCCTTTACCGCCTTCTCGTCCTCGATGTGAGCCACCACGTCCACGTTGGCGAAATTAACCACTATAAAGTCGGAGTCGCCGCCTATCTCCTCGATCACGGCGTCGGCCACGTCGGACGCGTTCATCTCGGGCTTCTCGTCGTAATTGGACACGGTCTTGTCGCTCTCGATGGTCACGCGACGCTCGCCTGGAAATGGTTCCTCCCTCTTGCCGTTAAGGAAGTAGGAAAGGTGGATGGCCTTCTCGCTTTCGACTATCTTGACCATCTTTATACCCGCATCGGAGACGGCCCCGCAAAGCGAGCCCTCGAGCGCCACCAGGGGGGGAAAGGCCACGTCCGCCTCGAGCGTCGAGTGATACTCGATCATGGTCGTGAAGCGGGCCGTCTTGCCCCGAGTCTCGAAATGGCGGAAACCGGGATCGGTAAACGCGAGCGTAAGCTCGATCTCGCGCTCGCCCCTGATATCGTAAAATATCACGGGGTCGCCGTCCTTTATCTTGCCTACGGCTTTGCCATCGCCGTTCACCAGCACCCGAGGAAGCAGTTGTTCGTCTTCCTCACCGGAAGCGTAGGCGTCCATAACCGCCCTGGCCATCACTCCAAGTTTTTCTTCCATGCCAACTCCAACTAATAGATTTCGATCTTAATTTAACAGCGGATCGGCCGCCGGACAACTCAAGGCGTCCTTTGAATCACGCCGAATCGAGAGCGTCGGCCTTTCCTCGCTTGTCTTTTTCCTTTGTATTCCGCTGAGTATAGAATTCGGCGTTGCCCCCCGCTTTGTCCTGTGATATAAAAATCTCGCGGGAGGTGTTTATATGGCCCAGTTGCTGGTGGGTATCCGGGTGCTGGATCTGACGAGATTTTATCCCGGTCCCTTTTGTACTCAAATCCTGGCCGATCTCGGCGCGGAGGTCACAAAAATCGAGGCCCCGCCGGAGGGCGATCCCAGCCGGGCGGGACCAACTCGTATTGGCCGGTTCGGCTCGACCTTCGTCATGCTCAACCGCTCGAAGAAGAGCGTGATGCTGAACCTGAAGGACAAGGCCGGCGTCGAGGTTTTCCGGCGCCTTTCCGGAAAAGCCGACGTGGTGATCGAGAACTTCCGGCCCGGCGTGACCGAAAAGCTTGGAATCGGCTATAACCAGCTCCGCCGCGACAATCGCAAGTTGATTTACTGCTCCCTGACCGGCTACGGCCAGGACGGGCCCTACTCGGGAAGGGCGGGACACGACATCAACTTCGTGGGCTACTCGGGCGTCGGCTCGGTCACGGGCCTTCGCGGCGGACCGGTCGTTCCCCTCGGCATCCAGGCGGCGGACATAGCCGGCGGCGCGCTGATGGCGGCCTTCGCCGTCATGGCCGCCCTGTACCATCGCGAGAAGACCGGGAGGGGCCAATACATCGACGTGTCCATGCTCGACGGCCTGGTGGCCGTGGGCCAGACGCTCTTCGGAGAGCTTCAGGCCCAGGGCGCGTCGCCCGCCCCGGGTGAGGGCGAGCTGAACGGCGGGTATCCGGTTTACGGCGTATACGAGACCAAGGACGGCAAGTATTTTTCCATCGGGGGGCTCGAGGAAAAATTCTGGCAGAACTTCTGCCTGAAGGCGGGCAGGATGGACCTCATGGAAATCCACTGGAGCGGCATGGGCAAGGACCGCGACCGATTGGAAAAGGAACTGAAGAAGATATTCAAGACCAAAACGCGCGACGAATGGACCCAGCTCCTGGCGGGGGCCGAGGCCTGCGCCTCCCCCGTCCTCACCATCGAGGAGGCCATGAACGACGAGCATCTGAATAGCCGCGGCATGTTCGTGGAAGGTCCCTCGCCGGACGGAGAACCGGTCAAGCAGGTGGCCATGCCCATTAAATTCTCGGACATCGAGCCCGACGGGCCACGCGCCGCCCCCAAGCTGGGAGAGCACACGGACGAGATACTTCAGTCGGTCGGTTATAATAAAAAGGAAATCGAGCGCCTGAGAAAGGACCGGGTCATTTAACACAAGGCAAGGGCCGCCTTTGCCCTTGAACGAGTTCATTACCGGGACGGATAATCGGTCCCGGGCAAATAAACGCTTGGGAGGCTTTAACATGCTTGAGATCAAGGGTTCGGTCGCGGTAATAACCGGAGGTGGTGGAGGCATCGGACTTGCTCTGGCCAAGTACTGGGTCGAGAGGGGCGGCAAGGTGGTCCTGGCCGACGTTTTCCAGGAGCCGCTGGACAAGGCGGCCGAGGCGATCAAGGCCATGGGCGGCGAGGTTGCGACCATGGTCTGCGACGTCACCAAGGAGGAGGACAACGGCAAGCTGGCCGATCTGGCCATCGAGAAGTTCGGCCGGATCGATCTGGTGGCGCCCTTCGCCGGCATTATAAAGGACGGCCTCATGGTGGCCACCGACAAGGAGACGGGCAAGGTCAAGAAAAAAATGAGCCTGGAAAACTTCAAGGCCGTGATCGACATCAACCTGACGGGGGTTTTCCTGACCGTGCGGGAGTGTTCCCAGCGCATGATCGACAACGACTGTAAGGGACTTATCTGCCTTATCTCCTCGACCGGGTCCCTGGGCACGGCGGGCCAGATCAATTACAGTTCCTCCAAGGCCGCCATGTCGGTCATGCCCAAGGTCATCACCGCCGAGTTCTTCAGGAGGGGACTGTCGGATAAAATCCGCTGCGCCGCCGTGGCCCCGGGATACGTGGGCACGCCCATGGTCAAGGGCATGAACCAGAGCGCCCTGGACAAGATACTCGGCGACGTGCCCATCGGACGACTGATCGAGCCCGAGGAAGTGGCGTCCCTTGTATGCGAAATTTTCCGCAACGAGGCCCTGGCCGGCGACGTGTACTTTATCCACGGAGGATTGAGACTGGGATCGAGAGGATAACCGAGCCGGAGCCAAGCGTCGGCGGATGGCCCGGATAGCTTTTGCTATCTGGGCGCCGAAGGCGCGGGAAAGGGGGCCGCGATCCTACGGTAGCGTACATTTAATCCAAAGGCTTACGCCTCGCGGATAGGCGAGCTATCCGCGCCACCCACGGGAGGCGCCCATCCTGTGGCTTATACCGACCATGCAGGATGGGTGGCCCAGGTTGACTTTCCCGGGTTTCAACGTGATCGTTTTTAGAAAAAAGCAATTTCAAAGATCATATTCATTCGCGGTTATAGGAAGCGAGAACGGGGACCCCTTGCTATTTTGCGCTTACCTATTGAAATTATTCAGTTATAGCAAATTATTTAAAACATACGGCCCGATAGATTGTAAAGATAAGCTACTAAGTGACTATTATACCGAGTATTTAATCTGTAGCAAAAAGATGGGCGTGGCTTATCATTTATTCACGGCCAAGCATTATTTGTATTTAAATGAGGATGATTTTGAATTTGTTTGCAAGAAGTCAAACGGGATATTTTATCTAGCCTATCCAAGTTACAATTGGCCTTTTACAAAAGAGGCATCGGAGTGCATGGCCAATCAACCGGTCGTTAATCCTTTCATTGGCAGGACGACTGAAAGTGAAGCGGTTAACGCGCAATATCTCGATTTGTTTTGTAAATATAATATTGATAATAAGGATATACTGCTGGTCTACACGACGCCTTCATGTCTTTTTCTAAATTGTGGAGTGCCTCCTGACGCGCACCGTGATTATTATTTGATTTTGAATTCTGAAATCAATCGACATTACGGTTATATTTCAGTCAACCTGGGGAAATTCTTAGAAAAGACAATTGACTATGAAAAGGTGAAGGACTTAGACGGTATCATTAAATTTATCAATCAAGTTTCATAATGGAGAGGTTAAAGGAGAGAAAGGCGGGGTGGCGGTTACCGCCAGTTATGTTTATACCAGTCTTCAACCATAAAATGGCCTCGCCCGAGACTTCCCTTCCCAGCGGGGACGTCCCCGATGTTCGACAAGCATGATGGGATTGAGTGAAGGAAATGATGGCAATAGATGAATTAGATCAAAGCCGAAGGGAAATATTTTTATCGCTTGCCGAATTTAATGTTTTTCCCATTGACGAGGGACATCTTCGCGTTGAGAAGGAAGGCGGCGAGACGCGCCTTGTTTTTCGCTTTGAGGCGCGAAGTGACGCTGAATTCTCAGTTGAAATAATATTTTATAAAGACACTTACGTGATTTACTGTGATGAATGGCATGATGAATTTGAACTGAAATTTGATGAACAAGGCAAAGTCACGGACCTCATTGGGAGAATCGTCACTCTTTTCAATGGAAAAACCAAGTTGATAACCAAGTACGCAGGCAACGGGCCTTATCGTTGGGAGTTAATGTACAACTACGAGCGTGATGAGTGGGAGTCTTTAGGGGAAACTGGCCTTCTTTTCTATAATTATTTTGGAAAGAGGAGAGTAAAGGAACGCGCGAACGGCATAATCATCTCTGACGCAAGAAATGAAGAAAAGGCCCCGTTGGGTTGAGTATGGGATCAGATAAATCTTTAAAAAAAGCCGCTGAACTGCATAAACGGGCTTCAGCGTTATCCTCCCTGGGCAAGTTCGATGAGGCCGAGCCAATCTATTCGGAAATACACGAACTTTTAGAGGAGAAGTATGGCGAGGAGCATCCTGACGTCGTGTACGCGATGCAGGATTTAGGCCATTGCCTGAGAAAGCAGGGGAGGTATTCCGAAGCGGAACGATATTTCGAAAGGACCATCCAAATCAGTTCAAAGGTTCTGGGAGTTGAAAACGCCGTTGTAGCCAGCTACATGAGCGCCCTTGCCAATATCTACTGGCTTCAAAAAAAATATAACGAGGCGGAGACTCTTTGCAGGAGGATCATTGATATAGAGGAAAAAATACACGGCAAGGACCACCCTGAGATCGCGACGTCGCTGGACAATCTTGCCGGGGTTTTGAGAAAGCTGGAGAAGTATGACGAAGCTGAAAAATTGATTCGGCGCGCCTTGGAACTTTTTGAAAAGCATTTTGGCTCGAACGGCTTTGACTATGCTCTTGCGCTGGAGAACCTTGGAGGCCTGAAAGGAATAATGGGTGATTATGAGGAAGCGGAGAAGCTCTTTATAAAGTCTCAAGCTATTTTCAGGAACGTCTTAGGCAAGGATCACCCTGATTTGGCAAGGTCATACAAGTTCCTGGCGGGCATATATATTAAGATGGGCAGAGAAGAAGACGCTAAAGAGATGGAAAAAATGGCGCATGACATTATAAACAAACGTCACTGACCCTGGGTGGCGCGTCAATAATCAAGCCTTTCAAGCCGGGGTTATGAAGTGATCATTGAATATCCCTTGGAAGTGCCCGTCCCTGGCTGGACGCCGGCGGTTATTAATCAAACCGCCACCCAGGCGAGGCCGAAAGCGAAAAGGGCCGGCAACGAGCCGGCCCTTTGGTCTCGATAGCGAGCTTCTATCAGGAGAAAGCCCTCTCGGGTATGCTTATCATGTCGCGGTTCTCGCTCTTGATGGTCTTGCAGATGCTGAAGACGTTGGGCAGATGGAAGTCGGTGAAGAAGGTGGTCGAGTAAATCTTGCCCAGGTAGAAGGCGGCGTCGTCGTTGTCCTCGACCAGCTTGGCCAGGGCCGCGTCGTCCTTGACGCCCTTGGACTCGGCCAGGGCGGTGAGGGCCTTATCGGCCACGATGAGCTGCTCGCCCATGAGGAATCCGACCACGGCGTGTCCGAATGCCTCCATGTAGGGGGTGGCGTACATGACCGGATAGGACGTGTCGCCGGCCATGCCCTTGCCCGCGATGAACTTGGTGGTGGCGTCGAGCTCGTCGATGGCGTCCCCGATCTTCTCGATGGTCTTCCCGTACTTGGCGTGTCCCTTGTTGGCGTCGACGAAGGCCTTCATCTCGGCCACGAGGTCGTTATAGGGCTTCATCTGCTTTTTGATGTTGAGGACCTTTCTTCCGATCAGGTCGAGGGCCTGGATGGCGTTGGTGCCCTCGTAAATGGACGCGATCTTGCAGTCCCTCATGTACTGCTCGACCGGGTACTCCGAGGTGTAGCCGTATCCGCCGTATACCTGGACCGCGTCGCGGCAGACCTTGAAGCCCTCGTCCGAGCAATAGGCCTTGACCACGGGGGTGAGGAGGGCGAGGCTGTCCTCATACTTCTCCTTCTCCTCGGGCGTCTTGGCCATGCGCGAGAGGGTCGAGAACATGACGCACTTGTAAATGAGGGCCCTCATGCCCTCGGTCATGCTCTTCATGGAAAGGAGCATCCTTCTCACGTCGGGGTGCTTGATGATCTCGACGCGGGGGGCGTTGACGTCGCGCATGTTCTCGATGGCCACTCCCTGCACCCTCTCCTTGGAGTAGGCCAGGGCGTGAAGGTAGGCGGCGCTGGCCGTGCCGTGACCCTGAAGACCGGTGCCGATGCGGGCCTCGTTCATCATGAAGAACATGTACTTGATGCCCTTGTCCAGCTCGCCCACCAGCTCGCCCACGCAGGTCCCCTCGTCGCCGAAGACCAGCTCGCAGGTGGAGGAGCCGTGGATGCCCATCTTTTCCTCAACCTTGGGGCACTTGACGTTGTTGTACTCGCCGATCGAGCCGTCTTCCTTGATGATGTACTTGGGCACGATGAAAAGCGAGATGCCCTTGATGCCGGGAGGCGATCCCTCCGCCCGGGCCAGGACCAGGTGGATGTGGTTCTCGCACATGTCGTGGTCGCCGGCGCTGATGAATATCTTGGAACCCTGGATTTCCCAGAGGCCGTCGTCCCTTTTCTTGGCGGTGGACTTGCTGTCTCCCACCGCGCTGCCGGCGGAGGGCTCGGTCAGGCACATGGTGCCCTGCCACTTGCCGGAGATCATGTTGGGCATGTACTTCTCTTTCTGCTCCTTGGTGCAGCAGTTCTCCATCAGATGCAAGGCGGCGCGGGTAAGGCCGGGATACATGGAGAAGGCCATGGCGGCGGCGATCCAGTACTCGGTGACGGGGAACCCGCAAATGTCGGGAAGACCCTGGCCGCCGTACTCCTCCTCGGAGCCAAGCCCTATCCAGCCGCCCTCGCAGAGCGTGTCGTAGATGGGCTTGAAGCACTCGGGGACCTTGACCTGGCCGTCGACTATGTGAACGCCGGCCTTGTCGCCCTCGAAGTTGGCATGGTAAAGCTCTCCCTCCGAGAACTTCCTGGCCTCCTCGATGATCATGTTGATGTCTTCCTTGCCAAAGCCCTTGAAGACCGGATCGTCGAGGTACTTCTCCGTCTCCAGTTGTTCCCAGATAACGAACTGGACGTCCCTTTCGTCAATAACCTTCGCCATGTTTACCTCCTTGGCATATAAAATAAATGAACTTAATTAAAACTCGAAAACGCGCTCCTTGTTGAGCTCCTTGTTGAAGAGATATTATCGCCGCGCGCGGGATGATGAATGATCGCTCATTCATTTACCTGGCTGAATACAAAAATTACCACACTTGGTAAAAAAATGCAAACCTCATTACGTTATTAATACGATTTTTCCAAAGATATGCCGGGCAAATGTAAATGCTTTGCGCGTCAATTGGAAAAAACGCGGAAATATCCGGCCTCGACCCCTGGATATTTCCTAGGAAATCAATAGTTTTACGGGAATGAGAAAAGGAAATTAACCATTGTTTTCCGAAAGTTTAAGTGGTAAGTTAAAGCGTCCTTCATAGGGGTTGCAAAGACGGGTGGAAGGGCCTTGGCTCTTAGGGGCATTCAAAACAGGAGGGGAAAAAATGAAAAGGGGTTGGCTGTATGTTTGGGGAATTTGTTGGTGGCTACCGCGTCCTTGGCGCAGTCCGTTCCCGGCACTATCAATTATCAGGGGCGTCTTATGGATTCCGCGGGCAATCCCGTCACGGGCATGAGCGTTCCGGTGGAGTTTTCCTTGTATAACTCGGACGCGGGAGGCGCCAGGCTGTGGTCGGAAACCAAGCTGGTCGAGGTGGAATCGGGTCTTTTTTCGGTCGTTCTTGGAGACTCGGTAACCATGGTTCCCTCCGTTTTCAATGGCTCCACCGTCTTCATGGAGCTGGTGGTGGGCGGCGACACGATGACGCCCCGGCAACGCCTTACCAGCGTGCCCTACGCCTTTAAGGCCGGCGGTCTTGCCGACGACTCGATCACCTCGGCCATGATCCGGGACGGCGAGGTAACGGGAGACGATATCGGTCTTCTCACGATAACCGGCGCGAACGTCGCCAACGGCTCCATCAACTCGGACCAAATCGAGGACCACTCCCTCGGCGCCGACGATATTCAGGACATTTACGTCCTGGTGGATGGAGACACGGTGCTGGGAGACCTGCAGTGCGCCTCCGACCTGGTGGTCGACGGCGTCGCCGAGTTCAGGGGGGACTGGATTCTGGCCAATCAATTTCGCGACCTTTACAACTGGAATTATTACCTCGATCCGGCGTCTCTGTGGTCGGGACGCCTTTACGGATACCTTTCGATAGGATACGGCGGCAACGGCGATAACGATTATCTGTTTTTCGACGCCGACGACGAATATATTGAATGGGACGACGACGACGGCCTTTTCTTCTTTTCCGACGACGTGACCGTAAGCGGGGACGTGGCGGTAACTGGCGGCGACGTTTTCGACGACTCCGGCGACCTCCGTCTTTCCGCCGAGGACAACCTGTCCATCATCATGGACTCCAACAACGACGACGCCGACCTTAGGAGCATCGTGTTCGGCAAGAACTCGATGAGCGCTCCGGCCGAGCTCATGCGGATCAGCGAGACCGGATACGTGGGAGTGGGAACGCCCTCTCCCGAGGCCCGGCTGCATCTTTACCTGGGCGAGGGAGGCGGTCAGAATCCTTTTCCCACTTACGATCCCCTGGCCCTCGAGAGCGACGGCTGGGAATATATCAATCTCATCACGACCTCGAGCTCGGGCGCGGGCATAATGTTCAGCGACGACATGAGAAACTCCGGCATGATAAGATACGACCACGCCGCGGACTCGATGTCGTTTTATACGCAAACCCAGCCCCGCCTCACCATCGACTCGATAGGGAACGCCACGTTGGTCGGCGGGACCACCACCGGGAGAATGATAATAGGCCCCGCTCAATCCTCGAGCGGCTCGGACTCCGAGCTTTACCTGGCCGAGGACGACGACGGCACTTTCGGTATTTCCCTTAAATATGACGGAGGTGATAACAATCTTTATTTCTATGGCAAATCGTCCTCCAACGTTTACGGCCCCCATATGTCGATCCGCCGCGATAACGGATACGTGGGAGTCGGGACGGGCGCTCCGGAGACGACGCTGCACGTGTTCGGCGGCTCGGGGGGAGGATCGAATCCAGTCCCGGCCACCGACGTGTTGACGGTCGAGAACGACGGCGACAACATGATCAATATCATCTCCGGCTCCAATAGTCTCGGCGGGATCGTCTTTTCGGATAACTTCCGGTCCCCCGGTTATATCGGTTACGATCACGCCACTAACGGCCTCTCTTTCAGCGTTAGCGGCTCGGACGCGATGGTTATAGGCTATGCCGGCAATGTCGGAATCAGCGAGGTTGTGGGCGGCGCGAAACTGGGCGTCGTGACCGATACCAATCTCTACGCCGTCTACGGCTCCAACAGCCATACCTTATTCAGCCGTTATGGAGTTTATGGAAGGGCGGAAATGAATACCACCGAGAACGTATCGGGCTACGGCGTTTACGGATACGCTTTGTGTAACGGGTCCTCGGGCTCGACCGCGGACGGATACGGAGGATACTTCACCGCTTACGCCGACGACAACGCCTGGGGCGTGGTCGGACGCGCCACCTCCGACACGGGGACCGCCTACGGCGTTTACGCCAGTACCGGCGGCGGGGCCACCAGGTACGCGGGGTACTTCTCAGGCAACGTCACGGTTTCCGGTACCCTGTCCAAGGGGGCAGGATCGTTCAAGATCGATCATCCCCTCGATCCGGAGAACAAATACCTTTATCACTCCTTCGTGGAAAGCCCGGACATGAAGAACATCTACGACGGGGTCGCGGTCCTGGACGAGACGGGCCGGGCCGAGGTGGTCCTGCCCGAGTGGTTCGAGGCCCTGAACAAGGATTTCCGATATCAGTTGACCCCCATCGGCGCGGCCGGCCCCGGCCTCTACGTGGCCGAGGAGATAGCCGACAACCGCTTCGCTATCTCCGGCGGCGACCCGGGCATGAAGGTCTCATGGCAGGTGACGGGCGTCCGCAAGGACGCCTTCGCCGAGGCCAACCGTATTCCCGTTGAACGGGAGAAGTCGGTGGACGAGAAGGGCACGTACCTTCATCCCCAGGCCTTTGGCAAGAACGAGAAGATGGGACTGGACTATAAGATGGAAAAGCAAATGCAGGAAAGGGAAAAGAACATGGAGGAGAAGTAAGACGGGTCCTTCCGGTGAGGGGAGATAGGCGAGGGATATCCGGCCGGCTCGGCCCTCGTGGAAATCGGGCGCCGAT
This sequence comes from bacterium, assembly GCA_963674965.2. Lineage (GTDB taxonomy): Bacteria > RBG-13-61-14 > RBG-13-61-14 > RBG-13-61-14 > DATKZS01. Next base: position 101,832 of record CAXXFL010000006.1, on the reverse strand, counting down.
CGATCTATATTCTTACGGCGGACTTTAAACGAAAGCGCGAAAGTTTTATAACGATTTAAGGAGGAATCGACGATGGCGACCATGGACAACTTGAAGGAGGCCTTCGCGGGCGAGAGTCAGGCTAATAGAAAGTACCTGGCCTTCGCCGAGAAGGCGGAAAAGGACGGCTTTCCCCAGGTGGCCCGGCTCTTCCGGGCGGCGGCGGCGGCCGAGACGGTCCACGCTCACGCGCATCTGCGCGCCATGAAGGGGATAAAGGACACGGCGGCCAACCTCGAGGCGGCCATCGAGGGCGAGGGCTTCGAGTTCCAGGACATGTACCCCAAGATGCTCGAGGAAGCCGAGAAGGAGAAAAACCAGGCGGCCACCTTTTCCTTCAAGCACGCCCTGGCGGTCGAGGAAATCCACCATGGCCTTTACGCGGAGGCGCTCGAGTCGGTGCGGTCGGGCAAGGACTTGGCCGACGCGCCCATTTACGTCTGCGATGTCTGCGGGAACACCGAGGTGGGCGAGCCGCCCGATACCTGCCCCGTCTGCGGCGCGCCCAGGGCGAAGTTCTTCGAGGTGAAATAGGGTTGTTTGCGGCCATTGCCCGGGGCCTTTCCCGGCCGCGAAGGAGGGGAGAGGCCGCCGGCTCGGGCCGTGAGGGTCCGTTATTTTTTCGGCCGATCTTGATGCTTGACAAAGTCGGATGTATACTTTAGTCATAGAGTATTGGGGCACTCTAGGGAATGATTCTCGAAAAGCGGAAAACGGCCCAAATCGGGAGACATTGAAAAATGGCGATCAAGTTTGAAGATACATTCGAGGTTGAGTACTCGCCCTTGGAGTACGTTTTTAACCTTGGCTCGCGCGGCAACCACGTTCTTTTCGACAACGACAGGATAAGGGACGCCTTTTCCAAGACCGACGTCGAGCTCAGCGCTCTGGGGGCGGAGATGGCCCGCGAGGTTCGGGAGGCCATCAACGAGGTCCTTTCCATTCCCGACTTCGAGGATAAAAAGGACTTCATCGAGTCCCTGCCCAAGGAAGTGCAGGACGTTATCATCTATCTTTATTTCCAGATGATCGAAAAGACCATAATGGTCAACCAGAACGCGCTCCACTGACGCCTTGTTCCCGCCGCTTTTTCCGGCCTCTTTCCTGAAAGCCCCGGCCGTTTAGATCATTCGGCGTTGACGCGGTACGCCGGGGAGCGACCATGACTGAATTCAAACTGGACCCGGAAGAGGGCAAAACCCTTATCGCCATAGCCCGCGAGGCCATCGACTCTTACGCGAAAAACGGTCGGAAACCCGACCTTCCCACCGCTCTTCCCCCACGTCTATCCGGTGACCAGGGGGCCTTCGTGACCATCCATAAGGATGGCCGCCTTCGCGGCTGCATCGGGACCTTCACCGGCGAGGGCGATCTGGCCCACACGGTCCAGAACATGGCCATTTCCGCGGGCTGGGGCGATCCCCGTTTCCCCAATCTGGCGGAGGACGAGCTTCCCCGAACGGACCTCGAGATATCCGTTCTTTCACCCCTCCGGGAAATAAGCGACGTAAGCGAGATCGAGGTGGGCAGGCACGGGATTTTCGTGACCAAGGGAGGCCGACGGGGAGTGCTTCTTCCCCAGGTGGCGGTCGAGCAGAAATGGGACCGGGAGACTTTCCTGGACCACGTCTGCATCAAGGCCGGCCTGCCCAGGGACGCCTGGAGGCACAAGGGAATAAGAATCGAGGTTTTCTCCGCCCACATAGTCAGGGAGAAGGAATGAAAAGGAGCGGCTCGGGCGCTCCCGGAAAGGACGCGTGGATTTGATCGAGGCTCACCCGCTGATTGGAAAGATACTCGCCCGGGCCCTCGCGAACGAGAGGATGGCGCACGCCTACTTTTTCAGCGGGCCCGAGGGGTGCGGCAAGCGGGAGATGGCCCTCGAGTTCTGTTATTCCCTGCTCTGCGACCAAAGGTCCTTTCCCTCCTGCGGGGACTGCGGTCCCTGCCGACGGGCCCGGGCCGGGTCTCACCCCGACCTCACCGTGGTCGAGGCCGAGGGCAGGAACATACGCATCGACCAGATAAGGGCGCTTGGCCAGTCCCTCAGGCTTCACGGCTTCGAGGGCGGCTTCAAGGCGGCGGTGGTGATCGAGGCCGAGAGGATGACCCTCGAGGCCCAGAATGCCTTTTTAAAGACCCTCGAGGAACCGCCCGACGACACGGCGCTTATACTTACCAGCGCCAACCCCAGCGGGGCCCTGCCCACCATCCTCTCGAGGTGCCAGAGGATCGAGTTCTCGGCCCTGCCCGACGAGGCCGTGGCCGAGATGGTCAAGGGCCGGGGCGTGTCCGGGGATGACGCGGCCCTGGTGGCCTCATTGGCCAACGGCAACGCCAGGAAGGCCATGCAGTTGGACCTCGATTTTGTTCTGACCTTCCGACGTGAGATGATTGAACGTCTCATGGGGTTCGGCCCGTCCGACGCGGCCCCCATCCTCAACTTCGCCGAGGCCATGGCCAAGGGGCCCTACCCGATCGAGGACTCGCTTGACGCCATAAGCGAGTTCCTGCGCGACGTCATGTATCAAAAGACGGGCGCCGGGAAGGTCAGGGGCCGGGACCTTCTCGAGCTGGTGAAAAGGGAAGCGAGACGAAACGGTCTCGCCGAGGTGATCGGAAAAATGGAAACCGTGAACCTGGCGCGGAGAAGGGCGCTGGGAAACGCTCATCCCAGGATCAACTGGGAAATACTCGCCATGACCCTCGCGGGAGTGGCCGGCGCGGAGATGAACTCGCGATGAACGATAAATTGGAACCCAGGCAAGAGGAACAGGACGAGCAAACCGAGGAGACGGCGGACGCCGCTCTCCTGGCCGTGAGCGATGAGGAGCGGCCTCTCGAGGACGCGGCCATGGAAGCCGCCTTGGCCGAGCCCCACGCGCCCGACGAGGACGGCGTGGAAGACCCGGAGGTCGGGGCCGCTCCCGATGAGGCGGCCGCCGCGGAGGACGCCTCGGGCGTGGCGCGAGTGGTGGGCGTTAAGTTTCGTCGGGCGGGCAAGACCTACTTTTTCAACGCCGGCCACCTTAATTTCAACATTGGCGACCAGCTTATAGTCGAGACGGACAGGGGCCTCGGGCTGGTACGGGTGGTGACGCCCGTGGTCGAGCTGGACCAGTCGCAGCTCACGCAGGAGCTGAAAAGAGTGATCCGCAAGGCCAACTGGAACGACCTCGAGCGGAGCCGGAAGAACAAGCAGCGCGAGCAGGAGGCCCAGGATTTCTGCTCGGGGAAGATTCGTCAGCGGGGCATGGATATGAAGCTGGTCAAGGTCGAGTATCTCCACGACGCGAGCAAGGCCATCTTTTATTTCACCGCCGAGCAGCGGGTCGACTTCAGGGAACTGGTCAAGGACCTTGCGCGCGAGCTTCACACCCGGATCGAGATGAGACAGATCGGGGTGCGGGACGAAACCAAGATGATAGGAGGGCTGGGACCCTGCGGCCGCGAGGTTTGCTGCTCTTCCTTCCTCTCCGACTTCTCGCCCGTGTCGGTCAGGATGGCCAAGGACCAGAACCTGGCCATGAACCCCTCCAAGGTTTCCGGTCTTTGCGGAAGGCTCATGTGCTGCCTGGCCTACGAGCACAAGCTGTATCGGGAAAAAATAAAAAGCATGCCCAAGAAGGGAAAGTTGATGACGAGCCATCAGGGACCGTGCCGGATAATCGATCTTAACATCCTGGCCGAGACCGCCCTGGTCGAGCTCGAGTCGGGCAAGACCGTGTTCCTGCCGGCCGACCAGCTTTTCCCCCCCGGCAAGGAACCGCCAGCGCCCGAGGAGGACGAGTCCACCATGGACGGAATCGACTCGAGCCTGCTCGAGAGCGACGACCCCAGCGTGCTCGAGAAAATAGGGTCCAGGGAGGCGCCCAAACCGGGAAGGGCTTATGACGACCGACGCGGTCCCCGGCCCAGGGGCGGCGCGGACGCGAGAAGAAAACCCCATCCTCAAAAGGAGAATCGATCGGAAAAGGACGAAGTGCTGGCTAAAAGCCGCCCCCACGAGGGAGAGAGGAATAAACCCGCGGGCAAAAAGGAGAAAAGACCCCGAAAGCACGACCGAAGGGGACGGGATACCAGAAAGACGCGTGGAGAAAGGGGACCGGGCGACTCCCCGGAAGAATCGAATACGGCGAATCAGGGACAAAAAAGGCACGAGCGGCCGGCGCGGCCAAACGGGGAAGAGTCGCGGCCTCCGGGCGGCGATTCGCGGTCCGCGCCGCCCGAGGCGCCGGGCCATGGCGCGGCCCCGGATGATAACGCGCCCGGCCGGCCCTATCCGCATCCGCCCAAAAAGGGCAGGAAAAGGAGAAGGCGCTAGGATTTTCCATCACGGCGTTCTTTCTTTTGGCGGGAGATTTTGCCTTTTCCAGAGTCTGGACTATAATAATCATGATTGCGTCATGGCCTCGTTTGACGGCCGCGGCGCAATCAGTTATTTTTTATGTGTCTTTAAACTCTTGAAATTTTAAAGGAGACGACATGGGAAGCGTCATTAAAAAGCGAAGAAAAAAAATGCGCAAGCACAAAAAGCGCAAAATGCTGAAGAAACAGCGTCATAAAAAGTAATTATGGCCTGATGGCCTCGTAGACTGTAATCACGCGCTCGCCCGACGCTCCCCGCGGGGGACCGGGCGGGCGATGAATGCCCATCGGGAGTGGCGTCCATGGCCGAGCGGCGAGGAACTTTAAGGGCGGTCGTCCGTATCCAGGTGTTCGACAAGAACAAGACCCTGGAGCGGGTGCCCCTTTACGTGACGGGGAACGTGAGCGCCGGCGGCATGTTCCTTATTACCCAGGAACCCTATCCCGTGGGCACGGAACTGAAGATAAGCTTCAGCCTGCCCGGAGACCCGAAGCCCATCGAGACGGAAGGGACCGTGGTCTGGAGCCGGGGCGCCCGGGAGACGTCCAACCGCCAGCCGGGCATGGGCGTCCAGTTCGAGAGGACCGGCAGGGAAGACCAGGAAAGAATCAGGGAGTTCGTGTTCAATCTTCTCAAGGAGGAACAGCCCGTCGAGTCGGACTGAGCCTCATCCCCTTCAGGCCGTTTTTTCCGATTATTTTGGCTTTGGCTCGGAGTTCAATCCGCCGCGGCGCTTGAAGTCGTAGCGCTTGGGGACCACGGTAATGCCGGTGGGCGAGACGGTGAAGCCCCTTTGTCTGTCCTCGTCCTTGTCGTATCCGATCACCGTGCGGGGCGGAACGTTGACGTACTTGTCCACGATGGTCCGGGTTATCTTGGCCCCGTCCCCCACGGTCACGCCGTTACACACGACGGAGAAGTCGATCTTCGATCCGTCCTCCGCCCGAACCTCGTACCCAAGGACCGAGTTGATAACGCGGGCCCGCGTTATAATGCTTCCCTCGCTCACTATCGAGTTGTAGACCTGGCTGTTGAGCGTGAACTTGGCCGGAGGCAAAAGGGTGTCGCTCGTGCGGATGGGCCACTCCATGTTGTAAAGGTTAAAGGTCGGGTCCACGGCGCAAACGTCCATGTTGGCGTCGTAGAATTCCTCGATGTTTCCCACGTCCCTCCAATAGCCGACCTCCCGCAGCGTCATGCCCGGGACCCGGTTGTTCACCAGGTCGTAAACCGATATGCGAAGACCGCTCTTGAAAAGGAAGGGGATGATGTCGTAGCCGATGTCGTGGGTCGAGTACTTGTCCTGGGCGTCGGCGTCCATCTCGAGCAGCTTGAAAAGCTTGTCCTTGCTCACGTATTCCTTCCTGGCGTCCTCCGAGAAGGCGTAGCCCAGAAGGTCGCGGTTGAAGATATAGTTGCCCATCGAGACCAGGCACTTGCTCGGATCGTTGGGAAGGGGCCGGGGATGGACCGGCTTTTCCTCGAAGCCGATCATGTTGTATTCCTCGTCGATCTCGATCACGCCGTACGCGCCCGAGGCCTTCTCGACCGGAACGCTGATGGCCGAGATCGTCATGTTCGAGCCCCGCTCCTCATGGAAGCGGATCATGTCCTGGATGTCCATCTTGTAGATGTGGTCGCCCCCGAATACCGCCACCAGCTCGGGATATACCTTCTCGATGCGGTTGAAGTTCTGGTATACCGCGTCGGCCGTGCCCAGGTACCAGTTCTTGCTCACCCGCTGCTGGGCCGGGTTGATCGATATGTCGCCGACCAGGGTGCCCATGTTCTTCTGCCAGCCGTTCTCGACGTGGTCGATCAGCGACTCGGCCTTGAACTGCGTTATGATCGCTATGTTGTAAATGCCCGAGTTGACGAAGTTGCTCAGGACGAAGTCTATGATCCGGTACTTGCCGCCGAAAGGCACGGAGGGCTTGGCCCGGTGCCTGGTCAGCGGATCGAGCCGGGTACCCTCGCCCCCGGCCAGTATCATTCCCAACACGGTGGGAGACATTTCAACTCTCCTTTATCTGCGCCCGTCTTATCGCCGGGACCGCCCGGCTTACTTTACCTTGTTGATCGCGTGATTGAGGACGGCCGAAATCTTTTCCGCCCCTCCAGCGTCCACCCAGATGTCCGCCTTTTCCTTGCCCTCGATCTCCAGGCGGACGCGTACTTTTTTTCCGCCGTAACTTATGGTGATGGCCGCTTCCCGGCCCGATTCCAGGTCCTTGAAAGGAAGCCGCGTCACGTCAATTATATCGTCCATGTCTCGTTCTCCCTGGTAGGTTCATTTTCCCGGCAGCCGGAAATAATCGTCCCATTCCTCCTGCCAGGCGGCCAGCCGGTCCTCGAGCTCCGACCTCATGCCAGCGTGGCCGGGATCGTGAAAGAGGTTGTTCATCTCGGCCGGGTCGGCGCTAAGGTCATAGAGCTGCCCGTCCTGGACGTCGTGGAAGGAATAGGAATATTTCCAGTCCCCGGTCCTTATCATCCTGGTCGCCTGCCTGCGTCGGTAAACGCCAAGCTCAACGTCAACCTCGGTCTCGGAGAACACCGCCTCCGGAGCGGGCCGCTCGCCCTCGCCCGTGACCCAGCCCGAAAGGTCCCGGCCGGGGATCGGGACCGGCCAGTCGATGCCGCCTATCGAGGCGATGGTCGGGGCGATCGAGACGTTCGATACCAGCGCGTCCACCTCGGCCCTTCTCAGGGAAGGGTGGTGGACATAAAGAGGAACGTGAAGGTCCTCCTCATACCCCTCGTACTTGCCCGAGAAGCCGTGGGCCCCGCCAAGCTCGCCGTGGTCGGAAGAGTATATCACCACCGTGTCCTCGGCCGCGCCCGCGTCCTCGAGAGCGGCCAGCAGGTCTCCGATATAGGAGTCGGTCCGCTCGATAAGGTCATAGTAAAAGCTGAGGAAAAGACGCCAGTCATTCTCCTCGTACCTGGAAAAGGGCTTGGCGCTCGGATGAAGGAGATGGTTGACGTGACTTAGCCTGCCGTCGCGCATCTTGCGCTGGTCCGCCGGCTTGTTTGACAGGTCGTCGTGGAGACTGGCGGGCAACTCGACGTCGGGGCGGATCGAGTCGTCCGGCTTGAGCTGGGGATGGCAGATGTCGTGGGGGTTGATGATCGAGCAGCACAGGAACCAGGGGCCGTCCTTGCCGTTCGCCCTTATCCAGTCGGCCGATTCCCTCACCACCATATCGTCGGCCCGGTAGCCGTACTCCTGGTCGGGCACCTTGCCGCAATGTCCCTCGTAGCCCAGGTCGCCCGCTCTGCCCCTGTCGGTCACGTCGATCATGTAATAGCGCGGCCCCCTTGAAAGGTCCCACTTGCCCTTGTAGGCCACGCGGTATCCGGCCGAGGCCAGGACCGACCCGACATGGGGAGTGGAAGGCTCGAGGGGCTTCTTGCCCACGGGAAAGATGCAGTTCTGGGTGATCCCGGTCTGGTGGGGGAATTGCCCGGTGAAGATGGCCGAGCGGGAGGGCGAGCAAAGGGGGTAGGCGCAAAAGGCGTTCTCGAAGGAGACGGCGCTCGAGCGGAGCCGCTCGAAGTTGGGGCGGTTCAAGGTGGGCGGCAGATTGCCGGGCCACCTCTCCTGGTCGGTCAGGATAAAAAGTACGTTCGGCCTCTTGGCCCCCGAAAGGTCCGCGAGAGAAGGACGCCGCGAGTTCACGTTCCATTTGGCCGGAGCGGCGGGACAGACCCCATCCGGGGCCCTCGCCGAGCATCCGCTCGAGGCCGCGACGGACGCGGCCGCGGCGGCGCCGATGAACCTTCTCCTGTCCATTTCGTTTCCCTTGCCCTTCATTGCCCAATCCCCCATGGCAAAGCGGAAATTCCGGCCGGATCACGTCTCCGGCCGCTGTTTATCCTTGTCCGTCTCGATACCGTAGGACTTGATCTTCCTGTGCAGGGTGGTCCTCTCCATGCCGATCTGCTCGGCCGTGCGCGAGATGTTGTAGCCGTTCTCGATCAGTTTCCTCACGATGTATTCCTTCTCGAAGGCCGCCCGGGCGTCCTTGAGGTCAGGGTAGTCGAAGGGAGAAGCCGTGGGCGACGGCCCGGGCGCGGCGATGGCGGGGGGAAGGTCGCTCACCGTGATCGAGTCGCCTTCCGAGAGGATGACCATCCTCTCGACCACGTTGCGAAGCTCGCGAACGTTGCCCGGCCAGGAGTACTGCTTGAGCGCGGCCAGCACCTCGGGCGTAACCTTCTTGTGCCTGATGCGGCTCCGGGCGCAGAACTCCTTGAGAAAGGACTCGACGAAAAGCGGCACGTCCTCCCTGCGCTCGCGGAGGGGAGGAGCGTAAAGGGGAATCACGTTAAGGCGGTAATAAAGGTCCTCCCTGAAGCGTCCTTCCTTGATCTCCGCCTCGAGGTTTTTGTTGGTGGCCGCCACCACCCGCACGTCCACGTTGATAAGGCTCGTGCCGCCCACCCGCTCGAACTGGCGCTCCTGAAGGATGCGCAGTATCTTCGACTGGGTCTTGAGACTCATGTCCGCGATCTCGTCGAGGAAAAGGGTGCCCCCGTCGGCCAGATCGAAACGGCCGCGCTTTTTTCCCTCCGCCCCGGTGAAGGCCCCTTTTTCGTATCCGAAGAGCTCGCTCTCGATGAGTTCCTCGGGTATGGCCGCGCAGTTGACGCCCACGAAGGGGCCTTCCTTTCTGAGGCTCAGCTTGTGGATCATGCGGGCCAGCACTTCCTTGCCCGTGCCGTTCTCTCCCGTGATCAGGACCCAGCCCTCGGTGGGCGCGGCTTTCCTGACCTGCTCGTGAAGTTCCCTCATTACCTGGGTCTCGCCGATAAGGTCCTGGTCGCCCACCAGCTCGCTGGAGAGCCTTTTATACTCGCGGGACAGATGGGTCAGCTCGAGGGCGTGCTCGAGGGTGAGGATGACCTTGTCCAGGCTGAGGGGTTTCTCGATGAAGTCGAAGGCCCCGAGCTTGGTCGCCTGCACCGCCGTCTCGACCGTGCCGTGGCCCGATATCATCACCACCGGCAGCTCGGGCCATCTTTTCTTGATGGACTTGAGAGTCTCGATGCCGTCCGGCCCGGGCATCCAGATGTCGAGCATGACCAGGTCGGGACCGGTTTCCTCGATCTTGACGAGGCCGGCCTCGCCGTCTGCGGCCGTCTCGACCTTATAGCCCTCGTCGCGAAGAACGTCGGCCAGGGTGGTACGGATGCTTTCCTCGTCGTCAACCAGCAGTATCCTGTATCCGGTGGTCTTTTTTCGCATATGCCCTCTTGCGGCGCATGGTATACAAAGGTTATCTTGCCGCTTGGAAGTGTCCAGAATATATCAGGAACATAATACCAGTTTTTAATATAAATTTCAGGAAAAGATTAAAATTTAAGATTTTACCGATTATAAAGATGAAATAATCCGCCCGTCGCGATAAGATATTTCACGAGGATGGAACAAATGCAAAGACTCTCTTTGTCCGGCAAGACCATAAAGGAAATAAAAAAACACGCCCAACTGGTACTGCCCGAGGCCTGGGCCGCGGCCCACGCCATATGGAAAAACCCCGAGCTGGCCTTCCAGGAAAAATTCGCCTCGGCCCTTTTGTCCGATTTTCTCGGACGCTATGGCTTTAAGATCGAGCGCGAGGTGGCCGGCCTCGAGACGGCCTTTCGGGCGAGCCTTGGGGGAGGGAAGGCCCGGCCTCGTGTGGCCTTCCTGGCGGAAATGGACGCCCTGCCGGGGCTGGGTCACGCCTGCGGCCATCACTTGATAGGATCGGCCAGCGCGGGCGCGGCGGCGGTCCTGGCCATGGCCCTGCCGGACGCTCCCGGCCGGATAGAGGTGATAGGGTGCCCGGCGGAGGAACAGTACGGGGGCAAGGTAATGATGGCGGACCGCGGCGTTTTCGACGAGGTGGACGCGGCCTTCCTGGTCCATCCCGAGCAGAAGACCGAGGTCTACAAGCGCTCGCTCGGGGTCGTCAACGTGGACCTCACCTTCAAGGGAAAATCCGCCCACGCCGCGGCCGAGCCCCATGGGGGGATCAACGCCCTCGACGCCCTCATCCAGACCTTCAACGCCGTAAACGTCATGAGACAACAGACGTCCCATGCCTCCAGGATTCACGGGATCGTCACCCACGGCGGCGTGGCGCCCAACATCATTCCCGACCTGGCCACGGCCTCCTTCATGGCCAGGGGAACGACGGTCAAGGAAACCAGGGAAATGACTTCCAGGCTGGTGGATTGCGCCAAGGGGGCCGCCAGGGCCGCGGGCGCTCGCCTCAAGGTCAACGCGCAATACGACCTCATGTACGCGCCCTACGTTCCCAGCCGGGTCCTGGGCGAGGTTTTCAGGGCCGCCCTGGCCGAGGCGGGGGTCAAAGAGGAGCAAGGCCCGGAGGACGAGGGCATGGGCAGCACCGACGTGGGCAACGTGGGGCTTCACGCTCCCGTGATCCATCCCGTGATGGCCATCCCCGGCGCGAGGGACGGGGTCCATACCAAGGAGTTCGCCCGGGCGGGAGGAACGCAAGGCGCCCGCGTCATGCTGGGCAACGCCATCCTTTGCCTTGCCCTGGCCGGGGCGGAGACTCTCCTCAACCCGAGGGTGGCAAAGGACGCCAGGACCGAGCACCGGGCTTTTCTCAAGGAGACGCTATGAAAGTAATAGGCCTCATGGCGGGAACGTCCCTGGACGGGGTGGACGCCGCGCTGGTGGACCTCACCCGAACTGAGGCGGGGGTCAGGGTCGAGCTATTGTCCTTTAAAACCTATCCCTACGACGGCGAGACGGTCAGGTTCATACTCGAGGCGGGAGACGAGGCCACGGGCTACGTGGACAAGGTGGCGCGCCTGAATTTCTATTTGGGCGAGATATTCGCCGAGGCCGCCCTGTCCATCATCAAGGAGGCAAGGATATATCCATCCGACGTGGACCTTATCGGCTCCCACGGCCAGACCATCCACCACCTGCCCATGGCCGAGCAGATGGGCAAGTACAAGATTCGGGCCACGCTCCAGGTGGCCGAGCCATCGGTCATCGCCGTGAAGACCGGCGTTACAACGGTGGCGGATTTCAGACCGGCCGACGTGGCGGCGGGCGGGTCGGGGGCTCCGCTGGTACCCTACGTGGACTACCTGCTTTTCAGTCACCCGCGCAAGACCCGCTTCCTGGTCAACATCGGCGGCATAGCCAACGGCACCGTACTCGAGGCGGGCGCGGTCGATCCGTCCTCGGTGGTCGGCTCGGACGTCGGTCCGGGCAACATGCTTATCGACGAGCTGACCGCTCGCCACACCAACATGAAGGAGACCTACGACCGGGACGGACGTCACGCGGCCAAGGGTAAGGCCAGCGCCAAGGTCGTGTCCGAGCTTCTCGAGAGCGGCTTTTTCAGCGAGCCTCCCCCTAAGAGCACGGGGCGGGAGAGGTTCGGCGCCCGGTTCGCCGACGCCTTCATCGACGTGCATCCGGCCTCGAGGTCGGGCAAGTACCTGGACCACATCGCCACCGCCACGGCCCTTACGGCCCAGGCCATCTTCCGGCATTACGACGCCTTCTACCGTCAAGACAAGCCGGTGGACGAGGTCATCATCAGCGGCGGGGGCGCGAAAAACCTGACCCTTCTCCGACTCCTGACCGAGCTTTTCCAACCCATACCCGTGGCCACCTCGGACGAGTACGGGGTCCCCGCCCTGGCCAAGGAGGCCATCGCCTTCGCCATCCTGGCCATGGAGACCGTGGAGGGAAGGCCGGCCAACATCCCCGGCGCCACCGGGGCCGACCGCCGCGTAGTCCTCGGCAAAATCTGCCCCGGCCATACCGGAAGACTAAGATTCTGAAATAATCCGGATGGCCCCGATAGCTCGCCTATCTTGGCGCCGGGCGCCATTGGCGGGTGGTATTGGTTTGTTTTGGCCAATCGGTTAGTTTATTCTAAATATTAGAGGGGGAAATGGAATGGGCGTCTTGAAAGCGGCAATCGGACGTTCATGCTCTTCGTCCCTGATTGGTGGTGGAGGTCGGCATGGACGTTGACGTAAAGCCGATCGTTCTCAATTATCCTTCACCGGAAAGGTTCGCCAAGGACCTTGGCATGATCGCCTCCGGCCGTATATTTATTCCCTCTAAAAAACCTCGGCCCAAAGGCGACGTAATTACCCTGACCATTAAGGCGCCTGGACTTGAGCGGGACCATACTCTCGCGGCCAAAATAGCCGTTTCCATGCTCCCCGACCCCGGCGCGAATGTAAAGCAAAAGTCGGGCATGGAGGCGGTCTTTGTCAAAGAATCTCAACAAGAGTTCAACGATCTGGTAAAGGATATTAAGACAAGCGAGGCCTATGGGGAAGCGTTTAAAGCTTTGATCACGGCTAAAAAGGCTCCGCAAAAGCCGCCGGCCGTAAATAAGCCTCCTCCTTCTTCGCCGCCAACTCCGAAAAAAGCTTCGCCTCCTCCTCCGCCTCCTCCGCCTCCTCCTCCGCCTCCTCCTCCTCCTCCTCCGCCGCCGCCGACCGCGTCCGCTCCCGACCGCGCGGTCAGGCCTTTGCCGCCGCCTCCCCCTCCCGCGCCTCCTTCGCCCAAGAAGGCCAAGAAGGCGTTTACTCCTCCCAAAAAGAAAGTCGATTGGGTGAGGGGCCTCATTGGTCTCGCGGATATGGAGGTGCAAAAACAAGAGGAAGCACTCGTCGAGGAGGAGGAAAAGCACGTACGCTTTGACGAGAAAAAGGAACTTACCCCAGCCGAGCGAGAGCGCCTGAAGCCGGTGGGAGAATTCGTCATGGACCTGGCCAAGGCCATGCTCCGCAGCGGCTATTACGCGTCCGACCATCCCGGCGCCAAGAACGCCAAGGCCGGGCTGTACGAAAACCTCATGGCCGCCATAGGGGACGAGCGCGAGATAGGTTTCACCAACCAGGAGACCCATGAGAAGACGGACGTTTTAATCTCGGGCGTGCTGGAGGACCAGGTCAGCGTGCGAACGGTCGTGGGCGCGGGCATGGCCGAGATGTTCGTTCCCCGCTTGCGCGATTTTTTCAACCGGAAGGGACTCATCAGCTTCGCCGTCAAAAGGGACATCACTCGCGAGCACTTCGAGGATTTCGTTGACGTCATGAGCGACCCGCGGGCCGACCGCGGCGAGGACTCGAAGGTGGGAGGAATGCTGACGGGGGCCCTGGTCGAGCGCGGCATCACGGAGATATCCACGGTCTTCATGGACGACATGGTGCTGATCGAGGAGAAGCTTCCCTGGCGGGTCGAGATGGCCATTCACCGCCTGGCCAAGGACCTCAAGGTCCTGCCCATGTTCAAGGACGTGTCCGAGGATGAAATCCACGCCTTGAAGATCAGGATCGTCGAGGACATCATTCGGCCCATGAGGCACCCGTCCCTTTTAAAGGACATCGTGCTCAACTGCTACGTGATCGCCAGGCACGTGAAGGCCATGGACGAGGAGGAACTGGAGCGGACCATTATCGAGTCGTTTCCCATGCCCATCCTTATTCCCACCTCCCGCCTGATCTTCGACGAGATGAAAAGACTGAGGGAACTGGCCGGACGTGGCAAGGACAAGCACGCCGTGGCGAGCCGTCTTTCCAGCGTCCGTCGCATCCTGCAGTGGATATCGAAGCGGGTGGTGGCGGAGGACGCCCCCGGCAAGTCCAGGTTCCTCGAGGACCTTTTCTTCAACGAGATACTAAGCTTCGAGGAGCTTCCCCTCGAGGTCCAGTACCGCGTAAATACCATGCGCCTGGCCGATGACCTGGCCGCGAGCGTGGATGATTACGTGGCGGAAACGAAGGCCGTATCCTCGGAGGAAAACGCCCTGGTCCTTCTCCGCTGTTACAAGCGCGCCGCGCCCGCCCTCATGGAGAAGGGGCTGTGGCCCGCGCTCTTTTCGATTACGGAGGCCCTGGCCAGGGCCGCGGAGGACAACGGGGCCTTTATCGGCGCGTCCGCCGAGCAAGGTGGGCCGATCGGGTTCGTCTTCGGGGAACTTCGCGAGGACCTGGCCCGTTTTTACCAGGAGGCCGAGAAGACGGACCGAGCGGTCATCGACGAGATCGCGGTCCTTATCGGCAAGCGAGGGGTCGATATACTAGTCAAGGTCCTGGCCGAGAGCAAGGACAGAGGAACGAGAAAGTCCGCGGTTGACGCGCTGATAAAGATGGGTGCCCCGGCCCTGGCCAGGGTGAGAAAGATTCTTGACGACCACGGTCGGGAATGGTTCCTGCACCGGAACGCCCTGCTCGTGCTCGGACAGATCGGGGGAGGAGAACAAGACCTCGAGCGGGTCCATAGATACTTCAGGAACCCGCGGCCCCGGCTGAGGGAAGAGGCGCTTAACGCGGCCCTCCGGCTGGAGGGCAAAAAGGCCGAGCCCCTGGTCCTGCGGGCGATCATGGACAAGGACCAGAAAGTCGCCAGGCGTGCCCTGGCCAGTCTGGCCATGTTCAAGCCGCCGAGCCAGGCCGCGATCCAGCGCCTGATCGAGATGATCGGGGAGGAGCCGCCAAAGGAGAAAGAAGAATCCGAGGCCCACGAGCTTATGGCGTCACAATTGATCCGACAGCTCGGCAACATGTCCGATCTTCCCCTGGCCGGCCAGGTGGAAAAAGCCATCATCGACCTGGCCGAGAAAAAGGCCGACGCCAGGGGTGGTCTCTTGAAAAGGATTAAAAGAAGCCTCGAGGAAGAAAAAGACCCGGTCATAATCATCGCGGCCCTTGACGCTTTGGGCAAGATAGGCGGCCCGGCGTCGGAAAAATTCTTAAGGCGCATGATCAAGGAAGAGGGGAGAATTGGGGAGAAAGCCAAGGCCTCGCTGAACCAGCTCGTCCTCAGGCTCCATTCCTGAACGCTTGGCCCATAATCTGGAAAGTCGCGGCTAAAAGCGTCCGCAATTTCCGCCTCGGGCTAAGCGGTCGGAATCGACGCGACGCCGACCTCGAGGGGGGACTCGAAAATTTCCTTCATCTGGAGAAGCTTTTCCCTGGAGGGTTCCTTGGGGAACAGGATGTAGTTAAACCAGTGGTAGTCCTTTTTATCGGGCATCTGGCCCAGTTCCCTGCAGTTGAATCCGATATCCAGTTTGCCCGGGACTTCTCCCTTTTTAAAGACCGCGTTGGGGTCGGACAGCCACCGGGCATAGCAGCCGAAATAGGGGACCATGTCGTCGTCCATATCGAGGGCCTGCAACACGGCCCCATCCGGTCCGTACATGCCCCACCAGTAATGGAGGTCGTCTCCATCGATGCCTTTTTTCTCCGCCGTCGTTATCTTGACGGGGTCCATGTGGTTGGGATCGATATAAGTGAATCCCTCGGCCTGGGGCACAAGGTCAAGGGACCAGTAGAAGAGCACGGACTCGAACATGGCGTTGGGTCCCGAGGGAAAGGAAAAGTCGACCGAGTTGTGCTGGCCGCAACGATAGAACCTTAAATAGTACTCCATGCCGTACTGGAAATTAACGGCCACGATCCTGATGACGACCACCTGGTCCAGGACCACGCGGATCGGGCCGTCAATCCAGGCGATGTCCTTGATTTTCACTATACTCTCGGGGGCGTTAATGGGGATTTTCTGGCCTCCCGCCATGATCGCCTCCATGCCGATGCGCTGCTTGTCCAGCACGTCCTCCGAGAACTCGCCCTTCCCGTTTCGCATGCGCATCTCGTCGTAACTGAGGCTGTCGCTGTCGTAGCCGAGAATAAAGTTGTCGGCCTTGACCAGGCTACGGCCGTCCTTTTGCTCGAAACCGACGTAGTCGGGAAGGTCGGGACTTGGCCTCGAGCCCGGCACGTGGAAAAGATAGCCCCAGGCCCTGGCGCCGCTCCCCGGGTCCTTGGCCTCGATCTCGACCCCGATAACCGAACCCTCGGCCGTATAGCCGGGCAAGCGGTCGCCAAGGTCTCCGGCCATGAAGCTGATTTCGTCGTTGCCGTCAAGGTCCCGCCCGTCCCTCTCGGGGTCTTTCCCGTTGGGGAACACGAACTTGCCCTCGGCGTCAACCTTGTCGATCTGAAGGGGGACCTCACGGCAAGACTTGCCCGAGCAGGAATAAAACCTTATTTCCTCGAGGGGAGAACCGATCAGGTCCGGGACCCGGTCTCCTTTTAGGACCACGAAATCCTCGGTACGGGTCAATGACCGTTTCGCCGGTGAGGACGCCAGTCCATAACCGGCCAGTATCGTCGCTAAGGCCAGAAAAAATAACAGCGCTATGGAAAACGATTTGATTTTCATTATGACCACCGTGCCCTATCGTGTAAATTTTTCTCTTAATCCACATTGGACGGAGGCATTTTAACATTTTCGCCGGCCTTTGACCAGTTGATAGAACCTCGTGCAAAAGTGTTGCTTTGGAGTGCGGCGGCTCGACGCCGCTTTTCTTCCGAGCGGCTTGACGCGAGGCAAGCGGTTGTATTGTTTAGCCTTGTCAAGCCAAGGCCATCGAAAGCGGTCTCAAGCGACCGCGCTCCTATGTCCCCATTTGTCAAGTGACCTCGAATTATTATATCGGTCCTGGGCAATCTCCAAAACGGCTATGCCGCCAAAAAAAGGACTTTTGCAAGAAGTTCGATATACATTGGCTTTAATCCAGGTAGAAAGGTAAACGCGAAGGTAGACGCGAAGGGATATTGTAAGAACGGTCCATTCGTGAGATAATGCCCTCTCGCGCGGGGTCTCGTGGGGAGGCCCGCCGGCGCGAGCCAACCGGCGTCTCACCGGGTCCATGGGGAACGGCCCAGGCCGATCGTCCCGGAGAACGCGGCTCATGCTATCCAGTCGAGCGAGTATTTTATGATCGAAAGAAGGACGAGTCCTCGAATGAAGGTGGAGTATGAAGTTTTTTATACTCACGCCGGCAAGACCTTCGTGACGAAAAGCCGGGACATCTCTCCCGGCGGCATCGGAATTTACACTGGAGACGAACTGAAAATCGGAACGCCGCTGGACCTGACCATAGTCATGCCCGAGGGCGCCATGAGCCTCAACCTTTCCGGGGCCGTGAAGTACACGGAAAAGAGCCGGGAAAGGAGCGCCGACCATCGCCGGTTCGTGGCGGGGGTCGAGTTCGACGGGGGATCGCTCGACGAGCTTCCCGCCGCGGAGACGGGAGAAGAGTTTATCGGTTACTCCGCCTCTCATTCCCTTATCATCGACGCCCCGCCCGAGTTTTGCTTCAATCTTCTCAGCGAGCACGTGGGCCTCACCGAGCTGGCCGGTTTCGTGGAGGAGACCAAAGTGCTGGAGAAATATCCGGACGGTCGGCCGAGGCTGGTCGAGATCAGGGCCAACGCCCTCATCCGGACTTTCAGTTCCGTGAGCGAGTGTTTTTACGACGACGAGAACCTCTGCCAGACCTGGAAGAGGATTAAGGGGGACCTTATCGAGGGCGGCCGCCAGTGCCGCTTCACGGCGGTGGGTCCCGACAAATGCCGCTACGCTTACGCGGCCAACACGAAAATGGACTTTCCCATTCCCGGCCGTCTGGTCCATTATTTCAGCGTGGTGGTCCTGAGAAGGACGATGAAGAAATTCAAAAAGATGGCCGAGGAAGAATACTCGCTACGCAAAGCTCGATAAAGGCCCGCCTTACCTGGACGCGGCCTCCCTGACAAAGGCCCTGAAAATGGCCGCCTGTTCCTTTTGTTTCTTATAGAGAAGTTCCGGGTGCCACTGGGTACCCAGGGCAAAGCGATGACGCGGGCTCTCGACGGCCTCGACGATCCCGTCGGCCGCCTCGGCGCAAACCACCAGCCCGGGGGCCAGTTCCTTGACCGCCTGATGATGAGTGCTGTTGACCATTACCTTTAGGGCGTCCCCTTTTTTCCCGCCGGTCATTATCTTGTACAGTCTCGTTCCGGGCGGGACGACGACCTGATGGGACGGAGAGTCTTTTTTCTTATTCTGCTGATGCTCCCTTGCTTTTGGCCGCTCCCTTGCTATGTCCTGGTAGAGGGTCCCCCCCATGGCCACGTTGAGTATCTGCATGCCGCCGCATATGCCCAGGACCGGCACGTTCCGGTCGAGGGCCCCCATGAGAAGGGCCTTCTCGAACTCGCTTCGCTCCGGCTTCAGCTTTCCGAGCCAGGGCTTGTTTTCTTCACCGTAATAGGATGGGGGGACGTCGAAGTTGCCGCCGGCCAGGAGGAAGCCGTCAAGTCGGTCGAGCATGGACCGTATGACCTTCTTGTCGCCGGTGACGGGCAGGACGACCGGCGTGGCGCCGTGATCGATAAGGGCCTTTAAATATGAGTCCCACAGGTACACGATCCGCTCGGGAGGGACCCGGGTTTTTAGTTTGGACCCGTCGTGCGTGTCGGGCGTGACCCCTATCATCACGGCCATTCTCTTCTACTCCTTAAGCAGGACCCTGCCGGGCCTGTCGCCCGTAAGCTCGCCGTTCCTAACGGCCACGCGGCCGTTGACCATCACCATCTCGATGCCCTCGGGGTATTGCTGAGGATTGTCGTAGGTGGCCTTGTCGCGGATATTTTGAGGATCGAAAAGCACCAGGTCCGCCGCGGCTCCCTCCCTTACTATTCCCCTGTCTCCGATCCCGAGCGCTCGGCAGGGATCAAAGGTCATTTTTCTGATGGCCCCAGGAAGATCGAGCCAGCCTTTTTCCCCGACCACCCAGGAGATCATCCTGGGCATGGTCCCATAAACGCGGGGATGGGGCTTGCCTTCCGCCAGGATACCCGAGACGTTTCTTACCGAGCCGTCGGTCCCGACCATGACCCAGTCCTTTTGGTAAATGCGCCCCAGGTTGTCCTCGCTCATGGTATGGTAGACCGCCGCCGCCCTGTCCCGGGCTTCATGCACCACGCTGCAGACGAAATCCACCGGGTCCATGCCCGCCTCCCGAGCGCCCTGGGCCACGGTCTTGGACTCGTACTTTTTCAACTCGTCCTTGAAGACCTGGCTGATGACTATCCGGTCCCACCTGTCCCCAAGCCGGTCGGCCGCGTCCAGTTCCAGCCGCATCCTGTCCCGCTGGTCCTTGTCCTTAAGCCTTGCCAGGAAGGCGGTCTTGCCCCCCTCGTAGGTCCACTCGGGAAGAGCCGCCGAAAGCTGGGTGAAGCTGGCCAGGTATGGATACCGGTCGGCGCTGATATCGAGACCCTCGGCGCGGGCGGCCTCGACGACCTCGAAGGCGCGGTCAAGCTTTTTCCAGTTGGAAGGCCCCGAGGTCTTGAGGTGGCTGATCTGGAACCTGACCCCGGACATGCGCGAGATGGCCGCCGACTCCTCGATGGCCTCGATAAGACGGTCGCCCTCGCTTCGCATGTGGGAGCTTACAATTCCCCCGCGCTTGGCCACCTCGCGGGCAAGAACGGATATCTCCCCGGCGTCGGCGAAGGCCCCAGGCGGATAGATGAGACCGAGGCTCATGCCGAAGGCCCCGGCGTCCATGGACTCCCGGGCCATCTCCAGCATCACGGACATGGACCTCGAGTCGGGCGTCCCGCTGGAATAAAGACCGGCCGAGGCCCGGACCGTGTTAAAGCCGAAAAGGGGAACAAGGTTGATGGCGGGACCGGCCGACCTGACTCGATCGAGATAGGAACTGAAGTCGGTCCAGTCCACCTCCAGGCCGTACAGTTCCTTGTGGCTCGAGCGCCTGTCCTCGAACAGGTCGCCCCGGACGGGCGCCGCCGAGTAGCCGCAGTTGCCCACCACCTCGGTGGTGATGCCCTGCAGTATCTTGCCGTCGGCCCCGGGAAGAACGAGGATGAAATAATCCGAGTGGCCGTGCATGTCCACGAAGCCCGGACAAAGGACCTTGCCATGTCCGTCGATCTCGAGCCCGGCCCGCCAGGCGCAAAGGTCTTCAACCGCGGCGATCCTCTCGCCGGAAACCGCCACGTCGGCCACGCGGCCCTCCGAGCCGGTCCCGTCTATTACCTGGGCGGACCTGATGATTACGTCGGCTTCCATGGCGGCTTCGGTCTCGGCTTGCTTCAGTCTTTTCGACGGGTCAGCTTGCCGACCTTGATGGCGCAAAGCTCGCCGCACATCGAGCAGACCTCATCGTCGGTGGGCGGTATCTGGGAGCGGATTTCGCGGGCGCGGGCCGGGTCGATGGCCAAATCGATCTGCTTTTCCCAGTCAAGGTCAAGGCGCGCCTTGGACATGGCGTTGTCCCACTCGATGGCGCCGGGCAGGCCCTTGGCCACGTCGGCCGCGTGGCCGGCTATCCTGGCGGCGATGACCCCGTCCTTCACGTCCTCGACCGTGGGCAGGCGAAGGTGCTCGCTGGGAGTGACGTAGCAGATGAAGTCCGCGCCGGCCGAGGCGGCGATGGCCCCCCCAATGGCCGCGGTGATGTGGTCGTAGCCCGGGGCCACGTCGGTCACCAGCGGTCCCAACACGTAAAAGGGCGCGCCGTTGCAAAGGCTTTTCTCGAGCTTGATGTTGGCCTCGATCTGGTTGAGGGGAACGTGGCCGGGTCCCTCGATCATGACCTGGACGCCGGCGTCCCGGGCTTTTTTGCACAGCTCGCCCAGGGTGACAAGCTCGGCCACCTGGCCCCTGTCCGTGGCGTCTGCCAGGCAGCCGGGCCTGAATCCGTCGCCCAGGCTGAGGACCATCTCGTATTTCCTCGCCAGGTCAAGGAGTCTGTCGTATTGTTCGTATAGAGGGTTCTCCGCGTCGTTCCGGCGCATCCAGCCGCAGGTGAGCGACCCGCCGCGCGAGACCACGCCCAGGAGCCTTCCCTCTTCCTCGATGCGCTTCATGTTCTCCTGGGTCACGCCGCAATGGACGGTCACGAAATCCACCCCGTCTTTGCCGTGTTCCTCGACGGCCCCGAAGAGTTCCTCGGCGGTCATGTCGATGACCATCTTGCCCTTCTCGACCACGTCGACCACGGCCTGGTAGATGGGCACGGTGCCGATGGGAAGCAAGGTGGCCTGGATGATGCTTTTCCGGAGCTCGCGCAGGGGCCCGCCGGTTGAGAGGTCCATGATAGTGTCGGCCCCCGCCTCCTCGCTGGCCCTGGCCTTGCGGACCTCCTCCTCCACGTCGTGGTGGTCGCGGCTGGTACCGATGTTGGCGTTGACCTTGACGCGAAGACCCGAGCCGATGGCCAGAGCCCGGACGCGCTCGCGTACCCGGTTCCTGGTGACGACTATGGTCCCCTCGACCATCCCCGCCCGAATGAACTCGGGGTCAACCTTTTCCGCCTTCGCGGCCTCAACCATCTCCGGGCTGGTCTCGCCCGCCCGCGCCATATCGAGAAGAGTGCGGTCTCCGCTCACTCCGTACCTCCTTTATATCGTAAACGCCATCCCAACCGTCTATGCGGCCCGCCGTCAAGACGGTACAAGCGTTTCCTCAAAAATTTCAGCGGCGGCCTTTTCCGGGTCCTCATGGCCCAGGATGTAGGACATCACCGCCACGCCCGAGGCCCCGGCCCTTATGGCGTCCGCGACCCGGCCCGGGACCATTCCGCCGATCGCGATGACGGGAACCCGCGCCGCTTCGGCGGTTTTCTCCAGCGGTCCCAGTCCCAGCGGCGGCCCGTAAGCGCGTTTGGACTCGGTATCGTGGATGGGGCCCAATATCACGTAATCGGCGCCCGCTTTCTCCGCGGCCAGCGCCTCTTCCACCGAATGGGCGCTTAAGCCCTTCAGTCGGTCCTTGCCCAAAACCATCTCGGCGTCGGCTGGAGAAAGGCCGCTTCCCGGCAGATGCACTCCCGCGCCGGCCAGGCAGGCGGCCACGTCGGCCCTGTCGTTGACCAGTATCCTGGCCTTGTCTCCCACCGCTTCCCCGAGAGAGAGGCACATCTCGAGAAGACGCGCTCCGCCCAGATGCTTTTCCCGGACCTGGACCGCGTCCACCCCGCCCTTGACGGCCTGGGTCACCACCCTTACCAGGCGGTCTTCGCCCGTCCTTTTCGAGTCCGTAACCAGGCAAAGACGAAAGGGAGAAGCGACGTCATTTTTCTTTTTATCGTTTTTAGTCACAGGTCGGTTCCCTTTCCCGAGGCCCCGGTTCGGCTTAACGAAATGTTAACACAATAGCCGGAACGCCGCCAACCAGCCGGGAGGGAGGGGTTTGCCTCACGGGCCTTACCCGCCGCCCCGCCCCGGGGGGCGAGATCGAAACCCGAGCAAAAAACTTCGGAATACGAAATCGAAAACGGAACTTCCCCCAATTTTGACCGTTTCGCTCTTGGTTCCTTTTTTCATCCGGCGAGTTGTCATCCGCTCGAAGTGAAAATCGATCGTCGCCTCCTCGCGCGGACTATCTGAGACGCCGCTAAAATGGACGCGGCCGCCTCCCCCCGAAGGGGGGAAATTCGAGTAGCCGTAGGCCTTGGCCTAAGGTAAGGATTTGGAAAAAAATTCTTCGGCCCTGAACGGGCCGGACCCGCGGCGACCTGGATTGCCGACGTCCGGCAAGGTTCGCCCCCTCCAGGGGCGGGTAAGAAATTTTCGTATTTCACGCCTCCCGTAGGCTTGCGCCTACGGCTACTCATGTTAAAGTCCTTCGGGCTTGGCCTTCGTTTCGTTTGAAGACCGCCGCGAGCCGTACATCCCGAGTTTTGAAAAATGGGGGAAGTCCGCAAAATCGAAAAAGTTGCCGAACTCAAAGGATGGATTTAACATGGTAGATATGTTGAAAGCGGTGGCATTCGATCTTGACGGCACTATCACCAGGCCATTTTTAAACTTCGCCCGGATCAGGACGGAGGTAGGGGCGTCTTTTGGGCGCCAGTCGCTTCTGGACCAGATCGAGGCCATGCCCGAGGCCGAGCGGCGAAAGGCCCTGGCCGTTCTCGAGAGGCACGAGAAGGAAGCCTCGATAAACGCCGAGCTCAACCGGGGCGTCAAGGACATGCTTGATAAGGTCCGCGAACTCGGACTTCATAACGCGGTCATCACCCGCAACTCGGACGAGTCCACCTTCCGGGTGATCGAGCTCCTCGGGATCGAGTTCGAGCGGGTCATAACCCGGGACTCGGGCATGCCCATCAAGCCCGATCCCGCTCCTCTTCTATCCCTGCTCGAGGAATGGAAAATCTCGCCGGCAGAGGCCCTGATGGTGGGGGACTTCCTCTACGACGTCGAGTGCGGCAAGGCCGCGGGCGTTCATACCTGCTTCGTCACCAACGGGAGGGAGGGAGTAAAAAGCGGAGGCGCCGACTACGTGGTGGCTTTCCCGGACGAGGTGACGGCGATTATCGAAAAACTGGCCCGATGATCGACCGAGCCGCGGGCGCGTATCAACAAGATAAGGAAGAATTCTTTTTGCCATGAGCATTACGGAACTATGCGGAAAAATGAAACTGGATGAGGCCGTCCTCACGGCCTCGATCAGGGAAGACCTGGCGGACATGGGCTTTTCGGATTTGGAAGACCTCGAGATAGAGGCCCTTGCCGGCGGGGCCTCGGTTAGAGGGTACGCCAGGGTAAGGACGGCTGGAGATGGCCCCGAGACCATGGTGGTCATGGTCCTTTCCGATCCCGACCCGGCCAAGGGCATCGAGGAAGTCATGGCCGGCGGCCTTGTCCAGGAACTGCCGTTTATTAACGCTCACCGGCATTTCCATGAATGCGGCCTGGCCGTTCCCCGCGTCCTGGGCGTGAACGAGAGGATGGGGCTTGTCTACCTCGAGGACCTGGGCGACGAGCATCTTCGAGACTTCGTGGCCAAGGGCGGATCCCCACGCGAGGGGTTCGAGATGGCCATTTCGGAGCTGGTCAAAATTCAGATCGACTGCACCGACAGGCAATCGGACGACTTCATCGGGTTCATGGCCAGTTTCGACAGGGAGCTTCTAAGGTGGGAGCTGGATCATTTCGTCGAGTTCGCCCTGGACGGAAGGTCCCCGGGCGCTCTTGCCGAGGTCGAAAGAAAACGGATCGGCGAGATTTTCGACGGCTTTATCGAGGAGATGATATCCGGACAGTACGCGCTCCAGCATCGCGACTACCACATGGACAACCTCCTCATCAAGGACGGAAAAATAAGGGTCATCGACTTCCAGGACGCCTTGCTCGGGCCGCTTCCCTACGACCTGGCCTGTCTCCTCTACGACCGCGACACCTCGTACGTGCTGGGCAAGGAGACCATCGAGGGCCTGATATGGTTCTACGCCGACGCCTATGAACGAAGAGCGGGCGCGAGGCTCGACCGCGACGACTTCAAGCGGTCCTTCGACCTTTGCGTGATCCACCGAATGCTCAAGGTGGTGGGACGATTCCACTTCATCGACCAGGTCAAGAAACGGCCCGAGTATCTGCGCTTCAACCAGTTCATGCACCCGGTCATATCCGAATACCTCGGAAACCTGACCAAAGGACGCGAGCTGTTGGCCATCATCGAAAGATACATGCCCGAGCTGACGCCCCGCCGGGAAGCGACCTGAACGTGCCCGCCTGGGCGGCGCGATGTTTTGTAAAAACCGCGGGCGTCCCGCTTGGCGGTCCTGACTCCGGGCTTTGGTATGTCCGCCCGATGGTTGATGAAAGTTTTACTATTGGCCGGCTTAAAAGGTTTGTGTAAAAACCTTGCGCCATCCAGCCACTACGTCTTATACCAATCTTCAACCGCAAAAAAGGCCCCGCCCGAGACTTCGCGTCCAGGCGGGGCCAGTCCCGATCTGATTTGGTTTTAGTAGCGACGGCCGCCGCCGCCGCCGCCAAATCCGCCGCGACCGCCGCCGCCGCCGCCGCGGTTGTCCGTGCGGGGCTTGGCCTGGTTGACGTTCATCTTGCGGCCCCCGAGTTCCTTCTCGTTAAGGCCCTCGATGGCCTGGAGGGCCTTGTCGTCGTCGTTGATCTCGACGAAGCCGAAGCCCTTGGACTGTCCGCTGTACTTGTCCTTGATGATGTTGACCGACGCGACGTCTCCGTATTGCTCGAAAGATTTGCGCAACTGATTTTCGTCCACGTCATAAGACAGGTTTCCAACATAGATATTCATTTAGTTCTCCTAATATTTGCGAACACTCTTAGCGGAAAAACATGTTCGTGAATTTCGCCAAGGATTCCGTTTCCGTGTAATGTTCGAGAGGTTTGAGACCGGTTGGTCAGACAGTTCGATCAATAGGCGAGTTTGTCGAAAAAGTTAGGTACTTAAACCCTTTGTGCTATATCTACATTATAGCCGATTCCAGGAGACATGTCAAGAAAATTCTCCAGGAGGCGTCGCCAGGTGGACAATCTCAAGTCGAAAAAATTCATGAGTGGCGCGCGCGTGTCCCTAAAATGTGCTCCCATTATCTTAAGCTGATAATATTGTTTGTCTTCTCTTCCTGCAAGAAGCTTGTAAGTAAAATTTCGGATCTGTGGATATGAGGACATCATACTAAATTATTGACGTTTCCCATATCTCATGTCAATATCGGCAGTGATAGTTTTAAAGGCCGGATTTTAAATAGCTTTATACAAGCGGGAAACGAAATGTTTTCTCGGGCACTCGGAGGAGATAATTGGGAAAACAACGAATTAAGTATGATGACCCCAGAACCAGAAAAATTTTGCCACAGAGGAAGATGTATGTCAACAATTAAGTATGCTGTCCCCAGATTTCCCAAGTATGCTGTCCCCAGATTTCCCCAGATTTCCCCAGATTTCAGATTTTCCCCAGATTTTCTGCTGTCCCCAGATTTTCCCCAGATTTCCGTTGTCCCCAGATTTCCAACGAGGATATAAGCGAAGGCGGGGTACTTTCTATCGGCTGGCTATTGCTCTAAAATATATCCAGATGCCTACCAAAACTGAACATAGTCGCCTTTTTCTTGCAGGGATCCTCGCATTCTCCTTTGCACTGAGGCTGTTAATAGCCTTGGGAGCCGAGCCGGTGCTGTATGCAGACTCGGACGAGTACCACCAGTATGCGGCCGGACTGGTGCGCGACCATGCCTATTACTTCGATTACAAAGGCCCCATGGCCGCCTGGAAGGGGCTTCGCTTCCGCTCCAGCCGTTCTCCGGGATACCCGTTCTTCATCGCAGCCATATATGTTGTTACTGGACCAGTTCCCAGGGCCGTGCTGGTGGTCCAGGCCCTTCTCGACACCATCACTGTTTTTATGGTCTACCTTTTAGGGATGCGGCTTTTCAGTAGGGACGGTCCTTCGCTAGTGGCCGCTGGACTCTATGGTCTGATTGCCTACCGGGTGGGAATGGTGATGAGCGAAGTACTCTCCGCCGCGTTCCTTGCCTGGCTGCTGTTAATTTTATGCGGCATAGACTTGGGCAATAAGCGCCGGGCATTGATTGGTGGCCTGGTCTTTGGTGGGCTGGTTCTTACGCGTCCCCTATTCATCATCCTGGCGCCTCTTATCGCGCTCTGGTACCTAAAGAAACTCGGGCGCGGGAAAGCTTTAAAGACACTTGTCTTTTTCGGAGCGGCAACAACTGTTCTTATCGGTCCCTGGATCGTGAGAGACTTCATGGTACACAACAGGTTTGTGTTCCTTGCGACCATTGGAGGGCGTACCTTCCACCAAGGCAGTTATATTCCTATCGATGGTCATGACATTTATCTTGCGGCTCGCCGACGAGGGATGGATGAGGTCTCAGCTGACCATTTACTTTACAGGGTCACTATCGATTACCTCATGGAACACCCAATGCACCAGGGCAAGGCAATGTTTAAACGACTGGTTACTTTGTGGACTCCCTTCATGGAGGGGGGAGACGAAAAGAAGTATTTCTTCAATCCACTATTGAAAGACGGGGCTGGGCTGTCTATGGTGGTGGTCGGGGCTGGTTTCCTGGCCTACCTTGCGTCGCGGACAGTATCTTACCTGGCCTTGGTGGCCATGATGATTCATCGACGGAGAGCACGGGACCTCTTGCCGCTGTTCGCCTTACCGGTCTGGCTTAGCCTGTTCCATTTCCTCTTGTTCCTGGGGCTGCCGCGTTACCTGGCACCGGCATATCCAGTGTTCTGCCTGCTGTCGGCAATGATCTTCACGATGAATCGATCATCAACTGAAGTCGCGGGAGACTGATCCAAGCCCATGATTCTAGTCGGGTCTGCTTCCCGGAAGCATGCCTCTATTTATAGTTGGTTTGGCAAACGCAACGTCTCCGCTTAACCTTTGATGGTTCATCGAAATTACGGTTAGTTCGGATCATTGACTTTTGGCTCTTTACAACCTCGATTGTTCGAGCATGTGGAAGGGCATCATACATTTTGTAAGATATGGGGACAGCATACTGAACTCACTTCTTTTCAGGCTTTGGGCCCGGCTTTTGGGGGGCGAGGCGGCGGCCGAGGGCGGTCTCGAGTCCCGCGACGAAGTTTTTTTCCCCGAGGGGGCGTTCGGCGCGCTCGCGCGTTTTTATTCGCGATACCTCGGAGCCAGTTACGGGCAGAATCAAGAAGTCCTCCAATTTATAGGGTACCTTGTCTAACCGATAACGTTTGCTGTCTCCTGTTGCCCCGCTGGGCAACGGGTGGGGCGCGTGAGGAACAACGGTTCTTCCATCCTGACCATGGCAAAAATTTGCCACAGAGGAGATGTATGTCTACAATTAAGTATGCTGTCCCTAGATCTCCCACATTACAAAATATTTGGCGCTTATCGACATGGATGATGAAATTAATATGGGAGCGCCTTTTTGCATGGTTTATACTGACAAAATTTTCATATGGAGGTTTTGGCTATGAAAAAGGGGCATTACATATCGCTATTGGTTCTTTTGTGTGTACTTTTTAGCGCCGTGATTATATCCGTAGCCTTTACAAAAAAGGCGGGGGACAATAGCTTAAAACCAACCGTGGTTGAACCACCCGCACCAGTGCTGGTTGAATCGAATCGTGATACCGTCGAAAAAGTTCATTATGAGTTTAAGCTAATTAGAGAATTTAATTGGAATAATGGAATTGACTCCCTTCATATTTCCGGCTGCTACGATGATTTTGATGCTGATCTTATAGACTCAGCGACGTTTGAGGGAGAATGTCCTCCACCTATGGGACCAGATGGACTGATGGTGAACTCATCCGGGGATATTTATATATTTGATTTAGACCAGGCGGGAGAAGGTTGGGGCGCTAAACTGTATGACCCATACGGGAAATTATTAAAATATGCCCCTGGAGGTCGTCCAATAGGATTTGATGCAGAAGGTAACGTATATTTATTTGATAGAGTTTATGATGGACAATTAAATTTAATCAAGACTTATATGTTGCCACAAAATCTCGAAACCGCCATAAAAGGTAATGTAACCGACAAAGGAATGTTAATATTCGTTTCTGGTAGTAGCATCTATGAATGTGACCCATACAGCCCAAATTTGGTTAAGGATACTAAATTACTTAAAAGTGACCCCAAGCTAGCTGAACTTTGGAAAACAATTCAATGTAATATTATTGGCGATAATAATGCACCACTGGAAATACTGTATAAAAAACGATCTTCCGATAAAACCCATTCAATAAATGCGCTTATCGGGGAGTCGATAGTCAATCAGGAAAGTTGTAATCATTATCCTGATTTATCTTTTCTTTCTGTTGACGAAAGAGGGGACAGCTACTGGCTTTATAACCCCTATTCTAATTATAATTCGCTGCCTGGAAGATGGAGATTCAACTACTATTACATTGGTATTTTTAACGCGGATAATAAAATGATCTCAAAAATACCACATAGCATCAATCTTGCGTCGCTTATTGAATTTCCTAATGGCATTGATAAATATCTATATATTGTGCAAGACACTGGAAATGTATATGAAATAACAGGCGATGCCAAGAAAGCCCAATTAATCGAATGGAAGAGAAAAAAGGAGGACTAGAGAGATAACCAAGAACAGAATTATAACTTTGGCATTCATTATTTCACTTCTAATAATTTCACGATATGTTTACGGGCAAACCGTTGCAGACGCATTGACATATTCTGATTATCGATTCACATGCGGGCAAGCTAACTCAGACCAAGGCTCTTATATAGATGTAAATGGTCCAAATATGCCAAATAATCCTTTAGGTCATTTCGCATACACGAACCCTGCTTTACGAAATACTGGAAGAAGATGTGACTTTATCCCTTCTTGGACATATAGGGGAGTACCTTATAAATGGGGCGGTTTTGATGAACCACAAACCGTTACTAATGACTTAGCAAATGGACGTGGCGCGGGGTCATACTGCGTTCATGATTGGCTGGCATCAGTTGGTGGAAGGTTTTGCCCAGGAGGAGCGGTTTGGTGGTCAACTGGCATTGACTGTTCAGGATTTGTATCAAGAATGTGAAAATCTGGGGACAAAAATCTGGGGACAGCATACTGAACTCACTTCTTTTCAGGCTTTGAGCCCGGCTTTTGGGGGGCGAGGCGGCGGCTGAGGGCGGTCTCGAGTCCCGCGACGAAGTCCTTTTCGCCGAGGGGCCGCCCGGCGCGCTCGCGCGTTTTTATTCGCGATACCTCGGAGCCAGTTACGGGCAGAATCAAAAAGTCCTCCCATTTATAGGGTACCTTGTCTAACCGATAACGTTTGCTGTCTCCCGTTGCCCCGCTGGGCAACGGGTGGGGCGCGTGAGGAACAACGGTTCTTCCATCCTGACCATGGCAAAAATTTGCCCCAGAGGAAGATGTATGTCAATAATTATTCTTGACAAGGCCGTTCTTTAGGGATATGGTTAGCATACGAAGGATATTGCATGACCGAACAAACGTCACATGCGCCCGAGTGCGTCATCTTTTTGCTGGCCAAGGCTTACCAGCGCGCTCATGGGATTTTCAAGGGAAGGCTCGATCCTTACGGGCTTACCAACATCCAGCATCTGGTGCTGGAGGCCCTGTGGGTTAAGCAGGGTTTCACGGCCACGGAGCTGGGTAAGATACTGGTGCTCGACAAGGCGACCTTGTCCGGCGTGCTTGACAGGATGGTGGATGGGGGCTGGATCGAGAAGATGCCCGACCCCGACGACGGCAGGGTGCAGAGGATTTACACCTCGAAAAAGGCCGAGGAGATAAAGGACGAACTCATCGGGGAGAGGAAAAAGGCCAACGACGAAATCCTTGCCCCCTTCAGTCTCGAGGAGAGGGTGCTTTTAAAGCGCCTGCTTCGGGACATTATGTAATTTTTTTTCGAGGTCAAGTTAGTATGCTAACGAAAATGCTGGACGGTAATGACAAGGAATCGGCTCGATGATGAAGGCGAGGTGAGAAATGGAAAAATGGAAAAAAACCTCCTGCGTGCTTTGCGCGCAAAACTGCGGTCTCGAGACCCTGATCGAGAACAACCGGATCGTCAAGGTGCGGCCGGACAAGTCGAACCTTCGGAGCGAGGGCTATTTCTGCCGCAAGGGCCGGAACCTTGCCTTTCATGAGCATCACGCCCAGCGCCTTGATTATCCGCTGAAAAGGGTGGGGGATAAGTTCGAGCGCGTGAGTTGGGAGACGGCGGCGACCGAGATTGGAGCGAAGCTGAGAGCCATCGTTGACGAGCATGGTCCTCGCTCTTTCGCCTACATGGGCGGAGGCGGCCAGGGGTGTCACTTCGAGGCGGCCTTTGGCCGGTCCCTCATGGCGGGGCTGGGCTCGCAATACCATTACAACGCCATGGCCCAGGAGCTTACGGGGTTCTTCTGGTCCTGGGGCCAGGCCCTGGGCAGGCAGTACATGGCCGGTTTCGCGGACCACCACCGATGCGACGTGTTTCTCGCCATCGGCTGGAACGGTATGATGAGCCACCAGATGCCCCAGGCCCCGAGGTTCCTAAAGGAGTTCGCCGCGGACCCGGAGAAGACCCTTGTCGTGATCGACCCTCGGAAATCAGAGACCGCCAGTATCGCGGATATCCACTTGGCCATCCGGCCGGGGACCGACGCCCTCCTGACCCGGGCCATGATATCCATCATCCTGGCCGAGGGATGGCACGACAAGGAGTACATCGAAAAACACGTCACCGGCTTCGACAAGATAAGGCCGCTTTTCGAAGGCTTCGACGCCCGGGCCGCGATCGAGGTTTGCGAGCTGGACTTCGAGGAGGTAAAGAATGTCTGCCGGCTGGTGGCCACGAAAAAATCCTGCATGCACCCGGACCTAGGCGTTTTCATGAACCGGCACTCGACGGCCGTGACCGCCCTCGAGATAATCCTTCTGGCCGTCTGCGGCCGGATCGGCGTTCCGGGAGGACAGGTAATTCCCGGCACGGTAATGCCGCTGGGGTCGCATTCGGACGCCTCCGATCCGAAGCTTTGGCGGACGGTCGAGACGGGCTTTCGCCCCATCATGGGATATTATCCGCCCAACGTGATGCCGGAGGAAATAATGAGCGACAAGCCCGAGCGCCTTCGAGCTGTGCTTTGCAGCGGCTCGAACCCGCTTCGGTCCTACGCCGACACCGCGGCTTATGAGGAGGCATTCGATAAGCTCGATCTTTTAGTGACCATCGAGTTGGCCATGACCGAGACCGCGGCCATGTCTGATTACGTTTTGCCCGCCCGCTCGGGTTACGAGTCGTGGGACGGCACGTTCTTTCCCTGGAACTTTCCCGAGGTTTTCTTCCAACTGAGACGTCCCGTGCTCGAGCCAATGGGAGAAAGGCTCGAGACGGGCGAGATCATTACCATGATCGCCAAAAAGGCGGGGCTTGTTCCGGAGCTTCCGGACGAGCTATACAAGGCGGCCGGGGAGGGCAGGCCCCAGTTCGGCATGGCCCTTTTGAAGTTCGTGAAGGAAAATCCCAAGGCCCTCGGGGCTATGCCCTTCGTCGTGTCCATGACCCTTGGCCAGGCCCTGTGCTCGGGCAACCTGGCGGCTTTGTGGGGACTCCTTCAGACCGCGCCGGCGGCTTTTCGAGCCAACGCCGAGAGGGCCGGATTCGAGCCGGGTCCGCTCATGGGCGAGCGGATATTCCAGGCCCTGCTCGATCATCCCGAGGGCATATGGGTAGGCAAATGCGATCCTTCCGAGAACCTCGAGTTGGTGAGGACGGCGGACGGGAAGATCAATATCGAGTTCGGCGAGGTGGCCGACTGGATCGGCGGAATCGACGCGGTCTCCGAGCAAAAGGCCCTGGCCGACGAGATGGACATGCCTCTTCTTTTAATGGCCGGGCGGCACATGAACATGAACGCCAACACCTTAATGCGGGACCCGGCCTGGAATGAGGGACGCCGGGCCTGCACCCTGGCCATGAGCCCGGCGGACGCTGAGGCCCTTGGGATGGAGGACGGCCAGACCGTCCGGGTATCGACCTCGGCCGGCTCCGTCGAGATCGAGCTGGAGGTCACCGGGGACGCGAGGCCCGGCATGGTAATCATGCCCCACGGCTTCGGGCTGGTTTACGAGGGATCGGTTTACGGAGCCAACGTGAACCGGCTGACCAAGAACACGCATCGGGACAAGCTGGCCGGCACGCCCCTCCACAGGTTCGTGCCGTGCAGGGTCGAGACAATATAAAAGGAAAAGGAGAATCGAATGGACCCGTTATTCAAGCCGATAATAATCAACGGCATGGAAGTGAAGAACCGTATTTACATGCCGGCCATGCACCTGGGCATGGCCCGGAACTTCGAGGTGACCGACCAACTGGCCGAGTTCTACGCCGAGAGGGCCAGAGGCGGGGCGGGCGCCATCTGCGTCGGCTACGCGACGGTGGATGAACTGTCCGGCAACGCGACCAACATCGGGGCCCATGACGACGCCTTTATTCCCGGCCTTGCCAGGCTCTCGGACGCCATCAAGCAGAACGGGTCCAGGTCGGTGGTGCAGCTCAACCACGCCGGGCGCTATAACTTCTCCTTTTTCCTGAACGGCAAGACGCCGGTGGCTCCCTCCGCCGTGGCTTCCCGCCTTACAAGGGAGACCCCCAGGGAGATGACCACAGACGAGATCAAGACGACCATCGACGCCTTTGCCCTGGCGGCCTCGAGAGTCAAGAAGGCGGGCTACGACGCGGTCGAGATACTGGCGGGCACGGGTTATTTGATCAGCGAGTTTTTGTCTCCTCTTACCAATCAGAGAAAGGACGATTATGGAGGTCCCCTTGAGAACCGCATGCGCTTCGGTCTCGAGGTGGTGGCGGCCATTCGGGAACTGGTCGGGAAGGACTATCCTTTCATAGTTCGTATGAACGGAAACGACTTCATGCCCGGCGGCCAGGGCCGTCTCGAGCTTAGGAGGTGGGCGGCGGCCCTTGATGGGGCCGGGGTGGACGCCATCTGCGTCAACGTGGGCTGGCACGAGGCTCGGGTCCCGCAGATAGTGGCTTCCGTGCCGAGGGGAGTGTTCGCCTACCTGGCCAGGGGCATCAAGGAGTCGGTGAACGTGCCCGTCATCGCCAGCCACCGCATAAACGATCCGTCCCTGGCCCGAGAGATGATAGCGGACGGCATGTGCGACATGGTGGCCATGGGCAGGAGCCTGATCGCGGACCCATACCTCCCGAGCAAGGCCAAGGACGGAAAGGAAAACGACATTATTCATTGCGTGGCCTGTGCCCAGGGGTGCTTCGATCATTTGTTCAAGATGAAGTCGGTCGAGTGCCTTTGCAATCCTCGGGCCGGGCACGAGCATGAGGAGTCCGGACAAAAGACCCAAAAGGCGAGCAAGGTGATGGTGGTCGGCGGCGGCGCGGCGGGTATGAGCGCGGCCCTGTCGGCCCATGACTCGGGCCATGAGGTGACCCTTTACGAGAAGAGCGGCAAGCTGGGAGGACAGCTTCACCTGGCCGGCTCGCCTCCCGGGCGGGAGGAGTTCAAGGAACTGGCCCGGGACCTGGCCCGGCAGATGGAGGTCAAGGGCGTCAAGGTCGTATTAAATCGGGAAGTCGGCGAGGAGACCGTGAAATCGGAAAAGCCGGACAAGGTCATCCTGGCCACGGGGGCCGTGCCTCTAACTCCTCCCATCCCCGGCGCCAAAAGGCCAAGCGTGGTCCAGGCCTGGGACGTCCTTAGCGGCAAGAGCCTGACCGGAAAAAAGGTGGTGGTCGTCGGCGGCGGGGCCGTGGGCATCGAGACGGCCCTGTTTCTGGCCGAGAAGGGGACCCTCTCGGGCGAGGCCATCAAGTTCCTGCTCGTGAACAAGGCCGAGGACCACGAGGGACTCTACGAGATGGCCACGCGCGGGACCAAGGACGTGACCGTCATCGAGATGATAGACAAGGTGGGCAAGGACATTGGCAAGTCCACCCGCTGGGGCATGATGCAGGACATAGACAGAGGCAAGGTGAAGGTCCTTACAGGGACCAAGGCCCTCGAGTTTACCGACTCCGGGGTCAAGGTGGAAGGGCCTGACGGGGTGGAGGAAATTCAAGCCGACACCATAGTCATGGCCGCTGGAAGCGCGTCTTACAACCCACTTGCCGAGAAACTCGGGAAAATGGGCGTCGCCTTCCAGGTAGTGGGAGACGCGGGAAGAATCGGCCTGGCCTTTGACGCGGTCCACCAGGGACACAAAGCGGGAAAGTCGATTTAGACGGCTTGATCGCTCATGCTCCCTCCCGAGCAATCCAACGCCAGGATGGGGCCGGCCTGAGAAATTGCCGGCTCCATCTTTTTAAACCCTCCAGGACGTTTTCCCCTCTTACAACATGACAAAAAAATTGACGGCCAAAAGGAGCCGATAAAGCAACCGGCCGTTTGGTCTTGTGGAAATATTTAATTAAATTAATGAATTACGAACGCGCATCCTCGGGCACGTTCGTTGCTAGAATATTGTAAACAGAAAAAAGATTTTCAAAAGGAGATGAAAAATGAGCGATTTAACTCTGGGCAATAAAAAATATGAAGTCGACGAGAAGGGCTTTCTGGTGGACTTCCATGACTGGGATGAAAACTTCGCGACTATTCTGTCCAGGGACATGATTTCCAACGGAGGGCTTACGGGCGACCATTGGAAAATAATCAAGTTCATCCGCGATTCCTTTGCCAAATCGGGCAAATGTCCCCTTGTCTACGAGACCTGCCGGGCCAATGGCCTTCGCGTTCAAGACCTGCAAAAATTGTTTCCTTCCGGATACTTAAGAGGGGCTTGCAAGCTGGCGGGCCTGACCTATAAGGACGGCTACGGAGTGGTGGGATGGATAAGACCGGAGGAACGGATAAAACCCGTTTTAGTGGAAAAGGTCTATCGTCTCGACGTCCGGGGTTTCCTTATACATCCCCAGGACTGGGACGAGGATTACGCCAGGTACAAGGCCCACGAGATGAAACTCCCCCAGGGATTAACCGAGAAGCACTGGGAGGTCATTAATTATTTGAGACGAAGCTTCAGGGAAACCGGAGTCGTTCCCACCGTGTATGACGCTTGCGAGGCCAACCGCCTTTCGCTGGACGAGATGGAAAAGCTCTTCCCCGACGGATACCATCGCGGGGCCATTAAAATCTCCGGACTTAGAGTAGGGTAGGGGAGGATCGAATACACGGTTACCCGCGGGAAACGGACCGTCCCCATCCGATTTCCTGACGCCCGTATTGACATTTGAAAACCACCGCATTATAATTCATGCCGGTATCGCGTGGTCGCCCAAGCTCGAAGGCTCAGGTGG
This sequence comes from bacterium, assembly GCA_963674965.2. Classification (GTDB taxonomy): domain Bacteria; phylum RBG-13-61-14; class RBG-13-61-14; order RBG-13-61-14; family DATKZS01. Next base: position 65,960 of record CAXXFL010000006.1, on the reverse strand, counting down.
AAGATGAAAATATCTTGGCTTGGCGCGGACTCCCGCCCTTTGTTTTCCGTGGCCGTGGGTTTATTGCTGGTCAACCTTTCAAGCGGTCTTCTCTATATGGAAAATCGAGAGGAACTTCCTTCCCGGCGGTATCGAGCGGAGGATATAAGCGTTTCCATCCTCCGGCAGTGCAGGCATAACTCCGACCTCGGCTTCGATCTGGCCGTTAACAATCCATTGGATGAAAAGGTTTGTCTCGATTCATACAGGGTAGACCTCGTCGGTCATGGCCCCGGTTCCGTTCCGGTTACTCCCCTTATTTTCGCTCTCGAGGGGGAACTGCCTCCAGGTGAGAGCGTCAATCTGAAAGGTCTTGTCTTATTGCCGGGACGGGTGGAGCGGATGATCGTGCTGGACAAGAGCAACCCCTCTCGTCCATACCTGGCGCGAGTCACCTTTTTCGGGAGGACCGGGTCGGGCGAAGAATTGGAGTCTTCGTCATATCTGGCGATAGAATTGGCTTGCCAATGACGAGATAATGAGCTAAATTTAGAACGCTCGTAAAAAAAGCCGGCCTTTTCGCCGGTTATAAGTCGGTCAAATCAGATAACGAAAGTTATCCCGCGGGGAAAGCGGACCAAAATAAAAAGAAGCTGAATACCGGGCGTTAAAGGAAAAAACATGGACCCGAGACTGAAGAACCTGGACTACCTGTTCAAACCCAAATCCATAGCTTTCGTGGGAGCAACGGAGGCGCTGACCAAGTGGGGCTTTATCGTGCTCAACAACCTCATCTCCGGCGGATATGAAGGCAAACTCTATCCGGTCAATCCCAGCCGCGACACGGTGCTCGATCTCAAGGCCTACCCGTCGGTCCGGGACGTACCCGGCGAGGTTGACATGGCCGTCTTCACCGTGCCGGCCCGCATGGTGATAGAATCGGTGGACGACTGCGTGGCCAAGGGCGTCAAGGCGGGCATGGTCATAAGCGCCGGCTTCAAGGAACTGGGCGGCGATTTCGAGGACCTCGAACTCGAGCTCACGAAAAGGGCCCGCCAAGGCGGGATGGTCCTGGCCGGTCCCAACGGCCAGGGCGTGTGTTGTCCCTCCGCCAATCTGTACGCCTGGATGCCCCATTTCTATTATCCTCGTCCCGGGCCGGTGGCGGTTTTAAGCCAGAGCGGCAACGTGCAGGGCCTTTTGATCGAGGAGATAGTGAAATCCGGGCTCGGAGTTTCCAAGGGGGTCTCGAGCGGAAACGAGGCGGACATAAAGTCGAGCGACTACTTCCAATACCTGGCCGACGACCCGGAGACGGAGGTGATACTCAGTTACCTCGAGGGCCTGACCGACGGCCAGAGTTTCCTCGAGAGCGCGAGGCGGGCCGCGCTGAAGAAGCCGGTGGTCGTGCTGAAGGGGGGCCGCACCAACTCGGGCATAAGCGCGGCCGGGTCGCACACCGGCGCCATGGCCGTGAGCGACGACCTGTTCGACGCGGTTTGCCGGCAGTCTGGCGTCACGCGGGCAAGTTCCATCCAGGAGGCGGGGACCATCGCCGGGGCCTTCGTCAACCGGCCTCTGCCCAAGGGCAAAAGGGTGGGAATAGTCACGGGCGGCGGCGGTCTGGGCGTCATCGCCTCCGACGCCTGCTCCGACTTGGGCCTCGAGGTGGTCAAGCTCAGCGATCAGACATTGGCCAAGATAGGCAAGATGATGCCCGACTGGTGGGTCCCCGGCAATCCCATCGACCTGGTGGCGGGCAACAACTTCCAGACCATCCTCCCCATCCTCACCACCCTCATGTCCAGCGGGGAAGTGGACGCGGTCATGATGCTCTTCATGGGAACGCCCCGCACCAGGGACAAGGCCAACGCCCGGGACCAGGCGCAAATGGAGGCCTTCGAGAACATGTGGAGGAAACTGTCCAAGACCTTCAAGGCCTTTGCCGACGCCCTGGACAACATGACCAGGCGCTTCGAGGTCCCCCTTTACACGGTCTCGAACTTCCGCGACTCGACCGAGTCCATCTTCAAGACCGTCTTCGAGGAGCAGAAGAACTCGATCTTTCCCACCATCGAAACCGCCTGCGCCTCCATCAGGGCCATGGCCGACTATCGGGAGTTCAGACAAAAACAAGGGTAGCCCGACCCGCTGTCCGCAAAACGCCCGGGCCCGGTGAAACCGCTCGGGCAAAGGGTCCGCGCGCTTTTTAATTCAGGGTCTCGCGTCTTGCGTGGGTGAGCGAAGCGAACGGGCTGTCAACTCGGGAGAAGAGGTTATTGCCCTGTCTATCTGATGGACGCCGAGCGCGATTGTCTGCGGGCTTATGGAGCAAGGAGGATCAAGCTACGGCTTTCGCCGCCCAGGCGGGATGGGCGACCCTGGACCTGGAATACCTGTCATGTGGACGGAACGCCTGCGGTTTATTTTAAAAGCTTATTCGCCCACCGGCACTTGTTGAGGGGATAAATGTTGTAGTGGGAACCCCATAGTGTTGGAAGGTTGAGATCATTTATCTCAATGATATTTCAGATAAATAGGGAAATACTTATAGGTAAGTTTGCGCTGTCAGACAGACTCCTAGAATAAAATTCTGCTTGTCAGGGACTCTGGCTTGGGCCATAATATAAAACCAGAGGAATGTAATGACCAAAAGAACTCAAAGTCTATTCTCTTATTGCTCTCAAAGGGCTGAACGTTCGATCTTTTATTGGCTCTCATTGCATCCCTGCGTCCCTTGCTGCATACTATGGTCAAGGAGGCAGGCATGACCAGGGAAGACTTCTCACAGAAAAGCTCCTTAATCTCCCGACTTAAGTTCCTAATATTGCAGAACCGGAAACTTACGGGAGCCAACGATTTGCTCCTACCCCGCCTGATGAACGGGGAGGTGGCTGTATGAGCACTGTTTCTTATCCAACTAAACTACTCCTTGCCTATCGCAGCGGAGATAGGTGTGCTATTCCAGGTTGTGGGCGCACGTTGACTCCCGAGGGTAGTGGTGGAAATCCTATTAATATTGGAAAAGCAGCTCATATTGCCGGTGAGAATCCAACTGCAGCCCGCTACAATCCTTCGATGACGGATAAAGAGCGTAACCACTATAACAACTTGATTTACGTATGTGGTACATGCCACGACATAATAGATGATAGGGTTGAAGGAGTAAGAGACTATCCTGTCGAACGGCTTCATGCAATAAAAGAAGAACATGTCCGAAAGGTTCGTGAGGCAATGACCGAAGCGTTTGCAAATGTCGGATTTCCCGAATTGGAAGAAGCGACTCAATGGATTTTGCAAATACAGCCAGGCCAAGCCACACAAGATTTTTCATTAATCCCACCAGAGGACAAGCTAAGGAAAAATGAGCTTGGCAACGGCTCTCGCGGCATTATCACAATGGGACTAAGTGTAGCTCGTGAGGTCCGCGCATATGTTGAAAGCGTTACCCAAACTGACGCTAACTTTCCCGAACAATTGAAAGCTGGTTTTCTTGAAGAATATTATCGGTTAAAACGAGAAGGCCATGCTGGTGATGACTTGTTCGATTTTATGTGCCTATTTGCCCAGCGAGGTTTCGACAGCCAGGCCAAGCGCTCGGCTGGACTCGCAGTTTTAGTTTATCTATTTGAGGCCTGTGAGGTATTTGAAAGATGATTTTGCCCTCTAAGCACATAACTGAAGACCAGGCTCTTATAGGTGTTGGAGCAGTTATTCTCAATGAGGTCAGAGGGCCCCAAACGGTCACAAGTCTTTGGGAGAAAGTAAGAACTCATCAGTCAATCGGCACGTTTGAAAGATTTATTCTTGCTCTCGACATGCTTTATATAGCCGGATTGGTGAGTCTCACAAATGGAATGATTGAGAGGACGCGAGAATGATACACGGTGTTTCATCCAATAAACGCTCATTCCATCCAGTTGGGTTTTCGACAGGCCTTAACGTTGTTCTGGCCGAGCGCACTGATACATCTACTCAACAGGACACCCGCAATGGACTGGGGAAGTCTACCTTAATGGACATCATTGATTTTTGTCTTGGATCAGATGGTAAAAGATTGAGAATCGACCCATTAGAAGATTGGGCTTTTACTTTAGAAATAACTTTAATGGAAAATCGGGTGAAGGTAACCCGATCTATCGCAGATCACAATAAGATATTTATAGACGGGCCAACTGAGGGATGGATTGAGCAACCCGATGAAGATGAGGAAACAGGTGATCATGTTTTTCATCTTAAAAGGTGGAGAGTTTTTCTTGGGTGGGCATTATTTGGTCTTGCGAGTTCATACGATGTGTATAAATACAAACCTTCGTTTAGAAGCTTGATATCATACTATCTCCGCACTGGGATGGATGCTTATATCGATCCCTTCAAACAATGCCGCAATCAAAAAACTTGGGATACTCAACTCCACATCGCGTATCTATTGGGGCTCAATTGGGAGCTTGCATCGAAGTGGCAAGATTTAAAGGATCAAGTGGAAGCTCTTAATGCTCTTGATAAAGCGGTAAAAACAGGTGCCATTGAAGATGCTTTGGGGACAGTGGGGGAACTCGAAGCAGAACGAGTCAGACTCGAAGCACAGATCGAACGAGAACTTGCATCTCTGAACAATTTTAGAGTCCACCCACAATACAAAGACATTCAAGAACAGGCGAACCAGTTAACGAGTAACATTCATGAATTGGTAAATCAGAATGTAACTGATCGAAGAAGACTGACGCGATACGAGATTTCCGTCTCTGAAGAGCAACCTCCTTCTGACACCGAGATCGAAAGTCTTTATGAGGAAACAGGTCTCGTATTTTCTGATTCTGTCCGTCGCACCCTAGCGGATGCAAAGGAGTTTCATCGAAAAATCGTTGAAAACCGCAAGTCATTTCTGGAAACAGAGATATCAAGACTCAAAGACCAAATACAACAACGCGATCAGAGAATTGAAGCGCTGACAGAACAGCGGGCTGAATTAATGACAATATTGAATACTCATGGTGCGCTGGAGGAAATGACGGCATTACAGGAAAGGCATGTTGAGACCAAGCAAGAACTTGAGCGCGTGATTTCCAGGATATCGAATATAAAGGATATTGCTTCCCGCAAACGAAAAATTTCCAGAAACAAGAGCGAATTAGCAACGGTTGCGGAGCAAGATCATGAACAACGGCGTGAGATTTGGAGCTCAGCGGTTCGTATTTTTGATGACAACATACAGTACTTGTACAGCAGTCCAGGGCGTCTGGTCATAGATATTTCAGATACCGGGTACAAGTACAATATCGAGGTCGAGAGGAGCGGGAGTGAAGGCATCGGGAAAATGAAGGTGTTCTCTTTTGACTTGATGCTTTTACAGTTTCTAAAGGCCCAAAACAACAAGATTGATTTCTTAGTTCACGATAGCATCCTTTTTGACGGCGTTGATTCGAGACAAAGAGCCCTTGCATTACAGCGAGCCGCTGAAATTGCGCAAGAGTACGGGATTCAATATATCTGTGCCCTCAATTCTGATATGGTTCCTAGTGAGGATTTCCATGAAGATTTCGATTTCAATAGATACGTGAAACTGCGTCTAACCGACAGAGAACCGTCTGGTAGCTTGTTGGGCATTCAGTTTGAAAGATAAGCACAATGACGCAATACAGAAGAAATCCTCATTCAACAAACAACTGCTGAGTACCTTAGGCGGAATGTGTCAAGCAAAATGAGACACGCCTTTCCTGAATTTAGTGTGGCAAACTGTTTATTTCCTCCGGTTTCGCCGGTGGGTTGATCCACGCTTTGCCGGGCAACTCCGGCGCCGTCGGCGGTCTTTTCACGAAGCGCTCCGGTTTTTTTTCATAGGCGTGGTCGAGCGTTTTTTGCCTGGCGGCCACGATCTCGCTCGCCATTCCGTAATGGACCATCTCGGGCGTCATCAGGCCGATCCCGGTGTGCCGATGCTCGCGGTTGTACCAATCGAAAAACTTCACGCAAAAGGCCCTGGCGTCCTCGATGGAGCCGAACCGGCTCGGGAACTCGGGCCGGTACTTCATGGTCTTGAACTGGCTTTCCGAGTAGGGGTTGTCGTCGGACACGTGGGGCCGCGAGTGGCTCTTGGTCACGCCCAGGTCGGCCATCAAGAAGGCCACCGGCTTTGATTTCATCGAACTCCCCCGGTCGGCGTGGATGGTGAGTTGTCCCGGCTCGATCCCCTGTTTTCGGATGCTGTCCCCGATCAGGCGGCGGGCCAGCTCCGCGCTTTCGCGTCCGGCGATCATCCATCCCACCACGCAGCGGCTGAAGATGTCCATGATCACGTAGAGTTGGTAGCAGGTCCATTTGGCCGGTCCCTTGAGTTTGGTGACGTCCCAGGACCAGACCTGGTTGGGGGCCTCGGCCAGCAACTCGGGTTTTTTGTATCGGGGACGCCGGAGTTGGTTGCGCCGCTCCCGGACTTCCTTTTCCGAGTCGAGGACGCGGTACATGGTGCGGACCGAGCACAGCCATGTCCCCTCGTCCAGGAGCGTTGCCCAGACCTCGCGGGGGGCCTTGTCGGCAAAGCGCTCGGAGTGGAGTTCGTCCAGCACCCGGCGCCGCTCGTCCTCGCTCAACGACCTTGCCGGCTTGGCCGCGCGCCTCGGCGGCGGAGGCCCGAAGGGAATTTTAGCGCGACGATTAAACGTTGCTCGCGACAGGCCCAGGGCCTCGCAGGCGGCCTTGGCGCCGACCCGGGGAGCGGCCGTGCTTGCCGATTCCATCATTCGCTCTCTTCGCCGGGCGGCTTGGCCAGGGGTATCCCCAGCAGATCGGCAACTTTTTTTTGGAAGTCGATTATCATCTCGGCCTGTTCGAGCCGCTTTTGGAGCTTCCGGTTCTCGCGCTCGAGGCGGGCCACTTCATCGGCCAGCGGGTTTTTGGCCTTGGGCTTGCGGCCCCGCTTTACGGGCGAAAGCGCTTTCAAGGCCCCCTCGTCCCGCTGCTTGCGCCAGGCCGTCAGGCGCGACGAATAAAGGCCCTCCCGGCGCAGCAGGGCGCCGACCTCGCCATGCCCCGAGCAGGCGTCGGCCTTCCCGAGGATTGCGAGCTTGTAAGCCGCGGTGAAGCGCCGCCGGGCGGGCTTTTCCGGGACCTCCGGGTCGGGAAGAATGATCGGCGGACCTCCCCGCTCGGGCCGCTTGGCCGGAGTGTCCTCCGGCTCGGCCGTCCCGGTTGGGGAGACTCCGGTCGCCCTACGGGCTCCCTCCGTCTCCCCAACAATCCCTGCCTTCTTCCTGTCTTCATCCATCTCTCTATACATCCTAATACCTCCCCCGCCCTACAGTAATTTAACATAGGGGAAGTGTCTCATCTACGTTGGCACAGAGGCTCGCCTGGGAGTTACTACGGGGAGCACACAATAGTTTTCATTTTCAGGACCCGCGCGGTTTCGGGGAAACCGGACGGGCCACCCGGGAGGCAAGCACTCTTTCCCGCGCCTTTGGCGCCCAGATGGCGGAGCTGTCCGGGCCATCCCTGCGGGTCTCACCTGGGAGGCAAGCCCTCGGCTTCTCCGCTTGGAGTGAATGTCCTCCCTGAAAACTCTCCCCCTACTTCAAATACTTGTCGAAGAAATCGACTATCTCCATTACGCTCTCGAGGCTTTCGGGTTCCCAGTAGTTCCAGGTGAAGCCGTGGTCTTTGCCGGGGGCGGTGTAGAGTTTCGTGTCCACGCCCAGTTGCTCGAGTTTATCGCGATAGAGCACGGAGTGGGGGTAGAGCTTAAGGGAGTCCTTGTCTCCCGTGAGGAACATGGTGGGAGGGACGTTGGCGTCCACGTGGTATTTGGGCGACAGGTGCATTAGCTGCTTTTTGGGCTTCTTGCCGATCAAGAGGGAACGGGCGAGGGGGGTGACGATGGGCGTGACCACTTCGTTAAAGGTCTTGTTCACGTCCAGCACCGGATAATAAAGCGCCGCCACCTTAACGTCCGAGTCCACCTCCGAGTCGTCCCAGCCGGTGGGCTCGAACCAGGGGTCGTCGCTGGCCCAGGCCACCAGGGCCGCCAAATGGCCGCCCGCCGAGCCGCCCACCACGCCCACCCGGTCCGGGTCGGCCCCGTATTCCCGAGCGTGACGCTTGACCCATATGACCGCGGCCATGGCGTCCTCAGCCTCCGTTTTCATCTTTACCTCCGGCCAGAGCCGGTAGTTGATGATAAAAACCACGTAGCCGTTGGCGGCCAGGACCTTGCAGATGTAGACCTTGTTGTCCACCTCCTTGTCGCCCTCCATCCAGGAGCCGCCGTGGATCATGACTATCGCGGGCCACAGGCCCTGGTGAGGGTTCGAGTAAACGTCCAGCATCAGGTCCATATCGCTCTCGTTGCCTGGAGAATAGGGGATATCCCGGATAACCGTCTCGGCGCGGGCGCCGTAGTTCTCGTGCGGGCCGGGCGGCTCGGGCCGCTTGGCGCCCATGGCCATGGAGGCCGCGACCGACAGGGCCAGGATGGCAAAGGTCCTTATAATGCGGAAGGCCTTTTTCCTGGGAAGGGAGCGTTTTTTCATTTTCATTCTCCAATCGGGGCAAGAATTATTTCTTCAGTTCCGAGTCGAGGAACTCGACTATCTTGGCGTAGGTATTGAGGGCGGGTTTTTTCCAGTGCCATATAATCCAGACGTGGTCCACGTCAGGCTCCATGTAGCTCGTGACCGGCGCTCCGGCCGCCTCGAGCGCGGCGATCCAGTTTTCGTTGGCCTCTCGTAATTCCTCGTCTCCCGCGTACACGACCAGTTGGGGCGGGAGGTCGGCCCGGACGCGCGTGATGGGCGACATTCTTTCGTAAAGGGAAGGGTCGTCCGGATAGGATACGCCGAACACGCGTTCCCATTTCTCGGGGTCCTCTTTGCCCCGGGCGATGAAGTCATAAACCCCGCTGACGGGCACGGCGGCGGAGACCCTGCAGTCGGCTCCGGAGTCACTTTGATAGGTGGGCGTGAAAAAGGGGTCGCCGCAGGCGGTGGTGACCATGGCGCAAAGATGGCCGCCCGCGCTGTGCCCGGCCACGGCCAGGCGGTGGGGGTCTCCGTTATAATCGGCCGCGTGGTCCTTGGCCCATATCACCACGCCCATGGCGTCCTCGACGATCGTCTTTATCGGGACCTCCGGCGCCATGCGGTAGTTAACGTTGAATACCACGTAACCGCGATTGGTAATAAAACGCGCCAGGCCCTCGTTGGCCTCCTTCGAGAAGAACTCCCATGAGCCGCCGTGAATCCAGACCAGAACGGGGAAGGGGCCGTCGCCCTCGGGCCAGCTCGCGTCGAGCAGGATATCTCTTCCGCCCGGCGAGGCCCAGATCACGTCCCGCTCGTAATTGGCCACCTCCTCGGGCGGGACCAGCTTGGGGACCATGTCGTCCAGACGCTGGGAAGACTTCGAGGTGAGACAGCCGCAAACGGCCGTCAGGCAAAAAAGAGCCGCTATAATTTTCACGCGCATGAGTAGCCTCCATTTTCTTTTCAAGCTTTCTTACATAATAGCGCCTGATGGGCGCGGGGAAAAACGGCGGGCCGCCTCAGCCGCGCTCCTTTTGAGCCAGGGCGACCATGAAGCCCAGGTCTTCCTCCAAAAGGAGCCGGGCGACTCGGGCGCGGAGGTTCCGTTTATGGCGGGCGTATTGCTCGATACTTTTAGGCGAGAGCTTTAGGGCCGCGGCGAGGGCGCGGGGCAGGACCTCGTCCTTTTGGGCCAGCTCGTCCGCTGCTCCGAGGGCCAGGGCCTTGGGCCCGGGCACGCGTTCTCCGGTCAGGGCCAGGTAGTCGGCGTTTCGGGTCCCCACCACCATGGCGGTAAGGGCGACGTGTCCGACCGGTAGGTCGTAGGGGAGGTCGATCTCGGGAACGCAGAGGAACCCCCTGTCCTCGCGCATGACTCGCCAGTCGGAGGTCATAGCCAGGAAGAAGCCGCCGGCAAAGGCGTGGCCGTTGATGGCCGAGACCATGGGCTTGGGAAAGAGAAGGCAGCGATGCACGAGCCTAACATAGCCCGTGAGGAAATCGGTCGCGTCCTGGAGGGTGGCGGAAAGGGCCCAGGGTATGTCGATGCCCACCGCGAAAAAGCGGTCCGGACCTCCCGTCACCACCGCCGCCCTGGCCTCGGGGTCCTCCTCGATCTCGTCCAGGGCCTGGTTAAAAAGGCCCAGGAACTCGAGGTTGAACCTGTTATCCAGCCCGTCGTCCATGGTCAGGACGCGAAGGCTTCCCTCCCTATCAACGCGAATGGCCATAAAACCTCTAAAGAGATTATAGCCGCGATCGAGTTTTCAGAAAACATTCGTAAAGCAAAGGCAACTTTTAGGTTCTTTATGGCGAGGCCATTGCCGCCTCCATAGAAGACGCCGACGCCAGTCGTTCCTTACTCGAACTGGGAGGATTACTAATGGAAGGGAAAAGAATACTCCCGAGCCCTCGTTCCATGCAAGAAGGGGCTCGGGAGTCTTTAAGTGAGCTTCTTGCAAAAGTCCTTTTCTTGGAGGCATGGCCGCTTTGGAGCGCGGTCGCTTGAGACCGCTTTCGATGGCCTTGGCTTGACAAGGCCAAACAAGAAAACGGCTTGCCTCGCGTCAAGCCGCTCGGAAGAAAAGCGGCGTCGAGCCGCCCCACTCCAAAGCGGGACTTTTACAAGAGGCTCTAAGTGAAAGACGTTTATTAAAGGAACTGGAACCCGAACCGGAAGGTCGCGAAAAACCGGTTCACGTAAACATTGTTCGATTCTTCGGAACCTTCGTCCGAGACGTCGACGAAATATTGGCCGTAACTTCCTTCGCCGCCAATAAACCATCCATTATCGAAATGATATAGCAGTCCACCACCCAAAGTGCCGCCGGGGCCGGCGTACATTTCCGAGTTGGTGACTCCGAATGTTGTAGTTTGATATTGGAAGATGCCTACTCCACCGCCGACGAACCCGTAAAAATCCAACTCGGGATTGTTTGTCCTGAAAACGACCCTCGGCATTATTTCGTGGACATACATGTAGTCACCGTCGATCGCTTCTCCGTCCACCTGTACCTGACTCGCGAAGTTGCTGCCGCTGTACCCTACTTCCAGCGCGATATTGTCGGTGAAGTTGTACCCATACATTATCTGGATACCCACGCCCATATTGGAGAGGGTTACGTCGCTCGCTCCCTCTTCAGCGGACCAGGCGTTCTGAGCGCCGGCGTTAATGCCGCCCACGACATAGCTTTTCCCGCGTACCATCGCGGATTCCGAAACGGCGGGGACCACTAGCGTCACTCCCAATAGCAATACTGCGAAACCCAACAACCTTTTCATGCTCTTCTTTCCTCCTTTTGGCGGGGGCCGCGAATTAATGGTCCCCCTCCGACGTCAAGGTTTAGCGGGCATAACTAACGCCCGCCATGTGCAGGCAAGCGCGACGGACGCGCTTACGCCGACTCCACTGTTTGATAAGAGGCAAATGGAGACTTCTTTGTCGTTTCGAAGAATAATGAGAAAACATCCATCCTCAAGTTGTAACCCCGTTTTTAAAAAGGGGCGTTAAAAATAATCTAATGCTCGGGTACGGTCTTATATAGCATATAAGATATTAGAAGGGTCAGTCATTCAATGAGCTCTCTGCCTGGGGTAGTAAAATATCTTTACGGCTAACTCATTCACTAATCAATCCCGACGGAGGCCTTCACTAATCGGCAAGCCCGACTCCGCTTAGTTCGGCTCTTGATTAATTTATAGTTGCTCCGCCATGAATTGTCAAGGACGAATTGACAACGAATTCATAAAGGGGCGAAGTAAAATCAAATTCTGTGCCGCCGGCGCGGTTATATTCATTCGATCTCCGACTTGATCTCGATGCCGTGTTCCGAGATTTTATTGAACAGGGTCTTGTAGGAGATTTTCAGGTCGCGGGCGGCCTGGGACTTGTTTCCGCCGGCTCGGCGAAGGGCGCGGATGATTATCTCGCGCTCGGCCGCCTTGACCGCGTCCTTGAGTGGACCCACCGGGCCCTCGCCTCCCCGAGCCGCGCCAAGAGGGAGGGGAGCGCCCGAGGCCTCGGGGATGGGCAGGTCGCCGAGGATGACGAACTTCTCGATGGCGTGCTCGAGTTCCCGGATGTTTCCCGGCCAGGAGTAGGCCGACATTCTGGCCACGTCCTTGTCGGCCAGGGCCGCGTCCTCCCGGCCGTGTCTTTTTTTGTACTTGGCCAGGAAGTGAGAGGCGAGGGCGGCTATGTCCTGGGTCCTTTCCCGCAGGGGCGGAAGGTAAAGGGGCACCACGTTCAGCCGGAAGAAAAGGTCATCCCTGAACGACCCGGACCGGGACATGGACTCGAGATCGCGATTGGTGGCCGCGATGATCCGGATGTCAACCTTTTTCGATCGGTCACCGCCAAGGGGGCAGAACTCCCTCTCCTCCAGCACTCGCAAAAGCTTGGCCTGGGCCGAGGCCGAAAGGTCCCCTACTTCATCCAGAAACAACGTGCCCCCGTCGGCCAGGTCCATCTTGCCCGACTTGCGGCGATGGGCCCCCGTAAAGGCGCCGCGCTCGTATCCGAACAGCTCGCTCTCGAGCAGGGTCTCGGGCAGGGCCGCGCAGTTGAGGCAGATCATGGGGCCGTCGCGCCTTGTGCTTCTCATATGGAGGGCCTGGGCCACCAGTTCCTTGCCCGTGCCGCTCTCGCCCCGGATGAGGACCGTGGCGTGAGTGGCGGCGACTTTTTCGATGGTCTCGAAAACCCCGAGTATCTCGGGGCTATGGCCGATTATCTCGGGGGCGCCGGGAATTTTTCTATTATCCAGCACGGGCCGGCTGAGTCCGGCCTCGGCCACGAAGCCCTCGGCCTCGAGGGCCTGCTTGACCGCCGCCACCACCCGGCCGTTGTCAAAGGGCTTGACGATGAAGTCGGCGGCCCCCGCCTTGACCGCGTCCACGGCGGCGGCCACGTCTCCGTGGGCGGTGATGATGATGATGGGGAAGGCGGCTCCCCCCGCTCGCAGGCGGCGCAGGACCTCCATGCCCTGGATACCGGGCAGGCGGAGATCGAGGATCATCAGGTCGGGCGGTTCCTTGCCCGCGTCGGCCAGGGCCGTCTCGCCGTCGGCCGCGCCCCTTGCCTCGTAACCCTCGAGCTCGAACAGGTCCTTTAAGAACTCCCGCATGTTCTTCTCGTCGTCGACTATCAATATTTTCCGCGTCATGGCCGATGCTTCCTTTCCGTTTTTCCCGACGCCTTCACTCCGACCGATCAGCCCTGCAGGGCCTTCATTTTTTTCTTGTCCTTTTTGATCCTGTATATAGAGATGGGCAGGACTATAATCGCAATAAGAAACGTAACCCAAATGGAAGTGAAACCTCGAAGCATTTCGTGTTCCTCGAGGAACAGGCTCATGCCCGATTGTTCCTTTGCCCAGGGGCAGTTTTTGCACTGGCCGGGTTTATAGTGGTCCCGAGTGTCATCCACCAGGTGGATTAGTTCCTTATTCTCGTTGATGGTCCATACGTCGGGGCATTCGTCCAGGTCGTTATTGCCAATGGCAAAGACGAGAAAGGAGTCATTGGTCCCGGCCGGCTTGGAGGAAAAGGGCCAATTGCTTTTGGGACTGAACTTGATTGGCTCATCTCTCTTGGTCATTATCTCGTCCTTGCCCAGGTAGTAACTATAGCGCGGGTTCCCCTCAGGCATCCATCCGATATCCTGAAATGCCTCCTCACCTCCGGCGTAGAGGTTATTCTCGCCAAAGTAGGCAATCTGACTGGTAAATATGGCGCCAAGCTCGAATTTTGCCTCATACGCTTTGCTTCTGGCCGCGAAGTGCATGTTCGCGAACATGAAGGCGTTAAGGCTTATCAGCAGGCAGCCGACTCCCGCGCTGAAAAGGACAGGGTTTAGCCATGACGGTAAAAAGTCTCGTTCACCCCGCCTTTTGGCCGCGCGAAAATGCGAGATGAACCTGGCGTAATAAATGAGAGTAATAATGGTGATGACAATGCTTATGACTTGAATAATAAAAAACAATTTAATCTCCTTTCCCTGTTCCCTTTCCGAGTCAGTCTTCTTCAGACCCCGTCTCCATCTCCTTTAAAGTCAGCATTTTCTTTTTGTCCTTTTTGATCCTGATGATCGAGACGACCAGGAGGATGGGGGAGATAACGATCAGTATTCCGGCCAGGGAGCCGATGATGGGCGGCGGCTTTTCGAGGAAGAGCTGAAAACCCGTTTGCTCTTTGGCCCAAGGGCAATTAAGGCACTGGCCGGGCTTGTAGGAGTCATTAATGTCGTTTACCAGGTGGACCAGCTCTTTTTCCTCGTTAATGGTCCACACGTCGGGGCAAGGGTCCGAGTCGATCTCTCCAACGGCGAAGGCCAGGAAGGCATTTTCGCCCGAGCTTGGCTTGGCCGAGAAGGGCCATTCCTTGTCGGGAGAAAATTTAGGGTCATCGCCCGATTTCTCCAGGAAAACGTCTTGATCCAGGAAATAGGAATAATAATAGGCCGGCCCGTAAGTCTTGAATTCCAGGTCCTTGAAAGCGTCCTTCCCGCCGGCGTAGGACTGGTATTGGTTATGGTACTGCATTTGGGCAAAGGATATTTCCACGAGATTCGACTTGGCCACGGACGTACGGGAAGACATGCTGAAGCGCATGCTTTTTATCTCGAACCCGACAAGGCCGATTATTAAAAAAACGGTCCCCAAGGCGAACATGACCGGGTTCAGCCGCGAAGGCATAAGGCTGGCGACACCCCTTTGCTTTGCCGCCTTGAGGTGAGCCCCGAACCTTACGAAATAAAGTATCATGGCGATCAAAAGGATCAGGCTGAAAAGCTCAATAAAAATCATTTTGTCCTCCTTCTTTTCCGTCTCGCGGGATATCTACATTCCCTGTCCCGACGTGTTGACCTTGGGAAGCTGGAAGATAAAGCTCGCGCCTTTCTTCTCCTCCGAGCGCGCCTCGACGCTTCCCCCATGGGCCTCGATGATGGACTTGACTATGGCCAAACCCAAGCCTGTCCCTCCCAGCCGTCCGGTACGGAAGGGCTCGAATATCTCCTTTAAAAGGTCGGGGGCTATGCCCGGACCCGAGTCGGAAATGGTGACGGTCACCCATGAGTCTTTTTCCGCCGTCTCGATTCTCAGCCGTCCCTCCCACTCCATGGCCTGGGCGGCGTTTAAGAGGACGTTATAAATGGCTCCCTGGATTCTGGCGTGATCTGCCAAAATATTCGGCGGTTTAGCCATGAGATTGTTCTCGATGACGAGGCCCTTGCCCGGGCCTAAAAGCTCGATCGACCGGGTCACTACCTCATTGATATTGGTCTCGACCTTATCGGGCGTCTCCCTTCTGGCCAGGTCCAGGAAACCCTTGACCCGCTCGTCGATCCTGTCGGTTTCCTCCGCGATAATGGCCAGGGCCTTGTCGAGGTATGTATCGGATAATGCGCCTTTTTTTCTCGCCTCGATTAGCATCTGGGTATAGCCCTTGATCGGGCCCAGGGGGTTTTTAATCTCATGCGCCACCCGGGCGCTCAGCTCGCCCAGCATGGCCAGGCGCTCGGCCCTGTATAGCGACTCGCGGGCGTCCTTTAGTTCCTCCTCATAGGCCACGATCATGCGCCGGTATTCGAGCTTGTCCGGAAAAAGGGCCGCGTCCACCCAGGTCTGGAGCCGGTCCCGACCGGCAGTAAAAGCGAAGGCCGAGGCGAGACAAAAAGCCACCAGCAAGATGAACTCGAAGCCCGATATCTCGAGGTTAGTCAGCTTGGATACGGCGAACACGGCCAGGAAGATGATGCCCGTGAGAGCGACCGAATAAGTCAGGTACATGAGACTGGTGGAGAGCATTTCATCGAGGGCCACCCTTTTGAACTTCACTCCGTGATAGAGCATGAGCTCGGCCCCGATAACCACGGGCAAAAGCACGTTGGGCCTGGGCATGAACCCGGCCAGAAACCACGTTGCGCCTGAGTAAAAAAGCATGAACGCGAAGGGTAGGGCGCCGCCGAAAAGGATGAACTCGGTCTCTTCGCGGCCGGGTCCCTCTTCCAGTTTTGTCAGTTTCTTCCTGAGCATGGAAAAGGAAAGAACATATAAAGCGCCGAAATAAGCGGCCATGGCCGCCACCTGCACGCGGGAGACAATTTTCAGGGCGTCCCCCCTCACCAGGGGATGAAGGTTGGCCAGGAGGTTCAAGAGGAAATAGACGGCCACAAGGGCCGCGCCCCAACGCCGGATCGAGCCTTGGCTGGTTTTATTAATGGAAAAGGCCAGATAGACGGCGGGGATGGCCGTACCGCCCGCGAACCCGATGGAAAGGGCGGACTCCTTTAGAAAATCCGGCAACAGGAAATACAAGGAAGAGCCGAGACACCAGATGGACGCGGTCAAGGCAAAGCCGGCGAAGTAAAGATGATCGAGGTCTCGCCTTCCTCTTATCAGGGCAAAGAGTCCCAGTAAAAGGTTGACCTCGAAGGCTACAAGTGGCGGTAATAGCCGTAGTTCCATGACAATCTCTCAGGCAAAAACAATACCGATAAAAACCGCATATTTTTATTCGCGTTTATGATGACTTAACGAAATGATACTCCGATCATTGCCTGGATTGCAAGGAAAAAAATTACATGCCTGTGAAAAAATTTACATAGCTATTTTCATTGCTGATTTGAGATGTGTTGCCTAGTCGGTTGATATGAACACATTGCCCGATGATCACTGTAATTATAAGCGTCAGCGTGGTCTTCACCATATGGAAAAATCCGAAGATGCCGTAGTCCATGGGTGAAGGTAAAGTAAAATGAATAGTCTCATTTTGTACGGCCCCTTCAGGGCCGCTGAATTTCTTGTTACCTTTTTGTAGGCTAAAAGCCCACGGCTATTCAAATTTCCCCCCTGCGGGGGAATGAATGTCTTAGACAATGTTACAATTTACCTTGGCATCTTGTATCAGTCTTTTTAGTAAGAGCAGCATTTACTCTGATTGCGGCATACAAATGAAAGGTTTCGATGGTCTTAGCTTGAAAAGGGCGGACTATTGAACTTCTCCATCAGAGTTATTGTATCGATCTTTTCCCTATTCCGAAATGAAATTCTCGAAAGTGGCAAATTGATTTTGCACTACTTGTGGGCAACATTTTGGATACATTCTTAAACTACTGAAATAATATAATATATATGCAAGGTCTCCAGATTTTTGGCTTGTTTTTGTTGGAACGCATCTTGCTTCTATTTGATCGAGGCATATTTGCCGGTCCCATGGTTTACCAACTCAAGGAGCGAAGACATGTTTTCATCCATCAGGTCCCAATTCGTAATTGTACTATTTACGATTTTTGTTTCATATATGATTTTGCCAAGTTACGCTTTTGGGCAGGACTCGGACGGCGACGGGTTGCCCGACGATTGGGAGAATCTTCATGGGTGCCTGGATTCCGGCTCGTATGACTCGGACCGGGACCAGGACGCTGACGGTAAGACAAGCCTCGAGGAGTACCAGTATTCCCCATCCATGAACCCATGTTACGCGGATAGTGACCTGGACGGAAGCGACGACGGCGAGGAGATGGACGGTGGGTCTAACCCACTTGATTCATATGTAGTTCCCGGCCTGGCCAAGCATGGGTCGGACATGCGGATCACCTATGGCTCGGGTGAGGGTCTTCGTCCGGTCATTGTCTGGGCCGACTCGGTCTACGCTCTGGCCTGGGAGGATTACCGGGACGCCAACTGGGAGATATATTTTCGCCGCCTTTCCGAGGACGGAGACACGCTGGGGTCGGACACAAAGATAACCGACAACATAAGGGTTAGTAATAACGCCGCTTTAGTCTGGACCGGGTCCGAGTTTGGAGTGGTCTGGCGAGACAACCGGGACTTCAATTACGAGCTGTATTTTTCCCGGCTTTCCTCCTCGGGCGAAGCGATAGACCCCGAAAAAAGGATCACCAGTTACATCCGAGATTGCTACCAGCCGACGCTTGCCTGGTCGGGCTCGGAATACGGCGTGGCCTGGGACGATTATAAGAGTAGCGCCTGGGAGATATATTTCAGCCGCTTAGGCGCCGACGGAACCATAATCGGTCCCGAGTATCGGGTGACGTCACAATCGGCCGAGAGCCGCGTGCCCACCATGGTCTGGTCTGGTTCTGAGTTCGGGTTGGCCTGGTATGACTGGAGAAATGGCAATCCCGACGGTTACTTTGCCAGGATTTCCGCCGGCGGTAGCAAGATCGGCTCCGACCTTTTATTCAATGGAGACGGCGCCAACAGTTGGGGCCCGGCCCCGGTCTGGACTGGCAGCGAGTACGGCATCGCCTGGGAGGATGAGCGGGACGTCAACATGGAAGTATACTTCGCCCGCGTAAGCTCGGCCGGGAGCACGGTGGGACCCAATAAAAAGATCACCAACGCCCTCGGGTCATCAACCAGCGCTTCCATCGCCTGGAGAGGGACCGAGTACGGCGTGCTCTGGCACGACGACAGGGATGGAAATAACGAGATATATTTCGCGAGACTGGCGGCTGACGGACAAAAAATCGGCAAAGACCTGCGCCTTACTTACAACTCGGCCGACTCGAAAAGGCCGTCCTTTGCCTGGTCGGGCTCGGAATACGGCATTACCTGGGAAGACAACCGCTCGGGCGTCTTCCAGATTTATTTCGCCCTGGCCGGACCCGACGGCGACGGTGATAAAATAAGCGACGCGGACGAAGCGTCTTACGGTACCGACGCGGGCGATTATGACAGCGACGGCGACGGGATGCCCGACGGCTGGGAGGCGTTGTATTCCGGGTGCGGGCTAGATCCCATGACGGGCGATTCACTGGAGGACCATGACGGCGACGGAGTGTCCAACTTGGCGGAATATAATATATCTCCCTGCATGAATCCATGCGACGTCGATTCGGACCATGACGGCATGGGCGACGGATGGGAAGCGCAAAACCTGGCCTGCGTCGATCCGGTAGTGGGCGACTCCCTGGGCGATCCCGACGGAGAAGGTCTTTCTAACGTCGAGGAAATGTCCGCGAATTCGGACCCTTGCGACGACGACTCGGACGGGGCGGGGGAGGACGATTATTCCGAGGTATCGCATGGCCGGGACCCGAACCTGCCCGACGACGACCTTACGGTTATCTACATAGGCTTCGGTCTTGGTGACTGGACCTATCCATATTACACGGGCCGTGAGGACTCCCGGACCGAGGTGATATATTATTCCGACGAGTTAGGCTGTTCGGGTAACATCGAGGAGGTGGCCCTTGAGGTACGGACCGTGCCGGGCCAGATGATGGAGAACTTCACCATCCGCATGCGTCACGTCACCTTTGACGAGTATCCGGCCTTTCCCGACACCGCCTGGAGCGATACCTCGGGTTGGATGGTGGTTTACCGGCATGACGCGTTGGTGGATCAGACCGGCTATTTCAGCTTTGTCCTGGATACGCCCTTTCCCTATAACGGAAACGACAACGTGGTCATGGACTTCAGCTTCGATAACGACTCGTACACAACTCCGGGCGAAGTTTATTATTTTACGGACAATTACAGAACAATCTACCGGAGCGTCTACAACGGATACGGGGACCCCACAAGCTGGACCGGGACCTCGAGCCCACAACCTTACCGGGAAAACAAGGTACCGAACCTGAAAATATGGAAGGCACCGGACCCGGATTTCGACGACGACGGACTTTATAACTCCCTGGAAATACTGATCGGGACGGACGAGAACGACCCGGATTCCGACCATGACGGCATAAACGATGGAGACGAGTACTACCTGTACGACACGGATCCGCTATATTGGGACACCGACGGCGACGCCCTGCCCGACCTTTTCGAGGTTGCCCATCTGGAGGGACACGCGCTCAACCTGGACCCCCTCGATCCTGATGACGGGATGGAGGCCGACTTCGATGGAGACGGCAATCCCAATTCTCACGAATACTGGAATGGGACCAATATCTGGAATGAGGACGCCAGGGGAGGGGAGGGATGTTACTGCTGGGCCGACTCGGGAGATACCCTGACGGCCGACGGCCTTGCAAGCCCCCTCGACCTGGCGGTGATAAGGTCCAGGATTTCCCTGAGCCCCGTAAAATATACGGGGGTCCTCCCGCCAAACGGGGACACCCAGGAACTTGATATGGACGAGATCATCTCGGCCCTGGACCTTTCCATCCTCAAGAGCATGGTTACCCTGGCCAGTACTGGCGGGAACCCCAGTATTCCCACCTCTCTGGAAATCTATGGGGACACGGCCCTGTCCATTGAAGTGGGCATGACGGGCCATGTCACGGTAGGGGTCAAGAACGACTATCCCAACTATACTTCCGGATTCGGCGTGATCTTCGATATCGGGGAGGAGTCGGTCGGAACGGCGACCATCCTGGGGGGCGACGGAAACGGGAGCGAAGGGGGTCGCTACGACGTGTCCGGTCCCATCGCCGACGGAGGCAGGTCCAGGATAGTCATCCGGGTCGACACGGCTGGTACTATCAGGATCAGGGCTCATTTGCCCGAATGCGGTTCCGGCGGCGTGGGCCGTTACGCCGGCGCGATAGAGGTATATCCAGCCTTGGAAATAAACAGTAATTGAATCTCCGTTAAAATATTGGGAAAGGGTCTCACGAAAGATTTTGGCGGCAAAGACAATCCAGGCCCCTTGATCAGGCAGAAGGGCTATCTCGACGGGTGGCGTGTTTATTTTTTACCATCTACAATATCTTGTTGGCGGGCAAAATAATTATCCCGCTCCTATCCAAATTCCTTGACAATGGATCAATAATTTACGATAATTATACATAATTGTTGTTGATTTTTAAAAATTGAAAACAAATATGTACAAGACAAAGGCCTCCCTGGTATTGGCCAGCGGTTCCCCGAGGCGAAGAGACCTCCTTTCCGCCCTCGGGCTTAGCTGTACCATAATACCGAGCGGAGTGGAGGAAATACTGGTGGGTAACCCTGCCCCGGAGAGCTGCACCCAGGATTGGGCCCTGCAAAAGGCCCAGGCCGTGGCGGACCGGCTCGGGCACGAGGCGGACCACTGGTACCTGGCGGTGGATACCGTGGTGGTGGCCGATGAAGAGATTCTGGGCAAACCGGCAACAAGGGAGGAGGCAGTAAGTCATCTTACCAAACTTTCTGGTAAATGGCATACCGTGGTTTCGGGTTACTGCCTCTTGCATCCGCCCTCGGGCCGGAAACTTCTGAACGCGGTGCGGTCACAGGTGAAGATCAAAAAGCTGGAGGAAAAGGAAATCCTGGCATACATCGGAACGGAGGAACCCTTCGATAAAGCGGGGGGATACGCCGTCCAGGGCATTGGCGCCTATATGGTGGAGCAGATTCAGGGAAGCTATACGAACGTGGTTGGTCTTCCCATGACCGAGTTGATCGATGACTTAAAAAGGCTCGATATTATCGAGCTTTATGCAGGATAGTTAATGGGACTTATCGCCGAAAACCTTGCGCGAGTGAAAGCGGAGATCGAGCGGGCCGCCGCGGCGAGCGGCCGGTCTCCCGGCTCGGTCAAGCTTGTGGCGGTTTCCAAGACCAAGCCGGCTGATGCCATTAGGGAAGCCATGGAGGCGGGTCAACTGGATTTTGGCGAGAACTATGCCCAGGAGCTTCGGGACAAGATGAATGAGATAGACGATCCTGAAATAAAATGGCACTTTATAGGTCATTTGCAAAAGAACAAGGTTAAGTACGTGGCCGGGAAAGCCGCCGAGGTCCACTCGATCGACACGGTCGAGATAGCGTCCGAGCTGGGCAAAAGAGCGGCTCGGGACGGGCGCCTGGTCAGGGGCTATCTCGAGGTCAATCTTGGGGAGGAAGACACCAAATCGGGAGCTTCCATCGCCGAGGCGGAAAAGGCGGTAAAAAAGATTAGCGAGATTGACGGGGTGGAACTGATCGGGCTTATGACCATGCCGCCATACTTTGACGACCCGGAGATGGTCCGGCCCTACTATCGCAAGCTACGGGAACTCCGTGACGCTATCCGGGCAAAGCTGGGGAACAAGGACATGCTTCCCGAGCTTTCCATGGGTTTGTCTCACGATTTCAGGGTTGCCATTGAGGAAGGGGCCACGAGGGTCAGAGTGGGAACGGCCATCTTTGGGAGCAGATAAACGGCATCAGATTCGATTTGGAACTATTGGAGATTTAATGAAATTTACCGTATCTTTTCTGGGGGCGGGCAACATGGGAGAGGCCATGATCAAGGGCCTTGTCTCTTCCGGCCTGTCTCCCGGGAACATCCTGGCATATGACGCCGTGCCCCAAAGGCTGTCCTACATCGCCGGCGTCTATAAAGTCAAAAAAGCCGGCGGCGTTTCCGAGGCCATGAAGGCAGACGCGGTTGTGGTGGCGGTCAAGCCCCAGAGCATTGACGCTCTGCTTGAGGAAATGGCCGGTGAGGGAGGTAATCTTCCCTTGGTCATCAGCATCGCGGCCGGAGTAAAGGTCGATAAATTTAGCTCGATAATTGGAAATAAAGCCAGGATAATCAGAGTAATGCCCAACACTCCGTCCCTTATTGGCAAAGGAGTTTCCTGTTATTACGTGGGTGATAAGGTAAAGGCCTCGGACGTGAAGATAGCCCAGGCCATCCTCTCGTCACTAGGCCCCTCGTTCAGGGTTGACAAGGAGGACTTGCTTAACGCGGTGACCGGACTCTCCGGCAGCGGCCCGGCTTTCGTTTACATGATGATCGAGGCCCTGGCCGACGGCGGGGTCCTTATGGGCCTTCCCCGCGACCTTTCCCTGGCCCTGGCCGCGAACACGGTCATGGGCGCGGCGTCCATGGTTCTGGAGACGGGAGAGCACCCGGGGTCGTTAAAGGACAAGGTTGCTTCTCCCGGGGGCACGACCATCGCGGGCATTGCCGAGCTGGAGGACGCGGGCGTTCGCTCGGCGTTTATCGGGGCCGTAAGGGAAGCGGCGTTGAGGTCCAGGCAATTGGGCGAGAAATAGGAACAAACGCGGGAGGTTACTCCAAAATGTTTCTGATGAAAATAGTCGGTCATTTGATCGATATCTACATCCTGATGATTGTGGCCAACGCCATTTTATCCTGGTTTCCTACCAGTTCGAGAAACCCGTTGGTCTCTTTTCTGAACGGGGCGGTCGAGCCGGCGCTTTTGCCCATCCGCAAACTGCTCGAGCCGATCCAGGGGGGAGTAGGGATAGATTTTTCTCCCATGGCTCTGATTTTCTTACTCATTTTCTTGAGGGGGTTACTTATGTCACTGGCCGTTTGACGAGGAATTTAATGTTCCACGTTAAACAATGCGGGATAAATTGTATTTGTATAAGGAATTGGTCTTCAGCACACGGCGGGTTCACTGGGGAGTGGTTGGTCGCTCGGAAGCTGAAAAGTTGATGCTCTTAAACTGACGCGGGAGCTGGCGTTAACGCTGCAAGGAGGATTGTAATGAAGATTACTCCGCTCGATATTGGAAACCATCGTTTTCCTAAGAAATTTCGCGGTTACGACCCGAGGGAGGTCGAGATTTTCCTGGAGATGATCTCCCAGGAAATGGAGGAGCTTATCCAGGAGAACCGTTTTCTCACGGAGGAGTTGAAAAGGAAATCCGCCGACCTGGCCGAGATCAAGGAAAAAGAGTCCATCTTAAAGGAAGCCATCATTACGGCGCAAAGACTCAGCGACGACATGAAGGCCAAGATGGTCAAGGAGGCCCAGGCCATCGTGGCCCACGCCGAGCTTGAGGCCGACTCGATTATCAAGCGCGCCCGCGACCAGTTAATCGACATTCAGTCGGACATCCAGGAGTACCGGGAGCAGCGCGTCCGGGCCCGGGAGCAGGTGAGGTCCGTGTTGAAGACGCACCTGGCCCTGCTCGACGCGGCCGAGCTGCACGACGGCCGCGAATTCGAGGACTCGGGCTCGAACCTGCGCGTTATCCAGGGAAGATAAAGCGCCCTTTTCCTTTTCGATATGGAGGTGGACGATCAGTCCGCCTCCCGAGCGGGGAATATTAATTGGACGAGTGGATATGGTCTCGAGATAATGGCGTTATGGTCAATATCCTGGTCAAGCCCAAATCCTCTCGAGACGGTATCGGTCCAATAAAAGACGGCCGCCTTCTGGTCAGCGTCACCGCCCCACCCGTGGATTCAAAAGCCAATAAAGCCGTTATCGCGCTCATGGCCAAACAGGCCGGGGTCGCAAAATCCAGCGTCTTGATCGTATCCGGGGAAAAATCCAGGAGAAAGACGGTACGCCTGGAAAATGTTGACGCCTTAAAATTAAAGGCATTATTTGAAGGGCATGAATGACGCGTTTTTCTTGAATTTCAAAATAATAGAAATAATGAGCCTCTTGCAAAATTCCCGCTTTGGAGTGCAGCGGCTCGACGCCGCTTTTCTTCCGAGCGGCTTGACGCGAGGCAAGCCGGTGTATTAATAGGCCTTGTCAAGCCAAGGCCATCGAAAGCGGTCTCAAGCGACCGCACTCCAAAGCGGCTATGCCGCCAAGAAAAGGACCTTTGCAAGAAGCTTATAATTATAGAGAAAAAAATTCCGGGCCGCACCTGGGCCCGGAGGTTTGAGGGTTTTGTTGATAGTTCAGTCGTGAGACTATATTTTCGCCACCTTGGTCGCCTGAAGTCCCTTGGGCGTGTCTATGTACTCGAATTCTACTTTCTGACCGTCGTTTAAAGACTTATAGCCTTCTCCCTCGATGGCCGAGAAGTGCACAAAGATATCTTCCCCCGTGTCCTGCTCAATGAAACCGAACCCTTTCGAGTCATTGAACCATTTAACAAATCCTTCCAACATTTTTTTTACTCCTTTCGTCTCAAGAGATTCGTCTTCCTCCGCGGGCGTTTCTTTTCCCTCTAATCAAATCTTAATCTTCGAAAAACACCTTACTAACCAACAATATACCTGTCTAAAAGCCAATGAGTTCCAATTATGCTCCAGCTTATATGGTAAGGTTAGCACCAGATATTGTGTTTGTCAAGTGAAAATTAATATTTTCTAATAAAACTATTAAGAGGGTTCAGTCAGAAATAAGTGAGGGGGAGAAAATGGCGAAATATACTTTAATACCCTGAAAATTAAACTTAAATAATAGACGATTCTCCGCTCGTTTTCTTTCACTTTCCAAGATAATCGATGGCTTTCATTATTAAACGGTCTCTAATCCAGGTGGGAATAAGCCTGGCCGCCAGTATCTGGGCCTTGGCGTCAATACCGACAACGTAGCGGGCCCGGGGATGGGACGAGGTCAAGGCAAGGGCGGCGACTGAGGCAACGCTCTCGGGTTCGATCCCGGTTTTCTCCATTAAATCAGATACTTTGTAAAGCATGGGGATTACGTGCCCGTAAAGTTTTTTACCCTCCTCGGACATGCCGCTTACAAGGGCGTCAGCGTCGGATTTGGATTTTCCCCAGATGGCGGTTTTAATGCTGCCTGGCTCGATTAGAATTACCTTAATCCCCCAGGGCATAAGCTCCATGCGAAGGGAATCGGAAAGGGCCTCGATGGCGTGCTTGGACGCGCAATAAGCCCCGAGATAGGGCCAGGCCGCCTTGCCGTTGTCCGAGCCGATATTGATCACGCGCCCCTTGCCCCGGCGAAGAAGGGGGAGGAACGCCTGCGTCACCGCCACCTGGCCGACCACGTTTACCTTGAGTTGTTCCTCCAGCCTCGCCAGGGGAAGGACCTCGAGGGGGCCGGCAACGGCGATGCCCGCGTTATTGACCAGACCGGAAAGACCCTGGCCGCCCAGTTCATCCTCCACCTTCTTTGCTCCAGCGCGAATGGATTCATGATCGAGAAGGTCCATCAGCACGGGCTTTATCTTTCCCGATGAGGCCTCATTGATTGAATCGCCGTCGGTTTCCTTTCTGACCGCCGCGAACACCTTAAAGCCCAGACGGGAAAGGTAAAGGGCGCATGACCTTCCTATCCCGGTGGATGTACCCGTAACCACGACCGATCCTTTATAACTTTCCTTGCTCAATTCGATCACTCCCCGATGATAATTATTTGCCGTCGATTACCGACCTTACCTTGGCCAGGAGTTCATCGGGATGGAAGGGTTTTCCAATGCATTCCCATGCGTAGGCCTTCTCTCCCGCTTGCGGCTGACAAGACATATAAAGGATTTTCGCCCGCGGCAAAGATTCGAGACACGCCTCGGCCGCTCCTTTTCCGGGCTCCCCGCCGATATTGTAATCGGACAGGACAAGATCGATAGACTCGGACCCATGTGAACAAATTTGCACGGCCGAGTCCACGTCTTCCGCGGTTATTACCTTATAGCCCCTGCTCTCGAGAATTTCCCGGATAAGCTCGCGAACCGCGTCTTCAGCCTCTATAAGCAATATGGTTTCCTTGCCCATTAATGCCTCGGAGTCGGCCGCGACCGCTCGCGCGGTTGGCGGGACCGAGAGAGCGGGCAGGAACACCTCGAAACGGGAGCCTTTTCCCGGCTCGCTCGAGACCATGACGTGGCCGCCGCTTTGCTCGATTATGCCGTACACCGAGGAAAGGCCAAGACCCGAGCCGTTGCCCATCTCCTTGGTGGTAAAAAAGGGCTCGAATATTTTCGCCGCGGTTTCCTTGTCCATGCCCGGCCCGTTATCCTCGACGGCGATCATGGTGAAAGGCCCTCCCTTGGATCGAACCCTTTCGCCATTATCGATTAGCTTCCAATTCTCGAGGCCTGAGGATATGATTATTTTGCCTTCCCCCGGTATGGATCGAGCCGAGTTTTTGACCAGGTTCATAATGACCAACTCGATCTGATAAGGATCGGCCTTGACCGCGCCGGCTTGCGGGGAGAGTTCAAACTCGATAGCAATACCGGGCCCGGCGGCGCTAACCAGTTTATCCTCCATGTCGGCAAGGAATCGGTTGACCTCGAGGGTCTTGGGCGCGAGTATCTGCTTTTGGCCGAAGGCCAGGAGCTGGCCCGTTAGCCCGGCCGCTTTTTCGCCCGCCTTTAATATTTCCGACGCCTCCCGGTAGGCGCGTCCGTTTGGGTCCAGGCGGCTCGTGAGCATTTCGGCGTAACCGTTGATGGCCGTTAAAAGGTTGTTGAAGTCATGGGCAATTCCGCCGGCAAGTCTGCCCACGGCCTCCATTTTCTGCGATTCCCGGAGCTTTTCTTCCAGGCGCTTGATATCGCTTATATCGCTTCCGACGCAAAGTATCTGGGCTATGTTGCCCGCCTCGTCGAAAATGGCCTTGTTGGTCCAGGCGACCCATACCCTTTCCCCATTGCGGCGGATGTTTTCGTTTTCATTGGCCCCGTACATCTCCGGTTGCAGGCCGATTCCCTGGATCATTTCCCGCAGGTCGCGGCCGGTCGATTCGGTCTCCGGCACTATCGTTCCCACCACGTTCTTTCCCACCAGTTCATTTTCTTCAAAGCCGAAAAACTCGAGGGCGAACTCGTTAATATATTTAATGGTCCCAACCGAGTCCATGCGCAGGATGATGCTGTTGGCGTTTTCCACCAGTTCCCTGTATTTCCTCTCGCTTTCGAGGAGGGCGGCCTCGAAGTTCTTGCGAGCGGTAATATCCGTTACAATTCCCTCGATGGCGACGGGTTCTCCCTCTTCCATTATCAGTACGTTCCGCTGGTAAAACCATTTGATTTCACCGCTTTTAGACACGGCCTGATACTCGTAGGAAGCCGGGACCTTTCCGGCAAGAAGGTCTTCCCAGGCGTTTTTGAAGTAATCGTGCCAGTCGGGATGGATGATGTCTCTAATAAGCAGGGGGTTTTGATAAAACTCCTCGGGGGTGTATCCGGAAATTTCAATGGAAGCCGGGCTTATATACTCGTACTTGCCTGAGGGAAGGGACATTCGGTAGATCATGTCCCTTGCGTTGTCCGTTATCCTTCTGTACTTTCCTTCACTTTCAAGTAGACGCCTCTCGATATGCAAGCGCCTTCTGATATTAAGGTAAAGCGCGAAAAAAACGGCCGTAAGCGAGGCGAGTATTCCGATGAAGGACCAGAAAAAGCCCGGATGCTCAAGATAAAACGGAGCTTTCCCACCCCAGGCTATGGCCGGGATGACCGCGAAGACCAAGGACGGGAAAACCACTGAACCGCTCGCCAGACCTTGAGCGCCTTTTGTTTCAAACGAGCGGCAACGCCTGTAATAATTGGTAGAACAAATTGAAGAATCGCGAGAGAAAAGGGAACGCATCTGGCCGAAAATAAAACTGAATTGTAAAAATAATTGTAATCGTTTCATTGAACAAGCGCGCCTTATTATACTTATGTGCTCGAAAAGTCGTTTTCGTTACATCTCCGGCCAATTTAATTGGAGTATCGTTTATGGAAAAAGCCTTTGGAAATATGCTGTTTCTTTCCGATGGTTTTGGCTGCTCCCGCTTCCCCCCTTTTTCCCCTTAGATTAAAATGCCCACCGTTACAAGTACCCCCATGGCGAGGTGAGCTAATATGGTAAAAGCCTGGCCCTTCTCCAGCTTTGAGGGATCGCCGTGACGTCGGAGTAAAATTGCGGCGGCAGCCAGGGAAGGCAACAGACCGAGAAGGCCGAGGGCGTAATATGGACCCAATGCCGGCCAGAAAGAGGGCAGGGCGATAAAAGACGCCGATCCCGCCAGAAAAACCAGGTACATGTAACTGGCTCGTCTGGTACCCATCCTCACCACCAGAGTTCTCTTGCCCGCTTCCATGTCCGAGTCACGGTCGGGGAACTGGTTGATCCATAAGACGTTGGTAATGGCGAAACCTATGGCCACGCCCGCAACGGCGGGAGCAAGGGCCAGGGAACCCGTCTGCACGTAATAGGCGCCCATCGTCGGCAGGACCCCGAAGTTGAGCAAAATGGCTATCTCGCCCGCGCCCCGGTAGGCGAACTTGAGGGGAGGGGCCGTGTAAAAGAACCCGCCCAAAAAGCCGAAAAGGGCCAGCCAGAAAATGGGGCCTATCCCGCCGTCAACCAGAAAGGCCAGCGCCCCGCCCATAGCCGCAGCTATCGCCAGGCTGAAAACGGCCATCTTGAAGATGGTCCCCGGTTTTTCCGTGCCCTCGACCAAATGAGAAGAGCCGCCGTTAAAGGGGCTTCGCCGCCGGTTTCCCTGGTCCGCCCCCTGCAAATAATCGTGATAATCGTTAAAAAGGTTGATGCCCAGATGAGCGAAGACCATGCCTGAAAGAGTCAATATAAAGTAGAGCCAACTGAAATCGGCCCCCACCTTGTAAGCCAGCGCCCCGCCCACGAAAACGGGCACGACCGACGCGGTCAGAAAAGGCGCGCGGGCGTATGCCAGGTATCGAGTAATCTTCCCCATTTGCCGCTCCATTCAAATCGAACTTCCAAGAAGGTTTTCCCCATCAATATAATAGTACGTCAATTCCGAAGTGCAAACCCGGCCCTTGAAAGGAATAATCGACTTGATGGGGCAGGTGAAAGTAAAAGCATACGTGGAGGGGGCCGCGAAATTGGGCGCCATCCGGGCGGTTATAATGAGATGTTTCCGGCGCCAAGCCGGTCGGCCGAGAGGTACTCGATGGACCTGGACTCGAATAAATGGTCCTTTTCCTTCTCGAGCTCCGTTTTGGCCATCTTGAAATATTTCTTTTCGATCTCGACGCCGATGCTGTTCCTTCCGCAAAGCATCGCCGCTTTCATGGTCGTGCCCGTACCCGAGAAGGGATCGAGGACGGTGTCCTCCACGAAGGAGAACATGCGCACGACGCGCGTGGCCAACTCGAGGGGAAAGGGCGCGGGGTGGTTTTTGGTCGAGGCCCCCGGTATTGTCCAGAATTGCCGGAACCACTTGTTGAAGTCCTCTTTGGATATGCGGCTTTCGTCCCTTTGCGACTGGGTGGGTTTTCTGTATCCGCCGGGCTTTCTCTGCATCAGGATAAACTCGATGTCGTTTTTAATAATGGCGTTTGGCTCGTAGGGTTTGCCCAAAAAGGACGACCCTCTTTTGATCTCGTAATTGGCGTTGGCGATTTTATGCCAGATAATCGGGTTGAGGTTGTCGAAACCTATTTTCCTGCACTGGACGCAAATGTCCGCGTGCAGAGGGACGACCACGTGGCGGCCTCCGTTTTTGCGGCGGGACAGGCACACGTCGCCCACCACGCAAACCAGGCGTCCGCCTGGAACGAGAACGCGAAAGGCGTTTTGCCACACCTTCGCGAGTTCCTGGAGAAAAAACTCGTAATCCTCCATGTGGCCCATTTGGGCCGGGTGGTCCTCATAGCGCTTGAGGCTCCAGTAGGGAGGAGAAGTCAGCACAAGATGCACGGACTCGTCGGCGATAAATGAGAGATCGCGGGCGTCACCCAGCACCAGCCGGTGGCGGGTCTCGAATTTATCGTTTTTGTTCTTTTTCATTTTGCCCGTCCGCTAAGGTAGGCTCGCAGATAATTCGCGAAGCTCTCGAAATTGATTTCCAGATTTGGTTCGGTAAAACCGCCTTTGATTCCTTCCGTTCGGTTCGAGGTCAGCAAAGCGGCCGCGTCGTAATGTCT
Source organism: bacterium (assembly GCA_963674965.2). Lineage (GTDB taxonomy): Bacteria > RBG-13-61-14 > RBG-13-61-14 > RBG-13-61-14 > DATKZS01. The sequence continues at coordinate 35,492 of CAXXFL010000006.1, read as the reverse complement.
TTCCAAGAGAAGCTTCGAGCAGAATATTTCATATCGCCTGGTGTATGAAGCGTCGATGAATTCGGGAAAAACCGCGAAATGAGGCTCCCTGACTTTAACGGGGTTTTGTGAGCCGGGACAATCCTCCAGAAGGAACAAATAACCAAGCCATGGCTTCGTCGTTTGTTTGAAAGCTTTCTCTCGATAAGCCGTCCATAAATCAACCGCGTTCCCTATTGCCTCTTCCGTCCTATTGTTGAAATTGTTGCCAAAGGAAGGTCCAACTTGCGATTTCATTTCGATCGCGGCCAGAAGAGTCCCATCCTGCACTACCAGAATGTCCCATTCCTTGGTCGGTCGGAAAAAACCAGGCAGATCGAGCAGTCGCTTATTGGCAAAGATCGATTCTTCCGAGATACCGGCGCTCTTGATTATTTTAACGAGAAGACGGGAGAACCCATCCATTTGTGCCCCGCCGGTAACCGCGGAACGGGCGCCCTGATCCTTTTTGCCGATAACCTTTTGCCGCGTTGATTGTGCGTCCCTGGTTTTCCAAAAATGACGCACTGAGGCGGCCAACTCTTTTTGATAATCCATAATAGCCTTTACGTTCCATGTTCTCAGCTTTTTATCCCTCTGTCAAAGTACCTCTTAGTATATATCTGGTGAGGGAAGCGTGGTAGGCGATTATATCCGTTCGAGGAAATCCATTCCATTGTTCGCCGAAACGATCCTGAACGGGCCCTTCCCAAGCTAGCTGAGCTTGTAAGGCTTAAGTCCGGAGCGCTGAATGACGATGTCTCGATAATCCTCGGGAAGATGGAATAAATAGTCAATATACCATCCAAGCGGTCGGATGGCGCAGTGATAACTATCTTGGATTGCTCAAGAAATTCTTAGTCTATCATGCTCCGCAGCACTTTTTGTATTTTTTACCCGAGCCGCAGGGGCAAGGATCGTTACGGCCGACCTTGGGCATGTCCCTTTTATAGGTGACGGGCTTTTGGTCCTCCGAGGGCTGGAGGGGCCTCCGCTCATCCGGCGAGGTAGGAGAGGCCGGTCCCGAGCCCCTTCCCGCTCGCATGCTTCTGATGGGGCCGCGTCTTCTTCTCTCCATGGCCTCATCGTCCCTGTCCACGGGCTGGATGCGGAAAATCCGGCCGATGGCCTCGGCGTGAAGGGTGTACTGTAGCTCGTCGAAGAGGGCGAAGCCTTCCCTTTTATACTCGATAAGGGGGTCTCGCTGTCCGTATCCAGCCAGTCCTATGCCCTCCTTTAAGTGGTCCATGTCCAGGAGGTGGTCCTGCCAGAGGGAGTCGATGGTATAAAGGTAGATGTCGCGCTCGACCTGGTCGAAAATCTCGTCGCCTATCTTTTCCCGCCGCCAGTTGTAGGACTCCCGGGCTTTCTCGGCCACCATGTTGGCCAGGTCCTGGGGATGGGTGCTCTCGAGCTTGTCCGGGTCGAAATCCAGGGCCAGCCCGAACTGGTGGGCCACCTTGACGCTCATGCCCCGCCAGTCCCACTCGGTCTCGGGGGTCTTCTCGTCGCCGAAGGAATACACAACGTCGGCCGCCAGGTCGTCGATCATGGACTCGACCCGGTCCTTGACGCTTTTGGACCGCATGATGGCGCGGCGAAGACCATAGACGACCTCGCGCTGCTTGTTCATCACGTCGTCGTACTCGAGCAGCCTTTTGCGAATCTCGAAGTTGTGTTCCTCGACCTTGCCCTGGGCCCGCTGGATGGCCCTCGAGACCATGCGGTGCTCGATGGGCTCGTTGTCCTCGATGCCGATGCGGTCCATGATCTTGGCCAGGGAGTCGGAGCCGAAAATACGCATCAGGTCGTCCTCGAGGGAAAGGTAGAAGCGGGAGCTGCCCGGATCGCCCTGCCTGCCCGAGCGGCCGCGGAGCTGGTTGTCGATGCGCCTGGACTCGTGGCGCTCGGTGCCGATGATATGAAGGCCGCCCGCCTCGATCACGTACTCGTGGTCCTCCTCCCAGCTTTCCTGCAGCCGGTCGTAAATTTCCTTGTATTTCTCCTCGTCCCCCCGGGCCTGGGCCTTGGCCGTCATCTCGACGTTGCCGCCCAGGATGATGTCAGTGCCTCGGCCGGCCATGTTGGTCGAGATGGTCACCGCGCTCCTCGCGCCGGCCTGGGCCACGATCTCGGCCTCCCGCTCGTGCTGTTTGGCGTTCAAGACGTTGTGCCTTATGCCTTTTCTTTTCAGCATGCGGTGGAGGCGCTCGGACTTCTCGACCGAGGTGGTGCCGACCAATATGGGCTGGCCCGTCTCGTGGACCTCGACTATCTCCTCCACCACGGCCTTGAACTTCTGGGCCTCGGTCTTGTAAATTACGTCGCCGAAATCGCGCCTTACCATGGGCAGGTGGGTCGGGATCACCACCACCTCCATCTTGTAGGTCTTCTCGAACTCCTCCGCCTCGGTGTCGGCCGTTCCCGTCATGCCCGCCAGTTTCTTGTACATGCGGAAGTAATTCTGGAGGGTGATGGTGGCGATGGTCTGGGTGGCCTTGGCGATGGTCAGGCCCTCCTTGGCCTCGATGGCCTGGTGAAGGCCGTCCGAGTAGCGCCTGCCCTCCATCTTGCGCCCCGTGAACTCGTCCACAATAACCACCCGCCCGTTCTCGACCACGTACTCGTCGTCGATCTCGAACATGGTGTAGGCCTTGAGAAGCTGGTTGATCGAGTGTAGCTTCTCGCTCTTTTGCTGATACTCGCTCTGCAAAAGGGCCAGCTTCTCGGCTTTTTCCTCGCCCGAAAGACCCGAGTCGCGCCTTATGTCCTCCTCCTCGGTGGAAAGCTCGGGAAGCACGAAAACGTCGCCTATCATGTCCATCAACTCACGCTGGCCCAGCTCGGTAAGCTCGATCGAGTTGTCCTGCTCGTTTTGCGCGTAGAGCATACCCTTTTGCAGGTCCTTCTCGGTCTTGTTCACGCGGAGCTGGTTATGGAGCTTCTCCATGTTTTTAAGGACCGACTTGTCCTGGGCCATCAGGCTGAAAAGGTCCCGGTTCTTGGGGTCGCCCACCTTCACCTGCAGGAGCTTGAAGTAGAAATCCTCGGGCGCGTCCCCGTTTTCTCCCTTCAGCTTCCGGGCCTCGAGGAACTTCTGGCGCACTATCTGGCGCTGTTTCCGCACGATCCGGTCGATGCTGGGCTTAAGCTCCGCGAAGGCCTGGGTGTCGTCACGGTCAACCTCGCCGGAAATAATGAGCGGCGTCCGGGCCTCGTCCACCAGAATCGAGTCCACCTCGTCCACGATGGCGAAGTACAGCGGGTCACGCTGCACCATGTTCTCCACCTGGTGCTTGAGGTTGTCGCGAAGGTAGTCGAAGCCGAACTCCGAGTTCGTGCCGTAGGTTATGTCCCGGCTATAGGCCTCACGCCGCTCCTGCTCGGGCATGTCGTTCTGAAGGGCCCCCACCGTCAGGCCGAGCATGTTGTAAACCGGCTCCATCCACTCCGCGTCGCGGCGCGCCAGGTAGTCGTTGACCGTGACCACGTGGACGCCAAGTCCCAAAAGCGCGTTAAGCACGATGGGGCTGGTGGACGAAAGGGTCTTGCCCTCGCCGGTCTTCATCTCGGCTATCTTGCCGTTGTGGATGACTATGCCGCCGATCATCTGCACGTCGTAGTGCCGTTGTCCCAGGGTCCTTTTCGCGGCCTCCCTGGTGGCGGCGAACACCTCCGGCAGGAGTCCGTCCAGCCGGGACTGGAAGGAAACCCAGTCCGAGTCCGTATAGTCGTCCTTTTGGTCCATGGCCTCCTCGAAGCTCACGCCGAAAATTTCCTCCCGCCACTCCCCGGCCAGGCCCCGCAGTTGGTTGTCGGCCATTTCCTCGTATTTGGACTCGAGCGCGTTTATCTCTTCCACCAGGGGAAGAATCTTACTGATCTTGCGCTGGTTGCTCGAGCCGAATATCTTGACGCCCGCGGCGCCAAGCCATTCAAGTATTCCCATTTTATCGGTTACCTCTTATTCCGTTTCGAGAGGTTAGTATAAGGTCGATAATGGGGGCTTTCAACTGGAAGAATAAAGGTTAAGGACAAAAGAGCTTTCGGATTCGTTAAAAAAAGAACAATGGTGCCCGGAGCGGAACAATCAACGCCATCCGGCCGGGAAAATATTCAGCGTTTAATGGAGATTGGAAATGGCGCTCATGAATTTGACATAATCATTAGACGCGGCTATTTTTTTGTTGTATAATGGCGCCGCTTTTCAATAGGAGCGGCCACAGGGGAATCAAGGCCGTAATTACTTTGGTCCATTTGGGGGATGGACTTGTAGTTATCCCCCGGGAAGAGAATAACGATTATGGTTCAGCGTGGCGCCGGGAGCGCCGGCCACAAAGACTGGAAGAACAGGAAGAAAGGGAGAGATGGAATGAAAATTACCAAGACCATGTGCGTGGCATTGGCCTTCGCTCTCGCTCTGTTTTTGAGCGGGTGCGAAATGTTCGAGAACCTGGGCGGCAGGGAAGACCCGACGGGCAGTCAAAACGACTCGAAAGCCGTCAACAAAATGAAAGTCAACGGCGGGACCGGAGGACTGGAAGGCGGAAGCGGCGGCCAAGTTATGATCATGTCCCAGGGTTACAACAGCATCCACGTGGTGGAAGAGAGGGAGTTCGACGACTCTTTCGAGCTTCCCCAGTACGACCCCAACGCCGACCTGGGACCCGTGCCGATCGTCATTAGCTCGAATACCGAGGTATTGGTGCTCGAAGATCACTCCCAAGCGGAAGTAGGACAGGTCTACTTTCTCGACGGGGAAGACGTCCTCTACAAGATGACCGAGGAGGGATGGATCGCGGCCTCCGGCCTTCGCGTCAACGAGGGCAAAACCCTTACCCTCAACCCCAACGTGGAAGATAACACGATCGTGGCTTTCCAACTCGATTACGACCTAGACGTAAAGGGAAAGATCAGGACTGGACTTACTTACTATTCCGAACTGGACGCGCCCGGAAGGGTAATGGTGCTTGACGGCGCCGGCTTGGTTGTCGAATGCCTTCACGCTTTCATGGGAGGCGGGGCCATGATCGACACCTCGGGAGAAGACGCCCCCGCGGACTCGAACCTTGACGGCGGGCAAGGCGGAATTATGGAAATTATCGCCTATTTCGGCCTCTTCAGTGGCGGCGACTACAACTCCTCCGGCGGAAACGGCGACGGGGAAGGAGACGGCGGAAACGCGGGCTTAGTATTGTTATTATCGCAGTACGGCGTTGTCTCGAACACCGGTTCGGCGAGTATAACGGGCGGCGAGGGCTACGATGGAGGGGAAGGGAACCTTTTCCAGATTCAGTCGAAATACCACGCCTATAACAAGGGCAAAGTGACCGCCAACGGCGGAAAAGGTACCTCGGGCTATGGCGGCGGCGGCGGCGGACTTTACATGATGGGAATAGAGGGCGGCTGCTTCAACTCGGGCAACGTGGACGCCGAGGGCGGCGAGGGGGCCCTTGACGAAGGCGGCCATGGCGGAATCTTTTACTTGATGGCGGGAGTTGAAGGCTACTACGGAGGCGCGGTGGTCAACTCGGGCGGCTTCGAGGGAAGCGGCGGCAAAAGCGCCGAGGACAACGGTGGCGGCGGCGGCGAGTTCCGCATACTGAGCTATGGACCCAATGACGTGGTCAACAGGGGAAGAGTGATAGTTAACGGCGGCGACTGCGTGACCGAGTGCGGCGCCGGAAACGGCGGCGGCTTGTTCGTCCAGAAAATCTCGGTCCCCGATTTTATAACCGAGGCTGAAGACGCGAAGGCGGAGGCGGCCGACGATAAAATCAAAATCACTTTCTACGGCAAGGTTGACGCCAACGGTGGAAACTGCACCGGCGAATGCGGCTCCGGAAACGGCGGCTACGTACAGATGATCGCTGGTTACGAAGGCCTTGGGTCTCCGATCCCGGCGGGACCGGCCCAATCGCTTCCCCTTACCATGACCGACGATTTCCAGGTCGAGCTTATCGGTTTCAATACCATTTCAGTGAACGGAGGCGAAGCCTCCCTTGGCGGTAACGCCGGCATTATACGGATGCTCGACCTTTTCGGCAGCGTGCTGGTCGACGCCGACCTCGAGGCCAGGGGAGGGAAAGGACGCGTGTATCCCGGCGGCAACGGCGGGGCGGTATGGCTTTACTCCTCTTACATGATGTATGACGGCCCGCAGGCCTCGGGCCCCGTACCCCCCGTGATCGACGAGCTTCAGGTCCTTGGCTTTAACGGTACCATCGACGCCAGGGGCGGAGACGGTTATCAAGAGGCCGGCCACGGAGGATGGGCCCAGCTTTGGGGATGGAACGGAGTGGGCATCAAGGGAGACGTGCTGGTTTCCGGCGGCAACGGCCTCGGCGGGGACGCCCACGGCGGCTCGGCCGGGCTCGGAGGTATAAGGAGCAGGAACGGGTATCCGACGGGCATCGATATAGCCTCCCAGAACGGTGACGTTTATTTGTCGGGCACCTTCGCCGCCAGGGGCGGTAAGGCCACGGGCGCGGGGACCGGCGGAAACGGGGCCTATATTGAAGTCGGCGCCGCCAACCAGATAAAGAGCAGGTCAACCCTGGACGTAAGGGGAGGAGACGGAGACATGACCTCCGGCTTCGGCGGCAACGGGGCCACGGTATACCTCTTCTCCTACGGCGTGGCCACCGATCATGAGGTCGGGGCATGGATCAGGGGAGGAAACGCCAGCGTGAACGGGGCCGAGGGTTCCTTCTGGGTCGACGACGTGCTCATCGATGGGCAGATGATGCCCTGAGATTTTTCGAGTTTGGCATTGGTATAAAACGTTGATGGAATCTGGAAAAAAGGAATTTGCTAACCCAATCCGCGTATGGAAAAAAGGAGAGGCAAGAATGAGAAAACGGGGAATTTTTTATGTAGGGGCGATACTGGCCATGGCCGTTGTTCTTGGCGGCTGCGACCTTTTCAACAACCTGGGAGGCCGGGACGAGATACCCAACTATCAGAACGACTCGGTGGCCCGGAACAAGATCGAGCTTAACGGCGGAATATCGACCGCCACCGAGATGGAAGAAAAGTCGGCGGACGAGGGCGACGGCGGAAACGGCGGAGAAATCCGGATTTACGCCTCCGGCTATGACAGCGTTCATATCGACCCCGAGGGCGACGTGGACGCGAGCTTCGAGATTCCCGATTACGACGTCAACGCCGACCTTGGCGCCAACGGCCTGGTGGTCAACTCCAGCCTCGAGGTCGAGGTCCTTGACAACCACGCCGAGGCGGAAGTGGGAGAGGTGTATCTGCTCTATAATGACTGCACTCTCTACAAGAGGCTTTCCGAGGCGGTTGACGACTACGTCGAGATAACGGGAATAAGGGTCAACGACGGCAAGACCCTTACCCTCAACCCCAACGACGGCGACGGGACCGTGGTGAGCCTGGTTTTCGACAACGACGTCGATATCAGGGGAAAGGTAACTACGGCCCCTTGGGGCGGGGTCCCCGCGGCGGAACAAATGACCAGAGGCGCCGCTTCAATTAACAGCTGCGCCTTGCAGATCGAGGCCGGCCGCATATTTATCCGGGCCACGGGTTCCATTATCACCAAGGGTCTTCACGCCTCTGACGGCTCGAACATGGACGGCGGCCAGGGTGGGGCCATCGAGCTTTATTCCAATTTGGGCGTTTTCTCGCTGGGCAAGATCGACGCCTCCGGCGGGCACGGCGACGGTGAGGGAGACGGCGGAGACGCGGCGTACAATTACGGCGGGGCGGTCGGCGCTCTCACTCCGGCCCTTGCCGACTTCGAGTACGGCGACGGCGTTATGCTTTTCGCTGATTATGGGGTCGTGATTAACCGCGGTCCCGCATATCTGAACGGCGGCGACGGATACAGCGGCGGCGACGGCGAGGCTTTATATCTTTATGCCTACTGGCATGTCTACAATACGGGCGACGTCCAGGCCAACGGCGGCGAGGGAGAATACGGCGACGGCGGGGACGGCGGCGGCTTCGAAATATGGGCCTATTCTGGAGGAGGCTTCAACAGTGGAAACGTAGCCGCCAATGGCGGCGTTGGAAAGGGCGGCGACGGCGGCTCTGGCGGTTGGTTCGAGATAGAAAGCGGCGATGACGAGGAAGGCGGGTATTGGGGCGGAAAGCTGATCAACTCGGGCAACTTCCAGGGCAACGGCGGAAACGGCTTATATGGCGGCGGCTCGGCCGATGAGTTCTGGCTCGAGAGCAACGGCAAGGAGGAGATCATCCAAAAGGGCAGCGTGGTCATGAACGGCGGCGACTGCACCGGTACCTCCGGCTACGGCGGCGACGGCGGCGAGATCGGGGCCGAGAAGGATTACTACGGAATGATCATGTACGGGCCCGAGGCGGACGAGTCCGAGGACATTATCGGCAACAATATCAAGCTCACCTGGCTCGGCAAGGTCGAGTCAAACGGCGGCAAGGGACCCGGGGCCGGCCACGGCGGATGGTTCTATCTCTGGAACGGGTACGATGAATATAAGACCGGGCCCATCTCCAAGGCCACTTACCTGCCCGACAACTTCGAGACCAATCTGATCGGGTTCAGCCGCTTCGAGCTTAACGGCGGCCAGGGCTACGTTGACGGCGGCTACGGCGGCTACGTGAACATTACCGATTATTTCGGAGACGTTCTGGCCAGCGTGGATATTTACGCCAAGGGCGGAAGAGGCCTTAATGACGACGGCGGCTGCGGCGGCTACGTTTATCTATTGGCCGGCGCCGCTTTTCTCGATCTCGAGGACGAGGACTCCCCCATTCCTCCCGACCTGGAGGGCCTGGACGCGGTTGTGGGATACAACGGCATAATAGACGTCAGCGGCGGCGACGGCTCGGACGGCGTCGGCGGCGGCGGACAGTCCATCCTCATGGGCTGGGACGGGGCCGCGGTTAAGGGGACCATTACGGCCAACGGCGGCAACGGAATCGGATCGTACGCCGACGGCGGCAACGCGGGTGATTTTGAAAAAGACATTATCGACCTGGACGAGGCGTCCATCTTGATCGCCGCCCAGAACGGCGACGCCTACGTTTCCGGCAATTTTAACGCCAAGGGCGGAAACGGCGCCGGCGAGGGTGACGGCGGCAACGGCGGCAACATCGCCGTCGGCGCGGCGGGCCTTCTTAAGAGCGTCGCTGACTACGACGTGAGGGGCGGCAACGCGGGCGATGATACAATTGGAGACGGCGGCTATGGCGGAATCATCGACCTGTTCTCCTATGGGGACGCCACCGAGCATTCCGGAAAAGCCCGGATAAACGGCGGAAGCGGCTACGATGCCGGCGAGGAAGGCGCCTTCTTTATTGACGACGTGCTGGTGGACGGAATGATCAAATAGGCGGCAAGGTTTGGGGGGGACCGTATTTGCGGTCCCCCAGCCTTTGCCAACTTATTGCAAGGCAAATACGGCAAGAGCGTGGAGGTCTCGAATCCGGGCGATACAAGACAAGCGTCTTTGATTTGGTAAGGAAGAAACGGACGGGTGGAATGGCTCGAGGGTCCAATCCAGGGAAAAAAAGGAGAAGGTAATAATGAGGAAAATATTATGCTTGGGGCTGGTATTGGCCATGGCCGCGCTCCTCGGGGGCTGCGATCTTTTTAACGATCTTGGCGGCCGGGACGAGGTCCCGAACTATCAGAACGGCCTTTTGGCCAACAACAAGATCGAACTCAATGGTGGAAACGCGACCTACGATCCCGACAAGGCGTCGGCCAGCTACGGTTACGGCGGCGACGGCGGCTATTTCGGCGTGGAGAGCACCGGCGTTGACAGCATTCACATGAACCCGGAGGGAGAGGTGGACGCGAGCTTCGAGCTTCCCGCCTATGACGCGGACGCCGACCTCGGCCCCACCGGCCTCGTGGTCAGCTCGAGTATCGAGGTCGAAGTCCTTGGCGACCACGGCGAGGCCGAGTCCGGAGAGGTGTATATGCTCTACGGCGACATACGCCTTTATAAAAGGCTCTCCGAAACGGCGGGCGATTACGTCGAGGTTTCGGGCCTTCGGGTCAACGACGGCAAGACCCTGACCCTGAACCCCAACGACGGCGAGGGAAGAATCGTGACTCTCGATTTCGACTACGACGTCGACATCAGGGGCCAGGTAACGACCACGACTTACGGTGGCATAATGGTTCTCATCGCTCCCGAGGGCAGGGCCGATACTTACCTCAACCGCTGCGCCCTCCAGATCGGGGCCTCCCGCATATTCGTAAGGGAAACCGGATCGATCATTACCAAGGGGCTTAACGCGGCCGACGGGTCCAATATGTACGGCGGCGACGGCGGCGCCGTGAACCTCATGTCCTATTTCGGCGTATTCTCGAAGGGCAAGATCGACGTCTCCGGCGGCCATGGCGACGGCGAGGGCTCGGGCGGCGACGCGGGCTATATTTACGAGTCCGATCCGGAAGGCCCGTCTCCCAGCCAGGTGGGCTTCGAGTATGTAAGCGGAATTTATATGTACGCCGACTACGGGATAGTCTTGAATCAGGGACGTTTGTACCTGAACGGCGGCGACGGTTATTACGGCGGCAACGGCAACCTTTTTATCGTCGAGGCCTACCGGCATGTCTTTAACACCGGAGACGTCCAGGCCAACGGCGGCGAAGGAGAACAAGTATCCGGCGGCCATGGAGGCGGGATCAGCCTCTGGGCCTATCTGGGAAGCGCCTTCAATAGCGGCAACCTGACCGCCAACGGCGGCGTCGGCAATGGCGGCTCCGGCGGTTCCGGAGGCAGTTTCGGAATGTGGACGGGCGACGAGGGCTATGAGGAAGGTTACCTTGGCGGTAAGATCGTCAACTCCGGCAACGTCCAGGCCAGCGGCGGTAATGGACTATCCGGCGGAGGCGGGGCTTTCTACTTCCAGCTCCAGGGCCTCGGCAAGGAAGAGATCATACAGAAGGGCAGCGTAATAATGAACGGCGGGGCCTGCACCGGCGAGACTGGATACGGCGGCGGCGGTCCTGAAATTATCGTGCAAAAATATTTTTCCGGCATGTACTCGATCGCGCCTGATGTGGACGAGTCCGAGGATATTTTCGAAAACGACATAAACGTAACCTGGTTTGGAAAAGTCGAAGCCAACGGCGGCTACGGTCCCAGCGGCGGCGGGGCCGGAGAAATGTATATTTACAACGGCTACTTCGAGGGCTATGGCCCCGTGGCGAGCGGCGCCTATATCCCCGATAATTTCACGGTCAATCTTTTCGGGTTCGCCAGGGTCGAGGCCAATGGCGGCCAGGGATGCTATTACGGCGGAAGCGGAGGCTGGGTCGAGCTTATCGAATACCTCGGGGACGTTCTGGCCAGCGTGGACATACAGGCGCGCGGCGGAAAGGCGACCGACGGCAACGGCGGCAGTGGCGGGTACGTCATGATGATGGGCGGCTACGCGTTCCTGGATTATGATGGCGACTCGCCCATTCCCCCGAACCTGGATGACCTCGAGGCGGTTGTCGCATACAACGGAGATATGGACCTGAGGGGCGGCGACGGTGTCGATGAAGGTGGCCAGGGCGGCGCGGCCATGCTTATAGGCTGGGAAGGCGCGGCGGTCAAGGGCAAAATTCTGACCTCGGGCGGCAACGGCATTGGTGAGAACTCGGACGGTGGTTGCGCCGGAGATGGAGTACCCAGGTCGGCTAGAGACATAGTCAATTGGGAATCCGCCTCGATAGTTATAGCGGCATATCGCGGTGACGCCTACGCTTCCGGCAACTTTATCGCCAAGGGCGGAGACGCCAAGGGTGAGGCCCAGGCCGGCGACGGTGGAGCTATCGCGGTCGGCGCGGCGGGACACTTAAAGAGCGTGGTCGATTACGACGTACGTGGCGGCTCGGCCGACTCGGAATACGGAGAGGGAGGCAACGGCGGAATCATCGATATCTTCTCCTATGGCCAGGCCACCGAGCATCACGGCTCCGCCAAGATCAGCGGCGGAAGCGGCTACGATGCCGGCGAGGAAGGCGCCTTCCTCATCGACGAGGTCCTGATCGACGGAGAACTGCACTAATATTCCTACTGAAAAGACCAAAAAGGGGGGAGTCGGTTTTCCGGCTCCCCTTTTTACTGACCTTTTCGTTTAATAACTGAGCTTCTTGTAAAAGTCCTTTTCTTGGCGGCATAGCCGCTTTGGATGACACTCCCTTGAGATCGATTTCGATGGCCATGGCTTAAAAAGGCCTGGAAATAAATACAACGGCCAGCCTCGCGTCAAGCCGCTCGGAAGAAAAGCGGCGTCGAGCCGCCGCACTCCAAAGCGGGACTTGTGTACGAGGCTCATAACTGATGAAATATTTTTAATAATCACCAGTTAAGCGTGCTCTTGTATGACAACTTCAAGCTTTTCACCTCGACGTCCATAGTCACTTTCCCGGATGGAGCGCGTACCGTAAGCCTCGGTTCCTCAGTAACTTTGCCGACAAGGTCCATCGGCTCTCCGGACATCATCTCCTCGAAGCGCCGCCTGTTCGCCGGGGCCACGGTAAAGATTAGCCGGCCCATGCTCTCGGAGAAAAGTATTTTAAAGTCCGCAAGATGGGTTTCACGGGGCATATAGGACAGGTCCAGGCTAAGGCCCATTTCCGAGGCCATGACCATCTTGGCCAGGGCATAAGCCAGCCCGCCCGTTCCTATGGGGGCCGAGCTTGCGGCCAGTCCCTCGTCAAGGACCCGGAAGACCTTGAGATAACGCTCCCGGGCCTCGCTTCCGTTCACCGACGGGGCCCGCTTTCCAATCCATCTCTTTCCCGTTTCCATCTCCCCGAGCATGGCGTAATACTCGCTTGCGCCCATCTCGTCCCTGGTAATCCCGACTATGTAGACGTAGTCTCCCGGGGCCTTGGGCTCGAGGGTCTGGCACTTCATGATATCCGGCACTATCCCGATGCTCGAGATAAGAAGGGTAGGGGGGACGGAGATTTTAATGGGGTTGTCCTCTCCGTCAAAGCCCTTGAAATCGTTGAACATGCTGTCCTTTCCGCTGATGAAGGGAACGCGCATGGATATGGCCGCGTCGTAACAGGCCCGGGCCGCCCTCTTAAGCTGGCCCAGACGCTCGGTCTCGTTCGAGCTGCACCAGCAGAAGTTGTCCAGGATGGCCACTCGATCGGGGTCCGCGCCAACGGCGACCACGTTCCTGATGGCCGTGTCGATGGCGCATTCGGCCATGGCGTAGGGGTCCACGTCGCCGTACCAGGGATGCATTCCCGAGGACAGGGCCAGTCCCTGGGTCGAATCCAGGAGCGGACGCGTAACCGTCGCGTCCTGATGGACGTCCTGATCGACTCCCACCAGCGGCTTGATGACGCTTCCTCCTTGCACCTCGTGGTCGTACTGCCTTACCACGTACTCGCGGGAGCAAAGGTTCAGGCGGCCCATCATCCGGACAAGGTCGTCCGAATAATCCTCCTTTTCCGCTATTACGGGCTCGGGGTTGTCGGGTGGGGTCCAGGAGGACTTAAGCTCCATCCGGGGCAGCCCGTTATGGAGGAAATCCAGGTCCACGTCCATGATACTCTGGCCGTTCAAGGTTACCCGGCAGCGGGAGGAATCGGTAAAGGCGCCGATGATGGTGGCCTCGACGTCGTGTTTTTTCATGACCGCCATGAAGCGATCGAGGTTTTGGGGAGGAACGGAATAGGTCATGCGTTCCTGGCTCTCGGAAATCCAGGTCTCGTAGGGCAGAAGTCCCGCGTACTTGATGGGTATCTTCTCGAGCTCGACCAGGGCGCCTCCGCACTCGGTGGCCATCTCGCCCACCGAGCAGGAAAGACCGCCCGCGCCGTTGTCGGTGACGCTGTTATAAAGGCCCAGGTCCCGAAGCTCGATCTGGGCGTCGTGCATTTTCTTTTGCGTGATGGGGTCTCCGATCTGCACGGCCGAGGCGGGGCTGCCCTCATGCAGTCCCTCCGAGCTGAAGGTGGCGCCGTGTATGCCGTCCTTGCCCACCCGGCCGCCGGCCATAATGATGAGGTCGCCGGCCTTGGCCTTCTTCTCGCCCGAGCGCCTGCCGTTACGAAGATGTGGAATAAGACCGGCCGTGCCCACGAACACCAGGGGCTTGCCCATGTACCTCTCGTCGAAGGTGATAAAGCCCCAGGGGGTGGGTATGCCCGACTTGTTGCCGCCGTGCTCGACGCCCCTCCTTACTCCCTCGAAGATGACCTTGGGGTGGAGGATCGGGTTTTGTTTTCCCTTGCCCCGGTAAAAAAGCTCGTCCTTGAAATAGGGGTCGCCAAAGCAGAAACCGTACATGTTGACGGCCAGCTTGGCGCCCTGGCCCGTGCCCATGGGATCGCGGTTGACTCCCACTATGCCGGTAATGGCCCCGCCGTAAGGGTCGAGGGCGGAGGGGCTGTTATGGGTCTCGACCTTGTAGCAGACGTCGTATTCGTCGTTAAAGCGGATGATCCCCGAGTTGTCCGAGAAAACGGACACGCAGAAGTCGTTTTCGCCCATCATCTCGCGAACCTCGCGGGTCGCCGCCTGGATATAGGTCTTGAAGATCGAGTCGATCTCGTCCAGGCGGGCCGCGAAGATGGTGTGCTTGCAGTGCTCGCTCCAGGTCTGGGCCAGGCTCTCGATCTCCACGTCCGTGGGCTTTCGGCCCTCGCCGTTGAAATAGTCGCGGATGGCGTAAAGATAGTCGAGGCCCAGGGCCAGGGGACCTCTTCTGATCTCGTTCCCCTTGTGGTCCACGTAGTCGAGCACGCCCTCCTTGCCCAATTTAAGAAGCTCGTCGTCGGGCACGTTAAGGTCGATCTCGTCCACCCGGTCGCTGGCCGGCAGGTTGACCTTGGGTATGGCCATGTCCATGCCCTCGTCGTTGGTGAACTCCTCGAGGCTTTTAAGCTGGGCACGCTCGATCAAGGGGTTGTGCAGCCACGCGGCGACCCGCTCGGCCTCGTCCCTGGTGACCCCCTTCAAGAGGTACTGGCGGGAGGAATAGACCGACTCGCCGGGGGCGAACTCGATTTTAAGGAGGTCGGATACGGCCGCCCGGCTGGTCCGGCCCACGTTGTCCGTGACTCCGGGAAGGAAGCCGACCTCGACGACGTAGTCGAAATCCAGGGCAAGGGGAGAATCGATGGACGAGTCCTGCGTCAAAGGATCGGTGAAAATCCTGGCGCGGCATTTCTCCAGGTCGCCGGGCTCCAGGTCCTTGTCCACGGTAAAGGCGTCGATCACCGCCACTTCCGCGGCCTTGACGCCAAGGTCCGACTCGATCCTTTTACGCAAAGATATTCCCAGCGCGTCACTCATGCCCGGTTTGAGCTTGACTTCAATCCTCGACGCCATGTCCAGTCCCCTTGTGTTTGGTTTAAGCCATCGGCAATTAAGATAAATAAGGCAACGCCAAATCGCGACCGTCCGCCTTTACGACAAAATTATTACCCAGACGCCCGCTTGATTCAAACCGCTTTCGACAATTGGGCGTCTAAAGAAAGAAGACGGGAGGCGTTTACTGTCTTTTGCGCGGTCCTTGATGAGTCGTCCCGGCTTGCGGGCGTGGGAATGATGGGTTATTTTTACCGGAGCCAAAGGGGAGGTTTGAACGGGGCATGAAGGTATCCGTACTTGGTGGAGGCGCTTGGGGAACGGCGCTGGCTGAGCTTAGCGCGAAGAACGATCACGCGGTCAAGATGTGGGTCTACGAGCCGGAAGTGGCACAGGCCATAGGGACGAGGCACGAGAACCCTCTTTTCCTGCCCGACGTTCCGCTGAGTCCCAAGATAATGGCGACCACGAGCATGGAGGAGGCCCTTGACTCGGCGGAGCTGATATTGTCGGTGGTTCCCTCCCACCTGGTGAGGGAGATCATGACCGAGGCCTCGCCCTACATGCCGAGGGACGCCATCCTTGTCACCGCCAGCAAGGGCATTGAGGACGACACCCTCCTTACCATGACGGGCGTCATCGAGGAGACCGTGCCCGCCGAGATTCACCGGAGGCTGACGGCCATATCCGGACCCAGTTTCGCCAAGGAAGTGGCGAGGGGAGTGCCCACCGCGGTCGTGGCCGCCTGCCACGACGTCAGGGTGGCCGAAGAGGTTCAGCACGCCCTGTCCACCGACACCTTCAGGATTTACTCCCAGACCGACGTCATCGGAGTCGAACTGGGCGGAGCCGTGAAAAATCCCATCGCCATCGCCGTTGGATGCGCCGACGGCATGGGCCTTGGACTCAACTCCCGGGCCGCCATCATCACCAGGGGATTGGCCGAGATCGCGCGGCTGGGGGTCAGGATGGGCGCCAACCCCATGACCTTCGCCGGCCTGGCCGGCCTGGGGGACTTAATCCTTACGTGCACCGGGGACCTGTCGCGCAACAGGCAGGTGGGCCTGAACATCGGCCGGGGCATGACCCTGAAGGAGATACTGGAGGGGCAAAGGAGCGTGGCCGAGGGCGTGAAGAACGCCGTCACCGTTTACAAGCTGAGTCAGAAGCTCGAGGTGTCGATGCCAATCATCGAGCAGATTTACCTCGTGCTTTACGCGGAGAAATCTCCTAAAATGGCGGTGACGGACCTTATGACCAGGCGGCTGAAAAGCGAGATTGGCCTTTAACCGAAAGGGAGCGGGAAATGTCCGAAATCAAAAAGGACGAAAAGCTTGAGGGGATATTCAAGGAGGCGGCCAAGGGCATGCCCAAGGACGCCGAGGCCGAAAACGTGCAAAAAATTCCCGGCGGCGCGGGAGTCAAGCTCAAGGTCAACGACGATCCCGACCTCCAGGTGCCCGAGATCGAGCTTACCGACGCCCAGGCCGCCCAGCTTAAGTACAGCCTGATGGGCGACCTGAAGGTCATCACCATGGACGGGCTCACGGACGTGATGGTCCGCGACGGACTCATGAGCGTGGACCAGAAAAAGGACGCCGTCGTAAAGGAGAGGCCACAGCGCGCCCGCCTCCAGCGCCAGCTCCGGGAAATCCAGTTCTCGAAGAAAAGCCGCCAACAGGACCAGGCCAGTCTTTCGCCGGTCGAGGTGTTGGCCTCCTTTCAGTTCAAGATACCGGGAGGAGGAGGCAGGCTGCTCATCGAGGACCGCGTTATGCAGTCCCTGGCCGCCGACCTGAAAATGGAGTTCGTGAAAATCGATCCCATGAAGCTGGACATGGACCTGGTGACCAAGACCATCAGCCGAGGGTTCGCCAGGCGCCACCGCATGGTCCCCATCGGGGAGACAAAGGACGAGTTGATCATGGCGGTGGACGACCCCTTTGACGACGAGGGTCTCGATCTTATAAAACGGGCCACGGGAAGGAACCTTAAGCTCAAGCTCTCGACTCCCTCCGACATCAGGAAGATCATCGCCGAGTTTTACGGCTTCCGCACGAGCGTGGACAAGGCGGTCAAGGAGCTTAAGCAGGACGCCGACATCCAGAACCTCGAGCAGTTCGTGACCATGAAGTCCGACGGGTTCGACGCCTCGGACGCCCCCGTCATCCAGGCGGTCGAGCACCTTCTGCGCTACGCCTACGAGCAGCGGGCCTCGGATATCCACATCGAGCCCAAGCGGCAGAACTGCGTGGTCCGTTTCAGGATCGACGGCATCCTCCACGACATCCATCACGTGCCCAAGGTGGTTCACCAGGCCGTGGTTAGCCGCGTCAAGATGCTGGCCAGGATGGACATAGCCGAGAAAAGACGGCCCCAGGACGGGAGGATCAAGACCGAGTACGGGGAAAAGGAGATCGAGCTCCGCGTCAGCACCCTGCCCGTGGCCTTCGGCGAAAAGCTGGTAGTCAGGATTTTCGATCCCGACGTGCTCCTCCAGGAACTGTCGAACCTCGGATTCTACGACCGCGAGTTCTCGCTCTTTAACGACTTCATCTCGAGGCCGAACGGGCTGATCCTCGTGACCGGTCCCACCGGCAGCGGAAAGACCACCACCCTTTATACGGCCCTCAAGGCCATTTCCAGCCCGGACATCAACATCGTCACCATCGAGGACCCCATCGAGATGGTCTACGAGGAATTCAACCAGGTGGGGGTCCAGCCTAAGATCGACGTGACCTTCGCCTCCGCGCTCAGGACCATACTCCGCCAGGACCCGGACGTGATAATGGTGGGAGAGATAAGGGACAGGGAAACGGCCACCAACGCCGTCCAGTCGGCCCTGACCGGGCACCTGGTGCTCTCGACGCTCCACACCAACGACGCGGCCTCCGCCGTCACCAGGATGAACGAGATGCAGGTCGAGCCCTTCCTCCTGGCCAGCACCCTGGTGGGATCGCTCGCCCAGAGGCTGGTCAGGATGATTTGCCCTCATTGCCGTACCGAGACCTTCCTCGGGGTCCAGGAACTGCGGGCCCTCAAGATTCCCGTCAAGGACGAGAAGCAGAAAGTCAGGGTCTATTTCGGGGCCGGCTGCCTGGACTGCCGCAACACGGGCTACATGGGAAGGACCGGCATTTTCGAGGTCATGCCCATAACCGAGAAACTGATCAAGCTCATCCGGGAAGGCGCCGACTCGAGCCGCCTTAACAAGGCCGCCATCGAGGAGGGCATGATGAGCCTTAGGGAGTGCGCCATCAAGAAACTGGGCGAGGGCGCCACCACCTTCGAGGAGGTCATGAGAGTCACCGCGCTTTAAGGAATTTCTTTTCTTTTAAACCAGGCCGGTCACCCGCGTGGAACGTGTTTAGCGCCGCTCATTTCCCGTGCTTATTTACATGCAGCGGATGAGGAAATCCGCCGCCTGGGCCGCCCCGTTAACGTCGCTCATGTAGTCTTTCACGCGTAAAGCCTGGTCGTCGTAAGTCCTGTCAAAGGCGATCGCCACGTGCTTTTCGCGATAGGGGCTCATCTCGGCCATGGAGTTGTACCCGGCGGCGGTGACGACCATGGCGGCCCGGCCGTAAAGGGCCGAGGCCGGGAAATACTCGAGCCAGGGCGCCGCAAATCCCGCGGGCTCGCGAGGAGAGATAAGCGTGACCGCGGCGTCCGCCGTTTTCCCGGCCTCTCTATTCGCCCGGTCCATCAGCGTTTTTATCTCCCTTTCCGGACCGCTATGCACGGCAAGGACAAGCTTTCCCGCGTCCAGAGGTTCACAAAGCTCTTCCGGAAGCGGCGGAGCGGGAAGGCCCTCGAGCCTTATCCTGCCCTCGAGGCGAACGCTCGGGAATCGGCCCAGGGCCAGCGCTTTTTCCTGCTCCGGTGGAATCCTCTCGGCGATGATCGAGGCGTGAAAGGGCGGGGCCGAATCCACGTTCACCTTCATGGCCTCCATGTAATCGGCGATCTTGAGAATACGGGCCAGGTGTACGACGCGAAGGCCCGGCTCGGGAGGACCAAGCCATTCCCCCCTGAGTCCCCAGGGGAAGGAGTCCGTCACCAACAGGCGCGGCCGCGTCTCCCGGACGAAATCCCTCACCTTGGTTTTCCATCCGGCGTCGGGGATGGAGGATATCCTGGCCCCGGTCATACGGGCCATGCCCTCGGCGTAGGGCGAGTTGGTGACCACGCGGCAGGCCGCTCCCCGCTTCTCCATCTCCAGAGAAACGGCCAGCGCCCGGACGAGGTGGCCAAGCCCCGCTCCGGGCGCGGAAATGACGGCCGGATCTCCGGCCATTACTTGTTCATGGCCAGAAGGTAAAGCAAAAGGAAATAGCGCCTCGGCCCGTCCAGGTCGGGGATGGCGAATCCGGCGGGAGCGGCCGTCAGGCGGCCCATGTCCTTGCTCACGGCCAGCTCAGCGTCATTAACGTCCTTGACCTTGAGCTTGCCGTTGTCAGGATAAAACTTTATCTTGCCAAGCTCCGTCTCGCCCCGCTTGATCTTGTACTTGTCCTCCTTGATCTTGATCGAGTAGCCCTCCTCGTCCTCGTCCGAAAGATAGACCTTGGTCTTGTCCTCCTTGAACTTCACCTTGAAGTAAAACGAGCCGTCGGGCGTCTTGAGCTTGAGCTTGCCCTCCTCGAGCTTGCCGCTCGCCACCAGGGACCCGCCCTGAGAAAAGGTCACGTTGACGCCGTCCTTGACCTCGACCTCGTAGGTCACGCCCGCCTCCTGGGCGGTCCATTTATCCGCGTTCACCTGCGTGATCGTAACCAGGGTATTGGCCGGACCGTAGGTCAGCTTGTAACTGGACATGGCGGCCATGGCCGCCGCCGCGACGAGAACCAGGGCCGCGCAAAAAACCGTCATTCTTTTCATTTGATTTCCTCCATTTTATAAAGGTGGGCAAAAGCCTCGTTTTCCTCGAGAAAGTCGTCGCACCTCTCGCATATGGGGTAGAGGTGGCCCGAGGCCAGGGAGCAGCAGATTTCCTTCCTGCCTTCCCCGGCCAAAAGCTCCGAGACCGGCGTCTCGAAGGCGTTGCCGTAGGGCCGCATGTGGGTCTTTCCCATGCAGCAGGGATAGGTCTTTCCGTCGGCGTCGATAAAGAGGTTGAACCAGGGCGCGAAGCAGGCTCGGTCGTGGTAGAACCTTCCCGCGTATTTTCCCTTGGCGGCTTTCTTGGCGCTCTGCTCGGAGGACCAGTCGATGGGCAGGCGGCTCATGTTCTCGCGCCACCTTTCCCATTTTTTCGCCAGTTCCTGCCATTGCTCGGCGGTGGGCCTTATCTTCTTGATCTGGGTGTCCACCGGCAAAAGCCTCCACCTGTCCACGCCCCTTTCGATAAGCATGTCGTAGAGGGAGTCCATTTCAGCCGCGTTGTCGCGGGTTACGATGGTGTTCACCGCCACCACCGGTCCCCTGCCTTTATTCCTTTTTCTTTCGATCAGGTTGTCCACGCCGCGCCAGGCCCTTTTCCAGGCGCCTTTCACTCCCCGCATCCGGTCGTGTCTTTTCTCGTCGGCCGCGTCGATGGACACGTTGACGGCGTGGACCCTGTTGTTCACGAGGGACCTGGCCACGTCCTTGTCCAGCAGGGTCCCGTTGGTGGTAAGGTTGACCTGGAGGTCCATGCTCCTGGCCGCCTCCACGATTCGAGGGAACTCATCGAGTATCAGTACCTCGCCGCCGGAGAAGTGGACTTTGCGCAGCCCCCTTTCCTTAAGGGCCTTCAGGATGGTTTCGACCTGGCCAAGGGTCACGTCGGGGGTGGCCGCGTTATAGGGCTTTTGCCACAGTCGGCAAAGGGAGCAGCGCAGGTTGCAGCGCCAGGTCAGCTTGAACTTGACTGAGAGTATGGGAAAATCCGTCGCCGGCTCGGTCAGTATCCTTCTCGCGCTCCGGGCTATCTCCGGGTCGGAGCCGAGGACGTCGGCCACGTGCATCAGATATTCTCCCCTTCCCGCACGATTTCCATGATCACGTCCAGCTCGCGGCCGATGGTGAAGTTTTCCTCCGCGTGCTTTCTCGTCCTTTCCTTCATGGCGGCCAGGTCCTCGTCGGAAAGGGACAAAGCCTTGGCCGTGACCATGCCCGCCGCCGCCCTGTCCTCCGCCGGGAATAAGAAGCCCGTACGGCCGTCCTCGATAACGTCGGGCAAGGCGCCCGCGTCCGAGGCGATGGGAACTATCCCCGCGGCCATGGCCTCGAGCAGCGCGTTGGGCATGCCCTCGTAGAGGGAGGGAATGGCCACGAAGTCGCAGGCCGCGTAGTAGCCGGGCAGCCGGTCCCGCTGGATATACTTGGACCGCAGGTTCCTCGGGGCAAGGGCCGGGTCGTCCAGGATAAGCGCGGTCTCCTCATCGACCGAGCCCACTACCAATAGTCCGATCCGGCCCATCAGGCCCGCGTCCCTGACCCCTTCCAGCCAAAGGGGTATTCTTTTTTTAAACTTGGACTCCCCGAAAATCCCGATGATCCTCCGGTCCTCGCCCCCCAGTTCGGCCTTGATTTCGTCCCGCTTCTTAACGTCCTCCGGGAGAAGCTCGAGGTCTCGCGGGTCAACGCCGTTGGGGGTCCATCTCACGTCAGCCTCGGGGAAAAGCGCCTTGATACGCCGGACCTTTTCCGTGCTCACGGCCCCCACGTGGTCGGCGCGGGACAAGGCTTCCCTAACCTGGAAGCCGAGGCGGGGATCGAACCAGTCGCGGTCGAAGTCGTTTCCCCTCACCAGGACCAGGCTTTTAAGTCCCAGCCACGAGCCCAGGGTCACGGCCGTAAGGCCGGGCAGGTTGGACCCGAATCCAATGACGAAGGAATAGGGAGCGCGCGAGTGCCTTTGCCGGACGGCGTTCCAGGCCATCTGGGCGGACATGCCGGGGGATGCCTCGAGGACCACGTGGAGGTCCGCTCCGCCGTCCTTGTCCACCTTGGTGACTTTGCGCTTGGCCGCCAGGTCGGTAAAGGCCACCACGTCGAGGAGGACGTCCCTTCTTCGGAGGCCCGCGGCCAGTCGCTCGCAACTGACGGCCATGCCTCCCTTTTGGGGAGGATAGCGCCTGGTGATAAGGAGGATTCTCGATCGAGGGTCCGACATAATTTGCTCCAGGGTCAGGTTAATAAGCCCCGTCAGCTCTCCATGTCGTCGAAATCGTCGAGGTCGGCATCGTCGCCGTCGGCTTCCATGTCCTCGGCCAGGTCCTCGCTCACGTCCTCCCGCTCGTCCATGGAGTCGTAGTCGTCGTCGCTCCAGTAATGGCGTCCGCCATAGCCGTGATACCCGTAATAATAGGGCGAGTAGCCGTAGTGCCCGTAGTAGCTCCGCCGCCTGCGCGCCCTGCCCACGACGCCCTGGGGGCCCTGTGGAATCTTGGTCTTCATGGCCGCGCACTCGGGGCAGGCCACGCCCTGCTCGGTGGGGACCACGTGCTTCTGGCAGACGGGTATGCCGCACATCGAGCATGAGGCGGTGGCCGGCTCTCCACACTCGCGCAGCACCAGCATTCCCTTCTTGGCCTTGCAATTACCTGAACCCGGATCATACATTGACCGTCTCCTTTTCTTTAGAGGGGGCCGCCATCGAGTAAAGACGCATGAACATGCCCATGACCTCCTCCCGGGAGGGGGCCTCGGCGGGCGTTTCGTTCACCGCCTTGTACTTGAATTTCCCGACCAGCTCCAAGGATTTGTTTCCCTTCCGTTCCCCGCGCTTAATCTTGTGGCCCCCGGCCCCGCTTTCGACTTTCTGCTCGTCCCATTCAAGACCGGACCCGGCCGGCGCGAGAGAAGTCGTGACAAGGACCAGTTTTTTCCACTTGTCCTTGTGCTTGAACTTGGTCTTGCCCGAGGCGCTTCTTTTCGTCCATCTCCTGTCGTGCTTGACGAAGTTGTTGGTTATGGCCAGGCGCGCCATTCCCCCGTCCGTGAACTTGAACTGAAGGTCGCACCAGTCGTCGCGATAGACGTATTGGGTGACCTTCTTGAAGCGGCCGGGCGGCATGGACTTCTTGTCCACCAGCTTTGTCGAGTCGAGGCCGCCGAGGGAAAGCTCGGCCCTGACGGTTGACTTGGGGTCCACGTCCTCGCCCAGGTCATCCAGAAGCGGCGCCAGGCAAAGGCGAAAATCGTTTCCCAGGTCCACCCTGCCCAGCTTTACCGTCTTGACGATAAAGAAGACCAGCAGGGCCGCGGCCAGGACCGACAGTGAAAAGGCGGCCGCGATGACGGCCGCGGCCATGGGGTCCCCGATGGAGTTTTTCAGCTCCCATTTAAAAACCACGCCAAGCGCCGACCCGATTATAAGGAGGACCAGGACGACGCCGGTAAGGATCGATCGGTTTACGGCGCTCTTGTAAAGCGCGTCAGTGATCTCGTCGAAACGGCTCAGCTCGGATAACAGGTCCCGCAGTTGCCCGAACTTTATCCGTCCGGAAAACCTTTTGGTTTTGACCACCGATTTGGCCTCGTTCGAGAGTTTGTCGAGCATCTCCCGGGCCGAGGCGCCGTTTATTTTGGGGTCCTTCACTTTCGTCGTCCGTTATATCCGGCCATTACTCCGCGTCCTGAGCCGGTTTCATCATGGAATATAGTTTCATGTACATGCCGAGAACGTCATCATGCGCCGCCGTTTCCTTGGGCTCGACCATGATGCTTTTGAATTTGTATTTCTTGACCAGCCTCAGGACCTTGGCGTCCTTTTTGTCCTTTATCTTGAGCTTGCCCATGCCCTCGGCGATTTTTGCGTCCTCCCGCGAGAAGTCGAGGCCCTTTCCCCCCGGTACCAGGGTGGCTGAGACTACGACCAGCTTCTTCCATTTGAATTTGCTCTTGGATTTCCCCCTCGGGTTGGTCCACCTTCTTTCGTGGAGAGTGTAATGATCTACTATGTCAAGGTCCATGACCGACCCGTCGGCCAGCCTCATTCTGAGCGCGCACCAGGGGTCGCGGTACTTGGTCTGGATGACCTTCTTGAAGCGGCCGGGGGGTATCTCCCCTCTCTCGATCATTTTTTCCTTGCAGACCCCCTTCATGTCAACGTCGAAATCGACCCTGGTTTTATTCGAGACGTCCTCCGCCAGGTCGTCGAGAAGCGGCTTGAGGCAGAGCCGGAAGTCGTTTGCAAGGTCAAGCTTTCCCAGGCGGCCGGCCTTCACCTGAAAGACGACGGCGAAAATAAGCGAAAGGACGGCGAGGCCGCCCATGGCGTAGAGGATTGTCTCGGACGTCTTCATTCCGATCTCATCCTCCATGGCGATCGCGACAACGGCGGCGATAATGGCCACGATCATAACCACGCAGCCGACGCCCGCTTTCATTTGCGTTTTCGAGCGGACCTCGTCGGTGGCCTTGTCGAAGCGGGCCAACTCGGAGATAAGGTCCCGCAGTTCCCGGAAAGTCGCCTTTCCCCTGAGCCTCTTGGACTTAACGCAAGAATCGGCGCGGGGGGAAAGCCGGCTTAGTTGTTCCTTTACGCTTGTGCCGGACGCGGGCGCTTTCGTTTCAGTCATAAATTCACCTCATCTCGAAAATGCTCGTTAACGCCATCACCTCGGATATCAGGCGCCGCTCTCGGTCGCGGCCGGCTTCATCATGGAGAAGAGCCGCATGAACATTCCGATTACTTGCTGAGGATTGGCCGTCTGCTCGGGGATTTTATTGACGGCCTTGAACTTGAACTTCTCCACCACGCGGCATAGGCCGGTTTCCTTTTTCTTTTTAAACTTCAGCTTTTGGGTGGCCGCGTTCTCGTTGACCCTGGCGGGGTCCCATTCCAGGCCCTCGCCGGCGGGCAAAAGGGACGCGCTTATTACCATGAGCTTTTTCCACTTCTTTTTCGTCTTGTACTTCCCGCGGGGGTTGGTCCATCTTCTTTCCTGCACCGTGTAGGTGGTGACGATGGAAAGAAGGAGGGTCGCCCCGTCTGCCAGCCTTATGGAAAGGTCGCACCAGGGATCGCGATATACGGTCATGATGACCTTGCGGAAACGGCCCGGCGGGACCTCCTGGTTATAGATCACCTTGGCGGCCGTGGGACCGGAAAGATCGAGCCTCACCTTCATCCTGTCCTTGTCGCTCACGTCCTCCATAAGCTCCTCAAGGACCGGTATGACAAGGGCCCGGAAGTCGTTTTCAAGGTCTACCCCCTGGAGGGCCTTGCGCTTGTTGTAGTTGATCACGGTAAGGACCACGAAGACGATCAGCGCTATGAGCGGAATCACGGCGAGAAAAATAAAAAGCACGCCCAGAAACAAGATGAAAAAGGCCATGACGAAGTTGAGGACAAGGAATAGCCAGAAGCGGAAGTTGGCCTTCTTGTATAGCTCGTCCCGGACCTGGTCGAAGCTCGCGAGTTCCCGGAAAGAATGCATCCAGGCGTTATAGTTGCTTACGCCCTGAATGATCTTGGTCTTGACCACCTGCTGGGCGAAGGGTGACAGGTCGGATACGTTAATCTGGGTCGGAGTGGCCGTCATATTTCCTACCTTTCCATGGCTGGTCCAGCCGCGCCCTCTCCGCCAATAAATGGGGCTTGGTTCGCGGACGGCGGGACTCCCTGATCGCTCGCCGCCCTTTTCAGGCACGCGATAAGACTATCATGGATCGATTGGCGATCAAAGCGGGAGAGGGCCGTTTTTTTAGCGGCTTCGGACATTTTTTCCAGTCGGCTTTTATCTCGCGCGGCCCTGCGTATCTCGAGGGCCCACGCCCGGGGGGACCCCGGCTCGACGAGCACGCCGTTTTCCCCGTGTTTTATAAGTTCCCGGCAAACCTTGAGGTTCGAGGCCATGACCGGCGTCCCCGCGGCCATGGACTCGACAATCTTGACGGGGCAGCATCCCTGCACCGAGTTCCTGGTGTTTTCAAGGAGGGGGGCGGCGGTGAACTCGAGCCTCTTGATGACGGCCCCAAGCGCCTCGCGCGAGAGGGGAGGATGGGCCAGGACCCTTCCCGGCGGGGCCTTCTTGCGTATCCTTTTCTTCAGGGTCTTGGCCGGTCCCTTGCGTCCGCCATGCACGATTAGAAGGTTCAGGTCGGGCACGTCGTCGGCCACCCGGATGAAGGCGTCAAGCAGGACGTTAACGCCCTGCCAGGGATGGAGGCTGCCCACGTAGCCGATCCATCTTTTTTCCTCGAGCGCGGGGATGGGCGAGTCGGCCGCGCCGGCCTCGAAGAAATCCCTTGAGGCCGAGTTGGGTATGACCTTGATCTTTTGGCGGTCGGCCCCCTCCTCGGCCAGGGCCTCGGCGGTAAGGGCGGAAACGGTGAGTATCGAGTCGGACTCGCGAAGGCAGAACCTCTCCATGTCCCGCACCTTGGCGGCCAGAGTCGGGTTGCGGGAAAAACCCGGATACCCGTAGGCCAGCTCCCAACTGGGAAGGGCGTTGACCTCGAAGACGTTCGCGGACGAATGGCCCCACTCGAGGGCCGGGCACCCGCCCCAGGGGTCGCGGAAAACCGTGAGCTCGACCGAGTCTCCCGCTCTTCTCATCATGTTCTCCACGAACTCGGCGAACCCGGCCGCCCGCCTCAGCGCGTTGGGATGGTATTCCTTGAAGCGCCAGACGCGGACGTTTCCCTCCTCCTGGTAGCGGGGCATGTCCCCGTAGCCGAGGCAGAGGAGCCACACGGGGGACCATTCGAGGGCCATGGCCTGGACCATGGAGGCCACGTGACTGGTGGACCCCTTGGGCCGGGGAAAAACGTCGAAGGCTATGTAGATTGAGCTAGGAGGTCTCATGGCGCCGCGCTTGATCGTGTTTGTATTTTCTCTGTGAAAATCACGTAACTAATATAGACCAATCAATGCGAAGTACAAGCCCATCGAGGAAGATAAGAAATTCTTCAAAAAGCGTTGACCCGCCGGGGCCTGACTTGGATCGCCATGCAGTCCACGCGTGAAAGCCGCTGGACGCCCGGGTTTGGCCGCGGGTGGCGCGGATAGCTCTATCCGCTCGGCGCAAGCCGTTGGATCGTTATGTACGCGTCCGGCGTACCGTCGCCCCCTTTCCCGCGCCTTCGGCCAGCCGGGGTCGCCCATGCATTCTGCATGGGCGGCGTAGCCGCGGGCTGAGTTCCTCCCACTTTTCAGGCCTCATCCCTCTCCGTGCCGCGGCCATGCGGAGAATAATCAACATGCCATCAATTTTTATACGCTCAGCCCGTTCGCCGCGCTCACTCACGCAAAACGCGTGGGCGACCCTGATTTATGATACGGCCGGGTTTTACCGTCGAGCGGAGATGGAATTGTGGTCGTAAATTAGGGATGGACGATATTTTTTTCGGCGCCCCTTACCTCCCGGAATTATGTAATTAACCATAACGGTATATCATCGCGGGCGCGTAAACCCAGCATTTCGTCAACCGGCGCTCCACAAAAATGCACCCGTTTCGCCATATATAGAAGGGCATTTTTTGCGAGGAGGAGAACATGCTATGGTTCAAGCATGAGGTGGACGCGGGCCGGGACTGGGCCAAGAGCGAGGTGATGAAGAGGTGCGGGCTCGAGGGTTATGGGCTTTACTATTATCTTATCGAGATTCTGGCCGAGCGGGCCGAGGGGGAGGAGAACCGGGCCCTGACTTTGCCCGCCGGGGCCTGGGCCAAGCGGTGCGGCCTGTCCACGGTGAAGTTCAAGCGGATCGCTCGCGTCCTGGCCCGCAATTTCCTCATCAAACTATCCGAGACCCGGTCCGGCGAGATGACCATACAATGCCGCCGCTGGCTCTCGACTTGCCCCGAGTGCCCGGCGGTGAAAGCCGGGTTGAAGGAGCTGGACGAGTTCGACCATGGATTTTTCGGGACCCCGCCCGAGCCGGAGCACGTGGGCTATCAAATACAGACGTGGCTAAGGACCGCCAAAGTTCCCGACTATCTTGTGGACGTGCCGGACGAGGTCATCGCCGGCCTTGATGAAATGTTCGTTCCTCGCGAGCGCGCCTTCGACCTGGCCTTCAGCTTCGGCCCGGCCCTTTTGATCGACGGTTTTTATTACGCCCGGGCCCACGCCGACGAAGATTTCGAGGCTTTCCAGTTCCTGCTCCTGGTCTATCTTTTACGCGGCCCGGTTTACAGTCCTGTCAAAGGCAATCCCTATCTGGCTGAAGTCGAGAGCGACGGCGGCCTTGCCGCGATGGCATCGATGATCGAAAAATCCGGCTGGCCGGTCTTTCGCGCTGACTTCCTCGAGTCCGACTGCGCCCGCCCCCGTGACGGTCCTTGTCTGGCCTTTGGCAAAGGACGATCGCCTTGGTGGGGTGCCCCGGCCGGTTTTGCCAAAAACCGCCCGGGGCCGGTGGAGCCGGATAGGTGTATGGGCAGGTGGGAAATACGCGGTAACGAGAAATACGCGGCCCCGTACCCATCCCGCTTCGCGGGACCCGCGCGGTTTCTTACGAAACCGGACGGGTCACCCGGCGTCCCGCGGCTTTCACGCGATGACGGCATGGCGATCTAAGTCAGGCCCCGGCGGCGCGACCCGCCTTGCTCTTTGAAAATCGAATAACGGGGGTGGCCCTCGACCCATCCGGCCGCGTGGGACCCGCGCGGTTTCTTGCGAAACCGGCCGGGTCACCCGACGTGACGCGAAAAAAAAGCGCGGGGGTTAGCCCGCGCTTTATAGACGATGCTGGATGCCTCAGGGCATGACGATGTCCACGTTCATGCTTCCGGAAACGACGTTGCCGCCGCAGTCCTCGGCCTCGACCTCAATCTTGCAGTTGTTATAACTCGGCACGTAGAACTGGTACTCGTCCTCGTCCATAACGCCTCCGCCGTCACGGCAGGTGTCGTCGGCTCCGAGGCCGTAAAACGTGGTGTCATCCGTTCCCAGTCCCCCGGTAACGTACCAGATAATGGTGATCGAGCTTCCCTCCACGAGGGATGGCAAGCTCTCGGGGAAGAAGTTCATCTGTGGCGCTTTATAGCCGGTGAAGAGCACGTCCACGGCCTTGGGGGTCACGTCGAAATCGAAAGTCTGGGTGTCCTCGACGCCGATGCGGCCATGGAAGGCCTTCATCTCGAAGGTGTGCCCCAGTGGAAGCCCGGTTATCTGTAGACTGCCCAACTCGTACATATCGTCGGCCAATATGGTGGGGAAGGAAAGTCCGCCAAAGGTCCTGTCCGTAAGATTGACGAAGAACTCGTCCTCGGGAGGACAGTTGGCGCCAAGGGGCAGGTCCTCGACGCCGCTGCCCACGTTGGCCTGGACGGCGCCGCCGGATATCATGCCCGTCGAGGGGTTCTGGACCATGGTGAGGTTCACGCTGACCGGCGATCCCGTGGTGCTGATGGTGCGCTCCTCCTCGGGGGTCGAGGTCACGTAGTTGACGCCCGTGAAAGTATTGGGGGAGGGCGTGTCGCCGGGGATAAGGTAAACCTCGGCCCCGATTACCCTGCCTTCACCCTCGGAGACCAGGAACTCGACCGCCTCGCCCGGCTGGTAATCGGCCACGTAGAAGGCCTCGTCCGGATTGGTAAGGAAAATCCGGAGGTGATACTCGTCGGTCTCGGGCGGCAGGATAAAATCTTCCGAGAGCAGGTCCTCGAGGGATATGTCGCCAGGCGGCTCGAAAGTGGCGCGCGTCTCGCGAGGCGGGACGTTGACGGACACGGACAGGACGTTGTTGGGCTGGTTATGCGGAAGGTCGCAGGCCGCCCAGGTCAGGGTCAAGGCCAGGGTAACGGCGGCGGCGGCCGCGGCGAGCGAAAATATTTTCTTTCTCATCTTCCCATCTCCTTTTTCAGGGCAACTGTATCGTTACTCGAACGGGCGTTCCCGCCGCGCCGGGCGGCTCCTGGAAGATAACCTCGGCCGGGTTGTCCATGCCCATCATGTCCTCTTTGTCCTTGATGTCGTCAACCGACCCGCCCGGGCCGCCTCCCTTGATGTCCCTGGGGAGGAACACGCCCTTGTTGCTCTTCGGCGCGTTCTTGCCCGGTCCGTTCCTCATGTCCTGGGCCCTGGACCCCATGCTCGGGTTCTCGAGGCGGAAACCGTCGAGCAGTTCGTCGATGTAGTTGGGGTCGGTGGGAAGGGGTTGGCCGGCGACGCCGTCGGCCCCGGCGATGGAGTACTTGTCGGGTCCGAGGTCGAACTGTCCTCCCGACTTGCCGGCGAAGTTGACGGTCCCGTCCACGCCCACGCCCATGGTGGACATCTCGCCGGTGGCGGGCCTGACGCCGACCTTGAGGATAAAGGTGGTGCCTCGCACGCCGGCTACGGCCGTGGGCGTCGAGACCTCGTAGGACGACCCCTCGTTTCCGAAGAGGGACCCCACGATGGACATCAGGGTCCCCTGGGCCAGGTCATAGGCGCTTTCCACCACGCCCTTTTCCTGGTCGTAGGCCAGCTTCTTGATCTCGAGGGTGGTGTCCGGCCCCATGCGCAGGACGCTGCCGTCGTCGAACAGTATGGTGGCCCTCGAGGCCACGCCCGTCTCGATCACGTCGCCCTGGTTGACGACCGACCCGAGCATTCCCGTGGCCCTTTGTCCGTTGGCCTTGGTAATGGTGACCGATCCTTCCATTTCGGTGATCTGGCCCTGGTTTGACGCCATGGCCGGCGCTCCGGCCGCCAGTAGGGCGACGGCCAGGAACATCGCGATTATCGTTTTCTTCATAGGTTCCTCCTTGACCCGCTAGGGCGATTCGCCATATTTATTATAGCTCGCCCATCACGCCGAGGCTCGTGATGGTCCGGTCGTACTCGAGGTCCACGATGGTCGAGTCGACCGAGGTATAGCTGATGCCGGTATAAAGGCTGATCCACTTGTAAACCGGAACGATGAATGACGCGGCCAGGTTGGTCCGCCGCTCGACCCGGTCGTTGGCCCCGGGAACGTCCTTCATATAGTCGTAGAAGTCCGTGTTCTCCCAGCTTCCCGTAAGGGTCAGGTACCAGGATTCCTCGGGCGAGACCATGACGCCGCCGAAGAACCTGGTCTCGTTCCTGTTGTAGTTGTCGCCGTCGGCCGCCACGTCTCCATACCGGCCGCCGAACCAGAAGCTGGCGTTCGATCCGTTGGGGTTGGTGAAGTACTGGGTAAGGGAGACGTACCAGCGGTTGTTGTCGCGGTTGTTGGCTCCCTCGTTGAGGGTGGCCGGACCTCCCGTGTCCTCGACGCTCCCCTCGAAGGTTTCCATCCAGTACTCGAACTCGAGCTTGGTGGCCATGGCCTCGTTCCAGAAGGCCGTGGCGTTGGCCAGGCCCCGCATGACGTCGCTGTACTGCTCGCCGTCCAGGGTGGCGTTCATGTAATCGAATGCCCCGCCGAGACGAAGGTTCGTGTCGTTCACGTCGAACTGGTAGAACCCGTTAACCTCGCCCATGTTGAAGACCAGGTTGAACTCGTCCTCCTCGGTGTAGAAGCTGGCGTAGCCCAGGTAGCGGCCGCCCACTCCGTAGGGGCCGCTCCGGTAATCGTAACGCGCGTCAAGGTCGACCACGAAGCGGCCG
Source organism: bacterium (assembly GCA_963674965.2). Lineage (GTDB taxonomy): Bacteria > RBG-13-61-14 > RBG-13-61-14 > RBG-13-61-14 > DATKZS01. The sequence continues at coordinate 3,734 of CAXXFL010000006.1, read as the reverse complement.
TCGCTCTGGCGGGGAGGGGGCTCGTCGCCGCCCGGCGGCGTGACCCCCACGACCTCGTCCCGGGCGGGAATGATGTTGCTGTCATACTGGTAGTAAAGCCTGCCCCGCACCATCCAGGGTTTCTCCTGGGCGGGGGCCCCGCCCTCGAGGGCGGCCAGGTATTTGGCGGCCTCTTTGCCCAGCTCGGAGGCCGAGTCGAGGTCAACGGCCCGCTGGAAACTCGCCTTGGCGTCATCCACCCGGCCCAGGCGGTAAAGGCAGACGCCGCCGTAAACCGCGGCCGCCTGCTCGAAGCTCGAGCCGCTGGGAACGTCCTCGAACTGGAGGAGGGCGTCATCGAAGTTTTCCTGAACCATCAGGCCCTGGCCCTTGTAGAGCCTCGCCCGCTCGCTCGCCGAGTCGTAGGACATGGCCACGTCCGCCGAGTCGACGGCACCCCCGAAGTCTCCCGCCCCGAGCTTGGCCCAGGCCAGGTCCTCGTTGATGGAGGCGTTGGCCCCGTCAAGGGCGGCCGAGCGCTCGAGCAGCGGCACGGCCTCGCCCGGCTTGTCCAGGGCGATCATGCAAAGGCCCGCGTAATGATAGGCCTCGGCGTTTTCCGGCTCCTCGGCGATGGCCTCCTCGAGGAGGTCAAGGGCCTTCTTGTATTCTCCACTCGAAAAGGCAACCTTGGCTTTCTCCACGTTTACCTTGGCCTGGGCGCCCGCGAGGGACGCCGTTGGAATGGCCAGGACCAGCGTTACCAGCAGCGACGCCAAGGCCGCCCCGATAGATGTGCTCCTTTGGGTCCGCATCTCCACTACTTTCCTCCTTCTATTAGCCGTTCACGATCCTCCGGCGGGAAACTCGAAGCGGCCTCCCCTGACCGAAGAATATGGACTCGATCCCTGTTCGTTTCTACACTATATTGGTAGCATTCTTGGATAAAAGTGTCAATTGGAAACCGGTAAAAAAGGTTTCCTGCAAAATCGGGCGCCGACGGCGACGAAAACAAATGGAAAATTTCAAAGCGAGGCCAAGTTACAACGCGCTTTGGCCGCTTTAGGTCCTTCTTTGCAAGTCGCCGCGTTTTTCCAGGTAATCTCTCAATAACTCGACGTTTTTTCCATTGTCCTTATAAAGGACGTCAAGGAAATCGCCCAGTCCGGGCATGAGACCGATCAGGAAATCCAAAAAGGAATTGCGCACCATCTTGGCCACCAGTTCCTTGGGTATGCCGTACTGAAGAGCGCAAAAGATTATATAGGCGCTCACGCTCTTGCTTATCGCGTCGCCCAATCCGGGCAAGGCGGCGCCGATCAGGGCGTCCAGGCCAACGCCGCCGATGAGGGGGACCTCGATCGCCCTGTCCATGATCCTGGCCAAGGACTCGGTGCGCTCGAAGAAGCGTTGCTTGGCCTCCTCCGGGCCGATGCCCCGTTTCTCCGCGTAGCGGGCAAGACGGCTCGAAAGACCCGAGAAGGCCGCGTCGGCTCTATCCGCGGCGAAAGCTCCCAGATTGTCTCCCGCCTCGGCCACGCCGTCCGATATCCTTCTCCTGACTCTTTCGGCCATCCAGGTGAAAACCGCCACGGCCACAAAATATACAAGAACGAGAAGCAGGGCCGCCGCCAGGGCCCCTCCCGCCAGGTAAAGATAGTATCCGTGGGTTTCGAGGAACTGCTCCATTCCGAAAAGACTCTAGCATTTGGGGAGGGTTTTTTAAAGGCCCGGGTTTGATATGCCGATTTTCATGTCGTATGATTAGTCTCGCTTGATTTGAGCGTCCTCCCCCGAGGGGTAGCGGCGCTAAAATATTGGGACGAGGGAAACAAAATGGAAGACAAGACCAGGAAGATAGCCGCCGCTCTTTCGGCGGTGACCATGTACTTGGAGGACGAGCGGGCGGCCCAGTCGGGCGGGGATTACGTTCCCCGTTTTTCCGGGGCCTGGAGCGGTTACGGGAGGACGGAGATCATGCGCATGAGGTCCCTCGTTACTCTTCGTGCTTTGCGTACTTTATAGGGGTTCTACTTTTTGTTGTCGAAACGCGTAACGTTTGTTATATTGTTGGGAGTGGCGCCATGGCCCGGAAAACAAACGTGGCGCGAATTGGTTTTTCCCAAGCTTCGTGAAGTTGAACATATCAATCAGGAGGTTTGAAAATGGCGAAGAAAAACGCCGAGTCCGAAAAGAAGAAAAAATCATCCAAAGCCGGCGGCCCCGCCTCCGGGAAGAAAGAGAGTAAATCCGATCTCAAGAAGAAGGGTCCCAAAAACCCGGTGGGAGTCATGGACACTACCTTGCGCGACGGCCACCAGAGCCTTCTGGCCACCCGCTTTCGCACGGAGGACATGATACCCATCCTGGACGATATGAATAAAATAGGTTTCGTGGCCATGGAAGTCTGGGGAGGGGCCACCTTCGACTCGGCCACCCGCTTCCTCAACGAGGACCCATGGGAAAGGCTGTCTATTATGAAGAAGCACCTTCCCGACACCAAGACCTCCATGCTCCTTCGCGGGCAGAACCTGGTGGGGTACAGGCATTACGCCGACGACCTGGTCGAGCCCTTCGTGGTCCAGGCCGCCGAGACGGGCATTGACATATTCCGCGTTTTCGACGCCTTGAACGACGAGCGCAACATGGAGTCCAGCTTCAAGGCCATCAGCGAGAAGACGGACAAGCACATCCAGGGGACCATCTGCTACAGCCTGACCCAGCGGAAGCTGGGAGGGCCGATCTACAATCTCGAGTACTATAAAGAGAAGGCCCGTATACTCGAGGACATGGGCGCCCACTCCCTTTGCATCAAGGGACATGGCGGGCATCCTGGCGCCGCTTGACGCCTACGAGCTTATCGGAACGCTCAAGCAAACGGTGAAGATTCCGATTCAGCTCCATTGCCACTACACCTCGGGCATGGGCAGCATGACCTACTTGAAGGCGGTCGAGGCGGGGGTCGATATCATCGACTGCGCCCTGGCTCCCTTTGCCCTGCGCACCAGCCAGCCGGCCATCGAGCCCATAGCCGTGACCCTGGAGGGGACCGACCGCGATCCTTGCCTGAACCTCGAGCTTATGACCAAGTGCGGCGATTATATCGAGCGCAATTTCTCCCAAGTACTGCGACATCCTGGACGACAACGAAAATGGCGGTAATCGACGCGGGAGTGCTTCTCCATCAGATACCGGGCGGCATGATGAGCAACCTGGTCAGCCAGCTTCGGGAGGCGGGGGCCATCGACCGGATCGGGGAGGTGCTCGAGGACCTGCCCAAAACCAGGGCCGAGCTTGGCTACCCACCCCTTGTGACTCCGTCCGTCCCAGATCGTTGGGCACCCAGTCGGTGATGAACGTTTTATTCGGCCGATACGAGAGGATCACTCAGCCGGGTCAAGGACTACGCGGCCGGTCTCTACGGCAGGCCCCCCGCGCCGGTGGACAAGGAGGTGCAAAAGAAGTGCCTCAAGGACCACGAATGTATAAAAAGGCCATCAAGGGCCGTCCGGCCGACCTCCTGGAGCCCGAGCTCGAGGCCGCCACCGAGGCGGTCAAGAAGCTCAGCTCGGACATGAAGGACGTCCTTATTTACGCCCTTTATCCGACCACGGGCATGCAGTTCCTTAAATGGAAATACGGCGTCGAGTCGCCTCCCGCCGACGTTCTTCCCAAGTCGCTGGAAAAGGCCAAGGCGGAAAGGGGGCTGGTGCAGAAGGCCAAGAAGGGCCTGGTGTGCGAGCTTCCGGAAAAGG
>CAXXFL010000005.1:0-874210 GCA_963674965.2 bacterium | reverse complement strand
GAATCGAATTGCCTGATCCGGATACCGGGCTCCCAACACCAGCAGACCGAACTGTTCGTTTAAACCGCACTGGGTGATGTTTTTTCCGATCATCGTAGAATTTTCAGAAACGCAGATCTGGTTGATCCGCAAATTGCCCTGACTGCTGCGCAGCATACTGTCCAAAAAATCGACCACGGTGGGGCGGATCATTTCCGAAGCCATACGCAAGGCACCGATGATATTGGGTGACACCACCGCGTCGGCGCCGCTTGGCGCAGCTTGGGCTCCAGTTTGGGGTGAGTCATACGGCTGATAATACGGGTTTTGCGATTGAGCATGCGGGCCGTCATGGTCACAAACAGATTGTCTTTGTCCGAGGGCAACGAGACGATAACGCCCTTGGCGTGTTGAATCCCGGCCGCCACCAGGTTGTCATCATCGGTGGCATCGCCCTGGATGTACAGCACAACCCCGGCCTCTTTGCAGCGTGCGAGGGTTTCTTCATTCTGTTCGATCAGAACCACCTGTTCCCGGTTTTTGAGCAGTTCCACCAGCACCGGACAGCCGGTTTCGCCGCCGCCGCAGACGATATAATGGCCCCGCAATTTGGCGATTCGCTTTTCCATTTGTTTTTTCCTCAAAATCCCCGAAATTTCGCCTTCGATGATCAGGGCCGTCAGGGTGCTGATGCCGTACAGGATGATGCCCATGCCAAAGGTGATCAGAAACATGGTGAAAACCTGGGCACTCACGTTGCCGGTGACTTCGATGACCTCCCCGTACCCCACGGTGGTCAACGATACCACCGTCATGTAGACGCAATCCAAAAATTTGGGTTCACCCCCCAGGGATAAGGTAGTATCCGGTGCTGCCGCCCATCACCACCAAAAAAATTGCGACCAGGATGAAATAGAGACGGTGTTTGATGTCCATGCAAACCTGCGCACTATTTTGCCGATCGACAATCCGAGTCAAGCGGGGGTTGAGGCGGCGGCGGCAAATCCCATGTCGAAGGCTTTGAGGTTGAGCGCCACGAAGTCGGCCTTGGTACGCGTACGGATAGCGTTTCGAACCGCTTCCCGGGGCAAGGGCAGGGTTTGGGTATGCAACAAGGCCCCCAGGAGCACCATGTTGACCGCCATGACATTGCCGGCGTTTTTGGCCAGGATGGCGGCGTCGAAGGCAATCACCTGGTCGGTCTTGGCAGCCAGCAGGGCCTTGATTCGGCTCAGCCGGGGATAGCTGCCGCGGCCGATGGTCACCGTAAACGGCGACAGCGGCGCCATATTGGTAATCACCACGGTGTCGGGATGGCACTTGTTGAGAGCCCGCAGGGTTTCGGCCGGTTCGAAACCCACCAGCACATCGGCCTCGCCGTCGGAAATGATGGTGCTGCAGGCATCACCGAACACCAGGGCCGATTCCACCACCCCACCCCGCTGGGCCATGCCGTGGATTTCGCTCATGCGCACGGGCACGCCGGCCGTAAGCGCCGCTTCGCCCAACACCCGGGAGGCCAGCAGATTTCCCTGGCCGCCCACCGCTACAATGATCAATCTCGTGCTTTTCATCGTTGTCCTATCCTGATCTTACTCCGCCTTGACCGGCAGAATCGCGTTTTCCGGGCAGATTTGGGCGCATACGGCGCACCCCATGCAGATGTCGGCATCGATATGCACGCGGTCGTCCCGCAGATAAAAGGCGGGACAGCCCAGCTGGTTGAGACAGTCACGGTGGTTTTTGCATTTGTCGGTCACCCGAAAGGGACGCCGGCGGTCCAGCTTCAAACCTTTGGCATACAGGGCGCACATTTCCCGGGCGATGACCACCGCAACGCCCTTGAATTCGATGGCCTCCCGGACCGCGGCGATGCTCTTCTTGACTTTGAACGGCTGGATCACGGTCACGTGGGGTACGCCCACGGCCCTTACCACGGCTTCGATGGAAACCTGGGCGTAACCCGCAAGCTCGAGCTGCTGCATATCCACCCCCGGATGGGGCTGATGACCGGTCATGGCGGTGGTGCTGTTGTCCAGAATCACCAGAGTCAAATCGTGGTTGTTGTGGACGGCATTGATCAGGCCCGACAGGCCGGAATGAAAGAAGGTGGAATCGCCGATAAAGGCGATCACCCGCCGGTCGGTGGCCTGGGCAAAGCCGCAGGCACTGCCCACCGAAGCGCCCATACAGACGACGTAATCGGCCATGGACAGCGGCGGCAAAAATCCCAGGGTATAACAACCGATGTCCGACGGATAGATGGCATCCAGCCCCTCGGCCGCGCGTTTGACCACATAATAGGTACCCCGGTGCGAACAGCCCGCACACAAGGTGGGCGGTCGCTGGGGAATCTCGGGCAAATCGTTCAAATCCAGCCGCTGGGGCGGTTCATAGGCCGTTTCGAAAAAACGGGCCACGACTTCCCGCACCATGGCCGGGTCGAACTCGTAGAGCCGGGAGAACAACCCGGGGCCCTTGCCACCGATGGGCAAGGTCAGGCCGGCCTCCTGGGCCAAGGCCTTGATGCCCTCTTCCAGGTAGGGTTCGCCCTCTTCGACCACCAGAACCCGCCGGCAATCCGCCAGAAACGAACGAATCAGGGCCGCCGGCAACGGATGGGTGAACCCCAGGCGCAGGACCTTGACCCGATCGGCCAAACCCAGATCCGCGATAGCGTCGCGCACGTAGTTGTAGCTGACACCGCTGCAGACCACTGCCAAATCTCCCCCACCGCGGACAAAATTGAGTTCACAGTCCTCGGCCAGACCCTGGGCGCTTTGCAGGTTGTCGAGCAGTTTCACGTGCAGTTTGCGCGCTACGGCCGGCACACAGACGTAATTGAAGGGATCTTTGACAAAATCCGCCTGGGTACGACGCTCCCGGATGGCACCCAGTGCCACGGCCGCGGTGGAGTGATTGATACGCGTGGTGGTGCGTAAAATCACCGGCTCCTGCAATTTTTCGGACAGGTCAAAGGCAAAAGGCACCATCTGCCCGGCTTCGGCCACCGACGACGGCTCCAACATGGGCAGGCCCGCAAGCTTGGCGTAGTAGCGGTTGTCCTGTTCGTTCTGGCTGGAAAACAGGCTGGGGTCATCGGCGCTGACGATCACCAGACCGCCCTTGACGCCCACATAGGCCAGGGTCATGAGCACATCGGCGGCCACGTTCAGGCCCACGTGTTTCATCACGCACATACAGCGCAGACCGCAATTGGCCGCCGCTGCGGCCACTTCCAGAGCCACTTTCTCGTTGGTGCTGTATTCGAAATAGAGGTCGCATTCGCGCGCGATTTGAAAAAAATTGAGGGAAATTTCCGAAGACGGCGTCCCCGGATAGGTGGTGGCCACCGCCACACCGGCCTCGATGGCCCCCCGGGCAATGGCTTCGTTGCCCAGCAGCAGCATCTTGTGTCCCGGCTGGTCGGTCAGAAGCTTGTGCATGGTCGAATTCCTAGGTTTTGTTGGATTCTTAAAAAAATTACTCTTTGTCGGGGTTTGCCAGGTAAACAACGCTCCCCTTACCCCCCTGCCGCCTTGCTCACCGGCAGTACAATAAAAGTTTATGAATATACCAGTGACCACTGCACTGTAAAGTATTTTCTGAACGCCGGCCGTCATTGAAAAGTGCTTTACAAAGCAGAGCCCTTGCTCTATAGCAATGATTTTCACGTCATGCCGCCTGGGCCGCAGGATGGCACCCCGATTCATCCCCACGGCCGACAGCGCCATGCTGGAGCTTATTGCACAGGAGCGCATAAATGGATTGGATCGCCCTGGTGGTCGCCACCCGTAATCCGGGCAAAACCCTCGAAATCCGGGAATTGTTAAAAGGATTTCCCATCCGGGTCAAGAATCTGGATGACTTCGGCCCTCTGCCGCCCATCGAGGAAGACGGCCAGACCTTCGACGACAACGCCTATAAAAAGGCCAGCCTGACCGCCCGTTACCTGGGCCTGCCGGCCCTGGCCGACGATTCCGGCCTGCTGGTATCCGCCCTGGACGGCGCCCCGGGGGTGCACTCGGCCCGTTATGGCGGTGAAACGGCCACCGACGAACAGCGCTGCACCCGCCTGCTCGAGACCCTGACAGGAAAAACCGACCGCCGGGCGGCCTTCGAGTGCGTCATCTCCATCGCCGTCCCCGGCGGACCGGCCCTGACCTACGAGGGCCGCTGTGAAGGCCTGATTGCCCGGGAACCGTCCGGATGCAACGGTTTCGGCTACGATCCCATCTTTTTTTATCCGCCCCTGCAAAAGACCTTCGCCCAGCTGACCCGCCAGGAAAAAGGCCGTGTCAGCCATCGCGGACTGGCTTTGGCAGAGGTGCGGTCCGAATTCGACAAGGTGTTGCAATGGATCGATCAGCACATGCCGATCCAGGAAAAATTCAAAGGTACGGAGGAATGAGATGCTGCTGGATATGATACGCCAAAACCGCAGCTGCCGGCGATTTCACCAGGACCAGGCCATCGAAGTGGCAACCCTAGAGGCCTTGGTCAACCTGGCCCGCCTGTCGGCTTCGGCTGCCAACCTTCAGCCGCTGAAGTATATCCTGGCCTGCCAGGCCGAAAAAAAACGCCGCCATCTTCGAGTGCCTGGCCTGGGCCGGCTATCTCAAGGAATGGCACGGCCCGGCCGAGGGTGAGCGGCCGGCCGGTTATATCGTTATCCTGGGCGACACGCGTATCAGTAAAAATTTCTGGTGCGACCATGGCATCGCCAGCCAAAGCATTCTGCTGGGCGCCCGGGAAGCAGGCTTGGCCGGATGCATATTCGGTGCCATCAAACGCGAACGCCTGCGCGCAGGCCTGAACATCCCCGCTCACCTGGACATCCTGCTGGTGATTGCCCTGGGTCGCCCCCGGGAGCGCATCGCCCTCGAAACCGTTGGTCCCGAAGGCGATATCCGCTACTGGCGCGATGAAGAGAGTGTCCATCACGTTCCCAAACGTTCACTGGAGGATATCATCGTCGGCGCTGATTGAGACCCAACGTCCCGACCGCCGGGGCCGGCCGGACTCGATCCGTCCCCCCCCCCCAATACGGCCATTGCAAAGAACCGTGGCCGCAATGACCGCGCGAATACCTTCCATAACCTGCCATCGGTAGCGGGCCAACGCCTGACACCGTTAAGATGGGGGCATCCGGGCATAGTAAAACCCACAGGAGAAAAAACTATGGAAATCAAAAAGGGCCAGGACATCGCCCAAACCATCGGTGGCATCGATTCTATGGAAGCCGCCCAACAGCTGTTCGAACGGACCCTGGATGGGGACCAGCTTGCCAGAATCCGGCGTATTCAACACCCCCGGGTGCTGATCAAGATCGCCAATGCCATTGCTATGTGCGGCCCCCGGTCGGTTTTCATCCACACCGGTACGGCCAACGACCGGCAGTATATCCGCGACCTTTGCCTGCAAAACGGCGAAGAGGCTTCCCTGGCCATGGACAACCATACCATTCACTTCGATCTAAAAGACGAACAGGGGCGCATCATCGACCGCACTTACTACATCGTGGACCCGGACGAAGCGGTCAGCAGCCTGGCCAAAAAAATGCTGCGCCCCCAAGCCATTGTCGAAGTCCGCCAGAAAATGAGCGCCATCATGCAGGGCAAAACCATGCTGGTTGGATTTTTCATGCGCGGACCGGTGGGCGCCCTGGGGTCCAACCCGGCCCTGGAAATCACCAGTTCGGCCTATGTCATGCACAGCGCCGACATTCTGTACCGCCATGCCTTCGACGCCTTTGACGCCGAGGTCGAACGCCTGGGCCATTTTTTCGCCAACATCCACAGCCAGGGCCCCAACCGCCCTCAGGACCTGCCCAATGCCCGGGTATTCATGGACCGCCGCGACCGCACTACCTACAGCATGTACTGCACCTATGCGGGCAACACCCTCCTGTTGAAAAAGGGCAATCACCGATTCGCGGTCGACAAGGCGGTGTACGAAGGCAACGGCCGGGAGCTGGCCGAGCACATGTTCATCACCGGCATCGAAAATCCAGGGGGGGGCGTCACCTGGTTCACCGGGGCGGCCCCCAGCGGGTGCGGTAAAACCACCACCGCCATGGCCGGCAATCGCTTCGTGGGCGACGACCTGGCCCAGATGTGGATCGCCGACGACGGCAGCATCCGCTCGATCAACCCCGAGAACGGTATTTTCGGGATCGTCCAGGATGTCAACAGCGAGGGCGACCCCAAGCTGATGGAAAACCTTCGCAAGCCGGGCACCGAGGTGATCTGGTCCAATGTCCTGGTGGACGCCGCGGGCATACCCCATTGGACCGGCAACGGCGAGCCGCCCCCCGTCAAAGGAAACAATTTCCAGGGCCCCTGGGAGCAGGGCATGCTGGACGCCGAGGGCCGGCCGGTACCCATATCCCATCCCAACGCCCGGGTTACCCTGGCCTCCAGGGCCCTGTCCAACTATTCGGACGAAGCCGAAAATCCGGCCGGAGTGCTCACCCGGGTGATCACGTATTCCGGCCGCGACGCCGACACCATGCCGCCGGTGTGGGCCACCTGGGATACCGACCAGGGCGTGGTCATCGGGGCCTGCATCGTCTCGGCGGCCACAGCCGCCGAAGTGGGTGCCACCGGTGTCAAACGGGCGCCCTGGGCCAATGCGCCTTTCATACCCGGGTCACTGGGGGACTACATGGCGGCCCAGTTCCAATTTTTTGGCAATCCGCGCATCACCCCCGAGAACAAACCGCTGATGGCCGGGCTCAACTATTTTCTGACCCACGCCGCCCGGGGAGGCTCCTCGAACAAACTGTTGGGCGAAAAGCGCGACGTCAAGGTCTGGCTGGGCTGGCTGGCGCGTTGCGCCCACCGGAAAGTCTCCACCATCAAGACGCCCGTCGGCCTTTTACCCTGCTACGACGATCTCGCAACGCTCTTTTCGGACATCATACACAAGCCGTATCCCCATGAACTTTACAACAAACAGTTTTCGCTGTACATCGACCACATTGTCGGCAGAATCGAACTGCAGCTTGCTGCCTACGGAAAAGAGAGCGGCATCCCGGACCGCCTGTTCGACATCCTGGGGGCGCAACGTGAAAACCTAACGGCCCTGAGGCAAGCCCATGGACCCGTTGTTGCGCCTGACCTGCTGGCACAACGCCAAAATTAAAACGGATCACACTCCGATTGCTTGCAAACAATGCTTTGTGAAAAACAGGGGGGACAATGTCATTATAAATATAAACCACCCTATGCATGCAGGTAGCCATGGAAGAGTTGGTGAGTATATTAAGTATGATGAAAGAGGTGTTGAAGGCAAATGGCATCCCACTGATAATATCAATGGCGTTTGTGTCTATTCCCTGGATCCTGGTTCCCTTTTTCCAATTGTAAAAAAAAACATCTTAACCTACTGATAAGCCGCCTCTTGGGGTCGTTTTTCCTGGAACTTTTTTGTCGGAACAATCCATGACCGGAGACCAACCCGAGCACTCACCCAAGAAAAGCTGGCACCAGACCCTGGCGGCAGTTGTCGATCCCCGGGCGGTCAGCATGCTTTTTCTGGGCTTTTCGGCCGGATTGCCGATCCTGCTTATTTTCAGCACCCTTTCGGTTTGGCTGCGCGAGGCCGGGGTCCAGCGTTCCAGCGTCACCTTTTTCAGCTGGGCGGCATTGGGCTACGCCTTCAAATTCGTGTGGGCCCCGCTGATCGACCGCCTGCCGTTTCCTTACCTTACGACCCGCATGGGTCGCCGCCGGAGCTGGCTGCTGGCATCCCAACTGGCCCTGGTGGGCGCCATGCTCTGGACATCGGCCTTCGACCCCCAACAGGCCCTGGCCATGACCGCCGTGGGAGCGCTCCTGATCGGCTTTTCATCTGCAACCCAGGATATCGTCATCGATGCCTTTCGCATCGAGTCGGCCGAACAGGAGATGCAGTCGCTGTTGTCCTCGATGTATATCGCCGGCTACCGCATCGGCATGATCGTCGCCGGCGCCGGTTCTCTGTGGCTGGCCGACTGGTGGTCCGGGGAACATTATGACTGCGCGGTCTGGGCCCGGGTCTACCGTACCATGGCGGCCACCATGTTGGTGGGTATTGTCACCACCCTGATTGTTCGGGAACCCCGGGTGCACAACGCCGGCAGCGCTACGTTTAAAAACAATACGGATTATTTTCGGTTTTTGGGCCTGTTCGTTCTGGCAGCCGGTGTGTTTGTGGCCGGTTTTTTTGTTTCCGCCGCTAGCGGACAGGCCCTGAAGACCGTCCTGGTGGAGAACCTGGGTCTGATGAATCGTGTGGCCGGATTTGTGACCGAATCCGCACGACTGGTTTTCAGTGGTTGTATGGGCGCAGGGGTGGTCTGGGGGATGATCGCCGCCCGGGTGGTACCCTACCGGCACGTAAGGGATACCTACATCGATCCCGTCCGCGATTTTCTGGGACGATACGGTAAAACGGCGGTGTTGATTCTGGCCCTTATCGGCACCTACCGCATCTCCGATATTCTCATGGGGGTCATCGCCAACATCTTTTATCTCGATATGGGATTTACGAAAACCCAGATCGCCACCTACACCAAATTCTGGGGGTTGTGGGCCACCATCGGCGGCGGATTTATCGGCGGCCTGGTGTCGGTTCGCTACGGGGTCATCCGAACACTGTTTGCCGGCGCCCTGCTGTCGGCCGCCACCAATCTGCTGTTTGCCTATATGGCCGCCAGGGCGCCCAGCGAACGGTTGCTGCTGATGGTGATCGTTGCCGACAACGCCAGCGCCGGCCTGGCCGCGGCAGCCTTTGTGGCCTACCTTTCCGGTTTGACCAGCATCGCTTTTACGGCCATGCAATACGCGATCTTCAGTTCCATCATGACGCTTTTTCCGAAAATCCTGGCCGGATATTCGGGCGGCGTGGTAGACAGCCTGGGATATGAGACTTTTTTCATCGGCACGGCCGTGGTGGGCATTCCGGTGCTCTTTCTGATCGTCTGGGTGAACCGCCTGACCATTGGCCGCCGTTAGGTATCGCATTGTCGATTACCACGATTTTTTTATTTTTTATGATCGTTTTGTGTTGGGTTTCGCTTCGCTCGACCCAGCCTACCGGGCTTGGCCGGGTTGGCGCTTTGGGTTGCAAAACCCCGGCGGCATGGTTAGATTCGGACTACCGTTGCGATCGCTCAATACCCGAATAAAACCACGGCTGACAAGGCCGATCCCAAATCGGCCGATAGGTGGTCCCGTATGAATTCAAACCAGCTCTCCCCCCAGGTGGCGCGCCAGATTCAGCGGCTGCACCAGCAGCACCGGGACATCATGGCGCTTCCCGCCGACCAGGCCCTGGAGGCCATCCTGGCAGCCCCCCAGCCCCTGCCCCTGGTACACTGCTTTCCGGCAGAGGATCTTTACTTTCTGATCCATGACCTGGGAGTCAACGATGCGCTGCCGCTGCTGGCCCTGGCTTCCGGACGCCAGTGGGATTTCATTCTCGACATGGAGATATGGAACCGGGACCGCATCCGGCTGGACAGCCTGACCGACTGGATCGATTCGGCCCTGAATGCAGACCCCCGCCGACTGGTCGACTGGTTCGCAAAAACTCGGACCAATACGATCGAATACTACCTTTTCAAGACCATCGATGTTTTCGTCCGCGAACACGACCAGGATCCGTCCGATTTCGGCGACGACTGTTTTACGCACGATGACGTCTTCTATGTCCGCATACGTCCCCTGACCGCCGAGACCGACAACCCCGAAAACGAACCGTACCGCCATGACGTGATCTACCGTTTCCTGGAGCGTCTGTCCCTGTGGGATCCCGAACGCTACCGCAACCTGCTGTTGGAAATCGTCCGGGTACTGCCGGCCCAAACCGAAGAGGAACTGTTTCGCTGGCGTAGCGTGCGTATGGCCGAACATGGATTTTTGCCCTTTGACGAAGCCATTCAGGCTTATCGCCCCCTGCGCCCCGCGGATATCCGGCCCCGGACGGCTGCGCCGCCCAAGACCCACAGCGAATCTGCTCCGGGAATCCCGGTGGTGCTGTTGCAGGCGGGCTTGCAAGAGGACCAGCACCTGTTCGTACAGGCGCTTGAGTCCCTGTCCGTCGATATTGACATGGAATTTCTGCAGTCCGAATTTGCCGCCTTGGGCAACCAGTTGATCGCCGCCCGAAACGAGACCGTCCGCAGCCGTGAACAACTCCGGCAGGTGGTCAAAACAGCCTGTGCCTATCTGAGCATCGGCCTGGAAGTGCTGATCGGCCACGACCGGTCTGATGGTCGCAGTCACGGTGCGGCCCTGCTGCGCCGGTATCACCTGGCCCACATCTTCAGGGTCGGCTACGGCCGGGTGCTGGAACTCAAATGGCGGGTACAGAAATGGCGCCGCCACAGCTGGGCCCAAACGGCCGGGCTGCCCTTGAGTTTCTGGGGCCAGGACTGGCTGGGGGTTTTGGGCGGCCTGCTGATCAAAACCCCCCGATACTATGACGACTATCGCAGCGGGGCACTTTATCGTGAATTTGCGGCCTTGGCGGAGGTTCTGGAAGCCCAGGCCGTCTGGGAGCAAATTCGTGCCATGGACCACCTGCTGGCGCGCCTGCAGATCGATTTCAGCCGCTTCGAGTTGTACGGCCGTCTGAGCTACAAAAACCTTCTGTTGACCCTCTGGGCACGCCATTTTTTGGGCCTGCCGGACTCTCTGGAGGCCTTGTCCCCGAACGCCTTCGGAGATTTTTTCGGCCACCTTTGGTCGGGACGCCACCGTCCCCGCACGGTGGCCCTGGACATGCGGGCCAATTTCTTGCAATGGCTGTGCACCCGCAGCCGGCTGGGGGCGCAAGCGCTCACCCGGCGCCTGGGTCCCTGCCTGGAGGCGCTGTTCGCCGACATCGAAACCGAACTGGGCCGGGTGCTCAAAAAAGACCTGGACCCTCGCCATATCCATCTTTTTATAGTGGGGGCCCGCAACCGATGACCCGTTTGGTTTGCCAAGAGGACGCCTATCGCACAACCCTGACCGCCGCCGTCAAAGAATGCCGCAAAGGCGCGGACGGCTATCGGGTCGTTTTGGACCGAACCGTGCTCTACCCCGAGAGTGGCGGCCAACCGGCCGATACCGGGTGGGTGGCCGACCGGCCGGTCCGCAAACTCTACCGCCGGGAGGACGGTGCTCTGGTACACCTGCTGGACCGGCCGGTGGCCGGCGAGGTGACGGTAAACCCTGGACTGGCCCCGACGCTACGACCACATGCAACAACACAGCGCCCAGCACCTGTTGACCGCCCTGGCCCAGGACCGCTTCGGCCTTGCGACCACGGCGTTTCACCTGGGAGTTCTGCGATCGGACGTCGAACTGGATTGTGCGGCACTTGCAGACGACATCCTGCAGGACCTGGAGACGGGGGCCAATGCCCTGATTCGCGAAAATCGCACCGTAAGGGTCCATTGGGAAACCCCCGCCGGGGCGGCCCGCCGTTCGGTGCGCTCGCGCGGACTGCCGATGGCCTGGACCTCGATCTCATCCTCCTCCAACTCCTCCGGCGCCGATTCCGTCCGGGGAGGAACGGGACGGGCCGAAGGCCGCGCCGCCTCTTTGGCCGGCTCCTTTTCCGTCTCCTTTTTCATCTGTTCCAGCTCGGCTTCCCAAGATTCCTCATCCTCGTTGTCGATGACCAGGTCCGAGGCGGAACCGGAGGTAACTTCAAGCATAAGGTCGTCCGACTCGTCTTCCTCGCTCTCCACGTAGGGAAGGTCCTCCCCAAAGGCGTCGTCAACGAAGACGTCGGACTCGTCGCCCCCAAGAGGCGCGGGCTCGAGTTTTTTCTCCTCGCCGGCGGGACGCTCCATCGCCTCGGGACCGGGCTCGGCCGACTCCTTGGCCGCCGCCGCGGCCTCGGGCGGCGGCTCGTCCTTTGTAGGCGCGGTGGTCCCCTCTTCGCGGCCGGCTTTTTTCGCCGCCTCGAGTTCCTCTTTCTCGCGGGCTTTTTTCTTCGCCCGCTCCCTGGCCTTGAGAAGGTCCATGTTCTCCTTTTCGTCTCCTAAGTGGAGGATGCCGCCGAGTCCTCGACCAGCTCGAGCGCCTCCGGGGACCTTCCGGTCCCGCTTATAAGTCCGAGATCGACGGCGGCGTCCCTTACGATCTGGCGGTCGATGCTCCGGGCCTCTCTTCCAAAGCCCTCGAGCAGGGCCGCGCCGCACACGTTGTTGATCCATCTCGGTATCGACCCGGTGACGCCGGCCACCAGCTCGAGGGCGTCGTCGGTAAAGAGGTCCGGAGGACCGCCGACGGCCTCTAGCCGGTGGGCCACGTATTCCCTGACCGACTCGGGCCGGAGGGGGCCCAGGTGATACCTGAACCCTATCCTTTGCCGCAGGGCCTCGTAGGCCGAGTGTCTGACCCTCTTGTCCAACTCGGGCTGTCCTATCAGCATGATGGACATGAGGTTGCGGTCGTCGAGCTGGAAGTTGGTGAGCAGCCTGATCTCCTCGAAGGTTTCCCTGCTCGGTATCGACTGGGCCTCGTCGATGATAAGCAGGGGCAGGACCTCGTTCTCGAGACAGTTGAGCAAAAGGTCGTTGATCTGCTCCACCAGGTCGACCCTGAAATGTTTCGGCTCGTCCTCCCCCAGCCTCGAGGCGATGACGCGAAGAAGCTGGTTCGGCGTCAGCCGCGGATTGATGATAAGGGCGGGCCTGACCGAGTCGGGCAGACGGTCGATAAGGGCGCGGCTCAGGGTCGTCTTGCCGCAGCCCACGTCCCCCGTCAGCATCATGAACTCCCGGTCCTCGACGGCCTGCTCCATTCTCGCCAGGGCCTCGGCGTGCTCGGGACTGAAGTAGAGCATGGCCGGGTCCGGCGTCTTGGAGAAAGGCTTTCTTTCCAGGCCGTAGAAATCGAGATACACGCCGCCCCCTTTTTCAGTTCACGCTGAACATGGACACGGAGGATTCCTCCATCAGGTCCATGACGTCCAGGACGAGGATGGTCCGCTGGTTGCCAAGCTCGGTGGCCCCGGCGATGCCCTTGATCCCCTTGAGAAGCTCGCCCACCGGCTTGATCACGATGTCCTGGCGGCCCCAAAGCTTGTCCACGATGATGCCCAGTCCGCGGTCGGCTATTCCCACCTTGACCACGTAGATTTCTTCGCCCTCCTTGTCCTTTGTTTCCCCGCCCTTCTTGGGCGCCAGTCCCATGGGACCTATCTCGACGGCGCGGGGACCGTCTTTCGGCCTCGAGTCACCCGCCGCCTCTTCCTTTTTTGCCGCGCCTGTTGCAAGCCCGCCGTTTTCGGCCTTCGCTCCGTTTCCAAGACCGAAGAGCTTATCGAGGCGGAGCAGGGGAAGGGTCTTTCCCCTCAGCTCGATCACCTCTCGTCCCTCGATGGTCTCGATGTCCTCGGGCTTTATCATGAGTCCCTGCTGCACCGAGTTGAGCGGTATGGCGAAGGTCTCGCGGCTGGACTCGACGATCAGCGCCTGGATGATGGCCAGGGTGATGGGCAAGGTGATGATGAACTTGGTCCCCTCCCCGGGCCTGCTCTCGACGTCGATGGCCCCCGAGAGGGCCCCGATGTTGGCCTTGACCACGTCCAGTCCGACGCCCCTTCCGCTTATCTCGGACACGATCTCGGCGGTGGAAAAACCGGGGGTGAACATGCACTCGATGAGCTCCTCCGGCCGGGGCTCGGCGGTGGGCTCGATCATGCCGCGCTCGATGGCCTTGGCCCTGATTTTCTCGAAGTCCACTCCCCCGCCGTCGTCGTAGATTTCTATGATAACGTGGTTTCCTCTCTGGAAAGCCTTGAGCTGGACCAGTCCTTTTACCGGTTTCCCGAGTTGGACGCGCTCGGCCTTGGACTCGAGTCCGTGGTCCATGCAGTTGCGTATTATATGCATGAGGGGATCGGCCAGGTCCTCGATGATCAGTTTGTCCAGTTCCGTGTCCCCTCCCTCGACCACGAAATCGACCGCCTTGTCAAGCTCGCGGGATAGTTTTCTCACGTTTCTATGGAGCTTGTCGAATATCTGTCCGATCCGGACCATGCGGACCTCGAGGACCCCCTGCTGGAGCTCGAAGAGTTTCCTTTCCATGGTCCGGGTGTTTTTCACAAGCTCGATGGTCAGCTCGGAAAATCCCATGTCCAGGCGTAGCCTCTCGATGAGCTGAGTCATGATGTTCTTGCCTATGACCAGCTCGCCCACGATGTTCATCAGGTTGTCCAGCTTGCCAATGTCCACCCGCACCGACTGGGAGATGGCCCGAAGGCCCTGGTCCGCCTCGGGGTCCGCCGGGTCATCGGCTTCTTTTTTCGTTTTCGGGGCCGGGCTTTTTTTCTCCTCCGCCTTGGCCGCTGGAGCGGGGTCCTTGGCCTTGGGCGCGGGACTGGGAGGGGGAGGGGCCGGCGGCTTGACGGTCCCCTTCCTAAGGAGCTTATACGTCAGGGGCCTTCCGGCGAGGGAGGTCTCGACGCTCTCGATCGAGTATTCGGTCCCCACCACGATGTCGAAGGTGATTTTATCCTCGGAGCTTTCCTCGGCGCTCGGGAGGGTGGTAATGATCTCGCCGAATTCCTTGGCCGCGGCCTGGAGGTCGGTCAGGTCCTCGTCGAAGGTGGCCAGGTCGAAGGCGGCCCTGACCTTGATTATATTCATGCCCTCCTTGATATTTTCCTGGAGGCGGTGTTCCTCGTACTCGGTGAGCACGGCGAGGATTTCCTGTCCCACGCATTTAAGGACGTCGTCCGCCGCGCCGTCGGTTTTTTGACTCTCGGCGCTCTCGAGTCTTGCCGTGACGTCCTCGATCTCGGCCAGGGAGGGTGGATCGACGTCCTCGGCCTTTCCGGCCACGATGGCCCTGAGCATATCGACGCTCTCGAAGAGGAGGTCGAGCACGGCCTCGTTAAGGTCTATTTTTCCGAGTCTCAGCCTGTCGAGCATGTTCTCGAGGGTATGGGCGAGCTTGGTGAGGTCGGTAAAACCGAACAGCCCGGAAATCCCCTTAAGCGAGTGGGCGGCTCGGAAGATATTGTTCACGAGAGAGGGGTCGACCCTCTTGGCCCCGGAAACCGCCTTATGAACGCTTAAGAGGTCCCGGTTAAGGGAATCGATGATGTCCTCGGCCTCACCCAGGAACTCATCTATGGGGACGTCGTTTGACATTCCTTTATTACCCTCGGTTGCCTCCGTCTCCCAGGTGCTTGGAGACGGCCTCCTGCAGTTCCTCCGGATCGATCGGTTTTACGAGGTATTCGTCCGCGCCCAGGGCCATGCCCTTTTGGCGGTCCTTTTCGGCGCCCTCGGTGGTGACCACTATCAACGGTATTTGCCGGTAGCTCAGGTTATTCTTGACGAAGTTGATAAGCTCGAGCCCGTTGATGTCCGGCATGTTGATGTCGGTAATGATCAGCGAGAACTTCCTTCTCGGCAGTTGTTTCAGCGCCTCGAAGCCGGTTGACGCCTCCACGATGTCGAAGTCCTCGATTTCCTCCAGGGTCGAAACCAAAAAGGCCCGGGTCACCGCGGAATCCTCGGCGATCAGGACAGCTCGTCCCATCCTTCCTCCATCGTTTTGTTGTCGCGTAACGGGAGGGGCCCAGTCGGCCCTCACCCACAAAATTGCGTCTCAATTCTCAGGAGTTTTCAGCCAGTCCCTCGGGCGGGCTTCCCATCTCCCTGAGCTTTCTTTCCAAAAGCGCCTTTTCCATCGCCAGGCCCGCCTGGGCAAGGAAAATCTCCAGGCTTTCGGTGTCGCCTATTTCCTTGTCCTCGGGCACGTTGTCTCCATAGAGTATAGCCGCTATCTTGCCGCCGGCGATGATGGGCGCCACGAAGACCTCGTTGGGCAACACCCCCCCGAGGCTTTTAACCAGGTATTCATGCCATTTGTTTTTCTTCAGGCTTTTCTTGAGGGGCAGGCGCTTTTGAATGGCTTCCCGGAAGATCGAGGGCTCCTTGAGGGGGATGCGTATTTTCCTCACGTGTTTTTGAGGATCGATCCCGTCAATCTCGATGCCGAACTGGCCCAGGCCGGCTATCTGGTTTTTCGCCACCAGGAATATTACGGACCGGTTCATGATCTCGGCGGCGAACCTCAGGATCATCAGGGTTATCTGGCCGCTGGACTGGGGATCGTTAAGCTCGCTGATCATGGACTTGAGCATGAACAGTCCCCGGCTGGGCCTTACCTGCTCGGCCGGCTGAGCCTTCTCGGGAATGACTTCCTCGCCGAACTCCCTCCTGAGCTCCTCGCCGAGATTGATCATCCCGCTTTCGGCCGCCTTGTCCGGGGCCTTCTCGGCCGCTTTCTTTTTCGGTTCCGTGCCCAGCGCGTCGTCGAGGACCTGGACGAAGTTGACAAGCTCGGGGGTGTCCTCGTCCTCCTCGATCTGGCTGGACTTGGGCTTCATGAAAAAGAAGCGAGCGCCCAGTTCCCGGGCCTTTTCGCGGGCGGGCTTGTTTTCATAGTCGGTCATGACGTACACGGATATGGCCGGGTTCGTCTTCCTGGTTTGTTCCAGCATCTCGAGTCCGCCGAGGGTCGACTCGCCCCTCGAGTCGGGCATGATAAGGTCGGCCAGCACCACCGTCGGTTTTTCTCCCAGGTCGACTTCTTCCTGAACGTGCTTGACGGCCGCCGCCACGGAGTCGAAACCGATGACCTTGTAACCTTTGGGGACAAGGTGACTCCCGACGCGGCGGATAAGCACCGGGTCGTCGTCCACCACCACCAGCTCGATCGAATGGTCCCCACCGGCCGGCTCCCGGCTGGTGACGGGCCCCTCGGGGGGAGGAGCCGGCTCGGCGGCCGCCTCGGGCTCGATCGGCGGCTCGGGGGCGTATTCATCCTCGGCGGCGGTTCCGCGGACGACTTCCTCCACCTCGCCCGAGGCGTCGATTTCGTCGTAGGCCGATTCCACCGGGGAACTCTCGTCTCCGTCATCCGCCGGGGAGGGAGACGCCGGCTCGTCCTTGTAACGCTGGAGGGCCTCGGCCACCGAGCTGAAGTCTTCCTCGGCCTCGGGAAGGGGGGACGACCCGGCCGCGGCCGGCGCGGTCCCGCTCGTTTTGAATATCGGTTCCTCCTCCAGCGCGGATGGCCGGGGGGGAGGCTCGAAACTGGAGGGCCCTCTTATGGGCGGACCGACGGGCGCCTCGTCCCTTCTCCTTTCATCCTGGAGCCTGGTCCCCTCCATGGCGAGGAACTGAGGGCTTAGTCCCATCTCGAGCACGAAGACGCTGTCGGGATAGCCCAACCCTCCGATCTCGGCGTCGATCTCCTGGAGCTCGAAACTGAAGGTACCCTCGGGCCAGGTGAAGAAGTCGAAGACCGTGCTCTCGATCTTGTCCCGCACTGCGTCCTCGATTTTGGCGGCTGAAAGTCCCAGCTTGTCGGCGAGGGAGGCGTGGGCGGACGCGGCGTCGGCCGAGGACTTGGCCAACTCCTCGATGGCGCCGACCTGATCGGCCGAGGCCACCTTGCGCTCGGCCAGCACTGACGATATGGTGCGGGAGTCCGAACTCGAGGAAGCCGCGACCACCTGGCCGTCCTTGAAGATAATTTTCCCTTCAACCTCACCCCAGTTGAGACTCAAAAGCCCCGACTTACGGGAAAGGCTTACGATCTGTAAAATGTCTCCGAGGCCCAAGTCCTCAAGGTTTCCGACCAGGCCCATGCTTTATTTTCTCCATGTCATGGCGCGGCTTTCTTGTAACTGGAAACGCACTTATCCGCAAGCTCTTCCTTGCGGATAAGGAGTTCAGCCCGGGCGATCCCAAAACGGTCCCGCCCAACTATTTACGCTACCACAGGGCCGACCGATTGTAAACCCCTCCCGGTATGGGAATACGGCTTCAAGCATTGAGAATATCGGGAAAATATCCCGTCGCGAAAAACCGGCGTGTATAGGGGAATTCCTCTGGTCAAAAGACCTTGTCCAATGGCCGGCCCAGCGTTGGGATTCTTCGGCCCCACGATTAGGATTTTCTAAAGTTAACCGCCGGGAGCGTCTCGCCAAAGAGGCCTTAACGCGGACCAGACGGCCTTCTCCAGGCTCTTGATCTCCTTCGAGTTCGCCGCGAGCTGGTCTCTTATCTCGGGGTGCTCATCCAGGTAAGCGGAGCGTTCCTTTAGCGTGTCCGATCCCTTGACCGAGCCATAGTATTCCTCGTGACTGGTCCCGTATTTCTTGAACAGTTCGTCCGACTTCCGAAGTCTTTCCTTGTCGTGATTTTTAAGGTCCTTCATGGCCGCCAGTTGATCGCCGCCGTGGGACTCGAGTATCTCGAGCACGCGCCGATGGCTGGAAATGGTCAAGCCCTGGCGCTCGAGCAGAAGCTGGTAATAATCCTCGGCGTTTTGTATGGAAAGCTTGCGGGGGCCGGGGGGAGGAAGGGATTTTTTTTCCTCGCCCGGTTCCGGTTGGACGGGACCGTCAGCCGGGGCAACGCTTTCTCCCGCCTGGGTGGATCCTCCCTTTAAAATTTCCTCCACCTCGGCCGGGTCGGCGTCGGACATGTCCATCTCAGGGTTGTCCTGGGCCGCCGCCGTCAGGGAAAGACAAAACAATAAAATCGATACGGCCAAGCCGGATATGAAGCGCCAACTTTTTCGGGTCATTTTTTCGTCGCCTTATTTGCTCGATACATGTATCGGTTTCCCGATAAAGTACGATTATAAGGCGCCTTTCCGAAATTTTCATCCCGGCTGGTCAATTTTCCCGGCCGGGATGAAAAGGTTTTTCCCATGGCATGGACCCTTACGGTCTAACCTGGCGATATGTATGTTAAAGTCAGTTATCTTCAGGGCGTCGCGGTCGATCCTTTTTTCATCTCGGGAGGCATGGGCACAGGCGCTCCCGGTCCTCTTGGCCTTCTTTCGCCAGGTCCTTCCCCTCTCATTCCTCTTCTGTGCATCCTCTCATCGCCCCGGTATTTTTTCACCTCGTTCCTAAGGTCCCTCATTTCCTTGTTGATCTGGTCGAACTCGGCTTTCAGATCGGGATGTTCCTTCAGGTAATTCTGCCTTTCGGCAAAGACGTCGCGCTTGGCCTGGTCCGGTCCTCGAGGATAGAAGTCACGACCCGTCAATCCGTGCTCGTCGAAAATAGCCTGCATCTTGTCTTTATGGGCAATTTGCAGCTTGCTGATTTTTTCCCTGGCCCCATCGGTGGCGCCGCCCTCTTCCTCGTAAACCTTGAGCATGGCGGCGTAAAGGTCCCGGGTCAGTTTCAGCCTCTCGATATGGACCTTCCAGTAAACGTCGGAAGCGATGGGAGGAGTCGAGGAAACGGGCGCGGTCGAGCCGGAAACCGGCGCGGGCCTGGCCGGGGCGACCGGAGCGGTGGAACCATTTTCCACGGTCGCCCCCTTGGCCGTCGTCGAGCCGTCGGCGGGTTTTACCTCCGCCGTGCCGCCTTTTTCCACGTCGGCCGTGGTTTTGGCGACCGAGCCATCACCGCCATCCTTGCCGTCCTTCTTAGGTTTTTCCGGACATGCCGTCATGGCGAAAGCAACGAAAAGAACCATAGCCAAACACAAATACAATTTCTGGAATCTCATAGTGGATTTTCCCCCTGCCTTATCTTTTACTTTCAATATTTGAGGCCGCGGGCCATAAGGTTGTTCCATATAATGCCGCGCTCCAACTTCGGGGGTGATTATAATATCGGCAAGGCGCCCGGTCAAACTTTTGCCCTTGCTCCTATTATTCGCGCCCGGCGGGTATCGCTTTGGAAAGTAGGATTGTATTTACTCGACGCCCCCCGGCTTATCGATAATGACCTGTATCCTGCCGGCGCCCTCGGTACCTTTCAGGCAGTCGACCATGGCCGCGATGGCCTTGAGGAAGAGGTCCTTGATAAAGGGCTTGAGAAATATCTTTTTTCCGTTAACGAAAAGAAAGGCTTCGCGTTTGTTTTGTTTCTTCAGGATATAGCTCTCGACGAGGTCGGCTATTTGCGGGACCTGGTCAAAGGAGAAAAGGGGAACTTCCCGCCTGGCGGCCGAGTCCGTGACCAGGCCGATAAGGCCTTTTTCCGTGGGCAGCTCGTCGGAGACGCCCTTCCTGATGATCCCGATCTTGGGGATGGGCGCGTCCCCGAAGCCCTCGACCAGGGCCACGTCCACCTCGGGAAAAAGCCGGGCAACCACGTCCTCGGGCGAGAACTCCTCGTCCGTCGGCAGGTGCAGGGCCACCCGGTCGGGGGAGGCGATGGCCACCGCGGCGGCCCCGGCCTCCTTCATGAGCATCGAGTCCTTGCCGGGCTGGTCGATATCGATTTCATGGCGCGTGTGCTTGATGGCTCCCACCTTGTAGCCCCTGCCGACGAGTTCCTTGATTACCTTAACCGTCAAGGTGGTCTTGCCCGATCCCGAGCGGCCGATGACGCCGATGATGGGGATCATTCATATATCTCCTTGATGACTCGGTTACCGTTCGCTCCTTTGCCGCCGTTTCTGGGGTCGTCCTCAATCTGCCAGGGCAAGATGACCTGGCCGGGAAAATAGGTGCCCACGAAATCCGTTTCATAGGCGGACTTCCTCACCAGGGACAGGGTCAGGACCTCGGCGGGAGAGCGGGCCTTGATGGCCTCGAGGGCCGCCTTCATGGTCTCGCCCGTGTTGGTGACGTCGTCGATTAACAGGACGACCTTGTCCTTCAGGTCCGCGGTGGGAGGCACCAGGAGCTTGGACTTTTTGCGGACCACCCTCGAGTTGACCCGCCTGGAGAACTTGATGGGAAAGAAGTCGCGGCCCAGGATGGTGGCCAACGTGGCCCCCACGATAACGCCGCCGTGAGCGATGCCCACCACCGTGTCCACCTTGTGGCGCTCGAGCGCCTTGTTCGCGAGAAGGCGGCAAAGCCTCGAGTATTCGTCCCAGTCGATGGTCCGGATTTTTTTATCGCCTTGATCCGACCCGCTCATAATCGTCTCCTCAGAGGAAACCGGCCCGGTTCTCGGCGGTCTCCTCTTTCTCGGGAGGACCGACCATAAGAATCTTGTCGATGGGTATGGCCACCTCTTTGCCCTTTTCGTCCTCAAGGATCGCCACCTCGCCGGACACGTCCTTGACGATAGCCTCGAAGTATACTTCCTTGGGAAAACCGGCCCTGGTAAGGCCGACCTTTTCGGACTTTCTTTTTTTCAAGTACTCTTTCATTCACATCCTCGGAGTCAGTCTTTTTGAAACGCTCGCTGAAAAGATCGCGCGGGAACTCCACGCGGCCCGCAATAAAATTCTACCACTCTTTTCCGGCTCGCGCTCGGAAGCGGCCCCGGGGCCTTGCCGTCTTTTCTCGTCATTCCCGCCAGGGCTTCATGAGGCATTCCGACAGGCTCACGCCCAGTTTCTCGGCCTTCCGGCCGATCCGCTCGCGCTCGGCCTCGGTCATCCAGACGGTGACCCGCCGCGAGAACTTCTTGTCCGGCGGCGCCGGCGGCCGCCCCATTTTCTTTTTCGCCTTCACGCGGGCAGTATAATTTCGTGCCGCGCAAATATCAAGCCGAGTAATAGGCCGCAAGGGAAACGCGAAGGCTTTTTGGCCTTGGCCGCGGGCCGGCCTGAAAATTTAAGGGCGCCGCCCGGACGCCGCCCTTTGCGCTCATCTTTTTCCTTTTACTTGTCCATGGCCCAGAGGGCCCGGTCGAGGTCGGCCATGATGTCCTCGGGGTCCTCGATACCGAGGGCGAGTCGGACGAGTTGGTCGGTTATGCCCAGCTTGTACCTTTCCTTCCTGGTGTTGCGGTAGTAGGTAACCGTGGCCGGGTGGGTGATGAGGGTCTCGACCCCTCCCAGGCTGGGCGCGATGTAAATCCATTGCAGGGCGTCGAGGAACTTGTTGACCTTTTTCAGGTCTCCCTTTACCCAGAAGCTGACAACACCTCCGTAGCCCTTCATCTGGGCCTTGGCTATCTCGTGGTGGGGATGGCTCTCGAGTCCGGGATAGAAGACCTTTCTAATCTTGGGGTGTTTTTCGAGGAACTGGGCCACCTTCATGGCCGAGGCGTTCTGGTACTCGACCCGGAGGGCCGCCGTTTTCAGGCCTCTGACGAGGAGGTAGCAGGCGTGGGGATCGATGATCGATCCCGTGGCGTGCTGGTAGTCCCTGATGACGTTGATAAGGTCGGAGTTGCCCAGGACCGCGCCGGCCAGGATGTCGTTATGCCCGGCCAGGTACTTGGTGGCGCTGTGAATGACCAGGTCCATGCCGAACTCGAGCGGCCTCTGGTTGTAGGGCGTGGCGAAGGTCGAGTCGATAATCATGAGACCCTTGTAGGTCTGCCTGATCTTGAGCATTTCCTCCATGTCGAGGATGTTTAAATAGGGGTTGGTGGGCGACTCGGAAAAAATGATCTTGGTGTTTTTCTTGATCGATTTGCGAAGGCCCGCGTAGTCGCCCATCTTGGTAACGGTATACTCGATGCCGAACCGGGTGAGGTGGCGGGTGCAGAACTTGAGCGTCTGCCCGTACAGGTCGTCGGTCAAAACGATATGGTCGCCCTGGTTGAGAAGCGCCCACAAGGTGGTGGTGATGGCGCTCATGCCGGAATCGAAAAGAATGCAGTCCTGGGCGCCCTCGAGGACGGAGAGCTTTTTTTCCGCCGCCTCCTGGGTGGGATTGCCGTAGCGGGCGTACTCGTAGCGGATGAGCTTTTTGCGCATCTTGGCCTTGGTGTAGCCCTTGATATTCTCGCTGCCGTGAAAAACGAAAGTCGAGGTCTGCACGATGGGAACGGTGAGGGCGTCGGCGTATTTGACGCCGTGTTCTCCCGAGTGCACCGTCGAGGTATGCATGCTCCACTTCTGGGTATCACTTAAATTCTTTTTCCGTGGCATGTCCGTCTCCTTATAAAATCGCTGAAGGAACACGTTGTTGGACAAAAACCGAGTATATTTGTTCCCTATTAAATTTATTACCGGTAGGGATTCCAGTCAAGTCCCTGATAAAAAGCGAAAAGCGCCGCCCCGTTTTCCCGAGCGGCGATCAGGTTTTTCCTGACTTTATTCTTTTTGCTTTGGCCTTAAATAATGACGGTCCTTCTTATCTCCCGTACCACCTCGACCGGGTCGTCGATCACGCGGAAGATATCAAGGTCGCCCGGGTTTATTTTGCCCGCCTTCAACATGGTCGTTTTAAACCACTCCACCAGCGGCTTCCAGTATTCGCTCTCGACCAGTATCACTGGAAAGGGCCTGATCTTGCGGGTCTGGATGAGAGTTAAAGCCTCGCTCAACTCGTCCAGGGTCCCGAACCCGCCCGGTAGCACCACGTAGGCCTGGGCGTATTTGATGAACATGACCTTGCGCACGAAAAAGTAGCGGAAGTTAAGGCTCAGGTTCTGGTACTTGTTGGGCTTTTGTTCCATGGGCAGGTCAATGTTAAGTCCCACCGATCTTCCGTTTCCCTCGATGGCCCCCTTGTTGGCCGCCTCCATGACTCCGCCCCCGCCGCCGCTTATCACCGAGTAGCCCGACTCCGCCAGCAGCCGCCCTATTTTATAGGCCTTTTCATACTCGGGATCGCCGGGCTTGGACCGCGCCGAGCCGAACACCGAAACCGCCGGGCATATAGTCGAGAGGTCCTCGAACCCCTCAACTATCTCGGCGATGATCCTGAATATGCGCCACGACTCGCCGGGCTTTAAAGAATCGACCAGGTATTGTCTCTCGTCGGCCAATTTAATCTCCCCCGCTCGAACCTCGAGAGGTCCGCGATCACTTGAGGCGTCCCCTCCAGCGGCACGCGCCAATGTTGATAGAGATAGGATATACCGCCTGATAATCGCTCGAGTAACCCAGCATCTCGGCCTTGCCCGCCAGCGCCACGGTTAAAAAATACTTGGGCGTCAGCCTTATATGAGCGCCCGCTTCCGCGCCCACCGCGTAAACCATCATCTCGCTGGACAAACTGTCATACTCGTCAAGGTGGGAGCCGCTGATGGCTCCCCTTCCAACGCCCAAGTTGGCGCCCACGTAGGGTCTCACGTCGCCCTCGGTGGTAAAGAAAAGCTTATTCTCGATCCGCATGGCAATGTAGCCGCCGCTCACGTCTCGCTCCCCGTATCCTCCCGAGAACTCGGCGTCCTGGAACCCGAAGCCGCCGCCGCCCAGGGCCAGGCCCACGAAATACTGATAGGTCGAGCCCTTGCGGCTGCGCTTGGAAAGAGTGTCGAAGCCGAAATAAAGGTCGCCGCCGTATCCCTGGAACGGTGGGATCAAGGGAGAGGCGTTTACCTCGATGTAAGAGAGGTTCTTGTCTCCATAAAATGACCCCAGGCTGGGAGTCTGGGCCCCGGCCGTGAAAAAAGGAATAAGACATAGCAACGCCGCCGGGATTGTCCACTTGATAAACGTCATATAAACCTACCTGGTTTCGAAACGCTCCGCGCGCGAGCCGCAGACCACGTCGTCGCCGTCCAAAAGTTCGTAATGAACCTCGTACTGGCCCGGGACAAGATATATGGGCAAAATGGATTTGTAGCCCATGGGCATGCCCTCGATCCGAACCACCGAGTCGTCACGGTAAAGGGGACGCTTCTTGGGAAAGGCCTCGTCCTTGAAAAAGAACCTCACCTTGTAGGAAGAGGGCAGCTTCTCCCGGGCGGATATCTCCGAGATAAGGGTTACCTTGGCGCTGGCTATCAGCTCGTCCCCCATGCGGTCGAGCTCGTCACCGTAGGTCACCCGCATCTTGCCGCAGGCCGCCGGGTCGCCGGGACGGCTGTAAACCTTGACCCTGGCGATGGCCTCGGCGTATTGGGGTTC
Source organism: bacterium (assembly GCA_963674965.2). Taxonomy (GTDB): domain Bacteria; phylum RBG-13-61-14; class RBG-13-61-14; order RBG-13-61-14; family DATKZS01. Next base: position 849,483 of record CAXXFL010000005.1, on the reverse strand, counting down.
CTCATCGGTGTAGAGGTTGCAGCCCCGGTCCTGGACCATGACGTTGAAGGTACCCGCCGCCAGGCCCCCGGCCCTGAAAGTCGCCCGGCCACCGCTCTCCACTATGATCGAGTGGCCGGCGCCGCCCCTGGTCCCGTCGTCCCCGTCCGGATAAACGAAGCTCCACGTCAAGTCCCGCTCGATGGGCCGCCCTTCCCGGTCGTAGGCCGAGGCGGAAAAGGAAGTCTCCCGGTCCGAGCCGATGACGTTGGAAGGATCGTCAACCCGCGACGGACTAATCTCCAGCCGAGCGACCGGGCATTCGTTAAGCTCGAAGGGCGGGGTCTCGACCACTTCCTTTTTGCTGCCGCCGCACCCTGAAAGGGCCAGCGCGAAGACCATGAAAACCGGAGTCAGGCGCCTGACCATGTAGCATCCTCCCCTCCCGCCTCGAGGCGGGGTCAATCCTCCAAAAGGTTATAACCTTCCATGCCTCTTGAACCAGTCGTAAGCCCGGGCGATGGCCGGCTCGATGGGCGACTGGGGTATGGCCAGTTCCTTTACGGCCTTGGCCGGCGTAAAGTAATGAGCCGCGAAGCCCATCCTGGCCGTCACCGAGTTGACGTCGGGCTCGAGCCCGAAGACCCTTCCCGCCGCGTCCAAAAGGTATCCCGCGCCCAGGGCCAGGGCGTAGGGTATGGGGAACATGGGAGGACGGGCCCCCACCACCCCGGCTATGCGGGTGAACATCTCCTTGTAGGTCAGGTTCCCCTCACCGTTGGCCAGGATATAGGACTCGCCCGATTTCCCCTTCTCGATGGCCAGGGTAATTCCCCGGGCCACGTCCAGGACGTCGACGAAATTATTGCCTCCGCCAGGATACCCCAGGGCCCGCCCTTTTGCCACCTCGACGATCATCTGGCCCGAGCTGGGCTTGACGTCCCACTCCCCGATCATATAGGTCGGTTTTACTATCACCAGGTCTAGTCCCTCCCGGTGGACGCGAAGGGCTTCCTTTTCCGCCTCGTACTTGGTGTCAACGTAGGGGTTACGGAAGGCCGCCATGCTCTCGTGTTCCCAACTCTCGTCGGCCGGGCGCTCGAGGGAGGAAAGCCCCAGGGTATCCACCGTGCTTACGTGGACGGCCCTTTTTACGCCGGCCCTCAGCGCCGCCTCGAGCACGTTGGCCGTGCCCTTGACGTTGACGTCCCGCATCCAGGGCAGGTTGGGCCGCCACTGGCTCACCGAGGCCGCGCAGTGAACCACTTCCTCGACGCCGGCCGCGGCTTTTTCCACCGACCCCATGTCCCGGACGTCGCCGTAAAACTTTTCCACCTCAAGCCCCTCGAGGGCTATGGCGTTCGAGTTCTCCCGTACAAGGGCCCGGACCTCACGTCCGTCCTCCACCAGGAGACGGGCCAGGTTCCCGCCAAGCAGGCCGGTCGCGCCGGTAACCAATATCTTTCCGCCCATAATCTGAAAATTCTGGCACGCGCTTTCACCGGCTGTCAAATGGCCAGGGGCGTTTGAAAACCGAAAGACCTCCAGCCCCCACGGAGGCCTGATCGATCTTAGGGTATCCTTTCGAGCGGCGCCGCCGGTTATGATATAAAATAGGTTGTGTCCCAATAAGGGATCATCCTTTAAGCTTCAGGGGAGATCATGATCCACTCGAATCTAGGAGACAGAAGACGTTTTATCCGGGCCATGGCCGCGGCGGCGGGAGGAAGCTTTGCCCTTTCCTTCCGAACCCGGGCATCCTTGCGGCCGGCCTTTGTCAGGGTCACCCATTTTATCGACACCATGTTCACGGACGAGGACCCCATAAGGCCCTGGCTCGAGACCAAGGGCGGATCGGATGGGCCGGAGGATAGGGGATCGTACGAGCTTAGCCTGTCCGAGAGGTTCAAGGACCTGACCGCCTCCCGCTCGGGCTACCAAAACCATGGCGCCCTCTACGGCGAGGCTTATCGGATAGCCGACGACCTTATCAGGATCATCCGGAAGTCGGAGGGCGGTCTCCCCGAGTTGATTCTCCACGGCGGAAACCTGGTCCGCTCCAGCCGGGGCCACAAGGGCGCGGCCCAGCTTGGAACGGCGGCCTCCTGGGCCAGGGGCCTTGGCATTCCTTTCTATCCCACCCTTGGAGGAAGGGACGCCATGGCGGGCGGGATGGGGCCGGAGGATTTTTTAAGGGAGCTTTCGGGCCCGGGCTTTGGCGGCGGGAAGGGATACTATTCCCACGACGCGGGCGGCTTCCATTTCATTCACCTGGACTCGTCGGCCACATACCTGGTGGCCGAGCTGACCGAGCGGCTGCGGGAGCGGCGGGCCCAGCTCGAGTGGCTCGCGGACGACCTGGCTCGAAACGGCTCGGTCCCGACGGTCCTGGTCATGCATCCCTCGATCCTGCCTCGGGAGGGACCCGAGGACTTGACGCTCGACTCGAGGGACTTGCATGAAGTGACGCGGCTCATTCGCGCCAACCCCCAGGTCGTGCTCGCCTTAACCGGCAAGGACATGGACAACCGGGCCGCCTTTATCCCGGGGTCCTCCGCGCTGGCCGTGACCACCTGCTCTCCCATCCGCTTCCCCTGCGGCGCCCGGACGCTGGACTTGAAGGTTAATGGAGGCGGCCAGGTCGAGATCGAGTCCCGCTTCGTCCAGACCCGGATGCTCGAGATGGTGGAGAAGAGCTTTTTCCGCGACCTGCCTCCCGCTCCCGCCCGCCGAACCGGGGCTGGAAAGGACAGGACATTTTTCGCCGCGTCCGCCTCGAGATCGATCGTGCCCGCCAAGTCCGTCTTGGACCCGCGCATGGCGCCCTGGCTTGGCCATGGCGACTCAGCCGTCCTGGCGGTGGTGTCGGACCCTCATGTCAGCACCGAGGAATCCTCTGGCTTCGGCCGGTACGCGGGCCACTTCTCGGGCGAGGACAGCCAGAGGCTCTACAAGGACGTGATGGACCAGATCGCGAGCGGGCGTCATCGGGTCGAGTTTTTTTCCGACGTGTTCTCGCGCGATGAAGAGTCGGACAAGCATTATCTCAATCTTCCCGTTGACGCGGTGCTCATGACGGGCGACCTGGCGGACGAGGGCCGCCTCGAGGAGGCCGAGATACTGAAGGCGGGCATGGACTCTCTCGGGCCGCCCTTGAATGAGCGGTGCATGGTGGCTATCGGCAACCATGACATGTACTGGAGCGACTTCGCGCCCGACATGTCGGCCAGCGACCGCGAGGCGGTTTCCGAGTGCTACTCCGGCTACGGTCCTCCCCGGGGACGGATGCACTATTTCAAGGACGTGACCGACTGGCTCCGGATTGTGGCCCTCGACTCGGTCATGACCACCTACGACCACATCGGCATGGGTCAGGACCAGCTCGACTGGCTGGAGGACGTCCTGTCCGACTCGAGAGGCAAGGCCGTCATCGCCGGCCTTCACCACTGCCCCTGGTCCATCCGGGAGACGCCTCCGGTCATGCACGCCGTGAGCAGAATAATGTTTGACTTCACGCCCATGATGAGCGCGGCTCGAATGGCGCTCCAGGACATATTCGCCCGCCACTCCTGCGTCAAGCTCGTATGCTACGGCCATCATCACGGGACCCTTTTCGACCAGTACCCGAAGAAGGTCTTCGCCGGAAGAGCGGCCGACGACGCCTATACCTCGGCCATGCAGACGCCCGCGACGGCCGAGTACCCTTGCGGCTACCGCCTGTTAAAGGTCAGCCGCCGGGGACGGACGGGCCGTCTCGAGTATTTCTCCGCCTACACGCGGCTTAACGAGCTGAGGAAAGAGTCGGGAGAGCGGCTCTTTTACCGGGTCATGGGCACTAAGGTCAGGACCCCGAGGAACTATAAAGAAGGCCGCGCCGGGGCAGAGGCAATATCGAGCGCGGAGTTGGCCTCGAGGCGTTTTAGCGGCCACGACTTGACGGCGACCAACTTAAGGGGATATAAGGACGGCACCCTGGGCCTTGGTCTTGGCAACACCGGCAAGTCCAACGTCCGCGGAAAAATCGAGTTCACTCTCTAAGGAGACGCGAAGATGGCCGACCCTTCCAAAGTACGGCTCGCTCGCCTGGACGACGTCCACGCGATCTACGAGACTATCAAGGAGAACCCCACCGAGGTCCTGCCCCGGTCGTTCCAGGATATCTGGATGCACTTCGACCGCTTCCACGTTTATGACGACGGCGGCATCAAGGGCGTCATCTCCTGGCAGGCCCTTCCCCTGGTCAATCCCGACCACCCCGACCGATGCCTCGAGATCATCAGCTTCAGCGTGAAAGACGCGGAAAAGAAAAAAGGCATAGGGGCCGCGCTTCTTAAACACATGCTCGAGCTTCTCAGCCTGTACGAGCCCGACCGGCTGGTGGTGCTCACCTTTTACCCTGAATATTTCAAGAACTTCGGGTTCAAGGAAACCAGCAAGGAAAAGCTCTACCAGAAGATACTTGTGGGATGCCTCAACTGCACCAAATACAAGTCTCCCCTCACCTGCCCGGAGGTGGCCATGGAGTATATCCCGGAATAAAGGCGAGGCTGATCGTGACAATACGGGGAATGGCCGACGCCGGCTCGAGCGGACGGGTCCGCCTCAAGGCTGTCACCCCGAGGCGGCCATCCTCGGGTTGCAAAGACGCTCTCCCCGCGCTTTGACGAAATCCATGAGCCTTTCGTAGTGGAGAACGTCCTTGTTGCCAAGCGACCTTATAAGCTTTTCCATCTGAGGATTGGATTGCTCCATGGCGGCGCGGTAATGATGCTCGAGGGCGTCGCGCTCGAACTCGACCGCGATATTGAGCGCCTCATGCAGGGTCGGTCCCGGCCGGACCTCCATGATCGAGTCGGCCCATTCGCAAACCTTGTCGATCTCGGAAACGTCGTATTCTATGTCCGCGTACGACCTCCTGTCCTTCATCACCAGGCTTATCTCGAAAGAAACGATATCGGCATGGGATTTTTCCTCCTTGGCCATTTTCCTGAAAAAGATGGACGCCTCGGGGTCCTCTCCCTCGAAGCACGCGGCGAACCAGTCGTACATGTCGCGCATCTTGTTCTCGAAATCACGCAACCGATCCAGTACTTTCAAAATATCCATGACCATCCTCCGCGTAATTCAAGAGCAACAACCGTGCCGCGTGAGGATATCGATTCCCAGTTTGCCGCGCGGTTGTAAGTGTCAAATAACTATTAGGTTCTTGGAGTAGCCGCGCGGTTTATATTATTAAGGTCCACTTGTCCATATGACCCATTGCCGATATTGAGAAACAATACAGATAACGCGGAACAATCAATTAAATTGAAAGCCGGCCTTTATCCAGATCGATCCGCGGCGAATAGGTGACTACTTTTTCTCGACGTACTTTATGTACTGGCCGTAACCCTCCTTTTCCATGTCCTCGAGGGGGATGAACCGCAAGGAGGCCGAGTTGATGCAGTACCTTTGGCCCGTCGGGCCGGGACCATCGTCGAAAACGTGGCCCAGGTGGGAGTCCCCGTGCTTGCTTCTGACCTCGGTCCTCTCCATGAACATGCTTTTATCTTCCTTTTCCACCACGTTGTCCGCGGCCAGGGGCTTTATAAAACTGGGCCAGCCCGTGCCCGAGTCGAACTTGTCCGACGAGCTGAAAAGAGGCTCGCCCGAGACCACGTCCACGTAGATGCCGGGTTTTTTATTGTCCCAGTACTCGTTTTGGAAGGGCGTCTCCGTCGCGTTTTGGCGGGCCACCTTGTACTGAAGGGGGGTTAAGGTTTTCTTGAGCTCCTCGTCGCCCGGCTTTTTATATTCGGCCGCTTGTTTGTCGGCCGGTGGAATTTTGAGGGGGCACTGAGGACCGCTCCAGGTCTTGTCCAGGAAGAGGTCCCGGCCGGAGCCGGACCTGTACATCCGGTAGCGGACGGGGCTTTTCTTGTAATAGCCCTGATGGTAATCCTCGGCGGGAAAAAACTCCCTGGCCGGCAATATCTCGGTCACCACCGGCTTCGAGAACAGGCCCGACTCGTCAAGCGCTTTTTTGGAGGCCTCGGCCTTGGCTTTTTGCCCGTCGTCCTTGTAAAAGACGGCGGACTTATACTGGCTTCCCCTGTCCACGAACTGGCCTCCCCCGTCGGTGGGGTCGATCTGCCGCCAGAACACCTCGAGCAGTTTTTCATAGCCGATCACCTTGGGATCGTAGGTGACCTCGATGGCCTCGTAATGGCCGGTCCGGCCCGAGCATACTTCCTCGTAAGTGGGGTTGTCCTTGTCACCGCCCGTGTAGCCGGAGACCACCTCCTTGACGCCCTCAAGCTTTTCGAACGGAGACTCCATGCACCAGAAACAGCCGCCGGCGAAAACGGCCGTCTCGTAATTGGCGTCTTTTTTCTCAGCGTTATTTCCGCAGGACATTATAGCCATGATTACTCCCATCGTTACCAATAACTTTAATCGCATCTTACCCGACCTCCCTTTGCTCGATTCAACTCGGGAGTCGAACTCAAACTCCATTTTATTAATTACGCCAAGGCGGTCTTTGAACGCCTTTACTTAAACGTAAGCATTCAATTCGGGATTTCAATCCGGGGTCAAGGAATTGTTTCGACGCGGAGAGTAAAGGAGAACTTTCATTCCTTCATGGCCCGTGCCCGGAGCTGGCCGCAGGCGGCCATCACGTCCCGGCCTCGAGGGCGTCTTATGAAGGCGAGGAAACCCTTGTCGCGGAGAGCGGCCTGATAGGCCAGCACCGCCTCCTCGGATGGGGCCCGAAGATTTATATCAGGCGAAGGATTGAAGCGGATAAGGTTGATTCTGACGGGCAGGTCATGGGCCCATTTGGCGACGGCCATGGCCTCATCGGCCGAGTCGTTCACCCCGCCGATCAGGGTGATCTCGAGGGTGATCTTTTCTTTGCCCGGCAAGGGATAATCTTTCAGCGCCTTTTTGATTTCATTGAGGCCGTGTTTTTTCGCCGCGGGCACGAGGTATTCCCTGGTCGGGGCCAGGGCGGAGTGGAGGGACAAGGCCACGCCGACGCCAAGGCCCGAGTCGGCCAGCGCCGTAATGCCCTCGGGCAGCCCGACCGTGGACACGACTATGGATTTCGCGGGGAAGGACAGGGCGCGGGGATCGGCGAGTATCTCGAGCGCGGCTAAGACGTTTTCCAGGTTGTCCAGCGGCTCACCCATGCCCATGAGAACGATGGAGTTTATCCTCGGGTCCATGGCCCTGGCGGCCAGGACCTGGCCCACGATCTCCGAGGGCGAAAGGTCCCTGGTGAAGCCTACGGCGCCGGTGGCGCAGAAGCGGCAGGCCATCCTGCATCCCGACTGGGTGGAAACGCAAAGGGACGCCCTGTCTTTTTCGGGCATGTAAACGCTTTCGACCAGGGCCCCGCCGCGAAGCTCGTGCAGGATTTTCACGGCTCCGTCCGATGAGGAGGCTCGGTCCTTTTCCCGCGCGGGAGGCGGCCCCATGTTAAGCGCCAACTCTTGCCGGAGCCCGGCCGGCAGGTTGGACATGCGCTGGGGGTCGTTCTCGTTTTTCTTATAGATCCAGTCGAGTATCTGGTCGGTCCTGAATTTGGGGAATCCCCGTTCCCTTACCCACGCCTCGAGCTGGGAGGGCGAAAGATCGAGGACATAAGCCATGACGGACGGGGCCTTCCAGTCCCCCGTTTCAGCCGACTATCTCGAGAGCGGAGAAATAATAGCCGATCTCGAAGGCCGCGCTTTCGGGGCCGTCGCTGCCGTGAACGGCGTTGTTCTGGAGGTTCGTGCCGTAGAGGTTGCGGATGGTCCCCTTCGCGGCCTCCTTCGAGTTGGTCGCGCCCATGAGCTTGCGGTTGGCCTCGATGGCGTTCTCGCCCTCCAGCACGACGGGGATGCAAGGACCCGAGCTCATGAAATCGCAAAGCTCGCCGTAAAAGGGCCTTTCCTTGTGAACGATATAAAACCCGCCCGCCTGGGACTTGGTCTGGTAAATCATCTTCATGGCCACGACCTTAAGTCCGGCCTCCTGGTACATGGCGAGGATTTTTCCGGCGGTCCCGGCGGCGACCGCGTCCGGTTTGATAATCCCCAAAGTGCGCTCGATAGCCATATCTCCTCCTATTTGGTACAAGAAAAAATGCCGGCGCCTTGTGGCGCCAAAGAATGGAAATTATAACACGAAAGGGAAAAAAGTCCGCGCCCGGCTTGGCTGGTCCCCAGCCGGGCGCGTAAGGTCAATAGCCCGTTTCCTCTAATATGTCAGTGAACCTCAGAAATATTAAAGGTTTTTATCCAGGAACGCCTTCAGGGAATCCTTGGGCTGGGCCCCGATTACCGTGTCGGCCACCTGGCCACCCTTGAAAATCATCAAGGTGGGAATGCTGCGAATGCCGTATTTCGCCGCAACCTCACGGGCGTTGTCCACGTTGAGTTTGCCCACCTTGACCTTGCCCGCGTACTCCTCGGCCAGTTCCTCGACCGTGGGTCCCACCATGCGGCACGGACCGCACCATTCGGCCCAAAAGTCCACCAGTACCGGCTTGTCCGATTGAAGGGCCTCGGCCTCGAAATTATCGTTAGTGAATTCAATAAGATTACCGCCCATCTGCCCGCTCCTTTCTGCCTGCTTGTTGTATTTATTCGCTTCCAGCCAATATTTTTCATGCCTAAAGCAAAACCGTTTTACCAATCTCCGATTTTCGATCTTTATGATCGGCTCGGCGTTTAACACATTATGATGCCAGAATTGCCTATCGGTTTCAAGACGTTTTTTAATTTGTAATGAAGACCTAATTGACAACGCGCTTGGCCGGAAGAATAATGAAAATCGACCGTCATGCGAAATTCTCGTCGCAAGGCAACATTTTGGAACTGAAAAGTGAAATCGGCGCCGGCCATGACCGGGCCCGGGTGATCGCCTTTCTCGGAAAGGGAGGCGTGGGCAAGACCGCGTGCAGCGCCATGACCGCCAGAATCCTGGCGGGAAAAGCCGGTATCAAGACGCTCCTTATCGACGCCGATCCGGCCATGGGCCTGGTCTTCGCTCTCGGGCTCGGGTCTCCCCGCACCATCGGCGAGGTTCGAGACGAAGTCATCCGGGGCGCGCGCTCGGCCCAAAGCGACTCGGACAAGGAAAGGCTTTCCATGTCCATAGACTACCTGGTCATGGAATCCCTTCTCGAGCTTCCCGATTACGCGGTCATGGTCATGGGAAGGGCGGAGGGTCCCGGATGCTTTTGCCCGGTCAACTCCCTTCTTCGGGCGGCCATCGAGGAGTTGTCTCAAGGTTTCGACTACATCGTGATAGACGCGGAGGCGGGCATCGAGCAGGTGACGCGGCAGGTGACGCGGCGGGTGGATTGTCCCATTATCGTGACCGACGCCTCCCTGCGAGGAGCTGAGGCGGCCCTGGCCATCGGTGACGCCTTGAGAAGCGTTTGTTCGATCGAGCCGTTGGGAGTTCTTTTCAATAAGCCTTCATCCTCGCTCGAGGCCGCGAGGAACAGATTGGAGAGGGCGGGAACGTCCATCCTCGGGACCCTGCCCCAGGATGAAATGGTGGCCCGGTTCGACGCGGAAGGACGTCCTCTTACCGAGCTGCCGATGGAGTCGCCCGCCCTGGCGGCGCTCGAGAAGGCCCTCTCATCGGCCGGGGTAATCGTGAAATGACCCACCGGAACAAAAGCCGCGCGGAATCGGTCGTTTAAGGATATGCCCACCTCGCCCACCAAGGAAGGACTGAGCCTCAGGGAAACCGCGGCCGCGGCGGCGTTGCTCGCGCTTTTTCTTTTCCTGGCCACCTTTATCCATTACGTTCACGGACAGGGGCTGGCCCGGCAGGTTATCTGGGACCCCGTTGCCGTATACAGCTTTTATACCGGCGACCAGTTCGCCATCGACGCTTTCCAGTCGGGTCGTTTCCCCCTTTGGGACCACACGCGCGGCCTTGGAGCGCCACACGTGGCGCCCACCTTCGGCACGGTGGATTATCCGCTCAGGATAATGGCCTATATTATAAATTCGAACTGGGGCTGGGAGCTTTATTTTCTTTCCAGGCTTTTTCTGGCCGGGCTGTTATTTTTTCTCTTCGCTCGCGACGGCAAGATTTCCTTTTTCGGCTCCCTTTTTGGCGCGGTGGGCTTCATGCTATGCGGCTTTTTCCGGGAATTCCATAACCTGCCGGACGTGAACGTTCTCAACCTCTTTCCCTTGCTCCTTCTTCTCGAGCGGCGGCTTTTCAGGAAGGCCACCCTGGCCAACTCGGCCGGCTACATTCTGACGGGACACGTGATGGACAACAGCCCTGAGTCCACGGCGTTTATGTGCTTTATCGTCATGTTCTACGCCGTTTATCTCGCGTCGGCGGGAATGTCGGACAAAGGCCGAGGCCTTAAATGGGCGCTTGGAAGGCTTCTACTTCTCGGCTCGCTAACGGCGTACGCCTTTTTTCTCTCCTGCAGCGGCATGTGGCAATTCGCGGAGTTCTACGCCCGGGCCTGGCACTTTCATCCCGAGGGACTGGGTCGGCTGCACGTTCCCATTTCCTCGGCCATTGGCCTGGTCACGCCACTTTTCGACTACTGGATTTTCAACGCGCCGACCTTGTCCTTCGAGAACATGGAACAGCTTACCCTGGTCCCGGCTTATTGGGGAGTTCCGGTTTTTACCCTGGCCCTGGTCGGTCTCAGCGCTCCTAAAAGGCTCTCGAGGGACGGTCTTTTCCACGCCGCCGGGGCCCTGGTCACGGCGGGAATGCTTTTCTCCGCGCCGCCTTTCAACCTTCTTCTCGATTTTCCCTTGATAAGGTATTTCCAGAACTTCCGCTACATTCAGCCTTTTGTGGCCTTCTTTGTCTGCATGCTGGCGGGCATGGGTCTGGACCTGGCCATAAAGCTTCCGGGAAAAAGGCGGCTTGGCGCCAAGATCGCTCTTTTCGTCCTGGCCTGGACCGGGGTACACGCCTTTATTTTTCGAAGCCAGGTAATGGCGACTTCCCTTGCCGCGATCGGACTTGCCGCCATATTTTTCGGCTATTTTATATTTGCCTTGCTTGTTTATTTGGCGAGAAAGAGGGGAGCGTCATGGACCATGGCTCTCGGCCCATCCCTTGTACTCGTCACGGGACTCGAGCTGGCGGGGTACTTCGCCATAGCCGTTCCCGTTTTCGGGCCTGAGGCATTCAAGCTCGAGGCCTCTCCCGAGGTCAAACTCATCCAGTCTCGAGGCGGCGATGGTCCCTTCAGGATTTGGGGGGCGGACCAGAGGGCGCTCCATCCCAACCTGGCGGGACTGTGGGGACTCATGGACCTTCGAGATTACAACCCGCTCTACGTCGATGAATATGCCCTCATGATGGCGGGCGCCAACGGATGCGAGTCCGGAGAGGAAACCATGAACCATTTCCTCGCCGACGGGAAGTTCTATTTCGACCTCGACTTCGACAAAATCAATCCTTCCCTGCTTGGCCTTCTAAACGTCCGCTACGTTCTTTCGTACGGAGAGCCGGGCTCCAGGCCGATGGATTTGGACCCCCAAAAAACACGGGCGCTGACGGGCGCTCCGGGCATGATCTCCTTCGCCGAGATTGCTCTTCGCGGGGTCGCCAGAAAGGGAGTCATCGAACACGCTCCCGCCCTCATCGAGGCGGCTTTGCCCTGCTCGGCGGGCGGGAAGATTTTCATGGAGGCGGGCGTTATCGAGCGAGCGTCCACCTGCGAGGGGGCCGACGGGGTCATGCTGGGCGCCGTCCGGACAAAGGACGGCCGAGAATCCCTCGCCTTTGCCCGGCTCATTCGAGCGGACCGGGACAAGCGCTGGATACCTCTTAAACTTGCTCCCGGGGGCGGGGACCTTCTCCTGTCATCCTTGCCCGGACCTCGCGACGACGTGACCTGCGACTTCGGGGTCTGGAGCCTTCCAACCGTTCCTCCCAAGAACGCCGGAGTTTACCCGGACCCCATCCATGACGGGGATTTTCAGATAAGGGAGGTCCCATCATTTCAGCCCAGGGTGTTCGGCGCCAAAAAGATCGTGGATCAAAAGCCCCGCGCAGGGGACTTCGGCCGGGACGCTGACGACATGACGAGCGGGACCTTTAAAGTCCCGGGAGCCAAGCCTGGAGATATGGCCGAGGTCTTGGTCCAAGGCGTCCGGGTCGAACACGACGGGCTGACCTTTCACGCTTCTTCCGAGGGTGAAGGCTTCGCCATAATATCGGACCTTTATTTCCCCGGCTGGCGAGCGTTTCGGGATGGGAAAGAGATAAAGATTTACAAGGTGGCCGACCTTCTGAAGGGAGTCGAAATTCAAAAGGGAGAACACGGCTACCGACTGTCCTACGAGCCGCCGGGATTTCGAGTGGGTATATGGAACCACCTGTTCGGCGTCCTTTTCATCCTCTTTCTCTTCGCGGCCAAGGCTTTTGGGCGGGGCGGGGTTTCCCGGAATTGACGCCGCCGAAAAGCCGGCTATAATAAAAAAAGGACGGGCCATGGCTCGTCCCTATTTTCTATCCGTGGTGGGCGTAGCTCAGTTGGTAGAGCACCGGGTTGTGGCCTCGGTTGTCGCGGGTTCAAGCCCCGTCGCTCACCCCATATCTCCCAGAATAAATTGAAGAACGCTGATGGCGGTGGCCCCGGCCGTTTCCGCCCGGAGTTTTCTCGGTCCCAGTCCCCAGATGTGGAAACCCGCGTCCATGGCCATTTTGACCTCGGCCTGGGAGAAGCCCCCCTCCGGCCCTGCGAGAAGCACGAAGGGCAGGTTCTTTTGCGTTTCCTCCCTTATTTGGGCCAGTTGTCCCGAGCCTCCTTTTTCCCAAAGGATGATCCCGTTGGACTCGTCTCGCTTTTCGAGGAAATCCTCGAAATCCAGGGGCATGTCCACGACCGGTACCTTGACCCTTCCGCACTGGGCCGCGGCCTCGGCGGCTATCTTTTCCCATCTTTTAACCTTGTCGGCCGCGGCCGTCTTGCTCAGCCTGGCGGCGGTCCGCGAGGTGAAAAGAGGAGTGAAGCGCGCGCAGCCAAGCTCGGTGCACGAGGTCAGAATTTTGTCGAAGCCGTTTCCTTTGATGAGGGACTGGGCCAGGTTGATTTTTATTGGAGACTCGACCGCGGGGGAGGTGACCCTGCTTACCTTGACCTTGACCCCGGAGGGCTTGCTTTGGGTGACCTCGGCCTCGTACTCGCGGCCGCTGCCGTCGAAAATGGAAACCATCGAGCCCGCCTGCAGCCTGAGCACGTTGCGTATGTGATGGGCCGTGTCATGGTCGATGGTCACGTGAGGAATCTCGCGTCCACTGAACTCCACGCGGGAGGGGTAAACGAAAAAGCGATGTTTGATCCGCTTTTTCTTTATCGTTCTGCCAGGATTGCCGTCCATCCTTCCTCCTTAAGCCTTTTTACTACCTTTAGACGCGAATTTGCAAGCGAGCGGTCAACCAATTCTTCCCTCTCGTTGATTATCCCCGATAAAACCAGCTTGCCCCCGGGCCGGAGGTGGCGGGCCATAAAGGGCATAAGCTCGGCCAGGGCCTCGGCGAAGAGGTTGGCCGAGACGAGGTCGAAAGGACCGCCGGGTACCGTTTCATTAGCGTCGGATATTCCGCTCCCGAACTCGATGCTCGCCGAAAGCCCGTTGGCCAGGGCGTTCTCTTTGGCCGTCCTAAGCGCCGTGGGGTCTATATCCACGGCCGAGGCCTTTTTAACTCCGAATAAAATCCCCGTCATGGCCAGTATACCCGTGCCCGTCCCAATGTCCAGCATCGAGGTCGCGCCCTCCATGGCCGCCCTGGCCACCAACTCGACGCACATCCTGGTGGTGTGATGGGCGCCGGTGCCGAAGGCCATGCCCGGGTCTATGCGGAGCACCTTCTCCGACTCGGCCTCCCTGGGAACGTCCTTGTGGCTGGGAACCACCCACAGCCCCGGCTCGAGGCGCTCGGGCTCGAGTCCCTTTTTCCATTCCTCGGCCCAGTCCCGGTCCTCGACCCTGGTCACGGAAAGGCCCCGCCAGCCGAGGGGAAAACGACGTCCAAGCTCGTCGGCCTTGTCCTTGACCGCGTTCATCGTCTGGGGACCGGCCTTGGCCGAGGATAAAAAGGCCGTCACCATCTGGGACCCTTCCTCTCCCGCGGGGTCCTCGGAGAACACCGCGCCTCCCGCGCCCATCTCGTCCATGAAATCCGCGAAAAGCTCGAGGGCCGCCAGGGACCCGCCGAGCTGAAACTCGATCCAGCCGGGGACGACATTGTCTTGATCAGACATACCTGCTCGAGATTCCCCGCTCGATGAAGTACATCTCCATCGACCTTATGGCGTTGGCCCCGTCGGCCACGGCCGTGGCCACCTGGCGAAGCGGCTTGACGCGGCAGTCGCCGGCCGCGAATATGCCGGGTACCGAGGTTATGGTATCCTCCCCCGCCGCCACGTAGCCCTCGCCGCTCAGCTCGACCACGCCTTGAAGGAAATCGGTCAGGGGAATAAGACCCACGTAAATAAAAACTCCCTGCACCTCGATCAGGGATTCCTCCCCCGTCTTGACGTTCCTGATACTCACGCCCTTGACCTCGTCCTTGCCCTCGACGCGCTCGGCCACGGTGTCCCATAAGACCTTCACGTTGGGCTCGCTCATGGCGCACTGCACGATGTACTCCTGGGCCCGGAACTGGTCGCGCCGGTGGATGATGTACACCTCGCTCGCCAGGTGGGAGAGCATGGACGCCTCCTGACAGGCGCTGTCGCCCCCCCCTATGACCGCCAGCTTCTGACCTCGAAAGAAGTTGCCGTCGCAGGTGGCGCAGTAGCTGACGCCCCGGCCCCACAGCTCCATCTCGCCGGGAATGCCAAGCTGTCTGGGCCTCGAGCCGGTGGCCACCACCAGGGCGTCGCACGCGACCTGGCCGCCGCGCTGAAGGGTCACCTTTTTCAGGTCGCCTTCCACCTCGACCTTGACCACCTCGTCCTGAATGATCCTGGCGCCGAAGCGCTCGGCCTGGGCCTTCATGCGGTCGCTAAGCTCCGATCCCGCTATGGGATCGATAAAACCCGGATAATTCTCTATCCTGTCGGCTATGAAAACCTGGCCGCCGGGGACCGCCCGCTCGATAACCTCGCACTCGATCCCCGAGCGCAAAGAGTAAATGGCCGACGTCAAACCCGCCGGTCCGCCCCCCACTATCAAAAGAGGAACGCGTCTTGACTCGCTCATTTTACACCTCGCTCGAACGCATTATTTAACGCGCCGTCAAGAGAATAAATGAAGACCCCATTGTCGATCGTGATTGTTCCTTTTCGGAATGCCCGGACCCGGACGCGGCCTAAAATTTCTTTTTGCGGATGGCGCCTGGGCGCCGGACGGGGCGCGGCTTTATTTTCCCTCCAGCGGCATATAGGATATTAAAACTCTTTACGCCCGGTTTCAAGGGAAAGGGCTTTTTTCCCCGCGCCTTGGCAAATTTTTATCTTCCGAAAGCGGGAAAAAAGTTAACGCGCCGTTTGCGCGAGCCATGAGCTTGTGATATAAATCTTTACCGCGTTGATCGGAGATTAGGGACCCATGGCCTTGCCGGCCATTAAGGAGGGCTTTTCCTCCTCACTTCTTTTCGGAGTATTCGGCTGTAAAAAGGATGTATCTTGACCCTGGGCCTTGGATTTCTTTTCCGGTCTTAGATCAGCAGGGAGGCTCGGTAACATGCTAGAAATCAGGTTTCACGGCAGGGGCGGACAAGGCGCGGTCACGACGGCCGAGCTGGTCGCCCAGGCCGCGGTTAAGGAGGGCCGCTTCAGCCAGGCTTTTCCGGCCTTTGGACCGGAGAGGCGGGGAGCGCCCGTGATGGCCTTCTGTCGCGTCGACGGCGAGCGCATCCGGCTTCGGGCCCAGGTCAAGCGTCCGGACGCGGCCATCGTCCTCGATCCCAAGCTCCTTGACGTGGTGGACCCCACCAGCGGGCTTAAGGAGAACGGCCTTCTTATCATCAATTCCAACGAGGACGTTATGGCCCTTCGGGAGCGTTACGGGCTCAAGGCCAGGATCGCCCTGGTGGACGCCACCCGGATAGCCTGGGACGAGCTGAAAAGGCCCATTACCAACACGGCCATGATGGGGGCCCTGGTCAAGGCCACGGGCATAGTCAAGCTCGAGAGCCTCGAGGAACCGCTGAACCAGCGCTTCGGAAAGATCGCCTCGATCAACTGGAACGCGGTCAAGCGCGCCTTTGACGAGACGGAAATCAAGGAGTGACCCATGACCAAGCCGATGGATAAAATAGGCTGGAGGGAACTCGAGGTGGGCTGCGTCATTCTCGAGCCGGGCAACGCCTCGGAGTACCTGACGGGCTCGTGGCGGAGCCAGCGTCCCATCGTGGACGAGGAGAAGTGCATCAAGTGCGCCCAGTGCTGGATGTATTGCCCCGACGCGGCCATCTACCAGCGGGACGACGAGGTATACGTGGCCAACCTGGATTACTGCAAGGGCTGCGGCATCTGCGCGGACATATGTCCAAAGGACGCGATCAAGATGGTGGAGGAGGAGTGACATGCGCCAGGGCAGAGTAGGAATAGAGATATCCATAGCCGTGGCCGAGGCGGTGGGCCAGTGCGACGTTGACTGCATCGCGGCCTACCCCATCACGCCGCAGACTCACATCGTCGAGCACCTCTCCGAGCTGGTGGCCGACGGACACCTGTCCGCGGAGTTCATCCTCGTCGAGAGCGAGCACTCGGCCATGAGCGTTTGCTGCGGCACCTCGGCGGCGGGGGCCAGGACTTTTACCTCGACGGCCTCGCAGGGACTCGCCCTCATGAGCGAGATAGTGTTCATCGCCTCGGCCATGCGTCTTCCCGTGGTGATGGCCCTGGTTAACAGGTCGCTTTCATCGCCCCTCTCGATCTGGAACGACCACTCGGACGTGATGATGATAAGGGACTGCGGCTGGGTCCAGGTCTTCGTCGAGAACGGGCAGGAGGCCTACGACCACGTGTTCTGGAGCTTCCGCGTGGCTGAGGATCGTGGGGTAATGCTTCCCACCATCCTGAACATGGACGGGTTTATCCTTTCCCACGTTATCGAGCCCATCGAGTTCGTGGACCAGAAGACGGTGGAAAAATACCTTCCCCAGTTCAGGCCCATCCACACCCTCCATCCGGACAAGCCGGTCACCATGGGGGCCTTCGCCATGCCCGAGCTTTTCACGGAGACCAAGATGGCCCAGGAGGACGCCCTGGTTCAATCCAAGCCGGCCTGCCTCAAGGCCTGGGAGGAGTGGAAGGAACTGACGGGCCGGGAGTACAAGGCCGTCGAGACCTACAAGACCGAGGGGGCCAAGACCCTTTTCATAACCATGGGCAGCATGGGCGAGACGGCCAGCGTGGCGGTGGACGAGATGCGCGGCGCGGGCCAGGAGGTTGGTCTGGTCAAGATTCGGCTCTGGCGGCCCTTCCCGGTGGAGGAGTTCAAGAAGGCCGTCGAGGGCGCCCAGGTCCTTATCGTGATTGACCGGGCGCTGAGCTTCGGTTTCGGCGGTCCCGTGGCCTCGGAGCTACGGAGTCAACTCTACTCGATGGCCGACCGTCCCAAGGTGGTCGACTTTATCGTCGGTCTCGCGGGCCGGGACGTGCAGCCGGAGGCCTTTATCGAGATGGCCAAACTGGCCGGGGAGAAGGTGGATTCCGGCCGTGATGACGAATATGAAATTTACGGGGTGCGCGAATGAACGATACAGCCGAGAAAAAGGAAAAGGTTAATCCCAAAACCCTTCCCAGGGAGGAGTATCTTGCCAGCGGCCACCGGGCCTGCCAGGGATGCGCCGAGGCGCTGAGCGTGCGCATAATCCTCAAGGCCACGGGTCCGGACACTATCATGGCCATGAGCACGGGCTGCATGGAGATCATCAGTTCTCCTCTTCCCACCACCTCTTGGAAGGTGCCCTGGATTCACGTGGCCTTCGAGAACTCGGCGGCCGTGGCCTCGGGAGTGGAGGCCGGACTCAAGATTCTCATGAAAAAAGGCCGCATTCCCCAAAAGAAAATTCACGTCATCGGCATGGCCGGAGACGGGGGCACGGCCGACATCGGTCTCCAGGCCCTTTCCGGCGCCCTCGAGCGCGGCCATGACATGACCTTTTTCTGCGTGGACAACGAGGCCTACATGAACACGGGCATTCAAAGGTCGTCCTCGACCCCCTTCGGGGCCTCGACCACCACCTCGCCCGCGGGCAGCGAAAGCTTCGGACAGAAAACCTGGAAAAAGCCCATGCCCGAGATAGCGGCCGCCCACCACGTGCCCTACGTGGCCACGGCCAACTCCGCGTTTCCGCTGGACTTGTACAAAAAGGCCAAGAGGGCCGTCGAGACGCCTGGACCGGCCTACGTGCACGTCATGTCCGTTTGTCCGACGGGCTGGCGCATTCCCGCGGAAAAGGCCATCGAGTACGGCAAGCTGGCGACGCAGACGGGTATCTTCCCGCTTTACGAGGTGATCGACAGGGAGTATCATTTAAGCATGGACTTTAAGAACAGGAAGCCCGTGGAGGAATATTTCAAGGGTCACGGGCGTTTCCGCCACCTTACTCCGGACCAGGTGCAGGACATCCAGGAAAAGGTTGACCGTGAATGGGAGCTTCTCCGGAAAAAATGCGTGAACGTGAAGGGCTGATTGATCGAGGGGTGGGCGGCGGTTTGCACTTGTCCATCTAGTTTGCTATGTTAACTGAATAATTTCTTGTAAATTAAAAAGGCAAAGATAAGGAGACGCGAGGATGCCAGGCCCCGGTATGGTGATGTATGAAGAGGAGTTCCACCAGATCAGTCAGGTTCTGGAAAAACTGGTCAAGGACGCCAACGCCAAGGTCGTTTTCCTGGTGGATAAAAACGGGCAGTTGATAGCGGCCCACGGCGAGACCGAGAACCTCGACACGACCAGCCTTGCTTCCTTGACCGCCGGAAACATCGCGGCCACGGGCGGTCTCGCCAAGCTTCTCGGCGAAAAGGAGTTCTCGATCCTTTTCCATGAGGGGGAGCGGGACAACCTTCATATCTCGATAGTGGGCATGAGGGTCATCCTGGTGGTCATATTCGACGCCCGCTCCAGTCTTGGACTGGTACGGCTCCGGGTCAAGAAAGCCAGCGACGAGCTGACGGTAATTTTTAACAACTTGATGAAGAAAGCGGAAGCCGAGGCCGCGGGAGCCGCGGCGGGGGCGTCGCCGTTCGCCGAGATTACCGACGATGACATCGACAACCTCTTCAGTGAATAATAAAGCGCCGCTCATCAAGGAGTAGAACCAGACATGTCGTTCATTAACTACTCTTCACGCGAGATCAATTGCAAGATCGTGTATTACGGTCCCGGGCTCTGCGGTAAGACCACGAACCTGCAATACATTTACGACAAGACCAACCCGCAGGCCAAGGGGAAGATGATCTCCCTCGCCACCGAGACGGAAAGGACGCTCTTCTTCGACTTCCTGCCCCTCTCCCTGGGCGAGATTCGGGGCTTCAAGACCCGCTTCCACCTTTACACCGTTCCCGGTCAGGTCTTCTACGACGCCTCCAGAAAACTCATCCTCAAGGGCGTGGACGGGGTCGTCTTCGTCGCTGACTCCCAGGAGGAAAGGATGGAGGCCAACATCGAAAGCCTCGAGAACCTGGGCATCAACCTCGAGGAACACGGCTACGACCTCAAGAAAATTCCCTACGTGGTCCAGTACAACAAAAGGGACCTGCCCAACGCCACCCCCATGGACGAGCTCCGGCGCGAACTCAACCCCATGGGCGTGCCCGAGTTCGAGGCCTGCGCCGTGACCGGACAGGGGGTCTTCGACACCCTCAAGGCCGTGGCCAAACTCGTGCTCCAGGAACTCAGAAAAGGGAAATAACTTCAGCCGATTATCCATGGGGACGCGGAAAACCGCGTCCCTTTCGCGTTTGAACCTCAATCATACATTGCGCCTCGGCGCCTCAATCCACTCCAGCCGGGACGGGATCGGGTCAGGCCGCGGCCCGCGGCTTTTTTGTAAACCGTACTCAAGGCGAACAACGGCGCGACGCGACGCCATCGGAGAACGCGACTTGCCCGTGAGCTCGAGCCGCTCTCCAATCAGGCAGTTTTGATCAAGGACTCCGAGCCGTTCTCGTCGCCGCTTTGGCTATCCTTTTTTGGGAAGGCGTTGGGTGGGCTGGTTTTATAGAGGTCCCAGTAGCGGTTAAAGGCTTTGTCGAATGACCTGGTCTCGGCGTAAAGCCTGGCGTTTCGGCCCATTTCTTCGGCCCGCTCGGGGCTGGCCAGCAGTCGGCGCGAGGCCTGGAACAGGGCTCCCGCGTCGTTGGCCTCCACCACCAGGCCCGTGCGCTCGGGCAGGAGGTTCTCCTTGGGGCCGCCCTTGTCCGTGACGATGACGGGAAGGCCGCTGGCCTGGGCCTCGAGCACCACGTTCCCGAAGGTGTCGGTGGCGCTGGGAAAGACGAACAGGTCGCATGAGGCGTAGATCGAGGCCAACTCCTCGCCCTCCTTATAGCCCGTGAAGAAGCAGGGGTATCCCTCCATTTCCCGCTTCATCTCCTTGAGGTAAGGTCCGTCTCCCACCACCACCAGGCGCGCTTCCTTTTCCGCGGCCGAGAGCATCTTAAAGGCCTTGCCCAGAAGCTCGAGGTTTTTCTCCCTCGAGACCCTGCCCACGTAAAGGAGTCTTTTGCCCGCTGGAAGGCCCGGGTACTCGCGGCGCCTCGCGGGGGTGAAGGCCTCGGCGTCCACTCCTCTTGGCATGAGTCGGAGCTTGTACTCGGGAACGCCGTGGCTGACGAGCCCCCTCGAGGTCGCCAGGGAAGGAGAGAATATAAGGTCCGACTGATCGTAAAACCATACGATGAACCTCCACAAAAGGTCCTCGACCGAGCGGTCGCCCGTAAGATATAGCGCGTACTCGGGCACGGAGGTGTGATAAGTGGTGTAAAAGGGAAGCTTTAAAAGCCTGGCCGCCGCCAGGGCCGCCAGTCCAAGCGGGCCGGGCGTGGCCCCGTGAACGTGAGTGAAGTTGTTTTCGTAGCAATACCTCAGCATCTCCAGGAAGGGAGGGATGAAAAGCTTTTGCTCGGGGTACTCGGGCGTCTCGAAGACCTCGACGGGCTTGAAATACTTAACGCCCGGTCCGGCCTCCTCCCGGCCTCCCGCTGAAGAGCAGGTAACCACGGTCAGCTTCTTGCCCGAGCGAGCGGCGAGACGAACGTTCTTGTTCCAGGTGCGGGCCACTCCGTTTATCTCGTCGAAGGTATCGGTAAAGACCACCACCTTGGGCTCGACGCGTTTGGTGGCGTCTCCGTGAAACCTTTTTTCCACCGTCTCGGCGAACCGTATTCCCCGGCTGTACAGGGAGTAGGAAATGAAATAAGGCGCCAGGGTGGCGTAGAGGGCCCCGGCCCCCCCGAGGGCGCCGAACATCTCGAGGGGATTGGCCCCCGACAGCCTGTCCCTGAAGTCGCGGGCGAGTCTTCCCGAAATCCGGTCGCTGACCTGGCTGACGAAGCCGAACCATTCCTTGTGGGTCTCGCTCGATGAGGATTCCCCCTCGTCGAGGAGACGGGACAATTCGGGGTCGGAGGAAATTTTCTTCTGGGCCTCGTATTGGATGAGCTCTGAAAGGGTCGCCTTGCCCGGGGGCTCGGGTGGAGGATTGACCTGCCGCTTGAACTTAAAGTAAACCCGCTTCAAAAAAGACGTCTCCTTGAGGGGCTCGGCCCGGAGCATCCCGTCCAGGAACCGCAGTATCAGGCTGTATTCCCTCATCCGTCCGGGCGAGAACTTCCGGCCGTAAAACTGGTAAGCCACGCCGTAAATATTGTGGGCCATCAAAAGCGGGTCGGGCGGTTTGTAGTATTCTACCGATACCTCTCCACGCTCGATTCCGCGGAAAAACTCGCTTACCGACGAGGCATTCTCCACTTGGCTGAAGGTGTTGGCCACGTTAAGGGAGCTGTGATCGTCGGAACCACCGATGAAGACCTTGCGCCAGGGCTCGTCAAAACCGGGCTCGAGGCCGTGGACGTTACTCATGCGCTCGATCTCGGAAATAGGTATCCTCGAGAAAAGCCGCCTGATGGCCTCGTTGACCTCGGCGGCCTGGTCCCCGTTCAGCTCGAAGTACTTAAAAAGCAGGACGCACTGCTCGACCCTTTCGACGGTCAAGCGGTCGTTGACCGCGTAAAAGGGATGGGCCAGGGCGTGAAATATTCCCTCTTCTCTTAGATAAGATACCAACTCGAACACGTTGGCGCGAAGCTTGTCGATCTCCCGGAACTGCTCCTCCGAAATCCCGTAAACAAGGACGTGGAGCTTGCAGTTGTCGTCGGGAAAATAAGTGGTCACCTCGCAGCTCACGAAGGCGCCTGGAAGATGGGCTATCTCGAGGGCCCCCTCGATGGCGTTATGGTCGGTAATGGTCACGCCGTCCATGCCCCGGGACCTGGCTATCCGGTAAAGCTCGGCCGGCTCGGCGTAACTTTCGGCGCAGCCTATTTTTTTTAGCAGCCAGATCGAGGGCCTTTTGGAAAGTTTCGAGTATAAATGAAGATCGATTTTCATAATTTCATCTCCTTTGCGGCTTGTCCAACTTCGAGCGCGAGCCTCCGCCAATATTACGCGGACCTTAAGCCGGGGCCTCGGCGGCGCCAAGCGCCCGGGGCCGGCCTGGGTCGCGGACCGATCGGACTTGTCTTTTCGCGACCCTCGTCATCCTTTTATAATCGGGCGCTACCCTTCCGGAGAAGAACGAGCAGGCCCGGTAATACTCGAGGTCCAAAAGCCAGAGCCTCATGAAGCCGGGCTCGTTTTTCACTCGCCGGAAAAGCACGGCCGGGTCGTTCCTGGCCTCGAATATGGGTCCTAATAGCTCGGACGGGTCCCGAAAGCACTCCCAGTCGCAGAGCCGGCAGGAGGGCTTTTCGTTTTTATCCAGTTTCATCTCCCAGAATTTTCCCAGGTCCTCGGTCCCTCGGAAACCGCAGGGATAGACGTTGCCGCTCGCGGCGCTGATAAAGAAATAGTCGATCCCTCCCCGGCAGGCGTAGCCCGGCTCTTCCTTTCCCGAGTGGCGCCTTATCAGGGAGTAAAGCGAGCAGCGCGGAGTGAATATCCTGATCTTGTCCCGGAAGGCGGGAATGACGTCGAACAGGGCGGCGAAGACCGAGGCCTTTTCCTTGTCCGAGAAGTTCACCACCTCGTCGGCGCTCGAGGCCCCGTAAACGGAATCGAGGCCGTCGGCAAAACCTCCCGAGCTCATGGGATAACAGGCGTTGGCCATGGTAAAGCCCAGGCCGATGACGAAATTGTAAAAGTCGGCAAACGACCTCCGGAAGATGAGGTAGGTTTCCCGCTCGCCGAGCCACCGGCGTCCATCCGCGAGTGACTTCCATTCGCCTCCCACGTTGCGGTTGACTCCCAGGTTGGCGGCGGGATATACGCCGTGCTCGTGAAAAATCGGCAGGGCCTTCTCGATGCCCCGGATCACGCCGGGCAGTCCCCTCATCTTTTCGTGCGTCCCGGCGTCGGCCGAGTCCACGCTGATCCATAAAGTATAGACACCCGATTCGGCCAATTCCCGGGCCAGGTTTCTGATCCTTTTCTCCCAGCCCGGGCCGTCCGAGTTCCTGAACGGGAAGCCGTTGGTTCCGGTGCGGGTGTAAGGTATGCCGGCCTCGCGGGCGTAGGTCAATATCTCGATCAGTTCGCGCCGGAAAAGAAATGGCTCGCCGCCCGTGACGCTGAGGGCCCGGACTCCCGTTTTTGCCGCTCGGTCGATGGCTCGTTTAATATCGTCAAGAGGCACGCGGGAGCGGGGAAAAAGGTTGGAGGCGCGAAGCTCGCATTGGGGGCACGAGGCGTTGCATGCGTCGGAATATTGGATTACGACCTGGCCCGGCGGCCTTCCCGAGGCGATGGACGAGATAGTTCTCAATCCTTGTATTATCCTTTTATTTTTCATAATTTATCCTTGGCTTTTCCGGTCCTTTTTTTTTCAGTTTAGTTTCCCCCCTTATCGGCCCGAGAAATAAGGCGAGGGCCTACTTTATGTTAAATTCTAGGCGGCTTATTTTTCGATCGTATTAGCAAAAGGCCAAAGTTTGGTGAGTTTTCGTTGGAATTACAGTCGGTTCTGGAAAAGTTGAGCCAGTTTGATTTATAATACTGGAGACTATGTTACTGAACTTTGAACTTTTTAGCCATGTTCCACCATGTAAAAATAGCGTTCACCAGTCCTCCTCTCGGCGCTGCTCTTCGTCCAGGAAAAGTTTTGCCCCAAGGGATGGGAGTTCAAAACCAAGATCGAATTGGCCGCCATGATGATAAAAAGGTTCTCCTGGCCCGCTCGGAGACTGGTCCTGGTAGTGGACAACCTCTACGCCAAGGCCAAGTTGGCGAGCGTCGAGGTCGGGGACAGGGAGGTGGTCCTGATCAGCCGCCTCCGCTCGAACGCGGCGCTCTACGAACTCCCCAAAAGGAAGAGGGGCCGGGCCGTCCTCCCAAGCGCGGCAAAAAGTACGGCCCCCAACAACTGTGGTTGAAAAGATCGAAGCGCGAAAAAATCAAGGCCAGGATTTACGGCAAGACCGTTACCATCGAGGCCTTCGTCGGGGTGATGGTCCCCAGCGCCACCCTCGGCGACAAGCCGATACTCGTCATCATTTTCCCCCGGCGCTCCGGCAAAAAAATGAACGTGTTTTTCACCACCGACGTCGAGATGAAGCCGGAGCGGGCGCTGGAAACGTATTCGGGCCGCTGGAAGATCGAGGAGTTGTTCCGGGAGGTGAAGACGGCGGGCGGTTTCGGCGACTATCGCCAGAGGTCGTTCACGGCCATCAAGCGCCACGCCAACCTCTGCCTGGTCGCCTACGGCCTTTTGGGCCTGCTTGCCCTTTGCGTCCCGGAGGCGGAAAAGATCGAGGCCGAACCGTGGTGGGACCCGAGCGGCCCCCCAAGCGTCGGTCGGCTCCGACGCGCTTTCTACAAGGCTTTGCGAATTTCTCCCGCTTTCCATTCCGACCCCAAACCAGAGGAAATTACGCCCCTCAAGGAGGCTGCTTAATGTCGATACGTGCAAACCAGACTAAAAAGTTTTAAAGTTCAGTAAGGTTTAGGGTCGCGTATTAATGCCTTCCAAGCTGACATGCTTTACGCCGTCGTTCTCATATACGATTGTCCACAGTTCAAACGAGATAAGGATGCTGTCCCCACAATTCTGTCCCCACAATTCCCCCAGAATTCATGGAGATACCAACCTGAAATTGCAGAATTTGACCTACACAACTGATATTATATAATCTTTGAAGCCCTGGCGGAATTACCAACTGCCGTTTTTAGGATTATGCGCCCTGAGGAAAATTAAATGCATTGCCGGAAAGCCGGCGAAAAGGCCCGTTGTCATGAAGAAAAAGGCGATAGCCGCAATCTTTTTAGTATTGTCTGTTATCGTGGCCGCGTCAATACGCATTCTAATAGGATATATTGAAAACAAAAGCCTTATACCCGGCTCATTGGAGATCTACCATCCGAGTGAATGGAATCTGGATATTAATGGTGAAAATTATAATGGGGTAATAGATATATTTTACTCCCATGAAAGCTTGATAAATGCGGGTCCCGAGGAGGAGAAACCTTTTAAGAGGATCATCTTCAAACACCTGAGGCATGAAAACATATCCAGGATAATAAATAGGGAAATATCCTCCCAGGATCCGATGATGGCGGCCATGATAGACGAAGCCGAACGGCAAATACGAGAAAAAATCGAAAATGAGGCGCCCAATTATAATGTTATTGATGTTATTACAAACCATCGTTTTTCTGAGCTTTATTTTGACAGTGGCGAAGACATTGTAGCTGTCCAAATGCCATGCATGAGAGAACGTGGCGGAAGATGCAGGGTTACGATGTTCGATCTCTGTTTTGATTTTGAAATGAAAGTGACACTGGAGAGAGACAATTCATGTGGAACGAAATGCGCGCTGATAGACGACTGGTATGGCTATAAAAAGGGATGGGAGCCGAGACGGTACGCTGAACTTAGAACGTTGTATAGCCATTGCTTGTTTTTCGACGAAAATGACGTGAACCTGCCGGAGTTCGACGAGAATAGGTTTGATATTCATCGAGCTCGGAATATGCAAGGCGCTCAACTGAGGTACTTTCTTGATCAAGATGAATTTGGAAAAGCGTTTCAGTAGCGTCGCCGGGGCAGCCCACTAGGCACCGCTTGACAAGTTTATGGTTTCCGGGGGGTTGTTCCCCTTTTTGTCCCCATTCAGTCCTTGATAGTCAACTTTAAGGGATGCTTGTAAGTCATTGATATATAAGGGCGATGCGGGAGTCGAACCCGCGACCCCTTGCTCCGGAGGCAAGTGCTCTATCCACTGAGCTAATCGCCCTGAATGATTCGAGTGTAACTAAAGCCTCCCCTTATGTCAAGGAAAGCTCTTTGAATCGATGGTCCGCGATTGTTCCTTTTTAAAATGCCGGAATGTATGGCGGTTTCTTATAGCCGAAAATTAATGGAATCCGAGCGGGCGTTACCAGGCGGCCAGTTTTCCGATGGGTCCTTTATACTCGATTTTCTTGGGCGGAAGCATTTGGGCGAAGGTGGGGTCCAGCCTGGATTTGAAGGACTCGCTGAACTCGATGGTCCCGTTAATTTCAGACATGGACGCGGCGAAATTGGGGTTTAACTTGATGGTCCCGGTAAAGTTCATGGGCATGTCGTCGCCCACCAGTTTAAGGGAACTGACCGTTACCAACCCCCTGTCGATTTTCGCCTTGAGGTTTCCGCTTTGCATTTTCGGTCCGGGAAAAGCGATAATCGCGTTTTTCAGTTCGCTTATGCCCGGATTTTTCAGGTCCAGCTGGACGTCCCCGTTCCAGGTGTCGGGGTTTTTCCGGTTTCCCATTTCCAGCTTCACCTTGGCGTCCATGGAGCCGGACAAGGTGGGGGCGTAGAACTTGAGGCCCTTGATTTCAAACCCGGAGAGCGGGACCCGAGCCAGGGGAAAAGACTTGGCCTCGGCCTCCGCGGAAAGGGATTCCCCGTAAAAGGAGAGAAAGCCCGATTCGATCTCGCCCTCCCCGACCCGGGCGGAAAAGGCGGCCTCGATACGGGGCGGCTTGTTGTCCCTGGCCGCCGTTAAAAGGCCCGGCAGGGTAGTGAGCTTGGGCTTTACAATGAGCCGGTCGATGACCATGGGAGTCGGTGGATCGGCCGCCTCCCCTTCGCCTTCCTGAGGCTTGGCCGCGGGGGAGACTTTAACTCCCCGCATCTCGAGGCCCCCGAGGCCCTTGAGGGAAATCTTTTGAATCTGAAGGGTTATCCCGCCGTCCTTGGCCGCCCGCTCGATGCGGGGCGCGAACATGGTGGGGTCGAAGGTTAAGAAGGTGAAGAGTACCAGGGAGACGACGAAGAAGAGGAGGTATCCGAGGCCGCCAAGCACTATCCTTTTCCAGCCGTTCATTTGGGAGGGGCCTCTTCGAGCTTGGCCGAGTAGGCGGCGACCCTGATATTTATATCCAGGGCGTTGTCCTTGAACCTTCTTCTGACCGTGAGTTTGTCCACCTTGATAAAGGCGTCGGACGACTCGATCTTAACCAGCAGGCTGACCAGGTCGTCAAGGGATATCTCGTCTATTTTAATGTCCACGTAGGAGGCCGAGTAAAAGTCGTTGGCGCCGGCGTCCGTGGGGTTGAGGCTCCTGATGGCGTTTTTGATTCCCAGGGAGTCGAATATCTCGTTGAGCTCTCCTGCCAGATCGAAATTCTCCGGAGTTTTGGACAGCCTCTGATCGATCTTTTCGACCGAGTCCTTGATCTCGAGGTAATCCTTCAGGTCCTTATGAAAGGTCTCCTGTTTTTGAGCGACCCTTTTCGAATCTCCGCCCCTGGTCCCGGAATCACCGCCCGTGACAAGCCAGATGGCAACTATCAAGACAAAAGCGATAGCCCCGATGCCGAGGAATTTCTTTTCCCGTGCTTCCAGGCTCATGGCCGTCCCTTCTCCCTCAGGTCGATATCTATGGTGAATTTCTTTTCTTTACCGGAAGTTACATTGCCAAGGTCCACCTTTTTAAATATGGGTACCTTCTCGAGTTCCTTGGCCACCTTGTTGGGTATGTCCAGTTCCTCGCATTCTCCTTTCAGGACCAGCTTGTCGCCCTTGAAATCGAAACTGGTTATGGTTACAACCAGGTCGTCGGGAACGGCGCTGGACAAGGCGGCCATGACGGTAAGAGCCGAGGGGTTGGAAAGGTCCTCGTACTTGATTTTCTTGGCCTTGGTCTCGTCCAGCTTGTTTTTGATCTGGACGGTGGGATCGACAATGGGCTCGCCGGGAAAATAGGCGGCGAACTCCTTTTTCATAAGGTCCACGATAGCGGCCGAGTTCTCGTCTGAGGACGAACCCGTAACCGAGGCGCTGAAGACAATGGATAAAACAAGGGTCACCAGCAAGGTGGCTGGGAATATAGCCTTTTTTATCAATGCCTTGCGCTCGTGGCGGAAGGAGAACTCTCCCTTTCTGAAATTAAGCCCCGCCTTTTTGCCGGTGGACATCCCCTGGAGAGCAAGGGCCAGTGACGTGGCCATGGCCAGGTCCCGATCCGGATTGAGCTGGGTGTCCTCCGTCACGGCGGCGGGCGCAATTTTAAAGGGCATGACCTCGAGGCCCAGCCGTTGTTCCAACTCGGAAACGGTTGGCCCCACCTTGGCGGGGTCTCCGGTCACGAAAAGTTTCTTCAAGGGAGGAGGGCATCCGGCGCCGACCGTTTTGAAACCCTCGAGATAATGAATGGCCCGTCCAATGTTCTGGAGAAGGCTTGTCCCGGCGCCGGTTGAAGGTCCCTCGTCTTCGCTCGCGTGGAACGAGGCGGTGAAAACGCTTTTATCTTGCTCGGTTACCGTTAAGAAGACGCCGCCGTTCTCGATTTGAAGGTAGCCGGTCCGAGAGGGGACCCCGTTAGCGGCCGGTCCGGTCACGCGACCCAGGTGATGGAGGGAAAGGGGAGTGGGCGCCACGACCATGGGGTCGATTCCCACCAGCTTGAAAAGGGTCAGCAGGGAGTGTATCTTCTCGCGCTCGACCGCCGCGGCCAGCACCCTGGTTTCCTCCTCGCGGGACCCGAGGGCGTAGAAATCGAAGACCAACTCGTCCGCGTCCAAGGCCAGGCTGGCCTCGGCCTCGTAAGGCAGGACCTGGGCGATGCGGGAGTCCTTGGTAAAGGGAACGTCAAGAGAGCGGATGGTCACCAACTCGCGGGGAATGCCCACCACCACGTCCGGGTCCGAGCCAAGATAGGGCTCGAGTTTGGCGTAAAAGGCCTCGGCCCACTCGGAGACCTTTTCCTCGAGATCGATCTCGTCCATCTCGTCGGAGAAAAGGTAGTCGAAGTCCACGGGTGGAGGATCGAAACGGCCATACTCGATGACCCTGATCCTGTCTTTTGACGGTCCCGCCGCCACTGCGTACTTCCAGCCCGCGCCGGAAACGTCCAGACCTATTACCACTCTCGCCATATAAAGGGGTTATCCTCTTTTCGCGTTCGGTTCCATGCTACGTTCATACTCTATTTTTGTCAAACTTAACTGGCGCTTGGTTCCCCGGAAAATGAAGCTATCCTTATTTATTGGGAAAGCTTGGATATTTTGTTCCATTTTGTTCCCGATTTGCTTGACAAAGCCGCAAAGAGGCGTAAAATATACCAGACTTTTAGGTGTTCATATAAATTCTTCCAAAATTAACGCAACGTAACGAGGGGAAACATTTGCAGTAACCTAGCGCGCATCCCCTGGCGGTAACTAAGGGGCGCCGGGAATTTTTATCCAGGTACATTTCGAGACCACTTTCATCAGGCGACCCTTATCTTAAAAGCGGAGCAAGTCCATGTTTGACGAAATTACGGATAGGCTCTTCGGGTTTAGGCGGCCGAAGTTCCCACTTAAATCCCAGCACTTGGCCATCAAGGACGCGGCCGCGTCCTCGAGCCTCGTCTTCCCGCTTTTCAGCGGGACCGGGGTCCCCTACGAGGCCCTGGTCAAGGAGGGGGACCAGGTCAAGCCCGGCCAGTTCCTGGGAAGCGACGGCGTTAAAAAGGCCGTGGTCTGCCCGGTAAAGGGCAAGGTAGTGGGCGTGATATCCGGTCCCGACGCCAGGAACCATTACGTGGGCCACTCGGTGGCCGTCGATCCCGATCCCGATTCTTCACCCGTCGCCTGGAAGCCCATGGACCCGGAAACCGCCTCGGCCCGGGAACTTTGGGCCAGGGTGGCCGAGGCCGGCATACTGACCGAGTCCTATACGCCCAGGCCCCTGGGCGAGATCATTGGTCCCGAGGCGGACGTCGAGGTCGAGACCCTGGTGGTGCTTGCCTCTGACCGCGAGCCCGAGGTCTTCTCGACCTCCGAGGTTTTCCGCTGGAGGTCCGAGGACGTTTTCATCGCGGCCAAGGTCCTGGGCAAGATGGCCGGGGCCAAGGACGTTTACGTGGCGGCCCATGACAAAAGCGCGGGCCAGACGGGCAAGTCGGCCGGCGGCACGGGCGTCAAGGTCCTTTCCGTGCCCCCCGAGTACCCCATGACCTTGAAGCCCATGGTGGCCCTTAGGGCCGGCGGCGGCAAGGGCGTCCGCGTTATCACGGCGGGAACGGCCCTGGCGGCCCTGGACGCCATCCGGGACGGCAAGGTCCAGGATAAAAAGGTCGTCACCTTTATCGGGCCAAAAGGGGAGGCCAAGGCCAACCTTCGCGCTCCCATCGGCGCCAAGCTAAAGGACCTGTTCGCCTTCATGGGACTCAAGCCCAGGGACGGCGACAAGGTATTGGCCGGCGGCCCCCTCCGGGGCATCGCCCAGTACTCGCTCGAGGCCCCGGTGGACGCCGGGCTGGACGCGGTCATGCTCATTCCCCGGGAAAACATATTACCCTGGAGCGACGAGCCCTGCGTAAGCTGCGGCGCCTGCGTGTCGGTGTGCCCGGTCAACCTCCAGCCCAGCCTGTTGGGAAGATACTCGGAGTTCTCGATCTTCGAGCCCGCCGACGACCTGGGAGTCATGAACTGCGTCGAATGCGGTCTTTGCGCCATGGTCTGCACGGCCAGGAGGCCGCTGGTGCAGATGATCCGGCTCGCCAAGCGGGAAGTAACAAGGATTAGAAACGAGGCCGAACAAAAGGCCAAGGATAAGAAAGCGCGGGAAGAGGCGGAAGAGGCTTGCAAGGAACAAAACGAGCCGGCCGTCTCCGAGGCCTCGGCCGGATGAGCGCTTGGTATAAATTTGCGGGGGTAGATAATGGAGTCTAGAGAGACTTTGTTCACCGTGGGTCCCGGGCCGCACTGGCGCTCGAAGACGAGCGTCACCCAGATGAACTACGCCTTCATTCTGGCGCTTCTTCCGGCGGCCGCCATCGGGGTCATAGCCCACGGGTTCATGACCGATGAAATGCACGTCCTCGGCCGGGCCACGGGGCTCGAGTGGCTTCTCGGGTCCATCGTTCGGGAGTTCGGGATCAGTCCCGGCCTCCTCGCCTCGATCGGGGCCGGCGGGGTCCTGGCCATGGGCATGGGCGTCGGGGTCGCGGCCGAGTACCTGATCCAGGTGCTCTTCCGCCAGCCCTATCACGCCATGAACGGACACGGGGCACTGATGGGACTTTTAGTGGCCATGTTCATGCCCGTCTCGGTGCCCTGGTGGACCCTGGTCATCGGCGTGTTCCTGGCCATACTCATCGGCAAGCAGCTTTACGGCGGCATCGGAAGTTATCCGTTCCATCCGGCCATGGTGGGATGGCTTATACTCCTTCTTTCATGGCCCCACCATATCTATCCGGTGGGAATGAAAAGCATCGCCTCGGCCCACTTCGCCGTGATCCTTACCACCGCCGCCGGCGGGATCGCACTTTGCGCCCTCGGCCATATTAGGTGGCAGATACCAGCGGCCGTGATCGGCGGCGTAATCCTGGGCTCGCTGATCTTCGGGTCGGTGGCGCCGGAAAAACTGGGCGGCGGGTCTCTGGCCGAGATCATGGCCGCTCAATTTATTTCCGGACACGTCATTATTGCGGCCTTCTTCCTGGCAACGGACTCGACCAGCTCCCCCACCAACAATCTGCCCGCCTGGCTCTTCGGGATATGCATGGGACTCCTTATAATGCTGATTCGGACCTATGGACAATGGCCCGACGCCATACCCTTCGCCGTGCTTTTGTCCAACGTCCTTAACCCCTTGCTTGACAGGATCAGGCCCAAGGTTACGGAGGTGGTGATCCAAAATGGGTAACATGATCAAAATGATCGTCGTCCTGGTGGGAATAAGCCTCATCAGCGGAATCGCCCTCGGCGGACTTAACAGGCTCACCAAGGAAAAGGGCGAGCAGAACGTGCTCAAGTTTAAAAAGGTCCCGGCCGTGATAAGCATCATCGAGGGAGTTTCCGGCAAGATGAGCGAGGCGGACGAGGAAAAGGTCACGCAAGAGCTTCTCTCCAGCTATAAAATGATTGACGTCGGAGAGGAACAGGAACTTCTTATGTTCGTGACGAAAAAAGACGGCAAGCCAAACACCATCGTGATCGAGCGCGAGGGGGAGGGCGGCTACGGCGGCAACATCGGCGTCATGGTCGGCTTCAATATCCAGTCGGGAAACCTGGACGGCATCGGTATCACCACTCACTCTGAGACCCCGGGCCTGGGCGCCAGGGTTACTGAGCCCGCCTTCCAGCATCAGTTCATCGGCATGAGCAAGGACTCCGTCTTCAAGATCAAGAAAAACGGCGGGATCATCGACCAGGTGAGCGGGGCTACCAAGTCCAGCGGGGCCGTGGCCGACGCCATCAGAAAAGCCAAGGCAACCTATGACCAACACAAGGACGAGCTTGAAGAGGCCGTTAAATAAGAGCGGGAGATTGGGAATATGAGTACCATCACTCAGGAATTTACCAAGGGACTATGGAAGGAGATTCCTCCTTTCCGGTTCGTGCTGGGACTATGCCCGACCCTGGCCGTAACCACGTCCATGGAAAACGGAATAGGCATGGGGCTGGCCGCGACCTTCGTCCTGGTCTGCTCCAACGTCTTCATCTCCGCCCTCAGAAAGGTCATACCCGACGAGGTCAGGGTCGCGTGTTACATCGTGATCGTGGCCACATTCGTGGTCTGCGTCGAGATGTTCACCAAGGCCTTCGTGTATCCTCTTTACGAGAGCCTGGGAATATTCATTCCCCTGATCGTGGTCAACTGCATCATACTGGGAAGGGCAGAGGCCTTCGCCAAAAAGAACGGAGTCATCGCCTCCATGGCCGACGGGCTGGGAATGGGACTCGGCTTTACCATGTCCCTTACCGTGCTGGGCGGACTCAGGGAAATTTTCGGCGCCGGCGAGATTTTCGGGTGGAAGCTTTTCGAGGCCATGGGCCTTAATTTCGAGCCCTTCGCCATCCTCCAGCAGGCCCCCGGCGCCTTCATGGCCCTTGGCCTTATGCTCGGCGTGATGAACGTGCTCGGCAAGCTGGGCAACAAGTAAGGGGAAAAGAACATGGAAGTCTTCACGGATATGATCGCCCTGGTTGTGGCGGCCATCTTTATCAACAACATACTGCTGGCCCAGTTCCTCGGCAACTGCCCCTTTTTGGGCGTGTCCAAGAAAATGGACACGGCCGTGGGAATGGCGGGGGCCGTCGTCTTCGTCCTGACCCTGGCCGCCCTTTTCACCTGGCTGGCCTACTTCATGTTCCTTAAGCCCCTTAAGCTCGAGTATATTCAGACACTGGCCTTCATCCTGGTTATAGCCACCCTGGTCCAGTTCGTCGAGATGTTCCTGAGAAAATCCATACCGGCCCTTTACAAGTCGCTCGGTATCTTCCTGCCCCTGATAACGACCAACTGCGCCGTCATGGGCGTCACGCTCCTGAACATAAAAAATTTCAAGGAGTACACCAAGGTCTGGGCCGGCCACGAGCTGATCGTGGCCCTGGTTTACTCCGCCGCCGCGGCCTGCGGCTTCGGGCTGGCGCTGATTCTTTTCGCCGGCATCCGGGAGAAGTTCGAGATATCCCGGATACCCAAGGTGTTGGATGGAACGGGGATCGGCCTTGTCACGGCCGGCCTTCTGGCCCTTAGCTTTTTCGCCTTCAAGGGCATGATCTGATTTTTGGATGAGGCCGTACTAAATGGTTTTACTTGTCATTAAAAGAGGTGGGTGATGGACTCTATCGCGAAAATAATGCAGGACATTTACGCGAGTTATTCTGGCAACCCGACCATGCTGACCCTTTTGCCCATGCTGCTGATGCTGGCGGTGGGCGGCGTGGCGGCCATAGTCCTGGCGGCGGCCTCCCGAATATTCCACGTCGAGGTCGACCCCCGCGTGGTCCAGGTCGAGGACTCCCTGCCGGGCGCCAACTGCGGCGGCTGCGGCTTCACCGGGTGCTCGGCCTGCGCCGAGGCCATCGTGGCCGGTGACGCGCCCGTGAACGCCTGCATTGCCGGCGGCCCCGACGTGGCGGCCAAGGTGGCAAAGGTCATGGGCGGCGAGGTCGGGTTCGTCGAGCCTAAAATCGCCGACCACTACTGCAACGGCGGCTATCGGGCGGTCAAGAAATATTACTACGACGGCGTAATGGACTGCCGGGCCATGGCCGAGGTATGGGGCGGGGACATCTGGTGCAAGCACGGCTGCCTGGGCCTTGGCTCCTGCGTCGAGGCCTGCCCCTTCGGCGCCCTGAAGATGGGGCCCGAGGGAACGCCCGAGGTGGACGCCTCCAAGTGCGTGGGCTGCGGGACCTGCGAAAAGATTTGTCCCATGGACGTCATCCATCTGTACTCGACCTCACAGAGACTCCTCCATTTCAATACGAGCGACGAGTGCCTGGCCCCCTGCAAGCAGCTCTGCCCGGCCCAGATCGACATCCCGGCCTACGTCGAGTTCGCGGCCGAGGGCAAATACGAGGAGGCGGTTAATATCATCAAGGAAAGGAACCCCCTGCCCCTGGTGTGCGGCCGCGTGTGCCCGGCCCCCTGCGAGGCCGGATGCAGGAGGGTCGCCATCGAGGACGAGCCGGTCCATCATAACTATATCAAGCGTTTCGTGGCCGACTGGGAAAGGGCCCTGCCCGAGCGCAAGAAGCCCTCGTGCCTGCCCGACACGGGCAAGAAGGTGGCCGTCATCGGCGGCGGTCCCTGCGGCCTGACGGCGGCTTACTTCCTGCGCAGGATGGGTCACGCCGTCACCATCTTCGACAACAAGCCGGCCTACGGCGGCATGCTCCGCTACGGCATCCCCGAGTACCGGCTGCCCAAGAAGATACTCGACTGGGAAATCCAGGAGATTCTCGACCTGGGCGTCGAGGCGAAATACAACGTCAACCTGGGAACGGACATCAAGATAGCCGAGCTCGAGAAGGAGTTCGACGCCATCCTCCTGGCCATGGGAGCGTGGGACAACTCGTCCCTCCGCGTCGAGGGCGAGGACATGGAGGGCGTCTGGAAGGGCACCGAGTTCCTCCAGAAAAGAGAGCTGGGGATCAAGGTGGACCTGGCGGGCAAGCGCGTGGTGGTGGTGGGCGGCGGCAACACCGCCATGGACGCCTGCCGCAGCTCCCTGCGCATGAACGCGGCCGAGGTCATCCTCCTTTACCGCCGCACCAGGAAGGAAATGCCCGCCAACGACGTCGAGATAGTGGCGGCCGAGCACGAGGGAGTGCAGTACCACTTCCTGGCGGCCCCCACCAGGCTGATCGCCGGCGAGGACGGCAAGTTAAAACAGATCGAGTACATCCAGATGGAACTGGGAGAGCCCGACGCCTCGGGACGTCGCCGGCCCGTTCCCAAGGAGGGGTCCGAGACCCTGATGGACGTGGACGTGGTCATCGCCGCCATCGGCCAGCGGCCCCGCACCGACTGGCTGAGCGATGACATGAAGGAGCGGGGCCTCGAACTGACCAGGTGGGCCACCATCGTGGCCGACGAGGAAACGCTTCAATCGACCGTGCCCCACATCTTTACGGCGGGCGACATCTGGACCGGTCCGGGCCTGGTGGTCGAGGCCATCGGCACGGGCAGGCAGGCGGCGCGGAGCATCCATCTTTATCTCGAGGGCAAGGACATGCGCTTTCCCAAGGGCGTGTCCTACAAGCCCACGCGAAACCCCGACTCGGGCGAGGAGCCGGTGTTCGGCGTGGCCAAGCTCCCGAAGCAGCCTCAGCCCGAGCTTCCGGCCAAGGAGAGGATCAAGAGCTTCGACGAGGTCGACCTGAACCTTACCCAGGACCTTATCGAGGCGGAGGCCAACCGGTGCATGCGCTGCGGCACGATCTGTTTTTACTCGGACGCCGAGAAGGACAAGCATAAAAAGATACTCGAGGGTACCGACAAGTCGGGCCTCGAGAAGCTGGAGGAACTTTTGCGTAACTCGCCCTGATCAGGGGGCGTCTTCCCTGACCGAGGTCGGGCAGGTGGAGACGGGCACGACCCGGATTACGCGGGGAGTATATTTGGGGTCGCTCGCGGCCGCGCGGTCCATGAGGATGACCGGAAGCATTCCGGCGGCGAGGCCGACGGCCACTCCGGCCAGGGTGGTCAGGTTGGGGTCGACGCCCAGCGCGTCGCCCGCCAGCGCGCCGGCCGCTCCGCCGAGAATAAGCCCGGCGAGGGGCACGGCCCAGATGAGGAGGGAGACCTTAAGCTCGGAATGGCCGGGCAGGTCGAACTCGACCGCGTCTCCGGTCGAGGCGTTGATCGGGTTTAAAACCTCGACCTCCTCGGGGACGTCCTTACCGAGCGCCGTCTCGAAGGTGCAGGTCTCGCGCTCGGAACAGGACTCGCAAACGCCCCGGCGCGAGGTCCGGACGACGGCGCGGCCGTCGGAAGTTTTTATGATTATGCCGAAACGGGACATTTTGAAACACCAGGGCGGAAAAGACCGCCGTAAAAAATAAGATAGCGGCAAAGGCCGCCGGCGCAAATCGGACGCGGGATATGGCGTCCCGCGTGAAAAGGGATGATAGCAGTGAAAGGTAAACAAATCAAAGTCGAGTATCTGTTGGCCGCCATATTGGTGCTCATCGGGACCGGCGCGGGAGGCATGCTCCTTCGCCCCAGCGGCGAGCCGGACCATACCCTGCCGGCCAGGATCGGCGACGTGATCTGGAATCATGAGCTTCACGCCCGGATGAAGGACGTCAAGTGCACCGACTGCCACCACAAGTCCGCCATGGACGCGGCGGAAAAAGCCGGGGCCACCACGCCCAAGCCGTGCAAGGACTGTCACCATCTGAAAAGCAGCGCCGACTCCGTGGTGCTGGCCGACGTCCGCCTCAAGGAAATGATGAAAAAAGAGGAGGGCGTGGGACCCGCGGCGAGCGACTCGATGACCGCCTATCACTCGAAGTGCATGGGCTGCCACGTGGTCAAGAACCAGGGACCCGTGGGTTGCCGCGACTGCCATATGCAGCGCTTCACCGGCCGTATGGGCAAGGTCGAGTGGGACCACCGCGAGCACTCCCGCTACATGGAGCTGGACTGCGAGTACTGCCACCACAAGGACAAGGGGACCGAGGAAAAGCCCGTGCTCGAGAGCGAGTACCGGGCCTGCGACTCCTGCCACCAGCCGGCCGAGGTAATGTCCCTTTCCATGCGCACGGGCATCGAGGACCACGAGGAACTGGCGCACAAGCGTTGCTTCACCTGTCATACCGAGTACAACCCCGAGCTGGGCGCCGAAAGGTGCGTGGACTGCCATACCGGCATGGCCGTCAAGGAGGGCGCGCCCAGCGTCGAGGAGGCCCTGCACGAGCGTTGCCTCGATTGCCACCACGCCGATCATCCCGACGCGGGCAAGGGCATGCCCATAACCTGCGGAGAGTGCCACCGCTCGAACCCGTCCATGCTCCCCGGCGGAACGGCCGGGACCGTGGTCTGGAGCCACGAGCGTCACGCCGCGCCCTCCGAGCGCGACTGCAATGTCTGCCACCACAAGCACGGCGGCGTGGAGAACGAGCCTTACCTGGCCTGCCGCGCCTGTCACGGGCGGGACGATCTTCAGTTCGAGGACGTGCCGTCCCTGGCCGACGCCATGCACTGGAACCAGGGCGGAGAGGCCACCGGATGCATCGGCTGCCACGAGAAGGAAAAAGACGGTCCCACCGAGTGCGAGGGGTGTCACGCCCCGGACAGGAGCTTTGGCCAGTTCATGCACCAGACCTCCAAGGGCGAGGCCAACTGGTCGCACCGGTTCCACGCCCAGGACATGGCCTTCTCCTGCCGGGAGTGCCATCACAATACCTGGAAAAAGGACGGCAAACGGGTCCTTAAATGCGGCGGCCTCGACTGCCCCGAGGGGACCGACGTTCCCCTCAAGTGCGGCGAGTGCCACGTATCGGAAAAGGAAACGAACCCGGTCGAGGAATGGAGGACGGGCATACCCAGCCTGGGCGACGTGGTGCACGACTCGTGCATCGTCTGTCACGAGAGGCTGGCCGGTCCGACCGATTGCGACGATTGCCACGTCAAACGATAAAAGGCCGCCGAGACGATCCTCAGCGGTGGATATAAGGAGGGCTTTTAATGAGCTCGGGCCATTCCGGCAACGGAAAAATGAAGGGCATCCTCACCGACGTGACCAAGTGCATTGGATGTGAGAGATGCGTCGAGGCGTGCGTTCAGGCTAACAAGCTGCCCAGGGACGTCCCCGCCCATTACAAGGCGAAGGACGGACTGAGCGGCAGGAGGCTCACCTCGATCGTCAAGATAGCCGGCAAAAGCGCCGGGGAAATAAGGAACGTGCGCCGGCAGTGCATGCATTGCATCGATCCCGCCTGCAAGGCCGCCTGCCTGGTCGGAGCGTTCGACAAGCGCGAGGACGGGCCGGTCGTTTACGACGCCGACAAGTGCATCGGGTGCCGCTACTGCATGCTGGCGTGTCCCTTCATGGTCCCCCGCTACGAGTGGGACAAGCCCGTGCCCTACGTGGTCAAGTGCAAGATGAACGAGGAGTGCCGGGCCAGCGAGCGGGACAACCGCCCCTCCTGCGTGGCGGCCTGCCCGACGGGCGCCACCATCTTCGGAGACCGCGACGACCTCATCAAGGAGGCCAGGGACAGGATCAAGAAGGACCCCGGCAAGTACATCGACCATATCTGGGGAGAGAGCGAGTTCGGCGGGACATCCGTAATGTACATCTCGGACGTGCCCCTCGGCGACGCCCTTAAAATACCCGATCCGGCCAAGCTTAAAAAAATGGCCGCCGGGAAACTGTCCACCCAGTCCATACCGCACCAGGTGGAGCCGTGGGTTTGGTGGACGCCTTTCCAGTTTATTATCTTCTTTAGCGGCATCATGAGCATGTGGTTTTTAAAAAGACGCTCCCACCTTATGAGCGGAGGCGACGGAGAACATGGGGCCGCCGGACCCGAGGGCGCCCAGACCGCATTTATCGACGAGGTATGCCATGACGACGGGCCGGGCCCGGACTCGGGGAAGGAGGGCGAGTGATGATTAAGTCCGACTCCACCGCCCTCAAGCGGATAAAAGAAATACTCTGGGTCATGTCCTTCGCCGCCCTGGTGGCCGTGGTCGGAAGGTTCGCCTTCGGACTCGGCGCCGCGTCCTACATGTCCGACGGACTGCCATGGGGCATGTGGAAGATTTTCAACATGGTCGCCGGCGCCGCTCTCGCCACCTCCGGATTCGTGGTAGCTTTTATCATTAACATCTGGTACGCCGATAAATACAGGTCCATCGGAAGAATAGCCGTGCTCATCGGCTTCCTCGGATACGGGGCGTCACTTACGGCTCTCGTTTTCGACATCGGTCTCCCATGGCGCGGATGGCACCCGTTCCTCATCTGGAACCCACACTCCTTCCTCTTCGAGGTCTTCTGGTGCGTGTCCGTTTACTGGATGATCACCGCCTACGAGATGGTGCCCGTTATCCTCGAGCGCTTTCCCTTTCCCCGGCTGACCCACTTCCTGCACGAGATGGCCCTGCCCATCATCGCCCTGGGCGTGACCCTCTCGACCATGCACCACAGCTCGCTGGGCTCCCTTTTCATGCTGTCCTATACCAGGCTCCACCCCCTGTGGCACACCTTCTGGATACCGATCGAGTTCTTCATCTCCGCCATGGGAGCGGGCATGGCCACCATCGTGCTCATCATGCTCATAGTCTCGTGGCTGTATAGAAGAAAGCCCGACCTCGAGGTCCTCTCCGGCGTGGCGAGGATTTCCGCGGTCCTGCTGGCCATCTTCCTGGCCATCCGCCTCATCGTGCTTACGGCCGAGGGCAAGTGGAACTGGGTGTTCGGCTCGGACGCCGGCTGGGAAGGAAAACTATTCCTCATCGAAATTACACTCCAGGCCATAATACCGGTCATCATCGGACTAAGCGGCAAATGGAGAAAGACCGTGCCCGGCCTGTACGCCTTCAGCGTGCCCGCCTTTATCGGGCTGGTCATGCACCGTCTCGACGTGGGCTTCGTGGGATACTTCCGCTTCGCCGAGAGGGTTTACGTTCCCTCCCTGGCCGAGATGGTCGTTTGTCTTGGCGTTCCCGCGGCGGCGGCCCTGTTGTTCTTTTTCCTCCTCGAGAGGTTCTATATCCTCGAGGCCCCCGAGGCCTGCCACGTGCCCGAGGCCGAGGGAGTCCATCACGACATGGCCCCCCAGTTCACGCTGCGGGAAGCCTT
This sequence comes from bacterium, assembly GCA_963674965.2. Classification (GTDB taxonomy): domain Bacteria; phylum RBG-13-61-14; class RBG-13-61-14; order RBG-13-61-14; family DATKZS01. The sequence continues at coordinate 808,838 of CAXXFL010000005.1, read as the reverse complement.
CTCCATGATCAAGTTCAAGGACGGCCTCAAGGTGTCGCTCATCGTGGTCATCACCATACCCTTGGCCTATCTGGCCTTCCTGGGCAAGGGCACGAGCAAGTTCGAGCCCACTCCCCAGCCGGTCGAGAAGGCGAAGGGAGTAGACGAGACCAGGGCCGTGCTGAAGATCGACGGCAACCTTTCCGCGGAGTACGTGAACTTTCCCCACGACGTCCACCAGGAGCTGATGGGCGGCGAGGACTCCTGCGTGAAATGCCATCACCTCGAAAGACCCGACGACCATGCGACCTCCTGCCACCTCTGCCACGCCGACATGGCGGTAGACACGGATATCTTCGACCACGACAAACACAAGGAGCGGATGGGAAATAACGACTCCTGCGACAAGTGCCACGAGTCGTACAAGGAAAAGTCCGAGGCAACGGCCAAGGGATGCGTAGAGTGCCACGACAAGGACGGCCAGTATCCCATGACGGCCGAGAAGCTCTATGGCAAGGGCGTCACCAGGTGGGCGCCCGGTTACAAGCACGCCATGCACGGCCTGTGCCTGACCTGTCACCGCATGAACGGAGACGCCATGGGATGCAACGCCGAGGCCGACTGCATCGGCAACTGCGCCTTCTGCCACGAGCCGAAGGTAACCAATACCACAGCCATGAAATAATCTATCCGTTGCACGCAACGCCAAGGGGACGTCCACTCGACGCCCCCTTTTTTATCGCGGGTGGCCCTGATAGCTTGCCTATTAGGGCGCCGAAGGCGCGGGAAGGATAGGCCGGACGGTTCTCCAGACATGCAAAAAATCCTTCGGATTGCTCACAGATGCGCCACCCAGCCCCTGGAACTGCAACCGCCTTTCCGCTGTCCCATCACTACCGGACGGCGCTTGGTCATGGTTAGCTGCGCGGCGTTTTTCGAGGACAAATATTAAGTTTGACCTGGGGCTTACGGATTGGTATGTTCAAAGAGTGTTTCATGGGCATCAAGGCCAAAGATTTCTCTCAAAAGTAGAAACAGAAATGAGATCATGGACAATAAAACTCTAGTGAGGGCTGGTGAAAAATGGATCGATCAGGTAAAAATTATATTGAAGGCGGGATGCCGCATAATTCCGGTTGCCAAAAAGGGGTTATAAAACCACTTCTAGTTATGGTGGTTTTCTTTCTTTTATGTCCTGAGACTGTATGGGGCGGAAAGATTCATCAGGCAGTGGCAAATGGTGATATATCCGAGGTCAGGAAGACACTCGAAAAGAAGCCTAAAAAGGTCAACTCCAGAGAGAGATATAAAAATCATACGCCTCTTCACTTTGCCGCTCACTTGGGAAATAATGAGATGATAACCTTGCTCTTGGCTAATGGAGCGGATATTGAAGCCACGGATAAGGTTGGATTTACGCCTCTGTTGATGGCGGCACACAAAGGACAGAGAGAGGCTTGCGAACAGTTACTTAACGCTGGAGCTGAGATCGACGTACAGGACAATCAAAGCATGACGGCTCTGCACCATGCCGCCAATATGGGCAATTACGATGTTGCGAGATTGCTAGTGGAAAGAGGAGCCAAGCTTGATGTTAAATCCGAACACGACATGACCGCCCTTCACATAGCAAGCTTCCAGGGACGAAAAAAGATCGTAGAATTGCTGGTCGAAAAAGGCGCAAACTTGGGGGCTCGAACCGACGCCGGATATACTCCCCTATTACTCGCGGTCGCCCAGGAGAAAGTGGATGTTGCGCGTATCCTTATCTCTAAAGGCATAGACCTGGATGCCAAATCGAATGATGGACAAACGGCCCTGCACAAGTCAATTATAATGGGACAGACAGATTTGGCCTTGGACCTGATTGCCAAGGGCGCGGACCCTAACCTCGCAGAAGAAAATGCAAACTTAAGTCCCTTACACTTGGCCGCAAGAAAGGATGCGGTGGAAGTAGCTGAGCTATTATTGTCCAAAAGAGTAAATGTTGACATTGTGGAGGAAAATAATTGGACGCCTCTCCATATAGCCAGCGCATTTGATCACGTCAGAGTCGCCAAGGTCCTGATCCAAAACGGCGCGACAATCAATGCGAAGGGGACTATATCAGGCGAGACTCCTTTGTACATTGCGGCCTTGGAAGGCAAAAGAGGCATGGTCGAACTACTAATCGAAAATGGGGCTGACGTAAATGCAAAGTGCAGTAATGGGAAAACCCCTTATATGGCCGCGCTTGAAAAAGGCCATAAAGAAATTGCGCAAATCATCAAAAATCATGGTGGGACCGAGTAATAGTTGCATGATAAAATCTTAGAGTTTCTGATTTTAAAAGGAGGCCAGGAATAATCCGATGAAAAGATAAAGAAATCTTATGAGATATGGCGACAGCATCCATATCTCGCCTTTATTGCAGGGCGGACAAGTGTTTATGAATATTTCATCAATATTCACTATCAGAGAACCCAGATGATTTTCAGCAATTAAGTACACTGCCCCCAGATAAAGGAAAAGAGGCGAGATATTGATGCCGTCCCCAAATTTGCCATACCTCGAGAAGGAGTAATGAGATGTCTCGAAAAATGTTTACAGTTACATTTATATTATTGCCGTTTCTCGTTATTTCATTTCATCCATATAAGACGAAAAACTCTGATACCTTATTTTCAAATAGCGGAATGTGTCAAGCAAAATGAGACACGCCTTTCCTGAATTTAGTGTGGCAAACTGTTTGTTTCCTCCGGTTTCTCCGGTGGGTTGATCCACGCTTTGCCGGGCAACTCCGGCGCCGTCGGCGGTCTTTTCACGAAGCGCTCCGGGTTTTTTTCATAGGCGTGGTCGAGCGTTTTTTGCCGGGCGGCCACGATCTCGCTCGCCATTCCGTAATGGACCATCTCGGGCGTCATCAGGCCGATCCCGGTGTGCCGATGCTCGCGGTTGTACCAATCGAAAAACTTCACGCAAAAGGCCCTGGCGTCCTCGATGGAGCCGAACCGGCTCGGGAACTCGGGCCGGTACTTCATGGTCTTGAACTGGCTTTCCGAGTAGGGGTTGTCGTCGGACACGTGGGGCCGCGAGTGGCTCTTGGTCACGCCCAGGTCGGCCATCAAGAAGGCCACCGGCTTTGATTTCATCGAACTCCCCCGGTCGGCGTGGATTGTGAGTTGTCCCGGCTCGATCTCCTGTTTTCGGATGCTGTCCCCGATCAGGCGGCGGGCCAGCTCGGCGCTCTCGCGGCGGGCGATCATCCAGCCCACCACGCAGCGGCTGAAGATATCCATGATCACGTAGAGCTGGTAGCAGGTCCATTTGGCCGGTCCCTTGAGCTTGGTGACGTCCCAGGACCAGACCTGGTTGGGGGCCTCGGCCAGCAACTCGGGTTTTTTGTATCGGGGATGCCGAAGCTGGTTGCGCCGCTCCCTGACTTCCTTTTCCGAGTCGAGGACGCGGTACATGGTGCGGACCGAGCACAGCCATGTCCCCTCGTCCAGGAGCGTTGCCCAGACCTCGCGGGGGGCCTTGTCGGCAAAGCGCTCGGAGTGGAGTCCGTCCAGCACCCGGCGCCGCTCGTCCTCGCTCAACGACCTTGCCGGCTTGGCCGCGCGCCTCGGCGGCGGAGGCCCGAAGGGAATTTTAGCGCGGCGGTCAAACGTTGCCCGCGACAGGCCCAGGGCCTCGCAGGCGGCCTTGACGCCGACCCGGGGAGCGGCCGTGCTTGCCGATTCCATCATTCGCTCTCTTCGCCGGGCGGCTTGGCCAGGGGTATCCCCAGCAGATCGGCAACTTTTTTTTGGAAGTCGATTATCATCTCGGCCTGTTCGAGCCGCTTTTGGAGCTTCCGGTTCTCGCGCTCGAGGCGGGCCACTTCATCGGCCAGCGGGTTTTTGGCCTTGGGCTTGCGGCCCCGCTTTACGGGCGAAAGCGCTTTCAAGGCCCCCTCGTCCCGCTGCTTGCGCCAGGCCGTCAGGTGCGACGAATAAAGGCCCTCCCGGCGCAGCAGGGCGCCGACCTCGCCATGCCCCGAGCAGGCGTCGGCCTTCCCGAGGATTGCGAGCTTGTAAGCCGCGGTGAAGCGCCGCCGGGCGGGCTTTTCCGGGACCTCCGGGTCGGGAAGAATGATCGGCGCCCCTCCCCGCTCGGGCCGCTTGGCCGGAGTGTCCTCCGGCTCGGCCGTCCCGGTTGGGGAGACTCCGGTCGCCCTACGGGCTCCCTCCGTCTCCCCAACAATCCCTGCCTTCTTCCTGTCTTCATCCATCTCTCTATACATCCTAATACCTCCCCCGCCCTACAGTAATTTAACATAGGGGAAGTGTCTCATCTACGTTGGCACAGAGGGTAGCGAGAAACTTAAAAAGGAGGTTGACAATTTAATTGAAGCATCTTCTGTCATTGATTTTGATATGACGGAGGAAGAAATACATGACATTATCGGAAAAGACGTTTGGGGCCACAAGCATCTTGTTCTTGTAGGGAAGGAAGTATCATTTGAAATTGATGGGATTAAGTTTGAAGGAAATAAAACAACTTACATAATCTCCGGTGGACCTGACGGCAAAATATCATATAACTATCCTCCTGGCGATACGCTTTTATTCGCGGCATCTTATGATGATATCAAGTTCGAAATGACATATGGTTGGTATAAGCTCGATTATTATTATTTTTATTATACAATAGGATATTATGATAATCAATATTATCATATTCCTGGAAGTAAGCCATACCCGTAGGATATTATGATAATCAATATTATCATATTCCTGGAAGTAAGCCATACCCGTCTTGCCCTGAGACCGACCCATCCATGGTTGAAGGCTTTAGAGCACTTAACGATTGACATGTCGTATTGATTATGGTATTCGTCATGGGAATATCATCTTCAGAGATTCGCGAGCGGGCGCTTGCCGCCTATCAGACCGGCGATTACACCCAATTGGAGGTCGCCGCCATCTTTCGGGTCAGTACGCGCGCCTTTCAACGCTGGCTCAAGCAGTACCAGGAACATGGCCCGACTTTGCGACCGGGCGACGTGGTTGGTCGCCGATAATCTCTCGGTGCATTGGACGCCCAAAGTCGGGAGATTATCGAAGCCCTCGGCGCCCGCTTGGTGTTCCTGCCTCCGTACAGTCCCGATTTCAATCCGATCGAAAAGACGTGGAGCAGCGTGAAGAATCATTTACGTTCCGCCAAGGCTCGAAAGCATCCTCGATTAATCGTGGCAATTAGCGAGGCATTATCTTCCATTACGGCCAGCGATGCTAAGGGCTATTTTTTTCGCGCAATTATACGCCATCAAAAACGTGAAGTGTCCTAAAATAAATAAGCAGAGCAACAATTTATCTCTTACCTCCCACTACTTCTCCTTCAGTTCCATCAACTCCTTCCAGGTGTTGCGGAGGAGGAAGCTTTCGGGGACGTTGGACTCCATGCGCTGGAACATGGGGAAGGGGACCGCGAGGGAGAGGAGGTCGTCGCCCGTCTGCCTTTTGAGGGCCACGCGGGCGGATATGTCCATGAGGCCGGCCACGGCGCGGGGGGAGTCGGACCCGGCCTCCCGCAGCGGATAGAGCACCGCCGTCTGGCAGCCGGCGGCGAAGGGCATGATGACCCGCTCGTTGTCCGGGCCCTCGAAGTTGGCCAAAATGGAAAGGGCCGCGAACCGGTCCACGTCGGTCACGAAGATAACCACCTCCGGCTTGTCCGCCGCGGGATCGACCTCCGAGAGGGGCTTGAATACAACGTACTCGAAGGGAACGTCGGTGATGGGAAGAAGGTCAACGAACTTGCGCACCCGGTCCGGGTCCTTGAGATAACGCTCTCCGTGCAAGAAGTCGTCATAGGCGTGGTCGCGCAGGTAGGGCTTCACCTTTTCCGCGATCTGCTTTCCTTGTTCCCACTGGTCGTTGCCGATGGAAAGGAAATAGCAAAAGCCGTCCATACCCCCCGCGAAGTTCACGTACTGGTTGCCAAAGCCAAGGCCCACGCCCCCGCCGGGACAGCCGAAGGTCTTGCGGTCGAAGGCGGCCGTCTTGCCCTTCATGGCCGAGGCTAAAAGGAACATGACGCAGCCCCACTTGCCCTCCTTGAAGCGCTTGGCCTCCTCGGGAAGGTCGTTGGTCAGGATGACCGCGACGGGTTGATATTTAAGCCCCATGGTCTTGACGATAAGGCTTTCCATTTCAGTCCTCCCTTGCCGGGCCTTCCCGGCCGTTGTTCATAATGTCTCCCCTCGCCAGGGAGGCCAACACGCCGAGCGCGCAAAGCCCCGCGAATATCGAAAATGAAACCGTCATGCTCTTCATAAAGTCGGGATACCGCTCGGGCGTGATCTCGACCCGTCCCACCAATATGGCGAGCGCGGTGGTGGCCATGGCCATGCTCAGCATCTGGCCCACCAGACGCATGGTCGCCACCGCGCCCGAGGCGATGCCGTAAAGGCGCTTCTCGACCGATCCCATGATGGCGTTCATGTTGGGCGAACTGAAAAGCGCGAACCCCACGCCCAGCACGGCCAGGCAGGCGACGATATAAAGGACGTTCGAGTCCGCCCGGGCCCGTGCCAGCATGAAGAGGCCGGCGGCGGTCAGGGACATGCCGATGGAAGCCAGGTAGCGGGGCTCGACGCGGTCCGAGAGCTTTCCCGCCAGCGGGGAGAGGAGCGCCATCAGGATGGGCTGGCTCACCAGGACCATGCCGGCGTCCCTCGGCTCCATGCCCTTGAGGTACTGAAGGTAAAGGCTGACCAGAAAGGCCACCGCCGTGGTGGCGCTGTAATTTATAAGCGCCGCCAGGCTCGAGAAGGTAAATCCACGGTTGGTCCTGAACAGGGAAACGGGAAAAACGGGGAACTCGATCTTGCTCTCCAAGATGAAGAACTCGATAAGACAAAGCGTCCCGGCCGCGATCATAATCACGCTCTCGGGACGGGGAAGGCGCGTCAAACCGTACATGGTGAAGACGAGAGATACGCCCAAAAGGACCGAGCCTTTGAGGTCGAACTTCTCACCCTCCGAGCCGGCCCATTCTCCCTTCAGCTTCCACATGATGAGGGCGATCACCGCCGCTCCCAGCGGACCGGCGGCAAGAAAGATGCTCCGCCACGTAAGGTACTGCGTCATCATGCCGCCCAAAAAAGGACCTGCCGACAGCCCGATGTAAACGGAGGCCACGTTGATGCCCAGGACCCGGCCCCTTTCGCGGGGCGGGTAAACCGAGGTCAGGATGGCGATGCCGTTGGCGAAGATCATGGCGCTGCCCATCCCTTGCAGGCCGCGGGCCGCGAAGATAACGGGGGTGGAACCCGCCAGCCCGCACCATATCGAGGACGCCGTGAATACGATCATCCCCATGGTGAAGACCTTTTTCCGGCCGATAATATCAGCCAGCCGGCCGAAGGGAACGAGGAACACCGCCGTTACCAGAAGGTACGAGGTCACGACCCAGCTAAGGGCCACGGCGTCCATCTCGAATGTTTTTTGCAGCTCGGGCAGGGCCACGTTGGTGGCCGATCCCATAAAGGGAGTGATAAAAGCGCTTATGCTCGCCACGATGAGGGCCGAGCGCCTTACCGCCGTCATGTCGTTGGCCTGCTTGTCCGTCATAAGAGGTAAAGATAAAACAGGATGGTCGCGATAACAACGGCAAAGTCTTTTCCAGAAGAAAGAAGAGTCCACGCGGAGGTTAAACGTGGCCTGCTTAGCCTTGACAAGTGAGGGAGGCGGTGTTTCAATCGGTATTACTCCGAGTCGCCGGGAAAGAGGGAAAATCCGGCTTTTCGGAGGAGGGGCGGCATGAGCGAAGACGTGGAACTCAAACTGTTAAGACACATCAGCAAGGACTGTGTCCAGATCGGTCTCGAGGCCGGCGACCGGTCGGAGCTCTTGGCCAAGCTGGCGGACGCGGCGGCCGAGGGCGGCCTGGTCACGGACGGCCGTTCCTTTTTGGGCCGCCTGCGGGACCGGGAGGCCGAGATGAGCACGGGCGTGGGCCGGGGCCTCGCCGTTCCTCACGCCGAGGTGCCCGGGGCCAGGGAAACCTTCCTGGTCGGCGCCATACTCAAGAAACCCGTTGACTACAAGGCCCTGGACGACGTGCCCGTGGACGTGGTCTTCCTCATTGGAGGAAAACCCGGCGAGGTGGGCCTCCACCTCCAGCTCCTGGCCCGCATAGCCAGGCTGGCGCGCCAGCCCGAGTTCCTGGCCAGGCTAAGGGCGCAGAAGACGCGGGAGGGTTTCATCTCCGTGGTCGAGGAAGGCGAGAGAAGCCTCTACGCCTGACGGCCCCATCCCACAAGGAGACTCACATGTCCAGCAAAATCAAGATCGGTCCGGAGGACGCCCTTATCGTGGTGGACGTGCAAAACGACTTTCTTCCCGGGGGTTCCCTGGCCGTCGCCGGAGGAGACGAGGTCGTGGCGCCGCTTAACAAGGTGATGGGCCTTTTTTCGACTCGAGTCTTTACTCGGGACTGGCACCCGGCCGGCCACGTGTCCTTCTCGGACCCTCCCGAGTTCGTGGACAAGAGCTGGCCCTCCCACTGCGTCCAGGACACGGAGGGCGCGAAGTTTCATAAGGACTTAAACGTGCCCGATGACGCCATCATCATAAGCAAGGGAGACGACAAGGAACTCGAGGCCTACAGCGGCTTCCAGGGAACGGACCTGGCGAAACGACTTAAGGGAAGGGGAATAAAGAGGGTGTTCGTGGGAGGCCTGGCCACCGACTACTGCGTCAAGGCCACGGCCCTCGACGCCATGTCCAGCGGCTTCGAGGCCATGGTCATCGAGGACGCCTGCCGAGGCGTTGACGTTCCCGAGGGAACGGCCAGAGCGGCGATCAAGGTCATGGCCAGGTCGGGCGCGGCCATGGTCCAGTCAACGGACCTGGCCTGACGACCGGGTTTTTTCCGGGCGCGTGAATGGAGGACGGCTTCTTGCCGAGGCGATGAAGAAGATCAAAGAGCCGCTTTTACCGTGGGTCGGGCGCGAGGGCATGGCGCTTTGTACCGACCTTTACCAGCTCACCATGATCGCGGGCTACCTTAAAACGGGGGTCCACGAGAAGCGCTCGGCCTTCGAGTACTTTTTCCGCGAGCTTCCCTCCCACGCGGGCTTCGGCGTTTTCGCCGGTCTCGAGCAGGCCCTTTCCGGCCTCGAGAAGCTAAGGTTCAGCGAGTCCGACCTCGAGTATCTTCGCGAGTCGGCCGGCTTTGACGGCGAGGTTATCGAGTTCTTGTCCCGCTTCAAGCCCGAGGTGGACGTGTGGGCCATGGAGGAGGGGGAGGTCGTTTTCCCCGGCGAGCCTCTTCTCCGGGTCGAGGGCCCGCTGGCGTCGGCCCAGTTGGTCGAGACCTACCTTTTAAACGCGCTCAACTACCCGACCCTCATCGCCACCCAGGCGGCCAGGATTTGCCTGGCGGCGGAGGGCGACCCGGTCCTCGAGTTCGGCCTGAGGCGTGCGCAAGGGCCCGACGGCGGCTTGTCAGGCTCGCGGGCGGCCTACATAGGCGGCTGCTCGGGGACCTCGAACGTCCTGGCGGGCAAGGCCTACGGCATTCCCGTCCGGGGCACGCACGCCCATTCCTGGGTCATGAGTCACGGCTCGGAGCTCGAGGCCTTCCGCGCCTACGCCAGGGTCTTCCCCAACTCGTCCATCATGCTGGTCGATACCTACGACACCCTGAAAAGCGGCGTGCCCAACGCCATCGCCGCCTTCAAGGAGCTGAGGAAAAACAATCCCTCCGTGCGCGCGGCCATCCGTCTGGACTCGGGCGACCTGGCCCGTCTCTCGAAGGAGGCCCACCGCATGATGTCGGAGGCCGGCTTCAAGGACCCCATGATCGTGGCGTCCAACGACCTGGACGCCGACCTTATCGCGGACCTAAAGCGGCAGGGGGCCAGGATCAACGCCTGGGGGGTGGGCACCCATCTTATCACCTCTTATGATTATCCGGCCCTGGGCGGCGTGTATAAGATAGTGGCGGTAATGGAAAAAGGCGAGTGGTCTCCGCGTCTGAAGATCGCCTCGACCCCGGAAAAGACCACCGACCCCGACCGCAAGCGGGTTGCTCGGCTGCTCGATTCCTCGGGCCATCCCCTGGCGGACGTGCTCTACGCTCTCGATGAGGACATACCCGCGGGGGGAACCATCCACGCCCTCGACAGGATGAACCCGCTCCATGAATACGAGTTCGAGGCCGCCAGGGTAAGGCCACTTCTAAATAAGGTAATGGAAGGCGGAAAGATCACGGCGCCCATGCCGTCGGTAGAGGAGATAAGGGACAAGGCCCAGGCGTCTATATCATCTCTCATCGTGGAGATGAAGCGGCTTCGCAACCCGGAAAGATACGCCGTCGCCCTGAGTCCGGGCCTGGCCGAGCTGAAGAAGCGCCTGCTCCGCGGTGAAAAAGACAAAGCGAGAAAAAACGCCGGGCCCGGACGCGCGTAACCAGGAAAAACATGGAAGAGAGACTGCAAAAGATAATCGCCTCGGCCGGACTCGCCTCCCGCCGACAGGCCGAGAAATGGATACTCGAGGGCCGGGTAAGCGTGAACGGCCTGGCCGTGACCGAGCTGGGCGCCAAGGCCGACCCGGCCCGTGACGAGATACTGGTGGACGGGAAGGCCATCATCGGCCAGGGCGAGCTCCTGTATTTCATGCTCCACAAGCCCGAGGGTTACGTGACCACCACCAGCGACCCGGAGGGCCGGCCGACGGTCATGGACCTCATGAAAAAGGTCAAGGCCAGGGTGTTTCCGGTCGGACGGCTCGATTACGCGACCTCCGGCCTTTTGGTCATGACCAGCGACGGAGAGCTGGCCAGGTTCCTGACCCATCCTTCTTCCAAGGTGGCCAAGACCTACATGGTCAAGGTGCAGGGAAAAATCCCCCAGGTCGCGCTGAACAAGCTCAAAGCCGGACCCGACGTCGGCGGGCCTCCCCTCAAGCCGTCGCGGGCCAAGTTCGTAAGGAGGAGCAAGGGAGGCGGCTACCATTCCTGGATCGAGATGACCATCAGCGAGGGCCGGACCCGGCAGATAAGAAGGATGTGCGAGGCGGTGGGCAACCCCGTGCTCAAGCTCAAGCGCGTGGGCCTGGGTCCCCTCAAGCTTGGAGAACTGGCGCCGGGAGAGTTCCGCTACCTGGACGAAAAGGAAATAAAGGTCCTTAAAAAAATCGTCGGTGACGCCAAGAAGGAAAGGAAAAAAGCCGCCAAACCCAAGAAGGCCGCCAAGGCCAAAGCGTCGAAAAAGAAGACGTCCGCTAAAAAGACCGAGGCCCCTCCCTCGAGAAAGGTCGTCCTCAGGAAAAAAGACGACCTGAAAAAATAATACCCGACCTTCTTGCCCTGCCCATCCACAAGTAATAGAATTGACCAAACGGCGCGATTGGAGGTCATTTATGCTCGGACGCCAGAACTTGGCCAGGAAGATTTTTTATAAGCCGATAGTCACGTTTTTCGTACTTATCTGTTTTTGCTTTTCAGGGTGCAAAGACGAGGAACTAAGATACCTCATGAAGGTGGCGCCCGGCCAGCTGGCGCTCCTGATGGACCGCGTCCCCTTTGAAAAGGTCCTGGCCGACCCCGACCTCGACCCCGAGGTCAGAAGGAAACTCGAGCTGGTGCTCGACGTCAAAAAGTACGGCGTCGAGGAACTGGGACTTTTCCGGAACAAGAACTACGAAATCTACGTCGAGCTGGACCGCGACGCCGTGGTCTACAACCTTACGGCCTCGGAGCCGCTCAGCCTCACCCCTCTTACCTGGGATTTTCCGGTGGTGGGAAACGTGCCCTACCTGGGGTTCTTCAAAAAGGCCCAGGCCGACGCCAAGGAGAAGGCCCTCGAGGAACAGGGATACGACGTGTACGTCAGGACCGCGGGCGCATACTCGATGCTCGGCATCGTGGCCGACCCGCTTTACTCGCCGCTTTTGCGCTACCGCGACGATCAGCTCGCCAACCTGGTCATTCACGAGATGACCCACGCCACCGTGTTCATCAAGGGACAGATGGACTTCAACGAGAACCTGGCCCTCTTCGTGGGCAACCAGGGCTCGTACAATTACTTGGCCGATCGCCGGGGCGAGGACTCGGAGGAGGCGGCCTACGCCAAGGGAAGCAAGGTGGACGACGAGACCTTTTCCCGCGAGATCATGTCCTTTTACGACGAGCTTGACGCCATGTATAAAAGCGACGCGTCCGACCCGGAGAAGCGGCGCTTGAAAGAGGAGATGATCGGAGAGCATAAGCGTCATTTCAGGGAGGAGGTCCTTCCCGCCATGGAAACCGACCAGTACAAGGGCTGGCCGGACAAGGAGATTAACAACGCCACCGTTATCTCGCGGGCGGTATATTTTCACGATCTCGGTTTGTACCGCGATCTTTACGAGGAAATGGGCGAGGACCTTAAGGCCCTGGTGGATTTCTTCAAGGACGTGCAAGAGATAGAGGGAGTGGACGCCGAGGAGTACGCCAGGGACTGGCTGAAGGAGAGGCGGGGGAAATAAGTCCCGCCTTCCTCGAGCCGAAAAGGCGCCGTCAGACGCGGCCTGTTTGAAGGGGGAGTATCCGATGCAAGGAAAGGCTTTTGGCGCGGTGATCGTCGTTCTTGGTCTTCTGATTATTCTGACGCCCTGGTATATCTTTCCCGTTTGCGGCAAGGGCCGCCACGCTCCTCCCCCCGGTACGCCCATCGGCGTACATGGATGCCACAAGACCTTGAAAGCCGAGACTGTCCTTGGCCTCGTGACCATCGGGGTCGGCTTCGTGCCCATCGTCTGGCCGCGCAAGAAGGCCGCCCTTGGCGCGGCCGCGGCCACCATGGTCCTGGCCGTCCTGGTCATACTCTTTCCCACGGCCATCACCGGAATGTGCAAGGTCAAGACCATGCCCTGCCTCACGGGTACCCTGCCCGCGCTGTGGATTCTGACTTTCATCATGGCGGTGGCGGGAGCGGGCGGCCTGCTGGTCGCGCGAAAGCTTCCATGACCATAAAAGCCGCGCCGTCCCTGGCGCTCCGGGACTTGGCCCGACGTCCCGTCCGGCACGGCCTGCTTGTGTTATGCGTCGCCGCCGTGACGGGCCTTCAATTGGCGGCCTTTTTAATCGACGCCGCGGGAAGGCGGGGCCTCGAGATAGGCCTCGAGCGCCTGGGCGCCGACCTGGTCGCCGTGCCCCGGGGAGAGGACGGGGCCCTTACCGACACATACATGACCGGCGAGGCCTCGCTTTTTTACATGGACCGCGCCCTTCTCGGCCGCGTGGCGGCAATGGACTTCGTGGAAAAGGTCTCGAGCCAGGTCTTCATCAAGAGCCTTTCCGGGGCGTCGTGCTGCTCGGCCTGGAGCGTCTTCCTCATCGGTTTCGATCCCGAGACCGACTTCACCATCCGTCCCTGGCTCAGCGCCGACCCCTCCCGCCGGATTGGACCTGACCAGATACTGGTGGGCCCCGCCCTCGGCTTCGAGGAAGGACAGACGGTCAGGTTCTACGGCCGGCCCTTTACCGTGGCGGGAGTCCTGGCGCCCTCCGGCATGGGCCTGGATTCCGCCGTCTTTATTCCCAACCGATCGGCATACCTCATGGCGGCCGAGTCGGGAGTCAAGGCGGAGAAGAAACTCGATCTTCCTCCCGACCGCGTATCGGCCATCACCATCAAGCTAAAGCCCGAGGAGGAAGGAGGCCTGCCCGACTGGAAAGCCGCCTACGAGTTGGAGATGGCCATCAAGGAAATCAGCGTGATCCAGCCGCTGGACGTTTCCAAGAAGCTGAGCGCCAACATGTCGGGGACACTGAAGAGCCTTCGGTCCGCCGGCTACGCCATCTGGCCCATTACGGCCATATTCATCGGCCTGGTCTTCGCCATGAGCGCGTCGGAGAAAAGGCGGGAGATAGGACTCCTCCGGGCGCTGGGGGCCACCAGGTGGTTCGTGTTCCGGTCCATATTGGCCGAGGCATCGATAATCGCGGCGGCGGGAGCGGCGCTGGGGTGCCTTGTCTCGATCGGCCTGGTGGCGGCCTTCTCCCGCGCCATCTCGCTCTCGCTCGAGGTCCCCTTTTACTGGCCTGAGAATTCGGCCCTCGCCTCGGCGGCGGCGGTCGCCTTTTTCCTTTCTCTTTTGACCGGCGCTCTCGCCGCGCTTCACCCGGCGGCGTCGGCGGCGAACATGGAGCCTTACGAGGCGATAAGGAGGGGAGAATGATCCTCCTTGATGGAGTATCCAAGGTTTACGGCGCGGGCGAGGGATCGATACCCGCGGTGGAGAACGCCGATCTGCGGATCGAGCCCGGCGCGTTCGCCGTCATAACCGGACCTTCCGGCAGCGGCAAGACCACGCTTCTGAACCTGATCGGGGGCATGACCCGGCCCGATAAAGGTTCCATCACGGTCGCCGGAAAGGACCTTCTTGCCATGCCCGACTCGGCCCTCTCCCGCTTTCGGGCGAGGACCATCGGCTTCGCCTTCCAGTTCCAGAGCATGCTTCCGACTTTAAACGCCCTCGAGAACGTGCTCCTTCCCCTCCGCTTCAGCCGAGACGACAGGACGTCGGAAAAGGCCCTGGCCGACGCCATGGCCCTTCTCGTCGAGGTCGGACTTAAAGGCCGGGAAAAGGCCTTCTCGAGCGAGCTGTCGGAGGGACAAAAGCGTCGCGTGTGCATCGCCCGGGCGCTTGTCACCGGACCCAGGCTCCTGCTTTGCGACGAGCCGACGGGAGACCTGGATAAAGCGACCGAGTCCGTAATCATGGCCATGATTAAGCGGGCCAACGAGGAGGGCGCCACCGTCCTGTTAACCACCCACAACCCGGCGCTCAAGGAGTACGGGACCAGGCTGATAGGCATGGAAAAGGGAAGGCTCGAGATAAGCTGAACCCGGCCCTTTGGCTCCGCCGCGATGGGTTTCTCTTAGTGATAGGTCAGGCCCTGTCTGTCCCAATACTCGCGTTTCTCCTTCATGTCCGCCGCGCCCGCGTGGATGGTCCGGTCCAGGTTGGAAAGGGCGAGGGTTAGGCGATGCTTTCCGTGTCCACGTTGTAAAGGAGCGGGTCCACGGTGCTGACGATGAACTTGGGGTCTCCCGGATAGGACTCGGGGCATGACAGGTCCACGTCGATCTTGGTGGGCAGCGGCCTGCCGTCGGGATCGAACATGATCCTGATCTTGGGGGCGAGGGGGGCCTCGGCGAAGGTCTCGAGCACCACGGCGATCTCGTTGGTATCGAGCCTGACGAGTGAGCCGATGGGAAAGATGCCCAGTATCTTGACGAACTCCTCATAGTACTTGGGATCGATGACTGTGCCCGAGAGCCTTTCCATTATTTTCATGGCCTCCCGGGGGTGGAAAGGCTTCTGGTAGGGTCTGAGGGTGGTGATGGCGTCGTAGCAGTCGGCCACGGTGATGATCTTCGAGTAATGATGGGGGTTCTCGCCGGGCTCGAGCTGGGGATACCCGCGCCGGTCGAAGGACACGTGGTGCTCCCTGACCATGCGGGCCACGAGCGGGCTTATGCCCTCCATCTGCTCGACTATCTCGGCGCTCTTGACCGGGTGCATGCGCATGACCCGCCATTCGTCGTCGTTGAGTTTGCCGGGCTTGAGGATGATGGACTTGGGGGTAAGGGTTTTCCCTATGTCGTGCAAAAGCCCGGCCAGGCCGACGTCGCTCACGTCCAGGTCGGGCACGCCCATGCCGTGGGCGAGGGACAGGGCCAGCACGCTGACGTTGACCGAGTGATTGAACAGATAGTTGTCGTAGCTTTTGATAAGGGTCAGGGCCAGGAGGGTCGGGTTGTCCGAGAGCACCAGTCTTTTAAGGTCGGCCACCGCGTTCCTCGCTCTTCCCGCCTTGGGAATGCGGCCCATCCTGGCCTCCTGAAGCACCTCGCCCACCGCGTCGATGGCGTTATGATACACCTCGACGGCGTCCTTGGCCTTGATGTGCTCGATGCCCCTCTCGTTAAGGCCCTTGCTCAGGCCGCCAAGCGTTTTCACTTCCTCCGGGTCGTCGTTGAGAAGCCCAATAAAGGCGGTGAACTCCTCGAGGGAAAGACCGTCGTGAAGCTCGAGGGCGTTTATCTGCCTTTCCTCGAAGCGCCGCTGGATTTCCTGTATGGACTGCCCCTTGTCGTAAAAGGGCACGCCCTCGAACACTAGCACCTCGTCGACTATTCCCAGGGTCATCATGGGATTGAGGCGCAAAAGCTCGGCCAAAAGGTCGTAGCTTTTGCGCAGCGGCTTTTGCACGGAGGGATGTTCCCGGGGGTAGAACTGCATGCTCTTGACCGCCGACAAGAGCGATATCAGGACGGCCTCGAGTGATTCCTTGGGGATTTCGTTCATGCCCTTGTCTCCTAAAAACCGCCCGTCGGATTTCCGTCGACTTGAAGAAGGGTTTCCAGGACCTCGGTGCATTTTTTCCTGAAGGGGTCGTCGTCCTTTCCAGCGTAGCGGGCCAGCGCCTGCATGGCCGACTCGCCGCCCAGGGCCCCCAGGGCCTCGGCCGCCCTGATTCGAAGCGCCTGGTTGAGTTCCTTGCCGAAAAGGGTCCACCGGTTAAGGACCTTGATCAAATGAGGGACCGCCTCCCTCGAGCCGATGGCGCCCAGGGCCTTGATGACCTCCTCCATCAAGGGAAGGGTGTCTTCCCTGAGGGGGGTCTTGCGCAGGGAGTTGATAAGTACCGGCACGGCGGCCAGGTCCTTGCTCTCGCCAAGGGACTGCACGATAAAGGTCCTGGAGTCGATCTCTTTTTCCTTTTGCAGGGCTCCCACCAGGGCCCGGCTGGCCTCCATGCCCCGTATTTTCGACAAGGCCCGAATGGCCTCGCGCCGGGCCTTTTTATCCTCCGAGTAAAGACAGGGCTTGATGGCCTCGACCGACTTCCTGTCCTTGATCTCGCCCAAAATGAAAAGCATCTTGCGCAGTCGTACCGGGTCGTCCTCCTTAAGCTGGCTCTCGATCACGGGTCTCGCGGCCGGGCCCAGCTCGATCATGAAGTCCATGAGGGGCTTGTAGGCCGTCATGGCCTCCCGATCCGCTAAAAGGTCGGCCGCCGCCTCGAGGGCCGGCCTCTCCACCTGCCTGAGAGCCCGGCGGAGGGGGGGCTTTTGCTGCTCGCCCGGGTCGGCGTATCTTCTCAGAAGATCGGTGAGAAATTTTTCCCGCGCCAGGGCCTTGACGGTCCGGAGGGCCATTGCCCTTATCTGTTCGCCCTTTTCCCCCGGCCTTCTTTCCTCGGTGGCGTGGAAGGAGACGTGGGCCGTAATATACCAGGCCGGCTGGTACTCGCCCGCGTCGATCAGCGGCCGCGCCAGGACCTCGATCTCGCGCAGAAGCTGGCCCACCTTTTCCGGGTCGTTCTCCGCGTCGAGAAGCTCGAGGGCCTCGAGGGCGTGAGAGTCGGCGGGGGCGCAAGAGTCGTCCATTTCCTCCTCGCCGTCCTCGGCCTCGCCGGCCGCGGTTACCATCTTGGAGAAGTCGATCTCGTTGACCCAAAGGGTCCTGACCCCCCTGGCCCCGAGCCATCTCTCGATATATTTTCCCTTTCTGAACTCCTCCGGGTCCTGGAGAAGCAGCTCGAGAAAGACGGTAAAGTCGTCGAGCGAAAGGTCGGCGCGCAAAGAGAAGCTCCGTATCTGGCGAAGGTGTATCTCGTGGGCCAGCTCCCGGATCATCTGCTGGGATTCTCCCAGCTTGTGCTCGCCGTGGGTAAAGTACCCCCGAGTCACGCCAAAGGCCATGTCGCCGAGCATCTGGAGCGCGACCTGGACGTTGCCGTAGGCCTGGCCCACTATATTCGCCCGCTGAGGATGACGTGGCGGATATATCGAAATGGCGCGCAAAGCCTTGGCCAACTCCAAAAGGGAAGCCTCACGGTGACGTAAGTCTATGCTCTTGCCCGAGCCCGAGCCCCCCATGGAATTATAGGTTTGTTCCGACATCTCTCGTCCGGTTAAAGCGCGCTCACAAGTCCGCCTCGAAATCTTCCCTCCGGCCTCCGCCGGCGAGCTTCGAGGTCGGATTCTGGCCGCGCTCCTCTCACAATTAAATTAGCACACCCTCATCGCGCCTTCAAAGTCGGGCGTGGCCGGGTTTTTATTCGAGCTTACCCCTTTATGATGCCGGGCAACCAAAAAAGGATGCAAGCGGGAAAAGTCCATCTATCTCGGTTTTTGGGCGGCTTTATAGTTTTCGGCCGTTGATTTGTATATTTCAAGAAGTCGTTCATTTAGTTTTGCCGAGTCGTGTTCGGCCATGACTTTTTCTCTTCCTTTTTTTCCCATTTGCGGCCATCTTTGGGGATTGTCGACTATTTCCAGGATCGCTCTTTCCAGGGCGTCCACGTCCCTCTCGGGGACCAGTATCCCTGTAACTCCGTCCTCGACCAGCTCGGGTATGCCCGAATGTCTGGTGGCGATCACGGGCATGCCCGAGGCCATGGCCTCCATGATCGAGTTGGGAATGCCCTCCTCGTCCCCGGAGGACGCCCGGACGCTGGCCTGCATGAAAACGTGAGAGTCGGCCTCGAGTCGGGCCACCTCGTCGAGGGGCTTTGGTCCCAGGAGGCGGACCTGGCGGCGCGCTCCCAGTCCTCCAATCAAATCGTCAAGTTGCCGATGAAGCTCCCCGTGGCCCACGACGTCGTAAGATATCTCGAGGTCGGGACGCTTGGCGGCGGCCGCGGCCACCGCCCTGATCATGAACTCGACTCCCTTTTTTTCCACCAGCCGGCATACGCTGAAGAATTTTACAGATCGGCCTTCTTTGGGCTTTCTCGGACGAAACTCGAACCTTGATAAGTCGATACCGCTTCGGTGGACGACGATCTTTTGCGGTGGGCACCCAATCCTTTTAAGGCGGTCGGCGAAATATTGACACACGGTCATGAAAAGGGCCCCATCCTGAAACAGGGCTTTATAAACGTCGTCTCCCTTCTCGATGAGCTCCCTGCTGAGGTCGTATCCTAAAAACTCCGTGATTACGGGCGCCGATACGGCTTTGGCGCGGTTTAGCATAACGGCGAGCAATCCATTATGACCGTAATGCGCGTGAATGACGTCATAGCTTCCCTTGCCGCAAAAGGCCGCCGCCGCGTAGGGAAGTTCGAGGTTGACGGAGGAAATACCGAAAGCGATGGGGTTCAGAGAACGCAGCGCCGGTCCAGGCGACCTCCGGGCCGTTTGCAGGACAAGGGGGACCGCTTTGACCGCTCGCGCTATTTTATTCCTTGGCCTTAAGTCGAAGTACTCAATTTTATCCAATAGTCCGCACTTCTCGACTAAAGGGTGCTCGAGGGAGACTTTTACGGGCGATCTGGCAAAAATATCGATTTCGTTTCCGGCCGCCACCGCTCCGATTACCTGATAGAATATGAATGTCTCGGAAATGGAGGGAAAAGAGTTTACAATTACCGCCACTCTCATCGGACGTCCTTTTCCTTCGGATGGCGGAGCGCCGGCTCGCCGAGGTTAATAACCTTTTTCATGTAAGACCCATAAAATCCGCCAGGATGCGCCAGGCCCGTTGGCCGCCGCGGCCGGGGTTGTAAACCAATTCCTCCGGACGGGGCAAAACGGAGGTTGACCGTCCTTTTATGGCCATTAGAACCGCCTCGTTCATTTCCTCGAAATTCTTTACGACGACCCCGTAGTCCCTCCCCGCGTTGGTGGTTATATCTTTCAATGCCTCATTTCCATCTATACCCCAGAACCTGGGCAGATACTCGAAATAAAACCGCGGGCAATCGAAAAAGACGACCGGCTTGGTCGCCATCATGAACTCCAGGGCGGCTCCGCTCACGTCGGTTACCATTACGTCGGCCACCGCCAGGCAAGGGGTTAAATCCAGATCGGTCACGTGGCGGAAGTTTTCCGTCTTGCCGATGGATTCTATTTCCTTGAACCAGTCTATACCCCCCGTAAATTGCATGCTGGCCAGTTCTCCATACAACATGGGGTGGGGCTTGACCAAAATCGTGGCCGGCAGTTCGAGTAGCTTTTCTATGATGGCCACGCCGTTTTCTCTTAGTGAGGTCCCTTCCTCGAAGGATGGAGCGTACACCACCACCGGCTTGTCGTCGGGAACGTTATATTTTATTCGGAAGTCCGAAGGGTCTAACCTCCCGGAAAGCAAAGCGTCCAGCCTGGGATATCCAACGTCGTGGGTATTGATTCGGGAGTTGGGATTTTGGCTTAGGTATTTTTCCTCATACATCTTCCGATGACTGGGCCCGACGAAAAAAAGGTCGGTGAAAAGCTTCATCGAGTCGGCCTTGAAAGTGTTGCCCTTGCTGGGAAGTCCATGAAAGATACAAACAATATGCCGGGTCTTACGTGGCCAATAATGAATGAATTGCGTGGGAGTTATAAATACGTCGCATCTGGGTATCAGTCTTACAAGAGGATAATGGAATATCGTCAGGGAAGAGAATCCTTTTTTTGCTATGGCCTCCTGGGGTCTTGTGGGATCGTTGAATCTCGCGGCGAATAGCACGAGAGGTCGAGGACCTTTGGCGGCTTCATCCAATATTGGTCCGACGTAGGTATAGTGCCCGGCGTAGGGGACGTATACGATCATGACGGGACGCTTGTTAATTAAAGCCGAAAGATAAAGTAGAAAGGAGGCGAAGAAACGGGGATAATAGGGAGCCAGCCTGGAGTAGTGAAGGGCTAAGTTGACGAACCCGCGCGTCATTCATTCAACTCTTTCGAAAAGCAGGAACATGTGCCTGTATTCGCTTGGAGGCAAAGGGGCAAGAAAACCGGTTTTAACCAGCGCTTGGGCTAGATACTCGAGGGCCTCGAAGACGGCGGACCCGATCCGGGGATGGGCAAGCTGCCACTCTCGGGAAAAAGTTTTGTTAAAGCGCTCGTCGGCTCGCGGCCGGACATAGCTGTCCGCGTCGTATTTAAGGCAAAAACCTTCTTTTTCAAAGAAGGCGGTATATTCCTCAAGCGGGCGGTGAATAACGGGATAATCGCCCCCCCTGACTTTCCGGCCGGCCGGTCTGATCCCATCGCGGCTGAGTAACTGGCCGCCTGTTTTCAAGGCCGGTATAATCCTGGCAAAGGCTTTTTCCACGTCCTCATCCTCGAGGAAATTAAGCATGCCGCTCAAATAAATCAAGTCGTATTTTTCAGGCGGGTCGAAATCCATGATCGAGGACTTGACGAACTCGATATTGGAAATTCCCCTCTTTTCTTTTTCTTTTTCCGCCAGGCCGATCATGTTGGCGCTGAGGTCGACGGCGCGTATGAACTTGACCATGGACGCGAGAGGGAAATCCCAGCGGCCCGCGCCGCAGCCCATGTCGAGCACGACCCAGTCGGGACGCGGGCTTACGATTTTCAGGAAATGCCTCCATTCCCGCCTTGTTCTGTAAAGGGCCCCCATTGGGCCGCTGAAGTTGTCGGGCATGCCCGCTTTTTCCGCGAAATTGGCGGCGTTTTTATCCCAATATTCCTCTATTTTATTATATTCCAGCATTGCCGTGTCCATAAGCGCCGGGGTTGTACGTCAGGGACGTTTAAGCGGTTATTCCATGGCCCCTTTGATCCATTGCCTTGCCCGATCGAGATCGTCGGGCGTGTCAATCTCGACCAGGTCAATGGAAACGGCCTGGACGGGAAGACGCTTCTCGATCACCTGATACACGAAGCAGTTGGGCCTGTCCCGATACGCGCCCGCGGGCATGATGGCCATGCCGGTCCATTCCATGCCCGTGTTTTTCTCCCTCGTAAATCCAGTGACCCGATCGTTTTTATCCGTCTCGATAAACACTCCCTCGTCGCTCATGGGAGCGGTCCAACCCGCGGCCTTGTCGTAACGGAGCATGCTTTCAACGGCCCGGGCGCTGAAAAGCGTGTCCCCATCGATGGTCAGCACGCGCTTTTCCGGCTCGAAAAGATCGCAAGCGAGCGAAAGAGAGTAAGCGGTGTTGGTGTCGGCCCATTCCTTGTTGACCACCAGGGTTATTCTGCGCGTATGCGTCAGTATTTCATCGATTACGAAGTTGTGCCTGTAACCCACCACGGCCACGACCTGCCTCATGCTCGAGAGGGCCTCGAGCTGCCATTGAATAAGGGTCTTGCCGCCGACTTCGACGCACGACTTGGGAATGCTGTGCCCTAGACGCGAGCCCCGGCCGGCGCAGGCGATTATGGCCGTGTCCGTGGAAGGCGTGAAGCCGGCGTTTGCCGAGTCATGCATTTTTAATCCTCTTTTCCAAAGCGCGGTATACTCCGATAAACAGCCTCTTTTCGCCCGGCTCGAGGACGAGGAAAAAGGCCGCCGCCTCGAAAGCGGCAAAGTTGACGCCATAGATGGCCAGATGCCAGATAAGGCCCCTCGGATCGAGGTAAATAAACTGGACGTAAAGCAGGCACCCGAATATTATACCCAACGGACCGAGCCGGCGCCACGTTTGCCAATAATAAGAGGGCATATGGATTTTCAATATTCGCTCGAAATAGGCGTCCATGTAAAGCCTTCCAATAAAAATGGGGGCCGCGGTGCCGAAGGCGACCCCTAAGATGCCCAGGTATGGAGCAAGTGCCAGGGAAATCGCCAGATTTAAAATGGCGACGGCTAAAGAATAAAGACTGTAATTTTTATGCTCGCCCAGGCCGAAAATTATCTTGATGCCCACGTTTTGGCTAAGTATCCAAATTTGGGGAACGGCCATGACCACCAGGCACCAGTATGAGTCCTCAAACCCCGGTCCCATCCAGGCCCGGATAAAGGAGTTTCCCGTCACTAGAAGAATCATGAGAAGAGGCAGGGAAAAGGCGCCCGCGAACCTCGAGCCGGAGGTGAACATCTTCCGGAGCTTTTCGCCGGCTTCTTCCTCGCCAAGAGTGGATATCTCGCTGACCGCGGGCATCATGACGCGCATCAACTGGTCGGTAAGGTTCCTTATAATATTGATCAGGGTGAAGGCCAACACGAAATGCGTAATATGAGCGGAAGTCAGCATAAGGCCGATTACAAAGTTGTCGGTGTAATAAAAGAGGCGGCTGGCGATATTGGAGACGATGGCGTAGGCGCTGTAGGACACGATTAGCCCGAAGCCGACTTTGTCGATTTTTCCGGATGAGGCGCCGGGGGTAAGAATTTTCAATTCGCGGCGCAGAAAATACAGCATTAAAAGGTCGTAACATCTGTTTACGGCCAGCAGGGTTACGCCCAGGCCCAACAACCCGTGGCCGTTAAGGACCAGGAGCACCACGATTCCCGCGCGCGCCAGGGTGGCGAGCGGATGCAGGCCCGAGGTGACGTCGAATCTCTGCAGCCCGTTTAGCGCCGCCTTGGCCGAGGTGAACCATAAGGACAGGACTACGTCAACGCTGACCACGGCTAAAACGGGAAGGGCCTCTTCCATGAGTTCCGGCTCGAATGAAAAGATCATGGGAAAAATAAAATAAAAAACCGCCGCCGCCAGGGCAGCCGGAATTGAAATGAGGAAATAAAGCCTGGTCCCGGCCCAGATAACGGAGCGAAGTCTCGGGACGTCGTCCTGTCCCTTGTACTGGGCCACGTACTTGGTGATGGAAGCGGCGAAACCGGCGTCGAAAACTCCCAGGTAGCCGGTGGCCGAACTTAAAAGCGCCCAGACCCCGTAACGGGATTCTCCAAGACGCTCCACCAAAAAAGGATACAAGAGAAAGCTGGCGGCCATCCCCACCATAAAGGCGAGAATATTGAAAAATGAGTTCTTGAATAGCCTGTTAAAATTCAACTTCCGGTACCGGCAAAAAATCGCGCGTTTGCGCCTTTATAAAATATCACTTGTCGCGTATCAATGATATAGCCGCTCGCGGAATCGATAAAAAAGAAGCGGGAAGGCGCCAAATACCTTCAAGCGGAGGACCTGAGTTTCCGGCCCGTCCCGCCCGCTCGCGCCGAGTCATATTTTTCTTTTGCGACCGGGCCAAAGGCTATTATAATAACCCATACGGAAGGAAGCATGAAGATATTGATCATCGGGGCGGGCGAGGTCGGGCTGCATCTTGCCCGCGTGTTCAGCCAGGAGAACCACCAGATCGTCATGGTGGACGACAACCGTCCTCGCCTGGACTATATCGAGGACGCCTTTGACGTGCAGGTGGTTTACGGCCACGGGGCCTCGGCCGGGGTGCTCGAGCGAGCCGGGGCCTGGGGCGCCGACATCGTGCTGGCCGTGACCAACAGCGACGAGGTCAACATGCTGGCGGCCTTCTTCGCCAAGGTCCAGGGCGCCAAGCGGACCATCGTCAGGTTCAAAAGGGCCGAGCACCTTCGCTTCCACCGCCATTTCTACACCACCTCCCTCGGGATCGACACCATCCTCGTGCCCATCGAGCTTTGCTCCCAGGAAATAGCCGAGTTGGTCCGGGCCAGGCAGGCGGTGGCGGTCGAGAACTTCGCCGGCGGCCAGATACAGATGAGGCAGGTCCAGGTCACGGAGAAGTCGCCCTGGGCGGGCAACAAGCTGGCCAAGGTCAGGATGCCCCGCCAGACCCTGGTGGCGGCCGTGATCAGGTCCAACGAGATCATGATCCCCAACGGCGAGACGGAGATACAAAAGGACGACGAGCTTCTCATCATCGGCCACGCCGACGCCATGGACAGCCTGGACAAGTTCGGCGGCCGCAAAAAGGAAGGGCCCCGGCTGGTGGTGATCGTGGGCGGCGGCGACCTGGGGCTTTCCGTGGCCCGCTCGATCGAGTACTCCGAGATTCGGACCAAGCTCATCGAGGAGGACAGGGAGAGGGCGGAGTACCTCTCCGAGGAACTCGACGAGGTGGTCGTGTTCCACGGGGACGGCACCGACGTCAACCTGCTCAAGGAGGTGGGGGCCGACCACGCCGACGTTTTCATAGCGGCCTCGGGCGAGGACGAGAAAAACCTTATAAGCTGCCAGCTAGCCAAGTCGTTGGGGGCCAAGAAGACCATCGCCCTGGTCAAGAAGTCGGACTACGTGTCCATTTACCAGCGGCTGGGGGTCGACGCGGCCATCAGTCCCCGCCTGCTCGTGGCCCAGAAAATCCTTACTTATATCCGGAGCGGGGCCGTGGCCACCATCGCCGTCATCGCCGAGGGCAAGGCCGAGGTCATCGAGATGATAGCCCAGCCCGAGTCGAAAATAGTCCGCGCTCCCCTCATGAAGATAGGCTTTCCCAAAGGCGCCATCATCGGCAGCGTGGTCAGGAAGGGCGAGGTCATCATCCCCGACGGCAACTTCCAGCTTAAGCCGGACGATTCCTGCATAGTGTTCACCTTCCTCGAGACCCTGCCCCAGGTGGAAAGGTTCTTCCTGGGGAAAAAGAGGTCGTTCATCGCCAATCTTACCGGCGGGTCCAAGTGAACTTCAGATACGTTTCCAAGCTGCTGGGAATGCTGATCGCCTTCGCGTCGGCCACCATGATATTCTCCATACCCTGGAGTCTTCTGGCGGGGGAGACGGGCATGGTCCTGGCCTTCGTTAAATCCATGGTCATCGGCGTGGCCGTTGGCGGCGCTCTTTTCGCCTGGGGCCGAAAAATCACGGACGAGTTCTTCCGGCGCGAGGGACTGGCCGTGGTCAGCCTGGGCTGGATACTGGTGGCGGCCGTGGGCGCCCTTCCTTTTTGGTTCTGCCCCGCCTTCGCCGCCGACGCGGGCGGGTTCGTGGACGCCTACTTCGAGTCCATGAGCGGCTTCACCACCACGGGCTCGACGGTCATCACCAACATCGAGGGCATGCCCCAAGGTCTTCTTTTCTGGCGGTCTTTTACCCAGTGGCTGGGGGGCATGGGAATAGTGGTGCTTTTCGTGGCCGTGCTTCCGGCCATGGGCATCGAGGCCAAGCATCTATATAAGGTGGAGGTGCCCGGGATCAAGAAGGAAGGCGGCGCGCCCCGCATCAAGGACGCGGCCGGCCTGTTGTGGAAGGTATACCTGGGATTGTCCGTCGCCGAGGCGGTCCTTTTGAAACTGGCGGGCATGACCTGGTACGAGGCACTGAACCATACCTTTACCACCATGGCTACTGGCGGGTTTTCGACCCGGAACGCCTCCGTCGCCGGCTTCGACAGCCTGGCCATCGAGATCATTATAATAATCTTCATGCTTCTGGTGGGAGTGAATTTCTCCCTTTTTGTGGGCGCCTTAAGGGGCAGGGCCAGGGACATGCTGCGCGACGTGGAACTTCGGACCTACCTGATTATCATCGCCGCCGTGACCCTCGCTTTGACCGCCTCCCTGATGGTGGGGGGGATTTACGACTCCTATGGAAGGTCATTTCGAGATTCGCTCTTCCAAGCCGTGTCCATCGTTACCACCACAGGATACTGCACGGCCGACTTCGATGAGTGGACCCCCTTCGCTCGCATGACCCTGGTGGCCCTCATGTTCGTGGGAGGATGCGCCGGAAGCACGGGCGGGTCCATGAAGGTCATCCGCGTGCTGGTGGTCGCCAAGGCGGGGGCCCTCGAGATAGAAAAGTTCTTCTTTCCCAAAATGGTCAAGCAGGTAAAGGTCGGAGGAACGACCCTGCCCGACGCGACCATGCGAGCCGTGCTCGGTTTCTCCGCGCTGTTCATCGGGGTCTGGGCGTTCGGCTCCCTCTTTATGGCGGTCCTGGGCATGGACCTGGAGACGGCCGCTTCCTCGGTCATCGCCTGCCTGGGAAACATCGGCCCGGGACTGGCCAAAGTGGGGGCGGTCGAGAACTTCGGCTGGATATCGGCCCCCGGCAAGATTTTTCTTTCCTTTTGCATGGTAATGGGACGACTCGAGCTTTTTACCGTCCTCGTCCTCTTTGTACCGTCGTTCTGGAAGGAATAGCCGGAGATTCGCGAGCGGCGCCCTCTTCAATTATTACATGCCGTTTTTAAAAGTACGCCGAACTTATCATGCCATGAGCACATGGCGCAGAAGGTCTGGGTGCCCGCCTCCAACTCGGGAGGGTCGGACTCGTTATAATCCCGGTCAAATACGACCTTGTCTTCCCCCGCGTCGAACTCGAAAATCTCGTACTCGTCATATGGGTCCTTGATATAGAATCTCTCGCACCCGCAACGGGGACATTTCATGGGAATGCTCCTTTTCGATCTCGAGGCGAACCAATAAACTGATAAACTCATCTCACTTAAAGATGAGTTTGGGAGCATGTCGTTACAATTTCTTTTATGAGTCGTAAATAAATAATTTGATTGATCACGCGGATTTCCTTCTGGCTATCCGTGATTTTTAGGGCTAATATTGTGCTGGGAATATTTTTTACACGCTCGTATGGGCACGAAAAACGTGGATGCCGAACCGGGCTGAACCTTGAAAGGCCATATTATGAAGAAATCAATTGTCATTGTCCTGTTTCTTTACTTCTTTGCCTCTTTGACCTCCCACGCTAAGACGCTTGGGGTTTATAAAACCGAGACCGGCGTGGGGTGGGTGGAGAAGACCGAGCAAGGCGATATTATCCTCCATCTCGAGGGGTCCTACTACGACATGGGCCGGCAGCACGCGGCCCTGCTGAAGGACGACGCGGCAATAACCGTTCGCGCCGCGATCCACTCGATCCGGATTCAATACCCGCTTATTCCACCCAAGCTGGCCATTTCGGCCATCCACAGGTACGTCTCCCAAAAGCAGGACCCCTACATTCCCGCGGGCTTCAAGGACGAGATGAGAGGCCTTGCCGACGAGAGCGGCATATCTCTCAAGTACGTCGAGGCCCTGCACTCGGCCACTTTCCTTACAAGCTGCTCGGGCTCCGCCGCCTGGGGGACGGCCACGAAAGACGGCGAGCTTTACTTCATGCGAAGCAATGACGTGGCGGCCACCATTGACCCGAAGACGAAGACCGCCATCCAGGACAAGGGCATGATCGTCATATATAAGCCGAAGGGTGAAATCCCCTATATGATGATCTCATGGCCCGGCTACATCGGGGCGTCGGACGGCATGAACGCCGAGGGCGTCGCGGTGGGCAACATGTCGCTTCCCTCGAAATACGAGACGCCCTCGGGCCTTCCCATGCCCTTCCGCATGAAGCAGACCCTGGCCAAGGCCCGGACCCTCGAGGAGGCCATCGACTGGATGACGAGAAAGCCGCTGGCCGGCGGCTATAACTTCCTGGTGGCCGACGCCGGGATTCCCGACGCGGTGGCCATCGAGATGGACGCCCGGACCTTCTACGTGGGCGGATGGGACGGACCCGCCGAGTCCAACTCTTACGATTTCAAGGGACGTCATTACGAGTATACTCCCGCGGAAGACCTTATCACCAGGACCAACCACCCGCTCAGCTCGGAGCTTATAGCCCATCGGAAAATGAAAATCGACGACGGCAAGCCCCATAGTAAAAGGACAGCCCAGCGCTACATGGACCTTCGCGCCAGGCTGGTCGGAGAGTTGGGCGACCTGAACATGGTCTCGATGCTGGATATCCTTCGCGAGCATTACAACTCCATCAATTGGGAAAAAGGGCCGACCCTGGGCGTGACGTCCCACCAGTTCTGCATGGCGCCCAAGTCGGGAGATTTCCTGGTGTCCTTTTCAAAGGGCAATCCCATGAAGCTTGGAAGGCCAAAGGCCGGCGCTTTTAACCAGGAGTACCACCAATATAATTTCTTCGATCTTCTCGATAATAAGCCGGACATGGAGTGACCTGCCAGGGAAATGTACTAATGGGCCCGGTTTTCCATGGGGAAATCACGATAACTTTGCCGGATTAAGATTAAAAAAAAATCCGCTGAAGATTCCACCCTTCTATTTCATGACTTTATTCATCTCTTTTCCATTCCATTGATTTATCATTCAATATGTTGTAATTTTTCTCCAGGTTCGGGAAGGCACATTGACTTGTCTTGAAGGCGTCCAGCCTTAACGGTTTACTTTTGCAGGGACATAATTGTCCCGCGAAGGACAAGGAGCTATTTATATATAAATAATGAAGCATTCCATTAACATAGCTCTTTTAGCGGCCGTCTTTATCGGCATGATTTGCCTTTCGGCGCGCTCTGAAAAGAATGGGCGAGAGGCGGCCATGGGGCTTAGTCCGGCGCTATCCGTATTGGAGAGGGACCTTGGCAAAGCGATAAAGAAAGGCGACCTGGTGGCGGTGCTGGACTTTATCGGTCCTGATGGCCGGACCATGCCTCTTTGCTATTATCTGGCCGAGTCACTGTCAGTCGGGCTTACTCGAGAAGGCGGACGGCGCATGATCGAGAGGCGGAAGATCAACCAAGTCATCATCGAAAAAAATCTTATTTCCGGCGAGATATCGGAACCGGACGCGATAGAAAAGATCGGGCAAGCCCTGGGCGCCGACTGGATCGTAACGGGAACGATCCGCGAGGCGGGCGAGTCGGTAAGGATCGAGGCGTCGATCATGGACGTATCAAGCGGCCAAAAAGCCGGACAATCCTCGGCGCTCGTGTACAAATCCGAAGTGCAGAGCCTGATGGTCTCTTCTCCCCGGCCCGAGCCGGTTAACGAGGCGTCCTTGCCAATCCCGGGCGGCGGCGAGCTCGTCATAAGAGTCAGCTTCGCCGCGGAAGTAACCGACGCCGCCGATGGAAATATCTCCCGCATAATCGAGCTCACGCCGGGGGCGGTCCTCCACTCGGGCGACCGCATGAAAATCCGGTTCTCAGCCAACCGCCCCTGCTACGTCTACGTCATCCAGATCGGCTCGACCGGTTCGGCCGGGGTCCTTTTCCCCGGCCAGGGAGAGGCGGCTTCCAACTATATCCAGGCGGGCATGGAATACGCCTTACCGCCCGGAACGGGATGGTATACTCTCGACGACCACCTTGGCAGGGAATCCCTTTATTTCCTGGCCGCAAAGGAGCCGATCAAAGACCTTTCCCGCTTGATCGGCGGCCTGGCCAAAGAGGACGCCGACAAATCCGCGCTGTCGAATTCCATTTCGACCGAACTGAACAAGATATTCGATACCCGCGCTCCCGGCCGGGCCAAGCCTCCTATTGACGTCACGGGCACGGCGGGCTACACGGAAAGGAGCATTGGGGGGATAAGCCAGGGACCGCCCCTTTCCCTCTCCGGTTCATCTGGAAAGGGGCGGATCAATCCGACTATCATCAAAGGGGACAACATCGTCGCGAGGCACGTCGAGTTTGAGCACAGGTAAAAAGAGATTTTCATCCTCGAGCGCCCGGAATATCCGGACCGCCCTCTGGGGGTTGGCCGGTCCGGTTATCATGCTCGCCTTATACCTGGTTTTGGGAAGGACCATCGGCGAGATCGAACTCAAAACCGCCGACCTCCGAACGAGGTTGCTTGGACCGGTCAAAACCGACCCGAGGATAGTCATCGTCGCGGTTGACGACCCCAGCCTCGAGCGCTTTGGCCCGTGGCCCTGGTCCCGGTCCAGGCAGGCCGCCATAATCGAGCGCATTGACGCTTACGGCGCTAAAGCAATAATCTACGACTTTATCATCGCTTCGCCCAGTAAAGACCCGGTGAACGACGAGAACCTCGCGTCCGCCATGTTGGCCGCCGACAAGGTGATCGGGACTATCCCCCTCGAGCTTTCTTATTCAGGGGCCGGAGCCGAGCCGGAAATTTCTCCTGAGGAGCGGGAACTGCTAATGCCTTCCCTCTATCGGGTCGGTCACGACAAGGAAACGCCCGATTTTCCAGACTTTTCCAGAGCGCTTTTCCCGCCTGAGTGGTACTTAAAGTCCGCCGCGGCCATGGCCACGAACCCCGCGTCGCCCGACTCGGACGGAGTACTGCGCCGCGTTCCTCTTTTTGTTTCGACGCGGGACGGGCTGCTTCCAGTATTAGGGCTTGCCGCCGTCGAGCGACTGGGCGAGTGGGACTTTGACGGGATGGTGATGCGGGGATCAGACCTGATTATTCCAGCCAAAAAGAATGGCCCGGCCGATGATCTGATAATACCCGTGGACGGGCAAGGGCGGTCGATAATAAACTGGACCGGACCTTGGGACGCCTGGAATACTGAGGAGCGCACGGGGCTCTTCTCCGCCCAATGGCTGATCGATCCCGACCCGCCGGATGACGTGGCCGCCGAGTTGGCCCGGCGTATAAAAGGCTCCCTGTGCTTTGTGGGGGCGGCCTATACGGGCGGAACCGACATGAGGAGCCAGCCATTCCAGGCGGCTTTTCCCGGCGTCGGGATACACGCCAATTTGGCTAATACGATCATGGGACGGAAAATGAAATCCGACGCCGGGGTGATGGGATTCATTTTCTGCCTGGCAGGCTTGACCGCTTTATCCATCGTTATCGGACTTGGTAAAAGCCCTTGGCTCTCCGCGCCGGCGGGCGCGTTCGTGGTTGCTTTGTATCTTGGCTTTTCAATAGCGGCTCCAGCTTGGATCGGTTCTTTCATCCCCGTCACTCTTCCCCTGGTATCTTTCATTATCGGTCTTGGGGCGATGATTACTTACAATTCATCCAGGATTGACAGGGAGGCGAAATTTTTAAAGGAGCATTTTAGAAACGTTATATCGCCTTCCGTGCTCGAGCGGCTTCTTGCTGATCCGAAAAGCCTCCAGGTTAAAGGCGAAAGGCGCGAGATATCCGTATTATTTTCCGACATCCGGGGCTTTACTGCCATCTCGGACCGGGAGGACCCGGAGGTAATCAACGCGCTATTATCCGAGTATTTCGAGGCCATGACTGAAATAATATTTAAATATAGCGGTACTTTAGACAAGTTTATCGGCGACGGCATCATGGCCTTTTGGGGAGCGCCCGTCCCATCTGACGACCATGCCCTTGAGGCGGCAAAAGCCGCTATCGAGATGCAGCGGGTGACCAAGGAACTCTCGAGGAAATGGATAGAGTCGGGATGGCCGGAAATAGTCATCCGCATAGGAATCAAAACCGGCTTTGCCGGGGTGGGCTTTTTCGGGTCCAATTTACACCGCGAGTACACGGCCCTGGGCTCGAGCGTCAACATGGCCCAGCGCCTGGAGTCCAATTGTACGCCCGGCAACGTGATGATCTCCAAGCGGACCTGGGCCATGATCAGGGACTTAATCGAGTGCGAGGCCGCGGGTTTTAAGGAGTTGAAAGGATTTCAGGACCCAGTCGAGGTTTTCGAAATTAAATGCGATTAATGGTTTTTATGATAACTTTTTTCTGGCGAACGCAAACGGGGGTATGATCATGAAAAGAATAGTCCCGGCGATATTATTATTATCTTTCCTTGCCGCGATCTCGGTATCAAAGGAACGCGATATATTAGATGGCCCCAAAGATGGGCCGGGCGCGCCGCCCAAGTCCGTCTATGCCCAGTCATGGGCCCTGCTGATCGCGATCGACAAGTATGAAAACGTTCCCGAGTTAAAATACGCCGTGGCCGACGCCAAGGCCATGAAGCAGTACCTTGCGGCCGATGGCGGATTTCCCGCTGAAAACATCGAGACTCTATACGACGAGAAGGCGACTATGGCTAATATCAAGACGGCTTTGGGAAATACTTTGCCTCAAAAGGTAGGTCCCAACGACAGGGTGCTTATTTTCTTTGCCGGACATGGTCAGGATATGCCTCTTCCCAGCGGAGAAAAAATGGGCTATCTCATACCAGTGGAAGGAAAGGCGGACAATCTTTACGGCACCTGTCTTTCCATGTCCACCATTCAGGAGACGGCTAAGATGATGAAATCGAAGCACATCTTTTATATAGTCGACGCCTGTTACTCGGGGATCGCGGGGGTGGAAACAAGAGCGGTCCCTTACGCCGACCCCACTTTGTACCTTACCAAGCTGACAACTCAGCGCGCCGTGCAGATAATAACCGCCGGCCAGGCCAATGAAACGGTCATCGAGGGACCCCAGTTTGGAGGCGGCCATTCCATGTTTACCTATACCCTTTTAAGTGGACTTAAAAGAGGAAACGCCGACCTGAATGGAGACGGCATTATACCCGCTTCCGAGCTTTACTCTTACATGGCGCCCAGGATCACTCGCGACTCGGGAGGCCGGCAGACCCCCAAGCTGTTCAATATCGCCGGCGACGGAGAGTTTGTCTTTTTTACCGAGCCGACCGGGAAGCCCGCGGAAATTCCCTTGGCTTCGGCGGCCAATTCCGGACTTCCTCCAGCGGGCATGGGACGCTCGCCCGCCGGCGAAAGGGAAATCGAGCTTTTCTATAATGAGGTCCTGGCTGGAAACATCCGGGCCGTAAAGGAATTGACGTCCGGCTACGTGGGGTTGACCAACGTTAAATTCAAGCTGGAACACATTCCCGACCTCCCCAACGAGGACAGCAAGATCGTGGTGGCGCCGAACTATACGCCCCTTCACCTGGCCGCCATTCATGACAAGGTTGAAGTCGCCCAATTCCTTATAGGGCAGGGAGCCGATATCGAGTCTAAAAACGACACGGGGACCACTCCCCTTCACATGGCCGCCATAGGCGGAAGCTACCGGATCGCAAAGATGCTGATCGAAAAGGGCGCCGACGTAAACGCCTCGAACGACGGCAAATACACGCCTCTTCACTGGGCGGCGCGCAGAGGGTATAAAGACATTGCGGCCCTGCTTCTGGACAATGGAGCGGACATTAACGCCCGCACGGCTCACGACAATACCCCCTTGCACTGGGCGGCAAATATGGGCCATACGGAAATCGTCGCGCTTCTGCTCGACCGAGGCTGCGAAGTAAACATCCGTAACAGCGACAGGAAAACCCCTCTCAAGCTGGCCGAGAAAAAAGGACATGAGCGGGCCGCAAAGCTGATCGAGGACCATGGCGGAGAAAAATAGCATTGGATTATTTGATCCGATCGATAATATCCATCCTTTTTATAAGCCGGGGCTCGATTGAAAGGCCTCCGCCGCCATGATACCTTTTTACTATGCCCGACCTTTTCGATCACGCCGCCCAACGGCTTTCGCGCTCGGAGGCCCCCCTGGCCGAGCGCGTGAGACCTCGCGGTCTCGACGAGTACGTGGGGCAGGACCACGTCATAGGTAAGGACGGTTTCCTTCGCCGGCTGTTCGAGAGCGGCCGGATAATGAGCTTCATATTGTGGGGACCTCCGGGATCGGGCAAGACCACTCTGGCAAGAATGGCCGCTCAAAACGCGGACCATGTCCTCGAGTCCTTCTCGGCCGTGCTCTCGGGCGTCAAGGATTTAAGAGAAGCCATCGCCCGAGCGGACGAGCGCCTTAAATACGAGGGACACAGAACGGTCCTCTTCGTGGATGAGATTCATCGCTGGAACAAGGCCCAGCAGGACGCTTTCCTTCCCCACGTCGAGTCGGGCCGGATCATCCTGATCGGCGCGACCACCCAGAACCCCAGCTTCGAGGTCATAAGTCCTCTTCTTTCCCGTTGCCGGGTAGTCGTGCTTAACTCTCTTTCGGAAAAGGATATCGAGACCATATTAAAAAAAGCGATCGACGACCGCGAGCGCGGCCTGTTCTCCAAGGGCAAGGAACTTGAAATCTCGGAGGAGGCCGTTCAGTATATCGCTCGGGTGGCCGACGGGGACGCCCGGCGAGCTCTTAACGGACTTGAATTGAGCCTTGCGGTGGCCCTGTCCAAGGACGCCGGGGACATTACCCTCGATCTGGCCCGCGAGGCCGTGACCGGCGCCGGCCTCAGCTACGACCGGAGCGGCGAGGAACACTACAACCAGGTATCCGCCTTCATTAAAAGCATGCGTGGTTCCGACCCTGACGCGGCCGTCTATTGGATGGTAAGGATGCTCGAGGGAGGGGAGGACCCGCTTTTCATCCTCCGCCGGATGATCGTGTTCGCGGCGGAGGACGTGGGAAACGCCGATCCCAACGCCTTGACCGTGGCCACCTCGGCCTTTAACGCCTTTTCCTTCGTGGGCCTGCCAGAGGGAAAAATTCCCATGGCCCAGGCCGTCACCTATCTCGCCGGAGCGCCCAAGTCCAACGCGTCCTATCTGGCCCTTGGCAAAGCGACGGAGCTGGTGAAAAAAACGGGGGCCCTGGCCGTTCCCCTTCACCTTCGCAACGCGCCCACTTCACTCATGAAAAACCTCGACTACGGCAAGGAATATAAATACCCCCACGATTTTTCCGGGCATTACGTAAAAGAACAATATCTGCCCGACGAGATAAAAAACGAGGTCCTTTATAGTCCCACCGATATTGGCGAGGAAAAAAAAATCAAGTCAAGGCTCGCCGCCTGGCGGGCGCGGTCCGAGGAGTTCATGTCCTCCCCTCCCAAGACCATGGCCGAAACCTACAGGGAAAGGGCGGATCATGTCAAAGCGGGGAAACAACGGGCGAAAACGGACGGCGACGAATAGAGCGTTTTGTTCCCCGGGCAATGACCTTACAAGAAAATCCGCAAAAAGGCGTTGATTTATCTTGCGTCATTTAGTATGTTGTGCTCTCAATGAGAGCCAATAAGGCCTTTTGCAAACCCCTGCACGATTGGAGGAGAAAGACCATGAAGAAAAGCGTCGTTTTATCCGTATTTTTGCTCGTCTCCTTGAGCTTAACTCTTGGCTGCGACAAAAGTCCCCAACGGTCCTCGGACCCGGAAATACTGGCCAATATGGCGCCTTTCGAGGAGGCCTGGTTCGCCATCGCCGAGGACGTGGGAATCGAAATGAAGGATCGGCATGAAAAACTTTCAAAATTCAGCAATTTACCGGCGGATTACGAATGGTTGCAGCGTCTGGAACTAACGGAGAAGTGGCAAAATTATATTGATGAACTAAACGGGTTGGATTACGCTGAAAAAGACCCCTACAAAACCGCGGTAAAGGACATGGAAAAGGTTTTCAAAAAGGTTATCGAGGCCAAGGAGGCCGTATTCGCGGAGGAATTATACGCGGAAAGAGGAGAGAACAAACCCAGCGCGATAATGGGGGCGGGCAGGACAATCAAGGAAACGGCTTATGCCCTGCAGGACGCCGCCTGGTCGATCGGGATACCCAAAAGCGAATGGCCCGAATGGGTCAAGGAATATCGAAAATAGACTCTACCTTGCGTTGCTCAAGCCCGGCGCGACCTCATCGCCGGGCTTTTTCATTTCCCGCCGGCGCTTTCTTGCAGGGACTCCCTGAAGGCCCGCGCCGTTTTATCTATGTCCTTGTATGAATGGGCCGTGCTCATAAAGGCGGACTCGAATGCCGACGGGGCCAGGTATATGCCCCTTTTCAGCATGGAGTGGAAAAAGCGCCCGTAGCGCTGGGAGTCCGTTCCCGTGGCCTCGCCGTAATTTATCGGGGCCTTGTCCGCGAAGAATACGCAAAAGAGGCTCCCAACGCTTACTATCGAGACCGACTCCCCGAGACTCTCCGCTTCTTTTCGCAGGGCCGCCACCAGTGACCGAGTGCGGTTCTCGAGGTCTCCAAATACGCCTTCTTTGCCAAGTTCCTCGAGGGTGGCCAATCCGGCGGCCATGGCGACGGGATTGCCGGAAAGAGTTCCCGCCTGGTACACCGGACCCTCGGGCGCCACGCGGCTCATGATTTCCTTTTTACCCCCATAACAGCCGACGGGAAAACCTCCACCGATGACCTTGCCCAGGCAGGTAAGGTCGGGCCTCACTTTATAGTGACCTTGCGCCCCGTCCTTTATCCTGAAACCCACTAATACCTCGTCGAAAATAAGCACCGAGTCGAAATGCGTGCAAAGGTTGCGCAGTGAGTCCAAAAACCCCGGCTCGGGAAGTATAAGCCCCATGTTTCCCGCCACCGGCTCGACGATGACCGCGGCCAGGTCCGGCCCGTGCTCGGCAAAGGCGCGCTCGACCGCCTTGACGTCGTTATAGGGAACGATAATCGTGTGCTCGGTAAAGGAGGCGGGCACTCCCCTCGAGTCGGGCCGGCCAAGCGTCGTGGCCCCCGAACCGGCCTTGGCCAGAAGGTAATCGGCGTGGCCGTGATAACATCCCTCGAACTTGATGATCTTATCCCGACCCGTGAAGCCCCTCGCCGCCCGGACCGCCCCCATGCAGGCCTCCGTGCCCGAACTGACGAAACGAAGCTTTTCCAGGGAGGGGTAATAGCTCCTTACCATCTCCGCCAGCTCTATCTCGCGCAGGGTGGGAGCCCCGAAGCTCGAGCCCGCCCGAACGGCCCCGATAACCGCGTCGACCACCGCCGGATGGGCGTGGCCGAGAATCAGCGGGCCCCAAGATAAAACGTAATCCACGTAGGAGTTGCCGTCCTCGTCCTCGACGTGGCTGCCTCCTCCCCTGGACATGAACACGGGGGAGCCGCCCACCCCCCGGAAAGCGCGCACGGGACTGTTGACCCCTCCAACCAATATCGAACTCGCCCGCTCGAAAAGCTCCTCCGAACGTTTATGCATTACTCCTCCCATCAAAAGTCGAACGATCCCCCGCCGCCGGCCCGGCTAGGACCGGCAGGTGATTACAACGCTATGTTGTCCGCTCGCCGATGAATTTTTTCAGGACCGCCTCGACCCGGTCCTCGTCGAGAGGGTCCTCGCGCAGGTCGGTCCGGTTGTTGATCTGGCCCAGGGTGGTCTCGACCAGTATCTTGAAAAACTTCGACTCCATCTTGAAGCCGTCCAGCTTGTCCATCAGGTGAAGGTCGTCCAGTTTCAGGTCCTCCACGTAGCGGAAATATTTCTCGTACTCGACCAGGTCCTGGTGGCGCATAAGGGGTATGGATTTGCCTCGCATGCGTCCGATCCATCCCTTTTGCAACTCCAGGTATTGCTGGTAAGTTTCCAGGTTCATGCCCGCCTCGGTGGTCTCGATTATTTCCTCGTACTTTTCCATAAGCGAGCATAACACGGCCAGGTCCTCGCGAAGCTTTAAACTCTGCTTCTTGCGCGAGACGAACTCCGGATATATGGACTCCCCCTCGAGGGCCTCGTCGAAAGTCTTGAGAAGATGGATGATGCTTTGCTGCAAAAAGTTTTTAAGGATACCGTGGCTGTTCTCGACCGCCGTCTTGACCGAGGAAAACTTCCTGTCCTTGCTGAGGTTCATAAGCTCGCCCGAGTGGATTTTCCTCAGTTCCATTTGAAGCTGGAAGCTGAGGGAGTCGCAGGTCTCGGCGAACTTGCCGGCCAGCCGGTGGGATGAAGATTTGATCTCCAAGGGAAGGGAGTTGTCAAGGTACTCGATAAGATACTTGCTCTCCGAATGGATAAGGGCGAAAAAAAGCAGCGAGCTTTTAAGGGTCTCGACCGTCTCGGCGCGGGGGTCAATGAACTCGAGATACTGAAGAAGCCGGTTGAAGGCCAGCACCACGATCGACGCCAGCCGGGTCAGGTCCGGGTCTCCTATCGAGCGGATGACGTGGCCTATCCGGCGGTTGGCCATCTTGTCGTACTCGGGCTTGAACTCGATCATGCGGGAGGGACTGAAGAACCTGTTGGATATCATCTCCCTGGTGATGAGGTTGCCCACGTTAAAGAAAAGGGTGTAAGAGACGGACTTGAGGCCGATCATTCCCCGGACGATCTCCCGAAGGTTCAAAAAGGTCGAGTAAAGGACGAACAGGCTGTCCTCGGGGCTCCGCTGGGAAAGGGCCGTCTGCAGCCAGCGCGAGCGCTCGTAATCCCGAAGAAGCCTGGTCTCGACGTATTGCCGGAACTGGTAGTCCTCGCGCCGGCTGGCCTCGAGTAAAAGCCCGGACAGCTCGACCACCCGGTCCACGAATTTAAGGACTATCTCGAGCTCGTCCACGAAATTGAAGGTGATTACCTTCTCCATGTTGGTAAGGGGCAAATTGGAAACGTTGAAAAAGCGATCCATGCCCTTGAGAAGTATCTCCAACTCGAAAAGAACGCGGTTTTTTTCCCGCATCTCCAGCCCGGCGAGCCAGTCCTTTTTCAGGCTCGCCAGTCGGCGCGCTTCCTCGGCGGATATCTCCTCGGCCCGGGCGGCCGTGTCTTCGCCGTCCATTACCTCCCCCAGTTTAAAACCGGAACCGATGCAGAATAATAACGAACGCGCCGGAAGGTCCCGGATTTAACGCCATGGAATTTGAAACCATAGCGGATAGTTAGATGCTATTTTAGCCCAAATCGTTTCTCGCGGCCAATCGGGCGAGAAGAATTTTCGAAAAAAACATGCCCGACGCGATACCTTGAGATTGGAAAATCAGGCCCCGCCATTGTAAAGACGGCCCATACATTCTATCCTCATCCTTGTTCGCGAGGAGATACCATATTGAACGTGCTTACGATTTTAAACTATCTCGAACAAATCGAGATGAAAATGATGAAGATATACGAGGCCTTCGCCGGGTGCGCCGGGGACGACCGGGAAGCGGCCGCTTTTTTCCGGGGCATGGCCCGCGAAGAGGCGGCCCATCTCGAGATGGTCCAGTTCCAGCTCCGCGTGATCGTCAAGGACAGAAAACAATACAAGGACGTGGAAGCCGACCTGAACGAGATCATACAACTCCTGGTTCACGGCGATAAAATCCTCATCGAGAGCGACTGTTATGGTCTGGAAGGGGCACTGCAGGCGGCGGTGTTTTTCGAGATCAGCGCCGCCGAGTCCCTTTACCGCACCGTCCTCGAAAAGTCCAACCCGGAGCTTTCCGTCCTGGTAAAGAACCTGCAGAAATTCGACCACGCCCATCACGACGCGCTCGTGAGCTTCGCCGAAAAAAGAGGGCTTGACGTCTCGATATCGAGAGGCGACGACTGAGCCGGACCTCCACCGACTCCCTCCTAATTTGCCGCTCCACCGGCCCCCGGATTATACTTTACAATAGCTCGCGATAATATGTCGCGGCGCGGGTACTCGCTTGAGCCAGTCATCGCCCATATTCGCCGGGATCGACGTGGGGTCCCTTACCGCCGAGTGCGCGCTTATCGACGAGAGCGGAGCCTCGCTGGCGGGAGAGATCATCCGGGTCCGTCCCCGGGCCGAGCAGTCGGCCCGCGAGGTCTTCCACAAGGCCCTGGCCCGGGCCAACCTTATGGAGGACGCCGTCACTCTTTGCTTCTCCACGGGCTACGGCAGGGACTCGATTCCCTTTTCCCGCCGCAACGTCTCGGAGATATCATGTCACGGGAGAGGCGCCCATAGCCTGGCGCCTGACGTCCGCACCATCATCGACGTGGGAGGACAGGACTGCAAGGTCATCCGGGTGGATAGCGACGGCTCCCTCGAGGACTTCGCCATGAACGACAAGTGCGCCGCCGGCACGGGCAGGTTCCTCGAGATGATGGCCCGCACCCTGGGCATCGAGGTATCGGAGCTCGGCGACCTGGCCCGGAAGTCGCGACGGCCCCTTGTCCTCAGCTCGCAATGCACCATTTTCGCCGAGGTCGAGGTGACTCAGCTTATCTACTCGGGCAAGAAGAAAAAGCACGTGGCCGCCGGAGTGCATCAATCGCTGGTCAAAAGGATCAAGGCCCTTACCGGCAGGGTGGGGGTAAGGGAAAAAGTCTGCATGACGGGCGGCGTGAGTAAGAACCGGGCCATGGTCGAGCTTCTGGAGAAGGAGTTGGAAACGAGGTTCAAGCCCCTACCCATGGACCCCCAGCTCATCGGCGCCCTGGGAGCGGCCCTCTTCGCCAGGGACGCCTACCGAGCGCCCGGACGGTGGATTGGACGCTCGAACCATAAAAATACCGGTCATAACGAGGATGGAAGAGAGGAATGAAAATTGACCAGGCAAATAGATAGAAGAAGGGCGGTCATCGAGGGGGGAGCATTGTCGGCGGCAACCCTTTGCCCGCCTTCCCGGTCCCTTGGCGCGAACGAGTGGGAGGGCTTTGACGACCTGTACGTTAAGCCGCCCTGGTACCCGGACGGCCCCCGCGCCCTCGAGGACGCCCCCTCCGAGATATCGACCGGCGGACGTCTCAGGCTCGGGCTCTTCCGCGAGCCCTGCCGGAAGGTGAACCTGCTTGAGGCTAACCTCTTCAAGGGCGGTCCGCGCCGCTGGTGGGGAGGGCCCCGTCTCCAGGAGTGGGTCGGCTTCGGCTTTGCCCACCCCAGATGGTACTTCGGTATGATTATGATGGACCTGAAGGCCGCGTCCGTCTCGAGCGTCTACGCCCTGGATATGGACTCGGGCGATAACTTCTCGTACGACGCGGTTGGAAACTCGAGCAACTCGGGCGTTCCCGAGACCCTGTGGAACGGCCGCACCTACTCCTCCCAAAAGAACTTCCACCTGGAGTTCATTCACGACCTGGACCATGGACTCCACCGGATAAATATCGAAATGCCCGCGGGGAAAAACAAACCCTCCCTGCAGATGGATCTCGAGCTCAAACAGGACCTGAAGAGCTTCCAGCCCCTGGTGGTCAGCATGCCCTTGTATCCGCGCCATTACATCTACACGCATAAAACGGTCATGGGCATTGATGGCCGCGTCCGGGTGGGAGGCGAGGAGGTCGAGTACTCGGCCGATGAGCGCTTCGCGATCCTCGATGAGTTCAGGGCCTTCTGGCCCATTCCGAGAAGGTGGACCTGGGGAACGGGCGAGGGCAAGACCCTCGAGGGAAGGTCCATCGCCTTTAACGCCGTGGACTATTACGCTCGGGACCAGGAGTATTGGAACGAGAACTGCCTCTGGATAGACGGAAAGATTTCCTTCCTGGACGCGGTCAAATGGGACCACGATCCGAGGTCGCCGGACAAGCCATGGACGCTTCGCGAAAACTCGGGACGCCTCGAGGCGCGCTTCACGCCCGAGGGCGGCAAGATGGTGAACCTGGCTCCCCTTCCTTTCAAGTATTACCAGAAATGCGGACGGCTGGAGGGCTTCGCCGTCGATGAAGACGGGCGCCGACGCGAGTTCGAAAACCTCTACGGCCCGGCGGAAAACGGCAGGATCGGATAATAAAG
Source organism: bacterium (assembly GCA_963674965.2). Classification (GTDB taxonomy): domain Bacteria; phylum RBG-13-61-14; class RBG-13-61-14; order RBG-13-61-14; family DATKZS01. Next base: position 767,120 of record CAXXFL010000005.1, on the reverse strand, counting down.
TCGTGTCCGCTTCAGTCCAGTACTCCCGCCCCGGTTAGAGCGCCTATGACCGCCTCGGAGGCCGGACAGGAAGGCAGGTCGAAAAAGGAAAGGTTTTTGAAATCGTGGCGCCTGACCGTCTCGTCCTCGGGGACCCACCCGATCACCTCGAGGCGAGTGGTCCCGGCAATCTCCGCGACTTCGCTTTCGTCCTTAATCCGGTTGATCAGGAGCCCGGCCCTCCCCTGGCCCGCGGTCCCGGCGGCCACCTCCCGGATGGTCTCGGCCACCCGCACCGCCTTGGCCGAGGAATCGGAAACCAGAAGGAGGTAATCTACCGACTTCATGACCTTCCTGTTGACCTGCTCGATGCCGGCCTCGGCGTCAATGAGCACGTAGTCGAAACCCCCGGCCAGGACCTCGATGGCCTCCCGCAATAGTGAGTTGACCGAGCAATAACACCCCACCTCCTCCGGGCGGCCCAGAGAAAGGAACGCCAGGTTGTCCCGCTCGGCCAAGGCCCGGGAAAGAAGATAATCAAGACCCATGGCCAACTCGCTCTTGTCCATCCGCTTCTCTTTGATCTCGGCGATGGTCTCGGAGCGCGCCCGGTTGATGGTGCTCTCCGGATTTAAAGCCAGGGCCATGGTAAGTCCCGCCGCGTGGTCCGCGTCGATCACGAGCGACTTGTATTCCTTTCGCCGTCCCAGCTCGGCGGCAAGAATGGCCGAGACCGTGGTCTTGCCCACGCCGCCCTTGCCGCAGACGCCCACCACCGTCCGCCTCACGCCGGCCCCTCTTTTCCAAGCCTGGCGCGTATGCGCTTCAGTTCGGCCACGTCTTCACATACGTCGCTAAACTCGCAGGACTCGCAGTCGTAGCTCATTTCCTCGGTCATCTTGATCATGGCCCGGGCTATGCGGTCCGACTCGAGGGCCGCCGGCGCCAGTTTCTCCACGTCCTCCTTGGCCGAGGTAACGAACAGCGTTTGGACGCGGCTTACGAACTCGAAATCCCTGAGATTGTCAATGATGGCCGCGCCAAGGTGGGCAAGGGACATTCCATTTTCCAGGGCGTCCCGCTTGACCCTCGTCCATATGGTTTGCCTGCTGGGCATGACCCGCGAGGCCATGCCCCTCAGCCTGGTATCGAAGACCTCGTCCCGCAGGTCGCGGAAGCAGTCGTACTCGTCCTCGAATTGCCCGCTCACGAGGACGGCCAGGGCAAAGGGAGCGCTTCGGTCCGGTATCTTTTGCAGGTCCGGTCCCACCAGCATGACTTCATCCTCACCCGAGGCGTTCTCCGTCCAGGCGAGGAAAAAAAGTGACCCTTTTTCGGGATGGCCCAATTCGAGGGCGGTCTCGTCCTCGAGGATCAGTTCCTGGCCGCGGGGCCATGAGCGACGGCCGTCCATTTCAAGTCGGACTAGCTCGCCGGACCCCTCTTTTTCCCGGATGAAGTCCCGGACCCGTGAAAAGGGAGAGTCGAAAAGACCCATCTCAGTCCGCGTCGCCCAACAGGGCCGCACCGATGGCCGCGGCGAACTGGGGATTAAAGGGGAAGCGCTGGAACTCGCCGCCCAGCTTTTCATGCACGATCCGGGTCACGGCGTCCAGGTTGGCCACGCCGCCGGTGACGGTATAGACGCCGGACGAGCCGAACCGCCTTCCCTGGGCGCTCACCATCTTGGCCACCGACGCGCAGACGCCGGCCATGACGTCGTTTTTGTCCTCGCCGTTGTTCACGTGGGTTATGACCTCGCTCTCGGCGAAGACCCCGCACTGGCTGCTGATCCCGACCACCCGGGAGGACCGGCGGACGGCGGCGTCGATTTCCCCGATGCCGACGCCCAGCTTGGCCGCCATCATCTCGAGGAACCGGCCCGAGCCGGAGGCGCATTTGTCGTTGCGCATGAAATTCACCACCTCACCGTCCTCGTCCAGGGCGATCGAGGTTATACTCTGGCCGCCCACGTCGATCACTGACGCGGCTTGGGGCACGTAGAACCCGGCGGCCGCGCCCACGCAGTTCACCACGTCCTCCCGAAAATCGGCGCCTTTGACCAGGTCCTGGCCGTTGCCCGTGGCGCCCACGCACTCGATCCGGTCCCGAGTAAGTCCAGCGGCCTTGATCGCGTCCGCCATGAGGGTCGGGATTTCGCGGGCCACGTTGCCGGTGGTGGGAATCATCCTCTCGCCGATTATGTCGTCGCCGTCGAGCACGACGGCCTTGGAGAAAAGGCTTCCGATATCGAGGCCAAGGGTGATCATGACCCGCCTCCCTTCCCGCGAGCGAAAACGGCCGCGCCGTAAGCCCCGATAAGCTGGGGATCAAGGCCCGGATAGACTATGGCCATGCCCAGGGCCCGCTCGAGCGCCTTTTTCACCGCCTCGTTCTTGGCCACTCCTCCAGTGATCATCACCCGGTTCTGGGGGACAACCCGCTTGGCCAGGGACACCACCCGCTCGGCCATGGCCTGGGTGATGCCCGCCGCCACGTCCTCCCGGGCCGCCCCGCGTTGCAGATAATGGATCACCTCGGTCTCGACGTAGATGGTGCAGCGGTTGCTCATCTCGAGGGGCTTTTTCGACCTCAGGGCCAGCGGGCCGAGCTCGGCGAGACCCACGTCCAGAGCCCTGCTCATGGCCTCGAGAAAATGGCCCGTGCCGGCGGCGCACTTGTCGTTCATGACGAAGTTCTCGAGCTTGCCCTTCCCGTCCACCTTGATCACCTTGGCGTCCTGGCCCCCGATGTCGACGATCGTTCTCACCTGGCGGTCCAGGTTGAAGGCCCCGAAGCCGTGGCAGGATATCTCGGAGAGGTTCTCCTGGGCCAGCCCCTCCTTCTGGATTTTTTCCCGGCCGTAGCCCGTGCTGACCGAATATTCAATGTCCTTCCAGTCAAGGCCCTTGCCTTTAAGCAGACGGCCCATTACCTCCCGCGCCGAGTCAACCGGGTTGGGCAAGACCGACATTATCTCATGCCCGACAATGCCGCCGTCCCCTATCAGCAGGGCCTCGGCCGTGAGAGACCCGATGTCTATTCCAGCGTACATGCGATACTTTCCCTTTCGATTACTTCCGGCCGCGTCAGGAGTCCATCTCCTCCATCCTTTTTTGGCGGCGTTTTTTAAGGCTGCGCTTGGGCGTGGACTTCTTGGCCACCACGTTCTTGACGAACTCGTCGATCTCCTCCTGGAGCACGCTCATGGGCGTCATGCGCTTGATCCACGAGTCTCCCTGCAATATCAGGATCGGCATGCCCAGCCTGTCCATCAGCTCCTCGCGCAAAATGGACACCACGCTCCAGGTCTGCTTGCACGAGTGATGGCCGCAGTAGATCACGCAGTCGGCGTTCAATTCCCGGGCCGCCCATATCACGTCCTCGGTCCAGGAGCGGGACATGGACTCCGCGCCCACCTGGCGGGTCATGGGCATGTTCCAGGCCGACTCGGCCAGGCCCTCGATCATCGAGTCCATACTGGACGTATCAACCATGCGGGGAAAGAAAAGGTCGAGCCCGTCCCCCAAATGGGAGTAGCCCTTTTCCTCCATCCACCCGAAAAGACCGTAAAGGTCGTAATAATAGCTGGTGTAGGCCCAGACGCAGCGGGCTATCTCCTTCTCCGCCGGATAGGCCTTCCTGGCCAGGCGCTCCCGCGAGACCTTGACCATGGCCTCGAGCGCCTTGATTCCCTCGTCCGTCCCCCACATGGTGAACCTTACGCCGTAAAGGAATAGCGAAAAAATATTCGGCACCGGGCAGGGAACGGCCTTTTGCAGGTCGAAAAGCTCGTAATAAAGCTCGGTGCACCTGTTGGCCTTGGTCAGAACCGACCTCAGCCGGTCCTCACTTAGCTTCTCCCCGATGAAGTCCTCGAGGCGACGGATGAGGCCGCGCATATAAACGTTGTACTGGGCCCGGCCCCGGCCGCCGTCGTCGGGGGGCTTCTGGAGGAAAAAGTGCGGTATGTCCAGGTAATGGGCCACGAACTCGTGAATCTTCGAGTTCACGTCGCAGCCGCCGGGGGCCGACGAGATGATGGCCTGGGGTTTGAAGTCCGCGCTGCCCAGCATCGAGCCAAGCTCGATGGTGTTGGCCGAGCACATATGGTCGGGAAGTCCCAGGGCCATGGCCATGTCCCAGTATTCCTCGCCCTGCTCGGGCAGGGCCACCACACCGAAGGTCGAAAGGACCTCGCTGGTAAGCGGCTCGGCCCCCTCGAAGGCGTGGATAATCTCGCAGGGAAAGTTGAAGGGCACCAGGAAGACCTTCTTGCCCTGTTTGGCCGCCCTGCGGGCGTTCAGGACCCAGGTCGATATCATTTTCAGAAACGGGACCGTGGCCTCTCCCGCTTGAGGGCTGAAGAGCCCGGACAGCGCGGCCTGCATCGCGGGCGGCCCGATCTTGAGGGACGCCAGCAAGGGACCGGCCTTGGCCAGAATGGGAGTGGGAACGTACTGGGCCACGGCCAGGCGAGGCAGCAGGCTATTGACGAGTCCTTTTGATTTCACGTCCATATTCAATCTCCCTCGATCCTTTCCAGGAAGGCCTGAAACCTGGTCCTCATCCTGCCCAGGTCGGCCTTGGCCCCGTATTCCTTCTCGAGCTGAAGCACGGGCACGCCCGCCTTCTCGAGGGCCATCCGGAGGGCCACGTTGTCAACTCCGTGAACGTCGCAGAACTTGTTGTGCACGAGCACCACCCCGTCGACTTTTGCCCTCTTCACCGCCTTGAAGACGAAGTCCCTGCGGGAGGCGAAGTCGTCGAACATGCGGGGGCAAAGGAGCTTCTCGAAATAGGACTCGGCCATGGCCTTAAAAGGGTCGCCGCCGGGCGAGGATTCTATCCTTGGCATGAAGGCCCGGGCCCCGTAGCAAAGGGCGTCGGTCACCACCAGGGCCCCCAGGCTCTCGATCTCCCTTACGAAGTCAACCTCGTCCGTGGCCGCCCCGCCGAGAAGAAGCCGGGCGCGGCAGTTTTCGATCCGGTGGTCTTTCCTTTGCTCGATGATCGAGTCAAGGGCATCCTCGAGGGCCTGGGAAGGAACGGCCGTGGCCCACAAAAAAACGGACAGGGCCTCGGCCCCGGTTATGCCCGGCTTCTCGCGCTCGCGCAGGTCGTAGATGGCCCTTAGCTTTCCGCCGATCCTGTCCCGGGCTTGAATCCGGTCCCATAAGGCCTCGTCCGAGATGGCCTGGTCGAAGTGGTCCTCGACGGCCCTCTTGTAAATGCGCAGTTCCTCGACGAAGTAGGGTATCGAGTCCTCGTCCACCACGTGGGGGACCTTGAGGTAATGGAAAAAACCGAAACCCTTGGCCCGCTCCCAGTTCTCGATCATACCCCGCAGGTGGTCGCAACCGTTGGTCTCGATCATGCCGTCGAGGAAGTCGTAGGAGCCGTTCAACCCGAGTTGGAGACATGACCGGCAAAAGCTGCAGTTGAACCGGGAGAGCCTGGCGTCGGCCATCTCGGTCTCGGAGGACCCAAGGGCCCTTATCCGGTAGGGCAGAAGGCCGGCGGCCTCGAGGACCTCCACGGGCGTGGCCGTGCAGGTGTAGCCCACCACTTTGCCGCCTTTCTCCTTCCAGCCCTTGACGAGCTCGTTTTGGAGAACGGCCGATTGTCGAAGGACGTCTTCCATTTATTCCTCCCCCGGCCCCGCGGCCGGCTCATGTCGCGCTACTTGTTTTCCCCGGCCTCTGGCTTCTCGATCTCCCCGGCCTTTTCCTCCGGCTCGGGTGGCGCCGTCTTGGCGCAGCGGAAGCCGGTGGAATTGGACAGCATCTCCGGGGGCGCCGGGCTTCTGTCCGAGGTCCGAAGATAGTTTTTCACGTTGGCGAACCCTCCTCCCTTGCGGACCTTCTTCTCTCCCGTCTCTGGTCCCTTCGGGTTTTCCGTCTCGGAGTTCGCGAAGTATTTGGGGTCGTACCAGTCGTACACCCATTCCCAGACGTTTCCCGCCTGGTCGTAGGTCCCGTAAGGGCTTTGTCCTTTTTTGGCGGTCCCCACCGGGAGGGTCGAGTCCTTGCCGCACCCGTAAAGTTGCCTTTCCTCCTGGACCGCGCACTCGCAGCCGCAGTTATAGTTTCCCCAGGGATAAACGTTCCCGTCCGGTCCACGGGCCGCCTGCTCCCATTCCGCCTCGGTGGGAAGACGCTTGCCCGCCCACTCGCAATAGGTCGTGGCGTCGTTCCATGAGACCCCCACCGCGGGCTGGTCGTCGGCGTCAAAGTCGCTGTACTCCTTGGGAGCGCGGCAAACCTTTTCCTCCACGCACTCCCGGTACTGGGCGATGGTGACCTCGTACTGGTCTATATAATAGGCGTCGAGCTTGACCTTGTGGTAGGGGTTTTCGTCGGCGTCGCAGTGCCTGTCACGACGGCGGTTGCAACCCACGTAGTACTCGCCCTCCGGCACCGACACCATTACTCCGCCCCGAGCGCCCTCGGGACGATAGGTCTTGGTCTCGTCCGAAACCGTGGGCGTGGTAGCAAAGACAAGACCCGTTAGAAAAACAAGCGCCCAGCGCGCGCCCCTTGACAAAGCCATTTATACCTCCTGAAAAATTCTTTTCTTGGATGGTTTTCTACGCCCGTTAAATCATAAGTTTACAACGCCCCGGGCGCCCGTGTAAACCCCAAGTATAATCTGACACGAGCGCCGCCATAATCCAAACGCTCCCCTTCCTTTATGCGGACGGCGCTTGTTGATATATTATGGCATGTCCGGACGGAGCGCGGGTTCGCGTCCGGCGAGAGCGGGTTATGGAAGAAGCGAAAGAAATTCAAGGGGCGACGGAATCAAGGGCCGGCCTGGCCGTTCTTTTGGCGGCCATTGCCCTCTTCTTTGCCATGATCGTTTATTTCTCGGCGGGAACGTACTTCGCCACGGACGACTTCATTTTCCTCGAGCGGATTATGGACGTGAGGCTCGGCGACGCGCTGAATCCGTTCAGGCCGATCGACGAATTTTTCAGGCCTCTCAGCCGCGACCTTTATTTCAGGATCGCCTATAGGCTCTTCGGATTTTTCCCGCCGGGCTTTCACGGGATCAACGCTCTTTTGACGGGACTCAATCTGGTCCTTTTCTACCATATCGGGAAAAGATTAACCCGCGGACGCGAGGCCTCACTCTGGGCCCTTTTGTTCTTCGTCGCCGCTCCCTTCAATTTCAGGATTTATTACTGGGTCTCCTGCGTGCAGGACGTGATGATGACGACCCTCGCCTGCGCCGCCGCGCTTTGCTTTCTGGCGAGGATCAAAAGCGAGGACGGGAGCGCCCCTAGACGGTGGATCGCGGCGGCCCTGGGTCCCCTTTTTTTCGGATTATCTCTTTTGGCCAAGGAGTCGGCCCTTTGGCTTCCCGCATGGCTCTGGATATATCACTTGAAATCGAGGAGCCGGGACGGGACCGGGCTATTGGACGCCATCAAGTCGGTCTGGAAAACGCACCTTGCCTACGACGCCGTCCTGGCGCTTTACGTCGCCTACCGAATCATCTGGCTGCCCGCTCCCTCAAACGAGGATTACGCGGCGTCCGTCTTCGGCCTCCATCCGGTCCATAACCTGGACAACTACGTCCACGACGTCTTCATGGCGGTTGGCGTTCCCGGCACGGCTCGCGGCGCCCACGACTTTATTCACGCCCTTGCATTTATCATTGGCCTTGCCGGACTTTCCTCCTGGCTTTATTACAAGCGCCGGTCCTTTCCCCAGGAGGCCCTTTTGGGACTTGCCTGGTTCGGGCTCGGCGTTCTGGTCTTTCTGCCTCTGAAAGGCCGGTCATATCCTTACTACGTCTCCTTCGCTTCCATGGGGTTTTTCTGGACCGCCGGATACCTCGCGGCCGCGGCGAGGGCCCGGCTGGCCAAGACTCCAGCCTTGTTCGCCCTTGTCGCGTACGCGGCGCTGATATTGGGCCAGGGAATATACCGGGACCGGGAGCAGCGGGAAAACGAATACATAGCGGCCGCGGCGCGTCACGCGCGGATCATGCACCAGGAGATGCGGAAGCTGAGGCCGTCCATTAAGCCTGGCTCGAGGATCATCATGTCCAGCGACCTTCGGCTGGGAAAGAATCCGGCCCTTTACGGCGTCAGGGCCTTGTACGGGGACCCAAGGATCAGGGTTTATTCCGACGAGCAGGCTTTTATCGTGGAGGAGCGGGAGAACGAAATCCGGTTCCTGGTCAGGGACGACTTCAATTATACGGGGGCCATGTTCTTTTCCTACGCCATGGACGGCGGCCTGACCGAAAGCCGGATCAGCCCCGACGGCACAATGTTTTTCCCCGTGTTTCGCGACGGCGATAAAAGCGGCGGGAACGAGAAATGATAACGGGCGACGCCGGCCGGACCCGGCCCGACGCGAAGGTCCTTGCGGCCGCCGCTATCGCGGCCTGGCTGGGGCTGACCGTCTCGGTCTGCTTCGTCTACTTCGTGGCCGACGACCTGTGGTGCATCGAGAAGACCATGACCAGGGGCATCGGCTGGGCCTTCGACCCCACCGCGGAGGGAAGGCTCTTTTACAGGCCCCTTACTCAATACGTTTACTTCAAGATCATGCACGAGGTCTTCGGCCTGAACGCTCTCCCCTTCCATCTTGCCAACATGGCCATCTACCTGGGATGTATTTTTCTGGTCATGAAAATTTCCCGCGCGATCACGGGAAACGAGCGGGCCGCCGCCTGGGCGGGCCTTATTTACGCCCTGGCGCCCATCAACTTTTTGCCCATCGCCTTTATCTCCGGCATTCAGGAAGTGGGACTCGCGCTTCTCGCCCTGGGCTCGGTTATCCTTTTTCTTGGTCATGACCGAAAGGAGGAGAGCGGCGGGCGCTCCGGGGGCTGGCTATTGGCCGCGGCTTCCCTCCTTTACGGCGCGTCGCTTCTGGCCAAGGAGTCGGCCATATGGATACCCGTCTGGCTTTGGATTTACGATCTGGCCAAGGGCATGTCCGGCGGAAAGCGCGTTTCCCAAATCATCCGGCAAAGGCTTTGGAGACACGCGTCCTTTGACGCGATCATGATTATATACCTTGTCCTTCGCTTCTCCTTAATGCCTCCTCCCGGGGGCGGAGACTACGAGATGAGCCTTATGGGATCCCACGTGTTTCGCCATTTCGACGAGTACATGACGGACCTGTTCGTCTCGCTGGGGTCCCCGCCCCTGGGCAGGGAGAATCACTGGTACGTTTACACTCTGGCCGCGCTGGTTTCCCTGATCGCTCTCGTGGTGGCCGCGGTCAAGAAGAGGTCTTTTCCGCGCCCGGTATTTCTCGGCCTGGTTTGGTTCGGCCTGGGCATGTCCATGTTTTTGCCCATTACCAAGCGCTCATACCCGTATTACATTCATCTCGCGTCCATCGGTGTTTACTGGTCGGTTGGGCTGGGCCTGGACAATCTTCTCTCAAGGCTCGGTCAAAAGTCCGCGAGGGCGCTGGCGCTCGGATACGTGGTTATTCTGTTCGTCGCCGGAGGCTACAATCACCGCGCCGACATGCGCGACGACTTCATCATGAACGCGGCCAGGGCCACGCGCCAGATACACCTTGGCATGAAGAAGAGGTATCCCGCCCTCGAGCCCTGGGCCAAGGTCATACTTCTCACCGACATACGGACCCATGGAGACCCCTCCTACTTCGGGATCAAGGCGCTTTACGAGAATCCGGACCTGCCCGTTTTCGTGGACCGCCAGGCTTACGACATTCGGAGAGCGGGAAAGGAGTACCTCTTCTCGCCTCGGCCCGACTTCGACTTCACCGGCGCCCGCGTCTTCGCTTATACTAAAAGGGACGGCTTCGTCGAGCTGCCCATGGGACCGGACGGCTCTCTTACCATCAGGCCCAGGGCCGGCGCGCCCTAACCATTTACCTTCTCGAAAAAGGGGGAAAACCATGGAACTTAAAAACGGAGTATTGATCCTCGTGGCTCACGCCGACGACACGGAGTTTCTGGCGGGCGGGACCGTCGCCAGAATGGCGGCCGAGGGCCGCGAGGTGGTCGAGGTGATCGCCACCAACAACGAGCGCGGGACCTTCGAGCTGACTCCCGATCAAATCATACCCCAGAGCAGGGACGAGGCCCGGGCGGCGGCGCGCATTATCGGGAAGAAGGACGTGGTTTTCCTCGATTATCCCGACGGTTTCCTGGCCGACGTGTCCTTGAACGAGTTGCGGGAGAAGTTCATCCGGCTGATCAGGACGTACAGGCCCAAGACGGTCATGACCTTCGACCCCTGGGCGCCCTTCGAGTCACATCAGGACCACCGTCAGGTCGCCATGGCGGCGGTCGAGGCGATCGGCTTCTCCCACTTTCCCCTTTTCCATCCCGAGCATGAAAAGGAAGGGCTCAAACCCCACCTCGTGAGCGAGCAGTATTTTTTCGCCAAGCACCCGGTCCACGCCAACAAAATAGTCGACACCACGAAATACGTCGGCAAAAAGATCGAGGCCCTTTGCGCGCACGATTCCCAGATGAAGCTCACCGTGGACGATTTAAGGCTCTCCCTTTTGGCGGCGGGCGCGGACGAGGAGATGGTCGCTCAACTGGACCGGGAAAACTACGAGCCGCTTCTCGAGATATACGTCAAGTCCCACGACGCCGAGGTCGGCAAAAAGGCGGGCTTCGAGTTCGGCGAGGAGTTCCGCCACGAGCTGGCCGGCGGGCCCATAGCCGCCCTGGCCCGAATGGCCTCGGCCCAGAAATAGACGCGGACTCGACGCCGGCTCGTAAACGGACTCGGCTTATCTATATCGGCGTTACTTAATGCTTTGACAAGATTTTCGCCTTATGATACCTGTGAGCCACGATGTCATGGAAAGATCATCAAGATGACGCGCCCGCCAGGGCCGGGGCGCTCGAGCTGGGGCGGGCGGCTTTTTTTATGCTCGTGCCGGGTCTTTTTCTTTTCCTTATCGACCAGACGGCCGTACTCTGGAAGGAGGAGCGCCGGCTTCAACTGATTTCGATCGCGCCTTACGTCATGACCCTTTTCCTGACCGGGCTGTTCGGGCATTTACTTATCAAAGCCGCGGCGATGAAAAAAGGCGACAAGTTCGCGGTCCAGCTTTTCCTGCTTATTGGCGCGGCCCTATCCTGCCTGGTGGCGATGTTTTTTTCCTTGCTGGGCATGTTGAGCTTTCAGCTTGTGCCCATTCTTACGATCGGCTGCTTTATCGTATATTTGGTATCCTGGCTGGCCGTGAGGGGAGAATGGTTCGCGGGCAAGACCCCCGCGGCCGTCTTTGCCGCGCTCTTTATCGTCGTTCCCTGCTGGGCCATCATGTGCCCCGAGCGGTTCGTGTATCCCGAGCCTTTCCATTTCGCCGCCCAGGCGCTCCAGCTTTCATTATCCCTCGGCGCGCTTTCGCTGTCGCGCTCGAGGCTTCGGCCCTCCTTCAAAGCGGACGCCCTGGCCGTTTTTATCCTGATCGCTCTGATCGCGGCCATACACCTCGGCGGCGGTCGGGCGCTTTATTACGATTCCTCGCCTTCCGTTACGGCCAAGGCAAGCGAACCGGCGGGTAAAGGCCGGCCCAATATCATCCTCATCGTGCTGGACACGGTACGAAGAGACCACCTCTCGACTTTCGGTTATAGTCTCGATACCTCCCCCAACCTTTCGGACTTCGCGAAAAAATCTGAGGTATTCGAGCGCGCCGAGTCGGTGGCTTCATGGACCCTCCCCTCACACGCCTCCATGTTCACCGGCCTGTATCCCATTTCTCACGGCTCTTATAACGTGCCCGGCGGCGGACCGGGCTGGCCGTCCTTGGCCATGGACTTCGATACCCTGGCCGAGAGGCTGGGCGGACTGGGTTACCGGAGCGGCGCGGTGTCGGCCAATTATCTTTTGGCGGGCAGGAACCATAATATGGACCAGGGGTTCGAGTATTTCAACGACCAGCACAACCCGTTCTTTTTGGGATCGGACGCTCATTTCCATCTTTCCAACTTCGTGGTGGAAAAGCTCCAGCCTCGAGAGTCGGCGGATTTTTTATTTATTTTCAAGACCACCTACATGCGCGCCGGCCAGGTCAATAAAAAGGCCCTCACCTGGCTGGACTCGCTGGATAAGGACCGGCCTTTCTTTTTATTCCTTAACTACATGGACGCGCACCAGCCTTATTATCCGCCCGGTGAGACGGCTTCCCTTTTTCCAGGTCGGGTACCGGAATTGGCCTCCCTGGATCCGGCCGACTTTGCCCGCAAATGCAAAGAGGAGGGCCGCGAACTGAGCGAGATCGAGCGCGCCCATCTAGCGTCTTCATACGACGCCGAGATAAGATATCTTGACGGAGAGCTTGGCCGACTCTTTGCCGCTCTCGATGAGCGGGGCCTTTTCGATGACGCCATGATTATCGTGCTTTCCGACCATGGCGAGCTGCTCGGGGAGCGCGGCGGTCTCATGCATCCTCCCGAGGTCTTTCCCGAGCTTGTCAATATCCCGCTCATGGTCAAGCGTCCCGGCTCGTTAGGCGCGGGCCACAATAACGAAACGATGGACAACGCGAAGATTTTTTACATGATAATGCACGCCGCCGGGAGCCGCGTGACCGAGCCGTCCTATCCTTGGGCCGCCGCGGCCATGGCTTTTCGGGACGACAAAAAGGGCCGGCTCGCGACCTACTTCGGCAAGTTCAAGTTCGTGGTCACCTTCGGTACCCAGGAAGAAGAGCTTTTCAACGTGGCCGAAGACCCGGCCGAGGTGAGTAACCTTATCTATCTGGACCCAGAGGAAAGAAAACGGGGCCGATTACTCACGACCGAGTTTATAAAAACCGTTCCCAAAAGGGCCCCCGCCAAGCCGGATAAAGAGCTAACGCCCGAGAAGATAAGGGAATTAAAGGCGCTGGGTTACATCAGGTAGGCGCTGAGCCAGTGTTTTTTCCGCTGGTTTTTCAAAAAACAGATTCAGCATTAGTCAGATGAAAAATCGTTCATTCGAGTCATTCGCACAAATCTCGATTCTGGGAAATTGTGTCTCGGATGGGAAAAATCGTCAGGGAAATATCTTCCCGTCAGTTATAAATCGCTCTACTTACGCTCCGCTCCGTTATAAACCTCGGGTTAACTTACCGTTTTATAGCGCTTAAAAAAAGGGCTTCTCCCGGCACGGAAAGTGCTTGTTCATTTGGTAGCATTATCCCTTAGCCTGGAGAGAAAATATGCCAAAAAATAAAGACCGTCAAAAGCGCGGCAAAAAAAAGGGGCCATCCCAAGACAAGCCTACTAACTATTACGGGATGTCCCGGCCCGAGGTTCGGCGTCTGATTCCGGCCGAGGCCGTCAATATTCTGGACGTGGGCTGCGGATCGGGCGCCTTGGGCGCTGAGCTGAAAAAGGAGCGGGAATGCCGGGTTACCGGCGTCGAGCTGGTCGAGAGCGTGGCGCGAAAGGCCGAGGAGAAACTGGACCGGGTCATTTGCGGCGACGTTGAAGAGGCGCTGGGCCAGGCCGGAGGCGGCTTTGACGCTATCGTTTTCGCCGACGTACTCGAGCACCTTCGGGACCCCGAGGAATTGATAAAGAAGTCCCATAAACTTCTGGCGCCCGGCGGGTGCGTGGTGGCCAGCCTTCCCAACGTGAGGCACCAGTCCGTTCTGCGTGACCTGATCGAGGGGAGATGGGACTACCGGGAAGCGGGCATTCTGGACCGCACCCATCTTCGTTTTTTCACGCGATCGAGTCTTATCGACTTTTTCGTCGCGGGCGGCTACATGATCGAGGCCCTGGCCCAGGTGACCTCGGACATGGGCCTTTGGCCAGAGGGGTTGACCAGGGAACTACTGAAACGGGGCATCGACGCCTCGACCCTCGAGGAGGACGGCAGGGTATATCAGTACCTTGTCCGCGCCGTTCCCCGGCCCGAGACCATGGTCAGTATCGTCATGCTCACCTGCGGCCAGCTCCCTTATACGAAGGAGTGCGTCGAGAGCATAAGGAAATACACGCCCGAGCCTCACGAGCTGGTGGTGGTGGACAACGGAAGCAAGGACGGCACCGTCGAGTGGCTCAAGGCCCAGCCGGATATAAGGGCCGTATTTAACAAGGAAAACCGGGGCTTTCCCGCGGGGTGCAACCAGGGCATGGCCGTCTCGAGGGGCACTCACATGCTTCTTTTAAATAACGACGTGGTCGTTACCAAGGGCTGGCTCAAACACCTTTTACAGCCCTTCGAGGAGGACGACAAGGTCGGAGTGGTGGGTCCCCGCTGCAACTTCATCAGGGGCGCCCAGAAGCTCGAGGGCCTCGATTATAAAAACATGGAGCAGATGCACGAGTTCGCGGGCCGCTTTCACGAAAAGCACAAGGGAGAGCGCTGGGAGACCAACATGATCGTCGGTCTTTGCATGCTCTTTCCACGCGAGCTTTATCTCAAAATAGGCGGCCTGGACGAGCGGTTCGGCCTGGGCAATTTCGAGGACGACGACTTTTCGCTAAGGACCCGCTTTGCCGGTTACAAGCCGGTGGTGGCCAACGACGTTTTCATACACCACTACGGCACCAAGACTTACTCGAACATCAAGATCGATTACAAGGCGCTCCTCAAAGAGAACATGCAAAAGTTCATCGACAAGTGGCCCTTCATCTCGGAGCACCTGGCCAACGTCGACGAGTTGTCCCAGGAAGGCGGCGATAAAAAAAGCGAAAAGGACAAGCCGGCGGCGGCCGAGGTTGGCTCCCGCCCTCGCGTCTCTCTTTGCATGATCGCGAAGAACGAGGAGGACTGCCTGGCCGAGTGCCTCGAGGCGGCCAGGGACGCGGCCGACGAGATAATATTGGTTGACACTGGCAGCACGGACCGGACGGCCAAGATAGCTCGCGAATACGGGGCCCGGGTCTACCTCAAGGAGTGGGAGGATGATTTTTCCGCGGCCAGAAACGTTTCCATTTACCACGCCTCGGGCGACTGGATTCTGGTGCTTGACGCCGACGAAGTATTGGGAGAGGGCTCGGCCGACCTGATCCGGCAAGCGGTCGAGGACCCCGAGGCGGTGGCCTATTACCTGCCCATCACCAACTTGAGGAAAGACAAGGAAAGTTTCGAGTGCCTGGTGTTGCGTCTTTTCCGCAAGACGCCGGGGGTCCGTTTCCAGGGCGCCATACACGAGCAGGTCCATCCTTCCCTTACCCCTTACGCCATCAAGCACGGCTTGAGTTATAAGGACCTGACCGATATCCGGATACTCCACAAGGGCTACTCAGAGCCGGTGATGGAGGACAAGGAAAAATTCGAGAGGAACGAGAGGATTTTCCAGAAACAACTCAAGGACAATCCCGACGACCTCTACGCCTGGTATAAATACGCCGAGCACCGACGCGACCGGGCCACGGACGAGGAGGCCCTCGAGCTTATCGCAAAAGTATACGACAAGCTGCGCGAGGCGGCGCCGGGAAAACGAAACCGGCTGCCCTTCTCCGCCGAGATATGCGCCCGCTACGCCCTCGAGCTGTATAAGAAAAAGGAACACCAGGCCGGCCTCGAGGTCGTAAACTGGGCCTTTAAAACCGGGATCAAACCCACGCCCAACCTGCACTACCTGGCGGCCGGGCTTAACCTGGCCGCGGGAAACCTGGAAGAGGCCGGCCGTCATTTCGAGGCCTGCAGGGAGTTCGACGGCAAGGCCCTGCACGTGGTGCCCCAGCCGGGGGTGACCTCCTGGCTGGCCCTGCGCGGACTGGCCGAGGTCAGGCTGAGGCGGGGAGAACTGGACCAGGCCCGGGAGTATTTCGAGACGGCGCTCTCGGCCAATCCCGCGGACCGGGACTCCGCGCTGGGCCTTTGCCGGGTGGACTTTTCCGGGCTGGACGCGCAGCGGGGCTTCGCCCGCCTGACGGACTGGCTCAAGGACCATCCCAAGGATGAGGCTTTCTGGTTCCTGGGGGCCGAGGTCTTCTTTCAAACGGGCAACTTCAAGAGGGCGGGAGAATGGTTCCTGCGCTCGGCCATCTTCGGCGACCCGGCGTCGGAGCGGACCTTTATCGCCCGCGAGTACCTGGGCGAGTCCCTTTTATACACGGGACAGATAGTGGAGGCCCTCGAGACCTGGGCCGCGATCAATCCGCCCACTCTCCGCTCGTCCCTCGGCGTTCTTTTCATCCACCAACTGGCGGGAGAGGACGTGGAGATAGAGATCAACGCCACCGAGGAGGAAGCCGAGGGGGTCTTGGCCGAAATGGCCGGGCGTCTCGCCGCCTCGGGGCAGGAGATGTTGTTCGACAAGTTCATGGAGAACTCGGCCAATTTAACGCGGTCGCTGCCCGGGCTGGGAGAAAAGCTCGAGACGATTCCGAGAAAACACGAGCAAACGGCCGCCGTCTGACCGGCCGCTCGCATGGAGGGATAAAATGGAAGACAAGCTTCAACTAATCACTCAAAAGATCAAGAACATACCGACCATACCCGTAATCGCGGTCAAGGTAATGGAGATGATCTCGGACGAGAACACCACGCCGGTCCAGCTTAACAAGCTCATCAGCCAGGACCAGGGCATGAGTTCGTCCATATTAAAGCTCTCGAACTCGAGCTACTTTCGGCCCCGGAAACCGGCCAAGACCCTTACTCAGGCCATTATGCTGCTCGGGTACAGGAACCTGCAGAAACTGCTTCTCGCGGCTTCGCTTCGAAACCTCTATCCCAGCTTCGGGGAGCACGAGCAACTCCTTTGGGACCACAGCATGGGCGTGGCCAACGGGTCGGCCGAGCTGGCCAAGCGCCTGGGCTTCAAATGGGCCGACGAGGTCTACCTGGGCGGGCTTTTCCACGACATGGGCAAGGTTGTCATGCTGGGAGAGATACCTGAATACCGCGGGGTGCTGGACCGGGTGGACCTTGAAAAGGAGGACATTATCGACGCCGAGGCCGAGGCTTTCGGGTTTACCCACGTCGAGGTGGGCACCATGGTGCTTGGCCGCTGGAACATGGAGGAGGAGTTGTTAAAGATGGTGCTTGCTCACCACGAGTTCATCCTGGCCGGTGAGGACGTCAAGGAAAGGGTCGCGGTCATATCTCTTGTAAACGTTCTTTGCCGCAAGCTGGGCATTGGTTTTCGCAATCCGGACCCTGAAATCGATCTTTTCATGTTCGAGCCCATGGAGCTTTTCAATATGAGCGAAAAAGACCTGGAGGACATAAGCGTCTACATCACCCAGAGCTACGAGGAGGCAAAGAAGCTCTTCGCGGCCTGATTACATATAGTGTATTTCTTCTTCACCGGGCCCCGCTTCTGGCGGGGCCCACTTTTTCTCTATTTCGGCAAATAGCGGTTCCTTGAGCCCGGCCTATTGAATTTCGATTACCGAAAAAGCCGTCCCCCTTTCCCCCCAAAGTCCTCCGTCAATAAAATGCCCGGATTTATCATCTATTTATCGAGCTTCTTGCAAAAGTCCCTTTCTTGGCGGCATAGCCGCTTTGGATTGTGGTCGCTTGAGAGCGCTTTCGATGGCCTTGGCTTGAAAAAGCCCAAGAATACAACGGCTAGCCTCGCGTAAAGCCGCTCGGAAGAAAAGCGTCGTCGAGCCGCCGCACTCCAAAGCGGGACCTATGCAAAAGGCTCTATCTTTATTTTAGAGGAGTTGAAAAAAAGAATAAAAATTTAAAAAAGTTCTAAAGTATCTCAAATTGGGTCCGATAAGTATAGTGTAGGAGGAAAGCGACTCGAAGGAGGAGCAAATAAAATAAATCGTGGCGATCTCAGTATTGCCAAGAAAGGAGGATTAAAATGGGATTAGTAATCAACAACAACCCGGCATCAATCAACGCTCAGCGCAACCTGAGCACGGCTAACACCAATCTTAACAAATCGCTTTCCAGGTTAAGTTCCGGTCTAAGGATCGTTTCCGCCGGCGACGACGCCGCTGGACTCGCGATTTCGGAGAGCCTTCGTTCACAGGTGGCCAGCTTGGAGCAGGCCTCCCGCAACTCGATGGACGGCATCTCGATGCTTCAGATCGCGGAGGGCGCCCTCAATGAGGTGAGCTCGAAGCTTGTGAGGCTTCGCGAGCTGACCATGCAGAGCGCCAACGGGACGGTGAGCGACGACCAGAAGGACATGCTTGACAGCGAGTTCCAGGCCCTGACCGACGAGATCGACCGTATCGCCAAGGCGACCAATTTCAATGGTACCAAGCTGCTTGACGGTTCCACCACCTCGGTCACCTTCCAGGTCGACGTTGGCACCACGGCCGACGTGGACACCTTCGCGGTTACCCTGACCTCGGCCCTGGCCTCGGACCTCGGAATCAGCACCCTGGACATCAGCTCGTCGGCCAGCGCCGACACCGACGCCGCCCTGACCGCCATCGACGACGCCATATCCTCGGTCGTCGATATAAGGAGCGAAATGGGCGCCGCGCAGAACAGGCTCCAGACCACGATCAACAACCTGGGAATCGCCATCGAGAACAGCATCGCCGCCGAGTCACGAATCCGGGACGTGGATGTCGCCAAGGAAACCTCGCAGATGATCAAGTACCAGATCATCCAGCAGGCCGGCATCAGCGTCTTGTCTCAGGCGAACATGAACCCGCAGATAGCCCTGGGACTTCTCCAAGGCTAAGCAAATCTTTGACGCGTAGAGGCGGGGCGCGCACCGCCCTTTACGCCGTCAAGGCAACGTAAAAAGGAGGGAGGTCGCTATGATAGCCAAGATATCTCCCACTTCTCAGGAGTCTCCGGTCGACCGCGCCCAGCGCATCAAGTCGATGAGTGAGGCCGCTTCTTCGTCTTCCAACCGGGTCCAGGTGGTCGGGGAGGAAGGCGGGTCCATAGTCTCCGCTTCCGCGGTGGTCCCGACGGCCCCGGAAAAAATTACCGATCCGGACAAGACAAGGCCCGAGGATAGCGCCACCCATATAGTGGACGACGAAAAAGTGATTAACGCCATGCAAAGAAAGCTCGAGGAATTGAACGAGACCGCGGCGATCAAGAACCAGGCTCTGAAATTCCAGTTCGACCCGGAAGACGAAAGGATGATTATCAAAGTCACGGACAAGGAAAGCGGCGAGGAAGTCGCTCAAATACCGCCTGAAGAGTGGGTTAAACTGTCGCAAACCATGGAGGAATTAAACGGCCTTTTATTTGACAAACAGGTATAAATATTGCCCGAAAAAAGCCGATAAGTAAGTATAAGGCCATGAAAGCGAGATGGCCGATATGCCATTCTCGCGGTCCAGGAGAGTGTTATGGAAGTCAGAAATCCCGCGATAACGTTTTCAGGTTTGGCATCCGGTTTGGATACGGCCGGAATAGTCGAGAACCTGGTCAAACTCGAGAGGATGCCCATCGATAAGCTGGAAGCTCGAAAGTCCATCATGGAAAAGCAAAAAGACCTTTTCCAGGACCTTTCGGACAAGCTTCAAGCCTTGGAGGACATTGCCGAAAAGCTGAAGAAAAGCTCCTCCTGGGACGTCTACGAGTCCAGCATGAGCGAGTCGGGTTATTTCAAGGCCAATATAACGGGCCAGGCCACGACCGGCACGCACCACGTCAAGGTCAACTCGGTGGCCCAGTCCGAGGTCGAGACCTCGAACGGGTACGCCGACACCACGGCCACCAGCGTGGGCGCGGGCACGCTCTCCATTACCGTGGATGGAGAAACCACCGATATAACGGTGGATTCCTCGAACGATACCCTCGGTTCCCTGGTAGACTCCATTAACAACTCCGGCGCCAACGTCAAGGCCTGGCTTATAAACTCCGGCGGTGACGAGCCCTACCAACTGGTGATCAGCTCGGCCGACACCGGCGAGGACCAGGCAATTACCATCGACGCCGGCGGGCTTACCGGCGGCCAGGGCCTGAGCTTTACCCAGGTCCAGGACGCGGCGGACGCCAGCGTGACCGTCGACGGCATCACCGTGGCCAGCGCCACCAACGAGATTGAGAACATTCTTCCCGGCCTGAGCATGGATGTTCTCAACGTGACCGAGGCGGGACAGGAAATCGCCCTCGTTATCTCGCCCGACAAGGACGCGGTCAAGGACAATATAAAAGATTTTATGGACGCCTATAACGATATAGCCGAGTTCTTCCATAAGCAGGCCCATTACAACGAGACTACCAAGGAAGCCGGACCCTTGTCGGGCGACTCGGCCATACGGTCCATCCAGATGGACTTCCAAAAGCTTTTCATGACTCCTATCAGCGGGTTGGGAGGCGGGATCACCAGTCTGGGAGAATTGGGACTCAAGACCCAGTCCGACGGGACCTATGAGCTTGACGAGACCGAGTTCGAGGACGTGGCCGAGGAAAACCTCGACGAGCTGATAAGACTGTTCACCGGTACCAGCTCGGTCGATGGCCTTGGCACGAAGATTGATGAACTAGTGACCCAGATAACCGACCCGCTGGAGGGAATTATTCCCAACCGCGCCACCGGTTTTGACGAGTCCATCAGCCAGCTCGACGACCAGATTCAGGAGGCCGAGGCCAGGCTGGTCGAGTACGAGAAGAACTTGAAACACAAGTTCACCACGCTGGAGACCCTCATAAGCGAGATGCAGGCTCAGCAAAATTATCTTGCGGCCGGATCTATATATAGAGCATAAGAGGTGGAAAAAATGATGAACATGAACGCGCCCTTCAACCTTTACCGCGAGGCCTCGGTGACGACGGCCTCTCCAGCCGGCCTGGTGGTCATGCTCTACGAGGGAGTGACCAGGGATTTAAACCAGGCCGAGGAAGCCTTCTCCGAGGAAAGATACCTGGACATGGACCAGAACCTGGCCAAGGCCCAGCGCATAGTGGAGGAGCTTATCCACGCCCTCAAGCCGGAAGTGGACGAGGAGTTTGCCAAGGGTCTTACCGATATCTATCTTTTCGTTCTTTCCAGGATACTCAAGGCCAGGACCGAAAAGGACCCCGCCCATTTGCTCGACGTGAAAGGAGTGTGGGAGGAACTGGCCGAAGGCTGGAGAGAAGCGGTCAAAAAGGCCTCATAATTCGGACCCCATTCATAGCTGGAATAGCGGAAAGGACGGCGGAGCGATGTCTAACCTCTGCGAGTTGTTGCTGGAAGAATTCAATCGTACCAAGGAACTCATCACCAATATCGGGGTCAGCCTCGAGCTCGAGGAATACGCGAGACTGAGCGTCCAGCTCGAGGAATACAAAACGCGGGCGGCCAACATCAGGCGGCTCGAGGAAAACGTCCGGGACGGCGGCCACCAGGAGGAAATGGAGCCGGAAGAGCTTCGCTTCATCGAGTCCGTACGGCGGGAGATGATCGATTCCCAGGCCCACGTCCTTAGAAGGGTCCGTGAACACAAGGACCGGATCGAGCTCCAGCTCAACCAGTCCAAAAAATACCGCGTCGCCTTCAACGGCATGGAAAGCGGCCGCGACGCCCACGTCCCCGGCGCCCGCCTCGACGTCAGCGCGTGAGGAGCGGCGGGCGGGCCTAGATATTAATAGGCCCCTTTCCCTCGAGGCGGCGCGAAAATTTCACCCTGTCCTGAAATTAAATATTCCTCAATTATTTCTCATTCGGGCCATATACTCGCCATAATTCAATTCCACAATAGATATCGACGGTAAAATTTTCTCTTTCTCAGGCGTTTATAGAGTAGAACATGGCGAGAAAGGAGTCTATGAAAAAATCCCGTATCAAAACGAGCCTCTTGCAAAATTCCCGCTTTGGAGTGCGGCGGCTCGACGCCGCTTTTCTTCCGAGCGGCTTGACGCGAGGCAAGCCGGTGTATTAATAGGCCTTGTCAAGCCAAGGCCATCGAAAGCGGTCTCAAGCGACCGCACTCCAAAGCGGCTATGCCGCAAAGAAAAGGACTTTTGCATGAAGCTCAAAACAAAAACCATTACTTTGGTTTTAACCGCGCTGGGAATAGCTTTCGCTGTTTCCTTTTATACTTTGTGGCTCTATGTAAAGCCGGTCTGGTTCGAAGACCCTAAATTGCATGGTTACGTTTTCTGGTCAATCCTTGCCGGGGAGCACAAGAAAAAAGCATCCGCAATTTTCAAATGGGAGTTGGACGAGGTAAAGGAAATTTCCTTTTCGCTTAGGGGAATAAAAAGCCTTGGCGGCGTCGAGCATTGCGTGAATCTTCAAAAGCTTGATATCTCTTTCAACGAGATATCCGACCTTTCGCCCTTGCGCGATATAAAGAAATTACAAGATGCCAATCTTTCATTCAATCCCCTTCAGGACCTCGACGGCCTGTCCGGCGCTTCCGGACTCGAGTACCTTAATCTCGATTCGACCGGCCTCAATGATATCGGCTTTCTATCTGGTCTGAAAAATGTAAAAGGACTGAGTCTGCGGGATAACGAGATTTCTGATTTGTCCGCTCTTTCCAGCCTGAAGAGCCTAGAGGTCCTGGACCTTTCAAATAATAAGGTCCGCGACCTCTCCCCTCTCAGCGGTCTCGGGAGAATGTCCGAGATTAATCTTGCAAACAACCGAGTTTCAAGGATCGACGCGCTTGAAAAAATGTCCCTCCTCAGAGTGGCCAACCTGGGGAAAAATAAAATCCGCGATTTCTCGGCGCTTTGTAACCATTGGGAAATTTATAAAATCGATCTGAGCGAAAACCGTATTCGGGATATCTCTCCCCTTTTGCTCATGCCCAAGATTCAGGAGGTACGCATTTCCGGCAATGATATTTTAGACGTTACGCCCCTTGCCAAGATGCAGGAACAAAATATTTTTCCAGCGACCATTGACATGTCCTCGAACAAGATTGAAGATATTTCATGTCTGGCCGGGGTAAAAAGCCTGCCTATTCATTTATGGGAGTGCATTGCCAAAGAAGACGAACATGGAAGTCATTGCTCGGGGTTAGTTGATGAAAACGGATACTTGACCGACTTGGCCGACCTGCCTTATTATTCTATAACCTTGAACCTGTCAAATAACCGAGTGAAAAGCCTGGATGGACTTTGCGATTCAATGCCGGACTATAGCGACCTTGCGTTGTACGGCCACCATTTTGACCCTGGAATGATTATCGATCTGTCCGGAAATCCAGTTCCTTCTTCCATATTGAACGAAGTTAGGGAATGCCTCTCACTTAAAGGTATAATTCTATAAGATGGTTTCTAACAGTTAATTAAGCATCGTCAATCGCGGGCCGCGCGGCGCAAAGTTTACATTTCAACGACGCCTACGCTCTGGCGGCCTGGATGCAAGCGGGAGAAAAAGCGTCCCAGGAAATTTGCCTAGACCCCTACGACGGACCCGGCTTCACGAAGGCTCTGAAGGAGGCTCGCAAACTTACCGTCCTGCCCCCGAGGTATTAGAACCCCGGCTTACCGAGCTATGCGCCAAACGCGGGGTCGCGGTCGTTTTCGTATGAGAGCTTCCAAAAATAAAGGCCGGCGGTGCGACGAGGTGACTTGCTTCTGACAAGGTCCTTATCCAGTTGAGCCTCAGGTATAAAACCATCGATCACCTCTGGTTCACTTTTTTCCATGAAGCCAAGCGCGTGCTGGAGGAGCACAAGATGACCATATTTCTGGATTCGCCCAATTATAAAAACGATTTTGACCATGAAGCGAGGGCGAACGCGTTCGCGGCCCAAATCCTGATACCGCCGGAGGAAATGCGTGAATTCCTGAAAAAATACTCCCTCAGTAAAGCCTCGATTACAAGGTTCGCTCGTTCGATCGGAATATCTCCCGGCATAGTGGTAGGACGGCTTCAGCACATGGGGAAACTTCCGCACGCCCATTGCAACGACCTGAAGCGAAAACTCGAGTGGAGGTGATCGGAAGACTATTCAAGCCAAGCGCCCCGCCGGGCGGGCCGATTATAGAACCGTCCGGGTCCGGCGGTTAATCCCCGCTCAGGGGACCGCCTTGTTCAAGCGGTCCATTCCGCCCCATTCCCGGAAGAGCCTCTCTCCTTCCCGCTCGATGGTTTCGGCCGACTTGGGTTGGCCGTCGCCGGAGCCGGGAAAAACCAGGTACCTGATCCCCGAGCCAACTCCGCCTCTTTTGGACGAGAAATTGATATCCAGTTCCCGGGCCAGGGCGATCGATCCCTCGCCTATTTTGTGACGGGGACCCACGTCGGCGAAGATGGCGTAGGCCAACCTGCCGTTTTTCCGGTTGATGACGACGGCGTAGTCGCCCAGGCCGGCCCCTCCCGCCATGCCGCCGGGAAGTACGATATAGGGGATTTGGGTCGCGTTAACGTATCTGCTCGGGTCGTCCACGTCCTTGGTTTTATCCTCGAGGGACGTCATGGAGATATAAAAGCCGGGATATGGGTCGTCCTCATCCTGTACGAGGGGATTGCCGTCGCGCCGGCCGTTGTCCGTGACCAGGGCCCACCAGTTGCCGGGCTTGCCCGCGTTGGCCAGGTAGCAAAGCGCCCTCGAGCCGTCCGAGTGATAGGCGTTGGGCGCGCCGTCCGCGTCGATGGCCATGCCCGCCTCATAGAAAAAAGCCGTCTCCCCCGAGCAACGCCAGACGCGCTTGCCTCCGATTCGCGTGAGTTCCTCGCTCGTACATATGCCCGGCGCGGGCGTGAGGTCTTTCTTGCTCGCGACGGCGCTCCTCTCCGTCACGCAAGCGGAAAAGGAAAAGATGAAAAAGGCCGACGCGACCGCGATTATCAATTTATCCATGTTGTCCGTCTCCCTCCGGGTTGGCGGCGGATTAAACGGCCGGTCCCGGCTCGCGCTTTTCCGTCAATCATCCGAGAACCAAACGCCCTCGGAGCTCCAATAGTGATACATGCACATACCGAAAATATCACCTGTATCTTCAAAATTAAACTCGAAACCGTAGCAACTGCCATGATAAAAACCGTCGCCGCTGAACAAACGATCATCTTGAAATAATCTGGGCAATCTTCTGGACGGATCGATAACCATGTCGACGTCCCGGGGATAGCAGCCTGAGGCCTCCTTATACTCCTCAAGCCTGGGGATGAGAGATTCACAGTACTTTTTAGCGTCTCGAACGTCTTTTTTTTCGAGAGCCCAGCCGACGGGAAAGACGAGCATTTGCGGCGCGCATACCAAAAACAGCATAAAAAAGATGGAAGCGAAGGTCCGGGCATAGCGTAGGCGCTTTCCCAGCAAAATTCCGACTCCGGCTAATATCAAAAAGCAAAGAGATGCAATTACGGCCAGACCGAAACTTATCAGTAGATGGAAAAGGCTATCACGGAGCACCGATGATAGAACTGACATACAGACTATTCCCGCCCCTAAGATGATGACTTTTCTTTTCACCTGCCCGGTCTCCTTGGGATAATATTGCGCTTAACTCGTCTCGAAATATCTCTTTTGACGAGGACCATACAAAATAAATAGTCTTTTATCGTGTCCCAAAAATGGAAAGATAGTGGAGAATTGTGGCAAAAATATGGCGGGCGCGGGAGGCGGGGCAGGATAAAAAAGTCCGGCGTAAAAACCGGACTCGATGGCTATCCTAACGGTATTAAAGTTAAAATTCGATGTCGGGCTTCCAGGTGCTAAGCTCGCGGGAAGTGGCGCGAAGCCTCTCGGACAACACCTGGGTAAAGTTCTTGTAGACACGGGCGGCGATGGAGTCATCCCTGCTCATGAGCTCGAGGAAGGGGTCGCGCCCGATAACCAGGCATTCCACCTCGTTGTAAGCGGTGACGCGGGCCGAGGTCTTGGCGTCCTCGATGAGGCTCATCTCGCCGAAGGCCTCGCCGGCCACCAGCTTGGTAAGCTCGGTCTCGACCTCGCCGTCAACCTTGGACACGCTAACCGTGCCCCGTTTGACAATATACAAGGCCCTTCCCTCGGTGTTCTCCTCGATGATCACCGTGTCCTTGGGAAAAATCTCCTCCGCGCTCATGGCGGCGAATTGCTCCATCTCCGTCTCGGACAATCCGTGGAAAATACGGACCTTTCCAATCAGCTCGATAATCTCCATATGGCGCCTCCTTGCGCGTGTAACAAAAGGACGGGCCGTCGGTTTCCGCCGGCTTGACTATTCTAGCAGAACTGGCCTCTCCCGGTCAATTCAAATGTCGATTTTCGCCGAGAAAGGTTTACGCTCCCCTCGAATCGGGTCTATAATGGCCGGGCCGGTTAGCGGCTGGAGGCGACGCATGCGCGCGGTAATAAGGGCCGACGCCCACTCGGCTGGGCGCGAGGCGGCCCGAATAATTCGAAGGAAGGTAATGGACAAGCCCGACCTGGTATTGGGCCTGGCCACGGGTCATACCATGATCCCCGTTTACGGCGAGTTGGTCAGGCTCCACCAGGAGGAGGGCCTCAGCCTGAGCCGAGCGGCCACCTTCAACCTGGACGAGTACGTGGGCGTGGGAAAGGGAGATTACGATTCCTTTCACGAGTTCATGCTCACCCGCCTGGTCGGACAGGTGGACATAGCGCCGGAGAATTTCCACATGCCCGACGGCAAGGCGCCCGATCCGGTCCTCGAGTGCGAGCGCTACGAGGAACTTATCCGGCGGGCGGGGGGAATCGATCTCCAGGCGCTGGGACTGGGCCGGAACGGACACGTGGGGTTCAACGAGCCAGGCTCGGCCCGCGACTCGAGGACCAGGATCATCGACCTCAGCCTTCTGACGAGGGACGTGAACTCGAACGACTTTCGGATTATCGACTCGACTCCCGCCCGGGCCATCACCATGGGCGTGGCCACCATCCTGGAGGCAAAACAAATACTACTGGTGGTGACGGGCTGGGAGAAATCGGGCATACTGGCCCGAACGCTTACTACTCCGCCCACTCCGGACGTGCCCGCCACTTTCCTGCACGATCACCCGGCGGTCACCCTGGTGGCGGACCTCGAGGCCATGGAGGAATACTTTCGGCTCAAGGATTCAAATGCATTTTTCGGGGAGATCGAGCTTGCAAGGCCCGGCTGATTCCAAGCTAAGACCAGGCGCCGGTACGATCGTCGCCATCCTGGCGGCCGCCGACGTCTGGTTCCTTCTCCTTTTCAACCGGGGTATAAACATGCCCGACGAGGGCTGGTACCTGCTCCAGGGCTACGAGATCGCGAGGGGACGCGTCCCTTACCTCGACCTTCACGCCCATATGACGCCGCTGGGCTTCTTCATCCAGGCGGCCCTAATCAAGACCTTCGGTTTCCACGTCATAACCGGACGGGTTTTCGCGGTCCTCGAGGGCATGGCCATCATCCTGATCGCGCTCGATATCGGGCGGCGGACCTTGTCCTATCCCTATTCCCTGGTCCCGGCCCTATTCTACATTCCTTATTCCGTCGCCCTGGGAATATTTCCCCATTACAACCTGGACTCGTCGTTTTTTCTTCTCGTGAGCCTCGCCTTTTACATAAGGTATATGGACGACCGAAAGGCCCGGCTATTATTTCTGGGCGGGCTCTTTGGCGGCATGGCCGCCATGACCAAGCAGACCCTCGGGCTGCCCGCGGCCGCGCTACCCGCTATAACGCTCTTTCTTACCCGAGGACCGGGCGGGACGCGCGATCTTGTCCGCCGGTCCTTTTTGCCCATACTCGGACTCGCCCTGCCCGCGTTCATCCTGCTCGTCTACCTGGCCCTTAACGGCGCCCTGTCCGAGGCGGCCTATTGCCTGGGCGGCATCGCGTCCTTGAAGAAGTTCTTTCTTCTAACGGTGTTTATACCAGCGGCCCTACTCCTCGTGGCCGGCGTATCCTGCGTCTACGCCGCGACGCGTATAATCTCGTGGTCCCGATCGCCCTGGTACGCCGCGCCTCTTCTTTTCGCTCTTGGCGCGCTAATCTTTCTTATCGCGGGGCAAGCCTGGCCCTGGCAGGTTACGGCCCCTTACCTGGCCGCCCTGGTATCGACTTCCTTTATTTTCCTGACCCGGACTGAAAAAGGCGAGCCGAACGAAAGATGGATACTACTCAGGACCTACGCCGGCCTTTTATTCGCGGTATCTTTATTGTCCAGCGTCGACCTTGGTCACGTTCTAATCGGCTCGAGCGGTTTTGTTTTTTTCGCGGGCCTTTTTCTCAGGCGCCTTTCCAGGGACGAAAGCGGCCGGGGTTTTCACAAAATGGGCCTAGTCCTCTTGTCCGCGCTTTTCCTCGCCGGGATCTGGCTCGATCTTTCCACGCCCTACATGAGCTACGCCATGGGCCCCAAATGGCGGCAGACCGAAAAGGTGGACTACCCGGGTCTCGAGCTGATCCGGGTCTCGCCCGAGGAGGCCCTCGAGCTAAAGGGCGCCCTGGACTGGATAGACGCCAACGCCGCGCCCGACGACGGGATATTCGTCTATCCTTGGGACCTGGCGCTCTATCCTCTGGCCGGCCGCTCGCCCGCGACCTACTACCTTTTCTTCAACTACGAGGTTTTCAACCAGCGGATACTGATGGAAACCATCGCCGACCTGGAGGAGAAAAAGCCCAAAGTGGCGGTCCTCCGAGTGGAAGGAGAACATATCAAAAGGGTGGCCTTCGAGCCGCAGGCCAAGGCCATGGAGGGATACCTCTTTGCCGCCTATGAAGAAGCCGCCCGCTTCGGGAGCATAAAGATCATGGTGAGGAAAGGATCGGTTGCGGAAGACCGACCTTAGGACCCGGCCGGCCGCCGGTCTTTTCTTAAGCGGCAACGGGTGATAAATTAAGGGGAAAAGGCAAGATGGATAAAACGCGAAAGATTTTATTGGCCGTATTTTACGTGGGCCTGGCGGCCTTTTTCGGGATTGTCGGCTTTGGATTCAAAAAGACCATCGAGGAGGGGGCCTCGGACCCCAGGGTGATCGCGGTCGAGAAGACTCGAATTCTGGCTGAGGCGCTCTCGGGAGACGGCCGCATAAGCGCGGATAAATACGAGACCCATGAGATAAACGGCTTTATGGCCCGCGTGCCGTCCAAGTACGAACTCAGCTTCCAGCGGGACCTGGCCGGCGGCGGGTTCCGGGCGCGCTTTATATCCGGCGTGGCGGGAGAAGGCGGCGACGAGCTATCTCTGGTCCTTGGCGACATGGAGGCGGTCAAGCCGCCTTACGGGGCGGCCGAGGCCGGGGACTATCAGGTCCTTGTATCTCCCCTTTATCCCCACGAGGAATCGGGAGTCTTCAGCGCCAGGATTTATATGGAGTCGCCCGGCGGGAAGGCCCTTTCCGTCTCGGCCGCGGTATATAACGACGGCGACCTCGAGAATATTGCCGGCGCGTGCATATTGCTGCGCGAGCGGCTTTTAAA
The DNA here is from genome assembly GCA_963674965.2 of bacterium. Classification (GTDB taxonomy): domain Bacteria; phylum RBG-13-61-14; class RBG-13-61-14; order RBG-13-61-14; family DATKZS01. The sequence continues at coordinate 738,013 of CAXXFL010000005.1, read as the reverse complement.
GTACAAAGCAAAGGAAGGCGTGGACTAGGTCCTTTTACGCCGGGGAGGAAGGCATGATTTTCAAACGGGCAAGATACCTCATGGCCGCGGTCCTTATTCTTTTCTCGGCCGGCTCGGCCTTGGGCGATGAGATCACCATGGAGGGTCTTCTCGATGAAATGGTTGACCTGGAGCGGCTGGCCCGGGCCTTTCCCGACGGCTCGAGGATGGTCCAGTTCTCGAGCTACGACCGGGGCTCGAAGATCAAGGACGGCGAGACCATATACTGGCACGCCAACGTGGACCTGGGCCAGTACTTAAGGGGCGAGAAGACCGCTCGGGGCTACGAGTACGTCATGGCCGAGGCCGAGGGCCCCGGCGCGCTGGTCCGTCTGTGGTCGGCCAATCCGGGCGGCCGGACCTGGCGGGTGTATATAGACGGTTCGGAGGAGCCGGTCATCGAGGCCAAGGGCAAGGAACTGCTGGGCGGAAAAATCGATCCTTGGGGACCGGCCTATTCCGGGCGCCGGGCCATGGGCGGCAACTTCATTTTTCCCGTGCCTTTTTCCAAGTCGATCAAGGTTACCGTGTCGCATCGGCACGGACAAAAGGGAAGCCGGGCGCCTTTGATGTATTATCACGTTGACTTGAGGTTATATCCGGAGGGGACAAGGGTCGTTCCCTTTACCATGGCCGGACTCGAGGCGGCGCGACCCAAAATTGAAGAGACCGCTTCCCGGCTCGATGATCCGTCCTTTACCGAGGGTCCGGAAGACCTCGAGGAAAGAGTCGACCTTAGCCTGGCGCCCGGCGTCTCGGGCGAGCTGATTTCACTGGAGGGACCCGGGGCCATTCGCCTGCTCGAGATCGAAATCTCCGGCGGGGACCGGGACCTGGCCAAGGCCCTGGGACAAACCGCCCTCCACATACGCTGGGACGGGGAGGATCAGCCCTCCGTCCGGGTACCGCTGGGAGACTTCTTCGGGTCCTCGCCGGGAGCGCCGGAAATGAGGTCGCTTCCCGCGGACATTACTCCGACGCCCGACGGCGCCCGCCTTACTTCCCGCTGGGTCATGCCCTTTCAAAGCTCGGCCCGGATAACCCTCGACAATAGAAGCGACGTCAGCCTGAACCTGACCGCCCGCGTGGTCCATTCGCCCCGGGCTTGGCGTGGCGACTCGATGTATTTTCACGCGGACTGGCGCGAGGTCAACGCCCTCAAGACCCGCCCGATCAGCGACATGAGGATGCTCGAGGCGAAGGGGAAGGGCAGCTTCGTTGGCCTCCAGATGAACGTCCGGAACCCCATGGAGCTTTTCTGGTGGGGCGAGGGGGACGAGAAAATCTGGGTTGACGGCGACGAGTTTCCATCCATCTTCGGCACGGGCACGGAGGATTATTTCGGGTACGCCTGGTGCGTTCAGTACATGAAGTTCACTCACGCCTATCACGGCGTCAGCCTTCCCACCAAGGAGCCATTGGCGATCTACCAGGCCCTTCCCATTCCCTTTTTCTATGAAGCCGTCTCGCGGGCCACGGCTAAGAAGGCGGTGGTAAGCCAATACCGCTGGCACGTGCTCGACGTCATTCCCTTTGACGAGCGCGTGGTCTTCGACATGGAGATATCCCATCACCGGCCCACGCTCCTTGACGTGAACGCGACGGTCTACTGGTACGCGGCCCCCGGCTCGAGCGACGACGGGGAGGACGAGGACCTTGGCTCGAGGGAAGTCTGGACGCCATGAAAAAAGCCCTGGCTTTTCCCGCGCCGGACAGAAGGGGCTTTATCAAAGCCTCGGCCCTGCTGGCGGCCTCGTCGCTTTATCCATGCTCTTCCACTCCGGCCGATGACGTGGTTTCGAGAAGCGCGCCCTATTACTCGGCGCGGTCGGACCTTTACGGCGGACTGGCCTGCGCCCGGATGGCGCTTGGCTATTTCGAGCCCAACGAGCACTTTCCCGTCGAGGACGTATCGGACATGATATTTCATCGGCCGGGCTATTGGGTCTTCGAGGCCCAGCTTATTCCCATCCTCGCTCAAAAGGGATACCAGGTCGAGCTCCGCTCGGAGACGGATTACAAAGGACTGGTGGAGGGAAAAACCCCCGCCGGCTACGGGACTGACGCGGGTCGGAGGATCGACCGGAAGGCCCTTGGCTGGGCCGTGCCCTATTTAACCGAGACCAACTTCATTAGTCATGGGGCCGATATTTTCGAGGAGCTTAAGTGGTATCTTCACGGGTCCTTCCTGATGCTCTCCGTTTCGAGGGCCGTCTTGAGGGACGACTCGAGCCTTCCCTATTGCCGCTATAACGTGGTGGTGACTGGCGTTACCAGGGACAAGGTCAGGTACCACGACCCCAGTCTCGGCCCTGACCGCTGGACCAGCCTCGAGAAGATGAACCGGGCTTTCACGGCAACGGGAACGGATCGGGCCGCCCTTCGCGTCTCGCCCCCGCCGCCGGAGGAAGAAAAGAAGAACAAAGAATGAGAACCGTCTTCCCTATCCGTGCTTATGCGCGATCAGGGAATGAGGCTTCTCGAGTCGGTTCTCCTCCATGAGCGCCTCGTCGGCCATGACGACCCTCGTCTCACCCTCGGTTATCTTCCTGCCGCCGTTTAAAAGGGCCACGCGATCACAGGTCATGAGCACGAACTCGAGGTCGTGGGAAGCAATAAGCATGGTCTGGGGAAGGGAGGAAAGAAGGCGGGCCAGGTTCCGTCTTCCCCTCGGGTCCAGGTCCGAGGTCGGCTCGTCAAGCAGGATTACGCTCGGTTCCATGGCCAGGATGCCGGCGATGGCGGCGCGCCGTTTTTGTCCGCCCGAGAGCATGTGGGGCGGCCGCTCGAACAGCTCGGACGGAAAGCCAACCTGGGCAAGGGCGGTCTCGGACCTTTGCAGGGCGTCCTCTTTGGGAAGGCCCAGGTTGAGAGGACCGAAAGCCACGTCCTCAATCACCGTCGGGTTGAACAGTTGATCGTCCGCGTCCTGGAAAACGAGACCCACCTCCCGGCGAAGGCGGCCCAGATCGCGCTTCTCGGTCGCGCTCAGTCCTCCGACTTTTACCTCGCCCATGAAGCCCTCGACCAGGCCCAGAATGCAAAGGAACAGGGTTGACTTTCCCGCCCCGTTGGGTCCGATAAGGCCGAGCTTCTCGCCGGGCCGCGCCTCGAGGGAAACCTTCTCGAGGGCCATAATGCCGCCGGGATAGGAATAGGACAGCCCGCTGATCTCGACCGAGCCGGCATCCGGTGGATTTACTTCATTCAATCGGGACTCCCATCACCCGGCGATAAGGAACCGATACGCGAGCGGCGCCGCGGCCAGGGCGATGGAAACAATTGTAAAGCCCAAGTCGGCTTTGCCCAAATCGGGCTCGGAAAGCACGTGGTAGTCGCCGCCGAAGCTCCTGGCCTGGAGGGCGCGGGTAACGCGCTCGGACCGGTGATAGCTTCTAACCAGTCCCGAGCCGATAATGGACGCGTACCCGGCGTAGCCCCTCGTTCCGAAGCCCCCGTCAAAGCCCCTGGCCCTGGCGGCGGTCATGGTCCTTTTGCCCTCCTCAGCCAAGAGGGGCATGTACCTGAGGGTGAAGGTGAAAAGGCTTACGAGCGATCTCGGGGCCCCGATCTTTCTCGCGCCCCACACCCACTTGTTCCAGGGCGTATCGCCGCCGTGGAAAAGCACCATGGCGAGTATGGCCGTGGACTTGGCCTGGAGAGCGGCCGCGGAGGAAAGTCCGGAGAAATGAAAGCCAAGGCCCATAAGCTCGAACCCCTCTCCATCCCCGAAAAGAGGGAGTATCGCCCACGCCGGCAAAAGCGCCAGCGCCAGGCCGCCCATCCTGGACAGGGTCTGGCCCGGCGCGGGACCGAAAGCCAGGGCCAGCAAAGTCCAGACCGCCATGATCATGGACAGAATCCAGGCGTCCCTGCAAACGGCGGCCAGGGCGATCCAGGCGCAGGCGCTTGCCAGCCGGCAACTGGGATGCACCCGGTCGATGACGAGCGGACGGCGCTCGCCTGGAAAATGAGAGTGATCGTGAGAGTGTGAGCCGAGATCAGCGGCCATCCGTTTTCGCGCTCTCCTTTAACTCGCGTACTTCTTTTGTAAGGTCCCGAAGCCGGCTAAGGGTCACGATCTGGGTGATGACCAGGAGGCCGATGATCGCCTTTATGGCCAGATCGAACCCGGACCCTCCCGGCGACCTCCGGGGCGGGGGCGGCGAGACTTGCCTCGGAGGCTCCGCCTTCGATACCCCTTCAGGCTTTGGCACGGATTTGCCTTGCTCATTTTTCCCGGCCAAGGCGGACTCGAGCTTTTTCAGCTCGTCGGGATGAAGGTCGAAGGTCTTGCCGTGTCCGTTTCCCATGTCGATGATGATTTTATATCGCAGGGCCTTCTCGGGCGAGAACTCGGCCCTTCCCTCATTCATCTTCCCCTCGAAGACCAGGGAACCGTCCGGGCTAAGGACTTTTACCGTAGCGTGCTCGGGTATCTCGTTGCCTCCCATCCAGCCCTCGATAAGGATTTTTCCTCCCTCCACCACGTAGGCGTCGCCGCCCGCGGCGTGAGCGAGAGCCATCATCGGAAACAAACCCGCTAAAATAATAGCGGCAAAAACCAGGATACGCGGCTTTTTCATCAATAGGGCATCCACCGGAAAATACATTTGACTCCCCTTCAGATAAAGTAACGGGATTAAGGGTATATTACTTCGCGGACTCGCGGGCTTCAAACGAGCCTTGCCCCTCGGCGTCGGCTCGCCCGTTTTTGCCCGAGGTCCCGAGAAGCTCGGGACTGACCGCGGCCAGGTACTTGATGAGCATGGCCACTATGGCGCCCTCGGCGATGATGATGGGCACGTGGGATACGAAGGCGAACCTGGCCAGTTCCTTGAAGCCCTCCCTGGCCGCGTAATCGGAAAGGGGCGCGAAAGCGAGGACCAGGTAGAAAAGCGAGGCGCTTCCCAATACGGCCAGCGATCCCATGGCAAAGCCCCACCTGTGCTCGGGCGTCGAGGGCACGGCGTACTTGAAGGTTAGGGAGGCCAGGAGCGCGGCGGCGGCCCCGCTGGGCACGGCGAAAATCCAGGGCAGGCTCGACTCGATGAGTCCCGCCGAAAAAAGCGCGTCAAAGGACAGCTTGGCCGCTAAAATAAAAGAGGCGGCGAGACTGACGATAAAAGGCGTCCATCCGCTCATGCTCCGCCGGAGTCCCGCTCGAAAGGCCACTCCCGCGAGATAGGCCGGAAGGGCCATGATAACCGTGTTGACCCCGAGGGAGGACACCCCACCGTGACCGAATAGCAGGGCCTGGAGTAATAGAGCGATGAAGATGGACGGGAAACATAATGTCCCCAGGGCGATGCCGTTGAGGGAGGCCAGGAGAAGATGCACGCTGGTGCCGGGCAGGGGGATTCTCACCAGGCTGGCCAGGAAAAAGGAGGCGGTCAAAAGCCCGGCCTTGGCCATATCCGTCTCCCTGGACCTGGCCAGGCCAATGGCCACGAGTCCCCCGGCGGCCACGAACCCGGCCGCCGAGGTCGACCCCGCCAGTATCCCGTCGGAAATATGCAAATAGCTTCTCCCGTCGGCGGCGCCGTTATTCCGGCTTGGGCGAAACGTATACCCACATGGTGGCCCGCTCGACCACGGGGCCTTCATGGCCGTCCTTGGCCATCTTCCCGCCCGGCTCGGCCATGGCCGTTATGCCATACCAGCCCGCCGTGGGAAAGGAAAAGGTCACCTCGCCGGCGGCGTTGGACCTGGCCGAGTAGGCGATAAAGGGCTCGGAGGGAAGGTCGCTCTCCGCCGGGGTCTTGGCCATGTAAAGCTCGCGCTCGACCCGGACCCCCGCCAGGGGTTTTCCATTTTTAAGAACGCGAAAGCTGAGAGCGCCGCCGGGCAAAAAGCCGTAGGGCCGGGAAAGGGGCATGACCTCGAGGGGCGTGCCGGCGGCCCGGTCCCAGTCCATCTCCGCCTGCACGTGCATCACGGCCTTGGCGTAATCCTGAAGCCATACTCCGTCCTCCTCGTCCCATTGGGGACCGGCCACCAGGGAAAGGATGTAATCTCCCCGGGCCTCGGGCTTCAACTCGAAGGAGTAGGCGAGGAACTCCTCTCCCGAAACGGCCTTGACCTTGATTTCTTTAAGGAGGGGAATAAGGTCGGTCTTTTTTCCCTCCGGATCAATGGCCTCGAAGGACTGGGGCTTAACGATATTGAACCAGATATGCTCGAATCCGTGTCCCCAGATAAGTTGATATGGTACTTGTTCGCCTTTTCTTATTTGCCATTTTCCGTAGTCTTCCGGCGCGATGGCGTGGTAGTGGGCCGACGCGGAAAAGGCGCAAAACATCAATACGATAGCCGCTTTCCAAATTTTACTCATTTTAATTTTTCCCTTCTGGTAACAATATAAAAAATATAGTAGCACCCAAGCGGCGCCTTGTCAACATATGGGTCTGAAAACAAAAAAAATCATCGTACTTTAATAGCCCGTTGTGATATAATTGTCGCGGTGAGAGGTAACTACTCTTTATTTGGTTGTTTTTGTCGTTATTGTATCGGTGCTTCTTAAACTTTGTTTATTTGGATGACGTCATTGCTTCGGTAGCAAGCGGGCGGTTGGCAAATGAATCCTTTAATCTGGATAGGCTTTATTCTTTTTGTTCTGGCCCTGCTCGGCCTCGACCTTGGAGTATTTAACCGCAAGGCCCACGCCATTGCCGTCAAGGAGGCCCTGGCTTGGAGCGCTTTCTGGATATCCCTGGCCATGATCTTTAACGTGGCCATATATTTTATGTACGAGCGCCACCTCTTTGGCGTCGGGCTCGAGATCGGACACGAGCTCTCGGGCAAACAGGCCGCTCTTCAGTTCTTCACGGGATACGTTATCGAAAAGTCGCTCAGCCTGGACAACATTTTCGTGATAGCCCTGATTTTCGCTTATTTCCGGGTACCGGGCATGTACCAGCACAGGGTGCTTTTTTTCGGAATTTTAGGCGCTCTGATCTTAAGGGGCCTGATGATCGCGGCGGGGTCCGCCCTGATAGCGAGGTTTAACTGGATCGTCTACGTTTTCGGGGCCTTCCTGATACTCACGGCGGTCAAGATGCTCATCGAGCGTCACGACAACCTCGAGCCGGAGAAGAACCCCTTTATTAGGCTCGCCCGCAAGCTGTTTCCCCTGAGCTCGGAAATAGACGGCGAGCGTTTCTTTACAAGGGTCGGAAATAAAAGGGCCGTCACCCCGCTTTTTCTTGTCCTTCTCATGGTCGAGAGCAGCGACGTGCTTTTCGCGGTGGATTCCATTCCCGCCATCTTCGCCGTCACTCGGGACCCTTTCCTGGTATTCACCTCGAATATCTTCGCCATACTCGGCCTCCGCTCCCTTTATTTCGCCCTTGCCGGAGTGATGGACAAATTCAGGTTTTTAAAGATGGGGCTCGTGTTCCTTCTTGCCTTCGTGGGCGTCAAGATGCTTTTGTCCCATCATCATCCCATCCCGACGGTGGTTTCCCTTTCCATTATCGCGGGAATACTTGGCGTCAGTATACTGGCTTCCATATTCGGCGCCCACAGGGACACGGCGCCCCTTATCTCTCCCCCCTCGGAAGGAGACGAGGACCGCGTCGAGCGGACGGACGCCGGGCCTGGTGGTAATAGTCCTTAGGGAAGGCGCGGATCGTTCGCGGGAATACTTGCCCTGCATTATTGCCGCGTTTTCATTGCCTCGTGGATGACCGCGCTTATCTCTTTTATTTTGTAGGGCTTGACAACGGCGTCCATGAAGCCGAGCTTTTCGAAATTGCCTATGGCCGCGTCCTCGGAGTAGGCGCTCACGATGACGGCCTTGACCTGGGGATCGATTTTTTTAAGGGCCTTGATCGTCGCCACGCCGCCCATGCCGTTGGGCACGACCAGGTCGATGAGGGCCACGTCGAACTTCTTTCCCTTTTCCATGTATTCCTTATAGAGGTTCACGGCCCTCTCGCCGTCTTTGGCGGTGACGACCTGGTACCCGGTTTTCTCCAGAATCTTGACGGCCGTTTCCCGGGCCTCGGGATCGTCGTCCATTACCAGTATCCGGCCGCTTCCGGCAATAAAATCGGGGTCCTCGGCCGCTTCCTCCTCCGGCTCCGTCTCGGTGGCGCCCAAAAAGACGTGGAAGGTGGCCCCCCTTCGCGGCGCGCTTTCCACGGTGATGTTCCCGCCATGGTTCCTCACGATGCGAAAGGCAATGGCCAAACCCAGCCCGTGTCCTTCCTCCTTGGTGGTGAAGTATGGATCGAAGAGGTTGGCAAGAACGTCATTATCCATGCCGTGGCCCTCGTCGGTGATCGAGACTTGAACGTAGTTGCCCGCTTCCAGACCGCCGGGCTCGGAGTTCTCTATGGCCACGTTCTGGGCGGACACGATGATCTTCCCCCCCTCGGGCATGGCCTGCTCGGCGTTCCTCAGTACGTTGCTGATGACCTGTCCGATCTGGCCCGAGTCAACCTCGATGGACCAGAGGTCATCGGGCGCCGAGAAATGGAACTCGAGGTCGGAGCCGTGAAGGCATATGCCGGCCGCTTCCCTTACGATGGCCTCGACCGAGGCCGGCTTTTTAAGCGGCGCTCCTCCCCTCGAGAAGGTAAGGAAGCGCTGCGTAAGCTCCCTGGCCCGAAAGCAGCCTTTCTCGGCAACCTCGAGATATTCGGAAATCTCCTCGTCGGGCTCGGTGCCCAGGATGGCGAGCTGAAGGTTGCCGGCCACGGAAACCAGGATGTTGTTGAAGTCATGCGCCAGGCCGCCGGCGAGAAGCCCGACAGACTCGAGTCGCTTGGCGTTAAGAAGCTCCGTTTCGAGGCGCTTTCGCTCGGTCAGATCGATGATGATGGCCCTGACGCCGGCCTTTTTGCGAAGCAGCACTCGCGACTTGCAATAAAGGGCCATGGGGAATTTGCCGCCGCCGGGACCGATGCCCGTGAACTCGTCCGACTCGGACCCGTCGCCGTTCATAGCCCGGGCAAGAAGCTCCGAGAGTCTTTCGCCCTCCTCGGCGACTACCATATCTTGAAGCGCGTAACCCTTTTCCGCTCCCCGCTCGACGCCGAAGCGGGCCCTGCAAATGGCGTTCATGTAGACGAAGCGGCCCTTTTCGTCTATCTCGCACACGGCCTCGGGCAGAAGCTCGGCCATCGAGCTGAAGCGGAGGTCGTTTTCGTCCTCCGCGAAAATGGCCCCCACCCGAGCGGCCATGGCGAAAAAGATGATGATGGCCAAAACACCGTATTCCATGGACAAGGTGATGAATTTCATCTCGCCCGGCGTAAAGGCGTAACGCGGCGGGATATAATGATGAAGATACCGGGCAATGTTATAGGCGATCAGGCTCTGAACGATGAGCAGGAAAAGCTGAAGGCCCTCCCCCTTTGGCGTGATGACGATGGCCACGCCGATGCTGGTGAAAATAAAGTAATGGGTCAGGGTCTCGGGTCCCAGCGTGACCGAAACGACGCAGTAATATATGTTCCATATCGTGATATAGTAGGCACGGGAGAATTTCATCCAGCCCCTGTAATTTAAATACAACACCGGCATGGTAAAAGAAGTAACGGTGGCCAGCATTATAAACGTTAGAGGCGCCTTAAAGTACAAGGCGAAGAAGAGGTAATAGGGAGTCAGAAAAACGGGGGCCAGGACCCATATGTTGATAATACGGACGTACTTGGCCTCGGAAGGGCCCATGTCGGACCTGACGCCGATTTCGATGATCGAGCGAAGGAAATCCCACATTCTGGAAAAAATATTTATCAAATTTACGCGCTCACGCGATGCCGGCGCGCGCAAGACGATCGCCTGAAGAACGGGCCTGGAATACTTCCTTATGAGGAGCGTGCTCAATGGCGCCTTGCGCTATGCAAAAAATATTTACGTCTTCTATTACCTTAATCCTCAATAGAATTATTACTCAGTACTAAGCCATTGTAAAGTGAACTTCCCTCATTTTTCCCCAGCGGGGGGAGACGGCGGCCAAACCTTTACCAAACGTCCGGTTCCGGGCAAAGAATAATGATGATCGACGCCCGCTTCATGGGCCATACGGAATAAGACGAAAAAATCGCCGGTATGATTCGATTTCCACGGGTTCACTCGGGGCCCTTCGCGGGCCCTTGGCGTTTTCGCTCGAGCGCCACGATCTTGCCGTCCTTATAGTCCCACGACTTGAGAAGAAGGTAGGTCTTTCGAAACTCGGGGTCCTCGGCCAGCGTTTTTAAATGGACGTACCTGACGTCCGACACGATATAGTCGGGCTTGAATTTGCCGATCACCTCCCGGCTCCACTCGGGCGTGCCCCGCCACTTGTCGCGCCAGTCCAGGCTAGGGTCATTGGCTCTGGCCCTCTCCCAGTCGCGAAGCCGAATCTCGGTCACCTCCCGCGAGTTGATGCCCGCGCTGTCGATCATGAAGTAGCGGCCGAGCTCGTAGCCGACCACGCCCACCTCGCCGGCGTAGACCTTGACCGAGTCAGGAAACAAGCCAAGTTCCGACACCCGCTCGTCCACGGCCTGGGCCGCCTCTCTCAGCGCCCTTTCCTTGTCGATGAACTCGGCGCGGCGGCCGGCGCTGGAGACCATGGGATAGGCGTTTACAAGCTGCGCCGCGACGAAGAAGACGGCCGCGGCCTTGGCGAAAAGCGCGAGACTCCTTTTCCCGCCTCCCGCCTCGTGAAGCCAGAGGACCCCGAAGCCGCAGGCGAAAAAGTACATGGGCAGGGCGGGTACCTTGTACCAGAAAAACGGACCCACCCCGGTGAGGGCCAAGGAGGCGATGAAGATGATGGGCCAGGCCGCGGCCACAACGGCCTTGCCTTTTTCCGAGACGGTCCGGGCCAGGCCCGCCAGATAAAGGAAAGACATGAGGCCCATGGAAAGACCGAGCGCCATCCGGCCCGGTCCCAATGCCCCGGCGCTTTCCGAGGCGTCCCTCATATAGCCGAACCAGGCCAGGTAATGAAACAGGGCCTGGGGCCATGGATACGAGTGAATCAGCCTCTTGGCCTCCAGCGAGTGCGGAAGAGGGGAGCCGAAAATGGCCGCCGAATAGGCGACCCACGGCGCGAGGCAGATAACGCCGAGAAAGCCGAACCAGGCCGCCTTGCCCGGGCTCCGAACCAAAAGGGCCAGGAAGATCAGCGCGGGCAGGGTCGCGGCGTCCGGGCGAGTAAGCACGAGGATCCCGCATAAAAAGCCGCAGACCGCCGGCCTCTCCTTTATGTACGCGTAAAGCGCGGCCGCGGCCAGGGCGCCTCCCAGACAGGTCTCCATGCCCGTCTTCGAGTTAAGCCACCACGCGGGGAAAAGGCAAAGCAAAAGCGCGCCCACCCACCCGGCCAGGGGCCGAGACAGGGCCCGGCCCATGAGCCATATTATAACGGGAGCCGCCCCGGCACAGACGGCCCCGATAGCGAGGGCGGAGCTCTCGATGGGAACGCCAAGCCATTTCAGCCCCGCCAGAAGCAGGCAGTAAAGGGGCGTGGTAACCCCCAGGATGGGGTCGGCGTTGTAAACGAACCCCTTGCCCAGGGCCAGGTTCTCGGCGTAGCGAAAGGTAATATAGGCGTCGTCGATAAAAAGAGGACCGCCGTAAAACCCCATGACCAGCGGGCCGGCTCCAAAGAGGAAGGCCCAGGCCGGGCTTTCGGGCCGAAAGTATCTCGAGTGCTTTTCCATGCTCCGACCGACATGGTAGCACGCGCCGAGACGATCCGAAAGGGATGATTGGACGGAGCCTAGCCCAGATACTCCTGATCGGCCATGCGCGTTCTCCTTTTTTCCGGGACCCTTTTCCACAGGGCGTGAAGAAGGGAGAGACAATATGACAGTTGAGGCCCCTCGGGCAGGACGTCATGTTCGGCGGGCCGGCAAACGCACTCGATCGAAGACGGGGTGACGATAATTCGGGAAAAATGAAGACTGAGAAGACGCTCGAGCTTTTGCCTGGATTCCTCGTGGCCAAGCCACGTGGCCTGGGCCTCCTCGGAAGGCGGTCCCTGGATCTCGAGCCCCCGGCCATCGCGGGACCGATCAAGCGAGAGATAAAAGCCCGGCCCCGACCTGGTCCGCACCGTGAACGACCCGTCGGCCCGGCCCACGTCGATGCGGTAATTGAGCGGCCCGTAGGACCCGAAGAGCACGGTATGGGGCCATCTTGGTTTCCAGTAGGTGGTCAAAATCAATCCGCCTAAAGGGGATGGTAGCGTCTTTAATCAGGCGCCGCCAGGAACTCGACGGCCCGGGCCGCTATCTTTTCCACCTCATCGACCGGCGTCCACTCGAGATTCTCCTTCCTCAGCCAGGTAAGCTGGCGCCGCGCGTAATGGCGGGTATCTCTCTTAATCAGGTAAGCCGCCTCCTCCTCGCCGATCAGGCCGTCAAGGAGCATGTGGGCCTGCCGGTATCCCAGGGCCTTCTGGCTGGGAAGAGCGGGGCCGTAGCCCATCTCGCGAAGCCGTCTTACTTCCTCGATCAGCCCGGCCCCCAGCATACAGTCCACCCTCTCGTTGATCTTCTCGTAAACCAGGTCCCGGTCCATCTCCAGGCCCACGGCCAGGGCGCGGTAGCGGGGACCTTCCTTTTTTTGGGCCTCGAAATGATCGGTCATGGCCCGGCCCGTCAGCTCGAAAACCTCGAGGGCCCGCACGATCCTCGAGCCGTCGTTGGGATGAACGCGCCTGGCGCTCTCCGGGTCCAGCGACTTGAGCCGGTCGTGCAGCGCCGATAGGCCCTTCTCCCGGGCCTCCTCGATGAGCCTCTCCCTCAGCGCCTGGTCGCGGGACGGGCCGGAGAAAAGTCCGTGCAGGAGAACGCGAAGGTAAAACCCCGTGCCGCCGGCCACCAACACCGCGCCGTTCTCGCGGGAAGCGTGGGTGATAATCTCGTCCGCCATTTTGGCGAAGTCGGCCGCGCTGAAGGTCTGGTCCGGGTCGACCACGTCTATCATGTGGTGCTCGACCCCCTCCCTTTTGTCCGGTCCGAGCTTGTCCGAGCCCACGTCCATGTAGCGGTAGACCTGGACCGAGTCGGCGCTTATTATCACGGGTTTTAGCCCCGCCTTCTCGAGGGCGTGGGCCGCGGCCAGGGAGGCCCTGGTCTTGCCCGCGGCCGTGGGCCCGGTGATGATGAAAATCCTGGGCCTTGGGGGGTTCATCTTTGAAACCACCTGGCCAGCTCCTTGAAGCCTATCTTGACCACGGCGTCCCTCCCGTGTGGGCAGTGGCGGGGAAAGTCCGCCTCGTCCATGGCCGCCAGCAGGCGCTTTATCTCCTCCATGGAAAGAGACTCGTTGGCGCGGACCACGCTATGGCAGGCCATAAGGGAAAAGACCTCGTCCAGGCGGTCCGTGAGTCCCTCGGCCCCCCGGGATTTTCCCATCTTGTCCACGACCTCGAGGAGCAGCTTCTCGGGATCCGAACCCGCCAGCACCGCCGGTATGGCCTTGACCGCCAGAGTGCCGCCGCCAAAAGGCTCGACCTCGAAGCCGAGCTCGAGAAGCGCGTCGCGTTTATCCTCGATACGGCCGGCCTCCTCACGGCTGAGCTCGACCGTTATGGGAAACAATAAAGCCTGGCGCGCGATCGACTCCTCCTTATACTGGCGCCACAGGCGCTCGAACATGATCCGTTCATGGGCCGCGTGCTGGTCGATAATAATCAGCGAGTCCTCCGACTCGACGATGATGAAGCTCCCCGCGGCCTGGCCGATCACGCGGGCGTCGGAAAAAGAAAACCCGGCGGTCGCCATCGGGGAGGTATCCTCCCCCACATCGGGGGGATTGTCCTCCTCGGTGGGGCGCCCGGTCCCCGATACCTCGCGCCGGAAAAGCCCGGGACCGGCCTGGACCTCGCCTCTTTCCATCCTCTCGCCAAACCTTCTTAGCGCGTCCATTACTCCATCCGCGGCGTGGTCCCCTCCCGTCTCCCGAGGCGGGCAGGAAGAACCATGGACCGCGGGCCAAGGGCCGCGGCCTGGGTGACCGCCGGGACCACTACCCACCGCCGGCCTGAAAACGGGCGCGCCGGCCAGGGCCCTGTCCGCCGACCTTATGGCCGAGGATATGGCCTCGACCACGGCGCCGTGGACCCCGGCCTGGTCCCTGAACCTTATCTCGTGCTTGGCCGGATGAACGTTGACGTCGACCGCCTCGGGGGGAAGGTCGATAAACAAAACCACCAAAGGATAACGGCCCTTCGGTATTAGCGAGCGATAAGCCTCGAAGACCGCGTGGTTGATCAGGCGGTCGCGCACGAACCTGCCGTTAACGAAAAGGTGCAGGCTCCTGGTCGAGCTCCTGGTATAGGACGGGAGCGAAACGTGGCCGTGAACGCGCGGCCCGTCCCCGAAAGCCTCGTCCACCTCCACCAGTTGTCTCAAGGCGTCCGCCCCCAGGGCGTGCCGCAGCCTTCCGTAGTGAGAGTTGGAGGCGGGCATGTCGAATACGGTCTTTCCGTCGTGGGAAAGAGTAAGGTGGACCTCGGGACGGGCCAGGGCCACGTTCGAGACCAAAGTGGCGATATGCCCGAACTCGGTCTCGATGGACTTGAGAAATTTCCGCCTGGCCGGCACGTTGAAAAAAAGCGACTCGACCAGCATCTCCGTGCCGGCGGGCGCCCCCGTTTCGGAAACCGACTTTACCGTCCCTCCCTCGACCCGGACCGATATCCCCGAGTCGGCTTCCCTTTCGCGAGTCACCAGGGTCATTCTCGATACCGAGGCGATGCTGGGTATGGCCTCCCCCCGGAAACCAAGGGTCGAGACGCGGAAAAGGTCATCGCCGCTACGGACCTTGCTGGTGGCGTGGCGCTCGAGGCAAAGCAGGGCGTCGTCGCGGCTCATGCCCTGGCCGTCGTCGATAACCCGGATCGAGCGCTTGCCGCCCCGCCCGATCTCGACCTCGATGCGGCCCGCCTCGGCGTCCAGGGAGTTCTCGATAAGCTCCTTGACCACCGAGGCCGGACGGTCCACGACCTCTCCGGCGGCGATCTGGTTGGCCACGCGCTCGGAAAGAAGTTTGATTTTATTGGCCATAACGCTATATAATAATTTAACCGAATCGAAAGACCATATCTAGCGGCGTAAATTTTTCCGCCTTTTTAACGGCATATGAGTCGGGATTGGCTTCAAGGTCAAAGCGTGGCCTTCGGGACGCGCTTTACTTTTACGGGGGAGGCATTATAGCGTGTTTAGTTGGACGGATATAGCCCTCATCGTGATGGTGATCGCTTACCTCATGGCCGTTGCCTGGTACGCGAGGGGAGCCATCCTCGCGAAAAAAAAGAAGTACGAGTCCGAAAGGACCTATCACCGCAGGAAAGAGAACGAAAAACGCAAAAAAAGAAGCGGCCGCAGGTGCCCGGACTGCAAGAACATCATCGATAGAAGAAGGTCCGTTTGTCAGCATTGCGGACATCAATTCGACGTCATCCCCGGGGCCCAAAAGCATCCCGACGAAATATCTCTTCACCCGGAAGACGAAAAATAATCTTTTCCGCGGCCAGGAGCGGGGCTTTACTTATCCGCTTTTGATCGTCCCTTTTACGGAGAAAATATGGCGAGGCCACAAAGACGTCCGACTAAAACGGTGAACATCGGCGGCGTTCTTGTCGGCGGAGACGCGCCAGTGGTTGTCCAGTCCATGACCACCGCCCCCACCAGCGACGCGGAAAAAACCCTGCGGCAAATAAAAAAACTGGCCCGCGCCGGATGCGAGATCATCCGGGTGGCCGTTCCCGACCTGGAGAGCGCGAAGTCCCTGGCGGCCATCGTCTCGAAGTCCCCCCTGCCGGTGGTGGCCGACATACATTTCGACCCGAACCTGGCCCTGGCCTCGATCGACTCCGGGGTCCACGGCCTGAGACTTAACCCGGGCAACATCCGGAACAAAAAGGCCCTCAAGGAGGTCGTGCGAGCGGCCTCGTCCGCCTCCATTCCCATCCGGGTGGGCGTGAACGCCGGCTCCATCGCCAGGGACGTAAGGGAAAAGCACGGCGGTGACGTTCCCGCGGCCATGGTCGAGAGCGCCATGAGCCACGTCGAGCTTCTCGAGGAGTTGGGGTTCGAGGCGATCAAGATATCCCTCAAGGCCTCGGACGTTATGACCACGGTCGAGTCCTACCGGCGCATGAGCGGGGTCCGGGATTACCCGCTCCATTTGGGCGTGACCGAGGCGGGCACGGCCTTTTCCGGCTTGATCAAGTCGGCCGCCGGCATCGGCATGCTCCTGGCCGAGGGCATCGGAGACACCATCCGCGTGTCCCTGGCGGCGGACCCGGCCGAGGAGATAAGGGCCGCCTACGGCATCCTCGCCTCGGTGGGAGTCCGGGAAAGGGGCGTCGAGGTCATCGCCTGTCCCACCTGCGCCCGCGCCGGGATGGACGTCTTTAAGACCGCCTCCGCCGTCGAGAAGAAGCTGGCCCAGGTGCCGGAAAGACTGCGGGTGGCCGTGATGGGATGCGGCGTCAACGGTCCCGGCGAGGCCCGGCACGCCGACGTCGGGGCGGTGGGAACGCCCAAGGGCATACAGCTTTATCTTCGGGGCAAGAGGGCCGGTGAAATCGGGCGGGACAAGGTTGTAAGCTGGATCGTCGAGAACGTGAAAGCCATGGCCCTGGAATCGCGCCAAAACAAATCCAGCTCGGACGGATAGGTAAAGCGCTTTGTCCCTCGTGTACCTGAACGGGAAAACCATCAACGCCGACGAGGCCAGGGTAAGCGTCTTTGACCGCGGCTTCCTCCTTGGCGACGGCCTGTTCGAGACCATGCGCTCCTACGGCGGCGAAATCTTCCGGCTCGAGGACCACCTGCAACGTCTGGCCAGGTCCAGGGCCGAGCTCAACCTTGCCCAGGACGACGAGGAGGACCTGGGTAAGGCGGCCCAGGCGCTCATGGAAAAGAACGGATGTCCCGACGCCAGGATCAGGATCACCGTCAGCAGGGGAATGCACGGCGGCTCGATGGGCATTCCCAAGGCCGGGCGGCCCACGGCGCTGGTAACGGCCGAGCCCCTTCCCGCGTCCTTTTTGGAGGGCGAGGTCAAAACCATCCGCGCCGCGTCCACTTCCATCAGGTCCTCCGACAACAACCCCATCTTCAAACACAAGACCTTAAACCGGCTTCCGCACATGATCGCCAGGCAGGAGGCCGAGCAAAAGGGCGCCGACGAGGCCATGTTGCTGGATGAAAAAGGCAACGTGGCCGCCATGACGACGGGCAATATCTTCGTTGTTCAGTACGGGCAGTTGTTTACTCCGCCCGACGCGGCCCCCATCCTTTGCGGGGTCACGCGCAAGGTGGTCCTCGAGCTGGCCCTGGGCATGGGCCTGAAAATCAGGCGGGACTTCTTCTCGCCCATCATGCTGGCGGGAGCGGAGGAGGCATTTATGACCAACTCCGTCGTCGAGATAGCGCCCATCCAGTCGGTTGACGGGAACCCCGTGGGATCGGGAAGGATCGGACCCGTCACTTCCAAGATCATCGAAAAATACAAGGCCCTGGCCAGGGGACGGGACTGACGGCCCAAACGGCCCGGGGCTTATCTCAGTCCCCACTTCCTGCGAAGATACCAACACGCGACCATAAGAGAAAAGCTAAGGCCAAAGGTGGGCCAGTTGTCCCAAAGGGGAAGGTCCATCGTTCCCGTGATTATCTCCTCGCCCGTGTCCTTGAACTCGAGAGCGCCGGTCCCGTCCCTGAAGGATATGGACCCTCCACCCGCGGCCGCCGCGATGGCCGCGAGGACGTCGGGCCGGGGCGAGACGTCTATCCATTCCCGGTTGTCGCGTGAGGACTCGATGAGGGCGTCGTCATAGCCAAGGGACCTTCCGTTCAGGGTCGCCGAGGCCCGGAGCCTGTATCCTCCCTGGGCCGCCGGCGCGATCGTGACCCTGTACTTGCCCACGCCGATCTTCTCCAGCTCGGGCTTTTGTTCGGCGTCCTCCGCGGGGCTTTCGATCACCTCGATTTTCGGCGTGGCCCCGTCCGTAGGCTGGTAGCCGTCGTCCAACACCTCGAGGACCAGTGTCACGGGTTCGCCCGGCGCCACCTGGCCCTTGTCCGATCCAAGGGTCACTCTCCTCAGCTCCGGGTCGCGCAGGAGCCACCGGATCGAGTTCTCCCAGAAGCGCTGATAGGGCTTGTTGGAAAGACCCTCGCCAACGGCGGCGAAGTTCCAGGCCCACGACTCGTCGGTCATGACCGCCATCACCCGCCCTTCCCCGACCTCACGGACCGCCAGGATGGGCAAGGGATTTTCCCCCTCCTTCTCGAAGGGGTGCTCGAGAAGGACCACCGAGTCGGGGGCCGGTCCCGCCACCCGGTTGTAGCCCTCCAACTCGGGCATGGCGGCCCAGGCGGCCGAGGGATCGTCTCCCCCCTCCCCAACCTCCATGATCGGGTGCCGCTTGCCCGCCTCGGTCAGACGGGCCTTGAACTCGCCCTCCTCGTAGTTGGGGACATCGTTGACCGGGACCACGGGAAGGAGGTCCAGGAGCTTCGGGTCCAGCCGGCCGTCGCCGAAGTATCCCCTTTGCCCCCCGATCATGAGAAGGGCCCCTCCCCTCTCCCTCACGAAGGAGTACAGGTTGGACATGTACTCCTCGTACTTGCCGTACATGTAAAAGGGGCCGCGAAAATTCTGCCATATCACCAGGTCGAAGGAGTTGAGCTCCTCCGTGAACAGCTCGTCCGTGGGAAAGGCGATAAGGGAAACCTCTTGTTGACGCGCCTCGTAGTCGTCCCAGTGCTCGCGCAGAATGTAAAAGCTGACCAGGTCCACCGACGGGTTCTTCTTGAGCGCCCGCCGCAGGAAGCGCTCGTCCCAAGAGGGGTTGCCCACGATGAAGAGGACCCGAACCTTGTCGCGCAGGACCTTGAGGGGAAACCGGACCACGTTGTTGCGCTCCGTCAGCTCGCCCTTTACGGCCGGGACCTCGACCGAAAACATGAACTCCCCCACCTGCCGGGGAGTAAAGGAAAGCTCGGCCTCGGCCTCGGTCTCGCCGGGGGGAATGACCACGGTCTTGCTCGCCAAGGTCTTGGCCCCCTGCTTGAAGATGACCGGGACCCGGTCGGCCGCTCCTCCCTCGGACCGGACCCGCACCACCACCTGGAAGGGGTTGTGGACGAAACCGTAGTCGTCGCGGGCCGCCTTGACGATGGACAGGTCCGCCTGGTCCGAGGCCCCGCCGAGGGACACCGAGTTGACCGGCGCGGGAAAACCCTCGAGCGCCCTTTTCACGCCCGCTTTCACCTTGTCCCTGGCCGCCCGCCCGATCCGCTCGGTGTCCGCTCCGTCCGAGACGATGACCACCCCGGCCAGGGGAGAGGCCCCGCCGCCCGAGCGGGAAAGGGCCGATAAAAGGTCGGTGCCGCTTCCCTCCGGGGAGTCGGGCCACTGGTCGCGGCCGCGCTCTCTCACGGCCAGGTCGAAGCCGAAATAGGAGACGGCGTACTTCTTTTCGAGGTCGTCAAAAAAGCCCTCGTTCTTGTCGATGAATTTTCGAGCCGCCTCGAGCCGGGTCAGTTCCGGGTCGCCGGAGGGAAGGCCCATGCTTTCGGACTCGTCCAGCAAAACGACCACCCGGTCCTTGATTTTGGAGGCCTTGCCAAGCCGAATAACGGGCCGGGCGAAAATCCCGAGCAACAAGACCAGTATAAGGGTCTGAAGGATTGCCAGGCCGATCCTGCTCGCGCCCGTTACCTCCTTGACGGAGGACCAGGTCCAGGCGACGCCCGCGGCCAGGGCCGCCGCCAGCATGATCCAGGGCCACGCGCCCTCGAGGCCGGGAAAAGCCAGGCCCCAGCGGTCGAAGCCGCTCACGTCCACGCCCAGGCCCTTGAGAAGATCGAACACGGCGCTACCGCCCCTTCCTGCGCTCGGAGATAAAGGGCACGTGAATAAGGTCCTTTTTGTAGTTCGCGCACAGCGCGTAAAGGATTATGTTAATGCCCAGTCGGATGGACGTCTCCCGCTGCCGGGTCCCGCCCGGCTCGACCGGGTCGATCCACCTGCCCATCCGGTCCTTGGCCCAAGACCCTCCCATGTCGTTTCCCGAATAGACAATCATGGTCAGGTCGCCCTGATCGAGTCCCAGCAAATAGGGCCGGTTCACGGTCCTTCCCACTACCCGGTCGATGAGGTAATAGGACTGGAACACGGTGTGGTCCTCGGGAAGGCGCTGGAGGGACCGGCCGGGAAACATCCTGCTCAACTCGCGCTGGAAGGACTTGTCGAACCCGATGCCCGAGGCCGCCAGGGCGTCGTCCACGAAGAGGAAGCCGCCCATCTCGAGGTAGAGCCGGAGCCTCTCGAGGTGCTCGGACGGAAGCGGATCGAACTCGGAGTCGCCCGTCCAATACAGGAAGGGGTAGCGGAAAAGCCGGGGAGAGTCGAGCCGCAAGTCGACCCGTTCCGGCGAGGCCTGCACGCTGGCGCGGGGGGCCATGATCTCGATCAGGCTCCGGCACGCGGTGGGATGGGGGTTCCATGACTGGTCCGACCCGTACATGAGCTGGGCCCAGAAGAAGGTGGGCCGCTCGGGGACCTCGGGACCCGCGGGGGGAACGAAGCGCCTGGGAAAGGGACTGGCCCCTCGTCCGTTCCTTCCTCCCGGGTCGCCAAAGGGGTCGGTCTGGGCGAGACCGGCTTTTAAAGAGGCGAAGGCGCCCAGCGCCCCGGCCCCGCAAAGAAGGGCCGCCTCGCGTCGGGAAAGGCCCTCCCTTTTTCTCGCTCCGTTCCCTTCGCCGGGTTCCTTCTTTATATCCTTCTTGCTCATTTAAATCTCCGCCGTCAGCTTTTCATCAAGGCCCGCTCGATGATGAGGGCGCCCACCATGAGGTAAAGGAAGAGCCAGGCGAAGGGTACCTTTTCCTCCGACTCCTGGCCGGAGGCCTCGAGGGGCTCGTCGGCCGCGGTGACGGTCACGTTCCCGGACTTGACCCTGGATTCGATTTCAGCCTTTCCCAACTTGGTCAGGTCCGACTCGGCGGGGTCGAGGTTGAGGACGATGGTCGCGTCGGCCCGTTCGTCGTCAAACGACGCCGGCGGCCTGCCCCCCCCTCGAGCGAACCTTACCCGATACACGCCGGGAAGCTCGGTATCCACCACGCGCAGGCTCTTCCTGCCCGCGTCCTCGATAAGCTCCGCGTCCCGGGCCGCGCCGTCCGGGCCCTTCACCCGGGCGCCCGTCACGTCGGTCGCGACGGGAATCTTGAGCACCACGCCCGCCGCCATTTTTCCCGAGTCCTCCTCGACCAGGGCGTCGCCCAGGTACCTGACGATCTGCTGGAAAAGGGGAAGGTAAGTCGGATGCACGCAAAGGTCGTTCCAGGCCCTGTCGGCCGTGCCGGCGAAGAGCATGACCTTTCCTCTTCCATATTTCTTCTCGACCAGAATGGGAGCGCCGTCGGTCAGACGAAGCAGTACCTCGCCCTCCGATCCGACCTCCTGCTGCATGAGGAAATATTTCCAGAAGCCCGCCAGTCCCAGGTCGCCCTGGCCGGGGTCGGAAAAGAGGGCGAGGGCCGGATGCCTCGAGCCCGCCAGGATCGAGGAGTCAAGATGCATGACCTTGTCCTCGTCGGCGCCCGTGGCCCCGGCGTAGGCCAGCTTGACTCCTCTCAGCTCGCGGGGCAGCAGGTCTTTCCATATCTCGTTATAGGTCGATTCCCGGACGCGGTCGCCGAGGGTGAACAGGAGTCCTCCCCCCTTCTCGACGAAAGCTTTTATTTTGGCCGCGGTCCGGGGGGGGACCGCCTCGACGTTGGCCAGGATCAGGACCTGGTAATCGTCGAGGTTGGCCTCGTTGAGCTCGGCCGGGGTCGCGCCCGCGGGCTGGACCCTCGACTTGGCGTACAGCCTCGGGTCCAGGGCCTGCTCGAGAAAATAGGTCTCGCTCTCGAGGTATCCCGTGCCCGGGTCCCCGTCCACCAACAGCGCCCTGACCTTCTGCCCGCCCGAGAGCATGAAGTAGGCGGAGTTGTCCGCGGTCATGCCGTCGTCCACCTCGATGGTGACCACGCCGGCCCCGCCGGGCGCGTCGGTAATGACCTGCTCCTTTTCCACCTCGTCTCCCGCGGTCAAGTCCACGAACCCCTGGGCGGCGGTCTGGCCACCCATGGCGACCCTGACCAGCGTTCGCCTCTCGTCCACCTCGCCGTGGTTTTTTATCTTGGCGGTTATAATCGCGGCCTCCTCCCTGGCCAGGGACCGCCGCTTGACCTCGAGTCCGTCAATGGAAACGTTCCGGGGGACCAGGCCCTCGGACATGTCCACCACCCGGATGGGGACGGAGTCGCCTCCGGTCCAGGCCCCGGTCCAGGAAGAAGCCTGGAGGTCGGTAAAGACGATGACGACCCGGTCGTGGCCCTCGGCCCCGGCCAGTTGGCTCGAGGCCAGAGAAACGGCCTCGACCAGGCGGGCGGTCGAGTAGGACGGGGTCAATTCGCCGACGGCTTTTATCGCGTCACCCGGGTCTTTTAAAAGCCCGATCGAGGTCAGGCGCGAGGCGTCGATCACGCCGGCCCGGTCGCCGTCGGCCAGGGACCCGATCCAGTCCGAGGCCGTTTCTCTGGCCGTCTCGAAAAGGCTCGCCTTGCCCGCCTTTCTCCACATGGAGGGGGACCCGTCGATAATCATTACCGCGGCCAGGGGTTTCTCTCCCCGGGCCAGGCCCCGGGACACGCGGCTGATAACGGGAGCGGCCAGGGCCAGGGCGAGAAACAATACCATCAGACAGCGAGCGGCCAGAAGAAGATACTCGCGAAGCAATAGCCGCCGGGCCACCTTTTTATACGAGAGCAGAACGAAGCGCATGGGGGGGAAGCCCACGACCTTGGCCCGGCGCCGGAAGATGAAGTGGATGATGATGGGCGCGGCCACTCCCAGCGCTCCCAAAAGAAGGCCCACGTGCAAAAAGGACAAGCCGCTCATCTTGCCGGCCTTCCCCTCGAGCCCATGGAGGCGGCCCGGGTCATGAGCCACGAGCTGAGGATGGACGCGGGCTCCCGGTCGGTCCGGGCCAGGGTATAATCGATGGCGGCCCCGGCGCACTCGGCCTTGACGCTCTCGAGGAAGCCGGAGAAATGTTTTTTGTATTCCTTCTGGATGGCCCGTGGGTCCACGAGCAGCTTGAGGGGCCCCTCCAGGTCGTGGAATTGGCTGAGCCGGTCGAAGGGGAACTCGATCTCCGACGGGTCCAGCACGTGGAAGATTACCAACTCGTGTCTCCTGCTTCTCATGAGCCTTATGGCCTTCATGGCGGGCTCGGGTTCGTCCAGGAGGTCGGAGAGGATAATGATGAGGGCCCTCTCCTTCAGCCGGGTCGAAAGGTCGGCCAGGCACGCGGCCAGGTTGGTTTCCTTTTCCGGCTCGAGGCCCCCGAGCCTGGCGGTGATCTCGTGGAAGTGGGCCAGCTTGGCGCGGGGCGGAAGGTAGTCCACGATCTTTCCGGCCATGGTCATAAGCCCGACCGAGTCGGACTGGGAAAGAAGCAAGTATGACAAGGCCCCCGCCAGGGTCCGGGCCAGGTCCAGCTTGGTGGGACCACCGTTCTTGCCCCGTCCGCCCGGTCCCTCCCACTTGTAGTCCATGGAGGCCGACCCGTCCACGGCCATGACCGCCGTCACGTTGGTGTCGTCCTCGAACTCCTTCACGTAATAGCGGTCCGATTTGGCGAAGAGCTTCCAGTCCACCCGCCTCAAGTCGTCGCCCGGCGAGTACTCCTTGTGCTCGGCGAACTCGAGGGAGCGTCCGCGGTGGGGCGCGTGGTGAATGCCGAGCAGAAGCCCGTCGGCCACCTCCCTGGCCTTGAGCTCGAGCGCCCTGATTCTTTGCAGGAGCTCGGGGTCGGCCGCGCCGCTCATGTGAACACCGCCGTTTCCTGGTTGTCTTTTCGGCTCATCGGGCTTACGCTCCCGGCGCGTCCTCCGGCACGGACTCGAGGAGCTTTTCGATGATCCGGTCCACGCCCACGCCCTCGGCCTCGGCGTGGAAGTTGGTTATCACCCGGTGCTTGAGAACGGGCGCGGCCACGTCCCGCACGTCCTCGCAAGTGGCGGCGTAGCGGCCGTGGATAAGGGCCCGGGCCTTGGCCCCCATGATGAGGAACTGGCTGGCGCGAGGACCGGCGCCCCAGGCGATCCAGCTCTTGATGAAGTCCAGCCGGTTGTCCGCCCCCGGCCGCGTGTGCCGGGCCAGGTTGACCGCGTACTTCACCACGTGGTCCGAGGCCGGCACCTTTCTGACCATCTCCTGCAGCCTGACCACCCGCTCGGGCGAGAGTATCTTGCGCGGCTCGGGCTTGTAAGACGAGGTCGTGGCCCGGACGACGTCCATTTCCTCGTTAAAGCCGGGATAGTCCACGTCGATCTGGAACATGAACCTGTCGAGCTGGGCCTCGGGAAGAGGATACGTGCCCTCCTGCTCGATCGGGTTCTGCGTGGCCATGACCAAAAAGGGAGGATCGAGATCGTAGGTCCGGCCGCCGGCGGTCACGCGGTTTTCCTGCATGGCCTGGAGAAGGGCGGCCTGGGTTTTGGGAGAGGTCCGGTTGATCTCGTCGGCCAAAAGCAGGTTGGCGAAGATGGGCCCCTTTATAAAGACAAACTTGCGCTTGCCCGAGCCCGGGTCCTCCTCGAGGATGTCGGTCCCGGTGATGTCCGTGGGCATAAGGTCCGGCGTGAACTGTATGCGCCCGAACTTGAGGTGCAGCGCCTCGGCCAGGGTGCTGACCAGAAGGGTCTTGGCCAGGCCGGGCACGCCCACGAAAAGACAATGGCCCCTCGCGAAAAGCGAGATAAGGAGAAGCTCGATCACCCTCTCCTGTCCCACGATCACCTTCGAGACCTCGCTTACTATCTCCTCCCGGCTCTTGCCGATCTCGGCGGCGGCCTCAAGGTCCGCGTCGTTGACGCCGGCGGGCCCTTCGGCTCGCGCTCGCGCTTCATCCATTTTCTTCTCCTTCAATGGTCTTTTTACTCTGGCCCGGATACGTTTAGCTGGAAATCAGGACCAGGTCCCTTTTGAGTTTCTCGGTCCTGTCCTCCCGTCCGGCCTTCATGTTGATGTCCAGGAGAGGTCCGTAGGGAATAGGGTTAAAGGGATTGATGTCCAGGGCCCTGGCGAAAACTTCCTCCGCCTCGGCGTAGCGGCCCAGCTTGTAAAGGGCCCGGCCCAGGTTGACGTAGCTCGAGCCGTAGCCGGGGGCCAGCTCGATGGCCGTCTCGAGGGGCTCGAGGGCCGCCTCGTAGTCCTCGGCCAGGGTATAGCATATCCCCTGCTTGTTGAGTATGCGTATCGAGTAGGGCGCCAGTTCCCGGGCCTTCCCGTACTCGACGCCGGCGGCGCGGTAGTGTCCCCTGTCGCGGAGCAGGTCGCCGATCCGGGCGTAGCGCCACTCGTCACCCGAGGCCAGGTCCTCCTCGGCCACGCCCTCGTCGCCGATTTCCTCCTCGTCCTCGAGGCCCTTCTCGCCCTTCATGATCTCGAAGGCCGTTATCTCCATGCCCGGAAGCTCCTGGAAGCCCAGGCCCTTGGCGTGCTTTATCCAGTCGTTCCAGAACTTGTCAAAGGGCTTGCCCGTGACCTTCTCGAGGGAGGACCGGTAATCGTTGGTTTGAGAGATCGAGTCGCAAAGGGCGAAGACCCTTTCCCAGCCGCCGGTCTTCACCAGGTAATCGACGACGGTGGTGACCTCGGCGAAGGCGAGCTGGCCCTGGCTCGGGGTCTTGAACTTGGCGAAGCTCGGGTGCATGCGCTCGAAGGTGATAAGCTCGTCCTGGCGGAGGGCCGAGGCCAAAAGGCTCTTCTGGGTGGGCGTCAGTTCTCCGCCCTCGTCCTTCCTCCACCTCAGTTCCTCGTACTTGGCCAGGCCCTCGTGCAGCCAGATGGGGATGTCGGGCCCGTATTTCTGGTAGATGAGGAAATGGACGAACTCGTGGGAAAGGGTGTCGCGGTAAGAGTATCCTTGCCGCGTGCGGCGGGGGGTGTTGATCATGAGCCGCCTGTACTTGCAGATGGCGATGGTCCCCGAGTCCTCGAGTTCCTCCATGGTCAGGCCCGTCGAGTTGGCGAAGCTCTCGAAACTGGGATACACCTCCGCCAGCACCGGGTCGGCGGGCGCCACGCCCAGGTCGGAGGTGAGGGCCGCGTAGGCCTTCTCGAGGGTGGAAAGGGCGGGCTCGACCAGGACCTCGTCCCGACCCGGCTTGTACCTCAATCTAAAATGGTCCGAGCGGGCCTCGACCGCCCCGTCCCAGGTCTCGGCCAGGCCGGCGAGGCGGTCGCGAAAGGACTTCTCGTAATCGCTCAGTTCGCGGAGGGCGGCCAGTTCGTTCATGGCGTCCCGGCCCGAGGCGTAGTCGCCCGTGTAAAAGCCGTAGTCCGCCCGATACGAGGCGTCGATGGACTTGGCCGTCTCGTCGCCCGACTCGGCCAGCCGGGCCAGCTCGTCCTTGACGCGCCCGGCCTCGCGGTAGTCCCAGGTCTGGAGGGCCCGGGAACCGATGGACATGAGAACGGCGGCGCTCGGGTTGGCCGCCCTCGAGGACGTGGCTCCGACCATCATCGCGGCCACGATCAACGTGGCCACCGCGACCATCGCTCGCGCGCTTTTTTTATTAATCATCTTACCAGCCTCTCGTAATAATCTTTATTCAGGTTTTTATAGGCCTCGGGGGAATCCTCCTTCATCGCGCGCAGGAGTTGTTCCCTGAATTCCTCGGGCACCTTGTATAAATCCTCGTCGGGAAGCTCGAAGTTTTCCTCGTTCATCCCCTCCCTGCCGTCCTCGCCCTTCCTGCTCGAGCGGCCGGAGGGCATGCTCATCGAGCCCGAGCCCATCATCATGCCCTGTCCCATCTTGCTCTTGGCGTTGTTCAAACCGTCCAGGGCCTGTTCGAGGTGTTTCCTGGCGTCGCGGGCGGGAGTCATGGCCCCAGCCGGGTCGGCCGCGGATATCTCGCCCAGGGCGTCCCGCATTTTTTGCCCGGCGCTCTCGAGGTCTTGTCCCACCGACTCGGGCAAGGATGAAACCCGTTCCCGGAACTCCCCGTATTCCTGCATGGTCCGCTGGGCGTCCTGCCTCACGGCCTCCTGCAGTCCGCTTAGCTCCTCGAGCATGGACTGGCCCTCGGGCGAGAGCGAGACGGAGGATGACTCCATCAGCTCCTCCATGCCCTCGATCGCCCCGGCCATGGAGCCGCCGGCCCGGTCGCAGGACCCCTGGAAATTCTCCCGGTGCTTTTTCGGTCCCGCGTCGTCGCGCTCGGCCGCCTCCTCGATGAAGTCCCTGGTCCGCTCGAGTTTCTCCCGCATCGCCCTCGTAGTCTGGAGGGCCTTCTCGAACTCGTTGTTCGCCAGGTCCTCTCGGGCGTTTTTCAACTCTCGCCGTATGGAGTTCAAGGAGGAGGAGGCCGCCCGCCTTTCCTCCCATTGTTTTCTGGTCAGGCTCCGATAGCCCCTCGAGCCGCCCGGCTTGAGGCTGCTCATGGCGTTCATGGCGTCGTTGATGCTCGAGTCGGCCTCGGCCAGCTTTTGGGCCACCTCGCTTTTCGCGTTCTCGAAGGCCTCGCGCTCGGGCGAGTTCTGCATGGCGCCCTCGTAGAGTTCCCGCAGCCCTTCCTCGATGTGCTTTTGCCGCTGGGCCATGTCCGAGACCCGGTCGGTGAACTCGCCGAGCTCCCTCATCATCTCCCGAGACATGACGTCGCTCAGCTCGGTGGCGCTTTCCTCGAGCCCCGTCATCCACTGGTCCATCATGTCGAGGAACCGGTCGGCCATGTCCATCACGTCTTCCACGTCGCCGTCGGCCAGGGCCTTGCGCAGTTTTTCCATTTCCTCGGCCAGGCCGCCCAAGGACTCGTCCGACGCGGCCTCGGCGTTCACGAACTCCTCGGGCATGCCCTTCCTGGCCTCGGCCATTCTGCGCTGGAGGTTGGCGAAGGCCTCCTGCAGCTCCTCCAGTTTTTGGCGAAGCTCCTCGAGGAGGGCCGGGTCGCCCGTCCTTTTATATTCATCCAGAAGCGACGCCAGGTCGGCCCGCGCCTTGTAAAGGTCGTCGGCCTCCTCCATGAGGTCGTCAACCCTCTGCTTCTTGACCAGCTTGTCCAGGTAAACGATATCGAACTCGAGCCCGGCACGGTAGTCGTCCTGCAGCCCGAAGAGGATTTCCCGCGCCGGCCCGCTCAGCTCCGACAAGCCCTCTATCAACTGGGACCTTTCCCCGATGAGCGCGGAATAGCGAGCGGCCATTTCCGAAAGCGCGTCCATTACCAGTTCCTCGGCCAGCTCGTCCTCCTCGATCTCGGAGCGGAGACCGCGAATGAATGAAACCAGCTCGGAAGCCTGGGCGAGCATCTTCTTTTCCGAGGGCAACGCGTCCACGCCCGGGGCCCTGTCGTCGAGAAAGGAAACCAGGTGGGAGGCCAGATGGTCGATCATGGCGTCGAGAAGCTCGTCCTGCCTGGCCAGCAGTCTCCGGTGTTCCTTCCTGGCGCTGAATATCTCGAGCACCCGAGTATCGCTCCGGGCCGACTTGCCGCCCGACACTTCATCGTTGTCCGTGACCTCGATGAAAAAGGCGATCCGGTCCCCGGGCTGGAACTTCTCCGGGCCGAGCGGCCATTCATGCTCGTCCTTTAGTTCCTTCTTGTCGGCGCCCTTGAAGCTGAGGATGGGAAGACGCGTTTCCTTGCCGCCCCTCTGGTAGACAAGCTCGGTCCGGGAAAGCCCGAAGTCGTCCGAGGCCTCGTAAGTAAGAGGCAGGTTGTCCTCGGCGGCTATCTCGAGGTCCGCCGCGGGGATAAGAAGGCTGACCCGGGGCGGAAGGTCCTCATCCACAAGCAGCCGATGGGAGGCCGGCTCGGCGCGCTTCTCTCCCTTTTTGCCCACGCCCTCGATAAAATACGTGCCCGCCTCGGAAAGGGCCAACTCGGTTTTGAGGGTCGTCTCGTCCTCGACCTCCATGGCGTAGCTCGTGCCCGCGCTGGTTATAAGGGAAGCGCTCCGCAGGGGCTCGAGCGACGAGGTCTGGATGGCGACGACCGTTCCTTTTAAAGCCGCCACGTCGCCGTTGGCGTGGGCCACGGTTTGGGGCTCGATCCCGCTGTACTCGGGGAACTGATAGCTTAGGGTGAAGTCTCCCAGGGTCAGGGGCAGGGCGGCTTGGTCAGCAGTTTCCCCGGGCTTGAATGAGTCCGTGAACAAGGAGGAGGCGCCGAGCCCGGCGCGGTCCGGGAAAAGGACGCAAAGGGTCAATAAAACAAGGCCCGCCGCCGCCGCGAGGGCCGCGGGTCTTTTAAGGACGCGGGCGGGGGCGGCCGCCGCCAGGTCCAGCTCGGGCATGAGCTCGGAGGTTTTCTCGAGATGCTTCTCGAAAAGGGCCCGGCTGAAGGACCCGGCCGGGCCGGGATCGTCCATGGCCCTGGTAAGCTGGACGGCGTTGATAAGGTCGTTGCTCGCGTGGGGATTGGCCCTCTCGATGGACCTGGCCGCGGAGTCCGCCGTCTCCCGAACGTAAGCCAGGCCGGCGGCCCAGGCGACAAGGCCGATGAATAGTGAAGCCAGAGCTGCCACGCGGGCCCCCACCCGAAGCCATCCGTCCAGGGAGGGAAGAAGGAAGAGGGCCAGGGTGAAAATCGCGGTAAAGGCGAAGAGGAAAATAAAAGACGCTCGAAGCCGTCTGAGCGTCACCCTTCGGCGTCTTACCCTCTCGACCTCGGCCTCGATGTTCGCGTAGGCTTTTTGCATGATTAAACCTTGCCCGACGACGGGCACCTTTCGGTTAGACAACAGGCCGCGCAATCGGGTTTCCTGGCCGAGCACCTGGCCCGGCCGTGCTCGATAAGGTTGATATGAAACCGGTACATAATATTCTCCGGTACCAGCTTTCCCATTTTCCGGTGGGCCTTGGCCGCGTCGTCTTTTAGCCCGATAAGCCCCAGCCTGCCCGACAGGCGATGAATGTGGGTGTCCACGGGAAAGACCGGTACGTCACAGCAAAAAAGCATAACGATGGCCGCCGTTTTCTCTCCCACCCCCTTGAAGGAATAAAGGTACCCGAGGGCCTCTTCATTGGGAACGGAGCAAAGCCTGGAAAGGTTCAGCTTACCCTCCCTTTCCTTGATCTCCCCGAGAATCCTTTTTATTCTCGTTGACTTCTGACCCGCCAGGCCGCCCACCCGAATGGCGTCCTCGATCTTCTCAACCGGGGCATCGAGCACGTCCTCCCACTTCGGGAAACGGCCCCTTAGTTTATTATAAGCACGGTCACGGTTCACGTCATTGGTATTTTGCGATAAAATCGTCAGCACCAGCTCGTCGAGAGGATCGGGCCTCGGCTCGCTCGGTATCTTGTCTCCATATTCCTCGAGAAGCCTCGAGTCGATATACTCGATCAGCTCTCTCCTCTCCCCGTCGGATTTAGGTCTTCTCATTGTTAAATCAATCGCTTAGTCGATAATTATAATACTGGACTTATGGGATGGCCGCAATCGGATGGGCTTAACGTCCATTTAGCCTCACGGGCCAATTCTGCTATACTGTGATGGGCCGACAATCCATACAAGGATTTTTTGCCGATCGATGATGGATGCCGATAATAAAAAGGGCGGACCATATATAAGTCGAACGGAGATTTTTTCGTCTCCCCGCGTTGGCTTGTTGATTGTCGCGGCGGGTCTGGTTGTCCGGCTGGCCATCATTATCTTCATTCGCGGCGAACCTTTCATTAGTGACGCTGAGGATTACGACCAGATGGCTTATAACCTTTTATCCGGACGGGATTTCATTCCCTGGTTTCCTCCCCTTGTCCCTATTCATCTGGCTCTTTTCTATCGCATATTCGGCTCGGGTTTTTTAATTGGACGCGCGTCCATGCTGGTTTACTACCTGGCGCTTTGTTTTGGGTTGAGGAGGATATCGAGGACGTTCATGGGCGAGACGACGTCCAACCTGGCCCTATTTATTTTCGCTTTTTATCCTTCTTTTATCTATTACTCGATTACTCCGCTTACTCAGCTTCCGACGGGGGCTTTATTATTGATTTCCCTTTACCTTGGAACGAGGGCCATCCAAAAGCCCTCCGTTCTTAGTTGGACTCTTCTTGGCCTCTTCCTTGGGCTGCTCTCCTTGGCCAGGCCCTCGAGCCTCATCCTTACGGCCGCGTTACCGATAGGGGCGGCGTATCTTTCCGGCAGGACCTGGTCGGCCGGCATTGCCGCTCTTATTTCTTTCGCCCTGATTTTTACATGGTGCATGAAAGCAAGCGAAGTGTCGGGCTATTTCACCTTTATCAACAAGTATAACAACGTTAATTTTTTCAGGGGCAACAACCCCTATACGCCTCTTTACAAGACCTGGATTTTCGGTTCCCGGACAGATCGACTGGCCCCCGAGGGTTATCGGCGAATGGTCAAATCCATCCGGGCCTTTCCCTCTGAGGAAGAAGAGAAACAATATGCCAAGCATGCCCTTTCCCATATATTCGGCCGTCCCGATCTTTTCCTTGTAAGGACGGCCAACCGGGCGCGGGCCTTCTTCGCCATGGACACGTTTTTGGGCGGTTTCCTTATCAAGTCGAAAGGGGCCGGAAAAACGTTCGGGTTTTCGCTGATCCTCCTGGACAACGTTTTTTATTTTTTTATCGCCTGTTTTTCCATTCTGGCTTTTCTCGGGCCGCCGCGAGAAGAGGAGGGGTACAATTATCTTAAAATCCTGGGACTTATCTCCATATTCCTATACGCCGCGCCCTACTGGATTTCCTTTTCTCATCCCACCTACCACGCTCCCATAACCCCCATTCTCGCCTTGTTCGCCTGCGATATGCTCGCTCGGGCCGCCAAGGCCAATGGAGCGACCTTCAGGCAAAAGCTGACTTCTCTTTTGCCCGCCGGCAGAAAAAAAAGAATAGCCGCTCTTTTGCTATTACTGCTTTTTGTATATATTCAGGTTGAATGGGTTTATATAATGGCTGATCGAATTTAACTTAGGGGGGAAATCATGTCGAAGATGATCGCATATTGCGGACTTGTTTGCTCGAGTTGTCCGACTTTTATCGCCACTCGGGACGACGACGACGAGGCCAGGGCGAAGACGGCGGCCATGTACTCGAAAAAGTTCGGGCTCGAGATGAAGCCGGAGGACATTAATTGCGAGGGCTGCAAGTCCGAGGGTGGCGTATTGATCGGCTATTGCCATAGCTGCGGGGTGAGAAAGTGCTGCCGCGAGCGGGACCTCGAGAATTGCGCCGAATGCGGGGACGGCCCTTGCCAGACCCTCGAGCGCTTCCACAAGTTCTCGCCCGAGGCCAAGGCCATGTACGAAAAACTGGCGAGCGGGTAAGATGGGCGCCTTTTTAATCCCGGGCGGATTGAGGCCATATTGGCCGCCGCCTTTCTTGACTACAGGACCGGGCATCCTGTAAAATCCAGCCCATCTCGGCCGGATATCGCCGTCTCGTTGGAGGAGTAAAATGACCCCGGAACAGTACAACTACCTGGCTTTGGTGCTAAATCAATTAAAGGACATGATAAGGCCGCTGGGCTTTATGGAGGCCTTCGATCTTGGCCTTACCGTCCTTTTCAACGTCATAATCATCGTCCTTCTCGTGATGATCTATAAAAAGGTGAGCGAGAAAAACACGGAAAAAGACGAGTCCTGACCGGTAAAACCAAAGAGGACCGATCATGCCTCTCCTTTCTGCCGCCGCGATTACGGCCCTCCCCCGTGAAAGCCGAGGGAGGGGTCACGCTCGCGGTTTGACATACATTGGCCTTTCCTTCCCGCGCCTAAGGATTAAATCCCCCTCCTGTTTATGAAGAAACGGACCCGGTTTCGCCCGTCGCCGATCAACGGTCAAGGCGGCAGATTCTAGCGGCGTGTGGCCCTGCCGCTTCGACAAGCCTCGAGGCGCCAAGCCCGTTCGCTCCGCTCACCCACTCGTTCGCGCCCAATACCAATAAAGGCGGCCTCCCAGGGTGGCCAAACCGGGCGAGTCTTGCCGCCGCCTTTCGCCGGATGGGGGCCATGGGATAAAATAGTCAAAGTCGCGGCCGGGAAAAAAGTTACCGCTGACCCTGACAAGGAGAGCATTATGAAAAAGTTTGCAAGAATTACTCCGCGTCATTTGTGCCGATTATGGACGGCTGGTTTCATGGCCGTCGCCTTGGCGTCTTTTCTTTTGATCACGAGTTGCGAGAAGCGGGTTGGAGTTACCCGGGAGGATGGATGCTCCTGCGCCATGATGTGCAAGCCGGGTCCGGAGTCCAACGACATGGGCCCCGCGGATTTCAACGCCAATTACCACGGTTTCGCCGCGAGGGTCAAACCCGGCGAGCGCCTGGTAATGAAGTCCCAGTTTCCCCACGCCCGGTATATCTCGATAAACGTTTACGACGAGAAATTGAGGCCCATCGACGCCATCCGCGATTATGAAATCGTTCCCTCCTCCGGCGTTAACCCATTCGTGGCCGGGACCGCCAGAAGCGGCGAATACCTGGGCGAGTACGAGATCACCGTGCTCATGGAGGGGCCGCCGGCCGGCGAGCGTCCGGCCAATACGCTATACGCCGGGTTGACCAATGAAGGCAAGCCCAACAAGGCCGCGTTTCTGGGGTATCGGGTGTACCTGCCCGACGAGGGCATGGGCTACAGGGAAGGCCATCCCCTCGGCGCTTATGGGGCCGTGCCCCCTCCCCGGGTGGCCGTATACGACGAGGACGGGAAATGCCGCTGTCCCGAGAAGGCGCTTTCGCGAATGATCTATTTACGTGGGGCCACTTCCGTGCTTGGTTCCTTTCTTATGGAAGCGCGGTCCAAAAAGGAACTACTGGGAGGGCCCCAAAACCCTCCGGTCTGGAACAACCTGTACGGCCGGGAGGAGCGGCGTGGCAATAAGGTCGTGGGCAACGACGACACTATCTACGTCAGCGCTCCCGTCAGCGACGAGTTCGGCGAGCTTTTGGTTCTGAGGTGGCGGGCCGCCCGCGTGCCGGAGGAATCCTACGCGGGCGGACCCATAAAGTCCGACGTGGACGCTCGCTACTGGAGCCTGGCCTTCGCTTACCGCGACCCCTCTTACTTCGCGGGGTTTCCCACCGAGACCTCGCTGAGCGACGTGGAAGTCCCGCGCCTTGCAAGCGGCGAGAGCCAACTGGTCGTCGGGTTCGGAGGAGTCGCCCGGCCCGATTGCGTTCCGCCGGAACAATGGGTGGGATTGAAAATGAAAAAGGGCATCGTCATCATGCGCAACATTATGACCGACCCGGACTACGCTGGAGATTTCGGAGTGCTTCCCGAGGGTCCCATTACCGGCGAGATGGCCGCCTACACTCCCGGCGGAGTTTATTGCTCGATCGAGGAATTCAGGCAAAACCCGGACGTGGGATCCAAGCGCCGGCACTGAGCGAAGATGGCCGCCTTTTTATTCCGACTGGCAGGCGGGCATGATATTATCCTGGATGTATTTGGTTGTATAGGACACGTCCGAAAGCTGCTCGACCGTGAGTTCCGAGACGGCCCGGGCCGCCACGCACTGACAAAGCTCCCTTTGCTCGGGCGCGTCGTTGGAACCGACGCAGGACTTCACGAAGTTCTTCTCCCAGCTTTCGATAAAGCCCTTTCGGTAGCCTTCCCTGAAAGACTTGCAGCCGGCGAGCGACAAGGAAACCGCCGCGACGACGATCAGTTTTCTTAGCATTTATCGCGCCCTCCCGTGGTGGATTGAAGGTATGGCGCCAGTTTAGTATTCGCCGTCAGGCCTTGTCAATAAGGTCCCTGGTTTTTTCCCGGGCCCAGTGGTCGGCCTCGATGACCCGGGCGATGGAGTCGGCGGGCTGGGGTTTATGCTCGGCCAGGACCTCGGCTATGGCGGGCACGAGGCGGCCGAAGGGGATTTTATTATCGAGGAAAGCCGCGACCGCCTCCTCATCGGCGGCGGCCAGGACGGCGGGGGCGGTCCCTCCCGTCTCGAGGGCCTTGTAGGCCAGGCCCAGGGCGGGGAATTTCTTATGGTCCACCTCCCGGAAGGTCAGCCTGCCGAAGGCGGCCAGATCGAGCCGGGGAAGTCCGGCGTCCATGCGGCCCGGCCAGGATAGGGCGCGCAGGATGGGCAGTCTCATGTCGGGCACGGACATCTGGGCCACCATGGACCCGTCCACGAACTCGACTATTCCGTGGATCACGCTCTCGGGATGGATCACCACGTCCACCCGCTCGGGCGGGACGTTAAAGAGCCACCTGGCCTCGATGACCTCGAGGGCCTTGTTCATGAGGGTGGCGGAGTCGATGGATATCCTTTTGCCCATGTTCCAGGTGGGATGGTTGAGGGCCATCTCGGGAGTAGCCTTCTCGATTTCCGCGAGGGGCGTATCCAGGAAAGGGCCGCCCGAGGCGGGCAGGATGATCCTTCTTACCTGGCCGACGGGCCTTCCCGCCAGGGCCTGGAAGACGCCCGAGTGCTCCGAGTCCACCGGCAAGACAATGGCGCCCGTTTTTGCGGCCGTCTCGAGGATAAGCTCTCCGGCCATGACCAGGCATTCCTTGTTGGCCAGGGCCACGGTCTTGCCGGCCTGAACCGCCGCGAAGGCGGGGGCCAGGGCCGCGGCGCCGGAGATGGCGATGAGCACTATGTCCGCCTCTTCCATAGTGGCCACGCGGACCATGCCCTCCTCGCCGGTCACCACCTCGGCGGGCGCCTCCTCGAGCATGGCGCAAAGGGGCTCGCCCTCCCCGGCGCAAACCGCGGCTATGGGAGGACGGTGTC
Organism: bacterium; assembly: GCA_963674965.2. Classification (GTDB taxonomy): domain Bacteria; phylum RBG-13-61-14; class RBG-13-61-14; order RBG-13-61-14; family DATKZS01. Next base: position 702,228 of record CAXXFL010000005.1, on the reverse strand, counting down.
TGGATATCTGCTCGGAGAGCCGGCCGTGGTTTCTGCCCGCGGCCAGGCCGACGATCCGGAACTCGCTCGGCGCGGCCTCGACGACCCTGAGCGCGTTCTCTCCGATCGAGCCGGTGCTGCCCAGGACCGCCACTCGTCTCATCTGAGCTTGCCCTTGATCTTGGCGGAGGTGGTCCGGTCTCCGACCGCGTCGTCGGTGCGGCCGAACCGTCTCTCGGTGATGTTGAATTTTTTCATGGCGCGCTTCAGATGGGCGGCGGTGAAGTCGGGCCAGAGGGTCTTGGTGAAGTAAAGCTCGGAATAGGCGCTCTGCCAGGTGAGGAAGTTCGACAGCCTGTATTCTCCTCCCGTCCTTATAATAAGGTCCGGGTCGGGCACGCCGGCCGTATCGAGGGCCGAGTCTATATCCTCCGGCCCGATCTTCTTGAGAGGGACCCTGTCGGCCAGCTTCTTTATCGCCCTTACCACGTCGTCGCGGCCGCCGTAGCAGATGGCCAGGCTCAGGGTCATCATGAAGTCCTTGGCCGTCTCGGCCTCGGCGGCGGCCATCTTCTTTCTCAGGTCGGAGGGAAGAAGTGACCTGTCGCCGATGACCTTGAGCCTCACGTTGTGTTTTAAAAGCCTCGGCACTTCCTCGTCGAGGTACTTGCGCATGAGGGAGGTGAGGGCGTCCAGTTCTTTCTGGGGCCGAAAGAGGTTCTCCGTGGAAAGGGCGTAAAGGGTGAGGAAAGGAACGCCCATTTTGCGCAGGGTCCGGGTTATTCGGGCCGCCGCGTTGGCGCCTTCCTGGTGGCCGGCGGATCTTGGCAGTCCGCGCTTTTTGGCCCAGCGCCCGTTTCCGTCCATGATGATGGCGATGTGCTGAAGGTCCATTACGATATTATCCGGCTGGTCGGGTCCCCTTCCGTCTCAAGATAAGAGGGCGGTTATGGACCTTTAGTTCCCTAACTATTTAAATCCCTTCCCCTGTATATACGGTGGCCGGGGCTTAATTTCAGCGGCCGCCCAAGACCCATGGCGGGTCATATTTCCATGACTTCTTTTTCCTTGGCCTCGGAGATTTTATCGATCGTCTCGATGGCCTTGTCCACGGTTTTCTGCACTTTATCCAGCCCCTTGTGCATCTCGTCCTCGGTGATCTCCTTGTCCTTTTCCGCCTTTTTCAGGTCGGCGTTGGCGTCCCTTCGGACCTGCCTGATCGAGACCCTGTGCTCCTCGGCGATTTTCTTGACCATCTTGGTCATCTCTTTTCGGCGTTCCTCGGTGAGCTCGGGTATGGATATGCGCAGGACCTTGCCGTCGTTGTGCGGGTTGAGACCCAGGTCCGAGGCCTGTATGGCCTTCTCGACGTCCTTTAAGGAGGACGGGTCGAAGGGCTGGATAACCATCAGCCTCGGCTCGGGTATGCTTATATTGGACATCTGCTGGAGGGGAGTGAAAGCCCCGTAATACTCGGCTTTGATTTCGTCGAGCATGCTGATGGACGCCCGTCCCGTCCGGACCTTGGCCAACTGCTTTTTCAGGCTGTCCTGGATTTTCGAGGATTGGTCCTCGATTTCATCGAGAATAAGGTCGAGCATTTCCGACATCGGTTCCTCCTTATGGCGGTTATTCCACGACCACCCTGGTTCCAATGTTTTCTCCCATGATCGCCTTTTTAACGTTGCCCGTCTCGAGCAGGTTGAAAACGATCACGGGTAAATCCTCATCCATGCAAAGGGAAATAGCCGTCGCGTCCATTACCCTCAGGTTGTTCCTCAGCACCTCCATGTGGGTGAGACGCTCGTATTTGACGGCGCCGGGATTGGTGACCGGGTCGCTATCGTAAACGCCGTCAACCTTGGTCGCCTTCAGGATAACCTCGGCGCCTATCTCCGCCGCGCGAAGGGCCGCGGCCATGTCCGTGGAAAAATAAGGGTTGCCCGTGCCGGCGGCGAAGATGACGACCCTTCCCTTTTCCAGGTGTCTCATCGCCCGCCGCCGGATGTAGGGCTCGCATATCTGGGGGACCTCGATGGCCGACAACACCCGGGTGGGCGTACCGGTCTTCTCGAGGGCGTCCTGCAAGGCGACGCAGTTTAAAATGGTGGCCAGCATACCCATGTAGTCCGCGGCCACCCGGTCAAGTCCCTGCTTGCTGGCGTTAACGCCCCTGAAGATGTTTCCCGCTCCCACCACCACGGCCAACTCGACGCCCGTGGCGGCGACCTCGGCTATTTCCGAGGCGAAGCGGTTGAGCATGGTCAGGTCGATCCCGAACTCGAGTCCTCCCTGAAAAGCCTCGCCCGACAGCTTCAAGAGGGCGCGCTTAAAAGCCGGTTCCTCGCTCAATCCTCTTCTCCCTCTCCCACCTGGAAGCGGGCGAAACGCTTGATCTGCATCTTCTCGCCGGTTTTGCCTATCAGCTCGGTCAGGATGTCCTGGATTTTCTTGTCCGTGTCCTTGATGAACTGCTGCTCGAGAAGGCACACGTCGCCGTAGAACTTCTCGAGCTTGCCGTCCACTATCTTGTCCATGACCTTCTCGGGCTTGCCGGCGTCAAGGGCCTGCTGTTTGTAGATGGCCTTTTCCCGGTCGATGACGTCCTGAGGGACTTCTTCCCTCGCGACGTAGAGCGGGCTGCTGGCCGCTATGTGCATGGCCACGTCGCGGGCGAAGGTCTCGAACTCGGCCGTTCTGGCCACGAAGTCCGTCTCGCAGTTGACCTCGACCATCACCCCGATCTTGCAGCCGGGGTTGTGAATGTAACTGGCTACGATGCCTTCCTTGGCCGTCCGGCCCGCGCGCTTGTCGCTGGTGGCCTGACCCTTGGTCCGAAGAAGGTCGATGGCCTTCTCCAGGTCACCGCCCGTCTCGGCCAGTGCCTTTTTGCAGTCCATCATGCCCGCTCCGGTCTTGTCCCGAAGCTTCTTTACGGTTTCCGCCTTTATTTCAGCCACTTTTCCATCCTCCTGGAGTATCTGGGTAAAAGCCGAGGCAAACGGCCCCGGCGATTTGGTTAATTAACCCGACCTTACTGGGAATCTTCCTCGTCCGCGTCCTTGTCGGGTACATCGTCAGGAGAAGAATCGGTATCCTGGTCCGCGTCCTCCTCCTCGGCCCCCTCGCCAAGCTCGCCGGAAATAAGGTCCTGGATGCGCTCGACCACCGGGCCCTTTTTGACTTCCTCGCCGACCGCGTCTCCTTCCTTGCCCACCGCCGCCTCCATCGAGTCCGGCTCGGTGCGAAGGAGCTTCTGATGCATCTCCCTGCCCTCGAGGCAGGCGTCGGCCATCTTGCCGGCGAAAAGACGGATAGCCCTGATGGCGTCGTCGTTGCCCGGGATAAGGTAATCCACGGGGTCGGGATCGCAGTTGGTATCGACCACCGCCACCACCGGGATGCCAAGCTTGTTGGCCTCGGCCACGGCGATCTTCTCACGGCGAGGGTCTATTACGAACATGGCGCCCGGAAGCTTGTCCATGTTCTTGATCCCTCCCAGGTTCTTCTCCAATTTGGAGTAGATACGCTGAATCTTCAAAACGTCCTTTTTGGACAGAAGATCGAGTTTGCCCTCGGCCGCCATCTGCTCGATGCGTCGAAGCCGGTCGACCGAGGTCTTGATGGTCTTGAAGTTGGTGAGGGTACCGCCAAGCCAGCGGTTGTTCACGAAATGCATGCCCGCCCGCTCGGCCTCCTCCTGGATCGTGTCCGTGGCCTGCCGCTTGGTGCCGACGAAAAGGATTTCCTCGCCCGCCCCCACCGTGTCCTGTACGTACTGGTAGGCGTTCTTGAACATCTTCACCGTCTTCTGAAGGTCGATGATGTAGATGCCGTTCCTCGCCCCATAAATATAGGGCTTCATTTTCGGGTTCCAGCGCTTGGTCTGATGGCCGAAATGTACGCCGGCCTCCAAGAGCTGCTTCATGGTGATTACCGCCATTGTCAATTCCTCCGCTTTGGTTTTTACCTCCGCGCGCCGCCTGGTATTCGCCCCCACCGGCAAGGCCGGAACCAGGAGCGGACGAGCGCGCGTGTGAGATGGTTAAATATGGAAGTGTAGCACGGTAACCATGGAAAAACAACAGGCCAAAAACCAAAAAGCCGCCCAAGGCCGGGAATATCCCGGCGTTTAAGCGGACAATCTGGCCACGCCGGGACCGCCGAGCGTGAGAGGACGATAATGGCCCGCTTAAGACTCGATTTTCAAAGCATAACTCGGGTCGCGCCGCCGGGGCCTGACTTGGATCGCCATGCCGTCATCGCGTGAAAGCCGCGGGACGCCGGGTGACCCGTCCGGTTTCAAAGAAACCGCGCGGGTCCCGCGAAGCGGGATGGGCACGGGGCCGCGTATTTCTCGTTACCGCGTCTTTCCCACCGGCCCATACGAAACAAATATAGTTCCGCTATATGGGCGAGCATAGCGAGCAGGTCGGGGAGTTTGATATTCCGAGAATGAATTACGTTTCAGTATGATATGGGGACGTCATGCTTCATTATTAACGTTTCCCATATCTTATGACAATATTGGCAATGATATTTATAAAGGCCGGATTTTGAATAGCTTAATAAAAGCGGGAGACGCAATGTTATCTCGGGCACTCGAAAAAAATACTCGTGCATATAGCAAATTAAGTATGGAGTCCCTGGGCCTACAGTAATTTGCCTTTAGCCATGACCGCCTCCTCTTTTGAATCTAATCGCGTGCTCTAGATTTGACATCCCTGTTCCTCCTTGCTTTTCCTTCAGCGTTGATAAGTACTGCCTCGCTAGGGATTACCGTTGTCTCTTCGGACAGCGAATTGCATGATAAGTTCGCCAATAATAAAAAGATAAAAACCCATTGTCTTCAATTTGGGCGTAAAATTTCTCAATCTGGAGTTTGCTCGCGTTTTTCGAGAACTTGAGCCGTTTCTTGTTGCTCGTTTTCAAGGGCGAGGTCCCGTGGAGTCTTGCCGTCGTTATTGCGCGCGTTAACGTCGGCGCCATTGTCCAATAGTATTTCAACCACGCTGGAGTAGCCTTTAGCCGCGGCGTGATGCAAAGCGGTGGACCCGTTACTGTCCTCTGCGTCCACCGCGGCGCCTTCCTCGATAAGGGCCTTGACCATTTCATCGTTGTTGACGAACTCGATGGTGAAAACCGAAGCGTTTAAAAATGGCGGCGCGGATGCTTGGCCCTGGTAGTTTAAGCCGCCAATCTTTCTTGACTGAGCGGCGTAAGCCAGAGGAGTCAGCCCCTCCTTATCCTTGGCGTTAATATCAGCTCCCTCTTTATGAAAGAACTTGACGACTTCCAGTTCATCCCCATCCACCGCTTTATAGAGCGGAGTACGGCCGTCATTATCGCGTGATTCCAACTCGGCTCCTTTTGAAAGAAGAAGCTTAATAACGTCCATGCTTCCCCTGTAGGCGACCCGATGCAAAGGCGTTTCTCCTTTTTCATTGCCGGCTTCGACATCCGCCCCCTTTTCAATCAGAAACGCCGCGGTATCCGGGTCCTCAATAAGATGTAGAGGCGTGTTCCCGTTTTCCGCTTTTGCGTCTATCCTGGCTCCTTTTTCAAGAAGCAAAGCGCATATGTCTTTATGCCCGGACTTGGCGGCAAGATGGAGAGGAGTATTTTTTTTATCGTTTTGCGCCTCAATTTCAGCTCCCGCCTCCAAAAGAACGTTAACCAACTCCTTATGATCGTTTTCCGCCGCGATATGGAGGGGGGTATTATTATTGTAGCCCGTGGAATTAACCTTCTTGGCGCCCCTTTTAAGAATTTTTCTTACCGCGTCCACGTCGCCCCGCTCGGCGGCTTTATGTATTTTGGCGGCAAAAGCCGAAGTTCCAGTGAAGGTGATCGTGATCAGAAATAGGGCTATAAGAAAACGCTTAATCATTTGACTCCTCCCTTTAAAAGCCTTGTGGCCGTCCTTATTCTTTGGCGCCATTTTCAATAAGCAACTCGGCAAGATCATCGTGACGCGCTTGCCTGGCGATTGATAAAGGGGTTATGCCCTCGAGGCTTGCCTTGTTTACGTCGGCGCCGTTTTCGATCAGGATTTTGCACGACGTCGTCTGATTTTGCGAGGCCGCGATTATTAATGGCGTGTATCCCATAATTCCGGCTGGCTCGTTAACGTTTGCGCCTTTCTTGATAAGCATTCTCATCATTTCAGCGTATCCGTTTCCCGCCGCGTAAGCTAAAGTAGAAAGTCCGTTTTCGTCCTTTAAGTCCACGTCCACGCCATGGTCGATGAAAGCCTCGACCACTCTCCAGTTGTCCTCCCCGGCCGCCAGCTTGATAGGCGTTCGGCCCTTCCCGTCCTTGGCGTTGTAATCGGCGCCCTTCTCGAGAAGAAGTTTGACGATCTCCAATTGGTTCTCAACCGCCGCGAAATGAAGCGGGGTGTGGCCTTCATTGGTCATGGCGTTCAACTGGGACCCGTTTTCTATCAGTATCTCGGCTATTTCCTTGTGGCCCTTGAAGGAGCACATATGGAGAGGGATGTATTTGACAATGCTTTTCCTGGAATTTACGTCGGCGCCATGCTCGATCAGTAATTTAACGATCTCTTTTTTACCTTCCTCGGAAGCGATATGTAGTGGAGTACATCCGCAGGATAAGTCCTTTGCGTTGGCTTTTTTGGGGTCCTTAAGTAAAATGGACTTTACGGTTTCGATATCTCCGGCGGAAGTCGCCTCATGAATCCTTCCCGCCAATGAGGCATGAGGCGCAAGAAAGAAGAAAAGCAAAGCCAGATATATTGGTGTATAGTATTTCATGCTCTTCACCTCCCGTTATTTATAAGGAGCTTATAACATTCCGGCGCTAAATGGAAGTTGTATTATAAAAGTCATCACAAGAGATACGTATTATTGACATCCCTATGGACAGCGAATTGCAAGATAAGTTCGCCAATAATAATAAGATTTAAACCCATCATCTTCAATCTGGGCGGAAGTTGACGCGAAAGTTTATTGGTCTTCAGGAAGCCCTTCCATCGAGTCGGCTGGAGGAATAATCGACGTTTCGGGAGCCGCCGGCGTGGAGGGATCTGCGCCCATTTCCTTGAGGGCGGCTTTGATTTTTTCCGCCATGGGCTGGTTGGGAGCCAGCTCCAGGGAGAGCTTGTAATGCAGGATGGACTTTTCCGAGTCCCCCATGATGGCCAGGATCGAGCCCAGGTTCTTGTGCGCCAGGGCGTGGCGGGGATTTTCTTTGACCGCTTCCGTGAACTCGGCGTAGGCCCCGGGAAGATTACCCTTTTTAATTAAAAGGTTGCCATTAACAAAGTGCGCCTCCGCGCTGGACGGATCGATCGCCAGGGCGACCTCGATATGGGACTCGGCACGGGTCAACTGGTCCTGGTCGAGGTAGTACTGGGCCATCCTGGCGTGGGCCGGGCTGAACTTCGGGTTCCTTTGCACGGCCAGTTGAAGATTTTTCAATCCCTCCTCCGATTCCCCCCCGTCTATCTGAAGCGAACCCAGCTCATAGGCGGCCTGGGCAAAGTTGGGGTTCGCGTCCCGAGCCTCCAGGAACTCGTTTTTGGCCTCGATCGGGTTGCCGGTGACCTTGTAGAATCGGCCCAGCTCGTAATGGGCCACCTCGGAGCGAGGGTTGGCCTTGACCGCCTCGAGAAGCAAACGGTAAGCGTCCTTGACGTTCTTTTCCGTCAAGTAAAGCTTGGCCATAAGTATTCGGGAAGCGGAATGGGACGGGTCCATTTCCATGGTGGTCTCGAGGTCCTTTTTAGCCTCGTCTTTTTTCTTGAGGGAAAGAAATACCTGGGCGCGGCCCATGTACGTCTCGGGCGTGGGAAGGAATTTCTCCGCCAGGTTATAGCACTCGAGGGCCTTGTCAAGCTCTCCCATTTTGAAATAACAAAATCCCTTCTCCAGGTGGGCCCGGCCGAAGTTGGGGTCTTTTTCCAGGACTGAATCGAATATTTCGATGGCCGCTTCATATTGCTCCGCAGTCATGGCCGACTGTCCCTTATAGAATATCTCCAGGTTGCCTACCAGGTCCCGGGGGTTGGGCAGACGCTCGTCAGGGTCCGGAGCCACGGTGGCGGACTGGATATACCCGAGCGCCCGAAGCCGGTCCTGAGTTTCCGCGTCCATGCGGATGGTCCCGTCCACGGGGCTGGGGTTTTGGATGGCGTTCTTTTCCTTTTTGAAGATATCTCGCGTCCGGGCCAGGGTCTTGGGCTCGGCATCGGCCAGGTTATCAAGTTCCTTGGGGTCGTTCTTCAGGTTATATAATTCCTCGGGCTCGGCGTGAATGTAGAGCCACTCGTTGGTACGGACGCTCTCCAAGGGGGTCCAGTGAAAGTGCAGGAACGGGGCCAGAGTCTCGGTATAGGCGATAAGATCGAGAGAGTCCTCCCGGTCCTCGATCAGAGGCCGAAGGCTTACGCCCTGAACGTCGGAGGGGACCTCGATATCGGCGTAATCAAGCACCGTCGGCAGGATATCGATGGACCTGACCAGGTCCTCTTCGACCTGGCCCGCGGGCAGAATGCCGGGCGCCCATATTATCAGCGGCACTTGAACGGTGGCGTAATATATCAGGATGGCGTGAGTCTTCTCTTTATGCTCGCCCAGGCTTTCTCCATGGTCGGCCGTGACCACCACGATAGCGTTTTCCAAAAGGCCCTTTTCCCGGAACCTTGACAATAGCTCTCCCAACTGGGCGTCCGCGTAGGCGATCTCGCCGTCATAGGGCTCGAAGAAGTATTTCTCGCGATATGGGGAGGGAGCTTCATAAGAGAAATGAGGATCGAAGTAATGTACCCAGACGAAAAAGGGGCCATCCTGGCGTTTATCGAGCCAGTTGAACACGGCGCGGTTAACGTCCTCGGCCCGCCGCTCCTGGAACAGGAAGGTCCGCTTTTCCTTTCCCTCCTCGATGCGGTCGTCGTAAACGTCAAAGCCCTGGTCCAGTCCGAAGCGCGCGAGCAGGGGAAAGGACGCGATAAATCCGGCGGTCTGGTAGCCCCGATTCTTGAAAATCTCGGCCGCCGTGGTAATGGACTCGTCAACCTTGAAGGTCCCGTTGTTTCTCGCCCCATGGAAAGCCGGATGGGTCCCCGTCAAGATGGACGCGTGGTTGGGCAAAGTAATGGGAGCCGAGGCGTAGAGCCTGTCGAAACGGACGCCCTCCTTGGCCAGGCGGTCCATGACGGGGGTTTCGATGTTATTGTTGCCATAGCAGCCAATGTGATCGGCCCTGGTGGTGTCCAGGGTCACGATAATCACGTTGGGCCGCGCGGACTTGCCCTTGCAGGAGAGGGAGCAAAAAAAAGACGGCGCAAGAAGAACGGCCGCGAGCAAGACGACGGACTTTAATTTAATAGCTTTCATTCTTTCCAATCCAAAAACAAAGGGGGATGCAAATATTATAGCATCCCCCTCCGGTCAAAGCTTCATGGTTTACTGAGCGGTAATGGTCCCCACCACCTTTCCGTTGGCCGAGACCTCGAGCTCGTCTCCCGCGCCGGCGTCGATGCACACGCCGAAGCTGCCGTCGCGCAGGGCGTAGCTCTGGGCGGTCACAAGGGTGTTCAGATTGGTTATTCCGATAAGGGTCCCGGCGGGGGCCGAATGAGCGGGCGCCGTGACGTTGCAGTTGTTTCGCGCCGCCGGCCAGTTGATGACCGCGTTCTTTTCGTCCGAGTCCATGCCGGCCACGGCCTTGGCGGGGGCCGTCTCGAGGCCCTCGGCCATGGACCTCACGTTGGACACCGTGCCGCCGGCCGGCTTGTTATAGGCCATGATCTCCATGTGCATGAGGATTTTCGTCTCGCCCGGATTTACCGTAACGCCGGTCCAGGAATGGATCACGTCGTCGAAGTTTGCCGCCTGGGTATGCGTGCTGGTGGCGTATGGATTTATGGTCCATCCCGTGGTTTGGTCATAATCAAGGATGCTCCCGCCGCTTTGTCCCTGAATTACCCGGTCCACGCCGTCGTCCACGCCCATGGTGCCGTCGAGCAGGTTGCCAAGATATGGAATCCAGTTATTGTTGGAATTCTCGTCCCTGGAAAGGTAATAGTTATCGACGCCCGGCTCCATGATCGAGTCTCCGTCGGCCGTGTCCATAATCGTGTTATGGGCGCCGTTTCCGCCGATAACCAGGTCCACCGTGATGGGGGAGGCCGTGTTGTTGGTCAGTATCTCAAGCCAGCGGATGAAGTTATCCTTGGTGGCCTCGGAGCCGTTGGGGTTGGCGTATACCTTGCGCGCCACCTGGAGGCCCATCAAGGTCTGGGGCGGAAGCACCAGTTCGTTGTTCGAGTCCTCCAGCGCCACTCCGGAGCTGACGCCGCGGAAGGGCTGGCCCTGGCCGCCGTCGATAATGTTCAGGAACCCGTAGCCGTCCCAGGCGTCCGTTATCGCGCTAGTGGACCATGTACTGCAACTTGTCCAGGAAGATATCAGAGTCGTAATCCAACTCGAGCTTACGGTATGCGTGGAAGTCCAGGATGAATTCACCCAGCAGGTGGATTCAGTGTAACTGGACGTCAGATATAGGTAAATATCCTCCACGTTTCCATTTGCCGCGATCTCCGTCCACGTACCGTCCTGGGAGGTGAAGCTCGTCTCCGTGAAGGTAGTGAAATTGGTTGACACGGTGGACGGACCCGGGTTGGTCGCGGCCTGGGCGTCAATCCGATTCAGTAGCGATTGGACCTTATTGCGGTTGTCAAGGTCGCGGGGGCCGCACCTGAGGCCCATGGTTCCCATCACAATAAAAGTAACCAGTAAAATACCCATCAGCTTGTATATCTTGCTCATAATTGTCTCCCTCTAAAATAGGTGAACCCGCCGATTCTTCTACGTTCTCTATTTAGTTTCTGTTGCACAACTGCTTAATGGCTTTCATTATGCGGTGCGGAGAGGATATGGACATGCAGATTTTCAGGGCGTCCATAAAGGACGGAAAAGATTTTAACGCTTTCAGGCGAGTTGAATGCCTGAGCCGGCCCTTTTCTATCCTTTCAAAAAACACCTCTCCTTTTGCTGTTTTTCATTTCCGTTTTTCATTGCCCCCACAGGGGCGCGCCCGGCGGCGGCTAAGTCAGCAGCGCGAGTTTTCGAAGGTTCCAGGCAAAGAACGAAAGACCCACCCAGGACTTGAAGCTCTCGAAACCTCTCCACAGGCATCGGCTCAGACCGAAGCCGCGAAGAAGGGCGGAAAGGCCGCCCTCGATCCCGGCCCGGAAGCGAAGAAGCTTCTTGAACCAGCGCTGACGCTCGTGCTCGATCCGCTCCGAACTCCTTTTGCCGGGCTTGGGAATGGCCAGGCGCTCGATATAATAAGGACCTTCGGTCGCAAGCTTCTCATTGTCCTCATGATAGAAGCGGCGGTCGCCGGTAAACTCGCGTGGAGCCTTGCCGAACAGGCGGACGTGTTTTTGCAAAATGTCCTCGAAAAGGTCGGCGTCGGAAGGGTTGCCCTCGCACACTTTATATTGAAGCACAATCCCCGACCTTCCCGTCGCCGCCATCACCTTGTGACCGAACTCGGTCGGGCTCATGGTCTTGCCTCTCCGGATGATATCAACGTGCGGCTCGAAAACGGAAACCACCTTCTCTTGCGCGGGAACCTTCTCGCCTTTTATAACCCGCCGCTCGCACTGCTCGACGCACTGCTCAGAAAGCGGCAGGTAATGATCGAGTTCGCTCTTGATCATGGTTGCCAGGCCCGCATCGCTGAAATAAAGCTCTCCGCCTTTAAGGGCCTCGTCCAGCGCCTCCCGCGCCGAGCGGGCCATGGCCAAGATTTCCGCCGAAACCTTGAGAAGGTCCCGGTACCAGACCGCCCGTTTCTTCTCGATCCCTTTGCCTTTGCCCATGGCGATCTGGTAAGCGCGCTTCTTGGCCCGCCGAGTCCGGTCATGATATTCGAACCCGAGACCCGGCAGCTCCTTCCGCGCTCCTTTCATCAACCGGTCCAATACACGGATGCTGTCAAAAAGAAGCGAAGCGTCGGTCGGATAGTGGATGTTGGCCTCGGCCACCGCGGTGTCAGCGCGGACCGCCTCGCCGTCTTCTACTTTTTTTTTAATGGCCAGGGCCACGAGCATTTCGTTGATCCGCTCCCAGGTCTCGGGGCGGATGCGTTTTATCGCCCGCTCCAGGCTGCTGAAATGGGGAATGTCCCGCCCGAAGAACCTGGTGAACTTGCGGAAATTGTAATCGGAACCGAGGCGGTCGCCGAGTTCCCGGTAGGAATAACACTTGAGTTGATAGATGACCGCGCTCCTAAGGACCTGCTCGACGCTCATCCCCTCGGCGCCGGTCTCCTTGAGTCCGCTTTGGAGATCATCGGCAACAGCTTCCAGAATTTCCTTGGCCTCGTCGAGCGCTATGCTCATCTTCTCAAGCTCAGTGTCTTGTTTGAAAAGATGGCCCGCTTTCAAAAATTCGTGGTCTTCAATGGTCATTTGCATTTTAATTTTCGGTCGCATTTTTCGCCCCCTTCACAGCATCCCGGCAAGTCAATCCTTGATTTTTCAAGGAGTTATTGTATCATATCAAGACCAAAAAGGGAAGCGAAAAATGCTTACAGCACATTGTTTTTATTGGCTTTTTCTAGTTACGCAACTGGAACTATTTAGCAGATTTTCATCTGAAAAGCAATGAAAAATGAAGTCCGAAATTGTCCGTTTTTTCTCCAAAGCGCCCGATTGTCCGCGCATATGATAAATCCGCGACTATCTTCTCCGAGGGTATTGATCCCGTTCAACAACGAAACGCCGGTCCTTGACAATCCGGATAATTGGCTGTATTCTTTAATACTTCAATTGTTTCGTTTGTTTTGCCGTGGGTCCATTGGGCGCCAAGAGGGCAATTTGCGTCCTGTTCTTGTTTTATTTTAGGAAGTTACATGTTCGATAATCTGACGGATAAACTCTCGGAGACTTTTAAAAAGCTTCGCGGACACGGGAAGCTGACCGAGAAGAACATCGACGAGACCTTGAAGGAGATAAGGACTCATCTCCTCGAGGCCGACGTCAATTATCGCGTGGCCAAGAACTTCCTCAAGCAGGTCAAGGAAAAGGCCATCGGCAAGGAGGTGATGGAGAGCCTCACGCCGGGCCAGCAGTTCGTCCGTCTTTTCCAGCGCGAGTTGATCGCTCTGATGGGCGAGTCCCTTGACGAGATAAACTTAAAGGTGGCCCCTCCCGCGGTTATCATGCTGGTCGGGCTTCAGGGCTCGGGTAAAACCACCTCCGCCTCGAAGATAGCTCTTCATCTTAAAAACGAGCGCAAAAGAAGCCCCCTTCTGGTCCCGGCCGACGTATACAGGCCCGCGGCCATCGATCAGTTAAAAGTCCTGGCCCAGAGGATCGAGGTCCCGGCCTTCCAGGCGACCACGGACATGGACCCGGTCGAAATAGCGGCCCAGGCCGTCGAGATGGCCCGGAACCAGGCCCTGGACACGGTCATCGTGGACACGGCCGGAAGACTCCACGTCGACGTCGAGCTGATGGACGAGCTAAGGAGGATGAAGGCCCGGATCAAGCCGGCCGAGGTCCTCCTGGTGGCCGACGCCATGACCGGCCAGGACGCGGTCACCGTGGCCGAGGCCTTTAACGAGGCCCTGGACGTGACCGGCGTGGTGCTGACCAAGCTCGACGGCGACGCCAGGGGCGGCGCGGCGCTCTCGATCAAGGCGGTCACGGGCAAGCCCATCAAGCTGGTGGGCGTGGGAGAAAAGCTCGATCAGCTCGAGCCCTTCCATCCCGAGCGCATGGCCGGACGCATCCTGGACATGGGCGACATCCTCACTCTCATCGAGCGGGCCGAGAAACTTATCGACGAGAAAAAAGCGGCGGAAATGGAACGCCGCATGCGCAAGAACGAGTTCAGCCTCGAGGACTTCCAGGAGGCCCTCCGCCAGCTCAATAAAATGGGGTCCGTCCAGGACGTGCTGGGCATGATTCCAGGCCTCGGGTCCCAGTTGAAAAAGATCGACGGCATGGCCGCGGAAAAGGAAATCAAGAAGACCGAGGCCATAATCAACTCGATGACTATAAAGGAAAGAAGAAACTACAAGATACTGAACGCCAGCCGGAGAAGAAGGATCGCCTCGGGCTCGGGCACCAAGGTCCAGGACGTGAACCGGCTGGTGAAGAATTATATGACCATGAAGACCATGATGAAAAAGATGAACAAGAAGGGTGGATTCTCCATCCCGGGTCTCGGATGAGGAGCGCCCGGGGTCTTATTCAATCGGGACCATGTCCCAGGGAGGTTTGAAAAGGAACATGTCGGTAAAACTTAGATTGGCCAGGGCCGGGACCCATAAGCGTCCTTACCACTGGATCGTGGCGTCGGACACCAAGTCGCCCAGGGACGGCCGTTTCCTCGAGAAGCTGGGCACCATCAATCCCAGGGCCGAAAAGAAAGTGGTCAACATCAAGATCGACCGCGTCAACCACTGGCTCGACGTGGGCGCTCTTCCCAGCGACGCGGTCAAGGAAATCCTCCGCGGCGAGGGATTGCTGAAGGCTCGGGCCGAGGCGAAAAAGCCCGTTTCGAGCGAGGCCCCCGCCGGCGAGGAGAGCGGCGCTTAACCGGCCGGAGAAGGGTAAATGGAGAAACTTATCAGCTACATCGCCGAGAACCTGGTGGACGACCCGGGTCAGGTCGAGGTCCGGGTGATTCCCGGCGGCAAGACCGTGGTTTACGAGCTTCAGGTGGCCCCCGACGACAGGGGACGGGTCATCGGCCGGGAGGGTCAGACCATCCAGGCCATCCGGACCCTTCTCAAGGCGGCGGCGGCCTCTGACCAGAAGCCTGTCCTCGAGATACCCGGCTGAGGAGGCCTGGGGCCTGGGGTCGGCGTCCATGAAAAACTACGTGCCCCTGGGCAAAGTGGGACGCCCCTTCGGCGTTCGGGGCGACCTGAGAGTGACGCCCCTTAACCGGCTGACGACCTGGTTCGACTCGGCCGAGGGGGTCTGGATTCGAGAGGAGGACGGCGGCCCCGAGCCCGAGTATTTCAAGGTCCTGGCCGCAAGGCGGCATAAAAACCAGATCGTTCTGGCCCTTGAGGGAATAAGGGACAGAAACGCGGCCGAGTCCCTGCGGGGACGCGAGGTGGTGGCCCCCGAGGAGGCGCTCGAGCCCCTCGAGGAAGGCGAGTATTACTGGTACCAACTCATCGGCCTGGCCGTCGAGACCGACTCGGGAAGATCGCTCGGCGAGGTTATAAGGATGGAGGAAACCGCGCCCGAGCTTGGCGGGGCGGACCTTTTCGTGGTGGCCGGGACCGAGGGCGAGATACTGATTCCCGTCGCCGAGAGCTCGGTGGCGGCCATAGACCTGGAAGCGAGGAAACTCGTGGTATACGAGGTTCCCGGGCTCACTGACAATTAGAAGCAAGGCCGGCATGCGCTTCGACGTGATAACGCTTTTCCCGGAGATGGTCGTGGCCCCGGCGTCCGAGAGCATCGTGGGCCGGGCCCGGCAGGCGGGCAAGATCGAGGTCGTCGTGCATGACCTCCGCGATTGGACGGAGGGAAAACACAAGGCGGCCGACGACTCCCCCTTTGGCGGCGGAGACGGCATGGTGATGAAACCCGAGCCGGTGGTCCGGGCCGTTCGGGCGGCGAAGGAGCTGGCCCCCCATTCCCCTGTGGTTTTGACCAGCCCGCAGGGCCGGAGGCTGGACCAGGACATGGCCACCGAGCTCGCGTCGTTGTCGGGCCTCATAATCGTGTGCGGCCATTACGCCGGGATCGACGAGCGGGCCGTCGCCATGGCGGTGGACCGGGAGATATCCATAGGCGACTACGTGTTAAGCGGGGGCGAGCCGGCGGCGGTGGTGATAATCGACGCGGTATCGCGACTCGTTCCCGGGGTCCTGGGCAACGCGGTCTCGGCGGAGGATGACTCCTTTCCCCACCGTCTCGAGTATCCGCAGTATACTAGGCCCGCGGAGTTCGAGGGGGTAAAAGTACCCGAGGTCCTGCTTTCCGGGCATCACGAGAAGGTGAGGCGGTGGCGGAAAAAGGAAAGTCTCAGGCGCACCATGGAAAGGCGGCCCGACCTTATCGGGTCCTGGCCGCTGGACGATGAGGAAAAAGAGCTTTTGGCCGAGCTTTTGAATGAAGGCGACAAGGCGTGGGATTGAAAGAGACGGCGGGCCGCGTATACGTCGGTCTTCTTCATTATCCGACGCTTGACAAGGGAGGCCGCGTAATCACCACGGCGGTTACCAACATGGACCTCCACGATATCGCGCGTCTGGCCAGGACTTACGATTTGGCGGGATACTTCGTGATCCAGCCGCTCGAGCTCCAGCAAAGGCTGGTAAGGAAGCTGATCTCCTACTGGCGGGAGGGTCACGGAGGCGGCTATAACGTCACCCGCAAGGAGGCCTTTGAAAAGGTGACCCTGGTGGGCGAGCTCGAGGAAGCGCTGGCGGCCATTGAAAGAGAAACCGGGCGTCGTCCCACCATCGTGGGGACCAGCGCCCGGAGAAAAGAAGATACGGTTTCGGCCGGCGAGCTTCGCGAGAGAATGGGCGAGGGCGGCTCGTGGCTTATAGTTTTCGGAACGGGATGGGGCGTCGAGCCAGGGTATCTGGACCAGGTCGCCGACCTTGTCCTCGAGCCGATAAGAGGAGAGGCGGAATACAACCACCTCTCGGTGCGGACGGCGGCCGCGATAATAATCGACCGGCTGCTGGGATGAAAAAGCTATCCGCCCGTTTTAATCAGAGGCAACTTTGACGGGCGCGTGGTACATGATGTTATAATAAAACAGGAAGGAGTTTGGGCCATGAAGAGGCTTCAAGCGATCGAGGAATCGATGAAGAAAAAGGACGCTCCCGATTTCAGGTCGGGAGACACGGTTCGCGTGCATCAGCGGATTCAGGAAGGCGATAAAAGCCGAATCCAGGTCTTCGAGGGCGTGGTCATCAAGATGAAGGGCGCCGGATCGAGGAGCACCTTTACCGTGCGCAAGATAAGCTACGGCATCGGCGTGGAAAAGATTTTCCCCTTTTACAGCCCGCTTATCGAGAAGGTCGAGATCAAGCAAAGGGGCAAAGTGCGCCGCTCCCGGCTTTATTACCTTCGTCAGAGGAGGGGCAAGGCGGCGCGTATCAAAGAGAAACGTCAGGTTTAGCTTGTTCGTCTCGGTTGCGCGTTAACGTCGGGTGGAAGGTCCACCCGGCTTATCGATAACCTGGAATAATCTGGACGAGGCGCCTCAGGGCAAAACGGTCCAACGCGGGAGAGCCCGATATGCACGTGATGGAACTGGTGCTGCAGGGCGTGAGAAGGTTCAACCAGAGCAGGAAGTTCCCTCTCAAGCCCGGATTCAACGTGGTATACGGACCCACTGAGACGGGCAAGACCACCTTGGTGGATTGCCTGCTGGACCTGTTGTTCCCCGACCGCGTCAAGGATGACGATACGGCGTTCTTGAGCTGGGGAGAGGTTGATTCCTCGAGGGCCGGCTTGACCATCAGCAGCGGAAGAGAGGTTTACCGCGTGCTGAAGGACTACAAGTCCGAGCGGGTAAGCCTGACCCACTACAGTCCGGCGACCAAGAAATTCGAGCCCGTGGCCGCCGACGCCGCGCAGGCCGCGGCCATGCTTAACTCGACCCTTGCCCTGCCTTCTTTCAACGTTTACAGGTCCATCTTCATCTCCTCGACCGTGAAAATGCCCTCGGCCCTTCCCCTGACTCCCCCTGACGATGACGATGAAGATCCCGTCGCCGGACCCGGTCTCTCGGCTAACCCCGACATGACGGCCCCCCTCGGACCGGGCGGACAACAGGCCCCGCCCATGGGGATGCCGGGGGCGGCCATGCCCGGGGCCATGATGCCCGGAATGCCGGGGGCCGCCATGCCCGGGGCCATGATGCCGGGGATGCCGGGGGCGGCCATGCCCGGGGCCATGATGCCGGGAATGCCGGGGGCCGCGATGCCCGGGGCCATGATGCCGGGGATGCCGGGGGCGGCCATGCCCGGGGCCATGATGCCGGGGATGCCGGGCACGATGCCGGGGATGGGAGGCATGCCGGGTATGAGTGGAATGCCCGGCATGGGCCATGGCATGGACGACGGAATGACCCCGGAGGAACGCGAAAAACGGGTGGTAAAAATACGGGAAGAACTTCAAACGGCCGAGAAAGTCGAGGAGATTCAATACGAAATTGACGGGTATCAGCAAAAGATATTCGACGTCGAGTCCAAAAAGAAGAACGCCACTCAATTTGACGAGTTCTTGAATCAGGCCAAGGAGCAGCTTGACGTATACAAGGCGTTTAAAAGACTTCCGGAAAAGATTTTCGAGAGACTCGACAGGTATAAGGACCTCGTCAGCATCCAGGGCCAGGAAATAGATAAAATAGACAAGGAAGCCCTGGTGTACGACGAGGAACTGGGCGGCCTTAAGTCCTTTCCTCCCATTTTCAAGCAGCAGTATTTTCTTATCGGGGTTGGACTCTTCGTTGGGGCCATAGCCTCGTTCTTTCTTTACCAGCGCATGGATATAGGGCCGCTTTTGTACGTCGCCGTTCTTGGTCTTTTAGGCGGGGTCGGCTTGACGGCCGTCACTGGCTGGATGCATATCGACCGCATGGGCAAAAAAGCCACGATCGAGGAAAAACTGGACGAGTTGAACGAAAAGCGGCAGTCGGTTATCAAGCGTTTCGAGGTTGAGACGGCGGTAATTGACAAGCTTATGAACGACAGCGATTCGGACACGCCCGAGGAGCTTAGGGCAAAGCTGGAGAAGTATCAGGACTTATCCGCCCGCTACGAGTCGGTCCTTGAGAGAAAAAATAAGCTCATCGCCGAGCTGGACATGGACGCCCTCGAGAAAAAAGAGAAGGAACTAAGGTCCAAGATCGAGGAATGCGAGAATCAACTCAGGAAATACCCATCCTTTTCGGGCGACGCCATGGAAATGAAAAGGGAACTCGAGGGACTGCTGGCGAAAATAAAGATGACCAACCCCAACTCGAAAGTCCTGAAAGAGGCGGAAAAGAAAGCCGAGGGACTTGGAGTGCCCAACCTGGGCGGAGAATCCTCGCCGGGCGGTACCGGGGGCGGGACCTCGACCCGAATGAAAAGAAAACGAGTTCAAACCGTCAGAAGCGCGCCCGAGGCCTACGAGGACCTTTTAAAAAACGGCGCGGCCCTCTTCGACACGGAAAGAAACAAGCTCCTGTCTCACCTGCAAAAAAGGTTCGACCTTTACGTGCAGGCCTTCTTCGGCAAAAGATACGTCGAGGCCAGGGTGGACCCGGACGGATCGGTGGCGCTCAAGACCGCCGAGGGCAACCGCTGGATCGACTTCGACAAGCTCAGCCCCGCGGCTCGGGACAACGTTTATCTTGCCCTTCAGATCACCCTGCTCGAGTTGGCCATACAGAAAAGACACCTGCCCATCATACTGGACGACGCCTTTCTCAGGCTGGATGAAAACGCCGCCACCGTGGCCGCCAAGGCTTTTAAAAGAGTAAGCGAGACCTCTCAGTTGATCCTTCTTTCATCCCAGCGCTCCCCCGTTCAATACGCCGACCATACCCTCCACCTGGAATAGAACATGGCGGGAAAAAGTACTTTTCCCCTCTTTCCCGGACTTGAAGGCGCCGATAATTGCCCGTCCTATCGGATCGAGAGTCGTTACCTGGGCGCGGGAGCCTCGAGGATCGCCGGGGTGGACGAGGCCGGAAGAGGACCTCTCGCCGGTCCCGTGGTGGCGGCGGCCGTCATACTGCCGGCGGACGAGGATGAAAGGTCGATATTCCGAGGGATTCGGGACTCGAAGCTGCTTAGCCATGAAAGCCGGGCCGAGCTGTACGAGGTCATAGCCTCGAACGCGCTGGGCGTCGCCTGGGCCCTTCGCGAGCCCGCGTATATCGACGAGACCAATATCCTGGCCGCCAGTCTGGACGCCATGAGGGAGGCCGTCGAGGGCCTTAATCCAGCGGCCGACCTTTGCCTGGTGGACGGCAACCAGCCGCTTCCATCCCGGGTCCCCTCCAAGCCCGTCGTAAAGGGCGACAGAATCTGCCTGTCCATCGCCGCCGCCTCGATCGTGGCCAAGGTGGTGAGAGACCGGATTATGATCGAGATGGACAAGCTCTATCCCGGCTATGGGTTTGGTACCCATAAAGGCTATCCCACGGCCGCGCACAAAAAGGCCATCGCGAGCCTGGGACCTTGCCCGGCGCACAGAAGGACCTACAAGGGAGTTAAGGAATTCATCGGATAAGAATCGGCCGATCTTACTTCTCGCCTATAGCCAACACCACGTCGTGGGTTACCCGTTTTATCTTCTTCTTCTCGAAGTATTCGCGCGTGGCCGCCGCCACCTCGTCGCGCTCCTTTTCCGACAGGTAATTGAGCCCCCACAGTCCCGAGGTGGCCGCGTAATAATCGAAGGCCTCCGATCCGCTCGCGAATTCATCGGTCCAGGTCATGGTCCTGGTCCTGGTCTGGTGAAGCTCCACTTGCCAGAAAAGTTTCTTGAGACGCTTCTCCGTAAAGGGCCAATACTCCGGGCGGTAACCCAGGAACTTCATTTTGTGCTTAAAGGATAAAGCTCGCGCGCCGGCCTCGATAAACTCGCGGTAGTGGCCGGGTCCCTGGGCCGCGACGCCGATCGTGGCGCCGGGCTTGGCGACGCTTCTCATCTCGCTCAGGGCCCTCTCGGGATAAGGAAGAAGGGCAAACAACATGCTCGAGTATACCGCGTCAAAAGAGTCGTTGCCGATGGGGATTGCCTCGGCGTCAATCATACGGTATTCAATCCGCCGCTGGTCCAAGCCAAGGTTGTCCGCCTTTTCCTTGCAATCGGACAGCATCCTCTTGCAGTTGTCGGCGCAGACCACCTGGGAAGCGCCCTTCTCGAGGAGAGCGAAGGCCAGTATGCCCGTGCCGCAGCCCATGTCCATGATTTTTTTGCCCTCGACCTTTTCGTCCTCGATAAGGGCCCTGGCTATCCGCTCGTAATTGGGACCGCCGAGCTCGTCGTAGCGCCACAGCAAGCTTGAGGAAACTCCCTCGAAGCCCCGGCGAATCCTCTTCTTCATGGACTCGACGTCATTCATCTCCTTGAGCAACCACGCGACGGCGCCGTTGAAGTTCATCATGAGCTTGATCGAAAAGGACAGGTCTCCCGTCCAAAAAATGTTCGGCAATGCTTATTCTCCTCGAGATGCCCCGGAAACCGGAAAAGCTTTCACGGCAAGATTATCGCCGAGGCAAAAAATATAGTAACATTGAAAACGCGATGTTGCGCGCAAGTAAAATCACCGGGCCCAAGTATATTCATTTCCTGGCCGCTAGCCTCACCGTTATTGTAATACTAATCTGCGCAAAAAACATGCCCGCGTCAAGTTCGCCGTCCTTTACCCACGAGGACGTGGCGAGAGACGCCATTATTATCGACCTTCATTCCGACGCCTTCAACACCATCTATAGAAAAGCGAACGGAAACATCGCGCTTATGGAGGGGACCCGACTCGAGACGAGCATCCCCCGTCTTCGCCAGGGCGGAGTGCGCGCCCAGTTTTACGCCATATGGGACAACGCCCAGTTCAAGTACCAGGCGGCCGACGCCATGCTCGAGCAGTTTTACTCGGCCATGGACGCCTATTCCACTGATATCGCCTTCGCCGGCTCGGCTCAGGATATCCAGGATAACGCCGAGGCTGGAAAAATCTCGGCCCTGCTCGCGGTCGAGGGAGGAGAGGCCCTGCACGGAAACCTCGAGCGCCTGGATTATTTCTTCAACCGGGGCGCCAGATACATGACCCTCACCTGGAACAACTCGAACGAATTGGGAGACGCCAGCCGCGACGACGACAAGCCAAATCACGGCCTTACCGAGTTCGGAGAGAAAGTGGTCAGGCGCATGAACGAGCTGGGCATGATGGTCGACGTGTCTCACGTCTCGGACAAGACCCTGCGGGACGTCCTGAAAATTACCCGGCAGCCCGTTATAGCCACGCACTCGAACGCCTACGCGGTGAAAAAGCACCCGCGCAACTTAAAGGACGACCTGATAAGGGGAATCTGCTGGACCGGAGGCATTGTCGGCGTTAACTACCACCGGCCCTTCGTGTCCTACAACAACCCTCACTCCGTGGCCGACGTGGCCGACCATATCGACCACATGGTGGAAGTGGGCGGCATCGAGTGCGTGGCCCTCGGCTCGGACTACGACGGCGGTATTTTCGTGCCCACAGGGCTCGAGAACGCGGGCCAACTGCCCAACCTGACCAGGGAACTGATCAAAAGAGGGTACACCAAAAAACAACTCCAGATGATCTACGGCGAAAACGTCCTCAGATTCATGAAAAGAGTGATCGGGAAATAATAAGCTACCGCCCGGTCCCTTACTTCCTCGGGTCCATGACCCGTCCCATGAAAAGAACGCTGCCGGTCTTCACGTCGCGGATCAGGAACAGGAATGGATGGTCCGCCCGGAAAACGTTCATCACCGGCGCGGCGCTCTTGAGGCCGATGACCACGGCGGTGGCGGCGGCGGCCTCGGTCCCCTCCTCGTTCACCTCGACGAAGGCCTGGTGGATCACGTTGGTGATCTTGAGGTTTCGCGAGCCGTCAAGGCCCGAGAAGTCGGCCGTGTCCTCGAAGGCCGCGACCATGCCCATGTCTTTAAGGGTCTGGGACAGCTCGAGCTTGAATTCCGACTTGAACCGGGGCAGATAGACCCGGACCTTGTCCGAGCGCGTGGAGCCCAGCCACTCATTAAGGGAATCGGCGTTTACCGCCTTCTCGACCTCGGCCAGGCCGTCGTGGCGGTCGGGCAGTATAACCACCATGGACAATTCCTCGCCCTGGTAGGGCATCTCGAGAAGAGCGCAACCGGGGCCCTCGCCTATTTTAAAACCGTGCTCCTGGTACATGGTTGGTACCTGGACTTCATCGCCTGAGGCGAGAGTAAAAGGCGCGTCCCGGGTGGCGTCCTTTTTAAACTCGGAGAGCCACTTGCCCTTGAAGTAAATGGCGTTGGTGATGACCATGCGCGTGAGCGGCTTGATCACGTCGGGCCCGATCAGGTCCATGATCTTCTGCTCCGTCTGTTTTTCAACCCATTTATTGATAGTGGCGCGGGCTTTCTCGGGATTGCCCGCGAAATCGACCGACTCGAAGCCGCCGCCGTAGGAGGATTTAACAAGGTCCACGTAAGAGTCGAGAAACTTGTAGTCCCGCTGTCCCCACAGGCGGTTGGCCACCACCAGCTTATAGTCCCGGCCGCCTTGAGAGTTAAGGTCGTCCACCAATTGGCCCATGGCGGGATGGAGAGTTTCGTCGGGCGGATCGAAGCGCATGACCCGGGCCATTTCCTCGGCCGTCCTTCCCCTGGCCCCGGCGTAGGCGATGGCCAGGGCGGTGGAGACGCTGTAAGGAGAATAGATAACGTTGCCGTCGGCCTCGGGGGCAATCTTGTTATAAAGGTCGAAGGCGAAGGCGTTGTTTCCCCGTACAACCCTGGCCACGTCGTCCTCCGGCGCCTTGGCCTTGGCGCGAAGGTCAAAAGCAAAGGCCAGGACGACCGCCGCCGCGGCCGTTATCGAAATGAGTCCGGCGATATGCCGCGAATTTAAATATTTCATTTTATTCCCTCCTATCTGGATGATAGATCAAACGGAGGGGGAAGTAAAAAGTTTTTCTCGGGGTTATCGGTTTGAAAAAATGGGGAATATTTTAATCTCGAAAAATAGTGGGTTGGCATGAAGGCTGACGCCGCCGCCCCAGCGTGGGACCGTTTTTAAAAGTTGGTCGGCGGCCCCGGCGTCAAAAGCCGGCCGGGGCCGCCGGCGTGCTTATTATCTTCCCAGGGCCATCAGCTCAGCCAAAAGCTCGTTGCTGGTGTTAATGACTCTGGTGTTGGCCTGGTATCCGCGCTGGGCGCTTATGAGTCTGACCAGTTCCTCTCCCATGTCCACGTTGGACATCTCGATGGACTCGGCCAGGATTGACCCCCTGCCGCCGGACTGAGGCGCGTCGATGGCTGGAGAACCCGAGTCGTAGGTCTCGGAGAAGAGGTTGTCTCCCAGCCGGTGCAGTCCATCCTCGCTGGTAAAGGTAGCCAGCGCGACCTGGCCGAGTATCTGGGAGTCGCTGTTCGAGAAGTATCCGGTCAGTATGCCGTTGCTCTCGATGGCGACCCGCTCGAGGAACCCGGCGGCGTATCCGTCCTGATTAAGCTCGTAGGTGGCCGACTCGCCGGCGTACTGGGTGGTGCCGAGATACCCCGAGCCGCCGTCGGTGGTTATGCTCTCGCCGAAATCGAAGTCGATGACCTGGGCGGGGGCCGCCCCCACGAAGTTGATGTTGGTAAAAGTGGTGGTCTCCGTGTCCAGGGCGCCGGTGTTGGTAAAGGTGAGGGCCCCCGAGGCGATTTCCTCCGTGACGCCGGGGGTCCCCCCCGTGACCTCGCCGCCATCCACGGTGGCGTGCCATTCCCAGGCGTTGGCCCCGGTCGAGTTGAAATAAACGGTAATCAAATGGGACTGCCCGAGGCTGTCGTACACGGCCACTCCCGTCGAGAAGGCCGAGGTGCTCACCGGGTCCGCCACGTTGAAGACCTGGACCGGAGAACCCGCCTCGAGGTTGGCCCCCACCTCGATCAGCGACGTGGCGAGGGGCGGAGTGTTGGCGTTGCCAAAGGAAAGGTCCGAGATTTCCTGGGAAAGCACGCCCGCCTCGGCCTGGTACCCCTGCACCCTGAGGCCGTTCATGTCAACGAGGAAACCGTCCCGGTCCACCGTGAACATGCCCGCCCGGGTGTAATAGCTCTGGTCACCGTCGCTGACAACGAAGAAGCCCCGGCCGTCAATGGCCATGTCCGTGGCCGCGCCCGTATAGACTATGGCGCCCTGGTTATAGATGGTCTGAACGTCGCCCACCGAAACGCCGAGCCCTACCTGACCGCCGCTGGTCGACAGGCCCCGGTTTAAAAGGTCCTGGAAAATGGCCCGACTTCCCTTGAAGCCCGTGGTGTTGACGTTGGCGATGTTGTCGCTGATGACCGAAAGCTCGGTCTCCATGGCGTTAAGCCCCGTTACTCCCGTGAATAATGATGCAAACATTTTTTCCTCCTGGTTTGTTATCTTATCGAATCGACGTCATCGACGGCGATGGTTTTGCCGCTCACCACCAGGTAAGCCTGGCCGTTCTCGAACCGGACCTCGGAGACCACGCCCCTGAAGCCGTTCTCCGCGAAAATCTCCTCCCCCGAATCGTTATATGCTTTCGGGACCACCCGATACTGGCCGGTTAAAAGCTCAGTGCCCGCGTCGTTCTTGCAGTCGAACATCAGCTCGTGAGGCCCGGCGGGAAGGGAATTGAGCTGAATGGTCCTTACCACGTTGTCGCTCTCGTCGAGTATTTCCAGCTCCACCCGGCTCGCGTCCGCGCCCAAGGAAAAGTAAAGCTGCTCGGTCGAGCTCGAGGTCGGCGTGATGGCGAACTCGCCGCCGTTGACCATCACTTCACGGCCGATATAACCGAGCGCCTCCCGCGGGTCTACCCCCTCCGCCTGGCCGAGGTTGCTCTCCAAGAGATCGCGGATGTTCATGACCTCGCTTACCAGGTTCAATTGGGCCAGTTGGCTGGTGAACTCGGCGCTCTCCATGGGGTTCATGGGGTCCTGGTTCAATAGCTGAGCCATGAGCAGGTCGAAAAAAGCCTCCTGGCTCAACTCGTCGCCCACCCGACTCTCGGATTTCGTCGCGGTCGCGTATCCCGTTCCAGTAACGTACATTTTATTCTCCCCTGATTATTTTTACGCCAGCACGTCGATGGCGCCCTCGCGCCCGGTCCGACGCGCCCGGCCAACGCCCGTCGCGGCGGGCTTTACAATCCGCTTTTGTTCTGCTCTCGGTTTGTCCTTGTAAAAGGAGCGCCCGTCTCCCGATTTTCCGTCCGAGCCCACCTCGACCTCGATCGAGTCCAGGACCAGGCCGCCGCGATCGAGGCGCCACTCGAGCTCGTGAACGTTGGCCCGGATAACCGCCGCCGACGCGTGATCGGGAGCGTTGATCCTGGCTTTAACCTTCTCTCCCGAAACCTCGACCATGAGCTTGACGTCGCCCAACTCGGGAGGACTGACGTTAATGCGGGCCACGCTCGAGCCGTCCCCCTTCATGACCGACATGGCCCGCTCGATGGCGCCGATAACTCCAGAGCTCAGGTCCGGGGCCGCGCCCGCGAGGGCCGTCGCAAGGGAAGGGACCGATCTTGCCGAAGACTCGGGCAGGGGCGAAGCGTCGGCCGCCGCCGGGCCGGCCGGGACAAATTCCGGCATCGAGGATAAGAAGGTCCTCGCGGACGGGCCAAGGCTCATGGCAGCCGTTTTGCCGGGCCGGGAGGGCGCGCCGGATGATTGTTCGCCACCGTCGCCGCTATCTTCGCCCTTTTTATTTTCTCCCGATTCAATGTTCTCGACGGAAAATTCGACCTCCGTATCATTCCCCAGCCTCTCCCGTCCGGAGTTGTTATCCGCCATCGATTCCAGGCCAACGGCCTTTGATTTTGAGGCCAAGTCGGGGACTTCGGAGGCGACCCTCGATGGCGGCGGCGTTGTTTCATCATCGGCCGGCGGCAAGGTCTCCGTATTTGTATATTCAATTTTATCGCCGGAAATTTTTACTTGCCGCGCCCGCGAAGAAAAAAACTCGGACGCCACTGGCTCGGGGTTTTCCCGGATATCGGCGGGGACCGCGTTGGTCGGAGCGGCCGTTTGGTTCGCCCGCTCTTCAACCTGGCCGAAGACCTGACTCTCCGGTTGGAAAGTAAGCTCGATACCGGGCGAAGTTGACGGCTGGGCCGCTCCATGCAAAGTTCCATTTCTAAATTTACTTTCTTCCCGCGCCGTTTCCGGTTGGGCGAGGAGAAAGAAAGGAGATGGCATGACCCGCGCCTCGTGTTTGCCCGGTCCCTCCGGTACCTCGACTCGCTCCCTGTTTTCGCGAGGCCGCTCGGCG
Organism: bacterium; assembly: GCA_963674965.2. GTDB lineage: Bacteria > RBG-13-61-14 > RBG-13-61-14 > RBG-13-61-14 > DATKZS01. The sequence continues at coordinate 675,256 of CAXXFL010000005.1, read as the reverse complement.
GTCGGTTCGTTCGCCGACTCGGGCCGGTCGGTTAATGGCGCGGGCGCCGTGAAGATGAACTCGCCCTGTTGGCCGGGCTTTGCCGGCTCCTCGTCCCGCTCCCTGTTTTCGTCAGGCCGCGCGATGATCGGCCCTTCTTCCATTTCAACGCGAGCGGAGCCGAGGGAAGGTGAGAAAAAGGCCGGAGGCTGGCGGTCTTTTGATTCCTCAAATACTACGTCCCTCTCGACGTCCTTCCGAGGCTGGCCAATAAGGCCTTGCCGTTTCATTTCGATTTGCGACTCCGCTTGGGTTGACCGTTCGCCAAGCAACATGAAGATATCGAGGAAGATTCCTTCTTCCGACGCGGGCGGAGGTCCTTTGAATTGGGTCTTGCCGCCGGGTTCGATAACGATTATGGAGACAGCGTCAATCATCTAGCATTGTGATTGGCAAGCTCCATGCCGAGGGGAAAGATTTTTTATAGAAGCGGAATAGCCTGAAATATCATACTATTTCCCGGCGTATATAAAGACGGGCCATTTCAATTAAAAGGGAGGCAGCGAAGATTTTTCCCAGTGGAGTCTATTGTTCCCATCGGGCATGAAAAAAGCCGGCAGAGAGCCGGCCTTGACCTGGTTTGCGATCGATTCAATCGCCCATGGGCGGGAATGAGTACTTATCGGCCACGTCGCGGGTAATGCGCCTGGCGACCCTGACGTCGACGAGGGCGATGATTTTCCCGGACTTGCGGGGACTCATTCTCTCGATGAGAGACCGGGAGAGGACCGGCTCCATGCCGTTGAATACTTTAGCCGCCTCCTCTGGAGACATGGCCTCGTACATGCGCGCCAGCTTCTTGAGGGCCGCTTCCTCCTGGCTTTCGTGGTCGGCCACGGCCGCTACCAGGTCCTCCCTGGCCGCTTTCAGAGACTCGATCTCCTTCTTGACCTCGGCCTCGACCTCGGCCAGCTTGCGCTCCCGCTCGGCCATGTTCTTTTTCCTCTCGTCGAGCAGCTTTTTTTCCTCGTTCAGAGCGTCGTAAAGATCGAGTATCGGCTTTACGTCGTCGTCATAGGCGATGGGGTTGGCGAACCTGGACCGCGCTTTTATTTCCTCGTTGTCGTCATCCACCCCGGTTATCTTGGCCGCCACCATGAAGCCCTCGAGGCTAACCAGAATAAAAAGCGCGGCGACGACCAGCGCCTTCCAGCTTAGTTTTTTGATCGGACTCATTTCATGCTCCCTCGCCCGCCGGCCCCTGGCCCCTGGCGGCCAGGACGAGGTCGGCCACGTGGTTTTCCTCTTTCTTGTTTTCCTCGAACTCGATCTCGCAAACCTTGCGGTCGTGGATGATCTCGACCAGTTTGCGCTCGTTGATTTTTCTCTCGCAGTGCCCGCGGGCTTTATCGAGCCTGGCGTCGATTTCACTCAGCCGGGCGCGTTCCGCCTCGATGGAGGCGGGGTAGGCGTCGAGAAGCCACATGGACATGCCCCTGGCGACGGTGTCTCGAGACACGTCGGCCCTGGAAAGCTCGTCCAAAGTAGCGCGATATTCGTGGCGAAGCCTCTCGACGTTTTGCTCGACTTCATCTCTTTGCGACTTGACGGAGTAAAGGGAATTCCTCGCCTGGCTCTCCATGATTTCCCTCATCCTTAATAGTGAGCGAAGCGCTTTTTTGGGTTTGGCCATGATTAACCACGCCGTCCTTATTGCCTGGAGCCCGCGCCGAGGGCCGCCGCCAGCTCGTTGACGCTTTGATCGAAATCGACTTTTTCGTTCACGTCCTGTTTCAGGTATTTCTTTATGGCCTCGATTTTATCGAGGGCCTCGTCTATGTGGGGATTGGCCCCCTTTTTATAGGCGCCCAGGTTGACCAGGTCCTCGGCGTCGCGGTAAACGGCCAGCAGTTCCCGAAGCTTCCTGCTCAGGGCGTCGTGGCGGGATCCCACTACTCCCGACATCACGCGGCTGACGCTTCCCAAGACGTCCACCGGCGGGTACTGCCCGCGGGAGGCCAGGTCCCTCGAGAGCACGATATGCCCGTCGATCACCGACCTGACCGCGTCGGCCACGGGCTCCTGAAAGTCGTCTCCCTCGACCAGGACCGTGTACAGTCCCGTGATCGATCCTCCACCCTCGAAGGCCCCGGCCCGCTCGACCAGGCGAGGAAGAGTCGAGAAAGCGGAGGGCGTGTAGCCCCTGGCGGTGGGCGGCTCGCCCGCGGCCAGGCCGATTTCGCGCAGGGCCATCATGAACCGGGTGATCGAGTCCATCATTAAAAGCACGTCGCGGCCGTCGCTGGAAAAGGTCTCGGCTATGGCCGTGGCGGCGTAGGCGCCTCTCATCCTGACAACGGCCGGCTGGTCGGCCGTGGCCACCACCACCACCGACTTTTTCAGGGCGTCCCTCGTCAGGTTGTGCTCGAGGAATTCACCCACTTCCCGGCCCCGCTCCCCGATTAGCGCTATGACGCGAACGTCGGCCGAGGTATGGCGGGCCATCATGCCCATAAGCGTGCTTTTGCCCACGCCCGAGCCGGCCATGATCCCCATCCTCTGGCCCTTGCATATGGTGAGCATGCCGTTGATCGACCGGACGCCCACGTCCAGGGGCATTTTAATGGCGCTTCGGGAAAGGGGCTGGACGCAGGGATTGTAAATCGAGGTCATGCGGACTTTATTCAAGGGCCCCTTCCCGTCAAGGGGGTTCCCCAGCCCGTCCACTACTCGCCCGAGAAGTTCCTCCCCCGCGGGAAACATGGCGCATTCCCGCGAGACCTCGATGGTCGAGCCGAAACCCACGCCCCTGACCTCGCCCAGGGGCATGAGGATGGCCTTGTTTTCCTTGAAGCCGACTATCTCGGCCTCGATGCCGGGATCGGACTTGCCGCTTTTAATCCGGCAAACGGAGCCAATGGAAGCCTCGGGACAGGTCCCCTCGATGGTGAGCCCAACGGCCCGCGTGACGCGGCCGTACCTCTTGACCGGGTCGATCCCGGCCAACAGACTTTGTATGGACCCCGCCTTGAGCATGCCCGCGCCGCCTTCCACCATGTTCAGCCCAGGTCCATGGCCTCGGCCAGCGCCTGGCGAAGCGCCCCGATCTGCGAATCGATGCGGGCGTCGACCTCACCGAAGTCGCCTTCCACCCGGCAGCCGCCGCGCTTGACGCCCGAGTCGGATATAAGCTCGATCTCCTTTATCTCGTCCGAAAAGTTCTCGCCCTTGGCCATGGCGGCCTTGATCTCCTCGAGGTCGTCCGGATGAAGGTGAATTTTGACGGGACCGTTTTGCCATACCGAGGCCAGGGCCTTTTTGACGGATTCCTTGATGAAGTTGGGATCGGCCGCGACCTTGCCCTCCACGATCTTCTCGGCCACGGCCATGGAAAGATCGAGCACCTTGTCCGCCACCCGGCTGGAGAGGGACTCCCGTATCTTTTCCCACTCGAGGGCCGCGGCTTTAAGGGCGCTCGAGGCCCTGTCCAGTTCCTCGGTTTTGTCCCGAATCTTCTTTTTCTCCGCCTCCATCTCGCTCTCGGCGGCCCTTGGTCCGCCCACGATAACCGGCTGGAACCTCTCGGCGGGGGCGACGGCGGCCTTGGCGAAGTTTTTCTTAGAGGCGGCCATGCTTGACAAGGTGAGGTCAACGAAGCTGTAGGGGGAGGCTTCTTCCGCGGCGAACTTTTTTTCCGTCAGGTTCATTTTATTTCCTCTTTCTTAGGACCAGGCGTCCTTCTTCCTCGAGGCGTTTGGCGGTCATCAGGATCACCGCCTGGGAATCCTCCACGTCCTGGACGCTCAGGTTCCCCATCAGGTCTATCTCTTCTTTCAAAATGTCGGCGGCCCGTCCGGACATGTTCTTCATGATCCGGCTCTTGACCTGAGCGCTGGCCATCTTCATGGAAACGGCCAGGTCGTGCATGTCCACGTCCTTGAGCAGGGTCTGTATTTCCCGGTCCTCGAGTTTCTTTAAGTCCTCGAAGACGAACTGCTTCTTGATGATCTCGGTGGTCATTTCCGGGTCGATCTTGGAAAGGCCTTGCAGTACCTGTTCCTCCTGGTCGCGGGAAAGCTCGTTTATCATCTCGGCGGCCGACCGGACCCCGCCGGCCTCGACCTGTTTGTCCACCTTGACGTTCTGGATTTTCTTGCCCAGCTCGCGGTCGATGTCCTCGATGATCCGGAGCGGTATCTTGTTGAGCTTGACGATCCTGGCGACGATGTCGGCCTGCATTTCCGGCCTCAGCTTGGCCAGGATCGAGCTGGACTTCGAGGAGGGCAGGAGGCTCAGCACCACGGCTATCGTCTGCGGGTGCTCGTGCTCGAGGACGTTCAGAAGAGAGGCGGCCGGGATGTTTTTAATCGAGTCGAGCCCCCCCACGCCCTGGGCTATGGCGAGCTGCCGGATGAGCCCGGAGGCCCTATCCTCCTCGAGCGACTTCTGGAGGAACCCGGGGGTGATGGCCGACCCATCGTGGATGGCGGTGGTGTTGGCCAGGGTCTGGTCCACGAATTCCTCCATTACGCTTTGGAGGTTCTTGAGGGGGACCCCGCGCATGGCGTTCATGGCGTTGCTTATCTCCTTGACCTCCTTGTCGTCCATTTTTCCGAAGACCTTGGTCATGACGTCCTCGCCCAGAACCAGGCAGAGGATGGCCGCCTTTTCGGGCCCGGAAAGCTGATTTTTGGCTTCTTTATCCATATGCCGCCAACCTTTGGTTGTTTATTCCTCGAGCCATTCCCTGATGGCCAGGACCGTGCGATCGATGTCGCCGGCCGCCAGGGCCTTGACCTCATCGGCCGAGAGTTCCTGGCCGGGCATGGGCATCATGGCCGGACGGGGCTGCCCGGGTATGGCCGGCATGGCGTGCCTGACCGTCGCGTACTGGGGCGTCGTCTTCATCACCGGCCTTACGACGGTAAAGAAGATGAGGGCAATGCCCACCAGCACGATGACGGCCCTGATGATCTGTCCCACCAGCCCGCCGTTGTCGGCCGCGGGCTCGGCCTCGAGAATCTCCTCGGTCTGGAAGGGCATGTTGACCACCTCGACCTTGTCGCCCCGAGTCGGGTCGTACCCGATGGCGCTTTGCACCACCTTGGTTATAAGCACCATCTCATCGTCGGTGCGGGGCGAGTAGGTGGTCGCTCCCTTTCCGTCGGTCTCGTATTTGCCGTCCACCACCACGGCCACGGCCAGCTTTTTCACGTCTCCCACTTGCTCGGTGGTCCTTTCGATCTTCTTGGCTATCTCGTAGGTCACGCTCTCCGAGCTTTTACTTCCCTGCTCGTTTTGTCCCTGCGACCCGCTCTCGCCGCCGGGGGGAAGGTTACTGGGAGTGCCGGGCGACCCGCCGGGCTCGCCCTTTTGCATGGTCCGTTTTTCCTCGCTGCGCTTCTCGGACCTGACCGCCGTTTTTTCAGGGTCGTAAATTTCCTCGGTCCTCTCGACCAGGCTGAAATCGAGGTCCGCCGTGACCTGGGCGATGGCCCGGCCCGGGCCCAGCACCCTGCCCAGGGCGTTCTCGATCTTTTGCTTGTATTCCGCCTCGAGTCCCTGCCGGTAGCCGACCTGGCCGTCGCTGAGACCGGCCATGCCCGAGCCGCCGCCGTGAAGGACCCTGCCCTTGTCGTCGATGACCGTGACGTCCTCGGCCGAGATGCCGTTCACGCTGCCCGTCACCAGGTGGACGATGCCGGCCACCTGCTCCTGGCGCAGCGCCGCTCCGGCTTTGAGCTTCACGTAAACGCTCGCCCTGGGGTCCTCCTTGTTTCTCAGGAAAGGCGAGGGCTCGGGAATGACCAGGTGGACCCTCGAGCCGGCTATGCCCGAGATGCGGTTTATGGTCCGGGTCAACTCCCCCTGCAGGGCGCGCTGGAAATTAAGGTGCTGGGCGAAGCTGGTCATGCCCGTCTTCTGGTCGTCGAAAAGCTCGAAGCCCACCCCGCTTTGGGGAAGGCCCCTTTCGGCCAGACTGACCCGGGCCTCGGCCAGGCGTTCCTCCGGCACCATCACGACCGAGCCGCCGCCATCGAGCTGAACGGGTATCTGCATTTCCTTGAGCTTGGTCACCACCGCCCCCGAGTCCTGGGGCTCGAGTCCGGAAAAAAGAACGGCGAATTCCTGACGACCGGTGTACATGGCCCCGCCCGTTACCGCCGCGGCCGCCGCGGCCACGCCGAGGACGAGCATGATCTTTTTCTGGATCGGAAGCTCCTTGAAGAAGACCCCGAATTTTTCCATCAGCTTTGCTATCGAGTCCATCATTCACTCCGGGGATTAAATCTGCATCCTGATGATTTCCTGGTAGGCGTCCACCAGCTTGTTGCGGACCGTGAGCATCAGCTTGAAGCCGATCTCGGCCTGGCGCATGGCCAGCATGGCCTCATGGATCGAGCCGGCGTTGTCCACCACCAGGTCCTCGACCGCCCGGTCGGCTTGGGCCTGAAGACCGCTGACCTCCTCGAGCGCCCCTTGCACGTGGGTCTCGAAATCCACGGTCGGACGCCCGGCGGGCTCGGCCGCGGACAATTCCTCGACCGGCCTTAACGCACCGAATCCTACCTTGTCCACCATGGCGGTTACCTCATGATCTCGAGCGCTTTTTGCGCCATGTTCTTGGCCGTCGTCGCCGCGTTCAAGTTGGCCTCGTAGCTCCTGCCCGCCAGCATGATATTGACCATCTCCTCGAGGGGATTGATATCCGGGTAAGCCACGTAGCCGTCCTCATCCGCGTCGGGATGGCCCGGATCGTAAACCATGCGGCCGGGACCGTCGTCCCGTTTGATCTCGGCCACCTCGACTCCGGCCAGGTTTTCGCCCACCGCGACGTCGGCCGCGGCCGAGTGAAGGGCCGCGCCGAAGCCGCCCTCGAGCGGGGTCGCCGCGAAGACGGCCTCCCGCCTTTTGTAGGGACCGCCCTCGGGAGACCTGGTGCTTTCCATGTTGGCAAGGTTCGAGGATGATACGTTAAGCCGGGTCTGCTGGGCCGACAGACCGGAGGCGCTGATATCGAGCGCGGTAAAGAAGTTCATCTCACGTCTCCCGAAACGGCCGCCGCCAGCAGGTCGAGTTCTTTCGAGATCAACTCGACCGAGGATTTATAGAGCACGTCGTTTTTATTCATGAGCGCCATTTCCCTCTCGAGCGAGACGGTATTCCCGTCCGGTCCGGCCGGTCCCTCGACCTCGCTGAGGATGGGATTGACCTCGAGCTTGCCCGAGGGGAGGGGGCCGTCCGACCTTTCCGCTTCCACGGCGGCCCTGAGGCTGCTCTGGAAGTCGAGCCGCTTGGCCTTGTAGCCTGGCGTATCGAGGTTGGCAACGTTGGAAGCGATGACGGCTTGTCGGTCTCTGAACAGGTCGAGGGCCGTTTTCAGGAGGCTGACGCCGCCGGGATTGAGCCAATTATTTGATATATTCATCTTTTTTTCACCCCGCTTTATTTATAGCAAACATCGTGCCTTAATGTAAGTTGCTGATATTGCATGTTATTTCACTCCTTTTTCGCCTCGGTCGGTTTGGTTTTCCCGTTTTTCATTGCCTTAAACGGGAAAATCCTTCCCCTTACGTCTCGATCCTCAAAATTTTCAGCTTGTTGTGCAGGGTCCTTCTGCTGATGCCCAGGTGTTTGGCCGCCTGGGTTTGGTTGCCGCCCGTGCTTTCCAGGGTGGCCATAATGAGCTTTGTTTCCATATCTCGAATAGTGGCGCCGGGGGCCGGGTCGAAGTCGTCATGGTTTTCCATAATTAAATCGGAGCCATAAACAATATCTTCCTCGGAGATTTCATTGTTTTGGCAAAGCAGTATGGCCCTTTGCAATCTGTTTTCCATTTCCCTTACGTTTCCGGGCCAGTCGTGTTGCACAATAAATTCTTTTGCCTTGGCGGAAAGGTTTGGTTTTTGCAAACCCTCCCTTTCAGTGTATAAATCGAGAAAATGCTCGGCCAGGGGCATGAGGTCCGATGGCCTCTCGCGAAGGGGAGGTATGGTAAGGGGAATAACGTTCAGCCGGTAATAAAGGTCCTCTCTGAACTCTCCCTCCTGGACCATGGTCGCCAGGTTCCTGTGCGTGGTGGCGATCACCCTGACGTCGACGGGGATGGTATGGTCTCCGCCCAGCCTTTCCACCACTTTCTCCTGGAGCAAGCGAAGTAGTTTTGCCTGCAGCATGGGCGATAGTTCTCCCACCTCGTCGAGGAGTATGGTCCCACCTCCGGCGGCCTCGAATTTTCCGATCCTGGTTTTCACGGCCCCGGTGAAGGCCCCTTTTTCGAATCCCATAAGCTCGCTTTCAAGGAGGTTGTCGGGAATGGCCGCGCAGTTGACGGCGATGAGCGGGTCCCTTCCGCTTTTTTGGTGGACCCGTCTGGCCAGGAGTTCTTTGCCCGTGCCCGACTCGCCCAGGATGAGGACGGTGGCCTTGCTGGCGGCCACCCTGTCGGCCACCTTGATAAGACCGGAAAAGGCGGGGTCCCCGGTCACGATCTTGGAGCCTTCCGTCCCGGCGTCTTCCTCCAGGGTCCGGCTCGTGACGGCCCTTTGCACGCAGGCGTCAAGGTCGTCCAGGCTGAAGGGCTTTAAGAGAAAATCGCTGGCGCCCTTTTTCATGGCCGACACGGCCATGGCCACGGTGCCGAAGGCGGTGATCATGATAACGGGCATGTCGGGGACTTTTTTCTTCAACTTGCCCAGGAACTCCATGCCGTCCATGGGGGCCATTTTAACGTCCGATATCACCAGGTCCCGCGAGCCGGGGCCAAGGGACTTGAGCGCGTCTTCTCCATTATCGAATATCTCGACCTCGTGTCCCTGCCTGGACAGGGCGGCAAAGAGGGCCGCCCTCATGGCCTCGTCGTCGTCAACTACCATAATCTTTTTTTCCTGAGCCATCTTTCCTCCCAAGACCGGCTAATCAGCGGGGAATGATCAGGCTGAAAGCCGCGCCCGCCCCGGGCAGGCTATGGACCCTGACCGATCCCTCGTGGGCCTCGGCAATGCGCCTTACAATGGACAGGCCCAGGCCCGTTCCCTGCTGCCTGGTAGTGTAAAAAGGCTCGAAGATGTCTTTTTTCACCTCGGCGCTCATGCCCGGTCCATTGTCGATCACCGAGATCGCCACTTTGTCGAACCCGGTTTTCCTTGCCAGAATTTTAATTTTTCCATCTTTGCCCACGATATCGAGAGCGTTTAAAATTAAATTCAATAACGCCCTCTTAAGCAGTATTGAATCAGCCTTGACCTCGAGATTTTCATCCGATGTGGCCTCGATTTTCACGTTCTTTATCTCCGCAGCCCTTGCCACCATGGCCAGGCAGTCGCTTACCGCCTCTACCAGTTTGACCGTCTCGATTTCCGGCTCCATGGGTTTGGAAAAGTCAAGGAGTTCCGTAATGAGCCGGTCCATGTTTTCCACGGAGGAGGCAAGATATTTCAACGGCTTTTGGCACCTTTCCATGTCCTTACATTCGGCCTCGATAATGGATAGAAACAAGGTGAGGCTCCCCAGCGGGTTCCTGATTTCATGGGCTATCCGAGCCGACATCTCGCCGATGGCGGCCAGTCTTCTATCGCGCTCGATTTTTTCCTGGAGTTTCCTGGCCTCGGTCACGTCGGTCACCAGTATGAGGGCGCCTTTATTTCCCAAGCCGCTCCGATTAAGGGTGGACCATGAAAAGGAGAGTCTTCGGGTGGGCGCCGAGTCCCTTCGATAGGTTATCTCTTTAACGCCGGCTTCCGCCGGGCCCGCGCTTTCGAACACCCTTTTTTTAATCAATTGGGCCGCCGCTTCCACGGCGCCGTTGCCCTTGGCCATGTCCGGCCCCAGCATCCTGGCCGCGGCCTGGTTGAAGCTTTCGATCTTTCCGTCCCTTCCCATGACGAGAAGCCCGGTGGGCATGGTATCGAGAAGATGGTTCAAGAAGCTGAGAGTCGATCGCCTTTCCTCATCGATGCTCGCGATCTGCCGGTTTTTTTCCTGAAGCTCTCCCTCCATGCGCCGGAGCTTTTCCTCCAGCTTGGCGTACCTTGTCTCGAGTTCCTTGCCCGTCCGGTTGAAGTTGTCGATCAGCTCGGCCAGTTTTTCGAGACCCGGACCTTGGGCCAGGGCCCGGGCGGCCTTGGTTTCAAGGTCCGCCGGGGCGCTCGGCTCGCTGGATGAATTTTTCATTATCAGTACTTTTCCATCCAAGCGTACTTTTGCTTGAGCTCGCAAATCCGACTCCTTTCCTTGGCCAACTCGGCGACCAGGGGGTCCGATGAAGAGGCCGCTTCCCGGTATTTTTTATTCGCCTCATCGGCGTTTCCTGTTTGGGCCAACCCGTCGGCCAGGTGCAGCCTGGCGAACTGGGCCATCGGGTGATCCGGGTTTTTCTTCAGGGCCTTGCCATAGGCCCGGACCGCCTCCGACTGCCGGCCCAGCTTTCTTAAGGCCTCGGCCCTTCCGTAAAGCGCGTCGTCGTAGCGGCCGTCCTCTTTCTCCGGATCGCACGTCCCGGCGAGGGCGCGGTCGTAATAGGCCAGAGCCTCGCGGGGGCTTTTGTTTCCGAAATGGGCGGCCGCCACGCTGACCAAAAGCTCGCACTGGCCGTACTCGCTGGAGGAAATTAGGACGAACCGGTAATTCTCGATGGCGCTTTGCAAGTTGCCGTCCATCTCGTCGCACCTGGCCAGGACCCATTTCGCGTTATGCACCCTTTCGCCCGCGGGAAAGATTTCAAGGTATTTTTGAGATATTTGCCGGGCCCGCTCGATCCGGTCGGACTGGAGCAACGACTCGGCTAACAGGACCATGGCCCTCTCATAATCGAAGTTGTCGAAGTCCGTCTCGATGGCGTCCTCGAGAAGTTCCTCCGCCGCCACGTTGGCGGACAGACGGTTCAGCGAATCGGCCACCTCGTTTATGGCGTCCTCGGGCAGGAAATCCGGGAAAGTCTCGTAAGCCCAAACGGCCTTGCCGTGCATGCCCGCTTTCCTGACCTGCTCGATATACTCGCCGACCACGCGAGGACCCTCCTTCAAGATGCGGCCCTCCAGGTCCTCCGATGAATAATGAGCCATGGCCTCGTTAAAGGCGGTCAAGGTTTCCTCGTATTGTCCTTGCGAGTAATAAGCCACTCCGCGCCGATAAAGGATGTCGGGAAGATAGTCTTTGCCCGGGCAGGTCCGCTGGGCGTGATCAAGGTATTCCATGGCGGCGTTAAAGCCGGACTTGCCGCCTTTTTCACCAATCCGTGCCCTTGCCAGCTTGAGCAGACTGGCGCAGCCGCCGCAGGTACCGGGGAATTCCTCGTAGCACCTTTTATAATATTCGTCGGCTTGTTCTTGTCCCTCGAGGGTCCTGGCCAAATCTCCCAGCCGCATGAGGGCAAAGGACCGGCCTTCCTTCTCTGCTCCGGAATCGAGATAGCGGGCAAAGGCCTTATTTGCCTCCTCGACGTATCCCAGTTGGAAGGCGGCCTCCCCTTTATGCACGTCCCAGTGAATGGACTCCCCTATTATTTCGGGATAGTACTCCTCGACGTTATTGACGGCGTCCCAGGCCTCGCGGTAATTTCCCGCCTTGGTAAGGGCCTCGGCCATGCGGGCCATGTCCCAGCCCCTGTCGTCCTCACAGGAGCGCTGGGATGAAGTCAAGTCGAAAGCGCGGGCCGCGTCCCCGAATTTGCCCATCCTCATGAGCGACTCGCCGATAACCGTGCCCGCCCGGCAGATGACAGCCCGGTCGGGGTCGGGCTTGTCCTTTTCGTTTTGCGCCGCCCGAGCGGCCAGGCCGTGGGCGACGGGGGCTATGCCCAGATCGAGGTAAGTAATAGCCTGGTTGACCAGGCCCGAGGACGCGAGGTTGGACTCGGGATACCAACTGAGCACTCTTTCGTACATATCGGCGGCGTCGCGGCATTTGCCGTTACGATGACACGCCCGGGCGGCGGCCTCGGCGGTCATGAAGGCCAGGGATTCCCGGTCGAAAAGCTCCTTGGCCTCGACCTCATTGAGACGGTTATAAATTTCCACCGCCTTGTCGGGAGAGCCGGTATCGAGCTCCGACGCCAGTTCGGCCAGCTTTCGCCCTTCCTCGGAGTCGCTGAACTCATAGGGACCGGAAACGTGGGGGATGAGCAGGGGCTGGACCGCCAGGGCGTGAGAGGTCAGAATCTCGTAGCCCTGGTCGTCGATGGAAGGCTCGTCTCCTTCTTGGTCGAGGGATTCGTCCACGTCGTCATCATCGGTTCCCGGATCGAAGCGGAAGGAGGAAAGAATCTTTTCGTCTTCCTCCTTAAGCTCGGGAAGAGGAGCGTCAGGGTCGGGCGGCTCGAGGGCGTACAGAACGACCCTTGGCGGATTGTCGAGCATGGCATAGGATATCTTCGCGTCGCTCGAGGACAGCTTGATCTTGATTTTCAGTTTTCCCTCGCCGGGGGAATAGTGAAGCATGCCCTCCACCAGGTCGGAATCGGAGCGTCTTAACCGTCTCGAGGCCTCGCCGGGAACGTCGCTCAGGTTGACCGTCACCCAGCCTTTATCGTCGGGGCCATAGGCCTTGCAGCGCGTCTTTTTATCCACCTCGAGGCTTAACACCGTCTCGCCCTCGTCGGCCTGGCCGGCGGACCGGGAAAAAGAAGCGGGGGACAAAGAAAGGGCAAGTATAAAAACAAGATAGAGGCAATTGCCTTTTAAGCGATTCATTTGGGGACCTCGTATGTTGCATGCAATTCGCATTTTAGAGACTCGCCATATTAGTAGAGCAATTACCGTTCCTCACCCGTATGGGTTTTTGCTTTGTAATCAAGGATAAGAAAGTACGGGGAAAATAATTCTTAAATATTTGTATTCGTTAGATAAAATATCGGAGATGAAAACTGGTGGGCGGCGCGTGAATAAAGGCGCGCCGGTCCCTTATCCTGAAGCCGGCGCGTAAACGGCGGAAAATCAGCGGATGGTATCAATAGTTTGACGGGGCCTGCTCCTGGCCGTCATCCGAGGCGTCGATTCCGTGACGCTTTATCTTCTCGACCAGGGTCGTGCGCTTGAGGTTGAGAAGTCCCGCGGCTTTGTTTTTGTTTCCGCTGGTCCTTCTCAGGGCTTCTCCAATCAGAAAGGTCTCGTATTCTTTAAGGGCCTGATTGAAGTCGATCCCCTCCTCGGGAAAGCTCATTCGCGTCGCCGGCGCTAAAGTCTCGGGCTCGGCGAAGGTTTCGGCCTTGATCCTGGGACCAAGGTCCCTTGGAGTGATAATTCCCTTCCCTTTCAGGACGGCCGCTCTTTCGATGGCGTTCTCGAGCTGCCTTACGTTTCCCGGCCAGGAATAGCTCATCATGAGGTCCATGGCGTCGTCGGTGACGCCGGCCAGGGCGCATCCTCTTTCTCGATTCATTTTATCCAGGAAGTACTCGACGAGAACGGGAATATCCTCGACTCTTTCCCGCAGAGGCGGAATGTTTATGGGAATGACGGCCAGCCTGTAATAGAGGTCTTCACGGAAGCTCCTGGCCTGGACCATGTCCTCCAGGTCGCGGTTGGTGGCCGCGACTATACGGCAGTCGCTGTGCACGGTATCGCAGCTTCCCAGGGGCTCGAACTTTTTTTCCTGGATGACGCGGAGCAGCTTGGCCTGCAGGTCGAGGGGCATCTCGGATATCTCGTCGAGCATGAGGGTCCCGTTTTTGGCCATCAGGAACCGGCCCACCCTGTCCGCGGCGGCCCCGGTGAAGGCGCCCTTCACGTGTCCGAAAAGCTCGCTCTCGAGCATGTCGCGAGGGATGGCGCAGCAGTTAAGGGCCACGAGCCTTCCGTTTCTTCGGGGGCTTAAATGATGGATGGCCTTGGTTACGAGTTCCTTGCCCGTGCCGCTCTCGCCCACCACCAAAACGTTGCTTTGGGAGGCCGCGACCCGGCGGATTAAGTCGAATATTTCCTCCATGGCGGAAGAGGCGCCAATATAGTTGACGTCCTCCACGATCAGGCCGGGATATGACGTCCTCTCGAGGGAGGGACACGGCATATGCCGAGGGCTTTCCATCTTCATAAAGGCAATACCGTCATTGCAGTCATTTATCATCACGCTCTGTAACCGGCCCGACATATACGTTACCCCCTGACCCGTTTATATTTTTGTCCTGAAAAGCCTTTTATATAACCAGACATGAACGGACGATTCATTAATGAGCAACAAGCGTGCCGCCGTTTGTTATCTTGCAATGCCCCGTTTATAAAGGGAATAAATGATTCGGGCCATGGCTGGAGTTTCTTTTTATCGGTGATTGAGAAAGGGTTTTTGTCAATTATGCAATGAGCGCTCGCCATGCGAAAAAATCAGGCAATCATTATCAAGGGCCGGCCGAACGAAAAGAAATCACTTGTCTTGAAAGCGGTCATTCCTGATGATGAAAAGAAACCGGACCATGGTCCGGTCCGGTCCTTTTATTTTCAAACTGGTATATTCAGGTCAAAATTTCGTTAGCGTACAATTGATTTTTCCGGCTCAGGACCTCGAGGCGGCCAGGAGGGCCAGTTTGCCGACCCCGTATCCGTCGATGGCCACGTCGATAAAGAGTTTGGCTCCCGGCGAGGTTAGAAGGGGTTTCAGTTCCCCGGCCAATTTGGACGGGGCGACGATTATTTCCCTCAGGGAAACGTGGGGCGTGTAAGGGCTGTTGAACACCTTGGCTCCCACGATATTGACCACCTCGTGGAAATTTTCCATGATGTTGGGGGGCAGGGTTTTCGTATGCATGGCCTCTTTGCCAGCGTCCGGCGGTATAAGGGCCAGGGCGGCGCCCGTGAACCCGGCCATGGCCAGGTCGCATATCAACAGCGCCACCGGGTTTTTCGTTTCGTCTTCCACGAAAATACACATGGCTATGGCCCCGCCCGGCGCCATGGCGATGGGCTTTCCCTTATTGGCCATCACTTTTTTGCCCAGAAGATCGGCCAGCAGGCTGGTGATGGTCTCGGGCATGGGCATGGGATATGTCAACGCCGCCGTCATTTCGATCCTCCCCTTATTACTCCGCCTCCCTCAGCACAAGGAGCTGGGCGTCTACCGGGCCGATTTTAACCTCGGCCACTCCCGTTTCCTGCCGCTGCCTCGGCTCGATGTGCCCGTTGATGAATATAGGCAAGCCGAGGTTGACGGCGTTAATTTTTTTCGCCATCTGTCGCTTTATCATCCCGGCCAGGATATTTATTATCTCTCCCACCGAGTCGGCTATGTCCTGCTCGGAAAGCTCTTCTTCTCCCGGTTCCATTCCCATAAGCGAGAGGGCCAGGGTTTCGCATCCCTTGGGCTCGGACACGAGGCCGATTTGCAGGGACGAGTCCATGCTGACCAGCGCGATATAGGCGCCGGACATGCCCACGGGAAAGACCTCCTTTATCTCCTTGACCTCCACGTCGTCGAACCCGAGGGTAGTGGGGGCCAACTCGTTCATGGCCTCGACCATGCTGTCCAGCCAGTCCCTTATGGATATGCCGTTGGAACTCATGATATCACCGGGTTAAGGGCTTCCTGGAAGGTGTCGGCGGTAAAGGGCTTGGAAATAAAAAACAGGGCCCCCGCGCCCTTGGCCTTCTCGCGCATTTCCGGCGTGCCCTCGCTGGTCACGAAACCGAACTTGACCTTCTTTCCGTTCTCGTTCAGTTTCTCGAGAAGCTCGATACCGTTCATCTCCGGCATGTTCCAGTCGCAGAGCACCACGTCGGGTTTCGAGGCCGAGATGGCGTTCAGGGCCTCGGCCCCGTTGCCCGCCTCGATAACCTCATGGTCGCCCAGTCCGGCCTGGCGCAGCGTGCGTTTTACTATCATCCTCATTGCCTTGCTGTCGTCAACTATCAGTATCTTCATCACATACCCCCGTCAATATTTTTTTCCGCAAAATCTATCGCGTTTTGCCTTGCCTTTTTCGATTTTCATTGAATTTGTTTTATGCATTACGGGCGCCAAAAATTCTCTTTTTTTGTCTCGAATCGGGGGACTCGAAAAGGGCGCTTGAAAAAGTCGCTTAAACGGCCTCTTTCATGCCCAGGGCGTTAAAAGCCTCGAAGATTCCCTCGGGAATTCTATCAATTGGAAGCACCTTGTCCGCGGCCCCCAACTCGACCGCCACCTTGGGCATGCCGTAAACCACGCAGGTGGCCTCGTCCTGAGCGATGGTACGGGCGCCGGCGTTCTTCATATTGAGAAGTCCTTTCCCACCATCGGCGCCCATGCCCGTAAGAAGCACGCCCACCGCGTTGACGCCCACGTGCTTGGCCACCGAGTTGAAGAGCACCTCGACGCTGGGCCTCTGATGAAATACGGGCGGCCCGTTTCTTAATTGGACTATATACTGGGCCCCGCTACGGAAGACGAGCATGTGCTTGTTGCCCGGGGCTATAAGGGCCAGGCCGGGCCTCATGATTTCACCGCCCAGGGCCTCGGCCACCTCCATCTGGCAGGTTTCGTTAAGACGCTGGGCAAAAGCTGTGGTGAAATGCTCGGGCATGTGCTGGACGATGAGCGCGCCGGGCGTCATGGCGGGCAGGGCCTGGAGCACTTTCCTTATGGCCTCGGTGCCGCCGGTTGAGGCGCCGATGGCCAGGATTTTGTTCGTGGTTTGAAGCTGGTTCTTGATGACGAGCGGCTTTGGCTTCCGGTCGGCCGACGGGTCCTTTCGGGAGAAGCGCGCCCCGGCGGCGGCCCGGATTTTCTGTACCAGCAGGTCCGATATCTCGCTTACCGTATAGGCCGAACCGGGCTTGCTGATGACCTCGATAGCTCCCAGCTCGAGCGCCTGGATGGCCATCGAGCTTCCCTTTGGAGTAAGAGAGCTGACCACGATCACCGGCATGGGATGGTGTTTCATCAACTTGCCCAGAAAAGTTATGCCGTCCATGCGGGGCATCTCGACGTCCAGCGTGATGACGTCGGGCTTGAGGTTCACTATCTTGTCCCGGGCTATGTAAGGATCGGTGGCCGTTCCCACCACCTCGACGTCGTCCACCTGGGCCAGTTTCTCGGACAGTATCTTCCTGACGACGGCGGAGTCGTCTACTATCAGCACCTTGATCAAGATTGAGCTCCTTTTAAAACTTGCGCCCTAATTTCAGTCCAGAAGCACGAGCGCCAACTCGACCCATCCTTCCTCGAGGGGCAGAAAGGCCCGGGTCTTTTTGCCCGAGCCGATTTTTTTCTCGAGCTCGGAGACGTCGGTAATTATCACGGGAGAGACCAGGTCGAACACGGGCTCGGGTCCGGCCATCTCGGCCAGGAGGTTCCCGCATATGACGTTGGCCAGCTCGCCCAGGGCGTCCATTTGCTGCCCGGGCTCGGGTTCTGCCTCGTCGTCGCCCAACATGTTGGCGGCCAGCTCGGGCAGGATTTCATCGGGCATCTGTAAAACGAGAAGGCCCTTGGCGTGCCCGCTGAATTCCACGAGGACGGTCGAGTAGGGGCCTTTTTCCTCCTCCGATTCCATGCCGGGCATGACGAACATGAAGGCCATGGTCTCGAGGACCTCCCGTCCAACTCTCTCGAGAATCTCGGGTGAGGGGTCCATTACGCGTCTCCTATCAGCTTCTTGACGATGGCTCGGAAATGCTCGGGAGTAAAGGGCTTGTGTATGAACTCGACTCCCTTCGCGTGCACTTCCTCTATCCGCGTGGCGCTCGACTCTGTGGAGATGACCACGATGGGCAGGCTCGCGAACTCGGGCTTTTCCCTTACCTTGTCGATCATTTCCATGCCGTTCATGACGGGCATGTTGATATCGACCAGCACCAGGTCGATCCATTCCCGCTCGAGCACCTCGAGGCCCTCGAGCCCGTTTTCGGCCTGGTGAAACTCTCCGATGGGTGTCCCGCTCATCTTGAGGGTTTTTTTCACCATGGAGCGCATGGTCGAGCTGTCGTCCACTACCAGTACGTTAATCGCCATTTTCTTTTCCCATGAATAGTGTTTCGGCCTGATCCAATTCCAGTTGGACCCTGGCGCAGAGGGCCTCGAGCCCGGCCGGCGACATGCCAAGGCGCTGGGGCGCCGCGTCGCTGACCTTGAGGTACATCTGCTCGCTTCCAAGTCCAACTCCAACCAACTTGGCCACCGTGTTGGCCACGTGAACCGCGTCCCGCAGCGAATCCGGCTCCTGGTCGGGATCGTGATGAAGCTCGATGGCCCTGACCAGGGGCTCGGGAAACTTCCACTGCCGAGCGATGGCCCCTCCCACCTGGGCGTGGTCGGCGCCGACGACTTCTCTTTCGGCCTCCACGTAGGAGACCTTTTTCGACTCGGCCATCTCCAAAATTCTCGAGATCGTTTCCGCGTTTATGTGCCGGCTTAAGAGCAGCTTTCCAATGTCGTGCAGAAGCGCCGCCGTAAAGGCCGCCGCAGGGATATCGGCCTTGGCGTGGGCCCCCATGTGCTCGGCCGCCAGGGCCGCGGCCACGCTGTGCCTCCACAGCTCGTGCTCGCCGAGGGCGTATCCGGGCAGGCCGGACTCCATGGCCGGACCGATCGAGCGTCCCACCGCCATCCTCAGTATTTTGCCCGAGCCCATCCTGATGACGGCCGCCCTGACCGTGTCGATCTTTTTTTGCGAGCTGGACCAGGCCGAGTTGGCCATTTTCAGTATGTTGGCGGTAAGGGCCTCGTCAAGCTCGATGATCCGCGTTATCTCGGCCAGGCTCGAGTCGGGGTCGGTGGCGACCCGGGCCAGGCTCAAGACCGAGGCGGGCATGGGCTTCAGGCTCTCGACGTCCTCAGGTTTAATAGGTCCGATCATAGGTCCCACTCCCGGCCGTTGGACGTAAGCCAAACGCGGCCGTCGCTGACGTCAAGGTACATGGTACGGGCTATGTTCCCGCCCACGTCCTGACCCGAGATTATGATTCCGTTCTTCCAGAACAACTTGCGCAGCATGCCGAAGTTTCTCTTGCCGATGGCGAAAAAATCCTTGCCCTGGCCCACCGCCGCCCCGCCGGCCACTTTGATCACGGCGCTTTTTTTATCGACTCCAAGCTCGTAGAGCTTCTTGAAGAAAAAGGGCACGCCCGTGTCCACGAACATGGCGGGGTTCAGCTTGGCCTTGTCCGGGTTAACGCTCGAGTTGGGCAGCATGACGTGAAGTATGCCTCCCGCCCCGGCCGCGGGATCGAAAACCGCGATCCCCAGGCAGCTTCCAAGGGCGTGAGTGACGATAACGTCGCCCGCGCTGCCGGACGTTTTCATTTCAGCGACTCCAACGATGTGTTTCAATGTCTCGTTCCCCGGGCCCTAGGGCTTAAGATACACCGTGGGCCTTATGTACTTGAAGCCGTGACTTACGCCGGTGAGACTCTCCGAGTGCCCGATAAAAAGCAAGCCGCCTGGACGAAGGATATCGAAATAGCGGTTTACCAGCCGGGCCTGGGTCTCCTTTTCAAAGTAGATCATCACGTTCCTGCAGAAAATTACGTCGAAGGGGCCTTTCATGGGCCAGGGTTCCATCAGATTGAGCTTGGCGAACCTTATCAAATATCTGATATTGTCCTTTGCCGTGAACCGCCCGTCGCGCCTTCGGCCCACGAGATCGAAATACTTGTTCCGGAGAGGGGGGGGCACGGACTGGAGCCGGTCCCATCCATATAGTCCCGCGCGCGCCCGGGCAAGGACCGTCGGGGCCAGGTCGGTGGCCAGTATTTTGGCGTCCCATGAGCCAAGGCCGGCAAGCTTCTCGTTCAATACCATGGAGATGGTATAGGGCTCCTCGCCGGTGCTGCACCCGGCGCTCCAGATTCGGAGCTTGCCCGCGGGGCCCTTCTCTTTTTCAAAACGGGGCAGGGCCTCGCGGGCAAGATAATCGAAATGATCGACCTCACGGAAGAAGCTGGTCTGATTGGTGGTGATCACGTCGAGCATGGCCATGAACTCGGAACCCGAATTGTCGCCGCCAAGATAATCGAGATAATCCCTGAAGGTGGCCAGCTTCAGGCTGCGCATCCGCTTTAATAGCCGGGTCTTGACGAGTTCCTTTTTGCCCACGTTCAGGTTGATGCCGCTGGCGGCCCTGACCATGGAGGCTATCTTGACGAGCTGCGCGTCGGACAGGTCCTGGTGCTGGTGGGGAAAAAGATTCATCCGCGTCCACCGCGTTTATTGCCGTTTTTAGTGTACAAACTTTCGCTCCCGGCTATTAAAAGTCCGAAAAGGCCGCGTTTTCCTCCTCCGGTGAAAGAGGGATCATCGCCGACGGGTCGGTTGAGTTCCTTTTTCCCCGATTTCGGGAGTCGGGCCGGCGCGAACTCGTTTCAGCCCAGCCATAACCGGACCCGGCGTGAGCCTGGGTCCCGCATGATTTGGACTTTTCCGAGAACGCGACGGCTTTCTTTTCCGATTCCGCGTTAATCCTTCCCTGGATGATTCTCGTCAACTCGACGATCATGGCGTCCAGTTCCTGGGTCTGGGCTGCCAGTTCCTCGCCCGCCGAGGCCGATTCCTCGGCGTTGGCCGCGTTTTGCTGGGTGGCCGAGTCGACCTCGTTCATGGCCGTGGTCATCTGGTCTATGCCCTGGGCCTGCTCGTTGCCGGCGGCGGCTATCTCCGAGACCAGCTCGCTTACTTTTATCGAGTGTCCGGCGATTTTATCCAGGGCCTGGGCCGCCTCGCCGGCCATGCTCACGCCGTTGTCGGTGTTGCCGATCGATCCCTCGATGAGAGCGGCGGTGTTTCGGGCCGCCTCGGCGGACCGCTGGGCCAGGTTCCTCACCTCCTCCGCCACCACGGCGAACCCCTTGCCGGCGTCTCCGGCCCTGGCGGCCTCGACCGCGGCGTTAAGGGCCAAAAGGTTGGTCTGGAAGGCTATCTCGTCGATCGTCTTGACGATTTTCGCCGTCTGGTCCGCGCTGGACTTGATCTGGCCGATGGCGCCCAGGAGCTTTTCCATGGAACCTCTTCCGTTCTCGATCATTTTGACCGCCTCGTCGGAAAGGGTATTGGCCTGCTGGGCGTTGGCCGCGTTTTGCTTGACCATGGAGGACATTTCCTCCAGGGCGGAAGTCGTTTCCTCGACCGCGGCCGCCTGTTCGGACGAGCCTTGCGCCAGGTTCTGGCTGCCGGAGGAAATCTGAGCGGAGGCGTCGGTCAACTGCACGGAGGCGCAGCTCAAAGACTCGATGACTTTTCCAATTGGATTGGCGATGGACCTCGATATGAGGTACCAGATGCCGGCCGCCCCGAGAAAGGCTAAAACCGATATGCCAATAAGGACCAGGTTGCCCCGCCGGGATATTTCCGTGAGCCTGTTCCTGGCCTGGTAGAACTCCTCTTCGTAAGAGCCGACTCCAATGACCCAATCCCAGGGCTCGAAATACATTATCCGGACCACTTTCATCCTTGGCTCCGGGTCGCCCTCGTTTATCCAGGGGTATTTCTGTTCAGCTATCTGGTCGGAACCCAAGGCCAGGGCCTTGTCAACTATCTCCCTTATAAAGTACGCGCCCGAGGCGTCCTGGGCGTCGTAAATGTCCTCTCCGTCGCGCTTGCCCTGGTAGGAAACGACATAATGACCTTTTTGGCCTTCCTTGGCTCCCAAAATATACACGTAGCCCGTCTTGCCGACCTTGGCGTTCATTATGCTCTCGCGAAGGCTCCCCACCGACTCCTGTTTAACGCCCACGTAAAGCGCGCCGACGACGTCACCCGACGAGTCCTTGATCGGCTCGTAGGCCGTGACGTACCAGTCGTTAACCACGAAGGCCCTGCCTTTGTAGGTCTCGCCTTTAAGCAGGGTTTGAACCACCTGGTTGGGGGTACCGTCGGGATTGGCCGCCGGGATGTAAGTTCCGACGGCCCGCTTGCCCTCGAGGGTCTCCACGTTTGTGCAAACGCGCAGCATGTCTCCGGACTCGTTCATGCGCTGGAAAATGGTCGCGGTTCCTCCGACCATGTCCTTGAGGTCGTCAACCACGGGCGACCTGGCCGCAAGATCGAAATTGGGCGCGAGCCTCGCGCCGCCCACCGTCATGGTGGGAAGCGTCACGTTGGTTTTCTGGCCCGAGAACTGGTTCTTCGCCTCCCAGGCGGTGGTCTCGGCGGCAAAGCCGACCCCGCCCTCCCGGTTGAATATGTCCCGCGCCACGTTCAGGTTCGACAGCATGGTCTGGTCGAGCACTTCCTGGGCGGACTTGCACATGGCGTACACGCCCCTGGCCACGTGGTCCAGGTCGGAGTAGGCCAGTATCTCGCTCTCCTCTTGGGCCGCGTCTCTCATTTGTCGGTTTTGTTTTGCTACCATGACCCCCACCGCGATCAAGGGCAAGGCGGTAAGGACGATCCCTACCAGGATCATCTTTGCCTTAAGTGAAATTTTATTTAACATGTCAAAACTCCCTGAATTTTATTAATGGGTCCATGGTCTTTTCGATATTAGCGGGCGCGCGATACTTTTATTAACTTCCTTGTGAAATCCTAACTCGATGATTTTGCCCTTAACGTAGTTAAACCGATCACGTCATGGCCTTAAGTGAATCCAGTTCTCCTCCCGTCAGGACCCTGCCGATATCGAGAAGTATGGTTACCCTTCCCCCCTGCTTGCCCATGCCGAGAATGAAATTGGTGTCGATTTCCATGCCGAACCTCGGCGCTTCCTCGATGTCCTCCCCGGAAATATCCAGCACCTCGGACACCTGGTCCACGATGATCCCCATCTCCACGCCCATCACGTCCACAACGATGATACAGGTCTGCTCGGTCCTCTCGACGGCTTCCATCTCGAACTTGAGACGGAGCTCGATGACGGGGATGACCTTGCCGCGAAGATTGATTACGCCCTTGACGAACTCGGGAGTGCGGGGAACGGACGTGATGTCCATCATGCCGATTATCTCCCTCACCTTCAGGATTTCCAGGCCGTATCCCTCCTTGCCGAGCATGAAGGTCAGGTACTTGCCTCCAAGGTTTCTCGATGCCTCGATCGCCTCGGCCGCCGCCGTTGTCTGACTCATTTTCATTCCTCCTTGTCCGATGCGGGCGGTCCTTGCCGCCCTTTTTTATTATCTTTATTACGCGGCCTCGATGGCCGAGTCGCCGCGAGCTATACTAAGCACGCCGGCTATGTCCAGGATGAGGCCGACCCTTCCGTCACCCAAGATGGCGGCCCCGGACACGCCCTCTATCTTGCCCAGACCCCGGCCCAGGCTTTTAATTACTACCTGTTGCTGGCCTAAAAGCTCGTCCGCCAGAAGCGCCGCCATCCTTCCCTCGTGCTCGACCACCAGGAGCAGGGCGTCGGTGGGTTCCTCCTTGGCGTTCTCCACCTCGAACATGCGGTGGAGCCGGAACACGGGAATCAAGTTGCCCCGCAGCATGACCATCTCGCCCCTTCCCTGCACGGTGGAGAGGGCCGAGGCCTCGGGCCGAAAAGCCTGGTTCACGTTCAAGGTGGGAACTATGTAATGCTCCGTCCCCACCTGCAGGAGCATTCCGTCTATGATGGCCAGGGTCAGGGGCACTCGTATCTGAAAGGTCGATCCCTGCCCCTTGGCCGAGTTGACCTCGACCCGGCCCCGCATGGACTCGATGTTCTTCTTGACCACGTCCATGCCCACGCCCCGGCCCGAAACGTCCGTTACCTTGTCCGCCGTCGAGAAGCCGGGAGCGAAGATCAGCTTGTATATCTCGGCCTCGGACAGGTCCTTTTTCGACTCGATCAGGCCCTTGTCCGCGGCCTTTTTAATGATCTTTTCCTTGTCCAGGCCCTTGCCGTCGTCCTGAAGCTCGATGATCACGTTGCCGGCGGCGTGGTAGGCCCGCAATACCAGCCTGCCGCCGGAGGGCTTGCCCGCGGCGGTCCTGACATCGGGCTGCTCGATGCCGTGGTCCACGGCGTTCCGTACCATGTGGACCAGAGGGTCGTTAAGGGCCTCGACCATGTTCCGGTCGATCTCCGTGTCCTCGCCCTCGGTTACGAAATTGACCGACTTGCCGCTCTTCCGAGCCAGGTCGCGAACCAGGCGAGCCATCTTGCTGAAGGTCCCCTTCAAGGGCACCATGCGCATGGACATGGAAAGGTCCTGAAGCTCGCGCGTGATTTTGTTCATGCGCATTACGTTTCTGGTCAGGTTCCTGTCAGCGTCGCTTGTTACGTAACCGTTCTGGGCGATCATGGCCTGGGTAATAACCAGCTCGCCCACCGTGTTGATAAGCGTGTCCAGCCGGAGCGTGCTCACGCGCACGGACACGTCGGCCTGGACGGCGGACCGTTTTTGCATGATAGCGGACCCCGAGCCGCCGGAGTCCCGCCGGCAGACGGGGTCGTTGATCTTTTTTTGCATGCGCAGGGCATGGGCCACGTCGGCCGCCGTTACCTTGCCCGACTCGATCAGGGCCTCGCCCAGTTTTTTGCCCCTGGCGTTCCTCGCTACTTCATCCACCTCGCTCTGAGTTATCTTGCCCGCGGCGATAAGGAGATCGCCCACGCGGGGCGCGCCGCTTATCTCGAGGCCCGTGCACTCGTTTACGCCGTGGTCCTCGGGCTCGGTCAGGTGCTCGATCAGCGTCATCAGCCCCTCCGGGCGCAGGGGAGGCTCGCCGGGCGGGCATTCCTTGAGTTCGCTGATCATGTTTTTGAGCATGTCCGCTGACTCGAGGGCCAGGTCCGCGTATCCGCCCACTATCCTTATCTCGCCGTTACGGGCGCGGTCGAGCAGGTTCTCGGCCCTGTGGGCCAACCGTTGAATGGCGTTCAGCCCCAGGAAACCGGAGGTCCCCTTCATGGTGTGAAAGGCGCGGAAGACCGCGTTGATCGCCTCCATGTCCTCGGGGTTGGTCTCGAGGGAAAGAAGGGCCGACTCGGACTGGCTAATATGGTCCAAAGACTCGTTTATAAACTCGGTCAAAAGCTCGGGGTCGTCGATGACCTCGTCGGGAGGAATGGTCTCGTCGTCCTCCTCGGCCGGGGTATCCTCCGCCTCGGGAGAAGACTCGGCCTTTGGCTCATCCGACTCTTCCTCGGACGACGCCGA
Organism: bacterium; assembly: GCA_963674965.2. Lineage (GTDB taxonomy): Bacteria > RBG-13-61-14 > RBG-13-61-14 > RBG-13-61-14 > DATKZS01. The sequence goes on along the minus strand of CAXXFL010000005.1, from coordinate 650,300 downwards.
CGATTCCATGGGCTGGACGGCTTCTTCTTCGGCGTCCGGCCGATCGCAAGCTTCAAGGCCTTCTTCCGGATTGTCTTCCTTATCGAGTTCTTCGCCGTAATTGAGCGCGAAAATAGCGTTTTTCAAAAGGTCGGTCATCTGGAAGGCCCGGTCGGCGTTTACGCCCGCCAGTTTGACCTGGCCCGAGCGGGCGCACTCGAGGAGGTCCTCCGCCTTGGCCGACAGGGACTGTATGTCCGAAAGACCCAGCCAGCCGGCCGATCCTTTGATTGTATGAAAAGCCCTGAAGGTCTTGCCCAGGGCCTCGGCATCCTCGGGATCGCTTTCCAATTCGAGAAGTCCCTGCTCGATGTTCTGGAAATGCTCCGTGCATTCGCTGATGAACTCCTCGATAAGCTCGGGAGAAGCTATCTCTTCATCTTCCCCGGATACGCCGACCTCGCTTTCGCCGGATGGCGAAACGTCATCCGGTTCTTGCATTCTCTCTATAATGAGCAAAAGGTCGTCAAAGATTTGAGTCGAATCCCCGCTCTCTCCGGACAGGATTGAGGATATCGCTCGAACCGCTTCCTGGGCCAGTTCCTTTTTCCGCTCCGAGACGCTATCCGATTCGACAAACTTCTCCAGCCCTGAAGCCAGGGTTTTTAGTTCATCCTCGTCCTCGGGTCCTATTCCCACGATCAATGCCGCAATTTCGTTAAGGTCCATATATCTCTCCCTGAAAGTTTGTTAAATTCAGGTCATTATGTGATTTCCGCTCCCAAGTCTCCGGCGGAAAAACTAACCATGGCGGTCGGGAGAAAAATTCCCTCTCGCGTCAATTTCTTCCCGCTTTGGGGGAAAGCTCGAGGCGTCAAGTCTAAGCTTTTGAAATAAAATGATAATATTCTCAACTCTCCAAATGGCTTGCTGGAGAGGCGATGGTTAATTTCCCTTATAAGAGAAAGAAAAATCTTATATTTCTTAAAATGGGATAAAGCGGACATGGGGAAAAACGGGAAAACCACGGAACCAGGGAACGGCCATGGCTCGCGCTTAATTTCGCCCATCCCGTATGAATTACAAACCTTTTTACGAAACGGGGGAGCTAAGTCCGATAACTTTTTTCCGTTTGATTCGCGTTTTTTATTACTCGTCTTCATGACCTGGTTTTATCCTTAGTTCACCATTATGAGCAAAGCCTGTGCCACGAAGACTTTTATTGCCCGGCAATGCCCCACGAGTGGACCAACGCGGTCCAGGTTCATGGCCTGAAAATATTGAGATTTAAGTATTAGCCATGACCCGTTGGTTGGCGCTTTTTAAGGTCCGTGATATTCTTTAACGATCGATGCGTTTACTTGTCATGTCCGACACGGGGGGAGAATCCGGCATGGCGGCCTCCGTTATTCGCGAGCGCGGCCCATGGGACCACGTCATTCATCTGGGCGACAGTCTTCTCGACGCCGTGGCCCTGGCTGCCGAGCACGGCGTGGACGTGGTGGGCCTTCGCGGTAACGACGAGTTCCCCGGTTGCCCTGACCTTCGCGACGAGCTTATCTTCGAGTCCGGCGGGGTAAAGTTCTACGCCGTTCACGGCCACGAACTGGGCCTTGAAAATTCCGACTCGGAGGAGAAGCGAGATGAAAAGCTGGGTGAACTGGCTCGGCTGGCAAATGAGGCGGGGGCGGCCGTGGCCTTGTTCGGCCATACGCGCGAACCTCTTATCCTCCATCTGGCGGGGATCTTAATAGTCAATCCCGGCTCCTTGGGCAAGGTGGCCACAAGAAAGACTTACGCCGAAATTAAGGTAAACGATAAAGGCGGGGTCGAGGCAACCATCCAAAAAGCTTGAAATATCAGGGCAGCGTGGCCTTGAGCGCGTTCATCCAGTCCTGGAAATAGCGCATATATATGGTCTTGGTCTTCTCGACCATGACGCCCGGTCCCATGTCCTCCTCGATGTTGGCGTGGACCATGAGACCCGTCTCGGTCCTCTCGAAGGCCACCGACATTTTCTTGGGAAAGTCCGCGGGCTTGGCCAGCCAGGCGCCGAGCATCCGGAACTTCAATTGCGAGCCCTGCACGCCCAGCATGTAGCCCTCTCCGGAGTCGACCTTCTTTATGTTATGGACCGCGAAAAAAGTCTCGAGCCGGGGCCATATCTGGTCGGCCGGAACGCCGGTTACCCAACTCTCCAAAAGCTGCGCTCGGGGCATTGTTTCCTCCTAGAAAGCCACGTTGGCCTGGTACATGAGGCCCGAGTTCTCGTCGCTGAAACCAAGCTCGAGGGTAACGATTATCTGGGGAGGCACGTGTATCCTCCAACTCGCGCCGTATCCGTGGTGGAGCTCGTTTTCCCAGTTGTCGGCCATGAACATGTCGTTCATGACCATTCCGCAGTCCCAGAACAGTGCCGCGTCCTGGAAGCGCCAGAACCTCCACCTGTATTCGAGGCTGACCATTGCCATGTCGTTGTCCCTGAAGCGCCGGGACGAATATCCCCGGTTGTTCTCGTCGTCGCCCATGTAAGTCAGCTCGTAAAAGGGCACGTCCAGTATCTTTTCTCCCTCGTAGAATATCTCGTCGGCGATGAGCCTGGTGAGCAGTATCCTTCCCGCCAGGGTCCTGTCCATGTTGGGTCCGAAAAACTTGCGGCCGAAGGTGCGCCGGTCTCCCACCACGTCGTCCAGGAGGGGCATGGGGTTGAGGAAATCGGGGTGCCAGTATCCTCGAAGGTCGAGAGTGGCCCGGGCGTAGTCGTAGTCGGATCCCATGGCCGAGGTCACGGCCTCGACGGTGAACTCCTGGTAGTTGCCGAACTTGGGCAGATACCGGGCGCTTCTCATGTCACGGTAGAGCGACACCTCGACCCCGTTGTGATACCCGCCCTTCCGGCCGTAAACCGGGGGGCCCCAGCGGAAACCCTCGATTTCGTCGTCCTGGCCGAACTTCTCCTCGAAGGAGGGAACGTCCTCCCCCATGGGCTCGATGCCGGGCTCGATATAAACGCGGCGATAGCCAACCTGGATATCGGCCCCGTAAATCCGACCGAAATAATTGACAAAGGTAAACGCCGCTCCTTCCTGGATGATCCAGTAATAGGTCTTATGATTCATCGAGGTGTCGTTGCCGATGCCGTAAAAGGGAGAAGCGGGAAAGGAATTGTAATAGCCGTCGATTTTAAAGGCGTCCACCCCCTCGATGAACCTAAGCTCGCTCATCCAGAAATCGTACTCCTGGTAGCCCCGGTCGGTAAAGGCGCCGAAGAAGCCCATGGACGAGCCCGTTTTCAGGAAGTCAACGTCCACGTAACTGACGCCGGGACCGGTCCCCAAAAGGTTGGGGTCCATGATGAAGCCGGGGGAGAGAAACCTGGTGAACTCGAAGCTCGAGCGCTGCTCGGCAAAGGTCGACTGAGGCCTTTCCTTCCTGTCGTCCGGGACGGCCGCGGCGCTGGGCCTGACGGCGGGAAACTCGTGGCGGTTGACCGAGACCTCGAGGGGAGAGTCGTACATCTGGACCAGGGGACGGACCGATTGCTCGGAGAATTGTCCCGCCTCCCCGTAAACCGCGAACCTGACTGGGAATTGATCGAAGCCGGCTTTTTGCATGTTCCGGACGATGTATCCGAACTTGCCCACCATGCCGGGGTCCTCCTCTGGCGGGTCCCCCTTGTCGTCGTTGTCCGCGTAGTATAGGTCCTTGTAAAGGTCGGTCCGGGAGTCCAGGCCAAGGTGGACCACGATGTTGCCCGCTTCCCCCGCAACGGCCGCCCATTCGGTGGGACCGTAATCCATGTAAAGCTCGGAGGGGTTGGTACGGCCGTCAACCAGTTCTCCCCTCGAGTTGTTCTGGGAATAGAACCTCATGCCCCGTCCGTTCTCGTCCAGGTCGAGGGCCAGGACCAGGTCGCTGCGGTTGATCGATTTGCCCCAGTTGGCCGCTCCCCTGAAATCCATCTCGTACTCGATATGGCTCGGGTAGAAGTAAACGTGGTTATAGGTCCGTATCTGCGCTCCCGCAAAGGTCTCGAGCACCGACTCGAACTCTCGAATCACCCGGATGGGACCGGCCCGCGTGCCGCGAAGGTAATGGGTAAAGTCGGCGTCGGACAAAGGATAACCCGCCACTCCCCATAACAGACTCACCTTGACTCCCATTTTGAAGCGGTCGATTGGGTCCGGCAAAAGCCCGGACTCGTCTCTTATCTGGAAGCCGTTGAAGTTGACCGGGTTTCCGTCGGGAAAACTCACCACGTAGCCCGAGCCCTCGATCTCGTTGGGACCGTTGACCGTGACGTAGGCAAGGTCCGATTTAACGGCCTGGCTTCCCTGGCAGGCGTAGACGTAGGAGCGGGCGTCCGAATCCGGCTCCTTTAGCTCGATCTCCTCGCAGGTGGAGGCCCCGGGCGGAAAACCGCCGCTCCTGTCACCCGCCCCGGAAGCCATAAAGGTCAGCTCGTCGTTGAGGTCGAAAGAAGGATCGGGGTCGGACGCGGCCTTGGGCCCCGAGTCCATGGCGTAAGTCAAAATGGTCCGGCGCGTGGTCCAGGTATTGTACGCCTGGACCTCCATCCTCTCGTCTATCTGGAAGGGGATGGCCTCCCACCGGCCCGACCGAAAGGAATAAACGGAAATTCTCTCCGGCAAGACCCCCGCCAGATTTTCCAGTCTGTCTCCCTTGACGATGACCGGGTCAATCCGGCGCGGCTCAGTCGCCTTAAGAGGCGCCGCCGAAAGAAAGGCAATAAAAAGGACCGTGATCGTGAAGAGATTCCCGTGAGTTAAGACGTCCTTTATACGCACTGTCAACTCCTTGTTACCGAAAGGTTAGAAGGGCCGGGATTAGGTCCAGGCCAAGGCCCCTAAATATAAACATGAAGCGACGTCTTTGGCAAGTGGTCGGAAAAAGACGGTCTCCTGGTCCGGAAAAGCCGCCAATAACCGGCCGTCATGATCGATCGACGCGAAACGCCGGTCCCGCGAGGGCCATACGCCTATTAGGCTTTCGTTAGAGGAATGATAAAGTTTCCGATTTTCAGGGGGTTATTTGAGGCTTCCTTTCCTTTCCCTTTGCCGGGTCATTTTGCCGATTGACATAACCCCCTCTTGTAGTTAAAATATTTGGCCATGAACCATTACCGGATGGTGAGGTCTTACGCGGACGGCAAGTTCCGTCCGCGCGTCATTGACGCGCTCCTTCTTACCTTGACGGGGCGGTAGGGGGGCCGCGCCCCGACCGCCGTTTCCCTTAGCGGCTACCACATACAAAGCTAATTGGATATATGAATAAAGGTGAAAAAATGGACTATAAAGACACGTTAAACCTGCCGGGAACGAGCTTCGCCATGAAGGCCAAGCTCAGTGAAAACGAACCTAAAATGGTCGAGCGGTGGGAAAAAGACAAGGTATACGAGGAAATTTTAAAGGTCCACGCCAAGGACCCGAAATTCGTTTTGCATGACGGCCCTCCTTACGCCAACGGCAACATCCACCTGGGCACGGCCATGAACAAGATCATCAAGGACATGATAGTAAAAAGCAAGTCCATGGCCGGGCGCCTCTCGCCCTACGTGCCGGGATGGGACTGCCACGGCCTTCCCATCGAGCACCAGGTGGACGTCGAGTTGGGGGCGAAAAAGGACGAGGTCGACTCGGCGGAGAAAAGGCGCCTTTGCCGCCGGTACGCGGAGAAGTTCATCGATATCCAGCGCGACGAGTTCAAGCGCATGCTGGTCCTGGGAGAATGGGAGAACCCTTACGTGACCATGACCTACCGCTACGAGGCCAACATCGCCCGCGAGCTGGGCAAGTTCGTGAAGGCGGGGTCCGTGTACAGGGCGGACAAGCCCGTGTGGTGGTGTCCTTACCACAAGACGGCCCTGGCCGAGGCCGAGCTCGAGTACGACGTGCATTCGTCGCCCTCGATTTACGTCCGCTTTCCCTGGGACCCGGACAAAGGCGGGGACGGCAAAATCAAGGACGCCCTGAAGAAGATCGTCCGGGAAAAGGGCAAGCTCTACTTCATCATCTGGACCACCACGCCCTGGACCATACCCGGCAACATGGCCATCGCCCTGCACCCGGATTTCGACTACGTGCTGGCCGCCTGGAAAGGCGAGGTTTACGTTATCGCCGAGGGCCTGGCCAACTCGGTGTTCGAGGCCGCGGGGATGGAGGGACGCGAGATAGTGGGCCGCTTTAAAGGCTCGGAGTTCGAGGGACTGGTCGCGCTCCACCCGCTCTACGGCCGCGACTCCCTTTTGGTGACGGCCGACTACGTGACCCTCGAGGCCGGGACCGGCTGCGTGCACACGGCCCCGGGACACGGCCGCGACGACTATGAAACGGGAGTTCGTTACAACATTCCCATTTACTCTCCCGTGGACGAGGAGGGAAAGTTCACGGACGACGTCGAGTTCTTCGCCGGCCAGTTCGTGTTCGACGCCAATAAAAACGTGATCGCCAAGCTCGATGAGATGGACCATCTCATGCACAAGGAGAATTACCAGCACGAGTACCCCAACTGCTGGCGTCCCCATAAAAGGCCGGACGGGTCGACGGGCAAGGAGCCGGTCCTCTCCCGCGCCACGCCCCAGTGGTTCATCGGCATGGAGCACGATGGCCTTCGCGACAAGGCCCTGGCCGAGATACGGAAATGCCAGTGGGACCCGCCCTGGGGCGAGGAGCGCATTTACGGCATGATCGAGAACCGGCCGGACTGGTGCATCTCCAGGCAGCGGGTATGGGGCGTTCCCATCGTGGCCTTCCATTGCGAGGGCTGCGGCGAGGTCCTTATCGAGTCCGAGGTGATCTTCCACGTGGCCGATATCTTCGAGGAACGCGGGGCCGACGCCTGGTATACCATGGGTCCATCCGAGCTGCTTCCGGCCGGGACCCGGTGCAAGAAGTGCGGCGGCCGGGACTTCAACAAGGACAACGCCATCCTGGACGTCTGGTTCGACTCTGGCGTCAGCTTCGCCTGCGTGTGCGAGGAAAGGGACTACCTGGGCAGCCCCTGCGACATGTACCTGGAGGGGTCCGACCAGCACCGGGGCTGGTTCCACTCGAGCCTGCTTTGCGCGGTGGGAACAAGGGGACACGCGCCCTATAAAATAGTCCTTACCCACGGCTACACCGTGGACGCGGAGGGCAAGAAATACTCGAAGTCCTCGGGCAACTACATACCCATGGACGTGCTGATCAAGGACTTCGGCGCCGAGGTGCTGAGGATGTGGGTGGCCTCGGAGAATTTCCGGAACGACGTCAAGGTCTCGCCCGAGATTCTTCGCGGCATCAGCCAGACGTACAGGAAGGTCCGCAACACCCTGCGCTACATGCTGGGCAACTTGAAGGATTTCGATCCCGCCTCCGACTCGATAGAGGTATCCGAGCTTTTGCCCCTCGACCGCTGGATGCTCTCGAGGGTCGAGCGCTTTAAAAGGAAAGCTCTCAAGGCCTACGAGAAATGGGAGTTCCATCACATCTATCACGGCCTTAACCAGCTTTGCACCGTGGACCTTTCGGCCCTTTATTTCGATCTGGTCCGGGACAGGCTATACTGCGAGACGCCGGACGGGAAACCGAGAAGGAGCGCCCAGACCGCCATCTACATGGCCCTGGACTCGATCACCCGTCTCATGGCCCCGGTCCTGGCCTACACGGCGGAGGAGGTAAGGGATTTCACGCCGGGCAAGGACGAGTCGATGAAAAGCGTGCATTGTCTTAATTTCCCCGAGCTTGACGACTCCCTTCTCGACCAGGAGCTGGAAAACAAAGTCGCCAGGGCGCTGGCCTTCCAGGAGGAGGTCAACAAGGTGGTGGACCTGGCCCAGAAGAGCAAGCTGGTGGGCCATCCCAACGACGCCCGCGCCTATATAAGCGCGTCCGGCCAGGACATGGAGTTCCTTCGCTCGATCGAGAACGGACTGGGCGGCGGCGAGACGCTGGCCAGGCTCTTTCGCGTCTCGAGCCTCGCGCTGGTGGACGACCTCGAGGGAGAGGCGGTGGAAAGCGCGGAGATCGAGGGACTCAAGATAAAACTCGAGAAGGCCCCCGGCGAGAAGTGCCCGCGCTGCTGGTTTTACTCCGAGGAGGTGGGGGAAGGAAAATCCGAGATTTGCCCCCGCTGCGCCGAGGTACTGGGAAAATCCGCCTGACCCCTAAGGCGAAATGGCTATGAACGACGTTTAAAGTAAAGAAGTAAATCGAACCGCCCGGCCGGGAGCCGGCTTATGGCTCCCCCGGGAAAGGGAGAAAAAAATGGAAAAAGGAAAAGCCTGGAGATTCGGAGACGACGTCGACACGGACGTGATCATTCCCGCTCGCCGCCTGACCTCGTCCGACCCCGAGGTACTCAAGGAATACTGCATGGAGGACGCCGATCCCCAGTTCGCCAAAAGCGTAAGTAAAGGCGACTTTATCGTGGCGGGCTCGAACTTCGGGTGCGGATCGAGCCGCGAGCACGCTCCCATCTCGATCAAGGCGGCGGGCGTGTCCGGCGTCATCGCCAAGAGCTTCGCCCGCATCTTTTTCAGGAACAGCTTTAACATCGGTCTTCCCATCCTCGAGAGCGCCGAGGCCTCCGAGGGCATCGAGGCGGGAGACGAGATCGAGGTCGACTTCGCGAGCGGGACCATCAAGGACCTGACCAAGGGCGCCGAGTACTCGGCCCAGCCACTGCCCGAATTCATGCGGGAGCTGGTGGCCGCCGGCGGCCTTATCAACCACGTCAAGAAGCTGATCGCCTCGGGCGCGACTTTCGACTCGTCCTCCCCCGGCGAGGCCAAGCCCGAGGTCGAGGAGGAAGAGGAGCAAAACGAGCCGGGAGCCAGGATGATCGCCCTCGAGAAGGAAAGCCGGGACCCCAGCGTGGCGGCTCCCTGGGGAGACGACGAGGATGACGCCTCCCCTCCCTCCGCCGAGGAGGAACTCGAGGCGGGGGAAGAGGACGAGGACGACGAGGAAGAAGAGGATTGATCGGCCCGCGATTCATGCCTTGAATAAACGCGGGGAAAGGAGAAGGTCCGAAGGATTGGACCGAAACGAGGGATGGGAAATAAATACAAGATAGCGGTAATGCCGGGAGACGGCACGGGACCCGAGGTGGTCGAGCAGGGACTCAAGACCCTCGAGGCCGTCAAGTCTCGCTTTAAAATCGAGTTCGAGTTCAAAGATTTCGACCTTGGCGGCGAAAGGTACCTGAAGACGGGGGACATACTGCCCGACGAGGAGCTGGAGGAGTTGAGAAAATTCCAGGCCATCTACCTGGGCGCCATCGGCCATCCCGACGTCAAGCCCGGCGTCCTCGAAAAGGGCCTTCTCTTGCGCACCCGCTTCGAGCTTGACCAGTACATAAACCTGCGGCCGGTCAAGCTCTACGAGGGCGTCTATACTCCGCTCAAGGACAAGGGTCCCGAGGAAATCGACTTCGTGGTGGTAAGGGAAAACACGGAGGGCCTTTACGCCGGCTCGGGCGGTTTCCTCAAAAAGGGGACCCCCGACGAGGTGGCCATCCAGACCTCGATCAACACCAGGAAGGGCGTCGAGCGCTGCGTGCGCTACGCCTTCGAGTACTGCAAGAAGCGGGACAAGGAGAAAAAGGTCACCCTTTGCGGCAAGACCAACGTCCTTACTTACGGCTTCGACCTGTGGGAGCGGACCTTCTACGAGGTGGCCAGGGAGTATCCCGACATAAAAACCGACTACGCCCACGTGGACGCCATCTGCATGTGGATGGTCAAGAACCCCGAGTGGTTCGACGTGATCGTGACGGACAACATGTTCGGGGACATCATCACCGACCTGGGGGCCATGATCCAGGGAGGCATGGGCATAGCCGCGGGCGGAAACCTGAACCCGGAGGGCGTGTCCATGTTCGAGCCCATCGGCGGCAGCGCTCCCAAGTACACGGGCAAGGGGGTGATCAATCCCATGGCCGCCATCGCCGCGGCCCAGATGATGCTCGATCACCTCGGGGAGGCGGAAGCGGCCCGGGCCGTCGAGCGGGCCATCATGAAGTCCATCAAGGACGACCTGGCCGACATGGGCGCGGGCAAGATGGGCATGTCCACCTCCGAGGTGGGCGACCTGGTGGCCACGTACGTGAAAGATGGAATTTAATAGCGGCCAATAATTGGACAAGGCGCTCCACCTCCCGAAAGCCGGGCGGCGGAGCGCCTTTTGTTACTCGGAGGGCGCCGGTTGGGCCCGGCAGAGCACGAACCAGTTGGGCATGGGGTCCTCCCCCATCTTGAAGGCCCTGCCTATGACCACGTCCTTCGAGACCCAGCGCAGGTTGTCCCGCGTGCCCCCGTAGATGAACATGCTGGGAAAGACGTCATTGGACTTGATCTCGGGCCATCCCGCGGGGTGCTCCTTTGGCGGACGCGTGTAATCCACCTGCAGCTCGTACTCCTCCGCCTTGGGGTTAAGCTGGGTCACGTAATATCCGGGACCGGTGAACCAGGAAAGCTTCTGGTTGTTATAGCCGCACACGTTCCCGTCGTGGTCCAGGTAGAATACCTTTTGAAAGCGCGTGAAAAGGGGCAGGGAGTTTTTGCCCTCGAAGGGAAAGGCCTCGAGAGGGCCGGCCGTCTTGGGGACCAGGTACTCGAGGGTCATGGGCCTGGACCTCTCGGCTATGTCCCAGAGTTTCATCTGCTGCTTTTTATTCAACGCGACGACCTGGCCGATCCTTTCCGTGTGATTTAGCTTGTCAAGGTGCATGGTTACCGCGTCCAGTCTGACGCCGGGATTGTCCAATAATTCCGCCAGCGTGGCCATGATAAATTCCTCCTTCTATTTCTTCTACTTTTCCTCGCGCCCTGTAAAAAGGGACCGCGCAATTTCCCCTATTTGATGTACTTGTACATCTCGCCCTCGGTGCCGAGGATGAGCCAGGTATCCTTGCCGATGGTTTCCTTAAAGGTCTCCATGGACTTCCAGAAGGCGTAAAACTCGGGGTCCTTGCTGTAGGCCTCGGCGTAAATTTTCGTGGCCTTGGCGTCGGCCTCGCCGATGATCTCCTGGGAGCGCTTGAAGGCCTCGCTCTGAATCCTTTTCAACTCCTTCTCCATGTCTCCCAGTATCTTCTCCGACTCGCCCTTGCCCTCGGAGCGGTACTTCTCGGCGATCCTTTTGCGCTCGAATATCATCCGCTCGTAAACCTTGGTCCTTACGTCGGGGATGTAGTTGATCCTTTTGATACGGACGTCCACCAGTTCGATGCCGCTCTCGGCCGCCGCCGGCTTGGCCGCCTTCAATATGTCCGCCATGATCGCCGCCCGGCCGTGCTCGATGGTCTCGGACTTGGCCTTGCCCTCCGAGTCGTCAAAGTCGTCGGGCACCACGAACTCCCGGTTCTCGCTTCTCACTATCTCGAGCAACTTGTACTTGGATATGGCCTCCCGCGTCTGGCCATCGAGGATGTAGTCCAGGCGCGCCTGGGCCCCTTCCTCGTTCTTGACCCGCATAAAAAACAACTTCGGTTCCGCGATGCGCCACCTGGCGTAGGTATCGACCCAGATGTATTTCTTGTCCAGCGTCGGCTTCTGGTTGGGCTCCCCGTCCCACTCGAGCCAGCGCTTGTCAAAGTAGTTGGCCTCCTGGATAAAGGGGACTTTCCAGTGCAGGCCCGCCTCGGTAATGGGGTCTCCCACCGGCGCCTGGAACTGGGTGATAATTACCTGCTGGTCCTCCCGGATGGTGTAAAGACCGCTGAAAACGGTCGCCAGGAACAGCACGACCAACAGACCGATCATGACCGCGCCAAGCTTTTTCATTGCCCACCTCCCGCCGCGCCCACGTCAAGGAACTGGAGCAGGCCTTTTTCCTCCGAGTCCACGATGATCTTGCGGCCCGCCTTGGGGATGACCTCGGCCATGGTCTCGAGGTAAATCCGCCGACGCGTGACCTCGGGCGCCTTGGCGTATTCCTCGTATACCTGATTGAACTTGCCGCTCACGCCCAGGGCGTGGTTGACCCGCTCGATGGCGTAGCCCTCCGCCTCCTTGATCGAGCGCTCGGCCTCGCCCTTGGCCTTGGGTACCTCGGTGTTGTACATGGCCCGGGCCTGGTTGATCAGCTTGTCCCTTTCCTGCTCGGCGGCGTTGACCTCGTTCCACGACGGCTGCACCGGGGGCGGGACGTTGACGTTCTGGAGGAGGACCACCTGGATGGTGACGCCCGTCTCGTACTGGTCGCATTTTTCCTGGAGCCTTTTGAGGGCCTCCCGGTTGATTTCCTCCTTGCCCCAGGTGATGACCTCGTCCACCGACCTGTCCCCAATGATCTCCCGCATGGTCGCCTCGTTGATATCGCGAAAGGTCTCGTTCACGTTCCTCACCTTGAACAGATACTTGTAGGGGTCCGTGATCCGGTACTGCACCACCCATTGAACGTCCACCGAGTTCAGGTCGCCCGTGAGCATGATCGACTCCGCCTCGAAGCCCTGCTTGTCGTACTGGGTGCGAACGCCCGACTTGAGGGTGCGGAACCCGAACTCCTCCTTTTTCTGACTCTGGACGGCTATCTCCTCCACGTCCTCGATACCGTAGGGCGCCTTGAAGTGAAGACCCGGACCCACCTCACGGTCGAGATGGCCGAAACGGAGCACCAGCCCCACCGAGTCCTGGTCGATAGTGAACATCATCTGCTTGAAACCGGTGATGACGAAAAGGATCGCCAGAATGACGAGAAGAACGCCTATGCCTCGAAGCGGGTTCTTGATCTTGATCTGGGTCGCGTCCCAGGGCATGTTCGTACGCGTGTTCGACATCGATTACCTCCTTGCAAGTTGCTTGGGGGCCAAAGGCCGTATGAATGAAAAGGACATATGCAAAACCCCCGCGCCCTATGATAACATTTAGGCGGGAGATTTTAGAAGAGCATGCATAGAATTGAAAAAATAATCGAGGACGCGGCCATAACCCTGGAAAGATACGGACGCGAACGGGACGAGGCCCGGCGGCTCGCCAGGACCGAGGCCGAGACCATGATAAGGGAGATGGTACAAAGCGGGATTTCCGAAAAAGCCGCCGTGAACGCGGCCGCCAAGGTCCTGGCCAAAAGGATCATGGAAAAAGCCAAAATCAAAACGGCCGGACAAAACTGGCCCCGCTACCTCACCGTGGCCGCCCTCCTTTCCTTTATGGCCCTCGACCTTGCATTTCTCGGGCAGGGAAGCTCCCTCGTCTCTTTTACAATCATGTGTGCACTGGCTTTCGGGTTTATCTTTAACCTGGCGGAATCTCTCGGCGCGCGTATACGCTCCATAACCTGCCTTGCCGAGACCGTCCACGGACCGCGCTGGAGCTTTCATTATAATGACCTTAAGAAGCTGGACTACTCGATCCTGTCAGGCGCAAAGATAATACTTGCGGACAATCAAACGATCCGTCCCGGCCGAATCAACGCCGGTAGCCGGACCTTCTTCAGATACTTAAAGAATCGAGCGCCACAAGAGACGGAGGCGACGGCGAAGTTTTTAAATAAACTGGGTGGTGAAAAGGATTTCAATAAAACAAGAAAGGCGTCGATTATAATCGCAATTTTTCTCAGCGCTTTTTTTTTAACCCTCGCCATAATATGCTTAGCGTTTGGGTTGTTCAATCCTTTTCTCCCGACCTTTACTTTTTTAGTAGTGCTTATAATATTATTTGCACTCTTTCTCAATGATTCTCAAAAGTCTCGTTCTGCTAAAGCTTTTCAATACTTTTGTATGTTTTCCTCTACATCCCCGTTGCTTGGTTTCTTTCCCGACGGGTCAGACTTCGTTACCATTGCCATGATCCATTGCTTTTTTGCCTTTGCAATAGCGGCCCTTGTTTGGCTTCCTCCTATATTGACTCGCCGCCACCTGCTGGCGGGGATGGTTTCCATTCCGGCCATGCTGGGCATACTGGCTGGTTTGGAGTTTGCGTCTGAAAGAAACGAGGAAACCATCGGGGTCATTCCCGACAATATCCTTGTTAATTCGCTTATCAATACCGGCGGCAATTACCTTGTCGTCTCCGCTTCGGTCCCTTTTCGGCCAATGACCGCCCCAAGTCAATTTCAGCTTACCTACAGCCGCGTTGATAAAAGGAACGGAAGCGTGGCCGCCTGGCCAAGAAAATACTGGGGAACCATTACCTCCGATGACGCCCTGTCTCATAGCGGCAAGATGATATTGACCGCGATAACCTACACGCCGGATTCTCCGGAAGTCTATAAGGCGTTTAAAAGTAAGGACGTCGAGTTAATGGTCAAGTCCGTTTTGGAAAGTAGCAGCCTGATGAGCCTTTTCATTATAGATGTCGACTCTTTCACTCCCACGTTCTTAATTTCCCGTCCCGATTTGATTATAGGCCAATTCGGTTCATTCGATCCCTGGTCCTTGCGCGGAACCAAGGTTGCTTTTATGGAGCCATTGTTTTTCTCTAAAACGGCGCCAGGGCAGGAAGACCTTTTCGTGGCAAGCTTCTGGAGCCAGAAGACCTTCGACGTGGTGGCCAGGGGGAATAAGAAAGTCTTTAAAATGTTCGACGTCAACGACCAGCCCGTTCTGTTCCAAAGGCCCAATCCGGAGGAGGGAATCGACACGTACGCCTTCCTTTTCCGCAAGAAGCCGGACGCGGACGAGACCTATCCGCTCGAGCTGGGAGGCGAGGAGGTCCAGAGCATACGGTTCGACCCGCAAAGCCGCCTGGCCCTGGTCAACCGGGGAGAGAAGGGCTTTCTGGTGGCGGACCCCGACGATTTCAAGAAGTATCCCATGACCCGGACCATAACGGAGCTTGGCGGCGTGTGGCTGGCGCCCAGTATCCAGGCGCGAGGGTCGTCTTACATCTGGGCGGCCATCGAGGACCAGAACGACCGCATCACCTCCCTCATCCGGCTGGACTACAAGTCCGACGCGGCCAAGGCATACCCTCTTCCCGAGCCTATTTCCGCGGGTGACTGGAAAGCCTCGCCCGACGGAAAGAAGGTGGCCTTCATGCAACCCCCCCCCAATGGCATGATGATCAAGGGGATAATCGCCGGCGATCTTTACGTGTTGGACGCGGAATCCGGCGTCGTGGAAAGGGCCGCCATAATGAACTGGTATCACAAGTTCGACTGGTCCAACGACTCCTCCCGGGTATATTTTACAAATCAGTCTTTCCCCTCTTTTTCCCATCCCACCGTGAATATAAAGGTTAAAAGCGTCCGGGTCCCATGAAAATAACCAGGCCTTGGCCAATTGATTGTGATAATTGCCGATCAAGATAAAGAACGGCCGCCTTATGCGGCAACATTTCCGCTTTCATTTAAAGCGATTAATTTGTGACGACCTTATAAGCGCCGGAAAATTCTTTTCTTTCGGCAATGAGTTGTCATTTTATTCCCATTTACCGCATGAACAAGAAATTTCATTGCCACATTTTTGCCGGCAATATTGCCGTTATTTGGTTAACAAGAGGAAAAGGCAAGATTGTCGGTTAAATAGAATGAAATGAATCTTATTTTTCTATTGACAAGACTTCTCATTATGGTATTATTGGCAACTGTTTGCCGTATGCAGTTTTATGGTTATAAATAATCGGCAAAAGCTTACCGCATAGCGTAATCATCCCGAGCAGTCCATCAAGTCATCTATTACGCGGTCTTCGGCAAGGGATGGCCGCAAAAATTATTTAATGGGAGGAATTTTAATGAATCTTCATCGACCCAACGCCAACGAGGCCCTTCAGACCAACAACCGCTCGCGCAACGTCGCGCCCCAGTCGGGCATCTGCAGCCGCTGCGTTGACGGCTGCCGCGGCAACTGCGACCTTTTTAACGCGACCTTCCGCGGCCGCGAGCTGCTCTATCCGGGTCCCTTCGGCGACGTGACCGCCGGCGCGGACAAGGACTATCCCGTCGATTACTCGCACCTTAACATCATGGGCTACGCCCTGGGCGCGAAGGGGACCAAGGCCGACCCGGACCACGCCACCTTCCCCTCCGTCTGCACCGAGACGACCTACGGTTTCAAGAACCCCGTCAAGATGAAAGTCCCCATCTTCACCGGCGCCCTCGGCTCGACCGAGATAGCCCGCAAGAACTGGGAGCACTTCGCCATCGGCGCGGCCATCAGCGGCATCAGCCTGGTATGCGGCGAGAACGTGTGCGGCATCGACCCCAAGCTCGAGCTGGACAAGAACGGCAAGGTCAAGAGCGCGCCCGACATGAAGCGCCGCGTCGAGCTTTACCGCCGTTACCACCAGGGCTACGGCGACATCCTGGTGCAGATGAACGTGGAGGACACCGGCTTCGGCGTGGCCGAGTACGTTACCTCCGAGCTCGGCGTCGAGTGCGTCGAGCTTAAGTGGGGCCAGGGCGCCAAGTGCATCGGCGGCGAGATCAAGGTCGACTCGGTCGAGCGCGCCCAGGAGCTCAAGAAGCGCGGCTACATCGTCACCCCCGACCCGACGGACAAGGCCAACGTGGCGGCTTTCAAGGCCGGCGCCATCAAGCAGTTCGAGCGCCATTCCCGCCTGGGCTTCATCGATGAGGAAGGCTTCATGGCCGAGGTCCAGCGCATCCGCGACCTTGGCGCCAAGCGCGTCACCCTCAAGACCGGAGCTTATGGAATGCGCGAGCTGGCCATGGCCATCAAGTGGTCCTCCAACGCCAAGATCGACCTCCTCACCATCGACGGCGCCCCCGGCGGAACCGGCATGAGCCCGTGGCGCATGATGTGCGAGTGGGGCATACCCTCGATCTACCTGCACTCCATGGCTTACGACCTCTGCCGGCGCCTGGCCAACAACGGCTGCTGGGTACCCGACATAGCCTTCGCCGGCGGTTTCTCCTCCGAGGACCACGTGTTCAAGGCCCTGGCCCTGGGAGCGCCCTACGCCAAGGCCGTGTGCATGGGCCGCGGTCTCATGATCCCCGGCATGGTGGGCAAGAACATCGAGGAATGGATGAAGAACGGCGACCTGCCCAAGACCGTGTCCAGATACGGCAATACCAAGGAAGAGATATTCGTCTGCTTCGAGGAGATCAAGGCCAAGTTCGGAAAAGACGTGGACAAGTTCCCCCTCGGCGCCATTGGCGTTTACAGCGTGTCCGAGAAAATCCGCGTCGGTCTCCAGCAGCTCATGGCCGGCTCCCGCAACTGGCGGGTCGACCTGATCGGCCGTTGCGACCTGACCTCCCTGACCGAGGAATGCGCCAAGGTCACCGGCATTCCCTACGTTATGGACACCCAGAAAGAAGAAGCTCTCGCCATCATCGACGGCTGACAATATCGAAAAAGCTTATGGGCCCCGGTCATTCGGCCGGGGCCTTTCGCTTTTTAACCTCTTAACCCATTTAACATAAACGAAAAAGGAAATATGTTAGATTTCGATTAGCCCGCCTTTTGCACTTTTGCATCGCCGTCATTCTCCTCTTGACTTTCGGTCCGAAAAGGATTTATAAAATGTCTGGAAATCGTTTGCGCTAAACATCATATAGGAGGAAAAAATGAGACAATCAAGCACATCGAGTTTCTTTTTCAGGACGGCCGTCGCCGCCCTCATCGTTGGTTTCGGTATTATGGTTCTGGCCGGCTGCGCGGGCAAAAAGGACCCCAGCGCCACGGCCATGAACGCTCAGCCCGCGGCGGGTGGGGAACAGGCCGCGGAGACGACCATGACCGCCCCCGAGCCGATCGAGGGCAACGGCGGCAAGTACATGTGCCCCTACACCTCGGACGACGCCCTGGCCGGATGGGCCCAGAAGGCCATGTCCGCTGAACTGAAATCGACCGTGGGCAAGGAGGCCGGCAAATACGCGGGTCAGCAGATCGGAAAAGAGATTGGCAAGCAGATACCCTTCGCCGGCAAGCTGATCGGCGACGAGGTGGGCAAGAGCATCGGCAAGAAGGCCTGCGTCGAGGCGGCGGGCGGCATGGAATACATCCGCGAGAGCAGCGACCTTTCCTTTGACAACGTTGACGACCTGGCGGTCTACATGTACGTGAACCACGGTAAGGACGCGGATTACGAGCGGGTGTTGCGGATCACCATGGACGTGTATCCCGATCTCGAGACGAGGTATAAAAAGGCCATAGACGCCGCTAAATAAAATCTACGGATTCTTCGAGACTGGGCCGTTCTCCCACCGGCGGGGACGGCCCTTTTCAATTCCCGCCCTTTTTTTTCTCGGGTCCCGCTCGTTCCCCACCCGTCCATGGAAACCAGATTGGAATTTTACAGGGCGGTTCGTTGAGATATGGGGCGTTTGTTGGGTATGATAAACCCATGCGTAAAGTCTTGTCCTTAATTATCTCCATTCTGGCGGTCTCAATGATCATCCTGACCGTCCCCTCTTGGGCGGACGACGGGGATGATAGCAAAGAGACCGTCCTGACGGGCCAAGCGGGCCCGGGAGAAGGAGATTCCCTTGGCGATCAAGGGCCGGCGCCCCCAGAGTACGGAGACACGGCCTTTGGCCGGCTGAAAAAGAGGACGCGAAAAAAGACGGCCATCAGGTCCTCATCGATCCGGATCAAGGGAATAAAGCTGGAGGGGTGCGACAAGGTCCCGCGCCGGACGGTGAAGTCCATCCTCCGGCAGAAGAGGACGCCCTGGTACAGGCGAAACCCCAAGGAGGGCGAGGCTTACGACGTTTTCTGGGCCCAGGACGACCGGCGCAGGATCGAGAAGTTTTACCAGAGCAAGGGCTTCTACGACGCGGTCGTCTCCGAGCCCGAGGTGGTTTTTCAAAATGACGGCAAGGCCGCCAGGCTGATCTACCGTATTCAGGAGAACGATCCCATCCTGGTCTCGAGCGTCGAGATAATCTTCGAGGACGGCGTCTATCACGACAAGGACCCGAAAATCACGCGGGACCTGGTCGAGTTCAAGCAAGGCGACCGCTTCGAGCTCGAGCCGTACCAGGACGCGGCCGCGGCCATCCGGACTTATTACCAGAACGAGGCCTTTTATAACGCCAGGGTGGAAAGAAGCGCGCTAATAACTCCCCGCGTCGAGTCGGACCCGGAAACGGGCAAGGCCAAGGTAACCTACCGGATCACCAAGGGAGAGAGGTTTTTCCTGGGCCAGGTCACGGTGGAGGGAACCGAGAAAACCAGGCCCAAGGTGGTCGAGAAGGCGCTCGGTCTTCAAAGCGGGCAGAAGTACCGCATGAACAAGATCATCGAGGCCCAAAGGAGGGTGAGCCGCCTTCCCATTTACAGCTCCGTCCGCCTCGAGGAGGAAGCCGACCCGGTAACGAAACAAATCGATCTGACGGTCAAGGTCAAGGAGGGCAAGCCCAGGCTTTACAAGGTGGGAGTGGGCTACGGCAGCGAGGAGGGCGTCCGAGTCATGGGTTCCTGGCGTCACGTGAATTTTCTGGGCGGGGCCAGGGAGCTTTCCACCAGCGCCAGGTACTCCGTCTTATGGGAGCAGGAAAAGATAAGCTTCCTCCAGCCCAACGTCCTTCGGCCGGGCAGCTATATAAACCTCACGGGCGAGCATAACGTGCATTGGGAGGAGTCCTATACCCACGAGTCGATCTCCCTTTCTCCCGCTTATCATTTCATTCTGACCAATTATCTTTGGGCCGAGGTCTCCTACAAAATCGAGGACAACAAGATAAGCGACGTTCAAAACCGGCTTGATATCACGGCCGACGACCTGGCCAAGGAGGGCCTTTTATCCGCCTTTGCGGGCAAGATCGAATGGGCCGACCTTGACGACCCCATCAATCCAAAGGAAGGGGCCCGGGCGAGCCTTTTCGCCGAGTACGGCGGCGGCCCGGTCGGCGGCGACTTTAATTATATCAAGCTGATCGGCGAGGCCCGCGGATACTATCCCCTTAACAATCTCGTCACGGGCAAGGCCAGGGAAAAGATGCCCTTTGAATGGGAGGTGGTGGCGGCGGCGCGAGGCAGCGTCGGCTGGTCCGAGCCGCTGGGGGACACGGACTCGATACCCATCTTCAAAAGGTTCTACGCCGGAGGCGCCAGCAGCGTGCGCGGCTTTGCCCGGCACGCGGTGGGCCCGCTTGACGGCACGGGAGACCCGCTCGGCGGTTCCAAGTCCTGGGAGGGAAGCTTCGAGCTGAGGTTCCCCATTTGGAACGAATTCGGCGGCGTGGTCTTCTCCGACTCGGGCTGGGTATGGACCGAGGAGGAAAACTACGACTTAAACGACCTGGTCTACAGCTACGGCTTCGGCCTACGCTACGACACGCCCATCGGGCCCATCGGGCTCGACTTCGGTTTCCCTATTAACGACGAGCCGGGACTGGCGAAGCAGGTCTTTTCCCTCAACATCGGGAACGCGTTTTGAGCGAAGGAAACAACATATCCGCCTCTTCCTCCGCGGGCCGCGAAAAGGCCAAGGAACTCGAGCGCCTGGCCAAAAAGGAGAAAAAGAAGCAAAAGAAAGCACGGGCCAAAAAAAGAAGGCGCCGGATAAGGTTTTATTTTGTCGTGGGCCTTTTCGCCGCCCTGGTGATTTTGTTTTTCTGCTTTCGCGCCGGTCTTCTAAACGAGCGCATAGTCCGGTTCGGCGTGGCCCAGGCCGGCAAGTATTTCAAAGGGGGAATGAAAATCGAGTCCCTTGACGGCCGCCCCCTGTCAGATTTCATCGTTACCGGACTCGAGATATACGAGCCCACCGGGGAGGTCGCCATATCCGTTGACCGGGCGCGAGTTAAATGGGACCCCCTCGGCGGCGGACTTCTAAAGCCCGTAATACACCTCGAGGTGGAAGGGGCCTTTGTCAAGGCCGTGAAAAGAGACGGGGAGTGGAACCTTACCAATCTCAAGCGAAAGAAAAAAACCAAGCGGACGCGGGCCATGCGCTTTCCCACTCTTTCCGGCGACCTCGTGGTTCGGGACTCCAGGCTATATCTTTCACCCTCCCCCGACAGAGTTATTAAGGCGGAAATATTCTCGGCCGCGGCCGACGTCAAAACCTTAAGAGAAGCCGTTTATTACCGGATTAAAGACCTGATGGGAAACGTCGAGGACCCGGCCCTCGGCATTAACCAGTTGACCGCCGAGGGCATGATCATTCCCACCATCGAGGGATGGGCTTTTCCCGTAAAAAAGGGCGAGCTGATCACGGCTACCTCCATAGCCCGCGTAAAAAAATCAAGATACTACACCGGGACCGGAGAGATGGAAGTGGTCTCGGACTACCTGGCCGTCGCCCCCGACGTGCTCTCCCTTTTCTGGCCCGGCCATCCCATCGCCATCCCTTTAAAGGGAACGGCCAGGGCAAAGGGAGTCACGTCCAAGTCCATCGATTTCGAGGCGGTCCTCGAGTCGAGCGCCGGCAAGGCCGACGCGAAAGGGACATATCTTCGCGGCGACGGCTCCGTTACCGCCTCCGGCAAGATGGAGGACTTCACCCTTTCGGGCCTTTTAAACCGCGAGGTCCCTCTTTCCAACCTGACCGGCTCCTACGATATTTCCTATGCCAAGGCGAGGAAGGACGAGAAAGGGCACGAAAAATCTCCCCGCCGGGTCGAGGTCAC
The DNA here is from genome assembly GCA_963674965.2 of bacterium. Taxonomy (GTDB): domain Bacteria; phylum RBG-13-61-14; class RBG-13-61-14; order RBG-13-61-14; family DATKZS01. The sequence continues at coordinate 628,833 of CAXXFL010000005.1, read as the reverse complement.
GGTCAGGCTCGACAAGTTCTCCTATCCGGGCCTTAAATCGTTTCCGGTCATGGCCTCCCTCGAGCTCAAAGACCGGGATTACAGCCTCAGGATGATCGGCGAGGACCACGGATCGGACGCCACGGTCTACGCGGACGGAAAGCTGGACGAGCCTTATCCCATCGACGTAACGGCCATAATGCGCGACCTGAATCCCTCAGCGGTACGGGACGGGGCCCCCGACGTCAAGCTCTCGGGCAAGCTGGCCTTTGTCGGGTCCGGCCGGTCGCCCGAGACCATCGCCCTTACCGGCAAGGTCGACCTCGATCCCACCCGGTTCATGGGCTACGAGGTCAGGTACGCCGCGTCTTCTTTCTCCTTTGCCAATAAAAGGCTGAGCCTTAGGGGAACTCGAGCCATGGTTGACGGCGTAAACCTCGAGGCATCGGGATGGATCGAGCCGCTGGGAGGCGAGGTCCCCTACCGGTTCGACGTTCAGGCCGAGATGCCCGAACGGGAAACGGTCGCCCGCTTTACAAAGGGTGCCATATCCGCCGCGATGATCGAGCTTGACATGGACCTTACCGGCCAAAGGGACAGGTGGAGGGCCGTTGGCTCGGGCGCCGCCATGGACGTCTCGGTCGATCCCCTCGAGGCCGGGGCGGTGGACTTCACCTATAACCTGGCCGGCGTCTCGAGCAAAAGCCTGAGCGGGACCATCGAGCTGCTGGCCGATTCGACCCGGGCCCCGACCATTCAGTACGGCGACTTCTCCATACCGGTCTTCAACCTCGAACTGGCCGCCAAGCTGGCGCCGGCTCCGCCCACTTCTCCAAGTATCGCCTATTCCCTCAACGCTAGGTCATCGAACCCGGACTTTGGACTCAAGTCGGAAGGGGCACTGAGAGTAAGGGGAGCCGGATCATGGGACCTTGACCTGGACGCGCTGAGCGCCAGGCTCATCGGTCAGGATTGGAGCCTGGCCGAGAAAACCCGCGTCAGCAGCCGGGGCGGGGGACTTAATTTCGACGAAACCTTGCTTAAGAGCGGGGAGGCGAGTATCGGCGCGAATGGAGACGTCTACGGGAGGCGGCTGGGAGGCGAAATCACCTTCGAGCGTTTTGACGCGGGGCCCTGGCTAGAGAAGCTGGCGCCCGAGGTCAAGCTCGCGGGCCGGGTCACGGGCAAGATCGTCGGGGAGGGTCAGGACTCGGACCCGTCCGTTACGGTCGAGATGGACGTGGCGGATTTTTCCTATTCAGGCTTCAACCTGAAAAGGCTGAAAGGAGGCCTGGACTTTCGGGACGAAAAGCTCGCGATCGATTTGAAAGGCGCCTCGGAGGAGGTCGGTCTGGTCAAGGTTGCGGGGGATATCCCCTTTGTCCTTGCCCTGAATCCGATTAAGGCCGAGCCCATCAAGGACAGGGACGTGGCCCTGGACGTCACGGCGAGCGACGTGTCGGGCGCGGCTATAGCGGAGCTTCTTCCCTGGATCACGGACGTGGAGGGCGAGGTCGTGCTCGACGCCCGTATTCGAGGGACCTTCGAGAAGCCCGACTGGTCCGGCCTGGCCGAGATTAAGGACGCCAGGTTCAAGGTCCCCGATTGGGGCCTGGCCCTGCGCGACGTGTCGGGCAAGGCGGTCATCGAGGACAACGTGGCCCACGTTTCCGGCCTGCGCGTGGAATCGGGCCAAGGCGCGGCCGAGCTTTCGGGAGACATAAAGATTGAAGGCTACTCCGCGTCGGAGGTCAACCTGACCTTAACGAGCCGGGCCTTCAGGGCCATGAACACTCCGGACATGAGGGCCGAGGTGGACGCGGACCTTAAAATAACCGGCGACCCGGCGGCGCCTACATTAAGGGGGGCCATAACCTTCACCGAGCTTAGCTACCGTCCTCCCCTTTTGCTTACCTACCAGGGGACCTCCTGGGAGGAGGAGGACCCGACCATACGGATCGAGGGGGAGGAGGAGGCCCCCGACCGCCAGTCGCCCTGGCTCGAACGGGCGGACCTGGAGATTGATATCGATATCCCCGACACGGGAAAGCTTCGAAGCTCGGAGCTTAACGTCGGGTTCGGAGGCAAGCTGAGCCTCAGGAAGCCGCCGGGCGGCTTTTTCCTCGTTTTCGGCGACGCGCGGACCAAGGACGGCTGGCTGGTCTTTCAGGGCAAGCCCTTCCGCATCGAAAAGGGTTCCTTTTCCTTCCCGGCCATCCCCGTTATCGATCCGGACATGGAGATCATCGCCAGCTACCGCGTGCCCGATTACGTGACCTACATCAAGGTCTTCGGGACCCTGTCCGACCCCCGCCTCGAGATATACTCCGAGCCGCCCCTCGACGAGGCCGACGTGTTCGCCGTCATCCTCTTCGGCAAGCCCGTGAGCGATCTGGCGGAGGGAGAGCGCCAGGCCCTGGCCGCGGCCGGCGGCCAGGTGATCGCGGGCTGGGCCACCTCGGGCCTGTCCGAGGCCCTCCAGGTGGACACGCTTATCATCCAGACGGGCGAGACCCCCGAGGAGTCGGGCGTGGGCATAGGCAAGTATATCAACGATAAAATCTACGTTTTCTACTACCGGCAGTTCGGGGAGGAAGCCGCCCAGGAGTATAAAATCCGCTACGAGCTGAGAAAGAACCTCTCCATCGAGGGCTCCCACGACGAGGAAGGCCAGGGAGGAGTGGACGTGTATTACTCAAGGCCGTATTGAGGGAGGTCGGCAGACCATTAAGGCGCAGGGTGGCCCATCTATTTTCCCAAAATGCATGGGCGGCGTATTCGCAGGCTGAGCATTGATATTTTCTAATTCAAGCACGTTTTCAACCTTATCCACTTCAAAAAGGGCCTTTCAATACGATTACCGTCAGAAGCTTTCAGCCTGCGGCTTCGCCGGCAAGTTCTCCCCCGGGGGACAGCCGCAATTCCGCGGGGTGGATACTACAATCCATGACATACATGTCAGGCCCTGCAAGATTTATCTGCTTTAATTTATTTATTATTTCTTTCTTCTTCATACCATCGTTCATAATCCTCCTGCGTTACATTAAGAGCTTTTAGAAGATTATCAAAATCGTCAGATGAATTGCATTTCGAGAGGGGTTCCTTCACTGAATTCCAACTTATATTGTCTTCCATAATATCCATTTTCATGGCCGTTGCTTTTAACTCGGCCCAAGCCGTTAACCTCTCTTCATTATTTTGTATTATGGTAACTTTACAGCCGTTGGATTTTCCATCACCGCTTAAACCCGACCAACATCTAATCGCGTTCTCGCGTTCGCATTGTATGCCGGCGGCTTGAAGGCGAACTTTTTTATCTTTCGATTTCCGGTCCTTTTCATAATCGATTATGGTCTCGTAAGAGCGTTCAATTTCCTTCTTGAATATTGTCTGAACGTTGTAATCCTCTTCGCTAAGCCTTTCGGTGGGAGGATATTTATCCACGTAATCATTGAAAAGTTGTTCATTGATTTTCATAAAATAACTTGTAATTGATATTTGTATATTATTAGAGACCCAATATCGTCTCTCTAATTGGCCATTGCAGTACTTCATTATATCGCCATCTTTATATGATTTAAACAACGTCTTTATAAATGGTTTGCTATAAGTCGATATTAAAAGATCATTCTTTACCCCATCTTTTTTATCGTATATATAGACTGATATGACATTTTTTTTTAAAATTTGACCTTCAAGATTGTAGATACCATCACAATGCATCACTCTTCCTCTATATTTTGATTGCATGAAATAATCCGCAAATTCACATTTAGATTGATATTGCTCTTCGAATTTAATTTCACCAAAGCCGTGGCAGATAATAATATCTTCCTTCTTAAGATCCGTTGCGGCGTTACTAAGCGATAATGAAAAGACCGCAATTATCACAACTATTAAAGATGAAAGAACACTATTTATGGATATATTCATTGCAATTACCTCCTTAAGGTTGTTTCATGAACAATTTGTTTGAATTGTCAACCGAATTGACAAATACGTCGAATAATTGGGTGGTTCTCCTTTCGGTTCCCTGTTGAATCGGGAAATAAGTATCCAAAAAACTTACTATTTTGCCTTTTTTCTGTTGATTATACGGATAGAACATGAAAAATATAATGTTCGTTTCATATTTACCGATTCCACCATGAACGGTTTCATTAAGGACATGAGTGTGTAACTAAGGAAAGGGCCATGTCATCCTGATGCGGGTCCAAAGTTGTAAAGTGGGGATGCATGGCTCTGTATCCATGAGTATCAGGACTTGTAAGATTTTATCACTTTTTACTTTGGCATTCCATATTTTTCACTCCATCTTTTTAGGTCCTCGTCGGTTATATTCAGAGATTTAATAATATTATCCATATCTTCGTTTGATTTGCATTGAGAACCGGGTTCCTTCACGGCATTCCAAAGTATGTTTTCCTCGGCTATATCCCTCTTCATTGTTTCTTCTTTTAACTCTTTCCAGGCATTCATCCTTTTATCGTTGTCTATTATTGCCGTAACCTTGCAGCCTTTAGGCTTTCCTTCTCCGCTCAAGCCCGACCAGCATCTTATCGCGTCTTCTCGATCGCATTGGATGAAAACCGCGTGGAATTGATCCGCTTTATCACTGGATACCCTCAATTTTTCATGATCAAGTACCGTATCGAATGCGCGTTCTATTTCCTTCTTGTAAATATTTTGAACATTGTAATCTTCCGCGCTAAGCCTTTCAGTAGGAGGATATTTCTCAACGTAATCATTGAAGATATGATTATTGATTTCCATGTTCCTTGCATTAAGTAGTATTTGATAATTGTTAGAAACCCAAAACCTATCTCGGTAGTTGCCGCCCTTGCTATACTGCATAATGTCGCCATTTTCATATGATTTATAAATTGATTTATTACCCGGTCGATCATAAGTCCATAACAGAAGATCGTTCTTTACTCCATCGCTACTATCATAAATAAAAACTTGGATAAAATGACTACTACATACTTCACATCCATTAATTGTGGGTAGATTATAAAAGCCTCTACAATACATCACTCTTCCTCTATATTGTGATCGCTCGTAATTGTCTGCTAATTCACATTTAGATTGATTTTGTTCTTCGTATTTAATTTCGCCAAAGCCATGGCAGATAATAATATCTTCTTTCTTAATATCCGATGCGGCGTTACTAATCGACAATGAAAGGACCGCAATTATCACAACAAATAAAGATGAAAGAACACTATTTATGGATACATTCATTGCATTTACCTCTCTAAGGTTGTTTTATGAAATATTTTTATCTAGTCAGCCCTCAATAGACCAAATTCCTTTGCCATTTTCATTCCTCACCGTCCAGGAATTAACCGACACATTCTCGTCTCCAATCTTGCTTGAGACGCAATATACCCGATCATGATTTTCGAATCAACGGAGGACTCTTACTGCCGCCTCCTTCCCTTCTTATACCAAAACCGGGGAAGGATGCCTTTTTCCAGCTCGAGGAGTTCCTCGATGACGGCGTCGCCGTCCTCGATGGAGACGCAAAGGGGGTCGGTCATGATGGCCCTTCTAAGGATTCTTTTGTCGCCCGTGACGGCGGCCTCGGCCGTTAGCTCGTGGGCGTCGAGGACGCGGCGCTGGAGGGAGAGGAGACCGGGCGGCATGACTCCCAGCGGGTGGGGCCGGGGGCCGGATATGTCCAAGTCGCAGCGGAGCTCGAGAAAGGCGTCCGGGGCCATGTTGGACACGGCGCCCCGGTTGGGCGAGTTAACGAAGAAGGAGCGGCCGAGTCCGGCCCACATGTTGGCGATGATATCCGCGGCCAGGTCCGAGGTCTCGGTCTCGAGGAACCTTTGCATGGAGAGCTTTCCCGAGGCGTACCTCTCGCTCAGCCTCCAGTCGTCCTCCATCTCCCCGGCTCTTGTCTCGGCGTCGAACATGGCGATGGGCTCGGGCTCGACCGGCGCCAATCCCCTCCCCTGGAAAAAGGGCACGTATTCCTTGGTATGGCTGGTCAGGGTGGGGAAGGCCCCGTAAAGGTCGAAAAGCCTGATCGAGTAGTGGTTGTTGAACCTTTGCTTGGAATGGGCCGAGGGGTTGGCCGCCTCGATGGGATTCAGGGCCGCCAGGTTGTCCCTCAAGGCGGGCAGCATGTCGCGTCCCTTGAAATCGAACTTCAGTATCCAGGTGCAATGGTTGACTCCCGCTATCCTGAGGTCGAGGTCCCGGAGGATGGCGGGCGGTATCGAGGCGGCCCCGGCGGGAAGGACCCCCGCCAACTTCAGCCAGTTGAGGCTCGAGTAAGGCTCCCTCTGGCCGTCGCAGATGGAGAAGCTTTTTACCCGGGGCGCGTACCTGGCCAGGGCTATTCCTATAGTGGCGGTGGGATTCACGTAGTTGATGACCCAGGCGGAAGGCGCCAGATCGAGGACGTCCTTGGCCGCGGCCAGGGCCTCGGGTATCTCGCGGAGGGCCCGGAACACCCCCGCGGGACCGATGGTGTCGGCGCTCGAGAGGGTGATCCCGTGCTTTTTTGAAACTCTCGCCTCGATCCCCCTGTACTTCATATTACCGCGGGAAAAGGTGAGGATGACGAAGTCCGACCCCTCCATGATCTCGCGCCTTTTGGTCGAGGCCAAAAGCTTCACGCCGCATTTGGTCTTTTTAAAAGCGCGCGAGGCCACGCGGCCCATGGTCTCGAGCTTTCGCGCGTCCGCGTCGACCAGGGCCAGGGTCCCACCCGCGAGATGGGCGTCGGTGGCCATGCAATGGATAATCTTCCTGCCGAAGAAATAACTTCCGGCCCCAATCACCGTAACTTTCGGTCCCGCCATTTTGTCCTCCCTGCCTATAAGAAAAGCAAACCACATGGCGTGGACCGGGGCAAGCAGCCAGGAGGGAACATGGGCAAAGGGCCGATCGGCCCGAGGCTTTTCGATCGATTTTACCGGGACGCGAGTAGAGGTTAGAATTGAGATTCGCAATAATGCGGCTTTGCGTGAATATCAACCTGGCGCGTCGCGAGGACCCAATAATCCCTTTACCAAGTCCTCCATATAAAGGCCAAGGATGGAGGCAAGAGGAGAAGCCATGGACTTTGACGTAATCATAGTGGGGGCCGGACCGGGCGGTACCATAGCGGCTCGCGACCTGGCCAAGGCCGGACTGAGGGTCGGTCTTTTCGACCAGAAGGACAAGGACAACCTGAGCAACCCGATAGTGATCGAGGTTGAAAGGACCATCCTGGACGAGACGGGCGTTCCCTACCCGGAGGGCGACGAGAAGCCCTACCATCAGAAGCGCATGAGGGTCTTCTCTCCCGACCGCCGCGAGGTCTTCACCCTGGAGGGCGAGCATCCGGCCATTGCCCTGCGTCTGGACGCCTTTGTCAAGCGGCTCCTGGGTTACGCCGAGTCGGCGGGGGCGAAGTTCCTCGGGGGCAGGAAGGCCGTCGGCCCCGTTTTCGACGGAAACAAGGTGGCGGGCGTCGAGTTCGAGGCGGGCGGCTCGAGGGAGGAAGTCACGGCCAGGCTGGTGATCGACGCCAGCGGCTTTAACGCGGCCCTGGTAAGGCACATGGACCCGGACCTGGGCATCGGCTTTCGCGACGAGAAGCGAGACGTGGTCATCGCGGAGAACCACTTCCACAAGATCGACGTGGAAAAGGCCCGCCAGGCGATCGGCGAGGGCAAGCATTTCGACGACGAGATATGGAACACCCTGAGCCGGTACGGCAACTTCTCGACGGAGTACTCCTATCTCGGTCTTTCCGGCGAGGTGGCCTACATCCTTCTGGGGCGGAAGGCCGATTATGACGAGGCGCCGATCGCGGACGTGATCGACCGGTTCAAGGAGGAGCAGGGTTATTACGCCGAGATGCTCTACGGCGGGAAAGGCCCCATCCGGGTGCGGCGTTCGTGGGACCGCCTGGTGGCCGACGGCTTCATGATGATCGGGGAGGCGGCCTGCATGGTCATCCCCGCCAATGGAAGCGGCGTGGGCTCGGCCATGTACGCGGGCGCTCTGGCGGCCAGGACCGCGGCCCGGGCCCTGGCGGACGGCGACGTCTCGACGGAGTCCCTTTGGGACTACTGCTACAAGTATCAATCCGGGAGGGGGGCCACGCTGGCTTGTTACGACGCCAACAAGCTGGTCATCGACTCGATCACTCGGGACCAGATTCGGCGGATGATGGAGGGCGGGGCGCTGGCGGCGGAGGATATCTGGAACGGGGCCGTGCCCAAGCCCATAACCATGTCGCTCGGGTCCATTCCCGGGCGGCTGAAGGGCATTGTCACCAACCCGGACCTGATTCCCATCGTGATCACCGTGGGCCGTTCCATTTCCCAGGTCAAGAAGCTCTACGCCGCGTATCCAAAAAAATACGACCGCCAGGCCCTGGCCGCGTGGAAGGCGAAGGAGCAAAAAATATTCGGGCCACTTGGCGGGTGAAGAGGCATTCGAACATGAGCGGAGGTGAATCCTTATGAAAAGCGCCAGAGCGGCTTTTTCGGCGGCGGTTACGGTCATGGTCATTCTCGCCGTGACCGGCGCGAGCGAGGGAACGATCAAGGGACTGGATATCAGGCACGCGGATGGAACGCCCGTTTTATGGGACAACGGCATGCCCTACTTCACTCGCTTCAACGAGACTGACCACGAGGTCATGGACCTTGGCGGCGACTGGGCCTTCATGGCCGACCCGGCGGACGAGGGGACTCGAGACAAATGGTTCGAGCCGGGGTACGACGACTCGGACTGGCGCGTGCATCCCGTTCCCGGTTCCTGGAACGTCCAGCAAGAGGACCTGCTCTACTACGAGGGAGCGGGCTGGTACCGGACGAGGTTCACCCCGCCCGCGTCCATGGCCGGACGATTCACGCGGCTCGTGCTTGACGGCGTCTCGTACAGGGGCGACGTGTATTTGAACGGCAAGCTCGTGGGCTCGCATCATGGCGGCTTTTCTCGCTGGAGCATCGACGCGTCGGAGGCCCTTCGTCCCGGGGAGGAGAACGTTCTGGCCGTCCGGGTGGACAACCGGCGCGACTTCGATTCTATCCCGGCGCTTACGAGCAAGGGTTCCGATCTTGGCTGGTGGTATTACGGGGGCATCCACAGGGAGGTCTTCCTCGAGAGCGGCCCGTGGACCACGGCGTGCAAGCTGGCGGTGGACACGGACCATGAGGGCAAGATCAGCGGCGACCTGGTCCTGTATAACCGGAGAGATGAAGACCGCCGCGTCAAGGTGGTCGTCGATCTCAAGGACCTGGGCGGCGCCGACCTGGCGCGGCTGGCCGAGACCGAGGCCGAGGTACCCGCCGGTGACATGGCCCTGGTCGAGTTCGCGGACATTGTCGAGGACGTCGAGCCCTGGTCTCCGGCCACGCCGGAGAACCGCTACGTCCTCGAGGTCTCGATTTCCTCGGGCGAGGGGAGCGAGAAACAGTCTACTCGGATCGGCTTCAGGAAGTTCGAGTTCAGGGGGACCGAGGCCTATCTCAACGGCATGAGGATTTTCCTTCGCGGCGTGAACCGGCATGAGGATTACCCCGAGAGCGGCCCGGTCCTTGGCGCGGCCAGGATCGAGGAGGACATGGCCCTGCTCGAGGAACTCCGCGTCAATTTCATGCGGCCGGCGCATTATCCTTCCGACCCGCGCTGGCTCGACGCGTGCGACGAGAAAGGCTTGATGATCGCCCATGAAGTCCCCCTTTACCAGGTCGGCCGGACGGGTCCATCCAAGGCCGCCGTAAAGGGAGACGCGCTCTATGAGGACGCGGCCACTCAGCTTATCGAGACCATCGAGCGGGACCGAAACCATCCGTCCGCGGTCATGTGGTCCGTGGGCAACGAGAACTGGACCTTTGCCGGCCCGGTGAGAGACCTGACCAGGCGCATGTACGATACGGCCAAGAACTTCGACCCCGACCGGCCCGTGAGCTTCGCCGTGCTTACCGTGCCCATACTCTCGCCAGGCCTCGAGAAGACGGCGGGGATAGGCGACGCCATTTTCGTCAACGAGTACTTCGGCTGGTACTTCGGGTCGGCCAGCGGCATCGGGTCTTTCCTGGACAAGGTCCACGCCAGGTGGCCGGACAAGCCCGTCGTCGTTTCCGAGTTCGGGGCGGGAAGCATGCCGGGGCTGGACGGCCAAAGGAAGTTCCAGGTCCAGCCGGGACTGTATCGGGACTATACCGAGGAATACCAGGTTAAGGTCTACGAGACCCAGCTCGAGAGGATACTGGCGCGGGACTACGTGGTCGGCGTCATGCCCTGGGTCTTCGCCGACTTCCGGGACGATAAAAGGCCGCATAACCCCCGGGTGGACTTCAATCAAAAGGGGCTGTTAACCTACGAGCGAGAGCGCAAGAACGTATTCTTCACGGTTAAGGAGACCTACGAGGGCCTGGAGGAAAAATACGGCTGGTAAACTCGCGTCCCGGTCGCGGGGAGTATAATAAAGCGCCAGTGGACGCCGGCCGGCGGCGAGGGCCGGACATATTGGACGAGGAGTAGACATGTTTCAGAAGTTACTTATTATCGCCCTGGCGGGCTCGGTGGGCACGCTGGCCCGTTACGGTATCGTTGGCCTTGTACAGGGCCGGACGGGCGGGGATTTTCCGTGGGGGACCTTCGCGGCCAACATGGCTGGTTGTTTCCTGGCCGGGTTGGTATGGGCCCTGGCCGAGACCCGGGTGAGCCTGGAGGGACCGGCCCGCACCTATATCATGGTCGGCTTCATGGGCGCCTTCACCACCTTTTCCGCCTATACCCTCGAGACGAGCGAGCTGCTCCGCGCCGGGCAATACGCCTTCGCCGCGGCCAACGTGGCGCTCCAGAACACTATCGGCATCGCCCTTTTCTTCACGGGCCTTTCCATCGGTAAATACGTGTAGGAGTCAAAAATGAAACTTCCCGACGAGGCCTCCCTGCTTCGGATTTTTATCGGCGAGAACGACAAGCACGACGGCCGCCCTCTTTACCAGGCCATCGTGGAGGAGGCCAGGAAAAGGGGCATGGCCGGGGCCACCGTTATCCGGGGCGTTCTCGGGTTCGGCGCCAACAGCCGCATTCACACGGCCAAGATACTGCGCCTGTCCGAGGGACTTCCCATGGTGATCGAGATCGTGGACAAGCACGAGCGCGTCGAGGAGTTTTTGCCCGACCTGGATAAGATGATCGAGGAGGGCCTGGTCACCCTCGAAAAGGTCCGGATCATAACCTACCGGCACAACGGCGGCCGCTCTTGATCCATCCACTAATCGCGACCCTTTTCCAGGCGGGCTACACTCTCCATGATCGGTAACGATACCTGGCTTTTTCACGCGCTGCTTCCGGTCCTGGGATTCGTGGTGGGCGTATTCGGCTCCTTTACGGGGCTGGGCGGGTCGATCATCATGATCCCGGCGCTGACCTTCGGTTTCGACGTTCCCTATAACACCGCCATCGGCAGCACCCTGGCCCAGATGGCGGGCATGGCGCTGACGGGCCTGATCCGGCATTACAAGCTCGGCCACGTTGACGTCTCGCTGGCGCTCAATTATCTTGCCGGCTCGATACCGGGCGCGGCGGTCGGGAGGAGGGCGCTGCAGGAGCTTCACCGACGCTTCGGCGACGGCGGTCCTTTTGAAACGGTACTTGACGGGATTTACCTGCTGCTCCTGGCCGGCGCATCGATGGCCCTTGTCCTTCGTCTTGTCAGATACCTGAAAAGTCGCCGACATGGCCAAGGCGAAAACGCCATTTCTCGCGGGCCGGCAAGCATTCTGAACTCCGGGGCCTCTCGCGCGGTTGCCCTTATCGCAGGCGGGTTCCTGGCCGGGTTTCTATCGGGACTGTTAGCCATCGGCGGCGGGATCGTGACCGTTCCTTTTCTGGCGGGCATACTGGGAACGCCCATTCAAACGGCGGTGGGGACCTCCGTGTTCCAGATCGTTCCCATGGCCGCCTCGGCCACCTTCGTGTCCATGGGCACGAGCGACCTCGATTGGACCCTGATCGGACTTTTGCTCGTCGGCTCCCTCCCCGGCGCTTATCTTGGTCCCTGGCTCCTGGGTCGCGTCACCGGAGCCGGCAAGGAAAAGGAAACCTCCTGACCCTTCTTATTCCTTTGGCGGATCGGCGTGATAGCCCTTCTCCAGGATATCCGTCGGTATTTGATCCGGGTCCTCCATGTAAGTCTTGAACTTCATGAGGAAGGGCTCGTAAAAATTGATGTTCCCAAAGGCGTGGGGCGCCCCGAAGGCGCAGGTTACCGTGTCCCCGTAAGGAATGGCTAAAACCATGTGCCTGTAGTTGGCCCCCCAAAAGACGATCTTGGTGTTGAGGCTCTTGAGGGGGTTCCTGCTTACCAGAAGCGCGAACCCGTCCTTTGTCTCCCTCGAGGCGAATATGGTCCTGCTCAGGAAAAGACCCGCGCGAGGGGCCTTATTCGCGAAAAACTTGACGAGCGGCTGCATGTTGTCGCGAACGTTCCGCTCCACGAAGTATTCCTCTTTTTCCCGGACCGCTATATGCTCGAGCATGTCCCCCCCGGGGCGAATCGGCCTGACGTAGCCCGCGGGATAGCGCGCGGGATAGAACTTCCTGTTGAGGGCCAGAAGATACTGGGGCAAGTGATCGGTTGAAAGCCGGGCCGCTATCTTCATGGCGAGTTGGTTCGAGCGATGATCGCCCTCCTTGCAGAACTCGATAAAGGGCTTCATGTTAACGTCGAACAATATGTCAAGCTCGTAGCCCCGCCTCAAGTACCACTCGTACTCGATAGGACCGAACTCCTCTCCCTCCCAAGGGTGTCCTGGAAACATCTATTCCTCCCCGACGCGGCTCACGCCGCGTTAAATAAACGCGTTCTTTCACCATCAACGAAAGGCCAGGCGATTCGCCGGCCGGCCATTACATTATACTTCCGTCCGTCTCACCAATTGGGCGGTACCGCCCTGTATGGTTTTTCCACCACGTCCCTTGGTATTGTTTCCGGCTGTTCCATCCAGGTAACCAACTCGCTGATGAACGGCTCGAAAAAATTCAGGTTACCGAAGGCCAGGGGCGCCGCGAACCCGCACGAGACAAGCTTGCCGTAAGGTATGGCCAGGCCCATGGTCCGGTAGTTCGCGCCGTAAAATACCGTTCTCGTGTTAAGACTTTTAAGCGGGTTCCTGGAAACGAGCAGGGCGTAGTTGTTCCTTCCCTCACGCTTGGTGAAAACGTACCTGGCAAGCCACATGCCAAGACGAGGCTGGTGGCGAACGAACCATTTCATTAGCGCGTTTACCCTTTTTTGCCTGATGTCCCTTTCCCCGAAATGATCGCTCTTTTCCCGAATGGCGATATGCTCGAGCATGTCCCGATCAAGCTTTATCGGCCTGACGTAACCGGACGGATACCTGGCGGGCATGGTCTTGCCGTTCAACGCGAGCATGTATTGAGGAAGGTGCAGGGAAGACAGCCGTGCCGTGACCTTCATGGTCAAGGCGTGAGGACTCTGGCCCGTCTCCTTGCAAAAGGCCAGGAAGCGGCCCATGGAAACGTCGAACTTGACGTCAACCTCCTCGCCGCTTTTCAATCGCCTTTGAAACTCGAACTCGCCGAATTCCTCCTTTTCCCAAGGGTGCCCCGGATACATATACCCTCCTTGAAGAATTAATTGGAGGTCAATCCTCCTTTGATAACCCGTCTACAAGTCTTTGCAGCACCGCCCCCGCGGCCAGGCCGTCGGGAGTGCTGAAATAGAGCGGGGTTTTCCTGTCCTTTTTCGATACCGTAATGAGGTTCAACTCATGGTCGACCTCGAGGTCCACGATTTTATCAAGCTCGATCGCGGTGGTCCCCTGCCCAACCAGCATCAGTCTTTTATCCGTAATAAGCAAGGCACCCTCCTTGCGAGTCAGCAGACCCAGGTTTTTATACTGGACCCCCTCAGACTGGAACCGGGCGATGATCCTCTTCACCAGCATCCGGCCCGGGGCCTCGAAGTAGCAGACCTCTCCCTTGTCCAGGGCCACCGAGGCGCTTACGGGCGTCGGCTCGCCCTCCAGCAGTTGGCGGACCTTTTTCAGACGCTCGATGGTCTCGGCCTCCGCCTTGACCTCGGTGAAGGGAACGCCGAGACGCTCGAGCGCCGTTTGCAGGGTTTTCTCCTCCTCGACGCTCAGCTTGCCGTCGGCTATGGCCGCCATGTAGCCGGCCTTGAACCAGGACACTTTCAGATCGGAGGCGCGGGAAGGCCCGATGGCGAGGGTGTCCTCGAGGCGCAAAAGCGCGTCAAGCTCGCCCGGGCTGACCTCGAAGTCGGAAACCACGGAGGACAAGGCCCCCTCGTAGAGCCTCTCGTGGGCCCAGGCGCCGTAACCCTCGGGCACGCCGTGCCTGGCTTTGAGTTCCTTGACCCGGTCACCGAAAGAAGGACCCAGGAACTCGGGAGTATCGACCAGCGCGAGAAGCTCGGCGCCGTACTTTTCGGCCCGCTCGACGTATTTTTTCCCGAGCCATTTTTTAACCAGATAGGCGGGAGGAAAAAGGAGCCATTTCGAGTCGACCCGAGGCGGCTCGCTGAAGGCGCCGACACGTGAGGCGTGAAGGGCGCGAGAAGGATAGGTCTGGGTCTCGACCAGCTTCTCGATGGCCCGGCCTTGCTCGGGAAGCCCGGGCCCGGCGGCCGCCTCTTTGGGCGCGGACTTCGAGGATAATGACTGGCGGTAATAAAGACCTCCCCTGCCCGCGTGAACGTAGGGACCCGACGGGCCCGAGCCGACGCGGAATCCTTTTACGCCCACGGACACGCCCACGCCGCTCTTGGACAGGTTGAAACGAACGGGACCGGCCTGTAAGGCTTTCCTGATATAAAAACCCAATCCCGCCTCCCCCCTTACGAAACGAGTGAAATCAAGCCGCTGTTTTTTTTCCGCTCGAAAAGAAACGGGTGTTCAGGGCCAACGCTCGTCAACTCGGGCATCAATCCCCCGAGGTCTGAACGGGCCTGAAGCTGTTGATCCAGGACACGAAACTGGCCGGCTTGCGGGTCTGAAGATATAGCTTTCCCTTGCCCGAGAAGTCGCACACCAGTCCCTCCCCGGAGAGGAAGAGCGACTTGAGACCTCCCACCCTTCGCACGCTGAACTGAAGGGTCGGCTCGAAGGCCACGATATGGCCCGTGTCCACGATGTAACTCCCGTCCACCTCGACCTCGTGGATGGCCCCAAAGGAGCCGAAAATAAGGTCGCCCTGGCCGCTCGCCTTGAGGATGAAAAGGCCCTCGCCGCCGAAGAAGGTCTTGGCCCCGCCCCACTTGGTGTCCACGTTGACCGCCGGGCCGCTGGCCACGTAGGAGCCGGACTGCACGAAGAAGTCGCCCCCCCCCAGGACCAGGTGCCTAAGGTCCCCCGAGGGCGCGGGGGCGAGGAGAATCCTTCCCGGCGCTCCCTGGGCGGTATAGGTGTTTATAAAGAAGCTCTCGCCGCCGACCATTCTTTTAAGCGAGGACAACACCCCTCCCTTGGCCTTGGTCTCGATCTCGAGGTGGGAGGACATCCCCACCATCGAGCCGCTCTCGACGACGATCTTCTCGCCGGCGGCAAGGTCGACCTCCGCCATGGCGTAATCGGGCGCGCTTACGATGTTTACCTGCATGACGCTCTCCTTTTACTGTTGGCGGGGCGGGAGTTTTCCGCCTACCAGTTGGCCGAAGGCTTTCGGGTTCCTGCTCTGAATCCAGAGCCGGCCCTTGCCGTTGAACAAGGTGACCAGTCCCTCGCCGGACAGGAAGGTCGATTTCCACGACCCGACCCTTTTATTCTCGAAGCTCAGGGTCTCGTCAAAGGCGACAATATGGCCGCTGTCCACAATGTAGGGCCCGTCAAGTTCCATCAGGTGGATGGCCCCGAAGCTGGTGACCAGGATATCGCCCTGGCCCGAGGCCTTGAGCATGAAAAGTCCTTCCCCGCCGAGGAATGATTTTAAGCCCCCGAATTGAGTGTCGATGGCCACGCCGGGCGAGCCGGCCAGGTACGAGGTCCTCTGGATAACCAGTCCCGGCCCGGTCATCTGTATATGGGCTATGTCTCCTGGCAGGGTGGGGGCGAAGGTCACCTCGCCCGGTCCCCCCTGACTGGTGTAGGTGTTGAGGAAAAAGCTCTCGCCGCCAAGGGCCGTGCGCTTGAGGGCCTTGAGCAGGCCTCCGGCCCCTCCGCCCCCTCCCATCGAGGTCTGGATGGCGACGTTCGAGCTCATGCTGACCATGGCGCCGCCCTCCGCCACCACCGACTCGTTGGCCCCAAGGCTCACTATGGCCAGGGCGTAACTGGGATTGTATTTTACTTCGAAATGCATGGCCCCCTCCTTTAGCCCGGAAGCATGGGCGTGAGCCAGCCGACCAGGGCCCCCACGTTGCGGGTCTGGATGTAAAGCTTGCCCTTGCCGGTGAACTCGGTAACCAGCCCCTCGCCGGAAAGCATGGTGGATTTCCATCCGCCCACCTTCTTGACGTTGAACTGGAGGGTTTCCTCGAAGGCCACGACGTGGCCCGTGTCCACGATGAAGGACCCGTCCAGGTCGATCTCGCGTATACCCCCGTAGGCGTTGACGAAAAGGTCGCCCGCACCCGAGGCCGCCAGGAGGAAAAGGCCCTCGCCGCCCAGAAAGGTCTTGAGCCCGCCGAACTGAAGCTTGACTTCTATGCCGGGATGGGCGGCCAGGAAGCTCGAGGCCTGGATGAGAAGGCGTCCGCCCTGCATGGGGAAGTGGATAATGTCACCGTTCAGGGCCGGCGCGATCAGTATCTGCCCGCCGCTTTGACCCGCCGTGTAAACGTTGACGAACATGGTCTCGCCGCCCAGGAATTTCCTGGCCACCGCTCCCGCGAAGGCCTTGACCATGCCGCCCGAGGCGGACAGCTTGGTGTCGACCTGCATGTCGGCGGCCATGCTTACCATGCTTCCGGCTTCCACCAGTATTTGTTCGTTGGGGTCGAGCTTGACTCCAAGCAGACTGTAGGAAGGCCTGTACTTGATAGCGAATTGCATGAAGCTCCCCTCCGGTTGAATTTTTTTAGATAGTATCCGATTAGTCATTCCCGGTCAATGAGGAATTTTGGCCGCCTTCCATTCGCCGCGCGTAGCCGGGGTTGACGAAAGCGGAAACTTTTTTCGCTTCCCTTATCTTAATGCGCTATACTGTATCCTCGAAAATTCGAGGAGGTCGGCATGAAGCTTGAGCGAATAGTCCTGGCCGGTTTAGTCCTGGCCATCATCGTCGGCAACTGGATCGGATGCAACCGGTCGAGCAAGGACGGGACCGACTTGAAAGGGCTTGTCGAGTTGAGCAAAAGAGGGGAAACCCCCGCCCAGGCGCCCGTGATTCAACTGGTGCAGCTCGATAAAAAGGACGTGGATAAGATCAAGGCGGACCTGGCCGAGCTCAAGGAGAATTGCATCGGCAAATGTCCCGAGCCCGAGCCGGTGAAAGTCCCGCCCATTCCCGAGAGTTGGCCGGACATGGACGGAGCGCCTCTCATGGCCATGTCCCGGATATTGGCCGAGGAGCTTGAATCCACCTGGGGATGGAGAGCGGACGACCTCGTAATAGGAAGACTTTTCGACAACGGCGCCAGCAGGCAAAAAGGCGAGGCCCAGGCCATCAAGGCCTACGCCAGGGTCTTCACCGGCCGGGCAAGGCCCGGAAACGCCGGACCCGTTAAAGCTCTAAACGAGTCGATGGTAAAGGGAGACCTGGAAAAGCTCTGGTTTCCATCCGGAAAGAAGACGGCCCTTTTGGGACTCTCCGCGCTCGACGATCTGGCCATCGCCCTGGATAAAAAGGAAAAGATAAACCTTCCCGCCGACCCCAAGACCTTGAACGCCGCTGTCAAGGCGACCGTAGATATTCTCGAGCGCGAGATCAAAGCCGTGACCGACCCGGAGATAGGGACCATGAAGGACGATAACGCCCTCCACCACGCCCGGGGCGTGGCCCTGGTCTCGGAAGCCGTCCTGTCATCCATGGCCAAGCCCTTTGACAAGGCCGTCAAAAAAGCCGGAGCGGCCAAGGACTTAAAAACGGCCGTCTCCCATCTGAAAGTTGCCGGCCAGATCGACCCGCTCACCGTCCTTGGCGGCGACGAGGAAGAGCTCAGCTCGAACCATCTCCTGCTCATGGCCTACGAGCTTGACCAGGCCTCGGACGCGCTGAAAAACATTAAATAATTTTGCTGATTTTAATTGTGATGGCGCGGGCTATTAGGTCCGCGCCTTTTTTCCGCAGTGAGCGGCCTGGAGCGTTTTCATTCTAAATGACGATGAATGCCTTGACAGATACTTCATTAGTGTTGTATAGAAACATTATCGTATTCATGGAGGTCATAGGTACATGGCAAATATACCCAAAAAAGTAAATGAAAGGTTTGTCCAAAACCTGAAAAAGTTTCAATCAATTATTTCCTCAGCCAGAGATAGGGACATTAATGAGGCAGATACGGTCACCATAGTAACTGACCTTCTGTCTGATCTTTTCGGATATGATAAATATTCGGAAATCACCGCTGAGCAATTAATTAAAGGAACATATTGCGACTTGGCAATAAAAATCGAGAATGAAACAAGGTTTATCATTGAAGTTAAAGCGGTCGGAATTGATTTAAAAGATGCACATGTTAAACAAGCGATCGATTATGCAGCCAATAAAGGCATTGAATGGGCTATACTTACCAACGGAGTAATTTGGCAAATATATAAGGTGGTTTTCTCCAAGCCCATTGACCATGAACTGGTGCTTGGCTTTAACTTCTTAGAACTCAACCCACGCGGACAGGCCGACTTGGATAACCTGTTTTTACTCTGCAAGGAAGCGATAAACAAATCACTTCTTTCGGACTACCATACTCAAAAACAGGCCACAAGCAGGTTTGTCTTGAGCGCGGTTATTTTAAGCGAACCTGTAATGAACGCGATAAGAAGAGAAGTCAAAAGGCTTAGCCCGGACATTAAGGTTACGAACGAGGAGCTTAAGGAAGTCATTATTCAAAGCGTGATGAAAAGAGAAGTCGTTGAAGGGGAATCGGCGGAAGAAGCCAATAAAAAGGTGAGGAAAGCGGCTAAAGTAAAAATACGAAAGGTCAATAAAGAAAAAGAGGATAAAGATGTACAAAAGCAAAGGGCTGAACCAGATACTATTTCAATCGAAGCCATAAACATTGAACCATCCCCTAACGAAGAAGAACAGAGTGGGTAGACCAGTTTGGGTTCCGCAACGCGGGATGGGCTCCCCCTTCCCGCCTCTCCTCGCCCCCTTTTTTCCACCGGCCTACGCCGCCCAGCCAATGTACATATCCGGCTTCGCCGGCCCCGGACGGTTTTTTACAAGACCGGCCGGGCCATCAGCCGGGAAAGCAAAAAGATTCAGCCGTCCGCGTTTTTTTTCGGTTTGACATTTTCTACTCATGCGGATAGTATGTAAGCGAACTAAATTGGTTCCACGTCCAGATAGATAGAATGGAGCAAAATATCGGCGCGGGTCCTCTTTCAAGGCATTCCATCCGTCCTCATCCCGGCCCGCCCGGTCCCGAAAAAATGGAAACAAAAGCTTACATGATTGGTTTCTTCCTTTCCCGGTCGTCCCTCGCCATGAAACAGCACGTGAACCTCCTTTTCAAGGAGGAGGGCATGGAAGACGTGTCCATGGGTTTCATCGGCGTGCTGCTCGAGCTTTACAAGGGCGACGGCCGCACCATCAGCGAGCTTGGCGACTCGGTCAGCCTCGAGCGCTCGACCATGACCGGCCTTATCGACCGCATGGCCAAGGCCGACCTGGTCACGCGCGAGCCGGACCCCGCCGACCGCCGGGCCCTCCGCATCTGGCTGACCGAGCGCGGGACCCGCATCCAGCCGGTGGTGGCCAAGGTGCTGGGCCAGACCTACCGCGACCTGACCAGCGGCATAGGCGACAAGGACGTCGAGAAAGTGGAGAAGCTGTTGGGACGCATCATCGATAACGCGTCAAGTAACGGCAAGGGTAAAAACGGATGACGAAGCCCCGCGCTCCGGGGCGGCCATTCCTCGAGACGGAGATCAGGACTCACCGAAGCCCGCGGTAATGGGTGAGTTTAAAAGGTTTGTTCGTGAGAGCGCGACGCGCCCGGCGGGTTGGCGCTCGGCGCGGCTCACGCGGATTATCTTACAGGAGGTTTTTTAAGGTATGAAAAAACAGATCAAGAAGGCGGCCGTACTCGGCTCCGGCGTTATGGGCATGGGCATCGCCGCGCACCTGGCCGGGGCCGGCATCGAGGTTGAGCTTCTGGACATCGTGCCTCCCCAGCTCAGCCCGGAGGACGAGAGGAAAGGCGTCACCACTGACAACCCCGCCTTTCGCAACCGTTTCGCCGCGGGGGCCATCACCAAGGCGCTCAAGGCCAAGCAGTCGCCCTTTTTCGTAAAGGACGACGCGGACCTGGTCCGGCCCGGCAACTTCGAGGACCACGCCGCCCGCCTGAAGGAATGCGACTGGATCATCGAGGTGGTGGTCGAGGACCTTTCCATTAAGCAGAAGGTCTTTAAGATGGTCGAGAAGCACTGGAACAAAGAGGCCATCATCAGCACCAACACCTCGGGTCTTCCCCTCAAGGAGATTTCCGCCAAGCTAAAGGACGACACCAAGAAATACTTCCTTGGCACCCACTTTTTCAACCCCGTCCGGTTCATGCACCTTCTCGAGATCATCCCCATGAAGGAGACCAAGAAGGACGTGGTTAAATTCATGGCCGACTTCTGCGAGAAAGTCCTCGGCAAGGGCATCGTGTACGGTAAGGACACCCCCAACTTCGTGGCCAACCGCATCGGCGTGGCGGGCATGATCGGCACCATCAACCTGATGGAAGAACTGGGCATGAAGATCGACGAGGCCGACCAGATATTCGGCGCCCCCATGGCCCGTCCCAAGTCGGCCCTCTTCAAGACGGCTGACCTGGTGGGTCTGGACACCCTGGTGCACGTGGCCCACAACACGGCCGGCAGGGTCAAGGCCCCCGAGGCCGAGCGTTACTTTACCCTGCCCGCCTGGATCGAGAAGATGGTGGAAAAGGGACTCCTGGGCAACAAGGTCCAGGGCGGCTTCTACAAGCGCCTGGACAAGAGGCTCTTCCACGTCATCGACCCCGAGACCCTCGAGTACAAGGAAAAGGACGGCGAGAAGTTCGCCAACCTGCCCATGTTCGCCTTCATCGCCGACCCCGGCGAGCGCGTCAAGGCCGTGATCAACTCGGAGGGCAAAGTGGGTGAGTTCGCCAAGAAGGCGACCTACGAGCAGCTCATCTACGCCGCCGACCGCGTGCCCGAGATAGCCAACTCCATCACCGAGATCGACAACGGAATGAAATGGGGCTTCAACTTCGACGTCGGCCCCTTCGAGGCCTGGGACGGGATCGGACTCAAGGAGAGCGTCAATGACATGGAGGCCATGGGTTACAAGCCTCCCAAGAAAATCAAGGAAATGATCGCCGCCAAGAAGACCTCCTTTTACAAGCAAAAAGGCGGCAAGAAGATGGCCTACGACTTCAAGAAAAAAGACTACGTCGCCATCGAGGAGTCGCCCGAGGTCATCAGCCTGGCCGAGCTGAAAAAGGACGCGAAGAAGGTCATCGAGCACCGGAACACGGCCACCCTTATCGACATAGGCGACGGCGTGTACCTGGTCGAGTACCACAGCCCCATGAACTCCCTGGACAACGACATGTGGGAGATCATGAGAAAAGCCGTGGACCTGGCCTGTGAAAAGGGCGTGGGCGTGGTCATCGGCAACCAGGCCGGCGGCATGCCCGGGGCCTTCTCGGCCGGCGCCAACATCAGCGTGGTGCTCCAGGGCGCCCAGGCCAAGGAGTGGGACCTGATCAAGGAGGCGGTCAAGTTCTTCCAGGAAACCAACCAGTACATGAAGTACTCTCCCGTGCCCGTGGTGGCGGCCCCCTTCGGCTTGACCCTGGGCGGCGGCGCCGAGGTCGGCATGGGCTGCAACAAGATGATATGCCATCACGACCTGTTCATGGGACTGGTCGAGGTCGGAGTGGGACTTATTCCCGCCGGCGGCGGCTGCATGAACCTGCTCAAGAACTACCAGAACTTCGTGCCCAAGAACGCGGCCATGAACAACCTCCAGCCCTTTACCGCGCCCCTCCTGCAGATGATCGGCACGGCCACCGTGTCCAACTCGGCCGGCAACGCCCGCGAGTTGGGCTTCCTGCGCCCGTGGGACAAGATCGTCTTCAACAAGCGCCACCTCATCGGCGTGGCCAAAAAGGAGGTCCTGCTCATGGCCGAGGCCGGCTTCGAGCCTCCGCGCAAGGAGAAAATCCAGGTCATGGGCGACCAGTTGCGGGGCGTGGCCAACGCCTTCGTCCAGGACATGGTGCTGGGCGGCTACGCCAGCGAGTACGACGCCTTTATTCTGAGGAAGCTGGCCCACGTGCTGGGCGGCGGCTACGTGGCCGAGAACGACTACGTGCCCGAGGATTACATACTCGAGCTCGAGCGCGAGGTGTTCGTCGAGCTTTGCGCCGAGCAAAAGACCCAGGACAGGCTCGAGCACATGCTCAAGACCGGCAAGCCCCTCAGGAACTGACGCCTGAGTTGATTGGGAGGAAACAAAAATGCGTGAAGCAGTTATTATTGCATCGGTAAGGACCGCGGGCGCCCGCGCCAAGAGGGGCACGCTCGTGAACACTCGCGCCGACCGTATCGGCAAGGCCGCCATCGACGGACTCTGGGAGAAGATTGGCGGTCTGGACAAGAAGCTGGTGGACGACGTCATCTTCGGATGCTCTTTCCCCGAGGCCGAGCAGGGACTCAACGTGGGCCGCGTGCTGGCCCAGATTTCGGGTTTCCCCGACGAGGTCCCCGGCATGGTGGTCAACCGCTTTTGCTCGTCCGGACTCCAGGCCATCGCCCTGGCCGCCCAGAACGTCATGTGCGGCTGGAACGACATAGTCGTCGGAGGCGGCGTCGAGAGCATGACCCGCGTTCCAATGGGCGGCTTTATTAACCGTCCCGACCCGGACTGGACAGACGGATACCCCGACGTCTACATGTCCATGGGATCGACCGCCGAGAACGTGGCCAACCGCTACGGCATCTCCCGCGAGATGCAGGACGAGTTCGCCGTGCGCTCGAACGAGCTGGCGGCCCAGGCCCAGGACAAGGGCTATTTCGCCGACGAGATCGTGCCCATCAAGGACGCGGTCAAGTACAAGGTGACGCCCGAGGGCAAGAGGGTCAAGGAGTTCTTCACCTTCGACGCCGACGACGGCGTGAGAAGGGGAACCACCATGGAGACCCTGGGCAAGCTGCGGCCCGCCTTCTGGAAAGGCGGCTCCGTCACCGCCGGCAACTCCAGCCAGATGACCGACGGCGCCGCGGCCACCCTCCTCATGAGCAGGGAGAAGGCCAACGAGCTGGGCCTCAAGCCCATCGCCAGGTTCGTCAACTTCCAGGTCGCCGGCAACCGCCCCGACGAGATGGGAGTGGGACCGCGTTACGCCATTCCCAAGCTCCTCCAGAAAGCCGGACTGACCGTGGACGATATCGACTACTTCGAGATCAACGAGGCCTTCGCCTCCCAGGCGCTTTATAGCTGCCGCGAGCTGGGCCTGGACAAGAGGATGGACGACGTCAACTGCTGCGGCGGCGCCATCGCGCTCGGACACCCCCTCGGTTGCACCGGCGCCAAGCTGACCGCCACCCTCATCAACCAGCTTCGGCGCCGCGGCAACAAGCGCGGAGTGGTCTCCATGTGCATCGGCGGCGGCATGGGAGCGGCCGGACTTATCGAGATCGAGGACTGATTTATCTCGTTTCATACCGAGGCTTTTTTTCAAGGCGGCGCGGGCATCTATCTCGCGCCGCCTTTTCAACGTCAGGACCGCTATCCGGGAGTGGTTGGAAGCCGAGGAGGACGAGGCCCGGGACTTCACCGTAACCGAGGAAACGCTCAGCGTCTGACAACGCCCAAAATACACTGGTCGTGGGCCTTAGTCCGGAAGAGTTTATAAGCTCATATAGGATTCACGGATGATTCAGGATGATAGGGCAGAGGGTTTCACTGCCCCAAAGGGGCGGCGGCCTAATGCCCAGGGCGACAACCCTGGGATAATAAGTATATAAAGAAAATTTTTCGTACGGTTATTCGTCATCTCAATCGTTAGGCACTCTAAAAACTTATTCTCCTGAGCTTCTTGCAAAAGTCCTTTTCTTTGCGGCATAGCCGCTTTGGAGTGCGGTCGCTTGAGACCGCTTTCGAGGGCCTTGGCTTGACAAGGCCTATTAATACACCGGCTTGCCTCGCGTCAAGCCGCTCGGAAGAAAAGCGGCGTCGAGCCGCCGCACTCCAAAGCGGGAATTTTGCAAGAGGCTCTCCTAGCTTAACACGGACCGGCCGAGGGCTTCACTAACCCGTCCAACTCACCCCGCCGCTATCCGCCTCGCTCCCGCCATGGCCATGGCCATGATGGCGTGCTGGGGGTTGACGCCAAGGTTGGTGGGAAAAATGGACGAGTCGAGGACGTAGACCCCGCTCGTGTCGTGGACCTGGAAGTCAGGTCCCACCACGCTTTGCGTCGGGTCTATGCCCATGCGGGCCGTTCCGAACAGGTGGGTCATCACCATGGTGTAATCCTGGACGTTGGCCGAGGCGCCCTCGATAAGGTCGATCTCGTCTCTTTTCAGGCGAGCCGGAAGGCCGTGAACGCCGGGGATGATCTCCTCAGCCCCCGCCTCCACCATGACGCCCGCGATAATGCGAAGACCCTTCCGAAGCCTCCTTATGTCCTCCTTCGTGGGAGAGTAAGTGACCACGGCCGAGCCCGCGACGCTTCTTACCGCGCCCTCAGCCTCCGCCACCAGGGCGCAGCCAACGTTGGCTATGCGAGCGTAGTCACGCGTCACCATCATCTTGTACTCGGCGCCAACGCCAGGTATCCGGGCCGCCAGAAGGTCCGGGTTGAGAGCCAGCGACTCGAACTTGACCTTGTCGCTCTTGCGGAAATGCTCCGAGTCCCAACCCTGGGTCGCTCCCTCCCAGATGCGGACCTCGTCATGGAACACCCCCATGATACCCGCGCCGGGATGGCCCGCAAGATGCTTGCCCAAATGGCCCGAGCCAAGGCCGATTCCCGACCCGCCAAGCAAAAGCGGAGTCTGAATGGGCGAACAGCAAACCACCACCCCCTTCTTGGCGTGGACCACGAGCCCACCCCGCTTCTCTCCAGTTAGAGGGTCCCTGAAGCGACCGTGAACCGCCCGGGCCCGGCCCGCCTCCACGTCTATATGCGTGGCCTCGCAGGAATGATAAAGGCGCGCGCCCCGCTCCAGCGAGCGGGGGACGTAGGTAAGGTCCATCGACTGCTTGGCCTTGATCGGACAACCGGTTAGGCACTGGGCCATGCCCATACAGCCCTTCTCATTGCGCGGAATCACGCGGGACTCGTACCCCAGCTTGTCCGCCCCCTCCTTGAAAAGAGCGTTGTGGCGGCCCCAAGACTCGGGCGAGACCGGCTTGACGTTGATCTCTTGCTCGATTACGTCGAAGCATTCCTCAAGCTCCTTCCAGGTCAGGGCCTCTCCAAGACCGAACTCCTCCACCCAGCGGCCGAACACGTCCTCCGGGAGGCGCCAGATGATCGCCGCGTTGATCACCGAGCCGCCGCCCACGCAGCGGCCCTGGATGAGAGGGATCACGCTCTTGCCCATGGCGGCGATGGTGCCCATCTCCCGGTAGGCGGTCTTCTGCGCGTTATAGGCCCGGCCGTCGAACTCCTCCGAGTCTATCCAGCGGCCCTCCTCAATCATCACCACGTCGTGACCCGCCCCCGAAAGGACCCGGGCGGCCGTCGCCCCGGACGGGCCCGTGCCTATCACCACGTAGTCCGCCCCGTCCCGAATCTTACCCTTCCCCGGGGCCTCGCTGATGACGTTGTCTCTTTTATCGGCGCCCATGGCTCAACCCTCCTCCCTGGTCACGAACTTTGGAGGCTCGTGCATGCCCAGCGACTCGCGAACGTGGTCGTCCGCGCCCCAGCCCATGCAGGCCACGCTTTTCACCAGAAGCACCATGTTGCGGAAAAAATAGACGTCGCTTTTGGAAAGGCCGGCCAGGCACTTCTGCCCGTCCTCATTGGCAAGGGATGAGAACCGCGTGAGCCTCCGGGCGCCGAATAGCGGGCCCACGAACTCGATGAACCATATGGCGCCTCTCAGGCCCAGGCCCGTCGTGGCCGGAAGGTAAGCAACCATCTCTTCCAGTATCTCGGCCGCGCCGCCGTCCGAGGCGGAGGACTCGGCAAGTCCCTCTCCACCTCGAGGTATCACGGCGTCGAGCATTTTCTCCGCCCATTTTCGTTCCATCCCGGATAACTTCATCTTCGCCTCCTTGACTCATTTTTAGCCGCGCGCCCAAAAAAAAGCAAGCGCCCTCACGGGCGCCGGCTGAATGGATAATTTTATAACGGCGCTCAGGCCATCATCTCCGCCATGGCCGCGCCGATCATGGCCGGACTCGAGGCCACGTTGACGCCCGCCGACTTGAGGGCCGCTATCTTGTCCGTGGCCGTTCCCTTGCCGCCCATGATGATGGCGCCCGCGTGACCCATGCGCCTGCCGGGAGGGGCCGTCGCCCCCGCGATGAAGGACGCCACCGGTTTCTTAAACTCCGCCTTGATGTATTCCGCCGCCGCCTCCTCAGCCGAGCCGCCTATCTCGCCAACCATGACCACGCCCTTGGTCTGCTTGTCCTTGTTGAAAAGCTTAAGCACGTCGATAAAGGTCGTACCTATTATGGGATCACCACCGATGCCAACGCACGTGCTCTGACCAAAACCCTGGTCCGACAACTGAGCAACCACCTCGTACGTCAAAGTGCCGGAGCGACTCACCACCCCGATCTCGCCCTTCTTGTGGATGTGGCCGGGCATGATGCCGACCTTGGCCTTCTCAGGAGAAATCACGCCGGGACAGTTCGGACCGATTAAGGTCACCCCTTCCTTCTTCACGAAATGGAAAGCCGGGATCATGTCCCGCGCCGGTATGCCCTCGGTGATGCAGACGATGAGGTCAACGCCCGCCGCCGCGCTCTCGATAATCGCGTCGGCCGCGAATCGGGGCGGAACGAAAATCATCGAGCAGTTAGCGCCCGCTTTTTCAACCGATTCCGCAACGGAGTTGTAGATGGGAACGCCCAGAACCTCCTGGCCACCCTTGCCCGGAGTGACCCCCGCCACCACGTGCGTGCCGTATCCCATGCACTGCTCCGCGTGGAATTTTCCCTCTTTGCCCGTGATTCCCTGCACTACTACCTTGGTTTTTTTGTCTACTAAAATGCTCATTGATCGCCCCTTAATAACGCTCGTTATCCGTAAAGGGTAAACTTACCCCTCTCTTTCGTTGCATTATGGCAAATTTCGCCGCCCCGAGCAACCTTATCCGGGAATCAACTCCTCTACTCCACCGTCACCGTTACCAGGGGCTGTTTGATCAGCTCTTCGCAGTAGCGGCCTTTTCCGTCAACGCCGCATGGGGGGAGGTGGGCGTTGAGGAGGAGGGCGCCGGGGGCGGTGGGGAGGAGGACGATGGCGGAGCGGCCGCCGGTGGCGATGGGGCCGGTCACGTCGTAGCGGCCGCCGGAGGCCGAGCCGTCGCCGCCGAGGAGGGTGGCCGAGGCGGTCGAGGAGGGGTCGATGGTGAAGATGATCCCCAGGCTCGAGGTGTGCTTGCCGCCCTGGTTGAGGGCGCCCAGCTCGATCCGCACCGTGCTTCCCACCTCGGCCGTGACCGCCGTGTCGCCGTAAACCTCGAGGGCGACCGGACGGCTGGGGTTGCCGGAGGTGGAGAGGTTGGCCACCATCTGACGCAGGACCGCCAGGTCGAGCGCCGAGATGATCTCGTCCATATCGAGCTCCTGCGAGTCGCCGTTGGGTGGGAGCACGCCCGTGTAGGACGCGTCCTTCAGCGACGCGCGGGCGTTCAAGGCGCCGAGGTCCAGAGGCGAAACCAAACCGTCGGCGCTGACCGTGCTCCCCGAGTCCGCCCAGCTGAAGCAGGCCGAGCCGCCCGTCACGTTCTCCGACCAAATGTCCGTGCCGTTGTAATACTCGTGGCAGTTGGCGTTGCCGTCGCCGTCAAAGTCAGACGCGCAGCCGTCGCCCGGGTCGAGCGGATCGAGGTTCAAGGCATGGCCGCTCGAGTTCGCCACCTCGTAGCCGTCGGGAAGAGCGTCGCCGTCCGTGTCCCACTCGAGGGGGTCCAGGCCCAGCCCCGGCTCCTCGTCGTCACCGAGCCCGTCCTCGTCGCTGTCCTCGAGGCAGGGGTTGGTCTCGCCCGGGTCCACCACGCCGTCGCCGTCCTTGTCCTCGCCGAATATGGTCCCGTCAAGAAGGCCGTCGCCGTCGGTGTCCGCCTCCGTCGCCTCGAGGCACGCGCTCGAGACCGCCTCGACGTAGTCGCCGATCCCATCCGAATCAGTATCCTGCCTAAGCGGGTTGGTGCCGTAAGTCCCAAGCTCGAGCCCGTCGCCGATGCCGTCCGAGTCGCTGTCAAAGGCGCAGGGGTTGGTCTCGGTCGCGTCCACCACGCCGTCGCCGTCCTTGTCCTCCCCGCTCGGCGTGCCGTCCAGAAGCCCGTCACCGTCGCTGTCCTCGTCCGTGGGCGACGTGCACCAGGGTACCTCGAGCCCGTCGCTCAGGCCGTCCGAGTCCGTGTCAACCTCGAGCGGGTCCGTGCCGTATACCGTCACCTCGGCGCCGTCGCCCAGCGTATCCGTATCCGTATCGAAAAGGCAAGGGCTCGTCTCCGTCGCGTCAACAACCCCGTCGCCGTCCTTGTCCTCGCCGCTCGACGTTCCGTCCAGAAGGCCGTCGTCGTCCGTGTCGTCGTCAGTCGGATCGAGGCAGCTTACGACCACCGCCTCGAGGCGGTCGCCGAGGCCGTCCGAGTCCGTGTCAACCTCGAGCGGGTCCGTGCCGTAAGTCAGCGCCTCGTCGCCGTCGCCGAGGAGGTCGCCGTCCGAGTCGTCGTCGCAAGGGTCGGTCTCCGAGGCCCCGACCTCGCCGTCAAGATCGAGGTCCTCGCCCGCCGAGCAGACGAGAGTCGCGCCGTCATACACCGCGGTATCGCCGTCGCATAAGCCGTCGCCGTCCGAGTCCGCCTCGGACTCGTCAGTGCAGCCCGAGGTCTCGATCCAGTCCGGAAGGCCGTCGCCGTCGGTGTCCACCGGCTCGAGCGACACCTCATGCACCGTGGTATCGCCGGCCACAACCATTAGCCCCTCCTCGAGGTACGGCTCGTAGCCCGGCCAGCTCGAATAAACGTAGGCCGCTCCGGGAGCAAGACGGATCGAGTAAAGGCCGCCCGCCTCGCTCACCACGGACTTGCCCGAGACCTCGAGCCCGACCCCCACCAGCGGCGCGCCGCCGTGACCGTAAACGTGGCCCATCAGCACGCCCGAGGTGCCGGTCTTCGCCGCCAGCACCACGTCCTTCCTGGTGGTCTGGTTCACGCCAACGTTCACCGTCCCCGACCAGGTGGTGAAGTTCGCCGCCTGCACCTGCATGGGATATCCAGAGCCCGCCAGGAGGCTCGAGAGCTTGTAATAGCCGCCCGCCCCGGTGGTGGCCACGCGG
Organism: bacterium; assembly: GCA_963674965.2. Taxonomy (GTDB): domain Bacteria; phylum RBG-13-61-14; class RBG-13-61-14; order RBG-13-61-14; family DATKZS01. The sequence goes on along the minus strand of CAXXFL010000005.1, from coordinate 599,225 downwards.
GGAGGACCGCCAAGGATCACGATCACGTTCGCGCCCTGCACCCCGAAGCCCGTCACCGAGTCCGTCACGTAGCCCTCGATCGAGCCGTAGTCGCCCTCGTCGTGGTCCACCCGGAGGTCGTACTCCGTGTCCTGACCCCCGATGGTGTCGCCGTACTGATATACTTCAGCGTAATAAAGACCCTCGGACAGGTACATGAAAATACGGCTCGAGCCGCCGCCGTCCTGGCCCGAGTCGTCGTCGAACGCGATGGGGACCACCGTCGATCCGGCCACCGAGTAGCCGTAAAGCTCGATCACCGTGTCGCAGCGGTCCGCCAGGTTCTCCGTATACACCGAGTAATATCCCGTGTCCCCAAAGGCCACGGAGAACTTCACCCAGTCCCGGTCGCCCGAGTCGTGGAAGTTGTGGGCCTGCGCCGAGCTCGAGTTAACCTCGACGCTCGAGCCGGAGCTCCACCAGTCGTCGTCCTCGTAAGGGTCCGGGCCGAACACCGTGATCGAGAACTCCGCCGCCGCCGTCACCCGGCCCGCGAGATCGATCGCGTATAACGTGGCAGTATAACGTCCGTTGACCGTGAACAGCTCGGCCAGCTCGGCCGAGTCCAGCCGACGCCGCCAGTCGCCCGTCGCGCTCGAGTACTCGAGGTAAACGCGAGGCAGGGGATTGCCCTCCTCGTCCTCCAGCCAGGGCGTGTCGAAGTTGCCCTCCGACTGGGGAGGTGAGAAGCCAGGCGGCGTCAAAATGGCGAACATGGCCGATATCTCGCTCGAGCTGGCGTAAAGTATGCCCGAGTAAATATCCAGGCTGTCGCCCTCGAGCAGCGCGTCGCCGCGAGGTGTCAGCTCGGGAAGCACCGCGCCGGTAACGAAGTCCGCGCCCACCACGAAAAGGTCCGCCGCGTCGCCGTCCTTGCCGTCGCCGGTGGCCGCGTAAGTCCCGCTCCCGTTGTCGTCCAGCCACGGCGTCTGCGTGGCCCAGGTGGCCAGCGCCGCCGCCGCGTCGTTGAAGGCCGACTTGAGAGTGGCGCCCGTCCGGACCCGCTGCCAGAAAAACTGGCTGAAGCTGATCGTGCCCGATACGCCAAAGTATGCGCTCTCCGAGGACGCCGAGCTGGTGATCACGATACGGTCGGAACCGCCGCCGCCCACCTCGTCCAGGAAGCTGCCCGACCGGCAGGCGTCGTAAATCACCACCACGTCTACCCCGTTCGGGTTCGAGGTGTCGCCCCCCTGCACCGCGTCGATCCACGAGTCGAGCTGGGTGGGGGTCACCTCCTGGCCAGCGCCCGCGGCCGTGAAGTTGATGAGGAACGAGTCGTCGCCCCCGTGATCGACCATATAAATTATTAAAGGCACGCCCGGACCCACGCCCGGGTTGTCCACCCCCAGGTCGGCGGTGGCCCAATCCAGGATGGCCGCCTGCAGAGCGGCCGGGGTGGGAGCGCCGTCCACGTCGTCGGCGTAGCCGTCGCCGTCGCCGTCGTAGGCCTGGGTCGCGTCGGGATTGAGGTACATGATCTGGTCCGGCTCGAAGCCGCGAGCCAAAAGGGTCTCGTAGGCGAGGTGGCCAAGGGAGTTCAGAGCCTCGACCTGACGGTTCGAGTCCACCAGGCCGCCGCCCACCACCACGATGGCCCGGCCCACCGGATCGGTGACGATCACGCGGCTGGTGAAGCTCTCGCCCGAGCCCGCCTGCGCCTTCACCGAGTACTGCCCGCTCGACTCGAAGGCCGTATACGAACACGTTTCATCACGGTCGCCCGACAATACGCAAGAGCCGCCGTTGACCGTCCAACTGAAGTCGCCGCTACCGCCCGAGGCGGTGAAGGTCGCCGCCGAGCCCGCGCTCAGGCGGACCACCGCCGGGGCCACCTCGACCTCGCCAGAAATAATTATCGTCGCCTGCGCGCTCACCAGCTTGGCGTCAGAAACCGCCACCACGTAGGCCCCCGCCTCGGGGCCCGGCGTGAAGACAACCTCGGTCCCGGTGAAGGAATCGAGCGCCCCGCCAGTCGCCGCCCACCGGTACGCGCCGGTGCCGCCGTCGGCCACGAAGGTCACGTCCCCGTCGCCCGGGGCCCATTCCACGTATACCGGATTGATTATCACCCGCCGCGGGTCCTCGACCACGAAGATGACGTTCCGGTTAAGACCGTTCCCCGCCAGGTCCGCGACCTGCACGTTCACCACGTGGTTGCCCAGGTCGAGGGCCAGCGCGTCGAAGCTCACCGTGTCCCCGTCCTGGCTGAAGCTCTGCACGGTGCTGAAGTCGAGCACCATCTCGAGGCTCGACCAGTCGATCCCAGCCCCGCCCGGGTCGATGAAGTTTATACTGACCGGCAAGTCCACGGGCGGCATGTCGTCGTTCACGATCTCCCGATGCGCCGGCGACGACCAGGCGATCTCCGGCCCCCTCGAGTCGACGAGTATCCCATCGGACCACCCCACGCTGGTCAGCCCCGCCCCGTTAACGGCCCTCACCCCGATGAAGTAACTCGACCCGTCCTCGAGCTCGAGCCCGAACCTGGTCACCTCCGTCAGCGTCGCGTTATCCGTCCACCCCACCACGTCCGTCGCCCCCGCCGACGAACCGATGGCGTAGTCATACTGGACAACGCCCGAAACGCTGTCGCCCCCGCACGTCCACGTCGCGTGGAAGCGGTCGGTGTAACCCGTATAAGTCCCGTCGTCGGTCACGGCCGGAACGGCGGGAATTGAGATATCGACCACGATACCGTTGGAGGAGAGGGGCGCGCTTTCATTGCCCGCGTTATCGATAGCCTTCACCGTCACGTAATAAGCGGTCCCCTCTGCCATCACGGTGCTTCCAAAGGCGCGTGAAATGTCACCGTCGGCGTCCCACTTCCATGAGGAGAGGGACTGGAAATCAGGATCGGGATACGCGGCGTCGCCAACGGCGTAGAAATAGCCCGCCACGCCGGCGGGACCGACGTCCGAGGCGGCGGCCTCGGCGTTAATGGCCTGGTCCTCTTCCGTGTAATCGCCGTCGTCAGTGACGTAGAGCATGGCCGGTCCCTGTGTATCGAATATAGTGGTGGCGTCGGGCGGGGTCGCGGGCGCGTCCTCGGTAAGGACCGAGGTCAAGGTTGCCCTGGTATAGAATCGATAGGTACCGTCGTCCCAGAAGGGATCGAAGTAGAAGCTGAGGTCGTCATCGGCGCAGCTCTTGGAGTAACCGAAGCCTCCCATGTTGAGGTAGGGAAGCCCGTTGAAGCTGACGTAGAGGTTTACCGCGGCGAGATGGCTCGAGCACTCGAATTCGACCAGTATAGAGTCCCCATTTTCGTAATCCGGGGCCTGGCATGACGATTGAGGCGCGGGTTCGGGAGTCATGGGATCGAGGTGATAGATGAACTCCTGGAGGTTGGTGAAGCCGTCGCCGTCGGGATCGTCGTCGCTATCGTCCACGAGGGGATTGGTCCCATAGAGAATCTCCCATCCGTCGGGGACCATGTCCATGTCGGTGTCCATGACGTTGGGGTCGGTCCCCTCGGTGATTTCGTCATAGTCGCTTACGCCGTCGCCGTCGGAATCGTCGGAGTTGGGGTCGCAATTCAGAAAGGCCTCCTCCGTGTCGTCAAGTCCGTCGTCGTCGGAGTCGGGATCAATCCAATCGGTGTTTTGGAGGAACTCGGTAAAGTTGTTGATTCCGTCGAGGTCGGAGTCCAAGGCGGTCCATGTCTGGTACCAGTTGTTGTCGGCGAACATGAGATTGCCCGTGGAAGTGGAGACAATGTTCATTCCCCAGTTAATAAAGCTAGGGTTATCCACGCGCAGTAAGAAGGGCTTGGACCATTTTCCGTTGGTGTAGACGGAGTAATGGAATCCGTCCTCGTTTTTCCACGCGGCGTGCAGGACTCCGTGCCCGGCCGAGGCTATAGCGTGCGCCATAATTTCCTTATTATCGTCGGGAGTAATAGTCTGGGCGTTGGTCCATTTGCCATTAAGCCGGCTCAAGGACATTATGGGCGCGTCGTAAGGAGACCTCCATTCCCGAACCAATACGTGGGGCGTTCCTCTCAAGTCGACGGTCATATTGGCGTACTTGTCGTACTGGCTGCCAACGACTAATTCAGGTTCCGACCAGGTCGCCCCGTCCCAAACCATGTAGTAGACGTCGGGGTCCGTGTAAATCATGTGGATGTTTCCATCTGGATCGGAGTTCATCTGCACGGTCCAGACGCTTCCCTGCTCGACGATGGGCTGGGGCGTCAGCCAGGAGTCGCCGTCATATTGGACGTGGTAAATCCTGTCGATCGAACCTTCATGGCTGACGTAGGCGAGATGCGGACGCGCGTTCCCGTCGATGGCGACGGTGGGGCTCATTTCGGAGATGGTATCTCCGTCGGTAATGGCGACGGGCGCGGGCCATGAGCCTTCGCTGATGTTTTTATGCATGACTTTAATGTCGAAGCTCCAGCCGATGGATGGTACGTTGTCCTCCTGGAAAACGATATAGATTTCCCCGTCGGGAGCGACCGCTATCTGGTGCCCGTAGGTTCCGTAAGAACTTTCGTAAACGGTTGTCGCTCCATCCCATGCCGAGCCGTTATAGTAGTTGTACATTAATCTGTAAGGATACGTTCCGAATGAGGCGGCATGGAAGTGATCGTCCGAGTCGACAACTATTTTAGGAGCGTAACCGAAGTACTCGGATATTGTGTTGGACCATCCGAGGTCGTCGGCGGCGGTGGAGGGGTCCCTTCCGAACTCGGCCTCGACCCCGTCCAACTCGAGGCCCCCGTCCGAGTCGGCGTCGTTGGGGTCGCTGGAGTAAGTACTGACCTCGGCGTAGTCGTCGATCCTGTCTCCGTCCGTGTCGGGATCGAGAGGGTCCGTTTCTCTTGTTATGACCTCGTTATAGTCGCTCAGCCCGTCGTCGTCCGTATCGGGGTCCATGAAGTCGGTCCCGGCCAGGACCTCCTGCCTGTCGTCGAGAGAATCGGCGTCTTCGTCGGGATAATCGAGGACTGACGCATAAATTTCATAGTAAGAGCCCAGCCTGGCGTCCATAACGTGCACGAGTTTTCCATTATTGCACGCATAAACGGATGGATTAATATTGGGCCAGTCGTATACAGGATTGATGATTTGGGGCGCCAGCCATTTTCCGTCCTCCATAAAAGTATAGAGGTATCCGCTAAGTCCTCCATAGGTCTCTCCCACGAAACTTACGTGCAATATTCCCATGGCGTCCTCGAAGAAATAGGGGTTCTGGCTGGAGTAAACGGCGGGCGTTATTTTTTCCGGTTGGGACCATATTCCGTTTTCGTAGTACATTAAAAGCACGTTGTCCTGGCCCTCGGGGAGGGTGTAGCGGGAATAGGCCATATAGAGCCTTCTACTGTCTTGATGGTAAAAAAGGTCCACGTCTCCATAGTCGGAGAGCGCTATAAGCTCCTCGCTGGACCAACTGGATCCGTCGTAGTACATGAAGTATATTCCCGTCGACTCCTCCCACACGATATAAACCTCGCCGTCCTCGCCAAGGACCATTCTGAGGTCGTTAATAAATCCAGTGGAGGAATAAAGAGTTTCAGTCGAGGACCACATGATCAACTTTTTCTTCTTGTAGTAAATCGTACGCGTCCCCAGGTCATTATCCACCCAGGCGACGGCGGGCAGATCGGTGGAGGACATGACGGAGGTCAATTCTTGTACTTCATTGGTCGCGGTCAGATTCGATATGGAACTCCAAACTCCCTTCTTGGGTTTGGTTCTGTATTTAACGGTGTTTCCCTCGGCGAAGAAGACCCAAATGGTGTCGTCACTGGTATTTTCAATATCATAGTCGGACACGGACTGGGAGGCCGTGTTAATGAAGGTGGTGTCGGACCAACTGGTACCGGTGGATGTCGACTGGATGGCCAATCTGGCGTAGCTTCCCGAGTTTTGTTTGTAAAGCACAAAGGCGGTATTCACGTCCCCCAATATTTTTGGCCTCATCGAGTTCGCGGAGGCGGAACTCGAGACGTTAATGGTATCGGACCAGGTCACGTCGTTGGCGGGGTCGTTTGGGTCTCGGCCGAGGAGGGCCTCGATGCCGTCGAGTTCTCCTCCCTTGTCGGTGTCGGGGGAGGTGGGGCTGGAGCCGGGGTCCTGTATTCCGTTCCATACCCTCGAGTTGGTTTCCACGTCGTTGCTCAGCATGTCCCGGTCGTCGTCGTTGCCGGGTATGTTGGGGTTGGTGCCGAAGAAGTACTCCTCGAGGTTGGTGAAGCCGTCGTCGTCACCGTCGGAGTTGGCGTCGTCGAGGAGGGGGTCGGTATCGTAGTCGATCTCCCATCCGTCGGGCAGTCCGTCGCCGTCGGAGTCGGCCTGGAAGGGGCAGGTGAGGTAGACGAAGGTCTCGTCGTAATCGGAGATTCCGTCGCCGTCGGCGTCCTCGAGGTCGGGCTCGGTCCCGAAGTAGTACTCGAGCCAGTTGTTCATTCCGTCCTGGTCGGGGTCCTCGATCCCATCGGCGGGGTTGGTGGGATCGAGTCCGCGGTCGTATTCCCATCCGTCGGGCATGCCGTCGCCGTCGGAGTCGTCGTCGCAGGGGTTGGACTGCAGGATGTACTCCGTCAAGTTTATGATGGTATCGAGGTCGGGGTCCTGGTCCTCGTCCGAGACGAGTGGATCGAGGCAGGTATTGAAGTGCTCCCATGCGTCGTCCACGTCGTCGCCGTCGGTGTCGATATTATTCGGGTCGGTGCCGGCGACGTAAATTTCGAGGTAATCGTTAAGTCCCTCGTCGTCGGTGTCCGTGTCGCAAGGGTCAGTTTCGTACTCGTACTCGGCCAGGTTGGTGACGGAGTCGCCGTCGTTGTCGGCCGATGCGTCGGGGATGGTGGGCAGGAGGCCGCAGGCTTGTCCGGCATAAGCCTCGAAGCCGTCGGGCATGAGGTCGTCGTCGGTGTCCCAGTCGTCGGAGTCGCAGTTAAAGTTGTTCTCCCTGGTGTTCGCGATCAAGTCCCCGTCATCATCCAGGAGAATCCTGGTAAAGTAGATATCGTAGTTGCCGGCCCTGTTTTCCTGCCACGCTATCCCGAACCTGGGCCCGCCCCAACAGATGGCGGGGACCTGGCTGACGTCCGGGTCGTGGGTCAGGCGGACGTCGGCGCTCATTCTTTCTCCCTCCTCGGAGACGGTGGCGTAATAGATTTCCGAGTTCCCGTCCCTATAGTCGTGCCAGGCGACGCCGAATTTAGATCCGTTCCATTCCACGGCCGGATAGTAGGAATTGGACGAGTTGTTGGTGAGCCTGAGGTTGGGCATAAGGGTGTCCCCGTCCGAGTCCAACCTGGTGAAGTAGACTTCCTGAGGTCCGCTCGCGTCGTCGTTCCAGACGAGTCCGAACTCGGAGCCGTTCCAGGAAAGGTCGGGATAATTGACTTGACCCGAGGTGTAGGTAATGAGCCTTGGGGCTGACGCGGTGGAGCCGTCCAGTCCAATGAGTTGGAAGCCTATGTTAAAGCTCAAAAACGATGACCACTGGCTCCAGGCGATCCCGAACCCGGCGGGGGAAGCGACGATATCCGGGCGCTGGGCGCCGTAGGCGGCGTCGGTCACCTGAATTTGGCCGCCCACGGTGGTCCCGTCGGCGGCGATCCTTCTGAAGAAGATTTGATTCATGCCTGGATCGTTGTCGTACCAGGCGAGCCCGAACTCGGAGCCGGTCCAGGCAAGTGTCGGGATATAGCTCGAGCCGGAATTAAAGGTGATCCTCGAGTCCAGGCCGACCGTCGATCCGTCAACGGCCAGCCGAACGAAATAAATTTCCCTGTTTCCATCCCTCTGGTCGTCGAAGGCGAGTCCATACTCGGAGCCGGTCCATATAAGGTCGGGGTTATAGGAGGCGTTGGCGGCGTTGGTAATCCTGAGCTCGCTTCCGATGAAGTCGCCGTTGGGCGCCACTCTTTGAAAGAAAATCTCGTAGTTGTATGTCCTATAGTCCTGCCAGGCCAAGGCGTACTCGGAGGAGTTATGGACCACGTCCGGCGTGGTCTGGTGACTGGTGGAGGTGGTGATGGGCTGGTCGTCTCCCACTTCAACGGCGCCCGGCGCGACGCGGCCGCTGAGTGGATCGGACCCGAGGCTGACCTCGATCCCGTCCCCGACGATATCGTCGTCCGTGTCCTCGTCGCAGGGATCGAGAAAATAATCGTACTGATATTCCTCGAGGCTGGTCATGCCGTCCGAGTCGTAGTCCACGCCGGAGTCCACCGTGTTGGCCATGAGGCACCAGTACTGGTTTTCGTGGACGTCGGGCATACCGTCGCCGTCGCTGTCCTGTCCCAGCGCGATGGCGGGAAGAAGAAGGGACGAAAAAAGGATGGAGGCGACAAAAAGCTTGAAAGATTTCATGATCCACTCCCGTGCTGTTGGTCTCAAGATGAAAAACATTACTAACTATTCGATTTGCATGGATATATTAATTGTTCGATAAAAATTTACCCTGATTTGATCGCTCGGTGGGGGTATTCGGACGTACTCCTGGCGTAAAAAACCTATGCATCTAAAATAGACGTAATGACGAAGGAAATCAAGGCATAAAAAATGCGGTTTTATTTAATTTATTTGTCCGGCCGTGAAAAGAGGGGCCTTTTCCCCGCCGGCTTCCGGCTTGACCGGAAAGTAAGCGGATGTTATAAATAAATATTGCAGGCAAGGGTCCAACTCCCTTGCCTATTTCCATCAAAGCGGAGGATTGGCCGTGGATTCCAAGTACAACCCCCAGGAGATCGAGCCCAAGTGGCAGTCTTTCTGGGAAAAGGAGCGCGTTTTTGAAGTCGAGGTGGACAAGTCGAAAGAGAAGTATTACCTGCTCGAGATGTTCCCTTATCCTTCGGGACGGCTTCACATGGGTCACGTGCGCAATTACTCGATTGGGGACGTGGTGTCCCGCTACAAGGTCATGCGCGGTTTCAACGTGCTTCATCCCATGGGGTGGGACGCCTTCGGTCTTCCGGCGGAGAACGCGGCCCTCGAGAACCGGGTGCATCCGAATGAATGGACCCGCCGCAACATCGACTACATGCGCGGCCAGCTCAAGAGGCTGGGCTATTCATACGACTGGAGACGCGAGTTCGCCACCTGCGACCCCGAGTATTACAAGTGGGAGCAGGCGGTATTTATCGACATGCTCGAGAAGGGGCTGGTGGAGAAGCAGAAGGCCTGGGTCAACTGGTGCGACAAGTGCAACACGGTGCTGGCCAACGAGCAGGTGGAGGACGGCTATTGCTGGCGCCACGGTGACACTCTGGTCAGGCAAAAAGAGCTGTCCCAGTGGTTCTTCAAGATAACCAGGTACGCGGAGGAACTTCTGGAGTGGACCGAGAAGCTTCCGGGCTGGCCGGAAAAAGTCCTTCTCATGCAGAGGAACTGGATCGGCAAGTCCGTGGGGTCCATGATCCACTTCAAGCTCGAGCGGCCCTATCCCGACCCCGAGACGGACGGGGAAATCGACAGGGTGGTGGTTTATACCACCAGGCCCGACACCCTCTTCGGGGCGACCTTCATGAGTCTCGCCGCCGAGCACCCCTATTGCGAGATACTCTCGAGGGGCACGGACCGGGAAAAGGCGGTCCGGGAATTCTGCGACCGCGTCCGCTCCGAGGACAAGATCAAGCGCTCGGCCGAGGACTACGAGAAGGAGGGGACCTTCACGGGCGCCTATTGCATTAACCCCATGACCGGAAGGCGGATGCCCATCTACGTGGCCAACTTCGTGCTCATGGAGTACGGCACGGGCGCGGTCATGGCGGTGCCGGCCCACGACCAGCGCGACTTCGAGTTCTCCAGGGTTTACGGCCTGGATATCGTACCGGTGGTCCAGCCTCCAGGCCAGGAGGCCCTCGAGGCCTCGGCCATGACCGAGGCCTACGAGGAGCCGGGGGTGATGATGAACTCGGGCGAGTACGACGGCATGGACAGCCTCGAGTTCAAGAAGGTCATTACCGACAGGCTGGCCAGGGAAAACCGGGGCGGCGCGAGCACGCATTACCGGCTTCGCGACTGGCTGATCTCGCGGCAGCGCTTTTGGGGCGCTCCCATTCCGGTGGTCCACTGCCCCGAGTGCGGGGTGGTCCCGGTCCCGAAAGACCAGCTTCCCGTGGCCCTTCCCGCCGAGGTCGAGTTCGACTTCGAGGTGGGCAACCCCCTGCCCAGGCTGGACTGGTGGATCAACGTGGACTGCCCGAAATGCGGCAGGCCGGCCAGGCGGGAGACGGACACCATGGACACCTTCGTCGAGTCGTCCTGGTACTACGAGCGCTACGCCTCGCCCCATTGCGATACGGCCCCCTTTGACGACGGCGAGGTCCACTACTGGCTCCCGGTGGACCAGTACATCGGCGGGATCGAGCACGCGGTGCTGCACCTTTTATACTCGAGGTTCTTTACCAAGGTCCTGCGCGACCTGGGTTACGTGAAGTTCGACGAGCCCTTTACCAGGCTGCTTACGCAGGGCATGGTCCTCAAGGAAAGCGTCAAGTGCCCCGAGCACGGATATCAGTTTCCCCAGGAAGTAAAGGACTACAAGTGCCCCGTTTGCGGCAAGGACGTGGAGATAGGCCGCAAGGAAAAGATGAGCAAGAGCAAGAAAAACACCGTGGACCCGGAGGAGATGGTCAAGACCTTCGGGGCGGACACGGTCCGGCTGTACCTGCTTTTCGAGGCCCCTCCCAACAAGGAGATCGACTGGAGCGAGAACCGCATCCAGGGGCCCAACCGTTTTATCCATCGCGTCTGGAACCTGGCCGTTTCCAGGGTGGAGAAGATTAAGGACGTATCCGCCTCCGACGCCGCTAAGTACGATTTCCTGGCGGGCCCGAGCGACGAAAAGGAGCTTTTCATAAAGACCCACGAGACGGCGCGGGACGTGACCGACCGGATCGAGCGCTGGACCTTCAACACGGCCATCTCGGCGCTGATGGAACAGTTCAACGCCCTGGCCGACTTCGATCTCGAGGGCGGCGACGACCCGGCTCGGCGCAAGGTCCTTTTCCGCTGGTCCCTCGAGCGTTTCCTGGCCATGCTCGGTCCCTTTTGCCCGCACCTGGCCGAGGAAATTTGGAGCGCCCTGGGCGCCAAGGAAAGCGCCTTCCACCTGGCCTGGCCGGATTTCGACGAGGCCATGACCGCTCGCGATACCTTCGAGCTGGTCATCCAGGTGAACGGCAAGGTCCGGGCAAGAGTGAACGCCCCGGTGGACGCGAAAAAGGAAGAACTCGAGAAAATAGCCCTGGCCAACGAGCGGATTCAGGACTTTATCAAGGGCAGGGAAATCCGCAAAGTTATCGCCGTTCCCAACAAGCTGGTCAACGTCGTGGTATAAACTCGTGAAAACGGGGTATAATGATAGGCCGGTCGGCCTCGCGAGGCTGAGGGCCTTGGACCACTCGTCCGGGCGCTTCTTCTCGATCGGGCCAGTACCCCGGGGAATAAAATGAAAATCATGGAATTCAACGCCGTTCCCGACGGCCACTATAAAGCCTCGTCCGTCACCATCGGGAATTTCGACGGCGTGCATCTGGGCCACCGCGCCATCGTGGGAAGGGCCATCGGCCACGGCCGGGCGCTTGACGTGCCCTCCGTTGTCATCACCTTCGACCCTCATCCAAGGGAAGTGCTCTCGCCCGGCAAGAAAGTTCCCGCCATCATTCCCTTCAGCGAGAGGGCCAGGCTTATCTCCGAGATGGGCGCGAGCCTTATCGTCAAGGTCGAGTTTACCCGCGAGTTCGCCGAGAGAACGGCCGACGAGTTCCTTGTCGACCTCCAGCGAAAGCTCAACCCGAAAATGATCGTCATCGGCCACGACTTCCGTTTCGGCAAGGGAAGGGAGGGCGACGAGGCTTTTCTTACCGAGGCCGGGAAAAACAGGGGCTTCGCCGTCGAGAGCGTGCCCGCCGTGCTGATAAGGAACAAGCCCGTCAGCTCGACCCGCATACGCAGCCTCATCCAGGCCGGCAACCTGCGACGCGCCAAGAGCCTTCTGGGCGAGCCTTTCCACGTCGAGGGCAGGGTCGTAAAGGGACGCGGGCGCGGCAAGGACCTGGGTTTCGCCACGGCCAACCTGAAATGGGAGGCCGAGCTCATTCCGCCCGACGGGGTCTACGCGGCGGTGGCCCATTGGAACGGCCACCGGTATCCCGCGGTGGTCAACATAGGCGACAACCCCACCTTCGGCGACGGGACCCTGGCCATCGAGGCCCACGTCATGGGTTTCGAGGGGGACCTCTACCAAAAGGACCTCCGACTGGCCTTTTACTATCGCATCCGGGGCGAGATAAAATTCAAGTCCCCCAAGGCCCTCGTCTCCCAGATTAAAAAGGACGTGATCAAGGCCCGCGAGATACTGGCCGAGGAGGCCGGCGAGGACCTGTTCCTGAATATCGCCAACCCATTTGAAGCCCTCGAGGAAAGCTCGGGATGAAGAAATGGCAGTTCTGGCTCGGGGTCCTGATCGGAGCGATTTGCATCTTCTGGGCCTTCAGCCAGATCGAGGACTGGAACGCCTTCGGCCAGGCCCTCGCCCACCGGGCCAACTATTTCTACCTCATACCCATTACGGCCGCCTACTTCGCCATCATGCTGATAAGGACGTTAAGATGGCGCGTCATCCTGAACGAGTGCGGCCATACCAGGCTCTCGAGCGTGTGGACCTCGCTGTTGGTCTGCTACATGGGCAACAATATTTTTCCGCTCCGGGCGGGCGAGTTCATGCGCGTGTTCATGGTGGGCAAGCTCGAGGAAGAAATAAGCTACAGCTCGGCCCTGGCCACGGTCGTGGTGGAGAGGCTCTTCGATTTCCTGGGCATCCTGGCTTTCCTGGCCCTGGTCCTGGTCTGGATCGAGTTCCCGGCCGACGGGCTTATCGTGAACGTGGGCGGCGAGGATTACAACCTCGAGACCCTGATAACCAACATGGGATGGGGGACCCTGGCGGGAACGGGCCTTTTACTGGTCTTCCTCTTTTTCCTCTATCTTAAGACCGACTTCGTCCTTTCCTTGTCCGCGTGGTTCATGAAGCCGCTGCCGGAAAAATGGCGTGAAAAGATCCTCGATACCCTGCGCACCTTCGCCGCCGGCCTGGCCATCATGGGACGGCCCCGGTCCCTGGCCCTGGTGACTTTCCTGTCCCTGGCCGCGTGGATCGTCAACCTGACGCCCATATGGCTGGCGGGACTGGCCCTCGGCTATAATATCTCGCTGATTAACTGCATGTTCCTCATGGTGGTGGGTGGCGCCGCCGCCTCCATACCGGGTCCGCCCGGATTCATCGGCACCTTTCACGCCCTCAACCAGAAGGCCTTCACCTTCATGCTGGGGGCCGACCCCGGCGTGGCCCTGCTTTTCGCCATCATGGTCCACGGATGCTACTACTTCCCCATCACCATCGCCGGGGCCATAGCCGCTCGGCGTGCCGGGTACTCCCTTACCAGGCTTCGGGAGGAAGCCGAGGAGGCCGAGCACGAGGTGAAAGGCGAACCCGAACGCGGGCCGGAATGAAACCGGACGGATGCTCATGCCAGGCGTTCTAATCGAAAAGGCCCCCTTCCCCTTCGAGGCAATAGGAGCGCTCGAGCTTTTCAAGATCGATCCCGGATCGGCCGAGCACGCGGGCCTCGAGCGGATGATCGGGAAAGGACTGGACTTGGCCGCTCCCAAGGCCGCCTTCCTGCCCGCGCGGATCGAGGACCGGGGCGAAGACTGGGTAGTGATAGGCGGCGAGAAGTTCACGAGCCGGGTGTTGGCCAAAAACCTCGAGTCGGCCCACAAGGCCTTTCCCTTCCTGGCCACTTGCGGGATCGAGTTGGAGAAATGGGCCGGGGAGTTGAAAGGCCGGGTCGAGGGGATGATCGCCCGGGCGGTAATGGGCGCGGCCCTCAAGGGCGCCATGGACGCCGTCGTCGAGGCAATAAGGAACGGCCATCACGAGGGGGAAGTATCGAGGATGACCCCCGGTTCCCTTTCCGACTGGCCCCTGGCCGAGCAGGTACCCCTGTTTCGGCTGCTGGGGCAAAGCGCCGAGGCCGCGGGAGTCACCCTGAAGGACGACCTGTTCATGACGCCCGTAATGTCGGTCTCCGGATTGTGGTTTCCCACCGACGAGAGCTTCGAGTCGTGCATGCTCTGCCCCATGGAGGATTGCCCCGGAAGGCGGGCCCCTTACGACGATACCCTCTTTAAAAGGAAATACTCCCGGTAGGAAAAGGGAAGCTCGAGGCGCTCCATCCCCGCGAGCGCGCGGCGGGCGCGCTCGAGCGGGAACGAGCCAAAGGTTGTTTACTTTTTGATCCTGACCCTTTTTTGTTTCTTGCGATAGATTTTCTCGCCCCGGAAGGTCGAGTCGTCCTGGGTCTGGTCCGGGATGCAAACCGGGTCCTCGCTCTGCAGGTGAGGATAAGGATGGTCCTGGGTGCAGCAGTGGGGGAAGAACCGGACGTACTCGGCGTAAGCTCCCCTTTGCCGGAGCAGGCGGCAGATGTTGTGACGGTAGCTTACCCGGGCGTAGTAATAAGGAGACTTGCAGAAAATGTCCAGGGCGTTCGGGTTGGCGCCCCGGTCGAGAAGGAGCTTGACCGAGTCGTACTTGCCCGTCATGCAGGCGATATGCAGCGCCGTCTTATAGTCCTTCTTGCTCATGGCGTGGACCAGGGTCGGGTACTGGTCCAACATGTTCTTCAGCGTGACCAGGTCCTCGACGGAAGCGGCCTTAAAGAAAAGGTCCGTAGTGTCGTCGCCCGGCAGCGTGTAGTCGTACTGGATGACGTAATAGTTGGTGTAGTTGTACTGGCCGTATGCCTTGCCCGAGATCGAGAACAGCAAAGCACCCATCACGCACACAAAGAGCGTCTTTTTCATTTTTCCACCCCCGTATTTTTCAAGGCCTTGCCAATTGCCTTCTTGGCATGATTTATAGAACAGTTTCCGGTCAAAAGTCAAATAAAGTGATTTAACCGATTATTTTTACGCCGGTTTTAATGGATTTACGCTCCCGCGACCAAGTCCCGCCCCCTTTTTCCACAAGCTGTGGAAAACCTGAAAAGCGCTCTGGAATCGATCCATTACAACTGACTATTCAAAATTGAATTGAAATGAGGGCGATAACCGTCTCCCGTGAAGAATAAACCTGGAACCTACGATATCTACAATTCAGGTCGGGCCCGATGGAGAGGTTTCCTCGGCCGAGACGGCTTCCAATCCAGCCTCTTCTCTTTTCGACTCAAGATACTCCGTCCTTTTTTGCCTGATCGATTCGGTTACCTCGACATAACTGTCACATCTAAATAGAAGCCCTGAAGGAAAGTGGGGCAGTTCAGATTTAAGCGGGACTCCCGGAAAGAAGAAGCTCCGTACTACTTGAGGCTCATCCAGCCATTCATAGGGAATAAAAAAACTCCGCAGGTCCTGGCGAACCTCAATCCCATCATTATAGATTAAAAGCCTTGAACCTTTTCTTCCGCTGTATTCCTTGCATATTTCCCTTCCCCGTTGGAAGGGCGTGGTAATTTGATAATATATTATAGGAAAAATGTCTTCGACAATTATCATGCATGGGAGAATCAGCAATATCAGAGGAAAATTCTCCTTCAATATGACGCTGAAAATAAGAGCAAAGCCGATAAGTTTGGATATCAATATAAGTCCAGTATCGCCAATCTTTAACGGGTTGTAGATCAGGGTAGACGCGTCGATGGGTTCGCGCTCAGGCGGGGACTCTTTCGCGGAAGGCACTGGATCGGTTTTATTGTCTTGATCTTTTCCGTGCCTCTCGATCAATAGAAGGAAGCAGGATGATTTGATTAGGCTAATAAATAAGCCGTAAACGATGAAGCATAAAACAATGACCGAGAATACGAAAGCCATGATTTCCATATCCCGAGATAAGGGGATAGCCACGAAATAAACAAGCCCGGCGGCCGTCGCTAATCCCGAGATATGCAAGAAAACCATGCCGGCTAAAAGGAGGAACTTGAACCATTCTGTTTTCGCTTTAAATCCAAGAACGGATACCCTGAATAATGCGCTCGTCACCAGGCCCATCAGGCCGCAGGCCATGAAATACCAGAACCAGCCGGGCGTGGGCTCGCCGTCATCCCAGCAAAGCAGCCAGCAAAAAAAAGGGGCCATGACCATTATCTGGACGCCGGAAAAAGCGGAGGCCGCGAAAAGCCTTTGCAGCTTCCACGTGATAACTTGCTCCGCGGGCTTGTCGGAGTATTGCCGTTTCAGTTTCAGCGTCAATTACGGTCTCCTTGCGGCGCGATTGATGGGCGCCGGCCCTTCTGAAAACGCGGACGTCTCGACCTTGCAAATTACCCCTGAACGCTCTATTCACTCGGGCAATACTATTACTACCCCGCCGGATATCGAGAATCAAGCCTCGCCGAACCCGCGGGCTTCCAACCCTCGCGTCTTTTCGTGGTTCGCCCCATGTTGTGCTATTATTTGCGAGTCGGTCGTCGGAGGACATTCACGCCATGCGAGTATTGCTTTTAAGACCCAACTCGATCATCATCGCGACCCCCGTGCCCTTGGGCCTGGGCTACATCGCGGGAAGTTTGCGCAAGCGGCGGGGAGACCTGGTCGAGATAGTTGACGGCCGCAACCTCCGGTGGCCCGCGGCCCGCGTGAAGGAGAAGATCAGGGACTTCAAGCCCGACGTGGTGGGCGTCTCGGCCATCAACTTCGAGATGAGGGAGGCCCACGAGCTGGCGGCGGCGGCCAAGTCCGAGTTTCCCGAGGTCCCCGTCGTGATCGGCGGCCCTTACGCCTCGGCCAACCGGGAGTCCATCCTGACCGACGCCAACTTCGACGTGGTGGTGGTCGGGGAAGGGGAGGACACGGCCGTCGAGCTTTTCGACGCCCTCGAG
Organism: bacterium; assembly: GCA_963674965.2. GTDB lineage: Bacteria > RBG-13-61-14 > RBG-13-61-14 > RBG-13-61-14 > DATKZS01. The sequence continues at coordinate 582,340 of CAXXFL010000005.1, read as the reverse complement.
TCTGGCGCGGACCTGGCCGGGGTGAGGGGCATCATCTACCGGGACGGGGACGACAAGGTCTACACGGGCGAGCGTCCCCTCATCGAGGACCTGGATACTCTGGACCCGGCCTGGGACCTCATCCAGCCCCAGACCTATTTCAAGCGCTTTGGAAGGAACTCCGAGAACGTGGTCAAGTACGACCACCGGACCCTGACCGTCTTCACCTCGCGGGGCTGCCCCTACGGGTGCATCTTCTGCCATAACGTGTTCGGCAAGAAGTTCAGGCCCATGTCCGCCCGGGCGGCCATCGACATGATCGCCATGTTGAGGGAGCGCTACGACGTGCGCGAGCTCGAGATAGTTGACGACACTTTCACCCAGTCTTTAAACAGGGCCAAGGAAATCTGCCAGGGCATGATCGACCGGAGGCTGGGGCTCCACGTCTCCCTCCCCAACGGCATCAGGGGGGACAGGACCGACCCCGACTTCCTGGACCTGCTCCAGGAGGCGGGCTTCTACCGGGTGGCCTTCGCCGTCGAGTCGGCCAGCCCCCGCCTGCAGAAGATCATCAACAAGAAGATCGACCTGGACCGGGTCAAATGGTCCATCGCCGAGGTGGCCAGGCGGAAAATGGTGGCCACGGGATACTTCATCCAGGGATTTCCCACCGAGACCTACGAGGAAATGCTCATGACCGGCGACTGGGCCGCGGACTCGGACCTGCACGTGGCCAGCTTTTTCTACCTCAACCCTTTCCCCGGGACCAAGGTGGCCGAGATGGCCAAGGAGAAGTTCACCGACCTGGCCTTCCGCGACTATTCCACCATCTCGGCGAACATCTCCGCCGCCACGGACGAGGAGCTGCACAAGGCCAACAAGTACGCCTATCGGCGCTTTTATCTCTCGCCCACGCGCTTCGCCAGGATCGCCAGGGTGGTCCCGAAAAACCTTCGCACCCTTATCAACTCGTGGCTCGTGCTCAGGCTTTTGTTCCAGGACTCCGTGAACCAGTGACCGCCTCTCGGCGTCAAAAATAAAGGACTCGTACATTGAAGATAGTGGGACTCACGGGCGGAATAGGAAGCGGAAAAAGCACGGCGGCCAATTTCCTGGTCAACCTCGGGGCCCGGCTCATCGACGCGGACCTCCTGGCCAGGGAGGTGGTCGAGCCGGGTAAGCCCGCCCACGCCGACATAGTCGGGGAGTTCGGAGAGGGGATACTGACGGGCGACGGGAGCATCGACCGCAAGGCCCTCGCCGCCGCCGTCTTCAATGACGAGGCCAAGAGGAAAAAACTCGTGGCCATGACCCACCCGCGCATCGGACAGGAGATGGTCGAGCGTATCGCCAAATACCGAGGGGAAGGCGTCCAGGTGGTCCTCATCGACGCGGCGCTCCTCTTCGAGAGCGCGGCCACCAACTGGATCAAGCCCGTCATACTGGTCGTGGCCGACGAGGAAATAAGGATCGATCGGGTAATCGGTAGGGACGGCGCCGGCCGCGACGAGGTCATCCAGCGCATGAGGAGTCAGATGCCGGACGAGGAAAAGAAAAAACTGGCCGATTTCATCGTCGACAACTCGGGGGACCTGGCCTCGCTCGAGGCCCGCGTGAAAGAGGTCTGGGAAGAGATCGTGGGACAAGGCTGACGCGGGGCTTTGGCCGGGGGCCTTGTTCTTATATAATTCACCACATGGAACGGGGAATGTTCATAGTATTGGAGGGCATCGACGGGGCCGGCACCACCACGCAGGCGGCCATGCTCTCGGACTGGTTTCAAGACAAGTCCATACCCTCGAGGCTGACCTTCGAGCCCTCGGAGGGCGGGATAGGCAAGCTGATCCGCGAGTACCTGGCGGGCCGGGCCGAGGCGCCGGACGAGGGACTTCATTATCATTCCCTGGCCCTTTTGTTCGCGGCCGATCGTCTTGACCACCTTGCCCGCGTGGTGGAGCCGGGTCTTTCGGCGGGCGAGTGCGTCATTTCGGACCGGTATCTTCTTTCCAGCCTGGTCTATCAATCTCTTCATTGCGACCTCGATTGGGTGGGGGCCATCAACTCCGAGGCCCGTCCGGCGGACCTTACCATACTCATCGACCTTCCGGTGGAGGAGGCCATGCAAAGGCTGGCAAAAAGGGACCAGGCCAAGGGGCCGGAGATTTACGAGGTGAAAAGCCTCCAGGAAAAAATCAGACGCGGATACCTCAAGATGGCCGGCGAGCGTTTCTCGGACGGGGAAATCGCCCTCATCGACGGGACCGGGTCCGCTCGAAAGGTCCACGACATGATAGTAAGACGGGTCGCGCCCAGGCTGGGCGAGTTTATCGAAAAACCATGGCCGGACGAGCCATGATGAAACGCGCGGCGGCCTTCTCGGGCGTTCTCTTCATCCTGGTGGTCCTCTTTGCCTTGGCCGCCTCGAGCCAGGCTCCGGCGCCCGCGGGAGGCGGGCCCGGGGAGGCGGGTCCCGCCGCTTTCGACGGCCCTTTCCTTCGCGTGGCCACAAGGCCCTGGACGGTAAAGGGTTATCCCGTCGAGACGGCCGTCCAGGCCGTGGACAAAAAGGGGGACCCGGCCGCCGGCTACGTGGGCCATTTCTGGATCGACCATTTCGAGACGGGCCTGCGCGTGGGCGAGGCCTTCATCGGCGCGGGCGACGGCGGCATGGCCATAACCCAGGCGGGCGCGTGCGAGCACGAAAAAATCTATCGCTTCCGCGTGACCCCGGACGACGGCGAGCAAAGCGTTTTGTCACGCCCGGTGGAATGCATCGCGGGTGAGACGGCGCCCAGATACGCGGCGGGGGCCGTTTACGCCGGCGGGACAAAATGGACCGCCCTCGATATGGACTTCGCCCTGCTTCCCGGGGACTCGGTCGGGGCGACGGAAAAGGCGATCGGCTCGAGGCCGCCGGGGGTACTTCCCGTGATACCTCTGGCGAAGCTGGACCCCAAGGCCGCCGCCGACGTCATCGGCAAAGAAAGCGCGTCCGACTCCGGGAATGGAAGTCCCTTTTACTCGGACCGGCGGCTCATTTTCGTCCGGACCAACTCGGTAACCAGGGAAGCCTTAATCGAGGCCATGGGGAGGGGGAACTACTATACGACCAACGGCGCCCGGCTTCTTATGAGCTTTTCCGTCTCCGGCGCGCGGATGGGCCAGGAACTGGCCGCGGCCCCCGGCTCGGCGCGGGAGATAAAAGTCGAGGTCCGCGGCGAGGCGCCCGTCTCGAGGGTTTCCGTCAAGGACGGGATATCGGGACTGGTCCTTAAGGAATGGAAGATAAATCCGCCCGCCCTCGACACGGGCGTCCTTGAATGGAAGGATGAGTCCCCCCTTCAAGGGAGCATCGAATATTACGCCGAGGTAACGCAGGAAGATGGAGGAGAGGGAAGAAGCTCCGCGGTCACGGCCGTTCCGATAAAACGGGAGAAGTGACTTGGACGAGATCGACCTGAAGACCGTCCTCATTGGCGGCCACCGGATAGCTTACCGGGAGATGGGGGAGGGAAGGCCGTCAATTCTGGTTCACGGCTGGACCGGGAGCGGCTACGACTGGAGACGCGCCATGCCCCTCCTGGCCAAAGGACGCCGGATAGTCGCCCTGGACCAGCTCGGACACGGCAGGTCGGACAAGCCGCGGATCGACTATAAGATTCAGACCATGACGGGGATTCTGGACGGCCTGGCCAAGGCCCTCGCGATGGATCGGTTCCATCTGGTGGGAAACTCGATGGGCGGGCAGATATCCGCCGCCTACGCCCTGGAAAAGCCGGAGAAGATCGAGACGCTGACCCTGGTCGACTCGGCCGGGGTCCATGAGGGAGCGCCCAGGGTATTCAAGCTCGGCCGCTACCAAAGGGCCGCCTACGGAATCTTCAGCCTCTTGCCCCTATGGGCCTATAATATCCATTACCGTAAAAACGGCCCTTATTACGACTCTTCCTTTTTAACCCGGAAGGACGTGCGCGAGCACTATCACAGCTTCGGCAACCGGGCCGGGGCCTGGGCGGCCTCGAGCTGCCTTCGGCGTATCATCTACTCGGGACGGGCCCAACTGGACGGCAAGCTCTCGGACGTCAAGGCGCCCACGCTCATCGTGTGGGGACGAAAAGACCCTCTCCTGCCTTTTCGCATGAGCGAGGTTTTCCTGCGTGACGTGCCGGACGCTCGCCGGGAGGTCATCGAGGATTGCGGCCACTGCCCCCAGGAGGAAAAGCCCGCCGAGTTCGCAAGGGCGCTTCTTTCATTCTGGGAGGAACGCGAGAAATAGGCCGATCGAATAACGGCGGGATTCCCCCGCGTTTTACCACAGTAACTTTCCCTTGTTTTCCTTGAGCAAGGACGCGACGTCTGAGTGCTTGTGCAAGGTGGCGTAGCCAAGAGGGGTGACGTAATAATCGTCTCTCTCGTTTATCTTGGCCCCTTCCCCGATGAAAAACTCGGCCATGCGCTTGTTGCCGAAATAAGCCGCCTGATGAAGCGGGGTCATGCCTTTTTTGTTCTTGACGTCCACCTCGAAGCCGGAGTCGAGAAGGAACCGGGCCACGCTTTCCTGGCCGGAAAAGGTGACTTCCTCGTCCGTTCCTTGGGGGTCCTCCATCTGGTAGGCCGATTCTCCCATCGAGCGAATAAGCCCCACCCATTCCCTGGAGATGGGAAGGGCAACGGCGTGAAGCGGCGTCGAGCCCCGATAATCGGGCCGGGACAGGTCGGCCCCAGCCTCGATCAGGAACTGGAGGGTCCGAAGTTGGCCGGTCCAGGCGGCCGCGGAAAGGGCGCTCGCGCCGGCCTCGTTCCTGGCGTCGGGGTCGGCCCCTCTTTTGATGAGCAGCCTGGCCAGTCCCCGCTTTCCCGTCCAGGCGGCGCTGAAAAGGGGAGTGGCGCCGGAGATGCTCCGGGCGTCGATCCTGGCCCCCTCGTTGAGGAGGAGAAGGGCACAGTCGTATCTTCCCTGGAAGCAGGCGTGGTGAAGGGGCGTGAAGCCCTTTTTATCCTTGGCGTCGATCCGGGCCCCTCTTTTAAGAAGGAACTTCACCGAGGCCGCGTCGCCCTTGAAGGCCTTGATATGGAGCGGGGTCCGGCCCTCGCCGTCCTTGGCCTCGAGGTCCGCCCCGGAGTCGAGGAGGTAAAAGGCCAGGTCCGGGCATCCATTGTAGTCAACGTACCCGGCGAAGGGGGTGAGACCGTTCCCGTCGCGAGCGTTAATATCGGCCCCCCTGGCCAGGAGCAGCTTGACGGTCTCGGCGTTTCCGCGGGCGGCGGCGTAATGGATGGGCTCGGCCCCGCTTTGGTCCTTGCCGCCGGGCTTGCCCCCCTTGTCCAGGATCGCGGCCAGGATCAGCTTGTCTCGAGCGGCGGCGTAGTGGGCGGCCGTCCGGCCCTGGCCGTCCTTGGCCTGAGGGTCGGCGCCCCTTTTCAAGAGAAGGGAAACCGCGTCCGGGTCCCCGAGCATGGCCGCGTAGTGAAGCGCCGAGGACCCTTCCCCGTCCTTGGCGTTAACGTCGGCGCCCTTGTTGAGAAGCGTCCGAACCACCGCCACGTGGTCGCGGCGGACCGCGAGATGGAGCGGACGAGAGCCGTCCTTATTCGTCGAGGCGTTGGGGTCCGCGCCCGCGCCGATAAGATATTCCGCCAGCTTGGCCCGTCCTTCCCGGGCCGCGTAGTGAAGAGGCGTATAGCCCGACTTGTCGCGGGCGTTGGCCAGGGCGGAGTTGAGGGAAATCCTTTTTTCGATCTCGTTGATCATGCCCAGGGCGGCCTCGTCCCATATGCTGGTCCGGGCGCCGTGATGCTTAAGGAGAGTGGAAAGCCGAAAGCGCTCCGAGCCGACGGCCCTGGTCAGGGCGGTCATGCCCTCGCCGTCCCTGGCGTCAACGTCGATTTCACGGCGCAGGAGTATCTCGGCCACTCCCGCGTTCGAGGCCAGGTGCAGGGGCGTCGAGCCACTCGAGTCGACCCTCGTGGGGTCGGCCCCCGCCTCGATAAGATACCAAACTATTTTGGCGTGGCCTCCCTCGGCCGCCAGGAAAAGAGGCGTCCGGCCGGCGTCGTTTAACTTGTCGATCGAGGTCCCCCACTCGATGAGGGCCACCGTCACCTCCTCGCTTCCTCCCCTCGCCGCCCAGTGGAGGGGCGTCTCGCGGCCCGAGCGACTCGAGTAACCCGGAGCGCCGGTGGTCGAGGCGTTCACGTCGGCGCCCTGCTTTAAAAGAAAGTCCACCGCCTCCTTGCGCCCGCGAAGGGCCGCGTGGTGGAGGGGCGTCTCGCCGAAGTCGTTGCCCACCGACGCCAACAAAGGGTTCTCTCCAAACATCTTCTCCAGCCAGTCGAGACGGCCGAGGGCCGCGGCCTCGACCGCCCCTATCCGGGCCTCCGTCGTCAGAAGGGTGTCGGCGAGATCGAAGCGGCCCAGGGCGATGGCCAGCTTCACGGCCGATAGCCCATACCGGCCCTCGGCGTTTACGTCCGCGCCCCTGCCCACAAGAAGCTCGGCCGTCTTTTGCCGCCCGTTCATTACCGCCGCGTGGAGGGGGCGGTCGCCGTCCGAGTTCTTTGCCTCGACGAGCTCGGGATACTCGTCGAGCAAATGGGACAAAAGGGCCGCGTCGCCCTTGCCCGCGGCGTCGTGCATTCCCCCCGCCCGGGCCGCTCCCCCGGCCGCGGCGAAAAGAAGCAGGACCAGACTGAAATATATTCGCTTCATCGAGGCTTTCCCTTTCCTCCCCGAACGGCTAACCATTTTACACCTTTAGCCCGCGAGAGTAACCCCCTAAATTAAATTCTCTCGAAATTTTTTCCCGCGGCTATCGAGGCGGAGAGTTTCGGGCTATAATATCTGATTAACCTTGGGCTTCCAGGCGAGGTCCAAGTCGAATGGGAAAAGCAAAACGCGGCCGCCCAGGCCGCTTGGAGGACCGGATGTTTAACGATTATCGAGACAGGCTTAACGGGGTAAAAGAGGAACACGAGCGTCTCAGGGGGTATGTTTGACCTGCCCGGCATGGAGCGCGCCCTCGAGGGATTGACGAAAAAGATGGAGGCCCCCGACTTCTGGAACGACCAGCAAGAGGCGGCCAAGGTCAACCGGGACAAGAAGAGGATCGAGGAAAGGCTCGAGGTCTGGCGCAAGATCGAGTCGGACGTCGAGGACGCCGAGGTGCTTCTCGACCTGGCGGACGAGGAGGAGGACGAGGCCTCGGCCGCCGAGGCGGGCCAGGCCATCGGCGAGCTGGCCGAGCGCCTTTCCAAGATCAAGCTCGAGCAGCTCTTGTCCGGCGAGCACGACGAGGGCGACTGTTACGTTTCCATCAACGCGGGGGCCGGGGGCACGGAGGCCCAGGACTGGGCCGAGATGCTCTCCCGCATGTACCTTCGCTATTGCGAGCGCATGGACTTCGAGGTCAGCCTGATCGACGAGCAACCGGGCGACGAGGCCGGGATCAAGAGCGTGACCTTTTCCGTGAGGGGGACATACGCCTACGGGTACCTCAAGGCGGAGAAGGGAGTGCATCGGCTCGTGCGCATCTCGCCCTACGACGCCAACAAAAGGCGTCATACCAGCTTCGCGGCGGTCTTCGTGCTGCCCGAGGTGGAGGAGGACATCGAGATCGATATCGACCCGGACGACCTGCGCATCGACACCTACCGGGCCGGCGGCCACGGGGGCCAGAAGGTCAACAAGACCAGCTCGGCGGTAAGGATCACCCACTTTCCCACCGGCATCGTGGTCCAGTGCCAGAACGAGCGGAGCCAGCACAAGAACAAGGCCCAGGCCATGAAGGTGTTGAAGGCGAGGATTTACGAGCTCGAGGAACGCAAGCAGCAGGAGAGGATGGAGGAGTTCAGCTCGGACAAAAAGGACATCGAGTGGGGCTCTCAAATCAGGAGCTACGTCATGCAGCCCTACCAGCTCGTCAAGGACGTGCGGACCGGCGTCGAGACCGGAAACGTGCAGGCGGTGCTGGACGGGGACATCCACCAGTTCATCGAGGCCTTCCTTTTGAAATCCAGCGCGGAAAAAAGAGCGGCGGCGAGCGGGACCGAGTCCACGGCCTCCGCCTGACCATGTCTATTCACGGGAAAAAGAAATGACGAAAATTCCAAACTCGTGGCCCTTCCAGGAAGCGGCCAAAATAAATCTTAAGGGCCTGGGGCCCGGCGAAAAGATAGTCTTCGAGACCGGCTTCGGCCCGTCCGGCCGTCCCCACGTGGGAACCTTCGCCGAGGTGGCGAGGACCATCATGGTCATGAACGCCTTCCGGGAACTAAACCCCGGCCGGGCGGACGACGCGACGCTTTACGCCTTTTGCGACGACATGGACGGACTGCGCAAAGTCCCCGGCAACGTGCCGGAAAAAGAGATGCTGGCCGAGCGCCTGGGCATGCCCCTTTACAAAATTCCCGACCCCTTCGGCGTGGACGAGTCCTACTCGGCCCACATGGAAAGGGAGCTCGAGGAGTTCCTCGGCCGCTTCGGCTTCGAGTTCAAGCTCATCAGCTCGGCCTCCGAGTATTGCTCGGGCGCCTTCAACCCGGGGCTTAAGCGGGTGATGGAGAAGTACGACGAGATACGGGCGATAATCCTTCCCACCCTGCAGGAGGAAAACCGGGAGGGCTGGTCGCCGATCATTCCCACTTGCGAGAACTGCGGCCGACTCTACACCACGGTGGTGACGGGGACCGACAGGGAAAACGCCAGGGTGAGCTATAGCTGCTCGGGTTCCTTCGCGGGCGGCAAGGTCCGGGGCTGCGGCCACTCGGGCGAGACCTCGGTCTTGGACGGGGCCGTCAAGGTGGGATGGAAGGTGGACTGGGCCCTTCGCTGGTACGTTTACAAGGTCCGCTACGAGATGTACGGCAAGGACCTGATCGACTCGGCCAGGCTCTCGGGCAAGATTTGCCGGGTCATGGGAGGGGACCCGCCGGCGGGCATGGTTTACGAGCTTTTCCTTGACGAGACGGGCAAGAAGATATCCAAGAGCGTGGGGGAGGGGCTGACCGTGGACTCCTGGATGACCTACGCCCCCATCGAGAGCCTTATCTATTTCCTCTTCCAGAACCCGAGGAAGCAGCGCCGCCTGTACTTCGACATGGTTCCCAAGATGGTGGACGACCTGCTCGCGGAGTACGCGAAGTATCCGGACCTGGAGGAGATCGAGAAACCAAAGACCGTATCCTGGCACATGGAGAAGATCGGGCGGGAGCGGCCGGCCTTTTCCGCCGCCGTCAACTTCTCGACCCTTTTGAACCTCATCTCCGCCCTCGGGGCGGGCGAACGCGAACTCTTATGGGACTACGTGAGGCGATACGATCCCGGCGCGGAGGGCAGCCGGGAAGTGGTGGACAAAATGGTGGACAGGGCGGTGAAGTATTACATGGACTTCGTCGAGCCCGCCAAGAAGTACCGGGCGCCCGAGCCGGAGGAAAGGCTCGCCCTCGAGTCCCTCTTGGAAAAGCTCGAGGCGGCCCATGACGGCCTGGCCGAGGACGAGTACCAGGCCCTGGTGTTCGAGACGGCCAAGGAAAGGGACCTCGAGGCCAAGGCCCTGTTCAAGACCATTTACGAGGTCCTCCTCGGCCAGGAGCGGGGGCCACGCTTCGGAACCTTCGTCAAGCTGGTGGGAAAACCAAGGGCCGCCGGGATAATCAAGGACAAGCTGGCCTGACGGGGGATATTTCCGCCGCCGGCGTTTAATAAGCGAGCGGTATTATATCCATTTTCTTTTCTTGAAGTTCCACACCATGGCCAGGGCCAGAACGATGATGACTCCCCAAAAGACGTAGTAGGCCCACTCGAAGTGGGTCTCGGGCATGTTGTCGAAGTTCATGCCGTACACGCCGGCCAGAAAGGACAGGGGGATGAAGATGGTGGAGATGATGGTGAGTATCTTCATGACGTCGTTCATTCGGTTGCTGACGCTGGAGAGGTAGACGTCGAGGAGGCCCGAGATAAGCTCGCGATATGAATCGACGGCGTCCACCACCTGCATGACGTGGTCGTTAAGGTCCCTGAAGTAAGCCTCGGTGGCCTCGGTAAGCAGCCCCGACTCGCTCCTTAAAATCGAGCCCGCCACCTCGCGCAGAGGGTAAATGGACTTGCGCAGGAAAAGGACCTCGCGCTTGAGCCGGTGGATGTCCTGGATGGTCTCGTGGCTGGGCCTTTCGTAAACCTCCTCGTCCAGTTCCTCGAGCCGGTCCTCCACCGCCTCGAGCACGAGGAAATAATTGTCCACCACCGCGTCCATCAGGGCGTAGGCCAGGTAGTCGGGACCCATCTTGCGGACGCGGCCGACGGACGACTTGATCCGGGCCCTCAGCTTGTCGAACACGTCGCCCTCGCTCTCCTGGAAGGAAACCACGTAGTTCTCGCCCAGAAAGAGACTGACCTGCTCGGAGGCGACCTCCTCCTTTTCCGCGTCCAGGTAAAACATGCGGAAGACGATGAAAAGGCTGTCGCCGGTCTCCTCGATCTTGGGACGCTGGTGAGTGTTCAGGACGTCCTCCAGCGCCAGGGCCCCGATGGAAAGGCCCTCCCCGAGACCGGCCAGCAACTCGACCTGATGCAGGCCGTCAACGTTGATCCAGACGTTGCGCCGCCGGCCCACCGCCGCCAGGGCCTCCTCCATCGAGGAAACACGGCGCTCGGAAAAGTCGGCCTCATCGTACTCCATCACCGTGATGACGGCCTCCTCCTCCTTCAAGTCCCCAACGTGGACAAGACTCCCCGGCGGAAGACCCGTCTTCTCGGACCGTCTGGTGGTTATCTTGATGGACATGGCGTTCTCCTGACGCGAGAGTGTAACGAAAGTCCGCTACATTCTCCCCCAATCCGATAACCGGCGCAAGCCCGTTCGCTCCCTCACCCATGCAAAAAGGGCGACCCGGAGATGAGGATGCTGGAAGTTGTGCAACGACCTTCAAGCCTGGGTCGCCCATGCATCGTGCATGGGCGGCGAAGCCGCGGGCTGAGTTCCCCCCGCAGTCAGGGCCCCCTCAAGCGCCGCTCGGAAGCCTCCAAAAAACGTCTCCAAGTCCCCTCAATTTCGAGGCCCTAAGCCCGTTCGCTCCGCTCACCCACGCAATATGCGTGGGTGAGCGCGGCGAACGGGCTTATCGCCAGAAGGCGATATCACGCGCCTCGCTTTTATTTGAAGCGGCGGGGGCCGGGAAAAACTCTCGATAAGGCGCTCAACCCGCGATAGTTTCGCCTGTAGAAATCGCGAGGCGGCGGGGGCCGGGAAAAACCTTGAAAGGGCTTTGCACGCTTTCATGATCTCCGGCAGTTCCCGGGTCGCCCACGCATTTTGCGTGGGTGAACATGCGCGGCGAACGGGCTTGTCGCCTCGGCGATAAAGTCACGCGCCTTGCTTTATTTGAAGCGGTGGGGCCGGAAAAAACCTCGAGGGCGGAGGCGCTCAACCCGCGGCTTCGCCGCCCATGCACGATGCATGGGCGACCCAGGCTTGAAGGTCGTTGCACAACTCCCAGCCTCCTCATCCCCGGGTCGCCCACGCATTTTGCGTGGGTGAGCGCGGCGAACGGGCTTGTCGCCTCGGCGATAAAGTCACGCGCCTTGCTTTATTTGAAGCGGTGGGGCCGGAAAAAACCTCGAGGGCGGAGGCGCTCAACCCGCGGCTTCGCCGCCCATGCACGATGCATGGGCGAACCAGGCTTGGGTCTTGCACAACTTCCAGCCTCCTCATCTCTGGGTCGCCCACGCATTTTGCGTGGGTGAGCGCAAAGTCTTGTCGCCTCGGCGATAAAGTCACGCGCCTTGCTTTATTTGAAGCGGTGGGGCCGGGAAAAACCTCGAGGGCGGAGGCGCTCAACCCGCGGCTTCGCCGCCCATGCAAAATGCGTGGGCGACCCGGAACCGGTCGGATTCTTTGCCATGAGATGCGAGACGCTATCGCCGAGGACGCCCCCTTTTCCGTCAACCCACGCTCGATTTCATTTCGCCGGGCGGGGGGCGGCAATTTTTTTCGCCGCCGCTCTTACCTCTTGGAATATTTGATGAATCCCGTTTTGCATACGGGCCGGGGCCTTGATTATTCGCTTTTCGTCAAGTAGCGGTCCACAAAAACGCGCCCGTTTCGCCATATATAGAGGGACATTGCAAGGAGGAGACGATGAGATGGTTCAAGCATGAGGCGGAGGCGGGCCGGAGCGAGGCCATGAGGGCGGTGATGGAGGAGCGGGGCCTCGAGGGCTACGGCCTTTATTTCATGGTCCTCGAGATACTGGCGAGGAGCGCCGGGGGAGTGGACTCGATCCTGACCCTGCCCGCGGGCGAGTGGGCGAGAAGGTGCGGCCTATCGACGGTGAAGTTCAAGCGCGTGGCCCGCGTCCTTGGCGATCATGGCCTTATCAATCTCTCCGAGCTCCGGTCGGGCAGGATCATGGTCGCCCGCGCCCGCCCTCTCGAGACCGTACCCGAGACCGATCGCGAGACCGGTATGGCCGGGTGGACGGACGATCCCGGCCTCGCGCCCGGCGCCGATTCGGAAGAGGGCGCCCTCGATTCGGAAGATGATTTTATCGAGTTGCTCGAGACTTTATTGTACCAAAGGCGCGACACGCTGGAGGAGGTCCCGGACGAGACGATCGGGGAGCTTCTCGAGATGGGAGTGAGCGAGACCGAGGCGTCCGAGATGGCTTCCCGCTTCGGGGCCGGCCGCCTGGCGGAGGCGGTCCGGGCGGCGAGCGAGAACGGCGGCGGCGACCCGGCGCGCTTTTACATGTCCCTCGTTTTCGAGCTTCACTCCGGCCAGGAGTTTTTGGACTCTTTCCTTAAAGAAGAAGACGCGGACGCCGCCGAGTCCCCGGCTCCTTTGTTTTGGGTCCCCCGGCTCGGCCCCCTGGCGGCTGGCGCGTCCCGGCGGCCTCCCCTTTCGTGGAGGCGGGACGGCCTGCCGGTGGTCCCTTGTCCGGGAGGGCAAGGCCGGGGCCTCGGATTAAAGCCCGAGCAGCTTGCTGATGATTTCCTTTTGTATCTCCGAGGTCCCGCCGCCGATGGGCTGAATCCGCTGGTCCCGCCAGGACCTCTGGACCTCGTACTCCATCATGTAGCCGTAGCCCCCGTGAATCTGGATGCAGCGGTCGGCCACGCTGACGGCGGTCTCGCAGGCGAGGACCTTGCACATGGCCACCTCCTTTTTGACGTCCACGCCGTTGAGGTATTTCCACAGCGTCGCGTAGTTGAGACTCTGGGCCGCCTCGATCTCGGTGAGCATCTCGGCGAAGCGGTGGGCGATGACCTGGAAGGAACCGATGGGCCGGCCGAAGGCTTGCCTCTCCTTGGCGTATTTCAGGGTCCTCTCGAAACACTGCCTGGCCGCCGCGGCGCTGGCAACGGCCATGATCATCCTTTCCTCCTGGAAACCCTGCATGATCTGGTAAAAGCCCCGGTCCTCCCGGCCCATGAGGTTCGAGACGGGAACGCGCACGTCCTCGAGGGCAAGCTCGGCCGTGTCCGAGGAGCGCCATCCCAGCTTGTCCAATTTCCGGGTCACGCGAAAGCCGGGCGTGCCCTTTTCCACCAGTATCTGGGAGATGCCGCGAGCGCCCTTTTCCGGGTCGGTCTTGCAGGCCACGACGTAGACGTCGGCCCTTACCCCGTTGGTGATGAAGGTCTTCGAGCCGTTGATGACGTACTCGCCGCCATCCCGGACCGCCCTGGTCCGTATGCCCGCCACGTCGCTTCCCGCGTCGGGCTCGGTCACGGCCAGGGCGAAGACCTTCTCGCCTTTGATGCCGGGGGCGAGGAATTTTTCCTTTTGCTCGGGCGTTCCGAAGCGGTTGAGGGCGGGCATGGCGATGACGGCGTGCATGGTAACGCCGGCGGTGGTGCCTCCCGACCCCCCGGCCGCCATCTCCTCGGAGAGGATGATGGAGTGGAGGAAATCCCCGCCCGCTCCGCCCCACTCCTCGGGCAGGTTCACCCCCAGGTAGCCGAGGGCGCCCATCTTCCGGTAAAGCTCGAGGGGGAACTCGCCCGCCTCCTCCCATTCCTCGGCGTGGGGCCGAATCTCCTTTTCCACGAAGCGCCGCAAAGCCCCCCTCAGCAAGTCGTGTTCCTCGTTGAAAAGCCAATCGGCCATGTCGTCTCCTCCTCGAGTCCGGTGGACGCCGAAAGCGGCCCTGGTTTTTTCGCCCGGCCTGGCCCGAACGCCATGGCAACGGGCGCTCCCAAACAAGGCCGGTCGGCGTATCTTGCCCGGCGCGGATTAGTTTCGCATTTTTGCCCCGATAAATCGAGGACCGATTCTGGATTTCCCGGCGAGGCCGATGGCCGGCCTGGAAGAGGGGTTGACACGGCCCGCGAATGCTGGGACTTTGTAGGTCGTGGAGAGGAGACGGCATGGCCATAACCATTGACGATATCCGGGCGGCGGCGGCCCGCGTCGAGCCTTATATCCGGCGGACGCCGGTGATGACTTGCTCGAGCATAGACCAGGCGGTGGGGGCGAGGTTCTTCTTCAAGTGCGAGAACTTCCAGAAGGTGGGGGCCTTCAAGGCCCGGGGCGCCGCCAACGCGGTTTTCTCCCTGACCGACCTCGAGGCCGAGAGGGGGGTGGCCACCCATTCCTCCGGCAACCACGCCCAGGCCCTGGCCCTGGCGGCCCGCGACCGGGGAGTGGCCGCCCATATCGTCATGCCCGACAACGCTCCCCTGGTGAAGGTAAGCGCGGTCAAGGGCTACGGCGGCCAAGTGGTCTTTTGCGAGCCCACCCTGAGCGCCAGGGAGGAGACCCTGGCCCGGGTGGTCGAGCAAACGGGAGCCGCCTTCGTCCATCCTTACAACGACGAGCGCGTCATCGCCGGCCAGGCCACGGCGGCCATGGAATTGATCCGGGAGACGCCTGACCTCGATTTCATCGTGGCGCCCGTCGGGGGCGGCGGTTTACTGAGCGGGACCGCCCTGGCCGCGGCCCACCTGGCGCCGGCGGTTAAGGTGATCGGGGCCGAGCCGGAGGGGGCCCCCGACGCCCATCGCTCCTTCAAGTCCGGAAAGCTCGAGCCCTCCCAAAACCCCCGCACCATAGCGGACGGCCTGCTTACGTCGCTCGGCTCGATTACCTTTCCCATCATCATGGAGAGGGTTCACGATATCCTGACCGTAAGCGAAAAAAACATCGTCGCCGCCATGAAGCTCACCTGGGAAAGGGCCAAGATCGTGATCGAGCCGTCCGCCGCCGTTCCCCTCGGGGCCGCAATCCAGAGGCCGGAGTTTTTCAAGGGCAAGCGCGTCGGAATCATATTGTCCGGCGGGAACGTGGACCTGGACAAATTGCCATGGATTTAGTCCATAAGGAGCGGCAACCGGTTTCCTGTTGGTATATATAATAATGAAGCAATGGCAATATAAATCGTCTTGACCAAGGAGATTTCCAATTTGGGGCTCACTGGCGCAAAATACCGTTAAGGCGAATCAAGATAGGCTTAAAGGCCGGAAGGGCAAGGATGAGTCAGAAGGGGGAAAGCCGGAAAATTTTCCCTCCATTTGCTCGTTATTATTCAGCGGGTTAAATCTGTTTCCGGAGAAGGCTGAAATTTTTTGGTTGCGAAACGCTCCAAAACGTCTAAAGTATCTTGAGAATCGGGTTGACTAAGGGCTTATATTCTAGTATAAAGGAAACCCATCTAGGGTTTGGCCGGGTTCGCAATTCACGTACAACCTTTGAAAGGAGAGTTAGACAGCTATGACGAAGCATTGGATGAAACGCTTGGGGGTCGTTGTTTTTACGTTGGTCCTCGGTATCATTATGGTCGGATGCGGCGACGAGGACGAGCAGCTTAAAAAGCAGATGCAACTCGAGATAACCAACGTGGAAAAACAAATAGGCGCTCTCGAGAAGCATCAGGAGGCCATGCGCCAAATGATAGCCGAGACTCAGTCTCAGCTTCAGGCGATGCAGGAGGAGCTTGACAAGGAATCCCCCAAGATACACGCGGCCAACGTTTCTCTTAAGTCGCTTCGCCAGCTTAACATGGGCGGCATGGGCCCCTCGCCGGCGGAGGAGGTCATGGAGGACCCGGGCTGGAGCTATGGAAATATTCTCTGGCTGGTCTTCTTCATCTTCGTGCTCTGGCTCTTCTATCGCATGCGTCACAGGAACACCGTCAACGAGTGAACCCGGGAGGAAAGGGTGCGTAGTATTTCGAAAATAGCAGCCTTAATCGCTCTTGTTTCCTTCCTGGCTTGCTGTTCGGACGCCGACGAGGACAAGCGAAAGCTCACTTCCCTTCATATCGACACGGTCCAGAAACAGGTGAACGGAATCGACGAGGGAAGAGTCGAGCTTCAAAACCGCGTCCTGGCCATGGAAAAGACCATGGCCAACCTTCGGGCCGAGACGGTGCAGTCGAGCGCCAGGCTGACGGCCGCCAGAAAGTCCAGCGAGTCGCTTCGTCTTCTCCACCAGAGAGGACTAGGAGAAACTCCTTTCAGTTGGACCCTGAGGAACCCGGCCTTTTCCATGGACGTCTTCTGGGTGGTGGCCCTGGGGCTTTTCGTCATCTGGTTGATGTGGCGCTTCAAGATGAAAAGCCACGACGCCATGATGCGCCAAGAGATCGACCGGGTCATCGACAAGCTCTCGCGCGAGGCCGAGGAACTCAGAAGAAAAAACGACGAAGCGTCCGCCCGGGCGGTCGCTCCCGAGGACAAGAGGGAGCCCAAGGCCGAGCCGGCGGCCGAGAAGACGGTCAAACCCGATCCGGCCAAGGAAGCGATGAAACCGGCCCCCGTACCGGAACCGGTACCGGAGAAGGCGCCCGAGCCCAAACCGGCCCCGCCTTCCAAGCCGGCGCCTGAAGTAAAACCGGCGGCCAAACCCGAGCCCGCCGCTTCGCCGGAGCCTGAACCCGAGCCGGAGCCGGAAAAACCGGCGCCGGCGGCCAAGATGGACCCACCTAAAAAAGCGGAGGCCAAAAAGACGCCCAAGCCCAAAGCCGCCGCCAAAAAGAAGGGCGTGAAAAAGGCGGCCAAGCCCAGGTCTCCGTCCAAGAAATGCAAGGTTAAGGGATGCAACAACAAGCACCGCAGCAAAGGTTTTTGCAATAAACACTACCAGCAGTGGAGACGAGGCACTTTAGAGGAAGAAATCGAGGAATAGTCACCTGGGCCGGAGGCCATAAATCCGCGGGCTGAAGATGAAAAGAAAAAAGCGGCTTGGCGAAATACTAGTTGAGGCGAAGGCGATTACGCCGAGGCAACTCTCGGATGCCCTGGATGACCAGAGGAATTACGGCGGCAAGTTGGGTAACATCCTTCTTGACCGCCGTTTCATTACGGAGCAGACCTATATCCGGGCCCTTACCTCCCAGCTTGGCATACCGGCGGTGGACTTCTCGAGAAGCACCATCCCCGAGGAGGTCATTCGAATAGTTCCCCTCGAGACGGCCAACGAGCACGGCGTTTTTCCCATCGCCCTCAAAAGGACCCCCAAGGGAAACATCCTGGTGCTGGCCATGTCCGATCCCACCAACGTGGCGGTCCAGGACGAAATCAGGTTCCTCACCGGCTACAAGGTCGAGCCGGCCCTGGCCCTGGAAAGCACCATCAGGTACGTTATCAACGATTATTTCTACGACCGCCACGGCGCCGGATCGTACCGCATGCAAAAGGACCCGGAATTGGGACCTGGAAACATGGCCATCGACGTGTCCGAGACGGTCGAGCACGAGGTTTCGGCCCCCGAGTTGATGGTGACGCCGGCCGATGAAGTGGACCCCTCCCAGGCCAACGGCGAGGACAAGCCGGCGCTTACCAGGGAACTTAAGGCCCTTCTGAAACTGCTGGCGAAAAAGGGTATAATCAATCCCAAGGAATATCTGGAAGAATTCAAGCTGACGAAGTAATTCGTTCCATTTGCCGCCCACCCCATTTTCAATGGAGGGCGGTTTTATGTCCAGGATTTCCTGAAGGACGATCGAATGGAAAAAGCGATCATCAGGGTACCGGCGTCCACCTCGAACCTGGGACCGGGTTTCGACGTCATTGGCATGGCCCTGTCCATATATCTCGAGGTCCGCGTCGAGAGGACAGGGTCAGGGGCGGTCCTCGAGTTCCCCGACGCCGCCCCCGCCTGGACCGGGGGCCTTACGGACCTCTGCCTCGAGGCGATCGGCGCCTTGGAAAAAAGAGCGGGCCGCAAGGCCGCCGGCTTTCGGGCGGTCTTCAAGGGAGACGTGCCCCTCGCCCGGGGCCTGGGCAGCTCGGCCGCCTACCGCGCCGCGGCCATGGCCTCGGCCAACGCCCTTTGGGACCGGCCCCTTTCCCGGGACGAGCTGTTCGACCTCACCTCCGGCCTCGAGCGGCACACGGACAACGCGGCTCCCTGCGTGCTCGGAGGGCTGACGGTCTCGGGATGGTATATGGGAAAGGCCAGGGCGTTAAGATTCAAGACGCCCTCCCGCTACCGCCTGGTCGCCCTGGTCCCCGAGAGGGAGCTGTCCACGGCCGAGGCCAGGAGGGCCCTGCCCGAGGCGGTGAAAAGGGAGGACGCCGTCTTCAACATGCAAAGGGCCATCTGGCTCGTCCACGGTCTCACGCGGGACGAGCCCGAGGTATTAAAAGGGGCCTTCGAGGACAGGATACATCAGCCCTATCGCAAGTCGCTGGCCCCTTACCTGGAGGACGTGATAAAGGCCGCGGTCGAGGCGGGGGCCTTGGGTGGCTTTCTTTCCGGCGCCGGCTCGAGCGTGATAGCCTTGTGCGAGGCGTCCCTGTCGGCCGGGGTCGCCCGGGCCATGGAGGACGCCTTCCAGTGGGAGGGAAGCGGACTGGAGATGAAAATACTCGAGCCGGACAACCAGGGATTGGCCGCGGCCGCGCTTTTTTGAGAAGGGAAGCGGGGCCAAGTCCTTGACGGCTCACCATGGCGGTGCTATTTTTGATAGTCGTGTATGATTCCAGGCACTTTCCCCCGCCGGCCGGCGCGGTTGGCAGTTTACCGTTCATCATGAGAGTTAGTAAATGCCGGACCCGATAAAAAAGGGAAATCTTCGAGATTACTCGTTCGCCAAGGTGTATTACGCCATCGCGGGAGAGGCCCGCACCGGCGTTCTGGACCTGATCGAGGAAAAGGACGGGCTGGTGCGAAAGCGCGTCTTCTTCCTGGGTGGCGACTCGAGCTTCGTCAAGTTCGGTCCTCTCACTGAAAGCCTGGGCCAGATACTTTTGCGCAAGGGACTTATCACCGACGACCAGCTCGAGGAGGCCATCGACGAGATAGCCCTTACCCAGAAACAACTGGGCCAGGTGGTGGTGGAAAGGAAATGGGTCGACAAGCAAAAGCTCCACGAGGTCCTCGTCTATCAGACCGAGATCAAGATCGTCAACTGCTTCGAGTACAAGTCGGGCCTGTTCGAGTTCAAGGAAGAGAGCGTGGCCAAGTTCAGCCACGACGTGCCCATGTACAAGGTCAACCCCGAGTGGATACTCTACCAGGGCGTGTCGGAATACTTCGACCTGGCCTACCTCGAGTCCGAGTTCGAGCACCTGCGCGAGAAGGGGATCAAGCTCTCGAGGGAGTTCGAGAAAAAGATCGACAACTACAGGCTGCTTCCCGAGGAGGTCGAGCTGGCCAGGAACGTGGCGGACGGCAAGCCCTTCTCGAGCGTGATCGGCTCGAGCGGCCTGGGCCTTACCCGGACCCTGCAGGTGGTGTACACCCTGCTGGTGGGCGGCGTCCTCGAGGTGGCCGAGGCCGGCGGGCTCAAGTCGGTCAAGGTGGAGGAGGCCAAGACCGTGCGCCGCAAGAGCAAGGCCATCGAGATAGACGAGGACGACGACGAGGGCCCCGTGTTCGCGGACGGGGAGGGGGACTTCGCCGGGGCGGTGACGGACTACCTTTCCCAGCGGATCGCCGAGGAGGAGGCCGCGGGCAAGGGCGAGATGGTCAAGTACCAGGAGACCTCGGCCGAGATCGAGGTCAGCCGGGTCTCGGACATCCTCATCGAGCACAAGCGCGAGGCCGTCGAGGCGCTGCTCAGCGTGAAGGGAGGGACCGGGGCGGCCAGGATCGGAGAGCTCCTGCTCGAGAACAAGGTGATCGACGGCAACCAGCTCCAGGCGACCTTCTCCCAGATGCGGGAGAAGGGACAGAGTTTCCTCAACAGCCTGGTCGAGTCGGGAGCCATCAACGACGAGGAGCTGCACGGCTTCCTCAGCGAACACTTCAAGGTGCCGGCGGTCAAGCTGGCCGACCTCGAGCTGGACCAGGACGTGGTCAGCATCCTCCCCGAGGAACTGGCCAAAAAATACCGGGCCATACCCATCAACCACGCGGGCAAGACCCTGGTGGTGGCCATGGCCGACCCGAGCAACATCGAGGCCATCGACGAGATCAAGTTCCTCACCGAGTACAACGTCGAGACCGTGGTCGCCACCGAGCGCGACATCATGGAGGCCCTGGGCCAGTACCACGACTCGGGGGACATGCTCGACGAGGTGATGGCCGGTTTCGACGACTCCGAGATCGAGACGGCCAACTTCGAGGACGACTTCGACCTGATGACGGCGGAACGGGAAGGCGAGGCCGCGCCCGTGGTCAAGCTGGTCAACCAGGTGCTTCTCGACGCCATCGCCAAGGGGGCCTCGGACATTCACTTCGAGCCCTACGAGAGCGCCTTCAGGATACGCTACCGGATCGACGGCGTGCTCTACCATATCCTCAGCCCCCCCTACAAGCTCAGGGTGTCGGTCGTGTCCAGGATCAAGATCATGTCCAAGCTCGACATCTCCGAGCGCCGGCTGCCCCAGGACGGGCGCATCTCCCTCAAGGTGGGCAAGAAGAAGATCGACTTCCGCGTCAGCACCCTTCCCACCCTGTGGGGCGAGAAGCTGGTGCTCCGCATCCTGGACAAGGAAAGCCTCCAGCTGGACCTTACGGTCCTGGGCATGGAGGAGGGACAACTCGACGACTTCAGGTGGGCCATCCACCAGCCCTACGGCATGGTCCTGGTCACCGGGCCCTCCGGCTGCGGAAAGACCACCACCCTTTACTCGGCCCTCATCGAGCTGAACAAGATATCGGACAACATCTCCACCGCCGAGGACCCCATCGAGTATTACCTCGAGGGGATCAACCAGGTCCAGATGCAGGACGAGATCGGGCTCAACTTCGCCTACACCCTCCGCTCCTTCCTCCGACAGGACCCCGACACCATCATGGTCGGGGAAATCCGGGACTTCGAGACCGCCGAGATAGCGGTCAAGGCCGCCCTTACCGGACACGTCGTCCTCTCGACCGTCCATACCAACGACGCGCCCAGCACCGTCAACCGCCTTTTGAACATGGGCGTCGAGCCCTTCCTCATCACCGCCTCCCTGAACGGCGTGGCCAGCCAGAGGCTGGTGAGAAAGCTCTGCGACAACTGCAAGGCCATCGAGGAAATAGACCACAAGACCCTTCTCAGCGTGGGCGTGCCCGAGGAGGAGATCGAGGACTTCGTGGCCTACCGCGAGGTCGGGTGCCCCTCCTGCATGGACCGCGGCTTCAAGGGCCGCTACGGCCTTTACGAGGTGATGGTGCTGAGGGGGACCCTGGGCGAGTACATCCTGGCCGGAGCCACCCCCACCGAGCTCAAGCACGAGGCCATGCGCCAGGGCATGCGCACCATGCGGCAGACCGGCCTCGAGAAAGTCAGACAGGGCATCACCACCATCTCCGAGATCACCCGCACCACCATGCCCGACTACATCATCACCCCCACCTGAATATCCATCGTACAAGCGCCCCCGCGGGCGACATAGCGCTAGTAGGCAATACGGCGCCGTAATTCTCCTTTATAACGTTGAAGATGTTCAATCCTGTACTTGACAATGGTGATTATATTGTTATATGTTTATGCTGCTGTTTAATAGAATTATATTTATACTCATTATGGCATTGTGATTTTATCAGGACTTAATTTTCATCAATTTAATGGGAGGCGGCATGGATAATTTCGATTTCAAGTCATCGGCAAACCGAGTTAAGTATTTTTTAGAGAACGTTGTATTTGCGGACGGTCAGCCAACGGACGAAGATTATACCAAAGGGACAAGAAAAATTGAATATTATAAAGATGAGCTACAATTTTTAGATTATACTGACCTTGGGTACAGCGATTATGAGGACTTAATAAAATCCGTCTTTCAGATGAACAAACAAAAGTCGAATATTTATTTGGTAGTAGGCGGGATAGGTGGGGGGAAAACCGCCACGGCCAAACATATTATGGACCTATTTACCAATTCAACCGAAAATAATGATTCACCGACTGACCATATTATGTGTGAATGCTCGATGCCTAGTTGCTATAAACAACCTCTTTATATCTGTTGCAATAATTTTGATGAAGAAACGTCGCTTTCTGAATCAA
The DNA here is from genome assembly GCA_963674965.2 of bacterium. Taxonomy (GTDB): domain Bacteria; phylum RBG-13-61-14; class RBG-13-61-14; order RBG-13-61-14; family DATKZS01. The sequence goes on along the minus strand of CAXXFL010000005.1, from coordinate 559,984 downwards.
AAAAGAAAATCTATAAATCAATAAATCAGAAGCTTCAGGAAATGATTTTAAATAACTGGTGGTGCTCTTGCCATAAAGATACTAAAGATGTCAAAGAATTGACATCTCAAGAGATAACGAAACTAAAACTCGCGATAACGTTTTCAGACTTGTTTTGGTGGTTCAATACGCAATCGGACCTGAATGTTCCTGACGTATTGCTTGGGATCGATCGAATTGATGAGATTATTTGCGATATATCCCCTTCCAGCGATAATATAGCAAATATTATCAGTACATTGAATGTTTATTTTAATAATTGGACGTTAAAATTGAGCGGTTTGAATAGCGATGACCTTGGAACTCTTGCTTCCGCGCTCGCAAGTTATTCAGCTAGAAATTGCTTATCGTCTAATGGAAGAAACGTTATAATAATTGACAATCTTGACCCGTTGAGAACAAAAACCATTGAAAAGTTAGTCCAGGATATCTCTCGAAAATTTCGTCAATGTCGCCAATTTAAAATCATTATTCCCATTAGGCCGAGTGCAATTGACATTGATGATAGATTTACAGGTATAGTGAATTGTGTCGCCCATTATAGCCCGAACTGCTTTGATATGCTTTTCAAAAGACTTAAAAGTAATCTATTTAACAAAAACAGGGACCAATTACTCTATGACATTCATCAAACATGCGGCACAAAATCCGATGTGAAAGAGTACAATCATTTAATGGCGACTTGCGTTGTGTTCAGTCGCATATTAAAACAAGGCATGAGTAAGCCCCTAGTCGATGAATATAATTCAGGAAATTGGATCCATGAGGAAAATAAGAAATTCCTAAGGATCGAAATCCCCGAAGATATGGAGAAGGAATTGGCGTTATGTTTCGATTCCCACGTTGGCACGAGCGCTCGTTACGCCCTTAGAAACGCGGTTTCATTTATAGAACGATTATATACATCCAATGAGCAGTTGAAAGCCGCCGTTGATCAAATACTGACCAACGATGAATCATATTTTAAGTTAACGAGATACGTTGAGCTAGTCAAACCCCTCATGTTTGATTATAAAAACGCCTTATCCTCTCACACCGTTGAAGTTTTCAAGCCAGTTGAAATAGGCAAAAATTATACCGTCCCCAGCCTTACAAAATTATACTTGCTTAAATATTTATTACCGGGCAGAAGCAACGTTTACGATTTGATCAAATATCTTGGATTTCACGGCATTCCATCCGATTTAACCATCAGGTCACTAAATAATGTCCGTGATCCTTGGCAGAGGCTCATTTGGCTAAGCAAAAACTCAGAAATAAAAAGTTTGGAGGAAGCTATCTCTATAGACGCCTGCATATCCGAACACGGCCGCCTTTATGTTCAGCAATTGATCAATACTTTTGAATATTTATGGGGAAGCAAAGTTTCTTTATTCCCTGACAGAAGAGCGGAACGACTGAATTTCAATAAAAGGCTTGACCTATATTGCGAAATCATGGGTGAAATGCTCGAGACGGAAAGAAAGCAGATACTTTATTGGAAAAATTCAACTGGTATTGTTCCAGCACCCGACCATCGCATACAAGGTAACGTTATGCATACCTTGGAAATATTATACAAATCCGTGGCCAAGTTGGCGCCCACGGCGAAAAGAGTTGTAAATAAATATATGTTCACCGAAACAAGCGAAAATAAAAGGAAATATTACAGAGACGAAATCACTGACAACGTTAATCGAGTATGTAATCTAATAAATGAAGCTGAAGACACTTACTTTTGGACTTATGGCGTCAGGGACAATCTATACATCTATCGTGAAATAAGAACAACTGCAATTGACGCGCTTGAGGAATATAACAATTATCTTAAGAAAAATTATGACTTTGAAACTATTCAAGAGATTGACAAACTTACCAAAAACAATAAAAAGTTGAAAAGTCTGGTCGCTGAAAAACAGTTTAGGCCTGAGGACTTCTACCGTAACTTTAAACAGATTGAGGATACTATGAAATACAGCGTAAAAGATATCGTATTTCTTGGAAGCGGATTATTCTGTGATATTTTCAATAAAAAACTTGACACGATCAAGGAGGTTCCAGATATTAAAAACGATATTAAAAGGCTAACTACATTTGAAAATGAAATTCAAAACCTTTTGAAATCCCCCGCTCCTAATAACTCGTCGCTTCGATTCAATCTAAAGAGGTGCTCTGACCTGTGTGGACAGATTACTGCAAAAATAAACGATTCAAAAGGCATCCAAATTGAACCGATCAGGAATCAACTCAACTTAAATAAAGACATCTTTGAAAAGATCCGGCACGATATTGAGGAGAATTCATATGACTGTAAAGGCTCTAATTACCAATACGCGGAGATAGATCAGAAAAAAAATAAATTTAACAACTATATGAGAGCCTTAAGAAATCTTGCGGAGTTGTATATGCTAGATCAAGTCGATCATTTCAACGTAGAATGGTCATAACGGGCTGGGTGGCCCATCTATGCAATATTGTCTTCAATATTGCGTGGGCGGCGAAGCCGCGGGCTGAACGCTTCTGACGCTAATCGTATTGAAAGGCCCTTTTTGAAGTGGATAAGGTTAAAAACGCGCTTGAATTAGAAAATATCAATGCTCAACCCGCGGCTACGCCACCCATGCATTTTGGGAAAATGCATGGGCCACCCTGCGGCAAAGGTTGGCTAAAACGTGCAAACAAGAATCATGTATATCGAGTTGAAATCCGGCTACAACGACAATGGCCCGGCCTGGATCGGCAGGGCCGGTTTTTCCAAGTCCGGGCGAACGGTTTACTTCAACGGCAAGGCTTTCAAAAAAGGCGGCCAGGGCTATTACTCGAACTATTTCGACCTTGAGACGGGGGACGAATACTGGATATCCGGCGTCAAGCGGAATGAGCGGAACAGGCATTGGGCGGGTTCGGGGAAAATTATGATCGATTCCGAATGCGTGGACGAGTATCTTAAAATAGTAGGCGGGACTTCTTTAGACAAGACTATTTTCGAGGTGGCGTCCATTCAACCTCCAGCCGCGTTGGATAAATTTCACCGGATTGAAAACGAAAGCGACCTTGGCGGTTTCGATTATCAAATCGTGGATAAGCCTTTGCGCGGTCTGTCCGAGATCGAGTTGCGGACGCTTGTTGAGTATTATACGGGCTGGCTGAAGGATAATAGGACAATGCCCTATTGCAGGAGAAGACTCCAGGAGGTCGAGAATGAATTGGAGAGGAGAAAGAAGGGGTAACCCATTGGTGGGCTGGTGGGCCATTCGGTTTGCAAAAACCGTTTGGATCTCGCGAAGCGAGACGGGTATGCCGCTATAAGCTTCTCAAGGCTGGGTGGTAATAGAGATGAAGAATAGCGTAAAATTAATTCTGGCCTTCTTGATCGGCATATTTGTAATAATATTTATTTTACCTTTTGTTTGTTACCAATTTATTAAATTGGACACTAATGGCGATGGATTGGTCGATAAGCGATTTTATACTACTTATCGGTATTTTATTATTGATTGGGACTTTGACTTTGACGAAAAGTTTGATATCCGAACTTATCGAAAGTGGGATCATGAACAAATAGTTAAAATGAAAGTGCTTAACGATAAATTTTCTAAAGTGAAAATCACAATGAAAAATTCTGATGGCTCGGAATGTGTCTTAACCTCATCACAAAATACATGCCCCGCTCCTTTTACTGGAGATTTATACATTATGAATGGCGACACTTTATTATATGCCTGCGGAGGAAAAACTTATAGCGAACAAGTGCAACCTGGAAGTAAAACTCGCAACCCACTTTAAGGCTGCGCCACCCATGCATTTTGTGAAAGTGGATGGGCCACCCCGCGGCAACCCATATCTGACGCGTATTCCAAGTCGTTCTACGATACCTCGTGCCCTTTTCCTTTCAGGAACTTTTTCAGTTCCCCAATTTTTATAATATTGAAATGGAAGACGCTGGCCGCGAGCAGTATTTCCGCGCCGGCCTCGATGGCCTGGTGGAAATGCTCGAGTTCTCCCGCTCCTCCCGAGGCCACCACCGGCGCCGAGGAGACCTCTTTTACCTTGCGGATAAGGGGGAGGTCGTATCCCGTCTTCACCCCGTCGGTGGCCTTGCTGGTGGGAAGAACGCAGCCGACGCCGAAGTCTTTGACCCGCTTGGCCCACTCGATGGCGTCGGACCCCGTGGCCGTTCTTCCCCCGTCGATGTAAACCTCATAGCCCGAGGGCAGGGAATCGTTCCTGTCCACGTCGATGGCCACGGTAATCTTGTCCGCGCCGAACTCCTTTACCATTTCCGCTATTACCTCGGGCTTGCGGAAGGCCGCGCTGGAGGTTGAAACTTTATCCGCCCCGGCCTCGAGGACCGCGCCCGCGCTTTTCACGTCGGAAATGCCGCCGCCCACGGTGAAAGGCACGGTGGCCGCCGCCGAGACTTTCCGGACGACCTCGAGCATCGTTTTTCTGCCCTCCACAGTGGCCGTGATGTCGAGAAGGGCCAACTCGTCCGCGCCCGCGTCGCAATAGGCGATAGCGCACTCGACGGGGTCGCCCGCGTCCCGAATGTCCACGAAATGCACTCCCTTTACGACCCTGCCCTTCTCCATGTCGAGACAAGGCATGATTTTAACTTTCATCTTACTCCTCCATTTTCGTTTCGATCACCCGATTATTATCCCTGAAACACGCCGTTATAAAAAGGTCAGCGCATCCTTACCTTCGTCCTGCCCGAGTCCGGCAAAACGACGGTGAAGGAGGAAAGGTCGCCGGCTTGTACCGGGCCGTCCTTTTGGACGCCGTCGCCCTCGAGCTCGGAGAGGCCGCCGGGGGCGAAGACGGTCAGGACCACTTCCTCGCCGGGGACGCCCTCCACCTCGGCGATCAACTCGCCGTGCTCCAGGACTATGGAGGGAAAGCGCCTCGAGCTGGCGGTCACGAATTTTTTCGCCTCCCCCAAAAAGGCCATGCCGTTGTCGAGGATGGGGCAGAGCACGTAATAGGCGCCCTCCTCGGGCTTCATGTAGCCGAAGTGGACTTTCTCGTCCTCGACCCGGCTGGCGGCGTCCCGGTAGTCGTAGACCAGGTGGGGACCCGAGATGCCCGCCTCCTCGAAGGTGACCCACGGCTGGTAGGCGCTCTGGGGCCAGAGGTTGAAGGACGCGAGGTAAGTGGTCTTGCCGATCTCGTGCTCGCTCTCGGTGGTGACCACCCAGGGCTTTTTGCCGCCGGTGAAGATGTTCTTGTTGATGAGGAACATGACGTCGATGGGCGTGGCCGGGCGGTCGGGCTTGAGCAGAAGTCCGTCCGAGCGGCAGGTCCGCATGATGAGGCTCGCGTCGGACCCTCCGATCCCGTCCGATGGCCCCACCGGCCCGCCGGAGAGGGCCGCCACCAGGGCCTCCTCCATGGGGTTGCCCTCGGGGATGAGCTGATAGGTCGTCTTCTGGCCCACCGTGCTCTGGAAGTTGTCCTTGAAGGGCCAGAGACCAACGGCCCAGGCGTAAAGCCCGGTCTTGTGGAAGGGCATCCAGAAGAAGGCCTTGGGCAGACCGCCCTTGTAGTCGTGGGAGGTCCGAACGTGAGTCTCGGCCGGGTGCTTTAGCTGCTGGAGCAGGAACTCGGGCGAGGCCATGCAAAGCTGGATGGTAAGTCCCCGCTTCCCGGCCGCCTCCGCCATGGCGTCGTACCAGGAGGCCGCGTTTCCCAGGTCCTCCCTCATCCAGGGGACCATGTCCATGTGAGTGTAAAGCCAGTCCTGCTCGTAGACCTCGACGCCGTACTTCACGGCGTTGTCCATGATCTCGTCCCACAGGGCCATGTCCGCCGGAGCGGCTCCCCGCCGCTTGTCCCCGTCGTGATAGACGCACCCGTACTTATCGCAATAAGGGCTCTCGTCGGCCATGTAGCGGTTGTGGGCCACCAGGGGCAGGCCCAGCTCCTCATGGAAGGACTCGAGGCCCTGGGGGAACATGTCCGCGTTGGGCTCCCAAAGCATGAACCCGCCCCGGTCGTGGGAGGATTTCAGGTCGATGACGCCCTTGGGATACCACCAGGAGTCGATCTGGAAATAAGCGTAGGGGATACCCTCGGAAAGGGCGTACTCCTTGACCGCCAGAAGGGTCTGATGATAGTTCATGCCCGGCTCGGTCCGGTAATAGTAGTAGCTCCCGTTGTCGGTCCAGTAGCCGATATAGCTCAAGGCGACGTCCGCGTAGGGATCGACCGTTTTATGGCCGTGCCAGCCCTGTATGTATTGCCCCCATTTCATGAAGGTCGCGTTGAAGCCCCGGCCGGTGACGACCATGGTCCAGTTCACTGTCCCGGCGGGAATCTTTTTATTGAGACCCCCGAAGCCGCAGAGCCACTCTCCTTTTTTCGGGGCCTGGAGGGCGTCCATGAAATTATCGAGGGGACTTATGATCAGGACCTCGAGGTCGTCCGAGTAGGCCACCGCGGGACCGGTGGTGGGAACGGCGTAGCGAAGGGGGGTCACGAACTCCTCGACCCTGAAGCTGAGCACGTTGCCGTACTTCTTCGTCGGCCGAATCGAGGGAAGCCCGAAATGAGGATTTTCGAACTTGCCCGCGGGCGAGGGGATGGTCTTCAATATCTCCGTCTTGAAGATAATGAGGTCGTCCTTTTCCGGCGTCAATATGGTGGTCCGGGCCGCGGCCTGGCCTGACTGGTCCAAAAGGGAAAAGGACCGGGTACTCATCCGGCCAAGGGGAGTGTCATCCTCCCCGCTCTCCCCGGCTTGTGGGGAAAGCTCGATCAGGTCCTGCCCCGGCAGCCCCACGTCCGCGGGCCAGAGAAAGCGGTAGGAATAGTCCTCCCCCCCCCGGCTCGAGAGGGGAAGGGATAATACCAGGGCCAATGTAAGCCCGACAAGATTCGCGCGCGCCGTCATCAACACTAAAGCACCTCCCTTTTATACCGGCAAGGGCCCGGGCCGCTCGATTGTGTCGCCGGGCGCCTGGATGGCTTGAGTCGACAATCTCATCCGTGGTTTCGATTCTAACATCAGCGGCGGTTTTTTTTAAACCCCGGAGATGATCGAGTTTTTTTTATGAGTCCCCTTTCGCGCGGCGGATAGGGAATTGACTTTGCCGGAAGTCCGGTTATAATAATTCCCTTAGGCGAGGGCGGGTAGCTCAGTTGGGAGAGCGTCGGCCTTACAAGCCGGATGTCGCAGGTTCAAGTCCTGTCTCGCCCACCATTCGGAAATCCCGCTTGTCGCTTTAGAATGCGGTATACCCTATAAGGGATTGCATTAGGGGGTCGTAGTTCAGCCTGGTTAGAACGCTGGCCTGTCAAGCCAGAGGTCGCGGGTTCAACTCCCGTCGGCCCCGCCATATAAATACTTGATAACGTTGAGTTATTTTTCTAAGCCGCCTCCGGATGGGGGCGGCTTGGGTTTTTTAGGGCCTCGTGGATATCTATATCGCGCGCGCCGGGCCCCCAAGGCCATAAAGGCCGGGATTGACTCGAAGCTTCATGCCTGGCCGCCTTCCGCTTAATGCTCAATCTTCCGGGGGTTAGAATCGGAGATTGCAATGATTTACGTTAGTGACGTTTGCCCTTATAGTACCAATTCAATACCAATCAAATTATAGGTTCCGTCCCTTCACTCAGCAGTTGGATGTACTTATGATATGAGTAGAGCCGTTTGGTTTGCTTCCCGGTTATCTCATGGGCTATCCCAAGTTTTATTAGATGGTCGATGGATTTTTTGACGGTGGGAAACGATAGGCCGGTGAGTTCAACTCCTTTGGCAATGGCCATGACGGGATTTTTCTGCATGGCGTCATGGACCCGGAGCGCCGAGCCCGCCGGTTTGCCAAGGACTTTTATTTTTTCGGCGTCCTCGTTGAAGATTGACACCGACTTTTTCGCGGTTTGTACGGCTTGGTCAGACGTTTCCCAAACCCCGATCATGAAGAAGATGAGCCACTCCTCCCAGGCGCCTTCCAGCCGCACTTTCTGGAGGAGGTCATAATATTGCCGGCGTTTACTTTTAAAGTAGAGGCTGAGGTAGAGCATACGCGCGCCCATGGCCCCTTCCTTCATCAGGATGAGCATTATCATTAGCCTGCCGAGTCTTCCATTGCCGTCATGAAAAGGGTGAATGGTCTCAAACTGAACATGGGCAAGCGCGGCCTTGATGAGCATGTTATAGCCCAGTTTTTCATCATGTAAGAAGTTTTCCAGGTCGCCGATCAGATCACGGACCTTTTGCCACGGAGGAGGGACGTATACGGCGTTTTGGCAATTATCTCCTCCAACCCAGTTCTGGTGCTTTCTGAATTTGCCGGGATTCATTTCGCTGCCTCGTCCTTTGGCAAGCAGGACCCCGTGAATTTCACAAAGCAGTCTTGAGGATAAAGGGAACTGATCCTTGAACATCCTATCAAGAGCATAATACATTGCCGCCACATAATTGGAAACCTCCAGAGTATCGGTTAGAGGGACTCCCGGCGCGGCGCCGCTCTCATATAGGAGCAGATCGGAAAGGGATGATTGAGTGCCCTCGATCTGGGATGACAAGACGGCTTCCTTTCTAACGTACGTGTAAAGGAATAGGGAAGGGTCGGGCAGCAAGGTAGTTATGCTATCGAGCCGTCCCAAAGCCAAAAGAGCATGGTCCATCAGTTTCTGGAGATTTGAATCTACATCAACAGGCGGGTTCGGCGGCAGAGGATTTGGAATAAAAGCCTCGCAAGGTTTGTCCCCGGCCGTGCTTACGGTTTCATATTTTCCAGTAAGTCCTCTCTTCATGCCATTCGTCCTTATTAAAGGAGATTTAATTAGCCCCAGCGTAATTAAAGGAAAGTGGCAAATACTTTAATCAGCTTGAGCGTTATTAAAGGGTATCTCGTTTCCCTTTAGTTGGCAAGTGGTAGAATAAAATCTTTCTCTCAGAAGATATTCCATTAATATCAATGTATTATGCTCCTATAATGGCGCTTGTCCCTTTGAAAGCAAGTCTTTGAGTTTGTAGTTGACACGCGATACACCAAAGTCCGGTTCCAACCCGAGGGGTTCCCGGATGCAGACGGGACCTTCGGTCTGCCGTAGGCGCCAGCCTACGGAAAGGATGGGGTACAAAGCCCTTCGGGCTTGGCCTTTGATTTATTTACAGACCGCCACGAGCCGTACATCCCAATTTTTAAAAACGGGGTAACTTCAAGCGCTTTTGCTCTTGACATCGCGGCCCTTTTTAGTAATCTAGTAGACGTGAGATCACATAAAGCGGGAGTAATTCAGTGGCAGAATGCCAGCTTCCCAAGCTGGACGTCGCGGGTTCGACCCCCGTCTCCCGCTCCATCTTCAAGTTTGCCGTCCCGGGGGGGACGGTTTTTTCTTTGCCGCCGTCTGGAGGCGGTCCGATATAATCCATGAGTCAGGACAAAATACACGGGAACTTAAAGGGCCTTGGCAAGCAGAAGAAAGACGAGATATCCCGCCTCCTCCGAAGACGCCTGCCCCCGGGCGAGATAACCACCCAGGAGTTCAGCCGCGAGCTTTGCGGCCTGTCCAGCTCGGTCGGCCGCCAGATCGGCGTACTGGTCAACCGTCGGGGCCAGGTCGAGCGGGTCATGGTGGGAGACGCGGGCTCGATCATGCTGCCAGACCTGGGCCGAAGTCGGGGAGACGCCTCCCGCTTTCGCGGCCTTAGATATCTTCACACCCATCTGGCCCAAGAGCCATTGAACGACGACGACCTGACCGACCTTATCCTGCTCCGCTTCGACCTGGTCCTGGCCGTGGCGGTGGATGAAGAGGGCTTTCCCGGCCCGTCCTTTTTGGCTCACCTTCTGCCCGAGAACCCCGAGGGCAAGACGGTCGAGACATATCCTCCTTTCGCGCCCGGCAGGCTGGATATCGACTTCCTCGATCTCATGCGTTCCCTGGAGGAGGAGTTCGCCCGTTCCCGTCCCCCCCTCAAAGGAAAGGGCAAGGAGGGCGTCATCCTGACCGGCATAGTCCTTGCCGGCGAAAAGGACGCAAGCGCCGAGAACGGCATCGACGGACTGGCCGAGCTCAGGGAGTTGGCCCGAAGCGCCGGCGTCGACGTGCTGGCCGAGATGGCGCAAAGGCGCCAAAAGATTCACCCGCGCACGGTGATCGGCCCGGGCAAGATCAGGGAGCTGGTAATGAAGGCCATGCAGCTCGGGGCCGTGACCCTCATCTTCGACCGCGAGTTGACGCCGGCCCAGGTGAATTCCCTGCAGAAGATCACCGAGCTTAAGGTCATCGACCGAAGCCAGCTCATCCTGGACATCTTCGCCCAGCGGGCCAAGACCAGGGAGGGCAAGATTCAGGTCGAGCTGGCCCAGCTTCGCTACAACCTTCCCCGTCTGGTGGGCCGGGGCGTGGACATGTCCCGCCTCATGGGCGGCATCGGGGGGAGGGGACCGGGCGAGACCAAGCTCGAGATCGACCGCCGCCGGGTGCGCGAGCGGATCGGCCGCCTCGAGAAGGACCTCGAGAACATGCGCCGCACCCGGGTCCAGAAACGGGAGCGCCGCGTGTCGCGGGGCGTGCCGGTGGTCTCGATCGTGGGTTACACGAACGCGGGCAAGTCCACGCTTCTTAACCAGCTCACGGACGGGGCGGTGGACGTGGAGGACAAGCTTTTCGCCACCCTCGATCCCACCAGCCGTCGCCTTCGCTTTCCCCGCGAGCGGGAGATCATCGTCACCGACACGGTGGGCTTCATCCACGAGCTTCCCCGCGACCTTTACGAGGCCTTCCGGGCCACCCTCGAGGAACTCGAGGACGCCGACCTTTTCATCCACGTGGTCGACGCCTCGGACCCTTCCTGGGAGGGCCAGGTCAAGGCGGTCGAGCGCATACTCGAGGACCTCGAGCTGATCGGCGTTCCCCGCGTGCTCGCCTTCAACAAGGTGGACAAGATCGAGCCTTTCGAGCGCAACCTCCGCCTTTCCCTCCGGCCCGGCTCGGTGGCCGTATCGGCCCTTGACAGGAAGACCCTGCGGCCCCTCCTCGAGGCGGTCGAGAAGGCCCTGTTCGAGGATAACGACCGCCAGGCCGAAGCCTGGGCCTCCCTCGGCTTCTAGACGGGCGCCTGCCTTTCCGCCTTTTTTGCCCCGCGGAATTATAGTGCTACAATCGAACGCGGTCCGCCGGGCGAGGTCTTGCGCCGAGGCCCGAGGACCCAGGTTCGATCGCGTCCTACTTGAGGGGGCTTATGGCCGACGCTGACGTAATAATTACCGGAGCGGGACCAGGAGGCGTGATGGCGGCGGCCATCCTGGCCCGGAAGGGTCTCGACGTGCTCGTGCTCGAGCGCAAGCCCTTCGAGCGGGTGGGGCGTCCCATCCGCGTGGCCGTCGAGCGGAGCGTGTTTTCCGAGACGGGCCTGACCGAGCCCAAGCCGCCGGTGCGACGCGAGCCCGCCATGTCCACCGAGATCATTTCCCCCGACGGCAAGCACAAGCTCCGGGTCCGGGACCTGCCCATCATCAGCTTCAGAATGCGCGAGTACATGACCGCCCTGGTCGAGGCCGCCCAGCGCGCCGGGGCCAGGTTCATGTTCGAGACCACCGTCTCGGGCCCGGCCATCCAGTCCGGCAAGGTCACGGGGGTGGTGGGATCGAGCGCCGACGGCAGGCTGCTCGAGCTTTTCGCCCCCCTTACCATCGACGCCAGCGGCATCCACGGCGTGCTCCGCCACGGCCTGGACGACGGCATGGGCGTCGAGCGCCAGATCGATCCCCGCGACGTCTGCGACCTGTGGCAGGCCACCTGCGCGGTCGAGCGGGACTTGATCATGGACCTGCTCGAGCGCAACAGGATAAGGCCCCAGGTCAACGTCTGCCGCTTCGGCTTCATGGGACCCTACTCCCTTTTCTCCATCTACGTGGACCTCGACGCCGACGCCGTCATCGTGACGGCGGGAGTGGCCCGGGAGGCCGGGGTCCGCTCGGCCCGGGAAATGGTCGAGAACTACGTCCAGTCCCACCACTGGATAGGGGACTTCATCGAGGGCGGCGGGGGCATGACGCCGGTGCGGCGGCCCTTGGATTCCTTCGTGGCCGACGGCCTGGCCCTGGTGGGCGACGCGGCCTGCCAGGCCATACCCATGCACGCCTCGGGAGTGGCCTCGGCGCTTCTGGCGGGCAAGATACTGGGCGAGGTGGCGGCCGGGGCCCTCTCGGGCGGGGGCCAGGCCACGCGCGAGTCCCTTTGGGATTACAACGTAAGGTACATGCGGTCAAGAGGAGCGGCCCAGGCCAACTCCGAGCTGTTCAGGCGCTTCGCCCTTACCCTGACGCCCGACGAGATGAGCCGCGTGTTCGGGGCCGGACTGATCACGGGCGAGGCGGTAAAAGGGGCCCTCGAGTGCATGCCCCTCGAGCTTCCCCTAAGCTCGGTCCTGTCGGCGGGCAGGCGGCTCATGCAAAGGCCAGGGCTGGTGGCCAGGCTGGCCGGATTGTCGCGCGGCCCGCTTCGCGCCCTCGAGGCCTACATGGATTACCCGGCCGAGGCCGACGAGTCGGCCCTTTCAAGCTGGACGCGCAAAACGGAAAAGACCTTCGTTAAGTGGAAGAAGCGGGTGTCCCCCGCGAGCGAGGAGGAGTCTGAGGACGCCTCGGAGTATTGACGGCCTCGAATCCTACGCGCCCAAAAGCCTTGACCCCGCGAAAACGACCTCCCTCGTCATCACGCTTTTAAGGCAATCCTCATCCTTGCAGGCCAGCATGACCTCCCGCGGGCAGGGAGCGCAGTCCGCGTGGGGAGAAAGGTTCACGGCGTTGTCCTGCCTTACGCCCCAGACGCCGGGGTCGGTGGGACCGAACACGGCCACGACCGGCGTGCCCAACGCGCCGGCCAAATGGCAAACCCCCGAGTCGTTTCCCACCACCAGCCGGGCCGAGGAAAGAAGGCCCGCCAACTCCAACGCGCCAAGGTCCCTGAAGACCTTGGCCTCCCGGCCCTTGCCGGCGGCGATGACCTCCTGGACCGCCTTTCGATCGGCCGGTCCCTCGAGGAGGGCCGTCTCGAGTCCCGTCCTTTCCTTGAGGGCCGCGGCCGCCTCGGCGAACCTTTCCGCGGGCCAGTTCTTGCGCTCCGATCCGCTGCCGGGATGGATGATGACGCCCGGGAACTCGGGCGCCCCTTTGATTTTCGCTCGGCCGATCTCGAGCCTGGGCCGCCAGTCCGCGATCCTGGCCCCGAGGGCCAGGGCCGGCTCGGACATGTACTCGGTGGCGTGGCGCGATCCGGGGGGAGGCGGGAACTCGGCCCGGGGAGCCGAGGTGGGAAGGCCGAGGTTGATCAGGTTCTCGAGCAGGGCGGGCGACCTGATCCAGGTCACGGCCAGGTCGAAGGACAAAACGAACTCGGCCGCGGGACCCTTGGCCGGGCCCTCGCCGAAAAGCTCGTGCATGCCGGGGGCCTCGAGCGGTCGGACCTCATCGATTACCCCCAGGTCCCGGAACAACCCCGAAAACGTCGCGTTGCCCACCATGGTGAAGCGGGCCTCGCCGAAAAGCGAGCGAAGGGCGACGATCGAGGGCAGGGTGTTCACCAGGTCGCCAAGCGCGCCGGCGTGAAAAACCACCACTCTTTTTACGTCATGGGGAATCACCTATGCCCCCTCGCCGCCGCCGCCGGGGCGGCCAAAAAAAGGGACGCCCCATCGAGACGTCCCTTTTGGCTTAATTCTTTTTGACTCAGGCCGCTTCCTCTCCCTTGGCGGCCGCGCCCTCGATGGCCATGGCCACCAGCTCGACCAGGTCGTAGGTCTTGACTTCCTCGTCCTTCTCGAGGTTCTTGATGCCGTCCTCGAACATGGTGAGGCAGAAGGGGCAGGCCACCGCCACTTCCTTGACCCCCGTGTTCACGGCCTCGCGGGAGCGCTCGATGAAAATCTTCTCGTGCCCGTGATGCTCCTCGAGCCACATCCGGCCGCCGCCCGCGCCGCAGCAGAAGCTTCTTCCCTCGCGGCGCTCCATCTCGCGAAGGGTCACGCCCAGGGCGCTGAGAATATTGCGGGGCGCGTCGTAGATATCGTTGTGCCTTCCCAGGAAGCAGGAGTCGTGCAGGGTCACGGTCATGTCCAGGGTCTTGGGTATCTGGAGCCGGCCGGACTGGATGAGCTCCCAGATCAGCTCGGTGGAGTGCTTGACCTCGACGTTCCACTTGAACTCCGGGTCCTCCATGGCGTCGCGGGTCACCTGCTCGAACTGCGGGTACTCGTTCTTGATGGTGTTGAAGCCGTGGGGGCAGCAGGTCACGATCTTCTTCACCCCGTAGGTGTACATGGCCTGCATGTTGGTGGTGGCCAGTATCTGGTAAAGGTATTCGTTGCCAAGACGCCTGGCCGAGTCGCCGCAGCACTGCTCCTCTTGCCCCAGGATGGCGAACTTGACGCCCGCCGCCTTCAGTATCTTGGCCATGCCCCGGGCGATCTTCTTGTTGCGGTCGTCGAAGGCCCCGGCGCATCCCACGTAGAAGCAGTACTCCACGTCCTCGTCCACGCCCGCGCCGTAAACGGGCACGTCCAGGCCCTCGGCCCACTCGGCCCTTTTGTCGAAGCCGACGCCCCAGGGGTTCGAGTTCTTTTCCATGTTCTGAAGCGCCACCTGGCCCTCGCTGGGAAGGTCGCCCTCCATCAGGGTGAGGTAGCGGCGAAGGTCGATGATCTTCTGGATGTGCTCGTTCATGACCGGGCACTCGTAAACGCAGGCCCCACAGTTGGTGCAGGCCCAAAGCTCGTCCTTCGTAATCTGGTTCTCGCCCTCGCCGATCACGGCCTTGCGATCCGCGCCTGCCTCGAGATAGCCTTCCTCCAGCATGAGGTGCTTGATGTCGAGATGGAGCTTCTTGGGGGAGAGGGGCTTGCCCGTGAAGTTGGCCGGGCACACCAGCTCGCACCGGCCGCATTCCTGGCAGGTGACGCCGTCCAGAAGTTGCTTCCAGGTGAACTCGGGAATGGTGTTAACGCCCCAGGTCTCGCGCTCCTCCAGGCCGGGGATGTACTGAACCCGCCCCTTCGGCTGGAGACTCGAGAAGAACACGTTGAAGGGCGCCGTCATGATGTGCTGGTGCTTCGAGAGCGGCAGGAAGTTGAGGAAGCCGAAGAACACGAAGAAGTGGAGCCACCAGGAAACGGCGTAGGCGTACTTGGCGCCTTCCTTGCCCACGCCCAGGGCCGACCAGACGCCCGCGGCCAGGGCGCTCATGTAGCCGCCCGGCATGGCCTCGCCTTTGAGAATCTCCGCGCCCGAGATCATCAGGTCCGTGATCATCATGGCGCTGATAAGGCTGAGGATCATGATGGCCTGGCCCGAGAGCTCCATCTCCTTGGGCTTCAAAACCAGCCTGCGGTAAAGGGCCCAGCCCATGGCGAGAAGGACCAGAAGTATAAAGGTGTCCATTACGAAGTGGTACCAGAAGTAACCCTTGGTAAAGGGAAGATGCATGTGCCACAGCCCGTCCAAAAGGAAGTTGGCGATGGTAAGCCCGAGCAGCATGAATCCCCAGAAAATGAAGAAGTGGACTATGCCGGCCGGATTGCGAAGAAGGAGCTTGTTCTGACCGAGCACGTTTACAACGACGGCCTTGACCCGGTCGGCCAGGTTGTCCCACCTGATCTCGGACTGGCCCTGCGACAAGAGCTTGATGATCCGCTCGTAAACCAGTCGGAAAAAAATGATGATCGCCGCCGCGCTCAATACTATCTCGAGCACCGCGAAAAACAGACCGCTTCCCGGCATTAAGGACATTATACTTCCCTCCTTGAAAGATGCTGTTGGAACCGCTCGACGACTACCACTGAACCGTTTCAACCGCCGGAGCGGGTTGAAAGAGACGGTCCCCGAACTATGAAATTATGCCAGAGCGCCCCGAAAGTGTCAAGAAATGCTCCGTTTCGCAAGATGAAGAAAAGCCGTTTATTCTCGCGATCACGCCGGGTTATCCGCGCGTATGCCGCCCATTTTACGCCGCCCTTTCCGGCTGGCCGCTACCCGTTTCCCGCCTTCCGGCATGGAGGAAATTCAGCCCGCCCTTCCGCATATACCGATCATTGTCGCCAAATATTGAACCCTGAAAGACCCAGCCCTTATTACCCTTTCGGCCCACCTATATAATTTTCTCCTCACCCGGGACGCTTTCTACATTGCTATTGACCGCGATCCCCGGATCAGGCGGATGAAAATTTCCAATGAAGTCGGACGGATGGAGATTTCCGCGCCGCCTGGCGCCGCTTTTGTAAGTGAATCTCGGAAAGTCTTGACAAGAAAGGACGAGGAAGATGGCATGGAAGGTCCTCAGTTTTGCCGGCGGATTGGTGGTGGGTTTCATTTTCGGCGTGATCGGGTCCGTGGGAATAATCGTATTATGGGAAATAATGCCTGTCTGATCGAAATGGGGAAGAAATGAAAAGGAAACACTGGTTTTTGCTGGGCGTGGGCATCGGGGAGGCTTGCGGCGTGGCCGCCTTGTGGCTTTTTTTAAACCATCAGTCCTCTGCGGCCTGCGGAGCCGATAAATTGGGACCTCCGGGATTCACCGTAACCGACGTGAACTATTTCGGCGAAAACAACGATTATCCCGAGTCTGGCCGGTTCCATGGCGACACGACTTATTCAAGCGACTAAGTTGATGAAGAAGGCGCGCTGGTTTTTGCTCGGCTTGGCCGCCGGGTCGGTTTGCGGCGCGTTACTTGTTTATCAGGAAATATCCAAGGCGGGTAGTCCCAAGCCCGTAGAGTATGGAACGGGAAAATATTTGGGCGCTATATTCGCGGCCCAAGTCAAATATTTCTCCGAGATTGAAGCTTATCCGGAATCGGGACGGCGCATGGATGACGCTGTAACGGCCTTCGGGACATTGAGGTCTGGTATATAGACGAAAAACAAAAGCCGATAAGATTGAGAAAGGACGTGGCCGTCTATACAAGAGCCTTAATTGACAAAAACGGGAACAAAAGGAAAATATGGTTCGCCCGATTATGAAATGAGGCTGAGGAGATATATATCGGATGACGTTATCATTATAATATATCCCTCGGATGAAGACCCCTTATATAGAGGCTCCAAGCCAAACGGGACCGTACGTCACGTGTCGCTTAAAGAATATAAACGCCGATATGTTTTATCTCCATATACGTTGATAAAGACCATCTTAGAAGCGTATTTAGGGAAATAACAATCTACGGAATAATTCGTCCGCGACGATATTGCATATAGCGCCGGCTGGGTGGCGCGTCCCGGCCGGTCAATCCTGAAAGAGGGAGGCGAGAGGGGCGCTCGGCTCGAGGGCGGAAAAGATATTGACGTAATCGTCGCGCCAGGGCTTGACCGGGCGGGTATTGGGATGTCCGGTAAGTCGGGTGAAGCCCATCTCGAGAAGTCGGCGCGTTTTGCGGGGGTCGTCGGTCAGGACGGCCCAAATGCAGGTGGAGGCCTCGGGGTGAACGCTTCCGGCGTTGGTCTTGATCATGGCCGTGAGTCCCACCTCGCGGGCCTCGGCCTCGAGGGGGTTCCAAAGGTCCAGGTAGCCGTTGGTTATATGGAAGACGATCAAGCCGCCCGGGACGCAGCGCTCTCGGTACTCCTCGAGGGCCTCGACGGTGATGAGATGGACCGGGATCGAGTCGCTGTTAAAGGCGTCGATGATAAAGATATCGTAGGGGGCCGCCTCGGCCCTCCGGGACAGGGAAAGCCGGCCGTCGCCGAAAATGAGGCTGACCCTGGCCGCGCTGTCGGACAGATAGGAGAAGTACTTTTGGGCCACCACCCCGTTGTCAGGGTCCAGCTCGTAAAAGTCGTAGACCTGGCCCGGCCGAGCGTACGCGGCCAGGCTTCCCGCCCCCAGCCCGATGATGCCGACGCGGCCGAGCTTGAAATCCTCGTCGGTCATGATCTCCCCGATCGGGGTCGAGGGATGGAAGTAGCCCAGGGGTACGCGCCTGAATTCCGGCCGAAGAGATTGGGCGCCGTGAATGGTGACCCCATGCTCGAGATACCTGATGTTGTCCCGGTCGTAAATTTTGTAGATGGTGTAATAGTTGCGCTGGATGAACTCGAGCGTCCCGTTGTTGAAAAGCGTCTTTTGCCAGGGACCCGACGAGGCAACCACGAGCGTCAGCGCCAGGGACGCGGCCAGGGCGGTCCTCATTTTCCGGGCCAGGAAAAAGACGACGGGTATGGCCAGGGCGGCGGCCAGGACGGGAAGTCCCAGACCCTGGCGGGGATAAAAGTAGGCGATGGCCGCGGCGGAGGCCAGGGTGACGAGAGGCGCGGCGACCCAAGATAATTTTCCGAGCGAGCCGGCCGGGGCCCGGGGCGTCTGCAGGGCCAGGGCGATGAAAAGCGCCATGGGGCCGATCAGATATTCCGAGGTCGTCTTGAAGACCAGGGGCGCGACCCAGCTTACCACGGCGCCGCCGGCGAAGCCCCCCGCCGCGATGACCAGGTAATAGCCGGTCAAGTCGGTCCGGTCATCGGGCCGGGCCCGGGCCAGTTCCCCATGCGCGACCAGGCAGACGAAAAAGAGAATGATAAGGTGCGCGGCCAGAAGTAACGTCAGATCGAGAAAGACGCCCCGCTGGGTGATGAACAGGAAAAGCACCAGCGCGGCGGCCGCGGGCAGGAAGGCGGCCTTCTCGACGATGGCTGGATAGAAGTGTTTCTTCTTGTAGCTCAACGCCAGGGTCAAGAGGTAAACGCCGAGGGGCAGGACCCAGAAAAAGGGAAGGGGCGGCAGGTTGAGGGTGATAAGGTTGGTGGCGGCGAGAAACATCGAGCTTCCGGCCGCGGCGTAAAGAAACCATTGGACGATCCGCCCGGGCGTATCGCGGGTGGCTCCGCCCCCGTCGGCCGTCGGCGAAGGGCGCTTGGGACCGCGAGCGGCTATCCGCCACAGGGGCAGGTGCAGAGCGGTGAGTACCAGGTATCCCGCCTGCCAGGCGATAAGCTGGGTCCTCAGGTCGCTGAGGGGCTCGACTAAAAAAGGATAGGTAAAAAGGGCCGCGAAGGCCCCCAGGTTGGACACGGCGTAAAGAGGGTAGGGATTGGCGCTCTCGGGCAGGTCCGACTCGGCCAGGACCTTTTGCGTGAAGACGCTGGTGGTGGAGAGCATGAAAAAAAGCGGGCCGATGGTCGCGGCCAAAAGCGCCAGGATGGGAAGCACGGTGGCCGAGCTTGGCTCGGGCCGGGAGAACCGGACCACCTCGAGGGGCAAAACGGCGAGGGAGACGAAAAACAAGACGAGGTGGATCGGGAACATGGCGCGGGAACCAAGCCGGCGGTCCATGGTCTTGACGTAAAGATACCCCGCCAGCAGCACCCCCTGAAAGAAGGCCATGTTCACGCTGAAAATGAGGTAAGTCCCCCCGAACCCCGGCAGCATGGCCTTCGAGACGATCAACTCGATCTGAAATAAAAGGAACGAGGAGATAAATACTATGGCAATAAGTAACTTCATGCCGGACCCGGGTGCGCCGAGGCCGAAGCGGATGCTTCTTCCGGGCGCCATCCAGTTTGACTGGCATTATCCCAAAGCCTTGGGAAAAAACCAAGGTAACGCCGGCCCGAAAAGGAGCCGGTTCAAAATGGCGGCGATGAGTACTTGGACAAGACCGTCTCGCCTGGAAGTTTTTTCCAGGAGCCCCGTCTTCGGTTTGACAGGTTTGCCTTCTTCAGTTATCTTGTAGTTTTGGGTATAGGGAACGAGTAAAACGAGTCGTTAAAACATGAAAATATACCGAGGCAAGATAAAGTTCATCGCCGAGGACACGGTGACGTCCCTGGTCGAGGGCGGCGACATCGAGGTCGCGGCTGATGAGGTGGCCGAGGTCATCCTCGACGTCGAGGCCATCATCAAGGAATACCTGCGCATGGAGGAGGAGATCAACGCCCAGGCCCGGGACATGATCCAGGCTCGGGGCGCCAGCTTCACCGAGTTCGGCAAGCTCAAGCGTCTGATCGCGGAGGAGCGGGGCTTCGAGACGGGCGACAAGGCCATGTACTGGATCGCCAACCAGATCATCGAGTGCTTCATGTACAACAACCGGGTGGAGGAGGTCTATTCCGAGGACCGGACCCTTCGCAGAAAGATAGCCGAGGCCTTCAGCAAGCACCTGGGCATGGAGGAGCAGGTGGACAAGGAGGTGCGCGAGCGCCTCAAGCATCTCAAGGAGGACACCCCCGAGTTCGAGATCGAGTACCAGAAGCTCTACCGCCAGATAGCCCGGAGGAAGGGACTGCTTTAACGATCGGCGAGATAATAAAATAAGGGCGCGGAAGCCATGACGGCCGCCGCGCCCTTTTTCGCTTCATCCGTTTCCGTTGGCTTTGGTCACCAGGACCCTGCTGTCGGCCACCACGCAACCCTCCCCTTCCGGGTAGACGATGAGGGGGTTGATATCGAGCTCGGCTATCTGGGGCAGGTCGCTCACCATCTGGGAGAGTCTTAAAATGCAGTCCTTGATGGCGGCTATGTCGGAGGGCGGCATGCCCCGCACGCCCTGCAATATTTTATAGGCCTTGATGGAGTTGATCATGATCTCGGCGCTGACCTCCCACATGGGGGCGAGGCGGAAGGTCACGTCCTTCATGGCCTCGACGAAGGTCCCGCCCAGTCCGAACATGCATATGGGCCCGAACTTGGGGTCCCTGGTGGCGCCCAGGATGACCTCGATGCCGCCGCGCGCCATCTTTTCCATGAGCACGCCCTTTATGTCCGCGTCGGGCTTGAATTTTTTGGCGTTGGCCAGGATCTCGGCATAGGCCGCCTTGGCCTGCTCGACCGACTTGATTTTAAGCTTGACCCCGCCCGCGTCGAACTTGTGGACTATGTCGGGCGAGGATATCTTCATGGCCACGGGGAAGCCGACCTCGTCGGCGGCCTTCTCCACCTCCGACTCATCGGTGATAAGGCGGCTTTTAAGGACCGGGAAACCGTAGGCCTGGAGTATCTCGTTGGCCTCGTTCTCCGGCATCAGGTACCTCTCGTTTTCTCCCAGCCGCCTGTTGATGACCTGCTGGGCCGCGTCCTTGTCCGCCGCTATCCTGCGGACCTCCCGGCGGTCGAGACCCAGGAGCCAGCCGAACTTGACCATGTTGGACATGGCCCTGACCGCGTACTCGGGGAAAGAATAATTGGGTATGCCGTTCTCCTCGAGGAACTCCACGCCCTTGGACACGTCCACTATCCCCATGAAGGAGCAGAGCACCGGCTTGTTGCAGCCCTCGGTCACGCGGGGCATGATCTCGGCCGTCTCGAGGATGTCGATCATGGCCGTGGGGGTCAGGATGACCACGGCCCCGTCCACGCACTCGTCCTCCAGCACCGTCCGGATGGCGTTCTGGTAGCGGATGTGGTCGGCGTCTCCTATCACGTCCACCGGGTTGTGCACGCTGGCCGCGGCGGGAAGGTGCTTTTTCAGCTTCTCCTTGGTCTCATCGCGGAACTCAGCCAGCTTGAGCCCCGACCTGACGGTGGCGTCCGTGGCGATGATGCCCGGCCCGCCCGCGTTGGTCACGATGGCTATGCGGCCGCCCTTGGGCGCCGGCTGGTTGGCGAAGGCTAAGGCCGAGTCGAAAAGCTCGTTCATGGTCTCGACCCGCATGATGCCGCTCTGGCCGAAGATGGCGTCATAGGCCATGTCCGATCCGGCCAACGACCCGGTGTGAGAGGCCGCCGCCTTGGCCCCCTCCTTCGAGCGTCCGCTCTTGATGGCCAGCATGGGCTTCTTGGCGCCCCAGGTGATCTCACGGGCCACCTCGATGAATTGCCTCCCATCGGTGATGTCCTCCAGGTACATGGCGATAACGTCCGTGTCAGGATCGTCCTTCAGGTAGCGCAGAAGGTCGATCTCGTTCACGTCAGCCTTGTTGCCGAAGCTGATGAACTTGGAAAAACCCATGTTCTTGCCGTCGGCGAAATCCAGCACCGCCGTGCAAAGCGCGCCCGACTGCGAGATAAAACCTATGCGGCCCCGCTTGGGCATCTTGGTGGCGAAGCTGGCGTTCATGCGAACCTCGGGGTTGGTGTTCATGACCCCGAGGCAATTGGGACCGATCATCCTGATCCCGTGCTCGTCCGCCTGGGCCTTGAGCGCCTTTTCCATTTTGATCCCGTCGCCGCCCGTCTCCTTGAACCCGGCGGTGATAACCACCAGGCCGCGGACGCCCTTGGCGGCGGCCTCCTCGACTATCCCGGAAACCATGGGAGCGGGAACTATGATGACCGCCATGTCCACCTTGTCGGGGACCTCGGTCAAGCTCGGGTAGGTCTTGATGCTGAGCACCGAGCGCCGCTTGGGGTTCACCGGATAAAGCACCCCCTTGTAACCCGCGCTCAAAATGTTGAAACATACCGCCAGGCCCACGCTGCCCGGACGGTCGGTCGCGCCGACCACGGCGATCGACTCCGGATTCATGATCGAGTTGATGTTCTTCATGTAAACCTCGCCTTGTCTGTTTTTTCGGTCAATTCAAAAAGATGATATAGAACCGAGATAAAGAAAGCAAGAGTTTTTCGTCACGATCGCGTAAAAATCACGCGGCGCTTTTTTGGGGTTTTCTTTTTCACCCGCCTCTGCTATCTTGGACCATTAATAAGCCACGTTAAATCGGACGCGATTGGAGAGTGCGAATGGACGAAAACTTTATTTTGGAAATGGCCCAGGAGGGCGAGAAAAAGCTCGCCATCGAGATTCCCGGAGGAATGGGTTTCGGCGACGCCCTAAACGGCGTGAAGGGGACATTTAACGACGTGGTCCAGGCCTCGGACGGCTGGAAGGACAAGGACGGCCTCAAGACCCTGGTGGCCCTCGAGGCCCAGGCCTGGCGCGATATCTTCGGCAAGGCCCTCGAGGTGGCCGGCTCGGACGAGTCGTCCCTCGTGAGCTCGATCGGCGACGCCGAGAGCATGGCCAAGCTGGAAGGCCTCATCGCCAGCGGCAACAAGGTCATGGAACACGTCTACCTGCAGGCCAAGAAGTCCGGAGACGCGGTCAAGGTCTACTTCGCCTTCCGGACCAAGCCGGGCGTCCACTTCACCTCGTCGCTGGATTTCGGCTGAGCCGCAGGCGGTGGCCCGCCCGGTTTCTTTGGAACCGCGTGGTTCCCGCGTAGCTGGATGGATAGGCCGCTAAAATGGACCATCCTGAAACGCGAGCCATTCCCGGAAGATCAAACTCGCCGACCAACTCGCTATGCTCGCCCATATAGCGGATATATGGGCGACTTATATTTCAAGACTCGTTTGCGGGTTACCTGTTGGCGGCCGCCATCGAGGAATATTTCCGAGTCACAAATGGAAACCCTATCCCCTTTGTCTGGACCAAAAGGTTTGACGATATTCTGCCAAAGATCGCTTATTGTAAAGCCGTTACTATACACGGCGTCTTAATTAGTTTCTGTTGCACAACTGCTTAATGGCTTTCATTATGCGGTGCGGAGAGGATATGGACATGCAGATTTTCAGGGCGTCTATAAAGGACGGAAAAGATTTTAACGCTTTCAGGCGAGTTGAATGCCTGAGCCGGCCCTTTTCTATCCTTTCAAAAAACACCTCTCCTTTTGCTGTTTTTCATTTCCGTTTTTCATTGCCCCCACAGGGGCGCGCCCGGCGGCGGCTAAGTCAGCAGCGCGAGTTTTCGAAGGTTCCAGGCAAAGAACGAAAGACCCACCCAGGACTTGAAGCTCTCGAAACCTCTCCACAGGCATCGGCTCAGACCGAAGCCGCGAAGAAGGGCGGAAAGGCCGCCCTCGATCCCGGCCCGGAAGCGAAGAAGCTTCTTGAACCAGCGCTGACGCTCGTGCTCGATCCGCTCCGAACTCCTTTTGCCGGGCTTGGGAATGGCCAGGCGCTCGATATAATAAGGACCTTCGGTCGCAAGCTTCTCATTGTCCTCATGATAGAAGCGGCGGTCGCCGGTAAACTCGCGTGGAGCCTTGCCGAACAGGCGGACGTGTTTTTGCAAAATGTCCTCGAAAAGGTCGGCGTCGGAAGGGTTGCCCTCGCACACTTTATATTGAAGCACAATCCCCGACCTTCCCGTCGCCGCCATCACCTTGTGACCGAACTCGGTCGGGCTCATGGTCTTGCCTCTCCGGATGATATCAACGTGCGGCTCGAAAACGGAAACCACCTTCTCTTGCGCGGGAACCTTCTCGCCTTTTATAACCCGCCGCTCGCACTGCTCGACGCACTGCTCAGAAAGCGGCAGGTAATGATCGAGTTCGCTCTTGATCATGGTTGCCAGGCCCGCATCGCTGAAATAAAGCTCTCCGCCTTTAAGGGCCTCGTCCAGCGCCTCCCGCGCCGAGCGGGCCATGGCCAAGATTTCCGCCGAAACCTTGAGAAGGTCCCGGTACCAGACCGCCCGTTTCTTCTCGATCCCTTTGCCTTTGCCCATGGCGATCTGGTAAGCGCGCTTCTTGGCCCGCCGAGTCCGGTCATGATATTCGAACCCGAGACCCGGCAGCTCCTTCCGCGCTCCTTTCATCAACCGGTCCAATACACGGATGCTGTCAAAAAGAAGCGAAGCGTCGGTCGGATAGTGGATGTTGGCCTCGGCCACCGCGGTGTCAGCGCGGACCGCCTCGCCGTCTTCTACTTTTTTTTTAATGGCCAGGGCCACGAGCATTTCGTTGATCCGCTCCCAGGTCTCGGGGCGGATGCGTTTTATCGCCCGCTCCAGGCTGCTGAAATGGGGAATGTCCCGCCCGAAGAACCTGGTGAACTTGCGGAAATTGTAATCGGAACCGAGGCGGTCGCCGAGTTCCCGGTAGGAATAACACTTGAGTTGATAGATGACCGCGCTCCTAAGGACCTGCTCGACGCTCATCCCCTCGGCGCCGGTCTCCTTGAGTCCGCTTTGGAGATCATCGGCAACAGCTTCCAGAATTTCCTTGGCCTCGTCGAGCGCTATGCTCATCTTCTCAAGCTCAGTGTCTTGTTTGAAAAGATGGCCCGCTTTCAAAAATTCGTGGTCTTCAATGGTCATTTGCATTTTAATTTTCGGTCGCATTTTTCGCCCCCTTCACAGCATCCCGGCAAGTCAATCCTTGATTTTTCAAGGAGTTATTGTATCATATCAAGACCAAAAAGGGAAGCGAAAAATGCTTACAGCACATTGTTTTTATTGGCTTTTTCTAGTTACGCAACTGGAACTAATTAATTGCTCATAGAGCCTCTTGCAAAAGTCCCGCTTTGGAGTGCGGCGGCTCGACGCCGCTTTTCTTCCTAGCGGCTTGACGCGAGGCGAGCCGTTGTATTCTCAGGCCTTGTCAAGCCAAAGCCATCGAAAGCGCCCTCAAGCGACCACAATCCAAAGCGGCTATGCCGCCAAGAAAGGGACTTTTGCAAGAAGCTCCATAATTTAAATCGCGTCGAAGAAGAAAGAGCGAAAATCAGCCAACTTTGATACAATAACGTTGACTAAGAAAACGCCGTTTCAAACTCTCGCTCATACAATTGTGGAGAGCGCAAAGGATCGGCCGAAATTATGGAGGTCGCGCGAATGGAATACGAAAACCTAGTTC
Organism: bacterium; assembly: GCA_963674965.2. Taxonomy (GTDB): domain Bacteria; phylum RBG-13-61-14; class RBG-13-61-14; order RBG-13-61-14; family DATKZS01. The sequence continues at coordinate 534,449 of CAXXFL010000005.1, read as the reverse complement.
AAACAAGGAGATCGGTCCGTAACTACCGGGACAAGCCCGTGCCCCCCGAGACGGTGGAGGAGCTATTAAAGGAGTGCGTTTTGGCCCCCAGTTCATCGGACCGCCAACCGTGGAAGATAGCTATCGTGAACAATAAGGAGTTGATGAAAAAGATATCCGACGAGAGCAAGAGGAACATCCTGGCTAAAATCGAGGCCGACCCCGATCATCCCTCCGCCAGGTACGAGGCCGCCTTGTCCAATCCCGAGTTCAACGTCTTTTACAACGCGCCTCACCTGGCCGTTATCGCCGGGCCGAAAGACCTTAAAAGCGTTCACGTGGATTGCGCCCTCTTCGCGGCCTACTTCATGTTCGGGGCCGCGGCCAGGGGACTGGGGACCTGCTGGATCAACATGGGGGCGGACGTCCAGGACGAGGCGCTGAGGCTAGAGCTTGGCCTGACGGGCGACCTCGTCATCGTCGCGCCCCTGATTTTCGGCTTTCCCGCCAAGGTCCCGCCGCCCACGCCCAGGCGCGAGCCGCAAGTTTTGAAGGTCGTCAATTGACCTGGACCAAAGAGAAAGGAGCTTAAGCCGTGTGCGACACCCTGCTGGCCCTGGGAACGGCCACCGCCGACGGGTCCGTTCTGTTCGGCAAGAACAGCGACCGCGAGCCCGACGAGGTCCAGAACCTCGAGGTTTATCCCGCCGCCGGCCACCCGGAAGGCGCCTCGGTGAAATGCACTTACCTCGATATACCTCAGGCGCGCCGGACCCGGCGCGTGCTTCTGTGCCGGCCCTACTGGATGTTCGGGGCCGAGATGGGGGCCAATGACGCGGGCGTGGTCATCGGCAACGAGGCCGTCTTCACCAGGGAGAAGCCCGAGAAGACGGGCCTTCTGGGCATGGACATGCTGAGACTGGCCCTCGAGCGGGCGGCCAGCGCGGCCGAGGCGCGGGACCGGATAATATCTCTTCTCGAAAAACACGGACAGGGAGGAAAAGCCGGCCATACTCAGAATCTTTCCTATATGAACGGCTTCCTCATCGCCGACCGGGAGGAGGGCTTCGTTCTCGAGACCGTAAGGCGCTGGTGGGCTTGGAAAAAGGTCCGGGACTTCTGGAGCATCTCGAACGTGATCTCCCTGACCGACGACTTCGACGAGTGCTCGCCCGGCCTCATTCAAAACGCGGTGAAAAAGGGCTACTGCCGAGGCGAGTCGGATTTCGACTTCCGGAGGTGCTACTCCGACCGCGTCTTCACCTGGGGCGCCCAGGGAAAACCCCGCGAGTGCCGGTCCCGTGATTTCCTGGCCGCGAGAAAAGGAAGGCTGAAATTGGCCGACTTCATGGAGGCGCTTCGCGACCACGGCCCGGACCTTAAATGGCGGCCATGGCGGCAAAAGGGCGGGACCCTTTGCATGCACGCCGCCAACAAGCTGACCCGCCCCACCCAGTCCACCTGCTCGCTGGTCGCGAGGCTGGACAAGACGGGAGCCCAGTACTTCACCACCGCCGCCTCCAACCCCTGCGTGAGTCCCTTCTTCCCCGTCTTCGGAAAAAACGCCGACTTGCCCTCGGCCTACAAGCCCGGCGCGGCCGGGTTCGACGAGCGGTCTTACTGGTGGATGAGCGAGAGGCTCCACCGCCGGGCCGTCTTCTCCTTTGAAGAGGCCACGCGACTCGCCCGCGATATATTCCTACCCCTCGAGAAAGAATTCATCGAAAGGCTGGGAAAAAACGCGGACGGCCCGGGCCAAGGGGAAATGGACGAGTGCTTCGAGAAGGCGAGGAGGGCGACGACCGACTGGGGAAGGGCCATCGCCGCCATGAAGACCGAGCGGACCGGCCCGCTATTTCGGCGCTACTGGCAAAGATACAATGAGCGGGACCGCGTCAAATGAAAGGATGAGGAACGGCCCATAAAACGCGAACGCCGCTTAACGGCGGGGCCGTTATTTCACTTCCCGAAATATGGCCGGCCTTCCCTCGGCCGTGATAAAAATCCTCGAGCCATCCGAACCGTAAGCGACGGCTTCCCATTGCCTCCGCTCGAGGAGCGGCGCCACCCTTGGTTGCCTTTTGAAGGCCTTGTCCCAGCCCTCGCCATCCTTCCGGACGAACTCATGCACGGCGAAATAGGAAAGCACTACGGCTCGGGTCCCGTCCGGCGAGAAGTCCATGGCCGTGGCCTCCCCTATGGAAAGGTTTGCTATCTCCGCGGCCTCGGCTTCATGGCCGGAGTCCCAGCCGATCGAGTAGACCGTGGCCCGGCCCCCCAGCGTTTTCGAGACGAGATATATCTTTCGCTCGTCCGCGCATACGCCCACGCTCTCGCAGTCGTGGGGACCGTCCGGGTAATGGAAATTTATGGCCCGCTCGATGGAAACGGAGCCTCCTCCCTCCTCGGGATCGGGCTCGGGCACGACGTAGAGCAGGCAGAAGTCGCGCTTGCGGGCGTTGTCTCCCACGTCGGCTATAAGCAGGTAGTCCTTCCCGTCGATCTTGGCCGAGGCCATGTCTTCCCAGTCCAGGTTCCGGGCGCCCTCCACTCGCCATTCGCCCAGGTCGCGGCCGCTAAGGTCGAAGGCGAACAGGCTCGGCTTGTTGCCGGAGTCGTTGTGAGTCCAGAACGCGCCGCTTCGGCGGCCGCTGGGGGCCAGGCCCGAGCTTTCTCGGACCCCGAGGTTGGCAAGGATTACAGTCCGCTCGGCCGAGCCGATCTTGCCCGCCCCGCCGGCGTGAGAGCATCCGATATATACGACGTACAAGACGCAAAACGTAAAGGCCGCCATGATCGCGCCCCTTTTCATTTTCTTCCTCCCTGAAACAAGATTATTCACCGGACGCCGGCCCGCGGTTTATGGGCGGCTAACAGGTAAGGTGCAGACCCGCTATGGCCCTGGCTGAGCCGGGCAGGTCGTTGAAATAGTCGACGGCCGCGGCGGTGGGCAGGTCCACAAGTCTGATTCCCCTGTTCTCGATCCATCTCCTGGTGGCGGTTGGTACCTTGAGAAGGCCGTTGGCCCCTTTCCCTATGATGATTTTTTCCGGCTTATATTTGTCGATTACTTCGGAGACGTCCTCGGGGCATAGTGAATGGCCCTCCTTCCTCCACCATCCGTCAATGACGCCGTCGGGCAGTATTATTACGTCCCTGGTGAAGGTCTTGCCGTCGATTTCGATTTTGCCGAACTCGTAGGACACGATCCTGGCGGCCATGGCGTCCTCCCGTCAGCCGAGGACTTCACGCACCCTGGAGAGTATCTGTTCCATTTTAAACGGCTTGGCGATAAAGTATCTGGCCCCGATGGCCTTGCCCGTCTGGAGGGTCTTGGCGTCCAGTTGGCTGGACACGAGAATAAAGGGAATGTCCCGCGTTTCCAGCCGGTTCTGAATGGCCTGACACATCTTGATACCGTCCAGTTTGGGCATGTTAACGTCGGTCATGATAAGGTCGGGCTTGATCTGATCCACGTCCCGGAGGGCCTCGAACCCGTTCCTGACCACGAAGACCTGGTAGCCCTCCTTGGTCAGGCCCTTCTCGATGGCCTTGGCCAGGGCGGGGCTGTCCTCCACGATCAGTATCTTTTTATTCTCGATTTCCCCCATGATTTAACATTATATAGCACGCATTACTCCGTACTGCAATTCAGTTCCTGCACACGCCGGGGCATGGGCCGGCCGCCTGGCAAAAAAGAAGAATTTGCCATTACCATTCGGCTCCATGTTATAATCGACTTTAGAGAGGTTCTTGCAAAAGTCTTTTCCTTGGAGGCATAGCCGCTTTGGAGCGCGGTCGCTTGAGACCGCTTTCGATGGCCTTGGCTTGACAAGGCAAAAAATACAAAGCCTTTCCTCGCGTCAAGCCGCTCGGAAGAAAAGCGGCGTCGAGCCGCCGCACTCCAAAGCCGGACTTATGCAAGAGGCTCTAGACAAAACGCTTATAACGTCCTGCAAAGAAACCAACGACGGGAGGACCTCCGATGCATGGGAAAACCTTTGGGCCCGCTATTTTGGCCCTTGTCGCCTGCTTCTGCTTTTCAGCCTCGCCCGGTCCCGGCGAGAGCTACGAGGAACTGATCGCCAGGTCGGAAACGGCTTACGAGAGCCGCGACTATGACGCCACCGACGAGGTCCTGGACCGGCTGATCGAGCTTTACCCGGACCGCGCCGAGCCCTACTGGCGCAAGGCGCGCAACGTATACATCAGGTATGAGGACCTTCCCCGCGAAAAAAAGCCGGACAAGGACACCCTGGTTAAAGCCTATGACGAGGTTATAGCTCTTTCCCAAAAGTGCATGGAAAAAGACCCCGATGACGGCAACTGCTATATGTGGTACTGCGTGGGCCTGGGCCGGAAAGGCACGACCGAGGGGACCTTCGCCTCGGCCATGGTCGCGCCCGACCTGGAAAAGAACATGCTCAAGGGAATCGAGCTGGCGCCCCAGTACAAGTCCGCCAGCGGAACGGCCAACACCCTGGGAGACCTCTACCAGATGGCCGGCCAGTTCTACCGCATCGTACCCGAATGGGCATGCGCCTTTCCCATTAGGAAAGTGGTCGGTACCTGCGGCGACCTGGAAAAGTCGGTCGAGTACAACCGCAAGGCCGCGGAAAGGGACCCGAACAGGATCGAGTACGTTAAGGAGCTTGGAATCTCCCTCGTCTGCCTGGGCCAGAAGCGCGACGACCCGGCAAAAGTCAAGGAAGGGCTTGAAACGCTGGGCAAGGTCGAATCCATGAAAGTCATTAAAAAGTCGGACGAGGTGGACAAGGTCCACGCCAAGATGCTTCTCCAGGACCCTGATTTGGCCTGCGGCTACTCGAGGGACAAGCAGCAGGACCAAAGCAAAGAAAAGTGGCTAAAGGATTGAATTGCTTTTTGAATATTTGAATACTACAAACCAGGCTTTCACCTGACGTCGGCTCCGCGTCGATCTGCGGTTTATCGCGATCAAGGGCCCGTGGTTCTTTCTTCGGCCAGCTTGGCTTTAAGGATAATCACGAATTCCCTCGTGAATTCAATAGACTGTATGTTGTCCAGGTGGTTGTAATCGACTTTTGGTTTAAATCTCGCCAGACTTGGATAATCCTCGCTATAAATCGAAATGGCCCTCGTCTTGTTCACGATGGCGTCATAAAAGAGGTTCCTTGGATACTTCTCAAGTTCCGTTACTTTAATAGTGCCCCTGCATGGAAGGTAAACGAAAATAACCTCTCCTCCCCTCGATCTGATCATGTCAACGTTAGCGGCCACTTTGTCCATTAGCTTTATGTGGGCCTCCGTAACGACGGCGTTTTCACCAGGATCCTCCGGCATGTCAACGTCAGGCCTGATTTCATCCAATTTTCCCGCCATATAGATAAAGGACCTGTCCGATTTGACCACCAGCGGCGCCGGCGGCCATTCATTATGAAGCACCCCTAATATCATGTCCTCCATTTGAAGCTTGCTCGACAGGATCACCAGTCGCGACTGAAGAAAATTTCTCATTTGCCTTTCTTTATAGGAGAAAAGCTCATGCTCCATGTTATGGAAGGTCGCCACGTTCAATCTAACGCGTTCTATAAAGTCGCTTCTTTCGGGGAAAAGCAGGTGGGGAGATATCTCGCAAATAACTAGCCCGGAAAACAAACTCTCCCTGGCGATATGATCGAGAGCGGGCTCGGAAGTTGACGCCATTTCAGCCAGTTGAATTGGTCTCGTCCCGAAATTCCGCTCGAATTCATCAAGATCGAAATCGCATAGAGTCCGGGAAGACCCTAATAATACGACGGCGCCGCGATCATTTTCGGGAAGACTCTTGCGAGCCAGCGCCCATAGGGCGTGATCGTCCTTTAGAGATGGAACGTATCCCTTATATCGCTCCAACGCTTCGATGGACGCCGCCGCCAATAAAAAAACAGCCAGCCCAAAAACCCAGATTTTGCCGTATGAATCCCTGGGCAGTCTTTCGTTAGAATTGGAAGTAGATGAAAGCACGTCTTTCTCCCGGGGCCAGTACTAAGGCCAATAGCATCGCCGCGATCGCCAGTCCCTTGATCCACCATGGCAAACGCTCAGCGACCTTCTCCAGGCTCGTGTCCCGCATGAGAAAATGCCATGTCAATAATATCGCGTTCATGAGAAAAGCTACTAATAAATACATGTTCTTAATGTTTACCGCGTCTTGCGAGACTGTAAAGCCGAACATAAGTTTAAGGAAATGCAAGGCTATCCCGAAGTTGTCCGCCCTGAAAAAGACCCAGGCGATTAAGACCAGGAAGTAGGTGAAACAGATTAAGGAGATTTTGGCAAGAGGTCCGCTTACGCGCGGTACTTCAGTCTTCTTTCTCCTTTCTCTTATGAACCTTTCAACGGCGAGAAAAATTCCATGAAGCCCTCCCCATATAATGAAGTTGAAGGCCGCGCCATGCCATAACCCCCCGATCAGCATGGTCAACATCAGGTTAATATAGGTCCTTCCCACGCCCTTTCTGTTGCCGCCAAGCGGGATGTAAAGATAATCTCGAAGCCATGTCGAAAGCGATATGTGCCATCTGCGCCAGAAATCGGAAAACCCAAGGGAAGCGTAGGGAAATCGAAAATTGTCCGGAAGAGAGAAACCAAGGCAAAGGGCCGCTCCTATGGCGCACGTCGAGTATCCGGAAAAATCAAAGAAAATCTGGGCGGAAAAGGCCAGAGTGGCCGCCCAGGCTTGGATCATGTTCGCCTGCTGCCACTGCACGAATATCGGGTCGGCAACTTGTGCCATCAAACCGTCGGCCAGAAATATCTTCTGAAAAAGCCCGATTAATAAAAGGATCAGTCCCCAGCCCAATTGATCGGAAGAACCACGCCTCGGTTCTTCACATTGCGGAAGAAAGTGGCCTGAACGTACTATTGGGCCGGCCACGAGTTGAGGGAAAAAACTGACGTAGAGGGCGAAATCCAAAAAACTGTGCCACTTGGGGACCGTCCCCCTGTACACGTCGATCGTATAGGACATGGTCTGAAAAGTAAAAAAAGATATCCCAAGGGGCAAGATGATCGAAAGCCTGGGCGGAGAGTAGGCTACGCCAAAAACCTTTACCAAAGAAATGAAAGAGTCCAAAAAAAACTGAGCGTATTTAAAATAAGCGAGAAGTCCCAAATTTACTAAAAGACTTAAAAAAAGCAAAAGCTTTTTCCCGCCGAGGCTTTGGGTTCTATTAATACCCAAGGCCGTTAGCCAGCCCGCCAGCGTTGACGCCAGCAATAAAAGGACAAAGGGAGGGTTCCAAGCGGCGTAAAAAATATAGCTGGCCACCAGGAGATTGAACTTTTTAACCCGCCAACTGAAAGGAAGGTTATGAAGAAAAACCACGATGGAAAAGAAAACAATGAAAGTAATCGAGTTAAATACCATCTATCTGGATGCTTTCAAGTTGACTCAAATAGGATGGGCATGAGTCGTTTTGTCTTTTGGAATGCTACAGTAGGAAGCCAGGCTTGTCAATCGACGCGAACCGGGGCTACACCGCCCGGGTAAAACGATTATTGCGACGCGAATTATTGCGCTTTTCCATACCCTCCCCTCTTAATGTCCTCGGCCCAACGCCGGCTTATTTCATCCTCGGTTGCGGCGTCGAGGGCATACTTGTTCTTCTTATAACCGGACTTGGACTCTATATATTGCTTGAAGGCAGACTCGGCGTTCTTGAAACCCTCCAGACCGAGCCCGGAATAAATCTTTTCCAACTCCGAGAGTGGAGAAGACTCGAAGTCCTCGAACTTGACCTCCACCAGGGAACCGGGCGGGATCATCCCTTTATCTTTATGGAAGCGCTCCGTCATCTCAAAATATATGGTGAAAATGTTATCCCTGAGCTCGGCCTCCTCGTAATCCTGAAGACGCCAGTCGTTCATGTTGGCGGTGTAAAAGTTTAATATCGAAGGATACATCACGTAAGGGTCGCGGTAAAGATATATAAACCTGGCCTCGGGAAAAAGGTCCAACAGTTCCTTCACCCGGGCCGTGTCCGCCGGGTTCTTAACCAAAAGCCCGCGGCCGCCCGAGGCAAGAGTCGCCGCCTTCAAAGTCCTGAGATATACATCCCCCCACGAATTTATCTCCCCGTCCGTAACGCCCTCGAAAAGCACCCAGCGCCGGAAATATTTCATCAGGCTCCGGGGAAAACAAAAACCATGATAAAAACAATAAGGCGAGACGGCGCCCACCGCGTGCTCCGGCTCCTCGGGAAAGACCGGCGACATCTCCACGTTGTCCATCGGCCTCTTATCAGGAAGGAAAAGACCGAGAAGGCGCTGGATAATGGGACCGAATAAAAACATCTCCGGCAGGACCGCCTGGGTGGTCGAGACGAAACCCCATTGCTTGTCCTGGCAAATCAGGTCCTGGAGGAAAGTAGTCCCGCTTCGGTAATGGCCAAGAATAAAAAGAGGCCCCTCTTTAATTCCAGTTTTCTCGATCCGGCCGCCGTATAGCGCCCGGTGCAAAAGGCGAAGAGGAGACCAGGCTAAGGTCATCAAAGTAACGTAGGCGGCCCTCCCCCAATAGTCCCGCTCGATGGGGCCGCTCTCCCGCGCCAGTCTCAGCCAGTTGAAGAAGGTCCCGCCCGCAAGCGGGTTCTCGGTTATCGAGGAGGCCTTTTTCGACTTGCTCATTAGATTGTCCTTTTATCGCTCTCGACGCGCTTCGGTCCCCGGCGAACGACGATCTCGATCATGATCGCCGCGGATCGGGATTCACGGAATCGATTCCTCGCCTATTTTTTGCCCTTGATGTTAATGCTGTAGGCCCAGTCCTTGGAGAACCCGCCCGGGTGAACGTACTCCGACCTCCCCGCGCCCTGGGCCGATCCGTCCTCGGCGAAGGTGAAGGAAAAGACGTTCGAGGCGCTCCCGCCCTCGTCGTCTACAACGTCGGAGTTGGCGCAGGAAAATGAAGGCCCGGCCGCGGCGCATTCGAAGGCGCACATCGAGGCCGGCGAGCAAACCCTGCCGCTCAGAAAAACGAAGGTCGCGCTTTCGCCCTTCTGAGCTATGCTGCACTGTCCGGAGGCCCCGTCGCTGGTCGAGTAGGCGTAAGTCCCGCTGTAGTCCTTGCCCCCGGAGCCGCCGGGAACCACGCACCTTCCCTCGATTTTCTCCTGGCCGGGAGGGCACTCCTCCGATGGAGACGCCTCGGCGGGAGCGACGCTCGGCGAGGGCGCGGGTTTCGGCTCGGGCTTGTCGCATAAAAAGCCCGAGGCGCATAAGGCGATCATAACGGTAAAGATCAAGGCGAGTCTTCTCATTTCCATCCTCCTTGCGGCTGGTACCAGGAATATACCAGAGCGGACGCGAACTTGTCCAATCGGCGGATGAAGTTTTTAAAATAGGCAGAAGGACGGGCCGCCTTTGTTATTTTATCGTTACCGAGCGGCGGGACCTTGAAATCTTATCCGTCCTTCAATAGTATTATCTCAAACCAATGGAGGAAAAAATGTCCGATCACAACTGCTCAAAATGTCCCATGCGGGCCAAATACGACAACAACCCACGTTCCATCCTTGGCAGGTTATGGAGGTTCCACACCAATTTCTGCCCCGGCTGGAAATCCTACATGAAGTCGCTGCCCGAGGAGGACAAACTGAAACTAATCGAAAAATATAAGTTCCCGCCTGGAAAATTCTAGCGCCGCGGGGAAGGTCGGTCTTCATGCCGTGGACCTTTACTTTTACCGCGGGCGAGCGCCTTCCGACTAACCCAACTTGGAAACCGTAAGGATCGATTAATTTTCATAGCGCTTTGCGGCCAAACCGCCGGTGAGCGACGCGGAACGCCAGACAATCCATCCGCTTAAAGCCGCCGGATTAGGCCGGAGTCCGACTTGCGGCGCCGCGCGTCGGTCTCCGGCCTGTCCGGGAATCAACTCCCCTACTCCACCGTCACCGTTACCAGGGGCTGTTTGATCAGCTCTTCGCAGTAGCGGCCTTTTCCGTCAACGCCGCATGGGGGGAGGTGGGCGTTGAGGAGGAGGGAGCCGGGGGCGGTGGGGAGGAGGACGATGGCGGAGCGGCCGCCGGTGGCGATGGGGCCGGTCACGTCGTAGCGGCCGCTCGAGGCCGCGCCGTCGCCGCCGAGGAGGGTGGCCGAGGCGGTCGAGGAGGGGTCGATGGTGAAGATGATCCCCAGGCTCGATGTGTGCTTGCCGCCCTGGTTGAGGGCGCCCAGCTCGATCCGCACCGTGCTTCCCACCTCGGCCGTGACCGCCGTGTCGCCGTAAACCTCGAGGGCGACCGGACGGCTGGGGTTGCCGGAGGTGGAGAGGTTGGCAACCATCTGGCGCAGGACCGCCAGGTCGAGCGCCGAGATAATCTCGTCCATATCGAGTTCCTGCGAGTCGCCGTTGGGTGGGAGCACGCCCGTGTAGGACGCGTCCTTCAGCGACGCGCGGGCGTTCAAGGCGCCGAGGTCCAGAGGCGAAACCAGGCCGTCGGCGCTGACCGTGCTCCCCGAGTCCGCCCAGCTGAAGCAGGCCGAGCCGCCCGTCACGTTCTCCGACCAAATGTCCGTGCCGTTGTAATACTCGTGGCAGTTGGCGTTGCCGTCGCCGTCAAAGTCCGACGCGCAGCCGTCGCCCGGGTCGAGCGGATCGAGGTTCAAGGCATGGCCGCTCGAGTTCGCCACCTCGTAGCCGTCGGGAAGAGCGTCGCCGTCCGTGTCCCACTCGAGGGGGTCCAGGCCCAGCCCCGGCTCCTCGTCGTCACCGAGCCCGTCCTCGTCGCTGTCCTCGAGGCAGGGGTTGGTCTCGCCCGGGTCCACCACGCCGTCGCCGTCCTTGTCCTCGCCGAATATGGTCCCGTCGAGAAGGCCGTCGCCGTCGGTGTCCGCCTCCGTCGCCTCGAGGCACGCGCTCGAGACCGCCTCGACGTAGTCGCCGATCCCATCCGAATCAGTATCCTGCCTAAGCGGGTTGGTGCCGTAAGTCCCAAGCTCGAGCCCGTCGCCGATGCCGTCCGAGTCGCTGTCAAAGGCGCAGGGGTTGGTCTCGGTGGCGTCCACCACCCCGTCGCCGTCCTTGTCCTCCCCGCTCGGCGTGCCGTCCAGAAGCCCGTCACCGTCGCTGTCCTCGTCCGTGGGCGACGTGCACCAGGGTACCTCGAGCCCGTCGCTCAGGCCGTCCGAGTCCGTGTCAACCTCGAGCGGGTCCGTGCCGTATACCGTCACCTCGGCGCCGTCGCCCAGCGTATCCGTGTCCGTATCAAAAAGGCAAGGGCTCGTCTCCGTCGCGTCAACAACCCCGTCGCCGTCCTTGTCCTCGCCGCTCGACGTTCCGTCCAGAAGGCCGTCGTCGTCCGTGTCGTCGTCAGTCGGATCGAGGCAGCTTACGACCACCGCCTCGAGGCGGTCGCCGAGGCCGTCCGAGTCCGTGTCAACATCGAGCGGGTCCGTGCCGTAAGTCAGCGCCTCGTCGCCGTCGCCGAGGAGGTCGCCGTCCGAGTCGTCGTCGCAGGGGTCGGTCTCCGAGGCCCCGACCTCGCCGTCAAGGTCCATGTCCTCGCCCGCCGAGCAGACGAGCGTCGCGCCGTCATACACCGCGGTATCGCCGTCGCATAAGCCGTCGCCGTCCGAGTCCGCCTCGGACTCGTCAGTGCAGCCCGAGGTCTCGATCCAGTCCGGAAGGCCGTCGCCGTCGGTGTCCACCGGCTCGAGCGACACCTCATGCACCGTGGTATCGCCGGCCACAACCATTAGCCCCTCCTCGAGGTACGGCTCGTAGCCCGGCCAGCTCGAATAAACGTAGGCCGCTCCGGGAGCAAGACGGATCGAGTAAAGGCCGCCCGCCTCGCTCACCACGGACTTGCCCGAGACCTCGAGCCCGACCCCCACCAGCGGCGCGCCGCCGTGACCGTAAACGTGGCCCATCAGCACGCCCGAGGTGCCGGTCTTCGCCGCCAGCACCACGTCCTTCCTGGTGGTCTGGTTCACGCCAACGTTCACCGTCCCCGACCAGGTGGTGAAGTTCGCCGCCTGCACCTGCATGGGATATCCAGAGCCCGCCAGGAGGCTCGAGAGCTTGTAATAGCCGCCCGCCCCGGTGGTGGCCACGCGGGGAGGACCGCCAAGGATCACGATCACGTTCGCGCCCTGCACCCCGAAGCCCGTCACCGAGTCCGTCACGTAGCCCTCGACCGAGCCGTAGTCGCCCTCGTCGTGGTCCACCCGGAGGTCGTACTCCGTGTCCTGGCCCCCGATGGTGTCGCCGTACTGATATACTTCAGCGTAATAAAGACCCTCGGACAGGTACATGAAAATACGGCTCGAGCCGCCGCCGTCCTGGCCCGAGTCGTCGTCGAACGCGATGGGGACCACCGTCGAGCCGGCCACCGAGTAGCCGTAAAGCTCGATCACCGTGTCGCAGCGGTCCGCTAAATTCTCCGTATACACCGAGTAATATCCCGTGTCCCCAAAGGCCACGGAGAACTTCACCCAGTCCCGGTCGCCCGAGTCGTGGAAGTTGTGGGCCTGCGCCGAGCTCGAGTTAACCTCGACGCTCGAGCCGGAGCTCCACCAGTCGTCGTCCTCGTAAGGGTCCGGGCCGAACACCGTGATCGAGAACTCCGCCGCCGCCGTCACCCGGCCCTCGAGATCGATCGCGTATAACGTGGCAGTATATCGGCCGTTGACCGTGAACAGCTCGGCCAGCTCGGCCGAGTCCAGCCGACGCCGCCAGTCGTCCGTCGCGCTCGAGTACTCGAGGTAAACGCGAGGCAGGGGATTGCCCTCCTCGTCCTCCAGCCAGGGCGTGTCGAAGTTGCCCTCCGACTGGGGAGGTGAGAAGCCAGGCGGCGTCAAAATGGCGAACATGGCCGATATCTCGCTCGAGCTGGCGTAAAGTATGCCCGAGTAAATATCCAGGCTGTCGCCCTCGAGCAGCGCGTCGCCGCGAGGTGTCAGCTCGGGAAGCACCGCGCCGGTCACGAAGTCCGCGCCCACCACGAAAAGGTCCGCAACGTCGCCGTCCTTGCCGTCGCCGGTGGCCGCGTAAGTCCCGCTCCCGTTGTCGTCCAGCCACGGCGTCTGCGTGGCCCAGGTGGCCAGCGCCGCCGCCGCGTCGTTGAAGGCCGACTTGAGAGTGGCGCCCGTCCGGACCCGCTGCCAGAAAAACTGGCTGAAGCTGATCGTGCCCGATACGCCAAAGTATGCGCTCTCCGAGGACGCCGAGCTGGTGATCACGATACGGTCGGAACCGCCGCCGCCCACCTCGTCCAGGAAGCTGCCCGACCGGCAGGCGTCGTAAATCACCACCACGTCTACCCCGTTCGGGTTCGAGGTGTCGCCCCCCTGCACCGCGTCGATCCACGAGTCGAGCTGGGTGGGGGTCACCTCCTGGCCCGCGCCCGCGGCCGTGAAGTTGATGAGGAACGAGTCGTCGCCGCCGTGGTCGACCATGTAGATAATGAGCGGCACGCCCGGACCCACGCCCGGGTTGTCCACCCCCAGGTCGGCGGTGGCCCAATCCAGGATGGCCGCCTGCAGAGCGGCCGGGGTGGGCGCGCCGTCCACGTCGTCCGCGTAGCCGTCGCCGTCGCCGTCGTAGGCCTGGGTCGCGTCGGGATTGAGGTACATGATCTGGTCCGGCTCGAAGCCGCGAGCCAAAAGGGTCTCGTAGGCGAGGTGGCCAAGGGAGTTCAGAGCCTCGACCTGACGGTTCGAGTCCACCAGGCCGCCGCCCACCACCACGATGGCCCGGCCCACCGGATCGGTGACGATCACGCGGCTGGTGAAGCTCTCGCCCGAGCCCGCCTGCGCCTTCACCGAGTACTGCCCGCTCGACTCGAAGGCCGTATACGAACACGTTTCATCGCGCTCGCCCGACAATACGCAAGAGCCGCCGTTGACCGTCCAACTGAAGTCGCCGCTACCGCCCGAGGCGGTGAAGGTCGCCGCCGAGCCCGCGCTCAGGCGGACCACCGCCGGGGCCACCTCGACCTCGCCAGAGATGATGATCGTCGCCTGCGCGCTCACCAGCTTGGCGTCAGAAACCGCCACCACGTAGGCCCCCGCCTCGGGGCCCGGCGTGAAGACAACCTCGGCCCCGGTGAAGGAATCGAGCGCCCCGCCCGTCGCCGCCCACCGGTACGCGCCGGTGCCGCCGTCGGCCACGAAGGTCGCGTCCCCGTCGCCCGGGGCCCATTCCACGTATACCGGATTGATTATCACCCGCCGCGGGTCCTCGACCACGAAGATGACGTTCCGGTTAAGACCGTTCCCCGCCAGGTCCGCGACCTGCACGTTCACCACGTGGTTGCCCAGGTCGAGGGCCAGCGCGTCGAAGCTCACCGTGTCCCCGTCCTGGCTGAAGCTCTGCACGGTGCTGAAGTCGAGCACCATCTCGAGGCTCGCCCAGTCGATCCCCGCCCCGCCCGGGTCGATGAAGTTTATACTGACCGGCAAGTCCACGGGCGGCATGTCGTCGTTCACGATCTCCCGATGCGCCGGCGACGACCAGGCGATCTCCGGCCCCCTCGAGTCGACGAGTATCCCATCGGACCACCCCACGCTCGTAAGCCCCGCCCCGTTAACGGCCCTCACCCCGATAAAGTAACTCGACCCGTCCTCGAGCTCGAGCCCGAACCTGGTCACCTCCGTCAGCGTGGCATTAGAGGTCCAACCCGCAATCACCGTCGAGCCAACGGACGTCCCGATGGCGTAGTAGTATCTCACTATGCCCGAAACGCTGTCCCCCCCGCACGTCCACGTCGCGTGAAAGCGGTCGGTGTAACCCGTATAAGTCCCGTCGTCGATCACGACCGGAACGGCGGGCGGCGAGTCGTCGACCACGGTGGTGGCGTCCTTGTCGGGGAAGGTGGGCGGGTCCTCGATGTTCCCCGCCGGGTCGCCGGCGATGGTATAAAAATCGTAAGTCCCCTCGCCCGCCGGCGTGAAGCTGAAAGTCCCCGAGTCCCCCGCCAACAGCCCCAGACCCGAGTCCGTCCACCCCCCGCCGTCCTTGCGGTAGTACAGGCGCGACTGGGCCTCGAGGTCGTCGCACAGGAACTCGATCGGAAAGGTCTCGTCCGGCGCGAAAGAAGGAGCCGCGCTCACGTAGGAAATGGGCGTGGTTTTGTCGACCACGACGGTGGCGTCGGGCGAGGATGGCGGGTCCTCGATGACGAGGGCCGAGAGGGTTGCGATGGTATAGAAGGACCTTACTTGGTCCACTCCAGGCGTCGTACTGACGGTGAACCTTCCGGCCAGCGCTCCGGTCTTGGGAGTGGCCGCGGGAGCGTAGGGTCCGCCGCCTATGGATTGATAAAGGTAGACGTAGGCGTGCTCGGTATCGACGGAATAGGTCAGGCCTATGGTGTCGCCGTTGGTTGGATTGGGCGAGTCGAGGGCGCAGGACGAATCGGGCGGCAACTCGAAGTCGCATGGGTCCCTGTCCTGGATATACTCGCTGAAATTGGGAAGGGCGTCGAAATCGTAGTCGGCCGTGTTGTCCACGGTGTTGGCCATCATGCAGGAGTAGCTTACTTCCCACTCGTCGTCCATGCCGTCGTCGTCGGAGTCAGGGTCGTTGGGGTCGGTCCCATTGAGGTATTCGAGCAGATTTGACAGCTCGTCGCCGTCGGGGTCTCCATCCGCGTCGTCCGAGGCGGGGGAGAGTCCATTATCCAACTCCCACTTGTCGTCCATGCCGTCGCCGTCGGTATCGGAGGATGCGGGATTGGTGAAATAGACCTTGACCTCGTCGTAGTCGGTCAGGCCGTCGCCGTCGGTGTCGGGATCGTTGGGATCGGGATCGAAGCCGTCGGCGTAGGCGAGGCATACGCCGTCGTAACAGAGTTCCTCGCCGTCGGAGAGGCCGTCGCCGTCGGTGTCCCAGTTTCGTTTTTCCGTTGCCAGCCCGTCCTCGAGCGCGTCGATTATGGCGTCGCCGTCGGTGTCGTAATTGAACCTTAAGAAGTACAGATCGTCATACCATTCGTCGTGTCGGTTTTCGTCCCACACCAGGGCGTACTCGGTACCGATCCATACAAGGTCGGGGTTATAGGAGCTGCCCGGGGCAAAGGTTATACGGAAGGGCGCCCCGTTGGTGGAGCCGTCGGCTCCGATAGGCGTAAAGTAAATCTCGGTATCGCCTCCGTCGCGGTCGTCGGCCCACGCGACGCCGAACTCGTTTCCGGTCCAGGCGACGCTCGGGCAGTAGGAGTCGTACCCGGCCGGGCCGTATGTCAGCCTTTGCTGGACGCCCAGGGTCGAGCCGTCCTCCGCCAGCCCGAGGAAGTACAACTCACTGTCGCCGCCCATGCTCACGACGTAGGTAACCAGGAAGTTCGAGTCTCCCCAGGCCAGGTCGCCGTCCCATTGGTTGTCGTCATAGGTAATCCTGGAGCCGGACTCGACGATGGTTCCCCCCTGGCTGAGGGAGGCGAAGTGATAGCCCATTTTGGTGGAATACCTTTCGTTCCAGGCGAAACCGAACACGGAGCCGGTCCAGTCGATGTATGGATTTCGTGAGCTGGAGGGCTCGGTCGAAATCATTTGCGGGAGGTCCACCGTGGAGCCGTCCTCTCCAACCAGCAGGAACATGGCCGACGAGTAAGCGGGCGATCCTTCCCAAACGACGCCGTAGGCCGAACCCGACCACTCGAGTCGAGGATCGTAGTCGCCTCCGGAGTCGTTTGTCAGTCTGATTTCGTCGCCGATCTCGGTCCCTTGGGCGGAGGCGCGGGCGAAGTATATTTCCTCGAAGGCGGTATTCTCGAATACGATGGCGAACTCGTTCCCGTTCCACGCGATATCCGGGTATCCGGCGTCGACCAGGTTTGGAGTATTTATGATAAGCGGCGTTTGCAGGGTGGAGCCGTCAAGGGCCAATCTCATGAACTTGACTCGCTCGGTGGATGTGGATAGTCCCATCCAGGTTATTCCGAACTCGCTTCCGGTCCATGCCATTTTCGGGTTTCTATCCCAGTAGTAATCGTAGGTAATTCTATTTTCCCCGCCGTACTTGATTATCCGGGGATAGACGGCGGCGTAAAGTGGATTGGATCCGTTCTGGACCTCGTCTCCGTCGTTTACGCCGTCGTCGTCCGAGTCATTATCGACGGGATCGGTAATCCATCCGTCTTCTCCCTCGGTTGTTTCCTCGAGGTCGGACAAGCCGTCGCCGTCGGTGTCGTCGGACTTGGGGTCGGTCTCGGACGGGTCGACCACTCCGTCGTGGTCGGCGTCCTCCTCCCCGTCGGTGAAGCCGTCGTCGTCGGTGTCGGGATCGCAGGGATCGGTCTCGGTAAGGGGATCGAAAATCCCGTCGCCGTTCAAGTCCTCGAGTCCGTCAAGAAGGCCGTCGCCGTCGGAGTCGTGGTCATAGGCGTCGGAGCAGGAGATGGAATTCTCGATGGCGTCTCGAAGGCCGTCTCCGTCGGAGTCGCCCTGGTTGGCGAAGTCCACCTCGGGATATGGCCCGTATTCGTGCTCGATGAAAGCCAGGCCGTGTTCCTCGCCAGTCCAGACAACCTGAGGAAACCTCGAGTCCCCGCCGGTGTAAGTGAAACGGTTAGGCAGCCCGGCCCTCTTGCCGTATCGATCGACGGCGGCGTAATAGATTTCGTCGTTTCCGTCCTTCTGGTCCATCCAGACCACGATGAAGTCGGTCCCGTTCCAGGCGACCTGGGGATCGGTCGAGTCGAGGAGTCCGAAGGAAATCCTTTCCTCTTCGCTCAAGGCCGATCCGTCGGGGGCGAGGCGCTGGAAGTAAATTTCCGTGTTTTGGTCAACCGTGTTTTCATAGGCTACGCCGTATTCTGAGCCGGTCCATATAGAGAGGTTTCCGGGAACGGTAACCGCCGGTTCCTTTGGCGACCCGTCGGGATAGAGTCTTCTCATGTGGTATTGCCCGTCCGAGACGTCGTACCAGGAGACGGCGTACTCGTACCCGTTCCAGTTAATTTTCGGCTCGTATGCCTGGGCCTGGCTGGAGAGGAGTATGGTATTTCCCGCGGCCAGGCCTGATCCGGAGACTCGGGCGAAATAAACTTCCTGGTAGGCCCCTCCTCCGTCCTTCCATGCGACTGCGTACTCGGAGCCGGTCCAGACTATGGAGGGATCGTGAGATGAAGTGGCGTCGTAAGTGATCCTGAGGGAGAACCCGAGGGGGGTCCCGCTGGAGTCGAGTCTTCTGAAATAAATCTCGTAGCCGCTGTTTCCATCCTCCCATACCAGTCCGAACTCGGAGCCGGACCAGGCGAGAGCGGGTCCATCGGTCATGACGGTATCGAAGGTGATCCGGGTGGGCAAGTCGGTGGTGTCTCCGCTTTCGAGTATTGCCTGGTAATAGATTTCACCGTTGCCGACCGGCCCGCTTTTCGGGTCGCTCCACGCCAGTCCGTAAACGTTATCCGAGTCGGCCCAATCCAGATTGGAGAGTCCTGCTCCCTGATTTCCGTAAGTCAGCCGGAAGGCCGGCGCGAAGACGGCGGTGGTTATATCCGAGTTCATGGGGTGGGCGCCCTTGATCATTTCGAGTTGGTCGTCGATGCCGTCCATGTCCGAGTCGGCCTTGTTTGGGTTGGTGATGAACAGCCTGGGCACGGTAAGGGTCGTCTCGATTATCTGTACGTCGTCTCCCATTGCCTGGGTATCGGGCAGCATGTCCGCTCCCAGTCGGATGGAGAAGGGTTTGACCGAGTCTCCCGCGGCGGGCGCGGAGTCAAGGGTCCCGTTGGGCCCGACGGCCACGACCACGCCGGCCTCGAAGCCGTCTCCCAGTCCGTCTCCGTCGGAGTCGGCGACGAGGGGGGAGGAGAGATAGAACCACGCCTCCTCGCTGTCGGAGAGCCCGTCTCCGTCGGAGTCCGGGTGGGCCGGGTCGGTCAGAAGGCTGAGTATTTCCTGGGGATCAGTCAGCCCGTCGCCGTCCGTGTCGGCGAGACATGGGTTGGACCCGTTGATGAACTCGACGATATTGGTCAGGGTGTCAATATCCGGGTCGCTCGCCTGGGAGTCGGCCGTGTTGGGGCTCATGCAGCCGTAGCTTGCTTCCCACGGGTCCGACATGCCGTCGGCGTCGGTATCCTCGAACGTGCAGGGATCGAACCCCTGTCCGTACTCTATGAGGCTGTCCACCGCGTCGGCGTCGGGGTCCTCGTAGGCCTCGTACAAAAGGGGCGACAGGCAGGAGGCGGCCATCTCGTAGTCGTCGGGCATCTGGTCGGAGTCGGTGTCGTCCGAGCATGGGTCCATGTCGAAGGAGAAGAGGTACTCGTTTAAGTTCGATATAGAGTCCAGGTCCGGGTCGTCCGCTCCGTCGGAGAAGAAGGGATCGAGCCCGCAGGCGGCGTGAAGGAGCTCGAAGCCGTCGGGCATGCCGTCGGAGTCGGAGTCGGAGAAGACGCAGGGATCGAGCCCGAGGATAAATTCCTCGAAGTTGGTCAGGTAAT
Source organism: bacterium (assembly GCA_963674965.2). GTDB lineage: Bacteria > RBG-13-61-14 > RBG-13-61-14 > RBG-13-61-14 > DATKZS01. Next base: position 515,052 of record CAXXFL010000005.1, on the reverse strand, counting down.
CGGAGTCGGGATCGAGGTTGCGGTTATCGACGCTGAGGGCGTCAAGGCACGAGCTATAGTCGTCCTCGAAGCCGTCGGGCAGGCCGTCGTAGTCGGAGTCGGGATTGAGAGGGTCCGTGCCCGAGGTATTGACCTCGTAGCCGTCGTCAAGACCGTCGTCGTCGGAGTCGGGATCGTCGGGAAAGGTCGAGTGGAAAATTATTTCCGAGAAGTTGGTAAGGCCGTCACCGTCGGGATCGTCCGCCGTGTCGTCCGTGAGGGGGTCGGTCCCGACCAGTATTTCGTAGTCGTCGGTCCATCCGTCGCCGTCGGAGTCGTCGTCAAAGGGGTTGGTCCCGTAGTGGTATTCCTCCAGGTTGAAAAGACCGTCGAGATCGTCGTCAAACAGGCCCTCGGGCAGGGGACTCGTGGGATTGAAGCCGATGAGATATTCCCACATGTCGGGGAGTCCGTCGCCGTCGGTGTCGGGCGTCGCGGGATCGGTCGAGTATATGGTCTCGAGGGAGTCGGAGAACCCGTCGCCGTCGGAGTCCAGGATCACGCACTTTAGTGACTCGGGCAAAGGCGGAGTAACGAGTGGCTGGGTTATGACCTCCTGCGGATAGGCGCTCGTGGTGGCGGCAAAAGAAACGGGGTCGGGCAAGGGGTTTCCCGCGTAGGCGGCTCCGGCCGCGGCGGTCCCGAAGCTGACGGGCCTTGGCAGGGTACTCGCCTGATAGTAATAACTGCCGTTCAATGTGGCCCAGCCCGTGACCATGGCGTAAAATTTTCCCTCCTCCATCTCGATACCGATATAGCCGGAGCCGTACCATTCAATGCCCTGGGGGGCGTGGCTTACGGTTTTTTGCCAAACTTTCTGGTACTGGCCGTCCTGTGAATCCGACTCGAGCACGACGTAAGTCAAATCGGTGGTTCCGGAAAGGTTAAGTCTTTGCTTGAACTCGTAGAGCGCGCTGGGGGTCGTCACGAGATACTTGTGGCCTCGGAACAGGTAGGTGGCAGTGGTGGACGTTCCGCCGAGGAAAGGAACGTCGCTGAGGGCGCTTGGACAAATTTCCGGAGATATGTCCTCCTTGTCCTCGTGGAGCAGGAGGTTGCGGAGCAGGGCCGGGCCGTCGCCGAGGGGTGAGGCGGAGTCGGCGGCTTTTTCCAGGCTCATGGTGGCGGCGATGACCTGGCCTTGCCCGTAGTTGAAGGCCGAGAGCACCGCCTCGGACGAGGAGTCCAGTACCAGCGGGGTTGGCGTGTCGCCTCCCGCGGAGCCTATGTAGCCGTAGGCGGAATAGTTCCAGCCGTCCAGTCCGTCGTCCTCGGCGCCAATTTTAGCCCAGTGCCAATCGGCGGACGCGGTGAAATCAAGGGCGTTTCGTTCCGAGAAGGGCCCGTCTATTCCCGTCGGGATAAGGTAGCTTTCATGCCAGAACCCCTCGGGGTCGGCGCCGTGGAACTCGAGGTCGGCGCCGTCTTCCACGCGCTCTTCGACGGCGGTCCGGTTGGTTTCCAGGTCCTGGTAGAAGTCCTCGTCCTGGGCGGACTCGATGAGGATTTTGTCGAATATCGAGTAGTCGGCGCCCGAGAGTTGGGACCCGCCGAATATCGAGTAAGGCACGTTGAACAGGTCCAGGAGGTCCGTGTTGGCGCTGGACCAGCTCTGGGCGTCGCGGAGGATGGCCACGCCGGCGGGAAAGCATCCGGACTCACAGAAGTTGGCGCGCATACAATACTTGGTATTGGCCGAGTGATTGAAGGAAAAGGAGTCCGGCAGGGGAAAGCTCATCGCGTTCCTGGTCACGGACCCGACCATCTCGCCGAAATGGGTGGGGCCGAAGCTTCCGCCCGTGCCGTAATAATAGGTCGCCTGCCTCCAGCAGGTGACGACCTCGTAGTATTTCCCGGGCTCGAAGACGGCGTTTATATCGCCCGATTCATACCAATCCACCCCGCCGGCCACGTTGTCGTCCCGTTTCTCGAAAATCTTATTCACCGTCCCGTTCAGGGTATTCCCTTCCCAGACGGTGAAGAAAAGCGTCGATCCGGCCTGGGGATTGAGGTAATGGCCGTAGCTGGTGAGTATGGTCCCCTCATCGGCCCGGAATTGCAGGCCTCGGCAATATTGGGCAGCGCTATTGTTGGCTGTCGCGCTGTAGGCCTCGTACTGGGTCTCGGAGTAGTCGTCGAGGGGGCTGGCCGGGTCCCAGCCGATGGGTACCTCGTCGCCGTCCTCGATACCCGCGCCGTCGGAGTCCACGTTATTGGCGTTGGTCCCCATCATGTACTCGATCCCATTGGACAGGGTGTCCCCATCCAGGTCCAGGTCCACGTCCACGGAGAGTGGGTCAGTCCCGTTGTCCAGCTCCCATCCATCGGGCAGGCCGTCCATGTCCGTATCCGGAGTGCAAGGGTTGACGATCGAGAGCGGATATGTCGAGTTATTGTATTCCTCGAGGCTGGTGGCCCCGTCGCGGTCGGGGTCCCGGTCGCCGTCGGGAACGTTCACCCGGAGGCAGCCCATGTTGATCTCGAAAAGGTCGGGCATGCCGTCGCCGTCCGAGTCCTGAGCAAAACCGGTTAAAGGCGCCAGAAGGAGCGCGAGGAAAAAGACGGGAAGGAAGGCAAGCGGGATAGCTTTCATGGTCGTCTCCTGTCGATCGTAAGGAACCTGATAAAATATTGAGAATGCCGCCTCAAGTGGGCGGCGCGTCTATTGATGTAAATGTTACCCTGCCGCTGACCGCTTGCTCAATATATTAGCATGACGCCAAAGCGTTATTCAATCCATTAGGCGGGCTGGAGCGAAAAAGTTTAAGGGGGCGCCTGATGACGCCCCCTTGTCTGGATGGTAGGTGCTTGGCTTTAAAAGTCTCGGCATCCCATTTTCATATTAAAGACGGTTCGGGTTCTGAGGAGTGGTCGCTCGGCTTACGGCCCTGGCGTCTCACTCTTCTTCTCGAAACGGTTACGGATTCCCATGGGCTTTGCCCTTGGCGCGCGCGCCTTCAGGCCTTGCCTTCCTTTTCAAGACGGTTACGGCCGGCCACGCCAGGGCGGGAATAAGCAGAATCTGCCAAGCCGCCCACGGGCCTTTGGCTCCACCGTCATGGGAGGTAAGGGAACATCCGAACCATCCGCCGTCGTTTACGGTACCGGCGTGGTCTTTACCCTTGTGGGTCGGACTCGCGCCAATAGCCACCAGAGAAAGCCTGACGCTTGCCGCGGTCACCAGGTTGGCGTTGGCGTCCACGGAGGAGGGAAGCGCCATCCATTCGGCTTTTTCCTCGTCGTAAAGAAAGATTTTCAGTTCGTCCTCATATATGATCGTGCCGTCCAGCATGTCGTCGTCGTTCGAGTCCTCGTACAGGACGCTTATCTGGATGGGCTCCGAGGTCGTGGTCGCCCCGTTGGTCAAGAGAATCTTGCGGAACCCTCCTAAAATGTTCGGCTCCCAGACGTCCATATATTTTTCGGGCAGGCCGGCGGTGAGGGTTATGCCCACCTGGTCGGACAGGACGGACCTGGGGACCTTGAGTGAGGAGTGGCCGTCAAAGTCCAGGGTCACGCTGGTTTCATCGGCCAGGTCGGTCTTTTTGGTGATCTCGAACTCGGAGAGGGCGTTGACGGCTATTCCCACCGCGGGGTCGATAGGGATGAACTCGACCAGGATCACCACGTCGTCGAAGTCCCAGTCGGCCATGTCCACGGGCAGGTCCTCGAAGCCGACGGTATAAGTATAAGCGTCGATTCTGGCCACGCGGCCGAACTCGGAATCGGAGTAATGATCGTATTTTCCCAGTCCCCAGGGTCTTCCGTCCACCCTGACGAAGAAGGACACCGGGTCGCCTCCGACAACGTCGGTCACGGTGATCTTGCCCACGTTTTTAAGGCTGTTCACGATCAGGCGCTCGACGGCCGGCTCGGCCAGGTAGACGTCGGAGGACAGCCCGGCCGAGGCCTCGAGCAGGGTCACTTTGATCCTCCACCGTCCCTCGGGGGCGACGATGGCCTGGCAGCCTTCCTGGTCCGCGGGATCGAGGGGGTCCGCGCCCGAGCAGACCTCCTCCCCGTCGAAGACGCAGTCCCCGTCCGTGTCCGGGTTAAGAGGGTCCGTTAAGTAAACGACCGTCTCCTCGCCGTCGGTCAGGCCGTCGCCGTCCGTGTCGCCCGTGGACTCGAGACGGCAAACCGAAGAGCAGCCGTCGCCGCTCTCCGAGTTGCCGTCATCGCAGTTCTCTCCTCTCCCTATCCGGGAGTCCCCGCACCTCGGAAACTGGTAATAATTATGGTTGTAAATGGGGACGAGGTTCGAGTCGCCCATTACCGAGACCAGCGCGTCGGGCACGCCGTCCCGGTCGAGGTCGAGGGCCAGACCCATGCCAGGCTCCGCCGCGGAGGACACCCGGTAATGCCAGACGTCCTTGAACCATCCCATGCCGTCGCCGAGAAGGATTCTCATTTCGCTCGTGTCACGGGCGCGAAGGGTAACGTCCTTGTTGCCGTCATTGTCGAAGTCAGCCAGGTCCATCCTGTAGCCTCTATCGCCGGTATTCTCGGCCGTGGCGAGGGAAAAATCCCCGTTACCAAGGTTCAAATAAGCGCGAACCATACTGCCGCCGGCGGTGATCAGGTCCATGTATCCGTCGTGGTCGAGGTCTATCACGCTTATGCCGGAGATAAGACCGTCGGTGGCGAGCGTCTGGTTAAGGGTAAGTCCATCTTGGGACCCGAAGTAGGTCTTGAGGGAAGGAACGCCGTAAGTCTCGTCGCCCGACCCCAGGATAAGATCGTTATAGCCGTCGTTGTCAAGGTCGGTTATAGCCGAGATTTTCGTGTCGCCGCCCGTGTCGATGGAAAGGTCCTGGGTAAAGTTGCCCGCCCCGTCCCCATGGTACACCACGAAACGATGAGTGTTGCGGGTGGCCACCACGATATCCTCGAATCCGTCATGGTTCACGTCCCCGACCGAGACCGACCAGGGACGGTCGCCGGGATAAAAGATTGTGGCCAAGGCGAGCGTGCCGTCGCCGTTTCCAAAGAAGATATGCATCTGGTCGGTGTTCATGTCCACCGTCACCAAGTCGGTGAAATGATCGCCGTTAAGATCCCCCGAGGCCATCCAGTAAACGAAGCTGCCCATGGAATAGGTCGCCGTCGGTATCAGGTCTCCCTCTTCACTGATCAGATAGACGTGAAGAAAAGCGGAATAACCCGTGCCCACGACCAAGTCCTTTATGCCGTCGTTGTTTAGGTCCACCGCGAGCATGGGCCTAGGCTGATCACCGGAATAGTTAATGAGCGGGCTACCCACCACCATGTTGAAAGACTCCGTGCAGTCCGCGGAGCAGCCGTCTCCAGGGGTGAGGTTGCCATCGTCGCATTCCTCGCCCGCGTCAAGGAAACCGTCTCCGCAGACCCCCACGCCGCAAGTGGCCGCGTTGGCGGTCGGTATAAAAGCGCCCCAAGCGACCACGGCCGCGGCCAGAATTAAAAAAGCGCCAAAATATTTAAAAAACCCTTTCATTCGTTCCTTGCCCCTTTTAATAGCAATCGATGTGCCAGGAAATGCCAAACTTGTTTGTACCTGATTTATAAGAGGAAAATATTTCACCTGATTATACCGAACGGCAAAGCGCGCACGATGGTGTACAGTTTTCACTCCGCTTTGGCCGAGTTTTCCACTATTATTAAAATAAATCAACGTCTTATCATTGCGCACAATCGTGCGCGGTTATGTGCGCCGTTGGTTACAATTTCCTCCAGACAAAGCCCTTTCCCGTTAAAATCAAGTCCAGTCATCAGCGGAACATATCGAGCCTCATGCAAAATTCCCGCTTTAGGAGTGCGGCGGTTCGACGCCGCTTTTCTTCCGAGCGGCTTGACGCGAGGCAAGCCAGCGTATTATTAGGCCTTGTCAAGCCAAGGCCATCGAAAGCGGTCTCAAGCGAGAGCACTCCAAAGCGGCTATGCCGTAAAGAAAAGGACTTTTGCAAGAAGCTCATATCCTTAAAATGAACTTTTTCACGATTCCTCGATCGCCTGGAACTCGAGGTAAAATATCGAGCCTTCCCCCTCCGCCGTTTCCGCCCGAATGCTTCCACCCTGACTCGACATGATCTGGGCGCAGACCGTAAGGCCCAGCCCGGTCCCTTGCCCCTCGGGCTTGCTGGTATAGAAGGGCTCGAAAATTTTCGCAATTTCTTCGCCAGGTAGGCCGGGGCCGTTGTCCTGGAGGGAGACCTCGATCATGTCCGGCTTTCCATTTTCATCTCCATCCAGAGCGCGGGCCCGTATTACGACTTTGCCGTCCGGCCCCGCGGCCTCCATGGCGTTTTTAACCACGTTGATAAAAACCTGGACACAAAGGTTCTTCACCGCCAGGGCGCGCGGCAAGGAAAGGGGCAAATCCTTTTCCACCGTGAAGCCGGCCTTTTTAATGGGAGCGGCGAGCACCAAAAGGGCCTCATCAAGCGCCCGGGCCAGGTTTACCTCCTCGGCCGCGTCCGACGGGGCCCGAGCGTAATCGAGCAGGTTCCGGATGGTGTCCCTCATCCGCCTAGTCTGGAGAGCTATCGATTCGGCGTTATCCCTGGCCGGCCCATCTTGTACCTCCTCGATAATATTGGCGGCCGAGAACATGATCGAGTTAAGGGGAGAGCCTATCTCGTGGGACACGCACGAGGCCATCCTGCCCAGGGTGGCCATCTTTTCCTGCTGGATCATCTGGTCCACCGACTTCCTGAGGTCGCGAGACATCTGGTTGACGTGATCGGCCAGGGCCCCGATCTCTCCTCCCGCTCCCACCTCGATCTCCTGGTCCAGGCCGCCCGAGCCTATCTTCTCCACTCCCTCCATCAGCTTCCTGATGGGATCGGTGAAACGGCGGGCGAACTGGACGCTGACCAGGATGGCCGCGGCCGCCAGAATTGCGGCGGCGGAGAAAATCCGGGCCCTCATCCTGGCGGCGGCCCGGTCGATGGAGGCGAGGCTGAACTCGAGGGTGACCTTGCCCACCTCCTCCATTTCCGATTCCACCGCGTCGCCCGTGAAAAGGTCGATCTCGTCCTTGAACTCGCTTCCCCGCCGGAAAACGGGATAGGCGTTGGTTATCGAGCGCCCGGCCTTGATATCCGGGCGGACCACACTGGCCAGGGTCTCGCCGTCAACGCCCTTGAACTCGACCGCCACCAGGTCCTCCACTAAAAGGGCGTCCCTCGCTATCTTGTCCAGGCTCTCCCGGTCGCCCGCCCGGAGAGGAAGCCGCGCCAGGGCGCCCAACTGGCCGGCCAGGGCCTGGGCGCGCATGTCAACGCCGTCCTCCAGCTCTCCCCTGAACCGGTCCAGCACCAAAAGGCACATAAGGGAAGTGGTTATAACGATCACGGCCACCGAGGCCAGGATGAACTTGGCGCCAAGGCTCATGTCGGACGTCCCGAGCTTCATTGGTACACCTTCTCGAAACGCTTTCGACTGAGGGGCGGAACGTTAAGCCCGATCTCCTTCGCCACCCTCAGGTTGAGGGACCAGATTACGTTCTCAGGAGGCTGGACCCCGATCTGCCTCGGGTCCGCTCCCTCCAGAATTTCCCGGGCCAGGCGGGCCGAGTGGTCTCCCTCCAAATAATAATCGACCGACGTAGCGAGAAGCGCTCCCATCCTGACGTGCTCGTCCGAGAGCCCGATGACGGCCACCTTGCGGTCAAGGGACTCGTTCAACACCAGGTCCAGGTACTGCCGCTCGGATATGAGACCAGGGTCCATGAGCAGCCAGAGCGCGTCGATCCTGGCCAACAGATTTTCGAGCGCTCGGGGCAACTCCTCCGGCGTGGACAGGCCCTCGATGGAAATCGGGTAGCCGCCGGCCTCGAGCGCCTTTCGCAGGGCCTCGGCCTCGCTCGGGTCGCTTCCCTCCCGGACCAGCGCGCCCACCCTGGTTCTGGCCGCGCCGGAGGGAAGGACCGTTTCCAGGGCCTCGAGCGTCTTTTCCGGGCTGACTTTAAGCTCGATTCCGCAAATGGATTCCCCCGCGGCTAGTCCGTGCTTTGCCGGGTCGTAAACCATGGCGAACAAAACGGGCGCGGGAAGGTCGGTCCCTTTCGCGAACCTGGCCGCCGCCGGTCCCAGGGCGAGCACTAGATCGGGAGGATCACGCCTCAATTTTTTCTCCAGGTCGGCGGCGTTATTAGGGAGGACCGCCTCATCGACGGACCCCGAGAAGCGGAGCTTGAACCTCTCCAAATGGTCCTGATAAGGCTTGGCCCCGCTTGAAAGGATGGCGAAAACCCGAGGCTTTCCGCCGGAAGCGGCCGAGGCGTCCCCGTTCCCGGGTGGGGCCATAATGAGCATGGCCAAAAGGGCGAGGATTTTCGCCGCCGTCCGCATGAACTACCTCACGTCCAGCCAGGACAAAGAGATGAAGTAATAGGGCATGACCGGAGCGTGGATAGGGCTTTCGTAATGGCCCTTACCAAAGGCGTCACCGGCCATGGCGCTGATCGACAATTGCTCGGTAAGAAAGAACTCGCACCTGGCGCAGGCGTAGCTGTATCCGTTCACGTCGATCCGGTCGGTAAAGGGCGAGTTTTGACTGACTCCCGTATAGCCGCCCACGTGGGAGGTCCAGACCGAGGCGTTCCATCTTTGTCCGTCCAGGTCCACTCCAATATGGCCTTTGTGCCTGGGCGAAAAAGGCGCCTCGATGGTCTCGCCGACCCTTTCGTAAACGGCGTGGTCGTAGCTGTAGTTGCCCCAGACCTCGAACCGCCGTCCGATATGGACTCGGGCCGCGAACTCGCCGCCGTAGGCCAGGGCCTTTTCCTCGTTGTCCAGTTGGAACGCGCGGCGGCTGGGCGTCAAGTAAACCTGCTTGTAGACGATAAGGTCCTTGATATCGTGATAAAAGAGGTTGACCGCCAGCTCGAGTCGGCCGGGGTCGTTATATATATAATCCAGGTTGACGCTCGATATCCGCTCCGGCTCGAGGTTCGCGTTGCCCAGGAAAATTATGGGGTCCATGCCGTCGTCCACCCCATATAACTCGTACAGGGTCGGGCTCCGGAAGGCCTGGCCCCAGTAGGCTTTCACGGCCTGCTCGCTCGAGATCATCCATATGACCCCGGCCCGGGGCGACAGGACATCCCCCACCTCGGGGTATCCGTCAAGGCGAAGGCCGCCGGTTATGTACAGGGACCTCTCGAAAAGGGCGAACTGGTTCTCGAGATAGGCCGAGGCCACGTCTCGGCTTTTGTCCTTGTCCTCCCCGAGGTAGACCTCGTCCCTTATTTGCTGATGGGAATAACGGGCGCCCACCATTAAAAGGTCGTCGGAAAAGGGACGGGACGACCCTTGCATCTCGTAGTCGAGCCGGAGTGAGTCCCGGTAGGGGCCATCGGGAAAGGCCTGGTTACCGTCCGCGGACCGGTCCTGGTAGCCGGCCCTCAGGCTGGATGTAAAATCGATCCGGGCCGCGGAAAAACAAAGCTCGGCCGAGGCGAAGGACGCCCGGTCCACGTTCTCCACTTCAGGGCCCTTGTTCTCGGCCCTGGCCATTCCTCCCGATAAGGTCAGTCTCGCCTTCTCGTTGGCCAGCTCTGTTTTCAAAAAGCCCCGCTGCACGGCCGTCCTCGAGGCGATGGGCAAGACCCCCTCGCTCTCGAGGTAGGTGTTGGGAAGGTCCGACGAGGCTTCATCGAAGCGGTCCAGCTCGAGCGCCTCGACCGACGCCCGGACGCCCTTTCCGGCCAGAGCGCCGTAAACTCTCGCGCTCGGGCCCGAGCCCCCTCCCGCGGCGGCGGACTTCTCGGATTTCCCGGCGGACTTGGTGATGATATTGATGACGCCGAAAAAGGCGTTCTCGCCGTGGAGGGCCGATCCCGGTCCCCTGGCCAGCTCGATCCGGTCTATATCGTCCACCGAGACGGGAATTAAGTTCCAGTCCACCGAGGCGTCGGCCAGGTTGAATAGGGGCCTCGAGTCCAGCATGACCAGGACCTTGTTCGAGGAGTAGCCGTTAAACCCGCGGATGGACAACTGAGGCCCGGCCTCGGAAAGCCTCATCAGGTCAACGCCCGGCAAGAGGGACAGCGCCTCGGGAACGGTCAAGGCCCCGGACCGGCGGATGGCCTCGCCGCTTATCACGGTCACCGAGGAGGGCGACTCGTCAATGCGGTGGGCGCGGACCTCGGGCACGGAAACGGTCGAACCGGGAAAGAGCACGCCCTCCTCGTCGCCCCCGTCCGCCCGGGCGGAAAGCGACGCGAAAAGAAAGCAAGGCAAGGCGAACAAGACCAGGAGGCGGGATAGAGTCATCATTCCTCCTCCCCCGCGTCCGACTTGGCGCCCCTGATTGCCAGTTCCTTGATCCGATAGTTGAGAAAGCGCCGGCTCACGCCCAAAAACCTGGCCGCGGCGGAGACGTTGCCATTGTTGACCAAAAGGGCCCTTGAAATAAGGTCGTGGGCCGTCACGTCCGTCACGTTCTTTACGACCTCCTTGTAATCCCATGCATCCGCCGGAAAGAAGGCCGCGTAGCCGGAGCGGTCGCGGTCCGCGTGAAAGGGTAGGTCCGAGACGGTAATGACCTTGTCCTTGGCCAGGATGGAGGAGCGCTGAATGACGTTCTCCAGCTCGCGCGCGTTTCCCGGCCACTTGTAATTCATAAGTCTCTCCATGGCCTGGGGCGCAATGCTCATGCCCCGCCGGGTGGACCCGTCCAGAAAATACTCGGCCAAAAGAGGTATGTCCGCCGGCCGCGTCCGCAGAGCGGGCAGTTTGGCCGTGAAAAGGTTCAGCCGGAAATAAAGGTCCTTCCTGAAGCGGCCCTCCTCGACTTCCTTCTCCAGGTCCCGCTGGGTGGCCGCGACGTAGCGGACGTCGACGCTTATCGGCCGGCTTTCGCCCACCCGACAAATCTGGCCCTCCTGGATGGCCCGGAGGAGCTTGGCCTGAAGCTCGGGGGGAAGCTCGCCTATCTCGTCCAGGAAAAGAGTGGACTTGTCAGCCCGCTCGATGTAGCCCTTCGCGTCGCCCACCGCGCCCGTAAAGGACCCCTTTACGTGGCCGAAGAACTCGCTCTCGATCAAGGTGGGAGAGATGGCCGCGCAGTTGACGGCGATCAGGGGCCGGGCGGCCCGGGCCGAGTTGTTGTGGAGCGCCCGGGCCACCAGTTCCTTGCCCGTGCCGCTCTCGCCCATGATCAGGGCGGGAACGTCCGTATTGGCGATCTTTTTGACCGCCTCGAGTATCTCCCGAAAACCCGGGTCCTTGGTAACTATGTGATCGAAGTCGTAATCGGACTTGGCCGCCCGGATGAACTCTTGGTTCGCGTCGATCAACTCTTTCCGCTCGGCCAGCCGTCCGAGGATGCTGAACATCTCGTCGGGCTCGAAGGGCTTGATGATGTAGTCGGTCGCGCCCAGGCGGAGGGCGGACACGGCCGTGTCGATCGAGGCGTAGGCCGTCATCATCACCACCGGCAGGTCGGGGACTTGCTTCTTGATCAGCCCCAAAACCTCGATGCCGTCGGCCCCCGGCAGGTGGATGTCCAAAAGCGCCGCGTCAAAGGAGCGGACGCCCACCTGGGACAGGCCCTCCTCCCCGCTCGCCGCCGTCCAGACCGAATAAGACCGCCTCTCGAGGAACTCCCGTAGAGACCTGGCCATGTCCCGGTCGTCGTCGATTATAAGTATTCTAAAGTTCTCCATAACTTCCCCGAACCATTCCCCACGACTTTAGCGCCCCCTCCCGCCCCAAACGGACGAGTTTACGCCTCGCCTAATTATATGACATGGATTTGCATCTTCAAGCGGAGAGCATCCGTAGTATATGGCAACATGGGCGGGCATAGGGAGCTGGGCGTTTGTCAAGCCGCGACGAGATGGGTAATTGACAAAATCAATTCACGTCTTCGGCCGACGTGAAGATAAGGAGAGGTAGGACAATCAGTGGATGGAGACGCGAAAGCCTTTAGATCGATATACACGCTCACGGCTGACTGTCGCCCCTTTCCCGCGCCTTCGGCTGCCAGATAGCTACCCGGACTGGGTGGCGAATCTATGAGCAAGCCCGTCAAGTCGGCGCGGGATTTCTTTAAGCGGGACGTCCCAGGCATCTATTCAACGTCGCTCCTCGAGCGCGCCATTATTCAAGGTTCGGACCGGCCTCATTCACGCGTACGGCGCGTTGTCGCCAGCGCCACCAGCGAGGCCCGCTCTATTCCATCCCGTTTCCCGATTTGAACCGCCCGCCCCATCGATGGGGCCGCCTCTTCATGCCCAAAGCCTGGAGAGGCCAATCATCTATAAATAAGCCGGCCGCGACCGGCGGCCGAAACCCTGGGAGAAGTCGGTGACAAAAAATGAGTCCCGAAGGGACGGCGCAAACGAGGAAAGGCCCGGGAAAATAAGGCCGTCTTCCTGGAGGGAAAAATTGCGCCGCGCTCGGGTCCTTCTTGACCTCATGCCCAGGGTTACGGACGCTCCCGTGTGACCCGGACCCTCGCCGGACGCTCGGGAATTATTCGGCCTCGAGCTCGATTTTCTCGATGTTTTCCGCGTCGCGGCGGTAGTACCTCGAGGCCAGGAAGAAGAACATGGAGGCGAGCACCCCGTAGAGGGGCACGAAGAGCACGGCCCGGTCAAGGCCGATCATGTCGCTGAGTTTGCCCACGATAACGGGCGACCACACGTCTCCCGCTATGTGCTGGACGATGACGCACATGGCGTAGCTGAAGGCCCGGAGCCCGGGATGGACCACGTCCTGGGTGACCGATATGCCGGGGGCGATGAAGCAGGTGAGCACGATGCCGAAGAGGAGCAGCATGGGGAACTGGGGCAGCATCTTGCCCGGGAAGAGGAAGGCAATGAATAAAAGCCCCGCCGACATGAGACTGGTGACGGCCGGAAGATAAAGCCTTCCCTCTTTCTTTCTTTTATGCCAAACGTCCGACAACACGCCGCCAAGGGGTGAGCCGAAGACGACGAGACCCAATATCAGCATAGCCAGCGTGCCTCCTTGCCCCATCTTAACCATGCCGGTCCTTTCGAAATAGCTTGATAACCACTGCGAGAGAGCCGTAGTGATGGAAACGTTCATGGCGAAGCCAAGATACGTGAAAACAAGAGAAGGCGTTTTGAAGATTACTTTCAGGTTGGCAATGAACTTTTTTAATTCATTTCTTAAGCTGAGCTTCGTCTCCGACGAATCATTTTCCGTTTTTACGGTTTTATAATCCGGCAGAAACCAGGCGGCGACGGCAAGGAGCATTCCGGGAACGGCCACCAGTCCGAAGGCGTGCTGCCATCCCCAACGTTTGGCGATAATGCCTCCCGCCACGATTCCGATGCCCATGCCAAGTGGAATGAATAGGTTCCATATCCCCATAACCAAGGCGCGTCTTTTCTCCGGATATGCCGCGCTGAGCATGGCGGTGCCGGCGGGGGCATAGCCGGATTCTCCGATCCCGATGAAGGCCCTAGCGGTCAGAAGCTGCCAATAATTGTTGCTGAAGGCGCAGGCCAGAGTGGCAATGCTCCAGAAAAACGTCATTATCGAGACCATTTTTCTTCTGCTCCAGCGGTCGATGAGTATCGAGGCGGGAAGGGAAAAAATCGTTATAAAAATGAGGACTATTGATAGAAGCCATCCGGCTTGGGTGTCGGTAATATTCCAGTCCGCTTTGATAAAGCTAATCATGCTGGAATGCACGAAGCGGTCGGCGTAATCGGAAAGATAGATGATGGAGAGGGTGATGAGGATGGCGTGGGCGCCCCACCCGCCCTGGCCGTAGCTTTTCTTGCCGCCGGGGGCCGCGCTTAAGTCCGGGTTATTTTCCATTTGTTCCTTCCACTTTTCCTCGCCGGGGCGAGATTGGGGGATGGTCCGGGAATGCCGCGTCTCATCCGCTCATCCCGCCTTATCGATCAGTTCTTAAGCTCGCGTCCGGCCAGTATCCAGTCCAGGAGGGTCGGACTTAGCCTCTCGAGCGCGAGGGTGGCCTTGCCCAGGGGCGTGGTGACCCTCTCCCTTTCCTTTCGCTCGATCATCTGGGCCATTTCCCGCGCCACGTCCTCGGGGGTGCTGTGGGGGGGACGGTCGATGGGCCGGGCCGAGCCGTCGCCGCGCATGACCGTCTTGTTGGGGTCGGTGGTGGCAAAGCCCGGGCTGATGACGCTGACGTGTATTCCCATCGGCTTCAGCTCGAGCCGTATGGACTCGGCGAAGCTGCGGAGGAAAGCCTTGGTCGATCCGTACATGCAGGCGGTGGGAATGTTCCTTATCCCGCTCACGCTTGAGACGAAGGCCACCTGGCCCCTGGTCTTTTTTAGCTCGGGCAGGGCGGCGATGGTCATGTAAACGCAACCCATGATATTGACGTCCACGATCTTTTTCGCCGTCTCGGGCCGGAGGTTCTCGAGGTAATCAACTATGCTTATGCCCGCGTTGTTGATCAGGATATCCAGCCGTCCGAACCTCTCGGCGGCCGCCGCCACCAGGGCCTCACAGTCCCCGGGCGAGGTCACGTCCGCCTTCACCGCCAGGACCTCGACCCCCGCGGCCTCGAGCTCGGACCGGGCCGACTCGAGGACGTCCTCGATAATGTCGCTGATTATCACCCTGGCCCCGCGGCCGCCCATCAGCCTGGCCGCCGCCAGGCCGATGCCCCTGGCCGACCCGGTTATAAGCACCACCTTGTCCTTGTAAAAGCCCAACTGCCACCTCCAAAAGCTCGCTACCTTAAGCATATCCAAGATGAGAGTATCTTACAAAAAATTGTTTTCCGCAAAACTTGACGTCGACACCATTGTCAGAATATATCAAGATTTCGGTGAAGATACCGAGATCATTAGAGAGGACGAGATTAATCTATTTTTAAAAAACAAAGGGATACAATGAAGGGAAAAGGGGCTTAGTTATTCATGACATTTACGCCGGCAGTGTTGCTACTCGTTTCGATAGTCGTATAATGAAGATGAAGCGAGTTGGCGGCGCGAGCGAATAAGTCACGGAGGTCCTTATGGAATTCGACGCGATCATACTGGCGGGCGAAAAGGAAGCCTCGATTCCGGTGAAGGGTCAGAACAAGGCGTTCATCAAGTTCCGGGACAAGTACATAGTCGAGCGGGTGATCGAGGCGGTCGACGCGTGCGATACGCTTCGCTCGATCACCGTGGTCGGGCCGAGGAGGAAACTAGAGGACCACCTGCAAGGCGTGTCCACCAGGAAACCTTTTAAAATCATCGAGCAGGGCGACAACGTTTTCGAGAACGTCTACCTGTCCGGTCTTTCCACCTTCCCGGAGTGGGAGCCGGGAAAGCCCGCGGCCGAGATCAGGGAAAAAGGCGACCCGGAAAAGATAATCGTGGGATTTACCAGCGACATGCCCATGCTCGATCCCCGGGAAATCGACGCCTTTGCCAGGACCATGCCCCGCGAGCGGGCTGACATGATTTACGGCGTGACCGACCATAAACTTCTCGAGCCTTTCGAGCCCGCCGGGTCCGACCCGGGCATAAAGTTCATCCATATCTCAACCAAGCAGATAATCCTTCGCCATTCCAACATCTTCGCTTATCGTCCCTTGAAGTTCGCCGAAATGCTCGAGGTATACATTCCCTTGATCTACAAATTGAGATACCAGAGACACCCGTTCAATCGGCTGGTGGCGCTAAAGGAAATCTTCGCTTTTCACATGCCCTTTCGTTTCCTCTGGCTCTTCGCCAAGGTCCAGGCGGCCAGCTACATGCACAACAACGGGCATTATAAGATGAGGGAAATCCTCAGGAAGTACGTGGACGTCCCCACCAGCGAGGCGGTCGTGTCCCAGGACGTTTTTAAATCCGTTTTCGCCATCCACGAGACTATCAGCGTGGGACCGACCCTGGATATTGACGATGAAGAGAGCCTTAACGCCTTCTTGGTCATGTACGATAGATGGCGCGAAATCCAGGACGCTCAAATCCGAGCGGCCCTGGCAAAGTAGGCCATAGTTCCAAGGCCCCGGCCCACTTTGCCGGCCCGCTCGACCTACTCCACGATTACCTCGTAGCGAGTGACGAAGCTCGCCAGTATCTCGTCGATCTTCCTCCTTATGGTTTCGGCGTCGGCGCCGGCCTTGGGCTTTATCTTGATGGTGGCCAGGGTCCCGTGGACCTTGTGCTCGGCCACGCTTACCTCGGCCGTTTCGGCCAGGTCTCCCAGCTTCTCGAGTTCCTTTTTATATACCCGCCTGACGGCCTCCCACCTGAGGGCCGGCTTGAATATCTTGCCCACCGCCGTAAGGGGTACCTGGGGAACTATCAGCACCTCCTTGGGGATGGCGGCCCGCTCGCCTATCTCGGAGCGGGCGTACTCGAGTATCTTCTCCTCCGTCAGGCCCGAGCCCTCGGCCACCTCGACGAAGGCCACCGGCACCTCGCCCGCGTGGGCGTCGGGCCGGCCCACGGCGGCAGCCATCATCACTCCCTCCAGCCGGTAAAGGGGCTCCTCGATAATGGCCGGGTCGATGTTATGGCCGCCCCTGATGATGAGCTCCTTTCTTCGGCCCGTGAGCCAGAAATAACCGTCCTTGTCCCGACGGCCCAGGTCGCCCGTGTTGAACCAGTCTCCATCCACCCAGATGCCCCGGTTGTGGATTTCCTCGACGTAGCCCTTGAAAGCGCAAGGGCCCTTGATCAATACCACGCCTATTTCATCGGTCTCGGCGTCGCGCAGGTATTTTCCCTCCTCGTCGAGAACTCCTATCTTCATCTCCTGGTAGGGCAGGCGGAGGCCTACGCTGCCGATTTTGCGCTCGCCGTCCTTGGGATTGACCGCCGAGGCGCAGGTGGCCTCGGTCATGCCGTAGCCCTCGAGCACCTTCATGCCCGTGTGCTTCTCGAACTTATTGAACAGCTCGACCGAAAGGGGGGCCGCCCCGCAGATGACGTAGCGAAGCGACGATATGTCCGCCTCTCCCACCGGCAAGGCGAGAAGCATGCCCAGCACGGTGGGCACCGCCGAGAAGAATACCGGCCGAAAACGCTCGACTATCTTATAGAAGTTTTTCAAGATGGCCGGGTCGCGATACCCGCTGGGCGAGAGGATCACCACGCGCCCTCCGATCGAAAAAGGAAGCAGCCCGGTAATGCAGGTCCCGTTGCAGTGAAAGAGCGGCAGGCCCACCATGACCGTCTCGCCGGGCTCGAGGGCGGTGGCGACCTTGAGGTCCCAGCAGAGCGCGACCTCATTGAAGTGGGACCGCCGGGCCAGCTTGGGCCTGCCCGTGGTGCCGCCGGTGTGATACAACGAGGCTATGTCGCCGGGCTTTATGTCCCTTTTAAAGGTCAGCTTGTCCGCCGGGTACTGGGCCGACTTTTCGTCGAAGCCGTAGATTCCCTTTTCCTCGTCCGACGGTCCCATTACCCTGACTACGGCCTTGAGGGAGGGTATTTGGTCCCGGATGGCCTCGACCTTTGACCAGACGTCCGTGCCCGGAAGCTCGGCCAGGGCCACCAGGACCTTGGTTCCCGCCGCCACGCAGATGTCCCGGATGGTGGCCGCCTCCAGCATGGGGTTGACCGGGTTGGCGATCCCCGCGGCCTCCGCCCCCCATAACACAAAGTGCGTCTGGTGCAGGTTGGGCAATAAATAGGTGACCACGTCGGTTGGCCCGACCCCCAGGTCGTGGAGCATGTTGGCCGCCTGGCGGACGCGACCGATGAATTGTCCGTAAGTGATCTCCACGGGCTCCGCGTACTCGTCGCCGCTTTTAAGGAAGATGATGGCAACCGCGGCCGGGTCGATGGCGGCCCCCTTTTCCAGAATCTCGAGGGTATTGCGCTCGAGAACGCGATCGGACAGCGGGATTTTCTCGATCTCGGCGAGGTCGGACATGTCTCGGATCAATATTCCTTTTTCCATTTGCACCTCCTGGAGGGACGATAATTAAAGATATGGCCGGCAAGTTCCCCCGGCCTCGCCCGCGTCGGGGAGCGTGCGCGATCTCATCCCCACCCGGTCCGTTGGATAAAAAGACCGGCCTGGAACTTTCATTGCTTAGCAAAAATGGAAGTGCCTGTCAACGCCAAATCGCAAACCGGAAAGGAAGGCGCGAGGGGGGTCAGTTCAGCCGGGGTCTCGAGGCAGAGTTATGAAGTCGAGTCCCGGCCAAGACCTTGAAGTCAATGCCGGGACCATTTATCGAGTCACGGGCGTTTATCTTCCCATCAAGCGTCGGAATTAAACGCCTTGAATATAGGCGATACGTTCTCTTACCCGAAATTATTTTTAGAGAGCCTCTTGCAAAATTCCCGCTTTGGAGTGCGGCGGCTCGACGCCGCTTTTCTTCCGAGCGGCTTGACGCGAGGCAAGCCGGTGTATTAATAGGCCTTGTCAAGCCAAGGCCATCGAAAGCGGTCTCAAGCGACCGCACTCCAAAGCGGCTATGCCGCAAAGAAAAGGACTTTTGCAAGAAGCTCTAGAAGGTGGACAATTCCTCGTTATCGTCGAGCGGAATAATACTTGAGGGGTCGACCTTGCTCTTGGCGGACCCGTTGCCCTTGCCTTCGTAGCGTCCGTCGTCATACTCGGAGGAAAAGTCAGTGAAGTCCTCGTCGTTGTAGTACCTTTTCTCGCCGGATTTTCCGGGTTTCCTTCCCGTCGGTTTTTTATTGGAGCGCCCGACGTGACTCGCTCCTCCACCGGCGATGTCCGCGAGCTGGAACACGATGCTTTTGAGCACCTCGCTCTGCGAGCTCAGTTCCTCCGAGGCGGAGGCCGACTCCTCGGCGCTGGCGGCGTTGCTTTGGGTGGTCGAGTCCACCTCGGTCATGGCCATGGTTATCTGCTCGATACCCTGGCGCTGCTCGGCGCTGGCGGCGGCGATTTCGGCGACCAGGGCTTTAACCTGCTTGGCCGACTCGGTTATTTCCTCGAGCGCCTTACTTGTCTCGTCGGCGATGTTTACCCCCCTGTCCGCGTTGGACACGGCGCTCTCGATCAAGCTGGAGGTGTTTCTGGCGGCCTCGGCTGAGCGCTGGGCCAGGTTCCTTACTTCCTCCGCCACGACGGCGAAGCCTTTGCCCGCCTCTCCGGCCCTGGCGGCCTCGACCGCGGCGTTCAGGGCGAGCAGGTTGGTCTGGAAGGCTATCTCGTCGATGGTCTTGACGATTTTGGCCGTCTCGTCGGAGGAGGTCTTGATTTCCTCGATGGCAGTGGCCAGCCTGGACATGGACTCCTGGCCGTTTCCGACTATCTTGGCCGCTTCCTCCATCATCACGTTGGCCTGCTGGGCGTTGGCCGAGTTCTGCTTGGTCATCGAGTCCATTTCCTCGAGCGAGCTGGTGGTTTCCTCGATGGCCGCGGCCAGCTCGGAAGTCCCCTGGGCAAGCTGCTGGCTGGCGGAGCTGACCTGGCCCGAGGCGGAGGCCAACTGGTCGGCGCTGTCGTCAAGTCCCTCGATGATATAGGTGATGGGCTTGGAGATGGAGCGGGCCACCAGGAAGATGACGAAGGCCCCCGCCAGGGCCGATCCCAGTCCTATTAATAGCAAAATGCCTCCGACTTTATATACGGGGGCCATGATCTCGGCGCGATCGATCGATGATATAATGGTCCATCCTCTCTGGCTTTCCCGCTGGTAGGAAGCGATCCTTGTCTCTCCATCGTGCTCGTACTCGGCGCGTCCGTTTTTGTTGGCGAGAATACCCTTGCCCCAGTCCGTCCTGGCAAGGTCCAGGCTCATGACCGCCTTCTCGTCCGAGCCGGCTATGACAAGACCGTTCTGGTCGGCAAGATAGATTTTGCCGCTCTCGCCCAGCTTGATGGGAGCGATGAATTTATTCGAGAAGTAACCCACGTCGACCACGCCCAAAAGCGCCCCCTCCGCCGAGCCTTCCGAGGCGTGGACCGGGACGGACACCACGAAAACCGGATCGCCCGTGCTCTTGGATTTGACCACGTCCGAAACCACCACCTTGCCGGTTAGGGTTTCCTTGAAATAATCGCGGTCGGCCACGCTGATATTGCCCACGTATTCCGCGTTCGAGCAGGCGATGACCATGCCCGACTTGTCGACCAGGCTGATATTCTCGTACTCGAGGTACTTCTCCTTGACGCTCCTCAGCTCGTCGTTGGCGGCTTGTCGAGCGGCTTTTCCCAGGTAGTTGTCCTGCACGGCCGTCGAGATCATCTTGCCGGCCGAAACGTTGATCAGGTCTTGACGCCTGTCCTCGACCCAGAAGGAGAGGAAGCTCGCGAGGGACTCCGACGTTTGAGAGACGCGCTGTTCGTATCCGCTCCGAATGTTGGACTTAAGATAGGTAAAGGAAATAGCGGAGGATATGGCGATCCCGATTACTATTATTATTACGGTGGGAACCAGAAACCGATTTTGTAAGCTTAGCTTCATTTTAATCTCCTCGCGGGCCGTGTAATATATTAATGTCTCGTAATTAAAAAGGTCATTCCGCCACGACCGACGCCGTTTCGATCCACTCGTAAGGGACCGTTATTCCAAGACTCTCCGCCGTTTTCGCGTTGAAGCCCATCAGAAATTTGTCCGATTTTTCCATGGGGATCTCCGAGGCCTTTTGCCCCTTTAAAACCGCGTCGGCCTTCTCGGCGCACATCTCTCCCGCCCGATACCAGTCGAACTGGAAAGACGCCAGGGCCCCGTCGTTCACCGCGGGCAGTATGCCCAGAATAATGGGATACTTGTTTTGCTTGCCGTAATCGACGGCCTCCTTTTGCGCGCCCACGATGGCGATATCGTTGGTGATGAAAGCGTAAGGAGCCCCGGCCTTGGCCTTATCCAGGGCGGCCAGGGCCTCTTCCTTGCTGGTGAAGGGAATGGCGACAACCTCGAGCCCGACTTTCTTCGCCTCCGCCTCGATATCGCCCACCGGGCGGCTGACCGGGGAATTGGGGTTGTAAACGTAAGCAATCTTCTTGGCCTCGGGAAAAACGGCCTTGCCGAACTTCACGATCTCCTCGAAAGGATAACTCAGATACGTGCCCGCGGCGTTGCCCGTCGAGTACATCTTGCCGCTCTTCATCTCGGCGTTCTTCATGATAAGAGGACTAAGAAAGGCCGCGTCGATTACCGGCGTCTGGCCCGCCCCGTCCTTCACCGCGTGATACATGCCGGTCGTGAAAAGAAGCTGGGCGCCGCCCTCCACCATCTTCCGGGCCTCGTCCGAGCCCCGCTGAACGTACTCCTCCGGGTATTGGGGAGAGTCGGCGTTGAAAGTCGTGTAATCGACCGTATAACCTTTAGCCTTCATGCCGTCGAGAAAACCCTGCCTCATTTGAGCGTGATCGGGATGATCCAATAGATGAATGACGCCTATCTTAACGGT
This sequence comes from bacterium, assembly GCA_963674965.2. Classification (GTDB taxonomy): domain Bacteria; phylum RBG-13-61-14; class RBG-13-61-14; order RBG-13-61-14; family DATKZS01. The sequence continues at coordinate 493,727 of CAXXFL010000005.1, read as the reverse complement.
CTCCCCCGCCCGAGCGACCCCCAATATCACCAGAATCAGCGCGAAAAAAAACGATATGATCGATCTCTTTGTCATTTAGTCCACTCCCCTCGATTTCAATAATGGTTTTTACTTAGATCAAGCAAAAGCAATACCAGAGGGGGGTAAATGCAGATATTTCCTTATTAATCTATTATTATCAGTATCTTATGCTGAAATTGAGAAAGGGGAGGCCAGGGTTGGGAAATCGATTTATCAAAATCGGCAAATGAGGTGGGAAAGAATTGCCGGCCGTGATAAATTTGCGGTAAATTGCTTCCCAACCTTTTCGGCGAGATTAATGGCGGCCCATTTCTTCGATAATGAACGGGCCGCCCTTGTCCGATGATCAATGCCTGCCGCCAATTACTGGTCGAAAATCTCCGGCGTCTCGGACGCCTGTCCCACCATGCTCTCGGGAAGAGGAATGTTACGCCCGAGCAGTACCTTGAGCACGGCCACCTCGATCTGCCCGGCCTTGTCCGGGGCGCTTTTGATAAACTCGGCGGCGAATATCTCGATGGCGGCGTGCAGGTCGATCTTGATGTCGCTGACCCCCTTGCTGTTGGCGAAGATGACGTTGGGAAAGGACCCGTCGGCCTGGAATATTTTCATGGTCCGGGCCACGGCCTCGGGCCCGATGATGGGCGTGATCTCGAGCAAAAGCTCGTTCATGGCCGCGATAAAGTTGTCCTTTTCCTGGCTGGCCATGAGAAGGTTGAGCCCGACGGGAAGGCTCTCGAGCCGGTCCAGATAATAGTTCACGTACTCGCCGGTGATGATGCTGCCGTGCTGGGGGGCTATCATGAGAGGCGGCGGATCGAGCTTCCGAATATTTCCGATGGCGTAACTGATGGCCTCCTGTATGGGCATGTAAATCTGGTGGAAGGCCTTGAGCCCGTCCCAGTATCTTTTGTCCGCGTAGAGGTCCTGCACGTAGGACAGCCCTCCGAAGAGGTCGCCCGAGAAAAGAATCCGGGTTTCATGGTCGTAGAGCATGACGGCCCCCCGGAAATGGCAAAAGGGCGTGGGCACGAAGGAAAGGGCGTGTCCCGTCTGAAGGGTCACGGTGTGGCTCTTGAACTGCTCGATGGGCCGGTACTTCTTTTCGCTCAGTCCATAGAACCTGATAAGACGCCAGGTGTCCTCCGAGCAAAGCACCAGCATGTTGGGGTTCATCTTCTGGATGTAGGTGGCGTTGTAAGCCACGTCCGGGTCCTGGTGGTTTATAAACGTAAGGTTGACGTTCCTCAGGTTGCCGATGGTCTTCTCGACCTTTTTGGACAGGGCCATCAGGTCCTCGGGCGGACCCGGATCGACCAGGACGTTGACGGCCTTCTGGCCGCTCTTGAACACGCGCAGGTAAATGTTGCGCTCGAGGAGGGTCCCTTCCCTCCGGCCCACCCAGTAAGTGTCGGCCGATATCTCGACCGCGTCGTTTTTAAGGTCCACTTGAGCCATTCTTGTTACTCCTCCTGAAATAATCCGGAAAGTCAGGGCCGACCCAGGCCGGCGTTCGGCCCTTCAAAACTTTTTGACGTGCAAGCGCTAAGGATTGGTAAAGCGCATAAAAAGAAGATTGTCTTTATAATATTACAATGGATTTCTCCCCAATGCATCCCCTTTGTAAAGGGCCTCTTGCAAAAGTCCCGCTATGGAGCGCCGCGGCTCGGCGCCGCTTTTCCTCCGAGCGTCTTGGCGCGTGGCAAACCCCTGAATTACAAAGCCTTGTCAAGCCAAGACCATCGAGAGCGCTCTCAAGCGGCCACACTCCAAAGTGGCTTCAGCGATTTCCGGCATACTATTTAAGGAATCATAATTGACATCCCTATTCACCTATGCAACTATTTCGCTGGATGAGATGAGAGTTAAGGGCATGGAACCCTTCATGGAGGATATGCTATGAGTAGCTTAAAACCTCGGGAAATGCGACTACTAGAAGACCTCTTTAGTATGTCCGGTGGGTATGTACTCACGTTTTCCAACGAATTTTTTGAATCATTATTCCGGAGAGCAGTTGGAATCGAGATATATACAGATAAATACGGATTCAACGGCAACTCCAAAGCAAAGAGACTCCGTGCATTCTGGGAAGTCGGACAAGACTCGGAGGTTGGTAAAGTCCTCGCTGAAATGCTGGACGTTTGGGAATATGAGAATCCACAGAATAATACCGGAGAACGAGATAGTCGATATGGAGAAGCCCGTTCAATTGTTACAAGACTGCTTGGAGAGGAAAACATTCAAACAGACCCAGTGACTTTGTTTCTTAATAAGAACTTTGGAAATATATCAATCAAAAAAGTCCCAATAGATACAAAACTTCTTTCGATCCTTGAATATCGCCTTGCAGAAGCAGATAGATGTATGGCTCACGAATGCCCTCTGTCCGTTATCTTCCTTTGTGGGAGTATCCTTGAAGGCTTGCTACTCGGGACAGCACTTCAAAAACAAAAAGTATTTAATCAAGCCAGGAGCTGCCCGAAAGATGATGTGGGGAAAGTCAAGCAATTTCATAAATGGACGCTTTCTCAACTCATTGATGTAGCATGTGAAACCAAGTTATTAAACCTTGATGTGAAGAAATTTAGTCATGCGTTACGAGATTTTCGAAATTATATCCATCCAAATGAACAGATAGCATCGCAGTTTGCGCCTGATATGCACACTGCCCAAATTTGTCTACAAGTATTGAAGGCCGCTATTGCTAGCCTCTGTGGCGAAAGAAATTGATATGAGGTGAAAAAGGATACGACTAAATTGCATTAAACGATATAATCTATGATTAAATGAGACCGTTGCAAATCACCCTTTAACCACAGATTTCGAAGAGGAAAGGTAGCCATGAAAAAGCCTTTATTTATTATTGCTCTTCTTGTTTTTTTCGCGGGCTGTAATAAGGAACTCCCTCCAGACGATTACGGTGACTTGAGGTCGTTTCTGCCTCCTGACAGTTCAGAGGTAGAAGTATTTACCATAGGCACGACGAGCGAAATGAATGATATCATTATGCGTTTCCAGCGGGCGATACAGAGCAACCAGGACTGGTGGCTCAGCTATACAAGAGAGCATCTAAACGAAAAATCCGGTGGGAAGCCCCTCCCTTATCATGAAAATATGGGCATTACCAAAGATGAGTACAAGCTCATGCAATCGCAAGATAATCTTGTCCTGATGAACGTCGGCAAGGAAAGACTTGTAGCTCACAAGACCGATGATGGAAAGGTGATTATTCAGGGGAGCGGCCAACTTGAAAAAATGAAAGATATTACCATCAACCTGAACACCATGGAACTAATCACGCCATTTGGAAAAGCATCTAATCCAACTCAATACAATCCCCAACCGGAACAGAAGCTGACCGGCCCCTGTGGAGGTTATTCGTGGAGGGAAAGCTCAATAACGGAGCAAACCTGGAAGGACGCGTCACCGAATGAACTCGTGGAAAACTTCAAGGATATAAGATTTTATATATGTAAAATTGAAGGCAAAAGAAAAGGCCTGATAAATTACAAGGTAAAAATTACCGAAAATGGCGTTGGCATTGAGAACTTCGATCTTTTTGCCCAATATTATATTGACAGATAACTTTGGATATTGGGACAGCATAGAATGGCGCTAACTTAAACGTTCCAGAATTACTCCGGCAGTTTTCTTTTTAAGTTAGCGCCATTCGATGTGGTCCCCGAATTTGCCTGCGCCACCCGGCGGCTTACGCATCGCGGGTAGCTATCCGCGCCACCCATGATCCAAGTCAGGACCCGGCGGCCGCATTAATCGTTTCCGTCCGGCGGGTCTTGCTCGGCCAGTCCCTTTTCGATCATGCTTTGCAGGTCGTTTTTCACGTACTCGGAAAAGGGGACCCCGGTTTTTTTCTCCACGCTTTTCCTTCTCAGCACGTAGAAGGGGACCCCGATAATGGCCCAGACGATAAAGGGGATGGACCATAGCTCGAGATTGACGAAGAGGATGAGGATTAAAAGGACCGAGGAGACCACCCCGATGGAGGGCGCTATATAAAGGAGAGGGCCGCGCAGCCTGAAGCCGGGCCGGTTATAAAGCTCGGGCGCCATTTTGGGCAGTTTCATGGCGGCGATCATGGAGGGTATGAACACGATCATGCCGCCTATGGTCGCGTACTGGGCGAAGGTGTCCATGCCCGCGTCCACCAGGACGGCCGCCGAGGAGAGGGCCCACAAGATGGTGAGAAAGATGGTGGGCGTTCCGTAGCGGGAGGTCCTGGCCAGGACGGTAGGGACCATCCCGTCCTTGGCCACCACCATGAGCGACTTGGTGGCCCAAAGGTAGGTCCCGTTCAAAGTGGTGGTGAAGGCGAACAAAGCGCCGCCGATGACGAAGAAATAATACATGGCGCTCTTCTCGCCCATGATGGCCTGGGCCGGCTGGGTCAGGTTGGCCTTGTCCCCGAATTCCATCCAGGCGCCGAGGTCCATGCCGCCCACGGCGGAGACGGACACGAGCACGTACAGGAAGGCGACGAGAGGGATGGCGATCAGCAGGGAAAGTGGTATGTTCCGGGCCGGGTTTTTTATCTCGGCCCCCAACTCGATGACCGAGTTCGATCCCTGGAGGGCGAAGGTCAGTATGCAGACGGCGATGACGAACCCGCCCGCGCCCTTGCCCATGAGGTCGCTGAAGTTGGCGGGGTCCACCTGGGGAATTCCCGCCAGTCCGAAGGCCGCGAGGGCCAGCAGGAGAACGGCGACCATCAGTCCCTGCACGGACGCGGCCAACTCGACGCCGAAGACGTTGACCGCGTAAAAGACGGTAAGGAGGACGATGGCGGCGAGTTTGGTTGGTATTTGGCAGTCCGGGAAAAGGGCCTGGAGATAATGCACGCAGGACACGGCGTACATGGGAAGGGCCCCGAAGACCATGGCCAGGGCGTAACACCAGACCCCCACCATGGCCCATCCCGGCGAGAACAAACGGGAAGGGTAGCGGTAGCTGCCGCCCACCGTGGGCATGGCCGACCCGAGCATGCCCACCGTCATCATCACGAAGACGATGGGAACGGCGGCGCAAAGATAAGCGAGTGGGACCGCGGCCCCCGCGCGTTTGACGGCCTCGGCGGTGAGAACGAAAACGCCGGCCCCCACCGTGGTTCCCACCTCGATGGCCACTATCTCGCCAAGACCAAGTACGCGCTTAAGGCCGAATTCCTCGCTCATGCTTTTATCTCCCAAGATCGAATGGCCGATTATAACAAGACTATGGACCTCGAGTACAATAATGCCGGGATCCGGGCGTATTATAAGACAAGACTAAAAAACGGCCGCGCTTATAAATCAGCCGGAGGTAAGACCGTGAAAAAGATATGGATCAATTTCTGGATAGACCTGGCCATGTTCCTGGACATGGTGGGTCTAGTGGCCATCGGGGTCATGATTAAATGGGCCCTGCCCCCGGGGTCGGGAGGAAGGCACGGAGGGTCGCGCTTCGTGCAAACGGTTTGGGGCATGACCAGGCACGAGTGGGGCGACGTGCATTTCTGGATGGGCGTGGTCCTGTCCGTCTTGCTGATCGTCCATATCATTCTCCACTGGCGCTGGATAGTATGCCGGTTTAAGGCCCTTTGGCCCGGCTCGAAATCCGGCGACGAGTGCGCCGCCCCGGAAGAATGAAGGTAATATAGATCGCGAGCGCCGCCGCCGGGACGTCGCTCGCGTTATCAGCCAATAGCTCGGCAGTTTAGAGCAGGAAGCGCATGCCCAGGGTCAGGCCGGAAAAGGAATCCTCCGTCAGGTTCCATACGGCGCCCATGTCGGCGGAGAGAACGTCGGTCAGCTCGAACTCGATCCCGCCCCCGATGGGAAAAAGGTAAGTGATATCGTCTTCTTCCTCGGTGTCCCTGCGGTCGGCGAAATCGAGGTTGGCGAACCCGATGCCGGCCGTCCAATAGGGCCGTATCCTCTGGTTGCCGGCCAGGGCGGGGCTGAACTTAACCTGGCCGCTCACGGCCCAGTAGTCGTTGTGGCTGCCGCTTCCGATCTGGAAATAGGGACCTATCGAGATATCGTCGGTGACGTAGTAGTCCAGCCCGAAAATTCCCGCGCCCATGTCGGGGTCCATCATGAAACCGCCGCCCATGCCCACGCTGAGGTATCCGCTTCTGTTGGCCAGCGAGCCGGCCGGCCCGGCCTCGGCCCTGGCGCTCAGGGAAAACAGTAAAACAAGGGCGACGGCCGCATAGGGAATCCGCTTCATCATTTGTCTCCTTTACTTGAATTTCCACGTTATCTCGACGCCGGCTTCGAAGAAACCAACCGATTTCAATTCATCCCTGTGGATAAAGAACTTGTCGCGGGAGGGCATGGTCTCGGCGGCGTACTCCATATTGTCATCCAGGGGAGTGTAGTAGTAGCGAGCGTTCAGCCCGAGGGCGAAGTCCTCAAGGAACTCGTACTCGAGGCCGGCGCCGGCCCAATAGGCGATCGACCCTCCTCCTCCCCGGTCCACGTAGGCCGCGTCGTACTCGAGGTTCCAGAACTGGATGCCCAGCCCCGCCTCGGCGTAGGGCCGTATCCAGAGGTCCAGCTCGGGACGGTAGCGAAGGCCGAAGTGGATCACGTTGCTTACGTAGGTACCGCCCACGTCCTCGCCGTCCAGCGTGAAGGGCACCTCGAAACTGAGATGGTCGAGTCCCACCACGATGGTGCTCGTCGAGTTCAGCCAGTACTGGAACATGGCGCCGTAAGCCATGCCCGATTCCAACTCGCTCGCGTCACCCTGGGCCATGGGATAATGCCAGGAAAGACCGATCTCCATGGCCCCCTTCTCGCCGGCAAGGGCGGGAAAAGCCCCCATAAACAAACAAAAAAATACGGCCAGGACCATGGCCGCCGGCCGGCGCGCGAGGACACGATCGACAAGTTCGCCCATGGCCTCCCCTTTCTTGTTAAAGATAATTGTATCTAAATTAAGCATTATTGAATACATCTTATATTAATTTTATGATTTTTGCAATAAAAGAAATGTTCCCGGACCGGGAAAATTTTCCCTATATGAACTGGGAAACTATCTGGCGGATGGTCTCGTGAACGTCCGGGCCGCCGTGCTCCCTGACCCGGGCAAGGGCGGCCTGGGCCGCCCGGCGCTGGGACGGGTCGTCAAGGTCGTCCAGCCCCCCCAGTATCCCGAAGCGCCGGCCCACCACGTAGATCATCCTCTCCTCCGCGGGAAGGCCAAGGAAGCGATCGATCAAGTCGAGGATGGCCCCCTTTTCTTCCGGGAACCTTCCCTCCACCTCGGGAAGCAGGTTAAGGATATGGTCGCTCGCCATATACGAGCTTATGCCCTCGAGCCTCTCGACGAAGAGCCTTATCTCGGCGGCGATTTCCTCGTCGTTAATGGGGTCGAACTCCCCCCTTTGCCAGACGTCGAAAAGCGGGATGCCCTGCCTCAGCCCAAGCGACCTGAGCCGGATGAAATGAGGGTCGATCTCGCTCAGGACCCGCGCCGACTCGAGGGCGTGTTCCTCGGACAGGGACTTGCCGCCCAGGCCGGGCATGAGATACTCGGAAAGCTCGAGCCCGGCCTCCTTGACCTTCAATCCCGCCTCGACGTGAATCCGGCCCGTGGCCCCTTTCCGTATCTTCTCGAGCACCGAGTCGGAGCCGCTCTCGAGGCCGACGTGGACCCGGTCCAGGCCCGCGTCCTTCAGCGCCTTCAGCTCTCCGGCCGACTTTTTGTTTATTGTGCGGGAGCGCGAGTAAGTGGTGACCCTTTCGATCTCGGGGAAGGTTCGCCGGAGGAAGGTCAGTATCTCGGCCAGGTCGCCGGTCTTATGGATGAGGTTGTCCGCGTCCTGCAAAAAGGCCGTCTTCCCGCCGCCGGTCATCCACGTGAGGACGGAGGTCATCTCCGGGCTTCCGTGGCCCCGCCGGTAAACGGCCTGGATCGAGCGGCCGTCCAGCCTTCCTCCAAACCCCAGGCGCCAGGACTCCTCGACCGCCTTCTCCCGCCACCAGGCCATGGCCCGTATGTCGGACTTGACCTCGTCCACCGTCCGCTTCGAGAACCTGGTACCCTTATAAACCGGGCAGAACTCGCACTTGTTCCACGGGCAGTTCCTCGTCACCCGGACAAGAAGCGACCTCGCCTCCGACGGAGGCCGGATCGGGCCCTGCTCGAAACTCGGCGGCCGGGCGCTCTCCAGCCCTTCTATCCTTCCTTGTCCCATGCTTAAATCATAATCATCATAGGGGGAGCGATCAACCCGCCGGAAAAACCCTTCCAAATGCGCCGCGTCTCGTCCACCTTGGAGAGTATTGCCTCTCCCGCGCCGCGTGAGGGGGGAGTAAGATATTTACGGCGCGCGGAGAGCTTTCAAAAACGCCTCGAGGCCGGTGAAGTCGGGGAAGGCTTTGGCCGCGCCCCGGGCTTCGAGTTCTTTCCATCCCTCGCCGATGGCGATGAAGTCAAACCCCATTCGGCGCGAGGCCGCAAGGTCCCAGACGCCGTCGCCAATATAGACGACCTTGTCAGGGGAGGTCTCCTCCCGGGTCGCGTCGGCCAGGGCCTTGCGCATAATGCCCTCCCTGGAAACGGCGTCGTCGGAGCTGAAGACGGGGACGTTCCCGATCTCGAATCCGGCGCTCGCGAGCTTGAACAGGGCCGAGACGCGCCAGCATCCGGTGGTGACGGCGGCGGCCAGGTCCTTGTCCGAGCGCGCGGCGCCAAAGGCCTCGATCGCGCCGGGGACCGGCTCGAGGCCCTCGCCCGCCTCCTCGAGTCTTCGCCTCATGGTGGACATGAACTCCGCCTTGAAGCGCTCGACCGTCTCGCCGCCGATCTCCCGGCCGAAGTTCTCCCGATATATCTCGGCCAGGACCCCCTGATCGGTCACGTGCTTGTAATGGGACCAGTCGTCGTCAACGTCTTTTACGCCCAGGACATCCTCCACCGCCCGGACGTAGCAATCCGCGTCGAACCGGTGAGAATTCACCAGCGTGCCGTCAACGTCGAAAAGGACAAGTTTCATAAGAGAGCCTCTTGCAAAAGTCCCGCTTTGGAGTGCGGCGGCTCGACGCCGCTTTTCTTCCGAGCGGCTTGACGCGAGGCTAGCCGTTGTATTTTTAGGCCTTGTCAAGCCAAGGCCATCGAAAGCGGTCTCAAGCGACCGCGCTCCAAAGCGGCTACGCCGCCAGGAATAAGCACTTTTGCAAGAAACTCAAGAAGTACATGATAAAGGATTTTCTTATCGCTTATCAACCAGCCGGGCGCGGCGAGATTTTCAGGGCTTCCATATCCGCGGCCAATCGAGCAAAGGCCCGCCTCCATGGAAAGAGGCGGGCCCGGATACGCTAAGAGATTCCGTTAGTTGGCATAGTAGTGATAGCCAAGGTCCGCCGTTCCCGAGTCGGTGGTATGGTCCTTCCGGGTCGTGCGGGAGTCGAGGCCGGCCGCCGCGGCCGTTTCGCTGCTGGCGTCTATGCAGGGGCTGTCGCTCGCGTTGCTGAGGTAAACCCTGCCCAGTTCACTGGTCAAGTCGAAGCGGGGATGGGCGTCCAGGTTGTTGCCGCCGCTGCCGGCCCAGCCGCCCTCGATATCGGTGTAATTAAGGGTCACGGAACAGCCGCTTCCGTCGGTGCACTGGTAGACCGAAGGGCCGGTAGGAGCGACATTGTCCCAGATGATGCTTTTCTCGATTGTAGTGACGGAGTCTAATCCCGTGTCTACTGCACCTCCTTGACTCGCGGCCTCGTTACCCATAAAAGTACAGTATGACAAGGTTAGATCCGCGTCCCAGCCCCAACTTTCCACGCCCCCTGCGTAAGCCCCGCTGTAGTTATTCATGAATAAAGCGTTGTATACTTCCGCTCCGGACCCGTCAACGCTCATTCCCCCACCCCATTCAGCGGAGATATTGCCGCGGAACTCCGCGTTGGTAACGTAGACGGTCTCACCATGCAGAAGATGCAGTCCACCAGCCACCCAATCCGACTCATTTCCGAGAAAAGACACGTTGTCTAAGGTGCTCGTATCATATGTTAGTCTAAGGCCCGCGCCTCCTCCGCTGTCAACCGCATAATTTTTTATAAAGGAGCAATCATCAATATCCGCTTTGCCATAATAAACGAAAAGTCCACCGCCGCCTTGTCCGTCAGTCTCTTCATAAGCTTTATTTCGAAGGAATATAACTCTCTGGATAGTGACGTTAGTGTATGATCCAACATACATGCCGCCGCCGCTGCCATTTGCTTCATTATCCTGGAAAATACAGTTCTTGACCGTGAAGGACTGCCCTACAGACAAATTCACGTAAAGCCCGCCGCCGTCCTCATAGCCCGTAGTGTCGGCTTTTCCGTTCTTGATAAGAAATCCGTTTATCTCGGAAAACTGGTTTCCCACGACCACGTGGTCCACGTTGTACACGGTGGCGCCAACCTGATACTCACCATTCAGAACGCTTAACGTCGGGACGTGGCCCGTTTCTCCTCCTGGCCTGTCGTCGGCCATATCGCATCCGGTGTCGTCATTGGTGGAGAACCCGCCGATGACGTCCACGTAAGCTTTCATTGTAATCATGCTGTTTTCGTCGTCGTAATAGGAGTATTCTCCTTTGAAAACGCAGACCACGTCGTTGCTGGTGGCGGCGCTGATACCTTGTTGGACGGTAGGATAAGCTGAAGTCCAGTTTGCTCCGCAACTGGTTACACAGGTCGAGCCATCTCTGACGAATACGTTGGCCCCGAAGGCGGGTGAGGCGGCAAGAATGAGGGTGAGAATTAATCCGATAAACCATGCGTTTGCCTTTTTCATTTCTTTCTCCTTTTCTGACGTTAAATGTCTTTCGAGTCGTTACTTTGAGCATTGTTCGATACAAGGTCACTTAGGTTTTAATCCATGGTACTTGTCGGGTCCACACCTCCTTTCCCGGCGCGGTTGAATATTTAAAATAGGTTAAGCCCGCGCCGATATGAAATTGAATGATATCAGTAGTACGAATAAGTTATTTTGTCAAGTAAAAAATTGTTAAAGTATTGTGAATAGATACCCTATAGGGTTCGTAGCGCTTTTTGTAAGTCTTTGCCCCTACTGGATTATTTGGATAAATATGGAGGAGAATGGAAGATAAGACAAATTCCGTGCCAAGCTTTTGATATTCTACCTTGACGGCCCAAAAGCTGATAACGCTCCAGCATCCAATTCCGGGTGGAGATGGCGGCTGGATGTCCGCGTTTTCTACCGGAAAGACTTGTAGGCGATGATGGTACTTCAAGGGTCCGATTCAATCATTGACGCCTTTTATAATGGCGATATCTTCAGGAATTTTTTTCCGCCTGGGCGCGCGCTTCTTCTACTTGGTAAGGGCTTTGGGGGCCGCCCGGTTGGGGACGGGGTTTTGTCGGCGGTGGAAGTCCACGAGCTCCTGGACGAGCTTTTGGGCCTCGCGTCCGAGGCCGGTGAACTCGATGCCCATGCCCGAGGGTTTGCCCGCGCTGTACCGTATGGACCTGACTTCACCCGTAAGCTTGACCTCGCGGCCGCCCGAGTCGGATATCTCCATCTCGACCCTGGTGCCCACCGGCCGAACGTTGGGCGTCAAGATAAAGATGCCGCCCTGACTCACGTCGTTGGCCTGGCCGCCGATGTACTTCTCGACGGCCTCGAGACTTTTAAACCGAAGATGCATGCTTACGGGAATCCTGGCGAACTGTCTTCGTTCCACTATCTTGCCTCCGATCTATAATCGAGTATAACCGAAAACGCCGGGTACGCCAGCATAAACTTTCTCCGAAATCTTTTTGCAGGATTGAAACTTGCCCATGCCCAAGATACAATCGGTAGATGGGCATGGCGCGATACGGCCCACGGCCCGGCTTTATAAAAGACCAAGGGGAAATAAATGAAATATTTCGTAAAGCTCGCGTCCATAATATTGGCGATGATAATGGTTTCCGGCTCGGCCTGGGCCCAGTTTAACTGGGGCAAGAAAAAGGAAGAGCCCGAGGCGGTCACCTCCGCTCCCGAGCCGGAGACGCCCAAAAGGAAACTGGCCGGCGAAACGCTTTACTTTACCGAGCCTTACACGTTTCTCGACCCGCCGGTGAAAAACGAGCTATATATCGGGCTCGACGTCCATTACTCCGACGTCAAGTACCCTTACGGCTTCGTCAATACCCTCGACTCGAGCGAGCCCCTGATCGAGTTCCAAAAGCGGGTGATCGTCACGGACAAGGAACAACGGGCCCGGGCCGTGGAGAAGAGCGGCCTCAATATCGGCGACCGCTTTACCGTGGTCTCGGCCTCGGGCAAGGCCTACCTGGCCAGCGTGGTGGGCTTCTCCTACGTGGGCAACTCGCCCTCCACGATCCAGATGGCCGCCGACTTGAAGCTTGACGACAAGGACGTGGACCCGTCGCTGTTCACCCGCCACGGCGTGGCCCTGGCCGGCGAGCACGTCATCGCCGAGGGACCGATAAAGGCCCAGGAACCGCTGAGCGACGATGACGCGCTTTGGAACAACCTTTTCAACTCCTGCGCCAACGGCCTGGCAAAGGGACACACCGTGGCCGAGCCCGACTACTCGGACGCGGCCGTCCTTCCCGCGGTCGTGGAAAAGGACGGCGACATGGTCTATTTCGTTTCCTTTTGGGAGCGTCCCTCCGAGGAATACGAGATAGACGACGTCAAGCTCTTTACCTGCACCTTTAAAAAGGTGGGCGAGAGCTACTCGAAGGCCGTCGCGCCCCTGCCTTTCAAGGCCCTGGCCGTTTACGACCTGGACGAGGACGGCAAGGGCGAGATACTGGGCGTGTCCGGAGACGGGGCCGGCGTTTGCTACGTCTACCTCACCCCCGACGGCCCCGGGTACAAGGTGCTCAAAAAGGGCCTTTGCGCCGGATACTGACCGCGAGGGAATCGGCCGCCACATGATCGAAGCGAAAGGAATACATGACCTCGCCGGGTAAGACCGGGACCGGGGCAAAGGAAGCGGCCTCCCTGGCCCTGGTGTCCTTTCTGGCCCTCTTCCTCGAGCTGGCCCTGATCCGATGGGTACCGGGATGTTTGAAGGTCATCGGATACTATACCAACCTGGTGCTCATTTCATCCTTCCTGGGACTCGGACTCGGGTGCGCCGCGGAGCCGGACGACTCGTCCGCCCAGTCCTTGACGCGCTCCCTTTCCTTCCGGCTTTTTATTTCACTTTCCCTTTACTCCCTGATTCATTACGTCGGGCTGTTTCCCCTCCCCTCTTTCTGGGGGGAGAGGGTATGGCTGAACGTGTCCGGTCTTTTTCCCTCGATGATCGTCCCGGAGATAGTCTTCGTCCTGAACGTGTGGACCTTCATTCCTCTCGGACGCCGGCTGGGCTCGGCCCTTTCCAGATTCCGTCCCCTTCCCGGCTACTCGATCAACCTGGGCGGGAGCATCGCCGGGGTGCTGGCCATTACCGCAATGAGCGTCATGGGCGCCTCGCCCCTGCTATGGTTCGGGGCGGCCGGGGCCGTCTACCTTTTCTGGATGCTCCTGGAAGGGCTGGACAAAAGGCGCGTTTTAATATATTCGCTTCTCTGGGCGGCCGCGGTTATCGCGACCGTCTTTCCCACGCGGGGAGCCATCTGGTCGCCCTATTACAAGATTAGCCTGGCCACGGGAGAAAAATTCCTCGAGAAGCTCAAGTTCGACCCGGAGTGGTCCAAGTCCCTGGGCTTTCTCTATCTCTCGGTCAACGACGACTATTTCCAGTTCGCCGTCAACCTGGACCCGAGGGTCGTGTCCGATTCCTCTCGCGACCTGAAATTCGGCGGCGACCTGATCGGAGGCATCGCGGACTACGTCAACTTTCCCTATCAAATGCATCCGCCGGGCCGGACCCTTATCCTGGGCGCGGGCCTGGGCAACGACGTGGCCGCCGCCGTCCGGGCGGGCAATGACCCCATCGACGCGGTCGAGATAGACCCGGCCATCGCCGGCCTGGGCCGCGAGCGCCACCCCGAGCGTCCCTATTCCAGCCCGCGGGTCGCCCTGCACGTGACCGACGCCAGGCGCTTCCTGAAAAGGGCCGAGGGACCCTACGACTCGATCGTCTACGCCTTCCTGGATTCTCATACTCTTTTATCCGCCCACTCAAGCATCAGGCTGGACACCTTCGTTTACACGCGGGAGAGCTTCGAGGAGGCGGCCCGACTCTTGTCGCCGGACGGGGTGATGGTGGTCATGTTCGCCTCCTCCCGCGACTTCGTGGGAAGGCGCCTGTTTTACCTGGTCCATTCCATCTTCCCGGACTCCACCCGGGCCTGGATGTGGGACGGCGGCCAATTCGGACACGACTTCGACGTCATCGCCGCCGGTCCCGGTCTTAAAAAATATACTTTTCAGCCCAAGCCCCGCTTCAAGGAGGTAACGCAAGATTATCTCGCCCATCCTCCCGAGGACCTGCCGTCGGACAACTGGCCCTTCTTGTACCTGGAAAAAAGGACCATCAGCCCGGGCTACGCCATTACCCTCGCCGCGATCCTGGTCATCTCCTATTTGTTCACCAGGCGGACGATACCTCGGTTCAGCCGGATCAACCCCCACTTTTGCCTGCTCGGCGCGGGGTTCCTGCTCCTGGAAACCAAGTCCATTACCGAGATATCGCTTCTGTTCGGATCGACCTGGATGGTCAACGCCGGAGTTATCTCGGCCTTCCTGATCATGGCCATGCTGGCCAACCTGCTGGTGGCCAAGGTCTCGATTAAAAACCCCACCTGGGCCTACGTCGCTTTAGGGGCAGCTTTATTCATCGCCTTTATCGTGCCCGTTCACAAGCTGCTGCTGGGAAACCCCGTCGCCGCCGCCGCTTTGGGCTCCGCCCTGGTGGCCTTGCCGGTGGCGTTCTCCGGGATCGTCTTTTCCTCCTCGATCAAGGACGGCCCCGACGTGGCGCTCGCCCTCGGTTCCAATATCCTCGGCGCCGTGGTGGGCGGCCTGCTCGAATACTCGTCACTCGTGGCCGGCTTCAAGGCCATGTACGTTCTGGCGGCGGCCCTTTACCTGGGCGCGTATCTCTTCCGGAAAAAATAGCTCGCCGCTCCCCCGGCCCTCCCGGCGGCCGCTCGATTGAGGGACCGGCGGTTTGACTCACGGTAAAGGCCATTGGAAAATAACCGCTGGAGGAGATATCTTTTGAAATTATCGGCTACAACGTTGCTAGCTTGCCTTGGCCTGCTTCTGGTTGCATCGGGCTGCAAGAACAAAAATGAAGACAGGGCCTGGTACGCGGCTAAATCGCTGAACACGGAGGAGAGCTTTGCCGGGTATCTCTCCAAGTACCCGGAAGGAAAATACGCCGAGGAGGCCAGGGCGGGCCTTGAAAAAAGCGTGGCGACCGAGGCCCTCCAGTACCGTGACGTTTTCAAGCTGTGGGCCTATCTCGAGAGATACCCGAAAGGCCAGTACGCGCAAAAGGCGAGAAAAACCATGCTCTCCGAGGCCAGGAATCACGCGGGGGACCTTAGCCTCGAGCAACTGGCCGCGGCCCGGGTCGAGATCGAGACCTCTCTTGGCTCCTTCAAATTTTCCTTTTATCCGGAGGCCGCTCCCAATCACGCTCGGAACCTTATCGCCCTGGCCTACGCGGGCTTTTACAAGGGTCTGGTGGTCAACCGGGTCCAGGCCGACTCGATGGTGCTGATGGGCGACCCCATGGGCGACGGTCTGGGCGGTCCCGGCTACATGATTGAAATGGAACCAAACGACCTCAAGCACCTGCGGGGCAGGGTCTCGATGTGGCGTCTTCCCATCGACCCGGACACGGCGGGCAGCCAGTTCTTCGTCTGCTTGCGGGACGTCCCCGAGTTCGACGGCCGCTTTACCGTGTTCGGGGAAGTTACCGATGGCCTGGAAACGCTGGAAAAAATCTCGAGGGTCCCCACCCAGGAGCGTGAGGGAAGGCCCACTACCTTTCCCCTCTCTCCCATCCGCATAGTCGAGACCAGGGTCCTGGGGATCGACATGGACCGGATAATCAGGGAAGCTTACGAGGAGCGCAAGGCCATCCAGTCCGAGCTCTTCCAAGTGGGCGAGGACCTGGAGCAAGGAGACTCCCTGGCGGAGTACTGACACGGAAATTGGATATCCCGGGAGAATGGCGGCCTTGCCCGGGCGACACGAGCGGGGCCGTTAGCCAAAGGAGGGCTTTCATGAGAATCAAATTCGCGTCCATCATTATCGCGCTTGTCGCGACGGCCGGCCTTTGCGGGTGCGAGAAAATGTGCGGAAAACCCGCCGACGGTCCCCCCGGCAAGACCCCGGAGGTGAAGTCCTACGAGGGTATGACCGAGGTCCAGATTTGGGACGAGGCGGAGGAAACCGGGTCCCTCGAGGCCTACGAGGCTTACGTCTCGAGTTACCCGGCGGGGGCCAACGTGCAGAGGGCCAAGGAGGTACTCCGCGAGCTGTGGCGGACCAGGGCGGCGGACCTGTCGGCCGAGAAGATGGAGGAGCTTACGGCCGTGATCGAGACGGACAAGGGTTCCATCCGTTTCAAGTTCTATCCCATTGACGCGCCCGAGACGTGCCGTAATTTTATCGTGCTGGCCCAGAGTCATTTCTACGACGGCCTTATCTTCCACCGCGTGGTGCCCGGGTTCGTGATCCAGGGCGGCTCTCCCACCAACGACGGCATGGGCGGTCCGGGCTATACCATCAAGGCCGAGTTCAACTCGAGAAAACACCTCCAGGGCACGGTGGCCATGGCCAGGGGAAGCGACCCCGACTCGGCCGGCAGCCAGTTCTATATCTGCCTCGCTCCCCAGCCTTTCCTTGACGACAAGTACACCGTGTTCGGACAGATCGTGCAGGGCATGCAGGCGGCCGAGCTTATCGGCCAGGTCGAGACCGACGCCAACGACAAGCCCCTCGAGGACCAGGTCATCAAGAAGGCCTACGTGGAGGGACTCTAGGCCGCCGCGGGAGGGGAACGAGCATGAGGTCCTCCGAGGTCCTGGCCGGGGCCCTGTCGTCGCTCGCGCTGCATCCGCTCAGGTCGCTTCTCACCATACTCGGCGTGGTCACCGGCGTGGCCGCCGTCATCGCCGTCATCGCCGCGGGCGAGGGCTCGAGGCGGTCGGTGGCCGCCCAGATCGAGGTCCTGGGCTCGAGGCTGCTCATCGTGCTTCCCGGCCCCGCCTCCGGAGGGAGGGGCAGGACAGATAGCCTTACCCTTTCCGACGCCGCCGCCCTCGAGGAGGAAATCGGAGGGGTCGTGGCAAGCCCCGAGGTGATAGCCAACCTCGAGGTTCGGGCAGGAGGAAAATCCTTCAACGCTCCCGTCGTGGGCGCCGCTCCCGGCTTCATCAAGGCCCGCAACTTCAAGCCGGCGCGGGGACGTTTCTTCTCGCCCGCCGAGGACAGGGGAAGGGCAAAGGTGGCCGTGATCGGCCCCGCCGCGAGCCGTCGCCTCTTTGGCGACCTCGATCCGGTGGGCAAGACCTTCAAGCTGTCAGGCCATAACTTCAGGGTAATAGGGACCTTCGAGTCCAAGGGGGACATGGGCTGGTTTCATCCGGACCAGCTCGTGGTCACGCCCCTCCAAACGGCCATGACCCGGGTAATCGGTACCGACCACCTCCACGCCATAGCCGTATTATGCCCTTCCCAGGACGACATGAGTTCCGTCGAGGAAAGGCTCGTGTCCCTCCTTAGAAGACGCCACCGCCTTCCTCCCGGAGCGGGCAAGGACCGGCTCGACTTCCACGTGATCGATCAAAGAGAGATGATCGAGGCCTTCGCCGGCGTCAACAAGACCCTGACGGCCCTGCTCATCAGCCTGGCGGCGGTGGCCCTGGTCACGGGCGGGGTGGGCATCATGAACATAATGCTCGTGTCCGTCACGGAAAGGACCCCCGAGATCGGCATACGGAAAGCCGTGGGCGCCTCGGGCCTGGATATCTTCCACCAGTTCCTGGCCGAGGCCGTCATCCTCTCCGGGGCGGGGGCCGTTCTCGGGGTCGGACTGGGGGCCGCCGTGTCCGAGCTTGTCTCGGGATGGGGCAACTGGGAGGCCGTAATATCCGCCCGGGCCATTGTCCTTTCCGCCTCCGCCGCCCTCGTCACCGGCCTCGCGTTCGGCATCTACCCCGCTATAAGGGCCGCGAGCCTCGAGCCCGTACGGGCCCTGCGCTCCGAATAAGCGCCCCTTGCCGGGACCCGCGAAATTGGACCGATCCGGATTTGGCACCGTCAATTTTTGATTCCTTTACGAAAGAAGCTATAATACGTCCCAAAATTCGCGGGGATGCGAGGAGAAGATTATGAGAATCAAATTAAATTTTGCCATTTGTCTCGCCTTGGCCTTGGCGCTTTCGGCGGGTTGCGTCAAGAAGAGCGCGGAGATGGCGGACCACCGGCGGGCCAAGAAGGCCTTCAAAAAGTACGGTCCCATCGAGAGCGCAGGCGCGAAGCGCGGCCACGAGGAACTGGATATCCCGTACGCCATGAACGTCACGGGTCACGAGGAACTGACGCTTGACGTGTATTGGAACGACCACGACGGCCAGATACCGGTGGTGATCAACGTCCACGGCGGCGCCTGGGAAGTGGGAGACAAAAGGGCGCCCAACTCCCTGTTCCGCTCCAGGTACATGGCCAACCGCGGCTTCGTGGCCGTGAGCGTGAACTACCGCATGCTCCCCGATTACCCCATCCAGACCCAGGTCGAGGACGTGATGGCCGCGGTCATATGGGTCAAGGAAAACATAGCCAAATACGGCGGAGACCCCGATCGGGTCGGTATCATGGGCGGATCGGCCGGCGGACACCTGGCCTCCATGGTGGCATGGGCCAGCGACGATCCCTATTTCAAGCCCACGGACAAGCAAAACTCGACCCTCGATTCCGACGTCAAGGCCGCCGTGCTCTTCTACGGGGTCTACGACCTCGAGAGCATGCTCGCCCTCCACCGCCCCCAGCTCACCATTAAACAGTACGTCAAATGGTACGGCCTCAAAACCAGGGACGACAAGGAAATCGAGGAAATCCTAAAGCACGTCTCCCCCAAAAACCAGGTGGACGAGAAAGACCCGCCCAGCTATTTCATCTGCGGCGACGAAGACGGGTTCGACCTCTACAAGGACTCCCTGCAAATGTCCCAAAAGCTGGTGGACCTCGGGCTCCCCACCGGACTTTACACCGCCAAGGGCGCCGGCCACGGCTTCGACACCATGCACGGCGAAAAATATACCCAGGAGGCCATGGAGGCAACGGTCGAATGGTTCAATAAGTACTTGTAATAATAGCCCCACGAAATCGAAAGGGCGTCTCATATAGGGACGCCCTTTTCTCGCGGCGCCGATCAAGACGCCGTACCACCGGGCGCTAAACAACTTTTTCTTCCACTTTTTCAGCGCGATCTCCCACGCCTTGTACCTACCCCCATGGTACCCCACGCGGTATCTTAGAAACCGGACGGGCCAAGGTTACGGACGCCTGAAGCAAGCCGAAGGATTGAAAACGTATATGGCGGAGGGCCGCAGCCTCAATCTACGCCTTCTACCCCTCGTCCGCCCTTGTAAAAATGCCTTCCCAATAAGCGGTGGTACTGGGTGAAGTTTTCCTCCTGGTTGGGGTCCTCGGAGATGGCGGTCAGGGCTATCTGGGTCTTGGCGTCAAGGTTGTCCGCGTTATGCACGATCATGGCCTCGGCGGTCATGGGAACCACGGGGCTGCCCCATTCCTTTTCGCCGTGGTGGCTGATGATGACATGGAGGAGGTCGAGGAGCCTGGACTCGGGAAAGCCGGGTATGGACCTGGCCCTTTCCGCCGTCATCATGACGCCGAGCATGAGGTGTCCGGCCAGGTAGCCCTCGGTGGTATAGGAAATTTCCATCTCCGAGTCCAACTCCCGCGTCTTGCCCGCGTCGTGGAGGACCGCCCCCGCGAAAAGGAGATCACGATCGACCTGGCCGGGATACAACGCGTCCGCCGCGAACATGCAGGTCTTCACCACCTTCACCGTGTGCTCGAGAAGACCTCCCCTATAGACGTGATGAACGTTCCGAGCCGCCGCCGCCCTCGAGAACTCCTCCACGAATTCCTCGTCCCCGAAAAATGACGACATCAGGCCCGCCAGGTCGGGGTCCTTCATCGACCCGATCTCGCCCCTTAAATAATCCAGCATCTCCTCCACGTTGTAGGGAGTGGTCCGGATAAGGTCGCTCATGTCCACCTCGTCCCCCTTCTGGAGGGGACGGAGCTCGAATATCTTGAGCTGGGGCTTGCCCTGGAACTCCTCGGCCGAGGCCCGTATCTTGATCACGTCGCCCCGCCCGAACATGGAGGAAAAGTTCTCCGCGTCGTCCCAGACCTTGCAGTTGACCGAGCCGGTGGCGTCGGCCACGTCCAGGTCCAGGTAGGGCTTGCCCGCCCTGGTGGTAAGTTGCCGCTTGGACTTGACCAGATAAAAACCCGTAAACTGGTCGCCCGTTTTTATTTCCCTGACGTTCAATCTGGCCATTATTACCTCCCGGGATTCTTTTATATTCCAGGCCTTCGCCGGCAAAGAAGCTCTCTTACCATCTCGACCGTGCCGGCCGTAGCGCCCTCGTTCCTTTTCATGATCGACAGGGCCAGGCCCCCGTCCTTTTTCGCCCGCTCCGGGCTCTCGACGTACTCCCTCAGTATGCTCTCCACCTCGCCCGCGCCCCGCGCCGGCCGGGCGGCCCCCTCTCCCATCATGATCTGGGCCTCGGCGCTGTTTTTATTGTTCGGTCCGAAAAACACGGGAAGACCCATGCCCGCCGGCTCCATCACGTTATGGACGCCCTTGCCGAAGCCTCCTCCCACGTAGGCGAGGTCTCCCTTTTTGTAAAGCTTGTAAAGGACCCCCAGCGCGTCGACCACCACCACCCGAGACTCACACGCCGGATTCCCCTTTTTTAGCGCCGAGTAGCGGACCGTCTTGAGGCCGGCCCCCTCGAGGGTTCTCTCCATCTTGCCCATTTCACTTTCGTCCATCTCGTGCGGGGCCAGGATGGCGCCCAGCTCGGGCCGGTTTTTCATAAGAGCGCAAAGGGGGGGAAGAAGGAGGCGCAGGTCCTCGGGCCAGGTCGAGCCGCCCACCAGGGTAAAGCCGAACCTGGGGACCATCGAGATATCCGGGTCGTCGTCTCTTACCGCCTCGCACCTCGCCATGGTTTGATCGAACCGGCAGTCGCCCGTCACCCTTATCCGGGAAGGCGAAACGCCGAGGGACTCGAAACGTCCCGCGTCGGCCTCGGTGACCGCGCCCACCCGGCCGAGGGGGCCGTACACGCTTTTCATGAAGGCCCGCGCCGGGAACTTGAGCCTGCCCGAGTTGGGGGGCAATGACCCGTTGACCAGGGCCATGGGTATGCCCCGCTCGAGGGCCCCGTAAACCATTCCCGGCCAGACGTCATAGGTGGAAAAAACGATCAGGTCGGGTCCGGTAATATCCAGGAAGCGCGAAACCTGGCGGGGCCGGTCCAGCGGAGATGGAGTTATAACGTTGGCCGCTATGCGTTTGGGCCGGTTCCTGGTTACCGATGGCGAGGTATAGCTAAGTATGGAGAAAACCGGTTCGCCCTTCTCGGCCATTTGTCTCATGACCGGCATGACCTGGAGCAGCTCTCCCACTGAGGCGGCGTGAAAAAGGACCGTCGGGACCCCATCGGCCGAGCCTTCCAGGGCGCCGGCCAGTTCCTCGAGCATGCCCTCCCGTTCCTTGAAGAACTCGAGGGCCTTATGGTCATGGAGGGACCAGGTTTTATAAGCCCCCATAATGACGGGGGCCGCGAGTCCGCTGTACAGGAGCTTGAAGGCCCGGCCCGAAAAGGAGAGCGGCTCAGGCATGTGCGTTCCCCATGGCCTCCCGGGCCAGGGCCGCCACGCTCTCGGGGCCTAACTCCTTCATGCACCGGTGATGGCCAAGGGGACAGCGGGCGTCGCCGTGAAGCGAGCAGGGCCGGCACTCGAGGCCCTCGACCTGGGCCACCCTCGAGCCAGGGCCCAGGGGAAAAAACCCGAGCTCCCGGCTGGTGGGCCCGAAGACCGCCACCAGGGGCTTGTCCAGGGCGTCGGCCACGTGCATAAGGCCCGAGTCGTTGGTCAGTAAAAGAGAAGATCTGGAGATAACGGCGGCGCTGCCCATGAGGGTCATCCGGCCGGACAGGTCCGCCGCCCGGGTCCCGCTTTCGGCCAGCGTGGTTTTCACCTCGTCCGTCTCCCGCCTATCCCCCGGCCCTCCAAGAAGAACGACCGTTCGCGAGGGAGGGCAAAGCTCGAGGGCCGCCCGGGCAAAATGGGACGCGGGCCATTTTTTGGTGTTATAGCTCGCGCCCGGGGCCAGCGCCAGAATATCGGCTCCCTCGGGTACCCCGGCCGCGGCCAGGGTCTTGTCCGCTTTTTCCTTGTCTTCCGCGGGAATGAATATCCTGGGTCTCCGGCCGTCGCGGACTATGCCGAAGTCCTCGAGGGCGGTGAAATACCTGTCCGCCACCGGGGGCGCGTCATGTAAAAGGTCCCATCTGAACCACTTGAGGAGAAGGCGCTCGGCCACCCTTTTGCGGTACACCCGGCTCATGGCCGGAGCGGCGAAGAGCCTAAGGTACATGCTCCTCGGGTTCGAGTGCAGGTCAACGATAAGGTCGTAGCGTCTTTTCCGCGCCCGCTTTACCAGTTGCCGGTATTCGGCGAAACCCTTGGATTTGTCGAAGACAATCAGGTCGTTAAGGCGAGGATGTCCCGCCAGTATCTCCGCGTACTCGGATTTCACCAGGTAATCGATTTCGGCCTCGGGAAACCTCTCGCCAAGGGCCTCAACCACCGGCAACGTGAGTATCACGTCGCCAATGGCGCTCATCCTGACGATAAGTATCCTTCCAATCCGCTGTTCCAGCGTAAACACGGCGATAATGGTAGCAGAATAGGCGGAGAATTACTAACCGATCGAGGAAGACGGCGGGGTCCCGGGAGGTCGGCCGGGCCGGTAAAAATTCGCCCGGAACGAGCGGCGAGAGACATGTCGGGCGGCCCTCGATAACCATATGTTCTTGACATGGAAAACAAATACGATATGATTGAAGTGCGCTACCCTCCGGGGCATTTGCGGCGGGGGGATTCTCTGAATATCGGGAGTATATGGATTGGCGGCGGATTCGGATAAACTATATTGTCCAAGCTGCGGAGAAAAGGTCGAGTATTTTGTCATGCTCTCGGAGGGCGACGAGATCAAGCACTGCTCCGTTTGCGGGCTGATCCTGCATGAGGAGGCCGCCGAGGAACAAACCAGCCTTAAGACCCTCCAGCACGTGGTGGCGGCCGAGGATAACGCGCTTCTTTTAAAGACCGTCACCCGCATGCTCCAGGACAAGAAGATTTCCAAGACGGTGGACGCCTCGAAAAACGGCGAGGAATTCATCGAGACGGTGGTAAACCGCGTCAAGTCGAACAAGCCTATTTCCCTCGTCATCCTTGACGTCAACATGCCGATTTTAAACGGCATTAACGCCGCCGTCATCTTTCGAGCCATCGAGAAGGGCTATGGGAAGAAAAGACCGACCCCCATCCTCTTCTTCACTTCGTATAAATGTGACGACACTTTTAAAAAGGTTCTTAAATATTGCAAGCCGGCCAAGTACATTAACAAGGGCACGGGGTCGTCACCCGAGGAATTCGCCGAGCGCCTGTACCAGGTTGTTTTTCAGCTTCTCACCGAGCAATAGCGCAAATAACGGCGTCTCGTCCGACGGCTCCCCTCGCCGGCTAGCGGCGGGATATCTTGACAATCCGTTGATGAAAAAGGCCCGTGAACGCGGAGCGAGAAAAACGACCTTTACTCGCCGAGCGGGACGGGCGTCGGGCCGAGACTTTATCGGCCCCTCAAGGAAAGGATTTGACCATGGACGGCTCGTCCGGCGCTGATCTATTAAAATGGAGAATCGTGGAGGAGGAATGCCATTCCTCCAAGAACTGGTCCGGCCTGGCCGACGCCCTGCTCGGGCAGGCCCAGGCCGTGGCCGGTCCCGCGGAGAAAGCCGGCTACAACTGCCGCGCCGGGGCCGCCGCCATGAAGGCGGGCGACGACGACAAGGCCCTGGACTGCTTTCTCAAGGTCGAGGGCGACGCGCTCTGGCTGCGGCTGGCCCGCCAGTACCGCATGGAAATCCATTGGCGGCGGGGAGACTGGGAAGCCGCGGCGTCCCTGCTCGACGAGGAACTCGGGGCGGGAAGCGGATGGGACGCGACCTCCTTGAAGCTCGAGAAAGCCAGGATACTGGCCTTCCGGCTGGGAAGGATAGGCGACGCCCAGGCCGTGCTCGACGGCCTGCTGGCGGAGAACGCTCGGCTGACCCAGGCGGTCTGGATCAAGCTCACTCTCGCCCTCAGGGCCGGGGACTGGGAGGGAGTAAAGCAAAATTACGAGAGGCTCTTCGAGCTATGCGGGGCCGACCCCGCCTTCTCCGGCTCCTGCGCCTTCCGGCTGGGCCAGATTTGCGAGTTCCGCTTCCAGGACGGCGAAGGCGCCCGCGGCTGGTACGAAAAAGCCGGCGAGAAGGAGGGCGCCCTCCTCTCTAGCCTGTCTTTATACGAAATCGCCGAGGGCAAAAAGGAATGGGACAAGGCGGCGAATCACCTCGCCTCCGCGGTCGAGGAAATACTCGCCGCGGGCGAGACCCCGCCCGCCCAACTCAGGCTCAGCCTGGCCCGGCTAAGGGCGGACGGCCTGGAAGACCCCGAGGGGGCCGACAAGGAAATTCAGGCCATCCTCGAGACCTGGCCCGACTTTTTCCCCGCCCTTTATCAGGCGGCCCTAAGGGCCATGGAAACCGGACCTCCCGAGTTGCGGGCCGACCTTGACGCCCGCATGGCCGGCCTGATCGAGGACCCGGCCGAGCGCTCATTTTATCTGGCCGACCGGGCCAGGACCCTGCTCGACGACCTGAGCGACCCGGAGGCCGCCGTCGAGGCCGCCTCGAGCTGGATGGAAACCGCGCCCGAAGACCTCTTCGCCGGGGCCTGGGTCATCGAGTCCCTGGTCAGGGCCGGCGCGCACCAGGAGGCCATCGAGGCCATCGACCGCGAATTGGGACGCGTCGCCGATCCCCGCGAGAGGCAGGGCCTTTTGCTGCGCAAGGCCGAGTTGGCCACCCATAAGATGGGAAACCAGGACATGGCTCTCGCCGCCTACATGAAGGCCCTCGAGACCCCTCCCAGCCAGTTTCCCATCCTCCAGGCCATGTCCCGCATGTACCACATGAACCGGGACTTCGCCAACATGGCCAAGGTCATGACCGCCTCGGCCAAGATGGTCACGGACCCGGCGGTAAAAAAGTTCTACCAGACCTGGCTGGCCCTTATCAACCTCGAGAAACTGGGCCGGGAAGACCAGGCCTTCGCCATCTTCGGCGAGATTATGAAGGTCGATCCCGCCGACCAGGGGGCACTGGCCGCCATCGCCCGCCTCAGCCGCAAAAACTCGAGCTGGCAGAACCTGGCGGGGGCCGTGGCCCGGATGAGCGAGAACGCCAAGGACGAGAAAATGGCGGCCGAGCTCAAGTCCCGGCTCGGGTGGCTCTACGAGGTCCGGCTGGACAAAGCCGACCAGGCCTTCGCCATTTACAAGTCCCTGGCCGCGGGCAAACACGCGTTCGGCATGGACTCCCTGCGCCGGGTCCATTATCAAAAGGGCGAGCTTGCACCCTACGCGGGCATGGCGCAAGAGTTGGCCGAGTCCGGCTCGGAGGGCGTGCTCCGCGGGGCCCGGCTTTTACGCATGGCCTCGGCCCGGGAGGTGCTGGGCGAGTTGACCGACTCCTGGGCCGCCTGCGAGAAGGCGCGGGTCAGCTTCATGCGGGAGCCTCACCTTTACCTGCCCATGATCGACCTGGCCCAGCTCGCGGGCTACTGGAGCAAGTACATGAGCCTGCTCGAGGACTTCTCGAGCCGGCTGGCGGACGAGCATAAGAAGGCGGTGGCCTGGGAGGCCGCCTGGGCGCGAGGAGAGATAGCCGGCCCCGACGGCAAGATCGACCCGTCCGGCATGGCCCGCGCCATGAAGGCCCTCGAGGAGGTACCCGGCGCCGAGGC
Source organism: bacterium (assembly GCA_963674965.2). Taxonomy (GTDB): domain Bacteria; phylum RBG-13-61-14; class RBG-13-61-14; order RBG-13-61-14; family DATKZS01. Next base: position 467,651 of record CAXXFL010000005.1, on the reverse strand, counting down.
CGATGCCCTGCGCGGCGCCTGGCTGGCCTCCGTCTGGAGCGACGACAAGCAGGAAAGGCCCCAGCTTCTCGCCCGGGCCCTCAAGATACTTCCCGAGGACTACGGTACCTCGGTGCGGCTCAGGCTGGCGGGCGTGCTTCGCGACGAGCTGGGCGCGAACGAGGAAAGCATCGCGGCCCTTCGCCAGGTATTGGCCAAGGAGCCCAAGTCCGCGCCCATCATGCGCGAGCTGTCGCTCATGTACGAGAAGGCGGGACAGTGGGGCGAGCTTATCCGGATGATGCTGACCGAGCTTCCTCTTCGCAAGGAAAAGGAAGTCCAGATCGAGACGTACCTTCGCCTGGCCCGCCATTACGAGGAACACTTCCAGGCGCTGGACGAGTCGATCAAGTGCCAGCAGGCCGTGCTCCGTCTTGTTCCCGACCGCGCCGAGAGCCACTCCGAGCTGGTTCGCCTTCTCGAGGCCAAGGGCAGGTGGGAGGACATGGTGGCGGCCCTGGTCGCCTTCAAGGACGTCACCGGGGAGACCTCGGGCAAGATCGACCTCCTCTTTCGAGCCGCCCGGACGCTGGACGAAAAACTCCAGGACCCCAACCGGGCCATCGCCATGCTGCGGGAGGCCCTTGATCTCGATCCCGCCCGGCTCGAGACCCTGAGCGAGCTCGAGCGGCTCTACGAGCGCGAGCAGCGCTGGGAGGAGCTGATCGAGATACTGGTCAGCCAGGCGGAAAAGCTCGAGGCCGACTCGGACAAGGCCGTTCTTCACGAGCGGGTGGCCAAGATCGTGGAGGAACACCTGGGCGACCCGGGCCGGGCCATCGAGCATTTGATCGTCGCCCGTGACCTCGACCCTGAAAGGCGTTCCGTTCTACTTACCCTCGAGCGCCTGTTCGAGGCGGCCTCCAGGTGGGAGGAGTTGATCGACACCCTCGAGCGGCTGGCCGCCCGGGCCGACGACCAGGGCAAGATAGACTACTTCGGCCGCATAGGCTCCCTGTGGGACGAGAAGCTCGAGCGGCTCGAGGACGCCATCTCCAGTTGGGAGCGCGTGCGCTCGATCGACTCTCAAAACGTTCCCGGCCTCGAGGCCCTGGTTTCCTTATACGAGCGGACCGGAAAGGACCCAGAGTTCGTCGAGAGGTCGCGGGAGTTGGCCGAGCTGGTGGCGCGGGACAAACCTCGGGCGGTCGAGATACTCTGCAAGGCCGGACAAACCCTCGAGACCAAGCTGACCGACGACGACGGAGCCCTCGAGGTCTACGGCCGCGCCATGGCCATCGACGACCACGCTACCCGCCCCGTTTTCCTGGCCAAGTCCATCTACGAGAAGCGGGAACAATGGCCCGACGTGGTCAAGATGCTGCTCCGGGAGGAAAAGATCGTCGGCGAGGCCTCACGCAAGCTCGAGATATTCACCGAGGCCGGCCAGATTCTCGAGCATAAGCTGGGAGACGAAAAGCAGGCCGCCGGGGCCTACGAGCGGGCGCTCGCCATCGACGGCAAGTATCTTCCCTCCGTGAAGCCCCTGTCCGAAATATATTACAAGTCCGAAAGATGGGCAGACGCAAGGCCGCTCTACGAGATTTGGATCGAAAGCGTCGACTCCGAGACCGACGAGAAGGGCGCCGAGGTCTTCCACAAGGCCGGGTGGTGCGCCGAGCGGGGCGATGACGTTGACGCGGCCATGTCCAGGTACCACTCGTCGGTTGGATTGGCGGCGGATTACAGGCCTCCCCTCGAGCGCCTGTCCGATATTTACACCCAGAAGAAAAAGTGGGCCGAGGCCTCGAGCTTTACCGACCGTCTCCTGGCCGTGGTCACGGCGGCCCAGGACCTCGAGGCGGCTTTCCCTCTTTACGTCCGGAAGGGAGAAATCGAGGAGAAGCAGGACAAGCTGGACAAGGCCACCGAGGCTTACGAGAAGGCCCTCGAGATCAGGCCCAAGGATTTTCCGGCCCTTACCAAGCTGGTCGACCTTTATTGCCGCCAAGAATTATGGAAGAACGCCCTGGCCGCCTTCGACCGCATGATCCAGGCGGCGCCCTCCTCCGAGGCCCAGGCCGACGGCCTGGTGGGAAAGGGCGAGGTGCTGGAGGACAAGCTGGGCGAGGAAAACAGCGCCCTGGCTCACTTCCAGGCCGCCGTCAAGGTCCTTCCCACCCATCTTCACGGCTGGGACAGGATTTCGAGGATTTTCCTTCGCCGCCAGAGCTGGCCCGAGGCCGAGAACGCCCTGCTTCACATGATCGACCTCGAGACGGACAGCATGAGGCTGGTGGAAAACCACCACTCCCTGGGCCGGGTCTACTTCGAGGGCCTTAACGACCTGGAGAAAGCCAGGACCCAGTTCGAGGCCGCCCTGGCCATCGACCAGGTGCACGTTCCCTCCATGCAGTCGTTGGGAGACATTTACTTGAAGCTCGAGGAATGGGACAAGTACATTTCCACCAGCGAGAACTTCATCCGTCTGGTCCCGCCGGAGGAACACCCTTCCCTGATCAATCTTTACTACAAGCTGGGCGAGGTCTATCGTGACCACACGGAGAACAAGGAAAGGGCCATCATCAACTTCCAGCAGGTCCTTAAAATCCAGCCGGAAAACGAGACGGCCCGCTCCGAGCTGGCCGCCATTTACGTTTCCGATCCCAAGTTCGTGGACCAGGCCAAGGCGGAGAACTTGAACCTCATCCGGATGCAGCCCTGGCGCAAGCAGACGTACCGGGACCTGGCCAACATCTACAAGGAAAAGCGCCAACTTGACGCCCAGTTCTGTCTTTACTCGATCCTAAAGCTCCTCGACTCCCTGGACTACGAGGAGGACCTTTTTTACGAGGCCAACAAGGCCAAGGCTTTCCGCTCGAGCCAGAAGATACTTCCCGACATCGAGCGGGAGGGACAAATGGTTCATCCCGACGAAAGAGGCCCGCTGCGGGACATGCTTTTGGCCATGGCCGATCAGATGACCAAGATTTTCCCGCCGCCCCTCGAGAAGTTCGGGGCCAAAAAGCAATACAAGCTCGACGGTTCGTCCGAGTCTCCTCTTAAGGACCTGGCCGCCGACGTTGCCCATAACCTCGGCGTCGAGGACCTGGACATGTACCTCGTGCCGCAGGCGGCGCCTCCGCAGGTCGTGCATGGATCGCCTCCGGCCCTTATCGTCAGCACGGAGTGGTTTAAAAAATTCACTCCTCACGAGCAGCGCTTCGTTATGGGCCGGGCCCTCGAGCACCTGGTGGACCGCCATTCCCTGGCCATGCACTTTCCGCCCGACAAGGTCATCGCCCAGCTTTGTCTGGTCGCCCTGGCTTTCGATCCCAACCTCCAGCTCAACATACCCGGCATGCCGCCCCAGGAGGTGGAGAAAAAAAGGAAACTCAGCAAAAAGCTTATCCCCTGGAACGCGAGAAAGGTCAAGGCCCAGGTGGAGGCCATCAGTCCAAGGTTCTCCCAGGAAGTGGCCGAGACCGACCCCGCCCGGTGGAGAAAGGCCATGGACCATACCGCCAACCGGGCCGGGCTGCTGGTCTGTGGAGACGTGACCGCGGCCTTCGACGCCATCGTCAAGACGGATCCCAAATACGCCAACGTCAAATACAACTCCCTCGAGGAAAAAATGGCCGTATGGGAAAAACACCCCGACGTCATCGAGCTTTTAGCCTTTTCAGTCTCCGACCAATATTTCAGGCTGCGCGAGAGATCGGGGTTCTCCCTGGCTTGAGGATGGGGAAAAAACCCAAAGCTTCTCGGGACCGGAACGCCCGCGCCCGGGCCCCGGTCCTTATCCTTTGTCTGGCCGCGGCGCTGCTGGCGCCTCTTTATTACCCCGCCCGCTCCATGACCTTCCTGTTCGACGACCGGGTAACCATCCTGAACAACGAAAAAATTCAGGACCCCTCGATCGCGACGGTCATCATGGAAAACCCCTTCCGGGCCATGGTCAACTTGACCTTCGCCCTCCAGCACGCACTGCACGCGCCCGAATGGCCCGGCTCGCCGAAAAGGGCCGCAGAGGTCCTTCCCTTCGTCGACGCCAAAATGACTTCCATCGGCAATATCGAGACGCCCCGTCTGGTCCCCGTTTATAAAGACCCGCTGACTGGAAAAACCACGCCCTTGTCTCTTGACCGGGAAAGAGGACTGGCCTTCCCCAGGCCGCCGGCCCTGCCCTTCAGGCTTTTCAACCTGATCCTACACGCCGCGAACGGAATAGCGCTCTTCCTGGTCCTCAAGCGGCTTGGCTCCCCGGCCGAGGCCGCCGCCTTGGCCGCCGCCGCCTTCATGGTCCATCCTTTGGCCACGGAGACGGTCAATTACGTCACCGCCCGCTTCTCGCTCATGGCCCTTCTTTTTTGTCTCGTGGCGACCTACTTCTGGCTTGGCGAGGGCCGATCGAAAAAGAGGCTTTTTCTCGCCCTTCTTTTTTACGTACTCGCCCTGTTCTGCAAGGAGACGGCCGCGGTCTTGCCCGTAATATTATTCATACTTGACCTCGCGAGGGGCCGGCTGGATTTTTCATCTCTTTTGGGACTTTTGCCGGCCGCGGCCTACGCGGCCCTCCGGTCCGCCTGGACGGTCATCCTGACCGCCCGGCCCGATGAACTGTTGCCCTTGCCCATATATTTCAGCCTCGAGCAAAGGGCGCTTTGGCTTTACGTGGTTAAAATCTTTTTCCCCGTCAACCTCAACTTCGACTACCACTTTCTTCCCTCGCCCCCCGCCGACTTTGCCTTTGCCGCGCTGAACGCCGCCGTCATCGCCGCGGCGCTTTACGCGATTATCAAAATTATCAGGACCACGCTCAAAAGCCCCGACGGGCCCACCGACAAACGGGAAAAAAAGGCCCCAGTCAATTGGAAGGAATTTCTATTCACTCCTCGCCAAGCCGGGCCTTTGCCCTGGGCCTTGGCGCTTTTCCTCCTTACCTGGATATCTCTTTTGCCCACCTCCGTCATTCCACTGGGGGACGCGGTTAAAGAGGACCGGGCCTACGCGGCGTTGGCCATGATCTTTCCCGCCTTGGTTCTTTTTCTTTATAAATGGATCGGGCGAGGGTCAGGCGCGATAAAAAAAGTGGCCCCTATCGCCGCGGCCCTGGCCGTTATTTGCCTGACCTTGCTGACCCAGGAACGGAACCGCGACTGGTCCGGCGAGTTGTCCCTTTACCGCGACGGCCTTTCCAAATCTCCCGGCAAACCCCGGGCCATCTACAATTACGCCAACGCCCTCAAGTGGAGCGGCGACCTTGACGAGAGCCTTCGCTGGTTCCAGATGACGCTCGCGGCGGACCCCGGTAACGAAGACGCCCGCGAGAATATCAAGGCCATCCTGCAAACCATGCGGGCTTTATCCGGAGGCGCCGCCCGGCCCGATTTGTCCCGCGACGACTGAGGCTGAATCCACGCGCGCGTTCCGGCCGGAAAGGAGGAGGCGCCTCGAGCTGGGCAGGAGCCCGAGGCGCCGGCAAGGGGTGGGTTAGGTCGTATCAGTTAATTATGCTCTTGCCCTCGAAGTGGTACTCGAGGGTCACGGGGGAGCAGGTATTCTCCTGCCCCAGGTTCACCTGAAGGTCATATTCAAAGTCGCAGCGCGTTCCGTACCTGTCCAGGCAGGAGTCGAACTGGCTGAGCATCTCGTCCAGCACCGGGTTATCGACCTTGAGGGAGAAGACCTCGCCGGAATGAAGGAGGAGGTCCACCGCGTCCGAGCACCCGTGGTTGTCGCAAAGGGACACCCACGCTCGAGTGTCTTCATCGCCGGAGTTGGTCAGGGCGACGGCCAGGCGGGCGTCCACCAGATCGTTGTCCCGGTAATCGAGCTCGATCGTCTCCCAGTTATAATCCACGTCGCTATAATCGTCGCCGCCCGGGCATTCAAGTCCCACCTCCAGGTCGTCGAGGGACTCCCCGATGGTCCTCCAGTTTTCGGTGACGGGACGAGGCTTGGGGCAGCAGTCGTCGTCGTCGAAATCCGCCTCGCCGTGGACCGAGCATCCAAGCGCCAGAAAAAGCGAGGATATTACCGAAAATAACAAGATTCCCGTTTTTACTTTCTTCATTTTTTTGCCCTCCCGCCCGGCGCTTATTACGTTCCCTAATCCACCCGGCGCCGGTAGTTTGTTTTTTTGCTCTTGACCTGGATAAGAGCAAGCCCGGCGCCAAAGCCTTAGTCCCATGGGCCTTGAACAAAAGGTCAAAACTAGAAAAGTCTTATAAATTGGCGATTAATTGAAGGGGCTAGTTTTTTAACCCAAGATTTTTCACGGGCAAAGTACAATAAATATCTGTGGCCTTTTTACAACGATCGGGCCCGGCCCGTGAATATTCGCCGCTACGTTCGGCCCATAATCCGCTCTTACGCCGTCTTTTCCCGGTATTTGGCGGCAAAGTACGCTCGGGCCATGGCCTCGGCGGCTGTTGACAATCGGGAAATCGGTTGTATAATTGAAATAGCTGGTGAGGGATCGTCTAATGGCAGGACACCGGGTTCTGGCCCCGGCAGTTCAGGTTCGAATCCTGGTCCCTCAGCCATGAGATTTTCGGGCGAAGTTTGCCCGTTTTTTAAATTGTGCTCCCATCGTCTAGAGGTCTAGGACGCCGGGCTCTCAATCCGGAAACAGGGGTTCGAGTCCCCTTGGGAGCATTTAATAATTAGAGGACCCATTGGGTCCTTTTTTGTTTTTGCTTGAGTTTTCGGCCCGATAGGTTGTATAAACAACTGGATGGGCTATCTTAATAGCGGGATATCTTGAGGGAATCGAGCCGCCTTTGCGGGGCGTTTTGGCGTGGGGGGAAAATCGAGATGAGCGCTTCAACCTCTTTATCGGCCCGGGCCGACGTCGGCCTGATCGGGCTCGCGGTGATGGGCCGGAACCTGGCGCTGAACGTCGAGGAAAAAGGTTTCGAGGTCGCCGTATATAACCGGACCTCCTCTTTGGTTTCGGAGTTTATGTCCCAGAACCGGGGCAAGAAGTTCGTGGGCGCCAAGACCCTCGAGGGTTTCGTCAAGTCGATCAAGCGGCCCCGCCCCATTCTGCTCATGATTAAAGCGGGCTCGGCGGTGGACGCCGTCATCCGCCAGCTTCGGCCCTTTTTGGAAAAGGGAGACATAGTCATCGACGGCGGCAACTCCTGGTTCATGGACACGAGAAGACGCCAGGCCGAGCTCGACCAGTTCGGGCTGCATTTCATGGGGCTCGGCGTCTCGGGCGGCGAGGAGGGCGCCCGTTTTGGGCCGTCCCTTATGCCCGGGTCCTCGGCCGAGGCCTATGAAAGGCTAAGGCCCATCCTCGAGGCCGTGGCCGCCAAGACCGACTCGGGACCGTGCGTCACAAGGGTGGGAAACGACGGGGCCGGCCACTTCGTGAAGATGGTCCATAACGGCATCGAGTACGGGGACATGCAGCTTATCGCCGAGGCTTACGACGTGATGAGACGCGGCCTTGGCATGTCGGCCCACGAGGTCTCGCGGGTCTTCGAGGAATGGAACCGGGGAGAACTCGAGTCCTTTCTCATCGAGATCACCGCGGCGGTGCTCAAGGTGGAGGACGAGGCCACGGGCAAGCCCCTGGTCGATCTCGTCCTGGACCGGGCGGGGCAAAAGGGCACGGGCAAATGGACGGCCCAGGTGGCGCTCGATCTGGGAGTTCCCGTTCCCACCATCAACGCGGCCATGTTCGGGAGGATGGTCTCGAGCATGAAGAGCGAGAGGCGGGAGGCCTCGAGAATTCTCACCGGGCCCTCTCCCGTAATAGGCGGCGACCTCGAGACCCACGTCAAGGCCTTGGAGGCCGCCCTTTACATGTCCAAGGTTTGCTCCTACGCCCAGGGCATGAGCCTCATATCGGCCGGCTCGATCGAGTACGGATGGGCGGTGGACTTAAAGGAGATAGCCAGGATATGGAAGGGCGGATGCATTATCAGGGCCGCCCTGCTGGACTCGATCATGAAGGCCTACGAGAAGGACCCCACCCTCAGGAACCTGCTGGTGGCCGAGGAGTTCAGCCGCGAGACCGTCGCCCGGCAGGGACCGTACAGGCAAATCCTGGCGGCCGCGCAAATGGCGGGCATACCCACCCCGGCCATGAGCGCCAGCCTGGCCTACTTTGACAGCTACCGCGCCGAGAGTCTTCCCCAAAACCTGACCCAGGCCCAGCGGGACGCTTTCGGGTCCCACGCCTACGAGAGGATCGACGACCCCGAGGCCGGTCCGTTCCATACCGACTGGATCGAGATTGCCAGGCAAAAGAAAAAATAACCCTTCCCGGGAAGACGCCGCTCCAGAAGCGAGCGGGAAGGTCCTTGGCCCGAAAGCCGCGGCCTTGATCTTCGCGGCGGCGGCGGCCATCAGGTCCTTGTATCTTCTCGAGATAAGACATATCCCCTTTTTCTCTTTCCCGGTGGTGGACGCCAAGGTCTACCTGGGACAGGCCCGGGCCATAGCTCACGGCTATCCGGCCGGGTCCGAGGCCTTCTGGCAGGCGCCGCTATATCCTTATCTTCTCGCCGCTGGAATAGCCATCCTGGGCGAGAGGCATTTTTTGCTTCACCTTATCCAAAGTCTCGCCGGGGCGGCCAACTGTTCCCTCGTCGCCCTGCTCGGGGCCAGGACCATTGGACGACGGGAGGGGATCATCGCGGGCCTTATCGCGGCCGTTTATGGGCCGTTGATTTTTTTCGACGGGGAATACCTTATTCCCACGCTCCTGGTCTCGCTCAATCTTCTGTTGCTCCTGTCTATAATCGAGGCGGGCAAGGCGGGAAAGCGCGTGTGGATCGCGGCGGCCGGACTTCTCCTGGGGCTGTCCGCCATTGCCCGGCCCAACGCGCTGGCCTTCGCGCCGGTGGCCGCTATCTGGCCGGCATACGCAATGCGCTCTCGCTTTTCCCTTGGTGGAATTATAAGAAGGATGGCCATCATGGCAATCGCCGCGCTCATTCCCATCATCCCGGTGACCGCGCACAACAAAATCGCGTCGGACGACTTCGTGCTCATATCCTATAACGGCGGGATCAATTTCTACCTGGGCAATAACGAAAACTGGCGCGAGACCTCGGCCCTCCGGCCGGGGCTTGAATGGGCCGACCTGCGCGCTCTTCCCCTTAAGGAGGGAGCGGCCAGGCCGTCGGAGCGGTCGGCCTGGTTTTTCAGGAAGTCGAGCGAGTACGTCATGAGCCATCCTTTTAAATGGATATGCTCTCTGGCGGTACGGACGGGTCAGTTCTTCCATGGACACGAGTACGCCAGGAACCTCGACCTTTACTCGAGGCGGAGCGACTCGAAAATCATAAGCGCCCTGTTATGGGAGAAAGGCATAGCCTTTCCCTACGGCATTATCGCCCCCCTCGCCCTGCTGGGCGCCGGCCTGTCGATCCGAAACCGATCCCGGGAAAGGACGCTCCTGCTTCTTTACTCGGCGACCTACGCGGCCGCGGTGATCCTGTTCTTCGTCACCGCCAGGTACCGGGCGCCCGTCCTGCCCGTCATGTTCATCTTCGCGGCCGCCTCCATCACGTGGATGGCTGACAAGGCCAGAGAAAGGAAACTGAAGCGTCTGGCAGCGGCGGCGGCCGTTACTATTGTTCTTGTCGCCGCGTGCAATTACGGGCTGGGTCGGGCGGCCCGGCCGCCCCAGTCCGAGGCGCCTCTTTTCCTGGGCCACGCCTACTACGATATGGAGAGGTGGGACGACGCCATTCGGGAATACGAAAAAGCCCTTTCCCTGGACCCGGACTCTCCGGAGAAATATATTCACCTGGGCGCGGCCTACCGAGAAAAGGGACAAAAGAGGAAGGCCGCCTATTATTTCAGACAAGCCATCGGCAAGGGCAAGGGCCGGCGAACCATGGCCAACGCCTGGGCCCACGAGTTCCTGGGCGACCTTATGTTGGAATCCAAGGATTTCCAGGAAGCACGGCGCCAATACGAGGCGTCCCTGGCATGTAACGAGTATCAGTTCGGGGCCAGGCGCGGCCTGGCAAAAATCCTGGCGGTATTGGGCGACAAGACCGGGGCCAGGGAGAACCTGACCCGGCTGGCCGACCAGTATCCCCGGCGTCCCGAGCCGTGGAGGGACCTGGCCTTTTTCGAGTTGATGGAAGGCCAAGACGACCTTGCCGTGAAGCATCTGGAAAAATCCCTCCAGTTCGACCGGGACGATCCGGAGACCCTTTTGCAATTGGCCCTCTTATATCTCGGGGCCGGAGAAACGGCCAAAGCCAGGGACATGGCCGCCCGCGCCCGCGCCGTCTCACCGGACGACCCCAGGATCAAGGCGGTCCATGAAAGGCTCTCGAAATAAGCGGCCCGTCCTTTTTCTTTTCTTGACTCCGCGGTAATTGGATGTATCATATTTCTTCAAGATAAGAAAACTTCAAGGATTTTTATGGAACGAATGGAGAACATACCGATGAGGCCGATTACCTTTATCAGGAGGGGTAACTCCTCGTAGTATTTTTTGCCTTACGATCGACGGGTCGGTCCGCGTTCGGGCCGGCCTTTTTTCTTTTTGGGGCCGATAAATGAGCGAGCTTTCCATATCCACGAACAAGCGTCCCGGCGGGGTGGGCGAGGTTTTTTTAATCTCCTATCCGACGGTGGTGACCATGCTTTCCCACGGCTTGTTAGGGGCGGCCGACGCCATGATGGTTGGGCGGGTGGGCGTGTCCGAGCTGGCGGCGGTGGGGTTGATGGGCACGGTTTACTTCACGCTCATGTCGCTTTATATCGACACGGTGGCCATAGTCAACACCTACGTTTCCCAGGCCTTCGGGGGAGGACGGCGCAGGGAGTGCGCCCGCCGGGCCTGGCAGGGGGTATACCTGGGCCTTTTCGCCGGGCCCATCGTGGCCGGCTATTCCTTTTTCCTGGACGATCTGCTCGCCCTTCTGGGTCCGAGCCAGAACGTCCAGGCCCTGGCCTTCGAGTACGGGAGCGTCCGTCTCTGGGGCTCGGGGCTGCTTCTTGTCTACATCGCGGTCTCCAACTTCTTCCGGGGAGTGGGAATGGTCAAGACCCCCATGGTCACGTCGCTGTTCATTAACGGGCTGAACGTGTTTCTCGACTGGGTCATGATCTACGGCAAGCTCGGCTGCCCGGCCATGGGCGTGGCCGGAGCGGCCTGGGCCTCGAACGTCTCCCTCCTGGCGGGGGTGGCCCTCATTTTCGCGGTTTACCTGTCCTCCACCATCGACGAGAGGTTCGCGACCCGGAGCACGCGCCGGCCCGACTTCGAGCTGATGGGCCGCATGGTAAAGGTAGGACTGCCGGCCGGGACCCAGTGGTTCATCGACATGACGGCAGTGACGGCCTTTACCGCCTTCATCGGGCGGATGGGCGACTCGGCCCTGGCCGCGAGCGAGATCGCCTTCCACGTGATGGCGGTTTCCTTCAACTCGGTCTGGGGCGTGTCAGTGGCCACCTCCACCCTGGTGGGACAGTACATCGGAGCGGGAAGAAAGAAGAGCGCGGAAAAAAGCGCCCTCAGCGCCGTGAGAATGGTCCTCGGTTTCCAGTTCCTCTTCGTGATGGTCCTGGCCCTTTTTCCCGAGGCGGTTACCGGCATTTTCACCGACGACGGGGAGGTAATCGCAATGGGATCGTCCCTTTTGTACATGGCCGTGTTCCTTCTGGTTTTCGACTGCATGTCCATGATCGCCGTCGGGGCCCTGAGGGGAGCGGGAGACACCAGGTTCCCCATGGTCGTGTCCCTGGTGGGGGCCTGGGGGGTTTTTCTTCCCCTCTCCTATTTCCTGGGCGGGGTCCTCGGGTGGGGAGTCATGGGCGCCTGGCTGGGCTGCGCCATGTACTTCATCGGGCTTTCCGCCCTCTACGTGGGACGCTTTCGAAGCGGAAGATGGAAGGAAATCGAAATTTAGCCGAGATGGAAACGACTTTGTCAGGGGCCGGGGAACGTGAACATTGGAAGTTCCCCGGCGCCCGAGGCTGGACAGTTCGCCCCGGCCCTTGCTAGAATACGCCCAATACCGAGACAAGGGAGGCCGAAATGAAAAGACGAGACTTCATGAAGGGGACCGCCGCCGCGGGAGCGGGCGCGGCGCTTGCCGGCCCGGGCCTGGCCCTGGCCGATCGGGACAGGCCCAACGTATTATTGATTCTTGTCGACCAGCTCCGGCAGCCGAAATGGACGCCCACCCTGTTTACGCCGAACATCGACCGTATATCGACCAACGGGGTTTCTTTCTCGAACCATTTCGTGGCGGCCTCCCCCTGCTCGCCCTCGCGGGCCTGCCTGATGACGGGTACCTATACCAAGCAAAACGGGATGCTGACCAACTGCGACTTCGTGGAAGGAAACCTCCAGCCGAGCCTCGATCCCCGGATACCCACCCTGGGCCACGTTTTCGGGAACGCCGGCTATAGCACGCCCTATCGGGGGAAATGGCACCTGACGAGAAGGTCGGACCGGAATAAAAAAGACGACCTCATCGAGTACGGCTTCGAGGGATGGGGGCCTCCCGAGGCTTACTTCGGTGGCCCTCCCTATTGCGGGGCCGCCTTCGATCCCGTCTATACCAGGCGGGCCTGCAGGTGGCTCCGGAACGAGGAGAACCACAAGCGGCCCTGGTTCATGGTGGCCTCCCTGGTGAACCCCCACGATATCTGCGCCTTTCCCAGGTATTATCCCCAGCGCATGTTCAGGGAGATCAAGACCGACGAGCCGCCGCCCAACTGGACGGACAACCTCGAGGGAAAGCCGGGCGTGCAGCGGGAATACCAGGAGAAATACAAGAGCGTGGGCGGTCCCATGGACCTCGCCGACGCCGACATGTGGCGGCGCTACCTGGACTACTACGTCCATTGCATCGAGGACGTGGACGCCAACGTGGGTCGGATACTGGACGCCCTCGAGGCGAGCGGGCAGGCGGACAACACCATCGTGGTCTTCACCTCGGACCACGGGGAGATGGCCGGCTCTCACCGCCTGCGGACCAAGGGCAACTTCATGTACGAGGAGGTGATGAACGTGCCCCTCATCTTCTCCTGGCCCGGCCGTATCCCCCGAGGCATGGTGGCGGGCGCCCTGGCCAGCAACGTGGACGTCATGCCCACGCTGGCCGGCCTGGCCGGGGTGGAGGGCGCCCCTTATATGCCGGGCGTGGACCTTTCGGCCGTGCTCGAGGACCCGACCCTGGACTCGGGCCGGGAGGAGGTCATGTGCTATAACGACTGGGAGTCCGTTTTCACCGTGGGCAAGGAGACCACCGACACCCAGCTATACGACAACCCCTCCCACGTCCGCTGTATCCGGGACGGCCGGTGGAAGTACTCGCATTATTTCAAGACCGATAGCGGCGAGGAGGACTTCGAGCTTTACAACCTTTCCGACGACCCCCTCGAGATGGACAACCTGGCTTTGGACCAGGGCTATAAGTCGAGGAGGAAGGAGATGCACGAGCGCCTGATGGAAAAGGAAATGAAGCTTGTGGACGAATTCGAGATAGGATGAGCGAGACGGTCGGCGAATAATCACGTTCGACTTCTCGTCGCGAGCGTACCTAATATGTCGGCGCCGGCCAATCCATTTGTTTATGCCGGCCCGCCGGTTTGTCAAGGCGGCGTTCATGATCGTCGTTTGTAATTAACGCCTCGGGGGAATTCTTTGCAATGAGGGACGCCATGGGAAGTCGAAGAGCGTGGGCCACGATAATTGGATTGCCCTCGCTCTTCCTTTTCAGTTATTTAATCACGGGCAGGACGATATTATTACCCACCGCGGAGGACATAGCGGAACTTTGGCCTTACCAGCGAATGGCCGCCGAGCAATGGATGGATTTCAGGTTTCCCCTTTGGAGCCCGGAAATTCTATGCGGGCTGCCCCTGGGAGGCTGGCCCCACTCGAACGCGTTCTATCCGTCAATTTTCATCTTCATGATCTGGGATTATCAAACGGCCATCGTAATAAATCTTTACTTGCACCTGGCCGTTTTCGCCGCGGGAACTTACGCGCTTTTACGGACGCTGGGCTTTAAACCGTCCTCCGCCTTGCCCGCGTCGGTCGCGGTTTCATTCGGGGTCACCTTGAGTTTTTTGCAGGTGCACTTCCTTCCCACCATCTACACGGCGGCATGGGCCCCCTGGATATTCGCCTTTTCATTTTCATTGGTCGAAAAAAAAAGGCTCTTCCACCTCGTCGGGTTGGCCCTCGCCTTCGCCGCCGCAATACTGGGAGGGCGCTATGATCTAATTATCCGCGATCTTCTCCTTCTGGGCGCCATGGCCGTCTTACTGCTTATTATCGCCCGGTCTCACGCGCAAGGCGTGGGGCTTTGGCTGGTGGGCGGTATTCTGGGCGCTCTTTTGGTGGCCGGACAGTTCTTAATGCACGCCGAGTATTCGGCGCTGAGCGTAAGGCGCCTGGACCTTGGTTTCGAGTACTTTTGCGCCCACCAAAGGGACGGCTTGACGCTAGCCATGTATTTAGGGTGGCTTCTTACTCCCACTGGGTTCATTCTGGGCTATGGGGCCCTGAGGACTTCCAGGAAGGGCTTGGCCCTGGCGGCCCTGCTCGTGATGATCGTTTGTCTCGCGTGGATTTGGCCTCCCGACTTTTTGTTAAGGTTTAACTTCCTCGTTCCACTGATGAACCGGCTTAGGTACTCCAACGTCGCGGTAATTCCAGCCTCGATGGCCCTTAGCGTTATATTCGCGCTGGGGATGGAAGGATGGGCCACGAAAGACAACGGCCGAAAGTGGATAATGATGGTGGGCTTTGCCGGCGCGCTTTTTGGACTCGTCTACCTGGCCGTTTTTTATGGGTTCGGCGGGATATCACGAAACGGCTCGGAAATGAGTATTATGACGTCGAGCCATCTATCCGGCAAGCGCGCTTCAGCCGCGGCCCTTCTCGCGGTGGCCCTTTTCCTGTTCTGGTCGGCCGCCGCGAAAAGGAGGAACGGCTCGAGGTTCATGGGCGCGAACAATATTTTACTTCTTCTCGTATTGGCCGACGTCGTGGTTTGCTCGTTTTTCGGCGCGCTTCGGCTGGAAAAAATAAAGATGCCCGAAACCCCCCTGGACTCCAAATGGCCCACCACCCAATATCGCCCCTACCGTTCCCTGCATATCTTTCCCTGGTCGGCTTGGCGCGATTTAAGCATTCCTCTCCAAAGCGGAGTCATGCCATATACCAGGTCCATAGACGGCTTCATTTCTATGCCCTATGGAAGATACGGGGAGTTCCTCAGCCTCATCTGTCCCGAGGCGATGAAGGTGGACAACGAGACCCTGGAATGGGAGCAATTCATGGGGGCCTTGAAAGAGGACAATTTTCTCACCCCGGACGCCCTTAGATTGTTGAACTATTTAAACGTCGGATACTATCTCGTCGAGAGAGACAATCTCAAGTTTGGCTCCTTATATCGCTTTCGATGGGTGGACCCCTCCAATTTGGACGCGGCCGGAGCGTGGGAGTCAGACTTTGAAAGCCCCGCGTGGACGCAAAAAGGTCCCGCGAGATGGACGCATAATCTGGCCAAAGTCGCGGATTCACGTTTCAAGACTCAAATCCAGACGGCCGGCCGCGAAACCTGGATGGCGGCGGTTTTTACCCATAAAACGCTGGATGACACGGGCCAAATTATTTTCGCCAGGGCCATTCAAGGACAAGGAGCTAAAATCGATATCGAGGCCGATCTCGATTCGACGCCGTCCAAAGCGGATGAAACGCGCTTGACGGGAGCGGCGACTCCTCTTAGTGAAAAGCCCGGCGAGTTCATTTGGCGAGATCCCCGATTGGAAAGCCTCGGCCGTCCCTTGGAATTTTCCTTCAGCGATGGAGACGCGGACGTTTTTTTCAACCGCGAGGTCATGCCTCTCGCCTTTATGGTACACTCCGCGAGGCTGATACCCTCGGCGGCGGAGCGCCTGAAATATATCGCGAACAATACCGGACGTCTCGCGACGGAGGCGGTTATCGAGAAACCATTGGAGATAAAACTATCGCCGGTTCAACCCGGGACCGAAAAAGTCGTGGTTACAAGCTACCGTCCCCAGGAGGTCCACTTGCGGGCAATAACGAAACGGCCGGGCTTACTGATAATCAGCGACGTATATTATCCCGGGTGGCAAGCAGCCGATGAAGATGGACCGCCTATAAAAATCCTGCCCGTGAATCACGCTTTTCGAGGCGTTCCTCTGGCTAAGGGCGTTCACTCCCTGAAAATGACATACCGACCCTACAGCTTCAGGTTGGGGTTGTGGTGCTCGATCGGGTCCGCGATTACATTGGCCCTGGTTTTGGCCTTGAGACTGGTATTTCGCCGTAATTAAAGGTCCGCGGCCAAAGCTCCCTCCATTATTCCGGTTACCGGTCGCGTCGCGCGAGCGTTGAAGTTTTCCACGCGGCCTTCGCCGGGCCTCCCTATTCCTTCACGATCTTTATGGTCTTCTCGCTCGCGTCGCCGTTTAATATTATCCGCCAAGCCTTGAGGGCCGGATCGTAGGTTGCCGCGGGCCTTGCCTGACGCCCCTCCGATACCACGCTCTCGACCCTGGCCTCGGGACCTATGCCAAAGGCCTGGACCTCGATCTCGCTCCTTTGGGGATCGAAGGACCCCACGCGTCCGCCGACGCCGATCAGGTATCCGTCTCCCGAGGGCCCGATGGAAAAGGTCGTCCTGGCCAGTTTCCCCTCCTCGTACTCGAAACTGAGGCCGTCGTCCTCGTAAAGGGTGAAGGAGCTTTTTTCGTCGGAGGCGTACATCCTTACCGTAAGCGGGTCCCAGGGCTTTTCCCCCGTGTGCTTCATGGAGGGGGCCATGGGTATGATGGCCCCTTCCCGAGCGTAAAGGGGGATGAAGTCGAGGGGAGCTTCAACCACCTTCTCCGCCGGTCCCACCACCGCGTCGCCGCCGCGGAAGTCGTGCCATTTGCCCTCGGGGAAGTATATCTTTTTCTCGCGGTGCCCGTTCCCGATAACGGGGGCCACGAGAAGGCCGGGGCCGATCATGAACTGGTCGGAAATCTCGGCGACTTTCTCATCCTCGGGAAACTCGAGGACCATGGCCCTCATCACGGGCCAGTTGCTTCGGGTGGAATCCTCGAAAAGCGCGTAAAAGTAGGGCAGCAGGCTATAGCGCAGGTTGATGGACTCGCGGCTGATGTCGGTGACCTCGGGGCCGAAGGAATAAGGCTCCTGGTCCGGCATGTTGGCCGAGGTATGGGAGCGGCAGAAGGGATAAAAGGACCCAAGCTGTATCCACCTGGCGTAAAGCTCCTTGGAGGGCGCCCCGCCGAAGCCACCGATGTCGGCGCCCACGAAGGCCATGCCCGACATGCCCATGTTCAGGATCATGGGAACGCTGGTCTTGAGGCTCGACCAGGTCGAGAAGTTGTCCCCCGTCCAGGAAAGGGCGTTCCTCTGGGTGCCGGAGTAGCCGGACCGGGTAATCAGGAAGGGCCTTTCATGGGGTCGGAGTCTTTTCAGGCCCTCGTAGGTGGCCTGGTTCTCGAGCAGGCCGTAGACGTTTCGAATCCGGGCGTGGGGAACGGGGTCCTCCGGCGTCCCGTGCCACATTTTATATTCCCACTTGGTGCTCCTGGTGGGAACGAAGTAATCGAGAATCCTAATGTCCGCGTCCCATCCCGCGGGCTCGTTCATGTCGTTCCATATTCCGGCCACGCCCCTGTCCAAGTAGAAGGAGTGCAGGTCGCCCCACCACTTCCTTACCTCGGGCCTCAGGAAATCCGGGAAGTTGCTGTCGCCCGGCCAGACCCTTCCCAAAAAGGGCTTGCCCTTGGCGTCCCTGGCGAAGTACCCCTTCTCGATGCCCTGGTCGTACACGTAATAGCCGGGGTCTATCTTCACGCCGGGATCGACTATAACCACGGTCCTTATGCCGTCCTCCATCAGCTCGGCGGTCAGGCCGGCCAGGTCGGGAAAGCGCTCCTCGTTAACCGTGAACACGCGGTAGCCCTGCATGTAGTGGATGTCCAGGTAGATGGCGTCGAGAGGTATGTTGTTCTTTTTATAGCCGTCCCTTATCTTTCTTACCCAGTCGGCGTTCTTGTAGCTCCACCGGCATTGATGCTTGCCCAGGCCCCAAAGGGGAGGAAGGGGCATGGTCCCCACCAGCTCCCCGTAGCGGGTGAGCACGGACTTGGGAGCGGGGCCGGCGATAATCCAGGCGCTAAGGTCCCCGCCCTTGGCCTCCCAGGTTAGGAGGTTCTCGTCCGAGGCGGCCATGTCAAAGGAACTCTCGAAGGTGTTGTCCAGGAAAAGACCGTGGGCTTTTCCCTGCCTCAAGGTGATGAAGAAGGGATGGGTCTGATAAAGGGGGTCCTTTTCGTTGTCGTGGGGCATGTCCGAGTTGCGCATGGCCATTTTTTCGCCGGTCTTGTCCAGGGGACCGGTCTTCTCGCCGAACCCGTAATAATGCTCGCCCGGCAGCCTCGAGATGGATAGTCCCACCTCGTCGTCCACCGTGAACCAGGGCCCGCCGCCGGGAGGCGACTCGATGATCTTTTCGCCCTCGACGTCCAGGACGTCCACGGCCCCGGTCCGCTTGTCGATCACCAGGGTAAGAAGGGCGGTCGATAGCTCGAGCGACTCTCCCTTGTCCTCGACGGCCGGGGCCCGCGAGGGCTCGCCGTTCTCGATCACGGCGAAGGAGGGAAAGGAGTCCAGCCTGGTCCCCTTGTTGGCCTTGACGTGGATCACGCCCTCGCCGCGGGCGGACACCTCCATAAGCCCGTCCTCGAAGTCGAGCTCGACCTTGTCGGCCCGCGTCTCGTACTCCGTCAGCTTGCCGAGGAAGAGCTTCTCGGGCTTGGCGCTCCATCCATGCCTGATGGGCGCCAGCGCGGCGGCCGTTATGATCATGATTACCGCGGCGAGTATTTTTTTATTCATTTTCCTCTCCTCGTTGTTTTTTCAGTATCTCTCTTTTTATTTGCTGGGGGGTGTCCCGGGGCACGAGCTCGGCGTCGGGGTTTTCGATCCGCCACCTTGCCTGCCTCATGATACCCCTTATGATTTTCACGTCCCGGTCGGAAAGCCCCGACCTGTGAAATATATGCTTTAAGGTGCTCACCATTCTCTTCGGGTCCCGCTCGTGAATGAAACCTATCTCGAGCAGGAACAGGCCCATGTCCTCGAACATGTGCTCGAGGTCGGCGGCTCGGGCCAGCTTTCTGGGGCCTCCCTTGTGGCTCACCACGGCCCGGTTGATCAGATAAAGAACGAGGGCAACCGAGTGCGACAGGTTGAACGACTCCTGCTCGCTTCCCGTGTGCATGCTCACGATCCAGTGGCAAAGCTCGAGGTCCTCGTTGGATATGCCGTTATCCTCGGCCCCGAAGACTATGGCCACCTTGTTCACGGCGATGGAAGACCGTATCATGTCGGCCGCTTCCTCCGGCGAGAGGAAGTTGCGCCGGAGGCCGCCCTTCCTTCTGGTGGTGCCGACGACCAGGGCGCAGTCGCGGGTCTCCCGGGCAAGGTCGTCGCTAATAATCGCGTCGTCCAGTATCTCGGCGCCAATGACCGCGAGCTGGTAGGCTTCCTTGTTGAGCTCGGCGCGGGGCGATATAAGCCTTAAGTCCTTGAAGCCGCAGTTGGTCATGGCGCGCGCCGTCATTCCCAGGTTGCCCGGGAACTTGGGGCTGACAAGGACGACTCGGGCATTATCGAGCAGCTTAAGTCGGTCCCTGGTGTTTTCGGGAAAGTCGTCGCGCATTGACGCCAGCCTTTCGAGGATTCGGCCACGCCCGGCCAACCGGGTCGGGGCCTTTTTCTATTGTTTCAGAATCGCCCGCCCGAGGCAAACCGGGGCGTCCGGCAAACTAATAAAAAACTATTTTAAGAGGTTCTTGCAAAAGTTTTTTCCTTGGCGGCATAGCCGCTTTGGAGCGCTCTCGCTTGAGACCGCTTTCGATGGCCTTAGCTTGACAAGGCAAAAAATACAAAGCCTTTCCTCGCGTCAAGCCGCTCGGAAGAAAAGCGGCGTCGAGCCGCCGCACTCCAAAGCCGGACTTATGCAAGAGGCTCATAAAACTCTTGACTGACGAACCTGAAAGTGCAACCCTAATGGAGGACAATCCAAGCGCGCGCGTAGTATGGTATCGGGCGATGAGGCGCGCGTCTTGAAAGATACAACCCGTTGTCGGGAAAGGCACGCATCGGGCGGGGGCGCGGCTGGGCCGCGTTCCCGCCGCCGTTTTCAAGCCGTGATCGTAACCGTAAAATTGTTTGCCGACCTCCGCTGTCTTTTGCCGAAAAGCGCCGCGGACGGGGCGGCCGCCATCGAGGCGGGAGGCGGTGCTACCGTAAGAGAAGTCCTTGCCGGCCTGGGCGTGGACCTGGAAAAGGAGCTTGTTATTCTCGTCAACTCGGCGCGCGCGGAAAAAGACGCGCCACTGAAGGAGAACGACGTCCTGGCCGTTTTCCCGCCCATCGAGGGCGGATGATCCATCTTGCCGGACTACGCGGCGAATCCCTCGAAAAGGATTTGACTGAGCTTCTTGCAAAAGTCCTTTTCTTAGCGGCATAGCAGCCTTGGTGCGGTCGCTTGAGACCGCTTTCGTGGCCTTGGCTTGACAAGGCCTATCCTTACAGCGGTTTGCCTCGCGTCAAGCCGCTCGGAAGAAAAGCGGCGTCGAGCCGCCGCACTCCAAAGCGGGACTTTTGCAAGAGGCTATAGTTTGAGACAAAGTCTACTCGTGTTATACTTATACTTTTCATTTCCAAAGGAGACGCGACTATGGACGAGGAAAATCCCCTGGTATTGATAGTCATGGGAAGCGCTTCCGATCTTGCGTCGATGAAGAAGTGCGTCAAGGTATTCAAGGACTTCGAGGTCCCCTACGAGATGACCGTGGCCAGCGCCCACCGCTCGCCCGAGCGGGCCATGCGGATTGCCCGCGAGGCCAGGGCGCGCGGCGTCAAGGTGATTATCGCCGCGGCCGGACTGGCGGCCCACCTGGCTGGGGCCATGGCGGCCCATTCCACCTTGCCCGTCATAGGGGTCCCCATGGAGAGCGGTCCCCTAAAGGGACTCGACGCCCTCTTGTCCACCGTGCAGATGCCGCCGGGCGTGCCGGTGGCGACCGTGGCCATCGGCGACGTGGGCGCCCGGAACGCGGCCCATCTGGCCATCCGCATACTGGCCTTGACGGACGAGAGCCTGGCCGAGAAGCTGGCCTGGAACGTCAAGGAAATGGCCGAGATGGTCGAGAAGACGGCCTTCGAGATCGAGGACTGAAGGAATCGGGATGAAGACCGCGGCGGACTGCGCCATCTGCCTTCTCAAGCTGGCCCATACCTCGGCCTCGGCGGCGGGGGCCGACGAGACCCGGCGCATGGCGGCGGTCAAGGCGGCCCTGGCGGTCCTGGCGGCCGACGACTTCGCGAGGGTCCCGCCGGCCATCGCCCGCGACGTGCTGGCCGGGGTTTACGAGGCCCTGGGAACGAGCGACCCCTTCGAGAGGATCAAGGCCGAGCATAACGCCAAGGCGGTCGAGTTGGCCCGGGCCTGGGCGCCCGGCTATCTTGACGCGGCGGCCGACGGGGAAGAGCGTCTGGCCAGGGCGGTCAGGGTCGCTCTGGCCGGAAACGGAATGGACCCGGCCTCCCTTCCCGACCGGGCCGACCCCTCGGGCTTCGAGGAGTGGGCCCGGGCCCCCTGGGCCGTTTACGACTGGGAAGACTTTAAAAGCGACCTGGGCAAGGCCGGGGACGTCCTCTACCTGTGCGATAACGCCGGCGAGATAGCCTTCGACCTCTACCTGATCCGGGAGCTTCTGGCCAGGGGCAAGAAGGTCACCGTCTCGGTCAAGGGAGGACCGGCGCTGAACGACGCGACCCTGGCCGACGCCGAGACCGTCGGGATATCGCGAGCCGCCGGGCCGGCCGGGCCCGCCGAGCTTATTACCACGGGACTGGCCACCATGGGCGTCGATCCCGAGACGGCCTCGCCCCAGTGGCTCGAGCGCTTCCAGCGGGCGTCCATCATCATCGCCAAGGGACAGGCCAACCTCGAGTGCCTTCACGACGTTGGCCGAACGGTCTATTTCATTTCCCTGATTAAATGCTCCCACGTGGCCAGGTACTACGGAAAGAAAAAGGGCGCGGCCATGCTCTACAAGGGCGGCAAGGAAAATGGAGTGGATTGAACTCGCTCAAACCGGGCGGGAAGAAGCGATTAAAAGGGCCGTCACCGTCCTTGCAAAGGGCGGCGTGATCGTCTTTCCGGCGGAAAGACTTTACGGACTGGGGGCGGACGCGACTTGCGCGGCGGCGATAAAAAGGATATTCCATTTAAAGGGGAGAGACGCGGGCGAGCCGCTGCCCGTGATCGTGGAAAATATCGACATGGCGCGAAAATACGTGGAGTTCGACCGAGAGTCGAGGCTCCTGGCCGAGAAGTTATGGCCCGGACCCCTGACCCTGGTCCTGCCACTGATTCGGACCATGCCGCGGGAACTGACGGGCGGGCTCGACTCATTGGCCGTAAGGTCCCCGGGTGAAGAAACGGCCCGTCTTCTGGCGTCGTCCCTCGGCGGGCCCGTGACCGCCACCAGTTCCAATTTAAGCGGCAAGGCCTCGGGCCGCCTCGCCTCCGAGGCGGTCGCGGACCTGGCGGGCGAGGTCGACCTCGCGCTTGACGCCGGCGAGCTGGCGGGACCGCCGGGCTCGACCGTGGCGCGAGTCGCGGGTGGCAAACTTGAAGTATTGAGAGAGGGAGCGGTGTCCCTCGAACGGCTTGAATCGACTTTGAAAGGTTTTTAGGCATGACGACCATATTTCCGTTTCGCGGAATTAGATATAACGTTTCCAATTCCGGTCCTCTTGACGGGGTAATCGCTCCTCCTTACGACGTGATCTCCCCCGAGGGAAGGCGACTCCTGGCCGAGCGCTCGGAGTACAACGTGATCCGGCTTATCTTGAGCGAGGAAAAACCCGGCGACGGCCGCCGGGAGAACAAGTACACCAGGGCCGCCGGCCTGTGGAACGCCTGGCGGGAGAGGGAAATACTAAAGCGCGACGATAAGCCCTGCATTTATCGCTACAACGTCAGCTTCGACCTCAAGACCCCGGAGGGCCTGGCTACCCTCGCCCGCCCGGGTTTCGTGGCCATGCTTAAGCTTTCGGATTACTCGGAGGGCAAGGTGCTTCCCCACGAGCGGACCCTGGCCGGGCCCAAGCAGGACAGGTTCCAGTTGATGCTTCATACTCGGGCCCATTTCAGCCAGGTGTTCATGTTGTATCCCGACAAGGACGGGAAGTTGGATGAGGTCCTCGGTTCGAGTCCTCCGTCCGGCTCCGAGGTGATGAGCGTGGAGGACGACCTTGGAGTCACCCACTCGATGTGGGCCATCGGCGACGAGGAGGCCATCGCCAGGGTCGACGCCCATATCGGCTCGCGGCCGGTCTACATCGCCGACGGCCATCACCGTTACGAGACGTCCCTTACCCTCAGGCGCCACCAGCTCGATCACGCGCCCCTTTTCGCGGAGGGTACCGACCGGGTCATGGCTTATTTCACTCCCGCCGAGCACCCGGGCCTGGTCGTCTTTCCCTATCACCGGCTCATCCACAACCTGCCGCAAAGGCGGCTGAGCGGCCTGTTAAAAAAACTGAGCGACTATTTCATCGTCGACCAGGCCCTTCTCAATCCCCTCGATCCCGGGGAGGCCAGGCGGGACTACGCTCGGGAGCTTCGCTCGAGGGGCGAGAGCGGCCCGGTTTTCGGCATGGTCGAGAGGAAAAGCGGCAACGCCTATTACCTGACCCTCAAGTCCGACTCGGAACTGGCGAAGGGGGCCACGTCCGAGATAGACCACGTCTTGAGGAGCCTGGACGTGGTGATACTCGAGGACCTCATTTTAACGGGCATGCTCGATATTAAACAAAAGGACCTCCTGAACGAAAGGTATATAAATTACGAGACCGATTACGACCGCATCCTGGACGAGGTCCAGAAAAAACCCAACGAGATTTGCTTCCTCATGAACCCGACGCCGGTCAAGGCCGTGCTCAACGTGGCCGACCTGAAGGGAATCATGCCCGAGAAGTCCACATACTTTTTTCCCAAGCTGGCCACGGGACTGGTCATGAACTCGATGAGCGATTAATACCGATCGATAGGCGCGGTATTAAATACGGGCCGGACCCGGCCGGCTTGCGTCATCCAACATTATTGGAGAAAATCAAAATACGGCCCGCTTGCGGTTCGCGAGCGGCCAATAGCGTCTTCTCAAAACGCGGGGAGGATAAGATTGACTGACGGTAAAGGCGGTCCCGGTACCGATCCCAGGTTCAGGTTCGAGGGGGCCGAGATAAGACTCGACAAGGAAGGCCGCTGGTTTCACGACGGCGAGGAGATAACCCACAAGCTTACGGCCGACCTTTTCAGCCGGAGCGTCCAAAAGGACCCCGCCGGCGGCTACCGCCTGGTGGTGGGCCTCGAGTGGGCGCCCATCGTGGTCGAGGACGCGCCCTACGTGATAAGAGGGGTTGACGTCGAGGAGGACAAGGCGGTGGGAAGGCTAAACGACGGCTCCATGGAGGAACTCGACCTTGCAAGCCTTCGCGTGGGCGCGGACAACGTTCTTTACTGCGACGTGAAGGGCGGCGAGTTTCCGGCCCGCTTTTTACGGCCCGCCTATTACCAACTCATGAAGTGCCTCGAGGAAACGGAGGACGGCTACGCCGTAAGGATCGGCGGGAAGCTCTGGCCCTTGTCGCCCTGAGCCGATCCTTGTCGCCTCGAGGCCTTGTCTTCCTATTGGGAGAAGTTCGGTCCCACCACCATGAGGTTGTTGGGCATGAAGTCCTGGACTATCTCCATTTTCGATCCGAAGATCAGCTCGCGCACGAGTCCATGGCCGTAAGCCCCCAGGATTAACAGCGAGTCGTGGGGAATCAAGTACAGGCTTTCCCTGACGTCGGACTTGTCCAGGAAGGTCCAATTCTTCACGTACTTGTCGAATTTTTCGGCGAGTTCCCTCTCCTCGATCAGCTTTTCCAGCGACCGCTTGTCCGTCCCTTTCTCCTGGATGGTAAACACCTCGAGAGGGTAACGAGTCCTCGAGGCCAGGCGTATCCCCAGCCGGAGGGACTTGACGGCGTTGATGGACCCGCCGAAGAGGACGGAGATTTTATTCCACTCTTTATAACAGATACTCGGGATCAGTATGGGAAAACTGGCCGTCTTGATGACGTGCCTTACCTTGGGTCCAATGTATCCCAGGCCGATTTTCGCGCCCGGGTCGCTCATGCTGCGCGGGCAGCACATGAACTCGTAATCTATGGGCAGGTCGGGCAGGGAAGAGGCTGTGTAATGCTCGGGCGCGACAAAATCGAAGTTGACGCCGGAGTTATCGAGCAGTTGCCTCACGTTTTCCTCGGCCGTGTCGGGCGAGAAGATGTAGGACTCGTCAAGGTCCACCTGGAGCACGTCGTTCTCGAAATACATGAGGAAGCGCTTTTGCTTGGGCACGTAAACGCGGATGGACACGTCGATGGTCCTGGCGAAGTAAATGGATTGTAAAAAGGTCTCCCTCCCAAAGGGCGTGTTCCTGAAAACTTGCAATAAGCGAGGTTGCAATTTCTTCTCCTTTTATCGGTCCTATTTCTCGGTCTGCACGATCAGTTCCTTGCGGTAGCGGTCGAGGGCGGCCACCTTCGAGACCATGCCCAGATACTTGTCCCCGTCGACCACGGGCAGCCTGATGGACCTGGTGGCCTCCATCTTCTCGAGCACCTCCGTCAAGGAGTCGTCGGGAGCGACCACCGCCGGCTTCGCGTCCATGATCTCGCAAATGAGCACCACGTCGTACATCTCCCGGCTGAATAAATACGGGCGCACCTGGTCCAGGTGAATCATGCCCAGAAACTTGCCCGTGTCCTCGTCCTCGACGGGAAAGAAGTTCCTGCTGGACTTCTTGACCACGTCCACGAACTCCCCCAGCTTCATCTTGTCCGAGACCACCATGCAGTCGCGGTCGAGCATCTCGGCCACGCGAAGGTCGGCCAGTATGCGGGCGTCCGTTCCCACCCGCAAAAGGTGTCCGCTGTCCTCGAGGTCCCGAAGGTAGTAGGAGTTCGGCTCGAATATGCTGCAGATGGTCGAGGAGAGAACGGACACCATGATAAGGGGCAGGATAACGTTATAGTCCCCCGTGACCTCGACGATGAGAAAGATGGCCGTCAGCGGGGCCTGGAGCATGCCCCCAATCATTCCCGCCATGCCCAGGAGCGCGAAGAGTCCCTCCGCCCCCAGGTCGATTCCCGGCAGGACCAGCCCCACGCCCCTGTAATAAGCCAGGCCGGCGAACCCTCCAACCACCAGGCAGGGGGCAAATATCCCCCCCGAGCCGCCCGAGCCAAGGGTCGTCGCCGTGGCCAGTATCTTGGCCAGCACCAGGACCGCGACCAGGGCGAAACCAGGATGGAAATCCCCGGTCACGGCGTCGCTCACGGCGTGGTAGCCCTCACCCAGCACCATGGGCATGGCCAGGCCGAGGCCTCCCACCAGGCAGCCTCCCGCGAAGGCGCGGGCCCAGGGAGAAAGCTCGACCTTGTGCCAGAGAGCGTGGCTCTTCCTGAGAGCGCGGGTCATGCCCAGCGCGGCGGCGGAGGTGAAAAGGGCCAGGACGACGGCGGCCACTATGGCGCCCGGCCCGATGGCGAAAGACTCATGGGAAAAGGCGATCTGGTTGCCGCGAAGGACGCGGGAAAGCTCGGCGCCCGCCACCGAGGCCACGGCGATGGGAACGATGTTCACGGCCGTCCATTCCCCCAGCACCACCTCGAGGGTAAAGACCATGCCCGCGATGGGAGCGTTGAAGATCGAGGCTATGGCGGCGGCCGAGCCGCATCCCACCATGTTGATCCGCTCCCGCTCGTTGAGTTTTAAAAAACGGGCGAAGTTCGAGCCGATGGCCGCCCCGCTCATGATGATGGGGGCCTCGGGACCGGCCGAGCCGCCGCTGCCTATGGTGAGGCCGCTCGATATTATCCTCGAGAAGATGGACCGGGCCCGGATGAGGCCGCCCTTCCTCGAGACGCTGTAAATCACCTCGGGAACGCCGTGTCCCGCGCCCTCGTTCAATATCTTCTCGAGAAAAAAGTAAGACAGGGCCGCGCCCGCGCCGGGAATAATAAAGGACCACCAATAAGGACGCAGGACGGTCAGATGACGCTCGAGGAAGAGGATGCTGGTGTTCAGGGCGAAGCCGGCGAAACCGGCCAGGAGGCCGACGATGGACCCGAGAAAAATCAGCTTCAGCTTGGTTTCCGCCGGGTAAAAACCAAGTCGATCCAGAAGCTTCTTCAAGTTCATAATGACTACTGGCCGCGGCGTCAGTCGTTTCCGGCCTCACGCCTGGCTACTTCCTCGAGTAGAGCTTCGCCCCGGGGGGCGGTTTTCAAGAAGGAGACGAAGGAATCGTCGCCAAGAAGACGCGCGAGCATGGACAGGGCCTTCAAGTGGGTTTTCAGGTCGGGGGACAAAAGCAAAAAGACGACGCTTACGGGCAGTTCGTCAACCGAGGAAAAATCAACCGGCTCCTCGAGGAAACAGGTCACGATCATGGGTTCCGTAACGTGCCTTTCCTGGGGCGTTCTCGGGTGGGGAATGGCCACGCCCTTGCCCACGCCGGTGGAGGCCAGCTTCTCGCGCGCGATCAGGGCCTCGAGTATCTCGAGCCTGGCCTCCTCCCCGAAGGGCAGCCGCTCGCAGGCCTGAGTGATCGCCGAGACCGCGTCGGCGCAGCGCAGCCCGTAAAAAAAGCCGCCCTTCTCCATGCAGCCCGCGACCCTCAAGTCCTCCACCGCCGGGGGCCGCGCCGGGGCGTCGTTTTTTCCATGGATCGCAAGGCGCTTGGATTTGGCCCAGGCCTCGATTTTATCGCTGTAAAATACGCACTCGCCGCCCGACTTGTTGTAGGGTATCGAGCCCTGCCTTATCCACCTCTCTATCGTGCTGACGGGGAGTCTGAGAATTTCCGCGACGTCGTTTTTACTAAGTTTCATTGTCCCGAGACGCTACTTGATATAAAAATAACTGAAGGGGGTGCATGGCTCGCCGGGTAACCCGCGTAAAGCGCCGTTATAAATAAGCGGGAGGCCGAACGCCAATCCCGCGACAAAATTCGCCCACACGGCCAGGCCATGTGGGTCACCCGAAAAACGATAGCTGGAAGTTATCCCTTCAGCTTTGTACGCTATATAAAGTTACATCCATATGCCGGGAAAATCAACGAATAAAAGGATGATAGGCGTGAAGCCGGGAAGGGTACGGGTGGCATCCTCATTGTCAGGGCGGGGGAAAGTCGTCTAAAACTCGAAAACCATGGCGCTTTATGGAACGGGGGGCGTAGGGCCCCCCAAAAGATCACTTGAAAAAGAACAGGAAATAAACCGCCGCCGCCATCGCCGCCAGGGCGGCCAAAAGAGGCGCCAGCCATTTCATCTTGCCCGGTTTTTCCTGATCCGAACTTTGCTCCTGGGCCGGCTCCTCAACTTGCGGTACTTGTTCGGACTCGGACGCCATTTTCGTCTGCACGGCTTTGAGTGTGGCCGCGAACTCGGCGCAGGACTGGTACCTTTTTTCCGGGTCACGGGCCATGGCCCTCAGTATGACCTTTTCCAGGTCCTCGCCGATATGCGGGTTTATCTCTCTTGGGGGGGCGGGTTTGCCCTCGTCTATCATGGCCATGGTCCTGGCGTCGCTTTGGCTGTCGAAGGGGACCTTGCCGGTTACCATCTTATAGAGGGTAACGCCCAGGGAGTAAACGTCCGTCAGCTTGGTGACGGACATGGACGACTCGATCTGCTCGGGCGACATGTAATGCACGGTGCCTAAGATGTCGTCGGCCGCGGTCATGCCCGGTCCGGCGTCGGCCAGCTTGGCAATGCCGAAGTCGACCACCCGGGCCAGGGTCTGGCCGCCCAGGTCCTGGACGATGATATTGGACGGCTTCATGTCGCGATGGATCACGCCCTGCTGGTGGGCGTAGTCCACGGCCGCCAGCACCTGGGCCATCACCTCGAGGCAGAACTCGAGGGGGAGGGGGCCGCCGGAGGACTTGATGAGCTTCGAGACGGACATGCCCTCCACGAACTCCATGATAATGCAAAGCAGGTTGCCGTCGGCGTGGTAGTCGTGGACGGACACGATGCCGGGGTGGGCCAGGCCCGCCTGGAACCGTGCCTCCTTCTTGAAGCGCTCGACCAGGTCCGGCGTGCCCGTGAGGTTGGGCTTCAAGACCTTGATGGCCACGGGACGGCCCAGCTTGACGTCGGTACCCTTATAGACCTTGCTCATGCCGCCCACGCCGATAAGGGAGCCGACCTCATAGTGGAGTATTTGCTTGTTCGCCATGAATATACTTTTAAACCGAAATCGAGCTTATCTCAAACGCGCGCATGAACACCCCGGCCTCCGGTTGATGGAAATCACCCGACACTCGCCCGACCACAGGTCCACGAACTTAAGGCCCGATAATATTTCTCCCGATCCCACCAGCAGTTTCTGGGCCTCGGCGCACTGGATGGCGGCCACGTGGGCGGGAAGAGGGTTGATCACGCCAAGGGAAGACAACTCCTCGCCGGCCTCGGCCTTTTCCTCGCCCTTCCCCGGGAAGGCGCACTCGAGGCAGGCCGAGAGACCGGGCCGGACGACCATCACCATGCCGCTCGAGCCGGCAACGCCGCCGTAAATCCAGGGGACCTCGTTCCTCATGCACCAGTCGTTAAGAATATACCTGGCCGCCATGTTGTCCAGGCCGTCAAGGATAAGGTCGTGGCCGGAAAGAAGCTCGTCCGCGTTGCCCCGCTCCAGCCGGACGGCGACGGCCTCGACCTCGAGGCCCGAGTCGGCCTGACGCAGCTTGGCCGCCGCGGCCATGGCCTTGTTGGTCCCCGCCTCGGCGTCCTTCTCGTCGAACATGAACTGGCGGTGAAGGTTGGTCAGGTCCACCACGTCGCCGTCGATAAGGGTCAACCCGCCTATCCCGGCCCTGCCCATGCAGGCGGCCAGGGTCGAGCCCAGCCCTCCGCACCCCACCACCGCCACCCTGGCGGCAAGAAGGCGCTTTTGTCCCGCCTCCCCAATGCCGGGGAAAGCCATCTGACGGGAAAAACGATCGAGGCGATCGGTCATAAACGTCACCAATACTCCGTTAGAGAATCAAGCAATAACGTGATGTCTGGACTCATGGCGAAATTACAAAATAAACTTGAATATATAAAAGTGAACCGTTCCAATGATGTAAGCCGAAACCAAGATCGAAAAAAGAATCAATAACGTTTTATATAGTAAAGGCCTCTTGAATAGAAGCTCTAATAGTATCAATATCAGAGCGATTAAGAAAGCCATGCATGCGGTATAATTTATTATAAAAAATATGACGGCCAAGTCCTCTGGTATATATATATCAGTAGCCAAAGCGGGACGAGAGCCGATTAAAATCAACGGCAGGCTAAAAATAAAAACAAACTTTTTCAATATAGTAAAACCCCTCGCAACATTATTAATGGAATCGACAAAAACGATGAAAGTAGGATAATTAAAATAAAATAGGATATGACCTTAAACCCCGCCCGTATTTTATCTTCCTTGATTTTTTCAAATAGCGCTGATAAATGCATAAAAAGCAAAAACGAACCTACACAACCAGCCGCAACATAGAATATAAAAAATATTACTTGAGTGATTGGACTATGGCCGCCAACTACATTCTCGGCAAACCATATTGAGAGATAGACATTGTTTTCAGGGCGTTCAGAATTGATATCGGTTGGATTGCGGTTAAAATAATAGTTAAACAGAAAGATGAGAGGAATGAGCAAAGAGATAGAGACAGGGGCGGCCACTCTTACGACGCGAAACGATTTTCGCTCGAAAAGTCTAACGAAACGGCTCTTTTCTTCTTCATTCATGCGCCGGACTCATATCCTGGCCAAGGCCCCGATCGTTTCCGAATACTCTCCGCTTATGACGTTTCGATTATATCCGACTGACATTCCAAGTCAATCGAATTTTTCCGCGATTAACCCCGCGGGGGGCAGCCTGAATGGCCTCAGGCTGAGAAGCCTACAACAAGGCGCCGCAGCGTATGGCGGCCTCGATGGGGTCGGATAAAAAACATCCTGGCACGTTCTCGTCATGCGCCTCGGCCAAGATCGTCCGCCCCCTTCAGAGGCGGCGGCTCGGAGGGCTGAGCGGCGGGCGGAGGCGCCTGGGCGGCCCTGGCCGCGGCCGACGCGTTATACTCGGCCCGGGCCTTCTCCAGGGCCACCTTGGCCTGCCCGGATTTCCTTCTTATAAGGGCCACCAGGTAGAACAGTCCCGCGAAAATAAGGATGACAAAAAGCACCCACAGGGCCTTCTTCACCGCGCTCCAGGGGAAGGGGTCCTTTTTCTTCTTGAACTCGAACGACAGCGCGGGCGCCTCGTCGATTACGATTAATTTGGACAAGCGATGGACCGTTCCCCTCAGGGGCACGTTGAACTTGACCGGCAACATGCCCGAGCGGGTACTGGTCACGGCCTGGCCGTCCGAGACCTGGCTCAGGTCAAAGGGCGCGTTGACGGCCTGCTGCTGCATTTGTATCTCGTCGGCTATCTCCCTTTCGAGCTCGGCCTGACGGTTTAAGGCCCGCATGGAATATTTGGCCTTCTTGCCTTGCGCTTTCTCCTCGTTGACGTATCCAAGAGCTTCGATTCCAGACGCGGGTTGTGCCACGCGGCCGTTTTCAACAAAGTTTGCCCCGGAAGTTACTCCGAACTGGCCCAACCAGAATCTTTCCTCATCCAGGTCGCCCTCGAACTCGTCGTACTCGAACTTGTCGGGCAGGTACAGGGACACCAGCATTTCCGAGGCCGGTATGTCGGCCTTGGGATAGGAGGTCTCGATCTTGCCCTTTTCCTCCATCTTCGAGATGGGCGCCATGTAGATAAGCTCGACCGTGAAGCTGACCTTGGACCCGTCCGATCCCGATTTCTTAAGCGGAAGCAGCAGCCTGCCCTCGGCGTTTCTCGCGGGCTTGATGGGCTGCTGGTCCAGATAGGCGCTCCATACCTCGGCGCCCTGGGGAAGGTCGATCTTGATGTACTGGCGCTTGTTGTTCCTGATCTCGTATATCACCCGCGTGACCGACTTTCCGTCGTCCGTGAAAAGGGTGACCATGTTGGCCGTGTCGATGGCGGCCGACAGTATCTCGACCTCCTCGTGACGCGTGACCGACAGCTCTCCCGAGTAGGGATGCCGGCCGAAGCGGAAGGCGTAAAGCACGGGATATCGGGCCCGGCCCATATCGTTCCATACGGCGTTGGCGGTCGGGCCGCCCACGTTCGGGTTGACGAAGGACCCGCCGAGACCGGGGGGAAGCTCGGTGGCGTCAATAAGCAAAAGCCCGTCGGTCTTGTCGATCTCGACCTCGAGGCTCGAGCGCGTCTCGACCGCCACGAAGCCCGACTCGCGCTCGACGCCCAGGGTCTTTGGCTCCGGGATGGTGACGACCCCCGAGGCCTTCTCCCGCTTGGCCTCGAGCTGGACCGTGGCCACGTAGGTCCCCTTGACCTCGTAGCCCACGTTGATGGCCAGCTTGCCCGCCTCGGCCTTCCAGTTGGAAACGCAGTTGCCGATCACGTTTACCACCTCGTAGCCCTTGGGAACTTCCATCTCGAACTTGGACACGGGCGAGTGCTTCACGTCGAAGCGGAAAGACGCGTTGGCCTTGACCACCTCGTCCGCTATGGACACCAGTATCTCGACCTCGGAATAAATCTTGGGCGGAAGCTTCTCCGCCTCGGCCGCCCCCGCCTCCTTGACCGGGACGTTATAATTGACGGTGAGGCCGGAGCCGCCGCCGATGACGGCCCTGATCGTCCGCTTCTTATCCGCCTCTTTAGTCTCGACGATGACCGCGCCCTGGATGGAAACGTCGGACAGCTCGAGGGGGGTCTCGAGATTTATCATGGCCCCGGCGAAGTCGGCCGTGGAAACGTTGAACCGGTTGGGTCCCGGGTCCTTGGGAGCGGCCACGGCGTAGCTCGCTCGTACCCGTCTCGAGCCCTTGCCCAGAAGCAGGATGGAAAGGCGTCCGCCCTCGTCGTGGATGAGCGCCGGCTCCCCGTCCACCAAAACCTCGCTCATGCCGCCGTTGTATCCGCCGACGGGAACCGAGACCCATTTGTCATCGGCCAGCACGTCAAGGGCGTACTCGCCTTGCACTTGGGCAAAGCCGTCCTTGATCTCGATCGTAAAGGACGCGCCCTTTAGCGAATAATCGCGGGGAGGGACGATCTTGGGTTTTTCCTCCTCCGGTTTCTTCTCCTCTTTTAGAAGCTCCTTTAGTATCTTCTCGAAGTCGTCCCATTTCATTATCACCTGGCCGTCCTCGAGCGAGGGAAGGTCCTTGGAAAAGGCCGGACCGGTGAACAATACCGACGCGGTTATCATCGCCGTCAAAAGCGCCTTCATCCAACTGGACATCACTTGTCCTCCTTTTCAGCCCGGACCTCGGTCTTGGCCTCGCTCGCGGCCGCCTTTTTCGCGATCCGCTCCCCGATGACGATCTTTCTGAAAATCCAGACCACCAGCAACACGGGAAGTATGACCCAGAATAAAATCGTCAAGTGCGGAATTATGGGCTCTATCTTTTTCCATGCCTTCTTTAGCGTCTCGGTCTTCTTTTTATAAGATATCTCGATCGAGTTGGATTCATTCTCCTGGATTATGGTCTTGTTGAATTTCAGGAGCACGCCGACCTGGGGAACGATAAAACGAACGGGAAGAGTCGCCTGGACCTGGTCCTCACTCTGGAATTGGGAGACGTTGGTTTGTACAAGCATTACTAAGTCATCTTGATTCCACGAGTCGGACCCGGAAGTAAACACAAAAGCGTTTTGCATGTATTCGTCGCTATCGACATTTACAAGCCTTACCCATCCGTCACCATCGCCCTTTGCCTCGTTATCGGTGGTTGAATACGTCTGTTTCCCGCTCGTGGCTGCTTTTATGGGACCGTAGTTCTTTTTATGATCCGCCCTGTATTTATCGCCCTCGAAATCACTTCTACCCGTATCGGGAAGGACCGGTTTTATTATTGTTTGTTCACCCTCGGGTTCCTCGAGGTACTCCAAAGTGGTCTCATCCACTTCGTATTTATAATCCCTGGGAGTGAACAGGCTCCAGGAGATGGAGTTGGCCAGGAGGTCGATCTCGGGAGCGTTCAGCTTCACTTTACCTTTTTTATCCATCTTCTTGGACAGTTCCTCAAGGTAGGTCACCTCGAGGGTAAAAGACCTGGCCTCTCCCGTCTCGCCGGAGGACTTCTCGAGGGGAATGAGCAGGTTGCCTTCCTTGTCCCTGGCCGGCTGCACGGGCCTTCCGTCCCGGAAGGTGCTGAACACGCGGGAGCCTTGAGGGAGCTTCATCCGCATGAACTGTCTCCGGTTGTTCCGGATGGTGTATCGCGCTCGGGTAACCAGCTCTCCGTCCTTGGTGAGCAGGCTGGTAAGGTTGGCTTCATCCACGGTGCTGGTCAGGAGGTCCACGTTCTGATGCTTGATGGACTGGATGGCGAGGGACCAGGGATGGTCGATATATTTAAATCCGTAGAGCAGGGGCGTGGCCGACCTGGCGGGCATGCCGCCGGGCAGCATGGACACGTCGGTTGAGGCCAGCTCCGAGGTCTCGCCGATGTCCAGCTCGATGTTGGTAAGGGCCACGACTCCCAGGTATCCGATCTCTCGGTTCACGTCGAGTACCGTAAGCTCGGGCACTTCCACCTTGGCCGTGGCGTCGGGCAGGGCGGTCTCGTAGAGGACCCTTAAATGGTAGCCGCCCTTGGCCTCGAAATTAAGCCCGACCTCGACCACCTGCTTGTCGCCTTCCTCGCTCGATTTCCAGTCCGCCACTCCCACGCCGGTCACGTCCACAACCGAGACGTCCTTGGGGAGGGAGAAGCGAAAACCCGTCACGCCCTTGTGGAGTATCTCGTATTTAATCACCGACTCGAGCTGGCAAAGACGCTCGCCAATGCTGACCAGCGACTCGACCTCGGCGTTCAGCCGCAGCCTGGCCCCCTCGGTCTCGACCTTCTTGCTCCAGCTTATGGATATCCGGTCCGCTCCCACGATGACCGACTCGAGGCTGGAGGATTTCTCGTCGCTGGTGACCTTGTTCACGTTGGCCGGCGAGGCCTTGATATCCAGGCCCGGCTCGTCCACCTTGAAGGACAAGGTCGTAACGGGCGTCCTCGCCACGCTCAGCGAGAGCGACCTCGGTCCCCGGGCGTTTCCAAAGGGCACGTAAAAGCGGGCCTTTAAGGTATGCTTGCCCGGCGACTGGATCAGTACCCCGTGCCATCCGTTTTTAATCTCGATCAGCACGGGCTCGCCGTCGAGCTTCACCTCCTCGACCGCCAGGGACTCGTTCAATACCGGTATCTCGAGCCATTGCTTTTTATCGAGCACGGTGAACTCGATGGAGGCGTCGAAAACGGCCGCGTCGGCCTCGAGCCTTCCCTCGTACCTGGCCGAGGTCAGCACGAAGGGAGCGGGCGGGACCGGCTCCTTCACCTCTTCCGGCTTCTTTTCCTCCGGCTGGATCATCTCGAGGATTTTCTTGAAGTCGCTCCAGGGAATTTTCATCTGGGAACCTTCAAGGTCCGGTATCTTCGGTGGAGACGCGCCCGCGGAAAGAACCGGCGCGATCATGAGGAACGCGATAACTATCAGCCTCTTTGCTCTCATATATGGCCTCCCTTATTTATCGGCGAAAAACCCTTCACCCGGGCCACAACCTGGGTCCGGGCGGCGTCGGCCGCTAAGCCATCTCTTAAAGCCAATTATATACCAACGGTCGCGATCAAGGCGACTTATAACGCGGGAAAATGTCTTTTAGTGGTGAGCCTCTTGCAAAATTCCCGCTTTGGAGTGCGGCGGCTCGACGCCGCTTTTCTTCCGAGCGGCTTGACGCGAGGCAAGCCGGTGTATTAATAGGCCTTGTCAAGCCAAGGCCCTCGAAAGCGGTCTCAAGCGACCGCACTCCAAAGCGGCTATGCCGCAAAGAAAAGTACTTTTGCAAGAAGCTCTGGTGAATGTAAATTTCGCTTCGTTCTGGATATCATTCTTTCTTTTAAAGGCTTACTGCCCGGTATCCATGTTAGAACGCCCGAACTCTCAAAAAGTTTCGAGAAATTTTGTAAATCGCGAGCTTTTCCGAGAAAGCAAAAATATGGCGTAGCCGAAGGGAGTCGGGATTTTCCCGGCTTCAAATGTCAAAACCCGGATGTTACAATAAGCCACCGGCGGTAATACATATTCTGGAGGTTTCCATGAAGGACGCTGTAACCATGTGGCGTGAGCCGAGGATGGTGGTGCTGGTGGCGGTCTGCGCGGCGGTATATACGGCCGCTTTACTGCCTTTCAAGGTCCTGGTCATCTTTCCGGGACTTGCCGAGGTCAGGCCGGCGGCGGTTTTGCCCGTCCTGTTCTCCTTGTTTTTCGGTCCGGCCGGGGCCTGGGGCGCCGCCTTCGGCAACGTGGTGGGCGACATGCTGGGGGGCATGTTCGGGCCGGGGTCCTTGTTCGGGTTCGCGGCCAATTTCGTTTACGGCTACGTCCCTTACAAGATGTGGGAGGCCATGACCGGCGGTAAGGACGTGGGAGAGGAGCTAAGGGGATGGCGCGGGAGAATCCCCGCCCGCCTGGTCGATAAAAAGGTCATCGGCCTTATCCTGGCGGGTCTTTTCGTCCTGGGCGCGGTAGGCGCCTATCTGGCCAACGGGGCCGGTATTATAAGCGTCGAGGATTTCTTCAAATGGGGCACGGGCGAGGAGAAGGTCGGCCTGGGACTGGCCGGCTCGATCATCCTTATAGCCATTATCTTTACCCTGGCCGGAGGGTCGGTGCTTTTCATTGTCTTCTCTCCCCTCAAGCTGGTGCTGGTGATATTCGTGGCCTCGACCGCCCTGGCCGGGATACTAGGCTATGGGATCGAGCTTCTCGGGTTCGTGCCCTTTCGAGTTTTCGGCCCCTGGGTGTTGGCCAATAACCTTTTGGTTTCAGTCATATTGGCCCCTTCCCTGATACTTCTATTACATAAGCGGGTGGCGGACCGGTACATGCTTTATTCGGACCTTCTTCCCGAGCGCTCGCCCGGAATAGCGCCGAGGTGGGGCATGGCGATTCTGGTTTTGTCGGTCATGTCGTTATTCGGTTTGGGCGTTGCGATAAGTCCTGAGGAAGCGGGTAACCTGTTCGATTCGGAGAGCGGATTATTGTTAAAAGCGGCTGGATTATCGCCCTTAGTGCTCTTGATATTCGTTGGTTTGGCGCTGCTTTAGATTAAATTGTAATCTGTATTACATTTAAAATCGGTCATTTTTCATATATATCAACTACTTAAAAGGATGTATAAAAAAACGTCCTCTATATTTAGTTTTTTTCTTGACATGACCCCAACATGTGGTATGTTGCAATCCGACTGAGGGCTACCTTGGCGGCGGAAAACGGTAAGCTCTCTGACAATTTCGATGAACCATGGGTGGGGGTAATGTTATTAGCTGATCAACCCCTGTAGCGGGTAATTGCCGATCACGCGACCAACCACACCCCCAGTGGACCCTTGCCAGACATCTGTTACAGGATCCTTACTACGTGCGCCTTCGCCCATGGTTTTATCGAGGTTAGAAAAAGAGGCAAATCGAGAGGTTTTCCTCTTTTTTTTATTCCCCCTTTTCCGCCGGAAGATGGAATAAAAAGAAAAAGCTTTAGCAACTGGAGGACGGGACAGTTCTGGGTTGACAATTTGTTTCATATATGAATTATCTGTTGGGGCGATGAATTGCAGCCCTTTGGTTTACGGTTATACCTTAAAATGTCTTGGAGGACGGCCCTCTTTCATGTTTATATGGTTGCGTGTCACCTTTTGTCCGTACTTAGTCATACTAATCTATCCAACTCGCTGATATTTAATATAATTATTTTTACCTGCGATGGGCAAAAAATGTTTTCGGTTGACTAATAATATTTCGGTTGACAAAATTTAGAATCATGCTATAATATTCTTGTTTTGTACTTAAATGTTTAATGAAGGAGGCTTTATTTCATGCAAAAGAAGCCATGGGAACTGAATGAAGGACTGAAACCTGAATGCTTGCGGAAGCTTGCCAGTATTATGAGAGACGTGCGGCACAAGGCGATTATGCTACATGAGCCTCAAGATGGCGACGGGGCATGGAGCCTTGGGTGTCGAATATATGAACGGACAATAAACAAGATAAGCTCAGAAGCTAAAAACCTCGAGTGGCTTGAGGTGAAGAGGGAAAACTTGTACTTATTAATACTTGTCAATCAAATCCCCATTCGTTTTTACAGTGGTAGCCTTGAAAATCCTTCTTCCCGTCGTTTACAGATGAAGCATCCTGAAATTGAAGCTAGGCAGATGTGGCTATTCGAAGAAGATGATAGGCCTTTGGTTTGGCGAATTGCAGTTGATACATTCAGTGATGGCAAAGTGGACCGAATTACCATTGCCCAATTTGATGAGTATGGCACTGCTCGACATCCTTGGATTATTCCAATTTTTGATGATGAATATTCAGAACCTCAACATACAATTCCTGACTCAGTGCCTCTGAAAAAGCCCACTGTTCGCCTTCAAAATGGTATAAAAGAAGGGACAGCCGATAATGGAGAAAAATAACAGGACATTTTATGGTTCAAAATTAAAGTTTGCCCGTTCATTACAAAACTATACATTAGCCCAATTAGGCCAAATGATATCTGTCAGCCGGCAATATCTTCAACGTCTTGAGACGGACCCAAATACTTATCCCTCTAATGATATGATCGCGGTGTTATCAGAAATTCTGCTTGTGGAGCCAACTTTCTTTTATTCCCCGATTCGGGGAGAGGTTCCAGAAGAAGTATGTCATTTTCGTAAAAGGAAAACCACGCCTCTTCGCACACAAAAAACGGCTCTCGCATATGGGACAATATTCAATTGGCTAGTAGAGTTCTTCAACTCTATGCTTGAACTTCCAGAAGATATCATTACTGGATCAACAGTGAAAAACTTAAAAAATATCGAAGAAGTCTCAGAACAATGCAGAATAGATTGGGGCTTAACGTCCGATGCGCCCATACACAATGTTGTGCGTATTATTGAAAACTATGGTGGCATTGTAACTACTTTTGAAGGTGTGTCCGATAAAATAGACGCATTTTCCTATTATTACGATCGCCCAATTGTTGTTAGGAATGACAATAAAGAAAGTATATCAAGAGCAAGATTTGATCTAGCCCATGAGCTTGGTCATTTGGTTTTACATCAAGATCTTGATGCTGACAATCCTGAATTAGAAGATGAAGCTAACCATTTCGCTAGTGCTTTCCTGTTACCGGCAATTTCATTTCAACGGGAATTTCCAAAATCTAAGAGAACTAGCTGGGAAAAACTAATACAAATGAAATCTAGATGGGGCGTAAGCTTGCAAGCAATTATTAGAAGGGCCTATGATTTAAAACTGATCAGTGCTGTAGATTACAGAAACAGTTGCATCTATATAAATAAAAAAGGTTGGAGAACTAATGAACCTGGTGAACAATATCTCGAATATGAAAAACCTGAAATTATACCTATGGGGTTTGCCTTGCTTCGTCAAAAGGGTACTACTCCAGTTCAAATAGCTAAATATTTGCATTTAAAGCCGAGCATTTTTAAAAAATTTGGGATTGAACTTGGTATAGAAGACATATCAACAACTGATGAAAATGTCGTTTCACTCGAACAAGTCCGCAAACAGCGCAACAACATGTAATATAGACATTCTATGCGCGTCCCGATCATTTTCAACAGACACAACCCCGCTCCCATTATAAAGTCAATGTCATTTTTCTAGTTCCATGAGGCCCTCCTTTACTCTTTCGGCCGTAGCTTGTGCTTCTGAAAAAAACTGCGGTTACGGCGGATATTTAAGGCGCGCATCGCCCCTTTTTCTCCCGATCTTCTCCTACAATATTGTAATATAATATACTTATAATAACATTTTTGTATGGAAACGTCAAAGAAGAGATAATTTAAAAAGCCGTAATGCCTAGTAAATACCCCTAGTTAAAAAAAACATGGCCTATGGCACGATTTATGATAGCTCTACTGTAAACTTTATTATGCATAACGCCATTGGCGAGGCGAGATAAGGAAAATACGCGAGAAGGAGGAGGACAATGCTCGAACCGGGCTTGGACGACGGCGGCGCGTCATTGGATCGTCTGCTCACGGAGTCGACGGTGGAGGTATTTTTTCAGGAAATGATTTCCATGAGCGATCAAACCCTGATGGGACTGGAAGGGTTTTGCAGAGTCCATAATGGAGTCAAGCCGATCGGCGCCGACCGGGCCTTCGCCTTTTCGCGAACCGAGGAGGAAAGGTCAGATCTTGACGGGATTTTTCGCCAAAAGGTACTTGAAGGTTTTAAGTCGCTGGCCAATTCGATTCCCGAGGTCGCCCTTTTTCTGAATTTCGAGGCGTCCCAACTGGATGAGGGCGGGGCCGGTTCCATCCCGATCCTGGAGGACGTCGAGCGGATGGGCATAGATCCGGGCCGAGTGGCCATCGAAGTCGCCGAGTCAGGGGTGGAGAGCGCCGACGCCCTGATCGAGTTTGCCAAAAAGATACGGCGCCAGGGGTTTTTGATCGCCCTGTCCGGCGCGGGATCCGTGACGTCCAGCATCGATCGCGTATTTTCGCTAAAACCCGACGTGGTCAAGATTGACATGGAAGTCGTTCGGGGAATCGACGGAAGCGCTCGCAAGGGGGAAATTTTCCGGGGACTGGCGGGCATGTCCCATCGCGTTGGCGCCTTGGTCGTGGCCCTGGGCGTGGAAAGGGAGGAGGAGGCCATAAGGTGTCTCGATTTGGGGGCCGATATACTGCAGGGGTTCTTTTTCGGCCTGCCCTTTTCAGCGGGAACGGACGTGCCCGAAAGGACCGGCAAAAGATCGGCGGAAATCGCGAACCGGTTCAAGGAATTAAGACGGGATAAATCAATCATCGAGCGGGCGCGCATGCATAAGTATTCCCGCGTGGCCGATAAGATAATTCCTCTCCTCGAGTCGTATAAATGGGTGGACTTCGACGAGGCCGCGGCCATGATCGTCAGGAAGAACACGGGTATCCAGTGCGTGTACATCCTGGATGACGCGGGGATACAGGTTACGGATACGGTCTTCAGCAAGCGCCCGCTCGCGGGAAAGAGAAAACGAATATACCGGCCCGCGCAAAAACGCGCCGACCTCTCCCTCAAGGAATACTTCATGGCGGTCAAGAACGGCCAGCCGCGCTACGTCTCAAGGCCCTATATCTCCCTGGCCACGGGCGTCCGTTGCGTGACCCTCTCGACCCCCTTCAAGGACGCCATGGGGATCGGCTACGTTTTATGCATCGACTTCGAGGCCGAGGCGTCGCTTGATTTCGAAAAGAACTACATAGGCGCGGGTTAATTATGGCCTCCTCCGCCGGGCTCGAGCCTTTAGCGGGAAACGGGTAACCAGCGGTCGGGTCTTAAAATACAAGTAACGTCTAGACCCCGCTATATGGGCGAGCGTAGCGAGCGGGTCACGGCTCCCCGCGAAGCGGGATGGGTAGGCAACCACGGCTCTCCGCGAAACCTCATCTTTCCACCGTTCTGGGTCATCTTGCTCTTGCACCTATCCGGCTTCGCCGGTCCCGGCCGGTTTTTGAAAAACCGGTCGGGCCACCTTTTTCGGCCTCGTCAATACCCCACTATCGTCACCGCCGGCGCTTTCTCGATTTCCGGACAATACCTCCCCTTCCCCGACTGGTCGCCGCAGGGCGGGAGAGTCGCGTTGAGGTAGATCATGCCGGGGGCATCGACCCGGACGACGATGGACGAGAGGCCGCCCGAGTCCATGGCCCCGGACACGTCGTAACGCCCCGTCCCGCTCGGGCCCTCGCCGCCGAGGAGGGTGGCCGCGCCGGTCGAGGCCGGGTCGATCTCAAATACCACCCCTATAGACGAGGTGTAGCCGATGGCCGAGGAGTTGACAACGCTCACCGTCACTCGCTCCGTCGATCCCTCCTCCACGCTCGATAAAATGTTTCCTTCCACCACCAGGTCGGTCGGTGTGGTGGGGTTCGCGGCCGAATCGTTACCGCTGATCATGGACATCAGGAGAGATAAATCCAAGGGCGATACTCCCAAAGGGTCCCCCATTAAGCGCTGGCCGTCACCGTTTGGAGGCAGCGCGCCCGAGTAGGAAACGTCGTTGCCGACTATCCTGTTCATTAAAGCCGCCGCGTCCAGTGGGGACACGACGCCGTCAGCGGCCACCGGGTCGCCCGAGTCACCCCAACTGTAGCAGGAAGCCCCGCCAGTAACGTCAACGGACCATATATCCGTTCCGTTATAGTACTCATGCGAGTTCTCGATCCCGTCGCCGTCAAAGTCCTCGCCCAAGCCGTCGTCCGAGCAAAGCGGGTCCAGCCCCGCGTCCCCATGCCCCACCGAGTTCTCGACCTCGAATCCGTCCGGAAGCGCGTCGCCGTCGGTGTCCCAATCACATGGGTCGGTCCCGGAAACATATTCACCGTAATTATCCAAAGCGTCCTCATCGTAATCATAGCCGTCGTCAACGGTGCTGGCCATCATGCATTCATGGGCGTCCTCCCATGGATCGGGAAGGCCGTCACCGTCGCCGTCATCAAAGGCAAATATCAACAGGCCGGCTCCGCCGTCAGCTAAGAAGGCGTGGCTAAAAGACGCGTCAACTCTATAAGCGTTACCTGAATTCTCGTGCTCCCCAATTATAGTCGGACTCGTGGGGTCTGACACGTCAACGACTTTAATACCTTTAGAGTCATCCGCCACGAAAACGTACTCGTTTAATACTTCAAGGCCGTGAGCGTTAAGAACCTGTTCATTTATTCCAACTTGGTAGGGCGCCGATGGATCGGAGACGTTGAGGACTACAAAGCCATAGCCATAGGCCGCGAGATATGCATAGTCACTAACAACGCGCACGCTTTGCTCCGCGCCCGTTGTATCGAACAAGCCGACCCTGAACGGCGAGGCGGGATCGGAGACGTCAATAATATGCAGTCCCGTATTGTAATCCGCGACATAGGCGTAACTCCCCTCCACGTATACGTCATAGGCGCTTCCGGAAGTATCATAGAACCCAATTAGGCTTGGACTGCTCGGATTGGAAACGTCGACGATGAAGAGGCCTGAATCGCTACAAGCAACGTAGGCGTAATTATTGGAAACAAAAACGTCATTGACAATATCGCCAAGACGATAGCTTCCCTTTAACGTGGGACTGATGGGTTCCGATATATCAATGATGTAAAGTCGCAACAAGGGCTGCGTAACGTAAGCGTATTCTCCTGAAATATAAACACCCTTTGTCCCGGCTTCGTAGTTGCCGACCAAACTGGGGCTTGTCGGATCAGATATGTCAATAATCAGAAGTCCATCCCGGGAATCAGCCACGTACGCGTAATTTCCGGCAACGGAAACGTCGAAGGCAGTCCCCGAAGTGTCGTATGATCCCAATAACGTGAGGTTGAGTTGGGCCGAGGCGTGACTTGGCTCATAAAAGGCCCCTATAATAGCCGCGACTGTAAATATTACGGCATTCCTTAAGGCTCTTGAATTAATCATCGCACTCTCCTCCTACTTCCATTATCTTACTTCCCGCGGGGCCAGCGTCACGCTCTCCCT
The DNA here is from genome assembly GCA_963674965.2 of bacterium. GTDB lineage: Bacteria > RBG-13-61-14 > RBG-13-61-14 > RBG-13-61-14 > DATKZS01. The sequence continues at coordinate 423,928 of CAXXFL010000005.1, read as the reverse complement.
ATTGGCGCTAAAGGGATTGAGCTACATTAACAAGAAATTGTTTCCCCTTAATTAATATCCCACTATGGTCACCGCCGGCGCTTTCTCGATCTCCGGGCAGTAGCGGCCCTTGCCCGACTGGTCGCCGCAGGGCGGGAGAGTCGCGTTTATATAGATGGTGCCGGGCGCGTCCACCCGCACGACGATGGACGAGAGGCCGCCCGAGGCCATGGCGCCGGAGACGTCGTAGCGGCCGGTCCCGCTCGGGCCCTCGCCGCCGAGGAGGGTGGCCGAGCCGGTCGAGCTCGGGTCGATCTCGAAGACCACGCCGAAGGAGGAGGAGTAGCCGATGGCCGAAGAGTTGACAACGCTCACGGTCACCCGCGTGGTCGCGCCCTCCGCCACGCTCCGCGAGGCGTCGCCGTCCACCACCAGGTCCGTGGGGATGGTGGGGTTCGAGGCCGTGTCGTTCCCGCTGATCATGGCCTGGATCAAGCTGAGGTCCAGGGGCGAGACTCCCGCCGGGTCGCCCATCAATTTTTGGCTGTCTCCGTTGGGCGGGAGCACGCCCGAGTAGGACGCGCTATTGCCGAGGATCCTGTTTTTCAAGATGGTCATGTCCAGGGGCGAGACCAATCCGTCGGCCGCGGCGAGGTCTCCCGCGTCGCCCCAACTGAAGCAGGACGCGCCGCCCGTTACGTCCACCACCCATATGTCCGTCCCGTTCCAGTACTCGTGGGAGTTCTCGATACCGTCGTCGTCAAAGTCCGCCCCCAACCCGTCGCCCGCCGACAGCGGGTCCAGCCCCGAGGCCCCGTGCCCCACCGAGTTGTCCACCTCGAACCCGTCGGGCAGCGCGTCGCCGTCGGTGTCCCAGTTCAAGGGGTTAAGGCCAAGTCCGACCTCTATCCCGTCGTTCGCGCCGTCGTCGTCGGTGTCCGGGTCCGTTGGATCGGTCGAGTAGGTATTGATCTCCTGTCCGTCCGACAGACCGTCGCCGTCGGTGTCCGCCAGGGTCGGGTCCGTGCCGTGCGTGCCCCCCACCTCGGCGCCGTCGGAAATACCGTCGTCGTCCGTGTCCCAGTCGTCGGGCAGGCAACCCGCGGCAGTCTCCTCCGCGACCGTCAAGCCGTCTCCGTCCATGTCTTCGTCGGCGGAGAAGCTGGCGAAGTATGGTCCTATATAACAGGATTGTTCGTCATAAAATACAAAACCGTATTCATTTCCGGTCCAGGCAAGCTCTGATAATTTAAAGTTTTCAGTGAACACGGAGAAGTCGGATATTGTCTGTATGTTCTTGATCACTCTATCGCCGGCGGCGGAAACCCTGGAGAAATAAATAGCAAAATCCCCCCAATCGTCTTCGAAGTAGACGATGCCGAATTCGGAGCCAGTCCATATAATATCTTCTACATATAGATCGGAAGACCCATGATTGGAAAGTTGGCCGCTTTGAATTATTTTTTGTCCGTCAGCGGAAACGCGCTTCAGACATAATTGTCCGTCTTGGCATATCGCCGCAATGCCGTACTCGCTGCCGGTCCAGACAATTTTATCGCAACCATCGCAAGGAGTGTCGGCGTCTAAAACCGTTCCATTCGCGTCTAGGCGATTGAAGACATTGCCTACAGAATCAGAATGCCAGACAACAATGCCGTACTCGCTGCCGGTCCAAACCGCGTCGATGAAGTGTCCGTTGCTTCCAAACAGTATAGGTTCACCGTCGCCCGGTTCAATAACGGACAAAGAGTGCCTGGTAAAGAAGTTGTTACCCCATCCGGAATCAAAAATGCCGAACCTGTTTCCATCCCACCTGATTTCCGCAAGCGAGGGTGATTCATCGCGACTAAATATATATGGTCCGGTCACGGTGGACCCGTCGGAGGCGAGTTTAAGAGCTGAAATGAATTGATCGCCTATGCTGGCCACTCCGTAATTATAACCGTTCCACGCCATGTCTACGAAGTCGCCATTATCGTCACTCATCGATCTGACCCCGATCGTATCTCCTCCCAAAGTTATTCGAGTAAAGAAGGCGTTATCCAGTATTTCAAAAAACAAGCCGTACTCCGATCCGGTCCAGACAAGTTCGGATGGGCTATTGTTTCCATAAATCTCACAGCCCATATACGGTATTTCCGTGTCTTCACCAATCAGAAGTTTCGGCTCGGAAATGTCTCCTCCATTTGGCGTTATCGCCGCGTCGAACGGGTTCGATCCGGAGCGTAATTCGGACCAGTCGTTTACGGTGTCGTCGTCGGTGTCCGGGTCGGCGGGGTCGGTGCCGACGTCGGTCCAGCTCGTGAAGGAGCCGGAGCCGGTTTCGACGAGGTCGGGCAGGCCGTCGCCGTCGGTGTCGGTGTCGCCCGCGAGGGGGCTTGTGAGGAACAGGTTCACCTCGGGTCCGTCGGCTATGCCGTCGCCGTCGGAGTCGAGGTAGAGCGGGTCAGTACCCAGGGCGGCCTCGACGCCGTCGTCCAGGCCGTCGTTGTCGGTGTCCGGGTCGGACGCGGAGGTACCGAGGTTGTACTCGCCCAGGTTGGACAGGCCGTCGCCGTCCGGGTCGGAGGCAGTGTCGCCCGCCAGCGGGTCGAGGCCGTGCTCGACCTCGTAGCCGTCGTCCATCCCGTCGCCGTCCGAATCAGCCGCGTTCGGATCGCTCCCCGCCCCCATCTCGCCCATGTTGGACAGGCCGTCACCGTCAGCGTCGGACCGAGCGTCGTCTCTCGAAAGGTCCAGGCCGTTCGCGTATTCCCAGCCGTCACTCATCCCGTCGCCGTCCGCGTCGGCCGCGCAGTTGTCCGGGTCGTACGCGTCCGGTACCCCGTCGCCGTCCGCGTCGTCCGCGCCGTCCGGCGTCCCGTCCCCGTCCGAGTCGAAATCGTCACTGTCCGTACACGCCCCGATCTCCCAGGAGTCCTTTATCCCGTCGCCGTCGGAGTCCCTTGTAAAACGCGATAAGTATACTTCGTGGTCCGTATAATTGATCCACGCGATTACGTATTCTGAACCAGTCCATATTGGAGATGACGTCTCGATAACGCGCCCGTCGATACTTGTTTCCGCGAACAGGGTGTCTCCGGCGCCGGACACGGCGTCAAAGAAAATATCTCCGCGGCGGTGGTAGCTTATTATGCCATACTCCGTACCGTTCCAGGTTATGCCGGAGTAATAGCCGTCACCCGAAATCCGGACGGCGTCGCCTATCTTGCCGCCCTGCCCGGCGAATCTAGTGAAATATACCGGACCATAGTCCTCGTCCTTCCAGACGACGCCGTATTCGGACCCCGTCCACGCCGACGACAATGTATTCACGGACGCTCCCGACGCCACGTGGGGTCCCAGTTCATGGCAGGAAAGGAATTCCCCGGTGGCGGACAATCTCGTGAAATATGTCTCATCTCTGCATTCGTAAAACACTCCGAACTCGCTGCCCGTCCAGGACATATTGAAGCCGTGACCGTATCCGAAGTCATGGGTTATACATCCCGCTCGCTTGGCCGAAGAAAGCGGAGTGCCGTCCATCGAGGTTACGGCCGCGTCATAGCCCCCGAACCCGAACCTGTCGTCCGCCCAGGCAACGTGTTCGGCGTCGGTAACGGTAAAAGAGTCGACGACGGAGCCCCACCCGTTGAAAATTTTAAAACCGTTGCCCGCGATAAGGCCGTATTCCGAGCCGGTCCAAACCAGCGCATTGGCCCATCCGTCAAGGTCGGGTATTGTCATGTTAGCTTTGACGACGCGCCCGTCGGGACTTACGCGCTTGAAGATTTCACCGGTGTGAACCAGCCCGAACTCCGAGCCCGTCCAGACAAGATGAGGATCGGTATGGCCATCGTAATCAAAGCCGCCGTAATTTTGGGCGTCGTAAGTGATCCTCACCTCGTCGGACAATATCATCCATACGGGCGTTATGCCCGGATCAAGCGGGTTCGATCCAAACGCGGCCTCTTTATAATCTCCGACCCCATCGGTATCGGAATCCACCACGGTGGGGGAGGTAAGGAAACGGCGCCTGTCCGCCATGGATACCTCGAGGTCGTCGCCGCTAATTGTCGTGCCGGGAACGCCGTCGGGCCCGAGCCATATGGCGTGGTCGTGGACCACGTCGTCTCCGCCGGGCGTCGAGTCCAGGGCCTGGTTCGGGCCCGCGCCGGCCACGATGCCCACTTCAAACGCGTCGGACAAGCCGTCGCCGTCGCTGTCGGGATTGGCCGGATCGGTAAGGTAAGCCGATACCTCGAGCAAATCGATCAGCCCGTCGCCGTCGCCGTCCATTCGACAGGCGTCGGCGTTATGAAGGAACTCGGCCATGTTGGTCAGGCCGTCGGAATCGGGGTCTCCGAGGGAGTCCCCCACCAGCGGATCAAGGCCGCACTCGGCCTGTTGTTCTTCCCAGCCGTCCGTCATGCCATCCCCGTCCGAATCCAAGACGGAACAGGGATCGACCGTCGTTCCGGCGTCGCAGGGGTCCGTCTGGGCCGCCAACTCCTGCGCGTTGGTCATAAGGTCGCAGTCGGGGTCTTCCAGGCTGTCTCCAATTGCGGTATCGGTGCAATTATTAAGGTCCTCCCAGCCGTCGGGCATGCCGTCGCCATCGGCGTCCTCGGCCACGCAAGGATTCGTGGAGCGCGTGTATTCGTAGTAATTGGTCCGATAGTCGCCGTCGAAATCCGCGTCTTTGTCAACGGTAGCGCTTTGCATGCACGCGTAGAGCGCCTCCCACATGTTGGGCATGCCGTCGCCGTCGGCGTCGGCGTCAAAGCAAGGGTCCGTCGCGTTATGATACTCGACCAGGTTCGAGGCGCCGTCGCCGTTCGGGTCGGCGGCCGCGTCCGGAACGGACGAGTCCACGCAGAAATACAAGTCCTCCCATCCGTCGGGCATGCCGTCGCCGTCCGTGTCCTGAGTCAGGTCCACGCCGAAAATGAAATATATATCGTGCGTCTCGTCGATCACGACAACGTCGAGCGGGTAGCGGCCGTCAAGGTCGGCGATGTGCATATCAGGGCCTTCTAAGATATACTTATAGAAAATATATTGAACATCAGTATATCCGGTGTCACCCTCGCTTAAAACGGCCCGTATCGAAGAACCCGTGACCGAGAAAAAGTCATCGCGACCGTCCTCGTTATAGTCCGTAACAATTAATTCATTATTTGAGAATGAGAGAATAGTGGAAATAGAGATGAACGATCCATCTCCCACGCCCGAGTAAATGCTTATGTTTCCATTGCTTTGGACCGCCAGATCGAGTATCGAATCACCGTCGATCATGCCTAGAGCCATATCGGAACCGGAGACGCTTAACGAATACGGAGACAGCCCGAACCCGCCCGCGCCGTCTCCGAGCAATGTATGGACGCCATCGGACATGAAAACGATATCCAAGGTCGAGTCGGAATCGACGTTCCCAACGTCGTAGGCGTCAATTTCGTAAGGAAGGTCGGTGGAGACGAAATCGCCGAACGCGCCCGACGCGTCGCCGAAGTATACTCGTAACTCATTACAATCGGTCATCCAGGAACCGATTATCGCCAGGTCGTCGATACCATCGTTGTTGAAATCGCCCAAGGCCGGCATACGTATTACGGGATCGAACGGCACGGCGCCGGTACGTGAGAAGGTGGCGTTGCCCGCGCCCGTAAATATGCCTATCTCTTGATAGTTGGACACGAACAAGAGGTCCACGGTTGAATCCCCGGGGAGTTGGGTGGCGATGACGTAGGCCAATTCCTCGTCCGTGGAATAGTTTTGCGCCGTGAACGTTTTGCCCTGGCCGCGATTCGTTAGGATAGTATAGCAATCCCCGCCGTATGACCCCGCAATATCGATGTCTCCGTCCTCGTCGAAATCCCCCGAGGCCAGATGCCTTGTATAGCCGCCACAACTGGTTCCGGTGAATGAATCCACGGGCCCGAAGAAGATAGGCGGCGGCGCGGCGCAGGGGTCGGCCCCCGCCAGGTACTCGGCGAGGTTCGGAATACCGTCCGAGTCGGGGTCGAGGAGGGAGTCGCCGGTCAGGGCGTCGACGCAGGCGTGGAGGTTTTCCCAGGCGTCGAACATGCCGTCGCCGTCCGTGTCCTGGTCGGCGCAGGGGTCGGTCGAGTTCTGGTATTCCGTCAGGTTGGTGAACGCGTCGCCGTCGTAGTCGAGTCCGTCGTCAACCGTGTTCGGCTCCATGCACGGATAGGCCGTCTCCCAGTGGTCGGGCATTCCGTCGCCGTCGGCGTCGTTGACCACGCAGGGGTCGGTCTGAGCCTGATACTCCTGGAGGTTGGTCAAGGTGTCGGCGTCGGGATCGAGCGCCGCGTCGGCCGAGTCCGCGTCGAGGCAGGCGTACAGCAACTCCCACCCGTCGGGCATGCCGTCGCCGTCCGTGTCCTCGGAAATACAAGGATTGGTGGAGGCGGCGTATTCCACGGCGTTCGTAAAGTAATCGCCGTCGTAGTCGAGTCCGTCGTCAACCGTGTTCGGCTGCATGCAGGCGTATGCCGCTTCCCAGACGTCGGGCATTCCGTCGCCGTCCGTGTCGTTTTGAACGCAGGGGTCGGTCAGGGCCTGATACTCCTGGAGGTTGTTCAAGGTATCCGCGTCGGGATCGAGCGTCGCGTCGGCCGAGTCCGCGTCGAGGCAGGCGTACAGCAACTCCCACCCGTCGGGCATGCCGTCGCCGTCCGTGTCCTCAGAGACGCAGGGGTCGGCGGACGCGGCATATTCGTCGATATTGATCCGGTAGTCGACGTCATAGTCAAGGTTGTCGTCCACCGTGCTCGGCTGCATGCAAGCGTAGGTCTCCTCCCATCCGTCGGGCATCGAATCGCCGTCCGCGTCGTTAAATACACAGGGATCGGTCCCTCTCACGTACTCCTGGTAATTCGTGAGCCAATCGTAGTCGGGGTCTTCCAGGGAGTCCGCCGAGAGCGGGTCGAGGCAGGGGTGAAGGGCCTCCCAGCCGTCGTCCATGCCGTCGCCGTCGGCGCCTTCCGAGCACGGGTCGGTGGAAAGACCGTATTCGACCGAATTGATCAGGGTGTCCGAGTCGTGGTCCATGCCGTCGTCGACCGTGTTCGCCATCATGCAATCGAACGTGTTCTCCCAATCGTCAGGCAAACCGTCGCCGTCCGTGTCGGGAAAATCGTCAAGGGGAGACAACGGGTCCCTGCCCGCGATAACCTCGCTGCCGTCAATCTGGCCTCCATCGTCCGTGTCCGGATCGCACGGGTCCGTGTCGTACGCCAATTCCGAAACGTTGGACAAAAGGTCGCCGTCCGGGTCGGCGGTATCGTCAACCGTGTTGGCCATAACGCAGGAATACGCGTTCTCCCACGCGTCGTGCATGCCGTCGCCGTCGCCGTCGGGAAGGTCGGCGTCGATGACTTGCAGACCGGCTGAGTCATCCGCGACGTAGACCATATTAGCGGAGACGAAAACGTCAATGGCGTATCCCGTCGTGTCGTATGATCCCGTCAAGAAAGGGGCCGCGGGGTTCGAGACGTCGATGATCTGAAGGCCGGCGCCGTCATCGGCCACGTATGCCAAGCCAAATGAGACGAAAACTCCCTTGGACTCGTCGGGAGTATTATAGTTTCCGGTTAACGTCGGGCTTGCCGGGTTTGAGACGTCAATAATTTGAAGTCCGGCTCCGGAATCGGCCACATAGGCGTAATTACCGGAGACTTTAACCCCGAAAGCGCTTCCCGCCGTGTTGTATGTCCCGATCTGAGAAGGACTGGCGGGGTTCGAGACGTCGAAAACCAGGAGACCGGCGGTATCGTCCGCCACGTAGGCGTAATTCCCGGACGAGTAAACGTCGCGCGCTCTATAGGTATCGTATGAACCCGTCAGGGTCGGACTCGCCGGATTGGATATATCGATGATCTTTAGACCGCTGGAATAATCGGCCACGTAAGCATACGCGCCCGAGACGTGGACGTGGATGGCGCGGTTGGTTTCGTATGTGCCCACGAGCGTCGGACTCGTCGGATTGGAGACGTCAAGCACGCGAAGCCCGTCGTAACCGTCGGCAACGTAGGCGTAACTACCGGAGACGAAAATCCCGTAGGATACGTCGCTCGTGCCGTAGAAACCAACAAGAGTCGGGGTTTGCGGTACGGAGACGTCGATGATCCGGAGACCTTGGCCGCTATCCGCGACGTAGGCGTAATCACCGGAAACATGCACGTCATATGCCACCCCCGGCGTGTTGTACGTTCCCACCAGCGATGGATTCAACTGAGCCGGCGCGGGGCATGGCGCGGCGAGAATGAAAAGGGATGTGATGGCCGCGGCCAGTATAGTTGTTAAAGTGACTTTGCTCTGCATGGTTAATACTCCTTGATTTCCATTTCAAATCCGGCGCTAAGTCTTTTGATGAGCGGCGGTTGCGAGTTCCCGGGGTCTTTTGGCCCTGCCTTTCGCCCGCCTTATATTATGTTATTTTCCTGCCCGATTTACGATCTTTCTTTCGGTCAAGCGCCTCCATGGCGTTTTTTGCCGCTGGCTCGGTTCATATCCGAAATTTCCGCCTCCCGCCGGCGTTGGTTATGGTTTTAGCGACAAGGTCCCCTCGTGGTGAGAATGCATTTTGTTGAGAGCGCTAATTTGGGAAAAATAGCCGCGCTCGGCGTCAATTATCGATTTTCCTCCCCGGGTCGGCTTTATTATCTTCATCTGCTCGAATTATAGACATGCGGACAAATATTTGTCAAGGATATTGTATACATTGACGCGCCCATTGAAGAAGTCAAAAAGCCAAAGCCGAGACCGGTTTATCCGATCTCGGCTTCGGGAAAAGTCGATATATGATCAGGCGACGGTGATTTCCTTGGTGAGGTAGACGTCCTGGATGGCGTTGAGTAATTCGACGCCCTGTTCCATGGGTTTCTGGAAGGCCTTTCTTCCGGAGATGAGTCCCATTCCGCCGGCCCTCTTGTTGACGACGGCGGTCTTGACGGCCTGTTGGAGGTCGTTTTGTCCGGAGGCCCCTCCCGAGTTTATGAGTCCTATCCGGCCCATGTAGCAGTTGGCCACCTGGTAGCGGGCCAGGTCGATGGGGTTGTCGGTGGTGAGTTTCTCGTACACGAGCTTGCTGGTTTTGCCGAAGCCGATGGCGTTGTAGCCGCCGTTGTTCTCGGCCATCTTCTGCTTGACGATATCGGCCTCGATGGTCACGCCCAGGTGGTTGGCCTGGCCGGTCAGGTCGGCGCTGACGTGGTAGTCCTTGCCGTCCTTTTTGAAGTCCGAGTTGCGCAGGTAGCACCAGAGTATGGTGACCATGCCCAGCTCGTGGGCGTACTGGAAGGCCTCGGAGATTTCCATGATCTGGCGGCGGCAGTTGTCGCTGCCGAAATAGATGGTGGCGCCGATGGCGACGCATCCCATGTCGAAGGCCTGGTCCACCGAGGCGAACAGGGTCTGGTCGTAGAAGTTGGGATAGCTCAGTATCTCGTTGTGGTTGATCTTCAGGATGAAGGGTATCTTGTGAGCGTACTTTCTGGCCACGGACCCGAGGGAACCGAGAGTCGAGACCACGGCGTTGCACCCTCCCTCGAGGGCGAGCCTGACGATGTTCTCGGGATCGAAGTAGATGGGGTTGGGCGCGAAGCTGGCGCCTCCCGAGTGCTCGATGCCCTGGTCCACGGGCAGGATGGAAAGGTATCCGGTGCCGGACAGGCGGCCGTTATTGAAGAGGTTTTGCATGCTCCGAAGCACGGGGGTCGGCCGGTCGGTATGGGCAAAGACGCGGTCGACGTAATCCGGACCGGGAAGATGCAAGGACTCCTTGGCGAACGTCTGGCACTTGTGATCGAGAAGCCCCTTGTTTTCGTTCCCCAAAATCTTGACGATTTTGTCTATCATTTTAACGTTCCTCCATTAGAGATATGGTGAATGTGAATGGAAATTATTGACGCCCCCGTCAATGGATTCTTGGTCTACTCTTATTTCATCAAAAGACATTTGTCAAGCACGTCCCTGGCCCGACCTTGCGGCCGGGCGACGTGGTGGTCGCCGATAATTTCTCGGTGCATAAGGACGCCCAAAGTCGGGAGATTATCGAGGCCCTCGGCGCCCGCTTGGTGTTCCTGCCTCCGTACATTCCCGATTTCAATCCGATCGAAAAGACGTGGAGCAAGGTGAAGAATCATTTACGCTCCGCCAAGGCGCGAACGCATCCTCGATTAATCGCGGTAATAAGCGAGGCATTATCTTCCATTACGGCCAGCGATGCTAAGGGCTATTTTTTTCGCGCGGTTATACGACATTACAATCGTAAAGTGCCCTAGCGCCTCGGGGCATGTCGGAGTGTACGGCTCCACCTATATGCAGTTAAATGGTCAAATTGATTTTTCAAAGAACCGTGAGAGGCTGATACCGGTATACCCGTCTCGCGTCGCGAGAGACACACGTTTTCTTGCAAAACCGTATGGCCCACCCGCGGATATTCATATGGTTGATGTTATTCAAGAAGAAGGTTCTCATTTGCAAATCGCCCTTACTTCAGGGCGTATGAAACCTCGACCTCGGCCCCGGCCCCGCCGGCGGCGGTGAGGGCGTAGTCGCCGGGGGCCAACTCGAGGGAGCCGAGGGGCCCGTTTTTCTCGTAGGGCTTGGCCTGCTTGTATTGGCTCCAGATGTAGATGGCGTCGCCTTTGGCGTTCTTGATGGTGATTCCCTTCTGGTCGGGTACCGACCCGTCCTTACAGGACTTGCCCGGCTTGAACTCGCCCATGGAAAAGTTATAGGCCGTCTTGCCCGCGGGAACGGTCAGGGTGGCGGGAAGAGGAACGCATTTGTCGTCGACCCTCGCTTTAAGGACGAGGGCCTGGCCGGTCTGGCCGCCGGCCGCGGGAGCGGCCATGATGGCGGGGAGCAATACGGCCAGGACCAGGAGCGAGGTCGCCGCGATTTTTCTTTTACTTGAATGGCCTCCCGAGGTCTTGTCCATTTGGCCCCCCTTCCCGGCCTCCTTGCCGGGCCGCGATTAAAGTATGTACTTCACCTTTTTCTTGTCCCACTCCTCGACTTCCGTTTTTTCCGCGTCGTAGCCCTTTCTTCCCATCATGGAGAAGGCGAACTTCTTTCCCATCTCGACTCCGGGCTGGTCGAGGGGATTGACGTTGTAGAGTCCGCCGGCGAAGAGGGTGGCCACCTCGCACATATACATGAGCCGGCCCAGGTTATCGCCGTCCACCCGGGTCACGTCGAGCCTTATGTTGGGCCTGCCCGCCTTGGCCAATGCCGTCTCGCTGGCCTTGGCCTCGGCCCGGATCAGCTCGGACAGGCTGTGGCCGCCCAGGTAGCCCACGCCCTCGACGTCACCGAAGGCCTCGGGTATGGTCCCCCGCTCGATGAACTCATTGGGCTTGATGAAAACGATCAGCTTGTCGCGCGGCCCCTCCATGTAAAGCTGGAGCTGGGAATGCTGGTCCGTGGCCCCCAGCGAGCGAACGGGCGTGGCGCAGACGTTGGCGGGGCCGCCGTTCAGGTCGATGGCCTTTCCCAGGCTCTCGGCCCACAGCTGCTGGAACCACTCGGCGAACTCGAGGAGGCTCGAGGCGTAGGGCATCATGACGAGCACGTTCCTTTTCAGCTTGACGTCGGCCAGGTAGAGGATGGCGGCGAGAAGGTAAGCGGGGTTGGCCAGGATATCCGGCTCGGAGCAGGCTTTATCCATATTGGCGGCGCCGCGGAGGAGGGCGACCACGTCCACGCCGGCCATGTAGGCGGGGATGAGCCCGACGGGGGTCATGACCGAAAACCTTCCGCCCACTCCCGGGGGCACGGGATAGGACTCGAGCCCGTCTCTTTGGACGATATCGCGGAGGTACCCTTTTTCCTGGTCCGTGATTGCCACCATTCTTTGTCTGTAGCCCTCTTCGCCGAACTTGCGGATGAGCTTGTCGCGGGCGATGAGGAACTGGCTCATGACCTCGGCGGTGCCTCCCGATTTGGATATGGCCACGAACCTGGTCCGGCCAAGGTCGAGCACGGACAGGAGTCCGGTGAAGTAATCGGGGTCCACGTTGTCGGCCACGAACAGGCGGGGCAGTCCGGCCCGATAGGCCGCGTCTCCCACCTCGTGGTAAGGCGGCAGCAGGGCCTTGGCCAGGGCCCGGGCGCCGAGGGCGCTGCCGCCGATGCCGAGAACGACCACGTTCTCGATGGGCTGGTCCTCGCACTTGCAGGACACCTTCATGATCCTGGTGATGTTCTGGTAAGGAAGGTCGTAAAAGGGCAGCTTGCCCTCTTTTCGTCTCCGGGTCAGGTCCTGGTGGATTTCTCCGGCCCTCCCCTGCAAGTCCTTTATGTCCGAGAGCTTAAGCCCCATCTCGCCGACGTTGTCCAGCATCGCGTTCGAGTAATCGATTTCCAGCGTCATTTTAACCCTCCCTCGCGCGGACGGCGCGATTTCAGAACCTTAAACTATAATGCGAATCCTTGCCTGAAGGCCGGGACTTATCAAGGCGGCGCAAGCCAGCGCCAGTCGTTGGAAACGGTCCTAAGACCGGCGTTCACCGCGGCCATGAAGATAAACGTCGCTCCCGCGATATAGAGTCCGTGCTGGATGGCCAAGGCGAAGTTACGTCCCGCGTCGCGGTCGGCCGAGGTATCCAACTCCTCCAGAATCCACCGGTCGGCGAGCGTCAACAGAGCGGCGAGGGTGAATATGGAGCCGATATGAAGCCGAAAGACGACGGCGAGAAAAAGGAACGCCAGCGCCCGCGAGACAAAGTAGCGCCGGGAGCCCACATCGAACCATCCGCTCATGCGGATACATTAGCAAAAACCGCGAACGCGGGCAAACTGGGCCGCCGCTTGTCCGGCCTCGGGCGGCGGACGAGCTCGGGCGTTAACTTGACTGCAAAAAAGCCGGAGTTTATTATTTGCGGGAAAAGGGAGGGCGGGGAACGGGGTTAAAAAACCCGCGTCACTCCGAATGGGGGAAGAGGCCAGGAATGAGCGCCGCTAGAATGGTAAAGGGAAGCGTTCTCCTTGACATGGTCAAGGTGGTAAGGGCTTTCCGTGACCTGCCCTGGGACGACTACCTTAAGCCGGACGACTGGAACATAATCGACGGCATGGTCATACCCACGGCCTGGTATCCGGTGGAGAACTACCAGCGGATAGGCGTGGCCGTTTATTACCTGGTGGCCAAGGCGGATAAAAGAGTGGTATCCCAGTTCGGGGAACTGGCCATGCAGGAGCTTTTCAACGGCCCTTACAAGCCCTTCCTGGACAAGGGAGACCCCCTGACGTCGGTGGAGAAATTTCTGGACCTGAGAAGGTCTCTTTTCAATTTCTCCCGCATGGAGGCCGCGGGCACGGGCGATAAAAGCATGCAGGTCAAGGTCTGGGAACTGGGTGAGCTCAAGGACGGCGTTGACATGTTCCTGGTCCTGACGGGGGCCCATTTCAAAAAGCTGGTTCAGCTTAACGGCGGCGAAATGGTCAAGCTCATGACCAGGGGCGAGGAAAAAGGCGGAGACCTGGTCCTTTATTTCGACCTTACCTGGCGGTGAGCGGAAAAAAGGGACTTGACTATTCCGGGCGGTCGCTTACAATAACTATACCACTAACCGCCGCTCCATCGGCCTTCGGTGAATAGTCAGAACCTATGCCCGAGGGCCTTATCTATCCAAGGCGCACAAGCGGTATACGCGCGCGGTAAGCGAAAATTTCCAGAAGTGAAACCCGGTTGGAACGCGGCCCAAAAGACCGCGAGCCGCGTACAAGGAGATTACGTCATGCCTGAACTCAGGAAAGACCCCGTCATAGGAAGGTGGGTCATCATCGCCACGGAAAGAAGAAGGCGTCCTTCCGACTTCGTCACCAAGGGGGAGACCTGTCTATTAGACACCTCCTCCTGCCCCTTTTGCCAGGGCAACGAGGGCAAGACCCCTCCCGAGATACTGGCCTACCGACCCCACGGCCAGGCCAACGGGCCCGGCTGGGAAGTTCGGGTCGTGCCCAACAAGTTTCCCGCCCTGGCCATCGAGGGCGACATGGACCGGGAAGGCGAGGGCATGTTCGACAAGATGGCGGGGGTGGGGGCCCACGAGGTCATTATCGAGACGCCTCGTCACGAGTGCAATTTCAACGGCATGAGCGTAAAGGAGGTCGAGAACGCCATCTGGGCCTACCGTGACCGCATGGTCGACCTGAAAAAGGACCCTCGTCTTCACTACATCCTGATCTTCAAGAACAAGGGCCGCGACGCGGGCGCGAGCCTCGATCACACTCACTCCCAGCTTATCGCCCTTCCCATCGTTCCCAAGCGGGTGGCCGAGGAGCTGGCCGGGGCCGAGGCCCACTGGAAGTTCAAGGAAAGGTGCGTGTTCTGCGATATCATCCGGCAGGAGTTGAACGACGGCATCCGGGTGGTGGCGGAGAACGAGGAGTTCGTGCTTTTATCTCCCTACGCCCCCAAGTCGCCCTTCGAGACCTGGATACTTCCGAAAAGGCACCAGGCCTGCTTCGAGAACATCGAGGCCCACCAGATACCCAAGCTGGCCGAGATTCTCCATGTCCTGATGAAGAAAATGGCCGACATACTGAGCGATCCGCCTTACAACTACATTCTGCACACGGCGCCTCTTCACACCAGTCCGCCCCATTACCACTGGCACATCGAGGTCATGCCCAAGCTGACCCAGGTGGCGGGCTTCGAGTGGGGCTCGGGTTTCTACATAAACCCCACCCCGCCGGAGGACGCGGCCGAGGCCCTGAGAAACGCCAACTCGGTCTAAAGGAAAGTCTCAGATACTCGAGCTTCGGGCGAGATAAAGAGGATCGATCACCGCCGGATAAGGGTCCTTCCCGTAATAGGAGGAGGTTCCCACCTCGGCCTTCTTGTTGACCCAGTCGAAGCCGATCATGAAGATGGCGTGGAAGGCCAAGTTGGGAACGTAGGCCTTGCCGTCGAAAACCGGGACCTCGGCGTAGGAGGCCGTGAACTTGGCCTCGAGGGCCACGAAGGTGTCGCCCCATCCGTACCACCTCTTGCCGGCGGTGGCCTGCATGGTGGGACCGGCGGCGTAAAAGCCGTCCAGGTAATCGTTGCTCCAGTCCAGTTCCTTGCCGTAAATCCGGCTTTCGGGATGGGCCAGCACGAACCCTCCCCCCAATCTCCAGATGGCGCCCTTGGCGTCCCAGGCCCGGTTGAGGGTGACAAGGTTATAACCGTGAGAGATATTAAAGTAATCGATCTCGGGCGTGGGGTTCATGAGGTATAGCTTGTGGTGGATAAGCTCGATTTCCCAGGCTTTGTTCTCTTTCCACAGACCCACCCGCCAGTTGTAATAGGGCGCGTCGTAAAGGGGCTTGTCGTCGTACTCGGCCGAGTCGATATCGATGTCCTCTTGGCCGTTCATATGAATATGAAGAGGAGTGGGCACGTTCAAGGCCGAGCCGAAGCCGAGCTCGAAGCTTATCCGGTCCGAGTTGATCTGGGCGTTCGAGTCCAGTGAAAAGACGAGCGAAAAAAACAACGCCGCGAAAAAGACAAACTTCTTCATTGGATATCCTACTTCTTTCCGGCGCCATGAACGCGCCGATAATTTTTCTCGCTTTCCAAGCGGTCTATGCCGACTATACTCCATCGAAACTGGAAGGTCAATCAAACCCGGGCGCCGAGCGGCGCCAGGACTCGCTTCAAGGCATCCGAAAGCCCATTTTCTTATCAGGTGGGAGGCCGCGATTTCGGATAACGCTTAATATCCCGGGAAAAAGGATTATAATAATCACTCCCGTGAAGTTTCCGGAAATATATCTACCATTGTATACCAAGGCCGCTTTAGCCCGGCCTATATAAAAAGAAGTGAGGTGTATTCATGTCCTGGAAAAAAGAGTATCAGTCTAAACTTTGTTCGCCCGCGGAGGCGGCTAAAATCATCGAGAGCGGCGACCGCTTCTATACTCCCCTTGGCCTGGGCGAGCCCAGCATGGAGATCATGGACGCCATCGCCGACCGTAAGGACGAGTTAAAGGACGTGCAATACGTCTCGATGCTCAGCTTCAACCTTTACAAGATTTTCCAGCCCGAGTACCGCGAGACCTTCCGGCTCATCGTCGGCTTCTACTCCCAGCTTACCATGGGAATGCACGCGGCCGGGGCCTCGAGCTTTATTCCCGCCCAAAGCTCGAACGTTGGATACGTTGCCCAGAAAAGGCAGGAGGTAGACCCCAGGCGCCAGGGCGTCATCACCGTGGTCAGCCCTCCCGACGAGCACGGGTACGTCTCGCTTGGTCTTGACCTTTTTTGCACGCCCGACCTGGTGGACCAGGCCGACTGGGTGGTGGGACAGGTAAACAAGAACATGCCCATGACCCACGGCAACTCCCATTACCATATCAGCAGGTTCGACAAGTTCGTCGAGCAGGACGCGCCCCTTTTCGTGCCGCCCATGCCCGCGCCCTCGGACGTTCACAAGAAGATCGCCGAGAACGTGGTCAGTCTCCTCAAGGACCGCGACTGCCTCCAGGTGGGCATAGGCGCGGTGCCGGGCCAGATATCCAAGCTCATCGCCGAGAGCGACCTTAAGGACCTTGGCATCCACACGGAGATGGCCCCCATGGGCACCAAGGAACTGGTCGAGGCCGGCATCGTGACCGGCCGCTACAAGCAGACCCATAAAAACAAAATGATCATGGCCTTCGCCTTCGGCGACCAGAATTTGTACGACTTTCTCGGCAACAACCCCATGGTCGAGTTCTACTGCGCCAGCTACTGCAACTCGATCCCCCTTCTGGCCCAGGAAAAGAACCTGGTGGCCATTAACGGGTCCATCGAGGTGGACCTGGTGGGCACAATCTGCTCGGAGAGCTTCGGCGACGTCATGCGCTCGGGCACTGGCGGCCAACTCGACTTCGTGATCGGGGCCTACCTGTCGGAGGGCGGCCGGGCCATCAACATCCTTCCCAGCACGGCCAAGGGCGGCGAGATTTCCAGGATAGTGCCTTATCCGAAGCAGGGGGCCCGCGTTACGGTTCCCCGCCATTACGCCCAGTACGTGGTCACCGAGTACGGCATTGCCAACCTGACCGCCAGGGACGAGAGGGAGAGGGCGCTGGCGTTGATCGAAATTGCCCATCCCAAGTTCCGCGACGAGCTGCTGGAAGAGGCCAAGAAGCGGCTTAAAATGTAAGGGAAAATCCTCGCGTAATAAGGGCGTCCAAGCGGCGCCCTTATTTTTTGACGAAAAGGCGTTGCGTAAATCCCCAATCGAGTATATTATCTTAGCGCCGCCTCGGCGTGGTAACTATCAGAGATTATTGTTAAAAAGGGGGATGATGGCATGTTCGGGTCAAAACGCCGATTAACGCTTGGCGCGATAACTTTTTTTGCCGCGGTTTCGGCGGCGGTATTGGCGCCGGAAAATGCCTGGGCCGAGCCGAACGGATGGTACGGCGCGGCCATACTTTGCGCGGACACCGTCAATTTCGACTGCGTGACCATCGGCGCGACCACGGTCGAGAAGGAAGTGAAGACCCGGCGGGGAACTCAGACGGTCGAGAAGAGGGAGGCCCCCACCTGGGAGGATATGTGGCCCGACGAGGGGCAGCGGGAGATAATTCAAAAAATCAACCGCATGAATTACCGGCTAAGGGAAGGATATCAGATCGCCGTGCCTAAAAACCTCGAGGGAAGCACGCTGATGGACTTCTCGCCCTTTCCGGAAAAGGCCAAGTACGCCAGGGGCAAACACGTGGTCTTCGATCCGGGCCTTTTGGCCTTCGCCGCCTACGACTCGGGGGGCAACCTGGTGAGGTGGGGACCGGCCGCGGGAGGAAAGAATTATTGCGGAGATATAAGGAGAAGATGCCGCACCCCGGTCGGGACCTTCAAGGTATACAAGGAATATGGGGCCAGCTACCGCTCGGGCAAGTACCCCATCGGCTGCCGCGGCAAAAGCTGCGCCCGCATGCCCTACGCCATGTTCTTCAGGAGCGGCTACGCCATCCACGCGGGTTACCTGCCCGGCAAGAACGCCAGCCACGGCTGCATCAGGGTCTTTTACGATGACGCCCAGTGGCTGAACCGCGAGTTCGTGACCAGGGGCACTACCGTCATTGTGCGGCCATACCCGAGAGGGTGAAATCGCTTTTCCCGACCCTTAAAAGTTTTCGCGGGCGCCGGCCCGTTTTTCAAGTACAATATAGTACAATAAATATTAGCGTGGACGCGCCTTTCGACGCCGGGCTGGTCCCATCTGGCGGGGTCTTGGCGTCAGCGTCTTGCGCTCGTTTCGAGGGAATAAGTGAAGACTTCCAAACATCCGCCCTCCCCCGCGAACTTTGTCAGCGTGGAAACGGCCCTTCAATTGGCGGCCGACCTTGCCGCGCTCGTTTCCAAAGACGGCGGCTTCATCGCCCTTTCCCCGGGCTTCAAATCTCTTCTAGCCCTGGATGCCCCTCAGGGGAAGGGCCTGGTCGATTTCCTTGAAAGGAAGGATGAGCGCGAGAACTTTGTCCGTGACCTCGAGTCCGTGCACAGGGAGGGCAAGGTAAGGCAAAGGCTGTACCGTCTTAAGGACAAGGACGGCCGGACCCGGCTTATCGCCTCGAGATTGTATCCCAAGCCGGAAGGGGTCGATGGGCCGGCGGGCGCCTTTTTTTCCTGCTTCGACACCACGGCGCTCGAGGGTTCCGAGGCGGACTTTCGCCTCAAGCGTGAGGAATCGGCCCGGATCAAGGCGCTTCTTCAGGACGTGATGGACGGCATGTTAACGGGTCTTCTGGTGCTGGCCCTTGACGGCGAGGTGATCACCATCAACCGGATGGCCCGGGAGATACTTCGGGCGGGTGACGCTGATTATTCCGGCGCTGACGTTTCCAGGATATGCCTTGGTTTGACTCCCATGTTCGAGGTGCTCGAGCCCCTGGGCCGCTCGAGGGAGATATCCGTTACTCTCGCCTCGGGCGATGAAATACCACTTGGTTTCAACAACAACTATCTTCGCGACTCGAGGGGCAAGACTATCGGTGTGGTTGCGGTTTTCAAGGACCTTACCGAGATCAAGCGGATGCGCAGGGAACTCGAGGCCAAGGAGAAACTGGCGGCCATCGGCCAGTTGGCGGGCGGCATAGCCCACGAGATCAAGAACCCTCTTTTCGCCGTTTCCAGCGGTCTCCAGCTTCTCGAGCTGGACCTGGACCTCAACGAGGACCAGCGCGAAACCTTCGATATCATGACCAGGGAAATCATGAGAATGGACCGTCTGATCCGCGAGCTTCTAAGCTTTTCCGCCCAGAAGTCGTTGAACAAAAAACCCTTTGACCTTTGCAGGCTGATCGACGAGGTCGTCTACCTCAACCAGGGCCTTATTAAGGAGAAGGGAATAAAGACTAAAAGGACCGGCCGCGAAAATGAAGTGACCGTCGCCGCGGACAAGGACAAAATGAGTCAGGTCCTTCTCAATCTCATCCAGAACGCCATCGAGGCCTCGCCCGAGGGCGGGACCATTACCGCCTCCTGCTCGAGCGCGGATGACCGGGTTGTCTGCTCGATAGCGGACGAGGGACCGGGCATAAGCGAGGAGGACGCGGAAAAGGTCTTCGATCTTTTCTATACCACCAAAAAGGGCAACTCCGGGATGGGACTGGCCCTCTCGAGAAGGATCGCCCACGAGCACGGCGGGACGCTTGTTTTCAAGCCTCGTGAAAAGGGAGCCGAGATGGTCCTGACCCTTCCCAAATCGTGACATGCACGACGTTATAGTCATAGTCGACGACGAGCCGGTAGTGCGCTCCTTTTTGGAGAGTTTTCTCGCCTCCGAGGGATACCAGGCCGTTTCCTTTGGCCAGGGCCCCGAGGCCCTCGAGTATATCAGGAACAACCGCGTCAGCCTCGCCATCATCGACCTTCGGCTGCCGGGAATGTCCGGCCTGGAGGTACTCAAGGAGCTCAAGGAGATATCCCCCGGCGCCGGCGCTTTAATCCTCACCGGTTACGGCAGCGTCAAGTCCGTGATCGAGGCCATGAAGCTCAAGGCCGATTATTTCCTCGAGAAGCCCATCGAGCCCGAGCTTTTGTCCGAGATGGTGAAAAAGACCATCGACGCTTACAGGGTCAGGGAGCAAAGGGATTATTTGCGGACGCGGGTCTCCAGGCTCGAGGGGTTCGAGGACTCCCAAATGCCGCGCCTGCCTCGGGAGATTTTCCACGCCGTCCGTCTCCTGGCCGACAACCCCGATACCACCGTCCTCATTACCGGCGAGACCGGCTCGGGGAAAAGCTTGGTGGCCCGGATGATACATGAGATGAGCGCCCGCCGCGAGAGTCAGCTCGTGGATATAAACTGCGCCGGGCTGGGGGCCGAGCTGTTCGAGTCGGAGCTGTTCGGGCACGAGCCCGGGGCCTTTACCGGGGCCAACTCCAGGAAAAAAGGCCTTATCGAGGTGGCCCAGGGCGGCACTCTGTTCCTGGATGAGATCGGTGAGATGCCTCTTACCTCCCAGGCCAAGATACTGGGCGTGATCGAGACCCGGAAGTTCCGGGTCCTGGGAGGAACGAAAAGCCGGAGGGCCGACGTAAGGATAATGGCCGCCACCAACTCCGACCTTAGGGAAGCCGTGCAAAATGGGAAGTTCAGGGAGGACCTTTTCTTTCGGATCAACGTCATGCCCATTCATATTCCGCCTCTCAGGAAAAGAAAAGACGATATTCCCTACCTGGCCGAGTACTTCCTGGAAACCTTCGCCGGGCGAGCGAACAAAAAAATCCAAGGGTTCGGCAAAGAGGCGGAGACCATACTCCATTATTACCCGTGGCCGGGCAATATAAGAGAGCTTCGCAACGTTATCGAGCGCGCGGCCATGGTCTGCGAGGAGGGCCGCGTTTTGCCCCGCCATCTTCCCTCGAGCGTGGTTTCGGGAGGGACGGGAGATGAAAAATCGAACCATGAGGACATGACCCTGGAGGCCGTCGAGAAGTCGCATATTATAAAGGTCCTGGGGATGTGCAAAGGCAACAGGACCAGGGCCTCGGAAATGCTGGGGATTCACAGGTCCACGCTCATCAAGAAAATTCAAAGGCACGGTCTTGATTGATTTTGCTCGGTATGCGGCCGTCGCGAAAAACGACGGTAGCCAACGCGATCATTTTCAAACAACGTGGCCGGCGCTCATAAACGGTCCGGCGAAGAATATCGAGCTTCTTGCAAAAGTACTTTTCTTTGCGGCATAGCCGCTTTGGAGTGCGGTCGCTTGAGACCGCTTTCGATGGCCTTGGCTTGACAAGGCCTATTAATACACCGGCTTGCCTCGCGTCAAGCCGCTCGGAAGAAAAGCGGCGTCGAGTGTACAGACCGGAGACATGGGTAACAGGTGTTCGGAGACATGGGTAACAGTTGGTACATTCTTCTGTATGTCAATACAGGAGAAGAAAGATGCCATGGAATGAGGTTACCGAAGTGTCTCAGAGGAAGGATTTTGTTTATTTAGCGATGCAGCCAGGTTCCAACATAAGCGAGTTATGCCGTCGATTCGGTATCAGTCGCCGCACCGGCTACAAGTGGATCAGCCGTGGGCAAAGCGGTGAAGAGGACTGGGCATGTGACAGGTCCCGCCGTCCCAGGCGATCTCCCCAGCGTGTTTGCCCGGAGGTCGAGCAGTTGGTGCTTTCGGTTCGCGACGAGCATCCGACCTGGGGAGGGCGCAAAATCGAGCGGCGGCTGATCGATCTTGGTCACGACGAAGTGCCAAGGCCGAGCACGATCACGGCGATCCTCGACCGCAACGGCAGGCTGCGGGACGCCCAGCGCAAGGCTCGCGGTCCCATGAAGCGTTTCGAACGAGAGGCTCCCAACCAGTTGTGGCAGATGGATTTCAAGGGACATTTTCCGACGGCGGCCGGTTCCTGTCACCCTCTCACCGTGGTGGACGACCACTCCAGGTTCGCGTTGACGGTCACCGCCTGCTCCAACGAACGGGCGGACACCGTGCGGGCAAGCCTGGCGCCGGTCTTCATGCGCTACGGCCTGCCCAGCCGCATACTTACCGACAACGGATCGAGCTTCTGCGCGCCGAACTCGCGTTACAACTACATGAGCGCCTGGCTGATCAGGCTCGGCGTCGGCATCAGCCACGGCCGTCCCTTTCATCCCCAGACCCAGGGCAAGAACGAGCGGTTCAACCGGACCCTTAAGGAGGAGGCGATAAGGGGACGCAACTTCGGCGACCTGAACGACTGTCAGAAAGCCTTCGACCGTTTTCGCGACTGCTATAACCATGAACGTCCCCACGAGGCCCTGGACATGAACACGCCGGCCAGCCGTTACGCGATGAGCCCCTTTGCCTATCCCGAGACTCTGCCCGAAGTCTGGTATCGGGATGATTGGCCGACTTGCAAGGTGAACCCGGGCGGGGCGGTTAGAATCAAAGGCGAGTTTTATCCGGTGGGGCGGGCCTTCGTTGGTGAAAAGGTCGGCTTGCGAAATACACAAGTGGACGGCGTGATCGAGGTTTATTACTGCCGCCAACGGATCATGGTCGTCGATCTGCGAGACCATAGCTGGAGGCAAACGTGATAAAAGGTTTTCTCGACCATGAGGACGATAGCATCTCCACGAGGCCCGTCAAGGGTAAATCCCTGCGGGACGGCTGCGCCGCCCTTGACTGGCCACGTGATCGATGCATAGATAAACTTAGGTCGAGGAAAAATAGGTCAATAGCAGGAGCGCGAGCAAGCGAGGAAATATGTTACCTATGTGCCCGAACACTTGTGAAGCATGTCTCCGGTCTGTACACGAGCCGCCGCACTCCAAAGCGGGAATTTTGCAAGAGGCTATATCATAAGCTTTTGAATCTCAATAATAATCTCATTGAGGACGCGAATATTTCCTCGGTAGCGGGCAATCTAATACTATTTTGCCAATAAAGATGGCAAATGTGAATATGCTTTTTGCATGAGAGCCGTCGCTTTTCGCGACGATTTTTTTATCCGCTTTTTACTGCTTGCCCGCAACGGCCCGATAAGATTGCAAATTAATCTTTCTTTCTTCATGGCCCGATAGTTGCTTTACTAATATTTCGAGAGACGACGGAAGCTTTATAGAAAGCAACGTTTTGGAAAAAAGGGGAATAAAATCGCCATGAAACGCATCCTGATTGTGGACGATGAGCAAAGCATACTTACCATGCTGGGTAAATTTTTTCGCGGAGGCGACAATGAGGTGATTACCGCGAGCAGGATCGAGGAAGCCGAGTATGCCGTTAAAAATACCAGGTTCGACTTGGTATTGGCCGATCTTCGGCTGACTGGGGTCCTGGGCATGGAGGGTCTCGAGCTTTTGCCCTTCGTCAAGGACCACAGTCCGGAAACCGAGGTCATATTGATGACCGGTTATGGGTCTCCCGAAATCAAAAAAGAGGCCTACGAAAAAGGCGCGTATTATTATTTTGACAAGCCTATCGATCTTCGCGTCCTCAAAGATAAGATATCGGAGTTGGGGATCGAGTTGTAACGCGTCCATAAAAAGGCCCTTCGGCTGATCAAGGGTTCGAGACGACCCGCCATCGCGATAGACCCCAAAGCCTTCAAACCACAACTTGGCAAATAGTTTGTAACGAGACGATTCTGGGCGGCCCGCCGCAAAGGGCGCCAACTGGAGAGGAAACCATGTTGAAGAAAGTATTGGTAGTTGACGATTCCGAGCTTATTCACAATATGTATCGAATCATGCTCAGGAAATACGCCGGATGCTGCATGACCTCGGCCATGAACGGGAGGGAAGCGCTCGACGTTTTCGAGCGCGAGACCGATTTCGACCTCGTTCTCCTGGACATCAACATGCCAATAATGAACGGACTCGAGTTCCTGAGAAAATTCAGAAAAAAGAAGGAGAGCGTCCAAATACCCGTGATCGTCATAAGCACGGAAGGCAAGGAGGAGGACACTCTGCGGGCGATAAAAATAGGGGCCAGCGGCTATATCGTGAAGCCCTTTCAGTCCTCCCGGCTTCACGAGCTGATCGAGAAAATATTCGAGAAAAAGACGGCCCAAGCGATTTAAGGCATCCCCATGACCTTCAGCGGGCACGAGGAACTTGTACGCGAATACCTTGAGGACTCGAGGGAATTCCTCGAGATTTTCGAGGACCTGATTATCCGGATCGAGCGGGACCTGGACCAGGGTTTCGATCAGGAATCCGTGGCGGACGCCCTGGGCGTTCTTCACACCTTCAAGGGCAACTCGGGCATGATGGGCTTCAAGACCATCCAGACCTACGTCCATCGCCTCGAGGACCTTTTCAAGCACGTTCAATCCGGCCAGATATACCCCGAGAGCGAGGTGGCCGATTTCCTGTTCCACGCGGTGGACGCCATCAGGCGCGCCGTGGATTCCATATTGCCGGAGTCCCCCGCCTCTCCCCCCATGGACGAGGAGTACGGGGCGCTGGACGAATTCATCCTGAACGCCGCGGAGTCGCCTTCACCCGCGAAAACCGGAAAAGGACCCGGACGCGGCCGGGACGCCGGCCTTTTTTCCCGCAAAAGCGACGTCCTGCGCGTGGACTTTAAAAGACTCGACGGCATACTGGACCTGGTGGGGGAACTCGTTATCCATCGCACTCGTCTGGGCAGGATCGACCACGAGATCAAGGAAACGCTCGGCGAAAAAGGCCTTGTCCTTGAACTCGGCGACGCGGTGGAGAGGATAGGCAAGGTAACCACCGAGCTCCACGAGGCGGTTATGAAGGCGAGGATGCTTCCCATCCGGCAGGTGTTCACTCGTTTTCCCCGCTTCGTGCGGGACCTTTCCCAGGACTCGGGCAAGGATATCTCCCTCAAGATCGAGGGGGAGGACACCGAGCTTGACAAGTCCGTGATAGACGAGATCG
Organism: bacterium; assembly: GCA_963674965.2. Taxonomy (GTDB): domain Bacteria; phylum RBG-13-61-14; class RBG-13-61-14; order RBG-13-61-14; family DATKZS01. The sequence continues at coordinate 399,107 of CAXXFL010000005.1, read as the reverse complement.
GCGACCCCCTCCTCCATCTTGTCCGGAACGCGGTCGATCACGGGATCGAGACCCCCGAGGAGAGGCTGCAGGCGGGCAAGCCCGAGCGGGGCCTTTTGGGCATCAAGGCCTTCCAGGAGTCCAACCACATCATCATCTCCGTGGAGGACGACGGAAAGGGAGTCGATTACGAGGCCCTGGCCAGAAAGGCCCTGGAGGCCGGGATTCTGACGGCCGAGGAACTCGAGCGCAAATCCAACTCCGACCTAATTTTCATTCCCGGACTCTCGAGCTCGGCCGGGGTCACGGAAATCTCCGGCCGCGGCGTGGGCATGGACGTGGTGAAGAACAGCCTGGCCTCGATCAACGGCCAGATCGAGGTGCAAAGCGAGAAAGGCTTCGGTACCAGGTTCGTGATCAAGCTTCCCCTTACCCTCGCCATCGTCAACGCCCTCCTGGTGCGGGTCCAGGAGGAATTGTACGCGGTCCCCCTTACCGGTGTAATCGAGAGCTTCCGACTCGAGTCCGAGAAGATACACTACGTCAACCATCGCGAGGTCGTCACTTTGCGCGAGGGCGTCCTGCCCCTGGTTAGGATGGACGAGGCCCTGGGCATGGTCTCGGCCTTCGGGGAGAACAAGTACGTGGTGGTGGTCGAGAGCGCCAAGGGCCGGGCCGGCCTGGTGGTGGACTCCCTCGTCGGCCAGCAGGAGATAGTCATAAAGGCCCTTGACGAGTACCTGGGCGAGTCGCTGGGAGTGGCGGGGGCCACGGTGCTGGGAGACGGCAAGGTGATACTGATAGTTGACGTGCCCAGGCTTATCGAGATGGGCAGGCGCGGAATTGACAAGGAAGGAGTCGCGGAGATACGAAATGCTTAAAAAAGTATTGATAGTCGAGGACTCGGCCCTGCAGGCGAAAATGTACCGCCCTATTTTCGCCGGCTACGCCGGTTGCAAGCTGGTAACGGCGGGAAACGGGCTCGAGGCCATGGACAAGCTCTCCCTCGAGGGCGACGTCGAGCTTATCCTGCTCGATATAAACATGCCGAAGATGAACGGTTTGGCCTTTCTCGAGGAGAGAGAAAAAGGCGGGTTCGGCCATATTCCCACCATCGTGATAAGCACCGAGGGCAAGGACGAGGACATCATGAAGGCCCTCAAACTGGGCGCCGACGCCTACGTCAAGAAACCCTGGAAACCGGAACAAATCCGGGAACTGGTGGAAAAACTGGTCGGTCGGGACTGAGCGGCCGGAGGTAAAAAGTCCATGGACGAAAAAGGGAAAAGACCGGGAGAGGGCAAGAAGAAAATCGTCTTGCCGCCCTACGGCCTGGCCGAGGACATACTCGAGTCCCTTGGCGAGGGACCGGACCCGATCGAGATGGAGGAGGAAAAAAGCTCGGCCGAGATCAAGATCGTGACCTTTTTCATGGACCGGGAGGAATACGGGCTTCCCATCGACAGGGTCAGGGAAATAAACAGGGTGGGCGAGATTACCAGGGTGCCCAACTCCGCCCGGCACGTTCTGGGCGTCATCAACCTGCGGGGAAAGATCATTCCCGCCATCGAGCTGAAAAAGAGACTGGGCCTCGGGCCGTCGGTCCTGGACAAGGCGAGCAGGATCGTGGTGGCGGAGACGGGACAGAAGCTGATGGGGCTTCTGGTCGATTCCGTCTCGGAGGTAATGAACGTTCGATCCGAGGAAATCGAGATGGTCTCGGAGGACCTGGTCGAGGATGAAAAGAGCTTTATCAAAGGCGTGGTCAAACTGGAGGAAAGGATAATAATCCTGATCGATCTTGACGGGATTCTAAAAAGCTGATCCCTCTGGATCGGAAAAAAAAAGAGGAGACGGACATGAAGAAATTCGGGTACGCGTTACTGGCCCTGGCGTTGGTCGCGGTTGTTTTCGGGGGTATTTCCGAGGTCGGCAAAGCCCAGGAGGGCCGGGTTTATAAAGTCGGGACCGTGCAGTGGATCGGCTGGTCCGCCGCCCACGTGGCCGAGGCCAAGGGCTTTTTCAAGGAGGCCGGCGTGGACGTCAAGGTTTTCAATTTCAACAGCAACCAGGAAGTCCACGCCGCGATCAAGGGAAAGCGCATCGACCTTGGCTTCGACATGATAGGCACCATCGTGGGTCTTTACATGAATGGCGAGCCGGTAAAAATCCTGGCCGAGACGGACTGGTCCCACGGCGGGGACAAGATCATCGTCAAAAAGGGCGTTGACCTCGGGGCCAAGAAGGGCTCGGCCATGGGCGTCTATATTCAGGCCCCCTCCATCGAGTATTTTCTGAACCTCTACCTTTCCCAGCATGGCCAAAAGATTTCCGACTTCAAGGTCGCCGAGATGGACCCTGAAATTCTCTCGGACAATTTTATCGCGGGCAGGCTTCCGGTCATCGTCAACTACGATCCCCAGGCCCTGCGCGCCGAAAGAGAGGGAGACGGAGAGGTCGCCGCCACCAGCGCCACTTATCCGGGATGCATTCCCGAGGGCATGTTCGCCAGGACCGACGTGCTCGCGGAAATTCCGCCCGAGGACCTGGTAAAGATAATCAAAGGGTACGTCAAGGCCGCCGAGTGGCTCAATCAATCGGCCAACTGGGGCGAGTATCAAAAGGTCCTCAACGAGAAGACCTTCTCCAATGACGCGGACTACTCGGAAAAGGACTTGAAAGAGATGCTGGATTCCGTGAAGATTCACGGCTCGGCCGAGCTGCTCGAGCGCAACAAGCAGGGGGGAGGACTCGATCAATACCTTACCGGCCTCAAGGCGTTTCTCGCGTCGAACGGCATGCTCAAGAAAGACTTCGACGGCAAAACTCTCGTGGATACGGGAGCGCTGACCAAAGCGCTGGGGAACTGATTTTAGCGGCCGCCGATCGGGGGCCCTGAAGGGAATGGCGTTATGAAAATACAGTCTTTACAGTTTAGGATCGCTTTTCTCGTGACCATCTGCCTGGTGCTGGTCGTGGCCTCGCTGGTGGTTTACGGCCTGGCCTATTCCTCGGGACGGCAGCAAAGGTTTCAGGACGACCTGACCAAGTCGGCCGAGGCCCGGGCCCGGGAAGAGGTGATGGGCAAGGCCAACGCCGAGGCGTTCAAGATCAAGGCCAACATCGAGGTCGCCCTTGACTCGGCCCGCACCCTGGCCCAGGTCCTCTCGGGAATCAAGGACCCCGTGATAAACCTCAACATCGGCCGCGACCGTATCAACGGGATTCTCAGAAGCGCGCTCGAGAAGAACCCCGACTTCGTCGGGATCGGCAACGGCTGGGAACCCAACGCCGTGGACGGGCTCGACGACATCTACGCCGGCACTCCCGGTTACGATCACACGGGCAGGATGGTCCCCTATTGGTTCCGCTCTCCCGACGGGACCATATCCATGGAGCCGCTCCAGGGATACGAAAGCGAGGAAAAGGACGAGAACGGACAGAGGGTCGGCGAGTACTATCTTCGGCCCAAGGAGACGCTCCGGGAATGCGTGATAGACCCATATCCTTATCCGGTGGGCGACGAGGTGGTTTGGATGACCACGGCCATCTCTCCCATCTTGTTCAAGGAAAACTTCTACGGCATGATCGGCGTGGACCTGAGGCTTGACTTTCTCCAGTCCTTGGCGGAAAAGGCGGACGGCTCCATATACGGGGGAAAAGGATCGGTGTCCGTGGTCTCCTATAACGGCATATTCGCCGCGGCCAGCGACAACCCCGAGTACGTGGGCAAAAAGTTCGCCGACCTCCGGCCCGAGGAGGCGGAAATTACCGTATCCGCCGTTCGGGCGGGCGAACAGGTAACTCGTGAAATTGACGATAATCTGGCCATATTCGTTCCCATCCACCTGGGCAACTCCCAGACCCCCTGGTCCGTGTCGGTGCTGCTGCCCAAGCAGGCCATCACCGCCGAGTCGGAGGAAATAGTGGCGCGTCTCAAGGATTCGGGCCGTTCGGAGAGCTTCTGGCAGGTGGTGGTGGGACTGCTGGTGGCCCTCGTCGCCATAGCCTTTATCTGGTTCGTGGCCGGCACCATATCTTCTCCCATCAAGGAAATGGCGGACATAGCCGACTCCATCCGGCAGGGCAACATTACCAGAAGGGTCGAGGCCAAGGGGGGAGACGAGATCGGGGTCCTGGCCTCCTCCATCAACTCCATGGCCGACAACCTGTCGACCATGGTCGGCAGAATAAGAAGGTCGTCGGCCTCCGTGGCCGCCGCCGCCGACGAAATAGCCGCCGCCTCCGAGCAGATCACCAGGGGAGCCCAGAACCAGGCCACCGCCGCCGACCAGACGGGCTCGTCCATGGAGGAAATGGCCGTCAGCATCCAGAACGTGGCCCGCAACGCCGAGGGGCTGGCCACCAACGTGGACGAGACCACCGCCTCCATTCAGCAGATGGGCGTGACCTCCGACCGGGTGAACAGGAACGCCGAGACCATGGCCGCCAACGTGACCGAGACCATCACCACCATCGAGCAGATGGTGGCCAACGTCGAGAGGGTGGGAAAGAACGTGCTCCAGGTGTCCGAGTACGCCGACGTGGGCGCCCGCGAAAGCGAGTCGTCCTCCAAGGCCGTCATCGAGACCCTGGACGCCATTACCGACGTCAGCGCCATGATGGAGGGCGTCTCCGAGGAAATACAGTCCCTGGGTAAAAGATCGGAGGACATCGGAGGCATCGTCGAGGTCATCGAGGAAATCGCCGACCAGACCAACCTCCTGGCCCTGAACGCCGCCATCGAGGCGGCCCGGGCCGGCGACGCGGGCAGGGGGTTCGCCGTGGTGGCCGACGAGGTGCGCAAACTGGCCGAGCGGTCCATCAAGGCCACCAAGGAGATCGGCGAGGTCATAAAGGAGGTGCAGAAAAGCACCGCCTCCGCCATAAGGACCGTCGAGGAGGGAACAAGAGGAGCTAAACAATGGTCCTCCTTGGCCGGCGTGTCCAGAAGCGCCATGGAAAAAACCAAGGCCAGCGCGGAAAAAGTCCAGACCTACCTCGAGGAAACTGGCATCGCCGTGCAGGAACAGTCCAAGGCCGCCGAGATGGTCATGAAGGCCATCGAGGAGATGAACCGGCTTACCCAGGACGTTTCCATGGCCACCAAGGAACAGGCCGGAGGAGTGAAACAGGTGGTAAGGGCCTCCGAGTCCATGGCCCAGATGACCCAGCAGGTCAAGAACGCGACCATCGAGCAGAAGGCCGGAGGAGACAACGTGCTGCGGGCGGTCGAGAACATAAGCTCGATCGCCAGGACCAACCTGAGCTCGGTCCAGCAATTGTCCAAATCGGCCAAGGACCTGGCCACCCAGTCGGAAAACCTGCAGGAGCTGGTCAGGGAATTTAAAATCAAGGAAGAGGCGTAACGGGACCGTCGGGTCCTCAATAACTGCAACCTGGCATCGAGGGAGGAAAAAAAATGAAGCGTGGTTCGATCACATGCGTCATGGGGCTTTGCGTTTTGCTTTTCGCGAGCTTGTCGGCGGCGGGCGAAAACACCGGCGTGGGGGTGGACGTGACCTACGCCACCCAGTACGTTTGGAGGGGCATGCCCTTGAACGACGAGGGCGTGGTTCAGCCGTCGGTGACCATAACCGACGGCGGACTCGAGCTGGTGGTGTGGGGCAACGTGGACGCCACCGACTGGGGCGAGACGGAGGGAGGATACGGCGACGAGACGGGCAACCTGACCGAGGTCGACTACGTGGCCTCCTATACCCACGAGCTGGGACCGGTGGCTTTGACCGGGGGCTTCGCCGCCTATACCTTCCCCAACACCGGGTGGCTCTCGACCACCGAGGTCTTCGCGGCCATTGGAGTCGACGTGCCCGCCTCGCCCACCTTGACCTACAACATGGACGTGGACGTCGAGGGAAGCGAGTCGGCCGGGTATCTTGGTTTCGACCTTTCCCATTCCTTTCCCCTCTACGAGACGGACGGCTTCTCCCTCGAGCTGGGGCTGGGAGGACACGTGGGATACGCCTCCCGAGCCTACCTGAACCAGTACTACGCCGGGCCCGAGGACCTGGGAACGGACGAGGACAAGTGGCACGACTGGAGCGCCTCGGTCTCCTTGCCCGTGAACTTAAGCGGGGGCTTCTACGTCACGCCCGCCTTCGCCTACTCCTCTCTGATAGACGAGGACCTGCGCGACGAGGTCGAGCTGGCCTGGGACAGGGAGCCGGAAAACGGAGTATTTACCGTCAGCCTGGGATGGGCCGGCGGAGAGTAAGCGCCTCCGCGGGAGAAGGGGCAACGTGAAATCCCCTTCTCCCGCCGCGGCCGCCAAGGGAACGTCGAGATGGAACGGTCGGAAAAGCTTCGCCTGGTCACTTTCTTCATGGGCGACGAGGTCTACGCCGTCGAGGTCTCCCGGGTAAGGGAGGTGATGAACCTCGAGAAGGTCGTGGCGGTCCCCAACTCGCCCGAGTTCATCGAGGGGGTAATCGAGGTCCGGGAGAAGGTGGTGCCCATACTGGACCTTCGCAAAAAGCTCGGGGCCGGCGCGCCGTCCGCCAAGAGAAAGAGCCGGATAATCGTCCTGGAAATGGAGACCGCGTCCCTTGGCGCCGTCGTGGACGACGTCAAGACCGTCGTCACGGAGGACAAGAGCAAGTACATGCCCGTGCCCCAGGCCGTGCTTGACGGCAAAAACCCCGGCTGCGTGGTGGGCATGGTCAAAACGGAGGAGGGGCTGGTACTGGTCCTTGCCCCGGAAAAGATGCTGACGGGCGAGGAAATCGAGTCCCTTTCCGAAATCATTATCGACGACCCGGAGGCCGCGTCGTGACGCCCCTGCCCGGCCGCGCGCTGGAGGAGTTCAAGCGCCTGATCTACGCGGAAAGCTCCCTTTGCTTTTCCCGGGCCAGGCTTCACAACCTCGAGGCCGGGATATGCCTCAGGATGGAAGCCGTCGATTGCCGTTCCCACCAGGGCTACCTGGAGATGCTTAAAACCGACTCTCGAGAAATTCAGCTTCTCCTCGAGCACCTGACCACGAGGAAGACCGGGTTCTTCCGCTCGCCGGAACATTTTCTGGCGCTCGGCGAGAAAGTCCTGCCCGAGATCGAGAAGCGGCTTCAGGAGGAACTCGATATTTCCCTTTGGACCTCGGGCCGGCCGTCGCCCAAGCCCCGGCTTTCCATCTGGAGCGCCGGCTGCGCCAGCGGGGAGGAACCCTATAGCGCGGCCATGACCGTTTTTGAGAATCTGAAATACCCGAGGGCCTGGGAGATCGAGATACTGGCGACCGACGTCAGCAGGGACGCCCTGAAGAAAGCCCGCTTGGGAAGGTACCCGGCCTCGGAGGCCTCGGACCTTCCCGCCTGGGCGCTGGAAAAACGCGTCAAGGAACTCGGCGGCGAGATAATCGTCAGCGATGAAATCGCGTCGGCCGTCAGGTTCGGTTTGTTCAACCTCAGCCGGCTGTGGGGGGACGCGGGCCCGTCAAGCCGCGTCGAGTTCATGGACGATAGGGTCGAGGAAATATCTCTTATGGAACGCTTCGACGTTATATTCTGCCGAAACGTGATGATATATTTCGACTTCGCGGCCCAGGAGCGGCTGGTGAACGAGCTTTACAAGCGCCTGAAGCCGGGAGGGTATCTTTTCACTGGCGACGCGGAGCTTCTTCACGTTTATAAACATTCGTTCGAGACCGCGGATTACAAGGACGCCTATTTTTATCGGAAGCCCGGGTCGGGTCCTTGGGGAAGGGAATCGTAGATGGTTGAAATCGATTATTCGGCCCTCGAGTCCGTGCTCGGGGGTGGGACCGAGGAAGAGCGTTACAAGGCGGTAAGGGACCTGGTAAAAAGCGGCTCGATCGGGGCCGTCCGGCCTCTTCTGGCGGCCATGGGCGACGAGAGCTTTCGGGTGAGGGAGGAATCTCTCCGGGGCGTTTGCGGCTACCCGGCCGAGCTGGTTTTCCCGGAGCTCGAGAAATACCTTCGCGACGGCGACGACGCCAACGTGCGCACGGCGGCCATGGAGGCCTTTCCCCGCTACGGCAAGCGCGCCACGTCCTATCTTCTCGCTCTTCTTCGGGACCCGGACGAGGAAATCAGGACCTTCAGCGGCGTCATGCTGGGGGCGATAGGAGACCCCGACTCGGTCGCCGACCTTATCGCGGCGCTTGACGACGTGGACGAGAACGTGGCTCACGCCGCGGCCGAGGCCCTGGGCATGATCGCGGACGACGGGGCCGTCGAGCCCTTGATCGAGGCCCTGAAAAAGGAATTCTGGATAAGGTACCCGGCCGCGACGGCTCTGGGCCAAATAGGAGACCCCCGCGCGGTTCCGCCGCTTCTCGATCTTATCGGGGACGACATGCTGCAGGGGGCCGTGATCGAGGCCCTGGGCAACATCGGCGACCCCTCGGCCGCTCCGGCCCTGGCTCGGCTTCTTGCCCGCGACGACCCTCTGACCAGGAACGACGTGATAGCGGCCCTGGTCAAAGTGCAGTCGAAAATCGATTCCATCGGCCAGGAGGGAGGCGACGGACTGGGAGAGATCGCCGGCGTTCTCGGCCGCGACGACGTGGTCCGGCACCTGACCGGGTCGCTGTCCGACCCCGACCTCGAGGTAAGGAAAAACGCCGTGGTGGCCCTGGGCTGGCTGAAGAAAGTCCAGTCCCTGCCCGGCCTGATCGAGCTGCTCGGGGACTTCGAGATCGAGGAATACGTGGCCGGGGCCATAACCGGCTTCGGGCCCGAGGCCGTCCCCCAGTTGGTGGCCGCCCTCGAGATGGACCCGGAGGCGGAAATTAAATGCGCGCTCGTGCGGTGCCTGGACTGGATAGGCGACGAGCGAGGCCTCCTGGCCTGCCTTGGCCTTCTTCAGGACCCCGACGCCGAGGTCCGTCTCCAGTCGGTCATGGCCCTGGGGGGGGCCTCTTCTTCGCCCGCGGTTGAGGACGCCCTGATAGGCGTCTTGGCCGACGACGACCCCGACCTTCGCTCGGCCGCGGCCGAGGCGCTTGGAAAATCGCGCTCGGCCTCCTTGGAGGAAAAGATCAGGTCGGCCATGCCCAGTCTGCGGGGCGAAGCCAAGGCCGCCGCGGTCCACGTCCTGGGCGACCTCGAGGGGGACGGTCCCTTCCAGACCCTGATGGAACTGGCCTCCAGCCCGGACACGGCCATCCGGGCCGAGGCTATCCGGGCCCTGGGCAAGAAAAGGTCCGGACTTCTGGAGAGCGAGTCCCTTTTGGCGGCTATTAACGACGGCAACCCCCTGGTAAGGGCCGCCGCCGCCGTTTGTCTGGGCGCCGCGGGATCGCCCGGCCCCGTCTCCCATCTCGAGCGCCTTATCCGGGACAAGGACCAGTCGGTGGGGGCGGCGGCCGCCGAGTCCCTGGCCAGGGTTGGCGGGCCGGAGAGCGCGGCCGTCCTGATGGACCGCTTCGCCGAGGCGGGACCCAGGCTGAGACGGGCCATTATAAGATCACTCGGGTCATTCGCGGACAAGGAAGTCAAACATTTCCTCAGCGAGACCCTGAAGGACCCCAACCCGGAAATAAGAACGGCCGTGCTCGAGTCCATGGCCGCCAACCATGAGGGAAGGGCGGCCCCGGGGGTGATCGTCGCGCTTGACGACGCCGACTGGGGGGTGAGAGTGGCCGCCATCCGGGCCCTGAGCGCCTCGAGGGACAAGCGCCATCGCGCCGCGCTGATCGATCGCCTGGGGGAGGAGCGCGACAACGTTATCAAGAAGGAGATCGTGGCCGCCCTTTCCAAGATGGGCGATCGGGATACGGCGACCAGCCTTTTACCACTGCTCCACGAGGAGGACCTCCGTCTCGAGGTTATGGAGGCCATCGAGCGTCTCGGGGCCCCGGACATGGAAACCTTCGCCGATTACTTCTCCAAGTCGGGCGGCGCGATCAAGGGCCTCATGGTCGACGTTCTCGGCCGCGTGGGGGACCCCTCTTTCGTTCCCTTCCTCATCCGGGTCTTGGAGGACGAGTTTTTTACGGTCCGCGCCAAGGCCGCCCACGCTTTATCTTTGATTGGCGATTCCCGGGCCATAGCGCATCTTATCCGCTCCCAAAAGGACGACCCCAGCGAGGAGGTTAGAAAGGAGGCCGCCAGGTCGCTTAAGAAACTGGGCGAGACCAGATGAGCTATGATTTCGACCTTACCGAGGTGGAGTTCCGCCTCCTGCGCGACTTTATACACGAAAGGTACGGAATATACCTCAAGGAAGAAAAGCGCGCTTTCGTCCGGATGAAGCTTTATAACCGCGTGGCCTCACGGGGCTTCTCCTCCTTCGGGGCCTACCTTAAAAGCGTGAAGGAAGGCGAGGAAAAGGATTCGGAACTCGCCCGCGTGATCGGTCTTTTGACCAACAACGAGACCTATTTTTTCAGGGAGGAGGCCCAATTGCGGACCTTCCAGGATGAGGTCCTCGAGGAGATCAAAAAGGAAAAACTCGATTCGGGGGGGGAAAGGTCGCTTCGCGTGCTGTCGGCCGGGTGCTCCACCGGAGAGGAGGCCTATACCATAGCCATGCTGATTTACGCCTCGGGGGCCTTCTTCTGGAACTGGGACGTTCAGGTAGTGGGAATAGACGTAAGCCAAAGGGCCCTGGAGGCGGCCCAAAAAGGATTATACTCCGAGCGGAGTTTCCGCTCGGCCCGGCCGGAAATCAAGGATAAGTTCTTCAAGAAAAATGGAGACCTCTATCGGGTGGAGGAAAAAATAAAAAAGAACGTAACCTTCGAGCCGGCCAACCTTCTTGACGGGAAAGCATGGGAAAGGCTGGGACGCTTCGACGCCATCTTCTGCCGTAACGTTCTAATCTATTTCTCGGAGGAGAAAATAAGTCGGGTCCTGGATTATTTCCACGAGGCCCTGGGCGAGGGCGGCCGCCTATTGCTTGGACACTCGGAAAGCCTCGGCGCCATGGTCACGGATTTCGCGGCTGACAGGAGACCCCAGACCATCCTCTATCGCAAAGCCCCGGGATGAGTGGACAAAAAAAAGCAAAGAGGAATTTATTGACCTATCATTATATTTAAGCTGGGTGAAAACGTAATAGTTGGAATGATGGAAAAAGGCCCTAAAAAAATCAAGGTCGTGGTCGTGGACGACTCGGCCTTCATGCGCAAGGCGTTAAAGCGGATGCTGTCCTCGGACTCCTCGATCCGGGTGGTGGCCGACGCCCGCGACGGCGAGGAGGCGGTCGAGAAGGTAAAGCTCCACCGGCCCGACGTGGTAACCCTCGACGTGAAGATGACGGGCATGGACGGCCTCGAGGCCTTGAAGCGAATAATGGCCGAGACGCCCACGCCGGCCCTTATGGTCAGCTCCCTTACCAGCGACGGGGGCGAAATTACGCTGAAGGCTCTCGAGTTGGGGGCGGTGGACTTTATCGACAAGTCCTCCTGCCACACCACCATGGACATCCTCGAGATAGCCGAGTCCCTGATCGAGAAGGTCAAGATCATCGCCGGCGTGGACCTTGCCAAGGTCGCCGAGACGGCCCGCGCGTCCCAGGAGGCCCAGGCCGCGCCCGCTCAGGTCGTTCCAGAGGGAAGCGGCGTTCCCTCCCACATCGTGGCCATGGCGGCCTCGACCGGAGGTCCCATGACCCTCGAGAAGGTCCTCACCGCCATTCCGTCCGATTTCCCGGGGGCCATACTCGTGGTTCAACATATGCCCATCGGCTTTACCCGCTCCCTGGCCGAGCGCTTCGACAAGCTGTGCCCCATGGCCGTCAGCGAGGCCGAGGAAGGCATGCCCATACTGCCGGGACGAGTCTATATCGCGCCCGGCGGCTACCACCTCCATCTCCAGCGAAAGAACGAGACTTTCCACGCTTTCCTGAGCCGGACCCCCCGCGATTCCGCCCATATCCCCTCGGCCGATGAAATGATGACCTCGGTCGCCCGGAAGTGGCCGGGCAAAATACTTGGCGTCATCTTGACCGGCATGGGAGACGACGGTACCGCCGGGGCCAGGGCCATCAAGGAGGCCGGGGGCAGGGTCATCGCCCAGGACGAGGCGACCTGCGTGGTCTTTGGCATGCCCAGGGCCGCGAGCGTGGCTGGTTTCGTGGACAAGCTGGTTCCCCTGAGCGAGATGGCTCGGGAAATACTTGATTTTAAAGCTAGATAACCCACCGCGCCCAAGCCGGGCCAAAGTCTCTTTCTACCACTCTTCGGATGTGATATATTAAGCCGCCAGAAACCTTCAAGGAGATAATTAATTTTGAGATTCAATATGAAATACGCGGCGGTACTGGCCTTCGCCCTGGCATCGGTCCTTTTAAGCGGCGTCGCGGCCCAGGACGGCGCGACGGGATCAAGCGGCGGCGAAGAGGCGGCGCCTCTCGCGGCTTCGACGGTAAAGGATACCCCCCCGGCGGCGGACGCCTTTAAGAAGGAACTTGCCCCCGGCGAGAAACTGAGGTTCGTTTTCATTCCCAAGGCCCTTCACATACCCGTTTTCAACTACGCCAAAAAAGGGGCCAATCGCAAGGCCGAGGAGTACGGGGACGTCGAGATTATCTGGGACGCCCCGGCCGAGAACGACCAGGCCAAGCAAAAGGAGCTGATCGAGAAATACGCCGGCGAGGGCGTGCACGGGATCGCCGTTTCCTGTCTGAACGGCGAGTACCTGGCCCCCGCCATCGACGCGGCCATTGACAAGGGCATACCCGTCATCACCTGGGACTCGGACGCCCCGACCTCGAGGCGCCTGGCCTATTACGGCGTGAACGACTTCGAGGCCGGAGTGGTCATGGGCAAGGAGATAGCCCGGCTCCTGGGTGAGGAAGGCGGAGAAGTGGCGGTCCTCACCACCCTGGGCGCCGACAACCTGGCCAAAAGGCTGGAGGGGGCCATGAGCGTGATCCGGCAACACCCTAAAATCAAGGTGGTCGAGACCTTCGACGTCGAGGACCAGGCCATCAAGGCGGAAAAGGTCATTCAAAGCGCGACCAAGACCTATCCCGAGCTTCGGGCCTGGCTCTCGGTGGGCGGCTGGCCGGGCTATTCCAAGTCGATCATCTCCTCGGTGGACCCGAAAAAAACCTTCGTCGTCACCTTCGACGCGATCCCTCCCGCGCCCGAGCTGATCAAGCGGGGAAAAATCCAGCTGGCCGTGGGGCAGAAGTACTTCGGCTGGGGGTCGCAGTCGGTAAAAATCCTTCACGAGATCGTGGCCGATGGCAAGCTTCCCGAGCGCGTTTTCGTCGACTCTGGCGTTGACCTGGTCACCCGGGACAACGTGGACGAGTACGTAAAAAAGTGGAAGAAGATGGAAAGAGGAGAGATCGTGGAATAGGCAGTTCAGCCGTCACGGCCTTTCAGACGCGTTCATACTTGATCGGCCAATGATACGGCCTATCGAAATATTCCCGCGGCCAGTATTCGATTCACGACGGCCCATGCTTTTTGGCCTTCTCCAGCTTTTCCACTATCGTTTTATCGTCGATTCCTCCCACGAAGGTGTCGCCGTCGCAAAGGAAGGTGGGGGTGGCGTGGATGCCGAGTTTGATGCAGCACTCGACGTCCCTCTCGATGCACTTCTCGGGAAGGTCGGAGGCGAGGCATTGCTCGAAGGCCTCCCGGTCGATGGAAACGGCGTTGGCCGCCTCGAGCGCCGAGACGCACTCGTTCTCGTCCTGGTCCTGCAGGCTGAAAAGGTAGTCGCTCATCTCCCAGAACTTGCCCATATCCGCGGCGCACACCGCGTAGGAGGCGTACTGGCACGAGCACAGGTGAAACTTCCTGTTTAACATTCGATTGCAGTGATGATCGAGGGGAAGGTTGCGATGGATCAGCCGGACCTGGTCGGCGTATTTCTCGATGGTCTGCCTCATCAGGGCGTGAATCCTGCGGCAGTGAGGACACTGGTAGTCGGAAAACTCGGTGATGGTCAAGATGGGCTTGCGGGACCCTATCCAGGGGTCCTTGTCCTCGGTCAGTCCGATGGGAAGACCGCCCGGCCCCTTGGGAAGCTCGACCTCGAGCGACGGGTACATGAACTTGAAGACCATAACCGCCAGGGCAAGAGGAACGATCGAGGCCGCGGGAATGAAAACCGTCGCCGGGCCAACCTGTTTTTTCAAGTCCGCGGGCCAAAGACCCGTCCTGGCTATTACTCCCATGCCGCCCTCCGCCCTGACAATCAGGACGGCCAAAATCAACAGGAGCGCGTTGGTAACGTAGGTGGCCGCGCAAAAGGGACAAAGGACCTTGATGACGAACTCGGAGATATAAAAAAGATATGCGCCGGTCATGGCCGAGAAAATACACATGCCTAAAAGGGACAGGGCCGCGACGTCCCTTAAGTTTTCCCGCCTGGAGAAGGAGGCGAGGGCCACGATCAGCATGGCGCCGTATCCGCCCATGCCCCAGATGGAAACGGGAATGCCCAGGACCGCCGCGTATTTGCTCTCGGCCACGGTCAGGCAGTTGAGCTGCTCGTTAACGGCGCAGATGCTGTGAAAGGACGGGTCGATCCTGACCATGACGTACACCCGAGTCAAGTCGGCGGCCAGGCCCAGCCCGAAAAGTACAAGCGCTATGAACGCGGCCTTGAACCACTTGCCTTTCGCGCCCATCGATTATAAACCTCCACTGCTTTTATATTTCGATCCGCCGCCCGCGGAAAGCAAAGGCCGGCGAATATAATTTTTCTTGAACGCGGTCCCGGTGTTATGACCGCTCACTTATTATTTTGTTTCATTCCCGCCCCTATTTCCAGTTCGCCCATTTTATAGCGGCGGGGGGAGAGGAGCTTGGGCAGGGCTTTCACGATCACGTTGGCCAGGATGCGGGCCGAGCGGGGCTCGACCGTTCTTTCCCGAGGCTCTCCCGATGCCTCGCCCAGGTACTCGAGGGAATGGACCAGCTTCTGCCTGGTCCGGACCCCGACGCGGGCGATGTTAAGCATCAGGTAGCAGCCCGTGCAGTAGACGGCCATTTCCGCGGCCCCGGTTTTCTCGCCCTCCCGGAGCTGCCTCCAAGCCGCGAGGGTGATGTCCTGCGGCATTTGGCGGTTGCATCCGGCGGCGATCCCGCAGCATAGCCCCTCCTCGTGATGGCGCCTGGTCTCGATGATTTTAAGGCCCAGCCTCCGGTAAAGCTCCCTCGTTTGCTCCATGATCTCGTCGCCCAGGACGCGGGCGTGGCAGGAGTCGTGGATGGTGATCTCCCGGTTAAGCGGTTTGTCGATCTTGAGCTTTCCCTCGTCCATCCGGCGCAGGAGCCATGTGGCGATGTACTCGCACTCGAAGTCCAGCTTGGCGCCGAACTGCCTGGGAAAGACGTTCCTGAACATGTTGAGGCAGGCGGGACACACGAAGACCATCTTGTCCACCTTCTTGTCCGCGTAGTAGGCCTCGATGCCCTTGGCCACCTTTTCCACCTCGCCGAACATGCCCGACCTGAACAGGGGCTCGCCGCAGCAAAGGGACCAGTCGCCCGAGACGGGAAGCTCGCTTAAGGCGGCCATGTCGAAAAGATACGGCACGGTGAGAAGGTTGCAGCCGGGATAGAGGAACTCTCCCGACGAGGGCGTCTCGCGCCACTTGGAAAGCAGCTCCTTTTCCCGCGAGGACATCGAGGGTATAACGTCCTCCCTGTAGTTGGGCGCGTGGTGGGGCATGACGTAAGCAGCCCGGACCGGAAGCCCCTTTTGCTCGTAGCGCTTGTTCCACCTCTCCAGGATCAGCTCGTAAGGATGGGCGTCCTCCGGGCAGAAGGCGTCGCAGGCGTAGCAGCTTATGCACTTGTTCTCGACCACGCGGGTGGGCTTGCCGTCAATGAGCCTTTGAATCTCGAGAATGGCCTCCTTGCGAGTGAGGTCCATGTATTGGCAGCGCGTAAAGCACTCGCCGCACCTGGTGCATTTGTCCTCCTTGAAAAAACCGCGCTCCGTCATGGTTGCCGCCTCCTTTTATCGACCCGAGCTATCTCTCCATTTTAATATCCAGTCCATGGCCATGTCCAAGGCCCGCCTGTCCACCCGGAGACGATGGGCCCCGCCGGGAACGACGAGGAAGTCCTTCGGGTCGCCCGCCGCCTCGAAAATGGCCCGGGCGTGCTCGAGCGGAATCAGCTCGTCCTCCTCCCCGTGCATGATTAAAAGGGGCTTGGGCGACACGCGGGCCACCCAGTTGGCGGGCTTGTACTCGTCGAACTCGGCCAGCCATTCCTCGATGGACGCCGGATATTCCGGGTCCCTGATCAGGCCGATCTCGCGGAACAGCCCGATCCACTCCGCCGGGGACATGGTGTCCTCGAGGAAGGAATACTCGGCCGGAGAACCGACCGAGGCCGCGGCCGCCACGGACGGGTTGACGGCGGCGGCGTGGATGGCGGCGGTCCCGCCCGCGCTGAACCCGAGCAGGGCGATCCTCGAGGGGTCCGCCTCGGGCAGGTCCTTTAGGTAGCCGATCACCGCGGCCAGGTCGCGGGTCCAGCCCCCGAGGCCGATGTTCCCGCCCGACTCTCCCGTGCCCCTGAAGTTGAAGGTCGCCGCCAGAAAGCCCCGCTCCGCGTAGGACGCTGCGATGTCCCGGTACGAGCCGTCGCTCGATGTATGCTTTGCCCGGGGGATGCCGTGCAAAAGTATGATGACCGGGAGCGGCCCGTCCCCGCTAGGCGCCACGTAAAACCCGTCGATCTTCACGCCGTCGGCAATGGCCACGAACCGGGTTTTTATGAAGTCATCTTCCATGAATCGGTTTTCTCTCGCGCCCTTGGGATTTCTTATAGATATAAACGGCGCTTCCGACCGATGATATCATCCCGGAAAATTTGAGTAAAATCTTGGGCCTGGGTCGCCCGTCATGCATGGGCGGCGTAGCCGCGGGATGAATTCCTCCCCCGCTTCAGGGTTTCAACTTTTCCCTTCCACCGCCACCGGGTGAATATAGAAACATGAGATAGAATTAGAGGCTCTCTGCTGGTTCGCTACGCTCCAGATCTCAGATCTTCTGTCCCCAGATCTCCACAGATCTCAAAACGACAAGGAGTCCTGAAAGGACGGCGCAATAAAGATGGGGACACTTATACGGGTAATAGGTAACAAACATATCCATAGGATACCCGTTCGGCTCCCTTATCCGCGTTCATCAAGGACCCCATTGCAGCAATTTCCGCTCATCCTCGGAGATGGTTTCGTCCCGGAGTTTCGCCGCGATCACATCCGTTCCTTCCGGGCCGATCGCCTTAAGGACCTTGAGGTAGCAGCCCGGAAGTTCGAAATCATGGAGGAACCGGTTTACGTCGTATAAGCTTGAAGAATCCATATCGTTCATCTGGCTCTGAATCTTGGAATAGGCGGGTATGCTCTTTTTAAAGCCCTCCATCATGCGCCCGGCCAGGCCCGGCGGAGATATCTTGATTAGGGCGTCCGCCACGTAATTGCACTGCATGGACTTGTCGCCGTCGTCCCAGAAAAAGTCGCACGCGGTCTCGGGGGTGTATGGCTGACCCATGATCTCGATGAGGGGATCGGTCGCTTGTGGGTCCTTGATTTTGCCCAGGGCGACGATCGAGAAATACCGGACATGGCAGTAGCCCTGTTTATAAATGATCGGTTCGATTCCGTCTCCCATCTCATAGCCCGGAGGAGCCGGGATGCTCCGGGGAGTGGCCATGAAGATCAGATCGGGGACCAGGGCCGGGTCACTGATCATCATGATCTTATAGGCTTCCTGGACAATAATGTTCGTGCATTGTTCCAGGCTCTCTTTGTCCTTCACTCGCCTGCATTCGGCGAAATCCAGATCGAGTAACTTTTTAAAATCAGGATTCAGCGACTTGGGGACCGGCTTGTCCGCGGGTGGAGCCGGGAGTTTTGTTTCTGTCTGGGCGAGGGGCGTCTTGGCTGGGGGTGTATCCTCGGACGGTCCGGGGCTTTTATCCTTTGCACATCCGTCCAGGATGAAGCACCAAAGCGCCGCCATTATAATCAACCAGGTCAACCGAAATGCCTTGTTCATTTTTCCTCCTATTCCCTTACCCCGCGTCCAAGAGTATCAGGGGACATCCATGGTTTCAAGGAGGCCGCGATTGGCGGCCGAAACCCTGGGAAAAGATGGTGATAAACAAATGAGTCCTGAAGGGACGGCGCAAACGAGGAAAGGCCCGGGAAAATACGGCCCTCTTCCTGGATGGAAAAATTAAGCCGCGCCTTCAGCGCTCGAACCCTTTCTCTATTTCATACCCAGGGTTACGGACACGGATCGCGTCCTCCACGCCTGGGCTTTATCCCTCAGCCCCGTTCGGGGCTTTAAGAAAGCAATAAAAGTGGTGATGACCCGCGCGGCTTTTACGAAACCGGGCGGGCCACCGCGGGTGGGCGGCTTTAAATTTCCGCGCGCCTTTCAGGTCTATTTTTGCACTTCCATGTAAAGGAGGGCGTGGTCCGAGTATTCCTTGATCCATTTTTGCCTGGCCGCGTCCGTTGTCTGGTTGGGCCATCCCCGGACGTCGATGGGGGACCCTTTAATGGCCTTGAACTTCACCTGGTCCGAGGCCACCACGTGGTCCAGGTCCGACGGCTTGAGGCGCCCGCTCCCGTTCCACCAGGTGGCGGCCGCGTTTTTGCCCAGCCGCCTCATCTTTTTCTTCTTGGCGTCCTTGTCGATCTTCTCGATTTCCTTTCCCGCCGGTATATCGAGCTTGAAAGGATACTTCATGCCCATGGTGTTCAGGTCGCCCAGGAAAATGAAGTTCGACTTGCCGTTTCCGCCGGCCTGCTTATCGAGGGTGCTCTTGAATTTGAAGGCCCGCTCGAACATGGAATCCCTCAGGCCCAGTCCCTCCGGCAAGGCGCTGGATTTGGTGTGAAGGAATAAAATCGGATAGGTGGCGCCCCCCGCGACCACGGTAAGAAGGGCCCCGGGCCGAAGGTATTGGTTGCCCTTTTTAAACTCGAGCTTTTGAGTGAAGAAACCCGTGAACGATGACTTGAGTCCCACCAGTATTTCCTGCGTCTGCGGCCCCTCGGTGACGTGGAAGGTATACCTGGGCATCATCCGGGTCAGGTCGCCGAACACGGTTTTTCCTTCCACTTCATAGAGCGCGAAAACGTCCGGATTCTGGTCCTTTAAAAATTGCACCACGCGCTTGACCCGGGCCGGGTCGCCCTTGAAATGCTCGACGTTCCAACTCGCCATGGAAAAAGCCTTTGCCATTTTTCACCTCGCTTTGTTGAATAAAAAACCACAATGGCCCTAAGTTCCCCCACTTGCGTAAGGCCAAACGAGCATATTCGGCCGCGGGCCATCACCGTAGTGCTTACAAGATAAAAACGCGCTTTTCATTTCGACGCCGATCGGCTATCGACTATACCAATGCAAATATGGGTTGTCAATAAAACGGCAATGAGGAAAATCGCGGGTGGCGCGGATATCTATCCGCGCCACCCATGATCCAAGTCAGGCCCCGGCGGTTTTTTCAAAACCTTGTGCGCCACCTCGCCTCCCGCTCCTCTCATTTGCGCCACCCTCCCCGTGGGGGCTGGAGGCTTATCTCGAGCGCTTGTTTCGGACGTATTTGGAAGACGGCGGGTTGCCCTATAAACTATATCGCGTAAAATCGGGTCGGGCGCCGCCGGCCGTTTGGAGGAGGCAATAATGGTTTTAGCGATGTTCTCGATAGCTCCCCTCGACAAGGGGGAGAGCGTTTCCAAATACGTGGCCGAGCTTCTGGATATTATCGACCAAAGCGGCCTCGAGTACCAGCTTACGCCCATGGCCACCATCGTGGAGGGCGAGTTCGACGAGGTGTGGGAACTGGTGGGCAAGTGCCACAAGAAGATGGCGGCCATGTCCAGCCGGGTGCTCTCGAGCGTCAAGCTGGACGACCGCAAGGGCAAGGCCGGGCGGCTCAAGGCCAAGGTCGAGTCGGTCGAGGCCCATCTTGGCCGCGAGCTTAAGAAGTAGGGCCATGAGGGCGGTGGTCCAGCGCGTGAGCGAGGCCGGCGTGTCGGTCGAGGGGGAAGAGGTCGGCCGGATCGGGCCGGGCTTCCTGGTGCTTCTCGGGGTGTCGGAATCGGACGCCGAGGAGGAGATCGACTACCTGGCCGACAAGATAGTGAACCTTCGCGTCTTCGAGGACGGGGAGGGCAAGCTGAACCTGTCCCTTTTGGACGTGGGCGGCCAGATGCTGGTGGTGAGCCAGTTCACCCTCCACGGGGACTGCCGCAAGGGACGGCGGCCCAGCTTTTCTCACGCGGCGGCCCCGGCCAAGGCCGAGGATTTCTATTTGCGGTTTATCGATAAGGTCAGGGAGCGGGGGATCAAGGTCGAGTCGGGCCGCTTCCGCGCCATGATGGACGTACGTCTGGTTAACCGGGGCCCGGTGACGCTTCTGCTGGACGGGGCCAGGACATTTTAGGGAAGACAAGGAGGCGGCCATGTCCGCTCGAGTTGTATCCATCGTCGGCAAGAGCGACAGCGGCAAGACCACGCTGATCGAGAAGCTCATTCCCGCTCTCGAGAGAAAGGGCGTCCGGGTGGCCACCATCAAGCACGACGCTCACCGCTTCGACATCGACCATCCGGGCAAGGACACGTACCGTCATTTTCAGGCGGGGGCCCGCTCGGTGCTTATAGCCTCACCCACCAAGCTGGCTTTGGTGAAGAGGCTGGAGGCTCCCATGCCGCTGGACGACCTTTTAGAGACGTACATGAGCGACGCCGACCTTATCTTGACCGAGGGCTACAAGTCGGCGGACAAGCCCAAGATAGAGGTTTTTCGGCGGGCGGCGCACGTGGAGCCGCTTTGCGGGCCGGGCGACAACCGGGTGGCCATGGTCACGGACGACGAGGTCGCTTTGGACTGCCCGGTCTTCGGGTTGGCGGACGTCGAGGGCCTGGCGGACTTTTTAATCGAGAGGTTCGTCGGGTAATGGGCGATATCCGGACGCGGAGGAGCGCGTTAAAGGACGGCCGAGAAGTTGTGGTCCGCTCGGCCGTTCCCGAGGACGCGAGCGCGGTCCTCGAGCTTGCCTTCAGCGTTTTATCCGAGCTCGAGTTCACCGTGACCCTTCCCGAGGAGTATACCTTTTCCGAGGAGGAGGAAAAGCGCTGGCTGGGCATGCGCCTTGACCACCCGTCCTGGCTCGCGCTGGCGGCCGCGGTGGAAGGCCGCCTGGCCGGGTTCCTTCACCTGGACACGGAGTCGAGACAAAGGCTCGAGCATTGCGGCGTCATCCATCTCAGCGTGCATAGGTCATTTCGCGACCAGGGCGTGGGCCGGGCCCTTATCCTGGCTGCCCTTGACTGGGCCCGGTCTCATCCGAGGCTGGAGAAGATATGCCTCGCCGTTTTCGCCGACAACCCACGCGCCATCCATCTTTACGAGAGTCTCGGGTTCAAGCGGGAGGGTCTGCGGGAGAGGCAGTACAAGCTCGGTCCCGGCCAGTACGCGGACGAGGCGCTGATGGGCCTGTTCTTAAAGTAGGCGACGCGAGACGAAGTTATTTATCCAGCAGCCTGAAGGTCGTAAGTACGGTCTTGGCCACGCGTTTAAGCTCGTCTTTCGCCACCTTGTCCGGCGCGTCCTCCCTGGACATGAAGTAGGGCGGGGCGGATATGTAGCCGGCGCAGGGTACTCCGGCCGCGTAGTTTTCGCCTCCGTCTCCCCTGGCGTATTTCTCGTCGGACATGACGATAAGCGCCTTGTGGGGGACCACGGCGCAGCGCTTTAAATCGTTTTCCTCGGCCGCCGCCCGGATAGTCCTTATCAGCCCCCAGTCCGACGAGGTCAGGATAAACCTCGGCGCCGGCAGGTCCGAGCAGACCAGGCCCTTGTTCCCTCCCGCGTCCTCGCAATCGAGGCCAACGTGCTCGATGGTGAAATCCAGGTCGATCAGGTCCAGATAATCCTTATAGTCGGTCACGAAGTCCCTGGCCCCCAGGCGGCCGTGCATGTGAGCGGCCGTGAAAAGAAAGATAAGCCCGTGGTCCATCGGCTCGGTCTCGGGGAGCGTCAGGTGTTTGGCCAGGGCCAGGACCTCGGCCACGCCCGAGGCGTCCTGCACCGCGCCGTTAAAACCGGAGTCGTAATGAGTATGAACAACGAAGTAACGGGGAGATTTCCCGTGGATGATGGCCACCACGTTATAGTCCTCGTAAACGCCCTCGTCAACCGGGTTGACGATGGACGCCAGGACGGTCGAGTCGTCTTTAAGCAGATCGACGACCTCTCGCGAGCGCTCGCGGCTGACCCATACCCCCGGAAGGGGTGGGCGTTCTCCCCCCGGCTCCGGCTGCATATAAAAAGTGTCGGTCTCGTAGGGAAAATCCACCAAAAGACCGATCAGGGCCGCGGCCTTTTTTTCCTTGCACGTCTCCCAGATATGGTCCCGGAATTTAAGCGAGGCTATCGAGGTTAAGGTCAGGTCCTTGTCAATGGTATCGTCCGGGTCGTAAAAGAGGGACTTCATCTTGCCCGCGGGGAAATTGCCCATGCGCTGCTGATAGACGACCGCCTTGCCGGCCAGGTCGTAAAGCTCGATACGCGAGCCGTCGCCCACGTAAACGGCCGGCGTCCGCAGCCCGGCGGGTGAGGTCCCCGGTGAAAGGCTCATCCATTGGCAGGGCACGTCGATTATTTTTCCCTTGCTGAGGAACCGAAGCTCGGCCTTTTGGGGCGCCCATTTTTCGATATTGACCGGGTCCAGGATAACGTTGGAGACGCCGAATTCGCCGAGCTTGTCCACGATAAAGTAGCGCGTTTTCTCGAGCCCGGGCTGGCCGGGCAGGCGGTCGCCGAACCCGACGATGGTCTCGATCCATTCCATCATCTCCCGGGAGGACACGCGAAATTCCTCGCCCGCCGCTTCCTTTACTTGCCTCGGCGAGGGGGAGCAGCCCGTCACGAGGAGGACGATGGAGAAGGCGGCCGCCATAAGAAGCCGGGCGTCGGCGGCATTAAACGCCAAAACGATTCTCGAGCGCCGAGCGCGCCTCAATTCGGCTCTCCCACCCAGACGCTCTCGGGCGGCGTCCATTTCCGGGCCGCGGGGTCCTCATGGATAGCCAGGGCGCGCCACGCGAGCTCGATGGCTCCCGGCAGGTTGTTGGCGATTTCCCGCTCGAGACAATAAACGTTGGACGCCCAGAAAAGAGGCGAGCAAGTCCCGTTATGACAGCCGAGCAGGGCCCGCCTGACCGGCTTTTTTCCCACTTCCATGGTAATGCAAAGCGCGCCGTAGCGGTGATACAGGTAATCGTCGAGCGAGCCGATGGTCGGGTAGAACTGAAGCTCCGTGTGCTGCTTGTACTTGTCGAACATGGCGTCGCGGTAGGCCTTCCTTAGCGCGTCATGCAGCTCGTCGTCGGGAAGGGGCTCGGGCAGCGTGGCGGGAGGACTCATGACCAGCCCGCCGGTGGTGTGCCAGTTGCAGTGCAAGGTGAACTTATGCTCCGCGAAGAGAGCGTCGATGGCTCGGCTTTCCGGCTCGGAAAGCGGCCCGGGCCCCCGATAGTTGACGGACCATTTATGGCTCGAGCCGGCCGAGTCGCGAAGACGATCGAGCGCCTCGGCGGGATATGGATAATTACGGTTCAGGTCCACCCCGTTCGCGTTCTTGCGCGTGATCGAGTAGAGCGTTCCCACACCCGACTGTTGCCTCACCGTCCGGGCCATGCCGTCGGGATTGAGGACGGGAATGATATAAACGTTAAGGCGCTGGAGAAGATATTCGACGTCCCGGTCTTTTTGGCTTTCCTCGAGGAAATAATCCATCAGCGCCAGGCAGATCATGTTCCCGGCCATCTCGTTGCCGTGGATGTTGGCCGAGTAAAGGACCTTGGCCTTGTCGCCGGGTCCCTTGCTAATCTCGATCATTCTGAGCGGCCTGCCCTCGACGCTTTGTCCGTAGTCGATAACGCGGACGAGGTCGGGGAAATCCTCCCGGGCCTTGTCCATGGCGGCGTATATTTCCTCGAGGCTGAAATAGGGCCGCAGGAAACGGTGAGGGTCTTCCCGCCGGGCCTTTCGCTCCTCCTTCTTTTGCTCCTTTTCCTCGCGGCCGTAGTCCTTCAGGTATTTCTTTACCGCCGGGTCCTTTGCCGTTCTGATCTGGGCGGGGGCGGCGGCCGAGAAGGTCAGGGCGGCGGCCGCCGCCAGCCAGGCTAATCGGAGTCTCATGGCTTCCCCCCGGTTATTTCGCGATCCAGGTTATCTTGCAGTTCTCGCGGTCGTCGCGTAGCTTCACGATATTTTCGGGGACCTCCTCGAGCTTGACCCGCTTGGTCACCATGGGCGTCATGTCCATGCCGTCGGACATGCAGCTTATGACGCGGGGAAAAGTCCCGTGTCCCGAGTGTCCCTGGGCCCCGATCACGCGGGCGCGCCTTACCTGGAAGACCTCGCCGGTAAGGGGGACCTTGGCCTCGGCCCGAGCCACGATAACCACGGTCGTGTTCAGCGTCCGTCCGCTCCAGATGACGTCCTCCACGTCCGGCCAGACCACGGTGGGAAGGCCCGTCGCCTCGAGGATCAAGGCCGCGCCCTCCCCCCGGGTGTGGTCCAGAACCGCCTCGCTCAGCTTTTCCTTGGCCGGGTTGATGAGAACGTCGGCGCCCAGCTTCCTGGCCAGCTTCCGCCTCGAGGCCTCGGGCTCGCTTATAAGCACCTTGGCCGCTCCGGCCCGCTTCAGTATGGCGCAGGCCGCCGCGCCGATGGGGCCGCCGCCCAGGATGAGCGCGTTGTCGCCGGGACGGATGCCGCCGCCGCGCTCGATCACGGCGTTATAGGCCACGCTGGTGGGCTCGACCAGGCTGCCGGCCACGAAAAGCTCGTCGCCCTTGTACCTGTCCGCCAGCGCGTCCAGGCTCCATAACAGGCGGCTGGGAACGGTGAGGTATTTGGCGAAGGCGCCGTCCACGTTAAAGCCTATCTCGTCTAGCTTCTCGCAGTGATTGGGCCATCCGTCCGCGCAGGGCCGGCACATGCCGCACCAGACCATTTCCTCGACGCAGACCTTCTCGCCGCCCTTGAAGGGCTTTAAGGTAATCTTGTCAAAGGCCTCCTTGCCTGCGTCCACCACCACCCCGGCGGTCTCGTGGCCAAGAATGCAGGGAAAGCCGGTGAGCCCGGGGTACCAGATGTATCCGTCCTTGTCGGCCTGGGCCATATGCACGTCGGAGCCGCAGATGCCGGTGGCCTTGACCTCGATAAGGACCTCGTCCCTTCCGGGTTTGGGAACGTTTTTTTCCTCGATCTTTAGTTCCGGGTGGCGCCATACCAGGCTTCCCAGATAGGTCTGTTTATTATCGATATCCTTGGGTCCCAGCTTGAAGCCGGGTTTGGGGTCCCATTTCGCGTGCAGGGTAACGCATTTCATTTTGTCCGCCATTTTGCACCTTCCTTTCATGGCGCCGAGCGCCGTTTTTCCTTTGCCGGATGCTTCCAGATTATCACGAAGTGGAAAAGATACAACGGCCAGGAGGCGCTGGATTTGGCGCGGCCATTGCCGGGGCGATCAAGCACGTATATAATCTATCAAATCGAACCCGGCCGCCGGCGCTCCCGGCGGATTTCCCCCTTCATAACGCTCACCCGGCCGGGACCAAAATCCACGGAGGCATTACATGAAAACCCATGCAAGGCTTATGGCGGCAATTACGGCGGCGACTTTTTTAATCGTCAGCCTCTCGCTGAGGTCGGACGCCGGGAGCTCATCCTACGACGCGGTCGTGATAGGGGCCGGCGGCGGAGGACTGGCGGCGGCGGCGACCCTCGCTAAGAACGGGAAAAAGGTCCTCCTTATCGAGCGGCACTACAAGGTCGGCGGATACATGACCAACTTCGAGCGCGAGGATTACACCTTCGAGGTGTCCCTCCACTCCATCAATGGGCTGGATGAAGACGACGGGACCACCAGGGTCCTGTTCGAGCAACTGGGGATCATGGACAAGGTGAAGCCCATAAGGCTCGACCCCGCCTACCGCGTGGCCTTCCCCGACTTCGAAATGGACGTGCCCGCCGACCCGGAGGAATATAAAAACCGCCTCCTCGAGAAATTCCCCGGGGAAGAAAAAGGCGTCAACGACTTCTTCAAGACCATGCATGAAATGCAAAACGCTCTGGTCGCGCTTAAGAATTTGAACGAGGGAAAAAGAATGAAAGCCCTTGGCCTTCTTTTAACGGACCCAAGATTTCAGCTTCTGTTCAAGAAAAACGCCGGCCGGACCCTGTCCCAGTTCCTGGACGACTATACTCAAGACAAGAAGCTCCGAGCCGTGCTCAGTTGGATGTGCGGGTACGCGGGCGCGCCTCCGGACGCGATGCCGGCCAACCTTTTCATCGGCATGTGGGCCAGTTACCACTACAGCGGGTTCTATTATTTCGAGGGCGGTTCCCAGGCCGTGTCCGACGCCCTGGCGGAAGTAATCGAGGAAAACGGCGGGGAGATAATGGTTTCGACCGCGGCGTCCAAGATAGTTATCGAGGATGGACGGGCCGTCGCCGTCGAGACGGAGGACGGGCAGAGGTTTTCCTGCGGCTGCGTGGTGAGCAACGCCAACGCTCCGGACACGCTGTTTAAGATGGTCGGCCGTGATAACCTTCCGGCCGATTACGTCGCCAGGGTGGAAAAGATGAAGATAGGCCCGACGATCCTCCAGGTATTCCTGGGAGTCGATCACGACTACCGCGACGCTTTCAGCGGCAACCATACCATCTCGGTCTACGAGAGTTACGACGTCGATACCCTGCTGAGCGGGACCGATCCGGAGAAGATGGGCTACTTCATCGTCAACTATTCGGAGATAGACAAAGCCGCCGCGCCCGAGGGCAAGAACGTGATCGTCATCACCACCTATATGCCCTACGACTGGAATAACGGATGGCGCGAGGAAGAAAGCTACGCCGCCTACGCGGCCCTTAAGGACGAGGTGGGGAAGACCTTTACCAGGCGGGCCGAGAAGCACCTGCCCGGCCTCTCGAGCCACGTCGAGGTCATGGAGGTCGGGTCGCCGCGGACGATGGAGCACTTCACCGGGAACCCGAAAGGCGCGGTGTACGGGTGGGCCATAGACCTCGATCATTTCGATAAGAACCGGCTCGAGCAGGAGACGCCTATCCCCAATTTATTTTTGGCGAGCGCCTGGACTCAGCCGGGCCACGGACAGGCGGCGGTGATGGAGTCGGGCCGGACGGCCGCGGAAAAGATATTGAAAATGGACAAGTAATTAAATAAGGGGCGGCCGCGGGTCGCCCCTTCCATTTTGAATGTTATCAGTCTTCGCTTCTAACCACGATGTTTTTAGGGGGGGTCGAGGCCTTTTTGGGAATGGTTATCTCGAGCACGCCTTCCTCGTAAAGCGCCTGGATTTCCTCGCAGCAAAGTCCCTCTGGCAGCCACAAGGTCCGCTTGAAAGGCCCGTAGATTCTTTCGACCTGGTGATATTTCTTTTTGGCGCCCGCTGAAAGGGGTTCTCTTTTGCCGGAGAGCACCAGTTTCTTGTTCAAGTATTCGAGTTTGATATCGTCGGGATTTATTCCCGGAAGCTCGGCCTTGAGGACGTAGTTGTCCCTGGTCTCGAACACGTCCACCGGCGGGGTCCAAGCCGACTCGCTTTCGCCGGCGAGATCGAACTCGGACCCTTCACCGAAGATTTCCCGGTGGAGCAGTAGAAGGTCTTGAAAGGGGTCCCATTTCCCGTAAGGCATGGCTTCCTCCGCTTGCCGCGTCAGTTGGTTTCCTCGTACTCGGCGTCGATGACCTCGTCGCCCCCGCCGGGCGATCCTTGAGCCTGTGGGCCCGCCCCGGGAGGCGGCCCGCCCATTCCCGCCCCGGCCGCGGTCTGTTGCTTGTACAGTATCTCCGCGATCTTATGGGAGGCCTGGAGAATGGCGTCGGCCGCCGCCTTCATGGCCTCGGCGTCGTCGCCGGTCTCGAGGGCCTTCTTGCCTTCCGCGATGGCCGACTCGACCTCGGCCGCCTCGGATTCCCCCACTTTTTCGCGGTTCTCGTTCAAGACCTTTTCCGTGTTGTAGATCACGCTGTCCAGGTTGTTCCTGGCCATGATCAGTTCCTTGTTCTTTTTGTCCTCCTCGGCGTGGGACTCGGCGTCCTTGACCATGTTGTCGATGTCCTGGTCGGAAAGTCCCGAGCTGGCCGTGATGGTAATGGCCTGTTCCTTGCTCGTGGCCATGTCCTTGGCCGAGACGTTGACTATGCCGTTGGCGTCGATATCGAAGCTGACCTCGACTTGAGGGATGCCCCGCGGCGCCGCCGGTATACCCACCAGGTGGAACCTGCCCAGGGTCCGGTTCTGGGCCGCCATGGGCCGCTCGCCCTGGAGCACGTGAATCTCGACCGAGGTCTGGCTGTCGGCCGCGGTCGTGTATATCTCGCTCTTCTTGGTCGGGATGGTGGTGTTCCTCGGTATCATGACCGTCATCACGCCGCCAAGGGTCTCGACGCCCAGGCTGAGGGGAGTGACGTCCAGAAGAAGGATGTCCTTGACCTCGCCCGTGAGAACGCCGCCCTGCACAGCCGCGCCCGCCGCCACCACCTCGTCGGGGTTGACGCCTTTCCTGGCGTCCTTGCCGAACACGTCCTTGACGATCTCCTGGACCTTGGGTATGCGCGTCGAGCCGCCCACCAGCACCACCTCGTCGATGTCGCCCGGCTTGAGTCCGGCGTCCTCCAGCGCTCGGAGGCAGGGCTGTTTGGTCCGCTGCAGGACCTCCCCGACTATCTGCTCGAACTTCGATCTCGAGAGCTTGACGTCCAGGTGCTTGGGACCCGAGGCGTCGGCCGTCAAGAAGGGCAGGTTCACGTCGGTCTCCATGGTGGTGGAAAGCTCGATCTTGGCCTTCTCCGCCGCGTCCTTTAAGCGCTGGATAACCATCTTGTCCTTGGAAACGTCAATCCCGCTGTCGCGCTTGAACTCCTCGACCAGCCACTCGATGATCTTATGGTCGATATCGTCGCCGCCAAGATGGGTGTCGCCGTTGGTCGATTTGACCTCGACCACGTTGTCGCCCACCTCGAGGATGGATATGTCGAAAGTGCCGCCTCCAAAGTCGAAGACAGCGATGGTCGAGTCCTTTTTCTTGTCCAGACCATAGGCCAGGGCCGCCGCCGTGGGCTCGTTGATGATACGCTTGACCTCGAGACCAGCTATCTTGCCCGCGTCCTTGGTCGCCTGCCGCTGGCTGTCGTTGAAATAAGCCGGCACCGTGATCACGGCTTCCTTGACCTCGTGACCAAGGTAATCCTCGGCCGCTTTCTTCAGCTTCATAAGGACCATGGCCGATATCTCGGGAGGAGAATACTGCTTGCCCTTCACGTTGACGCGCACGTCGCCGTTATTGTCTTTCTCGACCTTATAAGGCACGCGGGAAACCTCGCCGCTGATCTCGTTGTAACGGCGTCCCATAAAGCGCTTGATCGAGTAAACCGTGTTCTCCGGGTTGGTTATGGCCTGACGCTTGGCTATCTGGCCCACCAAACGCTCGCCGTCCTTGGTAAAGCCGACCACGCTGGGCGTAGTGCGCCCGCCTTCCTCGTTCGCTATGATCTTGGGCTCTCCGCCCTCCAGTACGGCCACGACGGAATTGGTCGTACCAAGATCGATTCCTATTGTTTTCGCCATGTTAGACCCTCCTAATCAAAACTTACCGCGCGATATTACGTCTTTTTCCCCAACGCGCTGTTAAAAATTTAAGCATCCATGCCACGTTGTCAAGCCGTTTTCCCATGGAGAGGAAAAAAAATTCCCCTTGATTCTTCGTGGGTTTAAAAAATCATGGGGCCTTTTCGCCCGGATTTTCACGGCCGGCGAGCGGCAAAGGGCTCGGGCCATTATTTCTTTACCCGGATGTGATCGACCGGCCTTAACTCCTCCAGGGTAAGGGCCTTTTCAGGACAGGTTATCACGCAGTTACCGCAGCCCATACAATGCGTCAGGTCGATAACCGCGCCGGAGGCTTCCACCTTGACGGCGTGGAACTGGCACCGGTCTTCACAAATACCGCAGGCCGTGCAAAGGTCCGGGTCGATCTTGACCCGGAAACGGGAAGGCGCCAAGACCCCCGGATAATCGTATTGGTGGTACATATGAAGCCCGGTGCAGCAGCACGAGCAGCAGTTGCACATGAACATGTCCTTTTGCACGTTATTGCGCACCATGTGAACCAGCCCGGCGTCCTCGGCGTCCCCCACTCTTTTTAGGGCCTCCTCCCTGCCGATCTTCTCGCCAACCTTGCGGGCAAGGACACCCGCGGCGAAAAAATTGGTCTGCATGCACACCGAGGTCTCGGGCGCCGGGCAGTCCCGGCCCCTCCCGTTTTTCCTGGCGATGGTCCGGCACACGCAGGGAAGGACCGTAATAAGGCCCGCCTCCTGGAAAATCTTTCTCGCGCTGTCCACGTCAAGGACCGAGTTTTGCGCCTGGACCGACCGCTCGATGGGAAGCACCCGCACCATGGGCGCCACGTCTCGTTTTTTCAGGGCATTCACCATGTCCGCCGACTCCTCGAGCACGATCCTCTCCCAAAGCTCGTAAAGCTCCTGCGTGGTTTCCGGGTCGAGCACCGACGAGTCGCGAAGCTCGATCATGGCGGGAAAGCGCCTGAACACGTTGTTCTTTTTGAAGTCGACAATGATCCTTCCCCGAGTCAGCAGTCTGGTCCCCAACTCGACCACCCTGGCGGCGGGCATGCCCGTCTTCTCGGAAATCTCCTGGGCCGTGCCGGGGAGGGCCGCGACCAGGTCGATCACGTCCTTATCGTCGTAGAGTATCTCGAAAATGCGGGCCATGGTTTCGGACTCGCCGTAGCCGAGCCGCTCGGCGTAACCCTTCAATTTCTCATGAAAAGGCATATTACGTCTCCTTGTTTAATCGTGGCCGGGAATGGGCCGAGAGTGCCTCGCCCCTTTTGACCGCCTTTTTCGCGCCATGGCATATCAGGGCCGCGCCGGCGATGCCATGACCATGGTTATGTTCTCTTTTTACTTAATCCCCTTCCATTTCGCATAAGTCCGGCCCCCAGCCAGACAATAAACGCGAGCCAGGCCATGATCGAGACCGCGGCGCAGATGGAAAACGTCCTGGAAACGAAGCGAAACTCAATCCGGTGTTTTCCCGGCGGCGCCTGCACGGCCATTACCATAAGGTTGGCCGGGTAGATACTGACCTTCTCGCCGTCCACCGTGCACCTCCAACCGGGGTGGAATCGGTTGGAAAGCACGAGCCATGAGTATGAGTCGCTCGATGTTTCCAGGACTATGTCGTCCGCGCCGTATGCAAGGGTCTTAAGGACGGGAGGTTTATTCGACTCCATCGCCGGCATGCTTATGGGCCGCTCGGCCGTGAGTACCACCTCCCTGGTAAAATCGGCCTTTGCCATCATCGACAAGGCTTCACGGTCGCCGGACGCGAATATGGCCCTCGGGACAAAATAGGAACGGGCAAAGGCGTCCCTGATTCTGGTTACGCCCACGTTTAGCGGCTTATCGTTGTAAATGGTCTCGCCGATATTATTGGCGGGGGAGTCCAGGTAAGGGTGAATAAGATATCTGGCGTTATAGAGCCTGAGGTAATGAGGATCGGACAATAGCTCGCCATGATCGGTTTCATCCTGAGGCCTAAGAGGGTTGTAGCCCAGGCAGGACTCGAGGCGGTCGAAGGAGGAAAAGTTGTCTCCCAGGACCGACCGATGCCATATGGTCCGCCTGATGAGATAGCTTGGCGATTCATCGGCCTGGCGGGACGGAAAATCCGAGGCGACGCGAGCCACCCTGTAATTGCCCATGGATGGACCTCCGTCCTTGATGATCGCCTCGGCGACGGGAGACCTCGACTCGAAGACGTCGTCGGGCACGCGAACCATAAGCCTCGCGTTGGCGCTCCATAAATCGAGAATGATGACGGCGATTATGATTGCCGTTGCCCGGGACGGCTTGAGCCGGCGCCGGGCGCAAAGGATTATGGGAACGAGGAAAGCGCAGGCGACAAGAAAAAGCTTCAAACCTCCAAGGTAAATGTATGGCTCGATCTCGTTGGGCGAAACCAATCCCTTTTGGGACAGACCGAGAAGGAAAAAGCGAAGCAAGGCCGTTCCCGCCACCGCCGCGACGAGAGAGAATCCGAGCAAACCGGCGGCAATGGCGGAGGCGCTCCGGGACGGCGCGTATAGGGCTTTACGCAGTTCATGGAAACCGAAGGCGGCCAGGACCGCGATGAAAAAGGAAAACCACCCCATGGCTTTTTCCGGGAACCTGAACAGATCGGAAAAAGGGACGAGGGCGCGCAAAAGTCCGTAAAGCGGGAAGTGCCTTCCCCAGGAGACGGCCAGGCAAAAGGCCGCGGCCATCCCGATCAAGGCTCTCGAGCGGCGGCGGCCGCGCGCCAGCCCGAACAGGGCCAGACCAATGGCCGAAAGCCCAAGATAATTCGAGAGCGCGTATGGCAAAAGACTCTGCCCGTCCCGCCAGTCAAGCAGGTTTTTGGCCCAGTAAAAATAATCGTCCGTCATGAAGGGATTGGGCCAGACGAGCTCGATAAGTCGCGCCGGATGGAAGGAAAACACGCCGCTCTCGGCCGCGGTCAGCCCGCGGCCTCGCTCGCTAATATTGAAGAACTCCAGGGTCGGAAGGGTCTGGACCAGGCTCATGAGCGCCGCCGCGATCCCGATTATGGCCACCATGAAAGGAGCAGGGCGAAAACGTGGTTTGAATGAAAAGCGGAAAAGGCCCATGCAAAAGACCATAAGAGACGTGACCAGGGCGTTTTGAGGATCGCCTCCCAGCACTTGAAGCGCGATCACGGCGCCGGAGCAAAAGGCGTTTCGGGCGCGAATTGCCGGTCCCATGGGAAGGGGCTTCAAGGCCCGATCGGCGAAGAAAAGCGCGAGAGGGGCAAGGCCAAGACCCACGAGCATGGTCAGATAGCCTGAAACGTGGGTCATGTGCCCGCAAAGACAGAATATCATGCCGCCCCAATAGCACGACGGACGGTCCAGTCCCCGGCCTCGAAGAAAAAGATACGTTGAAAAAAAGGCGATGGGATAATGGATCAGCACGAGTATTTTAAAGGCCGCGGGAAAGGAAAAAAACAGCGCCAAAAGGTTGGGCGGATAAAACCATCCGACCTGAAAGTCCGAAAAAGCTGGCGAGCCGAAAAAATGCCACGGGTTCCAAAGCGGCGGCGAGCCTTTCCTCAATTCCTCGAAAAGCAACGACTTGGCTGGCGCGAAATACATGAAGGTGTCACGCCAGGCCGGCACGGCGCTTATAAAAGGATGGAATATCAGGGCAAAGGGAAATATTATCGCCAGGGCTTTTATAAAAATCGAGAATATTTGGCCCCGCTGAGGTGAAGATATTTCCATGCCGCGCCTTCCGGACTCGGGAAGAAAGGAATAATCGTCCATCCATTCCCGAAATAAGAATTGCACCCGGATAATACAGACGAGCAAAGCATAGCCACTGTGGATGATTTTGTCAAAATATCGGGGTCTTATTCCGTCCGCCGGCCAGGGCCGCCATCGCTTGCCACGCGGCCCCAAAAATCCATCCCCCATGGGCGCCGGCATCGGCGAGTCGATTCGAGCGCTCGCCTTTCCCGATTTTTTCCGTTGACTGCGCCCCGCCGCTAACATACCATGGGCGCATTACCTCGATGGAGGCGGGAATGAACGAGGAAATCGAGAAAGGACTCCGGGAAAGGCTGGGAATCCCGGCCGAGGCCGAGCGGGCGATAGTCTTCGGGGAGTCGAGCCATTGGGACCCTAACTGGCTTTTAACCAGCGAGAAGTATTATCGGCTGCGGATCGGGAAACTTTTGGACGCGGCCCTGGCGGAGTTGGAAAGGGAGCCGCGCCGGGTTTACTCGGTCGAGTGCGTTTTCTTCCTCGAGATGTACTGGGACCGTAACCCGGAAAAACGAGACCTCATTCGGCGCCTGGTAAACGAGGGAAGAATCCGGCTGACCGGGAGCGGAGTCACCACCCCCGACACGGTCCTGCCTCACCTCGAGTCCATCTTTCGCGATTACCTTAACGGCCAGAATTGGCTGCGAGACAACGGCATGAACGCCGAGCCGCGAGTGGCCTATCTGCCCGACGACTTCGGATATTCACCCACTACCCCCAGCGTATTGGCGGCCCTCGGGTTCGATTACTCGGTCATCACCAGGATCGACGGCATGTACTTTCCCGGTACCGAATACCGCGGACCCGCCGCCTATCCTTTGCCGGGCTCGAGCGCCGAGCTTCTGGCCAAAGACCTGAAAACGGCCGACTTCATCTGGCTGGGTCCCGACGGGGCCAAGACCCTTTGCCACTGGAACGCCTTCACTTATTTTCAGGGCGACATGATCGCGAGCGCGGGGGCGGCGCGCTGGATGGGTCTCACCTTCGGCTTTCCCGCCAGAAGCCCGGAAAAAGTTGCCAAAAAAATCGCCGGGTACGTGAAGTCCCTGTCCCGCCTGTCCCGCGTGCCCTATTTGTTTTGCCCCATCGGGTGCGACTTTGTCGAGCCTATACCCGGCCTGGTGGGTCTTTTAGACGCCTACAACCGCTCGGCCTACGCGGAAACGGGCGTCTACGCAGTGAACGCCTCGGCCGAGGACTACATGGACCTGGTCGCCGCCCACGCGGACAAGCTGCCCCGACTCGCGCTCGAGGCCACGCCTTATTGGATGGGTTATTATTCCTCCCGCCCCGAGATGAAACAAAGGTGCAACCGCCTGGCCGATAGACTGATCCTTGCCGAAAAGCTCCTGACCATGAACCCAAAAGCTAATAGCGAACTGGTAAAAAAGGACCTGGCCGACGCCTGGCGCGTGGCCGCGGTGGCCAACCACCACGACTTCATAACCGGCACGTCGCCCAACCGCGTCTTTATTTCCGAGCAGCTTCCCTGGCTGGAGGACGCGGCCCAAAAGGCCGAGCGGGCCCTCGAGGCCGCGCTTGACGGCCTTTCCGCTCCTCCTGCCGGGCCAGGGCCAAGCCCCGTCGAGTGGGAGTTGAAGGACGGCCTCCTCACGGCCGAGTCGAAGGATTACGCGATAGTCATGGACGGCAAAAAGGGAGGATGCATTACATCATGGCTGGACAAAAAATCCGGCCGCGAGGCCATGCTGGGACTGGGCAACGACGTGGTCCTCTATCTGGACACGGGCGGATTGTGGCGCATGGGTCACGAGTACCCGGGCGGCAAGTTTAAAAGGATATCCGCCGCGAGCGACGACGCGGCCTCGATCGGGGCCGAGGAAAAGGAGGGCCTCCTCGAGGTAACCATCGAGTCGAAACTGGAGGGCCGGCCGCTTGAGCGCAAGGTCTGGCTGAGAGGGGACTCGGAAGTCATCCGCGCCCGGACCACCCTGGCCCTGAGGAAAAGAAGGACCGCCACTTGCCGCTTCACGACCTCCATCCGTCCCTTTGACCTTCTGACCGACGCCCCCGGCGGAAGCGTCCGGCGGCCCTTGGCCAAAATTTACAACCCCACCTTCTGGCCCGCCAAAAGTTACGCCGCCTTCTGGGACGGGGACCTCGGCGTGGCCTCGCTTATGTCCGGACCGGCCGCCGTGGGCGCCAACTCGAACGGGGTCCTCGAGTGGGTCGCGGCCCGAAACGCGCCAAACGAGATAGCCTTCGGCTTCCTGCCCATGCTGGCCCATCCCGCGAGTGGGCCGGTCCCCGGACCGCAGACGCTCGATTACGCCTTCCTCGTGGGTCCCGGTCCCGAGCTTGGCGCATCCCGCCTTCACGCCATGGCGCAACGCTCGCTTGACGACTCCTTTATAGACCCCTCGGCGCCGGACCTCTCGGCGCTTGCCGCCCGCGCCGTCCGCCTCTCCAGGGACGACGTTTTTCTAGTGGCTCTCAAGGAGGCCCATTACGGCGGGGGCCTCATCGCCCGTCTCCTCTCCCTCGCGCCCGGGGGGACCCAGGTCGAAATCTCCCTGCCCGGAGTCAGGATCGAACAGGCCCACCTCTGCGACGGCCGGGAGAGGGACCTCGAGGAAATAAAGACGGAAAAGGGCAAGGCGGTGGTGAAGTTGAACAGGGCCGTTACGAGCGTGAGGCTTAACCCTTGGTGAAGACAAAATAATTCTTTACTATCAGGAGTCTTTATTGGGGGAGGATATCTGTCTTATCAAATTTATGTCTTTTGCCGTTCATTTTTTTACAAATATGGCGTTATATTTTTCCTTCAAGATGAAGATTATTTCATAGAAAAATAATAATCTCTGAGCCTCTTGCAAAATTCCCGCTTTGGAGTGCGGCGGCTCGACGCCGCTTTTCTTCCGAGCGGCTTGACGCGAGGCAAGCCGGTGTATTAATAGGCCTTGTCAAGCCAAGGCCCTCGAAAGCGGTCTCAAGCGACCGCACTCCAAAGCGGCTATGCCGCAAAGAAAAGTACTTTTGCAAGAAGCTCCTCTATTTCTGCAAAAGTCCTAACAATATCGCTTCTCTAAGAGCCGTATCCTTTGGTTCCGGCTATTTCACTTGCCAGTAAATTGGGGCAATGGTATTATCCCATGGGGCGGGGTAGGCCCGTCCGGAGCAATTTGAACGCCTCGCCGGGGGTGGATGGAGCCGCCGGCGATATAAAATTTTTTCCATTGCCATTCACTGGAGGTTAGATGAATGTCGGGTCACAGCAAGTGGCACAGCATTAGACACAAAAAGGCGAAGGAAGACGCCAAGCGGGGTAAAATATTTACCAGGTTAATTCGGGAACTTACGATCGCGGCCCGCCTGGGGGGCGGCGATCCGGAGGCCAATCCCCGCCTCAGGCAGGCCGTCATCACGGCCAAGGCGGCCAACATGCCCAACGACAATATCGACCGGGCCATCAAAAAGGGCGCGGGCGGCGGAGACGGGGCCGACCTCGAGGAGATCACCTTCGAGGGCTACGGGCCCGCGGGCGTGGCGGTCCTGGTCGAGACCATGACGGACAACCGCAACCGCACCGTGGCCGAGGTGAGGCACCTTTTCGACAAGTACGCCGGGAAGCTGGGCGAGTCGGGGTGCGTCTCCTGGATGTTCGACAAGAAGGGCGTCCTGGTAATCGAGAAGGAGTCGGCCGACGAGGACTCGGTCATGGAAGTGGCCCTCGAGGCGGGGGCGGACGACGTGAAGGACTCGAAGAGTTTCTGGGAGATAATCACCTCCCAGTCGGAATTCGAGGACGTGCAGGAGGCCTTCGAGAAAGCGGGCATAGCCTTGTCCATGGCCGAGGTTTCCATGATCCCTCAAACCACGGTCAAGCTCGAGGGCAAAAAGGCCGAGCAGATGCTCAAGCTGATGGACGCCCTCGAGGACGGCGACGACGTGCAGAACGTCTTCGCCAACTTCGACATCTCGGAGGAGGAGATGCAAAGGCTCTCCGAATAACCGGATTATGCTCATCCTTGGAATCGACCCCGGCCTCAGGCGCACCGGCTTCGGGGGCATAAAGCTCGAGGGGACCAAAACTCGACTCGTCGAGGCCGGGGTAATAAGGACCAACGAAAAGCTCGGGCTGGCCTCCCGCCTGACCGAGCTCTCCGAGGGCCTTGCCGAGGTCATGGCCGGACTCGATCCCGAGGTGGTCGTGGTCGAGTCGCTTTACTCGCACTACAAGCACCCCCGCACCGCCATATTGATGGGTCACGCCCGGGGAGTCATACTGCTCACCGCGGCCCTTCGCCAAACGCCCGTTATCGATTACTCGGCCACCAAGATCAAGAAGGCCCTTACCGGCAACGGACGGGCGGCCAAGCGGCAGGTGCAAAGGACCGTCAAGGTGGCCCTCGGCCTCGAGGCCGAGCCCGAGCCGGCCGACGTGGCCGACGCCCTGGCGGTGGCCCTTTGCCACGCCAACGCCGTGACCCACGAGTCGGGCCTTGGCGGCCTCTTGGGCCGGCGCGGCTAGCGGATAATGGAGGACGGCTTGATAAGCAGGATTACCGGATCGCTCGCCTCGGTGTCGGAGAACAGGATCGAGCTTCAGGCGGGAAACGTATTTTACGAGGTCCTCATCCCCACGTACCTGGAGGGACCCCTGCGAGGAAGCGTGGGCGACGAGCTCGAGATGTATATCCATCATTACATCGAGGGAGGGGCCGGGGCCTCGGCCATGATTCCACGCCTGGTGGGATTTTTAAGCCACGCCGAGCGCGAGTTTTTTCTCCAGCTTATCAAGGTGCCGGGACTTGGGGCGAGAAAGACCCTCAAGGCCATGGCCGCCCGGCCCGAGAACATGGCCCTGGCCATCGAGAAGGGCGACAAAAGCGCGCTTTCCGTGCTTCCCGGCCTGGGCAAGCGGACGGCTGACAAGGTCATCGCCAGTTTGCAGGGGAAGGTCTCCGAGTTCGCGGCCCTGGCCTCGGGCGATACCCTGGCCGCGAAGGCCGATGGGCCGCCCATGTCCGACATGGAGGAAGAGGCGCTGCTGGTGCTTTCGCAGGTAGGTTATAAGCGCGGCGAGGCCGAGGCCATGATCAAGAAGGCCCTTAAAAACAACCCGGGCATCGAGGGCGCCGAGGAGTTGGTGAGGGCCGCTTTCCGCGAGTCCGGCAAGGGGATGGTATGACCGTAGACAGGATAGTTTCCGGCGACGCGGGCTGCGCCGAGGAGGAGAGGTTCGGCTGGGCCCTTAGGCCCAAGCGGCTCTCCGAGTACATCGGGCAAAAGGCCGTGGTCCAAAAACTCGAGATAGCCGTCGAGGCCGCCCTGGGCAGGAGCGAGCCCCTCGAGCACCTGCTTTTTCACGGGCCTCCCGGCCTGGGCAAGACCACCCTGGCCCATATCATCTCCGAGGAAATGGGCTCGAGACTCGTGTGCTCCTCCGGCCCCGCCCTCCAGCGCGTGGGCGACCTGATGGGCATACTGACGAACCTCGAGCGGGGCGACGTGCTTTTTATCGACGAGATTCACCGCCTGAACGCGGCGGTCGAGGAGTTCATCTACCCGGCCATGGAGGACTACAAGGTCGACTTCGTGGTTGACAAGGGCATGTACTCGAGGACCATACCCGTGCCCATCCAGCCCTTTACATTAATCGGGGCGACCACGCGGGCCGGGCTTGTGACGGCCCCTCTTCGCGAGCGCTTCGGCATCACCCATCACCTGGACTTTTATCCCGCCGAGGAGATTAACGTCATCCTCATCCGCTCGGCCGGACTCCTCAAGGTGGAGGCCGCGGCCGAGGCCCTGTGGCCCGTGGCCGGCCGCTCCCGCGGCACGCCCCGCACGGCCAACCGGCTTCTGCGCCGGGTTCGCGACTACGCCCAGGTCAAGGCCGACGGCGGCATCACGGTCGAGGTGGCCATGAAGGCCCTCGAGATCGAGGGCGTGGACTCAATGGGCCTGGACGAGCTGGACCGCAAGTTCCTAAGGGTGATAATCGACAACTACGGGGGAGGTCCCGTGGGCATCGAGGCCATCGCCGCCACCCTGAACGAGGAACCCGACACCCTGGCCGACGTGGTCGAGCCCTTCCTGCTCAAGATCGGCTTCGTGAACCGGACCAAAAAGGGAAGACAGGTCACGTCCAAGGCCATCCACCACCTGGGTCTCAAGCCCCCCCGAGCCGGCCAGCGAGACCTCTTCGATTAACGCGGCCCCGGTCTTTAGCTTTCTCCCGAGAAAGCCCGCTTTTGTGTCCGAATCCGTTTTTTATACTTCCAGGGCGGCGCCCTTTAACGTCCGCCGGCGCCGTCCCGCTTGACAATATTTTATTATATGATAATATATTCATATACAGGAGGAATCGTGGCCAGGAAAAAAGCCAAGACCCTTACCGACGAAAAAGGATGCGCCTTCCGGGTCGTGCACCTTGGCCGGGTCAGGAAGGCGAGAAAAAACATCGAGCCGGAAAAAACGGTCAGCCGGCTTGCCCTCGTTTTCAAAACCCTGGGAGACCCGGGCCGGCTCAAGATCGTCATGGCCCTGGCCAAAGGCGAGATGTGCGTGTGCGACGTGGCCGCCTTCCTGGGCATAGGCGAGTCGGCGGCCAGCCACCAGCTTCGGCAGCTGAGGAACCTTTACCTGGTCAAGACCAGGCGGGACGGGCAGGTGCTTTATTATTCTCTGGACGACCACCACGTGGAGGAACTTATAAAAATCGGGATCGATCACGTTAACGAGGAGTGAACGGGGACGATAAATCAATAGGGGCGGGCGGCACATAAATGAACGTCATGGGGGAAATATTGCTCGAATCGTGGCGGGTCCTTTCCGACTCGGCCCCTTACGTTATCCTCGGCGTGGTGGTGGCCGGCCTTCTCAAGGTCTTCGTGTACCCGGGTTCCGTGGCCAAGCACCTGGGAAAAGGAAGGGTATCGTCCGTCCTCAAGGCGTCGCTCTTAGGCGTGCCCATGCCCCTTTGCTCGTGCGGGGCCCTTCCCGCGGCCGCCTCCCTCAAGCGGCAGGGCGCCAACAACGGGGCGACCGCGGCTTTCCTCATCGCAACGCCCGAGTCGGGGGTCGATTCCATCTCGATAACCTACGCTCTCCTCGATCCCATTATGACCGTTGCCCGTCCTCTCGCGGCCATGGCAACGGCCGCGGCGGCCGGCCTGATCGAGAACTTCGTATCCAAACCCGACGAGACGTCATCGATCAAGCCGGACCTTAGTTGCCCGGTTGACGGCTGCTGCGACGGGGTGGACTGCCCCGCGGACGTTCATCGGCGTCACCATGGTCCGGCCGAGAAGGTAAGGGCCGGCCTGCGATACGCCTTTGGCGAGTTGTGGGGGGACCTGGCCGGCTGGTTTTTTATCGGTATCCTTTTGTCCGGCGTAATCGGGGCTCTCATCCCCGAGGACGTTCTTGGCCGCTACCTGGGCGGTGGTATCCAGTCCATGCTTATCATGCTGGCCGCGGGAGTGCCCATTTACATATGCGCCACCTCCTCGACGCCCATCGCCGCCGCGCTGATATTAAAGGGCGTCTCGCCGGGGGCCGCGCTTGTATTCCTGCTCGCCGGCCCC
Organism: bacterium; assembly: GCA_963674965.2. Lineage (GTDB taxonomy): Bacteria > RBG-13-61-14 > RBG-13-61-14 > RBG-13-61-14 > DATKZS01. Next base: position 358,208 of record CAXXFL010000005.1, on the reverse strand, counting down.
GCCACCAACTTAGCGTCGCTGACGGTGCTGGTGGGCGTGTTGGGCAAGAGGGCCACCGCCATTTATCTCACGACCATCGCGGTCTTCGCCGTGGGCTCGGGCCTGGTGGTGGATTACGTTTACGCCGCGTGGGGTATCGAGGCCTCGGCGGCGGCGGGCCATGCCTCGGAGTTCCTTCCCGCCTGGGCCAAGGTCGCGGCGGCGGCGGCGCTTATCGCCATTTCCGTGAGGCCTATCGGCGGAGCGCTCGGGTCCAGGCTGGGCCTGGTCGAAAGCGGGTCCTGCCCGGACGGGCATTGCCATCTGGGGCATGACCATCACGATCACGACCACCATGACGAGCAAGGAAAAGATGACACGGCCCCGACCTGCGGTTCCGGACAATGCCGGTGCTCTCACGCCTCGAACCACAAGGAAACCAATCCCGCCGATCCCGGTTGAAATCTTCTCGGGAAAAACGTAACTTGTCCTTTGCGGTCCACTGACGACTCGTGGCCGCGTAACCGCCGGCTTCAGCGGGAGGAAAAAGACATGGCGCTTAATAAGACCCTCGGGTTGACGATAATTTCCGTTCTCCTCATCTCGGTCGCCACGCTCCCGATCGCCGGGAAAGCGGCGGGCGACTGGCCGACCTTCCAGGGCGACGCCGCCCGGAGAGGGTCCTCCGAGGCGAGTCCCGTCTCGAACCCACGCGCGTTGTGGAAGACGAAAGTCGGCGTTCAGAGCTGGCTTAACAACCCCGTAATCGCGGGCGGCAAAATTTACGTCGGGACCTGCGGGCAAAAATGGAACGAGCCGGACGCGGGAGACGGGGTGTACTGCCTGGACTTTGACTCCGGCTCGGCGGTCTGGTTCCGCCCGGCCAGGGCCGACGTGAATGGGGTCGCCTTCGCGGACGGCCTGGTGGTGGCAACGGGAGACGAGGGGGCCGTCTGGGCCCTGGACGCGCCGACGGGCAAAATAAGATGGAGGCGGATCGGGCGCGGCCAGAAGATGTACACCAATCCTCTTATAATAAATGGCCTGGTGGTAACGGGAGACTCGGAGGGATTCCTTTACGGCCTCGACCTTCGGAGCGGGAAATCCAGGTGGGCCGTCAAGATGAACGGAGCCATAAGGGGCGGCGCGTCCTCGGACGGCGAGTCCATCTTCGCGGTCACGGCCAAGGGCGAGGTGGCGCGCATCGGACTTGACGGCGGACTGAGGTGGAAAAGAAGGCTGTCCTATCTCGGGTATGGAGAGGTCGATCTTCAGGAAGGCGCGGGTTTTGCCGCCGAGTCCTATCCCGCTCCCACGGTGGCGGCCAGGTATTTGATCATCCCCTTCGCCCGGGACACTTATTATGACGAGCCCGCCCTTTTCGCGCTGGACAAAACCACGGGCGCGCTTATATGGGCCGCGTCCGATCCCAATGACGCCATGGACTCGCACGGAAACCTCCGCGGTTCTCCGGCCGTTTACAAGGGGCTCCTGGTATACGGCGAGCCTTACTCGAACAACCTGGTCCAGATGGGCTTGATCGACGGCAAAGTAAGAAGCGCGGCGGCGATGGGGCTTTGCATGTTCCCTCATTACCCTTCTCCCGCCATAGCCGGAAATATCGCCATCCTGCCCCGTCACGACGGCGGCCTATACGCCTGGGACCTCGAGGCCAACCGTTTGGCCTGGAAGCTTTATATTGGCGAGGCGGCCATCGCGGGAGACCGGTTTCCCGAGACCCTTCCCGATGGTGGATACGACTGCTCCTGGCAGCCCCCCACCGGCGGCTCGATCTACTCCTCTCCCGCCATCGGTCCCGACGGCTCGATCGTGGTGGGAACGGAGGAGGGCTACCTCTACCGCGTGGGAGGGTGATCCTGAGCGGCCAGAGCCATTTTTATCCGGATTATGCTCCTGGCCGCGGCGAAGTGGCGAGAGTCTTTTCGCAGGGCGATACCCATCCTGGCCCCAAGTTCCTCGGCGGTGAACAGCTCGTAGCTGGACTTGAAATAATCGCTTTCGCGAAGCTCCCGGTTGAGGACCTCGTAATGCCGGTGAGGCATGTAGATAATATCGGGGTTGTACTTGGCGAAAAGGAGATCGGCGCTGAATCCCCTGGTGGCGAACTCGGTTTCATTCAGACCCGCCAGGTCGACGATGATCTTTTTCGGAGCCATCACTCCAAGCATGCCCACCTCGGTGGAGGCGATGACCGCGTCGTCGGGCAATCCGGCCAGTTCTTCAAGGGCGAACCAGTAGTCGCTCCAGTAACGGCGATAGTCGACGCGAAAATCGATCTGACCCCACTCGCGGACCAGTTCTCCCTCGGCGTCATATGCCCGAAATGACTGGACTAATTGCAGCGCCATGACAAGCGTGAGCACTGAAATTAGAATCGGCCTCAATTTTCCGGATACAAAAGACGCGAGTTTTCCCTCGCCGCCGCCCAGCCTCTCCTCCAGTCTCACGACGCCCAATCCTCCCAGGTAGGCTATCGCCGGGAAGCAGGGGTAATAAAACCTCGCTTGATACCCCATGATTTGAAGCACGAAAAGAAGCTGGTACGAAAGAAAAGCGAAGGTAGATAATAATAGACCGACGGCGACGGCGGACTCTTCGCGAAAACAGGACCGGGCGCATAAAAACAAGGACAGGATAATCGGCAATATCAGTGGAGCGTTACTGGTCAGGAACTTGAAGAAAAAATGGTAGGGCAAATAGGCGTAAGTGGCCAAAAATGCCTGGCCGTACGAATCGCGGCTGGATTTCAAGAAAAAGGAAAGGGGCAAGGGCGATCCGAAGTAGAGTTTCGCGGCCGCCATTTGCATGGCCAAGGCCGCGAAGGCGCCTAAAATCAAAGCCGCGTACCTGGCTCGCGTACCTCGGCCCCCGATGAGGAACGCCGCTACAGGAGTGATGAAGGCGTATAGGCAAAGCTCGGGCCGGACCCATAGGGCGAAGGCGCCGAAGGCCCCGGTCAGGAAGGACCTGGGCAAAGAGGACGACTCGTTAATCCCGGTCAAGAGGAATATATAAACGGTCAGAAAAACAAGAGCGCCCGTGGTGTCCATGCCGCTCGTAAAATGCCGGGTAAGAGGGCCGTACTGCATGGCGGCCGCGCAAAAGACGAAGATAACGGCGGTCCAGTTCACGCGTGCCGGCGACCCGAGCCGCTTGACCAATAAAGCCGCAAGACTCGCAAAAAACAGCGCGCCCAAAAAGGCGCTCGACAATAAAAGTCCCGCGCAGGAGTCCGCGTCCGTCACCAGCCTGAACGCGGCCACTACCAGGGCGTGAAACACCGACGTCATCCCGTAGACGGGTCCTTTCCCCGGGTCCCAGCAAAGACGGCCGTACTCGATCAGGTTGTCGGCGTAGCGCTGGAACATATAGGCGTCGTCGAAAACCTGATGCGCCGAATAACGCGAAACCACTCCTCCCCCCAGCAACGCAAGGCACAAAAGGGCGGCCGGAACGTAAAGAGCATACTCCAATTTGGAAGCGGCTTTATTTGGGGAATTTTCGCTTGCCATAAGTAGGAAGAATTATAGTCGGATCGAAGATAAATGAAAAGGCGGCGCCTGGATGGATGGGGCTTGAAATAAATTCCTCGCGGTTTATGCGGCATTTCTCGAAAATGGCGCCATCTTGTTCCAAATATGTATAATACGATATGGCCGGTCCCGAGCTTTGCCGATTAATAATAATAATATCAGCCATTTAAGATGGCATTACATTTGGCCTGATTCTTGATTGAATACGCGGCAACACTAACCTTTGAGGAGGGTAAATCCCATGGCAGATTGCGAATACTTGAAGGCTTGCCCCTTTTTCAACGACAAGATGGCGGCCAGACCGGCGATTTCGGAAGTCTACAAAAGTAAGTATTGCAGGGGGGACAAAACCCTTTGCGCCCGCTACCAGGTGCGGACAAAAAAGGGGCCGGGCACCGTGCCGGGAAATCTTTTTCCCAACGAGATCGAACGGGCCCAAGGCCTTCTGGCCACGGCTTAGCCTGGATTGAACGCCGCCCATTCGCCTTGCCCGCTTCCTGACACAAAAAGGAAGCGGTCGGGCGTAGGCGCGCCCATCGCGTCGGTCCCCGCGCCCTGTGTGGCGATATTGTCTTTTGAAGATTGCCCCGCCATAATTGCTCATCGCCGCGAGGCGGCATGGGCGGGGGGAAGGGGGCTCGCGCTTACTCGGCCACCTCGACCCGGTTTTTTCCGTTTCTTTTAGCCCTGTACATGGCGTTGTCGGCGAGACGAATGAGGTCGTCCACGGTCTGGATGTCCTCGTGGGGGAAGGCGGCCACGCCCAGGCTGATGGTGAGCCGAAACTCCTTGTTGCCCTCGATGTACATGTATTCCTCGACCCGTTTCCTGTAGCGCTCGGCCACGACCAGGCCGCCCTTGAGGTCGGTCTCGGGCATGAGGAGGGCGAACTCCTCGCCGCCGTACCGGCCCACGATGTCGTGGACGCGGAGGCTGGCTTTCAATATCTGGGCCACCTCGTAGAGGATGCGGTCTCCCATTAAATGTCCGTAGTTGTCGTTAAAGGCCTTGAAGTCGTCGATGTCGATCATGACGAAGCTTAGCTTGGCGTCGTATCTTTGTGCCCTTTGGAACTCGAGCTCGAACAACTCCATGAAGTATCTTCGGTTGTACATCTTGGTGAGGTCGTCGGTATTGGACAACTCCTCGAGCCTTCGGTTCGAGTCGCGAAGTTCCTCCTGGAGCTGCTTGATCTTGTAGTGGACCTTGACCCTGGCCACCAACTCGCCCACGTGGAAGGGCTTGGTGATGTAATCGGAGGCCCCCTGCTCGAGGGCCTTGATCTTGAGCTTCACGTCCTCCTCCCCGGTGAGCATGATAACGGGAATGTCGTCGAACTCGGGCCGGGCCCTTTTCATGCTGAGGAACTTGAAGCCGTCGATGCCGGGCATGACCACGTCGCAGAGAATGAGGTCCACGTGCTTGTTGAGCAGGAGCTTGAAGCCGTTGATGCCGTCGGAGGACTCGTAGAAATTTTCAAAAAGACGGGCTTCCTTCAGGCGTCTTTTGACCTCCTGGCGTATGCCGTCGTCGTCGTCTATGATCAAAACGGAGTTTTTCATTTTTATTCAGCTTGAAGGACCGTAATCCTCGACCTGGCCCGCCGGGGGCCGGCTTTATTGAGTCAAGGCTTGGTCGTCGGGGCGCGCGAGAGCCTTGGGAAGAATCAATGTTCCATATGGAACGTTTCTTCGTTTTCGTCCTTGAAGACGCCGATGAACCTGAGCAGGGCTTCCCGGTCGTCCTTTGAAAGCCACAGGTACTCGAACCCGCAAAGGCACTTTCCCGAGTCGTCGTCCTTGTCGATCCAAAGCATCCTGCCCGGGATCACGAAGGGACGGGGCCGGGTGGGGATTTTGAAGATCAGCGACACGGGCAGGTCGGAGATGAGGGATCGGTCCATTTCGAGGCACACTCCGGCCTCGGAAATGTTTCTCGTTCGTCCCTCGAGCACCTCGAAAGAGCCGAGGCACCCTACTGGAAGATTGTACTGAATCCTTTTATACCGCCTTTTTCTCGACGAGTTCATATTCGATCCCAGACAATATCACCTCCACGTGAACTATACGGCCGTCCAGGATCGCCTCCCTTTCCGGTCGAGCAATTATGTGCCGGGGTGAACGTAATTTTATTTTCACGATAGGATAAATCGGTTGGACCGAAAGGTCAAGAGAGAAGATTAAAATATCCTAATGGCGCGGGAATCGAGATGGCTTCTTGCATGTGGCTTAATCGGCCGAGTCGAGTTAAAATAAAAAAACCGTGAAATTCGATCCGAAAAGTTGTAGTATCTTGGCAGTTACAACCATTGACGATTGGAGAGGAACCATGAATGGAAAAACAATGAAAGGGATACTTGTCATCATCACGCTGGCGTTCTCGTTGTCCGTCTTTTCCGGTTGCGACGTGATCAAGAACCTGACCGGACAAGGGGGACAGACCGGCGGCCAGACGGGCGGCCAAACGGGAGGGCAGACGGAAAGCCCGACCTCGGTCCCGTCGCCTCCGGCCAACCTGAAGGCCGCGGCGTCCTCCAGCGCCTCGATCAGGATCGATTGGACCGACGCCTCGGGGAACGAGGGAGGATTCCAGGTCGAGCGGAGCTCCCAGCCGGGAGTGGGCTTCGCCCTTCTTTTCACGGCGGGACCCAACGCCGCCTTCTATGAGGACGCGGGACTTTCGCCCTCCACCACCTACTACTACCGGGTAAGGTCCTACAACTCGAACGGCTACTCCGCCTACTCGAACGTGGCCGGCGCCACCAGCATGTCCTCCTCCGGCGGCCTGGCCCCCGCGGCCCCCACCAACCTCTCGGCCCAGGCCACCTCCAATTTCTCGGCGCGCCTGACCTGGACGGACAACTCGGCCGACGAGAGCGGCTTCAAGATCGAGAGGAGCCTCAAGCAGGACACGGATTACGTCCAGGTCGGCTCGGCCGGACCCAACCTCACCTATTTCGACGACCAGGGCCTTGGCCCGGGAACAACCTATTACTACCGGATTCGGTCATACGGCGCCGCGGGCGACTCGCCCTATTCCAACGCGGCCATGGCCCTCACCCAGGGAACGGCGCCCGCGGCCCCCTACGGCCTGGCCGCCGAAATCTCCTCGCCCTCCTCGGTGCGTCTAACCTGGACCGACGCCACCAGCGGGCAGTACGGCTTCAAGGTCGAGCGGGCCACCAGCCCGGAGGGGCCCTTCACCCAGATCGGCACCTCGGGGGCGGGCGACGCCAAGTACGACGACGTGGACGTGGCTCCCTCCATCACCTATTACTACCGGGTGCTGGCCTACTCGGGACCGTCCGTCTCGCCGCCCTCCAACACGGCCGTGGCCTCGATGGCCCAGGCCATCCCCAGCACGCCCGTGGGCCTGGCCGCCTCGGCCCAGTCCGTCACCTCGATAAGGCTGGCCTGGACCGACAACTGCATGGGCAAGTGCCAAATCAAGATCGAGAGGAGCCCGAGGCAAACGGGCGGCTTCACCCTCATCGACACGGTGGGACCGGCCGTGACCTCCTATACGGACGAGGGCCTTACCGAGTCCACCACCTATTACTACCGGATCAAGGCCAGCAACGCCGCCGGGGACTCGGGCTACTCGAGCGTGGTCAAGGCGAGCACGGGAAGCGACAGGCCCAACGCGCCCGCGGGCCTGACCGCCCGGGCCACCTCGGCGGGTTCCATCTACCTGGACTGGGTGGACAACTCGAAAAACGAGACCGGATTTATCATCGAGCGCAGCAACAACTCCGGCTACGGCTTCTCACGGGTGAACTCGACGGGCAGGTCCAACTACCAGGACAACGGACTCAACACCAACACGACCTATTACTACCGCGTGAAGGCCTATAACTCGATGGGCGAGTCCAATTACTCGAACGTGGCCTACGCCACCACCCAGGCCCCGGCCGTGACCTTGTCCGCTCCCTCCGGCCTTTCCGTCAGGCAGACCTCGTCGCACTCGGCCCAGCTCTCGTGGTACAACAACTCGGGCGGGGGCTCGGCCTTCCAGATTGAAAGGAGCACCTCGGGCTCGAACTTCGTCAGGATAGGAACCACCGGCCAGGGATCGACCTCCTTCCACGATCAGGGACTATCCCCCGCCACCACCTATTATTACAGGGTCAGGGCCATAAGCGGATCGAGCCGCTCGGGCTACTCCAACACCGCCAGCGTGCATACCTACACCCAGAAAAAAGCGAGAAGGTAGCCGCGGGCAATAGGATTCAATAACCGACGGGCGTCGCCTCCACCGGGAGCGACGCCCGTTTTCGTCTCTCCTTGCGATATCGATACGATCGGTTACTGGAAAATTTGGTTTACCGATACCCCGGCCGACTCGAAACCCCGGCCTTTCTTGTCCTCGTCCAAGACCGTCCGGGCCATCTAAGTCACGTGATTACACCGGTATCCGTTATGGTGAATGGCCTTCAAAAGTTCGCAAGTAAGGCCCTGGCCAAAGTGCCTGGAAGCGCGATTGATCAAGCGACGGAAGAGTTCCTCGTAACAATAATTATTGACCATGGTGGGTGAGCGCAGCGAACGGGCTTGTCGCCTCGGCGATAAAGTCACGCGCCTTGCTTTATTTGAAGCGGTGGGGCCGAGAAAAATCTCGAGGGCGGAGGCGCTCAACCCGCGGCTTCGCCGCCCATGCATCATGCATGGGCGACCCAGGCTTGAAGGTCGTTGCACAACTCCCAGCCTCCTCATCTCCGGGTCGCCCACGCATTTTGCGTGGGTGAGCGCGGCGAACGGGCTTGTCGCCTCGGCGATAAAGTCACGCGCCTTGTTTTTTTTGAAGCGGTGGGGCCGGGAAAAACCTCGAGGGCGGAGGCGCTCAACCCGCGGCTTCGCCGCCCATGCACGATGCATGGGCGACCCAGGCTTGAAGGTCGTTGCACAACTTCCAGCCTCCTCATCTCCGGGTCGCCCACGCATTTTGCGTGGGTGAGCGCGGCGAACGGGCTTGTCGCCTCGGTGATAAAGTCACGCGCCTTGCTTTATTTGAAGCGGCGGGGCCGGAAAAAACCTCGAGGGCGGAGGCGCTCAACCCGCGGCTTCGCCGCCCATGCATCATGCATGGGCGACCCAGGCTTGAAGGTCGTTGCACAACTCCCAGCCTCCTCATCTCCGGGTCGCCCACGCATTTTGCGTGGGTGAGCGCGGCGAACGGGCTTGTCGCCTCGGCGATAAAGTCACGCGCCTTGTTTTTTTTGAAGCGGTGGGGCCGGGAAAAACCTCGAGGGCGGAGGCGCTCAACCCGCGGCTTCGCCGCCCATGCACGATGCATGGGCGACCCAGGCTTGAAGGTCGTTGCACAACTTCCAGCCTCCTCATCTCCGGGTCGCCCACGCATTTTGCGTGGGTGAGCGCGGCGAACGGGCTTGTCGCCTCGGTGATAAAGTCACGCGCCTTGCTTTATTTGAAGCGGCGGGGCCGGAAAAAACCTCGAGGGCGGAGGCGCTCAACCCGCGGCTTCGCCGCCCATGCATCATGCATGGGCGACCCAGGCTTGAAGGTCGTTGCACAACTCCCAGCCTCCTCATCTCCGGGTCGCCCACGCATTTTGCGTGGGTGAGCGCAGCGAACGGGCTTGTCGCCTCGGCGATAAAGTCACGCGCCTTGTTTTTTTTGAAGCGGTGGGGCCGGGAAAAACCTCGAGGGCGGAGGCGCTCAACCCGCGGCTTCGCCGCCCATGCACGATGCATGGGCGACCCAGGCTTGAAGGTCGTTGCACAACTTCCAGCCTCCTCATCTCCGGGTCGCCCACGCATTTTGCGTGGGTGAGCGCAGCGAACGGGCTTGTCGCCTCGGTGATAAAGTCACGCGCCTTGTTTTATTTGAAGCGGCGGGGGCCGGGAAAAACCTCGAGGGCGGAGGCGCTCAACCCGCGGCTTCGCCGCCCATGCACGATGCATGGGCGGCCCAGGCTTGAAGGTCGTTGCACAACTCCCAGCCTCCTCATCCCCGGGTCGCCCACGCATTTTGCGTGGGTGAGCGCGGCGAACGGGCTTGTCGCCTCGGCGATAAAGTCACGCGCCTTGCTTTATTTGAAGCGGTGGGGCCGGAAAAAACCTCGAGGGCGGAGGCGCTCAACCCGCGGCTTCGCCGCCCATGCACGATGCATGGGCGACCCAGGCTTGAAGGTCGTTGCACAACTCCCAGCCTCCTCATCCCCGGGTCGCCCACGCATTTTGCGTGGGTGAGCGCAGCGAACGGGCTTGTCGCCTCGGCGATAAAGTCACGCGCCTTGCTTTATTTGAAGCGGTGGGGCCGGAAAAAACCTCGAGGGCGGAGGCGCTCAACCCGCGGCTTCGCCGCCCATGCACGATGCATGGGCGACCCAGGCTTGAAGGTCGTTGCACAACTTCCAGCCTCCTCATCTCTGGGTCGCCCACGCATTTTGCGTGGGTGAGCGCAGCGAACGGGCTTGTCGCCTCGGCGATAAAGTCACGCGCCTTGCTTTATTTGAAGCGGTGGGGCCGGGAAAAACCTCGAGGGCGGAGGCGCTCAACCCGCGGCTTCGCCGCCCATGCAAAATGCGTGGGCGACCCGGAACCGGTCGGATTCTTTGCCATGAGATGCGAGACGCTATCGCCGAGGACGCCCCCTTTTCCGTCAACCCACGCTCGATTTCATTTCGCCGGGCGGGGGGCGGCAATTTTTTTCGCCGCCGCTCTTACCTCTTGGAATATTTGATGAATCCCGTTTTGCATACGGGCCGGGGCCTTGATTATTCGCTTTTCGTCAAGTAGCGGTCCACAAAAACGCGCCCGTTTCGCCATATATAGAGGGACATTGCAAGGAGGAGACGATGAGATGGTTCAAGCATGAGGCGGAGGCGGGCCGGAGCGAGGCCATGAGGGCGGTGATGGAGGAGCGGGGCCTCGAGGGCTACGGCCTTTATTTCATGGTCCTCGAGATACTGGCGAGGAGCGCCGGGGGAGTGGACTCGATCCTGACCCTGCCCGCGGGCGAGTGGGCGAGAAGGTGCGGCCTATCGACGGTGAAGTTCAAGCGCGTGGCCCGCGTCCTTGGCGATCATGGCCTTATCAATCTCTCCGAGCTCCGGTCGGGCAGGATCATGGTCGCCCGCGCCCGCCCTCTCGAGACCGGGTCCGAGACCGATCGCGAGACCGGTATGGCCGGGTGGACGGACGATCCCGGCCTCGCGCCCGGCGCCGATTCGGAAGAGGGCGCCCTCGATTCGGAAGATGATTTTATCGAGTTGCTCGAGACTTTATTGTACCAAAGGCGCGACACGCTGGAGGAGGTCCCGGACGAGACGATCGGGGAGCTTCTCGAGATGGGAGTGAGCGAGACCGAGGCGTCCGAGATGGCTTCCCGCTTCGGGGCCGGCCGCCTGGCGGAGGCGGTCCGGGCGGCGAGCGAGAACGGCGGCGGCGACCCGGCGCGCTTTTACATGTCCCTCGTTTTCGAGCTTCACTCCGGCCAGGAGTTTTTGGACTCTTTCCTTAAAGGAGAAGACGCGGACGCCGCCGAGTCCCCGGCTCCTTTGTTTTGGGTCCCCCGGCTCGGCCCCCTGGCGGCTGGCGCGTCCCGGCGGCCTCCCCTTTCGTGGAGGCGGGACGGCCTGCCGGTGGTCCCTTGTCCGGGAGGACAAGGCCGGGGCCTCGGCTCAGAGCCCGAGCAGCTTGCTGACGATCTCCTTTTGTATCTTAGAGGTCCCGCCCGCGCCGGTCCCGCCGGGACCTCTGGACCTCGCGCTCCATCATGTAGCCCTGGCCCCCTTGCATCTGGCCGCGGGCAGGGCGACTCCCGCCGTCAGGCCCTGGCCCTTTGCCTCGTGGAGGTGAGTTCTCCGCTCGAAATCGACCTCGCTTGCCTCGGCGCCGCTCGAACGTCGAAAAAACCGGTGCACGTCGCCCCATTTGACTCTTCCGGGGAAGCCCTTATAATAGATAATCTTAGCCTGATCGGCATTAATAGAAAAAAGGAGCCAGAAAAGTGTTACGCTCGATAATGGGTAAAAAACTGGGTATGACCAGTATATTCGACGAAAACGGCCGGCTGATTCCCGTGACGGTGATTGAGGCCGGTCCCATGACGGTGACCCAGCTCAAGACGCTGGAAAAAGACAAGTACGCCGCGGTGCAGGTCGGGTACGGGGAGAAGAAGCTCCAGCGGGCGAAGAAGTCGGAGCTTGGCCACGCCAAGAAGGCGAACACGGCGCCCAAGCGCGTTCTCCGGGAGTTTCGGGTCGAGGCGGATGAGCTTTCCGAGTACAGCCTTGGCCAGACCATCTCGGTGGGAGACGTTGGTTTCGAGTCGGGCGACTTCGTGGACGCCATCGGGACCAGCATCGGCAAGGGCTACCAGGGCGTGATCAAGCGGCATAACTTCTCGGGCTACAAGGCCACCCACGGCGCTCACGAGTATAAGCGCCACGGCGGCTCGATAGGACAATGCGCCAGCCCCAGCCGGGTGTTCAAGGGCATGAAGATGGCGGGCCAGATGGGAAACGAGCGGGTCACGGTCCAGAACCTCAAGATAGCCGAGGTCCGGCCCGAGGAGGGACTGATCCTTATTATTGGCGCGGTGCCCGGCCACAAGAACGGCGTGGTGGTAATAAGGGCCGCCAAGAAGAAGAAAAGAAAAGCGCCCGCGGCCGCCTGACGGTCCAAGAGAAAAAATCAACCCCGGTCGGATTTGGCCGGGGTTTTTCGCTTTTATTGCCCGCCTTCTTCAGGCAAGTCCGGGCCGACTCGCCGGGCGGGCTATCATTGGCGGCCCGGGCTTGGGGAATTATTCCTCGTCGTTGGGCCATATGACCACGAACCGGTTGGGCTCTCTTCCCTCGCTGGCGGTGATCACGTCTTCCCTTTGCCGAAGAGTGATGTGGATTATTCTCCTGTCCGCGGGCGACATGGGCTCGAGGGCCCTGGCGCCGCCGGTGGATGCCACGTAGTCCGCCGTTTTGGTGGCCAGGTCCACGAGCTTCTCGCGCATTCTTTTCTTGTAGCCCTCGGCGTCGACGTTGACGTTCACCCTTCTCCTGAACTTGTGGCTGACCATCTTGGAGATGACGTGCTCGAAGGCGTCGATGGTCTGTCCCTTCCTCCCGATGAGCCGGCCAGTGGGGTCTCCCTCCACCTCGACCCAGACCGAGCCCTCGTCCACGCGCCAGGAGATTCTCGGCTCCTCGATCCTGGGGAAGTAGCTCAAAAGCCGGGCCGTAACCTCGGAGGCGAACTGAGCCACGTCCTCGAGCGAGACCTCCTCGCGCTCGTCCGCGGAATCGGCGCCGGAACCCTCGAACTCCTCGTCCTCGGCGTCCTCATCATCTTCCGGGTCCTCGAAATTATCTTCGGTTTTTATTTCATCCTCTGCCATGTCGTTCCTCTTTCGATCAGTCGGGTTGGCGGTTGACGTAAAGCTGCTGAGCTATGCCCACGATGTTGGACACCGTCCAATACACCAGGAGTCCCGAGGGAAAGTCCCTTAAAATGTACATGAAAACGATGGGCATAGCCAGAAATATCTTCTGTTGCATGGGGTCCATTTGAGAAGGCGTCAGCTTCTGGGTAATAAGCTGGGTCCCGCCCATCAGCACCGGCCAGATGTAAAGGGGGTCCCGGGCGGAAAGGTCGATGATCCAGAGGGCGAAGGGCGCCTGCCTCAACTCTATCGATATAAGAAGCGCCTTGTAAAAGGCGAAAAACACCGGCATCTGAAGCAGCATGGGCAGGCAGCCCATGGCGGGATTGATTTTATTCCTCTTCCACAGTTGCTGCATCTCCTCGTTTTGCTTCATCTTGTCGTCGGGATACATCTCCCGAATCTTCTGGATTTCCGGCTGGAGCTTGGTCATCTGCTTCATCGATTTCTGACCCTTGCGGGTAAGGGGGAACATGGCCATCCTCAGGATCACGGTCAAAACGATGATGGTCGCCCCGTAATTGCCGATCAGCTTGTCGATGTATACCAGCGCCGTGATAAGGGGCATGACCAGGGGCTTGAGCATCCCGTAGTCGATGGAGAACTCGAGGCTGGGAAGCACCGGTTTTAAAATGGTCTTGTCCTTGGGACCCATGAAGACCTTCATCCGGGCCGCTATCCCGTCCTTGAGGTCTTGCTCGGAGGGACGAACGCGGGCCAGCACCCATATGTCCTTGGCCGTCTTCTTGGCCTCCCTGTTCTCCTCGCTGCCCACGTACTTGCCAAGGACCTGGACCTTCGAGTCCTCGGAGGCCAGCACCGCGGAAAGGAAATAATCGTCCGTTACCCCGGCCCACTCGACCGCGTCCAGCTTGACGCCGGCGTCTCCCTCCTCGATAACGTCCTTGGGAGAAAATTGCTTCAGGGCGCGTCCGTTATGCGCTATGGGACCGTTGAAGTTCCAGCGGGGCACTCCCGACTTGAGGTACGGAGCGAAACGATAAAACAGGGAAATGTCCACGCCGGCGGTCTTGGGCGCCTGGCCCTCCACCTTGAAAATAAGGTCCACGTCGTAGCGGGATTTTCCGAAGCGATAGATTTTCTTCAGGGTCCTTCCATCGCCAAGGGTGGTCTGAAAAACCATCTCACCCACCGAGTCGCCGTCAGCCAGGAACAGATCGTCGCTTACGGGGGTCCACATGCGGTCCATCTTTACGACCTCGCCGTCAACGGTCACGTTGCTCATGAGGCCCTGCCTCTCGGTGGCGAAATCGGGATCGAGAAGGTCCACCGGGCTGGGATCGCAGGCGGGGTCCTTTACAAGGGGCGGCCAGGCTATCTCGACCTTCCTGGGAAAACATTTTTCCTTCGGGTATTTGATCAGTTTCCAGTGGGTGGGCGCGCCTCCCCTTCCCGCGAACTCGACGTCGTAAACGTCGGTTACCACGTGCACGGTCGGTCCCGCGTTGAAGGCGGTAAGGACCGGCTCCTCGCCGGCGTCGTCGGCCGGGACTATCGGGGTCAAGGACGTATCGGTGGAGTCGGGCGCCGTCGTTTTTCCGGCCTTGTCCGCGGCCCTCGCGGCTTCGCGGGAAAGGGTGTCGCCCGCCGTCACTCCCTCTTGGGGGGTCCTTTTCTTGGGCTTGGGAGCCAGGAACATGGACCAAAGCAGGAATATACCCACCGAGATGATGATAAAAAAGATAAAGTTTTTTTCTTCCATATTACCGCCGCGATCCGAAAGCGGGCGATCGAAGTCCCGCGTTAATTCGTTTATTCCCCATGTTTTCCGGCCTTCCCGGCGCTAGGGCACCGGGTCGTACCCGCCGGGGTTAAAGGGATGGCACCTGGATATCCGCCGGACGGTAAGCCACAATCCCTTAAAAAACCCGTGCTTGGCAAATGCCTCCATGGAGTATTCCGAGCAGGTGGGGGTAAACCTGCACGCCGGCGGCAAAATGGGCGATATGAAATACTTGTAGAACCTTAATAGCAGTATCGCCGCCTTGGACGCCAATTCAATACTCCCCGCCGAGACTAAGCCTCGGGCGTCTCGGAATCCTCGATTTTATCCGCCTCGGGCCAGGTAATGGACCCCGGCAATTTCTTCACCAGATAAAAAAGTTCTTCTCGGGCCCCTTTATAATCGAGAGCGGCGGCCCCGGGTTTGGCCATGAAGGCCAGGTCCAGTCCCCATTTGTCCATCGGCTCGTCCGACTTTCCCACCGTCTCCCGTATCCAGTCCTTATTGAGCCGAAAAAACTCTCGAATCGTTCTTTTAATCCGGTTCCTGTCGTGGGCCTTTCCGACCTTCCGGCTAACTATAAGGCCCAGCCTTAGACCTCCGGAGTCCTTGGCCAGGTAATTGAGCGTGAAATAACGGGACGACTTTCTACGGCCCCGACTCCGGATCGATTTGTATTCCCAGGTCTTCAGCACGCGCTCGCGGCGGTGGAGACCGTAGCGGGGCATGGCTTACTTTCTGGCGCTGGGAACGGATACCGCCAGCCGCTTTCTTCCCTTGTTGCGTCTGCTCTTCAAGACCAGCCGGCCTCCCTTG
Source organism: bacterium (assembly GCA_963674965.2). GTDB lineage: Bacteria > RBG-13-61-14 > RBG-13-61-14 > RBG-13-61-14 > DATKZS01. The sequence continues at coordinate 342,714 of CAXXFL010000005.1, read as the reverse complement.
GTGGCCATCCTGGCACGAAACCCGTGCGTTCTAAGACGCCTTCCGTTGTGTGGCTGATATGTTCTCTTCATCTCGATATTCCTTTTTAAAGCGTAGTGTCTATTTCAGTAAACTAATATTATAACCACATGTTCTCGAAACATTCAACCCGCCGCCCATGCAAGATAGAAGCGGCCAATGGAAATTCCAAGACGACCCGAGCCCCATCCATGGCCGGAAGTCCGTTTTTCCGTTAGGAGAACCACGGGAAAGGCCAGGCCAAAAGGACGCGAAAAATTGGTGATTTTTTTATTAAGCCCTTGTTATTCATCATTCCCGCCGGATGAATTGTCCGTGGCGCGGTCCAGCGTGTAAAGCATATATTCATATTGTAAAGAAAACCGGCGTCAAGGACGCTAATCATCTTTGTATCACCATTTATAATCAATACTTAGGCATGTCTTAAATTAATTTTTACCGGGCACGGGAATTGCCTTTTAATCTGGCGAGTAAATAAGGGGCGTGCTTTGCGGCCGATAAAACGGCCTCATGGGATTTAACCCGGGCGTTATAAGAGGGATAAATCCCTCCGGGGAAGGAGGTGTGAAAGTCATGGAGATGGGTTGTCATTTGGCTCGGGAAGAGGAGTTCTCTCCTGACGATCTGGAAAAAGCCGACGAAATAATTAAGGAATACAGGGGAAAACCCGGGGCCCTCATACCGGTGCTCGAGAAAGTCCAGGGGGTCGTGGGGTACCTGCCCGAGTCCATCCAGCGCCGTGTGGCCAGGGGACTGGATATCCCGCTGGCTCAAGTCTATGGGGTGGTCACCTTTTATTCCTTCTTTACCATGACTCCCCGCGGCAAGCACCAGATAAGGGTTTGCCTTGGAACGGCCTGCCACGTGAAGGGAGCGCAAAAGGTGGTCGATCAACTCGAGCGGGAGCTTAAATGCAAGGTGGGGGAGTGCACTGAGGACGGAAAATTCGGCTTGGAAGCTGTCCGCTGCCTGGGATGCTGCGCCCTTGCCCCGGTGATGATCGTGGATGAGGACGTGCATAAGGAACTCAAGGCGTCGCGTCTGTCCAAGATCATCAAGGCTTACGAGTAAGGGCCGCCCGGAAAGGAGGGTGATCATGGGCAAGAAACTTAAATTGGCGGACTTGGAAAAAATAAGGGAGCGAGTGGCCAAGGAAAAAGAGAAGTTCAAGTACCGGGCCCTGGTTTGCGGCGACACGGGATGCCGGGCCTCGGGGAGTCTTCCAATAAAGGACGCCCTGAAAAACGCGGTCGAGAAGGCGGGGCTGAACGGCAAGGTCGAGATCGTTTTGACCGGTTGTAACGGCTTTTGCTCGGTGGGTCCACTCATGACGGTCTTTCCCGAGGGCGTCTTCTATCAGCGTCTCGAGGATAAGGACGTGGAGGAGATAGTCGAGTCCCATTTCGGCAAGGACCGGCCGGTCGAGCGCTGCATGCACAAGGACCCGAGGAGCGGCGAGATTTTCAGGACTATAAGCGAGATACCCTATTTTACTCTCCAGCATCAGCGGGTGATGCGGGCCATGGGCAAGATAGACCCGGAGAGCGTGGACGAGTACATCTGGTGGGACGGCTACGCTGCGGCGGCCAAGGCCCTTATCGAGATGAAGCCGGCCCGGATCATCGCGGAGATCAAGGAGTCCGGCCTGCGGGGCCGGGGGGGCGGAGGTTTTCCCACCGGGCTCAAGTGGGAGTTCTGCGCCAACTCGAAGGGCGACGAGAAGTACGTTCTTTGCAACGCCGACGAGGGAGACCCGGGGGCGTTCATGGACCGGGCCGTGATGGAGGCCACGCCCCACGCCGTGCTGGAGGGCATGATCGTGGCGGCCAGGGCCATCGACTCCCACCAGGGTTACATCTATTGCCGGGCCGAGTATCCCCTGGCGGTGAAGAGGCTCAACCTGGCCATCGAGCGGGCCAAGGACTACGGGCTCCTGGGCAAGGACATACTGGGCTCGGGCTTCGATTTCGACGTCGAGGTCTACATGGGGGCCGGGGCCTTCGTGTGCGGCGAGGAGACGGCCCTCATGGCCTCCATCGAGGGACGGCGGGGGAACCCGAGGCCCAGGCCCCCCTTCCCGGCGGTAAGCGGGCTGTGGAAAAAGCCGACCATATTGAACAACGTCGAGACCTACGCCAACGTGCCCCTCATCATCAGGGAGGGAGGAGAGGTCTGCGGAGAGATCGGGACCGAGGGATCGAAGGGGACCAAGGTCTTCGCCGTCACCGGCAACGTGAACAACGTGGGCCTGGTCGAGGTCGAGATGGGTACCCGCCTGGGCAAGGTGATATTCGAGCTTTGCGGGGGCATACCCGAGGGCAAGAAGCTGAAGGCGGCCCAACTGGGAGGTCCCTCCGGGGGCTGCATCCCGGCCGAGGTGATGGACATTCCCATCGACTACGAGGAGATCACCAAGGCGGGGGCGATCATGGGCAGCGGCGGCCTCATCGTGATGGATGAGGACGCCTGCATGGTGGACATGGCTCGCTACTTCATGGACTTCTGTCAGGACGAGTCGTGCGGCAAGTGCACTCCCTGCCGGGTGGGCACGAGAAGGATGCTGCAGATACTCGAGAGGATTCGGGACGGCGAGGGCCGGGAGGGGGACGTCGAGCTTCTAAAGGACCTGGCCTCGATCATCAAGGATTCCTCCCTTTGCGGCCTGGGCCAGACCGCGCCCAATCCCGTGCTCAGCACCATAAGGTACTTCAGGAACGAGTACGACGCCCATATAAGGGACAAGACCTGTCCGGCCAAGGTCTGTAAGGCCCTGATCACGTTCAAGGTGGACGAGGAAAAATGCACCGGGTGCCGCGCCTGCGCCCAGGCCTGCCCGGTGGGGGCCATATCGGGCGAGAAGAAAAAGCCCCACTTAATCGATCAGGAACTGTGCGTGAAGTGCGGGACTTGCCTCCAGAAGTGCAAGTTCGACGCCGTGATCGTGGAGTAGCCGGACGGCGGAAAGGAGCGTGTCATGGTTAAGCTTACGATAGACAACCTTGAAGTCGAGGTCCCGGAGGGGACCACGGTCCTCGAGGCCGCCCGCGAGGTGGGAGTATTCATACCGACGCTTTGCACGATGCCCGAGATCGGTCACGCGCCGGGCGCCTGCCGGGTCTGCGTGGTCGAGGTCGAGAGGGCGAGGAGCCTGGTGGCCTCCTGCGTTTACCCGGTGGCCCCCGGCATGAAGGTCAAAACCAACACGGCCAGGGTGAGGAGGGCGAGGAAAAGGATAGTCGAGTTCCTTCTTTCCGACCACCCGGCCGACTGCAACCTGTGTCTCAAGAACGGGTCCTGCGAGCTCCAGAGGCTGGCCGAGCTGGTGGGCGTGAGAAAGATCACCGTGCCCGTGACCGACTTTTCGAGCCGCAAGATCGACGATTCCTCGCCCGCCCTGGTAAGGGACTCCAGCAAGTGCGTCAACTGCCTGCGCTGCGTCACGGTCTGCGCCGAGGTCCAGGGAGTAAACCTGTTGACGCCGGAGGGAAGGGGGTTCGAGTCGAGGGTCGTGCCCGCCCTGTCCAAGAGCCTGGCCGAGTCGGCCTGCACCTTCTGCGGCCAGTGCGCCGTGGTCTGCCCGACGGGCGCCATCGTGGAAAGAGACGAGACGGACCTGGCATGGGACGCCATCGACGACCCCTCCCGGCACGTGGTGGTCCAGGAGGCCCCCGCCATCAGGGCCCAACTGGGAGAGGAGTTCGGCATGCCGCCGGGGTCCCTCGTCACCGGCAAGATGATCGCCGCCCTGAGAAGACTCGGGTTCGACAGGGTCTTCGACACCAACTTCACCGCGGACCTGACCATCATCGAGGAGGGAAACGAGCTGCTTTACCGAGTCAAGAACAACGGCGTGCTTCCCATGATGACCTCCTGCAGCCCCGGCTGGATCAAGTTCATCGAGCACTTTTATCCTTCCCTTTTGCCCAACGTGTCCACTTGCAAGTCCCCCCAGCAGATGTTCGGGGCCCTGGCCAAAACCTATTACGCCGAGTCCGCCGGCATAGACCCCAAGGATATCTTCTCCGTGTCGATCATGCCCTGCACGGCCAAGAAGTACGAGGCCGCCAGGCCGGAGATGAACTCCTCCGGGTTCCGGGACGTGGACCTGGTCCTGACCACGCGCGAGCTGGCCAGGATGATCAAAAAGGCGGGCATAGACTTCGCCAACCTGCCCGACGACGATTACGACCCGCCCATGGGCCAGTACACCGGAGCGGCCACCATCTTCGGGGCCACGGGCGGCGTGATGGAGGCGGCGCTGCGCACGGTCTACGCCGCGGTCAACGGCAAGGAGATGCCGAGCCTGGACATAACCCCGGTGCGGGGCCTGGAGGGAGTCAAGGAGGCCGCCCTCGAGGTGGGAGACCTGGGACTGGTCAAGGTCGCCGTGGCCCACGGACTGGGCAACGCCAGAAGGCTGATGGACAAGGTCAAGGCGGGAGAGGCGGACTATCACTTCATCGAGATCATGGCCTGCCCCGGCGGGTGCGTGGGCGGAGGCGGACAGCCCCTGCCCGCCAGCGACGAGAAGCGGGCCCTGCGCGCCCAGGCCCTTTACAACGACGACGCCGAGGTTCAAAGCTTCAGGCAGTCGCACCTGAACCCGGCCATCAAGGAGCTTTACGACAAGTTCTTAAAGGAACCGCTCGGAGAGAGGTCCCATCATCTGCTTCACACTAAATACACGGCGAGGGACTATTAAAAGCGGGGCGCCGGAAAAGGAGGCGAAAAATGGAAGGGAAAGGTGAAATCCTGGTGGTTGACGACGACAGGGACATACGAGACTCCCTGTGCATCATTCTCGAGAGAAAGGACTACAAGGTCCGCACGGCGGCGAACGGCAAGGAGGCCCTGGCCGAGCTGAGGAAAAAACTCCCCGATCTCATCATCCTGGACGTGATGATGTCCACCGACACCGAGGGCTTCGACCTGGCCTACGAGCTCAAGAACGACGAAAAGCTGGGCAACCTGCCCATCATCATCCTGACCAGCTTCCTCGAGAAGGTCAAGGACGAGGGGCCGGGCCAGTTCCAGCACGTGTTGGGAGAGTCGTGGCCCGCCAAGTGGATGTTCGAGAAACCGGTGGACTCGAAGAAGCTCTTGAAAAAAATCGACGCCATTTTGGGGAACGACTGAGGGAAGGGGCACTCGATGAACCGAGAGGAAAAGGTCCGGGAGGATGAAACCTCGCTTGGCTTGGCGAGAGGCGAAAACAAAATCGCCCTCGCCGAGCTGGGCAGGGTGAACCTCTGGTTCATCCGGCTGAGATGGCTCGTGCCCCCCGCCGTGATCGCCGCCTCATGCGTGGGGGCGGTCCTCGGGTTCGAGTTCCCCCTCCTCGCCATGATGGCCGCGGCCGCTTCAATACTCGCCTATAACGTCCTTCTCAAGATAATTGGAGCGGGAGTCGGCAAAGGGGAACCGGACGGAAAGAGGATTTTATCCTTCGCCCACCTCCAGGTGGGCCTTGACTACGCCGCCATGTTCGCCCTTATCCATTACACCGGGGGCGTGGCCAGTCCTCTTCTTTTCTTCTTCATCTTCCACGTCATCTTCGCCGCCATCCTGCTGCCGCCCAGGAGCGCCTACCTGTTCGCGGGGCTGGCGGCCTCGGGAACGGCCGTCTTGCACGTCATGGAAAGAGGCGGCGTCCTGGCCGGCCACGCCCTGACCTATAAAGGCGTGGAAATGGGACCGTCCGGCGGCGACGCCTTCGCCCTGGTCGAGATCGGCTTTTTCACGGCCACCCTGATCGTCACGGCCTATTCGGCCAACTCGGTGGTGGCCGCCCTCAGGAAGAGGGTCACGGACCTGGCCCGGGCCACGCGCAAGGTCCGGGAGATCAACGACAAGCTCAGGAGCTTGTACCTCATGACCGAGGCGGTGCTCTCGGCCAGGAGCATCAACGAGGTGCTCCAGGTCTTGGCCGACGAGCTGGCCAAGGTCATGGTGGTAAAGGGGGCCTCCCTCAAGCTTCTAAGCGAGGACGGCAAAAGGCTCGCCTACGCGGCGTCCTTCGGCCTGCCCCCGGGACTTTTGGAAAAGGAGATCGAGGTCGAGAAAAGCCCGGTCAATAAAAGGGTCCTGAAAGGCGAGAGCCACATCGCGGAGGATATCCGGTCGGGAGAGGCTTTCCAGTTCCGCGAGGTCCTGGCCGAGGCCGGAGTCAGGTCCGCCCTCTTCGTTCCCATTAAAAGCGGCGACGAGATACTGGGAGTACTGGGGGCCTACGGCGAGAGGACGGGAGAGTTCGGTAAGGACCATCTCGAGTTTTTCCAGCTTGCCGCCGGCCTGGCGGGCATAGCCCTGGCCAACGCCAGGGCCTACGAGACGATCGGGCGACACTCCGAGGAGCGGGCCAGGTTCATGCTGAGGGTCGCCCATAACCTGAGGGCGCCTCTCGCCGCCATTATCAGCATGCTCGAGGTCTTAAGGGACGGGAGTCTCGGGGACCTGGGTCCCGACCAGTCCGAGTACCTGCGCAGAGTGGACCGGAGAGCCAGGACCATGCTCGAGCTGGTCTCGGAGCTTCTCGATCTGAGCAGGTCCAAGTCGGAGCTGAAAAGGGCCGAGAAAAAGCCGCTCGATCCGGAGTGGCTGGCCGGACGGCTGGAAAGGACCTTCCATGACGAGGCCCTGGAAAAGGGGCTCGAGTTCGAGGTCCGAGTCGAGCCGGGAACGCCAAGCCCGCTGGGAGACTCGGAGGCCATCGAGCGGGCGCTCGAGAACCTGGTCTCGAACTCGGTCAAATACACGCCCGCCGGCAAGCGGGTCAAGGCCATATTCTCGCCCTCGGAAAAGGGAACTCGAATCGAGGTCATCGACGAGGGCATCGGCATCCCCAGCGCGCAAAAGCACATGGTCTTCACCGAGTTCTTCAGGGCCGACAACGCCAAGGCCGAGCGGGAAATGGGCACGGGCCTGGGCCTGGCCATCGTAAGGGAGATAGTAAAGGCGCACGGCGGTGAGATAAGTTTCCGGACCGAGGAGGGAAAGGGAACCACCTTCACCGTGGTCCTTCCCGCCGGGGAGGACAAGGAGTAGAAATATGAGGGCCTTGAAAAAAGAAGAATGGATGGAATCGGTCATAAAGGAACGCGAGATTGAAAGATACCTCGATATGGGGACCGACTTTATTGACGACGCCAAGATATCCGCGACCCTTCGGAAAAACCGATCGCCCGACCCGAAAAGAATCAAAGATATCCTGGATAAGTCCCTCGCCCTCAAAAGGCTCGAGCCCGAGGAGACCGCCGCCCTTTTGAACGTCGAGGACGAGGACGTCTGGCAAGAGATGTTTAAAACCGGGCTGGCCGTGAAGTTGAAAGTCTACGGTCCCCGTATCGTGACCTTCGCCCCCCTTTACTGCTCGAACCTTTGCGTCAACTCCTGCCTGTACTGCGGCTTCCGAAGAGAAAACCAGGATGAAAAAAGAATCAAGCTGTCCCTCGAGCAAGTAAAGCGGGAGACGAAGGTATTGGTGGAAATAGGACATAAAAGGCTCATCATGGTTTACGGCGAGCACCCGGAGTCGGACGTGGATTACATAGCCGACACCATCAAGGCCGTGTACGAGACCAAGTCGGGCAACGGGGAAATAAGGCGGGTGAACATAAACGCGGCCCCCCAGTCCATCTCCCATCTCAAGATACTCCGCGACGCGGGCATCGGGACCTTCCAGGTCTTCCAGGAGACCTATCATCACGAGACCTATCGCCGGGTCCATCCCCGCGGGATCAAGGCCCATTACGGATGGCGCCTGTACGCCCTGCACCGGGCCCTCGAGGCGGGAGTGGACGACGTGGCCATCGGGGCCCTCTTCGGACTTTACGACTGGAAGTTCGAGGTCATGGGGCTGCTCCTTCACGCCATCGACCTGGAAAGCAAGTTCGACGGGATCGGGCCGCATACCATTTCCTTTCCCCGGCTCGAGCCGGCGTCCAACTCTCCCCTTACCACCGGGTCTCCCTACATGGTTAGCGACCGCGACTTCAAAAGGCTGGTGACCGTCATCCGGCTCTCCGTCCCCTACACGGGCATGATCCTGACGGCGCGGGAGCCGGCCCATATCAGGCGGGACGTGATCAACGTGGGCTGCACCCAGACCGACGCCTCGACCAAGATCGGCATCGGGGCCTACAGCGAGACGGGGGGCGAGCAGGACCAGACCAAACAGCAGTTCATGATCGGGGACCCGAGGAGCCTGGACGAGGTCATTCGGGAACTGGCCGGCATGGGATGGCTCACGTCCTTTTGCACTGCGGGTTACCGGTGCGGCCGGACCGGGTCTTACTTCATGAAGATAGCCAAGGAGGGCAAGGTCCATAATTTCTGCGTTCCCAACGCCATCCTGACCTTCAAGGAATATCTTATGGACTACGCCTCCGAGGAAACGAGAAGGATCGGAGAGAAACTCATCGGCGAGAGGATGAAGGACGTTCCCGCCGGGATCGTTCCCGCCCTCTTGGAAAAGCTGGGGGAGATCGAGAATGGAAAAAGAGACCTCAGATTTTGACGCCTGGCTCCGCGAGTGCGAGGAGGCGATAAGGAGCGCCGACCTGGCCACCGCCCTGGACGCCTTGTCTTTGCACGTCAAGTCCGATTTCGATACCCGCCTCTGGTTCGTCGAGGTAATGGGCAGGCGCTGGTCCTTTATTGCCGGCGACGTCCGCGAGACCCCCTCCCGCGGCGAGGTGGAGAGGATCGAGTTGCCCGGAAGGTTCGGGCTTTGCGTCGGGGATTGGGGAAGGATGCCCGAGATCGAGCGCGAAAAGTTCGTCGCGTGGATCGGGCGGCTAGTGGCCGGGCGTTTTCCCCGCGTCTGGGACCGCGCCGGCCACGAGATGGTGGGACAAGTCTCGTCGGGTCCCGATTCCAGGGGCATGGAAGGGCGATAGGCGAGACGTCTCGCGAAAACGCGTGGAGTAAAAGGTGGACTCTTATCCTGAAACGCCGCTGGTCTCGACTATCAAGGAGCTTTGCGGCGTTTGTTACGCCTGCGTTCGCGAGTGCCCGGCCAAGGCCATCCGGGTGCGGGGCGGCCAGGCCGAGGTCATAACCGAGCGCTGCATCGGCTGCGGCAACTGCGTCCGGGTTTGCAGCCGGCGGGCCAAGAAGGTCCTCAGCTCGGTGGGCCGGGCGAGGGCCCTTATCGAGTCCGCCCATCGCGTGGCCGCTTGCCTGGCGCCCAGCTTTCCGGCCGAGTTCGTGGAGATGGACCCCAAGACCCTGGCGGGCATGGTCAGGCGCCTGGGCTTCGACCTGGTTTGCGAGGTCGGGTTCGGGGCCGACCTCGTGGCCCGGCGGTATCGCAGGCTCCTGGACTCGGGAGAGCCGGGAAGGTACATCGCCGCCAACTGCCCCGCCATCGTCGAGTACGTGCAGCGCTTCCATCCCGAGCTGGTTGGTGGCCTGGCCCGGGTGGTCTCGCCCATGATCGCCGAGGCCAGGGCCCTGCACCGGATTTACGGCGCCGACCTGAAAATAGTCTTCATCGGGCCGTGCATAGCCAAGAAGGCGGAAAAGGAGGCCGCCGGTCTCGAGGGCGACGTGGACGCCGTTCTCACCTTCACCGAGCTCAGGTCCCTTTTCGAGCGGATGGGAATATCTCCCGCCAACTCGGGCGTCTCCGAGTTCGACCCTCCCCACCCGGGCGCCGGCTCCCTTTTTCCCGTCAGCCGGGGAATGCTTCAGGCCGCCAATATCTCCGACGACCTTCTGCCCGGAGACGTGGTGGCGGCCGACGGCCGCGGCAATTTCATCGAGGCCATCAAGGAGTTCGAGAACGGGGACCTTAACGTGCGCCTGCTCGAGACCCTTTGCTGCAACGGCTGCATCATGGGACCGGGCATATCGAGCGACCTTCCCCTTTTCAGGAGGCGGGAGAGAGTGCTGGCCCACGTAAGGGAAAGACTCGACAAACTGGACCACGACAAATGGTGGGCCGAGGTTTCGTCGCTCGACGACCTCGATCTTTCGCGGGACTACGAGCCCAACGACAAGAGGACCGACTCTCCCACCCGCGACGAGGTGCGGGAGATACTGGCCTCGATGGGCAAGACCTCGCCGGAGGACGAGCTGAACTGCGGCGCCTGCGGGTACGACTCCTGCCTCGAGCACGCCGTGGCCATCCACCGGGGCCTGGCCGAGTCCGAGATGTGTCTTCCCTACACCATCGACCAGCTCAAGAAGACGGTCAAGGAACTGGCCCTCTCGAACGAGCGGCTGGCCGGCGCCCGTGAGGCCCTGGTCCAGTCGGAGAAGCTGGCCGGCATGGGACGACTGGCCGCCGGCATAGCCCACGAGATCAACAACCCCCTCGGGGTGGTGCTCATGTATTCCCACATGCTTTTGGAGGACGCGGACCCCGGGTCCTCGGCCAAACCCGACCTCGAGATGATCGTCGAGCAGACCGACCGGTGCAAGAAGATAGTGGCCGGCCTTTTGAACTTCGCCCGCCAGAACACCCTGGCCAAGCGGCCCGCCGAGCTATCGAGCCTGGTGGACGCGGCCCTTCGCGGCCTGGACCCGCCCGGGAACGTGACCATCGCCAGGATGGACGGGGACGGAAACAAGTCGGCCGACCTGGATGGAGACCAGGTGACGCAGGTGCTGACCAATTTGATCGAGAACGCCTTTGACGCCATGCCGGAGGGCGGCCAATTGAAGATCGAGACGGGGGGCAACCATTCGCTTGTCCACTTCATCGTCGAGGACGAGGGATGCGGCATAAAAGAGGAGGACATCTCGAGGATATTCGACCCCTTCTTCACCACCAAGAAGCTGGGCAAGGGAACGGGCCTGGGTCTGGCCGTGGCCTACGGGATAGTGAAGATGCACGGCGGCGATTTGAAGGCCGAGTCCAACGCGGACGGCGCCAAGGGCAAGACGGGCTCGAGGTTCACCGTGTCCCTGCCCAGGGGGGAGAGGCAATGATGGAGACGGGGTCCATGCTCGCCGGCCATGGGTCGAAAAGCCTGACCTTGAAGGCCCTGGTCGTTGACGACGAGTTGGGGATGAGGCTGGCGGTGGAGCGGGTCCTTTCCGGCTATCGGGTCTTTGCCCCGGAGTGGGGCTTCGAGGTGGGCTTCGAGGTGGACTCGGCCGAGACCGGGGAGGAGGCCCTCGAGAAGATAGCGGCGACAAATCCCGACCTTCTGCTTCTGGACCTGAAGCTTCCCCGAGCGTCCGGGCTCGACGTGCTGTCCAGGGTCATGGAGGACGAGAGGGACATGCTCACCATCATGATCACGGCCTACGCCTCGATCGAGACGGCCGTGTCGGCCACGCGGCGGGGGGCCTTCGACCTTTTGCCCAAGCCCTTTTCGCCCAACGAGCTTAAGGCCTCGGTCTACAAGGCGGCCAAGCACCTTCTGGTCTCGAGGAGGGCGAGGGAGTTGGAAAAGGAGAGGCGCCTTTTCCGTTACCAGATGATCTCGATGGTGGCCCACGAGTTGAAGAGTCCCATCGCGGCGGTCGAGCAGTACCTTTGCATCCTGGGCGACGGGACGCTGGAGGACGATCCCGCGCGGGCGAAGGAACTGGTGGAGAGGAGCGTGGCCAGGATCAGGGGCATGAGGAAGCTGATTCTCGATCTTCTAGACGTGACCGGCATCGAGTGCGGCCGTTATCCGAGGGACCCGCGAGAGCAAGACCTTGTCCCCATCGTCCGGGAAGCCCTCGAGTCCTTCCGGGAGGAGGCTGAAAAGCGCGGGATAAAACTCGAGCTCAGCGCCCCGGACGAGCTCGTTTTCCAGGCGGACCGGCGCGAGATCGAGACGATCGCGAGGAACCTCGTTTCCAACGCCGTGAAGTACAACGTGGATGGCGGCCGGGTCGAGGCGTCGATGCAAGAGCAGGACGACCGAATGGTCCTGACCGTCTCCGACTCCGGCCTGGGCATGACGCCCGAGGAGTCGTCCGGCCTGTTCCAGGATTTTTATCGCGTCAAGAACGATAGGACCAGGGAGATCGAGGGCACGGGACTTGGCCTCTCGATAGTGTCGCGACTCTCGTCTCTATACGGGGGCAAGGTCGAGGTGAAGAGCACACCCGGCCAGGGCAGCTCGTTCACGGTGACCCTTTTCAAAGGAGCGCAAAATGCCCGAGCTTGAAAAGGCGAGTTTAGAAACGAGACGCGATCCGAGCCGGGACATGTCCAGGACGGAAATCCTGGAGTGGCTAAGACAAGAGGGGCAAGAGGAAAAGGAGGCCTTGTTCGAGGCCGCCCATCGCGTCCGTCTCGAGACGGTGGGGTCGGAGGTCCATCTTCGCGGCCTGATCGAGTTCTCGAACTGCTGCTCGAGAAAATGCCTGTATTGCGGCATCAGGTCGGACGCGTCCGACCTTGCCCGCTACCGCATGAGCAAGACCGAGATCGTCAGGCGCTCGGAGTTGGCTTTTCTTTCGGGCTGCGGCACGGTGGTGCTCCAGTCGGGGGAGGACCCGGCCATGAGCGCCGAGTGGCTGGCCGAGGTGGTGGGGGCCATCAAGGTCCGCTTTCCTCTGGCCGTGACCCTCAGCGTGGGCGAGCGTCCGCTGGACGACTATAGAAGGTGGCGCGACATGGGCGCCGACAGGTACCTTTTGAAGCTCGAGACCACGGACGAGGACCTTTACCGCAAGATACACCCGGCCGCCGGTCCCGGCCGTCCGGGCCGGATCGAGATTCTGCTCGCCCTGCGGGAGATGGGATACGAGATCGGAGGCGGCGTCATGGTGGGTCTTCCCGGCCAGGGCCTTCCGAGCCTGGCCCGCGACCTGGACGTCTTCCGGAAGCTGGACCTGGACATGGTGGGAAGCGGTCCCTATATCCCCCACCCGTCCACGCCCCTGGGCGCGAGGGCCCTGTCCGAGATCGGCGACTTGAGCGGCTATTTCAACAAGGTCGACCTCCTTGCCCGCAAGGTCACCGCCCTGACCCGGGTGCTTTGCCCGGAGGCCAACATACCCGCCACCACGGCCCTGGCCACGGTCAACCGGAGGCAAGGATACGAGCTTGGCCTGAAGGCTGGGGCCAACGTGATCATGCCGGTTTTTACACCCCGGGTTTACCGGCCCTTTTACGACGTTTATCCGGGCAGGCCAAGCCGCGGTTACGAATGGCACGTGAAGCGGGCCCTTGACGCCATCGAGACCGCGGGCGGCGTCCCCGGCAAAGGCAGGGGCGACCGGAAAAAGACCCTTTATTCCGCCGGTCCCTTATAGGGCTTTGTTCGCTCCGTAACCGATTTAAGGCGGGCCTCGGCGAGTAACATTGTCGATGAAACATTATCGATGGTTTGTCACGAGGGTCGGACCATGTTAAACCCATGTAATACGACTCGCCCGGCTCAAGGGATCCCCTTTATCGGCGGGGATCAAATCCGAACCGATAGAGTCTCTTGCAAAAGTCCTTTTCTTTGCGGCATAGCCGCTTTGGAGTGCGGTCGCTTGAGACCGCTTTCGATGGCCTTGGCTTGACAAGGCCTATTAATACGCCGGTTTGCCTCGCGTCAAGCCGCTCGGAAGAAAAGCGGCGTCGAGCCGCCGCACTCCAAAGCGGGAATTTTGCAAGAGGCTCGATAAAATAACGGTGGAAAGCATCTGGAGATGAAGGAATTTTTTTTAGCCATTGATCTTGGGACCTCGCTGGTCAAGGCCCTTTTGGTTGACGCCGATGGCGAGGTGGCGGCCTCGGGGTCGGCCTCATGCCCGTTACACGAGCCCGGCCCTCTCAGGGAGGAGCAGGACCCGGAGGAAGTGTGGTCCGCCATGGTCAAGGCGGTAAGGTCTTTGGACGTGGACTTGAGGCGCTCGAGGATAGAAGCGATGGCCTTTTCCTCGGCCATGCACGGTTTCATGGCCCTCGACTCGGGCGGCTCGCCCCTGACCCGGATGTGGACCTGGGCGGACGGCAGGTCGGGCCCCCAGGCGGCGCGGCTGAAGGAGTCCATGGGCGAGGCAATCAGGCAAGAAACCGGATGTCCGGCGGCGGCGCTGTACTATCCGGCGCGCCTGGCCTGGCTTCGCGAGAACGATCCCGCGACTTTCAAGTCGGCCGGGGTTTTCCTTTCCATCAAGGATTTCATTTTCAAAAGGCTCACGGGCGAGACGGTCATGGACCTGTCCCACGCCTCTTCCAACGGCCTTATCGACGTCTCGAGGCTGGACTTCGACGCCGCGGCCCTGGACTTCGCCGGCATGGGACCGGAGCGGCTGCCGCGCCTGGTCCATCCCGACGAGACGGCGGGGACCCTTCTTCCCGGGCCGGCGGAGGAACTGGGGCTCGCGCCCGGCGTTCCCGCGGCCCCCGGCGCGGGGGACGGGGGACTTGCCAACCTGGGAGCGGGCGCGGTTTTCGCCGGCCAGGCGGCGGCGACCATCGGGACCTCGGGGGCGGCCCGCAAGGTTTTCCAAAACCCCTGGATCGACCCGGCGGGCCGGGCGTGGCTTTATTACCTCGGGTCCGGCCTCTGGTACGGGGGGGGCGCGATCAACAGCGGGGGCATCGTGCTCCGCTGGCTTCGCGACGGTCTTTTATCCGACGTCCGCGACCGGGCCCTGGCCGAGGGAAGGGAGCCTTATGAGGCCATCATCGAGTTGGCCTCGAGATGTCCCCCCGGCGCCGAGGGCCTGGTTTTTCTGCCCTATATCTTTGGAGAGCGAACGCCTTATTGGAACCCCGAGGCGAAGGGCGTCCTGTTCGGGCTGTCCCCCCTCCACGGCAAGGCCCATCTGGCCCGGGCGGCTTTGGAAGGGATATGCATGAGCCTGGCCCACGCGCTCGAGCCGCTGACCGAGTCGCCGGGGGGAGTGGAAGAAGTAAGGGCCACGGGAGGGTTTGCCCGAAGCGACTTCTGGCTCCAACTTCTTGGAAACGTGATGGGCCGCAAGATATCGACGCCGGCCACGGGGGAGGGCTCGGCCATGGGCGCGGCCTTTATGGCCATGAAGGCGAGCGGCCGCCTGAAGGACTTGAGCGACGCCGCCTCGCTGGCCAAGACCGCGAGGTCTTTCGAGCCGGACGGCGAAATCGCCGCCATGTATGGGGAAAGGCTTTGTCTTTTCAAGAATTTATACGAAAGGGTGGAGGCGGATTTCAAAAGGGTTAAATGAGAACGGGAAAAGAGGTTTATTGAACGCAAACCTCCCCGTGATATAATCTTTGGCGCGGTTTGAGAAATTTTCAGACGGCCCGCGGGCCCGGCTCGGGTCCGGGACGATTGGCGCTATGGCGCATACAAAAAGGATGATTTCATGCTGATTGGCCAAGGCGGGGAAGGTCTTTTATCGGAGGAGGAAATAAGGAAAATCATATCCGATGGTTTCTCCGCGGCGGACCTTGCCGGCAAGAAAATAATCGTTATCATTCCGGACAATACGCGTTCCGGTCCCATGCCCGCCGTATTCAGGGCCCTGGCCGACGCGCTTTTACCCAGCGTTTCCCGCCTTGATTTCCTCATCGCCCTGGGCACTCACCAGCCCATGAGTGAGGAATCTATTCGCGACTACCTGGAACTCGAGCCGGCGGACCTTTCCGGAAAATACAAAAGCGTCAATATTTTCAACCACGAGTGGAACTCGCCTGGGACCTTTAAGACTATTGGCTCGATCCCGGCCTCGGAAATCGAGAAGATCAGCAATGGTCTCATGAGTGAGGAAGTCGAGGTGTCGATCAACAAGCTGATCTTCGATTACGACGCGGCTATCATTTACGGTCCGGTGTTTCCCCACGAGGTCGCGGGCTTCAGCGGCGGTCACAAATATCTTTTTCCCGGGATAGCGGGCGCGGAGATAATAAATTTCACGCACTGGCTGGGGGCGCTTATCACCAACTACGAGATTATCGGGAGGATGGACACCCCGGTGCGGGCGGTGATCGAGCGGGCGGCGGAGATGGTGGGTCTTCCGATCGTCGGGGCCTGCTCGGTGATCGAGGGCGAGGACGGCATGGCCGGCCTTTTCGTCGGCCCGGTCAAGGAGGCCTGGCGGGCCGCCTCGCGTCTTTCGTCTTCATTGCACATCAAGTGGACCCCCTATCATTTCCGGCAGGTGATCTCGGTCATGCCCGAGATGTACGACGATCTTTGGGTGGGGGCCAAGGGGATGTACAAGATGGAGCCGGTCGTGCGCGACGGCGGCGAGGTGATAATCTACGCCCCTCACATACGCGAGATATCTTTTACTCACGGCGAGGTCATCGAGGAGATTGGCTACCACGTGCGCGACTACTTTTTGAAGCAATGGGACAGGTTCAAGCATTATCCGGGTGGTGTCCTTGCCCACTCGACTCACGTCAAGGGGCAGGGGGTTTTCGAGAACGGGGTGGAAAAGCCTCGAGTCAAGGTTACCCTGGCCACGGGCATTCCAAGGGAGAAGTGCGAAAAGGTCAATCTGGGCTACCGCGACCCGGGCAAGATCAACCCCGCCGACTTCGCGGGCAAGGAACACGAGGGCGTGCTCGTGGTTTGGCGGGCTGGCGAGACTCTTTACCGCCTCGATTCGGAAAAACCGCGCGAGGCTTCGGGCGGATAATGCATGGTTAAAAGGAGGCGCGCGGCCGGGCGGCCCCGGCGAGGATGGCGTCAAAGGCCGCTTGCGGCATCGTAAGTATCTAATTACAAAAAACAAAAAACCGCTTGACAAAAGCGTTTAATATGATATTCTCCATATCGGAAACAAACGGACTTTATTTTTTGGCGAGAGATACTCATTCTTTTTATTTATGGAATGAGCTTAACCTTGATTTTTTAAACGAGTGGGTTAAGATGTTAGTGGGGAGGAACGAATAGATGAAAGCGAAAATTGCCGCGTTATTCATGGCCCTTGCCTTATCGCTGTTGATTACCGGTGACGGTTTCAGCCAATCGGACTTATGCAGCAACGTGGACATGAAGCCGGTGCTCAGTCTTCAGCAGGTTCGTCAGGCCGAGCTTGTCCATTATTTGGTTGAACTCGATCCCGGCCTTAACGCTCCTTCTCCTGATGGCATGTCTCCCGAGGACCTTTACGAGCAGGAACTTCAGATGTTGATGGACGCGGGTTACCCGCCGGGATTCGCGGAGATCGAGCCCGACCGTCTGGTAACTCGACGTTATTTCGCCTCGATGATGTATCAGGTCGCCGTCGAGACGGACCCCCAGTTCGCCGCCCAGTATGGAGGTCTGACCGACGAGACGGCCAAAATGCAGGCCCTTGTCGATTCCGAGTGGCTTTACGCCGAGGAGGGCAGGATTTACAAGGAAGAGATACTCTCGGTGCTTTGCACCAAGCAGCCTTCCGCTCCCACCATGGCGATAGACATCGAGCCGGTAGAGATAATGGACGCCATTTTGGAACCCGAAGCTGAAGCTAGCCCGACCGAATAACGGTTTTCATTATTATTTGGGTTTCATCGTTCGGGCCTAGAAAAGAATTAGAATTCGCACACAACCTGGTCCAGCGTTGTCTTAATCCCCCATGAAGGCATGGGAAGGGGGGCGCGATCAGGTTTTTCTATTTTATCGTACTTAAGTTCGCTGGGGGAAATATCGTTTCAATAGTTACTTTTTTCGATAAAAGGTTCGAAATATAATTCTTTCTTAATGAAGTGATATAGTGATGCAATACGAGCCGCCGGAAATAACCGCCATCCAGGGCGAGGAAAAGGAATTTAATTTTAACCTTTTCGAGCTCCTGGAGCCGATCCTTAAAAATATTTGGGCCTTTATTCTTATCGTTATCGGGTTTATTATTTTAGGCGCCATTTTCAATGCCAAGGCTACCAAAGTGTATCAGGCCTCGTCCAGTATCATCATCAGGTCCAATACGCCAACGGACACTTTCCGCACTCAGGAGACAAACCTTCCTAATCTGATAAAGTACAATGATTTTCACACCAAGATTGAAATGATCAGTTCCAAGCCGCTTTTAGAGGAACTGGTTAGAAGACTGATAGACAAGGGTTGGTACCAGGAATTTCTCATTAACTCCAAATTCGACGAAAAGAGTCCCGCCGAACAGGAAGAAATTATTAGCGCCCTGGCTTCGGGTATTAAGGGCGGGATTGCAGTTCAAGTTCCCAAATTCACGAATCTGGCGAAAATATCTTTCGCTAATTCAAACAAGGTCTTTGCTCGAGACGTTGTAAATCTATTGGCCGAGGTCACGGTGGCCTACACGCAAAAAGAAGACCTGATGATGCGGGAGGAATCGCTTCTCTCCCTGGAGGCGCAGCTTCAGGAAGCTAAAAACAAGCTATACGACGCCGAGGAAGCGCTTTATGAGTATCGCAAGAGCAACGATATTTTCGATTTCAGTAGCGATAAAGACCGGATTTCCGATCTTCGCAAAAGTATCACCATAAATCTCAACATTGAAAAGAACAGAGAAACAAGTCTGGAAGCACAAATAACCCAGATCAACAATCTCATTGAAAGGAAAGATTTTACCAGATACACTCCGATTCTGGCCGATGAAAACCTGAGAGAAATCAACACGGACCTCGTTGAAGCCATCGTTCAGTACGACAGTATCATGTCTATCTTCGACGAGAAGTATCCCGAGGCCATTGCCCTTGAAAGCAAGATAAACAGCTTGAAGAAAAGCTTTTTAAACCAGTTGGTCGTGTTAAGGACCAGTAAGGAATTCGAATTGAACGTTACCAGGGCCTCTATTAAAAACATGGAGTCCGAGTTTGAAAAGCTTGAAAAAAGCGCCATTTTCAGCACTGAAAAGGACAAGGAATATCTGGTTCTCTCGCGTGAGAGGAACTTCGCCGAGACGAATTACTCGAAGATGCTTGAAGCCAAAAAGGAAGTAAGCATAAACAACAACAGCGTTATCAACAACCTTGTTTACGTTCACGAGAGGGCAACTACTCCCAAGTTTCCCATCAGACCCAAGAAGAGTCTTAATTATTTATTGGCTTTGGCCTCAGGACTCATGTTCGGCTTCGCGTATGCCTATGGCCGCGAATACCTCGACCAAACCATCAGGCACGCGGACGACGTCAGAAAAGCCTCGGGATTGCCCGTTTTATCGGTAGTCCCTCTTTATGTCCCGGAAAATCAAAAAGAAGAAAAGCAGCTTTCAACTCCGCTTCTTCTCACGCGGCACCCAAAATCTCTTTTTTCCGAGGCCGTAACGGGACTCAGAAATCAGCTCAACGTTAAAATGCCCCAGGAGGCGCCCATCACTCTCCTGATAACCAGCAGCGCGCCGCGTGAAGGTAAGAGCGTGCTTTCTGCCAATCTTGCGATAAGCATGGGTTTAGAATCGAAACGAACTCTTCTCATCGACGCCGACCTTCATCGTCCTTCAATCCATAAAATATTCGGGTACGAAAAGGGCAAGGGCCTGTTTGACGTTATCGTCGAGGCGCTTAACCCAAGGCTCCAAGACCTGGACATGAACAAAGTCAGCTTTGGCGACTGCCAGCACTTGCTTAAAATAAAACAGTGGTCGGGCACGATGAACATCGCGTGGGACTCGTTGCCCTCCACCCTGAACATATCCTATATTGACGGCGTTCCCGCCGGGTCCAATCTGCAATCGTGGAAGAAGGAGTATTTCAAGCCTGACGGATTTCCCTCCCCGGCAAAACTGCGCATCACCCTGAACGACTCTGAAATCTCGGACCTCACGGAAGAAGAGTCAAGCGGCAAACATGCCGTGGAGTTTCTTCACCAGTATCCGCGTCTCGTCAAATCCAATTTATTGGCCGATTCCATTATTAATAATTACGCGCGGCCCTCGGATTTCAAAAATCTCGACGTCATGACCGCCGGCACGAGTCCAAGAAACACGGCGGAAATTTTAGGCTCCGAACAAATGCAGATACTGTTTTCCATCTTAAAGGAGAGATACGACAGGATCATCGTCGATACTCCGCCTTCATGGCCTCTGTCGGACGTAAGCATTTTAGGCCCCAAAACCGACGGCATTCTATGGGTATGCCGTTCCGGAAAAATTCCCAAAACCGTATTCCACAGAAACGTGCAGCAAATACTTCAGGTACAGCCTAAAATTCTGGGCGTGGTTCTGAACGCGGTGGATTACAAGAAAGACCGTTACTACTACTACGGCTACTATGGGTACTATTACAGGCCCTACCGCTACAGTTACTATCACAATTATTATTCCAGGGAAGGTGAATAAAACTCCGATTTATTCCGGCGAGACCGCTCCTTTAGGAGAATCAACTGAATAACGCAACCAAAGCCTCGTCCCTTATCCTCACGGGCGTGGTGCTGGTCGTTTTTCTCGCCTGCCTGTTCAAGGGAGGCGTTCCAAGGCTATATTGGGCCCCGTTGTCCGCCTTAATAACGCTGCTTGCCGCGTTTTCGGTCATAGCCGCCAATCATTTCTGGATTGAACCGGTTCGGCGCCCTAGCGTCGACGTCCCCCTTATATTATTAATGGGATGGATGATTTTATCCTCAGCCTTTTCCGTAAATCAGGAACAAGCCGTTTTCGAGTCCCTTCGCTTTCTTTGCGTGGCCATGATATATTTCCTGGCGGCCAAAACGGCAACTTCTTCTCAGCCGGCCAAATTGCTTGTTTTTTCTCTTGTGGCAATAGGAGTTCTCAACGCCGCGTATGGGCTTGGCGCGTATCTTGCTCAGGACAAACTAATCGACCTGCCCATGCTTAACCTGCCCGGGCCGGGCGAGGGAGTATCGGGGACCTTTCGTAACCGCAACCATTTCGCCAGCGTAATGGCCCAGAGTTTTTTCCTGTCCGTCGGCGTGGCCATTTCTTTTTACGACGAAGCTTATCCTCTGACGGAAAAGATATCGAGGACCTTTGTATCTTTAATCGCTCCCTCGCTGCTGGCCTGCTCCGTCGCCTTGTCGCTTTCCAGGGGCGCGTGGGTCGCGTTTTCGGCCACCTCGGTAGTTTTCATAGTCTTGATCTTCCGGCCGTCTAAAAAATCCATGGCGATTACCATTTTATCCTTTGCTTTTCTGGCGGGCATGTCGGCGTTATTAACCACGTCTTTCCAAAAAAAGCAGTTGACCGAGCGATTGGTTTCGCTGGAGCGGTACATCGCGGACCCTGACGAAGTAGGGCTTGGCGGACGTCCATCCATCTGGAGGTCGGGACTCGAAATGGCCATGGATCACCAAATAACCGGCGTGGGGTGGGGGTGTTTCAAGTCGGCCTACCCATCTTACCGCGGAGAGCGCTTCTTCAAGGGAGTGGCTTACGCGCATAACGAGTACGTGCACCTGGCCGCCTGCATCGGGATTCCCGGAATGATATTCTTTATCGCCTTTGCCGGCATGGCTTTAAGGGCCGGTATCAAATCGATGCTTTCGTCGGAGGACGCCGGCTCCAGGGCGATCATGGTCGGGATAGTCTGCTCGATATTAATTACCCTAATCCATGGGATCGTGGACTCCAATCTCATCGTTCCGTCCAACGGAATGTATTTTTTCGCGCTTTGCGCCGTCGCCGCCTATGGAGGCCCCGAGGTCAAATGAAATTTCTACCTGACCTGGTCTCGGCTCTCCTGGCCCTTCTTTTCTCGGCCTATTTGTCCATCGCCTTTATCGCTGAAAAAAAATTCTTAGAAGGCGGGAGGCTCGAGCAAACGGGCAAGACTATCGAGTCCATCGCGCGATACGAGGAGGCGACCGAGCTTTTGCCTGACAGGTCTCAATATCACGCGGCCTTGGGCGAGGCCGCCATGTCGACTTATGAGGCCCGAAGTGGAAATTATCGGCCGCTTGTAATGGCGGAGCATGAATTCCAAAAGGCCATCGACGCCGATCCGTTGTATCCATACAATTATTATTTCATGGCTCAAGCGCTGGACAAGTTGGAGATTGAAGGCAAGAATGGCAACGCCTCCGCCGAGGCTTACTATCGGAAGGCGATCAATATTGACCCATCTCATCCATGGTTTCTCTCGGCCATGATGAAGCGGAAGCTTAGACATAACGATCGCCAGGGAGCCAGGAAATATTTCAACGGGTTGGTCCTGTCCTATCCTCCCTCCATCGATATATATGGTGAATCTTTTATCCAGAATGATTCGGATATAAAGGCACTGGAAAGGATAATTGGCCTCGACGTCGAGGCAAACCTTTACCTGGCCTCTTTCCTGGCCAGGAAAAACATGCCCGAAAAGGCGATGGCTCACGCGTCCCTCGTGCCTGAGTCCAGAAGTACGGAGCCTGATATCGCCGTACAGCTTTCTCGCGTGTATAGGGCCATCGGAAAGAACGGCGAGGCTGAGCGAGTTCTCAAGAAGGCTCACAAGAGTTGGCCGCGGGAAAGATATCTGGCCATGTCGCTGGCGTCACTTTACTTAAGCGAGGGAAAACAAAACGAGGCGCTGGCAATCTATGAAAAAACACAAAGAGATCACCCTGATTACTGGCAGGTTCGCCTCAGGATCGCCCGCTTGGCGGAAAAACTCGAAAAGGACGACTTAGCCCTGAAGAACGCTTATTTTTTACTTACGGGAGTGGACCAGCTCGACTCCAAGTCAAAACGTCAAATGCATCTAATTATTGCCAGGATCGAGGAAAAAAGAGGGGACGTCGAGGGAGCATATATAAGTTATAAAAGGGCCCTTGCCATCACACCTGAAGATAAAAACCTAATCAAGAAGGTGGAACAGATGGAAGATCAGGTAACTAGAATAAAATGGAAGCGTAAAAAAGAAGGATTGTCCGAATGATGATTGCTCGATATTTGATTGGTTTTTGCCATGCGCGCATTTTGATTTATACGCGATAGTCGCTTATACTTGTTGCGGGAAAGCGGGTTACGCCCGGATTTGACTTTTTTAAATTGGAGCTTTGGCAATCACGCGGAAGCTCGGCTTCAGCGCCTTTTTTAACGCTTTTGATTAATCTCTTTGGATACTTAGACAATAATTAGTCGCGAAACTCGGCGGCTGTAAGGAAAATGTAATGGCAAAATGGCTGGTTACGGGAGGAGCCGGTTTTATCGGGTCCAATATTGTCGAGTCTCTTTGCAAAAGAGGAGAAGAGGTCAGGGTGGTTGACAACCTGATCACGGGAAAAGAAGAAAACCTAACGGCGATCTCTCAAGACTTCGAGATGATAAGGGGAGACGTCCGCGACATGGCCATTTGCCGGGAGGCGGTAAAGGACGTCGATTACGTTCTGCATCAGGCCGCGTTAGGGTCGGTCCCCCGCTCGGTAGAGGACCCTATCACCTCCCATGAATGTAACGTTACCGGCACTCTCAACCTGTTGGTGGCGGCCAAGGAGTCGAAAGTAAAGCGCTTTGTCTGCGCCGGATCATCCTCGGTTTACGGCAAAAACAAGACCCTGCCCAAGCGGGAGGACATGACGCCCATGCCCATGTCCCCTTACGCCGTTACCAAACTGGCCCAGGAAAACTATTGCCTGGCTTTTGCGGAGTGTTACGGAATGGAAACGGCGGTGCTCAGATACTTCAATATCTTCGGGCCTCGTCAGGACCCCGATTCCCTTTACGCGGCCGTAATACCCAAGTTTATTACGGCCGCGTCCTCAGGCTTTCCACCCGAGATACACGGCGACGGGGAACAAAGCAGGGATTTCACTTTCGTGACCGATTGCGTCGAGGCGAACGTCCTCGCCGCCACCATGCCTCTTAAAGAGCGTCGCGTCTTTAACGTGGCCGGCGGCAGAAGGGTTTCCATTAACGAGCTTTGGCAAAAGATAAAGGAACTGACAAGGTCGAAAGTCGAGGCGACCCACGTGGAGGCCCGGCCGGGGGACGTGCGTCACAGCCTGGCCGATTCCTCGGCCGCTCTGGACGACCTGGGCTGGGTCCCGAAAGTACCGGTCGAGGAGGGCCTTTCCTTGACGGTAAAATTCTTCACGGAAAAAAAATAAAGGTGATACAGTGCATCGGTCCCCGAGCCAATGGGATAAAATCGCCCAAAATATCGCCGAGGTTTCCGGAGTCGAGGTCTCCCGCGACGCCGACATGGCCGGGCGGGTCAGTTACAAGGCCGGTGGCAAGGCCCGGGTTTTTATCGAGCCTCACGACGCCGATGAACTGGCGGCGTCGCTTAAAGCGGCCTCGGCGCATAATATCTCTATAGTCGCGTTGGGCGCTGGAAGCAACCTGCTCGTGCGAGACGAGGGATTTGAAGGATTGATTGTCGGCATGCGCCGCGGTTTCACGACGCTAGTCATGGAAGGAAACGAGATAGAGAGCGGGGCGGGGATCATGTTGCCGCGCCTGGCTCGCGACGCTTCAGACGTAGGTCTCGGGGGACTGACCTGGGCGGTAGGTATTCCCGGGTCGGTTGGAGGGGCCGCCTGCATGAACGCGGGTACCAAGCTGGGGTCCATCTCGCGAATACTCGTAACCGCGGAAATCATGGACCTTAAGGGAAACATTTCCAGGATTGACGCCAAGGACATGGGGTTCGGCTACCGTAAAAGCAGACTTCGAGGTAATAATGAAATACTATTGAAAGCCCGGCTGAGGCTCTCATCCGCCGAGAGCCAGGCTCTAAACGCCGAGATGGACGCGATTATTGGAGAGCGCCGGGCGAAAATGCCCCTTGCCTATCCCAACTGCGGCAGCGTTTTCACAAATCCTCCCGGCGAGTCGGCCTGGCGCCTGATCGCCGATTGCGGCCTTCAGGGAAAAAAAGCGGGAGGAGCCGAAGTGTCCCGAAAGCACGCGAACTTTATAGTGAACAGGGGAGGGGCCAAGGCGAGCGACATCGTTTCTTTGATAGGAACGATACAAAGCTCGGTATATGAAAAAACCGGGGTTCGCCTCGAGCCGGAGCTGCAAATCCTTTGACCCGGAAGAGACGAGAGGGATATCAATTTTCTTAAAAGAGTTTATAATAGGTCATTGATCAAATGGGCTGGGGCGCGTTAATAGCGCGCCTGGATTTTAAGGTATATAATATGCTCAAGATTCGCGGTCCCTCCAGGCTCGAGGGCAAAATAATTCTTTCGGGGGCCAAAAACGCGGCCCTCCCAATGGTGTGCGCCTGCCTGCTTACCGACGAGCCGGTCACGCTGACCAATTGTCCCGTGCAATTAAACGACGTTCGCCGGATGCTAGACTGCATGCGCCAGGTTGGCGTGTCAGTCGAAGTGGACAAGTCCGCCGGCGCGGTGAAGCTCACTTCCCCGGAAAAATTGACCGAAATTTCAATGGACGCCGAATGCGGGAGCGTTCGCACGACCCTTTTATTCCTCGGGGCCATGCTTGAGCGTTACGGTGAAATCGAGGTCCCCCTTCCCGGGGGATGCCAGATAGGCGAGCGCAAGTACGATCTTCACCTTATGGGCCTGAGGAGCATGGGCGCCCAAATCGAGGAACGGTCGCGCGGTCTTCTTGGCAAGGCCCAAGGCCTCAAGGGAGGGGAGATCGATTTCTATCTCCCCAGCACCACCGGCACGGAAAATATCATGCTCGCCGCGGCCCTGGCCAGGGGCAAGACCATATTGAGAAACGCCAACACCCGTCCGGAGGTCAAAAACCTCGCGGGCCTGCTTAGCGCCATGGGGGCGAAAATAAAGCTCAGCCCTCGCGTGGTCGAGATCGAGGGAGTGGAAAAGCTGCACGGATGCGAGTACAAGGTCATGCCTGGAGCCGACGAGGCGGTCAGTTACCTCATCGCCGGGGCCATGACGGGCGGCGAGATAATGATCGAGGACGTCAGACAAGACGACGTTCACTGGGACGTGAAAATATTAAAGGAGGCCGGGTGCGAGGTGTTCTTCTGGGGCGGCAACGTCTACCTCTCCCGCCGCGGCCCACTGCGGCCCATCGACCTTTTCACCGGCCCCTTCCCGGCCATTAACTCCGACATGCAGCCACTGTTCGCCGTGATGGCCGGTTGCGCCGGCGGCCGCAGCACCATCACCGACATGAGGTTCACGGACCGCTTTCAGTACGCCGAGCAGGTAAGAAAGCTGGGCATGAACATCCAGATACTCGGCAATACCGCCATCGTCGACGGGCCGACCAAATGGCGGGGCGCCCGGGTCAGGGCCTCTGACCTCCGCTGCGGCGCGGCCCTGGTCCTCGCCGGGCTGGTCTCGGAGGGAGTAACCGAGATCGAAAACGTCTACCAGATCCAGCGCGGATACGAGGACCTGGCCTCCAAGCTCAACGGGCTCGGAGCCGCGGTCGAGAGGGTGGACGAGTCCTGATGACGAGGCAATCTTCCCGCCAATCG
Organism: bacterium; assembly: GCA_963674965.2. GTDB lineage: Bacteria > RBG-13-61-14 > RBG-13-61-14 > RBG-13-61-14 > DATKZS01. The sequence goes on along the minus strand of CAXXFL010000005.1, from coordinate 316,553 downwards.
TCGGAGGTTTAACCACGGCTTGAAAATAGCGGCTCATATCACGTCCACCGTGGCCACCAGGGTGTTTCAAATCCTTATTTTCCTGTTCACCTCCATCGCCCTCGCTCGAGGCCTCAAGCCCGAGTTGAGGGGAGAACTCGGAATCCTGATGCTGATTCCCGGCACGGTGGTACAGATAAGCATGTTCGGCCTTTCCAGTTCCCAGACTTTTTTAACGGCCAATCATAAAAAGGGAGAGCGGGAGGGCTATATAGGCACGGGCATTATCTTGCATCTCATGCAGGGGATTGCGTCGATGGTGGCCTTCCTTGCCGTGTACGCGGCAAATCAAATGGTATGGAAAGACTACGAGCTAAGCCTGGTTCTTCTCGCCTGCTCCATGATTCCCCTCCAGTTCCTCGCCAGCGGGGTGCTCCATACCTTCGTCGGCCTCCAGCGCATACATTTATGGAACCTTTTCTCCATCGGACGCAGCCTCTTATATCTTGGAGGCATAGGCGCTCTCTGGCTAACGGACACTATCTCTGTCCCCTCCGTCGTGGTGGTCAACCTGGCCATATACGCCGCCGAGGTGGTTTTCGGTTTACCTTTCCTTCTCAAGAGGCCCTTTCCAAGGATCACCTTCAATTCCAGCGTCCTCAAGCAGTTTTATTCCTTTGGAATGAGGTCGTACGCCAACCTCGTTATCATTACTTTCTTTTATCGCGCCGGGGTTTATTTTCTCGGCCACGTGGACAATCCGGTCCAGGCCTCCTATTTCGTGATTGGACTGGCCATGTGCGAGCGGCTCCTCCTTCTTCCCAAGGCCATCAACTCGGTCCTTTTCCCGGCCTCGGCCAGGCTGAAGGGAGAGGCGGGAGACACGCTGACGGGAAGGCTGATAAGGCTGAACATCATTGTTTTCATACCCATGCTCGTGGTGGCCGCCTTGGCCGCGCCCTTTTTCGTGCCCCTGCTTTTCGGCGAGGAATACGCCCCCATGGTTCCCGTGGTGATAATCATTTTACCCGCCGTCCTTTTCCTCGGCACGGAAAACGTCACCATGGCCCACCTGTCGGGAATTGGGAAACCCCAGCTCGTCACCCTGCCCAGGGCCTTGGCCCTGGCCATCTGCGCGGCCGGATGCTTGTGGCTCGTCCCGGAGATGGGAGCCTTTGGAGCCGGAATTTCCATGACCGCCGGCTCCTTCGCCCTCGCCGCCGCCCTGGCGGCGGTCGTCGCCAGGCAGATGAAGAAAAGCGTGTGGGAAGTTTTCGTTCCCTCCCGCGATGATTTTCGCCTCGTGTCGGACCGACTGGGCAAGATGTGGAACGAAAAAATAAAAAAGAAGATAGCCGGGGAAAAAAGACCTTAACCCGGCCGATCGATACCATCGTCCCGGCCGGCTATGACCGCGGGGACCTCATGGCTTAAAAAAATCTCCCGGGCCTTATTCATGGCCTCGTCGCCCGGAGTGGGTACCTCGGGCAAGGGGTAGGCGCCTCCCAATTGCCGGTACTTGGCCTCGGCCATGCGATGATAGGGCAGGAGATCGACCTTCACCAGGTTTTCCAGGCCTCGGGCGAACTCGGCGATGGCCGTGAGGTTTTCCTCCCCGTCGGTGTAGCCCGGCACCACCGGGACGCGTATGAACATGCGCGTGCCGGAACCGTCAATCTCCCTTACGTGGTCGAGGATGGGGGGCAGCTCGACGCCGATGATTTCCCGATGTCTTTTAGGGTCCATGATCTTCAGGTCCACCAGGGCCAGGTCCACCCGCTCGAGGACCCTGGCCAGCGGCTCTCCCCCTATGACCGCGCTGGTGTCGAGGGCCACGTGTATCTTCTCGGCCTGGAGCCTTTTAAAGAACTCGGCCAGAAACTTCCACCAGATCATGGCCTCGCCCCCGCTGGCGGTGACGCCGCCTCCCGAGGTCTCGTAGTAGACCCGGTCGCGTAGCACCTTGTCCACCAGCGCCCCGACCCCGATCCACTCGCCCATCTTCTGGCGCGCCGCCGCGGGACATGCGTCAACGCACTTGAAGCACGAGACGCACTCGTCCTGGTTGGGCCAGCCTGGGATCGGCGCCCCATGCTCGCAGACCGTAAGGCAGGTCTTGCACCCGATGCACTTTTGGGCGTAAAAGATCAGTTGTTCCTTATTAAGGAGTCCCTCGGGGTTGTGGCACCAGGGGCAGCGGAGGGGGCAGCCCTTGAAGAACACCGTGGTCCGTATGCCGGGCCCGTCCTCGGTGGAGAAGCCCTGCACGTTGGTGATAAGGGCCCTTTCCTCCCCTGATCGGTCGCCGGTCAATTCTTTCCTCCCGATTGACGATCCATCTCGAGCGGCTCACGGACGAAGGGAAACGGGCAAGGCCTTCTTGACCGACTTGAGGGAGTTGTTAATGAAGGTGCGCAAAAAGTCGGGCCGGGTCAGCGCCAGTCTCGAGTAATAGGAGAAAAACTCCCGAGGGTTACGGAAGGGCATTTTAACGAGGTTCTTAAGATAGGTCCTGGCCTGGGCCTTTAATAGCTCGTCGGCGTCGAAGTTCTCCGTGATAAGGTCGGACTGGAAATAATTGTTCGCGTCCTCATACCGGTAGTCCTTGGAGATGTATCCCTTCTCGATGCAGACCTTCCAAAGCTCCGAGCCGGGAAGGGGGTTGTAGATGAAAGGCGCGATGTGGTCGATGCCGATCTTGAGGGCGAAGTCCAGGGTGGTCTGAATCTGCTCGCGCGTCTCGCCGGGGAAGCCGATGATGAAATACCCCGTGGTGGAAATCTTGTACTTGCGGGCGAGCCGGGCGATCTCGACCGCCTTCTCCAGCTTGAGGGGCTTCTTGACGATGTTCTTGAGCACCCACGGGTCGCCGGACTCGATGGCCAGGGTGAACTCGAAACACCCGCTCTTCTTCATAAGCTTTATTAGCTCCTCGTCCAGCGTCCAGATGGCCACGCCGTTGGGAGTGTTCCAGGGCATAACCAGTCCCCGTTCGATCATGCCCTCGAAGATGGCCTGGGCCCGGGCGCGGGGTATGGTCAGGTTGTCGTCCTGGAACTTGAGCTCCTGGACGTTGTAGACGCTTTTCAAATGCTCGATCTCGTCGAGCACGCTCCCGGGGGTGCGGGGCCGGTAGCGGTCTCCCCAGTGAATATGCGACGAGCAGAAGGCGCACCGGTGGGGGCATCCCCTGCTGGTGATGATGGGCGTGTTCCTTCTTTTCCTCCAGTGCAGTCCCATGGGGACGTTGGCCTTGAAATATTCCTCCATGGGAAGAAGGTCCCGAGCGGGCAGGGGAAGATCGTCCAGGTCCTCGACGTAGTTGATCCGGGGGTTGACCTGGACGGTCCCGTTGGCGCGGTAGGCCAGGCCGTCGATTTCCTCGATCCCGTGTCCCCGGTTATGGGCCTGGATTATGTCCCGGAAGGTCAGCTCTCCCTCGCCGAGCACGATGTAATCCAGCTCGGTGTTCTCCAGGGTCCTCTCCGGCAGAAAGCTCGGGTGAGTGCCGCCGGCCACGAGGACCGTATCGGGGTCGACCTCTTTTCTGACCCGGCGGGCTATCTCCCGGATGCCCGCGATCTGGCCGGAAAAGATGCAGGAAAAACCCACCATGTCGGGCTTATAATCGCGTATCCGATTGACGATCTCATCGTAGCTCAGGCCGTTAAGCTCGATGATATCGGTGATCATCTCCTTCCTGTGACGGCCCTCGATAAGAGCGTCCAGGAGCTTCACGTCCACCATGTCCCGAACGAAGGCCCCCAGGTAGGCGATGCCCATGGGCGGGCAGTACATGGTGTCCACGTAGATGGTGTCGAACATGGGCGGAAAGATGAGCATGACCCTCTCGATGGGCCTCAAGCTCTTGTGAGTCATTTCAATCATACCCCCAGGTTAAAGGCTGGAACCCGAATTAGCTTGTCCCCGCCTATTATCCTAGCCCAATAAAGCCGGGGAAAAAAGACCACGGCGGCCTCAGGCCTTAAGGAGCGTGGTTACGGTGTCCTTTAACCTGGCCTCGATGGTCGAGGTCAGCTCGTCCAGCATGGGGGAGTGGATGGCCAGAAGCTCCTTGAAGGTGGCCTTGTTCAATCTGAAAATCACGCACTTGCTCGAGGTTACCACGTCGGCCGTGTTCAGCTTGCCCTGCACCAGGGCTATCTCGCCCACGTAGTCGCCGGGAGAAATGGTCGCCAGCTTGACCGTTCCCTTTTCCTCGTGGGTGGTGGTCACCTCGACCTCACCGCTGTAAATCACGTATAAATACTCGCCCGCCTCGCCCTCCCGGATAAGGGTCGCGCCGGGCTCGGTCTCGATCATCTCCATCTTGTCCGCCAACACCTCGCGCTCCGCCTCGTCAAGGCTCGAGAAAAGGTTCATGGTCTTGAAGAGCTGGTCAAGGGCCCGCTTCTTGAAAAAGTCGTGCATCACCTCCCGGATATTGGGGTACTTCTCCATCAACTCGTCAAGGTCCTTGCGGTTTATCCGAAGCAGGGTGGTTTCCTCCGCCGTCTCGCAGCTCGCCGTCCGGATCGAGTCGAGGAAGATGGCCATCTCCCCGAAAAAGGCCCCGTCCTTCAAGTGGGCCAGGGTGATCTTCTTGCCGCTTTTTGGATGAGTCCTAAACACCCTCACGTCGCCCTGGGAGACGATAAAAAAGGAGTCGCCCTTGGTGCCCTCCTTGATCACGGGCGTGCGCCTCGGGATGGTTCCCACCTGGAACTTCGAGACCACCTGGGTGAACTCCTCCTCCCCCAGCTGGCCGAACAAGGGCGTCTCGGGGAAGCGCCACTCCTTGGAGCGCGACTTCTCCTGTTCTTCCTTTCTCTGCTTGACCTCCTCGATCTCCTCGGCCAGGGACTTTTCCTCGGCCAGGCCGGGGTCCGCGTCGGGAGGGGCCGCCGCCGGCTTGGGAGCGATGGCGGGAATGCCGCGGGCCTGGTTGAGCGCGTCAAGCTTCTCCGTCACGCCCGGCCGCTTGGGGTCGATCTGGCTGACGATCTTGTAAACCGAGATGGCCTGGATAAGGAAGCCGTCGGCCGCGTATGCCTCGGCCACTTCCTCGTACACCTTGAAGGCGTCCTCATTCCTGTGCATCTTCACCAGGATGTCGGCCACCTTCATCTTCAGCCGAAGGTCCTTGGGCTGGTACTTCGACAGTTCCTCAAAACGCTCGAGCGCCTTGTCGAACTGACCCTTTTTCAAGGCCCTGGTGGCCTGATCCTTGATCTTTCGCACGTCAACCTTAGCCATTTTCGGAGCTCCCGTTTATCTTTCCGGATATTTCCCGGTCAAAGTCCGGGATTTTCATTTTGTATTCGTTCAGTTCCTTGACGACCACCCCCGAGAGGAGGATGAGAGCGATGAGGTTGGGCAGGGCCATGGCCCCGTTCATGAGGTCGCAAAGGTTCCAGACCAGGTCGATCTTGATGGTGGCGCCCACGATAAGGAACAGGCAGAAGACCACCCGGTAGGGGACCACGGCCTTCAGGCCGAAAAGGTATCCAATGCACCTGTCCCCATAGTAAGACCAGGAAAGGGCCGTGGAATAGGCGAAGAGGATGACGCCGAAGGTCACGAGCAGCCGGCCCAGCCGGGCCTCGACGGCCACGTTGTGGAGCTTGCCGAGCCCGAGCTGGAAGGCGTGGGCCGTCATGTCGGCGCCCCCGATATCGCCCTCGGCGGTCCAGGCCCCGGTGATGATTATAACGAGGCCCGTGAGCGAGCAGATGATAATGGTGTCGATAAAGGGCTCGAGAAGGGCCACGTAGCCCTCCCGCGCCGGGTAATTGGTCTTGGCCGTGGCGTGGGCGATGGGCGCGCTTCCCTGTCCCGACTCGTTCGAGAAGAGCCCGCGCTTGACGCCCCACTTGAGGGCCAGGATAAAGGTCGCGCCCGTGAAGCCGCCCGCGGCGGCCGTGCCGGTAAAGGCGTCGCTGAACACCGTTACCAAAGCGGCGGGCACGGAGCCCATGTTCATGATGATAATGGTCAGGGCGGCCGTCACGTAAAAGACCGCCATGAAGGGCACCAGCTTGCTGGTGACGTTGCCGATCCTCTTGATACCGCCCAGGATAACGACCGCCACCATGGCCGAAACCACAACGCCCACCCCGAAGTTGGCAAGCGTTGGATGAAGCTGGATGAAGTAGGCGGTCTTAAGATACAGCGAATATAGAAGTCCGCCCTCCGAGGCCGCGATCATCTCCGCCGTTACGTCGCTCCTGAAAAGGGTGACGAAGGCCCTGGACAGCTCCCCCGCCTGGGCCATGCAGCCGGCCCCGAAGGTACCCACGGTGGCGAACACGGCGAAGGCCGCGGCCAGCGGCTTCCAGCTTTGGCCCAGTCCGTTTTCGATGAAGTACATGGGCCCGCCCGAGACGGTCCCGTCCTCGTTGATTTTCCGGTACTTGACCGCCAGGGTGCATGAGGTGAACTTGGTGGCCATACCCACCGCCGCGGTCACCCACATCCAGAAGAGGGCCCCCGGCCCGCCCATCTTGATGGCGATGGCCACGCCCGCTATGTTTCCCACTCCCACCGTGGCGGAAAGGGCCGTGGTAAGGGCCTGGAAATGAGAGAGGTCGCCGGCGTCCTCCTTTTTATCGTACACGCCCCGCGTGAGTTTCACTCCGTGGCCGAGCCCGAAAAGCTGTATGCCCCGCGTCCTTATGGTAAGGAATATGCCCGTGCCCACCAAAAGGAAAATAAGGACGTATCCCCATAAAAAATCGTTGATAGATACAACCGCGTCGTTTAAAAAATTTTCCATTTGGCTCGCAAGTACCCCGGAAGAAATATTGTAAACGTTCGAGAAAAAGCGGGAATCCCGCCGCGCTCTCTTGGGAAAAGGCCCGATCCGCCACGTCCGGATCAACTAAAAAATTCTATCACGGCCCATGACCTCGTTCAATAAAGCCCTGGCCCCCTCGAAGACCTCGCCGGGAGACTTGGCCGAAAGCGAGTAATGGAAGCGGTTGTCCGGTCCCAGCCGGCAGGCGCGGGGCCGCTGGGTGGCCATGCCGATAAGGACGTCCACGTCGGCGGTGGTGTCGTCGCTCAGGCCCAGTATAAGGGCCTTGCCGTTGTAGGAAAGCTCGGTGGCCCGAATTTGATAAAGGGCCGTCTTGAGCCTGGCCACCTCGATCAGGTTCTCGGCCTCCCCCGGCAAGGACCCGTAGCGGTCCCGCAGCTCGTCGCGAAGAGAGGCGACCTCATCGAGCGAGCGCGACCTCGAGAGGCGCTTGTACCAGGACAGGCGCTCTTTCTGGTCGGGCACGTATTCCTCGGAAAGATAAGAGGGCACGGGCAGGTTGATCTCGGGCTCGATTTGGGTCTCGACCGCCTCTCCCTTCAAGCGGGCTATCTCCTCCTCGAGCAGGTTCATGTAAAGCTCGACGCCGATTTTAGTCATGTGGCCCGACTGCTCGGCGCCCAGGAGGTTGCCCGCGCCCCGAATCTCGAGGTCGTGGGCCGCCACCTTGAAGCCGCTTCCCAGCTCGGAGAATTCCTTCAGCACCTTCAGGCGCTGGGCCGCCTCCTTGGTCATGGACCCCCTGGAAGGGACCATGAGGTAGCAGTAGCCCCGCTCCTTGCCCCGGCCCACCCGGCCGCGAAGCTGGTAGAGCTGGGCCAGCCCGAAGGTGTCGGCCCGGTCCACGACCATGGTATTGACCGTGGGTATGTCCAGGCCGCTCTCGATGATGGCCGAGCAGACCAGAACGTCGGCCCGGCGGCCCACGAACTCCCGCATGATCTTCTCGAGCTCGCCCTCCTTCATCTGGCCGTGGGCCACCAGCACCTTGGCCGTCGGAACGAGACTCCTTACCAGGCCCGCGGCGGCCTCGATGGTCCGGACCCGGTTGTGGACGAAAAAGGCCTGGCCGCCCCGCCGCAGCTCGCGCTCGAGGGCCTCCCGGATGAGACGGTCGTCGGCCCGGATAAGCTCCGTGTATACCGAGAGCCGGTCGGGGGGAGGCGTGTCGATGACCGACAGGTCGCGGATGCCGGAAAGGGACATGTAAAGCGTGCGGGGGATGGGGGTCGCCGTCAAGGTCAGGGTGTCCACCGCGCTCCTTATCTCCCGGAGCCTCTCCTTGTGCTTGACCCCGAACCGGTGTTCCTCGTCGATGATCAAAAGGCCCAGGTCGCGGAAACGGACGTCCTTGGAAAGCAGACGGTGGGTACCGATGACCACGTCGGCCTTGCCCTCGGACAATTCCTCGACCACCTTCTTCCTCTGGGCCGGGCCCAGGAACCTCGAGAGGGACCTCACCTGTAAAGGGTAGCTCTTGAGGCGCCGGGCGAAGGTGTCGTGGTGCTGCTGGGCCAGGATGGTGGTGGGGACCAGGACCGCCACCTGCCTGCCGCTCATGGCCGCCAGGAAGGCCGCGCGCAGGGCGACCTCGGTCTTGCCGTAGCCCACGTCGCCGCAGACAACCCGGTCCATGCTCTCGGGCTTTACCATGTCCTTGATAACGTCGTCGATGGCGCGCATCTGGTCGGGCGTCTCCTCGAACTCGAAGTTTTCCTCGAACTCCCGGAAGGCCGCGTCCGGAGGCGGGAAGGCAAAGCCCTTGTTCAGCTTGCGCGAGGCGTGGATGCGGATCAGGTACTCGGCGAACTCCCGCACCGCCTTTTTGACCTTGCGTCTCAGCTTCTCCCAGGCGTTCCCCCCCAGCGCGTCCAGGGGAGGAGGCGTCTCGGAGGGCCCGCGGTACTTGGATATCTGGTTGACCCGGTGGACGGGAACGTATAGGCCGGCGCCCTCGGCGTACTCGATCTTGGCCGAGTCCATCCTGATCCGGGGACGCTCGCGAAGGTTGACGAAGTCCCATTCACCCACCCACTGGACCTCGAGAGATACCAGGCCCCGGTATATGCCCACGCCGTGTTCGGCGTGAACCACGTGGTCGCCCTCCCCCAGGTCCGAGAGGTCCCCGATAAAGGACTCCATCAGCCGGGAGGTCCGGCGCTTGCGTATCTTCTCGCCGAACACCTCGGCCTCGGGTATGACCGCCAGCTTGCCGGCCAGGTCCAGAAAACCCCGCTGGAGAGCGCCCACCGCGACGGCCATGGCCGGGGCGTCGGCCAGCGCGGGACTTGCCTCCTCATGGATGGGCGCATGGACGCCCCGGCCCGCCAGCAGCTCGGCCAGGTGCTCGGCCTTGGCCGGCATGGGACTGACCAGGAGGGTCCTTATCCCCAGGCCCCCGAAGTCCTCGAGGGCCGCGATGAAGGGGCCAAGAGGGTCTTCCTCCTCCGGCCGTACCTTGAGGCTGGAAAGGTCCGACGATATGCCGGGCAGGGCCTCGATCTCGGGCCGGGGGGGACGGGGCGCGCCAACGGCCGCTCCCCCCTCGATCGCGCTCTCCTTCTCGAGGTATTCAGACTCGACTCCCGAGACGACCATAGCTTTGCCGGACAGGGCGTCCTCCGCCTTTTTCCGCGTGACCAAATGGGTCCGGGGGGGAAGCGCCATCAGGCCCGACTCGATCTCGCGCCGCCATTCGTCCTCCAGCGCCTCGAGCCGCCGGGCTATGGCCTGCTCGCAGAGGAAGGGCTCGAGGTAGACGACCACCGCGTCGTCGTCCGCGTAATCGAGGGCGCAGGCGCTTTCCTCGTAGAAGGCGGGAAGGAAACCCTGGATGCCGGGAAAGTGGTCCCGTCTCTCGAGCCGGCCGTACAGCTCGGCCAGGTTCTTGACCAGGTCGGCCTCGGCCAGGTCCCCGTAGAGTCCCTCCTTGACGCGGCGGGCGTAGTCGCCGATCCTCTCCCGGGCCAGCGCCGTCGAGCCCGGGGTGAGGATGACCTCCTTGAGGGGCGGGACCAGGGCGCGCGTTATTTTATCCGTCGACTTCTGAGATGAGGGGTCGAAGTTGCGGATGGACTCGATCTCGTCGTCCCACAACTCGACGCGGAAGGGCAGGGATGATCCCGCGGCGAACACGTCCACGATGCCTCCCCTTACGGAGAAGTCGCCCGGCTCCATGACGGCGGAGACGGCGGTATAGCCGGACTTGACCAGGGCGGAGGTCAGCTCGTCCCTAGCCAGGGCGTCCCCCTCCCGGACCTCGAGGAGCCCGTCGAAAAAAGCGGAGGGGGGAGGGCAGGAATTGAGGACGGCCTCGATCGAGGCCGCCACGATGGCGGGCGCTCCGTCCTCCGGCTCGAGCATGGCCGCCAGGGCCGCCGCCCGTCCCGTGGTCGAGCTTCCCGGCAGGGACCGGTAGGGGTCCCGCGCCGGCAGCGCGAAAGAACGGGCCGTAAGACCCAGCGCCCCGATATAGAACTCGACCTCCTCGGCGACCCTCTGGGCCTCCTTTTCGTCGGGGCAGACGACCAGCGTCTGTCGCGCCGTCTCCCGGGCCAGAAGGCAGGCGAGGAAGGAGGCGGACGACCCGGCCAGGCCCATGACCTTGAGGCTTTTCGCGCCGCCCTTGACCGAGCGGGCCACGTCGATCAGGCCGCCCTCACCCCCGAGAGCGCGCGCCGCCATTTCTTTTTCGTCCATGGGTCAGGTAAGGAACTGGGCGAGGATTTTTTCGCCCTCCTCGGTGCCGAAGGGTATCCCCTGCAACTCGTTTCTGTTGTTGATGCTGGCCAGGGTCGTTTCCAGGAACATCTTGAAGGCGTGAAGGTCGCGGATGAATCCGTCCAGCTTTTCCTCCTCGTAAAGGTCGGCCACGTTGAACTTGTCGATCTTGGTGAAGAACCGCTGGAACTCGTCGCGGTCCATGCTGCGCACGAACTGGAAGCTGATGTTCTGGTAATAAAAGATGAAGTTGCGCAGGGTCTTGATCGACTCGATTATGGGGATCACCTCGTTCTTCGCCTTGCAGTCCGTGATGACCCGCTCGAGGTTCTCGATGACCTTGTGGAAAAGCCACACGTCCTTCCTCAGCTTGAGCGAGACCTCGAGCCTCGAGATAAAGCCGGGGAAGACGTCCTTGCCCTTGAGCTCGGGGTCGAAAACCTGCGCTATGTGGATGATGCCCTGCTGGAAGATGCTGGTGAAAAGGCCGCGGGAGCGGCTGATCCCGTTCCTGAGCCTGGTCATGTCCATGTTTTCCGCCGCGTCCTTTAACTCCAGCTCGTACATCTTGTCCAACTCGACCGATAGCTGATAGGCCAGGGAATCGACGTGGCCCAGGAGCTTCCGGCTAACCTCGGGGGGAAGGGATGAGCAGTTCCTGACGCGCGCCGGCAGGTCCTTTTCGAGGAAGTCGATGAGCAGCCTCGACTCGGAGTGCATGAGCGAGAAGATCAATAGAGAGTCCTTTAACGGCTCGAGGTCCTTGACCTCGGGCTTGACGAAGGACAGGTAGCGAAGGAGCTTGAACATGATAAGGAAGACCACCGACAGGTGGCGGCGAAGCTCGTGGTCGGGTATGTCCCTCGCCACCCGGGCGAAGCGGGGACTCTTGATGACGTCGTAATGGGGCGCGAAACCCGCGGCCTTGAAGGGATTGAAAAAGCGGTTGCCCGCTATCTCCCGGCTGATAAGCTGCTCGATGTGGTAGAACAGGAAATAGGCGGCCTCGTCCTGGCCGGTGACGTTCTGGAGTATCTCCTGGAAGTTGATAAAGGAGTGGCAAAGCACGTACAGCGATTCCTCGGGCGTCCGCTGGTGGAGGGACCGCTCGATGATCTTGGCCCGCTGGTAATCGGAGAGGAGTCGGTTTTCGACGTAGTTCCTGAACCTTAGTATCCGGTTGTCCTCCTCGGTCAGGAGTCCCTGGCTGAGACGGACCACCTTGGCCACGGCGTTCCTTATAATCCGAAGCTCGTGGATGAAGTTCCTTTTTACGATGCCCTCTTTCTGGCTGATGGGCTGGTTGGCCAGGTTGAAAAAGCGGTCCAGTCCCTTAAGAAGTACCTCCAGCTCGAAGAGCTTTTCCTCCTTCTTCTTGACGTCGAGAGAATAGAACCAGGCGTTTCTTTCCTCGATGAGTTTCCTGTCCTGAGACTCCCGCTCTTTGCCGGTTTTTCGCGTATGCATGATGGATTGCCCGCGGCGGTAAAACGCCCCGTGAAACGCTCTTCTCGCTCGCGGGGATATAATTCCTGACAGGAGTATAGCAGAGGATGTCCTGGTTGAAAAGGACGCCAAAAAGCCGGGGCCAGTGGGCTAGGCCTTGGGGACGGGCGGAAAGGCCGCCGAGTAAACGGGCTTTAAAAAGCCGATGCCCGCGAGGAAACGGGTCAAAAAGAACAGGGCCGACCAGATCAGGCTGTAGGCCACCACCTGGTCCTCCGCCGCGTAGCCCTTGAGCAGATAATACGCCGCGAGCTGGGGCCCGCCAAAGCCCATGGCCGAGGCCGGGGTGTAAGCCAGGTTCACGATGATGGGCACGGCCGCGGCCATGAGGGCGATGGGCGCGTCGATGCCCATGGCGCGAAGTATCACTATATTGACGCCCACGCTGACCAGGTTGTTCGAGAAGCGGTAGAGGAAGACCTCGAGGTACTCAAGGAGCGTGGCCTTGTTAAAGGCCGTTAAAACGCCCGCGTCGCGTACGCGGGGAAACTTGTCCTTGAGTCCGGACCTCCAGAAGATCAGGAATATGGGAATAAAAACCCAGACGGCGACCAGAAGTCCCTGAAGGACGGTCCAGAAGGGGACCCCCAACCCGGGGACCGGGTCGTACACCCGCCTTTGTTCGGGCAGGAAAAAGGCGCAGAAGGTGAGAAGCAGGACCAGCACCACGTTTTCATTGAAGTACACGAACCCGGCCGTGCCGGTGGACTCGAGGGCCTTGACCTTTTTGACCCTGTACATGTAGAGCACGCACATGATCTCGGTCAGGGCCCCGTTCACGGCCTGGACCGTGTAGGAGGCGAAGCGCAACCTGGCGGTCTCGGCGAGGCCGATGGACGCGTTAAACCAGTTGTATGCCCTCCAGAAGCCCAGCACGTCGGTGATCCAGTACATGAGGCAATAGACAAGATAGGCCCCGATGATGACGTACATGTTCGATCCCGTGGCCTTGAGCGCGGCCCATACCCCGGCGAAGTCGACCTTGTAGAACATGAAGGCCAAAATGCCCGCCGCCGCGAACCATGGAACGACCTGCCTTATGAGGGAAGGCTTTGAAGGGGCCTCCTCCTTGGTTTCCTCCACCACGCTCTCGTCATTTTCGCTCGTCACTTCTCGGGGTCTCCTTTTCGCCGGATTTCAAGACGGAATGAGTAAATATATATAATGGACGCCGCTTTGGCAATTCGAGGCTCGCGAATTAAACCGCGGCCTTTGACAACCGTATCGATTATTGGTAGGTTCCCTCAAACAGGATTGAGAGCGGCTTATTTAAAGGCCCTGCTCCCGCCGGGAGCAAGCCCTCTTTATTTCCCCTCTCATAAGTCCGGCCAGGGCCCGCGCCGCGCGGCTTTTTAAGCTCGTCGTTTTTTTATCCACGACCATGGCCTTCGGGCCCCCGGATTCTCGCAACCCCAAACCCTCGGGAAAGGATAGCGAAATGGGAATTTCCAAAAACAGCAAGGTCAAGATGCATTATAAACTTAGCCTGGCCGGCGGCGAGTCGGTCGAGACCAGCGAGGGCGACGACCCGATCGAGTTCACCTTCGGGGCGGGCCAGATCATCGAGGGGCTCGAGCGCCATCTCGAGGGGCTCGAGGCGGGGGAGGAGAAGAGGGTCGAGGTCGAGGCGGCCGACGGCTACGGGGAGCGGGACGACGAGGCGGTGGTCAAGCTCGAGCGCGGCCAGTTCCCCGAGGACGACGACCTCGAGGACGGCATGATCCTGACTCTTCAGCGCCAGGACGGCATGGTCATGCGGGCGGTGGTGCTCGAGGCGAACGACGCCGAGGTGACCCTGGACCTTAACCATCCCCTGGCGGGAAAGAAACTGGTGTTCGACATAAAAATCCTCGAGGTTGGATGAAACGAAGTCTGAAAGAGCGACGCCCCTTGGCCGTTGACATCGGCTCGCGGATTTAATAGTGTAACGTAACCGGGCGCCCTTCCCGGCTTCAAAGGCTGATTATGGTCAATTACAAGAAAGTCAGTTGCCCCAACTGCGGGGCCCTGATCGAGGACATCGACAGGTTCGCGGCCATGGCCGTTTGCGAGTACTGCGGCGGGGCCATGGTCTGGCAAGACGACGCGGTCCTGGCCATGGGCGACATGGCCATCCTGGTCGAGTACCCGACCCCCCTTTATCTTCACGCGACGGGCCAGGTCCGGGGCAAGCGCTTCGAGGTGGCGGGCCGGGTGCGTTACCGTTACGCCAAGGGTTTTTGGGACGAGTGGTACCTGGCCTTCGAGGACGGGAGCTACGGCTGGATTGCGGAGGACGAGTACGAGTTCAGCTTCGAGCGCGCCGTCCGGGGCCCCGTTCAGATACCGGCCTATAGCCAGGTCTCGCCCGGCGGGCAGTTGGTGGTCGAGGGAAAATTCGTGATCGTCGACGAGAAGGACGTGGCCTACCTGGAGGGCGCCGAGGGCAGCCTTCCCTGGGTGCTGACCAAGGACCGGCAATTTCCTTACGTCGAGGCGTCGCAGGGCGACTACATGGTCACCATCGAGTACACGGAGGGAGCGCCCGAGGTCTTCGTGGGGGAGTGGGTGGACGTTGGCGAGATCAAGCTCGATTACCCCAAGGATGACCAGGAGGATGGATCGGGCTGGAGCGACGCGTGACGCGAGGCGCGGGTGAACGGCAATGAGCGATAAAATATTACAGTGCCTTTACTGCCAGAAAGAGGTCGACGTCGCCAATATCCCGGTGGGACACTCTCGCTGCCCCCATTGCGGCAAGGTGTTGCCCATGAAGAGGCTTCAGGAACTCCGGCAGCCCGACGTGGCCCCGCCTCCCATACCCGGATTCGGAAACGGGCCCGACCCGGCGGCCCCGATCCAGTCGCCGTCCCAGCCCCAGGTCCAGCCGGGAGTTGACGCCTCCCAGCCTCCGCCCGGCCAGGGCGTCCCGCCCCGGACGCCCCCCAAAAGGAAGCTTATCAAAAGGCAGGTCTCGGCCAAGCCCAAGAACATCAAGTGCACGAACTGCGGCGCTCCCATCGAGATAAAAAACGAGGCCATGGCCGAGATGGTAAGCTGCTCCTATTGCGGCTCGGTGCTCGACCTGAACTCCCCCGACTACAAGGTCCTGAGGAAGGTGCTCCTCGAAAAGAGGCCCGCCTCCCCGCTGCCGCTGGGCTCGAGGGGGAGCCTGAAGGGGATCGAGTGGGAGGTGATCGGCCGGGTGCGGATGCTCGAGGAGGGCATCTACTCTTGGGACGAGTTCCTTTTATTCAACCCTCAAAACGGTTACGCCTGGCTGGTCCTCGAGGACGGCCATTGGACCTATATGCGCAAGGGCAAGAACAAGCCGGCCTTCAACCCGCGCTGGTGCTCCCTGGGCGACAAGTTTTCCCATTACGGCCGGAACTTCCAGGTGGTGGACAAGGCCCAGGCCCAGATAACCTATATCGAGGGAGAGTTCACCTACCAGGCCATGGTGGGGGACAAGGTCGATTACCTGGACGCGGTCAGCCCGCCACTCATGCTCAGCGCGGAATGGACCGAGCAGGAACTCGAGTGGCTCTCGGGCGAGTACGTGACGCCCGAGACGATCGCTCATGCCTTCCAGGTCAAGAACATGCCCATCCCGGTGGGGGTGGCCAGGAACCAGCCCTATCAGCGGGCGGCGTGGAGAAAACAGGTCACCATCGCCTCGCTTATCTTCGCGGGCCTTTTCCTGATCATGCTTATTGGACCCTGCGTCACGCCGAGAAAGGTCGCCAATTTCAGCGTCAGCGCCGATCAATACCTGAACAAGAACCAGCCCTATCTTTCGCAACCGATCAATTTCACCAAGCCCACGGTGGTCAAGCTCAAGCTTGAGGCCCCTTTGTCGAACTCCTGGATTTTCATGGATATTAACGTGATCGACGCGTCCAATCAGACGGTGGTCGGACTGGGCAAGGAGATGGCCTATTACTCCGGCTCGGACTGGTCGGAGGGATCGAGAAGCGCGAGCGCGGCCTTTAAAATCGACAAGGCCGGCGAGTACCGCCTCAGCTTCAGCGGCGACGCCGGCTCGGGGACCTCGGGCGGACCGAGGCGGGAGACGGTCAACGTCACCGTGTACAAGGGGGCCATGCTTTATCGCTACTTTATCATCATGGCAATAATTTGCCTTTTCTTTCCCCTGGTGGAGTTTATAAGGTTCTCATCCTACCAGGGCAAGAGAGTGGGGGACTTGAATGACGACGATGACTAAAATATTTATCGCCTCCATGACGGCGGCCTTCTTCCTGACCGCTTACGCCAGCTACGCCGGGTGGGGCCTGGCCGCGCCCAAGCGCGACGCCAAGGGAAACGTTAAGCAGGGAAGCGTGAGCGGCTCTCGGAGCAGGACGCACGCCATGTTCATGGGCAAGTGACGGGAGCAAGCGGCCACTGACAAGGAAACGGCGCGTCGCCGGGGTATCCGGCGTACGCCTTTAATACGGGAGGAAATCAAATGGAGATATTCGCGGACGTCCATCTTTCGGAGATCGTCTCGACCCTGGTTTACTGCGTAATCGGTCTGGGCTTTTTCATGGTGGCCTATTTTATCATCGAGTTCATCATCCCCATGCCCGTGCGCAAGGAGATCGAGGAGGACCAGAACGTGGCCCTTGGCGTCATCATCGGGGCCATGATAGTCGGCCTGGCCATAATCATCGCGGCGGCCATCTGCTCTCCGGCCTCGACCAAATCGAACCCTCACTTCAAGGCGCCGCTGGAGGTCACCCAGCCTGACAGGTAGTTTCATGGACCGGTCCGGCTCCCTGGTACTGCTCATATCCGTGTTCCTGGTGGCCGTCTCGTCCCTTATCTACGAGCTGGTAGTGGGGGCCGTGGGCAGCTACCTGATGGGGAACTCGATAACCCAGTTCTCCCTGGTGATCGGCCTTTTCCTTACCGCCATGGGAATCGGCTCCTATCTGACCAAGTTCATCACGAAAAACCTGCTCCTTCGCTTCCTCCAGATCGAGATCGCGGTCGGCGTCCTGGGAGGGTGCTCGGCCGCCGTCCTGTTCGCCTTCTTCACCTATACCCAGAGCTACTTCGCGGCCATGGTCATGGTGGCGGGAGGCATCGGGTGCCTTATCGGCTTCGAGATACCCCTCATCATCCGCATCCTGCGGGAAGGGGAGGAGTCGCTTCGGCTGACCGTCTCGAACGTGATGACTCTCGACTACGTGGGCGCCCTGGCCGCGTCCCTGATGTTTCCCTTTTTGCTCGTGCCCCATCTGGGTCTCATGCGCTCCTCCTTTTTGTTCGGCCTCCTCAACCTGGCCGTGGCCTGGATGGGCATCGTCTACTTCAAGGAAAGGCTGGCCGGATTTTCCACCCTCAAGGTCTACGCCGCCGCCGGGACCATCGTCGTGGGCTCGGGCTTTTTGTTCTCGGGCCACGCCGTGAGCTTCATGGAGGAAAAGATATATCCGGACGAGATCATATACGCCCGGCAGACCCCGTATCAGCGCATCATCCTGACCAAGTGGAGGGACGACCTCCGACTCTTCCTGGACGGCAAGCTCCAGTTCTCCTCCAAGGACGAGTACAGGTACCACGAGAGCCTTATCCATCCCGCCATGAGCCTGGCCGCGAGAAGGGACTCGGTCCTCATCCTCGGCGGCGGCGACGGAATGGCCGCCCGCGAGATACTCAAATATAAGGAAGTGAAGTCCATCGACCTGGTCGATTTCGACCCGGAAATGACCCGGCTCTTCCGCGACAACGACTTCCTGGCCCAGGCCAATAGCGGGTCCCTCCGCGACCCGCGCGTCAAGGTCGTAAACCTCGACGCCATGAAGTACCTCGAGGAATGCCCCAAGACCTACGACGTGATAATCATGGACCTGCCCGACCCCAACGACCTGACCCTGGGCAAGCTCTACACCAGGAGCTTCTTCACCCTGGTGGGAAGACGGCTGGATATTAAAGGCGCCCTCTCCGTGCAGAGCAGCTCGCCCTTTTTCGCGGCCGACGCCTTCTGGTGCATCGTGAACACGGTGGCCGACGCGCCCGTGGCCCACGCCGAGGACGGAAAGTTCCACGTCAGGCCCTATCACGTCAACGTCCCCTCCTTCGGGGAATGGGGCTTCACCCTGGCCTCGCCCTCGCCCATCGACCTTAGCCGCCTCGATATAAGCGTGCCCACCCGCTTCCTGGACGAGAGGACCATGGCGGCCATGTTCGACTTTCCCCGCGACATGAGCCCGAGACAAACCGAGATCAACCGGCTGGACAACCAGGTCCTGGTCCAGTATTACAACCAAGGCTATAAAGAGTTCAACCAGTGAGCCCGATCGGGTGGAGGAAAACATGAAACTTGAGATAGACGGCGGCGCGGAAATAATCGATCCCTCTTCCGGCCAAATCCACGAGGCGCTCGAGAAGATGGCGCGGGGGGAGGCGGACTTCGTAATCCTCTCGCGGGAGGATGAAGGTGAATATTTCATCCAGGCCGCCGGAACGTCCGAGCAAGGATTGGTCCTCGAGTACCGGGAAGGCGGCGAACAAAGCCACTACGAGTGCTCCGACCCGTCCCTGAGGATCGGGCAAATTATCGACGCCTTCAATAAATACGCGCAAAACGACTCGAACTGGACGAGCGATTTTCCCTGGACCCCCCTCGATTTCTCGGGAGGAAAGCCCAAAAGCGGCTGTCTGGGCCTGGCCGTCCTGATAATCGCGATAACCGCCGGCCTCCTTTTCGTATACTGAGCGCCGCCCTCGAAAAACCCGCCAGAGTCCCAAGAGGACGATAGTCTACAGGGCCGCCCATCGGTTGGATAAAGCCTTTACTCCATTGTGCGGTTTGTTCAATGAGTATATAATGACCTCACAAGGCCATCCGCTTGGATGGGAAAAGTAATTATTCCAAACCCGACTCAACCGAGTGAGGTTCAACCATGAAACTCAACAAAATCCGATATCTTCAGCATGAAGGCGACCCGCGAGAATGGAGACTTGAGGAATTCGAGCTAAACGATATTAATCTCCTCGTCGGGAAAAACGCCTCGGGAAAGACAAGAACGCTTGCGATCATCAATACTCTCGCAAAATTGGTATGCGGAGAAAGAAAACCATTGCAGGCATCAGGCAACTATCATGTTGAATTCGAAGGCGATGATGATAATTACTTCTATTCATTATTATACAAAGATCAGAAAGTAGTGTCCGAAGAATTAAAGAGAGGGGAAAAGATATTACTTAAAAGAGGGGTTGGTGGAGAGGGAGAGATATTTTATACGGAACGCGCAGACAAGGGAGAACTCGATAAATTCCAATCACCCGACAGTGAGGTCGCGGTCTTTGCCAGAAGGGATTCTATCCAACATGGTTACTTCGAGCCTTTATATAAATGGGGTAAATACTTATGTATCTATTATTTCGGCACGCCAATGGGCAAAGATATTCTCGCGAAGAACATAATTGATGAAAATATCAAGACGGATTTTTTCCCTAAGGACGCCAATCTGGTAGTAGAAGTGTTGCGAACGGGAAACAATGAGTATGGGAAAAACTTTATAGCAAATATCTTGGAAGATTTTAAAAAAATTGAATATCCAGCGGAGTCGATATCTCTTTCTCCGCCTTCATCCATCTCATTTCGTTTTCCTTCTCCTTCCGATGAGTATGTTTACATAAGCGTTAAAGAACAAGATCTGGCTGCCCCCACCGAACAGCATGACATGTCCCAGGGTATGTTCCGAGCGTTGTCGATTATCATTCATTTGAATTACCTTGTGATGGGGAATCACCCCAGCGCCATATTGATAGACGACGTTGGGGAAGGCCTCGACTTTGAAAGGTCGTGCGCTCTGATTGAACTGCTGATGGAAAAAGTCAAGGGAACCAACATCCAGCTTATCATGTCCACCAACGACCGTTTCGTGATGAACAAGGTGCCTCTTGAATATTGGCATCTAATCAGCCGTAAGGGCGCCATATGCAAGATTTACAATTATAAAAACTCTCAAGAAAAATTCGACGATTTCAAATTCACCGGCCTCAACAACTTTGATTTCTTTGCCACGGACTTCATAAATGGCGAGGAATCATGAGATGCATAGAATAGCGATTTTCGTGGAAGGGCAAACGGAACAGATATTCATAGAAAGGCTGATAAAGGAAATCGCGGGAAATATCGGAATTGTCTTCGATAGAAGAAAAGCCACGGGAGGCTCAAGCTATCCTCGAAGAATGATCAGTCTGAAAACGATATCGAAGAACCTAAAAGACGGTTTTTACGTGCTTATAGTCGACTCGACTGGTGAACAAAGTGTCGCCTCTGACATCAATGATCAATACAATTCCCTCATATCCAAGAATTACAAGGCAATTGTGGGCATTAGAGATGTATACCCAAACTTCTCATTTCAAGAAATAACTCAATTAAGGACCAGGCTCTCTTCTCACCAGGAAATAATCCCTTTCCCTCCGCAATTCGTATTGGCCATCATGGAGATCGAGGCATGGTTCCTGGCGGAGTACTCGCATTTCGAGAAATTGGACTCAAGACTGACAATTGAAAAAATTAAAACCGAAATGGGATTCGATCCCAGAGCGGATGACATGATGCAAAGACCCCATCCAGCGGAAGATTTGAAAAACATCTACGGCCTATGCTGTAAAACCTATAACAAAAGCAAAAGCACCGTCGAAACCGTCGTCTCCCTGCTGGACTACGCTAGGATATATCTCGAACTGGGAGAAAAATTTTCGGACCTGAAAGAGTTATTCAAAACCATCGACTCCTTCCTCGATGGTTTCCCCAATTCGCAAACCACTACTAACTGATCGGCTTGATATCCTTCACCTCGCCTACACTCCCCTCCTGATGATGTCCCAGAAGGCCCCTCTCGCGCCCTTGCGGATGGCGCGACAGAGGGGGGCGTTGTCGTTGTAGTTGTAGTTCCTGTCCTTTTCCTCGCTGGAGGCGAAAAGGAAGATGGGGTCGTCGCCGATCAGTTTCTGAAGATAGGCCTCGGGGCGGGGCCCGAGCTTTTCGGAAACGAAGAAGACGGGCCGCAACAGTCCCTGGTTGTCCTGGACCACTCCCTTCACGCTCGGGTTTTCCGCCAGGGGGCCGGCTTTTATAACCGACTCTCCCAGCTCGGTCTGGGGAAAGAGGCGGACGCCGAAGCTCACGCCCACCCGGTGGGGCCGGATTTTTTTCACGCGCCCTATCGTCTTCTCGAGAGTTTTCCGGCTCTCGGCGGGCCCGCCCAGCAGCAGGTCGTACATGAAGACGATGCCGGCCCTCTTTAAGGCGCGGGCGCAGGTTTCCAGGTCCCCGGGATCGAAGTCTCTTTTAAAGGATTGGAGCACCTCGGCCGAGGCCGAGTCGGCCCCGAAGTCGATCCCGACGCATCCGGCGCTTTTCAGGAGGCGGGCCAGGTCGTCGTCCATCGGCTTGGGCTTGGCGTAGGCGTACCAGGTGATTTTCTTCTCGAGTCCCGCTTTGATGACGGCCTTACACAGGCCCTCGACGTGGCTCCTCTTAATGTTCAGCTCGCTGTCGCAAAGATGGAAGACGTTTACGCCCATCCTCGCCATCCGGCCCATCTCCCAGGCTACGGACTCGGGGTCCCTGAACCTTGTCACCTTGCCCTTGGCCGCGGGGTCGGCGCAATAGGTACACTTGCCCGGACAGCCGCGCTGCGTCTCGATCCCCGCCTGTCCGCCCAGCCGGAAATATTTCCCCTGGTCCACCGCTCCCCGAATAATATCGGCGACGGTCTTGGCCGAGGCCCTGGCGGGAGGCGGGACTTTCGAGCCCGGCGTGAACAGCCCCGGAACCCCCTCGGGACCGGCTTTCCCGGCGATCCTTTTGGCCAGCTCGGGAAAGGAGTCCTCCCCGTCTCCCCTGATCCCGAAGTCGGCGCCCAGGTACTCGAGCGCCGGGCCGGGAATGGCGGAGAAACCCACGCCCCCCACAACGATGGGAGCGTCGGTGGCCTTTTTCACGGCCCGAACATATCTTCTCGCGGCGGGAAGGAGGAAAGCCTGGCTGGCGTAGTAGCAGTCGTCCACGTTCCTGACGCTGACGCCGACCAAGTGGGGATTAACGCGGTCCGCGGCCCGGGCGATGGCCTTGAGAGGCGCCCGCTCCCACGCAAGGTCGAGGAGCGCGGCCTCGACCCCGGCCTTTTCGCAGACGCCGGCGATGAGGTCCAGTCCGATGGGGGCCACGGCGGGTTTGAGCGTATTAGGGTTGATCAGTAGGACGCGGGGTTTAGAAGACGCGGCTTTCATGCGGTCCTCCGGGGCGCGGGTTAATAGGGCCTCGATCTTGGAGACTACCAGTTGTTTCTAAGTTCCCGGATGAGGCGGAAGACGGCAAGAGGGTCGTCGCTGGAGATGTCCGGATATTCCGCCTTCAGGCTCTCGATAAGCTCGGGATTTCCAAACCTGAAAAAGGGGTTGTAATTCTTTTCCTGGCCGATCGTGCTGATAAGGGTCTCGTCCTTTTTTATGGCGTCCTTCAGTGCCTTGAGCTTATGGTCGATGGCCACGTTGTCCGGCTCGACGGTCCTGGCGAAACGAAGGTTAGCCTCGGCGTAGTCGTGACCTGGATGAAGGGCCACCTTGGCGGGAAGGGGCAGAATCTTCTCCGCGAAGCTTTTAAAAAGGTCCTCGACGCTTCCGCCGAACCTGGTGTTGCCCGCGCCGGATAAAAAGACCGTGTCGCCCGAGAGCAGCTTGTTGTTGAGGCGAAAACAGACGCTCCCGGGCGTGTGTCCCGGAGTATGAATAACGCCGACCTTGACCTTGCCCACCTCGATGACGTCCTCATCCTCGAGTTCGGCGTCCACGTTCGCCACCCGGTCGGCTTTATGGGCCATGACCCTGGCCCCGCTGGACTTGACGATAACGTCGTTTCCCCCGGTATGATCGGGATGTCCGTGGGTGTTGAGAACGTACTTGATCTTAAGCTTTTTTTCCTCGCAGAACTCGAGGATGTCGTGCGCGGCGATGGGGTCCACGACGGCGGCGGTCTTGGTGGAGGAGCAACCGATAACGTAGGCCAGGTTGTCCCCTCCACCTCTGACTTCTTTGAAAATCAAGGACATATAACTACTCCCGGTCCTTAAAAACAAGCCCCCGCGTTATAGTGGGGGCTTGCCGATCGCCTCAATAATAAACATTAAAGCTCTTCGCCGCCCTCGCCCTCCGGCGGTTGTGGGGCCGCCTCGGTTTCCGGCTTCTCTTCATCGAGGGTCTCGGTTTTCGGGGCCTCCTTGGGCTTGGCCGTCTCGTCCTTTTCGTCCACCTCTTCCTCGACCACCACGGTCACCGTGGGCTTGACCACCTCGCGCACCACGATCGTCTGCCCCTTGTCCTCTTCCTTGACGTTCAGGGCCTCGACCCTTCTCTGCTCGAGGGCGAGAAATTCCTGCAGGTCGAAACGAGGACTCCAACAAGGCGGGACCTCGACCCGGAGGACCTGCCCGGCGTAGATGGTGTTGGGGTTTCTTATCGTCCGCTGATTCACGTTGTAGATCAGCCGCCACGCCCTGGCGTCACCGTAATAGTAAGCGGCCAGAACGTGAAGGTTCTCGCCGGGACCCACCTGGTGAAGCACCAGGCACTGCTGACCCGCCGGAATATTCGGTTTGCCGTCCGAGCAACATACCGCGCCCGCGACCGGAGTGGGAGCAACCACTTGAGCGAAGGCGACGCCGCTTGAAACAAATAATACAACCGCCGCCGCGACCATGACCATACTTAGCTTCCGCTTCATCTTTTCAGCCTCCTTCCCTGCCAATGACCAACATATTTCGCTTCCGCTTTCAATATGCGCGAGTAAACGCAAAAATACAATAATATTTAATCACATTTACATCAAAATGTAAAGTTAATTATCCGGAAAACCGAATCGGGCTCGAGATGGCCTTATATATCAAGTGACGCGGATATGCTCGACGGGCCGGACCTCGATCAGCCCGAGCGCCCCCTCGGGACAGGAAACGGCGCAGGAACCGCAGCCGTAGCAGCGCTCGAGATCGATAACCGCCTTGTCCGAAACGGTGATGGCGTGAAACTGGCAGCGGTCCTCACAGGTCCCGCAGGCCGTGCAAAGGTCATCGTCAAGCTCCACCCTAAAGCGGGAGGGAGCTATGCCCGCGGCGTAGCCGAGCTTGTTGACGAAATGAAGGCCCGTGCAGCAGCAGGAGCAGCAGTTGCACATGAACATGTCCTTTTTCACGTTGTTGCGGATCATGTGCACCAGGCCCGCCTCCTCCGCCAGGGCCAGGCGGCGGAGGGCCTCCTCCCTGGTGATCCGTTCGCCGATGCCCCGGTCAATGACCGCCTGGGCGAAGGCGTTGGTCTGCATGCAAACGGCGTCGGCCGGGGCGGGGCAGTCCTCTCCCCTCCCGTTCCTTCTCGCCACCGTCCGGCAGGCGCAGGGAAGCACGGTAATAAGGTCGGCCTCCTCGAATATCTTCCTGGCCGCGTCCACGTCCAGCACCCGGTTTTGGGTCTGGACCGTCCTCTCGATGGGCACGACCCTCACCATGGGAGGTATCTTGAGGTTCTTGAGAACGGGAACGAGGGCCTTGGTTTCGTTCTGGATCAGGTCGTCCCATTTCTCGAACAACTCCTGGGGGGCCTCGGGCCAGAGCACGGTGGCGTCGCGAAGCTCGATCATGGCGGGAAATCTTCGCAAAAGCTCGGGCCGCTTCATGGGATGGCTGATGGCGCCTCTTGAAAGGAGCTTGTCGACGATGGCCCTTACTTTTTCCTCGGGCATTCCCGCTCGTCCGGCTATTTCCTCCACCGTGCCGGGTAGGGCGGCCACGAGAGTCACGTCGTCCTCGGTATCGTAGATTATCTCGAAGACGCGGGCCAGGTTCTCCGACTGGGGAAAGCCCAGGGTCATGGCGTATTGTTTGAGTTTTTCATTAACGGGCATGTCATGTTCCTCCCTGAATAGATGTAGGCCCGCCCCGCGGCCACGAGAGGAATATACCATCGAGGGGACCAAGGAGGCAAGAACGAGTTGTCTGAAAGACTCTTTCGCCTTTACATAGCGAAGCCGTCCTGATAGATTCGATCCGTAAGAATGTATCGATTATTCAAAGGGCTTTGTCCTCGCGGTCCGGTTTCGCGGGGAAAGGAGGGAGACCATGAAGGTACTGGCGTTTAACGGCAGCCCGCGCGCGGCCAAGGGCGCGACGGACAGGATACTTCAGCGCTTTCTGGAGGGGGCCGCCGAGGCGGGCGCCCAGACGGAGACCGTTTACGTGGCTAAAAAGAAGATCAACTACTGCACGGGCTGCTTCAACTGCTGGCTGGTTCATCCGGGCAGGTGCATCCACAAGGACGACATGCCCGAAATCCACGATAAAATCAGGCGCGCGGACATGATGGTCTACGCCTCGCCGGTTTACGTGGACGGCGTGACGGCACAGATGAAGACCATGATGGACAGGCTGATCACCATGGCCCAGCCCTTCATCGAGGTCAAGGACGGGCACTCGAGGCATCCGGGCAGGGGAAAGGGAACGCGGGGGGAAAAACAGAAGATAGTGCTCGTTTCCACCTGCGGCTTCGGCGAGATCGACAACTTCGAGCCCATGATCCACCATATCTCGGCGGCGGCCAAGAACATGCGGGCCGAGTTTCTTGGGGCACTGGTTAGACCCATGGGCCCCATGCTCGAGTTCATGGAGATGGGCGCCAAAAAGGTGATGGACCCGATATACGAGGGATTCAGGCGAGCGGGCCGGGAGGCCGTCGGAGAGGGGCGCATCAGCGATGAGGCCAAACGCGCGGCCTCGGCCCCGATTATGACCATGGAGCAGTTCTCGGAGATGGCCAACAGGTTTTTCAAGATGGAAATAGATAAAAACGCCGCTCGCGCCGACAAGGCCGGATGATTCGCCTCTCGTGGGACTAAAAGGAGGCGAACCAGCGCGGCCGCTTGGCAAGCGGGTTTCCCGGCTTGGGCAAGGGAGATTGAAAACGGAGCTTGAGGACGGCCGAGGCGGATTGATTTTTTTTATTCAAAAGCTAATTTTTTTATTGCCCAATTGAATATTTTTGGTATAATGTTTTTGTCTTGGTCGTGAATTGCGTAAGTTTTTTTCGGGGGAACGACATAAGGACTCATTAAAACGTTTATAACGAGCCGCCGCCAAGGATCAGATAGGATGTTATTTTAAGTTCAATACTAGCGCTAGCAGAGGAAAGGAGAGAATTCATGGTAATTAAAAAGGCGGCAAAGAAACCGGCGAAAAAGGCGGCTAAAAAAGCCGCGAAGAAACCAGCGAAGAAGAAAGTAGCGAAGAAGGCGGCGAAGAAACCGGCGAAGAAGGCCGTGAAGAAGGCCGTAAAGAAGAAAGCGGTCGCGAAAAAGAAGCCGGCCAAGAAAGTAGCGAAGAAGAAACCGGCGAAAAAGAAAGTGGCCAAAAAGGCCGTGAAAAAGGCGGCGAAGTAGTAACCTGGCCATTAAGCAAAATCCATAAGAGACCGGGGCTTGCAGTATCGCCCCGGTTTTCTTTTTCCTTTTTCCAATCCTCCGTCTCCTGGCGCCCTCGGCGGCTTTACTCGCGAGTCAGACGTGGTATGATCGAAATATTCCGGGCCGCGCTCTCTGGGCCAATCTTGGGGGAAAGGACGTGACGAAAAAAATAACTTCGGCGTTATTCGCGGCCATGGTCGCCATCTGCCTGGTGGTTTCTCCGGCCGCCTCGGATGACGGCGGCCTTTACCCGAGCGATCTGAGACAATCCGGCGCAAGTTACGACTTCACGGGCTTCGAGGCGCAACTGGACGACTACATGGCGGCGTATCGCGATCCCGCCTTCCCCTACGATCCCGCGGACGTGAGGGGATACTTCTCTTATCAGCCGGGCGAGGCTTACGATCTTTACGGTTCGGCCGACTTCGCCTATCTTTTGTGGGTCTCGGGGCAAATGGAGGAAAGGACGACGCTGGAGGGACGCGCCGAGTGGGCGGGCATTATCCAGTCTTTCCAGGACCCGGAAACGGGATGGTTCTCGAAAGGCAACGAGACTTTGCACTTCAAGAGCCACGCCACGGCCTACGCGACGGGCGCCCTGGCTCTTCTCGATCACAAGCCTCTTTACCCGTTCAAGTGGAAGGACCCAATGACGCGGGACGAAAAGGCCCTTGACCGCTGGCTGCGCCAGATTTGGTGGGACGTGGTTTGGGTCGGGTCCCACGAGGGCGGCGGCGTGGCGGCTTCCTTGCTCATGACGGGGGAAGCCTCGGACGAGTGGTTCGACTGGTACCTTAACTGGCTGGACAAGGAGGTCAACCCTAATACCGGCCTTTGGCAGCGGGCCTTTTACAACGTCGTCTACAAGAAGCCCACCATGAACGACATGGGAGGAGCCGCACACTTCTGGTGGATATACCAGGCCAAGTCCAGGCCCATGCCCTACCCGGAGAGGGTCATCGACTCCTGCCTGGGTCTTCAACTCGACAATGGGCTCTGGGACAGAAAGCCCAAAAAAGGCGATTTCCCCTATTGCATCAACTGCGACGCCATTAACGGCATTAACTGGTCTTATTACCAACTCCAGGAAAAAGGCGTCGAGTATCGGGAAGAGGACGTCCGCCGGGCTTACGCGGACTTTTTCGCGACTTGTCAAAGGGTCCTTACCAAGCCGGGCAACGTGCTCGAGCTGTACGACAACTCCCACGACCTGCCGGGGGCCATCATAGGAATAGCCGAGGCCGACCAGTACTTCAGGCGAGTGGACGGCGAAACCAGGCTCATAACCACACATATCTGGCGGTCGGCCCTCGAGAAAATCTGCTGGCTCTGATGGACTTCAACCACTATAAGGCGCTCGATAAAAAGCCTTTCGGATTGGCGGTCCGCCCTGGACGGGCGGGGGCGATACCGGGAGATGCCCCATGATTTTCCTTTTAAAGGTCCTGGCCCTCCTTTTTCTTGTCCTGCTTAACGGGTTCTTCGTGGCCTCCGAGTTCGCCATCGTAAAAATCCGGGAGACGAGGCTGGTCGAGCTGGCGAACAGGGGGTCCCTCCGGGCAAAGATCGGACTTACCCTGATCAGGCGCCTTGACGCTTATTTGTCCGCCACTCAACTCGGCATTACCATGACCAGCCTGGGCCTGGGCTGGCTGGGCGAGCCGCTGGTTTCCGAGCAGCTCGAGCCCGTGCTCCATTCCGCCGGCGTCACCAACGAGACCCTGGTCACCTCGGTCTCGGTGGCCGCCGGCTTCGCCATCATCACTTTCCTGCACATCGTATTCGGCGAGCTGGCGCCCAAGTCGCTGGCCATCCAGAGGACGGAGGGGACAACCCTGTGGATAGCCATTCCTCTCCGGATGTTCTACTGGTCGTTTTTTCCGGCCATCTGGCTCCTGAACGGATCGGCAAACGGCTTATTGAAACTCATCGGTATCTCTCCAGCGGCCGAGGAGGAGTTGGCCCACAGCGAGGCCGAGCTCCGGATGTTGCTTTCCGAGTCGGCCAGGGGCGGCCATATAAGCGAGCAGGAGAAGATCATCAGCCGGCGCGCTCTGCGCCTGGCCGACGTCAAGGCCCGGCAGATAATGGTCCCCCGCAACGAGGTGGTCTACTTTTCCATCCGGGACCCCTTGGAGGCGAACCTTGCCAAGGCCCGGCGCAATCCCTTTGCCCGGTATCCCGTTTGCGACGGCGACCTGGACTCGATACTGGGCGTGGTCCACGTCCGGGACGTGCTCTGGGTGCTTCGCGATGAAGGGAAAGTGGACCTGCGTTCCATCTCCCGGGAGATAATCGTGTCGCCCGAGGACGAAAACCTCGAGGTCATCCTGGGCAAGTTCAGGGATTCCCACATCCACATGGCCGTGATTACCGACGAGGTGGGATCGGTCTCGGGCATAATTACCCTCGAGAACGTTCTCGAGCAGTTAGTGGGCCAGATTCAGGACGAGTTCGACCACGAGTCGCCCTGGATCAGGCCGCTGGGGGACGACGTCCACGAGGTCTCGGGCAGGACCCCCTTGACCGTCCTGCGGGAAAGGCTGGGCATGCGCTTCGAGGACGACGACGTGGCCACCCTCTCGGGATACGTGACGGATTCCCTTGGCCGGTTTCCCAAGGCGGGCGACGAGCTGACGCTTGGAAGCTTCAAGATCGAGGTCAACAAGGTCGAGTCCCTCAAAATCAAGACGGCCCTCATTAAAAAAATAACCTGAAACTAATCTTTCGTCTCCCGAAAAAGATGTAAACTGATTGATCGGGATGGGATCGAGGCCGAAGGGGGCCTTGAACCGTCTCGCCATGAATGTTAGGTTAATCCCGGTCAGGATCGATTCGGCAACCGGCGGGGGACATTTACTCCCGCCCCAACTTCTCGGAGGTCCGACATGGACGGCAACTGGCTTCAATTGGCCTATCAATACATCGTTGGAGGCCTGTTCTTTTTCATTACCCTTTACCTTTGCTTCCGGCCGGGGGCGAGCGACCCGAAAAACCCCTCGGACAGGCGGGCCCTCATCTATCTTCTCGTGGGCTTCGCCGGGTATCTGATCATGCACACGGCGTGGATACTTTTCGCCACCCACGTATAAATCCCGGGAGGAAATAAAATGACCGCGAGCCAACATCTTGCCAACCTGAACATGTACATGGTTTACGGCGTCATGATCGCCTATTTCGTCATGGTGCTCGGATTCGGGGGCATCTTCGGAAAAAACACCAAGAGCACCAACGACTTCTTTTTCTCGGGACAGCGCTTCTCCTGGTGGCTGATCGCCTTTTCCTGCGTCGCCACCGTGGTCGGGTCTTATTCCTTTATCAAGTACTCGGAAAGAGGACTCAGCTTCGGCATGAGCTCGACCATGACCTACTTGAACGACTGGTTCCTGATCCCGCTCTTCATCCTGGGATGGATGCCCCTCGTTTACTTCTCCCGCGTCAAGTCCATCCCCGAGTACTTCGAGAGGAGGTTCAACCGTCCCACCCGCGTCATGGCCATTATTTTTATTATGATCTACATGGTCGGTTATATCGGGATAAACCTTTACACTCTGGGACTGGCGGTAAACAAGATTGCCCCGCTCGATAAAAAAGTGGCCTCCATGTACTCCGCCGACGAACTGGTTAAGCTGGTCACGGTCAAGGAGGTCAAGGAAAAAAAATACAAGCTGCTCGACGAAAATGGAGACTTCCTGGTCGACGCCGACGGAATGCCCGTGCCCATCTCCAAGGCGTTGAAGGGGAAAGCCGACGACGAGAAGGTCAAGGTCTACAGCGACAGGCCCGAGAAAGTCTCCCGCTTTCTGTGGGCCGCCATTATAGCCATAGTGGCGGGGATATACGTCACCTTCGGCGGCCAGACCGCGGTTATCATGACCGACCTCGTGCAGGGCCTCCTGCTCCTTGTCGTGGGCGTTGCCCTGCTACTTTTAGGATGGCATTACCTGGGACAGCACGTTGACGGCATGTCCGGTATGGCGGCTTTCTGGAAAGGCATGCCCGAGTCTCACCAACTTCCGTTCTCCGGCTTCAACCGGCCGGGGTCGTTTCCCATGGTGGGCATTTTCTGGCAGGACTTTTTCGGCTCGTCCATGTTCTTCTACTTCGCCAACCAAGGCCTTATTATGAGGTTCCTGGCCGTCAAGAGCGTCAACGAGGGAAGGAAGGCCATCGTGGCCGTGGTGTTGATCCTCATGCCCATCGCCGCCATTTCCGTGGCCGACACGGGTTGGATAGGGAGCGCAATGCAGCATTACGGGCTCATGAGCAAGGATATCGATCCCAATAACGCCTTCGTGCTCGTGTCCGCCGCCATAGTACAAAACGACATAATTTTCGGCGTTATCCTGGCGGCCATCACGGCGGCACTCATGAGCACGGTCGATACCCTGATCAACGCGGTCAGCGCCATCGCGGTCAACGACATTCTCAAGCCCTTCATCGCCAAGGACAGGTCGGACAAGTTCTACCTGGCCTGGGCCAGGATTTTCTCGATCGTCTTTACCTTCGGCGGCCTGGCCCTGGTCCCCATTTACATGGGCTTCGGATCGATCTACGACGCCCACGGGGCCTTTACCGCCGCCGTGAGTCCTCCCATTATCACCACCATCATCCTGGGCATTCTATGGAAAAAGTTCTCGCCCCGCGCCGCATTCCTGACCATGCTGGTGGGCGGGATTCTGATGGCCGTTTCGATCCAGTATGACGACCTCATCAAGCCCTTCGCCATGATCCACGGCATGGACATGGAGTCGGGAATGCAAAAGTCCCTCATCTACATGCGCGGCCTCTACGGCATGACCCTTTGCACCCTGATCGGAGTAGTTTCCACCTTCATCTGGCCCAACACGGACGAGAAGAAGATCGAGGGACTGTGGGTCGGGAGCATCAGGCAGGCCAAGCGTTTCTTCAAGGGGTCCGAGCCCAACGACATGGAAGAGGGAGAAAAGATCAGGGTCAAGCTGGGATCCTCGGACGAGACCATGATCGACGAGACCGGCGCCGAGGTCACGGTCATCGCGCGTCTCAATAAAGCCGACGCCGAAAAGATGAAGGCCCGCGCCGGCGACCTGGTCTACGTCTCCGATAAGAGGTGGTGGCTGGGCGGACTCCATTCCCTGCACGCCACTCTCGAGGTGGCCGACGTCGAGGCGGGCGAGATCGTCATTCCAAAACAGTCGATAGCGGACGCCCTCCTTAACACGGGAGAGGAAGTGGTGGTCGAAAAGATCATCTGATTTGAAGACTCGTTCCGCAAAAATTTTCCCCTTCCGCGTTCCCCTTGGTAAAGCGGAAGGGGAAGCAATTCCATGTTAATTTTTCCCGACCGCTAAAAAATTTGCCCGAAAGACCTATCTCAGCTAAAATCTTACCCGTAATTTTTTTTAACGAGGAGTAAAAGTGGACCGGCGCGTCAATAAAATGGAAAAAATATTCACCCCCAAATCCATCGCCTTCGTGGGCGCGACCAATAACATCGGGAAATGGGGAGGCATTATACTTCATAACCTTAGATCGGGCGGCTACCAGGGCGAGATTTACCCGGTAAACCCCAAGGATGAAACCGTCCACGGTCTCAAGGCTTATAAGTCGGTGACCGACATACCGGGCGACGTGGACCTTGCCATCTTCACCATACCGGCCGAACTTTTGCCCCGGACCATCGGCGAGTGCGGCCAAAAAGGAGTCGAGGCCGGCGTGGTGATCAGCGCCGGTTTCGCGGAGCTGGGAGAGGAAGGCAAAGGTCTCCAGGACCGGATGCTGGAGGAGGCCCGCCGGGCGGGCATGGTTCTGGTCGGTCCCAACGGCCAGGGCATATCCGTTCCCAAGTCCGGGCTTCATCCCTGGATGCCCATGTTCAAGCCCGATCCCGGCTCGGTGGCGGTTGTCAGTCAGAGCGGCAACGTTGCCACGGTATTGGCCGAGCAGTTGGCCGAGCTGGGTTTCGGCTGTTCCAAGGCCATATCCGCGGGCAATTGCGCCGACCTTACCTGGTCCGACTACCTGGATTATTTTCGCCAGGATAGCGACACCCGGGTCGTGCTCATGTACGTGGAGGGCGTGGGCTCGGGCCGTGACTTCTTCGAGGCCGCGAAAAGGACGGCCCTTGTAAAGCCGGTGATCGTGGTGAAAAGCGGACGCACCGAGGCCGGCTCACGGGCGGCGGCGTCCCATACCGGCGTTTTGGCGGGCTCGGACCTGGTCTTTGACTCGGCCTGCAAGCAGGCGGGAATACAACGGGCCCAGAGCATGGAGGAGGCGGTTATCGCCGCGGCGTCCATGGTCAATACTCCTTTACCCAAGGGAAGGCGGCTGGGCGTGGTCACCGGCGGCGGGGGACTGGGCGTCATGGCGGCGGACGCGGCCGCCAGGATGGGCCTTGACCTGGTCAAGTTCTCGGACGAGACGATCGAAAAGCTGAAAGCCCAGCTTCCGTCCTGGTGGGCGCCCAACAACCCGGTGGACATGGTGGCCGGACTCGGCTACGGCGGCCCGAGGGAGTTGGTACCCATATTAATGGAAAGCGGGGAGGTGGACGGGGTGATACTGCTGGGCGTGGGTTGGTTTTACTCGATGTTCGACGCGGTCAACTCCAGGCATGACTTCCACGAGGCGCTCGAGGACAAGCTTAAAAGCCGCCAGAATGACGAGATAAAGTACTGCGAGGCCCTCCGCGATTTCACCACCAAGTGGGATAAGCCCTTCCTGATGACCTCGTCCGTGGCCCGGCTGGCGGTCCGGCGCCGATATGAGGGACTGCTCCGGATCATCGAGAGCGGATCTCCTCTTTACCCGACCCTGGAGGACGCGGTCAGGGCCTTCGCCGCGATGGCCGACAGACATGAATTTCTCAAGGCTAACGGGGCGGCCTGGTAAACGCGGGATTGAAGATGGAAGAGCTATATGGATTTGTGGAGACCGAAAAGGACTCGGTATTCGAAAAACGGCTTCGAGACGGGCGCCTGGTATTCAAGCGACTTATAAGGGCCAGGGAACTGGGTCCGTATCTCGATCTTTTAAATGAAATCTGGGGCTTTTCCGATCCCGATAAAATACCCCTGCACGAGGCGGTGGTCACGGTCAAAACGGGAGGCCTTTTCCTGGGCGTGGACCTGGATGACGACCCCGCGGGGCTGGTGTACGTCATGCCCGCCTTTACCCGGGAATGGGGCTATCATCACCACTCGAACTTCATGGGCTACAAGAGGGAATACCGGTCGCTGGGAATCGGGCTCGAGGCCAAGCGGGTCCACGCCGCCCTGGCTCAAAGGGAAGGGGTCGGCCTCGTCACCTGGACCTTCGATCCCCTCCAACAAGCCAACGCCAACTTCAATTTCAGGAAACTCGGGGCCGAGTGCTCGAATTATTTGGAAGACCTCTACGGCGGCATGGGCGGAAATTTCGACCCCGGCCTGCCCACGGACAGGTTCCTCATCAAGTGGCGGCTGGGTTCGGCCCGAGTCGCCGAGCGGCTGGGGGGGGAAATCCCGACGGAGGAGGACATCCTCCGCCGATACGGCCAATCCCCGCTCGCTCGCTTGGCCGGCCAGGGCCTCGAGTTGGAAGACGGGTCGGCGATGGAAAAGGCTGCCGTACTGCTCGCGGCCATTCCCTCGGGGCTGGATAAAAGGGCCGCGACCGACCCCGCCGGCGCCCGGGAGGAACTGGCCCGGTTCGGCGGCCTGATGAAACGGGCCTTTAAAATGGGCTTCGTCGTGACGGAGATGATCCGGGCGGGCCAAAGGGACGATGGGGCTTATTACGTTCTCGAGAGGCGAGCCGATGCTTAAGATCGAGGAATCGGGCGAGGTCGCGAAAATAATGATGGGCCGCGAGATAAGCGGCTCGGTCCTCTATTGGGTGGCCTCATACCTGGTGGACGGCCTTTTGATCGACACGGGTCCCGCTCACGTGGTGGATGAGTTTATGGATTTTCTCTCGGGCACGGAGGTGGACAAGATAGTCAATACCCATTTCCATGAAGACCACGTGGCGGCCAACAAGCGTCTGAAGGATGAGCGTAATATCGAGTCCTATTCCCATTCCCTGGCTATACCTCTTATCGGAAGCCGTCTTCCCCTCCATCCATATCAGGAGCTGATCTGGGGATACCCCGACCTGGACGAGCCTCTCGCCCTGGGGGACGAGGTCGAGACGGAAAGGTTCAGGTTCGAGGTCATCCATACTCCCGGCCACTCGGACGACCACGTCACTCTGTTCGAGCGTGAAAGGGGATGGGCCTTTACGGGCGACCTCTTCATCAAGGAGGAACCCCGAGGAGTAAGACCGCAGGACGAGCTGGTCCCCACCATCGCCTCCATGAGACTCCTGGCCGGACTCGAGGTGGAAAGCCTCACCCTTTTCACCTCGCTGGGCCGAACCGTCGACGACGGAAAAGGGGCGCTTGCAAGATGCGCCGATCACCTCGAGGAACTTATCGCCCGCGTTAAGGAAAAGCACGCCGCGGGCATGGAGCCATCACAAATAGTGACCGAGCTTTACGGGGAAGAGAGCGTCCTCTCCCAAGCGACCGGCGGCGATTTCTCGATCGAGAACCTCATGCGAGCAGCCATCAGGGCGTGAAGATAGCCGCGTCGCTCGCAAAGTCGCGTCAGCGGCCTCGCCTTTTCCCGCGGACGCTGATAATGATCGCCGCGGCCGTAATAAAGGGCCATCCCCAAAAGAAGTCCCGCAAGGCGAAGGTCTCGATAAACTGATCGCCCTTGGACACGCGCCCGAGACTGACCTTATGAGCTATGAGATCGTCCGCGGCTAAGTCGAGTAGCACGTATCCGTGTTCGGCGACCTTTTTATGTTGGGGAGCTCCGGCTTCGCCCGTGACCACCACCGGTATCCCGTGAAAAGAATACTCCCTGTACTCGTGGATATGGGCGGCGAAAATCTTCAAGTTGGGATACCGGGATATCACGCTCCAAAGTTCCTCGGAATCCTTGGCCGACATGCCGTGGAAACCCTCCCAGCCCTCGAGGCTGGGAGGCATATGAAGCAAAAGATATATTTCG
This sequence comes from bacterium, assembly GCA_963674965.2. GTDB lineage: Bacteria > RBG-13-61-14 > RBG-13-61-14 > RBG-13-61-14 > DATKZS01. The sequence goes on along the minus strand of CAXXFL010000005.1, from coordinate 281,056 downwards.
TCTTCCTCCCGCGCGTTGTCCATAAGGGCCGAGCGGAGCCACTCGAGTTCGTCTTGCCAGACCTTTTCCTGGACGTTGTTTATGGCCACGAAAAAATGGTTCCCATGGCGAAGCCAAAATCGGGTGGGACCGAAAAACTTCTCGAAAAGCCTCGATCCGTCCCCTCCGTCTCCGCCGTCAAGGTCGTGGTTGCCAATGACCGCGAAAACCGGCATGGGCCCGGCCGCCTCATCGATCTCGCGCTTGACGAAGCGGTATCTGCCCGCCGTTCCTTTCATCACGATATCGCCCAGGATAATCGCGGCGTCGGCTTCCCTTGCCCGGGCGTCCTCCAAAATCCCCTCCAGGGCCTCCAGGTGGCCGCGGCAGTCTCCGAGCAAGGCGATACGGGGCGCCTTGGGGTCGCGTATTTCCACGAGATTATCGAGACGGCCGGAGGCGTTATGCCTTTGCGAAGGTGCCAGGAACAGTTCCCAAAAAAAATAGGGCCAGATAAGCATGGGCACGATTATCGCGGCCATCAGCGCCGCTCTCGCGGCCCACTTTTTAATCTTATCTTTGTTCGTTCTCCTTCTTTCGTCACGCGAGACTTCTTGCCCTTCATCCAGGCGGGCCGGGTCGAGGCATGCCCCGGGAGATACGCCGCCGTCATCCAATAATCTGGGTCCCTTTTTCCTCGAGGCCTTTCTCCTTAGTATGCCGGAGGCCTTGCCCACGCCGCCGAGGTCCACGAAGCGGTACTTGATTTCATTCTTTCCGAACATTATCCGCGAGACTATGGCGTTTAAGGCGCGGTTAAAGGAGGCGGGGGCCTTCATCCTCGGCGGCGCCTCGACGGTTTCCTCGTAGATGCGCTCGATCCTCTCGAGACGGACCATGTCCCCGCACATGGCCTCGACTTTGCCGCGGCCGGCGGCCCCCATCCTCTCGCGCCCGGACGGGTCGTCCAGCAGGCGGCGCATGGCCTCGGCCAGGGCGGCCGGGTCGCCGGGAGGGACCATGAGACCGGTCTCGTTCTGCGAGACAAGCTCCCGGTTTCCGCCCACGTCGGTGCAGACGACCGCCCGCTTCATGGCCAGGGCCTCGCGCACCACTCCCGTCAGCCCCTCGTTCTTGATGGAGGGACAGACGATGAAATCGCAGGCCGCGATTATCCTTTCCACGTCCTCCCGGAAACCGGTCAGAACGAACCGGTCCTCCAGGCCCAGGGGAGCGGCCGACTTGAGGAAATCGGCCCGGTCCACGTCGCCCACCAGTAAATACCTTATCTCCCGGCGGTCCTCGATCAGCTTCGCCGCCTCCAGGAACTCGAGGCCGCCCTTCATGTGACCCGGAGAAAAATTGAACTTGCCGATCAGGCCTATGACCGCGTCGCCTATGCCAAGGCCCAATTCCTCGCGCACCTTGGCCCCGTCCACCTCGGGATCGAACCTCTCAAGGTCGATGCCGCCGTAAACCACCTCGATCTTTTCGCGGGAAAGGCCGCCGCTTCTTACCATCGAGTCCGCCACCCCCTCCGCGACCGCCACCACGCGGGAGACCATGGGCATACGGTACTTGACGCCGTTGAAGACGTCCAGGTCCGAGCACACGCCGCGGTTGGCGATTATAACGGTCCGGGGAATAAAGGGATATGTAATGAAGAAGAAGTTGAGGTCCATGCCCGCGAAGGTGTGGACCAGGTCGAATTGCTCGCGGTAGAGGAAGTGGCCCAGCTCGAAAATGGAGGGAAGGGTAAAGGAATACTTGAGCTTGGCGAAGGGGAACCTGATCAGGCGGACGCCCGCCGCCTCGAACTTGTCCAGGGTGGACTCGAGGAGAAGGTCCGAGGCGTTGGAGTAATTGAAGATTACGCTGACGTCATGTCCCCTTTCGGCCAGGCCTTTGGCCAGGGCGTACAACTGGACCCCGGAACCGGTGTTCAAGGCCCCGTGGAAGTTACTGAGAAGTATTTTCAATCGCCGCGGCATGGATTACTCCCAAAATATCGGAAATTAAAGGCCTATTGAGAAAAACGCGTGAAGCAAAGTGATTTCAATAAGGGCTATGATCTCCTCGATTAATTACTATAATAACTCTTTTCCCATCCGTTTCAATTAAGGCCAAATCGCGCCTTTCCCGGCCGGCGGCGGGACATCGAGGCGTAAAAATCCGTTGGCGAGGGTTCTCCGGCGTAGGGGTTTCGCGTTCGATCGTTTGACTGCCCTATGGCGAGCGGATAGAATTATCAAAAATCTTGGGGGAGTACTACGTTGCAATTAACGCTTAAAAAGGGTCCTCAGGACCTTGAGGCCAGGGTGGTCAAGCCCGGACTTTGTTGCTCCTGCGGCGGCTGCATGGGGCTTTGTCCATATTTTATTCAGATGCACGAGAGGGTGGTCCTGATGGAGCCCTGCGGCCTGGCGGAGGGCCGCTGCTACGAGGTCTGTCCGCGATCGGTGGTGGACGCCGAGTCGCTGAACCAGTCCGTTTTCGGCAAGGCTCGCGATGACTACGCCCTGGGCACGAACAAGGGCGTTTTCATGTCGAGGGGAACGGACGAGAAAGTCCGGGAAAAGGGACAATACGGCGGGACCATAACCTCGCTGATTATGGCGGGCATGGAATCGGGAACCATCGACGGCGCGATCCTGGCGGGTGAGTCGGGCCGGTACGGCCTGTTGCCCGAGCCGGTCCTGGCCAGGACCCCCGCCCAGGTCCTGGCGGCCTCGGGATCGAAGTACACGGGCTGCCCCACCTTGAAAATCCTGGACAAGTCGCTTCGGGAATGCTCGAGGCTGGCGGTGGTGGGAAGGCCATGTCAGGTCATCTCCCTGCGCAAGAGGATCGCCATCGAGCCGGAGGTCGGCGAGAAGATATCCCTCGTCCTGGGCCTTTTCTGCATGTGGAGCCTTGATTACAAGGACCTGACGGCCTACCTTGCCGACAAGATCGACATGAAGGCCGCCAGGAAGGTGGACGTGCCTTACAACCGGTTCGTGGTCGTGACCGACGAGGGCGCAAGGGACCTCGAGTACGAGCCCATCAAGGCGCTCAGAAGGGAAACCTGCGATATCTGCTTCGATTTCACCTCGGAGTTCGCCGATATCTCGGTGGGCGGCACGGAGTGGAAGGAGGACTGGAACACTCTTATATCGAGGACCGAAAAGGGAGCGGCGGCCATCGAGGCGGCCAAGGCGGCGGGAAAGCTCGAGGTCGAGCCCCTGCCCGAGGAAAGGATCGAGCTTTTAAGGAAGGCCTCGCTCGGCAAGAAGAAGCGGGCGCTCCAGGCCCTGGCCTCGGAAGAGCGCGAGGCGAGGGATTATCTCGTGATTAGCCAAGCCGAAAAAGCGGCGGTGGAAAAGCAAGGCTAAACGTTCTTTAAAAAGAACGCCCAATAAAGGGGCAATAAAATTGGAGGCGGCCGTAATCCCGGGATTTTAATAATCAGGGGCTACGGCCGTTGGCGCGTTTACCGGACGGTAGGCCAGGGAAAATGTCCCCTTGACCGGCCGGCGATCGAGGGGAGAAAAAAGGGCCGGCGGAAAAAGGGCAAGATTTCAGCGGTAAATTGTCCGGATCTAACAACGAGTGCAAGAAGGCATAGGAGGGAGCGATGCAAAAACTATCGAGAAAAGGCTTGGCATTTTTGGCGATCCTTATGATCGCGATGACGGCTCCGATCCTGGGCGCCGAGGCGAAAACCGGGATATTCCTCGGCGCCGGGGGCGGAATGGCCTGGGCCAACCAGGACCTGACCTATTACCGCCAACTTGGAGAACAACTCCCGGCCACCGACCTCGAGCAGGGATTCAACTTCGAGTACGTGCACCTCGGCTACAACTTCCTGGAGAACGTGGGAGTCAGCCTCCAGTACGGCAGCGGGACCGGAGACGGCAGCGACACGACCATCGGTGGGGTACCCTTCGAGGTGGACCAGTGGCGCCAGGACTATCTGGCGCTTAATATCCGCGGGACCTACGGGGCCATGGACGCCCTGGACCTTTACGCCGAGCTTGGCGGCGGCTATTACTGGTTCTACATGGAAGGAAGCGCCTATGGCGACGAGTGGGAGGCGGACGTGGACCCGGTGGTCGGCTATAGGGCCGCGATCGGGGCCAACTACTTTATCGACAACTTCTACGTGGGCGGAGAGCTCAGCTACCACATGGCCGATTACGGGGACGCCACCATCGACGTAACCTACGCGGAAGGCGGAAGCGATAGCTGGAACTATCAATTCGACGAGCGGATAAACGTCATGCTACTCCAGATCAAGCTCGGCTATATGTTCCCCATTTAGCGCGAGGCTTTCGCGGTCGACCCGGGACGGAGCCGGGAGTTATTTATCCTGGCCCGTCCCGTTTTAACCGCCCGAGCGCTTCCATTCAAGTCTTCAAACCGAGCGGGACAATTTGGAGATTTTTGTGCTTTGACCGTCATGGGGTTTTTTTGTACTATAGGTAAATCGCCCGCATCGGCGTCTTGCGCGCCCTTTCCCGGCGGGAAAGAATAACCGCGCGGCGAAAAAAAGATCGAGTCCCTTTCCTCCTCGACCCAGCTTCAGCCGGTAATTGTCAACAGGCTGCTCGATCGACGGCATAACGCCGAAAAACAAATAGAACGGAGCAAACCATGAACCCAGTTTTTCTCGACTCGCCCGGCAAGACGGTGTTGATGATGGGCAACGAGGCCATAGCCCGCGGGGCCCTCGAGGCGGGCGTGGACTTTACCAGCAGTTATCCTGGTTCTCCCGCCTCGGAGATTCAAGAGGTCCTGGCCCGGGCCGCGAGGGTTTTCGGCCACCACGCCGAGTGGGCGGTCAACGAGAAGATAGCCCTCGAGGCCTGCGTGGGCGTCAGCTTCGCGGGACTTCGGTCCCTCACCTCGATGAAGCAGAACGGCGTCAACGTGGCCTCCGATATCCTGAACACGCAGAACCTGGCCGGCGTCAAGGGAGGCGTCGTGCTCCTGGTGGCCGACGACCCGGCGGCGCACTCCTCGACCAACGAGATGGACTCGAGGGCCCACGCCCGACTGGCCAAGCTTCCCCTGCTCGAGCCCGGCAACATCGGCGAGGCCAAGGAGATGGTCAAGTACGCCTTCGAGCTCAGCGAGAAGCACCGCCTGATCGCCGTCGTGCGCTCGGTCACCCGAATATCCCACGCCAGGGGCAACGTGACCCTGGGGGAGTTGCCGAAACGCGCCCGCTCGCCCGAGGTGGGAGAATTCGACCGCTTCCTGGCCCATCCCATCATGCACCCGCTTCTGATCAACAAGAACGAGGCCATCCGCCAGGAGTTCGAGAGTTCCCCCTTTAACCGCTACGACGGGCCCGAGGACGCCAAGACCATTATCATCACCAGCGGCACGGGCTCGATGTACGCCTGGGAGGCCATCCGCTCGATGGGCCTCAAGGACGAGGTGGGAGTGCTCAAGGTGGGCACGACCTGGCCCCTTCCCAAAGACCTGATCATGAAGCACCTGTGGCACGCGGACAACGTGGTCATTATCGAGGAGATCGACCCCTTCCTGGAGGACAACGTTAAGGTGATCGCGGCCTCCGGCGTGTTCGAGGAACTGGACGTTCCCAAGATATACGGCAAGCGCACGGGACACGTGGCCGGACCGAAGGGACCCGGCGCGGGCGAGATGGACGTGAACGTGGTCGAGGACATCCTGGGCAAGATCACCGGGAAGGGAAGGCCCAAGCCCACGGAGAAGTTCGCCCAGGCCAAGGAAAAGCTCTCCGGCTTCGGCCTGCCCACCCGGGAATGGGCCTTCTGCGCCGGATGCCCCCACCGCGCCAGCTTCTGGGTCATGCGCACGGCCCTCAAGCTCGACAACCGAAACGGTTTCGTGCTGGGCGACATCGGCTGCTACTCGATGGGCGTGACCAAGACCGGGTACGCCCTTTCCCGGAACCTCTCCTGCATGGGGGCGGGAATTGGACACGCCAACGGTCTGGGCCAGCTTAAGGACATGAAGCAGCCCGTCATCGCCATAGCCGGGGACTCGACTTTTTTCCACTCGTGCCTGCCGGGCCTCGCCCACGCCAGGTACAACGGGTCGAACTTCGTCTATATCGTGCTCGACAACACGGCCACCTCCATGACCGGCTTCCAGCCGCACCCGGGCACGGGCAGGAACGCGGTGGGCGAGACGGTCGAGCCCCTCGATATCCCGGCCGTTTGCAAGGGTTTCGGCATCGAGACCGAGATCGTGGACCCCTTCGACCTGGAGGAGGCGGTGGCGACGGTGTACGACGCGCTTCAGGAAGGCAAGCTCAAGGTGCTCATCTTCCGCCACAAGTGCCAGCTCATCCAGGGGCGAGAGCTCGAGAAGCCCAGGCCCCGGGTTTACATCGACCCCGAGGTCTGCGTGGGCGATCACTGCGGGTGCATGCGGCTTTGCTCGAGGGTCTTCGGATGTCCCGCCCTGATCTGGGACGCCGAGAACGGCAAGGCCACCATCGACGAGGTGGTCTGCACCCGGTGCGGCCTTTGCGTCAATATCTGCCCCCAGGGCGCGATCAAGATCGAGGAAGAAAACGCCTGACCCACCGGCGTCCGGTATCGAGGAAAGGAATCAAAATGGCTATTGCAAAGGACCCGATCAACCTGATAATCACGGGAGTGGGAGGACAGGGAAACATCCTGGCCAGCCAGCTCACGGCCACGGCCGCCATCGACGAGGGCTTCTACGCCTCCATCGGCGAGACCTATGGCGCCTCCCAAAGGGGAGGCTCGGTCATGAGCCACGTGCGCTTCTCCAAGGAGTTCCAGTACGGTCCCCTCATACCGCGGGGACAAACCGATATCATCGTGGGCTTCGAGCCGCTCGAGACCCTCCGGGTGCTGGTGGACTACGGAAACGAGAACACCAAGGTCATCTTCAACCCCAGGCCCAACTATCCCATCGGCGTGCTCACCGGGGCCCAGCAGTACCCTCCCCTCCAGGAGCTATTCGACAATATCAAAGGACTGGTCGAGGGGGCCAAGGTGGTGGCCGCCACCGAGCTGGCCAAGGAGCTGGGCACACTGGTGGCGCAGAACGTGGTCATGGTCGGGGCCCTGGCCGGGTCCGAGCTTCTGCCCGTGTCGGTCGCCGCCTTCCGCCAGGCCATCGCCGACGTGTTCGAGGACGAGAAAAAAAGGGAATTCAACATGAAAGCCTTCGACCTCGGCGTCAGAGGATACGCGGAGGCCAAGACCCTTTAGCGAAAGATAAAACCGGCGCGGCCGGTTCAGGAGTGGGGGGAAGCCCGGATGGTTGCTATAAGGGCGTAAAAGCGCCGGCGTGGCGTTCCCTGGACTTTACGGTAAAAATCTTCTCAAGCGTACGCCAATCGGCCCCGAGGTTTCGGCACGACGCGTCCAAGCTCGATGGCCGTTTCAATCCATTCCCGAATGACAACCTCGACGTTTGTCAGCGCCTCCTGGTAGGTCTTGCCGTCCGCCATGCAGCCGGCAAGTTCCGGGACCTCGGCGATGAAAGCCTGGTCCTCCTCGCTCCAGAAAATGATGATTTCGTACCTTGCATCCATGGCTATTCTTCCAGTTTTAAATTGTATCTCAGAATCAAGGCCCGTACTTGTTTAACCTGATACGGCTTGGCCTTACCTCCTCGAGGTTGAAGGTTAAGGATTTCCTCGACCCCGGTCATGGTGAAGATATGGTGATCTCCCCTGATCCTTTCATCAAACCCAATCCGAGCAAGCAATGAGCGGAGGTCGTCAAAAGGGACGTTAACGTCCGACCGGCGCATCAGTATATGTTCATATAACTTCTCGTGCCTTATTACGAACTCCTTTCATTTAGAGTAGATGATCGGCTTCCGATTTGTCAAGGACCGATGGAACGCCGATTATCGTAATGAGGGGGTCGCCTCCGATTTCACGGCTTCCAAGCACCGGCGAGGGGACGGAGCTCGGATTATTTCTTGCCCCAGTTCCCAGGGTCAGGGCCGCTTCCTCGTCCTTCACGCCCGAGGTCCTTGGTCACGCCGGGACCCCGGAGGAGTTGGCCATCTTGCGCCTGGACGCTCGCCGCCATCCTACTTGAACGCCTATCCGCGCCGGGGAAGTTGTCATTATGCCCCGCCTCCCTTATTATTTATTGGGGTCAGAAATGGCGACTCCACGGTTTGCGGTTACAACTCAGGCCGTCTTGGAGGGCGGCTGTTTTACGATTTCATCCGGCCTTGCCGCGCGGGCGGCCTTGGCCGCTGGATTTGGATGAGCGTTATCTCCGCGCCAGTCGGCGCTGGATAGCTATCCTGGTTTGGGTCCGGGTTTTGATTTCCTGAGGAATATGGATGCGATATGAGATAATGATTGGCCTTCGCTACCTGCGGGCCAAGCGCAAGCAGACCTTCGTGTCGGTGATCACTTTTATCAGCGTGGCGGGGGTCACGGTGGGGGTGGCGGCCTTAATAATAGTCCTTTCCTTCATGCTGGGGGTCCAGGACTACATGCGGGATAAAATTCTCGGGTTCAACGCCCACATCGTGGTGACCCGGTCCTCGGGCATCGCCAACCCCGAGGAGATCATGGAAAAGCTCGACGCCGTGCCCGGCGTTACCGGCTCGAGCCCTTTCATCGAGAGCCAGGTCCTGGTTCGAGGCCCGCACGGCCAGGAGGGCGCCCTGATCCGGGGCATAGACCTGGCCACGGCGCCTCGCGTCATGAACCTGGACGAGCACGTGATAAAGGGAAGCATGTCCGAGCTGGAGCCGGCGGACGGCGACTCGAGCTTTCTCGAGCCCCTTCCCGTGATCGCCCTGGGCACGGAGTTGGCCGGGCAGGTGGGGGCCTATCACGGCAGCGAGGTGTCGGTCATCATCCCGGAGGGCAAGCTTACGCCCTACGGCTTCGCGCCCAAGGCCAAGCGCTTCCGGGTGGGCTGCATTTACGAGTTCGGTTTTTACGAGATCGACGCCAACGTGGCGCTGGTCAGCCTGGCCACGGCGGGCAAGGTCTTTGACCGGGGCGACAAGGTGGACGCGATCGAGGTGAAGACGGACAACGTGTATAACGTCTCGGCCACGCGAAAGAGGGTGGAGCAGGCCATCCAGTATCCTTACATCGTGCGCACCTGGATCGACCAGCAGCAGCAGCTTTTCGCGGCGCTGAAGATGGAGCAGATACTCTCGGGCCTGGTCCTTAGTCTTATCATGCTGGTGGCGTCCTTCAACATCATCGGCATGCTCCTCATGCTGGTGATGGAGAAGTACCGGGACATCGCGGTCCTGAAAAGCATGGGGGCCACCGACGGGGGAATCATGATGATCTTCATGACCCAGGGAACGGCCATCGGGTTGTTCGGGGCCATCGCCGGGGTGCTGCTGGGACTTTTCGTGTGCTGGCTTCAGATTGAGTTCGGTTTATTGAAGATGCCGGCTGACGTTTACCAGTTCGGCACGGTCCCGGTGAAGATTTCAGGTTTCGTCATCGCGGGGGTGAGCCTGGGGGCCATGCTTCTCAGCTTCGTGACGACCATATATCCTTCCTGGCAGGCCTCGAAGATAAAGCCGGCCGAGTCGTTGAGGTACGAGTGATGAGCGGCGACGTTTTGGTGCGGATGGTGGATGTAAGGAAGTCCTTTTCCCGCTTCGAGGGGTCGCTCGAGGTTTTGCGCGGCGTCACGCTGGACATCGGCAAGGGAGAGTCGGTGGCGGTGGTGGGAGTCTCGGGCGCGGGCAAATCGACGCTTCTCAACATCCTTGGCGGTCTCGAGCACGCCAGCGAGGGAAACGTGATCATCGGCGGGTCGGACCTAAGGGACATGAGCTCGAGGGAGTTGGCCTATTACCGCAACGAGAGCCTGGGTTTCGTCTTCCAGTTCCACCATCTTCTTCCCGAGTTCACGGCCCTGGAGAACGTAATGATGCCGGCCCTGATTGGGCGGGTGGTTCCCGCCGAGGCGCGGGAGAGGGCGACGGAAATCCTTACCGAGCTGGGCCTCGAGGACCGGCTGGGACACAAGGCGGGAGAGCTGTCCGGCGGCGAGCAGCAGCGGGTGGCCATCGCCCGGGCCATTATCATGGAGCCTGCCCTTATTCTGGCGGACGAGCCGACGGGCAACCTCGACGCGGCCACGGGCGCCATGGTGGAGGACATATTGCTGGGGCTCAACCGGGAAAAGGGAATAACCCTGCTGATCGTTACTCACAACGAGGCCCTGGCCCACAGGATGAACCGCGTTATCAGGATAAGAGACGGCCGGATCGAGTCGATCGAGGAGGGATCGAAAGGCTGATTATTCCGGCCGGCTCCATGCCCGTCCTCCGGGCCGCCATTGCCGGGAGAGGGATTTTATCTGTTGCTTGTTGAAATAATCTGATATAAACTGGAATGAGGGATGGGGAAACTTCGATTTTTCCTTGTATAGCGCCCGGGCGGGCGCGTGGACGATAGGGAGGCATATTTGGCTACGAAGGGCCAGCAGTTCCTGGAGATGTACGGCAAGGTGACGGAGTTCACCAAGGAGCTTATGGAGGAGAACTCCCGTCTCAAGTCTCGGGTCAACGACCTTATCGCGGACAGGGAGAGTTTTTTATCGGACGGCATGCAGGACCCCGAGGAGTCGAGCCTGGTCCGAAAGCTCGAGGAACTTAAGAGGGAGAAGCAGGACATCATCAACCAGTACCGTCAGATCGAGGAGGAAAACAAGGACTTCCTGAACCGGTACGAGGAAATAGCCTTCGAGAACAGCAACCTGGCCAACCTTTACGTTGCCAGCTACCAGCTTCACTCGAGCCTCGATCTTAACGAGGTCCTCCAGATCATCTCCGAGATCGTCATCAACCTTATCGGGGCCCAGAACTTCGGCATCCTCATGTTGAACGAGAAAAGGGGAATGCTCGAGCCGATAAGGGCGGTCGGCCTTCCCATCGAGGCCCTCTCCGAGGTCAAAATGGGAGAAGGCATCATCGGGAGCGGCGCCGAAAGCGGCGAGGTTTATTACCGCAAGTCCTTTGACCGCAACGCTCCTCTTGACGTTCATCACCCCATGGTCTGCGTGCCGCTCAAGATCAAGGACGAGGTAATAGGCGTAATCGTGGTGTACGCGCTTCTTCCCCAAAAGGAAAAGCTTTTAAAGGTCGACTACGACCTTTTCGGCCTTCTCGCCGCCCACGCGGCCACGGCCATATTCAGCGCCAAGTTATATGGAGACTCCATACGTAAACAGAAAACGATAAAGGGTTTCCTCGACCTGGTTACTCATTAGGTAAACTCGGTCCCAAACATGCCGGTTAAAATATTAGTGGTTGAAGACTCGCCGACCATGCGGCAACTGGTGGTTTTTTCGCTTCGTTCCATACCGGACGTCAAGATAGTGGAGGCGGAGGACGGGCTTGACGGCCTGAAGAAGGTCCAGTCGGAGTCCTTCGACCTGGCCATGGTCGATATCAACATGCCGCTGATGGACGGCTTGAAGCTTATTAGTCTTATGCGCCAGGACCCCAGGAACGGTAACGTTCCCATCGTCGTGGTCACCACGGAGAGCGGAGGAGAGGTAATGGCCAAGGCCAGGGACATGGGGGTTAACGCCTTCGTGACCAAGCCGGTGGTGGCTGGTTCCCTGCTCAAGACGGTCAAGACCCTTCTGCAGGAAGGGAGCCTCTCCTGAGACCGGCGGAAGTTCGGAGGCCTCATTGAAGCTTGCCATTATACTGCCGGCCCTTAACGAGGAGATGACCATCGGCGGCGTGCTCGACGGGATTCCCTCCCGGATCGAGGGCATCGACGCGATCGAAAAGATAGTGGTGGACGACGGTTCCTCGGACCGCACGTCTCGGATAGCCCTCGAGAAGGGCGCCCGGGTCGAGCGGCACTCCGAGAATCGAGGAGTGGGCGCCGCCTTCGCCACCGGCGTCAAGGCGGCGCTGGCCTCAGGCGCCGACGTGATCGTGAACATGGACGCCGACGGCCAGTTCGATCCCGCGACCATACCCAAGCTAATCCGTCCCATCATTGAGGGCAAGGCCGACTTCGTCACCTGCACCCGCTTCGGCGACCCGGACCTTATCCCGGAAATGCCCCGGATCAAGTTCCTGGGCAACCAGTGGATGGTATGGATCGTGAACGCCGTCACGGGCGGGAAATTCACCGACGTTTCCTGCGGCTTTCGGGCCTACACGCGGGATACGGCCCTTCGCCTCAACCTGTTCGGCGTTTTCACCTATACCCAGGAGACTTTCCTGGACCTGGCCAGGAAGCGCTCGCGCATGGCCGAGGTCCCCCTGCCCGTGCGCGGGACCAGGGAGTTCGGCGAGTCCCGGGTGGCCGGCTCGATCAGCCGCTACGCGGTCAGGGCCGGGTCCATTATCCTCTTCTCGCTTAGGGACGCGAAGCCGCTTCATTTCTTCGGCGGCATCGGTTTGGTGGTCATGGCCCTTGGCCTGGCCTCCGCCTCGGTACCATTCGTGCACTGGCTTTACGATGGCAAGACCTCGCCTTTCCAGTCCCTGCTCACGGGCGGGACCCTCCTGGTCATAGCCGGACTTCTGCTCATGGTGACGGCCCTCATGGCGGACATGCTGGGAAGGCTCCGCCAGAACCAGGAAGAACTTCTTTACCTGCTTAAAAAACAGGCCTACGAAAGAACGGCCGATGGACCAGACGAAAAGGACCGATGATCGCGAGGCGGTTAAGGTCCCATCCACGCTCGGGAGAATAATCAGAAAGGTCGCTCCCTGGCTGGCCCTGGTTTTTATCTTTTGGGCCCTCCTCAAGCTGGTCCCCCCTCGGGAAATCATGGACGAGATTAAAAACCTCGAATGGGAACAGGCCGCGGCCCTGTTCTCGCTCGCCCTGCTTTTTATCACCGGCGTCGCTATCATAGACGGGACCGCCATGTGGTACGGCTTTTCCCGCCTCGAGGTCAAGGTCAACCACCGGGAGCTGGTCCTCGTCCGGCTGGCCATGATGCTGGTGGCCTCGATAGCCACCTTCTTCGGCCAGGCCGGCCTCGCCGCCTACGTGGTCAAAAAATACAAGCTGGGCGCGGGCAAGGCCGCGGGCATGGTGACATATTTATTCCTCGTCGAGGTCTACGGCATGGTCCTGGCCGCCACCATCTTTTTGCCCATCCTGCTTCTCACCGGCTTTGACGACCCGGCGCAGCGCGGGCCCCTCACGGTCGCTCTCGTGGTCATTACTTGCTCCTGGCCCGGCCTGGTGGTGCTGGTGCTGGGGATAAGGAGCGAGATGGGTAGGCGGGTCGTCCGCCGCCTGAAGCTCGACAATATCCTTTATCCTTTCGAGGCCATCAAAACCAGGGACATGATTGTCCTTCTGCTGATAAAGGGAGTTCTCGCCCTGTGGCAACTGGGGCTGACCATCCCTGCCTTCTGGATTTACGGGCAATCCCCGCCTCCCCTCCAGGTCCTGGCCTTCATGCCCCTGGCCATCCTGGTGAGCAGCATACCCATTACGCCGGCCCGGCTGGGGACTACCCAGTCGAGCTGGGTGTTCTTCTTTAAATACCTTATCGAGCCCAAGGTATTGTTCGTGTTCAGTCTTCTTCTTCAGTTCGCGCTAAACGTGGCCAGGTGGGTCATAGGCGCGGCGGTCCTTCCCTTTGTTTATAAAGGGGCCTTTAAAAAGGAACGGTAGGGACCTACCGCAAATGGAAACGGCGCGGTTGTTTGGAGAATAAACGACGACCGCCTCCCTTTTTCCAGCGCTGGGCATGGGAAAAAGGAGGCGGAAAAACCAAGTCAGATCGATTGTTAGCCTTCTTCCTCGAGGGCTTTTAACTTCTCCCACTCTTCCTTGAGCATGACGTAGGTGGTGCTGCCGGAGGACCAGTAGGCCACCCTGTCGCTATCGTTCAGCATTTCCTGCAAGCATTTTTTCACTTCACGCTTGTCGAAAGACTCCAGACCCTTCGTGATGTCCTTGGCGTAGAGCTTCTTTTTGCCCTTGGCCGTGCTTTTTTCAAGATACGCCACTATCGCGTCTTTGATTTCGTCACTCATTACTTCGAACCTCCTTAAAATTAAAAGAAAATAAATACACCAATGGAATTTTCTCGCCTTTTCCAGGGTTATTCTACAGGCAAGCCCAGTAAGTGTCAATTGAAAAGGCCCTTTTCTTTTTTCGGTGTTGCGAACCGGGCGCCAGCCGCTATAATGGTGAACATGAAACAAAACGACATAGACAAGGGAGTGGAGAAGGTAAAGGGCTTCGCCGCGGACGTGGCGGATAAAATTCCCCTCCCTCTTCACTATTTCTTCGACGGTATTTTCATGCTGGTTTTCCTGGTGGATATCATGCCCTTTATCGGGGCCGATCCCTTGCCCCTGGTCAACGAGATAATCGAGGGGGTCCTCCTTTACTACTACAACGCTTATCTTTTAAGGCGGACCTATGGCGTGATCAACCCGGTCCGGATAGTAAGGGGAGAGTCTCCCATGTCGAAGAAAAGGATGGGCCTTTTGCCCTACGAGCAGCAGATGGCCAAGATCAAGCAGCGCCTCAAGGCCCTGAAGAAGACGGCTAAAAAGGAGAACATTCCCGGCCTCACGCCCGACAAGGTGAAAAACCTCTCGGGCCAGGTGAAGGTCATCGAGGACCGGCTGCGCCTGCTCGACCGGATGCTGGCCAAGCCCGAGTTCCAGGAGGGCACGATCAGGACGGAGATCGCCAGGATCGAGGTCCAGATCGAGGGTTTTTCCGACCTCGAGATGAAAAAGGAATACGAGACGGCCCTGGGCCACGCGCGGGACCACCTGGCCAACGTCGAGCGGCTCAGGGAGGAGAGGAACCGGCTGGTGGCCAGGCTCAACCGTTTCAGCCTCCAGCTTTCCAATACCTACTCGAGGCTTTTGACCACGGCCGAGAGCCCCATGCAGGAGTCGGAAACCTCGAGGGTGTTCGATGAGCTCTCGAGCTCGATCAGCGCCTTCGACGAGTCCTTGAAGGAAATCACGGCCAAGCAGCCGTCATCCGACATGTACCGCGCCGCGGTCAAGGAAATCGAGGAAACCGAGGCTAAAGTCAAGACCGGCCTCACCCACAAGGAAACGACTAAAACCATCTGAGCGCCGCTTGCAAAAAAAGGAGCCGGCGCGTAAACTCCCGCCTGACGTTATGGGGACCGGTACCTACAATATAGAAAAGATAGTGGGCGGGGGCGACGGCCTTGCCCGCGACCGGGCGGGCGTGATCTTCGTTCCCTATTCCCTGCCGGGCGAAAAGGTCGAGCTCAGGCTGCTTCCCGCCAGGAAGGGTCCGAGAAGGGCCGCCATATCGAGGATCGTCGAGCCCTCGCAAAGCCGGGTCCAGCCCAACTGCCCCCTGTACGGCCGATGCGGCGGGTGCTCTCTCCAGCACGCTGAGTACTCCCTCCAGCTCGAGATAAAAAAATCCATCCTCGCCGAGACCATGGCCCGGATCGCGAAAATCGAAATCGAGCCGGAAGCGTGCGTTCCCTCTCCCCTCGCCTACGGCTACAGGTCCCGAGTGAGGCTGGCCGCGGAAAAGGGAAAGGTCGGATACTACTCGAGGGGCAAGGAAAAGCTCGTGCCCCTTGACGAGTGCGCCCTGGCCGTGGAGCAGATCAATCGGGTCATCCCCCTTATAAAGGGGCTGCTCGGCACGGTCCGCGCCTCCAGCGCCGAGCCCATCTTACGGGAGGACGGCAAGGTGCTGCTCCACTTGTCCGGACGCGGGGAAGAACGGAACTATTTATTCAGGCCGGGAGAGGCCGGCGCGGCGGGGCCGGACTGGATACGTACCGACCTGGTCCCGACCTTCACCCAGGTCAACCCGGGCCAGAACGAGAACCTGAAGCGGATGGTGGGCCGGGCGGCCGAGGAGACCGGGGCCTCCGAAGTCCTCGAGCTTTTCGCCGGCTCGGGCAACCTGACTGGCCGGCTGGCGAGACGAGGCGTCAAGGTGACGGCGGTGGAGAGCGACCCGGCCGCCGCCGAGCTGGGCCGCCGGCGTTTTTCCGGGAGTTCCGAGGCAAGGGTAGATTTCGTCAACGCCCCGGCCCGGGAATATCTCGCGGAGGTCCGAGACAAGGCGCGGCCGGACCTGGTCGTCCTGGACCCTCCCCGCCTGGGCGCCAAAGAGGAGGTCGCCCTATTGTCCGAGATTAAGCCTCCCCATATTCTTTACATTTCCTGCGACCCGGCCACCCTGGCGCGGGACCTGGCCATACTAGCGGCCGCCGGGTACGGACTCGAGTCGCTCACGCCGCTTGACATGTTCGCCCAGACCGCGCATATCGAGTGCGTGGCCCGCCTTTACTTGTAAGATTTTTCAGTTTCCTTACCGCCCGGTAAATAGTTGTTCCAAGCTTATCCAGGCTATTCAAAAAACTAATAGTCCCATCATTGCTCTTCCAAAAAGGTATGGCAAAGATAGAGAAAACCCGCTCTCAATATTGATAATGACAAAGATATCGGCGATTTAGCGATATACAAAAGAGCAAGGATTTTGGCAAGGCCTTTGCACTATACAAAGGCAATTAAACAATGGGAAGTCAGCCTGCAACATACAACATAGGGCCTAAACCTTTTAACCCCGGGCGCCGCTACAAGGAAGTTTACAGCCATGAGAGAATCCATTAATAAAATCGAAGATTCGAAGCCGTTATTAAATTATTCCCCGGACCATAAATATTTAAGCCACACCAAACCCTCCAGCTTCCCGGGCCATGGAATCAAGATCTGCATTCTCGATTCTGACAGAATGAGGATCGCGGACATGAGCGCCATGTTCAACCTCATGGGCTACGAGGTCCTGAGTCTGGACTACGTTATCGGCGCCTCGAATACAATCAGGGACTTCGATCCCGACGTGCTCGTGCTCGACGTCAACATGCCGGCGATCACGGGCGAGAAGCTCATCAACGTTTTAAAGAAGAACCTGGGAGTTCTTCCCACTACCATCCTTTATTCGGACATGGACGCCGAGGAGTTGGAGAAGCTGGCCATGATCGCGGGCGCGGACGATCATCTGGTCAAGAACGGGACATATCTTCATCTTCTCAACCGAGTAAAATATTACGCCACCATCAAAAGGTTTTCCTGAACAAGCGCCCGGCGCGCAATCCTTTGCAACCGGACCGCCTTGAATGGGGCGGTCCGGATTTTTACGCGACAACGGCGGGAAAGACGGCTTGAAGAAAGCCCGGCCGGCTAGGCCCGGCCGCTCATCGAGAGGGTCGTTTCCCGGCCGATGGCCTTGCACTTTCCTTGTTTGATCATCCTCGCCAGGTCGCCGACGTTCTTCACGTCCTCCGGGAAATAGGTGGCGGCCGCTCCCAACTCGGCCAGGAAGTGGGCGTCCGATCCCCCGGTGCCGAAGAACCCATGGCGGGAGGCCAGCTTCATGGCGGCCAGGTTTTCCAGGTCCGAGTTGGCGCCGTTGAGGACCTCGATGGCCTTGACGCCGGCCAGCATGGTGGCCCTGTCTCCGGCCCCGAGCCATCCCCTGAAGGGGTGGGCCGGTACCAGCGCGGCGCCTTCCTCGAGGCAAAGCTCGGCGAAGGCCTGGGGGTCCTGCTTCCTTCTCTCGCCGTCCCGAACGGTCCGATACACCTTTTCGGTCATGCCGTAGACGAGCATGTGTCCCCAGAAGGTATCCACCTCGGAACCCGCCAGGATGGTCAAACCATACTCCGAGGAAAGGGCGGCCAGGTCCTCGTCGTCGTCGGTGACCCAGTAGTTGTGCTCCATTAAAATAAAGCCGTCAAGATGGTACTCGTCCCGGGACTCGATAATCAGCCTGGCGTACTCCTCCGGCTTTACCGGGCTGTCGATCGAGTATTTGGAATGGACGTGAAGATCAAGGATCAACTTCTTCTCCCCGCGATCGCGGCGGGACAACCGCGTGAGGTCCGGCCCGATCTATTGAATTAGGCCCCTTGTTATCAAGGGCGGCGAAACGACGTTCGCCAATTCATTGTATCAGGTATTGTCCGGATATGCCCGCGGGGACGGGATTTTATCGTGGAGAGCTTAATTGGCCTTGGCGACCGCGTCGGGGGCCGCGGGCCAGGGCTTGCCGGGTCCCATTGGAAGGGGCTTTGCAAGCTCGGTTTTCATGCCGGCCGTGACTTTATTAAAGCCGGCCCGGTCCTTGACCGACGGTCCCGGCATGGAGGTGACCTTGAGGGGATTGACGGCGACCCCGTTTTTATAGACCCTGTAATCCAGGTGAGGGCCGGTGGAGAGGCCCGAGGACCCCACGTACCCGATGACCTGGCCCTGGGAGACCTTCTTGCCCGCCTTCATGCCGCCGGCGTATCTCGAGAGGTGAGCGTAATGGGTGGTGTAGGTTTTATTGTGCTTTATCTCGATGGCTTTCCCGTATCCTCCCCTGTAGCCGATCCTGGTGATGACGCCGTCGGCCGCGGCCTTGACCGGCGTCCCGACGGGGGCGGCGTAGTCCACGCCGTGATGGGGCCGATATTTCTTAAGGACGGGATGGAACCGCTTCTCGGTGAAAGGCGAGGATATCCTGTTGTAACGGAGGGGACAGATGAGGTTGGCTTTCTTCCTCGAGGTCCCGCTCTCGTCGAAATAATAGGATTGTCCGTCCTGCTCGTACCGGAAAATGTAATGGGGCTTTCCCCTGGCCTCGACCATGGCGGCCAGGATGAGACCTTCTTTGTCCGGGGACTCGGACGGTCCCACCAGCACGCTGAAATTGTCGCCGTCGCGAAGGTCGCGGCTGAAGTTCACGGCCGAGAATACCCTGATCATGGCCATGGTCTTGCCCGGCGACATGCCGGCGCGAACGGCCGACTCGTAAAAGGTCCCCTTTACCGTGCCCCGGTAATAGCAATAGCCGGTTTGCGGGTCCACCCAGTTGGGGGCCGCGTCGGTGATCGAGGTCGTTATTTGAGAGCCGTCTATCTCAGGAGGACCCTCCGGGCTATCGAACTTTTCCCGCCGCGCCGCGAACTTCCCCGAGTCCTCGTCTTTCTCGATGATAAGCCGCTCGGTCTTGTTGATGTTGAACTCGAGCTTGCAGTATTGGTTGTCATCGGCCTCGTAAAGGTTGAAAGACTGGCCGGGCTTTAAGTTGCCAAGATCGTACACGTCCTTGGCCACCTCGCACCAGTTCAGTATCTGGGCCTGGGTGACCCCGAAACATTGAAGGGCCGTATAGAGGTTGTCATTGGTGGCGATGGTGTAGGAATACTGTTTTAACTGGGACTCGACCGCCTCGTCCTTTTGTTCCTCCCACTCTTGTGCCGCGGGGCTCTCCATGATGCCGCCCATGCCATACATGGGAGCGGCTTTGGCCTCGGACATGGCCGAAAGTTTGGTCAGTCCGATTACGGCGTATACGAAGAGACAAATTCCGAGCGCGTAAAGAAGGTAGGTCCCGCGTCTGGAAAAGCTGAAATCGGTAAAGAAAGATTTCGGGCGTCTTTTAATCGCGCCCGCAGGCCTTCTGTCCACCGGTGTAGCAGCCAGTCTGATTCCCACGTTGTAGCCCCTTTCCTAGCGTAACCAACCAGTCAACATGATATCGCGTTCATCGCCGAGCACCGCGCCCCCAATTCGCTTCCACTTCCGCGTAAGTTCTCACCAGGCCTGAAAATTAATTTTAACTAATTATACACCAAGTTATGTTTGGTTTGCAAGTATTTTCTTTAAAATAATAAGGCCCGGTCTAAAAAAAGTTGACTTGATTTGGCACTGCATTTAAAGCGGGATAAACCCGCGAAACCCAAATATACACACATTTTGCATGGGAATGCAAGCCCTTTTCTACTTTTTTCCGTACGACCGCTAATTTAAATTGTTTACAACCAGTTAAAGAACGAAGCCAACCATGCCCGTAACTTATGATGCCGCCCACCCGCGCCGGGATTCAACTGAAAACGATGAATACGAAAAAACGGCCCCCGCCAATGGCAAGGGCCGCCGAATTGAAGACTTTATTTTTATTGAGGCATGTCGGGCATTTCCACGCCCTCGGGGAGTTCCATGCCCTCGGGCATGCCCATGCCTTCCATCATTTTGGACATGTCCATGATCTGGTAACCCGCGGGGGGAGTGAAATCGGCTTCCGAGAATTTGGGAGACTTGTCAAAGGTAACCACGTCCATTACCATCTCTCCCTCGACGCCCTCTTCCTTGCCCGAGATGCGGCGGATGATATTGTCCGAATCCACGTAGTACTTGGCCACGTTGCCCTCCATGGAGATTTCGTAAACCTTGGTCTTGACGCCGTTGATGGTTTCGGAACCCTTTTCCGAGGCGTTAACGCCGGGGGTCTGCTCGAGGAAGGAGTCCCAGGTCGGGGCCTCCATCATGCCCTCGGGCATGTTTTCCATGGCTTCCTCGTTAATGGGCGCCTTGATGGCGGTTTTGGCTTTCGGGTCCATAAGATAGGAAAACTGGCCGTCGGATATCATGTACATGTCCACTACCCACTGGCCGTTCTCCATGTGGCTCATCTGCACGTTCGTCTTCTTGCCGCCGTCCGCCACCTTCATGTCGATACGGTTTTTACCCTCCACCGGATGGCTGCCCTCCATCACGTAGTGGTAAGCGGTCATGTCGCCGCCCGAGGACTTGCCCGCCTGACCCGCGTCGGGAGCGCCGGCGGGAGCCGAAGGCGATCCACCAGCCGGGGCGTGGGCCGCCGGGCCGCCGGCGGAACCGCCGCTATCTTTGGGCTTGTCCTTGCCGCAGCCCGTACCAAGCGCCAATACCAGGGCGAAACAAAACGCCGCCGCTATAAACCAAACGTTTTCAAACCTTTTCATGTCTCCTCCTAGATTATTTCAACTCTATCGAATCTTTTCCCCGCTGATGGATAGCGCGCCTCCGACTCACCGGGTCGAAGATAAAACTCGCCGAATTGTCCGTGACAATCAAACGCGCTGGAGTCATTATTATAGACCATATGGCCATGATGGCAAGCCCCGGGTCCCGGATTCCCGGCCATATCGTTCAAAGACGCCCCTCGCCCCAGGAGCGCTCTTTTGCGAAAAAGGCCGCCTGATTATATAATGAAGTCCGTTTGGGAGGCCGGTTGCGGCCCATTTTTCGAGGAAACGCACAAGGAGGAAATGAATGAGAGTTTATAGATCGTTAATCCTGGCCCTGGCCGCCGTTGCACTTTTAGCGGGCGGATGCCCCGCCACCAGCACCAAGCCCGACGTGGAGCAGCCCAAGGAGCCGCCGGAAGGCGCCAACCAGATCGTGGCCAAGGGCGTGAAGCTGGACGAGCCCGACCCGGGCAAGGCCCTGATTTACGTGGTCCGGCCGGATATGAAAAGCGGGGAAGTTCCCTTCAAGGTCCTTATTGACGGCGAGGAAGTAGGGACCCTGGTAGGCGGCAAATACCTGGTCAAGCAGGTTGATCCCGGCAGCCACACCGTGGTTTCGGAATCGGTCAACAAGTCCAGCATCACCGTCAAGGCCGAGGCCGACAAGACGTACTATTTAAAGCAGGAGGCCAAGGAGGAGGACACCAAGACCAAAACCAAGCTGGTGCGGATCAGCGAGGAAGAAACCAAGCAGGCCGTTGCCAAGTGTAAAAGAGTTAAGGTGGACATCTAAAGCGTTCTCGCGATTTTAATCGATCCAAGGCCCGGCTAAAGCAAGCCGGGCCTTTTTTATTTCGCGTTTGACAATTAAGTCTTCATAAAATAAAAGAAAAGAAAATATAGGTGGCGCGGATAGCTCGCCTGTCCGCGCGGTTTGAGCCGCTGGATGAGGGTAGGGGAACGTCCCCGTTAACCTGGCGCCGTGTATTCGGAGACCGCGGAGGGGCAACCCCGCGGTCTTAAGGAGGAGACAAGCGATGAATAACAAGGAAAGGATCATGACCGCTCTCGACCGGGGCGTACCCGACATGGTTCCCATTTGGGAGTTGGCCTTTAACGAGGCCTCCATCATCGGGCTGGCCAGCCGCTTCATGGAGCCCGGCAAGCTGCCCGAGGTCAAGCTGGTAATGGACATGACGGACCAGGAGAGGTTCATGATCCTGGCCGGCCTGGTGACCTTCGCCCGCGAGCTCGATCTCGACGGCGTGACCGCCATGGGTCTCGTGGGCAGGGAGAGGGTGGACAAGGACCACATGAAGGACGGCATGGGCGTGGTTTATCATTTGAGCGAGGTGGGCGAGCCCATGCCCGTTGACGGTCCCATCCGCGACAAGTCGGACCTTAAGAACTTCAAGATGAGGAAGCCCCAGAACGAGGACTTCGTCATGCTTGACGTTTTGCGCTCGTCCTTTCCGGACAAGGCCATAACCTTCGACATGCAGGCCACCTTCAAGATTTCCTGGTCCCTTCGAGGCGCCATGGAGAAACTGCTAATGGACTACATCCTGGACCCGGACCTGGCCCACTCCCTGGCCCGGATCGTCACCGACTACTGCCTCGAGGTGGTGGAGATAGCCTTCGACAAGGGCACGGACTGGATACTCATGGACGGCGACCTGGCCTACAACAGGGGACCCATCATGAGCCCGGCCCATTACGACGAGTTCATCGGGCCATACCACAAGGAGATCGTGGACCTGGTCCACTCGAAGGGAAGCAAAATCGTAAAGCACAGCGACGGCGACCTCGAGCCCCTTTTCCCCAGCCTGATGGAGGCCGGGTTCGACGGCGTCCATCCCATCCAGCCCCAGTGCATGGACATAGGAGAGATTAAAAAGAAGTACGGCGACCGGCTATGCATCCTGGGCAATATCGATTGCAGCTACCTTCTGGTTTTCGAGGGGCCCGAGGAGGTGACAAAGAGCGTGGAGGAAACCATCAAGGCCGCCGCGCCCGGAGGCGGCTATATTTTAAGCTCCTCCAACTCCATCCACCCGGGAGTGAAGCCGGAAAACTACGTGGCCATGGTCAAGGCCGCCAGGGAATTCGGGAAATATTGAACCGCCGCCATATCAAGGCTGGAGCATCAAGTGAAGAAGTGGAAGGCGCTGGTAACCAGAAGGCCGCCTGACAAGGGCATGGCCATGCTGGCGGACGAATGCGATTTGGTCCTTTGGGCGGAGGACCTTCCCATCCCGAGGCAAACTCTTCTCGAGATGGCCGAGGGAGTGGACGGCATAGCCTGCCTTCTGACCGACCCCATGGACAAGGAGGTAATGGACGCGGCCGGACCCGGTCTCAAGTGCATCTCGACCATGGCCGTCGGTTATGACAACATCGACGTGGCCGAGGCCACTCGCCGGGGCGTGGCGGTGGGTCACACGCCGGGCGTGCTCACCGAGGCCACGGCCGACCTCACCTGGGCCCTTATCCTCGCGGTCGCGAGGGGGATCGTTCCCGGCGACGCCATGACCCGGGCGGGAAAGTTCCGGGGCTGGAGCCCGACCCTTTTGGTGGGCGGCGACTTCAAAGACAAGACCATTGGCGTAATCGGCATGGGCAGGATCGGACGGGCCGTGGCAAGAAGGGCCATCGGCTTTGGCATGAAGGTGATCTACCACAACCGAAGGCGCCTGGCGCCGGAGGAAGAGTCGGCCATCCCCGCGGCTTACTCCGGCCTCGAGGACCTTATTAAAAACTCCGACTACCTGACCCTCCATTGCCCTCTCAACCACGAGTCGAGGCACATGATAGGAGAGGAACAACTGGCGCTCATGAAGCCGGCCGCCTACCTGATCAACGCGGCGAGGGGACCGGTGGTGGATGAGGCCGCCCTGGTCAGGGCCTTGAGGGAAAAAAGAATAGCCGGCGCCGGGTTCGACGTGTACGAGCTCGAGCCCGAGTTGACGCCGGGACTTGTGGACCTGGACAACGTGGTCCTCCTTCCTCACCTGGGAAGCGCCAGTATCGAGACGAGGGACACCATGTCCCAGATGGCCGCGCAAAACCTCCTGGCGGGAATGCGCGGAGAGGTCCCGCCCTGGTGCGTCAACCCCGGGTTCAAGTCCCGATCGTGAGCCGATTTATTCAGGCGCGGTTTTGGCCGTATAATGGGACCGACGCGGAACGCGTTAAAGTGACTTAACGGAGGCTGAATTATTTATGAGCGATCGCGCGGTTAAGAAGCGGGCAAAAAGGGAACTCGAGGACATGCGTCTTGTTCTCAAGCGGTCGAGAAAGAAGGGCGCGGACCAGGACGCGGTGGACAAGGCCGAGAAGCTGGGGGACGAGTTGAGGCGGGCCTATAAATCCGGCTCGGATGAGGACCTCGAGAAAATCCTCGACCGATACTCCTCCCACGTGGACGAGTTCCTTCTTCCCTACCGTCCCAACGCCGCGTGGGAAACCTTCAAGGCCCTGGTTATCGCGCTGACCATCGCCCTTACCATCCGGTGGCTGGTGTTCGAGCCCTTCCGCATACCCTCGGGGTCCATGATCCCGACCCTCCTTATTGGCGATCAGCTTTTGGTCAACAAGATGGTCTTCGGGCCCTCGATATGGGTACCCAGGCTGGACCCCGATTTTTCCGACGAGGGGATCGCGAAAATGCATAAGGAGGGCTCGCCCCGGTATGAGTTCAACATAGGCGGGCACAAGCTGGTCATCCTGGCCAAGAAGCTCTGGATAAGACGACTTCCCAAGCGGGGCGAGGTGGTGGTTTTCCTCTTTCCCCGCGACCCCAGGCGGCCGGGCGACTCGAAGGATGCCTATATCAAGCGCGTGATCGGCCTGCCCGGTGACAAGATCAAAATAGCCGACGGAAGACTCTACGTGAACGACAAGATGCAAAGGGACGTGATGGTCGGGGATTACGACGGCCCGTTGGGCGAGCACGGCGGGTGCTGTTCCAAGTACAAGCTTTATGAGGAGGACCTTGAAAGCGACGGGGACATAAGGGTCCATTCCGTTCTCCACTGCGACCCGAGACACGTGTCGTCGCCTTATTATTATTATGGGCCGACGGAGGTCCCCGAGGGCATGCTCCTCATGATGGGCGACAACCGCGACTGCTCTTATGACAGCCGCTCGTGGGGCTTCGTGCCCCTGAGTCACCTCAAGGGCACGGCCAATTACATTCACCTGCCCCTCGATCCGGATAGGCATTATCTTCCTCGCTGGGAAAGGTTCTTCAAAAAGATCAGGTGAGGGGCCCGGGCCGGGAATCCGATTGGGAGCGCGCCGGCTCCGCGCAGTTCTTTCCGCTTTACATATTCACTTGTATCTGACTATACTATAATCCATAAGAGCCGGTCCCGGCTCGGTGGGGGAAGACGGGAGTATTGAGGATTTACAGGTCGCTGGCTTTTCGGCTGTTCTTTTTTCTGCTCATGATAGGGGGGCTTATCTTCCTGCCCATGAGCGTCCTCATTCTGCGCGAAAATAAAAGACACCTCGAGTACCAGATTTTCGAGACCACCGGCAACGTCAATAATATACTGATCGCCCAGACCCGCGAGAACATGATCGAGAACGACCGGGCCGCCACGCAAGGCATGATAGCGTCCTTCCTCGGGGCGCCTCGGCTGGAATCGATCCGCGTCTATGGCAAGCAAGGGATATCCTTCAGCGCCGACGAAAAGGAGATCGGGACAAGGGTCGAGAAAACCTCCGCCGGATGTCTCGCCTGCCACTTGGTCGAGCCGCCCCTCCAGAAGCCTTCCGCCCAAAACTCCTTTTATATCGAGTCCCGGCCGGGCGGCGGAAGGACCCTGACCAGGATCGATCCCGTCATGAACGAGAGGGCATGCTCCGCGGCCGGTTGTCATCCGGACCCCTCGCGAAAAAAGGTCCTGGGCATGATCGAGACCCGGATATCCCTGGCGGACGTGGACGCGATCATGGATCGGAGCGCCGGGACGCTTTTTGTCCTCGCGGCCCTGGCCGTTGTAACCATCGAGATTCTCTCGGGCCTCTTCCTCTGGGCGTTCGTGCATCGGCGCGTGAAAAAGCTCGCCGAGGGCATGCAAAAGGTCGGGGAGGGCGATCTGTACCACGCGGTCGAGGTCTGGGGAAAAGACGAGCTGGGCGAGCTGGCCGCGGGCTTCAACCGGATGGTGGGCAAGATCAAGGCCCAGGTCGAGCTCGAGAGGTCCTATAAGGAACTGCAAAGGATGGACGCCATGAAGGACAACCTGCTCCACATGGTCTCTCACGACCTGCGCACGCCCATGACCGGAATAACCGGATACGCCCATCTCCTGCTCGAGAGGATCGACGACCTGGAAAAGGAAAAACAGAAGAGATACCTGACCGTCATCACCGACGAGTGCGGAAGACTTAACAGGCTGATAAGCGACCTCCTCGACCTCCAGCGCTTCGAGGCGAAAAAAATGGAACTCGACTTCATCGAGATCGATATAGTCGAAACCGTCAAGGCCTCCCTCGAGGTGTTCCTCAGCGTGACCGGGGACCGGGACCTGTCATTCCACCTCGTCGCGCCCGCGGGAAAAATCTTCGTTATGGGACATAACGACAGGCTTAAGCAAGTGGTGACCAACCTCCTGTCCAACGCCATCAAGTTCACCGGGCCCGGCGGCGAGATCACCGTCGCGGTGGAAAAACTGCCCGGCCAGGGCGGCGCCGAAAAGGTCAGGGTATCGGTCAAAGACACCGGCTCGGGCATACCCATCGACTTTCAGGCCGGCCTCTTTGACAAGTTCCGACAAGCCGGCGCCTCCGTCAGGGAAACTAGGCAGGGAAGCGGCCTGGGCCTGGCCCTGGTCAAGGAGATCATCGAGTACCACGGGGGCCGGGTCGACTTTAACACCGAGCCCGGAAAAGGAAGCGAGTTCTTCTTTCTCCTCGACGTTATCGAGTTCATCGAGGAAGATTAAGCGACGGGCTTTCCGGCCTCATCCCGGCTTCCTCTTGCTTGACAGGGACCGGATGTGTGACCATATTAAAAATCATACCGGAGGCCTCGTATGGTCCGGATAGCTATCCGGGGGCCGAGGGCTTCGGAGAATTCAATCCTCGTCGTTATGACGAGCCCGGTATTTTTTTCTTAAGCGGGGGAAAAACAATATGAACGAAAAACAAAGTCCCGCTCGATACACGGTGAGGGACCCGGCCACGGGCGAGGACCTGGCCACTTACAAGCTGATGGACGCCTCGGACGTTGACGCGGCCGTAAAACGGGCGCGGGCAAAGTTCGAGATTTGGCGTCGCTCGAGCTTCAAGGAGCGCTCCCGCGTTCTCCGCCGGGCCGCCTCGGTCCTGGCCGAGGACTCGGGCTTGTACGCGAGAAAGATCGCCCTCGAGAATGGCAAGACGGAAATGGACGCCCTCCTGGCCGACGTGGCCAGCGTTTGCGAGATGCTTCGCTATTACGCCAGGACGGCGAAGGGCCATTTGTCGCCGGTACGGGTCAAGGGCAACTTTCTTCTTCCGGGCAGGAAGGGCTATTACGTCTTCGAGCCCAAGGGCGTGGTTGGCGTCATATCACCGTGGAACTATCCCTTTACCTTGAGCGCGGGGCCGTCCATCGCCGCCGTCGCCGCGGGCAACGCGGTCGTGCTCAAGCCGTCGGAGCAGACGACGGAGAGCGGGCTTATCTTCCAGGAGATCATGGAGCGGGCGGGGCTTCCCCAGGGAGTGGTCGAGGTGGTGACCGGCAAGGGCTCGGTCACGGGCCAGGCCCTGATCGAGAACGAGGGTCTGGACATGCTGTTCTTCACCGGCTCGACCGAGATAGGGCGCATGGTCAACCTCAAGGCCGCCGAGCGCCTTATCCCGGCGGTGATGGAACTGGGGGGCAAGGACGTGGCCGTGGTCACGAGCAACGCCGACCTGGACCGGGCCGCCCACGGCGTGGTCTTCGGCGGCTTTACCAACTGCGGCCAGACCTGCATCGGCACCGAGATCGCGCTGGTGGACCGACGAGTTTACGAGCCGTTCCTGAAAAAGGTCGTCGCCCTGACCAATTGCCTCGAGACGGGCAAAAAGCCGGGCCAGGTCGGGTCCATGACCATGCGGTCCCAACTCGAGATAGTCGAGCGGCAATTGCAGGACGCGCTGGACAAGGGCGCCAGGGCGCTTACCGGCGGCCGAGCGCCGGAGGGCAAGGGCATGTTCTTTCCCCCCACCATCCTGGCCGACACCACCGCCGACATGCTGGTCAGAAAGGAAGAGACCTTCGGACCCCTCCTGCCCATCGTGCCCTACGACTCGATCGACGAGGCCGTCGAGATGGCCAACTCGACCGAGTACGGCCTCTCGGGCGCCGTGTTTACCCGCGACATGGAGGAGGGAAGAAGAATAGCGGCCCGCCTCAAGACCGGCTCGGTCAATATCAACGACGTGCTCGTCACCTACGTCATGCCGACCCTTCCCTTCGGGGGCATGAAGAAATCGGGCGTGGGCAGGTATCACTCGGAGGTGGGTATCCGGGCCTTTACGGACGTAAAGTCCATAACCGAGTTTTCCTGGGCCCTGAAAAAGGACCCCTACTGGTATCCTCTTCCCGAGGAGGGCGACCGGGTGGCCAGGGACGCGCTTGTGGCCGTGTATTCGAGAAATCCGGTGAAAAGACTTGCCGCTCTGGCCAGAACGGCTAAAATGATACGGAAGATGGCAAGGGACTCGAAGAAGGAATGTCCCGGTTAATAAAAAGGAGATAATTATGGAGTACAGCGTCGGTTACTGGATCAAAGTGGGCGTAAGCCAGATCGCCAAGCCTCAGATTGGCTTATCGGACATGGCCAAAGTCGAGATCGGAAAAACCATGGCCGAGTTCGCGGCCGTCCAGGGTAAATGATCGGGTCCTCGCGAGCGGCCCGCCGGCGCCACCATCGAGGCGCGTCGGCGGGTCTTTCATTTGACCTCGCTTTGAGCGATCGGACGGAATAAGGAATATGCCTTACAAGCCCCTGGACATATTTCAGGACCTGCCCAAGACCAACTGCGGCTACTGCGGCCGGCCGGGCTGCCTGCCCTTCGCCATGGCCGTGTATTTGGGTGACGCTCCCCTTTCGGCCTGCACCCAGCTCACTCCGGAGAAGGCCGAGGAGATAAGACAAAAGCTCGAGGCGCAAAAGCGCGAGTCAAAGGGAGGCGGCCAGGCCGTCGAGCAGGCCCTCGAGTTTTTAATGGGCAAGGTAGGTGAGGCGGACCTGGCTGAGCTGGCTCGCAAGTCCGGTTCCGAGTATATTCCGGGCCCTCCCGATGCGGTCAGGCTCGAGCTTTTCGGCGAGCCCTATCTCGCGTCCGGGGAAGGGGTGAAGGCCGAGGACGGCGGCTCTCCCGGCGTGACGGTAAAGGTCTTCCTGCTTATCTACCTCACTCGGGCCTCGGGCGCCAAGCCGGCCGGGGAATGGGCCGCCTTCCGGGAGTTTCCCAACACCGTGAGCAAGGCCAAACAGTTCGAGGCAAGCGCCGCCGGCCTGGCCAGGGCCTACGACGGACGCTCGGGCGACCTGGCGGCGGCCGCCGCCCGCCTGGGGGGAGCGCCGGACGAGTCGGGCTCGGCCGACCTGGCCTTCATCTTTCAGGCCCTTCCCCGCGTCAGGCTCTATCTTCTTTTCTGGGACTCGGACGAGGACTTCGAGGCCCGGGCCTCCATTCTGCTGGACAAGGGCGCCCTCGATTACCTCGACCAGGAGGCCATGGTCTTTCTGGCCGAGGCCTTCGCCGCCCTCATCAAGGGCGAGAGCATACACGAGCTTCTCGCGTAGGAGGGAAAAATGAGCGAGCCTAACGTGGACGTTTACCGGGCCAGGATCGACAAGCTCGAGCGGCGCCTGGCCGCCTTGAAAATTGCGGGGACCCTTTCCTCGGTCGTCCTGGTCCTCGTCATCGGGGTGGGCGGCTTTTTTATCGTCAGGGCCAACCGGAACCTTACTATAAAGGTCGCGACGCTCAAGGCGGACCTCGCCGAGTGCGGCAAGCGCGTGGCCATGTTCAGGGACGAGATCGAGAGCGGTCCCCCGCCCCGGAGCCGGACCGAGCTGGTGGTCATCCATCACCATCCTACCGATATAAACAAGGACGCGGACGCAAACCAGGCTCCCGGCCCAAAAGGGGCCCGGCAAAACGGCGCGGACGGCGCGGACTCAGGGGGCGGCACCAGCGTCACGCCGGTATATTTCGACGAGGAGCTTTGCGGAGAGATTAAAGGCTTCATGTTCAAGCGCGTGGCCCCCCGCAGCTTCTACGAGGAGTTGGGCATAATCGCGGGCGACGTAATCCTGAATATCAACGGCGAGAGGGTTTCGGACCAGGACGAGGGCGTACCCAAAATTCAAGGCATGTCCGAGGAACCCTTCTTGCAGGTGGAGATCGAAAGGGACGGGAAAAGAATGATGCTCACGCGCGAATGATTTTGCCGACGCGGGTCCCTTTCGCTTTCTTTTGGAGTCTAAAGACTTTCAAGTCCGGCATACAGCGCCGTCCCGGCCGGCTGGGCACGAGACCAGGAGCGGTCGTAACCCACGAACGTGAAACCCATCGGCGCTTTTGGCTCTTCATACTCATAGGCGTTAAGGTAAATGTGGACGGGCCCTTCAATGCCTTTGCAGGAGACCTCCCATATATCCAGAAACCCGCCTCCAAAAGGGGAATTCTCGGTTTCGAAATGGCAGCATGACCCCAGCCGACGATACTTGAGCGCCTCTCCATTTGGTCCGCGCAACGCCTTAAGATAATCATACTCGGGCCGGACTCCGCTCACGCTGAATATTCCCACGTTTATTGGGTTCTCGGCGGTATAGCCGTAAGTGGGATCAACGGAAACCCCATGGATTTTATAGCCTGGATCACCGGCGTCCATTTCCCAGGTCCTGGTCGCGCATCCGGCGATAAAAATAACGCATATGGCCATTAAAGTGATCTTATTCATGCCTCTCTCCTTGTCGCTCCGGTTTATTCATCCTCCGACCTCGAGACGAGAAGGTTCAGGTTGTCCGAGAGCTCGTTAAGCTTCTTGACCGCTTTTTCCGCGCCCAGGCCAACCTCGTCCATTATCTTGGCGGCGGTCCTTATCTCGATGACGATGCTCTTCATCTCGCCTAGGGAGCCGCTTTGCTTGTCCGTCATCTCGACGATGTCGATCATCGAGTCCGAGGCCAGGCTCGAGCGTTCCTGGATTTTTTTCAAGCCCTCCTTGAGTCCCTCCGCCCGCTGGGGCGCCATGGCCGATTTTTTTCTGCCCGTCTCGATGGACTGGACCATCTTGAAGTTGGACTCCCGGAGCGCCTCAAAAAGCTCCCGAATCCAGCTCGTCTGCTCGGAGGTCCTTATCGCCAGGCGCCTCATCTCGGTGGCCACCACCATGAAGCGCGACGCGCCCTCTCCCGCTCCCGCCGCCTCGAGCTCGGCGTTCAGGGCCAGAAGCTCGGCCTGGTCGGCGATCTCCTCGATCAGGCCCACCACGTCCTCCATGGTCTCGTAGTTGCGCTCGAGGTCCTCCATCTCCTCGTGGATCGTCTGGTTGGCCTCGGCCGCCCCCCGGGCCGCCTCGGAAAGCTTGGCCAGGTCCACCGCCGCCGCCAGGCAGGCCTCGTCAACCTCGTCCATCTTAATCTTGGTGGCGCGGGCCCCGTCGCTTATGGACTCGGACGCCTGGGAGATAAGCTCCGCCCGCGACTCGGCGCCCTCCGCCAGGGCGTTCTGCTCGTCGATGACCTGTCTTTCCTGGTCGGCCAGTCCCCTGATCCGGTCCGCCTGCTCCGAGAGTCCCGACACCACTTTCCTTATGCTCACGGAAACCTGGTTCGCCCTTTTCAACTCCCGCCTGATGGAGGCGACCAGGACGTTATAGCCCATGGCCAGGTCGCTAAGCTCGTCGTCGGAAAGGAAACCCTCGACCTCCTCGTAATCTCCTCGCGAGGCCTTGCCCGCCGCCGAGGCCAGAAGACGCACCGGGGTCACCACGTCCTCCGCCGCCAGGTATCCCATGGCGATGGAAATGACGAAGATGATCACCGCCAATAAAAAGGTCGCCCCCTGACGCTTAAAGATATTGGCCCGGGAAGGAAAAGGGTCGGTCGAGACGCTAAGCCATACCTCGTCCTCCGGGAAATACTTGAACACCATGTACCGCCTCGAACCCGGTACCCGGACGGATACGTATCCATCCACCGGCTCCCTCGATATCACCCCCAGCCACTTGTCCTTCTCGTCATCCTTGACCTCGCCGGCCAGAAGCTTGTCGGGCGGACGGGAAAGCTGGAACCTCGTGCCCTCCCCCAGCTTAAGCTCGTAGGCCGCGCCCGCCACCGCGCCCTCCCACCTGCCCATCAGGGACCTGGTGGCCCCCTGCTCGGCCATGTAGTCCAGGGCCTTGCCCGCTCCCTCGAGGCCCCTTTGCAGCTCGAGCCTTTCCGTCTGCACCTCGCTCAACAGTATGCCCGCGAAAAGAGGACAAACGGCCAGAGTGGCGTAACTCATGATGAGTTTGGGCTTAAGGCCCATGAACCCCCTTCGCTCGGAGAACCATGACACGCCCTGTCCGGAAAAGGCGCCGATCATCGACCGCAGGCTGTAGCGGGAGAAATAAAACAGGAGAGTGGCCTGGATGGGGCAATATAATAGCCCGCAAAGGCCGGTCCTTATCGCCTCGTCAAGGGTGATGAAACCCGAGGCCCAGGTCCATAATCCAGTCAGTCCCGCGAATAAGGGCCATACAATGAGGGTCAGGACCATGAGCCGCTGGGGAAGGTCGCAGGCGGCCTTCTTGATTTCCTCCCACGTTTTATCTGAGAGCTTGCCCGAGGCCCCATGCCGAGACAGGACTCGAAGTATCTGGTTCTGTTTAAAGACCATGGCCACGGCGAAGACGCCGAGCACGAACGCCACCGCCGCGGCGCGGGGAATGAACTCGAGCCAGAAGTCCGTAATGCCCGGCACGGCCAGCCGGCCGATGACGGCAAGCACTACTACTCCACTGGCGGTTATACCCAGTTGGGCCAGGGTAAAGCGGAGAAAAGTGTCGTTCTTTATGCGGCTTCCAAGTCCCATTTAAAAGTCCGAGTCGTCCACCGAGCGGCCATCCCTGAAAGAAGAGCGCCTTGATCGCGGCCGGTCCCGTCCGCGGCGAGGCCGTTTTCAGTCCATTAAATCCTGTATACCCGTTATCCCGACGCGAGGCAAATCGAGTCCGGGGCCGGGAAATTCTTGACCGCCGAGCCAAGTCCATAGTACATTGTATATGCCGCTTTTCTCAAGTCGGGAGCGCCGCGTCCCGAGGCAAGCCGGGCAAAATTGGTAAACGCAAAAAGGGGGTCGTCTAAAGTGACGTCTTTAAGGATAGGAATAGGACAGATAAACTCCCGAGCGGGCGACTTCGAGGGCAACGTGGAAAAAATCCTCGAGGTGGCAAGCCGGGCCCGCTCCCATGGCGTCGAGCTTCTGGTTTTTCCCGAGATGTGCGTCTCGGGGTACATGGTCGAGGACCTGGCCTTCCGGGGTTCCTTTTTGCGGGAGTGCGCCGAGTCCATGGACAAGATAGCCCGAGGCCTGGCCAGGACCGACATGCTGGTCATAGTCGGAGGCATCGAGACGGGCGACGCCCTCCACGACGCGGCCGCCGTGCTCTATAAAGGCAAGTCTCTGGGATGGGCCAGGAAGCGCTACCTTTTCTGTTGCGGCCGCTTTGACGAGACGCGCTATTTCTCGGCGGGGGAGAGGCCGCTGTTGATCGAGACGGATTGGTTCCGGGCCGCGGTGACGGTGGGCGACGACGCGGGCTATCCTCTTTGGCCCACGGAGATAGACCTTTTGGTCAACCTCTGGAACGAGCCCTACCATTTCGGCCACCGGCCGGTCAGGGAGGGCCTGATGATCGAGCGGTCCAGGGAGGACGCGGCGGCCGTGGTCATGGTCGGCCCGGTCGGGGGACAGGACGACGCGATCTTCGAGGGCTCGAGCACCATAGTTGACGGTTGGGGCGAGGTGATCGCCCGAGGCAAGTCCTTCGCGGAGGACCTGGTCATGGCCGACCTCGACCTCGATGAGCTAAGGTCGCACAGAAAAAGGACCTATCACTCGAGCAGGAGGGCCCCGAGAAGAGTGGGCAAGGCCGACCGGATTACGCTGGACTTCGCGCCGAGGGAAAAGAAGAAGCCGGCCGCGCTCGATACCCGCATCGAGCCGCTTCACAAGGGACAAAGGGAACTCTTTTCCGCTCTCGTCCTGGCCACCCGCGATTTCGCTTGCAAGAACGGATTCGAGCGCGTCATCCTGGGATTATCTGGGGGGATCGACTCGGCGCTTACCGCCGCCGTGGCTCGGGAGGCCCTCGGGCCCGAGAACGTGACCGCCGTGTCCATGCCCGGCCCTTACACCTCGGGCGAGACCAGGGCCGACGCGAAAAAGACGGCGAAAAACCTGGGCCTTCAGTTCCTCGAGGTACCCATCAAGCCGTGTTACAACGCGGCGGTGAAAAGTTTCGCCAAGGCCTTCGCCGGCAGGGAGGCGGACGTGACGGAGGAAAACCTTCAGGCCCGGCTGAGAGGGCTTACCCTGACGTCGCTTTCTAACAAGCTGGGAGCCATGGTCCTGGCCACGGGCAACAAAAGCGAGGCGGCGGTGGGCTACTCGACGCTTTACGGCGACACCTGCGGGGCCTTCTCTCCCCTGGTCGACCTGTATAAGAGGCAGGTCTACGAGGTGGCGAAATGGTATAACGCCAAGGCCGGCAAGGACGTTATACCCCAAAGCGTCATCGAGCGGGCGCCCACCGCCGAGCTCCGGCCGAACCAGAAGGACCAGGACACCCTCCCTCCCTACGACGACCTGGACCGAGTGCTCGAGGGTTTTCTCGAGAAGGGCATGTCGGTCGAGGAGATGGTGGCGGGGGGCGAGGACCCGGCCATGGTTTATACGATTATGAGGATGCTGATGAAGGCAGAGTTCAAGAGGCGGCAGTGTCCCATCGGTCCCACCGTCTCGGAAAGGGCCCTTTCCGACCTTCGCCTTCCCATTACCAAGCGACTGGGATGGTGGCGGCCCGAGAACAGCCAGGCCGCCGGGAAGAAAGGCAAAAAGAAGCCGGCGACCAGGCGCGTTCCCAAGGGATGCAAACTCGAGAAATAGCCGGGGCCTTTTTCAACTTCTCGAAAAGGCGCGGCCATGGGAAAGAAAGAGGAGAACATGCGGGGAGGCCGGCTCGTCGGGTGAATAATAAGTATGGCCACGCTTCTCCGGCTAACTCAGCGCTCGACCCTATACATGAGCTTGCCCCGCTCGTCCATGAACTCGAGGAGGAGCGAGGCCTGGCCCGTCCCGTCGGGAATGACCGTCGCCAGCAAGAACCCGCCCGACGGCTCGGGGGAAGAGTAGAATTGCTCGATTTCGGCCTCGGGGTCAGTTCCCTTTTTATCGCCCGGGGCAACGCCCATCCTGGCGTTGGCGTCGTGGAGGGTCCCGACAGAAAACTCCTCGAAGCCCAGCGGGTGGCGGGAATGGTACTGCCAGTGCCGGTCTCCATTGATTATGTACATCCCCTTTTTATCGAGTCCCTTTTGCTTGGCCCAGGCGAAAAACAGGTCGCGCTCGTGGCCAAAACCCTCGGGGCTGACGTGGTTGTCGCGCTTATAGGCGTCGTCTGGCCCGATCAGGGGAGTGGGCGAGACGATTAGCTTGATGGCCGCGTCGGACTCGGACAGGGATTCGGTGAGCCACTTTCTCTGCTCGAGTCCCCACATGGTCTTGTCTGGTCCGTCCTTTTGCCGGTTGGGGCTTCGATAGTCCCTTCCCTCGAGAAGCCAGATTTGGAGTTCCCTTGTCACCCGGTGGGTCCGGTAGGGCCGGGCCGGGGGAAGGGCCGGGTCCATGACCGGGACCTGTTCGAGAAAAATCCTTTGCCCCAGCCTCGGAGAAGGCGGCATGGTTCCCGTATTGTCGCAGTCGTTATAGCGGTAATCGTGATCGTCCTTTTGCCAGTAGGCCGGGACCTCGGCCATCAACTCGACCATGCGGGGAAAGGAAAAGGTCCGGCGCCATTTGCGGCGCATCGAGCGCTCGGTGAAGGCGGGAACGCCGTGGTCGTAATAGACGTTGTCGCCCGTGAAGGCGATGAACTCGGGCCGGGCCTCGCGCAGGGCCGCCAGGGCGGGAAAGCCCAGGTCCTTGTCCGCCCCCTTGTAAGCCCTGGTCCCGAACTGGAACTTGTCCCAGTTCATTCACGTGACCACCGCCAGGCGGTAAGGACGAGAGGTAGCCGGGCCCGGCAAGGTCCGGAACCTCCGCGCCGGTCCCTTCTTAG
Source organism: bacterium (assembly GCA_963674965.2). Classification (GTDB taxonomy): domain Bacteria; phylum RBG-13-61-14; class RBG-13-61-14; order RBG-13-61-14; family DATKZS01. The sequence goes on along the minus strand of CAXXFL010000005.1, from coordinate 245,002 downwards.
CGTCGGAACGGCCGGGACCGAACTCGATCCGGTAGTAATAAAGGACGTCCGGCTTCAGGTCCTCGATCTTCTTTTTGACCACGTGGTCTCTTTCCTCGACGGCCTTCATCCATTCGGTCCTTATCGGGTCGGGAAAGGCCGGGTCCGTGTCGATCTCGAACCTGACCTCACCCTCGACGCCGGGCACGTCTTTGTCGGGCAGCGGCGAGGACGCCGTAAGCCGGGTCTGAAGTATGACGCTCGAGGCCGTGACCTCGCCCGCCATCTCGCCCTGGATATGGTCGGGACGAGGACGGCCGCCCCATGAGGTAAGAAAAAAAGCCATGAAGGCGAGAAGCACCGTCGAGGCCGGGTGGAAACCCCATACCCCGGGGGTATTCCTACGCGGTGAGACGGACCCGTTATTCATCTTCCGCCGGCGTCAGCTCGAAAACGCACTTGGGGGCGCCCATGGCCTTGCAGGCGACCTCACGGGAGAGGAAGGGCTTGCCCGAGATGGTCGAGGCGTAGCCCGCCACTATGCCCGCGTAGAAATGGCAAACGGGCCGGTCGGACCCTCCCAGCCACCGGGCCTCCTGGGAGTTGGAAAGCATGACCTTGAAGGGAAGGGAGGAAAAATCGAAGTCCAGGTGACCCCATCCCCCCTCGTCGGTGATCAGCCTGCTCATCATGTTCATCACGCTCTGGAAAAAGCGCCTCATAAGAGGGTCGGTCTCGATTTCGTCCAGGACCCTCCCGCTGAAGATGAGGGGAACGAGGACGGAGGGGGCCCACTTGCCGCCCTCCAGGGCCTGGCTCACCTCCCACTTGCAAAGGCTCGCGCCCATCTCGTAGAGTGCCCGGTTCTTTTCCTCTTCCCCCACGCGGCCGGCCAGGGTCTGGTGCAGGAGATGGATGATCTTCGAGCCGGCCATGATCTCCTCGACGTCCCCGATGCCTATTCGCCCGGTTTTCATGTCCGCGTCGTGAATCTCGAAGGCCGAGGCCCCCATATAGGCCCGCGGCAGCACCATCAGTCTCCTCGAGAGGAAAGGCGCGTTGGCCAGGAGCCTCAAAATGGAAGTGACCGGGAACGGACGCCTCTCGAGGAATTCCATTACCGGAGTGAGTATCTTAACCTGTAAACGCTTGCCCCGTTCCATTTCACCGATGACTTTAGGACGCGGGCCTTATAGTGTCAAGCCGAAAGGACGTTCTAATAGGGAGGTGTCCATTATCTACCATATATTGCCCGTTCGTGCTAAAATTTTTAGGCTTTCTCGTCGGCCTCGGCTCTAAAGAGGCTCTTGGCCCGAGGGGGCATTTTTAGGGGCGGTTTCATGATGGATTGGAAAGTCGTAATATATTCGGCGCTCGGGATTTTACTCACGGGGCTGGTGGGACTTCTGGACTATATCACGGGTTACCAACTCAGTTTCTCGATTTTCTATTTGATCCCCATCGCGCTGGTGACCTGGCTGGTGGGTCGGTGGCCGGGGTTCTTCATGTCGATCTTAGGCATGTTCTCCTGGGCGCTGGTGGACCGCCTCAGCGGCCACGAGTACGACGCGGCGGTCATTCTTTATTGGAACGCGGGGGTCAGGTTCGGTTTTTTCGTGATCGTGGTTTTCTCCCTTTCCCGTATCAGGCAGGCCCTGGACCGGGAGTACCTTCTCTCGAGGATGGACCCCCTGACGGGCATATCCAACCGGGTGGGTTTCACCGAGCGGCTCGATCTCGAGCTGGAGCGGGCCAGGCGCTACTCGCGTCCCCTTTCCCTGTCCTATATCGACCTGGATAACTTCAAGAGCGTTAACGACAAGTTCGGCCATCCCGAGGGCGACAGGCTCCTGGCGGCGGTGGGAGGAACGATCCGGGGCGATATCCGGTCCACCGACCTTGGCGCCCGGATGGGCGGCGACGAGTTTGCCCTTCTTCTTCCGGAGACCGGGGAGGAAGAATCGATGGAGGCGATGCAAAGGCTAAGGTCCAAACTGGAGGACGCCATGAGCCGAGGCGGCTGGCCGGTGACCTTCAGCGTGGGTCTGGTGACTTATCTTTCTGCTCCATCTTCCCCTCAAGACGCGATCAAGGAAGCCGATAACTTAATGTACGCGGTCAAGACCTCGAACAAGGGCGAGCTAAGGCGGGTAACCATCGGCGAGGGCGGCCCCGGTCCCGAGACCGCGGCTTGAGGGAAAAATAAACGTTAAAGGAGGCTAAGCGCTTGGACCTTCATTCATTATTCAGCGACGCCACCTTCACCTGGGTGGTCCTGCCCCTTTTGATATTCCTGGCCAGGGTGATCGACGTGACCATCGGCACCATCAGGATTATATACGTGGCCAAGGGCATGAAGATTTTAGCCGGGATCTGCGGCTTCTTCGAGGTACTCATCTGGCTGATCGCCATTACCCAGATCATGCAGAACCTATCCAATTGTCTCATGTACATAGCTTACGCCGGAGGGTTCGCCATGGGCAACTATGTGGGCATCGCGCTCGAGAACAAGATAGCCATGGGCCACCTGGTTGTGAACGTCATCACCCAACGAGACGCCACGAAACTTATCAACCATCTGCGGGATGAGGAATTTGGCGTCACCAGCGTGGCGGCCCGGGGCACGAAAGGAAAGGTCAGAATAATTTTCACTATTATCAAACGACGAGACCTGGAGGAAGTAGTCTGGATTATTAAACAATACAACCCCAACGCCTTTTATTCAGTCGGGGACATTAAGGCCGTCAAGGAAGGTTTCTTCCCCATGCACCAAAAAAGAGAGATGGCCTCGATACGGTCGGTGAAGAAGATAAAATAGCCAAGCCTCGAGGAGGGTTGACTCTCCCATTTCCCCTTAATCGCACAGGGGACGTATACTGCCTCAAGGGGCGGCGCAATTGCCGTCCGGACTATGCGGTAAACCGAGAATAAGGCATGGATGAGACGATAAGAGACGAGAAAACCGGGAGGTCTTCCACCGGCGCCTTGGCCTGGCGGTTGGTGAAGACTATCGTCCCCTGGGCCGCGACGGCGGCGATCTTTTATCTCATTTTCAAGAAGGTCCCCCTTTCCGAGTGCAAGGACGCTATCGCCTCGGTCAACCTCGCCTGGTGGGTACCCATCCTGGCGGCGGACTTCACCGCCTACTTTCTGGCCGACGTTCTTTGCCATTACCTGGTCTTCAACTGGATGGCGGCCAGGACCGGCTTCATCGAGGTGCTGGTTCCAAAGGGCGCCACCTTTATCCTCAACATGCTCAACTTCGCCCTCGGCGTGGGAGGCATGGGCTATTGGCTGGCGAAAAAGAAAAAGATCGGAGTCAAGACAGCGACCGGTCCGGTCTTCTTCCTCTTTTACATGGACTTGTTCACCATCTTCACGGTGAGCCTGGCGGGGCTGGCGCTCACGCCGGAGATAGGAGCGGCCGACTTCTTCATCTCGAGTCCCGCGGGCCACGCCGTCCGGCTCGTGACGCTGACCTTCCTCGTCTTCATGGGCTTGAACGTAATCTGGTCCGTAAAGCCCGAGGCGAGGATTTTCTCCTGGCTGTTCAAGGGACCATTCGTCACGTTCTCGAAACTAAGGGCCTCATACATCGCCCAGGTGCTGGGCATAAAGTTGGGCGCCTTCACGTTCGACGTCCTTGGGACCTGGCTCGGACTCATGGCCTTCGGCGTCGAGGTCGAGTTGTCCAGGATACTGGCGTATCTTCCGCTTATCTATCTAATAGGGGCCCTTCCCATCACGGTGATGAGACTGGGCACGACCCAGGCGGCCTGGCTGTATTTCTTCCACGGGCTGGTCCCGGACGGGACCCTTATCGCCTTCAGCCTGCTCTGGACCGTTTCCACCAAGTTCCTTCGGGCGACGACGGGAGTGGCCTGCCTGCACTGGGCCATGGACGACTTCCGCCGCGCCGGCCCGGACGCCATGGATTCTCCGGAAGAGACAAGGGAAAAGGAGGATGGTTTTGAAGATAGTTAAAACGCTCATCGCCTTCGCGTCAACTTTGCTACTCAGCTTTAACGCGCTGGCCCTGGTCCCGGAGGGCGACATGCTGGAGGGCGTGAAGCCGGGACCGGACGGCAAGATAGACGTGCTTCTCGTTTTCGCCCACCAGGACGACGAGAGCCTTTACGGCGGGGGCACGGTCATCAAGCTGAAGAAGGACCCCCGCGTCCGGGTATACGTTCTTTGCCTTTGCCGGGGCGACTGGATCGAGCAGGCCGGGGACCTGGGCATCGGCGTGGATCATCTCGCGGCCATCCGGATGAAGGAACTCGAGACGGCGGCGGCCGTGCTTCAGGCGGAGCGCGTGATCAACTGGACTTATGACGATATGACCATACCCGACCAGGACCAGGACCAGCTCAGGGCCGACGTCCTGGACGTGATCGATGAAGTGGGAGCGGAGATAATCATCACCCACGACCCCGCGGGAATCACGGGCCATCCCGACCATATCGCCTGCTCGAGGATCGTGACCGAGGCATTTCGGCAAAGCCGGGCCCAACTGCTTTTCTACCCGACCTTGCCCGGTCCCATCTATAAAATAGTCATGGCCGTTAAAAGACCCGACAGGAAGGCGGTCCCGGCCAAGCCGGACTTCGACGTTGGCATCAAGGACGTGAAGCGACTCAAACGCATGGCCTGCCTGGCCCACGCCAGCCAGATGCACTTCTCGCCCGCGGGCAACCCCGCCAAGCTCCTTCTTTCCCTCAACCGGGAGTATTGGACCAGGGTCAAGAAGGACGACGACTAAGAAGAGCGCGTAATATTTTCAAAGATTGAGGCGGGTTGCGTCGCCGGGATTTAACCTCGATCATGAGAGGCGTGGACGCTTTCCCGTTCCCTTATTAGCTTGATAGCATATCCTGGCTTTACGGCTCTTTCCGCTTTTGGTCTAAAATGGCAAAGACCTCGCGCCCCGCGGGGAAATCGGACTGAAAGGAGAAGAAATGGCGGTCACGAAAAAGAAACGAGACCTTGAGAAGACCTACCCTAAAAGCAGTTTATCGCCAAGCTTCGCCGGCTGGCGGACTGCCTCGAGGAAGGAAAGCGCCTCAATATCCAGATCGCGGGAGAGCGCGTGTACGTGCCGGCCGACGCGGCCGTTAACGTCGAGCACGAGCGAGGCAAAAAGGAGGAGGAGATCGAGTTCCAGATTAAATGGGACCTCGAGTAACCGCTGACCGAATTAACTTGCTTCCCTTCGCGGATGGAGAATAACCCTCTCAGCACCAGACCCTGTCGGCTTGGGAGTCGAGCCACGCGTCGAACTCGGGGTTAAGATACCTCTGGAATAATTCCTCCTGCCTCTGGTCCGCGGTCTTGGCGCAATTTTTAAGCAGGGCCAAGTCCTGGAGTTTTCGCCGGTTGACGCGAAAAAGCTTGGTCCACAGCCGCTTATGACTTCGGAGGAAATACATCCTGTGCATGGGCGAGCCGGCCAGCATGCGGATGGAGCGGGGGACGTCAAGGATATTCATGACGTTGAACCTGAAGGCCTCGGGGGATTGCCTGTCGAAAACCGGCAGCTTGACGTCGTGAAAGAACATGTCCTTCATCTCGTGGCGGCTGGCCAACTCGTCGAACCCGATGGTCCCGGGCGTGGGCATATAATCCGCCAATCGGGGATCGTCGCACACGGTCCTCGCCTCGAGGTAGGAGCTTTCCTGCTCCTTTTTAATGTCCGGATGGCCGGAAATGAAGACCCCCACCACGAGGATATTGTTTTTGCGGAACCGCTTATAGAGCTCCTGGAGGTCCCTGATGGTGGGCTTGACTCGCATCCCCTTGCCCATGGTCCGGGCCAGGACCTCCTCGTTCAGGGACTCGAAACCGAGGAGGGTGGCGGTAAAGCCGGACCGGCCCAGCTTGTCGATGAGGTCGGGCCGCTTGAGAACGGTGTCAACCCGCAGGAAGGCGTTCCATATGAAGTCCCGGTCCATGCGGCGGAAGGCGTCGGCCAGCTCGATGGCGTACTCGACGTCGTTTCCGAACCCGTCGTCGACCACGTTAATCTGGCTGACTTTCCTCTCGAGCAGGTTCTCGGCCTCCCTCAATACTCGGGATATGGACTTGTAGCGCTGGGTCCCCTTCCAGTAGACGGGAGTGGCGCAGAACTTACAGCGGAACTGGCATCCCCTCGAGGTCTCGATGGCGCCCACGTATCCTTTCTTTCCGCTCACGCGGCAGGGATGGGCCTCGAAGTTGACCATGTCCCAGTTCGGATAGGGCGACTCGTCAAGAAACTCGAGCTGGGGAGGGGAAGGGGTACGGACGAACTCTCCATCCTCCTTCCAGGCCACGCCGGGCACCTTGTCGAAGCGTCTTTTCCCCTCGATCTCCCGGATGAGGTCGGCGTACATGAGCTCGGACTCGCCGGTGGCGATGAGGTTCACGCCCATGTCCAGCCAGCGCTGGGGAAACATGTTGGCGTGGTGCCCGCCGGCCATGATGAAGGCCCCCGGGTTAAGGCGCTTTATTTGCCGGATAAGGATGGCGTAATTGAGAGCGCCGTAGTTCGAGGCTATGTTCATGCCCACCACGTCGGCCCACTTGATGAGTTCCATGTAGGTCTTAAAGGGCCGGTCGTCGAAGAAGCCGTCGAAGAAACGCGTCTCGTGGCCATCGTCCAGAAGCGCGTCAAGAACGGGAAAAGTCAAAGACGGGCAACGGTACAATTCTCTTCCAAAGTCGCTCTGCACCGGCCAGCCGGTGTAGAAGTCCTTTGGATTGATACCAAGGATTTTCATTAGGGCCCATGTCCTCACGGCCTTGATCGCCGGCCAGGGGCGCCGGTCGTAAAATCAAGGCGAGCAAACGCGCCCGACGCGAAGGATCGAAAAACGATCGAAAGCGTTTGGGTTCCCGGCCGGGCGTTTATTTAAATGGCAAGATAAATGGGGCGTCCCTTCCCCAGTCCTTCTCTCTCTTTACCAATATATCACGCTCGTTATCTTTATGAAAGGGGCGCGACGTTTTTAATTACCGGCGCGCCTTCTTGTTCTTTTTCGGGCTCGAGGATTACGCCTTGACTTCTCCGATCTTGACAAAATGATGCAATAGTGCAAGAATCTTTTCTTCGATACGGGGCATTTTTTCGAAAAGGTTCAGGCAACCCGCGAGAACCATCCTAAACGAGCTTCCTTTCCGGAGGAAAATAATCGTTATCAGGCGTGGTCGTAAAGGTCGACTAAGTGATGAGGGGAAATCGCTTTTTGCACCTTTTTTGACGGGAGCTTCCTGATAAATCGGTTCAGCCGCCGCTTCAAGGGGGAATTGAGATGGCGAAGAAAATTTTAATCGCCGAGGACAACGAGGACATCAGGCGATTGGTCAGGCTCAGCCTGGAGGGCTCGGACTACGAGCTTTTCGAGGCCGACAACGGGCGGGACGCCCTGGAGGAGGCCATTTCCAAGAAGCCCGATCTGGTCATCCTCGACGTTATGATGCCCAAGCTCACGGGCTACGAGGTGTGCAAGAACATCAAGGCCAACCCTTTCGGGGAAAGCATCAAGGTGCTTTTCCTGACCTCGCGCACGGGCATAACGGCCCAGACGGCCATGAGCAAGGCCGGCGCCGACGATATTATGAACAAGCCTTTCAACCCCTCGGAGCTGGAGAGCAAGGTTAAATCCATGCTGCAAAGGGGAGGGGCGGCCGGCTCGAGGGCGAAGCAAATAAAAGCCCAGGCCTGAGACGGCGTCCCGAAAATTTAAGAAAGCCCATAATTGCGATCTTGATGGGCGCGAGCTATCTTATTTTGACCGTCGGCAAAAAGCCGTTTCGGGCCGAATCACATGACTAACCCGATCAGGATATCAAACGCGATCAGGAACGCCATCGTCTTCACCCTGGCCTCGGGCTTCGTGGCGCTGATCGTTTTCAGCTTCGCCGCCACCACCTCATGGCTCGGCCGTCCTTTTCCCGGCTTCCTGGTCATGCAGAACCGGTTCGTCGCCGTTCTCTGGCTTCCCGAGTGGGAGGGCTTCCAGCGGGGGATCAAGTTCGGCGACGTCGTCGAGCGGGTCAACGGAACGCCCGTCTCGAATGGGGACGAGATCAACGCCATGGTTTCGTCCCTCGAGCCGGGAACTCCGGTCAATTACTCCATCAACCGGGGTGGCAGGGAAATGGAACTGTCCATACCGGTGGACAGGTTCAGCGGGGCCGACTATTTCATCATCTTTATAATATGCATCGCCGCGGGAGGGGCCTTTTTCATCGTGGGCCTCATCGTGTTTTATTTAAGGCCCAACCTGGCCGCGAGCCGGTCCTTTCTTTTTCTTTGCCTCGCGGGGGGAATAAGTTTCGCCGCCGCTCCCGAGCACTGTACCAACCACGCCAATTCGCTCATGCTCAAGACCCTACCCCTCATCGGTCCCTCCTTTTTACTGGTGGGATGCTATTTCCCCGTGGTCAGTTCGATCAGGCGATACCTTTTGGCCTACGCGGCCGTTTCGTCCGGGGCGATCATTTTCCTTTACAACTACTTCTTCATGGACCCGGCGCTGTTTCGCGTCCTCGACGCCGTCCACAACGGCAACATGGTTATAACCGGCTCGATCGGCACGTACCTCATGGTCCGGTCGTTCAACTCATCGGCCGACGCGGCGGCCCGGCAGAAGTCCAAGATGGTCATCTACGGGTTGGTGACGGCCTTCCTGGCCGGCGCGACCATAATCGTGGGCACGGTCCTTTTCAGCAAGATAAGCTTTTTCTGGGGCCTGCCCTTCCTGGCGGCGATACCCTTTTCCATGGGCTACGCCATCGTGGCCAACAACCTTTTCGACGTGGACGTCTTCATCCGCCGGAGCGCGGGCTATATCATCGTCAGCGGCCTGGTGGCGGCCATATTCTTCCTTCTCATCGGGGCCCTGAGCGTCCTGCTCAATAAATTCACCGGCCAGTCCTCCCAGCTCGCGGCCATCGTCTCCACCATCGTGGTCATGGCCCTTTTCCGGCCCATGCACAACAGGATCGACGGCTTCCTGGACCGGCGCTTTTTCCGCGACGCCCACGAGTACCAGCAAACCATCCGCAAGGCCAGCGCCGTCCTCGTCAGCATCGTCGAGCTTCAGCCGCTTCTCGACCGGATACTCGAGGTGACGATCGAGTCCATGAAAATCGAGCGGGGCCTTATTATGCTGCTCGATCCCATCGAGGGCGTTTTAAAACCCGTCGCCTCCCTGGGCCATGGAACGGACGCGGGCTTGCCCGATCTCGCGCCGGACCACCCCCTGCCCGCCAGGCTGGAAAGCAAGCGGCGCCCCTTTCAGCTTCGATACGGGAGCGAGGACGGGGAGCAAAGAGATGACATATTGAAATGCATCGAGGCCATGAACGACTACAAGGCCGCGCTGGCCGTGCCCGTCCCGTATGAGGACAAAATCATCGGGGCCCTTTTCCTGGGCGAGAAAAAGTCGGGGGGCCTTTACTCGAGCGAGGACATTGAGCTGCTCGAGACCCTGATGCTTCAGACGGCGGTGTCCATCGAGAACGCCAGAAAAGTCGAGGAACTCAAAAGCATGATCGAGCTCGAGACCTCCTATCGGGAACTGCAGAGGGTAAACGAGTTGAAGGACAACCTTCTCCACATGGTCTCCCACGACCTGCGCACGCCCATGACCGGCATCATGGGTTACGCCTACGTGCTCTTCGACCGGCTCGAACAACTGAAGCCGGAGGCGCAAAAGGAGTACCTTTCCATCATCATCAAGGAGGGCGAGAGACTCACCAGGCTCATTAACGACCTGCTCGATCTCCAGCGCTTCGAGGCGGGCAGAATCTCGCTCGAGTTCGAGGAGGTTGACGTGACCGAACTGACCCTGGATTGCGTCAACGTCTTCACGGCCGCCGCCGAGGCCAAGAACGTCGAGCTAGGCGAGATCGCCCCCACGGGCCCGGTCATGGTCAAGGGACATCGAGACCGACTGGCCCAGGTGCTTTCCAACCTGGCCTCGAACGCCGTCAAGTTTACCCCCCAGGGCGGAAGCGTCGCCGTCGGGACCAAAATAATCCCGGGACCGGACGGCGGCCACAGGGTCAAGGTCTTCGTAAGGGACAACGGCAAGGGCATCCCCGCGGAGGAACTTCCCTTCGTGTTCGACAAGTTCCACCAGGCCCACAAGGAGCAAAGGGACAAGGGCGAGGGAAGCGGTCTTGGCCTGGCCCTTGCCAAGGAGATCATCGACTATCACAAGGGCGAGATCGGAGCGGAAAGCGAGCCGGGAAGAGGAAGCGAGTTCTACTTCATTCTCGACGTTCTGGAAGCCCCGCCTTAGACTCGGCTTGGTCCTGGCTTAGCGCCTCCTCCGGCGGCGTCAGTTTTTTCAATTTGTCCTTCAATTCATCCGGCAGGGAGGCAAGGCCCACCTGATAAGAGGCGTTCATCCAGCCGAAACCCTCCTTGGTAACGTAGCTGAACTTGGTCCCCACGTTGCCGTACTCGGCGAAAATCCGATGGGTCATGCTCACCACGTCGTATTTCTCGGGGATGGTCCCGTTATAGTCGGCGGCGTTTCGGGTGATCATGTAAAGCCACTTGTAGGTCAGCCGGTCGGCCTCCCGGCCGTAACCGTGTTTTCTCAGCCCCTCCCATACCAGCATCTGGTGAGGGGCCCATCCGTAAGGGTAGTCCCATTGGCGCTGGGGACGCTCGGCGGTTATGGGTCCCCTCGAGTCCTCGGTGGAGGCGGCGACGCCGCCGGGCTCCTCCAAAAGGGGCAGGGCGTTCTCCACCACTCTCCTCGCCTGCTCCTCGCTCGCCAGCCCGGCCCAGAGCGGATAAAACGCCGCCGCGCTGACGTAGTCCGAGGTCCGCCTCCTCGACGCGTCGTAGTCGAAGTACATGCCCTTCTCCCCGTCCCACAGGTACCGGTCCGCGGCCAGCCTTCGGTCCTTCGCCCTCTCCTCCCATTTTTCCGCCGATTCCAGCGCCAGGGCCGCGCCGGCCGGGCCCAGGGAGTCTCCGTCTTGGAAGATATTCGCGATGGCCCAGGCCAGGTCCGTCTCGTACTTGTAGAGAAGTGAATTCAAATCAACGGTGGCGAAGTCCGCCGTCCGGTCGTCGAACCGGTAGGTGGTGTCGTGCCCGGACTCCCGGACCGAGCGGTCGTGGACGAAGAATTCCTCGAGTGTTTTGTCCCGATACGTTCCCGCCAGGTATCCTTCGAGGTACTCCGCCGGCGAGACGCCCACCTTGTCCGCGTAGGGCTTCAGTATCTCGTCGTAATGGCCGGGCTCGACCTCGGGACACGGCCCCTGGCCCTCCCCGTAATAGCGCGACAATCCCATTTTCATGGCCCGGGGCGAGGATATCCAGACCTGGTCGTATTCCTTAATGGCCGCGAGAAGGGCAGTCGCCAGCCATTCCCTTTTGGCCGGGGAATCGCCCGACTTGTCAACGCCGGCCCTGTAAACGGCCATGGCCATCGAGGTCAAAAAGGGGGGCTGAGAGCGGGTAAGGTAATAGGTGCGGTTGGCGTTCAATATCTTGCCGTAATGGTTTATCTGGTAGACGAAGTTGTCCACCATGGCCTGGGCCAGATCGAGCCGTCCGTCCTGGATCAGTCCCAGGGCCTCGAAATAGCTGTCCCAGCCGTACATCTCGTTAAAGCGTCCGCCCGGGGCCACGAAGGGAGTTCCCCGAAGGCCCTTGCCATCGGGTCCCTCCTCCAGCCGAAGCGTCAAGACGCCGTGCTTTCCGTCAAGGGACCGGACGTACTCGGGTGTTATTTTCTCCGGCAGTATCTCGACCTTTACCTCCAGTTCCGGGTCCCCGGCGGCGGCCGACTGGAAATAAGCTATCGCCCCGGGATCGTCCGGCGGAACGTAGACCCGGATGGCCCCGTCCCGGGAAACCGACTTTTCGTCGCGGGACAAAAGCAAGAGCCCGCCGGCGTCCACCCGCCGGGTGAGGTTGTCCCAGTACATGGTCCGGATGAGCCTTGATATCCTGGCGACCGGGTCCTCCTCGAGAATGCTCCGCGGCAACGCGAGCATGTCCTTGCCCGAGTCCCGAGCGAGCGACAATTCCTGGAGGAGGACGGACAACGCGTAGGTCCCCCTTACCCTCAGCTCGGAACCGCTCTTGTCTTTCATGACGAAGACCTTGTCACCTTTGCTCCCGTCCCCCTTTTCCTCGTCGTCAATGGTTATCTTGTCGTCGTGGTCCGTGTCCTCCTCCGAAAGGAGGCGGCCAAGGGTCGAGTTCACGTCCAGAACGTAAGGACCGTTTGCCATCGCGTATTTACTCCAAGCGTCTTCCCTGGGATTCAAGCGGCCAACGGCGTCGTAAAGCTTGTACGTCGCCAGCGCCAGGGCAATTAAAAAACTGAGCAAGGTAATGAAGCTTTTTATCGCGCTTTGCCCGGGTTGATCCGCCATTGGTCCTCCTCCTTGCGGCCGGTCCATTTCCGGCCGCGGTCTTTCCCAGCCAACTCATTCAAACTAACGCGTCTGGAATTGAATTTCAACGATGCTCCGGATGGAAGTGGCATCGCGGGCGCGGGGGTGTTATAGATTCAGGACATGAGCGAAGGTGAAAAAGGAAAGATGAAGACCAACAAGGAAGCAAATGAGCGAGATAATAGGAATAGCCCCCCTCGGCCGACGAGGCTGGAACTGGCGGCCTTAATATTTTTACTGGCCCTTTATTTTTTTCTCGCCGTCTCCAGCCTGGCGGGAAAGTCGGTCACCATCGACGAGTTCGCCCACCTTCCCGCCGGCGCGTCCTATTTAAAGACCGGCGACTTCAGGCTCTATCCGCACAACCCTCCCCTGATGAGGGCCATCTGCGCCTTGCCCTTAATGGTAGGGGAGGTCAAAGTCCCGCTGCGTTCCGGCTGGCGGGAAGGCAACCACTGGCTCATGGGTTACGAGTTCATGGCGGACAACCAGGGTCTCTATCAGGAGATTTTCGTCAAGGCCCGCCTCATGACCGTGCTTTTCGGGGCCGCCCTGGCGCTTCTTGCGTGGTGGTGGGCAAGAGGGCTTTACGGCGCCGCGGCCGGCTTAACCGCCGCCTTGCTCACGGCCCTTTGTCCCACCATGATGGCCCACGCCCGGCTGGTCACCACCGACGTGGGCGAGGCCTTCTTTTTGTCCCTGGCCGTATTTTTATTCTGGCGCTTTTGCAGAAACGTCACCTGGCCCCGCGCCCTGGCGGCGGGGACCGCCCTGGGCCTTGCCCTTCTGGTCAAGTTCACCTCCATCATCCTGCTGGGGCTTCTGCCCGCCCTGTCCATCACCGATTACTTGATGGGGTCTCCCAAGCCCCCTTTCAAGAAAGCCCTGCCCAAGATAGCCGCCTTTCTGGCCGCGGCCTTCATCACGCTGAACTCCGGCTATTTATGGCATGGCTTCGGGACCGCCATGGGCGACTATCAATTTAAAAGCGCCTTCATGACCGGGATCGCCGCCTTGCTTCCCGACCGGCTTCCCCTTCCCGCTTCTTACGACTACGTGAGGGGGTTCGACCTTCAAAGCCAGGAGAACGAGGGGAATTACCCCGTTTACCTTCTCGGCGAAGTCTCGAGGCAAGAACGCGTATATTACTATCCCCTGGCCATGGCCGTGAAAATGACCGCTCCCTCCATCTTACTGCTACTTTTCTCGATCGCGACCTTCTTCTCCAAAAAACTCAGGCCCGCGCCCGACGAGATATTCATTATCGCGCCGCCCCTCGTTCTCGTCGCGGGCATAACCTTTTTCACCCACATCAATATAGGCGTCCGCTACGTTATGCCCGCGTTCCCATTCCTTTTCATCCTGTGCTCGAGAACGCTTTGGGCCATATCCCCCCCGCGCAAGGCGGCGAGAGCGGCGGTGGCGGCCCTGGTCGTTTGTCACGGAGCATCCAACCTGCTGGCATATCCTCATTACATCCCTTATTTTAATCTCTTCGCCGGAGGCTCGGCGAACGGATATAAAATCCTGGCCGACTCCAACCTGGACTGGGGCCAGGACCTGATCGGCCTGAAAAAATACATGGAGGACGAGGGGGTGGACGAGATTTGCCTGGCCTATTTCGGCCGGGTCCATCCCGCGGTTTACGGTATCCAACACCGGTTGCCGCGAGAAGACGGGAACTGCGACGTCGTGGCCGTCAGCGCCAGCCTGTTGCTTGGACTCCCCTATTTCGTGAGCGATAAAGAAGAAATCTATTGGAGTGACGCATCCAGCTATTCCAATTACTTGCGCGATAATCCCGACCGCGTAATCGGCCACTCGATCTGGGTTTTCAAGGCCAAAGATCGAGGCGGCCCAAGAAGGCGCTGACGGAATAATCCCCATCTTTCAGGCTCCTTGGCCCTGGACTGGAGAAATCACAAAAAAATGTTATCCTACTCTTTAGTGGGGGATATAAAGAAGTCTCGATCGAAACCGGGGCATGCCGCCAGTTGTCCAATTTTAAAAGGAGGCAACCCATGCGAGGGAAATTACTTGCCATACCCGTAATACTGCTCGCGGCCATAGTCTGCCAATGCGAGTCCACCCAAAAGCCGGAAGGTTACGTTCCCATAACGACCGGAGGGCAAATGGAAATCCTGCTGGCGGACGAAATGACCTACGACCAGGCCTGGGCCATCGTAAACGACGTGTTGGACTCCAACCGCTACTTCTACGAGCAAGCCGAAAAGGAGCGGGGCTATATCGAGACCGACTGGAACTATGAGGCCACGGGAGAGGAAAGGCTAGATTACCGCTGCCGGGCCATCGTCCAGTTCGCGCCCGACCGGCGCTCGATCAAGTCCAAGGCCCAGTGCGAGATACTCGAGCAAGGCGGGCTGGGCGAGAAATGGGTCCCCGGCACGGACGTCGAGGTCGGACGAGACCTCCATTACAAGCTCAAAAGCGCCCTCGAGGAGGGCTCGTGACGAATCCATCAGGAAGATCGAAAACAAAGCGGCTCACGACGGGCCGCTTTTAATTTCTCGCCGCGGCGCGCGCTATTTGCCCCGGCCATCTCCCGTTTCCCCTTTGACCTCGCCAACCGCCGCGTATACAATATCGGTCAACCGGACGCGGGGATGGCCATAACCTTGCGCCTCGCGCCCGAGAGAAATAAGGGACCTCATGAAAAAAGTCGCCAGGTTGGACGTTAAAAACGGGGAGATCAGACGAAGGCTCGAGGCCCTCGAGCACGAGACCCTTTCCGAGTTGGCCTGCAAGAGCGACCAGTCCCGGGGAAGGAAAGTCCCCGAGGCGCCCTGCCACGTGAGGCCCGACTTCCAGCACGACCGCGACCGCGTCATTCACTCGAAGGCCTTCCGCCGCCTCAAGCACAAAACCCAGGTTTTCCTCGCCCCGAAGGGAGACCATTACCGCACCCGGCTCACCCATACCATCGAGGTCAGCCAGATAGCCCGCACCATTTCCAAGGCCCTCTTCCTCAACGAGGACCTGACCGAGGCCATCGCCCTGGGCCACGACCTGGGCCACACGCCCTTCGGGCACGCCGGCGAGTTCGCCCTCAACGAGGTCTACGGCAAGGGCTTCAAGCACTGGGAGCAAAGCCTAAGGGTGGTGGACAAGCTGGCCCTCGGCGGCCGGGGCCTCAACCTGACCTGGGAGGTCCGGGACGGCATCTTCAAGCACTCGAAGGGCCGGAAAAACCCCATCGTGGGCGACAAGCTAAAAGGGCTTCCCCAAACCATGGAGGGCAAGATCGTGAGGGTGGCCGACATCGTGGCTTATACCAACCACGATTTGCAGGACGCCATCCAGGCTGGCCTGATCGGCGCTGAGGACGTGCCCTCCCGTTTCCTCGAGGTGCTGGGCCACGCCAACTCCAGCCGCATCAACACCATGGTGACGGACATCATCCTCGAGACGGCCAAGCTCGGGACCAACGCCGTGGCCATGTCCGCCGACGTTCTCGGCGCCATGGAGGGGATGCGGGACTTCCTCTTCGACACCGTCTACGAGAGGGAGGAAGTGCTGAGGGAGTTCAGAAAGGCCCGCGGGATCATCCACCAGCTCTACGAAAGCTTCGTGTCCAAGCCCGAGGACCTGCTCGCCCTTTCCGGAAAGGAAAAACTGACCTGCGACGTCGAGCGCGAGGCCGTGGACTTCATCGCCAGCATGAGCGACGACTACGCCATCCACGTCTTCGAGGAACTGTTCATGCCCAAGCCCTGGTCCTATTGACCGGCTGTTTGTCCCCCCGAAAACATCTTCAAGCCCGACCGATCACTGGGCGATGACCCGTCCAACCGCGCGGGTGTCGCGTTACGGTACTGGAACAGGGCCGCGCTTCTTTTACTACAACGTCTTTGAAGGCAAGTCCCGATTGAAACCGTTAAAGATAATGTATTGATAATAATGTTTACTGAACTTTAGAACTTTTTAGCCATGTTCCACCATGTAAAAATAGCGTTCACTAGTTTTTCCCGTATAATGAGAGGCGTGATCGGCCCTCATAACGCGGGAGTGAACGCTGATGAACGCTCAAGCTCTTACGTTGCCGCTGATGCTTGTATTTGTCAACTGCTTCTCCAACAGGTAACCCACTGACGGGTCTTGAATTATAAGTAACCCATATAGCTACGCTATATGGGCGAGCATAGCGAGCGGGTCGGCGAGTTTGATATTCCGGGAATGTCTCGCGTTTCAGAATGCTCTATTTTAGCCGAAAGGATAAACTATAGCTCTATATGGGCGACCGCGGGGAGCAGGTCGGCATGTAGGAAGCTAATACTAGCGAGCAACTTTTATGGGAAACGGAATGATTATAAACGACCGAGACAGTAGAATATATTTAATAAAGGCACAAAAGGTAAAGATACAAGGCATCCAAAGCAAGGAGGTATCGCAATGCAAAGAAAGAAAGGCATGCCGGAGCTTGTTTACTGGGGATTGTGGGGTATTAACTCGCGGGGGGTCGCGCTTGTGTTCTGCTGGTTATGCGTCGTCGCGGGAATAGTCGGGACGATTTACGGATTCATAGACCCCAGAGCTTTCGCCGGGATCGGATTGTTCCTTGCCGCCGGATGGTACTACTATGCAATCAAATGGGTTGACGCTAACTCGTCGTGGGACGATTAAGCCGTATTCGCCGGTTATTTTATACCGCATGGTGGCCCCTGCTTTTTCTAAAAAATACATGGGCGGCCTAGCCGCGGGCTGAGTAGTATTTCATTCAGAAGTAAGCACGCAATATGTTATTTTATTCCATTTGAACGGTGTGTTTATGTGGCTATCGGCGTCGGAGACGCTCAGCCCGTTCGCCGCGCTCACCCACGCAAAATGAGTGGGTGGCGCGGATAGCTCGCCTATCCGCGCGGCGTAAGCCGTTGGACTCTTATGTACGCGCCCGGCGGACCATCGCCCCCTTTCCCGCGCCTTCGGCGCCCAGATAGCGGTGCTATCCGGGCCACCAGGTCTATCGCTTTTGGGTCACCCAGGTTTAGCCGTCGAGCGGAGATGGAATTGAAGTCGTAAATTGGGGATGGACGATATTTTTATCGGCGGCCCTTACCTGCCGGAATTATACAATTAACCATGAAGGTATATCATCGCGGGCGCGAAAACCCAGCATTTCGTCAACCGGCGCTCCACAAAAATGCACCCGTTTCGCCATATATAGAAGGGCATTTTTGCGAGGGGTAGCCCGGATAGCTCCGCTATCTGGGCGCCGAAGGCGCGGGAAGGGAGAACCAAAGGTTTACTGGCCATATGTTTTTCCCATCCTGCGGCTTAGGCCTCGCGAATAGTCGATCTATCCGCGCCACCCCTGATCCAAGTCAGGCCCCGGCGGCGCGACCCGCCCAGCTCTTTGAAAATCGAATACCGAGGGAGGCCCTCGACTCATCCGTCTCGGCGCATATCTTAATGAGACGGAAAAGGCATGCCGCCTTGGATATTATATACCGTATTGTCATAGTATACTGGATTGTAATAGAAAAGGCATGATTCTAAATTGTGAAAACCGTATCTTAACTCAAATTTAATATCGTCGAATCCCCAATAAAATGTCGGGGCACTTTCTTGAGAATAATCGAAAGATATTTTGCCATCCTCTCCTCCCGTGATGATAAATATCATTTTGGCGCCTTCAAGTTTGTATCCTGGTGCAACTAATGTCTTTTCATCGCCAACAACAACATGGTATTTATTCCCCCACGAATCAAGGCCTAGCAAATTTAGAATTTCCCGTTCAGACATATGAAAATCTATTAATAATACCGCCTCCATAACTTTATCAACCTCTTGTTTGAAAGTATCGCCTTTGAACATATTAACATCTCCCTTTCTGGCGATGAAATGAGAGCAAGAGAGAATTGGCGACGCGAGTAAAACAATAACAATCATCATTGTCATTTTGGTCATTTTATATGCACCTAAATTAGTTGATTTACAGTTTGACTATTAATACAAATCGAAAAAACGGGGCGTTATCCACAAGAGCTTAACGATCGACCGGCCCTTTAATCAGCGCGTGGCCACTACGGTCAAGGGCAACCTCCCAAAATTGCTTGTACATGAGTTTTCGGCCTTTTCCCTCTGGCACATAGAAGCTGTCGACTCCATAATCCACCTTTAGGTACGAGGGATTTACGGAAAGGATTTTACCTTTTATAACGGCCTCATCAATTCCTATCTCAGGCTTTTCCTTAAATATACTATTCGCCTTCCAATGCGTATTATCCTCGACTAAAACAACATAGAGATCGTCGCCTTTTTTAAAAGGTCCTTCATCGCCCCCAAGCCCCTTTGTTTCAAGAAAATCGATTTCGAAGTTAATCCGCACGCGCTCTCCTCTTACATGGTGTCTTGGATAGTGTGAGTTAACGCGGAGCACCACGGTTTTGCCGGTCAGCACGGTCGAGTACTTGAAACCGATCATGCCGGCCAGGGCAAGGACCTGCAGGGCCACGATGGCGTAGTAAATCTTTTTCCGGTTCATGTCCGCGCCTCCTTTGGAGAGCCCATTAATTTTCGCCGTTGTTTTTCCAGCAGAACTCCGCCAACGAGCAGAAGCGCTCCGCCTCCGATGAAAAACACGGAGCGCGGCATCATATCCCAAAACGTTTCGAAATATCTGGTAATGGCCGCGGCCACGAACGTGATAAGAGCCGCGTTTACGAGCAGCTTGTTGCCCTGCCTGTAGCCGTGGAAAATTATCGCCGCCAGCAATACAAGCAGAACTACGTTGACGATGATCGCGATAAGGATCGCGAAGGAGTCGGAGTGCCTTATGCCTTTACCCGCGTAAAGTATAATAATTCCGAGCAGAGCGATAAGTATAACCACTACTGCACAGGCTCCTATCTCTTCAGTACAGGCTCGATCAAATTTCTTTACCCTCGATAAAACGAGCATGGCCAGAATAATAAGGACCATGGCGATGGTTTCGAAAAAAGAGATCGGCGCGAACCGGAGGCTAGAGGACGAGGCTTCTCGTGAAAAATCATGGATCAAACCTGGTGATGACAGCAAGAAAAGCGGGACCAGGATGAAGACGAGGCCGAAAACCTGAAAGATGTATCGGTATTTTTTATATTCAGGCAATCGGTCTTGAAACGCTCCCGCCGCGTAAATCATCCCGCCGAAGGTGGACGCCATGGCAATGTAGACTATGTCCGGAGTATGGCCGTAGATGGAAGTGGAATCGAAAAACGCGCCCTCGATGGCGCAAAAGCCAAGCGTCGCGAAACCGAGGGCCACCAGATATCTGTTTTCAAGCTTGTAAGCCGCCGGTATGATGACGCCCAACGTAACCAATAAAGTAGTGGGTCCCCAGTTGTGAAAGTAATAGGTCTCGGTCCAGGACCAGGCGATAAAAGCCAGATTGAATAAAGCGAAAACAAACGGGCTTCGGGTGAAGAGCGCGACGGACAGGATACCCAGTGACCATAGCAGTAAGCCGTTTGGAAAATGCTCCCTCATATTGAAGGCCTGGGCCACCAGGAAAATGGCCGAGCCGAAAAGTATGGTCCCCAAAATGATCAACGCCTCCCCAAGGCGCTCGTAGCCTCGCTCGTAACGCAGGGAGTATCCGGCGATATAAACTCCGGACATGACCGATGAAACCAGAATGAACTTGGCCAAGCGAGGGATGGCCTCCCAATTGGAGGCGAAAAAAAGGATCACGCCCAAACCCAGAAAAGAGGCGGCCATGATGGTAAGAACGGTTACCACCCTGCCCCTCCAATCCACGGGCGACGGCTCGCGATACCTGGAACGGATGGCGGCGGAGGCCTCTTGGCCGATCAGTCCCTCCTGGACCCAGTAGTCGACTTCTTGGAAAAGTCGTCTGACGAAACTCGCTCGCGCCGGCCTCGGGGCAAATTTTGCATCCATGCGCCTTCCTCCTTTTATCGAGTTGAGGTGTTGTATAACCCGCCGCGGAACTTAAAAGATTTGTGTCAAATATACTGACATCGGAGTCTAGTTATTGTTTCCCTAAAAAAACCGGGGCGTTATCCTCCCGTGAATTTTCAGGAGGGCGGTGGAAAAGGTTTTTTTGAATTCCCCGGCCCCGTACCCATCCCGCTTCGCGGGACCCGCGCGGTTTCTTGCGAAACCGGACGGGTCACCCCATCGGTCGTGGGTGGCCCCGATAGGCAAGCTATCCGGGTCACACGTTGGCCGTCCGCCTTGGGGCGCCGGAAATCCGGGCCGTCCCGAGGATCACCTGAACTTGCTGGGGATTTTGATCCCGAGCTGGACCACGAGGTCGAAGGCCTTTTTGCCGCCCAGTTTCATCATGCCGAAATAGCCGTAGCGGGCGCCGGTGACCACGTTGGTGCAGAGCTTGAACTTGACCCACCTTTCCTTGGTCGGGCTAAGGATGCACTCGCCGAAGCGCGAGACGTATTCCTCGATCTGCTCGACGTCGTCTCCCTTGATGTCCAGAAGATAATCCACCGCGGCCTTGCTGAATTTCATGTACACGTGCGGCTTCTTGGGCTTGCCCTGTTTGAAGACGCTTCTGCCCCCCTCCTTGATCATCATATAGGTGTCGTCGTCGTCCTCGAACTCGACCTCGGCCACGGCGCCCTCCTTGAGGGGCGCGGCTATCTTTTGGGCAAGCGAGCTGTTGTTATAAAAGTCGTTCATCCTTTGGTAAAGTTCCTCGGTCATTTCAATTCCTCCCGCGGCTTGTTTGAGCTATTCTCCGCCCGACTCTCCATCCTCTTCCTCCGGTCTTCCCGGCCTTACGCGGCCGGCCACCAGGGACACGATATGCTCGACCTTGCCGGTCCCCTTGGCCTGGCGGCCGAGGAGCTCGGTGCAATAGGAACAGGCGGTGACTATCTTGTCGGCCCCCGTTTCCCCGGCCTCCTTTATCCTTTCCCGGGCCGCGTACCTGCTGAGCTTGGGCGCGACCAAGGGGGCCCAGGCCCCGGAGCCGCAGCACCATCCCCATTCTCCTCTCCTTTCCATCTCGCGGAGCTCGAGGCCGGGGGCGGCCTCCAGGATTTCCCGCGCCGGGTCCTGCTCCTCGAGCCGCTTGGCCAGGCGGCACGGGTCGTGGAAGGTCACCGTCTCTTCGGCCTCGCCAAGCGATATCCTCTCATCGGCGATCAACTCGGCAAGGAAGGAGGGGAGGGTTACGGGATCGACCTCGAGGTCGCCGGCCTCCATGTAGTCCACCATCATGGTGGCCGCGCAATGGGGGCACAGGACGAGGACCCGCTCGGCGCCGGAGGCGTTAACGGCCTCGATGACGTCGGCCGCCTTCTTCATGAACCCCTTCCGGTCGCCCAGGTCGATAAGGGGCGCGCCGCAGCAGTACTCGTCGGCCAGAACGCCCCAACTCACGCCGGCCGCCTCGAGTATCTTTTTCAGGCCGGGCAGAAGCTCCGCTCTCATCCTCTCCCTGCATCCCAGCCAGACGAGGATTTCCTTTTCGCCCGAGAAGAGGGGGGCCCGTGGAACGGCCCGGGACTTTCCCCAGGGGTTGTCGTATTTGTGAGTATTTTCGATGAGCCTCTCCTGCGCGGCGTTGGCGTAAATGCCCTTTTGTCCCATGTGGTCGCGGAGGTCGCGGATGAAGGCCATGGTGTCGAAGCCGGGGGGACAGGCCTGGGCGCAGGCGCCGCAGAGAAGGCAGTTGGCCGCCACCTGGGCCACCTCGGCGGAGGGCTCGACCTTGCCCTCGAGTATGCCCTGGGCCACGTAGCCCTTGCCTCCCCCCGAGTAGGCGAAAAAGCCGAACATCGAGTAGGCCGGGCAAAAGGGCTTCATCGAGGGGGAGGGCAAGACCGTGCAGCCCCGGCAGCGGTTGCAGGTATAAAGGTACATCGAGTAATCGTTGTCTCTCGAGAGCGGCATGTCTTTATCCTCTCTTTCCCGCGGTCGACTTGCGGCGCTTGGCCGCCGTCTTCCTCGCGCTCCTGGCCGCCGTCTTTTTTATCTTGACCGCTTTTTTGGTCTTGGCCGCTTTTTTAACGGACGCCGCTTTTTTGGCGGGGGCGGTTTTTTTCCTCGCGGCGGTTGCCTTCTTTCGGGCGGGCGCGGTCTTTTTGGGAGGGGTCCCGTACATCTGGACGCTCATGCCCGAGTTCATAATGTTTTCCGGGTCGAGCCCGTACTTGATTTTTTGGAGGGCCTTTTTAAGTCCGCCGCCCTTGGCCAAGAGCTCTCCGTCCTCGTAGCTGGGATCGAACCGGATGGGCACGGCGCCGTAGCGCTGGTAGGCCTGCTCCATGTACTGCTTTCTCGTTTCGGCGGCCTTTTGTTTTTCCTTCTCGGTTGACTCTCCGCTGATAAATGGAGTCATGCGCAGGAACACGGCCCTTCCCTGGTCCATGACGTGGCTGTAGTAGGTGAGTCCCAGGTTGAGACCTTTTTTGCGAAGGAACTTGAGGCCCCATTCCTCGAGTCCGGTAATTTTCCTGGGATCGGCGATGACGATGGGCATCATGGGGAAACCCTCGCCGTATCCCCCCATGAACTGGGAGGTGGCCTTGTGGTCCCGGTAGTGGTCGGCGAAGAACTTCCAGGCCCCGCTCCACTTTTCCTTGCACTCGTCCACGAAGGGCCTGCCGCCGTGCTCCCTGGCCAGGCGCTCGGCGGCCTTGACCGATCCCTCCACGTTTTCCTTGAACCCGGCGATGGTGGGCACGGCGATCAAATAGGGCCTGTCGTCGGGCTTGATCCAGGGCTCGTAAACCAGGACGTCGGCGGGGGCTCCCCTTCCGTATCGTCCCAAATGGTCGATGATGGTGTAGAGCGTCCAGTGCCAGCAGCAGGCGTGCTGGACCACGTTGTTCCGGGCCAGGGCCATCATGTACTTGAGAGTGGAGGGAAAGTCGTCGAAGGCGGCCAGCGGCAGGGCCCGGGTCTCGCCCAGGCTGTAAATCCTGACCGCTCCCCTCGTCACCACGCCCAGGGTGCCGGCGGAGTCGATGAACATGTTCTTGATATTGGGGAAGCCGTTGGTGGGCGCGTGCCAGCCGGTGTTCTTGTAGGTGGCCGACCAGGCGGCGCTTCCGGTCCTGAAGACGGTCCCGTCGGCCAGCACCACCTCGAGCCCGAGTATGTCGTCCATGGGTCCCGAGCCTCGATGGCTGTTGACCGCGGTCATGAGGTAGTTGCCCAGGGCGCTGACGCCTGGCGGGAAGCTGCCGGTGGTTATCCGGTACCCGAGGGGCTCGAGCTCGTTCGCCAGTCTTCCGATGGCCACGCCGGGCTCGATCACGGCGTAGCCGCCCTCGAGGTTGATCTCGTGAATCCTGTCCATGGCCATGGTGTCGATCACGACGCCGCCGAACCATGGGTAGGTGCCCGGCTCCTGGGTGCCGCTGGCCACGGGCGTAACCGGTACCTGGTACTTGCCCGCGATCTTGACCACGCGCTGGACGTCCTCAACCGTCCTCGGCCGAACCACGAAGTCGGGAAGGGCCTTGGGAAAGGCCATGCTCGTGCCCGAGTACGAGTACAACACCCCCGGGTTGTCGGTGGCCGCCCCTTCCCCGACCGCGTCGACCAGGGCCTTTAAAATTTCCTTCCGGGTCTTGTCCCCGGCCCTGAACCTGGATTGAATCATGCGCTTCCTCCCAGCAGCGTCGCGATAAACCTGGCGCAAACGCCGGCGGTGCGGTCGGGCTTGCCGTCCGGCCCGACCAGGTCCAATAAATGAACGTCAACCTCGCAAACGTCGAGACCGGCCAGGGCCGCGTCTCCATCTCTTATCAGCCCGTTCAGCGAGGCGGCGATCCCCATAATCTTTTCCTCGGGAAGACCCACGCAGTCCATAAAGCGGACCGCGTTCATGCACTCGACCGAGCCCGCGTCGGCGTCAAGGCTGACGTAAATCGAGTCCGCCCCGCATTGTCCGATCTCGTCCGCCAGGAATTCCTCGAAGCCTGGCTCCAGGGCCCTGCTCTTGGGGTAGACCCTTACTCCGTTCTCGATCCAGTAATGGTAGGCCCTGGCGTATCTGGACCCCTCGCCCATGCCGCCCGGGTGGTCGGAAGGACCGACCACGAAAAGACGGTCGGGGGAAAGCCTGCCGCTTTCCATCAGCGCGGCCAGGAAGTCGCCGCAAAGCTCGCCGCCTCCGAAACTCGCGTCCACCCCGGCGGGGGCCCTGGCCGCGGGTGGGACCGCGTCAAAGTGTGAGTCGATCACCACCACCGCCAGGTCCTTTGTCCTTCTCGACCGGCTGAGCGCCGTGATGGGACCCGCCGTCAGCATGTGGTCAACTCCGATCATCACCGGTATGGAAGGAAGGAGGGACGCGAAATAATCGGCGCACGCCGCCACCGCTTTGGCCGGTCCTCCCGAGTCCATGAACTCGCGGCAGGCCTCGGCCGTGACCTTGCCCGCCTCCTTGGCCGGCGGCCTGGGCGTGAACCTGCCCGGAGTCTTGACCTTGCCCGCGGCCCGGGCCGGTCCGTCCAGCAGCTCGAGCGCCAAAGGAGCGATGGCGTCATAAGGGTCGGCGGGAAGCGCGGACGAATCGAGTCCCCGCTTCAGCGCGGCAAGATAGGCGTTTTTCACGCCGATCCTTTCCGGGTCGTCCAGGAAGTCCAGGGCGGCGCCGAAGATATTTACTTTTCCAGATAACAAACGTTCTCCAAAGCGTATGCCAGATTATATTAACGACCCCCGAGACATGTCAAGGACTATTTTGAAATCCATAAATTCCTTTTATTCCTCAATTTTTATCTGGTAGATTAATAGCGTGAAAAACGGCGACCGTATAAAAAGCACCGGGAGTTCGACTCGCCCCATACTTTTTTATTTCGCGGCGATCGTTCTCCTGGTCGCCCTGGCCATAAGGCTGTGGGCCATGGCGGCGGGAAGGACCGTTCCCGACGCGGACGAGTGCGTGGTCGGGATCATGGCCCTCAACGTGGCCTCGGGCCAGGAACATCCGGTCTACTTTTACGGACAAAATTACGGGGCGGGGGCCGGACTCGAGGCCCATCTGGCGGCCGCCGCCTTTAAGCTTTTCTCTCCATCAGGGGTTGTCCTTAAAGCCGTGGGGCTTTTGTTCTGGATATCGGCCTTAACTCTCGCCGGCGCGCTCGCCTGGAGGACTTACGGAAAAACGGCCGGTCTCACGGCCCTTATCCTGGCGGGCTCCGCCCCCTGCGCGGCCGAATGGTCCATGAAGACGCGCGGCGGCCATCTGCCCGCCCTTGTCCTGCTCCTCGCGGCGGCCCTCTTCGCGGCAAGGTCGGCGAGGCGGGAAGCCGGCGCCGATACGCAATCGCGGGGTGGATATTTTCTCGCCGGGCTCGCGGCGGCCCTGGCCGCGTGGTGCCAGCCCTCGGCCGCTCCGGCGGCGGCCTCCATATGGCTCCTCGCGTTCATCGCCATTTTACTCCAGGACCGCAAGTGGTCATTTGTGCTTTTAGGCGGACCCGCTCTGGTGGGAGCGTTAACGCTGCTCACGCCCGCGGGCCGATCGGCCTGGTCCTCCCCCATAATCTCCGACCTGGGAAGCCGGGCCTCGAGCGAGTCGATCACGAGGGCCGTCACGGGAATATTCACTCCTTATCTCGACCCCATAGCGTTCGAGCTCGATACCATCGAGAAAGCCGCCGCCTCGATATGGGCCCTGGCCTTTATATACGTCGCCGTCGCGGCCTTGAAAAACGCTCGCCTCGCCGCTCGAGGGCCGGGTCTAATCGTGGCCGGACTTATCGCGCTGCCCATTCCGTCCACCTTCGCGGCGCTCTGGCTGGTTCCCGACTCGGCTCTTGCCCCGAGACACCTTCTGGCCGCCTACCCCTTCGCCTGCGTGGGAGGGGCGGCGGTTATCGGACTTTTATGGCCAAGCCATCCCCGAGCGTTCGGCGCGGTCCTTTTCCTTCTCGCGGGATCGGGACTGCTCGTCACGGCCCAGGCCCTTAGCCGGCCGACTTTCCATAACCCCGGAGTCGGCTACAAGATGAGCCGGGCCTGCGCGCGCGATACCATCTCGGCCCTCGAGGCAAGGGGAGTAAGCCACGTCTTCGTCGCGGACATGGACTTTAAATGGAACCTCATCTTCGAGAGCCGAGGCAAGATCAAGGCCCGATCTCGCTCGCCGATCGATCGCCGGCAAGAATACGTCGATGAAGTCGACCGCGCCTTCCGACTTGGCCTGCCCACGGCCATAGTGGTACCAAACCCGGAGGGCGCCATGATGAAGCCCATCCATGACGCCCTGGCCAACCTGGACGGCGTCGAGACCATAAATCCTTGTCCGGAAACGGCGATAATCTTTAACGCGCCCCCCCAGGCCGCGGCCGCCCTCTTCCCCGGCCAAGCTTCGGAATAACGCGAACATGGCCGCGCTCCGCCGTTCTTGATATCGGCCCCCGCCGGGCATACACTAAGCCTTGGCCTTTATCCGACGAGGATACCCAAGGGGGAAATACATTGAGCGAGAACGAGAAAAGAAAAGCCGATTGGCCCGCGCTGGCCTTAGCCACGGTGTTCGGGCTGGGATACGCGCCCGTCGCCTCCGGCACGGTGGGGACCCTCGGCGCGATAGTAATATACCTCGCCCTTTACGGGCTTGGATGGCCCCTTTACTCGGCGGCCTTCGTCATATTGCTCGCCCTGTCGTTCTTCGTTTCCCAACAAGTGGCCGACTCCCTCGGGGAGGAGGACCCCGGCATCGTCGTCATCGACGAGGTCATGGGATACCTGGCCACCATGTTCATGCTGCCCCTCGGAGCCGGATACGTGATCGCCGGGTTCTTTCTCTTCAGGCTGCTGGATATTACCAAGCCATGGCCCGCCAGCTACTTCGATAAAAAAGTACAAAACGGGTTCGGAATCGTGCTCGACGACGTGGTGGCCGGTATTTACGCCTGCATGGCCCTGCAACTCTATAGGCATTTCTGGGGATAAAAAATGCATTGCGCGATCATGGCCATTGGCGACGAACTGACCACGGGGGCCGTGGTGGACGAAAACTCCGCCTGGATATCCGACAAACTCGTGGGCCTCGGAGCCCGGACCGTTCTGCACCTTACCGTTGACGACGACCTCGAGCGCATAGTCGACGCCTTCCACCTGGCCGGAGAACGCGCCCGGACCGTCATCGTCACCGGCGGACTCGGACCCACCGAGGACGACCTCACTCGGGACGCCTTCTGCAAGTTCGCCGGCGTGGGTACCGTCGAGAATACCGAGGCCATCGAGCAGATGAAGAATATCTTCAAGGCCATCGGCCGGGAGATGTCGGAAAACAACCGGCGGCAGGCCCACATTCCCCAAGGCTCGGCCATAATACCCAACCCCGTCGGCACCGCGCCCGGGTTCTTCATGGAGGTGAAGGGGACCACCTACTATTTTCTGCCCGGCGTTCCCCGCGAGTGCAAAATAATGATGGAGGCCTCCGTGTTGCCCGCCCTGGCAAAGAACGCGGACAACAAGGTCTTCAGGATTAAGGTCTACCGTACCTTCGGCATGACCGAGAGCCAGCTTGATCAGGAACTCCTGGAAGTAAGAATGCCGCCGGGAGTGCGCCTGGGCTTTCGGGCCGTCTTCCCGGAAATTCAACTAAAGCTCATGGCCGAGGCCGGGGACGAGACCGCGGCCGATCAGGCCATCGTGGCCGCCGGAGAGGCGGTCGTAAAAAAAGTGGGGCAGGCCATCTACAGTGACGACGGCAGGTCCCTCGAGCAAGTCGTGCTCGATGAGTACCGCGAAGCCGGCAAAAAAATCGCGCTGGCCGAAAGCTGCACCGGCGGACTCGTGGCCAAGAGAATTACCGACGTGCCCGGAAGCTCGGACGTGCTCGAGCGAGGGTTCGTCACCTACTCCAACCAGTCGAAGATCGACCTGCTGGGCGTCCCGCCCGAGGTGATCGAAAAATTCGGGGCCGTCAGCGACGAGTGCGTCCTCGCCATGGCCGCCGGGGCCCTCGAGCGCTCGAGCGCGAACGTAGCCCTTGCCATCAGCGGAGTGGCCGGACCAACCGGAGGGACCAGGGACAAGCCGGTGGGGACCGTCTTTATGGCCCTGGCCGACGAGGAGGGGACCTGGAGCCGGCGCTTCAACTTCCTCCGACCAGACAGAAACTGGGTCCGCGAGCTTACCGCCCAGGCCGCGCTGGAGATTTTAAGAAGAAGGATACTGGGACTTGGAGAATATATCCGCTGGGAAGATAATAAAGTTACAACGAGAAATAACCATGGAAGATGAGGTCGGATGCCGCGCGGGAACGGCCGGGAAGATAATCGCCATGGCGCCGCTCGCCATGATCGTCATGGGAGTAGCCGCGGGTTTCTCGGCGAGAAGACTCCTGCCGGTAAAGTCATTTCTCGAGTCCGTATCGCTGGGTTTTCTTGTCCCCGCCGCCAACGTCGATAACTTCGCCCTGCTTGGTGGAATGGTCGGACTGGCCGTCGGGACCGCGCTTTCCGCCGCCCTGATTAATAAAACAAAAAATGCCTTGGCGCGCGCCGAGGCCGGTGACCTTAAACGATGAGTAAAAACGAAAAAAAGCCGGGCGAAAAGCTGGTCACCCGGGCCAAGGATCTGCGTTTTAAATGGGACGTGTCCGAAACCTACGAGGCGGGATTGGCCCTTATGGGCACGGAAGTCAAGTCCCTGCGCGACGGCCGGGCCAACTTGAAGGACAGCTATTGCAGGTTTAAGGATAGCGAGCTCTATATCGTGGGCCTGCATATCTCGCCCTATCCTTTCGGCACCCACGTCAACCACGAGCCCGAGCGACCAAGAAAGCTGCTCTTGCATAGAAGAGAATTGCAGCGCCTGCAAAGCAAGGTCGCCGAGAGGGGCTTCTCGCTGGTTCCCACCAAGCTCTATTTCAAGGAAGGAAGGGCCAAGCTGGAGATAGGGCTGGCAAAGGGCAAAAAGACCCATGACAAAAGAGAGGAACTGAAAAGGAAAACGCAGGACAGGGAGATGGAAAGGGCCATGAAGAAATACAGGTGAGCCGCTTGCTTACCAGTGAAACGGCGGTAAGGCCTGTTTAATCGGATCATGACGGAGAACCTGGAAAACATCGCCATCGTGGGCGCGGGACCGGCTGGGTCGTGGCTGGCAGGAAAGCTGGCCCAGGCCGGGCGAGCGGTGACCCTCTTCGATTGCCGCGCGCCCTGGGAAAAACCGTGCGGGGGAGGACTCACTCCCAAGGTCTTCGTCGATTTTCCCGAACTTGGCGGTCTAGGCCTCGAGGTCCGGGAGCATTACGTCATAAGGGTGATTTTCGCCGACGACGACGAGGTGGAGCTTGGTCTGGGCTTTCCTTTAATCATCGTCTCCAGGCTCGAACTTAACGAGGCGCTCCTTAACGCGGCCATTATGAAGGGGGCTCTGTTCGTCAAGGAAAAAGTCAAAGTGATTGAACGCCGGGACGGCGTGAATATCATTCGCGCCGGGGACCGCGAATATCAAAGCCAATTGATAGTCGGGGCCGACGGAGTGGCCGGCGTCGTGAGAAAAACCTTCGCGAGTCCATTTCCCAGGGAGGACCTCTGCCTGACAAGAGGCGCGCTGATTCACCAGAGGACCGAGTTACCCGTCATTATTAAATTCTTCCAGGACCAAAGAGGATACGCCTGGGTTTTCCCGCGCCGGGACGCGACCTCCGTCGGAATAGCCGTTGAAGGAAACGGAAAAGCCGCCAACTACATGGACCCGTTACTCAGGAACTTCGTCGACAAGACCTGGAAGAAAGCCGGACTGGGGCCGCCAGGACCCCTGACTCTTTATTCCCGTCTGTTGCCGCATTACCGGCCTGAAAATTTTATCGACCCTCCACTCCAGGGCAAAGGCTGGGCCCTGTTGGGAGACGCGTCGGGCTCCGTGGACCCCATTACGGGGGAAGGCCTTTACTACGCCTTCAAGACCGCCGACATGCTGGCCGACGCGATTAACGCGGACGGGGTCGAAGGGTACGGCGCCGCCTGGCGAGACATGGCTCGGCGGGAAATCGGATGGGCCAGCTCGCGAGAGCCTCGATTTTATAAACCCAGAAACCAATGGCTCCTGAAAGTCGGACTCGCCTACAGCACAGCCGCCAGGCGACTGGCCGGCGACATGATGTCGGGCTTTCAAAGCTATCATACTTTGAAGGCCAGGGTTTACGCCGAGTTGCCAGCGTATCTTTCCGAGACCGCCTATAACGCCGTTCGAGGAAGACGCGGAAGGCATGAGTGGGAAAAAAAGAAACGCCTTCCACCGGCGGGGCCTGACGGGCCGTTTTCCTCATGAACGAACGTCAAACCATTCGGCTTTTTAACTCGTCCGAATTTGTCAGGGCCCAATTCTGGGAACGGCCGAACCGTTTCGTCTGCATGGCTGATACCGGAGGCGGAAAATTGGTAAGGGCCTATCTTCCCAACCCGGGTAGACTTCATGAACTGCTTTTGCCCGGAGCGAGGCTCATCCTGGCGCCCAATCGAGGAGAGGGCAAGTCAACCAGCCACGTCGTCATGGCCGTGCAAAGAAATGGCCGCCAGATTTTTCTCCATACCAGCCTCAATAATTTAGTGGCGAGAAAATTGATCGAGCTTGACTCAATTCCCGAACTCTCGGGCCACCGCATAATCAGGTCCGAGGTCCCCGTTGGAAGAAGCAGGTTCGACTTCCTGCTCGAGCGCGACGGAAAAAACGTTTTTCTGGAAGTGAAATCATGCACCCTGTTCGGAGCGGGCGTCGCCATGTTTCCCGACGCCGTCACCGCCAGGGGGAAAAAGCACCTCGAGGAACTGGCGCGGCTCCCGGCCCAAGGCGCCGAGGTGGCCGTCCTCTTCTTAATCCATTATCCGGACGTGACCATGTTCTCGCCCGATTATCACACGGACCTTGACTTCAGCCGGACCATGATTGAAGTAAAGGATAAAGTGCCCATGATCGCCGCGGCGATCGAGTGGAACGATGATCTCAGCCTGAACCGTGAAGTTCGAAGCGTCGCCATTCCCTGGGACGCGCTGATAACCGAGGTCGCCGACCGGGGGGCCTATTTACTTTTGATGGAAATGAAGACGCCCCAAACCATCAAGGTCGGAGGCCTTGGCATGATCGACTTTAAAAAAGGATGGTATATCTACGTGGGATCGGCCATGGCCAACCTAACCGCCAGGATTGAAAGACACGAGCGTCGCCGCAAGAAAATGCACTGGCACGTGGACTGGCTTCGGGATAAGGCCGACAGGGTCGTGCCCCTCCCCATTCGCTCTTCCGCTAAAATAGAATGCGAGATCGCCGGCGCCGTCGGCCATCGGTTTATCTCCGGACCAAAAGGGTTCGGCGCCTCCGATTGCTCATGCCCGACGCACTTGTTCTTTTCAAAGGGCAATCCTCTCCATTCGACGAGTTTCCACGAAACTCTGCAATATTTTCGAGCGCGATCTTTTATCCAATCTCCTCGATGAATCAGCCATTACCTAACTCCTCTACTCCACCGTTACCGTTACCAGGGGCTGTTTGATCAGCTCTTCGCAGTAGCGGCCTTTTCCGTCAACGCCGCATGGGGGGAGGTGGGCGTTGAGGAGGAGGGTACCGGGGGCGGTGGGGAGGAGGACGATGGCGGAGCGGCCGCCGGTGGCGATGGGGCCGGTCACGTCGTAGCGGCCGCTCGAGGCCGAGCCGTCGCCGCCGAGGAGGGTGGCTGAGGCGGTCGAGGAGGGGTCGATGGTGAAGATGATCCCCAGGCTCGAGGTGTGCTTGCCGCCCTGGTTGAGGGCGCCCAGCTCGATCCGCACCGTGCTTCCCACCTCGGCCGTGACCGCCGTGTCGCCGTAAACCTCGAGGGCGACCGGACGGCTGGGGTTGCCGGAGGTGGAGAGGTTGGCAACCATCTGGCGCAGGACCGCCAGGTCGAGCGCCGAGATAATCTCGTCCATATCGAGTTCCTGCGAGTCGCCGTTGGGTGGGAGCACGCCCGTGTAGGACGCGTCCTTCAGCGACGCGCGGGCGTTCAAGGCGCCGAGGTCCAGAGGCGAAACCAGGCCGTCGGCGCTGACCGTGCTCCCCGAGTCCGCCCAACTGAAGCAGGCCGAGCCGCCCGTCACGTTCTCCGACCAAATGTCCGTGCCGTTGTAATACTCGTGGCAGTTGGCGTTGCCGTCGCCGTCAAAGTCCGACGCGCAGCCGTCGCCCGGGTCGAGCGGATCGAGGTTCAAGGCATGGCCGCTCGAGTTCGCCACCTCGTAGCCGTCGGGAAGAGCGTCGCCGTCCGTGTCCCACTCGAGGGGGTCCAGGCCCAGCCCCGGCTCCTCGTCGTCACCGAGCCCGTCCTCGTCGCTGTCCTCGAGGCAGGGGTTGGTCTCGCCCGGGTCCACCACGCCGTCGCCGTCCTTGTCCTCGCCGAATATGGTCCCGTCGAGAAGGCCGTCGCCGTCGGTGTCCGCCTCCGTAGCGTCGAGACAGGCGCTCGAGACCGCCTCGACGTAGTCGCCGATCCCATCCGAATCAGTATCCTGCCTAAGCGGGTTGGTGCCGTAAGTCCCAAGCTCGAGCCCGTCGCCGATGCCGTCCGAGTCGCTGTCAAAGGCGCAGGGGTTGGTCTCGGTGGCGTCCACCACCCCGTCGCCGTCCTTGTCCTCCCCGCTCGGCGTGCCGTCCAGAAGCCCGTCACCGTCGCTGTCCTCGTCCGTGGGCGACGTGCACCAGGGTACCTCGAGCCCGTCGCTCAGGCCGTCCGAGTCCGTGTCAACCTCGAGCGGGTCCGTGCCGTATACCGTCACCTCGGCGCCGTCGCCCAGCGTATCCGTGTCCGTATCAAAAAGGCAAGGGCTCGTCTCCGTCGCGTCAACAACCCCGTCGCCGTCCTTGTCCTCGCCGCTCGACGTTCCGTCCAGAAGGCCGTCGTCGTCCGTGTCGTCGTCAGTCGGATCGAGGCAGCTTACGACCACCGCCTCGAGGCGGTCGCCGAGGCCGTCCGAGTCCGTGTCCGTCTCGAGAGGGTCCGTGCCGTAAGTCAGCGCCTCGTCGCCGTCGCCGAGGAGGTCGCCGTCCGAGTCGTCGTCGCAGGGGTCGGTCTCCGAGGCCCCGACCTCGCCGTCAAGATCGAGGTCCTCGCCCGCCGAGCAGACGAGAGTCGCGCCGTCATACACCGCGGTATCGCCGTCGCATAAGCCGTCGCCGTCCGAGTCCGCCTCGGTCTCGTCAGTGCAGCCCGAGGTCTCGATCCAGTCCGGAAGGCCGTCGCCGTCAGTGTCCACCGGCTCGAGCGACACCTCATGCACCGTGGTATCGCCGGCCGCCACCATAAGACCCTCCTCGAGATACGGCTCGTAGCCCGGCCAGCTCGAATAAACGTAGGCCGCGCCCGGGGCCAGGCGGATCGAGTACAGGCCGCCCGCCTCGCTCACAACGGACTTGCCCGAGACCTCGAGCCCAACGCCGACAAGCGGCGCGCCGCCGTGACCGTAAACGTGGCCCATCAGCACGCCCGAGGTGCCGGTCTTCGCCGCCAGCACCACGTCCTTCCTGGTGGTCTGGTTCACGCCAACGTTCACCGTCCCCGACCAGGTGGTGAAGTTCGCCGCCTGCACCTGCATGGGATATCCCGAGCCCGCCAGAAGGCTCGAGAGCTTGTAGTAGCCGCCCGCCCCGGTGGTGGCCACGCGGGGAGGACCGCCCAATATCACGATAACGTTCGCGCCCTGCACCCCGAAGCCCGTCACCGAGTCCGTCACGTAGCCCTCGACCGAGCCGTAGTCGCCCTCGTCGTGGTCCACCCGGAGGTCGTACTCCGTGTCCTGGCCCCCGATAGTGTCGCCGTATTGATATACTTCAGCGTAATAAAGACCCTCGGACAGGTACATGAAAATACGGCTCGAGCCGCCGCCGTCCTGGCCCGAGTCGTCGTCGAACGCGATGGGGACCACCGTCGAGCCGGCCACCGAGTAGCCGTAAAGCTCGATCACCGTGTCGCAGCGGTCCGCCAGGTTTTCCGTATACACCGAGTAATATCCCGTGTCCCCAAAGGCCACGGAGAACTTCACCCAGTCACGGTCGCCCGAGTCGTGGAAGTTGTGGGCCTGCGCCGAGCTCGAGTTAACCTCGACGCTCGAGCCGGAGCTCCACCAGTCGTCGTCCTCGTAAGGGTCCGGGCCGAACACCGTGATCGAGAACTCCGCCGCCGCCGTCACCCGGCCCTCGAGATCGATCGCGTATAACGTGGCAGTATATCGGCCGTTGACCGTGAACAGCTCGGCCAGCTCGGCCGAGTCCAGCCGACGCCGCCAGTCGTCCGTCGCGCTCGAGTACTCGAGGTAAACGCGAGGCAGGGGATTGCCCTCCTCGTCCTCCAGCCAGGGCGTGTCGAAGTTGCCCTCCGACTGGGGAGGTGAGAAGCCAGGCGGCGTCAAAATGGCGAACATGGCCGATATCTCGCTCGAGCTGGCGTAAAGTATGCCCGAGTAAATATCCAGGCTGTCGCCCTCGAGCAGCGCGTCGCCGCGAGGTGTCAGCTCGGGAAGCACCGCGCCGGTCACGAAG
This sequence comes from bacterium, assembly GCA_963674965.2. Taxonomy (GTDB): domain Bacteria; phylum RBG-13-61-14; class RBG-13-61-14; order RBG-13-61-14; family DATKZS01. The sequence goes on along the minus strand of CAXXFL010000005.1, from coordinate 210,139 downwards.
TCCGCGCCCACCACGAAAAGGTCCGCAACGTCGCCGTCCTTGCCGTCGCCGGTGGCCGCGTAAGTCCCGCTCCCGTTGTCGTCCAGCCACGGCGTCTGCGTGGCCCAGGTGGCCAGCGCCGCCGCCGCGTCGTTGAAGGCCGACTTGAGAGTGGCGCCCGTCCGGACCCGCTGCCAGAAAAACTGGCTGAAGCTGATCGTGCCCGATACGCCAAAGTATGCGCTCTCCGAGGACGCCGAGCTGGTGATCACGATACGGTCGGAACCGCCGCCGCCCACCTCGTCCAGGAAGCTGCCCGACCGGCAGGCGTCGTAAATCACCACCACGTCTACCCCGTTCGGGTTCGAGGTGTCGCCCCCCTGCACCGCGTCGATCCACGAGTCGAGCTGGGTGGGGGTCACCTCCTGGCCCGCGCCCGCGGCCGTGAAGTTGATGAGGAACGAGTCGTCGCCCCCGTGATCGACCATATAAATTATTAAAGGCACGCCCGGACCCACGCCCGGGTTGTCCACCCCCAGGTCGGCGGTGGCCCAATCCAGGATGGCCGCCTGCAGAGCGGCCGGGGTGGGCGCGCCGTCCACGTCGTCGGCGTAGCCGTCGCCGTCGCCGTCGTAGGCCTGGGTCGCGTCGGGATTGAGGTACATGATCTGGTCCGGCTCGAAGCCGCGAGCCAAAAGGGTCTCGTAGGCGAGGTGGCCAAGGGAGTTCAGAGCCTCGACCTGACGGTTCGAGTCCACCAGGCCGCCGCCCACCACCACGATGGCCCGGCCCACCGGATCGGTGACGATCACGCGGCTGGTGAAGCTCTCGCCCGAGCCCGCCTGCGCCTTCACCGAGTACTGCCCGCTCGACTCGAAGGCCGTATACGAACACGTTTCATCGCGCTCGCCCGACAATACGCACGAGCCGCCGTTGACCGTCCAACTGAAGTCGCCGCTACCGCCCGAGGCGGTGAAGGTCGCCGCCGAGCCCGCGCTCAGGCGGACCACCGCCGGGGCCACCTCGACCTCGCCAGAGATGATGATCGTCGCCTGCGCGCTCACCAGCTTGGCGTCAGAAACCGCCACCACGTAGGCCCCCGCCTCGGGGCCCGGCGTGAAGACCACCTCGGTCCCGGTGAAGGAATCGAGCGCCCCGCCAGTCGCCGCCCACCGATAAGCGCCGGTGCCGCCGTCGGCCACGAAGGTCACGTCCCCGTCGCCCGGTCCCCATTCCACGTATACCGGATTGATTATCACCCGCCGCGGGTCCTCGACCACGAAGATGACGTTCCGGTTAAGACCGTTCCCCGCCAGGTCCGCGACCTGCACGTTCACCACGTGGTTGCCCAGGTCGAGGGCCAGCGCGTCGAAGCTCACCGTGTCCCCGTCCTGGCTGAAGCTCTGCACGGTGCTGAAGTCGAGCACCATCTCGAGGCTCGCCCAGTCGATCCCCGCCCCGCCCGGGTCGATGAAGTTTATACTGACCGGCAAGTCCACGGGCGGCATGTCGTCGTTCACGATCTCCCGATGCGCCGGCGACGACCAGGCGATCTCCGGCCCCCTCGAGTCCACCAGTATCCCATCGGACCACCCCACGCTCACGAGACCCGCCCCGTTAACGGCCCTCACCCCGATAAAGTAACTCGACCCGTCCTCGAGCTCGAGCCCGAACCTGGTCACCTCCGTCAGCGTGGCGTTGTCCGTCCACCCCACCACGTCCGTCGCCCCCGCCGACGAACCGATCGCGTAGTCATACTGGACAACGCCCGAAACGCTGTCGCCCCCGCACGTCCACGTCGCGTGGAAGCGGTCGGTGTAACCCGTATAAGTCCCGTCGTCGGTCACGACCGGAACGGCGGGCGGCGAGTCGTCGACCACGGTGGTGGCGTCCTTGTCGGGGAAGGTGGGCGGGTCCTCGATGTTCCCCGCCGGGTCGCCGGCGATGGTATAAAAATCGTAAGTCCCCTCGCCCGCCGGCGTGAAGCTGAAAGTCCCCGAGTCCCCCGCCAACAGCCCCAGACCCGAGTTCGTCCACCCCCCGCCGTCCTTGCGGTAATACAGGCGCGACTGGGCCTCGAGGTCGTCGCACAGGAACTCGATCGGAAAGGTCTCGTCCGGCGCGAAAGAAGGAGCCGCGCTCACGTAGGAAATGGGCGTGGTTTTGTCGACGGTCACCATGACGTCGTATGGAGGAAGAACGGGCGGTTCCTCGGTGAGGAAGACGGTAATGGAGGCGATGGTATAGAAGCGGTATCTTCCGTCGCCTTGATTAAAGGTGTAGACGAAGCGGCCCGAGGTTTGATTCTCGGCGTAAAGTCCGGCGTTGAGGAATGGTCCTCCTTCATAGGATACCTTCAGGAAGGTGATGGAATAGGGATCGGTGCAGGTGAAGTCCAGCCCGATGGTGTCGGCGTTGGTCATGGAGACGCCGGAGTAGCACGACGATGAGGGCAGAGTTTCATAGGTGCACGGGTCGCGATCCTGGTCGTGCTCGAACTGGTTGATGAGGCCGTCGCCATCATAGTCGAGTCCGTCGTCGACGGTGGTGGCCATCATGCATCCGGCGGTCCCGCCGTAGAGCACTTCCCAATCGTCGTCCATGCCGTCGCCGTCGGTGTCGGGGTCGTTGGGATCGGTCCCGGCTAGGTATTCGTTCAGGTTGGACAGCCCGTCAATGTCGGCGTCTCCTCCACCGTTGGGCGCGATAGGCGAGAGGTTGTTTTGAATTTCCCATAGGTCGGGCATTCCGTCGCCGTCGGTGTCAACTCTTGTTGGGCTTGTGAAGTACAGGGTTACCTCATCGTAGTCCGATATGCCGTCGGAGTCGGTGTCGTACAGCGTCGGGTTCGGCTCGATGGCGGGATTGAACGAGTCGCAGTCGTCGTCGTAACATATTTCCTCCTGGTCGGACAGACCGTCGTCGTCGGTGTCCCAGTCGTTCACGTCGGTGGAGAAGCCGTCCTCGAGTATGTTATATATTCCGTCGCCGTCGTCGTCGGGTCCGATGGCGGTATAAAAGATGGTTGAATATCCTTTTCCCGTGTTGATCATCCAGGCGACGCCGTACACGCCGGCTCCATAGGATATTTTCGGGTTGATTTGATGGACCTCGTTAGAGTAGGTGACCCTGAACTCGGGAATGATGGTATCGCCGTCCTCGGATATCCGGGTGAAGAAGATTTCATCGTAACCGTCCATGGGCTGGTACCAGGCGAGCCCATATTCGCTTCCGCTCCAGACGATATCCTGTCCCCACGAGCAGCCGCCGTTGTAGGAAATCCTTTGATTGGCCTGGAGTTGGGTCCCGCCCGCGCTTACCCTGGTGAAGTAAGTCTCGCTGCAGGTCCCGACGTCACGATAGTCGTACCAGGTAATGCCGTATTCGGAGCCGTTCCAGGCTACCTTGGGCCTGTAGGAATAGCTGGAGTTGAAGGTAAGTCTCGTTTCAGGCGTAACGAGGCTTCCCGCGGGTCCGACGATCCTGAAGTAGATTTCCGCGTTTCCGTCCCTGTAGTCGTCCCAGGCGACGCCATACTCGGAGCCGCTCCATGCGATATCGGGTCTTTTCGAGTCCTCCGAGTTGGAAGATATCCTCACGGCGGCCCCGGTTTTTGTAAGGGAAGCGGTCATGCGCTGGAAAAATATTTCGTTATTTGCATATCTGTCGTCGGGCCAGGTGACGCCGTATTCGGACCCGCTCCAGTCCAGGGTCGGCAAGTTATAGTAGCTGCCCACGGAGGACACGGTGAAACCCTTTCCGCCCCCTCCCGAGCCATCCGGATTCAGTGCTTTCATCAAAACAATCGAATTGGTCGAGTCATAGTTTTGATAGGCGACTCCGTACTTGGACCCCGTCCAGACGATATCGGGGCCGGCGCAGGAATCGCTGGTGATCAGATTATTCGGGTCCAGAGTAACTCCGGCGGGATCGAGAATATCCATGTAAAGGGCCAGCCCGTTATTCCAGACGAGGGCGAAGGATGTGGTTCCATAGGCAAGAGCGTGATTGCCCATGACCGTGTCCACGACCTCGATATTATCCAGTATTTTACCGAAGCGAGGATGGCTGTCCGGGTCGCTGGGGCTGGACCCCTTATCGATCTCGAGGTCGTCGGAATAGGAATCGCCGTCGGTATCGGTGGATAGGGGGTTGGTGACGTAGCCGTCGTCGCCGGGGAATATTTCCTCCCAGTCGTCGATTCCGTCGCCGTCGGTGTCGGGGTCGTTGGGGTCGGTCTCGCCGGAGTCGACTATTCCGTTGCCATTTTGGTCCTCTCCGGCGTCGCATACGCCGGCGATGGTCATGTTGCCGTCGCAGAGGCCGTCGCCGTCGGTGTCGGGGTCGCAGGGGTCTATTTCCGAGCTTTGTTTAACGCCGTCATGATTGGCGTCCTCGATGCCGTCTGATATGCCGTCGAAGTCGGAGTCGAAATTGAGGACGTCGGTGCATGTCCCCTCCTCGATGGAGTCCAATATGCCGTCGCCGTCGGATTCCTCGGGCACGACGGCGTAGTAGAACTCGGTATAAGAGTCCTTCCAGGCCATGGCGAACTTGTTCCCGTTCCAGGCGATTCCGGATGGGTTCGACATGGCGCCGGTAAAGGAAATCCTGGCGTCCATCCCGATGGCGTCGCCGGCGGGCGAGAGGTAATTGAAATAAATTTCGTTGACCGAGCTTCTGGTATCCTGCCAGGAGAGGCCGTAGACGCTGCCGTTCCATTCCAGCCTGGGCCTGGTTGAATAGTCGTTAACGTAGGTAATTCTTTCAGGCTGCCCCAGTGTCCCTCCGTCCATCTGGACCCTGGCGAACATGATCTCCGAGTCTCCCAGTTCCTCCTCGAAGGCCACGCCGAAGTCGGTCCCGTTCCAGACCAGGTCCGGGCCCATGGAGTTCTCGACGCTGAAGGACAACCTTGTCTCGCTTCCTATGGTGTCTCCTTGGGCGGTAATTTTGCGGAAATAAATTTCGTTGTTACAGTCCGGGCTTTGCCCTCCGCAACTTCCGTCGCTATCGTGTCTGAAGTCCTCCCAGGCCACGCCGTATACCGAGTCGGCCCACTCGATATCGAAAACATCCGAGTAATCGTCAACGACTTTAACGGCTCCGCCGATCTGGCTTCCGTCATAACTAACTCTCGTGAAGAAGAGTCCTTCAAAATTTCCCTCGAGCCAGATGACGCCGAACTCGGACCCGTTCCATTCAATTTTGGGGTCGTATTCGGTGTATCCGTTGTAGGAGAGCCTGGTCTCGGGCCAAAGCTCGGTTCCTCCGGCCGTGACCCTGATGAATGATAGCTCGTCGTAATAATCGTCGGAGTATATTATTCCGAACTCGCTTCCGGTCCACGCGACGTCGAGCCTCTCGCCCGAAATCCAGACGCTTTGGATATCGTTTCCTTCCTCATCGAGTCGGTAGAAATAATTTCCGAAGGCCATTCCGTACTCGGAGCCGGTCCACTCGAGTCGTACGGGGTCATTGTCGTACAGCGAGGATGCCACCGTGACGACCTTGTCCGATCCTCCTACCATGCCGAGGGCCGGGGTGATGGAGTCGTCGTTGGGATTGGCCCCCCATTCCACCTCGATCCTGTCGTCGATGCCATCGCCGTCGGAGTCGGGGTCCATGGGGTCGGTGATGAACAGTCTCGGATAAGAGGGGAACCTGGGGATTATCTGGAGGTCGTCTGCGGCGGCGGTGGTGCCGGGGCTGAGGTCGGTCCCGACCCAGATGGCTTCGTACTCGGATTCATCGTCTCCGGCGGGGACGGTATCGAGGACGCGGTTGGGTCCGGTCCCGACAATGACGCCGACCTCGAAGGCGTCGGATAGCCCGTCGCCGTCGGAGTCGGGCATGGTGGGCTCGCTGTCGCTGATATATATCTCGACCAGGTCGGTCAGTCCCTCCCCGTCGGTGTCGATATCGTTGGGGTTGGTCTGATAGATGTACACCTCGAAGAGGTCCTGGAGCCCGTCTCCGTCGGTGTCGGGAGAGCAGGGGTTGGTGCTTAGTCCGTATTCCTCGCCGTTGGTAAGGCCGTCGCCGTCCATGTCCCAGGCGGCGTCCGGTATATTGACGTTGAGGCAGGCGTGGGCGTTCTCGTAATCGTCGGGCATTCCGTCGCCGTCGGCGTCGTCGTAGACGCAGGGGTTGGTGCCGTGCCTGTACTCGGCCCCGTTCAGCGCCCCGTCGCCGTCGGGGTTCATGGTCGAGTCGGAGTACATGGGATTGACGCAGTAGTAGGCGTCCTCCCAGCCGTCGGTCATGGAGTCGTCGTCCGAGTCGGGATCGTCGGGATAGGTATAGGAGGAAAATATCTCGTAGCCGTCCTCGAGTCCGTCGCCGTCGGTGTCGGGATCGACGGGATTGGTGAAGTACATGTCAACCTCGTCCCCGTCGTCGAGTCCGTCGCCGTCGGTGTCGTAAAAGCAGGGGTCCATCGAGTATGAGACCATGAACTCCTCGATATTGGTCAGGTCGTCCCAATCGGGATCGCTCATGGAGTCGTCATAAGTGGAGTAGACGCACCAGTGCAGGTCTTCCCACTCGTCGTCCATGCCGTCGTAGTCGTTGTCGCGGAAGACGTGGACGGGCACCTCGAGCTCGGAGTCCGTGACGACCAGTCCCGTTCGATAGTAACCCACGCGGTAATCGAGCTCGTAGTCCGCCACGGTGTCACCGGAGAATATCTCGATGACGGCGTCGCAGGGACCGGTGGCGGTTTCGGCGTAGGACACCCCGGCCCACCAGAAATAATCGTCTCCGGAGGGATAGCCGGCCTCGAGCATGGACTCGATGGAGGAACTGTAGGCAAGGGTCACGCCCCCGCAATAAGTCACCTGGTTCACGTAGAACTGGTTGGGGACCTTGACGGCGCCGAACTTGGTACCATTGGCGCTTATGGTGGAGCTGAAGGACACGGTGACCTCGAAGGCCCCGTACATGGCGACTTGTTCCGGCTGGTCCACGCCGATGATCTCGAGGCATCCGATGGACGAGCTAACGAGGAGAATAAGCGCCAACATACGAACGGTGCGGAATTTCATGACAGGCCCCTTTATGGCTGCATATCAGTGATTGCCCAGATTACCCTGCTTTCATATCTTCAATTAATGAGGTATCGCCGGCCGATAATATGAATATACAGCCTGGCTCCCCCGGCGCAAGCGGCGTAAGGCGCCTCGATATGAAGCGCCTTTTCCGCTCATTCCTATTTAATAAGCTACTCGCCGACGATGGTGACGAGCGGCGTTACGTTTATCTCCGGACAGGCGCGGCCATGTCCGCCGGTCCCGCACTCGGGCAGGAGAGCGTCGATCACGACGGTCCCGGCGGAGTCGATGAGGACCACCACGCTTGACCTTCCTCCCGAGGCGATGGCCCCGGACACGTCGTACCGACCTTCTCCATATTGGCCCTCACCCCCCATCAGGCGAGCGGACCCGGTGGAGGACGGGGCGTTAATGGAGAAGACGATCCCAATGCCGGCGGTGTAGCTGGGATAGGAATTGGCCACGCCCACCTCGATCCGGACGGTGGAGCCCACCTCGGCGCTTATAACCGAGTCTCCCACCAGCTCGAGGTTGTCGGGCTCGCTGGGGTTGCTCGCTATGGCCAGGTTGTTGACCATCTGCTTGAGGATGGCGAGGTCCAGCGCCGAGCACACCTGGTCCATATCCAGTTCCTGGGTGTCGCCGTTGGGCGGTAGGACGCCGGTATAGCTGACCGGCTTCAATGCAATCCTGGAGGTGAGGGCGCTGAGATCGAGAGGAGACACCAGCCCGTCGGCGGTGGTGGTGTTGCCCGAGTCGGCCCAGCTAAAGCAGGCGGCCCCGCCCAGGACGTCCTCCTCCCAGATATCTCCGCCGTTGTAATACTCGTGGCAGTTCTCGTTGCCGTCGCCGTCGAAGTCCGCCGGGCAGCCGTCCGATGAGTCCATCAGGTCCAGGTTGTCGGCGTGGCCGGTCGAGTTATCGAGCTCGAAACCGTCGGGCAGGCCGTCGCCGTCGCTGTCCCAGTATGAGGGGTCCGAGCCATGAATAAGGACCTCGTCCCCGTCGTCCACGCCGTCGGAGTCGGTGTCGGCCAGGCAGGGATCGCTCTCGCCGGCGCCCACCTCTCCGTTTAGGTCCATGTCCTCGCCGGCCAGGCAATAAACGGTGGAGCCTTCCTGCACGGTTGTATTTCCGTCGCAAAGCCCGTCGCCGTCGGTGTCGGGAAGGGCCGCGTCGGTGCAGGCCGCGTCCTCGTCGGCGTCCGCGAGTCCGTCGCCGTCCGAGTCGGCCGAGGCGAGGTACACGTCGTGGACCGTGGTGTCTCCCGCCGTCACCGCGATGTTCTCTTGCAGGTAGGGCTCATTGCCGGGCCAGTTGACGTACACGTAATGGTTGGTTCCCGGCGCCAGCCGGATCGAGTAATGCCCGCCTTGCTCGGAGCGGATGGATTTTCCGCTCACTTCCATGTCCACGCCCTGCCGGGGAACTCCGTTCTCGTGGAGGGTCCCCATCAGGACGCCCGAGGTGCTGGACTTGGCGGTCAAAACCACGTTCTTGGTGGTGGTCTGGTTGGTATTGACCGTTACGGTGCTCGCGTGGTTCTCGAAATTGGCCGCTTGAACGTAGAAGGGGTATCCGGTCCCCGCCAGCACGTTTTGCATCGAGTAGTATCCGCCCATGCCGGTGGTGGTCACGCGAGGAGGCCCTCCCAGTACCACGATCACGTTGGCGCCCTGGACGCCGAAGCCCGTGACCGAGTCGGTCACGTATCCGGCGATGCTTCCGTAATCCTTGCCCGGGTCGTCCACGCGCAGATCGTACTCCGTGTCCTCCCCGTGGACGGTGTTCCCGTACTGATAGACGTGGACGTAATAAAGACCCGCTTCGAGATTGATATAAATCTGGCTGGCGCCCCCGGCCGATCCCGAGTCGTCGTCAAAGGCCAGCATGGACCCCGGCGCTCCGCCCGAGTCTCCGTACAGCTCGAGCACGGTGTCGCACCTGTCGGCCAGGTTATCGGTCAGGATGGTATGGTATCCTTCCTCTCCGGCCTCGAGCGCGAACCTGGCCCAGTCCGAGTCCCCGGCGTCGTGGAAGTTGTGGGCCTGGGCCGAGTCGGCGTAGGAAACGATGGTCGAGCCCGAGGCCGGATCGTCGTCGTCCTCATACTGGTCCGGCCCGAAGACGGTAATAGTCACGTCGGCCGAGGCGGTCACGTTTCCGTCCCGGTCGATGGCGAAGAGGGTGGCCGTGTACCGGCCGTTCACGGTGAAGACGTTCCCGATCTCGGAGGAGGTGAACTCGTGGCCCCATACGCCCGAGGTCAGGCCCTCCTCGAGGTAGACGCGGGGGATGGGCGCCCCGTCGTTGTCCTCCAGGCGGGGGCTGTCGTAGTAGCCCTGGCTTTGCGGCGGCGAGAAGCCGGGTGGAGCGACAATGGCGAACACGCCCGCCACCTCATAGTCCTGGACGTAAATAACCTCGGCCGAAAGGTAAAGGCTGTCCCCCGAGAGGACCAGGTCCTCCGGTGGTATTAGCTCGGGTAAAAGAGCGCCGGTCACGAAGTCAGCGCCAATATAGAAGTCGTCCGCCGCGTCACCGTCCTTATCGCCGGACGTGGAATAGACGCCGTCGCCGTTGTCGTCGAGTTGGGGCGTCTGGTCGGACCAGGAAGCCAGGGCAAGGGAAGCGTTGGCGAAGCTCTCGCCCACGCTCTTTCCCGACCGGGCGTGCTGCCAGAAGAACTGGCTGAAGCTGATGGACCCGTTCACGGCGAAGTATGAGGTCTCTGCCGCCCCGGCCGAGGCGACGATTATCCGGTCCTTTCCGCCTCCACCCACCTCGTCCAGGAAGGACCCGGAGTGGCAGGCGTCGATAACCACCAGCGCCTCGACGCCGTTCGGGTTGGTCGTGTCTCCTCCCTGCAGCTGATCGAGCCAGGAATCGAGCTGCGAGGCGGTCACCTCCTGACCCATGCCGGAGGCGTCGAAGTTGATTAAAAAGGAGTCGTCGGCCCCGTGGTCGAGCATGTAAAGGACAAGAGGCGCGCCGGGCCCGACGGGGGGAGCGTTTGGTCCCTGGGCGGTCGAGGCCCAGGTCACGATGGCGTTTTGGAGGGAAGCCGGCGTGGGCTCGCCGTCCACGTCGTCGGAGAAGCCGTCCCCATTCCCGTCGTATAACTGGGTGGGGTCGGGGTTCAGGTACATGATCTGCTCGGGAGAGAAACCCCTCGCGAGAAGCGTCTCGTAGACGTAGTGTCCCATCTGGTTGGAGGCCTCGACCTGGCCGTTCGAGTCGGCCAGCCCGCCGCCCACCACGATGACGGCCCGGCCCACCGACCCGACTATCACCAGGCGGCTGGTAAAGGAGTTGCCCCCTTGCTCCTGGGCCCGGATCGAGTATTCTCCGTCCGTCACGCCGGCGGTGAAGAGGCAGGCCTCGTTCCGGTCCCCGCTAAGGTAGCAGGAGCCCCCGGCCGCGGTCCACTGGAAGACTCCGGTCCCGCCGTCGGCCAGGAAGGTAAGCGTGTCTCCATGATTCAGACGGGCCAGGGCCGGAGAGACCGAGACCTCGCCGCGCAGCACCACCGTCGCCTGGGCGCTGGTCAGCCTCGAGTCGGAAACCGCCACCAGGTAGGCGCCCGGGTCGCCGCCCGGGGTATAGGAAACCTCCTCGGCCGTGACCGAGTCGAGAGAGCCGCCGGTGGCCACCCACCTGTAGCCTCCCGTGCCGCCGTCGGCCGTGAAGGCGATGGGCCCGTCGCCCGGGACCCACTCGGCCAGGGTCGGGTTGACAATCACGCGCCTGGGGTCCTCGACGGTGAAGATGACGTTGCGGTTTAGATCGTTGCCGGCCAGGTCCGAGACCTGGACGTTGATCACGTGGTTGCCCTGATACAGGTCCGAGCCGGAAAAGCTCACCGTGTCGCCCACGGTGGTCCCCGAGACCGAGTCGAAATCCAGCGTGATCTCGAGGGTGTCCCAGTCAAGGCCCGAGCCGGAGCCGTCGTCCAGATGGACCGAGGCGGAGAGGGCCGACAGGATCACGTCGCTGCCCACGAGCTGGCCGAAAATCAGCTCGCGGTGGGCCGGAGACGAGTAGTCGATGACCGGGGCCTCGGAGTCGATCTTGATCCCGTCGCTGAGCGCCAACGTCTCGACGCCCGACCCGCTCACGGCCCTCACGCTGAAGTAATAGGTCTCGCCCTCCAGGAACTGGACGCCGGGACAGGTGATCTGGTTGCAGGAAACGTAAAGGTAACTCCCGCCGTCGACCACGTAGTCGTCGGTCCAGCCCATGACCTCGTCCCAGCCGGACGACGGGTAAGGAGCCGTGCCCAGGGCCCAGTCGTAGCGGTCCAGGCCGGCGGGAGGAGGGGGACTCGAGGCCGTCCAGTTGGCGGCCAGGGCGCTCGAGTCCACCGAGTAATCCTGGTCCGCGCCGGGGACCAGGCCGTCGAATACCGCGAAAGACGCCGGCGCGCTGGTGTCGACGGTCATGGTCCAGAAGGAGGCGGGAGGACTCGAGTTGGGCGACGGGTCGGCGTTGCCCAGGAAATCGGTCGCGGTAAGGGTGAAGTCGTAGTCCCCGTCACCGTCGCCGGGGTCGAACTGGAACGAGCCGGAAGTTCCGCCCAGCGTCATGCCCGTGTCCTGCCAGGCCCCTCCCTCGTATCGGTACCAGAGGCGGTTCGAGGGATCGCCGTCGTTGGCGTCAACCGAGGTAAAGTAAATCGAAACGGTCGCGCCGTCGGAGAAAAGGGGCGTGGGCGAGACCACGCTCGCGTCCGGCGCCTGGCGGTCGATAATGACCGTCAGGTCGGGCGTAGGCGGCGGCAGTTCCATCAGGAAAAAGGAAAGGGCCGCCGAGGTATAGAAGTCGTGGCGTCCGTCTCCGTAGCCGGAGACAAAGGAGAAGGTCCCTCCCAGACCGTCGGGGTCGGCGCTGGGCACTATGTAGCTCGGGGAGTAGACGCCCTGGTTATAGGAGGCGTAAAGGACAAGCTCGGCGAAGGGGTTGTCCACGCTATAGCCGAACTCGAGGGAGATCGTGCTCGAGTAAAGGGCGCCCTGGTGGAACGCGCAGCCCTGGCACCAGCACTCCGAGGCGGGGACCGGCTCGGCCGCCAGGGGGTCGGAGCCGCGCTGGTACTCGATGACGTTGGGCTGTCCGTCGCCGTCGTGGTCGTTAAAGGCGTTCGAGGTCGAGGGGTCGATGCCCATGAGGATTTCCCAAAGGTCCGCCAACCCGTCGGCGTCCTTGTCGTTCATGTCGTAGTTGGAAACGCGCGGATAAGTGCCGTTCGCGTACTCGGCCAGGTTGACGATGCCGTCGCCGTCCGGGTCGGAAAGAGCGTCGTAGGCCGTCATGCCCGTGCCCAGGTGAAGCTCCCAGACGTCGGGAAGACCGTCGCCGTCCGAGTCGGGAAGCGAATCGTTGGCGACGCCCGCCGGCGTGAACATGAAAAATTCCTGCACGTTCGCGAAGCCGTCGCCGTCAGGGTCCAGGAGGCGGTCGCCCGGGTCGTTTTTGTCCAGGCCGTTTCGGTCCTCGTACCCGTTGGGCATTCCGTCCTGGTCCACGTCCAGGGCGTCGGCCAGGAAGACGTAGGCCTTGCCGATCTGCGGGCCCGCGGCCCCCACGATGAAGTCGCTCTTGCCGTCGCCGTTAAGGTCGCCCGGCGCGCCGATCGAGACGGTGTCGTGGTCGATGGCGCCCACGGTTTTCATGTCCAGGGTCTCGCCGTCAAGGCCGGAGTAAATGAAGATGTGGCCGTTGTCGCCGTTCACGTGGGCTATGTCCTTGTAGCCGTCGTGGTTCAGGTCGCCCACGCCGATGGTGTAGTGGGTACTCGAGGGGGTCGAGTCGATCGAGAATATGGTCGAGCCGTCCCTGCCGGAGTAGGCGTTGATATAAGACTCGAGGTCGGCCAACAAATCGGAACGGCCGTCGCCGTCCACGTCGCCCAGGCCGTCCACGTGGACCAGATCGAGGTCGGTGAACTCCTTGAGGAATATCTGGGAGTAGTCGCCCGTCGAGTAAGCCGCCAGGTAATCATTGACGTAGAGCTTGTCCTGGTAGCTGATGACGAAGTCGTTAAAGTCGTCCCCGTCCACGTCGCCGGCGTTGGCCATGTCCCACCCGAAGCGCCTGCCGTCGAGAAACTGCATGAGCCAATAGTTGACGCGGTCGTAACCGGAAAAAAAATGGATATAGGCGGAACGCGTGCCAATGACGGCGTCGGGAATCCCGTCCCCATCCACGTCGCCCAGGGGCGTGATCTGGCTCCCGAAATAATCTCCCGATTGGCCGTTAATATCAAGGGTCGAGCCGTCAAACCCGGAGTAAAAAACGGAGTATCCTTGCTCCGCCGGCCCCGCTCCTATCGAGCCGTGACCCACGGCGAAGTCGTCGTATCCGTCGCCGTTAAGGTCGCCGAGAATGGCGGCGCTCTCGAAAAAACCCGCCCGAGCGAAAGCGGTGTCCCCGTCTATCTGAAATAAGGTCTCGCCGTCCAGGCCGGAGAAAACGTAGGCCCGGCCCGAGTCCTGGTCCACGATTCGGGCCTTTTGGGCCGAAATAATATAATCGTTCACGCCGTCCTTGTTTACGTCTCCACCCCCGCCGATGCAGTATCCGAACCAGTCACCGAAGGCCGCGCCGCTTTTCGAGTAATAATAGCCCCCCTCGTCGCAGAGGTCGCCGATCCCGTCGTCGTCCGCGTCAGCCTGGTCGGGGTTGTAATTGGAGCAGTTGTCGATCGGGTCAATAATCCCGTCGCCGTCCGAGTCCCGAGTCGCGGGACTTCCGCCCGCTCCCCATCGGCTCCAGGTATACTCGACCAGGTCGGATATTCCGTCCGAGTCGGTGTCCACCATCGAGGCGTTGGACCCGAAAAGAAACTCGTCAAGGTTCGTGATCGAGTCCCCGTCGAGGTCCAGGGCCGCGTCGTCAACCAGCGGGTTCAGGCCCGAGACGTACTCGTAATAGTCGGTCATGCCGTCGTGGTCCGTGTCCGGATGGTTGGCGTTCGTGCCGAAAAGACTCTCTTTTCCGTCGGTGAGTCCGTCGCCGTCGGTGTCCTTGGCCAGCACGTGGACCTTGCCGCCGGGAGCGTCTCTCGGCGCGCCCACGATGAGGTCGTCATTGCCGTCGCCGTCAATGTCTCCGCCGTTGGCCACGTCGTATCCGAACCAGCTCTCGTCGCTCAGGCCGTAGGACGCGTAAAGAAGCGACCCGTCGGCGCCGGAGTAAAAATACACTCCCCCGGCCGGCTCTTTTTGGGGCGTCTGGCAAAAACGGCATCCCACGGCGATATCTTGTTTGCCGTCGCCGTTCAAGTCTCCGATGGCGTCGACCGCCATGCCGAAGGACCCCTGTCCTCCCTCGCCCACTATATCGAGAATGGTCGAGCCGTCGGCGCCGGAAAACACGTAGACGTGGGACTCGAGGTTGCTTAAGTCGTAATTCCCCGGGCCGCCCGCGATAAAGTCGCCCACCGAGTCTCCGTCAAGGTCCTCGATGCCCGCGACGGAATACCCCAGCAGCCGGTAGGCCGTGTCGCCGGCCATTTCCAAAAGGGTCGCTCCGTCCAGGCCCGCCATGACGTGTATGGCCCCACACTGGTCCATCTTTGTGTCCTGCTGGTCGTGGATCGCCCCGACGACCACGTCGTCCCTGCCGGCGCGGGAGATGGAGGTTACGTCCCAACCGAAAAACTCCACGCCGCCGTACCATGGGCGATAGGAATCGAGCAGGGTGTCGCCGTTTGAAGGGTCCACGTCGTAGGCGTAAACCTTGCCGTATAAGTAGCTCTGGTATGGAAAATTCCAGGCGTAGTTACCCACCAGAAGGTCCCTCTTGCCGTCCGAGTTCATGTCCTCGATGGACTCGAGGCTGAGAAAATGGTGGTTGGCGTCCTCCAACTGGAAGGCGTTTATCGTGTCGCCGTCGATCCCGCTGTACACGACCACCGTCTGGCCGTCATCGACCGCGAAGTCGTCCCGCCCGTCGCCGTCTATGTCTCCCAGGCTCGCCGCGGCCTTGCCCTCACCCCAGTTATAATCGGAAAGTGAATAGATCAAGCTTCCGTCAACGCCGGAATAGACCGAAGCGAAGGCCGTCTGCGACCTGCCCACCAGCACGTCGCTATAAGAGTCGCCGTCCACGTTGCCGATATCGGATACGACCATGCCGAACTCCCACTCGCCCGCGGACTCGGGCCCTTCTAGCGAAAGGGTCACGCTCATGCCCAGGCGGGTGACGTAGAGCTTGTTGATATAAACGGGCCCCATGGCCGGGTAGGGGGTCTCATTAAGCGCCTTGACGGTAATGAAACCCACGGGAGCGTCTTCCTCGATCTCGATCTGGGCTTGCATGTGCCCGGAGCCGAGCACCGTGTCGCCGTCGAAAATAACGCCTTCCCCGAAAAGTATCCTGGCCCCGGCGTTGAAGTTGGCGCCATAGATATCGATCGTGGCCGTGCTTCCGGCCTCGATGGTCTCGGGCACGATCGAGGTTATGACCGGCAGGGGGAATGAACCCGGGTCCTGGGGGTCGGACCCGGCGTTGTATTCCTGAAGGTTGGTGAACTGGTCCGAGTCCGGATCGCCCGAGGCGTCGTTGCCGTTGGGGTTGAGGCCGTTATCGACCTCCCATCCGTCCGGCATCTGGTCGAAGTCCGAGTCGGCGGAACAGGGGTTGGTCGACTGGAGGTACTCGCCCATGTTGGCAAGCTCGTCCATATCCGGGTCCCCGAGGGAATCGGCCACCGAGACGTTGACGCAAAAGTAGGTGTTTTCCCACCAGTCCGGCATTCCGTCGCCGTCCGAGTCCTGGGCCAAGGAAGAAAGAGGAAAGACGAGCGCCATAAGCGCGACAAGGGCAAAACCGAGAAACCTTGGATTCACGGGAGGGCCTCCTATACTAACTTTCTGAAATTTAAGACAAAAGCCCCTCGGACCGTAGCCTCGGACCGAAGGGCTTGCCCATGAATAATTTACGATAAAAGTCTATTTTTCTTCCGGCTTTTGCTCTTTGACCTTCACGTTCTTCCAGGCTTTTTCCCGGAAGAGCTTTTCGTTAACCTTGCCGTTTTCATCCAATGTGCCGTTTTTCTTGAATATTTTCTTAAGCCCGTCCCTTTTCGAGTCATACCATTCCTGGGACGTCATATCCGAGGGGTCCATGGCCTCGAGGTTGCCCTGGAAAGGAACGTAATCCACGTTGTCGATAATGGGCTCGTAATCCTCGTACCCGAGCCGGAGCCCGTGGACTATGTAATCGAACTCGTAATTTCCAGTCCCGCTAGAAAGCTCCTCGACCACGATCTCGGAGTTCGAGCGGCTGGTCACGGCCAGCCCGAGGGAAGCCGCCGAGCGGGGAGTGACCTGGACGGTGATATTTTCTTCCGGGTTGGTGACCTTGCGGAAGTGGTCGGGCAGGACCACGGTGGCCTTTCCGTTCTCGAGGGTTGCCGTTCCCCTCACGTAAGTCCCGTTCTCGCCTCCCTCGAGGGTGGCGTAAACGACGGCCTTGGTGGGGTCCTCGGGGTCGGGGTTGACCCAGCTCTTGGTACCGCTCGAGACGTACAGTCCGTAGTCCTCGCCGTCGGCGTACACGGCGTAGTCCGTGCCCGAGCTTCCCGCGTTGGAGACGAAGTATCCTCCGTAAGCCGCGCCGGTGCTGAGGTTATAACCGTATCCTCTCATGCCGTAAGCCGCCCCGCTTCCGTATCCGTAGCCCGTGGCGTATACGCCGTAGGCGCTACTGGTGCTGACTCCATAAAAGGACCCGCCGTACCTGGTGCTCGACTCGTCGTTGTTGCCGCAATAGCTGTAAACGCCGTAGCTTTGCGAGCCGAGGTAGGCGTAGTGGTCGCTATAGTCCGAGGCCCAGCTTCCCCTTACGCCGTAGCTGGTCCCGTACATGTAGGCGCCGTAGCTGGTGGCCGGGTTGTCCTCGTTGACGATGGCGCAGCTCGAGCTGGGAGACATGCCTATTCCGATGTTGGCCCCCGTAACGGTCAGGTCGCCGCCCACGGTCAGGGAACCGGACATGGAGTCCGAGGTGTTGAAAACGTAGATGTCGTCGATTTGCGTCGCGCCCAGACAGTCCGTGCACATAAGGTCCGTGGCCGCCCCGCCCTTGCTGGCGGAGTAGGCGTAGGTGAAATCGACCTCGTTCGAGTTGACGCAGGTGGTGCAGCTCAGGTCGTTGGCCGCCCCCCCCTGGCTTCCGCTCCCGGCGTAGTTGAAGGAAACCTCGGAGGCGCTCACGCAGTCGGTACAGGAAAGGTCCTGGGCCGCCCCGCCCTCGCTCGAGCTGCCGGCGTAATTGAACTGGACCTCGGAGGAGTCCACGCAGTTCGAGCACTCGAGACCGATGGCCGAGCCGCCTTTCGAGTTGGAGCCGGCGAAGTAGAAGTTCACGTCGTCCACGTCGATGGCCCCCGGCGCCACGATGTCTCCATCCACCTCGAGGTCGTCCTCCACGTAAAGGTCGCCGTCGCTGGTGGCGTAGTTCACGCTGCCCGAGTTGCCAACGTGAACCGGACCGCCCTCGAGCCAGGCCGCCCAGTCGTCGCCATAGGCCCGGATACCGTAATGCGCGCCGCCGCCGCTGGTGGCCGACTGGAAGTAACCGCCGTATACCGCCCCGGTGTCGGCGTTGTATCCATAGCCGTAAACGCCGTAAACGGTCGTCGAGCCGGTCCCGTTGCCCTCGCCCCTGACGCCGGTCTGGGTGCCCTGAAAGTTGGCGCCGTAGCTAGGGAAGGGACTGCCGATACTGATCCCGTACGTGGAGGAAGGAGCCAGATTGATCCCGATATTGCCGTTGACCTGAAGGTCGGCGCCGTCGATGACCAGGTCGCCGGTCATAATGTCCCCGGTGATCTCAACGTAGCGCTCATCCGACTGAAAGCGCCTGAGGATGTCGTTGTCCGAGTTGTTGTCCAGCCTCCCCTCATCGCTCAAATCTTCATAGGCGGAAAAACGGCCGTAGGCTAAGGTCCCCGAGATCAACTCCGAGGCGTCATGCGTATGGCTTATCGCCGCGAAGCGCGCGTCAAGCTGAACGCGCGTCATAAGATCGTATTGGTTGCCGTCATTGTCCAGCCACCCCTCGTCGGTCAAGTCGGTGTAGGCTGAAAAACGGTCATTGGAAATAGTGCCCGAGATTATATCCGCCGCGTCGTGGTCGTGGCCGGCGAGGGCGTACTCGGTGTGGGTGTGCCCGATAAGAGCGTACTCGGAGTGAGTGTGCCCGTCCAGGGAGAAGGCCGTCGAGTCGAGCCCGTCCAGAAGGTCCGCGTCCAACCCCGAACTCGAGCCGTCGATCACCTTGCCGGCGATCATGGCGTAGGGCACGCTGGTGAGGGGCTGGCGCGGCGTAAGCCTCTGTCCCTCCACGTTGACCTCGAGGAAGGCCCCCCCGCTCTCGAGCACGGACGCGTCCAGGGGATTGGACGCGCCCAGCCTTACCGAGTAAAGTCCGTCGGTCACCTCGACCGCCTGGGTCTCGGACCACAGGGTCGTCACCATCTGGCTGTACCAGTAGTCTACCAGCACGTCGGAGGGGTCGGGAATGCCGCCTCCTCCCACCCGAGCGATCGAGCCGCTTAGGTAATTGATGGTATAGTCCACGGCGCGGACGTAGACCGTGGCGCCCGAAAGGCTCGTGACCACGTCCGAGGTGGCGAGAACGTTAGCGTGGCCAAGGGACACGGCCGTCACGCCCGCCAGGGTATGGGGCTCGTCGGTCACCGAGGGCATCTCCGACTGGTAGTCGGTGATCTTGAACTCCATCAGGACCGTGCCCGAGACCGGATATCCCGTGGAATCGAATAGCCGCCCCTGGTAGGTTATCTCCGAGGGGGGCGTCTGGGCCGACGCCGAAAGAGAAATCAGCGCGGCGGCCGCGAAGCCAACAAAAGCCTTAAGGTATCTTTTCATCACCCTTGCTCCTTAAAAGTGTATTTTACTTAACGAAAACGCCGGACCGCTCTCGGCCTCGGGGGCGCGCGGCAAAAGCGTTTTTTCCCCGTGAATAAAGTAAGTATACGAGATTATAAGGGACTTGAAAAAACAATGCAATACCCGAAGGCCCGAACTTGTCCTATTTTGTAAAGACCCGGCCGGGACGCATGTACAGGCCGATGCAGTCGCCGCAGGCCGCGGGAACGGCTCCCGACCTGATTTCGTCCCGGACTTTCCTGAACTCGGGCGAGTCCCAGATATGGGCCAGGGAATTTTTCGCCAGGTTTCCGAAGACCACCGACGGCATGTGGGCCGTCCCGCCATCCCTTTTGAGGAAGTCGTTATCGTAAACCATGGCGCAGCAAAGGGACACGTCCCCCGCCGGCGTGATGAAGGGGCGGGTTATGTCCCAGCCGCCGCAGCCGCCGACCCTTTTCGACTCGATGGTCTCGGGCAGGACGATGGTGAAGCCGGGGGGGGCGGCGTCCATGGCCTTTTGCATGGCCTCGTCCAATAGGCGCTCGTCAAAGTCGTTTCCGAAGTAGCCCCGGTGGGTGACTCTCTCGAGGTCCTTTTCGGACAGGAGACCGGTAAGCTGCTGGAAGGCCACTCCGTCGAGTCCCAGCTCGGCCGCGGTCCTGACGAAGTCGGCCGCCGAACCGAGGGCCTCGCGCCTAAGAAGGAAGGCGGCGAATAGCAGCGGATTCGCGACGCCGCTTTTCCTCTTCATCCGGCTGAAGAAGGCGAGGTTTTTCTTGAACAGGTCCCAGTCCGCTCCCGGCCTGGCCGCGTGGTATGACTCTTCGTCCGCCGCGTCCATGGAAAAGCATATCGTGTCCAGGCCCAGCTCGATCAGGGCCCTGGTCTTGGCCTCGTCCAATAACAGGCCGTTGGTGGTCATGGTAATCCGGCCGCCAAAGCCCGTCCTTATTTTTTTTATAATATCGACGAGGTCCTTGTTGAGCAGGGGCTCGCCCCATCCGGTAAGGTCGATGGACTCTTTATCCCGCAAGCCGGGCAGGACCCGATCGACGACCGCCATGGGCATGACGGACGGCGACGGACCTTGCCCGCAGGCCATCCTGACGCAATGGGGGCATCTGAGCTGACAGACGGCGCTGGTCTCGAACACGACGCCCGACATGGGATCGGACTCGATTTTTTCCTCGTCCGTCCTTTTAAGGAAGCGGGGTAATTTCAGGGCCGCCATTTCAGCCTTCCCATCCCCGGACCCATTCGGAAAACGGCATCGAGTCGCCCAGCGAGCAGCTGAGGGGGCAACTCGGACAAAGCTCCCTTATGACCCTCCTCCTCGTCTCGCGGGCCGCGGGGCCGTTCCATATCCTGGTTAAGTCCTTGCCCGTCACGTCCTCGGGAAACCAGTCCGAGGCCGCCGGGCAAAGGATAAGCGTGGCGTCGGCGTTAATATTGATCGTGCTGAACATGGTGAGGCACCTTCTCGGTCTCGGTCTTCCTCGCAGTATGGCCTGGATAATATTGTACTGGTACTGAAAGGGCGCGGGGCTGACGGGCGCGATCCGGTCCAGGAACTCGATCACCTCGAGCCGTTGCTTATCGGAGGGGACAAGGTCCTTCTCGGCCTCCGCGTTTCGGTAAACCTGGTCCGTGACCAGCGCCAGGTTGAAGGTGATGGGCACGCCGAGGTCGCGGGCCAGCTCGTGAAGGGCGTCCAGCCCAGCCACGTTGACGGGGCTTATGACGCAGTTGAGTCCTATCTCGACGCGGGCGCCCGATTTTGCGCTTTGCAGTTTCTTCAGGCCGGCCACGGTTTCCATGACCGCCTTGAAGGCGCCTTGCCGGTTCCGGGCCAGGTCGTGCGTGTCGCCCGCTCCATCGAGGGAGACGTGGAAAAAGACGGATCGGGAAGGCCCGGCCGCCTCGATCATGCCCCGGGCCCGGCCGAGGACCCGCGCCGGGGCGAGACCGTTCGTGGCAATTCCCAGGGTGGAAAGGGATGGCAGGCGGCCGGTAAGGGCTTTCGCCACCTCGGGGATATCTTCTCTCAAGGTGGGCTCGCCCCCGGTTATCCAGGCCGTCTCGATCCGATGGAAAAAAGGCTGGTCCAGGATACGGCCCAACTCGGCGGCGCCGATCTCGCCCCGCTCAGGTCCGGACTTGTCCTTCCAGATACCGCAGTGGACGCAGCGTCCGTCGCAGCGAAGGGTCGAGTTGAAGCAAAGATAGCGGGGCCTGGGCAGGAAGAGGCGCCCGGCCGCGTAGTAAAAAAGGAGCCGCTCACGGTCGTTCATCGTTTCCCGCCGTTCCCAGCAGCCGATGATATTCCTTATTCTCGAAAAGGTATCCGCACTCGGAGCACAGGCATCCCTCGATGATTCCGCCGTTATTATGAATCTGGGCCATCTTGCGCCGGCGCCCCGCGTATTTTTCCGAGTTCCAGATTTCTCCGAACGAGCGGTGACGGAGGTTGCCCATGATCGGCTCGCAGTGGCAGCAGGTCCTTACGTCTCCGCTCGGGTAGACCGCGGCGAAGGAATAGCCCGCGTAGCAGGGCTGGGTCTTATAAAGACCATTGTCGGAGATCACCCCGCCGTCGTCCTCCTCGCCGGCGTAGCCAAGATAGAAGCCGTCATTCTTGGCCTTCTCCGAGTACATGGCCAATTCCTCATGGAACCTGGCCAGGTCTTCCCGGCCGAGTGCAAGCCCGTCGTTCGAGGGGTCCCCATCGATCACGATCCGCATCAGGGGGATGAAGGTGACCGCGTTTACGCCGGTCCTGGCCCCGATTTCGTAAAGCTCCTTCACGTCGCCGGCCGAGTGCCTGGTCAGAACGACCGAGAGGGTGACGTGGGGGTCCTTTAACTCCAGTCCATTCCTGGTCTTGACCAGGCTCTCGATACCCTCGAGAATTTGCCCGAAGGACTCGGGCGCGGAGCCGGGGTTTTGCGACGCGTAACTTTCGGGCCGGCCCGCGTTGAGACTGACGCTCAGGTTATGCAGACCGAGACGGGGCAGGATCGGCGCGAACTTTTTAAGACGCAGGCCGTTGGTCACGATGGTCAGGCGGGCCTCGGGAAAAGAGCGGGTGAACTGGAAGATGGCCGGGATGATCAGACCGTAGAGCAGGGGCTCGCCTCCCGTGATGGTGACCCTTTTCAGGCCGCCGAGATGATAGAGGTCGTCGGCCAGCCTGTCCAGCACTCCTCCCGGCAGGTCCTCCTTGTACATGGTGAACCTGGGCACGCGGGGCTTGTGGCGGCTGGGTACAGCCTGGAGCGGACAAAAGGCGCAGGCCGCGTTGCACCTGGCCGTGGGCAGGATTTGGAGGTCAGTGGGACCCGACGCGGGCCGGCCCGACTCGATCGAGTCCTTCATGTTCCTTATCGAATCTTCCGAGAACATCAGTCTCGCTCCACTATAATAGGATAACCCAGCCCCACCGTGTTGTGGTCGGGAGAGTCGGGATCGGCCGTCCGCGTCGATATTTCGAGGTAGACCTTCCTTTTGGCCCAGGCGTCCAAATCGATCGACTGGTCCAACCATCCCCGATCCTCTTCCCGCCGCTTGGGGTCGATGGTCTTCTCGAAAACTTTCTTCATGGTCCGAACGAACCTGCCCACGCGGACGGTGAAGACCACGCCGTCTCCGCCGGGCCTGTCCAGGACCTGGGGATGCATGGCCAGGCTGAACCTGAACTGGGGGGCGGCCGGCAGCCTGAGCTTGAAAAGCGCGCGGGAAGGCGGGTGAATTCGGAGGGTCCTTCTCGCGTCCCGCCCGATCCAGAAGAAATCCTCACCCACGAAGATGGGCTCGGGAGTTTGTATGCGGGCGTCCTCAAGGGCGTCCACCAGGTCGAGGAAAGGTGGCTTGCCGCCAAGCAGGGCCAAAAGCTTTTTTTTCGTGTGCCACTTGTCGCGGGTCCGGATAAGCTCGGCGTGTACTCTTTTAATGGCGTCGGGATGAAACTCGGGCAGCTTGAGGGCCGACTCGGGCAGGAAGTAACCGTCCCTCGAGTCGTCCGATATTACGCCCCTCTCGAGACATAAATCGTAGAGCCGGGTGCCCGGATAGGGGTTGAAGACGCTGACCTGCATCTGGTCGGGCCCGAGCTCGTCGTTTAGCCGCACCGTTTGCATGGCGTCCTCCTCGGTCTCTCCCGGCAGGCCCACCATGTTAAAGGACCAGGTTTTAAGGCCCGCCTCCTCGGCGTTCCTGAACACGGAGATTATGCTCTCCCGGGGCATGCGCCGTCCCATGATCTCGGCCCGGACCCGGTCGCTGCCCGACTCGACCCCCACCCTGATCTGCTCGCACCCGGCCTTTTTAAGGGCGAAAAGAGAGGCCCGGTCGGCCGTCTCGACCCTGACGTTCACGTCGAAGGGCAGGCTGAACTCGCGAGGATAGCGGTCGAGGAATTCCATCATCCAGTTTTTTTTCAAGGTGAACACGTCGTCGTTGAACTCCCATTTTTTGACGTCGTAGCGCTCGAGGAGGGACCTCATTTCCTCGAGCACGGAGTCCACCGACCTGGTCCGGACGTATTGGCCTCCTCCCTTGTAAAGGGCCCGCAGTCCCTCGTTGGCGCAGTAGGCGCAATCGTAGGGGCATCCTCTCCCCATGAGCATGGAGCAGGCCCCGTCCTTGCCCTCGAGTATCCTCTCGAAGTCGAAGGGTCCCCGGTCGGGGAAGGGAAGCTCGTCAAGGTCCCGGATAAGGGGACGGACCTTGTTCCGGACCACGTCGCCTCCGCGCTTGACCCAGAGGTTGGCCAGGCCGCTGACGTCATGGCCCGCCTCGAGGCCGTCGGCCAGCTCGAGCAGGGCCTCTTCCCCCTCTCCCCTGCAAAGCATGTCGAAGCCGGGCCGGGCCATGACCTCCTCGGGGGACAGGGTCGCGTGGACGCCCCCTATAACGGTCGGGACCCGCTCGCTATCCTTGATCCACTCGGCGTAGCGAGCGGCCCGCTGGAACTGGCTGCTCACCGAGGTGAAAGCCACGAGGCCCGGATCGAAGGCGCGGACTTTCCCGATAAGGTCGCCTCTTTCCAACTCGTCATGGGCGTAGATCAGCCCCGCCTCGTGTCCCGCCTTTTTCAGCACGGCCATGAGCACGCCCAGGCCATGCTGATAATCGGCCGGAATCAGGGTCCCCACGTCGGGATATATGAACAGGACCTTCAAATCCCCGGGCCGCCCCCCCGCCGTTCATTTACAATATTTATCGCCATGGTCACCTACATGTGTTTCTTCTTGAACATGGAGATGGAACGGTCGTAAGTCGCCTCCCCCTCCTTGCTGAAAAGGCAAGCGGGAATCTCGCCCATCCGCCGATGGTAGGCTATGCACTCGCAGCAAATGCCCTTCCTGCCGCAAGGCTCGTAAGTGCAGTTGCATTCTTTCAGGTTCCTTTCCCTGTTCGGACAATCGGCCATTTTTTCCTCCTTCGATTTTTCGAGCCCCGGTTATGGCCCGGCGTCGGGCATTATCTTACTATAAGGACGGACGCGATTCACGGGCGCCGGAGGGGCTTGCCCATGGCTTTCTCCCTGATGGTCTCGAGCGCTCGGTTATAGATCAGGTCGATACCGGACAACCGCTCGGCCATAACGCGCGGATTCCCCCATCCGGCCCAGGCGTGGGACGTGTCCCTGGCCCGCGTAATAAGGGAAAGAGTGACTTCTTTTCCCGCCCATTTCGATAAGTCCACGTCGGCCTCCTCCCACTTGGGCGCCGCGCCTCTCGCGCCGGGTCCGATCCATCTGTCCCACAGCGGCTCTTGCCCGACGGCGGCGATAAACCTTACGGGGCCCTTTCGGTGGGGGCGACATTCCGGGTTGAGGGCCGCGCCGAACCGCAGTCTTCCTCCCTCCGGTATCCTCAGCCGCGCCGAGGCGTGGGCGTCGGGGTTCATGAAGAGCGTGGGCCGTCCGTCGGCGTCCAGGACGAAACGGGTTTTCATGATCGAGCCCGAGCGCGAGACTCGAGAGGCCCTCCGCTTCGACATGATGGAGGTGAGATCGTGGACCGCGTGGCCGGTCTTCACGTCTCGCGAGGCCGCGTAGTTGCCGGCGAGTTGGGAGGCGAGCAGGACCGCGTCGGCTCCGGTGGTTCTCGCCCTCGCGGCGGGACCGCGCGAGCGCCCGGCGATGACTCGGGAGCGCTCGGCCGCCATGAGGGCGTATCCTTTGGCCAGGGCCCGGGCCGAGTCGAAAAAGATCAGCCCGAAGAACTCCTTCACCACGGTCTGGTCCAGGTATCCTCTTTTAAAGGCGTGGGCGAGGTCGTCCTTGTGAGAATGCCTGACCACCGATTCCGGCTCGTAGGCTATCTTGTATCCGGCCAGGAGGACCTTCTTGGCCCAGAGCAGGTCCTCCGCCCAGTCAACCTCGGGAATGGGGAAGCGGTCCATTACCGACCGCCTCCGGCAGGCGGACACGTCGTCGAACTCGCAGAAATCGAGCCTTTGCTTGGGCGTCATGGCCCAGAAGTCCATGTCCTTGATCTCGGCTATCCTTGGCTCGAGCCGAAAGGACCCCCGGTGCTCGAGGCGGTGGGCCTCGATGGGCCCGGCGCCCTCGCGGGGTACCTGCCTCGAGTAGGCCCCCGCGACGCCCTCTCCCGACGAGGCCTCGACCAGCTTCCCCAGCCAGCGGGAGTCGGCCGGGACCGCGTCCGCCACCAGGCAGACCACGTATTCTCCCCTCGAGCGCTCGGCCGCCATTTGCCTGGTCCGGCCGTGCTGGAAGGAGTCCCGCCCGATCTCGATGACCGTCGCGCCCATGGACTCGGCGACCTGGGCCGTCTTGTCCCTCGAGCCCGAGTCGACCACGATGACCTCGTACTCGAAGCCGGTGTCCTGGCCGTTGATCGCCTCGAGGCAACGGGCCAGGTTGGCCTCCTCGTCGCGGGCCGGGATGATGATCGACGCGAGGGGACGCTTCATGACGGATTTTCCGCGAGTCGGAAAAAGGGCCGGTTTGAACCACGGATACTCATGAGGAACATCCCTTACTTTAGTATCAGCTTGGCCGCCAATTCAAGAGGGACGGGAAAGAGACCGATCGCAAGCCTCGAAAGAGAAAAAAGCGGCGAGGGAATCGAGTCCCCCGCCGCCCGGGTCAAGCTGGTTTAAGCTTACATCATGGGGGGCATGCCGCCGCCCATGCCGCCCATGCCGCCCATTCCGCCCATGCCGGGCATTCCGGCGTCTTCCTCGGGCAGGTCGGCGATCATGGTCTCGGTGGTGATGAGGAGCCCGGCCACGGAGGCCGCGTTCTGCAGGGCCGAGCGCACGACCTTTTTCGGGTCGATGATCCCGGCCTTTACCAGGTCCTCGTACTCCTCGCTGGCGGCGTTAAAGCCGAAGTTGGCCTTGCCTGACCTGACCTTCTCGAAGACGATCGAGCCGTCCACGCCGGCGTTGTCGGCGATGGTCCGGATGGGCGCCTCGAGGGCCTTCTTGACGATGTTGACGCCGAAGGTCTCGTCGTCGTCGGCCATCTTGAGGGATTCGAGGGCCTTGATCGAGCGGACCAGGGCCACGCCGCCGCCGGGCACGATGCCCTCCTCGACCGCGGCCTTGGTGGCGTTAAGGGCGTCCTCGACGCGGGCCTTCTTTTCCTTCATCTCCGTTTCGGTGGCCGCGCCCACGCGGATGACCGCCACGCCGCCCACCAGCTTGGCCAGCCTTTCCTGGAGCTTCTCCCGGTCGTAGTCCGAGGTGGTCTCCTCGATCTGGGCCCTGATCTGGTTGATCCTTCCCTTGATGTCGTTCTTCTTGCCCTTGCCGTCGACGATGGTCGTGTCTTCCTTGGTGATGACCACGCGCTTGGCCTGGCCGAGCTGGTCGATGCCCATGTTCTCGAGCTTGAGACCCAGGTCCTCGGCGATCATCTCGCCGCCCGTCAGGATGGCGATGTCCTGGAGCATGGCCTTGCGGCGCTCGCCGAAGCCCGGCGCCTTGACCGCCGCGCAGGAGAGGGTCCCGCGAATCCTGTTCACCACCAGGGTGGCCAGGGCCTCGCCCTCGATGTCCTCGGCTATGATCAAGAGGGGCTTGCCGCTCCTCGCGATCTGCTCGAGCAGGGGAAGCAGGTCCTTCATGTTGGAGATTTTCTTTTCGTGGATGAGGATGTAGGGTTCCTCGAGGACCGCCTCCATCTTCTCAACGTCCGTGGCGAAGTAGGGGGAAAGGTAGCCCTTGTCGAACTGCATGCCCTCGACAACCTCGAGGGTCGTCTCGATGCCCCGGGCCTCCTCGACCGTGATCACGCCCTCTTTGCCAACCTTGCTCATGGCCTCGGCGATGATGTCGCCGATGAGCTTGTCGTTGTTGGCGCTCACCGTTCCAACCTGCGCGATCTCGTCCTGGTCCTTGGTCGGCTTGGCCAGTTTAGAAAGCTCCTCGATGACCGCCTTGACCGCCTTGTCTATGCCGCGCTTGAGACCCATGGGGTTGGCCCCAGCGGCCACCAGCCTCGAGCCTTCCTTGTAGATGGCCTCGGCCAGCACCGTGGCCGTGGTCGTGCCGTCGCCCGCCACGTCCGAGGTCTGTGACGCAACCTCGCGCACCATCTGAGCGCCCATGTTCTCGAACTTGTCCTTTAACTCGATCTCCTTGGCTACCGTCACGCCGTCCTTGGTCACCGTCGGCGAGCCGAAGCTCTTGTCCAATACCACGTTGCGGCCCTTGGGGCCCAGCGTTACCTTAACCGCCGCGGCGAGCTTCTCCACGCCCTCGAGGATGTTCGTCCGCGCTTCCTGTCCAAACGACAACTGCTTGGCCATTTTTATGTCCTCCCTAGGTTATTTATATGGTCCGGCTTATTTCTCGACCGCCGCGAGTACGTCGTCCTCGCGCATGATGAGGTATTCCTCACCGTCGATCTTTACGTTCGTGCCGGCGTAACGCTCGAAAAGGATTATGTCGCCCTTCTTCACGTCAAGCGGACGCACCGTGCCGTCCTCCAGCTTCTTGCCGTTGCCAACGGCTATTACCTCGCCCTGATAGGGCTTCTCCTTGGCCGAGTCGGGAATAATTATACCTCCCGCGCTCTTGTCCTCACCCTCCAGTTGCTTCACCAGGATACGATCCTGCAACGGGCGCATTTTAACACTCATTCCTTTGTCCTCCTTAAGTTATTGAAAGATATCGACTTTGCAAAAAAACGAATAAAAATCTCCCCCAGAGTTTTTTAGACCACGAATATTTTGTAATCACCTTGACCAAGGTTGTCAAGGCGAAAAACGAAAAAAATTGGCACTCGGCTATATGGAGTGCCAAAATATATATACT
This sequence comes from bacterium, assembly GCA_963674965.2. GTDB lineage: Bacteria > RBG-13-61-14 > RBG-13-61-14 > RBG-13-61-14 > DATKZS01. The sequence continues at coordinate 181,914 of CAXXFL010000005.1, read as the reverse complement.
ACCGAAATCCAAAGTTTGCAAATAATGAAAAAAAAAGGCTAATCCAGCCCAAACTCCAACGCGAAAAATCTACGTACCTGACTCCGGCATTTATCTTGACCGCCCTCACGCTCTGTCCTATTATAAAGAAAATGGACGACTTGAAAGAAATGAAAGAAACCGGGCATGACGACTCGCCGGGCGGGGGCCTTAAAAGGATTCGATCGAGGTTTTTTCTGGAGGCGGCCCGGTTCCTGGGTCTGTGGACGGGAGTATTCGCCCTGTCCGGCGGAACGGTTTGCCCCTTTTGCGGCCAGCCCGGATGTCCCACCGGCCTTGCCGGGGCCGGGATACTGGGCGGACTCGTTTCGGCCATAATATTCATACCGCGCTGGGTCAGGGCGCGCATACGCCCTAAAGAGGCTCAAGAGCTCCCTGAATCGGAACGTTGCCACCACGCCCATGTCCACGACGGCCAGGGGAGGTAGCCCAAGTTTAAGTATTTGTTCTTCTATCCCGCCAGGCTTTTATAATAGAGTATTCCCATCACCGATCCGATCCAGAGCAGGATGTTGACGATAAGGGGCACGTCGGAGAGGAATATCTTGGATGGGGACCCGCCCAGGTCTTTTTGATGGACAAGATAGAGGTATCTGAAGATGCCGTAGCAGACGAAGGGAATGGTCCAGAACAGGCCGTGTCCGAATTTGTCGATGGTTTCCTGCCACATGGTCCAGAGAGCGTAGGCCATGACCGTGCAGGCCGTCGAGATGGCGATCATCTGGTCCAGGAACCTTATTCCGTACTCTTCCAGTGAGGCCCGGTGGCTGGCGGCGGCCTCCTCGAGTCCCAGCTCGTGGCGCCGCTTGCAAAAAGCCAGGAAAAGAGAGCCGAGGAGAGTACAAAGCACTATCCAGGTAGAAACGACTATATTGGGATCGATCGAGCGCAGGGCCTCGGCGCCGGCCAGCATCCTTAAGATAAAACCAAAGGCTATGCAAAAAGCGTCCACGATAACTATCTTCTTCAGAAAGGCCGAATAAGCCGCGTTAAGCGCCATGTAGGCGGCGACGATGATCAAAATTTTCAGGTCGATGGCCAGCGCCCCGGCCAGGGACGCGGCGAGCACGGCGGCGGCGGCGACGGCCGCGGCCGTTACCGACAGTCGGCCCGAGGCAATGGGCCGGTTTTTCTTTTCGGGATGGTGGCTGTCGGCCTCTTTATCCAGGATATCGTTCACCAGATATACGCTCGAGCTGGCCAGACAAAAAACGATAAAGGCGCCTATCGAGCGGATAGCCATGTCAAAATCGAGGAGCTTCTGGGCAAAGGCCAAAGGCGCGAAGATAATGAGGTTCTTAATCCACTGCTTGGGCCGCATGGTCTGAAGGACCGCTTCGATAAGGTCGATCACTTTTAATCCTCGATTATATGCGCTTTATTTCCCTGGCGGGCACGCCGGTTACAACGGCCCCGTCCGCCACGTCCTCGGTAACGACGGCCCCGGCGCCGACCACGGCGTTTCTTCCCACCGTCACTCCGTCCAGCACGATGGCGCCCGCGCCTATCCAGGCCCCGCTTTTAACGCGGATACCTTTTCCCACGATCCCCTGGTCCTTGATGGGGACCTCGCGGTCCGAGTACGCGTGGTCCACGGGAAGGACCATCGAGCCGGGGGCCATAATCACCTTGTCCTCGATCTCGACTCCGCCCTGTCCGGTGATCACGCAGTTTATTCCTATCACGCAGTCTTGTCCTATATTAACTCCCGCCGACTCGAGCTTTCGGAAATTGTAAACGTGCACCACCGCGCCCCGCATGAGACGCGATCCTTTTCCAATGGAAAGCCCCCCCTCGCGTCCGTGCAGATAAGCCCCCGCGTCTATGTATACCCCGCCGTCGATCCGTATGTACTTTGCGCCCAGTATCCTGACTCCGGCCTCGAGGGCGAACCTTCCATTTCCCCGAATCCACGGGCGGTCCCAAACGGACCTGATCGCCACGCCGGCAAGGCCGGGTATACAGGATGGAAGCCAGACCATAACGTCCCGCAGCCATCCCTCCAGGTCCCCGTGCTCGGCCTCGATATATCTTGCCAGGCCCGAGTATTCCTCGTCTTTGCCGTTCATCGATTCTTAAATAATATCATGGCCGGCTTGCGTTAAAAAACGGGGGTCTCGGCTGAGTTGCGGAAAAAATTTCTACCGGCCGCCCTCGCTTTTCTCCATCACCTTGATCGTGGCCTTCAGGCCTTTTTTATCGTGATACAGGCCCAGGAGACGGGCGGGTCGGTTGGCGCAGTCCGGCTGGCGCTCGACGCGGGAGCGGAGGTAGTAAGCCGCCCAGGGAAGAAAGGACCGGGGCCATACCCAGTCGCCGGTCTTGAGGGAATAGATTTTGACCTCGAACTCTCCGTTTTCACCGCTTACGTTAAGTCTGATCTCTCCGTTCAAATACTTGTCCTGAGTGGCCCGCTGGGAAAAGGCTATAACCGCCGCCGTGTCCCCGAAGCTCACGTCGGCCACGGACTCCTCGAGGTAGGGCGCCACGCACTCGTCCCATAAACGGTTGGCCTCCTTGGGCTTGATATTGACGGTGTGAAGGCTTTCCTTTTCCTGCTTGATGGCCAGGTAAACGGGCGCCAGCTTGACCGCGAACAATCCCTCGTCGATCTTGGTCCACTTGGGCCGGTCTATCTTGGCCGGCTGGTCCGAAAGGACCCTGGTGTTCAGCCAGACGTAGCCCGCTATTCCCAGGCCGGCCAGGCCCAGGAAGACGCCGACCGTCACCGCCAGGGCGAACCCCAGACATCCGCATCCTTTATCCATCTTTAATTCCTCATCAAAGCCGTAAAACCGGACTATTTTCCGATGGCGCCGGCCTCTCGAACGTTCCCCTCATCCGACCCGTCCCAGCCTGAGTCTTCTTCCCCATTTCTTCTTCAGCACCGCCCTCATGAAACGATGCTCCGGCTGGGAAAGGCCCGGGTCATCGCGGGCCAGCAAAAAGGCGTCTTCCCTGGCGCGGGAGAGCACCTCCGCGTCCCTTATGATATTAGCCACGCGAAAATCAGGCAAGCCCGACTGACGAGAGCCGAAAAACTCGCCCGGACCGCGAAAAGCCAGGTCCTCCTCGGCGATCCTGAAGCCGTCCGCGGTTTTCTCCATAACCTTGAGCCGCCTCCAGGAATCATCCGACCTGGTCCAGCCCGCGATTAAAAAACAGCGGGAACGCCTTTGGCCCCTGCCCACCCGGCCTCGAAGCTGGTGAAGCTGGGAAAGTCCGAACCGCTCGGCGTGCTCGATCACCATCAGCGAGGCGTTGGGCGCGTCAATTCCCACCTCGATCACCGTGGTCGCCACCAGCACGTCGAGCCGGCGGGACTTGAAGCCCCGCATGGCCTCGTCTTTTTCCTCGGGCTTCATCTTGCCGTGTATGAGTCCGACCTTGAGGTCGGGAAAGGTCTCGGTGAAAAACTCGGCCATGGACTCCGCGTCCCGTAGCTCGAGCTTCTCCGATTCCTCCACTAGAGGATACACCACGTAGGCCTGGCCGCCTTTTTTGACCTCCCGGCGCACCTCGTCGTATACGCGGGCCCGGTCGTTTTCCCTTACCACCGAGGTCTCGATGGGCTTTCGGCCGGGCGGCGGCTTCCTGATGACGGAGACGGCCAGGTCGCCGTAGACGGTCATGGCCAGGGTCCTGGGAATGGGCGTGGCGGTCATGACCAACAGATGGGGAGTGATTCCGTCCTCGCCCTTGTCCTTGAGCCTGGCGCGCTGGACAACCCCGAACCGGTGCTGCTCGTCAACTATGCCCAGCGTCAGCGCCTTGAACTTAACCTTCTCCTGGATCACGGCGTGGGTGCCCACCACCACCTGGACAAGGCCGGAGGCGATATCGTCGTAAACCTCCTCCCTTTTCCGGCCCTTGACCGACCCGGTAAGAAGCTCGACCCTCACGCCGAGACCCTCGAGGGTCTCGCGAGCCACGCGGAAAAGCTGCTCCGCCAGTATCTCCGTGGGCGCCATGACCGCCGCCTGGCCCCCCGAGCCGACCGCCGCCGCCGCCGCCAGCATGGCCACCACCGTCTTGCCCGATCCCACGTCGCCCTGGAGCAGGCGATGCATGGCCCCCCTTTTGGCCATGTCGCCCAGGATTTCCGAGCCGGTCCTCTCCTGGTCCTCAGTCAGAGCAAAGGGAAGGGACGCCCGGAAACGCGCCGCCAGGTCATTGTCGGGCCGGACGGGTCGGGCGGGCTCCTCCACGGCGTCCCGCCTGCGCAGGGCCAGTCCGAGTTGAAGATAAAACAATTCCTCGTAGGCCAGCCGCTCGTGGGCCGCGGACCGGCTCCGGTTATAATCGTCGATATCGGCGTCCTCCGGCGGGGCGTGGACGAGACGGAGGGCGGAACCGATATCCGGCAGCCCGCGCTTTTGGATCAAGGCGGGTGGAAGGGTCTCGGGAAAGCCCTCCCCGTGGGCCTCCAGGGCGTTGGCCACTATTTTCCTCATGGTCTTTTGATGGACCCCCTCGGTAAGCGGGTACACGGGCAGAACGCCGGGGGAGGAGGAAAAATCATCGTCCTCATCCAGCCGCTCGACCTCGGGATGGTTCATCGCCAGCTCGCCCCGAAAGGAGGTCACCTTGCCCGAGGCGATGACGCGGTCTCCCTTTTTGAACCTGGTCTCGAGCCAGTCTCCCGAGTACCTGAACCAGGCCAGGGTCATGACCCCGGTCCCGTCGGCCAGGGCCATGTGGAACATGCGGCCGACCCCTCGCCGCTCGGAGGCCCCCAGCGCCATGATCTCGGCTATCACCGCGGCCTTTTCACCCGGCTCGAGGCCCCTTATTTCGGTGACGTCCCTTCTGTCCTCGTACCGTGAGGGCAGATGAAAAAGCAGGTCTTCAACCGTGACGATCCCGAGACGCGACAACTTCTCGGCCAGGCGTGGACCCACGCCCTTTACGTACTGCGCGCCCGAGGCCATCCGCTTCCACGAGTCGGCAAGCGACTTTTCGTCAAGACCGCGGCCGGCGCTTTCACTCTCCGCGCTTTTTTGCGGTCCTTTTTCCATCAGGTCCAGAAGCCGGACCAGGTCGGCGACGCGGGAAGCCCTGTCCCGGCCGGAAAGCCCGTCCAGGCCCACGCACAGTTTTTTGAAGTCGTCGAATCGGCGGTGCTCGATCGAGGCGGAGCCGAGGATGGAAATAAGGTTGGCGCCCAGGTCGGGGATTCTTGAGAGTCGTTCGGGGCTGAGGCCCCCGGCGTACTCGAGAGGCTTCCGGAGCCTTGCAAAAAGATCGGGCTTGGGCGGCGGGGCCATCAGCCCTTGGTTATGGCCCCCTCGATTTCATCGATGAGCCGGGCGAGGGGTACGCCGTGGTTGTTGGCGGCGTTGCGCAGGGTCTCGGCCGAGAAGCCCTTGCAGTTGACGCACATCATGCCGTGCCTTTTAAGGACGTCCTTGACCTCGGGATGCTCCGATATGACGTCCTTTATCTTGGAGCCCGATTTTATCTTGGACACTATAAAACCTCTTGGCGCGACCGGGTGAAAAGGGCCCTGAAATCAAGCCTTGTATTCCACCTTGACGATCACGTAGTTTTTCTTGCCCCGCGGCGTCTGCACGACCACCTCGTCGTCCTCCTCCTTGCCGATGATGGACCGGGCCAGGGGCGCCGTATAAGATATCTTGTTTTCCTTCGAGTTGGCTTCGTCCTGGCCCACGATCTGGAAGGTCTGCTCCTCGCCGGTGTCGTCGTCCTCCAGGGTCACCATGGCCCCGAATATGACCTTGCTGCCCGAGAGTCTGGCCGGGTCTATTATCTCGGCCCTCGAGAGCTTGTCCTCCATGTCCCGGATGTGGGCCGCCAGGATGCCTTGCTTTTCCTTGGCCGCGTGGTACTCGGCGTTCTCCGAAAGGTCGCCAAGCTCGCGGGCCGCGCCGATTTCCTTGGAAATCTTCGGCATCTGCACTTCTTTGTAATCCTTTAGTTTTTCCTTTAACGCCGCGTGTCCCGCCGGCGTCATGGGTTCCCTGTCACTGCTCACGGTACCCAAACCTCCTTGTCCACTATACCAAAAGGGGCCTTGGTCCGGCCCCCTTTTCATACATTAAATAATAACCCATGCCCCCCCGCGTGTAAAGCCCGGCGGCCCAAACGGGGTCGAGGCCATCCTGGCCGCCGGGTAGCGGTGGGTACAAATCCTATTCGTTTCCGGCCAGGAATTTATCCAGGGCCCTCTCGAGACCTTGCTCCAATCCGGCGGTCCCCTTGGTCCTTACTTCCTCGAGCAAGTCCGCGTTCACGGCCTCTTCCCAGAACCTCACCCGGTCGCCCGGGTCGCGCACCTTTTCCTTGACCACATCCTCCCGGAAGCGGTTCACGATCTCGAGGGCCGGGCCCAGGTTGCCGCCGACCCAGGCCTGGATCATCCTCCTCAACGTCCTCGAGACGGCCGGGCTTGCGCCCCGGGTGCTGACGGCCACCAGGAGGGGACCGTCCTCGAAAAAGCTGGGAACGTGATAGTCCGAGGCCTCGGGGTCGTCAACCACGTTAATCAGCACCCGCCTCACCGCGGCCTCGTGCTGGACCTCGGCGTTGACCTCCCGGTCGCCCGTGGCCGCCACGCACAAGAAGGCCCCGGCCAGGTCCCCCTGCTTGTAGGACCTCGGCTCCCAGCCGACCAGGTCCTTCTCGAAAAGCTCGCCTATCGGCGGGGCGACCTCGGGGCTTATCACCCTGACCATGGCCCCGATACGGCAAAGGTCTCGAACTTTGCGGGCCGCGACCTTGCCCCCCCCAATAACCACGCATAGCTTGTCGGCTATATCGAGCATGACCGGAAAACGTGACGGCATGACTCCCTCCTTGCCCGGATTGTAGCATCACTTGCGCGAACTTTTAAGCTGGAAAAAACAAATATACTCTCGATACGCGCCTCGCGCTAAAAGATGGGACCGTTCCATGATATGTTGAAAAGATGGGCGGAAACGGACCAGGACTCCACGTGGCCCTCCTCAGCTACCGGGGCAACATGTTCTGCGGGGGACAGGGAGTCTATCTCGTCAACCTGGCCAGGGCGCTCATTAAGGCGGGGGCAAGGGTCACGGTGGTCTCGGGACCGCCATGGCACGACGAGGTGGAAGGCGCCAGGAACGTCCGCGTGCCCAACCACAACTTCATCAACAAGGGGGCCTCGAGTCTTCCGGTCGATTCCCCCCTTTCCGTGTTCTCGCCTCTCAACCTGGCCGAGTACACGCTGGCCCGCGCCGGCTCGAACCCCGAGATGATGGCCTTCAGCCTCCGGTGCTTCGGGCTGCTGAGGCGCCTCCACCTTGCCGATCCCATCGACGTGGTCCACGACAACCAGGGGCTGGGATACGGCCTTCCCCTGATCCGGCTTCTTGGCGTTCCGGTGCTGGCGACCATCCACCATCCCCTTCAGGTGGACCGGGCCGAGGACGTGCTTCAAACCGAGGGGTTGGCGGCCAAGTTTAAAAGGACCGTTTATTACCCTCCCGTCATGCAGGGCCTGGTGGCCAAAAGTCTCGACCGGATCGTAACGGTAAGCGCCTTTTCCCGCGACCTCATCGCCCGGGCCTATGGCCTGGACAAGACCCAAATGGAGGTCGTTTACAACGGGGTGGACTCGGATTTTTTCCGGCCCACGCCCGGCCTGGAGCGGGAGCGCGGCGCCCTTCTTTTCGTGGGCAGCACGGAGGACCGCAAGAAGGGGATCGCCTATCTTCTCCGCGCCCTGGCCGGCCTGCCGCCCGATCGGTTTTGGCTGACCGTGGTGGACGGCCGCCGCTATCCGGGCCGCGTTTACGCCGCTAACCTGGTGAGCCGGCTCGGCCTCACGGGGCGCGTTATATTCAAGGACAAGATAACGAATGATGAGCTTCGCCTGGAATACGGCCGGGCCGAGATGACGATCGTGCCGTCCCTCTTCGAGGGCTTCGGCCTGCCCGCCCTCGAGGCCATGGCCTGCGGCTCCCCGCTCATCTCGACCCAGGCGGGGGCACTGCCCGAGGTGTGCGGCGCCGCGGCCGAGATGGTCCCCCCCCGGAGCGCGTCAGCGATCCAACGCGCCGTCCTCAAGCTGGACGCCGACGCCTCCCTCCGCGCCCGGACGTCCAAGGCCGGCCTCGAGAGGGCCCGCTCGGTCTTCACCTGGGACGCCGCCGCCGCGAGGACCCTCGATCTTTACCGCCAGGCCATGTCTTCTTTCAAAGGCTAACTCCTATCCGTGGCAGTATTGGCCCGTGATATTAAAGCATCCCCTTTCAACGATTAACGCGTCAATGGCTTATGAAGAGCGCCGTTCCGTTCAATAAATGCCTTTCCTTGGCTCATCGGTCAATGATACACCTCATCGACCAGTTCCGAATCCAGGAGCCACCTGTAGGGCGGGCGGTCGGTGTACCAATTTTTCTTGGCCATCTTCTGGTGATGGAATACGTAGTAGTCGCCGGACGAATCGTCAATCCTGTCCAAATTGCCGTTCGAGTCGTATTGGGCCGTCGCCCACCACCCATCTTCCCTGTCGAGCCTGACGGGAAGGCCGGAGGAATTGGTGAAATCTTTCCAGTCGATGTCCCAGTTCGCCTCCGGATAAAAGTCTATCGACTCGACCTCACCCGAGGCGTCATAAGAATAGGTGAAATATCTTCCGTCGTTCAGGTCGACTCTGACAAGTTTTCCTGATCCATCGTAAGTCCACGCGGCGGAGAGACCGCCGGTTTTGTTCCATCCTACGCATTTGCCGCTCCCGTCGTAAATGAAGGCGTAAGTCGCCGGAGCGCTCGTCTCGAAAGTCAATTCTTTCCCGTCCTCATCGAAAGTCACGGTGGATACGGCCTTAGGCGTGGTGATGTAATAAACTCGATCGTCATCATCGTATGTCATGTAAATCTCAAAGCTCGAATAGTTCAAGCCGTCCCACCTGTAATAGGTGAAGCCCGTCATATAATATTCCTTCTCGACGTCCGCCGGGGGATCGTCGCCGCCTCCACCACTGCAGCCTAAAGACAAAAAGACCAACGCGATGGTACCAATCACCGCGGCGGCAACGAACCTTGTTATTTCCTTGGTCATTCGGTTTTTCTCCCTTCATCATCCAGTAAAGATCGTCACGAGCGATTGAAATTACCGCCCCTTCCATTGCCCAACGGCTGGCCAACGCCCACGCGCCGGGCCTCGCGGTCCGGCTTTAGCTGTCTTTTTTCCCGCTGCATCAATCAGCCAGGCAAACGTCGAGGGCGTAGTCGCAACTGGCGGCGTTCTCGATGCATCCCAGAACGTCAGCCGTCGCAACGGGGTCTTCAAGGTAATAGGCGTAGCAGTTCAATTTGAAATTATGTATGGCCGCCTCGGTAATGCCATCCTCCTCGCATAGGAGCCGCATCTTATCGGCTCCGTCGGCGCACTCGACCTGCATCCAATTGGACCCGCCCGAGCCACCACCGTCATCATCGGAACAACCGAACCCGACGCAAAAGGCCAAGCCGAACGCCCATAACGCCGCCAGCGCCTTTCCATAAATACTTCCAATTTTCATGAAGTCTTCCTCCTCTAGATCGTGTTTTTCGTTTAATAAAGACGCTAAAAGTAATTTCGCTAACGCGCCATTGCCGTAAGGCTATTCCTTGCTGGAGCCAATCATCTCCTCCAGGCTCGAACGCTGGATGGGAAATTGCATCACGCAATTATCCTCGCCGGCCAGGCAGGCCGAAAGGTTGACGGCGGCCGACTCGATAAGGGCGTCGGCAACCTGGTCGAAGCTCTGGGTCCCGCCTCCGCTAGTCGCCGCGCTGGTGGTCCCGAAGTAGATTGCGTCCTGCTTTTCAAGGTCGTAAACGCCCACTTCCATCTCGAGGTATCCGCTTCCTTTATGGACCATAAGGCTTCCGGGCCGGACGACCAGGATCAGTTTGCCGGGGTAATTGCTTTTAAAGTCCTCGACGCCCGAAAAGGGAATGCATCCTCCTTCTTCGCCGGTCTCTCCTTCCACGCAGAAGCGTTTTACCCGGTTGTTCGCGGAAAGCGTATCGTCCATCCTTTCCGCCATCGACTTGGAAAAATCGTAGGTCTCGAGAGATTCTTTCATGGCTTTTTCGACTTTCCTCTCCTTGGCGTCGTCGGCGATTTCTCCGGCCACCACCGTGCCCAGAGCCACCACCAGCGCCGCGGCCCCCTGCGCGGCGGCCTGTTGCGAGGAATTCTGAGTGGGCACGGGACCGCTGGCGCGCGCCATTGATGACTGAGCGTTCTTCAGCACGTCAGACGCCACGGACCTGGACATGTTGATATATTCGTCGCTCAAGTATTTTGGCCGGGGTTCGCCGGCTGCCAAGACGGCCATTTCCCTGTCTTCTATTTTCGGGTAGGGCACTAAATTTACAAGGCACTGGCCAGAAGGCTTGTTTTTGCGCAGCGCCTTTTCTACCTCGGCCTCTGCCACCTCTTTCAGGATAAGCTTCTTGGCCTTAATATCCCAATAGAGCAGGAGGTACTTAGTCTCGCCCGGGCCTAATTCCAGGCTCGCGGCAGCCACGTCAGGCGTTGAAAGGTTTTTAACCTGCACCTGGCGCTGACCGGCCTTTATCTCCACCATCGCGTAATTTTTGCCGTAAAGACGGCAAGCCGTCCGACCGTCAATACTTAGCTCAGTCTGAGGCACGCCCGCGTTTACTACGTAAATCAGGGCCTTCCCGTCATCTTGACCGGCGTCTTCCTGGGCGAACCCGATCGAGGAAGCCGCCAGGGCGGCCAACGCCACAAAGAATAAAAAACACTTTATACTTTTCATCTCTTACCTCCAATAATATTGACCTTATGGTGAAGTGGGGTAAATTCATTTCGTCGCTCCATTTTTAATAAGAAGTTCGGCCGCGGCCTTTTGATCCGGTGTATTAATTACGGTGGGTATTGTTTTTGGCCATGAAGTTAAACGGCATGATCGGTCAAAGCCGAATTCTCCCGAGTTGGTCTTTAGAGTCAACGGCCCGTTGCTCATGCCGCAAGGATCGGCAAATATAGAAAGCGATCCTACGCAGTCCTCCACTTCCTTTAGAGCCATTCCATGCTTGAGGGAGCATGACGTAAGTTGCAAAGGCGTTCGGCCTTCATTGTTTTTCGCGTTTATGTCAACTCCTTTTCCTATCAATTCCTCGGCCAGTTTCACCCTGCCGTATTTAGCGGCGAAATGTAACGGGGTCCAACCATTCAGGTCCGGTTTTTTCGCGTCCGCCCCCTTTTGGAGAAGAAGAAGAGCAACGTCCCATCTTTCCAATATCAAGGCCGCCTGCAACGGAGAAAGCCCTTTTGTATCTTCCGCGGCTATATCCGCTCCATTCGATAGTAGAATTTGTGCTATCTCCAGTTTGCCCATCTTCGCGGCGACGTTTAATGGAGTGTTGCCGTTTTTTCCGATGGCGTTTACATCCGCTCCCTTTGCAAGAAGGACCTTTACAATTTCATCGTGTCCATACTCTGCGGCAATATGCAAGGGACAATTGCCCGCCTCGTCCTTCGCGTTGGCCTCTTCTGGAGTTTTGTCAAGTATTTTTTCAACTTTTCGAGTATCGCCTTTTATTGCGGACTTATGGATTTTACCCGCAAGAGCCGCGGAAGAAATTAAAAACGCGGACAACAGAAAAATATATAGACTTTTTTTCTTCACTTAATCCTCTCCTCCCATGCACGTTGTTTTGTTCTCGTTAATTGTCTATCGGCAGACAATTTGCCATTTGTTAAAATTTAATCGAGTCAAAATTCACCTTGTCGATATACCATTGATTAGCCATCTGAGATTTCTCCAGTTCGCATGGACCGGATGATTTCAGGTTACTTGCCTTTTGATCGATAGTGTCTTCTTTTTTGGCTTTTCACCAGGAGATGGCGAGAGGGCGTCCGCGCATGTTACGAAAAAAAATAACTACAATTGGCAAAACTGTTTTTTCGACCTGGCGGTCTGTCCTCCCATGAATGTTTTACGCCAAACCTCGTTTATGAATTTCTTCTACCTTTTTTCAACCCTTCTTCCATTTATGGACTTGCAACGGAAGATTGTCCCCGAACTACTTCTCCAATTGGGCATCTTTTGCTATTTGGTTAATAATGCCGATCGAGCATTGATCGAGAATCGAGGCGTAAGCACGCCTGAAACATTCGGGGTCATTGCCTTTCGACGTTCCTTGCTCCTTCCATTCCGAGACATATTGGCGATTTTCGCCGCTCGGAGATATTACTTCAGCCCTCATTTGCCCAGTGGAAGTGAAGGAGTTTTCCAATGCATTCGTCTTGCTGAGGTCCACAACTCCAAGCGTCAACCCTCCGACCAGGGCCGCAGTTGCGACGTTTCCCGCCATGTCCTTATTGTCAAAGTCCGTGTCGAGGTTGTACCATATCGATATCTTGTACTCTTGATCGCCGTTTTGCGCCTTGTTGTCACTCTCCAGGCAGGCTTTCTCAAAAAGACCGGATTCATTGAGTTTTTCTATGAATTCAGGGGCCACGTGGTCCATGTCCTCTTTCCTGGTTTAATATGAGGTCTCGCAACTTGCCAACAGTGCGGTCCCGTCAATATGTTCTTTAGTCGGGTTCAACTCCGCCGGCACCGGCTTTGGTTCTTCATTTAATACCTCCGGTTGGTTAGAGGCGCCTTTATTGTTCTTTGTCGCGCATGAACACGCCAATACGACGGCCAGGAATAATAAAACCGCGGAGACGTTTTGGAAATAATTCCGTTTCAATTTTTCCTCCTTTTTTCTTCGAGTTTTGGATTACGAAAAGTAAAATGCCTCTAAATTTCCGCCTCTTTCATTGAATTCGTCGCGAAAGGGCTCATGTTAAAGGGCATGGATTTTGGCCCGAACGGGCCGCGTCACGCTGTAATTATGGGGCTTTGTATTTCTGGCCGGCTTTGATGGCCGTCTTCAACATCACCTTAACCGTTCTCTTATTGGTAGACAGTTTTTCCAATTTTGGGAAAACTTTCTTCGGGTCCAGTTCTCCAGCGACTATTTTCGCGATGGTGCTGGAAAACCCGGCGATCAGGCCGTCATAAGTCTTTACCAAACCATCCGGATCGGCCGCCCATTCGTCCCCCGGCTTTTCCTCGGCCTTTTCGAACTCTTCGTCCGGCGGCCACCATATGTGATAAACCCAGTCGCCTTTTGTCTCATTAATATCCATATACATGGCATAGGACCTGAAAAAAGCCTTCCGGTTGTAAATACCGTAATAGCGTATAGAAACAAGCAACAGGTCCTTGTCGCCGTGTTCCGCGACCAGCGTTTCACTGTCCTCCACCTTTACGCAGCCGGACGAAGATGGGTCTTCCCCGGCCAGGCAAACGGGTATGGCGTTGATTCCTTTTTCTTTCAGATCATTAAGAAGTGACGTTCTTGTTTTTTCGATCAGGTTGTAATCCCCCAAGGCTTTCGCGATTTTTTCCCCTCTGGCGTAACTCGAAATACTTGTGGCTTCATATAGGTTGCCCGGCTCAAAGACTTCCTTACCCATGGCCAAGTGTGTCACGTCAGGTACAAAATCTCCAACACAGGCATCCGGATATGAAGCAACGGGGTTCCCCGGCGCGTTTTTTGTATAAGCGGTCACCATTACCAAAACGGCTTTGTCCGCCGCGTAGGCATCGAGCCCGCACCCAAGAGCCAGCAGCGTGAAAACAATCAATTGTAGAAAAAAATATTTTTTTGCCATCACTACCTCCAATTATTGTTTTTCGTCCAAACACTTAAACCGATTGGCCTAGACGTTTCCTGAACACTCCGCTTGAGGAGTATCCGGAAATTGCGGATTAGATTTGAGATTTTTATAAACCCGCGCTTGGGCAATAATTGACATGCCCATATAAATACTTTTTTTATGAAAAAAATATGGTGATACTTTCCAATTCAAATGGCCTGTTCTTTGTAATTATTTTTCGATATTCGAGGCTTACTTCTATTGGGTCGGGCCACCACTTTTAAGCTATGGCGTAATATTACCCCCCCCCCCCCCCCGCTTTGTCAAGTAATATTTTATCCGACGTCGTATTCATAATTGTATTGGACTTGCCGTGCCGGGCGTGAAACGCCAGGATAGACGTTATGAATCGAATTCTGCCCCCAAAAAATCCCGCCCCTTCGTTTGAAAGGGCGGGAGAGGTTTTGGCGCCGACGATCAGGGGGCCGCGCCTGGTGGGGGCACGTCGTGGCTTTTGTCGATGGTGGCCTGGAACATGCTCTGGCCCTCGATGAGGACGCAGGGCGAGCCGTCGGCCTTGGGCAGGGCGCCCAGGACCTGTCCCTGGATTACGCCCGAGGACTTGTCGTATACGCCGGCGAACTGGGCCATCATGGGGTTGGTCATGTATTCCCAGCTCAGGATGAGCACGCCGGACTCTCCCATGGTAAGGCCGATGGGGCTCGAGAAGGCGTTCCCGTAAGGGTCGGCGAAGGGATAACCGAGGAAGAGGGTATGGAACTTGGCCACCGAGACGGGATCGCCGAGGGCGTAAGTCCCGTCGAGGTCGGAGTACTGCATGAGGAACTCCTCCTGGGTCCCTCCCCCGGCGTCGCAATAGCCGCTGATCTGGATGGTCCACACCCCGGATATGTCGGCGTTGCCAGAGGGGTCCTCCGCGATCATCAGGCTGCCCTCCTCGGCGCAGTCGGCGGGAACGTCGTCATAGCCCTTGTAAGTCCCTATATAGGAACTGGACTGCTTCATGGCCATGGATTCCCCGATGTAAGGATCGAGCGGGTCGGGGTCGTGGAAGTTCAGGATGACGCCCGCGAACCCGTCGAACTCGCCGCCCTGCCCGTACATGGTGAAGTACCTTCCGCCGGTGACCTTGAGGCTATTCGCGCCCTCGAGGACGTCGTCGGCCGAGAGTCCGAACTCGCCGAGCTGGTGGTAGGGAAGGGCCGCCACCCTGACGAAAACCGGGTTGCCGGCGTCGGGCAGGAACTGGGGCTGCGTGTAATCTCCCGCCTCGAAGTAGTCCGCCCAGACCAGGACGTCGTTAACGTATATCTCGAGCTCGTCCAGGTAGAAGACGTCCGCGGGACCGCTGAGTCCGATGATGAACTGGAGGCCGAAGCCGTCGGCCTGGGCCGTATAGGAATAGTCGGCCTCGGAGGCGACGTTCGCGTCCATGGCCCCTCCCCGCAGTTTGGCGGCGTAGAGGAAACGGTCGCCGTCGGATATCCTGGCCAGGAAGTAATCGCCGTTCTCGGCGTCGGCCGCGGCCTTGTAGATGAAATGGACCTTGACCTGGTCGCCCTCGCTGACCACGCCGGCCTCGCCCAGGATCGAGAAGTGAAGGGTCTTGACCTCGGGTATGGTCGCCTCCCATTGGGTACCGTCCGTCTTGCCCCTCACGCCCGGATAAAGGCCGAGGCCCTGAATGGGCAACGAGGCCCCGGGAAGCACCTCGAGACTCAGGCCCGAGCCGCTGCCGGCAAAGCCCTTGGGGCAGGTGTCGCCCATGACCAGGAACAGCATGTCCCAGTCGAAGTAGGTCTTTTCACCGCCCATGTCGAACAGGCCGCCACCACCGCCGCCGGGGTCGCTCGAACAGCTTATAGTGATCGTGAAGGCGGCAAGTATTACCAAAACCAGAGCCGCGGCTCTTTTCATAATCTCCATCCTTTCCCCGCCCCGATGGCCGAGGCCACGCGGGAGTTGCCGGCTCGAATTCCTTGAATCCCGGTTCAATCTTCTTGTAACGCTTGAATTATAGGATTTATCAAGGCCTAAATCAACACCATTGTCGCCATATCCGCCCATGTCATTACACTCGCTTTTATTTGGCCTCCAATGAGTCCAGGGCGGATTCAATCCGCGGCCCCCTTGAAGAAACTCCATATCTTTTCGCTCGCGTCGAAATCTTGCGAGGTCTTCCCCACCATCCTGACCGGCAGGTACTGGTCGTCGCCGGGCCAGGTATGTCCACCGTTTTCGATCTCGATCAGGACAACGGAGGCGTCATCCCGGCAGCCGCGCCATGTTTTCTCGATGGCCCTCGTGCCGTCGTCCGCCCCGTCGATCACCGTCTCGCCGGAGGGGGACTTCTCGCATCCGTCGTTGGCCGACCACCACTGGGCCGCGTCGAAGGCCGACAGTAGCTTGCCCTGAAAATTGCTTTTCTCGACCCTTCCGCCTGAAAAGGGCACGATCGGGTCGGCGTTTCCCATGACGATCATTACGGGCACGGCCCTTCCCGGCTCGCATTGTCTTGACAGGTCCTCGCCAAAGGTCGAGCCCACGGCCGCCGCGGCGTGGACCTTGTCGGAAAGCATGCAGGCCAGGCGCATGGACATGAAGCCGCCGTTGGACATGCCGCAGGCGTACACCCTCTCTTTATCCACGGGGTATTTGGCCGCCAACTCGTCGATAAGGGCGGAGACGAACTTCACGTCGTCGATTTCCCGGTCCCCTTTTTTGACCTCGCCCCGGCCGTCGGCCCAGCTTCTTTTGAACCCGTCCGGGTAAGCGACGATGAATCCTTCCCGGTCGGCTATGCCGTCGAACCCGGAGGACCTCCTCATTTGCCGGCCCGATCCAAACCTGCCATGAAGGGCAAGTACCAGGGGCGCGCCGGCCGATTCCGAGATCGATTCGGGAGCGTGGACCAGGTAGGTCCGCTTGATCCCGTCCACCACCAACTCTCCCCTCTCGTCCTTGGCCGGGGCCGAGACGGCCCAGACGCATAAAATAAGTAGCGCCAGGGACCCGGCGGCCGCGGCGACCCGTTTAGGCGCCATTGTCTTTGGCTTTTTCACTTTCGCCCCCTTTTTATTCCACGATTATTTCCGAGCGCGCGGTTGTTCCCGGGCCGACTTTGGCCCCGGGGTAGATAACGGTCTCGGACGCCTCGACGCCCTCGCCCAGGCGGGCCCCCTTGCCCACGTAAACGTACGGCCCGATCCTGCATCCTTGCTCGATTATGGCGCCCGCGTCGATCATGACGGGATGGATCATGGTCACTCCCGGCTCGACTTTGGCCTCGGGGTGTATGATCATTGTCCTGTGCGCCTCGAGGTAGTGCATGTGAATATCGATGAGGTCGCGCTGGGAGGTGAGGTGAAGAAATCTTCCCACTTTGACGGCGCGGCAGAACTCGTCGCACATGTCCATGAACATGGTAATGGCGTCCTGCAGCTCGTATTCCCCCCTTGGCGACGGGTGGACCGCGTCGAGGCAATCGAGCAGGTCCTTGCGGAATGTGAACATGAACTTGCTGATGGCGTCCCAGCCCCGGGATTCCCTTCCCGGTTTCTCCTTGATCTCGAGGACCATGTTGCCCGAGAGCTTCACCCCCGCCGACCGGTCCAGGTCGGGCGGCTCGAAGTCGGATATGGTCGCCACCGCCGGAGGACGGTGGGTCAGGTGCGCCGTGAGAAGGTTGGATATGTGGCGCTCCGAGTAAAGGTTGTCGCAAGAGGTCACGATGAAGTCCTGGCGTATCATGGGACGGGCCTGAAGCAGGGCGTGGGCCGTGCCCAGCCTTTCCTTTTGCAGGGCCACCCTGACCTCGAGGTCTCCGTTGCCGTAGGTCCCGGCCCACTCGAGAAGAGGATCGTCCTCGGGACTGGCCACCACCACGAAGTCACGGCAGCCGCTCCGGACGAAGGAGTCGGCCACCCGCTCGATCACCGGAGTTCCCAAAATAGGAGTCATGGCCTTCGAGTGAGCAAGGTTGAGCGTTCCCAGCCGCGTGCCTTTTCCCGCGGCCAATATGACGACGCTGATGGGTATCTCGATCAATCCTCGTCCCTTCTTCCGCGGCCGGACCGGCCGGTCAGGATTTGCCTATCTCGCGGCCGATGACGATGGCGCCCTCGCTCACCACCCGGGGAATAAAAACGCGCCCCTCCCCGTATCCATGCACGCGAAGGGCCTTCTTCAGGCTTTCGGCGATGCGCTCCTCCTCCCCCGGCCGGGAAAGCATGAAGACCGAGCCGCCGCCGCCCGCGCCCGTCAGCTTGGCGCCCAGGGCCCCGGCCTTGAGTCCGGCCTCGATCATGGCGTTGTTGGCCTCGCCCGCGCCCTCGCTGAAGCCGCAGTAGAGCATCATCTCGTTCACCAGGCGGTGGTTCTCGTTCATCAGCTCGCCGAACCTGAAAAGGTCCCCCTCCAGGAGGGCGATTTTGCCCTGCCAGGCCGTGTCTCCGATTTCCTTCATGACCCTGACCATGAAGGGAGCGTCGTTATAATCGCCTTTAAACTCCTTGTACTCCTCGAGATAGCGGGCGCGCATCGGGCGATGCACGTCGCCCGAGTCGTGCTTGAGACCGGTCGAGCACATGACCAGGGGAAGGCAGTCGATCTTGTCTCCCAGCTTTTCGTAGGTGCAATATGGCTCGGTCTTGATTTCCTTGTGGAAGAGCTTGCCCCGGTAGTCGATGTAGGCCACGTCGCCGAACACGGGCACGTAACGGTCGGCGTAACCGCAGGTGATGCCCAGTTCCTTTTCCTCGGCCCTTTGCGCCAACTCCCCCAGCGCGTACTCGTTGTGTTTTCTTTTATCCAGCTTGTAATGGCTGATAAGGGAGACCATGGTCAGGAGCACGAGGACCGTGGAGCCGCCGAGTCCGCTCTGCCTGGGGATGTCGGTCCAGAAGGTCAAAGATGGAAGGTTTTCATGGTATTTGCGTCGGAACTCGTCGCTGTATTTTTCAAGGGTCCTGATGGCGGCGACCTGGAGGTCAAAGCCCTTTCCGTACTCGAGGTCCTGGAAGGAGGAGGCCTCGAGTCGGGAGAGCCCGTTGTTACAGTCGTCGGCCCCGGCCCGGAAGGAAAGCTTAAGGCCGTCGCTTTCTCTAACCTCGACTCCTCCCCAGACGTTGACGGCGGCGCTGATGGTCTGGTGAGCGCCCTCGTTGGCGTCGGAGGGATTGCCAAGGACGTTGATCCTCGCCGGCATCTTGATTTCAAACATGTAAACCCCTATCCGATTTCCTTCGCTGAGAAATCTTTCTTGCCCCGTTACAGAACGGCCCTTACTCCCACCGAGGCGAAGGCGAACTTGCCCGGCAGCGCCGCGGCCAGCTTGGCCTCGTTCTCCAGTCCCGTGCAGTGGGCCGCGGCCACCAGGCCTACGTTCATGGCCTTCAGGGCCTCGATGGTCTTCTCCACTTCCTCGGGCGTCCGGTCGATCATGTGAGTGCCGCCCCAGACGGAGTTAATGCTTTTTACTCCGAACATGTCCATGACCCGCTCGAGGGTGTTGACGACGCCGCGATGGGCGCATCCCAGGATAACCGACACCCCTGCATCGGTCTCGATGGCCAGGGCCGCGTCGTCCCTGAAGTCGTCGTGGACCTTTTCCCCCTCCTTCTGGATAAAGAAGCCGGCCTCGATGTTCTCGAAGTCGTTTTTCATGGGTATAGCCGTGATGAAATGGACGCCGGGAGCTATCTCAACCGAGTCCTCCACGAAGCTGAAGCGGGCGCCCATGGACTCGAGCCTGCCCCGCTCGGTAGGCGCCCCGATAAAGGCCTCGATGGTCTTGCCGAACATCTCGCGCTTGGTCATTTTTTTCTCGAAGCAGGCGGGGTGGCACACGATTTTTCTTTCCCCCTCGGGGGCGAGGGCCGCCGGCAGCCCGCCGGTGTGATCGAAATGGCCGTGGGAGAGGGCGATGACGTCGATCTTTTTCAGGTCCACCCCCAGGCGTGGCGCGTTATGGGGAAGGGCGAAGCCCTGTCCCGTGTCCCAAAGGACCCTCTTTCCCTCCGACTCGATATGCGCGCAGAAGCCGTGCTCGCCGATAAGTCCTATCCCCGCGGTCACCGAGTTTTCCGCCACCACCGTCATGGAAACGCCCATTTTCACCTCCTTGCCCGCCCGGGGGCGGGCGGCCGTCAGAAGCCGTCGACGCTTCTGCCCAGGGCCTCGATGAGGGCCCTGGCCTTGTCGTGGGTTTCCTCGTACTCGCCCGCGGGGTCGGAGTCGTACACGATGCCGCCGCCGGCGTTGAAATGGACCTGGCCATCGGCCGCGATCATGGTGCGGATGGCGATATTCAGGTCCAGGTCCCCGTTGAATCCGACGTAGCCCATGGAGCCGGTATAGACGCTTCTCACGTTGGGCTCGAGCTCGTCGATAATTTCCATGGACCTTATTTTAGGCGCTCCCGTGATGCTTCCCCCTGGAAAGGTGGCCAATAAGAGGTCGGCCACGTCCTTGTCTTCCCTTATGGTACCCTCGATGGTGCTCACCAGGTGGTGGACCCGGGCGTAGGTCTCGCACTGGGCGTGCCTGGCCACGGCCACCGAGCCGTACTTGCACACCCGTCCCAGGTCGTTCCTTTCCAGGTCCACGATCATGTTAAGCTCGGCCCTGTCCTTTTCGCTGGCCAGAAGCTGGGCCTTGTACCAGGCCTCCTCCCTGGGCGAGGACCCGCGGGGACGGGTGCCCTTGATCGGTCGGGTCTCGACCTTGTCGTCGATGACGCGGAGGAAGCGCTCGGGCGAGCTCGAGAGTATCTGGAACTCCTTGAACTGGAGGAAGGCGGCGAAAGGAGCCGCGTTGGTTTCCCGGAGCCTCTGGTAGAGGTCGTAGGGGTCCGCCTCGCCTATGCCGGCGGTGAACCGCTGGGAAAGATTCACCTGGTAAATGTCGCCGGCCACGATGTATTCCTTGGCCTTGATTATCGACTCGAGGTATCGCTCCTGGGTGAAGTTCGAGCGGAAATCGGCCGTCTTGATCTCCGGCGGGGCCTTGACGGTCTTGGCCTCGATCGAGAACTTCCTCACCTCGCTGAGCCTGTCCTCGAGGCTAAGACGCCTCATGCCGAAGTCCGTATGGCAGATGAACCACTGCTCCATGATATGGTCGAAGGCCAGCACCGTGTCGTAAAAGCCCACGCAGCTCTCGGGCAGGCCCAGGTCGTCCTCGGTCGTCTGGGGAAGTCTTTCGATCAGACGGCCCAACTCGTAGGAAAAAAAGCCGGCCGCCCCGCCCCTGAAGGGTATCCAGGAGGGATCGCTTTTCACCGAGAACTGGGCCAGGGACCGGCGGAGCATGGTGAAGAAGTTTTCCCTGGCCCATCTCGTTCGCTTGCCGATGCGGAAGGCCGTGGTGTCTCCCCTGCTCGAGATGGTGAAGAGAGGATCGTAGGCGATAAAAGACCACCTGCCCAGACCGTAGCGGTCCATGAGGGCGCTGTCGAGGAATATACTGCCCCTGCGGGAGGCCAGGCAGGCGAAGAGCTTGTGGGGCTCGGCGTTAATGGCCAGGAGCCTTACCACGGTCCTTCCCCTGTAGTAGGGCTCGATCATTTCGTTCGAGGTCCTCACCCTTTTATCTCCATTTCGCCTATCCGCCCATCTCGATGAAGTTGAGGAGCAGGGACGGCCCGTCCGGGGTAAGGAATGACTCGGGGTGGTACTGGACCCCGAAAAGGGGCCAGCTTTTATGTCTGACTCCCATGAGAGTTCCCTCGAGGGTCCTGGCCGTGGCCTCGAGGCATAAGGGAAGGTCCTTTTCCCTGAGCGCCAGCGAGTGATAGCGCATGACCTGCATGGGGTTGGGAAGGCCCTGGTGGAGCCCCTTGCCGTCATGCACGACCCACGAGGTCTTGCCGTGCATTATCTCCCGGGCCTGCACGACGGGGGCGCCGAACACCTGCCCGATACACTGGTGGCCCAGGCAAACGCCCAGGGTCCATATCTTGGGTGAGAGCTCCTCGATGACTCGACAGGAAATCCCCGCGTTCTCGGGTCTTCCCGGACCCGGCGAGATGACGACGCGGTCGGGACGAAGATGGGCTATGCTTGCCACGTCGGCCTCGTCGTTTCTGAACACGATAAGCTCGTGTCCCAGCGCGCCGAGGGCCTGCACCAGGTTGTAGGTGAAGGAATCGTAGTTGTCTATCATGACTATGCGCACTGGAAATACCTTGGAGAGACGATTCTGCGCTATTTCGCGGCGTGGCCTAACTTCCCGGATTCACGAAAATACTTAACCTCCGAAAGCCCGGCGTCCGCGAGGGGCCGACATACCTCCGTGTCACGTCCCTTTTGGAATACTTTACATCCGGTAAGCGCGCGGGTCAAGAAACCGCCCGGACTCAAACCGCCCGGACCTGAACCGGGCCCTTGGGCGCCGGGAAGGCCGAGCGGCGGATATCGAGAGGACTTCAATCCTCGAAGGGCTCCCCGCAATAGGGACAGTTCTCGGAACCCTCGTCGACTTTCTGTCCGCAGTGGCTGCAAATTATAAAATCTTCTTTTTCATCCAAAGGATTTTCCTCGATATAGGCCTCGATCAGTTCACGGGCTTTTTCCTCATCCTCATCGCCCACAAAGACCTTGACCTCGGATATGTCCGCCGAGGCGCTGCCAAGCATCGAGGCCCCAAACTCGTTGGAAATGGCCGAAAAAATCCCCTCGTTGTAAAGAAGTTCCTTGACCATGCCCGCCTCGGAAACGGAGTAGGAACTGAATACCTCGACCATCTCGCCGCTGAAATGGTCCTCCGAGAGATACTCCACCGTCTCCACTTCACAGTCCGGGCACATCTCGATCCCTTCCTCATACTCGTAACCGCAATTCGGACAATAGGGCATGACCGAACCTCCTTTCATTTTTCAGGGCGTCTTGCCCGATGAAATACGCGCTACCTAATAGTATTATACCTGAAATGAAAAACGCCATGGCAAAATTTACGATTTTCTTGCGGCCAACCATAAGACGCGACCTGGTTCAATGACACAGGTCCCGGTCGTCTATCCGCCTCATCACCCTGGCGGGAACGCCGGCGGCGAGGCTGTTGGGCGGAATCGTCCCCGTGACCACGCTCGAGGCCCCGATCAGCGAGTTCGATCCGATCTCGGCCCCGGGCATGATTTTTACGCCCGTGCCGATCAGCACGTTGTCTCCCAACCTGACGGGCTTTATCACCATGGGCTCGAGGTTGGAAATCGGGTGCTGGCTCGAGTCCAAAATGGCGGTATCCCAGCTCAAACAGGCCCGTCTGCCGATGATTACGGAGGACCTGGACGATATGATAGTCCCGTTTAAAAGGGAGTCCTCCCCGATCTCGATCCTGGCCCCCTCGAAGCAGGTGATGACGTTGGGCCGGTATTTTCCCCGCACCCACAGGCGGGGAGCCAATTCTACCCTTCCCCCTTTTTCCACCTCGAGATGAAAGGGCAGGCTCGACCTCTCGACCACGCAGCCCTCGCCGAACGCGGCCTCGCCCTGGCCGATGAAACGAAAAGACCCCACCCAGACGTCGCAGCCGGGCCCGAAAAAAACGCGGTCTTTAAGCTTGGCCGACAGATAGGAAAAGCGCGCCTTGTTGTAATAAAACGCGGCGCGCAAGAATAAGAGGTCCCGGTCCATGGTCTCTCCGCCGGGCGTACCGGGCGTTTATTGAAGCTGGAACTTCTCGATGACCACGCCGTCCAGCTTGGAGGCGGTCAGGTCCGTTCCCAGGGGGTCCTTTAACTCGAGGATCGTGAAGGTCAGCTCGACGCCGTCCTCGGGAAGCTCGGAGACGATCTTTACGGGCACGTTGAAAAGGTTTACCACCCCCGCGGTCGGGCTCGAGCCCAGGTCGGCGTCGTCCTCGACCGTGACCGTGACCGAGTCGCCCGTCGCGGCGGGATCGTCCTCGAACCCGTAGGCCCTCTCGAACTGGGGAGGATACATGTCGGGATTGTTCGCGCATATGGAGGGGCAATCCCTTTGCAGACAACCGTCGGAGAGCTTGGACTGGCTCCCGGAAATCCCGTCCTTGACGATCTGCAAAGACGGGTCCGAGGAAGTTATCTGGACCTTGTAAGACCCCAGGACCGAGGCCCCCAGGTTGAGGTTGACCGGGATGGTGAAAGAGGGAACGAAGTCCAAAGAGCAGCCGGCGCAGCCGCCGATCCCGAAATCGCCCACGTTGTCCACCCCCGCGAAGCAATTGGCGAACCTTATCGCCGGGGCCTCCTCCTCCGCGTCCAGAACGAGAACGCCGTCCTCGACCGCGCCCGGAAAGCCGGGGGGAAGAAGGACGGCGGATCGCCCGTCGGTATTGGGCTCGCCCGTTACGTCGGGGCTTCCGTAATCGCAGCCCGCGAGGGCCAGGAAGGAAAGGGCCAAGGCAATCAGTATTTTTTTAGCCATATGACACCCCCGAGGAACGAACGAGTTTTTTATTTCCTGACCAGCCAGACCTTGATCTCGGCCTCGACTCCCTCCTCGAGCCTGACCGGGACCGTGTATACGCCCAGCCTCTTGAGCGGCTCCTCGAGGAGAAGTTGTCTTCTGTCAACGTTGAAGCCGTCCCTTCTAAGCTGCTCGGCAATGTCGCGCCTGCCCACGGAGCCGAAAATCTTGTCCTCCTCGCCCGCCTGGCAGGGAATGGTGCATGAATGATCGCCCAGGGCAAGGGCCAGCTTTTCGGCGTTACCACGTTTCTTCTTCTGAAGGTCGCCGATCACGCGCTTCTCGTGGTCGAGCTGCTTCATGTTCTTCCTGGTGGCCTCGACCGCCAGGGCCTTGGGAATAAGATAATTACGGCCGTAGCCGTCCTTGACCGTAACCACGGCCCCGCTCTTGCCGAGGCTTTCCACGTCCTCTCTCAGGATTACCTTCATCAGTAGTCCCTCCTCACCTCTTCCCACTGGGGCGGCCCGAAGGGTATCAGGGCCACGTACCTGGCCCTCTTTATGGCCAGCCCGAGCTGGCGTTGATGCTTGGCGCAGGTGCCGGTTATGCGGCGGGGAACTATTTTCCCGCGCTCGGTAACGAAATGGTTCAATAACTTAGTGTCCTTGTAGTCGATATCGGTTCCATCGACGCAGAAACGGCAGACTTTGCGCTTGGCGAACTGCCTTTTCCCGTGTTTTCCGCCTCTTCTCGGTCCCGGTTTTCCGCCTGATTTTCCAAAAGCCATGACTTACTCCTTGTCTCCCTCGGAGGTCTCGTCCCCGTTTTCGTCATTTTCGTCGGCCGACGTTTCCTCTTTCTCCTCGGACTCGGGGGGGGAAGGCTCGGCATCCTCGTTTTCCTCGCTCTCCGAGGCGTCGTCTTCCTCATCCTCATCTCCGGCTTCTTCATAGCCTTCGTCCCTGTCCCCGTCGTCGCCGTATTCGCGACGCTCGGATTCGACGTACTCCTCCTCCTCCTCTTTCTTGCTCACCTCGACCTCGGTGATGGCGGACGGGTCGACCTCGTCCTCGAGCTTTACGGTCAGGTACCGGAAGGTCGGGTCAAGAATCTTAATGTTTCTCTCTACTTCCTCGACCGCCGTCCCGTCTCCCACGTAGGTGATAAGGACGTAAAAGCCCTTGAAAAGCTTCTCGCCCCGGTAGCGGATGGGGTAGGCCAGTCTTCTGCGTCCCCAGTAATCGATCGACGCCAGTTTTCCCTCCACCCTCTCGATGCGGGTCTTGAGGCGGTCAAGTACCGCCTCGACCTCCTCGTCGGTCAGGTCGGGCTTGATAATGAACAAAGTCTCGTACTTATTCATGCGGGTCTCCTTTCGGGTTAAATAGCCCCATCATCGGGGCAAGGAGCCGGTTAAGGCCGGAAAATATAGTATAACTCCATAGGGAGGACGAATCAACCTTCTATCTGGCTAGGACGGATAAATTCTCCCTCGGCAGTTCCCGGTTTTGCTCGTCCACGAAAATAAGACTGGGCTCCCATTTTCGGGCCGCCTCGTCCTCGAGCTCCACGAAGCTGGCGATGATAACCACGTCGCCGGCGTTGGCCCGGTGGGCCGCCGCGCCGTTGATGCAGATCACGCCCGAGTCGCG
The DNA here is from genome assembly GCA_963674965.2 of bacterium. Classification (GTDB taxonomy): domain Bacteria; phylum RBG-13-61-14; class RBG-13-61-14; order RBG-13-61-14; family DATKZS01. The sequence continues at coordinate 156,155 of CAXXFL010000005.1, read as the reverse complement.
AGGACCGTAAATGGCGTAGGTCTGGAACCTGTCGCCCGTGGTGATGTTCCACACGTGCACCATCTCGTTCTCGAGAAGGTCCGCGGCTTCCATGAGATTCCGATCGATCTCTATCGAGCCGATATAGTCAAGGTCCGCCTGGGTCACCGTGGCCCGGTGAATCTTGGACTTGAGCATCGTCCGTTGCATGACTACCTCCCTGGTCGCCGCGCCTTCGAACGGCGTCAGCGCCAATACATTATCTTAACATTCATCTAACCGTATTTTCAAATCGGCCAAGACGGACGTTGTCGATAAGCCGCGTCTTTCCCACCCTGGCCGCCGCCAGCATCCGGGCCGGTCCCATTATCTTTTTAATAGGGTCCAAAGTCCTCTCGTCCCTGACCTCGACGTAGTCAACCTCGAGTCTTTCTTTTTCCATCGCGCGCCTGGCCTCGAGCGCCAGGGAAACCGGGTCCAAAGCCCCCTTCTCAACCGCGTCGCTCGCCGCGAAAAGGGCCCCGCTTATGGAAAGGGCCCTTGCCCGCTCCCCGGCGGAGAGGTAAACGTTCCGGCTGGACATGGCCAGTCCGTCCGGCTCCCTTACCGTGGGCATGCCGATTATCTCGACACCCAGGTTTAAGTCCTGGCTGGCCCGCTCGATCACCTTGAGTTGCTGGAAGTCCTTTTCCCCGAAAACGGCCAGATGGGGCCGGACGGCTCCGAACAGCTTGGTCACCACCGTGGCCACGCCCCTGAAGTGGGTGGGACGGGAGGCCCCCTCCATGTCCCGGGTAAGGTCCTCGACCGTGACGAAAGTCCGATAGCCCTCGGGATACATCTCGTCGGGTCCGGGATAAAAGACGGCGTGGGCCCCGGCGCCTCGGGCCTTGGCCAGGTCTCCCTCGAAATCCCTCGGGTATTTGTCCAGGTCCTCGCCGGGGGCGAACTGGGTGGGGTTGACGAACAGGGTCATCACCACCAGGTCCGAGCGCCGGGCGCATTCCCCGATAAGGGAGAGATGCCCCTCGTGCAGATACCCCATGGTCGGCACGCACCCCACGATCAGCCCCTTTCGCCTTGCCTCCTCGGAGCGGGCGCGCATGGAACGGACCGTCTGTAATACTTCAATCTTGGAGTTCAATATAAATCCCCGTCAAAAGTGGCCCGGGCTCGGCCGGTTACCTGGTTTTCGACTTCCTTTTCGCGGCGCTTTTTTTCGCTTTCTTTTTCGGCTGTAACCCGAACGAGTGGGCCTCGTCGGGAAAAGCCGACTCCCTGACTTCCTTAACGTAGGTCTCGATGGCCTCGAGGATCACCGGATATAGGTCGGCGTAACGCTTTACAAAGGTGAGCTTGCGGCCAGGATATATGCCCAGCACGTCGTGCCAGACCAACACCTGGCCGTCGCAATCCGGCCCGCACCCGATGCCCACGGTGGGAATGGAAATCGATTCCGTTATCTCTTTGGCCACCTCGGAGGGTATGCATTCCATGACCAGGCAAAAGGCCCCGGCGTCCTCGACGGCCCGGGCGTCGGCAAGGAGCCTTTGACGCTGCTCCTCCGTGCGGCCCTGGATTTTATGCCCCCCCATGCGGTGGACGCTCTGCGGGGTAAGGCCGATGTGCCCCACCACCGGCACGTCGATCGAGCTGATGGCCCTGATGACCGAGGCCATGTTCACGCCCCCCTCCAGCTTCACGCACTCGGCCCCCGCCTCCTTGACGGCCCGGCCGGCGTTTTGCTTGGCCTGCTCGGCGCTTTCCTGGTAGCTCATGAAAGGCATGTCGAAGACGACCATGGCCCTGCCCGTCGCCCTGGAAACCAGGGACGTATGATAGATCATCTGGTCCATGGTCACGGGCAGGGTGGTGGATTGGCCCTGTACCACCGTTCCCACCGAGTCGCCCACCAGGATCATGTCGACCCCGGCCGCGTCGGCTATCATCGCCGAGGGATAATCGTAGGCGGTAAGCATGGTTATCTTGTCGCCCCTCGCCTTCATCGCCTGGACCTCCAGGATGTTGATTTTGTCGGCCATGTCCTCTCCTTTCGCGAGGCGGGAAATATTCTTTTTCGCCCGCCCCTTTCGTCCGCCGCCGCGGCCCGGGGCCGCCGTTATGGAAGGCCGGGAGGCGGTGGACAAAAAAAACCTTCCGGAACGATCCGGAAGGCGGATGGAATAATCCCATGGCTTTCCCCGCGGCGCTCGGCCGCCGGGTCAGCGTCGGGTTTTTTCGGCCTTCCGTCTCGGTCCAGTATCACCTGGATCCAAGCGGCACGAAGTATTGGACCCCACGCCGGAACCGCTTTATTTCCTTCAGCAGTTCCTCGAAGTCGCCGCGGCTCTCGACGAAGTCGATCCCGTCGGTGTTCACGACCAGAAGCGAGGTCTCATTAAAATGGAAAAAATAATCGTTATAAGCCTCGCAAAGCCGCTCGAGGTATCCCGAGTCGATCGGTTTCTCGTAGTCCTTGCCGCGGCGCTTTATCCTTTCGAGCAGTATTTTGGGTCGGGCCTGAAGGTATATGACCAGGTCGGGCCTGACTATCCTGTGGTCGATGAGCGCGTAGACCTGCTCGTAAAGGACAAGCTCGTCGTCGCTAAGATTGAGCTTAGCGAAAATTCTATCTTTGTCAAATATATAGTCGGCCAGGGTGAACTGCCTGAAGAGGTCCTGCTGGGCCACCTTCCTTTGCTGGCGGTACCTGCTGAGCAGGAAATACAACTGGGTCTGGAAGCCGAATTCCTCGCGGGAGGCGTAGAAGTCCTTGAGGAACGGGTTCTCCTCGACCTCCTCGAGGACGAGCCGGCCCTCGAGTTCCCCGGCCAGCATCTGGGCCAGGCTGGTCTTGCCCACTCCGATGGGCCCCTCGATGGCGATATATCGAGGCTTCATGTTCCGTCCGGCTTTTCCCGGCCTCGCCCGTCAGTGCCCGCAGGAGGAACAGTTGCCGCTCGAGCAGGACGAGCAGCTCGATCCGCCGCCCGATCCCACGAACCTGCCACCCGACTTGTGGGCGCAGGCGCTCATGAGCTTTCCCACCTTCCTGCTCCCGCAGCTTGGGCAGACCACGTCGTCACCGTTTCCAAGCACCAGTTCCTCGAACTCGGACTTGCACTTCTTACAAACGAACTCATATAAAGGCATGCGATTCACTCCCGGGCGGCCCCGCTTTCGCCGCGTACGCCGCGCTTGACTCTTCTATCTATTTTAACCCGCTTTCCATGGAAAGTCTCGCCGGGCGTTTCACGCCGTGCGGGCGGTTACGAACCGGGAGAACTCTCCCGTTGGCTCGAGCCAGTTAACGTCCACGGCGTCGACCCTGGCTGAGGGCGGTCCCTCGTGGCACCAGGCGACTAGATCGCTCAGGACGGACTCCTCACCCTCGGCAATCAGCTCGACGGTCCCGTCCCTTCTGTTCCTGACCCATCCGACGACGCCGAGGGATGAGGCTTTCCTCTCCGCGTAATAGCGGAAGGCCACCCCCTGGACCCGGCCGTGGATGACCAGCCGCGTTCGCTTCGCGCCCATTATTTTTCCTCCAGCATTTTGATAAACTCGGTCTCGCCGATGACCTTGACGCCCAGCTTCCTCGCCTTCTCGAGCTTTGATCCCGCTTCCTTGCCCGCGATGACGAGGTCCGTCTTTTTCGAGATGCTCGAGGAAGCCTTGCCCCCCATCTCCACGATCCTGGCCCCGGCCTCGGCCCGGGTCATGGACTCGAGCGATCCGGTCAGTACCACGCTCTTTCCCGAGAAGGCCGAGGCGATCTTGACCCTGGGCTCGGCCTCCCGGGGCCTCACGCCCAGCTTCAACAGCTCGCCGATGAGGTCCCTCGTCTCGGGGCGCTGGAAAAAGTCGCGGGCCGACCGGGCCACCTCCGGGCCTATGCCCTCGATATTCAGGAGTTCCGCCTCGGACGCGTCCATGACCGCCTCGAGGGTCCCGAAGGCCTCGGCCAAAAGGCTTGCCACGTGCTCGCCCACCCGCCTTATGCCCAGGGCGAAGAGGAACCTGGCCAGAGTGACGTCCTTGCTTCTATCGAGGGCCTCGAGGAGGTTGGAGGCGCTTTTTTCCGCCATCCTTTCCAGACCGGCCAGGGTCTCGAGATCGAGCCGGTACAGGTCGGCCACTCCTTTTACTATGTCCTCGTCGTAGAGCCGGGCCGCGAGTTTTTCCCCCAGGCCGTCCACGTTCATGGCGTTTCTGGAGGTGAAATGGATTATCCTTTCCTTGGCCTGGGCCGGACAGTTCACGTTGATGCACCGGAGCACCGCCTCTCCCTCCGGCCTCACCGCCTCGGTCCCGCAGGCGGGGCAAAACCGGGGTAAGAGGTAGCTCGGCCTCCGGCCGTGTTCTCCGTCGTCGATGAATTTGACCACCTCGGGTATCACGTCTCCCGCCCGCTGGATAAGGACCTTGTCTCCGATCCGCAGGTCCTTGCGATCGATCTCGTCCTGGTTGTGGAGGGTCGCCCGCTTCACCGTCACCCCGCCGACCTCGACCGGCTCGAGCTCGGCCGCGGGCGTCAAGGCGCCCGTCCTTCCCACGTTGACGGTAATGTCTTTAATGATAGTGGTCTTTTGGCGGGGAGGGAACTTGATGGCCACCGCCCACCTCGGCTCGCGCGAGCGCTCGCCCAGGGACCTTTGCCAGTCCAGCCGGTTGACCTTGACCACCACGCCGTCCACCTCGTAATCCAGCCCGTCCCTCTTTTCCACCATTTCCCGGTAGTAGGCGGTCACGGCCTCGAGGTCCCGGCAGAGCCTGGCCAGCGGGTTGATCGGAAACCCCCAACCCTCGAGGACCCGGAGCAGGTCGAACTGGGTCTCGAGGCTTGGCCCGCCCTCGACGGCCCCCAGTTGATAGGCGAACAGTCCCAGGTTGCGACCGGCCGTAATACGGGAGTCAAGCTGCCGAAGGGACCCGGCAGCGGCGTTCCTTGGGTTGGCGAAGAGGGGCTCGCCCGCCAATTCCCGGCTCTGGTTGAGATCGCGGAAGCTGGAAATGGGCATATAGATTTCACCCCTCACCTCGGCCAGCGGGGGGGGAGACCCGCCGGCCAGGGAACGGGGGACCTCGCGGATGGTCTTCACGTTCTCGGTCACGTCCTCCCCCACCTCGCCGTCTCCGCGGGTGGCCGCCCAGGCCAGGCGTCCGGACTCGTAGACCAGGTTGATGCCCAGCCCGTCGATCTTGGGCTCGGCCACGTACTCGATGGGGCCCTCCGTCTCCATCCTTTTTCTGGCGCGGGCGTCGAACTCCCCGGCTTCCTCCTCGTTCATGGCGTTTCCCAGGCTGAGCATGGCCTGGCGGTGGGGACGTTTATCGAACTTCTCCAGGGGCGCGGCCCCCACCTTTTGGGTGGGAGAGTCAGGCGTTATCAGGTCGGGACGGGAGTCCTCGAGCTCTTTCAGACGGCGCATGAGGGCGTCGTACTCGGAGTCCGATATCTCGGGGTCGTCCTCCCCGTAATACAACGCGTTATGGCGCAGTATCTCGCGCCTTAGCTCCTCGATCTCTTTTTTAACGTCCAATTTCCCGCCCGCCCTTCCAATAATCGATACGCTTATCGCCGGCAATACAATATAGCACGGCCGGAGCGGCTCGAAAAAGAAAGCGGCCGGACTAAAGCTCCTTTTCGAGCCCGTCCGGCCGCGGTTTGACTTACGTTTCCCTTTTTCCGCTTTTCAGGCGGTCCGGGAAATCAGATCACTTTCTGATCCTGACCTTTTTCTGTTTCTTTCTCGAGATGGTTTCACCCCGGAAGGGCGGCGGCTCGGGCTTGGGCGTTACCTTGGGCTTGGGCTTGGCCTTGGGCTTGGGCTTGGGCAGTTCCTTGGGAATGATGACCTGTTCTTTTCCCTTCTCGTCGATGTAGACGAGCCTGGGGTCGCCCTCGCTGGTGAGGGAATAGGTGGTCATGGCCGTGTCGCCGTCGCTGAAGAAGGTCAACAGGGGCTGGTCGTTCTCGGGTTCCAGGGCCAGGCTGGCCTTGATTTTTCCTTCCCGGTTGATCAGGTCGATCTCGGGGGAGTCGTCCTCATCCACTATGACCTGCACCCTGTCCATGCCGGCCTTGTCCCGCATCACTATTACGGGAGTGCCGTCGGAACCCACGCCCAGCATGGTCCTGTCAACGCCGGCTTCGTCCTTAAAGATGAACCCCACGCCGCCGTCGGGAAGCACCTCGAGCCGGGCCTTCTCGATGCCGTTGGCGTTGGTGAGCACCAGCCTGCCCACCTCGAGGTTATTCTGCTTGCCCAGGGTCACCGGCTTGGCCGGCTCGGGCGCGGTCGTCACCGGGGCCGGCGTCGGGGCCGGAACGGGAGGGGGCGCGGGCTGGGCCGTGGCCCCGCCGTTGTCTCCACCGCCGGGGGCCCCGGGGCAGGACGGACCCGCCATTACCATGAAACCGATAACGCTGACAAACAGCGTCAACAAAGTCCTCGCGATAATTCCTCGCTTGTTTTTCATCCGATCGATCCTCCTTCACTAGGTGGCTTTTGGCCTTAGATAACTACTATCCCTCAGGGCCTCGGCTTTGGCCTGGCCCTACACGTTTCCCAAAACGAACGATATCCCCGAAGCCTTCGATCAGGACCCCGTAAAAACAATTTCGGGTCCTTATACCCTCCCACGTAATCCTTCATGATAATAGACGAAAAATATCCTTTGTCCAGCGCGGCGCTTGCCTTCTTATTCGGCGATCATCCTCATGATTTCGTAATGGACGTATTTTAACTCCTCGTCGCTCAATCCCTCCGCGAACTTGATCTCGGCCTTGTCGCTTCGGGCCAGAAGACCGGGTTTGGCGAAAAGTCTGAAAAGGGCCCTCTCCACGGCAAGCGCGCGGTCCTCATAAGGAACGGAAATCTCGGAGTGGAACAACAACTCCTCCATCTCGGACAGGGACATGGATTTGCTTCTGGATATTAACAGGACTCTGGTCCTCTCCAGAAGTTGGTCGCGAGAGACGATAATCTCACGCTCTTTCAAGGCTTTTTCCAGTACAATCCCAATGGTAAGAATTATGGACGTGATCACGATAAGACCGATAATTATTCTGATTGGGAGTGGAGCGCCCTCTTTTGAAATGAAGGGGAAAAAGGCCCAGCTTAATAAAAGTACAGCCGTCACGAAGGGAAGCAGAATCAAGTACACGCCCGCTCCCATGCCTTTCGCCGGCGTAAAGATACGCAGTTCATCCTCCTCGCGCTCGACTCGGACCCTCGTGTCTCGCGGCGGCTCCAGGTGCTCGGGGACCTCGTCCGTCCTCTTCAATCTCTCCCGCAAGGGTTCTCCCAACTCGTGGGCCTCCCGCGTCACCGCCACGCCGGAGGATGAGTCCACCAGGGTCAACCCGAGGAACCCGGCGATCTCCTTGGCCTCCCGCCGGGCCTTAAAGTAATTTTCAATGGCCGATAGCACGAGGGGGGCCTCGCCCTCTGAATCCTCCAGTCGCGCGCGATATACGATTATCCTTTCCTTGCCTCGGGTCCGATATTCCTTGCGCAGGGTGACCGTATCGTAATTTCCGATCCCCTGCTCTTGCTTTTTTATCGGTAAAAGAAACCCCTCCCACCTGGTGAGTACTCCAGTCCTTTTATCGATCGTAAGGCCCGACCGGATGGACGCGAGCAAAAGCCCCGCTATCTCCAGAAGAAAGCCGATGAAAAGGCCCATGAAGTTTATCTCGGGCGCCGCGCTCACGACGGAGACGGCGGCCCAGGCCATCCCGACCAGGATAAGAATCGGGCCCACGACGATCCCGATCGGGTTTGCCCATTTTTTCTCCAGTACCTCGGGGTCATGGCTTGTAAAGGCTTTCAACCGTTACTCCTTGCGACCTTGCCGCTCCCTTCATTCAGGTTTGCTATTGTTGTTGGGGCCTCTCCTTTTATGGGTTCTCTTTTTATTCGGCGATCATCCTCATGATCTCGTAATGGACGTATTTTAACTCCTCGTCGCTTAATCCCTCTCCGAACTTGATTTCGGCCTTGTCGCTTCGGGCCACCAGCCCAGGTTTGGCCAGTATCCTCAGGAAGGTATAAACGATGGGAGGAACTTCCTGCCCGGATTTTCCCGATCGCCTGGCCAGTTCCTCGGGGGAGGGCATGGCGAGACCCGAGTGGAACACCAGTTCCTCCATCTCGGACATGGGCATCGAGCTCTCGCTCGAGAAGATAAAGCCCCTGGTTTTGACCCGGAGCCGGTCGTAGGAGACGAAGATCTCGTACTTTTTCCTGGCCCTTCCCAGGCTGATGCTCCAGGAGACGGCGATGGGAACGATCATGAAGAGGCTGAAAAAAATCTTGATGGGAAGGGGGGCCGTCTCGTCGATAAACACGAAGAGGAACATGGCGCCGCCCATGAAGGTCCCCATTACGCCGAGGGTCATGAGCAGGTACTCGGGAATGCCCAGGCCGGGGGCGGGGGTGAAGATATTAAGGTCCGCTCCGGTCCTCTCGACGCGGATTCTCATCTGGGGCGGCAGGGGAACGGGCTCGGGGGTCTCTCCCGTCCTTCTCACTCTCTCCCGGACGGACTCGTCGAGCTTGTCCGCCTCCCTCGTGACCACCGTCCCGGAGGAAGCGTCGGCCAGTTCCCATCCCATGAACTTGGCCATCTCCTCGGCCTCCCGCCTGGCGGCGAGGTAATCCTGCGCGGCCGACAGCTCGAGGGGGGCCTCGCCTTTCGATCCTTCCAGCCGCACGGGATAGACGGTTATCTGGTTTTTACCGCTGCTCCTCTTTTCCTTGCCGATGGTCACCCTCTCGTAGAAGTCGATCCTTTTTTCTTTCCGAATGATCGGGACGATCAGCCCGTGCCATTTGGTGAGGACGCCCGTCCTTTTGTCGACGATAAGGCCCGAGCGGCCCAGGGCGAAGATCAATCCGGTTATGGCGAAGGGCAGGCCGAACATGGCCCCCACGAAGCGGGGCGGACCTCCCTCGTCCTCGGCCGGTATCACCCCGAGGGCCATGGCCGCGATCGCGATCCCTATACAAAGGAAGACAAAACCGAACACGGCCATACCCCCGCCGCCGGACCTCTTTTCCATTACTTCCGGGTCATGGCTGGGTATGGTCCTCATTTTTTCCTCCTTACCACCTTGTTGGTCAGCTCGCCGAGCTTTTCCACTTTCAGGGTGATCGAGTCGCCGGGCCTTATCCAGCGGTCCAATTCGAGTCCGCAGCCCGTGCCCATGGTGCCGGAGCCGAGGAAATCGCCCGGCCGCAGGGTCTCGGACATGGAGACGTGCTCGATTATGTCGGGGAATTTAAACCTCATTCCCGCGCTGGTACCGGAGGACCAGACCTCTCCGTTCACGAGGGCCTCCATCTTGAGCGAGTAGGGGTCGCCCACCTCGTCGGGAGTCACCAGCCACGGGCCCATCACGTTGCCGGTGTCGAAGTCCTTGCCCTTGGCCGGTCCCAGCCGGGCGCCCATCTCCCTCATCTGGAAGTCGCGGGCGCTCACGTCGTTGAAGATGGTGTAGCCCGCGATATAGGACTCGGCGTCCTCCTTTTTGACGTCCTTTCCCGCTCCCATAATATAGACGCCGAACTCGAGCTCGTAGTCCAGTTTCTCCGTATAGGACGGCCACTCGATGTCCCGGCCGGGTCCGATTACCGAGTCGGGGTTTCCCTTGTAATAGGCGGGAATGCGGTACCATACGTTGGGCGGCCTGAGAAGGGGTTTTCCTATTCCCTTCTGGACCAGCCTGCTGAGCCAGGCCAGGGGCGGGAACTTGTTTTTTACCACCGTGTGCATGGAATTGACCAGGTGCTCCTCGAAGACCATGAAGTCGCGGATGGAGTTGGGCCGGGGCACGGGCGCCAGAAGCTGGACCTTGTCCAGGCCGACCTTGTAGCGCGCCGCGGGGGAGGAATCCGTTTCCTCGGCGATGGACTTGTCCATCTTGGTCACCACGTCCATTACCGGGCGGCCGCCGCGCAGTATGCCGATGACGCTCGAGTAATCGGCCATGGGCGCCTTGCCGATCCTGGCGGCCAGGACCGGGACTATGGCGTCCACGTCGTATACCGAGCCGTCCCTCAGGATGCCGGCCCTGGGGCCCGCGTCGCCGTCCTTTACCTGGAAGGTACAAAGCTTCATGTGGTTTCCTCCTCGAAGATGGCCACCACCCGGGCCGGGCCGGCGCTGGCGCCCTCGATCTTGAGCGGAAAAGCGGCCACCTTGAAACCGGCGGGGGGCAGGGCGCCCAGGTTGGTGAGCTGCTCGATGTGGCAATATTCCTTTTTCACGCCCACCAGATGGGCCTGCCAGAAATACTCGCGGTCGTTTCTGCGCCTGGCCTCCCGGGCCATCCAGGGAAGGGGAAGGTCGAAGCCCCACTGGTCGATCCCGATCACCTTGACCCCCCTGTCCACCAGCCATTCGGTGGCCTCGCGGCTCATGCCCGTTCCCCGCGTGGTGAAGTCGGGCGTATAGGCCAGGGCGTCCCGCCCCGTTTTGATAAGGACAATGGTACCTTCCCCGACACTCGCTCCGCTCCGGTCCAGGTCGCGCTCGATATCTTCCGCCGTGATCATCTCGAAGTCGGGTTTTCGGGTGGCGTCGATCACCACTCCCGGTCCGTAGCACCACTCGAGGGGCACCTCGTCGATGGTCCTGGCCGCCTTGCCCTCCGAGGCCGGGCCGTAGTGCCAGGGCGCGTCAAGATGAGTGCTCGAGTGAACGCCCATCTTAAGGGTGTCGTTGGCCCACCCGGTGAAGCCCTTGGGAAAGAGGGAATAAGGAAGCTTGAAGAAGAGCCTTATCTGGATACCTCCCAGCATGTGCCCCTGCTTGCCGACCTTGGCCCGCATCCACCAGGGGTCCCGACGGTCAAAGCGTATGGTTTTGGACAGGTCTACGATTTTCGCCATGGGCGCAACCTCCATTTATCGCGGACGCGGGACTCGGCCGCCGCGTTAATAAGTCTTGCAAAAGTCATTTTCTTGGCGGCATAGCCGCTTTGGAGCGCGGTCGCTTGAGACCGCTTTCGATGGCCTTGGCTTGACAAGGCCTATAATACGCCGGCTTGCCTCGCGTCAAGCCGCTCGGAAGAAAAGCGGCGTCGAGCCGCCGCACTCCAAAGCGGAACTTTTACAAGAGGTTCCATTTCTTTACGGTTTATCTCGCGCTTTCCTTCTTTTTCCTCTTCCGGATAATGGCGACCTCCCGAATCCTGTCGCACACGGGCTTTTCGTCGCAGGAGTCGCACTCGAGTTCCTTGCACTCGTAGGAGCCGTCAACGCCCAGGGCCAGCTTCTTGTGACTGCCCGCGTGAATTCTCGCCTCGCTCGCGATGGCCGAGAATTGGTCCACCGCCCGGCCGCAGAGGGTCACGAAAAAGGACTCGACCGCCTCGACGCCGGCCATTTCCTTTTTATAAGTCTCCCTTAGCGCCCCTCCGATGATCCGGAAGTCGACGCCCGCCTCGATCGCCTGGTGACTGACTCGGACCCAGAGCCTGCCGGGGACCGTTCTCGACATGACCCCCGGAAGCCGCCGGGCCAGGAACTGGATGGACTCGAGCTTGAATGGATTGGGCTCGGCCTCCGGGCCCAAGGCCAACGCGGTCAACTGGGCGTAATCGAGGGCCTTGCCCTCCGACTCGGCCAGGCCCGGTCCGATCACCGTTACGGCCCCGTCCGTCACGAGCGACTTGTCCCTGGTCCAGAGCGCGGCGTAGGCCGACCTCAGCCGGGGCGACCCCAGCTCGACGGCCGTGTCCGAGGCCAGAATCACGGGGCTTTTGCCCTTGCCTTTTTTTTCCAGCCGGCCCTTGTATTCGGCCAACTCATCGGGACCCGCGGCGGAAAGCAAGCGGGCCTGGAAACCCTTTGCCGTCTCGCGAAGACGCCCGAGAAGCTCGGTAAGGTCCTCGCTCCCGGCGGCCGTCTCGTTCATTCGCCTCCCTCGAGACCGGCGGGCGGACGGCCAAGCCCCGTTAGCGAAAGGGAATGAGGATTGACCTCGCTTTGGTCGGCCTTGGCGGTCATGGGCATGGTTGACAAATCCTATATCGGCTGAAGGGGACGCCGGAGCCGGAAGCCCGCGGCGTCCGTCCGGCCGTTGTACCCATAAGTCGGTTTCAGTTCCAGTCGGCCAGGATGTTCTGGGCCGCGTATTTCCCGATGCAAAGGGCGAGAAGCACGACGGGCGTTCCCAACTCGTCGGGCACCACGCTGGCGTCGGCCACGTAGAGGTTTTTGATTTTGGTCTCGAGCTTGTCGTTGACCACGTGTCCGATCCTGGCGGTCCCGCCGGGGTGGGCGGCCTTGATGGGGGCGGTGAAGAGCGAGCCTTTTTCGCAGCCGGCCTTTAACAGGATTTCCCGGGCGACCGCGTCGCCGCCGAAGAGTCTCTTCTTGACTACATCCTCGAAGGGCTTCCTAATTTTGCCATTGGCGTCGATCCTTCCCGAGACGGGGTCCTTGACCTTGGTCATTATGCCCAGGACTTTTCTCACCTTGTGGGCTACGTCGGGCCGGGGAGGCCTGGCCATGCCCATGGACGACCACATCATGAGCCAGGGCTCGGCCAGGTCGGTGAGCACGAACCCCTCGTCCTCCCAGTACTGGAAGGTCCCGGCGGTCATGGGTATGTCGTAAATGGACCCCTTTTCCTGTTTTTCCCTGACGCCGTAGGTGAAGAGGAGAGGATCGCTGAAAAAGCCCTCGCCCGCCTCGTCGATGCCCGAGCGCTTGAGGATCACGGGGGTCCCCAGTCCGCCGGCCGAGATGACCACCTTTTGGGCCCGGACCTCCATCTCGCCGCCGGGTCCCTTGCCTTTCACTCCTATCGCCTTGCCGTCGTCGCGCAGCACCTTGTCCACCTTGACGCGGTTGAAAAGGCGCATGCCCTTTTCTTGAGACTCGTAGACGAACTCGCGGGAGGTCCATTTCGCTCCCTTTTTGCAGCCGAACATGCAGTCGCCGCAGTCCGGCTCGCATTTTTCGGGATTGATGAACTTGGGCAGGAGGTCCCAGTCGATATTCAGCTCCCTGGCGGCGTCCATCATGCGCTTGGCCGCGTCTCCCACCAGCCTTTCCGGGAGGGGACCGATGCCCAGTTCCTCCTCGAACTCGTCGGCGTAGGGATTGAGGTCGATGCCCGTCTGCTCCTTGATAAAGGGGGCCGGCCGGGTGGCGGTGCCGCAGTAGAGCATGGATGACCCGCCGGTGGTGATTCCCCTGATCATCATCTTGTGGCCGATGGGCGCGATGTTGCTCAGGTCCACCATGGGAAGGGTCGCCACCGAGTTGCCCATCATTTGATGGTCGGCGCCCCGTTCCAGCATGACCACTTGTTTGCCGGCCTTGACCAGTTCCCTGGCGCAGGACGCTCCTCCCGGGCCAGAGCCGACGATGACGGCGTCGCACTCGATAACCATGACTGTATCCTCCCCGGATAGTGGAATAGGGACCGCTTTCCACGCCAAGTCCAAAAGGCCGCGGCGCGAGACACTCATCCCCTCCCTCATAACCTAGCTTATGGAAAATGCGAATGCAAACCCGAATCGTCCGCCGCCGGCCGGCTCTCGGGTCGCGATAATCCATGCCGTCGGGCCTGGACCCTCGCCTTAATTTTGAGAACGGGGCGAAAAGAAGCTAGGATGCAGGTTGTCGCCGCCGGAGGAGAGGTTTCCCGCCCCGGGCGTCGCCCAAAACCAACCAGGAGGTAAACTTTTATGAAGAAGCCGAAAAGCCAACCCATGTTCGATAATAAGGATTTCCCCATCAGCATGGTCCGGGTGACCATATTGAAGGGCACGGGCGTTGACGTGGAGGAGTGCAAGGAAAAGCCGATTATCGGCGTGGCCAACTCCCTCACCGAGGCCAACCCCGGGCACATGCATCTTGGCCTTTTGGCCACGCGCGTCAAGGAGGGCGTACACGCGGGTGGAGGCATACCCTTCGAGTTCAACGTGCCCGCCCCCTGCGACGGGATCACGGAGGGCCACGACGCCATGCGCTACGTGCTGGCCCAGCGCGAGCTCATAGCCGACACGGTCGAGACCTACAGCCGCAGCATGTGCTTCGACGGGATCGTCATGGTGGCGAGCTGCGACAAGATCATTCCCGGCATGCTCATGGCCGCGGCCAGGCTAGACCTGCCCACGGTGTTTTTGACCGGCGGTCCCAACTCGTGGCACATCCGGTTCATGGCGGGAAGAGGGGAGAGCGTTGACCACAAGGATTACGCGGACCTGGGTCTCAAGCTGGGGACCTCGACCTGCGCCACCTGCGGCGCCTGCGAGCTGATGGGCACGGCCAACACCTTCCAGTGCATGGCCGAGGCCTTCGGGTTGACCATACCCGGCTCGGCCAACGTTCCGGCCTTTCACGCCGACAAGCTGCGTTTCGCCCGCCAGGCGGGGAAAAGGGTGGTGGCCATGGTCGAGGAGGACCTGACGGCCCGCAAGATCATGACCGAGAAGGCCCTGGACAACGCGGTCATGGTCGACCTGGCCATCGGCGGTTCGACCAACTCGACCCTGCACCTTCCCGCCATCGCCCACGAGCTGGGACTCGAGCTTCCCCTCTCCAGGTTCAACGAGGTCAACGTGAAAATACCCACCATCTGCTCGATCAGTCCCAACGGCCCGCACGGGATCATCGACCTATATTCCGCGGGCGGCATCCCGGCGGTGATGAAGCGGCTCGAGTCGGACCTTCATCTGGACGCCCTCAACGTCACGGGCGCGACCTGGAAGGAAATCCTCGAGAACGTGGCCGTGGCCGACGAGCGGGTCATCCGGCCCAAGGACAAGCCCTTCAAGGAGGAGGGCGGCACGGTGGCCCTTTTCGGGAACCTGGCGCCGGAGGGGGCGGTGGTCAAGCAGTCGGCGGTCATTCCCGAGATGCGGACCTTTACGGGCAAGGCCCACGTGATGGAGAGCGAGCACGAGGCCCTGGCCGCGGTCCGGGAGGGACGGATCAAGGAGGGCGAGGTGGTGGTAATCAGGAACGAGGGGCCCAAGGGCGCTCCGGGCATGCCCGAGACACTGGCCGTCACCATGGCCATCGACCTTTCGGGCATGAAGCGGGTGGCCATGCTCACGGACGGCCGCTTTTCCGGAGCCAGCGTGGGTCCGTGCGTGGGCCACGTTTCCCCCGAGGCCTACGTGGGAGGACCCATCGCGGCGGTGAGGGACGGCGACGAGATAACCGTCGACATCCCGAACCGCGGCATCCACTTGAACCTGTCGGACGAGGAGATCAAAAAGCGCCTGGAAAATTACAAGCCCGTCGAGCGGAAAATACCCGACGGCTTCATGAAGCGCTATCGCAAGTACGTCTCGAGCGCGGCCAAGGGGGCCATCCTGGAGTAGGCGGCGGCCGTCGAGACGGTACGATAGGCCGTCCTTTCCATAATTGAAGCGGCGCTTCCTTGCCTCTTTCCTCCCCGGAATGGTGGGACGGGGCAAGGGAGCGCCATTTTTGTTTTGTAAATTTTATCTGGCAACGTCCAGGGCCGTATTGTCAGTGCAATCCTTTAATCCGGCCTTGCGCAACACGGTCATCATGGGACACCAGTTGGTCAGCGAGGACTGTAAAAGGTTGGCGCCCACGAACAGGGTGAACAGTATCCAAAGGGGCGAGTGAAAGCAGGTCAAGGCCGCGGATACTATTACCACTCCTCCGGCCACCGCTCTTAATGCTCTTTCCACGTTCATTTAATTTCCTCCCGATTTTTACTTCGCCGGTCCCGTCTCGATTCGAGAGCCGGCCCGCCGGCTTGACCGCGGTTTTCGATCAATCCCGTTTGTCTTTTATTTCCTTGACTTCCTTTTCCTTTTCCTTTTCGTTATTTGTCTTGGGGCCCGTGTCGCGCGTTTCCTTTTCCAGTTCCCTTTTTTTATCCAGGTAATAGAGAATGGGGACCGTCATTCTGGAAAGGAGAAGGGAAGCGATCTCTCCCGCCATGAGGGAGATGGCCAGCCCCTGGAAGATGGGATCGAAGAGTATGACCGATGCCCCCACCACGACGGCGGCGGCGGTCAGGAGCATGGGCCTGAACCTGATGGCCCCGGCGTCGACCACGGCCTGGTTAAGGGGCGCTCCCTGGGCGATCCGCAGCTCGATGAAGTCGACCAGTATGATCGAGTTTCTGACCACGATTCCGGCCCCGGCGATGAAGCCGATCATGGAGGTCGCCGTGAAGAACGCTCCCATTGCGCCGTGAGCCGGCAGGATGCCGACCAGGGAGAAGGGAATGGCCGCGAGAATGACGAGCGGGGTGGAGAAGCTCTGGAAATAGGCGACCACCAGGACGAAGATCAAGAGGAGGGCCGCCCCGAAGGCGATGCCCAGGTCCCGGAAGACCTCGTAGGTGATGTGCCATTCGCCGTCCCATTTCATGGCGTATTTGTTGGCGTCACGGGGAATGGACGCCGTGTTTTGCTCGATCTTATAACCCTCGGGCAGCTCGATGGCGTCGATTTTTTCCCACATCTCGAGGATGGCGTAAACGGGGCTTTCCTTTTCTCCGGCCACGTCCCCCAGGACGTAGACGGCGGGCACGAGGTTTTTATGGTATATGGCCTTGTCTATAGTCGAGTCCTCGACCTTGACCAGGCTGGAAAGGGGGACCATGCTCTGGTCGGCGGCCTTTATCTTAAGGTTGGCCACGCGCTCGACGCCGGCTTTTTGCGAGGGCGGAGTACGCAGGAATATCTTCACGTCCTCCTTTTCCTCGGGGGCGTGGATGAGTCCGATGGCCCTTCCGGTCAGGGCCAGATCGAGGGTCTGGTTGATCTGGGCCGCGGAGACGCCGTGGAGGGAGGCCTTTTCCTTGTCCACCACCAGGCTTTGTTTTTTCTGATCGTCCTCGACGTACCAGTCCACGTCCACCACGCCGGGGGTGCTCTCGAATATCTCCTTGATTTGTCCCGCGATCTGGATTTGCCTCTCGTAGTCGGGCCCGTAAACCTCGGCCACCAGCGTGGACAGAACGGGAGGCCCGGGAGGCACCTCGACCACCTTGACCTTGCCCCCCGCCCGGTCGGCTATTTCCTTGAGGGGACCTCGCGCCCTCTTGGCTATCTCGTGACTCTGGGCGGTCCGGTCGTGCTTGGCGGCCAGGTTTACCTGTATGTCCGCCACGTTGGGTCCCTGCCGCAAATAGGAGTGCCTCACCAGGCCGTTGAAGTTAAAGGGCGAGGCGGAGCCCACGTATATCTCGTAATCGGTCACCTCGTTGACCGCTCTCAGGTAGTCTCCCATTTCCATGGCCGCGGCGGCGGTTTTTTCCATGGTGGTCCCCTCCGGCATGTCGATGACGACCTGGAACTCGCTCTTGTTGTCGAATGGAAGCATCTTGACCTTGACCCATCCGACGGCCACGAGGAGCATGGCTCCGAGGAGGAGAAGGACAACGGACAGGAGGAACCCGTATCTGTAAAAGGGGTTGTTGATAAGGGGAGTCATGGCCCTTCTGTAGAGGCGGGTGGACCATCCCTCCTTTCCCTGGCTTTCGGGGGAATGGGAAGGTCCTTCCATTTCCCCTTTTAATAGCAGGGTCCCGGCCCAGGGGGTTACGATGAAGGCGACCAGCAAGGAAAAGATCATGGCGGCGGTGGCCCCCACCGGTATGGGCCGCATGTACGGACCCATCAGTCCTCCCACGAAGGCCATGGGCACGATGGCGGCTATGACGGTAAGGGTGGCCAGTATGGTCGGGTCTCCCACCTCGTCGACCGCCCGGATGGCCACTTTAATAAAGGGCTTGCCCTGGTTCTGGGGCATGCGGAAGTGACGGACTATGTTCTCGACCACCACGATGGCGTCGTCCACCAGGATGCCGATGGAGAAGATGAGCGCGAAAAGAGTGATCCTGTTCAGGGTGTAGCCGTACCAGTAGAACACGGCCAGGGTCAGGGCCAGCGTCACGGGTATGGCCAGCATGACCACGCCCGCCTCCCGGTAGCCGAGGGCGAAGCCCACCAGTATGGTGACCGATATTATGGCGATGGCCATATGGAACAGGAGCTCGTCCGATTTTTCCTTGGCCGTCTCGCCGTAATGGCGGGTGATGGTGACGTTGACGTCGTCGGGTATCAACACGCCCTTGGCTTCCTCGACCCTTTCCAGGACCCGGTTGGCCACGTCGATGGCGTTGGTCCCCTTCCTTTTGGCCATGGTGATGGTGGCGGCGGGATGGTTCTTGTACGATCCGCTCGAGTACTCGAGTCCCTTCGCCTCCCCGGCGGGACCCACGCCGAGGAAAACGTAATCCTTGGGTTCCTCGGGCCCCTCGATCACCTCGGCCACGTCGCCCAGGAACACGGGCCGGCCGTCGGCCGCGGAGACCACCACGCGCTTGACGTCATTGGCGTCGCGCAGGAACCCGCCGGCGTGAAACCTTATTTCCTCTCCCTTTACCTGGTGGGAACCGAGGTCGGTCTCGATGTTGTTGGCGGCGACCATGTCCCTGACGGTAAGGGGATCGATCCCATGGGCCGCGAGCCGGGACGGATCGAGTATTACCTCGACGCTTTTTCTATAGCCCCCGATGACGTCGGTAATGGAGACGTCCTCCTCCCGCTTGATGAGGGACTCGACCTCGGCGGCCACCCGGCGAAGCTCGTAGTGGTCCTTGCCCTCGCCCCAGAAGGTCAGCGCCAATATGGGAACGTCGTCAATATAGCGGGGCTTGACCAGCGGAGGCGAGGCGCCGTAGGGTATGCGGTCGAAGTTGGCCAGCAGCTTGCTCTGCAGCCTGACGATGGCCTTCTCCTCGTCCTCCCCCACCAGGAACCGGACCACCATCATGGAAAGCCCCGGATAACTGGTGGTGTAAACGTACTCGACGCCCGGTATCTCCCAGATCAGCTTTTCCATGGGCCTGGTTACCCGCTGCTCGATTTCCTTGGCGCTTTCCCCCGGCATTTGGACGAAGACGTCGATCATGGGCACGATTATCTGGGGTTCCTCCTCGCGGGGCAGGTTCCGAATGGCGAAGAGCCCGAGCACCACCGAGGTAAGGACTATGAGAAGAGTCAGCCTCGAGTTTATAAAGGCCTTGGCTATCTTGCCGGCGGCCCCCGTCCTTAGCTGTCTCATGTTTTACCCACCTATTTTCACGCCGTCGCTTAAGGTAAGGGGAGGCTCGGCCACGTACCTTGTTCCCTCCTCGAGGCCCGAGACTATCTCGACGTTTTCTCCCAAATCCCTGCCCGTCCGCAGGATTCTCCACCTGGCGATCCCGTCCTTGTCGGCGATATAGATACCGGTGAGCTGTCCGCGCCGGACCAGGGCGGATTGGGGCACCGAGATTCCCCTTTCGTCGCCAAGGGGGACCATCACCCTCACGAAAGAGCCGGAAACCACCCGGGCGTCCTCGGGCAAGTCCGCCTTGGACAGGAAGCTCCTGCTCCTGGGGTCGGTGGAGGGCGACACCGCCGAGACGACTCCGTCGAGCGTCCCGGGGGGCGAGTCGCTAATAACCTTGACCTTCATGCCTTTTTTGATGGACCCAAGGAGTTTCTCCGGGGCCGTGAAGTCGACCCTGTATCCGCCCTCGGTCTCGACGGCGAAAAGGGGAACGCCCGGCGAGGCCACGTCGCCCACGTCGGCCAGTTTGGCCGTGACCACTCCGTCCACCGGCGAGGTTATGATGGCGTCCTTTTCCATCTCGAGGGCCGCCGCCAGCGCGGCCTCAGCCTCGCGCAGGCCGGCCGAGGCCTGGCCGTGCCGCGCCAGGACCTCGTCGTACTCCTGGTCGCTCACCGAGCCTCTCCGTTTCAACTCCTTGAAACGGGAGTAGGTCGAATTGGCCAGGCGCGCCTGGGCGGCGGCCTGGGACCTGGCCGCCCGGGCCCTTCCGACTTGAGCGGCGACCTTCTCCCCGTCCAGGACCGCGAGAACGCCGTCCTTTTTAACGGCGTCTCCCTCCTTGACGCGAATCTCGATGATCTCGCCGAAAAGCTCGGGCGCCACGTCGGCCATGATCCCGGCCTTGACCGTTCCCGTTAACTCGCGAGCGATGGGCTCGCTGGATATTCGCGCCTCGAGTATGGTGAGGCCCTGGAGGGAAGGCGGCCGTTGGGCCGCGTTGCCGGGCTTTATATGTCCGCAACCGCCGGAGCCGGCGGCCAGGGCCAGAACGGCGAGTAAAATTAGTTCTTTTTTCATCGGTCAGTCTCCTTTGTCCTTTTCAATCTCCGCTTTCTTCCCGCGCGATATCACTCGAAGTCGACATCGAGAGCCCCCGCGGCCAGGAGCAGCTCGGCCCTCGCCGCCGCGTATCCGTAGCGGGAGGCCAGGCAGGCGGTCCTTGCCTCCTGCAGAGAGGCCTCCGCGTCGATCAGGTTCACTATGGTGTAAAGGCCGGTCTCATAGCGGTCGGCCACGATGTCCAGGCCCTCCCGGGCCTGCTCGACGGCGGCCTGGGCCACGTCAATCCCGGCGCGGGCGCTCATGGCCCGGTGGTAGGCCCTTCTCACCTGGAACTCGACTCCAAGCTCGAGGGCGTGGCCCATGCTTTTGGCGCTTTGCCCGTTCGCCTTGGCCTCCCTTGTTTTGGAACTTCGGTAGAAGCCCTCGAACAGGTCCACGTTTACCGCGGCTCCCACGGTGCGATTGTCGGAGGTATCGTCGAAGTCCTCGGTGTTTATCTCGTATTTGCCGAACGCGTAAACTGACGGCAGGTAAGCCGCCTTTGTTTTTTCCACCTCCTTGTCGGCGAGGCTCGATTGAATCCTGGCTGCCTCGAGGTCCGGCCGGCAGGCAAGGGCCTTATCGATCCAGTAGTCGAGATCGCCCTGGATTGGCGCCTCACCGGCAAGTTCGCTCGTCAGTTCGTATACGCCGTCCATGGGCACTCCCATCGAGGCGTTGAGGGCCGATCGGGCGACCGCGATATCGCTTTCCGATGCAAGTCTTTCCCTTTCGAGCGACGCCTCCCACACCTTGGCCCGCAGGAAGTCGCTTTTTACGACCAGGCCAGCGTCGTAAAGCGAGTTAATCAGCTTTAAGCGGGCCCTGGCGGACTCGAGGGAACTCATGACGGCCTTTTGCCTTTGGGTCGCGTGCAATACTCCCGAATAGGAAAGGATTACCTCGGCGATAACCTCCTGGCGGATTCTTTCCTTTACCTTGGCCTGGGCCTTCTCGGCCATCCCGGCCTGGCTGATCCCGATCCAGGTCTGGCCGGAATCGAAAAGAGGCAAAACGGCCGAGACGGTGGTGTTGAAATTGTCGATTTCGTCAGGATCGTTAAGCGCGGCCGGGTCGAAATCGAGCGTGGTTATGCGGCCCTGATTGAGTTTCGTCCCAAAGGCCCACATCTGATTGTCGGTGCGAGTAAAGGTCTCGCTCACCGCCACTTGCGGATATAGACCCGACTTGGCCATGTCCACGCGGGCCTTGGCCGCCTCGTGCTCCGAGTCCGAGGATTTCAGCCGGGGATTGTTCTGCATCGACAGTTGTATGGCCTCATCGAGGCTTAAGGGGGAGGGACCCGCGGATCGAGCCATGGTCACTGGGCTTAGGGTTATTAAAACCGCCGCGAGAATTATTTTCCATACATCGCCTCTCGTTCCCGGCGCGCCTTTCTCTTCTTGTTTTTCCCAATCCAGGCTTTTGGTTTTTGTCTTGGCAGCGGCCAAATGAATGATGCTTTCCATCGCGTGGGCCTTTCTTGTAAATCACTGGAATTAATGATAAATGAACTTCATCGAATGTTATGTTCGTTCCGCGGCGTTCATCGCCAGTTTAATTGTCATATAAGGAGACGCGCCTTTGTAAAACGTTTCAGCCTTATCGGAATAAATGTGTGATGGCGCGGGAAATGACATTGATTCTCATTCCCAGAAGGTCGGCATAAAGTTTCGGGACATTCATAACTTTATGGACAATCCGGCCGAAAGTGTGCTATATTTCGTTTTAAATTTGGAGCGGGGACCCTTGGGGAAGTCAATCAGTTTTATTTTGGCGCTTTTACCGGTATCGCGGGGCCATAATCGGTTGTACTTTTTCAGGGCCCGGACATTACGTATATATCAATGCCTTTAATCATGCTGTTAGTCTCGCACGCCGGCGGTTACGGCTCTGAAAGGGGAGTTGGCGGTCCCGAGATGAGGTTCAAGGAATTCCTTCGCCTGAGGCGCGAAAAATCCCTCGAGTACGCGGTGGTTTACTCGCCCCGGGGTACATTGGTGGAAGAATTTCGCTCCTTCCGGGACGTCAAGTTGATTCCATTCGAGTCGGCGGGCTGGAAGGACGCGACGGCTTTTTGGAGACTTTATAGGTTGATCAAAGAATTGAAACCTGATCTGGTCCATTCCCAAGGTCCTATATCGCTTGACTTTCAAGCGGCCTGGGCCTGCGCGCTTTCGGGCGTGGACTTCATCGTCACCCGGCCGAGTCTGATTTCCGATTATTTATTTTCCTCCTTGAAAAAGCGCGTTCTTACCTTGCTTGATTCCTTTACGCTCCTTCAAGCCAAGGTTATCGTCGCCGTGAGTCAAAATGGTTATAAGGCCTTGCAAAAAAAGGCCTTTACCAGGGGGAAATTAAAAAAGATCGTCAACGGAGTCGATACCGAGCGTTTTCATCAGCGTGATAAAGATTTGGACGGAGAGGTTTGTTTCGGCACGGTGGCTCAATTTACCAATGGAAAAGGGCAGGACGTCTTCCTGAGATCTCTTGCCAGGGCCATGGAAAAGTCCAAGGTCCCGATCAAGGGAATTCTGGTAGGCGGCGGACCATTGAAGAGTCAAATGGAGGATTTGGCCAGGGAGTTGGGTATAGCCGATAAAGTGGAGTTTACGGGCCACGTACGGGACGTATCGAGTCAATTGTCAAGGATGCGGGCGCTTTTTCTGTTGTCCTATCGCGAGGGTCTGCCCGTTTCTCTCATCGAGGGCCTGGCCTGTGGACTGCCGCTGGTGGGTTCCCAAGTGGGAGGGATCGGCGAGATCGTACGGGACGGGGAAAACGGTTTTCTGGTTCCTCCCGGCGACCCGGAGGCGGGGGCCAAGGCCATGGTCAGACTCGCCTCGGACGCGGGCCTGGCCATGGAATTCGGTAATAGATCGAGGGAACTGGCGCTTGGAAGTTTCAGTCTCGCGGCGATGGTCGCGGGTTATGAGGAAGTTTATCAACAGGCATAGATTTAAAGTTACATTACCATGCTTATTTATTATATTACCCTATTCGTGATATTTATTTTATTAATCGCCATGATTAAAAGGCCTTGGCTTGCAGTCTGCGTCATTTTTTCGCTGCTTACTTTTCCTCTAAAATATTACACGATATATGAGGGTCATAGTTTGTACAAGTTCTCAATGACCGCCGTGTTTATCATTATCGTTTTCATTAGGCCAAAGATAAATTATAAAGTTTTGCCAATCGTACTTCTCTTTTCTTTTTTGTTTTTTATGGTCAATCTATTTTCCGCTTCCGGTTCCAACTCACCGTCTCCCATTTTTATCAGCCAAGTATTGGGGATTATTATCTGCTACGGCGCCATCTCGGTGATTTGCACGAATGAACGACAAATAGCGATAAATTTGCTAATAATTTCCTGTATATATTTTTTCGACACGCTTCTGGGTTTGGCCCAGGCGTTAAATTTATCGACGATAATATATTACTTTACCATTGACATTAATCGTTTAATGGCAACAAGTAGAGTCTTTGGGATGCACGTTAATGCAAATTCACTGGCTTTTGCTTCCGTAAACCAATTGGCGTTCTGCTATTATCTTTATGGCA
Source organism: bacterium (assembly GCA_963674965.2). Taxonomy (GTDB): domain Bacteria; phylum RBG-13-61-14; class RBG-13-61-14; order RBG-13-61-14; family DATKZS01. The sequence goes on along the minus strand of CAXXFL010000005.1, from coordinate 132,432 downwards.
ACGCCCGCGTGGTCACCAAAAATATTAGGAAAGCTCTGATCGTCAGGACCATGGCGATAGTGTTTTCGATCATTGCCGTTCCGGCCCTTATTCTCTCAATGAGCAGGTCTGGACTGCTTGCGGCCGTATTTCTATTCGCGTCACTCATGGCGTGGGAACGAAAATTTAAAGTCGTATTTATTTTAGCGTTTTTAATGCTACCCATACGTTACGGCATCCAATTGGCCTCCGAAAAAGAATCGTTCGAGCGGATAACCATGTATTTTGTAGATGAGTCTCAAGAGGCGCAATACTCGTATGCGCCCATACAGGAAAATAAAATGGACCCTAGAATTCTTCTTTTTCAAAAGGGGATAAGAATGTTTTTAGACAATCCTCTGTTTGGGGGCGGCCCAAGGTCTTTCCAGGAGACTGACGTTTTTTACGAGCTTAATGACCATCAAGCGGCTCATAGCGTGTATATTTCGGCTTTGGCGGAGTTGGGGCTACTGGGCTTTTTGACTCTATTGCTCGCGAATATCTATCCGTTAAAAAATATTATAGTAAATATGAAAAGGCCTCTCGTTTTCACGTTGGCGTTTCATTACTTGTCGGTTTCATTGTTTATTTTTACTACTCATGGATATGTGTATCATGCATATGTTTGGGCCTTGACGGGTTTGTTTACAAGCGTTAGCGCTATTACCTACGCTGATAAAGGAGCGATTACCATTCCCAGACAAATTAACGCCGAGCACGGGAAACTTCGGGCGGCGCGCCCTTTCGAGAAAGTGCCCACGCGCGCCACGGACAAGTTTTCAGAGATAACTTAATATTCTGTATTGGCTGAGCCTCCGCTCATAAAAGAGGTCTATCCGAAGCATGGAGGCCAAGGGCGATAAATAACAGCCGGCCTGAAATTTCTTATGGAGCCACTTAATATTCAAAATGGCGATCAAGGACGCGCATTCCAGATCCGGATGAGCGGCGCGTTCTCGCTCGCGCCCACGAGGGGCTTGATTGTGAGATATTGTTTAGGGTTATTGATGAATCTCTAGATATCCCAACGGTCCCTGGAAATGGCCTTATAAGCGGCCCCGTTTTCCTGACTTGGGCCGCGAGTTCGGAGCGGGCAGAATGTCTCAACACTTGACTGAACGGGCTGGATGCGCCTACCATAGTTTAATCCTCTTTATTGCTATGTATTTTTATGGTTTCAAAAAGTGCCGCGGTATGGAGGACCTTTCAGTCAAAAGCGATATTGGACAAGAATGGAAATGAGGAACTGCAATGGATCGCGGGCCACGCCGTATAAAGCCGCCGTTTGAAATTCAGAAGATACTCGTCCTTAATCATCAGGGAATCGGAAACGTGGTCGAGAACGTTCCCCTTCTTCGATCCTTGAGGCAAAGCTTGCCCAAGGCCGAGATATGGTCCACGATTTCCTCGCCCCATACCCGCTCAATAATCGAGAACCTCGGCCTGGTTGATGTTTTTTACGAGGTCCCCTCCACGAGCCGCGGCGCGCGGAGGCTCAGGCATATCGCGAGTTTGCGACCCGAGCGTTTCGATATCATGATCGCCGCTCCGGGCGGCTCTACTATGGCGTCCTCCCTATGGGCACGGGGCCTGGGCGTCGGGATGAGCCTGGGAGAGGCCGACGGATGGAGCACTATCGGCTTGACCCATCCGCTGGACGTCCCATACCAGACCGGCTTCGCCGAGATCGGCAGAAAACTGGCGGAAAGCCTTGGCCTCCAGCCGGACCCGAGTCCACCCGAGCTTTTACTGTCCGCTGATGAAGAAGCCGCGGCCGCGCGATGGATTAAGGAGAATTTCAAGGAAGGCCCCGCCCCGATCGTCTTCCATCCCGGATGCGACGCGGCCAATCCTTTCAAGCGATGGCCCACCGAGCGGTATCGCGAGTTGTGGCAAATCATCTCGCGCGAAATTCCCCAGTCAAATCTTCTGGTGATCGGGGGACCCGACGAGTCGGACCTGGTCAGACAAATCCTGCCCCGGGACGATAATAGAGCCAGAGGGATTAGCGGGAACTTGCCCATACGGCAATTGTTAGCCGTCGTCTCCCAATCTCCTCTCATGGTATCGGCGGACTCCGGCTGGATGCACATGGCCGCGGCGGTCGGCGTCCCAAGAGTATCCATATTCGGACCCACGTCGGTGAAAAGATGCGCGCCCGAGAGTCGAGAAAACGAGATATTGATCGTGTACGATTGCCCCGAGGCGCCGTGTTATCCTAAGGCCTGCGGCAAAGATTGCCTTGTAAACGTCGAGGCGACAGAGGTTGCAAAGGCCGCGCTCGATCTGCTTGGCGGTCCCAAGTGAAGATCGGGCGAAGGGAATTCTTTGCCGGCGCATGGATTACGAACGCTTGCAGCGGCAAAGTCGCGCTCCCGTGACCGTGTAATAAGTTGAGTTTGAAGCGCCCTTTCTCATGTGTCCCATGGTATCATTCCCCGAGGGCTTGACAATCGCTTTGTAACTTGTATATTGTTAGAATCTCACTCAAATATTAGTTTTTTGGGAGACCAACTCGCAGATGTAAAGGTGGATTATTTTCATCATGTGAGTAATAAAACGTTTGATTTTCCGCGAGTTTGTTTAATGACCATCTCCTGCATAAAAAATTTACATCTCACATAATGGAAAAGAAGATAAGTATGGGATTTTCCACCATTGACTCGAACAATACTTGGAGACTTATAATTATTAAAAGCGTGAGGGACAATAGCGTGGTTTGGGAAGCCAATTCATGAGAATTTTATATATTATCCAATATTTCGCTACGTTAGAATCGTCCGTAAGCACCCGTTCCTTTGAATTGGCGCGGACTTTCAGAGAAAAGGGATGGGACGTGGACGTTCTAACCTCGCCAGTCTTGCTGGATTCCAAGTCTAAGCGAAATGTCAAAGAAGGTACACTTGAAATTGAGGGAATTAACCTTCGATTGGCTAAGTTAAAATATTCTCAAAAAATGAGCTTGCCTCGAAGATCAATCTCTTTTTTCTGGTTTTTGATTCAATCTATCGTCTTGGGCTTCGGGTTGCCAAAACCGGACGTTATATACGCGTCATCAACGCCGCTCACGGTTATTGTTCCTGGTATCATTTTATCCTGGTGGCATGGGAGGCCGTTGGTTTTTGAGATAAGGGACCTTTGGCCTGAGCAGGTCGCCGGTCTGGGGCTGATCCGAAACCGCGCTCTAATTTGGGGCCTCATGCGCCTTGCCCGGCTGGGATATAAAAGGTCCCGGCTTGTAGTCGCGCTCTCGCCTGGAATGCGCGGGGGCGTGATAGCCCACGGCGTTGATCCCGACAAGGTCAAAGTGATATCCAACTGCAGCGACAACCACGTTTTCAACCCCGATTTTGACGGAGCGTCGTTCAGGAAAAGAAACGACTTGGGTGACGCCTTTATCGTCATGTACGCGGGGGCCATGGGTACCATACATGGCCTGGATTACCTTATCGACGCGGCAAAGATCACGTGGGACGCGGATAAGGCGGTAAGATTCGTGCTTATTGGAGACGGGCCGGCCAAGGAGAAATTAAAAGAATCAACGCGGGATTTTAAGCTAGAAAACGTGACGTTTATCGATCCGCTGCCGAAATCCGCCATGCCAGAGGCACTCGCGGCCGCCGATCTTTGCGCGTCAACGGTTATCAACAACAAGACGATGGAAATCAACAGCGCTAACAAGTTTTTTGACTATCTTGCGGCGGGTAGGCCAGTCATATTAAACTATGGGGGCTGGCAAAGGGAGATACTGGAAAATAACGAGGCCGGCGTGTCCGCCTGCGCCGGGGACCCGGATGATTTCGCGCGGTTGGTGAGGGAATTGAAAAACGACCCCGCCAGGCGTAAGAGAATGTCGCAAAACGCAAGGAAGCTCGCCGAGCGCGAGTATGACAGGAAACTTTTAATGGAAAGACTCTTTTCCATGGTCAGCGACGTGGCAAAGGGCGTTCCAATAAAACAAAAGACTTGCATGGAAAAGAAATAATTGAACGACGGCGAGAGCGTGCTGGAATATTTCAGTGATAACGCGCTACAATGGGGAGGGCATTACCATGGAGGAAGCTTGACCCTTGGTTTTTTTGTTGGCGTCTTCAGAAGAGGACTGAAACAACGCTGGGAAACGACGATAAAACACGCAATGTCGGCAAATGGTAAATCCTTCCTTGACGTAGGACGCGGCACGAGCGTTTACTGCACAACCCTCGCCAAGGCGGCAGCGACGAAAGTAACGGGAATAGACTTCGCCTCTGGCATGATCGGCCTGGCCTGCCGGACCGCCAAGGAGGAAAGGGTCGCCTAACGTTGAGACTTCCGGCTGGGCGACTTCATGCAAATGGAGTTCGAGGATCGATTCGACATGGCCCACGCCATGGGCGTTTTGGATTATATAGCCGATTACGAGTCGTTCGGGAAAAAAATGATTGACGCGTCCCGCGGCGTGGTGACGGCGTCTTTTCCCGGCTATAATTTTCCAAGGGCCCCGGTTACAAAGTTCCGGTACAAAATGAAAGGCCTTCCCGTGTGCTTTCACGACAAGAGAGAGGTGGAATCCATGGCCCGGATGGAGGGAATAAACAAATACGAGATACGCGTCACTGAGCCAGGTTTTCTCCTGACGGGATTTGTCAGTTGATCAACTTGCTCACCATTGACGTCGAGGATTATTGTTCGCTCTTTCTGAGGGATAGGCTGGGCAAGAACGCGCCCGTTTCGGGAAGGGTCCTCGACCGCGCCAGGGCCATGCTGGACGTTATTTCCGAGGCCGGAGCAAGTGCCACTTGTTTCTGCCTTGGCACGGTGGTAAAAGCCCATCCCTTGCTTGTGAAGGAAATACAAAACCGAGGGTTCGAAGTCGCGTCGCACGGCATGAACCATCTCATGTTCAGGGACCAGCCGTTGAGCGCGATAAAACGGGACCTCACGGACGCCAAGACCATCATCGAGGACGCGGCCGGGACGGCGGTCCGGGGTTTTCGCGCTCCAGCCTTTAACGTGTTCCTGGAAAGGCCCGAGGTAATCGAGTGTATTATCGAAACGGGCCATGATTTCGATTCCTCCATATTTCCCTTTAAAGGCAGGAGATACGGGTCCCCCGGCAGCCCGCGGAAACCCTACAGGATAAAGACGTCCTCCGGTGACCTTATAGAGTTTCCGCTTGCCACCGCGCGGTTCGCGGGCAAGAACTGGCCGGTAGCGGGAGGCGGCTATCTCAGGCATTTTCCTTACTCGATAAGCCGAAGGGCCATTCATTCCATGAACGACGATGGAATACCCGCGACCGTCTACCTTCATCCCTATGAGTGCGACGTGGAGCCTCTCAAATATGAAACGGACGGCCTCTCCCTAAAGGCGCGGCTAAAAACCGCGGTATTCAACGCGTCACAATACCATGGCAGGGCAAAAACGCTCGATAAGCTTTCGGCCCTTGTCGGGGACTTTGAATTTCAGTCAATGGGAGACTATCTGGCGGGAAACGACCTTGAAGACCTTCCGGAAATAGACGTTTCGAAATGAGTTATCGGGAAAAAGAGCGCCAACTAGCCCTCAAGAGGATCATGGACTTCTTGGTCGCCGGACTCGGCCTCACGCTGGCGTCGCCGGTTATCGGCGTGATCGCCCTACTTATTAGGTTCACTATGGGCTCCCCGGTTTTTTTTCGCCAAACCCGTCCGGGTTATAATGAAAAATCATTCGATTTGGTTAAGTTCAGGACTATGACGGAAGATACGGACGCGAAGGGGGGCCTCCTTCCCGACGAGGAGCGACTGACCAGGCTCGGAGGTTTCATCCGCTCTTTCAGTCTTGATGAGATACCCCAACTGTGGAACGTGCTCAAGGGCGAGTTGAGCCTTGTGGGGCCCAGGCCCTTGTTGGTCCGATACCTCGACCGTTATACTCCCGAGCAAAGGAGAAGGCACGAGGCGAAACCGGGCATAACCGGATGGGCTCAAATCAATGGGAGAAACGCCATAACCTGGGAGGAAAAGTTCGAGCTTGACGTTTGGTACGTGGATAATTGGTCTCTTTGGCTCGACGTCAAGATACTTTTTAAAACCATCTGGAAGGTCGTTAAGCGGGAAGGGATCAGCGGCGAGGACCAGGCGACGATGAGTGAGTTCATGGGGACCAAGACGGAAAATGGAGTCCCAAGATGAACAAGGTGGCGATTGTCGGAGCGGGGGGCTTCGCCAGGGAGGCCCTGTGGCTTATACGTGAGATGAAAAAATCCGGCGCCGAGATCGAGCCATGGGGATTTATCGACGATAATCCAAAACTGCATGGCAAGTCGATCTGCGACCTGGAAGTTAAGGGAAACCTTTCGGCTCTGGCCTCGAAAAAGGACGAAGTCTCGGCCTTATGCGCCATCGGAAACCCGAGGTCGAAGAAAAAGGTCGTATCCAAGGCCCTGGAGATTGGGATAAGGTTCACGTCGGTGATAGCTCCCGACGTTAAGGCGTCCGATTATCTAGAGATAGGAAGCGGCGTCATAATCTGCGCCGGCAATATCCTTACCACCCAGATTCGGGTGGGAAACCACGTGATCGTCAACCTCGATTGCACGGTGGGCCACGACGTGGTAATCGGAGATTACGCCACTATTGCCCCGGGCGTGCATATCTCGGGAAACTGCTCCATCGGAGAAGGAGTCGATATCGGCACCGGGGCCAACCTGATCCAGGGGATCACGATCGGGGCCGGGTCCGTAATTGGGGCTGGGGCGGCCGTGGTCGGAGATATCCCGCCGGGCGTGACGGCGGTTGGAGTTCCCGCCAGGGTAATAAAGGAACATGGCTGACCGGCTATCGCCTTATGGGTGGAATATTGACTAAAGAACACATATATCTTGTTTCTCCCCACATGTCCGGCATGGAGGAGGCATACGTGGCTGAGGCGTTTCGTGATAACTGGATCGCGCCTTTAGGGCCGCACGTGGACGCCTTCGAGAAGGAGTTCGCGAAAAAGATCGGAACTAAAAGCGCGGCGGCGCTTTCCAGCGGGACCGCGGCCCTTCACCTGTCCTTGATTATGGCCGGCGTGGGCCCTCAAGACGAGGTTATATGCTCGGACCTTACCTTTGCCGCCTCGGCCAACGCCATAATGTACCAGAGGGCCACGCCCGTTTTTATCGACTGTAACTTTGGCACGTGGAACATGGATCCAAATCTATTGGAGGAGGAACTCAAGTCGCGCGCCTTAAAAAGCGAGTTGCCGAAGGCCGTGATCCTGGCCCATCTTTATGGACAAAGCGCCGATATCGACCCGATTCTCGAGTTGTGCGATCACTATGAAATTCCTCTCATCGAGGACGCGGCGGAGTGCCTGGGCGCCAGGTACAAGGGCCAAAGCCCGGGCGTCTTCGGTGAATTCGGGATTTTTTCCTTCAACGGAAATAAAATTATTACGACCTCGGGAGGAGGCATGCTGGTCGGAAAAGATCCGGAGAAGATCGATCGCGCCAAGTTCCTGGCCACCCAGGCCAGGGACCCCGCCCCTCATTACGAGCACTCCGTCGTCGGATTCAACTACCGGCTCAGCAACGTGCTCGCCGGCATCGGCCGCGCTCAACTTAAAGTGCTTGACTTAAGAGTGGAACAAAAGCGCAACGTTTTCGAATATTATCGGAACGCCTTTGCGGGCGAACCGGGTATCTCTTTCATGCCGGAGGCCGATTATGGCGTTTGCACGAGATGGCTTACCTGCATTATCGTCGATCCGGACAAATTCGGGGCCAACAGGGAGGACGTCAGAAAGAATCTGGACCGTGAGGACGTCGAATCCCGACCGGTATGGAAACCCATGCATCTTCAGCCGGTTTTTTCAAAGTATCGATTCCGGGGAGGCTCGAGTGGAGAGTATTTATTTGAAAACGGACTCTGCCTGCCAAGTGGCACAAATCTTGTTGAGTCTGACCTTGAAAGAATAGCACAAGGGGTAATATCTACTCCAAGAAAGTAAATTATAGCTCTTTTCCAAAATCCGCGGGACGGCTCTAAGGCAAGATTTTTTCCGGCAAAACTGAAGGGCCATCAATTCAGTGGACCTCGCTTCGATCATTTCCTTAGCCCTTCGCTCGTTCTCAGGGCTTCTGGCAAATCGGCTTTACAAGCGGCGCCCATTCCTCGGCGGGAGTCGGAAGTACTTCAGGGCAGGATCGAGGTCCAAATGGATTGCCTTCACTTTCCCGGCAAGCTGATGGAACCGATGGTCCATTCTTTCCAGACGATCGGCCAAGTCGGACATGACGAATTCCTCCAACGCTATGAGTGAGATCACGCGAGAGAAATCGATCCGGGTCACGCGTGGCCAACCTTCGGCCGACCATGAGGAAGTGCGCCTCGACGCCCATGGGGCCTCCGCGGAAAACCTCCCGGCCTAAAAGCCCTTGCGGTTGAGGAACATGTAATAGGACTTCGAGGTGTAAAGCGGGGCCAGGGGGTTGTGGCCCGTCACCCGGTCCTTGACCGCCAGCACCGTCGAGTAGGCCTCGGCGTACTTGAGGAAAAGCGAGTCGTGACCCACGCACAGGCCGAGAAGGACGTTAAGACCCGTCCCCGCCCGGTTCAGGGTCATGGCCTGAAGGATGGGGTTGCAGGCCGGCTCGGGAGTGCCGATCTGTATCTTTTCATGGTCCTCGATCCCCAGTTCTTCCTCCTTCAAGACCCGACCGACCTTGCAGCAGACGCTAACGACCTCGAGGCCCTGTTTCTGGAAAAGGTCGGCCGCGGCCCTGGCCTCCAGGGAAAGGCCGATGCAGAAGGCCAGACCCACCCTGCTCGCGCCGATCTTGTGAGCGAACTCGATGGTCTCCTGGATGCGGGGCTTGCCGCAATGTGGGATGTAGAAGGCGTGTTCCCTCTCGAGGTAGCATTCGCCCTCTTGCACCGAGGCCAGACGGGCGAACTCCTTGATCTTGGGGTCGGCGTATTCCTCCCGGGCCCTGGCGGCCAGGTCGGCCAGGTTGCGGGTGGGGCAGTTGTCCGGTCCCCTTCCCGACTCGCGAAAGCATATCTTCTCCATCAGCGGTACGGCGCAACTCGCGCACGCCGGGTCTTTCACGTCGTTCATCTGGGGCCTCCTTGCCTTAAGTTTCTCGCGAGGCAGGAAGCCTCGGCGGGTTTCGTCGATCTGGTTTCAAGGCAATATACCCGATGGCGGTTCGCGATTCAACGAAAGCCTCGATATCTTCCTCAATTTTACCGGGAATTTTTAGCGAGTCCGTCGCCAAAGCTTGTAACGGCCCGCTATAGGCATAAAATAGAGGCAACGACATGGGCGTCTCAAGTAGGGAATCACGCGCGGTCATGAACGTTACCGATCGGTACGTTTGATGAATTCACGCGCCGTTGACGGTTTCTCACCGCAAGGAGATGTGACTGAAATGGAAGGAAAAGCCAAAGTCCCGAGCGCCGGCCGCCGCGAGGAAAGCGACGACCTTGGCGCCGTTTCCATGCCGAGGGAGGCGCTCCACGGCGTACACGCCGCGCGCGCCGGGGAGAATTTTCCGCTTACGGGCAAGGCCGTCCATGAGCGTCTGATACGGGCCTATGGCGCCGTGAAGTTGGCCTGCGCCGTTACCAACCGCTCCCTAGGATACCTTGAGGGGTCCCGGGCCGACGCCGTCGAGAGCTCCTGCCGGGAGATGGAAGCGGGCCTATTGTCCGGTCACGTGATTGTGGATTGCCTGCAGGGCGGCGCCGGGACCTCCACGAACATGAACGTCAACGAGGTCATCGCCAACAGGGCGCTTCAATTGATGGGACTCGCGCCCGGCCGTTACGACGTCATTTCACCTCTCGATCACGTTAACCTTCACCAATCCACCAACGACACTTTTCCGACCGCCATGAAGCTGGCCGCCATCCTTCTTCAGCGCGAGTTGGAGGAGAAGCTGGTGGGACTTATCGAGGCGTTCCAGATTAAGGAAAAGGAGTTCGCCGACGTGGTGAAAATCGGGCGGACCGAGTATCAGGACGCGGTATTGACGACGTTGGGCCGGGAGATGAGCGCTTACGCCGAGGCCTTAAGCCGTGACCGGTGGCGGCTGTACAAGTGTGAGGAGCGCCTAAGGGTGGTAAATTTGGGAGGGACCGCCATCGGCACGGGATTGGGCGCGCCCCGTCAGTTTATTTTCCGTGTGGTGGACGCCTTGCGCGAACTCACCGGCGTGGGTTTCGCCAGGGCGGAGAACCTGGTCGAGGCCACCCAAAACGCGGACGTCTTCGTCGAGGTCTCGGGCATTCTCAAGGCCCTGGCCGTGACTCTGCTGAAAATTTCCTCCGATCTTCGTCTTATGAGTTCAGGTCCGGAGGCGGGCTTGGGGGAGATCGCGCTCCCGCCCCGCCAGGCCGGGTCCTCGATCATGCCCGGCAAGGTCAACCCGGTCATTCCCGAGGCCGTGTCCCAGGTCTCGATGATGGTGATGGGCCACGACCAGACCATCGCCCTGGCCGCCTCGTCGGGAAGCCTCGAGCTTAACCCCTTTTTACCGCTCGTGGCGGAATGCCTGCTCGCGTCCATTAATATGCTCGCCAATTCATGCGAGATTTTACGGAGCGCTTGCGTGGAGGGCATCGAGGCTAACCGCGAGAGATGCGGAAGGAACGTCGAGAACTCGACCGCGACCGTGACGGCCCTTCTTCCTCTTTTAGGATACTCGGGCGCGAGGCGTCTGGCCCAACTAGCGCGGGAGAGGGGAGGCAACGTCAAACAAGCCGCCATCGAGGGAGGATTCTTGACCCTCGAGCAATTCGAGCAACTAACCAGCCCGGAGGCCGTCTGCAGGCTGGGGCTGCCGGGACCCATCGGGAAGTAAATGGAAACCACGCCCAAGGGAATGAGACTGCACATCGGCATTTTGGGACGCCGCAACGTGGGCAAATCGAGCCTGCTGAACGCCATGACCAGGCAGGACGCGTCCATCGTATCCGAGCAGGCAGGGACCACCACCGACCCCGTGGAAAAGCCCATGGAACTGCTTCCGCTGGGTCCGGTCCTGTTTATCGACACGGCCGGGATAGACGACGAGGGGGCCTTGGGAGAGCTGCGGATCAGGAAAACCCGGCAGACCCTTAACAGGATCGACTTGGCGCTGGTGGTCACCGACGGTCCGGCCTGGGGAGATTTCGAGGAAAAGATCATCGAGGAAATGACCTCCCAAAAAGTCCCCGTCATCGTGGTCTTCAATAAAACGGACCTGGGCCGACCTTCCGACGCGCTGGTGGAAGGGCTGCGCGAGCGGGGTTTCAAGGTCGTTTTTACGCGGGCGGACAAGCGGGTGGGGACCTTGGACCTTAGGCGAGCCATTCTCGACTCGGCCCCCGAGGACTTCGTCAACTCTCCTCCCATAGTCATCGACCTGGTAAGGCCCGGGGAGATGGCGGTGCTGGTCGTGCCCATCGACAAGGAGGCCCCGAAAGGAAGGCTCATCCTGCCCCAGGTCCAGACCATCAGGGAAATCCTCGACGGCGACGCCTGGTGCGTGGTGGTAAAGGAACGCGAGCTCAGGCAAGCGATCATGAACCTGAAAATCCCTCCCCGCCTGGTGGTGACGGACTCGCAGGCCTTTCTCAAGGTGGTGGCCGACGTCCCGCCGAGCGTCCAGTTGACCTCCTTTTCCATCCTCTTCGCGCGCTTCAAGGGGGACTTGGTGGAGATGACGAGGGGAGCCTGCGCAATCGAGGATCTGAAGCCGGGCGACAAGGTACTTGTCGCCGAGGCCTGCTCGCATCATCCCATTGCCGACGACATAGGCAGGGTCAAGATACCCCGCTGGCTTACCCAGTACGTGGGGGGGGAACTCGTTTTCAACCACGTTCAGGGACACGATTTCCCCGAGGACCTTAAGGAATACAAGCTCGTGGTCCACTGCGGCGCCTGCACCCAAAACAGGAGGGAAGTACTCAAGCGCATTCTGGACTGCCGCAAGGTTAAAGTGCCTATAACCAATTACGGGATTACCATCGCCTACTCCCTCGGGATAATCGAGAGGGCCCTGGGGCCCTTTCCCGCGGCGCTTATGGAATATCAGAAGGTCTCGGGAAGAAGGTCCTCACGGGAGCGAGAAGGCTCAAGTCATAACGGATAATCGCATCGGCTGCGGGATCTGCGCCAGCTTTTGCGAAAGCGGCGCCATTACGATGCAAAGAATAAAGGACGTTGGGTTCGTGCCCAGGGACACCTTTGAAAGATACGTCATTACCGCCGTCAACGAAAACAAGCTGAAAAACTTCATCTTTGACAATTACCATCTCTGGACCTACGAGCTACTGCGCCGCCTTCTGAAAACCATCCTTACGCTCGAGCCGGTCAAGCGCAAACTGGCAAAGCGGCAACTCCAGTCCAGGTTTTTAAACGCCATAACCAGGTCGAAAGAATACTCCCACCCTGAATTGAAAAATAATGATTAATAGCCGTCGTTGTGAGGGCATTAACATATTCGAGTATTGATTAAGCCGTCCTCTTCGCATTGAGTCGAAAAGCCAAAGGCGGCCGCGGTATAATGACCAAGTAAATTTTGCCGCCCAATTGGCCGTTGAGGTCGTGGAAAATAACGGGAGGAATTGAAGATTTGACGGGAGTGCAAAAGAAGGAAGGCACCGACCGGCGCTCGTTCATCAAGACAGCGGGGGCGGGAGCGCTTGGCCTTTTGTCCCTCGCCTCAGCGCCCGTCGGGCCCGGGCGTCCGAATGTCATTTACGTCCTGTTGGACGACGCGGGGTACGGCGACCTCGGGGCCTACGGCCAGAGGCGCTTCGCGACTCCCAACATGGACCGCATAGGGCAAAGCGGAATCAGGTTCACCGATCACTACGCCGGCAGCGCCGTTTGCGCTCCCTCCCGCTGCTGCCTGATGACGGGGCTGCACTCGGGACACGCCTACATCCGGGGCAACCGGGAAGTAAAGCCGGAGGGACAATTCCCCCTGCCCGAGGACGCGGTGACTCTTCCCGGACTATTGCGGGAGGCGGGATACGCGACGGGCGCCTTCGGCAAGTGGGGCCTCGGGTATCCGGGCTCGGCCGGCGACCCGCTGAACCAGGGCTTTGCCGAGTTCTTTGGATACAACTGCCAGCGCTCGGCCCATAATTATTATCCCGATCACTTGTGGCATAACGGCGAGAGGCTCGAGCTCGACGGCAAGACCTATTCCCACGACCTCATCTTCGATAAGGCCCTTGACTTTATAAGGGACAACGCCCGAGGTCCCTTCTTTCTTTATCTGCCCGTGACCATACCCCACGCGTCGCTTCACGTCCCGGAGGAGTCGGCCAAGCCCTTCCGTCAGAAATTCCGACGCTTCGAGCTGACGCCGGGCATATACGCCGGACGGCCGATCAGGAACCCGGCCGCGCACTTCGCGGGCATGATGACCCGTCTGGACGGCCAGATAGGGTCCCTTCTCGATCTGGTCGAGAAGCTGGGGCTGTCCCGCGACACCCTGATCATGCTGAGCTCGGACAACGGTCCGCATCGGGAAGGAGGGGCCGTCCCCGATTTCTTCGACAGTAACGGCCCCTTCCAGGGCTATAAGCGAGACCTCTACGAGGGAGGCATCCGCGTGCCCATGATGGCCTCATGGCCGGGCAAGATCGCGCCCGGCTCCGTGACCGACCTTCCGAGCGCCTTTTGGGACGCGCTGCCCACGGTTTGCGAGGCCGCGGGAATTGACGCTCCGGCCGGCATTGACGGGATATCCATGCTGTCCACTCTTTTGGGCGAGCCGTCCAGCCAGAAGTCCCACGACTACCTTTACTGGGAGCTGCCCGAGATGGGAGGACGCCAAGCGGCGCGGGCCGGCAAATGGAAAGCCGTGAGATATGGCGTTTCCCTTTCAGATAAGACGAAGTTGAAGCTGTTCGACCTCGAGAGCGACCCGGGCGAGACCACCGATATATCCTCTCGTTTCCCGGAGGTGGCCGGGCGGATGATGGCCATCCTGCGGGAGGCCAGGACCGAGTCCGAGCATTTCAAGCTTTTCGGTTAGATTTCCAGGGTAGGCGTTATTGACCTGCCCAGTGACTCCCTCGTTGAAATAGCGATCGTTATTTGATAGCTTTTTCTCGGGACGTGGAAAACAACCAGTTATTACGTTTAATAAATCCGGGGTGACAATTACTTTGCAAGGAGGATAGGTGATGAAGAAAACGCTGCTAATCCTTTTGACGGCGGCCTTGTTTTTATTGCCGGGCCGGTCCATCTCCGGCGCGGACTCGGCCTACGACGCGGTGGTAATCGGAGCGGGCGGCGGCGGCCTGGCGGCGGCGGCGCGCATGTCGCTGGGCGGCATGAAGGTCCTTTTAATCGAGCAGCATTACAAGGTCGGCGGCTACATGACCAACTTCGAGCGTGACGACTATACCTTCGAGGTTTCTCTTCACGCCATGGACGGTCTCGACCCGGACGACGGCATGAACATCCCCACCTTTACGGACCTTGGCATCATCGGCAAGGTCAAGCCCATCAAGCTCGATCCCATGTACTTGTCCTATTATCCGGACTTCGAGATAGTGGTACCGGCGGACGTGGAGGAATACAGGCTTCTTTTAAAGGAGAAGTTCCCCCACGAGGCCGAGGGCATAGACGGCCTGTACAAGGACATGGAGGACATGAAGGACGCCATGGTGGCCCTGATGGACCTGGCGGGGGGCAGGTCGTCCCAGGCTTTCGCCACCATGATGAGAAACCCCGCCGCCCTCATGCGGCTGCCGGGCTTCTGGCGCTCGTCCCTCGCCGACGTCCTGGATAAAAGAGTGAGCGACCCCAAGTTTATCGCCGTGTTCACCCAGCTCGCCGGGTTCGCCGGCGCCTCGCCCGGCGACGTTCCGGCCATCTTTTTCGGCGTGATGTGGAACAGCTACCACAAGGGCGGCTATTATTATTTCGAGGGCGGCTCGCAGGCGGTGTCGGACGCGATGGCGGAGGTGATCGAGGAGAACGGCGGCGAGATACTCCTGTCGACCAAGGCGGTCAAGATCGAGGTCGAGGACGGCAAGGCAGTCGCCGTGCAAACGGAGGACGGAGGACGCTATCCCTGCCGCTACGTGGTGTCCAACGCCAACGCGCCGGACACGCTTTTCAAGATGGTGGGCAAGGACCTTCTTCCCGCGGATTACGTGAAGCGGGTCGAGTCCATGAAGGTCGGCCTGTCCTGCTTCCAGGTTTACATGGGGGTAGACCACGACTATTCGGAATATTTCACCGGCGGCGCCCACGAGATCATGGTTAACACGGGCTACGACCAGGAGAAGAACTTCCAAATGTATAAAAAGGGCGACCCTGAGAACTCGTCCTTCGCCATCGTCAACTACAGTATAGCCGACCCCTCGGTGGCCCCAGCTGGAAAGAGCGTTATCGTCATCACGGCCATCCTGCCCTACGATTACAAGGACGGCTGGCATGAGGCCGAGAGTTACGCCAAGTACACGGAGCTTAAGAACGAGGTGGCCATGGTCTTCGTAAGGCGGGCGGAGAAGATACTTCCGGGCCTGGAGAAGAACGTCGAGGTAATGGAGGTGGGCTCGCCGCGCACCATGGAGCACTTCACTCTCAATCCCGGTGGCTCGATTTTCGGGTGGGACAATATCCCCGAGCAGAGCCTATTAAAAAGGCTCGAACAGAAGACTCCCATCAAGAACCTCTACCTGGCCGGGGCCTGGACCTTCCCCGGCGGCGGGCAGTCGGGCGTTCTGGTCTCGGGCCTGATGGCGGCCAACAAGATACTCAAGGCCGAGGGAAAAAAGGTACCCGGAACCAATTGACGCTTTCGAGCTTGTAAGGCCCGGCCCCTCGCGGGTCGGGCCTTACCCGTATCTTGAGGCCCGGCCGAGGCCAAGATAGCTTTTAATCTGGGCGGACGCGGTCCTCTCCCGGGACCGGCGGGGAAAACGAAAAGCGAAGCCGGCGGCGATAAAAAGAGGCAGCCGCGAGAGGGGAAGGTCCATGGCCCGGAACCTGGCGGCCGAGTTCTTCACCGAGTAGAACTCCCTTATGAAATAATCGTAGCCTTGCTCCAGTTCCTCGAGGGTCATGCCCGTTGGCCGGACGAGAGGAACGTACCCGGTGTACTTCTCGTAATTTTCATCCAGGAGCCTGCCGCGCTCTCGAGTCCGGGCGTGGTAATCCGTGCCGGGGTAGGGGATGGCCAGGTTGGCCGCCACCCCGCAGATCGAGCTTTCCTTCAAAAAACTCAGGGTCCTCTTGAAGGAGTCGGGGTCGTCTCCGTCCAGCCCGAAGATCAGGCCGCCGAACACGAGGATGCCCCGCTCGGTAAAGGCCGAGATGTACTCCTTATATTGTCCGACCCTGTTGCAGGTCTTGCCCACCGAGTCAAGGCTCGAGGAACTCACGCTCTCGAGTCCCACGAAGGCGGCCTTGGCCCCGGCCCGGGCCATGAGGTCGAGAAGCTCCGGGTCCCGCGCCGCGCTAAGCTGGGTCTGGAAATAAATCCTTTTCTGAAGGGGCAAAAGAGCGGCGAAAATCTCCTTGGCGTAGGATCGGTCGGCGGCCAGGTTGTCGTCCATGAAGAAGAGGCTTTTCGCGTCCGCCCTTCTCGCGTCCTCGATCACTCTCTCGACCTGACGGGTCCGGAAGGTCGGATGGATGTAGCGATTGAAGCAAAAGGCGCAGCGGTTGGGGCATCCCCTGGTGGCCTCGACCGGGTAGGCGGGCAGGTACCTCCCGGTAAGGAGATCGAGGCGGGGAGGGTCCTTGTCCCACTCGGCGGGAGGCTCGGCGTTCCGGTAGATTTTTTTCATCTCTCCCGTTTCGGCGTCTCGTAAAAGTTCCTCCCAGGCCCCTCCCTCGGCCTCACCGGTAAGGACCGCGTCGAAGCCCATCAAGACCTCCTCGGGCATGGCCGTGGCGTGTGTGCCTCCGGCCACGGCCAAGGCGCCGGCGGCCCTGGCCCTGGCGGCGACCTCGTGGGCGAGGGCCGCGTTGTTGGTCGAGAAGGTCACTCCCACCAGGTCGGTCCCCTCCGGGACCCGGATTTTCTCGACCCTTCCGTCGATGATTTTAACTCGGTGGTTGGAGGGGGTGGCCCCCGCCAGGCGGGGAAGGGTCAAGGTCCTGAGCTTGGTATAAGGAAAGGCCCGGGGCTGAGCGTCGATGAGAAGGACGTTAAGGCCGCTGGTGACGGAGCGGACGAGCGGACCGATCGACTCGGTCCTTTTTTCCAACAACGCGGCCGCCCCCGGCTTGATCATCGCTTGCCACCCGAAGAGGATCAGAGCTTGTAGTTTCTGCCCACGGCCATGAGGAAGAGGGAATCGGGCAGTAGTTTTCTCGCCGCCAGGATAAGCCCGGCGCCCTTGGCCGCTGGATACCTGAGCCGTCTCGATCCGGCCTCGAGGGCGTCGGATATCTGCCGGGCGGCGTTCTCGGGCGGGTCGGCGTTGCCTCCCATTTCCCTGGCCTTGACCGCTAGGTATCTTCGCTGGCTTTCCGCGTAAGCCGATCCCTCGGGCGGCTCCTCCTTGCTATTTTCCCAGATGGTCGTGCCCACGTCGCCGGGCTCGATGATGATGACGCGGACGCCGAATTGTTTGACCTCATGCCAGAGGGCCTCGGTGAGTCCCTCGACGGCCCACTTGGAGGCCGCGTAGTGAGGCTGGAAGGGCACGCCGATCTTGCCGGCGGCGCTGGTCACGTTGGCGATGGTCCCGCTTCCCCTTTCGCGCATAATGGGAAGCACGGCCCGCGTCACGTTCAAGAGGCCGAAGTAGTTGGTCTCGAAAACCCGGCGCGCCACCTCGACGGGCGTGTCCTCCACCGAGCCGCAATGGCTTACGCCCGCGTTGTTGACCGCGGCGTCCAGGCGTCCGAACTCGCCAAGAATCAGCTCGACGCCGGCCTTGACCGACTCCGGGTCCGTCACGTCCATGACGATCGGGGTAAAGCCAAGGTCCTCCTCGCCGTCAATCGAGCGGCCCGAGCCGTAGACCTTCCAGCCCCGGCGGGAAAGCTCGAGGGCAACGGCCCGGCCGATGCCGCGGCTCGCGCCGGTTACCAGGCACGTTTTCCGGCTCAACGCTTCACTCCCCCGAGCTGAATCAACTCGACCAGCATGCCGGCGAAGCGGGGAGTGTCGAGGTAGATGGTCTGGGATCCCGGCTGGGGCCAACTGCGCTGAAGGACCTTGCCGCCCTGCTCCTCGAACTCGCGGGCGGCCGCCTCGGCGTCGGGCACGAAGAAACCGATATGATGCACGCCCTGGCCGGGGGGGGGAACGTAATCGGGGTCGTTCATGATGGTCTCGCCGCCCGTGACCTGGATGACCTCGAACATGACGCCGCCGAGTCCGCATATGCCGATCCTGGCCGAGTAGTTCGATTCCTTACCCTTGTAAAGGGCCTCGCCGTTATTAATCTCCATGATGGTAAAGGGACCGATACCGAAGTTCTCGAAAAGAAACTTGGTGGCCTTCTCCACGTCCTTTACCACTATGGCGATCTGACCGGGTTTCTCGAATTTCATTTCGTTCTCCTTGCAACGTCGCGTTGGATGGGCGGACGGCCGGGGGCCTCGCCCGGCTTACTCGATGATAAGGCCATTGCGCGCCATCCTCACGGCTTTCATCAGGGCCCCGGCCTTGTTGACCGTTTCCTGGAACTCGGCCGCCGGGTCCGAGTCCGCCACCACTCCGCCGCCGGCCTGGACGTTGAGCATACCGTCCTTGATAAGGACGGTGCGGATGGCGATGCACATGTCCATGTTCCCCGTAAAGGAGAAGTAGCCCACGGCGCCGCCGTAGCATCCGCGCTTGGTCGGCTCCATTTCCTCGATTATCTCCATGGCGCGTATCTTGGGCGCGCCGGTGAGGGTGCCGGCCGGGAATGACGCCCGGAACACGTCGTAGGCGTCGAACTCGGGCCTGACCTTGCCCGTCACGTTCGAGACCAGGTGCATGACGTGGCTGTATCTTTCAACTATGGCCAACTCGGTCACGGTGACGCTTCCTATTTCGCACACGCGGCCCAGGTCGTTCCTGCCCAGGTCCACCAGCATGATGTGCTCGGCCATCTCCTTGGGGTCGCTTTTCAGGTCCTGCTCCATGAAGGTATCGTCGTCAAGGGTCTTTCCCCTCGGCCTGGTCCCGGCGATGGGCCGAAGCTCGGTGTCGCTTCCCTCCACCCGGATGAGGACCTCGGGCGAGCTGCCGATTAAGGTCTCGCCGCCGAGTTTGAGAAAGAACATGTAAGGAGAGGGGTTGACCTGCCTTAAAGCGCGGTAAAGGTGGATGGGATCGACCTTGGCCGGGGCCCTGAAGCGCTGACTCGGCACCACCTGAATTATGTCTCCCTCCCGGATGTAGCGCTTGCACCTCTTGACCACCTCCATGTACTCGTCTCGCTCGAAGTTCGAGCGGTACTCGAGCTCGTCGTTATATGGCTCGGGAGGATCGAGCCAGACCGGCTCCTGCAAAAGCTCGATCAGCTCCTCGATGCGCTCGACCGCGTCTCCGTAGCTTTCCTCCAGGTCCGCGCCCTCGGGAACGTGGGAGTTCACCACCACCTTCATCGTGTGCGTCAGGTTGTCGAAGACGATGATGGTGTCGGTGATGATGAAATGAGTGTCGTAAACGGCCAACTCGTCGTCGGTCAGGTCGGGAAGACGCTCGAAATAGCGGACCATGTCGTAAGAAATATATCCAACGGCCCCCCCGATGAAGCGCGGCAGGCCCTCGATCTCGACCGGGCGGTACTCGTTCATCAGGTCGCGAAGGGCGTAGAGCGCGTCGTCGAAGCCCTCGACCACGTCCGCCCGTGAGCCCCTTATAATCTCGGCCCTTTTTCCCCTCGAGCGGAAGATGACCTTGGGATCGGCGCCCAGGAACGAGTACCGGGCCCATTTCTCGCCGCCTTCCACGCTCTCGAGAAGATAGGCGTAGTCCGAGTCCATGAAGCGAAGGAAAGCCGACACGGGCGTCTCGAGGTCGCCCAGTATCTCGGCGTACACCGGTATGAGGTTTCCCTTTTCGCCGAGCTTTTTATATTCCTCGAAGTCGGGAATGATCTTGTATGACGAACTCATGTGGCGTGACTCCTTTAAAGAATCAATATCGCCCAGACCTCCCTTTATTGCAAGTATAAACGGGGGCGCGGCCGTGTTATGTTTATGCCTCGGCCGGGAGGTTGGACAGTGGCCCGGGCCTGAAAAGGAAAGAAAGAGGAACTCGATAATGGAGATAGTATTTTTAGGCACGGGCACGATCTATCCGGACCCCGGGCGACGCGCTCCCGGACTTTGTCTTTTGACTCGGGGCCTTAAGCTTGTTTTCGACACGGGGCCCGGCTCGTGGTTTCGGCTCACGGAGGCGGGCGTGGACTTTCGAAAGATAGACGCCATTTTTTACTCCCATCTTCATATTGACCACGTCATGGATTTTCCCGCCTATCTGTTCCTGACCCATAACCCGGAATACGGAAGGGAGAAGACCCTCGACGTATTCGCGCCTCACGCCTTCGAGCATTTTTACGAGACTCTCAAGGGCGTCTTTGGCGGTTGGCTCGAGCCGAGTGGGGCCGAGGTAAGACTGCATCCCCTGACGAGGCGCCTGCAATCCTTCGACTATAAGGAACTTACGATCGCCTCGGCCCACGTTCGTCACTCCGAGTCCAGCCTGGCTTATCGCGTCGATTACGGCGGCAAGTCCTTCGTCTATGGCGGCGACCTCGAGTATTGCGACGAGATAGTCGAGTTGGCCGAGGGCTGCGACCTCCTCGTGATCGAGTCGGCCTTTCCCGAGAAGGAACCTAAAGATGGGCATCTTATCCCCTCCCAGGCGGGAAAGATAGCGAGAAGGGCGGGGGCCGGACGCCTGGTCCTTACCCACTTCTACCCCCAGTGCAAGGGCGAGGACATGGTGGGGCCGGCCAGGAGGGAATTTAAGGGAGAGGTCATCCAGGCCCGGGACCTGATGAGGTTGAAGGTTTAAATGGCGGAGTCGCCGGCGTTTCTTACGGCCCTTATACTCCAGAAGCGGGCGCGGCCGAGGACCATGAAGGTCCACGGCCGCTCGCCGGTTTCACGCTATCGAGGGCGTCGCCTCGATTTTTCCCCTTTATCGTGACGTCCCATTAGAAATAGAACGTGGTCATAAAATAGAACCTGTTAGTCTTCTCCACGTTTTTGCCCGTCAGCACCGGCTCGTTGTATACGCTAAGGGACATGGGCAGCTTGACCTTGCCGTCCTGATAGTAGGGCACGGAGCTGGCCGTCAGTCCGTAGAAGAGCTTCCGCTCGATCTCGATGGTTTTCGGCATCACGTCTCCGTCGATCTTGTCCGACTGGGTCTGCTTGTAAACGTAGCCGACGAAGGGCGTAACGCCCTTGTAGACTTCCCAGGAATACTCGGTCTCGAGCTCGTAATAGTCTCCCTTGTCGTATTCTCCGTTCACGTGGAGAGTGGCGAACTCTTCCTGGTAAAACTTGTCACCGAAGACGGGGTCGTTCGGGTCGAGAACGAACACCCCCCGATCATAGGGCCAGATAACCACGTATCTTCCCGTCAGGTTCAGAGTCATGGGGTCCCACGGGATGAGGTCGACCATGGCGAAGGCCCCGGTCTCGTAGGCGCCGCTTCCGTACCTTATATCGGCCACGTTCCTCTCGTCGTCCGGCTCGCCGGTGGGTATCTGCACGAAGCCGCCGGCGGCGGCCTTCCAGTGGTCCTGGTTGAGGAAGCGGTACTTGGCGAAGACTTTCAGGTCGCCGATGCCGGGGTCACCGCTCCAGTCGTCCAGCCTGTAGTAGCCAAGGTCAGTTAAGAATCCCTGGGCCAGTTCCTTGGCGTCCATGCCGTTGATCACGTCCGCCAGGCTTACGCCCGGGGCCACGGGCGTGGCCTGGGCCGTGGCGCTGGGCAGGACCCGCACGTCGAACTCGACGTCGGTCTGGGCCCTGGTGAAATAGGGAAAGCCCAGGCCGACGGTCAGGTTCTCGGTTACGCCGTAGGCGTAGGAGAACCCGATTATGTCGACTTTCACCTCGCCTTTCAGTTCAGTATAGGCGTATCTTAAAATGTCACTGTTCGGATAAGGCAGGAATACGCCCTGCGAGGCAAGCTCGCCAGCTATTACCATCTCGCCCAAATCGGTCACGTCGGTCTCGTTAAGATAGTAGCCAACCTCCCTGTCGCTTCCCGCGTCGTCGAACTCCCGGTCGAAATAATCGAAAATGTAACCCACGTTTACCGCGCTTCTTCCCTTGGGAAGCACTTCCGTGCCGTCGGCTACGGCCAACTGACTGGTGAACATGCAAAGTAGAAGCACGGCGCCTAATGCCAACGCGTTAGTCCGTTTCTCGCTCATGTTCTCTCCTTTCCGTTTCGACCGCCTTTGGCGGTCACGCCATTTTTTTATAACCCGCGTAAAAATTAGTAATTTCTAATGTTTATAAATAGGAGCAATTATTGTTCCGACTTTGGCTAATCCATGATTATGACTTCCAAATTAGCGGGTTAACGGGGATTTACGAGCGCGAATTCAGATTCAATCCTTCCAATAAGGAATGCGGTCTTGACCTTTTGACATAGTGGGATTCCTGAGTGACGTGTAATGAAACATAGATAAATCCATCACTTACCGAGTGGTAATGAATTTCAAGGAAACGTTTTTAAGCGCGATGCGGAATCATGCGACTTACGGAGGGGTCATAAAAGAATTTTGCCGGCGCCAAATCCGCGGCGCCGATCGCTTTGCCGCGGCCGTCTTGCCCCTGGATTATTTCCATTTGTTTTTGTTTTGTTCCAGCCGCATAAAGTGATTTATTGCCAGGCTCCTGTCTTCGAAGGTCTTGACCTCGGGCAGATCGTCAACTTCCGAGGGATCGGTCGAGTCGGGAATTACGTCGTATTTGACGTTGTCAGAATCTCCATACTGGATCACGGCCA
This sequence comes from bacterium, assembly GCA_963674965.2. Taxonomy (GTDB): domain Bacteria; phylum RBG-13-61-14; class RBG-13-61-14; order RBG-13-61-14; family DATKZS01. The sequence goes on along the minus strand of CAXXFL010000005.1, from coordinate 109,523 downwards.
CGAATAGTTCTCCCTTCCAACCGGGCACGTTTTTCCTCGTGCCCATCATTATAATCTTCGCCCTCTCCCCCTTGTATTCGCTAGCCTCTTTTCCCATGGACGATCTCCTTTCACTCTACATTGTATACCGGTAAGATTAATTAATCAATACCGGTCCTTAAGAAGGGACGGCGGTGAAAGCTTCGTCAGAGGAGGAAATGGAAGGCGCCGGCATGATGACCGATCAAATTTTATGGCGCGGGCAAAGAGCTTGCGCGGCTTTTTTCCAATAATATTTTTTCCATTTCGCCGGCGAATATTTCGGCCATTTTATCCGACCCTTTCTTTGAAAAATGGACGTGGTCCTCGAAATACTCGGGTTTTCCGGTAAGCCGGCTTGTGGAGTCTATCAGAAAAGCTTCTTTTTCCCTTGCGACTTCGGAAATAATTTCATCGGTCATGGAAAAAGCCTCGACAAGTTGTCGATGGTCCATTCCGGGGTATTCGTATCTGATTTTTTCCTTGTCTTCTTCCCGGTTATCGGCGGAGACCAGGCGAGGCTGAATGATAAGGACCGGCTCGGCTCCCGCGTCCCTAGCTATATCCGCGAAGGCCATGAAATTGAGCTTATATTGCCTGAGGGCGCTATTTTGGACGTCCGGTTCCTTTTCGAAGTCCCCCAGCCCTCCTTCCGGTCCTATGTTCAGTTTGTCTATATAAAATTTCTGCCTTACAAAAAGATAAGAAGAAAGACGCTCGCCCAGGAACCGGTCAACGGCGTTATGATAGTCCAGTCGTGGGTCGCGGCTTCTATGATAAGGCTCTACCAGCGGGATTGGCGGGCCTTTATAGAGGAAGTATTTCAAGTCGTTCCAGGCGTTGTCCATCGCCACGAAATCGGGGGCGTAATAGTGCCCCTCCGAGAACAGTCGTCCCACCGAGTCGAAAGAAGCGTGACCCGGTATGCCGGCGTTAATGACCTCCACCTTTGTGAAGCCCCTTTCATGGAGCAGGCCTTGGGCTTTATACGGCCAGTGATCGTCCATGCTCATGAGGATATCGAACACCGCCGATCCGCCATATACCATAATCCTGATCGTGCCCTCCGGTTTTTCAAAGGAAAATTCCGGCCCCCTGTATCCCTTGGAGTTTATCCCGTAATAAGTATCGAAGTGGCCCTTGACCACCATGGCCGACGGCTCTAATACTTGTCTGCTGAAAAGGCTTGCCTTGTAACTCAAGGCGTTCTTCTGGCGGGCCAACCCTGGAATAATAATCGCCGTATTTGTAAAATAACGAAAGTAAACCTCAATGCCCGTAAAAAAAATTCCCAGCGCGAAAAGCAGGATAATTATTCTGAAGGCCCAGCGGCCCCTTGATCTTTCGTTTTTCATTTCCAATATCCAAACGCCCCGAATTAAAATCAAATAAGTGACTTTACGGCGAGCGGTCCAAACAAGGACAATCCCGGCAAGACAAAGAATAGCACGCCGCATTTCACGCCGCAAAGGACTTCCCCTACTGATTCTCAAACACTCCGGTTGACGTGAATCGACGCTCAATAATCCAAGCCTTTGGGTGCAGATTTCTCTTGTAATGGCTCCGCCGCGCGATTAATATCAAATAATGTCTTGGTTCAATCCGTTTTGCTAAAGAACGAAAAAGGAGTCGAGTTGCCAAATGAAACATATACTGGTTTGGCCGATACTATTGTCGGCCGCTTTATATTTCTCGACGGAGGCCTTTTGCATGGACGCCACTCCTCACGCCGTTATCAATGAAGTGCCGCTCGCCAGGGTGAAGATCGAGGATGATTTCTGGACCCCGCGCCAAGAGATGATCCGGACCGTGACCTTGCCGGCGGAATGGGAGCAGATGGAAAAACATCATCACCTGAATAATTTCCGAGTCCTGGCGGGAAGGGCCGAGGGAGTACATTTAGGACCGGTATACGCGGACTCCGACCTTTACAAGTGGCTGGAGGCGGCTTCGTATTTTCTCCAGAAAAATCCGGAGGACGAGTGGATCAGGGACCGCGTAAGCGAGGTGGTCGGCCTGATAGGCGAGGTCCAGATGGAGGACGGCTATATCAATACCTACTACCAGAGCTTCGCTCCCGAGGCGAGATGGACCAATTTATGGATGAACCATGAGCTTTATTGCGCCGGACATCTTATCGAGGCAGGTTGCGCTCATTTTCACGCCTCGGGGAACGAGGACCTTATCGGTCCGGCCACGCGCCTGGCTGACCACGTGGCGGAGCGCTTCCGGGCGGACAAGGCGGAGGAAGTCCCCGGCCACCAGGAGATCGAGTTGGCCCTGGTCCGGCTTTACCGGACCACTGGAGACACCAGGTATCTTGACGCGGCCTCTTACTTTATCCACCAGCGGGGCAAGAGGAAGGGCTACGTCAAGGCGCTCTTGGAAGACGCGGCGGACCAGGCGTCTCTTTCGCGTAAGGTGGCGAAGATCAGGAAGCCTTATCTCCCCGAGGACGACAAGTCGGCCGGCGCGTCCTACGGTTTCACCGACGTCCCTCTTTCCGTTTTGCCCAGGGCCTTCGCCGACTTCCGGTCGGGCCGTTATTTTCAGAGGCAAAAGCCCATCGAGGAGCAGACCGCCGGGGTGGGTCACTCGGTCAGGGCCATGTATTATTACGCGGGCGCGACGGACCTTTATCTTGAGATCGGGGAGGAGCGTCTTCTCGCGGCGCTTTCCACCATCTGGGACAACACCGTCAATAAAAGGACCTACGTCACGGGCGGCATGGGGTCTTTGCCCGTTACCGAGGGCTTCGGCCGAGACTACGAGTTGCCCAACCGCTCCTACGCGGAGACCTGCGCCGCCGCGGGAAGCGTGTTCTTCTCCCACCGCATGCTTATGGCCGGGGGGGAGGCCAAGTACGCGGACCAGATCGAGCGGACCCTGTATAACGGCTTTTTGTCCGGCCTGTCCCTTGACGGCAAGAAATTTTTCTACCGCAATCCCCTGGCGTCATACGGAAAAGACGAGAGACAACCCTGGTATCAAACGGCTTGCTGTCCTCCCAACATCGCGCGCCTTATCGCCTCGATCGAAAGGTACGTATACGGCGAGAACGAGGATGGGATATACGTCCATCAATTCGTGGGCGGAGAGGCGTCCTTCACGAGGCCGGAGGGCAAGGTCTTGATCGGCGTCAAGAGCGGCTTTCCCTGGGATGGGAAAGTCCTTATCGCGGTTGACCCCGAGGTCCCCATGTCCTTTACTCTCTTTTTCCGCCGGCCGATATGGGCCAGGAGAGCACGGGCAAGACTGAACGGAGAGCCGCGGAGGATCGACTCCGCTCCGGGGGATTACGTCGGGATATCTCGGGCGTGGCAACCGGGCGACGCGCTGGAACTCGATTACGAGATGGAGGTGGAAATCGTCGAGTCCGACCCGAGAGTCAAGGAGAACGCGGGTAAGGTCAGCGTCGTTCGCGGTCCCCTCGTCTATTGCCTGGAGGACAAGGATAACCCCGGTCTTGACGTGCACGGGCTTTTCATGGCGCGCGTCCCAGAACTCGAGGCCGAGTTCGACGATGGACTCCTGGGAGGCGTGGTAAAAATAACGGGCAAGACTCATCGGGGCGAGACGTTAACCGCCATTCCCTATTACGCCTGGGCCAACCGGGGCAAGTCTGATATGGCCGTATGGATAGGCCGGGACTGAACGGCGGCCCGGGGGAATTGAACCGGCGGTCAAGACCTTATAGCCATGGCGCCGGTCCTTGTTGTCCGGCCTGGATCAGGCTGGATTTTATAAATGGACCGCCGGTTTGTTGTGAAAGGATATTTTCCGCCATCTTGTTCAACTCTCTTTCGTATTCGCAATATCACGCCGATCGACTACAATATCGATTGATATTTTCCTTTCCCGCGGCTTCCCGCTACCGAAATTGTAAACCTTAAACGGGCACGGTAGCCGGCCTTTGTATTTCAGGGTAATTCCATTTGCATCGGAAGCCTCGTTTATTGATAATATGTTGAAATATAATAATAAAATACATTTTGCTCTCCCTTTTCGCCCGGTCTCGCCGGCGGGGTTTTCTTTTACCCCTCGGGAAAAAATTAATCTTTGATTTAAGGCTATGTTTACTTTTCACTTGACATCGGTCGGTTTTTTTCATAAATAGTGGTGAACTCGGGAAGTGGGGTGCTTTAGATACAAGGCCATTCATTAACTATTGCCGATGGTTTATACAATCATCAACGGCTGAGGCTATTGTTGCGTTTGGGAGGGTTTTATGATCAGAAAGGCGGCGGTATTAGGGGTTATCGCGGTAGCGCTGACGTTGTCCGTCACGGCTTACCCCAAGGGTACGATGGACACGCTGGGAGTTTCCTCCCGCGGTACGGCAATGGGAGGGGCCATGGTCAGCATTGCCAACGGATGGGAGGCCGTTTATTACAATTCCTCCGCTCTGGCGCTCTCCAGGGACTCCAGTTCCATCCAGTTTTCGTCCGTCACGAACAATCTGGAGATTAACGGCGAGCAGGACATCGAGGACGGTTTCGTGGCCAAGTTCGGCATCAACCGGCGGTTCCTCCGGGACCGCATTGGGGCTGGACTGGTCGTGGGCATGAACACTTCCTCGCTGGGCAACATCGTTGACCTGGACCTGGGCGCCATCACCGGCGGCGGCCCCCCCAATTGGAGTTGGGACCAGTACAATGATCCCTTCCCCATTATACTGAACGCGGGCATGGGCTTTCGGATCACGGACTGGCTCGCGGTGGGCATTAACGCGGCCCAAAAGGACTCCCTTATTTCAACCTCGAATTACCAGCTCGTGGTCGACCCGCTCCTCGAGGCGGTCCTGGGCATTGGAACGGGCGTGGTCTACTCGAACCTCGAGGGCATGAGTTTCTCGGTGGGAGGAGACGAGGGCGAGGATTACACCACGGGCTTCAACGTGACGCTTCGCCCGATAAAATACTTCAGCTTCGGATACTCCTACGCTCCCGAGAGCTGGTCCACTTACCACATCCGCCTGCAGCTGGCCGGCGGCCAGGGCGGCATCATGGGAGAGGACCAGTTTTACTTCATCGAGATGAAGGCGCCGGGCCAGGTCGAGACCACCGTGTACGGGGCCGCGGCCCACGTGCCCGTGCCCTGGACCGACGGCCTTATGACCCTGGCCTATTCCCATGAGGCCCAAAACTGGCAGGGATTCTATCCTTCCTCGAAGATGTACGACTGGAGCGCCTCCACCATATTCACGCCGGGCTTTTTCCAGGAACTGGCCATCAAGGACCCGGGACTCGAGAACATCGAGTTCGACAGGTACGGTTTCGAGTACGTGGGAGACGTTCCCAGCGCCGTCAGGGTCTGGAAGCTCAAGAACCTGAACAATATGAAAATGTCGGTCAGGGGCGGATACTATCACTGGGTGTCGCCGCAGCCCGACGCGATCTACGAGTGGCAGGTGGCGATGGTCGACTCGGACGCTGACGTTTACTCCTTCGGGCTGGGCGTGGGCTGGGACAAAACCAAGGGAAAACGCGCCGTCAGGAACCCGCTCAATCCTCCGAGGATAGAGATCGATTTCCATTTCCAGCAAACGACGCTGGATGACAGGGATTACAACCTGCGCCCGGACCAGTGGGGTTCCCTGCCCATCGAGGACTTCTACGTCGAGACCTCGGGAAGCATAACCCAGTTCGGCGTCCAGGTAACCTGGTGGAAGTGAGGGGAGAGGAAAAATGGCGAGTGACAATGGAGGTGCTCTTATGAAGGACAATATTAATAACTCGAGGATCGGGTTGGGAAGACTTTTCCTCGTGACGTCCCTTTTCCTTACGGTCGCTTTCTCCAATCTGGCGCTGACCGGATGTTTCATACCCGGCCTGGGACTTCTGCCCGAGGCGGACGACCCGCCCGAGCCCACGGACCCGGAGGGGATCGAGGAAACCTACTATGGTAAATTTCTTATTTATCAGGTGGCCAACGGCGAGATCGCCGACCTCGACGGAGGTGGAGTGAACTACTACGTGGGAGACGAAGTCTACTACCCGAGCAACGATCCCGACGATAAGGACTACTACAACTTTACTCACAATGGCGACGAGCCAAGCCTGACGTTGAAGTATAAAAGCGGAAGTTCCTCGGGGGCGAAGGTATCCTCGAACCGTCCCGAGGCCATGGTGGCCAACGGCTCGCTCAAGTTCTGGTACACGGACGGGAGAGGGCTGAACTCCGCGCCGGTCGGCATCTACGACGGTTTGGCCTGCGGGGAGGACAACGCGGGTGAAACAAGGGCCACCGCCATAGTCCTGGACACTCTGCCCGAAACGGAAAACTATATTATCGAGGGAATGGTCAACGACCCCTATGATATTGACTACTGGAGGTTCAGGGTTTTCAACCCTGGCACGATCATCGCGGCCTCGGTAAGGTTCACTACCTGGAGGACGACCCTGATCGCCCGTAATCAAAACCTCCATCGCTTCCGGCTCTCCATCGAGGACGAGGACGGCAATGAACTGACGGCCTCCACCAGGGGGTTCGACAACTACCTTTACCTTGACCCCTTCGTGTACCAGGTCCTCGACGAGGGCACCTATTACATCAGGGTGGAAACCCTGACCCCTAACGACTGCATATCGGCGGCCGAGAATCAGTATTACCTGTTCTTCGAGGCTCCCTTGACCAATCCCACGGACAACTATATCGCCCGGGCCGCGATCCAGCCCGCCAGGAGCGGCAACTCGAAACTGAATGGAGGCAAGGTGTTCGAGCCGGAGGACTTCGACACCGAGATCGAGGACCTGTGGCCCGACTGCGACGGCGTTCCCGGGTCGGGGGACGAGGGCGACCACGGCGTTTTCGAGATGTGCAACTCCCAGATTTACGGCGCGGGGGACGGCAATATCCAGTACCAGGAGGCCGACGTGAAGAGCGCCATCAACGACGGCGAGTTTTTTATCGGGACCAAGACCAACGTTCCCTCGAAATTCCAAAGTGAAGTCAGCGTGGTCAAGTCCCCCGACAAGGACAGCCTTCTCATGTTTATCGATTACGGCATGGAAATTTACATGATCGAGAGCGAGGACGGCCAGGAGGGCCTGATATGGGACCTTTCCGGAATAACCGAACAAAGAACGGCCGTCTCCCCCCTTAACAGAAGGGCCGGCCTGTTGGGCACGGAAGAAATAGATTTCGCTCGGGACGCCCCCGTTGTTTCCTCCGGAAGGTGGGGGTTCTGCGAGACCCTGCCTGGTCCCGGGGACGAGGCCGCTTTCCCCGAGATGATGTATTACGGGCAAAAGTCCGACGGGGCAACGGTCCAGGTGATGGACGGCGCTACTTTGCTCGGGGTTCGGACCACTACTCCCTCGGCATATCCCGGCCTGCCGGCAGTCACTTTCGGTTCCAACCAATGGCTCGAGTCCAGCGCCCTGGTGGACGTGGAGGAGGGAAGGACCATTTACGCCGGGGCCGACGGAATAATCAACACCTATTTCGCGCCCAAGTACCAGGCTTACGACAGGATACCAAGAGTACTTTATTACGATGGCGACCTGAATAGATATCAGGTTTGGCCCCATCCTCTCATGGCGGACGACCAATACTTCAACTCCGTCGAGTTCTATGGGCCGGCCAATCCCGACAATCCCATGCTTCACGACTTGGTAGCCGGGGCCACGGTGCGGGCGCTCCAGCCCCTGGGAGGCTCCAACCAGAGCGGGTTCCTTTTCGGAGACGACCGATGGAACGAGGCGAGCTTCCTGGTTGACGGCGAGTCATTGTACCCGACCAAGTATTTAAGGGAGCAGAACTGCGCGTTTCTGGAGATGGGAGAAAACTTCGACAAGTGCGCCCTGGGCGTGCCCATCGACCCCCGCACCGGGGAAGAGCCGGTCTCGATCGAGGCCGGCGGCGACGGCAAGCTTCAGACGGTCGATAACGTCCTGAAGAAGTGGAAGGGCGACGACGAGCTGTGCCTGGGAAGGCCCGCGGACGGCGGCACGGTCGCGGCCATTTGCCCGGGCAACGACGGAAAGTTCGGATGGGACGACATTTATTTGAACATCGCTGGCGACGACGCCATCACGAGATGTATCGACCCCCAGCACAGCCCCTCTTCTTACCCATATCCTCCTCTATGGACTCCCTTTCTGGCCCCCATTCTCGGATCGATGCCCGATTTCCCGGAAAGGGAAGTCGTTTGTATCGGCGCCGGCGACAATGGAATTCTGGACACCCTGGTGGACGTGGCCGAGGGCTACACGGTCATGTGGTCTTATACCATCATGGACATTCAGAATTTCGAGTACGTATTGGGAGGCGATCATCGCTGCGAGACCATGGACGGGAACAGCGCCATATGCCCGGGCATAGAAATCACCATCGATATGCGCTCGGTGGTGCCCCCCGTGATCAACATGCCGGTGGTGAAACGCTCGAATAGAATCATGACCGTCTGGCCCATGTACGTCAATTCTCCGTCGCAGATGGACCTGGAGTGGGCCGTTCCGCCCGGCGGGTACGAGCCCCTGATCCGGGCTTTTCCCGCCAAGGTCGATTACTATTCCCGATATGACGACGAGTTCTGTTTCACCGGCCAGGGCATAGGAATTTGTCCCGGAGAGAACGGCTATTTCCAGAGTTACACCATCAACCACAGGATGGAGGTTGACAGGGGCGAGGACCTTTTCAACATGTGGGAACAATATGGAGACGTCATCGAGCAGCCCTGCTACACCATGATGGCCGAGGAGGTCCAGGACGACCTTAACGGCGAGGTGTGGGTCGAGTACGTGGTTTACAAGGATTACGGCGTCAGGTTCGACGACAAGATCAAATGGAGCGCCGATGAAGGGTTCCACGTTACCACGGGCCGAAACGGCATCAATCAAAGCTGCGTGGGGGCCGGCGACGATCAAATCATAGGCTTTAACAAGGGATCGACCGACCCGAACAACAAGAGCCGGGGATGGCCCATCATCGACTCCGGCGTTGACGGGACCCTTCAGACTTACGCCCTGGCCGACGAGATACGGCGGTATGGGGACGGAGTCGTCAAGATTAACGCGGGCGCCGACGGGGTGGTCAACAGCTACGCCTTGGGCGACGACATACTCAACTCCTGGATCGGGACCGGAAAGCCCGATTATCCGTGCGTGGTTTCAGGAGAAGACGGCCGAGCCAACACCATCGCTCTTTACAACGACAGCCAGTTGTACGATCCCGGCGATCTGGCCGATCTTGACGACGGCGAGTTTACGGGATTCGACGCCTACCAAACCTTCGGGTCCGACGCCATAGTGCGCGGCAACAATATTTATCTTTATTACACCGGCTTCGGATGGGAAACCATTCCCGATCCCTTCCGGGAGTCGAAAGGGGCCCTCGCCGGCTTGGGAGAGTGTCACCGGGTTGGTCTTGACGGTTTCTGGGGAGACAAGGAAATAAAATATAAGGTGGACGACGAGCAGAACGCGATAAGGGAAGAAACCTCGATCTATTACCGCGAGCCCATGCTGTCCTACGAGGACTTCGCCAACGCGGTTGACAACGATAACGGCGTCATGCTGGCCCCGAGGATCGGCTTGGCCACGGCGGACATACATTGCCTGCGAAATAACGAGACGGACCCCATGGCCTGGAGGAACTGCTGGAACTACAGGTCCAAGCCCGTGCTCGACGTGGGGCAACAGTGCGCCGGCAACTTCGACTTCGCCATCGACCTGGGCGACCTGGGCGACCTCATCAGCGTAAGCCTCAAGCCGGAAACCAATTATGACGGGGCCTACAGCCCGGAGATCAAAACCACCACCAGCCCGGACGGCGACGGAACGATGTACCTGATGTTCTTCACCGGCCTCATGGACACGGAAAAGAAAGGCATTGACGAGTCGTATAGCGCCGACGTTAACGTGGGAGTGGCCCGGTCCCTGGACGGGGTGAACTGGGAAAACCTGAGGGGAGACATTCCGCCCCTGGTGTGGCCCACGGCGGTGGACCTGGGCATCCTGCTCTCGTCGGGCGACGCCTGGGCCTACGCGCACCCAACCGTGGTCGACGCGGGTCTCGACGATTACAATTATCCCGTTTACGGCATGTTCTTCAATCAATATAAAAAAATGGAGCAATCCGCGCCGAACACCTACTACGACATGAGAAAACTCGACCATATAGGCTACGCCCTCAGGAAGGGACAGTCCTACCTCATGTGCCAGATGGGGAAAGATTTCTCCCTGGGCAAAAGCGACAGTATGAAAGCGTTCGTCCAGATAGCTATTTTCGCCCTTCCCCTCATCCTGATCCTGGCCTTCAGAGTGGCGGCGAAAAAACAAAAGGCTTGAGCCTCGAATATTTGGAAAGTCCCGGCGCCGGCCTATCGGCGTCGGGACTTTTTTTCTCGCCGGCCGCCAATAGTCTTCGGGCAACATGGCCGGAGGTGAACGCTGAAGCCGAGAAACAATCTCGGGATTGTGTTAACCCTTCCTTTTTGTTATGATTAATAACTTGGATAGTTGGGGGATAAATTCGCGGCTTGCTCCCGCGGGCGGTCAGGCTCGTCCCGGCGGGCCCCGCTTCAAGTAACGAGGTTCCAAAGGTCAAATAAAAATGGTATTGGGCCGCTTATTTTCACTTTTTACGCATGACCTGGCAATAGACCTGGGCACGGCCAACACCCTCGTTTTCGTCAGGGGCAAGGGCATCGTGATCAACGAGCCCTCGGTCGTGGCCGTGCATAAGCACCCCAGGACCGGTCGGGACGAGGTCCTGGCCGTGGGGGAGTACGCCAAGGACATGCTCGGCCGGACGCCCGGCAGCATCCAGGCCATACGTCCCATGAAGGACGGCGTCATCGCCGACTTTATGATCACCGAGTCCATGCTCAGGTATTTTATTAAAAAGGCCCATCACCGCAACAGCTTCGTTCGGCCCCGCATCGTCATTTGCGTTCCCTTCGGCATTACCGAGGTGGAGAAGCGCGCCGTTCGCGAGTCCGCCATCAGCGCGGGGGCCAGCAAGGTCCACCTGATCGAGGAGCCCATGGCCGCGGCCATAGGCTCGGGCCTTCCCATCAGCGAGCCCTCGGGAAACATGGTGGTCGATATAGGCGGCGGCACCACCGAGGTGGCGGTGATCTCCCTGTCGGGGATCGTCTTCAGCCAGTCGGTGCGCATAGCGGGCGACAAGATGGACGAGGCCATCGTTCAATATATCAAGCGCAAATATAACCTGCTTATCGGCGAGCGCACGGCCGAGGACATCAAAACTAGGATCGGCGTGGCGCACCCCTCGGCGCCCGTAAAGAGGGTCGAGGTGAAGGGAAGGGACCTGGTGGCGGGCATACCCAAGACCATCGAGGTCAGCTCGGAGGAGGTCCTCGAGGCCTTGTCCGAGACCATCAACGCCATAGTGGACACGGTCAGGCAGGCCCTCGAGCGCACGCCACCCGAGCTGGCCTCCGACATCGTGGACAAGGGCATCGTGCTCGCCGGAGGCGGCGGTATTCTCTCGCACATGGACGTTCTGCTCAGGGAGGAGACGGGGCTGCCCGTCATGCTGGCGGAGGACCCGCTCTGCTGCGTCTGCCTGGGGGCCGGCAAGGCCCTTGACGACGACGCCTTGCTAGAGGCCATTGAGATCGACTGATACCGAGGGGAAAGGTAAGCCTCGCCCCGCCCTGGTGCCGACATGCTTTTCATAGAATGGTTCAGAAGATATCAAAACGTCGTCGTTCCGACGGCCCTCCTTTTAGCGTCCTTTATTACCCTTTCCATGAATTCATCCAGGAACAAAAAGGTCAGCTTTTTCTCCCGGTCCATCATATCCGCCATGGGATGGTGCCAGGAGTCGGTAACGGGAATGCAAAACGGCGTTGGCGACCGCTTCAGTAAGTACGTTTTCCTCATCGGCATAGAGGACGAGAACAAGCGCCTTAAGAGGGAACTCGAGGAGGCAAGGAGAAAAAACTACCGGCTTCGCGAGCAGGCCATAGAGAACGAGCGGCTTCGCCGCATGCTCAACTTCAAGCCTCGGGAGGACATCAAGAGTTGGATACCCGCCGAGGTTATCGCCAGAAACATGGGCGGACTGAACAAGACAATCACCATTGACAAGGGGTCCCGCGACGGCGTGAGGCCGCGGATGGCGGTCATCACCTACGACAGCGCCCTGGTAGGCCAGATTCTCGACGAGACCGGGTCGGGTATCGGGCTGGGCTCGAGCCAGGTGCTGTTAATCATCGACCGCAGAAGCCGGGTGGGCGTTATCGATCAAAGGGAGTCAAGCCGCGCCTGGGGAGTGGTGGCGGGAAGACCCGAGACGGACGAGGCCGAGTGGCTCTACACCAACCAGCAGGACGACCTCAAGGTCGGCGACCTGCTTATATCCTCCGGCGCGGGCGGCGTTTTCCTCAAGGGATGGCCGGTGGGCAGGGTCATGGACGTGACCCTTGACGAGGCCACCTTCAGGAGGAAGATAAGGGTCAAACCGGTGGTGGACTTCTCGCGGCTGGAGGAGGTCATGGTCATTATCCCCCGCCAGGAGGCCCCATGATCAAGCAGTACCTGTGGGTGGGCGCCCTGGCCTTCGCCATGATCGTGATACAGACCACCATGGCCCGCTTCGCCGGGGACAAGATGATGGTGGACTTCATCTTCGTCATGGTCGTCATCATCGGGATTTACAAGGACCCCGTCCATGGGGCCATTATGAGCTTTGGCCTGGGCTTCCTCCAGGACGTGTTCTCGGCCGACGTGGCGGGCCTTCACATGTTCGCCAGGGTCGCCATTTTTATCGGGGCCTACTTGCTGAAGGGAAAACTCAGCCCGGACGCCTCCCTTGCCAAGTTTTCAATGGCCCTGCTTCTGGGCGCCTTGGACAGGGTCATGATACTGGTCCTGGCCCTCGTGTTCGGGGACCCTTACCAGATAACTCCCAGGTTCGTCGCCCTGGTGCTGTGCGGGACCTTTATTAACGCGGCCTTAACCCCGATTATCTACTATCCTTTCCTGCTTATACCCGGCTTCGTCGAAAGACGAAAAGGACCGGCGGTATAGGAGGATAATCATGGCCCTCCACTTAAGCGAGCTCGAGAGACAAATCCTCAGGAACAGGCTGACCGTGTGGCTCTACCTCGCGCTGGGGGCCTTCGGGCTGCTAGTCATCAGGTTCTGGATTCTGCAGGTGGTGCAGCGGGACCTGTGGAACGTATACGCCAACGAGAATCAGATTCGGTCGGTCAGGGTCCCGGCCAACAGGGGCAAAATCTACGACAGAAACCACGGGGTGCTGGCCGACGTGCGCCAGGGATGCAACGTCATGGTCGTGCCGGCTGACCTCACCGACGCCTCCGTCCAGAAGCTGGCGGGAATACTGGACTCGACCACCTCGGAACTGAGGGCCAGGATCAAAAAGAACCGCGCCTGGTCTCCCTTCATCGCCGTGAAGGTCGCCGAGGATATAAGCCCGGTTACTCTCCTCCGGGTGGAGGAGAACAAGATAGCCATGCCCGGCGTCAGCGTCGAGGAGTATCCCGTCCGCAAGTACTACGAGGATTCCGCTCCCTTCGTGAGCCACGTCCTGGGATACATGGGCGAGATCACGCCCGAGATGCTCACGTCCCCCGAGTTCGCCGGCTACAGGCCGGGTGACAGGGTGGGCAGGACCGGCGTCGAGAGGACCATGGAAAGGACCCTGCATGGATGGGCCGGAGTGGCCTTCAAACTGGTGGACGCCAGGGGAAGGGACCTTTCGACCGAGGCCGGGACCGGAGGACTGCCGGGAAGACTGGACTACTCCAAGAGAATCAGGGAACTCGAGGAAATGTCCCGACCAGTTTCTCCGGGAAATTCCGTCGTCCTTACCATCGACCTCGAGCTTCAGCGCATAGCCGCCGGGCACATGGAGGGAAAAAGAGGAAGCGTGGTCGTAGTGGACGTCAAGACGGGAGAAATACTGGCCCTCCTCAGTTCGCCCGGATACGACCCCAAAATCTTCGAGAGCAAGGTGTCGCCGGAGGACTGGAAAAGCCTGGCCGATTCCCCCGAGAAGCCCCTTCTCAACAGGGCCATAGCGGGGGCATACCCGCCCGGGTCCATATTCAAGATAGTGATGGCCGCCGCCGGGCTGGAGGAACAGGTAATAAGGCCCACGACCACCTTCAAATGCGAAGGATATTACACGATTAAGGACACGAGGTTCGGGTGCTGGAACAAATACGGCCACGGAAGCCTGGACCTTTATCGGGCCCTGACCGAATCTTGCGACGTGTACTTCTACATGCTGGGAGAAAAACTCGGGATAGATAAAATTTCCGAGTGGTCGCGAAAGTTCGGACTGGGAAAAGAGGTGGGCATAGGACTGGAGGGAGAGCGCTCGGGCTTGATTCCGGACAAGGAATGGAAACGCGCCCGCTTCAACAAGCCCTGGTACCCGGGGGAGACTCTCCACGTGTCCATTGGGCAGGGATGGATGCTGATCACGCCGCTCCAGGCCGTTCTCATCCCAGCGGCCGCGGCCAACGACGGCGTGATAATGAAGCCCCAGCTTATACATCACTTCGAGAACGCCAGAAACGAGCCCGTCAGCGTTTATAAGCCCCAGGCTCTTACCGGGGAACTTTACGGGCCCGGCACGGCCAGGGTGCTCAGGACGTCCATGGAGATGGTCGTCGAGGACCCGAAAGGCACCGCGAGAAAACACGCCCATAGCGACCTTATCAGGATCGCCGGCAAAACGGGAACGGCCGAGGTTTCCAAGAGGTACCAGGGGAGACCGATCGAGGAGGTGCCTTATAAATACAGGGACCACGCCTGGTTTATAGCCTACGCGCCCGCCGAGGCCCCGAGGATAGCCATGGTGGTGATGGTCGAGCACGGCGGGTCGGGAGGGGCCATCGCCGGAGTTATCGCCAGGCAAATAATCGAGGACTACTATTTGACCAAAAGAGATGAGGGCTGACCGCTCCGCCCTTATAATAAAAGCAAAGCTTCAGGGGAGGCAGTGCCTCTTGATTTCCTCCACGTCGGCGGTTTGCCAGTCGTCCACCGCCGTGAGCATCTCGTTGGTGACGATCCTGAAACGGTCTCCATCCGTGAAGATGACCATGTAAACCAAATCCGGGTCTATCCGGGAAAACACTTCCTTTAAGTACCCCGCCAGCACCGGGGCCTGAGGCATGTTGTAAACGTTCACGAAAACCTCGACCTCGGTGAAACGGTGGACCCGGACCTCCAAGTCGTACTCGGAGGGCATGACCGCCTCGAAGAGCTTTCTCACCGAAACCGGGAGCGAAAGCTTGGGGTCGTAAGCCACGCGATCTATATCATTGGTCCCGTATTCCTCGCGCAGCCTTCTTTCCTGCTCTCTTCTCCGGTCGGCGTCCTCCGCCTCCCAGGCGTAGCGCGTCTCCTTGACGTATTCCTGATGCTCCGTCTTATTGCTCTCGTTCCTCAGGAGAAAGAATATGCCTATGGCCGCGTGCAGAATTAGAATGGTCACAATTACGCCGATCAATCGCTGAATCATCTTGCATACCTCAACGGTTCTTCAACATGCGGGGGAACACGTCCCGTACCTTTTTGCAGGCCTTCTCCGCCTCGCCCCTGCTCATGGCCGACCAGTCCAGACCGCCGGGGACGGCCGAGATAATGTACATGTCCCGGCGCTCCTTGCGCTTGTCCTTTTCCCGCCCCTTGATAGTCACGTTGTCCTGGCAACTGACCGTCACGCCCGTGACCCCGCGGCCGGCGCCAAAGGCAAGAATGTCCCGCGCTATGCCCGCGGCCTCGCGGCGCACCTGGAGGTATATGCCGTCAAGGTCCTTTTCTATCCTGGCGTTGTCCTCCACCACCTTGCCGTAGGGGAAGGCGACCTCGACCCGGTAAAGGCCCTCCCCGTCCTCGAACACGCCCACTCCCGACTTGGGGGGGCTCGCCAGCTTGGCTATGCGCTCCAAAGCCTCGTTGGGAGCAACGCTCGGGTCCTGGCCGATCCGCTGCATCTCGAGCATGTTCTTCTCGAAATCGGTCACGGCGAAGGCCGGGTCCAGCGCCCGGCGGCGCTCGAACTCCTTGGCCCTTTTCAAGCCGGCGGTGTTTTCCGTCGAGGCGTTCTTGGCCACTCGAAGCTCGCGCTCGAACTTGGCCGCGTCCTCCTCGAGGTCCAGCACCCGGTCGGCCCGCATGTAATATATCTCGCTTTCCCGCTCGTCCGCGGCGCTCGACGCGACCCCTATCTGGATGAACAGATGGAGAAGGACGCTTACCGAACCGCCGATGATAACGGAAAGTAGTATGATCTTTTCACGGCGCTTGGCCTGGTTGGATTTGGCCAGTTTCCGTTTTTGCTTGCTCTTTTTGGTCGAAATAGTGGGACTCATTTTACACCTTCCTTATTTAATAATTAGCACCTGGACCTTGACGCTGTCAACAGAGGCGAAAAAATCGTGCCCGGAAACGTCCGGGACGCCCCCGGAGTGCCCTGACTGAAACGGGTCCTCCACTTCCCAGGTCCCCGCCTTGCGGTAGGGGAACATTCAAATTACAATGTTTGTATCTCGCGGGTAAATACAGGATATCGAGCGCGAACGAAACCGCCGGGTCAACTGGAGGTTTCCGGCCCGGTATCGCGAACTTTCAATCCATTGGCCCTTGCCGGGGCCGGGAGGGACCGGATGGAACCAAGGCCATTGCCGGACAAAATCAAAATCTGCCTTATCGTGGCGATTACGGCGTGCCAGTTCGCCTTATTGATGGGGTTTTCTTGCGTATTCGAGGAGGACGACTCCGGACCTGGCGTCATCCAGGACGTGAATTTCTTCAGCCAGTACGACGCCCTCGACTGGAACGGAGCGCGGGTCACGGTGGGGGACACCTCTGGAGAGATCAACACCAGGATACTGGCCTGGACGGCCAAGGGCGACGACGGGACCTCGGGAAGGGCCGCGGCCTACGACATTCGCTATATCAAGGGCCAGGACCTTGTGGACTGGGGATGGACGGGCGAGGTCAAGGACGCTTTCCTTACCCGCTGGAAAGACGCCCACAAGCTCGTGGGCGAGCCTTATCCGAGCGACGCGGGAAGCCTCGAGCAAAGCTTTCTTCCCCGGCTGGTCCCCGGCGATTCCATCTGGCTGGCGATGAGGGCCATCGACGACGTGACCCACGAGTCTCCCCTCAGCAACGTGGTCGGCCCGGTGCAAAGCTATATTCTTCACGTGACCATCTACCCCAACGACGGAGATACCGCGGGCTCCCCCGGGTTCGGGACCAGGGTTTCCGCCACCGGCGATATGAACGGCGATGACGAATACGACATGTTGGTGGCCGACCCGGTTGCCGGCGTGGCCAGGATAATGAGAGGCGAGAAACCCGAAGACCTGATTAAAAAGATGGAAAATCCGAACGGGCTGAAAGTGATGCGGGTGATTCCCCGGCTGAGGACCTTGTCCACCATTACCGGGGACCCGGCCGAGGAGTTCGCGTCCTCCGCCGCCGGAGTGTACCTGGTAAATTACGGAGGGGACAACGTCGTCGCCGTGGGCGCCCCGGGCCATGACGTCGGAGCGGCCGCCAACGCCGGCGCGGTTTACCTGTACTATGGAGGCGAGGACGTGGATCCCGCCTATGCGACCGCCGACGCCGACCTCGTCATCGAGGGCGACAGCGCCGGTGACCGCTTCGGGGCCTCGATTTGTCCGGCCTTCAACCTCGAGAAAGCCGGGGACGCCAGGTATCACTTTATGGTGGGAGCTCCCGGCAAGGGAGGAGGCGGGGCCGTATACGTGTTCAAAGGCGACAGGATGGCCACCAGGCCCGACGCGATCATTCTGGCCGAGAACGCCGGCGACAGTCTGGGCTTCACCCTGGCCTCACTGGGGGACGTATCGGGAGACGGGATCAACGACGTGGCCGTCGGGGCGCCCGGCTTTAACGGCGGCGCGGGCGCGGTATATATTTTCTTCGGCGGCCTCGAGGGCGCGATCGACTGGGAGGAGGCCATGCTAAACGGTCCCGTTATTCTGGACCTGGCGGCGGAGGACGCCGACGTGGTCATTCGCGGCACGGAGCCGGGAGCGAGGTTCGGCAAAAGCATCGTGGCCGCCTCCAAGCTCGAGGGAGCGGATACCGAGGACCTGGACAACGATATAGCCATAGCGGGTGGAGAGACGGTTTACGTTTTCTTCGGCAACAGCGTGATTTTCCCCCCCGACGCCGAGCCCGGCCTTGTAAGGACCGACGCCGACGCGGGGGCGGTCATTTCCGCCGTCAACGCGGGCGCGGGTTTCGGGACGGCGATCATGGGCCCGGGAGACCTCAACTCGGACGCCATCGACGACCTGGTCGTCTGCGCGCCCGGGGAGGGGACCTGTTATTTCTACTATGGGCCCGTGCTTGACGGCATGACTCCAGCAAGGTCGATTACCTCCGATGAGCCCGGCGACGGATTCGGCTCCTCCATCGCGGGAATGGCCGACTATAACGGCGACGGCTACGCCGACCTCCTCATCGGGGCCCCCGCGGCGGGAAAGGCGTACTTCGAGTTCTAAAGACCCGGGGATACAGAAGCCGTAAAACTTGATATGAGGTGTGGATAAAGCATGAAGAAAGTAATCGGTGTATTTGTTATATGCGCGACGCTGGCATTGCTTTTTCCGGCCTCCGGATGCGATCCTAAAACCAGGGTCGACGACCCGGTCCTGCAAAAGAGCGCCGAGGAATTGACCGAGGCCGACATGGCCAGGCTCTCGGCCGTGGTGAAAACCAATTTCGGGAGCTTCAGGATCAAGCTTCATCCGGAGTGGGCCCCGGAAAACTGCAGGCACTTCATCAAGCTCGTCAAGCAGGGCTTTTACGACGGACTGACCTTCCACGAGATACGACCCGGCTTCTGGATCGAGGGAGGATGCCCGTTGGGAACGGGGGAAGGCGGGCCCGGCTACGGCGTGGCCCTCGAGTCGCCCTCCGCGCCCCATATCAAGGGGGCCGTGGGCTTCGACCGGAACCCGCTGGACGAAAAAAGCGAGGCGGGAAGCGTGTTCTACGTGACCCTGCGGGACCTCCGGCTGCTCCGGGACGGACTCTATTCCGTGTTCGGAGAGGTGGACGAGGGCATGGCCACGGTGGAAAGGATCGGCGCCCTCGAGGTGACGCCGAAGGGAGGAAAGCCCAGGCCCTATATGCCCCTCACCCCCGTCAAAATACTGGATATAAACCTCCAGGTGAACGAATAGAATCGAATCATGGGACAAGTATCCAAAACGGTAAGAAGCGCCGGCATCGGCGCTTCAAATCTTTCATCCTGGGTATCGAGACGCGGGGCCTCGAGCGTTAACGCCCTGGACGTCTTCCTCTCGGGCCAGGTGCCCGAGGAGGCCGGCCTTTCCGGCCTCTGGCGCCGCCTTATGCCCGCGCCCCACTTGACCATGCGGGACCTTCTGTCCGGGCTCGAGCTGGCGGCGGACAACCCCCAGATCAAGCTCGCGCTCCTCCGGGTGGCCAGACACGACCTGGGGTGGGGCCGGGCCTTCGAGCTGGCCGAGGCCATCGCCCGCTTCCGCGCCCGGGGCAAGCGCGTGGTCGCCTATCTCGAGCAGCCCGAGAACGTGGACTTTCTACTGGCCGCGGCCTGCGACAAGGTCGTGGCCCCTCCCGGTACTCCCTTTTATCTTACCGGCCTTCTCAGCGAGGTCATGTATTTCAAGGGGGTCATGGACAAGCTGGCCATCGAGCCGGAGATGTTTCAGGCGGGCAAGTACAAGTCCGCCATCGAGCCCTACACCCGCGAGGGCATGTCCCGCGCCCACCGGGAGGCGGTCGAGTCCCTGCTGGACAGCATCTTCGGCCTGTGGGTAAAGGCCATGGCCGAGGGCCGGGGCATGAGCGAGGACCAGGTGCGCCGCCTTATCGACGGCGGTCCCTGGCTTTCGGAGGAGGCCAAGGAGGAGGGCCTGGTGGACGCCCTTCTTTATGAGGACGAGCTGGAGGACTACATCGAGAAGTGGATGGGCCTGTCCGTCAAGAGGGTCGGCCTGGATAAGTTCTTCAAGTACTTTGGTCCCCGGGCCTCCATGGCTGATCCCTGGCGGAAGCTCCAGACCCTGGCCATCATTACCGCCTCCGGCCCCATCCACGGCGGCGAAAGCAGGTATTACGGCGGGGGCGACGGGACCATCGGCGCGGACACTCTGCGTCGGGCCCTCCGCGAGGCCAGGGAGGACGACTCGATCGCCGCGGCCGTTTTGCGGGTGGACAGCCCCGGCGGCTCGGCCGTGCATTCGGACCTCATCTGGCGCGAGGTGGTAAGGCTGGCCAAGACCAAGCCCGTTATCGCATCGATGGCCGACGTGGCCGCCTCGGGCGGATACTACATCGCCATGCCCGCCGATAAGATCATCGCCTCGCCCACCACCCTTACCGGGTCCATCGGGGTTATCGGGGGCAAGATGAACTTCAAGGGCCTCTACGAGAAGATAGGCATCAAGAAGGAAAGGGTGGCCAGGGGAAAACACGCCGACCTCGTGACCGACTACGGGCCTCTCACCCCCGAGCTCCGAGGCAAGCTGCGCCGGGAGATGGACTCGGTCTACAAGATTTTCGTGGACAAGGCCGCGAAGTCGAGAAAGCGCGACGCGGCCGAGATGGAGAAGGCGGCCCAGGGCCGGGTATGGACGGGCGACCAGGCCAGGGGCCTGGGCCTGGTGGACGAGTTGGGACACCTGATCAAGGCCGTCGAGCGGGCCAAGGAAATGGCGGGGATTTCACTCTCGAGGCGGGTCCCGGTGGTCAGCCTGCCCCGCGCCGGGCGGCCGTCCTTTCCGTCCCTTCCTTTTCATCTTCCCTTCTCATCGGGCGCGGGGCCGCTGATAAGGACCGCGCTTAAGTACGAAGCCATGGCCGACGCGAGGGTCCTCGCGCACATGCCCTATCTGCCCAGGATAAAATGAAACCGACCGATACAAAGCCCAATACCGGCGCGCCGGAAAAGGAGGTCCTTTATCGAAAGACCCTGGCCTCGATAGGGTGGCTCGAACTCCTTGGCGCCCTCGCCGCCCGGGCCGCGAGCGAGCCGGGCAAGGCCGAGTGTCTGGACCCGGTCCTTTTCGAGGGCCCCGAGTCCTGCAACCGCGCCCTCGACGAGACCGCCGAGATGGTCGCCCTCTTCGCCCTGGGCGACCCGCCGCCGGCCGCGGCCATCAAGGACGTGTCCCGCCTGGTCGAGACGGCCCGGGCCAACGGCGTGCCCGAGCCGCTGGAGATGGTGGCGGTAATGGACGTGCTCTCGGCCGCCAACCAGGCCGGGTCCTATTACAAGGCCCATCCCGAGGCCCGGCTCCTGAACGAGTGGGCCGACGCCCTGGACGAGGCGCGGGACCTGAGAAGGGCCCTGGCCAGGAGCGTGGACCGGGACGGCTCGATCCTCGACACGGCCAGTCCCGAGTTATCCTCCTTGCGCAAGAAATACAAGGCCCTCAAGGAAAGGATACACCGAAGGCTCTCCGAGATCGTGTCAAGAGCGGGAGGCGACTCCCCCCTCCAGGACTCCTATTACACCCAGAGGGGACAAAGGTACGTCATTCCCGTAAAGGCATCGGAGAGGAAAAGATTCGACGGCATCGTCCACGATACCTCCGCCAGCGGCCAGACCGTCTACGTCGAGCCGGCCGAGTTGGTCGAGCCCAACAACAGGGTCAGGCTGATCGAGGCCGAGATCGAGGCCGAGATTCAACGGATATTAAGGGAACTTGCCGCCTCCATCGCGGAAAAGGGCGACGTGATTCTGGCCGACCAGAGGTCCCTTACCCAACTGGACGCCGTCCGCGCCCGGGCCCGCCTGGCCCTCGATCTCAAGGCCGGAAGGCCCGTCATGAACGGTGAGGGGATCATGGACCTCAAAAAGGCCCGCCATCCCCTGCTGACTCTACGCGGGATCGAGGTCGTGCCCAACGACGTCAAGCTGGGCGGGGACGTCAAGGTCCTTCTGGTGAGCGGACCCAACGCGGGGGGCAAGACGGTCAGCCTGACCATGGTGGGTCTTTTCTCGCTCATGGGCAGGGCGGGCATGTTCGTGCCGGCTGAGGATGGGGCTCGCCTGGCCGTGTTCAAGGACCTGTTCTCGGTGATCGGGGACGGCCAGGACATCTCCCAGGACCTGTCCAGTTTCTCGAGCCGGATGAAGGACATGATCGGGATTTACCGAGCCGCGGGGCCTGGCTCGTTGGTGCTTTTCGACGAGATCATGAGCACCACCGACCCCGAGGAAGGTTCGGCCCTGGCGGCGTCCATATTGTCGGCCCTCATGGAAAAGGGGGCCGTGGTTATGGCCACCACTCACTTTCCCGCTCTCAAGTCCTACGCCCATGAGAGGAAAGGATTCATGAACGCGGGCTTCAGCTTCGACCCCGATAACCTGACGCCGTCCTATCGCGTCGTGCCGGGGGTCCCCGGCCGCAGCCTGGGCATCGAGGTGGCGGCCCGCCTCGGTCTTCCCGCTCCCCTCGTCGAGCGTTCCCGCTCGATGGTGGACGGCTCCAAACAAGACATGGAGTCGCTTCTGGCCGAGCTGTCCCGCCGGCTCGAAAAGGCCGACGAGGAAAGGACCGAGCTCGAGGCCGAGAGGCGGTCGGTCGAGCGCCTGGCGGAGGACTACCGTGAGCTTCGCAAGCGGGCCATGGCCCGGGAAAAGGAGTTCAATTCGCGGGTCCAGGCGGGCATACGTCAGGCGGTGACCTCGGCGGAGGAGGAACTGAACGCCATTATCGACGGGATCAAGGAAAGGGGCGGCTCGGTCCAGGACGCCCTCGACGGCCGCCGGAGATTGAAGGAGGTCCGCGAGTCGGCCATCTCATCCTTCTCGGAAAAGGACTCGGGAGAGCGGCCGGACTGGAACAAGATAAGCAAGGGCGCGAAGGTGCGGGTGGCCCCCCTCGGGATGGAGGCCGAAATCGTCGAGAAGCCCAAGGGCAAGGTGCTGGACTCGACGGAAGTGAAGGTCAAGATGGGCAACCTCAAGGTCAAGGTGCAGGCGGGCAAGATAAGGCTGGCGCCCGCCAAGCGCCCGGCCGAGGTAAGGGACATTTTACACAAGAAGCCCAAGAAGAAGCGGGAGCCGGCTCCCGGTAAAACCCCGTCGGGGGACGCGGTCTATTCGGAATACGCCCGGACCTCGAGTCCCGTGCTTCCGCCCACGTCATCCAATTCCCTTGACTTAAGGGGCATGCGGGTCCACGAGGCGGAGACGGAGGTTGACTCGTTTCTGGATCAGTGTTGCAGAAGGAACATGCCCAACGTTTTCGTCATTCACGGTCACGGGACCGGGGCGCTCAAACAGTTCGTTCGCGAGCTCCTGGCCGATTCCCCCTACGTGGAGGAATACAGGCCCGGACAAAAAGGAGAGGGGGGCGATGGGGTCACCATGGTCGTCCTCAAGGAGTTAGGCGGCACATGAACGTGGTATTCGTTTATCCTCGGTGGGACTACCCCACCTTTGGCAAGCTCCAGGAACCGCTGGGCATCAGCCACGTGGCGGCGGCCCTCGCGGGGGACGGGCACGAGGTCCGCATGATCGACCTCACCTTCGATCCCATCGAGGAGGTCGACGCGGCCCTGGATTGGGCCCACATGGTGGGTATAAGCTCCTCGACCGCTCTTTTCGGAAGGGCCGCCAGGGTCCTGGACAGGATCAAGCAGGCCAGGCCGGAAATCCCGGTGGTGCTGGGAGGCCCCCACGGGACGGCCCTGCCCGAGGAGTCGCTGGCCAGGGGATTCGACGCCGTGGTCATCGGCGAGGGAGAGCGCTCGGCCGTGGACCTTGTCCGGGCCATGGAAAAAGGAGACTTCCCGGGAGACGTGCCGGGAGTGGCCGCGCGCAAGGAAGATAAAGTCGTCTTCGGACCCGAGCGCCCCTTCGAGCCGGACCTGGACGACCTGCCCGACCCCGACCGGTCGCTGATAAAATACGACGAGTACTTCAAGCGGGACCTTACTCAAATCGGGGTCGTGGCCACCAGGGGATGTCCCTTTAACTGCCTTTTCTGCAAGCCCATGCAGGACAAAATATTCGGCAGGAAAATCCGGAGAAGGAGCGTGAGGCGCATCGCAAGCGAGATGGCCTCCATAAAACGGGATTACGGAATCAATTCCTTTTTGTTCAGAGACGACACCATGGCCCTGGCGGGCAGGGAGTGGTTCGTGGATTTCGAGCGGGAAATGGCGGGGCAAGGCCTCGAGAGCGCGACCTTTTCCTGTCAGGCCCGGGTCGACCAGGTCGACGCCCCCCTCATCGGGCAGATGATAAGGTGCGGCCTTCGCGGCCTAGCCTTCGGCGTCGAGAGCGGGTCGCAAAAGGTGCTCGATTTCTACAGGAAAAATATCAAGGTCGAGCAGACCATAGCGGCCTTCGACCTTTGCAGACAAATGGGCGTCGGAACTCACGCCTTCCTCATGCTGGGGGCCCCGGAGGAAACCAGGGAAGAGCTGGAGATGACCGTGCGCCTGGTCGAGCGCATACGGCCCAACAGCGTGTCCATCGCGGTCACCACGCCCGCGCCGGGCACGGCGCTTTTCGACAAGGTGATCGAGATGGGGGCCTATAACATCGAGAACCCCGAGGACTCGGATTATCTTTACAACCTCCAACCCATACGACTGGCTCACTTGACCCGCCGTGACCTGGCCGAGACGGAGAAAAGAATCCTCGAGCTTGTGCCCGGCACCTATTTTAAAGAGGACATGGAAAGAAGGGCCAAGTGCCTGGAGGGGGACTGAGCCGGCCGTTCATATCTAAGCCAATCCGAATTTGGACCTATATACGCTCGCGTCGGTTTCGTTTTCGCGAACAAATCGGCCTCCCTCATGACCGGGGGAGGCCGATTGAATTTGGCGCGGCCGCGTTAATGCTTTAATTTCCGAAGGCCTGATAAGTAAACGTCCCCTCGCCAAGCTCCTCGGAGGGAGCAAAGGTAAGCTCAAATCCGGTGGCCGTGATATTGCTGACCTTGCCGTCTCCAAGGACGTCCCCGAAGGAAACGATCACTTGTGGAGGCGCGTTAAACGCCCGCTTGAAGCCCACCTCCAAGGTCACCCTTGAAGCGCCCGTCGGGACGCTGATTGGCCGGGTGTCCATCTCGAGCCTTCCTCCAAAGGCGCGGAAGGAGTGCATGGCGGAGGGCGCGGAGGTGATCCTCGACCGCGGCGTCAGTACCTCGCCCTCAACCTCGACCTCGAGATAGAGCGCGCTTGATATGAAGTCCTCGGGATCGAGGTCGGTTTGGCCGCCCAGTAAAACGTTGTATATGCCTTGCTGGACGCCGACGGTCTGGGTCTCGGACCAAAGCTCGGTCCCACCGGAAAGAACGTCAAACAGGCGGAAGGTCATGGAGAGGGCGGCGTCGCCCACTGAAACGCCCGAGGCGTCGGTCAGTCGGCCCTGGTAGTTGATGAGGTAAGCGGGCTGGGAAGGGATACTTTGCGGGTCGGTGGGGTCCGAGCCCGCGTCGACTTCCGCTCCATCGCCATGGCCGTCGCCGTCGGTGTCGGGGTCATTGGGGTCGGTGCCCGCGTCGGTCGAGCCGTTGAAGGTCCCCGTGTTCGTCTCCACGTCGTCGGTAAGCCCGTCGCCGTCCGAGTCGGGGTTGGTCGGGTCGGTGTATGACGTATTGATCTCGTGGTCGTCGTCAAGGCCGTCGCCGTCGGTGTCGGCCAGGCAGGGATTAGTACCGGCGTTGAATTCCTCCAGGTTGGTCAGGGAGTCTCCATCCGGATCGGCGGTGGAATCTCCGGCGGCCGCGTCGATGCACTCGTTCCGGTCCTCCCATGAATTGGGCAGGCCGTCGCCGTCCCGATCGGCCAGTGACGTGTCTTCAGCCTCGTCGCCGTCGCTGGTCCCGTCATCATCCGAATCCGGGTCAAGCGGATCGGTTCCCGTTTGCATCACCTCGCTCCAGTCCGAAAGACCGTCGCCATCGGTGTCCGCCAGCCAGGGTGAGGTGAAGTAGATCATTAGCTCGTCATAATCGGAAAGGCCGTCATTGTCCTCGTCCTCGTCGTAGGGGTTGGATCCCCAGATCAGTATCTCCTCCGAGTCGGTGAGACCGTCGCCGTCAAGGTCCGCGTCGCTTAAAGGGTCAGTCTGCAGGACGTTGACCTCATAACCGTCCTCCAGGCCGTCTCCATCGGTGTCGGGAAGAAAGGGGTCGGTCCCGATCGAGTTTGCCTCAACCCCGTCGAGCAGACCGTCGTCGTCAACGTCGGGGTCGCAGGGATCGGAACCAAGGCTGAACTCGCCGAAATCCAGCAGGGTATCTTCGTCCTCGTCTCCCGACAATATCAGGAGGCCGGAACCGGAGGCGGCGACGTAAGTATAACCGCCGGCCCTGAAAGCCCTATATGCATATACGCCGGAAGGACTATATTCTCCCGCCATGGTCGGAATTAAAGGGTTGGATACGTCAATGACCTGAAGGCCGGAGCTATAATCGGCGACAAGCGCGTATTCCGAGGAAACGAAGACGCCACGGGCGGAGCCGGGAGTGTCATAAGTACTCAGGAGAGCGGGGCTGGCTGGATTGGACACGTCAATAATCAGGAGACCAGAGGCGCCATCCGCGACGTACGCGCGGCCTTCGGACGCGAAAACGCCGTAGGAGTAACCGGGAGTATCATATGTTCCCGTCAATGCGGGGCTGGCTGGATTGGACACGTCAATAATCAGGAGGCCGGCGGAATCATCCGCCACGTACGCGTAGCCTCCGGACGCGAAAACGTCGCGGGCGTAATCGGGGGTATTATATGTTCCCGTCAGTGACGGGCTCGCGGGATTGGAGATATCGATAATCTGAAGACCAGCGCCGGAATCCGCTACATAAGCGTAGCCGCCTGAAATATAGACGCTTCGCGCGTAGCCGGAAGTGTCATATGTTCCCGTCAGTGACGGGCTCGCGGGATTGGAGATATCGATAATCTGAAGACCAGCGCTATAATCCGCGATATAAGCGTAGTCACCCGAAATAAAAACGTTTTCCGCGTAGCTGGAAGTGTCATACGTTCCCGCCAGAGTGGGGTTTTCAGTATTGGAAATATCAATGATCTTGAGGCCGTAGTAATCATCAGCCACGTACGCGTAGCTTCCGGAGACGAAAACTCCCTGGGCGTTTCCAGACGTGGTGTCATATATTCCGGCCAGGGAAGAAGGAAGCGGTGGATTAACGGGGTCCATGCAAGCGTTCGTTGTCTCATAGACGTCGTCCATGCCGTCGTCGTCGGTGTCGTCGTCGCAAGGGTTGGCGCCGTAATTGGATTCGGCGAGGTTCGTAAGGCCGTCGCCGTCAGGGTCGGCCGACAGGGAGTCTCCGCTCAACGGGTCGATATCGCAGCCCGATGAATATTTCGCCTCCCAGCCGTCGTTCATGCCGTCTCCGTCGCTGTCATCGTCGCAGGGGTCGGTATTGAAATTGAATTCGGCGATGTTTGAAAGACCGTCTCCATCAAGGTCCGCGTACAGGGAATTTCCGACTAACGGGTCTATGCCGCAGCCCGGTGAATAGGTCGCCTCCCAGTAGTCGTCAAGGCCGTCTCCATCAGTGTCGGATAATAGGGGATTGGTGGAGTGGGCGTTGACCTCATCGCCGTCACTGAGCCCGTCGCCGTCGCTGTCAGGATTACAGGGACCGGTCCCTTGAGCGTCTTCCGTTAAGTTGTCCAGTCCGTCGGAGTCGGCGTCCGCGGTCGCTGAATTGATCACGTTTGGATGGAGGCATGAGGCGTATATCGACTCGAAGAGGTCTCCCAGGCCGTCGGCGTCCGTATCGGGATCGAAAGGATTGAGGACAAAGCCGTCCTCACAGATGAAGCGCAAAGAGTTGGACGCGCAGTCAACGTTATGCCACGCGAATCCCATGGAGTAATGCCACTCGACGCAGTAATTTCCCGCGGTCGGGTCCCCGGCCAACCAGGGAGGGTCCAGGGTGGTCGGCTCCCCATGGGCCCAGCCGAACTCGCCGTCCTGGTCCAGGTCATTGAATCCCATCCACGTGAAATCGGACTGGCCGCTTATAAGCCACGCGTTCTCGGCCGAGTCCCCCACCGCCGTCAGATCCCCGCCGTAGAACCGGCAGAAGTCACGGGCGTCCTGCCAGTTGAGGGCATTCTCGCAGAAAAGGTAATTGTGGCCGGTCGTGTCGGAGCGCTGCATCGTGCAGCTTGGGACTGACGCGCATGAGTCCCCCGCCATGCAGGTGAACTCATTGGGAGGGAAATAGACCTCGTCGCCGTCGGTCAGTCCGTCGTCGTCGGTGTCGGGGTCGCACGGGTCCGTGCCTGACTTGTACTCGGTAAGGTCAAATAGCGCGTCAAAGTCTTGATCCAGTCCCGATATTATTTGAAGGCCGTGAATGGAATCCGCCACGTACATATAACCGTCGGAAATGAAAACGCCGTTGGCGTCGCCGGGAGTATTATATGTTCCCAGAAGGCGGGGGCTGGAAGGACTTGAGACGTCAATAAGATGAAGTCCGTAATAATCGGCCGCGACAAAGGCGTAGCTATCGAGGACGAAAACGCCATAGGCGTAACCCGGAGTGTCATATGTTCCCGCCAGGGTCGGACTGGCCGGATTGGAGACGTCGATAATCTGAAGGCCCAGGGAGTCATCCGCCACGTAGGCGTAGTCTCCGGCCACGTAAACGTCATAGGCGTTTCCCGGCGTGTCATAGGTCCCCGCCAGGCTCGGGCCGGCCGGATTGGAGACGTCGATAATCTGAAGGCCGGAGGAATAATCCGCCACGTAGGCGTAACCGCCGGTCACGAAAACGTCATAGGCGTGACCCGAGGTGTCATACAGCGCGGTGAGGGCCGGGCTTTCCGGGTTGGAGACGTCGATAATCTGGAGGCCCGCCGCGTCATCCACGACGTAAGCGTAACCGCCGGACACGAAAACTCCATAGGCGTAATCGAGCGTATTATAGGTCCCCGCCAGGGTGGGGCTTTCGGGATTGGAGACGTCAATGATCCGCAGGCTGGGGTTTGAATCCGCGAGGTAAGCGTAACCGTCGGACACGAAAACGTCCTGGGCGTAACCCCCGGCGTTATAGGTCCCCGTCAGGACCGGGCTGGCCGGGCTGGAGACGTCTATAATCTTAAGACCATGCGTATTGTCCGCTATATAAGCGTAACCTCCGGCCACGAAGACTCCCCGGGCGTTGCCCGAGGTATTGTACGTTCCCGCCAGGGTGAGAGGCGACATGGCAAGGGGGTCCATACAGGCGTTCGCGTGCTCCCATCCGTCGTCCATGCCGTCGCCGTCGGTGTCGTCATTGCAGGGCAAAGTACCCAGGCCGTATTCAGTCAAATTGGTTAGCCCGTCGGCGTCGTCGTCCAGCGCTGAGTCACCCGCCAAGGGGTCAAGACAGGAGCCTCCCGACAGTACCTCCCACCCGTCGTCCATGCCGTCGCCGTCGGTGTCGGCAAGGAGCGGGTCGGTGGAATGGGTACCAATCTCCTCGCCGTCGCTCAGGCTATCGCCGTCGGTGTCAGCCAGCAGGGGGTTGGTACCCGTGGTGTTTCCCTCCATGCTGTCGGTCAGTCCGTCGCCGTCAGTGTCGACGCCGCAGGGGTTGGTGCCCAGACCGTATTCCGTAAGGTTGGTCAGCCCGTCGGTGTCGCCGTCCAGCAGTGAGTCTCCCACCATGGGGTCGAGACCGCAGGGGCCTCCGGAAATTACCTCCCAACCGTCGTTCATGCCGTCGCCGTCGGTGTCGTAAAGGAGTGGATCGGTAGGATAGATATACATTTCCTCGCCGTCGGCCAGGCCGTCTCCGTCGGTGTCCGGGTCGCAGGGGTCCATGCCGAGGTTGTATTCCACTCTGTCAATGACCGTGTCCGCGTCGTCATCCAGGCCCGATAGTATTTGAAGGCCGTAGGTATAATTCGCGAGATAGACGTAGCCGTCGGAAACGAAAACGCCAAAAGCGCCAGTTGGAGCGTCATACGTTCCCGCCAGGGTCGGATTGAAAGGATTGAGAACGTCAACAACCTGAAGGCCTAGACTGGAATCCGCGATATAAGCGTAATCATTGGAGACGAAGAGGCCGTAGGCTGATCCCGTGACGTCATACGTTCCCGCCAGGGATGGGCTGGAGGGATTGGAGACGTCTATAATCTGAAGACCAGGGGAAGCATCCGCGATATAGGCGTAGCCGCCGACCAGGAAAACGTCATAGGCAACTCCTGGAGTGTCATAGGTTCCCGCCAGGGATGGACTCGAGGGATTGGATACGTCAATAACCTGAAGGCCGGAGGAGGAATCCGCGACATAGGCGTAACCGCCGGCCACAAAAACGTTTTGAGCGTTGCCCGTCGTGTCATACGTTCCCGTTAGCGATGGACTCGAGGGATTGGATACGTCTATAACCTGAAGACCGGAGGAATAATCCGCGACGTAGGCGTAACTACCGGCCACGAAAACTCCCCGGGCGCTGCCCGTTGTATTATACGCTCCAACCTGGGTCGGACTGGATGGATTGGAAATATCGATAACCAGGAGACCGGAGGAAGAATCCGCGACATAGGCGTAACCGCCGGCCACGATAACGTCCTCGGAGTAACTGGAAGTATTATAAGTTCCCGTCAGGGACGGACTGGCCGGATTGGATACGTCTATAATCTGAAGGCCGGAGGAATAATCCGCGACGTAGGCGTAACTATCGACCACGAAAACTCTCTCGGCATAGCTCGGGGTATTATAGGTCCCCGCCAGGACGAATGGAGAAGGTAGAGCAAGGGGGTCCAGGCACGCGTTGGCGGTCTCCCATCCGTCGTCCATGCCGTCGCCGTCGCTGTCGTCATTGCAAGGAGAAGTTCCCATGCCGTATTCGGTAAGGTTGGTTAGCCCGTCGCTGTCGCCGTCCAGCAAGGAATCTCCCGCCAATGGATCGAGACACGAGCCGCCGGACAGGACCTCCCACCCGTCATCCATGTCGTCGCCGTCGGTGTCGGTAAGGAGTGGGTCGGTGGAATAAGTATTTACCTCCTCGCCGTCGGCCAGGCCGTCGCCGTCGGTGTCGGCCAATAAGGGATTGGTCCCCGCGGTGTTGCCCTCCATGCTGTCGGTCAGTCCGTCTCCGTCGGTGTCCTCGTTGCAGGGGTCGGTCCCCAGGCCGTATTCAGTGAGGTTGGTTAGCCCGTCGGTGTCGCCGTCCAGCAAGGAGTCTCCCGATAAAGGATTGAGGCAGGCCCCGCCTGACAGGACCTCCCAATCGTCGGTCATGCCGTCTCCGTCGGTGTCGGGAAGGAGCGGGTCGGTGGAATAGACGTTGACCTCCTCGCCGTCGGTCAGCCCGTCGTCGTCGGTGTCGGTGTCGCAGGGGTCGGTACCGAGGTTGTATTCGTATTTATCTACGACGGCGTCCATATCTTGATCCAAGCCGGACAATATAAGAAGGCCGGAGGAATAATCCGCGACGTAGACGTAACTGCCCCTGACGAAAACGTCATAGGCGTTGCCGGGAGTATCGTACGTCGCCGCCAGGGTCGGATTGGACGGATTGGAGACGTCGATAACCTGAATCCCGGAGCCGTAATCGGCCACGTACGCGTAGCCGCCGGACGCGAAAACGGAGTAGGCGAAACCGGTGGTATTATATGCGCCCACCAAGGTCAAGCTGGAGGGATTGGAGATATCAGCGATCCAGAGGCTGGAATAATCCGCGATATAGGCGTAAACCCCTGAAATGAAAACGCCGCGAGCGCTTCCGGCGGTTTCATGCGTATCCACCAGGGTCGGATTGGACGGATTGGAGACGTCGATAACCTGAAGGCCGGCGTTGGCGTCCGCGACGTAGGCGTAACCTTCGGCCACGAAAACGTCATGCGCTTCACCATCGGTATCGTATGTTCCCACCAGGGACGGACTGGCCGGATTGGAGATATCGATAATTTGAAGGCCGGAACTGTAACCGGCCACGTAGGCGTAATCGCCGGCCACGAAAACGTCATAAGCGTAGCTGGTGGTGTCATATGTTCCCGTCAGGGAAGGGCTGGCCGGATTGGAGATATCGATAATATGAAGGCCTGAGGTATAATCGGCCACGTAGGCGTAAGCACCGGAAACAAAAACTCCATACGCGTAACCCGCGGTGTCATACGCGCCCGCCAGGGATGGACTGGCCGGATTGGAGATATCGATAATCTGAAGACCGGAACCGCGATCCGCCACGTAAGCGTAATCGCCGGAAATATACGCGCCATACGCGTAATCCGGAGTATCATACGTTCCGACCGAGAAAAAAGACGCCCCCACAAGTGGGTCCATGCAGGCGTTCGCGTTCTCCCAGCCGTCGTCCATGCCGTCGCCGTCCGTGTCTTCATCGCAGGGATTGGAGCCGGCCTGGTACTCGCCCAGGTTCGTGAGCGAGTCTCCATCCGGGTCGGCGCCGTCATCCGCGGTGTTGGCCTGCACGCAGCCGTAAGAATTCTCCCAGGCGTCGGGCATGCCGTCTCCGTCCGCGTCCTGTGCCTTGCCAGCTATAGGCGAAAAATAAATGAACAGGCAAATGACGGCCGCTAACCAGAACTGAAGCCCCATGAATTTGAGTTTCATGCCGTTCTCCTCGATGAAACTTGGCCGACCTTGTAAGGTCCAGGCTCGGATTTTTGATCTCATTATGCCAGCCTCGCGACGATGGCGGGGAAGGCGTGGAAAGTTCCCGTGTGCGTTTAATATTAACAGGTCGGGTGAACATTGCCAAATATTAATCGGACGCGGCGGCATGAGCGGTCAGAGTGAGAAGCCGTTTGGAAATGGACTCTGGATAAGGGATTCACATCGCCTGGATCAACGGCCAATCTCATCCATTGACATTCTCGGAAGAGGCCATAACTTATAATCAGGTATTTGTTTAATTTCCTAGTCGGCCGCTTGGAAATTGGTTAAAGGCAAACCTGAAAAAGGGGGTGGTTGAATTGAGGGTAAAAATACTCGTAACTAACCGGATTATAAACTAATATCAGGAGGTAAAATGATGGTTTACGCGGTACGTAAATGTGAAGACTTGACTTCTATTATAAATTTCCTGGGAGAAAAGGACGCTTTCGAGAGAGAGGACGAAAGGGATGATTCCAGTTTTTACGAAATTGACAGATTTGTACATCACCTCGACTCGAGGGCCAGGGATAAAGTCAGTGAGATAATCGGCAAGCTCATAACCGATAAAAGACCGGTTATCCTGGACCTTATGGCTGGATGGGAGTCCCATATTCCCGACCGTGTCCGCCCGGCCAAGGTCGTCGGGCTGGGTCTTAACCGGCGGGAGCTTGAACATAACCCGGCCGTGACCGAGGCGGTAATGCATGATCTTAACGTGGATCCCAAGCTCCCGTTTCTCGACAATTCCTTTGACGTTGTTCTTAACGTGGTTTCCGTGGACTACATGACGAGGCCCTTCGATTTATTCGAGGAGGTTGGCAGGGTCCTGAAGCCGGGCGGGCTTTTCCTGGTGATTTTCTCGAACCGGTGGTTTCCTAAAAAAGTCGTTAAAATCTGGAGGGAAGCGACTGAAAAGGAAAGGGTCGAGCTGGCGCGGGAATATTTCACGGCGTCAGGGGCCTTTGACGAACCCGAGCTTTATATTTCCATGGGATGGCCAAGGCCTAAGGACGACAAGTACTATTCCCTTGGCGTTCCCAGCGACCCCGTCTTTGCTCTTTACGCTCAGAAAAAGGGCGGCGTCACAAAACTTCCCAAGCTGGAATCGGACCTTCCCGCCAAAGTGGAAAAGAAAGAGGTCGTTCGCAGAAAAGCCGATATAAAACATAATCTTAAGTGCCCTCATTGCGGGGCGCGCATGAAGAAATGGAAAGTTCCAGAGGACCCGTTCCTCGAGTGGGACAGCGAGTACTATTATATCTGTTTCAACGACGAGTGCCCCAGCGTGGTCCGGGGATGGCGGCATATGTATGAGCAATGCAACTTCGGGGTGACCTATCGGGTGATGTACAATCCCGATCGTGACTGCATCCAGTCGGTCCCCGTCCACGATTTGAACGCTCTTAAGGAGGGGATAGTGGAAGACTAAAACCACGCCTTAACGAGAAAATGAGAAGAGCGCGGCCCAGGGTCGCGTTTTCTTTTCTCTTTTTTCTTAGATGGTCTCGAGCCTTATGGTGTTGGTGGAGCCGGGGTCCGAGGTCGAGGTGCCGGCGGTAATGATTATTCGCTGCCCTTTCTTCAGGTTCAGCTTTTTCTTGGCCCATTCAAGGGCCTCCTCGGTGATGTCCCCCTCCATGCCAAGCTCATTGGTCCTGACCGGTATGGCCCCCCAGGTAAGGCAAAGACGACGCTGGGTTTCGACCAGGGGCGTAAGCGCCAGGATCGGCGGGTCGGGTCGGTACCGGGAGATGCGCTTGGCCGTGGCCCCGGTCCGGGTGGGGCATATGATGGCCCTGGTCTCGAGGTCCTCGGCCATCAGGTAAGCCGAGTAGCTGATGGCGTCGGGCACGGCGTCGTCCGAGGGGTAAGGCGGCTTTAAAGGCGCGTTTTCCGCGATTTCCTTTTCCACCGACTTGGCTATTTTGCTCATCACCTTGACCGCCTCGGCGGGGTACTTGCCGGAGGCCGTCTCCTCGCTGAGCATGACCGCGTCGGCCCCGTCGAAAATGGCGTTGGCCACATCGTTTACCTCCGCGCGAGTCGGACGCGGGCTGTCCACCATGGACCGTAACATCTGGGTGGCAGTGATGACGGGCTTGCCCGTCTGGTTGCACTTGCGGATCAGCATCTTCTGCACCACCGGCACTTCCTCGAGGGGTATCTCGACGCCCAGGTCGCCCCTTGCCACCATGATCCCGTCGGAAGCCTCGATAATACGGTCGATCCGCTCGAGGGCCTGGGGTTTTTCAATTTTGGCGATGACCGGAATTTCCTTGCCGCGCTTCTTAAGAATTTTCTTGAGCTTTAGCACGTCCTTTTCGCTTCTTACGAAGGACAGGGCCACGAAATCGACGTCCTCCTTGGCCGCGAACTCGAGGTCGGCGAGGTCTTTTTCCGTAAGGCCCGAGACTGAAAGGGCCTCGCTGGGAATGTTAACGCCTTTATGCGTGCCTATGACGCCTCCCACGATCACCAGGCACTTGACGAGGCCCGCCTCGATTTTCGTGACTTTCAGCTCGATAGTGCCGTCGGCCAAAAGAATGGCGTCGCCCACCTTGACGTCTCCGGCAAGGCGCGGATAACTGACGGGGATGATTCCGTCGCGCAGCGTCTTGCGCCGGCCGCATAAAAGGGCCTCGTCGCCGGCGGATACCGCGAAACCCTCGGGGGGAAGCTCGCCCGTGCGGATTTTCGGACCGGACAGGTCCTGGATCACCGCCACCGGCCGGCCAACGCTCTCCGAAATCTTTCTGATCAGCTTAAGCTTGGCCCGGTGCTCCCGGTGGTCGCCGTGGGAAAAGTTCAGACGGGCGACGTCCATGCCCTCCCGAACCAGCCGCGTCAGCACCGCCGCCGACTCGCTGGCCGGGCCGATGGTGCAGACGATCTTGGTTTTTCTTGTTTCTTTAATTACCATAGCCCGCATATTTTCCTCCCAACTGGAAAGGATTGCAAGCGTGAACGATGATTATCTTCCCGCGCGAATAAAGAAAAACACGTTCCAGAGGTTTCTGAGGTTTGCCGAAAAACCGGCCAGGTGATAGAATCTTCAAATCCCAAATCCACGGAAAACCCTAGATGCTATTCAACTCTTTGACCTTTATAGTTTTTTTCATTGTCGTCTACGCGATATATCTTTTTTTATACAGGCACAAAAAACCGCAAAACATTATTCTTCTCGTGGCCAGCTACGTTTTCTACGGTTATTGGGACTATAAATACCTCGGACTTATCTGGCTTGTTACCCTGGTGTCTTTCTACTGCGCGCTCCACATTGGCCGCGTTACCGACCGTAGCCAGGAAGGAAAAAGGAAAAGGAAACTCCTCCTTGCCGCCAACGTCGTTTTCAGCCTGGGGGTTTTATGCGTCTTTAAATACTTCAACTTTTTTATGGACGGCGCGGCGGACCTGTTTAATTTGCTGGGTCTGAAAATGAATCCGGTGACTCTAAACCTGCTTCTCCCGGTGGGCATAAGCTTTTTTACTTTTCAATCGATCGGTTACGTGGTGGACGTCTATAAAAAAAGGCTCGAACCTTGTGAAGATTTGATCGACTTTGCCCTTTTCGTGGCCTTTTTTCCTCAGCTCGTGGCCGGTCCCATCGAAAGAGCCAAAAACCTTCTGCCTCAAATGCAAAGACCTCGATCCATAACCATGGGAGGAATAAACGCCGGGCTTTATCTCCTGCTATGGGGCTATTTCAAGAAAATGGTTATCGCCGACAATCTTGGCTTAT
The DNA here is from genome assembly GCA_963674965.2 of bacterium. Taxonomy (GTDB): domain Bacteria; phylum RBG-13-61-14; class RBG-13-61-14; order RBG-13-61-14; family DATKZS01. Next base: position 73,180 of record CAXXFL010000005.1, on the reverse strand, counting down.
TGTCCGACCAGATATTCAACAACTATGGCGAGTATTCGGGTCTTGACCTGGTCCTTGGCGGTCTGGCCTTCACGTTCCAGATTTACTGCGACTTTTCCGGCTATTCCGACGTGGCGCGGGGACTGAGCAAGCTCATGGGTTTCGAGCTTATGATCAACTTCAAGCTGCCCTTTTTCGCTATCAATCCGACGGACTTCTGGCGAAGGTGGCATATTTCCCTTTCCACCTGGCTTCGGGATTACCTTTATATCCCGCTGGGGGGAAACCGAAAAGGGTCCCTAAACACCTACAGGAACCTGATGATAACAATGCTGCTGGGAGGACTCTGGCACGGGGCGGCCTGGAATTTCGTCTTATGGGGAGCCTATCATGGAATTCTGCTGGCGCTTTACAGGCGTTTCGAGAGGCGTCCGGCCATTGCCGCCCCCTGGAGCGGGGAATATTCCCGCCTGGTAACGTGCTTGAAAATGGCGGCCATGTTTTTCTTCGCTCTTGTGGGCTGGGTCATATTCAGATCGGGTTCGGCCCATCAGATCATGTACATGTTTTCCAACGCCTCCCTTCTCGCCTCCGACGGCACGGCGGCCCTGGCTTGGGAGATAGCCTTTTACGCTGTTCCCTTGCTGGCCGTCCAGGTGGCCCAGTACGTTTCTCAGGATTTAAACGTCATATGCAACTCGAGTCCAATAATCAGGATACCAGTCTATGGGCTGTTATTCGTGGGGATCGCGGTTTTCGGGGTGCGCGAGTCCCCGGAGTTTATTTATTTCCAGTTTTAAGGACGTGGATGATGAAGAGAGTAAATTTTCCGTTTACATGTCACGCATGGAATATACGGGAGACCCGTCATGCCGAAAACCTATCTTCCTGAGGAAATCTGTCCGGAGGTCCCCTTGCGGACCGTGTTCGCGAACGTTTCCGGAGTTATGATTATCACTTTCTTATTTAACTTATTCGCCGTTTGGTATCTCGATAATAACACTCCCAACCGAGGGAATTATCTGATCCGATATAAATGGGAGCTACTGAAGAGCGCGGGCGAGGTCGATTGGCTGGTGCTTGGCGACTCGAACGGCAACCAGGGTCTCGAGCCCAGGATATTCTCTGGAAGAATGGGAGGAAAGGCGATCAACCTGTGCACCGTTGGAACTCTTACCGCTTTTAACGACGCGTTGATGTTGGAAAGATACGTCGAGCTTTACGGACCTCCGGGAAATATTTTGCTGGTCCACGCCTATGACGTCTGGCCGAGGGAAGCCAACGCTCTTGCCCTTGCCGAGATTCCATTGGACTGGCGTGAAATAAACCGGAAAGGTATTCTCGAAAAGTTTACGGCCAAACAAAAAACGTTGTTTTTCCTCGGAAAGAGAGCGCCGCTGCTGTATGAAAGGTCGGCTATGGCGGAGGTCTTTCAAGGCTTCCTGGGATATCCCGGATTCCCGGGAATTAAGCCATGGATTTTAAGCGAGGATGGATTCATGTTGGAACTGGATGCGATGCCTGAAAACGTCGAGAGGGACTATGCCGGCCATTTATTAAAAATTGAAAAGGAATTGAGCCTCTCCTCGATAAATCTCCAAAGTCTTAAAATCATCTCCCAAATATCCGATGAACATAAGTTCAAGGTGTATATCGCCAATGGACCGGTCTATGAAAAATTGAACGATGACGCGAATTTTCAGGGCAACATGAAAAGAATAGAAGCGGAGTTGAAATCGGCCGTCGCGGGAAATGAGAGGGTAATCATTCTGGAAAAAACCTTCCCTTTCCCGTTGGAACAACTGCAAAACCTCGATCACGTCACCGCCGACGGGGCCGTTGCCTATACCAACGAGGTGGCCGACGCCATTCTAGAAGCCAATAATAACGGGAATTGAATAAGGCTCGTTTTTCCATGTTCCTCTTGGCGCGGATTATGCTTATTCGCCAAGGCTATTAAAAAGCCAAACGTTCGGCGGCCACCGACTCTCGGATTTAGATATTATCGGTCAGTCAAGTATCAGGTGAATCAGCCATTCCTGGTTTCCCTTCGGGCCCTTGATGGGGGAGGGCAGGCGCCCGGCCTCGGCAAGCCCGATCGTCGCGGCGAAACTCGAAACGTCGTCCACGCATTGCCGGATAATCTCCGGGTCGCGCACCACGCCGCCCTTGCCCACCTTTTCCCTGCCGGCCTCGAACTGGGGCTTGACCAGGGCGATGATATTTCCCGTCTCACCGAGAAGGGAAGTTATGGCCGGCAACACCAGGGTGAGGGAAATAAAGGAAACGTCGGCGACCGCCAAAGATACTTCCTCGGGGATGATCTCGCGATCCAGGTTCCTGGCGTTGACTCCCTCCAATACGATCACTCGCCCGTCGTTTCGAAGCCGCCAGTCGAGTTGGCCCTTTCCCACGTCCGCGGCGTATACTTTTGCGGCCCCCCTTTGCAGAAGACAGTCGGTGAAGCCGCCGGTGGAAGCCCCGGCGTCCAGGCAGGTCAATCCTGACGGATCGACGCCAAAGCCATCAAGGCCCGCCTCGAGCTTCAACCCTCCGCGGCTTACGTACCTCGGTTTTTCCTTGAGCTCGACCGCCGCGTCATGCCGGACCGGGGTCCCGGCCTTGTCCTTTACCTCGCCGTTGACCAGCACCGCGCCGGACATGATAAGAGACCTGGCGAGCGAGCGGCTTTGGGCCAGCCCTCTTTCCACCAGCAGTTGGTCCAGACGGAGGGACTTGGGGGAAGACATGGCGGGGTTACACGGGAGTAAGGACCTTCCTGCGGGCCCGTTTTCCCTGAATAAAATCGCGGCAGCTCGAGGCTATGCCCTCGCCGTCCAGACCTAACTCGCGTCGTAAGGCGGCCGGAGGGCCCTGCTCGACGAACCCGTCCTCGAGGCCTATCCGGCGGAAAGCCGCGGACTGCCCCGCGTCGAGGACGGTCTCGATAACGGCCGATCCGAAACCGCCGGCCAGGGCGTTTTCTTCCACCGTGACCACCCGGCCCGTTCTCTCGGCCCACTCCAGGATAAGTTCGCGGTCGAGGGGCTTGACGAATCGGGCGTTGATTACGGCCGCGGAAATGCCCTCCGAGTCCAGGAGAGCGGCGGCCTCCAGCGAGGGAGCCACCATGTTGCCCGCGGCGATGATGACCAGGTCCTTGCCTTCCCTTTTCAACTCGCCCTTGCCCCAGGGAATAGGGGGCGGCTCCTCCGGCATGGGCGCGCCCAGGGCACGGCCGCGAGGGTAGCGGATGGCGATGGGGCCGCCGTCGCGCGAGGCCGCGGCGTGAAGCATGGCCCGGAGCTCGTTCTCGTCGGAAGGACTCAGGATTTGCACGTTGGGCACGGCCCTCAGGTAGGAAATATCGAAGGCCCCGTGGTGGGTGGGCCCGTCCTCCCCCACCAGCCCCGCCCGGTCGAGGCAGAAAATGACGGGCAGTTTCTGCAGCGCCACGTCGTGAATGATCTGGTCGTAGGCCCTTTGCAGGAAAGTCGAGTAGATGGCCACCACCGGCCTGTATCCCTCGCAGGCCATGCCGGCGGCGAAGGTCACGCAGTGAGGCTCGGTGATGCCCATGTCGAAGACGCGGTCGGGATATTTCTTTCCCACCTTGTCAAGGCCCGTCCCTTGCGGCATTGCCGCGGTTATGGCCACCAGCTTTTCGTTACTTTCGAAAAGCTCGAGCATGGTTTTGGCGAAGACTCCCGTGTAGGAGGGCGGTCCCTCCTTGGCGGGCGTCTCGCCCGTCTCGGGATCAAAGGGCCCGATGCCGTGGAAAGTGGACGGGTGTTCCTCCGCGAAGGCGCAGCCCTTGCCCTTGGTGGTCATAACGTGCACGAGCACGGGGGCGTCTATTTCCTTGGCGTGATCGAGGGCGGGTAAAAGCTGGTCCAGCCGGTGCCCGTCCACCGGTCCAATATAGTGGTAGCCGAGGGCCTCGAACAGGGTACCCGGCGTCCAGAAGGTCAAAAAGCTCTGCCGCCACCTTTTGCCCAGGTAGCTGAGTTCCTCGAAGAGCCACTCGGGCAGCGGCTCGGCCACCCGCCTGGCCACGCGGACGGCCTTGAGGGCGGGCTTGGAAACCACCGAGCGGGACAGCCAGGTCGAGAGCTGTCCCACGCTGGGGGCGATGGACATCTCGTTGTCGTTGAGGATGACCTTGAGGTTGTAATCGTCCGCCCGGGTCTGGTTGAGGGCCTCGAGGGCTATGCCGCCCGTGAGGCCTCCATCGCCGATGACGGCTATCACGTTGTTGAACTTGCCCGACAGCCTGATGGCCTCGGCCATGCCCATGGCCGCGGAAATGGAGGTCGAGGCGTGTCCCGTTCCAAAGGCGTCATAAGGACTCTCGTTCCGCTTGGGAAACCCCGACAGGCCCTGGTGGCAGCGTATGGAGGAAAACCTCTCCCGTCTTCCCGTCAGTATCTTGTGGGGATAGGTCTGGTGGCCCACGTCCCATATGACCTTGTCGTAGGGCGTGTTAAAGGAGTAATGGATGGCTATCGCCAACTCGACCACCCCCAGGCTCGAGGCCAGATGGCCGCCCGTGGTGCATATGGCGGAGAGGATTTCCTCGCGTATCTCGTCGGCCAGCCTGGTCAGGTCCTCCCTGTCAAGGCCGCGAAGGTCCGACGGGTCGTCAACCCGAGGCAAAAGCTTGCCGCTTTTCGGTTTGTTCATGTTCCCTCCCCCAGAGGGACGCCCCCGGCCGCCGCCAATCTCGATCGCGGTCGGCGTCAAGAGATCAGCGATCTCTCGCCACCACGTACCTCGCGATCTCCCGAAGAGCTTCGGCCCGGTCGTCGAAAACACAAAGGCACTCGAGCGCCTCGTCGCGAAGCGCCCTTGCCCTTTCCCTGGACTTGTCCAGACCTATCAGGGCGGGATAGGTCGCCTTGCCCCTTTCGGCGTCAGTGCCCACGCCCTTTCCGGTCTCCTTGCCGCCGGCCACGTTGAGAACGTCGTCCACTATCTGGAAGCAAAGACCCAGGGACTTGCCGTACCCGCGCATGGCGTCCAGTTCCTTCTCGTCGGCGTTCCCGATCATGGCCCCCGCCACCACCGAGAGCGCGATCATTTTCGCCGTCTTGTTCTCATGTATGAAATCGAGGTCGATCTTATCGTACTTCTGTTTTTCCATTTCCATGTCAACCACCTGGCCGCCCACCATGCCGGAGCTCCCGGCCGCCAGGACCAACTCCGCAATAAAAACGTTCTTAATCCAGGGGTCCAGGTTTTGGTCGGTGACGATGATCCCGAAGGCGTCGGTTAAAAGGGCGTCTCCCGCCAGTATGGCCGCGGCCTCGCCGAACTTTTTATGGCAGGTGGGCTTGCCCCTCCTCAAGTCGTCGTTGTCCATGGCCGGCAGGTCGTCGTGAATAAGGCTGTAAGCGTGAACCATCTCGATGGCCGCGCCCACGCGGAGAACGTTTTCTCCGTTTCCGTTCAAGGCCTCGATGGCGGCCACGCTCAGGATGGGTCTTATTCGTTTCCCGCCGGCGAAAACGCTGTAGCGCATGGCCTCGTGCAGGGCGGCCGGCCGTTTACCCGCGGGGGGAAGGACCTTGTCGAGGACGTAGTCCACCTTGCCGCGCCATTTCTCGAGGTAGACGCTAAGGTTGAATTCTTCGCGCGTTCCGCTCAATCCTCATCCTCCTCTTCCTCGTCATCTTCATCCTCGACGTCCTCCTCGTAAGGCTCGATGATGGGGGACCCGTCCTCTTCCCCCAGAAGCACCTCGACCTTGATCCTGGCTTCCTCGAGATAATCGCGGCAGGACTTGACCAGACCCACGCCGTCCTCGAAGGCCTTCAGGCTGTCCTCCAGGGTCAGCTCCCCCGACTCGAGGGACCTGACCTTCTCCTCGAGAAGGGCCAGGGACTTCTCAAAGTTAAAGACGTCCTTTTTACGCTTTTTGTTCCCGCTCATCCATGGTCCCCCACTAGACTAAACTATTATTTTAACTCATATCCTCCAGCCGGACAATCGGCTATAGCCTTTTGAAGGGGATCTTTATATTCATGCCTGATAATTAAGGGGTTCCTCGGCGGCGGTCTCGTCCTTGGCTTGGCGGCCCCGCCTGTGATAACCTGTGCCCATGAGTAAAAACAACGACCAGACAAGAAAAAAAATCGTCGATTTCGTGGACGGGATCATGCCCGAACTCGAGACCCTTCACCAGACCATCCACTTTCAACCCGAGCTTTCCCTCCAGGAAATAAAAGCCGCGGACGCCTTGTGTTCCTTCCTGGACCTCAAGGGTTTCATGGTCGAGAGGGGACTGGCGGGACTCCCAACCTCCTTCCGAGCCGACTCCGGGCCGCCGGCCAAAAGGCCTCGGGCGGCCATCCTGGCGGAATACGACGCCCTGCCGGCCATCGGCCACGCCTGCGGCCACAGCGTGATAGCCGCGGCCGCCGCCGGCGCGGGCGCGGCCCTGGCGGGTCTTTTCCCCAAGCTGCCGGCGTCGGTCGTCGGGACCCCCGCGGAGGAGGCGGGCGTGGGCAAGATATCCATGCTCGAGGCCGGCGTGTTCGAGGACATTGACGCGGCCATGATGGTCCATCCCTCGAGCAAGCGGCAGGTGGTCCGGCTGTTCCTCGGCGTCATGCAGGTGGAATACGTTTTTAAAGGCAAGGCCTCACACGCCGCGGCTTTCCCGGAGGGGGGAGTGAACGCCCTCGACGCGGCGGTCCTCTTTTACACGGGCATGAGCGCCCTCCGGCAGCAGCTTCGGGACGAGGTAAGGGTGCACGCCATTATCAGGGACGGAGGCAAGGCGGCCAACATTATCCCGGAGAGGTCGGAAATAAGCTGCATGGTCCGGGCCCTGGACCTGGACGTTTTGGCCGACGCGGCCATGAAAGTGGACGCCTGCGCCAGGGGAGCGGCCAAGGCAACGGGATGCCGGCTGTCCATCCGCCGTCCCGAGCCGCTGGTGGCCCCGTTCCTGGTCAACCGGGAACTGGCGGCCATATACGAGGAAAACGTGAGGGCCCTCGGCCTCGAGCCTTTTTACGGGCCCGAGGACAAGAACATCGGAAGCTCGGACGTGGGAAACCTCAGCCAGGCCCTGCCCTGCATCCATCCCCACGTTCCCATCTCGGCGCCCCACGAGGTGGCCATACACACCAGGGAATTCGAGAAGGCCGCAGGCGGCAAGGCCGGAAAAAAGGCCGTTCGGGAGGGGGCCATACTCCTTGCCCTTACGGCCCTCGAGGTACTGACCGACGGGCCTCGCTTTAAAAAGATCGTGAAGGAATTCGAGTCCGGGAAAAAGGCGCGAGGCAAAGGGCTCGGACAAGCGGGATAAAACCGGCTGAGGCAAATGCAACGGCGTACAAACAGCGTTCTTTTCAGCGTGGTCATACCCGCCTATAATCGCGGCGCCTGGGTGGGCGAGGCCGTCTCGAGCGCCCTGGCCCAGGTGGGACCGGACTTCGAGGTCATTGTGGTGGACGACGGCTCTACCGACGACACGCCCGAGGTCCTGGCCGAATACGCGGACAAGGCGCTGGTTGTAAGGCAAGAGAACAAAGGCGTGTCCCTGGCCCGCAACTCCGGGATCGAGGCCTCGAGGGGAGACTGGATAGCCTTTCTCGACGCCGACGACCGCTGGAGGCCGGGCCATCTGGAAAGGCTCGAGAAGGCCATCCTGGCCGAGCCCGAGGCGGGAATAGTATACGCCGACGCCATGGTGATCGACGCGGCCGGGACCGAGTTGAAGATCAAGCGCTCGCCCGACCCGGGACCCGATCCCTTTATCACCTGCCTTCTGGCCAACAATATCACCACCAGCTCGGCCGCCGTCAGACGGGATTGCATCGATAAGGTGGGCGGGTTTCTTCCCGGGCTTAAAAGCGGGCAGGACTGGGACCTTTGGCTCCGAGTGCTCGACTCGTGGCCGGCGGTCCACGTCCCCGAGGTCAGCGTCGATTACCGCAGGCAAGAGGGCGGCACGGTGCATACTCGGGGCATGGCCATGAGGGAAGATAGCCTCCTCGTGGTTTCGAGGGCGGCGAAGCTCCGTCCCGACCTGCCCGCCGGCGTCCTGAAAAAAGCCAGGGCCAACTGCTACCTCGAGAGCGCGGTGCGCATGCTGGCGGCGCTGGACTCGGCCCACGCCCGCTCGGAGCTATTGTCCGCGCTCAGGCTTCACCCGGCCGCGTTACGCGCGTGGGGACTGCTTTTTCTCTCGCTGGGCGGTCCGTCCGCCGCGGAGGCGGCCCTTGTTTACCGTCGCCGCAAAGAGGGAAGCCCTTGGGCGTAAAGAAGGCGAGGATCGACTGCCTGATCACCGACTCCGGGGTGGGAGGCGCGGAAAAGGCGCTGTTCGAGATCGTCACGCGCCTGGATGGGGACCGCTTCTCTTTCCGGGTCATCGTCATGAAGCGGCCCGGCGCGACGGCCCGGGCGATCGAGGCCGCCGGGGTCCCGGTCTTGTCTCTTGGCCTTCCCCCCTCCGTCGGGGCCGCTTATCCTTTATATCTTGTTCCCGCGTTTACAAAGTTAGTGAAGGAATTGAGGACGGACCCGCCCGATATCCTCCATTGCTGGCTGTTCCAGGCCAACCTGCTGGGAAGACTGGCCGCCGGCGTCGCCGGCGTTCGCGCCAACGTCTCGAGCCTCCGCGTGATCGAGCGGGAGCGCCTCTTCCAATATCCCGTCGACAAGCTAACCAGGAGACTCGTGACGAGATACGCGGCCGTGAGCCAAGCAGTGGCCGATCATTACTCGGCCCGGCTGGGACTTAAAGGCGAGGTAACCGTTATCCCGAACGGGGTTGACGTGGGCCCCTTCCTCGAGGCCGACCGGACGTCGCTTAAAAAGGAACTGGGTCTTCCCGATGATTGTCTCCTTATCGGGAGCTTGGGCAGACTCCATTTACAAAAGGGAGTGGACCTTCTGATCAAGGCCATGCCCGAGATATTGAGTCTGGAGCCGAACGTTCGGTTGGCCATAGCGGGGGACGGGCCGGAAAGGTCGGCTCTCGAGGTCTTGACCAAGGACCTGGGACTGGAAGATAAAATATCGTTTTTGGGGCAATACGGCGACGCTGCAAAGTTCATAGCCGGACTCGACCTTTTCGTCTTGCCCTCGCGGTGGGAGGGAATGCCCAACGTGGCGCTCGAGGCCATGGCCGCGGGCGTTCCCGTGGTGGCGACGGAGGTTGACGGGACCGGCGAGGCGGTCGTGGCCGGCGGGATCGAGCGAACGGCCGAGGGAGAAACGGCCATCCTGGTCAAGCCGGACGACGTTGGAGAACTGGCGCGAGCGGCGGCCGCCCTGCTTCTGGGCCGGAAAAGAAGTGAAGCCATGGGCCGGGCCGGACGCGAGAGGGTATCGAGGGAATTCTCCATCTCGCGGATGATCGAGAGGCATAGGGAGCTTTATGAGTCACTTTTGCGCTGAGAGATAAACCTGGGGCCTCGGGTCCGGGAAGACCAGAGGATTTTTATCGAGGCCGGGCCTATTGGCGCCGGAGTAAATCTGCTACAATCTGGATGGAGTCGGATTTGAACGGGAACCAATCCATAGTCCGCGACGCGATCCTGGCGGCGAAGGATTTTTCCGACAGGATCAAGGAACTAGGGCCCTCGGGCGTCTACGTCGAGGCCAAGGAACAGCCCCGGTACTGGTATCGGGTCATGCGCCAGACGGTCAAGCTGTTCTTCGAGAACAGGGGGCCCTATCAGGCCAACGCCCTGGCCTACCGGAGCATGATTTCCCTGGTGCCCATGCTCGCCTTCATGATTTCCCTTTTGACCTGGCTCATGCCCTATCAGCTCGAGAACCTTACCGAGAAGCTCCAGCAGGTGATGAAGCAATACGTGGTCCCCGAGAGCCAGATCATCCAGAGCACCTTCGAGTTTATCGACAAGTTCATTAACCAGGCCCAACAGGGGGCCCAGTTCGGCTTTATCATCATGCTGGTGACCTCGATCCTGCTCATCAACGGCATCGAGGTCATATTCAACAACATATGGCACGTGACCCATCGCCGCCCCTACGGCTGGCGGGTCCTTTCCTACACGGCCCTTACCGTTCTCATCCCCCTTATGCTGGGACTGTCCATGTACATGACCGCCCAGGTGCAGGTCGAGTCCATCGAGCGGGCGGTGCAGGAGAACCTTGGACTTGCCCGCCTTCCCCTGTTCACCTGGACCTGGAGTTTATTCAAGGACCTGGGTATACCCATGGCCATCGTGTGGGCCCTTTTCCTGGCGGTTTACAAGTGGCTGCCCAACACCAGGGTCGAGTTCTGGCCGGCGCTTATCGGGAGCCTGGTGGCCGCGGCGGCCTTCGAGATCGGCAAGTGGGGGTTCTCCTTTTTCGCGGCCAAGATGGTGGAGGGACGCCAGTTGTGGTGGGGCACGATGGGGGTGTTCCTGGTCTTTCTCGTCTGGGTCTACCTGGTGTGGTGGATCATCCTGTTTTGCGCCCAGCTTACGTACGTCATTCAAAACTACCGCTTCGCGCTGCGTAAAAGAGATGAGCTCGATTTCCGGGCCGGAGACGTTTACCTGGCCTCGCGGGTGATGCTCGAGATATCCAAGAGCCATTTCCATGGCGACCCGGCGCCCACCGTGAGCGAGCTTGCCGAGAGCCTGGGCATCGATGTCCCCCGCATCCAGGCGACCCTGGCTCGCCTCATGGAGGCCAACCTGATTATATTGGGTACCTCGCCGGGCGGCCGGAGGACCAGGGAGGAAGTACACGTGCCGGGCCGCGACCTGGGCTCGATAACGGTGGCCGACGTGGTCATGGCCGCCACCGACGCCTGGCAGATGCCCGGGCCCCGGGTCCACTTCGAAAACCCCGACCGGAGCGACGACGCGCCCGCCGACCCTCCCAAGACGCCGGAGGAAACCCTGGACCGACTGCTCGACGTGAGCCTGGGTACCTCGAAAAGCTACCTCAAGGTCACCCTGCGGGAAATCCTGGAATAAGCCGCGAGAATTATCGCCCAAAAGCGGGCCGCTTATTTTTTCGGCGCGCCCGTGGCGATGAGAACGTCGGAAAGGCCGGGAAAAGCGGCGGCGCCAAGGTCGAGCGCCTTCAATATTCCCAGCGAAACTCCTTTCGGCAGCTTGGAAAGAAAGGCCCCCCACTTGGGAAAGCCCCATAAAAGGCTCGTGCCTTTTATCTGGACGTTATGGCAGTGCTCCGACATAAGCTCGCGGAGGAAAGGAAGATCGAACTTGAAATTATGGTCCTCGGGAGGCTCCCAAAAGGGATGATCGCCGGGGCCTTGGCCCGTGATTTTTTCCCTTACCCTCCAGATGGCGCGGCCGCCTCGGCAGGTGAGGCTCTCGAAGTTGGCGATGGCGATGATGATCTTACCGCCCGGGCGCGTTACGCGGACCAGTTCCGCCATCGAGGTCTGGAGGTCGGCGAAGTGGTCCATTGCCCCCTTGGTTACGACCTTGTCGAAACAGCCGTCGGCGAAGGGCAGGTCCTCGGCGAGGGACCTGACGAGGCCCATCTCGTTTCTTTTCGCGCCCAGGTACTCGATGGCCTTGTCGATCATGACGTCCGAGGCCTCGATGCCGGTCATGGCCGCGCCCCGGTCCATGAGGGACTTGGCGTCTATGGCCCTGCCGCAGGCCACGTCGAGTACCTTCTCGCCCGGTCTCGGGTCAACGGCGTTAATCGTCTCGACCGTCATCCTGTCGAACACGAAGTCCGTGTCCGGCGTCATGTCGGTCATTACTATTTCATCGTCGGTCCAGGCCGTGTCGGCTTTTACCATCATTTCGCGTTCCAATCGGGGCCGCATATTTATACGAGTCCGGGCGGCCTTTTTAACGGTTACTTAATTACCTTGAAAAACCTGTTCCACCTGGGAACAACATAGGACTTGTCCGGATCGAGCGGCAGGTGAATGATAAGGGCCCTGCCTTTCAAATAGCTTACGGGCACGAAGCCCCAGGCGCGGCTGTCGGATGACTGGTCCCTGTTGTCGCCCATCACGAATATCGAGTCCTCCGGCACCTTGATGGGTCCGTAGCCGTAATAATCCCTTCCATGAAACCCGTCGTCGCAGTGGAGCACGGGATGGACCACTTCGCCTTTAGCGCCCTCGAGGGTCTCGCTGTAAAGCTCCATGTCCGAGCAGCCGCCCGAGTCAAGGGGGCCGTCGTATGGTCCGACTTTTTTCTCGATCACCGCCTTGCCGTTGATCGACAGGACCCCGTCCCGAAGCTCGACCGTGTCCCCCGGAAGTCCGATCACCCTCTTGATGTAGTCCTCGGACGGGTCGTTCGGATAACGAAAAACCACCACGTCGCCCCGCTTCGGATGGCCCCAGGTCAAGAGCTTCTGGGCCACGACCGAAACCTCGTGGCCTTTTATTTTAAAGCGCCAGCGGACCGCGCCCTTTTTCTTCAAGGCCTCGACCTCGTCCAGCGACTTTTTCAGGTCCAGGTAGGGCACGAACATGTCAAAGCCGTATGCCAGCTTCGAGACCAGTAGCTGGTCGCCCACCAACAGGGTCGGTATCATGGAGCCGGAGGGTATCCGGAAGGGCTCGATGATCACCCACCTTATGGCGAAGGCGATCAAAACGGCCAGGAGCAGGGCCTTGAAGGTCTCCAGGGCCGAGCTGGGCCGATACCTGGAAAGGTTTTCGTCAACGTAGGCGTCAAGGGAATCGAGAGCGTAGGCCAGGGCCTTGGCGTCCCGCGTCTCGTCTTGAAGGGCCAGCCGAACCATCTGCGAGTACTGGCCCGCCTCCTCGATGACCTCGGGGGAGGCCTTCTTCTTTCTCGCTCGCTTAAGTACGACCTCGAGGTCCTCGAGCTCCCGCCGGGCTCTCTTCCTGAGCCGGTTAAAGCTGGCCATTATCCTTGAGGTCCCTTTTAAGGGCGGGAAAAGGAAAAGTCCCGCATGTAAACGATTTCTTCATCCTCGATTATCGGCGGCGTCACGTCAAAAAGCCTTCTTCGCCAGGAAGAAGGCCCGAGCGCGTCAAAAACGATATGAAAAAAGATTATCACTCGCTCCATAATCAGTCAAACGCCGGGCGCCGCGGGAAATATTCCTTGAATAAAGCGAGCCCGCGTGCTAGGTTTAAAACGAGAGTGACCACGCCCCGAGCCCTGCGCAAGGCTTTTTTTACATCACGAAAATATTGGAGGACCAACAATGAGGATTAGACTTCTCGCGGTGGGCATCTTGTTTTTCGCCGGCCTTTTCGCCTTCCTGGTGAGGGGCCAGTCAGTGCCCGAGCTCATCCACTACCAGGGACGGATTACCGACTCCTCGGGCCAGCCCTTAAGCGGGACCAGCGTGGACATGACTTTCACCTTTTACGCGAGCGAGGACGGCGACACCGCTCTCCTGTCCGTCCTCGAGGGAGGCGTTAACGTGGACCAGGGCCAGTACGTGGTCCTGATCGGGGGCGGCGTCGTCACGCCCGGCACCGAGTCAAGCCTGGCGCGAGTCTTCCAAAACCACCCCCAGGTCTGGATGGGCGTGAAGGTGAACTCGGACGCGGAGATGACGCCGCGCGCTCGAGTGACCTCGAGCCCTTACGCCCTTGCCGTCGACTCGAGATGGCTCACCTCCTTTATCAATAACGAGGATTACGACGCCGACGGATACCCCAAGGCCTGCGCCTGCGGCGGAAACACGGCCGCAACCGACTGCGACGACGGCAATCCCCTCGTCTACCCCGGCGCGCCCGAGCTTTGCGACGGACTGGACAACCAGTGCCCGGGAGACTCGGGCTACGGCGAGATAGACGAGGGCTGCCCGCAGGGGCCGGCCACGGGGTGCGGGGTCTGGAATGAGGGATGCGCGCCCGGCGTGACGCCCCTTCCGGCGGACACCATCTATTCCCACGGCCAGATATCCCTGCTGGCGGCGGACGACTACGGCAACGTCTATACCTACTGGGACAACGGTATCGGCAAGGAAATATGGAAGATCGACAAGGACGGCGTCAAGACGACCTATTCCACCGAGACCCAGCTTGACGCGGTTTCGGGAAGCATGAGCTCGCTGTGGGCCGATTGCGACAACGGACTCTGGGCCATAAAGGGAGACAACATCGTGAGCGTCGGCTCCTCGGGGGACCTGTCGGTGTTCTTCGCGGAGGGCGACACTCTGGGGTTCAACTTCCCCGTCCACCTGGCGGCCGACACCATGGGCAATTACTACGTTTCCAACAACCTGGGCGGAGACCCCAGGGTCTTCAAGATAGATCCCTCGGCCCAGGGGTCGGTGGCCGTGCCCGAGCCGGCGGACCCGACCGGGTTCGGGGCCTCCCATCGCGACGAGAACGGGGACATTACTTATAAAGGAAACGGCCTGTTCACCTATGACGGCGCCACCCACTCGCTTTACCGGTCGGACCTCTCGAGCGCCCTCATATCGGCGTGGGACTCCCTTTATCCCATCCCTGGCGACGCCTTTAACATCGAGGCCAATATCTGGAGTCAGGACTGGGAGTTCGACTGCGAGTTCAACGTGTACGCCGAGGGCATGATCACCTATGTCTACAACCCGGGAACGGGCTATACGGGCTTCGTGGACTACTTCATGTTCAAGACCGGCCGGACCGGTCCGGTCGAGATATTGAACCTGAACGACAACCACCACTTCATGGTCTGGAGGGCGGGAAACCTCTACGTCATGCGCTATGACGGAGGCCTTAACTCCAACGTGATCTTAAGGTACAACTTCGAGTAGGGGATTGGCGATATATGTAACGGACCGCGGCTTCCATTTAGTGGCCGCGGTCCGCCGCTTTTATCCCGAGAGGCTAAAGCCGTTTGGGAAGCACCTCTTCCAGAAGCCCCGAATAAAGACCAGCCCGATTATCGCCCTTCCCACCAGAAATCCCGTGGACCAGAGAAGGGAGAAGGCGATAACCTGGTCCGCCGTGCCCGTCTGTCCCATCTTCACGATCAGGAACCAGGCCACCAGTTGGGCCCCGCCGTAGCCTCCAACGCTGATGGGCATGAAAACGCTGAGGATGATAATGGGAAAAGCTATGCCGGCAAGGGCGATCGAGGGTTCCACGCCAAGCGCCTTAAGAGTCATGTAGCTCGAGATTATACCCGACGCCTGCAGTATCATTCTGGCGCCGTACGCCCGGAGCCAGTGATGCCAGCGGGCCATGCTGAAAGTGCGAAGAAGATAGAGAGAACCGCCGATAGTCTCTTTGATTCCGCCCTCGCCGGTCGGATTGCCCTCGCCGCTTTCGGACTGGGCTATGCTCGCCTTAAGCCTCTTGCCTCTTGAAGTATGCCAGAAAATAATGGAACTGAAGAAGATGACCCAGAAAGCGGTGCATACAATCACCCATCCGACGCCTATGGCCTCGACCACGGTATTCACGAAAACGTTATAGTAAGAGGCGATGGTAAGAGAAGTGAAAATTGCCAGGACCTCGGTCAGCATGGCCCAGAAGTTCGAGCTTAGTATTTTGGTTACCGGGGCTTTCTTGACGCGCCACATATAAAGAGGAAAGAGCACCTCAGCCAGGGGCGGTATTCCGATCTGGATCACATAAGGCGCCAGCCGGACCTCTAAAATCTCCTTCAGCTTCATGCCGGGCACGTTGAACCATCGGTAGGCGAAGCCAAAAGAGGAAACGTCGGCGAACATGAAGATCAGGGAGTGTAAAATTATAAAGGGAAGGTAGAGCCTCCAGTCGGCCTCCTTTACCAGGGCGTACATCTCGGAGAGCTTGACCTTGACCACGTAGTTGACCGAGACCTCGGCCCCGTCGCCAATGCGGGAAGTGGCCGAGCGCCTGATGCCGGCGGGGATGCCTTCTTCCTCCGCTCGAACTTCGTAATCCGGTCCCGCGGGGCATTCCTCGCTCACCTCGGACTCGGGTCCGCAATAGGTTACATCTCCGCTCGGGCTTTTGATCTCGATGGACTTCTTTCTAAGCCCGGTCTTGACAAGGTCCGACCACTCGGTCCCCTTAAGGGAGTGCCTCTCGTCCACCACGCTCGAGGACAAGCCCGTGAAAACGTAAGCCAGGATCGCGGCCGTAAAGACGTAGGGAATTAGCTGGCTTATGATCGAGGGCTTTTTAGGCTCCTCCGACTCGGGCTTTCCTTCCGGTCCGTCCGTTCCGCGTTCGATATCTTCGTTCACGTCGGTCATTAGTGATATGCTCCATTTTCTCGCAAATAAGATTCCGGCGCGCGAGGGGCGGTATATGGTAAGCCCGCTTGCGGCGATTGGACATTATAGACGCGAAGGCGGCGGCGCTACAAGTCCCCCGATCGGGATTGGCTGGCCTGGTTGTCCGGCGACGGGGTTTTGGGCCTGCCCATGGACCGGACGATGGGACTCGGGGCCAAAAGGATGGCGGAGGGGGAGATGAGGGAAACGGCGTGTCCCCCACCAGAAACGGCCCGATGATAAACCCCGAGCCCGCGGGGACCGCGGCTATTCAAATATCACCCTTTTGGTTTTTATAAGGTCATGCCAGATAATGACGCGCAATTGCTTTTGACGCCATGCATAAAAGCCGTTCCGGCGTTACTTTATTAGGTTAATATCTCGAATTGTTTGTTCGGTTTTTTCATTGGAAGTACAATGAAAATATGGAATGCAAAAGGTGCGGCAAATGTTGTTTCGAGTCCTTTTACCGCCACGTCCGGCCCGATGACCTGGCCGATTGGGAGGCCCGGGGAAGGACGGACCTCGTCAAGGCCTATGAAGATGAGAAAATGACGCGGGGGGCCATAAACAGGGAAATGGCCGAATCGGGCATGACCCTTCACGCCTGCCGCTATTTAAAGAAGGATGAAGATCGTTTCAGGTGCGAGATATACGAGCTAAGACCCCTTACCTGCCGGGAGTTTACGGTCGGATGTTTGCGGCTTTGTCCGCGATACAAAGGTAAAAAATGACGCCATCGAAACGTAAAAGGACAAGTTCGGAGCCAAAGGATATGGTCTTGACTCTTTTCCGGGAAATGGGCCGACTCTGGAAACGATCGCCCATCCCGATGGAACGGGTCGCGAGTCTCAATAATGCCCCGCCTCGAAGCGGCTGGGATACATAATGAAAATCAAATTTCATTATTGGGGGTTAGCGTTTTTTGCCGCTCGGTCCGGCCCGAGGCTCTTTTCTTGACAGTCCCCGCAAAATAGTTTTATCATAATCCGGTCGCGCGGGGTAATTCGCGATTAATAATAAACGGTGTCCACTCCTTGGCGGTCCGCCGGCGGGGGGCGGTGACGCCGAATTTCGTTTAAAGGATCGATTAATGAAGAAGTTATTGTCGGGCAACGAGGCGATCGCCAGGGGGGCATGGGAGGCCGGAGTCAAAGTGGCCTCGGCCTATCCGGGGACCCCGAGCACCGAGATACTGCAGTTCATGAGCGCCTATGATGAGGTCAACTCGGAGTGGTCGCCCAACGAAAAGGTCGCCCTCGAGGTGGGCGCCGGGGCCTCGATGGCCGGGGCCAGGACCCTGGTGGCCATGAAGCACGTGGGCGTTAACGTGGCCGCTGACCCTCTTTTCACCCTCAGCTACGTGGGAGTAAAGGGAGGCCTCGTTATCATTACCGCCGACGACCCTCAAATGCACTCCTCCCAGAACGAGCAGGACAACCGCCATTACGCTCGCTCCGCCAAGATACCCATGCTCGAGCCTTCGGACTCGGACGAGGCCCTGCGCTTCGTTAAGATGGGTTTCGACATGAGCGAGGAATACGACTGCCCCGTGTTCGTGCGCTCGACCACTCGCGTGAGCCACGGCCAGACCATGGCCGAGGTGGGCGGCCGCGCGGAGGGAAAGATCAAGATCGGCATCGAGAAGGACCCGCCCAAGTGGGTCATGCTTCCGGCCTTTGCCCGCATGCGTCACCCCTTGGTGGAGGAGCGCATGGCCAGGCTGGCCGAACTGGCCGAGACCTTTCCCGAGAACAAAATCGAGCCGGGCGACAAGTCCATTGGCATCGTGGCCTCGGGCGTGGCTTACCAGTACGCTCGGGAGGCTTTTCCGAAGGCGTCTTTTCTCAAGCTCGGCATGTCCTGGCCCCTCCCCAAGGAGCTTTTCAGGAAGTTCGCGTCCATGGTGGACAAAGTTTACGTGGTCGAGGAACTCGATCCGTTTTTCGAGAATTGGATGCGGGCCCTGGGCCTCGAGGTCGTGGGCAAGGAGGCCTTCCCCCTGGTGGGAGAGCTTACTCCCGGCCTGGTCAAAAAGGGCGTTTTGGGAGACGCGGCCGGAGGGACGGCGCGAAAGCCGGAGCCGGACCTTCCCATGCGGCCTCCCATCATGTGCCCCGGATGCCCTCACAGGGGACTTTTCACGGCCCTTAAGAAACTTAACGTCTTCGTGTGCGGAGACATCGGGTGCTATACCCTGGCCGCCCCGCCTCCCCTCTCCTCACTCGATTCCTGCCTGTGCATGGGCGCGGGCATCGGGCAGAGCTTCGGCGCCCAAAAGGCCCTGGGAATGGACGGGCGGACCAAGGTGGTCTCGGTCATCGGGGACTCGACCTTTTTCCACTCGGGCGTCACGCCGCTTATGGACATGGCCTACAACCACGGCGACGGCCTGGTGATCATCCTGGACAACCGGATCACGGCCATGACCGGCAGGCAGCAGAACCCCGGGTCCGGCGCGGACCTTTGCGGGGAGGCCTCCTGCATGGTGGACCTGCCCAAGCTGGCTGAGGGACTGGGAATAAAACGCGTAAAAATCGTCGAGCCCTACGACGTGGACGCCACCAAAAACACGCTTAAGGAGGAACTAGAGGCCCCCGAGCTTTCGCTGGTAATCTCGCGGAGCCCGTGCATGCTCATCCCCGAGTCGAAATCCGTGAAGAAACCGGCCCTTAAGGTGGACGATGAGAAGTGCTCGGGTTGCAAGAGCTGCCTTAACGTGGCCTGCCCGGCCATCTCCTTCATTACGGAAGAGGGCGAATATACAAGTAGCAAGGGCGAGAGGAAAAAGAGGAAAGGGCGCGTGACCATCGACGAGCTTATGTGCACCGGTTGCGGCGTGTGCGCCCAGGTGTGCCCCCAGGGCGCGATCATCGAGTAATTAAACGCGGCGGGGCAAATTCCTCGCCGGTTATGGGAAAGATAAATGACGGTAACCAACGTATTGATGGCCGGAGTAGGGGGCCAGGGAATCATCCTGGCCAGCGAGGTAATGGCCCGCATAGCGGCCGAAAGCGGCATGGACGTTAAAAAGAGCGACGTGCACGGCATGGCCCAGCGGGGCGGCTCGGTCACGAGCCACGTCCGGTTCGGGGACAAGGTCCACTCGCCCTTAATCCCCGACGGCGAGTCGGATATCCTCATGGCCTCCGAGGCCCTCGAGTGCCTGAGGTATCTGCACCTCCTCAAGGACGGCGGCAGAGTGGCCTTCAACCTGCAGCAAATACCTCCCCCCTCCGTATCGAGGGGGCAACAGGAGTATCCCGCGGGGATACTATGCAAGGTGAGGGAGCGCGACCCCCAGGCCATCGGGGTGGATTGCCTGAAAATAGCCAGGGAGGCCGGAAACCCGAAGACGGCCACCGTGGTTCTATTAGGGGCCCTGAGCGCCCTGCTGCCATTCAAGGACGACCACTGGCTCGAGATACTCAAGGAGGAAGTCCCCAAAAAGGTCGTCGAGGTCAACCTTGTGGCCTTTAAAATGGGCAAAGACGCCGCCGCCTGAGAGGAAGCGGCGTTTTATTATTGACTTGCCCTTTCTCCGCCGGGTCCGGCCAGGCCGGCCTGAGGCGGAGGAGGTTCGATTAAGGCCGGACGCGCAAGGCCCGGCCGGCGAAAAGAAAGGAGGATGGGCTTTTGATCAGGCACAAGGAGGAAAAGTATTCGAGAGAACAAATCGAGGAGCTTCAGCTCGAGCGTCTTAAGCCGCTTCTCCAGCGGGTTTACGACAAGGTCCCCTTTTATAAAAAGTCCTTTGACGACGCGGGAGTGAAGCCGTCGGACCTTACGAGGCTTTCCGACCTTTCCAGGTTCCCCTTCACGGTCAAGCAGGACCTTCGCGACAATTACCCCTTCGGCATGTTCGCCGTGCCCATGGAAGAGGTCGTCAGGGTCCACGCCAGTTCGGGGACCACCGGCAAACCCACGGTGGTGGGCTATACGAAGAAGGACATCGACACCTGGGGAGAGCTTATGGCCAGGTCGCTGGCCTCGGCCGGGGCGACCTCGAAAAGCATCATCCACAACGGCTACGGCTACGGGCTTTTCACCGGCGGCCTGGGGGCCCATTACGGGGCCGAGAAACTGGGCGCCACCGTGGTCCCGGTCTCGGGCGGCCAGACCCAGCGCCAGATCATGCTCATCCAGGATTTTAAGCCCGACGTTATCTGCTGCACTCCCAGCTACGCCCTCAACCTGGCCGAGGTGGGCGAGAAGATGGGCGTGGACTTTAAAAGTCTGAGCCTCAAGGTGGGCGTGTTCGGCGCCGAGCCCTGGAGCGAGAACATGCGCTCCGAGATCGAGCGCCGCATGAACGTAAAGGCCATCGATATCTACGGTCTTTCCGAGGTCATGGGTCCGGGCGTTTCCTGCGAGTGCATCGAGGCCCAGGCTTCTCCCCACGTTTATGAGGACCATTTCCTGGTCGAGACCATCAATCCCGAGACGGGCGAGGTGGTGGCCCCCGGCGATCCGGGCGAGTTGGTGTTCACGACCTTGACCAAGGAGGCTTTCCCCCTCATAAGGTACCGGACCAAGGACATAAGCAGGCTCAATATCGACAAATGCGCCTGCGGCCGGTGCATGGCCCGCATGGAGAGGGTGACGGGACGAACGGACGACATGCTCATCATTCGCGGCGTCAACGTTTTCCCCAGCCAGATCGAGCACGTGCTGCTCGAGGTCGAGGGCCTCGAGCCGCATTACATGATAATAGTTGACCGCGAGGGCAGCATGGACACCATGGAGGTCCAGATCGAGATGAGCGAGAAGCTCTTCTCCGACGAGATGAAGGAACTCGATTCCCTCGCCAACAAGATCAGACACGACATCAAGGATTACCTTGGCGTCTCGGCCAAGGTCAAGCTTGTCGAGCCTCGGACGATAGCCCGCAGCGAGGGCAAGGCCAAGCGGGTCGAGGACAGGCGAAAGATTTGACGGTAATAACCGGGAACTAAGGAGGAGGTTCCGATGAAATTCAAGCAGTTGTCGGTGTTCGTTGAGAACCAGCCCGGAAGGCTGGCCGCGGTGGCCAAGACTTTAGGCGACGCGGGAATAAACATTATGGCCATGACCATAGCCGAGACCAGGGAGTTCGGAGTGGTCAGGATGATCGTCGCCGATCCCGACGCGGGCATGAAGGCCCTCAAGGACGCGGGCTTTACCGTCATGACCACCAACGTCCTGGCCATCGAGGTGCCCAACAAGCCCGGGGCGCTGGGCAAGGTCCTCGACACCTTCACCAAGGCCGGGATTAACGTCGAGTACATGTACGCCTTCGTGGCCAAGAAAGCCGACGCGGCCATACTGGTCTTCCGCTTCGACGGGGCCGACAAGGCCATCCAGGCCCTTTCCGGAACGGACGTTAAAGTCCTTTCCAACGCCGAGGTGGCGGGCCTCGAGAATTAGGCCGGCGCCAGAATCGCCGGACGCCTCCGGATTGTTGACAAACGATCCGGAGGCCAATAGAATACGTCAAATTCGTGGAAAACGGGTGAAGTAGTGGCCCAGACAAGATCGGAACATCATCGGATTTGGAACCCTCGTTACGAGACCATGCCGGTGGAGGAACTCAGACAGCTTCAGCTCGAGAGGCTCCAGTCCACCCTGCATCGCGTGGCCAGGAACGTGACCTTTTACCGCCGCTCATTCGAGAAGCACGGCGTCTCCCCGGATGACGTTCGGGACCTGTCCGATCTTTCCAGGCTTCCCTTTACCACCAAGGCCGACCTCCGCGACAGCTACCCATACGGGATGTTCGCGGTCCCGTTGAGGGACGTGGTCAGAATCCACTCCTCCAGCGGCACCACGGGAAAGCCGACCGTGGTGGGATACACCAAAAACGACCTCGATACCTGGTCGGAGCTGGTGGCCAGGTTCCTTACCATGGGCGGCGTGACCGAGGAGGACGTGGTCCAGATTGCCTTCGGTTACGGCATGTTCACGGGCGCCTTCGGGCTGCATTACGGGGCGGAAAAGGTCGGGGCCTCCGTTATTCCCATGTCCAGCGGCAACAGCAAAAAGCAGATTCTCATAATGCAGGACTACAAGACCACGGCCCTGGTCTGTACCCCCAGTTACGCCCTTTACCTGGCCGACGTCATGGCCGAGCTGGGAGTCGAGGCCAAAAGCCTTTCCCTTCGGTGGGGCCTTTTCGGCGCCGAGGCCTGGTCCGAGGAAATGAGGGACAAGATCGAGTCCCGACTGCCCGTGGTCGCCACGGACAACTACGGCCTGTCCGAGGTCATGGGCCCGGGCGTGGCCGGGGAATGCCTTTTCAAGAACGGCCTCCACGCCTTCGAGGATTGCTTCATCTTCGAGATCATCGACCCCGAGACCCTCGAGCCCGTGCCCGAGGGAGAGAAGGGCGAGCTGGTCGTAACCACCATCCATAAAGAGGCTTTTCCTCTAATAAGGTATCGCACCCGGGACGTTACAAGGTTCATTCCCGGCGAGTGCCGGTGCGGCAGGACCCTGAAAAGGATCGAGAAGGTAATGGGACGCTCGGACGACATGCTAATCATCAGGGGGGTCAACCTTTTTCCCTCCCAGATCGAGGAAGTCCTCATGCGCGTCGAGGGGGTCGAGCCCCATTACCAGATAATCGTGGACAGAAAGGACAACCTGGACAGCCTCGAGATAAGGGTCGAGGTGGGTGAGAAGGTCATGAGCGACGAGGTCCAGGGACTGCAGTTGCTCCAGGACCGGATCAGCAAGGAAATCAGGGACCTCTACCAGGTCAGCGCCAGGGTCAAGCTGGTCGAGCCCCGCTCGATACAGCGCTTCGAGGGGAAAGCGCAAAGGGTCATCGACAACCGGAAAATATAATCAGGCCCGCAAGAAAGACGGGAATCCGTCTTTCCCGGAGCGCCGTTAGACATAGATGGCTGAGGGAATATTTGACTTGGGTTTGCAACTCGAACAAAGTAACGGTACGTGGACCATACAATATGGCATTATTTAAACGAAGGAGGCAGTAAGGAAATGAAGAAAGGGCTAATTTTAACTTTGGCACTGGTAATTATGGCGGGGTTCGCGGGAGCGGCCGTCGCCGGCGACGTCAACTCCAAGTATGACGTCGATTTCTACGGCTATATCAAGTTGGACGCCGTGTATCAGATGGGTTACGGGATCATGGACGACTTCCTGCTCTATGCCCCGCCCTCCAACCTGGCCGGTCTCGCTCCGCCCAAGGACAACAAGGAGCTGCTCAATCCCGACCGGGACTCTTTCCACATGACCGCCCGCCAGTCGCGTTTCGGCTTCATGATCACCACGCCGCCGACGGACTCGGGCATCACCACCAAGGGCTGCATCGAGGCCGACTTCTACGGCGGCCTTCCGGCGCGCAGCGCGGCCGGCAACCAGGACGTCGAGGAGAACAAGGGCAACCTCATGCTACGCAGGGCCTTCGTCGAGATCATGGGCGATAACTGGAGCGTGCTGGCCGGCAACGAGTGGATGGTCATGTCCCCCATTTTCCCCCACGTTAATAACTACCCCTACGGGGCGGACGCGGGCAACCTCGGTTACAGGACCCCCCAGATCAGGCTGACCGGATACCTCATGGACAAGAGCCTTATCCTGCAGGTGGCGGCCACCAACAAAATGGGCGACGTCGAGGCCCTTGACATCGACTCCGGCCGCGCCGCCGGCGTGCCCGCCATCGAGGGCGGCATCACCTTCAAGAAGGAAGGTTACAACGTCGGCGTGACCGGCCACTACGGCGAGGAGGAAGTCATGTCCTTCCGCGGCACCTACCTGGACGGCTCCACCGCGACCGTGCCCTACTTCGGGCATTACGGCGAGAGGGTCGAAAGCTGGTCCATGAACGTCCACGCCGTCGTGCCCATCGGCGATATGGTCGCGGTCTCGGGCGAGTACTGGCAGGGCGCGAACCTGGACGGATGGTACACCGGCGCCCAGGGTTCCGGATGGGTCCACACCTGGAAACAGATAGCCGACTACAAGGACTACGGCAATGGCGAGATCGAGGCCATCGAGGCCACCGGTTTCTGGGCCGAGGTCATGGTCAAGCCCATGGACGACCTCAAGCTTTACGGCGGAATGGGCATGGACGACGTTGACGACGACCAGATCAAGAACGGCATCATCGAGCCCGGCTACGCCAACAAGGACGCCAACACCGCCATCACCAGGAACTACATGTACTACGCGAACATGTACTACAGCGTGAGCCCCTCGACCATGATCAGCCTCGAGTGGATGCAGGTTGTGACCGAGTACGACCTCGCCGATGGACGCGACGACGCCATGGTCGGCGCGGTGCCCAACCTCCAGAACGGTTTGGTCGACCGTTACACCATGAGCTTCTGGTACATCTTTTAATTAACCGTCATCCGGACCGGCGGGCGCCTTTCGGCCCGCCGGTTTCCATTCTCAGCGCGAGGAGGAACTATTTATGAAGAAACTTAGCTTAATCGCCCTGGCCCTGGCGATCGTATTGGGCCTTTCAATGGGCTTCGGCCACCTGGCCCAGTCCGATGACGCCAAGGCGGCCCCCACCGGCGATCCGATCAAGATCGGCGCCATCTTCGCCGTCACCGGCGGCGCCAGCTCCCTGGGCCTTCCCGAGAAGCAGACGGTCGAGATGCTGGTCGAGCAGGTTAACGCCTCCGGCGGTATCCTCGGCCGTCCGGTCGAGGTCGTCATTTACGACGACGAGGGCGACGCGGCCAAGGCCGTGACCCTGGTGCAAAAGCTCATCTCCAGCGACAAGGTGTGCGCCATCCTCGGACCGACCACGTCGGGGAACTCGATGGCCATCATCGACAAGGTAAGCAACGCCAAAATACCCAACGTGTCCTGCGCGGCCAGCTACAAGATCGTCACCGACGAGGAGGGCAAGGCCCGCGAGTGGATTTTCAAGACCCCCCAGTCCGACTCGATGGCGGTCGAGAAAATCTACGAGTACTTCAACAAGAACGACGTTAAAAAGATATCCCTTATGACCGTGTCCAACGGCTACGGCGACTCCGGGCTGGAGGAACTGGTAAGGCTCGCTCCCAACTACGGCATCGAGGTCGCGGCCAAGGAAAAGTTCAAGCCCGATGACGTGGACATGAAAAGCCAGCTTACCAAGATCAAGGGCGAGAAGGGCGACGCCATCGTGGTATGGGCCGTGCAAAAGCCGCCCGCGATCGTGGCCAAGAACGCCAAGGAGCTGGGTCTGACCGAGCTTTTGGTCCAGAGCCACGGCGTGGCCACCAAGGCTTTCATCGAGCTTTGCGGCGACGCGGCCGACGGCCAGATTCTGCCCGCCGGCGGACTCATAGTTGCCGATCAGCTTCCCGACTCGCACCCGCAGAAGTCCATGCTGATCAAGTACAAGACCGACTACGAGGGCAAGTATAACAGCCCGGTCAGCACCTTCGGCGGCCACGGCTACGACGCCTTCATGCTGGTCAAAATGGCCATCGAGAAGGCCGGAAGCGACGACCCGGCCAAAATCCGGGACGAGCTCGAGAAAATCCAGGGCTTCGTGGGCACCGGAGGCGTTTTCAACATGAGCCCGGCCGACCACAACGGCCTGACCAAGGACGCCTTCGTGATGGTCAAAATCGAGAACAAGGACTGGAAGGTCATTCCCTAACCTTCTCTTTTCTTGAATAGGCGGGGGAACTGCCCCATAATATTACGGCAGGCGAGAGGCTTGGGTCGATCCCGGGCCTCTCGCCGCGTCCGGATCGGCGCGGCGCCGCGCGAGATCAAGGCATGGCTCGAGCGTCCCGAGCGCCGCGGTTTTTGAGGACTTTGTGGAATTTATCGTCGACCAGATTTTATCGCCCCTCATGTTCGGGCTGACCCGAGGCAGCATCTACGCCCTGGTGGCCTTGGGCTTCACCGTGATTTACAACACCACCGATATCATCAACTTCGCCCAGGGAGAGTTCGTCATGCTCGGCGGCATGATCGCCGTCTCCCTTTACGCGATCCTTTCCGGGTCTCCGGCCTTTTCCGCCGACTGGGCCTGGGCCGCCATGCCCCTTACCGTCGCCGGCTCGGTGGCCCTCGTGACCGTCGTCGGGGGGCTGACCCGGTACGCGGTGACGGGACGCTCCTGGATACATTACGGACTTATAGCGGGACTTGCGGCCATGGTCCTTCACGAGGCGTTCCATCTCGGACCGGCCCTCTCCCTGGTTATCGCCGCCGCGCTGGCCGCTGGAATGTGGGGACTCATGGAAAAGGGCGTGAAGCTCCCCAGGGAGGCCCCCTCGACCATCAACATGATCATCATCACCATCGGGGCGTCCATTTTTCTGAAGGGACTGGCGAGCCTTATCTGGGGTAAAAACCCCCGCCCTCTCCCGGCCTTCTCGGGCGAGGACCCGCTGGTTTTCCATGGTCTCCGCGTGGCGCCCCAGAACCTTTGGGTCATGGGCCTTATGGTCCTGTCCGTGATCTTCCTGTACCAGTTCTATAAAAGGACCGTCACGGGAAAGGCCCTCCGCGCCTGCGCCCACGACCCCGCCACGGCTTCCCTCATGGGAATAGACGTGGCCAAAATGTCGCTCGTTACCTTCGCCTTCTCGGGCCTCTTGGGCTCGATGGCCGGAGTGGTTATCACGCCCCTCGTTTTCACCGAGTATCAGATCGGGACCATGCTGGGCCTCAAGGGGTTCTGCGCCGCCATCCTGGGCGGCATAGACTCGATACCCGGCGCCGTCATCGGGGGCCTGGCCATCGGGGTCCTCGAGTCCATGTTCGGCCAGCATATCTCGAGTGGATACATGGACGCCTTCGCCTTCCTGGTCATGCTGGGAATGCTCTTCCTCCGCCCGCAGGGTCTCCTGGGACCCAAAGCGGTGGACAGGGCCTAGGAGGACCGGGGTGAGGCGCGACTATCTTCTGCTCGCCGCGCTGGCGGTCCTGACCCTCGTCCTGCCCCGCCTGGTCGCCAACGAGTACTACCTGATCATGATGGTCGGAATCGGAATCAACCTCATCCTGGTGGTGGCCCTCAACCTGGTGATGGGATACGCGGGCCAGATTTCACTGGGCCACGCGGGTTTCTTCGGACTCGGGGCCTATATCTCCATGATCCTTACCAACAAGGGAAACCCGCTCAAGGCCTGGCTGAAAAGCCTGAGACTCGATCACGAGTGGATTCCGGCGTGGTCCTTGGACCTGGCCCAGTCCCTGCATGGATACACCTCGACCCACATGCTCTCGGCCATAATAATCGCCGCCTGTTTTACCGGACTCCTTGCCTTTATCGTGGGCTTTCCCACCCTCAAGCTGAAGGGCCATTACCTGGCCATGGCCACCCTGGGGCTGGGTATAATCATCCAGATGGTCTTTAACGAGGAAGGACCTCTTACCGGCGCCTCGACCGGCAAGGGCGTCCCTTACCTTACGGTTTTCGGCAAAGAATTCGATCCCAACACCAACTCCTATTATTACCTGGTGTGGGGCACGGCCCTGGCCGTTTTATTCCTCTCGATCAACCTGGTCCACTCGAGAGTGGGCCGGGCCCTGAGGGCCATACACGAGGACGAGATGGCCGCCGCGGCCGCCGGGGCCCCGGTCATGCGTCTCAAGGTCATGGTGTTTACCTTGAGCGCCGTTTTCGCCTCTCTGGCCGGGAGCCTCTACGCCCACCATATCACTCACGTCACGCCCACCGGGTTCGGCTTTATGTACTCGGTCAAGCTGGTGGTAATGGTGGTGGTGGGAGGCATGGGCAGCGTGTGGGGATCGGTTTTGGGCTCGGGACTTATGACGTCGCTTCCCTACCTTTTGACCGAGGTCGAGAAGTACGAGATGCTCGTGTTCGGGGGCGTCCTGATCCTGATCATCATGTTCGCCCCCAAGGGCCTGGCCGGCATGCCGTCCGCCTGGTACGCCGCGATAAAGGACCTGGTCTCGAAAAGAAAAAAGGCCGCCAAGGAGTCGGCGACGTGAGCGAGCCGGCCGTGCTCGAGGTCCAGGGACTTTGCCGGTCCTTCGGTGGCGTGTGCGCCGTGGACGAGGTAGACCTCATCGTAAGGAAAAGAAACGTCCATGGAGTGATCGGACCCAACGGCGCGGGCAAGACCACCCTGTTCAACCTCATCAGCGGGCTCATACCTCCCAACCAGGGCGTGGTCCATTACGAGGGCAAAAACCTGACCGGACTGCCGCCGCACAAGATCACGGCCGCCGGCGTGGCCCGGACCTTTCAGAACGTCAGGATTTTCGAGAACATGACCGTTTTCGAGAACGTGATGGTGGGCATGCACTCGAGGACTTCCGCTGGTTTCCTCTCGGCCCTTTTCAAGCTGCCCAACGAAAGGCGGGAGGAAAGAAAGATTCGCGAGAAGTGCCTGACCTACCTTGCCCGGGTGGGCCTGGAAGGAAGAAAGGACGCGCTGGCGGGGAACCTTCCCTTCGGGCTCATGCGGTCGCTCGAGATAGCCCGGGCCCTGGCGGCCGAGCCGGGACTGCTGCTTCTGGACGAGCCGGCGGCGGGACTTAACCACTCGGAGACCGAGAAACTGGCCGGGCTTATCGGCGAGCTTCGGGACGACGGCATTACCATCGTTCTGGTCGAGCACGACATGCGGCTGGTCATGGAGATATCCGACCGGGTCTCGGTCCTGGACCAGGGACGGCTTATCGCGGAGGGACGTCCCCGCGATATTCAGAACGATCCCGCGGTGATCGCCGCCTACCTGGGCGAGGCCCCTTCCCGGGAAAAACAAGGGGTGAAAGAAGCCTCGCAGCAAGGCGCGGAGGAAAACTAGATGCTGAAGCTGAAAAACCTCCGCGCCGCCTATGGGAAAATCGAGGCCCTCCACGGGGTTTCCCTCCACGTCGGGCAAGGAGAGCTGGTGGCCCTGATCGGGGCCAACGGCGCGGGCAAGACCACTCTTCTTAACGCCGTCTCCGGTCTCGCTCGCGTGACCTCGGGACAGGTCCAGTTCGGCGGCGAGGACGTCACCGGTCTTCGGCCCGAGAAAATAGTCAAGCTGGGCGTCTGCCAGGTGCCGGAGGGAAGAAAGATATTCGCCCGCCACACCGTCATGGAGAACCTCCAGCTTGGGGCGTACTTACGGCACGGGCGGGACGACAAAAAAAAGATAGCCCGCGATATGGAGCGCATGTTCGAGCGCTTCCCCATCCTGGGACAAAGAAGTGAACAGGCCGCCGGCACCCTCTCCGGCGGAGAACAGCAAATGCTGGCCATGGCCAGGGCCCTCATGGCGAGGCCTAAGATGCTGCTCCTTGACGAGCCCTCCATGGGACTGGCCCCCAAGCTGGTGGCCGCCGTGTTCGACATCATCAAGGACCTGAGGGAGGAGGGCTCGACCATTCTCCTGGTCGAGCAGAACGCTCGAGCCGCCCTGCAAGTGGCGGACAGGGGCTACGTGATCGAGGTGGGAAGGGTCGTCTTGCAGGGCGAGGCTCGCGAGCTTCTTCGGGACCCCGAGGTTAAAAGGGCTTACCTGGGAAGAGATTACGAGGAAGTATGGGAGCGATAAGATATCTTCGCTCCCCGGGGCGCGACTTCCCTTCCCATTTAACCGATTAGATTTTTTGCCTTGACTTTCAGATCGTTATAAACTATTTTCAGCGATAAGAACGAGATTTTTCATACCTCCAAAGCGGGGATCGAGGCTTCATAGATGGGCGACAAAACTATTATACGGACCGATTTCGACGAGGGCGGGCCTCTTCCGCCCGGACTCCTGGTGCAGCTTACCTTCCTCTCCGGGCCGCTGCAGGGAAAGGTGGAGAAGCTCTACAAGCGGCAGACGGTCCTGGGCAGGTCAAGCGGAGACATCGTGATCAACGACACGGCCATCTCGAAGGAACACGTCATGATAGGCTTCGAGGACGGCCGGCTGTTCGTTCGCGACATGAACAGCACCAACGGGACCCTGCTCAACGGCGGCCAGGTCTGGGAGGCCTTCCTGAACAACAACGACGAGGTGACCCTGGGCTCGACCGTTATCAGGGTCGAGATTCGGCAGACGGCGGCCAGCGCCAGTTGGGCCGACCTGGGCATGGTCGATTCCGCGCCCAAACAGGGCGTCTCCTCGGGGGGAGACACCAACCCCATGCAGGACAGGGCCGGCAAAAACCCGCTTGACGGCCCCGCGCCTCCGGGCGCCAAGGCCGGGCTTCAGGTCACGGTGGGACTGGACGCGGGCCTTAAATTCGTGCTCAGAAAAAGAGGAACGATCATAGGGAGAGGAGAAAACGCGGACGTGGACCTTACGGACATGAACGTCTCGCGGAACCACGCCTCGATCGAGTTCATGTCTCCTGAAAGAGTTATCATCAAGGACATGCGGTCCATGAACGGGACCTTTTTGAACGGCCGCTGGATATCCGTTTCCAACTTGACCCACGGGGACGTTATCAAGGTGGGAAACACCGAGATAAAGGTCTTCCTGCAACTACCCGGCTAGAGCACTTAACGATTGACATGACGTATTGATTGTGGTATTCTCTTGTCATGGGAATATCATCTTCAGAGATTCGCGAGCGGGCGCTTGCCGCCTATCAGACCGGCGATTACACGCAATTGGAGGTCGCCGCCATCTTTCGGGTCAGTACGCGCACCTTTCAACGCTGGCTCAAGCAGTACCGGGAACATGGCTCGACCGAGCCGGGTAAACGTGGCCACCGCGCCGCCGTTTATCGCGGCGCCGACCTTAAGCGTTTGGACGGCCTTATTGCTCGCCACCCGGACGCGACTCTTGATGAGTTGCGCGAACTCACGGGCAAGTCGTGTTCCCTCATGGCGGTGCAGCGCGCCGTTGCGCGCTTGGGGTACAGCCTAAAAAAAAACGCTTTCGGCCAGCGAACAAAACCGGCCTGACGTGATCCATTCCCGCCTGGAGTGGAGCGCGGGTCCGATGCTCGGCGATGCTCGGCGGCTGGTATTCATCGACGAGTCTGGCGCCAAGACCAACATGACCCGCCACCGCGGGCGGGGCCGCCGGGGCCAGAGAGTCCGTGATCACGCCCCCCATGGTCATTGGCATACCACGACGATGATCGGCTCGATTCGTTTTGACGGGCAGGTGAGTTGCATGGCGATCGAGGGTTCCGCGAACCGTGAGGTTTTTCGGTCTTACGTCAGGCACATCCTTGGCCCGACCTTGCGGCCGGGCGACGTGGTGGTCGCCGATAATCTCTCGGTGCACAAGGACGCCCAAAGTCGGGAGATTATCGAGGCCCTCGGCGCCCGCTTGGTGTTCCTGCCTCCGTACAGTCCCGATTTCAATCCGATCGAAAAGATGTGGAGCAAGGTGAAGAATCATTTACGCTCCGCCAAGGCGCGAACGCATCCTCGATTAATCGCGGCAATAAGCGAGGCATTATCTTCCATTACGGCCAGCGATGCTAAGGGCTATTTTTTTTCGTGCGGTTATACGACATTACAAACGTGAAGTGCTCTAAACGGCCCCGGCTCGATAAAAAGCCCGCGTCCGAAAACGCGGGCTTCATCGTTAGTGGGCCAGAATTTTTCATTCGGGTCCTATCGTGCCCTCCCAGGCGCCGCTGAATTCCACGTCGATCGTCTTGACCTTGCCTCCGGGAAAAACGGCCCAGACCTTGCCCCGCCTTTTCCCGGGAAGCTCGATCTTTATCGACAGCCCCGCCTCGCCCGGTCCCGACGAAACGCCCACCTCGCCCATGCCCATATGGACGTCGGTGGCCAGCAGTCTGGGTTTGCCGTCGGCCTTGACCAGTCTGAGGTACCTGCACCCACGCGGCCGCGCTTCGCCCAGGTCCAGCGTCGAGGACGCCGCGCCCAGTCCGCGCTTGGCCCAGTAATCGAAAACGTGCCAGGCCCCGGAGAGGCCGAGGGCCTTCAGGTCCAGCTTCATTCGCCTGGTCTCGCCGGACCAGTTAAAAAGGCCCACCAGCGCGCTCTCTTGGCCGTCTCCGCTTAAAACGAGCGTCTCGGGGAAGTCCTTCTCGAAGAGGTCCAGGACCCTGGCCGCCCGGTTGGAGGGCGGCAGCATGCGCTCGAACCATTCCATCCTGTCGGCGGGCAAAAGGGAGGCGTCCTCCGAGAGAAAAGCCGCGCCGCCGGTCAGATAAAATACCGTAAGCTCGCTTTGAATCTCGTGCTCCTTAAGGCCAAGGCGCTCGTCCCTGGCGATAACGCAGTCGGGGTCGTTGGCCCAGAGTCCGCCGTGCATGAGGGCGCGGTTTAGATTGTTACGCAGGCAGTTGCCCGCGCCGGGTCCGGTCGGTATACCCATGGCCCAGTCCATGAGAGGAATCTTCCAATGGATATCCACGTCCTGGCTCACCCGCATCGAGTCGACCAGGCCAACGGCGGGGCCAAGAGGACAGCCGCAGCCCAGGATGTACGTCTCCTCGCCCGCGGCTTCCCTGATAACCTCGAGACCCTTGCGTAGCGCCATGGCGCCCGTGGCCCTGGGGTCGTGGCGCTTGCCGGGAAGCGCCGCCCCGTAGAGGAAATCAAGCTTGAGGTACTCGAAACCATAGCCCACAAGCGTCCGGATGAAATCTCCCACGTGCTTCTGAACGCCCGGATGAGTAAGGTCCAGAGGATATATGACCTTGCCCTTCCACTTGGGATGGATGAAGGCGATGACCGGTTTGCCCTTTTTGTCGCGGACCACCCAGTCGCGATGCTTCCCGTATATCGGCGCGCCGCGGGACACGAAAAAGGGCGCCAGCCAAAGACCCGGCTTGAAGCCGGCGTCCTTGATCCGACGCGCCAGCTCGGCGGGTCCGGACGGGAACTTGTCGTTCCACTCGGTCCAATGCCCGATCCAGGGCTGATACCCGTCGTCTATCTGAATAACGTCCAGCTTGTCCTTGATGGAGGCCAGCTTGAAAAGACTCGAGTTGACGTGACTTTCATGGACGTTCCAAAAAGCGAAATACCAGGAGCACCAGCCCGAGAGGGGCTTGGACTCGCGGGCCTTCATGGCCCTTCCCCAGGTCTTGAAATATTTCTCCTGTTGCGCGGACGGGTCGTCCGAGAGGGACAAAATGGCCCATTCGGTCTCCAGGGTCTCGCCGGGATCGAGGGGGATTCCCTCGCCGTCGGCTATGGCCTCGAGGCGCCGGAACCGGTCGTACTTGACCTCGAACTCGACCCGTCCGTTCATGCGATCGGAGGTGATGAAACCGAGAAGCGCGCCGAGTCCCAGCTTGGGCTCGACCAACTGGCCCATCCAGTCGCTGGTCTTGAGCCCGGGAACTCTCGAATAGGGCGTCCTCGAGTTGGTCCCGCTCCGGGAGGGAAGGAAGAACCTGGGCTTGTAATCCTCGTCCATTACCCCTATCGAGCCGGCGGGGGTCCAGGATTGATACCCGGTCCGATAGAAGCGCCATCCCACGTAACCCGCGCCCATGTCCAGGGCGGGGTCGGCGCCCCGAAAAGCAAGGGGCGAGGTCTCGTTTATTTGCAAGGTCTCGTCGCCCGCGTTGGTTAGGGTCAGCCTGGCCAGGACTTCCTCGTCCCCGCAAATGGCGACCTCCCAGAGCGCGGACACGGGAAGGCCATGGACGCCGGAGGCCTCGAGGCGTACTCCCGGAAAGGCGCCAAGGGGCGTCTCGATCTCGGCGCTTTCGATTTTCCATCCGGGAACGAGCGAGGTCGAGACGCTATAAGCCGAGTCGGCCGTCCTGATGGCGGCCCAGGCCCCGAGAGGACCGAAGGTTATACCGCCATCCTTCCTGCCCGCCGTGATGGACGGACCGCTCTGGTCGACTATAACCTCGATTTTTTCGCCTTCCAGCCGGACGCCTTGATCTTTGGCCATGGGACGGACTCCAATAAAAGAATTACGGGGAGAGGCGTCAATTCCGCGACTCCCCGTCATCATATCTTAAGGTCAAAGAACGGCGTCCGCAAATGGGGGGAACGGCGTCAGCTCGATCCCGCGTTCCTTTCCACCCACTTGTCGAATAGCGCCATGGCCTCCTTGATCCCCGTTACCAATGGGTATCTGAACGGCTCGGGCGGGATGAGTCCTGGCGTGTTGTGAACGAAGAGGAGCTCATCCAGCTCGGACGAGCCGGGGTTGAACAGAAGCTCCCGCGTGATCAGTCCGGCCGAGGTCGAAAGGGCCACGCCGTGTCCGCAATAGCCCATCCCATAGGTTATGTTCTCGTGACCCTTGTAATGGCCGAACATGGGCACGAAGGCCAGGGTTATGGCCACCGGCCCGCCCCACCGGTGGGTGATTTTCGCGTCCTTAAGGCAGGGGAACATGCCTTTCAGGTCGGACTCGAGTCCCTCGAAAATCTTTTTATGGCTCTGCTTGCCCTCGGTTTTGTTGCCGAAGTAATAGGGAGCGTCGCGGCCGCCCAGGAGTATCCTGTTGTCCGCCGTGGGCCGCATGTAATGCACCAGCTGACGCTTGTCCTCGATTCCCTCCCGCCCGGTCCAGCCGACCTCCTTGTAAAGAGAGTCCGATAATGGCTCGGTCAAAACAATATACGTGTACATGGGTACGTAGGTGTACGGCCTTATTCGCAGCCGCTGCCCGAAGGCGTTTAGCCCCAGCACGGCGCGGTCGGATACGACCTTGCCCTTTTCCGTCTCGATGATCACTTTCTTGCCCGGCGTAATTTTATGGACCGGCGAGCGCTCGTATACCTTGACTCCCCTGGACTCGATCACGCGCTTCATCTCGCGGGCCAGCTTGGCGGGATTCAATATGGCCGTGTCAGGCTCGTAAAGCGCTCCCACGTGCCACGCCGAGTTCAGCCGCGCCTTGAAGTCGTCTCCCGTCAAAAGCTCGACGTCATGGCAGCCGGCCTTCTCGAAGTAGCGCGCGTTGCTCTCGAGCTGCCTCATCTGGAAGTCGTTCATGGCCAGGACCATGAGTCCGTTATACTCGAGGTCGCAGTCGATCTTCTCCTTTTCCACCAACTCCTTGAGGCGCCTGACGCAACCCAGCATGTAATGGTGGGCCTTGATTCCTTTTTCCTTGAAAAGGTAGACGAGGTACGTGATGTCCCATCCCATGAGGGGCATGGAAAAGCCGCCGTTCCGGCCCGAGGCCCCGTATCCGACGACCTCGGCCTCGAGAAGAACGACCTCGAGCTCGGGGTGGGCCTCCTTGACGTAATAGGCGCTGGAAAGACCCGTGAACCCGCCGCCCACTATGGTCACGTCCGCCTTGGCCTCTCCAATTAATGGGCCGTTCTCCCCATAAGGACTGGATTCCAACCAAAAGCTCATCTTGCGGTAGTCTTTCATTTTTCCTCCATTTTCTAATGGCCGGATGGGTACCGGCGGTAAGGACCAATCTATCCGATGAGATCAAGCTCTACAAGTTTATTATATTCGGCCATCCTTGAAACCTGGAATTTCGAACAATTTTGTAAAAGTATGAATTTACACTGGCATATTTTACTCGCTAAGGTTAAAATGGTATTAAAGGCGGCGGAGACCCAATTCGGTTCGGCTTGAAAACCATGGCCGGACAATTGACTGCAACCTGCTTATCTCTTCATCGCCGGGGACCGAGACGTCCCGCCCATCCATAATGGAGGCCGCTCCTCATTATCCGGGGAAGCCGCAAACCTGGAAGGAATAAAATAATACAATCCATCGTCTTTTATTTAAAGGCGAGTGGGAGTAACCGGGACAAAAGGGCGGGAGTTCCGGCGACTTGGCGCGTGAAGATAGGCGAAAAAGCGCATGGGAGGTATTTCATTTGTATAAGGTTCTGATAGTCGACGACGAGGAAGTCATAAGAGACCTGATCGAGGACAGCCTCGCCAAGGAGGGATACGAGTTGGCCAAGGCCAACAACGGCATGGAGGCGATGGAAAAGGTTAATAGTTTCGGGCCCGACCTTATCGTCCTGGATCTGATGATGCCCGATAAGTGGGGATACGCCGTTTGCGAGGAAGTTAAAGGTAATCCCGAGACCAGTCGTATCGCCGTTCTTTTCCTGACCGCTCGGGACAGCTTGCCTTCCAAGAAAATGGGGGAAATGAAGGGGGGCGACGGTTACATGCTTAAACCGTTCAGGCCCGAGGAGTTGCGCGCCAGGATTAGGGAGCTTCTCGAGTCGAGAGATTCTTAAAGCGCCCAGACAAGTCCGCTCGCGCCGCCGGGTGGCTTCATGACGCTTATGAAAGCGGGTGTGATAATGGATGAAGGAAGAAATGGCTTGAACATATCCAAGGAACGCACGACGGGGTCCGAAAAAAGGGACAAGCTACTCATCGAGGAGGCCGCCGGGGAATGCGACACGGCGACCTGCACCATGCTGATCGAGCAGGGGGCCGACGTCAACGCGCGCGACGAGGACGGCAATACCCCCCTTTTATGGGCCGTTTTGGCCGGCAACATGCAGGTTGTACTGACCATGCTGAGGCGTGGAGCCGACCTGAACTGCAAGAACAACGAGGGCGAGACGCCTCTTCACTGGGCCGCCGTGACGGGAAGCGTCGAGGTGGCGAGCCTGTTAATCCAGGGGGGCGCCGACGCTAACGTGGCCGACGAGGTCGGCATAACGCCCATCCGCTCGGCCGAACTGAACGAAGACATGGAAATGGTGGAATTTTTGCGATCTCACGGAGCAAAATAGTCGGATAAAAAAGCAATCAGAAAAAATACTTACGCATCCTCACGTTCAAAATAATCGCCGCGGCGAGCATGAAGGCCAAAAGGTTCGATCCGCCATAGGACATAAAGGCAAGGGGCACGCCAATGACGGGCGTCACTCCCACCACCATGCCCACGTTAATAAAGGCATGCCAGAAAATCAAGGCCGAACAGCCGAAGGCCAGCATCACTCCAAACTTGTCCTTTGCCTGTTGGGCGGCTTGCAATCCTCGCACCACGAGGAGGCAATAAAGAGTCAGAGCCACCAGGACCCAGAAGAAGCCCCATTCCTCGGCCCATACGCTGAAAACGAAGTCCGTCTGCTGCTCGGGCAAAAACCTCAGCATATGCACGCTTCCGTGTTTGAAGCCTTTTCCGAACATCCCTCCCGATCCCACGGCTATCTTGGACTGGAGCACGTTGTAGCCGGCCCCGTTGGGGTCCTTGTTAGGATATATCCAGACGTTGATGCGGGCCTGCTGGTGAGGGGGCAGGGCTTTTTTCCAAATGGGATAGGAGGCCGCGAACGCGATAAAAACAAGGAAAGCAAAGACGAGAATCTTCTTTTTCACGCCCGCGAATACGAACATGGTCGAGCAGACAAGGAGCATTATCAAGGCCGTGCCGGCGTCGGGCTCGAGCAGGACCACGATAACCGGCGCGATGACCAGCGCGGAGGGCCACGCCAGTTGTCTTATTCCCCAGGGCTTTTCCTCCACGTCCCTGTGATAGACCCGGGCGATAATGATAATCAGGGCCAGCTTCATAAGCTCCGAGGGCTGAAGGCGCATAATTTTAAAGTCGTACCAACTGGTGGCCCCGTTAACGGTCCTGCCGAAAAACAAAACGCCCACCAGCAGAATAAAACAAAACCCGTAAATAAGGGGGGCCATTTTCTCGAAGGATTTGTAGTCTATGCCCAGACTTAAGGCCCCAAGTATCAAGGCGACCCCGAACCGGATAAGCTGGGTCTTCCATGCCCCGCCCTCCGCCGCGCTGGCAAGGTTGACAACCCCGATAATATTTATCGCCAAGGCGACGAAAAGCAGCCACCAGTCAAAGTTGGATATGGACCTGCGGTCTATCTGGAAAGAACTCATGATTGAATATGGATTGTATCATTACCCTTGCCTTTATTAAAGGTATGCAAGGCAAGGCGCCGAAGGCTTCCCGAAACCTCCCACGCCCGTAAAGGGAGTTGGTAATAAGGACGTATCCAGATATAATAGCTTATATAATAATATCGGAGGATTCGTTCATGGCTCAAATGTATTATGATCGGGACGCCGACCTGGGTCTTCTCAAGGGAAAGACCATAGCGGTTATTGGATACGGAAGCCAGGGCCACGCCCAGGCGCAGAACCTTAAGGACTCGGGACTTAAGGTCATTATCGGCCAGAGGCCGGGCGGGCCGAATTTCGACCTGGCCAAGTCCCACGGGTTCGAGCCGGTATCGGCGGCCGAGGCCGCTGAAAAGGCTGACATTATCCAGGTGCTTTTGCCGGACGAGCATCAGGCGGACGTGTATAGGGAATCCATCGCGTCCAATCTGGCCGAGGGCAAGGCGCTGATGTTCTCGCACGGCTTCAACGTTCACTTTCACCAGATCGTGCCGCCGGGCGGGGTGGACGTTTTCATGGTCGCGCCCAAGGGTCCGGGCCATTTGGTTAGGAGCCAGTACGTGGAGGGAGCGGGAGTTCCCGGCCTGATCGCGGTTTACCAGGACGCCTCGGGCAAAGCCCGGGACCTGGCCCTGGCCTACGCCAAGGGCATCGGCGCCACTCGGGCCGGCGTAATCGAGACGAGCTTCAAGGAGGAGACCGAGACCGACCTCTTCGGCGAGCAGTGCGTGCTTTGCGGCGGCGTGTCCGAGCTGGTAAAGGCCGGGTTCGACACCCTGGTCCAGGCCGGCTATCAGCCTGAAATAGCTTATTTCGAGTGCCTGCACGAGCTCAAGCTCATCGTGGACCTCATGGTGGTGGGAGGAATAAGCTACATGCGTTATTCCATATCCAACACCGCCGAGTTCGGAGACCTGACCCGGGGTAAACGGCTGATAAACGAGGACACCAGGAAAGAGATGAAGAAAATCCTCTCCGAGATACAGTCGGGGGAGTTCGCCCGGGAATGGATACTCGAGAACAAGGCCGGACGGCCCGTTTTCCAGGCCCTCGAGCGACGGGGTTGGGACCATAAAATCGAGAAGGTGGGCAAAGAGCTTAGAAACATGATGCAATGGATCGAGCCCAAGTCCGACCCGAGGGAAAAGTAGGGAACGGAAAAAGAAACCTCCCGGCGGGGACGGGGTCAAAAAAATCGGACGCCTTGCGCCATGAGGCGATAATAAGTTATTTTCAGGGGGAGATGCCGCCCTCCGGCGGCGGGACCGCTAAAGGAAAGGGATCGAGATCATGATGAATCGCGACATGGTTTTTGCCAAAGAGGGACACCCTTGGGTGTTTTCCTCCGCGATCCTTTTCATGGCCACCCTGCCCCTGGGAAAATGGTGGATTTCACTTCCCCTCGGGCTGTTGGCGGCCTTTTCCGCCTGGTTTTTCAGGAACCCGGAAAGGAAGACGCCGCCCGGCGACGACATATACGTCAGTCCGGCCGACGGAAGGGTCCTGGCGGTAAAGGCGGTCCATGAAGATCGATACCTTTTCCGGGAGATGAGGAAAATCGAGATTTTCATGTCCCCCATGGACGTGCACGTGAACCGCGTTCCCCGGACGGGCGTGGTGGTCGACGCCATCTATAGCAAGGGAAAGTTTTTTAACGCCAGCCTCGACAAGGCCAGCGTGGACAACGAGCAGAACGCGGTGGTGGTCAGGGACGAAAAGGGCAGGATTTACATGTTCGTCCAGGTGGCCGGCTTCATCGCGAGAAGGATAGTGAGCTACGTTCGGGCGGGCAAGGAGGTCGAGATCGGACAGCGGATGGGGCTGATCAAGTTCGGCTCCAGGCTCGACGTCTATCTTCCTCCCGAGGCCCAGGTGGTGGTGGTACCGGGCGACCGCGTAACGGCCGGGGAATCGGTCTTAGGCAGGCTCAAATGAACGAGAACGAAGAGAACAAACCCATGGACGAGGTGGCGCTCGAGATACTGGCCGAGGACGAGCGCGAGGAGCTGCGGGCGAGGAACATCCATCTTCTGCCCAACGCCATCACCACGTCCGCCATGTTCTTCGGCTTTTTCTCGATCATGATGTCCATCGCCGGCAACTTCGAGTACGCCGCCTGGGCCATAGTCATCGCCGGAGTTATGGACTCGATGGACGGGCGCGTGGCCCGGCTGGTGAAGGGGACCTCGGCCTTCGGGATCGAGTACGACTCCCTCTCCGACCTCATCTCCTTCGGGTTCGCCCCCGCCATGCTGACCTATACCTGGGCGCTCAGCGAGTTCGGACGGCTGGGCTGGGCCGCGGCTTTCATTTACCTGGCCTGCACGGCCATACGGCTGGCCAAGTTCAACACCTTGACCGCGGACGAGGAATCCAAGC
This sequence comes from bacterium, assembly GCA_963674965.2. Lineage (GTDB taxonomy): Bacteria > RBG-13-61-14 > RBG-13-61-14 > RBG-13-61-14 > DATKZS01. The sequence continues at coordinate 32,983 of CAXXFL010000005.1, read as the reverse complement.
GGTACTTCAGGGGCCTGCCAAGCCCCGGGGCCGCCGGATTGATTTTGATAATGGTACTGATGCACATCGAGATTTATCCCGAGTTGTACACCCACGACTTGGTGATGGCGAAAGGAGCAGGCATACCCCCCGAAAGCTTCGCTATTCGGGGGGGAATGCTTATTTGGGTCATCCTGCTTTCGCTCCTGATGGTCTCCAACGTTCGATTCAGGACATTCAAGGACGTTCATCTGACCAAGCACGGGCCCTGGCTTCCCCTGGCGGGAGTGGCCGCCTTTATAGCGGTCCTTATGGCCAGGCCCCAGCAGACGCTGTTCATCATCGGAATTACGTACCTTTCAATGGGACTGATCGAGGGCGGGATCATCTTCCGCCGGAGGGAAAAAGAGCTTCGCGAAACGAGACGCGAGGCCAAGAAGCAAAGGCGGCTTAAGCGGAAGCTGGCGAAGAAGAGGATCAAGCTGGCCAAGAAGGAGGCGAGGAAAAACAGGACCTGAAGCCTCCCGGCCCCGAAGAGATGACTCAAGGTCCAGAATAAGGACCCTTCGCCGGAACGGGCTCGAGTATCGAGTTCGTCCGTGTAACCAAGGAGATCGACCCATGACGGATAGAGTATATATTTTCGACACCACCCTGCGCGACGGCGAGCAGTCGCCCGGCGCCACCATGAACATCGAGGAAAAGCTGATCGTGGCCCGCCAGCTCGAGAAGCTGGGCGTGGACATTATCGAGGCCGGCTTCCCCATCAGCTCGGAGGGAGACTTCGAGGCCGTGAGCCGCATCGCCCAGGAGATACGCGGCTGTCAGGTGGCCGGGCTTTGCCGCACCAAGAAGGTGGACATAGACCGCGCCTGGGAGGCGGTCAAGGACGGCGAGGACCCCCGTATCCACACCTTTATCGCCACCAGCGACATCCACTTGAAGCACAAGCTCAAGATGTCCCGCGACGAGGTCTTCGCCGAGATGCAGGACGCGGTGCGCTACGCCAAGAAACTGACCTCGAACGTCGAGTTTTCCTGTGAGGACGCCACCCGTTCTCCCCACGACTTCCTGGTGAAGATGGTGGCGGGAGCGGTCGAGGCGGGGGCCACCACCATCAACATCCCCGACACGGTGGGGTACGCCCTGCCCTTCGAGATGACCGAGATCATCGAGAAGCTGGTCAAGGAGGTCCCGGGAATAGACAAGGTGGTCCTTTCGGTCCACTGCCACGACGACCTGGGCCTGTCGGTGGCAAACAGCCTGGCCGGCGTGTTCGCCGGGGCCAGGCAGGTCGAGTGCACCGTCAACGGTCTCGGCGAGCGGGCGGGAAACGCCTCCCTCGAGGAGATCGTCATGGCCATCAAGACTCGGGGAGAGAAAACCGGGCTCGAGACCGGGATCGCGGCCGAGCAGATATATCCGGCCAGCCGGCTGGTGAGAAAGATCACCGGGATCGTGGTGCCGCCCAACAAGGCCATCGTGGGAAGGAACGCCTTCCAGCACGAGTCGGGAATACACCAGGACGGGGTGCTCAAGCACAAGCTCACCTACGAGATCATGACGCCCCAGTCGGTGGGCATACCCGGCAACAAGCTGGTAATGGGCAAGCACTCGGGCCGGCACGCCTTCCGCGACCGCATGGAGGAACTCGGGTTCGATCTTTCCGACGAGCAGCTCCAGACGGCCTTCAAGCGCTTCAAGGCCCTCTCGGACAAGAAAAAGGAAATATTCGACGAGGACCTTGAAACCCTGATAATGGACGAAATAATACAGGTGCCCAAAAGGTACCGCCTGGATTATATCAACGTGACCTCGGGCTCCCAGGTCATGCCCACCGCCAGCCTCAGGCTCGACGTGGACGGGTACCTCGTGAGGGGGGCCGAGTTCGGCGACGGGCCGGTCGACGCGGCCTTCAAGGCCATAGCCAAGCTGACCGGCGACAAGAGCAAGCTCGTCGTGTTCAGCGTCAACGCCATCACCGGCGGCACCGACGCCCAGGGCGAGGTGCGGGTGAGGATCGAGAACGAGGGCGTCGAGGTCACGGGACTTGGCGCGCACACCGACATTATCGTGGCCTCGGCCAAGGCCTACGTGGACGCCCTCAACAAGCTGGACTACAAGATGAAGAACCGCAGGGGAGCCATGCACGCCGACGCTCCATGAAGACGAGAAGGAGGGGGCATGTCCCCCTCCGTTTGCCCCGCGCCGCCGCGCGAGAGGAGGAAAATAAAGCATGGGAATGACCATCACCGAAAGAATCCTGGCCGCCCACTCGGGAAGAGACGAGGTCGCGCCGGGTGAATTTATAATGGCCGACGTCGATATGGCGTTGGCCAACGATATAACCGCGCCCCTGGCCATAGACGCCTTCGAGGAGACGGGGGCCGACGACGTTTTCGACAAGGCCAAGATCGCCCTGGTGCCCGACCACTTCCAGCCCGCCAAGGACATCGCCGCCGCCGAGCAGATCAAGAAGATGCGCGAGTTCGCCAGGAAGCACAAGATCGCCCACTTCTTCGAGTGCGGCAAGGCCGGCATCGAGCACGCCCTTTTGCCGGAGCAGGGACTGGTGCTTCCAGGCCAGGTCGTGATCGGGGCGGACAGCCACACCTGCACCTACGGGGCCCTGGGCGCCTTTTCGACCGGCGTCGGCTCGACGGACCTGGGTGCGGCCATGGCCACGGGCAAGGTCTGGCTCAAGGTCCCCGAGACGGTCAAGGTCGATTTCACGGGCGAGCGGGGCGAATGGGTTTCGGGCAAGGACTTCATCCTTCACCTGATCGGCAAGATCGGGGTCGAGGGCGCCCGTTACAAGGCGATCGAGTTCGGGGGAGGGGCCGTCTCCGCCCTTTCCCAATCGGACCGCTTCACCATGTGCAACATGGCCATCGAGGCGGGGGCAAAAAGCGGCATCATCTCTCCCGACGACAAGACCAAGGTCTGGCTGCGGGGAAGACTGCATGGCCGCAAGCCCAGCTACCTGGCCAGCGAGGAAGCCAAGTACTCGGAAACGATTAAAATCAAGGCCTCCGAGGTGCCCCTTACCGTGTCGGCCCCTCACTCGCCCGCCAACGCGAGGCCGGCGGAGGATTGCTCGGACGTGACCATCGACCAGGTGGTGATTGGCTCCTGCACCAACGGCTGGATCGAGGACCTCCGGGTCGCCGCCAAGGTCATGGCCGGAAACCGCGTCAATAATCAGGTGCGGATGATCGTCTTCCCGGCCACGCCCATCATCTTCCGCCAGGCCATGCGGGAGGGACTCATCGACGCCTTTATCAACGCGGGGGCCGCCGTTAGCACCCCCACTTGCGGGCCCTGCCTGGGCGGGCACATGGGAGTGCTGGCGGAGGGAGAGCGGGCGGTGGCCACCACCAACAGGAACTTCGTGGGCAGGATGGGACATCCGAAAAGCGAGGTCTACCTGGCCGGCCCGGCGGTGGCCGCGGCCTCGGCCGTCAAGGGCAGGATCGCCCTGCCCCAGGAGGTCGCCAAGGGGAAATAACCTTTCCCTTTAGCCGACGAAAAAATATCTTTGGAGGCCGCGTTTGTCGCGTAAGTATCTAATAGCGTCGTCGTTTTGCCTGGCTGGAGTAATGATAGATCAGGTTTCCAAGACCCTGATCAAGAAATATCTCGAGCCCATCCGCTACTCGTCCGTGTTCGACGGCTTTCTCGAGTTCCGCTACGCCGAGAACGAGGGAATGGCCTTCGGTATGTTTCCCAACATACACGTGGATTACAGGGTCTTCGTTTTTTGCGGCATTACCCTGGTGGCGGTGCTTATTATTGGCCGCCTGCTTCGCCAGGCCGACCACTCCTCCATCCAGCTCCCGGCCGCGCTGGGCCTTATTTTGTCCGGCGCCTTCGGGAACCTCATCGACAGGTTCAGATGGGGGTACGTGGTCGATTTTATCAGGAGCAGAATCTGGAACGACTACTGGTGGCCCACCTTCAACCTGGCGGACACCTTTATTACCGTCGGCATCGTGCTTCTGATTTTCGATACCCTCTTCGCTCGCGAGCCCGGGGAGGACGGGGAAGAGGAGGTCCTGGGGTCGCCCGAGACGGACGGCGGTGACGGGCCGCCGCTCGCGGAGACCGCGCCCGATCCCGACGAAAGCGAGCCCGAGGTGGGAAGCCTGGGACTCGAGGCCAACGACCATTGAAACCCATCCTGTTCCACGTCGGATCATGGCCGATCTATTCCTACTCGGCCATGGTCGCCGCCGGATACCTGGCAGGCCTGGCCTTCGGATGGATCGAGGCCAGGCGCCTCGGGCAGGACGTCGCCAACGTGGCGGACATAAGCATAGTCATGTTCATCGCCGGCATCCTCGGGGCCAGGGGACTCGAGGTAATCATCTTCTACAAAAGGTTCGTGGACGACCCCCTCGAGGTCTTCAGAATCTGGAACGGCGGCCTCACCTGGTACGGGGGAATGATCGCCGGGATTCTGGCGGGGGCCGTTTTTATCCGGATCAAAAAGCTCGACCTGGGCCTTTGGGCCGACATGTGCGCCCCCGCCGCCATGCTCATGCTGGGCATCGGCCGGATCGGCTGCTTCCTTAACGGCTGCTGCTACGGCAAGGTCGCGCCCGATCTTCCCTGGGGCGTCGTCTATCCGGCCACTCATCCCCATCTCGGACTATACCAGTACAAGGTACATCCCACTCCGCTATATTCCAGCGCCGCGGCCTTTATCCTTTTTGGTTACCTGGCCTGGCGCTCGAGAAGGAAGAAGTTCGATGGAGAAATCTTCTGGCAGATGGTTTTCCTCTACGCGATCGCCAGGTTCTCGCTCGAGTTCTTCAGGGCCGACCACCGGGGCGCCTTGACCCTTTTGGGGGTCACCCTTTCCACCAGCCAGATCATCTCCCTGGCCGCGGGAGCGGTCGCGGCGGGCCTGTTCCTGAGGCAATACCTTCAATATCGGGCGGGGCAAAAAGACGGCGGCCTCGGCCCGGACGAGTTGGAATCGGCGGGGAAGGGCTCGTGAGGATAGTACATATCCGTCCTCCCAAGATCATGGGCGCCCTCGAGCGCAGCATGGTCCAGCACCCGGTGAACCTGCTTTACCTGGCTGCGGCGGTAAGACAGGCCGGACACGAGGCCGAGGCGTGGGACTTCGAGGTCGAGGAATTCTCCGAGGCCCTTCTTAAAAGGCGCGTGCGGGATTTTCGTCCCGACCTGGTGGGCGTGACCGGGTTGACGGCCAACGTCAAGGTGGGAGCCCGGATACTGGAGATGATCAAGGAGGCCTCGCCCAAGACCTTCGTCGCCATGGGGGGACCGCACCCAACCGCCATTCCCGAGAAGACCATGAACGAGTTTCCCGTATTGGACGCGGTCATAAGGGGAGAGGGGGAAATAACCTGGACCGAGCTGGCCGGCCGCCTCGAGCAAGGCTCGGGACCGGCGGGCGTCCTGGGCCTGGCCTGGCGGGAGGGGGACCGCGTAGTACTCGAGCCGCCCAGGCCGCTGATCGGAAAACTTGACGAGCTTCCCCTGCCCGCTCGCGACCTTATCGACCATTCCCTTTACAAGGGGGCGGCCTCTCCCGGACTGGACGCGGCCCTTCAGCGGTCGACCGAGATATTCACCTCCCGCGGGTGCCCCGAGCGATGCATTTTCTGCGCGGCCAAGGTCACCTTTGGAAAGACGGTGAGGTTTCGTAGCCCCGGCCACGTTTTCGCGGAGATCGACGAGTGCATGGACAAATGGGGGTACCGTCACTTCACCATCGAGGACGACACCTTTACCTACCGTCCCAACCGGCTGGCCGAGATATGCCGGGGGCTCAAGGAAAGGGGCGTCACCTGGGACTGCGACACCAGGGTCAACGTGGTCACGCGCGACATGATGTTCATGCTGGCCGACTCGGGGTGTAAAAAGGTCGCCTTCGGCGTCGAGAGCGGAAGCCCGAGGATGCTGGAGAAGATGAAAAAGGGGATCACGGTCGAGCAGGTCAAGGACGCCTTTAAATGGTCCCACCAGGCCGGCCTCATAACCACGGCCTTTTTCATCATCGGCGGACACCCGGACGAGACCCGGGAGGACGTCGAGATGAGCGTGAAGCTCATGAAGGAGATCGACCCGGACCTGATGGCCGCGGCCATCGCCGTGCCCTTCCCCGGCACTGAGTACGAGAAAATCATGAAGGAGAGGGGCCTGGTCTTCGGCGAGCAATGGGAAAAATATACCCATATCCACAGCGTGCCCTGCTGGAGGACCGAGCATTTTTCCCCCCAGGAAATGGCCGACCTCCAGATAGAGCTGTTCCGCCGCTTCTTCCTGCGGCCCCATTTCATCCTCAAGACCTTGAAAAAGGCCTTAAGCCCGCATGGAATGCGCTATTACTTCAGGAGCGGGCTTCAGATACTGCAATACCTCTTCGTGGAAAAAAGAAACTGATCCAAGAGTCGAGTCCCGGGCCCTGGCCGCGCCGCTTTCTTTTAAAACGCGGGCCGTGCTATATTTTCGACCTGGATTCGTAAAGCCATGACTCGTCGCGAACTGGATATTCTTTTCAAGCCCCGGGCCGTCGCCGTGGTGGGGGCCGGCCGGGACCCGGGCGGCTTCGGCCACCTCCTGGTCAAGCGACTGGTGGACGGCGGTTTCCAGGGGCCGGTATATCCCGTCAATCCCAAGGCGCGAGTGATCCATAGTCTTCCCTGTCACGCGAGTCCTCTCGACCTCCCCGAGCCGATCGACCTGTCTATAATCGCGCTGCCGGCGAAAAAGGCGGCCGAGGCCCTGGAAAAAAGCGCCGAGGCCGGGGCGAGGGCGGTCCTGGTCATATCGGCGGGGTTTCGCGACTCGGGTCCCGAGGGAGAGGAGTTGGAAAGGCAACTGGTTCAAGCCGCGTCGAAAAGAGGAGTGAGGCTTCTCGGCCCCAATTGCATGGGCGTAATCAACACGGACCCGGCGGTCTCGCTGAACGCCACTTTCATCAGGGTCTCCATGCAAAGGGGACGGATGGCCCTGGTCAGTCAGAGCGGGGCCATGGGAGCGGCCATATTGAGCTACGCCGAGGAAATGGGCCTGGGCCTCTCGACGTACGCCAGCCTGGGAAACGGCGCCGACGTTTCCGTCAACGACATGCTCGAGTATTTCCGGGACGATCCCGATGTGGACGCCGTCCTGCTTTATATCGAGAGCTTCGGCGACCCCAAAAGGTTCACCGCCATCGCCAGGAGCATGACGCCTCGAAAGCCCATCATCGCGGTGAAGGCGGGCAGGACCGGGGCGACCGGACTAAGGAGAGGAGGCGAGGGGGCCTCGGAGGGCGGCCTCGGCATCGAGTACGGCGACGACCGGGCGGTTGACGCTCTTTTCCTCCAGTGCGGCGTGATGCGGGTGCAGAGTCTCGAGGAGATGTTCGATCTGGCCTCGGCCGTCGCTCGCGGCGCTCTTCCCAAGGGGCCCCGGATCGCCATCCTCACGAACGGCGGCGGTCCCGGGATTATGGCCCAGGACGCGGCGGAGGGTCTGGACCTGGTCGTTCCGCCCCTGGACCCGAGGACGGTGGCCGGGCTCGAGCGCGCGCTGCCGGCCAGGGCCACCGTCCGCAACCCCGTGGATATAAGGACCGACGCCGATCCCGGACTTTACGGCGAGACGGCCAGGGTCATCCTGTCCGACCCCAACGTCGATTCCCTGCTGGGGATTTACGTGGGACCGGAGAGCGAGAAGGCGGCCGCGTCCCTTTCCGCTGGAGTCAAGGGCGCCTCCAAGCCCGCCTTCGCCTGCATGATGGGGGGATGGGGACAAGAGAAGCGAGCGGGCGCCGCCTCGGGAAGCGTCCCTCATTACCGGTTTCCCGAGTCGGCCTGCCGCGTGATCCGGCGCATGTACGATTACGGCGTCGGCCGCGACCTTCCTCGCGGCAAGGTGAAGAAATATCGCGCCATGGACAGGGACAAGGTGGCCGTAATACTGAACGCGGCCGTCCAGGCGGGACGCGAGAGCCTCCGGCCCGAGGAGCTAAGGTCCATAGTGGAGGCCTACGGGGCCAAGCCGCCTCAGGGAGGGGTCGTCTTCAATGAAGAGGACGCGGTGAAGCTCGCGAACGAGACGGGATACCCCGTGGTGGTCAAGGCCGCCTCGAGCGGCATCCGGAAGAAGTCCGACGTGGGGGGCGTGCTTCTCGACGTCGGCGGGGAGGACGAGGTCAGGCGGGCCTACCACGCGGTGCAAGAGAACGTTCGCGCCCGCTACCCATCCGCGGAGGTCAGGGGTATAATCATTCAGCGAATGCTGAAGGGAGGGCGGGAACTGATTCTCGGGGTGGATCGCGATCCCATCTTCGGTCCCGTCTTGAAGATAGGCGCCGGCGGACCCTACGCGGACATCATTCGAGATTTCCAGTACCGGATTTTGCCCGTCACTCCCCTCGAGGCGCGGCGGATGATAAACGACCTGAAAATTTTTCCCCTGCTGGAGGGAACGAGAGGAAGAAGGCCCGTGCATGTTCCATCATTGGTGGACCTTTTGTGCCGGGCGGGACAACTTATTTCCGATTTCGACGCAATAATGAGATTCGAGGTTAACCCCTTGATAGCGTTCCACGGAAAAAAAGACTTCTGGGCCGTGGACGGGAGCATGACCCTGTTCCCTTCCGCCGAGTTACCCGGGGTCGGCCGGGAAGGCGTTTAGAAACGAGGCCTTTCGCGGGGAAAGGAGACGGGCCATGGCTCTTGAGATATCCGTAAAACCGGTAACCACCAAGTCGGAGATGATGGACTTTATAAAGCTGCCGTGGAAAATCTACGCCGGCGACCCCAACTGGGTCCCGCCCTTAATTTTCGACATGAAGCGCAAATTCAGCGCCAGGCACAACCATTTCTTCGATCACGCGGAGGGCGAGTATTTTCTGGCTTATCGAGGCTCGGAGCCGGTCGGCCGGATTACCGCGCATCTCGATCGGAACTACGACGAGCACTGGGGCGGAAAGACCGGGCATTTCGGATGGATCGAGTCGGTCAACGACGTCGCGGTGGCCAAGGCCCTGCTCGAGGCCGCCGCGGACTGGCTGAGGACGAGGGGCAGGGACAAGATGCAGGGCCCCTTTAACTTCAATATCAATGACGAGTGCGGGCTGCTGATAGACGGCTTCGACACTCCGCCCATGTTCATGATGACCCACCACCCGAGCTACTACGGGCGTATGATGGACGAGCTCGGTCTCGAGAAGGCCCAGGACCTTTACGCTTACAGAATGGACACCACCGCCGAGGCGCCAGAGGACATAAGCCGCTTCGCCGAGGCCGTCCGGGCCAACGAGGACATAGTCGTGCGCAACTGGAACTTCAAGGACTTCGACCGGGAGATGGACAGGTGGCTCGAGGTCTACAACTCGGCCTGGGAAAAGAACTGGGGCGCGGTCCTGATGTCCGAAAAGGAGTTCAAGGCCCACGCCTTCGAGATGAAATACCTGGTCGATATGCGCCTGGCCTTTTTCGCCGAGACCAAGGACGGAGAGATCATGGGGGCGGCGCTGACCCTGCCGAACATGAACGAGTACTTCCAGCAGATGAACGGGCGCGTCTATAACGCCTTGCCCACCCTGTGGTACAGCATGCTCGTTAAGAAGAAGTTCCGCTCCTGCCGGGTGGTGACCCTGGGGGTCAAGGAGGAGTTCCGGAAGACCGGCATAGGCGCGGTCTTTTACGTGGACACCCTTAACGCCGCCAAGCGACTGGGATACGAATGGGGAGAGATGAGCTGGATACTCGAGTCCAACGACGCCATGAACAGGGCCATAGTCAAAATGGGCGGTGAGATATACAAGACCTACCGGATTTACGAGACGTCCGTCTGAGGAGTTAGCGATCGAGGGAAACGGCCGTATGCAAAGCCAGGAGGCGCCAGGCTCCTCGAGAAGGAAGTCGGGCGCCAGGACCGGGGATTGGATGAGGGCGCTTCCGTGGCTGTTATTGGCCGAGCTCGTCTATCTTGCTCCTTACGCCCTCGATCCCGGCGGAGTGGCCGCCAAATACATCTGGGACGAACACTGCGTTTCCCATACCTATCCCGTCGCCAGGCTGGCCCGGGACCAGGTCCTTTCCGGCTTCTTTCCCCTTTGGAACCAGGCGTCCGGATGCGGTCTTCCCCTTTGGGCCAACACCCTGGACGAGTGCGCTCTTCCCCACGCTCTTTTAAAGTATCTGGTCCCCTTCCCGCTTGGCCTCAACCTGTTTCTCGCCGTCAGGATATTCATCGCCCTTACGGGAACCTACGCCCTGGCCCGGAGCCTGGGAGGATCGAGAAGGGCCGGCCTTGTGGCCTCCGTGCTTTTTACCTTTACCGGCTTCAACGCCCTTAACGTCAACTCCGTGATCGGGTCGACCTTCGTTTTGCCATGGTGCCTTTACGGCATGCACCGGCTGGCCCTGGCGCCCAGGTTTTCATCCGCCCTCGCCGTCGCCCTTTCCTATGGATACTGTCTCCTGGGAGGCAATCCGCAGACGCCTTACCTGGCTTTGCTCATGGGATACGGACTGTACGTCGCCGCCCTTGTCGGGAGAAGGGTCCCCCTTCGGCCCGGAAGGTACGCCCTGCTTCCCGGGGCCGCGCTCGCCGGCGGAGGGCTTCTCGCCCTGCCCCAGCTTTTGCCGTTCCTCGAGTACCTTTCCCAGGCCTTCAGCCATCATCTTCCCGGTTACGGGCGTCTTCACCTCGACCCGAGGGGAATCGTCGGCGTGGCCTCCCCCCTCTGGGACCCGGCCATATTCCTCATGAACAAGGAATTCTTCGGGCAGGCGGCCAGGACCATAATCGAGACCCGGTTTCCGCCCGCTTCCTACTCCGAAGCGACCATACCCATACCGTTCGAGTACCTGGGCGTTACGGCGTCGTTCTTGTTGGTCCTGACCATGCTGAATATTAAAAGGCTGCCGGCGGAGGCCGCGTATCTGGCGGGGGTCGCCATCGTCTGCATAGGGCTGGCGTTCGGACTTTTTCCCTTTTCCCTCATCGCCGAAGCGCCTCCCTTCAACCAGGTCTCGAATTGGAGGTTCACAACCTTTTCCTCCGCGCTGGCCGCCGCCGGATGCGCCGCCACGCTCTTCGACCGCCTATGGCTTCCATCCTACCAAAAAAGCCTGGCCGCCGCGCTCGTGATTTTCGGCGCGGCCGTCGCGGCGGGCATGGCCCTGGTCGCGAGCCGGGCGGGGCTTCCGCTAAGTTCGTTTTTAATCGTGGGACCCGCGGCCGGCGCGGCGGTATTCACGGCGCTCCTGGTCCCGGCGGTTTATTTCAGGAGGGGGGCCGCCCTGGCCGCTTTCGCCTTTATCGAGCTTTTCGTCTACGACCGGGTAATGGACAGGCCGCTCATGCCCCATCCCCATCGCGGACTGGAGCGGGTGGATGACCTTAGCGCCTGCGCCGACGCCGACCCGACCTGGCGTTTCACCGGGCACGGCGAGGTCCTCCATCCGAGCCTGGCCATGCTCGAGGGCCGGCTGGATTTCCGATCATATGAGATGATATTTCCCGAGGGCCTGGTCCAGTGGATAGCCGCGGCTAACGGTTGGGACCACGTCGATACGGTGCGGCACTACATGTATAACTACTACTTCGAGATAATCCCGACCGGCCGCTCGGCTAAGGCTTATGGCAAGGCCTCGGTCAGGAGACTGCTCTCGGACCGGCGCCTTCCCGACTCGGCCCTCGATGGTGGGAAAGAGCCGGTGGTGACGGCCCCCGGACCCGAGTACCTGTCCGAGATAAAGCTCGACGTCCAGGAAGAGTCGGCTCGGGGCCTTTTACAGCACGCTCCATCCCGGGTCGAGGTCGCCCCGCTCGCCGGGGAAAAAAGCCTTCAATTGTCGGGAAAGGTCTCGATATTGCCCGCCGCCTGGGACCCCTCGCGGGGCGACGGAGTAATCGCGCAGGCCCTTGATAAAACCGAGGGCGCCTCGCGTCTCGTATACTCGAGGAGCCTCGATCCTCGCGGGCGTCCCGATGACAAGCGCTGGATACCCTTTATGATCGAGGCGGAAGCAAAAGGGTCCATGGCTCTCCTGGCGCTGCCGGGCCCAAGAGGCGACGAGCGCTCCGACTACTTGGTATGGGCCGACTTACATGACCCGGAGGCGAGAAAGGAGTTCGAGCGGAACTGGCGCCCCGTGAGCCTTGGCCCCGAGGCCTGTTACGAAAACGCGCTGGCCCTTCCCCGCTTGAGGGTGGCCGAGGAGGTGGAAACGGTCCCGGACTTTTCCGACTGCGTCGAGAGGTTTCGGTCCGGGAAGGATATGGGAACGAGCGAGGTGGTTATCGACGATTCCTTTGGTCCCTGGGCAAGCGGGAGGGGGCAAGTCCTGGAAACGGCTTTCAAGGCCAATCGCGTATCGGCCAAAGTGAAGATGGAAAATGACGGAACGCTGATCCTGGCCGATACTTATTATCCCGGCTGGAAGGCCAGGATAAACGGAAAAGACGTCCGGATATTCCGGGCCAACTGCGCCTTCCGGGCCATAAAGGCCCCGGCGGGAAACGATGAGGTGGTCTTCGAGTTTAAACCCGAGTCCTTCCGCGTGGGGCTGTGGGTGGGCATCGTCTCCTGGCTGGCCCTCGCGGCGGCCATCCTTTTCAGAAGGCGGCAAGGCGCGGCGTCTCGCCAATTATAGTTTTCCGGCCCCTCCCAGGTCTCCCAGGGCGAACTGCATCAACGCCGCGGCGGCGATGGCCGCGGTTTCGGTCCTCAAGATTCTGGGACCCAGGCTCACGGGAGCGAAGCCTTTCGAGACGGCCAAATCAACTTCCTCCCGCGTCAGCCCTCCCTCCGGCCCCACTAAAATGGATACGCCCCGCGGACCCTCGTGGAAGCCGCTCCTTTCCTGCGCGAGAAAATCCTTAAGCGTCACGGTCGCCTCCTCAAACAGGCAGATTTTCAGGTCGCCTTCACCGGAGAGATCGAGGGCGGCCGCAAGCTCGGAATAGGGAGCTATCCAGGGGATTTTTCCGCGCCGACATTGCTTGGCGGCCCGGCGGGCAAGGTCGGGCCATTTGTGGGCCTTGGGCTGCCTTGACTCGCGCTCCTCGAGTGATATGCCTTTTCGGGCGCGCCAGGGAACGATAACGTCCACGCCCAGCTCGACAGATTTCTCGATGATAAGCTCCATTCGCTCCTTGTCCGGCAGCGCCTGGATAAGGACTATTTGCAGGGGCGACTCGGGTTCTCGAGGCAGGCGCTCGAAGACCAGGAGCCTTGCGCTCGAGCCGTCCCATTCAATCAGCCGGGCGCGGAAGAAGACTCCCGAGGGGGACGCCGCCGTAAAGGCGCTTCCCACTCGAGGATTCCATTGTTCGAGAGTAGCCGCCTTGTCGGCGCCCAGTATGACCTCCTCGCCGAGGGCGGGCTCGGTCTCGAGCTCGATGAGTCCGTTTTTCTTCATGGAAGCGTCATTTTATTGCCGGGCGAGGCCGGGGGTCAAGCGGATAATTTTTCGAGGGCGTCCTCTCGCTTGACTTGTCGAACCAAGGCCCCGAAAATATGCGGACGGGCCTTGCTCGACGCTTAAGCCGAAAGGACGACTTAGTCATGGCTGGAGCGCGGCCGTTTTCAGGCGACGGAAAGCTTTTGAACGAATCCGCCTCGGGCGTTGCGGCCCGGCATGAAAGACACTAAACTTTTTCCGGTAAGGAAGGAAACGACATGAACGGACAAAGCCCTAACGGGCGGCAGGGGAGGACCATGAGAAACAGCGCGTTGTTCAAGCAGTGGGGTATTTTTCAAAAGGGACTTACGTCCAAGGCCATACAGCTTTCCTTTGCCAACCATCTGGAATACTCCTTGTCCAAGGACCAGTATACGTACACGCCGAGGGACCTTTTCGACGCCATGGCCCTGACGGCGCGGGACCGGATGGTCGAGCGCTGGATTCGCACCCAGCAGATGTACTATGACAACGACGTGAAGAGGGTGTATTACCTGTCCGCCGAATACCTGATGGGCAGGGCTCTGATAAACAACCTCATCAACCTCGAGATGTACGACGAGGCCAAGAAGGCCATGGAGGAGCTCCATCTCGACTTCGACGACATCTGCGAGCAGGAACCGGACGCGGGTCTTGGTAATGGAGGACTGGGAAGGCTGGCCGCCTGCTTCCTCGATTCCATGGCCACTCTCGAGATACCCTGTTACGGTTACGGCATCAGGTACGAGTTCGGCATCTTCGAGCAGATTATCCGGGAGATGAACCAGGTCGAGTCTCCCGAGGCCTGGCTCAAGTTCGGCAACCCCTGGGAGATAGCCCGTCCCGAGTACAACTTCACGGTCAAGTTTTATGGAAGGACCCAGGAGAAGACCCTTGGCAACGGCAAGAAGATATTCGAGTGGGTGGACACCCGCGACGTGGTGGGCATAGCCTACGACACTCCCATCGACGGTTACGACAACAACACGGTCAACACCCTGCGCCTGTGGAGCGCCCGGGCGTCCAAGGAGTTCGACCTTAAATACTTCCAGCACGGCGACTACCTGAAGGCGGTCGAGGAAAAGAACATCTCCGAGAACATCTCCAAGGTCCTTTACCCGAACGACAACATCTACAAGGGACAGGAGCTGAGGCTCAAGCAGCAGTACTTCTTCGTTTCATGCTCGATCCAGGACATCGTGAGAAGATACCTCGTCAACCACGAGGGATTCGAGCAGTTCCCGGAAAAGGTGGCCATCCAGCTTAACGACACCCACCCATCCTTGACCGTTCCCGAGCTGATGAGGATACTGATGGACGAGCATACTCTTGGATGGGACCAGGCCTGGGACATAACGCGCCGGACCTGCGCCTATACCAACCACACCCTGCTGGCCGAGGCCCTCGAGAAGTGGTCCCTCGAGATGTTCCGGGACCTGCTTCCCCGCCACCTCCAGATCGTCTACGAGATCAACCGTCGGTTCCTCAGAAAGGTCAGCGTCAAGTACGTGGGCGACCACGAGCGGGAAAAGCGCATGTCCCTCATCCAGGAGGAGCCGGTGAAGAAAATCCGCATGGCCCACCTGGCCATCGTGGGGTCCCATTCGGTCAACGGAGTGGCCGAGCTTCACACCCGGCTCCTTAAGGAGAGGGCCCTGAGGGACTTCTACGAGATGTATCCGGAGAGGTTCAACAACAAGACCAACGGCATCACCCCGAGAAGGTGGCTTCTGGCCTCGAACCCGGAACTGGCCTCCCTTATTACCGAGCATATAGGGAACAATTGGGCCAAGGACCTGGACGAGCTTAAAAAGCTCGAGCCCCTGGCGGAGGACGAGGCCTTCCAGAAAAGGTTCGGCGAGATCAAGCTCAATAACAAGAAAAAACTGGCCAAGGTGACTCGAAACATTACGGGCTACTGGATCGACCCGGAGAGCATGTTCGACGTCCAGGTAAAAAGAATCCATGAATATAAGCGACAGATACTCAACGTGCTCCACGCCGTGAGCTGCTGGCTGAGACTGAAGAGCGAGCCCGATTGCTTCGCCTGTCCTCGCACCTTTATTTTCGGGGGCAAGGCCGCGCCCAGCTACGAGATGGCCAAGTTGAGCATCAGCCTCATCTGCCACGTGGCGGAAATGGTCAACAAGGACAAGACCACCAACTCGCAAATGAGGGTGGTGTTCCTTCCCAATTACCGGGTGTCCCTGGCGGAAAAGATATTCCCGGCCTCCGACCTCTCCGAGCAGATATCGACCGCCGGTTACGAGGCCTCGGGCACCGGCAACATGAAGTTCGCCCTTAACGGGGCCCTTACCATCGGCACGCTCGACGGGGCCAACATCGAGATCCTTGAGGAAGTGGGAGAGGACAACATCTTTATCTTCGGTCTTACCGCCGATGAAGTGGCGTCCCTCAAGCCCCGCTACAACCCGAGGGAATACTACGAGAAGCTTCCCCTTTTAAAGCGCTCCATGGACCTTATCCGGGAGGGCTTCTTCAATCCCGAGCACCCGGATAAATTCCATCCCCTGATCGACTCGCTCCTCAACCATGACGAGTACCTGGTCCTGGCGGACTTCGAGGAATATTGCCATTGCCAGGAGAGGGTCAGCCGGGCCTACGCCGAGAAAAAGGAATGGACGAAAATGGCCATCCTCAACGTGGCGCGGATGGGCAAGTTCAGCTCGGACAGGACGATACGGGAATACAACCGGGACATCTGGAAGGCCGAGACCCTGACCATTACCAGGGACGACTCGGTAAGATAGAAGAAAAAAGCGGCGGCGCCCCGGGTCCCGGGCCGACTATTTGTCGATCCTGCCCGCCAGGGATCCGTCTTTAAAGACAAGCGCGGTCTCGCCGTAGACCCACTTCTCGGTATTGTCCTGCGCCGCCGCGCTCGTCACCGTTTCGTCCGGGGGACCCCAGCTCAGGGTTACCATCTCGGGAGTCATGCCCGCCATGACTTTGCCCTCCCTGATGGCCAGGAGATACCTCGAGTTCCAATCCCTGCCCGCCAGGGGATCGGTCTGAAGCCAGACCTCAAAAAAATACTCGGGGTTGTCGGGCGCGTCGGCGTCGACGTTGATGGAAGTAAGCTTGCCCTGCCACGTTATGGTTTGTCCGTCTTCCTTTTTCAGCAGAAAGACCAGCGGGTCCTCCCGAAGGACGGCCCCCTCCGGGGGGGAAGCCTTTGCGATCTTGAGGGCTTCATAATTGCCCAGCCCCGGATATCGCTTGGCCATGGGAAGGGAAGCGTATATCTCCTTGCCCACCATGCTCCTTGCCAGCTCGAGTTCCTCCAGGAAAAAAACGTCCGGAAGAGAACGGCCGTGGGTGGTCTCGCACAGAATGATATCGTCTCGGGACTGGATTTTAACTATCTTGACGAACGAGGTCTTGTCGTTCTTGCAGTCGATGACGGTCCCCTTTTTATCGGCCAGCTCGGAGAAAAGGAAAAGGTCCTTGGGCATTTTCCATTCGCCCTTGTCGTAGGCCTTGAGGTCTTTTCTTCTTGCCACCATGCAAAAGGGAGTGAAGTTGCCGGAGGCGGACTTTTCCGTGAACTGTAGGTCCTTTCCCACCCACTCTTCCGGAGGGGGAGGAGCGTTGGCGCCCATGAGAGAAACAAGCAATATGGAAAAGACGGCCGCCTTAATAAATCTTTTCATAGCCTCCCCCTCAGGCCTCGCTCGCGGCCTCGGGCCAAGTCGTGTGGATCATGTCCAGAACCAGTCCGGGCCAGTTGAAGTTGGGCTGCCCCTTGCCCTGCCCGTTGCGGAAGTCGTAGAACTCCCAGAAGCCTTCATGGAGGATCATCTTGGCCGTCCTCCTCGTGATCTCACGGGCCAGGTCGGTCTTGCCGTGGGCGTTAAGTCCCTCCACGATCATCCAGTTCATGTTGGTCCAGATACAGTGGCCGCGCCACAATAGCAGGTCTTCCAGGTATATTTTCTCTTTGGCCAGCTCGTCTTTGGCGTTGAAGGACACCACGAACTCCGTGCCGAACTCGTCGGGGTTGGTCAGGTGCTCGGCGATCATGCGCTCGACTTTTTCCTCCTCCACCAGACCCGTGAGGATGGGCATAATGGACGCCAGGGTGGTGCGCGTGACCAGCTTGGGGTTTTGCGCGTCATAGCGCGAGAAATAACAGCCGGCTTCCTCGACCCAGTTGATACGGTCCATGGCCGATACCATGTCACGGGCGCGGGAGGCGTAGGCGTCGGACTTGGCCGAGTCGCCCATGGCCTCGTTGAGCCGGGCCACGCTGAGAAGGGCGCGGATGACGATGGCGTTGAAGTTCGAGTCCTCGAGCACGAATTTATTGCGGCGCCTGGCCTCCTGGGGGTCCCAGCCGAACCTCGCGTTGTAATCGAGCATGCGGGGGTACTTGAGACCTCGCGCCATGCCGCCCAGGGGCGTTCGGAAATCGAGGTTTAATAGGTCGTCGTAAGCGGGCGAAGAGTCGGTGCCCGTCTCCCAGGGATGTATGACCGAGACCAGGCCGTCGCCGAACAGGTCCCTCTCGGCGGCCAGGTAATCTAGGCACCTCTCCAGGCGGGGAAGCACGCGTCCCAGCCACTCGCGGTCGCCGCTCGCCTCGAATATCCTTTCCGCCGCGATGACATAGGAGGGCGGGTCGATCATGGCGCTGCGGCCCATCTCGTCGAACTGGCTATTGCCGAGCGCGCTGCCGAGCTTGGACACCCAGTTGGCCTTTTCCTCGAGCTCGGGGAAATGTGTGTCGTGGGATACGCGGCCGTTCTCGAGCTGGAGGCTGGTGAGGGCGTCGATCTCGGAGGCGGCGATGGCCGGGTCCACGCGGGACATGGCGATGGCGTGCCAGCCCGAGTCCCACGCGAAAAGGGACGAGTACTTGCCGTGGGTCGGAACGTGGAACGTGCCCGCTTGAATGGTCACCCGGTTCGCGCCGTAGACCTCCTCGGTTTTGGCTTTCAGGGCCAGGTAATCATCCCGCGTCACCGGGCCCTCCGGCATGGGATAGGCCGGCGCCAACCCGGTCTTGGCCCCGCCCTCGCGAGGAAGGGCCATCGCGCCCACTCCAACAGCGGCCCCTCCCGCCACGAAGCTTCTCCGATCGATGTTCACGCTCATCAGGGTTACTCCAACTTGATTAATAAGGCCGATTGCCAGTTCCTCAATTATTTACGCTTGGCACCGGGCGTTTTCAAAGATATCAATTCATGGGAGGAAAAGTCAAAACGCCCGAAGGGCAGGGCGACCCGACGCTTTCCCGTATCGAGGCTTGTCGGAAATAAGCGAGTCATGGCCATGGGAAAAAATGAACGGCCCCGAAATGGGACCGTTCAAAATTATCCAGCATGGATTATTGTCCGGAGGCGGGCGTCAGGCGTTGGGAAGCGGCGGAACGTCCTCCTCGGTTTGCACGCGAGCGTTCTTGGCCTTTTGTTCCTCGTATTTCTTTTTAGAAGACTGAATCCAGGGCGGGACCTGAGCTTTGCCCACCCTCGCCTCGGTTTTAATGGGAGGCCTTTGTGTGTATTGCTTGGGCCTGGGCTGGGCCCCGGCCTCCTCGGATTTGTGTTCGGGTGCTTTCATGGATGAAGTGGCCGGTTCTTGGCGGGAGGACGCGCCTCTTGTTTCCGGCGGGGCGGAAGGCGCGGCGCCTCCCCCTCCGACGTGAGGAGCGGGTCCTCCTTCTCCTCCTCCGCCTCCACCGCTGGAGGGCCCTTTTTTCTGCGGCGGTTTCGCGGGGGGATCGACCCGCTTGGGGGACTCGATTTGCAGATGTCCCAGATACTCCGGCAACTCGAGCCCCGCCATGGCCGCGACCTCATGAAGGGGGGGCAGACTTTTTATGAGGCCCGAGAAAAAATTTGACGTCGAGTTACCTTCCCCGTTTCCTCCTCCCGAGTCCCAGACCGTGACCTTGTCGATCTTGAGGTTCTTGATGGCCTCGACCTGCATGTCCACGATCTGCTCGAGTTTCTCGACCATGAGGAAGGTGGCCGCCGCCCGGGCGTCGCCGTTGCAGCTTTGCACCAGTCCCTCGTATCCCTTGGCCTTGGCCTCGAGGACTTTCTGGAGACCCTCGGCCTCGGCCTGGTATTTGACCAGGATCGCGTCGGCGTCGCCCTTGGCCTCGCGCCGTATTTTCTCGGCCTCGGCCTCCGCCGCGATCTCGATTTTCCTCTTCTCGATTTCCTGTTTGACCACCTGCTCGGCCGTGAGGCGCTCCATTTCCGATTTGGCCTCGGCCTTTTGAATCTCGGCCTCCGCCGCTCGCTTGGCCACCTCTCCGCGCTGCCGCGCCGCGGCCTCGGCCTCGAAGAGGGCCGCGTTCGACGAGGCTATCTCCGCCTTGGCCACGTTCTCGCCCTTGATCGCCTCCGACTCCTGGGCCTGAACGTATATTCTGCGGTCGGCGTCGGCCCGCTTCTTTCCCTTGTCCGACTCGGCGATGTTCTCGGCGACCTTTATCTCCTTTTCCCTGTCCGCGTCGGACTCGCCCACCGCCGCCGAGGTCTCCATTTGCTGGACGAAAATACGCTTGTCGGCGTCGGCCTTCTTGCGGCCCTTTTCCGCCTCGGC
This sequence comes from bacterium, assembly GCA_963674965.2. Classification (GTDB taxonomy): domain Bacteria; phylum RBG-13-61-14; class RBG-13-61-14; order RBG-13-61-14; family DATKZS01. The sequence continues at coordinate 13,004 of CAXXFL010000005.1, read as the reverse complement.
CTCCGCCTCGGCCACGCGTATCTCCCTTTCCCGGTTGGCGTTGGCCTGGCCGATGGCTCCCAGCTTGTCCTGCTCGGCCACGTCGACCTTGGCCTTGTTGATGGCCTCGGAGGCCGCTTTCTTTCCGATGCTCTGGATATAGTTGGACTCGTCGGTAATGTCCGTGATGTTGACGTTGATCAGGTAGAGTCCGATCTTGTTAAGCTCGGGCTCGACGTTGGTCCTGATGGCCCCCAGGAAGCTTTCCCGGTCCTGGTTGATCTGCTCGATGGTCAGGGACGCGACCGTGAGCCTTAGCTGTCCGAAGATGATTTCCTTGGCCATACCCTCGATCTGCTTGGGAGGAAGGTTTAAAAGCCTCTCCGCCGCGTTGTTCATGATCTTCGGGTTGGTGCTGATGCCCACGGTGAAGGTGCTGGGAACGTCGATCCTGATGTTCTGAAGAGAAAGGGCGTTCTGAAGCGGAATGCTTATAGTGATGGGGTTGAGGGACATGTAGGAATAGTCCTGAATCAACGGCCACACCAGCGCGCCTCCGCCGTGGATGCAGTTCGAGGATTGCCCTTCCCCCACCTTTCCGTAGACGACCAGGATCATGTCCGAGGGACAACGTTTATACCTGGTGGCCAGATAGATGATTAGTGACAGCAAAATGCCCACGATGGCGAGCAAGACCACGGCCCCCAGGCCCCAAGCGAACGCAGCTCCAATTACCATTCTTTATCCTCCCCCTGTCGCGTGTTTTTCCAGGCGATTAAGCCCGCTCGACCACCAGAACGTCGCCCTTCATGAAGACCACCCTGATCTGCTCGCCCGTCTTGATCTCGGACTTGTCGTCCGTGACCGCCTCGAACTCGACCAGTCTGTCCTGGACCGATACCTGGACCTTGCCGACTCCATTGGCCGGGATGGTAAGATATACCGTCCCCTCCGCCCCGATGGCGTTCTTGACGTTGAGGGTCCCGCTCGATTGCAGCTTGAGCATGGCCTGCATGAGCCTGGCCTGAAGGTAGGTCATGCCCATGCCCGCGCCCGAGGCCCCCATGATCGATATGATGGCGTTGATACGGAGCCCCATGTCCAAAAAAAGACCGACCACGCCGAACATCATTAAAAAGGCGGTGATGCCCTGGAAGGTCAGGAGCTTGAAGCCAACGTCCGAGTCCGAGTGAACGTCGCCGTGAACGTCCACGTCGCCGGAAACGTCCACGTCGCCGTGAAAGTCGATGTCCCCGTGGTGGTCGAACCCGAGGACCATCACCACGAGCCGGAATATAAACAGCACGCCCCCCACGAGAGCGCACATGAGAAATATCCCCTCCAGCCAGTTAAGTCCTTCATTAGCGTCCAAAGCCGTGTCCTCCTTTGCCCTTCGCGGGGATTCGTCGCGGTTTTTGGATCCCGCCGTTAGAGCCGGGCCCGATGAATCTTGCCATTGGACCAAGCCAAGCAAAATATAGCAAAAGCAAAATCCAACCGCAACCGGCCCGGAGATTTTTTTATACCAAAGCGGCCGCGGCGGTTAAAAATAATTTTAAACGCGCCAACTTGTAGCCGTCCTCCGATCCTGATATCATGGCTCTAGTTCGTATTTAGCGCGCTTTTTTCTTCGGAGGAACGAGATGAGTCTTGACCTTGAGCTGTTGCGGCAGACGGACCTGTTCAGTGGTCTTACGCCCGAGGAGTTGGGAAAAATTACCGGCATCTCGGCAAAAGAGAGCCACAAGCCCGGCGTGGTCATTTTCGAGGAAGGCGCCGAGGGCGATAAATTTTACCTTATCTTGAAGGGTGAGATAAGGATTTCCAAGATGATTCCCGGCATTGGGGAAGAGGCCCTGGTCATCTTGAAAAAGGGTTCCTACTTTGGCGAGATGAGCCTCATCGACGATCAGCCCCGGTCGGCCCACGCCATAGTCAACAAGGCCAGCGAGGTCATGGTTATAGAAAAGGCCGACTTTGAAAAGCTCCTTTCAAGCGACAAGGAGTTGGCCTACAAGCTGCTTTGGACGTTTTTGAAAACCCTGAGCAAAAGGCTTCGGGAAACCAACGATAAAATCATGGGCTTCTTCGCCATGACGGGACCTTTCCAGTAAAGCGGACGGAGTACTCGGGGCATTAATATTATACCGCCGCGCTCAAGGGGGATAGGGCGCTTAAGCCACAAGAAAACGTCCTTTACCTTGTTTGTCCGGTAAAATCCATTAGTCTAGATATACCGGGTGACCACGAGGCGGGCGGGGCGATCGTCGGGGGCCTTGGTCCCCATTCTTTTCGGCGGGGGGACGCGGTTTCTCCTTGCCAATAAAATATAGAGGTGCAGTGGAATGAAGCGTCGTCAGGTGTATCCGTTTTCGGCCATAGTCGGCCAGGATAAAATGAAATTGGGTTGCGTGTTAAACGCCATCAACCCGAAGCTTTCGGGGGTGCTTATCCGGGGCGAGAAGGGAACGGCCAAAAGCACGGCCGTGCGCGCCCTGGCCGCTCTTCTTCCCGAGATCGAGGTGGTCGAGGGTTGCCCTTTTCGTTGCGACCCGAGGGAAAAATCCAAGCTTTGCCCCGACTGTATCGAGAGGCTCGAGGAAACGGGCGAGCTTCCCGCGGCCCGGGAGAGGATGCGGGTCGTTGACCTTCCCATCAACGCCACGGAGGACCGGGTGGTGGGCACGCTCGATCTCGAGCACGCCATCCAAAAGGGCGAGAAGAAATTCGAGCCCGGCGTCCTGGCCGATGCCAACCGGGGAATACTCTACGTGGACGAGGTCAACCTCCTTGACGACCACATCGTGGACGTTCTTCTCGACTCGGCCGCCATGGGCGTCAACACGGTCGAGAGGGAGGGAGTGAGCTACACCCACCCGGCCGAGTTCATACTGGTGGGGACCATGAACCCCGAGGAGGGAGAACTTCGGCCCCAGCTTCTGGACCGGTTCGGACTGTGCGTTCACATCACCGGCATCCACGACGAGGAATCCAGGGTCGAGATCGTCAAGCGCTGGGCCGAGTACGAGCAGTCGCCCGAGAAGACGGCCGAGAAATGGGCGGGCGAGGAAAAGAAGATCGCCGAAAAAATCGTTAACGCCAAGAAACTCCTTCCCGAGGTAGCCATCTCCGACGAGATACTCCTCAGGATAGCCAATATCTCCATCGCCCTGGGAGTGGACGGCCACCGCTCGGACTTGGTCATGATGAAGGCCGCCAAGACCATAGCGGCCTACAACGGCCGGAGCGCGGTCGATCCCGCGGACGTGGACGCCTGCGTGGACCTGGCCCTGGCCCACCGCATGAGGCGCCGGCCCTTCGAGGACATGGCCCTGGACGGCAAATCCGTCGAGACTCTGCTCAACGAGCGGACCTCGAGGAAAGCCCAGTCAAGATACTGATACCGTCATGTCCGCTCTCGCCAAGCCCAGGAAAAGATACCGGCCGCCGGTGTTTCCCTTTACCGCGCTGGTCGGACAGGACCTTCTTAAGAAGTCACTCGTCCTGACGGCCATAAACCCCTTCCTCTCGGGCGTCCTCATCAGGGGGGACAAGGGCACCGCCAAAAGCACGGCCGTAAGGGGACTTGCCGGCCTTTTGCCCGAGCAAAAAGAGGTGGCCGACTGCCCCTATCACTGCGATCCGGACGACCCGTTCTTCATGTGTCACGAGTGCCTCGAGCGGCTGGACGCCGGCGAGGAACTGCCCGCGGTCACGAGCCCCGTCCGGGTGGTTGACCTTCCCCTTAACGCCACCGAGGACCGGCTGGTCGGCTCGATAGACTTCGAGCACGCCATCCTGACGGGCAGGAAAAAATTTCTTCCGGGCATACTGGCCGAGGCCAACCGGGGCATCATCTACATCGATGAGGTCAACCTTTTGGCCGACCATCTGGTGGACATCCTTCTCGATACCGCCGTGACCGGCGTCAACATCGTCGAGCGAGAGTCGGTCAGCCACGTGCACCCGGCGCGGTATATGCTCATCGCCACCATGAACCCGGAGGAGGGGGACATCCGTCCTCAACTTCTCGACCGGTTCGGCTTCGTGGTGTCCATCGAGGGCATCCACGACCCCGCCATGAGGGTCGAGGTGGCCAAGAGGAGGGAAAGCTTCGACGCCTCTCCCCGGCTTTATCTGGCCGACTGGGCCGAGGAGGAGGCCCTGCTTCGGGACCTGATCGTCAAGGCCAGAAAAACGCTGAGCCGCGTCGAGATTGATGACCGGCTGATAAAGCTCATCAGCGTGATCTGCCACGCCCACCGGGTGGCGGGCCACCGCGCCGACATCATCATGGAGAAGGCCGCCCGCTCCATCGCGGCCTTCGCCGGCCGGGAGGAGGTCGCGCCCGAGGACGTGCATGAGGCGGCCGAGCTGGTTCTTCCTCACCGCGCCCGCGACTTTCAGGAGCCGGACCGGCGGGAGGATGACCGGGACTCGAGGGAGGACAAGCCGCAAAACGAGGAGGAAGGCCCCCAGGAGGGCGACCAGGACTCGAGCTCCGACGGGGAGATGGAGGACAAGGAGTCCGAGGCCGCCGAGGGCACGCAATCGGCGGACGGCAAAAACACCGCCGCGCCCGAGCCCAGTCCCAACCCGGGGAACTCGACCGAAAAGGCCGGGCCCGACCCGGGCGGATACCAGGAGCAGGTCTTCAAGATCGGCGACCCCTTAAGCGTTCCCACCCAGGACGTAAGGTTCGCCAGGGACTCGCTTAACCGGTCCTCCGGCGGGAGAAGGACCCTTACCACCACCAACAATAAAACGGGAAGGTACGTCAAGGCCACCTCCGTGAGAAAAAATAACGACCTGGCCTTCGACGCCACCCTCCGGGCCGCCGCGCCCTTCCAGAAACAAAGGCCCGACGTCGGACTGGCCGTGAAGATCAAGGAACCCGACATCAGGGAGAAAATCAGGCAGAAGAAAACCTCGAACCTTCTCCTCTTCGTCGTGGACGCCTCCGGCTCGATGGGGACCAGGCTCATGACCGAGACCAAGGGCGCCATCCTCGCCCTCCTTATGGAGGCTTACCAGAAAAGAGACAAGGTGGGGCTCATCGCCTTCAAGGCCAGCGACGCGGACGTGCTTCTGCCCCCGACCAACTCGATCGAGATAGCCAAGAAGATGCTCGAGGAACTTCCCACCGGCGGCAAGACGCCCCTGGGCAGGGGGCTGTTGGTGACGTATCAGCTTATTCGGAGCCAGCTCAGGCAGGACCCCACCCTGCTTCCCCTCATGGTGGTCATCACCGACGGAAGGGCCAACGTGGGACTGGACCGGGAAAAGTATTATGACGGTCCCCAGTTCGGCGAGATATACCGCGAGATTTACAAGATATGCGAGCTGCTCGAGGCCGAGGACAGGCTGAAGTCCATCGTGATCGACGCGGAGGAAAAGCGCCTGGGCAGTTTTGGAAGGAGCAAGAAGCTGGCCGAGTCTCTTAACGCCAAGTACTACGTCCTCGAGGACCTGGTGGACCATCGGGGGATACTATCGGCGGTGAAAAGCGAGAGGGGCCTGGCCGAGGAGGAAAAAAGATGAAAGTAGCGGCTTACGCTGAAATCGCCGAGGAGAGGGTCCTGGACCCCGAGGCCAAGGACGTTTTCATCAGGGTGCTCATAGGCCCGGGCGACGGCGCCAAGGTTTTCCACATGAGGCGTTTCAGGGTGCTTCCCGGCGGCCATACTCCCCACCACGCCCACGACTGGGAGCACGAGGTCTTCATTATATCCGGGGAAGGCAAGCTCGAGACCCCCGACGGTCCCAGGCCCTTCAAGACGGGCGACGTGATATTCGTCGATCCCGGGATCAAGCATCAGTTCAAAAACACCGGAGCATCCGAGCTCGAGTTCTTCTGTCTTATTCCCGCTTTGTGATCAATCGCCTTATGGGGTTTTCTCAAACGCACAACCGTAAGCACCTGTTTCAATCCAGCCGCTGGGTTGCTCGTCCCCGAGTCCGGCGAGGCGGCGGAGAGCGGATTGAAGACGAGGTCGCGAGTAGAGGTGAGGCCACTACCTATACCCCTTCGCGGGAACCGCGCGGTTTCTACCAAACCGGGCGGGCCATCCGCCGTGCTTTTTAATCGAGAAGCCGCCACCCCCGCGACTCGGCCCCGCCTCTTTGCCCGGAGTCATTCAATTTCCCACGTTACGGTCCGCCCGTCCCGAGCGTAACCGAGGAAAGCCCCCCGGTGGCCGTCACCCTGTAACCAAGGTACGGACTCAGTTGCGTATGGCGTCCCTGGAACTTGAAAGGTTAGGCCAGGATGGAAAATCTAAGGCAAAAATGATCATCCGTGTCAATTTCCCGGGGATTGGTCAGGTCAACAAACAACTCTTCATAATCGGTCAGCCCGTTGGGACTGAGGATTCGGATCGCATTTCTAACCCTTGCCCAGCATACATTACCCCAACCCCAAGGTTTATCGGTAGGATAGCGGTAACGCCGCAAATCACTCAAGGCTCGGGGTGAAGTCATTCAAGAGTTGACACAAAATTGCTATCCGGAAATGAGACATGCCCCATCCTCTCTTTTAATCAAGGGGCCTTCCATTTCCCATGCAGCCGATAATCTTCGCAGGCGGCTCGCAAAACTTCGGAGGCGAGCAAGGCGCAATGATGTGAATCCCTGGGAAAGTCCCCCAGCGCGGCGAGGATATCCTGTTTGCTCAATCGCGTGGCATCCATAAGGGATTTCCCTTCCGCCAGGCAGGTCGTCATACTTCCACACGCCAACGAAGAGCCGCACCCGTCAGTGTTGAATGAAACCCGGAGCACCCTGTCGTTTCGGACGTACAACCAGAATTCCATGGTGTCTCCGCAAGGCCCGGTGATACGGGCATAGCCGTTGAATGAAGTCAGAGGTCCAAGATTGCGCGGGTTGCGCGCATGGTCCATCGCTACATCGGAAACCCGTAAGAGTTCTTCTAAATCTTCCATTTTAATTTCTCCGCTGTTTTTTAATATAGATCATTCTTTAACCTAAATGAAGCGACAGACCGGCCTGTCGCAGACCGCGATCTCGCGCATTCGGTATAATTGGCAGACTTTGCAAACGAATTAACGACTCAGGACGCTGGCATATATCACCCCACCCTCAAGATCGATAGGACAAACTTGAGGTCCGCTGTTCTGGAAATCGCATCCTCCGGGATGATCCTGTATTCCCTCCGCCGCCGAGGCGCGCGGCCAAGCCGGCAAGGTCGTTGAGCGAGGACGAGCGGCGCCGGGTGCTGGACGAACTCCACTCCGAGCGCTTTGCCGACAAGGCCCCCCGCGAGGTCTGGGCAACGCTCCTGGACGAGGGGACATGGCTGTATCCGAACACGGCCATCTTGTCCCGAACCTGCCGAGGAGCCATCCTGAAGAGTACTTATTCACCTTAAAATAACCCGAAAAACCACCAACCCCCACAACCCGTCCCGTCGTATAGCCTGGAATCGTTGACTTTCCAACATTATATATGGGTGTCTCACGATTCTGCCACGGAATTGCATTCTTTCTTCCCTGAACTTAATATTGGGGACATGGACGAACATAATTATCCGGCGGGAAAAAACGTGATTGGTTGGGCCAGGACGGACTCGTACGGGAATGGCGTGATCGAAGTCTCTGGCTCCCTGGAGCCGGTGGCGGTTGAGTGGTCCGGGTATTTTCTCGATGACGGATCCTATTCGGCCTCCTACTTCGGGGAACAGTACATCGGAATATTCAAGCGGGCCGGGGAAAGTTTCATCATCACCGAAACCTACAACCACATGAGCATAACCAATGGCGGTAAGACGGTGAAGAAGTTCCGCCTCACGAGCAAAGACGGGGTGTGTTGTACGGAGATCGTTAGGGCGTTATTTAATGGCAAGCGCCTGAAGTTGGATCCCGCCAGCGGCGGCAAGAACGAGGGCCAATATTGCATGGCTCTGACAAGCCAGCGCGACTTCACTCTTCACGAGGCGGACACCGAGACCATATCCTGCCTTACCATTTTCGACTTGGAGAACCTTAAGGGGTCCCTGCAAAGGAGCTGTTTCCGGGACGCTTCCACTTAATCGCTATAGAATTCAAGCGGAAGGCTTGCTGGCGCTGACAGATTCTCACAGAAGACCAGAAGCACAAAAACCTGCGGATTAGAAGTCCGCTGTTTGACCTGATTCCCCTTCCTCGGAATCATTCAAGACTGGGCGTTACATTAACGTGCTTTAAGATACATACCGAGCTTCATGCAAAAGTCCTATTCTTTGCGGTATAGCCGCTTTGGAGTGCGGTCGCTTGAGATCGCTTTCGAGGGCCTTGGCTTGACAAGGCCTATTAATACACCGGCTTGCCTCGCGTCAAGCCGCTCGGAAGAAAAGCGGCGTCGAGCCGCCGCACTCCAAAGCGGGAATTTTGCAAGAGGCTCTACCACCTGAGCAAATCGGGAGGGGGGAAGGCTCTGGATTCCACCAACCTCCACAACCCGCTCCCGCCTCTTGGCCCGGAGTCATTCAACTTCCACATTACAGGCCAGACCCCTAGAGCACTTCACGTTTGTAATGTCGTATAACCGCACGAAAAAAAATAGCCCTTAGCATCGCTGGCCGTAATGGAAGATAATGCCTCGCTTACCGGGGATTTCGATCATGTCATCTTCCGTATAGGGCTGCGGTGCGCGTCTTTTCCTCTTAAACCTCAAAACCGGTGTTCGCTTCCTCTCGCTCGTGTTCGCATTTTCCTCCTGGCCCTCGGTCGCATACTTTTTCAATAGGTCTGCAAAATTCATGGTTACCTCCTCGCCGGTTATCTTTCCGGCTTTGCTTAACTCTGAACTTAACTCCATCAGGCCCACTAGAGCACTTAACGATTGACATGACGTATTGATTGTGGTATTCTCTTGTCATGGGAATATCATCTTCAGAGATTCGCGAGCGGGCGCTTGCCGCCTATCAGACCGGCGATTACACGCAATTGGAGGTCGCCGCCATCTTTCGGGTCAGTACGCGCACCTTTCAACGCTGGCTCAAGCAGTACCGGGAACATGGCTCGACCGAGCCGGGTAAACGTGGCCACCGCGCCGCCGTTTATCGCGGCGCCGACCTTAAGCGTTTGGACGGCCTTATTGCTCGCCACCCGGACGCGACTCTTGATGAGTTGCGCGAACTCACGGGCAAGTCGTGTTCCCTCATGGCGGTGCAGCGCGCCGTTGCGCGCTTGGGGTACAGCCTAAAAAAAAACGCTTTCGGCCAGCGAACAAAACCGGCCTGACGTGATCCATTCCCGCCTGGAGTGGAGCGCGGGTCCGATGCTCGGCGATGCTCGGCGGCTGGTATTCATCGACGAGTCTGGCGCCAAGACCAACATGACCCGCCACCGCGGGCGGGGCCGCCGGGGCCAGAGAGTCCGTGATCACGCCCCCCATGGTCATTGGCATACCACGACGATGATCGGCTCGATTCGTTTTGACGGGCAGGTGAGTTGCATGGCGATCGAGGGTTCCGCGAACCGTGAGGTTTTTCGGTCTTACGTCAGGCACATCCTTGGCCCGACCTTGCGGCCGGGCGACGTGGTGGTCGCCGATAATCTCTCGGTGCACAAGGACGCCCAAAGTCGGGAGATTATCGAGGCCCTCGGCGCCCGCTTGGTGTTCCTGCCTCCGTACAGTCCCGATTTCAATCCGATCGAAAAGATGTGGAGCAAGGTGAAGAATCATTTACGCTCCGCCAAGGCGCGAACGCATCCTCGATTAATCGCGGCAATAAGCGAGGCATTATCTTCCATTACGGCCAGCGATGCTAAGGGCTATTTTTTTTCGTGCGGTTATACGACATTACAAACGTGAAGTGCTCTAGCCGTCTGGCTTTCCCGCCCCGAGTTAAGAAATTAATAATTAGAGCGTCTTCCGCTCTACCCTTACGCCTCTCCCGTCGATTGTGTCCGCCCCTCCTCATAGCGGAAAGATGGTTCTAAATCTTAATGATCTTAACTTTCTCTCACTTCCCGGCCTTATAAGTGGACTCCGCGCAAGTTAGGAATCGAATTAAGACCACAGGAATTTCCATTTCATCCTACTTTCACGCCAACAGTTCAGATGAAGCAGGAAGGCGGAGAATATCTGTACCAAGTCTTGTTGTTCGTCTTCCTGGGCTCTTCCACAACCTCATAGCCCTCGGCAATCAAGGCATCTCTCATCGAACTCATTCGGCGGCCAAAACCTATCGGGTTCCCGGCATAATTGAAGGTCTTTCGATCAAGGATCGAAATCCTTTCAAGCTCGGAGCACAAATCTGAATTGGTTATGGATTTGCCCGGATACTGTTGTATCCACCGCTTCAACAGGGTCAGGTCCGGGTCGCCTTCTTCGGCGAACACGTGCTGTTCCCGTTCCATCAAGGCCAGAGCCGCTTTTACCTCGGCTTCAACATCGGGGCCACCCATCGCCGCCACGCGCACGGCGAAGGCCCCGAAGTCCGCCATGCGAAAACCGGGTGTCTTAATGTTGCGAAATTTGTCGAGGGCGCCAATGATGTCCTGAATGTTATTGGCCACTTCTGACATGATTGCGTCGCGGTTCTGAATCACGTCATCAAGCATCTCGTTTTCCGCCCTGTATTCATGTCGCTCAAACCTCTTCAATCGCATTACCATTAACCGGTCCGCGACATCATCACGCCGGAAGTGCGGAGTGCGGGAGGTCATTGTAATCGGCAGCAGAAGGAGCGCATGATGTTGGTGCGTGATATAATGGGAAGGATTACTCTGGGAGGAAAAACAATGGCACATAGATTCGATGGAGATTCATGTGGGGCTGTGTTGGAATATGCGTATCTTCACGGAAGCAATGAGGTCGAATTCCGTAAGGAGCCCTCTGTGCCAACGTAGATGAGACACTTCCCCTATGTTAAATTACTGTAGGGCGGGGGAGGTATTAGGATGTATAGAGAGATGGATGAAGACAGGAAGAAGGCAGGGATTGTTGGGGAGACGGAGGGAGCCCGTAGGGCGACCGGAGTCTCCCCAACCGGGACGGCCGAGCCGGAGGACACTCCTGCCAAGCGGCCCGAGCGGGTGGGGGCGCCGATCATTCTTCCCGAGCCGGAGGTCCCGGAAAAGCCCGCCCGGCGGCGCTTCACCGCGGCTTACAAGCTCGCAATCCTCGGGAAGGCCGACGCCTGCTCGGGGCATGGCGAGGTCGGCGCCCTGCTGCGCCGGGAGGGCCTTTATTCGTCGCACCTGACGGCCTGGCGCAAGCAGCGGGACGAGGGGGCCTTGAAAGCGCTTTCGCCCGTAAAGCGGGGCCGCAAGCCCAAGGCCAAAAACCCGCTGGCCGATGAAGTGGCCCGCCTCGAGCGCGAGAACGGGAAGCTCCAAAAGCGGCTCGAACAGGCCGAGATGATAATCGACTTCCAAAAAAAAGTTGCCGATCTGCTGGGGATACCCCTGGCCAAGCCGCCCGGCGAAGAGAGCGAATGATGGAATCGGCAAGCACGGCCGCTCCCCGGGTCGGCGCCAAGGCCGCCTGCGAGGCCCTGGGCCTGTCGCGAGCAACGTTTAATCGTCGCGCTAAAATTCCCTTCGGGCCTCCGCCGCCGAGGCGCGCGGCCAAGCCGGCAAGGTCGTTGAGCGAGGACGAGCGGCGCCGGGTGCTGGACGAACTCCACTCCGAGCGCTTTGCCGACAAGGCCCCCCGCGAGGTCTGGGCAACGCTCCTGGACGAGGGGACATGGCTGTGCTCGGTCCGCACCATGTACCGCGTCCTCGACTCGGAAAAGGAAGTCCGGGAGCGGCGCAACCAACTCCGGCGTCCCCGATACAAAAAACCCGAGTTGCTGGCCGAGGCCCCCAACCAGGTCTGGTCCTGGGACGTCACCAAACTCAAGGGACCGGCCAAATGGACCTGCTACCAACTCTACGTGATCATGGACATCTTCAGCCGCTGCGTGGTGGGATGGATGATCGCCGGACGCGAAAGCGCGGAGCTGGCCCGCCGCCTGATCGGGGACAGCATCCGAAAACAGGGGATCGAGCCGGGACAACTCACCATCCACGCCGACCGGGGGAGTTCGATGAAATCAAAGCCGGTGGCCTTCTTGATGGCCGACCTGGGCGTGACCAAGAGCCACTCGCGGCCCCACGTGTCCGACGACAACCCCTACTCGGAAAGCCAGTTCAAGACCATGAAGTACCGGCCCGAGTTCCCGAGCCGGTTCGGCTCCATCGAGGACGCCAGGGCCTTTTGCGTGAAGTTTTTCGATTGGTACAACCGCGAGCATCGGCACACCGGGATCGGCCTGATGACGCCCGAGATGGTCCATTACGGAATGGCGAGCGAGATCGTGGCCGCCAGGCAAAAAACGCTCGACCACGCCTATGAAAAAAAACCGGAGCGCTTCGTGAAAAGACCGCCGACGGCGCCGGAGTTGCCCGGCAAAGCGTGGATCAACCCACCGGCGAAACCGGAGGAAATAAACAGTTTGCCACACTAAATTCAGGAAAGGCGTGTCTCATTTTGCTTGACACATTCCGGAGCGTGAGGCGTGGGCCAAGGTGAACATTAATGGGCCTCCACCTCCAGACTTATGGATTGGTCCGGCTATTACGCTGGGGTACTTGGCCAAAGTTTTGGCTATTGGCCGAGACAGGAAGGAAGTCAAGGCGAGACTTGAGAGAATCTTCAGGAAGTTGGAAACTGAACTTTTGCTTGAACCTTCCCCGACAGATGATAATCCTCGAACACTCTACCGAGTTATTTCCCAAGTTGGAGCAGAGTTATTATTGGAAAACTCCTATATTGAATATATCTTTGGTCCAACTACAATCGTTGAAAGATGGAAGGACAGCGTTGTAAAAATTTATAATCCCAGTGGCGAAGGTATTGGAACCGGATTCATCGTCGGTCCTGATCTTGTTGCCACAGCCAAGCATGTCATAGAGGGTATGAAAAAATTCGAGGTGGGCTCAGAGGATGGCGCCGTTATCCCTCATGGAGATTTCCGGTTTCCTGAGAACCTAAAAGAACTTGATTTAGCTCTTGTCAATGTTGACCTCGGCAAA
>CAXXFL010000004.1:0-434220 GCA_963674965.2 bacterium | reverse complement strand
GTCATTTCCACTCCTCCTTAATAAGTGACTTGATTAAATGATTTTCTTTTGCAACCGCCTTCTCGCAAAGGCAATAGAGCCTCATGATCGGAGAGTATTGCCAATACCTTGCCAAAACCTCGATACCGGAATTATCGGTAATCCGATCTCCACGTGGACCATACGTCGTATACGTCTATTCTGTCGATGGGCGACGTGTCGTCGTTTTCATTGGTGTAAAAATCTATCCCAATATGATCATAGTGGTAATAACACTCGGTCACGGGATTGTCGCAACCGGAGTCCAATGGGCTCGCGTATTGCTGGAGCATAACGCCCCTTATGGTGTCGATGCCAACTCCCTTCGTCGTCTCTCCCGGATATGTGTTGGGGTCCGACTTGAACAACTTGATCCAGACCACTTCATAGGATTCATAATCCGCGTCGTAACCTCGAAGGTAGACGCTGAACCTGAAGGGCGTCGTCCACTGGGCCTCGCACTCGCCGTCCACGCCGTCGAAAAAACAATCCTCCGACTTGTCCGGAGAGCCGTAGTGGTCCTTCAACTCGGCGTAGGTATCTCCCAGACGAATGGTCTCGACCTTCTCCCCCTCGACGATGCCCGTGAATATCTCAGCCTCCTCGCTGCTGCCGGAGCCTTCGTCGCATCCAAGCGGGACCAGCGAAAACATGACTAAAAAAATGGCCGCGAGCCACGCGGACCCGCCTCCTCTAATAATTGCTCTCATCTTAATTTCCCCCAATGCTTAGCGTCCCCCATTGGACTCGATTATTATAGCCAAAAAAACGGGTCCTGTCATGCCGAGAAAAGCCCCGATTTTTTCTCAAGAAAAGACAATCTACAGTAGCGCGCTTTTCATATGACCACCCTCGCGAAAACAAAGCGCGTATTTGATAACTTTTACTCGCGGTCGGATTTTGCGGGATGATACTGCCCTGGCGCGATTATAAAATCGAGGCAAAGTTGGCCCGGGCGCGTTTGGATTTTTCAGGGGAACCAGAAGCAAAGGGAGCTTTGCTCAGGCCCTTTCAAGGCTTGCGGCATGGCCCCCGTTAATGACGATTCGGCTTATTATATAAAAGAGGACTTCAGGCGACTCGCCGCGCCTTTCCCCGGCCGATCAACCGAGCGGTTTTGCCCTTGGCCGCTTTCCCCCGGCTACGGGCGTGGCGCATGATGGTAAGAAGACTTACCGACGCCACCTGCAAGACCTCGTCGCCCCGGCCGAAGTCCATGAGCGACGCGTAATAATCGTTCAGGACCTTGTCCCGGTGATGGTAGCGGGAGTCTTCCCGGTCCTTTTGAAACACGGTCCCCTCGACGCTGCGCCGGAACACGAAGTTCTCGTAATCGAACTCCGCCTCGGGGCTGATGAAAATCTTGTCCCTGTAGTGCTCGTCGATGGCGCGAGCGATCATAAAGTGGACGGCCCCGGGCCCGCGTTTCAAATACGGACTCGGATACACGTTATCGAAATGCATGGCCACGTTGCCCAGGCTCGAAAGCACGCAGGCCACGTTGCTGACCCAAACCCGGCCCACCGGGCTTTGCCGCGCCAGGTACTGGACGGTGGCGCGGGAGGCAAGGACGTGGGTCAGGCCCGAGCTCCTGTCCTCCGGGCGCACGCAGGTAAGGCCCGTGTGCAAAACGTCCCCCACCCCGGGGACGGGAAGCACGACCATGGAGCAGAAGCCCGCGATTTTTCCGTCCGGTCTCCAGGCCAGGGCGATCACCTTGTCCGACATTTCCTCGCGGCTTCCCGCCATCGCCTGGTAGCCGGGAAGATCATCGAAGCAGGTCGAGGCCGCCTCGCGAATTTCTTTTACCAAGTGCTTGAGATCGGATTCGGAGCGCTTCAGCCCCGGACGATACAAATATTCAATTCTATAGCCGCTCTTGTTCATAGTATTTTCCTCCCGCTGGCCGATCCACGTTTGCTAAAGCTCCCATTATGTGAAAACCTTGGCGGCAAAATCTTTGAAACCGGTTTAACGGACTCGCGGCGGGCGGCGCCGCGGCCCACCTCCTCACTCGTCCAGCGCCTCGATTATCCAGCGCCGGGCGGCCTCCCCCACGTCCGCCTCGGCCCCCGCCTCCAGGACGGGACCGAACCGGACGAAGACCTTGTTTCTCTTCTTGCCGAAAATCTCCAGGAAATGCCTGATAAAGGAATCCTCGCCAACCCAGGCGCAGGCGGGGTCTTCATAAGACACGGCCATGGGCGCCACCCCGGAGCCGAAGCGCTCGGCGATCTCGAACGCTCGCTTCTTAAAAGGCAAAACCCCGGGTCCGGCCGAGGTCGTCCCCTCCGGATATATCGCCATGCTTACTCCAGAGGCCAGGATTTGTTCGATCCGGCCCAGCGAGGCCCGGCGGCTCCGGGCGCTCGAGCGGTCCACGAACGCCACGCCCGCGAGAGAAGCCCCGTATCCTATTATCGGCCAAGACCTGACCTCGGCCTTGGCCAGAAAAGAACAGGGAACGCGGCCAAGGACCGGAATAACGTCAATGTAAGAACGGTGATTGGAAACGATCAGCGAGCCGGGAGGAGGCTCCTTGCCCGAAACCTCCACCTCCAGGCCAAGAAAACGCTCGATGGAACGCGCCCAAAGATGGCTATACCAGACGCTCTTTCGAGGCGGTCTCCACAAGGCCAGCCGATTCAAGAAATATAAAAATATGTAATAAACCGATAATCCGAACAAAAGGAAAATTCTAAAACCCGCTCTCCCGCCGGCCATAAAAGGATTACCGGCTCCGGACTCGGACCCGGCCGATCCATCAATAATGCAATCCTCCGATAATTGCGCTTGGCTCCGCATACGCCCAGGATTTTAGGGGAGCTATATTAGGGGATCGTCAGCATAGTATTACTTGTCCCCGCGGGATTTATGAATAATCGGTTAGTAAATCCGAGATCGGGGCGGTCCCTCGAAAACCTTTTTGCTTTCGTGGGCCGCCTTATTCTGGCGGGCTCCTGGCCGCCGCGAAGAAGGCGGCGCTCATGACGTTTGCAAGCCTTTGAAATTAATCACATAAATTTCACGCCTTATTTTCGCCACATAATGTCACGCATTTTCCTTTTGTCGGACATCACGGCTCCCACCCCTCGATGCACTAATAGTCAAAACTTAAAGGCGGGAGGAAAAAATGATTAAAAGGATTGTAGCTCTTTCGTTCATAGTGATTTGTACAAGCGTCGCTTGGCTTTACCTGGCGGCGGCAATGAACTTCAGGACTAATGACAAAAGCGAGACCATGACCGACGCGGTGGGCGGCTTGTGGGGGACCCCTCACGGCCAGGCCGCGCCCATGGCGCGTATCGAGTGGGAAGTCGAGCAAAAGACCGAGATGACGGAGCAGGAAAAGGCCGCTTATATCGCCGAGAAACAGGAGGAGGAAAACCTCAAGGCCAAAAGGCAAAGGAGAAGGCCGCGCCGGGTCGAGGTGCCGGAAGAGGAATTCTTCAAGGTCGTCAAGGAACCCCACGAGCGCGAGGTCTCGCTGAAAAGCAGCGACGTCAAGGTGGACCTGGACCTGGAACATCGGCAAAAAGGGCTACTTTGGTTCGCCACTTACAAGGTGGACTTTAACGCCGATTACGGACTGGAAAACCCCGTCGAGTACCCGGCTAAGGTGACCATGGTCTTTCCCTTTCCCAGCGTCTCCGCCGTTTACGACAACTTAAAAATCGAGGCCCAGGGGGTTTCGGACCTTGAATATCGAGCCGTCATGGACACCCACTCCGCGGGCGACCCCATGATCGCCACCTTTACCCTGCCGCCCCAGGCGAAACAAAAGGTGAAGTTCAGGTACCAGTCACGGGGCCTGGACCAATGGACCTACCGCTTCGGCGATAACTCCGAGATGGTGGAAAACTTCAAATTGACCATGAACACCAACTTCGACGACGTCGATTTCCCCAGGAACTCCATCAGTCCCGATAAAAAAACCAAGAAAAAAGACGGGGCCGGATGGACGCTCGAGTGGGACAAGGAATCCCTGGTCAGCGCCTTCCAGATCGGCATGGTCATGCCCACGAGGCTTAACCCGGGGCCCCTGGCCTCATCCATGAGCGGACACGCGCCCGTGTCGCTGGTGTTCTTTTTCTTCGTCATCTTCCTTCTTCAGGTGCTCAAGGGCATCAAGATTCATCCCATGAACTACTTTTTCCTCGCGGCCAGCTTTTTCTCCTTTAACCTGCTTTTCGGATACCTGGTCGATCATTTGTCGCTTCATTGGGCTTTCGCCATCAGTTCGGCCGTTTCCATATTCCTGGTGGTGAGCTACCTCAAGGTGGCGGTGGGAGCGCGCTTCGCCATCATCGAGGCCGGTATAAGCCAGTTCATCTTCCAGATACTTTTCGCTTTCGCTCATTTCTTCGAGGGTTATACCGGTCTTGCCATAACCATAGGGGCTATATTGACTCTGGCCGCGGTTATGCATCTTACGGCCAGGCTGGATTGGGAGGCCATATTCAAGGACAAGACCTGGTCCCGCATGGCCTCGACCAATATCGGCGGTCCGTCCATTCCTCCGCCCATGCCGGCTGGACAGACCCCGGAAGCGGGATAAAAAGCGCGGATTTCGCGTCGATAAAAACGACTAACCAATTGTAATAGCGGGAATTATCATGAATCGGGATGACGGAAAATTCAAGACGGAGATCGAAAAGACCACGGAGTCCGAAAAGCCGAAAGCGGAAAGGGTCCAGAAGCCCAGGCCTGGAAGGACCAGGCGACTCTTTCTGGCCGCCATCCTCTCGACCATCCTTATGCCCGGCGCGGCGGTCGGCGTGGCCAAAATATTATCGAGCAAAATCCCCCGGCTTCGCGATCTCCTGCGCCGGCGCGTAAGGAGGGTCCTGCCCTCGCTCACGAAGAAACCCGGCGGCATCGTAATACACCATTCCGCCACCCGGCCCTCGAGACAAAATTTCGTCAGCGTGAAAACCCTGGACTCCTATCACCAGAAAAGAGGCATGGGCGTGTCTTATGAAGGAAAAACCTACCACGTGGCCTATCACTACGTGATCCTGCCCAACGGCGAGATTCAAGAGGGACGGCCGGTGGGATGCAGGGGCGCTCATACCAGATCATGGAGTCATAATTACTGGGTGGGCATTTGCCTGGTGGGTTATTTCGACCCGAAATGGAAAAACAAAAAATACCATCGGCCCACCGGGAAGCAGATGGATTCCCTGGTAAATCTTTCCGCCGACCTGATAAATAAATACGATCTCAAACTTAAAAACGTCCTTCCCCACCGCAAGGTGAACCCCACCGAATGTCCGGGGCGGTCCTTTCCTTTTAAGGAATACCTCTCGCGCCTTAGGGTGGAGACCGAAAAAAGGTCGGACCCCTCCCGCCTCGGGCGCCTGGACCACAATCGAAGAGTTTTCATGAGACTGGGACGGACGGGAATAAAAAAGGCGAAGAGGGATTTAACCGTTTCAGGGCGGGAGAGTATTTGCTAATATTATATGGCGGCGAAGTGAATCCAAATAA
Source organism: bacterium (assembly GCA_963674965.2). Classification (GTDB taxonomy): domain Bacteria; phylum RBG-13-61-14; class RBG-13-61-14; order RBG-13-61-14; family DATKZS01. The sequence goes on along the minus strand of CAXXFL010000004.1, from coordinate 428,712 downwards.
CGAACGGGACGTTGGTTTAAACGAGAGGAGCCTCATGAATCATATACTGGTAATAGACGACGATCCCCACATCCGGGAGATAGTCGAGTTCACGCTTAAAAAGTCCGGGTTCAAGGTCTCGGTGGCGGAGGACGGCAAGTGTGGCCTTCAGTCTTTCGAGATGGAACGCCCCGACCTGGTCGTGCTCGATATCCTGATGCCGGAAATGGACGGCACGGAGGTATGCAAAAGGATAAGGGCCGAGTCGGAGACTCCCATCGTGTTCCTGACCTCGGTGGACGACGAGATCGACCGGGTCCTCGGCCTCGAGATGGGAGGCGACGACTACGTGACCAAGCCCTTCAGTCCCCGCGAGTTGGTGGCCAGGGTCAAGGCCGTGCTCAGGCGATCGTCCAAGACGGAGCGAGGCGACTCCCACGAGCCCAAGGAGTTGGTCCACGGCGGCCTGCGCCTCGACCTGGACCGCTACAAGGCCTACCAGGGCGACGTCGAGGTCAAACTGACCGTGACCGAGTTCAGGGTGCTTCAAGCCCTCATCTCCTATCCCGGCAAGGTCTACTCCCGCGACGACCTGATGGACCTGGCCTATCCCGAGGGCAACGTGGTAAGCGACAGGACCATCGATTCCCATATCAAGCGCATCAGGAAAAAGTTCGAGGCCGCCGGCGGCTCTCCCATCGACACGGTCCACGGCGTGGGCTACAGGCTGGCGGAGTAACCATGGCGGCCCGGCAATGGGACGCCCGGTAAGGGACAAGAGATAATGCCCCGCGAGATACCGAGGTTCGCCATATCGCTCAGGACCCTGTTCCTGTCGATCAACCTGGTCATACTGGCTTTGCCCATTCTGGCCATCGCCTCGGTGCGGCTTTTCGAGAACGTCATCCATCGTCAGACCGAGGCCAAGCTGATCAGCGAGGGCGTTTACGTTCAGGCCCTTTATCTTAACGCCCTGGATGGACAGCTAAGAGGCAAGGTCATGCACGAGCCACTTTTCCGGCGCGTTCCCGACGCTCCTCCCCCGCTTTTGGGAGACACCAGGCCCTATTCGCCCACGCTGGACATAGCCAGGCAGGGCGTGCTTCCCCCCGCCCCGGAGGGCAGGAAACCCATTACCGAGGTCCACCCCTTTGCCCGGGCCGCGGGAAGAAGCATCCAGCCCATCCTCAAGAAAGCCCAGCTCCAGAACCTCTCGGGCGTGAGGGTGCTTGACGCCACGGGGGTGGTGGTGGCCACCACGGGGGCCGAGCTTTGGGAGGACCTTTCCAACAGGGAGGAAATAGCCCGCGCCCTCGAGGGCCACTACGCCTCGGTCTTCAGGGCCAGGGTCTGGGACAAGCCCCCTCCCCTCGGCACCATCAGCAGGCATTCCAAGATCAGGGTCTTCGTGGCCATGCCCATGCTCAAGGGCGACAAGCTCCTGGGCGTGGTTTACCTGAGCCGCACCAGTCTGTCGCCCATCAGGTCCCTGGTGGACGTCCGTTACGGAGTGGCCATCGCCCTAATCGTGGCCGCCACCCTGACCGTCAGCCTGCTCGCGGCGGTAATCGTCATCCGGCCCCTCGACTCCATCATCGGGCAGGCGCGCCGCATCTCGGACGGCGAGTCGGGCGTGTCCCTGGCCGTGAGCGGGCACGCGCCGAGGGAGGCGCATCAGGTGGCCCGGGCCCTTTCGACCATGGTGGAGAAAATGAACGAACGCATGACCTACGTGGGCGAGTTCACCCGGGCCGTTTCCCACGAGTTCAAGACGCCCCTGGCCAGCATCCAGGGCGCCATCGAGCTTTTAAAGGACGGCTGGGGCGAAATGACCGAGGAGGAAAGGGAGCGGTTCCTGACGATCATCGACTCGGACGTGAGGCGCATGGACAGGCTGGTGAAAAGGCTTATCAAGCTGGCCAGGATCGAGACCAGCCTCCCGGCGGAGTCGGCCCCCAAAACCGACCTCGTGGCCCTGGCCGAGCGCCTGATACACGCCTTCGAGGAAAACGGGCAAAAAATAAAACTGGAAAAGACGGCCGACTCGGCCATGGCGGAGATCGAGACCGACATGGCCGAGACCATGCTGATCAACCTTATCGAGAACGCCTTTAGCCACGGCGAGGGCAAGGAGGTGACGGTGGCCGTCGGCAAGGGCCCGACGCTCTCGGTCAAGGACAAGGGGCCGGGAATATCGCCGGGAAACCTGCCCCGCGTGTTCGACAGGTTCTTCACCACCGCCAGAAAAAGCGGGGGCACCGGCCTCGGCCTGTCCATGGTAAAGGCCATCGCCCAGGCGCACGACGCCAAAATCGAAGTGGAATCCGACGAGAATGGGACCGTCTTCACGGTCGTTTTCAATAGCTTCAAGGAAAAGAAAGGCAAGTAACGAGTTCCCCGTCAAAGAGGGACTCCGACCTCGAGGGAGGATGAAAATGAACAAAAGGATAAATGGAATTATTGTCGCCGCCGTCTTGACCCTGGCGGCGGCGCTGGCCGACTTCGGATGCATACGGAACGACTCGCAAAAAAGCGGGCGGGACGAGGTCCGGGTGGGAGTCACCGGGCCCGAAACCTCGGGAGATAACTCGGCCCTCCCTCCCAACGCGGAGGAAAACGAGTTGGTCCTAGCCCGAGTGGTGCTCGACAAGGCCGACTACCCGGACCGGACGGCCGACTTGACCCTCGAGTTCAATCACCCCGTGGACCCCGGGGAGGCCGCGAAAAAAATCGAGGTCTTCTTCAACGAGGAAAAAATCACCGAGTTCCAGGTCGAGCGGGCCGGTGAGGAAAACAAGCTGTCCCTTTCGACTCGATTGGGATCGACCCAGTTGAACAACTCCTACACCGTCAGGGTCCTGGAGGGACTGAGAGACAAGGACGGCAAGACCAAAATGGAGAGAAATTACGTCTCCCACGTCAAGCTTGGACAGCCGCCGGGACTCAACTTTTACTCCGTGTCCGTCAGGGAGGGGGCCGGCGGTTTCTACCTGTTCGTGGACTGCGACGACTACTCGGAGCGCTACAGCGGGCATTGCTCGATAGACAAGGAAACGCTCAAGAAGTCGGTCGGGATAACGCCCGACGCCTCGGTCACCTTCGCCCCTGAGGCCTATGGATTCAAGGTGTTCGGAGAATTCAAAAAGGGCGAATACGTGATGAAGGTCAAAAAGGGCATGAGGAGCGAGGGCGGCGGATTTCTGCTCCAGGACTTCGAGCGGCGCTTCGTCGTTCCCTCCCGAAATCCCAGCGCCTCCTTTTTGGCCAAGGGCAGATACCTGCCCCGGAACGGCCTTGCCTCCGTGCCCATCCGGCACATGAACGTGGACAAGGTCGACGTGGTGGTAAGGAAGATTCCCGAGCACAACCTCATCTTCTGGCTCTCGGGAAGCCGGGAAAAAGCCGACAACCGGACCTCCGACGTCATCGCCCAGAAGACCTTTGCCGTCGAGAAAAAGGAAGACGTCCAGTTGACCTCATGGCTGGACTTTTCCGGGCTCGTGCCGGCGGACAAGAAGGGCGCCTTCGAGCTGACCCTTGCCGGTGGACAAAACTCCGACGCCGTCCGCCTCATTCTCACCGACCTTACCCTGGTATCCAAGACCGGGGAAGGCGAGGACGCCGAGCTTTTAGTCTGGGCGCTGGGCTCGGAGGACCTGAGACCGGCCAAGGCGGCGGAGATAAAGGTCATGAGCATGAGCGGCCAGGTCCTGGCCTCGTCCGTTACCGACGCGGACGGACTGGCCAGGTTCAAGGCCTCGGGCCTGCAAACCCCCGGAGGAGGCGGAGCCTTCGCCGTGATGGCGAAAAAGGGCGACGACCTTACGGTGATGAAGTTCGAGGACCTCGAGACCTCTCTCTCCGAGTTCGAGGCCCAGGGGACGCCCTACAAGGACGATAAGCCCTACCGGGCCGCCCTTTACATGGACAGGGGCGTCTACCGTCCCGGCGAGACGGCCCACCTGGCCGCCGTGGTCTGGGAGGACAAGAACGCCGCGCCCGACGCCGGGCTTCCATTGATGGGCGTGCTCACCGACCCCAGGGGCAAGGCGACGGAGAAGATAAGGGCCTTCACCAACGAGGCGGGCATGGCCGAGTTCGAGTTCGACTTCGCCGACTACGCGGACACGGGCAAGTACGACTTCACCCTGAAAATAGGCGACTGGGCCGCGGGTTCCCATTCCTTCCACGTGGAGGAGTTCATGCCCGAGAGGATGAAGGCGACGGTCGAGGCCATGAAGGACAAAGTGGATTCCTCGGAGGCGGCCGCCTTCGAGCTCAGCGCCCAGTACCTGTTCGGCTCCAAGGCCAAGGGGGAGAGGATGGAGGCCGAGTGCGTGCTCGGGGAGGGCCGGTTCAAACCGGAGGAGTTTCCCGGCTACCAGTTCGGCGTGTTCCGGCCCGATCCCTTCCGGCCGCTGCCGCTGGGACGCGTGAAGGGCAACCTGAACGAAAATGGGACCATCGAGTTTTCCTGCCCCGCGGTAAGCGACGTGGCCGCCTTTTTCGGGCCGGGCGAGATCAAGGTCATGGCCTCGGTGTTCGAGTCGGGAAGCGGAAGGGTCACGGCCGCCCGCGACGCGATCGCCGTCCATCCCGCCGCCTATTACCTGGGCCTTATCACCAAGGCGGACAAGGCCGTTAGCGGCCAGTACGTGGACGTCGAGGGCGTGGTGGTGGACTGGGACGGCAACCTTCTTCCCGAGCCAGGCCAAGTCGAGATAAACGTGGTCGAGCTCCAGTCCGAGTACGTGTGGGAATACGATCCCAACGAGGGGCGGAGCACCTGGAGAAGGTTCCTGCGCGAGTCCCCCGCGGTTTCCGACGTGGTCAGCGTCACGGATGGAAGATTTAAGACCGGCTTCATGCCGACCTCGGATTATTCCTACGGATACCTGGTCCGGGCGAGCGCCGGGGCCAACGTGAGGACCGATCTTTTCGTCAAGGGCGACGAGGGATACTGGTACGGATGGGATGGGGACGAGGGAGACAAGACCCCCCGGCCCGGCTCTCCGGAGGGACTGGCCCTGACCATGGACGGAGAGGTCAAGGTGGGAATGCCGGCCGAGGTCGGCGCCATGCTGCCCTATGCGGGAAAACTTCTTTTCACCGTGGAAACGGACAAGGTGATCGAGCAAAAATGGATCGACGTCAAGGCGGGTGAGTGGATCTCGAGCTTCACCCTCCCGGAGTTCGCGCCCAACGTGTACGTTAGCGCCCTTCTTATAAAGGACCCTCACTACGAGAGCAAGGAGCTTTTCGTGCCGGGCAGGAGCTTCGGCGTGAAGAGCGTGAAGGTCAACCCCTCCCGGTTCGAGGCGAACCTCTCCGTCAAGGCGCCCGGGGAAGTGAAACCCAACGAGACGCTCACCATCGAGCTCGAGACCGACGCCGGCGCCGGGCCCGTTTTCGCCACCGTGGCGGCGGTGGACGAGGGCATTCTTCAGTTGACCGATTTCGAGACGCCCGCTCCCCTGGAGGACCTTTTCCGGAAAAGGGCGCTTGGCGTCAAGACCTACGAGACGGTGGGCTGGACCCTTCTTCTTCCCCAGGCCACTCGGGAGAAGACCACCGGCGGCGGCGACTCCTGGGGCGAGGAGTACCAGGAGGAGGCCTCGACCCGCGTCCAGCCCGTGAAGCCCGCGGCCCTCTGGTCCGGTATTCTCGAGGTGGGCCCGGACGGCAAGGCCTCCGTCGATTTCGAGGTGCCCTCCTACCGGGGCAAGCTCCGGGTCATGGCGGTGGTCGCGGGCAAGAACGCGGTCGGATCGGGCCAGGCCGAGGTCCTGGTGCGCGATCCCCTCGTGCTTCAGCCCACGTTTCCCCGGTTCCTTTCCGATGGGGACGAGTTCGTGACGCCCGTTTTTCTTTCCAACCTGACGGGCGAGACCGATACCATCGAGGTCACCATCAACGTCAACGACAAGGTCAAGATCGAGGGAGAGAATACCAAGTCCATCGTCCTGAAAAAGGACCAGTCGGGAGTGGTCACTTTCCTTTGCAAGGCGAGCGGCGTCTTCGGGGCGGCCGAGTTCGACGTCACGGCCTCTGGCGCTAAAAACGCTTCCCGCGACTCGGCCCGTATTCCCCTGGTCCCCAACGGCCCCGTGATCCAGGAGCTTAACTCCAGGACCATCAAGCCGGGCGAGAACGACCTCAGCGAGTACCTCGAGGGCTGGGTCCCGTCCCACGAGATGACCACCGTCACGGCCACGGCCAATCCCTACGCCATGGAAATGGCGCACCTTAAGTACCTTATTCGCTACCCTTACGGATGCATCGAGCAGACGACCTCGACCACCAGGCCGCTACTTTACGTGGGCAACCTGGTCTCGAGCCTCGATCCCGAGGTCACCAGGGACGGGAACATCGAGGAAAAGTTCATGTTCGGCGTCAGGCGGCTTTTCAGCATGCAGACCCGGGACGGGGGCTTCTCCTATTGGCCCGGCCAGAGGGAGAACACCTATTGGGGAACGGCTTACGCCACCCACGTCCTGCTCGAGGGGATCGAGGCCGGATACCCGGTGGACAAGGACAGGGTGGACGAGGCCGTGGCCTTCATCGAGCGGGTCCTTACCGACAACCCCAGCCTCATCGACCCCAAGTACGGATACTCGGTGGCCAAGTCCGAGCCCTACATGCAGTTCGTGCTGGCCAAGGCCGGAAAGGCCCGGCAGGGCCGGATAAAGTCCCTCATCGAGAACCACGGATCGGACTGGAACGAGATGGAGGATGAAAACATGTTCCTCCTCAAGGCCGCGCTCTACCTCTCGGGCGACCGCTCCTATGAGGACGACCTGAAGACGGCCTACTCCAAGCTGGGCGAGAAGCGCCTGAATGACTGGTCGTTCTGGTCGGCCCTTCGCACTCGGGGTTTGATGATGAACGTCTTGGAGGACTTGTTTCCCAACGACCCGGCGCTCGAGCCCCTGGCCAGGTCGATATCCGAGCGCCTGTCGAATGAAAGCGACCACTATACCACCCAGGAGCTCTCCTGGTGCGTGAGCGGCCTGGGCAAGCGCGCGGGAAGCGGGGCCTCGAGCTGGTCGCGGCCCACGCTCGCCCTGGCGGGCAAAGTCGTAAAGCCGGAGCCGACGAGCCTGGCCAACGCGGCGGAGACGGCCTGGCAGATACGCGGGGCCAGCGGGATAAAGGACATGGTCTTGAAGGTTGACTCGATCGAGGGCGGCGACCTCTTCGCCCTGGTCAGGGTCGAGGGCATCAAGCCGGGCAAGGTCTTCGAGGAGAAAAGCCAGGGCCTCGAGGTGACCAGGGAATACCTGGACGCCGACGGCGCCCCTCTTGACCTTGGCAACCTCGAGCTTGGCCAGCTCGCCTTCGTCAGGCTCACGCTGACCAACAAGTCCATGGACAGGGTAAGGAACGTGGCCCTGGTGGACAGGTTCGCCGCCGGCTTCGACGTCGAGAACCCGAGACTCAACCGGGAGCACGCCTCGAGGCTGACCGATACGGACTCCATCTGGAAGGCCGACCACATGAATCCCCGCGACGACAGGGTCGAGATATTCGGCGGACTTGAGAGGAACCAGACCGTCACGGCCATGTACGTCCTGAGGGCCGTGGTGAGCGGAAAGTTCGCCACGCCGCCCCTCCGGGCCGAGGCCATGTACGACCCGAGCGTCCTCGCCCAAAAGCCGGGTGGCAAGGTCCTTATCCACGACCCGTGGAACGTCCTGTCGGACTGATCCAGAGCGGGCGGGAGTCGCGATGAAAAGACTTGGGCAAATGGTCCTCGCCGCGGCCCTGGCGGCCGTCCTCTTAGCGGCGGCCGCCCTCGCCGCGGCCTGGCTGGTCCCTCTTCCCGAGCGGCTCCACTCGCCGGGCTCGAGGGTCATCGAGTACGCCGACGGCTCTCCCATGTGCGTTTTCCTCTCCCCCGACGACAAGTGGCGAGCGCCGGTGTACCTGGATGAAATCGACCCTCTTTACCTCAAGGCGCTGGTGGCTTATGAGGACAAGCGCTTCTACTACCATCTTGGGGTCGATCCCCTCGCGCTGGCCAGGGCGGTCCGGCAGAACCTCTCGAACCGCGAGGTGGTGTCCGGCGCCAGCACCATCACCATGCAGCTCGTGAGGATACTCGAGCCCCGGCCGCGAACGATTGGCTCGAAGATAATCGAGGCCCTCCGCGCCGCCCAGCTCGAGGCCAGGATGGACAAGGAGGAAATCCTCGAGGCCTACCTCCAGTTCGCTCCCTTTGGCAAAAACCTGGACGGCGTCGAGTCGGCCGCCCTGGCCTACTTCGGCCACCGCGCCAAGAACCTGTCCCCCCTCGAGGTCTGCTACCTTTTAAGCGTGCCCCAACGTCCCAACGACAGGTACCCGTCTCCGGAAAACGCGGCCCAAGCCAAGGAGGTCATAGCCAGGATCAGCGGCCTCCTGGAAGAAAAAGGGGTACTGGACGAGCGCCAGGCGGCTCGCGCCAGGGAGGGCGAGGTCCCGACCGAGCTTAAGCCCTTCCCCCGCGACGCTCTTCACGCCGCGTATTTCCTCTACGGCGGCCGCGGCGGGGACAGGGTCCGAAGCGCGATCGAGCGCGACGTGCAGGCGGCCGTGGAGGACGCCCTGGCCTCGTATCGGACCGAGTACGCCGGCATGGGCGTCCACAACGCCTCGGTGGTGGTGATCGAGTCAAGGACGGGAAGAGTGGTCGCGGCGGCGGGCAACTTCGATTTTTACGACTCCGAGCACGGGGGACAGAACGTCGGCTTCAACGCCCCCCGCTCCCCCGGTTCCACTCTCAAGCCCTTCGTCTACGCCATGGCCATCGACCGGGGCCTCGCGCTTCCCGAGTACCTGGTACCCGACGTGCCGGTGAGGTACGCGGGATACGAGCCGATCAATTACGATCACAAGTTCAGGGGACTGGTAAGGCTGGACGATTCACTGTCGCAAAGCCTCAACGTTCCCTTCGTCAACCTCACGCGAGACCTGGGGCTGGAGAGCTTTATCGATTTCCTTAAAGCGGGCGGGATCAAGGGGCTGAAGAGCGAGCCGGGATACTACGGGCTTTCCATCTCCATCGGCGCCTGCGACATGACCCTGGCCGAGCTTACCGGCCTTTACGCGGCGCTGGACGCGGGCGGTGAATATCGTAAGCTCGCCTGGACCATGGACGAGACGGACTCGAGCCCGAAAAGGATACTTTCGCCGGGCGCCTCGTATCTGACCAGGGCCGCCCTGACCATAAGGGACAGGCCCGACTTTCCGAAAAGAAAGCGGGCGGGAAGGCCGGCGGGCGTATTCTGGAAGACCGGCACCTCGGCGCGTCACCGCGACGCCTGGGCCCTGGGCGGCAACGGGAAGTACGCGGCGGGCGTTTGGACGGGCAACTTCGACGGGTCCCCCAGCCGCTACCTGGTGGGGGCCGACAGGTCGGGCCCGATTCTTTTCGACGTGCTCGAGTCTCTTCCCGCGGAGAAGGACGGGCAAAGGCCGCCCGACCTCGTCCAGGTCAAGGTCTGCGCTTTTTCCGGACACCTGGCCGGGCCCTCCTGCCCCAGCGTAAGGAAGGCCTGGGCCGTGAAGAGCGCCGTGCCCCGCGACTATTGCCCTTACCATAAAACCTACGAGGTGGACGTGGAAACCGGATATCGAGTCAATCCCCTTTGCCGAGGCGGGGCCAGGACCGAGAACAGGACCTTTACCATCCTGCCCTCCAACGCCCGAGGCTGGATCGAGGAACAAAGCGTCGCCGCCTACTCACCGCCTCCCCTGGCGCCCTATTGCCGGCGGGCCGCGGCTCGGGACGACGGCCCGCTCATCGTCTCCCCGCGCTCGGAGGCGGTTTTCCTTATCATCCCCGGCCTCAAGGCCGAGCGCCAGGAAATTCCCCTCGAGGCCGTCACCGGGACGGGCACGGGCGAGCTTTACTGGTTCGTGGACGGCCGTCTCCACGCGGCCGCTCCCCCCACTGAGAAATTATGGCTCTCGCCCGAGCCGGGTAACCATGAGCTGAGGGTGATGAACGAGGCGGGAAAAAGCCATTCCATCAACTTCCGCGTAATCGCGCCGGGATAAAAAAAACGGACGCCCGAGGACGCCCGTCGTTTATCCGCAGCGGATGAGACCTCAATAGGGCCTTACGATGACCTTCATTCCCACGTAGCCGAATTCCTCGTGGAGCCACATGGCGTCGTCGAAGAACAGCCTGATGCACCCGTGGCTGGCGTGCATGCCCGGCACGTTGTTCGAGGCGTGGAAGCCATACCCGGTGAAGAACCCCATGTAATAGGGGACGGGCGCGCAGCCGCTTCCCTGGCAGTCGAGCGGATACTTGCTCGACCTGGCGTACCTTCCGCGCTTGGAATAGATTCGGGTATGGCCGGTCTTGGTGTAGCAGGCCCGCTTGACGTCGCCGCAGTAGCTCTTGCCGCCCACTCCCGGACCCCATCTCACCAGCTCGCCGTTCTCGTAGGCGCCCCAGGCCAGGAGCTTGGGATCGTAAATAAGGAGCTTGTCGCCGCCGAGCCCCGCCTCGAGCTCCTCGACCTCCTCGCTCTCGAGCAGGTCCGCGATGGGATCGCCCTCGAGATCCTCGCCCTTTCCCTCGCCGGCGATAAAGGGGAACTCGTCCTCGAGCTCTCCCTCGAGCACTCCCTCGGGGGCTCCCTCGTGCTGAGGCGCCTCGTCAAGAAACTCGGGGTACGGCGAGAAGTCCATATAGGTCTTCCCGTCCATGTCGTTGGGAACGGCGATAACGTGACCCGACCGGAGCCGGATGTTCATGCGGTTGAGCTTCATCACTATGTCGCGCTCCCGCTCGTCCGGCCAGAGGTTCTCCCACGTATCGCGCACCTTTTTCGTCTTGCTTACCGTGTCTCCGTTGTCAAGGGTGATCACGTTAACTTCCTCATGAGAGCCGATGTTAACGCAGTGATAATCCGGGTCCTCGCAGAAACGCTCTCCGTAGCGGCCCACTTTGCCCGCGTTGGCCGCGGCGAGAGGGACCAAGGCGGCCATGACGAATATGGCGATGATGAATTTAGCTTTCACGGACATAATCAAACTACCCCCTGAAGTAGAATAAGATTTAAGAAAACTGCATCGAGGCCCGCTTGGAGCTCCAGGCTGGAATTCCTTGCCGGCGGTCAAGGATCGGCGGAAATCCTTTCCCCCGTCGGAACCTTACCGTATATCAATAGTGCATTTTTCCCGATTTTTCAACAATCTAATTTGGGCGGCCCTCGAGACGGGCTTTTTACCCGCCTCGAAGACCGGCCTTTCATCTATCCTTTTGCGACTTGTAGCGATTTAAACCGTCAATGCATTTTGTTTTTACATCCCATGCTTTTACTGTCCTTGCAATTACAGTCTTTGCAAGGACAGTCCTGGGATGGACAGTCTTTGCATTCGCATTTTTCGCATTTGCATCCCGCGTCCTTGCACTTGCACCCATCCGAGGGGCACTCGCCCTTGTCCTTGCAGTCGCATCCCTTGCAGTCACACTTGCAGTCTCCACATTTGCATTCCTTTCCGCATGGGCATTCCTTGTTGGGGCCAGGGTCATCCTGTTCCGCCAGGGACGGGCCCGAGACGGCGAAAGTCAAGGCCAAGGCCATGAAGACGGCCATCACAAATCGAACAATACGTTCTCTTTTCACGGTAATTCCTCCATTGCGGTCCGGCTGGGCCGGATTGTTTTTAAGGGTGAAGGTTATAAGCGCGATTGGAATGCCGCGAAAATTAGCAAAGCATAACGGTGAATGGAATTACTGGATGAACGGGTATGGCGGCCTCGAGGACCGCGGCCGACATGATGGAGGGTTTTTGGCCATCTCCTTCCCGAGCCGGGGAAAGGACCGGTGGAGACTTCGCCTCTTGATCGCCGCGCGAGACAAGCCCGTCATCGCCGAGGCGCTTGCGGCACTTGCTCGTCCCCTTTTGGCCGTGCTTTTCCAGGGCCATACAATCGCAAATCGCGGCCAGGGCGAAAGCGCGCCGCTCGTGGCTTACGCCATGGCAACACCCTTGATCGGTCCGGCCCGCCATTTTCCCTTCTCGACCGTCTTTGACCTCGCAGTTGCAGGTCCTGGCAAGGGCCGAGTTCATGATCATCAGTATGGAGATTATAATGCCGATGGCCTTCAATTTAATTCCTATTAATCCTATCGTTAAGATAGTATTTAAAAAGGGAGTTGTCAACCAGCCTGCCGACCTCATGGTAATTTGTCGATATAATCCGAGAACGTCACCCATTTTTATATGCATTGTCCCCGATATCCATTATTGATCGAGAAGTTTAGTTTCTATCCAAGTGAAAACGGGGGGACTTTGGCTAGAAGGCCCGGATGGTTTTTAGCAAGGAATTTTATCAACCATGCCGACCCAGGGTAGACCCTGGCGGGTCATCTCTGGACCGCGATATTCAGCCCAAGCGGGGCAAAGGGAAATGAAATGAGCTAAGCCCCAACATTTGCGCCATCTGCAATGGAACGCTTGAATACGTATTAAAAAAGGCTCTGACCCTATTCATCCGAAGATTCATCCACTTCAATTCTCTTCTAAAACGAGGTATCCTTTGAGGCGTCGCGTATTCAACCTTGGTTACGAATAAAGACGGGAGAGGCTCGGCGGATGGAGGGACAGCTCGGATGAGGCCATATTTCATAAAAGCAGGATTTACCGTTTTTTCGATTTTTATTTCATGCCTGATTATCGCTTCGCTTTTCTTTCTCGGCCACGCCTCTCCTGAAAAGAAGACGCCCGAGAAGCGCGTGGGACAGGCCGAGTCGCCGGACGAGGAGAAACTTCTTTCCGCCGAAAGGGACAGGCTTACTCCCGTGCATAAAGCGGCGGTATTAAACGACGCGGAGGAAATCGTCAGGCTGTTTGGCGAGGGCGCGGCGGTTGACGCGGAGGACGCCAACGGCCTCACGCCTTTATGGCACGCCGCCAAGTGGGACAGTATCGAGGCGGCTAAAATATTATTGGACCGAGGCGCCAATCCCGATCCATTGAGGGAAATACTGAATCCAAGCATTAATCGGCTCATAGAAGGAAGTCCCATGACACAGGCCATAAGAAACAAAAACGTGGAAATGGTCAAGCTGCTTATCTCCAAGGGAGCGCCGGTAAATGAGACGGACCCCGCGCGATGGGGCCCGCTTTTCCAGGCCATCAAGGAAAGGGACCTGGAAATATGCCGGATACTGATAGAGAACGGGGCCAAAGCCTACGCCCCGGTGTTTTTTGAATGCAACAATGAAACGCCCGAATGTCGGGAGTGCGTTGGAGAAATTTTTTCAACCCCTTTACACGAGACCGCGAATTGCGCGGACGCGGAAATAGCCCGGCTCCTTGTTGAGAACGGCGCGAACGTGAACGCGCTGGACTATAGTGGAAGGACTCCGCTCCTAATAGCGATCAAGGAAGCGGAATTTCCGTCATGTACGGACCTTTCGAAAGAGTTCCCCGGCCGCGAGCCGGACGAGCAAGATTTTCGTGAGTATATATATTACCTGCTGGATAGCGGAGCGGAAACGAATATATTCGTCGAGACGTTTCTGGGAAGAACGAGGGAAGTTAAAAAGTTCCTTGATAGAGGTCCCGAACGGATGAAGGAGGTTGAGCGACGGCGCGGTTATACTCCTCTTCATTACGCTATACAAAAAGGTAAATTCGATATCGCCGGGATGCTGATCGACTTTGGAGTGGACGTTAACGCGAAAGCCGTAGGCACGATGGTGGAGAATATCATTTTCAGTTCATGGTGCATGAATCCGTCCAGCTACATTGCCTCCGAGACGAGCCAGGAGTGGGACGCCTCGGAAGGGACAACTCCCCTGCACGTGGCGGCGGGGAGTCCTTATGACAAGGGCTTAGAGATTGGCGAGCGCCTTATCGAGGCTGGAGCGGACGTCAACGCCAGGGACACCTGTAATTTTACGCCCCTGCACGTATCGATTTTTTCATGTTCGCCACAGTTCGCCAGGCTCCTTCTTTCAAAAGGCGCCAAAATCGACGCCGCGGACCATAACGGCGATAGGCCCATACATATGGCCTCGGCGATCAACAGGACTCAATACCGCCAATGGAGGGGCATCAGCCTGGATTTAAATTGCCGGACAAACGCGCAATTGGTCAAGGTCCTCATCGAGGCCGGGGCCGACGCGAACGCGCTGGACGGCATGGGCCTGACGCCTCTGCATAAGGCGATCTGCAAAGACGTGGCAAAGGAGCTTATCGCGGCCGGCGCGGACGTAAACGCTCGCTCGACATATTCCAGGACGCCGCTGAGCATGGCCAGACAAAGTATGAATGACGAAGTGGCCCGGTTTCTCCTCGAGCATAACGCCATAGAAGAAGCCCGTCCCTCCGGGACCAACGGCAAAACCTATCCCGATGACGATAAATACCCCCAGCTTCCTGAAGACGCGGAAGACTATGAAGTCTATTCGGGCTATATCCAAAACTCGAAAAGCGGCAGGGTCGTTATTAGAGGACATACCGGCCTTGTCGGAGAGCATACCAGACTCACGGATTTGGAAAAGGCGATTGAGGAAATGCCCTCGCTGACTCCCGAGCTATACGCCGACTTTGAGAAGAAAAACGAGCAGGCCTTCGCTCTCGGCCCTCATTTCAAGATATCCGGCCCATACTACATTATAGGGAAAAACGAGATCGATCATCTCTTCTCCCGGGACGGAGGCTGGGAAAGATTTCATCAGAACTTCCCCGGCTATTCGGGAATTATCGGGATGTCCCGCGTTGGCTTCAACAAAAACAAAGACCTGGCCCTGGTTTATATACGCTTTACCTTCGGGGATTTGGCCTCGCGTGGTTTCTACTGCCTTCTCGCCAAGGAAAACGGTTCCTGGGTCGCGAAGGAAAGATATCTGATATGGATTTCATAGGTCTTGATTATTAGCTATTGAGCCGGCTTTCCATCCGGCTAAAAATCCGAATGGATTTCTAACATACGTCCAATTTTGCTTATGCTATAATTTGGGGCCGCGGCGGGTCCGGCGGGGGCCGGGCCGAGGGTCTTTCGACCCCCGCGAAAGAACGTTTATAATAAGACATGAAAGAGGTAATAAAATGAAAAGAACCGGCTTAACAATCGCGTTGTTCCTTCTCTCGCTTTCGGGGCTTTGGGCTTTCGAGCCGTCGGACGTTTATTACGACGAGTGCAAGGAGATCGGGTATTCTCACGCCGACTGCTCGGGCTTCAACGCCGCCGGGGCCGGCGAGGCCAAGAACGTGATCCTGATGATCGGCGACGGCATGGGAATCAACCAGATATACTCGGGCCGGGTTTATCTTAACGGGCCGGACAAGCCCTTGAACTGGGAGACCTTGCCCCACCGGGGCCTGGTCACCACCTGCTCGATCGGCGAGGTGACCGACTCGGCGGCCTCGGCCACGGCCATGGCCACGGGACATAAAACCAGTAACGGCGTGATCAGCATGAAGGACGATGGCTCTTACGAGAAGGTACCCAACATCCTGGACATGGTCCACGACAAAAAAGCGGTCGGCGTGGTAACCACCACCGAGGTATGGGACGCGACCCCGGCGGCCTTCGTGTCCCACGCCCTCAGCCGGAACATGGACAGGGAGATCGCCCGCCAGATGACCACGGAGAGCCTGCCCGAGGTGATCATGGGAGGAGGACGGGCGGCCTTCGAGCCTTTGCCCCTGGGCGGTGAAAAAGCCAGGTTCGACTCCGTCGCGGCGGCCGAGGGCAACGGCTACAAGGTGGTCAGGACCAGGGAAGAACTGCTGGGCCTGGACGCGAGTTCCACCACTCGCCTCCTCGGGCTTTTCGCTCATCAGAAGCTGAGATACGAGGCCAACCGTTCTCCCGAGTCTTACGAGCCCCACTTGTCGGAAATGTCCAAGGCCGCCCTTGACGTTCTGGCTAACGACCCGCGCGGCTTCTTTTTAATGATCGAGGGCGCCAGGATCGACCACTCGAGCCACCGGGTGGACGTGGACAAGCTGGTGGGTGAGGTGGTCGAGTTCGACAAGACCGTCAACATGGTCATGGAATGGATGGAGTCCCATCCCGACACTCTTCTCATCATCACGGCCGACCACGAGTGCGGCGGGATCGAGGTCCAGCCGGGAGATTATAAAAAGGGCGATTATATAAGGGTTTCCTGGTCATCCATGGTCACCATCGGGTACGCTTATCACTCGAGCCAGCGCGTTCCCATCTTCGCGAAGGGACCCAACGCCGGCGCCATCAAGGAACACATGGACGACACCGAGATCATGTGCGTTATTAAAAACGCCTTTGATGGAAAATACGTCGAGAAAAAGCCCGTGGATTCATCCTTCCCCTACGTAATGCAGTAGCGGCCAAGTCCGGGCCCGTCTTGATAGTGAGGCGGGCCCGCCCGGTCCTCTCCCGCCCGATTCCTCTCCTTTTCCGGCGGCGCCGTTCCATTGGCGGAAATATCTGAGATAATGTAAACCCATGGCCATTCTGGACGACTATATAAAGGAGATATCTCGAAGCCGCGACCTGGGACCCGAGATAGTCCATCTCGAGAGTATCCCGCCCCGGCCCGCTGAATGGAGCGGCTTTCCCGACGCCCTCGGCCCGGAGCTGGAGGCGGGCATGGCCCGGCTGGGGGTGGACCGGCTCTACTCGCATCAATCCGAGGCCATCGGCAAGATACTGGCCGGAGGCGACGTGGTGGTGGTGACGCCCACGGCCTCGGGCAAGACCCTTTGCTACAACCTTCCCGTGCTCAAGGCCTGCGCCGAGGACCCGGAGGCGAAGGCCCTTTATCTTTTTCCCATCAAGGCCCTGGAGCAGGACCAGCTCGGGTCCTTCCGCGACCTGGCGGCGGCCTGCGGCCTGGCCGGCAAGGTCCAGGCCGACATCTACGACGGCGACACGCCCTCCCACAAGCGGTGCAAGATAAGGAACGACCCGCCCGGCGTGGTCATCACCAACCCGGACATGCTCCACGTGGGCATGCTGGCCTATCACGAGAAATGGGAAAAGCTCTGGTCGTCCCTCAAGTATCTCGTGCTCGACGAGGTCCATACCTACAAGGGAGTGTTCGGCTCCCACGTGGCTCAAATTTTAAGGCGCCTGTTCCGGACGGCCGCGAGTTACGGTTCCGAGCCCCGGGTGATAGCCTGCTCCGCCACCATCGGTAACCCGGGCGAGCTGGTCCGAAACCTCCTGGGCCGCGAGGTGGAGGTGGTGGACGTAAACGGGGCGCCCAGCGCGGGCCGGAGCTTCCTCTTCATCAACCCGAGGAAGGTCGCGGCCTCGACCGCGGCGGCCAGGCTGTTAGGGCGGGCGGTGGAGCGGGACCTGGCCACCATCGTCTTCACCAAGGCCCGCAAGATGACGGAGCTTATCTATACCTGGGCCGTGCAGAGCGACCCGAGAATGAGACGCTGGATCAGCGCCTACCGGGCTGGCTACCTTCCCGAGGAAAGGCGGGAGATCGAGGCCAAGCTCTTCTCCGGACGGATAAAGGGCGTGGTCAGCACCTCGGCCCTCGAGATGGGCATCGATATCGGGGCCCTGGACGCCTGCGTGCTGGTGGGCTACCCGGGAGCGGTGACCACCACCTGGCAGCGGGGCGGACGGGTGGGCCGGCAGGACCGGGACTCTTTGATCATTATGGTGGCCCAGCCCGACGCCCTGGATCAGTATTTCATGAAGCATCCCCGCGCTTTCTTCGAGCGCGGCTTCGAGCCGGCGGTGGTGGACCCCGACAACGTTTTGATCCTCAAGTCCCACCTCGAGAGCGCGGCCGCTGAGATGCCCCTTTTCCGGGACGACCGCTGGTTCCGGATCGAGGAGGGAAGCCCGGCCCAGACGGCCGTCTCGGAACTGGAGAAGGAAGGCCGGCTGCTGAAGTCGATCGAGGGAGACCTGTGGCACGCCAACCGGAGGTATCCGCAGCGGTTCGTGAACATACGAGGGATAGGGGAGAACAACGTTATCTTCGAGGAACCCAGGACGCCCCTTCCTCCGGGCAAGAAGCCCCGCGTAATCGGCAGCATCGACGGCAACAGGGTGTACGCGGAGGGGCATCCCGGGGCCATTTATTTGCACCGGGCGGTCCAGTACCAGGTGACCAGGCTCGACCTGGCCCGGAAGAACCTCATGGCCAAACCCGTAACGGTCAACTATTACACCATGCCCCGGCGGGAAAAGGAGACGGAGATACTGTCCATCCGGCGAAGCAAGCCGGTGAAGAACTTCGTGGCGCGCCTGGGCGAACTGAAGGTGACGGAGAGGGTGATCGGATACGAGAAGCGCCGGGTGTCCTCGGGGGAGAGGCTCTCGGTCCACGAGCTGGACCTGCCCCCTTACACCTTCGAGACCGTGGGGCTGTGGATCGAGATAGACGACTTCATCAGAAGGGCGGTGGAAGCCAGGAGACTTAACTTCATGGGCGGCATCCACGCGGTCGAGCACGCGGCCATCGCCTTGTTTCCCTTGTTCGCCCTTTGCGAGAGAGATGACGTCGGAGGTATCAGCATTCCCCTTCACCCCCAGGTGGGCAAGGCGGCGGTATTCATTTACGACGGTTATCCGGGCGGCGTTGGCCTTTCCGAGAGGAGTCACGGCTCGATCGAGGACCTGTTGGACAAGACCCTCGAGCTTATCCTGGAGTGCGACTGCGAGAACGGGTGTCCTTCATGCATCCACTCTCCCAAGTGCGGCAACGGCAACGTGCCCCTGGACAAGGAGGCGGCGGCCATGGTTTTGTCCATGCTGCTGGACAAGCCCGAGGCCCGGGAGTGGATGGGCCTGGGCCAGGTCGCCGAGGACGCCCCCCTTGGCGAAATTCCCCCCGCGGCCCCGCCCGAGCCGGAGGAGGAAGACGCGCCCCGGGTCATGGTCCTGGACGTGGAGACCATGCGGAGCGCCGAGGAGGTGGGCGGCTGGGGCAAGGCGCACCTGATGAGGGTGGCGGTGGCCGTGGTCTGGGACTCGAGGCCGGATAGGTTTTTATCCTTCAAGGAGGACGAGGTGGAGAAGATGCTCCATCTTCTGGCCGAGGCCGACCTGGTGGTGGGCTTTAACGTGATCGGTTTCGATTACAAGGTCCTGTCGGCCTACGACGACGGGACCCTTGGCCGTCTCCAGACCTTCGATATCCTGGCCGACGTTCACTCGAGACTGGGATACCGGCTGAGCCTGGCCCATCTGGCCGAGCACAACCTGGGGTCGCAAAAAAGCGCCGACGGTCTCCAGAGCCTTCAGTGGGTCAAGGAGGGCCGCCTGGACCTGGTGGAGGAATACTGCCAAAAGGACGTGGAGATAACGCGGGACCTTTTCAGGCTTGGCCTTACCGAGGGAAAGTTCAAGTTCATGGACAAGAGGAGGGGCATGCTGGAACTGTCCCTGGACTGGGACCTGGACGAGATGGTTAAGAGGGCGGCTTCCCGGAGTTGATTTTTATTGGTGAGAATTGATTTTCCAGCCCATCTTTTCACGGTTAATAAGCGTGTCCTTTTTCAGGGAATCGTCCGCCGTCCGGTAGTCGAGGTTATAGTGGAGGCCCCGGCTTTCCTTTCTGGATATGGCCGACCTGATAATGAGCTCGGCCACGAGGGCGATGTTCCGAAGCTCGATAAGGTCCGAGGTTAAAAGGAAATCCCAGTAATAGTCGTCTATCTCTCGGTTGATCATGCCGATCCGGCTAAGGGCCCGGGCCAGTCTCTTGTTCGTTCTTACGATCCCCACGTAGTTCCACATGGCCATGCGGATTTCATCCCAGTTGTGGGAAACGACCACCACCTCGTCCGAGTCCACGGCGTGTCCAATGTCCCATTCCGGTATGCCGATCTTCAGCCTGTCCCTTCCGATGAATCCCTCCGAGTCCTCCACCGCCCTGTGGGCCACGACCAGGGCCTCGAGCAGGGAGTTCGAGGCCAGCCGGTTGGCCCCGTGAAGACCGGTGCAGGCGGTCTCGCCAATGGCGTAAAGTCCCGGGACGTCCGTCGCGCCGCTGGGATCGGTTACCACTCCACCGCATGAATAATGGGCCGCCGGGACCACGGGAATGGGCTCCTTTGTAATATCGACCCCGTACTCCTTGCAGGTGCGGTAGATGTTGGGGAACCTCTTCTTGATAAAACCGGAGGACTTGTGGGTTATATCCAGGAGCGCGTGGTCGTCGCCCCTGACCTTCATCTCATGGTCGATGGCCCGAGCCACGATGTCCCTTGGCGCCAGTTCCTCCTTGGGGTGGTAGCTCCTCATGAAGCGCTCGCCGTCCATCCTGCGGAGGACGGCCCCCTCGCCCCTCATGGCCTCGGTGATGAGAAAGGACTTGGCCAGGGGATGGTAAAGACAAGTGGGATGGAACTGGATGAACTCCATGTTCGCCACGTCGCATCCGGCCCTGAAGGCCATGGCCACCCCGTCTCCCGTGGCGACGTCGGGGTTGGAGGTGTAAAGGTAGACCTTTCCCGCACCGCCGGTGGCCAGCACCACCACCTTGGACACGAAGGTATGGACCTCCCCCGCGGCGTTGTCCAAAACGTATGCCCCCAGGCATCGTCTTTTCAGTTTCTTCCTTGTCCTGGCTTTATCGGTGGTGATCAAATCCACGGCGGTATGGAATTCGTAAAAAGTGATGGATTTGTTTTTACGGCAAGCCGTGATCAAGGCCCGCTCGACCTCGGCCCCGGTAAGGTCCTCGGCATGGATTATGCGCCTGTTCGAGTGCCCGCCTTCCCTGGTAAGATGATACTCATCCTTTTTTCCCTCGCGAGGAGTGAACTTCACCCCTATTCTGATCAACTCCTTGATGCGCTCGGGGCCGGACCGGACGATTATGTTTACCGCTTCCTCATTGCACAGTCCCGCTCCAGCCTCCAGGGTATCCCCGATGTGGGACTCGAAGGAGTCCTTGTGGTCCAGAACGGAGGCGATGCCGCCCTGAGCGTAACGGGTGCTTGACTCGTCGGCTTCCTTCTTGGTCACCAGCGCCACGCTTCCGTGAGTGGACGCCTTAAGAGCAAAGCTGAGCCCACCGACGCCCGTCCCGATCACCAGGTAGTCCGTTTCAATAAGCATTCGATAATAATACATTTATTGGCGGCAACAGTCAAAAACTACCCCAGGACAAGATGGAAAATGATTTGAGATAAGCTTTGCCGGAAGGGCCAATGGGAACGGGATGGATGGAAACGATCTTGTACATGACTTGGCCGTCCACGGCCGGATCGAGTAATTACCGCGCACCGTCAAGTTTCACTTGACATGGTAAATTTGGTTTGATAAAAAGAAGTTCACGCGTAAAAGGGACGAGGATTGATTTTTTATTTGATCCTGGCTTGACAAGCTATTGATTTGTAAGTATGATCGATCACAAAGCGACAAAGATTAGAATCAGGCCGGCAGGCCGGTGAAGCCGTTAGATGAAAATACTTGGCAGGAACCGGCCCAAGGTTACATGGAATTTACAAAATTCGTTCCATGAGATAACCTTGTAATCATTTAAAAGGGGCGTCAAACAGGGAAGACATCGTTTGCGGAACTTTTGGAAAAGAGTCCCGAGCCGACACCGGAAGCCTTGGCGTACGGCGGTCAACGGTTGGGGTCGATGACCATTTCCAAAAACGAGGTCCAACGTAATGGCGATGGAGGGTTGAAGGTGATCAGGAGCTATGCCATGCAAAATATTTCATCGGGTAAGAGTGTGGTCGTTTTACTGGCGCTTATCTTGGCGCTGACGTTGACGACCTTTGCCGGACAGGCAAAAGCCGGTACCTTGGAGATGACGCCCAGGATCAGCGTTAAGTACAACTACAACGACAACATGTACGGCCAGGACCTGGACGAGCTTGACGCGGCGAACATGGATCCGGTGTCCGCCTCCTATCTGGATTATCTGGTGGGCATCACGTTCGTCTATCAGGACGGGAGGAGCAGGATTTCCGTGGGCGGGGACGCCGGATACGAGCAGTTCATCAGCATGGATGGATGGGTCATGGACTCGGACACGGCGAACGTGAACGTTTCCGATTACGACTTTTTCACCATCAGCGGCAACGTCATTTACAGTTATTCCGGCCGGAACGTCATGTTTTCTCTTCGAGACGAGATAACCCAGACCAGGAGTCTGGAGAAAGTCTTCGGCGAAAACACCGACGCGATAGGATACTGGTCATTGTACACCAACAACCTGGCTTCCGCTTCGGTCAAATTCAATCCCATGGGCAAGGTAAGGACCCTTCTTGAATACCAGTACGCCACCTTAATCTTTTCTGACCCGGAAGCCGAAAACGTTTCGCGGCCGTCCGATTCATATTCCCATAACGGGATAGTCAGAAACGAAATAGACTTCACGGGAAAAACCACGGGCATTATCGACGCTCAGTACTCCACCAACGTGATAGAGGAAGTCGATAATGTGGACTATGTGGACTTCGACAGAATACAGGCCATGATCGGATTGAGGTATAAAATAGACTCGAATTCGAGCATCGAGGTCCTGGGAGGATACGGCTGGAGGAATTATAGTGACGTTACCCCCATTCCACTGCCGGCGCCTTGGCCGGCGGGCACGACCAGGAACGATATCGAGGATATGGCCGATCCCTTGGCTTCACTTCTCTACCAGTATACGTTATCGAAAAAAGTAGAGATCAGCCTGAGGGGAACTCAGGGAATAAGCACCT
Source organism: bacterium (assembly GCA_963674965.2). Lineage (GTDB taxonomy): Bacteria > RBG-13-61-14 > RBG-13-61-14 > RBG-13-61-14 > DATKZS01. The sequence goes on along the minus strand of CAXXFL010000004.1, from coordinate 406,095 downwards.
ATGGCCAGGACCTTTTCTTCGTTTACACCAGCGGTAACGGAAGAGTGACCTATTTCGTGACCCCGAAAATAAATTTGCAATTTATCGCCGACTATCGCCAGGCCACCTATGACATGGAGAAAAACAACAAGGAATGGATGTGGGATGAGGACCGGATAGACCGTAACACCAGACTCGAGGCGATCGCCCATTACGATATCCTTCAAAAGGGAGGCCAGGGAACGCTTTCCATCGAGGGCGGATACAGGTATCAGTTGAGAGATTCTAACCTCGATAGTCCCGAGGCTTACAATGATATCTACGCGTCCATTCCCGGCGCCAATGTGCAATCATACGATTCCACTATTAATTATTTCTATTTCCAGGTGCAGGTGTTGCCGACGATTTTAATAGGAAAGTGACAAACTATATATCTTCTCAGGTCGAAAAATGAAAAATAAGTTGCCAGTCTTTTTGGCGCTCCTTCTGGTTTTGCTGGTGGGAGCGCCTATTGTTCTTCATGCCGCCGCGCCGACGCGGGATGATTACGTCATCGGGCCGGGTGACGTGGTTAACCTTCGCGTTTGGGGAACGGAGAATATCGACGGGGATAGAGAAGTCTCAAGCGACGGGACCATAGTCGTCTTTTTCGCCGGAGAAGTTAAAATCGGCGGGCTCACGGTTATCCAAGCCAGACGGAAAATAGTCGAGAGGCTGGCGGACGGCTATTTGAAAAACCCCGTGGTGCAGCTTCGAGTGACGCAGTACAAATCGAAAACGGTCACTATTATCGGCGCGGTCAACCATCCTGGCAGTTACGCGCTGGAAACCAATTCAATCACCTTACTTAACCTGATTGCCATGGCCGGAGGACCCACGGATAACTTTGGAGACGAGGCAAAAGTTTTCCGGGGAGGGGCCTTGGCGACCGGCTCTGGAAAAAGTCAACCGCCAGAGAAGATAACCGATAACTTGGATGATGGCGCTGATCAAAAAAATTACGAGCTTGCAAGCCTTTCCAAGCTTTATGAAATGGGAGACATTTCCCAGAATTTAACCATTATGCCAAACGACCTGGTAGTGATATTGCCCAAAAAGGACATTAACTACATATACGTGCAGGGAGCCGTTAACTCCCCCCAGGAAATCGCCTACCTTGAAGGCATGACCGCGCTTAAGGCCGTTATTAGAGCTGGAGGCTTCTCCGACGTGTCCGCTCCCAACCGATCGACTATCACAAGGAAAGAACCGGATGGAAGCACTACGATAATAAAAGTAAGATTAAAAGACGTAAGAAAAGGCAGAAGAGAAGATATCCCTCTTAAACCCGGAGACGTCATCACCGTGCCCGACTCGATATTCTAAACGACCCTAACCGGTTATTGTTTCATGTGCTTGTCGAGGAACTCGACCATGCGGTCGTATCCTTTCCTGCCGTTATCGTTCCAGTATTCGTTTAAAAACGCGTGAGGCTTGCCGGGATATTTCCAAAGCTCGACCGGAGCGCCGGCCTTTTCCAGGGCCTTCACGTACTTGATATTTTCCGAATAGAGGAAATCAGCGGTCCCGACCATTACCAGTTGGGGAGCCAGGTCCTTCCTGACGTGATAGTAAGGCGATAACAGACGATAAAGCTCAGGGTTTTCCTTGTAGCCGGCCCCAAGGAAGGATTTGGCGATCCCGGGCGAAAGCCTGCTAAGGCCGATAAAGTCGTAGATGCCATAGGTCGGCACGGCGCAAGTGAGCGAGAAATCTTTTGTCGCGCTCGAATAGGTGGGCTTGAAGGCCGGGTCCTCCGCCTGAGTTACCAGCATGGCCGTTAAATGGCCGCCGGCGCTGTCTCCCGTAACCGCCACCCTGGTGGAATCGCCCTTGTATTCCGAGGCGTGGTCCTTGACCCAAAGAAGGGCCCCCAGGCAGTCCTCCACGATGGTCTTCATGTCAACGTTGGGCAAAACGCGGTAATTCACGTTGAAAACAACGTATCCCCGGTTGGTAATATACCTGGCCATGCCCTCCATGATGGTGTTCGTATGCATGCTCCAGCCGCCGCCGTGAATGATCATAAGAACGGGGAAAGGTCCTTCACCATCGGGAACGCTAACGTCCAGGGTTAATTTCTCTCCCGCCACCTCGGCGTAGGTCACGTCCCGATAATATTTTGCCACGTCCTCGGGCGGATGCTCGGATATGTATCGATTCTCTCGGTCTATCGATTCCTGCCGGGTCTCGCAAGATGAAACGAAAAGGGCCAAGGCCGCCACCAGAACCAACGATATCTTTTTCACGATCATAACCATTGCTCCTTCCTTAATATCAGGCCCATGTATTATACTACGCCAAGCCGCTTGATTGCGACAACGAAACGGAACTTTGAAGTTTTGACCTATAAGCCGCCTGTTCGTCTAGCTGGACAATTCGATCTTCACGCGCGTTTTTTTACAAGATAGTACAATTTTTGCTATGATAAACGCGAGCGAAAATCGAACCTGACTTTTTCCACTTTTCCAAGGAGGACGTCCCATGAAGCTAAAAGCAATCCTTTTAACGGCCTTCGGCTCGCTTATTATCGCGGCCGCCGCTTTTTCCCAGTCCGTACCCGGCAAGATCGGCTACCAGGGGCGTCTTTTCGATTCCTCCGGCGCTCCGCTAACGGCGGCCACGGTTGACATGTCCTTTGCGATCTACGCTTCTCAATCTGGTGGGACCTTGCTTTGGTCCGAAACCCAAGAGGACGTGGCCGTGACCAACGGGCTTTACGAGGTCAACCTGGGAGACGCCTCTTCCCTCAGTTCTCCGGTTTTCTCCTCGGGCAAGGCCTGGCTGGAGGTGGCGGTGGACGGCGAGACCCTTTCCCCTCGCCAGCCCATGGTTACGGCGCCTTACGCCTTCTCCGCCGCCGGGCTCGCGGGAGACGACTACGTGTTGAACTCCGGCGACACGGTCACCGGCGACCTTGAGCTGCATGGGGCCCTGCTCGTGAATCATCAGGCGGGCGGGTCCTTCGGCATCCTTTATTCCAACACCAACGTTCCCACTTATGGGGCCTACGTTACCGGCGATCAGTTCGCCTTGTACGGGGTAAACCAGGGGGCGACCGACTCGACGGTGGGGGCCCTGGCCATGCCCATAAGCGGCGTTTACGGCCAAGCGGGCAACACCGCCGCCACCTCCACCAGGATAGGCGGAGACTTCAGCGCGTCCTCATCCGCCACCGCCATCGGCGCCTCGGCATCCTCGAGCGCCCACGGCGCCTCGCCCTCCCGGGCCGTGATGGGAATAGCCCATAACTACGGGACCGGGGACGCCGCGGGAGGATACTTCCTGGCCTGGGACGACGGATCGGGGACCCGATACGGCGTGTATGGAAGGGCCATGGGCGAAGACGGGACCCACTATGGGGTCTACGGAAGCGTCGATTCTCCCGACGCGTACGGGGTGTTCTCGAACGGCAACGCCTTCGTCGAGGGAGGCCTGGGCGTCAGCGCCATTTCCCAGGACAGAAGGACAAAAAAGCAAATCGGCGCCCTCAAGTGGCACGAGGCCAACCTTGTGACCTCGGCCTCGCCGGGAGGAGGATATTTCGCCGCCGCCTACGACGGGGCCAACTCCGTGGCGCTCACGCAATTCACCGGCAACGGCGCCTATAAAACCACCCTTGACATGGCCACCGGCGGCTTGATTGGCGGAGTGGGAAACAACCTCACGGGAATAGCCTGCGACGGGCAATACTTTTGGGCCGCCGCCAGAAGCAGTAATTACATCAGAAACATTACGACCGGGTCTTCCGTCGCCGTGGGCAATCAGCCAATGGGAGTATGCTTTGACGGAAGGTATTTATGGGTGGCCAATTACGGGACGGGATCGGTCAGCGTCGTCGATCCAACAACCAGTTCCGTTTTTGCCACCCTCCCCTCGGGAGCGACGCCGCTGTGGTGCGCCTGTTCCTACGACCGGGTATGGGTCACCTGTCCCGGCAGTATGAACGTTTACGTCTACGATAAAAACAACGTCGGCGTCTTCAACTATTATAACCTGTCCGCTCCCGCGCAGGGCATAGCCTTTGACGGTCAGAACATGTGGATAGCCGGCGGGTCGTCAAACTCCATCTTCAAGGTAAGAGAAACCGACGGCGCCATACTCCAGACCTTGGCCTTCACCACCAACCCTTATGGGGTGGTTTTCGACGGGTCCAACGTCTGGGTGACGGACTCCACGACTAATATCGTCTTCAAGATCAGGACGATAGACGGGACCATAAATCCCCAGCCTTTCCCAACCTGTACCACGCCGCGAATGCCCGCCTTTGACGGAGTGCACGTGTGGATTCCCTGCGAGGGCGGAGGCTTCAAAAAAATGTAGGATCGAGACCGATGGAACAAGGCGGAGATTGGATACTTTCTCCGCCTTCTTTTTCGTGCGCCAGGCATGGCGCGGAGCGCCTTGACTGGCGCTGTCCCGCCGGCTGTGGTGGTCGATGGGGTGACTTGGAGGTGCAAGTCCTCCGCAGGCCCGGCAAGGGGAACTGCTAGCCGGACGGCAAGGGCGTCCGTCGCGAGGCGGAGTCTGAAGGAAGCCGCAGGCAAAACGCTGGCCCGACGAACAGGAATCGCATATGAGGCGGTCGCGCTGGGTGAGAAGGCGAATATCTTCAAAGCCCGATACTTGCACGGAAGGCGCGGTCGTAGATGCGGCGGTCATAAGCGTGAAGGTCACGCGTCTTACCCTGGGAGATCTGGCAACCTGCCTCGTGCTAGCGGCGTCGAGAGGCGTTGCGATGGGTTGTCAGAAGTCAGCCGAGGGCATAGTAGGTCCCCCGACCGGACTGAAGGCCCGAACATTTGATACTGGACAGGAGCCTGATTTTCGATGTCACGCAAGGACGCGGAAGGTCGCGATGAGAAGCGCGACGCCTCGCCGGAGAGTACGGGACGGAATCCCGGAGGGCATGGCGTGGGCGCGTCAACTTTCACGGTAAGGATGGAGAACTCCTGGCCCAAGGCGTTTGATTTGATGGAAGCGGTGGTCGGTCGCGAGAACATGTGGTCCGCGCTCAAACGGGTCGAGTCGAACAAGGGCGCTCCGGGTGTCGATGGCATGCGGGCGTCGGAGTTACGCGCTTGGCTCAAAGAGCACTGGCCTCGCGTCAGAGACGAGCTTTTGGATGACCGTTACATGCCGATGCCGGTGCGCAGGGTCGAGATACCCAAGCCCGGCGGCAAGGGAATGCGTCAATTGGGTATTCCATCGGTTCTGGATCGTCTCATCCAACAAGCTCTGCTTCAGGTTTTGCAAACGGTTTTCGAGCCGGGCTTCTCAGACCACAGCTACGGCTTCCGTCCTGGCCGAATCGCCCACGACGCGGTGCGACAAGCTCGCGCTTACGTGGCCGAGGGCAGGCGGTGGGTTGTGGACATGGACATCGAGAAGTTCTTTGACCTTGTGAACCACGACATTCTCATGTCGCGGGTCGCCCGCAAGGTTGGCGACAAGCGCGTGCTCAGGCTTATCTTATGAACCGCCGTGTACGGAACCGTACGCGCGGTGGTGTGAGAGGACGGGGGCCGTAAGGCCCCCTCCTACTCGATCCACCCACCAGGCTTCGGCACGATTATTTCGTTTTCCCCCATATTTCAAGCATTTACAAGGTGACAATTTTTGTCACCACCTCAGAGCGCTGACGATTTTTGTCGGCCAACCCCAAAATTTGTGACAAAAAACGTCACTTTTCAGGTTATTGAAATTTCGCCTATCAAGAAACGGGCCAAAAGAAAAAATAGCATATATCCCGTTGTAATAGCGACTGAATACTTTTTTCGATTTTTCCCTTTTCAACTTTTTCCGGAAAAAATCGCCTCCCGGCATAAAGGTTGCTTTATTGGTGGGTGCTTCTAGATTGCGGCCTTTTTTAGGCCCGGCTCGCATCCTGATCAAATGGGGAAAGTACTCTTTAAAAGAGGATTCAATGGCACGGATTGAAGATGAGGCCAACGGCAATAAATTGCGCAATCTTGTAAGCGCGACAAAAGTTCCGATCGCCAACTTAAAGCGCCATACCGTAAAGGAGGAGGGATTATGAAGCGATTGAGAATCATCCAGCTAATGGGGCTGGCATGTGTAACTCTCGGACTGGGAGGATTTTCCTCTCCCGACTGTACGTTCAGTATCAGCGCGCCCAAGCTCGAGCACAAGGCAAAAGACCTGGACGCGGGGGCCTTCCACTCCTGCGCCATCGTGGACGGCGGGTCGGTCAAGTGCTGGGGCCACAACGAGGCCGGCCAGTTGGGGGACGGGACCGAACTTCCCCGCCAGTCCGCCGTCAAGGCAAGCGGCCTGGCGAACGTCACGTCCCTGGGGCTGGGCGGCTTCCACTCCTGCGCGGTGGACTCGGGCAAGGCCAAATGCTGGGGCGCCAACTACCGGGGAGAACTGGGGGACGGGACCACCTCGAGCTCGAGCGTCGCCGTCACGGTCGCGGGCCTGACCGCCGTTATCGACGTGGACGCGGGGCTATGGAGCCAACAAATGTATGATTACGAAGATGACGAATACGCCCCGGGCTCTCATTCCTGCGCGGTCATCGAGGGAGGCTCGGTCTATTGCTGGGGCTATAACGGTTATGGCCAGTTGGGAGACGGGACCACCCAGGACTCCGCGACCCCGGTAAACGTCCTGGGCATCAATAACGCGGTAGGCGTATCCCTTGGGCTCAGACACTCCTGCGCCATCCTCGAGAACAACGATATCAAGTGCTGGGGTTCTAATACCAGGAAACATTACTTCGATTGCTGCTGCGGCAATCCCTGCGTCGAGCATTTTCGCGGCGGCCAGCTTGGGGACGGGAGCACCGCCGACTCCCCCTATCCGGTGAACGTGGCTAACGTGTCCAACGCCGCGGCCCTCAGCGTCGGGGCGTGGCATAGCTGCGCTCTGCTCGAGGGCGGGTCCATCACCTGCTGGGGCGACGGCGAATACGGCCAACTTGGAAACGGGACCCATTCCTACTCGACCTCGCCCACGCCGGCCGGCCAGTCCGCTCCCGCCGCCGAGATAGCCTCGGGCGAATATCACGTCTGCGCCGTGCTGGAGGGCGGATCGATCGAGTGCTGGGGCAATAACTTCGAATATGCCCTGGGTAACGACCTGGGCGGATACGCTCTCTCCCCCGTTCGAAAGCCGGGACTCACCAAAGCGGCCCAAAAGGCCGCGGGTGGATACACCCATACCTGCGCCGTTGTTGACGGCGGCTCGATCCTTTGCTGGGGCAACAACCTCCTTAACCAACTGGGGGCGGCAACGGACCCGGCCGTAATACGGACGCCCACGACCGTGCTTCCTCCCTCGGGCGTCGCCTCGATCTCCGCCGGGTTCGACCATAACTGCGCCTTGCTTGACGGCGGCTCCGTGCTCTGCTGGGGATGGGGCAAGAAGGCCCAGTTGGGCGACGGCGTGACCGTAAGCTCCCATACTCCCATCACCCCGTCCGGGTTGGGTCCGGCAATAGACGCCTCGGCGGGCATGATCCACGCCTGCGCCGTGCTGGACTCGGGCTCGGTGGCCTGCTGGGGCCCGAATTACCTGGGCGTCCTGGGCGACGGCGACACGGCCGCGCCGGCCACCAAGACGCCCGTGTTCGTCTCGGGCCTGTCGGACGCCTACCAGGTCAGCGCCGGGTTCATGCACTCCTGCGCCCTCATGGACGGAGGATCGGTTCTCTGCTGGGGGAGCAATCGTAACGGCCAACTCGGAAACGGAAGAAGCGGGGGATATGAGTTATACGAATGGCCATGGGGTTATTATTACTACGCCTCGAATATCCCCGTGATACCCACGGGACTGCCGGCCGCCATCGACGTGGACGCGGGAATTACCCATACCTGCGCGGTCCTGGCCGGAGGGTCGGTGGCCTGTTGGGGGTCCGACTGGGGATACAAGGTCAGTTCCACTTCCACCTGTGACGTTAAGAAACCCTGTATTTTGTCATCGATCGAAAACGCGTCCCGGGTGGCCGCGGGCTATTTCCATTCCTGCGCTCTTCTGGAGGGCGGCTCGGTTTTCTGTTGGGGATACAATAACTGGGGCCAGCTTGGAAATGGAGAAACCTCGTACAATTGGGAGGATTACTGGTGGGGTGATTATTCTTCGCCCGACCCCCAGGCGGTGGTCGGCATAAGCGGGGCCGTGGATATCGACGCGGGCCTCAATCATACCTGCGCGCTCATGGGAGACTCGACGGTCCGTTGCTGGGGCCAAAACGCCGAAGGCCAGACTTCTCCGTCGGGGGAGGGAGTACAACTCCTCGATATAGTATCCACGCCGGTGGAAATCGGCGGCGTGGAAGGGGCCGTGTCCATCTCCGCGGGCGAGTTCCACGCGTGCGCGGCCATCTCGGACGGCTCGGTCAAGTGCTGGGGACACTCGAGCAAATATCTGTTCGGCCAGGCGGAGCCGGCGGCCGCCTTTTCGATCGAGCCCGTTGCCGTGTCGGGGTTAAACCCCTGAATCGATTCCATGGGAAAGATTACTTCGCCCCATTATGAGGAGGATAGTCATGAACAAGATTAGTATAAAAGGATTCACCGTCATCGAGCTTATGATACTGGTGGCTATTATCGGTATGCTGGCCGTTATCAGCGTTCCCCATTTTATTTCGGCATTTAAGCGGGCCAAGCAGGCCGAGGCCAAACACAACCTGGGCCAGATTTTCGCGCTGCAAATGGCGTACTTCGGAGACAACAATGAATACGCGGGAGGGTTCGGGGGCTTTACCTATCTAAACTGGAGCCCCGAGGGACCGACCTTTTATTCCTATTTCATAGCTTGGCAGGAGATAGAAGCCACGGCCGGCGGCCGCGGGTGCATTGGGCATACACCCATGGACGTATATTCCGATGAGAGTTCCTTCACGGCCGGGGCTTCGGGCAATATCGACGAGGACTACACTTGCGATCAGTGGACGATAAACGACGGCAAGGACCTGCGAAATGTCCAGATCGATCTATAATCCTTAGCTTTCTCCATCCGGGCGAGGACCCGATATCGGCCCCGACGCCAGGCCCCGAGCCAAGCGCCAGGCGAACGCCGAGTCCCACTCTTTATACCCGGCCCGCGCCGCCGGACCGCCCGCGCGGCTTTTGCCGCTCATTTCCCCTTGTACTTGACTTCCCTTCCCTCGCGCAGGTCGGCCACGTCCTCGAGGACCTTCTTGATCTGGAGGGAATCGTATTTGCCGGTGATCTCGACGTACCTTTCCATGCCCGCGTCGGCGTCCCTCGAGTAGATGGCCTGGAGGGAGGCGAAAAGGTCGATGGCCCGGGAGTCGGGATATGAGGTCCTGCTTCCGCGCCTTATGTCATCCTTGGCCATGGCCTGGGCCGCGGGGGCCCCTCTCCCGAGCTTGTGCGCCAGCGCCATGGCCCGGGGCATGAGGTCCTCAGCGGGAAGGGCCTTGTTGATCAGGCCCATGGCCTCGGCTTCCTCGGGAGTATATAGCTCCCCGGTCAGGATCATCTCGAGGGCCCTGGCCTCGCCCACCACCCGGGGCAGCCGGAGGGGAGTGCCGGTCCCGCCGGGAATGATGCCCACCAGTACCTCGGGAAGACCGATCCGGTAGTTCTCGCCCCTGGCCATGAACCGAAAGTCGCAACAGAGGGATATCTCGACCCCTCCGCCCAGGCACATGCCGGAGATGGCCGCGATCACGGGCTGGGGCGTGGTATCGAGAAGCTCGAGGCAGCGGGACCAGTAGAAAATCCCCGCCTCCTCGGGCGGCCTTTTCTCGAGGGCTTTGGCCACCATATTCTCGAGCCATGGATGGGCCGTCATCCTGCCCGTGAACCAGGACATTACGCGGGCCGCCGTGAAGCTGCCCCGGGTCCGGTCTCCCAGCCTCGCGAACCTCAGGAGCTCGGCCACGTCGTAATGAGTAATAAAGGAGTCCTTCATCCCGCCCGTAAGGACCAGGACCCTGACGGCCGGGTCTTTGCGGACCCGCCAAAGCTCCGCGTGAAACTCCTTCAGCATCCGGTTGGAAATGAAGTTCATGGGCGGGTTACAGAACTCGATTATCTCGACCTCCCCCTCCCGCCTTACTTTTATCAGTTCATTCATCTTGTCTTCTCCGTTCGCGTCCGGCAGCTCTTTGTTTTTGCCATCTCTTTACTTAACCCTGGAAAGGTCCACCTTCGAGAGTCTTTTGGCGGCGATGTAATAAAGGGACATGCCTCCCTCCACCTCCCGGTCCCAGGGCGGGTTCTCGATCAGTTCGGCGTCGTAGGCGTGGGAGAGCGCGATCCCCAGCAGGGTTGCGTCGTGCTGCTTTTTGAAGTGGACCAAAAGGTCCCCGTACTTGTGTTTGCCCGCGTCCCCCGCCAGGTCCATCCTGAAGCCCGAGTGTCCCTCCAGGTTGGAGAGGAAACGGTTGTAAACGCGGGTGATGCCCGGGTCCTGGACGGCCTGGACCACCATGGTGACCAGGTCGGCGGGCACGCACTCGATCCATCTGTCGAGCCTCGAGAGGTGTTCCTGGCTCTGCTCGACGTCGTCCACGGCGGCCACGACATGGCCGGTCTTGTTTTCCTTGCAGGCGGCCAGGGCCATGACCAGGGTCTCGTTATCGTCCCTTCCGTCGGCCACGATCCTTCCGGCCCGGGCGATGGCCGACCTTTCCATCACGTCCCGCGAGGTCAGTCTTCCCTTGACGCCCTTGACCAGGTCGTGCATGGGCGTCTCGTCGGCCTGCTCGGGATCGTAGCAAAGGATGACGTCGTTGGTTTGCGCCTCGTCGGCCAGAATTTCCTCGATTATTTTCTCGGTCCTGCCCTGGTGGTATCCGAGTATGACAAGGTGTCCCTCCATGTTATAGGTACCGGTCCCCTCCATCATCATGCTCCTTATCTTCATGCCCATGGCCGTTATCTGCGTGATCACTATGCCTATGGCCCCGATGCCTCCGAGCATAATTATGGAGGCCGCGACCCTTCCGCCGGTGGACGAGGGATAGAAATCCCCGTAGCCCACGGTGGTGGTGGTGACCATGAACCACCACCAGTAGACGTCGAGGCGCGCTATGTCTCCACCCGCCGGCTCGAACAGGTTCATGGCGAAATAGCCGGCGATGAAGAGGATGAACAGGGCCCAAAGGCTGACCTTCCATCCGCTCCTCTCGATGACTCGAAAGGCCTTTAACAGGAAAATAATCAAAACCAAACCCTCCAGGGACCATGGGCCGCGATCGGCCGGAATGCTTTTGGGGAAGATATCAGATCATAAGCCGGCGGGCAACGCCGCGGGCGCGAGACCGTCAATGCTCGGTTTCCCGGGCCTGGTGGGAGGTGGACCCCGGCGCTGCCCCGTTTCCCTTTCCTTCCACCGTTTTTCTCAAGGCCTCGGCGAAGTCCCTTAGGTTGGCGATCTGGTTCTCAACCCTTTTGGCGCCCTCCTCGATCTGGATGGCCACCTCGTGGACCTCGGAGACGGAGGCCGCGAGCTGCTCGGAGGCGGTGGTCTGGTGGCTGGTGGTCAGGGTGATCTCGTTGACCGAGCTCGAGGTCGACTCGGCGAAACGGGAGATGGTGTTAAGCGCCTCGACCACCTCGTGTATGGCCATGCCTCCCTCCGTCACCCTTACTTTGCCTTCCTCGGCCAGCCGGGTGCTCTCGAGGGTGGCGTCCTCGATGATCCTTACCAGGGACATTATCTCCTCGGTGGCCTCCTCCGACTTGATGGCCAGCCGCCTCGTCTCGGCCGCCACCACCGCGAACCTGCGGCCGTGTCCGCCCGCGCCGGCGGCCTCGAGGGAGGCGTTAAGGGAGAGCAGCTCGGTGCGGTCGGCCACGTCCTTGATCATCTCCACGATCCGGTAGGTCTCCTGGAACCTGTCCTCGAGGCGGCGCATGGCCCCGCCCGTCAGCTCCGACTGCTCGGCCACTCGCTTGAAGGCCTCGAGGGCGTCGGCCAGCTTGGACTCTCCCGACCTGACCGACTCGAGCGTGTTCGAGGCCACGTCGTCCACTGACCTGGCCCTCTCGGCTATCTGCCTGGCCGTGGCCACGATTTCCTCGGCTATGGAGGACGCCTCCTGGATGGCGCCGGCCTGTTGGGTTGCCCCGCTGCTCTGCTCGAGACTGACCTCTTTCAGTTCTCCCGCCGTCTCGTCCATGCGGGCGATTCCATGGCGGAGTTCCTCGATCACGGCCTCCATGTCCCGCACGTGCCCGAGGATGGTGGCCATCATCCGGTTGACGGCCGCCGCCAGTATGGTGGACTCGTCGTCGTTAACCAACCTTACGGGATCGTCGTAGCCGCCTTTCCTGATCTTGTCCGCCGCTCCCGCCAGGAGCTTTATCGGGCCCACCACCTCGCGCGAGGCCAGGGCCGCCACGATCAGGGCCTCCATGCAGGCGATGATCATAAGCGTGGCGTACACCGCGGCAAGGTTGCCCCACCTGGCCTCGAAGTCGCCGGCGAAGCTGACGCCCTTGGCCGCCATATCCGCTTTTACGGACGGCGGCAAGTTGGCCTCGATAAGACGCATGTTGTCGAGCATGATATCCGACTGGCCGTAGCCAATAAGCACCACGTAGCCGGTTGTCGCCACCACCAGGGTGAACATGGCCACGATGAGCTTGCGCCGTATGGTCATGCTCTTGAAACCGGCGTGCCGGGCGGGCTCGAGACCGGGGACCGACTCGGAGGCCAGGGCCACGACCGGCTCGGCGAACCAGTGGAAACAAAGGACCAGAACGGGGGTGATCAGGAAGGAACTCAGCCCTCCCGCTATCATGGCGTAATAAATTACGTCGAAGAAGCAGTCCTTGGTGGCATAGACCACGTAACCCGTGAGCAAGCCGCCGATAACGTAAAAGGGAGGCGCCACGATGGCCGTCACGTAGGGAAGCCTGAGACACCTCTCCTGGATGAACCTTACTCGCTCCTCCGTCTGCTCCTTGCCGTTCTCGACGCTCAAGAGGAAAGATATGAGCGGACGGGAGTAATAAAAAAGCCACAGGAAAAAAACCAGGAAAAGGACCGAAACGTAGGGGAAAGCCCATTTCACCATGGGAAAAAAATCCGAGTCCAGAATCGGCACGAAGCGGTGAACAAGATACACGATAAAGACGATCTGAATGTTGCCTAAAATAGAGGTCAGGGCGATGGCCCTTCCTACCAACTGCCTGATCGGACCCGGGGATATCAACAACCGCGCCAAGCTCTTCTCAGGTCGCCTTTCGGTCACCATAACCTCTCCCTCAACGTGCAAGTGCCGGGCAATTTGGAATTGCCTCGTGATTGTCCCCGGGGGCGGGGCCGCTTTCCTGGGTCAAGATTATATCCAAGAATAATGAAACGGGCAAAAAGCCCGGGCCGTCATTCGGGCCCCGGATCGACTCCCATGTTTTCGTCCAGGAAATCCGCCACGCGGGACCAGCAGTCGATCCTGTTCTTTACCCGGTTAAGCCGATGTCCCTCCCCCTCATACTCGAGATACTCGACCTTGACGCCCCTTGCCAAAAGGGACTTCACCAGCTCGTCGCTTTCCTTCTTATCCACCCTCACGTCCCCGAACCCATGCACCACCAGGAGAGGTCCCTTGATATCGTCCAGATGGTTCACCGGAGATATCCGGGACAGATACTCGGCGTCGGCCTCGGGATGGCCGATCTTGGCGAACAGGAGCCCCTCGGCGTTCTTCCAATGGCCCGGCATGTTCGAAAGACAATGGACCCAGTCGGTCACGCCGTAAAAATCCACGCCCGCCGCGAACTTCTCCGGGGCCTCGGCCAGGGCCATGAGCGTCATGAAGCCGCCATAGCTTCTGCCCATGACGCCGATTCTTTTTTCGTCGATCCAATCCAGGGAGGCAAGGTGGTCTCTTGCGTCAAGACAATCCCACAGCGGCTCCCGACCGTGCTTTTTATAGTCGGAGGCGAAGAAGCTCGCGCCGTACCCGATCGAGCCCCTGTTGTTAAGCGCCAGTATGGCGTAGCCGCGGCCAAGAAGGAATTGAAACTCTGGAGAGTACTCGGGCTTGTATTGGAAGCCCGGTCCCCCGTGGACCCAGATCATGGCCGGGGCCTTCCCGCTCGGGCCGGCCCCCTTGGGTCGGTAAAGGTAGGCGGGTATGCTCACGCCGTCGCGGGCCTCGAACCGTATCGGACGCGACCGCACCAGGTCCACCTCCGGCAGTGAGACGTTGTTGGGGTCGCGTATCACGCTGAGGCGCCGGGCCTTTATTTCATATTCGTACAAGCGGTCCGAGACCGCGTCGCCGCCGGCCAGGAAAACCAGGCGCTCGCCGTCGGGACTGACCGAGACCGAGCGCGCCGCGAGCTCGGGAAGACCCGGCAGGTCCGCGGCTTCTCCGGTCGAGGCTTTCACCAGCGCGAACCGGGAGACGCCGTTCCAGTTGACCGTCAGGACAAGGAGGTCCCGGCCGCGGGCGACCTCGGCGTCCACTATGTCCCAGGGGAAGGCGTAGGCCAGCTCGCTGATTCCCCTTTTAAGGTCCAGGCGCATCAGGTACCTGAACTCTCGTCCCTGGCCGTCCAGATAGAAGAGGTATCGGCCGTCGGGCGAGAAGCACTTGGGCGTGCCGTTAACGGGCTTTTTTCTAAAGCTCGCTCGGCTCCTTTTCTTTCCTTCCTTGTCCGGGCCTTGCATCCTGGCCCGGGCCCGGGTGATCTTGCCCGACTCGAGGTCGTAAAACTGGATAAGACCGTAGTTTTCATCCTCCGCCCTTGACAGGACCAGGGTCCCGTCGTCGCCGGATACCGGGCCAAGGCCGTAAGGTCGGGAGTCGTCGTTTTTAAATACCATCTTTGGATTCAAGGACTCGAGGTCCCATTGATAAAGATCGAAGACCTCGGGGTCCCTCGAGTTGTCCGCCACGTACATGCTCTTTCCGTCCCCGCTCCAGCCCTTGAATTTCTGATATACCTCGCGGCCGCCGCTCAGGTCAATCACCCCGCCGTTCTTCTCGATCACGTACAGGCGGTCCATCTGGTCCCCGCCCTTGTCCCCGCGGAAAAGCACCCGGCCGTCCTCCGGGAAGAAGGCGACGGCGAAGCGGGGATCGTCCTCCGAGCGGGTGAGCTGGACCCTGTTTCCGCCGTTCACGCTCTCGGCGAAAACGTTATAGACGCCCGTCTCATTGCTCGAGTAAAGGACCCGGCCGCCCTTCCCGGAAAAGCTCGGGTGCATGATCCGGAAGGACTTGAAGTACTCCTCGATATCGCGAGCGGGCGGCGGCCCGGCCCGGCCGTCTTCAACCAGGCCGGCCGCGTCGGGGGGCAGGGGAGAGAGGACGGCGTTTCCCTTGAAAGGCTCGTCGCAGGACGCGGCGAGAAAAATCGCGAAAAGGATTATGGCGAACCGGGCGCGGGCCGGCAAAGGTAGGTCGAGACGCTCGGCGCGGGTCATTTCTTGCGGGCGTCCGGCCGGGGGCCGTAGTATCTCGCGAGCATGGAGGCCAACCCGTCCAGGCCCGGAAAGAGCATGCGCTCGGTAATGTTGGCGTCGTCCAGTTTGCAGCGGACCTCCCATTTCAGTTCCCTGGGAACGATCACCCGCTTGTACAGGTAGGGGTGGTTCACGAGCCAGTGGTCGAGCCTCGAGGTGGGGCTGGACATGACGGAAAACAGCCCGAACTGGTTGACGATGCGGGCATCCATGGAGGGCGGCTCGAAGAACACCGTCACCACCTCCTCGCTGACGCGGTCGAACTCGATAAGGTCCCGAGCCGTGGTCTCGAGCTTGCCGATCGAGAAGACGCGCTCGAGGCGCAGGCTCTCCCAGCCCGCGCCGGGAAGAAGCTGGTGGGCCTTCTTCGAGTCCACGCACCAGATCACGCCGTCGCGGTCGTAATGCCTCATGTTGGCCGTGGCGAAGTGGAGGGCCACGAAGGGCGAGTGGGTGAAGTCGATGAGCCGGGAGGGCAGTCCGTGGTGCTGGGCGAGGGTGATCCATTTCCAGTCGGACATTTCGCCGCTGCCGCCGTTGATCTCGGCGTATTTCTTGAAACTTCCCAGGAGGTGGCACTCCATATCGGCGTAGTCGCCGCCCAGTCTCATCAGGCTGTGTATAAGTTCATAATCCGAGCAGGACAGCCCGCGGAACACGTAGGGCGAGCGCCACCGGTCGATGTCCTCTCGCCAGGCCTCGGCGTAAAGCTTGTCGCAAAGGTCGGGCCAGCTCTCGGCTATAACGTCGTTGGGGGTGGTTTCCATTTTCACTCTCGATGGAAAGGTCAATAGGTGAGGACCATGCCGCCGTCAAAAAGGAGGTCTCCCCCGATCAGGCATCTCGAGAAGCGGGAGAAGCCCAGGACGAAGAGGTTGCCCACCTCGATGGGCGACGTCATCTCCTTGGTCCGCGACTTGCCCATCATCACGTCGCGCACCACTTCCTCCTCCGTGATTCCCCGCTGTTTCGCCTGGGCCGGTATCTGGCCGAGTGCCAGTCCCGTCTTTACAAACCCGGTGCTCACGCTGAAGGACCTGATCTTTCCCTCCCCCTCGGCGGCGATGGACTGGGTCAGGGCCCGCAGGCCGAACTTGGTAATGTTGTAAACGGGCTTGTTCACGGTGCAGATATGGGCGTGGACGCTGGCCATGTTGCCGATGGCCCCGTCGCCCCCCGGGCTTTTACGGATGAGGGGAATGGCCAGCTTGGAAAGATAAAAGGGCGCCCGCAGCATGATCCTCTGCATGAGGTCGTACTTGTCCATGGGAAAGTCCTCGATCGGGTCTATATGCTGTATGCCCGCCACGTTGGCCAAAAACTTCACGTGGCCCAGCCCGGCGGCCCTCGAGACGGCCGACTCGATATCCTCGTCACTGGTCAGGTCGGCCTTGATCGCCACCACCTTGCCGCCAAGGGCCTCGGCCTCGGCCGCCGTCTTATTGGCCGTCTCCTCGTTGACGTCCAGCCCCGCCACGGTGAGGCCGTTGGCCGCGCAGGCCAGGGCAGCCGCTTTGCCGATCCCACCCCCGATCCCCGTTACCAGGGCCACGTTGTCGCCGTTGAAATTCGCGTCGTCAAGAAGAAGTATCTCTTCCCTGACTATCCTGGGCTCGTTTATATCCATTTCGTCTCCCTGCCAATCCTGAATTGTCACGCCCGCTCACGAGCTTAAAAACGCCGCCAGCGCCCTGTCCCTGGTCTTGCTGGGGTTTATTATGATCGAGTAATGGTTCGCCCCCTCGATCTCGACCAGCCACGTCCGCTTGATGGAACCGACCATCCTTTTAAGCGCGTTCCTGGGCAGAAGCGCGTCGCGTCCTCCCATCATGCCCTCGGGCGCGCGGAGGATGAGGGTGGGACACGAGACCTTTTTATAAAGGTCCGCCGGCTTGAAGGCGACCAGGTTCACGCTCTCGCGCATGATCCTGTCCCGACGGACTCGAGACCTCACTCCCCCCTCCACCTTTTCCAGGTCGTACCTGAAATACTCGTGGTGGGCCCGGGTCCAGGTCTTGAAAAAGGGGGCCGCCTTCATGAGTTTTATAAACTCGGATTCGCTGGGAAAGACCCTGTCCAGCCTTTCGAGGCTGGGCTTGATGCCCTGGAAGACCCTTTTCACCTGGGCCTCCGTCAGCTTGCCCGCGCCGTCCAACAACACCAGGCGCGACGACCTCTCGGGAAAAGCGGCCGCGAAGGCCAGGGCAATGGACGCGCCCAATGAGTGCCCGACTATGTTCGCTTTCCCGATCTTGAGGCGGTCCATCAGGGCGGCAAGGTCGTCCACGTGGGCCTGGATATCGTATCCCGCGCCCGGGTCCTCAGATAGTCCCCTGCCCCGGAGGTCGTAGGCAACGACCTTATGGGCGGGCGAAAGGGACCCGGCCATCGCGTCCCAGCACATAAGGTTGGCCGTAAGCCCGTGGATCAATATGACCGGCTCGCCTTTTCCCTCCCAGACGCGGGCCTGGAGCGTGGCGCCAGCGCCCTTGACTTTTTTCATGCGAGGCTTGTTCAAGTCCATTCCTCCCCCGCCCGATCACCTTTTGCGCTTGACCGACCTGGAGATGGCCATGCCCATTTTGAAGAAGCTGTCGTAGGGCACGTTCACGTCGTCCTCCGGCCGGCGCTCGAGGGAAAGGGCCTTCTCGTCGCAGACCCTTATACACAGGCCGCAGCCGATGCACCTTCCGAAGTCGACCTCAAGCTTGCCCCCGCCATCCATCTTGAGGGCGCCCACCTCGCAGCGGTCGACGCAGGCCCCGCAATCCACGCAGGCGTCCTCATCCCAGGCCACGATATAACTCGAGTGAGCCACCGCCGTGGGAACGTTCAGCCGGGTGATGGTCCCGAGAATCCCGCAGCAGCAGCCGCAGCAGTTGCAGATAAAGTTGACCTTCTCCTGGATGTTGTCCGACAAGTGGACAAGGCCCGCCTCCTCCGCCCGCTCGAGGGCCATGAGCATCTCCTCGTCCGAGGCACGGCGGGCAAAGCCGCGCTCGACCGCGTAATCCACGAATGGTCCCACCACCATGCACACGTCCTTGGGCCGGCCGCAGCCCTTGCCTATAAGCTCGTGCTCGTGCCGGCAAAAGCAGGTGGTAAGGGCCTTGTGCTTGTGGTTAAGGATCAGCTCTTTCACCTTGTCGTAGGGCTGGACCTCCTGGGAGGCGGGGATTTCCTTCTCGACCGTTATCACCCGGGCGAAGGGCTCGCCGATGGCGAAGCTCTCGGCGCCCCAGCCCTCGTAATAATAGTCGTGGAAAAGCTGGGCCAGTTTCTTGGACTTGATATCGTATTCTCCCTTCATGAACTGAAGCTCGAATATGCCCGGCGCCAGGGGCAGGACGGCGTACCTGGTCTCGCCGTCCTTTTTCTCGGCGTAGACCACGCCCTTGTCGGCCATGCTCTCGCAAAGGGGCCCGACCTTTTCCGGCGGCATGCCGATCCTGTCGCACAAGCGGTTCAAGGTCTCGCGAAGGGGATGGGGCGCCAGCCTGGCGGCGAGGGCGGCCTCCTCCTCGGTGAGAATGATCTGGAGGATTTGTCTCAGGTGCTCGGTTGGCGGGGCCCCGGTGGGGTATTTATCCAGCAGGGCCATGAGGTCGTCGTATCCGTCCATGGGTAATCTCCTTTTTTCGATTCCAGGTTTGGCCGTCCGCCTGCCTTTTCCGTGCATCAATTTATCAGAGGGCCAAAGCCGAATCAATTTTTTTTTGTAAGTTTGACATTTCATTTTTTACTTGTCATATCTTTCGAGATGTTATATATTGTCTCGACATTATAACATTTGTTATTTGAAGTGACTATACCGCGAGGCCATCGAGGTTGGAGGCCTGAATAACCGCCAAACGAGGTGAAAAAATGAAGACCACGATTAAATCGGTCCTGGCGCCGGCCCTGGCGCTGGCGCTTTTGGCCGCGGGCGCCATGATGGCCCAGGACAAGGAATCGGAAGGCGCGCAAAACGCCGGCTCAACCCCCGCCATTACGGCCGCCACCATGCCCCGGGAGCACGACCCCATCCAGGTCCCCGGCGATATGCTCGAGTCCATGCTGGGCAAGGATTTCGCCTCCCTCAGGCTCTTCGCCTGCAAGAACGGCAAAATGGAGCAGATCGTCTACCAGTTCGACGAGCGCCTTCCGGACGGGACCTTCATCATGGACCTGGGGGAGAAGGCCAACGCCGACAAGCACAACAACAAGCTCGATCCCCAGGACTACCTCATCTTCAGGCTGGGAGACACGGGCGACAGGATGGCCAAGGAAGGATGGCCGGCCCCCGAGGGCCTCGAGATCGAGCTCAAGGACCCGATCACCGGTGGCTTGTCCTATTGCTATCTCATTTTATTCGAGGGCGCCGCTCCGCCGGAGCTGGATATCGACACGGTGGTCCTCGAGCACTGGGACCCATGGAAAAGCCCCGAGCTGCCCTTTATCGTGAGCGGAAAAAGCTACCGCATCGAGGGCCTGGTCAACCGCTTCGGCGACAAGTACTACAAGACCGCCATCAACAAAAGCTTCATCGTGCCCAAGGACGCGGGAGGAAGCGGCGAGGACATACTGGACTGCCAGAAGATGCGGGCCTACATGGAGCTCTTCTTCGGCAAGATCAGGGTGGATAAGACCGAGTACAGCATGATCGGCGGCATCGACAGCCTCAGACACGGGAAAGTCAGGGGCTACGGCCGCCAGTGGCTGACGGTCAAGCTGCCGCTGGACATCGAGTCGTCCCGCATCTATTCGGACGTGTTCACCTACGACCGGGTCATCGTGTCCCCCATGCAGCTCAACATCCCCATCAACCCCGACGCCATCATCACCCGGGCGGGGATCGAGTTCGGCTACGACTTCAACGAGAAGGGCATAGGCATGCGCTTTTACAGTCCCAATTGTATGGACGGAGTGACCATCGACGGCAAGATGACGGACAAGGAAAAGGCCATCCCCGAAGACTGGGTCCCCTGGTACCTGGTGACCGGTCCCCAGGGCAGCCTCATCTTCAGGGTCAAAATCGAGAAGGCCCTCATGGAACAGTCGGTGAACAAGCTGACCTACATCGACGACCTCGAGCAGAAACTCGAGCCTGAGGACGTGCCCGGAAGCATCGGTTACGCCAGGACCAACATCGAGGTGACCTCAGTCAAGCCCGGAAAGTACGACTTCCAGATCGAGTGGTACTTCCCGCCCAACTTCTACAAACAGGACGGATACGACAAGCAGATGCTCAAGGACTTCCTCGATATCAAGGACGCGCCCATCGTCATTTCCATCGGTGGAAAAACCGCCAAGAACATGTCCCTGTCGCCCGAAAAGCTGATCCCCAACAAGTAACGGAAAAAGGCGCCCCGGCAAAGCTCGACCAGCGAGTGGCCGGGGCGCTTTCCATTATCCCTCCCGCCGTCCTATAATCGGACCTCAAGCAATACTTTCCGGAAGGAAGATGAAATGGACGCACCAAGCAAATCGGAAATGGCGGCCAAGGAATTCATCCACGACCCGCTGGGGGAGGAGATAGCCTCCATTGGCGGAAGATACGTCCTCACCAAGGAGGAGCGACTCGAAGTGGGTGGACGCGAGGTCCTCTATCTCGTCGGCGCCGGGTCCTTTGACGCGACCTGCTGCGGCTTCGGCGGATGCGCCTACGCCCTCGTGCCCGGATACCTCGTCGAGTACAAGTCGAGAAAGAGCACGGATGGATTGCCCATCAGCGTCGTCACGCCCGTTACCGACGAGGCCGAGCGAAAAGAGATCACCGGCGCCATCATGAAGCGCGAGGTGATAAACCAGGTTAATTTCAACGCCTGAATTTTCCCGAGGAATGAAAAGCCCTTCGCCCGGAGCTTTGCCCTCCGGCTACGAAGGCGCTCTTTCGCCCTGGAGTCTTCATGAAGATAGCCCTGTTCACCATAGCGGCCCCCAATTATTTGTCCCTGGCCAAGACCATGCTCTGCTCCGCCGCGCGCCATC
Source organism: bacterium (assembly GCA_963674965.2). Taxonomy (GTDB): domain Bacteria; phylum RBG-13-61-14; class RBG-13-61-14; order RBG-13-61-14; family DATKZS01. Next base: position 384,687 of record CAXXFL010000004.1, on the reverse strand, counting down.
ATCCCGATTACGAGTACTATTTCATCGCGCCCCACGAGCTCCCGGCCGCGCTGGACCTGGAAGACGTCAACCTCATCGAGATGGGAGAGGCCGACCTTCCCGACTTCCGGCGCATGAGCTTCCTGTACGACGTGACCGAGTTTTGCACCGCCCTTAAGCCCTTCTCCTTTCTCCGCGTGCTCAAGGAGTCGGGAGCGGACGCCGTTATATACCTTGACCCGGACATACTGGTCACCGCCCCCATGGAAAAGGTCGAGAAGGAACTGGCCGACGGCAAACAAGCGGTCGTCACCCCGCACGTTACCCGCCCCCTTCAGGACGGGAAGTATCCGGACGACTTCACTTTCCTGCGCATGGGCGTATACAACCTCGGGTTCCTGGCCCTGGCCCGGGGCGAGGAAACGGACGACTTCTTAAGGTGGTGGGCCCAAAGGCTCGAGACTCAGTGCTTCAACGACCCCTGGTACGGACTGTTCACGGACCAGAAATGGTGCGACCTTTTGCCCGCCTTCCTGGAAGACGTTTGTATCCTGCGCGACCCGGGCTATAACGCCGCCTATTGGAACCTTGCCCACCGCGAGATACAAAACAAGGACGGGACATGGATGGCCAATGGAAGGCCCCTGGCCTTCTTTCATTTCAGCGGCCTCGTGATCGGCGACGAGAACTGTTTGTCCAAACACCAGACCAGGTTTGAAAGAGATGACTTGCCGGAGGTGAAAAAGCTGATCGAGGAATACTCCCGCCTCGCGAGCCAGAACGGCTGGGAAGAGACCAGGGACCTTCCCTATAAGTTCGATTATTACGACGACGGCGAAAAGATACTTCCCCAGGCCAGAAGGATTTACCGCGAAATGATCGAGGACGGGTCGGCCCTCGGGCTGGACCCCTTCGCCGGGGGCGGGCCCATTTGCAACGCGCCCCAGCCGGGACTTCCACGAAATCCCAAGGCGCCGATCTCGAGACTGATGTACAAGATTTGGCGGGAGCGCGAGGACCTGATGCGGGAGTTTACTTTCCGAAGCCCGAAGGCCGCAAAAAAGTTTTCCGAGTGGTTCGACTCGACGGGACTTGTGGAACACGCCATACTCGAGAAATACTCCTCGTCCCACGTCCTCCTGGAGAAGCGGGCAGTATCGGAGGGCCTGGACGCGGAAGCCATGGCCCTGGCCGACTTTCTCACCGAGCCGGCCCGGGAGTATCTGGGCCAGGAACATCCCCTTTCCCGGATCATGCACATGCTCTGGAACTCGGACTACACGCTGTCGGAGAGGTTCAGCGTCGTGGACCAGGAGGGACGGTCCGAATTCATCGACTGGTTCCTGGTCCAGGGCGTGGACGATTACGGCATCGAGCACGCCCTGCAAAGGCGGGCGGGGGTGGGAACGGTTTATGGGCGGGGACTGGCCTCCCGTTTAAAAAACAAGCTTTATCTTTTTCTCGACGGCGCCCGGCCCTGGGCGCGGGAGGCGATAGCCTCGAGGTGGCCCGGTCTCGAGCCCAAGGCGCGGGAGACCTGGATAGGCCTCAAGAAATTATTGCTTCTTGGCGGGCAGGGACCCGGCGAGAGCATTATCGATGAACGCTCGGAGGAAAGCGTCGATCCTCCGGCCGCGGCTCGAAGGATTTTCACCCGTCCCTATGGCGTGAACGCCATCGGCTACGTTCTCAGCCGGCAGGGGCTGGGCGAGAACCTGCGCATGGTTATCAAGGGCCTGGACGCGGCGGGCGTTCCCGCGGCGGCCCTCGACCCCTTCGAGGACGGACGCTCGCGCCACGCGGAGCCGATCCTCGCGGACCGGGTCGAGCGGGACAATCCCTACCGGATCAACCTGGTCCACGTCAACGCGGACCAGGCCTTCCACGCCCTGCGCACTCTGGGCCTTTCCGCCTTCGCCGGCAGGTACAATATCGGCTACTGGTTCTGGGAGCTGGAGGATTTCCCCGACGAGTTCGCGCCCATGGCCGACCTGTTCGACGAGATATGGGTGGGATCGGACTTCGTAAGAGAAGCCATCGCTAAAAAGGTGAACAAGCCGGTCGTCACCGCTCCCGCGGCGGTCGTGATCGAAAGGTCGGCCGTTTACGGCCGGGATGAGTTCGCTCTGCCCGAGGAGGACTACCTCTTTCATTTCCATTTCGACTCGAGTTCCTTCCTGGACCGAAAAAATCCCCTGGCCGTTATCGAGGCGTTCAGGACCGCCTTTCCCTCGGGTGATGAAAAGGTCGGCCTTGTTATAAAGAGCGTCAACGCCTCCCACCAGGCCCTGGCCTACATGAAGGCGCGGGAGGCGGCCAGGCGAGACCCCAGAATTAAAATGATAACCGGCAGCCTGGACAGGGACCGCGTGATCTCGCTTATCGACTCGTGCGACTGCTACGTTTCCCTGCACCGCGCCGAGGGGTTCGGCCGCGGACTGGCCGAGGCCATGTACCTGGGCAAGCCGGTCATCGCCACCGGCTACTCGGGCAACCTCGACTTCACCCTGCCGGAAAATTCCCTGCCCGTGGGTTATAAGCTGGTCCCAATCGAGCGTGGATCCTACCCCCGCTGGAACGGCAAGTACTGGGCCGAGCCCGACGTGGAGGAGGCGGCCGCGCAAATGAGGCTCCTTCTCGATGACCCCGCCAGGGGAAGAAAGATCGGCCGCGAAGCCGCCCGCTTCATCAGGGAGAAGTACGACCCCGCCAAGGTGGGCGCCCTTTACGTCGCCAGGTTCCGCGAGCTGGGCCTGACCTGAAGCCGCCGTACGGCGGACGCATCATACGGTTTTTCTAAAAACCTCGGGCTTCCCGCCAGGGACAGCTACTCCCGGAGCGATTCTCAAACAGGTTACACATAGCCGCCTCTATAGCTAAATGGGTCCCTTATAGTTCAGAGATATTAAGATAGCGCGGGATCTGGGGATATGATACTAAATTATTGGACGTTTCCGGTATATCACGTCAATATCGACAATGATAGTTATAGAGGCCGGTTTTTGAATAGCTTAATACAAGCGGGAAACGAAATATTATCCCGGGCACTCGGAGGAGATAATTTGCCAAACAGCGAATTAAGTATGGATGTCCCCATATCTTCCGAATACGACTCGGGCGCCAACGCCAAGGGGCAGCGAACCGCGCAGGTGCGGACCTTGAGCGGTTCGTCGGTGCGGGTCGAGTACGAGTACGATTCGTTTTATCGGCTGTCGAGGGCGGGGACTTGGGACGGCTCGACGCTGGAGTACGAGTATGATACCCTGGGGAATATTCTGTCCGTGACCGAGGTTGACGGTGGCTTCGACCTGGAGAAGGAGACATACTTTTACGACGGTTACGGCATGAACCGCTTGGAGGCGATCTGGTACGACATGGACGCTGACGGGGACACGTCGGAGGCGGCGGATTACGTGGTGCGGTACGATTATAACGACGCGGGCGCCATGTCCTCCCGGGACGTGATTAACGGGACCACGACGGTGGAGGCGTGGGATTATTATTATGACGCCGACGATATGCTGGTGGAGGTCAAGGAAGGCGCGACCACGGTGGCGGAGTATGTCTACGACGCTTTGGGGCGGCGGGTGCTGAAGGACTTGGGGACGGACGAGGAGATTTATTTTTACGACGGCGAGGATATCGTGCAGTCGTTCGACGGGGCGACGGTGGTAGGCCGCTACGTGCACGGGCCGGGGATAGATGACGTGCTCCAGGACGTCGGCTCCGGCGGGTCGGCCTTCCCCCTGACCGACGGGCTCGGTTCCCTCACGGAACTCGAAGCCAACGGCTCCCTCACCATGCGCTCCGAATACTCCCCCTTCGGCGACCAAACCATCACCTACGATCCCAACTCCATCGGCCTGGGCGGCTACGGCTTCACCGGCCGCGAGCACGACGACGAAACCGGCCTCATGTTCTACCGCTCCCGCTACTACAGCCCCGAGCAGCGGAGGTTTGTACAGGAGGATAAGTGGAGGGGAGAAGTTAATGATCCTGGAACCTACGTTAACAAATACAAATATGTTGACAATAATCCAGTCAATCTAATTGACCCAACAGGAAGAAGAGAATATCAGTTTAACCCGAATGATTATATATGGCGAGATATTAAATATTTAATGAATTTGAAGGATAAAGCATGGGCTGCTAAGGATAAAGTATGGGTTGCTGCTGAATCCGTTGCTTTAATGCAAATATGGTCAATTACTAGCCCACGCTATTGGATGTGGGGTCCTGCAAACAACTTCTTTAGATCGATGTTGACATCAGATGTGCCTCCACCACTAAAAGCTCTAAATGGCTTAGTGTTCAGCGGGCCTTTAAATTACTTTGTGGTCGTTGACTGCGCTTTTGGGGGCAAGTGTGATGGCGGGATCGATGATGATTTTCAGTGCAGTGTGTACTCACAGGACCTTGCTGATTTCATGAATAATTGGGGATATTTCCCTGATGACGTCACGATTAATGCACACCAAGTGCCTGGTTATTCAGGTGGATCTCATGATCGCACATACGTTAACTTTGACGATGGAACATCTTTTTCACTTGACCCATGGTGGAAGCTCGGCCCTCTATTCCTAACAGGTAAGCCGTGGGATTAGCCGGCATATCCCTAATAAACCGAGTTAATAGAACATTAGAAAGTAAAAGGTATGGCATGAAAGATTTGATGATATGGATAAAAAGTATTAACAGGAAGTATAGCATGACAATTTTTCAATTGACGCTATCCTACCTATTAATAATTCTTGCAACTTTTCTGTTTGCACTCAACATTGATAATTACAAGGCTTTCAACTATCGAGGAAATGGTCTTGAGGCGCAACGTGAATTGCGTTCAGTTCATTCTAAGCAACTGATTTATAGAAAAGAAAAGGGATATTTCGCTGTAAATTTTGCTGACATGGGGTATATTACAAACAAAGGGAGATATACAATTTTCTACAATGATACTTTAATGCCAAGCGTATGGAATCTAAAGGAGTCTTTACCATCTTATTATAAATGCGTCAGGGAAGTTGACAAATGGAATGCATATGCGGTGGCAAATTTAGACGCGGATAGTGGATTAGATATCTGGATGGTTGATGAAAAGGGGGATATTTATCATTTGCAGGATGATTATCGCATATCCGGACCTTCATTAAATGTAGATGATCCCAAATTTACTAACAGGAAGAAGTGAGGGTCAGGCCTAATGGGAGAATTTAGATCACCTATATTGAGTTCTGGGGACAGTGTACTTAATTTTTGAAAATCAACTGGGTTCTTCGACGATGAATATTGATGGAATATTCATAAACGTCTCTCTAGCCGTCAATAAAGGCGAGATAAGTATGCTGTCCCCAGATCTACAAGTTCAAACCGTAATCATAGAAGCGAAATTCCATAACAGACCACATCAGGGGGGATAACTATGCGCGCCATTTCCGAAGAGAACTTAGAAATCACTAGGGCATTAGTACAAGCTTTCGGGAGGGAATCAACAGTACGTCGGCATCTGGATGATGCGGAGGAGAATTTTGTCGACATACTAACTTGCCCTAATCATCCGGAAAAAGGCGTGTCGTCTTATTCAACGATCGGATTGTCTGACTCGCCGCTTATCATGCAAGGCTTAGAGTATCCAACACGACTTGAAATTGTGGGAGCTTGCTACTCGGAATTCACGGACTTTGATCTTGCGCTAGGGACGGCAGCATTTTGCATTATTAACTCAAAATGGCCTTGTTACCCGGGGGCTATTTTCCCGGACGTACTTAAAATGTATAACTTGTCCCCAACAATGAAGCATTTTTTATTCGTCCCTCCATTTTTATGGGAAGATACATTGAAAACAATGTACTTTGAAAAAAAGACTGTAGCGTGGTTATTAGCGGTTCCTATTTCTGAAAAGGAAATTGATTTTGCTGAAAAAAATGGGCCGGATGCTTTAGAAGATATCTTTGTGGAAAAACAAATTGATATTTACGATCTGAAGAGGCTATCCGTTTTGTGACTGGCAGTGTTCTACCAGTTCATTGAGAGGACAATCTGCGGGGTGGCCCACGCAATATTGTCTTCAATATTGCGTGGGCGGCGAAGCCGCGGGCTGAACGTTCCTGACGCCAATCGTATTGAACGGCCCTTTTTCAAGTGGAGGAGCTAAAAACAATCAATGCTTTATTTTTACGACGGCGAGGATATCGTGCAGACGTTCGACGGGGCCACGGTGGTGAACCGCTACGTCCACGGCCCCGGCGTCGACGACCTCCTCCAGGGGATGGACTCCGCCGGGGGCGCCGGCTTCCCCCTCACCGACGGTCTCGGCTCCCTCACCGAGTTCGAGTCCAACGGCGCCGTCTTCATGCGCTCCGAATACTCCCCCTTCGGCGCCCAAACCTCCACCTACAACCCCTACTCCCTCCAGTCCCCCTACGGCTACACCGGCCGCGAGCACGACGACGTAACCGGCCTCATGTTCTACCGCTCCCGCTACTACAGCCCCGAGCAGCGGAGGTTTGTGCAGGAGGATAAGTGGAGGGGAGAAATCAGTGACCCTGCTACCTATGTGGATAAATATCTTTACGTCTATAATAATCCAATAATTTATATTGACCCGGAAGGTGAACGAAGACATAATCCATTTACAGAGGCCCCTTTAGCTCTACTTGATTTTGCGGTATTAATCCCGCTACATTTTTGGCGTGCTAAACGCAATTTTAAGCGGGATTTAGCGAAAGAGCGAAAAGCAAATAGAGGAAATAAAAGAGGTCCATTAATAACATACTTTGAGGATGAACTGAAAAAACAGGGTGGGATGAATTGGGATGAATATGCTCATTGTAATGCTCACTGTGAAGTTACACAAAAGTATGGAGTTACGGGGGTGTTAGGATCAGAAGTGTATGGATATCTACAAGAGTATAGATATCTTGATACACAACCAGAAGAATGCGCAGGAGATATCTTGGCAAATCGGAAGGGAGTTCAAGCAGGACTAGACCCTCAAACAACTGACTGTGCCGAAGCATGTAGCGATTACTGCCAAGCCTGCTATGATTTAGGATTCAAGTGATATGAACAACCTAAATACAACTTCAAAAACAAGTTTTTGGATGCATCGGGGCAAAACCCTGGCCATTATTTCAGTTGTTTTCATGGTATTTATTATCATTATATTTTTCTCCGCAAGCACATTTTTAAAAAATTATAAAAACCACATGCGTATCAGTCCTGAGAGCCCTTTGTACGAAGCAAGAGTTCAACAAAAATATCGTACATGTGAGAATGAGTCGTTAAAAGAAATAGAGGGTTCTGATATAATTCCCACTCCCTTATCGCCCCTGCATAAAGCTGTAATTGCATGCAATTATAAAGAAGCTGAAAAATTATTGAAAAGTGGTGCAAATCCCGATGTTTGCGCCCAATTTGAAAGTCCGATAAATTATGCAACAGCTTGTGACACAAAAATGATAAATCTACTTCTTACTTATGGCGCTGATATTCATAACTTAGGAGGACATCATCCATTAGCGGATGCCGTTCGCAATGATAATAGGGAACTGATAGATTACTATCTCAACTTAAACGACAATGGAGTGTATGATATTGTTCTTGGAAATACAATTTCTCCAGAGATCGCGGATAGATTTTTTGAAAGAAAAAGAATTGCTGATCAGATAAAACATAACGCCGACATACACTTTTGCAACAGCTCTTCAAGATACACGGCTTTACACCATGCTGCTTCCTATGGCAAAGCTGGAGTGGCCAAATATCTAATATCAAAAGGAGCTGAAATTGATGCCCTAACTTCTAAAAGAGATACGCCGCTTAATCGTGCCATTTTCTGGGGACACATCGAAATGGTGAAAATACTATTGGAGAACGGCGCCGACCCGACAATCCGCAACGACAAAGGTAACAATGCTTTTGACATTGCGAAGAATCGTGGTGAACTTGAGATATTGGAATTGCTCAATAAATATGACGACCGTTGATGGGAGTTCTGGGGACAGAGTACTTAATTTATGAAAATCCCTCTGTGCCAACGTAGATGAGACACTTCCCCTATGTTAAATTACTGTAGGGCGGGGGAGGTATTAGGATGTATAGAGAGATGGATGAAGACAGGAAGAAGGCAGGGATTGTTGGGGAGACGGAGGGAGCCCGTAGGGCGACCGGAGTCTCCCCAACCGGGACGGCCGAGCCGGAGGACACTCCGGCCAAGCGGCCCGAGCGGGGAGGGGCGCCGATCATTCTTCCCGACCCGGAGGTCCCGGAAAAGCCCGCCCGGCGGCGCTTCACCGCGGCTTACAAGCTCGCAATCCTCGGGAAGGCCGACGCCTGCTCGGGGCATGGCGAGGTCGGCGCCCTGCTGCGCCGGGAGGGCCTTTATTCGTCGCACCTGACGGCCTGGCGCAAGCAGCGGGACGAGGGGGCCTTGAAAGCGCTTTCGCCCGTAAAGCGGGGCCGCAAGCCCAAGGCCAAAAACCCGCTGGCCGATGAAGTGGCCCGCCTCGAGCGCGAGAACCGGAAGCTCCAAAAGCGGCTCGAACAGGCCGAGATGATAATCGACTTCCAAAAAAAAGTTGCCGATCTGCTGGGGATACCCCTGGCCAAGCCGCCCGGCGAAGAGAGCGAATGATGGAATCGGCAAGCACGGCCGCTCCCCGGGTCGGCGTCAAGGCCGCCTGCGAGGCCCTGGGCCTGTCGCGGGCAACGTTTGACCGCCGCGCTAAAATTCCCTTCGGGCCTCCGCCGCCGAGGCGCGCGGCCAAGCCGGCAAGGTCGTTGAGCGAGGACGAGCGGCGCCGGGTGCTGGACGGACTCCACTCCGAGCGCTTTGCCGACAAGGCCCCCCGCGAGGTCTGGGCAACGCTCCTGGACGAGGGGACATGGCTGTGCTCGGTCCGCACCATGTACCGCGTCCTCGACTCGGAAAAGGAAGTCAGGGAGCGGCGCAACCAGCTTCGGCATCCCCGATACAAAAAACCCGAGTTGCTGGCCGAGGCCCCCAACCAGGTCTGGTCCTGGGACGTCACCAAGCTCAAGGGACCGGCCAAATGGACCTGCTACCAGCTCTACGTGATCATGGATATCTTCAGCCGCTGCGTGGTGGGCTGGATGATCGCCCGCCGCGAGAGCGCCGAGCTGGCCCGCCGCCTGATCGGGGACAGCATCCGAAAACAGGAGATCGAGCCGGGACAACTCACAATCCACGCCGACCGGGGGAGTTCGATGAAATCAAAGCCGGTGGCCTTCTTGATGGCCGACCTGGGCGTGACCAAGAGCCACTCGCGGCCCCACGTGTCCGACGACAACCCCTACTCGGAAAGCCAGTTCAAGACCATGAAGTACCGGCCCGAGTTCCCGAGCCGGTTCGGCTCCATCGAGGACGCCAGGGCCTTTTGCGTGAAGTTTTTCGATTGGTACAACCGCGAGCATCGGCACACCGGGATCGGCCTGATGACGCCCGAGATGGTCCATTACGGAATGGCGAGCGAGATCGTGGCCGCCCGGCAAAAAACGCTCGACCACGCCTATGAAAAAAACCCGGAGCGCTTCGTGAAAAGACCGCCGACGGCGCCGGAGTTGCCCGGCAAAGCGTGGATCAACCCACCGGAGAAACCGGAGGAAACAAACAGTTTGCCACACTAAATTCAGGAAAGGCGTGTCTCATTTTGCTTGACACATTCCGAATCACCTGGGTTCTTCGACGATGAATATTGATGGAATATTTATAAACACCTCTCTAGCCGTAAATAAAGGCGAGATAAGTATGCTGTCCCCAGATCTCATATTAAGAAGTACTGGGGCCGTGGTCCTTCAGATAATGTACTGTTCGATCATAGCGGTGGCGTGCATGATCCGGTTACACGTAAGTTTCTGGGCACCATGACTGACTCATCATGGGATTAGCAAGAGCAAGTTGAACGCTAATATAAATCGAAGCCCTCATTTCACCGGGAAAAATTGATTGGCTTATTGGTTTTACAGGGATTGAGCAAAAATGATAGGAATTATTTATGAAAGAAAAGAATCGTAGGCCGGTTGAACCGGTATATGCGGTAATGCGGATTGTTCATTTATCAATCGATGGGGAATTTATGATGAAACTTGCAATAGAAAAAATTGTATGGACTATGGAAAGAGCCGAGTCTGAAGTTGAGCGGTTGAACGCTACTAATCCAGAAAACGGCAGTAATTACTATTGGGGATATACTCGACTGGAAGAGCGGTGAGTATTAATTTAGTGCGAGAAATGCAGATAATCTCGACAGTATGTGCAAATGTGAGAGAACGTGATATCCGGCCTGTAAATATAGCGGATTTATAATCACGATTGTTGGACTTTATATGAGGCTAACGCTTTTACCCAAGTATGCTGAATAATGAATGAGGATAGCATCATGAATACAACGGATAAAACTTCAGCGAATCAGGTATATGCAATAGTACGAGTAGATCACTATGATCATAAGCCTGGCATGCGAACTTATTTTACAATTAAAAAGCTTGTACGAACATTAGAAAGAGCCAAATTAGAAGTGAATAGATTGAATACGCTAAATTCTGAGAAAGGCTGCACATATTATTGGCAAATTGCTGAATTAGAAGCGCGTTAGTGATCTGGTGACATCCATGATAAGTAAAGTCAAGGAGTACGAGTACGATGAGCAGGGCGCGCGGAGCAAGGTAACGCGGTACCGGTCGGACGGGGTGACGGCGTCGTCGGCGACGGAATACGGTTACGACGAGCAGGGGAGATTGACGGACATCCATCACAAGGACGGGAGTACCACGCTGTCGAGGTATCAGTACGAATACGACTCGGGCGCCAACGCCAAGGGGCAAAGGACGGCGCAGGTGCGGACCTTGAGCGGCTCGTCGGTGCGTGTCGACTACGAGTACGATTCGTTTTATCGGCTTTCGAGGGCGGGCACGTGGGACGGCTCGACGCTGGAGTACGAGTATGATACCCTGGGGAATATTCTGTCCGTGACCGAGGTTGACGGTGGCTTCGACCTGGAGAAGGAGACATACTTTTACGATAGTTACGGGATGAACCGGCTGGAGGCGATCTGGTACGACATGGACGCTGACGGGGACACGTCGGAGCCGGCGGATTACGTGGTGAGGTACGATTATAACGACGCGGGGTCCATGTCGGCCCGGGACGTGATTAACGGGACCACGACGGTGGAGGCTCGGGATTATTATTATGACGCCGACGATATGCTGGTGGAGGTCAAGGAAGGCGCGACCACGGTGGTGGAGTATGTTTACGACGCGCTTGGGAGGCGGGTGCTGAAGGACTTGGGGACGGACGAGACCATATACTTCTACGACGGCGAGGACATCGTGCAGACGTTCGACGGGGCGACGGTGGTAGGCCGCTGCGTGCACGGCCCGGGCGTCGACGACGTCCTCCAGGGCGAAAACTCCGGCGGGTCCGCCTTCCCGTTAACCGACGGTCTCGGCTCCCTCACCGAGTTCGAGTCCAACGGCGCCGTCTTCATGCGCTTCCAATACTCCCCCTTCGGCGCCCAAACCTCCACCTACAACCCCTACTCCCTCCAGTCCCCCTACGGCTTCACCGGCCGCGAACACGACGACGAAACCGGCCTCATGTTCTACCGCTCCCGCTACTACAGCCCCGAACAAAGACGATTCGTGCAGGAGGATAAATTTGCCGGGATTTTGGTGCTTCCAATTACTTATGCGAACAAATACAGTTACGTTGACAATTCCCCCGCCCAGTTCACCGATGCGTTTGGTCTCACCAGAATGAGATTGCCCAGTGGCCCGAATGGTTTGGGACCTGAATGGAGAACCGATTGGACCCATAAACATCCGAACGGCATGAGATACAGAAACGCATACACTAATGACTATCTTGATTACCATCCTGCAAATCCTGATAAAGGCCCGAAAGCACCTGGTGGAAAGGATCATTGGCATTTTAATGACGGAGACGACCATCTCCGCCCTGGAGATGAAGTTGATTTGTCACCCCCATCGACGCTCAATAGATTGGCTTGCTCGTGGAATGAAGCACTCTCAAATAGAGAAAAAGAACGCATGGATAGGGAATGGGCATTAAAAGAAATATATGGAGTAGATCAATTTGGAAATCCAGCGACTCCCCAGCTATTATTTTCCCCAATGATAAGTCCCTATATGTTAGGTGGTTCATCAGCGTTCATGGTATCCCCTTCACCATCGTTCGTTTTCGTTTATTAAAAGTGAGGATTCTATAGTAAGTCAGAATGTTTTAGTTACTTCAGATGTTTTCTCGACAATTAATGGGAGGACTTAGATGGGAATTGAAATTATAAAGGATTATGGCTGTTTTCATGATGGAAGAATACTGAAAACCATCATTGACAAACAAGAAAAATCGATTGCTCTTCATCTCAAGAACGTCAACTTCGACTGGGAATACGCTGAAGGATATATACCGGAGCCTGGAATATTACTTTTTCAGGAAGTCACCTCATATGAAATCATTATGAAAGATAGACAGAGTTGGGATTGGATTACTGATATTAAAGTGACATTATTGGATAATGGATATCGTGCCGAAATTTGGACGCCGGATGATTGCGAACATTTCTTAACCATTGAATTCGGCGATCTCCAGTTAATTCCCGTCGGCAAAAAAGAGTTCGAGTTCAAACCGCCAATTGACTGAACGGAAAGGGGAGATAGTTACTTTTTGGGTCTGCCCGCGTCCGTCATGCTAAACGGCGACACGCACAGGAAAGTGCAGGCCACCTGGGACGATATCGGCAGGATGACCGAGGTGACTTTGCCCGAGGTGGACGGCGTGAGCTTCAACACCGGCGTGACCTACGGGACCGAGGCCATCGGCGGGACCACGGCCACGGCGACGCTGGTGACGGTCAACGACGTGAACGGCAGGGACGCGAAGTACCTGTCCGACGCCAGGGGGCGGTTGGCCGAGGTCGAGATCGGAAGCGCGGCGTCCATCACCACCTTCGACTACGACGGCGTCGGCAACCTGGTCGGCTTCACGGCGGAACCGGCCGGCGCGGCGCTGGAGACGCTGTACACGTACGACGACTTCGGGCGGATGGACAAGGTGATCCGGGAGGACGCGAGCGCGGGGGACCCGACGGCGAGCTATACTTACGATGAGATCGGACGGGTGACGTGCGTGGTGAACGCGGGCAACTCGGTTGTGTCTTATGAATACGACGGCATGAACCGGCCTTGGAAGAGGAAGTATTGGGCCGGTTCGAGCTGCGCGAACAAGGGGTCGCTTCTGAGGACGATCGAGGTGGGGTATATTGGCGGGCGGATCGATTACGTCAAGGACGACAAGGTTGGGGGCACGGCGCTGGATTACGAGTATGACGAGTACTTTCGGGTTTCGTCGGTCGAGCAGACGGTTTGCGCGGACGCGGCTTGCGGGTCGACGGTCGGGGAGACCGTGTATTATGAGTATGACGCCGGGGACCGGGTGACGAGGATGGCGACGGCGGACGGGGAGACGGTCGAGTACGGGTATTACGACGACGGGTCTTTGCAAACGGTGAGCAGGAACGGCACGACGGTGGCGGAGTACGAGTACGATGAGCAGGGCATGCGGAGCAAGGTTACGCGGTACCGGGCGGACGGGGTGACGGCGTCGTCGGCGACGGAATACGGTTACGACGAGCAGGGGAGATTGACGGACATCCATCACAAGGACGGGAGTACCACGCTGTCGAGGTATCAGTACGAATACGACTCGGGCGCCAACGCCAAGGGGCAGCGAACGGCGCAGGTACGGACCTTGAGCGGTTCGTCGGTGCGGGTCGAGTACGAGTACGATTCGTTTTATCGGCTTTCGAGGGCGGGGACTTGGGACGGCTCGACGCTGGAGTACGAGTATGATACCCTGGGGAATATCCTGTCCGTGACCGAGGTTGACGGCGGTTTCGACCTGGAGGAGGAGACGTACTTTTACGACGCGTACGGCATGAACCGGCTGGAGGCGATCTGGTATGACATGGACGCGGACGGGAACACGTCGGAGGCGGCGGATTACGTGGTCCGGTACGAGTACGATGACGCCGGCGCCATGTCCTCCCGGGACGTGATTAACGGTACCACGACGGTGGAGGCTCGTGATTATTATTATGACGCCGACGATATGCTGGTGGAGGTCAAGGAAGGCTCGACCACGGTGGTGGAGTATGTCTACGACGCGCTTGGGCGGCGGGTGCTGAAGGACCTTGGGACGGAGGAGACGATTTATTTTTACGACGGCGAGGACGTGGTGCAGTCGTTCGACGGGGCGACGGTGGTGAATCGTTACGTCCACGGCCCGGGCGTCGACGACCTCCTCCAGGGGATGGACTCCGCCGGGGGTGCCGCCTTCCCCCTCACCGACGGTCTCGGCTCCCTCACCGAGTTCGAGTCCAACGGCGCCGTCTTCATGCGCTCCGAATACTCCCCCTTCGGAGCCCAAACCTCCACCTACAACCCCTACTCCCTCCAGTCCCCCTACGGCTACACAGGAAGAGAGTATGACGACGAAACCGGCCTCATGTTCTACCGCTCCCGCTACTACAGCCCCGAGCAAAGACGATTTACCCAGGAGGATAAGTGGCCAGGTTTATTAGCAATAGTGAATACATATAACAATAAATATATATATGTAGTCAATTCCCCAATAAATTATAATGATCCATATGGTCTTATTGTTATTGGATTTGGAGCAGAAATTGGCGCAAGTCTAATTATCGGAGCTGAAATATCATTACATTTATGCATAGATTTTACTAATTTTAAACCATTTTTATTAGTTCAAGGATATGGTACTTTGGGTCCTCAGGTTGGAGCTGATTTAAATGGAGGCTTACTTCTTGGATTTGGTACTCAAGAGGATTATTCAGGGACAGGATTTATAGTTGGAAGGGAAATGCATGATGGATATGGATATGATATTGATTTTAATATTCCTGCAAATTCATTAGATTATGTTTGCGAAGGTAAAACACCTCCTTTTAGCGTTGAACCAACAGCTGGTTTTGGCGTTGGTGGTGGGAATTATATTGGATATGGTTTCTCGGAGCCTGTTCCAATTTCATTTTTCTGAAACTCGGGAGATTGCTCGATGAGGCCATTAAGCAAAAAAGACATTGAAAATATTCTGCTACCAGAGGAAAAGATACTCTGGCACGGCTATCCTGATATTAAGTTAATGATGAGGCCGTTTGATGTAATTAATTTTCCTTTTGGCATTGCTTTCTTTTCAGTACCATTCTTTTTTTATGTTGATATTTTCACTAGCCCCGGAGATTTCTGGGCGTCTTTATTTGCCTTTATTTTTAATATTCCTATATTTTCAATCGGATTATACCTCTCATTCGGAAGATTCTTCATTGACTCATATAAAAGGAATAAAACAATTTATGCCGTAACTACAAATAGAATTATCTTTCTTTCTAAGATAACGAAATTAAAATTGTTTTCGTTAAGCATAGCTACTCTTGGCGTGGTCGGTATCTCGGAGAAGAAAGACGGAAGCGGGACCATTCTGTTCGGAGCAAAAACGTATTTATCATCCTACTTTAACAGGCACAAAATGGCGGTTTGGACATCTTTGAACTCCGGTCCCTTTGTCCCAAGTTTTGAATTTATCGATGACGTGAGAAAAGTATATAATATTATCGATGAAGCCAAGAAGAACAAAAGAATCGTCATCTAGAAGGCGCGCGACGACCGCGATGTCTTTAATCGATTATCAGGAGAATGGTTGATGAAGCATCCAAGCGTTGAAAATATTGAAGGTGTTTTATCGCCGGAGGAAAATATTCTCTGGCATGATTCCCCCAAAAAAGGATTTAAGACGACGCCTCTTGACCTATTCATGGTTCCCCTTGGATTCATTTTATCATGCGGGGCATGCCTATTTTGTTATATAGTTATCTCCCGAGGCCATGAGAAATTCGCAACAATGGTATTTCCTTTATCGTTTTTACTCTCCATATTATTAGCGGGGCTATACTTTGCTTTCGGAAGATTCTTACTTGACTCGTACAAAAGAAAAAACACGATATACGCGGTGACTTCGGACAGGATTGTCTTCATTTCCCAATTTATAAAAAGCAAATCGAAATTATTACCTCTGGCCACTACCCAAATGGTTGAAGTCACTGAAAACAGCGACGGAAGCGGGACCATAACGCTGGCAACGGATTCATCTTTATTGGCCCACTCCAGCAGAGGCCATATTGCAAAGATGTTTTGGGGTAATCGCGGCCCATCCGTTCAATGTCTCGAGTCTGTAAGAGACGTAAGGAAAGTATACGGCATTATCTCTGAGGCCAAGCAAAATATAATGGTAAAAAATATTCATAGGTAAGCGGATAGGCTGAACGCTTCTGACGCCAATCGTATCGAAAGGCCTTTTTCAAGGGGAGGAGCTAAAAAACCGTGCTTGATTTAGTAAACAGCAATACTCAGCCTGCGGCTACAACCGTGCATTTTGTGAAAATGCATGGGCCAACAGGTAACTCACAGACGGGTCTTGAATTATAAGTAACCCATATAGCTCCGCTATATGGGCGAGCATAGCGAGCAGGTCGGCGAGTTTGACATTCCGGGAATGACTCGCGTTTCAGAATGCTCCATTTTAGCCGAACGGATAAACTATAGCTCGATATGGGCGACAGCGGGGAACAGGCAAATATTGTTTACCCGTTAGCGATCATATGGTTTTAAAGGCGGCGACGAGTGGGGACGTCTGCTTTGATCGCCGGAGAAAACAATCCATTTAGGAGGCAAGTTATGGAAGTAAGGTTATTGTCATGGAAGTTAGCGATGATTTGTTTGATCGCGGTGATGGCGCCGCTCTGCGCGGGCCTTGGCGCCGAGGAGACCCCGCTGGTGAGCTTCTCGGGTAAGATAGACGCCAGGGTGACTTTGAACGATTTTCATTTCGACTCGGGCGCGGCCGACGACGAGCAGGTGAGCACCGTCCATGTGCGGTACGCCGACCTAAAAATTCACATCAACCCGAGCGAGCACGCCGAGGGTTTCATCCTGCTCCGGCATGAGGACAAGGTCGTGCACGACCAGGGCCGCAAGCTCCACATGGACGAGGGCTGGATCAAGCTCATGTACGATGGCGCCTTCATGAGGATAGGCCGGCTGGACATGTCCTACTCGCCCGCCGAAACCTTCGCCGCGGCGGGGTGGCCGCGATATTGAAGACATTATCGCGGGACCATCCCGCTTCGCCTATAAATCGAGGTCGTCGGCTTTATCCGCCGGATATGACCTGGAACCATAGCGGGTCCAGACTCTCGGGCCGGCCGTTATAATTAACCGTGATCTCCTCGCCTTTTTTAATCCTGGATATGGCGAAAAAGCCGATTTCGCGCTCCGTTATTTTCTTCACGTACATGGCGTTGGGAGAATATGAATGGTTATACATTGAACCCAGCCCGAGTGCCAGGGCCATGTCCTCGTCCCCGTTCGAACTGAAATCGTAACCGTAAGAAAACAAAATGGTTTTTTCAAGCATTGGCCAGTCGGCCGCGGGGATGACGATTACGGGGGCCGTCTCGATAAGATCGCCGGGCATAAAGTCGGCGGTCGCGAAAACTCCCCTGCCCATCGCGCCGGAAAAGCCCACTTTGATCGCCGGGGCCATCGAGGGCGCGCCATTTACCAGTGACTCCAAGTCCACCACGTTCTCCTTTCTCGATTTTTCAAGCGTTTATCCATACTTCTACTACAATTGCCGGTCTTCCAATAAAAAACCGCAAACCCCCAATACTGGGCTTACGGCGAAAATCCAAAGGAATCTTTATGTTTTTTGCGATCCCTCACGATCATGGTGCCCAGGGACGGAATCGAACCATCGACACGCGGATTTTCAGTCCGCTGCTCTACCGGCTGAGCTACCTGGGCTTTCGTTATTTGACAGATAAAGATGGTAACAAAACTTACCCGGAGAGTCAAGATCGTATTGAGGAGTTCACGCGGAAAAAACGAATTTAGCCTTCATTCGCCGGGCGGTTTAAACCCGTCTGAAAATCTGCTATTTTATTCACAAGGTTATTTCATTCTCGCGAAAAGGAGCGGACATGACTCAGCCAGTTTCCGACTACTCGGCGGGCCCCTCCCCAGCCCCCGTCCAGCCGTCCTCTTCAGAGGAGTCCAGGACCGCGAGGCTCCGGCTAAGGATCCTGGACGCTCCATACGAGATATGCGTCGAAAGGGCCCGGTACTACACCCAGAGCTATCGCCAGACCGAGGGCGAGGCCCCCGACTTGCGGGCGGCCAAGGCCTTTGCCCATACCCTGAAGAACTGCACCGTCTACATCCTGGATGAGGAGGCCATCGTGGGCAACCGCAGCTCGAAGCTGGTGGCCACGGTCATTCCCATCGAGAGGGGCGACATCAACCTGGTGCTCGAGATGGAGCTTCCTTATCTTTTAAGTCGCAAGGACCGGCCCTTTAAAATAAGCCCCGACGAGAAAAAGGAACTCCTTGGCGACATCATCCCCTATTGGAAGGACAAGAGCATACGGCATAGAAAGAAAGAGCTGTGGAAAGACGAGGGCCTTTTCGTCCCCTTAAATACTTCGCCCTCGGCCTTTTACAAAAGGGTGAAAAGCTTCGGCCTGGCCCCTCTCCTCAAGCAGGCGTCCTACGCCCGGGCCAACCCCAAGGTGGCGGCCATGGCCGGATCGGAGATACCGCTCAACAACCCCGGCCTTTGCATGAACGTGTTCGACATGCAGGGGCACCTCGTGTTGGGCCACAAATATCTGATCAAGGAGGGCTTCCAGGGGGCCAAGGTCCGGGCGGAGAAGAAACTCCTCGAGGCGGGCGGCGACCCCGAGGCAAGGGCCTTTCTCGAGTCGGTGATTATTTGCTGCGACGCGGCTCGCGACTTTGCCGGACGCTACGCCGACCTGGCCGAGTCCAAGGCCAAGGAGGCAAGAGACGGCAAGCGAAGGGAAGAGCTTATGGCCATAGCCGAGAGGTGCCGGCGCGTGCCCTGGCTTCCTCCCCGCGACTTTCGCGAGGCCCTGCAGTGGGTATGGATGACCCAGACCCTGGCCCTTATCTCTCACGGCATCGTGGGCATATTCGCCCTGGGCAGGGTGGACCAGTACCTTTGTCCCTTTTATGAGTCCGACCTTGCCGCCGGCCGGATAAGCGAGGAGGACGCCCTCGAGCTTCTCGAGGAGTTGATCGTCAAGCTCAGCTATAACCTCCTCGTGCTTCCGCCCTACGGCAAGGAAACGGGAAGCGAACTGGGCGCCGACAACATGGCCGTCACCATCGGCGGCGTGGGCCGGGACGGAGAGGACGCGACCAATCCGCTCAGCTATCTTTTCATTCGGGCCACCGAGAACGTGCGCCACATGTCCAACTCCGTGTCCTTCCGGATCAGCGAGAAATCCCCCGGCGACTACGTGGAGAAGATCATCGCCATGCACGGGCGCTCGAACGGTCCGGCCATCTTCAACGACGAGGCCATCGTGCCGGCCCTGGCCGGGTCGGGCTATCCCCTTGATGAGGCCCGCGACTACGCCATCATCGGCTGCGTCGAGCCGACCTCCGACGGCAACACCTTCGGCTGCACCTCCGGGAACGACGTCTCACTGGTGGGCGCCCTCGAGATGACCCTGCGCGACGGAAGGCTGGTCATGCTGGGAAGACGCTTCGGACCCCGGACCGGAGACCCCCGCGGCTTCAAGACCTTCGAGGAGTTCATGGACGCCTATAAAAAGCAGATAAGCTTCTGCGTGGATTTTATCGCCCGGGCCACCAACCTCAAGGACCAGGCCTTCGAGGAGCTTTTGCCCAACCCGCTGGTTTCCATCACCCTGGACGGGTGCATCGACAGCGGAAAGGACATGACCCGGGGCGGCGCCCGCTATAACTTCAACTCCATCTCGGGGCGGGGTCTGGCCACGGCGGCCGACTCCCTGGTAGCGATCAGGAAGCTGGTCTATGAGGATAAGTCCCTCAAGATGGCCGACCTCCTCAAGGCCCTGGACAAGAACTTCCGGGGAGAGGAGACCCTGCGGGGCCGCCTTAAAACGCGCGCGCCCAAGTACGGCAACGACGACGATGAGGCGGACGCGATCGCCCGCGAAATCGCCGAGCATTTCTGCCGCGAGGTCATGAAGCACAAGCCCCGGCGCGGCGGGATATTCCGGCCCAGCTTCTTCAGCTACGGCATGCACGTTTTCGAGGGCACGGTCCTTTGCGCGACCCCCGACGGGCGCAAGGCGGGCGAGCCCATCTCGAACAGCATCTCACCCACCAACCAGGCCGAGCAAAAGGGGCCCGTCGCCGCCCTGCAAAGCGCGGCCAAGCTGAACCATGAGCTCATCCCCAACGGAAGCTCGACCAATATCAGGCTCCTGCCCACGTTGCTCTCGACCCCCGGCGGGGTGAAGAAAATAGCGGCCATGGTCCTGGCCTACTTCAAGCAGGGCGGCATGCAGGTGCAGTTCAACGTGGTCTCCGACGAGGTCCTGCGAGCGGCCCAGCGAAACCCGGAGGACTACAAGGACCTGGTGGTAAGGGTCTCGGGATACAGCGCCTATTTCGTGGACCTGGGAAAACCAGTGCAGGACGACATTATCGCCCGGACCTCACACGGCCGGATATGAAACCTGAGGAAAGGAACGGCGTTGAAAAGATACAACCTGATCGAGAAGGCGAAAAAGGAGGGCGGCGAGTACGTTCTCGGGCTCGAGGAACTGGGCACTCACGCCTGCTACCTCATCTACGGCGAACTGGGGCCCGGCGAGAAGGACCGGAAGGTCTGCCCCGGCGCGGGCCACGAGGAAATCCTCCTGGCGGTCACCGGCGACCTCGAGATTCAAGGCGAAGGACTTAACCTCACCCTCCACCCCGGCGAGGCCGTCCACCTGGTGGGGGCCCATCAGTGCGCCATAGCAAACCCCGGGAACGAAAAAGTCGTCTACGTCATGGCCGGCGGACACTCCGAGTCCGGCCATCACCACCACTGACCCGCCTGATTTAAAATCATGGCCCCCCACGCATGTTGCGCGGGGTGGCCCGGATAGCTTGGCTATCTGGACGCCAAAGGCGCGGGAAAGGGGGCGACGGGCCGCCGGGCGCGCGCGTGAATATCCAACGGCTTGCGCCGCGCGGATAGGCGAGCTATCCGCGCCACCCACGGGTCCTTAATCAGGGTCCCCCACGCGTTTTGCGTGGGCGGCGAGGCCGGGGGCTGATTATCTCAGACTCCCGGAGCTAAGCCTCCCAGGGACTTCCTTTCCCCTTGCCTGATCCTTTAAAAAACCAGCTATCCTCTCGCCGTCCTCCGGGAGCGGAGCCTCAAGGCCAGCCCGATCAGAAGAGGGGCCGCCAGGAAAAGGCCGTTCATGGCCGCCGCACCTCCGGACATGGGCGCGCCGGAGATCGAGCAGCCCCCGCCGCCTCCGCCGCCGTCGTCCCCACCGTCGGGCCTACTCGGCTCGCTACCACCGCCGTCGCAGGCGTCGCCCACCCCGTCCCCGTCTCCGTCCGCCTGACCCGGATTGGATACCGCCGGGCAGTTATCCACGTCCCCGCAGACCCCATCGTCGTCCGCGTCATTGTCAGCGTCATTGGGACAGACGTCGCAGGCGTCGCCCAGGTCGTCACCGTCGGCGTTGTCCTGGCTGGAGTTGGAAGCGGCCGGGCAGTTGTCCACGTCCCCGCAGACCCCATCGTCGTCCGCGTCATTGTCCGCGTCGTTGGGACATGCGTCGCAGGCGTCGCCGAGCGCGTCACCGTCAATATTGGATTGATCAGCGTTCGAGACGGCGGGGCAATTATCCACGTCGCCGCAGACCCCGTCGTTGTCCGTGTCGTTATCCGCGTCATTGGGACAGTTATCCACGTCTCCGCATACTCCGTCGTTGTCCACGTCATTGTCCGCGTCGTTTGGACAGGCGTCGCAGGCGTCTCCGAGCGCGTCCCCGTCGGCGTTTTCCTGGCTGGAGTTGGAAACCGCCGGACAGTTGTCCACGTCTCCGCATACGCCGTCGTTGTCCACGTCGTTGTCCATGTCGTTAGGGCACGCGTCGCAGGCGTCTCCGAGGGCGTCCCCGTCGGCGTTGTCCTGGCTCGGGTTCGAGACGGCCGGGCAGTTGTCCACGCCGTTGCTAACGCCGTCGTCGTCTACATCTGGGTCCGGTAAATTGACCGATATTATTTGCAACCCGGAGTTTCCGTCCGCCACATAGGCATAGCCGCCTTCAAAGTCAACTTCCTGGGATGTCCCATTAGTGTTATATGAAGCCACAAGCACGGGGTTGGCGGAGTTGGATACATTAATGATTAGAAGACCTGACCACAGGTCGGCCAGGAGGGCGTATTGGCCTATGACGAGAGCGTCGTAGGCCCAGCCTGGGGTGTCGTAGGCGCCCGCAAGGTTAGGGCTGGCTGGATTGGAAACGTCGAAAATATGGAGCCCCGAGTCGCGGTCGGTCACGTAGGCGTAGTCGCCTGCGATAAAAATTCCGTTCGCGAAGTCGGGGGTATCATAAGTTGCCAAGCGGACGGGTGAAGAGGGATCGGACACGTCAATAATTTGCAGGCCGGCCGATCCGTCCGCCACATACGCGTAATTGCCCACCACGTATACGCCGCAGGAATTAGCGGAGGATCCCAGAGTGCCTAAAAGGCTTGGAACGGCTGGATTGGACACGTCAATAACGCGAAGGCCCGACCTATAGTCCGCCACGTAGGCGTAATCTCCCGAGATAAAAATGCCTGTGGCGTCTGAAGTGTCATATGCCCCTATCATAGATGGACTTTGGGGATTGGAGACGTCAATAATCTTCAAGCCCTCGGCCCAGTCCGCCACGTAAGCGTAGTTTCCGGACACTTGGACGTCGCGGGCGCTGCTTGTATCGTAGGTGGCGATCAAGGCGGGGCTTGATGGATTAGATACATCTATAATAAGCAGTCCGGCTACCTTATCCGCCACGTAGGCGTAGTTTCCGACCACCACAACGGCAGATGCAAACCCCGGCGTGTCGTACGATCCTATAAGCGTGGGCGTGATTATTAATAACTCACTCGAGTCCGCCGGTCCCGAGCAATCCGGGTCGTCCGGATAATCGGTCAAACCGTCGGAGTCGTCGTCAACGCCGTTGTCGCAGATGTCGCTTCCCCTCTCGCTGTCGTCGGCGAGGTCGTCGCAGCCGGGGTCGTCAAGGTCGGATAGGCCGTCGCCGTCGTTGTCCAACCCATCCTCGCAAGCCATGATCTCGCAGGGATTGGTGCCGTTCTGATATTCCTCGAGGTTGGTAAACGAGTCTCCGTCGGGATTGGCGTCCGCGTCGAAGGACTCGGCGTTGACGCAGGCGTACTCGTTTTCCCACGCGTCGGGCATGCCGTCGCCGTCGTTGTCGTCGTCGCAGGCGTCGCCAAAGGTATCTCCGTCCATGTTGCCCTGATCGGGGTTATAAACGCCAGGGCAGTTGTCCGAGCCGTCGTCGGTGCCGTCGTTATCGGCGTCACTATCGCAGGCGTCGCCATACTCGTCGCCGTCAATATTGGATTGATCAGCGTTCGAGACGGCGGGACAATTATCCACGTCCCCGCAAACCCCGTCGTTGTCCGCGTCATTGTCTCCGTCGTTGGGGCACGCGTCGCAGGCGTCGCCGAGGGCGTCCCCGTCGGCGTTCTCCTGGCCGGGGTTTGATACGGTCGGGCAGTTGTCCACGTCGTCGCCAAGGCCGTCGCCGTCTTCATCTGGCGCCGGCAAATTAAGCGCTATTATTTGCAGTCCGGCGGCGCCGTCCGCCACGTAGGCGTAGCCGCCTTCATAGTAGACGCCCCTGGAACTTCCACTGGTGTCATATGATGCCGCAAGGGCGGGATTGGCTGGGTCGGAGACGTTGATTATTTGCAGGCCGGAAGAGTCGTCGGCTACTAAAGCGTAATCGCCTATAACTTGAACGTCGTTGGACGACCCTGGAGTGTTGTAGGCGCCCGTGAGGGTTGGGGCGGCTGGATTGGACACGTCGATAATCTGAAGACCCGAGTCGCGGTCGGCCACGTAAGCGTAGTTACCGGAGACGAAAACGCCGCGCGCGTAGTTGGGAGTATCATAGGTGGCCACTAGGGTGGGGGAAGAGGGATTGGAGACGTCGATGATTTGCAGGCCGGCCTCCGCGTCGGCCATGTAAGCGTAATTTCCCGCTATGCAAACGTCACATGAATAACCGGAAGTGTTGAGAGCGCCTATAAGGCTTGGAGAGACCGGATTGGACGCGTCGACGATCTGAAGGCCTGATGCATGCACCGCTACGTATACGTAATCTCCCAAGACGTAAAGGCCTATGGCCTGTGCCGTGTCATACGCCCCCTCTAAATAAGGACTGAATGGGTTGGAAATATTTATTATCTTTAAACCATCCGTGCCGTCCGCCACATAGGCGTGGCTACCGGATACGCTTATACCAAGGGCACGGTATGTATCGTAAGTTGCGATCAAGGCGGGGCTTGACGGACTCGATACGTCGATAATATGCAGTCCGGCCCCGTCGTCCGCCACGTAGGCGTAGTCGCCCACGACCATCACGTCCCAGGCCTCGTCCGGAGTGTCATACGATCCTATAAGCGTGGGGGTGATTATTAATAACTCACTCGAGTCCGCCGGTCCCGAGCAATCCGGATCGTCCGGATAATCGGTCAAACCGTCGCCGTCGTCGTCGACTCCGTTGTCGCAGATATTGCTTCCCCGCTCGCTCTCATCGGCGAGGTCGTCGCAGCCGGGGTCGTCAAGGTCGGATAGGCCGTCTCCGTCGTTGTCCAACCCATCACTGCATTCGTTACTAGCGCAAGGGTCCGTTCCATTCTGGTATTCCTCCAGGTTGGTGACCGCGTCTCCGTCGGGATTTTCAGCGGCGTCCACCGTGTCCGCCATTATGCAATCATGATCGTTCTCCCACACGTTCGGCATGCCGTCACCGTCTGAGTCATAATCATAATCGCACGCGTCGCCTATTCCGTCGGTGTCGTCATCCTCCTGGCCTGGATTATAATGATCCGGGCAGTTGTCGTCCCAATTACTAAAGCCGTCATTATCGGTATCGTAAGGATTGTCCTGGACGCCGGGATCGCTCCATGCCAGATACTCGCGGTAGTTGGTCAGGCCGTCCGCGTCGGGGTCTCCGGCGGCGTCGGAGGGGTCGGCGGGATCGAGGCCGTAGTATTCCTCCCATATGTCGGGCATGCCGTCGTAGTCGCCGTCGAAGAATATCGAGTCCGGCCCGCCCGTGGCGCCAATGTCGTTTATCGAGCCGTCGGGGTCTTTGTAACTCTCGGCCGTGTCTCCCGCGTCAATGCAGGGGGAAGTCGATTGGAGGCCGTAATCCCCCAGTGAAGTATCGCCGAATAACGGGTCTTGGTCGAGTATATTGTAGTCGCCTCCAAGCGATCCATTCCCCGCTATGCCGGCTTCATTACCATACAATATGGAATTTCTTACGGATAACCAACCCACGGCGGTACCACTGCAATACTCGCCATTTGGCGCCGAGCACGCATCGGAAAATCGAGTAAGCCAGGCAAGATTCGAATTGTCCGTAATTGTAACGTTATCCCCATAAATTCCTGTACACCCAATACTATAGAAGGTAGACTCGCAACCCCAATAGTGACATGAGTGATGAGGGTCGCAATAACCTTCAAAGCATTCAATGTACAAGCTTGGATTAGTATCTATTCCCCATTCATTGCCGATAATAAGGGAATTTTTAATAAGCATATTCGAAAAATAATTCCCTGTCGCTTCAATATTAACGCCTTTGATCGCGTTACGGATGATTGTATTGCTTATTGCTCCATAACCACTATTCTTGACATATAAACCAGTATTTACGTTTTGTATTACGAATCCGTCAAAAAGGCAATGAGACGAAAAATATTTTAATCCACCTCCTTCAATAACCGTCCTGAAGACGAGAGGATTTCTTTCCCACGTGATTGGATCGTGACCTCCGTAAACTTTAACGTTGCCTTTGGCCTCTACCGTTTCATTGTAGGTCCCGCCGGCCACCAGGACCGTGTCGCTACTCGAGGCTTGGCCCATGGCGTACTGGATACTCGCGAAGGGCGCCGATTGCGACCCGTCGCCGGTGGCGTCGTTTCCCGTGGTGGCGCTCACGTACCATGTGGCCGCGCCTGCCGGCAACGGCAACGCCGCCATTACGCAGACGAGAGCGGATAGGATGAGAGATTTAATCTTCCTTTGCCTGGCCGAGATCGGGAGCGTTTTCATTTCCTCCTCCTTGGGGCGGCTAAGACATTATTTTCTTTTAGCAGGTCTTTGGATCCGTTTATATTATAGACGCCAACCCGAGGAATTACAAACAAATTTTATGCCAATTTTCGCGATAATGCCGGAAGTGTCCGTAACGGTTTCCATTTCCTCGATTTGGCCCAAAATGGAAAAATCGCGATTTTCTACGATTTGTATACGCCCATGCACAAAATCAGGCCGATATTTCGATCAAAACCGAGATTATATAATAATAACGGTAGTTTATATGTGAGCACGGATTTGCGCGCCCGTGCGCGCGATCGAGCACAATTGGCCGGAAAACGTACCGATAATAGGGAGGACGTGAAGGGGCGGCGATAATGGAGGAGGCCTTTTTAAAAAAAACGCGGGCCGGGTGGGCCCGCGTTGGGTGGTAGGTTTGGGGTTTACATGGCGCCGGCGACTTTTTTCGGGGAGGGGATTTCGTTTCGCAGCCATCCGAACCTTTGGAGCTCGTCGTTGGTGGCTCCGAAGACCATGACCCCGCTGCCGATGGAGACGAGGGGCTTTTCCGCTCCGTCGAGCGCTCCGGACTCGACGTTGACGTCGAACACGCGTCCGACGCCGATTTCCTCGAAGAGGGCGTTTCCTTTGGCGTCGATGACGGCGGCGTACTTTCCGGCGTCGTCAACTCCGAGGAGGTACTTTCCGCTGATGATGGGGGTTTCCCCTCCCCCGAAGACGTCCTGGGCCACGGCCTGGTAGGAGTCCTTGTCGCGGAGCCAGGCGGAGGTCCTGAACTTGGAGGGGTCCTTGATCCTCCCCTCCCGGTCGAGGGTCTTGCGGTTGGCGTCGATGGCCTCGTCCCGCAGCTTCGAGTAGGCGAGGATTTTCCCGTCCCTCGAGATGTGGGCCGGGTACATGGTGGAGGACCTGATCTCGCGCTCGAGTATCAGGTTGCCCTGGGCCGCGTCCCATACGCGGACGCTGGCGACGGTGCTGAAGCTGTACCTCTTGGACCAGCACAGTCCGATGATGCGCTGCCCGTCGGCGGTAATGGCGAGCACGGCGGGGTTTCCTGAGACCGACTTCATGTCCACGGTCCTGGCGGGGTCGCGGAGGCTGATATAGGAGACGAAGCCCTCGAGGTTGATGCCGGCGTCCGATCCTCCTGTGAACTTGTTCATGCCCACGACCAGGGCCTTGCCGTCGGGGGAGAACCGGACCTGGTCGACGAAGGCCGGCATCTCGGCGCGCCAAACCTCGCGCCTGGACCTGGGGTCGAAGACGACGACCGACTTGTCGCCTCCGGCGGCGGTCATGGACCCGTCGGGGGCGAAGTCGAGGCTCTTGACCTCGGAGAGTCCGGTGTTCCAGTGGGCCACGCTCCTCGACTCGTAGAGGTCGAAGATGAAGACCTTGCCGTCGGCGGTGGCGGCGGCGGCGGCCTCTCCGGACTCGGAGACGGACATGCTGGTCAGGTTCATCGAGTAGTACACGCCGTCGTTAAGGGGGACCCCGCATTTGAAGCCCCACTCCCGGGCCACGCCGGGATCGACGGAGACGCCATGGCGGGCGGCCTCGGCCAGCTCCGAGCGCATGACCTCGCACTCGCCGTCCTTGGCGGCCTTGGCGGCCTTGGCCATGTGGGCCCGGGCCTGGCCGGGACGGGCGTAGGTCTCGCTCGAGGCCGGCGCCGGCAAAGCCAGCGCGGCGGCGAGAGCCGTCAAAGCTATCATCTGGAATGGATAGGAAAGAGCCCTTGTAACGTTTCGCATCAGCATAAGTAACCTCCTCATTGGAAAGCGCTCTATTTGGGCGTTTCGTTGCTTGGAAGCGCCCGTTTCGCGGCCGGTTGAGGCGGCCTTGGGCCGCTTGTCCGCGAATGTATATTTTTTCGTGCTCTGCATATTATAAAGGCGCGGCCTTAGTCTGTCAAACATGATTTTGCCTATTTAATAAACGGTTAAAAGCGCGGCGGGGGTTATTTCGGCCCGGTCTTGACCTTTTGCATTTGCTCCCGTCCAAAAGATTAACTATAATTCTCCCAGCAGCGAGTTAAGGAGGATTTCTTTCATGATAAAGCAGTTAATGGTCGCCATGGACGATGGCGAGTACGCGGAGAGCGCGGCCGAGCACGCATGCGAGTTGGCGAAGATACACGAGGCCAAGGTATTGGGGATGGTGATAGCCGACACCTATGACATCGAGACGGCGTACCATTCGCCCCGTCCCCTCGGGGCCGGCTCGTCGGGCAAGGAGCACTACGAGAAGGCCATACTCGAGGCCAAGGGCTTCGCGGAGAAGGCCCGGGACCAGTTGGTCAAGATATGCGAGAAACACGGCGTGAAGTACAAGGCGTCCCTGGTGGAGGGAAGCCCCACCCAGGAGATACTCAAGCACTCGACCCTTTGCGACCTGGTGATCATGGGCCGCAGGACGCGTTTTACCTGCGGTCTTCCGGACGGGCAGTTCTGCAACGCGGCGGAGGAGGTGCTTGCCCGCTCCTTTCGTCCCCTCATGCTGGCCAGCGAGAAGAAGAAAGAAGTGAAGAAGGTGATGATAGCGCTCGATCTTCAGCGGCTGTCGGACCGCCTTTTATTCAACTACGTTCATCTCAATCCTTTTCCGGGGGCGGAAATCCATCTCGTTCACGCTTCCCCCGAGCACAACAACGGAGGCGGCAAGAAGTTCCCCGCCGAGATCGAGGAATATTTCAACGTTCACGGCATGTCGGTCAAGTCCAAGATACTCCACGGCGACAACCCGGGGCAGGCGATAGTGAACTACGCCGGCATGGAGGGCATAGACCTGGCGGTGATCGGTATTCACAGCGTCTCGAAGATTTGGGAGGTCCTGATGGGCAGCACCAGCAGGTACATCATGGAGCACATGGTTGACACCCCCATGTTTACCCAGACCTGATCTGGAGAGCTTTTTTCTCGCCGGGGTGGATTGTTTCACTCCGGCGTTTCTTTTTTTCTGAAGACCCCGATAAGTCCGATTCCCCAGGGCAGTCCCAGGAAGAGGCGGTCGATGGAGAAGAAGGCCGACATGATCCTCACGGCCGCGGGATGGGAGGCGGCTTTCTTGGCCCGGCTCCGGTCGGGGTCACCCTTTTTCGCCCTCAGCTTCAGCCACGGCACGAAAAGGAGCCGGACGTAAAGATACGTGACGGGCCAGCCCCAGTGATAAAGCCTTACGGTCTCGAGTCCCGCCCGGCTGAAGATATCCTCGAGCTGGTTTTTCTCGTATCTTCTTATATGCCCGGCCCACTCGTCCTCGACGCTGAAGAGGTCGGGGTTGGCGGGAACGCTGACCACCAGCGCGGCGCCGGGCTTCATGACCCTGGCAATCTGGGCGGCGGCGGCCTGGTGGTCCTCGACGTGCTCGAGGACCTCGCCGGAGACCACGAGGTCGAAGCTATTGTCCTGAAAGGGAAGGTCGGTCAAGACCGCTTGATCGATCGTGACCCGCGGGCAAGGGGATTCCATGTCCTCTCCGGCCAGGGCCAGGTTTTCACGGAGCCGCTCGAGGCAATCGATCGAGGCGTCCACTGCGGAGACCGCAAGGCCCATTTTCAAAAGCTCGAGCGTGAGCGTCCCGTCTCCGCTGCCCGCGTCAAGGGCCTTGCCGGAGGGGGAGGGCAATCTCGATATTTCCTCCACCAGAAGAGAGATTCTGAAAGCGTGCCTCCCACCGGATATCTCGCTCTTGCCCCACTGCCTTTGGCTGATATTTTTTTGGGCCCTCATCTATCGGCAATCCTCCAGGGGTCCCCTCGACCCGTATCGAAGTAAAAACGGAGCGGCCCGGAGCCGCTCCGCTTCAGGAACGGTTTACGCGGGCCGGGCTTATTTTTTCTTTTTCGCCTTGTCCGCCTTGTCCGCCTTGTCCGGCTTGGCCGTCTTGGTTTCCTGGGCTTTCTTGGCGGCCGGCGGGAAACGAAGCGGCCGGGCCGGTTTTTTCTTGGCCTGTTTTTTAGCGGCCTCGGCGGCTTTTTTGACCTTGGCCTTTTGTTTGGCCTTTTCGCGCTGTTCTTCTTTTTTCTTCTCGACCATATCGACGAGGGCCGCCTGGGCCGCGGCCATAATGGCCACGGGCACGCGGTAGGGGGAGCAGCTCACGTAGTCGAGTCCCAATTTATGGCAGAAGACCACCGACTCGGTTTCCCCGCCGTGTTCGCCACAGATGCCTATCTTGAGCTTGGGGTTGGTTTTTCTTCCCTTTTCGATGCCGAGTTCCATCATGAGCCCCACGCCTTCCTGGTCGATGGTGTTGAAGGGATCATGCTGGTATATTCCCTGGTCCACGTAATCGGGCAGGAAGGACCCCGAGTCGTCCCGGCTCATGCCGAGGGTGGTCTGGGTGAGGTCGTTGGTGCCGAAGCTGAAGAAGTCGGCGTGCTCGGCTACCTTGTCGGCCGCGATGACGGCCCTTGGCAGCTCGACCATGGTCCCGATGTGATAGTCTATCTGGAGTCCCGCGTTCTCGAGAATTTCCTTTATGATGGCCTCGGACCTTTCCCGCAGGATGGACAGCTCTTTCGGGTGTCCCACCAGTGGTACCATGATCTCGACCTTGGGGTCGATCTTGTTCAGCTTCTTGACCTGGACCGCGGCCTCCATAATGGCCCTTACCTGGAGGTTGTAAATCTCGGGATATGTGATGGCCAGCCTGCATCCCCGGTGCCCGAGCATGGGATTGAACTCGTGAAGCTGGGCCACTTTGGCCTTCAACTGGGCGGGCCCCACCTTCATCTTCTTGGCCAGGGCGTTGATTTCCTTGTCCTCATGGGGCAGGAACTCGTGGAGGGGCGGGTCGAGAAGGCGTATGGTTATGGGCATTCCCGGCATGGCCTTGAAGATGCCGACGAAGTCCTTCTTCTGCATGGGAAGAATCTTGGCCAGGGCCTTTTTCCTGCCCGCGGCGTCGTCGGCCAGGATCATCTCGCGCACCGCGTCGATGCGGTTGCCCTCGAAGAACATGTGCTCGGTGCGGCAAAGGCCGATGCCCTCGGCGCCGAAGAGCCTTCCCGCCTCGGTGTCGGCCGGCGTGTCCGAGTTGCAGCGCACTCCCAGCCTCCGGTACTCGTTGCCCCAGGACAGTATCTTCTCGAAGTTTTGGTACACCACCGACTTGTCGGGTTTAATCTTCTTGTTGATGAGGACCTGGACCACCTCGGAGGGGAAAGTCTTAAGCTGGCCCAGGAGCACCTCTCCGGTCGTGCCGTCGATGGAGAGCCAGTCTCCCTCCTTGACGGTCTTGCCCGCCACGGTCATCTTGTTGGCCTTATAGTTAATGTCCAGGTCCTTGCATCCCACCACGCATGGTTTTCCCATGCCCCTGGCCACGAGGGCGGCGTGCGAGGTCATTCCTCCCCTGGCGGTGAGTATGCCCTGGGCCACGGCCATTCCATGGATGTCCTCGGGGCTGGTCTCGAGCCTGACCAGAAGGACGGGACCCTTTTTCGCCTGGGCCGCGGCCTTGTCCGCCGAGAAAACCACCCTTCCCGTGGCGGCGCCGGGACCCGCGTTCAGTCCCTTGGCCAGGAACTTGCCCGCGGATATGGACTTCTTCTTCTCCGAGACGTCGAAGATGGGCGCCAGAAGCTGGATCAGGGCCTCGGGCGTCACCCTCTTCACGGCCTCCCGCTTGTCGATGAGTTTCTCGTCGCACATCTCGACCGCCATCCGGACGGCGGCGAAGCCGGTGCGCTTTCCCACCCGGGTCTGAAGCATCCAAAGCTTCTTTTCCTGGATGGTGAACTCGATGTCCTGCATGTCCCTGTAATGTTTCTCGAGCCTTTTGTAAATCCGCACCAGTTGGTTGTAGGCGCTGGGCATGTACTCCTCGAGTGAGACGTCCTTGTCTGACTTTTTATTCTTCTGGTTGATGGGGTAAGGAGTGCGGATGCCCGCCACCACGTCCTCCCCCTGGGCGTTGGGAAGCCACTCGCCGAAGAACCTGCCCTCCCCGGTGGCCGGGTCGCGGGTAAAGGCCACGCCCGTGGCCGAGCTGTCGCCCATGTTGCCGAAGACCATGCTCTGCACGTTGCAGGCGGTGCCCCAGTCCTCGGGTATGTCGTTGAGCTTCCTGTAGGTGATGGCGCGGGGGGTGTTCCAGGACTCGAACACGGCCCCGATGGCGCCATATAGCTGGTCCATGGGCTTCTCGGGGAAGGTCACCCCCAACTCGCCCAGGCGTTTCTTGTAAAGCTCGACCAGTTCCTCGAGGTCCTCGGCCGAAAGCTCGACGTCGCGCAGGGCTTTCTTCTTTTTCTTGAAGCCCTCGAGGATTTCCTCGAGCTCGTGGCCCGAGACCCCCATGACCACGTTGGTATACATCTGGATGAAGCGGCGGTAGGAGTCCCAGCCGAACCTGGGGTTGCCCGTCTTGTCGATGATGCCCTGCAGGGTCTGCTTGTTCAGCCCCACGTTTAGGACCGTGTCCATCATTCCAGGCATGCTCTGACGGGCGCCGGACCTGACGCTGACGAGAAGGGGGTTGTAGGTGTCGCCGAACCTGGCGTCCATGATCTCCTCGACCCGGGCCAGGGCCTCCTTGATCTCCTCCTTCATCGCCGGCGGATACTTCTGCTTCTGCATGAAATAAGTGCAGACCTCGGTGGTAATGGTAAAACCGGGAGGCACCGGCATGCCGAGGTTGACCATCTCGGCCAGGTTGGCGCCTTTTCCGCCGAGCAACTCCTTCATCGAAGCGTCGCCCTCGGCCTTTGACCCGCCAAAGAAATATACGAATTTCTTGCTCACTTTCCTCTCCTTCCGTGCCGATGATGCAAGGCCTCGATCGCTTTATCCGCCGCCCGCCTTGTCGCCCTGGACGACGATGAGCGAGAAGTCCGCCACTTCCTTGAACAGGGAGGCGATTACCGAGCAGATGGCGTGCCGGTTCCTTCTCAGCCGCTCGTCGTCAACGTTTACCATCACATCGTCAAAAAATTTATCGACCGCCGGTTTGAGGCTGGCCATGAACTCGAGGGCGTCGTCGTATTTGCCCACCGACAAGAGGGGCTCGACGCGAATCTGGACCCTGGTGTACTCGCTGTAGAGGACCGCCTCGCTCTGGTGCTCGAAGGCGTCGCTCTCGACCATGCCGGGTTGTCCCTCGATGATGTTCATGACCCGGCGGAAGGCGAGCATCAAGTCGTCGAAGTCCTCCCTTTCCTTGAGCCTCGAGACCGCCTCTATCTTTTGCATGGTGGTTACAAGGTCTCCATTGAAGACCGCGAGGCAGGCGTCGACCACGTCGTAGGCGTAGCCGGACTCGATAAGCTGGACGCGGACCCTGGTGAGGATGAAGTCGAGCACTTGTTTCGCCAGTTCCTCGCCGGCGATCTTGAGGCCCTCGGGCAGAAGGCCCGCCGCCAGCTCGACCAGGCCGGCCAGGTTGGCCGCGTAGCCCTTGGCCAGGATGAGGTTCACCACGCCCTGGGCCTGCCGGCGGAGGGCGAAGGGGTCGCCCGAGCCGCTGGGGGCCAGGCCCGCGGCCCAGCAGGCCACCAGGGAGTCGATCTTGTCGGCGGCGCTCAGCGCGTCGCCCGCGGGGGTCAGGGCGTAATTGCCCTGGGCCACGTCCTCGGCCGAGCGGGGAAGGTACTGGTCGCGGATGGCCTCGGCCGCGTCCCTGTCCAGGCCGGCGGCCAGGGCGTACTCGCCTCCCATCACGCCCTGAAGCTCGGGGAACTCGCCTACCATCTGGCTGACCAGGTCGGCCTTGGAATACTGGGCCGCCTTGACCGCCGCGTCCCGGATGGACGCGTCGTCGGGGAAAAGCTCGAGGGCCAGGCGCTCGCATATTTTCGCGGTCCTCTCCATCTTGTCGGCGTAGGAACCGAGGGTCTTGAAAAAGACCATGCCCGAGGTCTTTTCCTTCATCCGCTCGAGCCCGGTCTTAAGGTCCTCGTCCCAATAGAACTCGGCGTCGGCCAGCCTGGCCTCGAGCACCCGCTCGTTGCCCTTCACGATGACTCCCATGTCTTTGGCCGGAGTGTTGGCCACGGCGATGAAATAGGGCAAAAGCTCCTTTTCCGAGCCGGGCTTTCTCACCGCGAAATACTTCTGGTGAGTCCGCATGCAGGAGACGGTCACCTCGGGGGGAAGGGAGAGGTATTTGTCGTCGAACTTGCCCGCTATCACCACCGGCCGCTCGACCAGGTTCGATACCTCGCCGATGAGACCGGGATCGGGCGCCAGCTCGCCGCCAAGTTCCTTGGCCTTTTTGCTCGCCTCCCTGACGATGATCTCCCGCCGCGCGGCCGGGTCCACGAGGACGTCCCGCTCCATAAGGCTCGAGACGTAATCACCCGCTCCTTTCACCGAGAAGGGATCGGGATGAGTGAACCGATGCCCCCGGCTCGAGTTGCCCGACTGAAGTCCGCCAAGCTCGAGGGAAACGGTTTTATCGCCCAGCATGGCCAGTATCCAGTGGATGGGACGGGCGAAGGTCATCTCTCCCTTTCCCCATCTCATGGATTTGGGAAACTCGAGCGACGAGATTATTTCAGGCAGAAGCTCGGGCAGCACCTGGCCGGCTTTCCTTCCTTCCACCTTTTTCACGAATACCAGCTTCTCGCCCTTGGGGGAGTCCTCCCTCCCGAGTTCCTCGACCGAGGCGCCGCAGGACCTGGCGAACCCTATGGCGGCCTTGGTGGGAGAACCGTCCTCGGCGAAGGCCTGCTTGAGGAGGGGGCCGGTTTTTTTCTCCTCCCAGTTCTCCTGGGCCTCGGCCAGGTCCCTTACGATGACCGCCAGGCGGCGGGGAGTTCCCAGGGTCTCGATCTCTCCTCTTGAGAGCCTGGCCTTGTCCAGGGCGGCGGCGGTTTTGTCCCTCAGCCGCTCGAGGGAGGGACCGAGGAAACGGGCCGGGATTTCCTCGCAGCCGATCTCGAGGATAAGGTCATTTCCCATTTTCCTGCTCCTTATCCCCGAATTTTCCCTCGTACTTTTGAAGCCAGTCGGCTTTTTCCTTCGCTTCCTTGATGAGGGGAAAGCCCAGATCGTAGCGCTGCCTTTCCCACAGGCGGGCGCAGCTTCCGGCCAGGTCCCTGACCCTGAGTATCCTCGTCACCCTTTCGGTCACGCTGATGGCGCCCCTGGCGTCGAGGAGGTTGAAGGCGTGTGAGCACTTGAGACAGGCGTCGTAAGCGGGCAGGACAAGTCCCAGGTCGGCGAGCCTGATACTCTCTTTTTCCCAGTCGTCGAAATGCCGGAAAAGGGAGTCAACGTCGGCCTTCTCGAAGTTGTACCCGCTCCACTCGACCTCGCCGCGGTGATGCACGTCCCCATAGGAGAACTCGTCGTTCCAGGCCAGGTCGTAAACGTTGTCCACGTCCTGCAGGTACATGCAGATGCGCTCGAGCCCGTAGGTGAGCTCGACGGAGATGGGCGAGAGGTCGATGCCCCCGCATTGCTGGAAGTAGGTGAACTGGGTGCATTCCATGCCGTCCACCCACACTTCCCAGCCCAGGCCCCAGGCGCCTA
Organism: bacterium; assembly: GCA_963674965.2. Taxonomy (GTDB): domain Bacteria; phylum RBG-13-61-14; class RBG-13-61-14; order RBG-13-61-14; family DATKZS01. The sequence goes on along the minus strand of CAXXFL010000004.1, from coordinate 348,942 downwards.
AAGTGGGAGATTCCCAGTCGTCCTCCACGAAGCGCACGTCATGGGCGCAAGGGTCTACGCCGATGGCCCTGAGGCTGTCCAGATATATGTCCTGGATATCCGGGGGCGATGGCTTCATGATGGCCTGAAACTGATAGTAATGCTGGAGACGATTGGGATTTTCTCCGTATCTTCCGTCAGTTGGACGCCGGGAAGGCTCGACGTAAGCCGCGTTCCACGGCTCGGGCCCGATCGAGCGAAGAAAAGTCGAGGGGTTGAAAGTTCCCGCTCCGACTTCGATATCATAAGGTTGTACGATTAGACATCCCCTTTTTGCAAAGTAGTTTTGCAGCGTGAGGATCAGGTCCTGAAAGTTCATGATTTGCCTTGTAAACCAACAATTTAAACATATTTACCAGGATGAATACGCGAATATTTCCTCGGCGGTTTTCATTTAGCATTTATTTTCCCTTTTGTCAAATGTTCTTTCTTGTAAGTGATGATGGTATATATCTTAAATGGAGATTTAACGGGCGAATAACAAGCCCGCGCGAAAATTGCCGGTATCCGGGCAAATATATGCACAAGATTACGAGCCGACCCGGACGGCTATACGTCATTCATATCTTAGAGCGTCGATGGGATTTAAAGAAGACGCCTTCCTGGCGGGGTAATAACCGAAGAATACGCCCACCGCCCCGGAGAACAAAAAGGAGATGAGAATTATCTTCATCTGGATCACGGCGTTGATGGATGAATAGGCGTTAAGTATCCCGGTGATGGCCAGGGCAAGCAGGACGCCTATAAGTCCTCCCACCAGGCTTAGCACTATGGCCTCGACGAGGAACTGGATCATTATGTCGCTCTTTCTGGCGCCCACCGAAAGACGGATGCCGATCTCCCGCGTTCTTTCCGTGACCGACACCAGCATGATGTTCATGATCCCGATTCCGCCCACGAGAAGGGAGACTCCCGCGATCGACCCGAGAAGGGTGGTGATTACGCCCGTGACCTCGTTCATGGTATCCAGAATCTCGGCCTGGTTCCGGATATCGAAGTCGTCCTCCTGTCCCGCGCTCAGGCGGTGGGAATCGCGAAGAATGGAGGCCACCTCCTCCTCCGCCTTGTAAGTGTCGTCCATGGTGATCGAACTCAGGTTGATCATGTCGATGTTCCGGCCGCCCTTCAGACGGTATAGCACCGTGGTGGCCGGCGCCAGGATCATGTCGTCCTGGTCCTGGCCCATGCCGCTTTGGCCCTTGCCCTTGAGCGTTCCCACCACCTTGAAGGGGATGTTCCTTATCCTGATCTTTTGCCCGGTCGGGTCCTGGTCGGGAAAAAGCTCGTCGGCCACGGTCTTGCCGAGGAGGGCGACCTTTTTCTTGCCTTTCAAATCCTTGTCGGTAAAAAAAGAACCTTGCTCGATTTCCCAGTCCCTGATCTCGAAATATTCCGGCGACACGCCGTATATTCTGGTGTTCCAGTTTCCGCTTCCACCCACTATCTGCTCGTTGGAGGTCACCACCGGAGAGGCCAGCTTGATAAGGGAGGACTTGGATTTTATTTTCTCCACGTCGTCGAAGGTCAGGCTGTTCATCGATCCGGCGCCCAGGCTGACTCCGCCCGATCTCCTCCCTCCCGGCCTTACCATCAGAAGGTTGGTGCCCAGGGAGTTTATCTCGCCCTCGATCTGCACCCTCGATCCCTCCCCTATGGCGACCAGCACGATGACCGAGGATATGCCGATGATGATTCCCAGCGAGGTGAGAAGGCTTCGCGTGCGGTTTTTAAGTATGCTTTTTCCCGCCGTCTTGAGCATGTTGATCATCTGTCTCATGTTCCATCCCGTTCGTTCACGAGGCGTCGGCCGGGAGGAGGGACCGGGCGATCCCTCCCCTCGCGGCCGAGGCTTGCTCGCCCCTGATCTTGCCGCCAACTATCTCATAGTCGCCGTTAATAAGGCCGTCCCTTACCTCGACCAGCCGCTTGGTATGGGCCGCTATGTCCGGCTCGTGGGTGACGATAACGATGGTCTTGCCCTCCTCGCTGAGTTCCTTGAAGAGGGCCATGACCTCGATCGAGGTCTTGGTGTCCAGGTTGCCGGTGGGCTCGTCGGCCAGGATGATGGCGGGCCTGTTCACCAGGGCCCGGGCGATGGCCACCCGCTGTTGCTGTCCGCCCGAGAGCTGGTGGGGAAAATGATGGGCCCGGTCGGCCAGTCCCACCCTCTCGAGCGCCTCGGCGGCGGCCTTGCGGTGGTCCTTGATCCTGCCCGAACGGTCGTAGAGCAGGGGCAGCTCGACGTTCTCGATGGAAGAGGTCCGGGGAAGGAGGTTGAACATCTGGAAAACGAACCCGATCTTCTCGTTGCGGGCGTCGGCGTAACCCCTCATGTCCATGTCGCTCACGTTCTTTCCCTCCAGGAAGTACTCGCCCGAGGTGGGGGAGTCCAGGCATCCCAGGAGGTTGAGGAGGGTGGATTTGCCCGAGCCCGAGGACCCCATAATGGCCACGTATTCTCCCCTCGAGATGGTCAGGTCCACTCCCCGCAGGGCCTCGACCTTGACGTCTCCCATCTGGTAGGTCTTGGTCATCTTCCTGGTTTCGATTACATTATCCATGGCCGCCTCGCCGGGTCCATTGTCGTCAAAACCGGGGACCTCTTCCGCCCCTGGGGCGGGGCAGAAGGGAGAAGGATTTCTTGGAACTGGACCCCGAGTCCTCCGAGTCGGCCAGGCCCGTTATCACGGGATCGCCCTCCTTCAATCGTCCCGCTTCCATTATCTGAGTAAAGGAGCCGTCCGTCATGCCAAGAGATACCCTGGCCATGTCGATCTCTCCCTTTTCGTTCACGTGCCAGAGGGTCCCTTTGCCCGAGGCGCTCGATCCTTTCGCTTCCTTTTTCTCCCCGCTCGGCGCTGGGCGTTTTCCCGCTTGCCCGGGACCTTTCCTTTTCCTGAGCTCGGCGCGTATTTCCTCGGAGGGCCTGAAGGCCAGGGCCGAGTTGGGGGCGAGGAGGGCGTTTTTCGCGCTTTTGACGATGAACTCGATTTCCGCCGTCATGCCGGGAAGGAGGAGTTCCTTTTCGTTGGCCGTTTTTATGACCACCTCGTAGTTGACCACGTTGGACACGGTGACGGGCTGCAGCCTTATCTTCTCGACCACTCCGGGGAAGTCCCGGTCGGGAAAGGACTGGACCTCGAACCTGACCTCCTGGCCCTCCTTGACCAGGCTTACGTCGCTCTCGTCCACCTGGGCGATGATCTCCATGTTCGAGAGGTTGCCCGCGATCACGAACAAGGTGGGAGCGTTGAGGCTGGCGGCCATGGTCTGTCCGACCTCGACGTTCCTCGATATGACCACGCCGTCGATGGGCGACTTGATGTGCGCGTAGCCCAGGTTGCGCTCGGCGCGCTGGAGGGAGGCCTTGGCCGTCTCGACTCCGGACCTGGCCGTCTGCAGACTGGTCGAGATGGGAAGGAACTCCGACTCCGAAACGTAACCTTTTTTAAGTAGCGGCTTGTGGCGCCGGTACTCGGCCAGGGCCTCGCCATACTGGGCCTGGGCCGAGTCGAGCTTGGCTCGCGCCTCCTTTACGTCCTCCTCGAGCACGGCCGTGTCCAGCACCGCCAGAAGCTGGTCTTCCTTGACCTCGTCGTTATAATCGACCAGGACCTGGGCCACGATGCCCGATATCTGGGTGCCAACCTCGACCGAGTTGACGGGATTGAGCGTGCCGCTGCAGGAGATGGTCTCCTCCACGTCCCCCCTTGTCAGCTCGGCGAACTTAAACTCGGGCGCTCGAGCCTGAAGTCCGGGCGCGGCGAACTTGAGGACCACGAGCAAGGCCGCCACCAAAACCGCCGCGGCCAGGATGATTTTCTTTTTCATTGGATTTCCTTTCAGCCCTTTATTCCATCCACTCGAGAGCGTCCACTATCTCGCCGCTCTGGTTAAGGACGTTCAGTCCGGCGAGAAGCACGTCGTAATCGGACTTGATCTTGTTGTAAGCCGCCTCGAGCTCGTCCGACCTCGCCTGACTCAGCTCGATGTAGGTAATAAGGCCCACGTCGTATCTGGCCCGGGCCGCCTCGAGGGCCTGGGACGCGTACTCGAGCCTGGCCTCGGCGGTCTTCCTCGCCTTGAGCGACTTCTGGTAGTCGAGCCAGGCGAGCCTGAGCTGGTTGGATATCTCCAGCTCGAGACTCCTCAGCGCTATGTCCTGGTTGGATAATGACGTCCTGGCCTGGGCCACCTCGTTCCTGGTCGATTTCTTATCGAAGATGGGGACCGAGGCGTTGACCCCCACCGAAAGATAGGGGTTGACCTCGCCGTACTGGCGGTCGAAATCAAGGTTCTCCACGGCGCTCGAGTAGTTCGAGCCCGCGGTCGCGCTGAGGTTGACGGTGGGCCACCTGCCGGCCTTGGCCGTCTTCAATCCAAGCTCTCCCGACTCGAGGCGCTTTTTTTGCGCCAGGTAATCCGCCCTCGAGGCCAGGGCCTCGCCAAGCTCGGGCTCCTTAAGCCCGGTCTGGAACTTCTCCATCAGCCGGTCCCGGCCGGGGTCGGCCAAGGTTAGCTCGCCTTTTGACTGGATGCCCATCAACTGGAGCAGGCTGAGCTTGCCCGCGTCGAAGTCGCGCTCGGCGTCAAGAAGGTCCTGCTCGGCCTGGGCTATGTCGGCCTTCTGCTGCAGAAAGTCGGACACGGGCCTTTTGCCGCTCTTGTAGAAAGCCTCGACGCGCTCGAGTTCTTTGGCCTTTGTCTCCAGCCTGTCCCTCGCGACCTGGATCATCTCGCCCCCGGCCGAGACCTGGAGAAAGGCCGAGGCCGTCTCGTAAATTACCGAATCCTGAAGACGGGCGTATTCCAACTCGGAGGCGCCAAGGTCGGAGCGGGCTTTCTTAAGGCCGTTCACGTTGGCCATGCCGTTGAAAAGAAGAAGGCTCGATTTGAGACTGGTGTCAAAGGAGTCGCTCGAGACGCGGTCAGTGTGATCCGAGGCGGCGTCGTATTTCCCGCTCCACTTCTCGGACAGGGAAGCGTTGGCGCTAAGGTCGGGAAGGAAAACGCTTTTCGCCGAGCTTACGCCTATCTGGCCTGACTCGACCGAGTTTTTGGACAGCCTAAGGTCCAGGTTGTTCTCGAGTGCGGTCTGAATGGACCCGGGCAGGGTGATATCGCCCATTAAACCAGGTCCTTCATTCGCGAAAGACGTCTCGCCGGCCGCCTCATGCAAAGGAAATACGGCGAGAACGAGAACTATGGAAAAGCACAAAGGCCTTAAAAAACCGCTCATTATATCTATCAACCTCATTTTTCACTCTCCGGCATTATATTTACTTTTCGTAATGATTAGTGGTTGGATCGAGGATTTTGTTACACTGGGGAAGAGAAATATTTTTCCTTTGTATAACGAAAGCTTACAAGTCTTCCGTTTTATAGAAAGGATAATTTGTCAGGCCTGGCCGGAGCCGGCTTTATATAATTGGAATCACGGATTGGACCTCAAGCAGGATATGCTTTTTCGCCGGGGCCCGCCCCCATGGTTTTTCTTATTTCCCCTCCTTTTCTTCGTAGGTGGTCCAGTCGACTTTCTCGAATTTATCGTAGTCGTAGCCCTGGTCCTCGAGGCGCTCGATTATTCCCCTCATAACCTCGTCGGGAAGGGAGGTGGTTCTGGCGTTGATCCAGGCGACTTTGCGGTTCGGATGTCCCACCACCACGTACTCGTAGTTTTCGCCCAGGTCGATGATATAGTACTTGGCCGCGAAAAGCTTCCAGGAAAAAGGCGGAAAAAAGGTGACTTTCAGTTTGGCGTTGGTTTTTGTGTCCGTCACCCAGGCCCGCCCCCTGACGTTCCAGACGCTCCCGTCCTTAAGGTAACAGCGGTTCAGGACGTTGATATCGCCATCCTCGCTAAGGGTGTAGTTAAGGGGGTATCCGCCGGCGCAGCGGCCGGACCAGGGATTGGGAATCCTGGCGATGGTGAACCAGTCGCCAAGGTAGCGCCCGAGGTCCACCTTTTCGACGACTCGAAGCTCTTTTTTATTCGCCCCCGCGGCCGAAGCCCGTGAGGAAAATATCCCCGCGCCCGCGGGAAAAATCAACGCTATCGCCACTATCAAGAAAATTAATCCCTTACTCATGACGGCCTCCTTTTACCAGGTGAGGGGTCTATAGTCTCCTGGATTAAAATCCTAGCAAAACCCGAGATCGTTCGCAACGGCTCGCCCCATGGTCCTTGCCAGGCGCGGGCTCTTGAAATATAATCTCCCTCGCTGGCCTGGCGCGCAATTCCGGGCCTTTTCCGAATAATCATGTCCTTCAATTCCACAGAATACGGGCTCTTCCTGGCCGCCGTTTTCATCGCCTGGTGGGCGCTGTCCGAGTCGAAGGCACGGGGCCTCAGAACGTGGTTTCTGCTGGGCGCGAGCTACTTTTTCTACTCGAGATGGAACGCCTCGTATCTTCTTCTCATCTTGGCTGTAACTCTCCTCGATTTCGTCTCGGGCCTGATGATCGAGAGGAGCCGGTCGCGGGGCAAGCCGGGCGTGGCCAAGGCCTGGCTGGTCCTGGCCGCGGGGGGAGGGCTTTTGGCCCTGGCCGTTTTCAAGTACTTCGGTTTTTTCACGGGGTCGGTCTCGGAGGCCCTTTCCTGGATGGGCGCGTCATGGACGGAGCCGGCGGTCCGGTTCGTTCTCCCCGTGGGCATATCCTTTTACACTTTTCAGGGTTTGTCCTACGTTATCGACGTTTACCGGGGTCATACGGCGGCCACCCGTTCTCTCAAGGACTTCGCCCTGTATATATCCTTTTTTCCGCAGCTCGTGGCCGGGCCCATCGTCAGGTCGGACAATCTCTTGCCCCAGTTTGCAAGGGGGCCCGACCGGGACTGGGAAAAAATCGGGTCCGGCCTTTTCCAGGTCCTTTGCGGCCTGTTCAAGAAGATAGTCATCGCCGACGTTCTGGCCGAGGCTTATGTTGACCGGGCCTTCTCCGATCCCTCGAGGGTCGGGCTGCCCCTGGCCTGGCTGGCCATGTACGGGTACGCCCTCCAGATATACTGCGACTTCTCCGGCTACACGGACATTGCCATAGGAAGCGCCAGGATCTTGGGCCTTAATATACCCGTCAACTTCAACCGGCCCTACCTGGCTGCCAACCTCCGCGACTTCTGGAGAAGATGGCATATCAGCCTTTCCACTTGGCTTCGTGATTACCTCTATATCAGCCTGGGCGGAAACAAAAAGGGACGGGCCCGGATGCTGCTCGCCCTCATGGTCACCATGACGCTTGGGGGCCTGTGGCACGGGGCCGCGTGGACCTTCCTCATCTGGGGCGCCTATCACGGCGTTCTTCTCGCCGTTACCCGCCTTTGGCAAGAGAAAAGGGGACAAGACAAAGATGACGCGGGTAAGGCCGCGATCTTTATCTCCCGCCTTGTCACTTTCCATCTCGTCTGCATTGGATGGATTGTGTTCAGGTGCGGCTCGATGGAAAAGGCCGCCGTCATGGTCTCGAAGCTGGCCACCGGCCCTCTTACCAGCGTGGGAACTCCGGGCGCCAAGGTCCTGGCGGTCCTGATCTTCGGTTATTTCCTCCATTTTTCCTCCCCCGAGTTGAAGGAAAAGATGAAGACGGCCTTCACGGGACTTCCCCCCTCGGCGCAGGGGGCCATTCTGGCCCTGGCCCTGGCCCTTTTCAGTCTTCTCTCCTCGGCCTCGTCTCCTTTTATTTATTTCCAGTTTTAACGGGCGATTCCCAGTCTCGCGGCAAAACCTTTAGCGCGGGCCGCTATTTGTGTTATCATACTATTTCCTTGGGTCGCGAGGGCGCGGCGGGCGTTCCATCCGCCGTCCAAGGGCACGTCCGCTGTAAGGGGGATTACCGGATGAAACGAAAACGCGCGTTCCTTTTCCTTTTGGCCTTGCACCTTCTCGTTTGCGGGGTGGCTCGGGCCGACAAAGCCGACAAGGGCGTATACAATTTCAAGGGCGGGGTCGCGACCCGGGCCGACAAGGGCCTGACAAAGGAAGAGTTGAAGCCCATGGAAAGCCCGGGCGGTTTTTTCTCCTGGACTTACACTTTCATGTGCTACCTGGATGACAAGTCGAGCATGATGATCCAGTTCACCTACTGGAAGCTTTACATCAAGGAGGAAAGGGGGCTGTATTTCGCCTTTTCCGACGCGGACGGCAACCTTTCCTATAACCAGTCCCTTTATCCGGCGGAGGCCATGAGCTACCAGGACGACCCGCCTTATTTCAAGATGGGCCCCAATTACTGGAAGGGCTATTATCCCGAGTTTGACGTGCACGTCGATTTCGAGGCCGACGAAGACCGGCCGGCCATGAAGGGGGACATTCATTTCAATCTCCGGACTCCCGGCTGGCGTCCCGGCGAGGGCCCGGTGCATTACGGCGCGCCCGACGGCCCCTGGTACGACCTTATCGTGATGATACCCTGGGCCGACGTGGAGGGGACCGTGGTCATCGGCGGGAAGGAGAGGAAGATCAAGGGGTGGGGATACTCGGACCATAACACGCAAAGCGTGTTTCCCACCGAGCAGCTAAGCAAGCTCTACGCGCTTCGGTCTTTCAGCGACGAATACTCGATCAATTTCCTCGATTACATCGCGACGGAAAAGCACTCTTACGAAAGGTCCACCTGGATACTTGTAATGAAGGGAGATGAGATATTGTACGCCACGGACAAATGGCAATACGAGCCCTCCAGCTTCCAGGCGGAGGAGAGGAGGGGTTATCAGTTCCCCACCGTTTTCAATTTCAAGATTGACGAGCCCGAGTGCCGTCTTACGGGGGAACTTAGGGGAGTCAAGTACATCGGGGCCATCGACGCCATGGACAACCTGCCCGGATTCATCCGGGCGGTGGCCGAGAAGTTCGTAAGCGCCCCGGTCTTCACGCGCCAGAACGCCGAGGTCGATTATCATCTGGTCATGCCCGGCAAGGGCATCAACGAGAAGTTCACGGCCGAGGGAGTTTTCGAGGCGACCTTTGTAAAGTAGGGCCCACCGCTCCAGCGGCGGCGGACAAATTAAATAACGGGAGTAACAATGTCGATAAGCAACAAGGAGTGGTACGACCTCTTCATGGCGGCCCATCCCGGGCTCATGGACTGGGAGAAGACCTTCGAGGAAATAGGGAAGCGCTTTCCCAAGCTGCATGGAGACGAGCAGGTGAAGGTGGCCGAGAAGCTGGGCGGGTTTCTAGGCGAGGAGGGCGTGGCCGAGGCGGTAGAGAAGCTGTACGGGAGCGGCAAGGCCGGCCTTCTGGCCATGATATCCCTTTCCCGGTCCATGAAGGAACTGGGCAGGCCCGTCGAGGAGGGCCTGGCGGAAAAGCTCGAGGCCTGGTCGCTGCTTTGCGATGAGAGCGAGTCCTCCTGCGACCCCGCCGAGTTCTTCAGTTTCTCGGGTCCCGCGCAAAAAGCCGTCGTCGAGCACCTGACCGACTGGATGCGGCCCGACCTCCTGGCCGCGCTTAAGGACGCGGCGCCCTCCCGGGAGAAGGCCAAGGAGTTGGCCAAGGCCCTGCACAAGGCCAAGAGCGCGGGGGCGGTGATCAAGGACGAGTCGGGTGAGAAGTTCATTATGGCCGAGCGCGACGAGTACGTGGACGAGGCTTACATGTCGCCCCCCGACCCGGAGGGCACGACCTTTATATATCTTTTCCGCACCATTTTCGGCAAGAACACTTTGGCCGTGGCGCTGATAAACGACGAGGAGGGCGTGCTCAAGTTCGATTCTTACCAGGTGTCCGTCGCCAGGTTCCAGAAGATGCTCGAGTCCACCAAGCGCAACCCTCACGCGGTAATAGTCAAGGTGGACGCCTCTTTTGCCCGGCGCCTTATCGCCGCGGCGGAGAAGGAGGGGACCTTGAGGGGCAAGGTCCAGGAGCAGGGATACTTAAGCTCGAGAAGGGCCATCGGCGTGGCCGACGAGCCCGAGGGCCCTCACCTTGTCTGGGACCTTTTAAACCGCGAGGAAATAGCTAAGGAAAAGGGGCTGGCGGCCCGGAGCGCCGAGCTTTTGTCTCACCGGCTCTTCGAGGACTGGATGATCGAGCCCCTGGTTGAGGGCAGGGTGATGGCGGAGATTGAGGACATGCAGACGTCACCCATTGAACTTTCCGCCTCGCAAAGACTCGAAAGAGAGATGAGTATCTACGAGCGGGAAGCCAAAGACCTGCTGGATATAAGGGGCAGGGACTTGTACGCCGGCCGTCTGTTCAACTGCGCCGTGGTCCTTTTCAGGATCGGGGACGAGGAGGAGGCGCGCGTGGCGGCGGCCGCGGGGCTGGCCGCTCTGGACCGCGAGTCGGCCCCTCCCAGGTTTTTCGTCGAGCTGCTCAAGCGGACGGTGGACAGGCACAGGTCCGAGGACGACGGGGGCCCGAAGGGACCGGACATGGACAGGGGTGGAATTGTTTCCCTCTAGCGTCGCCCGGGGTCCGTTACATATTGGTAGGAACTGAAGATATACTTGGGGCCTTTCGCGGCCGGCTCGATCGCCGGCCGAGGAAATTGAAGGCCATGGGAGGATGCAATGAAAATCGTGATGGTATCGCCTGAGATGGTTCCCTACGCCAAGACCGGCGGCCTGGCCGACGTGACGGGAGCGCTGCCTCCAGCCCTGGCCGAGATGGGATGCGAAACGTCGGTCATGCTTCCCTGCTACCGGGGCCTGGAGCAAAAATACTCGCCCGAGCCCGCGGGATTCGAGGTGACCGTTCCCGTCCTTGACGGAGATCACTGGATCGATAAAAAAGGCGAGGTCCTCAAGACCAGGCTCGATGACTTGGTGGACGTGTATCTGGTCAAGCTCGACGAGTATTTCGACCGCGAGGCCCTTTACACCTCGAGGGAGGGAGACTATCCGGACAACTGCGCCAGGTTCACCTTCTTTTGTCGGGCGTCCCTCGAGTTCATCATGGACCGGCTGCAACCCGACGTCATCCATTGCCACGACTGGCAGGCGGCCCTTGTGCCCATCTATATGAGGACCCTTTTCAAGGACGACGAGCGTTTAAAGGGGGTACCGGCCCTTACCACCATCCACAACCTGGGCTACCAGGGGATTTTCTGGAAATGGGACATGAAGCTCATCGGACTTCCCTGGGATTACTTCACGGTGGACTACCTCGAGTACTTCGGCAAGATGAACCTTCTAAAGGGCGCCATAGTCTTTTCCGACGGGATATCCACGGTGAGCAAGAAGTACGCGGCCGAGATCAGGGGTCCCAAGTTCGGCTTCGGGCTGGAGGGGGTCCTGCAAAACCGGGCGGACTCCCTTTTCGGCATAGTCAACGGCATCGACTACTCGATCTGGAGCCCCGAGGTCGATAAAAAAATAGCGGCCAAGTTCTCGGCCGCCGACCTCTCGGGCAAGGCCAGGTGCAAGGCCGACCTGCAAAAGGAGTTCGGGCTGCCCCAAAAGCCCGACGTGCCCCTGGTGGCGGGCATCTCGAGGCTGGTCGATCAGAAGGGTTTCGACCTGGTCACGTCCATATTAAAGGACTTGCTCGAGATGGACGTCCAGTTCGTCCTTTTAGGCACGGGCGATAAAACCTATGAAAATATTTTCTCCGAGGCGGGAAGAAAAAACCCCGAAAAGATGGGAGTCAAGATAGCTTATAACGACGAGCTGGCCCATAAGATCGAGGCGGGGGCCGACCTTTTCCTCATGCCTTCCCAGTACGAGCCCTGCGGGCTCAACCAGCTTATCAGCCTTAAATACGGCACCGTGCCCGTGGTCCGGGCCACGGGAGGGCTGGACGATACTATCCGGGACTGGGACGCCAAGACCCTCTCGGGAAACGGTTTCAAGTTCGAGGAATACACTCCCCAGGCCCTCTGGAAATGCCTGACCGGCGCCTTGAGCGCTTACAAGGACAAGGAGCAGTGGCGTTCCATCATGGCCAACGCCATGAATGAGGACCATTCCTGGTCGGCCTCGGCCAAGGAATATCTCGAGGTATACCGTAAACTGAGGGACGGGTCTGGCGTTAGGCGTTAAAGATCGGAGAGATAGGCCGGCGTCATGAATGAATCGATCGCAAAGAAGCTCGTTTTTGTTCTCGCCTTGTTAGCCCTGACCTTCAAGGCGGGAGGGCAAGACGAGACCTCGCCCGATCTTGTCGGCCATAAGCTCATGGAACTGGGCCACTACGCCGAGGCCGCCGAGCATTACAAAAGCGTTTTCGAGGGCGATCCGTCCAACGTCAAGGCCTGCGTCGGCCTGGGCATGGCCCACTGCAAGCTCCGAGATTACGCCCAGTCCACGCGATGGTTCGAGTCCTGCGCCGAGCGTTTTCCCGAGAGGCCCGAGCCGCTGATCGCGAGGGGAATATGCGAGCAGGGCAGGGGAGGGGACCACGCGTCCGTCGCCAGGGCCGACTTCATGAAGGCCCTCGAGATGGAGCCGGACAACCCCACGGCCCACAACCAGCTCGGCCTGATATATCAGTCGAAAGGAGATCACGACGCGGCCATGGCCGAGTTTAACGCCGCCATAAAAAGCGATCCCGACTTCGCGGTGTCTTATAACAACCTGGCCGCCAGCATGATCGCGAGAGGCGAATATCAAGAAGCCATCGCGACGCTGCAAAAGACCGCGCAGCTGGACTCAACCTTGCCGGGTCTTTACCACAACCTGGGCGTGGCCTTCCTCGCCGCCGGCAAGAGGGACCACGCCGAGGCGGCCTTCCTCATGGAAACCGCTCTTAACCCCGACAACCTGAAGGCCCATACCAACCTGGGCAACATCTACGCCTTGAATGGACGCTACGCGGACGCCGAGTATGAGTATAAAAGAGTACTTACGGCCGACCCCGAGGACGCCGAAACCATGGTCAACCTGGGGACCCTTTACGTCCTGACCGCAAGGTATCAAGAGGCCATCGAGGTATTGAGGGCCGCGCTGGATAAAAAACCCGACAACGCCCTGGCCCATCATTATCTGGCCGTTGCATATCGAGCCACCGGTTTCGTCACCAGGGCCGAAAGGCACGAGAAGATAGCCCGCGAGATGGGATACAGGGAGGTCGGCGAGGAGCCAAAATAAAAGGGCGCCTTGAAACGGGCGCCCTCGTAGATCGAATCGCCAAGTCGCTAATAGCCGCAATCAATGACGCACGACTGGAAGCTTTCCGACAGGGGATGGCAGAAGCCGTCTCCGCAAAAACAGTCCGCTGGACAGTTGGAGTTGTTCTCGTTATAGGGAGGATCGCCGGTCGTGAAGTCGCACGCGTCGTTGCCGCATAGCGATCCCCCTCCCTCGTCCGAGCTGGTCACCACGATCTTGCCCTCCACGAAGGCCCCGCCGCAATCCGTGCCCGTCACGTGAAGCAGGCATCTTTGCCCCGCCTCCGGCGTCACGAAGGTGATCTCCTGGAACATCGGGACGATATCATGCGAGAAAACCGGAGGTTGAAAGCCCCCGAAGCTTATTATCTCGCACTCGTTTTCCTCTCCTTCCCCGAGGTTCGGGACTTCTCCGGAGAAGCCCATGCCGCCCTCCACGTAGGGAATGGTCGAGGCCATGGAGTTGGGAGCCTCGTCCGTGAACCACTCGGGCGAGAACCTGATCCTGCCGTTTTCGAACCCGGTGAAGCTGAGCGAGTTAACGTACGCGACGGGATCGGCCGAGTTCCCTATGGACACGGTGAAAACGTCGTCAACGCCCATGCCGTCATGATGGAGGCCGACGGTGTAGGTGGTTTCGAGGGGGAAACGGGAAAGGCTAAGCCGCGGCGGGCCCGTGTCGCTGAAAAGGACCACCGGTATCTCGGGGAAGGTCAGGCCGCCGAAGGTCTGGTCGCTGACGGTCAGCCAGAATATGCCGCTCGGGCAGTCGCTATAGCCTCCCAGCTCGAGTGCCTCCCCGTCCAGGTCGAGGTAAAAGGGAGTATCTCCCACCACGGTCCCGATCTGGAGAGGGTCGTAGTCCAGTTCAATTTCAACTTCCCTTCCCTCGTCCTGGCCGAGGCTGATGGTCCTGTCGCCCTCCGGCGTCACGGTGACGTAGTGGTCGGCGGGAAACTCGGGGAGCGGGGGAGGAAAGGAAGGAACGTAATACATCTCCACGTCGATCACCCTGCCGTCTCCCACCAGTACGTCGACGCTCACCTCCTCGCCGAGGGTATAGTCGAAAACGTAATGAAGCTCGGTGGGGTTGGTAAGCTCGATTTTTAGGTGGTACGAATCTAGGGCCGCGGGGTCGTAACCGGAAAGGGGACCCCTTGTGGCGGGTCCCTTGATCTTTAGAGACACGGTGGCCGGGGAATCGGCGTCCTCCACTCCCCGGCAGCACGTCCAGACGGCCGGGGAAGTCAGTAAAACCAATGCCACCGTCGCGAGGGAACTGAACCTCGTCGTTTTCATTCCTTTGAACTCCTTAGCGCTTCAAGGCCTTGCAAGGCGCTCGTTTCCATGCCGGGGAAAACCGGGAGAGGCCCCTTTGGACCTCTCCCTGACTGGATCAAGGCGTGGGCACCACGATGATGATATTCAACTCCGTGGTGGCCGCGCCCGGCGGCTCGATGAAGATAAGGTCGGCCGGGTTGTCGGCCATGCCCGCAAGGTCCTCATAGTCCTGGATCACGTTCTCGGGGACCAGCACGATCTGGGGAGGCACGAACTCCGTTCCCACTTCCTTGGGCGCCTGCCTGGTGCTCAGTTTGCGAAGGTCCATGGCCCGGTCGTTGATGCTCGGCGACGAGTAAGTGAAAAGGTTGAGAAGGTTATCGAGGTCTCGCTCGCTCATCTCGCCCATCAGCTTCATCTTGCCCCGGGCGTCAACCACGCCGTACTCGCCCGGCTTCAGTTCCTCGGTCTCGCCGCCGCTTTTGCTCTTCAGGGTGGTTATGCCCTCGAGTCCTACCACCGTGGTCCGGGTCTTGCCCGTCTTGGGGTCGGGAGTTACGCTGACCACGTGGATGCTGCCGCGAACGCCCGAGACCGCCGTCGGCGTGTTGACGTCATAGCTGGACTCGGGGGAACCGAAAAGGGACCCCATCACGCCCATCATGGTCCCGTAGGCCAGGTCGTAGGCGCTCTCGACCACTCCCTTGTCCTCGTCCAGGGCCAGCTTCTCGACCTTGATCTCCGTCGAGGGAGCAAGGCGCATGACGCTGCCGTCAAGGAAGAGGATGGTCGCCTTGGCGTTGGCCTCGGTTTTGATGACGTCTCCCTGCTTGACCACGAAGCCCAGGCTGGCCTTGGCCTGAGTGCCGGCGGCCTGCTTGACCGTCACCGTCCCGTCAAGCTCGGTGAACTGACCCGAGTTGTCGGCCGCCGCCGGAAGACAAAGGGCAAGGGCCACGAAGGCCGCCGCCGCGCATAATAGTTTCTTCGCCATGGGATCCTCCTTTTCTGGATCGGACCGAAATTAAAAATCGCCTATCATGCCGATCGAGTAGATCAGCCGGTCGTAGTCGAGAACGCCGTTGGACTCGTTGCCGTCAACCTCCTGCCAGATGACGCCGCCGTAGGCGCTTATCCACTTGTAAACGGGGACCTGAACGGAAAAGGTGGCCGAGTTCATGAGCTCCTCGCGCTTGTCGCCGTCGTTGACCTCGTAATCGGAGTATTGGCGCGACTCGTTCCTGAACATGGCCGTGGCTATTATGTCCCTCGGGAAAAGGGCCACCGCGCCGACCATGGGCCCGGAAACGTCCCGAGTGTAGTTCTTCCCGTCCGCCTCGATCGTCGAGTAGGAGTAGCCCGCCCAAACGTTCAGCCGGCCCTCATAAAAGTAAACGTGCTGGATAAGGCTCGCCCCCATCCTGGTATTGTCGCGGTTATAGTCGTCGGCGTCCTCCAGGTCAGCGTGGTCGTCGGAGATGGGGTCGCTGAAAGACTCGCTCATGTAGCTGAGTATCACCCGCGTGCGGATGGTCTCCGTCCACCAGGCCGAGACCTCGGGCGAGGCCCGAAGATAGCTCGAGTAAGCCTCGCCCCCAACGCTGGCCGTCGAGTAATCGAGGTCCATCCCGAACTTCATGGGCACTTGGCCCGCGTTGACGTAATACCAACCCGAGACCTGGCCGAGATGATACATGAGGTCCACGTCCGATTCCTTCGAGTGCATATTAATATAGCCGATATATCTTACCAGCGCTCCATATTTCGTCTCGTCCACCAGCCGGTAGGCCGCGTCGAGGTCAAGCACCACCCGGCCGTCCTCCATGTTTTCCACGTCCTCGGGAAGGTTCTGCTCGTCGTCCACCGGCACGATGTTGCTGTCGTACTGATAAAGAAGCCGCACGCGGACGCTCCAGGGCTTCTTCTCCTCGAGATCGTCACCGCTCTTCAGGGCCCTCGAGTAAACCGCCGCGTCCTTGCCGATCTCCGTCTCCGGGCCCAGGGAGGCCGCAAGGTCGAAATAATCGGACGCCTCCTGGGTGCGGCCCATCTTGACCAGGCAGTAGCCGGCGTAATAGTTAGCCGCCTGCCCGTAAGCCTCCGACCCGGACAATTCCTTGTAAAGGGCCAGGGCCTCGTCGTGGCGGTTTTCGCTCATTAAAGCCTGGGCCTTTAAAAACGACGCCCGGTCAGAGTCGGGCGTAATCGAAAGGGCCGCTTCCGCCGCCTCGATGGCCCTGTCGTTCTTGCCCGCCGACAGGGCGGCCCAGGCGACGTCCTCCTGGAGAAGGGCCTGGTTAGGGCTGAGGGCGCCGGCCTTCTCCAGGCTGGCGAGGGCCGAGTCATATTCCTTGAGGGCCATGTAGCAAAGGCCCGCGTAATGGTGGGCCTCGACGCTGCTCGGGTCGTCCTCCGCCGCCGCCGCGGCAAGGCCAAGGGCCTCCTTATAATCGCCCTCGGAGAACTTGACCTTGCACTGCTCGACCTTGATCTGAGACTCCGAAAGGGAACCGGCCCGGGAAGAGGGAGATGCAAGCAATAATGAAAATGTAAGCGCCGCCAAAAACCACAAACCGGCGCGTCCGCCAAGACGACTGAAAATGCTTTCCACTAATTATCCTCCTTGCGAGCGGCCATCGCGCGGTAAAGGGAAGCCGCTTTTATTCCCAACCATTGGCACGCTTTTATTACTATCACAGTACCAAGCCATTTTCAATAAAGATACCGCTGAAAAATTGACCGGATGCGGTTTTTTTCCCGGACCTTGGCCAAGGCCTGGGGCCTCGTCACCAGGAGTGGGGGATGGAAAATGGATTGGCTGGCGCCCGTTGGAGGGAAAAAACAGGGATTGAAGGTATTTTTTCGCCATGCTTTGCCTCTTGACCATAAATTCATAAAAAAAAGAGTTGGCGCGATATGTTTGATAAAAGGGATTATTAAAGAAGTATTAGCCCGGTATTAACGAAGTATTATGGTCGGCTGGATGGGGTAAGGATAATATTCAATCTTAATGGACAGATAGGGTAGTTTTTAAAATATTTTACCTAGCGTTAAATTATATGCCGCAAAGGGGTTAGAAAATTGAACCGATATTCAGCGCCCGCATCTAAAGGTGTTCGCTTACCCTATGAAATATTTGCATATTTGTTGGCATGGTTTTTTTGGACCTTGCCCCTTAATTAATTTTGGCGCCAATTTTTGAACTTTCTTTTTATTAAAAAATAAATGGCCGTAATAAAAGAGAAAATTAAATTTCATTAACATAATATGGTTTTTTTCTTGACATTGCTTTGCAGGTTTGCTATTAGTCGGTATTGCCATAGTGGGCGAGAAGAACGCCCGAAAAGCATGTTTATGAAATGTTTTCATAGTTAAACGGGTTGTAACTAGTAAAAAAGTAAAGGGTTTAGTAAAAATTGATCAGGGACTGAAAGGGGATGAAAAGGAATTTATCTTGTCATTAGAAGCCGTTAATAAAGGCGCTGGGATTTTGGCAATCAAAGGGCACGGAATTTGCAAAATTTCGGCCTGGAAGCTTTTTATATAGGGTCAAGGGTTTTACAAGGTTTTATTATGGTTTTATCAAGGTTATCAGTTGTTTTAGGTTTTTGGGGATTTGGCTTTTAATCAAAAGGAAAGAAAGGAGCAAATTATGATGAAAAGGTTTGGCTTTATTTCCATGGCGATAGCCCTGCTGTTCGCCGTGGGTCTGGTAGCCACTCCAGTATTCGCCCAAGAGGAGCTCCCAGGGTCCAACTATTTCGGCGACGCGGGCGCGTGCGACGGAATTATAGACCCTCTGGACGCTACTCAGATGAAGACGCAACTTGCGTCTAGCTCGGGTGGATACGCGGGGTGTAAACCGGCAAGCTGGCAAGTCCAGGACCTTGACGGCGACCAGAACGTTTCACCTCTCGATTATTCGAGACTACAGGGTTGGGTTAACCTGGCCTACCCGACGGGCATAGCCTACAGCGGCGCGCCCTGGACGCTCGTTGACGGAGCCACCGTCATCGACATGGGAACTGCCGACACCATTACCCTCGAGGCGATCGTCTACAGGCGCAACGTCTCCGCCAACACGGCCAATATTCCCGGCGCCGGCTGGGGAGTCGTGTTCGAGGTGGTGGGCGGATGCACGGCGGCCCGCATCGAGGGCCTCGACCCGACGCCCGTCGCCTTCGGCGGCAAGAACCAGACGGTTACCGAGGCCGCGGCCTACGGATACACCGGGGCCTGGAACGGCGCCACCGCCGCTCCCGCCTCCGTCATCCTGCACAAGATGACCTGCGGCAACACCATCGAGGTGCAGGCCCGCATTCCGGCCGACTCCGAGTTTGGAGTACAGGGCGGAAGGTTCGACACGCAGATACTCGGAGCGCTCGTAAGCGTTCTGCCAGGAGGCTCCGTGCCTCCAGCCACTCTCACCGTCGCCCCCTCGACCGCGTCGATCAACGACGGCGAGACCCTCTCCCTTACCGCAACCCACAGCGTGGACGGCGACGTGACCTCGGCCGCCACCTGGGGCGTTAGCGGTGGATGCACCCTGCTTAGCGCCGGCCTCATTCAGGCCCCCGAGGGATGCTCCGCCTACCAGTGCGTGGTTACCGCGGATTACAGCTCCCTCAGCGACGGCGCCACCGTGGACGTGGCCGACGACGACGTGGCCGACACGGTTGTCGGCTCCTGCTCGGCGGTTGACGACGGCGAGGCCATCTCCTGTACGGCCAACTACGAGTCCTCGGCCGACAGTTGCGACCGCGGCGCCGCTTCCTGCACCTGCTCTGACGGCCAGGGCTGCGACGACGTTGACGACGTGGTTGACGAGGGCTGCGCTCCGGGTACCTACACGGCCACCTGCGGCGGCTCGACCCTCAACGACGACTTCTCCGCCTCTTACACGGACAACGACGCGGCCGACGCGGTCGTGGGTTCCTGCTCGAGCGTTGACGACGGCGACGCCATCTCCTGCTCGGCCAACTACCAGTCCAGCGTTGACGGTTGCGACCGCGGCGCGGCTTCCTGCACCTGCTCTGACGGCCAGGGCTGCGACGACGTTGACGACGTGGTTGACGAGGGCTGCGCCCCGGGTACCTACACGGCGACCTGCGGCGGCTCGACCCTCAACGACGACTTCTCCGCCTCTTACACGGACAACGACGCGGCCGACGCGGTCGTGGGTTCGTGCTCGAGCGTTGACGACGGCGACGCCATCTCCTGCTCGGCCAACTACCAGTCCAGCGTTGACGGTTGCGACCGCGGCGCGGCTTCCTGCACCTGCTCTGACGGCCAGGGCTGCGACGACGCGGACAACGTGGTTGACGAGGGCTGCGCCCCGGGTACCTACACGGCCACCTGCGGCGGCTCGACCCTCAACGACGACTTCTCCGCCTCTTACACGGACAACGACGCGGCCGACGCGGTCGTGGGTTCGTGCTCGAGCGTTGACGACGGCGACGCCATCTCCTGCTCGGCCAACTACGAGTCGAGCGTCGACGGTTGCGACCGCGGCGCGGCTTCCTGCACCTGCTCTGACGGCCAGGGCTGCGACGACACTGACAACGTGGTTGACGAGGGCTGCGCCCCGGGTACCTACACGGCTACCTGCGGCGGCTCGACCCTCAACGACGACTTCTCCGCCTCTTACACGGACAACGACGCGGCCGACGCGGTCGTGGGTTCCTGCTCGAGCGTTGACGACGGCGATGCCATCTCCTGCTCGGCCAACTACGAGTCCAGCGTCGACGGTTGCGACCGCGGCGCGGCTTCCTGCGTATGCTCTGACGGCCAGGGCTGCGACGACGTTGACAACGTGGTTGACGAGGGCTGCGCCCCGGGTACCTACACGGCTACCTGCGGCGGCTCGACCCTCAACGACGACTTCTCCGCCTCTTACACGGACAACGACGCGGCCGACGCGGTCGTGGGTTCCTGCTCGAGCGTTGACGACGGCGATGCCATCTCCTGCTCGGCCAACTACGAGTCCAGCGTCGACGGTTGCGACCGCGGCGCGGCTTCCTGCGTATGCTCTGACGGCCAGGGCTGCGACGACGTTGACAACGTGGTTGACGAGGGCTGCGCCCCGGGTACCTACACGGCTACCTGCGGCGGCTCGACCCTCAACGACGACTTCTCCGCCTCTTACACCGACAACGACGCGGCCGACGCGGTCGTGGGTTCTTGCTCGAGCGTTGACGACGGCGACGCCATCTCCTGCTCGGCCAACTACGAGTCCAGCGTTGACGGTTGCGACCGCGGCGCGGCTTCCTGCGTATGCTCTGACGGCCAGGGCTGCGACGACGTTGACAACGTGGTTGACGAGGGCTGCGCCCCGGGTACCTACACGGCTACCTGCGGCGGCGCGATCAACGACGACTTCACGGCGTCCTTTACGGACAACGACGCGGCCGACTCGGTCGTTGGCTCCTGCTCGGACGTTAACGACGGCACGGCCATCAACTGCACGGCCAACTACGAGTCCAGCGTTGACGGTTGCGACCGCGGCGTGGCCACCTGCCTTTGCACCGACGGCCAGGGCTGCGACGACACGGACAACGTGACCGACGAGGCTTGCGGCGACTACACCTACACGGCCACCTGCGGCGGCGCGATCAACGACGACTTCACCGCCCAGGCCATCAACAACGAGACCACGGCCACCGTGGACGTGCAGCCGGACAGCACCGTTACTTTATCGACCGGTGGATCGACCGTTTTCTCCTGCTCGGCCGACTTTGGCGATGGTTGCGTGGATGACTGCGGCGCCTCTCTTAGTCATTCCGGCGTCGGAAGTTTCTCCAATCCGACCTATTCTGCTGGGAGTACTCCCGGATCGGCAACGATTTCCGCCACTTATGCCGGCGGATATGACGAGACCGATATCATAGTAAGCGGCGGCTCAGCCCCGGTGATTCTGTCGGTGTTCCCGCTGGATTACGCTGACAGGTTCAGGCTGAACGCTCACGTTAACCAGAACCTGACGGTGGTATTCGACGCTGGAGAAGGACAGCCGACCGGTTCGACCGTGACCTGCACCTCGGTGTCGGACTCCTCGGTTGTGAACTTCAACTGCAACCTGACCAACTGGCCGGACGCCCAGTGCGTGCCGACTAGCTCTTACAACGGCGACGACGACTACAACTGCTCGATCGCGGTCAGCAACGCCTATGGCAACGACAGCGCCAGTGGCAGCCTGCACACGGCCTGGTCCAGCGCTCCCAGCACCGGCGGCGTTGGCGGCGGCTACGTGGGCGGCCTCGATTACGACAGTGGCGCCTCGAGCGTCGGCGACGGCACGGTCACCCTGACCGCCGTTGACAACGACAGGAACATTCCTATCGCCGGCAAGGTCTACGTCCAGGTCATCCAGGGCGGCACGCTGAGGGAATACTTCACGGACGCCACCGGCAACCTGACCATGACCCTCGATCCTCTGCCCATCGACGAGATTACCATGGGCTACAAGTGCGGCGGCGAGCGTTGCCCGAAGATGGAGGAAGGCGCCAGCCTTGCTCAGTATCGCGCGGGCAACTACAGCAACTTCGCGTATCGTAGCTGGTACGGCCTTGACGCCAGCGACCTCGCTCTCGATCTCAAGCTCAACAAGGGCGCCCAGATCGGCAGGTACAAAGGCAGGATTCAGGGCAGCATCCCAATAGCTTCCTTTAACAGCAACATCGCGGCTCAAAGGCAAGAAAGGGCCAGGCGGCTCTTCGCGCCCCCGGTCTACCTGCGCGCCGCCATCGTGATTCCCACGCTCAAGAGCACCGACCAGATCAGCGGCGGCCTTGACAACCTTCTCATGACGCCCGACAACGAGATATCCATATCCCTGTGTCTGGACAACCTTGACAGCATCGAGGTGGCCCTGAAAGCCGCTTTGCCCGTCAACCTCGTCGCTCCCGAGATCGTGCGCAACAACTGGACCGTGCCTTGCAACAGTTGGACCAGCAATCCGGGTAAGACCTCGTGGGAAATCTGGACCTACACTCCGGGTGAAAACAGGATAGTCTGGAACGTTGGCGCCTTGGCCAACGCCACCAACTTCTCGGTTACGGGCGGTCTGGACCTCTTCGCGTTCCCGATCTACGGATGCGCGATCGGCCTAACCCAGGCCACGGTGCCCGCCGGCCTGATAAACGGCGAGACCATCATCGCCACCGGCACGGCGGCCAACTTTAGATACAACATTCGTGAAAACTGGGACAATGACGTCTACGGCTACGACCCGGACACCGGCGTCAACCGGAAGATACTCTTCACCGTCGACTCGGACCTTCCCATCGACCCGGCCAGGAGAGACTCGGTTAGGCAGCTTGGCTACCAGTACGCCATACCCAACCGCACCGACTCCGAGCTTGGCACCGATTGGGACGACCGCTTCTACAGGAAGAGTCAGATCATAGCCAGCGGCGCGGACTTCGGCGTGGGAACCGGTATTGGCGTTACGGGTCTTTCCCTCAACATCAAGATCGACGACGCCGAGTTCACCATCTTCCAGGTTGGCTTCTTCCAGTCGTCCGGCACCAAGATGGGCAGCCGCGACATCAGGCCTTGGTCCGGCAGCGCCGACACCGAGGTCGTGAGCATTCAGCACTCCGGTCTCAATTCGACCTGGGCCGAGCCTGGGGCCTATATTGACTTCCAGGCCAGGCAGGACGGCGGTCCCACCAACTACGCGGTCATCCACGTGCTCTCCAGAGGATCGCTCACCAACACGCCGACCGGCGACGCGGGCCTGGTTGAAGGCGGACTTCTCGAAATCGGATCGAACCCCGGTTCGCTCGTCACCGTCTGGAGCATCGGTGCTCCCGAGTCCAGCGGCAACGAGAACATCCGTATCGACGACTTCCTGAACCTTCCCAGGGCCATCACTCCGTCCCCGGACCGCTACATCTATCCGGCCCCTCAGTGGTCCAACACCCCGAACAACTCGACCACCTGCAACAGGAACGGCGAGTTGAGAAGGGACATGACCACCACCCTGGCGGGCAACTCCATGATCGCCGACACCAGCGACGACTGGAACAGGCTCTTCCTCAGGTTCCGCGTGAACGGATTCGTGAACAACACTTCAAGGACCCTACACGCCTGGGAATCCACCCTGTACGAGGCGGACGTGATGACCATCAACGGAAGCACCTCGAACGCTTTCGAGGACAAGTTCTCCGCGAAGGCCAAGGTTTCGAGCATCTACGGCAGGGCTTATACCACCGGCGGCATTCGTTACTTCCAGGACACCCAGGGCTCCTACGGCCCCAGGTTTATGGACGCGGGCGTTCAGGTTGGAGACTCCCTCTGGATCAACAGCGAGCGCCATAACGTGCTTAACACCAGGCGCAGGATCACCGGAGTGCTCAGCAACGAGCTCTTGACGGTCAACGCCGACTGGAGCGCTCTGGGTCTCGAGGGCGATAACCTGATCCGTTACAGGGTTATCCGCGCTCAGGCTCGCGGCATGTGCATCATCGACGAGTGGGCCGGCGGACCTCCCGGCGGCTATCACTGCAAAGAGAACGACTTCTGGTCGGTAAGCGGACCAGTCCTGGACAGCGCCACCATCACCGTTCACGTCCCCGACGTGGACCCGGGAGCGACGACTCTTAACGGCGTCACCGGCGTAATCCCCGATCTGTTCGACGGCATAGCGGCCGGCAACGCCACGCAGCTATCCTGGCGGATCGCGACCTTGGTCTACAACACTAATGATTACGAGTACGGCGGAATCGAGTCCGGTCTCTTCGACTGGAACAACTTCGACGTCCAGCAGGTCGATCTGGCTCAGACCCAGGTCGCCAGCGACTCGACCTTCGTCGTTTACAAGTAATTGTAAAACCAACAGCCAAAAGCGGCGTTCCTCATGGAGCGCCGCTTTTTTTTATTCTGGAAGTGTAATAAGATAGTAACCGAGCGAAAAAGAACGATAAACTTTATTCGCAAACCGTTGTCTTATTAATAGATAATCGCTCCGAATATCATAATTAGCGCTTCACTGATGGAGTTTTCATAATGGCCTATCCACCCGATAAAAAATCTTCCTGCTATCTGACCATTGTTGTCCCTTTTTTCAACGAGAACCGCAACGTGGTGGGAGTTTACAACAAGATCAAATCCGCTTGCGAAAAAATAGATGGAGAGACCGAGATAGTATTTATTGACGACGGCAGCGTTGACGGCACTCGCGAGGCGCTTAAGAATATTTCCGATCATGACGGTTCGGTCACGGTGATATCTTTCAGGAGGAACTTTGGACAGACGGCAGCTCTTGCCGCCGGTTTCGATCACGCCCGCGGCGAGATGATCATCAGCATGGACGGGGACGGCCAAAACGACCCGAGCGATATACCGATGATGCTTGCCAAGCTGGAAGAGGGTTACGACGTGGTCAACGGCTGGAGGCGTGACCGCAAAGACTCCTTTATCATGAGGCGACTGCCTTCGATATTAGGCAATTTTCTTATAAGAATTCTCACGGGGGTGAAGATTAAAGACTTCGGTTGCACTCTCAAGGCGTATCGCAAGGAGATAATCAGGGAGATATCCTTATACGGCGAGATGCACCGCATGATTCCCGTTCTCGCTCACCTGATGGGCGCGTCGATCGTTGAGGTCGAAGTCAAGCACCATGCCCGCGTCTCGGGCAAATCGAAATACACCAACTGGCGCGCCTTGAGCGTAATACTAGATCTTGTGACGCTCAAGTTTTTCTCGGGTTATTTCACGAGACCTTCGCATTTTTTCGGCCTGGTAGGGTTGACCTCCATTTTCCTCGGGATCATATCCTTCGCCCTGCTCCTGATTATGAAATTCGCCTCGGGGACCGATATGACCGGAAACCCTTTCCTCATCATCGGCGTTCTTTTCTCGATCGTGGGCACTCAGCTTCTTATGCTGGGTCTGATCGGCGAGGTCATGGTCAGGACCTACTACGAATCTCAGAAAAAGCCCACTTACATCGTCAAGGAGATTTGGAAAAAGGCCGATGTATAAAGCGTTGATGATAGCGCCAACGCCGTTTTTCTCCGACCGAGGCTGTCACGTAAGAATATACGAACAGGTGAAGGCGTTACAAAAACGCGGCCACGAAGTTGTCGTGCTTACTTACCCCATTGGAAACGACCCGCCCGGCGTCGATACGGCTAGGACGCCAAGGATATCAAATTACAACAAATTGGAGGCGGGGCCCTCGTGGCATAAAATCTATCTTGACGCCCTGCTATTGGCCAAGGCCTTTTTTGTGGCCGCGAAGTATAAGCCCGACGTTATTCACGCTCATCTACACGAGGGATGTCTTATCGGTTATATTATCGGCAAGTCACTCCGCGTTCCCTTGTTGTTCGATTATCAGGGCAGCATGACCTCGGAAAGCGAGCATCACGGTTTCGTTTCCAAGGATAAGGCGCAGGCCAGGGCCTTGAGGAAGATTGAGGGCATGATCGACTCTCTGCCGGACGCGGTCATTACCAGCGCCGAGGTTATGGCTAAGGAACTGGCGGCCAGGGGCCTTAGGGCGCGCGCCATGGCGGACCACGTGGACTCGGAGTCTTTTCGACCCGGGGACCCCCGCGATGAGTTAAGACGCGGCCTGTCTTTGCCTCAAGACCGGACTATCATTGTATATCTCGGCCTTATAAACGAGTACCAGGGAGTGGACCTGATTTTAAAAGCCGCCGGAATAATGGCCGAGAGAAAAGAGAACGTACATTTCCTGGTGATGGGCTACCCTCTGGGAGATTATCCGGAAAAAGCCGTCGCCCTGGGCGTTGAAGACCATGTGACCTTCACGGGTAGGGTGAATTATTTCCAGGCCCGCGATTATCTTAACCTGGGCGATCTGGCCCTGGCGCCGAAAATCGCCCGGACGGAATCGAACGGCAAGGTACTCAATTATATGGCCTGTGGGTTGCCGGTCGTCGCTTTTGACACGCCCCTGAACCGGGAACTTCTTGGAGAGTCTGCGGCTTGGGCGAAGCTTTCGGATGATCAAGAACAAAACGCTATCTCCCTGGCGAGGGGAGTTTCTCGGCTTGTCCATGACGCGGACCTTCGGGATAAGCTTGGCCGGGAGGGCAGGCAAAAAGTCATGGATGAGCGCTCGATGGACAAACTAGGAGAAAAACTCACTTCCCTTTACCGCGAGCTGATCGAGGAAAGACGATGAAGCCACGCGGGATCAAGGTCAAGAAGGCGGTAGGTTTG
Source organism: bacterium (assembly GCA_963674965.2). Taxonomy (GTDB): domain Bacteria; phylum RBG-13-61-14; class RBG-13-61-14; order RBG-13-61-14; family DATKZS01. The sequence continues at coordinate 322,377 of CAXXFL010000004.1, read as the reverse complement.
GCCCTCCACCAGCCCTGGCGCGCTTATGTATTGCTAAGGGACCAGGCGCGGGTGGCCTTGAGGAATGAAGACCACGCGCTGGAGGAGGCAAGGCATTGGTCGATCTCCCGAGGCCAGGACAAGATACTCAATTGGCAGGATCATCCCTTTATCAGGGAAAGGAATAATATAAGAGTAACGGGAAATCCGATTTTGAACTGGCTGGAGTATTTTATTGAAAAGCATATGCCAGGTGGGATAGGGAAAGCCTTGAACGTGGGCTGCGGTTTTGGGGACCTGGAGAAGCACGTCCTTTCACTCGGCGCGGAGATAAGCTTCCACTCGATCGACCTGTCCAGTGAGGCTATCGCCAAGGCGCGGGCGAGATTAAAGGGCGCTCCGATATTTTTTGAGGTATGCGACGTGAACGAGGCGAGTTTCGAGCCCGAGTCCTACAATGTGGTTTTTTTCGCGAGTAGCCTCCATCACGTGGATAATCTCGAGAGGGTCCTGACCGAGGTTGAAAAGGCGCTGTTGCCGGGAGGACTCCTGATATTCAACGAGTACGTGGGTCCGTCGAAATTCCAGTGGGAAAAAGATCAGTTGCGCGTTATTAATGATGTTTTGCAAAGCCTTTATCCAAGGTACGCCAAGGACCTGAGGAAAGGCTTTGGCTATAAAAGGCGCGTCTATGTTCCACCCGTTGACGGTAGCGGTCTCGATTCACCTTTTGAGGCGATAAGGTCGGAGGAAATTCTTCCGCTTGTCCGGGAGAAGTTTGATATGGTCGAGGATCAGCCTTATGGAGGCGCCCTTCTTCATCCACTTCTTGACGGCATCGCGGGTAATTTTGCCATGGATCGGGAAGAAGACCTCGAGGTGCTTGGACGCCTTTGCGATCTCGAGATGGACCTCGAGTCCTCGGGCCTTATCGGGTCCGATTTTCACGCCGCCGCGGCGCGGAAAAGACGAGGGAAATAATGCGGTATCCCGCGGTCTCCGCGATCGTCGTCAACTATAACCGGGCGCGCATGCTCATCGAGTGCGTGGATTCACTGGTCCGTCAAACGGTCCCACTTCACGAGATAATCGTCGTGGATAATGGGTCCAGCGACGGCTCCGCTGACCTCCTCCGACGCGCTCACGGGGGCTGGGTCAAGATTGTGGAACTGGACGAGAACCTTGGGTTCGCGGGAGGCAACAACGCCGGGGCCAGGGAGGCCTCGGGAGAATGGCTGGCCCTTATCAATAACGACGCGGTCGCGGACCCCCGCTGGGTCGAGCGGACCTTGAGGGCCGTTTCACTCGAGCGGAACGCGGCCATGGCGGCGTGCAGGATTTTGGTTAGCCGCGACGACGGCGCGCTTGACAACGTCGGAGTCAAACTGGGACTGGACGGAATGAGCAGGGGGGCGTATCATTTCAGGAGGGAAGCGGAGGTCTTTGGTCCATCGGTCCTCTTACCCAGCGGCTGCGCCATGATGATAAAGCGTGAGGTTTTCAGCCGGATAGGCGGCTTTGACGAGGATTTCTTCGCATACAGCGAGGACACCGACCTTGGCCTTAAGGTGAGGCTGATGGGATATGAATGCGCGCTGGCCGACGACGCTTACGTTTACCACCGGGGAGGGGGCGGCACTCTTGGCATGATCAGCCCGGCCAAGGCCTACCTGGTGGAACGGAACAGGATCGCCATCCTCATCCGCTACTACCCGGCGCGCTACGTCATGCTTAGCCCGATTTTTACGGCGATGAGATACTGGGCCATGTTTAGAGGAGCGTTAAAGGTAGCCGGGAAGGCGGCGGGCGACGGGGACGATAAAACGGGGAAGGGTTTCTCGATTCCGGCGGTTTTATGGTCCATTTGCAGGGCCTACCTTGCGGCGCTTGGCCGAGCGAGGACCGACCTTTCCCTTCGGCGGGAATGGAAAAGAAAACGGGCCGTGGCTCCCGGGACCATGGCCGCGTGGCTTAAGGCTTACGGGCTAAGCCGGCGCGAGATGGCGGCCCTGGAGAACTCATGAGCGTGGTCCTTATCAATCCTCCCGTGTCCGAGGGAACGGCGGCGCGAATACTCACTCCTCCGATCGGGCTCGCTTACCTCTCGGCGGCGCTTAAAAAGGAGGGTATCGAGACAGAGCTTATCGACGCGGACGCCCTGGGTCTTGGCCCCTCCGAGATCGAGCGGGCAGTAAAAAGGATTTCGCCCCAGGTGGTGGGACTTACCGCCATGACGCCGACCCTCGAGTCCGCTTTTTCGGTGCTCGAGCGCCTTCGGCCCGTTGCCCCTCGCCTTGTTCTTGGAGGGGCGCACGCCTCGGCCGTTGGCTCGGCCGTTTTCAATGAGTGTCCCGTTCCGCTTGACGCGGTGGTGTGCGGTGAGGGCGAGGAAAGCCTTCCCCGCCTGGCGCGTCTTTTTCTTGAGGGCGGACGGGCGCGTGCCGGGGAAATACCCGGCGTCCTGGTACCCGGCGAGGAGCGGGGACCGGGGGACTGGCCCAAGATATCCGATCTTGACGCTTTGCCTTTCCCTGACAGGAGGTCATTGCCCCGCGACCGATACCGCCATCCCCTTTTCGGCGCCGAGCCGGTGACGAGCCTAATTACCTCGAGGGGGTGCCCCTATCGCTGCCTGTTCTGCGATAAAAACGTCTGCGGAAAGAGATACCGGGCCAGGTCCGCCGAGAACGTGCTGGCCGAGATCGAGGAAATCGTTTTGAAAGAGGGCATTCGCAAGGTTATAATTTACGATGACCTTTTTACCTTCGACCGGGAGCGCGTTCTGGCTATATGCCGGGGCATCGTCGAGCGCGGGCTCCAGATAAGCTGGAAATGCGAGGGACGGGTCAACCGCGTGGACCGGGAAATCCTGCGGTGGATGAAGCGGGCGGGTTGCGAGCTTATCGCCTTTGGCGTCGAGACCGCCGGTACCGCCGGACTCGAGTTCTTAAAAAAGGACGTCACCGTCGAGATGGCGCGCGATGCCTTTGCCATGGCGAGGGAAGAGGGACTCTCGACGCTGGGATATTTCATGCTGGGCATTCCCGGGGAGACCATCGAGGACGAGATGGAAACGGTCAAGCTGGCCATATCGATGAAGGCGGACTACGCCCAGTTCGGCGTCCTCTCCCCCTTTCCCGGGACCGAGCTTTACAAGTGGGCCGACGAGAGGGGATGGGTCAAGCGAGCCCCCGCCCTGGGACCGGCGGAGATGGGGCAAGGAAGGCCGTTTATTATGGACGGCTACTGGACCCCGGAAAGGCTGGATCAAGCGGCAAGGATGGCCCACCGGGCGTTTTACTTCAGGCCCGGATACGTGGCCTCGCGGCTGATGAAGGTTAAAAGCGCGGGAGAACTTTTCGAGGGGGCGCGAAAGGGAGCGGCGCTCTTTGGATGGTGGCTTAAGTCCCGCGTGGCGGGGGGACGGGCGAAAACCGCGTAGGACCGGGTTGAGGAATTCTCATGTCGAGGGCGAAAGATAAATTGAGGGTCTGTTATTTTGGCACCTACAGCAAGGGCGAGGAATACGCCCGCAACAACGCCATTACCGGAGGACTCGAGAAAAACGGCGTTGAGGTGACGCCCTGCCAACTGGACGTGTGGGCCACGCACGAGGAAAAAATGGCCGGACTCGAAAAGGGCATGGCCGCCCAGGCCCGGGCTTTCCTCCGTACTTACGCCCGCCTGGCCTACCGCTACCTGACCGGCCCGGACCACGATTTTCTTTGCGTGGGCTATATCGGGCACATCGACATGTTCCCGGCCTGGATACTTGGCTCGATCAGGCGAAAGCCCATCGTGTTCGACGCCTTTTATTCCCTTTTCGACACGGTGGTGGAGGACAGGGGGCTGTATCCAAAGGGTTCCTTCCGGGCCCGGCTTCTATGGGCCATCGACCGCTGGTCCTGCCGGCTCGCGGACCTGGTTCTTCTAGACACCTGGGAACACGTGGATTATTTTTGTGAGGAGTTCGGGCTTGACCGAAAAAAATTCCTGGCCATCCCCCTGGGCACGGACGAGAAGAATTTTTATCCGCGCGACTGGCCCGAGGAGGATGGAGTCCTGGACTGTATTTCGTACAGCTCGTACATTCCCCTCCACGGCCTTGACGTGCAGTTGGAGGCGGCCGATATCTTGAGGGACCGCCAAGACGTCAGGTTCACCTTCGTTGGCAAGGGCCAGCTCTACCCGGAGATAAAGGCCAAGGCGGAAAAGCTCGGTCTCGAGAACGTGAAGTTCATAGAGTGGATACCGCACGCCGAACTTGTCCGGATGATCGCGAATTCCGACGTGTGTCTGGGCATATTCGGCACGACGGAAAAGGCGTCCCGCGTAATTCCCTATAAGGCCTACGAGGCCCTGGCCATGAGAAGGCCGCTTATAACGGGGGACTCGAGGGCGGCGCGGGACCTTCTCGAGGACGGAGTTCACGTCGTGCTTAGCCCCATGGGAGACGCGGTGAGGCTGGCGGATAACATCCTCAGGCTTAAGGAAGACCCCGAACTGAGGAGGTCGCTGGCCGAAAGGGGACACGCCCTGTTCATGGAAAAATGCACCAGTGAAAAAATCGCCGGGGCCATAATCGACGACCTCGTGAAAAGATGGCCGGAGAAGGCGTCGAGATAGTTTCGTGGCGCGATACGTCAGTCGCCAAGGCCGAAGGGCTTTAGGATCGAAAGGAAGTGTCAATGGAAAAAGTACTCATTACCGGAGGGGCGGGATTCATCGGGTCCCATATTGCCGACCATCTGCTGGAGAAGGGATACGAGGTTGTAATACTGGACTGCCTCGAGCCGCAGGTGCACGGCGAGAACGCCGGTCGGCCCGATTATCTTAATCCCGAGGCCCGGTTCATCAAGGGCGACGTAAGGGACAGGGATGCCCTGGACAAGGCCCTTGACGGGGTGACCATGGTCTGCCACCAGGCGGCCATGGTGGGCGTGGCCCAGTCCCAATACGAGATCGAGAAGTACGTTCACGGCAACGACTGCGTGACGGCGGCCCTGCTCCAGGCCCTGGTCGACAGGGGGGCGGAGAAGACCCGCAAGCTGGTCGTGGCCAGCTCGATGTCGATTTACGGGGAGGGCCGCTACAAGTGTCCCAAGTGCGGCCTGGTGGCTCCCAAGGTCAGGTCGGACGAGCAGTTCGCTCGCAAGGAATGGGACCTCCGCTGCGACTGTGGGGAGAAGCTCGAGGCCGTTCCCACCGACGAGGGCAAGACACGGATATCCGAGTCCGTATACGCGATCGGCAAGAAGACCACCGAGGACCTGGCCCTGGTGGTGGGAAGAGCTTATAAAATACCGACGGTGGCCCTTCGTTACTTCAACGTTTACGGGCCCAGACAGGCGCTGAGCAATCCATACACGGGCCTTCTGGCCATCGTGGCCTCCCGGGTATTGACCAAGAAGCCGGCGATCATCTTCGAGGATGGAGAGCAGCGGCGGGACTTTACCTACGTTCGCGACATCGCTCGGGCCAACCTGGCGGCCCTCGAGTGGGATGGTAAAGACGCGGTGGCCGTTAACGTGGGCACCGGCCGGCCCCTCTCCGTCATCCAGGTGGCCGAGGCGGTAAGGGACGGCCTGGGCGGCGACATGGATCACGAAATACGCGGTCAGTTCCGGTCGGGAGACATACGCCATTGCTACGCCGACGTGACGCGCCTCGGGAACGTGTTGAACTTCAAGGCCGAGACAAGCTTCGAGCGGGGCCTGCCCGTGTTTCTCGACTGGGCCGTCGAGGAGGAGGGCGTGGTTGACCTCGTCGACAAGGGAGTGGGAGAGTTGGCGGAAAAAGGACTTATCAAGTGAGCCCGCTCTTTCCCGGCGGCCTGGTTAAAGAGTGATGAGCGAAAAGCGATTTACCGTCGCCCTGGTGGGCGCGACCGGCCTGGTGGGCAAGGAACTCCTGGTCAGGATGGAGGAGAGGAATTTTCCCGTCTCCGAGCTCAGGCTTTTCGCGTCATATAACACGGCCGGCGAAAAGCTGCCCTTCAACGACGACGAGATCAGGGTCGAGCCCCTCTCCGCCGAATTTTATCGGGGGATGGACATTATCTTCTTTGCCGCTCATCCCATGGTCGCAAGGGACATGGCCGAGTCGGCCGCCAAGTACGGCGCGGCGGTCATTGACGCTTCCTCGACTTTCAGGCTCGACCCCGCGGCTTCCCTTGTCGTGGCCGACTTGAACCTGGACGAGGTAGCGGGAGCGCTGGACGAAAAGCGCATAATCTCGATCCCTTCCGCCACCGCCTCTGGCCTTGCCCTGCTTGTATCGCCTCTGGAGAAGTCGTGGGGGGTGGAGCGGGTAATCGCGACCACTATCCATGGCTCGACCTCCATTGGAGGCGGCGGCTTCGAGGAGCACGGAAACCAGACCGTGGATATCTACGGCCAGAGGGACCTGACGGTGGAGAAATTTCCAAGAAGGGCCGCCTTTAACCTCTTCCCCCAGGTGGGACCCTTCGACGGTGAGGGAAACGCGGAAGCCGAGTCAGGTCCGGCGGCGGAACTGGCGCGGCTCATGGGCCAGGATATTCCCATCTGCCTCACGGCGGCCCAGGCGCCGGTCTTCTGCGGACTCGCCTTGTCCCTTAACGTCGAGCTCAATGAGGACGCGACTCCCGGGGAAATAAAGAAGGCGCTGGACTCGGCGCCCGGCCTTTCGGTCATGGACGACCCCGAAAATGGCGGATACCCGGATACCCTCCTGGCCATGGACAGCGACGAGGCCCTGGTGGGCCGGATAAGAATGGACCCCACCCATCCTCGAGCGTTCCAGATTTGGATGAGCCTTGACAACCTCAAGCTGGGCTCGTCCCTCAACATGATCCGGATTGCCGAAAAAGCGGCGTCGCTGAAATAGGGCCGCCGGGTTTAATCCCGTTTATTACCGGAAGGTCTTCCTCAGGAAATTCAGCACCAGCTTGTCGTCCATGCCCATGGTGTACTTGGCTGACTTGGCGCCGGCTTTCTTAATGGTCCCGATCTTGGCCGGAAGCACGTACTCGACTATTCCCTGCCGGGCTTTTTTATCGGCGTGAGTGTAGTCCAACAGTTCCTTGGGCCGTATCTGCCTCCCGATGAGGGCCCTTAACACGACGTTGGCCTTCACGGGCAGCCCGAGGTTTTTCAGGAGGACGTTTTGCCGCTCCAGGTCCTTGGGATCGAGTATGCCCTGCGACTCCGCCAGGGCGCCCTCCATGGACATGCCCAGGCTGACGGCCTCGCCGTGAAGCAGGGAGTAGCCGGAGACGGCCTCGACCGCGTGTCCCAGGGTGTGGCCGTAATTCAGGATTTTCCTCAGACCCGCCTCCTTCTCGTCCTTGCTCACCACCTCGGCCTTGATCTCGCAGCTTCGGGCGATGATCTGCACCTGGGCCTCCTCGTCGCCCTCGAGCATGGCCTCGGCCCGGTTCTCGAGCAGGCCGAAATACTTCTTGTCCTTGATCATGGCGTGCTTGACCACCTCGGCCATGCCCGAGGTTATCTGGCGGCGGGGAAGCGTCTCGAGGCAGGCAGCGTCGATGTAAACGGCCTTGGGCTGATGGAACGCGCCGATCAGGTTCTTGCCCTCCGGCACGTCGATGCCGGTTTTGCCGCCTATGCTGGCGTCGACCATGGCCAGGAGCGAGGTCGGGTACTGGACCCAGGGAACGCCGCGCATGTAGGTGGCGGCCGTGAACCCGGCCAGGTCTCCCGTCACCCCGCCGCCGCAGGCGACCACGCAGGAATCACGGCCCAGACCCATGCCCAGCATGTGCTCCTCGATGAAGTTCTTCATCTTGCGGCTCTTGGATTCCTCGCCGGGGGGAAAACCGATCCGGTCGACCTTCAGCCCGAAGTCGCGCATGATCTCGGTCAACTTGTTGCCGTAAAGCTTGAGCACCTTGGCGTCGGACACAACCACGTACCGGTCCCCGAGAGGGGAGGCGGCAAGGTCGCGAGCGGCCTTCTCCATCAGGTCCACGCCGATAAAGATATCGTAGGAGTCGTCAGCGGGACGACTTAAGTTTACTCGCACGGTTTGCAGGTTTTCAGACATTTTTTCCTTCTTCGGCTTGCCGCCCTCTTTGGCGCGCGCGATCCCTTTTCGCCGGAGATACGCGTCGTCATGATTCGGCGGCGGCCTCGAAAAGCGCGTCGTATTCTCCGATCACGCTCGACCAGTCGAATTTCATCATGTGGCTTGTCAAGCCGTCTTGGACGGGAATTGCCGGGCTCGCTTTATCCAGGGCCAGCTTTAATTTTAACACAAGTTCCGGGAAATCCGAGTACAGGTGGTCCCGCCGGCGGCCGGGCGGCAACAGCTCGGGATAACTCAGCCTGTCCGGCCAGATGGGAAAGGCCCCGGCGGCCGCGGCCTCGACCGCCGCGATGCCGAAGTTCTCCTGGATGGCGCAGCTTACGGACGCCCGGCAACGTCGAAGCCAGGCCGCGTACTCGGACCTTTCCTTCACGAAGCCGAACTGGACCACCCGGTCCTTGAACCTTTCCTTGCCGGCGAGAAAAGCCTCGGGCTTGACCTGAAAGTTCTCGCCCAATATGGCCAGACGAAAATCATGGCCCGATTTCTCCACTTCCTCCAGGGCCTTGAAAAATTGCTCCGGGTCCTTGTCGAACTCCCAGCGATGGTTCCACAGGATAATGGGCGGGCCGCCGTCGTCCTCGGCGGGGACGGACAGGATGGACTCGAGGTCCACGCCCGGGTATATGACCCTCGACTTTATTTCTATTATCGACTCGACTCCGCGGGGCGCGTGATCGGGCATGAGGGATAGGAACCCGGGCAGGGCCTCCAGAAAGGAGTCGCGATGGGACCTGGAGTTCCAGACCACGAAGTCGGCGGCCAGGCATGAGGTCAGGTTGGTAAAGCCGAAGTGGACGTCACGTTGGCTCTCCTCCGGCGCGGGATAGGAGAGCTGGTTCTCGTGCATGTAAAGCACGCTTGGAATTGCTTTAGGATAAAGGGCCTTGAACTCGGCCAGGCTCAGCATGTCGGAGGAGAAGACCAGGTCGGGCTCGAAGTCCGACTCCCGGGCCGCGCGGCTCATGGTGACGGCGGCCCCCCTCATGCGCCATTTCCAGAAATAGGGCGGCAGGGTGAGAAGCCGAAACTCGTGTCTCGACCGCTCGATCAGTCCGTCGATGAAGGATTGATGAGAGCCCCCGTAAAAAGGCTCGACCGCCAGGACCTTGGCCATGCTGAAATTTTATCACGGCCTCCGGAAAAGGTGGACCGGAAGGCTCAGCGGCCCGAGTTCCTGTCCTTATAGTCGTGGCTCAGAGCGATGTATTGCTCGAGCGGCTCCCGGATGAAATGAAGGTCCGTCTCCTTGACGTCCCTTATGATTTTGGCGGGCACTCCCGCGGCCAGTTTGCCGGGGGGGACTTTCATGCCCGGCGGCACGACCGCTCCGGCGGCCACGATGCTTCCGTCGCCGACCTCGGCCCCGTCCAGCACTATCGCTCCCATGCCAATGAGGCAGCGGTCGCCGATGGTGCATCCATGGGCCAGGGCGCGGTGTCCGAGGGTCGTTTCCGACCCGATAATGCAGGGCCACCTCTCGAGGGTGACGTGGACGATGGACCCGTCCTGGATATTGGTCCGCTCTCCAATACGGACGTAATTGACGTCGCCCCTCACCACCGAGTAGAACCAGATCGAGCTATAGGGTCCGATCTCGACGTCGCCGGCCACGACCGCGGTGCTTTCGATAAAGGCGGTCTCGTCTATTACGGGCCAGACGCCCTTGTGCTCGATGATCATAAGCCTACCGGTACACGACGAAGGCCAGGTAGTAATAGGCCGCGGGCAGGGCGAAAAGTATCGAGTCGAGCCTGTCCATGATCCCGCCGTGGCCGGGAATGAGGTTTCCCGAGTCCTTGATATTGGCGTCGCGCTTCATCATCGACTCGGCCAGGTCGCCCACGATGGTGGCCGCCACGAAAAAAGGACCCAGGACCACGCAGTGAATGAGAGGCATCATGGTCCCGGGCGGCTCGAAGATGAACCAGTCGAAGACCAGCTTGGTCGCGATAATGCCGGCCGTGCCGCCGACTACGCCGCCGATGGCGCCCTCCACGGTCTTGCCCGGGCTGATAAAGGGCGCGAGCTTTTTCTTGCCGTAGGCCCGTCCCGTGAAATAGGCGCCGGCGTCGGCCATGAAGGTCCCGGCGATGGTGAGGATGATAAAGAAGAACCCCAGGTCGTTCGCGCTCTCGGGCGGGAAGCGAAGGAGTATGGCGTGAGACAGGAACCACCCGACGTAAACGACGCCGAGGAGGGTCACGGCCATGCCTATTATGGTGGACGTCAGGTCGAGGCTCCTTAACTGGTTGGCCAGGATGACGAGGGCGACGATGGATAGACATAGGGCCATGTAGTCCAACCGCCCGGTGGTGGCGGTGAGACCCAAGGCCAGGGCGCCAAGGGTACCCATACCCTTTTGCGGCGCCAGCCCGCGGGCCTCGACCATCCGATAGAACTCGCCCATGCCCAGGACGATGACCACCTCGATCAGGACGATGAACGGCGTCCCGCCCTTGTAAAACAGGTAAATAAGTGCGGGGATGATAACGGCGGCGCTGATCAGTCTTTGCGTGAGGTTGCTCATTTTTGCGCTTTCCTTTTCAATGCTTTTTTCACCAGTTCCTCCGATCTTGCCAGCATGTGGCCGAAGTCCCGGGATGACAGGCCCGCGCCCAGGGCCACGGTCCGGGCGAAGGCCTCGTCGATCAGGTCCCCGGGCGAGTGGGAGTCGGTGTTGAGTATCATGGCCGCGCCCAGCTTCCTGGCCATGGCGGCGAGCCTTCCATTCGAGAGGGAGTGGCCTTTACGGGCGGTAATCTCGAGGGTGACGTTGTTCTTGGCGGCCAGCCTTACTTCCTCCTCGGTGATGAGGCCGGGATGGGCCAGGAGGTCGACCCTGGCCTTGATCGCCGCCAGGTTGGTACCAGGCGGGACCGGCTCGACCACCGTCTCGCCGTGTACCACTATCCACTTGGCCCCCAGCTGGCGCCCTCTCTTCGCCAGGGCGGCGATGGTCTGGGGAGGCGCGTGAGTAATCTCCATGCCCGGGAGCACGATGACGTCCATGTATCTTTTCGTCTCGGCCACGAACTTCACCAGGGCGGGGACCACGACCTCCACGTTGGATTGGTCCACGTGGTCAGTAAGGGCCAGGGCCCGGACGCCCCTGGCCCGGGCGCGGCGGGTCATCTCGGCGGGAACCAGTTCGCCGTCGCTCCAAATAGTGTGCATGTGAAGATCGATCATGCTTATCTCCCGACCTAGTCGAAGCGGTGCTCGACGGAAACGGTCCAGGACTCGCTGCTCACGTTTATCATGTTGATGAAGACGCCGGCGAACCTCTTCTCGTACTTGGCGCTGACGGCGGTATTGTCGGTCACGTGCCAGATGGGCTCGAGATGATAGCCGTTGTCGTCGAAACCGTTGACGTCGAAGTCGTCGAAGTTTTTCAGTCCCACGTCAAGCTCGAAGTCCTTGTAATGGGGCCTTATCGAGAGGTCGTAAAGGAACCTGGTCTCGGGCATTTCCGTTCCGAACTCGATGGGGTTTTGATAGGGCCCCTCCAGTATCACCGCCGCGTAGCCCAGGCCCAGGCCGACCCGGAACCACCAGCGCCGATACGTCACGTATCCGCAAAGGGAGTTGATGGCCGTTTCCCAGTCGCCGTACTCGGCGTGGGTGAGCCTGGCCCCCGCTGAAAGACGCCTGGTGATGATAAAGTCGTTGCCCGCGAAGTAGGCCCTTATCTGGCCGTCGTCGGCCCTCAGCCTTATGCCCGCCCTGGGGTTGAACCACTTGCCGTCCGTGTCGTAGGCAAAGGTGAAGCCCGCGTAATACTCTTCCTGCGTGGCGTCCTCGAGATAGAGGTAATCGAGGCGGACCATGGCCCCCGTCGGGTACCCCTCGGGTTTGGCCGAGTCGGCACGTACGAGCAAAGGACAGGTCAGCAAAATCAGGGCCGCCAGGACCATCGTGATTCTTCTCGCGTCAAGGCACGGCATGACTAGCTCCTTATATCCTCGAAGTAGATTTTATGCTTCATCACCTCGTCTCCCCTCACGTCGAAAAGATAAAAGTGCGGCTCATCCTGCAGGATCAGTTTATAGGTGCTGCCGGCCCCGGATATAAGGTAGGTGGTATGCCGAAGATGGTACTGCGCTCCCGTGTGTTTGTGCCCGCACAGGAAGTATTTAACGTTCAGCTTCTGGAACATGGAGATCATCTTCATGCGTTCCTCGTTGTTGCCCATGGAGGACGGCGTCTGCAGGGAACCGTCATAGATCGGGTAATGGCCGAGCACGAAACGGTTGGGCACGCTGATATGGGAAAGCACGTCCTCCAGCCAGTCCATCTGGTCCTTGCCCAGGGTGCCGGCGGCGTCGTCGATAAAGATGAACTCGCAAGTGGCGTACTCGAAGCGGTAAACGCTTGGTCCCACGTATAACTTATACAGGTCCCACCCTTTCGAGTACAGGTCGTGGTTGCCGATGGCGTTGAAAAACGGGACGGGTATCTCTCGATCGACGACGGTGGTGAACAGTTGGAAGTTCTGGTCGTTCCCCTTGTCCACGGCGTCGCCCGAGTGGAGCACGAACCTGGCCCCCACCTGGTCGGCGAAGGCCCCAAGCTCCTTCATCCAGTGGCCGCGTCCGGCCTGGATGTGGATGTCCGATAACCATAAAAAGGAAAACTCGTCCGAGTCGGCCTCGGGAAACACGAGTTCCTTGGCGTGTCCGGCCATGGACTGGTGAAAGCGATCGGTGACCTTGTCGGTACCGACGGCGATGTCCTCCCAGAAGTCGAAGGTCTCGCAGCCGCCGCCGAGTAGAGCGGCCGCCCCGGCCCCGGCGGCAAGGTCGGCCAGGAAACTCCTTCGCGAGCGAAAACCGTCGCCTGTATCGCGCATGATAAATACCCCCTTTCGGGCGGAAAACGTCTTGCCCGGCCATCTCGCCGCGAGGCTATAGCCGGGATTTTAATCACAATAGAACATTACGCCATGCAAGTAAAGCCACTATAAACGCGAGTTTCACGCGTCGGGTAAAAGGGGAGGGCTTGATATAACCAGGCCTCCAGGTTACTATTGAATTGTCCCTTACGACGAGGAAAGGCAGTGGAAGAAAATGAGTAAATCTCTTGTATTTATAGCGGTCCTGGCCGCGGCGGCGTTTTTCGCGCCGGGCGCGTTCGCGCAGGATATCCCCTCCATGCCCACCCGGGCCCAGCTTCACGACCGCTGGCAAAAGACCAAAAAGGAGGCCCGCGAGTGGCTTCCCACCCGCGTCGAGGACGCCAGGGATAAGATCAGCCGCATGAAAATCGTCAAGCGGCCCGAGACGGTCCTCGATTCCTACAGCCAGTCTCCCGAGCTGCTCGAGGCGATAAACTCCTTTTACGATTTCATCAAGGGACGCGAACTCGACGTTTACGAGGAGCAGGAGGGACTTCCCGACTTCTTTCCCGACCGCGACGCTTATTACGATTTCCTCGATACCGTGCTTCCGGCCATGCGCGACCGCAAGTTCGAGAGGAACCGGGTCCTCGAGTACCAGGTCCACGCCATCGAGCCCGTCGAGGGAGAGCCGGGAATCGTGGACGTGACCATGAGCGTGACCTCAGACGACGTCCTGCCTTTCAAGAAACTCATGGTCTATCACCAGAGATGGGAGATCGGCGCCATGGGATGGTTCCCCGGCAAGATTTCCGCCGATCCCGCCACCTACTGGGAGAGGATTCGCTAAACATGGAAGAGGACGCGGCTTTCAAGAGCGGGTTCGTCTCGCTCCTCGGCCGCCCCAACGTCGGCAAGTCCACCCTCATGAACCGGGTGCTCGGCGCCAAGATCGCCATCACCTCGCCCAAGCCCCAGACCACCCGCAATAAAATCGTGGGCATCCATACCGCGCCCGGCCACCAGATAATCTTTCTCGACACGCCCGGCATCCACAAGTCCAACAAGCCGCTGAACCGGATGATGGTCAAGGAGGCCAAAAAGGCCGCGGCCGACGCGGACCTGGCGGTGATGATCATCGAGGCGGACAACCCCTGGACCGAGGAGGACCTCCTGACGCTGGACCTGGTCGAGACGCTGGAGATGAAGCGCGTCCTCGCGATCAACAAGGTGGACAAGGTCCATCGCGCCGCCGTCCTGCCCTTGATAGACCATTCCTCCAAGCTCTCCGTCTTCGAGGAGATCGTGCCACTTTCAGCGCTGAAGGGAGACAACGTGGACCGGTTCGTCGAGGTAGTGGCGGGGCTCCTCGAGGAAGGTCCTCTCCTCTTTCCCGACGACGTCCTCACCGACCAGGCCGAGCGTTTCTGGGCGGCGGAGATCATCCGGGAGAAGGTGGTCAGGAGAACGAGGCAGGAGATACCCTACTCGACGGCGGTTATGATCGAGGAGTTCGCCGAGTCTCCCGGCTTGATAAGGATCAAGGCCGCCATTTTAGTCGAGCGGGAAACGCAAAAGCGGATAGTCATCGGCAAGGCCGGGGCCATGATCAAGGAGATCGGATCGGCCGCGCGTCATGACCTGGAAAACTTCTGGGGACAAAAAGTCTTCCTCGAGCTTTACGTCAAGCACGACAAGAACTGGTGGAGGACCCAGACGGAAAGATAAGCCTAAACGACATAAGGGATGGCCCGGCCGGTAACCCATATAGCTCAGCTATATGGGCGAGCATAGCGAGCAGGTTGAGTGGTACAAAGAATGGGGGCGCCGCTCACCCGCGGTGATGCTTGGAAAATATTAAGTCGCGGGTCGGGTATTAAAGTTATACGCGCCGACCTGCTCCCTTCGGTCGCCCACATAGGCGAGCTATGGGGTACCCGTTATTAGCCGCCCAGCGGAAAGCTTTGTTTAGGGGGAGGCAGCATTTTGAGAAAACAAGCAATGGTTTTGCGTATCTTCTTATCATGCATACTTTTATCATTCCTTCCATCAGTTGGAGGAACGGCGCGAAGTGAATTCTACACCAAGGATGAACTGATCGATACAATCTATAAGTTCCAAAAGCTGATTAATCAGACCGAAGATCCTGATATACATGACGATTATATAGGTTTGTTACGTTTTCAAGAAGGGCCGGAAGCTCCTTGTGTTGAACGAGAGTGCATGATTGATAAAAGCCTCTGCCGCCCTCATCCCTATGAGGCTGAAAAATCTTGTCTGTTCAGATATTTGCGATCGCCTGACGGCCCCATTTATCGTGGTTCGTCAGGTAAAAGCATCGAAATTTTTATTAACGCTGATTTCAAAATTAATACCAAAATTAGCCCATTACCTATCGATGCTCTCATTAAAACTGACGATGGCAAAATAATGTCCGCAAAATTTGATATGATGCTTTTTAAAGGAGGTTCATTTGACTTTGGTAGAATCATGGATTTTTGGATAAACGGTAAAGACATTGAAACTCAAATTAGGGAAGATATGCATGAGATGGCGAAAGATAAGGAGGACAATTGATGGCCGTCCCGCCAGGTTACTCAGAAATCGCGAGGCGGGATGGAACGTCGGTGATCTTTGTGTATGGGGGAGGTGATCTTTTGAGAAAACAAGGCATGGCTTTACGCGTCTGTTTATCATGCATACTTTTATCATTCCTTCCATCGGTTGGAGGAACGGCGCGAAGTGAATTTTACACCAAGGATGAAATGATAGATACAATCTATGAATTCCAGAATCTAATCAATCAGGATGAAGACCCAGATATGGATGATTATATAGGCTTGTTATGTCGTTTGGAAGGACCAGAAACCGATTGTTATGAACCGGAATGCTTTATTGATAATAGCCTTTGCCCCCATTACCCATATGCCGCGGAGAAATCTTGTTTGTTCAGATACTTGCGATCGCCAAACGGTCCTATTTATCGAGGGTCTTCAGGTAAAAGCATAGAATTTTTTATTGACGCGGATTTTAAAGCTTTAACCAAGGTTAAACCTTTATATGTCAATGCTCTCATTAAAACTGACGATGGCAAAATAATGTCCGCAAAATTATATATGATGGTATCAAAAGGAAGTTCTTTTGATTTTGGGAGAATTATGGAATTTTGGATCGATGGCAAATCAATTTATACCCTACTCGATGAAGATATGCGTAAGATGGTTCAAGAAGCAAAAGATAAGAAAGACAATTGATGGCCTTCACGCGCCAGGTTATTAATCAACGCGAGGTTCCCTCGGGATAGGGAGTCGGTAAGTTTCTTGCATGGGGGTAATAGTTTGAGAAAACAAGCAATAGCTTTGCGTATTTTATTATCATGCATACTTTTATCATTCCTTCCATCGGTTGGAGGAACGGCGCGAAGTGAATTCTACACCAAGGATGAAATGATAGATTCAATCTATGAATTTCAGAATCTAATCAATCAGCAAAGTGACCCATCAATAGACTTGTTTGCACATTTGTTTCCTTATATTGAAGGCTCTGAGTTTTTCGCTCATGACTTTTATTGTTTAACTGGTGAAGTGCAATGTGAACGTTGGCCTTTTGCGGAAGAATATTCATATTTGCTTAAATATTTACGATCAAAGAACGGGCCAATTTTTAGTGATACCAAAGGAAGTAAAATCTCTATATATATTGACGCCGGCTTCGAGGTCAGTCCCGATAAAGGGCCTATTTGTATTAAAGCATTAATTGAAACCGATGATGGGATTGTCAAGCCCGCAAGATTTTATATGATGGATTTGAAAGCATCGGCGGCTGATATCGGAAGAATAACTCAAATTATTATTAATGAAAAAACAATAAAAGAGTATATCAGAGAAGATATAGATAAATTAAAAGGGCGGCAAAAAGCCAAGACTGAATAAATATAAACGTGATTAAAGATTCTTTTTCCCGCTTCTTTCGAAGCTTTTTATTGTAGCGCTTGCGATTCTTCTTGTTCATGGTTCGGCGCGGCGGGAGTATCGCCGGCGGTTTTGGGCGCGGCCAAGGTCGATGCCGCCGAGGATGAGGGAAAGCTGGGAGGCGTCTATCTCAACCCCGCCCGAGCCGCCGTCTTTAAAACTGAACGTGCCTTCCTCGAGCCGCTTGTACCAGATGGCGAAACCGTCGCGGTCCCAGTATAGCACTTTCAGCCGGTCCTTGCGCTTGTTCACGAATACGAAAAGGTGGCCGGAAAACGGATCCTGGCGGACGATTTACTCGGCCATCATGAAAAGACCGTCAAAGGAACGGCGCATGTCGGCGGGCGCAAGGCACAGAAAAATACGGACCGAAGGGGGAAGACTCAGCATCATTTAATCGAGAAGATCGACCAGCCGGACCAGGGTTTCCGAATCGAAACCGGGACCGACCCGAAGCAAAAGCCCGGAACGAAAGACCAACTCGATGCCCGCCTGCGCGTTACACGCAAACAGGGAAGAGCCGGCGGGCTTGTCACGAGCATCGGCAACGGAAACCGGAACGAAAACCTCCGACGGGTCGGGCGCGGGCAAACCACTCCGAGATTCGACAGCGCCGTCTCGCTCCGCAAGAATCCGCCGCCACCGATAAAAACTGCCGGGCGAAAATCCCTCCCGCCTGCAAAACGAGCGCACCGAAAAACCGCTCCAACTATGCTCCCGCAACTTCCCCCGCCAAAACCTGGCCCGTTCACCGCCAACTCCAACGCCCCTCGGCATACTCACCCCTCCCTATCGATTCGATGAGCATCATTATGGATTGCCCAGGGAAATTTACAAGATGTGGTTGGCCGGACGCTTACGAACAATCCGCGCATAATTCATGAAATAGCAGTACTCAGCCCGTGGCTAAGCCGTATTATGCGCTGCCTTTCCATGCCTGATAAAATCAAACCCTGGTAGGGGTCATGGCCAACCCGTTACAAACCTGATCAATCAGCCCCAATCCCTGTCCTCCTCTTTCCCCGTGCCGCTCCATTGTGAAATGTTCCGATAATTGTGTTACTTTCAACTTGCGGTCATGAGTGGAATTTGCGGCATATACGGCAAGGGCGACGTCGAGGAGATGGCGCGGGTGCTCAGGCACCGGGGGCCGGACGACACCGGTTATTACATGGAGGGCCCCTTCAGCCTGGGCGTGAAGAGGCTGGCCATCATCGACGTGAAGGGCGGGTACCAGCCCCTTAGCGAGGAAACCCAGAAGACGTGGGTGGCCCTTGACGGCGACATATTCAACTACTCCGAGCTGAAGCTGGAACTCAAGTACCTGGGCCACGAGTTCAAGACCAGGACCGACACCGAGGTGGTGGTCCACGCCTGGGAGCAGTGGGGCCCCGCCTGCCTGGACCGCTTCAACGGCCAGTTCGCCCTGGCCATATGGGACGGCGAAAAGATACACCTGGCCCGCGACCGCATGGGCGAAAAGCCGCTGTACTATTACCAGCGGGGCGGCCGGCTGCTTTTCGCCTCCGAGATCAAGAGCATCCTGACCGAAATCACTGCCACGCCTCGTTTCACGGACGAGTTCCGGGACTTCGAGGCTCCCCTCTTCGGGGACACCCTTTTCGCGAACGTGAGGGAGCTTCAGCCCGGCCACCGTCTCAGCTTCGACGGCAAGGATCTCGAGCTGGTGAAGTGGTGGGAGGTCCCGACCCATACGGGCCCTTACAAGAAGAACCGGGAATACGTGGACGAGCTGCGCTGGCTCCTGGAGGACTCGGTCAAGCTGCGCATGAAGGGCGACGTGCCGGTGGCGGTCATGCTCTCGGGCGGCCTGGACTCGAGTTGCCTGGCCTGCCTGGCGAAGACGGAGGACGCCTACGCGGTCAGCTTCAGCGACGCGGGCGAGGCCTACGACGAGCTTGTGCTGGCCCGCATGGTGGCGGAGAAGGCGGGCTCGAGGCTTCACGTCATCCGGCCCAAGCCGGCGGACCTTAAGGGCCTTCTGCCCGGGATCATCTATCACCTGGACCAGCCCGTGGCCAGCGCCTCGAGCCTGGCGGCCTTCATGGCGGCGCGCAAGGCCTCGAAGCGGGCCAAGGCCGTGCTTATCGGGCAGGGGGCCGACGAGCTTTTCGGGGGTCACGTCCGGTATTTGATGATGCTGGCCGAGGACCGGCTGGGCAGGGAGGAGGTTTTCAACCTCTACCTTCCCCTGGCGCGCCATTTCTGGAACCCCCAGATGTTCTGCGACCCGCCGGACCGTTATTACTCGCTCATGAGCAGGGGGCCCGGGGTCGATCCCAAAGTGAGGGCAAAGGTGTGGGAGCTTTTCTCGCGTCACGAGCACCTTATCGACAAGATGGGTTACGCGGACCTCCACCTGGCCCTGCCTTCGGTGCTGGCCATGGACGACCGGGCCACCGCCGCCTTTGGCATCGAGAACCGGAACCCCTTCCTTGATTACCGGGTGGTGGAGTTCGCCTTCAAGCTGCCGCCGGCCCTCAAGGTGGACGGCCTGACCAGCAAGGTCATCCTGAGAAGGGCCATGAAGGGCATAGTCCCGGAGGCGGTCCTGCAAAGGGCGGACAAGATGGGGCTGGTCGTGCCCCTGGGCCATTGGATCAAGAAGGGCCTGAAAAGGTGGTCCGAGGTCCGTATCAACCGCTTCAAGGAAAGGTACGAGACCAATTTTTTAAACGCCGCCTGGGAGGCCGCGGGGGACAGGGGCGAGTTCGACCGCCGCGAGTACATGCAGATTTGCCTCGAGACCTGGTTCGACGTGATGATCGCCAAGGACGTAAAGAACTGGGACAAGCTGTGCCTGGGCGGATGATTCTCGGCCCTTTTCATTTCTCCAATAGTGATTACATTAATATAAGAGTCGTAAGTTACCCGTATGGCGGTTTTAAAGAGGGGAGGTTCGTAAAATGAAGTTAGCCGTGACCGGAAAAGGCGGAGTCGGAAAAACCACATTATCCACGCTTTTGGCCAGAAGGCTGAGGGATAAAGGCTATTCGGTGCTCATGGTCGACGCCGACCCCGACGCCAACCTGGCCGGGGCCTTGGGCATGCCCGAGCCCGAGTCCATCGTGCCCATCGCCAACATGAAGGACCTTATTTTCGAGCGGACCGGGGCCAAGCCCGGTACCATCGGCGGGTTCTTTAACATGAACCCCGCGGTCAATGACCTTCCCGACAAGCTGGCCAAGGAGCACGAGAAGATAAAGCTCATGGTGCTGGGCACGGTAAAGGGCGGCGGCCACGGTTGTATCTGCCCCGAGTCCAGCATGCTTAAGGCGCTGTTAAGTCATTTGTTTCTAAATAATAAGGACGCCGTGATCCTGGACATGGAGGCGGGCCTCGAGCACTTGGGCCGGGGCACGGCCATGGGCACGGACATGATGATCGTGGTCGTCGAGCCGGGCCGCCGCTCCCTTGACACGGCCGCCTCGATAAAGAGGCTGGCGGCAGACCTTGGGATCAAGAAGCTGGGGGTGGTGGCCTCGAAGGTCCAGAGCGAGGACGAGTTGAAATTTTTGAAGGAAAACCTGAAGGATTACCAGTTCCTCGGCCACATCCCCTTTTCCGAGTCCATCAGGCAGGCCGACATGACGGGGCAGTCCCTCCTGGAGATACCCCAAAAGGAGATCGACTTCCTCGAGCCCATCGTCGAGTCGCTTATAGGGCAGTTTAAATAAAGGCCGGGCCGAAAAAGTTTTCCCAGGCTATCGAGCGCCCTTTGGGCTTGACTTGTCCGGAATAAGCTATAAAATAATTATTTCCGTGTTCATGAACTTTTTGGAGGATATAAATTGGCTCATCATAAAGACGCGTTAAAGAGAATCAGGCAGAACGAAAAGCGAAGCCTCAGGAATAAAAGCGTTCGGACCCACTACAGGAACCGCGTGCGGGAAGTGCGGGAAGCCGTCGGGAAAGGCGACGCCGAGGCGGCCGGAGCGGCCCTGGACAAGGCCATCCGCTCGATCGACAACGCCGTGAGCAAGAACGTGCTTCACCGCAACACGGCGGCGCGCTATAAATCCAGGCTCTCGAGGGCGGTCGCGGCGGTAAAGGCCTCATAGCTTACCCGAGCAAAGTCGGATAACGGTCCTTTCAAATACCACTTCCCTGTCGGTCCTCGTGCTTTTAAGCTGAATATCGAGGTCGGCCAGCGCCTTCATGACGCCGCCCGTCCCGGTTAGAGGAAAATTGGGAAGCTGGGGCATATAGGACTTCTTCACCACCCACTCGTTCATCTTCAGCCTCTTGGCGATGGCCACGGGGGATTCCCCCTCCTCGGCCAACTCGCCTATGCGCCAGAGGTTTCTGAAGTGCCGGGCGAGCATGGCCAGGATCATGAGCGGCTCCTGTCCCTGGTCCCGCATCCGGCGGTAGGACCGGAGGGCCCCCTCCAGGTCGTGGGCCCCAATGGCGTCGGTGAACTCGAAGACGTTCGCCTCCTTGACGTCGGCCACGGCCTCGAGCACGTCTTGGCGGCTGACCGCGTCTTTCTCGCCCACGAAAATAGCGACCTTGTCCACCTGGTGCTCGAGGCCCCGGGTCTCGTCGCCGGCCAGGTCGATCAGCAGGTCCACCGCCTCACCCCCGATCCTCTTGCCCCTCTCGGCGAACATCTCCCGGATTACCGCGGGAAGCCGGGCCCTGCTGGGTCGGGCGAACCTGACGGCCTGGCCCGTTTTGTTCACGGCCTTCTCGAGGTCCTTGTCCTCCTTTTTGGCTGAGGCCCCCCGCAGGGATAGCCCCTCGGCGCTCATGGCCAGGACCGTGGTGGGGGAGGGGTCGAGCAAGTAATCGAGAAGCGCCTCGCGGGCCTTGCCCTTCCACTCGTCCACCCGCTTGACCACCACCAGGCGCCTGTCGGCCATCATGGGAAGAGTGCGGGCCGCGGCGATGACCGAGCCAGGGTCGCTTTCCTTACCGTGGAAAAAGTCCGAGTTGAAATCCGACAAGTCGCCCAGGTCCACCTTCTTGACGACCGCCTCGAGGGCCTTGCCGATAAGGCGGGAGTCCTCCCCGTGGAACAGGTAGACCGGAAGAGGATCGGACTTCTTGAGAGAAGAAAAAAAATCGGACGCGTCGTTTGACTTCATCTTGATTCAATTTTGGCGCGGACGATCGCCGGATTAAAAGGAGTCCAGGAGCCGGCTCCTGATCGATTCCGAGGTATCGACGCAGGCCTCCAGGATGGCCCTCTCCTTGGCCTCCTCATTGAGGATGTAGTCGTTACCCACCGGGTATTCCTCGCGGGAAACGATGGTACCCGTCTTCCAGATCACGCTCTCGGAGTCGGGGATGACCAGCTTGCACCTGGTCTTCATCTCCGCCTCCTCCACCGAGATACGGCCCTGGGCCGAGTAGGTCTTGGGACGGACGTTAAGATCGGTGATCACGCACTCGAGACCGGCCTCGGCCGAGCCGTCACGGCGGACGTCGATCCTGCCGTCGCTCTCGAGCCTGCGGATCAACTCTTGGGTAAAGACGTCCTCCAGCCCCGCCTCGATGGTCTGGTTTTTTACGAGCTTCACGCTCACGCTCTTAACGCCCGAGGGCAGGGCGGCGTCGCTTTCCCTCACCAGCTTGTAGCCGCATCCGGAGGAAAAGACAAGCGCCAAGGCGGCCAATGACAAGACAAGTTTCTTCATGTGGGACCTTCCCCGCCGATCGAGGAGACGGGACTCATCTCGAGTCGTCGCCAACGAACCTTCTGATGATGCTCATCAGCTCGTCGAACCCGAAGGGCTTGATGAGGTAATCGTCGAACAACTCGCCCCATTGTCCCCGGTTCGACTGCGAGGTGAAGGCGACGACGGGGATGGCGTTCAATTCCGGGTTGGCCCGAATCTTCTCGGTGGCCTCGACTCCGGTCATGCCCGGCATCACGATGTCCATGATGATAAGGTCGGGGCGCTCGTACTGGAGGAACTCGAGGGCCTCCTCCCCGTTAATAGCCACCTCCGTGTCAAAGCCCTCCTTTTCCAACTGGTCGGAAAGGGCCTGAAGTATCATCCGGTTATCGTCAACTATCAGTATCGTCGCCATGCTATCTCATTAGTTTATCAATCAAAAAGCCGGACTGTCAATTGAAGCGAAAAGCGAAGTCAACCAAAGAGAGCCAAAATTGGCGATATGCTACCCGCCCATCCGGCGCGAGGCTTCCTTTATCGACTCCAGGGCCTCATCCTCGTTCGGTTGGCCACCGTACCTTGCCTTAAGGTAAAGGACCGTGGCCCGGTGGAAAGAGTCGGCGAAGGAAAAGGAACGGCGCGAAAGATTCCTCGATAACTCGAGGGCCGTCTCGCTCGACTTGCGCGGGCCCGCTTCTTTTTCGGCCCGGCGCGCGAGCTTGGCGTATTCGCCCGCCAGCCTCCCATTCGAGCCTACTTCGAGTTTTCCCTTGCCCAGCGCGGGTCCCAGTCTTTTGACCCAGACCAGGTAGGCGCCCAGAGCCAGAAAAACGGCGGCCCACGCCGCGGGACTGGACAGGGCCGATTTAACGAGTGACGCTATCTCGGAGGGGGCCTGGAGCGCCCTTCTTCCCGCCATGTTGCCTCTTTGCCTGACGGCCAGGGCCAGTTGGTACTGGTCTCGCAGGCTCAGATCGACCACCCACCTGTCCCACCTGTATTTAAAGGCCTCGAGGGTTTCCTGGAGCCGGCGGAGAGCGGGGTGCAGGCTTTTGGCGGGAGGTCCGGCGGGGGTAGGGTCCATGATGAACCAGTCTCCACCGGGGGCGTACATTTCCACCCAGGTATGGGCGTCCTTTTCCCGGACCGTATAGTACTTGTCTATGGTGTTGTAGTCGTCGCCGGCCAGGAAACCCGCGGCGAGGCGGCAGGGAACTCCCACCGACCTGAGCATGAGGGCCATGGAGGTGGCGAAGTGCTCGCAGTATCCTCTTTTGGACTCGAAGAGAAAATCCTTTACCGGGTCCGGGGCGCGGTCGGAGGGCGTATCGAGATCGTAATAGTATTCGCTCGACAAGAAGGACCTTATCTTCCAGGCTTTTTGGCAGGGGTCCGACTCTCCGCTCACCACGTCCTCGGCCAACTCGCGTATGTCGTCCGCGCCGGAGGGAACCTGGAGATAGTGGCTCTCCAGCCACCCGAGGTCGTCCGCGCTCGCCCATGCCTCCCTGCACGCCTCGATAGATTGGGGGGGAGGGCTGGACCATGCCGTGTAGACGATCCGGTCGTAAATGGGAGTGGCCAGCGGAAACCCGATATAACCGTTCCAGTACTCCACTATTCCGCGGAATTGGAAAGGAGCCGAGACCGACTCGACCATGGGCGCGGCGAAGAGGAAGTCGTGGTCGATGGGCTCGAGGGTAATCTCCTGCTTGATCACGCCGCGATCGACGTTTATGTCCCTGACGCTTACGGCCTCCCCGTATCCGTAGTAGTGGATGCGCTTATAACCGAGCTTGTCGCTCCATCTTCCCCCCTCGTAATGGTCGTGCGCGATGCCTCGAAGGTAAAGGGGACTGGGGGCCCCGCCCTCGATTTTCACCCGCATGATCATGGCGTTGCCCCGCTTGATCGCCCCCACCGAGCCGAGCTGCACGACGTCGGAAAAGCCCGCCACCCGCGAGTGTATGCCCGTCCGCCAGGAGAAGAAACTCCGGCCCACCCGGGGAATGACGAAGAAAAACAAGGCCCCCGCCAGAAGAATGGCCAGGGAAGAGGCAAGGGGAAAGACGGGGAAAAGGGAAGGGAGTCT
This sequence comes from bacterium, assembly GCA_963674965.2. Lineage (GTDB taxonomy): Bacteria > RBG-13-61-14 > RBG-13-61-14 > RBG-13-61-14 > DATKZS01. The sequence continues at coordinate 297,765 of CAXXFL010000004.1, read as the reverse complement.
TTCCCGCTCCAGGGCCGAGGCTTTGGACCCGGTGTCGGATGGAGGACGGCGGCCGAGCCTGAGCTCGAAATCTTCACGGTTCTCCTCCAGCTTCTCGCTCTCCCCTCGCAGGCTGAAAAGGGTCAGGCTGGAAAGGGCCGAGACCATGAACGCGAAAACGGAGAAAAGGAAGGCGGGCGAAATGGTCATCACGCCGGCGGCGGATACCTCGAGGAAAGCCAGGAGTAAAAGCACGAGGTCGTCGCGGCCGGTCCGCCTGGTAAAGAGCCTTATGATGGTGACGTAAACGAGGAAATAGGCGATGGCGTGGAACACGGAGGCGAAGTCCCTCGGCGGGGCCAGGGCCATGGCCAGCGTGACCAGCAAAAGGATTATGAGCGCGGCGTTCCAGGCCAGGGGGGGGACCCTCTCGGCCGGCCGGCGAAAAAGGAAAGCGGCCGCCAGGGATAAGGCCATGACCGCCACGTGGAAGGGATTGATCTCGCCCGTCAGGGCCAGGGCCGAATGCCCCGAGGCCGCCGTCAGCAGAAGCGAGAACTCGAGCGCCCGTCCGGCCCCGATCCCTCGCGCCCGGAAAGAGGACCGTTTCCGCGTTCCCGCGTATTCAAAAATTCGGCTTATGCAGTAACTCCCCGCAGTTCTGGCAGACGTTTACGTCGGCCGTGTTTCTCATGCCGCACTTGCCGCAACGGATATGGTCGTTCGAGTCGTCACCCTCCTCCGCCATGTGGAAGCGCTCGAGCACCCGGCCGCAACGCTCGCAAAATTTGCCGGGGTCCTCCTTGTGGACGAAGCCGCAGTTTTCGCAGATGATTTCCATTTATGACCTCCTGACGAAAAGAATATAGCATCGGCCCGGCTCGCGGACAAGGATAGCCGGCGCCGGAACAAGCCAAAGGCCGATGGGAAAAGACCGCCGGGGAGGAAGTCGATTTCGGACTAGCCCTTCTTGCGCGGGATGCCCCATTTCTTGCGCTTTTGCCAAAGGGTCTTGGTGGTGATGCCCAGGGCCACGGCCAGGTCTTTTTCCGAGTACTCGGACTCGAACATGCGCACGAACTCGCGGGCGTAGTCGTCGAGCGAAAGCTTGAGGTCGAGGGCGTCCTCGAGGAAGCGCCGCTGCCGCTCGTGGCCGCGCCGCTCGAGGAACATGGGAAGGTCCCGCTCCTCGATGATGGTCTTGCGGTTGTGCAGCGCCATGATCTGGAGCATGGTATGCTCGAGTTCCCGGATGTTGCCGGGCCACTCGTAGTTCCTGAACATGGACATGGACCCGCGGGTGATGCCCCGGATGTTATGCCCGTATTCTTCCTGGTATTTCTGAAGGAAGTAATGAACGAAGGACTCGATGTCCTCGGAACGGTCCCGCAGGGGGGGCATGGTGATGTGGACCACGTTCAGCCGGTAATAAAGGTCCTGGCGGAAGCGGCCGAGCCGCACCTCCCGCTCGAGCTCCTTGTTGGTGGCCGCCACCACCCGAAGGTCCAGCTTGGAAACCTTGTCCGAGCCCACCCGCCTTATCTCCCCGTCCTGGAGCACCCGCAGCAGCTTGACCTGGAGGTCGAGGGGAAACTCGCCCACCTCGTCCAGGAAAACCGTTCCCTTGTGGGCCTGCTCGAGCAGGCCGCGCTTGTCGCCCGAGGCCCCGGTGAAGGCCCCCGACACGTACCCGAACAGCTCGCTCTCGACCAGGCCGGCAGGGATCACTCCACAGTCCACCACCACGAAGGGCTGGCCGTTGCGCTTGCTGCGCCGGTGGATGGCCCGGGCCACCACCTCCTTGCCCGTGCCCGACTCGCCGGTGACGAGAATAGTGCTGTTGGTCGGCGCGACCTGGCCTATGAGGTCCCGGATGGTCCTGATGGGAGGGGCGTTGCCGATAAGTTCCTTGTCCGAGGCCGGGCTGGCGTTATGAATCTCGATCCTTTCCTGCCGAAGGACCTCAAGTATCTCGCTCGCGCTGGAGACAAGGTGCTCGGGGGAAAATGGACGCTCGATGAAATCGTGGGCCCCGGCCTTGATGTGCTCGACCACCTCCTGGGCGCTGGCCGATCCCGAGATCACGATGGTCTTCACCCCCAGGCGGTGGAGCTTGACCCGGTGCATGAAGTCCATGGCCCGCGTGTCGCCCGCGCTGGTGGCCACAATGGCCAGCGTCACTCCCCCCGAGATGACGCGGTTCCAGCCATCGTCGCCGGAGAGGGCCTCGGCTATCTCGACGTCCTTGACGCCGCTCTCGAGGGAGGAGCGAATGTTCGAGCGAAGATCGTGGTCACCGGCCAGAATCAGGATGGTGTCCCTGATGACGCCGCCCTGCGACTCGATCGGTTCCCCTGTGCTATGGGTTTTCATGCCGCCAGCGCGTTCCTTTTGAAGTCCCCGTGTAAACGACTCGCTCATCCGCCTTGGACCGGCTGAAGGGCGTTGGGCCGCTCTTCCGTTTATATTATTCCACTTTAGAGAAAAAAATTCCAGCCGACCCCTCGAGGCCGGCTGGAATCGACCATATTCTTCTTCCATATCCGTCAATCGGCGGTAACCGTCGCCACCCGTGCTTTGGCCACGCCGGGACTGTAGCGTCCCTTTCCGCCCGAGCCGCATCCGGGAAGCCGGGCGTCCACGAAAATAGTGCCCGCGCTCTCGATCCTGAGGACCACGCTCGAGCGTCCTCCCGAGGCGATGGCGCCCGAGACGTCGTATCGTCCTTCCCCCGCGCCCCCCTCGCCGCCGAGTATCACCGCGTCGCCGGTCGAGCTGTCCCCGTCAAGCTCGAAGATCACGCCCATGGCGGCCGTGTAGTTGGACGAGGCGTTTAGCACTCCCACCGTTATCCGGCAGGTGAACCCCACCTGGGCCGATATGGTGGATGACCCCACCAGTTCGATCTCGACCGGTATGCTCGGGTTGCCCGCGGTCGTTTGAAGGGCGACCATCTGCTTGAGGACGCTAAGGTCCAGGGGCGAGATGATCTCGTCCATGTCCAGTTCCTGGGAGTCGCCGTTATTGGGGAGTATCCCGGTATAGGAAACGCTCTTAAGAGAAACGCGGGAACTGAGGGCGCTCACGTCGAGGGGAGAGATGATGCCGTCGGCCGAGACGGTGCTGCCCGAGTCGGCCCAGCAGAAACAGCCCGTGCCGCCGTCCACGTTCTCGGTCCACAGGTCGGTCCCGTTCCAGTACTCGTGGCAGTTGGGGTTGCCGTCGGAGTCGAAGTCCGCCGTGAGGCCGTCGCTCGGGTCGAGCGGATCGAGGGGGTCCGTCGTCCGGCCGTAGTTGAGCGCCTCGTAATAGTCGGGTATCTCGTCGTCGTCGGTGTCCCAGTCCAGAGGATCGGCTCCGTAATTCGATTCCTCCCCGTCGTTAAGGCCGTCGTCGTCCGTGTCCGGGTCCATCGGGTCGGTCTCGCCCGGGTCGACCGCGCCGTCGCCGTCCAGGTCCTCGCCGCTCGAGCATATCAGGGTCGAGCCGTCGTACACCGAGGCGTCGCCGTCGCAAAGCCCGTCGTCGTCGGAGTCGCAATCCCTGGGGTCGGTCGAGCGGCCGTACTCGACGCCGTCGCTGAGGCCGTCCTCATCCGTGTCGTAAACCGTCGGGTCCGTCTCGGTCGGGTCCACCGTCTTGTCCCGGTCAAGGTCCTCCCCCCGAGAGCAGATCAGCGTCGAGCCGTCGTACACCGAGGTGTCGCCGTCGCAAAGCCCGTCGCCGTCGGTGTCGGCCTTGGTCGCGTCCGTCTCGTCCGAGTCGCGGACCCCGTCATCGTCCATGTCCTCGCCCGCGACGCAAAGGACCGTGTCCCCGTCGTACGTGGCCGTGTCCCCGTCGCAGAACCCGTCCCCGTCGGTGTCGTGGTCGCAGGGATCGGCGCCCAGAACGTATTCGTAAAGGTTCTTGAGACCGTCGGCGTCGGCGTCCGAGCTCGAGTCTCCCGCCAGGGGATCGAGACCGCAGGAGGAGGCCTTGACCTCCCAGCCGTCGCCCATGCCGTCGTCGTCGCTGTCCGCGTCGTCGGCCGATGTACCGGAGCCGTACTCGGCCAGGTTGGTAAGGGAATCGCCGTCAAGGTCTCCGGCGGCGTCGTTGGCCAGGACCGACAACCCGTGCTGGACCTCGTAGCCGTCGGGTATCCCGTCGTCGTCGCTGTCCGCGTCGCAGGGGTCGGTCTCGCCCGAGTCCACCACCCCGTCCGTGTCCCCGTCCTCGACCCCGTCGTTAAGGCCGTCGCCGTCCGTGTCGGCCAGGTTCGGGTCCATGCAGCCCGAGGTCTCGACGTCGTCGAAAACGCCGTCCGAGTCCGTGTCCGCCTCGTTCGGGTCCGTCTCGTGGGTGTTGACCTCGGCCCCGTCCGTCAGGCCGTCGTCGTCGCTGTCCGAGTCGTAGGGGTCCGATCCCGTGTTCTGGGGCCCCACGTACGTGCCCGTGTCGGTCTCGTAGTCGTCTATCAATCCGTCCGAGTCGGAGTCACCTCCCGAGTCGTCCGAGTCGTCCGTCGGGTCACGGCTTCCGCTTACCTCGGAGCCGTCCTCCTCTCCCCCGCCGTCCGTGTCCGGGTCGAGAGGATCGGTAACGTAGCCGTCCGTGCCGGGAACGCTCTCCTCCGAGTCCGAAATACCGTCGTCGTCGTCGTCCGTGTCCGAGTTGTCGCCCGTGCCGTCCCCGTCCGTGTCCAGCCACTCGTCAGGGTCGTTGGGGAAGTCGTCGCTCGAGTCGGGTCGGCCGTCCCCGTCGGTGTCGGGATCGTAGTTGGACGAGCCCTCTCCCGACTCGGCCGAGTCGGTAACGCCGTCATTGTCCTTGTCCGTGTCCAGCGAGTCCGAAAGCGCGTCCCCATCGAAGTTGGCCCCCGACTGCAGGATAATGCTGGTCGAGGTGTTGGACCCGGCGTTGACCGTGATGGTCTTCGAGTTCTGGGTGTAACCCTCGAGCGACGACTTTATCGTGTAGCCCGATCCCGCCGGCACGTCGCCAAAAAAGAGGAACCCCTGCGAGTCGGTATGGGAATAGATGACGTCTCCGCCGCCTATGTCCAGCCAGATGGGGGCGTCCCCCGCGCCGGCGAAGGTCGGCTTGTATACGCGTCCCGACACGTCGCCCGTCTGGGACCCCGATCCTCCTCCTCCCGGGTCGTATAGCCCCTCCACGTTGGGCTCGGCGAAAATGAAGATATCCACCTTGTCGTCCCCCAGGAAACAGTCGGCCGTCACCACGCCGGGGGCCGTCTGTCGGGCCGGTCCCACCACCTTGAGGTCGTAATACTCGGTCAGGTCCTCGACCCGGCCGGTGGGGGTCGTGGTCAGGGCGCCCACCACCATGAACTCTTTGCTCTCGCAGGCCTTGAACTCGAAACTGGAAGGAATGAGCTTGGTCGTGTGGGGGTCCGCCTTTAATTGGTTGACGAGGACGCTGGCGACGGATGAGCCGAAAACGGGCGCGTCGCCGAGGGAGTGGTCAACCACCTCGGGCCAGTAAATGGCCGAGACCTCGGCCGAGCCGGCCAGGCTCGACTTCATCTTGACCTTGTAGGTCCCGTTGTAATCGAGCGTGTCCACCACCGGCCCGAACCGGTCGGGGAGGGGATCGACGGCCTTGATTTTAATATTGTCAAGGTAAACGCCGTCCGGGTCGGGGCCGCTTTCCGCCCCGTCCATGGTGGCCACCCACCGGATGAGCAGGTCGTCGGTCAGGTTGAAGCGGCCGTCGTCCTGGAGAACGATCTCATGCCGGGACCAGGTAGCGGAGTTCGAGCCCTCGTTGTCCCATACCCTGACCCAGGAATGGCCGCCGTTGTCGCTGACCTCGACGGCCGTCTCCTGCGCCGGAACGGGCGGGACCTGGCTGGGAACGCCCGCGTCGGCCTGGTTGGGACACAGGATGTAGAACTCGAGCTCGACCTGGTCGTAACCGGCCAGGTCCGCCTGGACGCCGGCGGAATAAGTCTCGATGGTCGAGCCGTCATATTCGCGCCCGATGAAAAGGAATTTGTCCGAGCCGTTAGCTCCCAGGCCGGGGCCTATGGAAGGATATACGTCCGAGACGACCTCGATCCGGGGCCTGGAGCCAAGGGAACCCACAAGCTGGTCGTCGCCCAAAACGCTCGTCGAGTCCAGAGCCTGGTCCGAGCCGGGAGCTATGGCCCGGGCGAAAGGCTCGCCCTCCCCGTAGCCGATGACCTGGAAGTCGTCGCCCTGGGCGTAGGTGTCGGCCACCCCGTCGGGACCGGAGGTCACCGCGAAGCCCCCTCCCACGTCGTCGTTGGCGCTCATGGTGTCGATAACGCCGTTAAGGCCGCCGATGATGATGGTCGAGTTGGGCTTGCCGTATCCCTGTCCGAAAAGAGCGTCGTCCGAGGCCAGGGGAGTAGTGTCCAGTATTCCGTCGGCGCCGGAGTTGACGAAGTTCATGAGCATGAGGGTGTCGCCGGGGAAATAGTTGGCCGAGTAGCTCTCGAAGTCCTCCTCGAATATGGTCTTTACCCCGTATATCCCGACGTTGTCCACGAATATGGATTGAGGGTATCCATCCCCCGCCCCGACGTTGAAAAGGAAGCGGAGGTATAAAACGTTGTCGTTTACCCCCTCGATATTGGAAAGGTTAAAGCTCTCGGAAATCCACTTGCCGTTTCCTCCCTGGTAGTCCTCGTAGGAGTCGGCCTTTCTGAGGACCCGCCAGTTGCTGCCGTTGTCCGAGTACTGGACGATGAAGGGCGCGTCGAAAACGGGCAAGCTCAGGTTCTGTTGAAAGGCCCACTGGTAGGAAACGTGTATTTCATCGTACCCGGAGGTGTTATAGGACGCCTCCATGTAGGGCCCGCCCCCGGTCTCGTGGGTCGCCCTGACCGCGTAATGTCCGAAGTAGCCGGCCTTGTCCGAGTCGATTGCCAGCTCGCCGCTCACCGGGTAGTTAAGGAAACCGCCAAAGGACTGGTTCTCGAAGTCCTCGAGGGCCAGGGTGGTGACGCGCCTGTCGCCGAACTTGGCCAGGTCCTGGCCGGCCAGGACGTTCCGGCGCGAGGTCAGCTTTATCCTGTCCGCCATGCCGTGCACCGGATAGGACCCGTCCGTGAGCGTAAGGATAAGCTCCGTCTCCTCGCCCACGTTCACGCTGGGGAAAGGAGCCGAAATCGCAAGATGCGTGGGATGCCTTTCGGGCTGATCGAACACCTTAAAGGTGGCGTAAAGGGGCCCGAGATCGGGTATGTCCTTGCTCGAGTCGCCGGGCAGATATATCTGGACCACGTTCAAGCCGTTGTTTGCGGTACCGGGAAGGAACATGACCGTGATTTGTCCCTCGGCCTTGGCCTCGGGTCCCTGGTAAGAGTCGGACTCGACGTTGCTGAGGTAGGTGGTCCCGGTGGAGGAACCGTCAAGAAAGGCCCCGCTGGTGTTCTCGACGCTGAAGATGGGCGACAGGCCGGTCTTGGGCTTGCCGTTCTCGTCGTAGATGGCCACGGTGATGGGCGTGGGCCTGGGCGAGCTCATGTACACGGTCGAGCCGGGCTCGATCAACTCCATGTAATAGGGGTTTCCCTTGGCGGGGGCGAAGTCGAGCATGTCCAGATAGGTCTTGGGGTCCTCCACCATCTGGTCGTCCACCGAGGTCCCGGTGGACAGGGTCTGGTCGGGGCCGGGCGAAACGCACGGGCCCCGGGGCGAGCCGGCCTGGTAGGGGATTATCTGTTCGTCGTCTCCCTGGGCCACGGTCTCGCAGACCCCGTTGAGTCCGGTCAACACGCGGTTGCCGGAGAGGACGTCGTCGCCGGAGGGCGAGGTGTCGATCACGCAGTTGAAGCCGGGACCCACGCCCAGCGAGTTGGGCAGGCCGTTTCCCACCTCGACGTCCTGGACGTCGTCGCCCTGGGCCTGGCTCTGACACAGGCCGTCGTCTCCCGAGTGGATGGTCCGGACCGGCCGGATAAGAGCGTCGAACCGGCCCACGTCGTAGGCGTCGGCCACGGCGTTTCCGTTGACGTCGCAGTTCCTGGCGTTGACGCTCAACAGTCCCAACTCGTTCGTGCCCACCAGGTTGTAGACGATTTTTCTCAGGGTCTCGGCGTCGGTTTCGTCGGGAGCGGCGTCGCCGTCGAGGTCCATGAAGTTATTTACCCCGTAGGAGCCGATGGGAGGGCCCGCCACCAGAACGGTCGCGCCGTCCCAGGGCCAGGGCGGCAGGCTCTGGGTCTGGTCCTCATTGTAGCAGTCGATCAACTCCACGCTGTCGCCGACGTAAATATAGGCGCCATAGCCGGGGGCCGCCTCGGGCAGGATCCTGAACTTAAGATACATGAGGGTGATAAGCCCGGTCGAGGAACAGGACTGGGCGTAGTTCGACTGGTCCTGAGTCTCGATGTAACCGTAGTAGTAGCCGTCAGCCGCGATGGGGGCCGCGAGTTCCTGGTCGGAACCGGACCTGGCGCTCATGAACTCGAGGGCCGTCCTGTCATAGAAAACGGGAATGGAATAACTTTTGAGGGTGTCGTATTCCATGTCCACGTTGACGGCCACCTCGAACTCGACGCCGGGACCGGCCGAGGCCGGGGCCGCCGAGTCGTCGATGTAAAGACTTTTGGCGCGCGCGTCTTGGCCCGCGAATACCGTCCAGGCCGCGGCCAATAAGCACGCGGCCAACCAAATCGTCCTCGCGATTCTCATGGCCGTTCCTCCCCTCCCCACTCGGGGACCAGAAAAATGCCGAACTCAATCCTTATTGAGCTATGATCGTGACCAGCCCATCCTCGGCCAGCCCCGGGAAATACCTCCCTTTGCCGTCCTCGCCGCATCCGGGCAGCGTAACGTCTACGTAAACGGTCCCGGCCGCCTCGACGCTGACCGTGACCGACGACCTTCCACCCGAGGCGATGGCGCCCGAGACGTCGTATCTTCCCCCACCGGCCTCGCCTTCTCCCCCGAGAAGGTGGGCGCTTCCGGTCGAGGACGACTCGTCGATCTTGAAGATCACGCCGAAGGCCGCCGAGTATTTCGTCGCGTTTTTCACCCCCACCGTTATGCCCACGGTAGACCCGACGTCCGCCGTTATGGTGGATGACCCCACCAGTTCGATCTCGACCGGTATGCTCGGGTTGCCCGCGGTCGTTTGAAGGGCGACCATCTGCTTGAGGACGCTAAGGTCCAGGGGCGAGATGATCTCGTCCATGTCCAGTTCCTGGGAGTCGCCGTTATTGGGGAGTATCCCGGTATAGGAAACGCTCTTAAGAGAAACGCGGGAACTGAGGGCGCTCACGTCGAGGGGAGAGATGATGCCGTCGGCCGAGACGGTGCTGCCCGAGTCGGCCCAGCAGAAACAGCCCGTGCCGCCGTCCACGTTCTCGGTCCACAGGTCGGTCCCGTTCCAGTACTCGTGGCAGTTGGGGTTGCCGTCGGAGTCGAAGTCCGCCGTGAGGCCGTCGCTCGGGTCGAGCGGATCGAGGGGGTCCGTCGTCCGGCCCGCGTTATCCAACTCGTACCAGTCCGGCAGGTAGTCGTCGTCCGTGTCCCAGTCGCGCGGGTCGGTCCCCGCGTCGATCTCGCCCGGGTCGTCCAGGCCGTCGCCGTCGGTGTCGGCCAGGGTCGGGTCGGTCTCGGTGGGATCGACCACGCCGTCTCCGTCCATGTCCTCCCCGGCCACGCATATGGGGGTCATGCCGTCGAAAAGGGAGGTGGCCCCGTCGCAGAGCCCGTCGTCGTCCGTGTCCGGGTCGCAGGGATCGGCCCCCGCGGCGTACTCGGAGAGGTTGGAAAGGCCGTCGCCGTCCAGGTCACCGGCCGAGTCCCCTACCGTCGGGTCCATGCCGCAGGTCATTCCGAACATGACCTCCCAGCCGTCGTCCATGCCGTCGCCGTCGCCGTCCGGGTCGTCGGCCGCGGTCTGATAGGCGTACTCGGCCAGGTTGGTGAGGCTGTCCCCGTCGAGGTCCCCGGCCGCGTCGTCCACCAGGGCGCTCAGACCGTGCAGGACCTCGTACCCGTCCGGTATGTCGTCGCCGTCCGAGTCGGAGTCGCAAGGATCGGTCTCGCCCGCGTCCACCGTCCCGTCGCCGTCGGCGTCCTCGAGCCCGTCGTCAAGGCCGTCGCCGTCGGTGTCGGCCAGGTTGGCGTCCGTGCACCATCCGACCTCCACGTCGTCCTCGAGAAGGTCCGAGTCGGAGTCGGCCGCGTTGGGGTCGGTCGAGTAAGTCAAGACCTCGTCCCCGTCCTCGAGCCCGTCGTCGTCGCTGTCCGCGTCGTCCGGGTCCGAGCCGGTGTCGGTCGGATTCACGTAAACCCCCGTGTCGGTCTCGTAAGAGTCGCCGATGCCGTCGCCGTCGGAGTCGGGCTCGAGGTCGTCCGAGTCGTCGGTCGGGTCCCGGCCACCGGAGTACTCGGACCCGTCGTCCTCCCCCCCGCCGTCGGTGTCGGGATCGAGAGGGTCGGTTATATAGCCGTCCGAGCCGGGAGACTCCTCCTCCGAGTCCGACAGGCCGTCGCCGTCGTCGTCGGTGTCCGCGTTGTTCCCGATACCGTCCCCGTCCGTGTCCAGCGACTCGTACGGGTCGTCGGGCATCTCGTCCTCCCCGTCGGGCACGCCGTCACCGTCGCTGTCAGGGTCATAGCTGGAGGAACCGTTGGAGCTTTCCTCCGAGTCGGTCACGCCGTCGCCGTCCTTGTCCGTGTCCAGGGAGTCCGACTGGCCGTCGGCGTCGAAGTTGGTCCCCGACAAAAGGATGATGCTGGTCGAGGTGTTCGAGCCCGCGTTGACCGTTATGGTCTTGGAATTCTCGGTATAGCCCTCGAGGGAAGACTTGATAGTGTAGCCCGACCCGGCGGGAACGTCGTTGAAAAACAGGAACCCCTGCGAGTCGGTGTGAGAGTAGATAATGTCGCCGCCGCCCACGTCCAGCCAGATGGGCGCGTCGCCGGCGCCGGCGAAGGTCGGCTTGTATACCCTGCCCGACACGTCTCCCGTCTGCGCGCCCGATCCTCCCCCTCCCGGGTCGTAAAGGCCCTCGACCAGGGGCTTGGCGAATATCTCGATGTGGACCGTGTCTCCGCCCAGGAAACAGTCGGCGGTTATCTCGCCGGGCGCGGTTTCCCTGGCCGGCCCGTCCACGTCGAAGGTGAAGAACTTGGTCAAGTCCCGGACCTGTCCGGCCGGGGTGTCCTGGTACCTGCCCACCACCTTGACCTTCATCGACTGGCAGGCCTTGATCGTAAAGGAGTTGGGCAAGACCTCGATCGAGTTGGGCTCGGCCTTGTGAACGTTCACCGGCATCAGGACCTCGGGGTCACCGAACACGATCTTGTCGTCTCCAAGCGGGTCGACGTCGCGGGGAGTGTAGATGGCCGTCACCGTTGCCAACCCCGGCTTATAGGTTTTAAGGCGCGTGATATAGGTGCCCTGGCCGTCGCGGGTGTCGAAGACCGGGGTGAAGGAGTCGGGCGGCGGATCGATGGCCGTGATTAAAACGTCGTCCAGGTAAACGCCGTCCTGCTCGGTGGACCCGTCCTCCGCCGAGTCCATGGAGGCGGTCCATTTGACCATCAGGCCGTCCACCAGGTTGAAGCGCTCGTCGTCGGCCAGGACCAGCTCGTGTCCGTGCCAGCCGACCTCCTCGAAGCCGGCGTTGTCCCAAACCCTGACCCAGGATTTGCCCCCGTTGTCGCTGACCTCGACGGCGAACTCCTGGGCCGGTTTTCCCTCCACCCCCTGGCCGGGGTCGGCCTGCTTATAGGTCTGGGAGTACCACTCGATCTTGACCGCGTCGGTCCCCCTGGCGTCCATCTGAACGCCCACCGAGTAATACTCGACCGTCTCTCCCGAGGCGGCCCTGCCCACGAAGAGGAACTTGTCCGATCCGTTATGTCCCTGTCCTCCCCCGGTGAAGTGGCCGATGGTCGAGTCCACGGCGATCCTGGGGCTGGGTCCGGAAGTTCCCACCACCTGGTCGTCGCCCTGGGGCGCCAGAGTGTCAAGAACGCGGTCGGGTCCCGGGATAATGGCCCTCGCGAAAGGCTTGCCCTGGCCGGGAGGTATCTCCTGAAAGTCGTCGTCCTGGGCGTAGGAGTCGGCTATGCCGTCGAGCCCGGCGTTGATGGAGAGGGCCGACTCGACGGTGTCGTCGCCCAGGGGCGTGGTGTCGAGAACGTTGTCCAGGCCGGCGTAAATGATGGTGGCGTTGGGCTGGCCGCCGCCCGGCGTAAACTGGTAGAGGTCGTCGTCCACGGCCGCCGTCTCGAGCACTCCGTTCTTTCCGGAGTTGAGGTAGTTGACGGCCATCATCGAGTCGGGGAACTGGCCAATGGAGTAGTCCTCGAAGTCCTCGTCCATGATGGTCTTGACGCCCGAGACGGCCACGTTATCGAGGAAGAGGTACTGGGTGGCGGTGGTGGTCCCGACGTCGAAGGTGAACTTGAGGTGTATGGTCGAGCCGTTGGCCTCCTCGACCCCCTCGAGGTTGAAGTTCTCGTACATCCACTCGCGGGTCCCGCCGAGCAGGTCGGCAAAGCCGGTCACGTCGCGCAGTATCCGCCAGCTCGAGCCGTCCAGTGAATACTCGGTTTTGAAGTGCACGTCGTATCGGGGCACGGTCGCCCTCTGGAAGGCCCACTGATAGGACACGCTTAGGTCCCTGTAACCGTTCGTGCTTATCGCCCGGTACATGGTCGGCGCCGTCCCGCCCGCGTCGCTCGCCTTGACCGAGTAGTTCCCGAAATAGCCGGGCGTCTCGGAGTTGACCACGAGGGACCCGTTCCCGGCGTTGTGGGTCCAGCTTCCGAAGCTTCCCTCGAAGCGGTCGAAGGTGATGGCCTGTGACTCGAAGTCGTCGAAGCCGGAAAAGGACATGCCGTTCATGATGTTCCTGTCGGTGACGACCTGAATCCTGTCGGCCACGCCGTGGATGGGCTCGAGGCCGTCCATCAGCCTGATCGCGATATTCACCGAGTCGCCGGCCCACACGGAGGTGGCTCCGCTCAGCACCTGCACGGAGTCCACGTGATAGACGCCGGCGCCCAGGACCTCGACCGTGACCACCAGGGGCGCGAGGTCGGGTATGCCCTTGGCCGAGTCTCCGGGCAGGGTGACGGTCACCTGGTTGACTCCCGAGGCGGCCGCGAGGATGACGGTGGCCTGTCCCAGGGCCTGACCGTCCTTGCCGATGAACTTGTCGGTCTGCACGTTCGAGATGGAACTCGCGCCGCTGGTGGAGCCGTCCACCAGGTATCCGTTTCCACCGGTGATGGTGAAGGTGGGCGACATTCCGGTCTTGGGTTTGCCGTTTGTGTCCACCACCGCCGCCGTGATGGGAACGAAACCGACCCGGTCCAGCGTGTAAGGGTTCTGAGACGGCGAGATCAGGACCAGGGCCTCGGGGTTGCCCGGCTGGGGGACCATGCTCGCCATGTTAAGGTAGTTCTTGGGGTCCTCGACCTCGACGTCGTCGGAGGCGGGGTCGGACTGGAGCTCCTGGTCCGGTCCGGGCGAGATGCAAAGGCCCTTGGGCAGGCCCGCTCCCGCGGCGATCCTCCTTTTGTCGTCTCCCAGGGCCGCGCTCTGGGCGATCCCGTCCGGTCCCGAGAGTATCATCCTGCCCGAGACCACGTCGTCGCCTGAGGGGATCGAGTCCAGGATGAAGTTAAACCCCGGCTCGATCACGAGAGATAAGGGCGATCCCTGGCCCACCGGGATTTCCTGAACGTCGTCGCCCTGGGCCTCGCTTTGGCAGATTCCGTCGGGCCCGGCGTGAATCGATCTGACCGGCCTGACCAGGGCGTCGAAGCGGCCCAGGTCGTACTGGTCGAGAAGGGCGTTTCCCTTGATGTCGCAGTTCCTGGCGTCCACGTTTAAAAGGTCCGTTTCTCCGTCGAGCACGTTTCGCTCGAGGATTTTCCTCAGCCTCACCGCGTCAAGCTCGGTGGGAGAGCCGTTTCCGTCCAGGTCCATGAAGTTGTTTATGCCGTCGGCTCCGGCCTCGAAGTCCTTGATCCTTATCTCGACGTCGCCCCAAGGATATATGGGCAGGCCGGAGGTCAGGTCGTCGCTCGAGCAGCTCTCGAGCTCGACCCCCGCGGCCAGCTTGACGCTGCTCAGGTTCGAGAAGGGCGCCGTCTTCCTCACCTCGAAGCGAAGATAGAACAAGGTTATGGAACCCGTGGAGGAACAGCCGTTGGCGCCGTTGTTCTCGTCCCATACAAAGAGGTTGTCCAGGTAGGGAGCGTCCGCGGCCGCGGGCATTGTAAACTCGGGATCGTCGCCCTTCCTGATCTCCTTGAGCATGAGGGCGCTCGGGTCGTAGGAAATGGGGACCTTGTAGTAGCCCAGTTTATAGGAGTCCACGTCCACCACCACCGATACCTCGACCTCGTCGCCGGGCTGGAGCAAGGGAGGGACGCCGGGCCCGTCCACGTAAATGTCCATGGCCCCGGCCGAAAAGGACGCCAGGGCCGAGGCCGCGAGGGCCAGGAGAATAAGGACCGATTTTATCGAGCGGTTTGACATTACCGTTTCCTCCGACGACGAGCGCGCGAATTGTTTTATTATTGCGGGCCTCGACGGGGCCTAAAAATCAAAGCGCTTACTGCAAATGTATAATGGCCGACAACATGATCATCTGTTCGGCCACGTCGCCCCGGTTCTCATGAATCTGCATGGTGATGGGGTCGTAGGTCGTATAAAGGAGCACGTCGTTTCCCCATCTGTACCAGTAGGCCATGTCCACTATAAGCTGCTTGTAGGCGAGGCCCAGGCCAAAGGACGCGCCGTAGTAATCGTCCTGTTCCCCTCTGGCCGGCTCGGGGTCGTAAAAGAGTCCTCCCCTGATCGGCACCACGTAATTGGGCTTGATGAAAAGGTATTCCCCGCCCAGCCTGTAGGTCACGGTGGGGTCTATGTCAGCCATGTCCTCGGGCAGGCCGTTGATAAGGCTGATCTTTTCGCCGTTTTCATAGGTGTAGACGAAGCGGTCCCACTCGACCATGGTGGCGTCGAAGGCCATGGTTAAGGCGTCGGAGTAGCGGAAGGCCACGCCGGCGCCGTAGGAGGCGGGGAACCTCATCTTGTCGTAAGACTCGATGTAGTCCGCTCCCAGGTCGGGCTGGGGCACTCCGTTCCACACGCGGTTGGTGTAATACCTCGTCTCCTGAAGATGGACGTCCGCCTCGAACTCGCTCCGGTAAACCGCGCCCAGCGTGATCCTGGGCGTGGGCTTGTACATGATTCCCACGTTGAAGTTCTGGCCCTCGAAGCCTATGTCCGCCACCCGGCGGTGGTGGGAGGCGAAAGAGTTGACGTCGCCGGTGGCCGTGCCCAGGGAAGTGGTCGAGTCAAGACAAGAGGGGTTGTCCAGGTATACGTTCTCGAACATGGCGTTCTCGCAGGGAACGGGGTCGCCGTCGTCGTCGTGGCAGGTGCAATCGTCGTTAAAAGTCAGCCAGCCCTGCTCCTCCTGGTACTCGCTTCCGCTGATATCGTGCTCGTACTCGTATTTATAGTCGCGTCCCACCATGCCGTCGGCCCAGAAGTTGTAAGTGAAACCGACCGATAACTCGGGAGTTACCTGGACGGCCACGGCCGGAGACAAGGCCCCCACCTGGCCCTGGATGCTCTTCATGCCCGTCTTGGTCGTATCGTAGCGGGTGTAAGCCTCGGATACCCAGCCCACGAAGCCGGGACCGCCAAGAGGATCGTAGAAGTTTACCCGGTAAATGGCCGCCGAGGCGTCTTCAAAGTTCGATTGTTCGTTGAAGTCGCCCTCGAAGTAAAAGTCGTAAAGCTGCTGGAAAGCCAGGGCCACCACCACGTTGGTACCCTCGATATTGAAAGGGTAAGCCAGGGACATGAAGTTGACCGAGAGAAAGTCCGTGTAGTCGTCGTCAACGTCCTGCGTCCGATAGTCAATGACCATACTGGACTCGGGGTAGAGTAGCTGGACCAGGCCGCCTGGGTTCCAACTGGCCGAGGTGGCGTCGTCGGCAATGGCGATAAAGGCCCCGCCGTACCCCAGGGACCGGGCCCCCGATCCAATGGGAGTGGGAGGCGCGGTGTTCTCGATCGGAGTGTTGACCGCCGGAGTTTGAGCCGATAAGGCCAATGGAAAAAGCGCCATAAGAAAAACCGCCATGAAAAAGATTATCGAGTGGTACCCTGAAAGCTTTCGCGTCGCCATGAATTCCTCCTCCATTGCCGATATTTAATAAAATTATTATATTACAATTATTTAGTACACATTTATTCAGTTCCGGCCAATATCCTGGGGCGATATGAAACCGGCAATATTAATTGACGGGAAAGAAGGGATTTTTATAAGAGAAAAGTGATCCCCACCCGAGGCTTCTTCCCGCCTGTTCCTTGGGCAAGATAATATATGATTTTTTTTGTTTTGACAATAAATAGCGGCTTTAAACGTCGGAAAATTTTCAAGATAGGATTGACTGGCCATAATCCGCTTTAAGGAGTAACCGGCGACGCTCCGATTCGATCCCGATGAATGGATTATCCAGATGGCGGTGCATATACTCCCATTCCCCGATGGGATTCCAGCCTTCCCCATACATACTTGCCATTTCATGCACCATCATCGTTAAATGACGCACAAAATTCACATCTACATGTAGTGGCCTCTAATAACTCGGCTCTACATAGTGGGTATTTTATTTATCTCGTGGAATTAGGCGTTATTTTTTAAAGAAATTTCTTGACAAAACTTCCGAATTGGGGTTAACTAGGATGCATGATCGTGCATAAAAGTGCAAAAAGGTGCTCAATAATCGGTGGAAAGATGCAAACCGGTCTTTCTGGAATCATAAACTGCCGAAATATAAAGAAAAATTGTTTCGACAGTCGGAATGATATCTTTCCCGTAAAGGATAATAGCAAAAAAGAGTAGATTTGTCAACCATGTTTAAGGGATACTTCGAGCATAACGTTAATAATCAGGGCCGAGTCAGCCTGCCGGCTAAGTTCCGCTCGATCCTCGAAGTTAACTACTCGAAGAGCCTTACCCTGGTCGGTCTTCCCGACCGGATCGAGATTTTTCCGGTCGAGGAATACAGGAAAAAAGAGGAGCAGGACAACGCTCTTCCAAAGGACGACCCCAGGATTTTCCAGTATCTGGTCATGCAGAGTTACAACGCCTGGGACGTTGACGTTGACGGCATGGGCAGGATTCTTATTCCGCCCCAGCTCAGGAAGGAGTTGGGTCTGGACAAGGAAGTCTGCTTCGTGGGTCTTCAGGACAGGATACTTTTATTCCGGCCCGACAAGTGGGAGGAATTCCTCGCGCAAGCCAAAAAGAACTACGAGGAGAACTCCATGCTGGCGGCCCGGATAAAGACCGAACGGCGAAGGGATGAGGATTAAGTTTCATGAACCGGTCCTCGTCAATGAAACGCTCGACCGCCTTCTCGTACCCGGGCTCGGCATGCTCGTCGTTGATTGCACGCTCGGAGGGGGGGGACACGCGGAAAAAGTTCTACGCTGGGCCGGCCCGGGCGGCGAGAAGGTCGAGAGGCTGATCGGTATAGACCGTGACGCCGAGGCGATAAAGGAGGCGGCCGTCAGGTTGGCCGAATTCAAGGAAAGGTTAGTGATTAAAAAGGGAACATACGACGAGCTGCCCGAGATACTCGAGGAGGAGGGCGTGGATAAGGCGAGCGGGGTCCTTTTCGACCTGGGCGCTTCTTTCCACCAGCTTACCTCCCGGGGCAGGGGCATGAGCTTCAACGACGATGAGTCCCTTGACATGCGCATGGATCGGGAGAGCGGCCCGACGGCGGCCGAGCTTCTGGCCGAGTTGGACGAGGCTTCCCTGGCCGGCCTGATCTGGAAATACGGCGAGGAGAGGCGCTCGAGAAGGATAGCCGGGGCCATAGTAAGGAGGAGGGAGAAAAGCGGTCCCATCCGGACGGCGGCCGAGCTTCGCGACCTGGTTTATTCCGCGACGCCGGCGGATAGAAAACGCGGGACCGGGCTCCATCCGGCCACCCGGACCTTCATGGCCCTCAGGATAGCCGTGAACCGGGAGTTGGAAATACTCGAGAAGGCCATGGCCGATCTGCCCGGCCTGCTCGGACCCGGAGGCAGGGCGGTGGTCATATCCTACCACTCCCTCGAGGACCGGATAGTCAAGCGGGCCTTCGCCGCCGAGTCCAGGGGATGCTCCTGTCCTCCCGATCTGCCCGTGTGCGTTTGCGGCGGAAAGCCCAGGATGAGGACCCTGACCAGAAAGCCGGTCACGCCCTCGCCCGAGGAAATAAAGGCCAACCCGGCGGCGAGAAGCGCCAAGCTTCGGGCCGCCGAGCGGATAGGTTGAAAGGGAACGGTCATGTCGACCAGGACGGGAACGATCAACGACTTTATAGGGACCTCGACCACCCTGGCCTGCCAGATGGTCGGGGGGTGCTCGGTGAGGACCCTCGTGAGCGCCACCTTCATCGTGGCCCTTTTGGCGGCCTCCGGTCTGTTCTGCGTCTGGTCCAGGACCGAGGTGGTCAGGCTCGGTTACGCCGGCTCCGAGTTGGCCCGTGAGGTAAGAGACCTGGCCGCGCAAAAGGAGAGGCTGAGGGCCCAGGCCGCCCTTTTACGCTCGCCCGACAGGATCGAGACCATCGCCAGGGACGACCTTGGCATGCAGTTCCCCTCGCGGGGACAGATACGGAACGTGGAATACGGAAGGCGCCCGGCCCATGAGGTCGGCGCGCTGGCGTTCAGACGGGCCGGGGAAAGGTCCGAAAATTGAGGTTGGATTTGGTAGGAGACGTTTCAGGACTTGCGCCGTTTATCGGGGGCGGTTCGGTGGAAGCTCACGCGATTACGCCGTTAGCCCGGATTATTGCCCAAGCGCGTTCGGCCCATCCCGCCGCGACGCGGGGCTCGATCGGGCGCTCTACGCTCACGCGTCTACGTTGAGAGGAAGCTCCACGCTCTTTACGCTCGCGCTCTGATCCCCGATCAACGGCGGAAGCCCTGAAATGAAAATTGATGGAACGATAGGCGGAAAAGGTTTTTTGCGACTCGGTCAGCCGAAAGGCGGGCACAGGCCCGGTTTCGGCCGCTTGGCGTTTCGCCGACCCACTCGTGACATGGGGGAAAAATTTTGGCGAGCCGGACAAAGGAGGACTGTCGATCGAAATAGCCGGGCCGGGTTATCCCCCGCTTCCCCGACGCCCGGCGCCATGAATTAATAATAGTTTTTAACGGGAGGAGGCCCTCGGCCTCGCTTCCCGCTTAGGATAGACGGACAATGAATTACATCGCGTCCAAGGGGCTTAAGCTCAGGATGGTTATCGTTCTCGCCCTCCTCGGGGCCGGAGCGCTGGGCATAGTAGCGCGCGCGGTGGACCTTATGATCCTTGACTCGGAGGTCTTGAAGGAGATAGCCTCCCGCCAGCACGTTCACACCCGGGAGATAAAAATGAAACGGGGGGACATCCTGGACGTGAGAGGCGAGCCCCTGGCCGTCTCGATGGAGGAGGCCCAACTCTACGTGAGACCGGGCGAGGTGGAGGACGAGAAAAAGGTCGCCCGCCTGCTCGCCTCCGAGCTGTCCCTCAAGGAGTCCGACCTGCTGGCGAAATTAAGGTCCGACGACGGTTTCGTCTGGCTCGACAGGTCCCTTTCCCTGGACAAGGCCGAGAAGATCGAGAAGCTCGGCCTCAAGGGCGTGGGATTTCTGCCCGCCTCCAGAAGAAAGTACCCGGGCGGGCCGCTGGCGGCGCACCTCGTCGGTTTTACCGGCCTTGACGGCAACGGCCTCGAGGGCCTCGAGTACGGGCTCGAGGACCTTCTGGCGGGAGAGCCGATCAGGGTCGCCATGGAAAGAGACGCCAGGGGAAACCAGATAAGAGTCTCGGGACTCGACGAGGGACCGGATAAGGACGGAAAACGGGCGGAGGCGGCCGACGACTCGATCAAGTCGCCCTCCGCGGCGCTTACCATCATGAGGCCGCTGCAGTTCGTGGTCGAGAGGGAACTCGAGGCCGGAATAAGGCGCGCCCAGGCCAAGTCCGGATGCGTGGTGGCCATGGACCCCAGAACGGGAGACGTTTTGGCCATGGCCTCATATCCCGGCTACGACCCCAACGATTTCGGGAAGTACTCGCAGGAAAATTACAGGAACCTGTGCGTTACCAGCGTGTACGAGCCGGGCAGCACCTTCAAGGCCTTCACCATAGCCGCCGCCCTCGAGGAGGGCGTCATCAGGGAGAACGAGAGCTTCTTCGCCGAGAACGGCAGCTACGTTTTGGGAGGCGAGACCATTAACGACACTTCCTCCCACGGCTGGATGACGGTGGGTGAGATATTGGCCCAGTCCTCCAACATCGGGGCCGCCAAGATAGGGGAAAGACTAGGGCCCGAGGTCATGTACTCGTACATACGGAAGTTCGGCTTCGGGGAGAAGACGGGCATAGATTTTCCCGGCGAGGCCAGGGGGATACTGAGGCCGGCGAAAGACTGGTCGAGGGTGGCCGTGGGCACCATCGCCTTCGGGCAGGGCGTGGCCGTGACTCCCCTCCAAATGACCGCCGCCCTTTGCGCCCTGGCCAACGGCGGGGTAATGAACCCGCCCCGCCTCGTGGACAGGGTCATATATCCCGACGGGAGCGAGGAAAAATGGCGAGCCGCTGGAGAGGCGAGGAGAGTCGTGGGCGAGGATACGGCGAAAAAGATAACGGGTTTCATGGAGATGGTCGTTTCCGACCAGGGCACGGGCAAGAACGCTCACGTGCCCGGCTACGCCGTGGCCGGCAAAACGGGAACGGCGCAGAAGGTCGGGAAGGGAGGCGGTTACGCCGAGAACGCCTACGTGGCTTCCTTTATGGGGTTCCTGCCCGCCGGCGAGCCCAGGCTGGCCATGATCGTGGTGGTGGACGAGCCGATCAAGAGGCTGCATTACGGCGGCCAGGCGGCGGCGCCCGTTTTTCAGGCCATCGCGGCCAAGGCCATGAACCTTCTCAAGGTCCCCTCCGAGGACGGCGCCACTCCCATCTCGGTCATGGACTACGGCTTCGGAGACTCGGTCGAGTCGGAGGCGGCCCGCCGTATAGCCCTCTGGGAGGAGGCCCGGGAGTACCAGGTTACTCCCTCCGGGGTCGCGGGCGACGGGACGGTGACCATCCCCGAGCTGAGAGGACTCACCTTGCGCGGGGCCCTTGTCGAGCTCGAGTCGCTTCCTTTGCTGGTAAGGGTCGAGGGCTCGGGCATAGTGACGAGTCAGGACCCTCCGGCCAACTCGAGGGTTTACGAGATGAGCGCCCTGTATCTGGGGCTGGAGGACGCGCCGTGAAAATGGAAGGCAAGGTAAGGCTCGACGTCCTCCTGGAGGGACTGCCCGGGATCAAGAATCAGGTCGGGTCCGAGATCCTGGTGGGAGGGATATGCCGCGACTCGAGACGGGTGGAAAAGGACGACCTGTTCGTGGCCGTGCCCGGGACCAAGGTGGACGGCTCCGAGTTCGCCGCCGTGGCCGTCCGGGCCGGGGCCGCGGCCGTCCTGGCCTCCCGGCCCCTCGAGGGACTGGGCGTTCCCGTCGCGGTGGCCGAGGACGTGAGACTCGTCATGGGCATGGCCGCCGCCAGGATGTATGGACGACCCGATCTCAAGCTCGATATCATCGGGGTGACGGGAACGAACGGAAAGACCACCGTCACCTATCTCATCGAGTCCATCCTGAAAAGCGCCGGAAAGAAACCAGCCGTCATCGGGACGATCGAGTACAGGTTTGGAAACAAGGCGTGGCCGGCCGACAACACCACGCCCGAGTCGATGGATTTGATCAAGATAATGGAGGAGGTCCAAAGGGAGGGGGCCACCCACGTGGTTATGGAAATAAGCTCCCATGCCCTCGATCAAAAACGCGTGGCCGGGATGAAAATAAGGAGCGCCGTTTTCACCAACCTCTCGCGGGACCATCTCGATTATCACGCGGACATGGACGAGTACTTCGAGGCCAAGAAAAAGCTCTTCACCGAGGTCATACTCGGGAAGTGGGCCGAGGTCTCGGAAAAGGACGGGCCCGAGCCCCTGGCGGCGCTGAACCTGGACGACCCCAGGGGAACGGCCCTTGCCCTCGAGATGGAAAAGAACGCTACCGGCTACCTCGGCTACGGACTGACCTCGGCCTGGGCCAAAGTTAAGGCCAAGAACGTCGATATCTCCAGCGGCGGTATCAAGGCCAGGATCGAGTCCGGGGACGCCGAGTTCAATATCGAGTCGAGACTGGTGGGGGAGCACAACCTGGAGAATATCCTGGCGGCCGTCTCGATCCTTATCGGCCGGGGCATAAGCCCGGAGACGATCAGGATGGGCGTCAGGGAACTGAAGAAGGTCCCGGGCAGACTCGAGCCCGTCGAAAACTCGTCCGGCGTCACCGTCCTGGTCGATTACGCTCACACCCCCGACGCTCTCTCCCACGCGGTCGAGACCTGCCGGGGCCTGGCGAGGAAGAGGCTTATCACCGTTTTCGGATGCGGCGGGGACCGCGATCCCGGCAAGAGGCCGGAGATGGGCAAGATCGCGGTATGCGGCTCGAACCTGACCGTGGTTACCTCGGACAATCCGCGCACCGAGGACCCGGACAAGATAATCGAGGACGTCATGGCCGGGATCAGGGAGTTGGCGGAGAAAAAGGACAAGGACCAGGGAGCGGTCAGGCGGGGAAAAAGGGAAGATGGACCGACCCCGGGGGAACGCCTGGTCGAGCCCGACCGGAGGAAGGCCATACGCGCCGCCATCCAGGCGGCCGAGCCCGGCGATATCGTTTTGATAGCCGGGAAGGGACACGAGGACTATCAGATAATTGGAGGCGAGAAGACCCACTTCGACGACCGTGAGGAGGCCCGCCTCGCTCTGATGGAAAAGGAAAGAAAATGAAGCTGACGGCGAAAAAGGCGGCCAGTATCGTGGGAGGAAAGCTCGTGAGCGGCGATCCCGGCCGGACGGCCAGGGGCGTGTCCACCGACACGCGGACCATGAAGCCGAAAGACGCCTTCGTGGCGCTCAGGGGCGAAAGGTTCGACGGGCGCGACTTCGCCCGGAAAGCGCTCGAGGCGGGAGCGGCCTGGATGCTGGCGGAAAAGGGAGGCAAGAAGGTCCCCGCCGGCTTGACGCTGGTCGAGGTCGGCGACGCCCTCAAGGCCCTGGGCGACCTGGCGGCGTATCACTTGGCTTCCCACTCCCCCAGGGTCGCGGCGATCACCGGGTCCGTGGCCAAGACCACCACCAAGGAAATGGCCGCCGCCATCCTCTCGGGAGCGGGAAGGACCCTGAAGAACGAGGGCAACTTCAATAACGGGGTGGGACTGCCCCTGACCGTTTTCAGGCTCAACGGGAGCCACGACTTCGCGGTGCTCGAGATGGGAATGAACGAGCCGGGAGAGATCGCCAGGCTCGTCGAGATAGCCAGGCCCGAAGTGGGACTCATCACCAGGATAGCCCCGGCCCACCTCGAGGGGCTGGGATCGATCGAGGGCGTGGCCAGGGCCAAGGCGGAAATGATAAACGGACTGTCCGGCGACTCGACCTTCATCCTTAACCTCGACGACCGCCTGATCGAGCGAAAGGCCAAGCGATTCAAGGGCAAAATCGTCGGTTATAGCGCCAGGCAAGACGCGGCGTTCAAGGGAGAATGGCTGCTTCTCGAGCGGGTCGAAAAGGAGGTCCGCGGCGGAAAACCCATGGTCAGGTTCGCCATCTCCAGGAGAAAAGGGACCCGCAAGACGGGAAAGACCGTCGAGTTCAAACTCTGGACCCTATCTCCCAGCAACGCGATCAACGCCCTGGCCGCCTGCGCCCTGGCCGGGGCCATGGGAGTGTCCCTCCAGACGGCCAGCGAGCGGCTCCGGGGATTCAAGGGAGTGCCCGGAAGGGGCGAGGTCACGCGCTCGAAAAAGGGAGTGCTGGTAATAAACGATTTTTACAACGCCAGCCCGGCCTCGGTCGAGGACGCCCTCGAGACCATGAAGTGGTGGCGGGGACCCATGAGGGGCGTGGCGGTCCTTGGCTCCATGCTCGAGCTGGGCAAGGACGCGGAGAAATACCACCGGGCCATCGGCAAAAAGGCGGCCGAGACGGGGGTCGAGCTTCTGATCGCCAGGGGCCCCCACTCGGAGGCCATGGTGGAGGCGGCGATCGAGGCGGGCGCCGAAAAGAACGGGGTGATGGCGGTCAAGGACAACGGCCGGGCC
This sequence comes from bacterium, assembly GCA_963674965.2. Lineage (GTDB taxonomy): Bacteria > RBG-13-61-14 > RBG-13-61-14 > RBG-13-61-14 > DATKZS01. The sequence continues at coordinate 273,616 of CAXXFL010000004.1, read as the reverse complement.
ATCGAGGTCCTGCGCCGGAGCCTTCGGGGCGGAGACTGGGTCCTGGTCAAGGGCTCGAGGTCGATGAAAATGGAGGAGGTCGCCAGGGCGATCGCCGGATGAGATAGGATGCTATTTTACTTACTGACAAAGCTCGTGTGGCTCGACTCGTTCTTCAACGTGTTCGGGTACGTGACCGTTCGGTCGGGACTGGCCATGTTCACGTCCTTTATAATCGCCGTGCTCGCCGGGCCCAGGGTCATCAGGCGGCTGGCCGAGATGAAGGTCGGACAGGTTATAAGGGACGACGGGCCCGAGACCCACCTCAGCAAGGCCGGCACGCCCACCATGGGAGGGGTCTTCATAGTCGGATCGATCGTGGCCTCGACCCTTTTGTGGGCCGACGTGGGCAACGTCTACCTCATCGCCGTATTAATAGTGGCCGTCGGGTACGGGGCCGTGGGCTTCGCCGACGACTACATGAAAATCAAGCGCAAGGACTCGGGAGGACTGAGCGGAAAATACAAGATCGTGCTCGAGGCGGTCATTGGACTGGCGGCCATACTGTTCATGGCCTACGCAGCCAACGACATGCCGGGCGACTCGGGCGGGTTCGACACCGTCCTCCGGTTCCCCTTTTTCAAGGAACTGGCGCCCGACCTGGGGGCCTTCTACCTCGTGTTCGCCCTCGTGGTCCTGCTTTCCGGGGCCAACTCGGTCAACCTGACGGACGGGCTGGACGGGCTGGCCATTTTTCCGGTCATCATGGTGGCCATGACCTACGCGGCCATCGCCTACCTGGCGGCCAGGACCGACGCCTCGGCCTACCTTTATATCCCCTTTATTTACGGGGCCGAGGAATTGACGGTCTTCTGCGGGGCGCTGATGGGCGCCGGTCTAGGGTTCCTCTGGTACAACTGTCACCCGGCCGAGGTCTTCATGGGAGACGTGGGGGCGCTCAGCCTGGGAGGGGCCCTGGGATGCGTGGCCGTGGCCACCAAGCACGAGTTCATACTCCTCATCGCCGGCGGAATATTCGTGGCCGAGACCCTGTCGGTGATCCTCCAGGTGGGATATTTCAAGGCCACGGGAGGCAAAAGGATTTTCATGATGGCCCCTCTCCACCACCACTTCGAGCAAAAGGGGTGGCACGAGGAAAAAGTGATCGTGCGATTCTGGATCGTGCAGATTCTGCTCGTCCTCTTCGCGCTGGCCACGCTCAAGCTGAGGTAGTCGGGATGGACCTGGCGGGAAAAAAAGTTACGGTGGTCGGACTGGCCGACTCGGGAACGGCGGCGGCAAGGTTCCTTATCCAAAAGGGGGCCCTCGTGCTGGCCAACGACGCCAAAAGTCCCGCCGAGCTGGACCGCCGGCTTGACGAGCTGGTGAGCATGGGAGCCTCGCTCGTGCTCGGCGGCCATCCCTGGTCCGCCCTCGAGGACGCCGACCTGATAGTGGTCAGCCCCGGCGTGCCCAAGCACTTGCCGGCCCTGATAAAGGCCGAGGCCGCCGGCAAGCCCGTGCTCTCCGAGCTCGAGCTGGCCTCCAGGTTTATCAAGGCGCCCATGATCGCGGTCACGGGCACCAACGGCAAGAGCACCACCGTGACGCTGACCGGACGGATTCTGGAGGAAAGCCTAGGGCCGGACAAGGTCTTCATGGGCGGGAACCTCGGGACGCCGCTCACCGAGATGGCGGCCAGGGCGGATAGCGTCGAGGCGGCCGTGGTCGAGGTCTCGTCTTTTCAACTCGAGTTCGCGAGCGAGTTCTCGCCCAACGTGGCCGTGCTTTTGAACCTGACCGCCGACCACCTGGACAGGTACGGGGACCAGAGCGAGTACTTCGAGACCAAGATGAGGATTTTCGCCAACCAGGAAAAGGACGACGCGGCCGTTATCAACGCGGACGACGAGGAGGTCGTGAAACTGACGGAAAAGATCGCCGCCCGGAAACTGACCTTTGGCTTCGGCCAGAAGCCCGTAAGCGGAATGAGGGCCGCGGGAGACGACCTCGAGTGGTATAAGGAAGGAGAGCTGCTCCGCAAGATACCCGTCTCCGAGGTCCCGCTCCACGGAAGGCATAACCTTTATAACGTCATGGCCGCCCTGTTGGCCGCCGACGCCCTGGGGGCCGACCCGGCGTCCGCTCGCCGGGCGCTGGCGAGCTTCGTGGGACTGGCCCACCGCATGTCCATGGTGGACGAGATAGAGGGGGTAAAGTATTTCAACGACTCGAAGGCCACCAACTCGGGCGCGGTCGAGGCCTGCGTTTCGGGACTCGAGGGCCCGGTGATCCTGCTCATGGGAGGACAATCCAAGGGTTGCTCGTTTAAAGGGCTGGGGGAAAGACTGGCGTCCAGGACGAGGCTGGTTTTCGCCTTCGGCGAGGCCTCGTCCCAGATAGCCTCCGAGATGGGCGGCGACCTCGAGGTCAGGACGGTAAAGGACCTGGCCCACGCCCTGGAGGGGGCGAAAAGAGAGGCCGGGGCGGGTGACTCGGTCGTTCTCGCGCCGGGCTGCGCCAGCTTCGACCAGTTCAAGAACTACAAGGACAGGGGAGATCGGTTCGTCGATCTCGTGAAGGGGCTGAGGAATGTGGATTGAGCGTAACCTCAGGTTCGACAAGTGGCTGATCCTGTCCACGGTCTGCCTGCTGGGGATCGGGGTGGTTATGATCTACAGCACCAGCTCCATCTCGGCCGAGAGGGTGCTGAAGATCAAGAGCACCTATTTCCTCGAGCGCCAGCTCGTGTTCGCGGCCATTGGCATGGCCGTGATGCTGGCGGTCATGCACGTTAACCACGAGAAGCTCCGGCGCCTGGCCTGGCCCTTGCTCGGACTTTGCATGTTCCTTCTCCTTCTCGTCCTCATCCCCGGGATCGGGACGGAGGTGAGGGGAGGAAGGCGCTGGATAAGGTTCTTCGGCTACGGCATTCAGCCCTCCGAGACGGCGAGGATAGCCCTGGTGATTTACCTGGCCCATTCCCTGGAGAAAAAAAAGGAGTCCATGAGGGGCTTCAAGCTGGGCGTGCTTCCCTATCTCATCGTCTCGGGAATCCTCATGCTCCTTATCCTGCTCGAGCGGGACCTGGGTGGGGCCGTGACCATCGGGATCATCATGATGATCATGCTCTTCGTGGCGGGCGCCAGGTTCTGGCACCTGGCCGCGGTGGCGGGGGCCTCGGTCCCGGCCGTCTTTTATTTCCTGATCTCCACCGAGTACAGGTGGGACCGCCTCCTGGCGACCGTCAACCCCTGGAAGTACTGGCGGGACGAGGGATGGCACCTGGTCCAGTCGATCCTGGCCTTCGGCTCGGGCGGATTGACCGGCGTCGGGCTTGGAGAGGGAAGGCAGAAGCTGCTTTATCTTCCCGACGCGCACACGGACTTCATCCTGGCCGCCATCGGCGAGGAACTGGGCTTCGTGGGCGTAATGGCGGTGCTCGGGCTTTTCGTGGCCATCGTCGTCAGGGGTTCCATGGTGTCCTTTCGGGCCTCGAGCCTCTACGGCGCGTACCTGGCCTTCGGGATCACGGCCATGATCGCCGCGCCGGCCATTATCAACATGATGGTGGTCATGGGACTTTTGCCCACCAAGGGACTGGTGCTGCCCTTCGTGAGCCACGGGGGCTCGGCCCTTATCATGAACATGGCCGCCATGGGCGTGCTTTTGAACGTTTCGGCCAAGATGTACAGGACGAGGACATGAACGGGGTAAGGCTGCTGATCGCGGGAGGCGGGACGGGAGGACATTTCTTTCCCGCCCTGGCCGTCGCGTCCGAGTTCATGGCCATGGTCGAGAACGGCCGGGTCCTCTTCGTGGGCACCGAGAGGGGAATCGAGGCCCGCAAGGCGCCCGAGGCCGGGTTCGACCTCGCGGTAATAAGGTCCGCGGGGATAGCGGGAACGGGCGGAGCGGCGAGGATCAAGGCCGTCGCGACCGTGCCTTTGTCCGTGCTCGACGCGGTCCGGGTGGTGAGAAGGTTCAAGCCCCACGTGGCCCTGGGAGTGGGCGGATACGTGAGCGGTCCCGCCGTCCTGGCCGCCTGGCTGATGAGGGTCCCCTGCGCCATCCAGGAGCAGAACGCTGAGCCGGGCGCGACGAACAAAATACTTGGCCGCCTGGCGCAAAAGGTTTTCCTGGGGGTCCCCGCCGCCGCCGACCGGTTCGCCTCGGCCCGGAGGAGGGGGCGGGTCGTCGTCTCGGGCAACCCCGTCCGGCGGGAGATAACCCGGGCCATCCTCGAGGCGGGAAAAGCGGCTGAAAAAGGCCGCGGCGAGGGCAAGGCCAAGGTGCTGGTGGTGGGAGGAAGCCAGGGGGCCAAAGGTCTTAACCGGCTGATGATCGAGGCGATGGCCGCCATGGACGGCGAGGCCAGGGACTCGATCGAGCTCCGCCACCAGACGGGCGAGAGCGCGAGGGAGGAGGTTGTCTCGAGGTATAAGGAGATCGGCCTCGAGGCTAAAGTGGACGCCTTTATCAACGACATGGCGGGGGCCTACGCCTGGGCCGACGTGATAGTCAGCAGGGCCGGAGCCGGGGCCGCGGCCGAGATAGCGCTGGCGGGCCTACCCTCGATCCTGGTCCCTTTTCCCCACGCCACCGCCGACCATCAGGCGAGAAACGCCCAGGCCCTGGTGGCGGAGGGGGCGGCCCTCATGTTCAGGGAGTCCGAGATAGGGGGCGCGGAACTGGCCGAGGCCCTGATCGACATTATCCGGGACAAGGAAAAACGCGGTAAAATGAGTCAGGCGGCCCGGCGCGTGGCCAGGCCTGAGGCGGCGCGGACGGTGGTGGAGGGGCTGCTCGAGCTGGCAAAAAGCCGGGACCGGGCGGCCGGAAAGGAAATCGAGTAAGCGGCCAATGAAGAACTGGGTGAAAGACGTTCACTTCGTCGGCATCGGCGGGATCGGCATGAGCGGCATCGCCGAGGTCCTCTTGAACCTCGGGTTTTCCGTGAGCGGGTCCGACCTTCGGGAGAGTCCCATCACCGAGAGACTGCGCTCCCTGGGAGGCGTCGTTCACGTGGGGCACGACTCCGCCAACCTGACCCACGCCGACGTGGTAGTGATCAGCTCGGCGGTCAAGCCCGACAACCCCGAGGTGGTGGCGGCCCGCTACGCCGGCATTCCCGTCATACCCAGGGCCGAGATGCTCTCTGAGATTATGAGGATGAAAAGAGGCGTCGCCGTGGCCGGGACCCACGGCAAGACCACCACCACCTCGATGATCGCGGCCATACTCACCAAGTCGGGCATGGACCCCACCGCCATCATCGGCGGGAAGCTCAACATCTTCGGCTCCAACGCCAAGCTGGGAGGCGGCGAGTGGATGGTGGCCGAGGCCGACGAGTCCGACGGCAGCTTCCTGCACCTCGCTCCCACGGTGGCGGTCATAACCAACGTGGACCGCGAGCACATGGAGCACTACGGAACGCTCGATAACCTGCACGACGCCTTCGTCGAGTTCACCAACAGGGTCCCCTTTTACGGGCTGGTGGTGGCCTGCGTGGACGACAAGGTGACCAGGTCCCTCATACCCAGGATCAAGAGGCGCGTCGTCACCTACGGTACCTCGGGAGACGCCGACGTCCGGGCGGCGGACCTCCGCTGCGCCGGCGGCGGGTGCGAGTTCCTGGTGGTCAGGCAGGGCGAGGGAATCGGCAAGATCAGGCTGGGCGTGCCGGGCGAGCACAACGCGGTCAACGCCGCGGCGGCCCTGGCCGTGGCCTACGAGTTGGGGGTAGCCCCCGCCAAGGCGGCGGCCGGCCTGCACGAGTTCTCCGGCGTGGGACGGCGCTTCGAGATCAAGGGCGAGACGGCCGGAGTGACCGTCATCGACGATTACGGCCACCATCCCACCGAGGTCCGGGCCACGCTGAAGGCGGCGCGGGATTATCTCCGCTCCACGCGGGAGCCCAACGGGGCCAGGCTGGTGGTGGTTTTCCAACCCCATCGCTACAGCCGCACTCGTGACTTGTGGGATGAGTTCGTCGAGAGCTTCAACGAGGCGGACCTTCTGGTCACGACCCGCGTATATCCGGCGGGCGAGGACCCGATTAAAGGTATTACGGGCGAGGGGCTGAACCGGGCCATCGCGGCCAGGCGCTCGGAGCGCGGTCTCAAAACCATGTTCGTTCCCGAGGTCTCGGACGTGGCGGTCCTCCTGTCCGAGGAGGTCGAGGCCAAGGACGTGGTGGTGACCCTGGGCGCGGGCAACGTGTTCAAGGCGGGCGAGGACCTGTTGAAAGTCCTGGAGGAGTCGTCGTGAGCCTCGAGATGGATTTCGGCTCCTACACCCGGAGGCTCTCGCCTTGCTTCTCAGGAAGGATATCCGAGCGCGTGGCCATGAAGCAGTACACGACCTTCAAGATCGGGGGCATGGCCGAGGTCATGATATGGCCCCGCTCCATCGGCGACCTCGAGGCCGCCCTGGACCTGGCCGGCGAGATGGGTCTTCCCTGGCGGACCATAGGCTCGGGATCGAACCTCCTGGTGGGAGACGGCGGGGTCAAGGAGATACTGGTGAACCTGGCCGACGCCTTCCAGGCGGCGGACTTCGGCCAAGAGGAGGGAGCGGGGGCCGGCGAAGGGACCATAGTGGCCGCGATCGAGGCGGGCGTCAAGATAGCCAAGGTGGTGAAAAGCGCCCAGAGCCTGGGCCTCTCGGGCCTCGAGTGGGCGGCCGCCATTCCGGGCGCCATCGGAGGGGCCCTGGTCATGAACGCCGGGAGCCTGGGATCGTGCATGGCCGACTCGGTGGAATGGATAAGGTGGCTGGCCCCGGGCGAGGGGGTCAAAACGGTGGAGGCGGGCGAGGCCCGATTCGCCTACCGAAGGCTGGAGCGGCCGGCGGGGGCGGTAATACTGGGATGCGGCCTGCGCTTCAAGGTGGAAGATCCCCGGGCCATAAGGGAAAGGATAGTGAAGGGGCTGAAATGGCGGCGGCAGACTCAACCCCTGGCCCTTCCCTCGGCGGGGTCGGTTTTTAAAAACCCGGCCGACGACTACGCGGGCAGGATGATCGAGGCGGCGGGGCTGAAGGGGAAGCGGGCGGGAGACGCCCAGATATCGGAGGTCCACGCCAACTTTATAGTCAACCGGGGCCGGGCCCGCTCTCGCGACGTGATCGAGCTGATCGAGCTGGCGAGGGCCGAGGCAGAGCGAAGGTTCGGCGTGGACCTGGAGTTGGAACTCGAGGTAATAGGCGAGGAATTGTCATGACGGACGCGAAGGGAAAGCGGATTGGCGTAATCATGGGCGGGGTCAGCGCTGAGCGCGAGGTTTCGCTACGGAGCGGGGAGGCCGTGGCCGAGGCGCTCGTGAGCCTGGGCTACGAGACGGTGAGCGTGGTGGTCGATGAGAACGTCGAGTCCCAACTCCGGGAGTCCGGCGTCGACGCGGCCTTTTTGACGCTGCACGGCGGATGGGGGGAGGACGGAAGGGTCCAGGCCCTCTGCGAGATGCTGCGCATACCCTATACCGGATCGGGGGTCCTGGCCTCGGCCCTGGCCATGAACAAGCCCCAGGCCAAGGCCATATTCTCCCAGTTCGGCATACCCACTCCCCGCCATTGTCCGGCCCTCTCCCGGGAGTTCGTGTTCGAGACCATGAAGTTCGTTCCCCCCGTGGTGGTCAAGCCCAACGCCGAGGGCTCGACGGTGGGCATAGCCGTGGCGCGGAGGGAGGACGAATACGAGGCCGCCGTCGAGCGGGCCAGGCCCTACGACGAGACTCCCATGGTGGAGGAATACATCCCCGGCCGGGAAGTTACGGTGGGCGTGCTCGACGGCGAGCCCATGGGAGTGGTCGAGGTAATACCCAAGACCGGCTTTTACGACTACGACTCGAAATACACCCAGGGCGCCTCGGAGTACGTGGCTCCCGCCGAGCTGACCGGCAGGGAAACGGGAATCATCCAGGAGCTGGGGGCCAGGAGCTACAAGGCCCTCGGCTGCAAGGGGGCCGCCAGGATCGACTTCAGGCTGGACCCCGATCGGGGGCCCTTCGTGCTCGAGCTCAACACCATTCCCGGAATGACGAGGCTCAGCCTGCTGCCCATGTCGGCGGCGGTGGCCGGCCTCAGCTTCGAGCGTCTGTGCGAAAGGATGCTCCTTAGCGCGCTGGAGGCGGCGTGATAGGAAAGGCCAAAAAGAGCGGCCCGGAAAAGACCCGGACCGCCAAGATCGTCGCCCGTCCCCCCGGGGACAAGAAGGGCGCGAAGCCGGCCAGGTCGCCGAGGAAGGCCGCCAATAAAAGGCGGGGGCCGAGGATGACCGCGCGGGAGGCTTGGGCCAAAGCCCGGGCCTTCGCCGGGAGCAAGGCGGCCCGGTCCATTTCCGCGGCCCTCGTCTGCGTGGCGCTGGGCGGCGTCGTTGGGATAGGCGCCAAATCGGGATGGTCCTGGCTCGTCACCACCGACCGGCTGGCCATCCGGGAGATAGTAATAAGGACGGGGGACAAGGCCCCGGAGCGTGAAATCAGGACCCTGGCGGAGATTCGGGAGGGAGACAATATTTTCAGTTTCCATCTGTCGGAGCTGGTCAAGGCCATCGAGATACACCCCTGGGTGGAGGCCGTCTCGGTCATGCGGGAGCTTCCCGACAAGGTGGTGATAGACGTGGTCGAAAGGGAGAGGGTCGCCATGGTTTCCCTCGGCTCCCTGTACTACGTTGACAAAAAAGGCGAGATTTTCAAGAAGGTCATGCCGGGAGAGAAGATGGACTTTCCCGTCCTTACCGGCTTGACCCTCCGCGAGGCGGTGGACGAGAGGGAGAAGGTCGAGTCCCTTTTGAAGATGGGTCTCGAGATAGTCGAGCTGACGGGCTCCTCGGAGGTCTTTAACGCGGACCGGGTCTCGGAGGTCAGGCTGTCGAGCGAATACGGGGCCGTGGCCGTGCGGGTCGAGGACGGCATGCGGGTGCGCTTCGGCCGTGAGGGTTACGCGGAAAAGCTCGCGAGGCTCGAGCGGGCCCTGGTCGAGCTCGGTCCCGACTCGGCCAAGGTGGCCGAGTTGGACCTCAACTACGAGGGCCGGGTGACGGTTAGATTGAAGGAAGGTTACAGGGTCGCGTCCTCCGCCGAGGACCGCCCCGGAGAATTATAATAATGGTTGAAGCTGAATGTTCCACGCTGGGAAAGGGGAAGCACGATGGGTAAAAAAGACAATCTTATAGTCGGGCTCGACATAGGGACCACCAAGATCGCGGCCATAGTCGCGGCCATGGAGGACGACGGTCTCGATATCGTGGGGATTGGGACGGCCCCGAGCTACGGCCTGCGCAAGGGGGTCGTGGTCAATATAGACTCGACGGTCGAGAGCATCAAGAAGGCCGTGGAGGAGGCCGAGCTTATGGCCGGCTGCGACGTGGCCACGGTTTTCGCCGGGATCGCGGGCGGCCACGTGAAGGGCTTTAACAGCCACGGCATCGTGGCCATCAAGGGCCGCGAGGTTTCCGAGGTTGACATACGCCGGGTGGTCGAGCAGGCGCGGGCGGTTTCGATCCCCGTGGACCGGGAGGTCATCCACATCCTTCCCCAGGAGTTTATCGTTGACGAGCAGGACGGGATCAAGGACCCCCTCGGCATGAGCGGCGTGCGCATGGAGGCCCGCGTCCACATCGTGACGGGCGCGGTGACCTCGGCCCAGAACGTGGTCAGGTGCTGCAACAACTCGGGCCTTAACGTGGCCGACATAGTGCTCGAGCAGTACGCCAGCAGCGAGGCCGTGCTTTCGCCCGACGAGAAGGAGATAGGCGTGGTGCTGCTGGATATCGGCGGCGGCACCACCGACATAGCGGTTTGGCGGCAGGGAAGCCTGGCCCACACCGCCGTGCTCTCCCTGGGGGGAGACCACGTGACCAACGACGTGGCCGCCGGCCTTCGCACCCCCGCGGCGGAGGCGGAGAAAATCAAGAAGCGCTACGGCTGCGCCTGCGCGCGGCTGGTCGATAAAGGCGAGAGCGTGGTCGTGCCCAAGGTGGGCGGCAGGCGTCCGCTCGAGGTCCCGCGCCAGACCCTGGCCGAGATCATCGAGCCCCGGGTCGAGGAGATACTGGCCCTGGCCAACCGCGAGATAGCGCGGGCGGGGCTGGAGGACTCCTTCCCCGCGGGCGTGGTGCTCACCGGCGGGTCATCACTCATTCCCGGCATAGCCGAGCTGGGCGAGCAGGTGTTCGAGGCCCCCGTCCGGGTGGGAAAACCCGCCGGCGTGGGCGGGCTGACGGACGTGGTCAACAGCCCCATGTACGCCACCGGCGTGGGCCTGGTTATCTACGGCTCCAAGAACCAGGGCAGAAGGTCCTTCCGCGCCCGGGACCGGAACATCTTCGGCCGGGTCTGGGAGAGGATGCGCGAGGGAGTCGAGGCGTTTTTCTAATCGAGGTAACTAGAGCCGGCATGGTCCGGCCATTGAATTAAACGGCAATGTTGAAGCGGAAAAGATTTATGCGGAATCGGAAAAGGAGGAATTGTCATGTTGGAATTTTCTGACGTCCCGGAGGGACAGGCCAACCTGAAGGTGGTGGGCGTGGGCGGCGGAGGAAACAACGCCATCAACACCATGATATCCGAGGGGCTCACGACGGTCGAGTTCATCGCGGCCAACACCGACGCCAAGGCCCTGGAGATGAACCTGGCGGACAAGCGCATCCAGTTCGCCACCGGCCTCGGCGCCGGGGGTAACCCCAACGTGGGCCGGGAGGCGGCCGAGGAAAGCTCGGCAAATATCGAGGAGGCCCTGCGCGGAGCGGACATGGTCTTCGTGACCGCGGGCATGGGCGGCGGCACCGGCACCGGCGGCGCGCCGGTGGTGGCCCGGGTGGCCCGGGAGATGGGCGCCCTGACCGTGGGCGTCGTGACCAAGCCCTTCGAGTTCGAGGGCGGGCGCAGGATGAGGCTGGCGCTCGAGGGCCTCGAGGAGCTAAAGGAGCACGTTGACAGCCTGATCATCATCCCCAACCAGCGACTGCTCAACATCGCGGGAAAGAACACCTCGGTCATCGACGCCTTCAAGAAGGCCGACGAGGTGCTTCTTTCAGCCGTGCGGGGCATCTCTGACCTCATCACCGGCAACGGCCTGATCAACGTGGACTTCGCGGACGTGAAGACGGTGATGGGCGAGCGGGGAATGGCCCTGATGGGCAGCGGCGAGGTGGGCGGCGAGTCGCGGGCCACCGAGGCGGCCCACATGGCCATATCCAACCCCCTCCTGGAGGACGTCAGGATCGAGGGCGCCAGGGGCGTTTTGGTGAACGTCACCGGCGGTCCGAACGTTACCCTCCACGAGGTGAGCGACGCCATCACCCTCATTACCGAGGAGGCCCATGAGGACGCCCTTATTATCTACGGCCACTGCGTGGACGAGTCCATGGAGGACACGCTGAGGATCACGGTGGTGGCCACCGGGTTCGAGTCCTTCCAGGCCGACGCCAGGGGAAGGTTCAGGATCGCCTCCCAACGCGTGGCCAAGAGCGCGGCCGGCTCCATGTCCGGCGTGGCCGCTCGCGACCGCGGCAAGGCCATCAATATCTCCGACCACCTGAGGCAGCGGCGGGAGGAGTACCACGACGCCAAGCAAAGCCGGGGCGCCAAGGGCAGGGCGGACAAGACGGGGATCGACTACGAGGCCTCCATATCTCAGGCCAGGAGGGTCGCCAGGCCCAGCTTCTCCGAGGACTCGGAGGACGAGTACGATATCCCCGCCTACCTGAGACGGCAAGTGGACTGAGAGTAAATTAGATTGATCAAGGCGGTCCACCCGTTTGGGCGGGCCGCCTTTTCCGTGGTTGGACCATGATGAATGACTCACCCGGTTTATTGGGGCCGAGCGAGCCAGCCTCTCCCTTGACATATATGCTTATCGTGAGGTATTGATTCTTACTGAAAAGGCAAAGTAGAAATTCCAACTTTTTAAATGGGAGGGTTTATCATGGATGGGGATACAAAAAAGTGTCCTTTTTGCGCTGAAGAAATTAAGGTGGACGCTATAAAATGCAAGCATTGCCAGTCGGACCTTTCCGGCTACCCCGCGCCTCAAACTCCTGTAACGGTTCAACCTCCAAAGTCCCCGCAAGAAGAACAACCTCGTACTGGCGGATCGCCCACGTATTCCGGGCCTTGGCCTCAAACGCAAGCCGATTATCGACAACAACCCCCTCCCAATGTCGCCTCCGCCGATTCCATGAAATTATTGGGGATAGGCTGCCTTGGCGTGATTCTGGTTATTATTTGGCTTGTTGTGAGTGTGGCCTTTCCGAGGCTGGGTATTTTTCTCGACATCTCCGGAATTGTTTTTGCCACAGTCTTTCTCGCGCGCAAAAAATTAAGAATCCGGATTGGGAACTTTATAAGAATCAATACAATGAACGAGGCCACCCTCATAGTTACGGTCTTGTTGATACCGTTATTTTTATTCTTCCTACTCATTTCCAGCGCGAGTATCTCGGTGAAAGGAGAGAAAAAGAAAAAGGCTGAATTAGAAAAACAAGCAAAAATCGAAGCTGAGCGGATAAAGGAGGAAAGCAAGAAAAATTTTGAGGAGGCCATGAAGAGGGGTGAATTGGCATTGTCAAAAGGTGAGTTTGTTAAGGCAAAGGAAGCTTTTAATGAGGCAATTTCTATTAAGGAGTTTAAAGGCGATAAAAATAGGACTTACATCGGACTTAAAATAGCTCAAATTAATTTAGGCGAAAAAGGCATAGCTGAAAAGCATCTGAAGGAGGGAATTGAGAAGTTAGATGATGATAAATTGTCTTCAATATTAAAAAAAAATTCCTTGCCGTCCGCTCTGTCCACTGGTAACGATAAAGCTGATTTAATATTGCTGAAGATGCTTCCGGATATAGTCAAATTAGTTAGTTTCTGTTGCACAACTGCTTAATGGCTTTCATTATGCGGTGCGGAGAGGATATGGACATGCAGATTTTCAGGGCGTCCATAAAGGACGGAAAAGATTTTAACGCTTTCAGGCGAGTTGAATGCCTGAGCCGGCCCTTTTCTATCCTTTCAAAAAACACCTCTCCTTTTGCTGTTTTTCATTTCCGTTTTTCATTGCCCCCACAGGGGCGCGCCCGGCGGCGGCTAAGTCAGCAGCGCGAGTTTTCGAAGGTTCCAGGCAAAGAACGAAAGACCCACCCAGGACTTGAAGCTCTCGAAACCTCTCCACAGGCATCGGCTCAGACCGAAGCCGCGAAGAAGGGCGGAAAGGCCGCCCTCGATCCCGGCCCGGAAGCGAAGAAGCTTCTTGAACCAGCGCTGACGCTCGTGCTCGATCCGCTCCGAACTCCTTTTGCCGGGCTTGGGAATGGCCAGGCGCTCGATATAATAAGGACCTTCGGTCGCAAGCTTCTCATTGTCCTCATGATAGAAGCGGCGGTCGCCGGTAAACTCGCGTGGAGCCTTGCCGAACAGGCGGACGTGTTTTTGCAAAATGTCCTCGAAAAGGTCGGCGTCGGAAGGGTTGCCCTCGCACACTTTATATTGAAGCACAATCCCCGACCTTCCCGTCGCCGCCATCACCTTGTGACCGAACTCGGTCGGGCTCATGGTCTTGCCTCTCCGGATGATATCAACGTGCGGCTCGAAAACGGAAACCACCTTCTCTTGCGCGGGAACCTTCTCGCCTTTTATAACCCGCCGCTCGCACTGCTCGACGCACTGCTCAGAAAGCGGCAGGTAATGATCGAGTTCGCTCTTGATCATGGTTGCCAGGCCCGCATCGCTGAAATAAAGCTCTCCGCCTTTAAGGGCCTCGTCCAGCGCCTCCCGCGCCGAGCGGGCCATGGCCAAGATTTCCGCCGAAACCTTGAGAAGGTCCCGGTACCAGACCGCCCGTTTCTTCTCGATCCCTTTGCCTTTGCCCATGGCGATCTGGTAAGCGCGCTTCTTGGCCCGCCGAGTCCGGTCATGATATTCGAACCCGAGACCCGGCAGCTCCTTCCGCGCTCCTTTCATCAACCGGTCCAATACACGGATGCTGTCAAAAAGAAGCGAAGCGTCGGTCGGATAGTGGATGTTGGCCTCGGCCACCGCGGTGTCAGCGCGGACCGCCTCGCCGTCTTCTACTTTTTTTTTAATGGCCAGGGCCACGAGCATTTCGTTGATCCGCTCCCAGGTCTCGGGGCGGATGCGTTTTATCGCCCGCTCCAGGCTGCTGAAATGGGGAATGTCCCGCCCGAAGAACCTGGTGAACTTGCGGAAATTGTAATCGGAACCGAGGCGGTCGCCGAGTTCCCGGTAGGAATAACACTTGAGTTGATAGATGACCGCGCTCCTAAGGACCTGCTCGACGCTCATCCCCTCGGCGCCGGTCTCCTTGAGTCCGCTTTGGAGATCATCGGCAACAGCTTCCAGAATTTCCTTGGCCTCGTCGAGCGCTATGCTCATCTTCTCAAGCTCAGTGTCTTGTTTGAAAAGATGGCCCGCTTTCAAAAATTCGTGGTCTTCAATGGTCATTTGCATTTTAATTTTCGGTCGCATTTTTCGCCCCCTTCACAGCATCCCGGCAAGTCAATCCTTGATTTTTCAAGGAGTTATTGTATCATAACAAGACCAAAAAGGGAAGCGAAAAATGCTTACAGCACATTGTTTTTATTGGCTTTTTCTAGTTACGCAACTGGAACTAGTTCAAGAAAAAAGAGATGATGGAAAAAATACCGGCACAGATAAAATCATAATACCAAAGTATAAGACATTAAACAGAGAAGTAGCGGATAATAATATGTACGTTAAAGTGTCAATGGATTTATTGGTATCTGGTGAAATATCCAAACCTGGCCTTAAAGCCATGCTGGAGAAACTTAATGGCTCGGAAAAGAATAAAAAGGGATTTAAATTCAATCAGCATCCTACAGATATTTACATTTACGCATATACGTCAAGGGAATTGGCACAAGCCGGAATGGGGCAATGGATAGCAATGTCGCGATGGAACAATAAAACTTCAAAACCAAATATAAGCTATAATGACATGCAGATTGAGCAGTTAGGAGTTGCTCCAGAAAAGCGTTTTGGTCTTTCTGAAGAGATGAGAAGGAAAATTTATAAGGAGATTGTATCTTCTCATGATAAGGCATTGGAAGAGGCTGAAGATAAATATCCCATCGACCCGACACAATCTCTTTATCCAGGGCAGTCAATTAAGCTTTCGAAAGAGACGCCTTTAATGCCGGAGTTAGAGCCAAAGGACGCTATTGAGGCAATAAGCAAAATTAAAAGACTTCCCGCTGGGACGAGCATTGAGGTGGTCAAAGTTGCCAAGATAGAAAGTACCAAATGGTATAACGTGAAAGCCAAGGTACCATCAAGGAATGTTATTGAAACAGGGTGGATAAATAGCATCGCTTTAATTGGACAGGTCAAAGTAGATTTTGAAGAGCAATTGAATAAACAAGGAGAATTGAGTGAAAAAATGAAAAATAAATATGAAGGTGAAATTTCTAAAAAGCATGGACTTACCAGGGAACAGCTGAAACAGATATTAAATGAAGGCGGAGAAAAGGACTGGCCATTACCTGAATAACGCGTATTAGCTGAAAAAGCACGTCAGGGACGGGACTTATCCCTCGGAGGATAGTATCTACGAAAATAAAAGGTGACTTCAGCTATAAAGTCGCAGCAATATTTCAGGAGGCGGGAGGTATATTGCGCACAAGGTTTGAAAAACCGCCGGCGCCGGAGATTACTATGGCTAAGAAAATATCTTTATCAGACATATGTGGCTTTCTATTTATCGCCGCCTTTTTTCATGTTGGATGTAATAATATCCCAAGTGAACCAGGCGAAAGCGTAACTCAGCGGAAATGCTTGCAAGGCAGTTTTAAATATTATGAATCACATATTGATGATTGCCTCGATATTGCAAAGGAGATGGATGATCAGACCAAAAAAGGGAAAGTGTATTATATCGCGGCGTCATCTAAGCATGCAAAATTGCATGAATTGTTCAAAATAGCATTGGGGAATAAGGGTGATTTCCGAGATTTAAGCAAAGCGGCGGATGAAGTGATTGCCCTTTACAATAAGGCCTTGGAATGTGATTTAGATGCGGGCGCCAAGCTGAAAATATGGGAAAGTAAATCATCTGCATACGCCTATAGATCGGAAGGCGACATGAAATATCTACCGGAGGTGGAACGAGAAAGTCTTAATTGTGAGCTTCATAGATTACTATTGTCAATTACAAACCAAAAAGAAAATGAAATCATACAATATGAAAAATACCCGATATGCTCTAAACCATATGGCCAAGTAGATTATTCTAAATGCTTTGAAACTTATGAAGAAAGAAGAAATTATGTAAAAGAACAAAATCGCATTATTCATGATCGACATTTTCACACTTTTATTTTTATTTCCTTTTGTCTAGACAATCGCCATGGCCAAAAGGAGAAGAGCAAAAAAGATTGTCTGGAGTTGATCGATACGTACGTTTTCGATCAAGAAATGAAGAATGAGTTGATTTACTACGTACGCGAGGAAACCGTTCCTAAATAACTTGGCCATATTGATATTTCTGAACTAAAATAACCAACCGTCCTTGCATCAGGAGGCTAAAAGATACATATAGATTAGGCGAGCGGATCGGCGAGTTTGGCGTTCCGGGAATGCTCGCTAAGTTTCGAATCCGGAATGTGTCAAGCAAAATGAGACACGCCTTTCCTGAATTTAGTGTGGCAAACTGTTTATTTCCTCCGGTTTCGCCGGTGGGTTGATCCACGCTTTGCCGGGCAACTCCGGCGCCGTCGGCGGTCTTTTCACGAAGCGCTCCGGTTTTTTTTCATAGGCGTGGTCGAGCGTTTTTTGCCTGGCGGCCACGATCTCGCTCGCCATTCCGTAATGGACCATCTCGGGCGTCATCAGGCCGATCCCGGTGTGCCGATGCTCGCGGTTGTACCAATCGAAAAACTTCACGCAAAAGGCCCTGGCGTCCTCGATGGAGCCGAACCGGCTCGGGAACTCGGGCCGGTACTTCATGGTCTTGAACTGGCTTTCCGAGTAGGGGTTGTCGTCGGACACGTGGGGCCGCGAGTGGCTCTTGGTCACGCCCAGGTCGGCCATCAAGAAGGCCACCGGCTTTGATTTCATCGAACTCCCCCGGTCGGCGTGGATGGTGAGTTGTCCCGGCTCGATCCCCTGTTTTCGGATGCTGTCCCCGATCAGGCGGCGGGCCAGCTCCGCGCTTTCGCGTCCGGCGATCATCCATCCCACCACGCAGCGGCTGAAGATGTCCATGATCACGTAGAGTTGGTAGCAGGTCCATTTGGCCGGTCCCTTGAGTTTGGTGACGTCCCAGGACCAGACCTGGTTGGGGGCCTCGGCCAGCAACTCGGGTTTTTTGTATCGGGGACGCCGGAGTTGGTTGCGCCGCTCCCGGACTTCCTTTTCCGAGTCGAGGACGCGGTACATGGTGCGGACCGAGCACAGCCATGTCCCCTCGTCCAGGAGCGTTGCCCAGACCTCGCGGGGGGCCTTGTCGGCAAAGCGCTCGGAGTGGAGTTCGTCCAGCACCCGGCGCCGCTCGTCCTCGCTCAACGACCTTGCCGGCTTGGCCGCGCGCCTCGGCGGCGGAGGCCCGAAGGGAATTTTAGCGCGACGATTAAACGTTGCTCGCGACAGGCCCAGGGCCTCGCAGGCGGCCTTGGCGCCGACCCGGGGAGCGGCCGTGCTTGCCGATTCCATCATTCGCTCTCTTCGCCGGGCGGCTTGGCCAGGGGTATCCCCAGCAGATCGGCAACTTTTTTTTGGAAGTCGATTATCATCTCGGCCTGTTCGAGCCGCTTTTGGAGCTTCCCGTTCTCGCGCTCGAGGCGGGCCACTTCATCGGCCAGCGGGTTTTTGGCCTTGGGCTTGCGGCCCCGCTTTACGGGCGAAAGCGCTTTCAAGGCCCCCTCGTCCCGCTGCTTGCGCCAGGCCGTCAGGTGCGACGAATAAAGGCCCTCCCGGCGCAGCAGGGCGCCGACCTCGCCATGCCCCGAGCAGGCGTCGGCCTTCCCGAGGATTGCGAGCTTGTAAGCCGCGGTGAAGCGCCGCCGGGCGGGCTTTTCCGGGACCTCCGGCTCGGGAAGAATGATCGGCGCCCCCACCCGCTCGGGCCGCTTGGCAGGAGTGTCCTCCGGCTCGGCCGTCCCGGTTGGGGAGACTCCGGTCGCCCTACGGGCTCCCTCCGTCTCCCCAACAATCCCTGCCTTCTTCCTGTCTTCATCCATCTCTCTATACATCCTAATACCTCCCCCGCCCTACAGTAATTTAACATAGGGGAAGTGTCTCATCTACGTTGGCACAGAGGGATCCGTGAGTAAGCTCGCCAAGTCGGGCAAAGTGGCAAAGAGCGGATTGAAGACGAGGCAACGGGTAGAGATGGGGCGGTCTACTCATCCAGCTTGGCGGGACCCGCGCGGTTTCTTCGAAACCGGACGGGTCACCCGCCGAGCTTGTATCGTTTGATGGAGATGGAAATGTCTCGTTCGATTAATGCGATATCTCGGTTATTTGTACTTTTTTCTTGACATGACTATCTAGCACTGCTATGCTATATATTATGAAAAAAAAGCGACTCAAGCAAGTGGAAAGAGAAATCGAGAAGGTCAGGCGGGAGTTGGGACGGATCGGAAGAATGCGCCCTGGTTCATTGACCGTGCAGTACCGCGATCCTGAAAAAAAGATCGGACCGTTCCACCAGATCAGCTACACCAATCACGGAAAAAGCAAAACAGAATATGTGCGTCCACCCTTCCTGAAGGACGTCAGGGACCAAATCAAGCAATACAAAAAGTTCAGGGGCCTGATCGAGAGGTGGATTGACCTTTCCATCGAACGGTCAAAACTTGAAATCGAGATTGCTAAAGAAGAAACCGAAAAGTAGGATAGAACTCGGTACTCTCAAGATGTTGAGCTTTGTCGAAAAAACCTGGGAGCAATGGCTCGGGCCGTTAGTTCCTGGACTGCCTCCATTTGAAACCGTTATCAGCGATCTGCGTCCCCAGATTTCTGAAATTATCAAATACTGATTGCGGGGGCGCTTCAATGAAAAAAAAGGTATCCGATCTGTTGGGCGAATGGCGAATGGAAGAGATGGAGATGTGGGACCGGGACTTCATGGACATGGAAGTACCAGCTTTCATCCGGTTCGAAAAGAACGGGACCGGTGAGTTTCAGTTCGGGCTGGTAAGAGGCTGGATCGACCACCGCCCGGACATCCGCGACGGGAGGCCTTCGCTGGAGTTTTCCTGGGACGGCTACGATGAAATGGACGAGGCCAGTGGAAGAGGATGGGTCGTCCTGAACGATCAAGGAGTTATCGAGGGAAAGCTGTTTTTCCACCTGGGGGATGAGTCGGGCTTCACGGCCACGAGAGTGCAAGGGGCCCGTAAGAAGACGCTAAAATAAAGCGCGGCCGCTTGGGCGCCTCGCAACTTGCTGAGGGGCATTACACTTCCAGGCAAGTCACATCTGTAAAGACTTCCGGGCTGTGGACGAGCCCGGAAGCAATCGGTAACTTTCAAAATTCTCCTCCCAGTTGTAAATTTCCTTCATGGTTCAAGTTGTGATGAAATGTTATCAAATGGGATATCAAGATGGGAGAGGGGAAACCTGAATGGGAAAGATCGGCGGTAACGATCCCTGTCCGTGCTGCTCGGGCAAAAAGTACAAGAAGTGCTGCCAGGACAAAGAGAGGGATGAATCGAAGGTTGTTCGTTTGCCCGCGGCGAAGGAGAAGTATATATCCGATGATGACTCTGGAGTTCGGGAAGTACGTGATTCGGACTTCGACCGGTTTTGGGATGAGTTTGAGAAGGCTTCATTCGAGGATAAGCTTCGCTTGGCCCTTGATTATATAGAGGGGGATGATGAGTTTGATGGTGAGATCGCGTCCGAGATCATGGAATGCCTTCACGTTCCCCTGGTGCAGGCCGGGCGTTTCGACGAGTTCGAACGAATCATAAAAAGGATAGAGGAACTACGCCCGGAGGCGTACGCGGAGGATGCGGGCTGGTTCAATATCTGGCGGGCGGACGCGGCCTTGTCGCAACCCGGCGGGGACCTGGAAACGCCGCTCATGGCCCTGGCCGAGAACCTTGACGATAAGATTTTCGATCCGTTCTTCTATTTAATCGACAAACTCCGCTATCATGGCCGCGTCAAGGAATTAAGCACAGCCATGGTGCAAGCTTGGCCCAAGGTCAAGAAAATGTCGGGCATCCTGCCCGTCGGGATCGAAGAGTTCCAGAATAAAGCCGCCGCCATACTTATCGGAGAGCACCTCGATTCCAACCCGGATTGTGATTGCAGTAATGTTTCGTTCCTGGACCAGGTAGGGCCTCTTGATGGAGTCACCCCCGAATGGCTCGAGAAAATCCTGTTCCATTACTCGGGCCGGTCGGAACGGGAATGGACCATCGAGGATTTCCAGACCTCGGACTATGGTCTTCTCTCCAAGAACCTGTTCCTGCTCATCGTGGATTTCTCCGCTTTTCTTCATTACAGGCGCGGATGGATCCGCTCCCGGTCCATGCTTGCACAAGACGAGATGTACGAGTACTTGAGCGAAAACTTCGAGACCGCGTTGAAAGGAAATAAAGCCCTGTCCGCGAAAAAGGCGGCGAGCGCGCTGCTTCCCAGGCCGAAATCGGCGGACAAGCACCTTGCCGAGAAGCTTCAGTTCATTTTCCCCCAGCCGTACAGGGCCGCGGCTTTCGGGCTGGCGTTGCCCGCGTGGCTCGAGTTTCTCGCGGAAAAGGGGCTGTGCGAAAAAGAGAAGTCCGAAATTGTCAGGGCCGAACTTCTCGAAGCGATCAAGCCATTGCCCCGCATTTTGATGGTGGATGACCCGGAGCTTGTATCCGACGTCATCACCCGCTGGGGAATGGATGAGAGCGAAATTGCCGAGCCGACGCGGCCCGTGGACCTGGCGGACCTTGATGAATCAGACTTCCCCCTGGTCACTCCCGGTATGGTCGGGGAACTCATGGAGGAAATGCTGGCCGAGCGGCGCGGGGAACTAGAGGATAAGGCACTGAAGCCGAACACCGGACTTCTGCCGGCCCTGAAGAAACTGCCCGCGCACTGGGTCGAGGGCATATGCAACCAGGTGGGCATGTTGGGACTCGCGAAAAACAAGGAGAGGCTGGAGGCTTTGAAAGAGCGGTTGCCGCGCGAGGACGCGCTTGTTTTTATCTGGTCGAGGTTGCCGGAGGAGTCCCGCCGGATGCTCGGACATATTCTGGCCGATGAAGGCGGCCATGCCTCGATGCAGGAGCTGTCCCGCAGGTTCGGCAAGGACGAAGACGCCACCTGGTTCTGGGACGAGGGCCAGACGCCGAGAACGCCCCTCGGGCTTCTGCGGCTCCACGGATTGGTGTTCGTTGGCATGGCGAAAGTGAATAAGCGGCGGGTGAAGATCGCCGCGGTCCCGGTGGAATTGCGCGACGGCCTGTCGAGGATACTGGCTTCGCCCGGCGCTTTTGATGGCGCTCCTCCCCTGCCGGAACCTGAGAAACCCGTTTCACTTAACGAAGAGGATGAAGAGGGCTTTATTTTTAACGACGGTATCAGTGTTGAGTTTCTTGCCGAGGAAGAGGAGGTCCCCTTCATTGCCGAGTTTGTAGAATCGATCCCCTACTCGGAGCACACGCGGCATAATTACGAACAGATGCTGGAGAAGGTCCGGGGTTCGCAAGAGGAAGGTTCCCGGGAGATCATGCGCCGCATCCTCGAACGGATGACGGAGAGCAAATACGCGGCCCAAAGGCTTTCGGCATATAAAGAAGGATACAAGGAATTCGGCGAGTCCTTTATCCGGCCTGCCCTGGACGACAGGGCAGAATCGGTGCGGCAGTGGGCCCGTGAGATCGTCGATCCAAGGCAAGGCAGTCTGTTCTAATTGCCTGCTGTCCTCGATTACGGAAGAATTCTGGAAAAGGAGTAGCTGTGAAAATCGGACGAAACGCTCCCGGCCCCTGCGGCAGCGGCAAGAAATACAAGAAGTGCTGTCTGCCTCTCGACGACGAAGCCAGAAGAAACAGAACCGTAAATCCAAACGAGTCGGCCAACGATATTTTCCGGCCGGACCCAGATATATGGGAAGAACCGGCCGACCCCGTATCCGCCGGGCTTGGCGATGATATTCCTCTGCATCCATACGCCATAGCCAAGATAGCCGAGAATCCCGGCGGGGACCTATTAGAGGACGCCAAAATTCGCAGGAGTTGGAAAAAATGTTTCCATGCTGATTAGCGACGTGGTCTTTTTCCTGATACCGGCAATTACTGTGCTGGCGGCGCATTTTCATTTCAGGTCCCGGAAAAATCCTCGAATAGAGATTGGGGAAGGCGAGGACGAGATGGCTTCCCTGGGAAGGAGGTCCATCGCGTATGGCATTGACTTTGCCGTGATCGAACTCCCTTTTTCTTTTTGTATTTGGCGCTATTTGATAAAGTCTCAGGAGCCGGTATTCCTCGGGGACATGGGCTCATTTATTAACGTCTTGTTCACCCTGAGCGCGGCGATCTTGCTTTTTTATTATATATTTCTGCCCGTATATTTCTTCGTCACCGAGGCAATATGGGGCAGGAGCCTCGGCAAGACGCTTATGGGGATAAGGGTGGTCATGGCCGACGGCTCGAGAGTAACGACCAAGGCCGCCTTTATCAGAAACCTGTGCCGCCTGGCCGACCTCCTTACCTGTCACGTGGCCACCATCGTTTCCGCGGCGGCGACTCGAAAGTACCAGCGGATAGGGGACCTGGCCGGAAAAACCATGGTCGTTCGCCAAGGGGGGCGGGAGAAATGACGCGAGCGGGCTTCCCTTTGCTTTTCTTGATATAATGCACGCGTGAAAGGAGATGGTAATGAACAAAGCGAGGTTTATGGCGTGTTGCGCCGCTTTGGCGGCCTTGTTAATATCCGGAAGCGCGTGGGCAAAGAAGCCTCTCAAGACTTTCTCGCCCGATGGTCCTTATAAGGTGGGGGTCACGGTGGAGAAGGCCACCCTTGACGGGCGCCCGACCTGGGTCATGCTCTGGTACCCGGCGGCCGAGCCCTCGGCCGAGCCCTACGAGTACTCGGGGGGCGCCGTGGTGGGGGCGGCCGTTTACGACGCGCCGGCGGACAAGGAGGGCGGGCCTTATCCCTTGATCCTTTTCTCTCACGGCATGGGGGCCTGCGGGGACCAGTCGGTTTATTACACCGAGAACCTGGCCAGCTACGGCTACGTGGTGGTGGCTCCCGACCACCTGGACTCGGCCATGTGTCATATCCAGGGAGAGCCGGACATTACGCCGGGCCGGATCGCCTCGGCGGCCGTCAAGAGCGGTGGCGACCTGGGCGGGACGGTGATGGAACTTTTCAAGGACAAGTTCGAGGAGATGGGCTACGACTTTTCCTATCGGCCGAGGGAGGCCTCGGCGGCCATCGACAAGGCCCTCGAGTGGAACGGGGCCTCAGGCCACGTGATCGAGGGCTTGATCGACCCCTCGAGGATAGGGGCCACGGGCCACTCGCTGGGCGGCTATACGACGCTCATGATCGGCGGCGTGCCCTTTCACTGCGAGGACTTCAGCCCCGAGGCCGGGCAGTGCGACATGGACCGGGGCCTGACCCTGCGCGAGGGCATGGACCCCTGCTGCATGGAGTCCGTTCGCTCCCAGGGGGCCCTGGGGGCGAAGGACGAGCGGGTGAAGGCCATCTTGCCCCTTGGCCCGGCGGCGTTCTTTCCCGAGATCGAGCGGGCGGCCTCGGAGATCGAGGTACCCATCATGATCATCTCGGGCGGACACAAGAAAATGGAAGTGCCCTGGGAGCCGATCCAGGCAATATACGACAACGCTCCCCCGCCCAAGTACGCCATCAGGCTGGACAAGACCGATCACATGACCATATCGGACATGACCCTGGCGGCCAGTTTCCTGGTCAAGATGTTTTTGCCCGGGTTCCGCTCGGGCTACAAGAAGAAGGCCCAGGCCTATAAGGACTACTCGGCGGTATTTTTCGAGACCTACCTGAAGGGAGACGACTCGAGGGCCGGGGAACTGGAAAGACCCTTGAATAAATACGTAAACCTGGAGGCGCGGTCGAATTGACAATCCGGGCCAAGCCGGATTACTATAGTGCATAGCACGAGAGCCGACCGATCCGTCGCGTCCCCGGGAAATACATGGGGGATGAAATCAAACGGGGACAGGTTAACGCGTCGCGGGTCGTCGGGCATATCGGGATTTCCAAAAAAGCCGGCGCCATAAGCACGGGGACCCATAACGGCCGCTGGATTTCGAGTGAATTATTAAAGGGAAGGGGACGACGGCGTCCTCGATAGTAAGCCGCCCGCGCCTGGGGGCGGCAATGTCGGGATTGCCCGGCGATGGAGGAGGTTTGAACGCGAGGCGGGCCGAGGGCTCGCCCATGCGACCCGTCCTGGCCGCGAAAAAATTCGGACCGGCTCGATAGGTCTGGTCCGACGACCTGAAGCATCATCGTATTTCTCCACGTGGACCGCCAGGATAGGTTTTTCAGGCGGCTTTAGCCCAAGACGATTCGACTTTAAAGATTCTTGGCCCCGATGGATTCGACTCGTTTTTCACCGCTTGCGCTCCAACCGTAAAGAGGCCCAGTCAGGACAAAAAAAGTTAATACGGCTCGCGGCCGGAGGGCGGAGGTTTAACCCTTTTGTACTTAGGCCGCGAAATAACGCGCCCACCCGGTGAGGGGCGCGGGGAGGAAGGAAGATGAAGGAATTCGATTATCACGGTGAGGCCCGGGTGACGGGGGCCGTTCTCAAGGCCTATTTATCGGCTTTCGGTCCCTACCAGAAGCGGGGCGAGAACGTCCTTTGCAAGTATTTCGGGGTGGACGAGTTGGTGGGGGACGCCAGCGTCATGTATCCTCTCACGGAGTTCTTCAAGGCCCTTAAAGAGTTCCAGGAACAGTTCGGTCGGGAGTTCATGCGCAAGATCGGGCAGGGAATCTTCGCCAACGCGGCTTTTCCCCCTGACATCGACGGCGTGGAAAAGGCCATGTCCATTATCAACGACGCCTACTACATGAACCACGACGCCAAGCCCGGCGAAATCGGCGGATACCACTGGACCAGGGAGTCGGACCACTCGGGCAGGATGACCTGCGACAACCCCTATCCCTGCCACTTCGATTTCGGGATTTTCGAGGTCATCGCCAAGACCTTCTGCCCCACCGCCAGGGTGACCCACGACGACCAGGGCCCCTGCCGGCACAAGGACGGCGACAAATGCGTCTACCTTATCGAGTGGGAGGACTAGGGCCATGTCAACAAAGGATAATGACGCGGGCAAAGGGGAGGGAGCGTCCGTACCCAACCTCATCGAGCGGCTCGAGCGCGCGGAAAAAATCCTCACCGAGGTGGCCCAGGGCAACTTCGACCTTAACATCGAGATTTTCGACTCTCCCGATCCCCTTACCAACCTGGAGATGGGGATCAACTTCATGATCATGGACCTCCGAACCATGGAGGAAGACAACCGGAGAAAAGAGAACAACCTCCTGGACAAGCAAAAGGAGTTGGAGAACAACCTTTCCACCATCGAGAAACAGGCCGAGGCCATTCGCGAACTGTCCACCCCTGTCATGGAGGTGTGGGACGACGTCCTCGTCCTGCCCATCGTCGGAATAGTCGACACCCGAAGGTCCATGGAAATTATGGACAACCTCCTTTCTAAAATCGTGGAGAGCCAGTCCCGATGCATCATCATCGATATTACCGGCGTCGAGATCGTGGACACCAAGACCGCCGATTACCTCCTCAAGGTGGTGCAGGCGGCCCAGCTCCTGGGCGCCCGGTGCGTGCTCACGGGCATCAACCCGGCGGTGGCCCAGACC
The DNA here is from genome assembly GCA_963674965.2 of bacterium. GTDB lineage: Bacteria > RBG-13-61-14 > RBG-13-61-14 > RBG-13-61-14 > DATKZS01. Next base: position 247,793 of record CAXXFL010000004.1, on the reverse strand, counting down.
CTGGTCGATATCGGCGCGGACCTCTCGACCGTCAAGACGCTCCGGAACTTGAAGGCCGGGCTCCTGGACTGCATCAAGTTTATCCGGCGCTCGGACATGAGGAACGAAGAGGCTTGAAATGTCGCGGAACATTCCCATCATCAGGTTGTACGACAACCTTTTAGTCTCGATCCAGACGGAGCTTTCGGACAAGCTGGTCCATGAACTGAAGGACGGGATTTGCGAGGAAATCCAGCGGCACGACCCGAAGGGTCTCATCCTCGAGGTGTCGGGCGTCGACATTCTGGACAGCTACATCGCCCGCTCGATTCGGGACATATCCCAGGTGGTCCGGCTCATGGGCGTGAAGGCGGTCATCGTGGGTCTGGACCCGTCCATGGCCATCACCCTGGTCGAGATGGGCCTGACCCTTACGGCCATGGAAACGGCCCTTACCATCGAGACGGCCCTCGATATGCTGCGGCGGGAATACTTCTACGAGGAGGAGGATGAGGAAGATGGGCAAGACGCGGTGGACGACGATGAACTCATAGACTCGATCCTGGAGGAGATATCGTGAGCGAGACCGAGACGGCGAGCCGGCAGGAAACCCTTATCGTGGGCATCCTGCGCGAGTACATGGAGGACGCCGTCGCCAGGGGCATCTTCAGGTACGGCCTTAAACGCTGCCAGGGAGGTGACCTGGAGGAAAGGGGAGGGCGCGTTTCCCAGAGCCTTCTTCAAAACCTGAACAAGGGCATAGATATCTTTCTTCGCGACGAGTCCATGCGCTCGAGCTGCAAGGAAAAGCTGGCCGACCTGGGCCGGGGGGGCCATTCAGGAAAGGACCGGAAACGGGAACCGGCCGAGGCCGAGGCCCGCTCCATTCACCTGAAAACGGAGGACGATATAGTGGTGGCTCGAAACGAGGCCAGGGCCATCGCCGAGGGCATGGGTTTCACGCGGACCGAGCAGATCAAGATCGCGACCTCAGTGTCCGAGATGGCCCGGAACGTCATCCGCTACGTGGGAGAGGGGGCTATAAGCTTCGAGCCCCTGGCGGGAGGGACCCGGGGGATTAAGATTATTTGCATCGACCACGGCCATGGAATCCCCAATTTAAGCGACGTGCTCTCGGGACAATACAGGTCCAAAACCGGACTTGGCCTCGGCATTCTCGGCTGCAGAAAGATCATGGACGAGTTCGATATCGAGACGGGAAGCTCGGGCACTCTCATCACCGCGGTGAAATACAGGAATTGACATGGAAGTCGGAGCGGCCACCAGGCCCAAGCTGGGCGAAGTCGAATGCGGGGACCAATATATAATACTCCGAGACGATGAAAAAAGGACGACCTTGATCGCTCTGGCCGACGGTCTCGGCCACGGGTCCAAGGCGGCCGAGGCGGCCAGGGCGGCGATCGAATACGTCGAGACCAACCGGGACATGGACCTCGAGGTCCTGATGGAGGGCTGCAACAAGGCCATTTCGCACACCAGGGGGGCGGCGCTTTCCCTGCTCAGGATCGACGAGGCTAAAAGCGAGCTTTGCTTCGTGGGCGTGGGCAACGTCGAGCTTCGGGCCAGGACCAGCCAAGGCAGGAACAACGTGGTGAACTCGCCGGGCATAGTGGGCCATCGTATGCGTCGCGTGAGGGAATACGGTTTTGGTCTCATTCCAGGCAATCTGTTTTTGCTTCATTCTGACGGCATATCCTCACGGGTGGATCTTGGCTCTTACGACTCGATGCCTTGCGGGGAGATGGCGCAAGATATACTTTCCAGGCACGGCAAGGAGCACGACGATGCAACCTGCGTCGTTATCCGGTATTAAGCTGGAAATATCGATAGATAGCCAGCTTGACGTCATCCACGCCAGGAACGCCGTCCGCCGCCTTGCCAGTGAGATGGGTTTTCAGGGCACGGACCAGTGGAAGATAGCCATCGCCGTAAGCGAATTGGCGGACAATATGGTCAAGTTCGCGGGGAAGGGCACGATAAGGCTTTTAAGCCTTTCCCCTCCCGATGTCGGTATCGAGATAATCGCGGTTGACGACGGCCCCGGCATAAGCGACGTGACCAGGGCCATGGACGACGGCTTCTCGGAGGGAAGGTATCTCTTCCCTTTGGAAGGAGACGTCGGCAAAAGAGGACTTGGAAGCGGCATTCCGGCCATAATGCGGATGATGGACCGGGTCGAGATAATCAACCGGGAAGAAGGCGGCTTGACCGTGATAGCCGCGAAGCTTCTCGGTTAAAAGGGCTAGAGAAAATCAAACGCCCTTTCTGGAAGAGGTCCAAAAAGGGCGCTTGCGTTTAAAGCGTCGATTACCAGTTGCCGCGACCGCCGCCGCCGCCGTAGCCGCCCCTTCCGCCGCCGCCGCCGCCGCGTCCACCGCGGTCGCCGCGGTCGTTTCTGGGCTTGGCCTTGTTGACGTTCAGGTTGCGTCCCTTCAGCTCGGTCTGGTTCAGGCCCTCGATGGCGGCCGAGGCCTTGTCGTCGTCGTTCATCTCGACGAAGCCGAAGCCCTTGGACTGGCCGCTGTACCTGTCCTTGATGATGTTTACCGAGTCAACCTCGCCGTAGGCCTCGAAGGCCGAGCGAAGCTCGTCTTCCGTCAGGTCGTAAGACAGATTCCCCACATAGATATTCATTTTTTCTCCTTGGATGGTCGAACAGTTATATCGGAATGTCGCCTGTTTGTGTATCCGAGAAACGTTCGAGTTTGCGTCCCCTTGGGACCCCTTACTCGATCAAGAGGCGAGAGTATCGAGTAGCAAAACTTATAGTTCCCGTGAGTATAAGTTATTTATATTATACGCCGAATTTTTCCAATTTCAAGTTAATTTTATATTGGAGACCTTTGTTTTAAAATAAGTTAACAAATATAATGGCTTGAGAGAGGACTCGCCAGGGAATCCGTTCGCCGCCATGCGATTGTTGGCTTGGGTTTCCTCTTTACCGTAAAGCAATATAATTGGAATGAGACCAAGGAGAACCATCTGATGGAAAAGGATTATCTGGAGAGGGTATCGGCCGCCGGACAGACGGCCAACCCGCTATTCAATTTTCTGGGCGTAAAGGTGGAGAAAATATCCCGGGAGTTGACGGTCCTTTCCCTGCCTTTGAGGGATGACTTTATCCAGGGAGGCGGGGTGACGGCCGGCGGAATCCTGGCCACCCTGGCCGACGAGGCCATGGCCCACGCGGTCCTGGCCAATCTGGAAAAAGGCCAAAGCACGGCGACCATCGAGATGAGCGTGAGGTACTTGAGGCCCATTAAGTCGGGCACGATCAAGGCCTCGGCCCGGACGGTCAAAAGGGGCGGTAAAATAGTGACGGTCGAGTCGGAGGTCCTGGACGAGTCGGACAATCTGCTCATCAAGGTCATAGGCTCGTTTATCGTATTAAAGTGACGCCCATTTTAAGGGCGGGAAGCCGCCTCTTGCCCGAGGAGGGCGCGCGGTCATTCGCCGTGCTCGAGCAGGAGATAGGTCAGTATCGCCTGTCCTCCCAGCTTTGCAATCTCCGGCGGCGGGGCCTTGAAATGGTTGCCCTCCACCTCGAGGACGGAAAGCGCGGTCAAATCATTCATGCTTTGGGGCAGCGCTTTTAAGGAGTTGGCCGAAATCTTCAGAACGCCCAATGACTTAAGTTCTCCAATTTCATCGGGCAACGACACGAGCTTGTTCATTGAAAGATCGAGTTCTCTTAGCGACTCAAGCGCTCCCATACTCTCGGGCAGGCGGGTCAGGTTGTTGGCGTTAAGCCTGAGCCGCGTTAGGCCGGAAAGTTTCCCCAACTCCGGCGGCACGGAGTTCATCCCGTTGGCCGATACGGTCAGTATCTTAAGGCCGGCGAGCATGCCAATCTCCGAGGGCAGGGTCTGGAGCCTGTTGCCGGAGACAAGCAATATGGCCAGGCTTTTCAGCCCGCCGATCCACATGGGCAGGGTTTCGAGACGGTTGCGGTTCAGGTGAAGCTCGCGCAGCCGGACCAGCCAGGAAAACTCTCGGGGCAGCCGGTTGAGATCGTTTCCCGACAAGGTCAGCCTCTCGAGGCTTTTGAGCTTGCCGATCTCGGGAGGAACGGCCGTGATCTGGTTGTCGTCCAGACTGAGGCTTTTCAGGTTTCTCAGCTTGTCCACCCGGGAGGGCAGGGTGGTAAGGCGGTTGTTCTCGAGTCGGAGCTCGACCAGGTTGGCCAGCCTTCCCAATACCTGGGGCACGGCGGAGATGTTGTTCGAGGCGATGGACAGGCGCTCGAGTTTTTCCAGCCGGCTGAGCTCGGGAGGAAGTCTGTCGAAATTGTTCCCGTCGAGTTTAAGGGACTTGAGACGGTATAGCCTCCAAAGGTCCGGGGGCAGATACTTCAGTTGGAGACCGGAGAGGTCAAGCTCCTCCAGGCGGTTCGCTTTCGCCTCGGCGATTTTTTCCAGCGCCATCTCAACCGACAACTGATGAATCCCCTTACCACTTTTTTCGTATCGCCGAAAGGCCGGGCTTTCCGGCGCCTAGTATATCAGTACATGTTAGCCGAAATCGGATGGCCTTGCTAGATTCGCCCCGGAACCGTCGCGGCCGGGGGAGGATTAAACCCTCCATTTTCCCTCGAAAACCTTGAGGTCTTCCTCTCCGGCCCGGCTTTGCCTCTCGCGAATCTCGGTGATCCAGGCCGCGCCCGCCTCCTGCATGGCCTGGCTCATCCAGCCTTCAAGCAATCGAGCGTGGGCCTCGTCCATCGCGGCAAATCTCCGGATGCCGATAACAACCACGCCGTCGGCGCGAACCTCCTGCTCCATCTCTCCGGCGTTGACGTAATAACTGTTCCAGATGACCGAGCCGTCCCTTACCAGGTCATCGGGGCGGGCCCGCTTCTTGTAAAAGTCGTAAATCCCCTCGACGTCCCGCTTGGCCGTGTATCTCCCAAGCTCGCGGCAAAGAGATAGATCGCCCGTGCCCAGGACCTTGTCAACCGCTCGAATAAGCTCGGTGAAGGTCTTGTAAGGATAGTCCGCCACCGCGATTATTTTATGCTTGAAGGATTGACGCGACTCATCGGAAAGCAACCCCATAACCTTGGCCAGCGTTTCCTCGCCGTTGTGGCTGGTCTTCACGAACTTGAGCACGCCAAGAAAAGCCGTCCCCTTAACCATCGGAAGAGGTCCCTCAATATTCATCACTTTTCCTCCACCAGAAAAATCACGAGCTAAGCAACATGCAATATTCTAACACGGCGGGGCCGCCCGGCGCCAAATCGATGAAAATGAGGGAATGAGAAATTTACGGAAGGGCCTCTTGTATAAGTCTTCATGGGGATGAATTCCAATATATGGGAGCCTCTTGCAAAATTCCCGCTTTGGAGTGCGGCGGCTTGTGTACAGACCGGAGACATGGGTAACAGGTGTTCGGAGACATGGGTAACAGTTGGTACATTCTTCTGTATGTCAATACAGGAGAAGAAAGATGCCATGGAATGAGGTTACCGAAGTGTCTCAGAGGAAGGATTTTGTTTATTTAGCGATGCAGCCAGGTTCCAACATAAGCGAGTTATGCCGTCGATTCGGTATCAGTCGCCGCACCGGCTACAAGTGGATCAGCCGTGGGCAAAGCGGTGAAGAGGACTGGGCATGTGACAGGTCCCGCCGTCCCAGGCGATCTCCCCAGCGTGTTTGCCCGGAGGTCGAGCAGTTGGTGCTTTCGGTTCGCGACGAGCATCCGACCTGGGGAGGGCGCAAAATCGAGCGGCGGCTGATCGATCTTGGTCACGACGAAGTGCCAAGGCCGAGCACGATCACGGCGATCCTCGACCGCAACGGCAGGCTGCGGGACGCCCAGCGCAAGGCTCGCGGTCCCATGAAGCGTTTCGAACGAGAGGCTCCCAACCAGTTGTGGCAGATGGATTTCAAGGGACATTTTCCGACGGCGGCCGGTTCCTGTCACCCTCTCACCGTGGTGGACGACCACTCCAGGTTCGCGTTGACGGTCACCGCCTGCTCCAACGAACGGGCGGACACCGTGCGGGCAAGCCTGGCGCCGGTCTTCATGCGCTACGGCCTGCCCAGCCGCATACTTACCGACAACGGATCGAGCTTCTGCGCGCCGAACTCGCGTTACAACTACATGAGCGCCTGGCTGATCAGGCTCGGCGTCGGCATCAGCCACGGCCGTCCCTTTCATCCCCAGACCCAGGGCAAGAACGAGCGGTTCAACCGGACCCTTAAGGAGGAGGCGATAAGGGGACGCAACTTCGGCGACCTGAACGACTGTCAGAAAGCCTTCGACCGTTTTCGCGACTGCTATAACCATGAACGTCCCCACGAGGCCCTGGACATGAACACGCCGGCCAGCCGTTACGCGATGAGCCCCTTTGCCTATCCCGAGACTCTGCCCGAAGTCTGGTATCGGGATGATTGGCCGACTTGCAAGGTGAACCCGGGCGGGGCGGTTAGAATCAAAGGCGAGTTTTATCCAGTGGGGCGGGCCTTCGTTGGTGAAAAGGTCGGCTTGCGAAATACACAAGTGGACGGCGTGATCGAGGTTTATTACTGCCGCCAACGGATCATGGTCGTCGATCTGCGAGACCATAGCTGGAGGCAAACGTGATAAAAGGTTTTCTCGACCATGAGGACGATAGCATCTCCACGAGGCCCGTCAAGGGTAAATCCCTGCGGGACGGCTGCGCCGCCCTTGACTGGCCACGTGATCGATGCATAGATAAACTTAGGTCGAGGAAAAATAGGTCAATAGCAGGAGCGCGAGCAAGCGAGGAAATATGTTACCTATGTGCCCGAACACTTGTGAAGCATGTCTCCGGTCTGTACACTTGACGCCGCTTTTCTTCCGAGCGGCTTGACGCGAGGCAAGCCGGTGTATTAATAGGCCTTGAAGCCAAGGCCCTCGAAAGCGGTCTCAAGCGACCGCACTCCAAAGCGGCTATGCCGCAAAGAAAAGGACTTTTGCAAGAAGCTCATGGCTTTGCGGTTAACTCCTAACGAGTAGCCCTCCCGGTGTTGCGCATGCCCTTATAAGTCGGTCGAACAACTCTCCTTCCCAGAGGCGGCGGTTCAAGCGATAACAAAACTCGCCGAGATAAAGTTGCAGGCGCTTGCGGCCTGTCCCGTGGAAGACCCCGAGAAGTAAATATGGGGGACCATACTTGATTATTGACATACATCTTCCTCTGGGGCAAAATTTTGCCATGGTCAGGATGGCAAGAGCCGTTGTTCCTCACGCGCCCCACCACGTTACCCAGCCGGGCAACGGGAGGCAGCAAACCTTTTCGGTTCAACAAGGTACCTTATAATTTGGAGGACTTTTTGAATCTGCCCGTAATTGGCTCCGAGGTATCGCGAATAAAAACGCACGAGCTCGCCGAGCGCCCCCTCGGAGTAAAGGACTTCGTCGCGGGACTCGAGGCCGCCCTCGGCCGCCGCTTCGCCCCCCAAAAGCCGGGCCCAAAGCCTGAAAAGAAGTGAGTTAAGTAAGGTGTCCATATATTATACGGATATTTCCGCGTGAGAGTGTCTTGACAAAAGGGCACTCGTGTAGTTACATTGTAGTTATAATGGGTATTAGATTCACATAAGACGCTAAAAAGGCGAAAAGCAATTTCAAAAAACACGGCGTAAAGTTCGAAGAAGCGCGCACGGTTTTGTATGACGAGCACGCCATTGAGTTTTATGACGAACCACATTCGGAAGAAGGAGATCGCTTTTTGCTTTTGGGAATCAGCGCCCATGCGCGACTTCTTCTTGTCTGCCATTGCCACCGGGAAGACGAAGAGACGATTCGAATTATTTCGGCGCGCAAGGCGACGAAATCCGAATCCAAACACTACGTGAGGTGACCAAATGAAAAACGAATACGATCTTTCCAAAATGAAATCGCGGAAAAACCCGTATGCCAAAAGGCTCAAGAAGCAGATCACGCTCCGGTTGGACCCGGAAGTCATCGAATACTTCAAGGAGATGTCAGCGGAAAAAGGCATTCCATACCAATCCTTGATCAACCTGTATCTGCAAGATTGCGCGGCGACCCAGCGTGACTTGAAAATGTCCTGGTCATCTTGAATTTCGCTCGGAATTTGTATCCGTGGATATGGGGGCATTATATATGATGTCATCAAAAATAAATATTGACGTTTCCGATATCTCATGTCAATATCGGCAATTAAAGCTATAGAGGCCGGATAATGAATAGCTTGGAGTTCTGGGGACAGTGTACTTGAGTTATGTGAGTTCTTGAGTTCTGGGGACAGTGTACTTAATTTTTGAAAATCAGCTGGGTTCTTCGACGATGAATATTGATGGAATATTCATAAACGCCTCTCTAGCCGTAAATAAAGGCGAGATAAGTATGCTGTCCCCAGATCTGCTGTCCCCAGATCTGCCCCAGATCTGCAGTGAGTTATGTATGATGTCCCCAGATCTTATGTCCCCAGATCTTCATGATGTCCCCAGATCTTCAGATCTTACGAGGAGCATACAAGATGGGTGATGAACCTTTGAAAAGGCGGGCATTATTTCCACAGATTCGTGGATATGTGGGGGACTTTTCCTTCATCCTCCTTTATTTGATTATGATCCTCGCGGCTTTCGAGATCATGAGCGCCATCTCTTATTACGGGAAACAAGGCAACAGCGGAGTTAGCGGGGTTTTGATCGATATCCAAGGATTGCTGATCTGGAATTTCCTTAACTTCGACTCGACCCAGTTCCCCGGCCTGAAAATAGAAATATTATCGCTGCTGGCATGTATGGTCGTTCTAAAATACGTTATAGCTAAACTTAAAGGCGAGGACATTTTGATCTATAAGGCCAACATGGTCATTTTTTTCGTAATTTTCTTCACCATTATTGCAGGCGTCATCTTATTTGAACCCCCCGTTCTCGCCTTCACCATGCTTTCGAGTCACGTCGAAAGCCATAGGCTGCACATGTATGAAGCGTTTTTCACCCGAAATAGGTTACACTTTATTTTCTTCGTCCTGGCGCTAATGATGGCCGTAAATTATGGCGCAAAGATATATCTGGTCTACAAGAGCAAAAATGAAAAGGCCAAAGAAAGAACGACCAAGGAAACGAGAACATAGGCGAAAGGCCCTCGATAATAAATCCAGAACCAAACCAGGCGTCCACGTCGAGGACGACGGCTATAAGCTGGTAATAACTCTAAGACCGCAATTACTCGGATTTACGACGTTTAAAGGGGTTTTTGGCGCCGTATCTTTTGCCTTCATTCTTTTCTTTCTTCTATACAAGCTGAGGGACGCTACTATTACTTTTCCTCTGGCTCTGATTCTGGTCATCTATATCGCCACTTTTATTTTATCCGCCGCAACGCTGGCGCATTTTCTTTCGAAGAAGCAGACCATAACGGCAACGTCAGAGGGAATCACTATCCTCAATCGTTCCTTATTCTACAATAAAACCTCAGCCTATCCCAAGGAGACGATATCCTTTCTTGCCCTGTCGCCTTTTCGAGAAAAAGCTTTATATCCAGGTTTTCAAGGTCCCTTCTGGCTTTGCCTGGAGGATGGACTGTGGTTCCTTTTCGGCCTTGACCTCCCTCTGGAGATGGCCGCCGAGTTGGCCGGAGCAATAAAGCAAAAAACGGGAATAATCGACCATAAAGCGTCTTCCCCGCCGCAAGAGCCCGTCCGGAAGGACCTTTTGTACGCCGGCGAAAATAAGATTGACGTAGACGACGACGACGATAAGGCGGTTATAACCATTACTCGGAAACCTCGAATCTCGGACCTGGCCCTCCTCGTTACTATTCTCCTCATTATTACCGCGGTCCTGGCGGCGATCCCGATTGTACTGATTATTGACGGAGACGGATTGGGCATAATACTTCTGTTTCCCATGACTCTTCTTATACTTTTTCTGGTGATTTCAACTATAAAGCCATTTATTGGCGGCGAAGTCATAACCGCTATTCCCGGACAGGTTACGAGGAGGATGGACTACTTTGGATTACGTGGAAAAACCGAGACCTTCCACGTCAAGGACATGAAGGTATTTTCCCCGACATATTACCTTACCTCCAAACAGGGTCCGATCTGGTTGAAAATCAATGGCAAAACAATATGGCTTGCCCATTCGTCATCCCTTGATGACGGTTACGACATTGCCAGGCTGATCAAGGAGCGCGCCGGAATAAGCGACGAAATATCATGGGGGGTGTAGGAAGGGACGTACGGGAACAGCCCCGGCCCACAATCACGGCGGGGGCATATTTGTTTTGGGATGAAGTTCCTTGAGGATTTTTTCGGCCATGATCTGGTGCCCCTGGGGGGAAGGATGGACGGGGTCGGGCAGGAAATATGGCAAATGGTCCATGCCCTCGAATGCGGGCGCCAGATCGATAAACGCGATTCCATTCGCCCGGGTGAATTCCGAAAGCCAGCCCTGGAAGAGGAAGCGCCGCCGCTCGTCGCTAAACTGGGCGGCGTGGGGGACCGCCACTAATATGAACCGGATTTTTTGCGAGGCGCAGGCGTCGCGCATGGATATGACGTCCGTCTCGAATCTTTTTTTGCTACGATCTATCCGGGCCGCGGTGGGAGGATGCCTTTCGGCCGCCAGCCACTTGGAAAGGGAAGAATCTTTTTGGGCGCCCAATCCGCTATACATGGCTTGCACCGTTAGTCCCACGGCCGTTCGCTCGACCAGGAAGCTCTTGCCCGGCATATTCAAATCCCGGATGGGATTGATGAAATCGGAGGGAAAGGCGCCGGGCGCGTCGTTTAAACAAACCACGGCCACCACCGCGTCCGGTTCCAGTTTCAGAGCGTCCTCGGCGAGCAAAAGGGCGTAACCGTCGGCGTTATAGCCGGCCACGCCCGCGTTTATCACCTCGGCCTTGGCCTCCGGCTCCTCTTGTTGAAGCAGTTTCTCGAGCTTGGCCGTTACCAGGGCCTCCTCCGGCAGGCCCGTGCCCATGACGATGGAGTCTCCGATCACGATTACCCGGCAGGTCCCCGCCGGCTTTTTCGTTTCTATCTCGGGGCCTCTGAACCCGAGGGAGTTGACGCGGAAGGGCACTTTCCACACGGAGTCTCCCTTGTATCCTGGTTTCAGGGCGTAGCCTCGCGTGGGATGGCCGGTGAAGAACTTGTGAGGCGGGTCATGGAGTCGCTTGTAAGTGGGGGACGCGAACCGAAGCGCCGTCTCGGCTAAGAGGAGCGCCGCGAAAAGGGAAATCGCGGCCAGCGTAAGCCGCTTTATCGTCCTCTTCTTTTTCACCTCCATGGCTTGGCGCGGCCCCGGCCCGGCCGCTCTCCTATTCGATTATCTCCTTGGGTTTCCATCCCCCAAAGGCTTTTTCGATTGCCCTGGCCACGGCCAGCGTCACGTGGTCGTTAAAGCGCCTCGCCACCACCTGCACGCTGACCGGCACGCCGTCGGGCCGGTGGAAAACGGGGATGATGGTGGAGGGGAACTCGAGGACGTTGAAAAGGCCCGAGTAGCCGATGCCCATGAACTTGAGCCAGATATGGGTGTGCTTGGGCGCGGGAGAGCTGAAGACCGGGCAGATGAGGGCGCCGTTGTCTCCGAGTTTTTCCTCGATCCTTTGGCGCAGGTCGTCGGCTTGCGCCAGGGTCCAGCGGTTGATGAACTTGAAAGCCGAGGTCGGCCCTTCAATGAGGGCGGCCCCGAGGGCCGGGAAGGTGTTTTTGGACCTTCCGGCCATAAGCTTTAGCATTTCCGAGTAGACGGGGATGGGCTTTCCGCGGCCCAGGTACTCTTTCATGCTCGGTCCGGAACTCATGCCCATGCCGGCCGACCATATCTGGAGGCTTTGATTTACCCCCTCCGGGTACCAGTACTCGGTTTGTATCCCGCTTGCCCCGGTCGCGCCCGCCGCCATGCTCACGGCTCGCCTGACCTCGGGATCGGGCGCTGCCTGGCCGTTGTCGTCGAAGAAGTACACCCTGGTCTTGGAAAGGTCCACCGAGTCGGGCGACTTGAGCTCGCGCTCCTCGCAGACCTCGTCCTTGCCGTCCGGACCGGCTATCAGTGGCAGTATGGTTATAAGGTCCTCCACCCGCCTGGCGAGGGGGCCGTAGCAGCAATAGCCGGAGAGGGGAGGATGAATGTCGGGCCAGTGGCCCGTGCCGGGCGTGAGTCTTCCCGAGGGCTTGTGTCCGGCCACGCCGTTAAAGGCCGACGGGTAGCGGATGGACCCGCCTATGTCGCTGCCCAGGCCGAAGGGTGAGCCGGAGGCGGCGACTATGGCCCCCTCCCCGCCGCTCGATCCGCCCACGGCGCGGGTAAGGTCGTAGGGGTTGTTGGTCCGGCCATAGACGGTGTTGTAGGTCTCGCACCACATGGCCGCCTCGGGCACGTTGGTCTTGCCCATGATGATGGCGCCCGCCTTGACGATCCTGTCCACCACCGAGGCGTTGAAGTCGGCCACCAGGTCCTTGCGGTTATACACGCCGCCGGACCAGGTAAGGCCCTTGACGGCGTAGGTGTCCTTGATAGTGCAGGGAACGCCGAACAGGGGAGGAAGGTCGTCCCTCCCCTCCTTCAGCTTGCTTTCCGCTTCCTTGGCCTCGCGTCTGGCATCGTCGTAGCGCTTGACCACCACCGCGTTGATTTTCGGGTTGACCTCCTCGATCCTCGATATGTGAGTCTCGAGGGCCTCGAGGGGGGAAATATCTCGTGACTTGATCCGCCGGGCCATCTCGGTGGCGGACATGGTTAACAACTCGTTCATGGGCGGTCCTCCTTGCAAGCGGCCGGGCGATTAATCGCCCGCGGCCTCGAGGTGACACGGGCTACCCTCCGGGCCGGGCGGAGGGATGGTCGGCGCGCCGTCGTCGATCAGGGTCCTTAAGAAACACCCGTACTGGTGTTTGGTTTCCGTCAGGTTGTAGTTGACGTTGTGGCCCTCGTTGGTCCAGTCGTCGGGCTCCCACTGAATGACGGCCCCCGTCACGCGTTTTCCGTCCTCCGTTTCCACGTTTTGCTTCAGTGGAAACTCCTGGGGAGCATGGTAACCCAAAAGCCGCTGGCTCAGCAATATCTCCTCGTCGATGACCCGGCCGGCGAGGGGAACGCCAAGAGATGTGGCCACCGCGTTTTGGGTCACCGTCTTGGTGTAGAAGTCGTTCATGCCCAGGGCCAGGTAGATATGCTTGGGCTCCGAGCCGGGGAAGGGACGGATGGCCACGTGGGGCCCATAGGTGATGGTGTCGCACGGCTCGAGCACCGCCTGGATAAGGCTGATGGTGGGCCAGCGGGCGTCCATGGGCTCGTCGCGTTTGCCGTTGGTCAGCCAGGCGAAGAAGTATTGCTTGGCGGGCACGGCGGTGAAGTTCCTTATCAGCAGTCCCCAATGGCCCGAGGCCCCGGAGGGGATGGTCGCCACGATGCCCGGCTCGACCCCCGCCCAGCTTCCGAGGATGGTCCCACCCATGGAAAAGCCCGAGGCGAAAAACAATCTCGGATTGAAGCGTATCTTGCCGTCGGGCGAGGAGCTCGCGTCGGTCTCGGGACAAAGGGAAGAATCGATCTCGAGAGCGCGCATGAGCCGAAGAAGAGCGGCGGCGTCGGCCGCGGCCTGCCAGTGGTTGCCCACCAGCGCGTCTCCCCTCAGGAAGTTGTAAAAGGGAAGCTCGGCCATGCGGCCGTGCTCCCCGAAGCGTCCGTACCGCTCCGGGTTTTTGACTATGCCCATCGAGACGCCGGCGATGCCTCGCTCGGCGTAGGTCCGGGCCGGGCCGGCCCCCGGCGTGAACTGGTCGTCCTGGCTCTTTATATAGTGGTCCAGGAACTCGACGCTGGTGTTGCTTCCGCCGTGAAGGTAAATGAGCAGGGGAAAACCGTCCGCCGGCATGGGACACTTGGGAATGACGATTTTGACGGGTATGCTCTCGGTCCTTTGCACGATGGGACGGCCGTCGTCCTCGAACTCGACCTTGCCGCCTCGAAGAAGCTGCGACCCCTTGCCCGTCTGGAACTGGGGGGCCGTATAGGAGGAGGCCAGAGCGTAGAAGGACTCGTGCTCCCGGAAGAACGTCGGCGGGGAGTCCAGCCCAAGAGGAGATATCTCGTCTATATATTCGATGATGGCGCGAAGGCGGCGGGTGGGATCGCCCGTGGTGTAGACCGTGGCCGCAGCCACGTCTTTTTCGTCGATGCCCTTGTCCTTGAGAAAGCAAGCGAGGGGACGATAGACCTCGGCCGCTTGAGGGCCCAGTCTGCCGCCCGGGTCCCTGCCTTCCAATAAGTCCTTAAGCTCGGCCGATCGCTCGAGCTCGGGATCGAGGGATGACATGACGACCACCGCGTAGGTGGTTTCCTCCCGCAACACGAAACCCGGATAGGGACAAACGGCAAGCAGGTCCTTCAGCGCTCCATGGGTGTGGTCGTGGAACCAGCAATAAATGGGAATCCGCTCGCCGTAAGCCGGGGAGTCCTTGTCCACGTTCACGATGAAAACCGGGGAATCGGGCTCGACCGAACGCTCGGGGGAGGGAAGCCGCTCCGGGTCCAGCTTGCCCGTGAAGCGAATAAAGGCCGACTCGCTCACCCCGAACCCTTCCATGCCGTCGGCCAGGGACCGGTAATGGGTCGAGAGGGCGTTGGTCTCCGGCACGGGAAAACGTTTTCTGTCCACCGTGCCGTCGGGATTGCGTCTTAAGTCGCTGGGGTAGGGTATGGCGAAGTAATCCAGGGAGCCGTCCAGGTCCAGTTTCATTTGCACCCTGGCCAGGGCGGCCGCGGGCGGTGCAAGGAGAGCGGCCGCGACAAGAGCGGCCATAATATAATTCCTCAAAATCTGCCTCCCATGTGGCGCGTCATCGATCGAGCGTTTTCTTGTCGGGGAAGTACCTGAAGTGTCCGATTATCTTCCATTTGGGCAGACAGTCGTCCTCCGTTGGAAAGGGCGGAAAGTGGTGGATGACCAGAGGTCTGCCCGACTCGGACTTTTTATCCGATATCAATCCCACGTGGGATGGTATGCCGTTATCGAGGAGGTCGAAGATCACCACGTCTCCCGCTTTCCATTGCTCGAGGCCCTCCGCCTCGATCGAGGTGTTGAGGCTGGAGGCGTGTTCCCGCAGGAAGGCCATTAAATTGGGGACCCGTCGGTGGTCGATGTTTTTATCCGGCTTGTCCTGGTCGTAGAGTTTTTTCACGGGATACTCGGCGAACCTTTTCGAGATATCCTCATGGACGAGGACCTGGAGATCGATCCCCAGCGCCCGGTAAGCGCGCACGATTAAGTCGGTGCAAACTCCCACGTCCCCGCCGGGGTCGCCGCCCGGATAGGTCAGCACCCGGTATCCGCCGTCATATTTGCAAGTGGGACCAACCCAGGCGCGGGCGGCCAGGACCAGTTTTTCCTGGGGGGAATATTTTTTTACCTTCTGGGCGACGATGAGGGATGGAGCGGCAAGCGCCAATATTATAATTGTCGCGAGGCCGTGTTTTTTCAGTCCATTTCTTGTTTCATGCATTCGGTCTTTCCCGTCGGATATGATGGCGGCGTCAAGCGCCGCTTTCTCTTATTTCACCGGAACCAGCCATTTGTTGAATCTTTTAACCTTCCGGTCCAGTATCTTGTCGATGATCCCGTCCAGCAGCCGGGTTACCTCGCCGGGGGCGTTATACTCCGCCTTATCGATCCTGCATATGGGCCAGCCCTTGACCACGGAGGAGGTGAAGAAGGCCTCCTCCGCCTTGTACAGCTCGGCGGGCTTGAATTTGCGCTCGACCGTGTCGATGCCGTATTCCCGGGCCAGGGTAAGTATGGTGTCCCTGGTGATGCCGGGCAATATCTTGCCCAGGGGCGCGGTAATGAGCCTTCCGTTCTTGACCATGAACAGGCTCTCCGTGGGCCCTTCCGCCACGTAGCCCTTATCGTCGAGCATAAGGGGGGTCATGTACCCCTCCTTGATGGCCTCTATCTTGGCGATGGTCCCCCCCATGTAGCTCGCCGCGCACTTGCACTCGACCGGCGTCGAGCTCGGCGGGACCTTGCGCCACCTCGAGGTCATGACCGCGGCCGGCTTTCGAAGCGACTTGTTGAAGCGCTCGGCGCCCAGGTCCTTTTCGGGGTCCACCGCCACCACGGCCACCGTTACCGCCGGGTTGCGAGGGACCACCTCGAACTCGACGCCGCCGTAATAGCACATGAGTTTGACCATGCCCTTCTCGATTTTGTTCACCCGGACCGTTTCCTTGACCGCGTCCTTGAACTTCTTCATCGAGTAGGGAAGGGGCATGTGGACCAACTCGGCCGAGCGAAAAAGCCTCTTCACGTGGTCGTCAAGCCTAAAGACGCAGGCGCCCTTGTCGGTTTGGTGCAGGCTTATGACCTCGAATATGGCCGACCCCCGGCAAAAGGAGTGACTCATCACGTGGACCAGCATCTTGTTGAATGGAATCAAATCGCCGTCAACGTGTACTTTTCTTCTCGTCAGCATGGATCGCTTCTCCAGGTGGATTATATTTTCAGGTTTCCTTTCGAGGTTTCCTTTTGGTTTACGTCCCAACCGAACATTTTGTAAGTGGCGTTATATTCAAGGTCGTAGCTCGCCTTGCCCTTGGTAACGAGCGCCGCGGCCCAGGTCGTCAGCCCGGAGAAGTCCATGTCCATGGGCACGACCAGCTCTCCCTCGGACTTGGAACTCACCGACTGTCCCTTGCCGCTCGAGCGCGTGAAATCCTTGCCCTCGAGGGTGACCTTGTAATCAAGCTTGTTTATATCCAGGTCAAAGGAGTTGGGGTTGTAGAGCTTTACCTTCATGTCCATGGACGCGCCGGAGAGGTCGAATTTCTTCACGTCGGCGCTGACGCCTTTAATGGTGGGGGGCCTGACCACCGGCAGATTGCCCTTGACGTCGTAGGGGATGGGAAGGTCTCCAGCCGGCGTGGCCAGCTTGACCGTTCCCTTTACCTGGTAGGGTATCTCGTCTTTTCCCTTGGCCGCGTCGTATACGTTCTGCACGTCCTTGTAGGATAAAGAAAAAGGGACCTTTAAAACGCTTTTATCCATGGCCTTGATCTGCATGGGGTCTTTGGACTCCCCGCCGGCCATCTTCGACCCGGCCAGTTGCAAATCGTAATCCATGCCGGCCAGGTTTATCTCGGCGGGAAGGGGATTGTCCACTTCCATGGAAAGCGCCAGGTCCAGGGCCTTGGCCGATATTCCCGTTATTACCAGGTCTTTTACCTTGACCTCGGGTTCCCCCCCAACTTGTTCGATCACGTCCTGAACGTCCGGGCAACCGGCCCCCAGTATTACCAACGCGAAAACGGCCGCCAGCGAGCGGACTTGGCTAAATTTATTAAAATTCATTTTGTACTCCTTTTATATAAGTCGTTTATCTTAGCTTAATTGTTCCCTGGTTGACCTCGGTTTGCCTTACGGGCTTTCCGTCGATGATAAACGTGGCCCGGTACTTGAGGGAGTAACTTGCCTGGCCGGAGGTCACCAGCGAGACGGCCCACTGGCCGAGGCTGCTGAAATTCAGCTTTACCGGCAGGTTAACCTCTCCCCTTCCCTTGGCGGGCAGGGTTTGCGTTTGGGAATGGGTCGAGCTGAATTCCTGTCCGTTCAGGTTGAGCTGGTACTCGAGGTTCTGGAGCACCAGGGGATAGCCGTTGGGGTTGTCGAGCACCAGGGTCATGGTCATGTCCAGTCCCTCGGTGGACAGGCTGTTGGTCCGGTTCTTCACGCCCCGGAGGGTCGGGGGCTTGACCACCGGCATGGTCCCGCTGGCCTGGTAGGGGAGAGGGACCGAGCCCACGGGAGTGTTGAGAAAGACCTTGCCGCTGAGCGTGTAAGGTACCCGGTCCTTGACAATGGACGAGTTATAGACCGCCGCCATCTGGTTGTAGTTGAGCTCCACCGGGATGGTCACGTTGGTCTTGTCTGAGGCCTTGATCTCGATAAGCGAGTCTTTTCTGCCCTTGGCCATGGGAAGGTTGTCAACCACGAGGTCGTATTCCATGCCCGAAAAGCTGACCTTGATGGGATTGGGATTGTCTATCTCGACGTTGACCCCCAGCTCGAGACCGCTGGTCGAGACGTCGGTCAAGGCCACGTCGACGACCTTGACCTTGGGGTCGCGATAGGCTTTTTTCAATAAACTCTTGCAGCCGGCGCCGGCCAGGACCATAAGAATAATCGCCAGGGGCGCGCAGATTTTCCAAACGTGTCGAAAGGTCATCCGATCCTCCTTCTCAGGATAATCATATCCGGGAGGGGCCGCGAAAGCAAAGACGCGCAAAGGAAGGGAACGCGGCTTGCCCGCCCTGGTCTTGTTTCCCCTTCGGCTTGAAAAAATATCGATTTCAAGTTAAATATTTAGATAACGGGTGGATTGAATGAGCGGCGGAAAAATAATGATAGTGGAGGACAGCCCGACCATCGCCTTCATGATCCAGGACGAGCTGACCGAGGCCGGGTATGAGGTCGAGGTCTCCCTCAATGGATTCGAGGCGCTTCGGGACATGGAAAACTTTCAACCCGATCTTATCCTGGCGGACATCGAGCTTCCCAAGATAGACGGGCTCGAGCTTTGCGAGGCCATCCAGAACCGCCTCGAGACACGGGACATCCCCTTCATCTTCATGTCCTCCCATTCCGACCCCGAGACCGTGGCCAGGGGAAAAAAGATCGGCGCCCGCTATTTCATCGAGAAGCCCTTCGAGATATCCGTCATTATCGATCACGTGCGGAAAGTACTGGGCTGACCTCTCTACCTTCTCTTTATTGTCCTCTTTATCTTCAACCTCGATGCTAAGGTCCTTTCGACCCGTCCGGTTTGAAAAAACCGCGGTTCCCGAGCAGGGGGATGGGCCGAGGTCCGCGCCTCTCTCGCCGCCTCGCCTTTGCACCGCTCTTCGCCATCTTGTCCACTGATATCTGTATCCCCGGGGATTCAAGCGCAAAGGCGTTTGGTACCGCGCCATTGATAAGGAACGCGTAGGGGCGTTCTTTACCTTAAATCCGCAATCACCGTCGAGTATATTTATTATTATGGCGATAAACAGACATGCCTTACCGTAAATTTTTATTGGCTTCATTTCGTTTTCCCCTTTTACCATGATTTTATAACGCCTTATCATTTACCGTTCGTCTTCTTCATCGATTTTCTGACGCTAAGGAATAGAAATACCAACATGGGAAGAAGGACCGCCCAGCCCGTTAAAGGCCACGGAAATTTTGCCCAGCTTTTACCGGCGGTCTTTTCCGCTGATGATGATTGACTTTTATTCTTGTCTTTATCTTGATCGATTTTTTTGCTATCCCCCGAATCGGGGATTGCCGTTTTATCTTTATCCTGCTCTTTAGTTGGTTGGGAAGTGGACCTGTCTTTTGCCCCGGGTTTCTCGGGCGTCGTTACTTCCGGTTGGGGCCCCTTCTTCTTTTCCAAAATGGAATTGGCAATCATTCTTTTCTTGCGCTCTAATAGAGGCATAATTGAGGTCGCATATATTGGATCGATTCCATATTCTTCTATTACAAGAGCCTCTATTTTTTTTAACCATTCATCATCACCGGTCTTCTTGGCCACTCTACCGGATAACGTCAACACCCGGCTTCTTATATCCTCAGTGTAAATAATGGCGGGAATCTCAAGGTTTGGATTAATAGGTTTCCGGGTCCTCGACAATAATTCAAACAGTATGTTCTTGGTTTTTTCAGGTTCTTTTTTTTCTGAGAAATATATATCCGCCAGTAGAAGCTCCGCCCATTGTGGCGTGGGGATTGGATTTGATTCGCAATATTCTTCCCATCCCTGCGCCATCCATTGTTCATCAGGTATATCATTAAGAAATATGTGCCTGTGCAGGCAGGAATCGGGATAATCCCTGATTATCGCCTCAAGTGACGATATTGCTGAGTCTATATCCCCATTTCGGAGGTGAATCCTTGAGATTTCAATTAAGGAGTCATCGGCAAAAGAACTCTCCGGGCGTTTTTCAATAAAATTCATGTAATCATTTATAAAATGGCAGTCGATGAATAGCCGAAGCTCATCCTCCTTATCGGCGGCAATGGTCCGTTGATTCACTCCTGGCAGCGCATTCAATAAAAAAGCTGAAACGATAATGTAAAATAGTGACGGGCAATTGTGACGCATCGTTCCCGACTCCTTTAATTCAATCAGGTATACTTTAACGTCAATTCACCAGGAAATGTGCCCATATTGTCAAAATCTCCCGTGTGAATATGAACTACTCTAAATTCCGAATATACCAAAATAATTACTTATGTAAAGACGAGAATCTCATCGGGGAACTTAATTCATTTAAAAGACGAATTAATAAGGAGAAAGATGGAATTATGTTTGATGAATAAAGATCGTTGTAGAACTGCCATGGGCCAAGAATTAAAGTCACCGGCGGACGCGCTTTGAAAACATACAATCTCACTTCAATCTTTCCACCAGCCTCTTCTCCAGTTCTTCCGGGTCGGCCAGTTTAGCGTATACCTTTCTTTTGGGTACTTCCGGGTCGTCGGTGATTACGAAGCGGTAGCCTCCCTTTTTGCCGTATTCCATTTTGAAGCGGAGCTCGGCGGGAGGCTCGGCCAGGGTCGGGTCCAGGGCCGCGGCCGCGGGGATGACGCCGTGGAGGGGCATGCCCTTGCCCGCGCCGGTCACGGCCCCGATGGCCGCGATGATGGGGGCGTAGGGCGTCATTTCCGAGGCGACCCATTTGGCGAGAGGGGAGGGCGACTCCTTCAACTCATCGCGGTGGCGCTTGTAAAGGGACGCGTCGTCCATGATCTCGTTGGGATAGAGGATGAAGTCGCCACCGCGGTCGAGCACGTAAGCCGCGGCTTTGGGGTCCACGTTAATATTCAAGTCCTTGTAGCCGAAGCGGCGGGCGTACTCGCCAAGCTCGGAATAGTGGCCCAGGGCGCCCACGAACTCTCCCGTGCCCACGTGCAGGGCCAGCCAGTTCTCGGGCAGCCGGGGCTCGAGCATCAGGGCCGTTGGTGAGGGGCGCCGTGGCGATGATCTCGACCTTGCCGGGATTGGACATGACCGCGTCCACGATGAAGCGGGCGGCCTCGGTGGGCTTGCCCAGGTCGTCGGCCGAGTCGGCCCCCCTCAGCACGGGCACGTCCTGGTCGCCGGTGTACTCGAGTATCCTGGCCGCGGACTTCATGCATACCTCCGTGGAGGAGCAGCCCATGGCGCAGGTCACGCCCAGGACCTTGACGCTCGGGTCGCGCAGGGCGTAGATGAGCTCGAGTCCGCCGTCGGGGTCGGTGATGGGTATCCATGGCGCCTGGACGGGCCCGTCCTTTTTCACCTCCGACTTCAGCATGCCCACGTCGTCGTCGATGATGATCAGCCTGGGCTCGAAGTCCTGGTAAGAGTCCCCCGCCCGGCCCAGGCCGGAAAAAAGTGACGCGACGACAAGACACGCCAGCGTGATAAATAATCCGGAGTTTTTCATCCATCCTCCCCAGGGACCGGTCAAGATCATACAACATGGGAATACAACAATCCCGCCCGTCCCGCAAGTCGGGGACTCGGACGGGGGATGGCACGCTTCAAAGATTGCAGCGTCATACGAGCGTCTTACAAAAATCTTTTTCTTGGCTGCATAGCCGCTTTGCAATCGCTTGAGACCGCTTTCGATGGCCTTGGCTTGACAAGGTCTAATGCAACGGCTTGCCTAGCGTCAAGCCGCTCGGAAGAAAAGCGGCGCCGAGCCGCCGCGCTCCAGCGCGGGACTCCAAAGCGGGACTTTTGCAAGAGGCTGAATAATTTATCCAATTGCCCGGTTCAATTTGATATATAGGCCTTGTCGGGTATCTTGATTAGGACGATAATATCTTCAGTAAAAAGGAATCTGGTCAAGAATCAATGGGCGCCATCGTGGAAATATGGCTTACGCCGGGGGGACGCCTTCGCCTGGAGCGGGTTGAAGGCGAGATCGAACGATCGTTACCTCCCGCGCTGATAAAAGCCTTCGAGGATGACTGGCGGGAGGGGCTTTTCAGGCTGGCCGCGGACAAGATCGATTTGATTGGATCGCCTTCCGCCGGCTACTGGAAGGATTTGTCCGACCGATATCTCACCGGTTTATGCCACATCCCCGAGGAGGCCGATTCCTTCGAGATCGCGCCGCCTGGCTATTCGGAGTTTGCATCTCTTCTCTTGTCGGCTCCTCCCATGAAAGGCGGGGAGTATCTTTCAGTGGAAACGCTGGAAGACATTTGGGAGGCCCTGGACAATTGGGCTCGCGAGACCGTGGCCGAGGATGGGGGACTGAACGCGTTTCTCGAGACGCGGGCGCCGAAGTGGCGCCAAGTCGGCCGCGTCTGTTTTCATTTGGCTGAAAATAAAAACGACCCTGCTCGGCCTTTTGCGTTCATGGCCACTTTCACCACCGGCTTCGGGACCGCGGGACGCCTGAAATACCTTCCTCTTTCCAAGGCCCTCGATCAGTACGCCGGAGCGCGCAACCGCGCGGCACTTATCAAGCTTCTGTCCCCGGTTCAGCGGGCAACGGAAAAAATCGAATGGGTGAAAGAACTGGTGGAGTCCTCCGATATCTACCGCCCCATGGCCTGGAACGAAGCCATGGCATACGGGTTTTTACAAAGCGTCCCCACTCTCGAAGAGTGCGGCCTGTCCGTGCGTTTGCCCAATTGGTGGAAGAAACGCCAGCGGCCACGGGTGTCGATCACGATCGGCGAAAAGAAGAAGGCGACCCTTGGGATGGACGCCCTTTTGGATTTCAATCTGAACGTTGCCCTGGGCGATGAATCGCTAACGCCGGAGGAAGTGACGAGCCTGCTCGACCGCGAGGATGGGCTGGTATTCTTTAAGGGCCAGTGGATCGAAGTCGACCGCGACAGGCTTAAGGAGGCCATCGAGCACTGGGAGACTCTCAGAAAACAGTTAAAGGGAGATGAGATTTCTTTTATCGAGGGTATGCGCCTGTTGGCCGGGGCCTCCCTGGACCTCAAGCAGGAGGACCGGCTGGAAGAGGAACGTCAATGGGTGCATATCACCGCCGGTTCCGCCATGCGCGACGTCCTGTCCAGTTTAAGGGAACCGGGGCGATTGTCCTCCGTCGATCAAATGGAGGACTTGAGGACCGAACTCAGACAATATCAGAGGGAGGGGCTGTCCTGGCTGAGGTTGTTGGCTGAATTGGGGCTTGGCGCCTGCCTGGCCGACGATATGGGGCTTGGTAAGACCATACAGGTCCTGGCGCTGCTCCTTTGCCTTCGGCGAGATCGAGCGCGGGAAAGGAGCGGACCGTCGCTTCTCGTGGTTCCAGCCTCGCTTCTGGGAAACTGGAAGAACGAGGCCGAGCGTTTTTCTCCATCACTGAAACTTGTGTTCACTCATCCGGCGATGACCGACAGGGCAACCTTGAAAAAAATGGAAGAATCGCCGACGGATTATCTGGCCGACGCGGACCTTGTCGTTACTACCTATTCCATGGCGCCAAGGCAGCAATGGCTCCACGAGCGGGATTGGCGGATTGTTATTCTCGACGAGGCCCAGGCGATAAAAAATCCCTCGACGGGCCAAAGCAAGGCGGTCAAGAAGCTGGCCGCCCACGCTCGCGTCGCGCTGACAGGAACGCCCGTGGAAAACCGCCTTGGCGACTTGTGGTCGATTTTCGACTTTCTCAATCCCGGTCTCCTAGGATCGGCCAAGGTTTTCAAGTCCTTCGTGGCTCATTGCCAGGGGCGTGAGCAAAATCAATTCGCTCCGCTTCGCCAACTGGTCAGTCCATATATTTTGCGCCGGCTGAAAACCGACCGCGAGATTATCGCGGACCTTCCCGATAAAATAGAAACGCAGCGCTATTGCACTCTCACCAAACGGCAGATAAAGCTTTATGAAAAAACCGTGCGGGCCATGAAGCGTTCGCTGGAGTCATCCGACGGAATCGAGCGACGCGGCCTGGTTCTGCAATCTCTTTTACGCCTGAAGCAGATATGCAACCACCCCAGTCAGCTTACCGGCGATGGCGAGTACAATCCGACGGATAGCGGCAAGTTCCTCCGACTGGCGGATATTTGCGCCGAGCTGGCCGAGCGGCAGGACAAGGTATTGGTCTTCACCCAGTTCCGTGAGATAATCGAGCCGCTGGCGGACCACCTGGCCGGGGTTTTCGGACGGCCCGGACTGATCCTGCACGGCGGCACAAGCGTCAAAAAGCGTAAGTTCATAGTCGACGAGTTCCAGGATGACGACGGGCCGCCATTTTTTATCCTGTCATTGAAGGCAGGAGGAACGGGGCTTAATTTAACAGCGGCCTCTCACGTGATCCACTTTGATCGGTGGTGGAACCCGGCCGTGGAAAACCAGGCCACCGACCGGGCCTTTCGCATCGGCCAGAAGCGCAACGTGTTGGTGCATAAGTTCATTACAAGCGGAACGGTCGAGGAGAGGATTGACGCCCTTATTTCGGAAAAGAGGAAATTAGCGGATGAAATACTGTCCACGGACGGTGAGGTTAAGTTGACGGAATTGCCCGACGATGAACTGATCGAACTTGTCCGGCTCGACGTGAATCGGGCGACAATGTAAGGTGTAGCACATGTCTTATTGGAACGGATATCCCAGGTACGTCTCGGTGGCGGAACGGCGAGCCAAGGCGCTTAGGGAGATGAATAAACTTCGCAAGAAGGGAAAAGACGTCTGTCCAGTCGAAATTGGCGGAAGGACTATCGCGCGCAGCTTCTGGGGCAAGGGATGGTGCGACCATCTCGAATCTTTCTCCGATTTTGAAAACCGTTTGCCGCGGGGCCGCGCCTATGTGCGCAACGGCTCGGTCTGTCACCTCGAAGTTAAAGCCGGCCGGATCGACGCCATTGTCAGCGGTACCGAACTATACGGCGTTTCCATCAGAATCGATAAACTCCAGGACAAGAAATGGAAATCCATCAAGGAAAAGTGTTCCGGTCGGATCGGTTCGATGCTGGAGCTGCTCAAGGGCAAACTCTCGGACCAGGTAATGGCCATCGTGACCGACCGCGAAAATGGACTTTTCCCCAAGCCCGGTGAGATAAAACTAAGGTGCAGTTGTCCCGATTGGGCGGTCATGTGCAAACATGTGGCCGCGGTTCTTTACGGAGTGGGCAGCCGGCTCGACGACAGGCCCGAGTTACTTTTTTTACTGCGAGGAGTGGACGCGCAAGAACTCATTTCCGCCGGGATATCCCTGCCCAAGGCCCAGGCGGGCGACGCCGCCGATACGATCGCTGACGAACAACTGGGAGACATTTTCGGTATAGATATCGATACTGAAAGCGAAGATCGAAAAAAAGGTCCAGGAAAAACCAAGGAAACGAAAAGACCTTCCCGCGCCGCCGGGAAATCAACAAAGGCGCCCTCCAAAAAGCGAAAGAATTCACAAAAAGCCGCCAATCCGGAAAAAATCAGACAAGCCCAAACCTCTCGCGCCTCCGCCAAAACCAATTCTCAGCCCTTGCCAAGGATTCGTCCCACTGGCAAGTCCATTGCCCGGCTGCGCAAGAAAATGGGGATGTCCGTCGCGCAATTCGCCCGCGAACTCGGCGTCACTCCGGCGAGCGTATATCGCTGGGAAGCCGCTTCGGGTGGGCTTAATCTTCAGGAACGTCCTTTAAAAGAACTCGCCGAACTTCAGCGACGGACCTCGAAGAAACATTAGCCCGTTAGGGGATTATATTCGAAAAGTCTTTTATAATCAGGAAGTTTAGCGCAAAAAAATGGAGCCGGCGATGGGATTCGAACCCGCGACCTGCTGATTACGAATCAGCTGCTCTACCAACTGAGCTACGCCGGCTTGGAAGGAAATATCCCGGAGAAATAAATGGTAATTCAAGAATGCCTTTTTGTCAACGCGCTTTTGGCGGCGCGGCGAATCGCGTCGGTCACGGTATTAAGACTTATCCGTTGCTTGTCTATAAAGTCGTCCGCCTCGTGCTTTATTTTTAAGATAACCGGATCGGAGTCTCCATTACCGCTCTGCACGACGATAGCGGAGCCGCCTTTTGCCTTATTTATCGCGTTGAAAGTAGCCAAGCCCTCGGAGTCGGGCAGGCC
The DNA here is from genome assembly GCA_963674965.2 of bacterium. GTDB lineage: Bacteria > RBG-13-61-14 > RBG-13-61-14 > RBG-13-61-14 > DATKZS01. The sequence goes on along the minus strand of CAXXFL010000004.1, from coordinate 221,767 downwards.
GAGGTCAAGAAGGATAACGTCGAACTTTGACTCGCCCAAAACAATCAAGGCTTTTTCCAAGGTATCGACGCAGGTCAAGTCGTAGCCCTCGGGATCGGCTTTTTTCAAGATTATTTTGACCAGGTTGGTTATTACGGGGGAATCGTCAACGAGCAGGACTTGTATGGAGGAGGCGGACGAAACCGAGTTATTATCTGGGGCCGTGATCATTTTCTCCTCCCAATTTTGGAAATTCAAGCTTTTGCTTGATACGGTAATGTCCTTGATTAAAGCCATCCTAATACCGCGATTTGGCGATTATGAGAATAATTTCTTATTTTTGACAAAATAATTCCCCTTTTTGTCCATGTCGGCCCCAGGTTTTCCGCTTTACTTGCCAGAGTTTTCCCCTTGTTTTACCTCCGTTTAGTGCATGCTTTTCTCGATATGAAATTCCGTATGGTCGGAAGCCTTTTTAATAACGGGCAAGAAACAAGCCAATTTCCAGGGACAATTGACATGGGAGCCTTTAAATCTCGACCGATTCTTTGCATTGCCCACTTTTCAGATTATACGCCTTGATAAAAAAATGAAGTTTTAAAGACCCACTTCGCCTTTCAAGCTGGCATGATCGTTGCTTTTAAATCCCATCGAGAGATTTATCTAATACCCTAAAGCGAAGAATTTTGGACTCTACTCGTTGTTTAATAAATATATCAGTCATTTAGGCGGGCCATAAATTTTAGATTTCTTTTAGGCAAGATAAGTTGAAATGTATTTTCCCCATGGGGGGGTAAAATGCACCATTCCATCTGAGATATAACAAATGCTTTCATGGTCCTTTTCCGAGGACGTAGTGAGTGGTCGAAAATGGATTTTTATGAAAACTTAAACCCTGGCATAAAAGAAACTTCATCCGCCGAGTCGAGTCAAGCGCCCGTCAAATCGTCCAGGATCGGTCTTGTCTCCGCCTCCGATTGGATTTTTCATGAGGTTTCCGACCCCATAGTGCTTGTTAACGCCAAGGGCGTCATTTCAAAAGTCAACTTGAGGGCCGCGGAATTATTAAAAATGGAGCCTTCCGAAATTGAAGGAAAAAGTATTGAATCCTTCATCTTTCCAGCGGACCCGACGGATAAAGTCGGCTCGAAATACAATCCCTTTTCCCAGAATGGACAAAACGAAAAAGTAAAAATCGTCGATCAAAGGGGAAACCATTTCACGGCAAAAGTTAAAAGCAGCCTTGTCCTAAAGGACGGCCAGAGACAGGCCATTCTTCTTATCAGGGTCGTTGACAGTCAAAATTCCTTCCAGCAGGTCCTGCAAAAAAAGGAAAAAATGGAGGCCATGGTGGCGTCGATCGCCTCCACTTTCATCAACCTCCGCCATGAAGACGTGGACGACGGCATTAACGACGCGCTCGAGAAAGCCGGCCTTTTCGCCGACGTCGATCGGAGCTACGTTTTCCTTTTTTCCGAGGACGGCCAATCCACCAGCAATACCCACGAATGGTGCGCCGAGGGAATCGAGCCTGAGATCGGCAACCTGCAAGGGATTGGGCGGGACATGATTCCCTGGTGGATGGACATGATCGACCGCGGGGAAAATATCCATATTCCCGACGTAGGCTCCATGCCCCCGGAGATGGAAAAGGAAAAAGCCATACTCGAGGCGCAGGATATCAAGTCGGTCCTTGCCTTCCCCCTCGTCATCAAGGGCCGGCCGGCGGGGTTTATCGGGTTCGACTCGGTCAGGGATTGCAAGCGCTGGGACGAGGGAGATATTTATCTTCTGGAAACGCTGTCCTCGATTATCGCCAACGCCCTCGAAAAGAAGCGGCGCGAGGAGGAATTCCTCGATCAGTTTCTTTTTCTTCAGACCCTTCTCGAGACCATACCCAGCCCCATATTCTACAAGGACGCCAAGGCGGTATACCTTGGCTGCAACGGCGCCTTCGAGGAATATCTTGGCATTCCCCGAGAGGACATAATAGGCAAAACCGTTTTTGGCGTATATCCGAGGGAAAGGGCCGACGTCTTTTATAAAATGGATCGTCAACTGCTCGCGTCCCCGGGCCGGCAGATATACGAGTCTCAAATCCTTTTCGCCGACGAGGAATATCATGACGTCATTTTCAATAAGGCGACCTTCCAGGACAAGGAAGGCGACACGGCCGGCCTGGTCGGAGTCATAACCGACGTGACCGAAAACAAGGACATTCAGCGAAGACTCAATCTCAGCCAGGAAAGATACGCCCTGGCGGCCAGGGCGGCCTCCGTGGGAGTCTGGGATTGGGACCTCGCGACGGGCGACTTTTTCCTCGATCCTATTATCAAGAACATCCTCGGATACGAGGACCATGAAATCCCCAACGACCTGGAAACATGGTCGTCTTATATCCATCCCGACGACAAGCGGGCCGTGATGCAAGCGGCCCAGGACCATATTGACGGCAAAACGCCGGAATATATTTTCCGTCACCGCATGACGCACAAGGACGGCTCGGTCAGATGGATAGAGGTCAGGGGCCTGGCGGTTCGGGACGAGGAAGGCGCCGTAATAAGGATGGCGGGAACGGACGCCGACATTACGGACAGGGTCGCGGCGGAGAACGCGCTGGGGGAATCGGAGGAAAGGTTCAGGATAGCAGCTCACCTGGCCAGCGACTTGATTTACGAGATCGACTCCGGCAACGGAGAGATGAAGTGGTTCGGGGACATTGACGGGCTTTTGGGCTACGGGGAGGGGGAATTCCCGAGACGGCTTCCCGAAATAGTCGAGTACATTCATCCCGACGACAGGGCCGAGGTTTTTAAAGGCATCGAGGACCACGTCAAATCCGGGGCGCCTTATCGAAACGAATACAGGCTACGCAAGAAAAACGGCGAATACATCTTCGTTTCCAGCCGGGGCAGACTGCTTAAGGGGCCTGACGGAAAAATCGAAAAATGGGTGGGGCTTAACACGGACGTAACCGACCGCGTCAACTCGGAAATACGGGACAGGGAGTTCGGCCGTTTATATAAATACACTTTGGATTCCGTCCCCCTCAAGCTTCTTCTCCTCGACCGAAACCTTAACGTTATCATCGCCAACAAAAGATACGTCGAGGAACGCGATGATGGGGAACGCGATGATGGGGAACGCGAGGTGGCGGGCCTAAATATTAAGGACCTTTTTCCCGCCTCGCTGCTCGAGGAGGGAGACCTTCACGAGAAACTGAAGGCGGTGGCCCAAAACGGGGGCAACGAGTTCCTGCTCGGGGTCCGCCATTATTCCACGGCCCATGAGGTCAAGTATTTAAACGTGGATATTCGCGGCATATCCAATCGCCTCAACGAAAACCAGGTGCTTCTCGCCATCGAGGACGTAACGGAGCAGACGTCCCTCAGGGAGCAGCTCATACAGTCGCAAAAACTCGAGGCCATCGGCAGGCTGGCCGGGGGCGTGGCCCACGACTTCAACAACATCATGACCGCCATCATGGGCTACAGCGAGCTTATGATTTACTCGATCGATGACGACGACCCCTTGAACCGGGACCTGCAGGAAATCGTGAAGGCCGTTCACCGGGCGACCTCCATGACCAACCAGCTTCTCGCCTTCAGCCGCAAGCAGATACTCAACCCCGAGGTGGTCAACCTCAACTCCCTGGTCCTCGAGATGGACAACATGCTAAGGCGTCTCATCGGCGAGAACGTCGAGCTGATACTGGACCTTGACCCCGAGCTGGGCCGCGTCAAGGCAGACGCCACGCAGATTCAAATGGCCCTGGTCAACCTGGTGGTCAACGGGCGCGACGCCATGCCCATGGGCGGCAAACTGGCCATCGGAACCGCCAATCTCGAGATCGGAAAAGAAGGCAGCTTCCTATATCCCAGCGTTCCTCCCGGCAGTTACGTCCAAATGGCGGTGAGCGACGACGGTGAGGGAATGGACGAGGAAACATTATCGAGGATTTTCGACCCCTTCTTCACCACTAAATCCAAGGGCAAGGGAACGGGCCTTGGCCTGTCCAGCGTTTATGGCATAGTCAACCAAAGCGGCGGCCGGATATACGCCCGCAGCAAGGAGGGGGAAGGAACGACCTTCGACATTATACTGCCCAGGTCCCATGAGGAAGGGAGCGCCCGGGCTAATACGAGGGGTGATCGGGAAGGACGCGGAGGCGGCGAGACGGTGCTCCTGGTCGAGGACGACGACATGGTAAGGGAGTTGGTTCTGCGCGTTCTCCATGCCTACGGCTACAAGGTCATCGACGTGGCCAACGGCCAAAAAGCCCTGGATATAGCCGGGGAAAAGGGCGATGAAATAGATATTCTTCTCACCGACGTGATCATGCCCGACATGAGCGGAAGGGAGGTGGCCGACCGGCTAATGTCTCGACTTTGCGGATTGAAAGTACTTTTCATGTCCGGCTACACCGACGACGTCATAGCCAAGCACGGCGTGCTCGAGGAAGGGACTCAATTGATCTCGAAGCCCTTTACCCCCGAGGAGCTGGCCGGAAGAATAAGGGCCGCCCTCGACGCGGCCTGACCGGGAACGCTCCGGTCGGGAGCGGCCCCCGCTTTGACAAGCCTGACCGGCGGTATTAGCATATTCGATATGGATGAAGGAAAAAAGCCGCTTCCTCAAGGAGTAAGCGCCTCTCTTCTCGCCCTGGAGGGACCGGGGGAAGGCGAGAGGTTCGTTCTCGCGTCCACGCCCTGCGTAATAGGGCGGGGGGAAAAGGCCGACCTCAGGGTCGACGGCGTGGGAGTGGCGGAAAGACACGCCCTTTTAACTTTTCACAACGACTCCCTGTTTATCGAGGACCTGGGATCGGGTGGCGTTACAAGGGTGAACGAGCGCATGGCCTCGTCGCAAAAGCTCATTAACGGTGACATCGTCGAGATAGGGGAAGGGAAGCTGCTGGTCCAGTTCTCCTCCCTCAAGCTGGGAGACGAGGCATCGGACCCGGCCATGGCGCCGCGCGAGGCGGCCGGCGAGCGCAATAATGACGAGAAGCGAGCCGCCGTGTGGTCCGCCGGCTTTTACCCGGAGTTCCGGGAATGGATGAGAACCGACGTGGGCCCGGAACTGGGGGTCGAGGTCGAGACCTTCCGCACCGGCGAGGAAATCCTCGCCGCCGCCAGCGGGGCCATGTTCAAGGACCGGCCGCCTTCCATTATACTTCTCGACCTCAGGCTGCCCCTGGTAAACGGCATTAACGTGGCCATCGCCATAAGGGCTTACGAGCTTGGATATAAAAAAAACCAAAGAGTCAACCTGGCCTTCGTTTTCAACCCTCCCGACTCGGCCAGTTTCGACAAGGTAATAAAGTTCTGCCAGCCCGTCAGCCTGGTGGTGCCCGGCCAGGACCACGCCGGCCTGACCAACGCCGTTATGAAAGCCGTCGAGAAAAATTTTCAAACAAGCCCTACCAAGGCCGGATGAGTTCCCGCCTCCCTTCCGATCATGAAGCCCCAAGAAACGTACGACCATCCGGATTCTGGCGATCGAGTCGGACCTCGAATGGAGATAACATGAAAAAGGAAAAACGAAGGCAGCAGATACTGCAGGCGGCCACCTCGGTTTTCGCCGCCAAGGGCTATCACCAGGCGAGCGTGACCGACATTATCGAGTCGGCGGGCATAGCCAGGGGCACGTTCTATCTTTACTTCGAGGGCAAGCGGGAAATCTTCGCCGAGCTGGTGGACATCCTGACGGTCCAGCTCAACAACTCGATGGTCCGGGTCGATCTTTCCGGAGGCGGCAAGCCCTGGCTCGAGCAGATAAGGTCCAATATGAGGAGGATCGCCAACGTTCTGATCGAGAACAGGGAACTCACCCAGATGCTCTACAATCACGCCATGGGGCTGGACGAGGAATTCGACCGGAAAATAAGGGACTTCTACCAGGGTATTACCCATAAGACCGCGGGGGCCTTCAAGCTGGGCCAGGAGATGGGGCTGATGAGGAAAGACTTGAGCCCCCTGCTCGCGGCCTATCACACGGTGGGCAGCATCAAGGAGGTAATATACCACGTGGCCAGGTCGGACCTGAGCCTGGCCCCGGAAAAAATAGTCGACGAGCTTATCCTCTATTCCACCGAGGGCCTATTATCTGGAAACGAGGACAAGAAAAAAACGAGAGGCAAAAAGAAGTAGAAAATGGCCGGGCCCCGCGAGCTGGACACCAGAGAACTCCTTATTCCATCGCCAATCAGGATCGAGCGCCGCGACGGCGTTTTCGATTTCGCCTCAGGGCGCGACCTGGTGGTCGGCGGATACCTCGGAGACCTGCATCCTTTAGACGACGTGGCCAAAGAGATCGGACTCAGGACAATCCCCGCTTGTTGCCGCGAGGCCTCCGCCCATTTCACCTTCGGCTCCCCCTCCGAGGAGGACCAGGCGAGGGCGGGAAAAGAAATCGACGAGCTTTTAAGCTCGGTCTCCGACCCCAGGATCAAGGACCAGTCCTACGTTCTCCTGGTCGGCGAAAATGGCGGAATAGCAGTTAGCGGCGGCGAGCGCGGGCTGTTTTACGCGGCCCAGACCCTTGCCAAGCTCATCGGTCCCGACAAGACCGCGCCCCGCGTCGCCATCAAGGACGCGCCCGTCCTGCCCAACCGGTGCGTCCTGCTGGACGCGTCCAGGGGCAGGGTCCCGACCGCCGAGTCGATGATGGAGCTTATTAAACTCATCTCCGAGCTTAAATACAACCAGCTTACCTTTAACGTCGAGCACGTCCTCGAGTGCCCCGCCCGGCCGGAGACGGCGAGACGACGCGACGTTATTACCCTGGCGGAAATGGCCCGAGTCGTCGAGTTCGCCGCCTCGAGGCGGGTCCAGATCATCCCCTTTCAGCAGTCGCTTGGACACATGCGGGAAATACTGTCCCTGCCCGAGTACCGGGAGTTGGCCTACGATAAAAACCTCCTCTGGTCCCTGGACCCCTCCAACGAACTTATATACCGACTGCTCGAGGACTACTACGACGCGTGGCTCGAGGTCTGTCCATCCTCCGTCTTTCACGTGGGATGCGACGAGCCCTTCGACCTGATTAAGAACTTCGACGCCGGCCGCTTCGGCGGAAAAAGCGTCGGTCTCGTTATTCGTGACCACCTGATCAGGCTGCATGAAATCCTCGGGGCCAGGGGAGCTTCAACGATGGTCTGGGCCGACGCGCTGGTCCAGCACCCCGAGATAATACCCGACCTTCCCCGCGACATGGTCCTTTGCCACTGGTCCTACGGGACGGGCAACCTGGAGGGACACGAGCATTACCGGTCCCCACTCGAGATAGTAGCCGAGTCGGGAAACCCCTTTTACGCCTGCACCACCACCTGGACCCTGATGAAGACATTTCCCGACCTGGCGGTGATGGAGGCCAACCACAAGGGTCTCGTCCCCATGGCCAAATCCATGGGCGCCGAGGGAATGATGGTCACCATATGGGGCGACATGGGCCACATGAACCCGCCCGGGACCGAGCTTTACCCGCTGGCCTACTCGGCGGGGCACGCCTGGGAGGAGGCGCCCGAGTACAGCTCCCGCTTCAACAAGGCCTTCGCCTGGACCGTGCATCGCGACCCCACCGGCGAGGCCGGCGACCTGGTCATGGAGCTCGACCAAATCCACCGCGTTTTCCAGGGACCGGCGGGCATGGGCGCCGTGGGCCTGCTCCTCCTTTTCGACGAGCCTCTCGCCTCGACCTTCTTTCCCGCGGGGGCCGACCCAAAGGAGGGGGAGAGGATTGCCATGGACGTCGAGATGTTCCTCAAGCTGGCCCGGCGCAGGTTCACTTTCCTCGAGGCCTCGGGACTAAAAAGAAGGGACCCGTGGCTGGATAACCACCTGCCCTATTTGCAACTCGAGATACTCGCCGTCAAGCTCGGGCTGATAAGGTTCCTCAAAGCCAACTGGCCCGAGCTTAAAATGACGCCCCGCTTCGCCGAGGCCTATCGGAAAGAAAGGAACCAGGCCTCCGAGGTCATGGCCAGGGCCGAGAACGGCTGTCGTGAAATATCGATGTGGCTCACGCAGTTTCTGGCCTTCATGGAAAGCCGATGGCTGACCTCCTCGAAGGAATCCGACCTGGAGAGGAACAGGGAGAGGTTTCGGCGCCTGATCATGGCCTGGATAGCCAGGGCGGTCGAGTTCAAACTTTACAAAAACGAGATTGACAACGGGGCGAAGATTCCTTCCCTCGAGGCGGTCATGGCCAGGTCCCCCTCCAACTACGAGTTCAACTTCATTCGGGAAATGGGCCTGGAGGAACTCCTCTGATACTCGGGAATAGCGGGCAAAAAATGGCGGCAAGGGCAGGAATCGAACCTGCCACGAGCAGTTTTATCTACCCGCATCCGGGTTTGAAGCCCGGTAGAGCCACCAGACCCTATCCTTGCCGTTAAGTCGCGGACTAAATCTTTCCGTCGAACCGGCGGTGACCAAGTTTCCTGAAATCCCCGTCCCTTACGGTCCAGCCCTCATTATCGAAGTAATTGAGAAGGGGAATCGCGTATTTGCGGGAGGTCCCCACCAGGTCTCGAAACTCGGCCACCGTCATTTTTTCATTTTGTCTTATATATTCTAACACCTTTTCCAGGGCGATCGAAACTCCCTTCTTGTCAAAGATGAACTCGCGGCTTATACGGACCAACTCGCCCTCCTCGAGCAGACGCTCGAGGAAATCGCGGACCACGGCCTTGGGCAAGCCGGAGCCGGCGTAAACTTCCTCCGTCGCCGGCGGGGTCATGGGGCAGTCCACGTAGCTCGCCCGGATGGCGGCCAGGGCCTGCTCGTCTCCTTCCTCGAGCACGGCCGCGTGGCTGGAAAGGGCATAGGTAGCCTCCACCGACTTGAGCACCTTGTCCTCGGCCAGCCTCTCCAGGGAATAATGGAAAGGTTCCTCCTCGATCCTCGCCCCCGAGGCGCGGGAGACCCTCTCGCGGAGTTCCTGCTCGGAAAGACCCGTATCGAGCTGGGGAAGAGACTCGTGATGGGCCGACAAGCACTCCTTGATCCTGCCCACCAGCCGCCTCCACGCCTCCTGGTGAATGATCCAGGGAGACTTCCTGGGCGGCAGCAATACGACGTCCCCCTTTTCCGCCAGAGCGGAAGAAGCGGCCCCCACCCTGTCCATGGGCGCGTTAAGATCGAGGGCCACGGCGTTTCGGGACAGGAAGAAAGCGGTCTTTTTCGCCTCCAGCTCGATAAGCTCCTCGAGGTAGCCGTCCTCCCGGCGGGCCAGGTCTCCCACCGCCAGGGCCTTCCGGCGCTTGTGCTTGGTGGGATGGGAGTCAAGGACCTTGCCGCCGCCGATGGTCCAACTCGAGGAAAAGTCCCGGATGATGAAGGGGTCGCCGTTCATGACCGGGGCCGGCGTCTCGAGCCTTATTTGAGCCAGCGCCCCGCCGCCCGGCTCGGCCGAGTCCTTCTCGAGCAGCACCACCCGCCCGAAGGACTCGTGAGTGCCCACGTAGAACCTGACCCTGGTCCAGTGCTGGAGAGCACGGGGATAATTGTCCTGCACCTCGAGCCGAACGTCCACCATGTAGGTGGGCCGAACGACCTCGGGCGTGGCGATCATGTCTCCCCTCCCAACGTCGCCCTTGTCAAGAAGACGAAGGTTTACGGCGGCGCGCTGCCCCGCCCGGGCCCGGTCCACCGCCTCCCCATGGCTCTCGATCTTGCGGACCCTGGCCCGGTGCCCGCCCGGCAGTATCTCGACCTCGTCCCCCGGGGAGGACGACCCGGAAAGCACCGTGCCCGTTACCACCGTGCCCGCGCCCGCCACCGTGAACGACCGGTCCACGAACATGCGAAAATAGGCCCCCCTCTCCCGCGGCTTCAAGTCGCCGGCAACCTTGTCGATGGCTTCAATCAGCTCGCCCATGCCCTCGCCGGTGACCGAGCTGACCGCCACCATGGGCGCGCGCTCGAGAAAGGTCCCCTCCACCAGCTCGGAAACCTCGGCCTCGACCAGTTCCCGAAGCTCGGGCTCGACCAGGTCGGCCTTGGTAAGAACGACTATCCCCGTCTTGACTCCGAACAGTCTCAGTATCTGGAGGTGCTCCCGAGTTTGAGGCATGACCGAGTCGTCGCAGGCCACGATGAAAAGCACGAAGTCCAACCCGTGCGCGCCCGAGAGCATGGTCCTTACAAACTTGCGGTGGCCAGGCACGTCAACCACGCCTATCCGGTGGCCGGAGGGGGTATCGAAGGAGGTGAAGCCCAGGTTGATGGTCAGCCCCCTGGCCTTCTCCTCGGGAAGAGTGTCGAGGTCCACGCCGGTGAGGGACTTGACCAGCGTGGTCTTGCCATGGTCAACGTGGCCCGACGTGCCCATGATGAGGGTCGGCAAGCGGGCCATGGATTATTTCCCCGACTCCCTGATTATGTCCACGGCGGCCAGAACGTGAGCCAGGTCGCCGGGCAGGATGGTCCGCATATCCAGGCAGAACGCGCCCTTCCTCACCCGGCCCACCACCGGGACCGGAGCCGACCTGAAAAGACAATGCAGCCCGTCGGCGTCCATGTCCGCCTCGATCTCGACCACGTAGGTCGGCAGGGGCACCGCCGGCAAAGACCCGCCGCCGGCGAAGGCCTCGTCGCGAAGGACCCGAGCCTTGGCCTCGGGCCAGCGCTCCCGGATCATCGCGGCCGCTCGAGCCGCCTGGGAACGGATGCGAGGCGCGGGCCTCGTCAGGAGCCTGAGGGTGGGGATTTTCTCGGTGATGGCGGCGGGACTTAGGTAGGCCGTCAGCATGGCCTCGAGGGCGGCGATGGTTATCTTGCCCACCCTAAGGGCCCGGACCATGGGGTTCTTCTGTATCCTCGAGACCAGCTCGGCGCGCCCGACGATAAAGCCGGCCTGCGGGCCGCCCAGCAGCTTGTCGCCGCTGAAGGTGATAACGTCCGGGCCCATGGCCACGTACTTCTGGACCGGGTCCTCCCCGAATATGCCGTAGGGCTCGAGGTCGATGAGGAGCCCGGAGCCAAGGTCCATCATGACCGGGACCCCTCGCTCTTGTCCCAGCCTGACCAGGTCCTGGAGGGAAACCTCCTCGGTGAAGCCTTGTATCCGGTAATTCGAGGTGTGGGCCTTGAGGATCAGAGACGTCTCCGGACCGATGGCCCTCTCGTAGTCGGATACCCTGGTCTTGTTCGTCGTGCCCACCTCCCGAAGACGAGCGCCGCCGCTCTCGATGATCTCCGGGATACGGAAGCTGCCGCCTATCTCGATAAGCTCGCCCCGCGAGACGATCACCTCGCCGCCGCGAGCCAGGGTATTGAGCGACACCAATACCGACGCCGCGTTGTTGTTGACCGCGAAACCGGCCTCGGCGCCCGTGACCCGGCGGATGAGGCGCTCGAGGTGGGAGTGACGCGAGCCTCGCTTTCCCTTTTCCAGGTCGTACTCGAGGTTCGAGTAAGTGCCCAGCACCCCCTTCATGGCCTCCATTAAATATGGACTCAGGGGCGACCGGCCCATGTTCGTGTGTACCACCACGCCCGTGGCGTTGACGCACTTGCGAAGGGACGGACTGGTCAGAGAAGCGCGGCGGGCCTGGACCATGGCGGCCACGGTCTCTCGCGCGATCTTTCCGTCCTCGCCCAGGGGGTACTCGCGTCCGCCGAGCAGGCCGGAGCGGAGGTCTTCCACCGCGTCCCGGACCCAGCCCACCACCACCTCGTGGGAATACTCGCCTAAAAGCTCGCGAATCTCCTCGAGCTCGATTATACGGTCTATTCCCGGCAACGTATTAAGCATGGCTCACCTTGAAATACTCGTCTTTTACCGGCTATTCGGGAGGGGCCGCCTTCGCGTTCTCTTTGACCAGCTCGTCGGCCAACTCCGCCAGCCTCTTCGCGAAAAGGGCCTGGCCCTTTTTCGCTCGGCCCGCTATCTCGACGATTACTCCGTCTCCCCTTTTCGACGCGACGATCCAGACGCGCTGGTGGCGGATGAAAAACGAGACCATCACCCCCAGCACCAAAAGGGAACACCCGGTCCAGACCAGTGGAATGCCCGGGTCCTTGATAATTTGAAGAATGGTGGCGTACTGCCCCGGCATGGCCACGAAGGATATCTGGTAGCCTTCCACCTTGGCCTGGTCCCGGTCGGGGAAGTTCTGGAAAAGCCTGGCCGTGCCCTTCATCTGGCCGTCCTTCATCCATCCCAGAGTGAGGCTGGGGCCAAGGTCGCGGCCCATGCCCACGGTCTTCTCCTCGAAGTCGATGGCCATGTAGGTGCCGCCGGGAAGCTCGACCGGTTCTCCCAGCGGAGCCACAACGCTCAGGGTGTCACCCGTCTGCAGGGACCTGGCCAGGTACCGTATGGTGGGCTCATAATCGTATTTGGCCTGGTAGAACCCGTACCCCTTATAGTGGAGTGGACGGTTCACCTCGATCACGTGCCTCTTTACCTCGCGCCCGTCCGCCAGTATGGAAAGGTCGCAAAGATAGTCGCTGGCCATGGGGGAGTCGTCGTAATAAGTCACCTGAAAGTCGTTGCAACGCACGGTGAAGCCCAGGTCGACGGGGCGCATGGAATCGGCCTCGGCCACGCCCGCCTCGCTCTTTTGCTCGCCCGGACGAAGCTTCATCTCCGCCTCGAAATGTCCCCGTCCCCCGATGATGCCGCCGACGATAAGTATCAGTATCCCCACGTGAGTTATTTGCGGACCCAGAACGCTGATCCCGCCCCGGGACAAAAAGGAAACGCGGGCCCGGACCTTCTCCGGCGCGGCCTTTTCTTTTTCGCCATCATTGCCCTTGTCTTTGCCTGGGCCCACCTTCCTGAACAGCTCGCGCTCCGCCCTTATCGGCTTCGCGCCTTGGCCGAAAAAATATTTCTCGGCCTTGGAAAGGGCGTCGTCAATGTCCGCTTTTAGAAAGGTCACCACTTGGTCGGCCGAGGCCGGGGGAGCGGGCGGCTCGGGACCAGAGTCCATTTTAAACCGCTTCCACGCGCCCGGCAGCTTGTCGATCGTGCAGACCAGAAGGTTGGTGAAAAGAAGCCCCAGCAGCAGTTGAAAAGGTATCGAGCGGTAAAGGGTGTCTCCCCTGAAGTCCAGATGGAAACCGATAAGGTTAAATTCCCTGCCCGTGGTCCCGAAAAAGGACAGGAACGCTATCAAAGCCAAAAGGACCAGGGTCAGCTTGGTCGAGGAAAAAAACGCCACCAGGCTCGCCGCGGGAGACGGGCCATTCTTTCGATTTTCTTGATTCATAATGATTATATCAGGTTATCATGACGGTCCTTGGGCGGCAAAGACGTCCTACTCCTCGAGCCTTCCCCCCACGATGATCTCGGGTATCCGGAGGGTGGGCTGGGCGTCGGACACGGGGGCCCCCTGCCCATCCTTGCCGCAGGTGCCGATTCCGAACCCGAGGTCGCTTCCCACCATGTCGATGTCCATCAGGACCCGGGGACCGTTGCCGGTAAGGGTGGCCCCCCTTACGGGCTCGCCTTTCTCGCCGGCCTCGATCATGTAGCCTTCCTCGACCTCGAAGACGAAGTCCCCGTTAACGGTGTTGACCTCTCCTCCTCCCATGCGCAGGACCAGGAGGCCCTTGTCCACCGACTTTAAAATGGAGGCCGGGTCCGACTGGCCCGGCTCGATGATGGTGTTGGTCATGCGAGCGATGGGCGGGTACATATAGGACTCGCGTCTTCCGTTACCCGTGCTTTGGCTCCCGGTCTTCGCGGCCATCCTGTAGTCGTACATGAAGGTTTTCAAAATGCCTTTCTCGACCAGAACGGTCCTTTGCGCGGGGGTCCCCTCGTCGTCGAAGTTGAATGACCCGCGCTTGCCCGGCAGGGTCGCGTCGTCCACCACGGTGACGAGGTCCGAGCCGACCCTCTGGCCGATCATATCCTGGTACACGCTCAGCCCCTGCTCGGCCAGGTCGGCCTCGAGGCCATGCCCGACGGCCTCATGTACCATGGTCCCCCCGGCCTCGGACGAAAGCACCACCGGCATGGCCCCCGCGGGAGCGGGCCTGGCCTCGAGGGCGGCCGCCGCCCGGAGAGCGGCCCGGACCGCCAGTTCCTCGGGGCCGCGCTCCTTGAATATCTCCATGCCCGAGTTCCCGCCCAGGGCCTCGTGGGCCACCTGGATGCCCGACTCGTCTCCCGCCACGGCTATTACGTAGAACACGATATAAGTGGAGGAGTCGGCCGTTCTTCCCCCCCCCGAGTCGGCCACGGCGATGCTTCTCGTCTGGTCGGAAAAAAGCACGCGAACCTGAACGATCCTTTTATCCGCCTTTCGCGCCGCCTTCTCCGCTTTCCATAAAATTTCGAGCTTGTCGGGAATGGAAACCAAAGAGGGAGGCTCGAGTACCTTCATCCTCTCGTTCCTCCATGCCCCGGCCTTGGCGGGCGAGTTGACGCTTTTTCCCCCCTTGACCGCCCTCGAGGCCACAAAGGCGCAGTCGAGAAGGGACGACTTCTCGACGGAGTCGGTATAGCTGTAAGCCACGCGGTGGTCGTGAATGGTCCTGACCCCCGCTCCGCTCCTTGATCCCTGCACCAGTCTCTCGACCCTCTCGGCCTCGATCTCGATCAGGGTGGTGGTTTTTTCCTCGGCGAATATGTCCGCGTATTCGCCGCCCCGGGACATGGCCTTGGCCAGGACCGCCTCGAGGTTAACTTGTTCGAGTAAATTTATCCGTGACATTCTTCGATATCTCCAGGGGAAGTTTCGGGCTAACCGCTCCATATGGCGGCGCTTTCAGATTATCCTTAAACTCGCCCGCCGCAAAATCGACTCGTTTTTCTTTCAGGGAGCGTCAAGCCAGTCCTCGTCAATGATGCTTTTCACTCCCTCCGGCTTTGGTATCCTTTGGACGGGGAAATGATCTTTGTTGATTTTTTGTATGACCACCTCGAGGTCCCCGGCCAAGTCGGGGGCCACCAGCAACTCGACCACGCCGGGGTCCTTGCCGAGCACGCGGGGAACGGCCATGCCCTCGTATCCCTCGAGAAGCCAGATAAGCTCGACGATCCTCTCGTGGGACAAGGCAAGATACCAGAGCTGGGACCCTAACTCGGGAGCCATCCCATTTCCTTCATCGTCTTGGCCACCAGGTCGGCCTGCTCGGGCGACAGCGGCGAACAGGGACGCCTGACCACCGAGGTGATGGGATGGCCCCGCAGCCTCAAGGCCTCCTTGACCAGGGCCACCATGGAGGGACGGCGCTCGCCCGGGCCGGTATAAGGCTTCCTGAGCATGGCCTTGAAATAAGGCACGGCCACCGCCTCGGGCAAATCAAGCCCGGAAAAAATGGGAAGACTCCCGTAAAGTCTTTCCTGAATCTTTTCGGCCTCGGCCAGCTTGCCCTTTTGCGAGAGGTCGTATATCTGGAGGCATTCCTCCGGCGCGATCAGGGGAAGTGGGCAGATCACCCCGGCCCCTCCCTTGTCCATGGCGTAGGAAAGCATAAAGCTGGTCCCGGTGAAGACGTCCCAAAGGTCGGCCCGAGTGTACTTGATGGCGTTCTTCAGATAAGCCCGGTTAAGCACCGTGATCTTGGCCCCTTGAACGCCCTCGATCTCCGCTATCTCCTGGAGATCGTCAAGAGAAAGAGATAGGCCCATGGTCTCGGGATAATGATAAAAAATAACCGGGAGACCACAGCTCCGGTGAAGGCGGTCCAGGTGATACTTAACCTCCGACGGGCTTAGCTGGTAATAGACGGGAACGCCGGCGAGCACCGCCGCGCAGCCGGCCTCGCGGGCGAACATGGCCAACTCCTCGCTCTCGCGCGTGCTGAAGGCGCTCACTCCCGCCACAATGGGAAGGCCGGAGGCCAAACGGCCGGCGCGGGAGATTATCCGCTTTTTCTCCTCGATCCCGAAATAGGGAAACTCGCCCGTCGATCCCAGCACCACGGCGCCGTGAAGGCCGCTGGAGGCGCAGTGCTCGAGAAGGGCCTCGAGTCCCGCCTCGTCCACCTCGCCCTCGTTGTTAAGGGGAGTGGGAACCACGCCCAGGATGCCTTGTATATTAGGATTGTCCATTTTCGCCTCTCTTCTCGCCCTGATTCCCCCAGGAGAGTCCAAGCTTATTGTACAATGTATCGGGCCAATATTACACGGTCTTGGCCAAAAAAACGTTAGATACTATAATGCACGGCTGATGACCGAAGACTTGGCCGGCGCGAGGTTCCCCTCTCCCTCCTGGCGGGGCTTGGAAAAGTCCGATTACGGGCTCATGGCCCTGGCGGGCTTTCTGGCTTTTTTCGTCCGCCTCCTCTATCTGTATTCCTACTCCCGCTCCCCATATTGGGACGTGATGATAATGGACCCGGGCAACCATTGGGACCTGGCGCTGCGGCTCGCCGCCGGGGACGCGGGCGGGGCTTACTCGTATTTTCGGGCGCCCCTCTATATATGGACTCTGGCGGGCCTGGTCCGTCTTTTCGGTGAGTCCTTATGGCCCATAAGGATTTTTCAGGCCCTTCTGGGTGGGGCCTCGGCGGCCATGACCGTCAGGCTGGGACTCCTTCTCGTCCCCCGCAAGGCGGCGGCCGCCGCCGGGATCATGGCCGCGCTTTACTGGGGCGCGGTGTATTTCGACGGCGAGCTTCTCATAACCAGCCTGGCCTCCTTTCTCGGCCTTTCCTCTATTTTGCTCGTTCTCCGAGCCGACGCGGAAAAGGGTAACGCCCTTAAACGTTCATTATTTTGGACGTCGGCGGGCGCGGCGGTCGGTCTAATGGCCATTGCCCGGCCCAACGCCCTGGCCTTCGCCGTCCTGGTCCCTCCCGTCCTGATGGCAAGGGCGCTCTATCATGGGAGGGAAAAGGAAAAACGGGAACAAGCGGAAGAGAATAGGCTCTCGCTTAAGGGGTCTCTGTGGTGCTCGGCCTTTTTCTGTTTCGGCGTGGCCTCTTTGGTTCTTCCGGTCGCGATCAGGAACTGGGCGGTGGCGAAGGACCCGGTCCTGATAGCGTCGCAGGGAGGGATAAACTTCTGGCTGGGCAACCACGAGGGGGTTGACGGCCGCACCGTGGTCATTCCCATGCCCGGCCGGGAGGTGCCGGCCGATTTCATCCGGGACCGGCGCGACCACCCCTTCCTCAAGGAGGACGTGTGGCTCACCTCGACCTACCTGGCCCAGGAGGCGCTTAAGAAAAGGGTGAGAGGCTCGGAGACCTCGAGCTACTGGTACGGCCTGGCCTGGGACTGGATGAGGGAACACCCGACCGACGCGGCGGTGAATTTCCTGAAAAAGACCCTCTATCTTTTTCAAAGAAGAGAGGTGAGCAACAACCGTGACCTCGAGTCGCACAAGGGGTCCTTTTTCCCCCTCCGAGTTCTTTCGGCGGTGCATTTCGGAATGATAGCGCCCCTATCCCTGGCCGGCCTTATCGTGGCGCTCCGGGACCCCAGGCGGTGGCTTTGGCCGCTGTTGTTTTTCGCGTCCTGGTCGGCCACCGTCATCATGTTCTTCGTGACGGAGAGATACAGGGTCCCCCTATATCCGCTCTTTTTCCTGTTGGCGGCCTCGGCCGTTTCGGAGATTCTATCCGGGGCCGCCCGGTATCGACGCTCTCGAAAGCTTCAAGCCGCGGCGGCGCCGGCGGCGCTGGCCCTGGCGGCCCTGGCCTCGGCCGTTCCCATAAACGCCGACTGGCCGGCCTGGAACGACCGTCCCCTCCGCTCGGCCATGCGCTACAACCTGGGCCTGGCCTTCGCCGAGCGCGAGGAGTGGAAGCAGGCCGAGGTCGAGATTCGCCGGGCGCTCGAGATCAAGGACTTCCATCCCGAGGCTTATTATCTGCTGGGCATGTCCCTGGAGGGCCAGGGCCGGGCGGAGGAGGCCGAGGCGGCCTACGAGCGCTGCCTCGAGCAGGCCCCGGACTACGCCCAGGCCCACTTCAGGCTGGGCCGTCTGATTCTCGCCTCAAGCCGCCCGGATAGCGACCGCCGACGGCGGGGTCTCGACCATCTCCGCCGCGCCAATCTTCTCGCGCCCGACCTTTATCCGAGACTCGAGTAGGCCGCCTTCATCCCCCGGGGAGGCCCATGGCGACTTCCAGAAGCATGGCGCCGTCCCTTGGATTCAGGGCCTCGAAGGGGAACCCCAACAGCATGGAAAGACGCTTGGGGTCTCCCCCCTTTTGCGGGTCAGAGTCCGGGAATTTCAGGACCGCGGTTGGCCTTCCCTTTTGATCGGTCAAGAAAGAGGATATCCCCTCTCCAGGATCGAAAACCAGATGAGGCACAAGGCTGGGATAATAAGGGACGCCCATGACAAAGTTTAAGGTCTTTCCGCCCGGGGCCAGCCCCTTGGCCGCGCCGATTCCGGGCATGGGCTCGGGAGACGCGGCGAAGGGGCCGAGGACGTCCGGTCCCGCGGTCTTGTCCATCCTGGCCACGCTCCAGGCAAGGGCTCCTCCGCGGTCGATTATGGAATCGAAGATTTTTCGCCTCGCGCCGTCCGGATAGGTTGACGAGAGGGCCCTGGTACCCGACAGCCAAAGGACCTCGGGGCAGGACGCGGCCATGTCCAGGGAGGGCAGTCCGTGACGCTCGACGTCGACGACGGAGTAGGGGACCTTGAGACGGTCGGCCGCCCCGCGGCAGTAGGGGATGAGGTCGCGGGGAGCGTCGTCAACGATCAGCAGACTCGGAACGCCGACCACAGTCCTGGTATCGGGCGCGGTCTGCCGCGTGACGCCCGAGTCCTTGACGGTCAGCTTGTAATCGAGCCAGGCGGGAAGCCCGGAAGCGGCCTCCTCCGGGACCTTGGCCGAAAATGAAACCTCGCCTTCGCCCCCGGCCGCCAGGTCTTTTATCTTGACCGAGTCGCGCTTCCACTTCAGTAGCGGGCCGCTTACGCTTACGTCGGCTTTCTCGATTTTAGGGCCGGCGTTAAAAACAAAAAGCCGGAGCTCGACCTTTTCGTCCGGCTCGGCCCAACCGTTTCCATTGCCCGCGCCGTCGTCCCAGACCGCTCTCGTGACGCGAAGGCACGAGCCGGCCGAGCATGGACCTCCCTCGTCGTCGATTATTACAGAGACCTCGACCCCGTCCTTGTCGGCCTTCAAGTCCTTGATCCTGACCCCGGTGGGATAGCCGTTCACCGCGAGAGTATTGGCGCCCATCAGCGGATTGTCCGGCCTTCCCGTGTCCGGGCCTATTTGCGTGACCCCCGCCGGTCCGGGGAAGAAATCGGAGGGATCGGATACGGCCTTGCCCATCTCCAGGTCGTTATTGCCGTCCGCCTGGATAAGAGAAAGAAGGGGACCGCCCTCGCAGCCGCCTTTTCTGCACTCGAGACGGTTGCCGTACACGGCGTTCTCGTTGACTCGCCAGACGAGCATTCCGTCCCCAAAGATAAAGGCGTCCTCCTTAATCGGCTGGTGGCAGGAAAGGATGAAGTACTGGCC
This sequence comes from bacterium, assembly GCA_963674965.2. GTDB lineage: Bacteria > RBG-13-61-14 > RBG-13-61-14 > RBG-13-61-14 > DATKZS01. The sequence continues at coordinate 202,394 of CAXXFL010000004.1, read as the reverse complement.
GGGAAAGGGCGTTCCGATCACAGCGGCCTCCGGACTCGAGGCGATGGGGCCAAGACGTAAGGGCTGGTTTTCCGTGATCCGCCTGGGCTCGATCCATCCGAGCGCCATCCTCGAGTAGGCCGTCGGGGCCAGGCAGGCCCCGTGGCCGTGGACCAGCGGTGGATGAGACATCAGCCCATAGGCCCCGATCCCCAGCGAGCCTTTGTCCGTGTCGTAAAGGTCGGGCAAGCCAAGCAGGTGTCCCATTTCGTGGGCGTAGGGGAAGATGGTGTCGCGCTCGCCAACGTGGAAGTACTCGGGGCAGAGACTGAAGCGGTCGACCTTGACGCCGTCCAACTCGAGCGGGTCGCCGCCATACATGGACAGGTAATCGGCCCTCGACCATATTTTCATCCTGTCCCTGTCCCCGGCCGCGTCGGCCCCCGAGTGAACGACCACGAGGCCGTCCACGTGGCCGTCTCCCGAGTTGTCGTAGAGGGAAAAGTCCACGCCCGACTCGTCCCCCGCCAGGACCGCGTCGTGTACCAGGCGGCCGAGGTTGTCAGGCCAGGAACCGTAACTCTGGCCGAAACGTCCGCCCGAGTAGTCGGAGGTGGAGCGTGGAAGATCGACCCACTCGGTGACTTCCCCGCATATCTGAAACCGACCGTAGGAAACCGATGAGTAATACTCGGCCACGGACGAATAGCCGTCATCCTCCCGGCTGAAGAAAATCCTTTTCATGTCCTCCGGGGAAAAGTCAGGCGGAGCGTCGGGCGTCCTCGCCAATATCACCAGTATCCGGACCTGGCCTTTCGAGGGCAAAAAGTCGTAGGCCAACCCTTCCAGCGCCTTGGCACGGCCGGCGAGGCCAAGGACCAGACAAACCGAGACTACGGCCGCCGCGCCCAGCCTCCGACGAGATGGAAAACGAGAAAGCCCGACTCCAGCCGCTTTGTCCATCGCTCGGCGGGACCCTGACATGGTAAAAAACCTGGAAATATTCATGCCCATTTTAACCGCCATAGGCGATATTCGTTTCCCTCGTCCATCCTTAAAACGTCCGTCCGCTTGAATCGCCTCTTTCGATTATATAATCTATATCTGGAAACTAAAGCCGTTTTACATATAATAATTTAGTCGCCGGATTATTCCACGGGATAAGCCGCAGTAAACCGTTAGGGAGGTGGGCGTGGACAAGTGCTCTCCTGAGAAACTTTCCAAATGGATATCTCATTACCTGATTCAGTCGAAGGTGGCCAAGGACATTCCCGAGTCCAACGTCCTCCAGATGTGCCGTGAGGCCGCGGCCGTTTACTACCGGGAGGACAGGCTGATGGCCTCGGGATTGATCGAGGCATTTAAAAGCGAGTATGGTATCGAGCCCTCGGTCCTGCTTTCCTTTTTCCGGAAGCTGAAGGAACGGGAGGGAGAGATCGGAATAGAAATAGTGGTGCCGCAGGGGCGGGGAGAGCCTTCCAGTCCCGCGGTCAGTGAAGGTCCTGCCGCCTCCGTTCCCGTTCCAAGCGCCGCTCCTCCTGAGCGGGACGACGACTTATCCGAGGCCATCGGATCGGTCCCGGAGACGGAGGCGCGGACGGGAAGCGAAAAAGTCGCGAGCGGCTTTAATTTTAATATGCCCGCCCCCAATTGCGCCGATCCATCCAGGTCGCTTTCCGGATTTCTCAATAACGAGGCCTACATGGAATGGGCCATCCTGGACCGGGTCCATCAAAAGGAATCGCCCAAAATCTATATTATTGAAAAAGTGCTGGTGGATAAACTCGTTCTGAGCGACCCGGAGGCAAGCCTGCTCCAGTCCTCGGACGCTAGGCCGGGAGGCGCGGCGGATTCCATCGCGCAATGGATACTCAAGCTTAACGGCTTCGTCATGGCCTACGCGGCGGCCCGGCTCATCACGGTTGGAAAGTCGATAAATTACAAGCCCCAGGAATGGTCCCAGGCCGTCAGGCAGATCGACGCCAAGGTGGACAAGCTGACGCCCACGCTGCTTGCCCGTTACAGCCTGGCCAAGAAGGAGGGCCAGAAAGGCGTCGAGGCCCTGCAATCTGCCTGGAACCGCCTTCGCTCGACCAGGGAAACGATGGAACCCCTTAAAAAGCGAGTTCAAGAACAGGCGAGCGGGGCCGGGACTGAGCCCGGCGTCGAGATAACCGACTCCAGGAAAAAGAAAAAACCGGACCTCGATACTTCAGTTCCAAAGGCCGAAAAAAGCGGCCCGGACGGTCTCTTGTCTCGACGCTCGCTCCCGATATTAATCGTTTCCTCGATAATCGTCCTGGCCGCCGTCGTCTGGGGCCTGTGGAGTATCGGACTCTTTCAAAGCTCCGAGCTCAAGACGGTCGAGATCGATCTCTCGGGCGCTCCGATAAAGATCGTGGCCGTCAAAGCCCTCCAGAAAGCGGCCGTCGTCGAGGTGGACGACAAGGAATGGAAAGCCATGAAGGAGGCGGACAAGGTAAAAACCGTGGAGAAACTTCACGATAAGGCGACCCAGGCCGGATACGAGACCGTCCAGCTAAGGTCGGGAACCAATGGGGTCCTGGCTCAAAGCTACGCGGGGGGAAAGGTAAAAATATTCAAGTAGTCCGTATCTTAGCCATTCCTTTCCCCGCCTCCGCTTCTCGCGTCTTGAACCTCCAGGATGGACGTTGGATAATCGGTGGAGGATTGAAAATCGAACCATTTTTTTCCGGGGGAATCAAAACACATATACCCATTCGGCGGCTCCCGCGGGAAGCCTAAATTAATTGGAGGATCATATCGCATGGCAAAAACTCGAAACGGACGCGGTTCCATAATCCTTGCGGCCGCGGTCCTGGCCTGGATGCTTATCGGAGGCGGCCTTGTCTGGACCCTGGCCGGCTCGTCGGCGTGCTCGAAAAAATCCAAGCCGAACGTTCTTATCGTCACCATGGACACCACGCGGGCCGACCATATCCGGGCCTATGGCCATAGCTGGATCGAGACCCCTACCTTGAACCGGCTGGCCAGGGAGGGAGTGCTTTTCGAGCGGTTCTACAGCCATATACCCCTTACGCTTCCGGCCCATACCTCCATTTTCACCGGCACGGTCCCCCTATATAACGGCGTCATCGACAACGGGGCCTACCGCGTTCCGGCCAAGCTCGAGACCATGGCGGAGGCGCTGAAAAAGAACGGCTATCAGACGGCGGCTTTTATCAGCGCGGCGGTCCTGAGAAAAGTCTTCAAGCTCGACCAGGGGTTCGATCACTGGGACGAGGAGGAACTGGAGGAACAGGAGGAAGGATCGGTGCTTGTCGCGGAGCGTCTGGGAAACAAGACGGCCGACGCGAGCATGGCCTGGCTTAGCGAGCATCACGACAAGCCCTTTTTCATGTGGGTGCATTTTTACGACCCTCACGCGACCTACGACCCGCCCGAGGAATACAAGCTCCTTTACCCTTCCAAATACGACGGTGAAATAGCCTTCATGGACAAGCAGATCGGAAGGCTTTTCGATAAGCTGAAAGAATTAAAGGTTTACGACGACACCATAATCATCTGCCTGGGCGACCACGGCGAGGGTCTTGGAGAGCATGACGAGCCCACCCATTCCAACTTTATCTATGAGGGTACCCAGCACATCCCCATGATCGCTCGTTTTCCCAACATGACCAGGCCGGGAACCCGGATTAAAACCATCGCCTCCCAGATCGACGTCCTGCCCACGGTGCTCGATTACCTTGGTATCGAGATTCCCGCTCAGGCCTCGGGGGAAAGCCTTTGGGGACTTATCGATGGCGCGACCCCTCCGCCGGCCGACAGGTTCGCCTACATGGAAAGCAAGTCCGTTTTTCTGCATTACGGCTGGGCCCCCCTCTCGGGTCTGGTGAACAAGGAATACAAATACATCAAGTCCCCAAAGCCTTTGCTGTTCGACCTCGAGGACGACCCCAAGGAGCTGAAAAATCTCATCGAGGGAGGATGCGATGACGAGGACCCCGCCAAGAGGGACGCGTGCAAGCAGGCCAACATTATGCGCTCCAGGCTGGACGGTCTCGAGAGCGAATGGTCGCGCGACAAGCTCGAGAGCGCCGAGTTGGAGGAGGGCGACCTTTCTCCCGAGATCATGGCCCAACTTGACGCCCTCGGTTACGTGGTCGGGGGCTTCGAGGGCGACGTCAACAAGGCCATGAAAAAGGACGTGCTCGATTATCAGCACCTAATACCCAAGTTGCAAAACCTGAACCAACTTTTGGTCGCGGACCAGTTCGACAAGATGCTGGCCGTTTCCGACGAGGTCCTCGAGGGCGACACGCAAAGCCCCGTGGCCCTCGAGACGCGTGCCAAGGCCCTGTTCGCCCTGGGCCGCTACGAGGAGGCCATCGCGGCCTACCATACATGGTTCACGCGGCAGGTGGAAAACGAGGAGGGATGGGTCCAGATCGGCAAGATCAACATGAGACTGGCCGACGCGGCCCGCCAGAAGGACATGCTGGAGGAGGCCCAGATATACCTTCAGGACGCGGCCAAGGCCTTCCAGAAATCGATCGAGCTTAAAGACAGCGTCCAGGCCCGGTACTTCCTGGGCAGGATATATCTCGAGCTTGGCGACCACGACAAGGCCTTCGCCGAGTTCCAGAACGAGAAAGTCGTCGATACCCCGCTGGGAGCGGTGGGCATGGCCCTGGTCTACAAGCGGCAGGGACGGCCGGCCCTGGCCGAGGCCGAGTTCCAGCGGGCGGGTCAGTTGGCTAAGCCCGACGACATTTTATATCTTCAGGAATGGGCCCAGTTCCTGATCGAGCAGGGCAGGATCAAGGAGTCCCTCGAGCCCCTGGAGAAAAGCTTCGAGGAGGACCCGTCTTTAAAGCTCGTGCCCAAGTTCATGGAAGCCCTGATAAACGCCAGGGTGGCGAACGGTCTTCCCCCCGAGGGATCCCCCAAGGAGGAAGAGGGAAAAGAAAAGGACAAGCCGGCCGATAACGATAAAGAGATAAATAGCGAATAAGGCCTCGTAACTTGAAATACGCGCGCCGGGGGACGGGTTCTCACGGCGCGTTTTTTTCATGAACGAAATATCACCCGGTTTTAAACGCCATCCGGAACTTGATATTGGTCGCCCTCCATAATACCATCAATAAGATCGATCTTACCCGTAGCCGAAGAGGATTGCCATGGAAAAGTTCTACGTCACGACCCCCATTTATTACGTCAACGACGTGCCCCACATCGGACACGCCTACACCACCCTGGCGGCCGACGTCCTGGCCCGCTACCACCGACTTGCGGGAAAGGAAGTTTATTTCCTTACCGGCACGGACGAGCATGGGCAGAAGATGCAGCGGGCGGCCGAGCTGGCGGGGATCACGCCTCAAGAGCTGGCGGACAAGAACTCGGAGCATTTCAAGGAACTTTGGCGCTACATGAAGATCGGGAACGACGACTACGTCAGGACCACCGAGGCAAGGCATAAAAAGGGCGTCGCGGAGCTCTACAAGAGGATCGAGGCGGCGGGCGACGTTTACCTGGGCAAGTACGAGGGTATTTACTGCGTTCCCTGCGAGACCTTTTACACCGAGTTGCAGCTCAAGGACGGCAAGTGCCCCATGTGCGGAAGACCGGTGGAGAAGGTGTCCGAGCCCTCCTATTTCTTCCGCATGAGCAAGTACCAGGACAAGCTGCTCGAGCACATCGAGAGCCATCCCCGGTTCATCATGCCCGAGAGCAGGAGAAACGAGATCAAAAGCTTCGTCGAGATGGGACTTAACGACCTTTCCATCTCGCGGGTCAGCTTCAACTGGGGCATACACGTGCCGGGAACGACGGATCACGTGCTTTACGTCTGGGTCGACGCCCTGACCAACTATATCTCCGCCCTGGGCTTCGGGCAGGAGGACGACGAGAAATATAACAAGTTCTGGCCCGCCGGCGTCCACCTTATCGGGAAGGACATCCTGAGACATCACGCGGTCATCTGGCCGTGCCTGCTCATGAGCGCCGGCCTGCCCCTGCCGGAGACCGTCTTCGCTCACGGCTGGTGGACCAACGACGGCCAGAAAATGAGCAAGTCCCTTGGCAACTTCATTAATCCGTACGAGGTGATCGAGAAGTACGGGCTCGAGCCCTTCCGTTATTTCGTGCTCAGGGAAATACCCTTCGGGCTGGACGGCGACTTTTCTTACCAGGCCCTGGTGGGCAGGATCAACTCCGACCTGGCCAACGACCTGGGCAACCTCCTTTCACGGACGGCGGGCATGGCCGGCAAGTACGTGGGAGGAATCATACCCGCCCCCGGCGCCCTCGAGGACGTGGACCGGGACCTGATAAGCCAGGTCGAGACCTCGGTCACGGAGGTCCGGGCGGCCATGGCCGAATGCGGCTTCAGCCGGACCCTTACCTCGATCTGGGCCATGATAAGCAGGGCCAACAAGTACGTGGACCAAACCGCCCCCTTTACTCTCGCCAAGGACCCGGAAAAAAAGGAAAGGCTGGGCACGGTGCTTTACAACCTGGCCGAGTGCCTGAGAATCACCGCCATACTTATATCGCCGTTCATGCCCGAGTCGGCCGAAAAGATGTGGGAACAGATCGGCGCTCCGGGCAAACCCTCCGACCCGCCGCTGGCGGACAAGGTCAAATGGTGCGGCCTGAAGGCGGACACCAGGATGACCAAGGGGCCGGCGCTGTTTCCCAGAATCGAGGACAAATAGGCGCCGCGCGGTTAGCTTTTGAGATGATATCCCTTTTCGATACTCACGCTCACCTGGATTTTCCGGCCTTTGATAAGGACCGGGACCAGGTCATCGCCCGCGCCCGGGAGGCGGGGGTCGAGTATATTGTGACCATCGGCTCGGGCGACGGACTCGAGTGCATGCAAAGGGCGCTGGAGGTGGCCGAGAGTCGGGAGAATATCTGGGCCACGGCCGGGGTCCATCCTCACGACGCCAAGAAGATAACGGACGAGGACCTCAGCCTGATAAGGGACATGGCGAAAAGGGAAAAGGTCGTGGCCATCGGGGAGATCGGGCTGGATTACTTCAAGAATTACTCGCCCCGGGAAGTCCAGATAAAAAGGTTCCGCGACCAGCTCGGCCTGGCGCGAGAACTCGACGTGCCGGTGGTCATCCACGACCGGGACGCCCACGGCGATCTGATGAGAATCCTGCGCGAGGACGGCGCGCCACGGGCGGGGGGAATCATGCATTGTTACGCGGGGTCCCCCGAGATGGCCCGTCAGCTTTTAGCCATGGGGTTTTATATATCCTTTCCCGGCACGATTACCTATAAGAACGCCAGGCAGGCGCCGGAGGTGGCCGCGTCACTTCCGGCGGACAGGATTCTTATCGAGACCGATTGCCCCTTCCTCACGCCCATGCCCCACAGGGGAAAGAGAAACGAGCCCGCCTATGTAAGGCTGGTGGCCGAGACCATAGCCGGGATAAGGAATCAAAGCCTCGAACAAGTGGCCGAGGCCACCACGGCCAACGCTTTTCGCGCCTTCGGCATAAGCCGGGCCGGGTCCTAATTAACCGAGTCGTCGAGCAGGCACTCGACCTCACCCTTGTCGCTGTTCATCATCCATATGTCCAGGGTCGGGTCACTATCAATATTGGCCACGGCGATGATCTGCCAGTCGTGTTTTTCAACCCAGGTATAAACGTCGCGGGGCAGGTCATATGGGCCCCCCGCGATGGGCTGGATTTCGTCCTGTCCTAAAAAATACGCGTAAGAAGTATCGTTTCGCGGAAACCATCCCAGCGTATCGAAGCTGTCGGCGTACTCGTTATAGCTGAGGTAATACCTTTGCTGTGCGAGATGGAAATCGTTTATCTCGGTTCTCGCGACGGCCTGTTTGGCCTTGCCCTGGTACTTGAGGAAGCTCGGTATGGAAATGGCGGCCACGATGCCCATCACGAACAGGCCCACGAAAATCGAGACGCCCCCGACGGCTATGCCGCCGATGGCCAGTCCCTTTCCACCCAGCCGCCCACCCGACTTGTTGATCGAGGACAGGGCGATAAATCCGACCACCATGCCCACTATACCCAGGATGCCTCCGGAGCATACGCCCAGGATGGCAAGGATGAGAGAGGCCGCGGCCGCGCCCGAGGTTTTCTCGGGAGCGGGCGGGGGCGGCGGGAATCCGCCCGGCGCTCCCTGGTAGTATCCCGGCGGAGGAGGGGCCAAGGGCGGACGGAAAGGCTGTCCCGGCGAAGGAACGCCCGGTCCCGGAGGGGGACCCGCGTAGCCGCCCGGCGCCATTATCAGGTCGGCCCCGCAATTGGGGCATTTAGCCGAACCATCCGGTATCCGACTCGAGCAACGGGGGCATTGCGCCATCGCTTCCTCCTATGATGGTTGTCTACCCAACCTTTTAAATTAGCTGAATTATTTTACAAACTCAGCCTTTCGCTATTACTCCGTTCGGGAAGTCCTCCCAAATCAAGTTTTCCTGTAAAGTGATGTAAATGATCTTCAAAAATTTGCGAGCCAGTGCGATGATGGCCTTGCCCGCGCCGCGCCTGGCCTTGATACGCTCGTAGAAGCTCGACAAATAAGGGCTGTAACGCTTGGCGATGAGGGCGCATTGGACCAGGGTAGTGCGGCCGAGTTTGTTGCCCCGCTTCGTGATCCGGCCCGAGCGGCTGGTCTCGTTCGAGTTGCTAACCCGGGGGACGATGCCGAAGTAGGAGGCCAGCTTGCCCTCGTCGGGGAAGTCCTTGACGTCAACGATCACCGACAAAAGTATGGCCGAGCCAAGGTCCCCGATACCCTTTATGCTCTTCAAATTCTTGTGACCGGGAAGCTGATTGCCCGAGTCCTTGATGGCGGCCTCAAGCTCCTTGACCCCGGCGTTCAAGCCCCGAATCTGCTCCACCAGGACGCGGACCTCGGTCTTGACCATGGGGTCGAAAGGTATCTCCTGCACCGTCTCAAGGCCCTTCTCGCTGGAAAGATATTCCTTCTTCAGGTTGATGCCGTGGGCCGAGCAGATGTTGTTGATCTTGTTCTTCAAGGCCGTGCGAAGCTTCACCAGCTTGTCCCGGCTTTGAGTGAGGCTTTTAACCTGAGCGTGTTCCTTGTTCGGCATCCTCACCTCCGGCAAAAGGCCCTTGGACAAAAACAGGGCAAGGCGTCTGGCGTCGTTGCCGTCCGTTTTGTTGACCGACTCGCTGATGACCTTGAACTGGCGAGGGTTGACAACCACGACGCGGGAAACGAGGCCGCGAACGGCGTCGTAAAAAAGGCGGACGTTGCCCGTGACCTCAACCGCGATCTCGTCGGACTCGCGAAGCGTCGAGCAAAACTTCTCCAAATCCTCGAGACGCCAGTCCTTGAGATAGTTCCGTCCGTTCTCGGCCAGGACGCAAGAGGTGAAACAATTCCTGTGCAGATCGATTCCAATGTACCTTCCCATTTCCTTACTCCTCCCTAGAAATAAATTTGATCTAAGGTCGGAGTAGACACGCTTTGAGGGGCCGCCAAACTCCTATACAAGGTCTAGCCTTACGGTGGCGCTCCAGTCGCGGGGCTGACTAATCTCCTTTACGAGGTCATAAGCCTCACGAAAACGATCCAGCCCACGACCCGCCTACTCCAATAGATCATTCCTAACCTAGTTGAAGTATTTACCACCTCAAAACTCTTCATTCATACCATCTCCTTTTTTCAAGCGGGTGGAAACCTTTATAAAAGCCTCGCGAGCAAATAAAAAAGCCATTGTATCAGGAGAGCGGAGCCGATCAAGTAAAGCGCCAGCTTTTGCAGCCTCGCTCCCAGCCTGCCCTCGTTTCCTCTCCAAAGCGCCAGCGCCCTGTAGGGAATCTGCGACGCGATGAAAATGAACGCCGCCGGCGCCATGGCGTTGAACTCGATCGCCCTTCTCAAGTCACCGTGAGCCAGGGCCACGAAGCCTCTTGTAAGTCCGCAAAAGGGGCAGTTGAGTCCGGTAAGGTCGTGGAACGGGCACGTGCCGGGCGCCCTCAATCCCCAGGCCGCCGGGATATAAACGAAGTCCGGTCCCGCCCGCAAGATAAAGGACAACGCTATCGCCCCCAGGCTGAGCGTCAGAAGAGTAATATGTCCTTCCCTGTCCATCATTGTTTATAGTAGCACGTGGGCGAGGGCCGAGGGAACCCACCGGGCGCCGCGGGGTACCCGCGCCGATCAAAATCCGACTCCCGGCTTTTCCGTGATAAAATAGCCTTCAAATTTTTCGCGAGGAGATTTATTAATGCCGGAGAATAAGGCGAGTAAAATCATGACGACGGGGGAGGCGATCGAGCGGTTCGTGCGTGACGGCTGCGAGCTTGTGATCGGCAACTACACGGTCGGGACCTGTTACAACCAGATATCCGAGATAATCCGCCGGGGCATAAAGGGCCTGACCATCTACAGCCAGTCGGGGGTGTTCGACGTGGAGATGCTCATTGCCGGCGGCTGCGTGGACCGGGCGGTGCTGACCTATTGCCTTCGCTCGGGCGGCCGCTCGGGCGGCAGCATGCTCGAGCGCCGCCAGCGGGCGGGCAAGGTTCGGGCCGAGGATTTCTCGAACTTCACCTACAACGCCATGCTCACGGCCGGGGCCATGGGCTATTCCTTTATGCCCGTGCTTCCGGCGATCATGACCTCGGACGTGTTCAAGGTCCGTGACTTCATGGGGGAGGACAAGTTCCGGGTGGTCGAGTGCCCTTATACCAAAAAGCCCATACCCGTGGTCCAGGGCGTCAACCCCGACGTGTGCGTCGTTCACGTCCAGCGGGCCGACAGGCACGGGAACGCCCAGTACTGGGGGGCCCTGGGGTCGGTCAAGTGGGCTTGCCTTGCCAGCAAGAAGGTGATCGTGAGCTGCGAGGAGATCGTCCACGAGGACATTGTCAAGAGCAGTCCCCACAACACCATCGTTCCCGGCTTCCGGGTGGACGCGGTCATCGAGGAGCCGCTTGGGGCCCATCCCGCCGAGCTTTCGGGCTGCTACAACCTGGACGTTCTTTTCTGGTCCCTGGCCGACATGGCCAACAAGACGGAGGAGGGCTTCATGGCCTGGATGGACGAGTGGGTCTACGGCGTGGAGGACCGGGCGTCCTATATCGAGCGCTACGTCCGGAAGTTCGGCAAGAAAAGCCTGGACGCCCTCATGGCCCGGCCTTATTACTCGGCTCCGGCGGACTACGGCGCGGCCTTCGACTCCATGTGGGACGAGGAGGGCAAGATGAGGTACTGGGGCAAGACCAGACAAGAGATCGAGAATATCCTCGAGGAAAGGGGGTTTTTGATAGATGTCGAAAAAAGCGACTAAAGAGGAACTCATGATCATCGCGGTGGCGCGCGAGATCAAGGACGGCGACAAGGTCATCCTTGGCGTGGGTCTTCCCACCACGGCCGGCGGCCTGGCCAAGGCCATTAACGCGCCCAACTGCGTGCTCATGACCGAGGCGGGGATCATCGACTTCGAGCCCCAGGTCCCGCCCAACCACATCGCGGACGTCATGTGCCTTCGCGGCTTCGCCTGCGCCGAGGACCTGTTCAATACCTTCACCACCATCAATTACCGGGGCTTCGTGGACAAGGCCATACTGGGGGTGGGGCAGGTGGACAGGTACGGCAACCTCAACACCTCCTTCATGGAGGGAGGACCCACCACCGGCATGAGGCTGACCGGCGCGGGCGGCGCGCCCGACTTCATCGCCTACGCCCAGGAGACCATCCTGACCCTTAGGAACGGCGAGTTCGTGGAGAAGCTCGATTACTTCACCTCGCCGGGCTATCTCGGCGGCGGGAGCGAAAGGGACGACTCGGGCCTTTTCCCCAAGGGAAGCGGTCCCACCATGCTGATCAGCACGGAGGGCATCTTCCGCTTCGACAAGGTCACCAAGGAGATTTACCTCGAGAGTCTCCTCCCCGGCTTCACCGCGGAAGATATCAAGGCCAAGGTCCCCTGGGACCTGAAAGTGGCCGACCCCATCAAGCCGCCGCCCACCCCGACGGAAGAGGAGATCGAATACATCCGGACCTTCGCACCCCAGCACTGCGTGCCCAGGCAGGTCATGATGGAACTGGCCGCCGGAAAGTTCATGGAGGTCCTGTTCGGAAAGAATAAAAAGGAGTAGCCCGGCACCGACAACCGGTACCGACAGCCGGTCCCGACAATATTGATCGGAGCACGGCGCCGGGCTAAGATTTTATCATGGCCATGAGAAAATACTCGCCGACGTCTCGCGGACGCGACGGCTTTCTTGACCACGCTCTCGTAATAGCCGGACTCTCCCTGCTGTTGGCGGCGGCGTTCAGGAACGAGCTTTTTTCCGGCTCCGACCTTTTCTTCAAGACCTACAGGGACATTTACCCGACCATCGGCTGGTTCCCCTGGTCGAGGATTGAGATCGAGAGCTGGAGAAGCGGGTTTTTTCCCCTTTGGAACTCCTACAACCTTTTCGGCTGCCCTCTCCTGGCCAATTATCAGTCCGCGTGCCTCTCGCCTCTCATGGCCGCGATGCTCGTCCTGCCCCTCGAGAAAGCCATGGTCCCCTTTCTCATCGGCAGGCTGGTACTGGCCGGATGGGGAACGTTCCTGTTCTCCAGAAGAATCGGCGCGGGCAAAGCCGCGTCGTTCCTTTCCTCGGCCGCCTTCGCCTTGACCGGCTACCTCGTCCAGTATGTCGCCGACCTTAACGTGGCCATCGACGTTCTCATTCCCTTCCTGTTTATCGCCGTCGACGCGCTGGCGAAAAAAGGAGGCACGAGGGAGTTCCTCCTGACCATCCTGGCGATCGCGCTTATCGCGCTGGGCGGACAGCCCGGATCGGCCGCGTTCACCCTGGCCTTCGGTTTCGCTTACGGCATGTTCTTCGTGAAGGTTTCCCACTCGTGGAGGCGGGGACAGATCATGCGCCTCGCGGCCGCGGCCGTAGCGGCCGGCTTAATCTGTCTTCCCCAAGCACTTCCCTTCCTGGAGTTCGTCTCCAAGGCCTGGAACTTTCACACGGCGGCCATTGGCGCGGCCAGCGTTCCCGCCGCCGGCGCCATAACGGCCGCGGCCCCCGGTTTTTACGGCCCCCTGAACCAGGCCCTGTCCAGCGTCGAGCTGGTGAAGCTCTTCCCTTACATCGGGTCCATGGTCCTAGTTTTGGCCCTGGCCGCCGCCGCGCGGCCGAGGACCAGGACGGACGCATTTTTCGCCTCGGCCATGATCGCCTCGATGGGCGTCATTTTCGCCCTGCCTCCTTTCAGTCTGATCGCTAGCCTGCCCGGGCTCGATCAGCTTACCTATATCAAGTACACTCAGCCCCTGATCGCCTTTTCCGCCGCCATCCTGGCGGGCAAGACAGCGGATGGGCTTAGAAGGCGCGGCTCGAGTCTGCTCTTGCCGGCGGCGGCCGTCGTCGTCGCCTTCCTGACCATCCTGGCTCGAGTACGCTTCTCGGACCTGGCCGGAGCGGAGAAGGCCCCTTTCATGAACGGCGCCTTGCTGACCGCTTTGACGCTTTGCGCGTGCGCGGCCGCAATCGGCTTGTTTCCTCTTCGTCCCTCGCGGAAAGCGGGCTTCAGTTTCCGCCGCCTTGGCGCTTATCGGACATGGTCCCTCACGGCCATCGTGGCCATCGAGCTGGTGGCGGCGTCATCCGTCAACCATGCCTTTATTTTCTGGAACGCGGCTAAACGGGACTTTCGTCCCCTTCGCGAGATCGCGTTGGACCATCCTCTCGCCCGCGTGGCGGCGGACGAGGAGGTTTTCGTCTCCAACATGGGGGCCGTGGCCCCGGTCAACGACGTGGGAGTGGCCGAGGCCCTTATCTTACGGGAAAGCGCCGACATATTCTGGGCCATGACGTTTTTGAAAGGCGATGAGCTATACGCCCATTTCATGAAGTATCACTCGCTGCGGATGCCCTTCCAGATAAAGTGGCTGACTCTCCGGGACATGGCCGGTATCAGGTACCAGCTCACGAAAAGAAGACAACCGGAAAACCAGACCGTCGATTGGATACTGGAAACGGGGCAGCTTATTGCCCCTGGCCCTCTTTACTCGGGGAAGAAGCGAGTGGAGATAAACGGAGACCTTCGCGACTGTTTGTTCGCTCACCCGCCCTCCAAGTGGAGACTCAACGCCAGGACCCTAAAAACGACCAGCTTTAACCGGCAAAAGAAAAGGATGCCCGTCCTGGTCTCCGGAGGCGTGGACCCGTCTATCAAGGATAAGCCTGGAGACGGCGTCTGGTTCACCCTGATCGGGGAAGGCAGGGACCCGACCCTTGGCTGGTGCCGGTACCTTGACCCGAGACGGCCGTCGGACGACTCGTGGAAATCCGCCGACGTATACGACCTCGAGCGTGACCGGATGTCTTTTTCCACCTTGCCCGGCAAAACGGGCGATAACGACTGGGCCCTCTGGGGCGACCCTCGAGTGGGCAGGGACGAGCCGATCATGGAGGACTCCTTCCAGAACGGCATAAGGGTTTACGAGAACGGCGCCGCCTGGCCCCGGGCCTATGTGGCCGGCCGGGTCTCTCTCGTTAACGGTCCCCACGAGACTCTCCGGAGGATGGTCGAACTGGGAGGAGCCAGGCTATACGCGGCGGTCTCCGCCTCGGACGTAACTTTGGTCAAACCCGGCAAACAAGACCTGGCCAAAGCCCGCGTTGTGGAATACGGCCATCAAAGAGTGGTGGTGGATACCGACGGCGAGGGTCCCGTGCTCCTGGTTCTTTCCGACGCCTACTATCCGGGATGGGCGGCCAAGGTGGAGGGTAAGGACGCGAGGATCATTCGGGCCAATCATGCTTTTCGGGCGGTTGAAGTTCCCGACGGCAAGGCCCGGGTCGAGTTCCTTTACCGTCCTTATTCCTTCCGAGTTGGCGTTTGGGCTGGACTGGCCGGCCTATTATCCATCGGCGCGAGTTTTCTTGCTCGCGGGCGCGGCAATTTTTCCTGACCTCCGGCGGCCGGGTTCAATTGTCGCTTATGGCCGTTACCTGGAGGTTGGTGGTCCGCTGAGCTCCCAGCGACCTCACGAACTCGTTTCTCTGCTCGGTGATCTCGTAATCGACGACCCTCCTCTCGATCAGGTCGAAGAAGAGGCGTCCATGGAACCTTCCCACTACTCCCTTGTCCCCGTCGGGCGACTCGTATTGATAGTTCGCCTCGACCTTGATCCGGGCGCAGTCTCGTCCGCGCATCTTGTAATTCGGGTAGACGTCCACGAAGGTGTACACGGTGGCCAGCTTGCCGGTAACCTTTTCATTCAGCAAAGGCAGGTCCAGGTCTTTATTGACCACCCATTTTTCCTGGGCCGCGATGGGCGTTTCGGGCATCATGAGGGGCAGTATCCTGTACCTTGCGCCGTAAGACACGCCCTGGATGGCGTCGACTCTTCCGAGCCGGTCTATGAGCCTTTCGATTCCCGAGTCGCGAGGAGGGACGGCGAAGCTGGCGAGGTCAAAGTCCTCTCCCCTGAAGTTATACGCCTTTTCCGATACGGTGAAGTATCCGCGGTCGTCGGCCGCCTTGATCACTTCCCATTTATCGTCGAACTCGATCCTTATATCTCTTCTTCCCGAGGCCGAGTCGGTAACGTTTCCCACCACGTACATGGAGTACTCGAGGCGCTGTCCGACTCTCCAGTTATAGGAAAGCTCGATGGGCTGGCGAGACCCGGCGGGAAAAGAGAACAAGAGTATCGCCAAGAATAAAAGTATTGATTTTATTCGCGCCGAGAATCGCGGTTTTTCTTCCATGCATGAACTCCCGGAATTCCGGAAAAACCTTCAGAGTTCTTTCAGGCCCAAGACGTCGCTCATGTCGTAGAGCCCCGGTCCTCTCGAGGCGACCCAAACGGCCGCCCTCATGGCGCCCATGGCGAAGGTGTTCCTGCCGTGGGCCCTGTGGATCAGCTCGATCCTCTCCCCCTCTCCCGCGAACATGACCGTATGCTCGCCTACCACGTCTCCGCCCCTTAAGGTCTGTATGCCTATCTGGCGAACGGGACGCTCGCCAATTATGCCATGCCTTTCGAACCTTACGTCCTCGGGATAGGAATAGCCCCGCGCCGCCGCCGCGATCTCGCCCAGCCGGCAGGCCGTGCCCGAGGGCGAGTCCTTTTTCATCCGGTGGTGAGTCTCGACGATCTCGACGTCGAAGCCCTCGCCCAATATCCCGGCCACCTTGTCCACCAGGTGGAAAAGAAGGTTCACTCCCACGCTCATGTTGGGCGTCATAACGATGGGTATGGCGCCGGCCAGGCCCGCTATCTCCTCGCGCGACTTCTCGGGCAGGCCCGTGGTCCCGATCACTATGGGCACGCGGGCCTCGGCGCAAATCCCGGCGTGAATGGGGCTCGACTCGATGGAAGTAAAATCCACGACCACGTCGGCCCCCTCGAGCGCAATTTTAAGATCGGGAACGATCTTGACTCCCAATTCGCCCTGACCCGCCAGGGTCCCGGCGTCCTCGCCTATCATCTTGTGGCCGGGAATCTCGGTCGCGCCGCCCACCTTGGTCCCCTCGAAAGCGCATGCCGCCGAGACCAGCATCCTGCCCATCCTGCCGGCCGCGCCGGTAATGACTACTTTAACGGGAGTGCCCATCACATGAGTCCAAGTTCTTGCAGGGCCTGTTTGAGCCTGGGCCTGAATTTCTCGTCCAGTACGGTCATGGGCGGCCGAATCTCGTCCCCGCAAAGCCCGAGAAGATGGACCGCGTACTTGACGGGAATGGGGTTGGTCTCGAGGAACATGCAGCGGTTGAGCTCGTGCAGTTTTCTTTGAGCCTCGCACGCTTTTTTAATTTCGCCCGCCTCCCAGGCCTGGTAGAAATCCACCAGTGGCCGGGGGGCCACGTTGGCGGAGACCGAAATCGCGCCCGTTCCTCCCGAGACCAGCACGCTGAGGTTCGCGAAGTCGTCCCCCGACAAGACGGCGAAGTTGTCGCCGCAGGCGGTAACCGTGTCCAGGGTCTGCTTGACGCTGCCGGCCGCGTCCTTAAGTCCCACTATGTTATCGATCTTCGAGAGGCGGGCCACCGTTTCGGGCTGCATATTCACGCCCGTTCGGCCCGGCACGTTGTAAAGGATTATGGGGATGTCCACTTCCTTGGCCACGGCCTCGAAGTGCCGGTAAAGTCCCTCCTGGGTCGGGCGGTTATAGTAGGGCGTTATCTGGAGGGAAGCGTCGGCCCCGGCCTCCTTGGCGTGCTTGGTCAGCTCGATGGCCTCCCAGGTGCTGTTGCTGCCGGTGCCGGCGACGACGGGTACCCTTCCCGCCGCCCGTTTGACCACGATGTCGATGACCTGTCCGTGCTCCTCGTGGCTCAAGGTCGCGCTTTCGCCGGTGGTGCCCGAGGGTACCAGGCCGTGTATGCCATTATCTATCTGCCAATCGACGAGATTGCCCAGGCATTCCTCGTCAATCTTTCCGTCTTTGAGCGGAGTTACCAAAGCGGTAAATATTCCCCTAAACATTATCGCCTCCTCGGAGTTTTTAAGACTATGAATTTTATCATGAGCGCCGCGTTAATGTAAAGGGAGATCGAGTCAATGGACAATGGTAAATACGTTTCCAAACAAACGCCGTTTATCTTCCCTCCGGCTCTCTTTTCAGGGTTTTGTAATGATTACGGCCTCCTTGGGCGTGGATTTTCCCTGAGAGATGGCTTTCTTCGCCCGCGTCTCGTCGAGGGCGATTACCCGGATATTCGCGCTCGACGGTCCCGTGACTCTCAGATATTCGGAAGCGGTAAAAAAAGTACCATTCCTGATCACCGCGTTCTCACAGTTCTCCAGGGTGATAGCCGGACCCAGCGCCCGATTAACTTTAACATTGTCAAGAGTAAGGCCGCCCGTCTCGGAAATATTCATTCCCCGCGCGGAATTAATCTCGATATTGGAAAGAGTTAGACCTATTATTTTCGAGTCGGCAAGTCCCACTACCTCCGCGGCTTTTCCGGCCAGGCCGCAACGCAGACCGTTTATCCGGATGTTTTCGAACAGGGGAACGGCCTCGGACATTTCCCCGTAGGAAAATGAATAGTTCATCGTAATCTCGATGGCCTTCTCCGAGGCCTTTTCAATCACCGTGTCCTCCACGAAGACGTTCCTTACGTACCCTCCCCGGCCGCGCTTGGATTTAATTCTTACCCCTCTGGCGCTATCGAGATATCGGCTGCCCCGGGCCATGACGTTCTCGATGCCCCCCGAGGTCTCGCTTCCCACCACGAAGCCGCCATGGGCCTTGTCCACCGTGACCTTCTCGATAAGGACGTTTCTGGTGGGAACGCCCACTCGGATTCCGTCCCGGTTACGGCCCGACTTGACGCACACCGCGTCGTCTCCTACCGATATATAGGCGCCGCTGACCGCGGCGTTTCGCGTCGAGTCCAGGTTGATTCCGTCCGTGTTGGGCGACCAGCTCGGGGCCAGGACCGTGATTCCCCTGACCGTCACGTTCTCGCAGTAGACGAAATGGTTCGTCCAAAAGGGAGAGTCCTTGGTGGTCACGCCCTCGAGCAAAACTTTTTTGCAGTTAATGAATTGGACCAGGGAGGGCCGAAGGGCGTCCTCTTTGGTTCCGAATATCCTCTCTTTTACTGGAACGTCCCGGGCGCCCTGCTCGTAAAGGCGCCTAACGGCCTCTTTTTGCTTAGCTTTCCATGGCCACCAATTCACCCCTTGTCCGTCCAGCGTCCCCTCCCCGGTTATGGCCACGTTCTCGGCCCCGTTGGCGTAGACAAGGGCTGAGTAATTGTAGCACTCGACTCCCTCCCACCTGGTGAAGACGGGGGGCAGATAATCGTCTGGATCGGAGCTGAATAAGATGGTGGCTCCTTTTTCAAGATGGAGGTTCACCTTGCTCTCGAGGTGAATGGGTCCCGACAGCCATTTGCCGGGGGGAACCACCACGCGTCCGCCGCCCGCGTCCACGCAAGCCTGGATGGCCCGCGAGAAGGCCCGCGTGTTTTTCGTTTTGCCGCCGGGCGTCGCGCCGAAATCGACGACGTTAAAATCCCGGTCCTGAAAGGCTGGTTTTTGCACCTCGGGCATGGAAAAGGGCTCGTCCCGACTCTTATCAATCCCGAAGCCGGCGGCGGCAAGCAATAAAATAACGGCCAAAAGAGCGGCTGCTTGTAAAGTACGGGGCATCTTTTCCTCCATAAAAGTCAATCGGGCGAATTGTTTTTTTGTTTTGTGCCGATGTTTTTCCATGGCTTAAAAATGGAAATAAAGATCGTGACCACAAGGACCATGGTCTGGACGGCGCCGAAGATGAGGTTCATGCGCTGGTTGTAAAGATATTCTCCGTTCTCGAGAGCGGCCATGCCGAGCTTGCCCGAGATTTCCATCATCCGCGTTTCCCATGGCCCCAGAAAAAAGGTCCCGAAAAGTATGGCGAGGACGGTTATGGCCCATTTGTATATAAGCCAGCCGTGCCGGAAAAATCCCCACCTGGTAAAGACGCCGTAAAGAAGGCCCGTGATCAGGCAGCCGAAAGCCCCCGGAATGACCACCACCATCATGTCCACGTGGTGGACGCTTTGGTTGATTCCATACAGTACGCCCGCGTCATGGACCCCGTCCTTGAGGAAATACAGGGACAGCAGGGAAACCGCTCCTCCCACCCATGAGCTCACCGCCGCCAGGTGAAAACCTTTAAGCCACCTCTGCCCTTTGGCGCCTATCTTCTTCATTCGTCCGCCCCTTATCCCTCCTTTTATCAAGTCCGATTATATCAGGTCGGCCAGACGGCGGACAAACGGCGGCCCGCCCCGGAAACTACTTTGATGAAGAAAAGCATCCAATTGCCTGGAATAATATTCGGACCTTTCGATGAGGCTGTTTTATTTCGAGCGTTAGTCGACGCTCTTGGCAAAGTGAAATGAGCGCTTTATTTGCGAGCGCTTCTTCGGTCTTTCCCGGCTATTCCTCGGGTTTTTCGAACCTTATTTCATAGAAGTAGACGTCTTCCTCGATTTTGGTGGAGGTTTTGTATCCGCAGTTTTCGATAATATGCGCCATGCCCTTGTTCTCGGGCAGGACCTCCGCGTAGAAGCCCTCGACTCCCTTTTGCCTGGCCACGCGGATGAGATACTGGAACAGGAAGCGCCCCAGTCCCTGGTTGTGCCACGCGTCGTCAACCAGGACGGCGGGCTCGGCCATGTTGGAATTGGGATCGCGAACGTACTGGGCGAGCGCCACCATTTTGAATTGCGGATGCTCGCCCACGTAGGCGCCGATGGCCATCTTGTCCTGGTAGTCCAGGTTGACCATAAGCTGGGCCTTCTCGTGAGGCATGGTTTTGACCTGTCCGAAAAAGCGAAGGTAAACGCTCTGCTCGGACAATTCGTAGAACATGTCCCTTACCCGGCTCTCGTCCGCGGGCCTGACCGGCCAGATGAAGACTTCTCCCTTTTCCCTGGTCTTGAATACCGTCTCCAGCTCCTCCGGATAGACCACGCCGTGTCCGAGAGGCATCAGCTCGTCCGGATATATATACTTCTTGTGCTTGGCGAACTGGATGAGGTCGTGCCTCACGTCGGGATGGGCGATGCTTATAAGCGCCATGGCCCGGTCCCGTATGTTCTTGCCATGCAGGTAGGCGGACCCGTACTCGGTCACCACGTAATGCACGTCGCCTCGGGTGGTGACCACGCCCGAGCCCTCGGTCAGGGTGGGCACTATGCGGCTGTGCTTGCCGTCCAAAGTGGTGGAGGGCATGGCGATAATGGGCTTTCCCTTTTTCGAGAGGGCCGCTCCTCGTATGAAGTCGGCCTGCCCCCCGATGCCGGAGTAGAAGCGAAAGCCCAGGGAGTCGGCGTTGACCTGGCCCGTGAGATCGACCTCGAGGGCCACGTTAATGGCGGTGAGCCGGTCGTTTCGGGCGATGATCGAGGGGTTGTTGCAATAATCCGTGGGATGGAACTCGAAAAAGGGGTTATCGTCGATATAGTCGTAGAGCTTCCTCGTGCCCATGCAAAAGGAGGAGACGATCATGCCTGGATGAATCGACTTCTTGGCGCAGGTAACGGCCCCGGCCTCGATGAGGTCTATCAGCCCGTCGGAGAAGACCTCGGTATGCACTCCCAGGTCTTGCCTGTCCTTGAGGAACCCGAGCACGGCGTTGGGTATGGTACCGATGCCCATCTGGAGCGTGGCCTCGTCGGTGACCAGGCGGGCCACGTTCCTGGCCACTTGCAGGTGGACCTCCTCGGGTTTGGGATAGGTCCACTCGAGTATGGGCTCCTCCAGTTCCACTACCAGGTCGATATCGCCGACGTGCACGTAGCTGTCCCCCAGGGTGCGCGGCATCAGCGGATTGACCTGGGCTATCACCAACTCGGCCGTCTCCGCCGCCGCCTTGACAATATCCACCGACACGCCGTAGGGGCAGAAGCCGTGCTTGTCCGGCGGGGCCACCTGGATAAGGGCGGCGTCGATCGGGAGCCTTCCCTCCCGGAAGAGGCCGGGAATGTCCGAGAGCATGATGGGTATATAATCCGCTCGCCCTTCCCATACCGCCTCCCTGGAGGCCGGCCCGATAAAAAAGGAGTTGTGCCGGAAAATAGTGTTGAAGCGTGGCTCGGTGTAAGCGGCCACTCCCAGGCTTAAAAGGTGGAATATCTCGGCGTCCTCTATGCCCGACTGGCTCTCGATCAGGGCCTTGACCAGGGCCTGGGGCTCGCCGCAGCCCGTGCCGATGAAGATGCGGTCGCCCCGCTTGATATTACGGATGGCTTCCGCGGGCGTGGTTTTGGCCATCTCGTACTGGCCTCGCCAGTCCTTGCTCGATTCCTGGACCTTTTCCCGATGCGCGACATTTTCCTTCATCCTTTTACGCGAGCGCCCCCACCAGGGGGAAGACCTTATCTTTAATATATACCACCTCTTCTTTCACTTGCCTGAATATTTCGGTTTTTTCCGGACCCGAGTTCCTGGCGGCCATGTCGCGAAGGCTCGAGACGCCAAGGTCCATGTCCCGCATGAAGGTCCCTCCCAGGGTCTCCATGGCGTCGTCTCCCTTGTCCAGGCCGTTCGCGGCGGCCCATAAAAGAGTCCAGCTTCGAATCACGTTGTCCATGTTGTATCCGCCGGCCCCGAGAGCTATCCAGCGGGGAGACAGGCGCTGGATTTTTTTGGCCGCCCGGATGTATGAGTTGTTGGTCATCTTGAGGTTGGTAAGGGGATCGGTCGCGAAGGTATCTACCCCCATGATTCCGATCGCGACGTCGGGTGAGAAAGCCTCGATCAAGGGAGGAAAGACCTCGTTAAAGGCGAAGTCGAATATTTCGTCGTCGCTTCCGGCCGGCATGGGCACGTTGACGTTATACCCGAGTCCCGGTCCCCTTCCAATCTCGGTGACTTCTCCCCCAAAGGGATAAAGCGTCTTGCCCGACTCGTGGAAGCTCAAGGTGAAAACGCGGGGATCGTCGTAAAAAAAGTCCTGGTCGCCGTTGCCGTGGTGGGCGTCCACGTCCACGATCATCACCCTGAAACCGCGGTCGGCCCAGCGGCGGGCGATCAGGCAGACGTCGTTCACGTAACAGAACCCCTCGGCCTGGGTCCGCCCCGCGTGATGGAAACCTCCCAGCGGGTTGAAGGCGAAATCGTATCCCGCGTCCATCACCCATGTTCCCGCCTCGATGGTGGCCCCGGCGCAAAGCATGAGGAACTCCAAAAGCCCCGGAAATACCGGGCAGTCCTCCGTGCCCAGGCCGAACTTCAGCATCCACGGCTCGAAGCCGGACTCGTCGGCGGTTATCAGGGTCTCGAGGTACACGGGCTCGTGGACCTCGTAGAAGTCTTTTATATCCAGGGGCCTGGGCGAGACGACCCTCAGGCCGTCCCGGTTGAAAAGCCCGCGGCGGCGGCACAGATCGTACACCCTGGTTATTCGGGCGGGATCGTAAGGATGGTCCCGCCCGAGCTTGAAGCCGCCCATCCGCTCATTATATATAAAGGCCGAGCGCATATTTCACCCTTCCCCGGAGATGGTGGTCAATCGGCGGCCCCCTTCACGAGGGCGTCCACCACCGCGGGGTCGGCCAGGGTCGTGGTGTCGCCCAGCTCCCCCACCCTGCCTTCCGCTATCTTCCTGAGGATGCGCCGCATGATCTTGCCCGACCTGGTCTTGGGCAGAGCATCGGCGAACTGTATTTTATCCGGCGTGGCTATGGGTCCTATTTCCTTTCTCACGTGTTTGGCCAGTTCCTTTTTCAGTTCCTCAGTGGGGGCAACCCCGGTCTTGAGGGTCACGAAGGCGTAGATGCCCTGGCCCTTCAAGTCGTGGGGCATTCCGACCACGGCCGACTCGGCCACCGAGGGATGGGCGACGAGGGCGGACTCGACCTCGGCCGTTCCCAGCCTGTGGCCCGAGACGTTGATGACGTCGTCTATGCGGCCCATCAGCCAGAAATACCCGTCCTTGTCCACGCGCGCGCCGTCGCCGGTGTTGTATTTACCGGGGAACATTTGCCAGTATTGCTGAATGAAGCGCTCATGGTCCCCGTATACGGTGCGCATAAGGCCGGGCCAGGGCCGAAGCATGACCAGTGACCCGCCCTCGTTCTCGCCGCACCGCGAGCCATCCTTGCGGAGCACCTCGCATTCCACGCCGAAGAAGGGACGCGTGGCGCTGCCGGGCTTAAGCTTCATGGCCCCGGGCAGGGGCGTGATGACGAATCCACCGGTCTCGGTCTGCCAGAAGGTGTCCACGATGGGAACGTCATCGCGGCCGATATTCTCATGGTACCACATCCAGGCCTCGGGGTTGATGGGCTCGCCCACGCTTCCCAGCACGCGGATGGAGGAGAGGTCGTACTTCCTGGGCCACTCGTTTCCCTCCCGCATCAGGGCCCTGATGGCGGTGGGCGCGGTATAGAACTGGTTGACGTGGAATTTTTGCGCCACGTCCCAGAAGCGGCCGGGGTCGGGATAGGAGGGCACCCCCTCGAACATTACCGACGTGGCCCCGATGCAAAGAGGGCCATACACGATGTAGCTGTGTCCCGTGACCCACCCGATGTCGGCGGTGCACCACCAGGTGTCCTCGTCCTTGACGTCGAAGCACCACTTGAGGGTCGCGGCCACGTAGAGGAGGTACCCGGCCGTGGTGTGGAGGACCCCCTTGGGTTTGCCCGTGGACCCTGAGGTATAGAGTATGAAAAGCGGGTCCTCCGCGTCCATGACCTCGGGCTCGCAGAAGGGCTCGGCCTTTTTCATTTCCTCGTGCCACCAGAAGTCGCGTCCCTCCTTCATGGCCACCTTCTGGTTCGCCCGGTTGACCACGATGACCTTTTCCACGCACTTGGCCCCCTCGAGGGCCGCGTCGGCGCCGGCCTTGAGGGGCACGGTCCTCGAACCCCGGTAGCCGGCGTCCGCCGTGACCAGGGCCTTGCACTGGCTGTCGAGCACTCGGTCGCGCAAGGCGTCCGCGGAAAACCCGCCGAAAACCACGCTGTGGACGGCCCCGATCCGGGCGCAGGCCAGCATGGTGATGGGCAGCTCGGGGATCATGCCCAGGTAGACGGCCACCCTGTCTCCTTTTTTCACGCCGTGCTTTTTAAGAACGTTGGCGAACTTGTTGACCTCCCTGTACAGGTCGAGATAGGTCAGGGTCCGGTCGGTCCCCGGCTCGTCTCCCTCCCAGATAAGGGCGGCCTTGTTCTTGCGCCACGTCTTGATCTGCCGGTCCAGGCAGTTGACCGAAACGTTCAGCTTGCCTCCCGAGAACCACTTGAATTTCGCCTGGGCCTTGTCCTCCCACTCGAAGACCTTGTCCCATTTCTTTTCCCAGCATAAAAACTGCTCGGCCAGACGCCCCCAGAAGACGTCGGGCTTTTCCAGCGATTCCTTGTACATGGCCTCGTATTGGGCCATGGAGTTTATATAGGCGTCCTTTTGGATCGTTTTCGACACCTCGAAAACCCTGTCCTCGATCGCCATGGAGACTATCTCTTTTTTTACCTCTTCTCGTTTTGCATCGTTCATCACTTGCCTCCTTTTCCCTTGGCAAAGCGGCGCGAAAAAATACTTCCCCTCGCGCCTCTCCTTGTGTTTCCCCGCGCCCCTTTAACCGGGTCTCGTCATCTCCCATATCTTTATGGCCGGTCAGGCCGCCCCGCTCGGTCTTGCGTGGGGCATGGCGCCCGATATCTCCTCCGGCTTTTTCACGAAGAAAGACAAGGCCAGCGTCACGACAAGTAGCGCCCCCGCCACGTAGAGCGCGTAGTCGAACCTTCCGTGCAGGTCGTAGATTTTTCCCGCCACCAGCGCCAGTATGGACCCGGCGCCCCAGGCCGTGAACAAGGCGCCGTAATTGACCCCGAAATTTTTAAGTCCGTAATAATCCTTGGTGATCGACGGGAAAAGCGAAAGGTTCGACCCGTAGTTCATGCCCATGCACATGGAAAAAACGACCATGACGACCCAGTTGTCCATGAAGGGCATGAGGAACATGAGCACGCACTGAAAGGCGGTGAATACCCTGAGGATGGCGATCCTTCCCATCTTGTCCGAGAGCGACCCGGCCAGCAGCCGTCCGCCCGCGTTGCCTATGGCCAGAAGCGCCACCAGGATGAAGCCCGCCTTGAAGTTGGCCTGGACCTCGACCAGCTTGGCCAGCTTGCCGATTATCATAAGGCCCGCCCCCGCGTTAAAGGCGTACATCAGCCACAGCATGTAAAAGGGGGCCGTCCTCAGCATTTGGGAGGCCGTATAGTCCTCGTCGGCCGCCGTGGAAGCCGCCTTCTCCCTCGGGCCCAGGGCGGGAGGATTGCGCAGAAGCTGGGCCAGTCCCACGACCACGACCAAAAAGGCGATCCCCAATATGGTCATGGCCGGGCCAACGCCCCTCGCGTCGATCAGGTAATTGGCCAGCGGCGATATATATACCGAGGCCAGCCCGAACCCGGAAACCACTATTCCCGCGATCATTCCCGTCCTCGCCGGCGGGAACCACTTGACCGCCGGCGGGGTGGCGGCGGCGTAGCCGAACCCGATGCCGGTCCCCGCCAGGACCCCAAAGCCTAAAATAAAAATCCACAGGTCCGTGAACGCTCCAGCCAGGACCATGCCCACGCCCGTTAAAAGCCCTCCCAGCGCGGCTACCACCCTCGGCCCGAAGCGGTCCTGCAGCTTGCCCGCCGGGACCATCATAAAGGCGAAGATCAGACAGGCGATCGTATAGGGAAGCGCCCGGTCCGACTCGCTCCATCCCCAGTCGTCGGGGATTTTCTTCGAGATCACGCTCCAGGTGTACAGCACCCCGAGCGCGAGGTTGATTCCCATGCCTGAAAAAACTACCGTCCATCCCCGCCCAGAGTTACTACTCATGTTCACCTCTCTTTGCTTTGTTACTTCCCGCCGTTTTTAAGAAGCCTCCTTATACTTTTCAAAAGGACCTCGAATTTGAGGGGCTTGCTGATAAAGTCGTCAGCCTGGCACTCCAGGGCCTGGGCGTGGGAGTACTTGGTCTCTCGAAGGTGCTCGGCCACGCCCGTGAGCATGATGAGCGGGATGTGACTGAACTCGTCGCCTTCCAGTTCCTTGGCGGCCTGGTAACCGTGCTTGTTGGGCATCATCACGTCAAGCACGATCAGGTCGGGCTTGCCCCTTTTGACCATGTCCATGCACTGGACCCCATCATAGGCCGCGAGCACCTCGAAGCCCTCGGCCTGCAGGCTCTCGGTAAGGGTCTCGACCATGTCGCGGTCGTCATCCACCAGTAAGATTCTCTTTGCCATTTCATGACCTCCTTGATCCGGAAGCGGACGTGGTAAACGCTCGCCGATTCAATACCCCCAGAGTTCCTCCCCCTGGACCTTGTTCCCCTTGTCGTGCACCGAGGGGTTAACGCTGGACTTGGGCAGCTCGAAGATGAAGTTGGCCCACTTTCCCGGCTCCGACTCCGCCCTGATCCTGCCTCCGTGAAGCTCGACTATCTCCCGAGTGATGAAAAGGCCCAGTCCGGTGCCCTTCTGCTTCTTCCGGGCCGACTCGAGACGCCGGAACTTCTTGAATATCAATCCAATCTCGTCCGGCGGTATGCCCTCCCCGTTGTTCTTCACGTTGAAGACGTAGGATTCCTCCGTCTCCACGCACCCTATCCTGATGTATCCTCCCTGGTACCCGTACTTGACGGCGTTCGAGATGAGGTTGGAAAAAATTACTCGCGTCATCTCGGGATCGACGTATAGAGTCAGGTCGGCCATCTCCTCAGCGTTCTCGATCTCGACCTCCATCTTCTTCTCGAGGATGGGCTTTTGCTCGCCCTCCACCGCCGGCTCGATGATCTCGGAGAGTATCTTGGTCTCGGTCTTGTAAAGCTTGAGCTGGCCGGACTCGATCTTCGAGTAATGGAGGTACTTGTCGCTCATCGAGGAGATATAGGACACGTTTCTGTCCAGACGGTCGAGGATTTTCTCGAAGGCGTCATCCCTCAAATGGGACCCGTTCTTCCGCAGGTTCTCGACCGTGACCGCTATCACTCCCACCGGTCCCTTGATCTCGTGGGAGGCGAAGCCCAGAAGCTCCATGTACCTGTCGTTAAGGTCGCGAAGCTCGTCGGTCAGCTTTTGTCTTTCCTGCATGATGGTATTGAGGTTGTTGGCCATGAGGTTGAAGGCCAACTCCAGCTCTCTTATCTCGTCTCGCCCGGCCTTGATCTTGACCCTGAAGTCCAGTTTCCCCTTGGCCAGCTCGTGGCTCGCCTTGGCCAACTCGCGCAAAGGCTTGGTCAACATGCGGGAAAAGATAAAGCCCAATACCAGGACTATGGCCAGGGCCACCAGGGATATCTTGACGTAACGACTGACGAAGTTGTCGCGGATGGCGATGAAGGGGCTTTTCCAAAGCCCGATGCCCAGGGAACCTATCACCTTGCCGTCGGGGTCCCTGATCGGCTCGTAGGCGGCGAAGTACCAGTCCTGGACCACCCACGAGGTGCCCACCCAGTTCTGACCGTTTTTAAGGACCGCCTCGCTAACCTCGCCGTACATCAGAGAGCCCGCGGCCCGGTTGCCGTTCGAGAAGCGAAGACTGGTCGAGGCGCGGACGTCCCAAAAGAAAATCGAAACCATGGCCAGGTTTATTTGCTCCTGGGAACCGGGGAACATCTGGGCCATGATCGAGTCGACCAGGACGGTATCGTTATTTAGAAGCCTAGCGCCGTAGAGCGCCCCCAGCTTAACTCCATGGCGGGAATAAACCGGGTAAGCCGCCATCAGCAGCATGCCAGAGTCCACCACCTCGAGCGCGCCGGGCAGGGCGTTCTTGGTGGGCTTGACGTTAACGTGGGCCCTGATGACGAGTTCTTCACCCTCCAGCTTCAGTCGCTCGCGGGTCATGACCACCGTGCCCGAGGCCTTGTGGCCGGACAGGGCCGAGTGAACGATCGGGTCGTTGCTCACGTTGTCACCCACCGAGTAGGGGGCGGCGGTCCGTAAAATGACCACCCCCTCGTTATCGACCAGGGTGAAAACGTCCAGGCCCCGGTCCCGCCGGATTTTCTCGAGTTGTACTTTCAAGTCTTCCAGACCGCCGCTCTCGATGCCCTCCATCAGGAAAAAGCGGTTGGCCGTGAAGTCAACCACCCTGTCCACGTCCATCAGAGCGCCGTCGTACATCATGCGGGCCGTTTTAAGGTCGTTATGAAGTTTGTTCTGGGCCTCTCGCCAGATGTTGTCGTAAATAAGCCTCAGGCTGAGCCGCAAGGTGACGAAGGAACCCAACACTACTATCAGCATCAAGATGAAGAGGATTTTCATGCCCACCGACACCGGAAGGCGGTGGATGGGAAAAATCCTGTAGAGGCCCATCTTCTCCAGCGGGGCCCAGTCGGTTTTTTTTCCCTTCATTTAATTCATCCTTCTCCATTTTGGAATAAGGCAAAAACCATACCCGGAAATGACGGATGAAGACTTAATAAATTAATATTTTACGCGAGATATTTCGCTTATATTTCAGTTCTATAGACTCGCGAAAAACGCCTCGCCAACTGCTTTTGAAAAAGGCATGGGCCGGCTTTCGCGCGCCATGGTCAAAGGAAGATTAAACGAACATTAAAGCAAAAAAATAAATTTACAGGATGGAAAAAATATTGGCATTTTTAAAGCACATTTTCTTTCTCCCCCGGCTCGGAAATCCTTTACGCTCCTATCCCCGCGTTTTTGCGTACTCTCTTTTCCCGTTCTTGCCGGGCGCCGGTATTGCATAAATTTTTTTCGAGGTGGCAGGAGGTCCTCCGCCATGGAAAAGAAAACGACCATTCTGATTGGAGACCGTAACGCCAATATTAGAGAGTTTATGAAGAAGGAATTCGCGGCCGAGGGCTACAACGTGCGCCTGGCCAAGGACGGAAGAGAAATCCTCAACATGGTGAACTCCGATATCCCGCCCGACCTACTGATAATGGATATTTTCGTGCAGATCGTGGACGGGCTGACCGTGCTCGAGCGGCTCAAGGCGTCAAGGAACCGCGTTCCCGTAATCGTCTATACCTCGCTGGTCGAGTACAAGGACGATCCCTTGGTAAAAAACGCCGACGCCTTTATTGAAAAGAACGGCCGCCTGGACAAATTAAAGGAGAAGGTCCTCGAGGTATTGAAAAAAAACGATCGGGCCTAGCGCCCGTAGGGCCTTGCGCCGGGGGCGGGGCGCGAGGCGCTTTGTCGGCGGCGATCCACGCTTTCACCTCGTATTTTTCTTTGGTGACGGACAAGGCCTGGAAACTTTTGGAACTCCGTGATATACTCTGAAAACTTGAATGGAAAATTCGAGGCGTACTTTTGCGCCCGAGAAGGAGTATACAAATGGCAAGCAACGCAAAATTCACCAAGGCCCGCCGCGCCATGAGGCGTCACAAGAAGAACCGCGGGAAAAAACGCATACTTAGGCGGGAGGGCTCGACGCCTTCTTTCCCTCTTGACCCGGAAGCCGCGAAAGAATCCTGACCTGGGACCGGTCGGGCCCTTTATAAAATGCCGATTTACGATTTCGAGGGAAGAGTTCCCCAAATCGATCCCACGGCCTGGATCGCTCCCACCGCCACGCTGATAGGAGACGTGCGCGTGGGCCCCCATTGCTACGTCGGGTGGGGCGCCATCCTCCGCGGAGACTACGGGACCATCGAGATAGGCGAAGGCACCGCCATCGAGGAGGGCGTCATCGTTCACGCCCGGCCCAACGACAAGACGACCTTTGGACGCGAGGTCACCGTCGGACACGGGGCCATGATCCACAACGCCTTTATTGACGACTACGCCGTGCTCGGCATGCGCTCCACCGTCAGCGACTACGCCAAGGTGGGCAAATGGACCATCATCGGGGAGATGGGACTGGTCCGCTCGAAACAGGAAGTCCCGCCCGAGGTCATAGCCCACGGCGTGCCCGTCGAGGTCAAGGGCCCGATCAGGGACCTGGACCGCCAGATATGGACCTGGGGCAAGAAAATCTACCAGGAACTGGCCAAAAGAAACAAAACGGGCATGAAGCTTATCGGCACGGACGGGTAACTCCGGCGCCTTCGAATCGGCCCCTGATCTAATCAAAGATATCACCACGAGACTCAAAGAGCGTAGCGGGAATATGTCTCCTTCCTTCGCCCTTCTTGCCATCAGGTTCGGTCCTGCTTGTGACGCGAGATTATAAAGTCATAAAGCCCCGTTTTTCATTTTTCCCGTTTGGCGGCGGTCTTTCGTGGCTCGGCTTTCAGGACCGCGAGAGTTCTCCAGGCGGAGCCGGGAGTCCAAACGACGTTATCCTCGGGGTGTCCATGGTGGGGAAGATCCTGATTCACGATAGGTTGACAGTGGAAATCTGGTATTCTTTGCCGAACGGACCCATGTCCGCAAACCGTCATAAATGGTGGGCCATTAGGGACTCGAACCCCAAACCTCCTGATTAAGAGTCAGCTGCTCTACCAATTGAGCTAATGGCCCATATGTTTTGTTTGACGTGAATAACTATGATAATCCCAAATAGGGAATATGTCAACCAAGCGCTGGAGGCCAAATGACAAATGAGCTTCCGCCGGTTTTCAACTTATTCCGTCTTAACGCGCTTATCGGAGTCGGGGAAGATCATGCATTTTATTGAAATCGTTGGTTTAATTTTATTTTCAGCGGACATGGCCCTTGGGTTTTCGAGTCTTTCATACTTGGAACCGATTCATGGGTCTTCAATCAAAAGACGCAAAGGCGATGATTTCGATCGGGACGTCAAATAAAAAAACGGGCAAAAACATCTTGCCCGCCGCGACTTCGATCGAGTATTGGATTATTCTTTGCCAACGTATTTGAAGCTTACTTTAACCCTGGCCCTGTATGCCATAACCTTTCCGTCCTCGATTTTAAGATCGAGTTCCGAAATCTCCGCGATGCGAAGGTCCCTTAAGCTCTTCGAGGCGGTGGCGATGGCGTTCGAGGCGGCTTCTTCCCAGGATTTCGGGCTGCTTCCAACCAATTCAATAATCTTGTAGGTGCTTTCGGTCATCAATGTCCTCCTTGTTCGATCGATTAAACATGGCCTTTATAGATGGCCCCTTGCCGACCGCATAAATCTAGCAACATTGGAATTAGATTGCAAGTTAAAAGAAGAGTCCCCATGGCTTAAGTAAAAAGAGGCGGCGCGATTTGAAAACTCGCGGCGGGCGTAATAAAAATATGGGACTGAGGAAAAGGTAATTATTCCAAGGCGGACAAGCGGGGAGGATATAATGAAAGGCAATGCAACAATCTCGTTACGAAAGGGTTTGGGAAACCTCGGCTTTCTAATAATTCTGCTTTTGATCTTTACTATTGTCTCCTCCTGCCTTCCGCCGTCACCTGAAGAGGCAAGGGGAAAAATTGCCGATTGGCACGCGAAAAAAGGCTTCGAGCTGCTTGGCAAAAAGGAGTTCGAGAAAGCGGAAAAGGAGTTTACAAAGGCCATGGAATACAAGCCGGATTTCTTTTTGGCCTATCACGGCAGATGCGGGGCCAGGATCGAGACGGGCCGGCTGGATGAAGCCATGGAGGACGCCGAGAAGATGATCGAGATGAATCCTCGAAATGAGATATCTTACCTTTCTCGCGCATATGTTTTCAGGAAAAAGGGTAATATGGAGGAAACCAAAGCGAACCTCGAAAGGTGCGTCGAGATTAACGACAAGCAGTCCGGTTGCCTGAACGACCTCGCCTGGCTCCTGGCCACTTCCTCCCAGGACTCCATGAGGGATGGGGTAAGAGCGGTCGAGATGGCGAAAAGGGCCTGTGAAATAACCAAGTGGCAAAACGCGGCCGTGGTCGATACCCTGGCCGCCGCCTACGCCGAGATCGGTGATTTCCAAAAGGCGGTCGAGTACCAGTCCAAGGCCGTTCCCATGCAGATGACGGAACACGCCGAGGGAGCGAAAGAGAGACTGGAAATGTACAAGGCCGGCGAGAAATACCGGGAGTGAAAAAATAAAAAGCGCCCTCGCGTCCGCCGAGGGCGCCGATCGGCCGCGGCGGCCGCGGTTTATTTGGGGACCGTTATTGTGGATTTATATCGGCTGTAGTCCTTGGTGTACTCGTCCGAAACCCCGACCTCGAGCCGATACTTTCCCGGCTTGACCTTGGCGCGGTCGATATACACCACCCCGTCCTCGATGTAAGCCCCCGGCGGCCCCGCGAAAAGGACCCACTCGAGGTCGTCCCCCTCCGGGTCCTCGGCCTCGAGGGTAAGATAAAGGGTTTCCCCGTCCCATTCCAACTCCGCGTCTCCCACGAACACCGGTGGCTTGTTTAGCACGGTGTAGATGGCGGAAGCGGTGGTGGTCCCGCTGTCGAAGGCCCCGTCCGTGCAAACCTTGACCTGGATTTTATCGCCCGTGGCAAAGTAGTCCGTGGACAGGGTCGACTCGAACTCATCCAGGTCCTCAAGGAGCTGGCCGTTCACGTACCACTGGTAATATATGTCGTCCACGTCCATTTCGTCCAAGTCGCCGTAATCGACCACCGCTTCAGCGTCGGCGGCTATCGTAATCTGCTCGGGCTCGATGCGTACCCCTTTTAACGTCAACGAGGGCAGTTCCCCCAGGGTGATTTTGGTGGATTCGTCGCACTTTCCCGTCCGGCCCGACTCCTTTTCCCTGGGACAGACCTTGGCGTAAATCTTGTCTCCGGCAACGTAATCGTTGGTGTCGAAATCGATTCCCTTGGCCTCCGGGATCAGGGTACCGTTCACGTACCATTCGTAGGCAAGGTCCACCGCGTCTCCCTCTTGATCGAAGAGGGTGGCCGAGCAGCGAAGCACGGTACCGGGCATGGCGGACTTGGGGGAGATGGTGACCTTTTGCACCTCGGGCGGCTCGTTGCCGCTGGGGTCCTTGCCGCGGGGGCAACCGCCGATGGAAGAAATCCACAGGAAGCAGGCCATTGCAATAATAATCGATTTTTTCGACATATCTTCCCTCCTGAGCCGTGTCCTCAATTGAAAGATCATACTAGTTAACTCTATTAATATACATGACAAATGTCAATAGCTTGAAGCGTTGCCGCCCAAAACGGGACGCGCCTTGCCTTGGCCCCATTATTAGATGGGGAGTTTGATGGGCATACTATGGGGTCCCAAGTTGAGGTTATCCCCATTTATCCCGACCGGGACGTCCTCCCAAGCGGGGCAAAAAGTACGGCCCACAACGACCGTGGTTGAAAAGATCGAAGCGCGAAAAAATCAAGGCCAGGAATTGCGGCAAGACCGCCGCCATCAAGGCCTTCGTCAGGGTGATGGTCCCCAGCGCCACCCTCGGCGAAATGAACGTGCTTTTCACCACCGACGACGTCGAGATGAAGCCGGAGCGGACCTTGGTGGTCTATGCCATCAAGCGTCACGCCAACCTCCGCTTGGTCGCCTATTCGATTTTACAAATCCGCCGGTCGAGGTTAAGGGGTTTTGGAGACCAATAAGCGCGGTAGTGCCAGGGGGATTGACGTTTAGATTTGCCCTGGAGTTCGACGGCGGAAAAATTACATAGGCGGCCGGCATAATGGCCTCGATCCCGACTTCATCCGCCTTTGCAAGGAATTTTTCGGTCTCCCATTCTATGAGATTACTGAGATTTATTAAAAAACATAGGTTAAGGCATCAGTAGTATTGAAACCGCGTCACCCGGATACTAATGCCGCCAACCCGGAGATTTGCGCCGTATGGATGGCATGGGTAACCGGATATTGGAACTATCCTCTTGATGGAAGATAAAGCGTTTCCCGCCTAATCCTCCATTTGGTCGATGATCTCTAGAATCTCCTTGTTCTCGGGGACGTCGGCCATGGATGATCCGTAATGGGCGAAGCGGATGATTCCCTTTTTATCCACCACCACCTGGGCGGGCATGCGGCCGAGTTTGAACAGCTTGAACTCCTGCCCGAAAAGGTCGGCCACCTTGTGTTCCGGGTCGGGGACGCCAATAAAGGGCATGTCGTGGGAGACCCAGAACTTGGCGAAGTCCCGGGGCTTCTCCGGACCGATGGCGATGACCTGGGCCCCGCGCTCCTCGAACTTGTCCTTGTCTTGGCGCAACTGCGCCATGTGCCTGCGGCAGAAGGGTCAGACAAAGCCCCGATTGAAGATTATTACCACGGGCCGGCCCCGAAAATCGGAAAGCCTTACTTCCCGTCCCTCATGGTCGGGGATCGCGAAATCGGGCGACTCCCGATCGATATCCACCCTTGGCATGGCGCCACTCCTTTTTGCTAAAATGAATATTTGCCCATGAGGGTAGACCAGGCTCCAAGTTTATGCAACGGCCAGGGCAATCCATGATAATGTAAAACGCGCCTGGGCCTTTTTGCGTCGGATCCAGGCGCGTGGTTTGGCGGGAAGGGGTTATTCGTTTTCCGGTCCCAAAGATGGAGGGGGGAGGAGCGAGCCGGGATCGAAACCCATGCCGGGAGCCTCCTTTTTCTCCTCCTTTTTGTCCTTGAAGGCGTTGCTTACGTTATAGCGGTAGACTAAAAGCACCTTGCCCTTGTCCGGCCGGCTGACGAAATATTTCGACTCCTCCTCCTTGCCCACGTGCAGGGCGTAGGTCCTTCCGTCCTTTAATTTGAACGCGGCCTTCTTGGAGGGGGGATCGAGTCCGGCGTCCTTCAAGCCGATCTTGTCGTCAAACCCCGAGGCGCGCATGGTGGCGAGGGCCCGGGCGATCGAGTCCGCTTCGGGGAAAGCCGTTTCCGCGGTCGTCCCCTCCTCGACCTTGACCCACTCGTCCTTGTCGTTCTTCTTGAAATGGGACTCGACGTAGTCGGCGGGCCCCTTCTCGGCCGTGTCGCCGTCAGCGGCGGCCGCTCCCGTGTCGCCTTCCTGGCTTTCCGGCCTCTGGTAGAGGGTGATCTCGACCACCTCGTCAAGCTCGGCCCCGAATATCCTTTTGTCGCGCCAGGTCTCGGGCTTCGCCGTAAAGACGTTCTTTACGTTGTCGTAGATCATGTAGACGTCATCGGAGTCGAGCTTCCTTACGAAGCTCGTGGCGTAGCTCGTTCCCTGCTCTCCCACCACCAGGGCGGCCAGGGTCTTGTCGCCGGCCTTGGCCTTGACCTGGGTCCCCTTCTCGTCCACCCCGAGATCGGCGTGGCTGTCCTTGGAGCGGGAGGTCACGTTGGCGGCCTTCAATTCCTTAAGCTTGTCCAGGGCCTTTTGCACCGCGTCGGGGTCGGCGTTAAACCCGTCGCCCTGGATGGCCCAGGCCGTGTCGCCCGCCTTGACCAGGGTGACGGCCGTGTCGCCCGACTTGATCTCGATCGCGTCCGCCGACTCGAGGTCAAGGTCCGGGAACAGTAAGAGGTCCTTTTTCTCCTTTTCCTCGCCCGAGGGCTTTATGCCCAACTCGTAGATCGCGATGGCCCCGATCAGGGCCGCCACGATGGCCAACAGGATTATCGCGTTTTTCGGTTTCATGGCTCGACGCTCTCCAGGAATTTTTTCTGTCTTCCCATTCTTACTCCGTACCTGGCCAGGCCGAAGACCACCACCAGGGCCGGGGCGAGAAGGGGCATCACCAGGCCGATCATGACGGCCTTGCCAATGGTCAGGTCGTCGATGGGCTTGGCGCTCACGTTGCGTTTCCTGATGTCCGACAGCTTCTTGCCGCCGGCCATCCAATCGACGGCGCTGACGATGAATCCGACGTTATGCGAGACGTCGATGGGCACGTTGTTGGACACGAACTGGGAGCAGCCCACCACCATGACGTCCGTTTCCGGGCTCTCGTCGCTTCTGGCCGACTGGTCGGGAGGGGCCACCGAGTCGCCCTCCTCCGGCGTGGGCGCGGGTTTGCCCTCGAAATAGCTCTTGAACTTGCCCGAGAGCAGGACGGCCAGGTCCCTTTTCGCCGGGCCCATTCCCCCGATCGGGAGGGGGGGCATGGCCTCGGTCATGGGATCGACCATGAGCTGCTGGCCCGCCTGTATCCAGGAGTCCTTGGAGGTGACCGCCAGCCTGGTGACCTTGACCGAGTCGGGAGCGCCCGATACGTCAAGCGAGCTGGCCCAGGTGAAGACCAGGAAGTCCAGCCCCTGGGTAATGGGGTTTTCCTCCTTGCCCTCTCCCGTCAGCTCGATGACCGGAAAAAGCGGGTACTCGCGGCCAAGCGGGCCCAGAACCGGGTAGTCCATGAAGGGCTTGTCCTGGACCAGGTCGTAGTTGCGTTTTACTCCATAATGCTGGAGCATTCCGCCTATCGAGTCCATTTGCTCGTTCATGGCCATGGCGTAAAAGGGCATGGGCGTGCCGAACTGGCCGGGCTGAAGGATGACCCTGGCGCCGTCCACCAGGAAGATGGCCTTGCCGCCCCGCATGATGAACTGGTCGATATTGTAGAGGTCCACGTCGGTCGCGCCGAAGGGGCTTATAACCAGCAGCACCTTGACCGCGTCGCCGATCTTGCCCTCTTCATTCGGGACCTCGACCACCTGGTAGCTCTTTTTGAGGGCGTCGGTCAGGGTCCCGAATTCATCCATAAGGTTGCGCTGAGGGCCGTCGGCGTTGTACAGGCCGACCTCGACCAGCTCGTTCGAGGTCAGCCGGTCGATGGCCGTGGTCAGGTCGTACTCGAGGGTCTCGGTCGAGAAGGCGTAGGGAATGGTCTCGGACTTGTCCCTGTATTGAATATAGATGGCGGCCCAGATTTTTATGGTCGAGGCCTGGTCAAGCCCTCTTACGGGAAGGGCCACGGGGTTTATGCCGATCTTGCCCAGGTCTTCCTGAAGCTCGGCGTCGCCCACCGGGTCCTCCATCTTGAGAACGAACTTGCCCTTGCCGTTGGCTTTATACTCGCGCAAAAGGTCCTGGACCTCTCCCGTGACCTGGTTCCAGGGCGCCGGTATATTCGAGCTGTAAACCGCCCTTACGTTTACGATGTCGGGCAGGTCCTTGAGCAGTTTCTTGGTCGAGTCGCTCAAGGTGAATTGCTTGTTGCGGGTAAGGTCGATCCGGGTAAATCCCTTGTCGGAAAGAAAGTTAACCACGAAGACGGCCCCGATTACCGCCACGAGCAAAATGAGCGACCCGGTGTTATAAGCCACGCTTTTTTTATGAGCCATAACTATTCCCCCCTCACTTCCACCGCCGGCTGGTCACGGCCCGGTAATTAAGGAAAAGGGCTAGCCCGATGATCGACAGATAATAAATCAGGTCGCGGCTGTCTATGATGCCCCTCGAGAAGTTAGTGTAATGCTCGCCCGCGTCGATGAACATGATAAAGGTGGACAACCAGGAGGGAAGAGGCGTAAGCTGGCTGAGCTCATAGCAGGCCATGAGGACCAGCGTGATGATGCTGGTCAGGATGAAGGCTATGAACTGGTTCTCGGTCATGCTGGAGATGGCCAGTCCGATGGAGATAAGGGTCGCCCCCAGCAGTAACAGTCCCAGGTATCCGCCGATTATGGGTCCCCAGTCGGGATCTCCAGCCATCTCGATGGCCACGGGTATGGTCAAGAAGGAAAGGACAAGGGCCAGGGCCAGAAAGCCCAGGCTGGCCATGAACTTGCCTAAAACGGCCTCGCCGTCCTTGACCGGCATGGTCATGAGCAACTCGAGGGTCCCCATCTTCTTCTCCTCGGCCCACATCTTCATGGTGATCGCGGGAAGGAAAAGCCACATGGCCATCTTGAAGAACTCGAAGTAGTCCTTCATGTTCGCCACCC
Source organism: bacterium (assembly GCA_963674965.2). Lineage (GTDB taxonomy): Bacteria > RBG-13-61-14 > RBG-13-61-14 > RBG-13-61-14 > DATKZS01. Next base: position 164,282 of record CAXXFL010000004.1, on the reverse strand, counting down.
GCGTCTGGAAGAAGCTGAGCCGGATAAAAATCATGTTCACGGCCAGGAAGAAAAGGACAAGGAAAAAGTAGGCCACCAGGGAGTTGAAATACCCCATGAACTCTCTTTTGAAAATCGCCCAGACTCGAATCATCTTGCCCGTACCTCCCGGACAACCGAATTGCCGCTCGGACCGCCGTCAATCCTCATCGGTCTCCTCCTCTTCGTCTTCATCGCCGTCCGATCCCACCTCATTCTCCTCGGCCTCGGCCAGCTCCCGCTCTTTGCGGCGCTGGGCCAGGAATTCCTCGTCTCCGGCCACCAGCTCGGCGAAAACGCCCTCCAGGTCCACCTCGTCCCTTTTCAGTTCGGCCAGGGAGAACTGGCCGTCCGCCGCCAACCTGTAAAGCTGCTCTCCTAAAGCTACGCCGTCCCGGGCCTCGACCTCATAGCGCAGGAGCCCGCTCTCCTCGCCGAGCAGGGTAAATCCCTTGACGTCGTCGAGGGTCTTGAGGGAGCTCTCGATCTTCTCGCGAGGGCCCCGGGCCAGCATGAGGTGAAAATTCCTCCGGGCGCTTTTACTTTTGAGGGACTCGACGTTGCCCCGGGCCACGATCCTGCCGCGGTTTATCATGATCACGCTCTCGCAGGCGGCCTCGACCTCGGACAGGATGTGGGTGGAGAGGATGATGGTCTTGTCCTTGGCCAGGTCCCGGATCATGCCCCTGAAGTTCTTGATCTGGATGGGGTCAAGACCCGAGGTCGGCTCGTCGAGGATGAGTATCTCCGGGTCGTGGATAAGCGCCTGGGCCAGTCCCACCCTTTGGCGGTAGCCCTTGCTGAGCTCGCCGATCCTTTTTTTCAGGACGTCGGCCAGGCCCGTTTGCGCTATCACCCTCCCGATGGCCTCGGTCTTTTCCTGGCCTTTCATGCCCCGGATGGAGGCCACGTAGTCCAGGAAGTCGTCCACTTCCATGTCCAGGTAAAGGGGGGCGTTCTCGGGCAGGTAGCCGATTTTGCTTCGGACCTCGAGCGAGTCGTCGAAAACGTCGAGGCCCGCTATCTTCGCTTCCCCCGCGTCGGGCGGAAGGTAGCAGGTCAGTATCCTCATCACCGTGCTCTTGCCGGCGCCGTTGGGACCAACGAAACCCACGACCTCCCCTTTGCCCACCTTGAAGCTGACGTCGTCAACCGCCTTGACCACGCCGAAACTCTTGCTGATTCCTTCTACCTCAATCATCTTTATCGCCTCTGAATTAATTTTTCGGACGGAAGGCCAAAGGAGTCCCGTCCATTTAAGCGTTTAAAAATAATTACTGTTTTAATAAAATTACCGGTCTAATACACTAGGGCCCGCCCCCTCCCGGATCAAGATATGTTAGTGAAACAACAGAATATTCCGACAACCTTGATTAGTCAAATGTTCCAAAACAACGAAAAGACAAATCGCGTTTTTTTTCGATCGCTTGATTATGCGACTCCGCCATGGCCGTCATTTGGGAAAAGCAAACGAGCAAGGCCACAGGCCCAAGACAAAAGGAAAACTTATTACGGAATAATTATTCGCAAAGCATTGATATAATTATATATTAATGTCTTGCCCTTGTGGGGGCTTCTCGATCGTTCGCCCGGCTTACACAAAATGAGCTTTTCGTAATACAATAGGCGACCAGGTATTTTTTATGGAACCCGTATCTGGCCCAAACGATCCTCGCATGGTGGAAGTGGCGGTGGACGCCCGCATCGAGGGGACCCTGACCTATCTTTTTCCCTACGGGGATTTCCCTTTCCTGCAAAAGGGAATGAGGGTCGTCGTGCCTCTCGGAAAAAGAAAGGTCACCGGCTACGCGGTCGGTTTCCCCGATGCATCCGAGGTCCCTCAGGACAAGCTAAGGCCCGTCATAGAAGTTTTAGACTCAACCCCTCTTTTCAATGAAACCATGCTCGAGATTTTCAAGTGGGCCTCCTCCTATTACCTTTGCCCCCTGGCCGAGGTCATCAAGACGGCCCTGCCTTCGGGCATCAACCTCAAATCCAAGGGAGTGCTGGCCATTACCGACAAGGGCCAAAGCGCCATTTTAAAACCCAAGGGGCGGGAAGAAGGACATAAAAACGCGTCCTCCCTAAAAGGGGACGACTTAAAACTTCTCGAATATCTGGCCGAGACGGGCGAGGCCTTGCCCGACGACCTCAGCAGCTCCCTTGGCTCCATCCCGGAATCGAGAGTGGCCCGGCTCGTCAAAGCCGGGTATATCGAGCGTCTTCAAAAGATGGGAGGCCCCCGGGTCAGGGAAAAAACCGAAAAGGAAGTCAGTCTCGCGGCCAGACCCCCGGGAGAGGAGATGAAAAAGCTCCGCCGCCGTGCCCCCGAGCGGGCCAGGCTATTGGACTATCTCGGGCAAAACGGTCCCACCTCCTTCTCGGCGCTGAAGGAGTCATTCAAAGACCCCGGCCGACTGATAAGGCCCCTGACGGCGGACGGTACCGTGACCGTCGAGGACGTTCCCGTTCGGAGGGACCCCTTCTCCCGGCCACTCCAGATGTCTCCGCCTCCGGAAAAGCTCATGCCCGGCCAGGAAAAGGCGGCCGGGGAGTTCATTAAAGCCCTCGGCCGGCGCGAGTTCACCTCCTTCCTCCTCCAGGGAGTGACCGGCTCGGGCAAGACCGAGGTTTACTTGAGGCTGATCGAGGCGGCCTTTAAAAAGGGTCTCGGCTCGATACTTCTTGCCCCGGAGATAGCCCTTACCCCGCAGCTTATTTGCCGGTTTACCCAGCGCTTTCCGGCCGACAAGATAGCCGTCCTCCACAGTGGCCTCGGGCCGGGTGAGCGACACGACGAGTGGTGGCGAATAAAAAGAGGCGAGGCCAGGGTGGTGATCGGGGCCCGCTCCGCCGTCTTCGCGCCCGCCGCCGACCTGGGCGTCATCGTGGTGGACGAGGAGCAGGAGTCCGCCTATAAGCAGGACCGCGGCTTCATGTACAACGGCCGGGACCTGGCCCTGATGCGGGCCAAGCGGGAAGGGGCGGTGGCGGTCCTGGGCTCGGCCACGCCTTCCCTCGAGGCCCGCTTCCGGAGCGGAATCGAGGGCGGCCACAAGCGCGCCGTGCTGGATAAAAGGGTTGACTCGAGGCCGCTTCCCGAGGTCGAGATAGTGGACATGAGGTCGGGAGGAAAACCGGCGGAGGAGGAAGACGATGGCGACCGGGACTCGAGCGGCGCCCTGGACCGGGTCAAGGAAAGGGACAAGCTGATAGGTTCCGCCCTCATATCCGACCGCCTTCGGAAGGCCCTGGCCGAGAACCTCGAGGCCGGCGATCAGACCATACTCTTTCTCAACCGGCGCGGCGTGTCGTCCTTTTTGCTTTGTCTCGATTGCGGCTCGAGGCTGGTCTGTCCCAATTGCGAGGTGTCCCTTGTCCATCACGAGTCGCGCTCCGCGGCCAAGGTGGATTCCTTTTACGGCGAGCCAGGCCGGGACGGATACCTCTTATGCCATTACTGCGGCTACCATATGGACGTCCCCGAGGTGTGCCCTTCCTGCAGGGGCGTAAGGACCGCGGCCCTGGGCACGGGCACGGAGCTTATGGAAAAGACCATATCCGTGGAGTTTCCCGGGGCCCGTATACTGCGGATGGACTCGGACTCGATGTCCGGCAAGGAAAGCTGGTTCGACTGTCTCGACCGCGTCTCGAGGGGCCGGGTGGATATAGTGATCGGCACCCAGATGGTGGCCAAGGGTCACGACTTTCCGGGAGTGACCCTGGTGGGCGTAATCCTGGCGGACCTGAGCCTTAACATGCCCGACTTCCGGGCGGCGGAAAGGACCTTCCAGACCCTGACCCAGGTGGCTGGCCGGGCCGGAAGGGGCGAGAAACCCGGACGCGTGATCATCCAGACGTTCCAGCCCGATAACTACGCCATAGTCCACGCCGTGAGCCAGGACTACGAGGGCTTTTACGCTCGGGAGATGGAGATCAGGAAGGCCATGCTATATCCTCCCTTTTGCAGGCTCGCGAATATCAGGATTTCCGGCCGAAGCCCCGAGGCGGCCAAGCGGGCGGCCCAGCTTTTGGGCCGGGCCGCCAAAAGCGCGGCCGGTCTCAAGGCATTTTCCGGCAAGACCAAAGTCCTCGGCCCGGCCCCCGCGCCCATCGCCCGGATCAGGGGGAAGTCCAGGTGGATGGCGCTGGTCAAGGCGGACTCCCCCGCCTGCATGGGCGCCTTTTTAAGGGTCGTACTCGAGAGGTACGCGGGCAAGGCGCCTCCCGGGGGAACGCTTGTCGAGGTCGACCGCGACCCTCTGTCCATGATGTAAGGACCGCGCGAGATGAAGGACAAAAAAGGAGACGGGAAAAATCGGGCCTGGACGGCGGTCGGGGCCATTCTCCTTATTATCGGCCTGGGCCTGATAGTAAGGTATAACCTGGCTGTCAAGGAAAAAGGAGTCCGCGCCGAGCCGACCCTCTCGGAGCTTCGAGACGCGTTCCCCGCCGAGATCGACGCCGTCAAGATGGACTCTCCCATTCCCCATTATCTAGGGACGGCGGACGGGAAAGAGGCGGCGGTGGTCATGACCGCGGAGCTTGACCCCGCCGTCAAGGGCTACGTGGACCAGATAAGCTCGATGGTGGTAATCGACTCGGAGGGCAATATCAAGTCGGTCACGGTGATCGACCATCGCGAGACCCCGGAGTACATGCAAAGGGTCATCGGCGACGGGTTCCTGGCCCGCCTCAAGAACGCCAACGTCAAGGATGGCTTCGATAAAATAGATACCGTCACCGGCGCCAGCATAACCAGCCAGGCCATTCGAGACGACGTGGCCGCGGCGGCGGCTCTGGCTGGATCGAGGCTGTTCGGTCTCAAGGTGGCCGCTCCCGAGACCCCGTCCTGGCGGCGGTCCCTGACCCGGCCCAAGGTCCTCGCCGTCCTGGTGGCCCTGGCCCTGGCCCTTTACGCCCGATTCGGGCGGTGGCCGAAAAAGTATAAAAAGGAGGCGGCCTGGACGGCGTCTATATTGCTCATCGGTCTTTTCGCCATGACGCCTTACACGCTGCTCCATTCCTTCCAGTTATTGTCGGGTAACTTCCCGGGGCCGGGCGCGGCGGTCGCGGCGGTGCTTTGCGTCTTCGTGGTGGGTACCACGATTATATGGGGCCCCGTCTGGTGCGGGTACGCATGTCCCTTTGGCGCGCTTCAGGAGCTTCTCTCGCGTCTGGGCTTCCGGCGGTGGAAGGTCTCGCCTTCCCTTTTCCTGGCGGCCAGGAAACTTCGTTTCGCGGTGCTCTTCATCTCGGTCGTTGGTTTCTTCGGGCTTGGCCTTTCCTCTTTCGCCGAGATCGAGCCGTTCGGCCACCTCTTTGGGAGGACGACCTCCAAGGTGGCCTGGGCTTTCATCTTGGTCGTATTGCTCTCCTCGCTTTTCGTGAAACGTTTCTGGTGCCGCTTCCTTTGTCCCACCGGAGCGTGCCTGGTCCTTTTAAGCGCCCACGGCAAATACATCAAATCCGTGGGAGAGGGCCTGGACCGCTCGGGTATCGATAACCCCGACGAGGAGGAGAGCGAAAAGGAAATCAGCGAGGAAGAAGACGATAAAGAGAAGGAAAAGAACCAATCCTCGCGGGAGGATGACAATGGATAGCGATCTATTAGCCGGCCTGGAAAAACCACTTACCCTGGTAACCGTCTTTCCTCACCCCGACGACGAGAGCTTCGCCGCCGGGGCCACCCTGGCCTTATACGCGGGGTCGCCCGATGTAAGGCGCGTGTCCCTTTGCCTGACCAAGGGCGGGAAGAGCGGGGCCCTTCCCCTGGTCGGCCTGCCGGAGGAACGGGAGACCATAGTGCGGGAGCGCGAATACTACGCCTCGACCTCGATACTGGGCGTTGATGAGGCCGCCATCTGGGACTATGAGGACCAGGGCCTGTCCGGGCTTGCCAAGGGAGAACTCGCCTCGAGGCTGGAGGAGTTCATGAAGTCGAGGAAAGCGGACGTGGTCGTAACTTACGGTCCCGACGGGATTACGGGCCATCCCGATCACCTGGCCTGCTCGGCGGCCGCGGCCGAGGCCGCCAGGGCCGCGGGAGTAAAGCGCCTGTTCATGGTGACCGCCCCCCGCTGGATCGGGAAACTTATGCTGGGCCGGGACCTTTTGGAGCCGACTCACGCGCTGGATATCAGGAAGGTATACCCCGTCAAGATGCTGGCGCTCAGATCGCACGCCAGCCAGATGCTTATCTCGAGAAAGCCCATGATATGGGTGGGCGTGGTGATGAGGTTATTGGGAAAGGAATACTATCACCGCTTCGAGCTATAGCCTCTCGAAAGAATCGGCCTTGACCCATCCCCTGAAGCCGCCGGCCGCCGAGACCTCGCACCAGCCCTGATCGCACTGGCCCACCACCACCTCGACCCCCTCGGACGTCTCGAAGAGGACCTTGTTGTTGTCGCCCGGTCCCGACAGGGCCGAGACCTTGTCCGCCAGGATCACGGCCCGGGGCGTCAGAACGTCGAGCTTTACGCGAACGGCCGTGAAAACCAGGGCCATGGCCGACAGCGCCAGCAGGGTATAAAGGACCGGCTTGGCCGCCTCCTTGCCTCCGCGGCCCCGGGAAACGGCGAACCAGACCCCGGCCGCGGCCGCGGCCCAGTAAATCACCGCGGCGATCGCGGTCCATCCATTGGCCGAGAAGAGGTTAAGGACCCAGAAGAAGGCCTTGCTAAAAGGACCGCGCTCGAGCGGCGGAAGCTGGGTTTTGACCAGGCCCCTGGCGTAATCCAGGTTGTACTCAATATCCGGGTCGCGGGGCGCCAGTTCTTTGGCCTTGAGATAGGCCATGACGGCCCGTCCCAGGTCGCCCGATTTGAGCCTGGCGTTTCCCAGGTTGTAATAGGCCATGGCGTTGGCGCCGCCCTCCTCGATGGCCTTGTTATACTCCTCGGCCGCCTTGGCGTATTCCCCCGCCTTGTAAAGCTCGTTGCCATGGTTGTAGCGGGCCGCCGCCGAGGAGGCCCCCGCGGATAAAGGCATTATGATGGCGGCCAGGAGCGCGAGAATAAGATTTGCCGTCCTTTTCATTGCCTGGTCTCCTTCGCCAGCCTCGCCAGAAGCGCTTCTCCCTTATCGACGATCGATCGAGCGTCCGTCCCCTCGCCAAGGCCGAACCGCGCCATGTCGCAGCTTCCAAGCAGCTCCCGCGTCAGCTCGACGGCCTCCTCCGAGGCCCCGGCCTCGAGAAGGGCGTCGGTCACCTCGGCCGCGGTGAGTCCCGCCTCGGCCAGGTTCAGGTTGTCCGAGACGAAACCGGCCAGGGCCCTGTACACGTCCGCGCAGGCCTGGGCCGAGTCCCCCTTGGCCAGGGCGGCTCGGGCCTCGCGCATGGCCCTTGCGCTTTCCTTGTTCGCGCGAAGACGCCTGGCAAAAGCCACGTCATGGCGCAGCTTGTCCTTTCTCCTTCTCAGAAAGATCGACGCCAGCACGGCCGCCGCCGGAGCGAGCTGGGCCGCCGCGAAGGCCGGCGAGTAACCGAGCCACCCGACGCTTCCGTCATATTCGTCCAGATCGGGCTTGACGTAGCGAAGGTCCGCCCCCACCGCCGATATCACCTCCGGCTCGGACGCGGCCAGTGGGAGAGGCTCGGACGACTTGTCGCCCGGAGAAACCATCAGCCTGACGCCGGGACTTTTGGCGGTTTTATATTGGCCCGACTCGGGATCGAAATAGGACAGGGTAAAGGGAGGAAGAACGTGCTTGCCCTCTTTGTGGGGAACGAGTATCATCTTGAAGCGCCGCCTGCCCACCGCCCTGCCTTTGTCCTTGAGGTAGTCCTTTTCCACGCCCTCCGTGTAGAGGTCGAAACCCTCTGGCGGCTCGAACCGGGGCTTGGATATGTAGTCCATGTGGCCCGTGCCCTCGATCGAGACCGTGAACTTGAACTGCTCGTTGGCCTTGAGACTTCCAAAGGACGGAGTAACCTTGATATCGAAACTGCCCACCTCGCCCTCGAAGTCCGCGGGCCTTCCCGCCACCGGCAAGGGCTTGATCTTGATTTTGATGGGGTCGGAACTGACCGCGTAGCCCTCAGTGACGGGACCGAAGAAGCTCCTTCTTCCCGTGGCCACGAAATACTTGAAGGTCACGGGCCTTATAAGCGCCTCACCGGCCTTGATGGGGAACAGGGCCTGGGAATATAAATAGGCCACCTTCCATCTCTCGCCGCCGAAAGTCTCCGTTTTGGGGTCCAGCGAGGTGGCGTATCCCAGTTTCGACTCGATAAAGTCCGTTCCCGTGTCGATCGGCGCCAGCTCGGGGTTGATAAAGTCGTTTCTATAATAAAGGTAGACGGTGGCGACTATTTGTTCTCCCACGTAAGCCTCGTCCTTGTCGAGCTCGACCCGAACGTAGGGGTCCGAGGGGGGACGCCATCCCGTATCGCCCTCGATGACCGTTGGCCGGACCGCGTCGGATATGGCTATCTCGATCGGGTTCGATCGCGCGGTCCGGTTTTCCACCGGATAGCTGAGGGGAGGGATTTTTATCGTGCCCGCCTTCCTGGCCTCGAACTGGTAGGTTATGGAAACCTTGGCCGACCGTTCCATCCTGCCGTTAATTATAGTCGTCGAGCTTTCCGAAAATGGCCCGCGCTGTCCCACCAGCGTGAGGTATGGAGAGAGGTCGGGTAGCTGGAAAGGGGAGCCGTATTTCACTCCGTCTCCCTCCAGGGTGACGGTTAGATTGATTCTCTCCCCGACCGTGACGCTGGTCCTGTCAGCCTCGACCGTCAACTTGGCCGGGTCGGCCAGGGCCATAAGCGGGAAAACAAGCGCGAGCAAAAATATTGATATCCGCCTTGTCACCAGTCCTTCTCCTTGCCCGCCGGCGTCGGCCTGCCGGCCGTGATCTTCTTCATGTTCTCCTTCTCGTGCTGCTCGATCGCCTGCAGAAGTCTTTTCGCTTCCTCCTTGCTCAACTCCTCGGGCGCCTTTTCCCCCTGCTTGGGCTTCGCGGACTCCGGGGGAGGTTGCTGGGAGGTGTCGCCGTCCTGGCCGGCCGTCATATCCTTTTGTTCTTCCTTACCCTCCTCGTTTTTCTTATCCTCGTCCTTTTTCTCGCCCTCTTCCTTTTTATCGTCTTCGCTCGTCCGTTGTTGCTGGGAGGCGTTTTGCTGCTGGTTTTGATCCTTCCGTTCCTGGCCTTGTTGTTTTTGTTCTTCTTTCTTGTTCGGGCAGGTATTCGGTTGGTTTTTTTGTTTCTCCTGTTCCAGTTTTATATGTCTTCTGACCACCTCGATGTTGAACTTGGCCTGCTCGTCGTCCGGGTTTATCTCGAGGGCCTTGGTGTATTCTTCCACCGACTTCTTTAAAATCTCGATATCCTGGGCCTCGAGCCCTTTATTGAAATACACGTTCCCCAGCCCGTAATGGGCGGCCTCGCGGAGCTTTTCGTCCTCGGCCATGGCCGCGGCCTGGAACTCCTTCTCCGCCTCGTCGTACCTGCCCTCCTTGTAATAGGTCGCGCCCACGTTGTAGCCGAGGCGGCGGGCGTCCTCACTCTTCTCGGGCGCCATGTTGCCGGCCCTAAGGTAGGACGCGCGGCTGGGATCGTACTTGCCCTCGTGGTAGAGGGCGTTCCCCTCCCTCGAGGCGGCGTTGGCCTTGATCGAGTCGATAAGGCCGGACTTATCCTCTCCCCTCGCCCCGGCGAAAGGCGAAAGCGAGGCAAAAAGGACCGCGCCCGCGGCGACCGATATAATTAAATTCCTCATTTTCTTCTCCGCCCGTCAGGTATGACCAGCTCGAGGGCCAAAAGGATAAAGGCGGCGCCCAGGAACCACTGGAACCTTTCCTCATAGCTCACCCTGTAGTCCTCCTCGAAGGTCTTCTTCTCCATGCCGGCGATGGATTTGTATATGTCCGCCAGCTCTTCCCCGCTCGCCCGGTTATCGAGCCGCTTGTACTTTCCCCCGCCCGCGAGGGCTATCTTGCGGAGAGAGTCCTCATCCAGCCGTGTTATTACCACGTTGCCGGAACGGTCGACCTTGTCCACCACGCCGCCGGGGGTCTCGACCGGGATCGAGGCCCCCCTCGTCTCGCCCACGCCCACCGTATATATGATAACTCCGCGATCGGCCAGTTCCTCGGCCTCCTTGACCGGGTCGTCCTTTCCCTCGCTCTCAAGGTCCTCGCCGTCCGAGATGAGTATAATCACCTTGAACTTTTCCGTCTCGTCCTCGAAGTTTTGCCCCGCCTGTCTCAGCGCGTCGGCTATGTCGGTCCCCGGGTCGGGCACGGTATTGACGTCGATAATGTCCAGGAACATCTTCACCGCCCCGTAGTCGAGAGTGAGTGGACACATGGTAAAGGCGGCCCCCGCGTAGGCCACCAGGCCCACCCTGTCTCCCCTCATCATGTCCACCAGCTTCTCGACGGCCAGCTTGGACTTGGCAAGGCGGGAGGGCGCCACGTCCTGGGCCAGCATCGACTTCGAGGTGTCCATGGCGATGACCACGTCCACTCCCTTGCGCTCGATTTTCTCCCGCGTTGCCCCCCACCGGGGTCCGGCCAGCGCCACTATCAAAAGGGAGACCGCCGCTAAAAGGCTCGAGGCCTTGAGGAGCCTGGCCCGTCCGGACACGGCCATGCCCGCCCTTTCCAGCAGCTCGGGGTTTCCGAACCTGGCCAGCGCCCTTTTGGCGGCCCGGGCGGAGAATATAAGCGCCAGGGCCAGGGCCGGGACCAGGAGGAGCAGATAAAGGACGCCGGGATGAGCGAAGTTCATTTGCCGTTCTCCATCACGGTATCCTCCGAAGCACCGTCCGGCTGATGAACGTCTCGGTAAGGACGGCGATGAAGGCCAGCGCGGCCCAGGGCGCGAAAGCCTCCGAGTACCTGTAAAACTCCTTGACCTTGACCTCGGTTTTTTCCAGCTTGTCGATCTCGGCGAAGATTTTTATAAGGCCCTTCGCGTCCTCGGCCTTGAAATATTTCCCCCCGGTCATTTCGGCGATTTGCTTCATCTGGGTCTCGTCCACGTCGCTGGCGGCCATCTGAAAGGAGACGCCGAAGATGGCGTCCGATATCTGGCGCATGGAACTGGTGGGCACGACGCCGATCGTGTATACCCTTACTCCCAGGGCCTGGGCTATCCTGGCCGCCGTGAGCGGATCGTACTCCCCGGCGTTGTTCTGGCCGTCCGTTACCAGGATGACGACCTTGCTTTTGGCCTCCGAGTCCTTCAGCCTGGCCACGGCCGTGGCCAGTCCCGAGCCGATGGCGGTGCCGTCGAACTCCCTCCTGGCGTAGTCGAGGGAGGCGGTGATCTTCTTCAAGATGGTATAGTCCACGGTCAGGGGACAGCGGGTGAGGGCTATGCGGGAAAAGGCCACCAGGCCGATCCTGTCGTTCTGAAGCCCCTTCTCGCGGCCGTCGATAAACCTCTGGATCACTCTTTTGGCCGCCTCCAGCCTGGTGGGCTCCAGGTCCTTCTCGCGCATCGAGCCGGACACGTCCAGGACCATCATTATGTCGATGCCCTTGGACTTGATTTCCTGGGTCCTGTTTCCATACTGCGGCCGGGCTACGGCCACGGCGAGAAGGCCCAGCGCCGCGAGCCGCGCCGCCATGGGCGCGTGACGGAGGACCACCCTTGGCGAGGGAGGAATGTCCTTGAAAAGCGACACGTCGGAAAAGACGATCCTGGCCCTTGCCCGAGCGTCGATCCATTTGTAGGCGAGATAAAGGACGGGCAAAAGGGCCAGGCCGACCAGGAACCAGGGATGGAGGAAACGAAATATCACGCCGCCGCCCTCCCTTCGTCCTCGATTCTTTCCATGGTTTCCTCGACTATTCTCCTTGTCCGTTCGATGGCCGAGTTTCTCTCCTCGATGCCCGGCTCGGCCCGGGCGAACTTGACCTGGTCCGACTCCTCGAGGAGTTCCTTTATCTTCTCATGGCCCGAGAGGGTCAACTCCATCCTGGAAAGCACCGAGCAAATCTCGCCCGTGGTGTACTCGAGGGCGAATACGCCGAACCTCAGGGCCACGTACTTGCGCAGTATCCAGGAGAGCCTGGTATAGAACCTCTCGAATTCCCCGCTCGCGATGAGATCGTCTTTTTCCAGTTCCGACAGTTCCTCGAGGGCGATGACGTGGGCGGGTCTCAGGTCCGGGAGTTCCAGGTCGGCCTCGGCCGGCCTCCGCAGCCGCCAAAGGGCAAAAATGGCGGCGGCGATAATAAGTATGGGAACGAGAAGCCAGGCAAGATAAGGCTTGTAGTTGATGGGGATTTCCATTGGGGGCTTTATGTCCTTTATGGTCAGGTCCTCGGGGTTGGTGACGGGGGCGACCCTTACCTTGGCCGACTCGGCGAAAAGGTAATGGGGGACCCCGTCCGGTCCCGCCACCACGATGGGCAAGGGCGGAATATCAAGGTCACCCGTCTCGTAGGAGGTTATGGTAAAGCGAAAGTCCCGCCTGACTCCGCCGGCCAGGCCGGATGCCCCGCTTATTTTGGCCAGCGTTTGGCCAATGGATTCGGTCCAGTTTTTTTCTTCTTCCCTTTCGTCGGGGAAGCTGTAATCCCGGATAAGGAACCTTCCGAGCTGGGCCCCGGGATGGGCCATGGTGACGTTCCATCCCGGCGGGACCTCGACCGAGAGGGAGTACTCGATCTCGTCTCCCACCCGGATGACGCACTTATCCAGCCGGGTCGATATCCGGGCGCCCTCGTCTCCCGCCAGTCCGCCTGGAATTCGCGGAACCGGCGCCGGTTGCACTCCCGGCGACGGGGGAAGAGACGGCCCCGCGGCCAGGACGGTCCGCGCCGCGAGGATGGCGGCCCAGGCGACCATCACAAATAGCGGTGCTAATTTATGGCGCCGAGATAGCTCCATCGAAAATCCTCGCTCCATGAATCTTGGTCAGCGTATTCCATAGCTCCTCAAGGTTATCCTCCTTGGCCGTTCCTTTAAACTCTCGTCCCATCCAGGCCTGGGCCAAGGCCGAGCGCTGGGCCTGCTCCATGGCGACTATCACCTTGGGCTCGGAGTCGATATCCGACCGCTTGGCCTCCATCGCGGCCATCCAGACGAATACGTAGCTCCTCACCATTTTTTTCCTGACCTCGGGGTCATCGGTATCGTGATCCTGGTACTCAACCGACAAGGCGGACTCGACCTCGGACCACCTCACGCTCCTTCCGTCAAGCACGGCCACCACCGGGCTTTGCTCGTCCCCGATCTCCCTGGGTAGGACCGGCTCGTTCTCGTCCGTAAGCTGGACCAGCAGGGACTGAGCTCTTTTCGAATCCCCCATTTTCTGCATGCAGGCCACGCTCCTTTTTCCCAGGTCGGACGACCATCCGGCCTCGGGAAAGTAAACGTTGGCCACGGTGTAATAGGCGAGGGCCCGGTCCCAGTCGTTAAGTTTGTCCTCCGCCAGTTTTCCCTGCTTGTATAAAAGCTCGGCTTCTTCCTTTCTGCTCATGGTCGTCATGGACCGGTAGCGGTCGTACTCGTCGAGGGCCGCCTTGAAAAGGCCCCTTGACTCGAGGGCGGAAGCCGCGATCATGGACCCTTCCCCATCCGGTTTATACACCGAGCCGATCTCGATATAGACGAGCACCACTATCCCCAAAAGCAGGGTCAGGATTATTATATTCGACGCGCTTATCCAGGAGGACTCGGCCTTTATATCCGTTTTTTCCTCTTGTTTTCCTTTTTGGTCTCTTTCATCGGCCATTACGTCCTCCTTGCCCTGGTCCTGAAAAACTTGATCAAGGACTTCTCGTAAGGCTCTCCGGCCCTTATGGGTATGGCGTCCAGGTCCGCCGACCGAAACGCGCTTTCAAGGTCCCTTTCATGGCCCATGCCCATTTCCTTGAACAATTGTCTCGTCCTCTCGTCGTTGGTGTCGACCGTCATGGTCCGGCCCGTTTCCGCGTCCTCGAGCTCGACCAGGCCCGCGGGCTCGAGCTCGAGCTCCCGAGGGTCGGAAAGGGGCACGGCGATAAGGTCGTGGCGCTTGCCGGCTATCCGCATGGCCTTCTCGTATCCCTCAGCCATGAAGTCGGAAATGAGGAAGACCACGGCTTTCCTTTTATATACTCGCGACAAGTACTCGAGAGCGGCCTCGACGTCGGTCTCCTTGCCGCGGGGCCGAAAGAACATGGCCTCCCGGATGATGCGGAGCACGTGTTTTCTTCCCTTTTTAGGAGGTATGGCCCGCTCGACCTTGTCCGTGAATATGATGAGCCCCACCCGGTCGTTGTTCTGGATGGCCGAGAAGGCCAGAAGCGCGCAAAGCTCGGCGGCCAAATCCGCCTTGGTCCTGTCCCGGGTGCCGAAGAAAAGAGACGAGCTGGCGTCGACCATCAGTATCACGGTCAACTCGCGCTCTTCATGGAATATCTTGACGAAGGGGGTCCCCGCCCTCGCGGTCACGTTCCAGTCGATGATCCTGGCGTCGTCGCCCGGCTGGTATTCGCGCACCTCGGCGAACTCCATGCCCCGGCCCTTGAACACGCTGTGGTACTGGCCGGCCATGACCTCGTTGACCACCCTCCTGGTGGCTATCTCGACGCGGCGGACCTTTTTAAGGACGTCGCGGATCGACTCCTCGCCCCCCGGCCCCGCCTCATGTCTTTGCTCGAGAGCCATGGATTTGTTCCTTACGGTATCTCCACGTTGTCGAAAACCCGGCGCACCACGGCGTCGCTCGTTATTTCCTCCGCCTCGGCCTCGTAGGTCACGATCACGCGATGGCGGAGGACGTCCAGCCCGACGGCCTTGACGTCCTCCGGGGTCACGTAGCCCCGGCGCCTTAGAAAAGCATGGGCCTTGGCCGCCAGGTTGAGGTAAATCGAGGCGCGGGGACTGGCGCCGTAGGCGATCATTCCCGCCATTTCCTTCAGCCCGTGGGAGGCCGGGTCCCTGGTGGCGAAGACCACGTCGACTATGTATTGCTTGATCTTCGGGTCAACGTAAATGGCGCGCACGGCCTCGCGCGCCGCGATGATATCCTCCGGCCCTATGACCTGGCTCGCCTTGGGGGCGGCCTCGCCCGCCATCCGCTCCATGATCTCCAGTTCCTCTTTCTTGTCCGGATAATCGACCACGACCTTGAGCATGAACCTGTCCACCTGGGCCTCGGGAAGAGGATAAGTGCCCTCCTGTTCGATCGGGTTCTGAGTGGCCATCACCAGAAAAGGCTCGTCCAGCCTATAGGTCGCGTCGCCGATGGTCACCTGACGCTCGGCCATGGCCTCGAGCAGGGCGCTCTGGACCTTGGCCGGGGCCCGGTTGATCTCGTCCGCCAAAATAAGGTTCGCGAAGATGGGCCCCTTTTTCGGCGTGAAGGTACCCTCGCGAGGGTCGTAGATCAGGGTGCCAACTATATCCGCGGGCAAAAGGTCGGGAGTGAACTGGATGCGCCGAAAGCTCGTCCTTATCACGTCCGACAGCGTCCGGATGGTCAGGGTCTTGGCCAGCCCGGGAACGCCCTCCAACAAAACGTGACCGTCGGCGAGAAGGGCTATCAGAAGACGCTCGAGCATGCGCCGCTGCCCAACGATAACCTTTCCGGCCTCGCCCAGGACCGCGTCCACGAACTTGCTTTGTTCCTGGACCTTGTCTTGAATCTCCCGCATTTCCATCGTCATTTTTCTCTCTCCCCCGTTCGGTATTTTTCAGACGCCGATTTATGTATGCCGCCGCTCAGGCGCCGCCTGAAGTCTCCGTTTCCGCCTTGGCCCGGGCCACCAGGGAGCGGGCAAAGGCCATGACCTTGTCCATTTCCTCGCGCGTCGGCTCGCGGCCCGAGAACCTGACCTCACCGGCCACCCGGAAGAAGTCCGCCAGCCCCTCGTTCCATTCCTCGCCCAGTCTCGAGGCGACCAGGGCCGCCAGTTTTTCCTCGTCCGCGGTCCGGGCGCGCTTGCCGAAGGCGTCCCGGACGTATCTTTTCACCGCGGCCTGGACCGCGTTCATATACTCGTCGTTTCTCCCGGCCATGCGAAGTCGGTCCGCCGCGAGAAGGCCCTCCGCCGCCTCGTCGTGGACCGTCTTTTCCGGCGCGACCGGTCTTTCAGCCTCGAGTTTTTTTCGCCGGGCCCGGACGATCGAGACAACCAGGCCCGCGACGGCCGCGACAAGAGCCACGATAATTACGGCCAGGCCGGGGCCGCTCTTTACGGCTTTCCCCAGCCTCAGCCGGGGCGCGGTAACGGTCACGGGCAGGGGCTGGGTCTCGAGGTCCCTGGCTTCTTCCGATCCTGTCCTTTTATAAGCGATGGACACGGGGCCGACTTTAGTCTCTCCCTCCACGTCGGCGCGAAACTCGTACTCGTATGTCCGGGTAACCGTGACCGAGTTCTTTTTAAGCTCGGTTACCGAGTAAAGCCGGTTGGCAAACAACGTCAAGCCCTCGCCGGAGGGCGGGTCGGGGAAATCGAACTCGAGAGGAGGATTGACCTCGAGGGCGCTCTCGGTCCACTCGAGAGTAATAATGAGACTTAAGCTTTCGTCCCTGGGGACATGGGTCCGGTCGAGACGGGCGCTGACGCTTACTTCGGGCGGGGGCTTAAACGGAATCTGGGCCGAGTCGCCCGGGGCCTGGCCCGAGTTTCCGGATACTTGGGGATGGTCCTTATCGCCTCGCGCTGGAGGAGACCCGAGATTGGGGGGCGGAAGCTCCATCTGGCCCATCGCCGCCGCGCCGGCCAGTTGGGCGGCCAGTAACGTTATTAAAAGTAAAATATGACGACTGCTTCGGCTCATCTTTCGCAATCAACCCGTTGGCTTATATTTCCTTTCCGAGAAGTTTTTTCGCGCCGTGCCGATCGTTTTTCCAGGCCGGGAACGAGGGCCCAGGATTCAGGCCATTCATCCCGGCTGAAAAAAGCCGTAAAAAATACGGGTAAAATGATAAGCACGCTATCTCTTCCCGTCAAGAATGAAATTCAATCTTACTATGGTTTTCCTTTCTTTACATATTCTAAAGACAACTCGATCGCCGGGAGAGTTCTCTTGAGATGAGGCGTTATTAAAAAAAATTTTCGTCCCCTAAAGATGGCGCTTTGACCGCTTTGCGCCTCGCTGATAGTATCTATAATCGTTTTCATGGCATGACCTCCAATAATCGGACGAAGAAGATGAAAGAACCTGAAGAAAAAACGGTTTCCATCGATCTCCCCGCCGGCGGGCCGTCAAACCTGGACAAGGCCCGCGAGAAGCTCCTTCCCCTGGCGGTCCTCATCGGGATGGCCATGCTCCTCACCGCGTTCTGGGACCTGTTCGTGGAGCCGGAGGAAAGGATACTCCACGCCTTTTTCAAGCCCGAGAACCTGGGAAACATCCTCAGGCAAAACGCTCATTACGGCATACTGGCCGTGGGCATGACCTTCGTGATCATCACCGCCGGGATAGACCTTTCCGTCGGGTCCCTGCTCGCCTTTTCCTCCGTGGTGGCGGCCTACCTTATCGAGAGCTCGCCGGGCGGCTCGGCCGTTTACGCGGCCCTGGTGTTCTCGGCGGGGGTCGCCGCTGGAGCGGCGCTGGGTTTGGCGAACGGTTTTTTCATCACCTACTCGAAGTCTCTTCCCGGCTGGGTTTTCCTCCGGCTCAAGGCCAAGCTCGCCAAGACCCGCCCGCCCCGCCTGGAGATGGCCCAGATACAGCCTTTTATCGTGACCCTGGCCATGATGAGCGTGGCCAGGGGACTGGCCTTCCTCTGGACCGGCGGAAGAGGCATCGACGTTTACGGGGATCAGCCGGAGGCCTTCGCGGCCCTGGGCAAGGACCTCGACCTGGCCGTCGTCAAGATTCCCTGGCCCGGCATTATCTTTCTCGCCGCGGCCGCCGCGGGCTACTTCATCCTGACTCGGACCAGGTTCGGCCGCTTCGTCTACGCCGTGGGCTCGAACGAGCCGGCGGCCATGCTGGCGGGAGTGCCGGCGGCGCGGGTGAAGATACTCGTTTACACGCTTTGCGGCGCCCTCTGCGGAGTGGCGGCCATGATCTACACGTCCATTCAGAACGCGGGACGCCCCGACGACGGGGTGGGTTTCGAGCTTGACGCCATCGCCGCCGTGGTCATAGGCGGGACCAGCCTCATGGGTGGAAGGGGTGGAATAGGCGGGACCCTCATCGGCGCCTTGATTATCGGGGTGCTCAACAACGCTCTGGGCCTGCGGGGGGTCGATCCCAACCTCCAGCGCGTGTTAAAGGGCGCCATCATCATCCTGGCGGTCCTTCTCCAAAAGGAGCGCGACTGACCATGGCCGCTCTCAGGACCCTGGCCAGGACGGCGCTTTTCGTTCTGGCCAACTCCTGGCCCATCCTTGCCGTAATGGTGGCCTACCTCGGCTGCCAGTTCGGGCTGGACCAGTCCCTCAAGGACGTCCTCGATATGGCCAGGGAAATCGGTGGCGAGGAAAACCTGTCCTTCATCGCCGTCTTGTATATCCCCCTGCACGCGGCCATGGACTCGATCTTCAGTTCCCTTTTCTTTTTCGTCGTATGGTCGCGGCTTCGTGGCGAGAAGAAGGGCTGGAGGGACTTTTTTATTTGGCTTCGTCCCGTTTTCGGCGTGTTTTTCGCTTACCATTTTCTCATAAATTTTTTCTACTTTGGAGGGCTTCTATTCTTAATATATCCTTTGTTCGTTTTCCTTTTGCCCTACATGGAATTGGTTATCCTTTTCGAGAGGCGGGGCCTTCGGGACGCCTTTAAGCGCAACCTGGCTCTCCTTCTTTCCCTTCTCTTGCCCACGGCCGTTATCTGCCTGATTAACGCGTTGCCCGTATTGGCCGTGAGTTTCATTATGGAGGCAAGCGACAAATCGTCCCTTGTCGTTTCCATGTATCAGTACTCCCTTTTCATTATAATGGTCCCGGTGGACGCGACCTTGGTGGTTTTTTATTATTACCTTACCAGGGGCATGATGCCCAAGGGGTTCGAGGACGAGGAGTTCCCGAATATCTTTGACGCGCCGCCGCCGGGGCCATAAAATAGTCCCGCGTCTTAGAAAGCAATACCGACCGGCAAGGAGGCATTACCATGAGGAAAATCAGGACTCTCATTATTGGCTTTTTATTCATCGGCCTGGCCGCTTTTTCGGCCTACTCATGCAAGGGTGAGGACAAGGGGAAGCAAGGCGCCGATAAATCGGAAGCGGCGCCCGCCCCGGCGAAGAAGTCCTTTTTGATCGGCTTTTCCCAGAGCACCTTCGAGGACCCCTGGCGGATCAACATGAACAACCAGTTAAAGGCGGCCGCCGACGAGGCTCTGGGCGTCAAGTTGATCGTGGCCAACGGGGAGAACCGCAACGCCAAGCAGATAGCGGACGTGGAGAACTTCATCGTCAAGGGGGTGGACCTCCTAATCATCAGCCCGCGGGAGGCGGCGCCCCTCACGGAGGCCGTGGCCAAGGCCCATGACCGCGGCATCCCGGTGATCGTGCTTGACAGAAAGGTCCTGGGCGACAAGTACACCACCTTTATCGGGGCCTCGAACCTCGAGATCGGGCGGGCCGCCGGCGAGTACATGGCCGAGAAGCTGGGCGGCAAGGGCAAGATAGTCGAAATCCAGGGCATCCTGGGAGCGACGCCCACCCAGGAGCGGCACGACGGCTTCCACGAGGTCATCGCGAAGCATCCCGAGATCGAGGTCATCGTGGACCAGTCGGGTGACTACAAGCGGACGCCGGCCAAGCAGATAATGGACAACGCCCTCCAGGCCCACGACCACATAGACGCGGTTTACGCTCACAACGACGAGATGGCCATCGGGGCCTTCCTCTCGGCCGAGGCGGTGGGCCGGGAAAAGGACATGGTCTTCGTGGGCATCGACGGCCAGGGAGAGGCGGTGGACATGATCAGGGCGGGCAAGCTCGACGCCACCTTCGTTTACCAGAACGGGGCCAAGGAGGCCATTGAGGAGGCGGTGAAGATATTGAACGGCGGCGCCGGCCCCAAGGAGATAGTGCTCGACGCCACCCGTGTCACCAGGGACGAGCATCCGGAGTACAAGGGATTCTGATCAGGACGGGACGCGGAAAAAGAGCGGCGGCCTTGCCCGGGCTTTGCGGTATACGCGGGCCGCGTGGCTCTGGGGCGTTAACTCTTACGGCTTGCATGGCCGAGTCCTTTCAACGACAATGTTACGATCTGATTTGAGGAGGAAGACGAGATGAACATCGAGCAATTCGGCGTAATCGGCTCGGGCCAGATGGGCAACGGCATAGCCCAGGTGGCGGCGCAGACGGGCTTCAGCGTGGTGATGAGCGACGTTTCCCTCGAGTTGGCGGAACGGGGCAAGTCCGTGATCTCGAGGAACCTGGACCGCCAGGTGAAAAAGGAGAAGATCACGGAGGACCAAAAGAACGAGGTCCTGGGCCGGATTTCCCTGGCCGATTCCCTCGAGGCCTTCGCGGAGGTGGACTTCGCGGTCGAGGCGGTATCGGAGGACCTTTCGATCAAGCTTAAGGTTTTCGAGGGCCTGGACAAGATAGTGAAGCCCGGCGTGATTATCTCGAGCAACACCTCCTCGATCTCGATCACCAGGATAGCGGCCGCGACCGTGAGGCCGGAGAAGGTGATCGGCATGCATTTCATGAACCCGGTGCCGGTGATGAAGCTGGTGGAGATCATCAACGGCATCGCCACCTCGCGTGAGACCTTCGAGTTCACGCGGGACCTTTCGGAGAAGATGGGCAAGGTCCCGGTCGAGGCCAACGATTATCCGGGGTTTATCTCCAACCGGATTCTCATGCCCATGATCAACGAGGCCGTGTACGCCCTGATGGAGGGAGTGGGCACGGTCGAGGCCATCGACCAGGTCATGAAGCTGGGCATGAACCATCCCATGGGCCCCCTGACCCTGGCCGACCTTATTGGTCTCGATACCTGCCTGGCCATCATGGAGGTCCTTCACCGGGGCCTGGGCGACTCGAAATACAGGCCCTGCCCGCTCCTCAGGAAATACGTCGACGCCGGCTGGCTGGGCCGCAAGAGCGGCAGGGGCTTTTACGACTACTCGAAGTAGGGCCGCCGGGGCATATCGGGCGGGGACGGCCTTGTTTGGCGCCTCCGCTTTTCTTTATTACCCTAGGGATAGGCGGGACCGCGAATAATCCTCATCGGCCCTGGCCGGCCCGCCGGAGTCCTCGCATGGCCACATATATGGAATGGAAAAAAGAGAAGGAGAACGCCAAGGAACTACGGCGGCTGGTTGACCTTGTGGCCTCCGACGTGATGAAAGGCAAGATATCGAGCCGGACCGAGCTGGCCGCCCGGGTGGACGAGGTCCGCTCCCTTTGCGAGAGCATGTTCCCCGACCGCCTGGACCTTTTCGACATGATCTACTCGAGCCGCCTGGACAGGCTCTGGCGCCAGTTTCGGAGCGGAGACTGATCCCCTGATAACGACGCGGCCCTAGTCCAGTGACCGCCTCTTTTTGTCGGGTCGTCGCGTCATCTAAATGGTAATGAAGCGATTCGGCAAACAAGCCGACAATTGAACGCGCGATCGTCCCTCGCCGTTTGGAAGCCGCCAACAAACGTCGGCAAATGCCCCCGATTCCGGGACCAAAAGCCCGTTCGCTACGCTCACCCACGCAAAATGCGTGGGCGACCCTGAATTGAGGCGGTCGGATCCCTAGTCCAGTCCCTTCCATATGCCCGACAAGGCCCCCGCCACCTTGGGCCTTACGGCCTCGAACCCGTCGGTCGAGTCCAGGTCGCCGCCCGGCGCCTGCTTTTTGCCCATGCATACCTCGATGACGTCGGCGACGGAGTTGGCCAGGGCCTCGAGGTTGTACCCGCCCTCCAGGGTCATCACCACCTGTCCGTCCGAGAACTCGTCGGCCCACTCGAGGACCCTGCGGGTCATGCGCTGGAAGCCCTCCTCAGTCACGCGCATCCCGCCCAGGGGGTCGCGATAATGGGCGTCGAACCCGGCCGAGACCATGATGAGGTCGGGCTTGTACGCCTTCACCACGGGATCGAAAATCCTCGAGAAGGCGTTATCGTGTTCGCCGTCTCCGCAGCCGCCGGGGAAGGGCACGTTGACCGTGTAGCCCTTGCCCTCGCCGTCGCCTATCTCGTCCCACCTGCCCGTGCCCGGATAAAAGGGGTAATGGTGGGTGGAAAAATACATCACCCTCGGGTCCTTGTAAAAGGAGTGCATGGTGGCGTTGCCGTGATGCACGTCCCAGTCGATTATCAGTATGCGTTTTTTGCCGCGTTTCTCGATGGCGTGCATGGCGGCGACGGCCACGTTGTTGAACAGGCAGAACCCCATGGCCTGGGAGCTTTCGGCGTGGTGTCCCGGCGGGCGCACCAGGGCGAAGGCGTTTTTCACGTCTCCCTGGATGACGGCGTCGGTCGCGTTCATGAGTCCGCCGGCCGCGAGGAGGGCGGCCTTGAAGGAGTCCGGGCTGGTGGGCGTGTCGCCGTCCAGGTAGGCCGCGGTCCGGGCCGCCGTCGAGGCCACGAGTTGGACGTGCTCGCGGGTATGGACTCTCATGAGTTCCTCGGGCAGGGCCTCCCGCTTGTCGATGGACTGGGCCTGGTCCATGATTTCTCTCCGGTCAAGCTCGGCGTAAATCGAGTCGAGCCGGCGGGAGGACTCGGGATGGCCCGGGCCCGTGTCGTGCCTCGTGTAAAAAACGTCCCTTACTATTCCAGTTGTCGCCATGGATTTCCTCCCTCGCGCGAGCCGGCCTCAGTCGTCGAAACGAAAGGTCGAGACGTAGTATTCGAATTGACCCGCGTATCTTTTGAACTCGCTTTCCTTGGAACCGGCCGTGATCGAGACCATCTTGCCCTTGTGATAGGTCACGTAGGTCATGAGCAGCACGGGCATCCTAATGCCCATGTATTCCGATTCCGACCGGAGATTGGCGTAGCCCGCTTTTTTGCCGCCCAGGCTTCTTACGCCCCTCGATATGACCTCGGTGTCGGGGTAAATCGACTTGATTTGTCCCGCGGCCATGTCCACCATGTTGTATATTTCCGACTCGGGCAGGTTATCCACGTCAAGAAATTCACCCATGCCCGTTTCCTGAACGGAGATGATGATGGCGTTCCCCTTGTCGTCCTTGATAAACTTGAGGCCCGAGGCCCCCGCGACGTTGACGTCCCTCCAGTCGGCCGGAAGCTCGACGCTGAAGCTATTGGCCCGGTCGCGGTAGGTCTTGAGAGGAACGCCGGAGGGCTTGGCCGGCGCGGGAGGAGGAGCGAGGGCCGGCGCGGGACTTTCCCGGTTAACGTGGGCCTCGGGATTCACGTTCTTCGGGCACCCCGCCGCGAGGACAAGGGCCAGTCCAATAATAACGATTAAAAGCTTGTTCATGGCGCGCCCTCCCTTATACAACTCTCGATAACCATTAATAGTCCAGGTGACGGCGCGGCGCAAGCGAAAAGAAGCAAACGCCGGCACGATCATTTCCCGATCGAGGACTCGATCCTTTTATAGATCGGAAAAGGCACTCCTCCCGTCATGTAATGGGGAGGGTTTTTTCCCCAGGATATGCCGCCGGTGCAAAAGTGGGAGACGTTGATCCTTCCCGTCAGATAGGGAATCACGGTCGAGTTTCTGCACATGCTCATGTTGGCCATGGCCCGGTCGAGAATCCAGTTGAGGACGCGGCTTGTCCCTTCCCGTTTGAACATCCACACCGTGAGCTTGTTCCATGCCTTGAAACGGCCCATGAAGTCGAGCAGGGCGTTCACCGCCTTCACCAGGGCGGCCTTGGCCGGATGGACGGGGCCCTTGCCCGTCAGGGCGGGGACCATGGTTTTGTCGATCGATCCGTCGCCGTCGTAGATGGCGTCGGGTCCGGCCTTCTCGAGGATTTTCTCGAAGTAGCGGCGCTCGCCCCGGAGGAGGACTATATCCGGGTCGCCGGCCTCGGCGGGCCAATCGGCAAGACGGGCCACGGCCGCGGCGGAAATGAGGAAAGGAAGTTTGGGCTCGCGCTCCTTCTCGAAGTCGCTCTCGGCTTCCTTGAGCCCGAGCACGGGGGGGGACCATCGGCACACCGAAATCGAGCCCGGCTTGAGTAGTTGGGGCTCGCCCATGGTCGCCCTCATAACCGCCTCGCAATACGATGTACCGGCGTAATCACGAAAGGCCCCGGGCGGGACCGTCTCGTCCTCCATTTTATAAATCTTTACTCCCACCGCTGGAAAGGGAGTTCCAAGCAAGTCTTTCAATAGTCCTCCCTGGGCGGCGCTACTTCCTCGCCGCTTCCTCACGCATGATTTTCGCCCGGAGACTCAAGTCCTCCCGGCCCGGGGCGCACCAATTTTTAAAAAGATGGGCGGCCGCCTCGGCCACGCGGGACAGACCGTCCGGCAGAGGCGGGACCGGAGAGTCCTCGATGACGATCCCGTGCTTTCCCGGGTTGTTGTATAAATCGGAATACGCCTCGAGCCTGACCGGATGACCCGCGTCCCAGAAGAGGGTACCGGGGCCCTTTTCCGACTCGGGAGTTTCCCTCCAGCGTCGGATATAGGATAAGGATACCTCGAAGTCCTCCTCCGTCTCGCCCGGAAAACCCACCAGCAAGTTGGACTTTACGTGAACGCCGGCCCGCGTCAGGTTGAGTATGGCGTCGAATAACTCGTCATCCCCGTGCCGCTTGTTCATGTTATGGCGAAGACGGCCGGAAAAAGTCTCCACCCCAAGGACCACGTGGCCGAACCCGGCTCGCTTTATAAGCTTGGCCGTCTCCGCGTCAAGCTCGGGCCGGGCCATCATGTAGGCGCACAGACTGGGATAGCCAAGCCGGGAGGAGGCCGCCTCGAGGAAATCAATCAGCCAGGCGGGCCTTCCGTTGACCGCGCTGTCGCCGAAAAGGAAGTGGCTCTCCCCGGTCTCCTCGGAAATCCTTTGTATTTCGTCCACCACGGCCCCGGGCTCGCGGAGGCGATATCCTTTCCAGTAGGCCGTCTCCGAGCAATAGGCGCAGCGGTTCACGCACCCGCGCGAGCTATAGACCGGAAGGCCGTGGAAGAATGGGGTCCTGTACTTGTTGGGCCGGTTGGCGGCGTAGTCCTTGACCGACAGGCCGGGCAGGGGAAGCCCGGCAAAGCTGGGCAAAGGAATATCCTGGAGTGGCGCCGATGGTCTCGGGTCGAGCTTGACCGCTCCGTGCTTCATCACCGCCACGCCCGGGACGTCTCCCGCCAGGGCCGCCTCCAGGTCATGAGCCAGATATGCGACCGTCATCTCTCCCTCGCCCACGGCGAGGGCGTCGACGAAACCCGCGGCCAAAAGGAAGGTCTGGACCTCGGGAAGCCCCACGCCGGGGCCGCCGAACACGACCGGCGTCTTAGGACTGAGTTTTTTTATCCACTTGGCGACGAGGAGGCTCCAGGCCATGTTGCTGATATAGGTGGAAAAGAGCGCGGCCGCGGGCTTATGGGACAGGACGGTCCGGGCCTGTTCCCTGGCGGCGGCTTTCATGCCCAGGTAGAGCATGGCCCCCGCGCCGGCCTCGGGCCCGCTGAAAAGGGGAGGCCATTTGAAATCGGGATAATCCTCCTTGTAAAGGAAGTTGAGGATCAACTCTGGCCTAAGAACGAAGACCACACGGTCGGTCAAGCCGGCGAAGCTCACCATGTGGTAGAGGAGATGGAGCAGATCGGGGTTGTCCTTGTAGGTCGTAAAGTTGAAGTCGAAGCAGACCGGCTCGATTCCCTCCTCCCTGAGCGCCCCGTTTATACAGGACAGTCCCAGGGGGGGCCAGTCGCCGTTAGTGAAAAAGGGGCATGTGACAAGGGCCAGTTTCATTAAGTTATTCTTGGCCGGAGCGGTTTAATGGCGTTCCTCCGACGATAAGGCGAGCATATCATTCAAAAGTCGTCAATTCAAAAAAGGCAATCCGAAATCTTTTTTGCAGAGAAGTGCCGGTAATAAAAGGAGAAAACATTTGCGTTGGGACATGAGCAAAAAAGGCTTGACATTGTTAGGTTATCCTACTATATTGGGACAAGGGAGGTCGAATTGAGTCCGAGGAAATCAAGGCACAACAAAAAAGAAGAAATAACCGAGAGCATGGAGGATTACCTCGAGGCCATCCTCGAGATCGAGGCGGAGACGGGATGCCCCGAGGTGCGGGTGAGCGACATTGCCAGAAAGCTGAAAGTCACCCGGCCCAGCGTGGTTGGAATGATAAAGCACCTTGTCGAGCACGAGTTGGTGGACCACGACCATTACGGCGCGGTGACGAAAACGGAACGGGGCCGGAAGATAGCGCAGGAAGTGATGAAAAGACATATGGTTTTGCGCCGTTTCCTCGAGGAGGTCCTGGGTCTTGACGCGGAGGTGGCCGAGGAGGACGCCTGTAAAATGGAGCATACCCTGAGCGACAAGGCCATCGAGCGCTTTATTGCCCTCGAGGAATTTCGCTCGATGGGTCCCGACGACGGCAGACTGAAAGGAGAGTCGTTCAGGAAATATTTAAAGGAGCGGAAATCTTGAATGAAAACGGCCAGTCCCGGCGACGGAAAAATTCCCGGCGGCGGGCCATTTTATTTAAGGGAAATTTAGGTTATACTAACTGAAAGACGAAGATGAAACATTCAAAGCAATTTGACGATAATTTCACCTGCCCGGTGACGGGGGCCGAGCCTGGGATTTCAAGCGGCTCCGGAAAAGGAAGCGTTACGGTCATCGGCGACCTAAAAGAGAAATGCAAGACCTGTCCCAGGGCGCGGCTGGGAAGCGCCTTTCCCCTTTGCTCGGTGGCCCCGGGAAGAAAGGTAAAAATAGTTCGAAGTTCGGGCGGTAAAAAGATGGAAAGCAAGCTTACGGCCATGGGCATGTATCCCGGCTCCGAGGTTCGCGTGCTTGAAAACCACGGCGGTCCCATGATCGTCGAGGTAAAGGGATCGAGACTTTCGCTTGGCTGCGGCGTGGCGGCCAAGATAATGGTGGACGATCTGCCGTAATGATTTAAGAGATTGATATTAAGGAGATAAAACGGATGGAAACAACCATGCCTCTCAGCGAGATGCCGGTTGGCGGCGCGGCTGAAATTAAAAAGATAGGCGCCATCGGCGAGATCAAGAAGCGTCTTATCGAGATGGGGGTGGTGCCGGGGGCCCGGCTCGAGGTGGAAAGGGTCGCTCCACTTGGCGATCCGATCGAGATTTACATCATGGGTTATCATCTCAGCGTCCGCAGGTCCGAGGCCGATGGCATCGAGGTAAAGCCTCTTGAGAAGTGAGTTTTGTTTTATGGCGCCATAGTTAGGATATCCTAATAATAGGGCGGCCAATAACGGAGAAATGAATGAAAGACCGTAAAAAAAATATCACCCTGGCGCTGGCGGGAAATCCCAACGCCGGAAAGACCACCATTTTCAACGCCCTCACCGGGGCCCGGCAGCACGTGGGCAACTACCCGGGAGTGACGGTCGAGAGGAAAGAGGGAGACGCCGAGTATCAAGGAAGGTCCATCCACGTTATCGACCTGCCAGGCACCTACAGCCTTTCGGCCTATTCGCCGGACGAACTGGTGGCCAGGCGGGCGCTGCTCGACGAGGACCTGGACGTGGTGGTGCAGGTGGTGGACGCGGGCAACCTCGAGCGAAACCTTTATCTCTCCGTGCAGCTCATGGCCATGAAGATACCGCTCATCCTCGCCTTCAACATGATGGATGAGGTGAAGAAGCGCGGCATAAAGATCGACGTCGGCCATCTCGAGACCCTTCTCGGGTTACCTATCGTTCCCACCGTGGGATACAGGGAGGAGGGAGTGGACCGGCTCCTGGATAAAGTCATGGAAATCGCCGACGAGGGCGCTCCTCCCTCGGCCGACGTTCGGTTCGGCGCCGAGCTGGACCGGTCGGTCGAGAGCATCCAAAGGGAGATCGAGAAAGGAGGAAAGCAGGGAAAGTACGACCCCCGTTGGCTGGCCATCAAGCTCCTCGAGGGCGACGGGGAGATGGTCGATTTCATGGGAGACGCCGGCGAGGTGGCCGTGCTCGAGAAGGCCCACGCCGAGCAGGAGCGGGTAAGGATGCTGATAGGCGACGACCCCGAGATACTTCTGGCCGACGCCCGCTACGGTTTCGTGCATGGGGCCGTGTCCGAGGCCGTGAGCCTGACCGTCGAGGGAAGGCGCACCCTGACGGACAAAGTGGACACGGTGCTGGCCAACCGCGTTCTGGGTCTTCCCATCTTCCTGTTTTTCATGTGGCTCACCTTCGAGGCGACCTTTACCCTGGGGGCCCCCCTCATGGACCTGATCGACTCGGCCTTCTCCGCCCTGGGCGGGACGGTCGCGGCCGCTTTGCCGGGCGGCATGCTGTCATCGCTTCTGGTTGACGGGGCCATAGCCGGGGTGGGCGGGGTGATGGTTTTCCTTCCCAACATCGTGATCCTTTTCCTCATGGTCTCGATCATGGAGGACTCGGGATACATGGCCAGGGCCGCCTTTATAGTGGACAGGGTCATGCACCTGGTGGGTCTTCACGGCAAGAGCTTCATACCCATGTTCCTGGGCTTCGGGTGCAACGTTCCAGCCATCATGGGCGCTCGCATACTCGAGAACGAAAGGGACCGGATCACCACGGTGCTGGTCTGCCCGTTTATAAGCTGCAGCGCCAGGCTTCCCGTTTACGTGCTCCTGGCGGGGGCCTTCTTCCCGCCGGCCAGGGCGGGCAACGTGGTGTTCTCCCTGTATATACTTGGCGTGGTGGTGGCCATGGTCATGGCCAAGCTTCTCAGGACCTACGTGGTGAAGGGGCCGCCCACTCCCTTCGTGATGGAGCTTCCGCCCTACCGCGTGCCCACTCTCAAGAGCGTGGCCCTCCACATGTGGGAGAGGGCCTGGATGTACACAAAAAAGGCGGGCACCATCATCCTGGCCATGTCCCTGGTGGTGTGGTTCCTCTCCAATTTCCCGCGCCAGACCCGGTACTCGCCCGAGATCGAGAAGGCCCTGGCCGAGGCCGGCGGCCTCGAGTCGGCCCCGGAGGAGGTAAAGCTCGCGGCGCAAAGGGAAAAGATGGAGAACAGCTACGCCGGTACCATCGGCCGGGGCATTGCCGCGGTCCTCGAGCCGGCGGGCCTTGGCGACTGGAAGGTGGGCGTATCCCTTTTCGCCGGTTTCGCGGCCAAGGAAATTGTCGTCTCCACCATGAGCACATTGTACAGCTTGGGAGAGAGCGGCGGCGAGAAGGGAGATTTGCGGGCCGTGCTTCGGGCCGACCCCTTCTTCTCCCCGCTGCGGGCCTACGCCATGATGGTCTTCGTGCTCCTCTACGCTCCCTGCATGGCCACCGTGGCCGTCACTTATCGGGAGTTGGGCTCGTGGAAATGGGCCGCCCTCATGCTTGTCTCCACCACCACCGCGGCCTACCTGGCGTCGGCGGCGGTCTGGTGGGGAGGAAAACTTTTGGGCCTGTCGTAAATATGAGGTGTAGCCGAGTGTGGGAAACCATAATAGTACTCGTCATAGTAGCCGTTGCCGCCGCGTACCTTTTCTTTTCGGCGCGATCGTCCATCAAGAACGAGGGCAAAGACCCTTGCTCGGGTTGTTCGGGCTGCTCTTTATCGGTCGATAAAAACGGTGAGGAAAGGGCCGATCATAAAAACTGCCCAATGAAGAAGAAGCGAAAACCCGGCGCCTCTCCGGAGTTAAGTATTTGATATAGTTGATTAAGTACCAATATTCGGCCACCTTTTCAACGCCCGCCGTCCCGGATAATGACGGGGCAGTTCGATTTATCGGAAGCCTCGGTCTTTCTCTTTATAAAAAAAACATGAGTTGATATTGATTATTTGTCTTCATCCTGATAGAAGTAGAGACCGTCGTTTAACAGCCGTTATTTGGAAATCGTTAGATTTCACTTTCATCTATCGAACAGGGGGGGGAATCAATGACGGGATATATCGATCCCATGGACATGAGTTTCGACGACGCCTATCCCATTTTGGCGGCCATGCGCGGGACTCATCCTTTAAGGGTCAGGCGTTACGAGAAGTCGGTGGAGCGTTTCCGTTCCTTTTCTGACCGTTTCATCCGCCCGATCGCCCTCGAGGTGGACAGGAAGTCCCGCGAGGACCACGACTACCTTTGTTGGGACTTCTGCCGCCGCGCGGCCGAGGAAAGGATGCTCTCGGTTGTAATTCCTCCCATGTTCGGGGGCGGGGGAGGAGACGTCTTCGAGCTTTGCTTCATGTTCGAGGAAATGTGCGCCGCGTGCACGGGCTTGGCCAACATAATCGGCGCCCATTACCTGGGATTTTCCGGCATGGCCGCGGGCATGAACCTCGAGCTTCTCGGCCGCATCAGCCAGGAGATCGTGGATGGCGAGAAGCGGGGCGAGCCGATCTTGATGAGCGCGGCCCACACCGAGCCCAGCGCGGGCTCGGACGTGGAGGACGAGCACGCCATGCATTCGGCGCGGGTTTATACGTCGGCGGAAAAAGTTGACGGCGGCTACCTCATTAACGGGACCAAGATATTCATCTCGACCGGCCACTTCGCCACCTGGCACATGGTGAGCGCCTACAAGGACACCAAGGACCCGCTCAACACCGGGATCGGGGCCATGGTCAGGACCGGCGACAAGGGCTTCGAGATGGTCAAGCACGAGCATAAGATGGGCCAGCGTGCCTGCCCGGCCTCGATGCTCACGTTCGAGGACTGCTTCGTTCCCGCGGAGAACACCATCGTCACGGACACCAGGGACTTTTTCGAGCGCATCCTTTTCGTGCTGGGGGCCTCGAGGGTGGGGGTGGCCGCCATCGGCGTCGGCTGCGCCAGGGGGGCCTACGAGAAGGCGGTCGAGACGGCCAGGACCACCCGCTTCAAGGGCCGTTTCCTGATCGACGAGCAGTGGGTGCAGCAGATACTGGCGGACATGCTGGCCAACGTCATGATCGGTCGGGCGCTATATCTTTCGGCGGGGATGTGCGAGGAGGTTAACGGCCTCATGAGCCTTCTTTCCAATCCGGCCATGGTCTGGATGCAGGCGCTGTCCCCCGAGGCCGTGCTGATGTCGAGTCCCTTCCAGGGGATCGCCAGGTCCAGGATCATGACCAGAATATTCAACGGCGCCCTGGGCTCGATCGAGCTGAGGCGAAGGCAGCGGGGCCAGGCCCATTCCTCCGCCGCCAAGTACATGGCCACGGACCTGGCGATGAAGAACGCCAACCTGGCCATGGAAATATGCGGCGCCTCGGGCCTCGAGCAGGCCTCGGGGGTGGAGAAGTATTTCCGCGACGCCAAGCTGCTCCAGATTTACGAGGGGACCAACCAGATCAACCGGAAACACGTCTGGGACAGCTTGATCGCCCGCAACACCACCATGTAGGAGTAAGACATGATATGCCGCGACGACGAGACAATAAAGGCGATACTGGACACGGCCGAGAAATTCGCCGACCGTGAGTTGCGCGAGAGCGTTTACGAGCATGACGAGTATCCCTACGGCGATTACGCCCGGGGCGCCATGAAGGGGGCCTTTGACGCGGGGCTCACCATGCTCGCGGCGCCCGAGGATTTCGGGGGCGTCGGCCTGCCCGCGGGGGTTTGGGCCCTGGTGCTGGAGAAGGTGGCCGAGGTGGACGCGGGGTTCGCGGCCGGGCTTCTGGCCCACGCCCTGGCGGTGGAGGCCCTGGCGGGGGGCGGCTCGGCCGAGATTCGGGACGCCTTCCTGGGGTCCGGCTCGGAGGACCCGCTCGCCTATCCGCTCTATCTTCAGGCCGACGACCCGCAAGGAATCCCGAGCGCGATCAAGGACGGCGGCGGCTACGTTCTGTCCGGCCTGGCCCGGATGGTGGCCAACGCGCCCGCGGCCAAGCTGGCGGTCGTGGCCGCCGACCTGGAGGGGGAAGTCGCCCTGTTCGCCGCCGAGCTCGGCGACGAGCTTCGCCCGGCCCCGTCGGAGATGCTCGGACTTCGCTCCTGCCCGGTTGGACACGTGGACTTCGTGGACTTGAAGGTCACGGCCGGGGCGCTTCTCATGGCGGGAGAGAAAAGCCTCGAGGCCCTGCACGGGAAGTTCATGGCCGCGGCCGCCGGCATAAGCCTGGGAACGCTCAAGGCGTCCATGGATTACGCCATCGAGTACGGCATGGAAAGGTTCCAGGGCGGGAAGATGATTCACGAGCACTCGGGGCTTCGCGCCATGTACGGGACCATGGCCGCCGAGCGGCTGGCGCTCAGGCAGGCCATGATCCAGGCCGCCGGAAACGGGGCCGGACTGGACGAGGCCATGGCCGTGAAAATCCTGGCGGCCGACGTATCCATACGCTCGGCCATGGACGGGGTCCAGCTCCTGGGCGGCTACGGCTATACCCAGGAGTACCCGCAGGAGAGAAGGCTCCGGGACGCCCGGCAGGCGGCCGAAATTCTGGGGTCTCCCTCCCGGCTGCGGCTGACCATCGTGGACGGACTGATCGGGAAGCAATAACGTCAAGGCAAAAGGAGTAAGCTTATGAATCTGGCGCTGTTTATGGGAAAGCTCGCCAAAAACGTAATGGCGACGCAAATACAATACGGGACCCTGGGCAAGACCCTGGCCGACAGCTTCAAGAAGAAAAGCCTGTCCGTGGCCAGCAAGGCCAACCTGGCCGAGATACTCGAGCGCCAGGCGGCCAAATACAAGGACAAGATATTCCTTTATTACGGGGACGACCAGTTCACGTTCCGCGACATGAACCTTAACGCCAACCGGGTGGCCCAGGGACTTATGTCCATCGGCGCGGTCCCCCGTGACGGTCTGGCCATCATGACGGACAACAAGCCGGCCTATTTCGACGTGATTTTCGCGACGCAGAAGATGGGCATGTACGCGGTTCCGACCAACACTTCCCTTCGGGGCGACGGCCTGGCTCACATCCTGAACAACTCCGCGGTCAAGTACATGGTGGTCCATCCCTCCCTGGCCGAGTTCGTGGAGAAGATTAGGGACAGGGTCCCGGGCCTGAAAAGCGTGATTATCGACGACGTGGAGGAGGCCCCTCCTGAGAGAACGCCGGAGGGAGGTTACTTATTGTCCGGATTCTATGACGAGAAGCTGCCTCTCATCGCTCCGCCTTATAAGCCGGAGGCGGGCGACCTGGCGGTCCTCATGTACACGTCGGGGACCACGGGCCTTCCCAAGGGCGTCGTGTACCGGCATGGGGACTCGACCTTCACCCTGGTCCAGGCCCTGGCCAAGACCATGATCGATGAGGACGATATAATGTACACGTGCCTTCCTCTTTATCACGCCAACGCCCTTTTCGTCACCTCGACCACGGCGCTGGCTGGAGGGGCGGCCGTGGCGCTCGACAAGAAGTTCTCGGCCAGCGGCTACTGGGACCGGGTCAGGTTCTACAAGGCCACTACCTTCAACCTGCTGGGGGCCATGATCCCCATCCTGATGAAGCAGCCGGCGAAGCCCAACGACCGCGATCATCACGTGAACCGTATCGTGACCAGCGCCTGCCCGGCGGAGTTGTGGGCCGGCTTCGAGGAGCGCTTCGGCGTCGAGATTTGGGAGGGCTACGGCGCGGTGGACGGGGGCGGAGGCATGCTCATGAACATCGGCAACGCCCCGAAGGGCTCGATAGGCAAGCCGCTTGGCATAAAGGTCCGGGTGGTGGACGAGGACTGGAACGACGTTCCGCCCGGCGAGCGGGGCGAGCTGCTTCTCGAGGCCAGGAAGGGCAAATCGAAAAGCGACGGCTCGGTCGAGTATTTCCGTAACGACGACGCCACGGGCAAGAAGGTCAAGTCCGGCTGGATTCGGACGGGAGATTTTGTATATCAGGACGAAAAGGGTTATTTCTATTTCGTGGGCCGCGACTCGGAGAGCATGCGGCGCCGGGGGGAGAACGTTTCGACCTACGAGGTCGAGGTCGAGATACTCAAGCACCCGGCGGTTCAGGAGGCCGCGGTATACGGGGTTCCCAGCGATCTAGGGGAGGAGGACATCATGGCCTGCCTGGTCCTGGTCGAGGGCAAGAGCGTCGAGCCCGGGGAGCTTATCGAGTTCCTGGAGGACAAGCTGGCTTACTTCGCGGTGCCCCGTTACTGGCGGTTCGTAAAGGACCTGCCCAAGACCGGCACCCACAGGGTGATAAAGAGCGAGCTGCAAAAGCTGGGGTTGCCGGAGGACGTTTTCGACGCCGAAAAGGCGGGGGTCATGCCCAAGCGTAAAGCGTGAACGGGCGCCGGCCTCGCGGGTAAAAGGGATTAAGACAAGGAAGCGAGATGTATTTGAGATTTTTCATGGCGGCGCTGTTAACGGTAGCGATAGGCTTGTACGCGTCCGAGGCCCCGGCGGCCCGGCGCTACTCGAAAGAGATCAGGGAACATTTGAAAAAGATCGAGAAGGAAAAAAAGCAAAAGGAGAAAGAGGAGGCCAGGGCCGCCCGGGCGGACAAGCATAAAAAGCTCCGCCCCTACTGGACCATGGGGGAGATGGAGGCGGTGATGGACGAGCTCCTGAAGGAACACCCCGATCTTCTTAGCGGCGGGACCTACGGGACGAGCGTCGGGGGCTGGGACCTTCGGTACATCAAGCTTTCCACCGGCGGGAGCGGCAAGCCGGAAATCCTGGTCTCGGGCAACATTCACGCCCACGAGATGGCGGCCGGGCAGATGGTCATCGGCCTTCTCGAGTATCTGGCCGGGAAATACGGCGACGATCCCACCGCCACCTGGACCTGCGACTCGGCGGACATATATTTCATTCCCGTATTGAATCCCGACGGCATGGCCAAGGCCGCCAACATGCAGAGCAAGTGGGGCGTGACCACCTTCATCCGCAAGAACGCGAACGGGGTGGACCTGAACAGGAACTTCCCCTATCCGGGCGACGCTCCGGCCAGGATGAAGAACTCGGCCGGCTCCCCCAACAAACTGTCTCAGACCCATCGCGGTCCCTTCCCCTTAAGCGAGCCGGAGACGGCGGCGATCATCCGTTTTATTGACGAGCGCGATATCCTGCTCTCGCTCAATTACCACACCACGGGCGGGTTGATTTTGTATCCGCCGGGCACGGAGATCGAGCCGACGCCGGACGACGAGCTTTTCAAGCGCCTTGGCGACGCCTACGAGGCGGAGCAGTTCGACCCCTACGAGGTCGAGCCGGCCATGTTTCTTTATCCCACCCTGGGCGACATGGACGATTACCTTTACCATCGCTACGGCCTCCTGCCCTTTACCGTCGAGGTCGGCACGGGCGCGGCCACCAGGGCCCTCCAACCCCACCGCGGGACCTTGTCGCCCATATTCTGGGCCTACAACGTGTATTTCCTCGACCAGGAGAAGGCGAACAATATTCATGGAGCCATGGCCATGATCAAGGTCGCCGTCGAGATACACCAGCATCCGGAGTGGAGGAAATGGACACCCCCCGAGGACTTGTGGGTGGGCGAGCCGCCTCCCGCTCCTCTTCCCTAGTCGGCTGATGGGACCGTTTTGAACCGGCGACCCGTCGGGCTGAATCCGTCTTGATTGAATCCATAGCGATCGTTATGTAACATCTAGGTGAGGGATTCGATTTTTATTGTTTAATCCGCGAGGAGTATCTCATGTCCAACGCGCCCGCCCTCGAGGCCAGCCATATATCCAAGCGTTTCGGCGAAGTGCAGGCCGTCAAGGACCTGTCGCTCAAGGTGAATGAGGGAGACGTCTACGGTTTCATCGGACCCAACGGCGCCGGCAAGACCACCTCCATCCGCATGATGCTCGGCCTCATCGAGCCCTCGGCCGGAGAGGCCAGGATTTTCGGGATCGGCGTTAAAAAGCGTTTCCGGGAAGCCATCCGCAACGTGGGGGCCCTGGTCGAGGGCCCGGCCTTTTACCCTTACATGTCGGGAAGAAGGAACCTTCGTCTCTTCGGGCGGCTCTCGGGCGGAGTGGATGAGGGCCGCATTCAGGAGACCCTCGAGCTGGTGGGACTGGGCCGAAGGGGTGACCACAAGGTCAAGGGATACTCGCAGGGAATGCGGCAGCGGCTGGGCATTGGCCTGGCCCTTATGCACAAGCCGCGCCTGCTAATATTGGACGAGCCCACCAACGGTCTGGACCCGCAGGGCATGCGGGAGGTTCGAAACCTCATCCGTCGGATACGGAGCGAGGAGGGAACGACCATCCTCCTGTCCAGCCACCTTCTCGGGGAGATGGAGCTTATCTGCGACCGAATCGGCATCATCTACCGAGGACAGATCATCAAGGAGGGGGGCATGGACGATCTGATCGGGAGCGGGGCCGACGTGGTGGTCATCCGCGTGGGTCCGGGCGAGGACGAGAAGTGCCTGGGAATATTGAAAGACCGGTTCAAGATCGAGGCCGAGGCGGTGAGGAAGGGCGCGATCGAGTTCGCCCGGAACGAGCAGGAGCTGTTTCCCGTCAACAAGGCCCTGATCGAGGCGGGATTGTCGGTCGAGTCCATTTCCTCGAGGCGCCGCTCCCTCGAGGAATACTTCGTCGAGCTGACGGGAGAGAGTCAGGATGTCTACTGAGTCTGAAGTCAAAAAAGGAGGACCGGCCGAGTTTCCGCGGGGAGTGGCCCGGCTGGTGTACGCGGACGCGGTCAAGCTGAGCCACTACTGGCTGATCATCGGGGGCTACGCCGCCATACTGGGCACGGCGCTCCTCGGGGCCTACCTCGTCTATCACGCCGAGCAGGCCGTGGCCATCAAGTCGGGATCGGGCTACGCCTTCGCCATCAGCCTGGTGATAAGGTGCGTGGACTTCGCCGCGCCCATAATCTACCTGATGATCTGCCTCCTCTTCGCGCTCGAGGTCTCCAACTCGACGGTCAAGTACATACTCACCCGGCCGATCACGAGGATGCAGCTCATCATCTCGAAGTACATAACGGCCATGCTCATGGTGCTCATCGCCTTCGGCATATTCTGGGGCGTGGCGCTTGTCACCGGCTGGTACTATTACGGGCTGGGAGACCTGACCGAGAACGAGTACGTAATATTTTCCTCGGCCTACATGTTCAGGGAAATAATTATCGGGACCATGCTCCTGCTCATTCCCTTCGCCGCCATCGCGGCCATGGCCCTCATGGTGAGCGCTTTTTCCTCGACCATGGGTGGGGCCATGCTGATGGGGCTGATCGCGTACATCTTTTTCCAGATTCTCGGCCTCATCCCCAACACCCTGGGAATAACCGTAAGCTGGGGCGGCGAGGAGCACCTTTTTTCATACATGACCTTCGGCTTTCCCAGCCAGCGTTTCGTGCCCATGTATATTCTGGACGACCTGCCCACGGGCATCGAGATCGCCAGTTGGTGGACCTGGGACATACAGAAGATGGTCTTTATCTGCTCCATCTTTTTCGCCATTTTTTTCATCGTCTCCATCATCGGAGTCAAGAAAAGGGATTTCACGTTATGAATAAGCTCCTTGATCGCGATCGGAAAAGGTCTTTCATCTTTGGTCTCGCCGCGTTCATTATCGTCTCGTTGCTCGCTCCGTCCGTTTCGGAGGCGGGGGAGGGCGACTCGGAGTTCTTCATCTTCAGCGAGATGGAGATGGACGGGCAGAGGCACGACCGGGTCGCGGCCGACGTTAACGGGGACGGTCTTCTGGACCTGGCCATGATCTACACGCGCTCGGACATGCGCGATAAAAACTTTTTCCGCTGGTGCCTGCATGAAAAGGGCAAGGGCTTCACGGGCAAATGCGGCTCCCTGGAGATGCCCCGGGAGGCCAGGGCCTTCGACCTGGGCGACGTCGACGGCGACAAGTCGGCCGAGTTGGTTATCATCGACGACTCGGGCGTGAGTCTTTCCCGCTTCGAGGGCGACAAGTTCGGAACTTTCAAGGAGATCAGCGGGACGCGGGCCATCCTGTCCGGCGCTCACGCGGAAAGACCCATCCTTCTTCGCTTCCTCTGGGACCTTGACAAGGACGGGAAAAAGGAGATTGTCATTCCCACCCTTGACGGCCCGTTCATCAACTCCTATGACGGATCGGGGCTGAAGCCGATCAAAAAGATCGACAGCCCGGCCTTTGTGGCCTACAAGGTGGGCAGCCTGGGCGACATTATGGCCACGGACGATATAAACCAGTTCCTTATTTTCAGGACCTACGAAAAAAGGACCACGGTGAAATACACGGCCCCCGACGTTTTCATCGAGGACTTCAACGGGGACGGCCGCCTCGATCTTATAACCCTGGTGGACAACACCCTGCGCGTTTTCCTCCAGGGCAAGGACGGGTCCTGGCCGGACAAGCCGGCGGTCAAGGAGAAGCGGTCCATCTTGCCGCCCGAGGAGCGCGGCCTTGGCTTCGCGGGTGAGGCCATGACCTTCGCGGACCTGAACGGCGACGGGTTGGGCGACATTATCATGATGAAATGGGGCACCTCGGAGGAGAGGACCCAGATGGACCGGTACATCTATTACGCCCGTCCCGGGCTCAAGTTCGAAAAGGAGCCGGACCAGAAAATCCGCTCCGAGAGCGCGGCCGTGGACTTTGGAATTTACGACCTCAACAATGACGATAAGCTCGACCTGGTGATTCCCTTTTTCCATTTCGCGCCGGCCCAGGCCTTCAAGGTGATCACGGAGAACGCCATCAAGGTCCAGTTCCGGCTCTTCCTGATGAGGCCCGACGGCCGTTACGGCCAGGACGCGGGCAAGACCTTCGCCAAGGTCGACCGCCGGGTGCTGCTCAACTACAAGATCGACGTTATCGGGATGATCTTCGATTTCAGGTCCCTTATCGAGGGCAACTTCCATCCCCTGATCAATTTCGGGGGGGATTACAACGGGGACGGCTATCTTGACCTGATCGCGGACACGGGAGGCGACAAGCTGACCTTTTACTGGGGCAACGCCGAGGCCAACTACGAGCGTCTGCCCGACCACAGCGTCCAGTACGAGTCGGCCACGGACTTCGACCTGGTTGACTTAAACGGCGACGGCAAGACGGATATCGTGACCTATTACGAGTCCGAGGAGAGGACGCAAAAGAGAAGAGAACTGGCCAAGAAGGCCCGGGCCCAGGGGGGCACGGTGCAGGAGTTCGAGGATGAGGCCGCCATGGTAATGGCGCCCGAGGGCACGAGGGTCAAGGCGCTTATCAGCAAGTAGCGAAAATCGTCATAAAGAAAGCGGCGCCGGGTATATTGGCCCGGGCGCCGCTTTTATATTCTCGCGTTACTACTCGGGCTTATTTTTCCCTGTACTCGAGGTATCCGTAGTAGGAGGTCCTGATCGGATAAGGGAACTCCCCCACCGAGCTCATGTACTCCTCGTGCCATTCCTGGCCCAGGTTCTGGCCCACCACTCCAACCTCGAGCTCGCCGCCGGACAACTGGATTTTCTGGGCCAGGCGGGCGTCGATCCTCCAGTAGTCCTCGAACAGGTAGGGCATGGTATTGGCCCCCCTGCGAAACACCTCGACCTCGTCGACATAGGACCAGGAGACGTCGGCCATGAAGCCCTGGGCGTGTGTATAGGAAAGTCCGATCCTTCCGAAGTGCTCGGGTGAATATTTCTCGATGCCGTCGTCGTTTTCGAAATTTTGCACGTCAAGATGAACGTATCCATAGTTGAGCAGGACCCGGAGTTCCCTGGTTATCCTGGCGTCGATTCCCAGCTCGGCCGTCTGGCTGGTGGCTTCCCCGTCGTTGGAGTACTGGTACTCGGTGTCGAAGGGCCCGACCTGGGTGGAGGGGGGTATGGTAACGTAGAAGCCGGGGTCGGTAATCACGGTGGCGATAAGGTTAGTGTATTCGCGTTAGGCGTAGGACGCGTCCACGTTGACCCTCTCGAACCAGACGCCCCTGTATCCGACCTCGTAGGATAGTACCTCCTCCGGGTCCAGGTCCTCGTTTCCGTAAAGGGAAGCCAGGTCAGGCGCCATGCCCGGAGGGAAGAGGGCCGCCGCCTCAGGTGGTATGGGGAAATGCCGCTCGAAATAAAGGTCGGAGGCGTTGGGCGACCTGTAGGCGTTGGCCACGCTGAGCCTGAAGCCGTGTTCGGGCGTGGGCAGGTAAAGCAGTGCCCCTCTCCAGTGCAGGGTGGGGTCGTCGACAAAGCTGTTCTGTTCGTACTTGAGGCCGGCGTTGACAATGACCTGATCGATCGGTTTCCACTCGTCGTTGATAAAGGCCGAGCCGATGGTCTGTTCCTGCTCGCCGTCCTTGATAAGGTCGATCTTGACCGTGACCCACCTGTATCCGCCGCCCCATGTGAACCTGTGAGCGCCGAGGGCCTCGATGGGGAAGGAATGGTGGAACTCGAGGTCGTAGGTCTTGGTGTCGTGATAGTCCTCCCAGGCGTTATCCTCGGTTTGGCTCTGAATATAGCTTCTTATAAAGTAGCCCTGAAGGTAGTACTGATGGCCGTTGTCGAAATGTTGCTCGAGCTTCGAGCTGAAAACGGTCACCTCATGATCGAAGGTCCCGGGAAGAAAGCTTTCGGAGGGATAATCGAGAATGCCCGAGCCGAACCTTCCGTCCAGGTGCAAGACGGCGCCCTCGGACAGGTCGATCTCGTTTCTTATCGAGGCCGTGTAGCTCTCGCCTCCGTCGCCGTACTCCTGTCCCCGGTTCATGCCCAGTCCCTGGTGCTCCTGGTAATTGACCGCCAGCCGGGTTTTGAGAACGTCGTCGTCGGTCGCCAGGGTGGCGGCGGCGTTGGCCGTACGGTAGTCCTGGCTCCCGCCCTTCACGTTGACGTAGCTTCCGGCGGTCTTACTTGCGGACTTGGTATAGATGTTGATCACGCCGTCAACCGCGTTGGCTCCGTACAGCACTCCTCCCGGCCCCCTTATGACCTCGATCCTCTCGACCTCGTCGATGGGCACCGTCAGGTTCTCCCACCTGACCCCCGCGGAGATGGGAGAATAAACGGTCACGCCGTCAACCAGCACTAAAAGCTTGTTGGGGTAGGCGTCCTGGATGAATCCGCCCATGGTCACCACCCACTGGTTGCCGCTAAGCTGAGCCACGTACACGCCCGGGACCATGCGCAGGGCCTCGGGAATACAGGTAGCGCCCGACCGCCGGATGTCCTCGGCCGTTATCACCGTGATGGCGTTGGCCGACTCGAAAAGGCTCTGCTCGTGCTTCGAGGCCGACTCGACTTTCCGGTTTAAAAGCTCCTCCAGCGTGATCTCGCTGAAGTCGTCGAATTCCTCGGCCCCGCCCTGGCCCAACGCCGGGGAACTGGACAGGACCAAAATCAAGCCGAGAACGAGAAACTCCATCGCCCGGCTTTTACGGTGATCGATCCCTCGCATGTTTGCTCCTTTCGCGAAAAAAGAATAGTGCCCTTGCCGGTTTGTATGGACGCTTGATCGGAATAAGGTCGCCGCAAAAAAGCGTTCGCCGCCAGGGCATTGTCTCGAGGCGTTATCGGCCGACCCGAGATCACCTGATTGATTAGTATAGATGGAATTTGCAAATCCGCCATATTAAGCGGAATAATTTTGGAGTTATTTATTCTGGATATGGCCGGGGCCGGCCTTTTCATGCTCGGATAAAATTAACGGCGGCGCCGGAGCAAAACGTCTCCGACGCCGCCGTATTTATTGACGTTTTTGGCGCGTTACGCTCTAGTCCTCCCTGTACTCGAGGTAGCCGTAGTAGGAGGTCCTTATCGGATAGGGGTATTCCCCCAACGAACTCATGTACTCCTCGTGCCATTCCTGGCCAAGGTTCATACCCACCACGCCGAACTCTATCTCGCCGCCGGACAACTGGATTTTCTGGGCCAGCCTGGCGTCGATTCTCCAATAGTCGTCAAACAGGTAGGGCATGGGATTGGGGCCCCTTCGATAAACTTCGACCTCGTCGGAGTACCACCCGGAGACGTCGGCCATGAAGCCCCGGGCGTGAGTATAGGAAAGTCCGATCCTTCCAAAGTTCTCGGCGGAGTATTTTTCAATTCCGTCGTCGTTTTCGAAGTCGTCGACGTCGAGATGCACGTATCCGTAATTGAGCAGCAACCGGAGTTCCCTGGTAATCCTGGCGTCAATTCCCAGTTCCA
This sequence comes from bacterium, assembly GCA_963674965.2. Taxonomy (GTDB): domain Bacteria; phylum RBG-13-61-14; class RBG-13-61-14; order RBG-13-61-14; family DATKZS01. Next base: position 122,332 of record CAXXFL010000004.1, on the reverse strand, counting down.
TGGTCTGGCTGGTGGCCTTCCCATCGTTCGAGTACTGGTACTGGGTGTCGAAGGGCCCTACCTGGGTGGAGGGGGGGATGGTGACGTAGAAGCCGGGGTCGGAAATCACGGTGGCGATAAGGTTGTCGTATTCCCGGTAGGCGTAGGACGCGTCCACGTTGACCCTCTCGAACCAGACGCCGCGGTAGCCGACCTCGTAGGAAATGAGTTCCTCCGGGTCCAGGTCCTCGTCCCCAAACAAGGAGGCCATGTTCGGCGCCGTGCCCGGCGGGAAGAGGGCCGCCGCCTCGGGAGGCAAGGGCACATACCGCTCGGCGAAGAGGTCGGTGGCGCTGGGCGACCTGTAGGCGTTGGCCACGCTGACCCTGAAGCCGTGTTCCGGCGTGGGGAAATAAAGCAGGGCCCCTCTCCAGTGCAGGGTGGGGTCGTCAAGGAAGCTGTTGCGCTCATACTTGAGTCCCGCGTTGATTAATACTTGATCGGCCGGTTTCCACTCGTCGTTGATAAAGGCCGAGGCAACGGTAAAGTCCTGCTCTCCGTCCTTGATCATATCTATCTTGGCCAGGGACCATACGTGTCCTCCGCCCCAGGTGAACCGGTGAGAGCCGAGGGCGTCAAAGGGAAAGGAATGCTGGAACTCGAGATCGTAGCTTATGGTGTCATAATAGTCTTTCCATCCGTCGTCCTCGGACAGGCCCTGGATATAGCACCTCGAGTAGCTTCCCTGCAGATAGTACTGGTGACCGTTGTCGAAATATTGCTCGATCTTGGTGGTGAAATTTGTAGCTTCATGATAGTAGGTCCCCGGAATAAAGGTCTCCGAGGGGTACTCGTTGACTCCGGAGTTGAAATTCGCGTTCACGTGCAGAAGGGCCCCCTCCTCCAGCTTGATCTGGTTTCTAACCGAGGCCGCGTTCACCGCGTTGGCGTCCTCGTATTCCTGGCCCCGGTTCATGCCCAGCCCCTGGTGCTCCTGGTAATTGACCGCCAGCCTGGTGCGGAGCAGGTCGTCGTCCGTGGCCAGGGTCGTGGCGGCGCTGGCCGAGCGGTAATCCTGGGTCCCGCCCTTGACGTTGACGTAGCCTCCGGAGGTGTTGCCGGGGGACTTGGTATAGATGTTGATCACGCCGTCAACCGCGTTGGCGCCGTAAAGCACTCCTCCCGGTCCCCTTATGACCTCGATCTTCTCGACCTCCTCGATGGAAAAGCTTATGTCCTCCCATCTGACCCCCCCGGAAACGGGCGAATAGGCGGACACGCCGTCAACCAGCACTAAAAGCTTGTTGGGATAGGCGTCCTGCACGAAGCCGCCAACGGTCACCAGCCACTGGTTGCCGCTGACCTGAGCCACGTACACGCCCGGGACCATGCGCAGGGCCTCGGGAATACAGGTCGCCCCCGACCGCCGGATGTCCTCGGCCGTTATCACCGTGATGGCGTTGGCCGACTCGAAAAGGTTTTGCTCGTGCTTCGAGGCCGACTCGACTTTCCGGTTTAGAAGCTCCTCCAGCGTTATCTCGCTGAAGTCCTCGAATTGATCGGCCTCACCCCGGCCGATAGCCGGTGAACTGGACAGGACCAAAAGAAAACCGAAAACGAGATACTCCATTGCCCGCGTGCCGTTCCGATAGATCCTACGCATTCTTTCTCCTTTCTTGAAAAAAATCAGTGCCCTTATTGACTTTTATAGACGTTTATCCATTAAGAAGACATTATGGAAAGCGTTCGCGATTCGGGCATCATCCAGAGGTAAAATCAGCTCTCTTGAGAGCGCCTGAAAATGAATATAGACGTAATCTGAAAAAGCGCAATAAAAAAGTGATAAATTTTGAAGCTTTTCGCGTCAATAGAAACCGAGTTAGATTATTATTAAACTGGCGGATATCTCCTTTGGACGTTTGGAGAAGAAAAAAAACGGCGCCGAGCCCGTCATGCCCGGCGCCGTTTTTACCAGTATTTCTATTGTCTTATTTATTGCTCCCTGTACTCGAGGTATCCGTAATAGGAGGTCCTGATCGGATAGGGGTATCCGCCAATGGTGCTCATGTACTCTTCATGCCATTCCTCGCCGAGGTTTTCTCCCACCAGCCCGACCTCGATCTCGCCGCCGGCCACCTTGACTTTCTGGGCCAATCTGGCGTCGATCCTCCAGTAGTCCTCGATAAGGTGAGGGGTGACGCCGTTCTGAAGGACGGTGAACTCGTCGAAATAGGAACCCGAGACGTCGGCCATGAAACCGGCCGCGTGGGTATAGGACAGCCCGATCCTGCCGAAGTTCTCGGGGGAGTATTCTTCTATCTCTTTGGCCCCGTTTTCTTTGTCCACGTCGAGGCGCTTGTATCCGTAATTCAGCAACAGCCGAAGTTCCCTGGATATCCTGGCGTCCACGCCCAACTCCGCCGTCTGGCTGGTGGCTTCGCCCTCGTTGTTATAGGAATATACCGAGTCGAAGGGGCCGACCGAGGTGGACGGCGGGATGATGACGTAGAAGCCCGGGTCCGTGATCCTGGTGGATATGAGGTCGGAATACTCCCGGTAGGCGTAAGAGGCGTCCACGTTGATCCGCTCGAACCAGACCCCGCGGTAGCCGACCTCGTAGGAGAGTATCTTTTCCGGCTCCAGGTCCTCGTTTCCTTCCATGGTAAAAAGAGGGGGCTCGGTCCCGGGCGGGAACAGGGCGGCGGCTTCCGGCGGAATCGGGAAGCTTCCGTTAAAGAAGAGGTCCGAGGCGTTGGGCGACCGGTAGGCGTTGGCCGCGCTTACGCGGAAGCCGTGCTCGGGGGTGGGCATGTAAATCAGGGCCCCTCTCCAGTGCCAGGTGGGGTCCTCGAGGAAACCGTTTTGCTCGTACTTGAGTCCGGCGTTTACTATGATTTTATCGACCGGCCTCCATTCGTCGTTGATAAAGGCGGAGGCGATGGTATTGTCCCGTTCCCCGTCCTCGAGTAGTTCCATCTTGACCGTGACCCACCTGTATCCGCCGCCCCAGGTAAACCGGTGATCGCCCATGGCCTCGAAGGGAAAGGAATGATGGAACTCGACGTCGGTGGTGGCGTTTTCCAGGTATTCCTCCAGGTCGTTGGCGGCGACCTGTTGCTGGATATAGTGCCTGCGATAGTAGGCCTGGATATAATACTGGTGGCCGTTGTCGAAGAACTGCTCGAGCCTCGTCCGGAAGACGGTGATCTCGTTGTCGTAGGTACCCGGCGTGGATGCCTCGGCCGGGTAGTCGAGCACGCCCGAGGCGAAGCGGCCGTCAAGGTGGAAGGTCGCGTCGCCGCCCAGCTTGACCTCGTTGCGAAGGGACGCGGAATAATACTCCTTGCCGTCGTCGTATTCCTGGCCCCGGTTCATGCCAAGTCCCTCGTCCTCGGTATAGCTCACCGCCAGCCGCGAGCGCAGGAGGGCCTCGTCCGACGAAAGGGTAGCCGCCGCGTTGGCCGAGCGGTAATCCTGGGTCCCGCCCTTGACGTTCACGTAGCTGCCCGAGTTTTTGCCCGCCGACTTGGTGTAGATGTTGATCACGCCGTCAACCGCGTTGGCGCCGTACAGCACCCCTCCCGGTCCCCTGATGACCTCGATCTTCTCGACCTCGTCGATCGAGAAGGTAAGGCTTTCCCATCTCACGCCCGCCACGATGGGATCGTAAATGGTCACGCCGTCAACCAGGACAAGGAGCTTGTTTGGATATACGTCGTTGACAAATCCGCCCATGGTGACGATCCACTTGTTGCCGTGGACCTGGGCCACGAAAACGCCCGGGACCATCTTGAGCGCCTCGGGAACCGACCTGGCCCCCGACCGCTTTATATCCTCCGCCGTTATCACCGTGATGGCGTTGGCCGACTCCCGAAGGTTCTGCTCGTGCTTCGAGGCCGACTCTACCTTCTGGTTCAGAAGTTCCTCCAGGGTGATCTCGCTGAAGTCGTCGAACTCGTCCGTCGTCCCCTGGCCCAGGGCCGGTGAACAGGCAAGCACGATGAAGATCCCGAAAACCAACGTCTCCAGAGCGCGCCGTCTTTCGCGATAGAATTGACGCATATTGACTCCTTTCAAATTGTCTTTTGAATAAGATAATCAGCCGTTACGATGCTTGGAGAGAAGAATGAATAAGTTTATCAGAGCATTAACGTTTAAGGCCTTAGCCCGGCGGGGAGAATGTCCCCGAATGGACCTGTCCATATATTATAAAGTAATTATCGCAAATTGCCAGATAAATTTTGGCGGGTCCTGCCGTATTATCCACCAATCTCCTCGAAGTATCCGTGGAAGGGTTTGGGAAGCCCCTCGGGGCAGGCCTTGCCGTCCAGGAAGGGAGTAAGGTCCCGTGTGTTGTAAGTATGCCAGAACAAAACGTTTTTATCCTTAAGGTCGTTTTCCTTCAAATACTTTATCATGGCGGCCATGGTCTTGGCCGTATAGGTCGTATCCAGAGTCAGTCCCTCCACCTCGGCGGCCAGGTTTTTGGCCTGGACTCCCTCGTCGGTTATCTTGGCGTATTCGCCCCCGAAGAATTCGTGGATCATGGTAATGTCCTTGCCCGAGTATTTGAGGGAAGGGATATCAGCCCCCGACTTCTTTAAAAGGCCGATGGTCCGGTTGACGATATTGGCGACCAGGCTTTCGTTGCAGGCGATCCAGTCGGTTATGCGGACGCCCACCACCTTGGTTTTCAGGCCGTTCAGCCGCGCCCCCAACTCGATGCCCGACATGGTGCCGCCCGTGCCGGCGGTGACGAAGATGTAGTCCGGCTCGGGGACCTCACCCGCCTCGATCTGCTTTTTCAACTCGTACATGGCGTCCACGTAGCCCAGGGCGCAGTAGGCGGAGGAGCCGAAGGTGGGCACGTATCCGGGCAGCTTCATCCTTTTGAAGTCGATATTGCGAAGGTAATGCCAGATAATGGCGAAGGGAGTGAAATAGGGGTTCTCGACGTGGTTGAACTCGACCCCCATGCACTGGTCGATAAGCATGTGTCTGCACATGTAGTCCGTGTCGCACTGCTTGAAGAAGACGCCGATTATCTTGATCCCGAGCTGGTTACCGTAGATGGCGGAGGCCATGATCTGGTTCGAGCCCAGCGCGCCGGGCGAGATGGCCACCTCCCTGCCCTCGGCCTTGAGCTTGGCCAGGAGGAACTCCATGACCCGGACCTTGTTGCCGCCCATCTTGTCCGAGCTCAAGTCGTCACGCTTCACCCACAGGCCGGGATGGCCGAGCTTGGCGCCCAGCTTCTCCATCTTCTCCACCGGCGTGGGCAACGTGCCCAGACCGACCCACGGTATTTTTCCCTCCAACTGGGGAAATCTCTCGAACAAAGAACGCTTTTCCATGACGGCTCCAGATTGATTTAGTGGACTATATCTTAATCCAGCCGCCGCCCCGGTTCAATCCGCCGGGCCGCCCATGTATTTTCCAGAATTCACGGGCCAACCCGCGACGCTGGATATACATGGGCATATGATCAATAAGGGAGAAATAAATTATTGTATCGTATATGTCTCCAATGGTAATATTTTTCGCAATTTAAGACGCCGTAACGGGTAACCCATCAATAGCTTTTGCTATGTGGGCGAGCATAGCGAGCAGGACGAGTGGTACCAAGAATGGGGATTGCCGCTCTCCCGCGATTATGCTTGGAAAATATAAAGTCGCGGGTCGGGTATTAAAGAATATTTTAATCACGGCTCGAATCCTGGAAGCGGGCGCAATGGTTACGGCTGGTCATACTGGCACGCTCACACTCAAGAGATTTATCTGAAGTGGTGGACCGAGCGCCTTAATTTTGAAACCATGGGAGACCTTGAGGGGGATTTGACCGCTCAAGCCTAGCACGCCCTGTCTGAATTACAGGCCATGAAAAGGGCAAGCAAGACTTTGCGCTCCTATGCCTCGGCGCTCAAGGCTTTCATTGCATGGAACATCGGCAAAGGATATCTTGACACGGACCCGCTCCGGCGCTTGAGCTTGTCCAAGTATAGCGCGGCCCCGAAGGCCGGATCAGAGCGGCGGCGGATTACACAGAAAGAGCTAAGCGCTCTCCTAGAGGCCGCGCCCGAGCACCGGCGTTTGATGTATGAGGTGGCCGTGAGAACCGGTCTTAGGGCGCGTGAGATTCGCATGCTCCGGGTCTCGGACCTTAACGTCGCAAAGTCCGTCCTAATGCTTCGACCCGAGACCACAAAGAGCCGCAAGCCCTGTGTCCACCCGATCCCCCGAGACCTGGCCGAACGCTTGGCGGCCTATGCGGAGACGGGAGAGGCCCTGAAAATTTATAAACGGTTTGGGTCTCGTAAGGATAGAAAGCGCCGTGACGTGCCGAGTGATCCGCTCTTGTACGTAAGTTCTCACACAGGCCGCGATATAAACGTGGACATTGAAGCGGCGAAGATTCCCAAGTTCAAACCCGGCGAGGGCAAATTGGACTATCACGCCTTACGGGTTACATTCATCAGTCAAGTTTGCGAGAATCCGAACGTAACAATCAAGGAAGCAATGACCCTGGCCCGTCACAGTGATCCCCGCCTTACTCTCCAAACCTATGCCCGGACAAGCCATGCCCGCCTTTCCGAGATTGTGGGGCAATCTTCCCAAGATTTTCTGACACGAGGGCAAGAGGAAGACAATAGCGAAACGGAGGAAGTTGAAATTCCTTTAGCTTCTAGGGGGTTAAATGGTGGAGGAAACGCATCTGGAATACAACCAACGGAAGAGATCGCTTTTATCCTACCTGGATGAACCATAAGTTTTTCAAGTATTAGCTGGGCACAGCCTTTCTACCTACCGAACAACATTTAACAGAAATAGTCAAAATATGACAGTATTTCAAAAAGCTATTGACTTCTTGCCGAAAAAGCTTACAATTTAAGGGAAGTAGTCAAGATGTGACTATTTCTAGAAAGGACCGGCAAGAATGAACAGGCTTACAGAGCGATTCTTCCATACTCCTACAGGCGTTTTTACACAAGCTGAAGTGTCGGTAGCAGTAGCCGGATCAGAGTTCAGCCGTCATGGACTGGTTAAACGAGCAGTGGCGAGCGGAGAAATCCTGAGCATCCGCCGCGGGTTGTATTGTCTGGCTCCCCGGTATCAGAAAAATCCCGTTAGCGCCTATGCGCTTTCCCAACGGGTTTACGGGCCGAGTTACATCAGTTTGGAAATGGCGCTGAGTTATCATGGCTGGATTCCAGAGGCGGTTTATGCCTATACCTGTGCCGGCTTCGGGAACGCCAAAGAGTTTAACACACCGCTGGGGATTTTCAGCTACAAGCGCGTTCCACAACAAACCTTTTACGCAGGCGTCGAGCGATGTGTTGACCCATATGGGAACGTTTTCTTCATGGCCTCTCCCGTCAAGGCGTTAGCTGATTATGTCTATGTCCACCGACTGAACTGGACTGGTGTGGACGAGGCATCTATGAGTCTGCGTATTGAACCGGAGCATCTGGCTGCCGCCGAGCCGGAGCAACTAGACATTCTGGCAGACAATTACAGCAATGGACGGGTGAAGCGCTTCTTGTCATCATGGAAGGAGGTTTTACCATTATGAGTGTGCAGATGATTCAACAACGTCTGAGTTCCTATAACTGTCAGACGGAAATCGAGGAACAACAGGCAATCCGCGAAATCACACAAGAGGTCGTGTTGGCGGCGCTGGGACGGGGCGACTTTTTCAAGCATGCCTTGTTTCAAGGCGGTACCTGCCTGCGAATCTTTTGTGGACTGAACCGCTTCTCCGAAGACATGGATTTTATCCTGCGTCGGCCCAACCCGGATTTTCAGTTGAAGGGCCACCTGCAACATCTGACGGATGAGTTGGCGGCTTATGGTTACCAAATCGAAATCACCGATCGCGGCAGCGCCGATACAACGGTCAGGAAGGCCTTTCTAAAAGACAATTCGCTGGGCAAGTTGATTGACCTCCGTCATGCGGATCGGACAGGACCGCTCGCGAAGATTCGAATTAAGCTGGAAGTGGACACCAATCCTCCGGCGGGAAGCGGCGAAGAGTTGCAGTATCTGGACTTCCCTTTTGTGTCTGCCGTGGCGGTGCAGGATAAGCCCAGCTTGTTCGCCGGAAAAGTACATGCGCTGCTTTGTCGCGAGTATGTAAAAGGCCGCGATTGGTACGATTTCATCTGGTACACTAGCCAGGGGATCGGCATCAATGAGGAGTTCCTGACTTCCGCCGTCAACCAGCTCGGCCCATGGCAAGAGCAGGGCATCGTTGCGGACAAGAAATGGGTCGTAAACGAACTTGCAAAAAAAATCGCATCCATTGATTGGAAGCAAGCGGTCGAGGATGTCCGCCGTTTCATCCGAGCCGGCGAACAGCCATCCCTCGACTTGTGGAGCAAGGAACTGTTCCTCCATCAACTCAACAAGTGGGAGCAGGGAAACAATTGATCCTGTTTTAGCTTTAAGGTATATAATATAGTATTGCTATTAGAGGTGTAATATTGCCGACAGTTCACTCTGCCAATTGTTTCCTTGGGCATCCTGAATACTACGCCGGTTTTTTAGGTTCTGAGCGATAGTAACGGCGCCCGCTTCCTTCAAACTGACGGGAGAATCCCTGGCTATAGGAGATAATTGGGAATGACGGGAAGGCGCCACATCCCAACCGTTGTGGGGCCTTCATGACACCACATCTTCCATGGCGGATGGGACGAACAGCGGGAACATGGGACATCGCCCGAGAAGATTAGGGTAGAGATCATTCAACGACCTGGCCTGGAAAAAGCGGGCCTCACAGACCTTGGATTTAAATCTCTATGCTTTAGCAAGCATGGCGTCTGAGTAAATCGGGAGGGGGCAAGTCTCCGAACCCCACCATACATCCTTACCATTGCTTTCACCTGAAAACGATCCAAGCATCTCCAGACGACCGTCAGGAAACCTTTATTGATAAATTATCCGCCAATGGCACGGCTCGCCACCGATGACTTGCGTGAAGAAGGTTGTTTCATCGCCTTTTTGTTCCCACGCGGTGGGTACGTCATTGACTGTTACTTTGACTGGGATCTGACCGGTGCGGACCCGCCAGAGGATTACGGACTCTCCGCGTGGATTGATCCCTCCCTCCAGTCCGTTCTCGTCCCGGCTCAGGTATAGGAGCGGGGTTTGGAGAGAAAACTTTTGCTCTGGAATTTTCGGATCGATCAGAAAACCTTCGGTGTCGGGGTGGACGCCCATGAGTTTGAGCAGCGAGAACCATGGCGCTGCGTGGGCGTGGCCGCAGGCGACGGGGAAGTCCATCATGCCTCCAAAGATGGGCAGGAAGCTCCAGGTGTAGCCGGGCGATTGGGAGTTGGGCGCATTGTAGGAGTCTGGCCCGCTCCATTGCCCTACCCATACTTCGGGGTAGGCTTTCCATCCGACACCAACCTTTACCTCATGCTCTCTCTTGCCGAGTACGTTACCGCCACCCGCGACTTCGGGTTCCTCGACAAGGTCCTGCCTTTCTATCCCAGGGAGGACGGCAAGACCGGCACGGTTATGGATCACATGAAGTTAGCCTGGCGACACCAGATCGAAGACGTGGGTGTAGGAACGAACGGACTGATCAAGCTTAGGAACTCGGATTGGAACGACTCGTTCATCGCCGAGGAAAAATCGATCGACAAAAACCTGGCCCTGGCCCAAACCGAGGCCGAGGCCCAAAGCGTTCTCAACACCGCCATGGCCACCTACATCCTTCCCCGCTTCGCCGACCTGATCAGAGCCCATGGACAAGCCGATTGGGCGAACGAGGTCGACGCTCAGGCCGAGAAATTCCGTGAGGCCGTGCGCGGTCAGTGGAACGGTCGCTGGTACAATCGGGCGCTACTGCCAAACGGAAAGGCGATCGGCGCCGATCGCATCTACTTATCTCTTCAGCCCTGGGCCATCCTGGGCGGCGTGCCGACAGCGGAAGAGGAACTCATTCTCGACGACAACCTGTATCACGAACTTTCCTCCCGCTCTCCAATCGGAGCGGTCATGCGCTGGCCCCCAGTTACAATCGAGAGATTGGAAAAGCCCGGTACCGCCACCAACGGAGGCGTGTGGTATTCCCTGCGCTTTCCTCTGATCATGGCTTATGCCCGGCAGCGTCCGGATTACGCATGGGAAGAATTCACCAAGATGACTAACCTCGCCCATGCCAAACCCGGTCAGGCTCTTGGTGTCTGAGCGTTGTCTCCACACGCTGGCGCGAGGTCATGGTTGCCATTTTCTTACCTCCAGTCGACGTTTAAATAAACCCTTTTATTATGGCGGTGCCTATCAGCATAAGGCAGGCTCCCCCGGCCAACATAACAGTGCCCAAATTTGTGGACCTGTCGACAGGCTCTACAATACTTTTAATTTTTCTGATGTATTTCATATCTATGGCGAGAGAGGTCATGCCGGCCAGTTTGAGTACGCTTTCCGTGGTCGCTTTTATCAGCAGAACTCCCACGACGGTAGCCAGTAAACCGGCCTGCCATATAACAAGGCCCAGGCTGATGAATATTAGATTGATAATCGCTTCCATGTTTTCGCTCCTTCAGTTTGTGTCGTTTACCCAAGGTCATAAAGCATCATCGTGAACGGAGAAATAGCTTCTCTGTCGGTATAGACATTGATACAAGCCGGTAGTTTTGACTCAAAGGCTCGTAAAAGAGCAGGCTTGATGTCTTCAGCCCGGCACACGGTTTCTCCGTATCCTCCAAGACTCTCCACCACCTTGTCGTAATGGACTTCACCGAGTTCGCACCCGCACCTCAGTTCTTCTTCCATGCTCACGTTTTGGAGATGTCTGATCATCCCCCAGGAGCAGTCGTTGTTTATGACCATTACAATAGGAAGGTTGAAACGGACCGCCGTGTCAAACTCCATCATGTTAAAGCCCGTGGACCCGTCTCCCGATATGAGCAGCACTTGTTTATCTGGATATTTTAATTTCGCGGACAGGGCAAAAGGAATCCCCACGCCCAGGCATCCAAATAATCCCGTTTCAAGGTAATGCGCCGGTTCACAGACGTCCCTGACCATACCCGCCCAAACCTGCGTGTCGCCGCCATCGCCCACCAGAATCGCGTCCCGGTCCAGAAACGAGTTAATTTCGGACATAAGGTAAGCCGGATGGATAGGATCCGTCTGTTTTTTTAACGGACCAATAATGCCGGTCTCGATGGTAAGGCATTTTTCCTTTATCGTGTTCTTCCAATCATCGTGGGACCAGTTTTTGTTTTGGGCAAGCACAAGCAACCCCTTCAGGACTTCCTTGACGTCTCCTACAATGCCCACGTCTACGTTTCGATTCCGCCCAATTTCCGATCCCTCAATGTCAACCTGAATGACTTTGGCGCCATAAGCAATTACCGGAGGTTTCCCTTGCAATAAAAGTAAACTCAATCGCGCGCCAAGAATCATTACCAGGTCGCAATCTATCAGGACGGCCATTGCGCCGGAAATGGGACGGGCCAAACAGTTTGGGTGGTCATCAGGCAGCACCCCCCTCCCCAATTGGCTTGTCAATACGGGAATGCCCGTTAACTCGGTGAACTTAACCAGTTCGTCTCTCGCATCGGCGTAGCATGCGCCGCTCCCGGCTATGATTGCCGGCTTTTTAGCGGCGAGGAGCATTTCAATTGCTTCATCGAGCGCTTCGGACGACCCTCCCGGCCTGTACAGCGGACGATGATCACTAACCTTGACTACTTCATCTTCATCAATCTTCTGCGCCAAAATATCCACCGGGATCTCAAGAAAAACCGGACCCGGTCTGCCACTCATGGCATGTCTGAACGCCATGGCCACGTATTCCTCGATCCTATGGGTCTCATAAACTGTCCTGCCCCATTTAACCATGGGCCTGACAAAATCCATTTGTTCCATTTCCTGTAGTGTCAGAGTATCAGCATCGGATACGCCGCTTCTTCCGGAAATCACAATCATGGGGGAATTAGCCATTTTTGCGTTTGCTATTCCCGTCATGGTATTTGTCAGTCCCGGGCCGGCGGTGACGATGCATACGCCGGGTTTGCCGGTGAGTTTTCCCCAGGCTTCCGCCATGTGCGCGGCTGCCTGTTCATGGCGGGTATCGACTACCTTAATTCCAATTTCGGCGCAGGCTTTGAAAATGGCGTTAATATGTCCGCCGGACAGGGTGAAAATGAATTCAACGCCCTCTCTTTTCAAGGCGTTCGCCACCAGTTTTCCACCGTCTATTTTCGTCATTATTGTCCCCTTTTATTTGATGATAAATTTTACCATGTCTGTTAATCGACCGGAAAGACCAAAGCTGTTTTGAAAGCTTGATGCTTGCCTTTATTAAGGTTGACTTCAATCATCCGCTGGTATTCATCAATCGGGAATTGATGGGTCAGCAATGATGCGAGCTCGATCTTCTTTTCGGCGGCAAGTTGGATGGCGGTGGAAAACACATGCTCTGTTTCGTCATTTATTTTATTGATCTTATAAGCGAGCGAGGCCTGCATGGCCAGTGATTTCAAAAACATCGGGCTGAAATCAATTTTAATGTCCTTAAAAGCAAGTACGTTTATCTTACCGCCTACAGCCAGGCACCTCATTCCCGTATTTACTGTTTTCCGCGTGCCAACGTTGTCGAATACCCTGTTATAGCCGCCCATTAAGATGTCGTCGTAAACTGGCGGTTTATAACGCCTGGCGCCGGTGATATTTACAGTCTGCCCAAATAGATCTCCATCCTGGATTAAATGGTCTGCCCCTGCCTCACGTGCCCTTGAGCCCGCAAGGGGGGAAGGATCAACCACTGTAATACGGCAATCGATGTTCAGCGCCCGTATGCATTGAACGATAAGGTTTCCAATAACGCCGTTTCCGATCACCAGAACGTCGTCGTTGTTTTCAGGCAGAATATCGATGACTGCCTGCAGAGCTACGGCCAGTGGTTCGATCAGGGCGCCTTCAGCGTCGGATACCTTGTCGGGGAGCTTGAAAATCTGGCTTTTATGGGCCACGCAATAAGGCGCAAACCCACCGCCGACGTCCGTGCACAAAAAATTGAATATTCCGGGGGAAAGAGATCCTCGCGCAAAATTCTCGCAACTACTGATCCGCCCTGTTTCACACGCGGGACAGACCGGATCAATCTCCCGTGCCGTGCAATTTAGGATTGGGGAGATAGTGACCCGGTCTCCAACGGAAACGCCATCCGCATTTTCACCGACTTCGACAACTTCACCCATAACTTCATGTCCAAGCGTTACCGGCAATGACGTAAAAGGCTCGGAGGTTGGATTGTCGGCCAAATGGATCAGGTTTGAATCGCTCCCACAGAATCCGCAGAGTTTGGTTTTGACTTTCACCCACTCCGGTGTCGGGAGGGTTGGTTCGGGAACGTCGGTTAATTTAATAGTCTGAAACGGGGAGCGATAAAAGATGCCTTTTAAAAACGGTTGGAGGGCTTTAAGAGCCAAGGCCTGCGGAATAGTGACGTTAAATCTGAGTGCTTGCATGTTTTTCGCCCCTATTTAAAATTTTCGTCATAAATTTTCCGCGCCTCTTTCTGATTCAGGCGGTTTTCGGACTCAATGTATTTAAGGACCGCGGGGTCGCCGTTTATGATCTGTTCGAGCGTCTCCTTGGCTTCCTCCATCCTGCCAAAGGAGATGTACATCTTGGCCAGGCCCAGAAGGTTATCGTAACAGGCGGGCTCGAATTTGGCGGCATATATTGTGTACCGCTTGACCTGGTCCTCCGGGAAGCCCAGCATGGAGCTGATCTTCAAGCCGATCTCTCCCGCGCCCGCGAGCGTCTCGTTGATGTAGCGGGAGAAGCCGCCGTACATGTGGGTCGGGTTCTCCTCGACCACGACCTGGAGCGACTTGGCGATCTCGATATGCGCGGACGGTTCATGTCCGGCCGCGTATACCTTGACCTCTGGGGCAGCGTCAACCTTTACCTTCTGCCCCATGAACCGCTTGATGAGCCAGAGCGGGTATACGTGGAAAGGTGGGGAGGGCTTGACCGGGCTTTTTTCCCGCACGGCCTTGAGAACGTCTTTGGCCACGACTTCAGGCCCCGCTCCTTTTTCCGCGTAGAATTTTACGGCGCTGTCCTTAAGGGACTTGCCGTCCCGGTCGACGATGTTAGTCGGCGTGGACTCGATCAAGGGAGTGTTGATGATGCCTGGGCCTAGCGCGGTGGTGTGTATGCCGTGTCGCTGGAGTTCTATGCTCATGGCCTCGGACAGACCGACCAGCGCGAACTTGGTGGTTACATAGGCTGATAAAGTAGGAACCGCGGTCAACCCGGCCGCGGACGAGGTGTTGATCACGTGACCTCCTCCCTGCTCGATCATGCGAGGCACGAAGAAGTGCATACCGTAAATCGGTCCCCACAAATTTACGTTGATGATACGCTCCCAGTCCTCGAGCGAAACCTCGTGGACCGCGCAACTCAAGCCGATGCCCGCATTATTATGAAGGACGTCGACCCGGCCCGCGGCTTCAAATACGTTGTTGGCGAATTTCTCCATGGCCTCGCGATCACTTACGTCAACCACATAAGGATATGCCTTGCCGCCCATCTGTTTGATCTCTTCAACCGCGGAATTAATCCCCTCCTCCACAATGTCCGCAATATGCAACTTAGCGCCCTCTCTGGCAAAAGCAATCGCAGTAGCTCTGCCAATACCCGAGCCCGCGCCCGTGATAACCACGACCTTTCCGTTAAAATCCTTCATCGCTGAATCCGTTTCTTTTACGACATGATTTCCTCCATTGACAAATTAATGCTCAAATTCGTTCAAAAACATTGGGTGACTGACCGGCGCCGCCTATTCCGGGGATATCAGTTTTCTTAACAGGGGAAGGAAGACGCAGATCAGCGTTTCCTTGACCCAGGTGATGTATTCCTCGCCAGCGGGGTCCATGCCAAGTATTTCGGCCTGGCTGTGAGCGGCGCCCAGGTAACTATGTATCGCGGTGTCGAAGGTCATGGTGAAGCGTTCGAGCATAACTTGATCGACGCTGGGAGGAAGGTTCTTCTTAAACGTGTCCCGGACCTTGGACCGCATCTCGACCGTATGCTGGTAGCCTGGGAGTTCATCGAGCCTTTCGATCATGGGAGCGTTGAGAGCCGTCATCCGAAAAGGCTCGGGGGCCTTGGAGAAATATTCAAGCAGGCGTTCGACAAACAGTCTGAAGCCTTGTTCAATTCCGATCCGGTCCAAACCCTCGAACCAACTCTGGCTCGCGTTGTAAAAATCATCGCAAGTCTCGGAAACAACAGCCTCGAACAGATCGGCCTTGGAAGGAAAGTAATAAGCGATGAGCTGGTGGTCGAATCCGCCGGCCTTGCCGACCATCCTCATTGTGGCGACGTGGTATGGGTGCTTTGCAAAGACCTTTCTCGCCGCGGCTATTATTTTCCCGCGCGAGTTGTCGGCGCTCGGACGACTCAACTTCTCATTTTGTGTTTTGTTAACTGACATCGTTAATTTATCCTTAGTAACTCAATCGCAAGTTTTTGAATATTGATTCCGTTAATACAACGGCATTCGCCACAATCAACGCATTTGTCAAGACCGAGCTTGACGGCCTGGCTTTTACGGTCGATATCGTTTCTTGGATCTAAATGCAGTTGGGCGAGCTTGACAAAAACATAGGGACCGGCGAACATCTCGCCGTCGCTGACAAATTGCTCACAGGTGGAGTTGCAGGCGAGGCATTCGACGCATTGGAGAAGTTCCACCCGGTTTTGCGGCTCTATGATCTTCGCCGGGATCGATGTCTTTTCCTGTTCCGGGATGTAAAGCTGGAGTTCGCGAAGCATATTAAAATAGGCCGTCCTGTCGACAACCAGATCGCGAATCACGCTCATGCCTTTGAGAGGAGCAATTTTTATCTGGTCCCTTAACTTTGCCACGCACGCCATTTGGGGTTTATTGTTGACCATCAGGGCGCATAACCCGCATGAATTAAATCGGCATCCCTGCTGAAAGGCCAGGGTTGAATCCTCGTTCTCATAAATGTAATTCAGGCACTCCATCACGGTCGACCCGGATTGCATGGGGACGTGATACTCGACCCACCTGGGTTCAGAATCGGTTTCCGGGTTGTATCGCTGGATCGAGATTGTGGCCTTCATGGGAGCGCCTCTTGCGACGTGGCGATCAGCCGCCCTTCAGTTTGTCGAACGACCACGTTTTTTGGAGTAGTCGTGTCCTCGGTATCCGGATAATCAGACCGTACATGCGCTCCTCTTGTTTCCTTGCGCTCGAGCGCGGATATAATAATCGCCTCTGCAGCGATGATCATGTGTGACAGCTCGATCGCGTCAACTACCTCCGTGTTGTAGCGCCGAAACGATGAGATGGCTAATTCCGATGAGTCCCTTTTAATTTCGGCAAGCCCATCAAGCGCGGTGGCAAGTCCCTCCCCATCCCGGAGAGGCCCTGTGTATTTCCACATTAATTCCCGGAGCCTTTTCTTTAAATGAACGGGCTTTGTTTTTCCCTTGCGTCCAAAGAGTCCCTCCACTCTTTTGACAGCGTTTTTGGCCGCGCCGCCGTCAGGATAGCCGCGGCTTTTCGCGTCTTCAGCGGCGGCGGTTCCCGCTCTTTTGCCGAAAACGAATATCTCGGTGAGAGAAGTCGATCCCAGTCTGTTGCCTCCCATTACTCCGCCCTGGGCCTGGCCGCATGCATACAGTCCCTTTACTCGGCTTTTGCAAAACTCGTCGGTCTTTACTCCCCCCATGAAGTAATGCGCGGAAGGAAGAACGTCCCATGGCTCTTTGAATTCCGCCGCGTCCCTGCCATAGGCCCTGCGCACGTTTCTCAGGAAATGGGCGGCTTTCCTGCGCATCATATTTTTATAAACGGTCTTCAGGATCGGTATTTTCATGTTAGTGCTCACGTCGAAAAGCAGGCCGCCATGCTCGGTGGCGCCTCCATTGTTAATCTCCTTAATCATGATCATTGCCAGCTTGGCCCTGGTCATGTTGTGAAAGTTTTTTAAGATGACTTCTCCCCTGCCGTTAAGCAACTTGCCAAAAGGTTGAGCCATGGAGCCATCTCCCACTATTACGCCCATCATGGACTGAGGATGAGTCAGGGCAAATGGAATGAACTGAACCTGCTCCATGTCCACCAGTTCGGCGCCGGCCGCGAGCGCAAGAGAGTAACCGTCTCCCGTGACGTAAGGCATGCAGTCGGTATGCGGATAATAAAGCGAGCCAGCTCCGCCCGTTGCTATAATGACGGACTTCGCCTGGATAGACTTTACCCGGCCTGTCTTCATGCATAGAACCACGGCGCCCGCGACTTCTCCCTCGTTCAAAATCAACTCGGCGCAGACGGTTTCTTCCCAAACCGTAACCCCGGACCGGGCGAGACCGCCGCGGATTGCATGGCCCATGGACACGCCAAAGGCAGGACTCATGACCGTGCGGTTGTGACTATGTCCACCAAATTTTCCCAGCGGACTTTTAAGGACTCCCGAACTATTTCTCTCGAAAACATGCCCGCAATCCTCCAGGGCGATCACCGCGTCAGTGGCTTCGTCGACCAGATCGCCAACGAGCTTGGGGTCGTTCAAGAACTCTCCTCCCTTGATCATGTCCCGGGAGAACTTCTCACTTGAATCGAAAAAGCCTTCCGCCGATCGGCACATGGCGCCAAGAGATATGCGGGTGTCTCCATAGCCGGAGGGTTCCTTGGAAATGACGATTACCTTGGCTCCCATCTTCGAGGCGTTAGCCGCGGCGAAGATCCCGGCGCCTCCCGCGCCAATTACCAATACGTCTGTTTGGTCAGACGTCATCAAAGAGTTTTACCTCGATCATCCTGGTTTTTGCTCTTCGTATATGTTTTATTTGAGCCATTCATCGCTCCCGATTGATCATATATTACCCTCGACTTTGACTAATGTCAAATGTGGTTTGACAAACGTCAAAGGACGTGCTAGCCTCCTTTGACAATTGGCAAAGACGTTTCCGAGGAGGTAAATTTATGAGTGGTATCGAACAAAAAATCAAGGACTTCGCAAAGGAACAAGGAGTGGCCGTGGTTGGGGTGGCCGGCCCGGAAAGACTTGACGGCCCGCCGTCGCTCGACCCCACCTACACCATGAAGGGCGCGAAGTCGATCGTGTCGCTGGTTATGCCCATGGACACCAAGGCGATATATCAGTTTCTGGGAAAACAGGCGTATCACCCACACCTCAGCGACCAGACCAGAATGAATCAGAAGTTGTTCCACATTGCCGCCCGGATCGCCGAATACATCCGGTCGCTCGGTCACCGAGCCGAGCCGGTCCCCTCAAACAACTACTATCGCCGGAGCCCGGACGCCTTCGCGACCCATCCGAGTTTTTCCCACCGGTTTGGGGCCATTGCCTCGGGGATCGCCGGGCAGGGATGGTCGGGCAATGTCATGACCGAGGAATTCGGCGCGTCCGTGTATCTGGGCACGGTGGTTACCGACGCGGTCTTGCAAAGCGACAAACCAAGATTCAGCCCCCGACACTTCATCGACGAATATTGCTACAAGTGCCGCATGTGCGAGAAGACCTGCGTGGCCGGGATGTTCGAGCCCAAAGAAGAGGAATACATCCTACTCAACGGCGAACTGCATCCACGCGGAAAAAGGCGCGACATCTGGCTTTGCAACGCGTCTTGCTTCGGGCTGCATTCTCTGTCCCGCGACAAGAAATGGACGACCTGGGGAACCAGGTGGATCGAGGACTGGGTGGATAATACGCCCGGCCCGAAAGACTGGCTGAAAACTCGCGTCCGGGTGCTTGTCGAGGGGGTCCTGGCCGGAGACTCGACGCCCCGCTATTCGGCGATCAGGCAAAACGCGGCGATACTTCAGTCCGAACAGGTGGTGGAGGACCACCTGGCAAAAGCTGACGCCGCCAAGAGCGAAACCGAGCGCTTCGAGCTTTTGCACTCTTACAATGAAAATATGAAAGTGGTTGGCCGGGACCTTATAAAGAACGAGCGGATACTTACCTGCGGCCAGTGCGCCCTGGTGTGCGGTCCGACTATTGAGGAATGCGCCAACCGTTATTCCATGCTCCAGGAAGGCGGCTTTGTGGCGCCCGGCCCGAACAACGAGGTCACCGTGGTCGAGAGCTACGAAGAGGCCGTCAAAATGCGCGAGAAATACTCCCGGAAAATACCTCTGTCCGACACGATTAAGGACGTTGCCATCTCGACCGTGATGTGGCACGCATACTATGGAGGCATCGAGCCGAAGTCCATAATCGGCGGCGCGATTTATGATCGCAAACTGAAAAAGGCGGTGGCGGAAAAGGTTTCTGGACACCGTGACACGGCGTGAGCCGGTTGTCTAAAAGAACGAAAAAGGAGACTTCCATGCCAGATTTAAAGGACTATCAAAAAGCGGGAGAAGACATTTTCCATAAACTCCATCTGCCCACCTACCCGGTGGCGATTAAATATATTAAGGACAAGGCGGAGATACCGAAGGGCGCCATGCAGCCGTCGGCCTATGGCCAGAAGATGGCCTTGTGCCAGGCCATCACGCTCTCGAAGCGCTCGGGCGTCACGGTGGCCATGACGGCGGACGACAATTTCTGCACGCCATCGACCGCGGGCCATCAATGGGTCAAGGTTCCCATTGAGTCCTTTATAGAAAGCCAGGTCAGGCAGGGATGGCACAAGGATATCGAGTCGGAGCGGCGGCGTTTCGAGGCCCAGGCCAAGATACTGGCGCAAAAAGACATCTCGAAAATGTTCGGCTACATCGGCTTTGTCTGTTCTCCTCTCGAGAAGGCCCATGATATTCCGGATACGGTGCTGCTCCATGGCGACGGCGTGCAGCTCACCCATATCATTCATGCCCTCACCTGGGAATATCTGCACGTGCCCGCGTCGTCCTTCGAGGGTTATGGAGAAACCTGCCTGAAGGGCGGACTGGTCCCCTTTGTCACCGGCGTGCCCCAGATAGTGCTGCCCGGCGCCGGCGACCGGTCATTCTCGGGAAGCTCTCCCTTTGAAATGGGCATCGGAATGCCGGCCGAGCTCATTTTCTACACCCTCGATAACCTCTTCAAGTCGGGAGGCATGATGAATATCGGGTTCCCGGCCCGGCCGCTCATGGCTACGGGCATCGACGAAAGCATCACGCCGGGATTCAAGTTCTTGAGGGAAGAGATCGATAAAATCAAGTGAGCGGCCCCGTTTTTCCAGACGGACATCAAAAAGGAAAATCGCGGGGAAAGGAAAAAAGAATGAGTAACAAAAACCCCGAGGAAATCATGAAGAAAGCATCCGAATTGGCCGCCAAGTATGAAAAGGAATGCACCGGCTGCGCCCAGTCGGTGGTGGCCGCCCTGCTCGATGCCTTCGAAGTGAAAAACGACGACGTCTTCCGCGCCGCCAGCGGACTGGCCGACGGGATCGGACTTACCGGCGACGGATCATGCGGCGCTCTCACCGGAGGGGCCATGTTCATCGGGCTCATGACGGGCAGGGAAAGAAAAGACCACAAGGACATGATGAAACCGATGAAGTCATACCTCATGTGCGCGGCCCTGCACAAGGACTTTATCGAACGCTACGGAAGTTGCCGCTGTCACGATATCCAGAAAAAATTAATAGGCAGGACCTTTAACCTGCTCGACCCGGCCGACCTCAAGGCCGCGGCCGAGCACAAAATGATGGAACACTGTTCGGGCGTTACGGCAAACGCGGCAATGAAAGCCGCCGAGTTGTTGCTCGCCGACGATAAGTTGCCAAGTAAGAAGCGGCCCACGATGAAGGTCCTTCGGGGGGCGTGATGTTTTCGGCCAACTTGCAAACCGTTAGGGTAAGGGTCCATAGAGGGTGCCAGCATGGGATGTGATCGGAGAAAATTTATTACCGCCACCGCCGTCGGCGCGGGGGCCGCAGCCCTGTCCGGCTGCGCAGCCTTCGATCCGGTGGGCTGGCAGTCCATGATAGGCGACGCAATCGGCACGGGGGCCAAGCCGCTTCCGCCTCTCAAAAAGGGAGACGGTAGTGGAATCGACCAAAAGTGGTTCAAGGAGTTCGTGGCCGGCTTTGTCAAGGACGATCGGGTAAACAATCTCTCGGGAGATTTCGAGGGCGAAGCGATCTTCAGGGACTCACTGGTGGGGTTTGTCAGCGGCGCCGATCCCTTGCTTGCCGAATACAAAAAAATCATCGGCCCTTTCCACCACACGCCCGATGAAGCCATGGCCTGGGCCGCCGCCGAGCAGGGAGTGAAAAAACCGCCGGTCAAGCAGATAGGGGTGGTTTCCTTTGTGCTTCCCCTTGTGGACGAGATAGTTAGTGACAACTCTAACCAGGAGCGATGGACATCCGCGCGCTGGGCCCACGGTCGTCTCTACGGGGAGGTGTTTTGTCAGCAACTGGTGGCTTCCATGCTTTCCGAGCTTGCCGACAGGGGAATCCTTGCGGTTGCTCCCGACCTGATGCCGGACTTCAGGAAGCGGCGGTATCCGGACGTAGGCTGGGCCTCTCCTTGGTCTCATCGGCACATGGCCTTCGCCGCCGGACTGGGGAGCTTCGGCATGAACGACTTCTTCATTTCCGAGATGGGATCCGCCCACCGCTGTGGCAGCCTGGTTGTCGGCGTACCCCTCGAACCCGACCGGGAAAGACATCCTCACCACCGCCACAACTGCCTGCATCATCAGACCGGCGGCTGTCTGGTATGCGCCAAGCGCTGCCCGGTGGGAGCAAACTCCGCAAAAGGTCATAACAAGGACAAGTGCAGCCGGAACGTCATGAACAACGTTCCCCACAACCAGTTGGCCAACAACGTAAACATTTACGGTTGCGGCCTGTGCGCGACGGGCACACCCTGTGCCCAAGAGGCTCCGGTATAATTTTTTTCGGGAGGAGTAATCGATGTCGAACAAAGGATGGGATCGCAGAGACGTATTCAAGTTTGCGGGCATAGGAGTTGGCGCGGGCCTTTTGGGCGGAGCGCTCGGCGCGCCCGGAGAGGCATCCGGACAAGTCATGCGGAAAGTTATGCAGACAATGGGAGGATTGCCGCCTGACAGGGAGCTTGACCCCTCGGGCGGACTGTCGGTGGTTTTAATAGGAACAGGATCACCTCTTCCCAATCCGGACAGGGCATGCGCGTCAACAATGGTTATTGCCGGTGATCGTGCAATATGCGTCGATACCGGAAGAGGCGCCTGGCTCCGGATGGCCCAGGCGGGGTTGATGAATCCCCATATGCTGCTGTACACCCATTTCCACTCGGACCATATTTCGGACTTTGGAGAAGTGATGATGAACCGCTTCGCCATTGCCGGCGCGGATACTCCCATGCCGATTGTCGGGCCTCCCGGGGTGAAAAAGATGGTCAACGGCATTTTGGATTCATTTTCCATGGACAAGCAGTATCGCATCGACCATCACGGCTGGTCAGTGAACGAAAAGGGGTATGAAACTGAAGTGACGGAATCTCAGCCCGGAGTCATTCTTGATGACAACGGCCTTAAAATAACGATGTTCGAGGTCGATCATCTGCCGGTGACTCCCGCGGTGGGTTATAAATTCGAGTACAAGGGAAAGTCGGTGGTGGTGTCGGGCGATACCAAAAAGGTGCCGCGGATGACGGAAATGTCCCAGGGTTGCGACATCCTGGTTCATGAGTCGATGAATAGAAATATGGTGGAAATGGCCGCTCAAAACAGTGACAAAAGGAGGGCCAAACAGGCCATGGACATCCTGGACTACCACACCATGACCGACGAAGTAGCCGAGATCGCCCGCGACGCCGGAGTGAAAAAACTGGTGCTCACCCACATGGTCCCGAGCCCCATGAATCATGCCATGGAAGCAATGTTCGTAAGAGGCATGAAAAATATTTACAAAGGCCCGATGAAGGTCGGAAGCGACTTGATGGAAATCAAGGCATGATCGCAAAGTGAACAGGAGGACAAAATGAAAGTAGATTGCTTCAAGGCTCTTTATAAAAACTTGGTCGCGATAGTGTTTGTACTTCTTGTATTGACCGCCTTTCCGGCATTAAACGTCATTAAAGCGGACGAAGGCGTACCGGACTTCGCGGAAAAGGTAAGACCTCTCAAAGTCGGCGACGCGGCGCCCAAGGTTGCCCCGACAACCGAGGAAGGAAAACCCTTCGATCTGAATGCCGCGATCGCGAAAAAGCCGACGGTGTTGATTTTCTACCGGGGCCGCTGGTGACCCTATTGCAAGAAGCAGTTGGGTCAACTGCAGGAAATCGAGCCGAAACTCAAGGAAATGGGATATCAGCTTATAGCCATCAGCCCGGACAGCCCCGAACAGACGCATAAAACCCGGGAAAAACTTAAATTGAGTTACCTCCTCTTATCCGACAGTAGTATGGCCGTTTCCCGGGCCTTCGGCATTGCCTTTGTAAGTAAAAATGGCGTGAGGAACAAGATGTCGGCCAAAGCCACTGAAAAATTCTCCGGTGAAAAACATCATCAACTGCCGGTGCCATCGGTTTTCATCATCGGCACGGATGGCGTCATCGATTTCGTGCACTATAACCCGGACTACACGGTGCGCATGCCTCCGGAGGCCCTGCTCGCGGAATGCGAGAAGGCCCTGGAGAAATAATTTTTTCCAATAGATCTGGAACTGAATGGAGGAAAGGTAATGGGAACTTTAGAACAAGAAATCAAAGATTTTGTCATGGGCCTCGGAATGGGCGTTACAGCCGTGGGCACGGCGGGACCGGAGCGACTCAACGGTCCGCCGTCAATGGACCCGACCTACACCATGAAAAAAGCACAATCGGTGGTGGCCTTCGTCATTCCCATGGACGTCGGAGCCATCTACGACTTCCTGGGCAAGAAATCTCCCGCGCCGCACAACATCGACCAGATGAAGGGCAACCAGCGAATCAACCACATCGGCAGTAAAACCGCAAAATTCATTCAAGAGAAAGGACACAAAGCGGCCTTTGTCCCGTCCAACTGCAGTTACCGCCGGTCATTGAATCCCATCTTCATTGATCCGTCATTTTCACATCGCTATGCCGCAATTGTCTCAGGACTCGGCGCCATGGGGCTTTCAGGCAATGTCATGACCGAGGAGCATGGCGCTTCCGTGTACCTGGGCTCGGTGGTCACTGACGCCAAGCTCGAGAGCGACCCCATGCTCGATCCCAGACATTTCATGGATCGTGAATGTAAAACCTGCCGGATGTGCGCCCGCGCCTGCGCGTCCCAGATGTTTCTAGAGAACGAGGAAGAACAGATCCTTATCAACGGTGAGTTGCACCCGCGCGGCAAGCGCCGTAACGTCCACCTGTGCATGACCACCTGCTTCGGTATGCACTCGCTGTCCTATGATAAGAAGTGGACAACCTGGGGTAAGCACTGGATCACGGACTGGATCGGAAACGAAATGGACCCCACCAACAGGAGCAAAATCCGCAAAGACTTCGGTAAGGCCACCATGGTCGCCGGCGACTCTGGTAAGCGCTACGAGATTATCCGCGCTAGTTCCTGTGAGATCTTTTCTGAGGATATGCAAACAAGCATCCCTGAATACAAGGACCTGCCTGAGGACGAATTTGAACGCGACAAGCTATTGTCCGACTTGGCCGCCAAGTACATGGGAGTCACCGGACTTAAATCCCCCAACGTCCTGACCTGTGGTCAGTGCTCCCTTGTGTGCGGCCCGACCTTTGACGAGAGGGCCGACCGTTTCCATATGCTCCAGGAAGGCGGGCTGGTAGTGCCCGGCGAAGAAGGACGCATGGTCCATTGCGATACCTATGAAGAAGCGTGCGAGATCAAGAAAAAGTATCCGCAACGGGTATCAAAAGCGCAAATGGCCGCGGACCAGAAGCACCTTGCTTCAATATATACAAGGCGCTACTTCGGCATCGAGCCCAAGTCAATCTGGCAGGGTTTTACATACCAACGCAAGCTGAAGAAAGCGACCAAAGAAAAAGGACTGATACCGGGTTGAAAAATATTCAGCCGGCCGCGGAAGGAGATCGTCATGAAAAAATCAATGGCCGTTACAATCGCAATAGTGACGCTCTTATGGGCAGCCGCCGGAATTTGCGCGGAGTTGGCCAGTTCACAATCGATTGAGGTCAACGCCTCGCCGGAGGAAGTCTGGGCCCTGCTCGTGGACGCGGACAACTGGGCTGAATGGAACCCGTCGGTGAAAAAGGCCGAACTAAAAAAAGGCGATGGCGAAAAGATAGGGAGCGTAGTGGAGTTTATGCCTATCATCGGCGGTAAAAACGCGCCCAAGGTCAAGCTGACCCTGGCTAAAAGCGACAAACCCGTTGCTGAAAGCGACGGCGTATGGACACATGAATTCAGCGCCTCCTCGGCCGGAATTAAGATCCTGTTCGGCCGAACCATAACTCATAAATACGGTGTCACCACCGTAACCAGCTATGAGAAAATAAGCGGTCCCGGGACCAATGCGTTTAAAGCCATGTACGGACAGGAAGGATTGGACCGGGAACATCGCGAGTGGGTCGAGGCGATCAAGAAAAAACTGGAATCACCCGACGAAAAGGGAGTGACGGCAGATGAGTAAGAACAATAATCACTGGAACGGACGCCTCAGCCGACGCGATTTTAACAAGTTGACGGCCTTGGGAACTGCTTGTGGCGCGTTGCTTCCGCTAAGTACCTCGTTCGGGGCGGGAGCGAAAGAGGTCGTAGGGCTTAGCGGGGTGCAAAAGGGAGCGGACCTGAAGCAGGCGGTGAAGGACGCGGTGCTTGCGGCGGACAATCTGGACTGGCTCGTAAAGGGCGATTCCGTTCTTATCAAGCCGGTGTTGAACTCGGGCAATAAATTTCCGGCCACGACTTCTCCCATGGCCGTGGCCGCCATGGTGGAGTTGCTCAGAGACAAAGGCGCCGGTCGGGTAGTCATTACCGACATGTCCGGTATTGAGCACGTCAAGCTCAGCGAGGACAAACTCCGAGGAAGTTCGAGAAGCTTGATGGAAAGCAGCGGCATTGCGGCGGCAGCGCAAGAAGCCGGCGCTGAACTGTACTTCCCCGAGGAAGATGGCTGGTCCGCGTTCCATGAAGAGGATCCCGCACATGGACGCGGTTGGAAAAATCCCGTCACCATGCCCAACATTGTAAATGAGGTTGACCATATCGTGCTCATGCCTCGTTGCGGCCGTCATCTGCTTGCCGGCAGTTCGCTGGGAATGAAAGCGGCCGTGGGCTGGTGGAGGACTGACACCAGGCTTGAGTATCACCGGGACGCAAGCACATTCCAGGAAAAGACAGCGGAAGCGAACACAGTCCCGTCACTTATGGAGAAGCAAAGACTCGTGGTAACGGCGGCGGACAAGATCATGGCGACCTTCGGTCCTGACAAGGGCTATGTGGTCGAGCCGGAGACCGGTCTTGTCATCGCCTCCCGTTCATTGCTTGCTCACGACATGACCAGCCTGGCCTGGCTGCTCGAAAACCGTAAGATCGCGCCAAGCAATGAGAAGTCTTCACTCAAGGACCCCTACACCAGCCAGATGTCGGTAACGTCCTTCAACCGGGGAGTAGTAATGATGCTGGGCGGTCCAAAACACGCGGCCAGGGCCGAGAAGCTCGTGCGCAATGATTTTAACAATGTGATGGACGACAGGGTAATCAGAAGGGCAATAGAGATTGTGGGAGGCAAACCCGATATAGAGTTCAGAAATGCTAACGATACCGTCCCTGCGGATATAGTAGACCAGATGAAAAAAGGAATAACGCCAGGATGATGAATTAATCCCGCGCGTCTTCGGCCATCCCAAAATGACCTGCAAAAAACAGGAGAGAGAGAATGAGTGACGAAGCGTATCTGAAAATATACCAAGCCATTGATGAAGCTCCCCAGACCGCGCCCAAACAAGACGGGCAGCCG
The DNA here is from genome assembly GCA_963674965.2 of bacterium. Classification (GTDB taxonomy): domain Bacteria; phylum RBG-13-61-14; class RBG-13-61-14; order RBG-13-61-14; family DATKZS01. The sequence continues at coordinate 95,482 of CAXXFL010000004.1, read as the reverse complement.
TCAAAGGCTTTTATCGAGTTCCTGAAGTTGTTGTACACGGAGAAAGAGGCCGAACTGGTACAGCACCTGAAAATGAACACCAGGCAGTTCAGGAGCGCCAAAGACCTGGCCGAGCTTTCGGGCCTTACGGAAGACGAGGTCAAAGAGACCCTGGCCGCCGCCGGCAAGGAAGGACGAATAATCGACTTCATGGGCAGTTACATCATTCCTCCCGTTCCCAGGATAGTCAATCAACACATGTTCTATGAAGAAACAAAACCCGACGACCTCAAAGCCGCCGAGCTTTACCAGCAGTTCTTCATCAAGGACGAATATTACAAATACTACGAGAGTACCGCCATGGGCACCCAGCTGATGAGGGTTGTGCCGGTCGAGCGGACGCTCCATCCCGAGCAGACCATCCTGGATTCCGAGAACGCCCACAAAATAATCGAGGCCGCCGACAAAATCCGACTGGTGCCTTGCCCCTGCCGGACCAGGACCGAAAAAATGGGAATAAGAGAATGCAAGGACGTGCCCGTGGGATGCTGCATCATGCTCAACATGTCCGCTTTACTTTTTGAAAACGCGGGTCTCGGCAAAAGCGCGGACAAGGACGAGGCCATTAAGTACTTCGACCAGATGCAGGACTACGGCCTGGTCCCGACAACCGAAAACTACAACGACATGAAGCACGGCATCATTTGTCTTTGCTGTGAATGCTGCTGCTCACAGGTAAGAGGCCGGACCAGGTGGGACAACCCTGAATCCATCGCGCCTTCAAACTTTGTGGCCGAAGCCACCTACGACTGCATCATGTGCGGAGAGTGCGTGGAGAAATGCGTGTTCGACGCAATCGAGTTGAGCGATGAAGAAGAGAGGGCTGTCGTGGACGCGGACAAGTGCATGGGCTGCGGGGTCTGCGCAATAGCCTGCGCCCAGGACGTCATTATGCTTAAAAGAGTGGAACGCGAAAAACCGCTCGATAATGGAGGGCACTTGATAAAAACGCTGGTGGCTGAAAACAGGCGCGGCAAATCTTAGCATGCCGCAATATGAATGTAATCGCTGAGAAATATAACCTTCCTTCCGGGAAGTTTTGAGAAGCGGCAAAGGGATTGAATGACAAAAGCTACCAACAGTTCGAGGGATCAGAAAAAGGTCCATGGCGTGCACGAGCCCTTCACGCTCTTTCTCTACGATGTATCTTATTACAGCGGCAAGATAGAGATGGTCATGCGCTACAAGGAGGTCGAGTTCAAGCGGGTCGAGTTGACCTTGCCGCAGACCTACCCTGTTCTCTTCCTGAACACGGGGGTGATGAAGGTCCCCGCCGTGAAGACCGCCGAGGGCAGGTGGCTCAAAGACTCTACTCCCATGATCGACTGGTTTGACCGGGAGTTTCCCGAAAGCAAGGTGGCGCCCGAGGACCCCGCGATACGGTTCGTATCAAAACTGGTCGAGGACTACGCGGACGAGTGGTTGTGGCGGCCCGCGATGTATTATCGCTGGCATTACGACCACAGGGAACTGGGACGAAGGATCGGACGCGAAATTGCCAGGCTGCCTCTCCCGCTCTTTCTTCGAGCCAGAATGATGGCCTCGCGACAAACCAGGACCTTTGTGAAAAACGACGGAGTGGACAAGCACACCCGAGACCACGTTGAACGAACCTATCTCGAAAACCTTGACGCGCTGCAGGCAATACTGACCGACTCGCCTTTTTTACTCGGCGCCCGGCCGACCCTCGTGGACTTCGGCTATATGGGGCCCATGTTCCGGCACTTCTCCATCGATCCGACACCGGCAAGGATCATGCGGGAAAGAGCCCCCGCCGTTTACGAGTGGGTGGCCAGGATGTGGAACGCGAAAGCTTCGAACTTTGACCAGCAGGCCCCTCTCCTCGACTTCTCCCATGCCGGCTGGGACTTCATCTTGACGGACGCTCTTCAAACCTATCTGCCGTCCTTGCTCGAAAACTTCCGCGCATGGAATGCCGGAAAAAAGAAGTTCGATTACAAGACAGCTCAAGCAACTTACAGGAACCTGCCCGTGGTGCACTATCGCGTCTGGTGCATGGAAGAACTGCAAAGGCTTCATAAAGAACTGACGCCGGCGGAGAAAGCCGAGGTATCGGGAATACTGGAGAGGCGTGGCAGCCTCGACCCATTGTTCTCGGAAGGCCATGTAGACTCCGGACTGGCGAAAGAGTTTGTGCTTCCCCTGGAAAAAGTTGACCGGACACCAGCCATGATTGACCGCATCAGGCTTGTCCTCAATGGAACTCCCTGGGATATGCCCTACAAAGTGAAAGGCGATGAGAATGGGTAAGTGCGCCAAAGAGTATGTTGCAAAGGCCCTTGTGCCGAGTCTGCTGGTCTCGGCCTCCAGGGCAAAACGCGCCGCAAGGCCTCTTATTAGGGCAGTGAAGATTATGGGAAGGCCAGCCAAGGCTGAACTGTTCATTGCCTTTGACGATCCCTATAGCTGGGTCGGACTCGATTTGCTTGAAGACGTTCTTAGAGGCCGCAACGTTGATCTGCGAATATATCCCGTAACCGAGCGCGGAATTTCAGGCGATCCTGACCGCGAAGACAGGCTTGCATATTCGATCGTCGACGCGGCGAGGATCGCGGCCCGCCATTCAAAGACTATGCAAAGAAAAGATCCGGTCAAACCCGAGACCGCGGCCATGGCCGCACGGCTGGCCGAGTCGTGTCGGGGGGCGGAAATGATGATGGAGGTCTGCTTAAGGTTCCTGAAAGCCCTGTGGGAGAAAAACGAGGATCTGGACGAAGCCGATTTATTTTGCATCCATCGGGAAGTGACCGGCCAGGACGCGTCGCTGCAAACAGATGCCATGGATAGAAGGCTCGAACAAAACCGCGAACTCATGTTCAAAAAAGGCCACTGGGAAACCCCGGCCATACTGGTGCTGGGCCAGTGGTACTTCGCTCACGAGCGCGCCGACCGCATCGGCGAATGGCTCGACCGGGCGGGATGGAGGAAACAATGAGCGCGACCGTCGATTTCTTCTTCTCCTTCAGGAGTCCATACAGCTACCTTGCCGGGCCAAGGGCATTTGCACTGGAGGACAAGTATAACGTCAAGGTCGAGTTTCGCCCCATCCGTCCCATGGTTACCCGCGGCGTTCCTCTTCCCATGTCCAAGAAGCTCTATATCCTTCTCGACGCGGCCAGGGAGGCCGAACGCCTGGGTATGGATTTCGGCCGCATCCACGATCCTATCGGTGACGGCGCCCTGCGTTGTCTGTATGTGTCCGAACACGCCAAGGAGATTGGAAAGGAGCGGGAGTTCGTCCTCCGCGCCAGCCGGGCCATATGGGTCGAGCGGACCTGCATGGTTGAAGACAAGGGGCTCAGGAAAATTTGCGATGAAATCGGCCTAGATTGGCGCCAGTGCCAAACAGCTCTCACTGATGAGCGCATTAAAAAAAGCATCGAAGCAAACAACGCCAGGCTGCGGGAATTAAAGCAATGGGGCGTGCCTACCTTCCACATCGATGGGGATGTGTTCTGGGGGCAGGACAGGATCGATGATCTTGAAGCATTGCTGAAAGAGAGATCTCTCGTGAAAACATGAAAGGAGGGATGTTATGTCCTTAGAGCAAATAATCGAAGAATTTCTGCTTGAAAGAGGGGCCATCAAGGTCAGGTTCGCCAATCTCGAATCCCTGGCCGGCGGTCCGCCCAGCGCGGACCTCACCTACCAGATCGAGGGCGCGCGCTCGGCCGTGAGCTTTGCCCTGCCCATGGACCGCGACCGGATCAGGCGCTACCTGGCCAAAGAGGAGTACCACGAGGAGCAGATCGACGTGTCGAAAAAATCGTCGGAACTGTCCAAACAGTGCGCGAAACTGCTTGCGGACGAGGGCCACGCCTCGGCCAGAGTGCATGGCAACAACAGATACCGCACCGAACTTCCCGGTTGGCAGCTTGAAATGCACCCGGACATTTCCCACCGCTACGTGGCGGTGGCTTCCGGCCTCGGGTCGTTCGGCTGGTCCGGCAACGTGGGAATGAATGGCTACGGTACTGCCATCATCCTGGGCACGGTGGTCACCACCGCGGACCTCGCTCCCACCGATCCCATCCCGGAGGAGGAGTCTTTCTGCGACAAGTGCAAAACCTGCGTTGCCGCCTGCGTGGGAGGCATGTTTTCAAAAAGCGAGGAGCAGGTGGTTACGCTGGGCGGAAAAACCTACGCCCACGCCAAGCGCATTGACCAGAATCGCTGCCAGTTGGTGTGCGGCGGCTTTACCGGCCTGCACAAAAGCGGCAAATGGTCCACTTGGTCGGCGGGCCGTTTCCCGGTCCCCGAGGACCCGAAGGAGACATTGAATCTCTTGTTGAAATCCGTCATCCAGTGCAAAAAAAGGCCGGCCATGCCCGGCTTCGACGGGTTCGAAACCACGGCCCTGGGCGGGAAGATTAACATCCAACTTACTTGCGGCGTCTGCAACTACATCTGTTTTGGGAACAAGGACGAGACCCGTGAAAATTACCGCCTGCTCACCTCATCGGGTTGCGTGATCCAGCGCGAGAATGGGGAAAAGGTCGTGCTGCCGCCCGAGGAAGCGGCCGCCGAGTTCGAGAAGATGCCGTCCGCACATCAGGCTTTATATCTTTAATAAATCGAGTGAAAAGGAGATAAAAAATGGAACAGGGTTTATTTCGCCAACTACAGCAGCGCATCGATCAGTATTCGCTGGGCTTCCCCGAAACAGAGTCGGGCATCGAGATCAAAATTCTGAAGAAGCTTTTCAGCGAGGAGGATGCAAAGGTATTCCTCAAGCTGGGCCCCATTCTCGAGGCTTCCGCCGACATAGCGAAAAAGTTGGAGATGAGCGAGGACCAGGCCGCTGACAAGCTTAAAGACATGTCTGCCCGGGGCCTGCTTTTCCATTTCCGCAAGGGTGAAAAGGTCTTCTACAGCGCGATACCGTTCGTGCATGGCCTGTTCGAGTTCCAAGTCAAAAGGCTTGACAGGGAGTTGGCGGAAATGGTCGAAGAGCTGATGAAAGAAAAGATGGGCCTGAACATGTTGCAGAACGCCAGTGGCTTTATCAGGCCAATCCCCGTCAATAAGGCTGTCGACGCGTCCCTGAACGTGGCGGCATATGAAGACGTGGTCGAGATTCTGAAAACCAAAGACAACATTGTCGTGACGGACTGTATCTGCCGCAAGCAGCGAGAATTGGTTGCCGATGGCTGCGGCAAACCCATGGAAGCATGTTTCATGTTCGGCTCGATGGGCCAGTATTACCTTGACCATAACATGGGTCGAAAGATCGATATGGACGAAGCTCTTCAAATAGTAAAGGACTGTCAGGCCGCCGGCTGCGTGACCCAACCCGCTTCATCGCAGAACCCCGCGGGCATGTGCAACTGCTGTGGAGACTGCTGCGGCGTGCTCCAGGCGCTTAATTTTCACCCCAGCCCAGCGGAAATGGTCCTATCAAACTACTTCGCCGTGATCGACCAGGACGAGTGCATCAGTTGTGAGGAATGTATTGAAACATGCCAGATGCGAGCCATCGAAATGAACGATGACGGAAAAGCTGAAATCAAGCTCGAGCGTTGCATCGGATGCGGCCTTTGCGTTGCCGGCTGCTCCAGTGAAGCTATCAGCCTGAAGGCCAAGCCGGAAAAGGAAATGCAGGTCCCCGCAAAGAACAGCATGGAACAGATGCTCAACATGGCCAAGAAGAGGGGCATACTGTAGAACGCCCACAAGACAAAGGGAATTGATTTCATCGATAGGGGAACGACATGACGGACAATAAAAAAGGCATTAGCAGGCGAGTGTTCATCAACCGGAGCGCGGCCATGACCGGCGGAGCGGTGCTCCTGACACATGCCGGGAGTTGGCCGGCCTGGGCCGAGGTCTCCGCGGCAGAGGGAGTCAGGTCGAAAATGGGACGCTTGGCCGTGGATGGACAAACCGGCCGCGTTTGGTTGGCCAAGCTGAAGATAGACATCAGCACCGAGGACCTCGACACCGAGTGGGGCCCTACTCGAGTGACCCAATCTATTGATTCGGTCGAGGTCAGCGTCAAGGACGGAAAGAAATTTGACGAGCCGGCAGACGTCAGCGGCGGTCAGCCGGACGCGAAACTGGCGCCTGAGATAGCCGCGGCGGGTGGTAAAGTCTGTGTCGTCTGGTGCGGTTGTCATCCCGAGACAAGGCAGTGGCGCGTCTACGCGGCGTATTACGACGGCCGCTCCTGGTCTTCTCCCATGGAGGTCGCCGGCGGCGCTCGACCGGCGTTGACCCCTCGGGTTGCCATCGATCCCGACAACGGCAAGGCCTGGGTCGCGTATGAAGACTGGGCTGATCATTCGATCAAGCTGAGGTCTTATGACGGCTCTTCATGGAACGATCACGGCTCGGTGTGCCAAACCGGACAGAACTACCGGCCCCGACTGGTGGTCACCAAAAGGGCCGGCAAGCACAAAGGCAAGGTGGCGATCGTCTGGGATTCGTACCGGGACCTTCAGTACGACATATACATGCGCATGGTCGGCCCTGGCGGCGCCATGGGCGAGGAAATGCGGGTGACCAAATGCGCGCGCTGGGATTCGATGGCCGACGTGCTCGAGGACCTCGACGGCAACATCTGGGTGGCCTGGGTGAGAGCGTCCAACGAGCTGTCGGAATTCAGCGCCATGCGCTCGGTACACACTAAATTCTTTGACGGCGAGAAATGGCTGTTCCCGCGCCAGCCAAAGAAACTCTACAACCCTTCGGAGTACGTCACCGCCAACATCGCCGGCATGGGCTCCGACACTCACGAGGAGTTACACCCGGTGCTGCGGGGCGAGGGACGAGAAAAGGGCGATGGCCGCGTTTCCTTTTACTCCGTGGCCTGGGCCCCGACCCTGCAGGTGGACAAGAGAAACCGGGTTTACGTTTTCTTCATGGAAGGCGACCCGATTATCTTCGCGATGTGGCGGCACCTCGATTACCGCTATTACGAAGGCGACAAATGGAGCGACCCGAAAAGGATCAAGCTGGGGCGGGGCGCCAACATCGCCAAATTGATGTTCGGCCAGTCGACCGTCGTCGCCGGCGATACGATTCATGCGGTATGGGACCAGAACGACCCGAGGGAAGGCCCGGTTATGGCTCACGCCGAGAAGGTCAAAATCAGAGACCTTATGGGTCCGATGACCCACCCCAAGGGACAAGACCTTCCCGAGACCATGTACGATGGCTGGAAGGTTCGCGACACCTTCAAACCCCCGCGGCAAACAAAAATAAATGGCGAAACCCATACCCTGATTTACGGCGATACCCACGTCCACTCCTGGTCGAGCGACGGCGCCGACCCCAGCGACTACTACTACAACTTCGCTCGCGACTTCGCGAAACTCGATTTCTTCGCGCTCTCCGACCACGACATGCTGATCGCCAACGTGCCCGGACTCGAAGCCTACATTTCCTTTTTGCCCAAGGTCTTTTCAGAGCCGGACTTTGTCTGCTTCCAGGCATACGAATTTACCTCCCAGACCAGAGGACACCGCTGCGTGGTCTTCGAGGGCGACGACAGGCCGATTATCAACATGTTCGCGTTCCTCTATCCCAAAGAAAAGCGCACGAACACCAACGGCATGCTCTACAGCTTCATGCACAAGTTCGGGCTCTCGCCAGATTCACGGGTCATGGTCACCGCCCACAACATGTTCAACCTCGGCAACGACTTTTCCGAGTACGATGAATCAATGGAGCCTCTTTACGACGTGATGAGCCAGCACGTGGCCGCGGAAAAAACCCTCGACGAGTATGTAGCCGACGGAGTGCTCGACGGGGGCGCGACCCGAGGCATAACCTCCTTCATGACCGTGATGCAGAGAATGGCCGGCGACGATATCACGCGCGACTACGATCATAAATGGTTCCATTGTTGGAGAGAGGCCCTTGGCAACGCCCTGCCCCTGGGAGCCTACGGAGGGTCGGACACTCACGCGGTCAGCGGCCTGGGATGGATCACCGCCGGGCTGTGGGTCAGGGAGAAAACCAGGAAGTCGATTTTCGACTCCATGTTCGAGCGCAAATCCATCGCCATCGACAACCAAGCGCGAAACGAAGACGTGTTCAACCTCTTTCCCTTCCTGGAGAGCCGGATTAAGGACCTGCCGGTCCGGCGCATGGACGTCAGGTTTTGGGTCGACGATCACTTCATGGGCTCAAGGCCTTCCATCAATTCAGTCCCCGTTGCCAAAGCCTACGCGCAAAGCCAGGATAAGTACGACCCGGTCAGCCGGATAGTGTTCGTAAAGGACGGGCGGGAGATGTTTGCCGAAAGGAACTTGACGCCATCCGGAGACGGGTTCGAGGCTCGTTGGAAAGACGATAGTTGGAGTACGGGCCGCCACTACTACTATGTAAGGATCGAGTTCGAAAGCGGCGACCAGGGATACTCGTCTCCGGTGTTTGTAAATTATTGACGGGGCTCGGCTAGAGGGCCGGAAAAATAACAACGGGAGGGGACATCGTGCAATTAAGGATACGGATCGTATTGGTTATCGGTGCGGCAATTATATTATTCGGAGGTCCGGACTCCTTTGCCGCCTATCCCCAGACCATGACCACGACATCGCCGCACGTAAACCTGCCACGGCCGGATGACGACCCGCGCTGGGCCAAGGCGTTCGCGCACTGGGACAAAAGAGAAGAAACCGAAGAAGTGGAGGCCGCGCTTTCAATCCTCGAAGAAATCGCCAAAAACAAACCCGACAGCTTCGAGGCCCAACTCTGGCTCTGCCGTGTCTATTACTTCATGGCTGTACGCAAACTCGGCGACAAGTATTTTGCCGAAAAAGGCGTATCCGCGGGTGACGCGGCGCTTAAGATCAAGCCCGGCGATTACGCCGCCACGTTATGGCGTTTCGCTTCCTTGCTCCTTTCCCGCGATTTAACCGAGGAGGAATACAAGGAAGTTGAAGCCCTGGGCGCGAAGTATAGGTCCATAAGGCCCCTGCCCGAACCCGACGACGATCCGCTCTGGCCCGAGGCCATCAAAAAGTATGATGCTCGCTTGGACCGCAAGCAGGGTCTCGCTGCGGTGGAGGACTTCAAAAAACTTGACGCCAAGTATCCGGGCCGCATCGAGCCTAAGCTGTACTTGAGCTGGTCCTACTATTACCTTGGCTTGTCAGAGCCCGACAAGAAGAAGAAGGCCGAGTTCTTCGAAACAGGCGCGGACTGGGCCCGCAAGGCAATCAAGGTCGAGCCCCGCAACCCCGCCGCCAACTATTTCTATATCGCCACCCTGGGCAGCTACGTCGAAGTTAAGGGAACATTGGCTATGGTCCGACATTCCATGGAACTGGCCGAGGCCCTTATCCTCGTGTGTGAGGAGCAGCCAACCTACATGTACGGGGGCTTCTCCCGCTTTCTGGCGGCCTCACTGGCCGAAGCCGGTGAACTTTCTTTCCGTGTCGCTAAGATGTTGGGCTTTTCAAAGGAACTGATCATCCGGCTGACCGTCTACTCCACCAAACAGGAGCCCGGCTATTTTGACAACCACTTTCGCCTGGCCCAGATGTACATCACCCTCGGCAGAGAAGAAGAGGCGAAAAAAGCGCTTGAGTTCGTCATAAATGGAGACCCCGCTGATTTGAAATATTACGAGCCGGAAAACAGGATGATACAGAAAATGGCTCGCAAGCTCTACGATGAGAATTTCAAGTAGTGAAGGGAGTGGATGAGATGAGTAAACAAGTGACGAAAGGCTTAGAGACAGGAGCTCAATGATGCCTTGCGCAAACTGTGAGACCAAGGCCTGCTTCACCGGTTCGGGAGAGATGCCCGCCGGTTGTCCCGAGCGGCGCCGGGATGAATTTAAGTCGGGCGATTCGCAAAGCAAGTTTTTGGAGTACGCGGCTGATATCCGCCTCAAAGAGATCAACCGTCTTGATGAACTGACCGAATATGCCGATTTCATGGGATACAAAAGGATCGGGCTTGCTGCTTGTATCGGCCTTCACGATGAACTCAGGGTCATAAGCGGCCAGTTGGAAGACGCCGGGTTCGAGGTCGCGTCCGTGATGTGTAAGACCGGAAGCCTGGAAAAGAAATTTGTCGGCGTTCCCGGCCATAACCGCATGACCGCCCGGACCGGCTACAATATCGGCGCGATCGCCTGCAACCCCTTGGCCCAGGCGATGGTTCTGGAAAAGGAAAAAACCGACCTCAACTGCGTCGTTGGTTTGTGCGCGGGCCGGGCATGGTCGTATTGGTCGAGGAGGGACACGGTGGGCGCGGCCTCGGTGAGTCCGTAGCCCTGGCCAAGATCGAGTCCGGGGAATTTCTCCTTGAGCTTCATCAACACCTCGAACGGCATCGGTGAGCCTGCGTAGGTGATGGCGCGAAGGCTGGTCAGGTTGTATTTATCGAGGTCCGGGAACATGAGCATAAAACTCGCGATGGTGGGCACGATGTTGACGTGGGTGCATTTCTCGTTTTGGATTGTCTCCAGAACGTAACCCAGATCGAACTTCTTGCTGATCACCGCCTTCGATCCCATGAAATGAACAACCGTCACCGGCCAGAACGCGATGTGAAAGAGGGGCAGAATCATGCAGGTGATGTCCGCCTTGGTAATGCTCATGGAAAACAGGCAACCGAGCGCGGCGGTCATGATGTTGCGGTTGGAAAGCATAACGCCTTTGGGCAGGCCGGTGGTCCCGCCGGTGTACATGAGGATGAACATCGAGTTTTCGTCCTCGGCCTCCGGACATACTCGCGGGGAGGCGTCGCGCAGAAGCCGCTCGTATTCGCGCATGCCGGCGGAGTCTCCGTCCAAGGAAACGTATTCCAGGACTTTGTCCAACTGGGGTCTGATCCTCCCGACAGTCTCCAAGTATTCTTGTCCAACCAGCAGGGCCGAAGTTTCGGAGTGAGCGATGATGTGCTTCAACTCTTCGTCGGAAAGCCGCCAGTTGAGGGGCACGGCCACGAACCCGCCCCGCGAACAAGCGTAATAGAACTCGACGAAGCGATAGCTGTTCTGGGCGAGGATGGCGATGTGCTCGCCGGGTTTGATTCCCAGCGATGCAAGGCCGCTGACCAGCCGATCCACCCGCTCGTCTAGCTGTTTCCAGGTGAGGCGGGTCTCCTCGAATACCAGGCACTCAAAGTCCGGATCGAGCCTGGCGTGCTTCCTGGGAATATGGTGGAACATTCTCATAGCGAGTCTCCTGCTATTCGCGGATCAGCTCCAGGACTTGGGCAGACCCATGAACTGCATGATCATGTTTTTCGCCATTTCGTCGGAGATGGGCGAGAAAATCATCTGCTTGTAGTCGCGGAAGTAGCGCTGCATGTCGTACTCCATGGTGTAGCCGTAGCCGCCCAATATCTCCATGCCCAGGATGGCGGCCTTTTCCGAGGCCCGGCCGGCGACCAGTTTGGCCATGCTGGCCTCGATGTGGAAGGGCTTGCCCGCGTCGGAAAGCCAGGCGCATTTGTAGATGAGGTTCGTGGCGCACTCGATTTCGATGGCGATGTCGGCGAGGTAGTGCTGAAGGACCTGGAAGCGGGCGATGGGACCGCCGAACGCCTCACGCTCCTGGGCGTATTTCATGGCGTCGCGGAACGCGGCCTTGGCGATGCCCAGGGAGAGCATGGCCGTGCCGATGCGCTCCGGGTTGAGGGTCCCGAGCAACTCGAACCAGCCGTTGTTTAGAGTCCCCAGCAGATTCTCCTTGGGAATCTTCACGTCCTCCAGGAACACCTCGTTGGTCCCGGCCGCATGACAGCCCACTTTGGGGATGAGCTTCGTTTCCAGACCCTTGCTTGGCTGCGGGACCAGGAAGATGGAAAGTCCTTTAGTGCGTTTGGCCGCGGGGTCGGTGAGAGCGATGACCACCATGTAATCGGAGCGATGGGCGCCGGTGATGAACATCTTGGCCCCGTTGAGGAGCCAGTGGTCTCCCTTGTCCTCGGCTTTGGTCTTGATCGCGCCCAGGATGTCGGTGCCGCCGCCGGGCTCGGTGAGGCCCATCGAGAACTTCACTTCTCCCCGGGCGATCTTCGGCAACAGCTCAAGTTTCTGCTTTTCCGTCCCCAGGCCCATGATGGTTTTGGCCCCGAAGCCGATCGTGGCGCCGATGCAGAGGCCCATAGCGGTCGAGGCCGTGGCTAACTCCTCGAAGACGATCATGGCATCCACCATACCGAGTCCCATGCCGCCGTACGCTTCGGGAATGGCGATACCCATGTAACCCAGGTCGGCGATCTTCTTCCACAGCTCGTCCGGCGTAAAATCGCAGTTCTCGTCCATCCAGCGGACGTACTCGCGGTTTAGCTCCTTCTCGCACATGCGCCGCACTTCCTGGCGCATGAGGTCTTGCTGCTCGGTAAAGGCGAAGTCCATCTCGGCTACTCCTTGTTCTGTTTGATCGCCGCCAAGGCGAAATTCCGGAGGTTGGTCGCGTATTCGGAATGGAAGAGCCAGGCGATGGCGTTCCTCTCAATGGTCATGGCCGCGTCCCAGGGGATGCCCTCGAAGGAGCGGTTGAGCACGCTCTTTCCCATGCGCAGAGCATCGGCCGAGCGGCCGGCCATCGCGTTCACGATAGCGTCCACCTTGGCGTCGAGTTCCTCGTCGGCATAGACCCGGGTGAGCAGGCCCATCTCGTAAATCTCTTTCGCGCTGTAGTCCTTGCGGCCGGTGAGCAGGACCTCCTTGGCCCGGTGGATGGGCATACTCCGCGCGATGCGGGCCGTGCCGCCCCACCCGGGCAGGATGCCCATGGTGATTTCAGTGACGCCGAACTTGGTTTTTTCCGAGGCATAGACGAGGTCGCAGGCCAGGACGAGTTCGAGGCCGCCGGCGATACAATGGCCTTTGACCTTGGCCGCCACGATCTTGTCGTTCTCGGCGATGGCTCGGGCGATCTCGTAACCCTCGTGCGCCATCCAGTCATAGACCGAGTTGTGATTGAAGGTCGGCAGCACCGAGAGGTCGCCGCCCGCGCAGAAGGACTTGCCCGCGCCGGAGAACAGGATCACCTTGACCTTGGGGTCCTTCTTGGCCCGCACAAAGGCGTCGAGCATCTCCTCCGCCATCTCGCGGTTGATGGCGTTGCGCTGCTCGGCGCGATTCATGACGATCTTGCAAACCGCATTCTCCGGACCGCCCAATTCGTAGAGAATGGTGTTATAGCCCATTTTTCATCCCCTCGTCCATCGCGAAATGCACCATGCAACGCCCGAAATGAAAAAGCAGTTCCTTGGGTTCGCGGTCGCGCTTATATTGCTGCACCGCATCCTCTACCGTCTGCTTGGTCAGGCGGTTCTTCAACTCGAACGTCGCCACCGGCAGGCCGTTGATGAAGACGCACAGGTCCAGGGCCAACTGGGTCTCATCCTTGCTGTATCGCAGTTGCCGGGTGACGCTGAAAATATTAGCCTCGAAGCGCTCTCCGGCCTTCACGTTGCCGGGCGTGGGCGAGCCGTAGAACAGGTCCACGCTCCCCGCGCCATGTTTGACCCCGTTGCGCAGCACGTCTATTACTCCGCGCTTGGCGATCTCGCCCTGGAGCCGGTGGAGAAACTGCGTCCGCTTCGGACCGTCCAGCGAAAGCTCCAACGCCTCCACAGGTTTTTTCTGCGTGGCTTCGATAAAGGTCACCAGCTTCGCCAGGTCTACGGCGTGGTCGCGGTCGTAGTCCTCGCTGCGGCCTTGTTCGTAAGCGGCCTCGTTTACTAGGGACTCGACGATCAGGGCCTCCAGGCCTTTCTCGCTGGTGTCAGTCGTCGGCATCGGTCTCCTCCTCGGCGAGTCCTTCTTCATCCTCATCCGGCGTCTCGTCGCCGATGTCCTCATCATCGTCCAGGGACTCGATTTCCCCCGCCTCGGTTGCGCCGGTCACATTAGGGACGAGGCCTTCTTGTTTCATCCACTTAAGCGCCCGCCGCCATCGCTCTTCGTCAATCTGTTGCTTCGAGGGGTGCCAATTGTGGAGCACCTCCTTCACAATCAAATCCTCCGTTGCTTCCGCGCCGCCGCTAAGCAGGTCCTCCCAAGCGCCGTAGAGCGTGGCGATAATCTCGCACCGCTCGGTGTCGAACTTGCGGAATTTTTCGATAAGGCGTGAAAATCTCTCCTCGACATCAGAGAAATACCGCTACTATCTCTGTCTGCACGCGGCCAAGAACGGCTACTCAACGTGTCCGCTGGCGACCGTAGCGGCCGGGATCATCGAGGAGCAGGTCATGAATCAACTGCGGGCGGTGTTTCGAACGCCGGAGATCATCGCCCAAACCTTCCGCGCCGCCAAAGAGCAAGCCGAAACCGGCCTTCGCCTCTTCTCTAATAGATAATAAGAGAGGCGCGTCCGCCGCCCGTTGGTTTGACTACGGTTTCATGCGCACGCATGCCGGCTCATATCGGAAGAAAATCGGCTTTTCACGCAAGTGCCTGAAAGTAAAGCACTGGACGAGGCAGGGGGTAGTCCAGTAGAAACGGAGAAAGAGAGGCACAACCTGGTGAAATCCAAGTTAATTTCGCTTCACGCCGGCAAATCGTGTCCACCACCGCGTCATGGTCGAAGGACGCGGCACATCGGCAAACGTCGGCGATAAGTGGCGTTATTCAGGCCAAACGTAAAACGCCATCCATGCGGCGGTGTTCCGCAGAGATGGCGTCATTAGTTTAATGATGGTGGAGGAATTGTTTCAGTCATTTAGTAATAATCCCTTGATCACGGATAGGCCAGGTTAAAAGCAACCGTCCTGGGAATGGGGCCAGGACTGATTTGGCTCGCTCCCCGGGAAATACTCCCGAGGACTCTGGCCTTGCCTTCGCGTTGCCACGAAGAAACTCAGTCCCCAGCGCAACGAAAGCCTACGTAGTAGTCCTGGTAAGTAGGTTCACTCATGGTACGGTGAGCCACGCGCTGCATGCTTGTACTGCTAATGAAGCACCCACCACGAAAAATGCGATGCGAACCTGACGGAGGACCGGGGGGATCGTTGGTTGGGCTTTCACTATAATACGTTAATGAATACCAGTCGTTCACCCATTCCCAGACATTGCCCGACATATCATAAAGCCCGTAGCCGTTGGCCGCGTAATACCCAACCTCAGAGGTGTCGTTGTCCCAGGGGTCGCCCGAAGCCCAATAATTGGCATCAGTCCCGCTAATGCTGTCGCCCCAGGGATAACGATTGCCCGATAACCCGCCCCGGGCCGCGTATTCCCATTCTGCCTCCGTAGGTAATCTCTTGCCCGCCCATGCGCAATATGCCTCAGCCTGGTTCCAACTCACAAAGATAACCGGGAAGTTGTCATAGGCCGGATTGCCGTAATAAGAACCGCGGGTTTCGCTCGAAGAATTGCTCGGCGCTGTGCAGCCGCCGCCGCTCACACAGGCCGCGTACTCCGCGTTGGTCACCTCGTGCACGTCCATGTAGAAAGCAGAGGTAATGCACACATTGTGGACCGGGCATTCTCCATTCATCGCATAATCCGAATAAAAGCAATCATCGCTTGAGTCTCCCATGTTGAAACACCCGTAGGGGATGAGAGCCATGCCCGGAATAGTTGCCCAGCAATCAAGGTCATTGGCGTCAACTAGCCCGTCGCAATCGTTGTCATAGCCATCCGTACAGTTTTCCGTTGCCCCCGGATAACTGGTAGCATCGCCGTCGTTGCAGTCTACGGTGTTTCCGGTCTTCAAATACCCATCACCGTCCCAGTCGGGCCTGGCGATAAGATCCCCGATGTATCTCGGGTCAACGGTGATAGCGTAGGGCACGCTGGAGATTATCGCCCTCGGCGTCATCTCCGCGTCAATATCCACCTTGACCCCCATCCACACCTCGCTGTGCTTTTGGAACACCGCGGCCAGACTGGTCTCCGTCCCCGGAGTGATCGTGCCCGAGCCGATGAGCACATTGTAAATACCGCCATTGACCACCACGTCCTCCTGGAGCACGGTAAGGTATGCGGTGCCACCGGATTCCACGCCGTAGAACGCGAACGTCAAATCCACGGTAGTCCCGTCCGCAAGCGGTTGGCCCGCCGCGTTCGTGAGACGCCCCTGGTAATTGAGCAACTGCGGCGCGGACTGTGCCCAGGAAATGCCGACCACCACGAGCATAACCACAACACCAATCAACGCCATCCCGATTTTAGCCTTCATTACTCGCTCCCCTTACGCGAAAGATTTTTAGAAAATATTTTCACATGTTACCATGGTGGAAAATACAATACTACCCGCCCCCCCTTCGGATGTCAACCGCAATAATCACCGGTTCCCCTTTTAAATCGGCGAAAGGCGCGTTCATATTGGGGTAATCTGAGGAGTGGTGAAAGACAATGGGCCGTGTAGATTGTATTAGCCCTACGACTGAAAAGGAGGGTTTGTTTACAGCATCATGGTGGAGGATATGGGATTCGAACCCACGACCTCCGCGTTGCGAACGCGGCGCTCTCCCAGCTGAGCTAATCCCCCCTTAAATGGCAACTCGTTTGCCGGGCAAACGAGAACTATATAATACTACATAAGCCGGATAATTCAAGCTTATTCGGCGTCGCGTCATTCCCGTTTGTAAAGGTCGTTCACGAAGGCCGTGAGGGCCGCGTCGGCCACCTTGGGGGGAAGGGCGTTAAGTATCTGGTTTATTTCGGCCATTTTCGAGGGCATCGAGTCGGTACTGACGCCGAGGGCCTGGAAGAAGCCCCGGATTTCATCGTCGGTCAACTCGACGGCGTCTTCGCCCGAGAACATGGAGGCCAGCTTGGCGGCCATCTCGCTTTTCTCAAGATGGGCGGCGGCTTTGACCGAGTCGCGAAGGTCCCTCATCCATTCGTCGATCATGGCCAGGTTGACGGGAAGCATGGTAAGATGAAAGTTTTCCTTATGTCCGCCCAGTCCCATTTGCGCCTGGATGTGCCATCCCCTCGCTTTCATCTCGTCCACAAGATGGAAGATATCCGGGCCGTCCGAGGCAACCCCGAAAATGCAGAACTCCGGCTTGCCCATGACGTACAGTTCGGGTATGGACTCGATGGCCGCGATGACGCGCTCGGTGGCTTCCTTCAATTTTCTTGTAATCTCAAGATATCCATCGTGTCCGATGTAATTGAGCACGGCCCAGGTCCCGGCCAGCGGCCCGGCCGAGCGGGAACTCTGGACCGTTGGGTTGATAATGGTATAGCCGGTCCAACTGGAGCAGGTGAAAATGGAATGCTTGCGTAATCCCTTGTTTTTGAATAATATTACCGACGCTCCTTTCGCGGCGAAGGCGTACTTGTGAAAATCCATGGAAATGGAGGTCACGCCTGGTACGGAGAAGTCGAATTCCTCGATTTTCGCTCCCAGCTTTTTCCAGTAAGGCAAAAGGAACCCTCCCATGCATGCGTCCACATGGAAGGGGATATCATTGGCAAGGGCGATCCGTCCGATCTCGGAGATGGGATCGATGACGCCGTGCGCGTAGGACGGGGCTGAGGCCACTACTAAGGCGCTATTATCGTTAATTTTATATTTAATAGACTCCACGCTGGCCTTGAAGGTGGCCATATCGACGGGCACGGGCACGAGTTTCAAGCCCATGTAATGGGCGGCCTTGTGAAAGGCGGCGTGGGCCGTGACCGGAACGATCATTTCAGGCCTGTTGTCAGGGTGAGCCGAGAGGAACCTGTCCCTTGCGGCCTTGACGGCCAGGAAAATACTCTCCGTTCCGCCGCTGGTGAAATTGCCTACTACCTTTTCGTCTCCGCCCAGATGCACCGCGGCCATGGAGACGACCTCGTTTTCAAGCCGAAGCACGCTGGGGAAAAGCGATGGGTCCAGGGAGTTTTCCCAGAGGTATTCGAGATATGCCCGCTCGACCAGTTCCCTTGCGTCGGCTCCCGCCAGGAAGGCGTGTCCGAACATTTTACCGCCTTGCCAGTCGGTGTCGGATTCCTTGTAGGTTTTAAGGTCTGAAAGAATCTTGTCTTTAGGAAAACCCTTAGGGGGAATTCTCATTTTCAGCAAACTCCTTAAAAAATTGCTTTTTATCGGAAAGGGTATCGGTAATATTGACATTGAAATAAGCTCTTTTATCGCTACCGATTATTTCCGATATCTTTATAAGATTCAGGGCCGGCCAGTTTATTGTTCTTGTAAAGCGCCAAGCTTACTTTACTATTTTATCGGCGTCAACCCATGGAGTCGAAAAAAATCCACTGGAGGGTAATTTCATTGCTGGCCATTCACGAAATAAACCGCAAGGCATGAAAATTGAATAATTATAAACTCGAAAGACACTACTTTCGCGCATGGGGTCAGGCCGTCATTTTTATATCCCATTGGCCTTGTTCCTTGCGGGGAGAACTGGAAGGCGGTGAAGGCATGGAAAGGGCTGAAAAAGTAAAACCGGTCAAAAACAAAAGCAATATCTGCGATCTTCTAATGGGTCAGGGTTTTCTTACCTCCAAACAGATCGAGTACGCGAACCGCATCAAGGCCAAGATGGGGCCGCGCCAGCCTCTGGGAGATACCCTGGTAAGACTCGAGATGATACCGAAAAACGCCTACCTGGAGTTGACCACGGCTTTCAAAACCGAACTGGGATTGGGAGAATATCTTTATGAAAGCGGGCTTTTGAATTACGAACAGCTTCGCGTGGCCATAGACTTTCAAAAAGAGAACAAAGGCGCGTCATTCGCCGCGGCGCTTATCGAGTCGGGCGTGGTTTCCAAGTCGGACCTTATAAAGATGATTTCGGGCCAGGATGAAGTCGTTAACGTCGAGCTTGACGCGACCTCTCTTAGCCGGCCCCTGATCGAACAATTGAGCGTCGAATATTGCATTGAAAATTGCGTGATTCCACTGTCATTTGAAGAAGGGCTGATCAAGGTCGCCGTTTGCGAGGCGCCCGGAATGATGGTCATCGATAAGATCGAGAGGACCTATGAAAGGCCTATATCTTTCGTCGTGTCCTCGGCGGAGCATATAAAGCGCGTGCTGAACAAATACGCGGAGATTAAAAAACGCGGCGATGAAAGAGAAGTCAAAGAGCGGGACGCGCAAAAGGCGGGTGAAAATGAATCCATTAAAAAGGAAGGAGATATCGAGACCTTCACCATGATATGCCCCAACTGCAAGTCGCGGCAGACGGCCCCCGCCGCCATTTTTCACGCCTCGGTCACGGTCGAGTTGGCCTGCGGCGCCTGCCTTGCGCCGCTAAATCTGGAGAAGGCCAGGAAGTCCAGTGGGGAAAAAGAGAACAACCCTCCAAAAAGGACCAAGGTCCTGAAGAGCGACGAGGAGAGCGCGATTATAAACGCCATCAAGGAACGACTCCAGGACGAGAACGCCGAGCTTCCCACCATCCCCGAGGTTTCCATGGAGATAGTTCACGCCTCCCAGGACCCGGATTTCAGCATCAACGACTACACGGAGATGATCAGAAAGGACTCGGTGATCGCGGGCAAGGTGGTAAGTCTTGCCAACTCGAGCTACTACTCGGGCCTCAAGCAGATAAACGAGCTTCCCAAGGCCATCATGCGGATTGGCTCCAACAACGTAAGGAACGTGGCCCTGGCCGTTGGCCTTAAGAACCTTTACAAATCCTCGGGCAGCAAATACAGCGGATACCTGGCCCGCCTGTGGAAGCACTCGATCTCGAGCGCCGTTGTCTGCCGGGAGCTGGCCAACGCGAGAAAGTTCATCAACACCGAGGAGGCCTTCCTTTCGGGACTGACTAAAGACATTGGAAAGGTATTGATAGTCACGACCCTGGACGATATGTCCAAAACCGACGGGCGCATCGCCAACCTTTCTTCCAACGTGTACAACCAGGTTCAGAGCCTTCTCCACGAGGCGCTGGGGGCCTATATCCTGAAGAAGTGGAATTTCCCCGACGAGATCGTTACGGCGGTTCGCTACCACCACAACCCACCCAAGGCGGAGGGCGTCGAGGAACTCGCCTGGATGCTCGCCGGTTCCGACGTGATCGGCAAGAGTCTGGGCCTGGACGGCGCGCCTCCCGACGCCAGAATCGACGTTCCCACCTCCGCGCCCCTCAAGGCCCTGGGTCTGGACGAGTTCGCCATCGCCAAGTTGCTGGTGGATATCGAGGACAAGGCCGACGAAATGAGGCTGATCGTGGACTGATCCCATTCCCGCGTCCCATTCCCTCATTGACCCTTCTTTCGCCATGCAATAACATGGAACGCGATCGCCCCGCTTAAGGAGGGACCGACCGTGGACCGCAGAAAATTCATCACCTCCCTGGCCGCCGCCGGGGGGACCGCTTTAGGCGGGTCCGCCCTGGGCCTGCCCCGGGACTCGAAGGCCGCGGCCAGAAGGCCCAACGTCATTATTATTCTGGCCGACGACCTCGGCTACGGTGACCTGGGCTGCCAGGGGTCGCGAGTCATGAAGACGCCGCGCCTGGACGAGATGGCCGAGCAGGGCGTCAGGATGACCTCCTTTTTCGCCTCCGGGCCCGTCTGCTCGCCCTCCCGCGCCGGAATCATGACGGGAAGGTATCCCATCCGGTCGGGCGTCAATTACGTGTTCGTGCCCACCGAGCTTTTCCCGCTGGCCCTGGCCCTCTACGGCAAATACCGCATGCCGTGGGGACTGCCTCGAAACGAGATCGTCCTGCCCGAGCTTATGAAAACCGCGGGCTACAATACCTGCTGCATTGGAAAGTGGCACCTGGGCGACCTGCCTGGACAAAGGCCCCGCGCCCGGGGGTTCGATTATTATTACGGGGTGCTTCATTCCAACGACGCCATCCCCCTTCGCCTTTACGAGAACGAGAGGGTAGTCGAGCCGGCGCCGGTGGATCAGGATTACTTAACGCAAAGCTATACCGAGAAAGCCGTCTCCTGGATCGAGAGCAATGACGACTCTCCCTTTTTCCTTTACATGGCCCATACCTCGCCGCACGTTCCTCTCCACGCCTCGCCCGAGTTTCGGGGCACGAGCGAGGCGGGACTTTACGGCGACTGCGTCGAGGAGATCGACTGGAGCGTGGGCCAGGTGCTGGACGCTCTCGACCGCCGGGGCATGGCCGAGGACACCCTCGTTTTTTTCACATCCGACAACGGACCCTGGTTCCAGGGAAGCGCGGGAGGGCTGCGGGGAAGAAAGGACGAGACCTTCGGCGGAGGCATGAAGGTACCGGCCATCGCCCGGTGGCCCGGAGTCATTCCCGCCCATACCGTGACCGACCGGATGAGCATGAACTTCGACCTCTTCACTACCTCACTCGCGGCCGCGGGACTCGAGGCGCCCTCCGACCGGCCCATCGACGGAAGGGACGTCCTGCCCATGCTGAAAGGGGAGGAGCAAAGTCCCCACCGCGAGCTTTACTTCTACAAGGGAAGAGAACTCCAGGCGGTCCTGCAGGACGGCTGGAAATACCACCGGCGGCACAAGGGCTGGGCCACTTCCTTCTCCGGCCGCCAACGCGGTCCCATGCTCTTCCACCTTCCCGACGACCCCGACGAGTCCTACAACGTGATAGACCTGTATCCGGGCAAGGCCAAAGAACTGCGAGAGCAGATGGACGCCTGGGAAAAGTGCATGGCCGCGGGCGTTCCACGTTATTAATCAAAAGGGCAATTTATTATGCCCCTGATCAGATAGGCCGATCCAAGGGAAAACAGTATTGGACCGGAAAATAACCAAAGCCCAAAGGGGGGCGCGGCGATGATTAAAAATAAAATTGCGCCGATGGAAAGAATGATCGAATATCTTATTATAGTTTTTAATTCATTTAAGCGAATGAGCAGGGTAGGAAAATCCTCATAGTAAATTTCAAAGATACCGATTATTATCGAGCTAATTGCAAAGGGCAATACAAGATTAACGATCACTATGGCATAATACAAAAAAGCGCAATCCACCGCTTCAGGACAATGGCAAATCTCCCCTTCAGTAAGGAGAAAATCAAAGCTGCCGCCGTAAGACAATACCATCCAGATCAAGTTTATAATTATCATGAAGCCATACATTATTCCCATCTTTACATGCGATATTCCTCCCCGGCGGGGCTTGTGGCGTGAAGGGACCGATGCAAAATAATAAAAAGCCAACAAGAAACAAAGGCCGTTCATGCCGAACATCAAATAAGTTTGGCGTATGAAAATGCCTTGTTTCTGGGCGAGTAAAAACCCTTCAGCCGTCAACTCTTTCCTCCCGGGTGGTTATAAAAATATCTCATACATATCCGCTCCCCTTGCAAGAGAGGAAACGGGGCCGGTACAAAAGACCATCCCGATTCGACTTTGGCCGAAATCAAGGCATCGTTCTTGTGCTCTCCATAATCTTTCGCCGCCCATGGTTTACGCGTGGATTATATCTTAGGAATGTGGCGAACACAGGGCAAGAAAAAGGAAAAAAAATGATGGTGGGTCAAACGGTCTTTCTAATGATACCGGGCAAAGACCTTTATTCTCCCCCTTTTGGGGAAGCGGAGCGTGGGACGATATCCAACTAATTGAAAAAAATGAAGCCCGAATGAGTGATGATGGAGGAAGAGCCTCCTCCTCTTACTTGATTGTCGCCTGAAGAACCGGAGTCGGAGGTGACGGCCCAGGCGGGACTGGATCGCGTAAGGATAATTTCGTTCGCCGCCCGGCGGCGTTTTTTCGGGGCTTTAACCCAATCGATAACCGAGCGCCGAACCGCCATCGGAGAGCATGACTTGCCGCTCTCACTTCATGTTCGCCACGATGGCCCCTCCGAACTGGGAGCATTTGATTTTTTTGGCGTTCTTGAGCTGGCGGTGCAGGTCGTAGGTTACGGTCTTTTGTTTGATGGTCCTGGCGAGGGCGCGGTGGATGAGGCGGGCGGCCTCGTCCCATCCCAGGTGCTCGAGCATCATGGCCCCCGACAATATCACCGAGCCCGGGTTGACCACGTCCTTGCCCGCGTACTTGGGGGCCGTGCCGTGGGTGGCCTCGAACATGGCAACCTCGTCGCCTATGTTGCCGCCCGGGGCCATGCCCAACCCGCCGACCTGGGCCGCGGCCGCGTCCGAGAGGTAGTCCCCATTCAGGTTGGGAGTGGCCAGCACGCCGTACTCGTCGGGACGAAGAAGTATCTGCTGGAACATGGCGTCCGCTATCCTGTCCTTGATTACCACCTTGCCGGCTGGAGCCTTGCCCTTGTGCTTGTTCCAAAGCTCGTCCTCAGTGACCGTCACCGAGCCGAACTCCTCCCGGCAAACCTCGTAGCCCCAGTCGCGGAAGGCCCCCTCCGTGAACTTCATGATGTTGCCCTTGTGGACCAGGGTGACGCTGGACCGGCCCTTTTGCAAGGCGTACCTGACGGCCATGCGCACGAGGTTCTTGGTGTTCCGCTCGCTGATGGGCTTGATCCCCACGCCCGAGTCGGGGGGAATGTTCGTCTTCAGGTTTTTGTTCAGATAGCCAATGACCCGGCCCGCCTCCCTGGATCCCATTTTCCATTCGATCCCAGCGTAGACGTCCTCGATGTTCTCCCGGAAGATGACAACGTCGAGCTTCCCCGGCTCGCGAACGGGCGAGGGAACGCCGCTTATCCATTTGACCGGGCGGACGCAGGCGTACAGGTTCAGACGCTGGCGGAGCGTCACGTTAAGGCTCCTTATCCCGCCTCCCACCGGCGTGGTGAGGGGTCCCTTGATGGCCACGTGGTGGGCGGCAATGTCGGCGAGGGTCTTCTCCGGAAGCCACTGGCCCGTCTTCTTGAAGGAAGTCTCGCCCGCTGGGACCTCGAGCCACTCGATCTTGCGAGCGCCTTTATAGGCCTTTTTCACCGCCGCGTCGAACACCGGTTGGGACGCCTTCCATATATCCGGCCCCGTGCCGTCGCCTCGAATAAAAGGGATGATGGGGTTGTCCGGAACGACAAGTCCCTCTTTCCCTATATCTATCACGCTTCCTTCTTTTTTCGTCATATCGGAATCTCTCCTGAACGTTAATGAGTAACTTTCAATGTTATCACGGCCAAAGAGGCCAAGCCATTTTTCGGGGCCTGGGACGCCTTTTTCCGTCTTGAAAAAAAATATCTTACCCGAGCCGCCTTGAGGCTTGCTCTTGAATCGGCGGCCCGCTATTATTGGCCTTATGAATCCCGCGGTACATATTATCGACCAGCGCCGGTACGACGTGGAGGAAATCCGGGAGAAGTGCAGGGACCGCCTCGAGGAGGACGGCCTTAACCTTAGCGGCAAGACCGTGTTCCTCAAGCCCAGCTTCGTTTACCCGGCCCGTCCTCCCAGGAACCTGGGCGTCAACACCCAGCCCGAGCTGGTGGGCGGCGTGGCCCGGGCGGTCCGTGACCTTGGCGCTTCCCTGGTGATGGTGGGGGAGGACTGCATCGTGGGTCCGTCCCAGTCGGGCTTCGCGGCCATGGGGGTGCTGCCTTACCTTCGTGGCGTGGCCTGGCCCGTTTATCTGCAGGATGAGGAGCGGGTCGAGGTCAAGGTCGAGGACGCCCTGATTGAGGACCGGTTCCGTCTTCCCAAAAGCCTGGTGGAGTCCGACGTCTTTATCACTCTTCCCAAGCTGAAGGTCAACATGTTCGCCAAGGTCACACTCTCGACCAAGAACCATATCGGCCTCCTGCTCCAGGCCGACCGCCTGACCAACCATCATTATAATATCCACAAGAAGATTGCCGACCTCTACCGGTCCCGGGTCCCGGATTACGTGATCGCCGACGCCGTGGTGGCGGGCGCCGGGCAGGGGCCCATGCACGCGGCCGAGGCGCCGCTCAACCTGATCGTGGCGGGCAAAAACGGCGTGGCCGTGGACTCGGTTTGCGCGACATTAATGGGCCACGACCCGGAGGAGATCGACCACCTCGTTTATCTTAGCGACGCGGGTCTTGGTCCTCTTTCCCTGGCGGACGTGGACATCCGGGGGGAGGAGCTTATCGCTTCCCGCTCGAGGTCCTTCGCCCGTCCTCGCGTCGATTTCTCCGATTACCCGGCCGACGTGGTCTTTCAGGTGGGGACCGAACTGGCCTGCCCGGAGGGCTGCCTGGGCATGGTCCGTAGCAGCCTGGACAGGTGGCTCATGAACGGCTCCGCCGGCAAGCTCAGCGGGTTTACCTTTATCATAGGGAAGCCGGCCGAGGTTGACGCGTCAAAAATCAACAGGAGAAAGACCATCGTGGTCGGCGACTGCGCGAGGGAGCACGCGGGCCTTGGCTGCTTTATTCCCGGTTGCCCCATTCCGCCCATGGACATAACCTACGCGCTGATGAAAAAAGGAGTGATCGGCAGGGTCGAGACGGGCATTATCGACCTCGGCTACGGCGCGATTATGCAAAAACTGGGTTTGCGGCTAAAGTGAGAAAAGACGGATTAGACATGCAAAGAGGATACGACCAACTCGAGGCCACCGAGCTTTTTTGCCCGCATTGCAAAAAAGCCACGGTGGTAAGGAAAAGAATGCTTCTGGCCCTCCCGAACGGAGACAAGTACGATTACGTCTGCACGGTCTGCGGCAACCCCATCGGGGCCAAGATGGACAAGAAGCCGGGAAACTTCGGCGGACTGATCAAGTGAAAAACCTTTATCTGTAAGACCGGGAGCGGCCATGACGCGCAAGGACTTTACCCTAAAACTGCTGGGGATTATATTCGCCATCGAGATATTCCAGGTGGCGGCCATAGTTTTACTCTTTAAGACCATTACCGAAACGTCGCTTTTGGACATCGCGCTGGGAAACACGATTACTCCAGCCATCGTGATTTTATTCACCGCTCTCTACGTGGTTGGAGTGCTTTACGTCTGCCGCCCGATTTATTCCTTCCTCGGGGCCGTACAAAAGGGCCCCGAGCTGGACCTTGGTCTCGTGGTGGCGGCGCAGGACCGAAGCCTTAACCTTGCCGGCTACATGATAGGTTTTTTGTATATCGGATACGTTCCGGGCGTTTCCCTGGGGGTATATCTTCTAACCGGTCTCATGAAATGGCCGGAAGGAACTATAATTTACGGCCCCCTGACGGGATTGATATCGGCCTTTCTCGCCACGCCCTTGCTTCTCTACGCGATAAGCCGATTGGCGTCTTTAGTCGTGGATGAAACCATAGGCTCGTCTCCCGCCCTCGCGACCGCGAGGCGGGGCGGGTGGAGACTCGGCGTATATCCCAAGTTGCTCATCGTCATGCTGACCCTGGTGGGAGGCATAACGGGCTATATGGCTCTGGTGGGCTACAGTCAGTCCCAGGGGAATCAACACTGGTCATATTTTTTTCTCATGTGGCTGGTGGGCATGGCCGTCAGCTTTATCCTGGCCCTGGCCGCGGGCAAGGAGATATCCCGCCCCCTCGGCGTTTTGGGAAAAACCTCCGAACTGGTCGAGCGCGGCAAGTTCAAGGAGCCCGTGAGGCTGGTTTCGAACGACGAGTTCGCCGAGGTGGCCTCGGCCCTTAACCGCATGATGTCAACCATCACGGACCACGTGACCCGCCTGGAGAGGGTGGTCGATGGCATCAAGGGAGGCATGGTCCAGCTCGACGTCACGGTGGAAACCATCAGGAACGTGAGCGCCGAGCAATCGAGCGGGGCCACCGAGCAGGCCTCCGCCGTTCACGAGTCCTCCTCCATCGCCGAGGAGATCGTGGCCACGGCCCGCCAGATTTCCGAGCGGGCCGGATCGGTTAATAACGCGGCCTCCTCTACCCTCGAGGCCTGCCGCGAGGGCGAGGGAAAGCTCGATCAGGCAAGGGACGAGTTCGCGGGCATAGCCCAGCGGGTCAAGGACATCAGCGACTCCATGGCCCGCCTCGAGGACCGCTTCAGCGAGACCTATAAAATAGTCGAGTGGATGGAGGACGTGGCCGAGCAGACCGAGCTTCTTTCCCTTAACGCCTCCCTCGAGGCGGCGGGCGCGGGCGAGGAAGGCCGGAGGTTCGGCGTGGTGGCCGAGGCCACCAGGCGCCTGGCCGCGAGGTCGGCCGAGGCCGCCGGCGAGATCAGGGAACTTATCGCCTCCATCCAGCTCGAGACCAGGGAGACCAGCGACAAGGCCAGGAAGGGGGAGGAAAAAGTCGAGTCCGGAGCCGAGGCCATCAACCTGGTGCTGGACTCCTTCCTCAGTATCTCCAGCTTCGCCGAGTCCACCTCCTCGACGGCCAAGGAGATCACCCTTTCAACCAGGCAGCAAACAACCGCCTCCGAGGAGCTGGCCGCCTCCATCGCCGAGGTGCAGGAAGTGGCCGAGAGGGTCGAGAAGGGAGCCAAGGAAATCGTCGAGGCCATCGATGAGCTCGGCGGCTTCTCCCGAGCCCTCAAGGAAACCGCCGGGACCGGGACCGACGAGGACGCGGATAAATTGTAACAACCTTGGCCCGCTCCGATATCGCCCGCCCGCCATTCCCTTTTTCTATTTGTCTGTAAGTCAAAAAAATGAAAATACCGCTTTTCCATGCTATTATGCATATGTCGGGTGATCGATTCGGATGGCGGCGATCAGCGGACGAACGACTGGGTACCTGGCCTTTTTCATAACCTTCAACCACTCCCGGCCGTGTCATTTTCGGAAGTTATTATCGGAGCGGAGAGGGCGGCCGCTCGTTACGCGCCGGCTCGCGCGGAGGGAAAGGTTCCGTCTCCGGCGGCTTGGCCTCAACCCGGAAGCCCATGATGAACCAAAAACTTTTTCTCGCCAGATTGGCGGCCATAATCTCGATCGTCACCGTCTCGGGCGCGACGGTCATTCTGCAGCTTTTCAGGCAGATAGTTTCCCCGAACTGGGATGAAACCCTCGAGATGATTCGGGTCACCGCTCCCTTTTGCCTGGCCATTACCATCGCTTACATGGCCGTCGTTTACGTGGTGGCGAGGCCGGTCCTGAAATTTCTTTCCTACCGCGACAATGGCCTTCCCGTCGATGAACCGATGGTCCTGGCGGCCCAGGACCGAGCCGCCGGACTTCCTTACATCCTGGCGGGGACCGGCTTCATTGCTTTCCTTATTGGTTCCCCCGCCATCAGTTGGATTTCCCTCCTTCAACTTGACTGGCCCCTGACCCTTGGAGTGTTCGGGATCGTGGGAGGGGTCATAACCGGTTTCATCGGCGTTCCGCTGTACCTTTACATGGGCAACTGGCTCACGGGCCCGGCCCTGGGACAAACGATCGAATCCATGCCCGAGGCCGGGACTTGCAGGCGGGCGGGAATCAAAATCGGTCTTGGCGCCAAGTTGGTCCTCACCGTGGTGTCCCTGGTGGGGGCGGGATCGGGATACGCCCTGGCCATCAGCTACTCCGAGAACCAGGAACCTGAAAAGGCCGCCTTCTACTTCATCCTCTGGCTCGGCGTGGTGCTGGTTTCGATGGTACTGGCCTACGCCGCGGGACTCGAGATAACCCGGCCCATCATGGTCCTGCAAAGCTCGGCCCGGAAGGTGGCAAGCGGAGAGTACGACGAGCCCATCAAGCTGGTTTCCACCGACGAGATGGCCGAGCTGGGCGAGACGGTCAACGCCATGATGCGGACCATAGTGGGCGGCATGCGCGAGATGCGGGGCGTGGTTTCCGATCTCGAGTCGGGCATCAGGAAAATGGACGAGACGGTCGAGACCATCCTGGACGTAAGTTCCCTTCAGTCCTCCGGCGCCACGGAGCAGGCCTCGGCGGTGCAGGAGTCCTCGGCCATCGCCGAGGAGATCGTGGCCACGGCCAGGGGCATATCCGACAGGGCCGAGTCGGTTAACCGAGCGGCCGACGCGACGCTGTCGGCCTGCCGGGAGGGCAAAGCCCTTCTCGACGGGGCGGGAGGAGAGTTCGAGAGCATATCCACCCAGGCCGGCGAGATTTCACGGGCCATGCGCGACCTCGAGCAAAGCTTTAACGAGACCTATAAGATAGTCGAGTGGATCGAGGACGTGGCCGAACAGACCGAGCTCCTCTCCCTTAACGCCGCCCTCGAGGCCGCCGGAGCCGGGGAACTTGGAAAAAGGTTCGGGGTGGTGGCCGAGGCCACGAGGCGCCTGGCGGCGAGGTCCGCCGAGGCCGCCGGCGAGATAAGGTCCCTCATCCTCTCGATTCAGGACCGGGCCCTCGAGGCCAGTGAGGCCGCCGCGGGCGGGGAATCGAGGGTCGAGGAGGGGGCCAGGTCCATCAGGGAGGTGGCCGAGGCCTTCGCCAACATCTCCCGGCTGGCCGAGTCCACCTCCAACAGCGCCAACGAGATCACCCTCTCGACCCGCCAGCAGTCCACCGCCTCCGAGGAGTTGGCCTCATCCATTGCCGAGGTAAGGGACGTGGCCAAAAGAGTCGAGGAAGGATCGAGGGAAGTGGCGGCCTCCATCTCCATGATCAAGGAATTCGCCGACCACCTTCGGATCACCATCGAGAAAAGCGCGATCGAGAAGTGATTCCCGGCCTCACGGTGAAAGCCGACGGAGGCCCTGGGCCGCCGGCTCCATTCCCGGGCTCAGGCCAAGGGCCCGCTCGTACTCCTCCCGAGCCTTGTCCCGCTCGCCTCCTCGCTCGAGTGACCGGCCCAGATAATAATGCGCCCAGGCGTTTTTCGGGTTGGCCGAGACGGCCCGAGAGAAAGCCGCGTCGGCCTCAGTTCGCCGGCCCCTGGTCTCGTAGGCCAGGCCAAGGCCTATCCACGACACGTCCTGCCCCGGATTAATGGAAAGGGCCCGCTCGTAGGCGTCTATCGCCTCGGCCCAGCGGCCTTCCCTCGACATGGCGTTGCCCACCTTCTGCCAGGACACGTCGAAGCTGGGACGGCGCCAGCGGGGAAAACCAATGGCCCCGGCCGCGACCAAAACCGCCAGGTAAAGGGCCATCGCTCGCCGGTCCCGCTCCCGGAGTGACCTAGCGAACTCGATTACGCCGTACGCCGCGAAGACGAGAAGCACGGGAACGAGGGGGGCGCGATACCTGTTGACCACGTAAAATAAAAGC
The DNA here is from genome assembly GCA_963674965.2 of bacterium. Lineage (GTDB taxonomy): Bacteria > RBG-13-61-14 > RBG-13-61-14 > RBG-13-61-14 > DATKZS01. Next base: position 65,601 of record CAXXFL010000004.1, on the reverse strand, counting down.
AGCGTGACGAAATAGGAACCAAGGTAGAGCGCCAGGAACCCGCCTTTTTTTCGCCTCGAGGCCAGGGCCAGGCCGGCAAGGCCAAAGGGACCGGCAAGCCAGAAAGCGGGCAGAGGAAGGCGGAGCATGAAGGAGTATTCCTGCCGGAAGAAGTCGTAATTCAGGTTGTCGCTCACTTCATGGAAGTTCACGGTCAGTAGCGACTTGCGGAGGAAACGGGCCGCGGAAAGGGCCGGGTCGGCGGCTATTTCTCTCAGGCCCTCCTTGAACCAGAAGCGGCTCATTTGGGAGTCGGTAAGCTTCTTGCCCGTCCGTCTCTCGGCCTCGGCGAGGAAGTCGCCCCGCTCGAACTCGGGCGAGCGTATGGCGAAGTCGGGATCGCGGCCCACTCCCCATTTGTTCTCCCGGTAGTTGCCCACCCAGAAATTGACCCCGCCCTGGGCGGTGGTGAGGGTAAGCTCTCCGGACACGGCCAGGTTCCTGGCCGCCACCGCCGAGAGCACGGAGACGCACCCGATGACAAGAGCGGCCAGGGGCATGATCGCCTTGCGCCCCTCCCTCGTCGCCAACCCGATCCCTATCCACAGGAAAAGAAGAGGCGCCACGAGAAGGAAGTTGCCCCTGAATACCAGGATAAGACCCGAGGCTATTCCCGCCAGGAGGCCGCTCGGCCAGGTATTGTCGTCCCTTACCTTGACAAGTAGCCAGAGCGCCGTGATGGTAAGCGCCAGGCCGGGACTGGTTTTCAGGACCTGCGCCACGAAGAACATGTCCACCTTGTAACCGGCCCAGAAAAGAGCGGCCAGAAATCCCACCCTCGGGTCATGAAAGACCCTTCTTCCCAGGCCGTATAAAGGAAGACATCCGGCCGAGGAAATAATGGCCTGCAAAATGTAAACGAGTAAAAGACTCCTGCCAAAGGCCTTGTAAATAATGGCCAGGAAATAAGGATAAAGAGGGTCCTGATAAAAGGTGGCCGAGCCCAGCCAGTCCCCGGCGGCTATCTTCATCGCCCACGCGTCGTATGACGCCTGGTCCACCACCAACTGGCCAAAGAACGCCGACTCGCTTACGTCCCAGACGTAAAGGAGTCGTAAAACAAGGGCCAGGAAAAAGATCGCGCCAAGGATAGGGTAGGGGGATAGGCTGATTTGGCCGATCATGACGCGGGACCTGCCGATATTGGCGCCGTCGTCATCCTGGCCTTTCAAGACCTCGATCGTTTTTTGTCCGTCCTTTTTCATGATGCTTTCTTAAACACCAAAATGCCGCCCAGCGTCTTGACCGGCTCTTGGTCTCGATAATCCTCGATCACTTTCCAGACGGGGTCGTCCTTGCCCACACGCTCGGGGGCGAAGGTCATGGGATACTTTTGGCCCATGAGCAAATTGGCGCTGATGGCCACGTAGTCGCCGCCGCTCTCGCCCGGGAGGGAATAATTTATCTTGAACCTGGCCGGGTCGTCATGGCCGAAATAGGCCAGCTCGATGGACTCGATTTTTTCTTTTTCCATCCAGCCTTTAAGCGCGGGAAGACCCTGCCCCCAATCGTAGTTGGAATCGAGAAGGATTTTATAGCCCCGACCCGAGCCGCCCGAGAAAATGTTGAAATAGGAAAGATAGTTCGGCCAGACCAAAGCGTCACCCGCGAGAAGCCAAAGGCCAAGCGCCAGGAGCGCGCCTTTTTTCCAGGCGAGGGGAAAAGACTTCTTCTGTCTCGCTCCCACCTCGAAGGCGGCTTTGCCGACAATGCCCATGGCCACGAAAGCGAGAGGATATACGGGCAGAATGTACCTGATCCCTATTTGAAGACCGCCGAAAAAGCAGGCGAAAACAAACCAGCAAACGGCCGCCGCCGGATATAGCATGGTCTCGAGTCCGCCGCCTCCCCACGACAGAAACCAGAGCGCCGAGGCGAAAACAAGGAGGATCGGGACCGGTTCCTTAACCAGGACGGCGAGGGGAAAGTAGTACCACTTATGGCCCGAGTACCAACGGCCCAGAAGATAATTGCCCTCCCTCCATTCTCCCGTCTGGGCGTCGTATAGCTGGGCGTCAAGGCCGGAGACGAACTCGCGAGGCAGAAGTCCCAAATTAAGCGCGGACTCGGCCGGCTTCAGAAGAGTGGAACCGACCGGGCCTTTCCACGCCTCGACGTGGCCTTCCGCCGAATACACGATCCAAGCGGCCAGCCAGGGCACGAGACAAATAACGGGGACCTGTGCCAATATTGCCGGCCTTCTTTTCGCGAATTCTTCCGTATCCGCGCTTCTGAAGAAGGCAACTATCGGAGCGGCCGCCGCGAAAGGAACCCAGAAAAGGCAGGTAAACTTCGACAGTATGGCGGCCGACAAGGCGATACCCACCAGGGCGGCCCTCGCGAGGCCGGGACGACTGAGGTAGTGGGCCAGGGCCATGATGAAAAGCAGGCTGAACAAAGCCGCCGGAGCGTCGGCCGTGACCAGGCTCGAGTGAGCGATCAGAGTGGGCGACATGGCGCAGGCGGCAAGGCTCACTAACCCGCCCCCTTGCCCGAAGAGCCTCCTCGAGGCGAGCCAGGTGAGAAGACAGACCAAGACGCCGGCCATTATCGCGCCCATCCTGCCCGCGAAAAGGATCGATCCGTACCCGTCGCGGTTCGTCATAAGGAAGTCATGGCCGTATCGCCAGGGCCGCCAGCTTCCAGGATTATAGCCTTGCAGGTTGTCTTTCACTCGGGGCGACGCGGCCAGGGCCGGGAGCGAGACAAGGGCCCTTCCCAGGGGAGGGGTCTTGTTGTAAAGGGAGAAGTCCCCCGTCTTCAGCGCGTAAAGCGCCGCGGGCAAATGGGCGAACTCGTCCACCGTCGCGCTTTGCCGGACGGCGCTCGAGACGGCGGCCGCGACAAAAAAAGCGACCAGGGCGAAAGCCGCGGCGTATTCCCGGGACTTGCTCATGGGGCGGATTTTATCAGCTTAGGCGTCGTATTAAAAACGGGGCCGCGAATAGGCTGCCATTAACCTTTGACGTTTTAGCTGGATAAAGGTCGAAGAGGATTTTATCTATCGAGAAGAGCTTTAATCCCTTGAAGGAGCACCTGAAAACTATGGGAGCGGTTCGATTCATCGAGGGCCAAAAACGGAGCTATCGAGCGGGAGCCGAGAACTTTCTGATATTTGTTTTTAGTAATCCTGGCCAGTTCCTCAGACGGCTTGCCGATCTCGTCGGGATAGCAGTACTTGCTTTTATTCCGCGTTGCCGCCAGCCCCTTAATTTCCAATCCCCTTTCAACGGCGGCCAGGTCGCCAAGATAAAAGCTCTCAAGTTCCCGGCACGCTACGCGGACCAGGGTATCGGCCCTGCCAGCCTCTTTGCACTTCTTTTTGAGTTTGCTTTTAATCAGGCGACAATCGCCGAAATCTTGATCCCGCATCACGATAAACGACGTATCTGGCTTTAACCATCCCCTGATTTTGTATTTCATCCTTTTTTCAAGGTCGCTCTTGCCCTCGAATACAACGTATTTAATCTCGACCTCATCGGGGACAAGGCGGGGAAGAACGCCTTGCAGCATTTCCCTGGCGGATGGCTCCTCCAACAGAAAAACTAGCGTCTTCATCGTCCGCTTATTCTCCCAAGCGAGCCGTCCTTCCAAAGATAACCCAATTGATCGCCGTCCTCGACGAAACGGGCGATCTGCTCGTCGTCCCTCAGCCTTTTTACCCGGGTATAGCCGTTCTCTTTGGAAAGTAAAAACACTTCGTCCAGACGCGCCGCGTTCAAGAAATCGGGAGAGTGGGTGGACACGAAAACCTGGCCGCCGCGGTTGGCGTAGTCGCGAAATTCCTCGGCCAACTCCCAAAGAAGGTCGGGATAAAGCTGGTTCTCCGGTTCCTCGACGCACAGCAAGGGATGGGGAGAAGGATCGTACAGAAGCGTAAGGTAAGCCAGCATTTTTATTGTCCCGTCGGAAACGTAACGGGCCAGGAAGGGGTCCTCGAACGAGCCGTCCTGGAACTTGAGAAGCACCTTGCCCTCCTCGGTAGTTTTCGACTCAACCTTAGTAATTCCGGGTACCCGCAGTTTTAATTGATCGATGATTTTCTTGAAAATCTTGGGATGGCTCTGATGAAGATACTGAACCACCAGGGAAAGATCCTCGCCCTCCCGAGAGAGATGCTCCGCGTAACCGGCTTCACGCTCGGGACGGGCGCTGCTTATGTGAAAATCGGAAACGTGCCAGTTCTCGATTAAATCCCCCAGAGCCACGGCCGCGGGAAATTTTTCGAATTGCGCTAGACCCTTCACCGCCAAGATATCGGGAGATTTCAGCGTTTGATTCTCCCTCGTCAGGTCCTTTTCATCGCTGACCGATTTAAACTCGTTCGTGACCGCCGTCCCCTTGCCTTTTTCAAAGTCCAGAAACTTCCAGGGAGCGCCTCTTTGCCCCCTTCTATACCGTAAGGTCTCCCGCTCGACTATGGGCCTTGCGTCTTCCTCGTTGATGGTTAAGGTATAAGTAATAAGGGGACCGGTTGATTTGCTTCGAAATTTCAATTCTATCTCGATCGGGCCGTCCGAGTCTCGGCTTCTGACCTCTTGAAAACCCCGACTTCCTCCCAATTTCATAAGCGCGGCGTTGACGTTACTGGCCAGCGCGTCTTTCAGGAAACCGAAGAGGCTGAACAAGGTGCTTTTACCCGAGCCGTTGGGCCCGATAAAAACGCAGAATCTCGGGATATCCACAAGCTCGGTATCTTTGAAAGCTTTAAAATTCTTCAGGCGAATCGATTCTATTTTCATCTTTCAATACCTCGCTGAATACGGTGTTTCCCCATTCGGTTGTTATTCTCGTCTTTAAGGCGGAGCGGAGCGTTATTAACCCGAACGCGGACGTCTCGAATCATTATACTACATGAACCGCTCGGAGTTTTTCCGGTCTCAGCGGGATTCCCTCACAAGGGACTCTATCCCGGTTATTTTTTCTCTATCTCCCACTTGCCGGGGCAGACGAAGAGGCCGCGGTCGGTGAACCTTCCCGAGACCACCTGGAACCTTACCGCGCCCATGACCTCCTCGACGGGAACGTGGGCGCCGCTTTTTCCACGGAACACGTTGACCGAGACCTCGTACGCTCCCTCCAGCAAGGGGTTGGCCGGGCATCGGAACCGCGCCACGCCTCCGGCGCCCTTGGCAAGCTCGGGCGGAGACTCGCCAGGGTATTCCTCTGGCCTGAGGTTCAGGTTGGCCGTCCGGGCCGTGTCGCAGTTGTTCGAGACCGCCAGGACCCCGTCGGAACGGAAAAGGTTGACCCCGAACAGGGGTCCCTCGATCCTCTTTCTCGCCCGGTAATCGAACTCGACCGCAAAGGGTTCGCCCGTCGGTATGACCGCCGCGGGCTTCATGTCCCTCCCGAGAAGCCTCACCTCTCCTATCTCGAGTTCTCCCGTGCCCCGCCTCTTTCCTCCCGAGGCCGAGCCCTCGCGTCCAGCCTCGGCGGCGGCCTCCTCGTAGAGGATTTCCAGGTAGCGGTTGACGGCGTCCGTTGGCCGTCCCTCCTCCACCACCTCTCCTTTTCTCAATATGGCCACCTTATCGCAAAGGGCGCGCACCATGGTCAGGTCGTGGCTTACGATAACCACGGCCGCCCCGGAGTCGCGAACGCGGCGGACGCGGTCCACGCACTTGCCCCTGAACCACTCGTCGCCCACGGCCAGGGCCTCGTCAACCAGGAAGACGTCGGGAGCGACGGCCGTGGCCAGGGAGAACCCGAGACGCAGGTACATGCCCGAGGAGTAGGTCCGGACCGGGAAATCGATATAATCTGCCAAGCCGGAAAAGGCGATGATCTCCTCCTCCCTGGCCCGGGCCTCCTGGCGGGAAAGGCCCAGGACCGAGGAGCCGATCCTCAAATTCTCGCGGCCCGTGAATTCGGGATGAAAACCCGAGTCCAGCTCCAAAAGGGCCGAGACCCTGCCCTCGGCCATCACCGCGCCCGAGGTGGGGGCGCTGATGCCGGCCAGCACGCGAAGGAGGGTGGACTTGCCCGCCCCGTTGGAGCCGATGACCCCGAGGCACTCGCCGGGGGCGGCGCAAAGGCTGACGTTCCTTAGAGCGGCAATCTCGAGACAACGCTCTTTCCCGGTGATCTTTTCCGCCAGCCAGTGACGGGGACGGGCGTAGAACTTGAAAGTCTTGGTCACGTTTTCGGCTTTAATCATGGCGTAATTTTGCCACATTGGGGAAGGCGGCGCCAGTGGAGCCGGACCGGCCCATCCGGTCTCTCGTCACGTGGCCGTCCAAGCGGGCTTTGCGAGGGCCAGAGGTCTTCTTATAGAACCACCCCCACGAACATGGAATAAGTGAAGAAGGCGTAATAGTCGGGAAGAAGCGGGATGAATTCCGGAGACTCGGGTTTGGTAAGTCTTTTAAACAAGTCCAGGTCGTCCGGCTCAAGTTCCTTTTCGGCGCCCGGCCATCTCATCTCGATAAGGGCCTCGACGCCCTTATACTCTTCCTCGGAAAGGGGCGCGTGGACCCCGCCGGCCATTGTCTCGACCCGAGCGTCCGCAAGTCCCAGCTCCGCGAACCGGCTCAGGGTCCTCGAAAAATGGCGGGAGGGCGCCATGTCGCTCGAAAAGGGGGCCATGCCGGGGGCGGTAGCTCCCAGCCTGGCCTCGAGGCGAGGATACCCGGGCAGGAGCCTCTCCGAGGACCAGGCGAGTATGGCCAGGGTCCCTCCCGGCCTGACCACCCGCGCAAGTTCCTCGAGAAGTGGCATGGGGTCCATGGGCGCGTATCCCACCAGGTCGGCGCTCCAGGCCCAGTCGAAGCAGTCGTCGTCAAAGGGGATATCTGCCACGCTTCCCTCCTGGAAGGATACCCTTTGCTCGAGGCCGGCCTCCTTTACCCTCTCGCGGGCAAAGGCCAGAAACTCGGCGGATATGTCCAGTCCGGTCACGCGTCCCCTCGGCCCGACCGCTTGGGCCAGAAGCATGGACTGGAGACCCGCGCCGCTGCCGGCGTCAAGCCCGCGGCTCGAGGAAGGAAGACCAAGCCTGCCAATGGCCGCCGTGATGGCGGGCCGCCGAATCGCGTCGGTCGCGAGCAGCTTCTCGAGGTATGATCCCGACATTTGGTTACTCCTCCTTCAAGGGAATGGCCAGGGCGGCAAATGGATATTCCGCCGAGCGTCTCTCGTCCAGTTTGTATCGCGGCTGATAAAATATCAAGAGGCCGCTTTTTTCGTAGACTTCCCCCATTTTGCAAAACTTGAGATGTACGGCTCGTGGCGGTTTGTCCTCCTACCGCCAATAACCTGGAATCGAGAGCATAATTATGACCGATGCCGTATTGTAATCGATCAATGACTATGTTAGGTTTTTCCCACAGGGATTTTGCGGCTGTCTTTTAGCGCGGGGGCGAAATGGTTAAGGCGGCCGCGTTCGAGCGAGCCATCAAAAAGTCTTTAAGCTAATCATTGTGGGGACGTTTTCATCGAAAGGTTCCTGAAGGCGGAGGTTTCTCGGAATAACCTTTTTGCGTTTTCGCCGACTCTTCGACCGTACTGGTTAAAAGGGGGAAGGAAAAATGACTAAGGCAAAGTGGGTTGTAGCGTTATCGATCTTAACGGCTTCCTTGGCGGTCATGGCTCAAGGAGTTCCCGGCCTGATCAATTACCAGGGACGCCTCTTTGACGGGACCGGCCAACCGGTGAACGAGGCGGCCCTGGCCATGGAATTCTCGCTTTGGGACAAGGAGGTGACCCTGGAGCAGGTGACGGACGAGGTCGCGGTCATGAACGGCGCCACGGCCGTCTCCCTCGGCCATCTTGACATTTCCGGCGGGAGCGAGTTGGTGACGGCGGTTGGAGGCGTTCCCACCTACGAGTCTCCCCGCGACTACGTGATGGATTACGTAAACGGAACCATCACTCGCGTGCCCACCGGTTTTATCCTTGACGGTCAGAGCGTGGAGGTCGATTACGACTGGACCGACTATGGCTCCGAGATATGGAGCGAGACCCAGGCGGTGGATGTTGTAAACGGTCTTTACCACGTCCAGCTTGGGGAGTACTCGAGCCTTGACGCCTCCCTGCTCGATAGCTCGAGCATATACCTCGAGGTGGAGGCCAACCTGGAGGTCCTCTCCCCAAGGCAACGGCTGACCTCGGTCCCCTTTGCCATGAAGGCGGACGAGGCGGTCACTCTTGACGGCTATTCATTGTCAGCCTTCTCTCTTGTCGGTCATACCCACGACTTCACCGAGATTACCGGCCAGGCCACTGACGCCCAGGTGCCCGACGATATCACCATCGTCTTCGCCCAGGACTCGGGCCAGCTTGGCGGGCAGGCCCCCGACGCCTACGTGGCGTCCTCTGGCGACACCATTACGGGGGCACTCGACGTTGGCGGCCGGGTAAACCTGGGCCAGGACCTCATCGTGCAGGGCGACGTGGCGGTGCTGGGCAATAACATCGGAATCGGCCGCATGCCCGACGATCAATTCAGCATCATGAACGACTACGCGTCCCCTCCCGATTACGGGGCGGATTTAGCCGGTAACTATTTAGGCGTTTTAGGCGGCTGGGCCGGGGATTACAATAATTACGGCACTTTAGGCGAAGAGTATTGGGGAGTTTTCGGCAACGCCGGTTCCTCCGCCGCCACGAGCCAGAGAACGGGCGGGGCTTTCCAGGGGACCAGCCAGGGCTACGCCTATGGAGTCTCCGGTTTCGCTTATGGTTACGGTTCCGACCCGGCGGTTGGCGTGCATACCCAGGCGGTCAACTACGACTCCGGGTCCGTGTATGCCGCCATGTTCGAGTCTCTGCCGAACGGCACGGGCACGCATTATGGAGTATACGCCAACGCGGACGATTATTCCGGGTGGTTCGCCGGCGGCGTGGTGCACGTGGGAAGCTATGGCAGCGAGGACTACGTTGACGGAGAGGGCGACGTATACGTTGAGGACCTGCTCGAGGTCGACAACGACGTCTACGTGGCGGACGACGCCTTTATAGGGGACTATCTTTCCGCCGGGGGCGACGCGTACATAGGCGGAGGCAACATTGGCCTTGGCACGGCGCCAAGCTCGACCTACGGCGTTCTGAACGTTTCCGCCGGCGCGCCCAGTTATGGAGCGTATTTGTATGGGAGCGACTCGGGCGTTTATGGAGCGTACGCCGGCGACCCAGCCGATCATTACGGATACCTCGGCTCGGTGCAGTATGGCGTTTACGGCAGAAGCGGAAACAGCGATGAGACTGCAAACAGATATGGCGGCAGGTTTTTATCGTACAGCCAATCAAGTTCATATGGAGCGTTCGCGGCGGGCTATGGCTACGGCTCCTATGAAGCGCAAGGAGTAAATGGGTTCGGATACAACAGCTCCACCGGGAACGCGTACGGAGGTTATTTTTCAACTTCCAGCGCGGGCACGGGCACGCATTACGGCGTTTTCTCGGCCGTGTATGACGATTACGCGGGCTGGTTCCAGGGAGGCCTTGTGCACGTCGGGAGTTCCGGTACCGAGGATTACGTTGGCGGCGACGGCGACCTTTACGTGGAGGACGCGCTCGAGGTGGACAACGACGTTTACGTAACGGACGACGCGTATATCGGGGACTATTTATCCACCGGCGGCGACGCGTATATAGGGGGGGGCAACATTGGCCTTGGCGTCGCTCCAGATTCCAGTTGCGGAATAATAAACGGCGACTCTACCGCGGCCTATTATGGGGCAATGTTATCTGGAACCGGCGTTGGCGTTTACGGCGCGTTGGCCGGCGACCCAGGCGATCATTTAGGCTATCTTGGCTCAGCGACATACGGGGTTTACGGCAGGAGTGGAGCCTCGGACGAGACGTCAACCAGATACGGCGGCTATTTTTTAGGATATAGCCAAGGCATCGCCTATGGAGTATTCGGCATCGCTCATGGATACGGACCCAGTACCGCGTACGGAGTAAGAGCAAACAGTTTCAACGAAGGCGATGGAGACGTCTATGGAGGTTATTTTTACACCGGCAGCAACGGTGATGGAGACAAGTATGGAGTTTTCGGGTCCGCCAGCGGAAACTCATCCGGAGAAACGGCTTATGGCGTGAGAGGTTACGCGTACAATTCGGTCGGCGAATCTTATGGGGTCTATGGATATGGATACTCCGGCGACGACTATGCCTACGGAGGTTATTTCTCCACCGGGACTTCAGCCGCCGGAATCAATTACGGCGTCTATGCCGAGTCCGCTGAAACTCCCCTTTACGCCGCTTTGAGCACGGATGCTTACGATCATTACGTTACGCTGGCGACTAGTTATTACGGGATTTACGCCGTGTCCGGCGCCTCGGATGAGACGTTTACAAGATATGGAGGCCGCTATTATAGCTACAGTCAGGGAATCAGCTATGGAGTAAACGCTAGCGCTTTCGGTTACGGGGCCTCATCGGTTTACGGGTTGAGAGGAACGGCTGACGCCGACGCCTCGGGCGCGACGGGCTCCGCGTACGGCGCTTATCTGTCGGCCTATAGCAATAGTACGGCTTATGGTCTTTACGTGTCGGCGGGGACCAAGAACTGGGTCAACCCCGACCCCGAGGACCCGGACCAGTCCATCGTTTACGCCACCCTCGAGGGCGGCGAGAACGGGACTTACTGGCGCGGAACGGCCCGCCTCGAGAACGGGGTGGCCGAGGTGATTCTTCCCGACCACTTCCGCAAGGCCACCAGCCCCGACTATCCGGTGACGGTCACGCTGGGGGCCCTGGGGGACTGCAACGGCATCATGGTGGCCGAGAAGAGCAACGAGAGGATAGTGGTCAAGGAGTTCCGCGGTGGCACGAGCAACGTGGAGTTCGACTTCATGGTCATGGGCAAGAGGCTGGGCTACGAGGAATACCAGCCCATAATCAAGAACGTGGATTACGTCCCCTTCCAGGGCAACAACGCGGACATGGACGAAAGCGAGACGACCACCCAGGAATTCTACGACAAGCATTCCGAGGGAGTAAAACAGATTTTCAAGAAAAACGGCATCCTGGACCAGGAAGGAAAGGTCAACGAAAAGCTCTTCGAGGAAAAAGGATGGAAGAACAACAAGGAGAAAAAGCCCAAGCAGGAGAAGTTTTAAATATTGCGTGGATAATCGCGTCAGGCGGCGCGGGATTGCCTCTCGCGCCGCTGGTTTTTATCTTGCCTTCCAGTCTTCAATCAGTTTGGCTTCCCGGGCCGATTGCCTTAACATGTTAGCTTGACGGTCCCTCCTCCAGGGGGGCCGATATACGCGCGATAATAAAGGAACGATTATGGCCCAGACAATAGCGAAGTACGTGGTCACACCGGAGAACACTCCCCTCGAGACCCTTTCGCCGTCCGAGATAGACGGCCTGTTCATGGAGTCCAACCATTACTCGGCCGCTCTCCTTGACCGGCTGGCCCTGGCGGTGCTGGTGCACGGCGAGGAAAGGGACGACGTCAAGACCCTGCTCGAGATTTACAAGGACTTCAACATGGAAGTGGCCCGCACGGCCGGCGGGATAGAGATTCGACTTTATAACGCCCCGGCCGAGGCCTTCGTGGCCTACGAGGAACTCGAGGACGAAAAGCCCGTCGTGACCCACGGCATCATCGAGGGCATCAGGCAGAACCTCTTCGCCGTGCTCCGCGACATGGTCTTTGTAAGAAGCGAGGTCGAGCGGACGGGCAAGTTCGACATGTCGTGCCCCGAGGGCATCACCGACGCGGTCTTCCTTATACTTCGGAACGCGGGCATATTCGACGGGCCGAGCCGCCACAAGACGGTTGTATGCTGGGGCGGCCACGCCATCCGGCTCGAGGAGTACGACTACACCAAGGAGGTGGGCTACCAGTGCGGGCTGCGCAAAATGGACGTGATCACCGGCTGCGGCCCGGGGGCCATGAAGGGCCCGATGAAGGGCGCGACCATCGCCCACTCGAAGCAGCGCATAGGGAACGGGCGCTACATCGGCATCACCGAGCCGGGCATCATATCCAGCGAGGCCCCCAACCCGATAGTCGATCCTCTCGTGATCATGCCCGACATCGAGAAGCGGCTCGAGGCCTTCGTCCGGCTCGGCCACGGCGTAGTCATATTCCCCGGCGGAGCGGGCACGGCCGAGGAACTGATGTACATCCTGGGCGTGCTTTCCCACCCCGACAACCGGGACATGCCCTTTCCCCTTATTCTGACCGGTCCCGAGTCGAGCGCCAGGTATTTCCACGATATCGACGCCTTCCTCAAGGCCACTTTGGGCGAGGAGGTGACGAACAGGTACCAGTTGATACTTGGCGACCCGGACAAGGTGGCCATGGAGATGAACAAGGGCATCCTCGAGGTCAGGCGTCACCGGGAGAAAACGCGTGATTCCTATTACTACAACCGGGGCCTTTTTATCCCGCCCGTTTTCCAGGAGCATTTCGTGGTCACCCACGAGAGCGTGGCCGGGCTCGAGGTCCGCGGGCGCTCCGAGACCTACGCCTACGCCGCTACCCTGCGCCGGGTGTTCTCGGCGGTGGTGGAGGGCAACGTCAAGCCCGACGGAATCAGGGCGGTCGAGGAAAAGGGGCCTTTCCGCGTCACGGGAGACGCGGCCATCCTGGCCGAGATCGACCGGTTGCTCCAGTCCTTCGTCGAGGACGGCAGGATGAGACTTACCGGCGTTTACAAACCCTGTTACGAGATCGTGAAATAAGCGGACCCTAGACCAGGGCGATGAAGTGATGGAGGGAGGGCACGCCCTCGCCCTGCCTGCGGTAGGAAAAGAAGAGGTCCGGGTTGTCGAAGGTACAAAGACGCGTCTCCTGAACGCGGGATGGCTCCAATCCCGCTCGCTCGAGGACGATACGGTTGGCGAGGGAAAGGTCGAGCCTGGCCTTGCCCGGCTCGGGGTCCGGCAGTAGTACCCGATCACTCGCGCTTCCCATGGCCTCCATTATCCCGCTTATAACCGGTCCGTCCACCTGGTATCTTTCCGGGCCTATGCAGGGGCCTATGCCCGCGGCCATGTCACCCGCCCTGCAGCCGCGGTCCCGGACCATTATCTTCACGGCCTCGGCGGCCGCTCCCAGGACCGTTCCCTTCCAGCCCGCGTGAACGGCCGCGACCACCCGCCGCTCGGGGTCGGCGATCAGGATCGGGACGCAGTCGGCCGTGCGCACCGTCGCGGCCACGCCTTTGCCCGCGGCGATGACGACGTCAGCCTGGACTTCCTTGGCCGCCTCCGCCTCCTGGGCGTTAATCACCACCACCGCGTTGACGCCATGGACCTGCTTTACCGAGGCCACCGCAAGCGCGCCCGGCAAGATCGAGACAATGGCCGCCTCGGCCGTTTCCTTGTCCTCCCCCAGGTCCAGGGTCCCGAAGCCGTGCGTTATGCCGCGCGTCTCGAGCGCGTCGAGCCGTATGAAACGCCTTCCATTTATATTAATAATGCTCATTTTATTCGGGCCGGCCGCCTGGGCAGGTCGATCCCCTCCAGGAGGTTCAGGGCTGAGGCGGCGGTCTCCATGTCCGGCGGCAGCGGCGACCGAAAAGCCATTTCCTCCCCCGAGACGGGGTGGATAAAACCAAGATGATAAGCGTGAAGGGCCTGCCGCTTGAGCCCGAGCACGGCGGCCCGAGCGCTTTGATCGAGCTTGCCCGGCGGGGTCCTGCCCCCGCCGTATACGGGGTCTCCCGCCACGGGGTGGTTCATCTCGGATAAATGGACGCGGATTTGATGGGTCCTGCCCGTCTCGAGCGTCAGCTCGATCAGGCTGAACCCCATGGACCTGGACAGCGTCCGGTAACGGGTCACGGCCCTCCTGCCCCGGGTGACGCGAGTGGTCATCTGGGTCCTCTTTCTCGGGTCGCGAGCGATCAGGCTCTCGATGGTCCCGGTAAGGTCGCGGGTCTCGCCGTAGGCTATGGCCAGATATTTGCGCTCGATCGAGTGTTTCTTAAACTGCGCGGCCAGGCCGGCGTGGGCCTTGTCGTTTTTCGCGGCCACCATGACCCCGGAGGTCAGCTTGTCCAGGCGATGGACTATGCCGGGCTTGATTTCCCCGCCGATACCGGAGAGGTCCCCGCAGTGATGGAGGAGGGCGTTTACCAGCGTGCCGGTGGTGGTCGAGGAAGTGGGATGGGTCATCAGTCCGGCCGGTTTGTCGAACACGATGATATCCCGGTCCTCATGGATTACGGTCAGGTCTATTTGCTCGGGCGCCAGCTCGGTACGGGAAGGAGGCGGCAGGTTGAAGACGATGGTGTCCCCCCCCCGTACCTTGGCGCTGGGCTTGGCCGGCTCGCCGTTAAGGAGCACTTCACCTTGCTCTAGCAGTTTTTTCACGCGTGACCGGGATGGGCCGTCCCGCCGCCCGGTGAGGTATTTATCGATTCTGATTGGAGAGGGAGTATCCTTGGAGTCTACCGTTATTTCGGCCAATTGAGGCTACCATATTTTGGATTGATATTTTTTCGTGTACTTGAAAAGCACGTCCACGATGGCCAGGTCGTAAAAATTGTGGTTCTCGAATATCTCGGGAGAGACGCGGGAGCGGTACAATTCCCTCCCTTCCTCGAGTTCTTCCTCGATGGCCTCGAAGAGGTTGTCGTTTTCGATTCCTTCCTTGATCTTGTCCGGATTATAAAGATGCACGTCCGATACTATGGCCCTTGCAAGTCGGCGCGCTCTTTGAGGATCGGTAATCAACCCCGACATAATTAACCTCCGTGTCAACCCTCGTTTAATTTCAGCCGGTTAAGCTCCCTAACGCGTACATTTTAATCCCCCACGGTTTCGCTGTCAAGGAGGCTTGGTTTTTTCTGTGATTTTTCCGGCCCTTTGGCGGGAGAAGCTGGACGGGTCAGGGCCTTGGTCAAGCCGGTCTCTACTTTCTTGCGAAGCCCTTCTCCAAACCCTCTGACTATGTCCTCCACGCGCGAGGGCGGCCGGACGATTTCACTGATAAAGTCAAGCGATACGTAGGCCGCGTCTTTGCCCTTCTGCATTATTCTCTCGGGATTGGAAAAGTCGGCCCAGTGGACGTCGCCCACGTCGGGACGTATGACCAGGTCCGCGTTCTGAATCTGCACCTCGCGCAGCCGCTTCGAGGCGATGATGGCGGAGCGGAGAATAAGGCTTATGCCACGCTTGAACTTTACCAGTTCCTCCACCTCGCGGGAGATATCCACGGCGATCACCTTGTCCGCGCCAAGGTCCAGGGCGGGCTTGACCGGCACGGCGTTGGTCCAGGCCCCGTCCACCAGGATCATGCCGTCGATCTCGAGGGGTGGGAAGAAACCCGGGATGGCCGAGGAGGCCCAAAGCGCGTCCCGCAAGGAACCCTTGGTCCAGACGATCTCCTCCCCCGCCACCACGTCCAGGCTGACGGCGGCGAAGGGTCTGGGCAGGTCCTCGATCGATATGTCCGGGACCATCTCCTCGATGATGGCCTTGAACGTCTCGTGTTTGATGATGGACTGGCGGGTCACGGAAAGAGAGTATTTGTAGCCGCGCCTGATCAGGCCGGTCATCGACCCGATCCAGGTCAGGTCCTCCTCCGCCCGGCGCTCCCGGAGTTGGTCGAAGTTCGCCTCAGAGAAGGCCGCGCTCTGGAAAAGCGCGTACATGCGGTCGATCAGCTTCTCCGCGCTTCCCTCCAGAAGATATAGCGCGCCCACGATGGCGCCCATGCTCGTGCCCGCGACAACGTCGATTTTGACGCCCTTTTGCTCCAGCACCGAAAGCACGCCTATATGCGATATTCCCCGGGCCGCGCCTCCTCCCAGCGCCAGGCCGATTCTATCGCGATGAGCCATGTGCCAAACCTTTCATATAAATAACGTTAGGGCGCGCGACTTAATAAACGCCGGAAGCGAAGTATTAAGGTCGCGATCCCGACCGGGGTGACAAGAAATATCCTAACATGGATTCCGGATTAATCGAATCGGGAGGGCCGCCGAGGAGGCGCCCCGGGAATTTTGCCCTATTTCGATTTACCTTTTCCCGATGGTTTTTGGCCGCTTGATTTGACTGTTTCCTTACCGGATGTTAAAAAATATGTATGATATTATAAGGAAGAAAAGGAGTTCTATAAAATGGCGAAAGAAGTATCCTCGCCTTTTTCTGGTGTTAAAGTACTTGATTTTTCTATGTTCTTAAGCGGACCTCGGGCCTCCCAGATACTGGCCGACTTCGGGGCCGAAGTGGTAAAGGTTGAGCCGCCCGGAGGCGAGACCATGCGGCTCTGGGTCATGCTGGTGCCGGGCCAGGCCGAGTCCATGTCACACTGGCATCGCAATAAAAAAGGCATCACCCTGAATATCAGGACGCCCGAGGGCAGGGACATGGTCAAAAAAATGATCCGGGATTTCGACGTTCTGATCGAGAACCTGGCCCCCGGCGCGATGGAGAAATGCGGGCTTTCATACGAGGACCTGAGGGAGATCAACCCGGGTCTGGTGTACTGCTCGATCTCGGGGTTCGGGAAAAACGCCGTTCACTCCGACCGGGTGGCCTTTGATATCATCGCGCAGGCCACGGGCGGAATAATGGACGCTCAAAGGACGAGGGAACGCAGCCCGGGGGTATTTTTCGGTGACCTCGTTTCCGGCGCCTACGCGGCCATGGGCATAATGGCCGCGCTGAGGAGCAGGGACGCCACCGGCAAGGGGCAACTGGTGGACGTCAGCATGCAGGACGTGATGTACTTCCATAACTATCGGGCCTTTCAAAGGCGCATGCACGAGGACATAGAAAAGGTGTCAGCCGCCCTTGGCGGCGGCTTCGAGGAGCTTTTCGGCGGCGAGGAGGGCCTTCCTTTCTGGAAACCTTACCGGACAAAGGACGGACACGTGGCGGTCGTGTTCCTGACCGACAGGCAATGGGCCGACATGTGCGACCTTATAGGAAAACCCGAATTGAAGGATGACGAGCGGTTCGCCAACCTCATCACCCGCGTCAAGCACCGCGACGCCATCAAGGAGGCGGTGAGGGACTGGATGGAGGGAAAGACCTCGGAGGAGATCGAGAGGGAACTGGACAAGTGCAAAATCCCCTGCGGCCGGGTCCTGAGCGTGGACGAGGTTAACGTGGACGAAAACCTGAGGCAGCGGGGAATGCTGGCGTCCATACCCGACGACCGGGGCAATCCCATACCCGTTCCCGGGATACCGATCAAGCTTTCGGACACGCCCGGGGAAATTTCCTCGCGGGGACCCAAAGTCGGCGAGCATAACCGGGAGGTGTATGGGAAACTTCTTGGTCTTTCGGACGAGGAAATCGAGGCGCTGGCCGAAAAGGGCGTCATCTGAGATTTAGGGGACGGGGGTAAAAGTGGAAGAGCCGAAAAAGCGTGGGGCCTTCTTCGACGTGGACTATACCATACTCGACGACAACTCGGTCTCGCTTTTCGTCCGCCGCCAGATGAGGGACGGAAAGCTGGGCTACTGGTCCCTGCTCATGACCACCTATTACCTGGTGAAGTACAAGCTTAACCTGCTTGACTTCGAGGCCCTGGCCGACAAGGAGACGCTCAAGTACAAGGGCGAGCCCGAGTCGGAGATGATCGAGCTTTGCGACGACTGGTTCGAGGTGGACGTGAAGCCTCACGTTTATCCCGAGGCCGCTGAGCTTATTAACGAGCATAAAGCCAAGGGCGACGTGGTGGTCCTTTTATCCGCGGCCTCCATATATCTTGTCCGCCCCCTGGCCCGTCACCTGGGGGTGGATCACTGGGTATGCAACGCCCCCGAGGTGGACGACAGGGGATATTTTACCGGCAAGCTCCTCAGGCCCATCTGCTTTGGGGAAGGGAAAATAACCTGCGCCGAGATATTCGCCGACAAACACGGCCTCGACCTCTCGAGGTCCCTTTATTACTCCGACAGCATCACCGACCTCCAGGTACTCGAGAGGTTCGGCGTTCCCATGGTGGTAAACCCGGACCGGTTGTTGAGAATGGAGGCCAGGAAGCGGTCCTGGCCCGTCAGGGAATTCAAGGAAATTTCCCGCGGGTGACGCTTTTATTCCCGCGGTTTCAATACTCCGGGTGAATTGATCTTGGCCCGCGCTTGGTGTTATAGTCGGATCGCTCGGGGGCTTGGGCGTCAATTTGGAATAATCTTTCGCGGTGTTGCCGCCGGGCTTTCGTATGTGCTAGAATAACAATTTATCCGGCGCTTTTTCTCGCGCGGGATAAAGATATCGACGAGCGCTTTGCGGTCGATCATTAAGGAGGGTCGAGTAGTGGTTCAGATGAACCTGGAGTATAAGGAGGTATCGGTCAAGGTAGTATATTATGGACCGGCCCTGTCCGGCAAGACTACCAACCTGCAATCCTTACACACGATATTCAACCCCGACCACCGGGGAAGGCTGATGAGTCTGGAGACGCAAAACGACCGGACCCTTTTCTTCGATCTTTTGCCTCTGCAGTACAAAACCCCCTCGGGCCTGGCGGTAAAGCTCAAGTTGTACACCGTTCCCGGCCAGGTCATCCACAACTCGACGAGGAAGGCGGTCCTGGCCGGCGCGGACGCGGTGGCGTTCGTGGCCGACTCGCAGAAATCGCAGGCCCTCTCGAACTCGATCAGCTTCAAGAACTTAAAGGAGAACCTTAAACTGAACGGGATCGACTTCGAGAGCATTCCCGTGGTCATCCAGTTCAACAAGCGCGACCTGGACAACATAAAGCCCGTCGAGGAAATCAAGCAGGACTGGGGACAAAGCAGGTTCCCCACCTTTATCAGCGTTGCCACCATTCACCAGGGAGTGTTCGAGACCTTCGAGTGCCTGATTCGCATGGCCTTTGAAAGCCTTAACAAGAGATACAACTTCGACAAGAAATTCGGTTTCCAGGTCAACGATTTTATCGAGTCCATCATGACCGATAAAATAAAGGACAACGTCTCCATGGACAAGGCGATGGTCACTCCCGGCAACTTTCGGATGTAGGAATGGAATCCGTCCTCGATGAAAGATATAACCTCGTAGACCTCCTTGACCCGCCGACCCTCAAGGAGGTCTGCCAGGCACTGACACAGTGCTTCGGATACGGGGTCCGCGTCGTCAGCCTTGAGGGACAGGAAATGCTCGAGACGCCGGCTAAAAACGACTTCTGCCGCATGGTCCAGAACGACCCCATGAAATCCACCTGCGAGGAAGCGAGAAAAAAAATGGCCAAGGCCCCCCTGGACGCGGGCCAGGTGCTTCAAAGCAAGACCGCCTGCGGCATGCGCTACGCCATCTTTCCCATGATCCATCAACTGGAGATAATGGGAAGAGTGATCGTCGGCCCCTTCCGGAGTCCCGAGGACGACGTCGAGGCCATTAAAAGCTCGCTTGTCGCCAAGATGATAAAACCCGTGACCGCGAGACAAATCGAGCGAATACCCGCCATTGTCGCGGAAGACTTGAAGCTCCAGGTCAGGCTCATGTCCAAGATACTGGAGGGCTTCCTTTTCATTAACGCCAAGCGCATGGTCACCACCAGGCTGCACCTGCAAAACGTTTTCTCCTCCCGCGAGGAAATCTTCAGGAGCGTCGAGAGACAAGACTCCGGAACCGACGCGGACCGCGAGGAAATCGAGCGCCTGAAGAACATGTTCTGATCTCGAAAAGGCCGGCGAAAAAAATACCCGAAAATAAGCTACCTTTTCATTGCGTCACGCCGGTATCGTGCTATCTTAGGCTTTATTGTGCGTCCGCTTTGGCCGCGGCGGCCAAGGAGTTTTTCCGGCCCATGCCGTCCTTCAAAGCGGCCCCAAACTCGATCCCCCGCCCAGGATGGGAGATCGATCCATTTAGCGGTGAGGCCCAATCACGTTATCCCCCGCTTTTGACTATGATTGTGACGCGATGGTGGAACGGCGCGACATCGAGGATGAATCCAAATTCGAGCCGGCAAGACTAAGAGAGCTTGTCCTGGAACTCAAGGACCGCCTGGAGAAAGCCGAGGCTCGAGCCTCCCGCTCCGAGAACGGCTCGAGGAGCGCGGCGTCGGAAGCCGATTCGGGTCCTCTCTCGTCCAGGAAATACCGGGAACTTATGAGCGGCCTCAAGGACGGAGTGGTCGAGGTATCGCTGGGCGGGGAAATTCTCGAGTTCAACGAGGCTTTTCAGGAGATGGTGGGATACCCTTCGTCCGAGCTCCCGGGCATGAACTTCGAGGATTTTACTCCGCGAAAGTGGCATGAATCGGAAAGGGAAATCATTCGGAATCAGGTCATGGCCCGGGGGTACTCGGAGGCCTACGAAAAAGAGTACCTCACCGCGGACGGACGGACAATTCCCATCGAGCTCCGGGCCTATCTTCGGACCGACGCCCAGGGAAAACCCATCGGCATGTGGGCCCTCGTCCGCGACGTCTCGGAAAGAAAACGCTACGAGTCCCGGATAAAAAGGAGCGAGGAAAAATACCGCGCCCTTTTCGAGGCCTCGCCCGACTCTATCACCCTCATCGGATTGAATGGAGAAATACTCGACCTCAATCAAGCCACCATCGACCTTAGTGGATTCACCAGCGACGCCGTGTTCGGAAAAAGCTTCCTGGACTTCGGCTGGCTCGATCCCGAGGAAATCCCGGGCTTCGTCGGCTTGTTCTCCAGGCTATTGAAGGGAGAGTCGGTCGATCCCGTCCAATTAACGATCAAGCAGCCCGACGGGAGCGCGCGGATAGCCGAGGCGCGGGCCTCCGTGATCATGGAGGGGGAGAGTCCCCGCATGATACAGGTCATTACCAGGGACGTGACCGAGAGCCACGACGCGGTCAAGGAACTTCGCGAGTCCGAGGCGAAGATGAGGTCCATCTTCAACAGCGGGGCCATGGGTATCGTGCTCCTTGACCCGGACATGAGGATAGCCGACGTCAACTCCACGGTGGAGGTCGAGGCCCTGGGCGTTTTCGGGACGGTCCTCAAAGAAGGCGTTTACTTCCCGGGCCTCCTTGGAGGAGAAGTTCAAAAAGATTTCATCAGGAACTTCGGGCGCGCCATGCGGGGGGAACTTATTCGGGTCGAGACGTCGGTGCTCGACGTCGCCGGCGCGAGGCGTTATTTCGACCTGGTCTACAACCCCATATTAGGGCCCCATGGCAAGGTCACCGGAGTCTCGACCATCGTAATTCCCACTGATGAGCGCAAGGCTGCCGAGGAGGAGTTGAAAAGGAGCGAGGAAAGATTCCGGACCATGGCCGACCTTTCACCCTTCCCCATCTCGATCATCGAGAGGGACGGACAATACAGCTACGTGAATAATCGGTTCGTCGAGGTCTTCGGGTACGAGCTCGAGGACGTGCCCAGCGGACGGCGGTGGTTCGAGTTGGCCTATCCCGACGAGGAATACAGAAGGGAAGTCATCGGTATCTGGACCTCGGACCTTAAAAATTCCCGGCCCGGCCAGGTCCGGCCCCGCTCTTTTCGGGTCCGCGTCAAGAACGGTCAGTTCAGGGAGATTATCTTCCGTCCCGTTACCGTAACCGAGGGCAGGCAGTTCGTCACCTACGAGGACGTTACCGACAGGAAGAGGATGGAGGAGGAGCTTCTCAAGGCCCAGAAGCTCGAGTCCATGGGCATTTTGGCCGGCGGCATCGCCCACGACTTTAACAACATCCTTACTTCCATCCGGGGCAACATCAACCTGGTAAAGATAAAAAGAGGGGAGCACGCCGAGGAACTCCTGGAGGAGGCGGACGCGGCCTGCGCCAGGGCTGGGACCTTGACCAAGCAGCTTCTCACCTTCGCCCGTGGCGGGGCGCCTCTCAAGTCGGTGGCCACCATCTCCGATCTGATCCGGGAATCGGCCGACTTTTCCCTGCGGGGCTCTAACGTTAAGTGCGAATACGAGATCGACGCGGACCTGCTGCCGGCCGAGGTCGACTCCGGCCAGATCAGCCAGGTGGTCAACAATATCGTTATCAACGCCGACCAGGCCATGCCGGAGGGAGGGATACTTCAAATCCGGGCCGGCAACGCCGTTTTCACGTCACCCGAGTCATCGCCGGGCGGGAAACTCCAGCCGGGAGAATACGTGAGGATTTCCTTTCAGGACTCGGGCGTGGGCATTCCCTCCAGGCACCTCTCGAAAATATTCGACCCCTACTACTCGACCAAGCAAAAGGGAAGCGGCCTGGGACTGGCCATCAGCTACTCGATCGTAAAGCGACACGACGGCCATATCGACATCGAGTCCGAGATCGGAAAAGGAACGGCCGTGACCGTGTACCTTCCAGCCACCAGGGAGAAGGCGCCGATTCGGTCGGACGAGTTCGCCGGCGTCGAGAGGGGGGAGGGGAGAATACTGGTCATGGACGACGAGGCCCCGCTCCGCAAGCTGGCGGGCGCCCTCCTTGAAAACCTGGGCTACGAGTATGAAACCACGGGGGAGGGAAGCGAGGCGATCGAGACTTACAGAAGGGCCATGGAGTCGTCCCGCCCCTTCGACGCGGTCATCATGGACCTGACCATACCGGGAGGAATGGGCGGCAAGGAGGCCGCCGCCAATTTGCTTCGCCTCGATCCCGCGGCGAGGATTATCGTCTCGAGCGGGTACTCCAACGACCCGGTCATGGCCAGGCACGGTGAATACGGTTTCCTGGGCGTCATCGCCAAGCCTTATCACGTGACGGATTTCGCCCGGGAACTAAAAAGGGTGCTTGGCCTCGGACGCGATCCGGGGTCCTCTTGAGATCAGGCCTCGCCCGTGACCACGTCCCTGGCGTAGTTGCGGCCCGAGGTCGAGTCCGGACCGTAGAAGTCCGCCCCTATCTCGTCGCAAAACTCCTGACGGATGGGGGCCCCACCGATCATGATCTTGACCTGGTCGCGAAGCCCCGCGTTTTTTATCGCCTCCATGGTGTCCTTCATGGCCAGCATGGTCGTGGTCAATAGAGCGCTCATGCCCACCACCTGGGGCTGATGCTTCTTGATGGCCTCGACGAACTTGTCGGCCGGAACGTCCGTCCCCAAGTCGATCACCTCGAGACCGGCGCCCTCCAGGGCCATGGTCACCAGGTTCTTGCCGATGTCGTGGAGGTCTCCCTTGACCGTGCCCACCACCACCTTGCCCAGGGGCTCGATGCCGCCGTCGACCAGGATCGGCTTGATCACCTCGAGGCCCCTCTGCATGGCCCGGGCCGCCACCAGCATCTCAGGCACGAAAAACTCGCCTTTTTGAAAAAGGTCGCCCACCTCGTCCATGGCCGGTATAAGGGCCTCCTTCATGATCTTGTCCGCCGCCGCGCCGCCGTCGAGAAGTTCCTTGACCCGCTGGGCCGTCTCGTTCGCTTTCCCGAATTTTACGTACTCTCTAAGTTGTTCCATGCCGTCCTCCTTCCTACATTTTAATAGCTTTATTTCCGCCCGAATGCAAGACGGCCGTTAAATTTTTCTTCTCACTGGAACGCGCCGCCGAGCAGGGTTCAAACGGGAAGGACAAAGCCTTGACGACGCGGTTTGTTTAAGCTGACTGGATGGACATTGCGGTTTTCAATTTAAGCTTCAAGAAAATGGAGGGCAAGGCCGTACAAAGACCTACACGTAAAAAGAAGGCAAATTGACGGCAAATAATCATTTGTCATTTTGAATTGCTTCCTGGAGGGGAACTGGCCAGGAGGATTTTTTTTGCATTTGATTTCCCGGCTTTGGGAATCCAGTTCTCAAAGGGAGTACCAGTTGGGAAATTCAAGTCTCGTCGGTTGCGTGTACCACTTGATACTTGTTGGACAATTATTACCCGACCTCATCGAGGTGCATGTGCATCATCCGCAATAACCTTTAAAAAACCTCATTATAAGCATCACGAAAAAATTGGCTAGCCCGATATTAGTCTGGTGGGGTTTACCGATTTTGTTTGTTGCCCCGACTGGACGACGCGGATTGTTTTTATAAAATATTTCATTTTTCTCTGGCCCTCAATTTGCATTTGAGACTTAAGAAATAAATCTTTCAGGGGGGAAAACATTAATAAAACGCGACATGGGCGGATTGGATAAAATAAAGAAAATCATCAAACCGGACTTCCTCAGTTCTTTGGTACTGCTTTTTCTGGTTATTACGGCGCTTTTGGTTTCTCTTAACGTTTATACTTTGCACTGGGGCGTTTCGCGCACCATGAAGGAAGCCAACTCCGCCCTGTCCGGCATCAGCGACGAGTCCGTTCACCAGGCCTCGGAGTCGGTCCGTCTTCACGGCGAGATGACGATCCGCCAGCACGCCGAGGGCGTCGCCTCGATTATTGGTTGCTATCTTAGAAGTCATCCCGAGTACACGATTAAGGACCTACAGCGCGACGAGTACTTTCGGTCCTTGGCCGTCAAAAAGATAGGGTCCTCGGGCTACACGGCCATTACCGAGGTTGAAACCGGCATTTGCCGCCTTCACCCTCACGAGGAAATCGAGGACCTTCCCCTGGTTACGCTAGAAAGCGAACTGCCCGGCTTCTGGCGCATCATGCGCGACGCTCTGGAGGCGGGAGATGCAGGCGGATATTACGATTGGCGCGAACCGGGCGGAGAAATAAAAGAAAAGTATATGTGGGTCGCCGAGTCCCCCGAGGTTACGGCCGACGGTTATCGCCTCAACGTGGCGGCCACGGCTTATATCGACGAGTTCTTCCTTCCCGTCTCCAGACTCGAGGGATACCTTGCCAGGAACGTTATGGCGGCCGACGCCGCCATGAACCGGTCCAACGAGCATAACCGTAAGATAGCTTTTATTATCAATATTTTAACGGCCATGTTTTCGCTGGCCTTTTTTTCCGCCCTCGCCCTTTACGCGGCCAGGGAAAGAAACCGGGTCTTGAAAAAGGCGGAGCTTTTAAAGAAAAGCGAGGAACGCTTCAGCCAGATCGCCGACAACTCGGGAGACTGGATTCTGGAGACGGACAAGGAGAAGAATTATCTGTATTCCAGCGCGGCGGTAAAAACCATCTTGGGTTACGAGTCCGAGGAGATTATAGGTAAGAACTATATCGACTTCGTTTCCGAGGTGGACAAGACTAATTATCGCGAGACCGTCGATTATCTGATCGAGAACAGGGTACCCATCGCCAAGGTCGTGAGCAGGAAAACGAGAAAGAACGGGGAAGAGGTAATAATCGAGACGACCGGCATGCCCTATTATGATGAAAAGGGAAGGTTCGCCGGCTTCAGGGCCATCAACCGGGACGTAACCGACCGCGTCGCCTACGAGGAACAACTTAAAAAGGAAAGAGATAAGGCCAGGACATACCTTGATTTATCTCCATCCATATTTCTGGCCCTCGACCGCCAGGGCGGCATCGTCCTCCTTAATAAAAAGGGCAAGGAAATCCTCGAGGCGGAAGATGAAGACGTGATAGGCCTTGACTGGTTCGATAACTTCCTCGCGCCTTTGCAAAGGCGAGCGCTCAAAAAAGGCTATAAAGAGATAATGTCCGGAAGGCTGGACGTGCCCGAACAATACGAGCAGTCCATCGTGACAAGGACCGGACGCGAACGGATAGTCTCGTGGCAGAGCTCGGTCCTCAAGGACGAACGCGGCGTCTTTACGGGCGTTTTGTGCTCGGGAGAGGATATTACCGAGAAAAAGCGGGTCGAGCGTGAACTCCGGGAGAGTGAGGACCGATTAAAGGCGCTGCTCGAGTCCGTTTTGATCGGTATAGTCCTTATCGACGCGGAAACCAGGACCGTCGTCGAGATAAACCAGAAAGCCCTGGATATTTTGGGACGAAGCCGCGAGGAAATACTCGATCACTCCTGCAACGACCACTTCTGTCCGGCTCACAAGGAAAGCTGCCCCATCATGGACCTCGGACAAAACGTGGATAATGCCGAGCATGTCCTTGTAGACGCCGCCGGGGAAAAAATACCCATATTGAAAAGCGTCACCACCGTCACGCTGAACGGGAAACGACATTTGATCGAGAGCTTCCTCGATATTACGGACCGGAAGAAATCCGAGCGTGAACTCCTTCGGGCCAAGGAGGAAATTCACGCGGCCTATCAGCAACTCGCGGCGGCCAACCAGGAGCTTTCCGCCAGTAACCAGCAGCTCGAGGCTGCCATGCAGCAGATCGGGGCGGCCAACCAGGAACTCGAGGCCACCAACGACCAACTGGAAATGGCCATGGAAAAGGCCAGCCACATGGCCAAGGAGGCCGAGATAGCCAACGTGGCCAAAAGCCAGTTTTTGGCCAACATGAGCCACGAGATAAGAACGCCCATGAACGCCATCATCGGCTTTACCGAGTTGATGATCGAGGAGGAATCGGACCCCCGGCGGCGGGAGTCCCTCGAGATGATCAAGGTCTCGAGCGACGCCCTTATGGCCCTTATAAACGACGTCCTGGACTTGTCGAAAATCGAGGCGGGCAAGGTCGAGCTCGAGTCGATTCCCTTCAGCATCGAGGACATACTGGCGGAGGCCGGCGATATCATCAGGGTGAAGGCCCGCGAGAAGGGCCTTGAAATGTCACTCGAGATGGAGAACGTGCCGGAGGGCGTGGTCGGAGACCCCACCCGGCTGCGTCAGGTCCTTATCAATCTGCTTGGAAACGCGGTCAAGTTCACGCAAACGGGAAGCGTCGTCACCCGGGCCCAGGCCGCGGCGGAGGACATGGAGAGGGTGAAAATCCGTTTTTCCGTTACCGACACTGGAATTGGGATTCCATGGTATAAGCAGAAGACCATCTTCGACTCCTTTACCCAGGCCGACGGGTCCACCACCAGGAAGTTCGGCGGGACCGGTCTTGGCCTTTCCATTTCCAGAAAGCTCGTCAACCTCATGGGTGGAGACGTCGAGGTGGAAAGCGGGGAGGGAAAAGGATCGACCTTCAGCTTCGAGTTGTGGTTTCCCAAGTCGGACGCCGTAAAGCCGACGTATCTTGGGGATGGAGACGTGGCCTTGTCGGCGCTCACCACTCTTGCAACCTCCGTATCCGGAAATGGCAAAACCAGGCTTTGCCCGCCCCGGCCCACTCGAAGCTCGCAAGGACCGGGCAAGCGGGCACGGGTCCTTCTCGTCGAGGACAGCTTGATCAACCGCAAAATGGCGCTGGCCATGCTCGACGGTCTTGGCGTCGAGACCGACTCGGCCGAGGACGGCTCCATCGCCGTGCAAATGGCCGCGGCCCGCGAATATGACCTTATTTTCATGGACATGCAGATGCCGAACATGGACGGTCTCGCGGCGACCAGGATTATCCGCGCCAAGGGAGTAACGTCGCCCATAGTCGCCATGACCGCCAACGCGATGAAGGAGGATAAAAAGGCCTGCATCAAGGCGGGAATGAACGATTTCATGTCCAAGCCCATCGGTAAAAGAAAATTGAAAGAGAATCTGGACAGGTATTTGGCCGGTCCTCCCGCGTCCGAATCGGACCAGGAAATAGCCGCGGTCCCTTCCCCCGAGTCCAGCCCGCTGCCTTCCGAGGAATTGATCAGGGAAGAACTTATTATAAACGCGGAAACTTACGCCAGACTGCTCGATGCCTTTCTCAAGGATACCGAGGCCAGAATAGAAACCCTGCAAAGGGCCTTCGAGAGAAAGGACGCCGACGCCGCCCGTCACGAGTCTCACTCGATCAAGGGCGCGGCTCTGAACATGAGGGTCGACCTTTTAGCCCAGCCCGCCGCCCGCATCGAGCAACTGGCCAAAGAGGGAGATTTTTCCTCCTCGGGCGCCCACCTGGAGGAACTCCTCCGCGCCTACCGATCCGTGTCCATGGCCGCGAAGTCCGATCCCTACGGCCAACCGGGCACGTAAACTCCCTTTCGATCGGCTTATATATTGCCCCGCTCCAAATCGCGCGGGCAACCCGTCTTCAAACCGCCAAGGCGCAAGACTGAAGTATTTTTTAAAGAGTATCCGGCGGCCATAAGTCTTCATGCCCTCCATGGCGTGACAAACGACTCGGATCGGGTATAATAAGACGAGGCTTATCCAGCATGGGAAGATAAGCGCGTCTTTTTTCAAAGGCGATGACAAAGCGCCGGATACCCGTCGGGTTACCGGTACTGGTGGAAAATTGGCGGGGATGGGCGAGGCGGAGAAACGGGCGTGCGCAAGACTTCATCAAAGAGCCTCAAAAAGAAGATTGTCAATATCGTGATCGTGTCCAGTATCGCGGCCGTGCTGGCGCCGATTATATCCCTTTTTACCTATTCCTATTTCATTCGCAATAAAATTTTGCTAAGGGACTTGGCGGGTTTCGCCGGGGTCATAAGCTCCAACGGGGCTCCCTACGTCGCCCACAAGGACTATGAAGGGGCCGGAAAAATTCTCGCCTCCCTGGCGGCCAAGCCCTCCATATTCCTCGCCTGCGTGTACGACCTTGACGGCAAGGTGGTGGCCATATATCAAAGGGACAGAAACGAGGCCATTGCTCCGCCGCCTCTAAGCGAGTTGGAAACGGCGGCCTACGTGGACTACGTCGAGACCACCGTGCCCATTGCTTTCGAGGGCCAAAGAGTCGGGTTTTTGACCCTGCGCCAGGATAAAAGCGAGTACCGCCAAGTTTCGGCGCGCCACCTTTTCATCTTCGGTATCTCCCTTTTGGTCGCCTTTATCGTGGCCTTCCTGATGGGGACCAGGTTACAGGGCACGGTGCTGGGTCCGATCCTTTCCCTGGCCCGGACGGCCAAGGAGGTGACCGACAAAAGGGACTACTCCCTCCGCGCCGAAAAAGGGCCGCCCGACGAGGTGGGCCAGCTTATCGACAACTTCAACGAGATGCTCGACCTGATCGAGGCCAGGGACGAGGCGCTTCGGGAATCGAGCGAGATGTTCACCAAGACCTTCCACTCCTCCCCCAGCGTCATGCTGCTGACGGACATGGCCACGGGCATCCACGTTGACGTAAACTCCAGCTACCTCATGACAAGCGGTTACAGTCGCGAGGAGGTGGTGGGAGGGAA
The DNA here is from genome assembly GCA_963674965.2 of bacterium. Taxonomy (GTDB): domain Bacteria; phylum RBG-13-61-14; class RBG-13-61-14; order RBG-13-61-14; family DATKZS01. The sequence goes on along the minus strand of CAXXFL010000004.1, from coordinate 36,731 downwards.
CTATAAAAACCCTCCCTTTTTCAAGTACCGCTCGGACCTCAACGCCATGAAAAAGGCCCTTCGCGACATCGGCAGCTTTATCAACGTGGAAAGCGAGATCATTACCAAGTCGGGCATGGTGCGGACCCTTTTGCTTTCCGCCGAGACCATCGAGGTGGGCGGGCGCACCTTCGCTCTCGTCGTGGGCGACGACGTCACCGACAAGAAGCTGATGGAGGAGCGCTTCATGCACGGCCAGAAAATGGAGGCCATCGGCAAGCTGGCCGGCGGCGTGGCGCACGACTTCAACAACCAGCTCACCGTGATCCTGGGCATCCTCAGCGTACTGGACAGGAAGCTCGGCAAGGACGACGACATGCGGCGCTATCACCAGGAAATGAGGGCCGCGGCCGAGCGCTCGGCAGCCCTTACCCGCCAGCTCCTGGCCTTCAGCAGAAGGCAGATGATCGAGCCCGTTCCCCTTTGTCCCAACGACGTGCTGGCCGACCTGGAGACCATGCTCCGGCGCCTTATAGGGGAGGACGTCGAACTCGAGACGGACCTCGAGGAAAACGTGGGCCACGTGATGATGGACCCCAGCCAGTTCGAGCAGGTGATAGTGAACCTGGTGGTCAACGCCCGCGACGCCATGCCCGAGGGAGGAAAATTAGTCCTCCAAACGAGGAGCGCCACCATACGAAGCGGAGACCCCGGCGCTCCGCACGACCTTAAGAGCGGAAAGTTCGTGATCGTCTCGGTCAGGGACAACGGAACGGGCATCTTGCCCGAGGTCATGGAAAGGATATTCGAGCCCTTCTTCACCACCAAGGAGGAAGGCAAGGGCACGGGCCTGGGTCTGGCCAGCGTCTACGGCATCGTCAGGCAGCACGACGGCCACATCACGGCCGACAGCAAGGAGGGGATCGGCACGACCTTTTCCATATTCCTCAAGCGCCTTTCCGAGCACGAGATCACGGCGTCCGCCCTCCGCGCCAAGGAGGGTCCCGTTGCCCCCGGCGGCTGGGAGACGGTGCTGGTGGTCGAGGACGAGGAGTCGGTGCGGCGTGTGGCCAAGGACATTCTCGAGCTCGAGGGATACGAGGTGCTGACGGCCTCATCGGGCGAGGAAGGACTCATGGTCTTCGAGGAAAAAATGAACGACATCGACATGGTCCTGACCGACGTGGTCATGACCGGAATGAACGGATGGGAGATGGTCAAGCAAATCCGCCTCATCCATCCGGACATGAAGACCCTTTTTATGTCCGGCTACAACGAGGAACTGGTGGCCAAGGGGGGGGAGGCCAGCAGGACTTTCCGCTTCATACAAAAGCCCTTCACCAACAAGTCGCTGTTAGGAAAAGTCAGGGAAGTCCTGGACGGATGACTTCGCGGCCCGGCCCGGGGTCATCGCTCGGGAGGGGTGGACAACTCGGACCCCGGCGGCGGGACCACGTTGACGCTTTTGCCCGCGACGATAAAGAGGAGCCGATTGGCCTGCTCCGGCGGAAGGCCCAGGGCCAGGGCACGCGTGGCGTATTCCCGGGCTTTTTCGTTTTGCCTTAAATACTCGGCGCTGATCACGGCCAGGTTGACCAGCACTTCCGCGTCGTTCTTGTCCAGGGCGAGGACCTCCTCCAGGGTCTTGACGCAATCATCGACCCGTTTGGTCTCGAAATACGCCCGGGCCAGGTTTTTTCTCGCGTCAATCTCCGCGGGGTTGAGGACGATGGATTTTTTAAACAGGGGAAAGGCCTGATCGTAGTCGCGCCTGGAAAGATAATAGAACCCGAGGTTGTTAAGCACCTTGTAGTTATTGGGCGACTTCTCCTGGGCCTCGAGCAGGATGGGCTTGGCGTCCTTGGCCTTGCCGGCCTTGAGGAGAGAGGCCGCCGCGAGGTTTAAGTCCTCCACCGTCCTTCTCGAGACCTTGAGCGCTTTATTGCACCTGTTGGACGCGACGGACCAGTTCTTGTTCTTCATATAAAAAAGGCAGGCGCCGGACTCGACCTCATAGCTTCCCTTGAATTTCACCTCGAGCATGGCCAGCCGGCGGGAGGCCGAAAGGGTGTCCCCCTCCTCGATCTCGAGCCGTAGCAGCCAGGACTGGGCCGCCAGGTCGTTGGGGTCCTTTTTCAGCCTCTCACCCAGCGTCTCCCGGGCGTCGGAGGGACGCTCGCCCTTCTCCAGCGCGGAAACAAGGTCTTCCTGGCCCTTCAGAAATATCAGTCCCGCCGCCAGCAGGGAAACCACGGCCATGGCGGCCAGTATCTCCCAAACGCTTATGCCCCGCTCGTTTTTCATGGGACCATCATAGCCGGAATCGTTTGCCTTTTCCAGTTCATACGCAAGCTCGCGTCAATCCTGGGAGCTTTAAAAGTCGCAGCACTTGGCGTTTATGCCCTTTTCCGACCAATAGACCTTCACGTCCTCGACGCCGCGTATTTTCCAGGCCCCGCTTTCCTTGATCAGCATGTATTTCGAGCGGACTGCCCCGCAAAAGCCCTTTCCCTTGTCCCAGTTGCAAAAGGTCCATTGCTTGTCGAACAGAGCGGTGGCCGTCTCCCCGTTGACGGAGACCTCGAATTTGTCGACGTTCATGCTCTTGAAGGTGTAAAGCCCGAAGTCCTTTTGCATTATGCTCATGATCTCCGACCAGCTTTTTTCCTTGCCGAACCAGTTGACGCTTTGGGCGAAACAACTCATGTGACGGTTGACGTCGTTCTCGCTCACCGAATCGGAGTATCTTTTGAGCATGGCCTCGATGGCGTCCCTCTCGGAGGGAGCGGATGGGGCGGGGTTACCCGCCTTGGGCAGGGCCGATACGCCGAGGTTGTGGTCGCAGTTCGCGCCGGGACCGTATTTGCCGTCCATGTGTACGCAGTTGAAGGTATACAGCTTGTCCGGCCCGATATTGCAGTCGAACCAACGCTCCAGGCCGTTGTCGTCATAGTAGTGGAGGGAATACGAGCCCGGGCTGATGGGATACTGGCCCGAGCTTCTTGGCGCCAGGTCCCGCTCGAGCACCTTGTTACCGCCCGAGAACATGATCACCGAAAGACTGGAGTTCGAGTTGTTGTTAACCTGAAGCGCCGATTCTCCCCCCGCCATGACGAGTCCGCCGGCTATCGTGACAATGAGGATAAAAATCATGAAGTACATTTTCAATAACCAGTTTCTTTTGCTCATTTTGCTTCGTTCTCCTTGATGGAATTCCGCCATATCAGCGGAGTGGACCTGGAAGCCATTAATAATGCTCCCGTCCAGCGGCGATACTACAATGACCCAAGTCATGGCGTCAAGAGCGAAGAGGGAACGGGCCTCGATTGCGTAATTGGCCCCAGCGTGGCCGGGTCTTTTTGCATCAACGATACAAGTAACTGTTCATTAGATCGTAGGCTTTCCGGTGATCCATATCATTGGCGACGTCGAGGGGAGTTTTTCCCTCATGGTCTTTTAAAGTCAGGCTGGGGACAGCCCCATGTTTCAATAATACTTCGCAATAATCTTCACGTCCTAGAATCGCGCAAATATGCAAGGGCGTTAATCCTCCGCTCTCAGCCGCGTTCGGGTCGGCCCCGGCTGCCAGCAAAAGTATCACGATACTCCTATTCCCCCCTATTGCCGCGTGGAGTGGGGTCGAGCCCGTTCTTTCGGGAATATTAGGGTCAGCTCCATGCTCCAAGAGGAGCTTCACAACCTCAGTCTTTCCGTTTACAGTTGCCATAAAAAGAGGGGTCCCCCAGTCTGTCATTGCATTTACATCGGCTCCTTTGTCAAGAAGCAGCTTTACTGTTTCGACGTCACCAAACACTGCCGCGTTTAATAACGGTGTACTCCCGTCAGGACTGGCGTCATTGACGACTTCTGGATTTTTATCCAGATAATCGGAAAGATCGCCGATATTCATCTTATTGATGTTCTCTTTTTTCGAGCAATCATGATCTTCAACGAAATCGTGGAAATCCTCCAGGGCCTTTTGGGCCTCGATAGCCGTCTTGCGGCTTTCAAGTTTTCCCTCGACGATCCTATTGACGCCCAGAAAAAATGGCGTTTCGTAATCGACCTTTTCCCACTGCCGACAAGGCGAGTCATCCGGCTTAAGTGGATAAAGGTGTATTGTCGAAGGCACGCTTGCAAGTTGTATTAAATCGTTTGGCGACTCTTCGTTTTCATTCAATTTGCCGATCGAGGAACTGACGTTTACCATCAATTCCTTGTATCCGTAGCCTTGCTTAAACACGAGCAATCTAAGCATAAATGGCTCATACAAGCCGGAGTACTTAATCTTTGTCTCAGGTACAGTAAAAATGCCCTGGGCGTCCGTTTTCGAGATAAAGCTCCTGCTGAACTCGCTTTGCCCGAAAAGCTCTCCCGCAAGACCGTGAACTCTCCATATTTTTCTATACAGTATATATGCGTCTTGGACGGGACCCCCCGTTTCGGCGTCAACGACGCGAGAGGTTAAAGGAACATCCGTGTATGTCCTCGAAAGGCACGACAGGCCTGACAGGGCCGCTACAAGGGCCATAACCACGGTCGCCGCGATAACTATTCGTTTTCCTGACGTTCCCATTGCTTCTATCACCCCCGATCGAAGTCGATTCTACTATAATTGAACGCGTTATAAAAGATACGGCTCGCGCCGTGGATGAGCCGTCCGAGTCGCCCGCGGTTTTTTCCGTCCTCCTCATCGTCCTGGTTATTTCACGCCCTCGCACTTTTTCATAATTTCACTGTAGCTATTCATGTATAATCGTTTGTCGAAGTCCTTTGACTCTTCTTTCTCCTCGGGGAATTCGACGAGTTTGTTGTCCAATTTGTCTCCATATTTATTTCTGATAGAGTTAACCATGTCGCATGTCAATATATTCCTGCGTTCCATTTCCGTGATGAGAAGTATCGTCAATTTATAGTTGCGTTTATGTTCCAGCAAATTTGACAGGAGTTCTTTATATTTAATGTCGACATAACGCGCGTCGCATTCTTTTAGCCGATTAATAGCTAGTAAATTATTCTGAGCCACGATAAATTCACCATCCGTGTTAAATGATTTAAAAATAATATCAACGCATACATTCGATTTGGACTTGCAATTTTCGATGAAAAATCTATCCGTCCGTGGGCCAATCCAGGACAACCCGCTAATGCTGCTGTTAAACATAGATTGCAAAACCAAGCTAATCTCTTCAGGATGACTATCGGCAAAATGTTCCGCAATGCGCATTTGATCATCTTGACATACTTCCGTGGAAGGCAAATATAATAGTGACTCGTAATAAAAATAGTACTTTGAACGATCCATTATAAATATTGAATCATAAAATTTATCACTTAATGCTTCTCTGTTTCTAATTGTATTTACGATTATTGCATTTGTTCGAGAATCATTATGGGAACTCAAATACGCTATAATCTTGGATGTTTTGTAATAATCTTCCATGAGTGGTCCGAATTTAAAGGCGCAATCTTCGATAAAGCTCGGGAAACATTCGCCTTCTGAAATATCTCTAAATCTTTCGAGGTCTTCCGGGGAATTAGATATATCAATATCGCAAGAATAATGAGATGTCCTACAACTATACTCCTTTTCTTCTTGCGCCCCAAAAAGGACACACGCGATAGTTATCAGGAAAAGAACCGCCGCCGTTTTAAAACGCTTCATGGTTTTAGCCCTCCTTATCGTTTACATCAAATAAACCTTCTGCTGGTCGAAATCACGGCTATAGCGAGTATATCATATCACAAATGGATAAAAGGAATAATAAAACCGATAAAGAAGAATCGCCCGCGCCACCAGCCTGCTTTTTGCCATCCACCTTGATGGCCTGTCGCCACTTTTGTCAGGTTAGTTCGATTTTGTTATACTCGCGTTCATTCCGGGCGGATTGCCCGGGGAGCGTTAGATGAATGAAATTGCTATATTGGTCGTTGACGACGACGAGACCGCGGGCTGATCGCATCCGACGTAACTTTCAATCAGGCCCCATGTGAAATAGAAGGAGCCGTACTAATTATTACTTTGTATAACGCGTATACTATTCTCAGCCCGCGGCCGCTCTAAAACTATAGGGAAAATACTCAGGCGGTTTTCGATAGTTGTCTTAATTTGTCCCTGAAATATTGAAAGCTTGGAGATTTATTTTGATCGACGTCCATATTGGGGGCAATGGAGTCCGACCACTTCGATTTCTCCGTTCCCACCGCTTTCCATCCTTTGGCGCTAAGGACTTGAGAACCGCCCAGATAAACCGCGTCGGCCAATTTTTCCCACGTGCCGCAAATATCGTCGTTTCGATAAGAATTGAGGATCGGGTCCTTAGCCTTGGGATATGCGGTCTTGATCGCCGGCAGGTCGCCAAGGAGCCATGCCTCTCCCTCCTCTATGGCAATACAAAAACGCGTTTTTGGTTTAGGATCGCAATTTGCAAGAATTTCGTTAAGACGTCCACGAAAATCTTTCAGGCATTTATCGTCAAGATCGCACACCAATATCACGGCCGCGTCGTAGTTTTGATAACTCGAGTGAGTCTTTCCATATCCTCGAAGCAATTTGGGCAAGTTGTCCAGTAAAATCCTGTCATGCGCCGCCTTGGGATCGCGCAAATTTGCCGGGATTTTCCCCAGGCCTTTATAGGAAATTATTTTGAACGTATGTTCTTGGCCAATTATTTTTGGGACCAGGATTTCAAGCGCTTTTTTTCCGGATTGGTCTTCAACGAGAATTTCAAAATGCATCTTTTTACCTGGCGTCGAGATAGTCGCTATACCATAGTCCACCGAGCGGAAGTCCCTCATCCACCATGTTCTTTACGGTTTCATCATCACTGGCCCTGCGGATGGTGGCGAAACCATCATCCCTTTTTTCCAGTATCCATACCTCCTCCGGCTTAAGGGCGTCGACGAAGTAAGGCTGGTGAGTGGTAATGAATATTTGCGCTCCACCCTTTCTTCCCGTGGCGTGATTTCGGAATTCTTGGGCCAGGGCCTCGAGGAGTTTATGGTAGAGGCCATTCTCCGGTTCCTCGATACAAAGAAAAGGCGGTGGATTCGGGTCCTCGAGAAGAAGTAGATAGGCTAAAACTTTTAATGTGCCGTCCGACATCTGCCGCCCGTAAAACGGGTCCTGGAAGCCTTTTTCGCTGAACCGAAGGAGGAGACTTCCGTCAAGCGTTTTTGCCGTGTCGATTTTATGAACTCCGGGGATTTTATTGGAAATCCCGTCAAGTATTTGCTGGAAACGCTTGGGATGTTCTCTTTCCATGAATTGCACGACGTTGCCTATGTTTTCCCCATGGATATTTAGCCGCTTTTGCGGTCCGGCCAACGGCAAGGGGCGGGCCGCGTCGGACGTGAAGTAACTCAAATACCAACCCTCGATAAAATTCCTAATAGCTGATATCCTGGGATGCTGTTTAAGGCCCCCAAGCGTGGCTATCCCAAGCTTTCGTTTGTCCGAGAGTTTCACGACCTCCGTTTCGCCGCTTTCTTTACCGCCTTTTTTGGTTTTTATTGATTCTATATATTTTATCAAATCTGGACGGCGTATATCGTCGTCAAATTCGCTTCCGCCTTCTTCACCCTTCCAAGCGATGCCTTCTCCTTCACTAAGCAGGAGAAAAGAAAATGGCCTTCCGTGTTTTTGTCCCTTTCTCCTCTGGCGGAGTCGTTCTTTTTGTACGTATGGCCGGCCCGATGAATCGAGGTCGATGGAAAGCTCGTAAGTGATGGGTCTCGCGTTTCCTTCTTCCCTGTAGTAAACCTCGAACTCAATGGGACCATTTTGACCTTGCGACCTGACGCGCTCGAAGCCTCCCCGTCCTCGCAGATCGCAAGCTTCTTCAACGCCCGACTTGAGACAATCGGAAAGGAAACCAAACGCGTCGAAGAGCGTGCTTTTTCCTACTCCGTTTTTCCCTATAACGGTCGTCATGGGAGTCAATGGTTTAGTTTGTTGAAGGTTCCAGAGTTTGCCAAAGGTCACGTCTCGCAAGACCCTGAAATTCCGTATACGGATGCCCTCTATTTTGGCCATTACGATCTCCGCCTTTTCATCATATACTTTCCGCTCATCCGGTGCATCGAAGAGCCGCTGGGTTGATCGCCATTTCATCAGCTCCCGTGAATATAAAAACTACCTTTCTTCCCTCTTGTTTTTGATGACCCTGGCGAGGAGGTCGGCGGCGGGCCTTTTGGTCCGCTCTCCCGTTTCGGGGTCGAAGCCGAAGAGGCCGTAATGGGCCTTGTAGCCTAGGTTCAACTCGTAGGAGTCCACGTCGGACCAGTAGAAGAGGCCCTTGACCTCGAGGCCCTGCTCGATTGCGCGGTGGATCTCGATGAGGGTCCTCCCAAGGTACTGGGTACGAAGTTCCTCGTCGCTGGTGGCCACGCCGCAGCCGGTGACGTACATGGGAAGGTTGGCGCCGGAGGAATGGACCCTTTTGATCGCCTCGTAAATACCCTCTGGAAAAACCCCGAATCCGGCCTCACTGGTCCGCTCGTTCTCCCGGTCGAGACGAACGCCGGGCATGCCCTCCATCTCCGAGAGCTCGGCCATGCAGCGCGTGTCGGAGGGCTTTTGTCCGTTTCCCACCACGGCCCGAAAGAAATAATCGATACCGATGAAGTCGGCCGCTCCCCTGGTGGAGGGCAGCTCGACGCATCCTTTTCCGGGCACGTTCATGGACCCGTGGGCGAGGGCCTCGAGGGGCGCGTGATTCAGGTAGCCGTCCAGGAAATCGGCCGAAATCCTGTCCTGGTCCGACTCGGGATCGTGGGGATGGGTGGGTATCGCGAGGAGGTTCATGCCCACCCGGGCGGTGGCCGGCAGGTAGGCCTTGAGTATTTTATAGGCGTCTCCGTGGGCCCGGTGGATCATGACCAGCATGTCGGAGAACTTGTCCATTCTTTTCCTGGCCGGTGGGTAAAGGCCGAGCAGCTCAGAGGCCAGGGCGTAGGCGGTGGGCCGGCGGATGGGCAACCAGAACTCGACGGACTTGCCAAACTCCTTGGCCGCCAACTCGACGAAGCGGTGCCAGTGCATAAGGGCCGCCTGGTCCATGAACCCTCCCGCCCGGGCGAACCAGGCGGGCAGGCCGACGTCGTGGAGGGTAATCCAGATGGACAGGCCCCTTCTCCTGGCCGATTCCAGGCGGAAGCGGTAATCATCGATTACTTCCCGGTCGTACATGCCTCTTTGCGGCTCGAGCCGGGCCCAGTCCAGGCAGATAAGCTGGCGATCGATACCAAGCTCGGCCGCCCTCAGGCAATCCTCGTCGAAGCGTTCCTTTTTCCTCGATCCCTCGCCGCTGGGCGGGGCGTTGCCTTTCCGCTCGTGTATAATCCAATCTGAATATTCGGCCGCCCCCTCCGATTGAAGGGAACCGCCGGAGACGCCGAAAATAAAACCCGCGGGAAACGAAAGTCGATCCGCTTGTGACAAGGTTTTCACCCTCCTCTTTGATGCTCAAAGATTAACAAATAAAGAATACCCGGTCAAACAACGGGGAGTTAGCGGTGACATTTACGGGGGAGCAAAGAAGCGGACCCGAGAGACAATCCACGCGATAAGACGACGCGTCCCGCTCCATGGTCCACTTTCCATGGTATGAGGGCTGAAAAATTCCTCGCTGAATATTAGCGATGGCTTAAACCTTGCACAAGTTACGCGGTGATATTGGTTATATGGGTAAGGCCCGCGATATTGAGGAGTTGAAAATTGGGCGATATATGAAAGATATCGATAATAAAAATAAAAATCAGTTAATAACCGATTCCGGGAAAAAATGGATGAATGGCTTGTATGTAAAAATACCAATTTCGGGAAAAGGCGACCAAAAATGAGAAATTCAAAGAAATGCCAATCGAAAATACCGGCAAGGCCGCCTGAAAAGGGCAGGGGAGATTAAACATGCTTGGCGTGGCGGGCGCTCGGCCCATGGAAAGGGAACCAGACCTTGCAAATCTGCTTTTGAAAGACGGAGTGATCGAGGCGAAAGACGTTGAATTCGCTAAAAAAGTTCAGTCGCGTCTCGAGGAATTCAAGAGCTTTGGCGAGGTACTAATCGGTCTTCGTCTGATCACCAGGAGCAGGCTCAACGAATATCTGAAAGAAAACAAGTCCTCCATGGGCCTTGGCGACTGGCTCATGGAAAAAGGCCTTATCACGATATCGCAATACGAGAAAGCCAATGCCGCGCTGGCGGAAACCCCCGAGGCCCGGTTCGAGGACATGCTGGTCGAGAAAGGCTATATAAATAAACACGATCTGATCGAGTCCATATGCGAACTAAAGGACATCCCCTTTATCGAGCCCAACTCGGCCATGCTCGATCCCGCGGTCGTATCCAGGGTGTCCATCAACTATCTAAGTAAAAATCACCTGATACCTCTTTCCATAGACGAGGGAAAAATAAGGGTCATCGCGCCCGGCATACCGGATAAAGAAGTGGTTAAAATGATCGAGGGCATTTACGCCATGCCCGCGGTCTTCGCCATCGCCCACCAGGAAAAGATCGCCGAGGTGCTGGCCGAATACCAGGGCAAGGTGTCCGACGAGGCCTATGCCAAGGTCCTGTCCGATCCGACCAAGAAGATCACCGACATAGTCGACTTTATCATCCTCGAGGCCAGCAGGCTCAACGCCAGCGACGTCCATATCGAGCCGCTTCCCAACAAGGTAAGAATCCGCTACCGGCTGGACGGGGTGCTGGTGCATCGCACGGACCTTCCCAAGGAGATGCAGTCCAGGATTGCCGCCAGGATAAAAATCATGGCGGAAATGGACATCACCGAGCACAGAAGGCACCAGGACGGAAGGATACAAATCGAGATCGACGGCGAGATGATCGACCTTCGCGTCTCCACTTACATCACCGTTGACGGCGAGAACATCGTCATGAGGATACTCAATAAAAAGATGGGCCTCGTGGCGCTGGAAGAGCTGGGCATGCCGCCCAACCTGCTCTCGAAGTATTACGACTTCGTGCTCCGCGTTCCGGCGGGGGTCGTGGTGATAACCGGACCCACCGGCAGCGGCAAAACGACCACCCTTTACAGCTCGATAGACTACTGCAACGAGATGGGGGTCAAGATCATCACCGCCGAGGACCCGGTCGAGTACCAGATCGAGGGCATCATGCAGTGCTCGATCGACAACCACATCGGGCGGACCTTCGAGGACACCCTCAAGGCCATCGTCAGGCAGGACCCGGATATCATCGTGCTGGGCGAGATCAGGGACAGGGACACGGCGGAAACGGCGATCCAGGCCGCCCTTACCGGACACAAGGTGTTTACCACCTTCCATACCGAGGACTCGGTGGGAGGAATACTGCGGCTCATGAACATGGAGATCGAGGCCTTCATGATCTCGTCCACCGTTATCTGCATCGTGGCGCAAAGGCTGGTAAGAAAAATCTGTCCCCATTGCAAGGAGGAGAAGGCGCCCACCTTCAAGGAGCTTTTCCTCCTGGAGGTCGAGCCGGAGGACCTTGCGCCCTATACCATCTTCAAGGGAAAAGGGTGCGATAAGTGCTTTAACACCGGGTACATCGGAAGGACGGCCATTTACGAGATACTCATTCTCGACGAGCAGGTCAAGGAGGCCATACTCGAGAGGAAGACCTCGAGCCACATCAGGAAGCTTTGCATCAAAAGCTCCGGCCTCGTGACTCTCCAGGAAAGCGGACTGGCCAAGGTCGTCCAGGGGGCCACCACCTTGGAGGAAATCCTGAAAAAGGCCCCCGTTACCATCAAACCCCGTTCCATTTCCGAAATCCTTCAAATCATCGGCGAGGACAATTAGGAGGCAAGGCATGTACACCATCACGAGCTGTCCATCCTGCGGGGCCATGCAGGAAATACCCCTCGAGGCCGACGCCTCCAAGGCCCGTGACGCCAAATGCACCAAGTGCGGGAGCCAGATCGGGGCGGCGACCGGTCTAAAGAACATGCCCGACGCGGTTCGGGACAAGGAGATGAGGGCCGAATCGAGGGACGAGGGCTTGTCTCTTTTCGAGATAATCCATGACGAGTTGAAAAACAAAGAAGTCGAGCTACCCACCATGCCCCACGTGGCGGTCCAGATACTCGAGGCGGCAAGCGATCCCGACCGTCCCCTCGAGAGCTTCGCGGAAATCGTCGGCAGGGATTCGGTGATAGCGTCCAAGGTGGTGAGCCTGGCCAATTCCAGCTTTTACCGGGGCCTCAAGGAAATCAACAACCTGCCCGAGTCCATCAAAAGGATAGGGTTCAACGGCGTGAGAAATATCGCCGTGGCCATCGGCGTCAAGCGGGCCTCGAACGTCAACGGGTCCATGTACAACGGCAGGCTGGGCCGGTTCTGGGTCGACTCGATAGGGTGCGCCCTCGCCGCCGGCCTCGTGGCCGAGGCGTCCAAATCCGCGAACAGGGACGAGGCCTTCCTGGCCGGCCTGGTCCAGGATATCGGCTCGATTTTTATTATCCACTCCCTCGATGAGATGGGCCAAAACGACCCGCGCGTCAAGGAACTGCCCGAGGACATTTTCAAGGAACTGCTCAACGTGATGCACGAGAGCATCGGCGCCGAGCTCTTGAGGAAATGGAACTTCCCCCGCTCCATCATCGAGGCGGTATGGTATCACCACCGGCCCAAGGAAGCCGGAGAGGCCAAACCCCTGGCCATGGTCCTCAGCGCCGCCGACCTTATCAACCTCAAAATCCAGCGCGAGTCGGAAAACAAGGAAATGAACCTGATCGGCTTGCCCATCGTACGGGACCTTCGGCTCAAGGACATCGACGTGGCCAGAATAATCGTCTCCCTCGAGGAACAGAGAAAAGAGATGATCCAGGCGCTCTGAAAACGAAAAGCACCCGTCCATCATAATGCATTCTCCAATACCAAGGCTTGACGGCCTCGGCGCCGCAGCAACCTCGAGTATCTATTCCCTCCCTTAAAAAGGACCTTCGGATATTTTGCCCGGCCCCTCTTTCCTCGTCATCCATATATGTTACAATGCCGCAATATCTTGAGTTCCTTGCAAAAGTCCTTTTCTTGGCGGCATAGTCGCTTTGGAATGCGTTCGCTTGAGACCGCTTTCGATGGCCTTGGCTTGACAATGCCTAAAAATACAACGACTAGCCTCGCGTCAAACCGCTCGGAAGAAAAGCGGCGTCGAGCCGCCGCACTCCAAAGCGGGACTTTTGCAAGAAGCTCTCTTATATATTTTACCCGGACTGAAGGAGAAGGGACATGAGAATAAGGATCGTTTCTATCGCGCTTTTGGTCGCGCTTTTTGTCGGTTGCCCCCCAAGTCAGAAGCCCCGGGTGGTGGTATACACCTCGCTGGATCAGATATTTTCCGAGGATATCCTGGAAGGGTTCGAGCAAAAGACCGGGATCGAGGTCAAGGTGGTTTACGACACGGAGGCCTCGAAGACCACGGGCCTGGTCAACCGCCTGATCGCGGAAAAGGACTCCCCCCGGGCCGACGTCTTCTGGAACTCCGAGGTGGGACGGACCATCGTGCTGAAGGAAAAGGGCGTCCTGGCCCCTTACAAATCGCCCATGGCCCAGGGTATCCCGGAGAACTTCAAGGATAGCGAAGGTTACTGGACCGGCTTCGCCGCCCGGGCCCGTATACTCATTTACAACAAGGAAACGCTGGCGCCAGAGGAAAAGCCGGGCTCGGTCCTCGATCTGACCGCGCCCAGGTTCAAGGGCAAGGTTACCATGGCCAACCCCATGTTCGGCACCACCTCGACTCACGTCGCCGCCTGGTTCGCCCTCCTCGGGCCGGAGAAGGCCAAGGCCTTCCTTCTCGAGCTTCTGGCCAACGACCTCGTCATCGTCCCCGGTAACTCCACCAGCCGCGACCGCGTGGTGGCGGGCGATTATCCCCTCGGCTTTACCGACACGGACGACGCCAGCCTGGCCATCGGGAAGGGCGCTCCCGTGGGCGTGATATATCCGGACAAGGAAGGCATGGGCGCCCTTCTCATCCCCAATACCGCGGCCCTCATAGCTAACGGACCCAACCCCGAGAACGGCCAAAAGCTGATCGACTATTTGTTGTCGCCCGAGGTGGAAGAAAAGCTCGCCTTTTCCGGCTCCGCCCAGATGCCCCTCCGCGCCGGCGTCCCCACCCCCGATAACGTCCCCGCCTACAAGGAAGTCAAGGCCATGGACGTGGACTTCAACGACATAGCCGCCAACATGGAAGAGGCCATGAAGTTCTGCCACGAGAATTTCGTGAGGTGAGCGGGGATGCCCCACCGCTTGCGGATGGCATGTAATAAGTGCAATTGTTAATGAAAAGACACCATGGAGGAGACGACGATGAAAGAGAAGCCGTTGTTATTGGAGATGGATGGAGACACGGCCCGCGTTACGCTTAACCGGCCCAAGGTCCGCAACGCCCTCAGCATCGAGATGTCGGAGATGCTGGTCGAGGCCATTCAGACCATCAAGAGGTCGACCGATACCAAGTTCGTGGTCATCAAGGGGGCGGGAGACAGCTTCTGCGCGGGTGACGACATCACCGAGATGCCCAATTGGTTCAAGGACGAACATGGCAAGATGACGCAGGGCGCCAACGGCGTGACCCGTCGGGTCCGGGTTTACCAGGACATGGCCAACTCCCTGGAGGACCTGGACAAGATGACCGTCTCCGCGGTGGACGGCTACGCGGTGGGCGGCGGCCTTGAAATCACCATGGCCTGCGACTTCGTCATCGCCACCGAGCGTTCCATATGGGGCATGCCCGAGGTTGACAGCGGCATCACCCCGGGTTGGGGCGGGACCACGCGCATGGCTCGCTACATTGGCAAGCGGCGGACCAAGGAGATCAATATCATCGGGGCGCTGATGCCGGCCAGGCGGGCGGTCGAGTGGAACCTGTGGAACCGGGTGGTCGAGAACGGCCGGCTTGACGCCGAGGTGGGGGCGCTGCTCGAGGTGCTCCGCTCGAAGAACCAGCAGGCTTGCCGTCAACTCAAATACATCATCAACCGGGGCTGCGAGACCGACCTTTACACGGCCCAGGGCTTCGAGATGCTCTCCGCCGGCCTGAGCGGGGCCGTCAACGGCGGATGGCGGGTGGAGGACGCGGACCAGGGCCAGGGCATAGTCAATTTCGCGGGCAAGGGAAGCCTCTGGCAAGAACGCCGGAAACTGGCCAGGAACTTCTGGTCGGATTAAGAGCGCCGCCTATAACGTGTATGCATGGCTCCCGCTATGTGGGCGAGCGAAGCGAGCGGGTTGAAGTGTATTGAATGAATTGGAGACGCAAAGGAAACCTGCTCCCTTTGGTCGCACTCATAGCGGGGCTATGCGTGATACTAGAATTGGCAAAGAAGCATGGAGGAAATCATGATAGGGAAAGGTTTCGGGAAAAAGTCGGTTCATGGTGCCGGTTCACTTTTCAATGTATGGCCGAGAGGCCGCGGCTGGGCGGTTGTTTTTTTCTTTGTTTTGATTGCCGCCTCGCTGGCCCTCAACTCTCGCGCCGACGATCCCCTTTCCACGGCGACCCTCACGGACGTGAGGCTTATAAACGAGGAGGGGTTCGGCGACCCGTCCAACAAGTACGCCTTCTCCATGGCCTCGTTTAAGGGCGACCTTTACGTGGGCACGCTAAACGTGAAAAGCTTGCCGGGCATGTTCAGCTTCTTCGCCGGGACCTCGGGCAAGCGGACGACCAACGGCGCTGAAATCTGGCGCCGGGAGGGAGATGGGTGGACGCGGGTGGTTGACGGCGGCCTGGATAATCCCAGGAACATGGGCGTGAGAAAGCTCTACGCGGCGGGGGATTATCTTTACGGCGTGACCAACAACCACGACGACGGCATGGAGGTATGGCGGACCCGGGACGGCGACGACTGGGAGGCGGTGGCCACCGGCGGCTTCGGGGACAAGGACAACACCTCGGGCCGGGGCCTGGGCTGGTACAAGGGCATGGTCTACGTGGGGCTCGAGAACCGGAGCGAGGGCGCGGGCATCTGGACAAGCGCGGACGGCGAGAACTGGGAGAAGGCCGCCGACAAGGGCCTGGGGGACAAGGGCAACGTCTGGGTGTCTGACTTCACCGAGTTTAAAGGCCGCCTATACATGGGTACCTTGAACATCCTGGGAGGGTTCCAGCTTTTTTACACCGCCGACGGCTTGAGCTTCGTGAAGGTCATGGAAAAGGGCGCGGCCAAGAAGACCAACACGGCGGCCATGAAACTCATCGCGTTTAAGGGGAGGCTTTACGTCTCGACCATGGATTTCTTCCGGGGCTTCGACCTGTACGTCAGCGACGACGGCGAGAACTTCGAGCGCGTACTCGAGAAGGGTTATACCAGCAGGCACAACGCCTACCTGTGGCAGATGGAGGAATATAACGGACGGCTCTACGCCGGCACTTACTCGCACAGCGACTTCACGCTGCCTCGCGGCCGGTTCGTCTTATACTCGACCGAGGACGGGGAAAAATGGACCGTCGAGACCGACGACGCCTTCGGCTCCGCCTTCCACTACGGCGTCCGGTCCATGGCCGTTCACGACGGCAAGCTGATCATAGGCACGGCCAGTCCCCGCCGGGGCTGCAGGGTTTTCGAGGCCAGGGCCAAGGACTTGGAGTGAGACTTGAGACGCGTCGTTATCGTTGCAACGCTTGACGGCCTCACGCGCGGCGCAAGCCGCGGGCTGAACCTGCTATTCGACCAGGTCCATGGAAGGACTCGAAAATAGCGAGGGATTAAGCGTCAGTCCATGATTGAGTGAAAGGGAGGTTAAGCTCGACGCTGGGCCGCGCCACCCATGCATTTTCGGAAAATGATGGGCCACCGGCGGTTTTCTTCCCGGCGGGCAAAAAATCATATTGCGCTTATGATAACGCCAAGAAAAGGATTGTCAGTGGAACTTCTTGCAAAAGTCCTTTTCTTTGCGGCATAGCCGCTTTGGAGTGCGGTCGCTTGAGACCGCTTTCGAGGGCCTTGGCTTGACAAGGCCTATTAATACACCGGCTTGCCTCGCGTCAAGCCCTCGGAAGAAAAGCGGCGTCGAGTGTACAGACCGGAGACATGCTTCACAAGTGTTCGGGCACATAGGTAACATATTTCCTCGCTTGCTCGCGCTCCTGCTATTGACCTATTTTTCCTCGACCTAAGTTTATCTATGCATCGATCACGTGGCCAGTCAAGGGCGGCGCAGCCGTCCCGCAGGGATTTACCCTTGACGGGCCTCGTGGAGATGCTATCGTCCTCATGGTCGAGAAAACCTTTTATCACGTTTGCTCCAGCTATGGTCTCGCAGATCGACGACCATGATCCGTTGGCGGCAGTAATAAACCTCGATCACGCCGTCCACTTGTGTATTTCGCAAGCCGACCTTTTCACCAACGAAGGCCCGCCCCACTGGATAAAACTCGCCTTTGATTCTAACCGCCCCGCCCGGGTTCACCTTGCAAGTCGGCCAATCATCCCGATACCAGACTTCGGGCAGAGTCTCGGGATAGGCAAAGGGGCTCATCGCGTAACGGCTGGCCGGCGTGTTCATGTCCAGGGCCTCGTGGGGACGTTCATGGTTATAGCAGTCGCGAAAACGGTCGAAGGCTTTCTGACAGTCGTTCAGGTCGCCGAAGTTGCGTCCCCTTATCGCCTCCTCCTTAAGGGTCCGGTTGAACCGCTCGTTCTTGCCCTGGGTCTGGGGATGAAAGGGACGGCCGTGGCTGATGCCGACGCCGAGCCTGATCAGCCAGGCGCTCATGTAGTTGTAACGCGAGTTCGGCGCGCAGAAGCTCGATCCGTTGTCGGTAAGTATGCGGCTGGGCAGGCCGTAGCGCATGAAGACCGGCGCCAGGCTTGCCCGCACGGTGTCCGCCCGTTCGTTGGAGCAGGCGGTGACCGTCAACGCGAACCTGGAGTGGTCGTCCACCACGGTGAGAGGGTGACAGGAACCGGCCGCCGTCGGAAAATGTCCCTTGAAATCCATCTGCCACAACTGGTTGGGAGCCTCTCGTTCGAAACGCTTCATGGGACCGCGAGCCTTGCGCTGGGCGTCCCGCAGCCTGCCGTTGCGGTCGAGGATCGCCGTGATCGTGCTCGGCCTTGGCACTTCGTCGTGACCAAGATCGATCAGCCGCCGCTCGATTTTGCGCCCTCCCCAGGTCGGATGCTCGTCGCGAACCGAAAGCACCAACTGCTCGACCTCCGGGCAAACACGCTGGGGAGATCGCCTGGGACGGCGGGACCTGTCACATGCCCAGTCCTCTTCACCGCTTTGCCCACGGCTGATCCACTTGTAGCCGGTGCGGCGACTGATACCGAATCGACGGCATAACTCGCTTATGTTGGAACCTGGCTGCATCGCTAAATAAACAAAATCCTTCCTCTGAGACACTTCGGTAACCTCATTCCATGGCATCTTTCTTCTCCTGTATTGACATACAGAAGAATGTACCAACTGTTACCCATGTCTCCGAACACCTGTTACCCATGTCTCCGGTCTGTACACGAGCCGCCGCACTCCAAAGCGGGAATTTTGCAAGAGGCTCAGTGAAATAAAGGCCTTTTTCCCTTGCTCATTTTGGCCGCTTGCTCCACGCCGGGAAAAGACTGAGCCGGTGTAGATGATAAGAAGATTTGATAGAGGGAATCAGTTAGTAAAAGCTTCGCCCTTCATTTGACCGCTTGCATATGAAAACTTTGCTTGAGGTCGACGTCACTGTCAGTTTATAATATAACGAGTTTATAATAGCCGATCCGAAACGGTCTTAAGGAAAGGGATGATGACGAGCGTTCCATACTCGGGCGGTAAAACTCCCAAGAATGGGTCTTCTGTTCCATCAATAAAGGAAAATCACCATGCCAAGGAAATTTATTTTCTGCTTTTGTATTTTTCTTTCCTGTTGCAATCAGGTGGATAATGACCACCGCCGAGCCAGTCTTTCGGCTCGGCCAAATGAGGTTCAAGAGTTGGCATTTCAGGCGCTGGAAAAATGGATTGGACCCCTCCTGGGATGGGTATCCATTTTACCTGGGGAATTCCACGACTGCCGAGGAAAACCCCATCCACGCTATTTTCTGGTACAACGACGCTCAAATATACATGGAGCTTATTAATTTCGATCGAGCATCGGCCATAAAGGCCAATATTTTTGCAAAGATCATCAGAGACACGCCGGAAGATTGGTTTTTTATCTTTTGGGGGAAATCATCCGGATGGCCCTCCGACATAGACACTTCATCTCTGGGCCTTATCGTGTATTATGAAGAAGGAATCGACCCTGACGTGGAAGGCCAGTTTCTTCCCTTTCGCGATAACGACGGAATATTTTGGACCTATTTCAATTCCGATTACTTTCCCGGCAACAGCAAGGATTGCGCCTGCAACGCCGCCGCCATGATGTATTATATAAGGAACAACATAGACTTGCCGGACATCTGCGACTACCTCAATAAAATCCCGCTGAATGAAATGAACGATTGCGACACCCATTATCCCGAATACATGCTGCTGTATTATTTAGCCAGGGCATATTCAGAAGGAAACGATTGCCTCTAGGCCTCAAGAAGTCGAAACGTCGAATATATACTGAATAACCAGCGGTTGGACGGGGGATGGGAGTCCCCCGCGAGGAGCGCCTTTTACATTGCCGCTCTTCGTTACTACCACTATAGGGGGCCAGAGGTATATAAAGCCATGGAATATATGTTCGAGAGCCAAGGAATTGACGGGACCTGGGGCCCGGCCTTGGTGTATTATAGCGCGCCTTATTACTCCAACCCCAAGACATATATGTTCTCGGAATACTGGCCCGCGGCCATCATGGTGAACGCCATCGAGTATTATTATTAATGCCGAAGAAATAGATTTTATTTCAGTTTATTACGGGTGATTGGTTTAAAGCTAAAAATCTTTCCCGCGTCCATTCCACCTGCTCATCCGCAAAAATTCTATTATCAATCAAGTCATTATGCCGTGTGCGGCATAATGACTTGATTCTCCACGCCCAACTCGGGGACCTTGGACAGGCTCAGGCCCTTTTTATCCAGCGTCAACGAAAGCCTGTTCAGGAACCCCGCTTCCACGTGGAGGAGGGGCTCGAGGAGGGCCAGGAATGAATCGAGGTCTTTTGCCTTAACTCCTCCCGCCTCCTTGATGGCGCTTAGTATGTCGCGCTCCGATACCTGGCGCCTGGCGGCCGACAAGTAAAGCTTGACGATCTCGCCGTTGACGTAGGCGGGGTTATCGGTTTGGACGCCCATGATCGGGACCTGATGGCCGTCCTCGATGGACCGCGCGCCGGCTTTGTAAATTTCCTTTTCCATTATTCGACCATGGCGGCTATCAACTGGGACCTCGATTTCACGCCCGTTTTTTTCAGCAAATTGTGAACGTGACTCTTGACCGTATGGATGGAGACGCAAAGCTCGTCGGCGATATCCTGGTTGCTCTTGCCGATGATGATGAGCCTGAGGATTCCCTCCTCCCTCGCGGTGAGGCCCTTGGCCCGGGCAAATTCCATCGCCGGGTCGCCACTTTGTCCTGGCGTGGATTCACCGTAAACCGAGGGACCCGGTATTGGGGTGGCGGCTTCAGGGTTGGCGCCCAGACTTTCGACCATAAACAGGAGGTCCGACCATGTATTGGAACTTGTCCTGCCCCCGAGCAGCCTCTGACTCGTCCCGGAAAAAGAGATAAACCGGCTCAGCAGGAATTGCCGGAAAGGATGATAGGAAAAATCTATCTCGTACTCCGCCGCGGGAAGCGCTCTTGCCAGCGCGTATCGATGTCCTCGCGCCAGGATCAAGGACGCGTATGGCCTTATTTCCGATCGCGGCTCGATCAGCCTCGCCCGTCCGCCGATGATTTTGAAATCCTTTACCATCTTATAGACGTCATCGCCCATGGACCTTCCTGGCTTCGAGTCCTTTTTCGCGGCCAGGTCGCCGTCGAAATATACGTCGCCCTTGTGTAGCTCGATTCTTGCTCCCGCTCCTCGCGCCGCGCTTTCCAGGGAAGGCCTGAGCTTAAGCCTTATTTTTTCCCCCTTGAGGTAAGGATCGGGTTTGACGAATTCGTCTCCCTCTTTCATCCTGACCATGGCCAAGGGATCGCGAAAAGAGGCGGGGTAATATTTGGCCATATGAAAAGTATGTCTCAGCCAGAACAATGAAACGGCCTTTTCGTCCAGGAAGGAATATATCACCCTGATGCCGGCGGCTTTTTTGTCCCGCCATTCCATGATGGAGTCGAGCAGGGCGGCGTTGGTCAGCATGTGCTCGTAAAGGGGAGAGAGCATATATACCTGGGAGAGGGCGTCCCATGAGTACAACCTGGAGCCGCGGTCCGCCACGTGGCCCAGCACGCAAAGCAGGACTTTCACGGCCGTGCCTTTGGCGGTCTTCTTCACCAGCATGTTGGCGCCGGCCGTGTCGAAGCTCGCGCCTTCCCCGATCAGGGCCGAGCCGATCCTAATAAATACTTCCTCGGGTAAATCGACCCGTCCAACCAGGGCCTTTTGGAAATCAGCGGCCCTTTCATATGTTCCGCCGCCCGATTCCTCGATGATCCGGAGCACTCGGTCTTCTTTGATGGCGTCGAGAGCGGCCTCGATGTAACCGTTTAAGATATCGCCGGCAAACAATATCTGTTTGCTCAGGCTTCTATCCTGGCTTGAAAACGCCCGATCGGCTCGCATTGAATGTAAGCTCCGTGAAAAAAGTAAATGTCTCTGGGCGATATCGCCCATGCCTTTTAAATGATATGGCCCTTTGCCCGAGAACTTCGATATAGATGTGTCAGGCAATATTTTACCAATTAAAAAGACATTTTAGACTATCGAAGGTCAAAAAACAAGCCTTTTTATCCGCCGTCCTTGATGGCGTTCAAGAAGAATAAATTATCTCTCTAATCCTTTGGTATGAGGATAAAAAGTTAAAATCAATCTTTAGGTCGTTTTAAAGTCTACCAATTGGTCTATAATATAAATCAACCTGGGAGCAGAAAAGATTCCAAAGAGGGGCTAGATCTGATTGGCAATGTTGGCATCATAACAAATTGAATCGCACTCCGGGAAGATATTTCAGACCCCGCCGATAATTCGGCGGGGTTTTTAGCTGGCATTTTTACCGACTTTGCCGACGGCCATAATTCTTTTACCCGGACCAATAATATCTTTTATTCGCTATCCAGTTCCTTGAGGGCCTGGTCCAGGCTGGGCGGATACTTGTCGAGAAGAGATTGGTGGCTGATCTTTTTGGTGGGCCTCCACGGCGTGGACCCGATCATGATCTGGCGGGTCTCCGGGTCCTCCTTGAGGTTGGCCTCGATAGGATAAAAAGTATTGTGCTCTTTTATCAGCTTGTTAAGGTCGTCCAACTCGACCGTCTCGACGATGGCCGTCCATACCTTCTTGAACCTCTCCGGGTCTCCTCGCATCTGGTCGGCCAGGTTCACCCACTGTTCGCTAAGGTCCTCAATCAGCTCGTCAACCTTGTCCTCCATCATCTTGGCCCGAACCGCGTAAGAGGGCATGCCCAGACTGGCCCGGACCTTTTGCTCGAGAGGAACGTCGAAGTTGACCTGGGGAATATGGACGGGTTTTCCCTTCAACTCGTCGGCCAGGTCCTCGGGTTTAATGCCCTGGGAGGCAATGATATCAATAAATTTATCGTTGTAAACAAAACCATGAAGCTTTTTATTCTTCATTTCCAGTGTCTCCTTGAACGCTTGACTTGATTTATTCAGGATACCATCACTTGTTTTTACCCACAACGTGAAGCGGGAGTCAATCCACGCCACCCACGTCCTCTCCCTCCGGCAGGATCATGTTTACGTCCAGGCAGTCTCCCGTAACCAAAGCCTTGGG
This sequence comes from bacterium, assembly GCA_963674965.2. Taxonomy (GTDB): domain Bacteria; phylum RBG-13-61-14; class RBG-13-61-14; order RBG-13-61-14; family DATKZS01. Next base: position 13,914 of record CAXXFL010000004.1, on the reverse strand, counting down.
ACCAAGCCTGAATCTTGACAGCTCCCGGCCCATTTCATGAGGGCCAAGGCCAAGCCGGAAAAGACCGTTGAAGTTAACCCGAGCGGTCGCCTGGGCCGGACATTTCGTAAAGATAATGCGGCCATTTTTTATCGTGAAAACGCCGGCTTCCATGGTCCTGTCCACGGGAACGCCTCCTTTCATGACCAGGAAATCCAGGATGCTCTCACCGTTTTGACTAAGCGACACACAGCGCGCGTCTCCCCTGTCTTTAAAGTCCATTTCGCAAAGGAACTTGGGAAAACCCCAGGACTCGACCCCCGCCGCGCGGGCAATCTCCGTGGTCACGGGTAGACGATGCACGTAAACCCCCAAATGCACTTTGCCCTCGTGGCGTAAAAAACAGGGCGCCCCGGCCGAGAACTCTCCGTAGGGACCAATGTCGGTGTCGATATAATTGGCCGCGAATAAAAGAAAAGCCACTCTTCCCGGCCAGATGGGTATGGGTTTGAGCCGCCGCGAGGGGAGGGAGGCCTTGACCATCCTGGCGTTGGCGCCCAGGACCGCGAAAAAAAGGTCGAGACGGCGGTAGAGTATGGGCAGCTTGTACTCGACCCCGCAGGAGTTAAATTCCTTAAAGGTCGTAACGGTGGAAAGAATATTTTGCCTTGCCATGATGTCCCCTTTGCTCGATGGTACATATTCGGCCCGTCCCGGTCGATTATGGACGATTATTGCTATCGACTTCGGTATCCGCGAACCCGGTATAATCCTATCATATCCTGGGGCCTTTGTGAAACATAACTGAATCCGCCATTTTGGCTCAAAGAACTCCCCATGAGCCGGGATGAAAGGGATATTCTATTTAAAAACAATATCTTAAAAGGATGAATAAATAAACGCGCGGCTTAATATTTTTTGCTGGCATTTTTGAAAAAATTATGGTAAAAATAACCAAGATCAGCTCTTTAGTGGGGAAAGATGCAGATTAAAAACAAGTACGACAACGCCCTCTTCGACTCGGAAGAGGTAACGGGTGGCTCCGGAGTAGACGATATACGGGTCTGCCTGGAGTTGGCCGTTAAAAGAGGGGCCGACCTTACGGACGCTCATCTTTACTCCGTTGACCTTCAAGGGGCCGACCTTCGCGGGGCCAGGTTGAAGGGCGCTAATCTTCGCGTAGCCAAACTGACGGGGGCCAACCTGAGCGGGGCCGACCTGAGGAACGCTCGTCTCGAAATGGCCCTTCTTAACGAGGCCGACTTGAGTGGAGCCGATCTGCGAGGGGCCAACGTAAGGTACGCCATTTTAGAAAAGGCCGTCATTACAAACGCCCTTTTTTGGGGTACCGACATTACCGGCACCGACCGCGAGAACGAATTAAAAGAAGTGGGCTACGACTCCTGCTACGTCATGGTCAGTAAAAGAAGAAAGAAAAGACCGGAAATGGAAAGTTAATACCTCACGAGTTCCTATTCGAAACTTCCGCCCCGTCCTTTCCCCGATTTGAAAAGACCTACTCCCTGGCCCAGTTCCGCGCTGGAAAGAGAAATAAGGCCATGCTCGTATTCCTTTTGCAGGGCCTCGGGCAGGCCCAGCTCGATACTCTCGTAGGCGGACAAGCGGTCATGGCGGACGCAGGTTTGGGGAAAAGCCGCTATTTTGGCCGCCAGACTCTCGGCCTCCTCGCGCGCTCGTCCGTCCTCGACCACCCGGTTGGCCAGCCCCATGGCGAGGGCCTCATCGGCCTCGACCGGCCTTCCCGTCAGTATCAAGTCCATGGCGCGGGAAATGCCGATCAACCTGGGCAGCCTGACGGTCCCGCCGTCGATAAGGGGCACTCCCCACCTGCGGCAGAAAACGCCGAAGACGGCGCTTTTTTCCACCACTCTCAGGTCGCACCAGATCGCCAGTTCGAGACCTCCGGCCACGGCGTAGCCCGATACGGCGGCGATGACCGGCTTGGTCAGGACCATGCGGGTGGGACCCATGGGCCCGTCGCCATCCCTCTCCACTTTGTTGGTCCGGTCCGAGCCAATGGCCTTCAAGTCGGCGCCCGCGCAGAAGTTTCCACCCGCGCCCCACAGGACGGCGGCCGCCGCCGAGTCGTCGGCCTCGAACTCCCTGAAAGCCTCGGCCAGAGCCAGGGCGGTGGGACGGTCGACCGCGTTCCTGGCCTCGGGCCGATCGATGATCACGGTGAAGACCTTATCGGTTTTCTCGATCCTGACGGCCATGGACCCCTCCTCTAACCTTTTTTTCCCTCGCTTAAAAAATTCATTACCATCCGGTTCCACGTTCCCGGCTGTTCCATGGGCGTTAAGTGGCCGGCGCTTTCCATGGTTTCGAGTCTCGATCCGGCGATCAGTTCATGAAGCGCCTCTTGAGTATAGGGAGGAGTTAAGAGGTCCTCATCCCCGGAGATTATCAGGGTCGGCGTTTTGACCCCCTTGACCCGGTCCCGGTTTTTGTCCAAAGGTCCCCTCATGAAAGGCAAAAAGACCCTTTCTATCGTTCTGGCGTAGCCGACGCCGGGGTCCATCTCGATGGTCTTTTTGACCACGTCGATAAGGTCGGCTCTTTTCTCGATGAATCCCCTCGAGAACATGAGATCGATAGTGGCTTGCACGATGGGTTTCCTGCCATTCTTATAGGTGACCTGGGCGGAAAGCTCGAAGAGGCGCGCCTTCTCGGCGGCCTCCGCCTCGCTTCTGGCCGACATAAGCCCGGCCGAGTTGGAAAGGACAAGCCTTTCCACCATCTCGGGATAGGCCAGGGCGAACTCCCAGGAAATCCAGCCGCCCATGGAAAGGCCCACCAAGTGGGCGCGATCGATCCCCAGACTTCTCAATAGCCCGGCCAGGTCCTCCACGAAGCGCCCGATCGAGTACCCTTCCTCCGTGATCTCGCTGCGGCCGTGTCCTCTCACGTCCCAGGTGATGACACGGTACCTTTCCCGGAAGGCGGGCAACTGGAAAACCCACATGCTCATGTCGCCGCCAAGACCGTGAGTAAAGACGACCGGGAAACCGTCCCCCAAATCCTCGTAGTGAAATTTCGCTCCGTCAACGATAGCTTCCGGCATGAGATCCCCCTTTTATTTTCAAGCCCTGAAAACCGCCGCCAGGCTAAGGCCCACCTTCGGCCTATTCTCCACCTTGAATCCGACCTTATCGGCCAATCGGATCGTTCCCTCGAATTCATCCTTTTTAACGTGCATGCTCGGCTCGGCTATCATGAACGCCCCGCCCTCCTTGAGGCAAAGCTTTACGCGCTTCAGGAAAGTCTCCGGGTCGGGGACTTCGTGGACCATCCACATGGCGATGGCGAAGTCGACTTTTTCCGGGGTCTCGAACTCGTCGGCCTTGGCGAGGATGGGAGTGATCCTGTCTTCCACCTTTTGCCGCCTCGCTCTCGAGAGAAGTATCCGGTGCATTTTTTCCTGGACGTCCATCGAGAAAACCTTGCCCGATTCCCCGACCATTTTCGCCATGGCGATGGAGAAATAGCCCATGCCGCAGCCCAGGTCAAGGGCCGCCTTTCCCTCTTGCAGGTATGGGCCTACTATCTTGGCCGGGTCCTGGAAAATCTTTCGAAGAGGATTGTCGAAAAAATACGCCATGTACCAGGGGCAACAATGATCGTCCGGCACTTTCTTTTCTCCTTCCCGCCCGCGGCGAGCGTTCGCGCGTTATTTATCCGGTCCCCGATAATACCGCTTGATCAGGAAATCCACGAAGGCCCGGCCAAGGGGCGGGACCATTTTGTTGGTCACTATATAAAACCTGGTGGAGGCCCCCGGCACGATAACCGGCAGGTCGCGCTCGATTCCCTTAATGATGGCTTTAGACGCTTTGCCCGCGGAGATGGGCTTCATCGAGGACGCCACGGCCTTGTTCTCGATGGGCCTTTTTTTATTCATATTGCGCAGCATGGGGGTGTCGGTTTCCGGGGGAAGGACCAGTTGGACCTTGATCCCTTGCGGCTTAAGCTCCTGCCTTAGGGTTTCCGTAAGGCCCACCAGGGCGTGCTTCGAGGAACAATAGGAGGCGTAGCCGAACACTCCGACCACGCCCGCGATGGAGGAAACGTTGACCACGCGTCCGGACTTCCTTTTTTTGAAATAGGGCAGGGCGGCGCGAATGCAATTTAGGGTCCCGAAGAAGTTGATCTCCATGAGCAGCCGGAAGTCGTCGTCCGGCAGGTCCTCGAAGTAGCCCCCGCTCAGAACGCCGGCCGAGTTGATAAGGCATCGGGGCGCTCCCAGCTTGCCGGATATGGAGGCCATGGTCTTCTCGACCCTTGCCGGGTCCGAGACGTCGCAGGAAAAGACCTCGATTTGGTGGGATGACGCTCCCGATTCCTTGATGACCTGGTTGCGGACGCGGGACAGCTTGTCCGGGTCCCTGGCAATAAGGGCGAGCTTGGCCCCCTTGCGGGCAAGGTCATGGGCCAGCCGTTCCCCAATCCCGCTCGAGCCGCCGGTTATAACGACGCATTCATCCTTGAACATGACTCTCTCCAAGTATTTAATGGGCGCCTTCGCGATCGAGACGGCCGCGATAAGCGAGTCCCTATTATTGCAGAACAAGAAACCGCGCGCCACTTTAAAGGGAAAGGAACAATGAAATGGCCGGGACGCTCGGCGATCGAAAAGGACGGAGTACCTGGAGGAAATATATCCATTAGCCTTGATACGGCTCTCGCGGCGGGTTATATTTCATTGACCTTTAAAGGGGGGCTAACCCATGAACAGAAGGGACTTTATTAAAGGGACCGGGGCGGGACTGGCCCTGGGCGCGAGTGGCAAAAGGGCGAGCGCCGGGGATAAGCGGCCTAACGTTCTTCTGATTATAGTCGACCAGATGCGGCTTCCCCGCTGGTTCCCGGAGGACGCGGCTTTGCCTGCCTATGAGGGGCTGCGCCGGGAGGGAATGTCGTTCACCAACCATTTTACGTCGGCCGTCCCTTGCTCGCCCAGCCGGGCTTGTCTGTTCACGGGTCTTCACATGCCTCAGCACGGAGTGGTGATGAACATGCCCAATCCGGGCCTGGGCGTTCCCGGGGTCTCCAGTCTGGACCCTTCTTTCACCACTCTGGGCCACATTTTTAAGAGGGCGGGATACCGCACTCCCTACTTCGGCAAGTGGCACCTTACCCTGGAGGAGGATTACAAGGAAGCGGGCCTGTCCGCCTACGGGTTCGAGGTCTGGACCGGACCCGACCGCGACGGATGGCCCTACGAGGGCCTTTTGCGCGACGGCGGCTTCACAAATCAAAGCATCAAGTGGCTGAAGGAAAACGGTTCCGACGGCCCCTGGTTTCTGACTCTGTCCCTTATAAACCCGCACGACGTGATGTTCTACAAGCGTCTTGACGTGTCGCCCGCGGTGGTGCCCAACGTTTGCAGGGATTTGCCCGGAAATTTCGACGACGACCTTTCCGGCAAGCCGGGCGTGCAAAAGGACTTCCAACTGACCATGCAGACCGTGCTGGGCGTGGGACCGGACCGGCCCGTTAGACACTGGCGGCACTACGTTGATTTCTACTATTACCTGAACCGCAAGGTGGACGCGCAAGTGGGAAGGGCCCTCGCGGCTCTCGACGAGTTGGGCCTGGCCGATAACACGCTCGTTGTCTTTACCTCCGACCACGGCGAGATGGCGGGGTCCCACCAGCTCCAGGGCAAGGGGCCGTTCGTCTATCATGAGAACAACAACGTGCCGCTGATTTTCAGGTGGCCGGGAGAAATCCAGGCCGGGGCCGAGACGAGCGCGTTGTCGCAAAACGTCGACCTCTATTATACGCTCCCGGAACTGGCCGGAGTTCCCGTCATGGATTCCCGCCCGCCGGGCAAGGGCCTTGCGCCCGTTATCGAGTCGGGACGCGAGGTGAACGATCACGCGCTCATGTGCTTCGGGTATCCGGCCGACGCCTTCCAAAACGCCGGTCTGGTGGGCGCCATGGCGGACCTTCTGGACGTCGAGTACGGCAATAACCCCGCCCAGATAAGGGCCGTTTTCGACGGCCGGTACAAGTTCGCCCGCTATTTCGACGAGGGCAAGGATGAACAGTATGAACTGTACGATCTCGAGGAAGACCCGCTGGAGATGAGGAACCTGGCCGGTGATCCAAATAGCGTGGACCTTGAAGGCAGGATGCAAGGCGCGCTTCGAGACCTCGAAAAAAAGGAGATGTCTCCTCTTTAATAACGCGGCCTTCAGGGAAGATGAAAAGCCGAGGATAATTCTTGCCTCAAGAGGCGAACTGGATCGGGACTATATTGGACCCTCCTTGATCCCGGCCGTCAGCGGTTTCCAATCTCTTTACGCGGGGTCCATAAGGCTGTACAATTTAGAGACTACTTTGGAGGACGCGCATGTCGGACGATGGACGCGGAGTATCCGCCGAGGAATGGCGCGACCTGGTCGAGGTGGGGAAGGCCCTGGTGGGCTTGACCGATCTGGACGAGGTGCTCGAGCTGATAATGGACAAGGCCCAGGCCAGCATCCGGGCGGACAACTGGTCTCTTCTATTAATGGATCAGGACACGGGACGGCTGAGGTTCGGGGTGGTGCACGGCATCGACCCGGACTCGGTCAAGGGCGTCGAGTTGGCGCCCGGCGAGGGCATCGCCGGCCAGGCCGCTCGCTCGGGCGAGCCTCTTTTCGTGGGCGACGTTAAAAAGCACCCGGCCTTTTGCGGCAAGGTCGACAAGATAACCGGTTTCAAGACCACTTCCATCGTATGCTTTCCCCTCAAGTTCAGGGGCAGGGTATTGGGGGTCATCGAGCTTGTGAACCTGGCCGACTACGACGACTTCGTCTCCACCAGGTGGCCCATCTTGCAGGGCCTGGCCGACTACGCCGCCATCGCCCTCGAGAACGCCCGGACCATGGAGGAGTTGCAAAGACAAAGCGTGACCGACTCCCTGACCGGGCTTTACAACGACCGGTTTCTGGCCACCCTGCTCTCGGACGAGCTCGAGCGGTCCAAGCGCAGCGGCGTTCCCTATTCCATCGTGTTCCTGGACCTTGACAACTTCAAGCAGATCGTGGACACCTACGGCCACATGGCGGGCAGCGAGACCTTGAGGCAGTTCGCCCGTTTTCTCGCCGAGGACCTGGGACCGCGTTTCCCGTCGATCCGTTTCGGGGGGGACGAGTTCGTGGTCCCCCTTCCCGGCTTCACCAAGGAGCAGGCCAAGGACATTATCGAGGGTTTCAGGAAGCGTCTGGCCAAGGTCCGGTTCGAGCCCGAGCGTGGCGTCGAGGTAACGATCACGGCGTCCTTTGGGATTTCCTCCTATCCGGGCGACGGCTCCGATCTTAAGACCCTTCTCCAGCGCTCGGACGACGCCATGTACAGGATCAAGCGGGCCGCGAAGAACGGGGTGGGGCTCTAGAGCACTTAACGATTGACATGACGTATTGATTGTGGTATTCTCTTGTCATGGGAATATCATCTTCAGAGATTCGCGAGCGGGCGCTTGCCGCCTATCAGACCGGCGATTACACGCAATTGGAGGTCGCCGCCATCTTTCGGGTCAGTACGCGCACCTTTCAACGCTGGCTCAAGCAGTACCGGGAACATGGCTCGACCGAGCCGGGTAAACGTGGCCACCGCGCCGCCGTTTATCGCGGCGCCGACCTTAAGCGTTTGGACGGCCTTATTGCTCGCCACCCGGACGCGACTCTTGATGAGTTGCGCGAACTCACGGGCAAGTCGTGTTCCCTCATGGCGGTGCAGCGCGCCGTTGCGCGCTTGGGGTACAGCCTAAAAAAAAACGCTTTCGGCCAGCGAACAAAACCGGCCTGACGTGATCCATTCCCGCCTGGAGTGGAGCGCGGGTCCGATGCTCGGCGATGCTCGGCGGCTGGTATTCATCGACGAGTCTGGCGCCAAGACCAACATGACCCGCCACCGCGGGCGGGGCCGCCGGGGCCAGAGAGTCCGTGATCACGCCCCCCATGGTCATTGGCATACCACGACGATGATCGGCTCGATTCGTTTTGACGGGCAGGTGAGTTGCATGGCGATCGAGGGTTCCGCGAACCGTGAGGTTTTTCGGTCTTACGTCAGGCACATCCTTGGCCCGACCTTGCGGCCGGGCGACGTGGTGGTCGCCGATAATCTCTCGGTGCACAAGGACGCCCAAAGTCGGGAGATTATCGAGGCCCTCGGCGCCCGCTTGGTGTTCCTGCCTCCGTACAGTCCCGATTTCAATCCGATCGAAAAGATGTGGAGCAAGGTGAAGAATCATTTACGCTCCGCCAAGGCGCGAACGCATCCTCGATTAATCGCGGCAATAAGCGAGGCATTATCTTCCATTACGGCCAGCGATGCTAAGGGCTATTTTTTTTCGTGCGGTTATACGACATTACAAACGTGAAGTGCTCTAGTTCCCGGTCAGGTCAGCCTTAACACTTCTCCAACTTTGACGGCGTGGCGAGATTTCATGCTCTCGATGACGGCGCAGGTAATCTCGACGATCTTTTTTCCCTCCTTGCCGGCCGGCGAGAATTCATTATCGCCCAACACGGCCTCGGCGAAAGAATCGACCATTATGCCCACCGGGTCTTGCGGCTTGTATTCCTTTACCTTTTTCTTGCCGCCCATTACCTCGACCATCTCGACGGGTCCCGCCCCCGAGAAGTCGCCCTCCACGCTGATCCTGCCCTTTTCCCCCTCGACCTTAACTGAGTGATTTTTCTCGCCGAACCCGCCGGCGCCGAGGGCGAAGCCAAGCGAGCCGTCGCCAAAGCGGAGGGACACGCTGACGATGGCGTCCTGCCTGTTCTCGCCCCTGTCCTTGCCCGAGGCCATGACCTCGGTGACCGTCGCGGGCATGAGCCACTCGGCCAGGTCCAGGGCGTGGACCCCGAAGCGCAAAAGGGCCGCGGGCCCCGCCCGGTTGGCGTCGGACCACCATCCGCTGGGCAGGATGACGTTGTCGGCGATGCTGAGGCTCACGTGGAGGGCCTCGCCGAGGTCGCCGTTGTCGATCCTGGCTTTAAGCTCGGAAACGGCGGGGTGGAACCGGTACTGGAAGGCCACGCCCAACTGGACGCTCATTTTCCTGGCCTTCTCCGTCAGCTTATGGGCGCCGTCCACGGACAGGGCCATGGGCGACTCCATGAAGACGTGCTTGCCGGCCTCGATGGCCTGGACGGCGTGAGGCACGTGCATGAAGTGGGGGGTCGCTATATAAACGGCCTGGACCTCGCCGTTCTTGACCATGGAACCCAGGTCGTCGTAAACCTCGAGGTCGGGCCACTTGGAAAGCGAATTCCTCGTCCGCTCGGCGTCTCCTCCGCAGACGCCCAGAATCCTCGAAGAGCGTGAAGCCAAAAGGGCCGGGATAAAAGACTCGCGGGCCCTGTTGCCCGCTCCGGCCACTCCCCAGTTAAGTTGTTCCGCCATTTTTCGTCATGCCTCCTTCCGGGCATGGCCCACTACGGATCGGATGAAAGTTACCGCCGGACCAGAAGATTAAAATATCTTAATAAACTAAAGTAGACTAAAAGCGGACCGAATGTCAAGAAAAGCTTTGGAAATATCTATCCAAAACTGAATCGCGCGCGCGAAAAACAAAGGGCAAATATACGACATGGTAGTTGGCAATAATTTCGCGGCGGGTTTCCATAGGCTTTAACACGGCCTCCCGGCAAAAAAGCGAGCGGCCGGAAGGACCGAGCCGCTCGAAACCGTATTGTCCCAAAACCGCCGCGTCAGAAAAAGCTGGTAATATTGAGTGAAAAGACCGCTCCGGCGGGAGCGTTCTTTCCCGAGACGTTATATCCGACGCCCACGAAAAGGTCCACGTATTTCAGTCCCTGGTATCCAACCATTGGAGTAAACCTTAGATACTCGGTCCTGTCATCCAGTCCATTTCCATTAACGATGGTCTGGTCCGAGTACTGGTACTCGGTCTCGAGTCCCGCCAGCCAGTTGTCGGTTATCTGGTAGTAGGCGGCCGCGTTGACGAGGAAGCCGTCTCCGAAATCGGCCTCGACCTGTTCACCCTGGTCCCTGGGTCCCTCATAGTTGACCATGTCGGACTCGGGGAATACCCATCTGGCCTCGCCGGCCAGGGCCACGTTACCGGCTTTGAACTTGAAAAGGGCCTCGGGATAATAGGCGTAGCTGGGATATCCGGTCATGAAGTTCCTCACGTTGAGTTCCTCGTCCATAAAGTAGGCGTCAACGTCGCTCACGCCCGTGGGAATTGACACGCGAAAACCCAGGGCCAGGTCGAAGTATTCGGTCCTTACCAGTCCGACCCTGAACCCCCCATAGGCGTCGCCGATGGACCCGCCTCTGGTTTCTCCTATTTCACCGACCCGGAAGGGAAGTCCACCGTAAATGGACAGCCATTTAACCACGCCGTACTCGATAAATAGATCGGAGTCGAGAAGGTTATAAGGATTTTCCATGGTCTCCACGTCGCCGTTATTGTTAAAAGCCTGCTTGGTGGCAAGGCTTGTTACGTCCAGGACCAGGCGCGCCCCGTTCTCCGCGGGCATAAGGGGGGCCTCGACCAGCCTGTCCCAACCTGTCCCCCAGGTCACGGAGGGAGGTATGGGCCATTCATCCGCGGCGGTTTTATCGTCTTCCACCGAGCTCGGCTCGTCGCCGGACGGCTCATCCGCCGGGGCCGGACTGGCAAGCAATACGAAGACCATCGCCGCCGGAGCGGCCAATAGACGCTTTAACCAGATGGGCATGTCGTTCTCCTTCACTTCTCGAGCAGCTTGTTAATCGTCTCCTCGATTCCTTTCATGGACCTGTCGGCCTGTACCTTGCCGTTGATGAATAAAGTGGGAGTGCCCTTTACCGCCGCTGAGTCCGCTTCCTTGAGGTCGTCGGCCAGGACTTTTATATAGCTCTTATCCTCGAAGCCGGCCTGGTACTTGGCCAGGTCCAGGCCTATGTCCTGGGCGAATTGCTTGAGCGATTCATCGCTGATGTTTTTCCTGTTATCGAAAATCTTGTCGTGCATTTCCCAGAATTTCCCCTGCTCCTGGGCCGCGACGGCCGCCATGTGGGCCTGGACCGAGGCCTGCTGGGACTGGTTGGGCACGTTTTTGAAATAAATTTTCACCCGCTCGGGATACTTCTTGTGTATCTCGTGTATTTCCTTGGCGAAGTTCGCGCAATGGGGGCAGGTAAAGTTGGAGAACACCACCAGTGACACGGGAGCGTCGGCCTTGCCCAGGGGCTGGGCCTTATCGAGATTGAATTTGTACTCCCTTTTAGGATCGGGTCCCTTGGGGGCGGACGGTCTCTTGGGTCCGGACAGCCCAAGGGCGTCCATCCTCTCGGCCAGGTTGGACAGTCTTTCCTCGAGCCTGGTCCCGTCGTCGAGCACCACTCGGGCGGCCGGAAGGTCGCCGGGAGAATCCACGGCCGGCTTCACCGCCGGCTCCTCCACCTTCTCGCCCGGCTCCAATTGTTCTTTCAGAAATTCCACCACCGAGTCCACGTCGTCCCATCTGGCCTGCATTTTCCGGCCGTTAAGAAACGCGGTGGGCGTTCCCCTGCTTCCGGTTGGGAGGAGCTGCTTGGCCTGCTCGTTAAGTACGTCTTTATACTCGTTGTTTTCAATGGCTTGCCGTATCTTTTCCCCGTCCATGCCCTGAGACTGAGCGAAGGATACCAACTCCTCGCTCGTCAGGTTCCTCGAGTTCTCGAAGATGTGGTCGTGCATCTCCCAGAATTTTCCCTGGGCGTTGGCCGCCATGGCCGCGTTGGCCGCCAGGCAGGCCTGGGGATGCATGGGCCTGCTGACCGAGTCGTTGCACTCGTTGTGAAGCTGGAAGTTCATGAAGACCAGTTTCAGGTCCCCGTCCATTTTTTCGACTATCTCGTGGCTGGCCTGGGCGAACCTTTTACAGTACGGGCACTGGAAGTCGCTGAAAACGACCAGGGTAAGCCTGGCGTCCTCCGGCCCCATGAAGGGCGCCCCCGCCAGGTCGAAATTGTAGGTCTGAGAGTCGTCCACCTGCGGCTTGTTGCGGCCCGGTCCCATTCGATCCTCGAGAAATTTTATGTTTTCCTCGAGACGGTCCACAAGCTCGGCCAGGGCCTCGCCGTCGGCCCCGACCGCCCTTATCTCGTCGCAATCGGCCTTGGCCGCCGCCGGCCGCTCGGGCTTGCAGTCGGCCTGAGGCGGACAGCACGATTGCAGGATAAAAAGCGCGGCGACGCAAAACGCCGGCGCGATCAGTTCGTTCCATTTACGATTCTTCATAATTTTGCCTCCCCAAAATAAAATTGCATGGCCCCTTTCCCGTCCGCTTTTCCCTACTAAGCGGGACTCGGGAACGGCCGCGTTCGTTGCTTATGTTCGCCGTTCGTATGAGTGGTCCGGGAACCTTTTTGTTCCGCCGGGCTATTCGAGAGCGACCCCCTTCTGGCTCATCCTCAGCGCCACGTTGGGGTCGTTGATCTTGAAATAGGCGTTGGCGTACACGGTGGGAGTCGAGTTGATGCCCAGCGACTTGACCATGGCGTCGGTGCGGTCGAGCTCGGCCTTATGAGTCCCCTTCTCCAGGGCCTGCCTCATTTTCTCTTGATCGAGTCCTATTTTACCCGCTTCCTCCACCAGGATGTTTACGCAGTCCGCGTTGTCCTTGGGCCTTCCGCGGGGGAATAGTTTTTTCTGGTTGATAAAAACGTGGGAATAGTATTCCCAGAATTTTCCCTGCTTGTGCGCCTCGATGCCGCCCTGGTGAATGAGCGGCGAGTAAGGGTGAATGGAGGTAAGGGGCGTGTCGACGAAAACGACCCTTATGTTATTCGGGTTTCTCTCGTAAATCTGATCGATGATCACGGCCATTTTCGAGCAATAGGGGCACATGAAATCCGAGAACTCGACCAGGGTGACCAGCGCTTCCTTTGGCCCCTTCGAGGGGAAACGGTCGGCCTTGGAAAGATCGAGGGTCAGCGTGGCCTCGGCGGCCACGGCGTCGAGGATTTTCTGGCGTCCCACTTCCCTGGTGAACTGCGTTACCCTGCTCGCCTCGGAGTTGAGAGACTGTACCATGTTCTCTTCCATCTTGTTAAGGCGGTCGCCGATGGGGGTCCCGTCGGCCAGGACGACCTTTACCGGCGCGTCCGGACGAGCCGAGGCCTGGGTCGCGTCCTTTTTCTCCTTGAAGGCGGCGCTTCCCACGATGAACCCTACGGCGAAGGCGAGCAGAATGCCGAGGGCGACGAGGCCGAGGACCATGGGATTTGGAGCCTTGGTCTCTCTCGGGGTTTTTTCCGTTGGTTTCTTTTGAGCGCCTTTTTTGTCTTTTGCCATTCTCTTCTCTCCACTCGAGGGTCTTGGCGGTTTAATATCCGCCGGCTAAGATGGCCAACATATCGAAGGCAAGTCCCAGTGTCAATTCCGGCGCATGCAAGGGGCCTTAGAAAAAGCCTTCTCGCGGGTCGATATCTTCTATCCCGAGGGCGTAAGAGGGCTGACCTGGATCGATATGGCGGTAGTGTATTCCTTGCCCGTGACGGGGTCCTTGAAAACCACGGGGAGCTTGAGCACGCCGCCGGGCGTAAGCTGCGGGTTTCCCCATCTGGCCACCACCAGTTTCTCCGCCGCCGGGGCCACGCGAGGTTGGGCGGGCGCCGGCGCGGGTTTGGGCGGCGCGGGCGGCGGTGGGGGAGGGGCGGCCTTGGCCGGCTCCCTTGGCGGCGCGGCGGGCCCGGGAGGCGCGGGGGAAGAAGCGTTTCCCGCGGGGGGCGCGGAAGCCGCGGAGGGAGACGCGGCCTCTGGAGGGCCGGCGCCCGGCTGGGCCGGCGCGTCGGGTTTTTCCGGCGGCCTGGTGGGAACGCCTTCCTTTTTCTTTAGCTGTTCGGCCTCCTCCGGACTCATGGCGATGAACTCGTCCGAGAGTCCGTAGGCCTCCTTGGGTCCTCCGTCGTCTTTCTTGG
>CAXXFL010000003.1:0-556836 GCA_963674965.2 bacterium | reverse complement strand
ATGTTGACCTCGGCAAACTCCCCAATACACCTAGATATTTCAGGGTTAGCCAGCATTACGATCTACTTGATGAAGTGGTCGTGTTCGGGTATCCGCCTGTACCGCTTTCGGATGCTGCCTATTTGATGGTCAACCGTGGAGAAGTGAGTTCCACAATCACATTGCTCTGCTGTGACCTACAGGCAATTATTATCTCTTGTTTGCTTCGAGGCGGATACAGTGGAGGACCAGTAGTTAATCGCAGAGGTCAAGTTATCGGCGTTGTCTCCGAGAATCTTTTCAAACAACTCCCTGAAGGAGAACAAAACCTAAATGAAGGATTAGGTTATGCAGCGGAATGTGTCAAGCAAAATGAGACACGCCTTTCCTGAATTTAGTGTGGCAAACTGTTTATTTCCTCCGGTTTCGCCGGTGGGTTGATCCACGCTTTGCCGGGCAACTCCGGCGCCGTCGGCGGTCTTTTCACGAAGCGCTCCGGTTTTTTTTCATAGGCGTGGTCGAGCGTTTTTTGCCTGGCGGCCACGATCTCGCTCGCCATTCCGTAATGGACCATCTCGGGCGTCATCAGGCCGATCCCGGTGTGCCGATGCTCGCGGTTGTACCAATCGAAAAACTTCACGCAAAAGGCCCTGGCGTCCTCGATGGAGCCGAACCGGCTCGGGAACTCGGGCCGGTACTTCATGGTCTTGAACTGGCTTTCCGAGTAGGGGTTGTCGTCGGACACGTGGGGCCGCGAGTGGCTCTTGGTCACGCCCAGGTCGGCCATCAAGAAGGCCACCGGCTTTGATTTCATCGAACTCCCCCGGTCGGCGTGGATGGTGAGTTGTCCCGGCTCGATCCCCTGTTTTCGGATGCTGTCCCCGATCAGGCGGCGGGCCAGCTCCGCGCTTTCGCGTCCGGCGATCATCCATCCCACCACGCAGCGGCTGAAGATGTCCATGATCACGTAGAGTTGGTAGCAGGTCCATTTGGCCGGTCCCTTGAGTTTGGTGACGTCCCAGGACCAGACCTGGTTGGGGGCCTCGGCCAGCAACTCGGGTTTTTTGTATCGGGGACGCCGGAGTTGGTTGCGCCGCTCCCGGACTTCCTTTTCCGAGTCGAGGACGCGGTACATGGTGCGGACCGAGCACAGCCATGTCCCCTCGTCCAGGAGCGTTGCCCAGACCTCGCGGGGGGCCTTGTCGGCAAAGCGCTCGGAGTGGAGTTCGTCCAGCACCCGGCGCCGCTCGTCCTCGCTCAACGACCTTGCCGGCTTGGCCGCGCGCCTCGGCGGCGGAGGCCCGAAGGGAATTTTAGCGCGACGATTAAACGTTGCTCGCGACAGGCCCAGGGCCTCGCAGGCGGCCTTGGCGCCGACCCGGGGAGCGGCCGTGCTTGCCGATTCCATCATTCGCTCTCTTCGCCGGGCGGCTTGGCCAGGGGTATCCCCAGCAGATCGGCAACTTTTTTTTGGAAGTCGATTATCATCTCGGCCTGTTCGAGCCGCTTTTGGAGCTTCCGGTTCTCGCGCTCGAGGCGGGCCACTTCATCGGCCAGCGGGTTTTTGGCCTTGGGCTTGCGGCCCCGCTTTACGGGCGAAAGCGCTTTCAAGGCCCCCTCGTCCCGCTGCTTGCGCCAGGCCGTCAGGTGCGACGAATAAAGGCCCTCCCGGCGCAGCAGGGCGCCGACCTCGCCATGCCCCGAGCAGGCGTCGGCCTTCCCGAGGATTGCGAGCTTGTAAGCCGCGGTGAAGCGCCGCCGGGCGGGCTTTTCCGGGACCTCCGGCTCGGGAAGAATGATCGGCGCCCCCACCCGCTCGGGCCGCTTGGCAGGAGTGTCCTCCGGCTCGGCCGTCCCGGTTGGGGAGACTCCGGTCGCCCTACGGGCTCCCTCCGTCTCCCCAACAATCCCTGCCTTCTTCCTGTCTTCATCCATCTCTCTATACATCCTAATACCTCCCCCGCCCTACAGTAATTTAACATAGGGGAAGTGTCTCATCTACGTTGGCACAGAGGGCAGCGGCGACTCCGGGTGTGTGGCTTATTGACTTCCTCAGTGGCAACGTCTGAGCAAAGAGGTGTCGGGGTCGTTCACTCAACGGCCATTCTACCGATTTTCTACCGTATCAGGAAGAAACCGGTGCGGTTGGGGTGTATTAAGAGGCTCTTGGGAGTTAAGATGAAACTTACCCTTGGCCAAGGGTATGGACCCGGACTTGATCACAGCAGAGGGGGCAGGAGATTTGGCGAGAGGTGGAAGGATGGTTCAGGGTTTGAGGGTGTTTTTATGGTCGGGCTTGTCCTGATAGGTCTTTCCCGCCTCGGATTCTTTCCGCCGTTCACCCCATTGGCACTGCATTTCAAACCTATGCCCAGCATACATTGTCCCATCTCGCAGGTGGATCGGAATAGCCAAAAATCACCCAAGATTCGAGGCGTGATCATTCAAAGACCGTGTGGATCATTCAAGACCTGGCGTTACATCTCTATGCTCTAGCAAGCATACCACCTGAGTAAATCGGGAGAGGGGAAGTCTCCGGAGCCCATCAACCATCCTTACCAGTGCTTTTTCCTCTAAAAACCAATAACTCCCACGACTCGCACCGGCCTGATAGCTATTTATCATTCAGTTTCCACATTGCAGTCCCCTTTGGCGGACTTTTTTCAGTTATAAGCTTCCATGATTTCCGGGGCCTCGGAGAGAAGCGGCCCGGCGATCTCCGCCATGCGGGACTGCTCCCAGAAGGGCAGGCTTTGGTGGGCTTGTAAATATTTCATGGGAACCGGATGGGTCCCGACCACCACCGAAATCCCGAACTTTGTCTCGATGAAAACCTTGAAGTCCCGGATGTACGGGCAAGGGGGATAGCCGACCACAAAACCGGTAGCCAGATGAATGGCCTCGGCCCCGTTTTTCTTCATCTCCTCGGGCACGTATTCAATGTTTCCGCCCGGACAACCGCCGCAACTCGAAAAACCGACGATTTCAACCGGTTCGTCCGCCGGATAAATCGAAAACCCGCCTTGCCGCTCCCGAAGCGCCCGAAAACACTTGCCCCCGCCGCAGCTCCGATAGCGGTCGCAGATGATGACACCGATTCTTTTCATTTGTCCTCCCCCTGGATTTCCAGAAGCCTTATCCTGGCGAGGTCCATCTTTGACTGTAAAACTCTGAACCTCACGGTTACTTGTTTTCATGTTTCATTTTAACACAGACTGGATTCTCTTCCCGAAGCATTATGAAATTCACAGCTTGCCTACCATACCCCACCATCCATCCTTACCAGCGCCTTTTAAATTGAAAACCGCCAGAAAATCCGCCCCCCCCCCCACGACCAGCTCCCGCCTCCTGGCCCGTAATCATTCAACTTCCACATTACAGTCCAAACCCCTATCTCCACGCCTCCCGTATTTCCCCGTCCTCGCGGCGAAGGAGCCTTTTGGGAGAATTCTTGAGGCGCCAGGCGAAGCCCTCGAGCTTGTTCTGGTCGATGGGGTCTCCGTCGTACGTGAGGAACAGCATCGGCGCCCGGAGTTTTCTTCTAAGCTGGGCCTCGGTAATGAGGGCCGGACCGCATCCCCACGGCCCGATCGCCGCCAGCCCGTCAATGGGACGGTCGCGCCAGGCGAGAAGCGAGCTTCCGATGGCGGTAATGGACTCGCAAAAGGGGGACCCGTCAAGCAACTCCTTACAGGCCTCGTCGATCGTCTCGATGCCGTCCCACTTTATCCAGTCGTGATAACGCCTTACCCGGCCCACCAAGCGCTCGCGGGCGTATTCCATCAAGCCCCGCACCATGTAGTTAAGGACCGGGCGCGTCTCCATCTCGAGGAACTCCCGGGTCCGGTAAAACATAACCAGTTCCATGATGTCGCCGAAGGGCTGGGCCAGGACCCGAAGGCCAAGGTCGTTAAAGCGCCTCGCCACCTGGTCATTCCCGTCCTCGTCGACCAGCAGGAAAACGTCTCCGCAAAGGTAGATGGTCCGGAGCTCCTCGAACTTTCCTTTTTCCTTGCCCATGTCGCTAAAGGCCCTGGCGCCGTCCTCCAACACCTCCTCGATGGACCGGATATTGGCGAGGACCTCCCTCAGCCCGCCGCTTCGGCCGAACTTCACCAGAGACCGGCTTATCTTGAGGCAATAGTCATAGTAGATTTCGTCGGCGTCTCCTTTTATTTTCTCCTCGGGCCGGTAGAAAAGCCGGAGTTGATTAAGGAGGTCCGTGCCCACGATGGCGAACCACTTGGCGTAGGCCATGTAAGGGTCGTTCTTAAAGGAGGAGCTGGTAGTGGAAACGATCCGGTCTCCCCATCCGAGTTTTTCCAGGGCGATCTGGTTGGCCAGGGTGAACATTCCGTTCCTGCAGGGTCCTTCCCCGGACACGTTAAGGAGGACCATCTTCTCTCCCGGCCGGGGCGGGTTCTTTTCCAGGTATCCCCTGTAGGCGGACCATATCCTCTGGTAGGGCAGGCACTCCTTGCCCGAGCAATCCTGGCGGGCCAGCTCGAAGGCCCCCGGCGCTCCGGTGAGCCCGTAGTCCGCGTCGTATCCTCCTCCCAGCAGCACTTGCCTGCTCTGCTCGCCGCCGACCCTGTCGCAGGCGCTGATCACCACTCGGAACTTTTCCTTGATCTCCGCCACGTCTATCGGCTTTTTATCGTAAAGCGCAATTTTTCTTTCCGGGATCGAGTCGGCCAGGCCCTTTTTATAGCTCCTCGCCGCTCCCAAAAGGAATTGTATCCTGGCCAGGTATCCGTCGTCGTCCTTGCCCGCCTCTTTTCCTTCGCCTCCCTTTCCCGGCTCGTAGCTTCGGGCGGAATAAAGGAAGGCCTGGACCCTGGTGACGTAACCGGCCTTGCCACCGTGTCCGTCGCTTTCCAGGACCGTGTGAGGATAATCCTCCAGCAGGTGGTTGAAGAGGTGCTCGACGAAAGAACTCGGGCCGCAGCCGTAACTCACGATCATAAGCGGAAAGACCAGGGCTTCCCTCGCAGCCTGGATCGACGCCCGCAGTATCCGGTTGGACGTGCCCCAATAGACGCGCTCGAGGGGAGGGACGTCGTCGTCCACGGGAAAGCAGTCCAGCGGTATGGCCAGGGCCCCGTTGGCCGTGACCAGCTCGTGGATGCCCGCGTTCATGATCGGCTCATGGATGACGTGCGAGCTTCCCGCTATCAGCACCGCGGGGTATCCTTCCTCGCGGGCGAAGGCAAGCGCCCGCCGGCCTATCTCCATAAGCCCGCCCTCGTACTCCTCCTGCATGGAGAGGGCCTCGCGGTACGCCGAGGCGAAGGCCAACAGCGAGTTCTCCGAGTCCTTGAAGGCGCCCAGGACGGCCGACCGGCATTTTCTCAACTCGTTTAAAAACCCCGGCGACGAAAGGCCGTAATCACCCAGGTAGAAATGAGGCCGCAGAATTTTCGTCCTGGCTCCCTCGGCCTCGAGGGCCTTTTCCACCAGCTCGGGGGTGGCCTGGACCATGGGACAGGTGCAGGCCCCGGACTTTCTTACCGGGCGGGGCAACTCGACGAACTTGGGCATGAAAAGGAAATCGAGGTCCGCCCGGGCCAGCCCGTGCATGATCTTGACCGGGGTGCAGGTGTTGCCGGCCGAGCAGCGGCGGTTCCCCCTCTCGAAGGTCTCATGGTCGGAGTCCAATATCTCGACGTTCACGCCCAGCCCGGCGAAGAAGGCGTAGAAGAAGGGAAGGTAATCGATCAGGTAATGGCCGCGCGGCAGTCCCACCGTGGGCCGTCCCGCTCGTTTCTCGACCTCGGGAAGACACGAGGCCAAAAGGTCCTGGCGCTCCCGGTAGGGACTCGGCGCCACGCTCGGAAGCTTGCGCGGGCCCGCCGAGACCGACTCGTACTTGGGACAGGAGCCGCCGCTCACGATCCTCGCGGTCTTGCCCATGACCTCGACCTCGGCCCTCTCGATCCGGCACATGTTCTTGCATTTGGGGTCGTTGCAGCGGAAGGTCTTGCGCGACTTGATATTGACGCTGGTGAGGACGCGAAGGTCCAGAGGCTCGAGATCCCGGGCGTCGGCGATCGACTCTCGGGCCAGCATGGCGACGCCTATGGCGCCCATGGCCCCGGGGTTGGGCGGAACGTATACCTCCCTGCCGGTGACGGCCGCCAGGGTCCTGGCCAGGGACGGGCTGGTGGCGGGTTTGCCCTGGAAGAAAATCCTGTCCATAAACTGGCGGTTGCCCATGACCCGGTTCTTGTAATTGGTGATGACCGAGTACTGGAAACCGGCGAAGAGGTCGGCCACCGTGTATCCCTCCGCCAGGGCCACCGCGGCCAGGTCGGCCACGAAGACGGTGCACATCTGTCCCAGGTCGGGAGGCCTCTCCGAGGTCGCGGCCATCTCCCCGAACCTGGCGACGTCCGCCACGTCGTAAAATATTCCCTGCTCCTCGAGGAAAGAGCCCGTGCCCGCCGAGCAGGCCCGGTTCATGTCGGACTCGAGCACGCGGCCGTTCTTCACGTTGATGAACTTCGCGTCCTGTCCGCCTATCTCGACTATGGAAAGGGAACGGCCTTTATCGGGATCGAGGGCGATCGCCGCCGCGGCGTGGGCCACGATCTCGTTCTGAACGAAAATCCGGTCCCCCGCGCCGGGAAAAGCCGCCCTTACCGCCGTGGCCGCCGCGTCGCGGCCCGAGCCGGTCAACCCGATGGCGATAACCTGGCCCGCCGCCGCTTCCAAAACCTCGCCGGCCAGGGCCTTGGCCGCCTCGACGGGGTTGCCGTCGGTCCGGCGGTAGAAATCCGCCATCACCTCGCCCGACTCGGCGTCCAGAAGCGCGGCCTTCGAGCCGGTCGAGCCCAGGTCGATGCCCAGTATGGCCGGGACCGAGGGTCCGGCCGAGACGGCCCGCTCCTCGAGCTTCACCACCTTGCCGCCCATTTTCGAGGCCGGCTCGAGGCCCTTCACCCGGCGCTCCCTCGCCGCGATCATTATTGACGGGTCGGCCGGCCACTCGAGGCCCTCGTCCCAGCCCCGGTCCGCGGCGTAATAAAGCGCGCCCAGGGCCTCGTACTCCCCCGCCTGGGAGCAGACCTCGACGCGGCCTCCGTCCTTTTCCATGAAGCTTTTCGCCACCGGGCCGATAAGGGCGCCGTTACCTATCAGAGCGGTCGGGCCGTCCACCCGGTACTTGTCGTAAAGGCCGTAAACGTTTCTCGCCACCGACTCGAAATAGCCTTTCAAAAGCTCCTCGTGCGGCTCGCCCTGGTTGGCGAAGTGGGTCATCTCGCTCTTGGCGAAGACGGAGCAGCGGGCGGTGATGGGGATGCTTCGCGTGGCGCGCCCGGCCATGTCCATGGCCTCCTGGAGGGAGAGCCCGAGGCGGCCGCAAATTTTCTCGATGGTCTCGCCCGTGCCCGCCGAGCACCTGTCGTTCTCGACGTAATTGAAGCTTCCCTTTTCGTCGCGGGTGAGGATCGAGTAGCCCCTGCCCCCCAGCCGGACGATATTGACGGGGCCCTCGGGATAAAAGGCCGCCGTCGCTCGCTCCTGGGCTATCTCCTCGGGAAGACCAGAAACCGCCGGCGAACCCACCCGTCTCGAGTAGAGGCCCGTCACGGCCACGCCTTCTATCGAGCCCGCGCCCAACTCGAGATAGAAATCCTTGAAACTCTCCGCCACCCGGCCAAGGTGCCTGACGCTCCTCGACTCGACCAGGCGCGTTAAGCCGTCCGGCCCCCTCACCCCAACCGCAAAGGAGGCCGTGGTCTTGCCCAAATCCACGCCAATAAGGAATTTATCGGTCATAATTCGCCTATCCTCCCACTTGGAGCGCCCCGCGCCGGTGACTCGGGCGCGATTCAACTCAGGATTTAAGACTTCCCACTTGCACAAGCGACCCCATGACGCTTCCCCCGTTGAAGCGTAAACCAGGATGTATATATCATGATTTCGGCTTTTTTGCCAGACATGGCGAGGCGGCGATTTTACCAAGCGATCAAGGCGCGGCAATAAATTCATCACTATATCGTATAATATGACTTGACAACGGAAGGCGTCACGCGGGAAAGTTATTTTTGCAGAAAATTATTCCCGCCAAAGGATAAGGGTTCCTTAACTTGCTTCCCCTTTTCAATCCATGGCCGTGTGATTCTTTTCTCCGGGACAGATCGACCAGACGCGGGTCTCGTTTTTGACGCAGCCCTTTGACTGAATGGCCACGTTGTAGAGAATATCGCGCTGCTTTTTCCACCATGACCTTCCCGACGTGGATACGCATCTTCCCGTAATCCAGTATTCCCCATCCGAGGAGAATCTTCCGTAATCTCCGAGCCATACTCCCTTTTTATCGTTTATGGTCAGGATTTTTTCCCCATCCCTTGATGAGATGATAATTAAGTCCGTTCCCTCGCGACACGCGATATATTCTCCATGAGAAGAAAAGGAGCATACGGCGGGAGGGCCGCCGAATATAGCCCCCTCCTTCAGAGATATGACCTTTTGACCGGTAAGGGTGGACCAGAGCATGCTTTCGAAGGCATGTTCGTTAAAAAAAATCCCTTGGAAATATTTATAAGAAATCGGGCGGCCGCCGGGGACAGGGACTTCCAGTTCAAGTTTGCCTAAAGTAAAAGAAAAACGATAAAGAAGATTTCCGCTTTTTGCGCTCCAAATATCGACGTAACGCTTGGAGCATACTTCGGCAAGTTTCTCAGTCAATTCACAATCCACCCCACTCCTGGAGAGAATATACTTCCCATCACGAGAATAGGCGACTGAAGAGACTATAACTTTTTCACTAATGGCAAGCGTGACCAGACGCTCGCCGGTTTCCGCGGATATCCGTATAACCGGACCCTGACGACGGTGACTTTCATCTGCCTCTTTAAGTTGAGTATTAAGAACCAGATATCTTCCGTCCGGCGAGAAGATCGCGTCATTCACGCGGCCATTAATATCGGAGTAAAGCTTCTCGCGATGGCCCGTCCTCGCGTCCCAAAGCTGCAATTTCTCTCCACAGGAAAGGATATATTCGTCGTCGGGAGAAAATCTGATGCTTTTTATCACGCCAACGCGATTATCTTGTCCGCGCGTTTCGGAGACATTATCTCCGGGGCTGGACGCCTCCCAAATCGATTCTCCCGTTTCAAAGGACCTGAGTATAATTGAGGAGTCCCCGCACCATCCCTTGCCTTTGTACGAGGAACAATAAGTCGAGGCAATATATTCGCGGTTATGAGAAATGATCGCGTCGGAATTCAGCTTGTGTTTTTCGCTAATCAAGGCCAGCTTCAATAACGGCTTGATTTCACGTTTACAGCCCGATTCGGTGTCCGCGTAGGCGATGCTTTCTTGATACCGGCCCCAGGGCGCGAACAAATATTTTACATGGGAAAGCCCTAAAGGAATGCTGGTTAATAAGGCTATGCTCAGGATGGCCGCCGCATAACCGACAATCCGACCTTTGGAGGCTTCCATCAGGTTTATTGCCTCATCTCGAGTCCCGTTTTCTTTATCCATGGTTCCCGGCCTTTTGGTTACGGTCCCTGGCCCGCGCGGCTTCATTCGTAATTCCGCGTCCGGGCGAATACTCGATTTCCACTACGGCATTAATCATTATAAATATAACACGCGTGAGAGCGGCCGGCAATAAAAACGACGCGCCTTGGCCGCCCGCGGTGGCGAAATTTGAAAACGTGTTTGTCGCGGCGGAACATGCGCCATGCCTCGTGTTTCCATGATGGGGAGAGGGGCGGGAGGAGGTTGGTATATGGCAAGTACTCAGCCCGCGGCTACGCCGCCCATGCATCATGCATGGGCGACCCTGGAGTACTATCCGCCGCGCCCGGGTCCCGCGTTAGAACGCGTTCTCCCCCGTGATGGCCAGTCCCAGTATCATGAGGTGGACCTCGTGGGCGCCCTCGTAGGTGTAGACGCTCTCCAGGTTGTTCATGTGCCGGATGACGGGGTACTCGAGGCTGATGCCGTAGGCGCCGAGGATGGACCTGGCCTCGCGCGCGATTTTCAGGGCCTCGGCCACGTTGTTCATCTTCAGCATGCTGATCATGGCATGGTCCCAGTCCCCCTCGTCCTTCATGCGGCCCACGTGGAGGGCCAGGAGCCGGCTCTTGGTCAGCTCGGCCGCCATCTTGGACAGCTTGCCCTGCGTGAACTGCCGGCTCGAGAGGCTCCGGCCGAAAAGGACCCGGTCCCGGGCGAAGTCCAGGGCGCACTCGTAGCAGGCGCGAGCCGCTCCCATGGCGCCCCAGGCGATGCCGTAGCGGGCCTCGTTGAGGCACATTAGGGCCTGCTTGAGACCGGTCACTCCCGGCAGCCGGTTTTCGTCGGGCACGCGGACGTCCTGGAAGGAAAGCTCCGAGGTGATGGACGCCCTCATGCTGATCTTCCTTTTTATGTCGCGGGACTCGAAGCCGGGCGCGCCTTTTTCGACCAGGAAGGCCCGGGCGCCCTCGTCGGTCCGGGCCCAGACCAGGGCCACGTCGGCCAGGGTCCCGTTGGTGATCCACATCTTGGACCCGTTAAGAATCCAGTCGCCGCCGTCCCTTTTGGCGTGGGTCTTGTTCGAGGCGGGGTCGGAGCCGCCGTGGGGCTCGGTCAGTCCGAAGCAGCCGATGGCCTCTCCCCTGGCCATGGCCGGGAGCCACCTCTCCTTTTGCTCGTCGCTCCCGAACTCGAAAATCGGATGCATGACCAGCGAAGACTGGACGCTGACGAAGGACCGAAGGCCCGTGTCGCCCGCCTCGAGCTCCTCGTTGGCCACGCCGTAGCAGACGTTGCTCATGCCGGCGCAGCCGTAGCCCTCGATCTTCATGCCCAGTACGCCCAGTTCCGCGACGCTTTTGATCAGCTCGGTGGGGAAGCGCCCCTCCTCGTAGCAGTCGCCGATGATGGGCAGGTATTCCTTCTCGATGAAGCGGCTGACCGACCGCCTGAGTATCCGCTCCTCCTCGCTGAAGAGCTTGTCAACGCGCGCGTCCAAAGTCATGGTCCCTCCATTCGGGCATAAAGGCCCGGAAGATCGGCCGATCGAATGAGCGGCTCATTTGTTCTAAGGCTAACCCGGAAATCTTTTTGCCGGGCCGTCGCTGGATGGCCCATCGCGATATTGTCTTCAATAATGCGTGGGCGGCGAAGCCGCGGGCCAAGCGCCTCCAACGCCGATTATAATAAAAAAGTCTCGACCAAATGGAGAGGTTTAAAATTATCGCGCGCCCGCCTTCGAATAATATAATACTGAGCCCGCGGCTACGCCACCCATGCATTTTTATAGATGGGCCACCCCGCGTCCAGGGCCGGCGGAGCCGGATGGGTACTTTGGCAGGGCGGCGGGGGCCGCGAAGAAGACACCGCCGCGAGTCGAGGCGCGGCAGGGTCGCCCATGCATCATGCATGGGCGGCGTAAGCCGCGGGCTGATTTTCTCCCGCTATCGGGACCATCCCACGCCGGCCGGAACTCGCCGGAAAACGCCTCCAAGCGCCCTCGGCCACGAAGACTGAAGCCCGTTCGCTTCGCTCACCCACGCAATATGCGTGGGCGACCCTGGCTTGAAGGTCACTGCATAACTTCCAGCATCCTCTTCTCCGGGTCGCCCAGAATTCCAGGGACATACTTATCTTGACCTTCTCGCTATGCTCGCCCATATAGCGAGCTATGGGATACCCTGGTTTTTTTCGCGGCGGCCATTGGATCGAGTTACAGGCAATTTTTAAGAAGCTCCTCGATCTCGCCTGGCTCCTCGGGTTTCCTGGGGTTGCTGAGCATGGACGAGTCGGCCATGGCCAGGATGGCCGCGTCGGCCAGGCAGGACGGCTCGACTCCCGCGTGCTTCAGGCGGTCCGGGATGCCCACGCTCCGGGCGAACTCCCTCATGGCCTTGGCCGCCGACATGGCGTCCTTTTTCGGGTCGCCCGAAAGCTCCATGCCCATGGCCTTGCCGATAAGGGCCACCCGCTCGGGCACGGCCAGGGCGTTGTATTCCATTCCCGCGGGCAGGAGTATGCCGTTGGCCAGGCCGTGGGGCACGCCGGCGATCCCGCCCAGGGCGTGGGCCATGGCGTGGACCACTCCGACGTAGGCGTTGGTGAAGGCCTGTCCCGCCTCGGCCGCGGCGATGAGCGTCATGGACCTCGCCTCGAGGTCGTCGCCCTTGTCCACCGCCCGGGGAAGATACTCGGCTATCACGGAGATGGCGTGGACCGCCAGGGCGTCGGTCGGGGGAATGGCGTTCCTGGACATTATGGCCTCGGCCGCGTGGGTCATGGCGTCCATGCCGGTCGAGGCGGTAAGCCCCTTGGGCAGGGACACGGTCAAGGCCGGATCGAGTATGGCGACCGCGGGAATAAGGCGGGGGTCCATGACCAGGAGCTTCTCGTGCTTTTGCCTGTCCTTGACCAGGGCCATGGATGTGCACTCCGATCCGGTGCCCGCCGTGGTGGGGATGGCGATATGGGGGAGGGGAGCGCGCGGAAGCTTGCCGTAGCCCACCATGTCCCTGATCGAGCCGCCCTCCGGGCCGGCCCCCAGCATGGCCGCCGCGGACTTGGCCGTGTCGATCGAGCTTCCGCCGCCCACCGACACCACCAGGTCAACCTCCTTTTCGAAACCGAGCCGGGCCGCCTCCTCGATGACCTCGAGGCCGGTGTCGGGAATGACGCCGGAAAAGGTCGCCGCCAGAAGGTCGCCCAGGGCCGCCTTCACCGCCTCGACCATGGGGCTTTCGGCCAGGGCCTCGTCCGTTATCAGGAGCGCCCTCGAGCCGCCCAGGGCCGCCGCTTCCTTGGCCGTCCTCTTTATGGCCCCCTCTCCGAAGAGCATCTTTCCCGGGTTGTGGTAGGTAAATTTTCTCATGTCTCTCCTCGCTCGGCGTCATTCTTTATTGCGGCCAGCGCCGCCAAAGGTTGCTTTTTTACCTTTCGGTCAGAACAGCATATAACAAATAATTGTCCATGGCAATAATAATTAACGCCCCCTAATATTGTCGCGGCCAGAAGCAAAGTGAGTAAAATAATAAGACCCCGGAAAAAAGAGGGGATAGGGGCGTTCACGGCGGCTTGCATATTCGCTTAACTATTGAGATTATAGAAATATTATTCTGACGTTTTTCCGTAGACAAGGACCTCGAATTGAGGGTGAAAAAAGGAGTGGTTAAAGGATGTCCGGCGTGACAATCGGCGTAGACGGAAAAAAACCCCATTTATCTTCCGGACCGGCGGCCCATAAAAAATCGGTCTCTTTGGCGCCGCCGTTGCTTAATATGACAAAGTTAAAGGACGCGTCTATAATATGGCGGGAAGACGCGGCCCGATGAAAGGTGGAACAAATGGGCGTAATAGTTGCCAATTTAAAGGAAGCTTTCCCGGAAAGCCTCGATGGGGGATGCGGCTTTTCAGCCACATTCCGGCTCGCCGCGTTGAATTGGAGTAACATGGGCGCCGCGAGACGCGTGTTTTTCCGGGGCTGAAGAAGCGGGGAAAAAATTTAGTTGCGGAAAAGTCCGGTAGGTGAAAAGAAAAAGCTTATTGGAAAGGGAGGATGAAAAATGGAAAGGAAGATTGTTTTGGGATTGGGGAGTTTATTGCTGGTGGCGACGGTCCTTTTCAGCGCGCCCGCGAGCGCGGGAGTGGCCTTGGATTCCAAGCTGGACCCGGCCATCGTGGGGGATGGAGGCGGCCATTTCTCGAGGCTGGACATGGGCGACGGCGACCTTAATTTCGGCGGCTTCGGGGGTTCGGGCGGTTTCGGCGGTCCGACCTTTACTGCGATCACCATCGACTGGGAGGCCTTCGACCCCATGACCCGCGGCCGGGGCATGGGCGGTTTCGATCAGAACATTGTTCTCTTCGGGGGCATGGGAGGAGCGATAATCGACGAGCTTCGCTTCGGCGGCTTCGGTTGGGGCCATTCCCAGGAGAAGAGCGCCGAGGGCCGTTTCTCGAAGTTGGAGATGGGCGCGGGCGGGTTCTTCGCCGAGTGGAACCCCGACCTTTCGCCCAACGTTGGCCTTGCCCTTGGCAGCCAGTTTGGATGGGGCGCCCTTGAGGTCCAGGCCGGCGGCGCCGATATCGGCCGCACGGTGAGCGAGAGCACTCCCTTTTTCATGGCCTATCCTTACCTGGGCTTCTGGACGGGACCGGCTGACTGGGTGTGGTTCAAGTTCGACGTGGGCTACATGTTCATGGCCATGGACATCGACGAGAACGCCATGCGCACGCCGGCCGGCTACCACCTGACCAACGGCGATCCCGACGGCGGCGTGGCGGTCAACATGCAGGTGCATTTCGGACATAATCCCAACGGCAGGTGATATATCTCGCCGTTCTCCGGCGGGCGGGCCATTTACCCGTCCGCCGGACTTTTTCTCTTGGCGCCTTGAGGAGAATTGACAATCCTTCCGCTCTTGGATACCTTTGTCATGGTCCGGGCAAGGAGGTAATCCATGAAAGGTTTTTTCGTTCTAGTGGGAATTCTCGCGCTTTCCCTTTCCGTTTTCGGTTGCGCATCCAAAAAGGCCGCGTCCCCCGCGGAGGAGGAATACGCCGAGGATAGCTCGGGCTCGGTCGCCCTGGGAAGCGGCGGAGGCGGTTACTCGGGCGGCGCGACCAGGTCGCCGCTGGAATCTTACGACGACGAGGAGGAAGTGGCCATGTCCGCCGGCTCGGCCGAGAAGGACATGGAACTCGACGCCGACATGATTAAGGGTCTTCTCCGAGCCGAGGGCTACGATTGCGGCTGTATCATCAAGGACGCGAACGGCAACGGCGTGGCTGACGTGCTGGTCCAGTACCAATCCGGCCACGAGGACGAGTCGGCCGAGGAGAAGCTGGACGCCATGGCCCTGGTGGTTTGCAAGAACCTCTCCGATCTTTTCTATAAGATCGACAAGGTGTACGTCCGCGTGGACGGGGAGATTTTCAGCGGGGACTTCCAGACCTGCTCCGACTGCGCCTGGGCCGCCGAGGAGGGCAAAAGCGGCGAGGGATGCCCGGAGATCATATGGGAATAGGCAAACCCTCATCGCCCGGGAAATGGTATGGGCCATGACTGGCCGGCGGGTAAGTTGAAGAGATTAAATTCGTTATGAGTGAATCGCTGCGCGATAAAACGATAAATGATTTTGGGGAGCAATGGCTCGCGTACCAGGACAATGAAGGCTATTACGCATCGCTGGAGTTGTTCCGGGACCTCTTTTCTCCTCCCCTTCTTCTGGAGGAAATAAAAGGCGCGAAAGCGGCGGACATTGGAAGCGGCACCGGCCGTATCGTGTCCATGCTGCTCGAGGCCGGGGCTAAGAGCGTCATCGCCGTCGAGCCTTCCGCGGCCTTTTCAGTGCTGAAGAAAAACCTGGAAAAAGACAAGGAGAGGGTCACCTTTCTTAACGTCCGAGGCGACGAGCTTCCCCCCTCCGGGGACCTGGATTACGTGTTCTCGGTGGGAGTTCTTCATCATATTCCCGATCCACTTCCCGCGGTCAAGGCGGCCTTCGAGGCCCTGAAGCCTGGCGGCAAGATGGCCATATGGCTTTACGGCAAGGAAGGGAACCGGACCTATATGCTCGTCACCGGCATATTGCGTCTCCTGACTCCGCGTCTTCCCCACGCCTTGCTCGAGACCCTCGCCAGGATACTGGACGTGCCCCTCCGGCTATATATCAGAGCGTGCTATTATCTGCCGCTGCCAATGCGGGAATACGCCCGAAACGTGCTGGGCCGAGTTGACGCCGACGTAAGAAGACTCGTTATCTACGATCAGCTTAACCCCGCCTGGGCCAAGTACTACGCCGAGCAGGAGGCCCTGGACCTTTTGCGCGACGGAGGTTTCACCGAGGTGGTCGCCCGCCACAGGCACGGCTATAGCTGGACCGTGGTTGGAACAAAGCCGTAGATCCAACCGAGGCGCGCATGACATATTCCCGGCCATTATTTTTTCCTGCAACCCTTCCGAAAATCGGCTACATTTTACCGATAGGCTTCTTTTGACGACGACCCCGCCATGACTTCCCGCTTAACTTATCTGCGGCCGGGTGGAATTTGGAAACCTGATATGAGATAAGTATCGATATGGACGAAAAATACGATGGCGCCGGGCCGGAAAAAACCGAGGACTTTTATATAGGGGATGAACCGTCCCGCCTGAAGGAACTCGAGCGCCTGGTCGAGATTCAACGGGACATTTGCCGGGTGCTGGGAGAGAGCCGGGGCTTCAGGGAATATTTCGACCGTCTCCTGGCGGCGATCCTGAAGATAGAGGGAATCGACTGCGGCGGCGTATATATCGTTCACGAGTCCACGGGGGAACTCGACCTTGTCTCCCACGCCGGGTTGTCCGGCGCCTTCATCGAGGAAGGAAAGCATTTCGCCAAAGACTCTTACCAGGCGCGCCTGGTCCGGGAAGGAAAGCCCGTTTACGGCGTTTACAATGATGTGGCCGAGAATAAAACGGGCGTTCGTATAGAGGAGGGCCTTCTGGGTCTCGCCGTTATTCCCATACTCTTCGAGGGCCGCGTGGTGGCCGCTCTCAATCTGGCCTCCAAGGGAAGGGGAGAAATTCCCCAGCACGCCCGACACATTATCGAGTCCGTGGCCGGCCAGATCGGCGGAATGGTGGCCAGGGTCCGGGCGGAGCGGCGGGCCCGGGAAGAGCGAAAAAACCTCGAGTCGCTTTTCAACGCCCTCGACGATCTAATCACCGTCCTCGACTCGGGCGGAAAAGTAATTCATTTCAACTCGACCGTGGCCCGCCGCCTCGGATACTCCGAGAGCGAGCTTGGAAAGATGCACGTCCTCGACCTGCATCCTCCCGAGAGAAGACAAGAGGCCGCAGCCGTCGTGGCGGACATGCTCGAGGGCAAGACCAGCCTTTGCTCCATACCCCTCATGACCAAAAGCGGCGACCTTATTCCCGTCGAGACGATCGTGACCAGGGGCAAGTGGGACGGCGAGACCGTGCTTTTCGGCATCTCCCGCGACGTAAGCGAGCGGCAAAAGGCCCAGGAGGAGGTGGAAAAATACAAAGCCCACCTGGAGGAACTGGTCAAGACCAGGACCGAGGAGTTGACCAGGGTCAACGAGAAGCTAAGGCTCGAGATCGGCGAGCGCGAAAGGGCCGAGGACGAGCACCGCAAATTCAAGATCATCTCCGACGCGGCCGGGTACGGCAACGTGATAACGGACCTGGCGGGAAAAATCCTCTACGTGAACGAGGCCTTTTCCTCCATGCACGGGTACGAGCCGGGCGAGCTCGAGGGCGAGAGCGTCGGCCTGCTCGACGCGGGGGAAGACTCGGAGAGTTTCTCGAAACTCATGATCGGTCTCAAAGTATCGGGGGCCGTCAAGGCCAGGGAAATATCGACCAGGACCTTTTCGGGACCGGCCGTTCCCTGCCTGTTCAACGCCGCCGCCATTCCCGACGAAAGGGGAGGGCCGCGGTTTCTTTTCGCCTCCCTTATCGACCTTACCGAGCAGAAGAGCATGGAGACCCGGCTCAGGCATTCCCAGAAGATGGAGGCGGTTGGCACCCTGGCGGGGGGCGTGGCCCATGACTTCAACAACCTTCTCCAGGCCATCCATGGCTACGCCGACCTTATTCTGATGGACCTGGACAAGACCTGCCCCAGCCACCGGGAGGCCATGGAGATAATCAGGGCCGCCAAAAGGGGCGAGGATTTGACCCGGTCCCTTTTGACCTTCTCCAGGCGGGTCGAGAGCAAGTTCAGGCCCATCGACCTAAACCACTCGGCCAAGCAGGTCCTGAAGCTGCTGGCTCGGACCATGCCCAAGTCCATCGAGCTCCAGTCCAACCTGGCCCGGAGCCTCAAGACCGTTAACGCCGATCCCGCCCAGATCGAGCAGGTCCTCATGAACCTCACGGTCAACGCCAAGGACGCCCTGCCTCGAGGCGGAGTCATCACCGTCTCGACCGAGAACGTGACCCTCGGGCCCGAGTACGCGGCCAGGCACGTGGACGCCGGGGTGGGAGAACACGTGGCCCTTACCGTGTCCGACAACGGAACGGGCATGGAGGCTGAGACGCTCGAGCATATCTTCGAGCCCTTCTTCACCACCAAGGCCCCGGGCAAGGGAACGGGCCTGGGCCTGTCGTTGGTCTTCGGCATCGTGAAGAACCACGGCGGCCACGTTACCTGCCGAAGCGAACCCGATATTGGAACGACCTTCCAGGTTTACTTTCCCGTGATCCAGGCGCTGGGGGAGGTGCCCGACTCGGCCCTTTTCCGCGAGGACGGGGCCGAGGGAGGAAAGGAAACGGTCCTTATCGTGGACGACGAGGAAAATATACGGGACATAGCGCGAAGGATGCTTTCCTCCGCCGGATACGAGGTGCTCACCGCGCCCGACGGCCAGACCGCCCTCGAGATTTACAAGGCCTGGGAAAAACCCGTGGACCTGGTCGTCCTCGATTACATCATGCCGGGCATGGACGGCAAGCTCTGCGCGGAGGAACTTTGGAAGATCGACCCGGCGGCCCGGATCGTCTTTGCCAGCGGTTATATCTCGGACGGGCCCGTGGCCGAGGTGGCCCCCCCCAGGGCGAGGGGGTCCCTCAAGAAACCCTTCGGACGGATCGAGCTGCTAAGGATCGTAAGGGACGTCCTTAACCAGCCCGAATAACGCCAAACCGCCCGAGCCTCAACGCTCGAATCTTATGAAGATGGGGTTCACGAAAAGCTCGCTTTCCGCCATGGTGGCCGTGCTTTTTGCCCGTGGCCCAACCAGCTCGACCCGGTAATAGGCCGGCTCGGCCGACTCGCCCGCCTCCTCGTCAAGATAGGAAAAACCGACTCCCTCGAACTCTCGGATTGCCACGCCGTTACGAATAAGACGGGCCTTCACGCCGCCAACCTCGACGTTGAGGGAAAAATCTATCCGGGGCGTCCCGGTGATAATGATCGAGCGTCCGCTCATCACCGCCTCGTCGGGACCACCTTCCCCGCTTACCGACCACTTGGAAACGAAGACGTCCTGGAAGGCCTCTCCTTGCAGCGCGACCATGCGGCCCTCCCTCATGCAGCGGTAAACCTCGCTCTCGGTGAACTCCCTCATGTAGAAAAGGGTGGTGGCGTTGGCCAGGCTGCCGGAGGGTCCGTGGTAATCCGCGTCCGCCGAGGCCCAAAGAGGGGCGTCCCTCATGCCCGCCTGGTACTCGAGAAGGGTCGAGTCCCACAGCCCGCCCGGGCCTCCCGTCCTCTCGCGCCAGGCCGAGGGCAGGACCGAGAAGCCCGTGACGCGATCGAGATGAAGGTCATACACGGGTGCGGCCGTCACGAAATGCGCCGTGGCTATCCACTGGTCGCGGCCGGACTCGACGTGGACCGCGTGAACGATACCGCCGGCCTCGACTATGTAATCCACGAAATCCTGGTACGGCGCGTCCCCCGGATACGGCTCGGGTGTGATCTTGACCTCCCGGCGGGCCGGCATGTCCGCCAGGATCGACGGGTCCTCGATATCGTAGACCGTGAAATGCCGATGCTGCCCGCCCACCACGATATTCGGGAACCTGCCGTAGTTGTATAGCCAGGGAGGAGAGACCTCGACCCCCTTCAGGACGATCATGTCCCGCTCGGCGGCTTGGGACTGTATGGAACGGAGCCGCTTGTAATACGCGTCGTAACCGATCTTCTCCACCCCACCGATCTGGAGGCAGACGGCCTTGCCCACGCAGATTTTTCCCTCCCGGTGGTCGGTGTAGGCCAGGATGGCCATTCCCTGGGCCTGGGCCAGATCGAGCAGGTCCTCCGGGCTACGGCAGCCGTCGCTCAAGGTCGTGTGGTTGTGAAGGGACGCCCGGGCCACGATATAGCCGCCATGCCGGTAAACGGGCGTCCGCTCGGGCCCGCCCGCCGCCGCCTCAAGCTCGATCCTCTTGGGGTCGGGATATGGGACCACGCACGAGCCGGCCATAAACGCCAAAATGGCGGCCGCGAGCAAACCAAGGACAATAGACGAGCGGGCCGGTCTCGACATTTTTCTTCCCTTACGGTCTTGGACCGAACTTGACGAAGATGGGGTTCACGAAAAGCTCGCTCTCGGGTATGGTGTCTCCCTCGTAGTACTCCCGGCCGGCCGCGGGCCCTCGCACCTCGACGCGGTAATAGGCCGGCTCCCGGCTCGATCCCCGTTCCTCGTCCACGTAATCAATCTCCACGCCGGGGGTCTCGGAAATGACGACACCATTCCTTACAAGTAGGGTCACGCACCCGTCCACTGGCTTGTTCAGGGAGAACCTGATTCTGGGCGCCCGGCTCAAGGTCAGACTACGTCCCAGCATGACATCGTCCGCCGGGACCCCGCCGTCCGAGACGTTCCACCTGGAAACGTAGACGTCCTGGAAGGCGTCGCCTGAGAGGGCCGCCATGCGTCCTTCCCTCATGCAGTTGTAGACTTCCGCCTCGGTGAACTCCTTCATGTAGAACAAGGTTGTCGCCCGGGCCAGGCTACTCCTCGGTCCGTGGTAGTCCGCGTCGGCCGCGGCCCAAAGGGGGCGGTCCCGCGTTCCGGCCTGGTACTCGAGCAGGACCGAGTCCCATATGCCGCCCGGCCGGCCCACGTATTCCCAGGCCTCGGGCAGCACCGAGAAACAGGTGACGCGCTCGAGCATGGCGCTGTAAACGGGGGCCTGGGTAATCAGGTGCACCGGGCCGTACCAGTCGTCCTGGTCGGACTCGACGTGGACCGCGTGAACTATGGCGTCCCTCTCGTCCAGGTAATCCACGAACTCCTGGAGCGGTCCCCATACGTCGCTCATGGGCTCGGGCTTGAAGGTGAGCTGGTTCCTCACGGGCATGTTGGCCAGTATCTCCGGGTCCTCCACGTTGTAGACGGTGAAGTGCCGGTTCTGCCCCTCCAGCATGAAGCCGGGCGCCTTGCCCCGGTTGTACATCCAGGGAGGAGAAACCTCGACCCCCTTGGTCACGATCATGCCCCGGTCAAGGGCCATGCCCTGTATCTCCCGAAGACGCTCGTAGTAAACGTCGTATCCCACGTCCTCGACCCCGCCGGCCTTTACGCAAAACCTCGAGCCCGAGCCCATGCAAAAGGTCCCCTCCCGGTGGTCCGTGTAGGAAAGGATGGCCATGCCCTGGCGCTCGGCCAGCTCGAGCAGGTCCTCCGGCGCGCGGCAGCCGTCGCTGAAGGTGGTGTGGTTGTGAAGGGACGCCCGGGCGATGATATAGCTCGCGTCCTCGTAGATCGGCGTCCTCTCGGGCTCGGACGGGGGAGGACCGAGCGGGACCGGGTCCTTGTTGAAGACCCCGAGGTTGCAGCCCGCCGCCAGAATCCAAAGCGCCGCCATCGCGGCCCCTCTAAAACCAAGACTTCCCGCCGTCTTCATCTCAATCCCCCCTTACCTTTCGAAGCGGACGAATATGGGGTTGGTGAAAAGAAGGCTCGCGTTGATGGTGTCGCCCTCATAGTAGCCCCTGTCCGCCACCGGTCCCACCACCTGGACCCGGTAAAAGGCGGGCATGGGAACGGCGGCCAGCTCGGCGTCCGCAAAGGTCAGCTCGGCGCCCTCGGTCTCCTCGACCACCACGCCGTTTCGTATCAGCCGGGTCACGCATCCCTCGACCGGCCGATCGAGGGAGAACCGGACTTGAGGCGTCCCTTTCAGCTTGATCTCCTCGCCCGACATGAGGGGTGACCTCGGGCCGCCCGGGCCGGAAACGGACCACTCGGAAACGTACGAGTCCTGGAAGGCGTCGCCGGCCAGGGCCACCATCCTTCCCTCCCGCAGGCAGTTGTAGACCTCGTCCTCCGTGAGCTCGCGCATGTACATCAACGTGGTCGAGATGGCCAGGCTGCCATCGCAATGGTAGTCCGCGTCGGCCATGGCCCACATGGGCCTCTCCCGGACGCCGGCCATGTACTCGATGAGGGTCGTGTCCCAATAGCCGCCCGGGCCGCCGGTCTTCTCGTGCCAGGCCTCGGGCAGCACCGAGAAGCCGGTCAGCCTTTTCAGCCGGTGCAGGTTCTCGATGGGAGGGGGGCAAAAGCC
Organism: bacterium; assembly: GCA_963674965.2. GTDB lineage: Bacteria > RBG-13-61-14 > RBG-13-61-14 > RBG-13-61-14 > DATKZS01. The sequence goes on along the minus strand of CAXXFL010000003.1, from coordinate 534,851 downwards.
GTGGGCCGGCCCTATCCAGCGGTCCTCCCCCGCCTCGACGTGAACCGCGTGAACTATGCCGCCGTTATCGACGATATAATCCACGAACTCCTGCCAGGGAGTGGCCCCCGGAATGGGCTCGGGATCGAGCGTCATCTGACGGCGGACGGGCATGTTCTCGAAAATCTCCGGGTCCTCGATACCGTAGACCGTGAAGTGATGCTGAAGCCCGTCCAGCACCAGGTTCGGGGCCTTGCCGTAATTCCAGAAATGGGGAATGACCTCGATCCCCTTGAGAACGATAATTCCCTCGTCCCTGCCCTTGGCCTGCATCTCGCGCAGCTTGTCGTAGTAAACGTCGTAACCCGCGGCCTCGACCCCGCCGACCTTGCCGCAGACCAGGCCCTTTTTGCCCAGGCATATCTTGTCCTCCCGGTGGTCGGTGTAAGCCAGGATGGCCATGCCCTGGTCCTTGGCCATGGCCAGAAGGTCCTCCGGCGCCCGGCAGCCGTCGCTGAATACCGTGTGGTTGTGCATCGAGGCCCGGGCGATAATATAGCCGCCGCTCTCGTAAATCGGGGTCCGCTCCGGGGCCGCCGAGGAGGGCTGAAAATCGAGCGGCTTCTTCTTGAGACCCACGTTGATCGTGCAGCCCGTAAAGACAAGGGCCAGGATAACCGGGAAAACCGAGCGCCAGACAAAGGTCATTTTCATAATAGCCTCCAGGAAGAGGGATCGCGGACGCGGCGAGTGAAAACGCCGCGAGCGTCAGGATACTCAGACTATAGAACGAAAAGGGCCAGGATGAAAGGAAGGGGGGTGACCCGCCCGGTTTCGTAGAAACCGCGCGGGTCCCGCAAAGCGGGATGGGTCGAGGGCCGCGCCTCTCTCGCTACCCCGTCTTTCCACCGTTCTCCTCGGGGTGGCCCATCGCGATATTGTCCTCAATATTGCGTGGGCGGCGAAGCCGCGGGCTGAACGCCTCCAGCGCCGATAGTTATGAAAACGCGCCGTTCAAATGGAAGGTAAAAAAATTGCCCGCTTGCCTTTGAAAAAAGCAATGCTCTGCTCGCAGCTAAGTCATCCATGCATTTTATAAAGATGCATGCCGCCTCGCTACTAATGCCTGTCATTCACTTTTTGCTTGACAGCATTTAATTAATTTGGTATAAATATATATGGTATAATTAAAGTACGTTGCAAATTGGCTTTTTGCTATAATTATGCGGATATGCATCCAGACGGGATGCCGAAAACTCTAGTAACTACTTTCTCGTAAATTCTAAATATTTCCTATTTTAATATTTTTGCAGCGGCCTCAATCAGGTTCATCTTTAATTGCATCGTTTTTAGGGATATACCCTTTTCTTTCAATGTATTGTGTTGAATATAAAATACATTATAATACTTAATTTGGAACTTTGGCGCTATGGTTTTCATCAGTGAAATCAAACATGACGAGAGAGGAGCACGATATGTACAGATTATTCATTCTTCTTCCTTTTTTATCCATGCTGGCTGGATGTAGTTGGAGAGAGTTTGTAACTGGAGCACCTAAACCTCAAATAAGTTACGTCAAATTAACGGGAAGCGATAAAGAACCAGTGGACAAAATTTACGTTTGGAACCCCGACACTTCAGCCGCTTATATCTATCCCACGAACAATTCGCAAATTAATGCCGCCAATGGAGATTCTGTGACTGCTTATATCGTTAATTACTCGGCCGGCAAGGCATGCATATACGGCGCCGACGTATTTAAAACTATTGATTCTGAGTTCGATTCCAGCGCGACAATTAAAGCAATTAACGATATTGATGGCTTGGACGCATCCACGAAAGGAAAATTAATAGAAAACGTAACAAAGATTTCCGAGAAAGATGAAGCGGCGGCTTATCTTAGTGTGGCCATGTTCAACCTCTGTATGATCGGCGCAAATCAAAATATCAAAGACGACCAGATGGCAGAACTCATTGAAGTGGCTCTTGAACAAGCTAGGATAGTCGCCGAAACTAAGGCCGCAGTAAAAATCGCGGAAGCGGAAGCTGATAAGGCAAAAGCTGAAGCTGATAAGGCAAAAGCTGAAGCTGAGAAAGCGAAAGCTGAAGATCAAAAATAGACAGATATTCCACATTGAGTGCGGGGACCATCACGCGATATTGTCTTCAATATCGTATAGGCGGCAAGTTGCGATCCAATCGCCTATAACGACAATCGTAATGATAGCCCCTCTTTTACGTAGAGAAGTGAAAAACAATCCACGCTTGATTTTAAATATGCAATGCTCAGATAACGACGCGCCACCCATGCATTTTATGAAAATGGGTCGCCGCGCAAGTAAAATGGCAACCGAATATTATGGAGAAATATCTAAGTGAAAAAATCGAATAACTTTTGCGAACATTGGGGAGGATTAAAAAACTTCTCTGCCAGAAAGACATTCCCTGGCCTTAAGAAGTATTTTGATTTCAATGAACGCGTTTGGGCAAAGTCCTGTGAAATCGCCTCTTCCATCCAGACTCTTGAAGCTGACGATAAAGACCAGGAGGAAGCTGAGGAAATATTACTTTGGAAGGGAACAACCGCCCATCTTACATGGAAGGCTTTAAAGACAAGTTTGGCAACCCAAAATTTATTGGAGAAGGGATTTCTCGAAGATTCATATTGCCTTATCAGGTCTCTCCTGGAAAGTTATATTACATTAGAGTATATAGATAAAGACGTTAGCGGCAGAATAAAGTTGTTTGTAGAGTACTATTTCGTACACAAGAACCGTCTGCGCCAGGCGTACAATAAGATATACGGCATGGATGTGAATAGCTATGGGGATTCAGAAAAACAATTGATACTCGATTGGCAAGAGGCAGAATATAAGAGAGTTAAAGATAACTATCCCGTCAAGTCAGCATGGAGTCCAGTGAAGATATTTGAAATGGCAAGGGAAGTCGGGTATGAAAACGCCTATCATCTTATATACTCCCATTTGTGCCAGTTTACACATGCAACAGTTAATACGGGGAATAGTTACATTAAGGAGGGCGATAAGGAAGGATTAAAGATTGTCATCGAACCAAATACAGAGGATGAGAAGAAATTCGAAATGGCCATTCACCTAGCCACTTCATACATCATTATTGTCATTGAAGTGTTTGACAGGGTTTTTCAAACAGGATATTCGGAAGAATTGGAAAATATTTCAGAAGAGTTCAAGACATTATATAGCATGCAAGGATGACAGGAGGGTGACCCGGCGTAGCCGCTGGCTGAGTATTGCTATTTCCTAAATTACGCGCGGATTGTTTTTAGCTTCTCCACTTGAAAAAGGCCTTTCAATACGATTGGCGTCAGAGGCGATCAGCCTGCGGCTTCGCCGCCAACGCAATATTGAAGACAATATTGCGATGGGCCACCCCGCCGCCACGCCTCTCCTCGCGGCCGTGTCTTATTCGCGGCCCGCGCCGCCCAGCCAAAGCACCTATACTTGTCGCTCCCGCAAAGCCCCGAACGGGGCGAAGGTCTACAGCCCAGGAGTGGAGGACGCGGGAGCGTCCGGAACCCTGGGAATGAGGTTAAGAAAGGACCCAAGCGCCGAAGGCGCGGCGCGAAGAATGACGGCGTGGCGGGTATGGCGGGGAGATCGGGAGTCGTCGCCGTCATCTTCCATCGGGTCGACAATGTCGAAGAGTTCATCCACCTCCTGGAGCATGATATCGTCAGTCCAAGGACTTTTTTGAGTTTTTGGCGATCTTATCTCCATTCATCGGGTCCGGACCTCGGTTTGCGCGGTTACGTTACCGGCTGGATTTGATTTTCAAGAATTGTTCTCGGACAAGTTTTTTTACGCGGGCGCCCCCACTCACGCGCCTAGCGCCTCAAGCCTCATCGTACCTTCTCCAGTAGGATATAGGAGTTGAGCTTATCGTCGCCGAGATCAACGCGGCGGTAGGAATTTCGGAACCAGGGGTCCTGGGCCAGCTCGCCGACGTGCATGAACATTTCAAAGGTCATGATGTAATCGGGCCGCCGTTCCCTGATGAGCGCGAGCTCGCATTCCCTGGTGAGAAATCGGGGCCGGAAATCCGGGGGGGCCTTGGGTCCGGGCGCGGGCCCGGGCCGGCAGACTTCATAGACCTCCGGGTTGTTGAGCCCGGACTGGTCAAGGACGTAATGATCCATCAGCATATAGCCCAAGGCCCCGCACTCGGCCACCATCACCACGTCGTCCGGCCGGGCGTGGTCGTTGATCCACTTTCCGATCATGAGGTATTTCACGACCCGGTCATGGCCGGTCAGGACGAGGAAATGTTTTAGCGGAACGGTCAAGGCACCGAAGACGGCCGCCAACGCGATAAAATATATCAGCGCCGCCCGGCCCGCGGTCCGGCGCCTTTGGTCGGTCGCCGGCCGCCGCGCCGCCCATTTTTCGGCAAGCCCGTCAATCCCGTACGCCGCCATGAGCGCCATGCCCGGCGCCAGCGGGCTGAAATACCAGATGAACTGGAGAAGGTCAATCCCGGCCGCGACCAGCCCCGCCATGTACAGCGCCATCCAGGCCGCGATCAAGAGAAGCTCGGACCGCTCCCGAGCCGCCCGGATCATCCCGACCAGGGAGAAAATCGAGATCGGGAAGATCAGCAGGAGAAGTCCGCCGATTCGTTTTATAATTACCGGGGCGGCGGTGGCGTGGTTGGCGCGCTTGGCCATGATCGAGGTCGGGATGGGGGAGCCGTAGGTCGCCGTAGCGTAGATCAGCCAGGGCAGGGCCAGGACCGCGAGCGGGAGCAGGAATTGCCACAGCTTGCGTCGGTCCTTGAGCGCGACGTACGCCGCGGCCAGCCCGATCAGCAGGACCCCGTCCGGCCGGACCTGCACCGCCACGCTAGCCGCGACGCCGGCCCAGAACCAATGGCCGGTGAAAAGGGCCAGGAACGTCCCGTAAACCGCGACCATGCTCATCCCGGTCTCCATCCCGGAATTGGCCGTGAACCACGTCAACGGAAAAAGACCGATCAAAAGGCCCAGCGCCAGAGTAAGCGGCGGTTTTAGGCTCCGGAGCGCGATCAGCCCGACCAGGACCAGCATCACCGCCACAAAGACCACGTTTAAGAACACCGCGCTCCACTCGAGGTCCAGGCCCGTCCAGCGCAAGAGCGCCAAAAGGAGGCAGTAAAGCGGGCTGGAAATCGAAAGCACCGCCTCCCCCTGGTTGAACACGAACCCCCGGCCCCGGACCAGGTTCTCGATATAACGGAGTCCGATGTAGGTGTCGTCTATGATGAAGGCCCCGTGCCAGAGGTTGGCCGCGGTCCCGACCACCGCCGGAACCAAAAGCGCCGCCCACCGAAGCCGCGGGCCCTCTTTATCTTTAATCGTATCGGAGTCCACGATGGTTTCCGTCCCGGTCAAATTGTCTGAGATTACGCGGTAAGCCGCCATCTCGCCCGCCGACCTCGTCTTCCGGACGTTTGCTCGATCAACTGGCGGACAAAAACGGCGGCGTTGATTCCCTTAAAACGCCGTTTGAACATACCACCCCGCAATCCCCGCTGTCAATTTAAATAATTTCCCCATAGCGATCACGAACGGTATGACCATAACCGAAAACCGCCCGGCGGTGATGTGCCGGCGGAAAGGCCGAAGTGACGCGAGCGCCACCGCCGGGCATGATACGACGTCCTTACCCCACCTTGATTAGACGAAGGATTAGCCACTCCATCGAGTGGCGGACCTCCTCGCCGAAAGCCCCCCCACCCCCGGATCAGTTGCACAAGGTTGCAGGCCGCCACGCCCATCTTCAAACGGGCAAGGTTGGCGTCGGAACCGTGACGGCCGGTCTTGTCCCAATCGAGCGCGTTCTTGCCTTCCTTGATCCGGTTCTCCACCTCAGTGATAAAAATAAGCCCAGTCGATTATGGCTTCTCCTATCGTCTTGGCGTTTGCTCCAATATGGTCTTGGTCAGTTCGGTGGCGATCAGGTGGTGACCTAAGTCGTTTGGATGGAGGTTATCGGTCGTCAGGTAGTGGAGGGGCCATTTTTCAAGCATGCCGGGGTTCATGAAGGGTTCGTATCGTTCGAGCATCGATTTATAGGGTTCTTGATCGGCGAATTTCCCCTGGCCGGCGAGGATGCTTTTTGACATGAAAATCTGGGCGAAATCTATATAGGGGACATCGTTTTCACGGGCGAACCGCTCGGATATCCGGCCATAGACGTCGCTTGTTCCGAAGGTGTGGAGCACGACCATGCGGAAGTTGTTTTCACGGGCCAGGTCGTTAATATAGAGCAGTTGTATTCTGAAATCCCCGGGCGGCGTCTTGGAGTTTTCGAATGATTTCTCGGTAGACTTGGGGGCGGGCAGCTTGCTTTTATCTATCTGTCCCAGTCGCTCCATGAATTTAGCGGCCCTTGCCTGCAATATCACTCTCCCGATCACGCGCGTCGCCATCCATAGGGTTGGCCTGTGGATGATGAACATGATCGCGTTCTTTTTCAGGCCCCCAATTGGCGCCTCGGCCCCGGGAGCGATGGGAATAAGGTCCACGTCCCGTATTTTATGTCCAATGAGGGGACTCTGGTCGTTGAACCCGTAGGCCCATATGACCATGTCCGGCTTATAGGCCAGGAACTTTTTTATAAACAGGTAAATACCCTGCCTGGAGGTATAGCTGATAACGCCTCCGTTTATGGTGGTAACCTTGCGTCCCGGCATTTTTTCGGAAAGCATTTTCTGGAGCAGGGCACAATAGGTTTTATCCTCTTCCACGTCCAGGCCCATGGTGATCGAGTCACCCATGCAGATAACGCGGAATTCACCGGGTTGCTTGGCGAGAGGAACGGGCTTTCCACGATACCCGTCCTGGTTTACTTTGACGGTGACCCTGGGGGCTTCCGGTTTCCAGTGGCCGGGAGTCATTCCTCCAATCGGGCTTGAGTAACTTCCGCCGGGACGTAAGGAATAGATCAACTCATTATCGGGCCGAAAAATCTTGAAATACCAGTTCCGGCGAAGATATATCCAGCAGCTAAAATCAAGAACGGCAAGGAACAGGAAAAGGGCGCAGAACGTGAAAAGTATTTTTTTAATTATTTTGCCGCGGGTCTTGGGCGCCTTGCTTCGCCGGATCTTATTGGGGCTTTCCATGGTCATCTCGCTTATCTGGATTTTGTCATCGTTCCCGCGCGCGGCCGTAATCTCAAAAAAACGTTAATGGGCGCCTTGGCCCCTTGTGAGTCGTGTATTACCCCATATCGCTAATAACGGTAAAAACCGTCGGCCAGGCTCGCGTCTTTTTGAAAGTGATATCTTGAAAGAAGTCCCCCCCGCGCGCGCTTGGGCAAACCGGATTCCACGTCAAAGTATACCTTATGTGAGTCATAATGCAACGCCATCTCCCGACTCGATACACTGGATCATTCAATTTCCAACGCGGTGGTCCAACCCCCTGACAAGGCAAGTACTCGACCAAATTCATGCAAAATCCGGCGTTAACATTGGACAATTATTTTCTCCCGCCTGATTGTCGCCGATGAAATCCCGCATGATTTTGTTTTTAAAACAAAATCATGCACCCTACGGGCAAGGCTCGGGGGGAGGCAAACCAGGCCCACGCAAGGGGCTTTATTGTTTGACCTTTTATCCCATGGATGCTAACATCTTTATGTCTTTTGTCTCGCGGCCCTGAAAGGGGCGCGGGAGACGGACAGTTAGCCGGATTTAAAAGGGAAAATTAAATCCGGGATAATTTTCGCCGGCGGGCGGGACCTTTCGCGGCCGGTCGCGGAACTTTTGAAAATTTTTCGGGAAGCGAAGTACTGAATGACGGACGATAAAAGGGACGATTTCTGGTGCCGGGACCACAAGGGCCGGGCCTTTACTTATGAGGAATACATGGAGTTGGTGCGGGACTTCCACGGCTTTCCCGCGCCGGGCCTCATGATAGGCGGCCCCATGGTCGAGTTGGCCCGCTCGAGCCTGGGGGAGGGCGTTCTGTTCGACGCCGTTTGCGAGACGAGGTCTTGTCTTCCCGACGCGGTCCAGCTTCTTACGCTTTGCTCGCTCGGTAACGGCTGGCTTAGGGTCATGGACTCGGGCCGCTTCGCCCTTACCCTTTACGACAAGGCGAGCGGGGCCGGCGTCCGGGTCAGCCTCGATCCCTCTCGGCTCGAGGATTATCCGGCGGTGAAGACCTGGTTTTTCAAGCTCAAACCGAAAAAGGAGCAGGACGACCGGGCCCTTTACGGCGAGATCAGGAAGGCGGGCCAGGCCCTTTTCAAGACGAGACGCGTTAAGGTGGCCCCCGAGTTTTTGACCAAGCACAAGCTCGGGGCGGTGGCCATTTGTCCGGGTTGCGGCGAGCCATATCCGTCCAAGCACGGAGGTTCCTGTCTGCACTGCCAGGGCGAGGCTTATTACAAGGAGTGAAACGCGGACGGCCGCGTTTTAGCCGCGCGGGACTCGCGCGGCTCGAGTTGGAGCTGAAGAATTTATTCAGGAGTTGCCATGAGTAAAAAAATCAAATTGAACGGAGTGGAGTACGATTTCCAGGAGGGCGACACCATTTTGGAGGTCGCCTCTCGAAACGGGGTCCGCATACCCACGCTTTGTTACATGCGGGGGGTGAGCCCGACGGGGTCTTGCCGCATGTGCATGGTCGAGGTCGAGGGGGCCAGGAACCTCCTTCCCGCTTGCACCACCCCGGCCACGGACGGCATGTCGGTCGAGACGGACACGGAGAAGGTGCACAAGGTCCGGCGCATGAACCTCGAGCTTCTGATCGCCTTCGGCGAGCACGACTGCATGCTGTGCGAGGCCAACGGCGACTGCGACCTCCAGAAGCTGGCCTACGAGTACGGCGTGGAAACGGTCAGGATCAAACACGACGCCGAGCCGCTTCCCATCGACGAGGACAACCCCTTCATCATCCGCGACCCCAGGAAGTGCGTGCTCTGCGGCCGTTGCGTTCAGGCCTGCAACGAGGTCCAGGTCAACGGGGCCATCAGCTTCGGCAACCGGGGCTTCGAGGCCAAGATCGTGACCATGAACGACCGGCCCATGCTCCATCCCGAGTCCGACTGCGTGTTCTGCGGCCAGTGCGTCCAGGCCTGTCCCACGGGCGCCCTGACCGAGAAGAAGTCCAAGGGCAAGGGACGCGTCTTCGACCTCCAGAAAATAAGGACCACCTGCCCTTATTGCGGCGTGGGCTGCCAGCTTTGGCTGCACGTCAACCGCGGCAAGGTCGTGAAGGTCACGGCGGTGGAGAACGCCGAGCCCAACCAGGGCCGGCTCTGCGTAAAGGGCCGCTTCGGCTTCGACTTCATTTACTCGGGCGAGCGCTTGACCACTCCCCTTATCAAGGAGAACGGCGAGTTCCGGGAGGCCTCCTGGGACGAGGCCCTGGACCTGGTGGCCTCGAGGTTTAAGGAGATCATCGAGAAGCACGGCCCCGACTCGGTGGCCGGCGTGAGCTGCGCCCGCAGCATCAACGAGGACTCCTATAACATGCAGAAGCTGTTCAGGGGGGTATTCAAGACCAACAACATTGACCACTGCGCACGAACATGACACGCTCCCACCGTCACCGGTCTGGTGAATAGCTTCGGTTCCGGCGCGATGACCAACTCTTTCCGCGAGTTCCCCAAGGCCAAGATGTTCTTCGTCATCGGCTCCAATATGTGTGAGGCCCATCCAGTGGCCGCGACCTTCGTCAAGAACGCCGTCAAGAACGGCGCCCAGCTTATAGTGGCCGATCCGCGCGCGCACAAGCTCACGGAACACGCCTGCATGCATCTTCAAATTAAAGTGGGATGCGACGTTGCCTTCCTCAACGGCATCATGAACGTCCTCATCGAGGAGGACCTCTACGACAAGGAATTCGTCAATTCCTGCACCGTGGGCTTCGAGGACTTGAAGAAAAAGGTGGCCGAGTATCCGCCCGAGCGCGTGGCCGACATAAGCGGCATAGCCCCCGATAAGATACGCGAGGTGGCCAGGAAGCTGGCCAGCGTGAAGCCAGTGATGCTTTGCTATACCCTGGGCATCACCGAGCACACCTGCGGCGTGAACAACGTCATGAGCACGGCCAACCTCCAGATGCTCCTTGGCAACATGGGCGTCGAGAGCGGAGGCGTCAACCCCCTGCGGGGACAGAACAACGTGCAGGGAGCCTGCGACATGGGGGCCCTGCCCAACGTGTACCACGGCTACCAGAAGGTGATCGACGCCGCGGCCCGCGAGAAGTTCGAGAAGGCCTGGGGCGTCGAGGGCATGTCCGACAAGAACGGCATCATGATGCCCGACATGTTCGACGGCCTGATCGACGGGAGCGTCAAGGCCTTCTACATCTTCGGCGAGAACCCGGCCAACTCGGAGCCGGACATCCGCCACGTCGAGCACTGCCTCGAGTCGGCCGAGTTCCTGGTCTGCCAGGACATCTTTCCCACCGAGACCACCCGCTTCGCCGACGTGGTCCTGCCGGCGGCGGCCTGGAGCGAGAACGACGGGACTTTCACCAACAGCGAGCGCCGGGTCAACCGGGTAAGGACCGCCTCGGTCCCCCCCGGCCAGGCCAAGCCCAACTGGTGGATTTTCCGCGAGATCGCCAAGCGGCTCGGGCACGAGTGGGAATCCAAAAGCGCCCGTGAAATCTGGGACAACGAGGTCTCCGAGCTGGCGCCCGCCTACAAGGGCATCAAGTACGCCCGCATCGAGAACGACGGTCTCCAGTGGCCCTGCCCGGACGAGGACCATCCCGGCACCTGCTTCCTGCACAAGGACGGACAGTTCTCCTGTGGCCTGGGCCAGTTCCACGCCATCGACTGGACGCCGCCGGCCGAGGTCCCGGACGATGAATACCCCCTCGTTCTCAGCACGGGGCGGAGATTGTACCATTACCATACCCGGACCCAGACGGGACGCTGCGACGGCATGAACGTGCTGCTGGGCGAGAGCGTGGCCGACATTTCAGGGGCCGACGCCGAGCGCTACGGCATCAAGGACGGCGACCGTATAAAGGTGGCCTCCCGCCGCGGCGAGGTAAAGGTCAAGGCGAGGATCGGCAAGGAAATGCCGGAGGGCATGGTATGGATGGACTTCCACTTCCGGGAGGGCAACGCCAACTGGCTGACCAACCCCGCCTTCGACCCGGTCTCGAAGACGGCCGAGTACAAGGCCTGCGCGGTTAAGATCGCCAAGGCGTAAAAATCGTGAGCGTCGCGGGAGCCTTGCCGCCCGTAGCCGTCCGATAATCGGGCGGACAAGGAAAGCATGTGCCCCGGCGGCAAGAATAATGGAAGCTTCTCGGTCCGGCTCAAGGTCTGGATCGAGAACGAGGAGGGCGAGCTGGTCATCGGCATGGGCCGGGTGGCCATGCTCGAGGCCATAAAACGGAGCGGCTCGATCAACCAGGCGGCCAAGGAACTCAATATGAGCTACCGGGCCCTGTGGGGCCGTCTCAAGTCCATGGAAAAGCGCCTGGGAAAAAAGCTCCTGGTCAAAAGCCCGGGAGGCGCCAAGGGAGGAGGCACGGTGCTAACGCCCCTGGCCGAGACGCTGATAGAACGTTTCCGCGAGCTTAACGACCGCATGGAAAGCGAGGCCCGGGAAACCTTCGCCAAGTTCAGCCGCGATTACATGGAGAGCGATCGGGATTGAACCCGACCGAGAAAATAAAGCATAAGGCCCCGGCGGGATATGAGTTCCCGGCCGGGGCTTGTTTTTGTCCGCGTTTTTAAGATTATAGGCCGGCTCGATAAGTTTAAGCTTGCAATTATCCTCGAGTCGTTGTTAATATAACGGGTGTTATTCGACTGTGGTTTTCCAAGCCGCCCACCCAGGGCGTGAAATTCAAGTTCTTTTGCAAGGAGGAGTCTAATGGGAGGTATTAAAACGGATTGCGCCGGCAAGTCTCTGCCGCCGGTGGATTTTAACTGGACCTGGAAGGACATCGTGCTCTACAACATTGGCATCGGGGCCTACGAGCTGCCTTTCGTGTACGAGGGACAACTCAAGGTCATACCGACCTTCGCGGTGGTGCCGCCTTTCCCCGCCCTGGCCGGCAGTATTCCCCTTACCGGGGCCAACCCGATGATGATACTTCACGGCGAGCAGAAGATAGTCATCCACAAGCGTCCCCTTCCGGTCAGGGCCGAGACGGTGACTGAGGGCCAGATTACCGACCTGTTCGACAAGGGCAAGGGCGCCCTTTATTACATCAAGACCACCACCAAGATCAAGGAAAGCGGCGAGCCGCTCTTCGACAACTACTTCGGCGTGTTCGTGCGCGGCGCGGGCGGCTTCGGCGGGGACAAGGGCCCCTCGGCGGGCAACGAGGCCCCGGACCGTGCCCCCGACATAACCGTCGAGGACCAGACCATGCCCATCCAGAACCTGATCTACAGGCTGTCGGGCGACATCAACCCCCTCCACGTCGACCCCAACTTCGCCAAGATGGCCGGGTTCGAAAAGCCCATCCTCCACGGCCTTTGCACCTTCGGCTTCGTGGGCCGGGCCGTCATCAACAAGTGCTGCGGCGGCGACCCGTCCAAGCTCATGGAGTACGAGGTCCGTTTCCGCAGTCCGGTCATGCCCGGCGACAAGGTCGTTACCAAGATTTGGAACGACGGCGACGGCAAGTGCATCATCGCCGCCGACACCCAGGACGGCAAGGCCGTGATCATGAACGCGGCCGCCAAGTTCGAGGTCTGATACAACGGCCGATCGATCGGGCCGGGACCGCGCCTTTCCAAGCGGTCCCGGCCCTTTTCGTTTCCGCGGGTGAGCGGAGCGAACGGGCTTCAGTCTGCGGGGCTACGGGCGCTTGGAGGCGTTTTCCGGCTGGTCCCGGCCGGCGATTGGAGGGGTCCGATAGCGGGAGGAAATCAGCCCGCGGCTTACGCCGCCCATGCATGATGCATGGGCGACCCAGCCAGCCAAGAATGATCGCAGAGTCGCCCACATAGGCGAGCCATGGGTTACCCTTTTAAACTGTCATCCTCCGGTTTAGAAAAATCTTCTGGTCACTCGCTTCTCGATATTTCTTTCCATACATTAATATAGAGATTATTATCAGATATACCCCTAGGATTATATGCCCTATATGGATTAGAGTGGACAATGAATATCCTTTTATTAGAATTAATAATATTGCAAAAAGAATTAACAGAGAACCGACTACTATCAATTGAATCGGAGACGTTTCGAATTAATTATTTCTCATCAATCCTCCTTCTCAAATGTGGCATGGGATCAGCGTGCATACACAAATAACGTCAGGCCGTGTTTCTCCAAGGTATAATTCGCGCCCGATAGAGGCGTCAAGGCTCTCGTTAACCCGTTCAATATATATATATCCTTAACGGGTAACCCATCGCCGTTAACATGTGATCTCCGGCCTAACCAATGGCTTTTTCTATGCGTTACTCGTTTCCCGGGGCCTGGGGATCGCCCCTTAGAAGCTCGGCCAGGCTGTAGCTCATGAGGGCGAAGATCGCGCCCGCCAACGGCGGGCTGGAGAGGAGTCCTCACCCGCCATGGCAGCCGATAAAGGTCCCGTAGGCCCAGCCCAGTCCGAAGCCGGCCGCGCCGGCTATCCATCTCCATCCCGTCCATTTCATGTTCATGGGACCGAGTATAGCCCAGGTTCGGCCTCGGCGCCCGTCACTTTTCCAGGATGGCCCGGGCGCATGAGAGGTCCTCGGTGGTCTTGCGCAGCCGGTCGCAAAGGGTGCGGATGAAGACCCGGTAGACCTTGATGGCTATCTTGTCGTCGCTGGCGAGCAGTTCCTCGAACTTCTCCCTCGTGATCTTGAAGGCCTGGGCCCCGTCGCCGCCGGCCACGACCCGGGCCGAGGTGGGCGACTCGTCGTCCACCAGCGCCATCTCGCCCACGTGGGAGCCGGCGGGCAGGGAAACCAGGTCGGTCACCGAGCCGGGGTTGACCCGTTGCACCACCACCCCTCCCTTCTTGATGATGAAAAGGGCCTGGCCCGGCTGGTCCTGCTCGATGATCATCTCGGCCGGCTGGAAATCGACCGTCTCGCATATGTTCCACATCCTTTTCATCTCGGTAAGGGAGAGCCGGTCGAAAAGGGAGGTGTTCTTTAGGAACTCGAAGCCGTCCATGACGCTGACGATCTGGGCCTTGGGCGAGTCCATCAGGGACTGGCCGCCCGGGACCAGGGTGATCTCGTCCTCCTCGATCTCCTGGAGGTCCTCGACGATCTCCTCGAGCTCGACCTGAACGTCCTCGGGCCTGGCCCCCGACTCCGCGATTTTGCCTTTAAGCGCCTTGATCCGGGCCCCGGCGTCGCGGTAGTTCATATCGACGGAGACAACTTGCTCGTAAACGCTTGTGGCCTCGAAAACGTCCCCCTTCCGCTCGAGAAGCTGGGCCAGGTTGTAGTAGACGCTCAGGGTGCCGGGGGATATCTCGACCGTCTTGGTAACGTTGCGGTACTTGGCCGCGGCCATGTCCAGGTAGCCGTTCATGGCCAGGATGTTTCCGATCATCACCGCCGCCTCGAGGAAACCCTCCTCCTCCTCCCGCACCTTCTGAAGGATTTCCATGGACTTCTGGAACTTCTTGATCTGGTAGTAGTACCTGGCCGCCTGGATGTGGTCAAGGGACTTCTCGAAGCAATAGGCGGCCCGGTCGAAGTTTTTAAGCTTCACGTAAAGCTCGCCCGCCGTCTGCCAGGAGCCGTTCTTCTCGTAGTTGCGGGCGGCCCGATCCTCGTCGTTCACCCCCATCCACATCTCGGCCGCGTGCTCGTACTGGTCCGTGCGCTCGTAAAGCTCGGCGGCCCTTTTATATTCCTTGTTGGCCTCGAGCACGAGGGCCGCCTTCTCGAAGTCCTTGGCCTTGTAGAACATCTTGGCCAGGCGGGCCTGGATGGGCCGGTCCTTGGGCGCCCGGGCCATGAGGATGAAACCCACGTCCTCCTGGCAGTGGCTGTAAAGGTGGGCCGCGTCCTCCGTATTGTCGGCCTCGAGCCGCTCGATCACCCCGCGCACCACCTGATTGGTGGTCATGTATTGCTTGTCGTTAATCTCGATATTGGGTACGTCCATTTCAGACTCCTCAGATGCTTGCCGGCGCCGGCCCCGCCGGTTCGAGAAAAAATGCAAAATCCGGCGGCTCGGACCGGTCCCGCCTTCACTTTGGCAATATAGTCGGCGTCCCCTCCACAGTCAAGACCCGGCTGTCCCGATTGACACGGTAAGGGGAGCGCAACTAGAATATATCACGCCCAGCCTTGCCCGGCTTTCGGAGAGCCCCGGACGGCCATCCGAGGCGCGGCTAAGCGGGCGGCTTTGAAAATGAAAATACTATACGTCGCGCATTCTTTCCCCCCTTTCCACTGGCGGGGCACCGAGGTTTACGCCATGGAACTGGCCTCGGCCGTCTCGAGGTCGGCCGAAACCGAGATTTTCTATTTAAGAGACGACCGAAAAGCGGATTTTGCCGCCCTCGAGAGCGTCGAGTTCGACGGACTCAAGGTGAACAGGGTTAGGGACAAGGTGGACCCCGCCGACCCGGAAACCTACTTCTTCAACCCGCCGCAGGAGGAAAAGTTTCGCGAGGTCATGGCCCGTTTCAAGCCCGACGTGGTACATTTCCTGTACTTCACCGGCGGCTTGTCCTTGACCCTTCCCGCCGCGGCCGGGGAACTGGGGGCAAAGACCTTTATCACGGTCACCGACTTCTCGGGCTTTTGTCCCCGGGGCCAGAGCCTGGATGGACAAGGGAACAAGTGCCCCGGGCCAAGGGAAGCTATTAGGTGCGTTCCCTGCCTGTTCGACTCGACGGCCTTCGTGAAGTGGCCATGGCTGGACAAGATACTGCGCGAGCGTTTTCCAACAAGGCTCGTTCCCGCGAGGCCCGGTCCCCGGCTCAAGCTTCTTCGCCGGCGCCTGGAGGCGGCAAGGGACGCTTTCAAGGGCGCCGACGCCGTGATATATCCTAACGGCAACGCCCTGGCCCGATACCACCTGGCGGGGATGAAGGGCGGTAACGAGAAGGTAATGGACTATGGCGTGGACCTCTCCCGTTTTTCCGGCCACGTAAAAAGCAAGTCCGAGCGGCCGCGGTTGGCCTTTATCGGGCAACTTCTTCCCCACAAGGGCCTCGAGCTCCTGGCCCACGCCGCCAAGGACGTTCCTTTAAAGCACCGTCTTCTGGTTTACGGCTCCCTCGACGACCCGGGAGCGAGGGAGTATTACCAGTCGCTTCCCCTTCCCGACTACGTCGAGTATAAGGGCACGTTTCCCTTCAAGGACATGAACCTGGTCCTCGAGGAAATCGACGTTCTCGTCGTGCCCTCCACCTGGGACGAGAACTGTCCGCTCATCGTCAAGTACGGGATCGCCACCGGGACTTACCTGGCGCTGGCCGACCAGCCGGGCATGGTCTTCGCCAAGGAGGCGCTTGAAAGGGCCTTTTTCTTCGCTCCGGGCTCGGCCTCGGATTTGCGTCGCGCCCTGATCCGGGCCATCGCCCAGTTGAAGGAGGACCGGAAAACGGGAGCGGGGTCCCCGTCGGAGGTCCTGGCCCGCGCCAGGGAAAAAGGGGCCGTCATCGACGTGGCCGACCAGGCGTACCGGTTACTCAAGCTTTACGGAGAGACCAAATGATAGTTTCAGGACTGATAGGAGAGCGCGCGTGAAGCGGGCGGTTCTCATGGGCGGCTCGGGTTTTCTCGGGTCGGGCCTTTCCAGGTCGCTTATCAAACGGGGATGGCGGGTGGTCTCGATGGACGCGTCGCCCCCCCGCGAGGAGGGCGTCGAGTGGATCGAGGCCGACGTCTTCGATCCCGTCCTGGCCTCCGGCCCCATCGAGCGCGGCGACGCGGTGTTCCACCTTGTCCATTCCTCGATTCCGGGCGAGTCCATGCTCGACCCGGCCGGTGAGCTCGAGAAGAACCTGGTCCCCTACGTCCGTTTCATCGACCTCATCGCCGAGGCCGGCGCGGAGACGATCGTCTACTACTCGACGGGCGGACAGATTTACGGGAGCACGGGCCAAGCCCCGGCGTCCGAGAAAAGGCCCGAGCGTCCCGTCTCGGGATACGGGGCCTGCAAGGCGGCCATGGAGCAGTTCACCAGACTGGCGAAAACGAGAAAAGGACTCGACCACCTGATCCTCCGCCCCTCCAACCCTTACGGGCCGGGTCAGGAAATAACCAACCGGCACGGCGCGATTCCCGCCCTGATGAAACGCGCGCTTTACGGCGGGTCCTTTACCGCCTACGGGAACACGGTCCGGGACTATATCTTTATCGACGACGCCTCCGAGGCGGCCGCGGCGCTGGTGGAAAGCGGAGCCAGGAACGCGACCGTGAACGTCGGCTCCGGCGCGGGGACTTCCCTTTTAGACCTTGTCCGGGCAGTCGAGAAGGTCACGGGCAAGAGGATCGAAACCGAACGGGAGCCCATCCGGCCCGGTGACGTGGACTCGATAGTGCTCGACGTGAGTCTCCTGAAAAAGCTCTCCGGCTTCGAGCCGTCCGTTGGACTCGCGCAAGGCCTTCAAAGGACCTGGAAATATTTCAAGGACCATGAAGAGGAGTGAATGGGCCATAGCCGTCTTTGTCCTGGCCGCCTACGCGGCCTGGAGGGGAGAAGCTTTGATGGGCCCGTTCATCCTTCCCTTCGAGACGGCCTTCCAGGAGGCCATAGCCCTTACCCACCTCGAGCGGGGCTTCATGGCTGACCGCTTCCTGCCCGTCCTCGCCTATATGGACGGGCAAAATTTTTATCATACCGCCCATCCTCCCCTCCTCCATATTGTCTACGCCGCGCTCTATAAAATATTCGGCGTCCACGAGCCGGTGACCAGGCTTTTTTCCCTTCTTCTTTATTTCGGCGCGGCCGCGCTCTGGAGGAATTTTCTCGGCCCGGATGAAAAGCGGGCCTGGGTCGTTTTCGCGGCCGCTTTTTTTCTTCCCCTTCCCTTCATTCTCTGCACGACCACGAATTACGAGCCCCTCTCGATTTTCATGGTCTCCCTCATCGCGTATCTGGTCATGGCGGAGGGGGCGGGGCTTAAGACGCTGATTCCGGTCGTCACCGCCGGGACGCTGGTGGACTGGCCGGTTTACCTGGCCGTCCCCTCCCTTGCGGTCCTTTATTGGCGCGACAAAGAGACCCGAAAGCGGCTGCTTGTCCTTTTCGGGTGGGAGACGTTTTGTTTCCTCGCCCTTCAAGCCTACCAATACGGCGCGGCGGGGGAGGCCGCCTTTTTCTCTCACGCTCCGGAGCGGGCCAACCCCTTCGCGCTCTTTCGTGCCCTGACTTACGCGTCTCTTGGTTTCCATTTCCTCGAGGTGATGGGAACGGCGGGAACCATCGCCGCCCTGGCCGCGACCCTCGCCGCGGCCGGTTCGATAGTCTCGGCCGTCCGCGGGAAGAAGGGCTTGTGGGGGGACCCCGCGGCCAAGGCGGCGGCCTTTTTCGGCCTTTTCTTCCTGGTCCTTCTGGCGAGCGCTCCCGGCCTGGTTTCGCGTCATTACGTTTATCTTCTCTACCTTGCCCCTTTCCTTTGCCTGGCCGTCCATATCGGGCTAAGGAGGGCCGGCGCCTTTCACCTGGCTTTGATCGGGCTATTCCTTATGCTGCTCCCGCAAAACTATCTCGCCGCCGGACATCGCAACCCGGCTTATTTCACCTTGGCCCGGATGGATTTCGGCAAGGGCCGGATTAAAACGGCCTTCTCCAGCGCGGCGGTGGGAGCGTATAAATTCTACGGCGGCGTCGAGACCCTGTTTCCCATGTCGGTGGCCTCGGCGCGGTGGCTCGAGTCCCACGACCCCGACCTCATTCACCTGGACTTAAGGCACGAGGAGGTGCTGGGCCTTAAGGACCTGGGACGCGAACGTCCGGGCTATCGGCTCGCCGCCGAGTTCGGCGGCGAGCGCGTGTACGTGAGGGATGGTCTTGTCGAGGACCGGGGCCGGATCATGGTCCTTCCCGAGTCCTCGAGCGCGGGTCCGGGCCTCGCGTTTATCCTGCCCGGGCGTAAAAGGGCGTGCCTGGTCTCCGCCGGCCTCGAGAGCGGCAAGCCCTCGTGGATCGAGGACCCGGCCTCGGGAAAATGCGTCGAGCCGGTCCACGCCGTCGGACTTCACCCGCGAGAGGGAGGGGCATGGGCCCAGGCCCGCGTTCCCAATGGATTCGATCTCGCGTCGTTTAAGCCGGCCATCGTTCACTCCCATCCCTTCGCCGAGTCGGACGGGGTTAACTTCACCGCCTTCGCGGTATATGATATTGAGGGCGGCCCCGGGAAAACCTCGCTCCTCTATGCCCGGTTCGTTCCCGAGGGGGGCGCCGCGGCGGTCCGAAAAACGGCCGTCTCCCTGGAAGGGTCGTCCATGCTGGTATTCAGGACCGACCCGGGGCCGAGGGGCAATCTGAATTTCGACGACGCCTACTGGCTGGAACCATATTTTTACGGGCGATGACCGGTCCCGCGAGTCCGGCGCCCTCGAGGAAACCGACATGACCAAACAAGCCGACGCTAACGCGGACAAGCCTCTTTTGTCGATCGTCATTCCCGTTTACAACGAGCGGGAGGGAGTATGCGCGGTCCTCGACTCGATCGCCAACTCCAAAATCGAGGCGGCCCACGAGATTGTCGTGGTGGACGACGGAAGCGATGACGGGTGCTCGAGGCTTCTGTCCGAGAAGGCCCGGGATGGACTTATACGGCTCGAGCGTCACGAGACCAACAAGGGCTACGGCGCGGCGCTAAAGTCCGGGATCGCGGCGGCGCGGGGCGAACTGGTGGCCATCATCGACGGCGACGGCACCTATCCGGCGGACCGTTTCGACGAGTTGGTGGCCGAGTCCGCCGGGAGCGACATGGTGGTCGGCGCCAGGGTGGGGGGAGTGCTAGAGGAGCCCATGGCCCGGACGCAGGTGAAGCGGCTTATCATCCGGCTGCTCAAGTCGCTGGCCGACGTGGACGTGCCGGACCTTAACTCGGGCCTGCGTCTCATGAGAAGGGACGAGGTAAGGCGCTACTTTCATCTCCTGCCCGACGGCCTTTCCTTTACCAGCACCATCACGCTCATCCTTCTCTCGGAGGGACGCTCGATCAAGTTCATTCCCATCGATTACTTCGCTCGCAAGGGCTCGTCCAAGTTCAATCCTTTTAAGGACACCATGGGCCTTTTGATCCTGATCCTCCGGACGTTTTTATACTTCAACCCTCTCAGGGTTTTTTTGCCCTTGTCCATAGCGCTGGCCATATCGGCCTTGGCGGTGGGGCTTTCGTCCATCGCCCTGGGCAAGTTCATGGACGTGACCACCGTGGTCATCCTGCTGACGGCGGTGCAGGTTTTCGTGCTTGGACTGTTGGCTGACCTGATCGCGAAGAGGCGCTCTTGAAGGTCCTCCTGGTCAACCCTCCTTCCCGGCGCCCGGTGCGGAGCATACTTCCGCCCGAGGTCGAGCGGTCGCGGGGAAGCTTTCCTCCCCTGGGCGTTCTCTATCTGGCGGCCTCCATCCGGGACCTTCCCGGGGTCGAGGTCTCGGTGATCGACGCCCACGCGGAGGGGATGTCGGCGGATGACGTGGCCCTTCGGGTGATCGAGGGCGGCCACGACCTGGTGGGCCTGACGGTCCTGACCTTCACCCTGCTGGACGCCATGGACGTGGCCATGGCCGTCAAGGCGGCCCGGCCCGGGACCAGGATCATCGCCGGAGGTCCACACCCGCATCTCTTCCAAAAGGAGACCCTCGATCTCGGTCCCTTTGACGGGGCCCTGCGGGGAGAGGGTGAAGAGAGCCTTCGGGCCCTGGTCTCCGGCTGGAACGACCCGGCCGCTCCCGTTCCCCCCGGCCTTCGCTGGAAGGACGGCCGGGCCGGTAGCCCCGAGGTGGCTCCCTTTATCGAGGACCTGGACAAACTCGAGTTCCCGGCCCGGGACCTGTCCCGCCTCTCGATCTACCATTCCGTGCTCTCGGGCCTTCGTCCCATTACCACCATGATGAGCAGCAGGGGATGTCCTCACCGCTGCGCCTTTTGCGACCGGCCCCACCTGGGCAAGCGCTTCCGCGCCCGGAGCGCGGCCAACGTGGCCGAGGAGATGGAAGCCGCGGCGGAGATGGGCATAAAGGAGATCGTGTTTTACGACGACACCTTCACGGCCAGCCCTAAAAGGGCGCGGGAGATCGCCGAGCTTTTGCTCGAGAGAAAAATCGACGTGGCCTGGGACATAAGGGCCCGGGTAAGCGACCTGGGCCCGGAGGACTATAAGCTCGCGGCCCGCGCCGGTCTCAGGCGCGTCCATTTCGGCGTCGAAAGCGGGGACCCGAAAATCCTCGAGTCCCTGCAAAAGGGCATCACCATCGGCCAGGCGCGAGAGGCCTTCAAGGCGGCCAGGGAAGCGGGCCTCGAGACCCTGGCCTATTTCATGGCCGGGTTGCCGGGCGAGACGGCGGCCACCATGGAGCACTCCCTCGAGCTGGCCATCGAGCTTGACCCGGACTACGTACACTTCAGCGTCCTCATTCCCTTCCCCGGGACCCCCATCTACCGGACCGGACTCGAGATGGGCGTCATCGGGCGCGACTACTGGTCCGAGTTCGCCTCGTCGCCCTCCCCGGACTTCACCCCGCCGGTCTGGGAGGAGGAGCTTAATAAGGACGAGATACTGGCCGGGCTGGCGGCCATGTACAGGAAGTTCTACCGCCGGCCCAAGGTCATCGCTCGCCGGCTGAGAAGGGTCCAGAGTCTTTCCGGCCTGATAAAGGGCGCGGCCATGGGCGCTCGAGTGCTCTTCATGAAGGGGGACCCGCGTTGAGCCCCGTCGCCTCGATTATCGTCATTTTCGACCGGGGCGAGCTCGAGCCCTGCCTTTCATCCCTTCTGGCCCAGGAGGGAGTCGATCTCGAGATAATCGCCGTGGTGGGCGACGAGGAACAAGCCGCCCACCTGCCCGGCTCGCCGCTTTTGAGGCCGCTGGTCGTCGAGGACAGAAACCCCGCTTTCAGGAGGAACCTGGCGGCCACCCGGGCGAAGGGCGAGTACCTGGCCTTTATTGACGACGACGCCCACGCGCCTCCCGGCTGGCTGGTACGCGGCGTCTCCTATCTCGAGAGGAACGGGATTTTCGCGGGGGTGGGCGGGCCCAACCTCATTCCCCCCGGCTCTCCCTTTCTCGAGCGCCTCACGGACATGCTGCTTTGCTCGAGGCTGATTGGCGGCGGCAGCCGGGCCTACCGGGGCGGAGGGTCCCTCCTCGAGGCCCGGATAGGCGAGGTCCATCTGGTCAACTTCATCGCCCGGCGCGACTGGTTCGACCGGGTGGGCGGCCTTAACGAGGCGCTGGGCTACGGGGGCGAGGACTCGGAGTATATCTTTATGGCCAAAAAACTCGGCGCCAGGTTCACGTTCGATCCCGGACTCATGGTATTCCATAAGCGGCGTCCCTTTGGCCCGGCCTACTTCGCCCAGCGGTTCAATCTCAGGAAACAAAGCGCCAAGCTCTTCGTGGTCCATCCTCGAATGTACGCGGGCAACGCGGGGTTCCTCCTGGCCCTCGCCGCTCCCTTGCCGGCGGTGGCCCTGGCCGCGCATATCGGAGCGCGCCTCGGGACGGCCGGGATCGTTGGGTTGGCGGCCGCGTGCCTTGTCCCGCTCCTCGGCCTGGCCGCGCTGGAGACCCTAAGAAGGGGGGACGGCCCTGACGGCGAAGTCTCGCTTGCCGGGCGCCTGACGGCCGGGGCCGTACTGGTCCCGGCTTACGCGGTTCACGTGGCCGTCAACCTCGCGGGTCTCTGGTGGGGTCTTCTCGGCGCCTTGATCGCGGGGCCGCGCAAATTGAGGCGTCGTCTAAAAAGGAGCCTCGAGACCTGCGGCCTGTAATTTGATTCCTCCCGCTTCCAAACTTAAGTCCGCCCGTGTAAAATGACTCATCCAAATTCCTTAAGAGTCGGGAAAAGTTTTTTTTGGCGCGCCATGAACGGGAAGCAAAACCATTATTATTCGTCCATTTATGAGTAGGCGCGTCCCGGCGGCCGGGGGGACTAGTTCGCCCGGCGCCGGACAATAGAATCCGCCAATTGGAGTCGCCCATGAACGATGAGAAGAAAGAGCATACCCCCCGTGAGCGAAACCTTCTTTTCGCCATCATCTCCGTCCGTCTGAACTTCGTAACGGACGAGGCCCTGGCCAGGGCCACTCGGGAGCTTGACCCCGATGGAGCCTACGACTTAAGCCTCAAGCTGGTCGAGAAGGGGGTGATATCGGAGGAGGTCCGGGCCATCATCAACCCCGTGGTTGACGCCGAGATAGCCGAAAGGGGAGGCGACGTCATGGCCACTCTCGCGTCCTTCGGCGGGTCGGACTCGATCCTCGAGTCCTTTGGCGGGTACGACCCCGGCGAGGGATCTTCAACGTCCTTGTCCTGGCCCGGCGCTCAGGCGGCCCCTCCTGGTCCAGAGGACCGGGACGCGGCCGAGACCGTCGGCCGGACGAGGCAAGCCCCGGAGCGGCGGGCCGAGCCTCAGGAGGTCAAGACTCACCACGCGCCGACCCAGCAAGCCCAGATGGGAGATTACCTCGCCATCATCGGCAAGGTGACCATCGAGCAGCCCGGCCGCTATACGGTCAAGGAGGAATACGGGCGGGGCGGAATAGGCCGGGTCCTACTCGCCTTTGACGAGCACATCGGGCGCGACGTGGCGCTCAAGGAGCTTCTGGGCAAGACGGGGACGAGACTCGGCACGGGGACGGGGGCCAGCGCCCGGGCGGCGGAAAAGGCCATGGTCCGTTTCATCAGGGAGGCCCGCATAACCGGCCAACTCGAGCATCCCAGCATCGTGCCCGTCTATGAGATGGGCCAGCGGTCGGACGGTTCGGTTTATTACACCATGAAGCTGGTGAAGGGCAAGACGCTTACGGACAGGATTCGGGAGAGCGGCGAGGTCAAGGACCGCCTCATGCTTCTCAGCCATTTCCAGCACCTTTGCCAGGCCATGGCCTACGCCCATTCCAAGAGCGTTATCCACCGCGACCTTAAGCCGCAGAACGTTATGGTGGGCGAGTTCGGAGAGACGGTCGTGCTCGACTGGGGCCTGGCCAAGGTCAAGGGCCAGGCGGACGAGCGGGCCGAGGACCTCGAGCGCGGCATCGAGTTGATCAAGCAGGCGGGCGCGGGCGAGACCATCGCGGGCAGTCCGCTCGGGACTCCCGCCTACATGAGTCCCGAGCAGGCCGACGGTCTTATAGACAAGGTGGACGAGCGAAGCGACGTCTGGAGCCTGGGCGCGGTCCTGTACGAGATACTCACGGGCAAGCCTCCGTTCGGCGGCTTCACGCCCTACGAGGTGATGGGCAAGGTCATAAGCGAGCCGGTGAAGCCGGTCCGGGAAAGGGAGCCCCTGGCCCCTCCCGAGCTGGCGGCCATCTGCGAGAAGTGCCTGGAAAAGGACGCGGGCCAGAGGTATCAAAGCGCCGAGGAACTGGCCGAGGACGTGACCAGGTTCATGGCCGGTGGACTCGTGTCGGCCTACGAGTACTCGATGGGCGAGATGGTAAAGAGGTGGGTCAAGAGGCGCTGGCCGGTCATGTCCACGGCCGCGGCGGCCCTCGTCGTGCTCTTCATCGTGGCCACCTGGTCCTACTTTTCCATACGGGAGCAGCGCAACCTGGCGGTCCGAATGCGGCTGGCGGCGGAGAAAAACGAGTCCATCGCCAAGGAGCAAAGGGACCTGGCCGAGGAGAGGAAAAAGGAGGCCGAGCGCAACCTGGCCGAGGCCTATTACCAGTACGGCGTCCGGGCGGAGAACGAGACGCGGCTCGGGGAGGCGAGGCTGTATTACGCCAAGGCCCTGGAGATGGGCTCGGAGGCCCCGGTCAGGGACGGTCTTTTCCGCGAGGCCGTCTCCAAGGTAAGGCCCATTTTAAAAAGGACCTTCGCCGGGTCGGGGCACAGGATCGAGGACGTCGCCTTCTCGCCCGGGGCGGATTTCCTGGCCCACGCCGGATGCGCCGAGGGCGACTTGAGTTGCGTTCTGGGCGAGGTCCGGCTGTGCCCCATGCAAAAGGACAAGGGGAGCCAGGCCGGTAAAATCCCGCCCGCGAAAAAGATCGGGACCCTGCCGCCAAAGGGAAACGCTCCGGGCTTCGATTACGCGGTCGAGACGGCTGGAGGCGAGAGGGTCTTCCATGGACACGAGGGAACGATCACGGCGGTCGATTTCTCGTCCGACGGCTCTCTCATGCTCACGGCGGGAAGCGACGGGCTGATAGTTATCTGGAGCCCCTCCGGCGGGGCCGGGGCGCTTCGCGTCCTGGCCGGGCACGAGGGCCAGGTGAGGTCGGCGGCTTTTCTGCCCGGCGGGAAGACCCTGGTCTCGGGGGGAGAGGACAAGACGGTCCGCCTCTGGTCGGCCGAGTCCGGCCGGGAAACGGCCCTCCTGGCGGGACACTCGGACATGGTCCTGGCGGTGGCGGCCTCACCCGACGGCGGCAAGGTCGTCTCCGGCGGCGTGGACAAGACGGCCCGGGTCTGGTCGGTCTCGCGCAAAAAGGAACTCCTGAAGCTCGGGGGCCATGAGGACTCGGTTTACTCGGTGGGTTTCTCGGGCGACGGGAAGCTGGCCATCACGGGATGCGCCGACGGCGCGATCAGGATTTTCGACGCCTCCTCGGGCGAGCTGGTCCGGAGCCTCGAGGGGCACGAGGGCCCGGTTAACTCGGCGGTCTTCTCCCCCGATGGGCGCCTGGTCCTTTCCAGCGGGGCCGACCGTACCATGCGGCTGTGGCTGGCCGAGACGGGCGAGCTTCTTCGCGTCTTCACCGCCCACTCGGACGAGGTGGCCAAAGTGGTCTTCTCCTCCGATTCGCGGCTGGCGGCGGCGGCGGGCTGGGACGGGGCGGCCACGGCCTGGGAGATGATGGACGGCCCTTCTCCCCTGGTGATCGAGGCCCACAAAGGCGAGGTCCAGGCGGCGGCTTTTTCTCCGGACGGCGAGACCCTGGCCACGGCGGGTGAGGACATGCTGGTCAAGCTGTGGTCGAGGCAAGGCGAGCTCAAGGCAACCCTGACCGGGCACCAGGCCACGGTCAAGGCGGTGGACTTCTCGAGGAACGGCAAGTTCCTTTTATCGGCCGGCAACGACAACCTGATCAAGCTGTGGGACGCCAAGACCCTGGTTAACTTGACCACTTACCGGGACCACCTGGACTCGGTCTTCTCGGCCGTTTTTTCCCCGGACGCAAGGCTCATCCTTTCCGGCGGGGCGGACCGGACCCTGATGACCTGGCCCACCGACGACGTTTTCAGCGAGACCACCTTTTACGGCCACGAGGGGGCCGTGACCTCCGCGGCCTTTGCCCCCGACGGCTCGATGGCGGCCTCGGGGAGCGAGGACAAGACGGTGAAGCTTTGGGACCCGGCCACGGGCGAGGAGCTTATGACCCTGGAGGGCCACTTGGACGCGGTGAGGTGCGTTTGCTTTACTCCCGACTCGGGGACGGTGATCTCGGCGGGGGAGGACTCGTTCATCAAGCTTTGGTCCGCGAAGACGGGCAAATCTCTCAAGACCCTCATCGGCCACGAGGGGGTGGTGAACTCGGCCCTTGCCTCACCGTCGGGCAAGTACGTCGTCTCGGGCGGGAACGACAACGCGGTCAAGATATGGTCCATCTCCGGCGGCAAGTGTCTTCTCACCATGCGCGGTCACGACTGGCCCGTCCGGCGAGCGGTCTATTCTCCGGACGGCGCCAGGATAGCCTCGGCGGGCTCGGACAAAAAGGTGGTGATCTGGACGGTGGAAGAGGGTATCCTCGAGAAGGACGGCGAGGACCTTTTAGCCGAGGCGGAAAACGAGACGGGCCTGGTCCTCGAGGGCTTCGACCTCATCACCTGGCGGCCCGACGCGGCCCCGCGCCGATAAGGTCCCCCGGCCCAAGGCCCGGCGTGGTCCGGGCCCCGGCTCAGGGGAATAGGCCCGATCAATCCACGTTGCCCATGGTCTGGGCGATGGCGCCGTATTTCTTTCCGTACTCGAGCCAGAAATCGCAGCGCTCCTTCATTTTGGCGTCCTCCGCCCGGACGTAAACGTCGAAGACCATCAGGCTGGGGTCGTCGTTGGTGAAGCGCGGCCACTGGGGCAGGTCCTTGCCCCTCACGTCCTTGCCGTTGGGGTCGCCGGTCTTGGCGAAATTAAGCCAGTAGCTCTGCATGTCCCTCGAGAGGGGCTCGGCTATCTCGAGGCGGTTCTTATCGTAAAGAAGGCTTATGGGTTCCCTGTCCAGGGAGTCGAACACGAAGGGAATCTCCATGGCGTGCACCGCGCCGATGCCCCTTCCCAGTTTCATGTCGTCGAAGTCGAACCGGTAAAGGTAGGTTTCGGGCTGATGCTCGGCGGCGGCGGCCAGCCCGTTGTAGGTGGGGCAGCCGAGGATGCCCTCGGTGCCCATGGCGCCGAAGGCCTTGACCGGCCTGCCCGAGTAGTCGGACAGGGGATAGAGTGAATCGAGTTCCCGTTTTTCTTGTTCGTCCATGCCCAGGAACTTCGCCATCTGGCCGGGATAATTTTTGGCCCTGGCGTACTGGAAATTGGGGATGAGCTTGAGGAGCCTGGAGACCTCGTCATGGTTGTATCCGGCGATAAAGGGCACGCGGTTATAGTCCCCCTCCTTAATCATGTCGATGGGGGCGGCCGTAAGCAGGTACCCGTCGTGATGGGGTACCCACGCGAAGCCGTCGGTAATGGTGTTGCCCGTGGCGCGAAGCAGTCTTTTGGCGGGGACTTCGCGGAGGCAATCGAGGTCGTTGAAATCGCATCTCACTTTTTCCGCGATTTTCCTGGCCTGGTCGTATCCCTTCTCGAGTGAGGCGCTGGCCTCGCATCCGCCGCTGTGCAGGATGGCCTTGTGTATCCTTCCCTGGTTGAGGGGCGTGGCCAGCATGGTGCAGACGCTCCATCCCCCGGCGCTTTCGCCGAATATGGTCACGTTACCGGGGTCGCCCCCGAACCCTTCTATGTTGCGGTGGACCCAGTCGATGGCGGCCACCTGGTCGAGGGAGCCGTATCCTCCCGCGGCCCCGTTGGGGTCCTCCTCCCTGAACCCGGGATGGGCCATGAAGCCGAAGACGTTAAGGCGGTAGTTGATGGTCACCACCACCACGTCGCCCGCCTCGGCCATCCTGTCGCCCCAGTACATGGGGGTGTTGCCGGTTCCGCCGGTGTAGCCGCCGCCGTGAATCCAGACCATCACCGGGAACTGACCCGACTTGGCCGGACGCCAGACGTTAAGATACAGGCAGTCCTCGCTCATCTTGCCGGAGGGGTCGGCGTTGACCGCCTCCATGGTCCCGGTCTGCATGCAGCGGGGACCGAAGGAAATGGCCGGCGTCACGCCCTCCCGCTTCTCCGGGAGCCTGGGCGCCCGGAAGCGCAACTCGCCCACCGGCGGCGCGGCGTAGGGAACGCCCTTCCACGAGCAGGTCGCCGTCTCGATGTCCTCGGCCCCCATGAAGGCCCCCTGGTCCGTGTCCACCGGGTCCTCGCAAAGGCCCGCCCGGGCCGCGCTCCAGCCGAGCCCCAAAGCGGCCAGGGCCGCCGCCAACGCCATCGTCTTCAGTATCGATCTCATTGTTCCCTCTCCTTCCCGGTCGCGATTATTATTTCCACGTACCCCGCTCCGCCGTCATGGCGGGGCCGTCCTTTACCTTCCGTTTCTCGATCGCGCCTTTTCCATAATTTCATTTTTTTCCGCCTCGAACATTCTCCTGAAGTGGGCCGCCTTTTCCGCGGACTGAGGATCGTCCGGGGCCACCTCCGCGTACTTCTGGGAGACGCTCACCAGGGTGGGCAGGACCTCGGGGTCCAGGGCCATGGTGGGCAGCCTGGATCCCAGCAGGGTCGCGTAATAGGACGCGAATATCTGGCCGGCCAGTAAAAGGGCCTCCCGGTCGTTTTCGTCCTCGGCCAGGGCGGCGTTTATCTCTTTGAGGGCGAAGTGGTAGTATCCCTTTTGCATGAGGCTTCTCGCGGCGTCCAGGCGCTCTCTTTTGCTTCGGCCGTAGGGGACGGCGAGGCTTTCCTCGCTCCCCACCTCGTAGACGGTGATGACCCGCTGGTAGTTCGGGAAAAAACGGCTGTAAACCACCCTGGCGCCGGGGATACGATCGAGCCCGTAAGCCAGCCGGACAATGGCGGGACGCACGCTCTTAAGCGTGAAGCTGTCCGCCACCAGGTAGTCTATCTTGCCGGACTTCACCAGTTCCTTGACCTCGTCCATGGTCTTGGGGATGGGCTCTTTTTTCTCGTGGTCCATGTACCACGTTCCCTCAAGGTAATAGGCCATGAAGGTCTTTCTCGAGCATATGATCTTGCCGGGCGGCACTATCCCCAGACTCTTCATCTCGTTGGCCGCCTCCTTGTGGCCCGCGGAATATTTATTGGCCAGGGAGTGGGGGTCCATGCGGTCTTTAAGGTCCATATAATCGGGCAGGTGGGCCAGGAAGACGCTTAAGACGAAAACGGCGATGAATGACGCCGAGGCCGTCCGTGGATCGGCCTTGCCTCCCTTAAGGGACCAGCGCAAGATGGAGGTCACGAAAAGACCGAGGCAAAAAAGCGCGGGCGCGTACTTGTAAAGGTCTTTCCTGAAAAGGACCCGGCCCAGGACCAGGGCCTCCATTTTTTTGCCGCCCACGGGACGGGCCAATATGGACTCGTTAAAGTTGGAGGTGACGTCCGGAAAAACCAAAAGTATCAGCCCCGCCGCGAGAAGCGCGGGCGCGAGGATATAGAACCTCTCGTTCCTATACCAGGAGTCGGGAAAAAAGCGCGCCAGCCCGGCCGCGGCCAGACAGAAAAGCGACGTTGCCCCGATCATGGTGAAGTAATAGGCGTACTCGGGGCTTCTTGAGGTTAACATGGCGAAGCGCTTGACCGAGTCCGGCTCGGTCATGCCTCCCATCAGGGCCGAGAAGACGGCGGCCAGGGCGAGGAGAGGAACGACTCGTCTCCAGAACTCGGGACGGGCCGGCCTTTCCCCCGACAGGGTCTCGATCATCCACTCGGCCCCCGCGGCCGCTCCGTGGCCGGCCATCAAGATAGCCGGCGCCATAAGGGGATACATGTACCTGTCGTCCACCATGTAGGGAGTGATAAGGGCGTAAAGGGCCCAGAGCTGGAGTATCCAGACGAAGGTCCATAACCCGAGCATAAGCTCGGCGTAGTCTTTTTTTCTTTTGAACGCGGCCAGGGTCGCGATAATGGACACGGCCATGAATCCCGTGACCGTGGGGTCCCATTTATAGAGGAGCTCGGACCCGTAATTGATCATGTTGAGGACGAGCTTTTTCATAAGGCCCGGCGCCAGGAAGACGAGGTCGAGCCCCCCCCTGGCTTCCCTGCCGCCGATGAGCTTGGTCTGTTTTTCCTTGCCCTTGAGCCGGTCGCGGTCGAAGCGGTCGCCGCCGAAAAGCTGCATCTGCTCGGTGACGCTGGTGTCCTCCATTTGCACGGTCAGTCCCCATGAGCCGGTCCTCGCCCGTATGTGGATGAGGTAGGGTGAGGCCGCCGCCAGGAAGGCCAAAATCACGGCCGCCGTGAAAAGGGTCGTCTTTTTCCATCCGATCCGGTCGATAAAGCCCAGCTTGAAGGCGGCCCCTCCCGCGGCGACGAAGGCCGCGGAGACTCCCACGTCCCTGGTCATGTAGCAAAGCGCCCCCATTACCCCGCAGAGGACGAAGGCCGTGAGGGAGGGCTTTTTGAGGGCGTAAACCGAGGCCAGGATGACGCCCATGTAGAGCGCGGTAAAGGTCGCCTCCGTGAGCATGGGCCATGCATACCATATGGTGAAGGTGTGAAAGGAGGCGACGCCGGCGGCGGCGAGGGCCGATTTTTTTCCGTACAACATGACGCCGGCCAGATAGAGTATGACCATGGCCGCCAGGCTCATGGCGATGGACAGGGCTATGCCCACGTGGTCAATATCCGTTCCGGCCGAGGCGAAGGGGGCCAGGAGCGCGGGGTACAAGGGTGGAAGCCTCCGGGACTTGTGAAATCCCTCCTCGATCCTGTAGGAGGAGGAGAAAAACTCGCCGCTCCTTATTTCCCTGGCCAGGCTCGCGTACTGGGTCGAGTCGGGAAATATCATGGGCTCCCAAAGGGTGACCGACAGTCTGAAAAACAGCCCGACCACGAGGAGTATAAAAAGGAGCCAGACGTCCCAATGCCTCGAGAGGAAGCCCCTTTCATCCGGCGCGGCGTCTGTTTTTTCCTTGTCGCCCGCCAGGGCGGTATCCGGGCCGTCCGGCTTGGATTTAAGGCCGGAGGACTTCTCGTCTTTTTTCCTCTTTTTGTCCGAGGCGTCTGATTTTTTCCCCATGTTAGGACGCCATTATAAGGACTAAGGCAAGTCCGCGTCAATCCGGGGGGGCGAGGGCGGGCAATTTTTCGCGGGATACCGGCCATTGGCCACCCGGGACTTGCCTTCGCGACGCCGAAGTGATAGAGATTAAACGCGAAAGTACGGGAGGTCCAAGAGGCCGGACGCGAGTTGGGAAGAGGGGCTGAAAAAGCCGCGCGAAACAATACTCCGGAGCGCAAACGCGAAAAAGCGCCTTGCATGAAGTGGGCATAAATGTTTAAACGTTACGAAAGACTGGTTACGGAACACCCCGTGCTGGTGCTGATATCGAGTCTGATAATCAGCGTTTATTTCGCCTATGAAATACCCGGGCTCAAGTTTTCCTCCTCGACGGACGAGTTCTTTATCAAGGGCGACCCCGACAAGGCCTACTTCGAGAAGGCCAAGGAACTTTTCGGCAACGACCAGGTCGTGGTCCTGGCCCTGGTAACGGGCCCGGGCGAGTCGGTCTTCACGGAGAAGAGGCTCGAGATAATCGATTCCCTGACGCGGGACGTGGCCAGGGTCGACGGCGTGGTCTCGACGGTGAGCCTGACCAACGTTCCCTCCATCCGTGCTCCTCGAGACCCGGTGACGGGCAAATACCAGAAGTCGATCGAGGTCAAGCGCCTCATCCCTCGTATTCCCCGCTCGGACTCGGAGTGGTCCGAGTTGAAGTCGGAGATCAAACGGAACCCCCTTTACCTTGGCAACCTCGTTTCCGGTGACGAGAGGGCCGCGGCGGTCCTTATCTTTATCGAGGACTTCACGGGCCAGAGGTGGCGCTACAAGGAGGTCATGACGGCCATCAAGTCGGTGGTGGCCAAGGAGAAGCTCGAGGTCCCGAGGGGGGACGGCCTTCATCTGGCGGGGGTGCCGGAGACGCGGGTCGAGATCGAGAAGCGGATGGTCAAGGACCTCAAGAAGCTTCTTCCCATGACCTTCCTTCTTATCGTGACCACCCTGGTCATAAGCTACCGGCAGGTCCGGGGCGTTCTTCTTCCCCTTGTGGCCATCGTCATGACCACCCTTTGGGCGGTGGGCTTCATGGAGGCGGCCAATATTCCCATCACTCTGGTTTCCATCATATTGCCGCCGCTGATGCTGGCGCTTTCCAGTTCCTACTCGATCCACATGATGAGCGACTACAACGCGGAGGTGGAGGAGGAGCTTTCCGTGCCCGAGATAGTGAGGGCCAGCCTGAAGAACATAGCCCTGCCGGTGGTGGTCTGCGGCTTCACCACCATGGTCGGCTTCGCCTCCCTGATCCTCAACAGGATACCGGCCATCCAGGACCTGGGCTTCGCCGCGACGGTGGGAATAATATTCTCGGTCATCGTGGCCCTGTTCGTGATCCCCAGCTCCCTCATGCTGATGAAGAAGCCCAGGAAGGCGGCCAAGATGGGGGAGGGTCCGGGCTCTAAGACCATCGAGATAATACTGGACCGCCTGGCCCAGTTCAACGTGCGTCATAAAACCGGGGTCTTCGCCGGGGTGACCGTCCTGGTCCTTTTGTCCCTGTACGGGATATACAGCGTTAAGATCGACACGGACTTCCTGTCCTTTTTCGCCAAGGACGACCCCGTCATGGTGTCGGTGTACGCCCAGGCGGACCACCTGGCGGGGGCCGCGCCATTCAACATCGTGCTCGAGGCGGACCGGGCCGAGGTCTTCAAGCACCCGGCCATGCTCAAGAGGATCGAGGAACTGCAGAAATGGGCCGAGACCGAGGTCGAGGGAATAGACGCGACCTTGAGCATGGCCGACTACGTCAAGCTCCTTTCCCAGGCCTTCCATCAGAACGACCCCGCCTATTACGCCATTCCGGACACGCCCCTCGAGGTCAGCCAGATACTGTTCCTCTACTCGACCTCGGGCTCGCCCCAGGACTTCGCGCCCTACATAACCACCGATTACTCGGCGGCGAACGTTTTGATCCGGAGCCGGCTGGTGGGCAGCACCGAGACCAACAAGGCCATCTCCAGGATCGAGCAAAAGGCCAAGGAGATTTTCGCCCAGCCGAAAAGGACCATTCGCTCGACGCCGGTCAAGAGTCAGTCCCCCGCCCCGGTGCGGGCGGCCGAGGGCGAGGAGCTGGTCGCCTGGGACGACGCGGACGAGGACGTGGTGAACTGGGACGGAGACTCCAAGGCGCCGGAGGAGGACGAGGTCGCCTGGGGGGACGAGGACTCGGGCCCCGAGGAAGCCGTGGACTGGGGCGACGGCAAGGACGAGAAAAAGGACGAGGACGCGGCCGGGCCGGACTCGACTCCGGCGGCGGGGGGCACGGCCTCGGTCGGGGCCGGGGAAGATGGCGATCTCTTGGGCCTTCCCGCCCCCAGCGAGGATGAGTTCCCCTGGCCTCACGTTACCGTTCACGTGACCGGCACCATCCACCTCATGAACAGGAGCGCCGACGCCGTCTCAAGGGGACAGATCAGCGGCCTGGGCACGGCCCTGATCGCCATCTTCGTCATCATGAGCCTTCTTTTCCTCTCGCCCAAAATCGGTCTTATGGCCATGCTGCCCAACCTCTTTCCCATCTTCATGCTCTTCGGGATCATGGGATACTCGGGGATTACCCTCAACTTCTCGACCAGCCTGATCGCGGCCATCGCCCTGGGCATCGGGGTGGACGACACCATCCAGTACGTCAACCGCTACAACATGGAGCTGCAAAAGACGCGGGACCAGACCGAGGCCATGATCAACTCCTTAAAGCAAATGGGCAAGCCCATGATCTTCACCTCGGTGGCCCTCTTCTTCGGCTTTATCATTCTCCTGGCCTCGGACTTCGTGCCCATCCGCCAGTTCGGAATTCTCACGGCGGTCATGATGCTCATCGCCCTTTCCTCGAACCTGGTCATCCTGCCCACCTTGATGATAAGCGTTCCCATTATAACGCTGTGGGACCTTCTGGACCTCGAGATCGGCGACAACCCCGCCCATTACATCAAAATCTTCCACGGCCTGTCCAACCACCAGGCCAAGGTCGCCGTGCTGATGGGACACACGGACCAGTACGAGGACGGGGATCTCATCATACGCGAGGGCGAGATGGGTAATGAGATGTTCATCGTGCTCAAGGGCTACGTCAAGATCGTCAAGGGCGAGGGCGAGAACGAGGTGACCCTTTTCACCATCCAGCCGGGCGACGCCTTTGGCGAGATGGCCCTATTGCGCCACACCACTCGCTCGGCCTCGGCCCGGGCCGAGGGCAGGGTCAAGCTTTTCGTTTTGGACGAGCAGACGCTCCACCGCCTGCAGAGGCGTTATCCCCGGATATCCACCCAGGTCTTCTACAACATTACCCAGGTGCTTTCCGACCGTCTCCAGTCGACCACGGCCCAGGTTTACGAGTGCTCCGTGGACGAGGAGGACGCCTAAGGGAAGCTAAAAAGGCGTCAGGGGAGGAGGCTCGTAGTCCTCGTAGGGGCCGGGACGCACCAGGTAAATGACGTAGTCCTTTTTGTTGGGTCCCTTTATTACGTCCGCCATGACCAGGTCCGGGCTTTTGAAGCTCGAGCTGAAAAGAGGGACCAGGTCCGGGTTCCGGGCCAGGAAATCCCCGCCCTCGATTATCAGGAACTGGACGTCCTCCTGCCGGGCGTAGGCCACCACGCCGGCCAGGTCGTTGGCCGGAACGAACACGTCCATCTCCGGGTGGCCGCCTATCAAGTACCAAAAGGGGGCCACCGACCACCGGCTCATGATCTTTTTTCCGGGCGTAAGATGGCGGCCCAGCCAGCGGGCCACTACCTTCCTGTCCTCCGCGATCTCCCGGTACCTCCGGTCGGGCTCCATCTTAAAGGGCAAAATGAAATCGGGCAGGACGGATAGAAACAAAAGCCCGGCCACAAGGGCCAGCCGCGCCCTCCCCGCGGAAGTGGGCGAGAGCTTTTTATCGAGAATGACCCCGCCCAAGAGGGAGAGCCGCTCGAGGCCCCGGGCGAAAAGCATGACCCAGATGGGTATCATGGGGGCGAAGTAGCGCGACCAGGGATTGAAAAGAGGAACGCTGAAAAGGGTCATGAGACCAAAGCTGACAAGGTAGGCCTCGCGTCGGGCCTGGTCCCTCGTCCAGTCCCGCCTGAAAAAGCCGGCCAGCGCCACGAGACCTCCCAGTAAGGCCCCCGCCGGCATGAGCGCCTTCAGGTACTCGGGCACGACGTCTTTAAAAGTCTCCCCCACCCGCGAGACGTACATCCGGATCATGTTGCCAATATTGTCGAGGAAGTACCCGCCGGCGCTCACCCGGGCCGGGTTGTGGTCACCCTCCGCTACCACCCTCTGGAAATTGGTATAAAGACCCTTGTCGTCCTTTCTCAGGCCGTAAGCGTCCTTGTACCAGTCCCTGGCGTTATGGCTGAAATAGAGTATGCCTATCTTGGGATTGAGGCTCACCACTCCCGTGTCCCGGTAATAAGCCCCCAAGTAGGGCGTCTGCACTCCGACGTAAAAGACCCACCAGACGGCCGCCATGGCCAGGGACTTCCTCCAGGCGACCTTCTTCCAGACAAGGTGGACCAGCAGCAGAAAAAACCAGAAAAAAGAAAAGGCCTGCCCCTCCATCTTGGCCAGGGTGGCCAGGCCGAAAAGGGCCCCCGCGGCCGCTGAAAGGAGCGGGCTCTCGCGCTCGAGGGCGTAAAGCCCGACGATGAGGGCCGCGTAGACGAGCAGGATAAGGAGCGCCTCGGCGTCGCACTGGAGGGGCGAGTAAAAGGGCTGGGAAAATTTTATCGTGACCATGACGGCCGCCATGATCGCGACGGTCCGATTGTAGACCTTGAGGGACAAAAAATACACGGGGAAGGCGGCGAGAAGGGCCAGGACCAGGCAGGCCAGCCGCCCGGCCGTCTCGGCCTGGTCGGAGTTTTCCGCGAAGAGCGCGAAGGCGGCCAGGTAGATCGAGAACAGCGGCGGGTAATGGTACTGGAGGGCGTGGTCCCAGTCGAGATCGAGGAAACTCTCGGCCATGTAGAAGTAGCGGATGAAGTCCTCGTGGAAGGCCGGGTCGAGCATGGCCCAGGAAAGGACGTGGGCCGCGGTCCCCAAAACCAGGGCCAGCGCCAGCGCCCCGGCCGTCCAGGCCCCGGGCCGGGCGTCCCAGGGAAGGCCGGCTTTCCGGTCAGCCAATGGAGCGCCTCTGCACGCCCGTCGGCCCGGGCAGTTCCCGACTCGTCATTCCTCGCCGCAAAGCTCGGCCCCCTGGCTCACTATTCTTCCCGTGGGATAAGCGAACTCGATGTTCTCGGCCGCCTTGAAGGCGCGGAGCGCGTCCTCCCAGATCGCCTGCTCCGTGTCGCGCCGCCGGCGGGGAAGGCAAAGGTATCTCACGGTCAAAAGAACGCCCCAGTCCGTGACCCTGGTGTAAACGATGGGCGTGAGCTTGCTGTAGATGATAAGGTATTGTCTGGCGCTTTCCTTGATGATCTTTTCCGCCTCGTCCGTCATCCCGTGAGCGTGCTTCTCCGCGATCTCCTGGAGCAGGACCTTGGCCCTCTCCCAGTCGCTCTCGAAGGTGACCCTCACCTTAAGCTCGTTCCACAGGAACCTGAAGCCCTTGGTGTAATTGGCCAGCGGCTCCCCCAGCACCTTCCCGTTCGGAATATGGTACACCCGGCCCGTGCTCTGGTCGGCCGCCACCCAGTTGCCGATCTCCATCAGGGTAAACTCGAAAAGCCTGATGTCGATAACGTCTCCCGAGACGCCGGCTATCTCGACCCTGTCTCCCAGCTCGAAGGGCCGGCGCCAGAGGATGAAGGTCCAGCCCGCGAAGTTGGCCACCAGGTCGCGGAGGGCGATGGCCATGCCCGCCGAGACCAGGCCCAGGAAAGTGCCGATGGCCCTAAGCTCGGCGAACCAGACGGCCCCGGCCAGCGCCAGCCCGGCCACGACGATGATGTAGCCCGAGGACTTCTGCCACCGATAGCGGGCCCTTACGTTCTCGGTCCTCTTAAAGACCAGATGCACGATCAGACGATGAACGAGGGCCAGGGAAAGGACGACCAGGACCGTGGCCGCGACCTTGGTCCAGAACTCCGGACTGGTCCCCTCCAGCCCAGCGATGAGACACCTGAGCCGCTCGAGCGGGCTGATCGCTTCTCCCGAATTCATGCGCCCATTATATAACACGCGAGGCCAAGGATTAAAGGAGCGGGGGGCGAGCAAAGGCGGGCCGATTTATCCGGTCCCCCGCTTGTGTTATAAATAGGTCAGGAGCGGTTTCAATCCTGGCGCGAGGCGGCGGACTTCGCCGCTTTGTTCCATCCCCAAAAAATTCCGTTCCCACCCGATTGGAGTTGTATCATGAAGGAAGTAATGCCCGACAAATACCTGGAAGAACCGGAAGAGGAACTGGCCTCCCGGATTAAAAGGATCAAGGCCGACCTGGGCCGGGACCTTTTGGTCCTGACCCACCACTACCAGAGACAGGAGATAGTCGATCTGGGCGACAAGAGCGGCGACTCCTTCAAGCTGTCCAAGGACGCGGCCGAGGACGAGACGGCGCGGTACATCGTCTTCTGCGGGGTCCATTTCATGGCGGAGAGCGCGGCCATCCTGGCGCGGCTGGACCAGGCGGTCTTCTCGCCGGCGCTCGAGGCCGGCTGTCCCATGGCCGACATGGCGCCCATCGCCGAGGTCGAGAGAGCGTGGAAGGAACTGGCCGAGACGGTCGAGGTCAATGAGGTGGCGCCCATAACCTACGTCAACTCGACGGGAGCGGTTAAGGCCTTTTGCGGGGCCAGGGGCGGCGCGACCTGTACCAGCTCGAACGCGGAGAAGATCTTTTCCTGGGCCTTGAAGGAAAAGAGCAAAATCTTCTTCATGCCCGACGAGCATTTGGGGACCAACTCGGCGAGCAAGCTGGGCCTGGGCCCGGCGGCCGTGTGGGACCCGGCCCTGCCCGGCGGCGGTCTCGCGGCCGAGAAGGTCCGGGAGGCGTCGGTCATCGTCTGGAAGGGATATTGCCACGTCCATACCAATTTCACCGCCGAGATGATCGGGAAGAAGAGGAACGAGCTTCCCGGCTGCAAGGTCATCGTGCATCCCGAGTGCCCCAAACCGGTGGTTGACGCGGCCGACGCCTCGGGCAGCACCGAGGGCATAATAAACTACGTGGCCGGCCTTCCCTCCGGCTCCACGGCGGTGGTGGGCACGGAGGTCCACCTGGTGGACCGCCTGACGAGGCTTTACGAGGGCGACAAGAAGGTCGTGCCCCTCGCCCGCTCGATGTGCCCGAACATGTACAAGATCAACCTGAGGAACATGGCCTGGGTAATGGACTCCCTGGCGGCGGGTCCTGACAACCGGGTCAACCGGGTGACGGTGACGGACGAGGTAAAGGAGAACGCGGCCCTGGCCCTTCGAAGAATGCTCGAGGTGGCGGGCTAGGCCGGGCCCATGATCAGCGACCTTCATTCCCACACCCACTACTCGGACGGGAAACAGTCGCCCGCGGAACTGGTCCAGGCCGCTCGGGACGCGGGAGTCACGATCCTGGCGATTACCGACCACGAGACCGCCGCGGGGGTGAAAGAAGCCGTGATCGAGGGCGAGAGGCTGGGCCTCGATATAGTGCCCGGCGTCGAGATATCGAGCCGCTTCAAGTCGGTCGAGGTCCACCTGGTCGGGCTGTGGATCGATCCTGACCATCCCGCCCTTGATAGGGTCACGGAGCGGGTGATGGAGGAGAGGCATAAAAGGGGCGAGAGGATGGTCGAGAAGCTTAAGGCCCTGGGGCTCGGGATTTCCATGGAAGACGTCCTGGCGGCCAAGGGCAAGGGCGGCGTGGGCCGTCCGCACGTGGCCAAGGCCCTGATCGAGGCGGGGGTGGTGAAGACCTACAAGGAGGCCTTCCAGAAGTACATCGGCAAGGACGGGCCCGCCTACGTTCCCCGCCTCAAGTTCGATCCCGCCGAGGCCATCGAGGTGATCCACTCGGCCGGCGGCCTGGCGGCGCTGGCCCACCCCCTGGTGGGAGGGCCGCAGCGCGAGCACGTGGAGGGCGTGGCGCGCATGGGCCTGGACGCGGTCGAGGTGGTGCATCCCAAGCTGGATGAGGACATGCGGTCCTGGCTGAGATGGTTCGCGGACTCGAGGGGGCTTTTAGTCTCGGGCGGGTCCGACTGGCACGGCAAGGACAGGAGCGAGGGCGAGCTGGGCAAGTTCTCGCTCGCCGAGGATGAACTCGAGGCCCTGAGAAGAAGGGCCATGGAAATCGGCTCTGAAAAAAAATAGGGAGGAATGACTGATGTTGGACGTATTATTGACGGCGGAGGAGAGGGAGGTCAGGGACAGGGCGAGAAAGTTCGTCAAGGACGAGATCGACCCTCAGCTTTTGAAGGACATGGACCAGGAGAAGGTCGTCTTTCCTTACGGCTTCCATAAGAAGGTGGCCGACGCCGGGCTTTACGGCCTTCGCTTTCCAAAGGAATACGGGGGCAAGGGCATGGGCTGGACCGCCGAGATGGCGGCTCTCCAGGAGATCGGTCCCCTCGGCATGGTCCTGGGCTGCCAGTACTCGATGCCCTCGATCGTGGGCGAGGCCCTTACCAACTTCGGGACGGAGGAACAAAAGCAAAAGTTCCTCGTGCCCATGCTGAAGGGCGAGATGGTGTCGGCTGAGGCCCTGACCGAGCCCCGCGGCGGGTCGGACTTCTTCGGCGCCACCACCGTGGCCAAGAAGGACGGAAACGACTGGATACTGACGGGGGCCAAGCGCTTTATCGTGGGCGCCGAGGGCGCGGACTTTTTCCTGGTCTACGCCAAGACGGCCCCCGAGGCCCCGCCCCACGCGTCCCTCTCGGTTTTCATCGTCGAGAGGGAACGGGGCGTCGAGGTCGAGCATATATTCGGGCTGATGGGAACGCGCGGCGGCGGCACTGGCCGGATAGGCTTCCACGAGATTCGGGTGCCGGGCGAGAACATGGTCGGTCCCGAGAACGGCGGGGCGCTGGTGTTCAACCAGATGATGATCCCCGAGCGCATGACCTCGGCCGGCGGGGCCATCGGCGGGGCCCAGGCCGCACTGGACGTGGCCGCCAATTACACCATGAAGCGCAAGGCCTTCGGCAAGCCCATCCGCAAGTTCCAGGCCGTGAGCTTCATGCTCGCCGACTCGATCACCAAGCTCGACGCGGCCAGGGGCATAGCCTTCGCCGCGGCCAGGACGGTGGACCAGGGCAAGCCCCACCGCCGGATGGTCAGCGAGGCCAAGAAGTTCTGCACCGAGACGGCCTGGGAGGTCG
Organism: bacterium; assembly: GCA_963674965.2. Classification (GTDB taxonomy): domain Bacteria; phylum RBG-13-61-14; class RBG-13-61-14; order RBG-13-61-14; family DATKZS01. The sequence goes on along the minus strand of CAXXFL010000003.1, from coordinate 494,243 downwards.
TGAACAACGCCATGCAGATGATGGGCGGCATCGGCTACACCGACGTGTATCCCATCGAGCGGGCGCTTCGGGACATCAGGCTCAGCTTCATATGGACCGGGACCTCGGAGATCATGAGCCTCCTCATCCAGCACGAGTACTACCAGGAACTGGGCGAGCTCATGAAGGACAAAAGGGACATGGAGGCCGACGCGCTCAACGCCCACCTCGAGTCGGAAAAAGTCTACGAGTAGAATTCATCGCCGGACGGCTTTCCCCGAGGAAGGCGGGTTATGGCGCGGATAGCTATCCGCGCCATCCATGGTTTTATTGCAGGGTCCCCCACGCATATTGCGTGGGCGGCGAAGCCGCGGGCTGGATGTCCACAAAGCAAATGGACGTACTATTTCCCCCTTGCCCCGTTAATAACCCACTATGGTCACCGCCGGCGCTTTTTCGATTTCCGGACAGTAGCGACCCTTGCCCGACTGGTCTCCGCAGGGTGGGATAGTCGCGTTTATATAGATCGTGCCGGGGGCATCGACGCGGACGACGATGGACGCGAGGCCGCCCGCGTCCATGGCGCCGGAGACGTCATAGCGTCCCGTCCCGCTCGGGCCCTCGCCGCCGAGGAGGGTGGCCGCGCCGGTCGATCTCGGGTCGATCTCGAAGACCACGCCGAAGGAGGACGAGTAGCCGATGGCCGAGGAGTTGATAACGCTCACGGTCACCCGCGTGGTCGCGCCCTCGGCCACGCTTCGAGAAGTGGCGCCGTCCACCACCAGGTCGGTGGGGATGGTGGGGTTCGAGGCCGTGTCGTTTCCGCTGATTATGGCCTGTATCACGGAGAGGTCCAGGGGCGAGACTCCCGCCGGGTCGCCCATCATGCGCTGGCTGTCGCCGTTGGGGGGCAACACTCCCAAGTAGGACGCGTCGTTGCCGATGATCCGGTTCTTCAGCGCCGTCATGTCAAGAGGAGACACCAATCCGTCGGCCGACACGGTATTCCCCGCGTCGCCCCAGCTAAAACATGACGCCCCGCCCGTCACGTCCATCTCCCATATATCAGTCCCATTATAGTACTCGTGCGCGTTCTCGATCCCGTCCCCGTCAAAGTCCGCCCCCAGCCCGTCGCCCGCCGACAGCGGGTCCAGCCCCGTATCCCCGTGCCCTACCGAGTTGTCAACCTCGAAACCGTCCGGCAAGCCGTCGCCGTCCGAGTCCCAATGACAAGGATCAGTGGTAACAATGTACTCATCGTAATTGTCCAGCCCGTCGCCGTCCGCGTCCACCGCGTCGTCCACCCCGTCAACCATCACGCAGGCGAAGGTCAATTCCCATCCGTCGGGCATGCCGTCGCCGTCGCCGTCGATGAACGCGTCGTCGGATGGGTCGAGAGGATCGCGGGCGTTTATAACCTCGCTCCCGTCGCTCTCGCCGCCGCCGTCCGTGTCGGGATCGCAGGGGTCGGTGTTATTGGAGGGGTAGGACTCCTCGACGTTCCATAAGCCATCGCCGTCATAGTCCACCTCGGCGTCCACCGTGTTGGCCATCATGCAGGGATAGGCGAACTCCCAGGCGTTGGTAAGGGAGTCTTCGTCGTTATCGTCGTCGTCGGGATCGCGCGGGTCGCGCCCGGCGGCCACCTCGCTCCCGTCGTTTTCGCCGCCGTCGTCCGTGTCCGGGTCGCAGGGATCGAGGCCGAGGGAGTATTCCTGCGAGTTAATCACGGAGTCCGCGTCGTAATCCTCCGCGTCGTCCACCGTGTCGGCCATCATGCAGTCAAAAGCGTTTTCCCAGACGCTCGGCATTCCGTCAAGGTCATGGTCGTCGTCGTTTTGATCAACCGGGTTGTGGCCCAGGGAGATTTCCGTGCCGTCGCTCTCGCCTCCATTATCCGTGTCCGGGTCGCAGGGATCTAGGCCGAGGGAGTATTCCTGCGAGTTAATCACGGAGTCCGCGTCGTAATCCTCCGCGTCGTCCACCGTGTCGGGCATCATGCAGTCATAAGCGTTTTCCCATATATCTATCATCCCATCTCCATCTTGATCAGCGTCGTCGACAAGGATGATCTGGAGGCCCGACTGCCCGTCGGCCACGTAAGCGTAACCTTTCAAATAGTAGACCCCCTGCGCCTTTCCAGGAGTGTCATAGAAGCCGACCAACGTTGGATTGGCCGGCGTGGAGACGTCGATGATTTGGAGGCCGGATTCGTAATCCGCGACAAAGGCCAGATTCGAGGCAACCTCGACGTCGTATGAAGATCCGGGAGTGTCGTAGGAGCCGACCAGGTTCGGGCTGGCCGGGTTCGAGACGTCGATGATCTGAAGCCCCGAGTCCTTGTCCGCCACGTAGGCGTAATTTCCCGAAACGTAAACTCCCCGAGCGTAAGAAGGAGTGTCGCAGGTCGAGACCAAGGTCGGGCTGGCCGGACTGGCCACGTTTATTATTTGGAGCCCCCGATACCCGTCGGCCAGATATGCGTATGCGCCAATTACGTGAACCGCGCAAGACGTGCCGGAAGTGTTATAACTGCTTATATGTATAGGATGCGCCGGGTTGACGACGTTTATTATTCGCAGGCCCAAAGAGTGGTCGGCGACGTAAGCGTAATTTCCAGCGAAGAAGGCTCCACTGGCGTAATCCGTGTCGTAAGTTCCGGTTAATGCGGGGCTGGCCGGGCTTGAGACGTCGATTATTCGGAGGCCCGAGGTTCCATCGGCCACGTAAGCGTATTGGCCGATAACCTGAACGTCAAAGGCCTGACTCGTGTAATATTGGCCTAGCAGGGAAGGACTCGAGGGATCGGAGACGTCTATTATCGCGAGACCCGTATCATAGCCGGCCATGTAGGCGTATCCGTTGGAGACGGACACGTCCCAGGCATGGTCCGAAGAATTGTAGGTTCCCACCAGTTCCGGCGCGATGAACGTAAACTCGGAATCGTCGCTTGGCGAGGAGCACTCGGGGTCGTCGGGGTAATCGGTATGGCCGTCGCTATCGTCGTCGAGTCCGTTGTCGCACGCGGCAGTACTCAACTCGTCGCCGTCCGAAAGGTCGTCGCAGCCCGGATCGAGAAGGTCTATAAATGTGTCGCCGTCGTTGTCCACTCCGTCGCTGCAGGCGGCGATCGAGCAGGGGTCGCCGTTATTCTGATATTCCTCGAGGTTGGCAAAGGCGTCGCCGTCGGGATTGGCCGCGTCGTCAACCGTGTTCGGCATCATGCAGGAATAGGCGTTCTCCCACGCGTCGGGCATGCCGTCGTTGTCGTCGTCGTCGTCGCAGGCGTCACCCAGGGAGTCGCCGTCGGCGTTTTCCTGGCCGGGGTTGGAAAGGGCCGGGCAGTTGTCCACGCCGTCGCTCACGCCGTCATTGTCGTCGTCGTCGTCGCAGAGGTCTCCAAGAGAGTCTCCGTCCAGGTTGGACTGGTTCGGATTGTAGAGGGCCGGGCAGTTGTCCGCGTCTCCGCATACTCCGTCCTCGTCCGAGTCATTATCGGTGTCGTAGGGGCAGTCGTCGCAGGCGTCGCCCAGGGAGTCGCCGTCGGCGTTTTCCTGGCCGGGGTTGGAAAGGGCCGGGCAGTTGTCCGCGCCGTCGCTCACGCCGTCATTGTCGTCGTCGTCGTCGCAGAGGTCTCCAAGAGAGTCTCCGTCCAGGTTGGACTGGTTCGGATTGTAGAGGGCCGGGCAGTTGTCCGCGTCTCCGCATACTCCGTCCTCGTCCGCGTCATTATCGGTGTCGTAGGGACAATCGTCGCAGGCGTCGCCCAGGGAGTCGCCGTCGGCGTTTTCCTGGCCGGTGTTGAAAAGGGCCGGGCAGTTGTCCACGTCTCCGCATACTGCGTCCGCGTCCGCGTCATTGTCGGGGTCGTAGGGGCAATCGTCGCAGGCGTCGCCCAGGGAGTCCCCGTCGGCGTTTTCCTGGCCGGGGTTGAAAAGGGCCGGGCAGTTGTCCACGCCGTCGCTCACGCCGTCATTGTCGTCGTCGTCGTCGCAGAGGTCTCCAAGGGAGTCTCCGTCCAGGTTGGACTGGTTCGGATTGTAGAGGGCCGGGCAGTTGTCCGCGTCTCCGCATACTCCGTCCGCGTCCGCGTCATTGTCGGGGTCGTAGGGGCAGTCGTCGCAGGCGTCGCCCAGGGAGTCGCCGTCGGCGTTTTCCTGGCCGGGGTTGGAAAGGGCCGGGCAGTTGTCCGCGCCGTCGCTCACGCCGTCATTGTCGTCGTCGTCGTCGCAGAGGTCTCCAAGGGAGTCTCCGTCCAGGTTGGACTGGTTCGGATTGTAGAGTACCGGGCAGTTGTCCACGTCTCCGCATACTGCGTCCGCGTCCGCGTCATTGTCGGGGTCGTAGGGGCAATCGTCGCAGGCGTCGCCCAGGGAGTCGCCGTCGGCGTTTTCCTGGCCGGGGTTGGAAAGGGCCGGGCAGTTGTCCGCGCCGTCGCTCACGCCGTCATTGTCGTCGTCGTCGTCGCAGAGGTCTCCAAGGGAGTCTCCGTCCAGGTTGGACTGGTTCGGATTGTAGAGTACCGGGCAGTTGTCCGCGTCTCCGCATACTCCGTCCGCGTCCGCGTCATTGTCGGGGTCGTAGGGGCAGTCGTCGCAGGCGTTACCCAGGGAGTCTCCGTCGGCGTTTTCCTGGCCCGCGTTGGAGATTAAAGGGCAATTATCCGCGCCGTCGAGGTCTCCGTCTTCGTCCATGTCCGGGTCGCAGGGGTCGAAGTCGAGATGGTACTCCTCGAGGTTGGTGAGACCGTCCACGTCGTAATCAACGCCGCCGTCCACCGTGTAGGCCATCATGCAGGAATAGGCGTTCTCCCAATCGTCGGGCATGCCGTCTCCATCGGTATCCCATCCGTCGATAAAAATGATTTGAAGCCCTTCGTGGTAGTCAGCCACGTAAGCGTAGCCGGCCGAGAAATAGACCCCCCGCGATTGACCAGGCGTATTGTAGGAAGCCACTAACGCCGGGTTGGCCGGGTTGAATACGTCGAAAATCAGCAGGCCGGAAGAGTCGTCCGCCACGAAAGCGAGACCTTCCTCGACGTGCACGTCATATGCCTCGCCGCTGGTGTCGTAGGAGCCGACGAGGGTCGGGGCGGCGGGGTTGGATACGTCGAAGATTTGAAGGCCTTTCGAGCCACAGACCAGGTAGGCGTAATTTCCGGACGCGTAAATCCCCTTTGGAGAAAAAAGGGGAGTGTTATAGGATCCGACCAGGGACGGGCCGGCCGGGTTGGAAACGCCAATGACTTGGAGGCCGAAATCCTTGGCCAAGTAGGCGTATTCGCCCATGACGTGAACGGAGCTAGCGGAATAAGATTCATACGCGCCGACGAGACTTGGAGTTGCCGGGTCGGTTACGTCGATAATCCTCAGGCCGTCGTAATCGGCCACGTAGGCGTAGTTACCAGCTACGTAAACGCCTCGCGCGTCCCCGGTTCCGTAGGTGGCGACCAGTGACGGACTTGCGGGAGCGCTGACGTCGATGATCCGGAGCCCAACGTACCCCTCAGCCACGTAAGCGTAATTGCCTTTGACTTTGACGCCTCGCGCGTAGTCCGTGTCGTAAGTTGCAACCAGCGACGGACTTTCGGGACTCGATATATCAATGACGCGGAGGCCCCATGAACCATCCGCGACATAGGCGTATCCATCCGAGACGACCACGTCCAAGGCGTAATACGACGTGTTTTCGGACCCCACGAACTGGGGAGAAATATTTACGCGTTCGGAAGCGTAGGCCGGAGAGGTGCAATTAAAATCGTCTGGATAGTCGGTGTAGCCGTCCCCATCGTCGTCGATCCCGTTGTCGCACATAACCGCGCCTAATTCGTCATTGTCCGAGAGATCGTCACAGCCCGGGTCCAGGAGGTCCGCGTACGTATCGCCGTCGTTGTCAGTTCCGTCGCTACACTCGGCAACGGAGCAGGGATCGCCGTTATTAATAAATTCCTCGAGGTTGGTATAGGCGTCCCCGTCGGGATTGGCCTCGTCGTCCACCGTGTTGGCCATCACGCAGGAATAGGTATTTTCCCAATCGTCGAGCATGCCGTCAGCGTCAGCGTCCAGTACGGGCATATAATACTCCACGATCCCCTGGCCGGAGCCGGCCACCAAGTGGTAGCCGCCTCCGACGAATAGCGCTTGCGTGCCTTGCAGGCCGGAGGCGGGGGAGGAGGAATGAGTCCCGTCCTCAAGATAAAAAGTGACCTGCGAGCCCACCGAAAGCGCGGCGCTCCCGTTAGGGCCGACGGCGACGTCGGAAGCCCAAATGTTGGATCCAACGGACGTTGTCCGATTGGTCCAGGTCGTGGGAATACCCGGAGAGTTGCCGCTGACGAGGCCGTGATAATAATCCCCTCCAAGACCCATAGTACATTCAGTATAGGACAACATCCATGCGATGCCCGTCTCATCCACTTGTATCTTGCTTTGAGCCAATAAAGGGAAACAAGAACTGTCGCCGACGCTCAATACGTAACTGGATTCCCAACCCGTGTCCGAACGCCATCGATAGTAACGAAGATAGTTTGGAGTACGCGAGTATATATAAGCCAAATGCAGGAAACCGTCGTCGGTCACGTCGATCCCATAGCTCGCGGGCGTACCAGACCAAGGATGCATTCCGGCCGCCAATTCGAGTCCTGGTATTTGGACCCACTGACTTCCGTTCCAGTAAAGCGCGTACATTGAGAAATCTCCCGCCGCGGCGTAAACCGTGTTTCCGTTCGATACCGCGAAGTCTGAAACAAGGCAACTTATCTCGTCGGGACCCGCGGTCCATCCGGAAATGGTCTTCACGCGGAAAACGCTGCTATCCACCGTTTGATAAACGCTGCCTATCGACCACATGACCACCGGCCGGCCGTTTCCATCCACGTCGATCCGGAGGTTCGCGAGTTCTTCCGTGTCGGCCGGGGCCGGGGTCACGGCCTCCGGGGCGCTCCAGCCCGCGGCGTCCTTCCTCGAGTAGTAAACGTGAGTATTTTCCCTCTCGGAATCGCAGTCATACCAGACCGCGTGGAGGTTCCCTTCCGAATCCTCAGCCACCCCGATAGTCGGGTTTTTATAAAAGCCCGCGTCACATACTGAAACGCCGGGATGGATCACGTTCGGGCCCTGCCAGGGCGGAAGGGAAAGGGCCGCCCGGGGAAAGAGTATGACAAGAAGTGCAAAGGTAAGGAGTAAGGGAATAAGTCCGAAGGCTTTTCGCCCCGATTCTCGTCTCGCGCCGTTTTTCATTTCTGCCTCCCGCGTTGGGTCACGCTAAGTCTTGGAATGGAAGTTTACGCTATTTATAATATTCAACGCCTTTTATCAAGTCAATCATTTTCTTGCCCCATTTTATTGCCCCACGATGGTCACCGCCGGGGTCCTGGCCACCTCGGGACAATACCTCCCCTTGCCCGACTGGTCGCCGCAAGGCGGGACCGTCGCGTTTATGTAGATCGTGCCGGGAGAATCCACCCGGACGACGATGGACGAGAGGCCGCCCGAGTCCATGGCGCCGGACACGTCGTAACGGCCCGTCCCGCTCGGGCCCTCCCCGCCGAGGAGGGTGGCCGATCCGGTCGAGGCCGGGTCGATCTCGAAGACCACGCCGAAGGAGGACGAGTAACCGATGGCCGAGGAGTTGACAACGCTCACGGTCACCCGCGTGGTCGATCCGTCGGCCACGCTCCGTAAAGTGGAGCCGTCCACGATGAGGTCGGTCGGTATGGTGGGAGTGGTGTATGTCTCGTTTCCTCCGGCCATGGCCTTGATCAGGTTGAGGTCGAGGGGGGACACGCCGGCGGGGTTTCCCATCAGTTTCTGGCTGTCGCCGTTGGGTGGGAGAACGCCGGTATAAGACACGTTCATTCCTATTATTCTGTTGGAGAGCCTGTTGACGTCGAGGGGCGAAATTATTCCGTCCGCCTCGACGGTGTTTCCCGAGTCTCCCCAACTGTAGCAGGACGCGCCGCCGGTGACGTCGGCCTCCCAGAGGTCAGTCCCGTTATAGTACTCGTGGGAGTTCTCGATCCCATCGCCGTCAAAGTCGGCCTCGAGTCCGTCCGCGGCGGACAGTGGGTCCAGACCATTGGAGCCGCGTCCGATCGAGTTGTCCTCCTCGAAGCCGTCCGGCAGCGCGTCCCCGTCCGTGTCCCAGCGCGCGGGGTCCGTGCCCAACTCGCGCTCCTCGGCGTCGGAAAGCCCGTCGCCGTCGCCGTCCAATGAGGCGTCGATGACGTCGATTACGATCTCGTCGCTCGTGGTGAGGACCTGATAATAAAAGTTCGCGTAGGTATTGAAGGTAGGGTTGTCCGAGGTGGGAGTTTCGCCGTCAAGGTAACATCCGTTCAGGACCGAACCGAAGGCGGGCGGGGCCGAGGATGGGCTGATGTAGTAATTGACCACGCTCTCCCACCAGGCGCCGACGGCGTAATATTTTCCCGCCTTGAGAATGACCCGGACCGGGCCGGAGGAATACCAGTGCTCGTCTCCTCCCGGGAAGCTTTTTATTTCCCGGAGTACCACGCTCCATGGCCCGCCGGCCCCGTCCGACTCGTAGACCAGGAAGTGCATGGTATTTTCGTTTTCGTTATCCAGGTAAATGGAATACTCCGTGAGCAGGGTCGAGGCGGTCACGTGGAAAACGTTTCCTCTGAACCTCGCGCCCCCGCGGGAGTTGGAGTTGTCGGTCGAGATGGCGTCGACCGATATTTCGGCCGCGGGCATGGCCGCGCCCAGGCCCTCGCCGTCGATGGCGGAAAGGATTACGCGCTCCACGGTCGAGCCGGACAATTCGATGGTAACCATTCCTCCCGATACCTGGACCAGTGCCTGAGCCCCGCCGCCCCCGCTTATCAGGTTTCCGACTTTTGCCTCGCCGGCGAAGACGGCCGATCCATCCACCGACAGGGTGAAAGCGCTCGAGTCGTCCTCCTCGAAAAGCCGGCCCTTCTGGTCGTAAACCTCGAAGGTAACGCCCAGCCAGTCGCCGACCGCGACCCATCTTCTCTGGTCCTCGGCCAGCCTGACCTCGGCCGCGTATTTGTTGACGGCCGGGTCAAGAGGATCGAGGTCAAGGCCGTCCTCATAATCGTCTCCGTCCGTGTCGGGATCGCAAGGGTCCGAGCCCAGCTCGCTTTCCTCGAGGTTTTTCGCGCCGTCGCCGTCCGGGTCCAGGGCCGAGTCGCCGGCCATGGAGTCCACGCAATCGTACAGGTCCTCCCACCCGTCGGCCATGCCGTCGCCGTCCGCGTCGGCCTCGGGGTCCAGAAAATCGATCTGCAGTTGGCTGGAGGTGGTAAGGACCTGGTAGTAATAGTTGACGTAAGTATTGAAGGTCGGGTCTTCAGCCAGGGGGACCTCACTGTCCAGGTAGCATCCGTTGAGGACCGATCCAAAGGAGGGAGCGGCCGAAGACCTGGAAATATAGTAGTTGACCACGCTCTCCCACCAGGCGCCGACGGCGTAATATTTTCCAGCCCGGAGAATAACGTTGACGTCCTCGATGGAATACCAGTGCTCGTCGCCTCCCGGGAAGTGTCGTATCTCGCGGAAGACCAGGTCCCACGGTCCGGTGGCGCTATCGGACTCGTAGACCAGGAAGTGCATGGTATTGTCGTTTTCGTTGTCCAGATAGATGGAATACGCCGTGAGCGGGGTCGAGGTGGTCACGGAAAACACGTTGCCTCGGAACCTTTCACCGCCCCTTGAGTTAGAGTAGCTGGCCGATATGGTATCCGAGTGGGTCTCGGTCGCGGGCGCGTAGAACCCGAGTGCTTCCGTGTCCAGGGCGGTGAGAGGAACTCGCTCCGCCGCCCGATCGGAAACGCCCACGCTCACCACTCCGCCCGAGGCCCGGACCAGGACCTGGCTCGAGCCGCCACCGCTTACTACGCTCCCGACGCGGGCCGTATCGGAGAAGATGGCCGAGCCGCCGACCGAAAGCGTGAACCGGCTCGAGTCGTCCTCCTCGAAAAGCGCCCCCTTCTGGTCGTAAACCTGGAAGGCCACGCCCAGGCTGTCGCCCACCTCGACCCATCGCCTCTGGCCATCGGCCGGCCTCACCTCGGCCGCGTATCGGTTCAGGAACGGGTCAAGGGGGTCCAGGTCAAAGCCGTCCTCATAATCGTCGCCGTCGGTGTCGCGGTCGCAGGGGTCGGTACCGGCCTTATATTCATCGAGCCCGCTAAGACCGTCCTCATCGGCGTCCAGAGCGGAATCGCCGAAAAGGAGGTCAACGCACTGGTACGAGAATTCCCATCCGTCGTCCATCCCGTCGCCGTCCGTGTCCGGGTCGCAGGGATTGGAACGGGCAAAGTACTCCATGAGGTTATTCAAGCCGTCGGCGTCATGGTCGGCCGCGGCGTCGGCGGCGCTCGAATTCATGCAGGCATGGTAGTTTTCCCAGGCGTCGATCATGCCGTCGCCGTCCTGGTCGGACTCGTCGTCGGAGGGGTCTTTCGGGTCGCGCCCGTATACCTTCTCGCTTCCGTCGGTCTCCCCGCCGCCGTCGGTGTCCGGGTCGCAGGGGTCGAGTCCGGCGGCGTACTCCTCGAGGTTGGCGATTCCATCCGCGTCATTGTCCATCTGGCCGTCCGCGGTCCAGGGGTCAAGGCAGTCGCGGAAGGATTCCATATGGTTGGGAAGGCCGTCTCCATCGGTGTCGGTCAGGTTAAGATCGAATATGAAAAGTCCTTCGCCGCGGTAAGCGACGTAGGCGCGCCCGCCGGCCAGGTGGACCGCCCGGGCGGAGGCCCATTTCGTCTCGTAGGCCCCGGCGAGGCGGGGATTTTCCGGGTCGGAGACGTTGACGACGAGGAGTCCCGACTCGTCGTCCGCCACCAGCGCCAGGTATCCGGAAAGGTGGACCCCATAGGCGGCCGAGGTCGTCTCGAAAGAGCCGGCCGGGACTGGATGGGCCGGGTCGGAGACGTCGATAATCTTAAGCCCGGCCTCATGGTCGGCCAGGTAGGCGTAGTCGCCGGAGACGAAAACGTCGTTAGGCCGATCGGCTTCACTGGACCCTAAAAGAATGGGATGGGCCGGGTCGGAGACGTCGATAATCCGGAGGCCCTCGTCGTCCGTCACGTAAGCGTAAGCCCCGGAGGCGTGGATCGCGCTCGCTGGCCCCGCCGTCTGGTGGGGCCCGACGAGACGCGGGGCGGCCGGATCGGAGACGTCCATGACCAAAAGGCCCGATTCTCCAGCCGCCAGGTAGGCGTAATCGCCCACGACGTATACTCCGCCGGCGCTACCGCCGGAGTCGAGTGATCCGACCATTGAAGGGACGGCCGGATTGGAGACGTCGATGATCAGCAGTCCCTCGTCGTCCGCGGCCAAATACGCGTAACCGCCGGAGACGAAGACGTCCATGACGGCCACGCCGGTCCCGTATTGGCCGGCCGTGAAGGGGGCGGCTGGGTCGGAGACGTCGATGATCTTGAGGCCGCCGTCATGGTCGGCCAGGTAAGCGTAATCGCCCGAGACGGTCACGCCCAGCGCCCGATGGGAGTCGAGCGCGCCCTCGAGCGTGGGTTTCAGTTCGGCCACGTCCTCGGGTCCCGAGCAGTCCGGGTCGAAAGGATAATCGACCAGTTCGTCATGGTCGTTATCGATTCCATCGTCGCAAGCGTTGGTTCCCCTTTCGCCGGCGTCGCCAAGGTCCACGCATCCGGGATCAAGACAATCGATCAAGCCGTCGCCGTCGTTGTCCAGACCGTCCGCGCATTCGCCGGCGTTGGGCTCGCACGGGTCGCCGTCGTGCAGGAACTCGTCCAGGTTGCTCCAGAGGTCCTGGTCCGGGTTGGCCGAGCCGTCGTCCTCCCCCGCGGCCACGCAGGGATGGGAGTTTTCCCACGAGTCGGCCATGCCGTCCGCGTCGGCGTCAATGAACAGGTCGTCGCGAGAATCGAGAGGTTTGCGGCCGGAGGATACCTCGCCGCCGTCGTCCTCGAACCCTCCGTCGGTGTCGGGATGGCAAGGGTCGAGGTTGGCGAGGTATTCCTCCAGGTTGGTCAGTCCGTCCGAGTCCTCGTCAAGGGACCCGTCGGCGGTCCAGCCGCCAAGGCATTTATAAAACAGCTCCCAGTGGTTGGGCGCCTGATCTCCATCGACGTCCAGGGCGTTGACGTCCACGGCCTGGAAAGCGGGGGAGGCGCCGGTCAGATAGGCGAAATCACCGGAAACGAAGACCCCGTAAGTCCCGTCCGCGGGGAATTTTCCCGCCAGGGTCGGCGTGGCCGGGTTGGCGGCGGCGATAATATTCAGTCCTGAAACGTCGTCCGCCACGAAGACGTAGCCGCCCGCGGCGTAAGCGTCCCAGGCGTTTCCCTCGGTAAGGTATTCCCCGACCGGTACGGGGTTTTCCGGATTGGATACGTTCAGTATCTTAAGTCCGAAGTCCCAGGCGGCCAGATAGGCGAGGTCGCCCGAGACGTAGACCTCGTGGGCCGCGCCCGGGGAGTTATAACTTCCCACTATCCTTGGGTGGGCCGGGTCGGAGAAGTCGATTATCTGGAGGCCGAGGACGTCGTCGGCCAGATAGGCGTATCCGCCGGAGACGAAGACGCCGCGCGCCAGTCCCGGAGTATCGAGGGTCCCCGCCAACTCGGGGTTGGCCGGGTCGGAGACGTCGATTATCTGGAGGCCGAAATTCCAGTCCGCCACCAGGGCGAGGCCGCCCGAGACGTGAACGTCGTAAGCCGGGCCCGAGGCGTAGTATGATCCCACGAGGCTGGGGGTTCGCGGGTTCGAGATATCGATGATCTTCAGGCCTTCCTCATGGTCGGCCACGTAGGCGTGGTCGCCCATGACGTAAACGCCCTGGGCGAAATGGGTATCGTACGATCCGGCCAGAGCGGGGCTTTGGGGGTCACTTATATCCAGAATTATTAGCCCGCTTTCCCCGCTGGCCGCGAAGGCGTAATCGCCGGAGATGAAAACGTCATACGCGGGCGAGGGAAGTTCCAACTCCCCGGCGAGAAAGGGCTTCATCTCGGCCACGTCATCCTCGCCGAGGCAGTCCGGATCGGTCAAGTCCGTGAAGCCGTCCCTGTCGTCGTCAATTCCGTTGGCGCAGGCGTTGGACGGATACTCGCTGGGATCAATCAGGTCGTCGCAGCCGGGGTCGAGAAGGTCGATATAACCGTTGCCGTTGTTGTCCTTGCCGTCAGCGCATTCGCCGGTATTGGCCTCGCAGGGGTCCCCGTTGTTGGCGTACTCGGAGGCGTTGTTGAAAAGGTCCCCGTCGGGATTGGCCAGGTTGTCCACCGTGTTGGCCATGACGCAGGAATAGGCGTTCTCCCAGGAGTCGGGCATGCCGTCGCCGTCGGCGTCCCCCGAGCCGGCCTTGTCCGGGACGTCGCCGCCCTGGCCGCCGGAAAAGGGAACCGGGGGGGGCGCCCCGATATCATCGGCGGATTTCGCCGCCCGGGGTCTTGCGCTTAAAGTCAGCGCAAAGAGAATGGCCACCACGATGGCGCACGCGATAGGACTCCATCTTTGTCTCAAAACTGCTTACCTCCCGACTGGCCGCGGTTGCCGATGGGCTGGAACCGCCTTGCAAAATGGAACAATAACCTTAATCGCCGTCTGGGGAATAATTTCTAACGCGTCTTTTAGTAAAGGGATAAAACGGAATTTTTACTTGCCCGGATTCTTACATTCAACCTTTCATGGTATTGTCCTTTTCCTTTGGTTTCCAGGTCATTATAAATTATTAGACCTGAATTTACAAGCCAAGCGGATATAAACCCCCGGATATAATCAAGCAAAAATAGCGCCAATAGCGCGATTATGGCGGATATAATATTAAGGCATTGTTTTTAAAAGATTTTATTTTGCCATTCAACCGGTATGTCTTCCCGGCTGGACAACCGATCGATTCAGGCCTGGAGGCGTATTGCACGACCTGGATTGGTAATTTTGAAATTATCAATTTTATTGAATATTTATATGAAAGAACCCGCTACGCAAATTTTTCAGGGGTCGGAAAAATGGTAATGTCTCAAATTTTGCGCCGGCATATCCTTCCATGCGCGCCTTAACCCGCCCCGGACGGGATCGAGTGATGGAAGTCCTCTCGTTTGGCATGCGGTTTTTTCAGGCTTTCAATACCGCCCGTACCGAGATGACGGCCCGTTTTAGAACTTGCGAGGTCTATCATAAAGGCAACAAAAAGGTGCTTGCCGCTCCGTCCGGATTGGTTTTATGGTTAAATCATCAATATATGGTTTGGTTCGTTTTGGCTACCGATCGTCATAACTATTGATAGCGTATTCGATAATCGCAAGAACTGGGCCCGTCAATCCTTGTGAAACAATATGTATAAATAATGAATCATGAACGATGGCGGGCTTTTAGGCCCTCGATAAAGGCCTCAAGACGGGTCTTGGTACGGGCCTCGAGGGGGCCGGGCTTGTCGGCCTCGATGGTAATGACCGGCGCGGGCAGGATCTCCTCCAGCAGGATCGACTCCAGCCGGCGGGGGCAGAAGGTCTGGGCGTAATGGACGAGGCCGGCCAAGTTCCTCTTCTCGATCTCGCGCTTTATATCCCGGACCCGGCCCGCGGTGTCGTAGGGGTAGGTATAGGCGGCGTATTGCGCGGCCAGCCCTCCCCGGTCGCCGGGCATGGAAAACTGGCGCTGGACCTCGTTAAAAACCACTCCGGCCCCGAGTCCCTCGATAAATTCGTACAGGTCGGGCGCGATGGGAGGAACGCCCAGGTAGCCCAGCCTGGGCGCCGGGCGCCGGGGAGTCCGAGTTTTGGCCTCTTCCATGAACTCGATCAGCCGCCGGTGAAAGCGCTCGGGATTTCCGCCGAAGTCGCTCGAGCCGACCAGCCACAGGTGGTTTTCCGCGCCCGATACCAGGCCGTCCTGCCAGGTCATGCGGTCGAGTTCCTCGAGGGACCGCCGGAGGGGCAAAAGCTCGAGCCGTTTTTTTTCGGCCTCGGCGAGGCTGGGACCCAGCGCTCGGGCCAGTCTCTCGAGCTCGGAGGCGAGGGCGGCCTCGTCCGGCTCGTCGGGAAAGGCGAAGCGGTCCGTCTTAAGTCCATCATGTCTCCATATTTCCAGGAGTTTTTCCGAGTTGGTGCAGTCGCCCCGGGTCACGCCCAGGACCCTTTTCACGCCATGGACATTGGCCGCTCCGTACATGCCCTTGATCCAGGCGCAGGAGTTGCCGGGAAATCCGCGGTCCTCGGCCAGGGCGACCATGGCCAGGGGGGAGTCGGAGCCGATAAAGA
The DNA here is from genome assembly GCA_963674965.2 of bacterium. Classification (GTDB taxonomy): domain Bacteria; phylum RBG-13-61-14; class RBG-13-61-14; order RBG-13-61-14; family DATKZS01. The sequence goes on along the minus strand of CAXXFL010000003.1, from coordinate 479,032 downwards.
CGTTATTCAGGTCCACCGGCTCGAGTCCGGCCGCCAGAATAATCTCGATGGGCACGGTGGAAGTAATGCCTATTTTGGGTTTCGCTTTCACAAAGGAGAGTTTACTCCCCCTTCTCCCTCCGGGCAAGCGAGGTTTTTAACCGCCCCGGATTTATAGTCAAAAAAAGTCAATTAACAACGGAGTTAACTTCTGAAAAAAAAGATAATATTTAGTAATAAAGGAAATTGTTACCGAACGGGAAAATTGTTCTTGCAATAGTACGTCTTTGGTGTTAATATCATCGAAGCATATGGCATCATTTTTTCAAATTACTGCACCTTTTTCTTATTCTTGGAATTTTTTCTTTTTAAATTAGAGATTTGAAACGTAAGGGCCATCTCGATCGAGCCGGCGTAAAATAATCCTTGATTTTATTATTAGATTAATTTAAATTAATCAAGGAGTATTGCGATTATAGGAACGAAAAAAATACTGGTCGCCGACGATACCCTGCCCATGAGGGTAATGCTCCAGGACGTCTTGACCGAGGCCGGATACCAGGTTTTGACCGCCTGCGACGGCGAGGAAGCCTGGCACATACTGGACGAAGAGAGCGACGGGATCGACCTGGTCATCCTCGATCTTTTAATGCCCCGTATGACCGGTTTCGAGGTTTTGGAAAACATTCAGGAAAACCAACTGGACCAAAGGGTCCTTGTGGTTACGGGCATTTTCAAGAGCGACAAGGAAATCGACCGCTTGAAGGAACTGGGAGCGACCGGCTACATCACCAAGACGGCCCTGGTGGACGAGGTGCTGTTTCGCGTCAACCAGGTGTTCCACATGGGTCAGAGCAACTCGAGGAACCACCCCCGCCTGCTCAAGTCCCTGCCGGTCACCTATAAAATCAACGGCGAACAATACGCCAACTATACCTCCAATTTCTCGGCCGGCGGCACTTTCATCCGCACCATAGACCCCGCCCCCAGCGAGGAAATCGTCGAAATCCAGTTCAAGATACCGGAACTCGACCTGCCCGTGAAGGCCACCGGCCTGGTGGTGTGGAACAACGAGTACGAAACCTACTGTAAAAAATCATCCCTCCCCGGCATGGGAGTGAAATTCATCCATATCGACCCGTCGGTGCAGGAACGGATAGCCGCCTTTATCAACGAAAAACTCGTGAGCGAGCCCGTCTGGTTGCGCTGATTTCCATCCAAATCGCGTCCATGCCCGCCCCTGTCAATAAGGGGCATCGTCTGCTATAATCGGCCCGTGATCGTTCTGGAGAAAAGGCGCGAATATATCGGTCTTCTTGCCTCGGGTTCGAGTATTATCCTGGCCCTTTCCCTGGCGGCCACCAAGCCCAGGGGAGCGGACCTTCCCTGGCACCTGAAGACGGGCGAGTTGATCCTGAAAAGGATGGCCGTTCCCCGCGTGGACGAGTACTCCTTTGTCCGTCAAGGCGCGGAATGGATTGACGCCCAGTGGCTTTTCCAGGTCATAACCTGGTTTTTTTACGACCGCCTCGGGGCCTTTTCCATAACGGCGCTGAATATGGCCGCCGCGGCCGCGATCATGGCTTGTTTCCTCCTTCTCCCCCGCCGCTATCCCATGGGACTCTTGGCTTTTATAATGGTCCTCTTCCTGGTCGCCCTCAATCCTCGTCTCACCTGGAGACCCGAGGCGCCGACCTTTTTTTGCATGGCACTTCTCTTCGTAATTCTGGAGCGAGCCCGGCGGGGCCGGCCGGCGCTTCTTTTCCTGGCCCCCCTCGTTCAAATCCTATGGGCCAACCTGGAGGGACTCTGGCCGATCGGCTTCGGGATAGCCTGCGTTTACCTGGGAGAGCTGGCGCTGGACAAGGCGCGCAAGGCAAATGAACGGGGGTTTTCCCCTCCCCTTTACGCCTTTGCCCTGGTGGTGGTCGCCCTCGCCGCGGCCGGGCTTTGCCAACCTTACGGAGTGAAGGGCTTCCTCTTTCCCTTGACTCTCCTGAGGGAAGTCGCCCTCGAAACCACTTACCACAAACAGGTAATAAGGGAATTCCAGCCCCTTTTCGCCAGTCCCCTCTACCTTAAGCAGGCGGTCCCCTTCTCCTTGTTCGCCGCGTGCTGCCTGGCCGCGGCGGCCTTATCGGGAAGAGCCATAAGGCCCGTCCTCTTAATCTTCAACCTCATTCTCGTGGCAATGGCCATCATGGCGAGAAGGAATACCGGCATAGCGAGCGTCGCCCTCATGCACCTTGCCGCCGTCCACCTGGAGGCGGCGGACCCGGTCGGGAAATGGCCCGCCTTGGCGAGGAGGCTCGAGCCCGCGGCGGGTATCTTGGCTCTTGTCCTTGCCATTTTTCTTTCGGTCCTTTCCCTGGCCGCGCCCGTAAGGACCTGGGACTCGACCGGGCGCGAGCCGGGTTTCGGCCTGTCCCGAATAACCTATCCCGCCCAGGCGGCCGATCTTCTTTTATCCATCGGCTATAAGGGAAACATTATCAACGACTCGGGCCTTGGTGGGTACCTCATCTGGAGGGGCTGGCCCGACTGGAAGGTGTTCGCCGACTCCCGCATGGAGGTCGGAGGGGAGAAGGCCCTGAAGCTTTATAACGCCGCCTTTACCGATCCCGTCGTATTCCGCCGATTATCCGACCAATACGCGGCCGAGGCGGTCCTGATCAGGCACGTCGGGTCCGGGCAAAGGAACTTCGCCCTCGAGCTCGCCAAGCAAGACGATTGGGCACTGGTGCATCTGGACTCCGTTACCGCCCTTTTCTTGAAGCGCGGTCCCAAGTGGGACAAAGCGATATCCGCGAGGGAAATCAGCCTTACCGAGCTTATCCAAAAGAGGCGATGACCTGGCCTTTTCGAGAGCCATCCTTGGCCGAAAAATAATCAAGACGCCAAAAAAAAGGCCCCGGCAAAGGGGCCCTTTTAAAAAGCCGAAAAATTTCACGGGCCGATGGTTTCGATAAAACTGATGTCTTTAAGGCCCAGTTCGTGGGCTTTAAGCTGGTCCATAAAGAGCTTGTTTATCTCGCTTTCCTTGGCGAACTGGTCCATGACCTCGATGACGTAATCGGGAGGACCCAGGGCCGCGCACCGCAGGAACATGGACTTGGACTCGATGCAGTAATACTTGCCGCTGATGAGCTCGAGCTTCATGGCGCGGGGGAAATCCTCCTTGGCCACAAGTTTCCTCATGTCCTCTTCCCCGAAGGAGAACTGGAACTCCATGAAAAGGGAGTTCCTGACCAGTTCCCTGCCCTTAAGCACGTCCAGGTACATCTTCCAGGCTTTTACTTCCCCGGGACTTTGGCTTTTTTCACAGACGGTAACCATGGACTTGGCGCCGTTTTTCTTGATAGCCGCCGCCAGTACGTAGCCGATGAAGATGGGATCGTTTTCCATGTGGCTACCGATCCTCATAACGGCGAGCCCCTGTTCCTTGGCCTCGTCGAACTTGCCCTGGTCCGCCAGTTCCTCGGCCCGGGCACTAAGGAGCACGCAAAGTCGCATGACGCTGATATAGTTCAATATGTCGTCGGCGTAAAAGGTCTTCTCGACGTTGGGTTTAATATGTTTTCCGTAAACGTTGCATTCTTTCTTGCGGCTTGCCTTGACCATGATATTAAGGTCCTCGGCGGCTTCCTTGAGGGCGGACGAAAGTTTTTCCTTGTCGCCCGCTTCCGGCTCCTCGATCATGGAATATCTTATATCGGAAAACCAGTCCTTTTGAGTAATGGGGGCCTCGTTCTTCAGATAGGGCATATAGTCGTCCGAGGCGTCTCCCGGCTCCGTGAAAACCACGCCCAGGGTCTCCATACGCTCGGCCTCGGCCTTGGTTGAAAGAACGTCCCAGTAGTCCTCCCTGTTCATGCCCGCCAGGCAGACGGTGGACGCCAGGACCGTGAGAACGCACGCGAGAATAAGTCTTTTCATTTACATCCCTCCATTCGCGGCCCTTGCTCGCGACGCGTCGGCCGCCTTTAACTTGCTTCGATCAGGCCTTGGCCAGCTTTTCCTTAAGCCGGTCCACGTGTCCCCGGCCCAGGGCCCTTACCGCGCAGCCCAGTTCGAGGTACTCGATAATTTTCTCGTCGGGCAAGAGGGCGAACCCGTCCACTATGGCGATGGGACCCTCGGCCCAATCGACCACCTTGGCGGGCTCGAGGCCAAGATATTCCTCGTGCCTCACGGCGAAGAAAACGGCGTCCATGTTCTTCAGGGCATGGCCAAGGTCTTTTTGGACCTTAAGGTTCTTGAGCGGCTCCTGGTTCTCGAAGAACCGGGCCAGGGAGTGCTTGGGATATGGGTAGGACTCCTGCTTCTCGAACTCGTACCAGTGGCCGACGTAGGGGTCGTGGGCGTAGACCTTGGCCCCCATGTGGGCCAGCTTTCTCACCACCAGCTCCGATCCCGAGTAGCGGGTGTCTCCCACGTCCTCCCTGTAGCTGGCGCCGCACACCAGCACCTTGGCCCCCTTGACGTCCTTGCCCGCCTCTTTAAGGGTCCGGGCCACGACCTCGGCCGCGTGAAGGCCCCGCGTGTCGTTGATATTGATGGCGAGCTGGGTCATCTTGAAGATGTTCTCATTGTCCTTGAGGATGTTGCGGTGGGCCCAGATGCCCAGGCCCCCGTCCTTGGGCAGGCAGTATCCGCCGATGCCGGGACCGGGGAAGAGCATGTTCGAGTGAGTGGGCCTGACCTTTATCGCCTGGATGACCTTTTGCAGGTCCACCCCGTGCTTCTCAGCGAACCTGGTCCACTCGTCCATGAAGGCCAGGATGGTGGCGCGATAGCTGTTCTCGACGATCTTGGCCGTCTCGCTCTCGATGGGCTTATCGAGAACGGTCAGCGGATAGTCGTCCACGTTGAGTACCTCGGAGAGGAACTTCTTGACTCTTTTCCGGCTGACCTCGTCCACCCCCGAGCAGACACGCCAGAAATCGCGAATGCTGGCCACGTAGTCCCGGCCGGGCATGACCCGCTCGTAGGAATGGGACAGCAGGGGAGGGGAGTCGATGCCCCTTTTCTTGAACTCCGCCTCGATGATGGGGTAGGCCACCTTCTCCGTGGTGCCCGGAGCCACGGTGGTCTCGATAAGGACCAGGGCCTCGGGACGCATGTTCTCGCCGATGGTCTTTAATGACTCCTCGAGGGCCTTCATGGCCACCGAGCCGGTAAGAAGGTCGCCAAGGTCCTCCTTTAGATAATCGCACTGCACGTCAACCACGATCACGTCTGCGAACTTGAGGGCGTCGTTGGAATAGGTCGCGATCATGGTTTTCTTTTCCTGGACGCAGCGCGTAATGAGGATTTCCACCTCCGGGTCCTCGGCCTTGATGGGGCACTCCCCCTCGTTGATGAGGGGAGTCTTCCAGTACGACCGGGGGCTGGGGCGCTGCATGCCGATCACGAACTTGCCCGGCATGCCCGTGTTCTTGTCCACGCTGTCGGCCACCACCGCCGCCATGACCGCGCCCACGAAGCCAAGGCCCACGACCACGACTATCTCGTAGCCTTCCCGTCTTTTCTCGAGCACGAGACGGTCGAGCCTCTTTCTCTCCTCCTTGTAATCCGCCTCCGTGGGAAGGGGAAACTTGCGTCCGTCCGGACTTACCGAATACTCGACTTCAGACGAATGATCTTTTACCATGTAGAAATTTCTCCCGATCGTTTGAATGTTTCAGTCCTTGTCGGGCTTTACCGGCCGCTTGGGCAAAACGGCGGGGCAAATGGCCGAGGACTCGCGCCTTTTTTCGCCAATAAAAAAGGTCCTTAATCCCCCAAAGGGGCCATACACGGCGAAAAACGCGCCAAATAACGCTATCAAAGAAGGAGGGTAAAATCAAACCCGGGGAAATTTCTTGGCTTTATTCGGCGCCAAGGGCGTCAAATATCCGGTTTTTCCTTGCTTGCAAGATTGATTTTACCAGGCCGGGGCACTACGATGAAGAACGCTCATGAAAAAGCGGGTCCCCATAATATTCTTCGTTCTGGGACAGGTGGCCTCGGTGGCGGTGCTTGTGCTTTGGATAGTGTGGCACGCGACCTCGCGTCCGCAGGTCTGGAGCCTGCTGCAGGGCATATTCCTCATGATTCCCGTGATAGGGGCCTCGACCATCATTTTCGTTTTCTGGAACAAGGTGAGAATCCTGGACCTGGAGAGGGTCAACTTCATCTCCAGCGTCAGCCACGAGCTTCTCACCCCCCTGGCCTCCCTTCGCCTTTACATCGAGACCATGATGATGCGGGAGTTGGACGAGGAAAAGCGCGAGGCCTTTTTGCGGCTCATGCTCGAGGACTCCCAGCGCCTGGGCGACTCGATAGCCGGCGTCCTGGCCGCCTCCAGGATCGACCGGGGCAAGGCCGTCTACCACCCGGAGGAAAACGACATGGCCGACCTTATCGAGGTGTTCCTCGCCTCACGCCCCCAGATGGTCGAGAAGATAAAGCTAAGGCTCGATCTTGCTCCCGGGTGTTTGGCCATGATCGATCCCAACGCCTTTGACGCGGTCCTTAAGAACCTGATCGAGAACTCCATAAGATACTCGAGCGGCAAGCCCTCGATTTCCATCTCCCTTCGAGGGGAAGAAAAAAAAATCCACCTGACCTTGAGCGACGATGGGGACGGCATAGAAAAAAAACAACTCAAGAAAATCTTCACCGAGTTCCACCGGGCCTCGGGCAAGCAGGGCGGAACGGGATTGGGACTGTACATCGTCAAAAGCTCGATCAAGGCGCATAAAGGAAAGGTCTGGGCCGAAAGCCCCGGACCGGGACACGGATCGAGCTTCCATATCATCCTTCCCAAGGCGCCCGGCGGGCAAAAGGAATAGCCGCGGGCCGCGAGATTTTCTTTCGCCAAAGGCGCCTTTCCGAAACAAATCATTTCACCGAAAACCTCCCGGCCATCGGTCGGCGGGCCCGAGCGGTCCTTGAAACGGCATATCTCTCGGGGTATTACGCCGAGGCCGTCTTCCGCCTTTCCTCCCTTGGCGCCGATATTGCCCTTTAGACTTTTCGAAAATAAAGGGCAGTCCAAGATAAGCGAGAAACATGGGAGGAAAAAATGAAAGTTAAAAGCGCGGTCTTCATGGTTTTCACCGCGGCGGCAATCATGCTCGCGGCGATTTTCAACGGAGGCGCCTCGGACAAGGACGAGCTTTTGGGCGCGGGTTACACAAGCGAGAATAACAACCTTCACCGGATCGACGGGCCAAAGCCCGACCCCGGCGGGCAAAGGTCCTTCCGGCTCTATCGAAGCGCGGCCCCCAGTCGCGAGACCTTTTCCAAATGGTGCTCCGAGTATGGAATCGAGCGCGTGATCGTAATGGACGGAACGGCCTCCACTCGCGAGCTTAAGTTCCAGAGGGAGGGAGTATGCGAGGATATCCAGGTCGTCTATAACGTCAACCAGGGACTGACCCCGGTGAGCGATGGTTTCCTCGAGTGGTTCGACAAGGAGGTCGAGTCGGCGAAAAATGACAAGGCCGGGCTTTTATTCCGGTGCAAGACGGGCAGCCACCGGACTGGACGTCTGGCGGCTTATTACCAGATGAAGTACCAGGGCGTGAGCCTCGAGGACGCCCTGGCGGTGATGGACCACAAGGGCAAGATGATGGAGTTCTGGAACATGATATTCGTTCCCCAGGTGGTGGCCATTGACGACTATATCCAGGGTAAGCCCTGCTCTCAGACGGGGGCCTCATGCGTGGTGATGGACGCCGACTTCTGGGTCCCGGTGAAGTAAGGCCTACGCCAGTCCGGCCGAGCGGGGGTCGTGGTTTGCATGGACCCTGGCGATGGTATTATCCGCGGCGTTGGCGTAGCAGTAGACGCATCGGTGGGGACAGGAGTCGTAGGCCCCCACGTCCACGGCCCGGTCGCACCCGCAGGACTTCCTGGTGGGGGACGCCGCCGGTATAAGGCCGCACCCGGGCCACAAGGACAAAATACGATCGCCGTCAATGCACCTGGCCGGCTGGACCCCAAACCCCAGCAGCCCGGGAGAGCAGCAGGCGCGAACGGATATGCCCGCCTTTCTTCCCGCTTCCCCCAGGCCCATGGAAAGGCGCATGAGATCGTCGCCCTCGGCCGCGACGATCTCGTCGCCGCTTTTCGCCTCGTAGGCCGCCAGTCTTCCCCTCGTCTTGGCGTAAGGCTCCATCACGCTCGTAAAGCAGTCACGGACCTTGCCCGAGATTTTAGCGGCCAGCCCGGCGAACCTCTCGAGGGTCGAGGCGACGCCGGTCCTTTTTGAAAGCACGATGGGATCGAACCGCCATATCAGGCGCTCGGGGCCCACTCGTCCGGACAGCTTCTCGAGGGTCCGGATCGACTCCTCGGCGGGGGGAGCGAGGGGCTCGAGGCCCCGTCCCAGGCCGGTGATGGTGTAATGGACCAGGTAGCGGCCGTAGCCGAGAGCTTCCATCTCGTCCAGGCGCTCGAGCATGGGAGCGAAGTTCTTGGTCCAGAAGACGATGGCCGCCGTCCCCTCCGGCGAGATGATGACCTCGTGGACCTTGCCCGTGTAAGGGTGGCGGTACTCGAGACGTCCCTCCTCGAGCCGGTTCATGAACCACTCCGAGTAAAAGGCGGGAACGTCCGTCCGGCGCGAGACGCTGAGGATGATTCGGTCCTCGCTCATGTCCGTCTCGTTCCCGCTTTGACGGCCAGCTCCATTCCGACCTTGACGTACTCGGCCAGGGAACTTTCCTTGACCAGCTCGATCCTGTCGCCCCGGGTATGGCTTCCGGCGGCCATGCCTATGAAGTCGACGCCCTTGTATCCGGCTTTTTTTACGGGGAAGAGGTCGGTGGCCATGCCCGCGGGGATGGTCGTCCACTTGACCTGGATGCCCTCCCGGTCCGCTATCTCTTTAATGGCCCGGGCCAGGTCGGGGGGGATTTTCCTGGCGGGCGCCCCATGGCTTTTCAGGACCCTGAGAACGCGGTCTCCGCCGCATCCGTCAAAGTTGAGGAACAGGGTCGAGGAAGGGTCGAGTTCATGGGCGTGGGCCTCGATAAAGGCGTTGGCGCCGCACAGCCCGATTTCCTCGGCCGCGGTGGCCGCGGCCACGACGTTCAGTTCCTCGGGCTTCTCCTTGGCCAGGCGGGTCGCGATCTCGGTGATGATCCCCACCCCGGTCGCGTTGTCCAGGGCCCCCTCCGACTTGTTGCCCACGGCGTTGAAAAGAAGGGAGAGGTCGGCCATGAGCAGGATAAGGGCCGAGGGCAAGATGATGGGAGTCAAAAGGCACGGCGTCTTCAGGGCCTCGAGGAGCGAGCAGACCGCGACGGCCAGGATCAGGGCCGCGCTTCCGGCGGCGGACAGGAGGAAGATCGATATCCTCAGCCAGATGGGAAAGACCTGGCTCTTGGAGTCGTAATGGGCCATGAGCACCACGGTACCGGCCCCGTCCTTTCCGGCCATCCGGCCCACCACGTTGGCCGAGCGGTATTGCCGGGGACGGTCGGGGTCATTGAAGCCCTCGCCCACCCTTTTTAAAACGTACGCCGCGGGCAAGAGGGAGAGGAGGGCGAGTATCATGGCCGGGGCCCAAAATCCCAGGCGTCCGGCCAGGGCCGCGGCAACGAGGATGAATCCGGTGGGGACCATGGCCCACCTGGCGGCGACGGTGATGGCGTAGTCGGAGCAGTAGAAGAACTCGAGGTCCGTCTCGAGCCCCGCGTCCCGGAAGGCCCGGGCCACCTTGTCCCTGGCGGCCCTCTCCCCGGGCGAGCCGGCCAGGCGGGGAAAGCAAAGGGCCGAGGCCACCCGAAAGGCCGGCCGGCCGAAGTCGCCCGTTTCCATTCAGCCTTGCCCCCTCTTCGGGCCGATGATCGAGGGCCGCGCCGCGAGTCCAGCCATCAGAAGTCCGCCGGGAGCCTGTTCTCCAGCTTGTCCAGGTGACAGGTCTGGTTGATCGAGTAGACCACGGCCCTGGGCGGGGCGTAGGTGAAGTGGTTGATACAGGCGGTGTCCTGCCTGACCAGCCAGAACTTGTCGGGCTTGGCCCCGAAGAGTCCGAGGACGATGAGCTTGCAGAGCACCCGGTGGGAGCACAAGGCGATGGTTTCCTCCGGGAACTCGACGGCCAGCCGGCTGACGCCCCGCATGGCCCGGGCCTGCACGACGTCAAGGCTCTCGCCGCCCGGAAAGGTGATCTTTTCCGGCTGGTTCTTCCAAAGCTCGAAAAGGTCCGGATACCTCTTTTCGGCGTCGCCGATGGAAAGGCCCTCCCACTCGCCGAAGTCCATGTCGATCACGTCCTGGAAGGGCGTGACCTCGAGGCCCAGACGCCCGGCCAGCGGGGCCAGAGTGCCCGCCGCTCGGCTTAAGGGACTCGAGTAAAGGCGAGTGACGCCCGCGGTCTCGAGGAAGTCGGCCGCCGCCTCGGCCTCCCGCTTGCCCTCCTCGCTGAGGGGCACGTCCTTCCTGCCCCGGAAACGGGGGTCCTTGTTCCATGAAGTCTGGCCGTGACGCAAAAGATAGATGGTCGCCATTATTTACCTCCAGGGGGCGGGACCGGGTCGCGGACGCCGTTCCCTCCCGCGGCTTATTCGTCTTCCGTTTCGGGCTGGGTCTCCATGGCCATGAAAACCTCGAGGTTCCCGTCCGAGTTTTCCCTTTCATTGGTGTAATTGGACTGAAAGGCCACCACCTTCCCGTCCCGGCTGAGGGATGGATATTCGCTCCAGCCGTAGGGGAAATCCGTCACCGCCGCCGGCTTCTCTCGAGGAGAGTCCAGGTCGATGATGAAGATTTCCGCGTTGCGCTCGCGGTTCACGTCTCGGTATTGCATGTTCGAGCTAAGGGCCAGCCGCTTGCCGTCCCCGCTCCAGGCCATGGAGAAAACCGAAAAGGAAAGGTCGGGGCACAGTCTTTTTTCCGTCCCGGCCAGGAGGTTCAGCTTCCATTCCTTTACCGGCAGCCCCGAGCTGGAGGGACCGCAGTCGGTCACGTAAGCCAACTCCCCTCCCTCGGGCTGGATAAGAGGAAGCTTGTTCTCGCAGCCTTTAGTGTCCGTGAGCTGAACGGCGCGCCCATTTAAGTCGAACCGGAAAAGCTCGAGGTTGCGGTCCGGGTTGGAGCCAACGGTCCTGCCCTCGATGGTTACGGACATGCCCAGCGCGCCCGTGTCGGGGGCCGTGCCGGGAAAGTCGTCGTCGCACCTGGCCACCACCCCGCCGGCGGCCATCGAGGAGTTCTCGCACTTTCGGTCCTTGGCCGTCCGGGATATTTGTTGGAGGAGGGGCGGGTCGACCGTGACGTCAGCCGTGAAGACCTCCCTCGAGTGGTCCGCGTTCCGGCCCAGAGGATCGGCGCTCGACTCGAAAACCACGTACCTGCCGTCGCTCGACCAATTGGGGAAATCGTTTCCGCCCTGGCTTTCCCTGGTCAACATGATCGCCGAGCCGTCCTTTTTGAGCAGGGCCAGTTCCTCGCGGCCCGTGGAATTTTCACGGTTTATGTCGCAGGTGGTAATAAAGGCCAATTCCTCCGAGACGGGGGACAAGGAGAAGTTGCCGATCTGGCAGTACGATGTATGGGTCAGTTGAGTGATTTTCCCGTCCTCCCATTTGAATATCTCCTTGCCCAGGTCGCGGTTGTCTCCGGCAAGGTTGCAGTTGGAAACGAAGTAGACCCTCTTGCCGTCCTGACTCAGTTGGGGCAGGCCGCTCGCGCCGCCGTTGCAGGACGTTATCTGGGTGACTTTCCAGCCGGCCTTTTCCTCGCGCCCGTACGGAAAGGAGACGCCCAACATGATGGCGGCCATGATGAAAAGAGCTCGCGTCATAACCTTCCTCCTTAGCCCAGGAGCAGGAACATGAACTCGCCGTCGCGATATGCCGAGGCGTCAAAGCCGAACAATTCCTCGCCGTCATCCCCGGCGCCGGTCCTTATAAAATGCGGGTTGCGGCGGATGGAACCGTAAAAACCGTCGTCCTCGTATCGCCTGGCCATGACTCTCTCGCAGAGGGCCTTGTATTGGGCCAGGCCGAACCTCTCGGGAAGAAGCTCGAAAAGACGGGGCGATAAAACGGCCATCTCCCGGAGCCTTTCCATGGCCTTGGCGATGATATCCTCGTGGTCGAAGGCCAGATCGGGCAAGTTGCCCAGCCCGTGCCATTCGGCCTCGGCGGCGTCGTCTCCCGCCCGGGGCTTGATATCTCCGGGCCTCACCAGCGCCATGTAGGCGGAGGAGATGACGCGGGTCCTCGGGTCCCGGTCCGGGTCGCCGAAGGCCCCGAGCCCGATGAGGCCAAGGCCGGTAACGCCCGTTTCCTCCCGGACCTCCCTCGCCGCCGCCGCCTCGAGCGACTCGTCAATGTCCACGAAGCCGCCGGGAAGGGCCCAGTAGCCCTCGTACGGGTCCCTCGACCTCCGGATCAAAACGATCTCCAGGTCGCCGTCCCGAAAGGTAAGTATGACCACGTCGCAGGCCACCGAGGGTTTTTCGTAATTGCCCGCGTCATAGCCCTCGGGCGCCGCGTGGCCGGTCCTTTTTTTCTTCGACTCTTCCATGCGCTTGGACCTCGCCCCATTGTTGCCGCCGACTTCTTCTTCCGCGGCCGGCGGCGGTCTACCTAACCATGGTAGGCTCGCTTGTAACGCCAGTCAAGGAGGACCGCGTGGTTCGGGACGGGTTTTACATGGCGGGCCTGATGGATTACCTTAGCCTGATAACGCGCTTTTCGCGCGGCCAAGGAGGAAGGCTTTGAGTTACGTGATTGGTATCGACGTCGGCACCTCGGGGACCAAGGGCCTTTTGGTGTCCGAGAGTGGCCGGGTCGCCCGGACGGCGACGGTCGAGTACGGCGTGTCCACCCCCCGGCCGGGATGGGCCGAGCAGGACCCGGACGACTGGTGGAAGGCCTCGGCCGAAGTGATAAAACGGCTCCTGGCCGACTCGGGCGCGAGGGGCGCCGAGGTGGTCGGAGTGGGACTGACCGGCCAGATGCACAGCTCGGTTTTCCTGGACGGGAACGACGGCGTGATCAGGCCGGCCCTCCTCTGGTGCGACCAGCGCGTGAGCGGCGAGGTCGAGTACATTACCGAAAAGATAGGGTTCGACCGGCTCGTGACCCTGACCAACAACCGGGCCCTGACCGGATTCACGGCGCCCAAGGTGCTCTGGCTGAAAAACTCGGAGCCGCAAAATTACGGACGGCTTAAAAGTCTCCTCCTCGCCAAGGACTACATAAGGTTCAAGCTGACCGGCGAGAAGGCCACCGACGTGTCCGACGCCTCGGGCATGCTCCTTTTCGACGTGGCGGGCCGGGAATGGTCCCGCGAGACGCTGGACCTGCTCGAGATCGACGCGTCGATCCTGGCCCGGGTTTACGAGTCTTCCCAGATATGCGGCCGGGTCTCGAAAGAGGCGGCCCTGGCCGCGGGACTCGAGCCCGGGACCCCCGTGGTCGCCGGCGCGGGCGACCAGGCGGCGGGCGCGATCGGCAACGGCGTGGTGAGGGAGGGACCGGTACTTATTACGGTGGGAACCTCGGGAGTGGTCTTCGCGGCCTCGGAGAAGCCGGTTATGGACCCGCTGGCGCGGATACATTCCTTTTGCCACGCCTCGCCCGGGCTCTGGCACGCCATGGGAGTGATGCTCTCGGCCGGGGGCTCGACGCGCTGGCTGCGGGACCTCTTTCGCCAAGCCGGGTCAGATATCGATTATCCCGACATGGGCGCGGCCGCCGAGGAGGTCCCCCCCCGGTGCGAGGGGCTCACCTTCCTTCCCTACCTGACGGGAGAGAGGACCCCGCACTTCGACCCCGAGGCGAGGGGCGTCTTCTCGGGCCTCTCCCTCGGCTCGGGCGTCGGGCATCTGACCCGGGCGGTGATGGAGGGCGTGGCCTACGGCCTGAAGGACTCGGTCAACCTCATGGCCGAGAGCGGGCTCAGGATGGACGAGGTATACCTCTCGGGGGGCGGCGCGAAAAGCGCCTTGTGGTCGGCCGTGATCTCGAGCGTTTTGGGCCTTCCCATCAAGCGGCTCTCGGTGGACGAGGGGCCCGCGTTCGGGGCGGCTATTTTGGCGCTGGTGGGAACGGGCGCCTTCTCGAGCGCGGCCGAGGCCGCCGAGGCGACCTTGTCCATCCGCGACGAGATCGAGCCCGATCCGGACTGGGTGAACGCCTACGAGGCGGGCCACGAGAGGTTCGCCGCCCTCTACGAGGCGTTAAAGGACAAGTTCGCGATCTGAAGAGCAAGATAAGCGAGGATCGAATCTTGACGGGACCCATAATAGACATGCACGCCCATTTTTTTCCCCGGCCCATGTTCGAGGCCATCTGGAGGTTCTTCGAGAGCGGGGGATGGGGCATCGCCCACAAGCGCTCCTCCTCGGAGCTGGCCGAAAGCCTCGGGGCCGAGGGCGTCGAGCGCTACGCCACCCTTAATTACGTCAGGCGGCCGGGCCAGGCGGCCAGGCTCAACGAATGGACCGCCGGGTTCGTCTCGGGCCGTCCCGAGGCCATCGGCTTCGGCACGGTCCACGCCGGCGACCCCGACCCGTGGGGAACGGTGGCTCCCTACCTGGAGGACGGCGTCTTCCATGGCATAAAGCTCCAGCCCCTGGTGTGCGAGTTCGGCGTCGACGACCCGAGGCTGGAGACCACGCTCGATCGTCTCGAGGCCCTGGACAAGACCCTGGTGCTGCATGGGGGCACGGCGCCCTACGCCAACAAATGGGTAGGCCTTGACAGGCTCGAGCGCGTTCTTGCCCGGCGGCCCGGTCTCCGGGTGGTGCTGGCCCACATGGGGGCGTTCGAGACGGAGCGCGCCCTGGCCATGCTGGAGAAATACCCGGGGCTTTACCTGGACACGGCCATGATATGGGTAAGGACGGACCTGTTCGATGCCCAGCCCAAGGTCCCCCTCGAGCTTATCGAGAAGTGGTCGGACAGGATACTCTTCGGCTCCGATTACCCCAATATTCCCTACCCCTACCGGGAGGCGGTGGACGCGATAACCAGGCTTTCCATCTCGGAGGAGGTCAAAAACGGGATTTTGCGAGACAACGCGAAAAAGCTCTTCGGGGGCCTCGAGGGTTAACAAGCGCCCGAAATGGTGCTAGCCTATGGCAAGACCCGAAATCCGAAACGTTCTATTGAACAAATCAGGAGGAAAACATGGACGCCAAAAGATATCTCATGGTCATGGCCGCGGCGGCGATCGCCTTTGCCTCGGTTTCGCTGGGGTGCCAGAAGGTAAAGCAGGGGGCGTCGTCGGCTTACTCGACGGCCAAGGGCATAGTCCGGCCCGGCAACATGCTGGTGGTCCTGGACGGTCCCAGCGGCACGGTCCTTGAGGTGACCCACGGCAGGTTCAAGGACCCGGAGACGGAGGAAACCAAGTCGGTTTTCCATCTTCCGGCCGAGGCCCTTCTCAACGTTCCCTCCGAGAACAAGGTCCAGATATACAACAGCAAGTCCAAGGTCTACGCCAAGGTAGAGGTGCTGAAATCGACGGATTACACGGAAGTGACCAAGATGAACCTTCCCCTCGGCTCGAGCACCCTGCACAAGGCCAGCCAGGGCCAGACCCAGATAGTGACCGTACAGGACCCCTACACCGACGAGGTGGTCATCAAGGTCACCATCGGCAACCGCTTCGAGGAATAGCCGGCTTTGCCATGGAAGAAAAAAGCGGCCGGGACATAAACCCGGCCGTCTCGGCGTTTTCTCTTTTCCTTACTTGGGCGCCGGGCACTCTACCCCCGCCTTCTCGCCGTTGCCTTTTTTATGACACTCGACGCACTTGATGGGCGGCCCGCCGTCGCCGGTCTTGTGCTCCTTGTGGCACGGATGGCACAGGTCGTGGTGCGCCTTCTGGTACTTGGGCGCCTTCGGGTCCTCGGGCGCCTCGACGTGGCACTCGCCGCAGGGCTTAATGTCCGTCGGGTTTTTGTGATGACAATTGCCGCAGCGGGCGACCTTCCTCTCAACGTGGGCCTTGTGATGGAACTCGACGGGCTCCATCTTTTTGCACAGCCTCTTCAGAAAGACGACGTCGGGCATTTTGTCGCCGTATTGCTCGATTAGCTTCTCGTCGGGGACCGAGGTGTCGCCGTGCACGATGCCCGAGGCCAGCCCGATGGCCGCCGGGGAGCTGGACGCGGCCTGGCCCCGGCCGCTCACGGCCGCCGCCAGGGCCGGCCCGACGATAAGCAAGAGCAAGATAACGATAGACCGAAGATTCATGATTTACCCGTCCTCCTTAACCGCTAGGTTTCGATTATATTATACGACCGTCCGTCCTCGCGCCGGCGGCCGGTTTTCCCTATTGATATCTGCCCCATTTCTCGGCCGCCTCGAAGATGGCGCGCACGTTTTCGGGCTTGGCGTTGGAGGGAACGGAGCAGCCCGAGGAGAGGATAAAGCCTCCTCCTTTTCCCACCTCCTCGAGGAGCCGCTTGCAGTAATCGAGCACCTCCTCTTTTTTCCCGAAGGCCAGAAGATAAGCGGGCACGTCCCCCATGATGCACATGTTATTCCCCAGCTCCTCCTTGGCCTTGAATATGTCCGAGGCCCCGTCCAGCTCGAGGATGATTTTCTTTTTCGGGAACCTCTTGAAGTACTCGAAGTTCCGGGTCCAGTTGGTGTCGCAGTGGAAGAGCGGGTATAGGCCCGCGTCGATGATGCCGTTCACCATGATATCCAGCTCGGGCAGCACGAACTCCTCGAAGTGCCGGGGCGAGATCATGGAGGGGGAGCTGCGCGAGAGCCCGATGAAGACGCGGGGAATGCCCACCAGCTTGGAGAACTTTATGGAGAGTTTCGTCATGGCCTCGGCCCATACCTTGCCGGCCCTCTTGATCTTCTCGGGGTGGTCGTAAAGGTCCATGCTCATGGGCCCCATGCTCCGTCCGATGGAGAAATACTCGAACATGGGCCCGGGCAGCATGAAGCCCACGGCGGGCTCGGCTCCGGCGGCCCGGACCTTGCGGGCGTGCTTAATGATGTTCCAGGTATAGCCCAGTCCCATCTTCAATCCGGGCAGGAGTCCGTCAAGCTCCGGGTAGAGGCGGACGGTGACGTTCTGGAGGAACTTGGTCAGGCCGATATCGACCAGGAGGTCGTAGTCCTCGGGCGAGAGCAACTCGAACTCCTCGAACTGGTGTATCTCATGGTCGGGCAGGTCCTTGCCCGGCCACTTGACGCGGGCGGGCGCGCCGTAAAGGAGCTCGGGTATGACGGTCTCGGCCATGAAGGTAATGTCCCACGGCCCCATGTCGGCCATGGTCTTGAGGATGGCCTTGATGCGGCTGTCGGGGTTTTGCATAAACTCGGTCTTGGTAATGCCGGTGTAAGTGGCCGCGAAGTGGTCCAGAAGGGGGCCCACCGGGGCCCGGTCGGCCGCCTCGAGGTTGATGGCCGCCTCGATTCTTTGCTTTGAGTTCATATTGTATCCGGTCCTCTCTATGCTTTGCCGCGTTTATTCCGGCTCGGAGTAGAAGAAGGGGTCCGAGGCCACGTTGGGATCGAGGGCCTTCTTGATCTTTTTCATCCACTCCTGGTAGTTGCCCGAGTGGGGCCCGAGCTTGGCGTTCATGTGGGACCCGAATCCGGCGATGGGAATGCCAAAGGACTCGTCCACGCAGGCCTGGACCGCCTCCTCGATGACCTGGCCCGCGGCCATGACCGACTTGGGGTCCTTGGAGGAATAAAGGCCGATCCCCTCCAGGTAGCCCATGTGGGCGTACTCGAAGGTGCCGCCGCATCCCAGGTCCCCGCCGTCGTCCAGGAACAGACCCTGCTCGATGTATTTCTTTTTCTGGTTGGCTATCCAATCTCCCTGCTTGAGGCCAAGGTCCCAGGTGTCGAAGGTCCCCAGGCTGGTGAACATGGCCTGGCTGGGCCGGAAGTTGCCCTGTACGTTAATGGCGTGGCGGAGCATGACCCAGAATATATCGGACAAGGCGTACTTTTTCCTTTCCTCCTTGATGGGAAGGTTACGGATGAACTCCTGGAGCCAGGGCATTTTGCGCAGGAGAAAAAGAGGGTCGCTCATGAGCTTCAGGACCGGCTTCGCGAGCTTTAGCATGTTCACGTCGGTCTCGGCGTAAACGGGCATGTTGACGCCGCCGGTTTCATTGAGTATTTGCCTCAGGGCCTTCGTCTTCCACTCGAACTCCCCGGCGCTGTAGCCGATTATGGAGACGATGAGGTTGTACTGGGCCACCTTCTGCATCAGCCCCGAGTCCCAGACCTGTTTGAGCTCGAGGTTGTCCTCCGTGGCGCCCAGGGCGCTCATGAAGGCGGGCAACCGGAAGTCGGCGTAGGCCAGTTCGGCCTCGCCCATCAGGTAGCCCGCGTCGGCCAGGGACTTCGAGTCGGGAAAGTTGATCATGTAAAGGCCCACGTTTCCGGGCAGGTTCTCGATGGCGTAATGGGGGGAGCAGCCGGACACCTCGAGCTCGGCCGGCCCGTCCCACCTGTAGAGCTTGACGGCCGCCTTGGTGAAAACGCCCAGGCCGCCGAAGGCGCCCATGTAGCCGCGCATGATCCCGCGCAGGGAGGGGCCGGGACCGTCGGCCGTGAACCATCCCGCGCCGTGTCCCTTGCTTCCCAGCTCGATGACGTCGCCCGTGGGCAGGACCCACTCGACCCCGAGCAGGTTCCTGCCGCTGTAGCTCATGGAGGGACCGTCCAGACCCGTTCCCCAGGCCGAGGTCACCGAGGCGAGGGGGGAATGGTTGCCGCCGCAGGACACCACGTGCAGGTTGAGTCCCTTCCTCCAGATGATGGACTGGAGGTTGATGGCCTTGACGTAGGGCTCGACCACCGCCACCTGGTTGTCGTAGTCGATCTCGACGATCCGGTTCATGCGCTTGAGGTCGAGCACCACCACCTTGTCGCGGGAGGCCGCCGCCGTGGCGCTCCAGCCCGTCGAGATGGGCTTGACCATCATGTCCTTCTCGTTGCAGAGCCTGACGATTGCCGCCACCTCCTCGGTGGTGGAGGGCATGGCCACCGCCGAGGGACGCGGAAGCCAGAGGCTGCCGTCCTGGTTGAGTATCTCGGGGTTCATGTAGTACGAGTAGGTGTCCATCATGCAGGGGTCCGCGTTCACCCATTCCTTGCCCACCACGTCCTCGAGGGCCTTGATTTCATCGGATGTAAGCATTTGCCAGTCCTTTTTATAGCCCGAACTTGCCGGGATTGAGCGAGCGGTTGGGATCGAATATGGCCTTGATCCGGCGCAACAGGTCGAGGTTAAGAGGGTTGGCCTCGAAAACCGACGCGGCCGCCGAGCCGTAGGGCCGCGAGAAAAAGGCCCCCCCCTCCATCAGGGACTTGACCGCCCTCTCCTCGAAGCCGGCCGCCCGCCCGACCTCCGAGGAGTCGCCCGGGTCATAGGGAAGCATGAACTCGAGGTGGCACGAGTGGTTCTGCACCACCGGCTGGACGTATGTCCCCAGCGACGCGGGGTCCAGGCCGGACCCTTTCGCCGCCTCCCCGGCCTTGGCGATGAACTCGGGGACCCTGTCCAGGGTGGTGAGAAAAAAGATCGAGAGGCAGTGGCCCTTGAGCGACCGTCTCCAGTCCTTTTCGCCGCATGGAGCGGTGGCCGCCTCGAGGAGTTCCCTCGCGCCCACGCCCTCGAGGGCCGGGGCCAACTCGAGTCCGTTCTTGTCCGCCAGTTCCCCGATATCCTTCAGCTGGTACTCGACGCGCTCGTGGGCCATGCGGTTGAAGCCGGCCAGGTTCTGGAGACAGACGTACTCGGGCAGGGCGTTTCTTCTGTCGCCGAAGGTCCCCGGCTCGTCCATGGTCAGGAGCATGGCCAGGGCGTTCCGATCGAGGACGAAGGAGTGCTCGCCCAAATAGGAGCGCTGCACGCGGTAAATGAAGGGGATAAGCTTCTCGAGCTTGTCCGCCCCCAGTACCCTGGGCTCCTGGACCGAGGGTTTTTGCTCGGTCCTCATCGTGATCCAGGTGACGACCCCCATCGAGCCCTGGCTTCCCTGCACCACCCGGTGGAAGTCCGTCTGGGAGGGGCCCATGGGGCTCTTCTGGGCGCCGCCGGCCTCGCGTTGCTTCTCGAGCGACCCGGCCGCGGCGGCGGCCCCCGTCCGGAAGACGTCGCCCGTTCCGAAGACGAACTCGGTGCTGGCCGCGGGGTCAGCCGTGTCCCACTGCTTGTTGGGCCAGGTCGAGGGCTCCCGGTCCATGACCGCGGCCAGGACGCTCTTGCCGCTCCTGGGCGCCAGGGGCATGGAGACGGTCAGGCCATGAGGCTCGAGGGCTTGAAGAAGCTCGCCGTAGGTGACGCCCGGCTGGATGAGGCACACCCTGTTCCTTTTGTTGATCCAGGGGATTTCCTTCCAAGATGAAAGGTCGAGCGCCGCGTGTTCCTCCTTGCAGGACGCGCCGCCCTTGACGTGAGGGCCGCTCGAGGAAAAGGGGACCAGCTTGAACCCTTCCTCATTGGCGAGCTTGATGATCCGCGCCACCTGGTCCGCGTCCTTGGGTATTATGGCGGCCGCGGGGCCGGGCCCGTTTTTAATGAGTGGGTTGTCCAGGCCGTAGGCCGCGAGGGCCGAGGGGTCCGCGGCCGTCTCGACGCCCGCGTTCCCGGCCAGCTTTTCTATCGCGTCTTTGATAGATGACGGCATTTTATTCCCCCAATCCTTCCGCCTCGTGCGCGAGGTCGATAAGGTCCATGATCTTGATATTGTCCACGCCCATTTTCCTGGCGTCCTCAGTTTTCAGGGCCGCCTCGAACTGGGCCTCGCACTGGGAGCAGCAGGTGACCAGGACCTCGGCCTTGACCGCGGCCGTTTCCTCGAGCCGGTGCAGGGCCGCGGCCATGGACATCTCCGGGTTGGAAAGGGGGGCGCACCCTCCTCCGCCGCAGCAATAGGAGTACTCTTTGATTCTCTTCAGTTCGCGGAAGCGGACCCCGGCCACGGCCGCGATTATCCGGCGTGGGGCCTCGAAAACCCCCTTGGTCCCCCGGTTCACCTTCTTGGGCGGGTCGTGGTAGGTCATGACGCCGAGGGTGGTTTTCTCGACCCCGTCCCATGGCTGGTACTTCTCGCTCTGCCGGCCCAGGTAGCAGGGGTCGTGATAGGCGGCCGCGACGCTTACGTATTTCTCGAGTCTCAGCCTACCCTGGTCCTTGAGCCGGGCCAGGTACTCGGAGGCGTGGAGGACCTCGGCGTTTGTCTTTACGCCGTACTCGGGGTACTTGGACCTGATGACGCCAAGGTCCGATCCCGAGATGACCACGATGGTGGACGCGCCCAGTCCGTCGAACAGATCGGCCGTCTTCCTGGCCATTTTGGTAAAGGCGTCCATGTATCCGGCCCAGTAGGCCTCGAGCCCGAGGGGCGGCTCGTCGTCCTCGAGTACTCCCGCGTTCACGCCGGCCTTGATCATGATCTGGGCCATCTTCCTGGCCCTTTCGGCCGCGGCCGGGTCGCGTCGGGCCGAGCCGGCCAGGAGGAGAACGTCGGCCTTCTGGGCGGGCATTTTTTTCAGGGCCAGTCCCTGGGCCCAGTCGATGGGCGGCGCGTCCCCCGGGCGGGCGTGGCCCCTTTTCTCGAGGGATTCCATCATCTCCTTGACCGGCTGGGGTGCAAGCCCGGCGTTGGCCAGGGCCTCGCGAAGGGCCATGTTCACCTGGTGGCGCTCGGCGTCCATGATGAACTTGCAGGCCGCGTCGCAGTAGCCGCAGGCGGTGCAGGCGTAGGTGATCCGGGCCAGGGGCTCGTCAAGCTCGATCCTTTTATCGAGCAGGGAGAGGGCCATGATCTGCTTGCCCGATCCCGAGTAGCCGTGAAAGTTGAAATGCCGCGCCGCCGGGCAGGCGTCGGTGAACTCCGGATCGTTGGCCACCGGGAGGAGCACCATTTTACATAGAGAGCACCGAAAGCACTTCTCCATGTCCGTTTTCAGTTTCGCGAGTCTTTCCAGTTCCATGTCTTTCCTTCGTCCTCCGGCCGGGCCGGAGCGGGAGGCGGGGTCGCCTCCATTCAGTTCTTCACCTTGACCTCGAGCGGATGGTCGAACACGGCCAGGGCGTCGTCGATGTCGCCGTTAAAATTGGGCACCACGTAGTTGACGATGTTAAAGGGGTATTCCTCGCCCCCCATTTTCAGGAGGTCCTCCAGGCGGTAGGCGAAGCCCATGACCCCCGGTACTTCCTCGGGAGGCTCGAGGCGCTCCAGGTCGTCCTCATAGTAAAGAAGCGCCGAGATGGGAGAAGACTCGTCCCAGACGCCCTTGAATAAAAAGGTTCCCGTCTCGCCCGTGCCCAGGGCCCATTGAAGGGTATCGCGGCTTTTGGCCAGTTCCTCCTCCTCGGGCGACATCTTGCCGTCCATGATCACCGGCTTGTCCGGGTTGATGCTGGTGTAGAACTTGAGGCCCTTGGCGTTGAGGGTCAGGTCCCAGCCCTGCCGGATAAAGGCGTCGCTCGCCACCATGTCCATCCGGAAGGGCAGGCTGAGCATGCTGGGAAACTCGAAGGAACAAGGATAGAAGCTGCCGTTGACGATCACGGAGGGCGACTTGAGGCTGAGAAGGAGCACGATCCGGGTCGAGGTCTGGCGGATGATCCTGACCGGGCCGCGCGACACGCCCAGGATTTCATGGACGAAGTCGTCCTCGTTCCGCTCGATCTCCACCACCCCGCCCAAAGCGGACAGGCCCGAGCGCATCTTGATCCTGTCCATGATGTCCTTGCCGTTGCCTCCCGCCTCGGGCGTGATTATGATGTCCGAGATGAACACGTTGTTCTTGGGAAAATGGAGGACGTAGTAGGGAGTGGTCAGCTCGTCGTAGTTTTTCTTTTCCTCGTACTTCATGTAGCTCACGGAGGAGAGGGGAGGAGGGTCGGCCGAGAAGGCCACCAGGTAGGCCCAGCCCGAGGCCCCGTTCCTCGGGTCCTTGAGGCAAACCTCGCTAACGGCCGAGACGTTTTCCAGGGAGGAGGCGGGGTCGCCCTTGTCCCCCGCGTCGTGGGCCATGAAGACCAACTCGTCGTTGGCGTCGAGCTTGCCGTCGTCCTTGTCCTTTTTGCCGTTTGGCCGCTCCATCACGTAGTCGCCGGCCTTGGTCTTCTCGTCGATTTGAAAGGGCACGCATTGGGCCGCGCCGTCCTTGAAGGCCATGAGCCGAAGGGAACCGATCTCGGTCCCATCGGTCGCCTCGAGTCTGGACCCTTGTATGACGACCTGGTCCATGATCCGGCCTATGGTCATTTTCGCCCCGGTCTCGTCCGTCCTCGCCGGGCTTCCGGCGAAAAGCAGCGCGGCCCCCAGCGCCAGGATAAAGGCCGGCGCCTTTTTCGACGAATGATTTTTTCTCGGCATGGTTATGTTCCTTTTGTTTTTCCGCTTTCGCGGCTATTGTCCACTTCTCGCGAGTCCATCCCTTTACCGCCCCGGCCCGCCGGCCGCTGGGAGGACCTTGCCCCCGCCCTTACTGATGAAAAAGTAGTTTTCCTTCTCCCCGGATAACGATCGTTTTTCGACCGTAGAGTAATTACATACTAAATAACGCTCGTTATTTCAAGGGGCAACTTCAATTTTTTACAAAAGGACGAAATATTAAGATAAACTCTCCAGCGCCCCTCAACCTCATCTTCATTGGAAAACAAAAGAGAAAGGAAAGGTCCATTTCCAGCGCGACTTTTTCGAATCGAGCGCCAACGCCCCGGCGGCTGCGGGCGTTCCCGTTTGCAGGCCGGGCGGGTATGGGCTTTAATGGACCCGATGAAGCGTCGCCACGAGGCCGGTCTTTTTTTTCTCGCCCTTTTGGCGGCGCTCGCGCTTATCCATCGGGAGGCCCTTTCCTCGGGCCACTACCTTTACACGGCCATCATCGAGGACCCGGCGGCGCGTTACAGCTTTTTTCCCTGGGACCTTTTATCGGCGCGTATCTTGAGGTCCGGCCGCTTTCCCTTGTGGAACGACCTCTCGGGCCTGGGCATGCCGCACCTGGCCAACCTTCAGAGTTCGGTGTTCCAACCCCTCAAATGGCCCTACTTCATCTGGCCCGATCCCCGGGCGCTGGACCTTATGGTCCTTTTTCGCCTCGGTCTTTTGGGGACCTTCACTTTCCTGCTCGCGAGGTCGCTTGGTCTTTCCCGAGCGGGAGCGGCGGCCTCGGGAGCGGCCATCGCCCTTTCCGGCTACATGATGAAGCACGTGAACATGGTGAACGTCAACTCCGAGGTCTGGGTCCCCTTCCTTCTTTATCTGATCGTGGAGGGACGGCGCCGGGGGTTTACGCTTTTTTCCTTCATCTTCTCGGGCGCGGCCTGGTGTCTGGTCTTTGGGGGGGGCAACCCCGAGGCCGTCTTTTACGCGGCGTTCATGGTCTTTGTCTTCGCCTTGTTCCACGCGAGTTTCCGGAAATACCAAAGGCCGTCCGGCCCGGGCGATTTCTTCTCCCTCGCCGGCGAGGGCCTCTCCTGGCTGGCGCCCGCTTTTTTCGCGCCCTTCATCCTGGGCGGCCTTCTCTGTCTGGTCCAGGGCCTTCCCTTCATCGAGTACCTGGGCCAGGGCTTCCATATCCACGATCCCAACCTGCATAAGCTGGCGCCCTTTGACGTAAAATACGTCTGGAGCCTGGCGGCCCCCTGGCTGTCCGGTCCCTCCGGGGCGAGTCCGGCCCGGGTCACCAGCGCCACTTACGCGGGGGCGGCCGCTCTCATGCTGGCCCTGACCGCCGCGGCGCGTCCCTTTGGCCAGTCCCGGTGGTCGCTCTTCTTTATCGGCTTCGGCGCGCTGTCCCTTTCCCTGGTGTACGGCCTGCGGCCGCTCGGGCTCCTCGCCGAGGTCCCGCCTTTCAACCGCAGCGGCAACGCCAAGTTCGCCATGTTCTGCTTCAGTCTTTGCCTGGCCACGCTGGCGGGCGCGGGGGTGGACCGGGTCTCGAGGGGGGCGGCGAACCGGAAGGCCGTTTCCGTCGCCATGGCCGCCGTCGGGTTGCTCTTGTTCGGCGGCGCCCTTTTCGCGAGGTCCCGGCTGGGGGGCATGGAGCCGGGCGGGTTCATGACTCCCTTCTTGAGCCTTTGCCTGGCGGGCGCCTTTATCGTTCGCCACGCTCGGGCCAGGCGTAGCGGGACGTCCCGCTCGGCCGGACGGCTGGCCCCGGTCCTGGCCTTCATCCTGGTCCTCGAGCTGTCGCTTTTATCTCTTGGCTGGGTCCGAAATTCGGCCATGGTCCCCGCCATGCTCTCTTTTCGCGATCCTCTCGTTCCCGAGGTCCTCCGGCCCGCGGCCCTGGACGAGACTCATCCCCGCTTCACGGGCATAGCCGGCGCGATGCATCAGAGCATGAACATTTTGAGCGGGGTCAACGACCTCCGCGCCTTTGACGGCCTTTACCCGTATCGTTACGTGAAGGCCATGGGCCGGATCGAGGGCTTCGGCATGGACCGGGCGGTGGAGAACTTCTTCAGCCATGGATGGAGCTTCGACGTCTCGCCCGAGAACCTTGCTCATCCGCTTCTTGGCCGGATGGGCGTCAAGTACGTCGCGTCCTACGGCCCGATTTTGGCCACGGGTTTCAAGCCGATCAAGGAGGGCGACTACAACCTTTACGCCGCCGTCTCGCCCCACCCGCGGGCGTGGACTATCCGAGGCGAGGAGACGGGAGAGGCGAGGATATCCTCCTACGGCCACGACCGGGTCGAGCTGGAAGGGGTCGGGCCGGCCGAGCTGGTCCTTTCCGATCTGTATTTCCCGGGTTGGGAGGCCGAGGTGGGAGGCGAGGAGCGGGCCATTCATCCCTGGGACGACGTCTTCAGGGCGGTCAATCTCGAGGCGGGCGAGGGCCGCGTGGTCATGACCTATCGGCCCCAAGCGTTTCGCCTGGGCCTTTGGTCCTCCCTGTCCACCATCGTTTGTCTTATTGCCGTCTCGATGAGAAAGGCCCTGGCCCCGCGCCGGGATTAGTCCTCTTTTGCCTCGCCGGCCCAGGTCTTCACGTAACGCTCGACGTCGAACTTTCTTTTCGCGCCCTTGAGGTTCATGTACCGTATCTTGCCGAAGACGGGCCTTTCCTTCCAGGGCCGGTCGTGTAGGCCGCCGATGCTCCAGGCCACGCCGGCGTAACCGTTTGGGTCGCGGCCGTCGAGAGAATAGCGGTCGTTGAGGTGAATGGCGGCGGCGAGGGCGCTCTCCGGGTTGGGCGACCACTCGAGGATTTTCTTGGCCCAGTACATGCGAGCGTAGCCGTGCATCTTGCCGGTTTTGACCATCTGCAGTTGGGCCGCGTTCCAAAGCTCGTCGTGGGTCTTGCCTCGATCGAGCAAATCCATCTCGTAGAAGTATTCGCGGGGATCCTCATGGTGGTCGGCCAGGGTTTGACGCGCCCAGTTGGGAAAGCCCTCCACCGAGTCGTAATGGCGGTTGTAAAGGCAGAAGTTGTCCGCCAACTCCCGCCTTATCACCAACTCCTCGATGAAGTCACGCCTGGCCTGGTCCGGGGCCTTGGAGGCCAGGACCTCCATGGCCGCCCGCTGGGCCGAGAGATGGCCGAAATGGAAATAAGGCGACAAGTTGGACTGGCCGTTCAAGTTCGGATCGTTTCGGCTCTCGCCGTAAGAGGCGAGGCCCGTCTTGATGAACTTCCTCAGGGCTTTTTTCGCCTCGACTTCGCCGGGCTTTATCCAGTCCACCTTGCCGGGAAAGGAGTCAACCTCGAGACCCTCGGCCGCCGCGCTCCAGTCGACCGACCGCCTGGACCCGATGAAAGGGTAAGGGTGCTTTTTCAGGCGGGGAAAGGGATCGAGAAACTCATCGAGCAGACGCTCGATCTTGGGCCGTATGGTATAGGCGCCGTACTCGGCCTTGTCCGAGACGCGGCGGCAGGGAACCACGTTATGGGCGTCCACCTCGTGGAAGGGAACGCGGACGGTCCGGGCCACCTCGAGGCGCCACCTGGCCTTAACCTTGAGGGGATCGAAGTCCGTCACTAAAAGGGACGCGTCAACGTTCTCGAGGTACCGGGGTATCCGGTCGCCGGGTCGGCCGAAAAGGAGGATGAAGTCCACGTCGAGACGGCCCAGGCCCTTCTCGACCTCGGCCAGGCCCTCGAGCATGAAAAGGTACTGACGGGCCGCGGCGCCGAGAAAGGAGGTCGAGAGACAAAAGATGGCGACCAGGGGCCGTTCCATTTGGAGGGCCGTCTCCTGGGCGTGGATGAGCGCCCAGTTGTCTCCCACGCGCTGGTCCCGGCTCATCCAGTAAACGACCGGGCCGTTGCCTGGGACGCCTTCTTGAATCTTATGCAGCCTGGCTGGATTCATTCCTCTCCATGTAATAACATTTTAACCGCTCCGCGTTTTTTCCTCAATGCAAATGGAAAAAAACAATGGGCGCAAAAAGATATAGGGGTCCGGCCCGGGCGGAGGGGCTGGAGGGAAGCGGCGCAAAAAGAAGGAGACGGCATGAGCGAGGAAAAAGTTTTTCATCCGGCCCAGGTGGAACTGGCCAGGATTTTCAGTTCCGTTTTGCTGCTTGGTCCTCCCATGAACGACAAGCTGGTCCGGCTGGTGGCTCACCTTTTCACACCCGAGGAGGCGGTCCTGGCCAGGGCCCTTCCTTATTATTACCCGAGGCCCCTTTTGAAGATTGCGGCCAAGCTGAAAAGGGACCCCGACGAGATAAGGCCAGTCCTTGACTCGATGGCCGCGAGAAGGACCATTTACGGCGGCGAAAAGGGCTACTCCCTTTTGCCTCTCATCCCGGGCATGTTCGAGTACCTGCTCATGCGGGGTGACGACGACGAATGGTACAGGGAATACGCCAGGCTCCTGATCGACGTTTACTCGAGCGGCTACACCCGGGAGTACATAGGCCCTTCCTCCCCCGCCATCAGGAACATACCGGTGCAAAGCGTGGTCGAGACCAAAAACCAGGTGCTCGACTCGGAGCTGGTCTCTGAGATGATCGAGGCCCACGACCGTTTCGCCATCTTGAACGTCTGCCAGTGCCGCCAGTCCACGCGGTTCACGGAAAAGGAGTGCCGCCGGGCCAGGCCGGAGGACGGCTGTCTCGTGTTCGGAAGCTTCGCCGAGTCCACGGCCGAGCGGGGCAACGGGGTCCAGGTGGACCGAGAGAAGATGAAGGACGTCGCGGACGAGAGATGGGAAAAGGGCCTCGTGTTTATGACGGCCAACGTGTCGCCCTCCAGCCCCAACGCCATCTGCACCTGCTGCGACTGCTGTTGCCATTTCCTTGAGGCGGTCAACCATTACGGCGGCAAGCCCCTCATGGCCCGTCCCCGTTTCCTGGCCAAGGTGGACGAGACGAAGTGCAACCTCTGCGGCAAGTGCGTCAAGGCGTGCAACACCCACGCCCATCAAATAAAGGATAAAAAACACGAGTACGACCCGCAAAAATGCATCGGCTGCGGCGCCTGCGTTCCCGTTTGCAAGCAGAAGGCCATCGAGCTTGCGGACAACCCCGACTACCAGGCCCCCTCCAAGTCCTTCGCCACCCTGGGCGTAAGGCTGGCGCCCTCCATCGCCTTGTCGGGGCTCAAGGTGAGGCTGAAAAGATAAGCCGAGGCGGCCGCGTTCAGTCTTCCCTTTTCCAGGTCCCGTCGGACTCGATCCATTTTTTGAGGTTGACCACCATGGCGGGCAACTCCCGCGAGGTGAAGAATTTCTGGATGAACTGGGGCACGTCCACGCCCGGGTCGATCTCGGTCAGCTCGTAAGTGAAGAGGGACCGTTTGTCGTCTATTTTCTCGAACTGGAAAAAGCCCCTCGAGAAATTGATGGTGTTCTTACCCGAGGGGTCGGTGGAAAAATCCACGCGGTGGTCCTTTTGGTCGATCTCGAGAATATGGGTGTAGCTGATGGTGGTGATCGAGATATCGGCCTCCTTGTAGATCACCACGCGGTCCTCCGACTTGGACAGGACCTCGCTCTTCGTGATCTTGGGAAAGTACATGTACTGCTTCTCGAACTGGCAAAACAGTTTGAAGCAATCATCAACGGGCTTGTCCACGATGATCATGGCCGCGGCGCTGAATCGCTTCTCGCCCTTTTCCTCCACCACCTTGGGCAGGTAGACCCTCTCCCCCGCGAGGAGGAGCTTTTGATGCTCGGGCGATAGCCGGCCAAGGGGCGAGGCTTCCGTCTTCTTTTCGTTATTTTCGGCGCCCGCCCCCCACGCCAGGGCGAGGGCGGCCAATATCGAGAGTATAAGTCCGATATGTTTCATGCGGTCCTCCTTAGACCCGGGGCCCTTAGTCAGGCTTGGGCGAAAGGACGCCCAGAGACTCCCTCATTGCCTCCCGCGTCCTTTTACGATATGACTCGTACTTGGCCGTAAGCGCCTCAAGTCCCTTTTCCACCTCGTCCTCCCCCCCGGCGATGGCCGCCTGGAGGAAGGCCTTCTGCCCGTTTATCACCTCCAGCAAATCCTCTTTGCCCATCGACTCGAAGAGCATCTCCATGATCCTCCTCCTGAGGGGACGGCAGGAATTGAAAAGCAAAATAACGAGGGTGTTGTTGACTACCCCAGCGACCCGGTCCTGAAGCTCGATACCCAGCTCGGCGACCCTTTTGCGGTCCAGGACGGCCGCGGCCTCCTCCTGGCCGGCCACGATGTCGACCAGGTCCTTGAGATCGCGGGTGGAGCCGCGCTTCAAGGCAAGCCGGATGACGGGCGGAAAGAACATGATCCAGAACTCCCAGATCTCGTCCAGAAGGTACGGGTCGATCTCGATCCGGCCCCTTTCATCCTCGGAGTACTCAAAGGCGGCGGAGAGAAAATCCAGGCCCGCGTTCTTCAAGTAATCCCGTACGTAAATGCCGTCTCCCTGGCGGATGGTAAGGACCTTCATGGACTCGAGCCGCTTGAGCCCGAGGCGAAGCGAGGTCCGGTCGATCTCCATCTCCTGGGAGAGCTTTTTTTCCGGGGGAAGCTTGGCGTCGGGCCTGAGGTGGCCGAGGAAAATCTTTTTTATCAGGGCGTTAACAACCGTCTCATGTCGCTGGGGACCGCTCATATATCTCTCCGTTTTAAATCTTATCCATGGTTCATTTTTTTCGAGCTTCTTGCAAAAGGCCTTTTCTTGGCGGCAAAGCCGCTTTGGACCGCGGTCGTTTAATACCGCTTTCGATGGCCTTGGCTTGACACGGCCTGGCAATACAACCGCTTGCCTCGCGTCAAGCCGCTCGGAAGAAAAGCGGCGTCGAGCCGCCGCATTCCAAATGGGGGGCTTTTACGGATGTTCATTAAAACGGCCCTTTTTTCTTGACATATTTATCCTTAATTGATAAGATCAATTTTATAAAAATATTTAATCAATGTCAAGGAAAAATTATTGCGGGCAATGGGAAACTCTAAAGCGTCCAACAAACCTTTCAGGACTTGACTTTAAGGAGATAAGCATGCGTCTTTCCAAGGGAAGCAAGGTTTTTATCACCGGCGCGGCCGGGGGCATTGGAAGGTCGACGGCCCTGGCCATGGGAAAGAGGGGCGCGCGTTTGATCCTTACCGATATAAACGCGCCGGGACTCGAGGAAACGGTCCGTCTCGTCGAGCAAGGCGGCGGGGAGGTCAGCCTCTGGGCGACCTTCGATATCTCGAGCTATGATGACGTGAAGTCCTTCGCCGACAAGGTCCACGCGGAGCTTGGCCCCCTTGACGTCCTCGTCAACAACGCGGGCATCGCCCTTTTCGCGCTGGTCGAGGACATGACGCATGAGCATTGGAGGAAAGTGATAAACGTCAACCTGTGGGGCCCGATACACGGTATCGAGTGTTTCCTGCCGGAGATGATCCGGGCGAGGAAGGGACACCTGGTGAATATTTCCTCCACCGCCGGCTTGACCGGCGCGCCCTGGCACGCGGCGTACTCGACCACCAAGTGGGGACTCCTTGGCCTGTCCGAGGTGCTCCGCTACGACCTCATGCAACACAACGTGGGCGTGACCGCCGTCTGCCCCGGCGCGGTGGACACCCCGATCAAGCATTCGGTGGAAATCCTGGGGGTGAACAGGGAGAGCGAGAGGATAAGGAAGATCATCTCCCGCTTCGAGAGTCACGCCATTTCTCCCGACGAGGTGGCGCGGCAGATAATCGACGCGATCGAAAAGGAGAAATTTCTGGTAATAACCTCGTGGGACATCCGGGCGGTATACTGGATGAAGAAGCACTTCTTTCCGGGCTATCATTTCGTGATGAAAACGATAAGCGGGATTTTAAACGGCATGAAGGAAAGGTGATTTTGGCGCCGGTTGTTTTCAGGGACGCCCGCGCGGGCTTATTATTCGGCTTTGGACACGTTTTGATAAATCTGGTTGGCCCAGTCGACGGCCTCGAAGTATAGGTCGGGCGCGGCGGCGAGGGGGAGGGATTTTCCCCCGGCGTAGTCGGCGAAGGCCTGGAAGTCGGCCTTCTCGTAGGCGGTGGCGGCGGTAAAGAGCGACCCGAGTTGGCCGTCTCCCCCGATGATGGCCGACTTAACGTCCTCGGCCAGGGGAAGGTCGGCCAGGGCGTCCTCGATCGTGACGTCCAGGACCGCGTCGAGGGTGGAGAACATGCCCATTAAAAAGCAGTCCGGCGCCCTTTGGTCCAGGCCGATGACGGGGGCCATAAGCTCGAGGAAACGGGCCCGGACGATGGTCTGGACCAGGAGTTCCTCCGGCTTGTCCTGGCCCATGTCCGCCAGGGTAATAAGGGACACCCAGTTGCGAACGGCCTTCATGCCCAGCATGATAAGGGCGTGCTTGACGGACTTGATCTCCTTGGAGATGCCGAAGGCCGCCGAGTTGATGAGCCTTAAGAGCTTGTAGGTCAGCGAGACGTCGGGCTTGATGATCTTTTCCAATTCCTCCAGGTCCACGTCCGATTTGTAAAGCTCGCCCAAAAGGCGAAGGGAGTTGATCTTGAACCCGGGCACGGCCTTTTTCGAGATGACGGCGGGCTTCTCGAAGAAATAGCCCTGGAAGTAGGAATAGCCCATGTCGAGGGCCAACTCGAACTCGTCCCTCGTCTCGACCTTCTCCGCCAGGAACTTGAGGTCGGGACCGCCCCATTTGTCGATCAGGGCCTTCCTTTCCTCCGGAGGCGTCTGCATGAAGTCGATCTTGATGATATCGGCCAGATCGAGAAGGGGAGTAAAACGCTCGTCGAAAACGAAATCGTCCAGGGCCACGTCGTAGCCCAGCTTCTTGAGGTTTTGGACCGCCTCGACTATTTCCTCGTCCGGCTCCACGTCCTCGAGGACTTCCATCACGTAGTACTCGCGGGGAAGGTTCAAGTCGCTCATCCTGATGATGAGGCTGCGGGTCAAATTGATAAAAGCCTTGCGGCCGCCCGTTAGCTTGTCTATGCCGATAAGCACCAGGCTGTTGGTGATGACGTTCATGCTGGCGCTGTCGCCGTCAAGAGCGTCGCAATAATTGGCCTGGCCCGACCGGAAAAGGAGCTCGTAGCCGTATACCTTCTGGTTGACGTCAAAGATGGGTTGCCGCGCAATGAAGATATCCATGGGCTTTAAAGATAGTGTATACCTTGCCGGGTCGCAAGAAAAAGTTTGCCCGAATCCGATATTCTTTTAAAGGTCCGGAATTTAACCGAATATGCAAGATAAAAGGCAAAGAGGGATAATTATTATTCATTATCAATAGTTCCATTCTTGGGACCGGAATTTAACGCGCCCATCTCCAAAAGAGGGCCAATGGGCGATCCATTCGATTTTACTTGAAAAACCTATTCACTTTATGATATTATGTTAATAACGTCGATTAGGGTTTTAGTCGCGTGAAGCGGCGGTTATAAAGAGGAGGCTGTATATGCGGAAGTTCGACGCGGTTGCCGTTAGTGTTTTGTCCATTCTCGCCTTGGCCGTATCGTCCGGGTGCGCCAGGAGACTGAAAAGCCTGGAGGCTCGGGCTGAGGCGGAGAGTCGAATAAGCGAGGCCCAGGCGGCCGGCGCCGAGGCAAGTTCCCCGGACCTCTATCGAAAGTCGCTGGATCGTTTCGAGGCCGGGGAATTCGATAGCTTTACCTGGCGCTACAACCTGGCCTCCTGCGAGTACAACGCCGCGGCCGACGACGCCGAGGCCGCCGCGCTTCTTGCCTCGGCGCGGGGGGGAAAATGCCCGCCACCGCCGCCTTGCGAATCAAACCGTGACTGCTGTCTCGAATACGACCTTGCCAGAAAGAAAATCGGCCGACTCGAGAAGGACCTCGAGGATTGCGGCGAGCTCAGGTACGTCACCCGCTGGGTAAGGGGGTCATGCGAGGATCACGGCCGCGACCAAGCCGAGTGCCCCGAGGCCGAACCCGCCTCCCCCATGGTGGGCGTTTTCTCGCTCGAGGCCCCGGCGGGCATAGAAAAGGGCAAGACCGATTACTCGATCAAGGCCCGCTATAACGTGACCCGGCTGGAGGACAAGACGGGCAAATCCGGGGACTATCGGCTGCTCCTGGACGTGGAGGACGTCGATCCTCCCGAGGTGGATGTGATCGTTCCCATGTCCGACTTCGAGAGCGTGGGCGGCAAGGGCGGCTCCTGGGACGTGGCGGTCAAGGTCCCCGACGGCGTGAAGGGGCCGGTCAAGGTCAAGCTGGCCGCGACGCTTTGGAACGCGGCGACCGACAAAGAAGAGAAATTGCCGGCCCTTACGGCCGTTATTCCCGACATGAGCGCCTGTCCTCAGTGCCCGGCCCCCTCGAGGATTAAGATCGAGGAGATCGAGCCGCCAAAAGCCCCGAAGCCAAAGTCGGGCGGCGGCGGTTTTCTTGGCGCGGTCCTTTTTATCGTCGGCCTGGTTTTGGGACTTGTCCTTGGCTACTTCATCTCCTCCAAAATGAAGAGGGGACCGTCCATCAAAGCCGGCTGATATACCGTTGGATACGATTACGCGGCGGCCCGGGTCATGGATCGGGTCGCCGGGGAGGCAAGATAATAACATGTCATCCGCGAGACCGCCCTTTTCATTGCTTGACGGCGAGGAAGTGATACTATACGCCCGTCCTCATCCGTTCTCGATGCTCGGCCTTATGGCCTTCTGGCTTTACATCGCGGTCCTTGGCGTCGTTTTCTTCCTGTTTTATCCGGAGATTACGGCGGCCATCAAGGACAAGGTCAAATTCGACTTCATCGCCAACCACGCTTACGGCGTTATCTGGACCGTGTCCATCCTTCTTCCCCTTTTGATCATGGCCATATTTCGGATCAACTTCGGCTACGTTATCGTGCTTCTTCTTTTGCTGGCGGGCCGTTTTCTTATCTGGTGGAAGGTCCGCGAGGCCCTGGGCTTTAGTGAGGACGCCCATTCCCATCTCGAGAACGTTATGCTCCTGGCGGTGGGCCTGGTCGGCGTGGTGGGCGTCGAGATATTTCGAAGGGGCCACAGATACTACCTTACCACTCACCGCATCGTGGCCAGGTTCGGCGCCCTCAAGATTACCGAGCGCAGCACCCTCTACTCGAAGATTGACGACCTGATGCTACAAAAGGGGATGCTGGGCAAGATTTTCAATTTCGGCACCGTAATACCCATCACCAGCACGGGCCTGGGCATGGGCCAGGACATGGCCATAGCCGGGGCGGCCGCGGGAGGCGGCAAGGGCGGGGCCGGCGCGGGCTTCTTCGCCGCGGGGGCCAAGGGCAAGAACGTTCCCCGCGAGCTCAGCATCTACGTGCTGTACCGAATCAAAAACCCCGAGCGCGCCCGCGACGTGGCGCTCGAGGAAATGAGCGCCAGGGAAAGGCCTCGAGCCGGCGGGTGAATCCGTTACCGCCCCTCTGAAGGTGAATCCGCTAACGTCCCGCTGAGGGGGAACGACCAGCGTTCACCCCTCGATTACCAGCCACTCGATGTATCTCGGGTCCAACTCTTCCAGGCATATCGAGCGCGCTTCCTCAGCCAAAAGCTCGAGGCAAGAGTCGGCCAGGCTCGAGGCCATCTCGAGTTCCTCGTCGCCGGCGGCGGCCAGGCGGGACACGGCGCCCGTCAGTCTCGAGCGAAGCTCGCGAGCCGCGTCGGGGCGGACCTCGCGAGGAGCGCCGGGCGTGAGCATGGCCTCGAGGGCGCTTCCGGCGTCCTGGGCCGAAAGGGGCTCGAAGCCGAAGCCCGAGCCGGAAAAGGCCCGGGCCGCCGCGGTGAGAAATACCGTCTCCCAATTAAGGGCCAGTCCCTGGTAGGCCCGCTTCAGGTTGGCCAATTCCCGGTCGGTGATTCCCAGGGCCTCGAAAAAGACCAGGCCCATGAACTCGGCGCGCCGCGTCGCCCGCTCCGCCCTCTCGATCTCCTCCCCCGAGCGGAACTCGACGAAAAGTGCCTCCCCGTTCTCGCCCGCTCCCGCGTAATAAAGAGGCCGGGGTTTGGAAAGGCCCTCGATGACCGGGCCGTCCTCGCCGAGAAGCTCGAGACCGAAGTCGTAGCGCGAGGGCCAGCCGGAACGCTTGAGGGTCCCCGCCCGCCTGCCCAGGGCCAATACCCTCGAGTAGCCCGCCCGGAAAAGGTAAAGGGGATGCTGGGCGCGAAGCAGGTGGGCCGCCTTTTCCAGGTCTCCTCCCGACCATCGCTTAAGGCCCAGGTCCAGGAAGGTCATGCTTTTGGCCAGGGCGTCGTGGACGCTCTCGACCTTGGTCATGTCCATGGCGTCGGCCACGATGACGCGGTTGACCAGGGACCCCAGGCCCAGGGCCAGGTCCTCGATGACCTCGGGGTCCTCGACCAGGGAAAGGGCCCGGCCGAAAAAGGTCGGAGGGTCGGTCAGGGCGAGAGGAAAGGCCGCGGCCGCTCCCGCTGGACCCTCGAACCAACTCTCGCGGGGACTGGCCGCCTCGGTCTCGAGCCTTGCAAGGTCCTTGTCGGAAAGGGGAGCGTAAACGTAGATGGCCTCCTCCAGCTCGAGGAAGCCGTGGTCGGCCATGCGCGAGCCCCGGAAGGAATAGGCCGCCTCCTCAGCCTCGGCGCCCATGCCCAGCTCGACGTGGTCTAAAAGCGCGTAGTATCTGTAGTCGTGGGCCGATCGTATGGCCTCGAGCGCGCTTTGCACCACCGTCGCCAAAAAGGGGTCCTTGAAGTGGAGGTAATAGACCCCGTCCTGGGTCCAGAGGTTTTTGAAAGAGCGCCAGGGCTCGAAACCCTCGTCGTCGGGGTCCTTCTTGTAGACGTTAAAGAACTTGGAAAAGGAGGCCACCAGGAAATCCTCGTCCGATTCCTCGAACCACTCGATGAGCTTTTCCGGCCCGGCGTCGGCCAGTATCTTGAGCCAGAAGGCGAAGGTCAGCGGATCGAGAACGTCCTTGTGCCAGCACTCGAGGTCGAACAGGTAGCGAAGCTTGTCCGCCCCCGCCAGCCGCACCAGCTCGACGGCGTCCTCTTCCCCGATCTCCTTGATGGACAGCCAGAGGTCGGGAGCGGCCATGGCCTCGATCAGACCCTCCGGATCGCTCGAGAGCATTATCAGGTCCATCCTGTCCCGAGCCGGATACCGCATGACCAGACGGGCGCGGTCCTCTTTGGGGACCGAGTCCAAAAGCTCGCCCGCCAGGTTGGGATTCTCCCTGATAAGGCGCCTGGTGATCTTTTGCCCGACCGCGTCGAGCTCGTCCTTTTTATAAATACCCTTGGCCACTTCGCCGCCTCCATGGGTCGCTGATGGTTTTCGTTTCCCCATAAGCGCCCGAAGCCGGACGACGCTGGCCCGGCTTCACTTTTTATCTCGCCTCATATTCCTCAGTAAAAGGCCATGGACGTAAAGGTGACCACCGAGTTGGTGGTCTCGTCGTGCCAATAGGACCACTTGAGGTTTTCTCCTTTTTCCACGTCCGCCATTCCCATCATGGCGTAGGTGGGCGGAAGCCCGCATATCTTCCTGGCGTCGGCGTCCTTGGCCACGAAATTGAAAAACCCTTCCTTGTCGCCCGTGAGCAGCGGCTCGAGCATGGCCCGGTCGGTCTCCTCCTCCTTTGCCATCCTGACGGGCGCGTAGGTTTGCTTGTCCCCGTATCTTGGACCGAGGTGGGCCAGGTCGGCGCCCACGATGAAGGCGGTCTTCTCGCCGCGCTCGGCAAGGGCCGTTTTAAGGGCGTTCACGAAGTCCTTGTAGGCCGGGTCCAGCGCCGGCGAGGTCCGGCTGATGACCGACGGCGACATGCCCGAGACGAGGACGGGCAGTATCTTGAATTCTCTTTTTCCCCGCAGGGCGTGCTGGAGGAAGAGGGTCATGAACTCGATGGAGTGCTCCTTTTTGTGGAGGTAGTCGTCCATGGGGTTCCGGTCTCTTCGCAGCCGGCTTACTCGATCGAGAAGCTCGCGGTCGGTCTTGACCACGCCCAGCGGCGTCTCGAAGTCCTTGTCCGTGGGCACGAACATCCTTTGCGGCTCCTGGTGCCCCGTGCCCAGGATGACGAACAGGCTCGCCTCCGAGCGGCGGACCAGGGCGTGAAAGGCGTGGGCGACGACGGCGCCCGAGGCCCGGACGTCCATGTGGGGCGCCACGATGGCCTTGAGGTCGTCCGAGTCGGGAGCGTCGGGAAGCGGTCCCGGCCCCTCGGGGTCGCTATAGCAGGCCTCGAGGAACTCGATAAGCTCCCTTTCCTCGTCCGGGTAGCCCGAACCCGCGTGAAACGCCGGACGCGTCGGCTCCCGCCTCCACTCCTCGCCCAGCTTTCTCATATGGGCCTGGAAACGGGGCGAGTCCAGCATCAGGCGCTGGTCGAGCTCGTCCACCAGTTCCTGGATTATCATCGAGTCGATGAGCTGGCCCGACTTGCGCATGAGGTCTTCCTGGATTTCCCGGACGCTCATGGCCCCGTCGAAGTATTGGACTATCATGGCCGCCTCGATGGGCATGACTATGGCTTCCTCGACCACCTGGTCGGGGTCCTGGAACAAGAGCATGTTTTTTCCGTTCATCTCGACGGGAACGGGAACGACTCTGAGTCGCGGGTTCATGGAGATATCCGTCAATTCGAGGCTCCTTGATTTTGAATGGCGGTCCGCCGCCCCATTCATGGATGATAGTACGCCTTTACAGTTCCATCAACTGTCCGCCGGTGACGTTTAATGCCTGCCCGGTAAGGAACCCCGCCTGCTCCGAGCACAGCCAGGCCACCACGTTGGCGCAGTCCTCGGGGTAACCGTACCTGCCCAGGGGTATCTCCTTTTGCAGGGTCTTCTCGAACTCCTCGCTCGTCTGCTGGTAGGCGAAGGCCCGAAGGTTCCATCCCCACTGGCCCAGGTCGGTCTTGATCTGGCCCGGGCAGATGCAGTTGACCCTGACGCCAGAGGAAGCCATCTCCTTGGCCAGGCACTTGGTGAACATGATGACGGCGGCCTTGGCCGTGCAGTAGGAGGCCATGAAGGCCTGGGGTACCTTGCCCGCCCGGGAGGAAGTATTGACGATCGAGCCCCCCGGGCCTCCCTTCAGAAGGAGGGGGATCATGGCCTTGCACGTCCGGAAGGTGCCGGTGATGTTGATGTCCATGGTCTTTTGCCAGGCCCTTTCCTCCACGTTCTGCACCGTGTTGGGCCCGGGAGACCCGCCCGCGTTGTTGCAGAGAATGTCCAGCTTGCCGAACTCCTCCGCCACCGCCCCGGCGCAACCGGCCACGGACTCGGGGTCGGTCACGTCCAGGGGAAGGGCCAGGGCGCGGACCCCAAGGCCCCTTAGCTTCCCGGCGATGGCCTCGACCTCCTCGCTCGTGCCCGTGCGGCAATAGCCCGGAAACTCCTGGGACATGTCCTTGCAAAGGTCCGTCACGATAACGTCCGCCCCCTCCGAGGCCAGACGCCTAGCGATGGCGAAGCCTATGCCGTTTTCCTTGCCGGCCCCCGTGACCAGCGCCGTCTTGCCCTCGAACCAGCCCATTTACTCACCCCTTTGTCAGCCGTCGTTAACATTTATCGGCCGAGTCCCTCCCATTCCTTTATAAGAGTCTCGACCTTTTTCGTCAGCCGCTTCTTTTCCTTCTCCAGGTCCAGAAGCTCGACGTAATCGCTCGCCACTTTGGGCGAGGCCATGCGCGCCTCGATCTCCTCGATGGCGGTCTCCGTCTCGGTTATCTCGCGCTCGAGATCGTCCATCCTCTTTTGCAGCTTCCGCTCCTCGCGGAGCCTCTTCTTCTCCTCATCCCGCCTTTTCATGCGCTCGCGCTTGTCAGTCTCCTTGTCTTTTTTTTCGCGGGAGGGAGCGGGAGGGGGGGGAGCGGCCTTTTTCTTGCCGCCCTTTTTGCCGACCTTTTGCGCCTCGATCATCGCGGCTTCCTCCCTCTCCTTGGCCAGAAGGTAGTCCGTGTAGTCGCCCGGGTAACTCCTGAGGCGGCCGTCGTTCACCTCGATTATACGGTCCGGCAGGTCCTCGAGGAAATAGCGGTCGTGAGCCACGAAAAGGAGCGTGCCCTCGTAGTTCCGAAAGGCGTCCATCAGGACCTCCTTGGCCCGCAGGTCAAGGTGGTTGGTCGGCTCGTCGAGCAGGATCAAATTGGTCGGCTTTAAGAGCAGGCGGGCCAGGGCCAGCCGGCTCTTCTCGCCGCCCGATAAAACGGACACCTTTTTGTCCACGTCCTCCCCGCTGAAAAGGAAAGCGCCGAGAAGGTTACGGAGCCGGGGAAAAACGTCCACCGGCGCCCCCCGCTCGATGGCCTCGAGGACCGTGTCCCCACCCGGCAGGTCCTCGCCCGCGCCCTGCCCGAAGTAGGCCATTTGCACGCCCTCGCCGATCTTGATCTCGCCGGAGTCGATCTTCTTGGCCCCCGCCAGCGAGTCGAGCAGGGTCGATTTGCCCGCCCCGTTCACGCCCACCACCGCCGCTTTCTCGCCGCGGAAGAGGGCGAGGTCCACCCCTTTGAGGACCTCCTTGTCGCCGTAGCCCTTAGCCAGGCCCTCCGCCCTCAAGACCTCCTCCGGCCCCCTCGGGGAGGGGGGAAAGCGAAAGCGCACGGTGGACGTTCGCCGGGGCGGATCGAGGGGATCGATCCGCTCGAGCATCTTCATGCGGGCGTGCACCTGGCCCGCTCTCTTTTTATCGCATTTGTTTTTGGCGATGAAGGTATTGAGTCTTTTTATCTCGAGCTGTTGCTTGTCATAGGCGGCCTGGGCGAGTTGGATACGTTTTTCCTTTTCCTCCTGGAAGTGGGAGTAGTTGCCCCGGTAATCGATCAGTCGTCCCTGGTCCACCTCGACTATCTTGTCCACCGTCTGGTCGATGAAGAAGCGGTCGTGGGACACGATCAGGTACGAGTGGTCCCGCTGGCGGAGGAACTCCTCGAGCCAGTTCCTGGCCTCGAGGTCCAGGTGGTTGGTGGGCTCGTCGAGCAAAAGCACGTCGGGCTTGGAAAGGAGTATCTTGGCCAGGGCGATCCGCATCTGCCA
The DNA here is from genome assembly GCA_963674965.2 of bacterium. Lineage (GTDB taxonomy): Bacteria > RBG-13-61-14 > RBG-13-61-14 > RBG-13-61-14 > DATKZS01. The sequence goes on along the minus strand of CAXXFL010000003.1, from coordinate 438,724 downwards.
GCCGCCGGAAAAGGTCTCGACCGGCCGGTCCTTTTCCTCCTCGGCGAAGCCCAGTCCCGCCAGCACCCTCGAGACCTCGGCGTCGACCTCGTAGCCTCCGCGCAGTCCGAACTCGTCCATCAGGTCGCTCATGCGCTGGATAAGGTCCAGCCTTTGGTCGTCCCCGAGGGAAGGGTCGTCCAGCCTGGCCTGGATGGACCTGGACTCCCGCTCGAGATCAAGGATGGGCTCGAGGGCCAGCCGGGCCTCCTTCTCGAGGGTCCGGCCCGCGTGGGTCACGCCCTCTTGAGGAAGGTAGCCCACCTGGAGGTTCTTGGATATCTCACGGGCGCCCCGGTCGTATTCCTGGACGCCGGCCAGTATTTTCAAGAGGGTGCTCTTGCCCGAGCCGTTCTCCCCCACCAGGGCCACCCGGTCGGTGGGAGCGAGGGTCCAGCTTACGCCGCCGAGCACGGGGCGGTCCCCATAAGTGATGTTAACGTCTACAAGCTTTATCATGGCGAATTTCTCGAGGCGTCCGGCGGGAGGAGCGGCGCGCCCGGCCGGCGGCGGCCTTTCCTTAGAGCACGTCGCCCTGGGGTTTCTCGAACTGTTCCTGGTAATCCTCCAGGAATATCAGATTCACGTTCCTGTCCCGGCAAAGGGAGATCACCTCCTGGGGAAGGGTCCAGCGCCAGGCGATGATCTTCACCTTCCGCCCCGCGTCGCGAACGTCCAGCACCGCGTCCAGGTAGTCGCGGTCCGAGCTCATGACCAGGGCCGTGTCGAAGGCGTCGTTTCTAAGGTCCTTCATAAGCTGGGTGACCAGGCCCACGTCCACGCCCTTTTCGGTGGGGACCCATTCCTCCTGCCCGCACTTGGGACAGATGACCTTGCGGTGGGCCAGCTTGTAGGTGTGGACCTGAAAACCCAGGTCCTGCTGGAGGGCCTTGTAAAAACGGGACTGCTTCTCGCGGGGCACGTCCTGCTCGGAGGCGAAAAAATGTACGTCCCAGATGTGGCCCTCCGCGTCCTCCAGATAATCCGTTACCTTCTTGTAACTGGGCCTCCACCCGGATTTCTTGCAGCCCCTGAATATGTTCGAGTTGTCAATGTAGAGAACGATCTTCCCCGATGACGCTGACATTGCCTGCTCTCCCGATTTATTAGTCGCTATAAACGGCGGGGACCTCGAGACCCCGTCCTTTTTTCCGTCTTGTTAAATAAGCTATTTATAACGTCGGCTATATTGTAGATAAATTGACTCAAGATCACAAACGCGATTTAAAGTTTTCCTCCGCCGCCCCCATACGAGCGCTCCAGCGCCTTGACCAAAAGATATAGAGCGCGGTTGACGGGGGCATCGAGACCAGCCGCCTTCGCCCGCTCGGCCGCCGCCCCGCTGATGCGGCCTATTTCAGTGGGACGCCCCGCCCGGACGTCCTGGAGCATGCTCGAGACGTTGGCCGAGGTGGCCCGCGCCACGGCCGCCGCCTTCTGGAAGGGGTCGTCGAACAATAGCCTGATCCCCTCCTTGTCGCATACCGCCTTGACCTCCCCCGCCGCCAGCCGCATGAGCTCGAGCGTCTCGGGGCATTCGGCCAAAAAGCCGTTGTTCACGTTAAGAAGCGCGGTAAGAGGGTTGATGGCCGCGTTGATCGCTAGCTTGCTCCAGATAAGGCCCGCCAGGTCGTCCGTCACCCGCGTCTCGATCCCGCACTCGCGGAAAATCCGGGCCGCCGCCTCCGCCCTGTCCACGCCGCCCCCCGGCTGGCCTATCACCGTCTCGCCGAACCCCGCGTGACGCGCCCGGCCGGGACCGATGAGGTTCGCCCCCTGCGCCGTCGTTCCGCCCAGGGTCCGCCCGTCGCCGAAGGCCGCCTCCAGGACCTCGACGTTGCCAAGGCCGTTCTGGAGACTCAGCGCGTCCGTGCCCGGACCCACAAGCGGCGAAGCCGACCGCGCCGCCGACTCCGTGTCGCCCGACTTCACGCAAAAGATCGCCAGACGGCACGGCCCTATCTCCGAGGCGTCGCCGGACGCCCGGACCCTCGAGGTCCTCTCCTTGCCCGCGCTCTCCACCGTGACGCCACGCTCGTTTATAAGGGCCGCCCGCTCGGGACGATGGTCCAGTATCCAGACCTCACGGCCATCGCCCGACAAAAGCGACGCGAAAAGACAACCCATCGCCCCCGGACCAACTATCGCGATCTTTATCGGACCCTCACTCATAAACACCCCCACAAGGCAACCCGCCCGTCCCTCCAACACTAACACGCCCCGCCCCCGCGGGAAAGTCCAAAACCTACCGATGCCTCTTACTTTCCCCAAAAAGAATAGCTCTGGATAAAACGGATGAAGTCCTCCCATAATCAATAATGGCCATAAAGAAAGCGGGCCTCCCACCATATCGATGGCTTGAGGCCCGCCGTCGGCGCTAAAGATTCAACGCTTTAGCGTTTTATTCAGTGACGCGTATTGTCTGGGTAATCATGGGAACGTCGAAGACCTGCTTTCCGTCGATCATTTGGCAGGTATCTTGGTAGACCGCGTCGTTATAGAGTTCCGACCAGTCGTGTCCCCCGTCGGGGTAATCGTTGGGGACCATGACTCCTATGACCACGTCGCCGGTGTTTTGGCAGGCGGGATCGATCACCAGGGTGACCTCCGCCGCTCCCTCAATTCCATCCGACTGACTGACGGCCATGACCCTGTCGCCGGCGGCCGGCTGGACGTGCGGCCCGGCCGGGTCGGGGACGGGATCGAGTCCGACCAGGTGGGCGCAGCCGGTCTCATCGCTTACGATGCTGAACACGGGAGTGGCCCCTCCCCTGGGGCTGGCCAGGTAGGTGTCGGACCTGAGGTCGGCGCCAATGGCCGCGACTTCTCCCCAGGCCAGGGAGACGGGGTTGGAAGCGAGCCAGTCAATGGACCCCACCTGCCCGTCATAGCCGACGGGACGGCTGGCGCAATAAGACATATATTGAGCGTAGGCTATGTCGGGAGGATCGATAATACCGTTGCCGTTCACGTCCAGTACCTTGGGGTCGTCATCGGGCACGAGGTTGTCTTGGCCGAAGGGCACGGGCGTGGCCAGGACATAGCTCCTTATTATGTCTATATCCGCGGCGGTTGGCGTGTAGCCGCCGGTTGGACTCCCGAGATAGAAGTTGCCTGGAAGCGGGGGAGGCAGTCCCACGGCCGGCTCATTGACGCTGACCGCTATGTCCGTACAGATTACCTCAGGCTGCTTGCTGAGGGCCTGGGGACAGGACTCCAGGTACTCGGGTTGATCGTAATCCTCATTGTAGTACTCCGAGATGGGATTGTCCGTTTCCACGCAGGCCTTGATCAACACCCATCCGGCGTCCAGGCACGCGGCGTCCACGTCCATGTCCACGGAGGAAACGCCGAACTCGCTTATTCCCATGGCCTCGAGTCCGGCCACGTTCTGCACGACGTCTCCGTTCACGTCGGGGCTTGGGTCACGGCCCGAGAGCGAGACGCAGCCTTCCGCGAGGGTGCTCTCCAATATGGTGTATACCACGCCCACGCCGCTTCTGGGCGATCCGCCATCACCGAAGAAATCCAAGGTCGCGACCGAGACGCCGATGGGGACCTGCTCCGATGAGTTGACGTTGTCGGGATTGGTGGGGAGCGGCGCGATGTTCCCTACTTTCCCGAAATAACCGTGGGGATTGATGGAGCAGTGATTCAGGTACTGTGTTTCTGCAAGGTCGGGAGGGTCGACTATACCGTTTCCATTTACGTCGAGGACCATAGGGTCGTTCGGCACAACGCCGCATCCGAAATCGATCGGATTGCCAAGTATATAACTGGTGACGATGTACAGGTCAGTTTCCGTGGGCACGTATCTTCCAGTGGGGGACCCCAGGTAAAAGGACCCTGGCAGGGGAGGCAGGAGATTTCGGCAGTCAGCGTCAAGAAGCAGGTCAAGATATCCGATCCACCCGTCTTTGACCGCCTGCTCGGGCCACTGTCCGATCGGGATCAGACCGCGCATAAATTGGACCAGTTGGAAAGCCTGATCGCAATTTTCAGCTTCAAAGGCGTTTTGAGCCGCCTGATCGAGGCCTAGTAGAAAATTTCTTTTTATTCGCATGATAAATCTTGCCAGGGGATTCAATGAAGAGGGAACCGGGGCGTCTATTATCTCTTGTCTTAGAGTTTCGAGGATGGGAATGGGGTCGATACCGACGCAGGAATTTACATCGGCCCTGGCCGGAGAGGAAGCCAACGCGGCCGCGACGAACAAAAACGCCATAGAGATGAAGAATGCTTTTTTCATTTTTTCCTCCTTTAATACGGGATAAGTGAAAGTTGTACTACGTGACGCCTTTACCTTTTTCTAATGGATACCTTGATACCTGACGCTTGCCACCTCCTTAACGGCGCTTTATTGAATTGAACAAAGCGCGTAATATCTCTCAATAAAAAATCGATCGGTTTGTTTGGTAAATATTGAATGACAAAAGGGGGGTAAGCGCTTGGCTGGATACAATTCCAGCCAAGCCACGAATAGGGAAAGTCCCATCAGGGCAAGCGGCGCCGCTAATAAAAGCGGCTGCTTAACCGTAAGCTAAAAATATTAATGAATTGAAAAAAGGTCGGTAATAATGCGATTACGGAAAAATATAGATAATCTTTTTCCTTCCACCGAAACTACTCGGTCCTTTTCAGGTTGACCCCCACAATTATCTCCCTGTTGCGGCTATTAATAGAACAAATCAAAATTCTTGTCAAGATAATTTTTTGTTAATTGACTCAATTTATCCGCTTATAAAGCGGGGGCCATTCAATATTATCCATGGTATAATCATATTCCATTTAAAAGAAATAATAGATATTTACTAATTTTGCGCTCGCGTCGAGAAAAGAAAGATAAATTAGTTGAGCGATTGGCCCGGTCATGGCTCAGTCATTTCCCGGCCAGTTCTTTCAACTCCTCGCTCAGTTTTATGAACTGCTCGGGGTAGAGGGACTGGGGCCCGTCGGAGAGGGCTTTTTCGGGTTGGTTGTGGACCTCGATCATGAGTCCGTCGGCGCCGATGACGGCGGCGGCCTTGGCGAGGGGGGCGACCATGTCCCTTCTTCCGGCGGCGTGGCTGGGGTCGACGATGACGGGCAGGTGCGACAGTCGCTTGACGGCGAGCACGGCGGAGAGGTCGAGGGTGTTTCTCGAGTGGTCTCCGAAGGTCCTCACGCCCCTTTCGCAGAGGATGACCTCGCGGTTTCCCTCGCTCATGATGTACTCGGCGGCCATGAGCCATTCCTCGACGGTGGCGGACATTCCGCGCTTGAGCATGACGGGCTTGCCGCAGCGTCCGGCGGCGCGCAGGAGGCTGTAGTTCTGCATGTTGCGCGTTCCTATCTGTACTATGTCCGCGTACCTGGCCACCGCGGATATGACGTCGTGGTCCAGGGCCTCGGTTATAACGGCCAGGCCGTGCTCCTCCCTTACGGCGGCGAGGATTTTCAGGCCCTCCTCCCCCAGCCCCTGGAAGCTGTAGGGCGAGGTGCGGGGCTTGTAGGCGCCGCCCCGGAATATCCTGGCCCCGGCCTTCTTGACGGACTCGGCGATGGCCATGCACTGCTCGAGACTTTCGACCGCGCAGGGCCCGGCCATGATCTCGAGCTCGGGACCGCCGATGACGGCGCCGCCCACCTCGATCCGGGTGGGCTCGGGGCAGCTCTCGCGGCTGACCAGCTTGTAGGGCTTGCTTACGGGGATGGCGTCCTTGACCCCCGGCATGACCAGGAACCGGCTCGCCTCGAGGGGGCCCTCGTTCCCGAGAACGCAAACGGCCGTGCGCTGCGACCCGGGCATGGGCACGGCCCGGAGCTTCATTCCCTCGATCAGATCGACCACCGCCTTTATCTCCGAGTCGGTCGCGCCCCGTTTCATCACTACCAGCATGTTCGTGTCCTCCCTTTAGCCCCGAATGAAAGGGGCCATGGGGCCCCCGTGAGCATATTTTACCGGCATCCTCCCCCGGCGCAAAACGAGGGGGAGAAGGCGCGGCGTTTTTAAGGACCGCCGCCTCCCTGCAAGGTTGGCCCGGAAATTGAACCGAAGAAACGCGAAGGAATGGAAAAGATGGCCCGAAAGCCGGGGCCAAAGGACCCAAATATTTTGGGCACAAGGGCGAAGGTTTGATAAGGCACGGATAATGCGGAGTAATTTTCCAGGAAGAAAAGATGGGGAGATACATTTTCGCGAAATGATCGCCCTTATCTAACGGGTATCTTATTTTTGGGCGCTATTGTTTTTGCGCGGGTGCAAAGAGATTCTCGAAATTGGCGCCACAATCGGCGGGGCCCGGCGTCGGGTCCGGCTCGAGGAGACGAGGCATGATCGAGGAAAAGGACGGCAAGACGGTGGCCAGGTTCGTAATCGGCGGATGCGACCTCGAGGACAAAGACGCTCGCGGTTCGGCCCCTCTTCCGCCCAGCCGCCTGAAGGAGGCGCGGGAGTTTCTCGTTAACAATCCTTGCCCTTCTTGCCCGAGCCGGAATAAAAAGCTAAAAAGCGGCATCCGGATCACTCTTTATTCCGGAGACGGGCGCAAAGGCCGGGAAATAAAATAAACCGGCAAGCCGATAATCCGACATAAAAAAGCCCCGGAGGAGTTTCCGGGGCTTTGCCGTTTTTTAAAGCGAGGTTATCTGCCCGGCGGCGCGTAGGGCGCTGGGGCTCCGGCCCTTTTGCGGGCGTCCTTGATTTCACCGATGGACGAGTCCCGGGGTATCTCGAATACCTGGCCCGGGTAGATATGGTCCTCCTCCTTGTAGTAATGGCCCTTGGAGTGGGCCGTCGAGTCGATCTCGCCGCGGTTGGCGTCATAGATGATGGGCCACTGGAAGGGGTCTCCGTAAATGTCGGAGTACTCGGAGATGTACCAAAGGCACTCGCCGCTGACCACCGTGTGCCGGTCCCTGACCCTTCTCGCCGCCGGTCCCTCGAAAGAGGGGGCAGGGTAGCGCTTGCACCTGGCGTTCTGCACCATCGTCGCCTTCGAGTAGGCGTCCTCGAACCTTTGCTTGGCCGAGTTGTAGCGGAAAGTGTCCATCATGTTTAGGCCTTCTTTATAAGCCTTCTCCGCCGCGCTTATCTCGGCCGTCGAGCAAAGGGCCGACTCCGAGCGCTTGGCCTTGTCGATGGCTTCCTCCGCCCGCTTCATCTCGGCGATGGGCTTCTCGCATCCAAAAGTCAGCGCGCATATGCACGCGGCTAAGATTATCGAAAAGTAATTCATCGCTCTCCCGTTATTCATGGTCCCTCCTCCCAAATCGATCACTTCCCGTATAGACAAACGCCAAAAATGGCGTATCGTCCTTGTCGTCGCCGTATTACGCTCGAAAGCCAAACACGCGTCCGCGGCCGAAACGCGTATCCATTCCCAGCCGGAGCGTGGTCTTCCGGTGATATTTTTTCCGCTTGATAAAAGAGCAACCGCGTCGCGAGAGTCCGCATAAAGAGATTGGAGCCTGGAGCCCGCGCATTAACCACCGCGCGTCAAGGAATATAGCATAAAGGCAAAGGGGTGGCAAATCCCTTTTTACATATTATCGGGGGGCTTGCCTGGAGGGGGGGCGTCGTCTAAAATATGTCGAGGTTTTAAAGAACAGGAGATCAATCAATGCGTATTTCCAGGATATATCTTCCCACTTTGCGGGAGGTCCCGGCCGAGGCCGAGGTAATAAGTCACAAGCTGATGCTCCGCGCCGGCATGATCCGCAAGGTTGCCTCGGGCATATACACCTGGCTGCCCTTGGGGCTTCGGGTCCTGCGGAAAGTGGAAAGGATCGTGCGGGAGGAGATGAACGCCGCGGGGGCCCAGGAGGTCCACCTTCCCATGGTCCAGCCGGCCGAGCTCTGGGAGGAGTCGGGCAGGTGGGAAAAGTACGGGCCCGAGCTGCTTCGCCTCAAGGACCGCCGCGACAGGGAATTCTGCCTGGGCCCCACCCACGAGGAGGTCATAACGGACCTGGTAAAGGGCGAGATTAAAAGCTACCGCGACCTTCCCCTTTGCCTTTACCAGATACAGATGAAATTCCGCGACGAGATAAGGCCCCGCTTCGGGGTCATGAGGGCCCGCGAGTTCGAGATGAAGGACGCCTACAGCTTCGACGCCGACGACCCCTCGGCCGAGCGCACTTACCATGACATGTACGAGGCCTATAAAAGGATTTTCAAGCGCTGCGGACTTAACTTCCAGCCCGTCGAGGCCCAGACCGGCCAGATCGGCGGGGCCTTCAGCCACGAGTTCATGGTCATCGCCGACACGGGGGAGGACACCATAGCCGTTTGCGACAAGTGCGGCTACGCGGCCAACGTCGAGCTGGCCGAGTCCCGGCCCGAGGACCCCGTCGGGGGCGACGAGGATGACAAGGCCCTCGAGAAGGTCCACACGCCGGGGACCCACACGGTCGAGCAGGTATCGAGTTTCCTTAAAATTTCGCCCAAGAGGGTGGCCAAGACCTTAATCTTCGACACTCCCAACGGCCCCAAGGCGGCCATGGTCCGGGGCGACCGGGAACTTAACGAGGAAAAACTCACGGCCTGCCTCGACGTGGCTTGGGCCCATCTGGCCGAGCCCATGCGCATCGAGCAGTACACGGGAGGACCCATGGGTTTTTCCGGTCCCGTGGGCATCAACCTTCCCGTCTATCTTGACTCCGAGTTGGACGGGGCGAGGAACCTGGTGGTGGGCGCCAACGAGGGAGACCATCATTATATAAACGCCACGCCTGGGGTTGACTTCCAGGTCAAGCAGGTGGCGGACCTGAGACTGGTGGGGGAGGGCGACCCGTGTCCGAGGTGCGCCACCGCGATGCGCGTGACCAAGGGCATCGAGGTGGGCCACATCTTCAAACTGGGGACCCAGTACTCCGAGGCCATGGGGGCCCTCTTCCTGGACAAGGAAGGCAAGGAAAAACCACTGGTCATGGGATGCTACGGCATCGGAACCGGCCGGACCGCGGCGGCGGCCATCGAGCAGAACAACGACGAGAACGGCATCGTCTGGAAACCCCAGATAGCGCCCTTCCACGTCTACCTCATGCCCATCAACGTGAACGACGAGGATTCAATGGCCGCGGCCGACAAGCTCGAAAAAGAACTCGAGGAAAAGGGACTCGAGGTGCTCATGGACGACCGGGACGAGAGGGCGGGCGTGAAATTCAAGGACGCGGACCTCCTGGGGATTCCCCTCCGGATCGTGATAGGGTCGAAGAACTTAAAGCAGGGAAAAGTCGAGATCAAGGGACGGACCGAGGAAAAGCCACGCCTGGCCGACCTCGAGAAGGCGGCGGCCCTGGCCCGCGAATTCATAGACGCGTCCACCTAGACGGCCCCTAATGGACGCGGTATTTTCGGATTTATTACCCGTGCAAGGAGGCGCCCCATGGATATTTTGATCGCTTATTTCTCTTCCACCGGCAACACCCGGAAGATGGCCGAGGCCGTGAGCGAGGCCTTTTCTGACCTTGGCGCCAAGGTCACGGCCCGGGACGTGACCTCGTTCAAGGACAGGGAGGAAAACCTCGATCTTTCCGGGCATGACGCCGTGGTTTTCGGCTTTCCCATATTCGTGAACCGCGCGCCCGCCATCATGAGGGAATGGCTGGGGACGCTCGAGGGCGGGGGCAGGAAATGCTCGACCTTTTTTACCTACGGAGGAGTCAACTCCCATCCCGCTCACCGGTCCACCCGGGCCATACTGGAGGGCAAAGGATTCGACCTTGTTTCCTCGGCCGAGTTCCTGGGCGAGCACACCTATAACCGCGCCGGTTGGGAGGCCATGGTGGGAAGGCCCGACGAGTCCGACCTCGAGGTCGCCCGGGAATACGCGGCCAAAACTCTCGCCCGCTTCAAGGGCGAGGACCGGGGAAGGCCGGGGGAGTTCCCCGAGGGAAAGAGCGACGATAAAACTCTCGACCAGATCGAAAAGGGCATGAGGGCGTCCGTGCCCCAACTCCCCTCCCGGATGGGAGCCGATTGCGGCATGTGCATGGATTGCCAGGACCTTTGCCCCACCTCGGCCATGGACGCCCAAAAGGGAGAGGCCGCCAGGGACAAGTGCATCCTGTGCCTTCGCTGTCTCGCGGTCTGCCCCGAGAACGCGCTTAAGTTCGCCGATATGAGCGCGTTCTGGAAGTCGATCCTCGCCCAGCGCGGTGAAACCAGGGAAAGCCTGGCCCAAAAGAAGTCCCGCTTGTATTTGTAAAGCGGCTACTCGAGAAAATATTTCTTGAACTCGGGCGAGGGCTCGATTTCCTGGTAGAGGTAAAGCATCACGCCGTTGGGGTCGGCCAGGGCGAATCCCCGGTCTCCCCAGGGGTGGTCCTCGGGGGAGGAAAGAGGCGATAGACCCTCGGACCTCAGCCGAGCGTACTCCGAGTCCACGTCGCTCACCGAGAAGTTAAAGGTCAGTCCCGTCCCCCCAAATAAAGGCTGGTCCCCGCCTTGAGGCGCCATGAACTGCATGGCACGGCCGTCCGGCTCGAACCGGACGTTCACGTACCAGCCGCAGTCGAAGATCACCTTGCCGCCGAAATGCCTCACGTAGAATTCCCTGGTCTCATCGATTTTGTTCGTGACCACGCAGGAAGAAAGGTCTTTTACGATCATTTTTTCACCTCCCGATTGTTACCTTTCGCGGTCGAGTTGACCGATCATGTCTTCCCTTGATTATCAAAAGGTTAACTTATTTTTACACATAAAAAAATTACCCCGACAATTTGACTGTGAAACGAGCCTTGGCTATTATAATTTAGTAGGGCATATTTTGGCTTATGCCCTTTATCTTCGCTCCATTTTTGCTTTTGTCATTCTCGATTAACTTGTTGGTCCGATTCAACTGGACGGGAGAGTCTCTGGTATAGGCGAACCGCCCCCGGGCGGGGTCTCCCGAGGACTTTCATCAGGCAAGACGACGTGAAGGAAAGAAAATACAACGCCGAGGAGGCAAAGATCGCGGCGCCGGATTTTTTCCGGATCGCCCGCGCCGCCGACTCGGTGGACGACGCCAGGGCCAGGCTTTCCGAGCACGCGCTTCGAGTCGAGTATAAAAATTTTTCCCGCTCCCGCGAGGTCGATTTTAACCGGATCATGCGGGAGCGCGACTCGGCCCGGGCGCTCCGGACCATGTTGAAGACGCGGTCCGAGGAACTGGCGGGCTTTTCGGTGACCCAGGCCATTTACGACGAGGCCCGAGGCAAGGCCCGTCCCGATTTGGCCGAGGCCTTTTGGGCCGACCTTATCCACGTTCTTACCGGCGTCATGGGAGACGACTCCTTCTTGAGCGCCCAGGCCGGCGGCGGGGAGCTTGCCGGACGGGAGGCGGCCGTCGCCCGAAGCGCCGGCCTTGACGAAATTTGGGAGAAGCGCCTGGGCCCCGGCATTAAACGCTTCGAGAGCGGCTTGTCCGAGGCCGCCGTCGCCCGGCGGGCCGCGCGGCGCGAGAAGATATTGAAGGTCCTCTCGGGTTCGGACGGGGACTGGTGGGATTACAAGTGGCAGTTCAGGCACGTCGTCCGCCGGGTCGAGGACCTGAAAAAGCTGGTCCGCCTCGGCCGGGAGGAGGAGGAAGCCGCGGCGGCGGCCATTCAAAAGGGCCTTCCCTTCGGCGTCACCCCCTATTACCTTTCGCTGATGGACGACGAGCCGTCGGGCAGGGACCGGGCCATCCGGGCTCAGGTCTTTCCTCCCATGGGATACGTCGAGCGCGTCTCCAGGATCAAGGACGAGGGCGGGTGCTCCCTCGACTACATGCTGGAGGGCGAGACCTCGCCCATAGACCTCGTCACCAGGCGGTATCCCTCCATCGCCATATTCAAGCCCTTTAACGCCTGCCCCCAAATTTGCGTTTATTGCCAGAGGAACTGGGAGATCGAAGAGCCCATGGGAAAAAAGGCCCTGGCCTCCCATGACAAAATCGATTCCGCCCTGCAATGGATTTCCGAGCGCGAGTCCCTGCGTGAGGTGCTCGTCACCGGCGGCGACCCTTTCGGACTCGGCGTCAAGAGGCTCGAGGAAATCCTCACGCGCCTTTCGCGTATCCCCACCGTCGAGTTCATAAGGATAGGGACAAGGGCCCTGATTACGGCGCCCATGCGGATAACGAACGAGCTCGCGGACCTTTTGGGATCGCTGCGCGAGCCCGGCAAGCTCAGGGTGTCCCTGGTCACCCACGCCCAGCACGCCTACGAGATCACGCCCGAGGTGGTCGAGGCGGTCAACCGGCTCAAGTCGCGCGGGGTTTCGGTGTACAACCAGATGGTTTACACCTTCCACGTCTCGAGGAGGTTCGAGGCGGTCGCGGTCAGGCATTACATGAGGCTTGCCGGCGCCGACCCCTATTACACCTTCAACGTGAAGGGCAAGGAGGAAACCTCGGATTACCGCGTTCCCATCGCCCGCCTCCTGCAGGAACAGGCGGAGGAGGCCCGGCTGCTGCCGGGACTGAGCAGGACCGACGAGGCCGTTTTCAACGTGCCCGGCCTGGGAAAGAATTATTTGAGGGCCCAGTCCTCGCGGGACCTGCTGGCCATAAAGCCCAATGGCTCCAGGGTGTACGAGTTCTTCCCCTGGGAGAGAAATTTAAAGGACGGCCTCGATACCTACGTTGGTTACGACGTTCCCATCCTGGAATACCTCAAGCGGCTGGAATCCATGGGAGAGGACCCGGCCGACTACTCCACCATCTGGTATTATTATTGACCATGCCCAAAAATGCCCCCCCTTGGAGGCGTTTCGCGCCGGAGGTCCGAGGCGGTTTGGCCGGAAAGAGCGAGCGGGCTTGATTTCCACCCCCCGCTTTGTTAAGGTATGATTAAATTACGGGATTAATGTTTCCGCCAAATCGACACAAGCCGGAGATGGGTTATTAAATGATTGTTAACTGTGATAAATGTGGAGCCAAGTTCCAGCTTGCCGACGAAAAGGTCGGGCCCAAGGGCGTCAAGGTCCGCTGTTCCAAGTGTAAGAGCGTGTTTACGGTCAAAAAGGGCGACGGCCAGGAGGCGGCCTCCGCCGCGCCGGCCCCGCCTCCCGCGGCCGGCGGCTCGGGACCGGCGGGAGACGACCCGTTCTCCGACTTCAATTTTTCCGATGACATGGATTTCGGCGAGGAAAGCGACGGGGAAATTTCCCCGGACGAATCCGCTCCCGCTCCCTCCGCTCCCAGCCCTCCTCCTCCCGCTCCGGGAATGGACCCCGGCTTTCTCGAGGACTCGCCGGCGGCCCCCGTCTCGGGCGGCGACGATTTCGATTTCGCCGACGAGGACTTCTCCCTTTCCGACGGCGAGGAAGAGGCCCCGGCCCCTCCTCCCAAGCCCGCTCCGCCCAAGCCCGCTCCGCCCAAGGCGGCTTCTCCCAAGGCGGCTTCTCCCAAGGCCGGGGCCGACGACGACTTCGGCGACTTCAAGTTCGACGACGACAGCTTCGCCGACTCGGGCAAGGAAGCGGCCCCTCCCGGCGCGCCGCCCCCCGCTCCCGAGCCCAAGCCCGCCGCTTCCCCGCCCTCCGACGAGGAGTGGGGAAACGTCAGCTTCGGCGAAGACGAGGGGTTTGGAGCTGGAGCCGGAGCCGGGGACGGAGACGACGACGGGGGCTTTGGAGACTTCCAATTCGACGCCGACGACAGTCTTCCCGACCGGGGCGGCGACGACCTCGACATGCCCATGGACGTGGACGACTTCATCAGGTCGCCCAGTTCGAAAAAGCCCGCGGGTGACGACCTCGAGGCCAGCATAGGAGACGCCGATTTTGACGGAGAGTCTTCTCGCGGCAGGACGGAGATTGAAGAAAGTTCCGCCGCGCCTCCGCCTCCCCCGAAGCCGGTCATATCCCGGCCCGCCCAGAAGAGTTCCGCGGGAAAATACGTGGGGCTGGTCTTTCTCGCGCTTCTTGTCGCGGCCGGCGTGGCGGCGGGTCTTAATATCGAGAAGATCAAACAAATGCCCGCCGTGCAAAAGTTCATGATCGAAAAGGGCTGGATACCCGAGCCCGAGACCGGCGAGATTATGGTCGAGAAGGGCTACAAGGTCGACACGGTCACGAGGGAGGACGGATCGGTCATCGTGGTTGTGACGGGCCAGGTGACCAACGGGACCAACAAGGTCAAGAGCAACATCCTGGTGGAGGTCACGCTGAAGGACGAGACCGAGCAGCGGGTGGTGACGGGCCGTAGTTATTGCGACGTTTCCTTTGCCCTGGACGATCTTCAGACCATGAGCAAGGACTTTATCCTGGGGGCCATGGACACCTCGGGCGGGCGCAACATGGGATGCATCGAGGTTGGCCCGCGCGAGTCCCGGGCCTTCACCGTCGTGTTTTTCGATTATCCGGCGGGCAAGCTGAAGTTTACGGCTCCCTCGGTGGTCGGGGCCAACAACGTCGGGGAATAGCCCCGCGCCGTTTCCCTAAACTCTCGCGCCATGTCTTCCGGGGAAGATGAAAACGACTTTTCGCCCGAGATAATCGAGATCACCGAGCGACTCCTGCAAAGGATTTCCGGCATAGTCGATCCGCGCCAGCGTTCCTACGCCCTGGGCTCGAAGCTGAAGCGACTCGACGCCGAGACCATCCTCGAGGTTTTCCGGCTTATAACGGCCCGGGCCCAACTCAAGGTCGACCGCTACGAGGACGGGTTCAGGACCATCTCCAACGTCAGGCATATATCCAAGCATCTGGGCTTCGGTCTCATGAGCGAGGTCTACAGCCTGGCCCGTTCCCGCGGCCACGACGACGTGGTAAGGTTCATGCGGGCGGTTCCTCCGGCAAGGCGGCTGGGTGAGGACGAACAGCTCGAGGAAGATCCCATGCTCAGGGACATGACCCTGGGCGGAAAAAGGCAAAAGGCAAGAATGCGGGACCGCGACCTTATCAACCGTCTCTGCCACGAGCAGGACCCGGTCATTATCGAGCACCTTTTAAAAAACCCCGCGGTCACGATAAAGGAGGTCGTCAAGATCGCCTCCAAGCGTCCCACCAGCGCCGAGATACTGAGGACCGTCTATAAGGACCTGAAATGGTCCAATCATTACGTGGTGAAAAAAGCCCTGGTCAACAATCCTTATACGCCCACGGAGATATCCGTTTCCCTTCTGCATTTCCTTCTCGAGCAGGACCTGGAGGACGTGGCCGACAACATGCTTTTGCATCCCGTGGTCAAGGACCAGGCGGTCAACCTTATCCTGGCCAGAAGAAGGGCGGCCAAGGCCCGCCGCGAGACGCGGAACGAATAAGCCCTTTTTTCATCCGCTTTCTTTGGCATAAATTTTGACCGTTCCAACCGCGGTGATATAATCCAACTCCGGGAATACGAGGCCTCCTTTATTGCTTCCAGACGCTCGGCGCCCGGCAAGGCCGACCCGCGAGGTATGATTTCCAATGAGTGAAAAAAAACGAATCATAATGATTCGGCCCGGCAAGAGGTTCGTCAGGATGGGTTTCGCCCAGCCCCTGGGGTTTCTCAGCCTGATATCGATTTTAAGGGAAAAATTCCCCGACCAGTTCGAGGTGGAACTGGTCGAGCAGGCCCTTTACGACCTTTCGGCCGACGACGTGGCCGACAGAATCCGGGCCTTCAAACCCGACCTGGTCTGCATGTCCTGCATGTCGGTCGAGGGAAACGAACTCCGCGAGCTTTGCGCCGTCTCGAAGAAAACATTTCCTGACGTCCCCGTCTGGATAGGGGGTCCTCACGCCTCGATCTTCTACGACTGGGAACTCGAGACGGGAAACGTGGACGCGGCCTGCATCGGGGAGGGCGAAAAAACCTTCGAGGAAATGGTAGCCGCCTGGCTGGAGGGAAGAACGCTCGATAACGTGGCGGGCCTGGCCATTATCAAGGACGGCGAGGTTTTTAGGACCGGCGAGCGCGAGCCCATCGAGGACCTGGACTCCCTGCCCATGCTCGCGTGGGACATGATCGACTTCAGGAAATACGGCCTCCAGATATCCATGAACGGCTTCGTGCATTCCATGCCCTGGGCACTGCTCTTTACCACCCGGGCCTGTCCTTTCCAGTGCGTTTACTGCCACAGTATCTTCGGCAAGAAGGTAAGGAAAAGAAGCATCGGGAACGTGATGGCCGAGCTCGAGTACCTGACGAAAGAGCACGGCGTCAAGGAAATCCACATTGTCGACGACATCTTCAACCTGGACCTCCCCCGGGCCAAGGCCATCTGCGACGAGATAGTAAAACGCGGGATCAAGATCAAGATCGCCTTCCCCAACGGCCTGCGGGGCGACAGGATGGACCGCGAGTTGATACGGAAACTGAAGAAAGCGGGGGCCTACTCGATTACCTACGCCGTCGAGACCGCGTCGCCTCGCCTGCAAAAAAGAATCCGGAAAAACAACGACCTGGAAAAGCTAAGGGAGGTCATCGCCTGGACCGACGCGGAGGGCATCATCACCCAGGGGTTCTTCATGCTCGGATTTCCCGGCGAGACCCGCGAGGAAATGCAGGCGTCCATCGACTACGCCGTAAACTCGAGGCTGACCAGGGCTTGGTTCTTCACCGTGGTGGTATACCCGAGGACCGGGCTCTTCGAGATGGCCAAGGAGGCATACCCCGACTTCGACTTCTCGGGATACGATTTCTTCAACCTGCGCTACTGGGCCGAGACGACCTTTTACACTCACGTCACGGGCGTGGACCTGTTTAAAATTCAAAGGGACGCCTATCGCGCCTTTTTCCTCCGGCCCTCCATCATCGCCAAGATCGTCTGGCGCTTTCCCAAGAACCGCTGGTTT
The DNA here is from genome assembly GCA_963674965.2 of bacterium. Taxonomy (GTDB): domain Bacteria; phylum RBG-13-61-14; class RBG-13-61-14; order RBG-13-61-14; family DATKZS01. The sequence continues at coordinate 421,956 of CAXXFL010000003.1, read as the reverse complement.
TTCCGCGGCCTTTACTGGGGAATGAGGTCGGTCCTGAACTCTCTTACCGCCCTCGAGACCAAGTACTTCCCGGTCCGAAAGAAACTGGGCGAGTTCGTGCCCCTGCTGCGCGAGTGAAAAAACGAGAGATAAGGCCCGGGCTCAGTCCCCGGACCAATTCAGCTCGAAACCTTTTCCCGTGACCACGTTCTCGCCGATGACCTCGATCTCGCCGCTCTCGGGTCTGACTATCCGCATGGGGCAGGGCTCGATGACGTCCTTTTCCGGGTCCAGGCCCGGCATGATCTCGATCAGTTCCATGCCCCTTTCCGTCAAATGGAAAACCCCCACGTTGGTGACGTAATACACCGTCTTGCCCTGGGCGAGGGCGACCTTGCCGCTGAAGGTTATCTCCGAGACCCTCTCCTTGAACTTGTACTCGCCGGGAGAGACTATTTTCACCTTGCCGCCGGCCAGCTCGATTTTGCCGCCGGCCATCCAGGCGCCGACGAAAAGGATCGACTTGGCGTAGCGGACCAGGTTGGGGAAACCGCCGGGTCCCACGAAATCCACCGGGTCGGTCCCGCGGCGGGACACGTTCACGTTCCCCTCGGAGTCGGCCTCGAGAAGGCCCAGGATGGTGACGTCCAGGTTGTCTTTCCAGAACTCGAATATCTGGGCCGAGCTCATCATCTTTTTGGGATTGACGGCCGCGCCGAAGAACACTCCCGGCGTCGGCAGCCCTCCCCACACGCCGGTCTCGGTGGCGAAGTTCACGTCGTCCGTGAGGCCCCCCTCCCGGATCACGCGGCTTACCTCCTCGGGAAGGCCCACGCCTATATTCACCTCCGCCCCGGGCCGCGCCAGCCGGGTGAAGACTCGAGCCGCCACGCGGGACATGGCCAGCTCGGGAGCGCGGCGGACGGGAGTTATCTTCAGCGCCTCGTTGGCGAACTTTAACCTGGCCACCTCCTTCTCGACGTCCTCGTTGGCCCCGACCGTGAACAAGGGCCAGTATTTTCGCTGGGGCACCGAGCCCGTCTGTTCGCTGTATGGATTGACCACCACGGCGTCCACCATGTCCGCCGCCAGGCTGATCCTGGACTCGTCCTTTTTAATAACGTCGCAGACCGAGACCAGGACCTTGCCCCCGTTGGCCCTGGCCGCCCGGGCGCCGGGAACGTTCTCCGTGTGGGTCGCCGCGTTATGGAAGTAAATGTTTCCCTCGTGGTCCGCGTAGGGGGCCACGAACATGGTGACGTTTATTTTGGGCAGCCGGTACCGAAGAAGGTCCCCCTCCACGATCACCAGGTTCTCGCCCTTGCCGGGCACCACCTGGGTCCCGGGACCCAGGCGGGGATCGAGGAAAGTTCCAACCCCAACGTCCGTGAGTATCGAGTCCTCCCCCCTGGCCTGGGCCTCGAAGAGAAAAGCCATCACCCCCTGAGGCATGGTCTGAAGCTCGAGATGACCCTCGCTCGCCAGCTTAAGCTGGGCCTTGATCGTCTCCAGGTGACCCCCGATGTAACGAGCGAGAGGGCCGGGAAAATTAAGTTCCTCCAGAGAGCCGGGCGCCTTGCCCCGGCTGCCCATGGCCCCAACCCCTATCCAGGTCAGCCCCAGCGGATGGCCCTCGGATAAAAAGTAGTCCTTAAGGCCCCAGTAGAATATCGAGCAGCGGGCGTTGGCCGCCATGCCGCAGGAAAGCACCACGTCGCCGTCCTCGATCAGCCGGACCGCGTCCCTGGCGTTCATGAATTTCGGATTGTCAACGCCGGGATGAACGTACTCGAGGTCGCGGCGCTCCCAGGTGAGACGCCACTTGAGCATGTGGGCCAGGACCTTCGCCTTCTCGATTATACTCAACTCCATTTAACTTCCTTTCTCGGCGCCTGAATTTATACGGCTCGTCGGGAGAATGCCTCCAGGCGTTCAAGAAAATTATATCACTTAAGGCTCGGCCCTAGTAATCCTTCCCTCGGTCTTCGCCTCGATCTTGCCCTGGGCCTTGATCCGGTCAACCAGCAACTCCCGCAGGGGCGAGCCCGTCTTGTAGGAGGTCTTGCCCATGAAGACCTTGTAACCATCGCCGCCGTCGGCCATGAAGTCGGTAATGGCCACCGCGTACTTTTTCTCCGCCTCGAGCGGCTTCAGGTATGCGCCAAACTTGACCTCAGTCGGCTTCTTGCCCTCGATGACGAAACTGATCCCCGAGACGTGCAGGAAACCGCCGTCCTCATCCTCCCGCGTTCCCATGACCGCCCGGGTCAGGGCCGTCATGATCTCGTCTCCCGTCAGCTCGGCGATCACGACCTCGTTGGCGTAAGGCATGGTCTTGAAAACGTCCTCCACGGTGATCGGCCCCGCCGCCAGGCTCGAGCGAAGGCTGCCCGCGTTTAAAAGGGCAAGGTCGGCGCCGGTGTATTCGCGCATGACGTCCGTCGCGAAGTCGCCCAGGTTGGTCTCCTCGTAGCGTATCCGCTCGCGCTCGCCGTCCATGAAGACGAGGGCCTCGCCTATGACCTCCTTGAACTCGTCGTCCAGGCGGGACCGGTAGCTCTCCACGATCCCCTCGATCTGAGGATCGGGCTCGATGGCGGAGGTGATGGGAACGTACTCGTAACTCGCGACCGCCGCCCGGCCCGAGTCCCGGTCTATCTCCAGTTCCAGCCGTCCCAGGTACTTGCCCTTCTCGAAGGCCTGGAAGACCGGGACCTCGCCCACCTTTTTCGAGGGATTGATCAGTATCTGGTCGTGTCCGCCGATGATGGCGGCCAGGTCCGGGAACGCCCGGGCGATGGCCTCGTCGGTCCTGGCCCTCGAGTGGGAAAGGAGTATGACCGGCCCTTTTTTCACCGCCTCCTCGTATGCCTCGCGCATGGACGCGATAGGCTCGATGACCGCGAGCTTTTCCACGTTCGAGGGCTTGGTGGTCTCCAGGAGATGGGAGGTGGTCACGCCGATCACGGTCAGGTAAAGTCCCTTTTCCAACTCGAGGGAAACCGAGCGGGAGGCGATGGGCTCCCCCGTGTCCTTCCAGACCACGTTGGCGCTTAAAAAGGGAAAGGCGGCCAGCTTTTGCAGGCCAAGGAAATTATCCAGGCCGAAGTCGAACTCGTGGTTGCCGATGGTCATGGCGTCCACCTTCATGGCGTTCATGCACTCGAAATCGGGCTTGCCCTGGAACACGGTGGACATGGGCGTTCCCTGCAGGGCGTCCCCCGCGACCAGGAGGAAGGTGGGAACGCCCCGCCTTTTATTCTCCGCCCTTATCCGCTTGATCTCGGCCGCCATGCGGGCTATGCCGCCCACCTCGACCGTCTCGCCGTCCCGGCTGATGGTGAAGGGACTTAAGTGCCCATGAACGTCGTTAAAGAAAAGCACCGAAGCCCGGGCCGGCTCGCGCGCCTCCCGCTTTTGGCTTTCCGTCTCTTTGGTTTTCGCTCCTTCCCTCTCGGGCGAGGGGCATCCAAAGCCAAGTCCGAAATGGACGGATAGGATTAACAGCCAAAGGACGGCGGCGGTTTTGATTTTCTTCATGGGTACCTCCCGTTTATATGGATAACGCGAATTGGTTACAAAGGCATAGTATAGCAGTCAAGGCGCGAGGTTGTCAGCGCCATGAAGACAAGACGGGGGAGAGAGAGCGTCCGGCCCCAGGATGATGGAGGTTTTCAGCCGTCCCTTTTCACCCCCGAGATGGTGAGGTCGTAGCCGCTTTTCCTGAACAGTTCCTTGGCGATGGTCAGGAGCTGGATTTCGTCCGTGCCGCCGGCGATGGACATGAGCTTGGCGTCCCGCATGAGCATCTCCACGTGGTACTCCCGCATGTAGCCGTAGCCGCCCATGAGCTGGATGGCGTCAAGGGCGACCTCCACCGCCGCGTTGGCGCAATAGTATTTCGAGACGCAGCCGTCCTCGACCGTCGCCTTCCCCTCCCGCTGGGCCCAGGCCTGCTTGAAGGCGATGTTCCTGGTATTCTCGAGGTGGATGTACATGCGGGCTATCTTTTCCTGGATGAGCTGGAAATCCGCCAGGGGACGGCCCCACTGCTCGCGCTCGATGGCGTACTTGATCGAGTCCTCCAGGCACCGCTCGATGATGCCCCAGCACATTACCGCCGCGCCCGAGCGCTCGCTGGCGAAAACCTCCTTGGCCTGGTCCCGGCTCGATTTTTCCTCCGTCTCCCCCAGCAGCCCGTCCGCCGGCACGAACACGTCGTCCAGGAAAACCTCGCCGTTGGGCGAGCCCCTCATGCCCATCTTCTTGGCCGACTTGGAAACGTCCAGGCCCCTGGTCCCCTTCTCCACGATAAAGGGGAACACGAACCGCTTGTCCCGCTTGTCCGCCTGGCCCCGGTCGATCTTGGCGTAGATGACGAATATGTCCGCGTAGGGCGCGTTGGTGATGAATATCTTCTGGCCGTTGAGCGCGTAGCCCCCCTCCACCGGCCTGGCGATGGTCCGCAGGGCAAAGGCGTCCGACCCCGAGTCGGGCTCGGTCATGCCCCAGGCCCCTATCTTCTCCATGGCCAGGATGGGAAGGCCGTATTTCTTCTTCTGGGCCACCGTGCCCTTGGCCATGATGGTCGCCCCCGTCAGGCCCACGCTGCCGGTGATGGCCATGGCCAGGGACGGGCAAACGCGGGCGATTTCCTTGCCGATTACCACGCTGACGAGGGGGTCGGCCTCCATGCCCATCATGCCCACCTGGGAGGGCGCGTCCTCCCCCGGGCCGCCGCCTTTATCCTTCTTGCCGTCAAGGCCCTTCTCCAGGCTTTTGATCATGGACGGAAGACCGAAGGCCCTGGCCATGCTCCGCATTATTTCGAAGACCAAGACCTCGCCGTCCTCCATGGCCGCCACCTTGGGCGCGACCTCCTTCTCGCAAAAGGACCTGACCATCTTCTCCACCATCCGATGAGGCTCGCCAAGCTCGAACATAACGCTCCCTCCCTTGTCGTTTCGCGGCCGGCCGCCGCGTATCGCTCGTTATTTCCTCACCGCGTTTTTATAGCACTAAATGTCAGGCGTGTATATACCGGAGGAGAAAGTAGGAACATCGAATTTGCTCTTCGCAATCTTGGGTAATTCGTTACTCGATCATTTCGTCAAATCTACTATGGTCTCAACTTCTTTCGTGTCACTCCCGTCTGGCAAAGGCTCCTCGTGAATGTTCCAGTGCAGGGTAGTTGCCGTTAACTTACTGGTTCTTGGATTGAATATCCAATCGATTTTATAAAAACTCGGCCTCGTCACGGTCGGGGGGATAAAACCTTTCGTGGAAAATGAAATGACCTTGGTATCCATTGACTTCAAGGAACCAGCATCGAGTCCACCGGACCAGATATAGAATGGTATCGGTTTCCTCGCCCCATCTAAATACTTACCGATATTGTTGATTTTGTCAATAAAATTAGTATCTTCAAATCTTGAAATGATCTGGTAGGTATTTTTATCCGATAAAAACTGAACTATTCTGAAGTTGGTTATAGTTTCTCTGTCGCTAAGGGTTGTTTTCTTTTTTAGATTTGAATAATGCCAGAGACTTTGATCGTAAAATACGAGAAATAAGCCGTCTATATTTGGAATTTTATTTATTCTATAACTGAAAGTATGTTCAAGCACGGTCCTCCTGAAGCTAATGCCGCTTGGAGCGGAGCCGTGGCAGAGGCCAGCAGGTATCATACAGACCATCTTGGCTCGACTCGCATAGTAACAGACTCAGACGGCGACATATATGAACGCATTGATTATGATCCATGGGGGCAGATATCAGCGGATATAGTGTATTCGGGAAATGGAACGACCTCCCCGAGGCTATCAAGGCCGGGATTGTGGCCATGGTAAAGGCGAGCAAGCAGTCATGAGGGGAACGCTGGACGTGAAGCGCGACCCGCTCGCGACTTGGCCGGAATTTATGGACGCGGTATCCGCTCGCCTTGAAGCCGGACGCGTCGAGTATCCGACCGTCAATTAGGGGCAAAACATTGAGAAAGCCCTTGCCGCGGGACGCCGTATATCTTTAGACGGAGCGCCCATGGAGAAATTCGACTTTCAAACCAGCCCGTTTATATCCACTTTACGAAACCAAGACTTTATCAAGTTAACGTTATCATAACGTTAACCGTTACTTTAATATATATCCGCCCCTCATTAACGATCGAAGATATTCCAGCTGATAGTCCTTATAAACAAGTTACTTGGATAATATAGATCTTTTTTTGGTTACTCCAGGCACAAAAATTGATCTCATTAAAAAACAAGAACCGGAAGGGGGTAATGTTATGCGAGAAAATGAAGTTAAAGACGCGGCGAGCGAGGTTGACGTACTGATCGTCGGCGGCGGTCCCGCCGGGATTCAGGCGACTCGCCTGATCAAAACCCATGATCCCGACGCCACCATAGCCGTGGCTCGGCCCGAGGATTATTCGATTATCTACTGCGCGCTTCCCTACGCCATCGAGGGCTTGTTTCCGCTGAACAAGTGTTTTAAGACCGACGAGTTGGTAACGGGCGTTGGCGCCGAGCTCATCAGGGAAAAAGCGGTCAAGCTCAATCTGAACGCAAGGGAGTGCTTTTTCGAGAGCGGCCGGAGGGTCGGATTCGACAAGCTTTTGATAGCCGCGGGGGCCGTGCCCGTCAAGCCTCCCGTTCCCGGCGTGGACCTGGCCAACGTTTACACGGTCAAGACCGGCAAGGACGCCGAGGCCGTTATCGCCGCCATTCAGGGCCGCGATTGCGACGTCACCAAAAAGACCGAATGCGGGGGGAACTGCGCCCGCGCGGTGGTGATCGGGGCCGGGGCCATCGGCGTCGAGCAGGCCATGGCCTACGTTAACCGCGGCATCGAGGTCCACCTCGTGGACATAGCCGAGTATCCGCTGCCGCAACTGATCGACCGCGACATGGCGGAGCCGATTATCGGGGAACTTAAAAAAGCTGGGGTCCATCTTCATCTGGGCAAGGGACTTATGGCTTTTCACGGGAATAAAGCCGTCGCCCAAGTCGAGCTTACGGATGGGACCATGATCGAGCTCAATGAGGGGCATGATTTCGCCACCGTCGCGGTTGGAATGCGTCCGGACATAGACGTTTTCCGCGCGGCGGGGATAGAGTCGGGCAAGGACGGCATCATCGTGGACGACCGCATGAGGACCAGCGCGGACAAGGTCTGGGCGGCCGGCGACTGCGTTCAGTATATCTCGGGCATTGACGGCGAGCCTCTGGGCGGCAAGCTGGCCACGAACGCCGTTCCCATGGCCAAGATAGCTGCTCTCGACATGGTGGGCAAGCCGGCCCGATACAAGGGGTTCTTCAACGGGGCGGCCACTGTGGTTGGCCAGCTGCGCGTCGCGGGAACGGGTTTTACCGAGAGCCTGGCGCGGTCGAGAGGCTTCGATACCTACGTCTCCCACGGGGAGTCGGCCACGCGGTTTCCCATGATGCCCGGCGCCGGCCACGTCAAGGTCAAGCTGGTCATTGAAAAGGGGAGCAACCGGATACTGGGAGGACAGATCGTGGGCACGGACGCGGTGGCGGAGCGCGTTGACCTGGTGACCCTCGCCGCGCAACATCGCATGACCGCCGAGGACCTGGCCGAGTTCAGCTACAGTTCCCAACCTTGGCAGACCTTTTTCCCGGCCAAAAACGCCATCGTCGAGTCGGCCATGCGAGCCGTGGGGATATTGGGCTGACGCGCGCCCGCCGAGCAAGACAAGGAGGCTAAAAATGAACGCTTTATTTTCTTCCTACGAACTGGGAGGAGTGAAACTTGCCAACCGCTTCGTTTTTCCCCCCATCAAGACCGCCCTGGGAAACCCGGGTGGCGGGGTGACCGAGGCCCACCTGAACTTCTACCGAAACATATCCGACAACGGTCCGGGCCTGATAATACTCGAGCCGGTCGCGGTCACCGCCGATGGCCGGGAGCATCCCAGGCAACTCCAGATAACCGGGGATGGTTCCGTAACCGAGCTTAAAAAAATAGTGGACGTCATACACTCGAGCGGCCGCAAGGCGTGCCTTCACCTGAATCACGCCGGGGCGGCGGCCAACCCGAGGGTGATCGGCGGACGTCCCGGGTCGTGTTCGTCCTTTACTTGTCCCGCCGCTGGCGCCGAGGCCGAGGCTTTGCCGATCTCCCAAATCGAGTCCATCATCGCCGCTTTCGGCTCGGCGGCCCAAAAGGCCGGTCCCGCCGGATTCGACTTCATCGAGCTTCAAGCGGGCCATGGCTACCTGGTCGCGCAGTTTTTGAACCCGAAGTTGAACGCGCGTGACGACGAGTACGGTAAGGACCGGTTCCTTTTGGCGCGCAAGGTTATAAAGGCCGCGGCTGACAATAGCGGGGGTCTTCCCCTCATCATCCGGGTTTCCGGGTCGGAGATGGCCCCGGATAAAAGCCTTCCTCCGGAGGACGTTGACAAGGTCGTCAATATGGCGAGGGAGGCTGGCTTTTGCGCCGTCCACGTTGGCATGGGCTCCCAATGTTTTTCTCCACCCTGGTACTTCCACCAGATGTCGCTTCCCACGAAGCCGCAGGAGGATGCCCTGGCCAGGATTAAAAAGGCCGGTGGATTGCCCGTTATCGCGGCCGGCCGCATGGGGAGTCTCGAGAGGGCCGGGAAAATCATCGAGGAAAATACCGCCGACATGGTGGCCCTGGGAAGGCCCCTCATCGCTGACCCCGACCTTATCTCCAAGTGGTCGGGTGAAAACAAAGACCCCATCCAACCCTGCGGCTATTGTCTGCAAGGCTGCCTGGTAAGGGTGAAGAAAGGGGAAGGCATCGGATGCAACTTCAACCCTGAGGTAGCCTCGGCCGAGGTCGATAAATCGGAGAGCCCGCTTCGAGTCCTGGTGGCGGGAGGCGGACCGGCCGGCGTGACCACCGCCAGGTACCTGGCCGGACGCGGACATGAAGTCACCTTGGCCGAGAAGTCCGAGAAGCTGGGGGGGGCCGCCATCTCGGCCTCCGACGCCCCGGGCAAGGAAAGCATGGCCAATCCTTTAAGGGCCTTTTTCTCCGCGGCCCATCTCGCCGGGGTCAATCTGATGTTGGGACGCGAGGTAAACAAGGACCTGGTAGATGAGATAAGGCCCGATCTCCTGGTCTGGGCCGTGGGCGGAAATTCAAACGTTCCGTCCATTCCCGGCATGGACAAGGTCAACTGGATGACCTGCGCCGACTTTTTTATCGATAAGAAGGAAATCAAGGGCGACAGGGTCCTGATCGTCGGCGCGGGCCGAAACGGTCTGGAGCTGGCGGAGAAACTGGGAGGCCAGGGTAAAGAAGTCGTGGCCACCAAGCGCTCCGATGACCTGGGAAGCTTCATGGAACCCATATCGAGAAAGCTGGCGCTTGCGCGCATAAGCAAGGACCCCGGAATATCGCTCATGCCCCTCACGTCGGTTTTGGAGTTAGGCCGGGATGGAACTCGCGTAAACAGCAATGGCGAGGAAAAACGGCTTCCTCCTTTTGACGCGGTCGTCATTTGCGCGGGAACCAACCCGAGGGGAGCGCCGCCTCGGGAGATCGCGTCCATGGTCTCGCGGATCGTGGTAATAGGGGACGCCTGGGAAACGGCGGATATCTTCTCGGCCGTAAAGGCCGGATACGAGACGGCCATGAAATATTGATAAGCCTCAATGTAGCGTTCGGATTATAATCGAGTATTATTGAAATTCGACGAGCACGATACCGACGATAAGGAGGAGAAGGCATGTCCGAGCAAGAAAAAGAGATAACGTCAATGTCCGCGTCCGCAAAGAGATCGGACCCATCGCCACGCCCGACGAGATTCAGTTCACCAACGCTCTTCCCAAGACCCGGTCGGGCAAAATCATGAGGCGCATCCTCAAGAAGATCGCCTCGGGAGACACGGAGAACATAGGCGATACATCGACCCTGGCCGACCCGGCGGTGGTTGATTTCCTGATCAAAAAAATCGAAAGGAACGGGTAAGGGTATTTATTATCGGAGGCGGTTTTTCCAAAAACCGCGGCCGTCTCCATTCGCCTTCCGTTTTTTCCGGTCGTGATCGTAAATATCGGTCCCTTCGCCGATCGGAAGCGGACGCGTTTTTGCCGCGGTCCTGAAAAGAAGTCAAGCGAATAAATCATGACCCGCGAACGGCCGACCCACTTAGATGCCGCGCGACTTATCGGATGGAATGGGCGAAATGGCGCGAATGGCAATGACCTCGGCCTTGAAGCCTTAAGTCGCCGTGACAATCCTCTATCCATATCGCCCTTTATAATTGCCAAAGCGGCTGAAATCATGTATAATTCAAAACCTCTATTATCCCGGGGTCAAAATTTTCCTTTAGCAGTATTGGCGCCGAATGAAGAAGGGTTGTTATGATTAAACGCGTATTTCCTTTCCTCACGTGGTTCAAGGGCTACGGCCTTTCCTCTTTCCGAGTCGATTTCCTGGCCGGCTTGAGCGTGGCGCTGGTCCTTATTCCCCAGTCCATGGCCTACGCCCAGTTGGCGGGTCTGCCCGCTTATTACGGGCTTTACGCCTCTTTCCTGCCGCCCATGTTCGCGGCCCTGTTCGGATCGAGCAGGCAGCTCGCCACCGGCCCGGTGGCCATCGTGTCGCTTATGACCGCCGCCTCCCTCGGGCCCCTGGCCACGGCCGGCAGCGCGGGCTACATAGCCTATACCATCGCCCTGGCCTTTACGGTGGGAGTTTTCCAGTTGGCCCTGGGCGTGCTCAGGCTGGGCCTGGTGGTCAACTTCCTCTCCCACCCGGTGGTCAACGGCTTTACCAACGCGGGCGCCATCATCATCGCCACCTCCCAGCTCTCGAAGCTCTTCGGCGTTTACGTGGACAGCGCGGAGCACCATTACGAGACCATCATTGGCGTGGTCGAGTCGGCCTTCCAGTACACCCACTGGCCCACCCTGGCCATGGGCGTCCTGGCCTTCGCCATCATGTACGTCCTGAGAAAAATCAATCCCAAGATACCCAACGTGCTGGTGGCCGTTATAGTGACCACTCTTATTTCCTGGCTGGCCGGCTTCAACCACGATACAAAGGCCACCCTCTCGAGCGTCGAGGTCGATGAGATACGCCAGCTCATCAAGGACTTCGACGATACCGTGGCCGAGACGGCGGCCCTGGGCGAGGAAAGGGCCACCCTGACTCCCAAGCTGCTGGAGGTCAAGGAGAAAAGCGGCGAGAAATCCATCGAGTACCTCGAACTCTCCCAGCGCGTCGAGAAGATCAACCTCGAGATCGAGCACCTCGAGCAAAAGAGCCACGTGGCCAGGGAAAAGATGCGCCTTATCTTCCTGGACGGGGTCCCGGGCCCGGACGGGACCATGCGCTTCTATAAAAAGGGCGAGGCGCCCGAGGGCGCCCAGACGGACGGACGCGTGTGGAGGATCAAGGTGGGAACCAAGGAGATCGACCCGGACAACCTCTACATGATCGGCGGCGGCGCCATCGTGGGTACCATTCCCAAGGGTCTTCCCAAGCTGGCCGTGCCCAGGATAAATCTATCCGACTTCCTTTTGCTTCTTCCCACGGCCATCATCATCTCGCTGCTCGGATTCATGGAGGCCATATCCATCGCCAAGGCCATGGCGGCCAAGACCGGACAATACCTCGATCCCAACCAGGAGCTGATCGGACAGGGCATCGCCAACATCCTGGGCTCGGTGGGCCAGTCCTATCCCACGTCCGGGTCCTTCTCGAGGTCGGCGGTCAACCTCCAGGCGGGGGCGCTTACCGGCATATCCAGCGTGGTCACGAGTTGCATGGTGGTGATCGTGCTTATTTTCTTCACGCCGCTCCTTTATTTCCTTCCCCAGGCCACCCTGGCCGCCGTCATCATGATGGCCGTCATCGGCCTGGTGAACGTGAGCGGCTTTATTCACGCCTATAAAACTCACAAAGTGGACGGGATCATCTCGGTGGTTTCCTTTCTTGGCACGCTGGCCTGGGCGCCCCATCTGGACAAGGGCATCATCGTGGGCGTTCTCCTGTCGCTGGGCTATTTCCTCTATATCAGCATGAGGCCCAAAGTGGCCCACCTTTCGCTCCATCCCGACTGCTCGCTGAGGGACGCCGAGCACTGGTCGTTGAGAGAGTGCAAACACATAGCCGTGATCCGGTTCGACGGCCCGCTGTTCTTCGCCAGCGCCAGCTACTTCGAGGACCTGATCATCGACCGCGTGAGCGCCATGCCGGAGCTTCGTCACATCCTTCTCGTGGCCAACGGCATCAACGCCATGGACGCGTCCGGTGAGGAGGTCATGTCGCTGGTGGTGGACAACGTGAGGAGCGCGGGTCACGACTTTTCCATCAGCGGCGTCAAGGAGGACGTGCTTCTGCTCATGAAGCGGACCCACCTTTACGAGAAGATCGGGGATGACCACATCTTCCCCACCCAGGCGGCCGCCATCGCGGCCATATTCGACAAGGCCCACAAGGGTTCCGACGAGAAGGAATGTCCGCTCGTCACGGTCTGTCCCCTCGATGAAGTCAAAGAGACGACGGGAGCATAAAATGGCCATACTGAAGATATTCCACGGGATTCACTGCAACGGTAGAAAGGTCCGCGACCTGGCGGCCGAGAAGCTGGGCTACAAGGTCGCGCTGGACGACGCCGAGATCGTGAAGAAGGCGAGCGAGCGCTACGGAGTGGCGGAAAAGAAGCTCCTGCGCGCCATGACCCAGTCCCCCTCGGTGTGGAACAAGTACACGCACGAGAAGGAACGATTCGTGAGCCACCTGCGGATGGTCATGGCCGACCTGGCCGACGGCGACGGGATAGTGGTCAGCGGCTATTGCTCCCACCTGGTCCCGAGGAGCGTGACTCACGCCCTCGGCGTGTGCGTTATAGCGGAGTTCAACCACCGCTGCAAGACGGCGGCCGAGGCGGCCGGGCTCTCGCAAAAGGAGGCCACCAGGCTCATCCACAAGGACGACGAGAGCAAGGGGCTGTGGACGGATTATCTTTTCGGCAAGGAGCCCTGGGACGCGGATCTCTACGACGTTCTTATTCCCACGGACAAGACCTCGGTGGAGAAGGCGGTCGAGCTGATACTCTCGAGCGCGGGGTCTTCGGCCCTGGCCTATAACGACACGGCCCGGGCGGCCGCGGCCGACTTCAAGCTGATGGCCAAGGTGGAGGAGGCCCTGGTGAACGCGGGGCACAACGTGATGGTGGCCGCCGACAAGGGCGCCACGGTCCTGACCATCAACAAGAACACCCTCATGCTGGCCCGCCTGGAGGATGAACTGAAAAAGATAGCGGGCGGCGTTTCGGGCGTCGAGTCGGTCGAGACCAAGGTCGGTCCCGGCTTTTACAAGGCCGACATCTACCGCCGCTTCGAGCCCGAGGTCCCCAGCAAGGTCCTCCTGGTGGACGACGAACGGGAGTTCGTGCAGACCCTCTCCGAGCGCCTCCAGCTCCGCGACGTGGGCTCGACCGTGGTCTACGACGGCCAGCAGGCCCTGGACCTGGTCGAGGACGACGAGCCGGACGTTATCGTCCTCGACCTCAACATGCCCGGCATCAACGGCATGGAGGTCCTGCGCCGCCTGAAAAAGGACAAGCCCCACATCGAGGTCATCGTGCTTACCGGCCACGGCTCGGAAAAGGACCGCGAGACCGCCCTCGACCTGGGCGCCTTCGCCTACCTGCAAAAACCCGTGGACATCGAGGAACTCTCCAAGACCATGAAGGAGGCCCAGAAGAAGTACAGGAGAGGGGAATCCTGATCATATAAAAGAGATAGATATATAGTTCATTTAGCTTTAGGCGTTCTCCCTTAATGTTCAGTCAGAGTCGGGTTTTGTGCCTTTAAACTTATATCTTTTATCTCGATATTTTCACGATCCTGAGACTTCTGTTTCCTTATTTTGTAACCAAGCCCGGTTCCATGCGATTCTATACTTTCCATATTTTTCGATTGTTGATCCAATAATATCTGGGCTGGAAATGCGTGAGATATTTTTTACCTGTACAGTACAAATCAAATCGTCACCAAGACCAAAGCATAATAATCGGCGTCTTCTATAATTTTTCCGAAATACCGCCACGCGAGCATAGCCTAGGGGAAGATATCGAGATATATCTGTAATAGATAAACGGCATCTCGCGTTCAAAAGGGGCTGATGAATGATTCTTCTACACGAGTTTCTTATTGCTTCTTGGTCATCTGGGCCGTTGTAAAATACACTTGCATTTAGTACGCAACGCCAACCATTGCGGTGAATTACGGAATTTCGGACATAGATATTGGGAAGATTAAGTTGAGTCTTGAAATCTTCTCTCGCGATTGGCAAGAACAGTCTAAATGCCATATACCTATTATTTAGTTTCTGTTGCACAACTGCTTAATGGCTTTCATTATGCGGTGCGGAGAGGATATGGACATGCAGATTTTCAGGGCGTCCATAAAGGACGGAAAAGATTTTAACGCTTTCAGGCGAGTTGAATGCCTGAGCCGGCCCTTTTCTATCCTTTCAAAAAACACCTCTCCTTTTGCTGTTTTTCATTTCCGTTTTTCATTGCCCCCACAGGGGCGCGCCCGGCGGCGGCTAAGTCAGCAGCGCGAGTTTTCGAAGGTTCCAGGCAAAGAACGAAAGACCCACCCAGGACTTGAAGCTCTCGAAACCTCTCCACAGGCATCGGCTCAGACCGAAGCCGCGAAGAAGGGCGGAAAGGCCGCCCTCGATCCCGGCCCGGAAGCGAAGAAGCTTCTTGAACCAGCGCTGACGCTCGTGCTCGATCCGCTCCGAACTCCTTTTGCCGGGCTTGGGAATGGCCAGGCGCTCGATATAATAAGGACCTTCGGTCGCAAGCTTCTCATTGTCCTCATGATAGAAGCGGCGGTCGCCGGTAAACTCGCGTGGAGCCTTGCCGAACAGGCGGACGTGTTTTTGCAAAATGTCCTCGAAAAGGTCGGCGTCGGAAGGGTTGCCCTCGCACACTTTATATTGAAGCACAATCCCCGACCTTCCCGTCGCCGCCATCACCTTGTGACCGAACTCGGTCGGGCTCATGGTCTTGCCTCTCCGGATGATATCAACGTGCGGCTCGAAAACGGAAACCACCTTCTCTTGCGCGGGAACCTTCTCGCCTTTTATAACCCGCCGCTCGCACTGCTCGACGCACTGCTCAGAAAGCGGCAGGTAATGATCGAGTTCGCTCTTGATCATGGTTGCCAGGCCCGCATCGCTGAAATAAAGCTCTCCGCCTTTAAGGGCCTCGTCCAGCGCCTCCCGCGCCGAGCGGGCCATGGCCAAGATTTCCGCCGAAACCTTGAGAAGGTCCCGGTACCAGACCGCCCGTTTCTTCTCGATCCCTTTGCCTTTGCCCATGGCGATCTGGTAAGCGCGCTTCTTGGCCCGCCGAGTCCGGTCATGATATTCGAACCCGAGACCCGGCAGCTCCTTCCGCGCTCCTTTCATCAACCGGTCCAATACACGGATGCTGTCAAAAAGAAGCGAAGCGTCGGTCGGATAGTGGATGTTGGCCTCGGCCACCGCGGTGTCAGCGCGGACCGCCTCGCCGTCTTCTACTTTTTTTTTAATGGCCAGGGCCACGAGCATTTCGTTGATCCGCTCCCAGGTCTCGGGGCGGATGCGTTTTATCGCCCGCTCCAGGCTGCTGAAATGGGGAATGTCCCGCCCGAAGAACCTGGTGAACTTGCGGAAATTGTAATCGGAACCGAGGCGGTCGCCGAGTTCCCGGTAGGAATAACACTTGAGTTGATAGATGACCGCGCTCCTAAGGACCTGCTCGACGCTCATCCCCTCGGCGCCGGTCTCCTTGAGTCCGCTTTGGAGATCATCGGCAACAGCTTCCAGAATTTCCTTGGCCTCGTCGAGCCCTCTGTGCCAACGTAGATGAGACACTTCCCCTATGTTAAATTACTGTAGGGCGGGGGAGGTATTAGGATGTATAGAGAGATGGATGAAGACAGGAAGAAGGCAGGGATTGTTGGGGAGACGGAGGGAGCCCGTAGGGCGACCGGAGTCTCCCCAACCGGGACGGCCGAGCCGGAGGACACTCCTGCCAAGCGGCCCGAGCGGGTGGGGGCGCCGATCATTCTTCCCGAGCCGGAGGTCCCGGAAAAGCCCGCCCGGCGGCGCTTCACCGCGGCTTACAAGCTCGCAATCCTCGGGAAGGCCGACGCCTGCTCGGGGCATGGCGAGGTCGGCGCCCTGCTGCGCCGGGAGGGCCTTTATTCGTCGCACCTGACGGCCTGGCGCAAGCAGCGGGACGAGGGGGCCTTGAAAGCGCTTTCGCCCGTAAAGCGGGGCCGCAAGCCCAAGGCCAAAAACCCGCTGGCCGATGAAGTGGCCCGCCTCGAGCGCGAGAACGGGAAGCTCCAAAAGCGGCTCGAACAGGCCGAGATGATAATCGACTTCCAAAAAAAAGTTGCCGATCTGCTGGGGATACCCCTGGCCAAGCCGCCCGGCGAAGAGAGCGAATGATGGAATCGGCAAGCACGGCCGCTCCCCGGGTCGGCGCCAAGGCCGCCTGCGAGGCCCTGGGCCTGTCGCGAGCAACGTTTAATCGTCGCGCTAAAATTCCCTTCGGGCCTCCGCCGCCGAGGCGCGCGGCCAAGCCGGCAAGGTCGTTGAGCGAGGACGAGCGGCGCCGGGTGCTGGACGGACTCCACTCCGAGCGCTTTGCCGACAAGGCCCCCCGCGAGGTCTGGGCAACGCTCCTGGACGAGGGGACATGGCTGTGCTCGGTCCGCACCATGTACCGCGTCCTCGACTCGGAAAAGGAAGTCAGGGAGCGGCGCAACCAGCTTCGGCGTCCCCGATACAAAAAACCCGAGTTGCTGGCCGAGGCCCCCAACCAGGTCTGGTCCTGGGACGTCACCAAGCTCAAGGGACCGGCCAAATGGACCTGCTACCAACTCTACGTGATCATGGACATCTTCAGCCGCTGCGTGGTGGGATGGATGATCGCCGGACGCGAGAGCGCGGAGCTGGCCCGCCGCCTGATCGGGGACAGCATCCGAAAACAGGGGATCGAGCCGGGACAACTCACCATCCACGCCGACCGGGGGAGTTCGATGAAATCAAAGCCGGTGGCCTTCTTGATGGCCGACCTGGGCGTGACCAAGAGCCACTCGCGGCCCCACGTGTCCGACGACAACCCCTACTCGGAAAGCCAGTTCAAGACCATGAAGTACCGGCCCGAGTTCCCGAGCCGGTTCGGCTCCATCGAGGACGCCAGGGCCTTTTGCGTGAAGTTTTTCGATTGGTACAACCGCGAGCATCGGCACACCGGGATCGGCCTGATGACGCCCGAGATGGTCCATTACGGAATGGCGAGCGAGATCGTGGCCGCCAGGCAAAAAACGCTCGACCACGCCTATGAAAAAAAACCGGAGCGCTTCGTGAAAAGACCGCCGACGGCGCCGGAGTTGCCCGGCAAAGCGTGGATCAACCCACCGGCGAAACCGGAGGAAATAAACAGTTTGCCACACTAAATTCAGGAAAGGCGTGTCTCATTTTGCTTGACACATTCCGGAGCGCTATGCTCATCTTCTCAAGCTCAGTGTCTTGTTTGAAAAGATGGCCCGCTTTCAAAAATTCGTGGTCTTCAATGGTCATTTGCATTTTAATTTTCGGTCGCATTTTTCGCCCCCTTCACAGCATCCCGGCAAGTCAATCCTTGATTTTTCAAGGAGTTATTGTATCATATCAAGACCAAAAAGGGAAGCGAAAAATGCTTACAGCACATTGTTTTTATTGGCTTTTTCTAGTTACGCAACTGGAACTATTTAAATGGTGAAACAGTTTTGGTGCCTTCACACGAGGGTAAAAATAGACGTCATTATTCTCTAAAACACATTTGTAGTCTTCAAAACGCGTATTTTCATGAAGCCTTAATTCCTTCAGCTTGTCACCATTGAAAGCAGCCCAGCCGGGCAAGGAATAATCAGAAAGAATAGAAATAAAGTATCTTTCATAACCAGATGAGAACAGTTCAGCCAAAAGTCCCGTTTGAAAGGCACTATATCGAACTTTATCATAATCTCGCGTTTTGTTTTTCACATATACATTTAATTGATGTTGCCTAGATTTTTCGGAAGGTATGCAACCAACGACCTCCCACCACGGTGTTTTAGTTTCCTGCCTAAGCTCTTCCAGTAGCAATTGTCGCGGCAAAGCATAGCAATCTGATTGTTTTGAAAGAAAAAATATCCATAATGCCAACGCGATGGAATTACATGTATCAAGAAGGTTATCAAATGTTCTGATTATTTCTGAATCATTATATTTCTCACTATTTCCTTTTCTATCTTTATAGAGTATTTCATTCTGTAAGTAAGTTATCTTCCCGTGGCCTATTCCATTCCGAACTTTATGAAGATAGGGCGCTGCGGCATCAGAAATTTCGGTTTTTTTCACGTTATCCATAATATTGTATAAGTCCAATCCTTGTGTGCCTTTCCCACGATCAAATCTATAAAAATGTGCCACTACATGAAGGAAAGGAGCAAGAACCGCTTCTACTAGTCGGAGGTATGCGGGGTGTATTTTTTGATCGATAAATCGGATTTTTTCATATTCATCTAATTTCAAGACGCCATCATGCCAGTCATATCGATTTACCTCATTTAAGTGATGGAATGCCTGATTTAATTCTGTAGAGAACTCTTTAAAATACTCTTGTAGAGGCCCTCGTGAATTATTATCTCTTTTATTTAGCCAGTATAGAAATTTGTGAAAAATATCTTCTGAGTAAAAGCATTCAGGCCTGTGTTCTATATATTTATTTAGTTTCTGTTGCACAACTGCTTAATGGCTTTCATTATGCGGTGCGGAGAGGATATGGACATGCAGATTTTCAGGGCGTCTATAAAGGACGGAAAAGATTTTAACGCTTTCAGGCGAGTTGAATGCCTGAGCCGGCCCTTTTCTATCCTTTCAAAAAACACCTCTCCTTTTGCTGTTTTTCATTTCCGTTTTTCATTGCCCCCACAGGGGCGCGCCCGGCGGCGGCTAAGTCAGCAGCGCGAGTTTTCGAAGGTTCCAGGCAAAGAACGAAAGACCCACCCAGGACTTGAAGCTCTCGAAACCTCTCCACAGGCATCGGCTCAGACCGAAGCCGCGAAGAAGGGCGGAAAGGCCGCCCTCGATCCCGGCCCGGAAGCGAAGAAGCTTCTTGAACCAGCGCTGACGCTCGTGCTCGATCCGCTCCGAACTCCTTTTGCCGGGCTTGGGAATGGCCAGGCGCTCGATATAATAAGGACCTTCGGTCGCAAGCTTCTCATTGTCCTCATGATAGAAGCGGCGGTCGCCGGTAAACTCGCGTGGAGCCTTGCCGAACAGGCGGACGTGTTTTTGCAAAATGTCCTCGAAAAGGTCGGCGTCGGAAGGGTTGCCCTCGCACACTTTATATTGAAGCACAATCCCCGACCTTCCCGTCGCCGCCATCACCTTGTGACCGAACTCGGTCGGGCTCATGGTCTTGCCTCTCCGGATGATATCAACGTGCGGCTCGAAAACGGAAACCACCTTCTCTTGCGCGGGAACCTTCTCGCCTTTTATAACCCGCCGCTCGCACTGCTCGACGCACTGCTCAGAAAGCGGCAGGTAATGATCGAGTTCGCTCTTGATCATGGTTGCCAGGCCCGCATCGCTGAAATAAAGCTCTCCGCCTTTAAGGGCCTCGTCCAGCGCCTCCCGCGCCGAGCGGGCCATGGCCAAGATTTCCGCCGAAACCTTGAGAAGGTCCCGGTACCAGACCGCCCGTTTCTTCTCGATCCCTTTGCCTTTGCCCATGGCGATCTGGTAAGCGCGCTTCTTGGCCCGCCGAGTCCGGTCATGATATTCGAACCCGAGACCCGGCAGCTCCTTCCGCGCTCCTTTCATCAACCGGTCCAATACACGGATGCTGTCAAAAAGAAGCGAAGCGTCGGTCGGATAGTGGATGTTGGCCTCGGCCACCGCGGTGTCAGCGCGGACCGCCTCGCCGTCTTCTACTTTTTTTTTAATGGCCAGGGCCACGAGCATTTCGTTGATCCGCTCCCAGGTCTCGGGGCGGATGCGTTTTATCGCCCGCTCCAGGCTGCTGAAATGGGGAATGTCCCGCCCGAAGAACCTGGTGAACTTGCGGAAATTGTAATCGGAACCGAGGCGGTCGCCGAGTTCCCGGTAGGAATAACACTTGAGTTGATAGATGACCGCGCTCCTAAGGACCTGCTCGACGCTCATCCCCTCGGCGCCGGTCTCCTTGAGTCCGCTTTGGAGATCATCGGCAACAGCTTCCAGAATTTCCTTGGCCTCGTCGAGCGCTATGCTCATCTTCTCAAGCTCAGTGTCTTGTTTGAAAAGATGGCCCGCTTTCAAAAATTCGTGGTCTTCAATGGTCATTTGCATTTTAATTTTCGGTCGCATTTTTCGCCCCCTTCACAGCATCCCGGCAAGTCAATCCTTGATTTTTCAAGGAGTTATTGTATCATATCAAGACCAAAAAGGGAAGCGAAAAATGCTTACAGCACATTGTTTTTATTGGCTTTTTCTAGTTACGCAACTGGAACTATTTAGAGCGAGGTAATGCTCATGTGGGCAACCGGCAAGATCCTTGAAAAAAACTTTCAACTTCTTTCTTTGACGAGAATGGACTTCACTTAATAATGGATTATTTCTAATATCTTCTATCACGTCCATTCTTGCTACCTTCGCCGTCAAATAATTTCTGTCACCTCTTTGTGCCAACATATAAGAAGTTGCATATAGATTATATCTCGTTCCTTTCGATCAGCTCGACCCCGGTTTGGGCGAGGAGCTTGACCAGGTTGACGAGTCCGGCGAACCTTTCGTCCTGGGTGAGACCCTGGTGGTACCGATAGTATATCTGCTGGATGATGACCAGGAGCTTGAAGGAGGCGAAGACCACGTAGTAGTGGACGTTGGACACGTCGCGTCCGGTCAGCTCGGCGTACCTGTCCGCCAGTTGGCGTCTTGTATAGGAGCCCTTGGCGTAGGTGGGTCCGAAGGCGTTCATCTTGTGCATGGGCGGGTCGTCGTCCTGGACCCAGTAGCCCAGGGCGGCGCCCAGATCGGTGAGGGGGTCGCCGATGGTGGACATCTCCCAGTCGAGGACCCCGATGATCCGGGTTACGTCGTTCGCGTCGAGGATGATGTTGTCGTACTTGTAGTCGTTATGCACCAGGGTGGGCGCGGGAGAGGCGGGCAGGCGCTCGCGCAGCCAGTCCACGGTGTCGTCTATCTCCTTGATCTCGTCCGTCTGGGATCCCGCGTACCTTTTGGCCCATCCCTCCACCTGGCGGTTAAGGTATCCCTCGGGCTTGCCCAGGTCGCCCAGGCCGGCGGCCTCGTAGTCGATGGCGTGCATGACGGCGAGGTTCTTGATGAAGGACTCCGAGAGCCTGCCGGCTATCTCGGGTGTGAAGTCCAGGCCCTTGGGAAGCTCCTTTCTGAGTATCACCCCCTTGATCCTTTCCATCACGTAGAACCTGGACCCGATAATCGACTCGTCCTCACAAAAGGCCAGGGGCCGGGGAGCGCAGGAATAAACGGGGTGCAGGGCCGAGAGGACCTTGTACTCGCGGCCCATGTCGTGGGCCGTCTTCACCTTCGAGCCGAAGGGAGGACGGCGGAGCACCATGTCCCTTTCCCCCATGCGGGCCAGATAGGTCAGGTTGGAATGGCCGGAGGGAAACTGCTCGATCTCGAGCTTTCCCGACAGCCCGGGCACGTTGTCGGTGAGGAACTTCTCCACGGCCGCGAGGTCCAGTTCCTCTCCTTCCCTTACTTTCTTGGTCCGGTCGGTTATGTCGGGCATCGATCCATCTCCCTCTCAAGACTCATGAGCCGGGGGCCGCGGTCACGGCCCGGCCGATAAAGTTTATCACGAACTCGGCGTAGTCATCCACGCTCACCTTCGCTCGTTTGTATTTCCACCGCTTCAGGTACCAGTCCTGGAGCAGGGACTTGACGGCGGCCGCGGCCAGCCTCGGGTCGTCCACCTCGAACTGGCCCGAGTCCACTCCCGCCTCGATGACCTCGAGGTATATGGACTCGGTAAGGCCCTCGCCCGCCATGGCGTCATTTTTCTCCTCGCCGGACAGGTTCTTGGCCTCCATGTAGCAGAAGTAGAACCAGTCGCGAAGGGCCTCGGAAAGATAAAGGTGAGCGCGGACGGCCGCGGCCAGCCTGTCCGGGGCCGACTCGAGCCCGTCCGTCTCCGCCCTTACCACGCGGGCGGCCACCTGGGGGCAGTAATGAAGCACGATGCCCCGCAGTTCCTCCTTGCTCTCGAAGTAGGAATACAGAGCGCCCATGGAAAGGCCCGAGGACTCGGACAGGTCCCGAAGGCTCATGGCGTGGAAACCCTTTTTACGCGAGAGCTGGAGGGCCGCGTCGAAAATCCTTCGCACGTTGGCGGCGGCCACCTTTTCGTTCTTCACCTTGATCTTTTCCCGGTTGTCCCGGATGATCTCCGCGAACAAGCGGTCCAATAAAGGCCCGAGACCCCGCGTGAAGGCCGCGTAGCCGTCTTTGGGTTTAGCCGGCACCGATCAGCCCTGGTACTTCCTCAAGATGCGCCTGGCCACCACCACCTTGTGGACCTCGTCGGCGCCGTCGTAAATCCTGGCCCCCCGTTCGCTGCGGTGGAAGAAGGACAGGATGGTGTCGTCCGACACGCCCAGGCCGCCGTGAACCTGGATGGCCAGGTCGATCACCTTGAGCATGACGTTGGCCGTGTAGAACTTGATGAGGGAAATTTCCTCGCGGGCCTCGTAGGCCCCTTGCGCGTCGATTTTCCAGGCCGCGTGCAGCACCATGAGGCGGGCGGCGTGTATCTCGGCCCTGCTCTCGGCGATCCATGCCTGAATGATCTGCTTGGTGGCCAGGGTCTTGCCGCCGCCCACTATCCGCTTGGCCGCGTAGGAGCACATAAGCTCGAAGCAGCGCTGGGCTATCCCGATGTACCTCATGCAGTGGTGTATGCGGCCGGGGCCGAGGCGCTCCTGGGCGATGACGAAGCCCAGGCCCTCCGGTCCCAGGAGATTGGTCCGGGGGACCCTAACGTTCCGGTACATGATCTCGCCGTGGGAGGCGTAGCCGTCGCCCGCGTGGCCCAGCACCGGCACGTTCCGGACCAGCTCGAAGCCGGGCGCGTCGGTGGGCACGATGATCATGCTGGCGCGGCGGTAGGCCGACTCCTCGTCGGGATTGGTGATGGCCATGACCACGGCGAACCTGGCCCCGTCCGCCGAGCTGGTGAACCACTTATGGCCGTTGATCACGTAGTCGTCTCCGTCCTTCACCGCCGTCGTGCCCATCTCGGTGGGGTTCGAGCCGGCGAACTCGGGCTCGGTCATGGAAAAGCACGAGCGGATGTCGCCGTTAACCAGCGGCTTCAGATACTCCTCCCGCTGCTCGTCGGTGGCGTACTTGGCCAGTATCTCGATGTTGCCCGCGTCGGGGGCCTGGCTGCCAAAGACGTAGGGGCCCACGGGCGAGCGCCCGATTTCCTCGCAGCACAGCGCGTAGCCCATGAAGCCTATGCCCACGCCGCCAAGGTCCTTGGGAAGCTGGGGCGCCCACAGTTCCATCTGCTTGACCTTTCGCCGGACCTCGGCCAGCCGGGGCTCGATCTCCCACCAGCTCTTGCCCATGAACTGGGGCTCGAGGGGGTAGACCTCCTTTTCCATGAACTCCCGGATCATCTCCAGGATCGCCTGAACGTCGGAATCGATACTGAACTCCATTTTTCTTATCCTCCTTTCCGGTCCCGGCGTTTTTCCGCGCCGCTCCGGCTTCTTTTGAAAAAACGTCTTTACCCGCGCGAGCGGATTCCCTCGGCCCGTTTTCTGGACTGGGCGGCCTTGTCGGGGTCGCCCCCCTTCTCCTGGATATCCGCCAGGTTGTCAAGCACGACGGCCACGGCCGGGTGGTCCGGCCCCAGCGTCGACTCGGCGATATCCAGGGCCGACTCGACGCTCACTCTCGCCTCCTCGATATCTCCGGCCATGGCCAGCGCCCTGCCCAGGTTGTTGAGCACGGCGCCGAGGTGGGGATGTCGCTCTCCAAGCTGGGCCTTGCCGATCTCGAGCGACCGCTGGAAGGACTCGGCCGCCTCGGCGGGACGGCCCAGGCCCATGCGGACCCTGCCCAGGGGCATGAGCGCCTCGGCCACGGAAAGGTGGTCGGCGCCCCTGACTTTCTCCCTGATTTCCAGGGCCCGGTTCAAGAGGGGCTCGGCCTTGTCGTGGTTTCCCGTCCTTTCGTGGACGTCGGCCAGGTTGACGAGGACCGAGGCCACGTTCACGCTCTCGGCCCCGTGATAGTCACGGGCCGCGTCCAGGGCCTTCTCGAGGGTCGCCTTGGCCTCCGCCGTCTTGTCGCGCTGGAGATAGACGAGGGCCAGGTTGTTAAGTCCCTCCCCGACCACGGCGTGGTCGTCGCCCAGTTCCTTGGTCCACTCCATAACGGCCTTCTCCAATATGGCCTCGGCCAGGTCCAGCCTGTCCGTCTGGGAGTAGGCGTCGGCCAGGCGGGTCAGTTCCATGACCGCGTCGGGGTGGTCCAGGCCCAGGGCGTGGACCTTCTGGTCCAGGGACCTCTCCATGAAGGGTATGGCCTGTTCCACGTCGCCCTTCATCAAAAGGAGCTGTATCATGGGAGGCACCGAGTTCACCACCTTGGGATGGTCGAAGGGGAGGGCGTTCTCGAAGACCCGAAGCGCCTTGCGCTTGGCCGCTATGGCGTCGTCCAGCCTGCCCAGCGAGATGTAGACCGAGCCCAGGTTGTCGTGGACGATGGCCACGTCCTCACTCGAGAGACCAAGCGCGTCCTCGAGTATGTCCGCCGCCCGCTCGCAAAGGGGCAGGGCCGACTCGTGATCGCCCTTGGCCGAGTAGCAGGCCGCCATGTTGTCCAGGGTCAGCGCCGCCTCCTGGGACCTCTCCCCATGCAGCTTCTCGTCGATGGCCAGGGCCTCCCGGAAAAGCTCGAGCGCCTCGTCCGCCCGGCCGAGCTGGAAAAGCACCGACCCGAGCTGGTTGGCCGAGGCGGAGTAGTCGTCGCTTTCCCTGCCGCGCTCGGCCAGGGCCATATCGAGCGCCTTTCGCGCCGGGGCCTCGGCCCGCTCGAACTCGCGGGCGTTAAAGGCCTCCTTCGATTCCTTTATCAGTTCATCCCACATGACGATCCTTTCCTTTGCTCGTTATCTTAGGGTTATAAGTTCCTTCCGATTCAGGTGGGGCGCGGCGTTGAAACTCACGAGCGAGAACTTGTCCTCATTGTACCTGAACTCGGAAAGGGAAGCGTTGTAGATGGACCAGCCTATTTCCATGGACTCCATGTCCGGGGAGTTAAGCGCCTTTTGCAGCGCCGCCGAGACGGGGCCGCCCGAGGTGAAGACCGCCGCGGTCTTGCCTCCCCGCCACTCGTCCATGACCCGGCCGATGGCCGCGCCCACCCGGTCCCGGAACTGGGCCCAAGTCTCGCCCACGAAGCCGTCCAGGGCCCCCTCCACCCAAAGGGACATGACCCGGGCCAGGAGACGGTTGAAGACCTTGCGGTTGGCGGCCAGGTCCGGCTTGCCCTCGGGCGCCAGCCGGGCGGCCAACTCGGCTATGTCCGGATGAGACTTGATAACGGTGGGTATCGAGCCCGTGAGCATGGCCGAGGCGTCGTACTCGTTCCAGTTTTCGTCCACTATCGGCTCGGGAAAGTCCACGCCCATCATGGCATAGGCGAGGGACGCCATCTCGAGGCTGCGGCGCTGACGCTCGAGGGTCCCCACGTACACGGCGTCGAGCTTCAGGCCTTGCGCGGTCCAGTACTCACCCAACAGCCGGCACTGGGTCTCGCCCAGCTCGGAGAGCTTGTCGTAGTTGGCCTTGCCAAAGGACGCCTGACCGTGCCTGACCAGGATCAATCTGCTCAATGTAACTCCTTTTCGTGGTTGCCGGAGGAACTCGGATTATTTTATTAAACCTTTTTTGGGAGGTTTGTCAAGTATAATCGAGCGAGCGCTCGCTCGATTATTGACGGAGGGAGCGACCCGGGATATAATGCTTCTCAAATGACTATGAAAATTCTGGTACTTACAAAGGCCGTGCCCGAGATGGACTCGAGGTTCAAACCGGCGGACGACGCGGCGCGCTACGATGAGGCCGGACTATCTTTCCGTCCAAACGAGTACGACCTTTACGCCATGGAGCAGGCGCTCCGGGTTCGGGAGGACCTGGGCGAGGCGGCAATTACGGTTGTCTCGGTGGGTCCGCCCCGGGTCGAGGCCCAACTCCGCCGGGTCCTGGGCATGGGGGGAGACTACGGGGTCATTATCGACGACTCGGACGATCCCGCCCCGGACGCCCTTTCCATCGCCTCCCTGATAGGGGCGTGGGCCGGGGATAAGGACTTCGACCTTATCCTCTGCGGCGTCATGAGCGAGGACATGCAAAGGTCTCAGACCGGCCCGGCCCTGGCCGAGACTTTGGGCATACCCTCGGTCACCACGGCGGTGTCCCTCTCGGCCATGGAGGGCGGCAAGTTCTTCCGATGCGAGCGCGAGCTGGAGGGCGGCGTTCGAGAGCGCTTCCAGGTCCGGGCGCCGGCTTTGTTCGCGGTCCAGTCGGGCATTAACTCTCCCCGCTACCCCAGTCTCTCGAACGTTCTTCGCGTGAAGCGGATGGAGATTCCCCGCGTCCCGGCCGGGTCTCTTGGCGCGAAAAGACCGCCAGGCGCCGAGATCAAGGTCCTCGAGCCGAGACGGGAGGGAAAATGCGAGTTCCTGGAGGGGGGCCTCGAGGAGATAGCCGACGCCTTGATCGAGCGGATGAGGGAGGTGGTCCCCTCCTTGTAGCGGGGCCGCGAGGAGGATGACTTGGCAAGGACCGTGATGGTGGTGGCCGAAACCCAGGGGCGCGGGATATGTCCGTCAACCCTCGAGGCCGCGGGCTTTGCCGCCAAAGTGCTTGGCGCCTCCGGTGGGAAAGCGGTCGTCGCGGCGCTGGGCCATCCCGCCGGGGAGACGGCCCGGAAGCTGGCGGCCGAGACGGGCCTTGACGTTATCGGCCTGGACCATGAACTCCTCGCCTCCTACAACTGCCTCGGTTGGGTGGACGCCCTGGCGGCCCTCGCCGCCGAGCTTGGTCCTTCCCACATAATCATCCCCCACTCGGCCACTGGCTGGGATTACGCGGCCCGGCTGGCCGTAAGGCTGGGAGGCGTCTGCGTGACCGGCGTCAGCGGCATGACCGATGGCTACCCTCCCGGCTTTATCAGGTCGATCCTGGGCGGCAAGCTGGCCGAGGAGATAACGCCTCAAGAGGGATTAACCGCGGTGGTGACGGTCCTTCCCGGGGCCTCTCCAGCGCTTAGCGCTAAGGCGCCGGGCTCGACCGAGGTCAGGCGGATCAAGGTTGACGCCGGCGGAATCGAGAACCTGGGCTTGACTCCCGCCCCTTCCCGCTCGATCGACCTGACCAGGGCGGAGGTGATAGTGGCGGCGGGCCGGGGGATAGGGGCCGAGGAAAACCTGGCCCTGGTCCACGAGCTGGCTTCCCTTTTCGACAAGGCCGCCGTGGGCGCCTCGAGGCCGGTGGTGGACGCCGGCTGGCTGCCCATCGAGCGCCAGGTGGGTCAGACGGGGCAGACGGTCCGGCCCAAACTATACCTTGCCCTGGGCATATCCGGGGCCATCCAGCACGCCGCGGGCATGAGCGGCTCGGAGATGGTGGCGGCGATAAACTCGGACGAGCGGGCCCTCATCTGGGACCTGGCGCGGGTGGGGGTGGTCCATGACCTCCATGAGTTCCTGCCCGTGCTTATCGAGAGGATGAGGATGAGGCGGGAAAAGAAGTTCGCGCCCGGCCCGGCCAATAGGGACGATTAATCCGGGGTTGTCCCTTAGATGATGCCCAGCTTCTGGAGCTTGAGGCCGCTGGACATATCGCCCTTGAACTTGAGCTTGCCGGTCATGAAGGCCTTCTGGCCCGAGAGTTCCCCGTTCACCAGCTTGACGTAATTCTTGTCCTTCATCTTGATGGTGATGCTCGGCTTGTCGATCTCGCCGGTCCGGACCTCGGCCTTCTGGTCCTTGATCTCGAGTATCCAGTTGCCTCCGTCGTCGCCGGTGATGTAAAACTGCACGGTCACCTCGATACCCTTGAGCTTATCCGGGTCCGAGAGCTTCGAGGGAAGGACCTCCTCCATGAATTCCTTGGGGCAGCTTACCGCCATTTTTTTCCTCCAGTAGAGCGGGATGATTCAGGCCCGCCTCACTTCACTCTTTCGTTCATGGCCAAAAGCCATTTATGGATGGGGGCCATGTGTTTCCATCTGGCAAAACAATAGTCCAGAACGGCTTCCGAGTAAAGCTCCTTGGGGATGGGCGCCTCCACCATGGCCGTGAGGCCGCCGAAGGTCAGAAACTCGGCGTTCTCGTGGTCCTTGTCGTAGCCGCGGGGGACCCTTTTATAGCGCTGGACGCCTATTTCATAGGGACCGCTTTTGCGGACGGCCGCCGCGGCTTTGGCCAGTTCCCGCCCGCGGCGTGGATGCACGGCGGACTCGCGATAGGCCGAGAGCTGGGCGGGCGAGAACATGTAAAGGCCCGCGCCCAGCGTCAAATTCGGGGGCTCGAGGTGGAAGTAAAAGCCCGGGCACTCCATCTTCTTGGCCTTGCCCTCCCAGAAGAATATGCCCAGGTGGGTCTTGTAGGGACGCTTGTCCTTGCCGAACCGGACGTCGCGGTAAATTCGGAATATGGACTTGTCCCGCCTGGGGTCGGCCACCACCCCTTGCGAGATTTTCTTAAGACGCTCGCCCATGGCCGCCACGAAGGCCCGCGCCGGCTCGAGCACCTCCTGCTCGTAGTCGCCTTTCCTCTCCTCGAACCAGGCCTTGTCGTTGTTTTTCGCCAGCTCGGATAAAAAGCTCACCGTCTCCCTGGGAAAACCGTCGAAACCGCCTTTCGTCATTTAAGCCTCCTTAAAACGCCGGCGCTGAAGTCGGAATAGCCGCGCATAAAGATTATAGACGGCTCGCGGCCGGTTGGCGACGGTCATGGAGAAAAATCACCAGGGGTGTTCCACTTCATGGGCCTTAAGTTGTTGAATGAACATTTCGTTCAACTCGCTTTGTTTGGCGAAAGCCTCCATGGCCTCCTTCACGTAACCTGGTGGACCGATGGCGGAGCACCGGTAATAGTCGGCTTTAGAATACAGACCGTAATATCGATAGGTTAGAATTTGGAGCTTGATCGCTTTTGGAAAATCTTCATTTTCCACTAATAGAAACAATTCATCCTCGTCAAAAGAGGCGGATTCCTGAAAGATTTCATTGAAAAAGGGAACTCTTCTATAAGAGGTCTTCAAGTATTTTTTCCATAGCTCGGCTTCTCTTATTAATCCGAACTGCTCCAGAAGACGGATAAATCGTTCAGAATAGAATATTTTCGTCTCAAATCCATATTGAAAATAGTAGTAAGAGGGCTCCTTTTCAAAGTGATGCAAAATTCTATAGACGGCGAAAAATTGCTCTTTTCCCTTTTCATATTCTCCATTGTTAAAAAGGTACTCTCCTCTGGTCATTAGAAAAGCAATAAGGCGGCGGAATTCTGATGAAGGCCCAGGGGAATCTTGAAAGTGGGTCTTGGACTGATTGGGGAAGAAGTTCTTTCCCCATATATTGCATTCCTTTTTCCGGCTTTCCTGCACAAGAATATCAAGGTCCTCGGTTGCCAGGTTAACGGCGACGGCCTGTTTTTCCGCGTCGCCATAATAATTGGCAAACCAGTTCATCTGCGTTATTTGGGCCTGGCCGTTCAAATAGGGCATATACCCGTCGGCGGCGTCCCCCTCCTCGGTGAAAACGACCCCCAGCGCGGCCAACCTTTTCTCCTCGGCCTCCACCGAAAGAAAGTCATAATAAGCGTCATAATTCTTTTTCGGCCCGGAGCAGGCGGACATTGAAATAAGAGATAGGAGACATAAGGCTAATACTCTTTTCATATCCGTTCGTCCGGGCAAAGAATATTATAGAAAACCTTCTTTAATTTATTCTGCATACGAGGAGTATAACAATAATCGGCGACCCAAGGAAAATCCTCCCAAGCGAGAGAGATACGATGATCGGCGATTCCGTCCTGGCGGTAAATGGCCGGTGGGACTGAAAATAGAATTAGGCCAAGAAGCAGGATAGACAAAAAATAAACTTGCCCCTGGCCTATGCTTGAGTAGGGGCGGTTTCGGGCGCGTCCGGATTTCTTGTTCTTAATATATGAGAGGCGCGCCTGAGTTGGTATAATGCGCTTGACGCTCGTTTTTCGCGGGCGCTGAAGGGAGGAGGGCATGGTCGCGCTTGAGGTCGAGGAGAGGCGGATTCTGGGGGCCTGGCAAGGTCGGGTGAGCGGCTGTCTTTTGGGCAAGCCGGTCGAGCTTTTATCCATGCTGAAGGGGCGGGGGGCCTTGCTCGAGTATCTGGAGAAAGTGGGGGCCCTGCCTCTTCGCGATTACGTTCCGGCGGGCGACGATCCTTTGGTCAACCTTTTGGGCGTGAAAACGTGCAAGGGTCATATCGAGCGCTTCGAGCCGGACGACGATATTAACTATACGGTGCTGGCCCTGCTGATGCTGGAGGAGCACGGGCTGGATCTCGACGCGGGCAAGGTGGGCCGGACCTGGCTCAAGACGCTGCCCGCGGCCCAGGTCTTCACGGCGGAGAAGGAGGCCTACCGGACGCTGCTTTCCATGGTGGGGGACGAGGTCTTCGTCGCCATGCCTCCTGGAGTCGACGTGATAAGGTGCTCGGACAACCCCTTTAACGAGTGGATCGGGGCGCAGATAAGGGCGGATATGTACGGGTGGGTCCGTCCGGGCGACCCTCACCTGGCGGCGGACCTGGCGCGGCGCGACGCCTGCTTTTCCCACCGGGGCGACGGGGTCCACGGCGCGGCCTTCGTGGCGGCCATGGCCGCGGCCATACCGGCGACGGACTCGATGGAGGAAGCGGCCAAGGTCGCCCTCTCCGAGATACCCTCATCCTCGGGCGCGGCGGAGGCGGTCAGGACCGGTCTTTCCCTCGCGGGGAAGGACGACGCGGCCGAGAGGCTTATCGAAAAATACGCGGACCTGAGCCCCGCCCATACCCTCAACAACCTGGCGGCCTCGGTCTGGAGCGTTTGTTCCTTTCCCGAGGACTTTGGCGCCGCCATCGGGGAGGTGGTGGCCATGGGATGGGACACCGACTGTAACGGCGCCACGGTGGGCGGCCTCTGGGGCCTGTCGGACAGGGACATTCCCGCGAAGTGGACCGACCCGTGGCAAGGCAAGGTGGCCGTCACCCTGGCGGGAGTGGGAGAGCTTG
Source organism: bacterium (assembly GCA_963674965.2). GTDB lineage: Bacteria > RBG-13-61-14 > RBG-13-61-14 > RBG-13-61-14 > DATKZS01. The sequence goes on along the minus strand of CAXXFL010000003.1, from coordinate 390,633 downwards.
AACTGTCCGATCTGGTTTCACGGACCATGGAAACGGCGAGAAATCTCAATCCCGCAAGGACGTGATAGGGTCCGCGATTTAACCTTTTCCACTGGGTTTGTTCTCTTGTCAAAGGTCGTTGGATCAGCATGTTCGGGTCGGCTGGAGGGTATACGTTTTTAGTTGGTTGTCGGAAATTTTGTCTGCCTTATCGGGCGGGACTTTGAGAGATAACATTCATCGCCGGCGTTATTTGCAAGGCTTGCCATGCCGCATTTTCGGGCTAAGGCGCCGCCTTGGAATTCTTATGGCGTTTCATTAAATTAACTTTATTTATCAAAGGCTTCCGTTAGGCCGTAACGTTTGTAATTCCTTGTTTTTCCATTTGGATAAAATTTTTTTAATTTTTTAGTTGACTTCCAGATAACATTTGATATATTACGTTCTCGGACTTAGGGGTCCACGGGAATATCACGGAATAAACCAAAAAAAGGGAGGATAAAATCATGGCACAAGTTACTCCGGACATGTCCGACGATCAGGTCGTCGAGGTACTCAAGGGAATCGGGGCCGGCAACCAGGACGCTCTTCGCGACGCGATGAAGGGAGCGAGCCCGCGGCAGGCTTTCATGATCGCCATCCCCTGGGGGATCGAGGCCGACCCGGCCACGGCTTCCCAGCTCGCGGGCATTGAGGGGAGCATTTGCTGGGTGATCGAGGGCGACGGCGGCGGCGCATACGTTCTGAACTTCTCCGGCGGCAAGATCAACGTCGAGGAGGGTCAGAAGGACGACGCCACGGCGACGGTTACCCTCGACGTGGACACCTGGAAGGAACTCACCTCTGGCGAGACCAACCCCCAGGCGGCTTTCATGGGCGGCAAGATTCAGATCGCGGGCGATCTTTCCCTGCTCATGCAGATTCAGGGCGTGTTGCCGGCTATGTAAGGCGGCGCTCCAATCAAGCTCAACTCGCGGGGAGGGCCGTTCACGGTTCTCCCCGCCTCGCAGTTATTAACCGTCTTCGGCCCCTGGCCGGAAACGGGGCCAAGGGGTGGAGGAAAAACATGTTTACTATGACCGAGCCTCAGAAGATGATACAAACCATGCTTCGCCAGTACGTGACCAAGGAAATCCAGCCTCACGTCGAGGCCATGGAAGACGGCGAGAAGTCCTGGTACGAGCTGGCCAGCAAGATGTTCAAGATGCTTGGCGGCGAGATGATGATAAAGCCGGCCCTGGAGAAGGTGGCCAAGAAGCGGGACGAGGCCAAGGACGAGGGCGGCGACCTGGCCAAGATCATGGCCGAGGGCGCGGACGAGGACGCGGGCGGCATGGGCGGCGACCCCATGATCATGATGATCATGGTCAAGGAGTTGTCTCGGGTCAGCCCGGGCCTGGCCATGAGCTTCGGCGTGAGCGCGGGCCTGGCCGGCGGCGCGGTGGTTTCCAAGGGCACGGGCAACCAGATACGGGAGTTCGGCATCCCTCTGATGACGCTCCAGAAGATAGGGGCCTGGTGCTTGACCGAGCCGGGCGCGGGATCGGACGCCTTTGGCAGCATGAAGAGCAAGGCCAAGCCCGACGGGAACGGCAATTATATACTGAACGGCACCAAGACGTTCATCACCAACGGCCCGGTGGCGGACTACTTCATAGTTTACGCCAAGCTGGACAAGGGCGAGCCTCCCGAGGACAGGGCCGTCCACACCTTCGTTCTCGAGAAGGGGATGGAGGGCCTGAGCACGGGAACGCCCTTCCACAAGATGGGCATGAAGGACTCGCCCACCTCGGAGGTTTTCATGGAGGACGTCAAGGTCCCGCTCAAGAACCTTCTGGGTGAGTCGGAGGAAAAGAAGGGCGGCCGCCAGGCGACCAAGCAGAGCCTGGGCAACGAGCGGTCGGGCGTGCCGGCCATGTGCTGGGGGATCATCGAGCGCTGCTACGACGAGTCGGTGAAGTACGCCAAGGAGAGGGTCCAGTTCGGCCGTCCCATCGCGGAGTTCCAGGCCACGCAGCTCAAGATTTACCGCATGTACATGCATCTCAAGAACGTGGAGAACATGGTCTACAGGATCGCGTGGATGCAGAAGAACGGGGTAAGCGACGCCAGCTACGTGAACGGCTGCAAGGCCTACTCCTCCACCGCCGCCGTCGAGGTCGCCAACGAGGCGCTGCAGATTTTCGGCGGCTACGGCTACATGAGGGAGTACCCCATCGAGAAGATGTACCGCGACGCCAAGCTGCTCGAGCTGGGCGCCGGGACCACGGACATCAACATGCTCACCTGCGCCAGGAGCGAGCTCGGCCTTCTGGGCTGAGGCTCCCGGCCGGAACAAGCCAAGGAGAAGCTGACATGGCAACACTTAAGGAATGCGTGGTCGTCGATTGCGTGCGCTCGGCGATAGGCAAATCGGGCTGGAAAGGCATGGAGAAGAACGGCCAGCTCTGCCAGGCCTCGGCCCAGGACCTTCTGGCCAACACCCTTATTGGACTTCTTGACCGGGTGAAGGCCAAGTCGGACAAGTTCGACCCCATGGACATCGAGGACGTGGTGGTGGGATGCCTTTCCCAGATCGGGGAGCAGGGTCTCAACATCGGCCGGGTGGCCTCCTTGCTGGCCAAGATTCCCGAGGAGGCGGCGGCCTGCACGGTGAACCAGTACTGCAACGCGGGTCTCAAGGCCATCAACATCGCGGCCCACGAGATCATGCTCGGGGAGGGCGACGTGATGGTCTGCGCCGGCGTCGAGATCATGAGCCACTACGGCATGGGCTCGGACGCCCGGGTGGCCATGGACGCCAAGTATCCCGTGCGCATGTCGTCCCGGATGATGGAGACCAAGATGTTCGTGCCCCAGGGCCAGTGCGCGGAAATGATCTCGAAGGACCAGGGACACTCGCGCGAGGACCTGGACCGGTTCGGGGCCTGGAGCATGAAGAAGGCGGTCGAGGCCCAGCGCAAGGGCTGGTTCGACAACATCATCCCCTTCGAGTTCAAGTGGAGGGGCGAGACCAAGATGGTTGACAAGGACGAGGTCCTGCGCCCGAAGGCGGCGGACGATCCCGAGGGATTTTTCACCGACATCGGCCGCCTGCCCACGCCCTTCCAAAAGGACGGCATCGTGACCGCCGGCAACAGCTCCCAGATCGTGGACGGCGCCGCGGCGGTCATGCTCATGAGCGCGGACAAGGCCGAGCAGCTCGGTCTCGAGCCCCTTTGCAAGGTGGCCTCCTGCGCGGTCAGCGGCGGCGAGCCGGTGCCCATGCTCCTCGCCCCCATCCCCGCCACTCAGAAGGCGCTGAAACGGGCCGGGATAACCATCGACGACGTGGACGTGATCGAGCCCAACGAGGCTTTCGTCTCTCCCCTTCTCCAGTTCGCCGACGACCTGGGCTACGACAGGATGGACGAGAGGGTCAATCCCACCGGCGGTGCCGTGGCGCTGGGACATCCCATCGGGGCCTCGGGCGTGGTTTATTTCGGCGAGATGTGCAGGCATCTTCACAGGATCAAGGGAAAGGCCGGGGTCCAGATGCTTTGCGGCGGCGGCGGCGTCGGGATCGCCACCGTGGTGAAGTCCGTCTGAGGCGAGGTCCCTCGGGCAAACAAACGCGGGACGCCCGCCATTCAAGCCGGGCGTCCTCGACAAGGAGTAATAAAATGATTGAAGGACTCGCGCACGTGGGAGTGGCGGTCAAGAACATTGACGAGGGCATCAAGTTTTTCCAGGACGTCTTCGGGGCCGAGCTCGATACCTCGAAGGCCAAGGACGGCAAGATGAACTTCGGCCTTCACATATCGGCCGTGGTCAAGGTGGGCAGCCTGGCCTTCGAGCTGATGCAGCCCACGCAGGAGGGCGTTGGCCCGGTGGGCAAGTTCGTGGCCGAGAAGGGCGAGGGCCTGCATCACATCTCCCTCAAGGTGGACAAGTACAAGCCCTCGAAGGAGGACTTCGAGAGCAAGGGACTGACCATCAAGGGCGAGATGGGGGGCGTCATGGCCTTTATCCATCCCAAGAGCTGCAAAGGAATGCTGGTCGAGTTTACCGAGATAGTCTAGAAAACTCTCCAGGTTCAACGGAAAAGACGAAGGCCGCCGACGCGACTCTCGGCGGCCTTCGTTTCCTTTTTTCAGGGGTCAGGGCGACAGCGTCAGGGTCCCGATGGCGTTCCTCTCGTATTCCTCTCGATCCAGGCTCACCACCCGGTAGCTCCCGTAAAACCAGTCGTGCGTGACGTTGTCGAACATGGGCGAGTTCGGGTCCTCCGAGTTGCCGGTGGTGGCGTTGAAGCGGAGATGGCGCGGGTCGGCCATGTCCACGATGATCCGGCTCGAGGGACCGGCCACTCCCAGGTATCCGATGCCCATGGCGCCCACGAACACGGACGAGGCGTTGGCCACGCACTCCTCGGTGCCCCGATGGCGGAACTTGCCGATGGCGGCCTTCTTGTTCCATGGCAGGAAACCGTAGGGCGTTTTAAGGTAGAGAGTGTGCAGGTCTCCCCATTCCCATTTCTCCGGGTCCTTGCCCAGGAGCTTTTTCATCTTCTTGACGGCATCGGCCGCCGCGGCCCTTACCACGTCCTTTCTGGTCTCGAGCGCCGGCGTGGTCCGGTCGTCGAACCAGTCGCTGTCCGGGTCCTCGAGTATCTCCCATAGCGCGTTCATGGTCATGTCGGCCATGCTCATGCTCGAGTAGAGCTTCTTGCCCAGGTCGTCGGCGAAGGTCCTTTTGGCCACGCCGGACATCATGAGCTTGTAAACTCCGGTCCCCCGGGAGGACGTCTCGGCCATGTAGTCCTGGTTTTTCCATTCCTCGAGAAGCTCGGCGCAAAGGGCGTGGTCCGGGTCGCCCGATCCCTCGAGGTCGGCCACGAATATGGGCGCGAAACGCTCGGCCGACTTGACCTTCACGTCCATCTGAACGTCGCCCATGTCGTCGGGCGTGAGACCCGTCCGCCCGGCCAGAAGCTCGGTGATCCTTTGCGCGCGGGAGGGTATGTTATAACCCGCGCTCAGGTAATAAGGATAATCGGGCCCCTCCACCTTGTTGTTGGCCGTCACGATGAAATGCTTCGAGGGGTTCTTGACGTGGGGAAGCTCGTCAAAGGGAATAAGCCCCTCGTAGTCCGCCTCTCCCGTGCCCGGACGCGGCAGCATGCCGTCGTTGTCCGGCCGCTTGGGCGCGTGGCCGGAATAGAGGTAGCCTATGTCGCCGCTCACCGTCGCGAAGACCGTGTTCCACGCCACCGGGCCCATGCCCATGTCCCTGACCGCCTCGTGCATGGAGTCGGCGTCCGAGCTTTTGGGTATGGCCAGGTATCCCTTGAAGAACCTTCCGAAGTCGACGTCGATCAGGTGAAGGCTGTATACCTGGCCGGGCGTCTGAGGGTTCTTCACGCCGGTCATGGCCTCCTCGATGATGGGGCCGTGCACCGAGCGGCGGTACTTGATCTTCACGTCGGGTCCGTTCAACACGGGTATCTTGTCGGTCACTATCTCGAAGTCACGGTACTCGCCCTTGTACTCGTATTGGTTCGGGTTGGCCGGGTTCAGCTTCTCCACGAAAAGGTCGATGTAGTCGCAGCGGGCGTTGGTGATGCCCCAGGCCACCTTGCCGTTCGTGCCCGCGCCCATCAGTGGAATGCCCGAGAATATCATGCCCGCGGCGTCCAGGCCGCCCGCCTTCAGGTGGGCGTGATACCAGAAGGTGGGCACGAGGGGAGTGGGCACGTGGGGGTCGTTGGCCAAAATGGGCTTGCCCGAGGCGCTCATCTGGCCGTCCACCACCCAGTTGTTCGATCCGATCGAGTCGAACATGGGCGCCATCGAGGCCAGGACGCCCAGACCGTCGCCCAGACGCTCGAGGCGGCTTACGGCCTCGATCTTGTCCTGGTTGATGTAGGGAGCGTCCTTTGGGTAGGCGTGGTTGAATATGCGGGCCTTCTCCGGACCAACCTGGGCCACCAGGCGCGCGCCGTAATACTCGTAAAAAAGGCTGTATGCCGTCATGCTCAGGCCGTAAAGGTCCATGACCACGAAGCTGTCCTCCATGGACCAGCGCTCGGGACGCTTGCCCATGGCCTTGTACTCGGGTATGTCCTTGCCCGCGTCATCCAGGTAGCGGTTCACGCCCCGGACGTAGGACTCGAGTATCTCCCTCGACTCGGGGTCGAGCGACTCGACTCCCTCTTTCGCCCGGCCCTCGAAGTCCAGGGCCTTGACCGAGCGATCCATGGTCAGGAGGTCGTAGGACTTGTACCTGAAAGGCCTTCCCAGCACGTTGGTGATCTGGCCCCGGCCCGCGTTCCGCATCAGGTCCATGTAAAAGAAACGGTCCTGGGCCTGGGCGTAACCCAGCGCGTAAAAAAGGTCCGGCTCGTTCTCGGCCGTGATGTGCGGGACCCCGTGCTCGTCGTAAACGATGGCCGCCGGGGCGGCCAAGGCGTGGCCCGACAGATTTCCATTTAGCGTCTCGTGCCGGGTCCCCCTCAGAACGCAGGACGCCGAGGCCAGGATAAGGACCAGGGCGGCGAAAAAAATCCTTTTCATGATACTTCCTCCCTCCAAGATTGCTCGATTAAAGCACCGCGCCATTATATATCCCGCGCCCCTGGCGGGGCAATTAAAAGGACTTTACATGACGCGGCCCGGCGTTCTATGATTGACTAGAGCAAAGGCAAACATGGGAGGTGACGTGATATGCAAAGCCGGATCATCTTGACTCCGCCCACCAGGTACGGCCTGGGATGGCGGATTTACGGGAACGTCATAGCCGCGTTTCCCCAATTGATGATTATCGGTTACCTGGTATTGGGCTTGATCATGCTGGACAAGGAAAGTCCCCTGCCCGGCCTTCTTTTCCTTCTGGCCACGGGGACCGCTCTTCTATTATCGACCTTTGTCGTGCTTCCCTTTTTCGGCGGGTATCTTCTTCTGGCCCGCGATTACGGACCCGGCGACAGGGGCGTGTTCTGCCAGATATCCCTGACGCCCAGGAGGTACGCGGGCCTGGAAGGAGTGCTGGACGACGCCGACGACTTCGGCCATTTCTATATCGACGGCGAGTACCTCGCGTTCAGGGGTAACTCCACGGACGTGCTTTTGCACCGCAGCGCCATCCAGAGCGTCAATTTTCGGAACATCGGATGGAGGGCCTACTGGATGGCCGGCAACTCCGCGGACGTGTACCTTGTCCAGCCCATGTCCGGCGTCTGGTCCTTCAACCTCGCCGCCAGGGAAGGGGCCACCATAATAGGGACCCGCAAGGCCGCCGACCGCTTCACCGCCCAGGTCGAGGAGTTCCTGAGGACATATAATCCAACCCAGCCCCCGCCCGTGCCCTTTGCTTAGTCTTTTGAAAGCTCCGGCCCGCGCTGGTACCTTGGTGGTGATGGAAAAGGACTACCAGAGCCCGGACGAGGTCTTCGACGTTTACGATGAGGACGGCAACAGGGTGGGCCGGGCCACCAGGCGCGAGGTCCACGCTGACCCCTCCCTCATCCACCGGGCCGTCCACGTTCTGGTCTTCAGGAGCGACGGCCGGCTGCTCATGCAGAAGCGGTCCATGCAAAAGGACGTGGCGCCGGGGAAATGGGACTCCTCAGTCGGGGGCCACGTGGACGCCGGGGAGGGCCGACTCGAGGCCGCCCTGCGCGAGACCAAAGAGGAACTCGGGCTCGAGGGCCTGGCGCTCCAATACATGTACGACTACAAGTACCGCTCCGGAAGAGAGAGCGAGGACCTCCGAACCTACGGCCTGATCCACGACGGGCCCGTTACTCCCAATCCCCTCGAGATCGAGAGCGTGGCCGACTGGGACCCCGGGGAAATCGAGAACAAGCTTGGCTCCGGCGTCTTTACTCGCAACTTCGAGCAGGAGTGGCGCCATTACAAGGAATGGCTGGCAAAGGGCGGCCGCCTCGGGCTTTCCGGCGATGAAGAATAAAAAGACCGAAAAAGGGAAGGGCGCCGGGACGCCGGGCCGGCGGATACTCCGCGTCCTTTTCGCCTTGTCCATTCTCCTGGTCGGCGTGGAGGGCGTCCTCCAGGCGGGGGCGGTCCTGGCCGGGCGAAGAAACGCGGACAACCTTGCCGACCCCGGCGCTCCCGCCATCCTCTGTCTGGGAGACAGCCACACCTACGGCGCGGGCGTGGGACCGGACGAGACCTATCCTTATCAGCTCGAGCGAATGATCCGGCAAAGGGGACGCCGCGTCAACGTGGTCAACCTGGGCGCCCCGGGCGTGAACACCTCCCAGATCAGGAGGGGACTCGAGTCGAACCTCGAGGCCTATAAGCCCGCGGCCGTGATAGTGCTGGCCGGCGTTAACAACGGCTGGAACCGGCGGGACCAGTCCTGGTCCGACGCCGCGGACGGCCTCGAGGTGGGACCGGGAAAGAGGGCGGCGGATTTCTTGACCACTCGAGTGAAGCTTATCAAGGCCGCGTCGGTGCTGGCCCACCGGCTGGATTGGACGGCCCCTCCCGAGGAGACCGCGAGGGACAGGAGCGGCCGGACCGTCATCCACAAAAGGGAGGAGTCCTGGGACCTCGAGCCGGCCGAGGCGACTTATAGCCGAGCCAAGCGGGACCTGGTCGCCATCGTGGCCCTCTGCCGCGCCCATCACGCCGAGCCCGTGCTCATGACCTACGTGACCGAGCCCGACTATCCCTTTGCCACTCCCAACCGGCTGCTTCGGGAAGTGGCCTCCGAGATGAAGACGGCCCTTGGCGACAATGACGCGGCGCTGGGGCGGGATTTCAAGGACGCCCAGGGCAAGGTGGACCTCGAGGCCAGGAACCGGCTCTTCCTCCCCGACATGCACCCGAAGGGCCCGGGATACGAAAGGATCGCCCGGAACCTCATTGAGACCCTCGAGAAAGCCGGCGTGATCGAAAGGCTGCCCGCGAAGTGAGGTCTTAGTCGTTTTTATATTGCTCGGTGACCTCGATCATCTTTTTTACCCGGCCGCCCTCCGGCCTTTTCAGGCCTTGCTGGATCGTCTCGGCCGAGTAATTGTCGGCCAGGAACTGACCCACGTCGATCTTGGGGGCCCAGCATTGAAGCAATACCCAGCAAAAGGGATTTCCCGAGGTCCTGCAATACTTGAAGGGCACGAAGTCCCCGATGCGGGGACAGCGGACCACCTCTTCATCGTATTCGTCGATCTTCATAAGGGCATTCTAACTCTCTTCACGACTCCAGGCCAGAGCCGGGAAATGAACGGCCCGGCGAATCTGGTAAAATAGGACGGTCATGAACGACGAGAAAAGTAAAACGCCGGCCCTCATGACGCTCGCGCCGCGCTACCTGGCGGGCAGGGGCGGTGGACCCCTCTTGGCCGAGCGCCTTAAGAGGAGGGCGGACGCGCCGCCGTCGGCCTGGGCCAGCCTCGAGTTCTCGACCGAGGCCTCCGCCGGAACGTCCGCGGCCGATGGCCTCGAGGCGGGCGTGAACCTGGCGGACCTGGACCGGGAAGCTCGCGACGCCCTCTTCGGCTCGCTCGCGTCGGACCTCGCCAGGGCGGGCCTTTCCTTCGATTCGCGGGTGGTGACGTTCTCGGGCAAGGACGCGCCGATCCTGATGAACCCTCCCGGGGAGGGAGACGATAAAAAGGGCCTGTCCCTGGTCAAGTCCATGGTCTACGTGCTCGAGGCGAGGGCGGGCGCGAAAATATATTACGGACGCAGGCGGGACCTGGGGGAGGAAGAGTTCCTCTCGAGCCTGAGAAAAGGACCGGACCCCGGACTGCTCCAGGAGTTCAAGGCCGAGCCCGGCCAGGTTTTCTCCGCGCCCGCCGGCATGCCCCTGGCCATGGATAAGGGCGTCCTGGCCGTGATATGCGGCGCGCACCACCAGGGGGCCCCCCTGGCCGACGCCGGTATCGAGAAGGTGGGGGTAAAGGGGATCATCACCGTGTCCATAGCCCCGTCCCGGCTGTTTATTAACGGTCTCGGGTACGTGGACGGTCCGAACTTCGTCACTTTGCTTTTCGCGGCGGAGAGCTTCGCCGGCGCCCGCCTGGACCTTCGCGGAGAATATGAGGAGAGCCTAAGGCCGGGCTCGAGTTTTACGCTCTTGACCGGCCTTGGCGGCCGGGCCCTGGTTACGGCAGCGGGTGAGGTCGAGCCCATCGAGGAGGGCAGGACGGCGTTGGTCTCGGCCGCCTCGGATGGTTTCCGCGTCAATCCGGAGCCTCCCGGCGCGTCCTTTTTCATGGTCCGGCTGATCGAGCCGGAGGCCGACCTCGAGGCGCCCCTTACGGAAAAGGGATTCACCCGGCGCGAGATCGAAAGTCTATACGGGTTCTTCGGAAAGGTCCCAAAAAAGATTTAGACGGAATCCGGCCCGCCGCTGGCGCCGCCCTTCTTTTTCGCGTCCTGGCCAACGCGATAAACGAGATAGATGCGAAGCGGGGCCAGGGGCAGGGTCCAGAGGGTGATCGCGCGGGGGAACTTCTTTTTCACGTCCTCGGGCGTCTTGTAATAATTGCCCCGGTATCTGACCTGCTCCAGGATAAAGCCGATGAAGGCCATGGGCCAGACGATTACCACGGCCGCCACCAGGCCGATGAGAAGAAGTCCGCCCGGGCTTTTCAGGTCGTGAAGCATCATGCGCCAAAGGGCGTCCCGGCGCGTGTAGTCCACCACCTTTTCCTTGCCGCCCTTCTCCTCGAGGTAAGCCGCCGCCGCCTCGTGCCCGTTGGCCTGGGCCATGACCAACGGCGTCTCCCCATACAAGTTGGGCAGGTTGACGTCGGCGCCGTAAAACAGCAGGGACTCGATCGACTCGAGGCCGCCTTGCATGGCCGCGAGATGGAGCGCCGAGTTCTTCTCTTTATCGACCATCTTGTTCATGGCGCCATGGGCCAGGAGTTCCTTCACGATCTCCGCGTGACCGCTTAAGGCCGCGAGGTGAAGAGGAGTGCGGCCCTTGTTATCCTGGGCGTTCACCTTGACGTTGGCCTCCAGGAGGAGGCGGACCTTGTCCAGGTCGCCGTTCTCGGCCTCGCGGTGAAGGGCCGTCTTGCCCTCGTCGTCCTGGATGAAGGCGAAGAGCTCGTCGGTCTCGATCTTTCCCTTGTACTCTTTAAGCTCGAACTCCCGGGCCCGCCGCTCCCGCCAGATCGCGTCGCTCTCTTCCCGGTTATCCGGCGGGGCCGTTATCGAGTCACCCGCCGTTTGGCCCTCCCCTGAGGACTGGGCCAAGGCGGTCCCAAGCGGGTCCCCGGTAAGAACGGCCGCGACGAGAAGCGATAAAGCCAGACGAGAGGTTATTTCCTTCATGCTCATGGAGATTGTTTTCCCGTGCCGAGTTAAAAAGATATAGTAGCCGATCGCCAGGATAGAATCCAACGCCTTCGCCGTCAAGGCATCGGTCATGGCCGTCCCGTTAGCCTCCGGCCGAGGCTTCCCGCCATCGGCTCTTTTTCCACCGGAACTTCCTCTAATTTTGACCGTTTCACTCTTGGTTCCTTTTTTCATCCGGCAAGTTGTCCGCCGCTCGAAGTGAAAATCAATCGTCGCCAACTCGCGCGGATTTACTGGGACGCCGCTGAAATGGACGCGGCCGCCTCCCCCCGAAGGGGGAAAATTCGAGTAGCCGTAGGCCTTGGCCCACGGTAATGATTGGCAAAATATTCTTCGGCCCTGAACGGGCCGGACCAGCGGCGACCTGGATTGCCGACGCCCGGCAAGGTTCGCCCCCCGCGGAGCGGGGAAGAAATTTTGGCTTGAGCGTTATCTCCCATGCTATCGTCTAAGTTAATTGGAAGCTTTCCTATCGACGCGGCCGCGCTCCATGAGGCCGAAGCCAGCCGGGAGAACAAACTCAAGAAACGTCCCTAAATAGCTGGACGCGGTTTTGACGAAAACGCTTATGAAATAATGGAGGGCGCGAGATGGCGGGCAAAGGACATTCACTCGGGGCGATCTTATGGTCGGCGATTATTCTGGCGGCGTTTTCTTATGGTCCGGCCCGGGCGGGGGATGAGGTCGCGAGCGGTGAGACCCGGGAGTACAGGATCGTGTACCTGGAGAAGAAAAGCGGCGACTCGATCAAGATCAACGCCTCGATCGAGAACGTGACCCACTACACCAGCCGCCTTTCTCCGGCCGAGCTCGACGGCCAGGACGTATATCTTCAGGAGCGGACCGAGTACACCTCGGAGGGCGACAAGCATATATGGAAGATTTACGTGAAGCGCTCGAACATGGGTCTTCTCCGGCTCGAGAAAAAGACCGTGAGCCGCTCGGGCAAGGAGGTGAGGTATTTCTGGACCGACTACCAGGACCCCATGTTCGATTACCCGGACGTCCTCTGCCACGTCTATACCATCACCACGGCCATGCGCAAGATGGACCTTTTCGTGGGAGCCGAGCATGATATAAACCTCCTGCTCGATTTCGATTCCCTTCCCTGGCACATGTACCTCGAGGTCGAGACGGAGGAAAAGGTCGAGGTCCCGGCGGGCGCGATCGACTGTTACAAGGTAGTTCTCAAGCCCGACTACAAGTCCATCATGGGCAAGTGGGCCTGGACCTCATCCATCATCAAGCCCTTCGTGCCGGACTTCGTCTTCTGGATGGAAAAGGAAAAGCCGCGCGAGCTGGTGAGGTTCCAGGGCACCTTCGGGCCGGTGGGAGGGTCTCCGCCCCAGTCCCACGAGCTCGTCTCCATTATTCCTCCCGAGTAAATAACGATTCAATTTTACGAGGCGATAAACGCTTTCCCCGACTGACTCGGGAGGGGCCTTGGGGCTTCCTCCGCTCGCTCAGCCGAAGTAATGCTTCATCCGCTTGTAGAACTGGTACCTGAAGATAAGCTTGTCCAGGCTGGGGTCTCGAGTGAGGTCATGGATCAACTCCCTGGCGTTGTCGGCCATGACCATCCATTTCCTGTCCCCCAGTATCCTCGCCCTCGAGTCGAGCAGGTCCTGGTAGGTCAGGCCGGGTATCTTGATGGGAGGGTCACCGGAGCTGGTCTTCTTGAGGTAATAGTCGAAATCGGAATAGCCCTTCAGGGTGATCTTCCCCTCCCTCTCGCACTCGTCGGCCAGGTAAGTGCCGAGGAGGGGGGTGTAGATGGAGACGTGGACCGTGTTGGGTTTAAGCTCCTTGACGAAGTTCTCGGTGGCGCGCAGGGTTTCCCGAGTCTCGCTTGGAGAGCCGAGCAGGATATAGGCGTGGGTCCTGAAACCGTATTTCCGGCAAATCCGGAAGGCCTCCCTCGCCTGCTCGATGGTCGTGCCCTTGTCGATCGAGTCCAGGATGGACTGGGCCCCCGTCTCGATGCCGAAGAGGACGTAATACACGCCCATGGCCTTGAGCATCTGGGCCCTTTCCTCGTCGAAGGTGTCAACCCTCGAGTTCACCACGTAGCGGTAGTCCTTGACGAGGTCCCGCTCGCCCAGCTTTTCCACCAGCGCCCCGAGCCAGCTTTTCTTGAAGGTGAAGGTGTCGTCGTGGAAGAAGAAGTCGTTGACCGAGTACTTCTTTCCGTAGGTCTCGATCTCCTCGGCCACCCTGTCCGGCCCGTTGAACCGGACCCTGGCGCCGAACATCCTCTTCAAGGTGGGCTGGCAGAACTTGCAGCGGAAGGGACAGCCGCGGCTGGCGTGCATGTTGATGGCCCGCGCCCGCAGGTATTGTCCGTTCACGTCCAGGAGGTCGCGGTCGGCCATGGGGAAGGCGTCCAGGTCCTCGATGGGCTCGGGCGGTCCGTTGTCGATTATCTCGCCCCCCTCCCGGAAGGCCACGCCCTTGAGCCCGGCCGCGGAGGACCCGCCGGAGATGATATCGACCAGCGCGGGCAGGGTCTTTTCGCCCTCTCCCATGACGGCGTAGTCGAATCCGTCGTCGCCGCTCAGAAGTCCGGCCGGGTCGATGGTCGGGTGTGGTCCGCCCGCCACGGTGACGGCCCCTCCTTGGCGCGCCGCCTTGGCGAAGACCCGGGCCCGGGGCACGAAGTCGGTCAGGCACGACACGCCCACGACCTCGGGCTTGAAGCGACCGATCTCGCCTATGACGCGCTCGGGCGAAGGGTCGAAGCTGGTGTCGTGACAGCGGACGTCATGTCCCAGGTCGCGAAGAAGCGTTCCAAGCGCGATGATTCCCAGGGGCGGCCACATGCCGTGGACCTGCTTCTTGTCTCGGGGAAATATGAGGGAAATCCGCATGAATTATACTCCGGGTCTGAACTTATCACTAAGTCCGGGCCCTTTCAAAATACCCATAAGACCGTCTTATTTGCCGGAGCTTTCCCATCGCCTCCGGTATTCGTCCTTGTACCATTTCACCGAGGCCTCGTGGCTCTTTTGCTCCGCGGGCTTTCGCTGAAAGGTAATCTCGAGCTCGTGTTTGCCCAGGGGCAGCCAAAGGTCGTCTCCAACTTCCATCGCCCTCCCGTCCAGGGAGGCCGACTCGAGACCGAGGAAATAGGGACGCCTCATTATCAGGGCATTATCCGCGGGACCGCTTGCCCCGTCCTTCATGGCCTCGGCGCCGTACTCGATATGGACGGAGCGATCGGCAAAGACGGCCTTGAAGGATATGGTCAGCGGCAGGGGCCTTCCCGCCTCGTCCCGGACATAGGCCGGCGCGTCCCTTACCTCGACCGCGTCTCCAGGCCGGGCCCAGGCGGGGGAGAGGGCCGAGAAAAGCACGACCTTGCCCTCGTCCTCCCTGATCAGCATGTTCCGGAAAAGGATGTTCATGTCCGCCGCGTACCATCCGTGGGGAGGGAAGTTGCAGTGGTGGTCGGACAAGGGGTCCATGCAATAGTCCCGTCCGGCCCAGGGGTAGACGGTCCACTCGAACCCCTCATGGCACGACCCGGTGTGGAGGAGCATGCCGTAAAAGTCTCCCACCGCCTTCTCCTGCTCGTTCCGGACAAGGGCCGTCTGGGCCACGCGCTCGGTAATATACAGATGGAGCGACTGATGCCACATGGAGATACCCTCTTGCATACGCTCCTCGCGAACCTTGTCGAAGGTGTCCGTCACCAGCGGGTCCCACGGGTCCAGGACCCGGCCGGGGTACACGGCGAGGAGGTTGCCCCAGTCCGTGCCGCCCTTAACGTCAAGGCCCGGAGTGATGACCCCGCCCCTTTCCTCCATGATGGCCCGGAGAAGATCGATCAGCCGGGCCCGGTATTCCTCCCGCAGCTCCCGATACTCGGCGGCCTTCTCGGGCCGGCCCGCCGCCTCCATGACGTCGGCCGCGGCCTCGAGCCCGATTATGGCCCAGAAGTTGTGGCCCGTGTAGCGGCCGTAGATGGTCTCGTTGTCGAGGGCGTCGGTGGGCGGCATCACGCCCCAGGCGTCCCTGGCCAGGGCCGACTCGAGCCAGGCCGCGGCGCGCTCGACCCGGGGAGCGGCTTCCTGGGCGAACTCCACGTCGCCCGTATACCGGACGTGAGTACCGAAGGCCCACATGGACTGGCCCCAGCCGTCAAGCTGGCCGCGATTGCTAAGGAAGTTGCCGTCCTCCAGTTGAGACCCGTAACACCTCCGGCAAAGGGCGCGGGCGACCTCGGGTTGGCCCCATTTCTCGTACATGCTCACGAAAAAAGCCGAGTCGCGGAGCCAGAAGCGATTATATTGAAGGCGGTTCACGTGTTGCTCCACCTCGTCCTCGCCAAGGACGTTCTGGCTCATCAGGGCGTGGATCACGTAGGCCCGGCAGGCGTCGCGTATCTTTTTCTCGGAAACGGAAATGGACGTACCGCCCTCGAGCCACGCGTTCCAGTAATCGGCCATGGCCTCGAGCCGCTCGTCATAGTCGGCCGCCGTGAGTTCGTCAACTTTTGCGGGGTCCATGGGAAGTTGGGGAATAACGAAGTCGGCCCTGGCGCTCTCGCCGGGAGCGAGGGTCCTTTTATACCTGGCCATGCAAAGGGGGGTCGTCCGCCCCGCGCCCGTAAAGGGCCCCTCGTACTCCTTGCCCGGTTTGGCCAGGACCGAGTCGGGCCGGTCTTGCCACGCGTATATCAGTTTGCCGTCCCGGACCGCCGCCTTGTCCGTCATCTCGTAGGACCAGAACGGATTGAATTTCATCCGTCTTATGTTCTGGCAGCGGTGGTCGGTCGGGCCATACATGAAGCCGCCGCCAAAGGCCGCCTCGCGGCTTTCATCACTTATATTTTCCGCCTCGACTCGGGCGAAGTCGACCGCGTCGGACCCCGGGTCGTCATTAAGCCGGAACTGGAAGAAGGCCACCTTGTACCTTACGCCGTCCTTTATGATCGAGTAGCCCACTTGTGGAAGGTATCCGTCGCGCAGGGTCCAGATTCTTTTATTCACCACCTCGTCGTCCGGGCCGGCGATGGCGAACCACTCGGCGGCCCCGGTCCAGAGGTGGCCGTCGATCACCTGGGTGGCTTGCTGCTCTCCCCTGATCCCTATCTGGAAGCTGGGCCGGGCAAAATAGGAGAAAGTGGCGCCGTCGTCGATCGCGGGATCGACCATGTCCCGGGAAGACAAGTCCATCACCATGTTGACCGTCCCGATCCGAACAAGGGAATTAAGCTGGTTCCAGGCGTTAATCCCGGGCCTTTGCTTTTCCAGTCCGGCCGCCGTGAAAGAAAGCAAAGCCAGACAGGCCATGGCGGCGAGAATGTATTTAAGGCGCGTTTTTCCTCGCATTGTGTCCTCCCGTTTTCGGTGCGCGTGACGATCGGGTTCGATAAGGCATTATCGCTTATCCACCGCCTCCGCGCCAGTTCATGGGGCCGGCGTTTAATTTTCCGCGCCTATTGGTATAATCGCCATATCTTTGAGATGCCTGGCCTTGATAAAAACAAATGGCTTTTCGTCCTGGCGGTCGTTGCGACCATCGCCGCTTCCTGGGTCGTCTTTCGGGGATATCTGGACTCTCCCTTTATTTACGACGATATCCATACCATACGAGACAACCCGAGTATCAAGACCACCCTGAACCCGGTTTATTATTTTCAAAATCCCGAGAGCGCCTCGCGGTTTAACGGCGCCATGACCCGTCCCCTGTTGACCTGGACCTACGCCCTGGACTGGCAAAGGTCGGGTGGAAAACCATCCGCCTTCAGGGCCACCAACCTGGTCATCCACTCCATCAACGCCCTGCTGGTCCTTTTCCTGACCATGAAAACGAGGAGTCTGAAAAGCCTCGCCCCTCTGGCGGCTTTGTTGTTCCTGGTCCATCCCCTCCAGTCCATTCAGGTGGGATACGTGACGTGCCGCTCGACTTTGCTTTCGTCCACTTTTTACCTGGCGGGCCTTATTTTATTCGCGTCCCTTTGGAATGAGGACGAGGACTCGCGGGGTCCCTTTGGATCGGCGACCATAAAGGCCGCGTCCATCTCGGTGCTTTTCCTGGCCGGGCTCTTCGTGAAGGCCTCGATCTCGACCCTGCCCGCGGCCATTATCCTCTGGGCCTTCATCTTCAATAAGGAAAACGGCGCGGGGGATAAGGTTTCCTCTTTCCGGGGCTTGGTCTCGGGACAAGGCGGCAAGAAGCTGGCCGCGGTTCTTGCCGTTCTCACCCTCGCTTTCCTTGTATATCTCGTCTATCGCCGGGTCCATTCGGCCCCCACCTTGTTCCCGCCCCAGCGGCCTTGGACCGTCGGCCACTACCTGGCCATGCAGGTCGGCGCCTTCTGGACCTACGCGAAACTTCTGGTCCTGCCCGTCAACCCGTCCATCGAGCATGAGGCGCCGGGGGCCGCGGGGGCCTTCACCTTTCTATGGCTCCTAAAGCCGATCGGGATTGCCGCTCTGGTCGCCATATCCTTTTCGGTTCGCCGAATATCCAAAGAGTCTTCTTTCGCTCTTCTTTTTTCCATGCTTTATCTCGCGCCTACCAGCACGGTCGTTCCGCTCGTGGTCCCGATCAACGAGAACAGGATTTACCTGTCCGTCCTGGCCGTCGCCTGGCCCGCGGCGGCGATGGTCAATGGGCTTGCGGGGAAGAAGAAAACCTTATCCATGGCCCTGGCGCTCACGGTGGTCGTTCTTTATTCCGTCCTGACCGTATCGAGGGCGGCCGACTATTCAAGCGGCCTTGCCCTGTGGCGCGACGCCATGTCCAAGGCCCCGGCCTCGAGCGCGGTCCAGGTCAATCTGGGCATGGAGTACGCGGCATTCGGAAGGCTCGCCGAGGCCGAGGCTTGTTACAAGAGAGCGCTCGAGATCGATCCCGCCTCGGCCGAGGCCTTGAACAACCTGGGCAACCTGTCCTATAAAAAAGGCGATTGGGACAAGGCCATGGATTATTATCGAAGGGCCCTGGCCGCGAGTCCGGGTTCCCTTTCGCCGGCCATCAACTTGGCCGACCTCCTGGTCGAGAGCGGGGAGGCCGGCCGCTCGGGAGGCGGCGAGGCGGTAAGGGTCCTCGAGTCGGCCCTGGCCTACGACCCCGACAACCCCGAGGTATTGGGAAGACTGGGGTTGGTCCACGCCCGCGGGCCGGGAGACCGGAAGAGGGCGGCGGAATATCTCGACAAAGCCATCGAGAAGTCGGTCACCACCGAGCAAAAGATGAAATGGGAATCGGAGCGTGCAAGAATAAGATGACTTTGCCCGCCGGCGAGTAATATCGCGCGAGATTGAGGAGGAAAAGATGGAAAAAGACATAAGGCGCACTCTCGATCATCCACTTTTAACGCAAGTGCTTTTCTACCCCACTCCACTGACGGAGGCGGACGTCCCGGATATCCCCGGCGGAGAGATAGTGAGCATACCGGTCAAGGACGACAAGCTGGGCGCCTACTGGTATCATCCCCTCGAGAAGGCGCCGGCGGTTATCTTTTTTCACGGCAACGGGGAGGTGATGACCGATTACCTGTATGACTTCCATAAGAGCGTCGAGGCCCTGGGGGCCAACCTGCTGGTGGTCGATTACCGGGGGTACGGCCTGTCCACGGGAAGACCCAACCTGCCCAGACTGCTCGAGGACTGCCGGGCGGCTTGGAAGTTTCTCGTCGAAAGCATAGGGGTCCCGCCCGACCGGATAATCATCATGGGCAGGTCGCTCGGGTCTTTGGCCGCGGCCGAGTTGGCCTCGGACCTGGGTGGAGGAGCCAGGGCCCTGGTCATCGAGAGCGGCATTGCCAGGTTCGACCTGTGGATCGACAAGATGGCGTCCATTTTGGAGAGGTTCGACGTCGAGGTGGACGTCCTGAAAAGGGACCTGCAAGAGGCTTTCGATCAGGAGTCAAAGCTCAAGGCCTTTGGCGGTCCCATCCTGATCATGCACGCGCCCTTCGACGATATAGTCCCGGTGGAAAACGGAAAACTCCTGGCGTCCTACGGAGACCCGGCCAAGACCCGGCTGCATATCTTCCCGGTGGGAGGTCATAACGACGTCCAGGCCTTCAATAAGAAAGATTACTTTGAGGTCATGAGGGAATTCATCTCGGGGCTGTAACGGTCGTTATCGCTTTCCATGCCAGTCTTCGCCTGCCTTTTCGTCGCGGTATATGGATAGGGAGAAAAGCAAAACTCAAAATCCTGGCCGCCCACGCGCTCAAGACGATCAGGGGAGTACGCCACTGCATAGCGCTGTTACAAGGGGCCAGGTTGAGATGGTAAAAATGCTATTAGAGAACGGCGCAGATCCGAAGATTTGCGACTACCAAGGTAAAAACGCTTTTGACATTGAAAAAAAACGTAACAAAGAAAAAATTAGTGGAAAATGAAGATTTTCCAAAAGCGATCAAGCTCCAAATTCTAACCTATCGATATTACGGTCTGTATTCTAAAGCCGACTATTACCGGTGCTCCGCCATCGGTCCACCAGGTTACGTGAAGGAGGCCATGGAGGCTTTCGCCAAACAAAGCGAGTTGAACGAAATGTTCATTCAACAACTTAAGGCCCATGAAGTGGAACACCCCTGGTGATTTTTCTCCATGACCGTCGCCAACCGGCCGCGAGCCGTCTATAATCTTTATGCGCGGCTATTCCGACTTCAGCGCCGGCGTTTTAAGGAGGCTTAAATGACGAAAGGCGGTTTCGACGGTTTTCCCAGGGAGACGGTGAGCTTTTTATCCGAGCTGGCGAAAAACAACGACAAGGCCTGGTTCGAGGAGAGGAAAGGCGACTACGAGCAGGAGGTGCTCGAGCCGGCGCGGGCCTTCGTGGCGGCCATGGGCGAGCGTCTTAAGAAAATCTCGCAAGGGGTGGTGGCCGACCCCAGGCGGGACAAGTCCATATTCCGAATTTACCGCGACGTCCGGTTCGGCAAGGGGGTTCTGGGGACAGGGGTTCTGGGGACATTATACTTAACTCGCTTTTCTTCAAGTTTTGGGCCAGGCTTTTGGGGGGCGAGTATAGATCGCGGGGTTATGGCTCATGCGTTTTGCGAAAATGCATGACGGGGCTACCCGGGACAAGGTGGTCACCTCTCGGGCAGGGCCTTGACTATCTCCTCGATGAGTTTCTTGTAGAAGGCGCGGCTCCGGTCGTCGCGGGGGGCGACGCCGTTGACGTAGAGGTCGGAGGCGAAGAGGGCGAGCCTCTCGTAGGAGTACTTGTCGTAAAGGGAGGTCAGGTTGATGACGATCTCGGCCATGCCCACGATGAAGAAGGCCAAAAGCTCGGGGTCGGTCTCGCGGGTGAGGCCGGCGTCGGCCGCGTTCTTGACCTCCCCGGCCATGACCTTGGTCATGTCCCAGTAGACCTTGTTCAGCTTGTCCCGTGCCCACCGGTCGTCCAGGGCCACGCCGGCCCGGAGCTGGCTGAGTATCTCGCCCATCTTGGGGTAGTTGTCGCGGAAGACCTTGAGGAAAACCACGGGCCGCCGCATCTCGTCCTCCTCCTCGAGGGCATGGCGGAGGTCCGAGGATATGCCCGCGATCACGAAGTCTATCACCTCTCCGAACAGCTCGCGCTTGTCGGGAAAGTAAATGTAAAAGGCGGAGGGCGAGATGCCGGCCTCCCGGGCTATGTCCCGAACGTTGGTCGAGTAATAGCCCTTTTCCGAGTACAGCCGGAAGGCGGCCTCGATGATCTCCATGCGGCGCGAGCGCTTTGGGCCGGTCCCCTCCCCGGCCGCGCCGGAGATGAACTCGCCGTACTCCGAGATTTTCCTCGTTTCCTCCTCGAGCTTTTCCTTTAAGAGGGAGATGGGCATATAGGACTTGTTCTTCCGGCTCGTATAGTCCTTTTGGATTTTCCTTATAAGCTCGAGTCTTCTGACGTGGGAGGAGTCGTAATAGGCCATGGTTTTGCCGGTTTTGTCGGGCCGGGTGAGGAGTCCTTCCCTGATATAGTAATGTATGGTCGTCCTTGGCGTTCGGGTGATTTCCTCGAGTTGGCTTATTTTCATTTTTTTAGGCGCCGCCATGCAGTACTCCCTGATTTTGCACAGTTAACTATATAGTACAATACAGACGACATTTAACATAAGTTTCGTCTTTTTGATAGGTTACGAGCGAACAGAGATTCATTACAGATTATATCTCCTTTATTTACAATAAATTAGTAATATAGATATCCCGTCACCTTGTTTTTTCAATCGCATTATTTCCTTGACAAATTACGGTCGTTATTGTATATATTCGTGATGTAATTGTCAAGCAATCTATATAGTGCTTTGGAAGTTTTTTTCAAAAGGCAAAAAAACGGAGACAAGACATGGCAAAATTCGAGGTCGAAATCAAACAAAGCGCCTGCAAGGGCTGCGGGATTTGCGTGACGGTCTGTCCGTCAAACTGCCTTGAAATCCGGGAGAGCTTCAACCAGGCGGGTTATTATTACCCCGAGCCGGTGAACATGGACGATTGCACCGGCTGCGGCGCCTGCAACAAGCTGTGCCCGGACTTCGCGGTAACGGTCTACAAGTACAAGAAGGCGGGTTGAGCCTCGCCTCGATACGGGCCGATGCATGCTCATCGGGACGGGAGGAATAGATGTCTGAGACAAAGCGAATAATGTGCACCGGCAACGACGCCATCGGCCACGGGGCCCTGGCCGCCGGCTGCAAGTTCTTTTTCGGGTATCCCATCACGCCCCAGAACGAAATCCCGGCGTTTTTCGCGAACAACCTTCCCAAGGCGGGCGGGACCTTCGTTCAGACGGAGAGCGAGATATCCTCGATCCAGATGCTGGTGGGGGCCGTGGCCGCCGGGGCAAGGGCCATAACCAGCACCTCGAGCCCGGGCTACTCCCTTATGCAGGAGGGACTTTCCGGCGCCCACGCCATCGAGCTGCCCTGCGTGGTGGTCAACGTCCAGCGCGGCGGGCCGGGCTCGGGTTCGATCGCCACGGGCCAGACGGACTACAACCTGGCCACCAAGTCCGCGGGCCACGGCGGCTGCCCCAACGTCGTGCTCTCGCCCTCCTCCGTGCAGGAGTGCCACGACCTGGTCCAGCTCGCCTACTACCTGGCCGACAAGTACCGCATGTGCACGATAGTCCTCTCCGACGCCATCGTAGGCCAAAGCGCGGAGGCCATCGAGGTCAAGACCCTGGACTTCGGCGAGTTGCCGGAGAAGAACTGGGCCATCAAGCCCAGCGGCGACAACAACAACTGGCCCGTTATCATGGACACCTACATGCCCTTCACCTACGGGGGCTACTTCCCCCGCATGAAGGAGAAATGGGCCAAGATTCAGGAGAACGAGGTCCGCGTCGAGTCCCATTTGATGGACGACGCCGACATCATGGTCATCGCCTGGGGCTCGACGGCGCGGACGGCCATGGAGGCCATCAACTGGGCGAGGAAGGACGGGATCAAGGCCGGCCTTTTACGTCCCATCACCTTGTGGCCTTTCCCGGAAAAGGAAATCTCCGAGGCGGGCAAGAAGGTCAAAAGCGTTCTCATGGTTGAGGACAACCAGGGCCAGATGGTCTACGACGTGGAGCGGGTGCTGGGCGGCAAGGACAAGCTGAGCTTTATCGGGATCGAGAAAAGGAACGAGCCCGGCGGTCTAGGCCTTCTCTATCCCGCTCCCATCCTCGAGGAAATCAGGAGGTTAGCCTCATGAATGAAGAAGCCAAGGAAATATTGCACGCCCCCAATCCCATGCATCAGGCGATCATCCCGCCTCATTTCTGCCCCGGCTGCCATTACGGGATCATCCTGAACTGCTTCATGGAGGCCCTGGCGGCCACGGATACCCTGGGCAAGACGGTGCTTATCACCGGCATCGGGTGCAGCATGGTCAACATGCACTACATCAAGGGCATGTCCGGCCTGGTGGCCCTCCACGGCCGCGGCCCGGCGGTGGCCACGGGCATGAAGCGGGTCCTGGGCAAGGACAGGCTGGTTATAACCATGCAGGGAGACGGAGACGCCTCGGCCATCGGCATGGCCGAGATCATGAACGCGGCCCAGCGCTTCGAGAAGCTGACGACCATCTTCCTCAACAACATGAACTTCGGCACCACCGGCGGCCAGATGGCGCCCACCACCTTGGTGGGACAGAAGACCGCCACCACGCCGGAGGGCAGGGACTGCGAGACCCAGGGGTTCCCCATCCACATGGCCGAGGTCATGGCCCAGATGAAGGGCGTGGTCTTCTCTTATCGAGGCGCGGTGAACTCCCTCAAGAACTTCGCCAAGACCAGGAAGGCCCTGATCACGGGCATCGAGAACCAGCTCGCGGGCAAGGGATACAGCTTCATCGAGATACTATCGGCCTGCCCTCCCAACCAGAAGATCAAGCCCGCCGACGGGCCCAGGTTCGTCGAGGAAACCATGGCCAGGGAATTCCCCCTCGGGGAAATCAAGAACACGGAAAAGCCCTGCTAAGGCCGGGAGGGAAAAATGACTAGCAATGGAGACAGACACGAGGTTATCGTGGGAGGGACCGGCGGCCAGGGAGTCATAACCATCGGCTACGTGCTGGCCCAGGCGGCCTTCTCGAAATACAAGCACGTCACCCGCTTCCCCATTTACATGGGCGCCATGCGGGGGGCCGCGGCGCTGATAACGGTCATCTTCTCGAACGAGCGGATAGCCGCGCCCATCTTGTCCAACTACGACAACGCCATCACCATGGAGCCGGGGACCTTCGCCAGGTTCAAGGCCGGCATCAATCCCGGCGGCAAGATAGTGTACAACTCATCCGTCATCAAGGACGCGGAAAAGGGGGAGACCGACTGCTGCTTTTACGGCATCCCCGTCACCGACCTGGCCCAGGAGATGAACGCGCCCTACCTGGCCAACATGATCATGCTCGGGGCCTACCGCGAGATAACCGGGGTCCTCACCGAGGACATGGTAAAGGACGCCATGAAGTACATCCTCACCTCCGAGGGAAAAGGCGACCGCCTCAAGATAAACCTCGAGGCCTACGACAAGGGCGCCAGCTACGCCAAGGGATAATCACCCCGAGTCCATCCCCGGCGGCCGCCCCGCGAGGTCGGCCGCCGGTTCTTTTTTGGCGACCTGCTTCGATGGCCCGGCCGGTTTCGAGAAAACCACGCGGGCCAAGCGCCTCCAACGCCGATCGTAATAATAACGCGCCGCTCAAAGGGAGAAGTAAAAAAATTGCGTGCTTGCCTTCGAATAATATTATTCTCAATCCGTGGACGCCAGTTCCAACGCGTCCACCGAGGAGAAGCCTTCCTCGAGAGACTTCTTGAAGTTACGTACGGGCTTTGAAGACTTTTTCATTCCATCCACGATTTCAACGGCAAGGTTTTTATCAAAACCGGCCACCCGCGGATCGAGCCCGGGAATGGGTCGCTGAAGCGTTCGTCTCGAGAAGGACGTTAAAACGCCCTCGATCGATAACGCGGGCCACCGAGTAAACCGCGCTGAAGCGCGGGCCTATTAGCTCGCGTCGCCCAAGCTCGCTCGGAAGCCCGATGAATCGGGCCGCTATGAACGTCTGGATGGTGAGGCGAGAGAGGCAAACGGTTTTGGGAATAAGTAACCCATTGCCCTCAGGCGTAAGACCTCCGCCGTAACCACATAGGAGAGCTGTATTATAAGTTATTCATGAGGTATAATTTCAATAAGGGAAGCGTGGTATTCCACGTTATCGGCATAATCAGTAATAATGCTTTTATACACGCCTAACTCAGAGTTGAGATGGAAAATATATTTCATGGGGATCAGTTCTTTATTTTTAGGTGATATTTCCAGAACGGTTATTTTATATTCTTGCCCGTGGAATTCCGCGGAATATTCCTCTAATATATTGTATTTAAATTTACCGCGGCTCCATTTTGTGGCCTTTTTATCATTTCGATCGACAAGCTGAAGTTTTATTGACCTATCTTTCATCTCCGAGTCTGAAGCCGTACCCTCATCAATATTTATGTAAATTGTATCGCTCATGATTATATCTCTGCCTTTAAAAGAATAGATTATATCAATTTCGTAGGTATTGGTTGATTTGTTTAGAGTTTTGTTAACCACGGTTATATTTGTAACGGTATGGCTTCTCTGAGCTTTCTCTCCAATATCAACAAGATAGCCTGTATAGGTATAAGCTTTTTTCATCGGCAATTTGAAATACGACTCTTTTAATTCATTGGAATTGGAGCACATTGTGGCCGTATATGCGGCCACAATTATTAGCAAAATTGATATATATTTAGGAAATATCATGTTAGGTCTCCATTTTATACGCAGCGTCAGCAGTATTTGTGCATAAATAACCATAATGATATGGTGGTTTCTATAGTCAGTAAAAAAGATCACGCGCAATTAATTAAAACGCTGTGTATAGGATAGCTATTAATGTGTGTTGTTTCCTTTGCGCCGCCCTTTCAGGTCTGAAAATGATTTTTGTATACTCATTTTCCCAGGGTTGTCACCCTGGGCTTTAGGCCGGTGCTCCTTTGGGACTCTTGGATTTTTTGGGCCACCCGCCGGCTGGTCCACCCGCTGACTTCAATCGTTGACGCTATTATCCTGGCTTCTTTTTCTTCTTTTCTGGTCGCGGGCGATCATGGCCAGGATTCTGTCGAAGAGCTTGTAGGCGACCTCGGTCTTGGTCATGCGGGGCCACTGGGCCCGGCGTCCGTTTCTGTCGATAATCATCACGACGTTGGTGTCGGTATCGAAGCCGGCGTCGGTCCGGGTCACGTCGTTGGCCACGATGAGGTCGAGGTTTTTTTCCTTGAGCTTGACCTCGGCGTGCTTGATGAGGTCGGAGGTCTCGGCGGCGAAGCCCACCAGTATCTGTTTTTTCTTTTTCTGGCCGATGGTGGCGATGATGTCGGGGTTCTCGGTCAGCTCGATGTTGAGCTTGTTGTCCGAGGTCTTCTTGATTTTCTGGCTGACCTCGGCGATGGGGCGGTAGTCGGCCACGGCCGAGGCCTTGACCACGATATCGGCCTTCTCGGCCTCCCTCAGGGCCTCGGTGTACATCTGGCGGGCGGTGGTCACCTTGATAATCTCGACGCCGGGCGGGGGCTTCAAGGCCACGGGCCCGGTGATGAGGCAGACGTCGGCCCCCCTCCTCCTGGCCACCCTGGCCACGGCGTAGCCCATCTTGCCGGAGGAGCGGTTGGATATGTAACGGACGGGGTCGAAGAACTCGCGGGTGGGACCGGCGGTCACCATCACCCGCTTTCCTTTCAGGTCCTTGGGGGAGAGCGCCATGTGGCAGGCCTCGACCACGTCGTCCAGGTCGGACAGGCGTCCCTTCCCCTCCCAGCCGCAGGCCAACTCGCCCACCTCGGGCCCCACGAAGCAGGCGCCCCTCGACCTCAGCTTCTCGACGTTCTCGGCCGTGGCCGGGTGGGCGTACATGTTGACGTTCATGGCGGGCGCGATGAGGAGGGGAGCGCGGCAGGCCAGGGCCATGGTCGAGAGGGCGTCGTCGGCCAGGCCGTGGGCGAGCTTGGCGATGATATTGGCGGTGGCGGGCGCGACGAGCAACAGGTCGGCCCCGTCGGCCACCTCGATATGGTTAATACTCCCCGGTTTCTCGGAGGCGAACAGGTCGGTGAACACCGGCCTTTTGGTCAGGACCGAGAGGGGAAGCGGCTCGACGAAGCGCTGGGCGTTGGCGGTCATGACCGCGGTGACCCTGGCCCCGTCCTTCATCAGCATTCTCACCAGCTCGGGGGCCTTGTAGGCGGCGATGCCGCCCGTAACGCCAAGCACTATTTCCTTGTCCGTCAGCATTGGAGCTTCCCTTTCAGGGGATGATTATACTTGGTCCTCCCCCGACTCCGCCGTCGGTGAGGAATGGATTGTACTTCCTTTCCCTTCCGATAAGGGTGGCCGGACCGTGGCCGGGGTAGACCTCGCAGTCGTCGCCGAGGGGGAAGAGCTTTTGCTTGATGGCGGTGATGAGCGCCTGATGGGACGCTCCCGGCAGGTCGGTCCTGCCAATGGAGAACTGGAAAAGGCTGTCGCCCACCACCACCATGGGCATGTCCCTTATCTTGAGGGCCACGCCGCCGGGGGAATGGCCGGGAACGTGAAGGACCTCGAGTTTCACGTCGCCCACCTCGATCACGTCACCCTCGACCATGGTCTTGTCGGCGGGGGGCGAGGGCTCGAAGGGTATGCCCCACTGCTCGGCCAGGGTGTTCATGCCCGTGAGCATGTCCTTTTCCGTCGGGTGGATGATAATATCGGCGCCGGTGGCCCTTTTCAGGCCGGAGTTGCCCCCGATATGATCGAAATGGGAGTGGGTGTTGATAATCGCCTTCAGGGTGAGGTCGTCCTCCTTGAGCAGGAAGAGGATGGCCTCGGCGTCTCCGCCGGGATCGATGACCACGGCCTCCCTGGTCTTCTCGTCCCCGATGACGTAGCAGTTCACCATGAGGGGACCCGTCTCCCTGTGCTTGAATATCATTTTCAACTCCTTGCCTGATTTTGCAGCCGCGTCAGGTCCTCGAAGGTTTCCCGGGCGGATTGGTATCTCTGGTTCTGGTCCTTGGCCATGCACTTGAGGATAATGCGCTCGAGCTCGGGCGGAATCTGGTTGTTGAGATGGGTGGGCGGCGTCGGGGGAGTGTGGATGTGGTGATAGCCTATGTCCCCCTCCATGAAGGGCACGCTCCCGGTAAGTAGCTCGTACACGCTCACGCCCATCGAGTAGATGTCGGACCGGTGGTCCACGTTGCGGCCCAGGGTCTGCTCGGGCGACATGTAATATGGAGTGCCCGCCACCACGGTCCTGCCCTCCCGCATCTTGTCCATGACCTTGGCCAGGCCGAAGTCCATGATCTTGATGGTCTGGGTGCTGGTCCACATAATGTTGGCCGGCTTGATGTCGCGGTGTATGATCTTAAGGCCGTGGGCGTAATCGAGGGCCTGGCAGAGCTGCATGAAAACGTTGACCCCCGCCGCCACCGGCAGCCTCTTGTTCTTGCCCATGAGCTGTTTGAAGTCCTTGCCCTCGATGAACTCCATGATGATGAAGTAAACGCCGCTCTCCTCCCCCGCGTCGATGATCGAGACGATGTAGGGATGGTTGAGCTTGGCCAGGCTCCGGGCCTCGCTCACGAAGCTGGCCACCATCTGCTGGTTGGTCTTGAACTCCTCGGCCATGACCTTGAAGGCCACGTTGCGTCCCAGGTGGGTGTCCTCCGCCATGTAGACCACGCCCATGCCGCCCCGGCCAAGTTCCTTGACCACCTTGTAGCGCTCGGCGATGGTCCCGCCCGGGCGGCCCCAGCCCGAGCCGGGGCGGGTGGCGTTATAGGCCGCGCCGTGATGTTCGGCCAGCTTCTTGGCCACGCCGTTGACGCGCATGGCCACGTCCTTGTAATGGTAGTTGAAGGCCATGATCTGCTGGTACAGGTTCATGGCGTACATGAGCTCGTCGTTCCTTTCATAGGCCATGGCCAGCATGTAGTAATGGTCCAGGCTATGGGCGCTGAGGGGAACGCGGGAGGCCATGATCTGGAACTTGTGCAGGGCCCCGGGAAAGTCCCCCTTTTCCATCAGTATCTGGCCCAGCTTGTAGTTGGCCTCGGCGAACCGGGGGTCCTCGGCCGAGACCTTCTCCAGGAACTCGGCCGCCTTGTCGAAAAGCCCCTTGTCCTGGTAAAGGGCGGCCGCCTCGAAGAAGCGCTTGGTCCGGGCGTATAGTCCAGCCAGGGCCGAGTCGTCTCCCGCTTCCTCGCAAAGCCTGATGGCTGACTCGAGGTCCCCGGTTTTCTCGAAAATCTGGAGGGCCTTTTCCGTCTGCCCGGCCAGCACGAACATCTCCGAGGCCGCCCTCGAGTCGCCTCCCTTCATGAAAAGCTGGGCCGCCTTCTCGTACTCGTTCTGACCAGCGTATATGTCCGCCGCGCCCAGGTAATCCTCGGCCATGACCAGGTAGCGCGCCGTCTCCAGCTCGTTGCCTTGCTTCTGGTGGTATTGGGCCATGATCTCGGCGGCCCGCCTTCGGTCGCCGGCCTTGCTGAAAAGCTCGGCCGCCCGCTTGTAATCCAAGTCCTCGAGGAAAAGCTCCGCCGCCTTGGCCTCGTCGCCGGCCAGAAGATAAAGCTCGGCGGCCAGTTTGGGCATCTTGGCCGACAACAGGATATCGGCCGCGGGACCGTAATCTTGCGCCTGCTTGAAAAAGTAGGCCGTCTTCTTGGCCAGGTCCTGGAACTTGGCCACGTCCTTGGGCGTCGATTTCCCCTCGATGGCCTTTTTAAACTCGACTAAAATAACGTTTTGCGCCCGCGCCGCCTGGGCCCAGGCCTTGGCCCGCCCGAAGCAGCGCGCCGCGTCCTCGTTCCTGTTCAACTTGAGGTAAAGCTCGCCGGCCTTGAGCATGTCGCCGGCCTTGTCGTATTCCTCCGCCGCGAGCTGCTGCTTGCCGGAGCGGAAATAATAGTCCGCCGCCTCGGCGTGCCGGCCCATGTTGGCCATCATCCTGGCGGCCGGGTCCCAAAGCTTGTTCTTCTCGAGTATCTCGATGCCCTTCTCGGGCATGTGCATTTGATTGGCGTATAAGCCGGCCATCTTGCCGAAGGCCCGGCCCCTCTCGTACATGTCCAGGGCCTTGTTGTATACCTCGGCCTGCTCGTAAAGCTCTCCCGCCCTTACGAAGTTCCCGCTCTTATAAGCCCGCTTGGCCGCTTTTTTGGCCTCCCTCGGCGTGGTGGGCCGGGCCATCATTTGAGGCTTGTTGGATCGCCGGCGAAGAACGAAGACGGTAACGGCGGGAACAAGAACAACCAGGGCGATAAGCCCCATGAGGATTTTATCGGCGTTCATGATCACGTCGTAGTTTTGGGTATAGTCGCTCAGGAAGCTGGAGAACTTCTGGACCAACTCATCCCAGAACTCGGCGGCCTTATCCAGATATCCGGGCACGGCGTCGATAATCCTGTTGATCAGGCCTTCCGCGAATGGGCGTTGCAAATTCATCAATTAATCCGGGGATCGAGCGGGCGCAAGTATCCCGCGATAAGTATACAATATTTTGGAAAAAAGGGCTAGCCGCCCTGATTTTTCTGATTTTTCATTTTTGCCAAACCTTCGGCCGGGGAGGGAAAAACGATTGGACTAATTGTCACGGCGGATTCCGGGATTGGTTGTTTTTAAATGGCCCTAAGCGGCGTCAAACGGAACCGGACGGACAAAGCGGCGACGCGGGATCGGGTATCCAATTATTTCTCGCCGCGGGTTACTCCTTTTCCCAAGTGAGGGGGGCAATGTTGAGTGACCCTTTTTCAGCGGTGGGGGGGGTGGGAAATTGTCTCCAGCCAGCGGAGGTGATGAACCAGTTTCCTTTTTCGTCCTGGACGTATTCGGCGGCGTGGGCCTCGAGGGTGGTCACGTAATCGCAGGTCTGGCCCGGCCCGCCCCCGGCGTACGCGCCGAAACGATAAGGGTCCTCGGACCTGACGATGACCGTGTCGGCGTAGGTCTTGGGTTTCAGCCCGGAAGTAAGGCAAACCGAAAGATAATAATAGCCCGAGTACTCGATGACGAAGGGCGACTCGCATGAGGAAATATCGATATATTTCGGATAGGCGGCCGCCGGCTTGACCGCGTGAAAAGCCGTTCCTTTATCGGTCCAGTTCTCGAGGTCGTTCGACTCGTAAACGGAAACCGAGTTGTCGCGGTCCGTCACGTACATAAGCCAGACGCCATCCGATATTTTAAGGACCATGGTGTCCCTGAAATCGTCCCAGTCGGAAGATATGACGATGGATTGAAAAGACCACTTGACTCCGTCGCCGGAGGTGTAATGTCTTATCTTGCCGGGACCGGCGAAAAGATGATAAACGCCGTCCTCGACCGTTACGTGGGGGGCCCATTTCTTTTGCTTGTCCGGATACTCGCCGAATATGGGGGGAAGCTCGGCCATAACCTCGTCCAAAGAGCTTCCCACTCCGTGGGCGAAGGCGGGAGTGTTCAAAAGGTTCAGCCCACTACTGAGGATGCCGATCATCCTCCAGTTGCCCTCCCCGTCGCGAAAGACCGTATGGTCGTTTATGTCGTCGCCATACTCGCGGGGCTGAAACAAGGGGCGGTAAGGCCCGGCGATCGCGGGCCGGTATTTTTCCCCCGCCTTCGCACCAAAAGAAAAAAGCGCGGCCATTATGATCGCCGGCATGATAATATGGCTTTTCATCCAACTCCCCCTGTTTTCGGATCGACTCTTTTCAAGCCTCTCGCGAAGGAAGAAATTAATGAGACGCGGCGTGGTCCGCCGGCCGCCGCGCTCCTTTTGACGCGGCTCGATTAAGCGCAATATAGCTTATGGCGATAATGGATTCAAACGAATCGCGGCCAAGGCGGCGGGAATGGAAAGGGGGCTTATGGCCTCTTGTCGGGTTATTATTTCTTGCCGTTTAAAACCACCAGGGCGTCGACCGCCACGGGCTTTCCGTCCTTGGCGAGGATTAGGGGGTTGACGTCGATTTCCTTGACGTCCGCGTGGTCCAGGCCGATCTGGCCCAGGTTGACAAGGGCCTTGGCCAGGACGTCCTTGTCCGCCGCGCCCATGCCCCGGAAGGAATCGAGTATCTTTTTGCCCTTTATCTCTTCCATCATCTCCCGGGCGTCGCGGTCGGTAAGAGGGGCCACGCGGAAGGCCACGTCCTTTAGTATCTCGGTGTAGATGCCGCCAAGGCCGAACATGACGCAGGGACCGAACTGCTGGTCCCGGATCAGTCCCATCACCAGCTCGCGCTGTCCCTTGACCATCTCCTGTACCAGCATGCCCTGGAGCTTGTGGCCCTTGGTTGCGTCCTTTAATTCCCGCATGGCCTGGCGGACGGCCTTGGGGCCGTCAAGGCCCAGCCTGATGGCGTCAAGCTCGGTCTTGTGGGTGAGGTCGGGACCGCAGGCCTTTATCACCACCGGGTATCCCAGTTCCTCGGCCGCCTCCACCGCCTCTTTTTGCGATTTAACCAGCCTCTCCCTGGTCACGGGTACTCCATACTCGGACAGAAGGCGCTTCGAGTCGTATTCGGACAGGGCGCCGTGTTTTTTCTTTCTGGCAGTTTCCAATACTTCCATGATAAAACCTTCCTTGTTTTTCTCGGCCGTCCGTATCCGGCCCGGACAGGTTATTTTCCACCCGAATCCTCGTTCAAGTCAAGCCCGCGTAAAAATGATAACGATCGATATGACGCGCCCGATCCAATCCGCGCGTTTGAGTCAGGGCCGCGAGAGCGGACAAGCCCATCTGAAATAGCGTCTTTACATGTCGCTGAGCTTAGAAGACAAAAGCAAGAAAGTCAGTTTGAAGGGCGCCATCTGGATACAATTTTATTATTTTATAATAAGAGCTTAACAGAGTATTTTGTCCGGCGTCAAACCTAGACTTTGCGCCTTTTTGGCGCCCCGCCCCGGCCTGGCCTTTCTTGACAAAAAGGGAGTCTACAATTATAGTATATCTTTACGGGACGTGGCGCAGCCTGGTAGCGCGCCTGCTTCGGGAGCAGGAAGTCGCTGGTTCAAATCCAGTCGTCCCGATTTTTAACGCTCGCTTCAACCTTCAGAGAATATCCTCGAAAATTCGGTCGTTTACATTCGTCCTTCACTGGAAATGCCGGCTTATCTCTCCTTTTATGGACGCCTGGATCGTCGGTGGAAAAATTATCAAGCGGTGAAGATAAAATAAATCATTGGAGTTATATCGAAGCCGCGGCCATTATAGGGTCCTCCGGCCATTCGGGGAATTAGCGGGGTTGACTCCCTTAATAATGTAAAACCTGGTCGTCATGATCCGTGTCCCTCGTTTGGGTACGGCCAGGACCGCCGCCGAGACAATCATCTCATGCGCCGCGCGAAAAATTTGGAAGAAAACGAGAGTGACCCTTTGAGGATATTATCGACATTGCCGGCTGGATCGTTGATTTTATTGAGGACCGCTTTAATCGCCAACGAACCGGCATGAGCTGGATAAAGCGAAAAAACGAGCGGGATTGACACTTCCTTTCCTGGCATGTATATAAAGAGATTGGAAATTTTCGCCTGAAATGAACAAAGGAAGAATACTCGTAGTTGACGACGACGCCTTTTACCAGGAGTTCTGCTCCGAGGTCCTGGGCAAGGAAGGCTACGACGTCCGGTCAACCTACACCGGCGAGGAGGCCCTCGAGATACTGAGAAGAGAGCCTTTTCATATCATGCTGGTGGACCTGGTCATGCCCGGCATCGGCGGCATCGACATCCTCGAGAAAACCAAACAGATCAATCCGCAGATCGACGTTATCATCATGACCGGCTACGCCTCCGTCGAGAGCGCCGTAAGGTGCCTTAAAAGCGGGGCCGCCGACTACCTGACCAAGCCCATCAACCCCGAGGAACTGAAGCTCACGGTGAAAAGGACCATCGAGCTTCGGCACCTGTTCGACGAGAACAGCGAGCTTCGAAACCTTCTTACCCTTTACGAGACCTGCCAGCGCGTCAGCCTTTGCCTCGACCTGGACAAGCTCTACAGCTTTTCCCTCGACGCCGTGCTCCAGGCCCTGCAGGGGGAAATCGGCCTCAGCTTCTTTCGGACCAACGGCGAATGGTCGGTCAAGTCCAGGGTGGGGATCGAGGAGGAGGAGGCCGAGACGCTGATGCGCGAGTTGTTAAAGTACGACCTCGAGGAAACCCCCTCCCGCATAGCCGTGCTCGAGGACCCCAAATGCGTCAAAAAGGGAACGGTCGGCAAACAGCTCAGGGTCCACTCGGCCCTGGTCATGCCCGTGCTGGTTCCCCAGGCCCTCGAGGGCGTGATCGTCACCTTCAGGAGAGATCAGGCCCTTTCCTTCGACCGCATGGACCTGGGAACGGCCAGGTTCATTACCGAGCAGATTCACCTGTCCTTCGAGAACGCCTTCAAATACGTGGACGCGCAAAGGCTGGTGTTCGTGGACGACCTTACGGGGCTTTTCAACACCCGCTACCTGGACATGTCCCTTCAGACCGAATTGAAAAGGGCCTACCGCTTCAAAAGCCACCTCTCCGTGCTGTTCATGGACCTGGACCACTTCAAGAGGGTCAACGACACCTACGGACACCTGGTCGGCTCCAAGGTCCTGATCGAGACGGCCAAGCTCATCAAGAACTGCGTGCGCGAGATCGACGTGGTCATCCGGTACGGGGGCGACGAGTTCATCGTGATCCTGGTCGAGACCGACCGGGAGGGGGCCACGAGGGTGGCGGAGAGGATAAGGAGCGCCATGGAGGAGACCGTGATCAAGATCAAGGATGGACTCGATCTGACCCTGACCTGCTGCATCGGCGTTGCCACCTTCCCCGACGACGCCGAGACCAAGTCCGAGCTCATTCACCTGGCCGACAAGGCCATGTACCGCGGCAAGGAAACGACCAGGAACGTCATCTACGCCGCCAATCTCATCTGACATGAACGTCGCCCTTATCGGTTACAGGGGTACCGGCAAGTCGGCCGTGGCCCGAATACTGGCTGAAATCGCGGGCATGTCCCTTGTCAACCTCGACGCCGCCATCGTCGAGAGGGCGGGAATGTCCATTCCTCAAATAGTCAAGGAGAGCGGATGGGAGCGCTTCCGCGACCTCGAGTCCGAGGTCCTCGAGGAGGCCGCCGCCGGGCAAGACCTGGTGCTCGACTGCGGGGGCGGGATAATACTGCGCGAGAAAAACCGGGAGCTTCTGAAGAAGTCCGGCCTCGCGGTCTGGCTTACCGCCGAGGTCCCCACCATTATCGGCCGCATAGCGGCCGACGACCAAAGGCCCTCGCTCACGGGCAAGTCCTTTACCGACGAGGTCGAGGAGGTGCTCGCCGCAAGGACCCCCCTTTATCGCGAGACCGCCGTTCACGTCGTGCCCACCGACCACGACTCTCCATCCAAGATCGCTCAAAAAATTCTGCGATTGATAAAAGGATAAGCCCCTGGTTCATGGCCGGCGGCCCGGGAGCACGGAGGAAACTATGATCGGAATAACCGGTTGGGGATGTTACGTCCCCCGCTACAGGCTGAGGGGAGAGGTCCTGTCCTCCCAGTGGGGAGGGTCGAAAAAGGGGTCTCGAAGCGCGGCCAATTACGATGAGGACCCCATTACCATGGCCGCCGAGGCCTTGCTCGATTGTCTGGAAAACGGAAGGAACAAGGTGGACAGGCTCTACCTGGCCTCCACCACGCTTCCATACATGGAGCACCAGAACGCCGCCGTCGTGGCGGCCGCGGCGGACCTGGGGACCGACGTCATGGCCGCGGACCTGACCGGGTCCACCCGGGCGGGGACCCAGGCCCTTCGCGCGGCCTACGAGGCGGTCAAAAGCGGCGAGGCGAAAAAGGCCGCGGCCGTCGCCTCGGACGCTCGTCCGGCCAAGCCGGGCGACCCCCTCGAGCGAGTATTGGGTGACGGCGCGGCGGCGCTGGTAATCGGGACGGAGGACCCGGTGGCGGTGATCGAGGGTTTTTATTCCACCAACCGGGCGTTCCTGGATTACTGGAGGAGGGAAGGCGGGACCGGCGTCGAGTCGGGCGACGCCAAGTTCATAACCGACAAGGGAATCCTCGCCCACCTTCCCGAGGCCCTTTCCGGCCTTCTCGATAAGGCGGACCTGGCCAGGGAGGAAATAACGCGGGTGGTCTTTTACTCTCCCGATCCCAGGACCCGGCGCTCCATCGCCTCCAGGCTCGGGGTGAATAAGGAGGCCCTTTTGGCCGAGGAGCCCGAGTCGGAGATCGGCAACGTGGGGACGGCCCAGGTCTTCATCAGCCTGCTGGCCGCCCTGGAAAAATCCAGGCCCGGCGACGCGATCGCGGTCCTGGGCCACGGGTCGGGGGCGGACGCGGTCCTGTTGCGAGTGACCGAGCATATCGGCCGGTTCAAGACCGATCTCGGCGCCCAGTTGGCCGCGGGCCGGGAACTCTCGAGCTACTCCATGTTCCTCCGCTTCAGGGGGATTCTGCCCGGCGAGGAAATCAACGTCTGGACCTCGGCCCCCGTGCTCTGGCGCGAGGAAAAACAGAATATCAGGGCCGTCGGCGGGAAATGCGACTCCTGCGGCGCGGTCCAGTATCCGCCCCGCCGCCATTGCTGGAACTGCGGCGGCGAGTCCATGTCCGATTACAAGCTCGCCAGGGGGGGAAAGGTCTACGCTTTTACCCTCGATCATCTGCCGCCCAGTCCCAATCCGCCCACCCCCATGGTCTCGGTCGACCTCGAGGGGGGCGGCAGGCTCTACGCCCAGATGACGGACGTCGCCCCGGCTATGGTGAAGATAGGAATGGAAGTTGAAAGAGTGTTCCGCAAGATACACGAGGGCGGCGGGTTCAACAATTACTTCTGGAAGTTCAGGCCCGCTTTTAAAAAGGACGTCGAGTAAGTCGCGGTCCCGGGCGGGGCCGGTTAATAAGGGAGGGGCGCCATGCCCATAGCCAATGAAGTTGCCATCATCGGGACGGGAACGATCAAGTTCGGTGAGAACTTCGATCAGAGCTACAACGACATGCTGGAGGGGGCGTGCAAGGAGGCCTTCGCCGACGCCGGTATCGAGGCGGGCGACGTCGAGGCCGCCTGGCTCGGAACCTACCTTCCCTTCAGTTGGGGCTTCGAGGGAGCGTCGGGCACGAACGTGGTGGACGGCCTCGGTCTGGACCCCATCCCCGTCACTCGGGTGAGCAACTACTGCTCGACGGGCATGGAGGCGGTAAGGAACGCGGCCCTGGCCGTGGCCGCCGGCGAGCACGATCTGGTCCTGGCCGTGGGCGTCGAGAAGATGAGGGACGTCTCCGGCCGCGGCAGCCTGGTTTCGCAACACGTCGAGAAGGGCCATCCCTTGTACTGCAAGGGCAGGACCGCGCCGGGCATGTTCGCCCTCCTCGCCTCCCGCTACTTCCAGGAGTACGGGATCGGCGAGGAAACCCTGGCCAAGGTGGCGGTCAAGAACCACAAGCACGGAAGCCTCAACCCCAAGGCCCATTTCCGGAGCGAGATAACCATCGAGAAAGCCATGGCCGCCCCCATGGTGGCGGCTCCGCTCAAGCTCTTCGACTGCTGCCCCACCACCGACGGGGCCGCCGCCGCCGTCTTGTGTCCGGTGAAAAAGGCCCGGGATTACACCGACGACTTCGTGATCATAAGGGGCGTTGGCCTCAGCGTCACCACCGGGTACTACACGGCGCAGATGGACCCGAGCTTCAGCTTCACGGGATTCGAGTCCACCCGCCGGGCCGCGGCCGAGGCCTATCGGCGGGCGGGGATCAAGGACCCGCTCGGGGAGGTGGACCTGGTCGAGCTTCATGACTGCTTTACCATCACGGAGATAATCAACTACGAGGACCTCGGCTTCGCGGCCAAGGGGGAGGGCTGGAAGCTGATCGAGGAGGGCGAGACCTATATAGGCGGGAAGCTGCCGGTCAACGCCTCGGGCGGCCTCAAGTCCTGCGGGCATCCAGTGGGGGCCTCGGGCGTTCGCATGATAAACAACGTTTCCGACCAGCTCCGCGGGCGGGCGGACAAGATGCAGGTGAAGGGGGCGAGGACGGGCGTGGCCCACACCCTGGGCGGGCCCGGGGCCCTGGCTTGCGTCTTCGTTTTAGGCGCGGGCTGAAATTGATGATATAAAAACCACATGGCCGACGTAGACATATCCGGCGGGCGGGGAAAAAAGCTCGGTTTCATTTTTTGGGGCGTGAGGTACGTCGAGGCGCTCATGATGATGGCCTATCCGACCATGGGGGCGGCCATGGCCATAGATGGCTTCACATGGCCAGTGGTCCTCAGGCTGGCCGTCTTCGGCTTCTTCGGCGTCATATTCAACGTGCATATTTACATTTATAACGACTGGTGCGGGGGGCTCATGAATGAGGACGAGCCGAACCAGCGCAAATGGCACGCCCTCAAGCATTCCACGCTTTCGGAAAGACAGGTGCTGTACGTCAGTATCGTCCTCGCCGCCGTCTCCCTTTTCGGGTTCGCCCTGCTCTCGTGGCGCTTCGCCCTTACCGGGGCGTCCATCATAGCCGCCACCACCCTCTATTCCCATCCCGCCGTCAACTTCAAGGGTAAGCCGGTGCTGGGCACCATAGTCCATTTCGTGGGCGCGTCGCTTTATTTCCTGGGGGGCTGGTCCGTGTTCAAGGAATTCACGCCCGAGTCATTCGCTTTAGCGGCCTTTTTCGGGCTGGTCCTTTCAGCGGGGCACTTTTCGAACGAGATCGAGGACTTCGACCAGGACATGGCCGCGGGAATGACCACCAACGCCATACACTTCGGAAAGAGAAGGGTATTCATGACCGGTATCTTTCTTTTTATCCTCAGTTCCATTTATTTCCTGGCTTATTCCATCGTCACCTTCGAGAGCCACGCCGAGGCGGGCAGGGCCGCGCCCATGTACGTCCTTATTGGAGCGCTGCTCCTGGCCGTATGGATCGAGCGGGCTTATTATTACCGGGCCTGGAACGGAAACGACGATATTGCCGGGTTCCGGAATTTCTACCGCCTCCTTTACGCCGGGTTTTGCGCGTCCCTTCTCGCGATCAGGGCCGCCGAGTGGTTACTGGTCCCTCTTTTCGCCCGGGCGCTGGACGGCGCCTTCCCGGCGGTCTGATGTCCGGCGATAAAACCAGGGAAGCGCCAGGCGTTCTTTACGTGGTGGCCACGCCGATCGGCAACCTCGAGGACGTAAGCCCCCGAGTCAGGCGGACCCTCGAGGAGGTCGCCCACGTGGCGGCCGAGGACACGAGAAGGACCCGGGCCCTTCTTTCCAGCCTGGGGATTCAAAAACCCATTTCCAGCTATTACGAGCCCAGGGAGGAGGAGGCGATCCCCGGAATCATTCGCCTCCTCGAGGAAGGAAAGGACGTGGCCCTGGTAACGGACGGCGGCTCTCCCGCGGTTTCCGATCCCGGCTACAGGCTGGTCAAGGCCTGCGCCCGGCGGGGGATCAAAACCTCGCCCATTCCGGGGCCCTCGGCCCTCACCGCCGCCGTATCCGTCTCGGGGCTGCCCTCCGACCGGGTGACCTTCGCCGGGTTTTTGCCCGCGAAGTCGGGAGCAAGAAAAAGGGCCCTCGAGGAACTGGCCGACAGGCGCGACGCCCTGGTGTTCTTCGAGTCTCCCCGCCGGACGCTCGATTTCCTGGAAGACGCCTTGGCCGTTCTTGGAGACAGGGAAGCGGTCCTGTTTCGCGAGCTTACCAAGATGCATGAGGAAAGGATCGGCGGGACCCTGGGACAAATAATCAAGGCCCTCTCTGGACGCGAGATCAAGGGCGAGGTCACGGTCGTGATAGGCGGCGCGAAGGAGAAGGCGGCCGCTTCTCAAGAGGAGGTGGAAAACATGGTCCTCCTTGCCCTGGACGAAAAGAGTCATCCTCCGTCCCGCCTGGCATCCGAGATAGCCAGGAAAACGGGATGGAAAAGACAAGAAGTTTACGACCTGATCCGGAAAATACAAGAGAGAGGCGACTGAACGCGAAAGCCCTCCTCTCGTTTACTTCAACTGGAAGGGAGATTTTATCCATGCCCTCGAAACCATTCATTACGGACGACTTCCTCATCCACAATAAAAAAGGACTCGAGCTCTTCGAGCGCTTCGCCCGGGACATGCCGATTCTCGACTATCACTGCCACCTGCCGCCGGCCGACGTGGCCAACGACCGCCGCTTCAACGACCTTTTCGAGATATGGCTGGAGGGCGATCACTACAAGTGGCGGGCCATGCGCTCGAACGGCGAGCCCGAGCGCTATTGCACGGGCGACGCGAGCCCCTTCGATAAGTTCATGGCCTGGGCCAGGACCGTTCCCCGCGCCCTCCGCAACCCTCTTTATCACTGGACACACCTCGAGCTGAAGCGCTATTTCGACGTGGACGACCTTCTCGGCCCCCAAACCGCGAGGGCCATATGGGACAAGGCAAGGGAGCGGCTGTCCGAGCCGGAGATGAGCGCGTTGGGCATAATGAGGAAATTCAAAGTCGCGGCCGTCTGCACCACGGACGACCCGACGGACGACCTTTCCCACCACGCTCGTCTGGCCCGGTCCGAGACCGGCGTCCGCGTGTATCCTGCTTTTCGTCCGGACAAGGCCATGGCCCTTTCCGACCCGGCCGCCTGGAACCGGTGGGTGGACAAGCTCGGGCAAATGGCCGACGTGGAGATCGGGGACCTCGAGTCGCTTCTCGCGGCGATCGAGAGGCGCCATGACTTCTTCCACCAACTCGGGTGCCGCCTGTCCGATCACGGACTCGAGAAGGCCCCGTCC
Source organism: bacterium (assembly GCA_963674965.2). Taxonomy (GTDB): domain Bacteria; phylum RBG-13-61-14; class RBG-13-61-14; order RBG-13-61-14; family DATKZS01. The sequence continues at coordinate 350,113 of CAXXFL010000003.1, read as the reverse complement.
CTATACGCCGACGAAAAAAAGGCCTCGGCCATTTTCGCCGACGCGAGAGGGGGAAAGGAAATTCCTCCTCCCGGCCGGGAGGCCTTCGCCGGTTTTCTGATGCTCTTTTTCGGAAGACTCGACGCTCGGAAGGGATGGACCAAGCAGCTACACCTGGGCGCCATGCGCGATAACAATTCCCGCGCGTTCAAACGGCTGGGACCGGACGTGGGGTTCGACTCGATCGGCGACCTCGAGCAGGGCCGGTCGCTCGCGGCTTATCTTGACGGCCTGGACTCGAGGGGCGAGCTTCCCAAAACCATCATTTACAACCTGAACCCCAGCCACAATTACCTGGTGGGGACCATGATCGGCAACTTCCAGGACGGTTCCATACCGGGCAAGATACAGTTCGGGTCGGGATGGTGGTTCCTCGATCAAAAGGAGGGCATCGAGTGGCAGCTTAACGCCCTTTCCGGCCTGGGGCTGCTCTCGAGGTTCGTGGGCATGCTCACGGACTCGAGGTCTTTCATGTCCTACCCGAGGCACGAATACTTCCGCCGGGTCCTTTGCAACCTGATCGGAGCGGAGGTGGAGTCGGGCGAGATACCCGATGAGGACGAGCTGGTGGGCGCCATGATCCGGGACGTCTGCTTCAACAACGCCCGCGACTACCTGGGACTGGAGGTCCCCGAGTCGCCATAAACTAGTCCAGTACTTTCTTAGCGCAGGTTGGGAAAGGGGTCGTTGGTCTCGGCCCGGTGTTTATCGAGCCTGGCCTTCAAGTCCTTTTTTATTCCGGCGCGCCCCGGGTCCTCGGCCAGGTTGTTTTGCTCGAGGGGATCGCGGGCGAGGTCATAGAGTTCCTCGGGGGGACGGAGAACGCAACAGCGCTGGCCCGGCTCGCGGGCGACCCGCCTGGCCCAGTCGAAGCGCTCGTTCTGATCGAGTCCGGTTGGGTCGGGCGAGAGGTTCTCGATGTATTTCCACTTCATGGTCCTGATCGCCCGCATGGGCGTATACTTGACGTGATAGGTGACCTCGGCGAAGACCTCGTCCCTTACCGACTCGACCTCGCCTCGGGCCATGCCCAGGAGCGACAAGCCCTGGCAGCCGGGCAAAGCCCCGGCCCCCGCCGCCTCGAGACAAGTGGGCGCCAGGTCCGCGGTCGAGACGAGGCCGTCCCGTACCTGGCCCGCCGGCAGTCCCCTCGGCCAGCGCATAATCAGGGGGGTACCGATTCCCGCGTCGTAACAGGTGGTCTTGCAGCCCGGATAGGGCGGGCCGTTGTCGGACACGAAAAGGACCAGGGTGTTTTCCGCCAGGCCCTCGTCCTCGAGGCGGCCCATGACGTCACCGATCAGGCCGTCCATGGCCTCGGCCTGGCTGTAGTATTTGGCCGCGTCCTTTTTTATCTCGGGCCAGTCGGGCAGGCGCCAGTAGTCGGGCAGCTCGACGGCCTCGGGGTCCACGGGAAAGCGGGGGTCCATTTTGAACTCGCCGCTCGGCAGGCGATGGGTTTGCATGAAGTTCAGCTCGAGATAAAAGGGATGGTTCCGGTTGGCGGAAATAAACCTCTTGGCCGGTCCCGACCTTTTGATGGTCATGACGCTCATTCTCAGGTCGTAGCCGTAGGACCGGGTATCGCGGAAGGCCGCGACGTGCCACTTGCCGTGAATGGCCGTCCTGTAGCCTTTTTGTTTGAGAGCGCGGGGCATGGTGGGGACCCTGGCCGGCATCTGGTAGCGGGGATGGACGTGGGTAAGCCCGAGCACTCCCACCGAATGCGGCGCCTGTCCGGTGATGATCGAGGCTCGGGAGGCGCTGCAGGAGGGGGCGGTAACGAAGGCGTTGGTGAACCTTACGCCCTGCTCGGCCAGGGCGTCCAGGTTGGGCGTCCTTAAGTTGCCGCTTCCGTAGCAGCCCAGGTCTCGCCATCCCAGGTCGTCGGCGGTAATAAGTATGATATTGGGACCGCCGGCTTTGGCCGACCCGGCCGCCAGGGGCAGGAGGGCGGCCGATGACGCGGCTTGAATAAAGGTCCTTCTTGGAACGCGAGATGCTTTTTGATTCATCCGATCTCCCGCCGGGCCCGGCCGATGCGCCGCGGACCGGCGTCCCCATTCCCGGCGTCGGGTTTTTTCCCGGCCGGCCGCTCGATTATCTGAAGCCGCCGGTGGGCTTTCCGGTTCCGGCCAGCTTGATGGACACGTCCTCGATTTTGCCCGCGATGTTCTTGTTGGGCTCCCGGGCCATGGCGTTCTTGGCGTCGGCGTAGAGTCCGAAGGCCGGGCCCATCTGCTCCAGGACCAGCCATCGGCACATGCCGTTAACTTCCTTCCAGAAGCCCATGCGGAAATTCTCGTCGGGCACGGAGGACACGTTGGCGAAGTCGTATTTCAACTGGTCGGACATGGCTTGGGCCATGCGGGCCTGGACCTCCTGGTGGGGCCTCGAGCACTTGAAGACCTCCGACTTGGGAGTGTCAACCCAGGCGCTCTGGTTCTTGCATTTCACCGTCTCGTCGTAGGCGTCCATTATCACCTCGTTCTCGATCTCGAGCAGGACGAGGTCCAGGTTGATAACCTCTCGAACGCCCACGCCCTGGACGTTCATCTGGACCAGGCTCGAGCGCGAATCCAAAAGCCCGGCCGCCGCGTGAGGCCTGTCGTCCTTGCCGATGCTCTTGGCCATGCCCATGCAGCCGGCGGCCTTGTCCAGGCTGGAGCTGACCGCCGCCCCGCTTACCACCGGAGCGCCCGAGGCCGAGACCGAGTAATAAAAGACCCGGGGAAACAGGGAGTCGCACCGGGAAGCCGAGTTCTGAAGCTCGGGACCGCTCAGTCTCGAGGCCTCCCTTTTCGCCTGCTCGGAGTAGGTCCCCCTCGGGTAGTTCTTCAGGTGCTCGTCGTAGGCCTGAATGGTGCCCTTTTTCTGGGCCTTGGCCCAGTCGTCCGCCTCGCCTTTCGCCAGCACGGCCAACGGAAGCGCGATCAGAAGAAGCGCCGTAATGATGTAGCGTCCGTCTTTCACCGCTTATCCTCCCTCTCGATCATGGTTTCATACTATATCTAGCATAAAACCGATGCTTATCCAATTTTTATTTTCAGCCTTTTGCCGGTACCGTCTCTCGGCGTCGGCTTTAATCGCCGGTCCCGGCAAGTCTTGGCGGGATTGTCTTTTCAATTCGCCTGGTTTGGCTTCCCACGCGAGGTCCGGCCCTTTTTTCCCGCTTGCATTTTCAAGGAGCCGATGTTAATTTAAAGACGCGGTTTATAACGCGTTTCACGGGGAATGGCCGTCGATTTAGGGACGCCACCGCCAATTCCCCGTTTTTCCGACCAGGGGAGGACATGCTGGAAATATGGCTCAATTAGGCCAGATGTTGGTTGACGCGGGCGTCGTCACGTCCGAGCAACTCGAGGAGGCCATACAGGCTCAGGTGATATTCGGCGGCAGGTTGGGATCGAACCTCGTCGAGCTCGGCTATATAGACGAGCAGACCCTCACGAAATATATCGCCAAGAAGACGGGGGCGCCCACCGTAAAGTGGACCAGCTTAAACCGGGTGCGGCCCGAGGTCATCAAGCTTTTCAACAAGAAACTGGCCAAGAACTGCGAGGCTTTCCCCATCAAGCTGGACGGGCGCGACCTTTACGTGGTCATGACCGACCCGAGCGACCTGCAGGCGATCCAGGAAATCGAGTTCGCCACGGGCAAGCGGATCAAGCCGCTGGTCCTGCCCGAGCTTCGGGTCTACGACCTTTTAACCAGGTTCTACAACGTGGGCCGGGAACTGCGCTACATAAACCTGGCCATGATGTATCGGGAAAAGCCCCGCGAGGAGGTCAAGAAGGAAAAAAGGGACGGACCGCCCGAGGGCATGAGCGCCTCGGTCTGGGAACAGCGGGAGGCGGCCCGCAAAAAGGTGGGCTTCGACGCCAGCGGCGACCTCCAGAGCGAGGAGGATTTCCAGAAGATAGCGGACGAGTCGTTCACCCGGGCCGAGCCCGAAGAGGAGCCCGTCCAGGCGCCGGGGCAGGTCCCGCCCGGCGGCTTTCCCGGCCAGTATCCTCCCGGGTACCCCGGCCAGCCGGCCCCGTATCCCATGCCCGGGCAACCCGCTCCTTATCCGGGCCAGCCCATGCCTCCGGGAACCCCCTATCCCGGCGCTCCTCCTTACCCCCCGCCCGCGGGGTATCCCATGCCGCCGGGGCAATACCAGCCGCAGCCGGGACAGACGCCTTTTCCGCCCGCGCCGCCGCCGGCCAACCCGTTCCAGGCGCCTCCGGGGCAGCCCTCTCCCGGAACGGCCGCGCCTCCGCCGAGTCCTCCCATGGAAACCATACCCGGACCCGGCCCGGCGGTTTCGTCGCCGGAGGCGTCCATACCGCCCGGTGGCGCCGCCACCGAGCCCACCCCGCCGCCCGCCGAGGCCCCTCCCCGCGTGCCGGTCCCAACCGGCAGGCAGCCGTACAAGGAAGTGGCCCAGGCCCTGTATTCACTGCTGATGAAGCGGGACGTGCAGAAATTCATACCCAAGCAGACCCTGCAGGAGTTCCTTAAGCTCTTCGTCAAGAGCCAGCTCAAGAACAACGTGGTGAGCATGAACTTCCTCGCCAACTGGTTCATCATCGAGGCCAACGCTCCCGTCGAGTGGATCGAGGGAATCCTGGAGGAGTTCAAGCGGCAGGGACCGGCCATAGGTGTAACGGTGGTCCTGCCCGGCGAGCAGGCGCCCGAGGTCAAGAAGGAAGCCGCTCCCGCGGAGAAGGTCGCGGCGCCTCCACCGCCTCCTCCTCCCGAGCCTTCCGCTCCCGAGCCTCCGCCGCCGCCCGCCGAGACGGCCGCGCCGGAAGCCGGGGTCCCCGGGGGCATCGAGGAGCCCGCTCCTCCTCCCGCCGAGGCGCCGGCGTCCGAGCCTTCCATCGAGGCCGTCGGGGAGGGCACGTCTCCGGGCGTTCTCCAGGTGATCGAGCTGGGGGCCGAGGACCTGGCCAGCGTGGAGGAAGCCGAGGCTTTCGTTCCGGACGAGGAGCCGGAGGATGAAGAGGAGGAGGAAGTCGAGGAGTACGTCGAGCTCACCCTGGAGGAGGCGCGAAAGAAGCTGACCGAGGTGGACGACAGGAAGGACATTTCGCGGATCGTCATCGGTTTCGCCATGGGATATTTCAAGAGGATCATGCTCTTCACGGTCAGGGGCCAGACCCTCTTCGGCTGGGACGGCCAGGGTCCGGGCATCAAGTCGGACATGGTCGAGTCCATCATGCTTCCCATGTCCGAGCCCAGCGTCTTCCAGCTTGTGAACATGACCAAGAGCTTTTTCCTGGGCCCGCTCCAGCCCGGCGCCATAAACGACAGGTTCCTCAAGACCCTGGGGGGAGACCGGCCGAACAACGTGTTCATAATGCCCGTCGTGAAAAACGAGAAGGTCGTTTACATCCTTTACGGCGACAACGGAGGCGGGGAATTCGTGCCCGTCAACGCGGCGGAGCTGCAAATACTGGCTTACCAGGTGCCCCAGGCCCTGGACATGCTGATCAAAAAGAAAAAGTCCCTGCAAAAATGAGGGGGAATCCAGGCCGGCTGAAAAAGGGGAAGTCGGCTCGGCTTGCCGCCCGGCGAGGCGGAGCGCGGACCGGCGGCACAGGTCACGCGATGATGGGGACCCTCTTTACGATTTCCGTTCATCCTCCCCTTTTCCGATAAAGTCGGTACCTTGGGAACAAAAGCCGCTCAAGATGGACATAAGTAATGATCGCGCGCTGAATTGGAGGCGTTTATAAATGCATCCCGTGTTGTTCGAGATTTTCGGAAAACAGATTTACACCTACGGTCCCATCATGGCCCTGGGGTTTCTGCTTGGCTTTGCCCTCATGTACAAGATCGCCACCAGGCGAAATGAGGACGTCGAGTTCTACATGGACCTTTACATCTGGGTCATTATCTTCGGGCTGGTGGGATCGAAGCTGCTTTACAACATTATCGAGTATGACAGCTTTTTGGAACACCCCATAAAAATGCTCAACCCCAGGGAGGGCGGACTGGTATGGTACGGCGGCGTCATAGCCGTCAACGTCTTTTTGGTGTGGTACGCCAAAAGGCGGGGCATGCCCTTTTTACAGATTACCGACACCCTGGCCGCTCCCCTGGCCCTGGGCCTGGCCATTGGAAGATGGGGTTGCCTGATGGGAGGCTGCTGCTACGGCAAGGCCTGCGACCTTCCCTGGGCCATCCATTACCCTCACGACCACGAGACCCTGGGCCTGGGCGTTCATCCCACCCCGCTTTACGAGTCGTTTTCCTCGCTCATTCTGGCCGCGGCCATTTACGTCGTCATCAATCGCGGCGTTAGAAGAGGGGTCCCGACCCTGATCTGGTTCACCGCGTATCCGATCATCAGGATCGTCATCGAGTTCTTCAGGGGCGACAAGATAAGAGGGTTCGTTATCGAGGACGGACCCATCCCCCTTTCCACCTCGCAGTTCATCGGCGTGATTCTCGTGGTCATCGCCGCCGGCGCCTGGGTATGGATCATGAAAAGACCACCCGTCTACGAGATCGCCGCGGCCCCGGACTCGGAGGACGAAAAGGACCGGCCCATGATCATACCGGCCCACGTGATGGCCAGGCTCGGCGCGGGAAAACAAAATCAGGAACGGCCGGACAAAGCCGAGGCCGGGGAAGGACAGGGCCCCGGCAAAAAACAAGGCAAGAAACCGGGCGGGAAAAAGAAGAAAAAGTCGGCTGATAAAAAAGACGGCCGGTAAAAGGGCTGGAATGATGCAATACGAACGAGCGAGAGAAATCCTTTTGAAGTTGAAGACCGCAAACTGGGACCGCCCGTTGATCGCGGCCGTTATCATCGCGGGCTATTTGACGCCCACCCCTTCCCTGGCCGGCAAAAAGGACGGGGACTGGCTGGGTCCGTACCCGCCCCTGTCGGTGGTGTTCGCCGATATCGAGTCCATGGCCCGGGAGAGGCCGGACCTTGTCCAGATCGATATCATCGGGCGCAGCGTGGAAGACCGGCCCATTTACGCGGTCCACGTCTCGAAAAATGACGGCGCGGACCGTCCCGAGGCCCTGATCACGGCCAACATCCACGCGGGCGAGGTCATATCCTCGCGGGTGGTCCTGGGCGCGGCCTGGCGCCTGATCAGGGGAGAAGGCAAGGACCCATGGATCACCTCGCTTCTGGAGAGGACGGATTTCTGGATCGTGCCCATGCAAAACCCCGACGGGTACCACCGGGTCATCTCGCTCAAGGGAAATGGGGATAAAAGAAAAAACGCCAACGGGGTGGACCTTAACCGGAACTACCCCGTTGCCCCCGGCGCGAAGAGTTCCCATCCCATGTCCGGCAACCGCAGGCCCAACTCGACCTATTACATGGGTCCCGAGCAACTCTCCGAGCCCGAGACCCGGGCCATCGCCAGGTTGGCCGACGAGCATGATTTTTACGTGGCCCTGAACTGTCACAGCGTGGCGGGCAAGTTCCTTTATCCTCACGGCTTCACCAGGAAGCCGGCCCGCCACGTCGAGGAGTTTAAAGAGATCGGCCAGGCTTTCGCCGACGCGCAGGGCCGGTGGAAGTACAAGGTCCAGGTCAGTTACAGTTGGTATCCGACGCTGGGCGACTCGGACGATTTTATGTACCTTTATCACGGGGCCCCGTCCTTCACGGTCGAGCATGGAAGGGTGGGTTACAACCTTCGCCACGCTCTTTTCCACTGGCCGGCGGTCTTCTGGATTTTCAATCCCAAGGACCCCGAGGCGTGGGTCGACAACGACGCGGACGCCCTTTTGGCGGCGGTCGAGAAGGCGCTCGAGATAACCGGCGGCAAGCCCTACGACCCCAAGGACCTCGCGCCCCCGAACTAGCGAGAGGACGTGGCGAAAAAAGAAAAGGACCATAATATAAAGCGGGCGGACGGGCCGGCGATGAAAGTCGGCTCGCCGGCGGCGAGAAACGCCCTCGCCTTTCTGGTCTTCATCATTATCCTGGCCGCTTGTTACGGCCGCGCCCTCGGCTATCCCTTTGTTTTCGACGACGCGATCAACGTCACGGAGAACCCCTACATCCGGCTGACCGAGCCGTCCTGGGAGCAGATGAAAAGGGCGGTTATCCAGGACAAGTTTCAGCTGCGTCCACTTTCCAACTTCACCTTCGCCCTCGACCACTACCTCCATCGGCTAAACCCCAAAATCATGAGAGCCGAAAACGTGGCCCTGCACGCGCTTGCCACCTTCCTTCTATATCTTGTCATCCTCAAGCTGGCCGGGAAACGGGAAGGGGCCGCGATGGCGGCGGGGGCCGCGGCCCTGATTTGGGCGCTGAACCCGGCCCAGGTCCAGGCCGTCACTTATATCGTCCAGCGCCAGACCCTGCTGGCGACGCTGGGATCACTGGCCGCCTTCCTCTTTTACCTGGAGGCCGCCGGGGCGGGGAAGGCGAAAAAGAAATGGGCCATGTGGGCCCTGTCGGTTGCTTCCATGGCCCTGGCCGCCCTCTCGAAGGAGACGGGATGGACGGCGCCGGTGATCGTCGTCTTGTACGAGTTCCTGGTCAGGGAGCGCGGGGAAAAGATATCGGGAAAAACCAGGGCGACAATAGCCGCCGGTTTCGCGGCCCTGGCGGCGGTGGGAACGGCGGTCCTGGTCTTGACCGGCATACTCCCGACCTATCTGGAGGGCTACGCGAGCCTGGGCTACGGGCCGCTCGAGCGGATGGCGACCGAGGCCAGGGTGGTGGTGGGCTACGTTCTTACCTCGCTCGTTCCCCATTCCTCCCGGCTGGCCCTGGACCATGAGGTCGCGGTATCGGGATCGCTTCTCGATCCATGGACCACCCTGGCCTCGATCCTGATATTGTGCGCGGCCGTCGGCGGCGCCGTCGCGGCCAGGCGGCGCTCGAGGCTTTTTTTGTTTCTGGTCCTGGGTTTCCTGGTTAGCCTGGCGCCGGAGTCGACCTTCATACCCCTCGACCTCATGAACGACCACCGCGCCTACGGGCCCTCCCTCTTCATTGTCCCGCCCCTCGCGGTATGGCTCATCGGCGTCGCGGGGGTAAGGAGGGCCATGGCGCCCGCCGCCGCGTGCGTAATCCTTCTCGCGGGCATGACCGTTTCCCGCAACGCGGCCTGGTCGTCCGCCCGGACGCTTTGGGCCGACTCCGTAGCCAAGTCTCCCGGTCTTAATCGTCCCTGGAGCAACCTTTGCGGGGCCATGGCCGAGGAGGGCGACGATCGGGGCGCCCGGTCCGTCTGCAAAAGGGCCATGGCCCTGGCCCCGGACAAGGCCTTTCCCGTGGCCAACCTGGCCATAGCCGTGATGCGGTCCGGCGACTCCAAAACCGCGGGCGAACTTTTTCGGCGGGCCGCGACCCTCGAGCCGGACGTCGCCATGGCCCGCTACAACCTGGGCGCGTACCTCGAACTCTCGGGCGACCCGGCGGCCGCTCTCTCCGAGTATGACGCGGCCATCGCGAGCGACGAGTTCCACGCGGGGGCCAGGCTGGGAAGGGCCAGGATTTTGGCGGGAAGCGGCGCAAGGGCCGAGGCGGAGGCCGAGCTCGAGCTTATCCTCGACCTGTTTCCGGGACACGCGGGAGCGGCCGACCTCTTGAGAAAAATCCGGTCCGGGCCTATTCCTTCCCGCGCCGGGCCTTGACCGTCTCGATGACCTTGAGGATGGCGGGAAGAAAAATCACCGCCGCCACCCAGCAGAACCCGATGCCCATGGTGAGGGTCCTTCCCATCAGGTGCAGGCCCCGCCACTGGCTGAGCATGACCGAGGCGAATCCGATCATGGTGGTAAAGGCCGAGAGGCTCACGGCCCGCCCGGTGCTCTCGATAACGGGCGTGATCGAGGACAGTCCTTTCCCCTCGGCTATCCAGCGGTGGACCACGTAAACCCCGTAGTCCACGCCCACGCCGATGACGAGGGGCAGCATGCCCGTGTTCACGATGTTGAACTTCCATCCCAGAAGGTTCATGGTCCCCACCATGGCCAGGGCCCCGGCCACCAGGGGAATGAGGGTCAACACCGTGTGCCAAAGGCCCAGGTAGTTGATGAAGATGACCACGAACACCACGGACAGGGCGATGAGCGCCACCCTTACCAGGTCCTTTTTGAGCTGGTAGAGGATGCGGTCGAAAAGCACGGCCACGCCCATGGCCTCGGGGTCGACCTCCCGAAGCTCGTTGGCCACGGCCTTGAGATTTTCCTCCTCCCACAGGACCAGCGAGGGATAGGAATAGACGATGAAGTCGCCCTCCTTGCCCATGAAGCGGTCCTTTAACTCCGGGTGCTTGTCGGTCAGGCTCGTGACCGTGACCCCCTCGGTGGCGGACATCTTCTCCAGCCAGGAAAAGCCCTTGGCCAGGCCGCGCTCGGTCTTCCGGTCCAGGACGCCCAGGTTGGCCAGGACCTTGTCGTGAGGCGCCGTCTCGAGGGCCTCGATAAGGGAGTCGAGCTCGGCCAGAAGCTTCCTGGCCCCCTCCTCGCCGTCCTCGATCTCGGCCAGGTAGAAAAGGCCCACCAGGCCCCGGCCGGGCGCGCCCACCGCGTCGCGCAGCCTTTTCAAGTCGTTCATCAGCTCGAGGAAATCCAACTCGGACATGGGCGCGGCCTCGAGCGTCGATCCCGGCTCGGCGCCGGGTGGGGGGACCGCGTCCGGACCCAGGCCGGACCTCACCTCCCGGGTCACCTTTTCGAGGCGTCTTATAAAGGGAAGCTTTTTATCCTGGTCCATGGGAATAAAGTCGGATATGGCCTCGACCTTGCTCACCGTGGACTTGCCCCGAAGCTCGGCCGCCAGCTTCCTGTCCTCGTCCAGGTCCCGCGAGATCACCATCCCGTAGTTGGTGTCGATGCCGAACCACTCGGGAATCTTGTGCACGAGCTGAAAGCTGGGAACGTTCTTGGGCTCGAGGTTCAAGTAGTTGTACTCGAACTTGAACTGAGGCGCCTTGTAGGCCATGAAAACGGTCACCAGGGTCAGGACGGCCACCACGTAGGGCGCGCCGCCGTCGGCGAGCCTGGCCAGCCTCCGGGTCAGCTTGGGGTCGAACTTCCTCTGGGTGGGACCGGCGGCCTCCCGCCTTTTGTCCCAGGCCACCAGGAGCGAGCCCAGCCCGAAGGTCATGATGAAGACGAAGAGGATGATGCCCGTGCCGGCTATGCGGCCCATTTCCCGGCCGCCCTCGAAGGTGGCCATGGTCATCGAGAAAAAGGCCAGCGCCGTGGCCACGGCCCCGGTCAATATGGATACGCCCGTCTCGGTCATGGTCGCGTCCAGGCTTTGCTTGATCGATCTTCCCCTGTGCCTTTCCTCGGTGTAGCGTGAGAGGATGAGTATGGCGTAGTCGATGCCCAGCCCAAGAAGGATGGCCCCGAAGATGGCCGTGACCGGAGTCAGGTGTCCGCCCACCCAGGAGCCGGCCTCGAACTTGCCCGTCACCCAGTAGGCCGCCCCGAAGGACCAGATGATGCCCACCGCCAGGGGGACCGCCACCATCAGGATCGAGCTTAAGTTCCGAAAGGAAAAAGCGAATAAAAGCATGATACAGGCGAAGGCCACGGCCGTGGTGACCTTCATGTCCCGAGAAATGACCAGGAAGTCGTCCCGCATAAAGGCCGCGTTGCCCGTCATCATGGTCTTGGGCGGGTCCTTGAACCCGGCGTTGACCTCGGCCACCACCTGGTCCACGTACTCCATGTACTCGCGGCACCACTCGAAGTCCTCCGCCGGCCTGGTCGAGGACACCAGCATGAGAAGGCGCTTCTTTTCCTTGTCCAAAAAATATGGCTCGCTTATGTCGATGGGAAGGTCCTCGCCGCCCTGCATGAGCCGCCCGAGCATCTCACCTTTCAAGTCCTCCCTCGAGCCCTTGTCCCCCTTCAGGGCGTAGTCCTTGAAGGACCCGACCAGCGTGGACAGGGGATCGAAGATGGCCCCGAAGTCCTGGTCCTCCTCGCCAAGGTCGGGTATCTCGCCCTGGGCCGCGAAGCCGCCGAGAATATCGGCCAGGCCGCCCACTCCGCCCACCAGGCCGGGATCGGCCATGATCGACGAGAGGGCGCCCGAGTTCCTCTCGAACAGCTCCGCCAGCAGGGAAAGTTCCTCAGGCTTGAGGAATAAGAGGGAGTCGTCAAGGTAGTCCTCGATCCGGACCTTGTGGTACACGCGGGGAACGAAGTCCTGGTTTTGCGGAAGACGCTCCGCCAGCTCGTCGGCGTAGGCCTTGCTCTTTTCCAGGTCGTCCGACTCGACGATAATAAATAAAAACGACAGCGCCCCGAACTGATCGACGGCGCTTTTATAGTGGATCACGGCGGGGTCGTCCTCACTGAGCATGTCCACGAAGTTTAGCTTCAGCCCCAGCCTGGAATAAGAAAAAACGCTGAAAACGGTAATGGCCAGGCATATCCCGAGTATTTTCCAGTGATGCGCGTAGATCAGGTCGGATACCGCCTGCATGAGCCTGATCCTGAGGCGCGGACTTTCTCTATCCATTTTATTTCCTTTTTCGGTTGTAACCCATATCGGGCTTTTGTAACATGGTAAAGGCGGAAAATACAAACGGCCTCAATTGCAAGATAACGATGGTTATGGAGTTTGCCATGGACTTTAAGCCGAAAAATAATTACGACGTCGCCGTGGTCGGGTCCGGACCCGGCGGGGCCACCTGCGCCCGGGAGTTGGCAAGGGCCGGCAAAAAGGTGCTCCTCCTCGAGATGGGAAAGACCCACCGACGCATGAGAAGCTACCTTACAGCCGCCCAGGTACTGGACGGACACGGACTGCTAAGGGCCAAGGAGGGCATGCCCATCTTCAGGGCCCTGACCACCGGCGGGGCGTCCGTGGTCTACAGCGCCTCGGCCGCCGACCCTCCTCCCTGGCTGAAACCCAGGTACGGCATCGACCTCGAGCCGTGGCTTCCGGAGATCAAAAAGGAGACCGGCTACGGGGTGCTGCCGGAGGAACTTTGGGGAAAGTCTTCGGCCAAGGTCATGGAGACGGCCAATAAGATTGGGTACAAATGGGAGCCCATGCCCAAGTTCCTGAATCCGGACAAGTTCGTGAAGGGAAGATGCTGCGGGGCCGAGACCCACCTGGGCTGCTCCTGCGGGGCCAAGTGGACCGCTCGGGAGTACGTGCGGGAGGCCATGTACTCCGGCGCCCACTTCCTGGACGAGACCGAGTGCGAGCGCGTGATGGTGGAAGGCGGCGCGGCCAGGGGCTTATTAATCCGGATGAAATCGGGAGAGCGCCTCCGCGTCAACGCCGACCGGGTCATCCTGGCGGCCGGCGGCATCGGTTCTCCCATGCTCCTGAAAAAGGCCGGAGTGGACGGCGCGGGCGACGGCTGCTTCGTGGACCCGACGGTGGTGGTCTATGGCAAGGCCCCCTTCGAGGGGACCCACCTGGACCCGCCGGTGAGCGTTGTCAGTTGGGAGTTTTACGAGAGCCATGGGATCAGGCTGGGGACCATGATGGAGCCGCGCTGGCTTTTCGCGATCAACTCCGCCCGGATTTCCCCGAGCCGGGCGATCTCGGGCTTTTCCTACGGGAACATGGTGGGCATACTGGCCAAGGTCAAGGACGACCTTACGGGAGGGGTGGACGCCGACGGGGTGGTCAGCAAGCCCCTGACCGACGACGACCAGGCGAGGCTGAAAAAGGGCAAACAGGTCGCCGCCGACATTTTAAGGGCGCTCGACTGCAAGTCCAGCTCGATATTCGAGAGCGAGGTAAAGGGCGCTCATCCCAGCGGCACCTGCAGGATAGGGCAGGTGGTCGACTCGAACTTGAAGACCGGGATCGGCGGGCTTTACGTGTGCGACGCCTCCGTCTTTCCCGAGGCCCTGGACCGTCCCACGGTCATGACCATCATCGGCCTGGCCAAGCGGCTTTGCGCTCACCTCGAGTCGTAAGCCGCGTTTATTTTCACTGCACGTAGCCGAGGGTCTTGAGGAGGTCCAGGGTCCCGGCGTCGAGCGGCTCGCCCCTCGGAAGGTCGTGGGGGTCGGGCATGTCGCCGAAGAAAAGCTCCATTTCCTCCCGCGACCCGGACATCCAGGGGGGCGGGTCGATCTTAAGGTCCATGACCTCCGAGGGATCGAGAGCAAGGTCGAAAGCGGAAATCGTAACCCCCTTGTCCTTAAGGTTGACGTGACTGATCAGTTTCTTTTTTTCCCGCACCATGGAACGGAGGTAGGAGTCGCGCAGCCCGGGCCGGTGAATCTCCTCGAGTTCCCCGTAGTGGAGTATCTCGGGAAGCTCGGAAAAGGCGGCCCTTTCCCGGCTTTCGTATTGTCCCATCATGACGGGCCTCAAGGATTTCCCCAACATGCCCTCGGCGGGAGGAAAGCCCGCCAGGTCCAGCAAGGTGGGCGCCACGTCCAGGTTGGTGGTCAGTCCGTCCCACCTCGCGACTTTTTGCCCCTCCTCCCGAAAGTCTATCACCACGAGGGGAACGCGGATCAGTTCCTCGAAAAGAGACGTGCCGTGGCCGGTAAGTCCGTGCTCCGCGAACTCCTCCCCATGGTCCGAGGCGATCACTACCACCAGGTTCTCCAGGAGGCCCCGCTTTTCCAACTCCTCGAAAAGCTCTCCCAACGCCCGGTCCACGTACCTGACCTCCCCGTCGTATAGGCGCTTGTTGGCCTCAACGCTCCAGGGCGCCGGTCGCCTGTAGCCGGTAATGGAAGAGGACATGAAGTTATCGAGCATGGCCCCGGCGCTGGAGAAGAAGGCCTGGCCCAGGACGCCCGCGTAGTCCGCGTCCGACCAGGGGGCCAGGTAAGGCATATGCGGGTCGATGTACAAGGCGAAGACGAAAAAGGGTGGTGACGCTCGCTCGATTATATCAAGCGTCTCCCGGTTGACCCTGTGCGCGTTTCCGAGCGAGTATCTTAGCCTGCTTTTGACGGAGACGAAGGAGTCGAACCCCTGGTCGAACCCGTTTCCGGCGGAGATGACGCGGTTGGCCGTGACCATGGCGGTCCCGTATCCGAGGCTCGAGAGGGTCTCCGCCAAAGTGAGGTTTCGGTCCTCGAGCTTGAACTCGCTGACGTTGACCGCTCCGGTCTCGGCCGGCATGCGCGAGGTGGAGATGGAGGCGATGGATGGAAGGGTCCAGGAGCTTTGGGAGTAGTTGCGGGTGAACCAGGTCCCGCGCGCCGCCCACTTGGCCAGGTTGGGGGTCGCTCTCGGAGCGGCGGGATCGCAGGACAGATGATCCGCTCGGAGCGTGTCGATAACGATGAGCATCAAGTTGGGCGCACCTGAGCGCGTCGAGACTCGAGGCCCGCTGACCCAGAGGCTCGTTTCCTTCAGATGGCCCAGCTCGCCGGACGCGACTTGCAGGGAGACGCCGGCCCGACCCGGACCGAAGCCGGAAAGGTCGATGGATACGTCGCTCCAGCCCTCGGCGGAAGTGGCGACCTCCCCGATTTTCCGGCGGCCGACTCCCGCTTGTCCGCCGATCGCGACCTCGATGACCACGTCCCCGACGGGACGGCCTTTACTCTCGGCCAGGGCCCCCAGGTTAAGAACGCCGTCCTTGGGCACGGCTAAGGAAAAGGCCAGGCCGGGAACGAGAGGCATCCGGGAGGCCGCCCGGGTCTCCGTTCTGAAAGGCCCGGTCACCTTGACCTTGAGCGCGTCGTGAAGGGGCCCGGATAGCTCGGCCCCGCTTTCGTCCCCCAGGGGAAGGTAGCTGACCGAGGTCGGCTCCGCCCGGTGAGTTATAAAAGACAGGATGACGACGGAAATAAAATAGGCGGCTATCGGAGCGGGCGACCTTCGCCCCCGGGACTTCCTGAAAACGATCAGTCTTAAAACCAGCCACAGCGCGGCCCCGAAAAGGGCGAAGGAGACGAGGGGGCTGGTGGCGAAGTTGCCCCTGTAAAAGGAAACCGCCCCGGTGGAAAAGGCCGCCGCGGCCGCCGCCAAAAGAGCGCGTCCGATCTCGGCCGGGACTTTTTTCAAGGACCTTTTTTCTTTTCCTTCATTTTTCATTCGATCGATTTCGTCATCCGGGGATTTCTCCCTTGAAGGTTACGCGCTCCTCCAGCAGGTCGTCGCCGGCCAGGACCTCGCGGGTCGCCACTCCCGGACCCATGGCGTCAAGAAGAGACCGCAGGTCGAGAAGGGCGTTCTTGCTTTCCATCCTGGGCCAGTCCCCATAACGGTCCAGGGCGTCGAAGGCGAGGCGAACCGAATGACCAGCCTCGTTCATGTCCCATCTGGAATAGTAGGCCCCGCTAAAAGGGTCCCTGGAGGTCCCCGCCGGGGCAAGGAGGGCCTTTTTCACCTCGACGTGCATTCTCGCGTCGTTCGAGACGATCAGGTAAGGCCCGTCGGCGTCGATCAGAATTTCCATGTCCTTCAGGAAAGGCATGGACAGGGCGGTCCCCTCTTGCCCTTTCTTCCATTCAAGCTGATGGGAGGAGGCGCCGAAAAGGATTTTGCTCCAGTTGGCGGCCCACTCCCGGCGAAGTCCGGCAAGGTCCAGCTCGCCGGGATGGGCCAGCTCGAGGACCACCGATCCACGCCGGCGCCAGAATACGCGGCCTTCCGTCCACTCGAGGCCGCTGACGGAACCGGCCGCGACCGGTCCGGCCGGATGCAGGATTTCCCCAAGCCGGCCGATCCACTCGGCGAGCGTCCGCGCCTTCCCCTCGCCCGCGTCGCCGCCTTTCAGGGCCTCGCCGAGTTCCGAGGCGGTGAACAGGTTTCCCAGCGCGAGCATGGCCGCTTCATTGTCGCCCGGCGAGCCGACGCACTCGAGGACATCTCCCAGCGGCGCCAAGGCGTCCCGCATGGACAGGTCCCGGTTGACGTATCGATCCGGGGGCCCTTCCCCGGCGATGAACCTTCGCTCCCGCCAAAGGAGGTCGCCGATCTCGAGGTCCACGGCCGCGCTTTTAATCCAGGAGATATCCTCGAGGTTTTGATAAATCCAGTAATGCTTGAAATACCAGTCCTGGTTGAGCGCCTCCTGGTCCAGGTACATGACCAGGTCGCCGGCCTCGAGGTCCTTGGGAAAGGCCGACTTGAACGGGTCCGATTCCGACAGTTTCGGCGTCTGGGCCTCGCCGCCGCCGAGGGCGGAGAACACGCTCTGGAAAAGGTCTTCATCATTGGAGACGACGAGAGATTCCTCCCGTACGCCGAAGTAAAGCGCGCCGGGTCCGCCCGATGAAACCAGGGCGTAATAAGTCTCTCCCTCCAGGCCGATCTCCTCCGCCTTGTCCCGAGCGCCCCAGAGCATGGCCCGGGAGATTTTCTCCATCGGCGCCCGGCTCGAGTAGACGAACTTGACCTCCCCTATGTCGTAGAGGGCCAGGGCGCTTTCCTTTCCCGCCAGGCCGGCCAGGTCCCCGAAGCGGGCCTCGTCCGAGGCCAGGCCCGCCAGTTCCTCGAAACGGGTGGTCAGTTTCCGGAAAAGACGGGAGTCCTTGAAGCGCGCGTGGCCCTGAGAGTCAAGATAGACCTTGAGGCTGGAGGAAGTCTCGACCTTTTCGAGCAGATCGGACAGGTCCGGCGAGTAAAGGAATACCAGCGCCCCCGCGGGAAAGGGGGATGCGGCTTCCATCAAGG
Organism: bacterium; assembly: GCA_963674965.2. Taxonomy (GTDB): domain Bacteria; phylum RBG-13-61-14; class RBG-13-61-14; order RBG-13-61-14; family DATKZS01. The sequence continues at coordinate 332,520 of CAXXFL010000003.1, read as the reverse complement.
CCGGGGGGGGAGAATGGCCGCTAAAGGCCGCGGGGACTTGAGCGGCGCCTTCACCGCCTCTCCGTTCGCCGCCGTCCTTGGCCGGGCAACCCGTGAGCGCGGCGAGAAGGACGGCCGCCGCTACCAGGGCGAGAAGCCTTGCTTTTCCTCCCGGGCTGAACAAGCTGAGCGTCTTCATTTTTGTCCCTCCTTCCCGGCGGCGGCTTCATCCGCCATGGACCAGTAGTATTTCCCGGGGAACTCCAGGTCGGGCGGCAAATCGGACCAGGCCTCGGCGTTGTCGAGCCGCTCGAGTACGCGGGGCCTTTGCCCGGACTCTTTTTCTTTCTCCCGGCGGGCCTTTTCGATCGTCGCCAGTTGCTTGCCGATGGACTCGGAAAGCTCCTTGTCCAGCGCGCCGGCGGAAACCGTTTCCTCGTGAGCGCGGGATGGACCTTCGTATTCTCCGCCCTCCGATAGATAATCGAGCAGGGTCCCAAGCGCCGCGAGCGCCGCGTCATGCGACTCCAGCTTGAGAAGTCCATCCGCCAGCCCTCTTACAAGCTCGATCTTGAACTCGAGCTCGAGCCCGCCGCCCAGGACTTGGCGCGCCCGGTCCCGCGCCCAGTACTCGTCCTCGAACTCGCCGGGCAAAAAATAACCGCTTTGGCCGAAAATAAGACTGACCGCCTTGGCCGGCTCGCCTTGCCTCAAATGGCAAAGACCAAGCAGGGCCCGGGCGTCGTCGTCGCCGGGGAAACGGTAAAGGCTTGCCGTTAAAATCCCGGCCGCCTCCTTGGCGCGTCCCGCTTCCAGGAGAGTTTGGCCGAGGAACGAGGAGGATGATGGAAAGCCGGGTCCGACGAGCGCCGAGGCCGTCCGGGCCGCGTACTCCCCGTCGCCCCCGGCCCTGGCCGAGACGGCGGCGGCCAGGCAAATAAGGTCGTCGAAGTCCGAACCCTTGCCGGCCCGCTCGCTGAAGTGATCGAAAAACGTTTTCGCGGCTTCCTCGTTTCCCTCCATCAGGACGTCCCGGGCCACGCGGAGCATCTCGATCTTTTGATTCCTGGAAATCGAGCTCGAGACAAGGGCGTCATGGAAAACGAGAAGCGCTTCGTTCTCCTTCCCGATCCGGATGAGGTCGGCGCCCAACGCGGCGAGGTTGCCCGCGTCCTGGGGCTCGAGGTCCTCCGCCAGGCGCCTTTGCCCGATGGCTTTTTGATAATCCTTCATCTCCTCGAATATGGCGGCGGCCTTTATCAGCGCGGCGAGCGAGCCCGGCTTGTCGGAGACCGCTTGCTCGGCGACGGCCGCGGCGGCGTCCATCTCGCCCGACCGGACCAGGAACGAGGCGTATCCCTCGTAGACTTCAAGGCCCGCGTCCGGGTCCACAAGCTGAAGCTTGAACAGTTTATCCTGGTATTCGTCGGCTTTTTCGGCAAGGCCCTCTTCCAGGGCCACCTCGCGGGCCAGCTTGAGCGCGTCCAAGGAATACGGGTCCAGGCTCAGAAAGGACTCGAGAGAGACAAGGGCCTCGCCGGTTTCTCCCTTTCCAATAAGGGCCCTGGCCCGTCTCTTCACGTTCTCGGGCGGGACCTCTCCCGGGGAAAGGGGAATCTCGCGCCGGTTCAACTCCTCCAGGGCCTCTTCATACCTGCCGGTATCGAGCCAGTGGTCGATCCTTCTATCCTCCCAGAGATGAAGATCGCCCTCGGCGTTTCGGTCCTTGCCGTAAGCCAGGACGAGGGCGTCATAAGCCGGGTCCGCGTCCTTGCCCCTTAGCAGCTCCTCGAAAACGGCCGATGAGGCCAGTTCCACGTCGTCCGGATATGAGGCGATGAGGTATTGGACGAGGTCGGTCAGCGGGGCCCGGGCAAGGGAGGGTTTCTTCTCGGCCAGGAGGGCGAGCTCGCGAACGCCGAGCATCCCCGAATCCCGATAATCGGCGTAGGCGGCCTTGGCCCAGCGGACGATGAATTCCACCGCCTCTTTTTCCATTCCCCGCGAGAGCATGGCGTAGTACTTGTACTCGGCGCGGTCCCAGGTGGAGGAGTCCTTCGCCAGAAGCTCCAGGTTTTTAAGGGCGTCCTTTTTGTTTCCGGACTTCAGGATAGCCAGGGCCAGGCCGTTTCGGGAGGAAAGGTCGGGCGGCTCGATCTCGAGGGCCTTGGCAAATCCGTCCCTCGCCAGGTCGAGGTCGCCCATCTCCAGCGCCAGTATTCCCTGGTACCGGAAAGCCTCGTAAGAAGTCGGGCTTTCCTCCGCGGCCGCGTAGTAAAAGTCCCGCGCCTCGGGACCCCGGCCGAGAAGCTTCAGATAGCGGGCGTACTCCATGGCCATAACCGAGTACTCGTGGCCCCTGGCCTCGAGCGCGGCGTTGAAGGGAGAGTCAAGCCGGGCGCTCACGCTCCAGTTCCGAAGAGCCGCGGCCGCCCGAGCGGCCAGCTCGGGGTCCTTCTCCGAGAAGTGGTCCTTTACCAGCATTTCCTTAAAGGCGCTCCATACCGGGTCCTTGCTGGACCGAATGGTACGGATGGCGAGGTCCGGACGGCCCAGCTCGACAAGGTAATCGGCCTCCTCGGCCACGTTGCTCCCGTCGTCCAGGCAGAGCTTCAGCGTTTGCTCCGCGTTTCGTTCGGCCGCCAGGTAAAGGAGGGGCTCATATCCGCCGGAGTGGACCATGTATAAGCTTGTCAGCTCGGCCAGAGCCTTGTCGGGTTGATCCATCCAGAGGAAGGCGTTGGCGCGCCGCCTGGAGGGCTGAGCGTCCAAGGCGACAACTTTTTTCCAGGCCAGTCTTCCGGCCCAGAAGTCGGCCATAACGAGGAGGTGGTTGGAATCGCGTTTCGACTCCTCGTCCACCAATTCGGCGGCCTGGTCGGTGAAGCCGCAATTTTTAGCAAAGGCGTCCAGGTCGGCCGCGGGATAGGGCGATCCTTTCATGGCGGCGTTTATCCGGCTTTCGGCCGACGCGAGGTCTTGGGCTTTCCCTCTTTGCAACAGCTCGAGAGGAATCGTCTCGAGAGCGGCCGTCCGGATGGCGCGGAGGTTTTGGTCGATCCTCCACTTGACGTACTTGTTGGACGGGTTCGAGCTTTTCTCGAGGGCCCTCGACCAGGCCCCGAAGATGAGGTCCATGGCCTCTTCCGTCTTGCCGGCCTTGGCGTAAATGCGGACCAGGTCGTCCAACTCGCCTCGCGATATGGAGTTCCTCTCGATTTTTTGCAGGGCCTCCTCGAGCCCGGTCTCGAGGTAAGTCAGGCCCTCCTCCGGCAGCCCGGCCGCCTCGAGGGCCAGCGCGGCCTTGAAGTATCTCGATCGGCCTCCGCCCCTTTTGACGCTCGCGGCGACTATCTCGAGGGCCTTGTCCTCCCGTCCGGCCAGGGCCCAGGAGCGGGCGGCCCTTCCAAGCTGGTCCGATTCTTTCTCGATGGCGTAAAGCGACTCGAGCAGTTTGGCGGCCTCCTCGTATTCATGGAGGGCGACGCGGACCTTGGCCGCCTCCTCGTAAAGGACCGCCTTGCCCGGCTCGTTCCACGCGGCGCGGTTATACGACTTGGCCGCTTCCTTCAAGTCGTGGTCCCAGGCCTCGAGCCGGCCCGCCGACAAAGACCAGCGATAATCCTTGTTCGCCGTTCTCGCCTCCTTTTCGTATCTCTCGATAACCTTTTTCTCGAGGCCTCTTTGTTTGGCGTAAACAAAAACGGTCCTCAGCTTGTCCGGGTCGGTGGGGTCCTGGTTGAGCCACTCCATGTAGTAATCCAGGGCCTCGCCCGCCCGACGCAGCTCGGCCAGGGCCGAGGCGGTGACCAGATGAAGCGAGGCGTACTCCCGCCTTCTTTCCATGACTCCCTTGATTTTGGAGGCGATGGCTTTCTTTTGTTTCCCGTTCAACTCGATGATGGAAATATGGTCCTTGCGGGCGACGTGGACGGACACCAGCGCCCGAAAGACGTCCTCATCCCATCCTCGCTCCTCGAGAAGGGAATCGAGCGCGTTCGCCGCCTCGGCGTAATTATCGAGATCGGACAGCACCCGGGCGAACTCGAGGACCGCGCTTTTCTTATCGTCTCCCCTCGCGTCGGGCAGGACCCTTCGCAGGGCCTCGGCCGCCCTCTCGAGCCTTCCCGCCAGGATCAGTTCCTCGACCAGCTCCCGGTAATAGTGGAGCCTGGCCTTGGCGGCGGGAATGGAGGCTATGACGGCCGCGGCCGAGTCCGCCGCCGCGCCGATTTCCTCGCCCCCGTTCAAGCGGAAGTACCTGACCAGCCTGATGACGTCATCGGGACTGGGGTCTTTGGCCTGAACCAGTTTGCGAATGACGGCCAACTCGGCTTCCTTTAGCCCGCTTATCTCGAGGGCCATCCGGGCCTCGTGAAGGAACTTGACGTCGCTTATCCTTTCCGCCGCGTCAAGCAGGAGTTTTCCACCGTCGCCGCTCCTTTCCCGGAGGTTGAGGTAATCGTAATAGGACCAGACGGGACCGGGGTTGGAGGGGGCATGCAGGATGGCGGCCTGGAAGCGGGAGTCGATGAGGCTTTCCAGTCCTTCCCGTCCGGCCAGGGCGTCCAGGCGGCTAAGAATCTTGTATTGGGACCTTCCATCCTTTTGACAAAGGGCGTTCACGTACTCGGCGATAGCCTGATCGGCCTGACCCTTGTCCTCGAGCACCGCCCCGATCTCGAGGGCAAACAGGGCGGGGTCCTTGAGGCGCTCGCGGGCGAGTCGCAGCCTCTCGATGGCCGCGTCGTACTGGTAATAGTCCCAGGCGATCTCGGCCGCCCGCAGGTAAGGTCCCGGCCGGCCGGGCTCGGCCTCGATCGGCTTGTCCCACCAGGCGAGGGCCTCGCCGAACCTGCCCCGCTCCGCCAGGGCCTCCCCGATCGCGGTCGGGAAACGGGAGGAGGCGGGATACATTTTAGCGGCTCGGGACATGACCTCGACCGCCTCGGACGAGGAGGATGGATACTCCTTGGGCCGGGACCGGGACAATCCGAGAAGACGCTCGGAAAGGGTCTCCTGGAACTGGGCCGTGCCCGGATATATTTCGGCCAGCCGCCGCCAGTGGGAAAGGGACTTCTCGTACTGGCCCAAGTGATCGTGGGCGATGGCGAGAAAGTAGGTCTCGGCCGGGTTGACGCTCCATCCGTCCTCCAGCCTGGCCAGCTCGGACCTGAGATCGTCCCGGGCCATCATGCCCTCGAGCAGGGACCGCCCGATAAAGCCGTCCGTTTGCGGGTCGTCCATCAGGTTTTGCCTGGCGAACTCGACCGAGGAGGGGGAGGGAAGGGAGTTGGAATTCTTCTCCCATTTCTCGATCTTTTGCGCGAGTTGAATATATCGTTTCATGTACTCGGGGTTCCGGGGGTACTTGCGATGGGCCTCGAGGAACAATGCCGCCTTGACGGCCGTCCATTTCGAGTTCTTCATCTCTCCCACGGCGCCGTCGAGGAAAGGACCGATCTCGTCCTCGGGCAGGGACTCGACGGCGGAGCCAAGCGTTTCCTCATACTCGGCGAACATCGAGCTTCGGAGGTAATAGCGGGAAAGCCGGTCGTACCAGCCGCGGCCGGGGATTTTTTTCACGGCCATCCGATAGAGCCTGGCTTTGTCCTCATCCAGGCTGAGGTAGGATATGTCCTGAAGGAACTGGTCGTAGAGCCGCCGATTTTCAGGATGGGCCTCGACCTCCCTCCAATACAGGGCGACCATTTGCGGAACGCGCTCCTTGCTTCTCAGGCGCCGGGCGTACTCGGAAAGGACGGCGAGATACTTGTCCTCGTCCCCCCCGACCCGCGAAAGAAGCTCGCCGTAGCCGGCGTCCGCCTCCTCGAACCTGCCCAGGTTTATAAGGGAGGCGCAGCGCTTCTCGAGGACGGCGGCGGCCAGCTCGTTTTCGGGATGGTCCCTTAAAAAGGCGTCGGCGGCCGCGGCCGCGGCGTTCCAGTAGCCCAGGTCCCAGTATCGGCCGATGGCGGCCATTTCCATCTCGGGGGCCAGGCGCCCGTCGGGGAAATCCTCTCGGTACTTGGCGAGCAGGTTGAGAGCGAGGGCTAAGTTGGCGTGCCTTTCCTCCATCCGGGAGATATCGGAGAAGGTCTCGCCCATCTCTCGTCCGTTTAAGAGGAGTGAAAGAAGGCCGCCCGTTATTCCGGGGCTCGGGTCGAGAAGCCTGATGGAAAACGGGCCCGCCATGGAGCCGGGGGCCGCCATCGCGCCCGAGCGGCTGCTCAGGAGGGATGAATAAAGCTCTCCGATCCACTCCTCCCTTTCCTTGGGGCCGGCCTCGGCCAGTCCCCCGTACCTTAGCTGGGCCGCTCGCTCGTGTCTCTGACAGAGGGTGAAGTATCGGGCGAAGGTCCTCAGCTTTTCCTTTTTCGTCTCGGGAGTATCTTTCAGCCAGCGCTCGAGAAAACTCGAGGCCTCCTCCCAGTCTCCGTCGAAGAGCATAAGGTGAAAGACGATGGCCTTGTCCTTTTCCGAGTGCTTTCCGGCGGGGTTCTTGATTTCGTTTGCAAAGGCCTCGAGGTCGTCGCGTTTTTGCAGGCTTTCGAAAAAGGAGTAGAACACCGACGGCCTCGACTCGGGCGTGAGCCCGTCCAGGTAAACTTCGATGGCCTTGTCCTTGTGGCCGCCCGCGTAATGGATATCCGCCATGATGGCGAGGAAAGGCTCGGGCCTTTCCGGGAAGCGGCCCATGAAGTTGGCCGTCTCGGCCAGGGCCTCACGTTCGTCCGAGCTTTTGGCGACCTCCTTAAGATAGGTCAGGGCCGCTTCGATATCGTCGGGAAACAGGTCCACGAAGCGGCGCCGGTAGGCCTTCTCGTCGATCGCGACCAGGCCGGCCGAGGCGCGTGAAATAATCTCGCCGATCAGGGACTTGATGGCGGCCTTGTTTTGGGTGGGTCCCTTTTCGAGCTCGGCCAGGAGGGAGTCCAGGGCCTCGATTTCTTTTTTTCGCTCCAGCCCGTCGCCGTAAAAGTCGGCCAGGGCCCTAAGGGCCCTCTTCTTGTCCTTTGCCTTTTGTACGGCGGTCTGGATATCGGCCAGGGCCCCGGCGGCGTCGCCCATCGAGCGTCTCGCCCCGGCCCTTTCCAGGTACAGGTCCGTCTCCTCGGGAAAGGCCTCGATGAGGCCGGCAAGTCCCTTCTCGACCTCGGCCGGCGTCCTGGGCGCGAGGCAGGACGATCCCATGAGGGGCATGAACTCGTAATAGAGTCCATCCATCCGCGCCCTTACCGCGCCCGGTACCTGGACTTCCTCCGGCGACCGGAAGTAGGGATCGCGGCTTTTTTCCGATCCCGCCGCGGATGAGCAATATAAGGCCGAGGCGAAAAAGGACGCCGCTAAGACCATCGCGGCCGAAAAATATTTTCGGCGGTTAAGGCAACTCATGATCATTCTCCAACCGTGACCTTGGCGCTGAGGGAAGTCACGTTATGGGCGAAGTCCTCGGCGGTGATCCTCAGGGTGTATTCTCCGCTTGGCCATCCCGCGGGTAGGAGGATGGACCCCTTGTTGATCCTGGCCTCCGGGTCCCACTTGACGGGGGCCGCGGGCAGGCATCCCAGCTTGGCGTTAATGGTCCTGACGTCGGGATCGGCGTCGACCGCTATCTCGAGCGTCCGTCCCGGCCCCGGGGCCTCATCGGGCAGCCTCAGCTTGAGGCGGGGAGGCGAGCCGTCCACGACGAACTCCTTGTACTCCATGGTCTTCTTGCCCGAGGAATCGGTGAGCACGATCCTGGCGAAGTACTGGCCGTCCTTCATCCAGAGGGGCACGAGGAACCTGGTTTCCCACTCGGGTCCGGCTCCGATCCTGGTCATGCGCCTGGTCTCGCCGAAGGGCAGGAGGGCCGTCACGGCGGCCGTGTCGGGTGGGGCCTTGATCTTGATTACCGGGTCGGCGGGCCTGATCACGCGCGGCCTCAGAAAGGCCCTCGGCGCCACCAGGTAGGAGGTATAAGGGGTCGGGAACTTGAAACGCTTGGATAAAGCCACGATCTCGTCGATCCACTCCTCGGTCTCGCCCTCCCTTCGAATTTTTTCCAGCAGGAACTCGACCCTTTGTTGCGCCCAGAGGCGAGCCACGAAGTCGTTTTCCGTCTCCTTCTCGGGCAGGGACGCCAGGTTCTCGACAATGACCGTTTCCTTGTCCCGGGTCCCGGAGGCGCTGAACCTGGCCTGAGGCTCGGGGTTCGCGTACTTGCCGGACCAGTGGATGGACTCGAGGTCAAAGGCGCTTTGCCTGTCGGCGGGGTAGACCATGGTCACGCCGGCCGCGGGAGAAACCTCGAGGCCCACGTCCTTTACCGGGTCTCCGGCGAGGGCCCTTAAAAAGGGGGGCAGCTTGGACTCGAGCGACTCGGTTTCGCGGGCCCAGATAAAGTATCCCTTGCTTTGCCGGGCCAGTTCCTTGAGCAGGGGAACGTTGGCGTCCTCCCCCACTCCGAAGACGTAAAGGCCGGCCGCTGGAAAACCCGCGTCGGTCTTGTTCGCGCTCGCCGCGGCCTCGAGAAGCTTCGCGTGTACGATCTCGCCCATGGTCGGCCGTCCGTCGGAGATGACGACGATCCTGCCCTCTCTTCCCGAGCCGTCGGAGAGGGCGGCCAGCGCCTCGGCCAGGCCCTCGGCCAGCCTCGTGCCGCCGGCCAGGGGCGACCGCCGCAGGAACTCGTGGGCCTCGCTTTTGTTTTTTGCCGTGGCGCCAAGGAGGGACTTTTGCCAGGACTTGACCTCGCCTCCCATGGTTATCACCGCGAAGCGGTCCTTTTCGGAGAGGTCGGCAAGGACGGAGTCGAACACCTCGACCGCCTTGACCAGCTTATCGAAGCCCATGGAAAGGGACACGTCGAAAAGTATGGCCACGTTCCTCGCCGGCCTGGCCGGCTCGGGCGCGTTTTGGTTTTCGGCTTCCCTTTCGCCCTCGAGGCTGAAGAAGGCCTCGGCCAGAAAGTAGCCGGAATCGTCCTGGTAGGTCTCGCCGCCGGTGGCCGATACATCCAGGCGCCTCGAGTCCGCGTCACGATAGACTGTCACGCTCATCGAGCTTCGGCTTTGGTCCAGGGGAATTTGCAGGGTAAGGTCCTCGTCCAGCTCGAGAGGCCCTCCCTCCCACTTGAGGGTCCAGGTCTCGGTATCTCTCGGTGGGTCGGACAGGCTGGGCCAGGTACCCCCGATTTCCGGCTTGACCGAGGACGGCGCGCTCCAGGCGACGGCCTGAAGGGGGGAGGTCTCGCGCAAGGTCACGTCGATCTTGCACCTTTGCGCCCTTTCGGCGGAGAGGGTCGGTCCCGGTTTCAAGGGCAGGATAAAGACCCTCTTTCCCCGCCTGACGGGCAGCCACAGGTGGAAGGAAGACTCGATCCTCCTGACCGCCCGCGGCGGGATGGGGGCGACCCTGACCTGGAAGGCGTCGGTAATCTCGGCCTCGGGCGCCTCCATCAGGGCGGGATCGACCATGCGGCTGACTATCTCCTGGTAGGCCCTTCTTCCCGCCTCCCGCTCGATGACGACGGCCTCGGTGAATTTTCCCTCGTCCCAGACTCCGAAGTTCATGAGGGTCGCGTCGGCCGGGAGCTTGAGGTAATAGGTCCCCTCGAGGATGGCGTCGGTCTTGTTCTCGAAATATTGCGTGAGCCGTACCTGGGCGAAGCCTCCCGATATCTCGATCTTGATATCGAGGTCGGCCAGAGATATGGCTCCGGGCCCCTTGTCGCTTTGCCAGGACGCGAGTCTAAAGGCCCCTATTTCGGCCCGGGCCCCGCGCTCTCCCGGCCGGAGCACAAAGAAGGCGGCCACGGCCGTCGCCAACAATAAGGCCAGGGAGATTCTCGCTCCATGCTCGCGGAATACTGGTTTCATTTAATTTATCCTTTTCGGGTCATTCGACGTATCCGGGACCGGCCATGATCAGGCCGGCGTCGGTGGCTATGGCGAGACTCTCGCGTCCGCCCACTCCGGTCCACCGGGCCAGACCGGTAACGTTGCGAGAGGGAAGAGGCCCGCGGCAGGCGCTCCATTTTCCGCTCTCGAGATTCAGCGAATAAAGGCCTTGTCCGAAGACCCCGGCGTAAAGCCGGTCCGCCTCGAGCAGGAGCGCGTGGGGATTGACGTTCGCCTTGTCCATGGGACCGGACAGGTCCAGCCACTCCATCTCGCCGGTCAGGGCCACGACGCCCCCACCGAAACTCCCCACGTAAAGCGTCTCGGGCGAGGCGACAAGGGCGTTGATCCAGTTGTGCCGAAGGGGCGAGTCGTCCATGGTATAGCTTTTTATCACACGGTCGTCCTCGATAAAGGAAAGGCCGCCAAGGGTCCCCGCGGCTATCTTGCCTTGAAACTCGGCCAGGCAATAGACGTGGTTGTTAACCAGGCCGTGGAAAGCGTAAAGGCTTCTAAAGCCCCCGGCGCCCTGGATGGTGACGCCCTTGTTGGTGGCGTAGGCCACCTCGCCGCCGGCAAGGGGAAGCACGTCGAAAACGGCCTCCCCGATCAGGCCGTCCTCCCGCGTCACCGCGTCGATCAAGACGCCGCTCGAGTAGACCAGCGCGCCCCGGTTGGTGGCCACGTATATCTTGCCGTCGGCCACGTTGGGGACCACGCGGTTCACGGCCCCGAAGTCGGGCTCGAGAAACGCCTCGCCCCCGTCGCCGAAGCTCTCGATCGTCTGGACCCCTTTTTCGAAGGTCCCGATCCACAGCTTGTCGGGAGGGGCCGCGGCCAGAGAGGTGAGGTGGTTGTCCACGAGCTCCTGGTCCTGGGAGGAAACATACTCGGGAAGCGGCTCGAGTCCTTCTTCCGTAACCCGCGAGACCCCTCCCACGCCAAGGGCGTAGACCTCGCCTCCCACTGAGCGGACGTTCATTATTTCGTCCCGGGCTGGACTGAAAGTCATGTCCTCCCCATCGAGGGTGATGACCCCGTCGCTTCCGGCCGCGATCCAGATGGCCCCGTCCCCCAGCAGCATCGAGGAAACGTTGACGTCGGGCATGATTACGCTAAGGCCCCCGTCGGCCTTAAGCGCCTGGAGGGCCACGGGTGAGCCAATAAGGAGGTTGGAGTCGGTCTCGAGAAGGGCCGTGACCGGGTCGATGAGGCCCTGGCCGCGGACGCCGCCGACGATGGACGAGTCGTCGATAAAGAAAACGCCCGAGCGCCAGGTGCCCACGGCGAAGCCGTCGTCCCGAAAGGAGAGGGCCGAGACCATAAGTTCCCTCGCGTCGCGCAGGGCCGGGTGGTAACCGATGGATGACCCGTCGTAATGGAGCAGGCCTCCCCCCTGGGTGCCGATGAGGACCCCGGAGTCGGTGGAGAGGAGGCAAGAGATATGGTTGGCCTTGGCGTCGGCGAACCGGTAGGAGCGGACCGTCTTCTCGTCCAGTATGGCCAGGCCGTCGGTGGTGCCCACCAATAGCTGGTCGAGCCAGGTGGCGAGGCAGGTGACTTCCGTCCCGGGCAGGCCGTTAAGGGAGGACAGGTGAAGGCGGACTCCGTCTTTATAGATCAGCAGGCCCCCGCCCGTGGCCAGGACCAGGCGCTCGTTCCAGGAGACCATGTCCGCGGCCGGAAGGAGCCGGAAAAAGGACTGGACGCCGTCGGGCGCGGGCGCGTAGAAGTCCATCTCGCCCACCAGCTCGGCGCCGGGAGATACTTCCAAAGCCTCGGTCCTGGTCTCCTCGATCACGTCCTGTACGCGGCGGTCGAGGGACAGGTGAATAACGAATCCCCCCACTATGGCCGCCCCCACAATGGCCGCCAAAGCCGTTTTGTATTTACCCATTTGGACTATAGTCTACCAGCAAGGACCGGATTAACAAGGAGATATTTTAAAAGTGAGAGTATCTCGCGGCAAGCGGTTATGGCGCAAAGAGATGAAAAAAAGGCGGTAAGGACAATCCTCGCCGCCTTGATTATTGTATGGTGCGAAAGGGGAGACTCGAACTCCCACGACCGTGAGGCCACTGGACCCTGAACCCAGCGCGTCTACCAATTCCGCCACTTTCGCGTTCATCCGGACAGAATGTATTCTAAACCAATAGCCGGAATTGTCAAGATCGGCGAGGCGGCGAACCTCTTCATATTATGGCCCAGGCTTTTCGCCGTCCGGGCCATGGCGGCATGGGCGCGGTCACATCCGAGTTCCTTTTGTATCGGCAATCACCATCGTGTATATTGCGATTAATAAGGGAAGGGTATCGGGAAAGCGGCGCGGCTTTTCCATCATCGATACCCTCCATGGCGGTATTAATCATGCCGCGATATCTTGGCGCGTCCGCGATCGGGCGCAAGGAGGCCATGATGGTTTACATTCCCGGTTTTCTGGTCAACAAGGTTTACGAGAAGGGCAGCCTTCGCAACTTCGAGGAGGGCTTCGAGTTTTGTTTCCAGAACCGCATGACTCCCCTCAAGATCAGCGGCATGAGGGACATGGCCATTGACGTGGACGGAAAAGGCTACCCCCCGGACCGCGTCAGCCTCAACCTGGGCGGCGCTTCCATCAACGTGGCCGGCGGGCTCGAGCGGCCCGTCACCTTCGCCAAGGACTCGAGGCTCCTTATCCAGGTCAAGGGCCAGCGGCTCTCTCCGGGCAAACACACGATCAAGATAAGCTTTATCACCAACGAGTACGGCGGCGCCACGCTCAAGGTGTCGGACTCTCTTGGGGAGTCCGGGAGGGGCTCTTTCTGGGGCCGCCTGAAGGGTGTCTTTAGCGGGGGGGAAAAGCCGAAAGGGCCGGTCCAGGTGACGGGAGAACTCGGCGGCGTCCCTCTCGATCCCGACTTCTCCCGCCTCGAGGCCGCCCTCCGCCGGGAGGAGGCCGACCGGGTGCCGCAGTTCGAGGCCGAGATAGCCATCCCCATCCAGGAGAGCTTCCTCGGCCGCGAGATCGCCAGCGCGGAGGACGAGATCGAGTTCTACGTCCGGGCCGGCTACGACTTCGTGCCCGTGCTGCCTCCCTTTTTCACGCCCCGGCTTATGCGCACGGCCGCGGACGCGGACGGGACCATGGCCGAGTCCGACCGGGAGCGGGCCTGGCTGACCGAGAGCGAGGGCATCATCAAGACCATCGCGGACGTGGAGAAGTTCCCCTGGCCCGACCCCGACCAGGTGGACTTTTCCTCCTTTTACGAGATGGCCGACCTGCTCCCGCCCAAGATGAAAATCATCGGCATGCTCAGCCCGGCCGCGGTTTTCGGCAACACCTCCCAGAGCATGGGCCTGCAGAACTTCTCCTACGCCCTCTACGACGACCCCGCCGTGATCGAGGCCATGTTCGAGATCATCGGATCGAGCTACCTCAAAATTGCCAGAAAGCTCGCGACCATGCCCCGCCTCGGGGCCGTGTTCATGTCCGACGACCTGGCCCACACCACCGGGACCCTGGTCTCGCCCGCGGTGTATCGCAAGTACGTCTTCCCCTGGTACAAGAAGTTCGGCGAGGTCCTGGACGACGCGGGCCTGCCCTTCATCTTCCATTCCGACGGGACGCTCCTGTCGGTCCTGGACGACCTGGCCGACTGCGGTATCAAGGCCATCCATCCCATCGAGCCGCAGGCCATGGATATAGTGGAGGTGAAGAAAAACCACGGCGGCCGCTTCTGTATCTTCGGCAACATCGACCTCGATTACACCCTCACCCTGGGCACGGCGGCCGAGGTGGAGGAGCAGGTGAAAAAGCGCATACGCGAGCTGGCCCCCGGCGGCGGCTGGGGACTGGCCGCCTCCAACTCCGTGCCCGACTACGTCAAGCCCGAAAACTACCGCGCCATGGTCGAGGCCTGCAAGAAATACGGGAGGTATCCGATAGATATTTGAAACGGGAGGGATGGCGGGGAACAACGAAGGGCGGGATGACGAAGGGTTGATAAAAAACGGCGGCGAAGCCGGATAGGTGATGGGCAAGATGGAAAAGGACGGTGGAAAGATGAGGTCGCGAGGGAAGTCGTGGCGGCCTGCCCATCCCGCTTTGCGGGACGCCATGACCCGCTCGCCATGCTCGTCCACATAGCGGAGCCATGTGGGATATGTATGGAAAGGGACAACGCAGGGTTGACAAGAGACGGGCGTAATGCAAGGAATTATTTAAGGAGGTATAATCATGCGAAGTACGGTCCTTATTTCAATCGGCGTCCTGGCCGCTTTCCTCATGGCCGCGCATGGACAAGGGGAGACCAATCAAAAGGAGACCAAGCCAGGGATACCGGCGCAATGCTTCAAGGACTTGAGCTGGGACATGGACAAAGCCGATATGGAAAATTCCCTCGGCGTCAAGCTTAAGGACGTGGAAACGGATAAATACGAGGCATATTACGTGGATCATTACAAGATCGGCGGTTATGAGTATCAAGTCGCGGGTGGCGCGGATAGCTCGCCTATCCGCGCGGCGTAAGCCGTTGGATTCTTATGTAAGCGCCCGGCGGACCGTAGCCCCCTTTCCCACGCCTTCGGCCAGCCGGGGTCGCCCATGCATCCTGCATGGGCGGCGTAAGCCGCGGGCTGAGTATTATTTCATTCAGAAGTAAGCACGCAATATGATATTCTTTTCAAATTAAACGGCGGGGTCGCCCATGCATTCTGCATGGGCGGCGTAGCCGCCGGCTGAGTTCCTCCCACTTTTCAGGCCTCATCCCTCTCCGTGTCGAGGCCACTAGGAGTATAATCAACATGCGATCAACCTTTATACGCTCAGCCCGTTCGCCGCGCTCACCCACGCAAAACGCGTGGGCGACCCTGATTCGTGATACGGCCGGGTTTTACCGTCGAGCGGAGATGGAATTGAAGTCGTATATTAGGGATGGACGATATTTTTTTCGGCGCCCCTTACCTCCCGGAATTATGTATTTAACCATAACGGTATATCATCGCGGGCGCGTAAACCCAGCATTTCGTCAACCGGCGCTCCACAAAAATGCACCCGTTTCGCCATATATAGAAGGGCATTTTTTGCGAGGAGGAGAACATGCGCTGGTTCAAGCATGAGGTGGACGCGGGCCGGGACTGGGCCAAGAGCGAGGTGATGAAGAGGTGCGGGCTCGAGGGCTACGGGCTTTACTATTATCTTATCGAGATACTGGCCGAGCGGGCCGAGGGGGAGGAGAACCGGGCCCTGACTTTGCCCGCCGGGGCCTGGGCAAAGCGGTGCGGGTTGTCCACGGTGAAGTTCAAGCGGATCGCTCGCGTCCTGGCCCGCAACTTACTCATCAAACTCACCGAGACCCGGTCGGGCGAGATAACCATACAATGCGGCCGCTGGCTCTCGACCTGCCCCGAGTGCCCGGCGGTGAAAGCCGGGTTGAAGGAGCTGGACGAGTTCGACCACGGCTTCTTCGGGACCCCGGCCGAGCCGGAGCACGTGGGGTATCAAATACAGACGTGGCTAAGGACCGCCAAAATCCCCGACTATCTTATTGACGTGCCGGACGAGGTCATCGACGGCCTTGATGAAATGGGCGTTCCTCGCGACCAGGCCTTCGACTTGGCCTTCAGCTTCGGCCCGGCCATCCTGATCGACGGTTACCATTACGCCCGGGCCCACGCCGACGACGATTTCGAGGCTTTTCAGTTCCTGCTCCTGGTCTATCTTTTACGCGGCCCGGTTTACAGTCCTATCAAAGGCAATCCTTATCTGGCTGAAGTCGGAAGCGACGGCGGCCTGGCCGCGATGGCATCGATGATCGAAAAAGCCGGCTGGCCGGTCTTTCGCGCTGACTTCCTCGAGTCCGACTGCGCCCGCCCCCGTGACGGTCCTTGTCTGGCCTTTGGCAAAGGACGATCGCCTTGGTGGGGTGCCCCGGCCGGTTTTGCCAAAAACCGCCCGGGGCCGGTGGAGCCGGATAGGTGTATGGGCAGGTGGGAAATACGCGGTAACGAGAAATACGCGGCCCCGTACCCATCCCGCTTCGCGGGACCCGCGCGGTTTCTTACGAAACCGGACGGGTCACCCGGCGTCCCGCGGCTTTCACGCGATGACGGCATGGCGATCCAAGTCAGGCCCCGGCGGCGCGACCCGCCTTGCTCTTTGACAATCGAATACCGAGGGAGACCCCGTTCCTATCCGGCTTCTCCGGACCCGCTCGGTTTCTTGAAAACCTGCCGGGCCACCGCTCTCTTTTCGCTCCTTTAAAGCCCCGGATGGGGCGATGATCTACAGCCCAGGGTGGAGGACGCGCTCCGCGTCCGTAACCCTGGGTATGAGATCAAGCAAGAACCCGAGCGCTGAAGGCGCGGCGTAAAATTTCCAGCCAGGAAGATGGCCGTATTTTACCGGGCCTTTCCTCATTTTCGCCGTACCTTTGGGACTCATTTGTTTATCGTCATCTTCTCCCAGGGTTTCGGCCGCCAATCGCGGCCTTCACCCTGGGCTATAGACCGCCGTCCCTACGGGACTTATCGGGGAACCAACATTGCTAACGGCGGGATGGCCCGGCCGGTTTTGCCGCGGTGGCCCGGATAGCTCCGCTATCTGGGCGCCGAAGGCGCGGGAAAGGGGGCTAAGGTTCGCCGGTCGCTCATATAACGATCCAACGGCTTACGCCGCGCGGATAGGTACATTGGCAAGACGTCGGAGAACGATGGAAAGAAACGGTAACGAGAGATGAGCGGCTCCATAGCCATCCCGCTTCGCGGGACCCGCGCGGTTTCTTTGAAACCGGACGGGTCACCCGGGACCCGGCCGTTACCGGGCGAAGTCCAGGACGGTAATGGTCCTGTGGCCCTCCGAGTCCGGCCTGTTTACAAACCTGGTGTGTTGATTGGCGATATTCGTGTCTTTGATCTTGATATACACGTCATGCGAGCCCTGAGTGAGTTGGCCGGCCCAGTGGAAATGCACCGACATATCGCCTGAACTCCCGCCCGCGGTAACCACGGTTCTGGGATCGGTATCGGTATCGATAAAAAGTCCGATCGTGCTCGATGAATTTTCCGGCGGAATGGACATATTCACTTTTAGAACGTCGAAATCCACCATGATCACCTGGAAACCGTTGTCTCGGGCCACGGTAAAAGACCTGGATACAAAGGTTTGATAAGCCGAGTCGTCCCATTGGATATCCAGGGTCAAGTCCGCTTGGCTCACGTCCGAGTTGGTATAAACGTTCGACACGGCGTTCAAGGCTATGTCCTCGGTATGGACCCCGCCGTTGGCGATCTCGGCCGTGTCCACGGCGTTGTCCCGCATCTCGTCGTTTCCGATGGCGTTGTCCCGCATCTCCGCGAGGCCGATGGCGTCGTCCCGCATCTCCGCGAGGCCGATGGCGTTGTCCGCCATCTCGGAGAGGCCCACCGCGTTGGGCGCGATTTCGTCGACGCCCACCGAGTCGGTCCTAAGGGCGCTGGAACCTATAGCGTCGGCCCTCATCTGCTCGAAGCCGATGGCGCTGCTTCCCATTTTCACGTAGGTTATCTGCCCGTCCGCTATATCGTCCTCCGATATGCTCAGGTCCTCGATTTTATTCGAGTTCACCGCGTCGTCGGCCAGGTCCACGTTCCCGACGCTCAGGTCCTGGATAACGTCCGTGTCGACGGCGTTGTCATGCATGTCCGCGCGCAAAATGGTGAAGTCTTCAATCTCGTTCGAGGTCACGGCGTCCGTCGCGATATCATCGGTATCGACCTCTCCGTCCAGAATATGATCGGAGGTAATCGAGTCGTCATCGATTTTATCCCCGTTCACGGCGTCGTCCCTTATCACGGTGGTCCCGATGATAGGGTAGGTCACCAACTGGTCGTAACCCACCGAGTGCTCCGCCATTTTAGCGAGCGTGATGGCCTCGTCGGCTATGTCGTCGGTCTGGACGCAGCCGGGCGAGCCGCAGGGAAAGCCGGCGGGACCTTGAGGCCCCATGTCGCCGGTGCTGCCGTCGGCGCCGTCCTCGCCCTTGAAGTCGGCGCAGCCCAGGGTAAGCACGTAGGGCGCGATGGCCAGGGCGATAATCAATATGGTTCTGAACATGGCTTTCATGGTCGAATCCTCCGCCGTCCGAGGTTACGGACGAAATAATTGTTCAAGCCGGATTTATTTTTCCAGTTCCCTTATATCAATATAGCAGGGGCAAGTGAGCTTGCCAATAAATCACGTCTTCCCCGCCCCGGGTGACGCGGACGGCTTTCCGGGCCGCCCATGGTTATCATCCAGTGGCGACGCGCGAACCAGAAGGAGGCCCATAGCCCTCTTTATTTCCCATCTTTGGGCTTGTCCTTTTTCCAGGTCCTCGCGTCCCACCATTTCTTTTTCTTTTTCGACTTCTTTTCCTCTTTCGCCCCGTCCTTGTCCTGGTCTTTTACGTCCTTGTTCTTGTCCTTGTCCTTTTTGAAGAGCTTGTCCCAACTGAACTCGGGCGGCTCCTCGTAGCCGGGCAGCCGCCGGTCGAGGAACTTCCTTTCCTCCCGCTTGCAAAGGGGCTTTTGCATATTGAGGTAATGGCCGCCCGCGTACCAGACGACCTTGCTCACGCCCCACCGGTTGATCAGGAACAGGGGCTGCTCGGGCGGGACGAAGGTATCGCCCATGCCGGCGAAGACGATCACGTCGTCGGGGCTGACGGAGGGATTGAAGTTGGCCGGGCCGGACACGTACAGTATCCTCTTGACCGCCTCCTGGTCCAGGTCGGACATCCTCATGGCCTGGACGGCGAAGGGCGCGAGGGGAGACTCCTGGCTCACGTCGCCCAGAGAGGTGGGCGGCTTCCAGGCCACCACGAAGTCGATGTTCTTGTCCACCACCGCCGCCTGGAGTGCCGCGGTCCCGCCCAGGCTGTAGCCCAGCACTCCCACTACCTCGTACTCCCGCTTTTTCTTGAGCCAGCTTACCATGCTCCTAATATCGGTCACGGCCTGGCACATGGCCTCGTTGACCGATGCCACCTCGCCGGAGAGGTTCTTCTCGCCCGAGAAGACCGATCCCTCGAGGCTGCGGAAACCGTGATAGGGCTGCTGGAGAAGAAGAACGTCGTAGCCCTTCTTCAGATATTTGTCGTAGTTGCCGCGCCTCCAGACGCGACGGAGGTCCGTTCCCGTCCACTTGTGGCATACGATGATGGCGCCCTGGTTCTTTTTCTTGCTCCGGGCGAAGATAGCCCAGGCGTCCTGGTTCTCGACGTAGGTCTCGTAGTAAAGCGCGAAGTCCGGGTTCTGGGGCCGGTACTGGCTCTTCCATTTCATGAGCATTATCTCGCGCTTCTTGTTGTCCTTGAACTTGTCCACTATCTGGACGAGGGGAACGGTCTTGGGCGCCGGGTAAAAGGCCTTGGGGTTTCCCTTGAACCTGTCGTCCATGTAAAAGGAGTACTCGATAAAGGGGGTCTGGCGGGTCAGGTCGTATTTCCTTCCCGTCTTTTCCTTCGGGGCCACCTTGCCCGCCACTATATCGACGGTGTGGGCCGCGGTGGTGGCGTATTCCTCGAGGGCGTTGACCGAGCGCGGATAGCTCTTCACCGCGCAGGAATGGCAAAGCGCTACCGCCAACAACGTTACCACCAATGACGCCCAGCTCCTCATTTCGCGCTCCTCCTTGAACGGATACCAAAACGGCCGATCGGCACGGCGTCTATCATAACCAAACCTTGCGCCGTTGTCCATCGAAAAATTGGCCGGCCCTCCCGCGCCGGGGCCTCCCGCCCCCTCCGGCTGGAAATTAATCACGGATTGGGCGAAAATACGCCCGGGACGACGCATATCGATCAAAGGGAGAAAAAAGCCAAGTGACCTCAACCGTTTTGAATGAAATGACCGGCGCCCTCGCTCGAGTCCTCCAGAAAAGGCGGCTGGAGCCTAAGATAATCCTGGCCCCCACCAGAAGGGTGGGAAGACAATGGCTCGACGCGGCAACCCTGGCCGGGGCGCCCGCCTTTAACGCCCGAGTGACCACCATGGCCGGCCTGGCCCTCGAGCTGGCCTCGGCCGAGCTAGGACGGCAAGGCATGTCCTATTTGGCCGGCGCCAGGCAGGAGGCGCTGGCGGCCGAAATATTCTCCCGCCTCCAGGACAAGGGCCACGACTACCTGGCCAGCCTCGAGCCCGGTCCCGGCGTTTACGGGGCGCTCCTTTCAACCCTCCTGGACTTGAGGATGGCGGGGGTGGGATCGTTTCGACTCAACCCCGCGGCCTTCGAGGTGCAGGACAAAGGACGCGAGGTCCTGGACGCCCTGTCCGAGTACGAGTCCGAGCTCGATCGCCAAAAGCTCGCCGACTACGCCGACGTCCTGGCCATGGCCTCGGAGCGGGTCCGCGTTGAGGACGACGTCCTGGGTGAGGGCGCCGTCGTCATCATGCCCGCCGACGACGCCGAGCGCCTGACGGGCCTCGAGAAGAAGCTGTGGCAGTCGATTCCACAGGGGACCCGGGCCACGCTCCCGGTGGACCGGCCCGGCTCGGCCAGGCCCGACGCCGGCTCCGACGCCTCTCTCCTCTCATGGATAGGCGAGCCCTCGAGGGCGCCCGCGGCCAGGGGCGACGGCTCGGCCTCCATCTTCAGCGCCGCGGGAGAGACCAACGAGGTCCGGGCCGTGTTCCGCCGCGTACTTGCCGAGGGCGTGCCCTTCGACCAGGTCGAGATCGTGCACACCGACTACGGCGCCTACGTTCCCCGCCTGTTCGAGACGGCCTCCCTCCTGGCCGCCGGCGAGTCCGGCGAGATACCCGCCACCTTCGCGGAGGGGATACCCGCCAGGTACGCCCGCCCCGCCCGGGCGCTGTCCGCCTGGGCCCGGTGGATAAAGGACGGGTATCCGCAGTCGAGCCTGGCCCGGATGATCGGGGAAGGACTCCTGATCGCCGAGGCGGCCGAGAGCGGCTCGGCCGGTTACTCGGCCCTGGCCGCCGCCCTCCGTCCCCTTCCCATCGGACTGGGGCGGGACTCGTACCAGCCCATTATCGAGCGCGAGATCGACGCCTTGTCCGCCAGGATAAAGCGCTCGAGAAAGATCGGGGCCCTCGAGGACGACTCTCCTTCTTCCGATTCGCTTAAAAGAAGACTGGCCGCGCTGAAGGGACTGGCCGACCTGGCCGAGCGGCTTATGGGTTTCTCGCCCGGTCCCGGCGACGGGCAGGGCCGAATCCTTTCCAAGGCGGCCGAGATGGCCGAGGCCATGGCCCGCTCGGCCAACAGGCTGGACGAGTACGTTCTCCACGCCATGCAAAGGCGCCTCCGGGAGATGGCCGAGGTCCTGGAGGAGGGCGACGTTCCTGGCTTCGACGCCTTGAGCTGGATCGAGGAGCTTCCCGATGGCATGAGCGCCGAGGGCCTTGGACCTCGTCCCGGCCGGGTCCACGTGTCGTCTCTTCGGGGCGGGGGCCACTCGGGCCGGCCCTGCCTCTTCGTCATCGGGCTCGATGAGGGCCGCTTTCCCGGCGCGGGCCTCCAGGACCCCATCATCCTCGACGAGGAGAGGGGCAACTTAAGCTCGGCCCTACCCACCGCGGCCGGCCGCGTTAGACGGGGGGCCGAGGACCTGGTCCGGCTTTTATGCCGCTCGAGGGGTAAGGTTTGCCTCAGCTACCCGAGCTCGTCGGTGGAGGATGGGCGGGATAACTTTCCCGGTCTTTTCCTCATCAACGCCTACAGGATTTTATCGGGCCGCCGGGACGGTGCCCTCGAGGACATGGCGGCCTGGCTTGGCCCGCCCGAGTCCTTTTCCGCCTCCTCGGGGGAGGGGGCCGCCCTGGCCCACGAGTGGTGGACGTGGAGGCTGGCCGGGAAGAACAAGCCCTCGAACGCCGAGGAGATAGCGGCGCTTTGTTTTCCCAACCTGGGGCGGGGCAAACTCGCGAGGGAGGCCCGGCGCTCGAGCGCCTTCACCGAGTACGACGGCCGCGTGGAAGCCGCCGGCGTGGACCTCGATCCCTTCCTTCCCGGGGGCATGACGCTGTCCTCGAGCGGGCTCGAGCTTCTGGCCAGGTGCCCGATGGAATTTTTTTTCCGCTACGCGCTCGAGATATCCTTGCCCGAGGACTACGAGCCCGATCCCTTTTCCTGGCTGGACGCCGGAGAAAAGGGAGGACTTCTTCACGAGGCCTTTCGCAGGTTCGTGGACCGCCTCGAGAAAAACGGACTCTCGCCCCGAAAGGAAAGGGACCTGCCCGAGCTTATACGCGTGGTGGACGAGCTGATCGAGCTCGAGAAGGCCGACAACCCTCCTCCCAACCCCGAGGCCCTCGAGCGCGACCGGGCCGAGCTTCACCTGGCCGCGGGAATATTCGCCGCCGAGGAGGAGGAGTGCCGCCGCTCTTCTCGTCCCTGTTTCCTCGAGGCCTCGATCGGGCTTCCTCCGGTGGGGGACGGGACCCCCCTCGACTCGAGGTCTCCCGTCGAGATCGAGCTGCCCTCGGGCGGGCGCGTCCGGGTCAGGGGACGGATAGACCGGGTCGACTCCGACCTCGGCTCGATAGGGGCCGGCTACTCGGTGGTCGATTACAAAACCGGGTCACCCTACAAGTTCAAGATCGCTCCGCCTTTCAATTGCGGGCGGTCCCTCCAGGGGGCCCTGTACCTGGCCATGCTCCAGGCGCGACTTGACGAGACTTTTCCCGGCGCCGAGGCCGACGGCTTTTCCTATTTGTTCACGGGCCCGAAAGGATACGGCGAGCGCCTTGGCTGGAAGGCCGAGGACCTCCTCCGGGGCCGGGAAATCATCGAGGACCTCTGCTCGATGATAGCCTCGGGAACTTTCCCCTTTACCAGCGAGGTGGACGACGTGAAATTCACCGACTACGGCGCGGCCTTCGGGCCGGAGGCGGAGATGGAGGAACGGGCCCGCTCGGTCCTCGCCAAGATGGCCTCCGACCCGCGCCTTGCGGCCTTCGCCCGCCTTCGAGCCAAAGAGGAGGGCAAGAGATGAGCCGATCCGATCATCGCCCTTCCCTTCCGCCGGACAACGAGGCCCGGGAGCTTATACTGACCGAGCTGGGCCAAAGCATGCTGGTCGAGGCCGGAGCCGGAGCGGGCAAAACCACGAGCATGATCGGCAGGATGACGGCCCTGATCCGCTCGGGAAAATGCTCGTCCGTCGGCAAGATGGCGGCCGTGACCTTTACCCGCAAGGCGGCCTCCGAGCTTCGGGCCAAGTTCCGGGTGGCCCTCGAGCGGGCAGCCGCCGAGGCGGACGGGGCCGAGCGGGACCGGCTGGCAAGGGCCGCGGCCGACGTGGACAAGTGCTTCATCGGCACCATCCATTCCTTTTGCGCGAGACTGCTCCGCGAGCGGCCGGTCGAGGCGCGGGTGGACCTGGCCTTCCAGGAGATGGACGACGAGGCCGACGCGGCGCTTCGGGACGAGGCCTGGAACGAGTTCGCCGCCAGGCTCGCGGCCGGGGCGGAAGCGGAGACGGCCGCGAAGCTAAGGGAAGCCGGACTGGGGGCCGGAGACCTGGCCGGCGCTTTCAGGCGCTTCGCCGACTTTCCCGACGTGGACGAATGGCCCGCGCCCGAGCCCGCGGACGTCGATCTTATCTCCTCGGGCGTGGCGAAAAAGGTCCTAAGCTACGTGGACCACATGCTCGAGACGCGCCCTCATCTTCCCGACGAGTGCGGAAACGACGCTCTGATACCGAAGTATAAAAGCGTTCCCCTTCTGGTGAGGCACAGGGGAGACATGTCCGACCCGGCCTGCGCGGCCGAGGTTTTGTGTTGCTTCGAGTCCAATCCCTCCATCGTGCAAAAGGAGTGGATAAAAACCAAGGTCTTTACCGGAGACGACGCCAAGGCGGAGAAGGCCCGCTGGATGGAGATGAACGAGGCGGCGGCCCCCCTTCTGGCCAGGTGGCGGGAGAAGCGGTACGCTGCCGCCCTCGCGGCCCTGATCAAGGCGCGGGAGATTTACGACGAGGCCAGGAGGTCGCGGGGGCTTTTAAACTTCCAGGACCTTCTTATGATCTCGGCCCGCCTCCTTCGCGACTTTCCTCACGTAAGGCGCTACTTCGCCAGGCGCTGGAGTCACCTTTTGGTGGACGAGTTCCAGGACACGGACCCCATCCAGGCCGAGGTCATGACGCTGCTCACGGCCTCGAGCCAGGTCGAGAAAGACTGGCGCAAATGCGTTCCCCGGCCGGGGTCCCTCTTCGTGGTGGGAGACCCCAAGCAGTCGATCTACCGCTTCCGGCGCGCCGACGTCATGACCTATAACGAGGTCAAGAAAATCATCGAGGCCGGCGGCGGAACGGTGGTAAACCTGACGGCCAACTTCAGGACCACGGGCTCGGTCATCGGCTGGGTCAACCAGGTCTTCGGCCCGGACGGCGGCGAGACCTTCGGCGAAAAGGGCGACATGCTCCGGTTCAGGTCCGCCCCATCGGACGAGTCGCCCGCCTACTCTCGGCTCGAGGTCGGACGGGGCGACGGAGAGATCGGCGATCTGACCGGGCCTTTCAAGCTCACCATCCCCAAAAGCCGGTGCGGCAATAAGGCGGCGGCCCTGGAGTACGAGACCGGCCGGATAGCCAGGATCATCAGGGACGCCCTTGACAAGGGGCTGACCGTGACCCGCTCGGAAAAGGAGTTGGCCCATGGCGCCTCGTCCAGGGTTAACGCCTCTGACTTCCTTATTATCACGCGCAACACGACAAACCTGAGCGCCTTCGAGGCCGGGCTGGCCGGCTACGGAATACCCTGCCGCGTGACCGGAGGGTCGTCACTGGCCGAGATCGAGGAAATCGGACTGCTTTACAAGTGTCTTCTTTGCCTTAACCGGCCGGACGATCCCTCGGCCCTGGTCGGTCTCTTAAGGAGCGAGCTTTTCGGGGCGAGCGACGCGGCGCTATACGAGTTCAAAAAGGGCGGCGGCGAATTCAACTTCAAGGCGCCGCCTCCGGAAGGGCTCGAGGGAGAGGGGGGCCGAGCGATCATCGAGGCCTTTTCCAGGCTCTCGACTTACTCGGAATGGCTGGCCTCCATGCCCGCGGCGGCCGCGTTGGAAAGGATCGCCTCGGACTTGGGCCTTTTCGCCCTGGCCTCGGCCCGCCCCGCGGGAGACTTGGCGGCGGGCGGGCTGGCCAAGGCCGTCGAGCTGGCCCGCCTCGAGAACGGGCGGTCCCGGTCCGTCGCGGGGATGGCCGATCTGCTGGGCTCGATCGCCTCGGGGGAGGCCAAAGAGGACGGAATCCCGGCCACGGCCGACCTCGAGCCCCGCGTCAGGATCATGAACCTTCACAAGGCCAAGGGACTGGAGGCCCCCGTCGTCTTCCTGGCCGACGCCTCTGGTGGAGGCGATCATCCGGTGACCCTCCACGTTGACCGCTCGGGGGGAGTTACACGAGGCTACATGGCGCTGTACGGGGAGAGTAAGGGCCGGGGACAAGGCCCTCTCCTGGCGCACTCCGCTGACTGGAAGGACCTGATGGAAAAGGAGCGGGGCTTTTTAAAGGCCGAGGAGCTTCGCCTTAGATACGTGGCCGCCACCCGGGCGGGCTCGGCCCTTATCGTTACGCAAAAGGGAAGTTATAACGGTCACAACCCCTGGCGTTTTTTCGGGGAACGCCTGGCGGACGCGCCTGAGATATCCGACCCCGAGGCCCAGCCGCCGACGGCCAGGGACGCCGCGGCCATGTCCCCGGAGGAGGCGGCCGAGGCCGGGCGCGCCATGGCGGAGCGTTACCGCGCCTCGAGGGAGCCGAGTATCGATTCCCGGGGCGCCAAGGATTACGCCTTGTCCTCGGCCGAGGCTCACGGGGCGGCGGCCAAGGTCCGACCCGCCGATACCGGGACCGGGACGTCGGGCCAGCCGACGCCCTTTTCCGAAAGCCGCGCCGGGGAAAGCGGCCCGGAGTGGGGATCGGTCATCCACCAGCTCCTTCATCTGGCGGCGCGAAAACCCGGCGCCGACCTTTGCTCTTACGCCGAGGCCATTCTCCAGGATAACGACCTGGACCCGTCGCTCGCGAGCGAGGCCCTGGGCGTCGTCTCCTCGGTCATGGCCTCGGACGTCTGGCGGCGGGCCGCCCGGGCGAAAGTCGTCTTAACCGAGGTACCTTTCCAGCGAGCGGTGGCCAAGGACTCGTCCAAGCCGCTATTGATAAAAGGCGTAATCGATCTGGCCTTCCGGGAAGAGGACGGCTGGGTGGTGATCGATTATAAGACCGACGCCGTGACCGAGGCCGCGGCGAAGAGGGAGGCGAAAAGATACGCGCCTCAAGTCGAGCTGTACAAGGAAAGCCTCGAGGCGTGCCTGGGCGAAAAGGTCAAGGAGACGGGTATCTATTTCACCAGGTTGAATAAACTCGTGCCGGTCCGGGACGACAAAAAAAGATGATGGCCGCAAATGGTTTTTCGCCCGGCGATTTGGCATAATAGCCCATCGGCCGCTTTACGGTCAGAAGACCCTGAGGTCCCGGGACCATTGGCACAGGCTAAATTAAACTGAAAAAAGAGGAGCGACGCGGTCCTTAGGTGGGACGGGCCTTTAGTTCTCGCTCGAGATATAAAGGCCCGAGGCCAGGGCCCCTTCAAATTACTTTCATGGCGCGCGACGGACTAATAACGAGGCCGGTCAGATATATTATCTCTGGCGTTCTGACCCTTTTGCTTCTGGCCGTTTCCGTTTTCGGCCTGGTTATGGGATACGGCGCCGTGGGCAAGCCCTTCCCCGGCTTCACGGTTCTGCCCAACAACGTGGTTTCCATAATCTGGCTTCCCGAGTGGGATGGTTTCCAAAGGGGGATCAAGTTCGGCGACGCGATCGTGGCGGTTGACGGCGTTCGCGTCGGCAAGGGGGTCGATCTTAACGAGGAGATCGCTGGAAAACGCCCGGGCCAGGAGGTGACCTATTCGATCCTGCGGGGAGGGGAGAAAATCGAGCTGACCATACCCGTCTCCCTTTTCACCTTGAGGTATTACGTCCTTATTTTTCCCTTTTTCATATTTTTCGGCCTGGTGTTTTTCGGCCTCGGAGTCGCGGTCTTTTTAATGAAGCCCGACCTTGCGTCCTCCCGGGCCTTCCTTTTCTTTTGCACCCTGGCGGGGCTTACGCTTGCGGCCAACCCCGAGTACTGCGTGACGCACGTTTTCATGCTGCCAATGTTCACCGTGATCATGTCCGGCCCTTCCCTTCTCCTTTTCGGCCTTTATTTCCCCAGAAAACACGGGCGTCTCAAAACCATCGCCCTGATCGCCTGGTCCATCACCGCCGCCATACTGGCGCTGAACGCCATATTTTTCCGGGTCCCGCGCGTCTTCATCGTCTTCGACACCCTGATGGTGATAAACAATTTACTGTGCTGCGTGACGGCCATCGCCATAATCGTCCGGGACTTCATGGCCACCGACGACCCGGTGGTCAGGCAGAGGGCCAAGGTGGTGCTTTTCTCGATAGGCGTGTCATTTACCGGGGTGGCGGCGGTGCTCGTGGGCACCAACTTCCTGCGCGTCATCACCATCTATTGGGCCTTTATTCCCCTCACCTTCTTTCCCCTCAGCATGGCCTACGCCATAGTCAAGCACAACCTTTTCGACGCGGACGTCTTCATCGTTCGAAGCTCGAGTTATCTCGCGGTGTCGGCCCTGGTCATGTTTATCTCCCTTCTGCTTATAAGCGGGTTCAGCCTGGCCCTCCGGGACATTTCCGGCTTCAGCTCGGAGATAGCGGCCCTCGGCACCATCTTCATCATGGTGGTGGTCTTCCGTCCCCTCCGGGACCACGTGGACCTGGCCATCGAGCGCAGGTTTTTCCGCGACAAGTACGAGTACCAGAGGGCGATAAGCGAGGCGGGAAAAATCCTGGGCTCCTACATCGAGCTTGACGAGCTTCTGGGCAAGATGCTGGACACGGTCATGGACGCCATCAAGATAGCGAGGGGCTTTATCCTGCTGCGCGAGCGGGAAGGCGGCCAGTTCAAGCTTTACGCCCTTCGCGACAGGTCGGGCGGCGTTCCCGACGATCCCGACCCCACCTATTACCGTTCCCTGGACTACGAGATCGAGGGAATCGAGCACCCTCTCTTCAGGCGGCTGGAAATCGAGGGCAGGGCCATCCAGATGAACGATATCGAGGAAATGCCCGAGAGCGATCCGGACCGCCTTCCCATGCTCAGGCTTATGCACGAGCTCGAGATCGTGGCGGTGATTCCCGTGCTTTTCCAGGAGGAGCTGATCGGCATTCTCGGCCTGGGTCCCAAGATGACGGGGGCCTGGTACTCGAGCGGGGACGAGGAGATACTCGAGGCCCTGATGACGCAGACGGCGGTCTCGATCGAGAACGCGAAAAAAGTCGAGGAGCTCAAAAGGATGGTTCAGATCGAGACCTCCTACCACGAGCTCAAGAAGCTCGACGAGATGAAGGACAACTTCCTTTCCATGGTCAGCCACGACCTGAGGACCCCCATGACCGGCATCGTGGCCTACGCCCAGATAATCAGGAGCGGCCTGGACGACCTGGGCAAGGAGGAGCAGGCCAAGTATCTCGACGTCATTATCAAGCAGAGCAAGCGCCTCACCAGGCTGATCAACAACCTGCTTGACATCCAGCGCCTCGAGGCGGGCAAGATGACCATGGCCTCGGACCCGGTGGACCTGAAGGCCGTCATACGCGACGCCCGAGAGGCCTTTCGAGCGCTGGCGCGGGAAAAGGACGTCGCCCTTCGCCGGGAGACGGCGGAGGAGGACGCCGTGGTGATCGGCGACCGGGACCGTCTCGACCAGGTCCTGGTCAACCTCCTGTCCAACGCCATGAAGTTCACGCCCCCGGGAGGAGAGGTCACCGTGAGCCTGGCCCTCGAGCGCGGCGACCGTCCCCTTGCCCGGGTAACGGTGGCGGACACCGGGCCGGGCGTGGCCGAGGAACTGCGAGAGAGGCTTTTCGACAAGTTCCAGCAGGGCGACAAGCTGATGCGGGATAAGGAGCAGGGCAGCGGTCTGGGCCTGGCCCTGGTCCGCCAAATCGTCGAGCGCCACGGCGGGGAGGTCGGAGTCAAGTCGGAGCCGGGACGGGGAAGCGAGTTTTATTTTACTCTTCCTCTCCCGGGGGGTAACATAAGCGAAGCGGGAGAAGTCGAAAATGTCGAAGAAAATATTGGTGGCTGAAGACGACGAGGACATAAGGACCGCCATAAGGATTCTGCTCGAGTCCGCCGGTTACGACGTCCACCTGGCCCGGGACGGGATCGAGGCCCTGGAAAGGGGACGCCTGATCAAGCCCGACCTGGTCATACTCGACGTCATGATGCCGGGCATGGTCGGATACCAGGTATGCGAGGCCCTTAAAAACGAGCCCGACACCAGCGGCGTTTACGTGCTTTTCGTCACCGCCAGGGGGGTCTCCCAGGCGGCGGGGGCGGTGAAGCAGTGCGGGGGAGACGACGTGATCGGAAAACCCTTCGACATCGACGAGCTCAAAAGGAAAGTCAGAAAAGGACTGGGCGAAGTCTGATCCTCGCTTAATCACACCATAAAACGCGTCCAATAAGGGCAACTCTTCGCTCTGGGGCCCCTTTGTCCGGCTTTCCCCGATGTGATATCATCCGGTCATGGGCGATGGTGGCAGCAAGCGCGCTCAGATACTCGACGCGGCCAGCAAGGACGAGCGGAGGCGGCGGCGCGAGAGAGTCATAATCGCGCTTATGGGCGTTCTTGTCGGCGCCCTTCTTTATCTGGTGGACCGCTTTTTTCACTTGGCTCAAAGCAACGCCTTTACCCAGGACCCGCTGATATATTTCTTCAATTTCGCGGTTTGGGCCCTTCTTCTCGTTCTCATCCTGGTGCTGGTTTTTCTCATCGTCCGCAACGTGGTCAAGTTCCTCTTCGAGAGGCGCCGGGGCGTCATGGGGGCCCGTCTCAGGATGCGCCTGATCATGGCCTTCATGACCCTGACCATCGGCCCGGCGGCGGTCCTATTTTTCCTTTCCACCTTTATCCTCAACACCTCGATCGAGCGCCTTTACGAGCCCCACGTGATGAACGTGGCGGTCCAGTCCAAGGACGTGCTGGTAAAGGCGGCCAACATAGGCGAGGCGGCCCGTACCCTCCTGGCGGCCAAGTACGAGGCCGACGGCGAAGACGCCCTGCACTTCGCCGAGGAGATATCGCGTTCCATCATCGAGCGGGGCTGGATCGACGTGGTGGCCAGGGACGGCTCGAGCGCCGGCGCGGACGAGGGCCCGGAGAACGACTCTTCCCTCGGCGGCCCGGGGTCCGCGCTGGACGGCGGTACCCAGGAGGCGGCGTCCGTTCCCACGGCCACCGAGCAGCTCGGTCTTTTCATCAAGTACAAGCGCATGGAGTACAACCTCGACTCGGTGAGCGTTTACAACAAGTCGGGCGGGCTTTTGGCCCGGGCGGTAAAGGAAAACTGGGAGGCGCCGCCGGTCCCTCTTGAGGACGTGAAGAAGGCCCTTAGCGGGGCGGTGGGCATCAATCCGCCCATCGAGGTGGCTGGCGGCGCGGTCATTTATTCCTTTTATCCCGTGCCCCGGCGGGCGGGGTCGGAGGAGTCCGAGATGGTGGGGGTGGTGGTCTGCGGCCGTCTGGTTTCATGGGCGCCGGAAAAGGACCTGGCCAAGCTCGAGGGAGCGCGGGCGGCGGCCGAGGAGGCGAGCGAGGACTACGAGACGCTGCGTCGTCTCGAGCTTCCCATCAAGGGTTCCTATTTTATCTTGCTCATGTTCGTGACCCTTATCGTCATCTTTCTCGCCATCTGGTTCGGCTTCTACGTGTCCAAGGGGATCACGGAGCCCATCATCCTCCTGGCCGAGGGCACGGAGATGGTGGCCTCGGGCAACCTGGACTACAAGATCGACCTGTCGTCCTCGGGGGACGACGAGATATCCGCGCTGGTAAGGTCCTTCAATAAAATGACGGGCGACCTGGCGAAAAGCAGGTCCGAGCTTAACAGCGCCTACCGGAGCCTTTCGGACACCAACCTCGAGCTGGAGCAGAGAAGGAAATACACCGAGACGGTGCTGGCCCACGTGGCGGCCGGCGTCATTTCCACCGACCCCGACGCGAGGATTTCGACCATCAACCCGGCGGGCCTGGCCATGATCGGCAAGGAAAGCCCGGCCGAGGTGAGGGGCAAGGACCTGGCCGAGGTCCTCCAGTCCGACGTGATGGACGTTATCAAGTCCCTGGCGGGCGAGCTGGAAAAGGACGATAAGTCCATGGCCCAGAGGCAGATCAGCACTTTCCGCGGCGGCCACTCGGCCGTTCTACTCATCACCGTGAGTCCCCTGAGGGACGCCCAGGGCCAGAGCCTGGGCTCGGTTATCGTGATTGACGACATGTCCGAATTGGTCAGGGCCCACCGGGCCATGGCCTGGCGGGAGGTCGCCAGAAGGATCGCCCACGAGATCAAGAACCCCCTTACTCCCATTCAGCTCGCGGCCCAGCGTCTCGAGCGCCGCTACGCGGGGGAGTTGACGGGGGAGGACGCCGAGGTCTTCAGCCAATGCACGCGGACCATCATCCGGCAGGTGGAGGAGCTCAAACACCTGGTAAACGAGTTCTCGCTCTTCGCCCGCCTTCCCTCGATCAAGCCCGAGCCCTCCGACCTCCACGATATCCTGCGGGAGGTCCTTCCCCTTTACCGCGAGGCCCATCACCGGGTCAGGTTCGAGCTCGTAAGCGACGACCGCCTTCCTCTCATCGAGCTGGACAGGGAACAGATAAAGCGGGTTTTCATAAACCTTCTGGACAACGCGGTCTCCAGCATCAAGGACGAGGGCGAGGTCGAGGTGGAGACCATGTACAACGACCAGCTCAACATCGTGCGCATCGAGATAAGGGACAGCGGCCACGGCATTCCGCAATACGTCAAGGACAGGCTCTTCGAGCCCTATTACTCGACCAAGCCGCAAGGAAGCGGGCTGGGCCTCACCATCGTCCAACGCATCATATCGGACCATTACGGCTACATCCGGGTGGCGGACAACGAGCCGAGGGGCACGACCTTCATCATCGAGCTGCCCGTCATACTCACGGAAAGAAAAATAGACCCCGGCAAAAAGGCCAAGAGCATGTAGGCCCAGGCGGGAAAACGTCTAAATTTCGATCCTCCTTGATTTTTTCCATCTCCGATATTTATAATAGGCCCTGAAGGCGGCGGGCTTGAACGACAAATGACGGGCGGAGTGTACAAGGCTGAGTGGGCGGACCTGGGGCTGGTCGAATACCTCGAATCGGCCAGGCTGCAAAAGGCCCTGCGCGAGAAGGCGCTCGATCCCTCGAGACCAGGTACCGTCGTTTTTCTGGAGCATCCGCCCACCATCACCCTGGGATATTCCCTTAAGGGGGACGAGGGAAGGTCCAATATCAAGTCCGGGCCGGACAAACTGGCGGCCGACGGGGTGAAGGTCGTCCAGGTGGACCGGGGAGGAAAGGCAACGTACCACGGGCCCGGGCAGATAGTATGCTACGCCGCGCTCAACCTCAAGGGCATGAGGCTGGGAGTGAAAAGGTACGTGGGCAAACTCGAGGCCCTTATGTTGAAGACGCTTTTCGACCTGGGCCTCAAGCCCTACGCCGACCCCGAGTATCCGGGCGTCTGGGTAGGGGGGGCGAAGGTGGCGGCGATAGGAATCCGCGTGGCCGAGAACGTCACCACTCACGGGTTCGCCCTGAACGTGGACCCGGACCTCGCGATGTTCGGACATATCGTGCCCTGCGGCATCACGGACAAACCCGTGACCTCGCTTAAAAAGCTTGGCGCGGCTGAGCTTGATAGAAAAAAGATCATCGAGACGCTGGCCGAAAACATGGCGGGCGAGTTGAGGATCGAGCTTGTAAGCGCGGACCCCCTGAAGATATTGTCGGCGCTGGACGGAGGGACCTGGTAAATGACGATTAAAGAATGGCTGACGCCCGAGTTTTTCGACGTCAACGTTATCCTGGTGACGCTGATGATCAACTGGACCCTTTACTCCATCGCGTCCAACTTCCTCGAGGACTTCTTTATCCCCTACAAGATACAGGCGGCCAATTACTTCGGGGCCGTTATTATGACGATATCCTTTTTCATTCTCACGGCGGTCCTGGACCCCGTGCCGACCCTGTACCCCAACCAGTACGACTGGCTGCTCATCGGCAACGGGCCGGTCCTGGGCTGCGTTATTTTCGGGGTGGCCGCCGGGTCGGTCCTTGGCTACCTGTTCGGGGAAAAGGGGGCCCTCCGCGTGGGCGCGGCGGCGGGCGCGGTGATCTGCGAGTCCATTATCGGCGGTTTTACCCTGCTTTGGATTCTTAACCAGACGTGAACGAGAGGGCCTGAAACCGGGCGGGAGGAAGCATGGCTGAGCGCGCGACCGGAGAAGAGGCGGCAAAGGACCTTAGATGGGCCGTATGGTGGAACATCGTCAACACCAACCTGATCGGCATGCCCGTCCTGCTTTTTTTCATCCTTTTGATCATGGGTTCCCTTTCCAGGTGGACCAACGTGGTCCGGGACTGGTCCCGTGACCCCTATTTCATTATCGTAAATTTCATCATCCTGGTGACCATCTCCGCGTCCTTCGTGGTGGGCCATTATTACTGGGTCATCCGGGTGCTGGGACCGGCGGAGAAATATTTGTCCCTCACCAACGGTACCGATCCCGAGGAACTGAGGGCAAGCGCCTCCTCGGCCCTTTACGCCAGCGAGACCCTTCCTTACCGCGCCATGTTCTGGTCCTGCGTGTTCTATACCGCCGGGGCCTTCGCGGCGGTGGGGGCCCTCCAGTTCACCTACTGCTTCGCCCTGAGGCAGATCGTCGCCATGATCATGGCCATCGCCGCCACCGGCTGGGTCATTTCCATCTTCCAGTTCTACAAGGTCAGGAAAAGACTCCTCGAGTTCCAGGAGGAAATCCTCGCCGACTTTCCCGACCTCATGCTCACCGACGCCAAGGACAAGTGGTTCATGGAGATCAACCTCGGGGGCAAGTTCACGGGGGCCCTTCTTTTCCTCGTGTTCATGAGCATAGTCACGGTGGGCGTGGCCTTTTTATCCGGGGCCAACAGGGGATACAAAAGGCAGCTCGGGACTTTTTACCTGAACCTTCTCGAGCCTCAAAAGCCCATGCTTTCCACCATGGTCCAGTTCCGCGTGTCGGGGAGCAACATCAAGGAGCACCTCAAGAAGTACGTCATCGACAAGGAGCGCGACAAGGTCTTCCTGGTTGACGAGGACTTCAACTCCAGGCTGGACGAGGAGGTCCCCGAGGATTTCAAGCGGGTCATGGACGTCGTGGTCAGGGGAGTCAAGGACCCCCTCGAGTTCCGGCGGCCCACTATCCATACCCTGGTACCCGGCAAAATCTACTCGGTGATGATGGGCGCTTCCGAGTATTCCCTGGTGCGGGTTGACATAAGCGACGAGTCCAAGGACCTCGAGAAATGGATGCGGGAGGAGGAAGGCCGGGCCGAGGGTCCCCAGGGCTCCGAGGCGAGCATGGGCACGGAGGAAGAATTCGACGAGGGCGCCGCTCCCGAGACCGAAAACGTCGAGACCGATATCGAGAGCGGCTACTCGGAGCCGGCGGACGCGGCGAGGGACGACGAGAAGTACCTCGCTCCGAAAGAGGAGCCGGAGGCCGGCAATAGTTACCTCTTCGTGGCCACTCCCTACGAGAGCTACTCCTACGCGGTCAACGAGATGCTCTGGCTGGTGGTCCCCGTCCTTATCGTCCTGCCCCTCTTCGCGGTCCGGTACGCGGGTTTGGCCTCGGCCGAGATTCGGGACCCGATCGTCTCTCTGATGGGGTCCCTTGGGGCCATGGCCGAGGGGGACTTGACCAGGAACGTGACCGTGACCGGCAGGGACGAGATGGGCATATTGTCCAGGTCCGTTGCCTCGGCCATCTTCGGCCTTAGGCGGCTGCTGGGAAGGATGGAGGAGGCCGCCCACGCCCTGGACGACGCGGCGGGCGCCATCCAGTCCGAGGGGGACGAGATGAGCGAGGGCAGCCGCACCCAGGTGTCGCTGGTGGACGAGACCTCGCGGACCATGGGGGTCATGAAGGAATCGGTCGGCGGCATAGCCGACTCGGTGCAGACCCTGGCCTCCTCGGCCGAGGAGTCCAGCGCCTCCATCCTCGAGGTCCAGGCCACCATCGACGAGGTGGGGCTGAACGTGGAGAACCTTTCCGCCGCGGTGGAACAGACCACGGCGGCCATCCAGGAGATGAACACCTCAACCAGGGAGGTGGCCGAGAACGTTCAGTATTTGTCGCGCCGGTCCCAGATCGCCATGGACTCCCTGGGCGAGATGGAAAGGATGATATCGCGCGTCAACTCGGGATCGTCCGAGACGGCTTCCCTCAGCGGCCGGGTGGCGCAGGACGCCGAGAAGGGCGCCCGGGCCGTGAACCTCACCATCGACGGCATTCAGAAAATCCGCGACACCTCGGGAGGAGTGTCCCAGGTCATCTCCGAGCTGGGCGCGAGGGCCGCGGAAATCGGCAACATCCTGAACGTCATCGAGGACGTGACGGACGAGACCAACCTGCTCGCCCTTAACGCCGCCATCATCGCGGCCCAGGCCGGCGAGCACGGCCGGGGGTTCTCGGTGGTGGCCGACGAGATCAAGGACCTGGCCGAGAGGACCGCCGCCAGCACCAAGGAAATCGCCGACCTCATCGACGCCGTGCAGGGCGGGGCCCAACTGGCCGTGCTGCGCATGAAGGAGGGGACCCAGACCATCGAGGAGGGAGTCAAGCGCTCCGAGCAGGCCGGCGACGCCCTTATCGAGATTCAGGACTCGGCCAGAAAATCCATGGAGCAGACCCACGCCATAGCCGAGGCCGCGAAGGTGCAGGCGAAAAAGTCCTCCGAGTTCCTCGAGTTCATGGACGGACTTAACGCCATGATCACCCAGGCGGCCCAGGCGACCCAGGAGCAGACCAAAAGCGGCGACCAGATAGCCTCGACCGCCGCCAAGATGGAGGACATCGCCCAGCAGGTTAAAAGGGCGACGCTCGAGCAGGCCCAGGGCAGCAGGCAGATCACCCAGGCCATCGAGCACATCGCGGAGATCACGGGCTTTATCAACCTGTCCCAGGGCGAGCAGCTCAAAAGCACGGACGAGGTCTCCAACGCCGTGGGACATATAAAGTCCGTGGCCGACGACAACCAGCTTCGCGTGGAAAAAATGATGCGCACCGTCGCCAACTTGAAAAGCATGGCCAACGGTTTAAGGGAACTTCTGGGAGAATTCAATCTCGACTCCGATTAGCGTCCCCCCCGCTCCCCGCGCGGGCCCTCGCGTTGAAAAAGCGTCCCGGCGACGCCGACCAAGAGGTATGCCAAATTGAAATCGTTTCGCTCATTTTTGATTTTTGCCATCGCCGCCTCGGCCGCGTTCGGCCGCGCGGCCGACGCCGGACCCGCCGGTCCCGGCAAGGGCGTATCCAGTCCCGCTCCATCGATCGAGGTCTCGGGACTCGAGCGCTCGGGCGACTGGGAAAAGGGCTTCGAGACCGTCTACCGTACCCTTCTCAAAAATCTCCATGGCCCCAACCGATTCTTCGAGGTCAGGTTCGCCTATCCATCTCCCATCTTCCGGGGCGTTTACCTTTGGGACACGGCCTTCATCTCCCAGGTATGGCGGACCTGGGACCGGGAGGCGGCCCAGGACGTTACCTGGGCCGTGCTTTCCAAGGCCAGGGACGGAAGGCTCCAGCATTACTCCAGCCAATGGGGCAAGAGCGACTATACCCAGCCCCCGGTCATGGCCTGGTCCATATGGGAGAACTACCAAAAGGGAGGCGCCGGCCGCGACTTTATCGAGAAGGCCTACCCGGTCCTCAAGGACTACAACCGGTGGCTCTACGACAACCGGAGACTGGACAACGGCCTTTTCCACTGGCTGCACTCCTACGAGTCGGGCCTTGACAACTCACCCCGCTTCGGCTCGGCCGACGAGTCCTACATGGTGGACATGGAGAAGCTGGCGGCGGTCGACCTCTGCTCGTACGTGATCCTCCAGAACGAGTCGCTCGCGGCCATGGCCGGGCTCCTCGGGAGAACGAAGGAAGCCGGAGACTTTCGGGCCAAGGCCGAGGAGCTGAAGGAACTCGTCGAGGCGAGTCTTTGGGACGAGGAAACGGGCTTTTATTACGACCTCGACCTGGCCTCGGGAGAGCCGGTCAAAATACGGACCGTGGCCGGCATATTCCCCCTTATGGCGGGCGTCCCTTCTCCCGAGAGGGCGCGGAGGGTCGTCGAGCGGGTTATGGACCCCGATGAGTTCAACACGCCCATGCCCCTTCCCTCGGTGGCCAGGAACGACCCTCACTTCGAGAAGGACTGCTGGAGGGGACCCATCTGGCTCAACACCGCCTACATGGCCACCCGCGGCCTTATAAGGTACGGCTACGAGGACGAGGCATCCCTCATGTGCTTCAAGCTGGTGGACGGCGTTTACCGTACTTACGGCAACACGGGCAAGCTGGTCGAGTTCTACGACCCCGACCGCTTCGACTTCAGGGAGCTTCACAGGAAAAAGGGCAACCTGTATAAGCAACTGACCCTGGGGGGCAAGCCCCGGCCCAACTTCGTGGGCTGGACGGGCCTGGCCAATACCATGCTGATCGAGGACCTGATAGGTTACGGCCGGGACCCGGGCGGCGTCGCGGCCAGTCCGGCTTTCCCCGATGAGGCCCAAGGCGTCAGCGTCAGGCTCGAAATTCCGGCCGACGGGGTAACGGTGGAGGTGAAGACCCGCGAGGAAGGCGCGTCGGAGACGGCGATCGCCTGGAAAGACCTCGAGTGCCGCCGGCGGCTCAAGAAGGGCGAGGCCTTGTCGCTGGACTTCGCAACCGGCGAATGCCGCTGAATTAGGCGCTCTTTTCGCGGCGGGAGATGAAGGGACATGGCGGGAGAGATATACGTCCAGGTGACCTCGGCCGAGGTCAAGCGGATCGGAAAAGACCCCGGGCTGGCGCGCGAGCTGGCCGCGAGTCGGGACGAGGGCCGGTTCTCGCTCGAGCTTTTCGGCTACCACGTGGACGCGGCCCTGTCATATCTTATGGACGAGATCGAGTCCACGTGCCTGGACCTGGCCGTGTCGCTCGAGAAATCGATCGGCGACGACGAGTGTCCGGTCAGTCTCCTCTCGGCGGCCAAGGTGAGGGAGGCCGCGGCGGCCATGGAGACCGTGACGAGGGAGGCTTTTTTAAGGGCCTTTGAGAAGGCCCATTGCGATTGCCAGGAGGAGGTGGGAGACGAGGCGTACGATAAGTTCAGGGAACTGGCCTCGTTTTTCAAGGAGGCGGCCGGCAGGAAGCGGGCGCTGATCAAGACCATCTACTGAGCCTCGGGAATGGATAAAAGGAGACCGCCATGCACCTTGTAACCGGCGGCGCCGGCGTGCTGGGAAGGGCCGTAATCAAGGCCCTTCTCGAGAAGGGCCACGACGTCATCGTGCTCGATCTGAAAAAGCCGCCCGACGGCCTCTTGGGCGACGTGGCCTTCGTGAGGGGAAGCGTGCTCGATCGGGAGGCCGCAAACCGGGCGGCCAAGGGCGTCGAGGTCATCCATCACCTGGCCGCGTCCATGCCCCAGGCCGACCTTACGGCGCGGGGCTTCTGGGAGATAAACGTGGGGGCCACCCTGAACATGGCGGGAGCGGCCGTTAAGAACGGCGTCCGCCGTCTCGTGTTCGCTTCCACCATCGAGATTTACGGCCTCTACTACCCCGAGGAGTTCCCCGTCTCGGAGGACGACGAGAAACGCTTCACGGGCGTGTACTCGAGGAACAAATGGGAGTGCGAAAAGCGGCTGTTAAAGATCAGGGATGAAACCGGGCTCGAGGTCGTCTTCCCGCGCATGCCCATGATATTCGGCCCGGGCTTTTACCACGAGCCCTCGATGACCCTCCTTTTCAAGCTGATCCGAAAAGGCCTGCCCGTGCCGGTGACGGCCGCTCCCGACGCGCCCTGGGCCTCGGTCTCGTCCCTGGACGCGGGCCGGGCCTTCGCGCTTTGCGCCGAGGCCGAGGAGGCCGACGGCGAGGCCTTTACCATCGCCGCGGCCGACGCTCCTCCCTGCTCCCGGGCCCTTGCCGAGCTCGTCTCGAGGGTGGGATCGAAATCGAGGCTTCTCCAGGTCCCGGTCGCATGGACCGAGCGCGTGGTGGACCTCATCGAGAGGTTCGAGCAATATTCGCCCACCCCGGCCGAGCTGGCCAGGTTCGCCCTGGTGGGAGGCGAGTACTCGATCGAGAAGGCCAGGAAAGTCCTCGGATATTCCCCCGCCCTCACCGCGGTCGAGGCCATGGAAAGCGCCTATCGATACCTCTATCCCGACCCGCTTTGAAACGGAAAACCAGTCAACCGACTTAAAAAAGACCGCGCGATGAAATCCAGGACGCCGAAAAACAAGACCCGCGATAAAACAAACAAGGCCGCGGGACCCGGGGACGAGACGACCGGTTTCGGGGGCCTGACCCGCTCCGAGCTCATGAGCCGAATCCGGTCGCGGGGCAACAAGTCCACCGAGCTGCGCCTGATGGAGACGCTCCGCTCGAGGCGTCTTAAGGGATGGAGGCGCCACGCGGACCTTCCCGGCAGGCCCGACTTCGTCTGGCCCCGCCAAAAGGTGGCCGTGTTCGTGGACGGGTGTTTCTGGCACGGCCACGACTGCGGCCGCAACCTTACGCCCCGCTCGAACGCGGAGAAATGGGAAACGAAGATATCGGGCAACAGGAAGAGGGACGCCAGGGTGAGCCGGGAGCTTCGGGCCCGGGGCTGGAGCGTGATAAGGATTTGGGAATGCCGCTTGAAAAAAGACCCGGTGGCGTGCGTTAAAAGGATCGAACGGGCCCTCGGAAAAAAGGAAGATCGGCCGGCGGAGGATTGAGACCGGCCCCTTATTCGGCGGTCCCCACCACCTCCTCCTCGAGTTCCTCGTCGTCGGCCGGATAATATTTCTCCATGCACTCGGGGCATATGCTGTGACTGAACTGCGCGTTTGAATGGTCCTCGACGTACCTCTCCATACGGAGCCAGGACTCCTCGTCGTTGCGAATCTTATGGCAGTGCATGCAGATGGGAATTATTCCCTGCAGGGTCTTGACCTGGTGAAGGGCCTCCTCCAGCTCGGCCACCCGGACGGACAGGGCCTCCTGGAGCTCGAGCACCCGCCGGCCGACCCTTATCCTGGCCCGAAGCTCCTCGTTGTTGAAGGGCTTGGTCAGGTAATCGTTGGCGCCCGCGTCCAGCCCCGAGACTATATCCGACTTGTTGCCCAGCGCCGTCAACATTAGTATATAGACCCTCTCGCCCTTGTCCATGGCCCTGACCCGCCGGCAAACGTCGATGCCGTCCATTTCCGGCATCATCCAGTCGAGTATGGCCAGCCTGGGAGCCTCCGGTTTCTGGAGCTCCTTCAGGGCCATCGCGCCGTCGGTCGTGCTTATGACCTCGTGCCCGGCCTTCCTAAGAACGCTCTCCAGCACGAGGCGGGACGTGTTGTCGTCCTCCGCTATCAGTATTCTCATCCACCCGTCTCCATTTCGTACATTCAAGAAACCGTCAATTAATATAGCCGCCGGCGGCCGTTTTGAAAAGCTCCCATTTCTCCTCGAGCGTCCCGACCAGGTCCATGGCCAGTCCCGCGTCGCCGTCCGTGCCGGCCTTCTCGATGCGAAGCGCCAACTCCTGGATGTCCCGGGCGCCCACGTTGCTCGAGGCCCCTTTCAAGGAATGGGCCGGAGCGCGATAGCCGTCACCGTCGCCCCTCGAGAGCGCCTCCTTGATCTGGGCTATCCTAAGCGGCGCGTCCTCCAGGAAGGTCCGCAATATTATTTTAATCAGTTCCTCGTCTCCTTCCAGTTTTTCCTCCAGGACCGAGGCGTCGAAGGCGTCATCCTCCCTCGAGCGCGGGGCGGGCGCCTTGTCCAAAGCGGATTTTTCCAGGCCGTCGCCAAGGTGGAGATTGACCGCCGCCTCGAGCATGGACGAGTCGATGGGCTTGGAAAGATAATCGTCCATGCCGGCCTCGAGGCACCTTTCCATGTCGCCCTTCATGGCGTGAGCGGTCATGGCGATTATCGGGATCGAGCGGAATTCATCGCCCGCCTCTCCGGACCGTATCCTTTTTGTCGCATCGAACCCGTCCATCTCCGGCATCTGCACGTCCATAAGCACCAGATCGTATTTGCCGGCCGCCACGGCCGAGACGGCTTCTTTTCCGTTCTCCACCGCCTCGGCCTCGAACCCCAGCCGCTCCAGCACGCGAAGGGCCACCATCTGGTTGATCCGGTTATCCTCGGCCACCAAAATCAGGCGGCCCTTATTGGCGGCGCCTTTCAAGGCCCTTGGAACGGGAACGGGCCTTTCCGGGCTTTCGTCCTTGATATCATGGCCGCGGATGGCCGAAAGCAGACACGCCAGAAGTTCCTTTTTCTTGACGGGCTTGGTTAAAAGGGAGTGAAGTCCGATCTCCCTGGCCCGCTCTCTTGCGAGTCCCCCTATCGAGGTCATCATGATCAGCGAGGCGGACCCGATATCGTCGTCCTTCTTGATTTCCATGGCCAGGCTTTCACCGTCCATGCCCGGCATCAGCATGTCGATAAGGACCG
This sequence comes from bacterium, assembly GCA_963674965.2. Classification (GTDB taxonomy): domain Bacteria; phylum RBG-13-61-14; class RBG-13-61-14; order RBG-13-61-14; family DATKZS01. The sequence continues at coordinate 291,069 of CAXXFL010000003.1, read as the reverse complement.
CCCGATACGGGAGCCCATTGGCGGCGGCGCGGCGAGTCATATCGAGGGCCTTCAGCCCATCCTCCGCCTCGTCGCAGCCGGCCCCCCATTCCTCGAGCCACTTTTTTACCACCGCGCGGTTCGTCCTATTATCGTCCACGATAAGCGCCCTCACGCCCCTCAAGTCCCGGTCCACGCCGGAATCGACCCCAGCCCCGCCTTGTCGCTTCTCCAGCCGCGCCGTGAACCAGAAGGACGAGCCTTGGCCGGGAACGCTCCAGGCCCCGATTTGCCCGCCCATGGCCCGCGCCAGACGGCGGGATATGCCCAGACCAAGCCCGGTGCCTCCGTACTTCCGAGTGGTGGAAGCGTCGGCCTGAGTGAAGGGCTGGAAAAGATACTCGAGCCGCTCGGGATCCACGCCGATCCCCGTGTCGGTAACCGAGAACCTGACGACCGCCTCGAGGCCGTCCTCCCCCTCGAGCTCGGCCTTGACCAGTATCTCCCCTTTTTCGGTGAACTTGACCGCGTTGCCGATCAGGTTGGTCAGCACCTGCCTCAGTCTTCCCTGGTCGCCCGCCAAGAGGGAGGGCACGTCGCGTCCGACCTCGCAAAGGTACTCGATCCCCTTTTCCTGGGCCTTGACCGCCATGAGGTCGTTGACCTCCTCCAAAAGGGACGGGGGATTGAAATCGATTTTCTCCAGGTCTATTTTCCCCGCCTCGATCTTGGAATAATCCAAAACGTCGTTGATGATCGTTAAGAGGGACTCGGCGCTTTTCTGAACGGCCTCGGCGTAGCCGCGCTGCTCGGGGGTAAGCTCCGTGTCGAGCAGCAGTCCGTTCATGCCCATCACTCCGTTCATGGGGGTCCTGATCTCGTGGCTCATGTTGGCCAGGAACTCGCTCTTGGCCCTGGCCGCGGCCTCGGCCGCCTCCTTGGCCTCGTGCAGTGCCAGCTCGGCTTTCTTTCTCTCGGTAATGTCCACGAAGCAGTCAAGGAGGCATTTCCTGCCCAGGATCGTTACCGGCACCACCGTCTTAAGCACGGTAATCTGCCCGCCGTTGGGCCGGAGCAGGACCCCCTCCGCGTCCTCGACCGTCTGGTTGAGGTCGCACACTGGGCACCTTCCCTCCCCCTGCGGACAAATGAAGCGATGGCAGACGTTGCCGACGATTTTTTCGCGGGGCGCCCCGATCATTTTGACGGCGGAGGGGTTCACGTCGAGAATGACCCGAGTCTCGGCGTCTATCACCACCACGCCGGTATGGATGGCCTCGAGCACCGTCTTCATGCGGGCCTCGCTCTCGCTGAGCTTGCTCTCCATCCGCTTTCTCTCGGTCACGTCCCTTACGATGCCCACGGCGCTCCTTTGCCCGTGAAGATGGACCGAGGCGAGGGACAGCTCGACCGGTATCTCCCGGCCGTCCTTTCTGATCGCGCCCAGGGACACGGTCTTGCCGATGGCCGAGCCGTGGCCGGTCCGAAAATAGGAGGCCAGGGCCTTGCCCGAGGCCTCTCGATAGCGCGGCGGAGCGAGGAGATCGTGAAGGTTCGCGCCAAAGGTTTCCTCCGCCGTCCACCCGAATATCTTCTCCGCCGCGTCGTTCCAGAAAGAGACCGAGCCGTGATGGTCCATCATCACGATGGCGTCCTGGGCCGAGTCGCAAATGGTACGGAACTTCTCCTCGTTCTCGCGAAGGGTCTCCTCCACGAGCTTGCGCCCGGTAATGTCGCGAATGATGCCCACCGCGTGCCATTCGCCGCCCATCTCGACGCCCGCCACGGATATCTCGATGGGAAACTCGAAACCATCCTTGCGAAGGGCCGTAAGCTCGAGGGTGTTGCCCACCGCCGCGCCGCTCCCGTCCTTCCAGAAGCGGCCAAGCCCCCGGGAGTAGGCCTCATGATACTTTTGGGGAGCGATCACCCGGTGGAGGTCCTCGCCTATTACTTCACCCGAGTCCCAACCGAAGATGTCACGGGCCGCCTCGTTCCAGAAGGTAATTTTGCCGCTCCCGTCCATCATGATGATGGCGTCCTGGGCCGAACCCGCGATGGTGCGGAATTTTTCCTCGCTTTCCCGAAGCTCCCGGCGGGCCGACTTCTCACCCGTCACGTCGAGACCCGAGCTGAGCGTGCCCATGATCTCGCCGCCGTCGTCCCAGATAAGGGAATTGGTCCACAGTACCTCCCGCTCGGACCCGTCACGGCAAAGTATGCGGCCTTCCGCCTGCTTGACCGCCTCGAGTTCGCCCTTCATGAGCCTCGCGAAGATTTCCCTGGTCTTGGCCCGAGCGTCGGCGGGAAGGAAGCGATCGAACCAGGACTGGCCAAGAATTTGGCGCTCCTCGAACCCGAGTATCTCCCGGCCAGCCCGATTGATAAGAGAGACCTTGCCCTCCCTGTCAAGGGCGACAAGGATTACGCCGGCCGTGTCCAGGTAAAGCTGGTTCCGGTCGTGCTCCCGACGGAGTTCCCGTTCCACCCGGTTGCGCTCCCTTTCCGACTCCTCGTGACGCTCGATCCTCTTTTTAAGGTCCTCGATTTCCCTTATCAATTCCTCGCGAGTTTTAGCGTCGTAACTCATCAATTCTCTCCGCCAAATTTCCGATATCGGGAAAAAACGTCCAGCCGATTCCCGCCCTTGGCAAAATCATGGGCCTTGCAATTTTTATTTAGCGAATTCGGCATGTTGCTCTTCTCATCCTTTTCTTCTCGATTCCTTCTTATCGTCCGGGCAAAATCTTTTTATTATAATTATATATAATTATATGTAATTATATATTAATTTAATTTACTTATAATCAACTAAATCTCCCGCATCAAAGGAAACCTCCGGGACATCGGCGGATAAAATCCCCGCAATTATAAATATTTAACCGCCACTTCTTACGGACCTTCCTTTTTTTGGTCCCAGCCAATATCCCAGGAGTTGAATATCAATTTCCATGCCCAAAACACCGCTGATGGCTTTCGGACTTAAGCGTCCCCGTTTGGATTATTCATCGCCCGCCACCTCTCCCCGGCCAGGCGGGCCTGGCAATGCGGCGTTTTTCCAAACCATGCCTCACGCCGTAAAAAAAACTCTTTTTTTCTTGAGGTATTATTTATAAAATTCTGGGGATGAACAGATAGCTGAGATGGGAAAGGCCTGGCATTAAATTGCGAAGGCCCCGGGAAAAGAGGATATTGAAAGGAAGGTTAGCCTACTCTTCCCCGCGGTCCTCCGGCCCGGTCACCAGTATGCGGCCGTTGGGGAGCATGTCGTCGGGGGGCATGGTCCCGTTTTGCTGGAAGTATTCCTTTCTTTTGCACTGGTCCATTTTCGGGCCGGTGCAGTATTTGAGGATGAAGCCCTGGCATGAAAGGTCCTTGCTGACCCCGTGTTTCTTGAAAAAACCGCAGTTAATTAGATTCTGGCATTCTTTAGTCAATTCATTATCTCCCGATAAAGCGCCGCTCCCTTTCGTTTGGAAACGAAAACGGCAAAATTCATAAATGATATCGGTCCTCTGGAGAGATACATTGAAGCGGGGCCGGCGAATACCGCGTGGCCAACCAGGACAATATTATAATACAGCGCGTTAGGGCCGGCCGCAAGGCTCGCAAGGAATTTCGCAAGCAATCGATCCTTACTCCCATCGGTATTGATGACGCGGGCCAGCCTGAACGATAAAATAAGGCGACCCTCATGGAAAGATCGAGCGCTCAATACTCGGCCGGTTTGTCGCCGCCTTCCGTGCGAGTGTATAATATCCGCTCATGACCGACAATAATAAATCCACCACCAAGCCGCGCGCGGCGCTGGTCAGTATCTACGACGTTTACGCCCTCGGGCCCCGGATAATCCAGGCCGAGCTTATGGCCGGCGGTTTCGAGTGCGACCTCATCCTTTTCCGGGAGAACCTCACGAAGGGAGGGTTCAGACACAGGCCCGAGCCTTTCACCTACTGGCCCACCGAGCGGGAGTACGAGCTGTTGGAGGAGCTCCTGGCCCGGCGCCGTCCCGACGTTCTGGGCGTGAGCTTTCGCAGCTTCGCCCTGGACATGGCGGTGAGGATATCCGAGATGGCCAGGCGGGCCGGCTCGATGGTGATATGGGGCGGGAGCCATCCCACCCTTATGCCGGAGGAGTGCCTCGATCACGCGGACCTGGTTTGCGTGGGCGAGGGCGAGGGCGCCATGGTTGACCTTATGAGGGCGCTCCGGGACGGCTCGTCTTATAAAGGCGTTCCCAACCTTTGCCTTCGGGAGGGGGGCGAGCTGGTGAGGAACCCGATCAGGCCGCTTATCCAGGACCTTGACGCGCTCGGGTTTCCCTCCATCGGCGGGTTCAAGGCCTATACCATCGAGGGAGACGAACTTCTCGAGAAGGATTCCTACCTGGACCCTGACAAGCCCATTCTCTACACCATCGTGGCCTCGAGGGGATGCCCGTTCAAATGCACCTTTTGCTGTAACGACGCGTTCAGGAAAATCTATGGCGCCGCCGGTCCCTACCTCCGGAAGCGCTCGCCCGAGAACGTGATCCTGGAACTCGAGGGGGCCAGGGAAAAACTGGACGTCCGGGCGGTGGGGTTTCAGGACGAGCTCTTCAGCGCCAACAAAAAATGGAGCGGTCCCTTTTTCGAGGCTTATAAGGAAAAAATAAAATTGCCCTTCGTGGTCGAGCTTCATCCCAAGTCGGTGACGGCCGAGTTCGCGCAAAGCATGAAGGACGCCGGCGGGGTGTCGGTTCACATGGGCGTGCAAAGCGGCTCGGAGCGGGCCAGGCTCGAGGAGTACGGGCGTCCCGAGACGGACGAGGAGATAAAGCGGGCGTCCGAGGCCTGTCACGACGCGGGCCTGTCCACGTGGTACGACTTTATCTTCAACGACCCCTATGAAAACGGCGAGGACCTGGAGCGGACCCTCGAGCTGATGCTGAGCCTTTCCCGCCCCCACAACTTCAAGATATTCTCGCTCTGCTACCTGCCGGGATCCAAGATAGCCGAGCGGGCCCTGGCCGACGGGACCATCTCGCCCGAGGACATGGACCACGTCTCGAAAAAGGGATTTACCGGGCTTTGGGCCAACCACTTCAGCGGCCGGGACAAGGACAACTCCTTCTTCATGACCCTGGCCTGGATCGAGGCCCTGAAATATTCGCGCAAGAGGATGGAGCTGCTCTTTTTCTCGGACGGCTTTTCCGACTCCTTCCACGTCGCGCCCCGGGCCCTTGTCCGGCTCCTTTCGCGCTCGAGGTTTTTGCGGGAGCGGCCGATTATACTCCACCAGGCCCTTTGCCTTTTCCTGCGAGCGGCCAACTGGAAGCTGGGCCTGGCCCGAGCCCTTCGCTCCCGGGCCTATAAAGTGAAGAAGATGTTTTCAGGCCGATAATGAACGGATTTCATCAGAAACGAAATTGAAACCCCATAACGCTGGGGGCGAGGGTCCTATTCTCGTCCCGCGATTGAGCGCCGGAGGCGGACAATTATTCACCTCAGAATGGCGAAGTGGGCCCGTCTGTTTCTTGCCCAGGCGGCCTCGTCGTGGCCGGGGTCTTTGGGGACGGACTCTCCGTAGCTGATGGTTCGGAGTCGGGAGGAGGGGACGCCGAGGGAGACGAGGTAGGACTTGACGGTCTGGGCCCTTTTGGCGCCGAGGGCCTGGTTATATTCCTCGGTCCCTCTTTCGTCGCAGTGGCCCTCGATCTCGATTTTGACGAAGTCGTTGGCTCTAAGCCAGGCGGCCACCTCGGAGAGGGTCGATTGCGCCTCAGCGGAGAGGACCTCGGAGTCGACCCCGAAATAGACGTCCTTCAATAGCGCGTTCTTGTCCGGCGGCCTGGGCACGTCCTCGTCGAAGAGGCTCGAGGGGTTGTATGTGTTCATCACCGCCAGTTGTTCCATCCTGGCCTTGCGCGTTTCCTCGTCGGTTCGCGCCTTTTCCTCGAGGGCCTTCTGGTGGGCGAGCCGGGACATGTCCTGGCTTTTTTCCGCCTCCTCCCTGGCCTTTTGATAGCGGGAGTAATCGTAGTGGTCCCTGGCCGCCGCGAGGCTGTCCTCCGCGGACTGGTACTCGACGGGAGCGTACTCGTCGGCGTCGGCCTTTTTCGCGTCCTTCAAGGCGACCTCGGCGGCGTCGATGGCCTTCTCGGCCTCGCGCCAGCAGGAGGTCACGGTAAAGGACAGCACGGTTAATAGAAGTACAACGGCGGGCCGTGAGGCATATCGAGTCATCTTTCTCTCCTGAGACGAACGGCTAGTTGACCTTGGGCGACCAGGTGGCCATCCTGTCCTTGGCCGATCCGGTGGTCAGCCGCCTGGGGACTTTTTTATAGATACTGATGATATATATGTCGTAATTGCCGTACCGGTTGGAATCGTAAACCAGGAAAAGGCCGTCGGGCGACCAGGAGGGGTTTTCCTCGTTGGCCATGGTCTGGGTAATGCGCTTCACGGGCCGGTCCGAGGCCTCCATTATGATAAGATAAAGGTCGAACTGTCCGCCGGTCCTGCCCGTGTAGGCCAGCTTGCGGCCGTCGGGCGACCAGGCGGGTGAGGTGTTGTAGTCGCCCTGGTAGGTCAGTCTGACCGCGGGATTGGACGTTCCCTCCGCCCCCTGGCGGAGATCGAGAAGGTATATCTGGGGCCGGCCCGTCCGGTCCGACACGAAGGCCATGAAGTTTCCGTCCGGCGACCAGGTGGGCGAGACCTCGATGGCCGAGGAGGTGGTCACCCTTTTGAGCCCCTTGCCGTTCACCCCGATGATATAGATATCGATGTTGCCGTCGTCACCCTCCCGGGAGAAGGCCACCCTCGAGCCGTCGGGACTGAACTCGCCCGCCGTGTTGAGGCCCCGGGCGGAGAAGAACTTGATCTCGCTTCCCTTGTACACGTCGCGGATGTAAAGGTCCGGGTTGCGGGCGCGGTAGCTGGTGTAAAGCAGGTACTTGCCGTCGTGGGACCAGGCGGGAGAGACGTTAAGGGTGTGGTTCGAGGTGATGGCCGTGTCGTGGGAGCCGTCGGTGTCCATCATGTGGACCTCGCTCCGTCCCGACTTGTCGGTGATGTAGGCTATCTTCGAGTCCAGGGCGCCCTTCTTGTTGCCGGGACGAAGGAAACCGATGAACTCGTCCATGAACTTCATGACCATGCGGTCCAGGGCGTCGCGCTCGCCCGTGTAGCGCTTGCCCAGTTCCATCTTTTGCAGCCTCACGTCGAAAAGGCGGAACTCGACCTTGTACCTGCCCCCGTCGAGCCGCTCGAAGTCGCCCCGGATCAGGTACTCGGCGCCAAGGGCCTTCCAGGCTGAGAAGTCCTCGGCCTCGGTGCCCGAGGCCATCGAGGTGGGGTAAAGGGCCGGGTCGGCCACCTCGCAAAGGCCCGTGAAGTCGATAGTCTCGCGGGTCGAGCGGCCCAGCCGAAAGCCCGCGTCGTCGCCCCTGGACATGTCGTTCATAGGCCGAAAATCGGGCACGGCCACGATGGGCGGCCGGGGTATTTTGGACACGTCGATGATCGGTATGGTCTCGTCCTGGGCCAGGGCCCGGGTCGGCATGGTTAAAGGTCCTAAGCCGGCAACGGCCGACGTTACGCCTAATAAAGCGATAATCTTCAGAAAACCCTTCTGGAAAAAGCGCATGTTTCCCCCTTGTAACGTTCGATTGGAATTAAAGGGCTTTGACAAAATCATTCGAGCTATTGTTTCGATCCCAGTAAAACATTTTAATTTTCAGGCATATAAGCGGAGTCGTACCTTCCCTCGTACGGCTCGAACTTGGTGTATTTTTTAAGGAATACCAGGTCGATGGGACCGGTGGGCCCGTTTCTTTGTTTCTCGATCTTAAGAACGGTCCGGTTGTCTTCCTGTTCTACTTCCTCTTCTTCTTTTTTCTTTTTATAAGCTCCCGGCCGATGTATAAGCATGACCAGGTCGGCGTCCTGCTCGAGGGAGCCCGACTCGCGAAGGTCCGAGAGCTTGGGCTCGCCGCTTTCCCTTTGCTCGGGGGCCCGGTTGAGCTGGCTGAGGGCCAGGACCGGTATCTCGAGCTCCTTGGCCATGCCCTTTAGGGAGCGGGATATCTCCGCGATTTCCTGTTCCCTGCTGCCCTGGCTTTTTTTCGAGCCCGTGCCTCGAACGAGCTGGAGGTAATCCACCACCACCATGTCCAGGCCGAACTCGATCTTAATCCTTCTCGCCTTGGCCTTCAACTCGAGCACGCTCAAATTGGCGCTGTCCTCGATGTAGACGCCCGCTCGGGAGAGGGTGTTGGCCGCGTTGGTCAGCTTGATCCAGAACTTCTCGGGCAGGCTGCCCAGCCTGAGGCGGTCGAAGGGGATCATGGCCTCGGAGCATATCATCCTCATCACCAGTTGGGTGGCGGCCATCTCGAGGGAGAAAAAGGCGACCTTGGCCTCGTCGTTCACCGCGGCGTTGCGCATGAAGTTAAGGGCCAGGGCCGTCTTGCCCATCGAGGGACGGCCGGCCAGGATAATCAGGTCTCCCCTTTGGAAGCCCGAGGTCATTTTATCCAGGTCCGCGAAGCCGGTCCCGATGCCGGAGACGGCCCCTTTTCTTTTGTCCAGTTCCTCGATTATCTTGAAAGTGTCCGTAACCACCTGGTTTATCGGGGCGTAAGTGGTGACGGTCTGGTTGCTCGAGATTTCCATGATCTTGCCCTCGGCCCGGTCGAGAAATTCCTCGACCTCCTCGGGCTCGCCGTAAGCCTCGGTTATGAGGGCGGTCGTCTCGCTGATAAAATTCCTGAGCAGGGCCTTGTCTTTGACGATCCGGGCCCAGTAGCTCACGTTGGCCGCCGTCGAGACCCGGCCGGAAATTTCGGTGACGGCCGAGAAGCCGCCCACCGTCTCGAGCCTTCCCGTGGCCTTGAGGTGGTCGGTCAGGGTCAGGATGTCCACGGGCATGGCCTTGTCCGACATCTCGCGCATGGCCGTGAAGATGACCCGGTGCGTACCCACGTAGAAGTCGTCGGGCTCGAGCATTTCCATGACCGTGATAAGCGCCTGGTTATCGAGGAGGACCGCCGAAAGCACGGCCAGTTCCGCCTCGACGCGGCTGGGTGGGGCCTTATCCAGGGAACGCTCGTCTGACATCTATAACCTCTTTAAACCTAACGCTATTTCCGCTTCTCTGGAAGCGGCTCCATAATCGGTTAAATTGTGTAAGATTATCACGGCTCGGACCCAAATGGCAAGACAATAATTTACAAACCCAAAGTTATCGGCCAGATAGAAGCCGGGGAAAGCCCCATTCGACATGACTTGCAATTAAAACAGCGACGAGCCGAGCATGGAATAGACGATGTTGGTGACGTGGTTGTTTACTCTTACGAAGTTGGTCAAAACGTCCAGGTGGATCGAGCTCGTCTCGAGGGACTCGGAAAGCCCGCTCTCGAGCCTCTCGATGTGGCGGCGGTTGTACTCGCGCTCGAGTTCCTTGATCCTCGAGTCGTTTTTCTGGACCCTCTCGGCCAGGGCCCGCTCGCCCGTGGTCACGGCGGAGATGGCCAGCTCGAGGTTCTCGAGCACCCGTCCGTAAAGGTCCTCGATATCGCGCTGGCCCTCCCTCGAGAACTGCACGCACTTCTTGGACTTTTTCCTGGCCAGTTCCATAAGGTTCGTGTCGATAACGTCGCCTATGGTCTCCATGTTGGAAATGAAAACCAGAACGTCCATCTGGGTCCGGGCCTCGTCCGACCCGAGCTGCTCCTTGGCGAGCTGGGTGAGGTATCGGCGGATGGAATCGTCGAGAATGTCCACCTCGTCGTCCATGGACTCGACGCGCTCGATGAGCTTCTCGTCGCATTGCATGATGGCGGGCAGGGTCAGCTTGTACATGTCCTGCACGATCTCGGCCATGCGAAGGGACTCCCGTTTAGCCTGGGCCAGGGCCAGGGCCGGGGTCTGCAGCATCGAGGGGTTAAGGTACTTGGGCTTGAACTCCTCGCTCTCGCCCGTCTTGTCCGGCACCCACATCTCGACCAGCTTCCCGATGTACCCGATGAACGGAAGAAGCACTACCGCCACCACGCCGTTGAAAACCGTGTGGGCGTTGGCGATCTGCCGGGCAACGTCCCCGCCGGTGCGGGCCATCAGGTCCGAGAAGACCCCGATGAAGGGAAGGAAAAGGACCACCCCGATGATCCTGAATAGGGCGTGGGCAATGGCCGCCCTCTTCGCCTCGGTCCCGCTCTTGGCCGCCGAGATAAGACCCGTGGCGCAGGTGCCGATGTTCGCGCCCAGCACGATGGGAACGGCCGCGTTAAGGTCCATCATGCCCGTGATGGCGAAGGTGATGGCAAGACCGATCGTCGCCGCGCTCGATTGGATGATGGCCGTCAGGACCAAAGACACGATGATGCCCAGGAAGGGGTTGTCGCCCACGGCCCGGAGGTTGGTCTGAAACAGCTCGTTTTCCTTTAAAGGCGCGATAACGTCGGACAACAGCATGATGGAGAGCAGGATGAGTCCGAAACCGAAAACTCCCCTGCCCGCGCTCTTCCTCCTCACGTCGTCGGACATGAAGTTGATGAGAAGGCCCACGCCGCAGATAAAAAGGGAATAGTCGTAAATCCGAAAAGAGATGAGCTGCACCGTAATGGTCGCGCCGATGCCCGCCCCCAGCGTGACGGCCAGGGACTGGGTAAAGGTCATGAGTCCCGCGTCGATAAGGCTGATGACGGTGACGGTCGAGGCCGAGCTGGACTGGAGGACGAAGGTAATGCCGATCCCCGTCAAGAGGGCGGTAAAGCGGTTCTTGGTCATGGTCTCGAGGGCCGTCTTGATCCGGGCGCCGGCCCATCCCTTCAGGCCCTCCCCCGCCAGGTTCACGCCGTAAAGAAGGAGCAAAACCCCGCCCATCAAGCTCAAGATCATTGCGTTGCCGTTCATTACAGCCAACCCATGGGAAAATCGAACTTCATAACTACCTGACCCCTATGATAACAAAAAATAAGACGAATTAATACGATCGTTAGGATTTTGTTAGGAAAGGCGAAAGCCCCCGCCTGATCTTCTCCCGCGGGTGGACCGGATAGCTTCGCGCGGGCCCGGATAGCTTCGCGGGTGGACCGGATAGCTTCGCTATCTGGGCGCCGAAGGCGCGGGAAAGGGGCGACGGTCCGCCGGGCGCGTGCATAACGATCCAACGGCTTACGCGGGAAAACGCCTCCAGGCGCCCTCGGCCGAGGAGACTGAAGCCCGTTCGCTTCTCTCACCCACGCAATATGCGTGGGCGACCCCGGAGATGAGGAGGCTGGAAGTTGTGCAACGACCTTCAAGCCTGGGCGTAAGCCGCGGGCTGATCTTCTCCCGCCACCGGGCCCCTCCAATCGCCGGCCGGAACACGCCGGAAAACGCCTCCAGGCGCCCTCGGCCGAGGAGACTGAAGCCCGTTCGCTTCGCTCACCCACGCAATATGCGTGGGCGACCCCGGTACCTCCCCATTTCACCGGACCATCCGACGGATTTAAGGTGATTTTGATGAGGTTTATCGATCGGCGAGGAGCCGCGGAATATGGCAATACCGAAACAGAAGATTTCGTTCAAGCACTTGAGGTCATACATCGTTCGCGTGAAAGAAAGAAAACGATTGAGAAATACCCGCAATTCTGGAAATTGCTTGAACATTACTATCCTGACCAAGAAACGCCGCATGATTGAATAACTCATTTATAAACCATGCGGCCAAAAAGGCGGGGGTCCGCCCCGCAAGGCCCGGCGGTTTCCGGGCCTTGGCGGCGGGAGGTTTACAGCTCGGAGATTCCCTCTTTAATCCTCTTCAATCCCTCCTTGACGTTGTCCATGCTGGTGGCGTAGGAAAGACGGATGTAGCCGGGCGCGCCGAAGGCGTCTCCGGGCACGGCCGCCACCTTGACCTTCTCGAGCAGGTACTGGCAGAGCTCGACGTCGTTTTTGATCTTCTTGCCCTTGTAGCTTTTGCCGATATAGGCGCTGAAGTCGGGCAGCACGTAGAAGGCGCCCTGCGGGTTGTAGCAGGTGACGCCGGGCATGGCGTTCAGGGTCTTGACCGCGTAGTCTCGCCTTTTCTGGAACTCCTTCACCATCTTTTTGAGGAAGCCCTGCGGCCCGGCCAGGGCGGCCACGGCCCCGCTCTGGGCGAAGCTGGTGGGGTTGGAGGTGCTCTGTCCCTGGATTTTGCTCATGGCGCCGATGACGTCCCTGGGCCCGGCCGCGTAGCCGATGCGCCATCCGGTCATCGAGTAGGTCTTGGACACGCCGTTGATGACCACGCACCTCTCGCGCAGTTCCTTCTTGGCCGCGGAGGCGAAGGAGAAAAACTTGAACCCGTCGTAGACGATGGACTCGTAGATGTCGTCGGCCACCACGTAGCAGTCGCTTTTTTCCAGGACCTCGGCCAGGGCGGCCAGTTCCTTTTTGGTATAGGCCGAGCCCGTGGGGTTGGAGGGGCTGTTCATGACCACCAGCTTGGTCTTCTTGTTAACGGCCTTATCGAGCTGGGAGGGCGTGATCTTGAAGCCCTGGTCGGCCATGGCCGGCACGAAGGCGGGCCGAGCCCCGCAAAGGAGGGCCATGTCCGGGTAGCTCACCCAATAGGGCGCGGGAATGACCACCTCGTCGCCGCCCTGCAGTACGGCCATGAACAGGTTGTAAAGGCAGTGCTTGCCGCCGCAGCTTATTATCACCTGGTCGGTCTTGTAGTTGAGGCCGTTGTCGCGCTTGAACTTGTCCACCACCGCCTGTTTGAGCTCGATTATGCCGCTGGCCACCGTGTACTTGGTGAAGCCGCTCTCGAGGGCCTTGATGGCGGCCTTTTTGATGTGGTCGGGCGTGTCGAAGTCGGGCTCGCCCGCCCCGAAGCCGATCACGTCTATCCCCTGGGCCCTCATGGCCTTGGCCGCCGCGGTCACGGCCAGCGTGGCCGAGGGTTTAATTTTTTTCACTCTTCCAGCCAATCCCATTTCATTCTCCTTTCAAGCGCAAATTGCCGCTCCCGGCTTTGTTCTCGGCCGGGGCCGCGCGTTAGTATACCATGCTTTTTGTTCCCCTCGGGAGGAGGGGTTATTTTTTCGCGTTCGGTCCGATGCGTTTAATCAGTTCTTTCTCGACCAGTGGCGGGACCATGCCCTTGACCGACCCGCCCAGCATGACGATCTCCTTGATCAGGCTGGAGGACAAGTGCGAATAGCATCCCTCGGTCATCATGAACAGGGTCTCGACCGCGGGCTTCATCTGGCGGTTGGTATGGGCCATGGCTATCTCGTACTCGAAGTCGGTGGTGTTGCGAAGTCCGCGCAGCAGGATGCCGGCGCCCTTTCCCTCGGCGTAGTCCACGAGCAGGCTCTTCTTAAAGGAGTCGACCTTGACGTTCGAAAGGCCCTTGGGAAGGATTTTCCTCCAAAGGTCAAGACGCTCCTCGGTGGAGAACACGTAACGCTTGCTGGTGCTGTCGGCCACCGCGATGATGACCTCGTCGAAAATGGCCGCCGAGCGGGACACGATGTTAAGGTGCCCAAGGGTCGGGGGATCGAAACTCCCCGGATACGCCGCTATTACCTTCTTCTTAGCCAATACTCCCTCCCGCGCCGATCGATTCAAGACCAGTTATTCTATGAAAAAACGCGAGAAGACGCAACAAAAAAATCCTCTACAACAAGATTCCGGGCGCGTCAGGAAACGCGATCCGGGTCGCCCATCGCGTCCATGCGTGGGCGGCGTCAGCCGCGGGCTGAGCGCTTCCCGTTACGGGGCCTCGCCGAAATGCAGCGCATAAAATGAGTTTAACCTTATTGAAACTGATGATAGGCTAACCTCATGAAACTACCCCCGCCGATAACGCGCCGCTTGATAACAAGGCTCGCTTTAGCGACGGTATCGTTTTTTCTGGCCGCGGCGGGGGCGGAGTGTCTTGCCCGATACGTTTTTGGGCTTTCGCCGGCGGACCTGACCCTTTCGACTCATCCTTGGATGGAGATCGGGCCGGAGGGGCCGCGCATGAAGCCGGATACCAATCTTCGAATCAGAGCGCGTCTAAACGGCGCGGCCATCCCGCTGCGGATAAATTCCCTGGGCTTGAGGGGACCCCGGATAAGCGGCGTGAAGCCAAGGGGAGTACAACGTATCCTCTTTCTCGGCGACTCGGTGGTCTTCGGGCCCGGCCTGGCTGAAAACGAGACCGTTCCTTACCGCCTCGGCCTCCGTCTCGGGGGGCGGGTGGAGGTTGTAAACGCCGGGGTCCCGGGCATGAGCCTGAAAGACGAGGCCGGCCTGTTGGAGGAGATCGTCGAAAAAGCGGACCCGGACCACGTACTCCTGGGTTTTTATCTGAACGACTCGGTGAGATCGATCATCTTGACCGAGGAGTACGGCGACCTTGGCGATTTCTGGGCGGGGACCGTCACTCGGGGCAGGAAGACAAGCGCCGTTTTCAACCGGGCCTGGGAAGGGTGGCTTTCGAGAAGGCTTGTAAAAACCTACAAGCTCAACGAAGAATGGGGCAGGTTGTTCGAGGAGGGAGAATGGAGGAACGACCGAGCGGCCTATGACCGGATCGTCAAGCTGGCCTCCGACGACTTCGGGGCCGCCTGGCGAGACGATTCCTGGCCGGCCATTGAAAAAGAGATGGGACGGCTCAAAAAAATCTGCGAGGAAAACGGGGCCGGCCTGTCAGTGGTGGTATTTCCCGTCTCGGTCCAGGCGTACTCGAGGGTTGGCGACGATTTGCCCCAGCGACGCGTGAGGACCATCGCGGCGAAATTGGGACTGCCCATGTTCGATTTATTGCCGGCGATAAAGCAGGCGCGCGATCAGCCGATCTTTTACGACCAATGTCATTTCACTCCAATGGGGGCCGATCTGGCCGCGACTTCCATGGCCCCCTGGCTCGACGTGACCTTACGACTCGAGGAGAAACACGAATAAGCCCGCGCCGCGGGAGATCAAGAGGATGGACAGAGCCCTTCAGGAGCATAATTTACATTGGACTTCCTTTTCACTTTGAGTGATGGCGTCCATTTCCTTCAAGTAATAAAGCTCGACGACGACGTTAGTCTTTTTATTGGAGACGTCGTTTCTTCAACAAAAGGATATTGAAAATGAATCACAAACCTTGAGATTCCAACGCCTCTATTTATCTTCCTTATTTTTATTAATACTAGCCTCTTGCAAAATTCCCGCTTTGGAGTGCGGCGGCTCGTGTACAGACCGGAGACATGCTTCACAAGTGTTCGGGCACATAGGTAACATATTTCCTCGCTTGCTCGCGCTCCTGCTATTGACCTATTTTTCCTCGACCTAAGTTTATCTATGCATCGATCACGTGGCCAGTCAAGGGCGGCGCAGCCGTCCCGCAGGGATTTACCCTTGACGGGCCTCGTGGAGATGCTATCGTCCTCATGGTCGAGAAAACCTTTTATCACGTTTGCCTCCAGCTATGGTCTCGCAGATCGACGACCATGATCCGTTGGCGGCAGTAATAAACCTCGATCACGCCGTCCACTTGTGTATTTCGCAAGCCGACCTTTTCACCAACGAAGGCCCGCCCCACCGGATAAAACTCGCCTTTGATTCTAACCGCCCCGCCCGGGTTCACCTTGCAAGTCGGCCAATCATCCCGATACCAGACTTCGGGCAGAGTCTCGGGATAGGCAAAGGGGCTCATCGCGTAACGGCTGGCCGGCGTGTTCATGTCCAGGGCCTCGTGGGGACGTTCATGGTTATAGCAGTCGCGAAAACGGTCGAAGGCTTTCTGACAGTCGTTCAGGTCGCCGAAGTTGCGTCCCCTTATCGCCTCCTCCTTAAGGGTCCGGTTGAACCGCTCGTTCTTGCCCTGGGTCTGGGGATGAAAGGGACGGCCGTGGCTGATGCCGACGCCGAGCCTGATCAGCCAGGCGCTCATGTAGTTGTAACGCGAGTTCGGCGCGCAGAAGCTCGATCCGTTGTCGGTAAGTATGCGGCTGGGCAGGCCGTAGCGCATGAAGACCGGCGCCAGGCTTGCCCGCACGGTGTCCGCCCGTTCGTTGGAGCAGGCGGTGACCGTCAACGCGAACCTGGAGTGGTCGTCCACCACGGTGAGAGGGTGACAGGAACCGGCCGCCGTCGGAAAATGTCCCTTGAAATCCATCTGCCACAACTGGTTGGGAGCCTCTCGTTCGAAACGCTTCATGGGACCGCGAGCCTTGCGCTGGGCGTCCCGCAGCCTGCCGTTGCGGTCGAGGATCGCCGTGATCGTGCTCGGCCTTGGCACTTCGTCGTGACCAAGATCGATCAGCCGCCGCTCGATTTTGCGCCCTCCCCAGGTCGGATGCTCGTCGCGAACCGAAAGCACCAACTGCTCGACCTCCGGGCAAACACGCTGGGGAGATCGCCTGGGACGGCGGGACCTGTCACATGCCCAGTCCTCTTCACCGCTTTGCCCACGGCTGATCCACTTGTAGCCGGTGCGGCGACTGATACCGAATCGACGGCATAACTCGCTTATGTTGGAACCTGGCTGCATCGCTAAATAAACAAAATCCTTCCTCTGAGACACTTCGGTAACCTCATTCCATGGCATCTTTCTTCTCCTGTATTGACATACAGAAGAATGTACCAACTGTTACCCATGTCTCCGAACACCTGTTACCCATGTCTCCGGTCTGTACACTCGACGCCGCTTTTCTTCCGAGCGGCTTGACGCGAGGCAAGCCGGTGTATTAATAGGCCTTGTCAAGCCAAGGCCATCGAAAGCGGTCTCAAGCGACCGCACTCCAAAGCGGCTATGCCGCAAAGAAAAGTACTTTTGCAAGAAGCTCAATACCTCTGGAGTAAGAAGGCGCCCTTGATATCTCCGTTGATGATAAAGCTTTGTTTGGATGAGTCGCGAATTCGCATGTCAAAAAAGATATTTGTACTAAATGCCTGATATGATACAGATTAATCAATTTTATTTAGCCATGAACAAATACTTCTTGACAAAAATTGCATAACCGGCTAATATTTGTTTGTTCATTAAACAAACCAAAGGGAGGCCTGAAATATTAACGCCATAGATCGGCGTCAAAAAAATCAACCCCATAACCCAAGACGCCCGAGAATACGCGCGGAAAACGGAAAAGAAATTGGGCGAAAACGAATGATAAACGCGAATAAAAAAGCCGACGGCAAGGCCGACGTGAGAATGCACAACACGGCCATGGCCCTGAGGGCCATACTCGAGCGGGGTCCATACTCGAGGGCGGGGCTGGCCAAGGAACTCGGACTGACTCGAGCGACCGCCTCCAGCATCGTGGCCGATCTTATCGGGGCCGGCCTGGTGGTGGAGTCGGAACTGGAGGCCCCGAAAAAAGGCCGCCCGGGCATGCTCCTCAAGATCAATCCCGAGGGAGGGTGCGCCATCGGCGTGGACCTGAACGTCAACTATGTCCGCGTCGTCTGCGCCGACTTTGGCGCCCGGGTCTTGTGGGAGAGCAAGGACCCCTCCAGCCCGCTCGATCCTCAGCCGATAATCCTGGAAAGGACGGAGCGGCTGATCTCGCGGGCCCTCGAGTTCGGGGCCGGGCGCGGTCTGAGACTCTTGGGCATAGGCGTGGGGCTTCCCGGCCTGGTGAACAGGAAGCTGGGCGTCTTGGATTTCGCCCCCAACTTGAAGTGGCGCGACCTGGACCTGAAAAATCCCTGGGCCAAAAAATTCAAGGCCCCCCTCTTCGTGGAAAACGAGGCCAACGCGGCGGCCATGGGCGAGTATTATTTCGGCGCGGCCAAAGGCGCGGCCGGCTTCGTTTACCTCAGCGTGGGCGTGGGCATCGGGGGCGCGGTGATGATGGACGGCGCCCTTTGCGGCGGGGCCTCGGGCTACGCGGGCGAGATAGGCCACATGCGGGTCGACCCCAACGGGGAACTTTGCGGATGCGGCCGCCGCGGCTGCTGGGAGACCGAGGCCGGTCCCTCCGCGGCGGTGAGGAAGGTTAAGGCCCGACTCGAGGAGGAACGGGGGGGCGAGGTCCCGGCCGGTTTGCCCGGCTCTCCGGAGGATATCGACTTCCCGTCCATAGCCCGGGCGGCGGCGGAGGGAGACGCGCTTTGCCGCGAGGTCCTGGCGGAGGTTGCCGCCGGCCTGGGACAGGGCGTGGCCAGCATCCTCAATATCTTCAACCCCGACATGGTGGTAATCGGGGGAGAGATACTCGAGGCCGGGCCCTACGTCATGCCCCTACTCAAGAGCACGGCGATGGAAAACGCCCTGGCCCAGGCGGCCAGGGGCGCGGTGGTGACGGAGTCGCTTCACGGGCCCAACGCCTGCGCGGTCGGGGCCGCGGCCCTGGTGCTGGATGAAATATACAACCGGCCCATCTTGCCGGAGAAGATGGAATAGGTCCGGACAAGCGGAGAAAAAGGGAGGAAGCCATGAAAGAGTTTTTTCCGGGCATAAAGCGGATCGAGTATAAAGGCCCCGATTCGAGGGACCCCTTTTCGTTCAAGCATTACGACCGGGACCAGGCGGTCATGGGCAAGACCATGGCGGAGCATCTGAGGTTCGCCGTCTGCTACTGGCACACCTTCAAGGCCACGGGCCAGGACCCGTTCGGCCCGGGCACGATAATCCGGGAATGGCAAAGGCCGGACGACCCCATGGAGGAGGCCGAGTGGACCATGCGAGCGGCCTTCGAGTTCTTCACCAAGCTGGGCGTTGACTTCTGGTGCTTCCACGACCGTGACATAGCCCCCGAGGCCGAGACCCTGGCCGAGACCAACAAGAGGCTGGACGTCATGGCGGACTTGGCCGGGAAGCTTCAGTCGGAAACGGGGGTGAGGCTTTTGTGGGGAACGACCAACGCCTTTTCCCATCGCCGGTTCATGGCCGGGGCCTCGACCAACCCGTCGCCTCACGTCTTCGCCTGCGCCGCGAGCCAGGTCAAGAAGGCCATGGAGATCACCCACCGCCTAGGCGGCCAGGGCTACGTCTTCTGGGGAGGCCGCGAGGGATACGAGACCATCCTCAACACGGACATGAAGGCCGAGCTCGAGCACATGGCCATGTTCCTGAAAATGGCGGCGGACCATAAAAAGAAAATCGGCTTCGAGGGCCAGCTCATGATCGAGCCCAAACCCAAGGAACCCACCAAGCACCAGTACGACTTTTCCGCCTCGGCCGTGCACGGGTTCCTTGTAAAGCACGGCCTGGACAAGGACTATAAGCTCAATATCGAGGCCAACCACGCCACCCTGGCCGGCCACTCGTTTATCCATGAACTCGAGTTCGCCATCGCCAACGACGCCTTCGGCTCGGTTGACGCCAACCGGGGAGACCCGCTCCTGGGATGGGACACGGACCAGTTCCCCACCGATATTTACGACGCGACCCTGGCCATGTACTCGATTCTCAAAGGCGGCGGGTTTAAAAAGGGCGGCCTCAATTTCGACGCCCACGTAAGAAGGCAATCCATCGACGCGGAGGACTTGTTTCACGCCCATATAGGGGCGATGGACGCCTTTGCCCGGGGTCTTAAAAACGCGGCGAGCTTGATCGAGGACGGGGCGCTCGAGGATTTCAAAAAGCAAAGGTATCTCGAGTGGGAAAGCGGGCTGGGACAAAAAATAAGCAGCGGCAAGGCCGATTTTGACGACCTCGAGAAATACGCGCTGGAAAATGGAGAGCCGGCGGTGAAGAGCGGCAGGCAGGAGCTTTTGGAAAACATCCTTAACCAATACGTCAAATGAAAACCAGGGAGGACCGGTTATGAGAAACAATGGAATTTTTATTGCCCGCCTGGCGGCCGCGGCGACGTTGGTATTGGCGTTCCTGGTTTCGTGTTCGCCCTCGCAAAAGCAGACGGAATCCGCCGAGGCCGGGGGCGAGCCGGGCGTCAAGGAAAAATCAGGCAAGGTCAAGATCGGTTTTCTTATGGAGACCTACGACCTGTCCCGCTGGTCAAGGGACGAGGAGTATTTCAAGAAAAAAGCCGAGTCGGCGGGGGCCGAGATCATCCGGGCCGTGGCCAACGGGGACCAGGACCGCCAGAACCAGCAGGCGGATACCTTCCTGGCCACCGGCGTGAACGTGCTGGTGGTGGTGCCGAAGAACCTGAAGACCTCCGCCCGCATAGTCAAGAGCGCCCACGAGAAAGAGGTCCCCGTCCTGGCCTATGACCGGCTGATCCTGAATTGCGACCTCGACGCGTACATTACCTTTGACAACGAGAAGGTGGGATACCTCCAGGCCAAGGGCATCCTGGAAAAAGTCCCCGAGGGAAACTACATCCTGCTGGGAGGGGCCGCCAGCGACAACAACGCCAAGCTCCTGCGGGCGGGCCAGCTCAGGGCCATCGAGGAACATGAAAAAACCGCGGGAAAGAAAATCACGGTGCTTGACGATCAGTTCCTCGACGGATGGGACCGGGATGAGGCCCGCCGCAAGGTGAGCAACCTCCTGACCCGCTTCAAGGCGGAGGGCAAAGAGGTCCACGCCATCGTGGCCTCGAACGACTCGACCGCCGGCGGGGCCATAGCCGCCCTCAAGGCGGAGGGGCTGGACGGCAAGGTGGCGGTATCGGGACAGGACGCGGAGCTGGCCGCCTGCCAGCGGGTGGCCGAGGGGACCCAGACCGTGACGGTATATAAGCCCATCGAGAAGCTGGCCACGGCCGCGGCCGAGCTGGCCCTGCGCCTGGCCGGGGGCGAAAGCCCGGAGGATGCCATTTTGGCCATGGGCTATGAGGTCAACGCGCTGAGCAACGGCCAAAAGGACGTGCCCAGCATATATCTCGAGCCCGTGTTCGTGACCAGGGAGAACATGATGGAGACGGTAATCGCCGACGGCTGGCATCCGCTGGACAAGGTTTACGCCAACGTGCCGGAGGAGGAAAGGCCCGCCCCATGACCGCCGCCCGAGCGATGGCCCATGACGCGTCTTTCGTCCTCGAGGCGAGGAACGTGGTCAAGGACTTTCCCGGCGCCCGGGCCCTGGACGGCGTGAGCTTCGCGGTCCACCCGGGCGAGGTCCACGCCCTGGTGGGCGAGAACGGCGCGGGCAAGTCCACGCTCATCAAGGTCCTGAGCGGCGTCCATCCCCACGGGAGCTTCGAGGGAGAAGTGAGGGTGGACGGCCGGGCGGTAAAGTTCCGGGGCATAGGCGACTCGGAACGAGCGGGAATAGGCGTTATCCACCAGGAACTGGCGCTGGTTGACTACATGACCGCGGCGGAAAATATTTTTCTGGGCGACGAGCCGGTTCGGTTTGGCCTGGTCGATTTCGAGAAAATGTACGCCCGGTCCATGGAGCTTCTCGGCTCGCTCGGCGTCGAGGTGGACGCCGGGTCCATGGTGGGCGAACTGGGGGTAAGCCTCAAGCAGATGGTCGAGATAGCCAAGGCCGTCCGGAAAAAAAGCCGGGTCCTCGTCCTGGACGAGCCCACGGCCGCCCTGGCCAGCCGGGAGGTCAAGGCCCTCCTCGACCTTATCGCGTCGCTCAGGGACCAGGGAGCGGCTATCGTCTACATCTCGCACAAGCTGGAGGAAGTCTTCGCCGTCGCCGACAGGATCACGGTCCTGCGCGACGGCAAGTCGGTCGCCTCCCGCCGGGCCTCGGACTGGACCCGGCAAGAGGTCATCGGCGCCATGGTCGGGCGGGAGGTATCGGAGGTTTTTCCCCGCGTCGATCGCTCCCCCGGCCCGGTGGCCCTCGAGGTGGAGGACTTGTCAATCGAGGCCCCCGGCCGTCCGGGCGTTTACATCCTGGACAAGGTCAGCTTCAGCGTGAGGGAAGGCCGGATACTGGGGGTGGCGGGCCTGATGGGCTCGGGCCGGACGTCTTTATTGTCCGCTCTTTTCGGATCGCCCCCCGGCAAAAGGACTGGCAGGATCAAGGTGAGGGGGGTCGAGGTCCAGATCGATTCACCGTCCCAGGCGATAGCGGCGGGCCTGGCCCTGGCGCCGGAGGACAGGAAGCTTCACGGCTTGATCCGGTCCTTTTCGGTCAAGGACAACCTGTCCATGGTACATCTTGACGACTTCGTTCGTTTCGGCCTGGTGGACTCGGCCAGGGAGCGGGAGGCCTGCCGGGAGGCCGCGGCGGCCATGGGCGTCAAGGCCCCGTCCCTCGAGGCGGCCGTCGAGACCCTGTCGGGCGGCAACCAGCAGAAGGTGGTGCTCGGCAAATGGCTCCTCCGCGCTCCCCGGGTCCTGCTCCTGGACGAGCCCACTCGGGGCATCGACGTGGGAGCCAAGGCCGAGGTGCACGAGAACATCGGAAGACTGGCTGCGAAGGGCATGGCCGTGATCATGGCCTCGAGCGAGCTGCCCGAGGTGCTGGGGGTCTCCGACGAGATACTGGTCCTTCGGGAAGGGAAGGTCGCGGCCCGTCTCGACCGAGGCGAGGCCGCGGCCGAAAAAATTATGGAGGCGGCGACTTGAGCAATTTAAAGGACTCGGGAACGGACAAGCCCGCTCCCTTTAAGGCCGACCTGCGCCTTGTGTCCATGGTCCTCATCCTGGCGGCCATGTGGATATTCTTCCGCCTCCAGGTGGGAGACTTCTACTTCAGCGGCGAAAGCATAGCCAAGCTGAGTCGGGACATGGCCACCTGGACCATCCTGGCCGCGGGCATGACCCTGGTGATCGTCTCGGGCAACATCGACCTCTCCGTGGGTTCCCTCCTCGCCCTGGTGGTGGGGACTTGCGCCTTTCTCATGGACCCCGAGGAAGGGCTCGGCGTCTCGACCACCCTGGCCGTGGCCGCCGCGCTTTTGGTGGGGCTGGGGCTCGGGCTGTGGCAGGGGTTCCTGGTGGCTTATTTCCGCGTGCCCGCGTTCATCGTGACCCTGGCGGGGCTGTTCATCTTCAGGGGACTAACGCAGCGGGTGTCGGCCAGGGACCCCCGCGTTCCGGACGACAGGTGGGTCAACGCCCTGGGTTTCAATTACCTGCCCGATTGGGCGGGATGGGCCATCGCCTGCGCCGCTTGCCTGCTTCTGGCCGCCGCGGTCGTATACGGCGAAAAACGAAAGAGCGCGCTGTCGGGCGCCCCGGCCGATAAGATCGGCCTGGCCCTGAAAACCCTCGTTCCTTCAGGTTGCATTTTGCTTTTCGTTTACCTGGCCAATCAGTACAGGGGCATTCCCGCGCAGACCCTCTTGATGGCGGCAGTTTTAGTCGTCACCTACGTCATAGCCCGCCACGCGAGGTTCGGCAGGAGGGTGTTCGCCATCGGCGGGAACCCGGAGGCGGCGCGGCTCTCGGGCATACGCGTCGAGCGCAACACGGTGGCAGTGTTCGGGCTGATGGGGCTTCTGGCCGGCGTGGCGGGCATAGTGTGGATGGCCCAGAACCAGGGCGCGACGCAGAAGGCGGGGGAGTGGTACGAGCTTTACGCCATCGCCGCCTGCGTCATCGGCGGCACCAGCCTGATGGGCGGCCGGGGCTCGGTGTTCGGCACTTTTCTCGGCGCGCTGGTCATGGCCACGGTCATCCAGGGCATGGACTACACGGGCCTCGAGAACTGGATGCAACTCGTGGTAAGAGGCGGCGTGCTGGCCGCGGCCGTGGCGGTGGACGTGGCCGCCAAGGACCCGCCCCCCTGGATGAGCGCGCTTCGCGGCCGCTTGCGATTTTGGAAAACCATATCAAGACAAGAGAGGAGAGGGGAATGAAAAGGCGTGATTTTATCAAGGCGGCCGGCGTAATGGCCCTGGCCCCCGCCGGCCTGGCGGCTCAAGTAAGCGAGGAGGCCGGCGCGGATATCGAGGAGAGGGCCAGGTCCATCGTGGCGAAGATGAGCCTGGCGGAAAAGGTGGACCAGATGACGCCCGAGCCCTACTGGCTGATGCTCGACGAGGCCTATGACCAGCTCAGCGGGAGAGGCACCATCGTCGGCACGGCCCCCAACAAAAGGCTCGGGCTCGCCGGCATCCGCTTCATGGACGGACCGCGCGGTCCCAACCGGAGGGGTTCCACCTGCTTTCCCGTGTCCATGGCCAGGGGCGCCGCCTTCGACGTGGACCTCGAGGAGAGGATCGGAAGGGCCATCGGGTACGAGATGGCGGCGCAAGGGGCCAACTTCACGGGGGCCCTTTGCATCAACGTGCTGCGTCATCCCTCCTGGGGAAGGGCCCAGGAGACCTTCGGCGAGGACCCTTATCACCTGGGCCAAATGGGTGTCGCATCCATGCGCGGCCTGCAGGAGCACGTCATGGCCTGCGCCAAGCACTACGCCTGCAACAGCATCGAGGAATCGAGGTTCTTCGTCAACGTCAAGGTCGATGAAAGGACCCTCCGCGAGGTGTACCTGCCTCATTTCAAGAAGTGCGTGGACAATGGGGTCGCCTCCATCATGAGCGCCTATAACGACGTGAACGGAGAACTCTGCTCTCACAACGAGCATCTCCTGCGCGATATATTGAAGGGCGACTGGGGATTCGAGGGCTTCGTGATCTCCGACTTCTTCTACGGGGTGGAGGACACGGCCGAGGCGGCCAACGGAGGGCTCGACGTCGAGATGCCCATGCGCCGCCATTACGGCAAGAAGCTCGAGAGGGCCGTCAAGGCCCAAGAGGTGTCCGAATCGGTTATCGACGAGGCCGCCCTCCGGATCGTCAGGCAAAAGCTCCGCTTCGCTCACCTCGAGGATAGAAAGGATTACGACAAGTCCATGATCGCCGGGCCCGAGCACGCGGCCCTCGCCCTCGAGGCCGCCAGGAAAGGGACGGTGCTCCTCAAAAACGAGGGACCTCTCCTGCCTTTCGACCGCGGACGGATGAAGAGTCTGGCCGTGATCGGACGTCTGGCCAAAAAGGTAAACCTGGGCGACAAGGGCTCGAGCGTCGTGAGGCCGCCCTACTCGGTAACTCCGCTCGAGGGCATAAAGAAGCTCGCCGGCCCGGGTCTCGAGGTGGTCTACGCCGGCTCGGACAAGAGCGCGGCGGCGCGGGCCGCCGGAGAGGCCGACGCGGCGGTGGTGGTGGCCGGCTTCGACTGGAGGAAGGAGGGCGAGTACATACGCGAGGCCAACCTGGGAGGGGACCGGGAGGACCTTCGACTCTCGCCCGCCGACGAGGAACTGATCAAGGCGGTCGCCGACGCCAACCGGAACGTGGCCGTTATCATCGAGTCGGGAAGCGCGGTGATAATGGAGTCCTGGAAAGACGAGGTCCCCGCGGTGCTCATGGCCTGGTATCCCGGCATGGAGGGCGGGACGGCGCTGGCCGAGATACTCTTCGGCGATATAAGCCCCTCGGGCAAGCTGCCCATGGTAATGCCCCGGTCCCTCGACCAGCTTCCTCCCTTCGATAACAAGGCCAGAGAGGTCGTATACGACTATTATCACGGCTACAAGCTCCTCGATAAGAACGGGCTCGAGCCGGCCTTCCACTTCGGACACGGCCTTTCCTACGCTCGCTTCGAGTACGGGAAACCCCGTCTCTCGTCCGCCACGATGGATAAAAACGGCGAGATCGTGCTGGCGGTGGACGTAACGAACGCCGGCGAAAAAGAGGGCGAGGAGGTAGTCCAGCTTTACGTTGGGGCAATAGGCTCGAGGGTCGACCGGCCGGAAAAGGAACTCAAGGGCTTTGCCCGGGTCCATCTCGAGCCCGGCCGGACCGGGACCGTGACCATGACCATTCGCGCCGCCGAGCTGGCCTATTACGACGTTGAAGAAGGCGAGTGGGTCGTGGAAAGCATATCTTACAAGGCCCACGTGGGCGGCTCGAGCAAAAAGGAGGACCTGGCCACGCTGGACTTCAAGATCGTCTAGCCGCGGCGGCCCCAGGTTTGCGGCGGGAGGATGGGACGTTGTACGATCGACGCGACAAGGGCATGGACGAGGAATACAAGAGAAACCTGGAGCGCATGGACCGCTACCGGTCCGAGTTCGCCGGGTATAACGAAAAGAGGAAGGCCTTTTTCCGGGCCTACTTCAAATATTATCACCGGCTCGAGGTCATCGGGGCCTCGAGCGTGCCGGCGGGACCGGCCCTTATCGTGGCCAGGCATGGGGGCGGGTTCGACCTCGATATAGTTTCCCTTTCCGACTGCGCCCTGCCGGACAGGCCGATCCACGGGCTGATAGCGAGCGACTGGCATTTCCTTTTCAGCAAATGGGGCCGCTACTGGGTGGGCGGCGGCATCCCTTTATGGACGCGCGGCGGCGTAAGGTGGGAGTACATCGACCCGTACCTGAAAGAGGGGGGCCAGATGTACCCGTCCCTGGTCTCGATCTATCCGGAGGGACACTCGGGCACGTTCAGGGACCGCCACTCGCTCCACAAGTTCTTTCCCGGCGTGGTCCGGATCGCCCTCCGCTATCGCGTGCCTCTCGTGCCGACGGCCATGGTCGGCTTCCATTACGCCTCGCCCATATTAGGGGAAATCGAGCGGGACCACGGACCTAACGACCCCCTCATCTTGCCCTTCACCTTGCCCGCCAAGCTGAAGATCGAGTTCGGCCAGCCCTTCGAGCTCGAGGAATATTACGGCTCGAGCCTGACTCGGGAAGAGGAATACGAGGTGGCCAACCGCGTCGTAAGGCCGAGGCTTTTCGAGTTGATGGCCAAACACGGCCCCGCGGACGCCCGAGAGGACCGGTAAAGCACAAGGGGAGTTGGGTCTTTCTCTTTTTCCCAAAAATCGTCCTAACCATCTCGAAAAACGTGTTTGACATTGGACTTGGCCGATTGCTATGCTTGAGCCAAATCCAAATGGACTGATATCTATAGTTTTCCTGGAAAATTAATGATATGAAAGTGTACCCGGACAAAGGGACGGGATTGGCAAAGGTAAAAGAGCTTAATAGCGGCAAGTCCTCCATCAGGGGCGCCGGAGCGTTATAAAAAATGAGGCCTCGTCAGCCCAGGATGGTAACCTCATCGTAATCCCTGAAAAGGCGGGGCAAAATTTGTGAACGATCGATTGGAATTTACGCCGCGAGCTGTACCAGAGCTTTTCGGACCCGGCCATTTTAAACGACGCCATGGAGGACGTGTCAATGTCATACCTTGAGGAGAAGTCCTTTTTCTTTGAAAGCAAGGCCCCCGGTCTTGGGCCCGATACCTTTACGGTGGTGAGCTTCAGCGGGAGCGAGGGGATTTCCCGGCTCTACGAGTTCAAGATCACGCTGATTAGCAAGGACCCGGAGATCGACTTCGACGCCGTCATGACCCATGACGCCACGCTCTACCTGAACGCTGACAAGGGCCTTCCCGTTCACGGGATCGTGTCCAATTTCGAGCAGCTTCAGGAGGTGGACGGCAACTACATCTATCGGGCGGTCCTGTCCCCGAAGCTCTGGAAGCTCACCGGGTACAAGGTGAGCGAGGTCTATCTGGACATGACCGTTCCGTCCATCATCGAGAAGGTCTTGAGCGAGGGCGGCCTGTCCTCGCTGGACTTTGAAATAAAAACCAAGCGGGGCTACCGGACCTGGTCCTACGTTTGCCAGTACCAGGAAACCCACTTCAACTTCATCTCCCGCTGGATGGAGAGGGAAGGGATGTATTACTACTGGGAGCAGGAAGAGTCGGGGGCCAAGCTGATCGTCACCGACACGAGCCTGGCCCACGTGGACCTGCCCGGCGACGAGAAGAAGGTCCAGTACTCTCCCCCCTCCGGTCTCGAGCAGGGCGTGCAGAAAAGGGCGTGCACGGCTTTCCTCTCGAGCCGCCGTCCCGTTCCCGAGAAGGTGGTCGTGCAGGACTTCAACTACCGCAAGTCCCCGCCCGTGATAACGGGACAGGCGACGGTTTCCCCGGACGGCCAGGGCGAGGTCTATCTTTATGGAGAGCACGTTAAAAACGAGGACGAGGCCAATGAATACGCCAGGCTGCGGGCGGAAAAAATCCTGTGCCGCCGGAACGCCTACCACGCGGAAAGCGCGGCGGCCTTCCTCCGGCCGGGATACTTCTTCGACCTCGAGCGTCACTTCCGAAAGGACTTTAACGCGAAGTACCTCCTCGTCGGCCTCGAGCACGAGGGAAGCCAGGCATCCCTGCTGGCGGCCGGCGTGGCGGCCTCGCCCACCGACGCCGAGAAGCGGCCCTTTTACCGCAACTCTTTCCAGGCCATTAAAAGCGACGTCCAGTTTCGGCCCGAGATCGAAACCCCCAAGCCCCGGTTCCACGGCACGATCAACGCCAAGGTCGAGTCCGAGGGCGAGGGCCAATACGCGGAACTTGACGAGTACGGCAGATACAAGGTCAAGATGCCCTTCGACCGCAGCGACCTGGCGGGCCAGCGGGCATCCCGCTGGATCAGGATGGCCCAGCCCTACTGCGGACCCGACGAGGGCTTGCACTTTCCCCTTCGCAAGGGGGCCGAGGTCATCATCACCTTCATGGACGGGGACCCCGACCGGCCCATCATAGCGGGCGCCGTGCCGGGAGCCGAGGGCCAGAGCGTGATCAATCACGAGAACTCGAGCAAGAACCTCATACGCAGCGCCGGCGGCAACGTCATGCACTTCGAGGACATGCGGGGCAAGCAAAGGGTGCTGATGAGCTCGCCCACCTCGAACTCATGGGTCCGCGTCGGCTACCCCAACGATCCCGCGAACCCCCACAGCGTGTACGAGGGCGACCCGATCGATCAGTTCAACGACTCCCAGGGAAGCTGGAAGCTTTCGCCGAGCAGCCAGGTCAAGAACGCCGTCGCCTCCATGGACGACAACGGGAAGTCCATAACCTACCGGCTGGACAAGAGTTACGACGTGCGCCGGCTCGGGGCCAGTTACACGGTCCTGAACGTGATCCCGCGCACCACCCTGGCGACCTCGGGGACTGACGCGCCCGCCGCGGGTTCCGAGCACAACATCGACGGCGGGAAGTGGAAGCTGGTATCGGACGTGAACATCGAGGACTTCCAGACGGGGTCGGTGGCCTTCTACCGGGAGGTCACCACGACCCTTAACGTCCAGCAGCCGGTGGTGGACCAGGACCCGGGCAGGGGAATAAGGATACGATCGAGCGACAATATCTGGCTCGAGGCCAAGGAAAGGTACGGTGATTACACCGTTCGAGGGCCCGACGCCCTGGACAAGGTCCCGCCGGGGCTGCAGTACTTGTGGGAGAGGTTCAACCCCTCGAAAACGCCCCAGCCCACCAAGGGGAGGTATAAGGGCAACAACTACAAGTCGCCCTTCGGTCCCACCAACCTCAAAGCCTACACCTACGGCAAGGACAAGGATGAAGAGCAGATAACCAACCCCGTGGACACGGCGGACCTGGAGTCATTGGTTCAGACGGGACGGCTGAAGATCGCCAAGGGCGACACCTTTATCCATCAGGAAGGGAACATTTACGACTTCGGAGGCTACTGGGTGTATAACCTGGGCAACAGCTACGTGGAGAATCACCTGGACCAGAAAGCCAAGTTGAATGAGACTTTGTCATGGGACCTTTTAAAGAAGGGCGGTCCCGATTGGGAAGAGTTCTCGACGATCACGGAGGACGCCACGAAAAGCGTTTTCGGCAGGAGCTCGTCCAACGAGTTGGCCTCCTGGACCAAATGGGACGACGACCAGCAAAAGGACGTGCCGGCGGCGACCCATAAAAGCTCGAAGGGATGGAAAAACATCTGGGTGGAGAAAAAGTTCGGCGACGCCTACGAGTACCGGGAAGGCAATACCCTGTCCATCCAAAAGGGGTCCTCTCAGGAAATCAAGGTCTCGGCCAGGAGTATCGAGGAAAAATACAGCAGCGGAGTGAAAACCTATTACTGCAAGTCCGGCGGCGGCTTCAAGGACGAGTGGAAATGGGACAAATACGACGGCTGGCCCATGGCCTACAGCCATACCAACACCAACGTCTCGCACAGTCATTACCACTTCGACTACAGGTGGGACAACACCATCAAGTGCTCGTTCAGTTTCGCGGCCGGGTTCGACTTCTCGTGCAAGCTTTCTCTCGACCTGGCGATCAACGCTTATCTGGCCGCTAAACTGGCGGTCAACGTGGGCGTGGCCGCCAATATCAACCTCAACGTCTGCTCGTCGCTCAAGGCGGACATAGACTTGTTCACGGGACTTTCAGTCCCCATAAGCGTCAGCCTTCTGGCCGTTCCCTTTTGCTTCAAGGCGCAGATAGGCGCGGCCTTTGGTTTCGATCTTGACGCCCGCGTCGGAGGAGTGGGAGTATTGGAGGCCGACGGGAGCGTGAAGTTCAAGGCCATAGGCTTCCAGGCGGCCAAGGAGGCGGCCGTTAAGGCGACGAAAGCCGAGGTTACCATGGAGGCCATCGCGTTGAATTTCAACAAAGTCCAGTCGGCCATCGACAACATCGATCTCGTGCAGATAAAAGTGTGATGCAAATATATCGGCCGCTACAGATAAGCTTTTGCAACCGGGTCCTGGAAAAGGGCAGGAAGTTCTATTTCACCGCCTCGGCGACCCTTGGCGTCCGTCTCCCGACGGGGGAGGCCCTGCTCGAGTTCGAGCAGATAAAGGACGCCTTCGAGTGCATGGGCGATCCCCCCCTGCCCGACGTGGGCATGCCCAAGCCCAACGGCGAGGTCCTGGTCTCGGGCAAGTGCTTCGCCAAGGACAATAAGCCCGTGCCGGCCAATGAGGTCAGGCTCGAGATCGGTCCCGTCAAGAAGACCCTTTACGTCATGGGCGACAGAATCTGGAAGCAGTCCGGGGGGCTGGGCGCGGTCATATCCGACCCCGAGCCCTTCACGGAAATGGAAATAAGCTGGAGCAGGGCCTTCGGAGGGGAGGGGTACACGCCCAACCCCCATGGCAAGGGCTGCGCCCCGGTAAAGGGAGATAAAGGCGGGATGGCCCAGCCCCTGCCCAACGTACTGGACCCGAAAAAACTTATCGGGTCTCCCTCGGACAGGCCCGAGCCGGTGGGACTCGCGCCCCTCGACCCTTCGCTTCCAACGCGCATGCGCTTCGCGGGGACTTACAACCAGGACTACAAAAGGAAATATTACCCGGGCTATCCCGAGGACATGGACTGGCGCCATTTCCTTTGCGCGCCCGAGGACCAGTGGATCGATGACTTCTTTATCGGCAACGAGAGCTTTTGCCTTACCAATATGCATCCCACCATGCCGCGCGTCGAGGGCAATCTCCCCGGATATTGGGTCCGCCTTTTCATCCTGCGCGAGAGGGAGGAAAAAGGACCGGAGTTCGCCGAGATATCCATGAACCTGGACACGGTCTGGTTCTTTCCGGAAAAACTCATGGCCCTCCTTATCTGGCGCAAGGGGATCGAGGTGCGCGACGACGAGGCCGAGGAGATCACCCACGTCCTGGCCGCCTATGAGGACCGGTCCCACCCGCCGCGAGACCTCGAGCATTACAAGGCGGCCATGGAAAAGAGAATGAACGGAAACGATCCGCTTTTAAACGAGCTCAACACCTCGGACCTTATCCCCGTCGGATCGCTTTGCGCCATGGAGATCTTGTTCAAGATGGGCCTCGAGGGCGGCGGCGAAAGCGAGCTGGCCAAGAACATGGGGGCCAAGTCCGAGGCCATGCAAAAGGAGGTCGACGAAAAGATCGAGGAGGCGGTGGCCCAGTCGGAAAAGAAGATGGAGGCCATGGACATGCCCAACCAGGCCTCGGACCAGCTTCCCGACGAGGCCAAGGTGGACCTTAGGAAGATGGTCGAGAATAAGCCCGAGGTCGAGCCCGACCCGGACGTCGCGGCGCTTAAACAAAAGCTCGACTCCATCCTCCCGGGCATAATGGCGGGCGACCCGGCCCAGCTCGATATCAAGGAGTTCTCCTTTGACAAGATCGATAAAATTGCCGGCGCCATAAGCGAGTTCGGAGACAAAAAGAAAAAAGAGGTCATGGATTTGACCAGGGAGGAAATAGCCAAGTCCAAGGACGAGATCGGGAAAAAACTCGACTCGATCAAAGAGGGCGCCGACGCCATGGACGACAAGGCGCAAAAAGAGATGGAGGAAAAAATCCAGGAGACCTATAAGGCGCTCGAGGCCCTGGACCAGGAGGAAAACCCGGAGGTGGCCCTGCCCCGATTCAACGCCGAGGAGGTCATCGGGCAAATGTCGGACATTCCCACCGAGCCCCCTCCCGAGCTGTTAAGCGCCATCGAGCACCTTAATTCCGCCCGGGCCGCGGGGATCGAGGATGAGAATACGCGGGACCTGGAGGACCGGATACAAGAGGCGATGGAGGGAATAAAAACGGCCAAGGAGAAAACCGGGGAGGCCCTGCTCCAGGCGGAAAGCCAGTTCAAGGACGGCTATATCATGGCGGCCCACATGCTCTCTCCCGGCCTGTCTCCGCACAAGGAGCCGGTGGAGAAGGTGGCGGAAAAATTTCTCGCCGCCGTCGCCCAAGGGGAGGACGTGTCCAACGGTGACTGGGCCTGCCTGGACCTCAGCGGCCAGGACCTTGCCGGCGTAAATTTGAGCGGCTGCTTCCTGGAGCAGGTGAACTTCGCGAGGACCAGCCTGAAAGGGGCGAACCTGAGCAAGGCGATCATGGCCCGGGCCAACCTCGAGAACGCCGACCTTACGGGGGCCAACCTCGAGGGGACCAACCTGGGCGCGGCCAGGGCGACGCGGGCGAATTTCACCGAGGCCAATCTCGATTCGGCCAAACTGACGAGGGGCGTTTTCAAGGACGCCGACTTCACGCGCGCCGAGTTGAAGGACGCCGAGTCCCTCGAGGTGGTGATAAGCGGGTCGAGCTTCGCCGGGGCCCATATGCCCGGCATGACTTTTCTCGAGGCCGAGATCGCGGGGACCGGGTTCCCCGGGGCGGACCTGACGGCCGGCGCCTTTATCAGTTGCGATATCAGGGACTGTGACTTTACGGGGGCGGTGATGAACCGCTGCGCTTTCTCGGACACGAAGTTCACCAACGTCGTTTTTGACGAGGCGGACCTGTCCGGGGCGTGCTTCACGGCCAAGGACCCGGAGAAGAAGGAAAGCCGGGGTCTCAGGTTCAAGGGCGCGCGCGTGGTCCAATCCAGCTTTATGGACATGGACATGCAGGGCGCGGACTTCACCGGCGCGGTCATGATTAACTCGAACTTCATGGGCGCGGACCTGTCCGGGGCCGATTTGTCCGGCGCGAACGCCAAAAGCGCGATGTTCAAAAAGGCCAACCTGGCGGGGGCCAAACTCGACGGTATCAACCTGATGGAGGGGTCCCTTTCCAAGGCCTACCTGGTCAACGCCTCTTTCGCCCGGGCCAACCTTTACGCGGTCGATTTCTTGAGATCGACCATAACCAACACGGACTTCAGGGACTCGAACCTCGAGTCCACCATCATAGAAGGCTGGAGGCCCAAATGAACGGCGAGGAGCTGTCCCTTAAGGTCAAGGCCGGAGACGTCTTCAGTGACGAGGATTTCTCCGGCTCGGACTTCTCCAACGCGGACCTGTCTGGAGGGATTTTCCAGCGCGTCAACTTCGGCGGCTGCGACTTCAGCGGCTCGAACTTAAGGGAAGCCCTCTTTAACGACTGCGGCGTGAAAAAGGCGAAGTTTGCCGGGGCGGATTTAAAGGACGCCAACTTGATCAAAAGCGACTTTACGGGAGCGATTTTCGCCGGGGTCAAGATCGACTTTACCAAGTTCGTCAAGTGCGACCTCGCGGAGGCGGACTTTGCCGGCGCCGGCTTGCAAATGGGTCTGTTCAGCGAGTCGAACCTTGGCCAGGTTAATTTCTCCGAGGCGGACTTGGAAAAGACGGCCTTCCAGCAGTGCGACCTGAAGGGGGTCATCTTCTCGGGGGCCCGGGTGGACAAGTCGGTTTTCCTCGAGTGCGAGTTCAAGGACAACGCTTTTCAGACCGCGGTCATTAACCTGTCCTACTTTAAAAGGGCATCCCTTGAGGGCGTGGATTTCAGCGGCATGGACCTGACCATGTGTCAGTTCAGCGAATGCGAGCTGAAGGGATGTAATTTCAAGGGGTCCAAACTGAGGCAGGGCGGCTTCACCCAGGCCAGCCTGGCGGGATCGAACTTCGACGAGGCCTGTCTCGAGCTGGCCAATTTCTACGAGGCCAACCTGGAGGGCGCGAGCTTCAAGGGAGCGAACCTGGAAAAGGCGGGCATGCAAAAGGCCGTCTTGTCGGGGGCCGACTTGTCCTCGGCCAACTTGAACGCGGCCCAGCTCACCGAGATCAAGGCCCAGGGGTCCAATTTCTCGGGGGCGGACTTCACCGACGCCGACCTGTCTCACGCGGCCCTTCTCGAGTCCGACTTCTCCAACGCCATACTTTTCAGGACCAACATGCACGAGACTCGCGACGCCAAAACGAAATGGACCGGCGCAAGCAAAACGCTCGCGCGCGGCAGGGACGAAAAACGTAAAAAAGCCGAACAATGGGGGAACGGAAAATGACGAACGCCGCCAACGTGGTTCCAATAAGCAAAGAGAGAACGCCGGGCGTACGAAACGCAAGGGTCCTGTCCGTTTCGGGCGGGGCTGTTGAAATCGAAATGGGCGAGCGGGCCATGAAGGCGGGGGTCGCCTTCAGTTGCCTGGTCCAGCCCCGGGCGGGCGACCTGGTCATCTGCTCGGAGGACGACTCCGGCCGGTATTACGTGCTCGGAATAATCGAGCGTCCGGGCGATCAGAACCTGACCGTTCGCTTCCCGGCGGACGCGTCCATGGTGGCGTCGCGAGGCTCGATGAACTTCATGTCGACAGGGTCCACCACCATGGCCTCGGGGGAGGGACTCAATTTCATCTCGGACCGGGCCGTGCATACAAGCCGCGAGGCGGTGGTCGATTTCGGCGAGCTCAAGGCCAGGGGCTCGGACCTCAAGGCCGACTTCAAGTCGGCGCTGGTCATGTTCGGGATGATCAACACCATGGCGACGCGGGCGATTGGCAGGTTTAAAAGCTTCGTCCGCCACACCGAGGACTACGACCAGGTCAAGGCGGGGCAGATGACGCGCAAGGTCGCCGGCCTGTATTCCATGGACTCGAAAAACACGATCATGGTCAGCAGGAAAGACACCAAGATCGACGGCGAGCGCATATTCATGGCCTGACGAGCGCCGCCGGCAAGAAGGGAGACTATTATGTTCGCCAACTGCTCGATGATGGGAAACGACATTGGGGCGCCCGACGTGTGTTTGACGCCGGCTCCTCCTTCTCCTTCCCCCGTGCCCGTTCCATATCCGAACACGTCCATGAAGCCCATGGCCATTCCACCGACCGCGTCCATGAAACACCTGATCATGATGATGCCCTCCCACAATATCGGGACCACCATACCCATGACCAACGGGGACAACGCCGGGGTCGCCACGGGCGTGGCCTCGGGAACGGTGATGGGACCGGCCAGGAACACCAAGTGCAGCGTCAAGGTCTTCACGGGAGGAATGCCCGCGACCAGGATGCTCGATACGGCCCTGCAAAATTCCACCAACGTGCCGGGGGGGATGACCCTCGCTCCCTCCCAGACCAAGGTAATGATAATGTCCTGAACCCCTCGCGAAACCGGGACGGGTTTTTCGCCGCGATACTCCTCGCGGCCGACGGAGGAGAATAATGATGGCTGACGAAAATAAGACGGGCGGGCATGAAGAAACCAAGGACGTCCAGTTCCACGTGTCGCCCGACCTGGATTACTCGTACCGCGACGTCTTTAACGTCTTCGTCGGGGTCGGCGAGGTGGTGATCGAGTTCGGCAATATTCACCGGTCCATGCCGGGACACGCGACCCTGTCGAACCGTATAGTCCTCTCGGTGGGAAACGCCTACGCCCTGGTCCAGGCCCTGCAAGGCTCTCTACAAGAGGCCCAGGCGCGGCTGCAAAGCAACCTGCAAAAGAAAAAATAAACGATTAAGGCCGGCGCCGGCGGCCCGAGCGGGAAAATCGAGATCGAGTAATCGACCGATTCTCAATAGGCCGCGTCTTTTCGTGGCCAGGTTTGCCGCTCCTTGATGGATTAAAAGACCGCGAGAGTTTCGAGGCGAATGAAAAATGAGCCCCGTCGAAATAAAATTGATTTTGGTTTACCCTTCCAGCGGCAGTCCTATTCGTTCCTGTCCTCGTTGGTAAAGGTGAATCTACTGATCGGCCCCTCCATGATATCCCCCATGGTCCGGTCCGCGTACCACTCGTAACGCTCGACCTCCTTTTCCGTCAGCGGTAGCGCCGTGATTTCCTTATCGATGTAAAGCCGGTACTTGGACTCGGTCGCGTACGCCGGCCACTCGGGCGCGCCGTCGGCGGCGGGAACGCCGTTCCTGGCGAAGCTGGTGACGTAATCCATGACGTGGAGGGAAAGGTATTCGTTTTCCTCGAAGATTTTTTTGCTCGCCACCATCCGCGCGATTTCGAAGTCCATGGTAAACGCGCCGAAGACGAAGGGCACGTCGATCGCGTGGAAAGCTCCCATTTTGTGGGGGTAGCGCGTCTCGTGCCAGTCGAAGCGATAAACGTAGACCGGGTTTTGCCCGGACATGGCCTCGGCCATCATGTACAGCGGCGCGTCAAAGGTCATCTGGTTTCCGAAAGCCAGGGCGAGATCGATGGGCCGTCTGAACTCGCGGTAATCGTAGAGCGCCCTTATCTCCTTGTAATTGGGCCCGACCAGGCCTTTCAGCAGGAGGTTGACCGACGAGCGCGGCCAGGCGCCGAGCCCGGGTATGGACATGGTATAGAGGCGCAGCTCGTCGTGAGTAGTGGAGATGATGGTCGGCATTTTGTGGTATTCGCCGCGTTCGATGAGATTTAGGGGCATGTCGGTTAAATAGGACCCGTCCACGGTCGGGCTCCAGGGGGTGCCGCCCGTGAACATGTCGTTGCCGCCCTTGAGGTTGAAGGCTTTGGCGGGCTTTGCGCGCAGGCACTCGAGAACGTCGCCCTCGCCGTCGCAGCCGATTTTTTTCAGAGCCGAGCGGGTCTTTTCGTATCCCTTCCCGAGCTCGGTGAAAAGCCGGCAGGGCGCGCTCATTATCATGGCCCGGTGGAAGAGCCCCTCGGCCTCGGGCGCGGCCAGCAGCGTGCAGATGCTCATGCCGCCGGCCGACTGTCCGAAGGCGGTAACGTTGCCGGGGTCCCCGCCGAAGGCCGCGACGTTGTCCCGGGTCCATTCCAGGGCCCGGACCTGGTCGAGGGTCCCGTAGTTGCCGGTACCGCCTTTGGGGTCCTCCTCCTTGAGTTCCGGAAGAGCGAGGAAACCGAGAGGGCCGAGCCGGTAATTGATGGTGACCACGACCACGTCGTCGCGCGAGGCCAGCCGCGCCCCGTCGTAGAAGACGAAACTTCCGGAGCCGCTGATGAAACCGCCGCCGTGAATCCAGAACATGACCGGGAAAACCCCCGATTTTTTCGGCCGGTAGATATTGAGGTATAAGCAGTCCTCGGAGTATTGATCCGAGCCCTGCTCGCAGACCGGACCGAACTCGAAGGCCTCGAGCGCGCCCGCGTGAGGGTCGGGCGGCTGGGGACGCTTCAAGCGCAGATCGCCCACCGGCGGCTTGGCGTAGGGTATGCCGCGGTAGACGCAGGCGTCGTATCGCTCGTCGGCGTAGCCCACGAAAACGCCCTGGCCCGTCTCGACCGGGTCGGAGCAGTCGTCGTCGGCCATGGCGCTCGATCCCAGGACCAAAAAGGCGCCCGCCGCCAGAAAAAACAAAGTCTTTTTTATAGTCATTGGTTTCCTTCCCCGTTCCTTGATTGTCCAGGAAAATACATATCAAAGCCGCCCGGTCTTTCCAAGTTTTTGCCTCTCGGACGCGTGAAACGCCGCGCGCCAATCCCCCGGGAACAAACGAGCCGCGATCGCCGATTTCCCAGCCCGGCTTGCCGGCCGCTTTTCAAACCCACGCTACACCATACATTAACCCGCTCTTAAAGTCGATAGTACGGACGGCGGGGCCGCGGAAGGACCATGGGGCCTTGGCGGCGTGATCCGATATTCATTTCCTCAGGAATTTCTTGCCACCTTCATGTCCTTCCTGTATTATCCGTTTCTCAGCCATGACCGAAGACTTGAAACCGAAAAGCCGAGCATCGGAGAGTCTGAGATTGCCGATGTTCATGGCGCTTGTCTTTTTGTTCATACACTCCAGGACCCTCTGGCTGGGGCTTTTCGCCGACGACTTCGTTTTCGGCGAAGTGCTTCGCGACCATGGCGTCCGGGGGTTGTCGCTCGCGTTTTCGCGGCTCATGGACGGGGCCTTCTTCCGGCCCGCCGCGGTCATACCCTGGGCCCTGGGCCAGGCCGGCGGCGGGGACGTTTTTCTGGAGCGACTGATCAGTCTGTGCCTGCACTATGCTAACGCCCTTCTTTTATTCCTTCTGGCTAAAAAGCTAAAAGCCCCAACCATAGCCGCCCTATTATGTTCGCTCTTATTCCTCGTTCATCCGGTCCAGGTGGAAGCGGTCTTATGGGTATCGGGCCGATTCGACCTGCTTTGCCTCACCTTCGTCCTTGCCTGCCTCCTGCTGCTCCCGGAAAGAGGCGAGCGGAGAAAATCCCTCAAGGCCGCGGCCGGAGCGTTCATGGCGCTTCTCGCCATGCTGACCAAGGAAACGGGGGCCGCCGTTTTGCCGCTGGCCCTGGCCTATCAGGCGATAAGACCCGGGCAAGGCGCCCATGATGAATCGATCGTAAAAGGGGCAAGAGGCCGCTTGCCCGAGGTGATAATCGCGTTCGCGTCCATGGCGCCGGCGGCTTTGGCTTACCTTGTTTTGCGCGTCCTCGCCAACGGAAGCTTTTTTCCCGCGGCCGGACGGACGCCCTCGGTTATTGAGGCCCTAAGCGGCCTTGGCGTCATGGTCTCGAGACTCATGGGTCCGGGGATATTACCCGGCTTGAGCGCGACCCACGCGGCCCTTCTTTGCCTGGCCATGGCGGCGGCGATGGTTGTTTTTTCCATATTAAGCCAAAGGACCACGAGGCTGGTCTTGGGGTCCGTCTTCGCGCTTTTGTTTATGATACCGGCGCTCGGGTTCGAATGGTCGGCCGGCGAGTGGATCGGGTCTCGCCTCCTTTATTTGCCCGCCGGCGGATTTTGCCTGGCCCTGGGTTCACTCGTTCCCCGGGATGGGGCCCGCCGCTGGCGAAAAATGCCAAGCCTGGTTTTTCTCGCGGCCGCGCTCATTTTTTATAGCTTCGGGCTACTGGGCCTGACCCGCGATTATGAGGACGCGGACAAAATGACGCGGGAAGTCATCGAGGCCGTGCAAGAGTCGCGGACCGGAGCTCTCGAGGAGGTCTACCTGTTCGATTTTCCCCTGGCCTCGGAAAAAGCCATGCTCTTCCACCGCGACGTCGCGCTTACGGCGGCGCTGAACCTGGAGGTGGCCAAGAGGGGAGATGACGGAAAAATAAAGGCCTTCCACTGCGGAAGAGTAGGTCCGGGACTGGGCATATGCTGCCGGCCTGACCTTTACTCCGTCGTGGCCGGCAAGTCCCTGGTCCTTTCCTGGGACAAGGAAAAGAAAATGGCGTCCTCGGAAAAGGACGTCTACGCCCGTGCCGTCTCCAGAAGGGAAAAAGCCCTCGCCGCCGGCCTGGTCCTTCCTCCCCTCGTACTGGCCGATCAAAAGGGTCTCCGAGCCATGAGAGCGCTAAACCAGATCGTCGAGCGCGGCGGCGGGTCCCTCGAGGCCGTTGGCGGCGATCCGGCGCTTCAAAGCGGACGTATGGACCTGGACCCTCTCCTGGTTGACGACCTGGTTATCGAGATGGCGGTGGCGGCGGATGGAGGACCTCCTTTTTTCGCTCAAATCTTTTGGATGGGGACCGGCCTTTCATCCTACAACGAGGACAACAGCTTACTCTTCGAGATTCAAACCGACGGCCAATACCATATATACGCCGTCCCTCTCGGCGCGACTCCCAGATTCATGAAAAGCGAAAAAGTCCGCGCCATGGCCTTCCATCCCATGAATAAGCCGGGCGATATCAAAATAAAATATCTGGCCATCACCGCCGGCGGCGGAATCGGGGAAAAAAATTGAAAGGGATACCAGGCTTTGGCGATTTTTAAGGCATTTTTGCCAGGATGTGCTAAAGTAGAGCCGATGACGCCGTATCCTACGGCTCCAGGCGGAACCTGGCCCCATCGGCGTCGTTAATCGCCGCTCGCCATTTAATTCGGCCGGCGTAAATCTCCCGGATGGAACGGTCGGCATAACATCAAGAGGTAATGAGGTCCATCTCATGTCGTTGTCTCGGGACGTAAAGGAAACGTTTCTTTCCAAGCTTGACGCTCAAAGCTCGACCATCCTGGTGGTGGACGACGACCGCCGCGTTTCCTTTTTGCTTTCCAGCATCCTCACCAGCGCCGGCCACGGGGTAATCGTGGCGGAGGACGGCTATGAGGCCCTCGATCAGGCCCGGGAGCGGAAGCCCGACCTTATTCTCCTCGACGTCATGATGCCCCGGCTGGATGGTTTCGAGACCTGCCGTCGTTTGAAAAGCGACGAGGCGTTCAAACACACTCCCGTTATTTTCATAACCTCGATGGACGACCCCAAGGACGTGGTCCGCGGCTTCGAGGCGGGGGCGTCCGACTACGTGGCCAAGCCCATCAACGCGGCCGTTCTATTGGCTCGGGTCGCGTCTCATCTTCGTCTGCATCACGCGCTTCTTGAACTGGAAAGGCTGAAACTCATCGCTTTTGACGCCAATCCCTCGACGGGACTTCCCGGCAACAACTCGATCGCCGAGTCCATCTCCATGGCGATAAAGGACGGCCGGGCCAGTTGCGTCATCTACGCGGACCTTGACAACTTCAAGGCGTTTAACGACAAGTACGGGTTCGCCAGGGGCGACGGCGCCATCAAGTTCACGGCCGAGACCATCAAGGAGGGGACCCTCGCGGC
Source organism: bacterium (assembly GCA_963674965.2). GTDB lineage: Bacteria > RBG-13-61-14 > RBG-13-61-14 > RBG-13-61-14 > DATKZS01. The sequence continues at coordinate 250,357 of CAXXFL010000003.1, read as the reverse complement.
GGCGGGGGAGGGGGCTTTCATCGGACACGTGGGCGGCGACGATTTCGTCATGATCGTTCCCTCCAGCCTGGCCGGCGAGGTAACGGACCAGGTCATCGGCCGGTTCGACGCGGGCATAATCCGCTTTTACGACCCTAAGGACGCGGAGGCGGGCAAGATCGTGTCCAAGGACAGGCGCGGGCGGACGAGCGAGTTTCCCATCATGACCATCAGCCTGTGCGGGGTCCATCTTCAGGAGAGGAAATTCGAGCACTTCCTCGAGGTCGCCTCGGTCTGCGCCGAGCTGAAGGAGGTGGCCAAAGCCAATCCGGGGTCCTGCGTATTTTTCGACAGAAGAAAGACCTAGCCTCCATCCAGTCAAGGCCCTCGGGTTTTGCCGCCTTAACTTTTCCTTTGTCGCGATATAGCGCCCGCCAGGGGAGCAAGAAGGACCCGGGCCAGGTAACGAGTGACGGGGACGGCGACCGCGTCGCCCATGGCCCTGTAACCGTCGTTGTAACCGCCAGGTATCTTATAACTCGCGCCCGCTCCCATTAGCAGGGCCGCCTCACCCACGGTGATAAGGCGGGTGCTGAACCGGCCGTCCTCCACCATGACCAGGTACTGCCGGCTGCTTCCTCCCTCGGGGGTGCGAAGGCATCCCGCCAGCCCGTCGAAGCGAAGCTCCAATACCTGCCCGCCCTTTCTGGTCCTCTTGTAGCCGGGAAAGACGCGATACCCCCTTGCCATGGCCTCGATCATTTTTTCGCGGTGGCGGGGAGGAATCATGTCCATTAACGCGCTCGTTTTATCCTCGCCGTGGCGGGGCGCGTTCCAGTCGATCAAGTCCTCGAGGCTCGGCCTTCGCGCCCGGGGAGGCGGAAGTCGCCAGAAGACCCAGCGGCCGAGGCCCTCGGCCGCCTTGAGTATGGCGCCGTTATGGCCGTAGCCGGGAGCGTTCGATTCATACTCGGAGGAGTCTATCTCATTGGGGACGGCGACCACGAAGACCCTTCTTCTTGACTGGGGCAGCCAGTTGGCCGCGTCGAGCATGAACGCTCCGACCTTGAAACCGCGCTCGACCAGGGCGTCGTGCAGGGCCCGATAATTTTTTCCTCCCGAGGCCGAGGCCAGGCCGGCCACGTTTTCCGCCGCCACCAGGGGGGGCCTTTGGGGCATCTCGTCCATGACCCGGAGCCATTGCCAGGCGAGGCCGCTCCGTTTTCCGGACAGGCCCCCGGTCCTGCCGGCCAGGGAAAGGTCCTGACAAGGAAAGCTTCCCCATGAAAGAAGCGCGGGGGGAAGGTCGCCTCCGCTGACTTGCTCGATCGGGCCGAGATGGAAATTCGCCCCCGGGTGGTTGGCAAGATATATCCGGGCCTTTCTTTCGCAAACGTCGTTGGCCCAGACCGCCTCGAAGTGGTCTTTCAGTCCCCTGGTGACGAGGCCGCTCCCGGCGAAGAAATCAAGACAGGAGATTTTAGTATTCGAGCTCATTTAACTCGGTAGAGAGTAATGGATTCGTTCTTGTTGAACTTGAGAGTCAATTCGTCCTCGATCAGCGTAAACCAGACAAGTCTATATTGTCCGCCCCATTTGCTTTTGACTTTCATTTTATTGACGCCCGTAATCTTGAAGGTATTCTCCTCGGGGTACCAGCCGTCTATCTTGCCCGTCAGAAGGTTGCCGTCCTCCTTGAAATCGTAAAAAGCGTCCTCGTTTTCCCACCTTCCCACCAGCTTGGTCTTCCACTTGTAAAGGTCGGCCTGGGTCACGCCGTGGTATTCGCCGCCGCCCTTTTCCCCTTTGTCGCCGCAGGCGGATAAAACGAGAGCGATTAAAAGCAAAGTCGCGGCTTTAGTTACTCTCAAACCTTCCCTCCCCCGATAGCCGTGGTTTTTTCATGCGTTTGGATTTCGGTTTTCATTTGAGCCTCTTGCATAAGTCCGGCTTTGGAGCGCGGTCGCTTGAGACCGCTTTCGAGGGCCTTGGCTTGACAAGGCCTATTAATACACCGGCTTGCCTCGCGTCAAGCCGCTCGGAAGAAAAGCGGCGTCGAGCCGCCGCACTCCAAAGCGGGAATTTTGCAAGAGGCTCTTACTTTTAGATTTTATCTTTTTTGCTTTACCAAGTAAATAGCCCATCGTGATTTCCGGGCCAGTCGATTGACTCACTAACGTCTTACAACCTCGATGGGCCGCCTGGATTATATTGATTTTAGGGACGCTTTTTTTCGGGGTATTTGAATTTCCTTCATTCCTATTGATCGATTGATTGATTTTCTTTTTATGAATAGTAGCCGTAAACGTCGCTTATTATTCGCAGATATGAAATACCGCATGGTACATATTGTCGATTAATTGACTTCGCGCCTTCGTCATTGTAGTCTTATCCGATATATTTGGCTAAGGCTCTGATAATCAAGGCGAATCAATTACCGCTTGGTAAAGGTCCATAACGCGAAACATTGACTCCATCTTAAAAGACACGCTCTGAGATGTTTTTGTCCGATCGTAAAAAAGGACGCGGAGTCGGACAGCGTAAAACCTCGAAAGGCTTGACTTGGCCGCTTAAATAAATTACTATTGCCCAGATTTGAATTTCGGTTCAAAAATTGAGCCGCCATTCCAGCGGGGAGATCGAGCGCCGTGGGACTAAAGGCGCCATCTATTATAAAGAGGGGGAAAAAATGAAAGCAACGGTAACGGGCGGGGCCGGCTTCGTGGGCCGGCATCTGGTCGAGAGATTAAGGCGCGACGGATACGAGGTCAGCGTGGTGGACCTGCCTACGCCCGGGCTCGAGCTTACATGCTCGGAAACCGGGGCCCAGGCCCACGGGTGCGACCTATGCACGGGCACGGGCCTCGACGAGGCGGCGGAGGGCGCGGACGTCGTCTTCCATATAGCCGCCTTCGCCTCTCCCTGGGGGGCCAGGGAGAAGTTCTGGGCGGTCAACGTGGACGGGACCGAAAACATGCTGCGGGCCGCGAAAAAAGCCGGAGTCAAAAGGTTCGTCCATTGCAGCTCGACGGCCTCGGTCTTTGACGGCTGGACCCATCACGACAAGGTTGACGAGACCTTCCCCTATCCCAACAAGTTCCTCAGCGCCTACGGGGAAACCAAGTCCATCTCCGAGCGCATGGTGCTCGCGGCCAACTGCGATTGTTTCAAGACCGTTTCCATACGTCCCCACGTCATCTGGGGGCCCCGCGACCAGACCTTTTTCGGCAGGATCAAGACCCACGCCGAAAAGGGCCCCATCTACCACGTGGGAGGCGGCAGGACCGTGACCGACACCACCTACGTCGAGAACCTGGTGGAGGGTCTGGTGCTGGCCTCGAAGTCGGACAAGGCCCCGGGTAACGCCTACTTCATCACCAACGGCGAGCCCACCACCTACGCCGATTTCATCAACCGCCACCTCGAGATCATGAAGCTCCCGCCGGCGAAGGGCAGCATTCCCGGTCCCCTGGCCTACGGGGTGGGGGCCGCCTTCGAGGCGATCTGGGACGTACTGAAAATCAAAAAGGAACCCCTTCTCTCGAGGTACGCCGTGGCCGAGCTCATGTACACGCACACCTACAAGCTGGACAAGGCGAAAAGGGACCTTGGCTACGAGCCGCCGGTCAGCACGGAGGAGGGCTTCAAGAAGCTCGAGGCCTGGGCCAGGGAAGAAGGACTGATAGACTGAGGATGCAAATGGGAAATCTTAAGCTTGAAAGGTCCCGGCTGGTCAAGGCGCCGGCTCGGGACATTTGGAACGAGATACTGGACGTAAAAAGCTGGCCCGAGTGGAAGCCCTTCATTAAAAAGGTTACCGGCGACGGCGGAGAAATCAGGATCGGCTCGAGGTTTACCATGAAGATCGCCGTGAAGGGGCCGGCCGTGCCCGTTCCGGTCGAGGTGATAACGCTCGATCCTTACAAGGAGATGGCCTGGACCGGCGGGATTCCCAAAACGGTGGTGTCGGTCCACTCTTTCCTGTTCGATGAAAAGGACGGCGCCACCCTGGTGACCTCGAGGGAGGAGTTCACGGGGGCCCTGGTTTCGATCATGCCCATGTTCGTGACCATCAAGGACCTCCACAAGCTGCACGACGACTGGCTCGAGGCGATCGACCAGAGAATGATAAGCAAAAAGGACAATAAGGGGAACTGAAAAATGAAGCGCGTACCGCTGATATTAATTTTCCTGGCCATACTGGCTCCCTCTTTGTCATGGTCCCGCATACCGGACAAGCCCGTGAGCAGGAACGCTGAGGCCCAGAAGCTGGTGGACGCGGCCTGGGCCTGCCTGGACGATGACCAGACCCTGGAGACCATCGACTGCGCCATATCCAACCTGGAGAAGGCCAGGGACCTTGACCCGAACAACCACGAGATTCTCACCGAGCTGGCCTGCGAGTACTTCGACCGGGCCTACTACACCCCCGGCGACACGGACGAGGAGAAAAAGCTGCAGACCGACTACAACAAAAAGTCCTTTGAAAGCGCGACCCGGGCCCTCGAGATCAAGGAAACCGCCGGGGCCCATTACCTGGCGGCCGCCGCGCAGGGCAAGCAGTACCAGTACGCCAGCTACCTCAAGCAGGCGGCGGTGTTCCCGGAGATACTGGGACACCTTAAGTGGCTGGACGAAAAGGCCCCCCATTACAAGTACGGCGTAAGCGCCCGTTTCTGGACCGGCATCCTGGCCAAGGCCCCGGAGATATTCATCAAGATGCTGGGCAAGGACTCGGCCGCCATACTTGACGACCTGCAAAGCCAGATCGACAAGAACCCGAACTACGTGGAGAACTACGTGTGGCTCGCCCAGTACTACGGCTATATCGACAAGAAGGACCTTGCCCTCGACGCCCTCGAGGCGGCCCTCAAGGTAGACCCTTGCTCCATGCCGGGCGAGGTCGGCTCCAACAAGATGAACCAGCGGGTGGCCAGGGGCCTGTGGAAGGAGATCAGCGGCAAGGAGTATCCCAATCGCTGAAACGAGGCGGTCATGGGCTATCATAGATGGCGGGGATTTACGCGAACGATAAAGCGAGGATTCAAATGAAGAGAACGATAATAATGGTTTGGGTCATGCTGCTGGCGGCCGCCGGGCCGGCCTTGGCCGAGGACATACACCAGGCCGCGAAGCAGGGAGACCTGAAAACGATCGAGAAGATACTGGCGGAAAAACCTAAAAAAGTGGACGCCGTCGATATCCAGGGCGCCATCCCCCTCCACAAGGCCGCCGCCAGGGGGCACGTCGAGGCCATGCGCTACCTGATCGAGAAGGGGTCGAACGTTAACGCCGAGAACGTGCAGGGCGCCACGCCCCTCCACCTGGCCGCCTATAACGGCTACGCCAGGGCCTGCGAGCTGCTGATTAAAAACGGGGCCGACGTCAACGACCTGGCCTATATTTACGGGACCCCCCTCCACGCGGCCAAGAACGCCAAGACGGCCAAGGTCCTGATCAAGGGCGGGGCCGACGTCAACGCCAGGGAGAAGAAGCTGGACGATACGCCGCTCCACTCGGCGGCGTGGGCGGGCAATGAAAAGATCGCGGCCCTGCTTATCGAGTCGGGGGCCGAGATCGACGCCAAGGATAAGTTCGGGCTCACGCCTCTTCACTCCGCGGCCTCCCGGGGCAAGACCGAGGTGGTCAAGGTCCTCATCGAGAAAGGAGCCGACCTTAACGCCCGGGACAAGCAGGACTGGACCCCCCTGCACTGGGCCCTGGGACTGGAGAAGACCGACTGCGCCCTCATGCTTATAAAGGCCGGCGCGGACGTCAACGCCAAGGACGAGCCCTTCGGCGCCACTCCCCTGCACTGGGCCGTGGGCCTGGGCAAAAAAGACACGGTCGAGCTGCTGATAGAAAACGGCGCCGACGTGAACGCCAGGAACAAGGATGGTAGGACCCCGCTCAAGCTGGCCCGGGAACTGAGCTACCTGGAAATCGCGGATATTATACAAAAGGCCGGCGGCGAGGAATAAAAGTATTGTAAGATTAAAACGCGGCCGCGCCATAAAACGCGGCCGCGTTTTTCTATTGGATCGTCAAACGCCGCTCGCCAGTCCGGACCTTCCGGGCGTGCCGAAGGTCATGCCGCAGGCCCTGGCGGCCTGCACCAACTCTCCGTTGGGATCGACGAACTTCTGGCTGGATATGGCGTTCTTGAGTGGGACGGTCACTATCTTCGCGCCCTGCAGGGCCACCATCGAGTTGAAATCGTTTCTGGCCACGGCGTGAGCGGCGGCCGTGCCGAACCTGGTGGCCAGTATCCTGTCGAAGTTGGTGGGAGATCCGCCCCGCTGGATGTGCCCCAACACCGTCACCCTGGTCTCCCTGGCCATCAGCCTCTCGATAAGGTCGGCCACCCGCTGGGCCGCGCCGCCCAGCCGGACCAGGTCGAAGTCGCTCGAGCTCCTTACGGTCGAGACGTCGCCCCCCGCGGGCTTGGCCCCCTCCGCCACCACCACGATGGAAGACTTGCGGCCCGACTCCTCCCTCATCCTGATCTTCTCGATCAGGCGGGTGACGTCGTACTCGATCTCGGGAATCAAAATGGCGTCGGCGCCCCCGGCTATGCCGGCGTGAAGAGCGATCCAGCCGGCGTCCCGGCCCATGACCTCGACGAACATGATCCGGTGGTGGCTCTCGGCCGTGGTGTGCAGCTTGTCGATGGCCTCGGTGGCCGTGGCCACGGCGGTGTCGAAACCGAAGGTCGTCTCCGTGGCGGAAAGGTCGTTGTCGATGGTTTTGGGGACCCCCACGATGTTGAGCTTCTTCTCGCGCTGGAAACGCTCGCCGATGGTCAGGGTGCCGTCTCCGCCTATGACGATCAGGGCGTCCAGGTTGTGCCGGTTATAGGTCTCGACCACCTCGTGGGAGCAGTCCATGGGGACCGTCCTTCCCCTCCTCTCGATGGGAAAGTTGAAGGGGTTGCCGCGGTTGGTCGAGCCAAGTATGGTGCCGCCCTTGTGCAGGATGCCGCGGGTCGAGCCGTAATCGAGCTCGACGTGCTTGCCCGGCATGATCATGCCCTCGAAGCCGTCCTCATACCCGATCACGCGCCAGCCGTAAACGTTGATCGCCGTGCGAACCACCGCCCGGATGACCGCGTTAAGGCCCGGACAGTCGCCGCCGCCGGTCAACACGCCCACGGTCTTGATCTTGGCCGCCGACTCCGGAATGATTCCGTAACGCGTCATCCTGGCCTTTTTGGGCGAGGACGAGGCGGCCGGCTTCTTCACCGCCGCTTTCTTTTGAGGTTTGTCGGCGCTCACTTTCGCCGAGGTCTTTTTGCCGGATGTTTTTTTGGCCATGTTTTCCTCCCCTTTTTTCATGCGCCGGGCCAATATCCACGTTTGACTTGGTCAACCTATCGTACATATTAATCAAGGACTCCGCCGGGTCCTCGCGACTAATCCTCCCCGCTATCCTCGGCCGGCTTTTTATTAAGGCCGAGAAGGTATATCTCCCTGCTCGTCTTCCTCGAGCCCTCGGGCTTTTTGACCTTGACCCGGGCGTACCGCTCGCGCATCATGTTCCGGTACTGGTCGAACTCCGCTCCCTGAAAGACCTTGATCAGGAAGTGCCCGCCCGGACGAAGCAGCCGGTCCGCCACCCAAAGGGCCCTCTCCGCCAGCGCGATCGAGCGCAGGTGGTCCGAGGACTTGTGGCCTATGGTGTTGGGCATCATGTCCGAGAGGACCACGTCGAACCTTTGCGCTTCGCCCCGGATGACCTCGGGGTCAAGATCGTAAAGGTCCCCCTCCACGAACCGCTCGTTGGATGCGAGTGAACGCTTCAGCGGCTTGAGGTCGACTCCCACCACCACGCCCTTGCCGCCCACGACCGAGGATACGTACTGCATCCAGGAACCCGGCGCCGCGCCAAGATCAAGCACCCGAAGACCGGGACGGAAAAGACCCTCCCTCGAGTCGATCTCCTCGAGCTTGTAAACGCTGCGGGCCGCGTACCCCTCTTTTTTCGCCCTCCTGGCGAAATGGTCGGGACGTTTGTAATTAGCGCGGGCCATAATCTTACGCGACGCTCCCGATCGGGGCGCGACGATTAACTATTATGAACTATTTTAAGCGCTTGGCAAGCGCGGAAAAGGACTTTTTTCAAATGAGGTCCGACCCGGACAATTGAATGGGCCGCCCGAATGATCGAGCGGCCCGGAAAATAAAAAGTCGGTAAACGAGCTAAAACGCCTCTTCAGGCTTCCATTCTTTCCACACCTTGCCGGCCAGGTCGGGTCCGGGTGATAAAGTTTTCTTGCCCGGCGTCCAACCCGAGGGGGTCACCTCGCCGGTCTTGGCCACGTGCTGGAAGGCTTGCACCTGTCGGATCAACTCGCTCACGTTACGGCCGACCTCGGGGGTCAAGACCTCCATGGCCCTGACGTTGAAATCGGGGTCGATGATAAACCTGCCCCGAATGTCCACCCCCGCAGCCTCCTCGTGGACGCCGTACGCTTTGCCGATCCTTCCGCCCGCGTCCGAGAGCATGGGAAAAGGAACTCCCCCCTCCACCATCTTGGACAGTTCCTCCTCCTGCCAAATCTTGTGCACGAAGCGGCTGTCGGTGCTCACGGATAAAACTTCACAACCCATCTTCTTGATCTCTTTGTATTTGACGGCGACCGCCGACAACTCGGTGGGTCATACAAAGGTGAAGTCACCCGGATAAAAGCACAGTATTATCCACTTGCCCTTGTAATCGGAAAGCTTTACGTTCTTGAAGCCGCCCTTGTAAAAGGCGCCGGCCTCGAAATCCGGCGCTGGGCGCCCAACTCTAGCCGTCATGATTGCCACCTCCTTTGGCGCTGAAGACGACCCCGTCGCCTTTTCCTCCTCCGGCGCGATCGGCCCCTTGGCCGGCTCGACGCAGGAATCCTTCGGTTTGCCCATTCTCGTTTACCTCCTTATATTAACCTTGGAGAGCGGGTCCCGCCGCGCCTCCATACAATGATTATTAGCATCGCGGCTCCAAGATCACAAGCGATTTTTAAATCTATATAAACGCGTCTTATGCCCTCGCCGCTTCATTGCGCGAGTCCCCGGCATGAAGGCCACGAAAGAGTCGCATCGCGTCCGGCCGTCCGCGGCCGACTTTATTGACAAAAGACGCGCGGCCCTAATATCATTATAAATATTGGATTATCGAAGGACCGCGTCGCGATGCATTGTAACTTGCCCCCGCGGCCGGCGATAAAGGACAATCAACATGGCCTGGAAAAAAGACGGCAAAGGGTTTACGCGCAGGGTTTTTATCAACTCGAGCCTGGCTGGCTCGGGCGGCCTGATGGTCCTGGCCAACGTCCGGGCCCTGCCCGCCCTGGCGGGGGAGGTCGCCTCGGGCGAAGTCTCGAAGATGGGCAGGATAGCCTTCGATCCCTTGACGGGCAAGACCTGGACCAGCCGTCTTCACGTCAATGTCGTAACGCGCGAGATCGACACCGAGTTCGGTCCCACCAAGGAAACCGACGCCCGGGACCGGGTCCTGGTCGGCCGCCCCGGCGTGGGCGGGCTGAGCAAGGAACATGACGTAAGCAACGGCCAGCCTCACGCCAAGCTCGATCCCCGCATAAGCGCGGCCGGCGGCAAGGTTTGCGTGGCCTGGTGCGCCATGGACCTCGAGACGCGGGAATGGAGCGTCTTCGCGGCGTTAAAAAACAACGGCCAACCCTGGACCGGGCCGATGAAGGTCGCCGGCGGCGAGCGTCCCGCCCTTCACCCGGACGTGGCCGTGGACCCCGCGACGGGAGCGGTCTGGATCGCCTACGAGGACTGGGCCGACGGGTCCGTCCGGCTGGCCGGCTGGAACGGCGGAGAATGGTCGCCACCCGAGGTCCTCAGCAAGGGCGGCATGAACTTTCGGCCCCGCGTGATCGTGACGGCGAAAGACGGCAAACACCAAGGCGCGGCCGCGGTGGGGTGGGACTCCTACCGGGACGGCCAGTACGATATCTACATGCGCATGGCCGACTCGAGCGGGGCCCATCCCCTCGAGCACCGCGTGACCGACTGCCCCCAGTGGGACAACGAGGTCGCCATGGCCGAGGACATGGAAGGAAATATCTGGCTGGCCTGGGTCCGGGCCAAGACGGACCTTACCAACTACGACCGGATGAGGGTCGTACACGCCAGGTTCTTCGACGGCGAGAAGTGGCTCTGGCCCCACTCGCCGGGGGACGTTCCGGCGGACAACGGCCGGATCACCGGCCACGTGACCAACATGCACCCCGAGATAAGGGTCGACTCCTCGAACCGGGTCCACCTGTTTTATCGCGACACCGACTCCATGCTCTACGGCTTCCTCTTCATGCAGACCTACCTGGGCGACAAATGGACCAAGCGGCGGAAGATAAGGGACGCCAAAATCCAGGACGCCCTCAACGTCATCTGGGATTATTCCGTTACCCTGGACGACAAGAACCGGGCCCTGGCCATCTGGGACAGCCTCTACGTCAAGCGGCTCGGGTTCGCCTCGGACGTGCATCCCTGCCTGCCCATCGGTTTGGGCAAGAAGCCCTCGAGCCCCCGCAAGGTGAGCGGCTTCGAGGGGCCGGACTCGGACGCGCCGGGCTGGCCCAAAAGGGAGCGCCCGCCCAGGCAAACCATGGAAAAGGACGGGATGAGACTGACCCTTGTCTATGGCGACACTCACTCCCATAGCTGGACCAGCGACGGCGTGGACCCCGCCGACTGGCATTACCACGTGGCCCGCGACCTGGTGGGACTGGATTACTACGCCCTCTCCGACCACGACTTCACCGTGTCCAACACCCCAGGCATCGAGGCCTATATCGCCTTCCTGCCCAAGTTCTTCAACTCGGACGACTTCGTTTGCTTCCAGGCCTACGAGTTCAGCTCCCAGAAGACGGGGCACCGGGTGGTGGTGTTCGAGGGCGACGACAATCCCACTTTTCCCCTGACCTATCCGCCAAGACACAAGAGCAACACCAACCAGGAGCTGTACCCGTTCCTCCGGAAGTTCGCCCTCTCCCCCGAGGGCCGCGTGCTGGTCACGGCCCATAACATGTTCGAGATGGGAAACAACTTCGTGGGAATGGACCCCGGCCTCGAGCCGCTCTACGACGTGACCAGCCTCCACGTGCCGGCGGAGCTGCACTTCTCCCAATACGCCGACGAGAACCTCGAGAAAAGCATCTGGGCCACGCTGGGCCCGCTCATGCGCCTTAGCGCCACCCCCGAGGAAAAGAAGCTGTGGAACATGTGCTGGCGCGAGTGCCTGGACGACGGGCTGTTACTCGGGGCCTACGGTACCTCGGACACCCACTCGGCCAACGGAGTCGGCTACGTGGTCTCCGGGTTATGGGTCGAGGAAAAGTCCCGCAAGGCCATCTTCGACGCCATGTTCGCCAAGCGGTCCCTGGCCATCGACAGCGGGATAAGGTCCTATCACAATATCAACGTCTCTCCTCATCCGCCCTTCCAGCCGCCGCCCGACAGGATGCTCCGGGCCGACGTGAGGCTTTCTCTGAACGGCCGCTTCATGGGTGAGGCCGTCTCGATAAGCGGCCCGGCAATGATCGAGGTCCACGCCCGAAACCACGACCCGAGCGACCCCATCCGCGCCGCGGTCCTGGTCAAGGACTCGGCCGAGGTCCACATAGAGCCCGGCGATGGCGAGACAACCCTCGACCTCGCCTGGACCGACCCCTCGCCACCATCGAGCAAAAGCTACTACTACGCCCGGATCGAGTTCGAAAGCGGCGCCCTGGCCTTCTCCTCTCCCGTGTTCGTGACGGGATGATCACGCGGGAGTGACCGATGGCCCGGCCGGTTTTACCAAAACCTTCCGGCTCCATCGAAGCCGGAGAGTTGGATCGGGATGACGGCGGAGAATAGTGGCAATATGGGATCGCGAAAAGAGGCGGCGCGGAATATTGAAAACAATACGCGACGTCAAGCCATTAGGAGTGATCGGATGCTTTGTACGCGTCCAATTTGGCGAGGATTTTGATCCCGTTGATCTTGAGAGTATGGGGCCAGCCCCTCAGAGTCGCGCTGACCATGTGGGAAATCAACTCGGCCCGCGTCGAGCGGGAGTTGTACTCGATCATTGCAAAACACCTATACATTGATAGCCCTGAATCAAAGGTATCGACAAGACATACAAGTCCTTGGATCTAGCATGGGACTTAAGTCTTATGAATGGGACTATCTTGGAAAGATTCCCATAGGCCAGGCCATCGTGAACATGAAAGGAGACTTCCCGGATAGTTTTCTGGTTAAGTTTCCTCTTGTCAAGATAAAAGCCCATGTCTCTGATAAGGATGTTAAGAGGCACATGGAAGATGCGTATTTCAGCAAGAAAAGCGTAAAATGGCCTTGCTTCCCTAAAAGGAGCGGTTTTCAGGGGATTTCAAAGAAAGCTAATCTTTCCCCCCATCTTGAGGAGAAAAACAAAGAGGACCTCCTTTTAGTCGAGATTCTCGATAACCCTTTTATCTCGGTAACTCAGCATTACAAGAACCTTGGGCTGAATTATCGCGACGGGAATGATATCAAGAAACAACTCCAGGCCAAGGAATACATTTCAGAAGAGCAAATTTCAGAAGGAATCGTGAGAAAGAAGATTCTCTCTTTAACTGAAAAAGGGAGAAGTTATCTTCGAGTAAAGGGATGGAAAGTTCCTGAACGTAAGACAAACGCAGGAGCCGAGCACGAGTACTGGAAGGATAAGATCAAGAAGGACTTGATTAAGCAGGGAGCCAAGGTAAAAGAAGAGGTTCCTGTTTAAATGAAAACCAAGGATAAAACCATTGACCTGGTTGCCTATCTTAATGGAAAAAAGATCGCCTTTGAAATAGAAACGGGCAAGAACTCCAGAAAACAAATCCAGCAGAACATCGAGAAGTGTCTCAATGCTGGAGTTGATAAAGTGTATGTGGTTGCCGTTAATAAAAGGGCTAATTTGAAAGTTTGTGGGGCAGAATTAATGTTTGCAGCATTAATTAATGAGGCAATAAATACAATTTATCAAGAATTGCATGACAGATGATTTAATGTATCTTAATCAATTCCGACCTGCTGCAAATATTGTTTTGGAACCAATTTTCCATATGGTTTTTTTTACTTTCACTTTTCTTTTTGGGCATCGCTCTCCCATTTTGATACTACAGATTTGGCCATCGGAATAATGCTGATTAATAGTGAGATTATCAAAAGAATCATTTAGAACAAGGAAATACTTTATTTGATAGCTAAAGAGGTAATTATATTCCTTGATGTCGAAATTGCCATCGCTATCAAAATCTTTAAGTTTAATTGTTGATATTCCATTGGTATACCATACCAAGTCAGTATTACCATCGCCATCAAAATCAAATCTTAAGAAAATATATGGGAATAGAAATATCAGTATTGCAACAATAATAATTAATATGAATAATATAGTAATCTTTTTCTTCATTCTATTATTCCTCAAAATCATTTAAATCATCTCCGACATAAGCCCTGCAAAATAAGCTTTCATAAGAAGGACTCCATCTTGATCCATGAAAGTCTCCAGTATCTTTTATTTCATTAAATCTCAATTCACAGGCACAAGAGCAACATGGGAAATTAAATGGGTTAATACTACAACACAGAGGTTCGTTAGCACATTTGTCAGTATTATACAGCGAAAAAGGAGGGGTTTCCCTCCAAATATAAGTTGTCCAAGCAGATGGAGGATGATATCTAAAACAACAATAACAGTTATTAAATATAGTATAAGCAGCCCCCCAAGCCCACTCTGGCGCTAGTCCTAAAAAATCGTAATTAGCAGTGGGATTTAATTTTGCATATAAATAAGTTCTTTCATTGTGTTCTTTATTTGGGAGCTTGATATTAATAAAATAAAGAGGATCAACCCTATTATACCTCCCCAATCTTGGAATATATTCTCTATAATGGTTTTGCACAAAGAACGAACCGCCAGTGGAAGTGATGCCCATTCCATCTGACTCGTACTGACCTGGGAAGCGGAAGCCGGGCTTCCAGGCGATCTCCTCGGAACCCTTGCCGGCCGAGACGCTGCCAACCCCGGAGATGATCTCGCCGAAGGGGTAGTGGTGCTCCCACCATTCAAGCTCAGTAGAACCGTCTCGCATGTTGAAGGGCCTCCCTATGTGGTCGACCGTGTAATAATAGGTCCCAAGCTCATTGTAATAAGCCGCCTTGGCCTCGGGCACGTCCAAGACAAGAGAATACCCAAAGATGAATACGAAGGCAAACCCTATTCCAACTAAAACGGCCCGCCTCCATTTAAGACCCAACCCGCGAGAAATCCATATGGAAGCGACAACCGATATCAAGATTAAAGTAAAGCCGAAGAAGCCGCCATAAACGATAACCTTAACGGGTACCAAAGCCGCCGTAAGACCCCATCTCGTGGCCGTCCTGGCGGTCTCGTGAGAGCCGATATAAGAAGCGCCTTTAGGTCCGTTTTGATAATACCATTCCACGAACCCGCGTCCCGTTCCAAAGCGTTTGAGGACTTTATCTCTAAAGTCCCTGAATATGGGGAGAGCCTCGGAAAGAGGAGAGCCATAAGCGGCTGTAAACCAAGGCGCGTGGAGTCAAGGCGAGCGTCCGTCCTCTTTCTGGCGACGCGCTCTATAGCAGCGCCTTTGAATCTTCCAGGCGCCGACGCGCACCGTCCGGAGGTTGACCTGACGCTTTCTGAAGAGGATTGAAATAAAATGGCGTCCCCAACGGGATTTGAACCCGTGTTGCCGGATTGAAAGCCCGGTGTCCTGGACCAGGCTAGACGATGGGGACGCTGTTATTATGATACGGATTTTTTCCGGGATATCAAGAGGGAGGGGTCCCCGATACTTTGTGCCGGCCGCCTTCTCCCTTCCCCTTGCGATCATTGATCGAGGCGCGTTTTAAGAATATGATGTTCCTTGTCCCGCCCGGGGCGGATGAAAGTGGAAAAGGAGGAGCGCATGAACATTGTCGGGAAGATTGACAACCTGGTCAGGGTTAGAAACGTCCTTATCAGCGCGTCCGATAAAGGCGGACTCGAGGATTTCGCGCCCGCCCTTTTAAAGGCCTGCAAGGGCGCGAGGATAATCTCGACCGGGGGCACCTATAAAAAGCTGGAGGAGATACTGGGTAAAGCGGCCGCGGCGAGACTGGTCAAGGTCTCGGATTACACGGGCCAGCCCGAGACGCAGGGGGGGCTGGTGAAGACGCTGGACTTCAAGATTTACCTCGGCCTTCTCACCGAGACCTACAACGAGAGCCACAAGGAGGACCTGAAAAGGACGGGGGCCGTTCCCATCGACATGGTGGTCGTGAACCTTTATCCATTCCGTGAGACGGTCGCGAAGAAAGGCGTAACGGTCGAGGAGGCCAGGGCCAACGTGGACATCGGGGGACCTTGCATGATCAGGGCCTCGGCCAAGAACTATCTTCGCGTGGCCTCGGTGGTGGACCCGTCGGACTACAAGGGCATAATCAGGGAACTGGAGAAAAACGGCGGGGCCACCACCCTGAAGATGAGGTACTCCCTGGCCGGCAAGGCCTTCGAGCACACGGCGTCCTACGACCGGGCCATCGCCGACTATCTGGCGGGCGCGTCGTTCGCGAGCGCGAGGAAGTCCTATCCCGAGATCGGGTAAAAGGAGCGGCAATAAATGAGCGAAGACCTTAAGAAGATGTACAAGACGATCCTGGGCGACGACTTTCCTCCCAGGATGGAGATATCCTTTATCGGCGGCGATTCCAGACAGACCCTGGTGTACGAGAAGACGGGATGGAACGTCGGGGGCGAGGTGAAGGGGCTAAGGTACGGCGAGAACCCCACCCAGCAGGCGGCCCTTTACCGCCTCGTCAACGGCAACTTGGTCCTCGGGAAGGTCAAGACCCTTCAGCCCGGCAGGCACTTGGCCTCGAGCCTCGAGCTCCTCCAGTCGGGAAAACATCCGGGCAAGATAAACGTCACCGACGTGGACGCGGCCCTCAACGTCCTTCGCTATCTTACGGACAAGCCGACCGTCGCGATCGTGAAGCACAACAATCCCTGCGGCGTGGCCCGATGTCGGTCCCTCCGGAGCGCCTACGTCAAGGCGGACCTGGCCGACCGCATAGCGGCCTTCGGCGGGGCCATCGCCGTCAACCGGGCCCTGGACAAGGCGACGGCCAGGGAGATAGTGAAAAGGTACGCCGAGGTCGTGGCCGCTCCCGATTACGAGGAAGGGGTCATGGACGTCCTGTCCACCAAGAAGAACCTTCGGGTCATGAAAATCCAGAACATGGACGCACTGGCCGACTTCGTGAACGCTCCCGTGCCCGAGTTCAAGACCCTGATCGACGGGGGCCAGATAGTACAGTGGTCCTTTACGCCCAGGGCGCGGCGGCCGGAGGACTTCATCCCGGCCCGGTGCGAGTACAAGGGCGAGACCTACAAGGTTAAGAGGAAGCCGACCAAACGCGAGCTCGGCGACATGGTTTTCGGTTGGATGGTCGAGGCCGGCGTGACCTCGAACTCGGTCATCTACGTCAAGGACGGCGTGACCGTGGGCATAGGAACGGGCGAGCAGGACCGGGTGGGCGTTGCCGAGATCGCTCGGGACAAGGCCTACCGCAAGCTGGCCGACCGGCTTTGCTGGGAGGCGGAGGGCGTGCCCCTTGCCAACTTGAAGAACCAAAAGAAGAAGAGGGAATACGAGCGCCAGGCGGCGGCGATGAAGGGCGGCATCGAGAACTCGGTCATGATCTCGGACGCCTTCTTCCCCTTCCGCGACGGGATCGAGGTCGGCCTTAAGGAGGGCGTCAAGGCGGTGGTCCAGCCCGGCGGCAGCGAGAGGGACTTCGAGTCCATCCAGGCCGTGAACGAGTACGGCGCCACCATGGTATTCACGGGGGAAAGAAGCTTCAAACACTAACCGTCCGGACAAGGAGGACAGCCATGTACCGCTTCTTCGTTTACTTTACGCTCGTCGCCCTGGCGGCGTCCCTTTCGCTTCCCGGCTGTAAGGACGTCAAGGACCTTGACCGCCGCGTGGACGAGAAGACGAAACAACTCGGCCGGAAGCTCGTCGAGAAGGTCGACGAGGAACTGGACAAGCCCTCGGGCAAGGACAAGCCGGCCGCTCCTCCCGTCCAGCCGGCGGCCCCGGCCGGGGCGGGCGCGGTTTCGGTGAATCCCACCTTTACGCTCGCGGCCCCGACCGTCGAGGTGGGCGAGTCGCCCGTGATCCGGTTTAACGCGCCTCTCGTTCCGCTCGAGGGGGAAAGGTACTGGATCACCCTTATTCCCAGCCGGGAACCCGACCCCAGTTGGGGCAAGTGGGCCTACGTCGAGTCGGGAGCGACCGAGGTCAAGCTGGCCGCTCCGACCGAGGCCGGCGACTACGAGATTCGGCTGCACGGCAACTATCCGGCCAAGCCTTACAACGTGGTTTTCCGGGTCTCGCTCAAGGTGGTGGCCTCCGGTCCGGGCGTGAGCGCGGGCGAGGAGTCCACGAGGGCCATGGAGTCTTGCCGTCTCGAGAGGACGGCCATCCAGGTTGGCCAGGCCCCGAGGGTTTTTTTCGGGGCCCCTCTGGTACCAGTGGTTGGAGAACAATATTGGATAACCCTCATCCGGGCGGGCGCCGGTGACGGGGAATGGGGGGATTGGAAATACGTCGACTCCGGGGCGACGGAGGTCACCCTGGCCGTACCGACCTCGCCGGGCGACTACGAGGTGCGGCTCCACGGCAACTATCCCACCAAGTCTTATAACGTGGTCTGCCGGCAAAGCCTCCAGGTCGTGGGCAAATAGGGGGAAGCCATCCTGGACGCGCTCGAGCGAAGGCGGGGCGGGGCCCCGGGGGGTACGGCCCTTTTCGTTTTCTTTTTCGCCGTCCTATTGTTGGCGTCGTCCTGCCGGGACCATGCAAAGGGCGCTTCCCCGGAAAACGGCCAGGCTTCCAAAGTATCGTCGGCGAGGCAAAAAAAGGAAAGACCGGAACGGGTAGGCCTCGAGGCCCTGCACAAGTTTAAAAGCCTGGGTGGAGCGTCCTTTTCCCGCGACGGGGAACGGATACTGTACACCAGCAATGAATCGGGCGTTTACAACGTTTATGAAATCGGGGTCCGGGGCGATAACGGAAGAAGGCTGACGGACTCGAAGACGGACTCGATCTTCAGCCAGTCCTATTTTCCCGCGGACGACAGGATCCTTTACCGCAAGGACCGGGAAGGAAACGAGAAGACCCATCTTTACGTCCTTCACCCGGACGGGTCCACCGTTGACCTCACGGGCGACCCGGAAGTCAAGGAAAGCTTCGAGGGGTTCAGTCACGACGACCGCTTCTTTTACGCCTCCAACAACCGCCGGGACCCTCGCGCCTTCGACCTATATAAATGGAAGATCGAACCCGAGACCAAGGACATGAGCGCCGAAATCGTTTTCGAGAACGACCTTGACTCTCCCTTCTCCATCGGCCCTATTTCGAGGGACGGAAAAAAACTGGCGCTGACCAGGGTGGTGGGCAACGGGTCCAACGAGCTATACGTCCGCGACCTCGAGAGCGAAGAGACCATTCTCGCGGCGGGCGCGGATTTAAAAGGGCGCCATTCACCTCAGACCTTCAGTCCCAGGGGAGACATGCTTTACTACCTTTCCGACGGTCGGGGAGAGTTCATGGACCTTGTCCGCTTCGACCTGGCCGGCGAGACCCGCGAGACGGTGGGCGATTTCAAGTGGGACGTAATCTCCGCCGATTTCAGCAGGCTGGGCACGTTTATAATCGTTGTCGTCAACCTTGACGGCCGGCCCGCGGTCAGCGTCACCAAGGTGGGAAACGGCCAATCCATCATCCTTCCCGAGCCGCCGGGCGAGACCATAAGCGGCGTCGTCTTCTCGCGGGACGAGGACCTGATGGCCTTTTACGCCGGCTCCGACGTCTCGGCCAGGAGCCTATACGCTTACGACCGCTCGGCGGGCGAGTCGCGCCTGCTCGCGAGCGCCGACAACCCCGAGATCGACAAGTCAAGCCTGGTCGAGTCGGAGCGGATAAGCTTCGCGGCCAGGGACGGCCTGACCATACCGGGGTTCCTCTACCGGCCGATCGGCGCCGGTCCGGATAATCGGGCGCCGGCCATCGTGTACGTTCACGGCGGCCCCGGCGGCCAGAGCGGCCCGGGCTATAAGCCGGGGTTCCAGTATCTTTTGGGCAAGGGCTACGCCATCCTGGCGGTCAATAACCGGGGTTCCTCCGGCTACGGCAAGACCTTTTACCACGCCGACGACGGCCGTCACGGAAGAGAGCCCCTTTACGACTGCGTGGACGCGAGGCGCTACCTGGCCGGCCTCGATTGGATCGATCCCGACCGGATCGGGATCATGGGCCGGAGCTACGGCGGCTACATGGTCCTGGCGGCCCTGGCCTTCACGCCCGAGGAGTTCGCCGCCGGGGTGGACGTGTTCGGCGTCTCGAACTGGGTCCGCACCCTCGAGAACATGCCCCCCTACTGGTCGTCTTTTAAAAGCCATCTTTTCGAGGAGATAGGGGACCCCGCCGCCGAGCGGGAAAAGCTCGAGGCCATCTCGCCCCTTTTTCACGCCGATAAAATCTCAAGGCCCCTCATGGTGGTGCAAGGAGGAAACGACGTCCGCGTGATCAAGAAGGAAAGCGACGATATTGTCGAGGCGGTCAGGGCCAACGGAGGCGTGGTGAAATATCTCGTCTTCGACGACGAGGGCCACGGATTCAAGAAGACCGCCAACGAGCTCGAGTGCTGGAGGGAGATCGCCGGCTTCCTCGACGAGAACCTGTAAGCTCAGTCCTTATCTACCAGGCCCATGCCGCCGGCCCCGACCAGGTTCTTCCATTTTTTTGGCGATCCATGGGGAAGCCTTTGCTCGTAGGTCTTGCCCAGGAAGCGCTCGCCCAGGTACCGGTCCACGCGTTTGAGGGTCCGGAAGGCGTGCCATATGGCCACGTCCTGCCCGTTGTAGGCGGATATCTTTTTTTCCGTGAAGGGCTCGGCGTCCTTGGCGAAGGACGACTCGGCCATGAACCGGTTGGCCTCCTCGACCATGGGGGCCACCAGGTCGGGGCGGCGGTGAGTGATATAGGACGCCACCAGGTCGAGGATGACCTCCCTCGGCTCGTAGTAGCGATTGACCACGTGGCCGAGGGCCACGAGCCGGATAATGGGGCGGAACGCGGCGGGGATGGCGCGGAGGAACAGCTCGGTGTCCAGAAGCTCCCTTCCGTCAACCCGGAGCAGTGGAGTGCTGGTGTCGATGTAGACCATGGGCTCGTTGTCGCCTATCTCGCGGGCCTCGGGGTCGTACCCGGTAAGGACCCAGTTGGGAAGCTGGGCGTCGAAGCCGACCTGCAAATCCGGGCGCGACGGGTTGTGAAGGAACATGGGCTCGAGCTTTTTTAGAAGTTGTCTGAACAGGCTCAGGTTGCCCTCGAGGTCCAGGTCGTGAACGACCAGGCAGGCGACCTTTTTCGTCTCGAGCCGCTCCTGCCGGTTGTACACCACCCATTTGCCGTCGTCCCGCCGGCGGAGGAGGTTGTCGTGCCAGGGCGTCTGGATTCCCAACTCCTCCAGGATTTCCTGGTATTTTTCATGGGCCGATACGTAGTCGTCGGCGGCTTTCTTGTCGTCAAAGGCGGGCATCCTTTTATAGGCGAGCTTCATCCATCTTTTTTCAGTGGGATGAATTTTTCCCCAGTTGCCTCCCTTGATCTCGATGGTGGTGGTGATCTCGCCGATGCCCAGGATGTGTACCCTGAGCGGCTCGGTCGGTCCCGTTTTCCGGCGAGCCCCTTTTTTCATCACATCCTCGATACCTCGCGGTAGGAAGCCTCGAGGGCGTCCAAGACCTCGTCCACCTCCTCGGCCTGGATGATGAGGGGAGGCATGACCTGGAGCACGGACTTGTCGTTGTTGGCGAAGAGGGCGATGACGCCGTTCTTGGCCATGGCCGCGCTCATGAGGAAGCCGTACTTGTCCTCCGAGTGCTTGAGGCCGATCATAAGGCCCCTTTGCCTTACCTCGGTCAGTATGCCGCCGTAGGTCTCGCGAAGCCTGGCGAAGCCGTCGGCGAAGCGGCGGCCCATCATTTTCACGCGCTCGAGGAAATCCAGCTCGCTTACCGCGTCGAGCAGGGCCAGGGTCACGGCGCAGCCAATCTCGGAGCCGCCCATGGTGGAGACGTGGATGAAGGGGTTGTCCTCGAAGAACTTTCCCAGGGGCTTTCGGAAACAGGTGGCGGACATGGGATAATAGGAACCCGCCAGGCCCTTGGCCAGGACCAATATATCGGGCACGACCTCCCATTCGTCGATGGCCCAAAGCCTTCCCGTCCTGCCCAGGCCGGCCTGGACCTCGTCCAGGATGAGAAGCGCGCCGCGCTCGTCGCAAATCCGCCGGACCTCGGGATAAAAATCATCGGGCGGGATGGGGAAGCCGAAAGTGGCGGGAATGGTCTCGAAGATGACCGCCGCCGCGTCGTCGTCCACCGCCTCGTCCACGGCCTTGGCGTCGCCGAAGGGGACCTGCTTGAAACCGGGGGCGAGGGGCCCGAAGAACTTCTTGAACGACTCGTCCCCCGCGGCCAGGGCGAAACCCGTGTGCCCATGGTATCCGCCCAGCGCGGAAATAATCCCCGGCCTGCCCGTGTATCCGCGCGCCAGCTTTATGGCCAGGTCGATGGCCTCGCCGCCGCCCACGCCCAGGACGGTGTAATGGATATCTCCCGGCGTGAGTTCGGCCAGTCTTTTGGCCAGCTCGGCGCGCTGGGCGCTCATGAGCATATGGTCGCCCAGGTCCAGTCCCCCCTCGATGGCGTCCATGAGCACGGCCTTGATCTCGGGCGGGCAGTGGCCCAGGTTGAAAACTCCCCCCGACGAGCGGCAGTTGATATAGGCCTTGCCGTCCACGTCCCAAAGGCGCACGCCCTCGCGTTTCCCCGGCACGATGCTTATCCCCATCATTTCATAGCTTTTGACCTTGCCCGGCGAGATATACTCGGCGAAGTCCGCCACGCTTCGAGACTTGGGAATGGATTTCCAGTCGATCATATTTCTCTCCTTACCGTGATCGTCCGCCAACGAACCGCGGGTTGCCGGATGTATTTTACCATGGCAAACGGCTTTTACGGTCTCGGCGTTTTCAGTGGCCCATCTGGTCGTTAATCGCCTTGATCTCCTCGATGGGGACCTTGGGCCGCCGGTCGAAGGTCATGAGGCCGTTCTTTTCCTGCTCCACGTCGTAAGGTTGAGTATAGCAGTATCCTTTGATTTGGGGGAAGTTTTTCATCATGAGAGTGTAGTCGCGGTACTGGGTAAGGAGGTCCTGGCCCTTGGTGGGGTAAAAACCGAACCCGCCGTACTCGGAGACGATTATCGGCTGGCCTCCATAGTCCTCGCCGGGCATGAAGACGGGGATAAGAGCGTCGCCGGACAGGAGCTTGAGGAAGTACCAGCCAAGACCCACGTGGTCGCCCTTTTTGAAGTCGTATTTCTCGTAAAGGTCCCTCGATTTCTCGGCGGTGGAAAGGTAGTGGTGGAAGTCCCATATGTCCGAGTCGAAATGCCAGGAGCCGGAGTTGTCCACTATCAGGCGGGTGGGATCGGCCCTCCTTGTCCGCTTCACCGCGTCCCTTGCCCACTTCTCGGACCTGCCGCCAAACAGGGAATGGGCGATGCCCCAGTTCTCGTTGAACACGGTCCAGGCGATAATGCACGGGTGATTGTAGTCGCGGCCGATCGCTTCCATCCACTCCTGGTCGAAGCGCCCCATCATTTTCTCGGGCACGCCGCGGGGCACGCCGAACCCGAGGGACGGCATTTCCTCCCACACCACCAGCCCGAGTTTGTCGCACCAGTAAAGAAAGCGGGGGTCCTCGATTTTCTGGTGCTTGCGAAGGCCGTTAAAGCCCATCAGCTTGTAGGTCTCCACGTCGGCCCGCATGGCCTCGTCGTCCTTGGGCGTATATATGCCGCCGGGGAAATAGCCCTGATCGAGAAGGAGCTTCTGGTAAAAGGGCTCGCCGTTTAACAGGACCTGGTTTCCCTCGACCTTGATCGACCTCATGCCCACGTAGCCCCGGACCTCGTCCACCGTCCGGCCCGACTTGCTGACCAGGCTGAGGTTCACCCGATAAAGCGTCGGGTTGTCCGGGCTCCAGGGCTCGGTGAGCTCGGTTTTCCACCGGGCCTTCATGCCGGTCCAGGTGACGTCGCATATGCGCTCGCGGCACCCGTCGGGCGCGATTATCTCGAGAACGGGCCGGACCTCGTCGGTGTAGCCCGAGGTATCGAGCTCGAAGACCCCTCCCGACAGGTCCTCGTTGGGAACGAAGCGGTAATTCTTGATATGCGGGTCTCCCCGTCTCTCGAGGTAAACGGTCTGCCAGACGCCCGATACCGTGGTGTACATGATCAGGTAGGGCTTGCCGGTTGGAGACTGCTTTCCCCTTACCTGCATGCGGTCGAGAGAGTCCTTGACCCGGAGGGCGAGGACGTTGCCCGCCGGCTTTACTGAGCCGCTGATATCGAACGAAAAGGGAGTGTAGCCTCCTATGTGGCCGCCCAGTTTCTCGCCGTTCAGCCAGACCGTCGCCTCGTAGTCGACGGCCCCGAAGTTGACGTACAACCGGCCCGGCGTCTTGCCCGGCCACTCGAGGGAAGGATCGAGGTCGAAACGGCGAAGATACCACATGACCTCGGGCGGCCTCTTTTCGGCCACCCCCGAAAGCTCGGACTCGACCGGAAAGGGAACGGTAATTTTGTCGGGCAGGGAATCCCGCTCGTGCCAGGACTCCGAGAGGCCCCGGTCGCCCGGGTCGAAGGAGAAATCCCATTCGCCGTTCAGGTTCTGCCAGTTGTCGCGCTCGAAGTCCGGACGCGGATGCTCGGGCCTTGGAACGTCCGCCCACGCCGCGCCGGCGGAAATCATGGAAATTATCATGGCGATAAGAATCGATCCCGTTTTCAATGTAGCCTCCCGGTCCGGTTTAATTACTGCGCGAAGTCACTTTGCGGCCGTCGCGTCCGCTGATCGCGACTTTGGCCTTAGAAGTTCCAATTTTGCGAGAACAGCATGTAGTTTTGCAGGTCGTCCGAGTACCCGAGCGTTATCTGCTGCGCCACTCCCGTGTCGAAGAAAAAGAAAATCCCCACACCGTAGGAGAGTCTTACGTCCTCGAACTCCTCGTCGTCGGGCCAGACCTGCCCGGCGTCCACCCAGGCGAAGCTGGCCGAGTGCTTGATGAACCTCTCGGGATTGAAGTCAAAGGGGAATTCGATTTCCCTCAAGTCTTCAGGGTACCACCCGGCCCGCGTCCTGTGCCTTATCTCGCCCGAGAAAAGGGCCCGGTTCCTGTCCGCCCAGAGGTTCTCCCATACTCCCCGCATGGCGTAGCCGTCGAGGATGTAGCCCGTCGAGAAGCGCGACTGGCCCAGGGACGGCAGCTTGTAAAAGGGGACCCGCTCCCCGTCGAGCCGGTCCCACCTGGCGTGGCCCGAGAGTATGTTGTAGTCGTCGCCAAGGGGAACGAAAAGCGCCGCGTCCGCCTTGTAATGCCAGTAGTTCCAGTCCGCGCCGTTCGCCTCGTCCACTCTCTTCACCGAGCCGATAAGGTAGCCGCCGCCAACTGGAAAGTTGGTGGGACCTTCCCTGTTGTCGAAGAAGGCGCTGACGGACCAGTAATGGTTCATCTCGTCGCGCCATTCGGGAGAATTCACCAGGCCCGGATAAACGTCCTCGAGGGGGCGGTCAAGCTCGGATATGCCCGAGTAGAAATCGTCCCTGTCATCGAGATTGCTCAGGCGGGGAACAACCCTGTCGTAGCCGATCTCGCCGGAAAGACCGAAGTCTCCCATTAAAAAGGCCGAGTAGGAAAGAGCGTAAAGATATTGCTCCCGCTGGTAATAAGCTCCGTCCTCTATCCGGCGGTCGGGACCTATCCCGAAGTAGTGCGTTCCCGTCCTCTTCTGGTAAAAGGCCGTGAAGTTGAGCGCGTCGCGGTCCAGGATGAGGCTCGGTTCCGTGTACTCCGCCGCCAGTATCCTATAATCCGTGTCGTAGGCGAAAACCGGATAAATGGAAAAACGCCTGTGGTCCTTGCCGAAGTCGTGGAACACGTAGCCAAGACCGCCGCCTATGCCCTCCGTCCCCAATATGATCGGTATCTGAAACCCGTTCTCGCGGGGAGGCCATTCCTCCTCGACCTCCATCGCCGGCTCCTCGTCGCCAAAGGCCGAAGACGGCGTAAAGACGCCAAAGACCAAGATCATGCTCGCGATCGCCGCCAGGCTTACTCCGAAAAATTTGTTAGGCATACGTTTTTACCCTCCGCTAAAATAATCATGAAATCATAGCAAAGCTCGAAAGGAGAATAAAGCCAAAGGAAATTAACCAAGCGCGGCCCCCGATTTCCTCCGCGTCGATCCATGATATAAGCTGGTTACATGAAGGTCGGGGAGAAAATACCGCCGCGGTCCATTATGGACGGGCCCCTTTTCGCGGCGTGGGCGGCTCTTTTTCTTTTGTCGATTCTGCCTCGACTGTGGCCCCTCCTCGCGGTGGACCACCACTGGGAGGACGCCTACTATTACATGGCCCTGGCCAAGAGCCTGACCCATGGACGCTTCGAGTTGCTCGGGTCCTTTCACGCGAAGTATCTTCCCGGTTTTCCCCTTGCCATTGTCCTGGTCCATTCCCTTCTTCTCGGCGCGGCGGACTGGTTCAAGTCGGCGCAGTTGGTTTCCCTCATCGCCTCTTCCTCGGTCCCCGGCCTTTGCCTCGCCCTGGCCCGGGACATAACCGGAGACTGGAGGGCGGGCTGGGCCGCCGGTCTGGCGGCGGCTTTCAACGCGGCCCTGGTGACCTACGCGGGCGTGCCCTTCGGCGAGGCCTTCTTTACCTTCATGGCGCTCTTATATCTGGTGCTCATCACCCGGCGGCCCCTCCTCGCCGGGGCCGTCGGGGGATGGGCGGCCCTCAGCCGGCACGAGGGATGGTTCCTGCTCGCCGCCGCCGCGCTCGTCCTGGTCGCAAGCCGCCGGGACAAAGCCCGCGCCACAAGGACCCTCTTGTCCATGGTCATTACTATCGTTATGGCCTCGGCCTGGTGGGCCGTCACTTATATCGAGACCGGAAAGCTCCTCTTCCAGACCTACGTGGGCGAGTCCGCCGAGCGGGCGCCGCAAATGGGCCGGACCGGCGTCTCCTTCCTCTTCATGTCCTTGCCCGTCGGCGGCCACGCGGCCACCCTGCTGGCCCTGATCGGGTTGCCCTTCATGGTCCGGAAAAAGGAGGCCTGGCCCCTCCTGGTTTTCTTCGTCCTTTACTCGGCGCTGCACGCCTGGTGGATGTTCAACGTCGAGCGCTATTTCCTGCCCCTCACGCCCGCCGTCATGGTGGCGGCCGGGGTGGGGGCTTGGTTGGCGGTCAGCAAGGCCTTCGCGGGAAGGCTCAATAACCTGAAGGACCACGCGGGAGTCCGGGCCCGTCCCTTCCCGCGGGTCCTTCTTCTGGTCCCGCTGCTTGGCCTTCTCGCCGGCCTGTCCCACTTTTTGGGCTTCGCGCCGGGCATGATAAGGGAGGAGGCCGAGAGGAACCTCGGTTATTACAAGGCCATCAAGTATGTCGGCGAGAAAAAGGGAGATTTTGCCATCCTGGCCTACGACGTGTTCATGGTCGAGTATCACGCGAAAAAAGAGACATTCCCCTCGGCCAGGCTCCCGGAGGATGACTGGGCTTCTTATGTTCCGCGGCTCTACCTGGAAAAGGGGGTCAGATATATCATATGGTCCAGCCTCTACCCGGTGGACAGGCGAATGGAGGAACTGTCCGGCTTCGAGACCATGGCCTTTCCCGGGACCGCGGAAGTCGGGGGAAGGAAAGAGAGCGTCGTTATAATGGCGGCGCCGGAGAAAAACTTCCCCTGGGTATACAGGGTGACCGATTATAACTGGCTCTCGCCAAGGCGCAAAAGCCGTGAGGCGGTCATGAACGCCATGGTTTACAGGCTCGAGCTTGGAAAAAGCCGGTAAAGGGGGAAACATTGGACGAGTCTTTCATGCGGGAAGCGATAAGCCTGGCCGTCGAGAAAATGGAGGCGGGGGAGGGCGGTCCCTTCGGGGCCGTGATCGTAAAGGACGGCAAAATCGTGGGCCGAGGATGGAACCGGGTCACCTCGACCAACGATCCCACCGCTCACGCCGAGGTCTCGGCCATTCGCGACGCCTGCCGGAGCCTGGGGACTTATTCCCTGGAGGGCTGCGAAATCTACTCGAGCTGCGAGCCCTGCCCCATGTGTCTCATCGCCCTTTACTGGGCCAGGCTGGACGCGCTCTACTACGCGGCCACCCGGCAGGACGCGGCCGCCGCCGGGTTCGACGACGCCTTTTTCTACGAGCAGGTTTCGCTGCCCGAGGAGGAGAGGGCCCTGCCGTCCCGCCGCCTGCTGAGGGAGGAGGCGCTCCGGGCCTTTCGGGCCTGGGCGGAAAAGGAGGACAAGGTTGAGTACTGACGGGGCCGCTAAGCGGGGGCCGGGATGAGGATTGACGTCGTCGCCGCGGGCAAGCTCCGGGAAAAGCCCGTCAAGGAACTGGTCGAAAATTACTCGAGACGACTTCCCGCCGGCGTGAAGCTGAACTGGATCGAGGTCCCGGCCGTGAAGCGCGGCAAGGACCCGGACCCGGCCAGGGACAAGGAGGGAGACCGTATAATCGCGGCCCTTCCCCCCCGCGCCTATTCCATCGCCCTGACCGAGACGGGAAGAATGATGGACTCGAGAGAGTTCGCCCGTTGGATGGGCGAGCGCCGGGACGCGGGACAAGACCTTTGCTTTATCATCGGAGGGGCCGACGGAATGGCGAAAAAGGTCTATAAACGCGCCGACGCGGCCTTGTCCCTTTCGGCCCTTACCTTTCCCCACGAGATGGTTCGGGCCATCCTGGCCGAACAAATCTACCGGGCCTTCGATATCCTGGCCGGCGGTCCCTATCACAAGGACTGATCGGCGTCCCGGATTTTATCCGTCCGAAAAGTCGTTTTACAAGTATTGGATATGTTGATGGTTTTGACGGATATTGATTTTTTCTCTTGACTTTCCATAAACTTTCTAGTACCATGGTTTCATGCTGACGCCCAAACAAAAAAGGGTCTATGAATGGATCGAGCAATACGTGAGCGAAAGGGGGACTTCGCCCTCCTACCATGAGATAAAGGACGGGCTGGGTCTGGCCTCCCTCAACACGGTCCATTACCACCTCAAGCGCCTGGCCGAGAGTGGGTACATAGAATCCCCGTGGGGTAACCGGAAGCGGGCCATCGAGCTGGTGGCCCGGCCCCTTCGTCTTCCCCTTTTGGGCGAGGTCCGCGCCGGCTACCCCGTCGAGTCCTACGAGGTCCCCGACGAGATCGACCTTCCGCCCGGTTTCTTCGGCGCGCCCGAGGAGCACTTCGCCCTGCGCGTGAGGGGCGAGTCCATGCGGGACGAGGGCATCATGGACGGCGACGTGGTGGTCGTGCGCAAAACGCCCGCGGCCCGCGACTCCCAGGTGGTGGTGGCCATGGTGGACGGCGAGGCCACGGTCAAGCGTTTCCGCCGCCGGGGCCCGAACATCGAGCTTATCCCGGCCAACCCTGACTTCGAGGTCATCGTGGCGCCCGAGGAATCGGTCCGCGTCGTGGGGGTGGTGGTGGCCCTTTTCAGAAAGTATTGAGCGCCCGGCCCGACCGATTCGGGCCCCTGGATCAGCGCGTCGCGGCGGGATGGGCCGAGCGGGCCGGCGCGGGAGCTCAAAGCCGGGCGGCGGGATGAAAACGCAAGAGCCTCTTGCAAAAGTCCCGTTTTGGAGTGCGGCGGCTCGACGCCGCTTTTCTTCCGAGCGGCTTGACGCGAGGCAATCAGTTGTATTGTCCGGCCTTGTCAAGCCAAGGCCATCGAAAGCGGTCTCAAGCGGCCGCGCTCCAAAGCGGCTAGGCCGCCAAGAAAAGGACTTTTGCAAGAAGCTCGCAAAAGATGAGATTTGTTTTCCGGCTCAAGTTTACCATGCCGGGGCCGCCGGGCGGCGGACCGATTCAAGCGGACGCCGTTCGGGACCGGCCGGACGGCCCAAGGCCTCGAGGCCATGACCCAAGACGAGCGCCTGGACGGCGTCCAGCGGTCCCGGTTTAAAAGGTTACCCAACGCGTCTCCCCTTTCCAGAGAGCGCCCTCGAGCGCCGGCTTCAACCTCTTTTAGCGCCCGGGGCGAGGCCGCGTTCGGTTCCGGCAAGGTCTTTAGTTCCCCTTCCGCCTTTTTCGGGGGATCGATTAATTAACAAGGGTCCAAAGGGGGCGGCGGCCGCCGATTTTTTCGCCGTCCCTCGGGGGCGTGGTTATGGAAAGGGAAATACTTCACGTTCATTTGCCCGCTCTTCCTCTCCAGGTATTGATGGGGAAAAAGTCCGGGTTTGCCGATCGTCCGGCCGCTCTTCTGGGCTCGTCGTCTTTGGACGCGAGGCTTTTATCGGTCAATCCCCGCGCGGTTTCGGAGGGGGTCCGCCGGGGCATGTCGCGGGCCGAGGCCTCGAGGCGGTGCCGCCGTCTCGAGTTCTTCACGCCCCGTCCCGATCTTTTCCACCGGGCCGACCGCGCGGTCCACTCGGCGCTCTCGAACTGGAGCCCCGCGGTCGAGCGGACCGGCGGCGGCTATTACCTCGACCTTACGGGCTCGACGCGTCTACTGGGACCTCCCCTCGACGCGGCGGCGGGGGCCATGCGCGAGCTCGACTCCCGCTTCGGTCTCGTCTCCCGCGGGGGCGTGGGCGGCTCGAAGCTGATCGGACGGGCGGCCTCGAGCGTGGTTCAGGGCCAGGGCCTGGCCCAGGTGATGCACTTCGAGGAGGCCGGTTTCCTGGGGCCTTTCCCGGTTGGCCGCATGCTGGCGGGCGAGCCCTGGCTGCGCGCGCGCCTCGAGGAGGTCGGCGTGTCCAGGATGTGGGACCTCCAGCGCTTCAGCCTGGCCGAGCTGGTCGACGCCTTCGGCTCGGGCGGGTACAGGCTCTACCAGACCTCGCGGGGGATCGACCTGGCGCCCGTGACCCCCACCGAGTCACTGCCGGAGCTGGACCTGGGCGAGACCCTGGTCGCGCCCACCAACGACCGGGACGAGCTCGGCGAGATACTGTGGCAACTCTCCGAGAGGCTGGGCAGAAAGACGCGGGAGCGCAAGACGGCGGCCGCCGTGATCCGCCTCCTTCTCGTGTATCGGGACGGGAAGAGGGTGGTGAGGCGAAAGACCCTCAAGCGTCCCACGGCCTTTGACCGCGAGGTCCATGCCCACGCCGTGGAGATGCTCGAGGCCGCCATGACGCGGAGGGTGCAGGTCACCTACCTGGGCCTTCGGGCCTCACGGCTCGCGCCCGACGCCCAGCCCGACCTCTTCGGCGAGCGCGAGAGCAAGGAAAGGCTCTACCGCGCCATCGACGAGATCAGGCAAAAGTTCGGCGCCGCCGCCCTTCGAAACGGGACCGGACGACTCCCCGCCGCCCCGGCGCAGTGAAGCGTCATGGCTTTGATCTGGACCCATACGGGCTACTCTTTCCATCGCGGGGCCATGAGGCTCGAGGAGATGGTCTTTGCCGCGGCCCAACTCGGGTGGACCGCGCTGGCCCTTACCGACCTTAACGGGGTTTACGGGGCCGTGTGGTTCCACCAGTTCTGCAAGGACGCCGGGATCGGGCCCATCCTGGGGGCCGAGGTCCGCGACGAGGGGGCCGATGAAACCGGAGGCGACCGGGCCGTGGTCCTGGCCCGGGGCCACGCGGGCTGGGCGAGCCTTTGCCGGCTCCTTACCTCGCGCCACCTGGACGCCGGCTTCGCGGCTCGGGAGGCCATACTCGCCAACCGCGAGGGCCTTTGCGCGCTTACCGACCGGCCGGACATGGCGCTCCATCTCAAGGAGGGCGGCATGGACCCTTACCTCCTGGTCCACCCCCGCTCGGTCCACCGCGCCGGCCGGATCGCCCGCCGGCTCGGGCTGAAACCACTGGCGGCCAACCCCGTCTACTACCGGACCCGGGAGGACAGGGACCTCCACGTCCTGCTCCGGGCCATGGAACTCAAGACCTCGGTCTCGAGGGTCGAGCCAAGCCAGCTCGCGCCCGACCCGGCCTGGATGCCCTCGCCCACCGAGTTTAGAAGCTGGTACGCCGCCCTGCCCGAGGCCCTTTGGAACCTTGACGAGATTTCCGAGCGCTCGGTCATGGACGCTCCACCCTGGGGGGATGTGGTCTTATTCGACTTCGAGCGCGTGAGCGGGGAGGACGCCTTTTCGGCCCTTTGCCGCAAGGTTAAGGCGGGCGCGGCCAGGCGCTACGGGCGCCTTACCCCGCGGGTCCGCGAGCGTCTTGGAAAGGAGCTTCGCCTCATCCGCGACCGCGGCTTCTCGTCGTACTTCCTTATTATCGAGGACGTGACGCGCCGTTTCCCGATCACCTGCGGCCGGGGCAGCGCGGCGGCGAGCGCGGTGGCCTATTGTCTTTTCATCACCCACGTCGATCCCGTCAGGCACGACCTCATGTTCGAGCGCTTCCTCTCGATGGGCAGGAAGGACCCGCCCGACATTGACGTGGATTTTCCATGGGACGAGCGGGACGGGGTCCTTGATTACGTTTTCGACAAGTACGGTCCCGAGCGCTCGGCCATGGTCTGCAACCACCTGACCTTCAAGAGCAAGGCCGCGGTCCGGGAGGTGGCCCGGGCCCTGGGCGTTCCCGAGCCCGAGACCTCGGTCGTCACCAAGCGGATGCGCGGCTACTTC
Organism: bacterium; assembly: GCA_963674965.2. Classification (GTDB taxonomy): domain Bacteria; phylum RBG-13-61-14; class RBG-13-61-14; order RBG-13-61-14; family DATKZS01. The sequence continues at coordinate 218,590 of CAXXFL010000003.1, read as the reverse complement.
AACGCCCTGGCCCCGGTGGAGGAACTGAGGCGCGACGCCCGTTTTCGAGGGCTTCACTTCGACCCTCCCTGGGACGGGATCGTGGAGACGGCGCTCAGGCTGACGGGCGTTCCCTTCGGCCTTTCCACCCACTGCGGCGGCGTGGTGATAGCGGAGAATTTAAAGGACCGCGTTCCCCTCCAGCGGGCGAGCAAGGGCGTGAGGCTGATCCAATGGGAAAAGGACCAGACCGAGGACGCGGGCCTTATCAAAATGGACCTTCTAGGCAACCGGTCCCTGGCGGTCATCCGGGACGGGCTGGCCCAGGTCAACCGCAAGGAGGGAAAGAGCGGGGGGCCGGATGAGACGGTCTACTCCGCTCTCGATCCTCTTAACGACCGGGCGACCATGGCCCGGATCGCCTCGGGCCGAACCATGGGGGTTTTCTACATCGAGTCGCCCGCCACGCGCCAACTCCAGGAGAAGGCGAAAAGGGGGGACTTCGAGCACGTGGTGATACACAGCTCGATCATCCGTCCGGCGGCGCACCGCTTTATCAACGCCTACGTCGAGCGTCTTCACGGGGCGGCCTGGGACCCGATCCATCCCCGTCTTTCGGAGCTTCTTTCCGAGACCTACGGGATCATGGTCTACCAGGAGGACGTGATGAAGGTGGCGGTCGAGCTTGGTGGGTTCACGGTTGAGGAGGGCTCGGAGCTTCGCAAGGTCATCTCCAAGAAGCACAAGCGAAAGCGGCTGATGGAGCTAAGGGAGAAATTCTCCTCGGGCGCGGCCGCTCGGGGCCTTACCCCGGACATGGTCGGGCGGATATGGGACATGATCATGAGCTTTTCCGGCTACAGCTTCTGCAAGCCCCATTCGGCCAGCTACGCCCTGGTGTCCTTTAAAAGCGCCTGGCTTAAGACTTACCACCCCGCCGAGTTCATGGCGGCGGTGATCTCGAACCAGGGGGGCTACTACTCGGCCTTCGCCTACTTATCCGAGGCCCGCCGCATGGGTCTCAAGGTGCTGCTTCCCGACGTCAACAAAAGCAAGGAGGCCTACGTCCCGGAGGGAAGGGCCATCAGGATCGGTCTGATGCAGATCAAGGGGCTTTCGCGAAAGCTGATGGAGCGCGTGGTGGAGGAGCGGGAAAGAGCGGGAGATTACGAGAGCTTCCAGGATTTCCTCCACCGCCTGGACCCGGACCCGGAGGGAGCGCGGCTCATGGTCAAGGCCGGGTGTTTCGACGCCCTCGCGGGACGGGAAAAGCGCGCCGAGACCATGTGGGTACTGAACGCCTGGTCCCGCTCGCGCCGAGGCGCCCAGATGGGGCTTTTCAGGCCGGAGCTTAGGCCCCCGCGAAACGCCGGCGTGCTTCCCGAGCGGACCTTGCTGGCCCAGGAGCGGGAGGCCCTGGGACTTCTCGCCTCGCGCCATCCCCTGGTCTTTTATAAGGAAAGCGCGGCCGGCCTTCCCCTCACGCCGGCCAGGCTCATGCGCGGCAAGGTGGGCAAAAGGACCATGATGATCGGATGGGCGCTGACCTCCAAGCTGGCCATCACCCGGGAGGGGGACGCCATGGAGTTCGTGAGCTTCGAGGACGAGTCCGATATTTACGAGAGCGTTTTTTTTCCGGCCGCTTACGAGCGTTACTGCCACCTGTTGAGGCGTGACCGGGCTTTCCTTCTTATCGGCGAGGTCATGGAGGACCACGGCGCGGTGGCGCTAAGGGTCGACTCGATAAAGCCTCTGCCTGCGTCTTCCGACTTGTCCTCTCGCGAGGTCGCGACGCGCCGGCCGGGTCGGCAAAAGCCGGGTTCTTTTTGCGGGCAAAGGCCGGTCACGTAATTTTATATTTGCCTAAAGACCTGATATTAAATAGATATTTCAATTTTACCCGTCCGGGCGATACTTTTAAAAAAAATCCGGCCCTTTGGTGTAACTTTCATGTTCCGATCCTTACTAATGGGGCATAGGGAGAATGATTCACCCGAACAATAAACCAGGAGGTAATTCGTATGAATAAAAGAGTGATAATTGGAATGGTAATATTTATCACCTTGGCTTTCATGGGCTTTGGATACGCGGCCATGGGCCAGGGCGAAGACGGCCAGGACGGCGCCTTTCCCATGATGGGTCATATGAAGGCTAAACACGCGGAATTGGAGAAGATACTTACGGACGAGCAGATGGCGACCCTTCGCGCCTTCAGGGATGAACGCCGCGAGGGTCCAGACGGCGAAGGGCCGCACCCCCGCCATGGCGACAAGGGCATGATCGGTATGCTCGCCGAACTGGCCGAACTCGAGCGGGACCTTAACCTCACGGACGAACAGGTGGCTCAACTGGACGCCATTCAAGAAAACGCCAGGGCCAGGCTCGAGCCGGTAATGGATGAAATGAAGTCCTGGCATGATATCATTAGAGAGGAGAGCGAGGCCGAGGTCCCGGACGAGGCCTCCATCCGGGAGGCGGCCGCCGGTTTGGGCGCGTCCATCGGCGAGGCGGCGGTGATTAAGACGCAAATTCAAGCCGAGTGCCGCAAGGTCCTCACCCCGGAGCAAAGCGAGATCATGAAGCGGTTCAAGGAAAACCATGAGGGCCATCGCCGCGGGGGTCCCGGTCCTGAAATGGGCGGCGGACCGGACAAAATGATGGAACTGCGCGACCTGGTCCACGATCTGAACCTGACGGACGAACAGATCGAGTCCTTAAAGGCCATGGACAAGTCTCGGCCCGAGCATAAGAGGCCCTGGTCGGACAAATAAAAACGGAGAGGTTTTAAGTTGAGCTTACCCACCCTTCACCCTTTCTTCCAGGCCTTGGGCCCGGCGGGATTTCTCGCCGGGTCCCCGGCCGTTCCCATGGCCTACGAGTTGGCGGTCGAGGATTCCGCGCTGGATTCCGCGGCCCTGGAGGCCGACCTGGACCTGGCTCGCCGGTGCCTGGATGGAGACGGCGAGTCTTACCGGATCGTCGTGGAGAGGTACCAGTCCAGGATTGCCGCCATCATGAGACGGTTCACGTCCGACGCCGGCGCGCGCGAGGAACTGGTGCAGGACGCCTTTGTCGAGGCTTATACCAGCCTTTCCACTTACAAGGGCAAGGCCCCTCTCGAGCACTGGCTTTCCCGTATCGCCACCAGGGTGGGCTACGCCTACTGGAAGCGGCTGGCAAGGGAGCGCTCGAGGCGCTCGGTGTCCATCGAGGACATGCACGACCGCCTGTCGGCCCCGGTCGAGGAGATGAGTCCCGACGAGGCCCTCGAGATACTCGAGGCCGTGCTGGATCAGCTTCCCCCTCGCGACCGCTTAATCGTGACCCTTCGTTACGTGGAGGGGCTGAGCGTCGAGGAGGCGGCCGACATGTCGGGCTGGTCCCCCGCCATGGTCAAGGTCCAGTGCTGGAGGGCCAAGAACAAACTCAGAAAACTTTTAAACGAGAGGCTGGGAGAATAGCGGCCATGAAAGAGATAAAATACATCGAGAAGCTTTCCCGCCGGGCCGACGGCCTCCCGCCACCCCGGGTGGACGTGGCCGACGGGGTGATGAGAAGGATCGGGAAAATCGAGCGGGGACCTATCCGGGCCGACGTTCAGCTCGCCTGGGTCGCGGCCATGGGGGCGGCGGCCTCGGCGCCGGCGCTTTACGTTATAGCGTCGGTTTTCCGGGCTTTTTCCGACCCTCTTTTAACCGCCTTCGTGGACTTCTCGTTTTGGGGATCGTTATGAGCTCGGAAAAAAACATAAGCGACAAAAAAACCGGCGACGCCGACTACCGCGCCCTGGCCCGGAAGTGGCGGTCCGCCTTCATGGGTCTCGCGATCCTTATCTGCGGGATCGCCATAGGGGCCGGCATAACCTTATTCGTGGGGCAAAAGATGATACACGACGCCATGCACAAACCGTTCAAGGACCCGAGGGACCTTGCCCGCCACATCGCGGATGACCTCGATCTTTCCAAGGACCAGACGGAGAAGGTGGAGGAAATCCTCGAGGCCAAGTTCGACAAGATAAACGAAATCAGGGAAGAGAAGCGAAAGGAGATGGACGGGGAGCTTAAGGGGCTCGAGGATGAGGTCGCCTCCATCCTCGGCGAGGAGCAACAAATACTTTGGAGAGAGCGCTGCGAGCGCCTGCGCAAGTTCAGGAACGTCCTGGGTCCGATGGGCCCTCCCCGCGGCTTTCCCGGCGGCCATGGGCCGGACGGTCCGGGCGGCGATTGGCGAGGCGGCGGCCTTCCCGGTCCGGGTCAGCCCCCGCCGGAGGCCCCTCCCGAGCCGCTCGAGTCTCCTCCTCCGCGAGGCGGCTTCCCGAACAACGCGCACAACTCGGAGGAGCCGGGCGGATAATCGCGGCATATTTTGGGCTTGGCCTCATGGATGCCGCAAAGGGCCCGTCCGTCGGGAAGCTTCTCGAGGAAGCGACACTTCTCGAGACGCTCACCCGTTTCCGAGTCATAAGGACCGCGCTCGTCCCAGGCGACGCGGTCCCTTTCCCACTCCAGGATATCGAGGAGGTCTTGCCTGCCGCTCGCGGCCCAGGCCTCCTCGTCGGTTTCCCCCACGTAGAGCGAGAAATACGGGCCGCAACAGGAGCCGCACATGAGGCAGCCGTCCTCGTTGGGCATTAAGATATCCGTTTCTTTTTCGCGAGGCTCTTCCTGGCGGGGGTCGTTTTTCATGTCAATTTTTTCGGCGGGTTTAAAGCTTAAGGCTTTCGATGAGGTCCTTCATGTCCTCGCTTCCCACCAGGGAGAGGAAGACGTCCTCGAGGTGGTCCACTTCCGAGCGTGAGGCCGCTTTCCTGAGTTCCTCCATGGTCCCCTCGGCGATGATCTTGCCCTCGTTGATGATGGCCAGCCGGTCGCACATCTGCTCGGCTATCTCGAGGGTATGGGTGCTCATGAAGATGGCGCACCCCTCGTCGGCCAGGAGGCGGAAGGCCTCTTTAAGGAGCCGGGCCCCCTTGGGATCGAGCCCCACCATGGGCTCGTCCACGATTATCACCCTGGGCTTGTGGATGAGGGCGCCGGCCATGACGATCCTTTGCTTCATGCCGTGGGAATAACTCTCGATAAGCTCGTTCTTCCAGTCGGAGAGGTCGAAAAACCTCAGAAGCTCGTCGATCCTTTTTCCCACCTCGGCGCCCTCGACGCCGTAGAGCCCGGCCATAAAGCGGAGGAACTCCTCGCCCGTGAGCTTCTCGTACAGGTAAGGACGGTCGGGAATGAACCCGACCATGCCCTTGGCGGCCACCGGGTCGGTCTCGAGGTCGTGGCCGCCAATGAAGACCTTGCCCTCCGTGGGTTTCAGAAGGCCGATGAGCATCTTGATGGTGGTGGTTTTTCCCGCTCCGTTGGGTCCGAGGAAACCGAATATCTCGCCGCCGGCCACGTGAAGGTTCACCTGGTCAACGGCCCGGAACCCGGAGTATTCCTTGGTAAGACGCTCGGCCCGGATCATTTGTAGTCCTCCACTTTCACCTTGAGCACGCCCACCACGTTCATAAGGGAAATCATGTCCTCCATGTCCCCCAGTATGAGCCGAAGGTGCGTGGCGTCGGCCGGGTTCTGGTGGAAGGTCGGGTCCACCGCCACCCATTGTCCGTGCCCGTCGGCGTCGGCCAGGTATACCTCGGCCCAGGCGTGATAGTAGAACCCGTCGATTATCTGCTCGTCCGAGTAAACGATCCCGGCGGCCATCCTGGCGGGAATCCCGAGGGAGCGGGCCATGGCCACGAATAATATTGAGTGCTCCTTACAGGCGCCCTTTTTCCGTTCCAGGACCTCGAGGGCCGAGGGGATGCTGGTCACCAGGGAAGGCTCTATCTCCCGGTCCATCCAGAGGATGATCTGGTCCACGGCCGTCACCGCGTCCTGGCTTTGGCCCGCGGCGGCCCTGGCGGCCTCGATGATTTTCTCGTCGCCGCTTTGAATAAAGGGCGTGGGCTCGAGCCACTTCTTCATCTTTTCCGCCTTGTCGGGCAGGGACTCGGCAATGGGCAGGGCGTATCCAATGGCGGGTATGGCCCTCTCCATGGTCACGGTGACTTTTCTTCCCGCGACGGTCTGTCTCGGCGGGAACGATAGCTCGAGTCCCTCGAGGGGGGCCTCCTGGAGCTCGACCTTTAACAGGCCGACCGAGCGGGGCTTGTTTATCACCGAGCTGGAGGGGACCATGAGCCGGCTGATAATGTCCACGTGCCCGGCCGCCTCCCAGTCCACGTCGAGCGCCTTGTCCCTGTCCTCCATCAAGGTGGTGAAGCCCGTGCCGGGATGGTATTCCTTAACCAGTTCGCCGTCCCGGGAAATCCAGGCCCACTGCGACTGGCCCGCCATGGTGATCTCCAGCTTGAGGCAGTCGTATTTTTTCGACTCGATCTCGACTTCCTCCTCCGCGACCGCCTTCACCCGCATGGGAAGGCTCTTCTGGCTCATGGGCTCGAAGAAGCTGAACTGGATCGAGTCCCCCGGCGCGGCGTCCGCCAGGCTCTCGCGCATGATCCAGTCCTCACCCATTTTGGGCGGCTCGTCGAAGTGGAGACGATGGTTGATCTCTTTTCCCCCCGTGTTAATGGTCAGGTCCAGGTCCTTGCCGACTCTTACGCCGCGGGCGCGAAACTCCATGTAGCCGGACTTGGCCTCGAACTCTACCTCGTCGATCGAGTATCGATCGTCCACCTTGGCCTGGACGTCCAAAGAGATATCCTGCGTCTGGTTAAGGAGCTCGAGCCTTATCCTGCTTACGTTCCAAAGCCTGTAGCCGGTACCGAAGGCCGCGACCCTCGAGACGGCGTAGCCTATCTTCTGGTTGCCCTGATATATGCCCGTCCACCTCTCCTTGTCCCACTTGACGTCCCGTTGGCCGATGCCCGGCTTTTGGGGGGACTTGGGCTTGACCGCGGGGGAAGCGGAGGTTTCCCGCCTCTGATTGGCCAGGTAGCCGCCCACCACCGCCGCCCAGACGCAAAGAATGATGATGATCAAAAAAGTTAACGTCCTGGATTTGCCTTCGCTTTTCGCCATAAAAAAACCTCTTGGCCCGGTTATATACGCGCCGCGCCCAAGCCGTCCGAGGGGCCCGGTCGTAAGGCCGTCGAGCCCGCGCGCCAATGAACCTGGAAAGGATGTTACTAGAATATCCTAACCGTTTCAATTAAGCCTTTATCCGTGCTATTTATCTTTGATGGTGGAAAAATCGAACTGGTTTCGTAAAACGCGGCTTCCTATTATCATGGAGGATAAAGTCCACGCGGCCTTTATCGCGATCGTCGTCTCGCTCATTTTCTGTTTCCTTCTTTTAGGAGTAAGCGAGGCCGGCCCGGTCAGGAAGCCTTTCCACTCTCCGGGAGATTCCGCCCCGGGAAAAGGAGAGACTTATACCGAGGCGGAGAATCTCTTCCTGGCCGGCCGGTCGGCCTTCAACCAGGGAAGGGATAAAGAGGCCGCCGATTATCTGATCGAGGCCTCGAGGCTGGATTGGCAATGCCTTTCCGTTCTTCGCGACATGAGGTACACCAAGTGGCTTCCGGTCAAGCCTTGCGGGCAAAACCCGGCCCTTCGGCCGGTCGGGGACGTGGAGGACGCGGCGAGCGAGACGCTTTACCGCCTTGCCCTTCTCCGCCGAAGCCGGGCCCGCAAAGAAGGAGTCGGCGAGGCCCGTCTTCGCAAGGAGGGCCACTATTTTTTGGAGCGTCTGGTTTCCGAGGGCAAGGGCGGCTCTCCGGCGGACCTTGGGGCGCTCATGCTCGTGGAGGACGGCTTTTGCCTTGACGGCGCCGGGTATCCCGAGTGCAAGGCGCTGGAGATCGAGGGATACGAGTCCTGGCTCGAGAGGTATCCCGAATCCGCGAACGCTCCCGAGGTAATGAAGAGGATGGCCGAGAGATACCTCGAGCTGGCGGACGATTTCGAGCGGCCCGAGCCGTGGCGCTCGGAGGCCCGGGCCGAGCTGTGCAGGGGAAAGGCCGTGGTCATCGCCCGACGTTTGCTCAAGGAGTATCCGGGAACGACCTGGTTCAAATGGGCGGAGGAATTCATCGCGGCCGTAAGAGAGTCGGGCGTGCCCTTTTCCATCGTGCCCGACGGCGCCTCTTTATAAAGACCGGCTATTTATTGGGGCCGGACGGGCGAGTCCCGCCGGCGGTCGCCGGGCTCGAGAGGGCGGGGTCCTTTTCCACGGCTTGTTTTACTCCCTCCGGGTCCAGCCGCCCGGCCTCGGAGATCGCCTCGGCGGCTTCATCTTTTTTCCCCGCCAGCGAGAGGGCCTTGGCTTTCAAGAGAAGGTAGCCCACGTTGCCCGGGTCGCCGCCTGACAGATCGGCGGCCGAGGCCAGGGCCTTTTCCGTTTCGCCATTTAGCATGTAGGCCTCGGTCAGCGCGATGGCGGTTTGAAGGTGGTCCGCGTCTATCTTTTTGGCCTCCTCCAACTCCTTCACCGCCTCCGAGGGCGAGCCGAGATTGATATAATAGACGCCGAGGTTGAAATGGCACTCGAGATGTTTGGGGTTAGCCTCGATGCATTTCTTGTAAACGGCCAGACTCTTCTGGATTTCTCCCACGTTGCGGTAGCAGTTGCCCAGGTTGTTAAGCGCCAGAAAATGAGAGGGCGATAAATCCACCGCCTTCTGGTAGGCCTCGATGGCGGCCGCGTAATTTTCCTGGCCCTCCCTCACCACGCCCAGGTTGTAGGCCGTGTCCGGGTCCTGAGGGAACAGCTCGATCGACTTTTCAAGGTTTTTCGCCGCTTCCTCGGCGTCGCCGCGGGTATGGTTGTAAACGGCCAGGGCCTGGAGGGACTCCGCGTAATGGACGCGGTCGGCCGGCTCGATTTGGCCCTCGGTCTCGCGGGCCATCTCCCTGAAAATGGCCTCGGCCTCCCGGCTTTTATTTTCGCGCTCGAGAAGCCTTGCCTTGAGGACCCTGGCCCAGGGCGTTTTCGGGTCGCGGGCAAGGACCGCCTCGACCTCTTCCCCCGCCTTGGCGTAGTTTCCTTTATCCAGGAGTTGCTTTACCAGGTTGGCCTTGATCTCGTCGTCCTTGACGTTGGACCCGATATAGCCCAGGGCCTCGAGCTTGGCCGCCACTTCCTCGTCAACGCCCGGGTCCTGGGGCGCCGAGTAGTCCGCGTCCGGTTCGGTTTCCGACTCGTAGGTCTCGATCCACGCGACGGGATGGGCCGAGCGGAACTCCGCCTTTACCGCTGAGAGGAGGGGCTTTCCGTCCATGTCCCGGGCCACGGGCATGCCCATGGCGTAAAGGGTGGTGGGGGTTATGTCCAGCACCGAGGCGCCCTCGATTTCGTATCCGGCCTTGAAGGGCTTTCCCCACAGGAAGACCACGCCGTCCATCTCGTGCCACAAGTGGGCCTTGGCCACGGAGGTGGCCTCGTTCTCGGCCAGCCTGAGGTCGCCGGTCTTGAAGCCGTGGTCGCTGCAGACGATGATGATGGTGTTCTCGTCGGCCGCCTTGACGAAGTCGGCCAGTATCTCGTCCTGGTAGACGTAATAGTTCTCGATCACGTCCTTGTACTTTTCGAAGAACTCGTCGCTCATGCCGTCCATTTTGGGCTCGGTGTATTTCATGAACAGGTGGCTGAGGCTGTCCACCTGCTCGAAGTACACGCCCATCCAGGCCGGGTCGTAGTCGCCGTAAAGCTCGAGGCTCACCGACCGGTAGGCCTTGGCCGTGGCCAGGGCGTACATGAAGTGATGCAGGGGGTTGCCGAAATCGAAGGGCTGGCTGACGCTGAACTCCCATTCCTGGTCGGTAAGGGGCATGAAGCGCTCGACTTCTTCCCTCTTTATGGACAGGGGATCGATGAGCCGCGAGGAAACCAGGTCGAAGAGCGCCGCGGGATGGGTCTTGCCCAGGCTGGTTTTAACGTCCTGGCCCGAGAGCCCGAAGGCGTGATAGGCCACGTAGTCGCTGATAACGAAGCCGTTGACCCTCTCGGCGGGAAAGCTGGCCCACCAGCCGATGGCGCCCACCGTGAGCCCGTTGTCGGAAAGGACGTTCCAGACGGCCTTGGACCTTCGCATGGTCGACTGGACGGGCATGCGCCGGCTATGCTCCGGGTCCTTGACCATGAACCAGGTAATGCCGTGCTTCTCGGGGGTCTTGCCCGTGGCGATGCTGGTCCAGATGATGGGACTGAGGATGGGCTTTAAGCTGCGAAGCTTGCCGCTCGAGCCCTCCCTGGCCAGGCGCGAAAAGGTGGGCAGGCGTCCGGCTTCCATCATCGGGGTCAGGATGTTCCACTCGGCCCCGTCCACGCCGACGAGTATGACCTTAAGGCCCGTCAAGTTGGCCAACGCCTTCGATTTTCCCGAGCCTTTGCCCATGAGGTAGCCGAGCACGATCCCCGCGGCGAGGACCGAAATCAGCGCGGCCAATCCCCATTTCCCCGGCGCCGCGATCGTCGATTTTTCAGGCATATCCTTCATGCTAGCACAAATATTTGGAACAAGTCGAAAGGCGCGGGGCCTAAAACTTTAGAGACGAGTCTTTCCTCACACCATCGAAACGAACATTCATGGGGGCTGCCGGCCAAAGGCAGGTAAGCGGAGGCCTTTTGGGCTTTTCCACTTTTACGGCTTGGTCTGGATGACGCTGGCCTTGGCGAACTCAAACTGAACTCGGGGCCTTGGGGCCTCACAAAGAGGTTGGGGAGCTACCACGCGCGATTGCGAGGTCCCCTCGATCCCGCTCCTCGGCGGTCGGTTTTCGGACGAGCCTCATTGACCCTGATGGGACGGCCGTCAAGGTCCTTGCCGTCCAAGGCCTCGATGGCGGCCTGGCCTTCGGAGTCGTTGGGCATCTCGACGAAACCGAAACCGCGCGAGCGGCCGGTTTCCCGGTCCTCGATGATCTTGACCGAAGCCACCTCTCCAAACGGCTCGAAGTGCTGACGGATGCTGTCCTCAGTGGACGTGTAGCTCAAATTTCCCACGTAAATGTTCATCTGTAACCTCTTTGATCCCTTGAAAAAAATCCAACCCGCCTTAATAAAAGGCGAACCAACGGCAATATTATAAATTAACTCGATTCAATGTCAAACTGTTTTTCGATATTATTTTGACTCTTGAGCCTCTTGCAAAATTCCCGCTTTGGAGTGCGGCGGCTCGACGCCGCTTTTCTTCCGAGCGGCTTGACGCGAGGCAAGCCGTTGTATTAATAGGCCTTGTCAAGCCAAGGCCATCGAAAGCGGTCTCAAGCGACCGCACTCCAAAGCGGCTATGCCGCCAAGAAAGGGACTTTTGCAAGAAGCTTTCTTATCTGAAAAATCCCGGTCTTGCCGAAAAACCGGATGAAGGGTAATATCGGCTCCATGAAAGAAATCGATCGCGAGGAGGCCCTGGATGAAGAAATACGTCATTAACGACTCCTTCGGGCTGGACAACCTGGCCGTCGTCGAGGCCCCCGAGCCGAAGCCGGGGCCGGGCGAGGTCGTCGTCAGAATGCTCGCGGCGTCCCTCAACTTTCGCGACCTCATGACCGTGAAGGGCCTATACAATCCGAGGCAGCCCCTTCCACTCACTCCCCTGTCCGACGGGGCGGGCGAGGTAGTCAAAACCGGGGAGGGAGTGACGCGGGTGAAAGAGGGCGACCGAGTCTGTACCTCATTTTTCCAGAGATGGATCAAGGGGGAGCCAAGCCGGGAAGAGGCCCGGTCCACCCTGGGCGGCCCACTCGACGGGGTCTTGGCGGAATACGTGACGCTCGGCCAGGAGGGAGTGGCCGGGATACCCGATCACCTTTCCTGTGAGGAGGCGGCCTGCCTTCCCTGCGCGGGAGTGACCGCCTGGAACGCGCTCGTCGCCAGGGGAAGCGTCAAGCCGGGAGACGCGGTCCTCACCCTGGGCACGGGGGGCGTCTCGACCTTCGCCCTCCAGTTCGCCAAGCTGGCGGGCGCCAGGGTCATCGCCACCTCCTCGAGCGACGAAAAGCTGGACCGGGCGCGAGAACTCGGGGCCGACGAGACCGTCAACTACAAGCAAAACCCCGATTGGCCCGGCATCGTCAGGGAGATGACCGGCGGCGAGGGCGTGGACCACGTGATCGAGGTCGGAGGAGCGGGAACGCTCGAGCGTTCCCTCAAGGCCTGCCGGATGGGAGGAAGGGTCAGCGTAATAGGAGTGCTGGCCGGGACGTCCTCCGAGCTTAACGTGAGGCTCATCCTGATGAACGCCATTACGGTGCAGGGAATTTTCGTGGGACCGCGCAAGGTCCTCGAGGACATGAACCGGGCCGTCGCGCTCTCGGGGATGAGGCCGGTGGTGGATAAGGTCTTTCCCTTCGGCCGGGCCAGGGAGGCGATGGAGTACATGGCCTCCGGCCGGCATCGGGGCAAGGTCGTTATCAGGATCGCCTGACCGCGCGGGGAGAAGGCGGCCGCGGGAAAAGGCGAAATGCAAGGAGAGGGAAAAACGAAAAGAGCGCGCGTCATGGGCCCGGGATTCGTCGCGAGAAGGGCGAGCGAGAAGGACCTCATCGATATCCTGGGGATCGAGAAGGTCTCTTTTCCCACTCCCTGGCCCATATCGATGTACCTTCCCTATTTCGGCGAGGACAACGTGGTTTTTCTCGTGGCGGAAAAGGACGGTAAAATAGCGGGCTACGCGTGCTCGTACCTGGTATTGGACGAGGTCCACCTTTTGAAGATAGCGGTGGAACCGAAATACCGAAGACGGGGCGTGGGCGCCTTGTTAATGTCCCGGCTTGGCGTGGAGTCGGCCGCGAGGGGCGGCGCCATTGTCTGGCTCGAGGTCAGGCATGGCAACGAGTCGGGGGTAAAGTTTTATCGGCGCCTGGGGTTCGCGGTGGTGGCGGTAAGAAAAAAGTATTACGCGGACACGGGGGAGGACGCCATAGTCATGGCCAAAAGATTGGAGGAAGACGGATGAATCCAGTGGTCGCTCGAGTCGTTGAGAACCGCAGGGCGGCGCGCGGCATATACAGGCTGAAGCTCGAGGTGGACGGTCCCTCGACGCTCATCGAGCCGGGAAGGTTCTTTATGGTGGGCGCGGGACCGGGCTTTGATCCTCTTCTTCGCCGTCCCCTTTCGCTCCTCCAGTCCGGCGAGGACGGGGAGGGCAATCCATGGGTCGAGTTTCTCTTCGAGGTCCGGGGCAGGGGCACGAGGGCGCTTTCCCGCCTCAGGCCCCCTCAAGAGATAGACATGATCGGTCCTCTGGGCTCGGGCTGGGGCCTCGAGCCTTACCCGGACAGGTACGTCATGGTGGCGGGCGGTCTTGGCGTGGTCCCCCTTTACGCGGCGGCCAGGCATATCTCCCGTCTCAAGTCCCCGCCCCTGGTGGACTTCATCTACGGGTCGAGGGACGAGAGGGGCCTGGTGATGGAGCCCGAGGTGGCCCAGACCGTTTCCAACGCGGCCGTGTGCACCGACGACGGCTGCCGGGGAGAGAAGGGACTGACCACGGACCTGCTCGAGAGGCTGCTTGAGAAGCCGGGCATGGGGAAGGCGGTCATACTGGCGTGCGGTCCCCGCGCCATGATGAGGAAGACGGCCCGGATCGCCGAGGCCCGCGGCGTTCCCTGTCAGGTCAGCCTCGAGGCCCGCATGGGCTGCGGCATGGGCGCCTGCATGACCTGCTCGATCCCCGGCTCTTCCGGCGGCAACTTGAGGGTCTGCAAGGACGGCCCGGTTTTCGACGCTCTTGAAATCGACTGGGAGGCTTTGGATGACCGCGTATAAGATCGACGTGGGCGGCGTTAAGATGAAGAACCCGGTGGCCACGGCCTCGGGTACCTGCGGCTACGGCGAGGTTTTCGCGTCGAGTTATCCGGTTTCCGCCCTTGGCGCCGTGGTGGTAAAGGGGATATCCCTCGAGCCCAGGCGGGGCAACGTCCCTCCCCGCATGGCCGAGACGCCCTGCGGCATGCTCAACGCCATCGGCCTCGAGAACGTGGGCCTCGAGGCCTTCGTCGCTAGGAAGCTGCCCTGGCTGAGGGAAAGCGGGGCCACCGTGGTGGTCAACGTCCTCGGTGACACCGCGGAGGAGTATTGCCTTCTGGCGGAAAAACTGAGCCGGGCCGAGGGGGTCCACGGACTCGAGCTGAACATATCCTGCCCCAACGTGAAGGCCGGCGGCATCGCCTTTGGAAGCGCGCCCGAGACCGCCGCCGAGCTGGTGGCCAGGGCCAGGCAGGAGACGGATTTGCCCCTTTGGGTCAAGCTTTCGCCCAACGTGGGAGACGTGGCACAAATGGCGCTGGCCGTCGAGGAGGCGGGGGCCGACGCCGTGAGCCTTATCAACACCATCAAGGGAATGGCCATCGATATCGAGAGCATGAGGCCGGTATTGGGCGTCGTGACGGGAGGGCTCTCGGGACCGGCCATCAAGCCCGTGGCCCTGCGCATGGTGTACGAGGTCGCCGGGGCGGTGAAAATCCCGGTCGTGGGGATCGGGGGCATATGCGGGGCCGAGGACGCCGTCGAGTTCATGCTCGCGGGCGCGAGCGCGGTCCAGATAGGCACGGCCAGCTTTATCGACCCCAGGGCCCCGATTAACGCCATAAGCGGTATCGAGAGGTACATGGAAAGAAAGGGCATAAGCGACGTCAGGGACCTGGTGGGGGCCTTGAAGGTTTAGCTCGAGGCGTCGGCCTCCGAGGGCGGCCGATCTTTGGCGTGGCAGCCGGGACGCGGTCAGTTCGGTTTCTTGATGGAGTACTCCTTCATTTTCCTCCACAGGGTGTTGTATCCGATGTTGAGTATTTTCGAGGCCTCGGTCTGATTCCAGCCCGTAATATCGAGGACCTTGAGGATGTGAAGCTTCTCGACCTGTTTCATGCTCAGGGCCTCCTCCTCGGCGCCGGGCTCGGCGCTGGCCGCCTGAATCTCGGGAGGCAGGTCCCTGGGCAATATGGTTTCGGTCCGGGTAAGGACCAGGGCCCGCTCGATCACGTTTTCCAGCTCGCGCACGTTTCCCGGCCATGAATGTTTCTCGAGCAGCTCGATGGTCTCGTGGTCGATGCCGGGCAGGTCGCCGCCTTTTTTATTGGCGTACTTGTTGATGAAGAACTCGGCCAGTGGCGGAATGTCCTCTTTCCTCTCGCGCAGCGGCGGTATCCGGATGGGGATAACGTTAATCCGGTAATACAGGTCCTTTCTGAACTGGTCCGACTCGACCAGGGCCCTTAAGTCCCGGTTGGAGGCCGCGATGATCCTGGCGTCGACCTTGATGGGCTTGTTGTCGCCCACGCGCCTTATTTCTCCCTCCTGGAGGGCGCGAAGGAGCTTGACCTGGAAGGCGGGCGATGTCTCGCTGATCTCGTCCAGGAAGAGCGAGCCAAGGTGGGCCTCCTCGAAGAGTCCCTTCCGGTTGTCGTTGGCCCCGGTGAAGGCGCCCCGGGTGTAACCGAAAAGCTCGCTCTCGAGCAACGTCTCGGGCATGGCGCCGCAGTTGATGGCCACGAAGGAATGGTCGTTGCGCATCGAGTTGGCGTGGATGGCGCGGGCGACCAGTTCCTTGCCCGTGCCCGACTCGCCCTCGATCAAAACGGTCGCGTCCGAGGCCGCCACCTGGCTGATGGTCTCGATAAGCTGCCTGGTCTTGGGGCTTTTGGCCACCAGGTTCTCGAACCTGTACACGCGCTCGATCTGGCTCTCGAGTTTTTTCACCCTGGTTTTGAGGCGGTGGTGCTCCATGCCCCGGCCGATGCTGTGGAGGAGCTGGTCCGAGCTGACGGGCTTGGTCAGGTAATCGTAGGCCCCGATCTTGATGGCCTCGACCGCGTTCTCGATGGTCCCGTGGGCGGTAATGATGATGACCGCGGGGGGGGTGCGAAGGGCCGCGGCCCTTTTCAGCACGTCTATGCCGGAGATGTCCCCCAGCTTCAGGTCGGTAAGCACGAGGTCGTAGGCCTTCTCGTCAAGGCGCTCGATGGCCTCGGTCCCGTCGACGGCGACGTCCACGTTATAGTCCGCGTCGGAGAGAATCATGCTCACGAACTCGCGGGTGGTTTCCTGGTCTTCTACAAGCAGTATGTTTTCACGCGTCATCGATCTCGCTCCTCAAGGGCGTTAAAGATAATAGCCTATCGCGCCGGTCTTGGCCACAACTCGAACGACGTTCGGGAGTCATTTTTATAAAGCCTCTTCCTCCACCGGCTCGTCCGGGGCCTCGACGGGCGCGGTTATGGTGAACCTGGACCCTCCATTTTCGAGGTTTTGGTGCGTGATTTCCCCGCCGTGGGAATGGACGATCCTTCTCACGATGCTCAGACCAAGGCCGGCGCCCGAGCGCTTGGTCGAGAAAAAAGGATCGAACATTTTCCTGGACACCTCGGGAGGAATCCCCGGGCCCCGGTCCTCCAACTCCAGGACCCAGCGGCCGCCGCCGGGGTCACGGGAGCGTATGATCAGGCGTCCTTCCCCGTTCATGGACTCCATGGCGTTGATCGAAAGGTTCCAGATAACCTGGCGAAGAGAGTCGGCGTCGAAAAGAACGGGCGGCAGGTCCTCGAGCTCCGTTACTATCTCGATCCCGCCCTTGATCTCGGCGTCGTCCTCGATAAGCTGGACGATTTCCTTGACCGAGCCGGCCAGGTCGAGCCTGACCTTCTTGGGACGGCTCGGGCGGGCGAAGAGGAGAAAGTCGGTAAGGGAGGAATTGAGGCGCCTCGCCTCCTTTTTGATCAGCTTGATGATCCTGTCCTCCTCCTCCGGCGTGCGGCGCCTGGACTCGATAAGGGCAATGCCGCTCAAGATGGCCGAGAGGGGGTTCCTGATCTCGTGAGCC
Organism: bacterium; assembly: GCA_963674965.2. GTDB lineage: Bacteria > RBG-13-61-14 > RBG-13-61-14 > RBG-13-61-14 > DATKZS01. The sequence continues at coordinate 201,843 of CAXXFL010000003.1, read as the reverse complement.
AGGCCCGCGGAAACCTCGCCCAGGGCGGCGAGCTTTTCTTGCTCGAGGAGGGCGTCGGTTTGGGTCCGGACCTTGATCTCGAGATCGCGGTTAGCCTCGATAAGCTTTTCCTCGAGGCGTTTCCTGTCCGTAATGTCCCTGAACACCAGCAGCCTGCCCGAGTCGCCGTCCGAGTCGTCCAGGGAGGTGGCCAGAACGTCGAAGAACCGGGAGCCGTCCGCCCCGGCGATCTCGCTCCTGAAAAACTCGACCCCCGATCCTCCGGCCAGGCCCGCCTCGGTAAGGCCCGCCTCTCTCAGGAAATCTCCGCGCTCGAGGTCGCCCGAGCGGCCGAGCGTCCGTCGCAGGCTGGGGTTTATATACTCTATTTTCTCGCCGTCGGAGGAAAGGACGCATATGCCGTCGGCCATCTTCTCGAAAAGGTTGATCAGGAAGTCTCTTTCGTTCTGGGCCCTGGATTTGAGGGACTCGAGCTCGGCGGTTCGGGCCTGGACCTCCTTTTCCAGCCTCGCGCCGTAGTCTCGGACCATGGACCGCATCCGGATTACCGCCTCGGCCAGGTCCCCCAGCTCGTCGTTGGCCCCTCTTCTCAGGTTGCTCTCGAAGTCCCCCGCCGAGACGCCGCCCACCGCCCGGGAAATCGCGGAGAGCGGCTTCAAGACCACGCTCCTGGTCCCGGCGGCCACCAGCGTCATCATGGCCAGACCGATAAAGGCCATAATCGCGGCCAGGGTTTTCTCCTTGTCCCGGGACTCGGCCAGGACTTCGCCCACCGGGAAGCGCACGCTCACGCCGCCCCGGACCGAGCCCACGGGATACCCGCTTTCCTGGTGGCACTTGTGGCAGGAAGCCTCGGTCCGGAGGGGGGCCATGTACCTGAACCAGGTCTGGTCCGACTCGGCCGGCGCGTCGTGGGTTTCGGGGGACCCTTCCCGGAAGGCGGCGAGAGACGCCGTCTCCCAGTCGTCGGGAGAGTTGGCGGGGTTGATGGGCTTGTCGCTCACGATGCGGAAGGTGGAAAGACCCTCCCTCTCGCTAAGCTCGGAAAGCTCCCGGGAAACCAGGGAGGGGGACCTGAGACTGATGGGATCGCCCGAGCGGGTCGTGGTCTCGGAGTTTTCCATGTATGGGCTGGGCCTCACCGACGGCGACTTGAAAACGTAGACGCCGCCGTGCATGGAAAGCCAGCGCCGGGTGACGATTATCTGGTTGGCCAAGGTCCTGCCCTGGCGCAGGAAGGCCGACTCGAGGTTTTGCCGGTGCGCCCGTATCATGAAAACCAGACACACCGCCATCGGCACGAACACCCCGATGACGATGACGAACAAAAGCCTGGCCCGGAGTGGAAGACGCATATGGCTATTGTAGCTTGGCGCGCCATGCTATTCCAGAAAAAAGAAAGGAAGAAAAACACTCTCGTTCCATGGGCAAGACTCGCGGCCGCGCCCGGAGGCCTGGCTTGAGGACTTCCTCTCGCCGTAATAGACTATAATAGATTCTGGCCGGCGGCGTCGGGTCCCCATCCTCGGGCCGCCGGGAAAAATTCGAAGGAGTCGGCCATGAAAAAGTATCTTATCCTTTTCGCTTTTTTGCTGCTTTTACCCGGGGCTTCTTTTTCCCAGACCTCGGTCCCGCCGGAGATAAAGAAGCAATATCTCGAGATGCCCGAGCCGGCCGCGGCCAACCGGGAGGGGATGGCCTTCGAGCCTTACTTCGCGTCCAACTGGTACAAGGGCAACACCCACTGCCACTCCGACACCGACGGGGAGAGGATGCCGCGCCACGGCGACGGCCCGCCGGAGAACACGCTGAACTGGTACGCGGACCACGACTACGATTTCATCGTCTTCACCGACCACAACTACTGGCACGAGGGACTCGAGGCCCCGGAGGGGCTTCTATATATAAAGGGCGAGGAAATCACCACCATGAAATGGCACGTGAACGGCCTGGGCATAAAAAGCTATATCCGCCCGGCCTTTGGGGAGGATAAAATCACGGCCTACCAGAGGGCCATAGACGACGTCCTGGCCCAGGGAGGAGTGCCGGTCCTCAACCACCCGATCACGCCCCTGGCCTTCGTCACCGCCGATGACTTCAAGGCCCTCGAGAACATTCACCATTTCGAGGTCATCAACGCCCAGCCGGGTTCCTACAACGCCCTGGCCGAGCCCCTGTGGGACCAGCTTCTGACCCAAGGCTACGTATTTTACGGCATGGCCACGGACGACGCCCACAAGTTCGTGCATAAAAACCCCCTCATCGGGGACCCGCCGGGCGGTGGATTTATCATGGTTGACGCCCTCGATCGCAGTCAGGAGAAAATTCTCCAGGCCATCAGGGAGGGGAAATTTTACAGCTCCACGGGAGTGCTTCTGCAGCAATACAAGGTCACGGCCGAGTCGATCCAGGTATGGGTCGAGGCGGAAAAGCCGTGCAGAATCGAGTTCATAGGGGCCAAGGGAGAGGTCCTGGAGACGGCCGAGGGCCTGTACGGCATATACCGGGTCAAGGGAGACGAACTTTACGTCAGGGTGAAGGTAACCGACGAGGACGGCAAGGTGGCCCTTACCCAGCCGGTCTTCTACAAATGAGGCGGTAAAATTTTTCCGCGGGCGCCTCGAGCGGCTTGACAAACCGGCCCGTATGGTTATAATTAGGAACGGGAGCAAAAAAGCCGTTAAATACCGGCTATGTAGCACTCGGAATGAGCGAGTGCCAAAATATTTAATTAAATCCAGGTCTTCTGGGGGTTGTTAAAATGCCTATCTATGAGTACGAATGTCCCGAATGCGGTATATTCGAGGAATGGCAGGGGATAAACGACAAGCCGCTTACGCGATGCCCGATCTGTAAAAAGAAAAAGGTCAGGAAAATTATCAGCGAGAGTTCCTTTCATCTGAAAGGCAGCGGATGGTACGTAACCGACTATGGAGGGAAGACGAAAGCCAACGGGGCGGGCAAGGAAAAAGAAGCCCCTTCCACCGAGTCGAAAACCGAGGTTAAAAGCGAACCTAAGACCGAGACCAAACCCACGTCCAAGTCCCCGGAAAATAAAGCCACGGCTGGCTCCACCGCCTCCTGACCGTCTTTTTTGATCTCGAAGGGCCCCGGATGGATTTCCGGGGCTTTGTTTATTATTATTATTTTATAACGGTTGTTTAGGAATATTGACGTTATCGGCTTCATATACCGGATATTGACGATTTAACATAACCGCGTGTTTTTTCCAGACCAAAAACTATGGAAGGGAGGTTTCGTTTTTTCTGTTTTCTCAGAGCTTCTTGCAAAAGTACTTTTCTTTGCGGCATAGCCGCTTTGGAGTTCGGTCGCTTGAGACCGCTTTCGATGGCCTTGGCTTGACAAGGCCTATTAATACACCTGCTTGCCTCGCGTCAAGCCGCTCGGAAGAAAAGCGGCGTCGAGCCGCCGCACTCCAAAGCGGGAATTTTGCAAGAGGCTCCTCAAACATGAAAAAATTCATGGCCTGAAAGGGTGAACTTTATTGGATGGCGGTCTTTTCCAAGGCGGCGGAACGAGTCGAGACAAAGCCGGGTCCCCGCTTATGGAATGGGAATAATATTTTAATAACGGATAGTTGAGCTTATTGGCCCTATCCAGTATTACCCTCATATAAAGTGGGCGTTAAATAGTCGGGAATCATTCCGGAGCGGAATGAGCCGTATAAATTGATGATTTTAAAATGAATTGCTTCTGACGTCGTCCACTTTGACGATTTTCCAATTGCCCATGGAGCTTTTACGGAAGGTCACGCGAGGCCGCTCGGGGTTTTGCTCGGTCCCGAAGGGCTCGATCCGTTTTCCTCTTTTTACCGCGTCCGCGGTCACGGTCACGGTGGCATAGGCGGTGTCTCCCGTCACGAGCACGTCCACGTCCTTGACCGTGACGTTTAATTTCTCCAGCCCGCCCAGTATGTTCTTGACCATGCCGTAGACGATCAGCTTGGAGTTTCCGCTATTGTCTGAATAGTCGCCCGAGAAGTGCTCCATGAAGGCGTCGGTGTTTTTGGCCTCGGCCGCCTGGCGCATGAGCTCGATGGTTTCGAGGATTTTTTTCTCGTCGTCCTGGAACAGTCTCTTGGTAGCGCACCATCCAAAGGAGACGGCGGCCAGGGCGATAACGGCCAGGACGATTTTTTTCTTCATTCCATAAGCTCCGCGTGCCAATAGGACGCGTCTATGAAGTCGAGGAAGGGCACCCATTCCCTGTAATTATGGGGATCGAACCTGAAACCGAAGCTGGGGGTCCACCTGGGCCGGGCCGGCTTGCGGATCAGGCGCATCCTCGCCTCCTCGGGCGTTCTTCCCCCCTTTCTCCTGTTGCACTCGAAGCAGGAGCAGACCACGTTGTCCCATACCGAGGTCCCGCCCCTCGAGCGCGGGATCACGTGGTCGATGTTGAGTTCCTTTCGGGGAAGGGTCTGGCCGCAGTACTGGCAGGTGTTCTTGTCCCTGAGGAATATATTGAGACGAGAGAACCTGACGTGCCGCTTGGGCAGGCGGTTGTAGGTGGTAAGAAGGATGACGCGAGGGACCCGGATCGAGCCTCCCACCAGCCCGATCGACGGCTGGCCCTCCAGCGGCTTGAGCTGGCTCCAGTCGTCGAAGTTGAAGACCTCGTATTGCTCGTTGACGGCCTTGGCGACGCCCTGGTAAAGAAGCGTGAGAGCGCGGCGAACGGTGGTCACGTGTACCGGCATGAACGACTTGTTCAGTACCAGGACGCCCGAGTTCAACATCTTTTCGGTCCTCCTTTCAGGCCCCTGAAGCGGGCCCATGACCCAAGGAGGCGGCCTTTCCGTCAGGGGGAGGGCCGGGTCGTGTCCCCCCCCTCGGCCGCTTCGTCGCCGCCGGGCATCGGGGCCGCCGCGTCGCCGGCGGCGGTCCCGGCCGTGTCGCCCGCCTGGGGAGCCAGCCTTTCGCGCATGGTGGTTTGGGCCTTTTGAAGCTCCTCGGCGAAGCGTTTTACGTCATCCTCGTTTTTTTGTTTGCCGCTTAAGTCGATAAGCCGCAGAAGGGTTTCCCGGTTCATGGGCGCCAGCTTGTAGGCCCCGTCCAGGTAGAGCCTGGCCGCCTCGAGGTCGGAATCCCGCGTCTCCGCGATCGAGGCGAGCTGCAAATAGGCCAGTATCCTCCAGACGTCCTGGGACTTGTCCGGCGACCGGTTGATCTTGACCGTTTCCTGGAACATGGTTTCAGCCTCGTCCGTTTTTCCCAACCTTTGCTTGACGATGCCGCTCGAGCAGTATCCCGCCAGGTCTCCCGGAACTATCCGCACGTAAGAGCCAAGCAACCTTTCCGCCTCGGCGTAATGGGCGTCGATGGCCTGTCTGGCCTCCTCGAGCTTCTCCGGGTCGTTGGCCAGCTCGAGTTTCATCCGGTCGGCCAGCATCTGGCGCGCGCTGGCCAGGTTAAAGTATGACTTGCCCAGGTTAGGGTTTAACGAGACCGCCTTCTGAAGTATCTCGATGGCCGCCGCCGGGTCCCGGGAAAGGTAAATCGAGCCCTTCACGTACAGGTTCTCCGCCGAGTCCGGGTTCTTGCCCATGGCCCTCTCGATCACGGAAAGGGCGTACTCCACGTCGAACTCTCCCGTTTCCGGGTCGCGGTGGTGCCGGAAAAGGTCGGCCATGGCCCTGTAGCCCATGTCCAGATCGGGGTCCAGCCTGACCGCCCGCTGGGCGTCCATGTAAGCCGCCTGGAAGGCCTCCTCGGGGAGCATGAAGCCGTACCACATCGAGATCGTCTCCGCCCGGGCCGCCAGGGCCTCGGGGTTGTCCTCCCAGAAGGAAAGAGACATGTCGAACTCGTCCTTGGCCTTGGCGTAAACGTTGGGATCGCAACTTAAGAAAAGCCGCCTGCCCTCGGCGTAGTGCTCGAGGGCCTTTTCCTTAAGGGGGTCCTTGGCCGGCGACTTGTCCTTGTCCCCGCACTTGGCCCCCGCAAGGCCCGCGAAGAGGGAGAAAATCAAAATCAACTCTATAAATAAAGATGCCTTTTTCAACGCCTTTCCTTTCAATTCCTGGAATTTGCAAAAATGTTACCATTATATGGATCGAACTTCAAGGCATGGCGCCGGATTTGGAATATCCGGAGACGGGACCGGCCCGTAAGCTCGCGGCCGCCAAGGGCAAGTAGGACCGACGGTCGAGAGGGCTTTTTCGCCCGGCCGGACGAAGTCGTTGAAAAAATTTCGAGGGTTTCTTGGCGACGTCGTAAGATTTCGCTCGAATGCCCGTCATGGTCCATGCGGCTTGAGACGGCACGCTTCTTTCCGGATCATGAGAAAAGGATGGGTTGCCTTGACATAACTCTGGCCTTGCGAGGAGATGACCAGGGGTGACGTTTTATGGAATTACGCGTCTATTATTCATCGGATAGGTTTAGATGAAAATTTTTAATTTTTCTATTGACAATTATTTGGGTATATGCTAAATCAATAGAGTCGCGTAGAAAAGGATGAAGTGCGCAAAATTGTTAGACTTTTATGTCTTTATCTCGAAAAAAGTACATGATTTTCGGGACATATGACATTTTTCGATAGGGTTGTAGCGCTTCTAAAGTATTGATTTTAAAACGTTTTCGGTTTTGAATACTCTAGCCGGAACGATTATTGCAAGGGTGAGAGAAAATAAAATTGGGAAAGAAGTATAGCGCAAGGGAAGACGTGGTATTTACGGATTTGGATGACGGAAGCGCGGTCCTTTTGCATCTCGAGACCAAATTTTATTTCAGTCTGAACGAGACGGGCTGTTTCCTGTGGAAGCTGATCGAAAAAGAAGGCGGCGCCGAAGAGGAAGATATGGTAAAATCTTTATGCGAGGCCTTCGAGGTCGAGCCCAATCGGGCGGCGGGGGACATTAAGGAGTTTATTTCGGATTTAAGGGAACAAGGTCTTATAAAATAGTAATCGGTTTAATCAATGTATTGGAATTTAAGGAAAATCGAAGAGGGGGTGATACAAGCTTAATCGTGTTTTGAAAGGGATTTTTCGTAAGAGATTTAGGATTTGAAACTTAAAGTCATTATTGAAAGGAGAACTTAATGATGAAAAGGTTTTTCAAGACGGGCAAATTAATGGGTCTCGCGCTGGTATGCGCCGGGCTCTTGTTTGCCGGATGCATGGGGCCCTCGAGTTCCGAGGATTCGGTAACCCCGGGCGACCAGGCTAACTTCGAGTCCATCCCGATATCCTATCAGGACGGACAGATCATCATCGGAAACGGCTCCGGCGCCGCCACGGCGGTTATCGGCGGCCATACGGTCGCGCTCGAGATGGGCGACACCCCGACCAGCGGAGTGGGCGCCGAGTCGACCGGCTGGGTCAGGCTCGTCAACCTGGACTCCGACGAGTACATGGCCAACGCCTTCGTGTTCACCTCGGCCTGCCAGACCTGCGTCAGCGCCAGGTTCGACAACGCCGACTTCATCGCCCTTGACGGTACCACCTGCCACCTTCCGGGCGCGGGCGACACCGGTTGCCAGCAGTCCATCAACGGCGGCGGCTACTGCTACGTTGAGGACGGCATCTACTACTCGCTGGGCTACGAGCCCTTCAACGAGATGGGTTGCGCCGGATCGACGGTCGTAACCATGAAAAAGCCCTTCCAGGCCATCCATCCCGAGTGCGGCTCCAGGAGCACGATCTGGGACTTCGGAAACCAGGCCGGCAACTACGAGTTCCGCGCCACCGTCACGGCGGACTACTTCCCCTGGGACGACCCGACCACCGACTCCCGCTACGACTTCTATGACAGGACCACCTTCTACCTGATGGCCACCGACCTGGCGGACAACCTGTCCAGCGCCCCCAATAGAGGGATTTACGCCATTGGTAACCCTCGCCGCTCGAACGTCATGTCCGGCTACGGCGCGTCCGTGGCCAACGTGGTCAGCCCGGGCCAGTACTTCGCCATGGCCGTCGGCGTCGAGTATCCCGACAGGCTCGAGGCCCAGGAAGTGGGCAACTACTACAGGCAGCAGTCCGGATATTTCTACTACAACCAGATCGCCTACGTTTTAAGGTACAATCCCTTCGTGCTGAACGTGGTCACCTCTCAGGGCAACTCCCAGGGCGGAACCATAGTGCGCGGCGCTTCCACCAGGGCCGTCATGCCCTGCGAAAACGCCACCATGTGCAACAAGCACTATCCGTCCTACACCCAGTTCGAGCTGCCCAACGCGCTCAACACGCCAGGCGACACCAGTGCCGGCTGGCTGGCCATGTACGCCGCCACTGGCGAGTTCGAGACCTTTAACGGCTTCATCAGCGCCGGAAGTTCCGCCGGCCGTTACTACACCTTGTACGGCGGCGAGATGCGCATGTTGAGCGCCGGCTACATGCCCGCCTGGGCCGGCGACTACGGCATCGCGAACTTCATCGTGCCCAAGAGCGGCGTGGTCAGCGTTTACTGGCCTGAGGAGCGCTGGATGACCACCAGCGCCACTTACACCTATTACAACGTCAACATCAACCAGCAGGGCGCGGACGCCGATTTCGATCTGATCATGTGCCTTTACTTCTTCAAGGTCCAGGCCGGGAAAAGCGGACTGGGAGCCAGTTTCTTCCTGGACACCTTCTCCGGCTACACCTCGATCAAGCAGTCCTGGACCAAGAGCTTCACCGACGCGGCCACCTTCTACGCCAAGGGCTTCGCGGGTGACGGCTGGAACGACCCCTGCTATCCCTTCGGCGGCGCCGCTTACCTGAACGACGCCAACCAGGGATGCAACGACCCGGCGGTGCCCGAGATGGATTACATCCTCAGAGGCGCCCAGGGCGAGCTTTCCAACTACAACATCCAGCATAGCGGTATGGCCACCCCCAGGAACGTGGGCACCGCCGCGAACCAGGGCGGTTACCAGCAGTGGCCGTCGCACGTATGCGTTCAGTAACGATGGAAGCCAGAAAGGAGAAATCCATGAAGAAGAAATACACCAAGCCTTCGGTTAAGAAGAACGAGCCGCTCGTTAACATTACTTTCGCCAGCGCCACCTCGATTCCAGGCACCGGCGGGACCGCGGCCCCGGCCTTCGGATAATTTTTAAACCACTAACCAACCGGCGGGGACGGATTATTCCGTCCCCGCTTTTTTTCAGCGTGTCCGGATAACTCGGCCGTCCGAGCGGCGCGAGACCTTGGGAAGTAAAGAACCCATGGCCGGATATCCATCGGCCTTTACTTTCCGCCGCCTGTCGGCGCCCAGATAGCAAAGCTATCCGGGCCACCTTATTTCAGGCGGGCGGAAACGATCGATGATAGCCCGGAGCGTTCCGGGCGGTTTGGGAGAATATATGGGCGTGCTTGAGGCCATAGGCGGGACCCCGCTGGTGGAGATAGAGAAGCTTAATCCCTTTCGCGACAAGGTAAGGGTGCTGGCCAAGCTCGAGGGCGCGAACCCCTGCGGGTCGGTCAAGGACAGGATCGCTAAAAAGATGTTGCTCATGGCGGTGGAGAAGGGGGACCTTACTCTGGGCAAGACCGTGCTCGAGGCGACCTCGGGCAACGCCGGCATCGGCCTGGCCATGACGTCGGCGGCCATGGGGTTTGGCCTCACCCTGACCATGCCCGAGAGCGTGAGCCTCGAGCGAAGGAGTCTTCTCCAGGCCCTGGGCGCGACGATAGTTTTGACGCCGTCTTCCGAGGGCGCGGACGGCGCCGTCCGCGAGGCCGCCCGGATTATGGAGTCCGACCCGGACAAATACTTCATGCCCAACCGGTTCGACAACCCCTACAACTTCCTGGTCCACTACGAGACCACCGGTCCCGAGATATGGGACCAGACGGGCGGCGAGGTGACTCATTTCGTCGCTGGCGTCGGGACGTCGGGCACTCTGATGGGCGTTAGCCGCTACTTGAAGGAAAAGGAGCCGAAGGTCCGTGCCATAGCCGTCGAGCCGGTTAAGGGCCATCACATACCGGGCCTTAAGAACATGGAGGAGTCGATGTGTCCCGGCTTGTATTACCACGGCCGTATCGACCGTACCATCATGGTAAGGGACGAGGGCGCCTTCGAGTACGCCCGGCGGCTGGCCATGGAGGAGGGCCTTTTGGTGGGCATTTCCAGCGGCGCTGCTTTGTGGGGCGCTCTCGAGGCGGCCCGTGACCTCGCGGCCGGCTCGACCCTGGTCCTGGTTTTTCCCGACGGGGGAGACCGATATTTGTCTACGCATTTGTTCGGCTCGAGGCTCGCCAAATTTCCTCCCTGAGGTTGGCCGTATTTAAAGGTTTTTTTGTCCTCCTTGTAACGTCCGCCGTAACATGATAAATTATAAGCGTATAATGACGTCCGTCCGCCTTCGGGCCGAGGCGCACCCCCAGAAAAAGGAATCAGAAATGGAGTTCAAATTTTCCTGCGAATTGTTCACGGTCGAGTTTTCCGGCGACCCGGGTTTCGTCGAGTCACAGATGCATCAATACGAGCCCTTTATCATGCGGGTCCTGGCTCGTCTTGACAAGGAGGCCGGCCCGGCCGAAAAGGCCCCCGCCCCTCCCCCTCGTCCGCCTTCGGCCCCTCCCCCAAGGGAGCAGAAAAACGGCTCGTTTCAGGGCAAGCCCGCTTCCGCTCCTTCCCAGCCGGGAAGGATGGACAGGCCGTTCGCGCCCTCCCGCGTTTTCTCGGAGCCCAAGCGGCCGAGCCTCAGCTCGACCGAGGTCCACGAGGAATACACCCGGCACTCGATAGGGCAGATGAGCCCTGACGACATCACCGAGGCCATCTGCGACGAAAAGGAGACGCCTCGAGAACCGAGGCGGGAAGCGGCCGAGAAGGCCCCGCCCCCGCCCGAGTTTATCGCCCGGCGCCGCGCGCCCCGGGTGCGGTCGGAGGAGCTGGGCAAGGTCAACGAGGACCTTAAGCCCCGGACCCATCACGACCGGGTCATGGTTTACGGCCATTACATGGAGACCCAGGGCAAGGGCTCGGACTTCACCGTGGCCGAGATCAAAAGATGTTACCGCGCCGTGTCCCAGGACCCGGGCGACAACATCGACCGGGTGATCAACCACGCCACGCGGTCGGGCTTCATAGCCAAGCACGACCAGGGCAAGACCGTTCGTTTCAAGCTCTCGAGCAAGGGCCGCAAATACGTGGAGGACGGGCTCAAGCTATCCTGAGGCGCCCCTTCGCCCCTATCGAGGAGACCCAGATGTACCTGGAATCCGTTTTGGACGCCATCGGCCAAACGCCCATGGTGAAACTGAAAAGACTGTCGGATAAGAACATCTTCGCCAAGCTCGAGCTTCTAAACCCGGGCGGGTCGATCAAGGACCGGGTTGCCAAGCTGCTTATCGAGGAGGCCGAGGAGGCGGGCGCTCTGCGTCCCGGCTCGGTCATCGTCGAGGCCAGCTCGGGCAACACGGGCATAGGCATGGTGCTGGTGGGCGTACAGAAGGGCTACCGGGTTGCCATCGTGATGCCGGAGAACATGAGCGAGGAGAGGAAGAAGATCATCCGCGCCCTTGGCGGGGAGATGATCCTGACGCCGGCCGAGGAAAGCCTCGAGGGCTGCCTCAGAAAGGTTTACGAGATGCGGGACGCCGACCCCAACGTCTGGGTGCCCCAGCAGTTCGAGAACGAGGGCAACCCCCGCGCGCATTACAGCCAGACGGCCGCCGAGATATGGGAGCAGATGGAGGGCGAAATCGACGCCTTCGTGGCGGGCGTGGGCAGCGGCGGGACCCTGCAGGGCGTGGGCCGGTTCCTCAAGGAAAAGGACCCGAAAATCCTGGTGGTGGCGGTGGAGCCGAGGAACTCGGCGGCCATCCTCGGCCAGGAGCCGGGCCTGCACCAGATTCAGGGCATAGGGGACGGGTTCATCCCCGCGGTGCTCGACGTGGAGATGATCGACGAGGTGATCACGGTCAGCGATGAGGACGCCGTGGACGAGGCCCGCCGCATAGCCCGCCTCGAGGGCATCCTGGCGGGGACCAGCTCGGGCGCCAACGTCTGGGCCGCTCTCCGTCTGGCCGAGAAGATAGGCAACGGCCTCAGGGTGGTGACGGTCCTTCCCGACAGGGCCGAGAGGTATTTCTCGACCAGCCTTATTTAAGGCGAAGGCGGGTCCGGCTGGGCCCGACAATTCGCGTCGGGCCATCTTGACTGAACGGGCCTAACGGCCTATTATATAATTTATACGCGAGTCGCCCGCTGGGCGTTAAAAGGGAATACGGTGCGAAACCGTAGCGGACCCGCCGCTGTGACCGGGGACGAAAGCCGCGATGGCCACTGTCTATCAAGATGGGAAGGCGCGGCCGGTAGGATGAGCCGGAAGCCAGAAGACCTGCTCGAAATAACACGGGAAGCCTCGGGAAACGGGCGGGATTATTTATCGAGGCGGACGGAATACGGCGTCCCCGGGTCTTTAAGACTCGGGGATTTTTTCGTTCGCCTTCCTTATGTCCTCGCCCGGCGGGACGACCCTGGGAGATGGAAGCTTGAAAAAGACACTCGATAATCGCCTTGGGCCGGCGCTCCTTTTAGCGGCGTCGGCGTGTTTTCTCGCGGGCTGCGTGGGCGAGGCCCGGGGCAAGGCTTTGGCCTCCGACAAGGAGGACCCGGCGCGGCCGGAAAAGACGGAATGCCGCCGGATCGTTTCCATCGCCCCCCATTTGACGGAGGTCGTGTTCGCGCTTGGTCTTGGCGACCGCGTAGTGGGAGTATCGAGCTATTGCGAGTATCCTCCCGAGGTCAAGTCCCTGCCCAAGGTGGGCGGCCTTATCGATCCGAATTACGAGGCCATCGTCACTCTTCGTCCCGACCTGGTGGTGATGACGGCGGAGATGGAGGACCTGGATTCGTTCGTCTCGAAGAGGGGCATAAAGAGCCTGGCCCTGGAGCACGAGTCCTCCGAGCACGTGTATGATTCCATCGCCGCTATAGGCCGCGCCTGCGGCCGTGAAGACGAGGCCGCGCGCCTGGTGGGGGGAATTAAGGACGAGATAGCACGCGTCCGGAAGCTCACGGCCGGACTCGACCGCCCCCGCGTGATGGTGGTGGTCAGCCGGGAGCTTACTCCCGAGTCGGCCGAGGAGGTATACATAGCGGGCAAGGGCGGCTTTTACGACGAGATGATCGCAATGTCGGGCGGCGATAACGTCTATAAAGGTGACGGCCTCAAGTATCCCAAGGTGGGCTTGGAGGGGATACTGGTGATGGACCCGGAGGTGATCGTCGATTTCGGCGCGAACCTCGCCGAGTCGGGCCTTTCGGCCGATGAGGTCAAGGCCGGGTGGAACGTTCTCTCGCGTGTAAGCGCGGTGAGGAACGGCCGGGTTTACGTCATGTCGGGCGATTACTCGGTGATCCCGGGTCCCCGTTTCGCCCGTATCGTGGAGGACATGTCCCGGGCGATCCATCCCGAGGCCGACTGGGAGAAGATATGAGCCTGGCCCTCGAGGTCCGGGACCTTTCCTTCAGGACGGGGGGCAAGGACGTCCTGCGGGGCGTTTCCTTTTCCGCCGAGTCGGGCGATTATCTTTCCATTATCGGACCGAACGGCGCCGGCAAGACGACCCTTCTCAAGTGCGTTCTTCGCCTTCATTCGGGCTGGACGGGCGAGATACTGATCCACGGACGGCGTTCGCTCGATTATTCGAGGAGGGAACTGGCCCGTACGGTCAGCTACGTTCCCCAGTCTGAGGGGCAGTATTGTCCCTTCAGCGCTCTCGAGTTCATTCTCATGAGCCGGTATCCTTACGGTGGCCCATTTTCCTCGCTCAGCCGTGAGGACAGGCGGGCCGCGGGGGAGGCCATGGCGCTTACGGGCACGGAGGACCTGGCTCGACGCCTTCTTTCCTCTTTGAGCGGTGGGGAGAGGCAAAAGGTATACATCGCGGCCGCCATGGCACAGGAGGCCCCGATCATGCTGCTTGACGAGCCGACCACCTTCCTCGATCCCCGCCACCAGGCGGAAGTCCATTCGGCGCTGGGACGGCTGAACCGCGAAAAGGGGGTGACCGTGGTGTCCGTTACCCACGACGTCAACGGGGCGGTCCAGCACGGGGCCAAGGCCGCGGCGCTTAAGGAGGGAAGAGTGGTATTCGACGGAACGATCGAGGAACTGACGGCCGGCCTTGCCCTCGAGGAAGTATACGGGGTCCCCTTTATCCGCGCTCCTCACCCGGCCTCGAACCGTCCGCTTCTCGTGCCCATGGAGAGGAAGTGAGACCGGGAGGAGCTCGGGCGGCCATGATGGCCGTGATTTTCCTCGCGGCCCTGGCGGCGCTCCTGGCCACTCCCTTTATCGGGTTCAAGTCCGTCTCTCCGGCCGAGATACTTTCCTTCTCGTCCTCGGCCCTGGACGCGGACGTCTTCTGGAACATCCGCGTGCCCCGGTCGCTCACGGCCTTTCTGGCGGGGGCTTCTCTGGCGCTTAGCGGCCTGGCTTTCCAGTCCATGTTCCGGAACCCGCTGGCCACGCCCTTTACCCTCGGCGTGTCGTCGGGGGCGTCCATGGGAGCGGCCCTATACGTGCGGATGGGCCTGTCCTTTTCCCTTCTCGGAATCGGCGGCGTGAGCTACTTCGCCTTCGTGGGGGCGGGCCTTTCGATCCTGCTGGTGTACGGCCTTACGCGAGTCAAGCGGGGTTTCAGCACGGCCACCATGCTTCTGGCGGGGGTGGCGGTCAGTTTCTTTTTCTCGAGCCTCATCCTTTTCATGCAGTATATAAGCGACTTTACCCAGTCCTTCCGCATCGTGCGCTGGCTGATGGGAGAGCTTCGAGTGGTGGGATACGACTCGGTCCTGAACCTTCTTCCCTTCGCCCTGGTGGGTTGGGCGGCGGTCCTGGCCCTGGGACGGGAGCTCAACCTGCTCACGGCCGGCGAGGAAATAGCCGCCGGGAGGGGGGCCAACGTGACGCTCGTCAAGAACGTCCTTTTTTTCGCCTCGTCCCTCATGGTGGGCGGCGTGGTGGCCATCTGCGGTCCCATCGGCTTCGTGGGCATGATGGCGCCTCACATCTGCCGCCTCCTGGTCGGTCCCGACCACAAGTACCTGTCCATGGCCACCCTGCTTTTCGGGGGGGCTTTCCTTACCGCCTGCGACGCCCTGGCCAGGACCCTGATCGCGCCGGCCGAGATTCCGGTGGGAGTAATAACCGCCATGCTGGGCGGCCCGTTTTTCGTGTGGCTTCTGGTAAGGGGCACGGTAAGGGAAGAGGAGGCCCCCATCTAGTCCCTGGGCCTTTACTCGCCCGCCGAGTCTTCAGTTTTGATTCCCACCTGGATAAAGGTACAATTCATCTTTGACGCGGCGGCCGGGTTGCAGATGAACGGGAGCGCCGGGGGAGGAAAATTGGAAGATCGGGGTCTGGAAAAAGCGCTTGAGTACAGGTGGCTTATCTTCGTCGTGCTGGCCGCCGGGTACCTTCTGGTATATTTCCATCGGCTATGCCCGGCGGTGGTGGCCGAGGACATGATGAAGGAACTTAAGACCACCGGTGGTCTTATCGGGCTTTTAGGCTCGGCTTATTTCTATCCTTACGCCCTTATGCAGATACCGGCGGGTCTTCTTTCGGACTCGTGGGGTCCCCGGAAAACCATCGCGTCTTTTTTCACTTTAGCCTGCGCGGGCTCGATCATACTGGGCTTGTCCGGTTCCGTGACCTCGGCGGTGATAGGCAGGACAATGGTGGGGCTGGGCGTGTCCATGCTTTTCGTGCCCACCATGAAGACCCTGGCCGTTTGGTTTCGGGCGCGGGAGTTCTCGCGCATGACCGGCGTCATGATCGCCATGGGAGGGGTCGGCTCCCTTACGGCCTATACTCCCCTGGCGCTGCTTAACGGGGCGGTGGGATGGAGGAAGTCCTTTATCCTGGTGGGTGGGATCACCGCGGCGATTACGGCCCTTATCTGGCTGGTGGTGAGGGACCGCCCATCCGACATGGGCTGGACCTCGCCGGTCCCCGAGTCGCCCCGATCGGAAGCCGAAAAGACGGGGCTATGGGAAGGGGTCCGGGTGGTGGTAACCACGCCCAGGTTCTGGCCCCTGGCGCTGTGGTTCTTTTTCGGCTGCTCCATCTTCTTCGCCTTCGCCGGGCTGTGGGGAGGTCCCTATTTGATGCAGGTATTCGGATACTCGAGAGACGGGGCGGCGTCCGTGCTCAACATGCACGCCTTCGGCATGATAGTGGGCAGTCCCCTGCTCAGCCTGATCTCGGACAAGGTGGTGAAGGGAAGAAAGCCGGTCCTGGTCTTCGCGGCGATAATGACCATGGCATGCGCGGGCTTTCTGGCTTTTAAGACGACGGAGATGAACTCCCTTCAGCTCTATCTTCTTTGCTTCACCATGGGGGTGTTTACCAACGGGATAGTGGTAATTGGCTTTACCTCGGCCAAGGAATTGTTTCCCGTCCGGATCGCTGGCACCTCGGTCGGCCTGATCAACCTTTTCCCCTTTCTGGGAGGGGCCATCCTTCAGCCCCTGCTGGGTCACGTGCTGGACGTCACGGGGAAACTGGAGAACGGCAATTACGCGCCCGAGGGCTTTAAAAGGGCCTTCCTCATTCTCTTTGGAGTATCGGTCGTATCCGTCGCTTCCAGCCTCTTCATCAAGGAGACCATGGATAAAATCGACGGCTAGAGACGATTTTTCTTGCGGCCTTTAACCAGGTCATTTATAATAAGAGACATTGAAGCCATGGACGGCCACCGAACAATATCGCAAGGGCCCCCGACCCCAGACCGCGCTTTCAGGTCCTTTTAGTCATCTTTACAACGTTCCAAGGAGGCAATTAAATGGAGGAGAAAAGGTCTCATCCCCGCATGGCCGTTAACTATGAGGTTTTTATGAACCTTAACGGCCTGACCCTGGCATCGCGCTGTCGGGATATTTCCTC
The DNA here is from genome assembly GCA_963674965.2 of bacterium. Lineage (GTDB taxonomy): Bacteria > RBG-13-61-14 > RBG-13-61-14 > RBG-13-61-14 > DATKZS01. The sequence continues at coordinate 184,984 of CAXXFL010000003.1, read as the reverse complement.
GCGGGGCATCGGACTTTTAAGCTCCGAGGCCCTGGATACCTCGCGCGACGTGTCCATCAACGTGGTCCTCCAGAACGGCGCGCCCAGCCTGACCATGAGCGGGGCCGTCCGCCATTGCAGCGCCAATCCCCGCAAGGCGTTGAACCCGGAGCCATATCTGGTGGGGGTCGAGTTCGATGAGGAGACACAGGAAAACTTCCCCTTTCTCGATATTCAGGGATCGGTGATGAAGTACAAGGCCTCCCATACGGTGGGCATAGACGCTCCGGCCGATCACCTCTATCGCATGATAGCCGAGTTCGAGAGATACCCGGAGTGGGTGAAAATATACGAGAGCGCCGCGGTAAAGGAGAGGTACTCCAACGGAAGGGGACGCCTGGTCGAGTTCACGGCCAACGCCTACGTTAGAAAAATTGCCTTCGCTCTCGAGTACTCCTATGACGACGCCAACCTGACCCTTTCATGGGTGGGCGCGGGAGGGGACTTCCTGGAAAACTCGGGTCGGTATTCCTTTTACACCAGGTCGGATGGATTGACGGCCGCCACCTACGACCTTAATCTTTCCTTTGATTTTTACATGCCCAGCAGGATCGTGAGGTACTTCTCCACCATCGTCATGCGAAAATCCATCAAGGACTTCGGCAAGTTCGCCATTAGAAATCTCTAAACCCGGAAGATAACGCCCGCGGCCCGAGCTATCCGGCTCGGGCTTTTTGATGATATCATGGTTGCCGATGGGCGGGAGAAAAAAGGGAGCGTCCGCTTTTCTTCCCACTACAAGGCGGGAGATGGACCGCCTGGGGTGGGACGAACTTGACGTTCTGCTGATAACCGGTGACGCTTACGTGGACCATCCCTCCTTCGGCGCCTCGATAATAGGGCGATGGCTCGAGCGCCGGGGCTATCGGGTGGGGATAATCGCTCAGCCGGATTGGAAAAGCCCGGCGGGCTTGGAGGCGATGGGCCGGCCCAGGCTTTTCGTGGGCGTAACCGCGGGGGCCATGGACTCGATGCTGGCCCATTACACGGCCTTTCGGAAGAAGCGGAGCGACGACGCTTACTCTCCCGGCGGCAAGGCGGGCAGGAGGCCCAATCGGGCGACCATAGTATATTCCTCTTTGGCGAGGGCCGCCTTTCCCGGCCTTCCCCTTATCATCGGTGGAGTCGAGGCCTCGCTCCGGCGAGCGAGCCATTACGACTTCTGGTCCGACCGAGTCCGCCGCTCCATCCTGCTCGACGCCAAGGCCGACCTCCTGGTCTGCGGCATGGGAGAGAGGACGGTCGCCGAGATAGCGAGGCGGTTGTCTCTATCGCGAAAAGACATGGAAGCGGACCCGTCCATCGACGCCGGCCGCCCGTTGCGCGGTATTCCGGGAACGGCGTTTGTCTCGAGCGCCGTGGAAAAAGCGGCGTTGCCCGGCTCCGGTCTCGTTGTTCTTCCCTCTCACGAGGAAATAGAAGAAGACCCCGCCGCGCTTATAACGTCGGCCCTGGCGACTTCGCGTCACGTTCATCACGGCGACCACTGGCTCAGCCAGCGCTCGGGAGACAGGACGGTTTACTTCGCGCCTCCCTCCCCGCCCTTGACCGGCGAGGAAATGGACGAGCTTTATTCGCTTCCTTTCACCCGGCTTCCCCATCCTTCATATGCCGCCGAGGTCCCGGCGGCCAAGATGATCGAGACTTCCATCACCACTCACCGGGGGTGCGGAGGCGGCTGCACTTTCTGCTCGATCGCCCTTCACCAGGGCAGGATCATATCCTCCCGGAGCAAGGACTCGATTATTCGAGAGGCCGAGGACATGGCGGGAAGTCCGGACTTTAAGGGAAGCATAAGCGACGTGGGCGGTCCCACGGCCAACTTGTGGGGCGCCGCCTGCAAGCTGGAGGACCGGACCGCGTGCAAGCGCCCCAGTTGTCTTCACCCCTCGATATGCCCGAGCCTGCAAACGGCCCAGCCCGAGTTGGCCGGGCTTTTGAGAGCTGTGAAGAAGATCAGGGGAGTGAAGAACGTACGGGTCTCGAGCGGCGTGCGTTACGACCTGGCCCTCAGGGACGAGTCCTATACCAAGGCCCTGGTCGAGGAATTCGTGGGCGGCCAGCTCAAGATCGCGCCCGAGCACGTCTCACCCAAAGTCCTTTCCCTGATGCGGAAACCCGCGCCGGAGGCGTTCGAGAAGTTCCTGGCCAGGTTCCAGAAGTATTCCGACAAGGCCGGCAAGAAACAGTTCGTCGTTCCCTATCTTATAAGCGCCTTTCCTGGATGCGAGGAAAAGGACATGCTCGAGCTGGCGGCGTGGCTCCGGAAGAGGAACTGGCGGCCCCGTCAGGTCCAGTGCTTCATCCCCACTCCCGGCGCGGAGGCCTCGGCCATGTACCACGCCGGGACCGACCTGGCGGGAAAAAAGATTCACGTGGCCAGGACCGACAAGGAAAGGCTTATACAACATGGGATGCTGTCGCCGGAGACAAAGAACGGCGGACGCCGAGCCGGCAAGCAGGTCAAAAAGAAGGGCCGATCGAGGGCGAGGGACGAATAATTCTACGGCCTTGCCTTGTGTCCTTGCCGCCGATTTGATAGCTTGAACGAATCGAATGAATACTTTGAATTCTTGATTTCGGACCTTATGGCGTGAAGGGGAAAGGAGATGGTATGAATGAAGAGTTTTGAGGTGGTAAATACTTCAACTAGGTTAGGAATGATCTATTGGAGTAGGCGGGTCGTGGGCTGGATCGTTTTCGTGAGGCTTATGACCTCGTAAAGGAGATTAGTCAGCCCCGCGACTGGAGCGCCACCGTAAGGCTAGACCTTGTATAGGAGTTTGGCGGCCCCTCAAAGCGTGTCTACTCCGACCTTAGATCAAATTTATTTCTAGGGAGGAGTAAGGAAATGGGAAGGTACATTGGAATCGATCTGCACAGGAATTGTTTCACCTCTTGCGTCCTGGCCGAGAACGGACGGAACTATCTCAAGGACTGGCGTCTCGAGGATTTGGAGAAGTTTTGCTCGACGCTTCGCGAGTCCGACGAGATCGCGGTTGAGGTCACGGGCAACGTCCGCCTTTTTTACGACGCCGTTCGCGGCCTCGTTTCCCGCGTCGTGGTTGTCAACCCTCGCCAGTTCAAGGTCATCAGCGAGTCGGTCAACAAAACGGACGGCAACGACGCCAGACGCCTTGCCCTGTTTTTGTCCAAGGGCCTTTTGCCGGAGGTGAGGATGCCGAACAAGGAACACGCTCAGGTTAAAAGCCTCACTCAAAGCCGGGACAAGCTGGTGAAGCTTCGCACGGCCTTGAAGAACAAGATCAACAACATCTGCTCGGCCCACGGCATCAACCTGAAGAAGGAATATCTTTCCAGCGAGAAGGGCCTTGAGACGGTGCAGGAGATACCTTTCGACCCCATGGTCAAGACCGAGGTCCGCGTCCTGGTGGAGCAGATTCGGGGCTTGAACGCCGGGGTCAAGGAGCTTGAGGCCGCCATCAAGGACTCGGGCAATCAGCTTCCCGGTCACAAGAATTTGAAGAGCATAAAGGGTATCGGGGACCTTGGCTCGGCCATACTTTTGTCGGTGATCGTTGACGTCAAGGACTTCCCCGACGAGGGCAAGCTGGCCTCCTACTTCGGCATCGTCCCCCGGGTTAGCAACTCGAACGAGACCAGCCGCTCGGGCCGGATCACGAAGCGGGGCAACAAACTCGGCCGCACTACCCTGGTCCAATGCGCCCTCATCGCCAAGCGTTACAGCCCTTATTTGTCGAGCTTCTACGAGCGTATCAAGGCCAGGCGCGGCGCGGGCAAGGCCATCATCGCACTGGCTCGCAAATTTTTGAAGATCATTTACATCACTTTACAGGAAAACTTGATTTGGGAGGACTTCCCGAACGGAGTAATAGCGAAAGGCTGAGTTTGTAAAATAATTCAGCTAATTTAAAAGGTTGGGTAGACAACCATCATAGGAGAGTGACATGCCCATAATAACCATATCCAGGGGGTCTTACGGACGGGGCAAGGAAGTGGCGGAAATGGTCGCTTCCCGTCTTGGATACGAGTGCATCGCTCGCGAGGTAATTATGGAGGCGGGCAAGGAGTTCGGCATACCGGAGGATAAGCTGGTCCGGGCCGTGCACGACTCCCCCACCTTCCTGGACAAGGTGAGCAAGAAGAAGGAAAAGTACGTGGCTCACGTCCAGTACGCCCTGCTCAAGCGTTTCGCCAGGGACAACGTGGTGTATCACGGCCTGGCCGGCCAGTATTTCGTGAAGGGGATAAGTCACGCCCTCCGAGTGCGAATCATCTCGGACATGGCCGACAGGGTTGCCCTGGAGATGGAGCGTGAGAAGATATCGAGGGAGGACGCGCTCAGGAACATAAAGAAGGACGATGAGCAGCGGACCAGATGGAGCATGAGTCTTTACGGGATCGACGTGTCCAGCCCCGAGCTTTTCGACCTGGTAATCCACGTTGGCAAGCTCACGGTGGAGGACGCCGCCGATATCATCGTAAACGCCGCCGGTCTCAAGACCTTCCAGGCCACCGAGGACTCGGCGAAGGCGGTGGAGGAAATGGTGACGAGATACAAGTCGATGCTCGAGCATTATTAGGGGTCCTCGCGGCCGGGGGAGAATTTACTCTTGAAAGTGGCCGCCTTGAATATTAAGATAAAGCTGAATTTTTAAAAGACGCCTTTTGTATGAATTGACGCGAGTATTCTCGCGAAAGGATGAGAAAATGTCCGATCAGGTTTACCGCGAGTTGGCCAAGGTTCTTGACGCTCTGCCCAACGGTTTTCCCGCCACCGAGAGCGGGATCGAGATCAAGATTTTAAAGAAGATTTTCTCGCCCGAGGACGCCGAGCTTTTTTGCGACCTCCGCCTTACCTTCGAGACGGCCGCAAAGATCGCCGAGCGTACCGGCCGTCCGCTCGAGGGCCTCGAGGAGCGGCTCGTGGCCATGGGCAAGAAGGGTCAGATATTCGTGATCGACATGGGGGGCACGAGGATATTCAAGATGCTTCCCTGGGTGTTCGGGATTTACGAGTTTCAACTCGATCGCCTGGACCGCGAGCTTTGCGAGTTGGTCGAGGAATACGGCGACGCCTTCGGCAAGCAGTTCTTTGGCAACGGTCCCCAGCTCATGCAGGTGGTCCCGGTGGAACAAGAGATAAGCGCGGTCCACGAGGCCCTTCCCTTCGAGAAGGTCTCGAATATAGTGGAGAGGTCGAAGTCCTTCCGGGTTATGGAATGCATCTGCAAAAAGGAGAAAGCGATACTCGGCGATCCGTGCGAGCGGACCACGCAGGTGTGCATGGCCTTCGCTCCCGTGCCGGGCATTTTCGAGAAGGGCGACTGGACGGGCCGGGTGGTAACCAAGGAGGAGGCCTATGAAATCCTGAAAAAGGCCGAGGAGGAGGCCCTGGTCCATATGACCTGGAACGTTCAAAACGGGCACTACTTCATCTGCAACTGTTGCGGATGTTGTTGCGGCGTGCTTCGCGGCATCAACGAAATGGGCATACCGGCTTCCAAGGTGGTAAACTCCCATTACTACGCGGTCATCGACGCGGACGAGTGCGTTTCCTGCGGCGTTTGCGCGGACGAGCGTTGCCAGGTTGGGGCCATCGAGGACGGGGAGGACGCCTTCAAGGTGATCGTGGAAAAATGCATCGGCTGCGGACTTTGCGTCAGCACGTGTGACGCGGGCGCCATAAAAATGGTCCGCAAGGACGAGAAAGACCTGGTGGCGCCCCCGGAGAACGAGGCCAAATGGTTCGAGGAGAGGGGAGCGCAAAGAGGAGTCCCATTCGATAAATACAAGTAACGCGGCCGGCCCCGTCCGTCCGAAGCCGGGCCTTCTCCGGAGAAACGCGACCATATTTCCGTATGCAAGAAAATACTAAAGAGCCCGGGTTGCTCGAAAGCGGGCGATACGTCGCCTTCGCGCTGATGATAGCCGGCATAGCGCTCCTTCACGCAAAACCGATTTTTCTTCACGAGTCTTTTCACGACCTGACGGCCTTCCATTTCGACATGCCGGCCGGGTATCCATCGCCCATAAAAATGGTCCACGGCGTCATCATGGATGGGCACTTTCCATTGTGGTATCCATATGGTCACATGGGAAGCCCGGCGCTGGCCTTCTACCTGGGATGCCTGGGGCATCCAGTTACTTTCTACGCCTTTACGCTTGGCTTGAACGACTCCATGCCCATGTTCTCCTTGATAAACGCGTGCCTCATGGGCCTTTTCGCGTATCTGATTTTCAGAAGAGGCACGGCCGAGCGCTGGGGCTCGGCGGCGGCCGGGTTTCTTCTCGTCACCACGGGTTTTACGCCTTGGGCGGGGTCCGTATATCAAGTCGTCGTTCAACTTCCCTGGTGGCTCTGCTGGTTCTGGTCGGCCCTTGGCATCGCGCAAAAACCGTCGGCGCGCCGTTTCCTGATCAACGCCGTGTCTTTATATCTAGTCATTATCGCCGGTGATCCGCCGGTTCTCGTGCAGGGGGCTTATCTGTTCGGTTCTTTGTTTTTTCTTTGGACGGTTTTTGCGCGCATGACCATAAGGGAATCCGCCAATACCTTCATTGTCCTTGTCCTGGCCGGGGCGCTGGCCATTATTCTAAGCCTTTTCCAGATTATTCCCACTTTGCTCATGGCCACCAGGATGATCAAACTCGACGCGTTTACTTTAAACGAGTACGCCATGACTTTTCCCCAAGCTCATGATACGGTCATCGCGTCGCTGGGTCTTTTTTTCCGGACCTATAGGAACCTTTTTCTACCTTTCTCGATTCTCGTTCTCATCGCCGCCGGCTTTAAGAGCAAAAGAGAAGCGCCTTTGTTCCGGAGCGCTCTGTGGTTGTCCCTGGCCGTGCTGGCGATCGTTTTGGGAGGACGTCTCGGGACCGCCGCCATTCCCTATTATCTGCCCGTGTTCGGTAGCTTTTTTCGCCACTATAAATTGGGGCTGTTACTGCAGGGTCCAGTTTATTTCGGGGTGGCGGTTGGATTTTACTCGCTAATCGAGGCGTTGGATAATAGAAAGCCCGGATGGATCGCGCTCGGGGCCATTTGTCTGGCCCTGTCGCTCGTCGTGTCGCCGGGGCCTATATATGCTTTTATCCTTTTGGTTTTATCCATTGGATTCATTCTCTGCCTTAAAATAGGGTCCCTTCGCGGGTATCGCCCGCTCGCGCTCTTCCTGCTCGTGGCGGTCGATTCTGGCGCCACTCTTTTTTCTTCCTCCTACACTATGAAGTTTCCCGAGCCGGACCCGGTTTATAAAAAATATATCAGGGAAGCGGGAAACGACTATCGGGTACAGGGGATGTACGCGTGGACCGCGATGATAGCTCCAACCATGGATTACGACCTACCTCCCCACGACTCGGGCTACTTTGGAGAATATAGCGCCGACACCTGGTTCGACTATCCTCTGGCCAACCACGCCTATTTTCTGGCCGCCCTCTGTCCAGATTCCGCCAGGATTGAAAACGGCAAGGCGCTGCGGTCAAAGTTTACCTACTACCTCAAGTCAACGGATTATATCAATTCGACGAACAGGCATATCCTCAACCTGGCGGGCATCAAGTATTTTTTTCTCCAGGACATGGCCTTGTCCGAGGCGTCGCTTTTTCCGATCCTGTCAGATAGCGATTACGTGGGCAATCCGAGAAGGCCCGCTCCCTTTTCGCCGTGGGACCGAGAGCTTCTGGCGTATCGCCCAACTGGAGACGAAGAAGGGAAAAATATTAGGAGGCCGGCTCTTGTAGCCGACGGTCCCGGCGCGTTCGGCTACGAGGGCAGGTTCTCGGAGGGCGATCAACTCGTTGCCGACCTTGTGTTTGGGCCACTCGATGATACATCGAAAGAAGCGGGCGGGAAGGAACGTCAGGTGGGGCCTTCCCATATTTCGTCCGCTACCTCCTGGACCTCGCTTATATGCAAAAGTCAGGATTCAGCGGAACTATGGTTCAGCCGAGCGGTCTCGAGCGGAGAGAGTGGAGCAACGAGGGTCGAGCGCTCGTTTGGCCCGGCGTCATCCGGCTCGGCGACGCTTGATTTTTCTTTCATACCGCCCGGCTTTTTACGAGGCAAGAAGCTCTCGGACTCGCCGGGAGAGGCAAGCCTTTTGGCCTGGTGGGACCCACGCGTCGAAAAACGGGGCAAGACCCTGCAATACCTCGAGGGGGACCGGGTCCAGGTCCTTGAAAACAAGGACGCCATAAAAAGGGCGCGCCTGGTACATCGGACCAAAAAGGCCATGGATAACGATGAGGCCCTCTCGATAATGCGCGACGCCTCGAGGTTCGATCCACTGATCGAGACCGTAATCCTCGATCCCCGGGCCCCCGATCTTTCCGGCCGGGTAACGTCCGGCAAAGAGAGCGTCGCCATCGAGATGATCGCGGACGACGCGTTCAAGATAAAGGCCGAGGTCTCGAGCCGGGCCTACGCCGTGGTGTCCGACGCCTATTATCCCGGCTGGAGGGCCTATAACGAGAGCGGCGAGGAGTTAAGGATATTCAGGGCGGACCTGGTTTCCAAGGCGGTAGCCCTGGAAAAAGGCGGACACGTCGTCACGTTTAAGTACGTTCCAATTCAATTCAGGGTGGGGCTTTACGCTTTTCTTTCGTCGATGGGCCTCATTGCATTAACCACGAGCGCGGTGGTTTTTCGCGCGGTTTCCAAAGTGAGGCGCGGCGCCGCGGTACGGCCCCATTAGCCGTTTCGAGGAAGAGAATCCAGCTACGGTAAAATCATTCGAACTCTTTTCATAGTGGACGGAGAGTAGCCACATTTTCCAAGCCGACAACCAAGCGCCTCTGAATAATCGCGCCTAGGAGCAAAGAGGTCATGGCGACTCTATGGCTTTCAGGAATATAAATGAGGTTCAACGTATTTAAGTATGGGTATATTTAGCATGGAAAGCGCCCCTTATCTTTAGGAAGAAGTATTCCATGTCCCTGAAGCCGAAGGCAATGCGCTTTATCACCTTGATCTTGTTGTTCACTCCCTCGATGAGGCTGGTGTGAATAGGATAACGGCAATGAGAGATGAGACCGGGCATGTGATCCTTGAGCTTCTTGGCGAATTTCTTCAAAGCGTCGATCCGCGATCTCATCGCTCGATGATACCAGTTCATCAGCCACTTGCGCGACCAAGCCTCGCTTTTATACCTCCAGATCTGCTTGAGGTCGTCCTTAAGAACATAGACTTTGAAAAGCTTGCGGTTAAGCCGGAGGAGATCGGCCAACCGAACGTGCTCGCCCCTTTCCACGTCAAGGTTCGAGGCGTTTTTAAGAAGCAGGTAGCGGCTGCCCTTGATGGCTTCCTTGCGTTCGCCTCGGGCCATCCTGAATTCCTGGACCCGGACCTTGTCCACCACCTCGCGTCCGTAAGCCGAAATGACGTGGAAGGGATCGTAAACTATCGCGGCGTTAGGGCAATGCTCGCGAGTGGCCTCCTCATAAGGCTTCCACATGTCCATGGCCACCGCCTCGATCTTCTCGCACTTTTCCGGCCCCAGGGCCTCGTAAAAAAAGGACAGGCTCTCCTTGGTCCGGTCCAGGCCGATGTAGGGGATTTCACCGCTCTTGAAGTCGATCACGGCCGTGGCGTAGCGATGGCGGCGGCGGATGGAAAACTCGTCCACGCCGATGACGGTGGGAGAAGCCTCGGACGGATCGGGCACTCGCTCATCCAGCGCGGCCTTGTCTATGGCCTTGACCGTCTTCTCGTGGAGGCCGTACTGCTCGGCAACGGCCTTAAGGCTACGAATCTCCTCGCAGGCCAAAGCCACCTCGGCGGCAAGACGTTTCGAGTACTCGACCCGGGGAAGCGTCCACTCGAGGCTCTCGGTGACCACTCCGCGGTCGGGGCAATCAACGCGGACCTGATAGAAAAAAAGGTAACTCCGCTTGAAGACGCCGTAGGAAAGATCACGGACGCAACGTTCGTCGCAGTCGTAATACGCGCTGAACTCCCTGCCGCATCTGCACTTGTAAACGTTGCGATCGCGCGAAAGCTCGATCATCAGGCTGGGGAATTCATCTCCCTCCCAAGTATGAGTGCTGACCCGATGAACGGAAAAACCTGGAATGTTGACCATAATATCGATATAATCCTTTTTGACCGCCATCTCGTCCTCCTTGTTTTGGTGCTTTTTGCTAAAACTACTCTGACAAAGAGAACGGGGGCGGTCAATTCACCCACACTAAATTACGTAGAACCATAAATGAAACGAGCATGGGCGGCGGAATAAGTCTATTTACTCGTTACGGATACGCGCCTTTGACGGGGAAAGTGAATCAAGAAACTCCGATATCGAATTTTTATAGACGTCTCCCGAGAGACTGAAGCCGTCGTTGTGGTCTCCCTTCAGCTCGACGAAGCGCTTGGGCGGCTTCGCGGCTTTGAATATTTTCTCGCCGTGGTAAAAGGGCACGACCTCGTCGTCGCGGCCGTGCATGATCAGTTTGGGACACGCGGAGCGGGAGACGTATTCGGCCGTGGGGTATTGATACCTGGCGATGAGGCCCACGGGCAGATATGGGTAATAGTCCCGGGCCACTTCGGGAAAGGAGGAGAAGGACGACTCGACGATAAGCGCCCTGGGGTTTTTATGCGCCGCCAGATAGGCCGCCGCGGCCCCGCCAAGGGATCGGCCGTGAACCACGATGAGGCTCTCGTCGAGGCCCCGCTCTCGGGTGAGATATTTCCAGGCCGCCTTGGCGTCCTTGTACGTTCCCTCCTCGTCAGGCTTGCCCTCGCTGAGACCGAAGCCGCGGTAGTCGAAGATGAAGACGCCGCGCCCCAGGTCGGTCAGAATGGATATCGTCTCAAGATAGTAGGAGATATTACCCGCGTTGGAGTGACAAAAAAGGATAACGACCGGGTCCTTCTTCGGAGCAAAGAACCACCCATGAAGACGCACTCCGTCCTCCGAGGTGAAGGTAACGTCCTCGTAATCCAAGCCCACCTTATCCGGCGTCAAGATAATGTCCGGCAATGGGCGATACATGTAGATCGACTGAAAAAAATACAAGAAAACCGAAAGGCCCGCGATAACGAGCGCGGCAATTCTAAGGGACTTTTTGACAAGCTCCTTGATCCGATCCTTGAGATTCCTTTTCTCGCCGCTTTTATCTTCCATGGCCTTGCCTTAAATGATCGCGATTTCACGTCCAGCCGCCGGGGTTTTGTCTTTTCGCCTCTTCCTCTTTTATCATCATGGCCTCGATCCTCGAGTCCACTTCCGGGTGGCGGCATAACCCGAAACTTAAGTCCAGGCGAGCGAGAGGGAGGCGACTCGGGATATCGTTCAGTTGATCGTCCGCTTTTGGGCCCCGTCGCGGTTGGCCACGTTCAACTCTTTTTCCAACTGGACGGTCATGGTGGCGAGCTTGGTGATGGCGGACAGGACGTTGTCCGCGTTCGATTTTATCTGAGCGGCCGCCGCGCTCAGTCCCTCGATGGTTTCGTTCATTTCGCCGCAGGCCGCCTCCTGTTGGGCGGTGATGGCCGCTATACCCCTGGCCGTTTCCTCGGAGTCTCTCGCCCTCCCGTCGATTTCGACGATCGTCGCCGTTATCTCGTCGATCATGGCCTCGTTTTTGGTTACGATCTCGATGCCCTTCATCGAGGTTTCGGCCGCTCGTTCCATGGCGTCCCTGGTTTGCTCGATCATCTCGCCGATGGCCTCGGCGGAGACGAACGCCCGCCGGCACAGTCTGGCCGTTTCCTCCGCCACGACCATGAACCTGGACCCGGCCTCGCCCGCCCCCGCCGCCTCGAGCTGGGCGTTAAACGCCAGCAGGTTTAGCTGCTCGTTGATTTCCTCGATCATCTCCATGCCCAGGGTGACGTCGCCGATATTCCTCCCCAGATAAACCACCACGTCGGACAGCTCGTGAACGAAGTCGGCCATGGACCGCAAATCCTCGAGCACTCTCGTCAGGCGCTCGCGGCTTTCGGTGCAAAAGGAGAGGTTTTCCTCCGCGTCCCGCAGCAGGGAGTTGGCGTTTTTGGAGATGCTGCCCGCGGTGATGGCCAGCTCCGCCGAAATCTGGAGGGCGTCGTGAACGGCCTCGCCCTGCTCGAGCGCGCCCGCGGCCTGCTCCTCGACGGCGCTCTTGGTAAAGGAGCAGTTGATCTCGATCGACTCGGACAGGGCCTCGATGTGATGGAGGAGCTCGATGCTCCGGTTGCGGTCGCGCAACAGGTCCGTGGTCCTGGCCAGCTCGCGGGCGAAGTCGCCCATTTCGTCCTCGGAATAGGCCCTGAGGTTTTTGCCCGTCTCGTTGTCGGCTATGGCGCGGAGGAACTCGAGCACGTTCTGAAGGGGACCGTTTATATCGTTGACCAGAATGTAGGTGGCCGCCGCCAGCAGCAGCAGGCTGGCCAGGAGAAGCGCGATAAGGTCGTTACGGACCCTGGCGGAAAGGCCGCCGGCTTCAAGCTTTCCCACCGCCGCGAGGCGATGGCCCGACTCGAGAGGGTCCCCGAGAATAATCACGCGGCCGTTTTTATTGTCGATGACGGGTCCCTTGGCGTCGGAGGTAACGATCATCTCGAGTTCATCTGGAGTAAGGGCCCAAACGTCACCGGCCAGTATCTCGCCCGAGGAGGAGACGGCCACGAGGTTTGACGACGATCCGATCTTGTCGGGTAGCCCGGAGAAATCCGGTTTTTGCCCCCGCCTTTTCAGGGACTCCTCGGCTTGGCCCAGCCAGAAGGTCAGATCGCTTTCAAGCTGAGCGGCGCGGGCCCGTCTGGCCTGGCTGAAACCCATGAGCACTGAACCGCACATCAGGTAGGCCGCGACCATGGCCAGCACGCCGAAGATTTTATACCTGATTTCGATCCTGGAATGGGGCCAGGAGTAAACTCGTCCGGCGAAGAGCCTTGCCACCGCCTCGCCCAGCATGGGACGCTCGACCATTTTACAGGCGCTGTAGACGATCACGCTCATGCTGAAGATGGCGATGAGCTTAAAGGCGATAAGGCCGCCCGATTCCCGCGCCGATATGTGTCCCAGGCGTGTAAGAACGGCGAGACATAAGATAAAAGCCGCGGAGTAAGCCAGGCAATAAAATATGGCGGCTTTTTTGGGCCACTCGAAAATGGCCTTGGCCGCCTTTTTGGCCTGCTCGACGGTGGTGGGCTCTCCCGCCCTTACAAGCTCGCCGAAAACATTTACGTCCTTTCCCCACCGCACTCCCAGGAAAGCTCCGACCGCCATAACGGCTATAAAAAGCAAAACGTCGAGCGCGATGTACCAGGACCATCGGCCGTCTTTGTAAAGGCCGAGAATATAGATCGAGTAGAGGACGCCGCCCGCCTCGATGGACAAAAGGACGCCCACTATCGTCGCCAGGTCTCGAAACACCTGGTTGGAGAGTATGCCTTTACCCTCTCGCGAGTCCTCGGGAATCGCGGACATTGCCCGGTCTCCTTGCCGTGAAATGGCGCCCCGGTTTCGCGGGCCTTGGCCGGAGCGATAAATATCGGTCAATTAGTAAAGGAATATCATTGGATCGAAACGGCTTAGCCTGAGCGGCTTTCCCCCATCGCCTATGCCGATCCACCGTGGTTGGATCATAGCAAAGCGGCCGGAGATGGTCAAGAAAAGTATACCATTATCGACGTCCGGCCAACCCTAGGGCCGGCTCCTTCATCATGGCGCTTTTTAATAGGACCACGTTGTAAAGGGTTTGCAGGTTGCACCCGCCGCAGTAGTCCTCGGGCCCCGTCACCACGCCGCGCTTGATGTCGTGCTCGATCCTTCCCGCCCCGTCCCAGAGCCACTCCTTTTGAAAGGAAAGGGCCCGCCGGGCCATCTCGAGCAGGCGTTCGTCCTTGAAGCCCCCGGCCTCGTAAAAGGCGAAGCAGGCGTAGGCGATGTAGTTGTGGGCGGAAAGGGCCATGTACTCGTGGTTGTATTGCGGCCCGATCTTTCGATAGCGCCGATAGTATTTGCCCAGGTCCTCGGCCGCCATGTAGCCCTTATAGCCGGGATGATAAAGGTCTCGATCCATGGTCTCCAGAATATCCAGGCCGCGCCGGTAATAACGTTCTTCACCGGTCAGAACGTAAGCCCTGACCAGGGCCTGGGCCATGACCATGTTGGTGTAGGCGTAGGTGAAATCGTACCCGGGCCGGATGGAATACAGGTATTTCTTTTCCTTCTCGTCGAACAGCCTATTATCCAGCTTGGCGATTATACCGAGACCGATTTCCATGTATTCCCCGCTTTTGGGGTCGTCCATTCCAAAGGTGAGAGGATAGGAAAGGTAGAACCAGGCCCCGCCCGCCACCACCGTGATCGGGCCGTAGGGCTCGACGTGATAGTCGTAAATGATGGAGGGACGTTTCGCGATGGGCTTGACCAACTCGAGGTAACGGATAATGAGCTCTCGGTACTCTGGACGCGGGTCGTGCTCGTAAGCCTTGAACACGCCCTCGATCCCGATGGCCACGTGCATGAGGACGTCGAAGTCGCCGGTCAGGGACTTGATCGGAGCGGCCTCGAAGCGGTCGAAGTACTCGCGGTAGCGCTCGATCATGGCGTCGGCCACGGCCAGTTCCTCGGGGCCGGCCTCGAAATAGGGGCTCGAGTCCCGAAGATATATCCAGGCGGGGCCGTACACCTTGGCGTCCCCGTACTCGACGTTGACCACGCCGCCCGCCAGGTCGGGGTGGTTGGCCGGGTCCATCATGTAGGCGGCCACGGCCTCGTACATGTCGTCGAACTCCGTGGCCGGCGCCTCGGCTCGGGCCATTCCCGAAAAAAGCGCGAGACAGGCAAAGAATGCAATTGGCCATAATTTGGGTTTGGTTACTCTCATGATCGATCTCCCTTACGTCTGGATTTTATATGCACGGCCGGATGCGATATCATCTTGGAACAATTATAAACCAGTGTATAGGGAGGCCCAAATCATGAAGGTCCTGGGAATTGACGGAAGTCCCCGGAGGGGAGGAAACAGCGACGCTCTCCTGCGGGAAATACTGGCGGGCGCGAAAAGCGCGGGAGCGGAGGTGATGGCGGTCCATCTTCGCGACTACGATTTCTCGAGCTGCATCGGCTGCGAGCGTTGCCGCAAGGACAAGGCCTGCACGGGGGTGAGGGACGGCATGCAGCTGATCTATCCCTTGATCGAGGAGGCCGGGGCACTGGCGCTGGTCTCTCCCACTCATCAATACAACGTGTCGGCCCTGATGAAGGCCTTTATCGACCGGCTCTATTGTTATTACGACTTTACCGACGACCGGCCTCGCGGCTACTCGAGCCGGCTGGCTGGAGGGGGACGCGTGGCCGTCGCCGCGGCCATATGCGAGCAGCCGAACAGGAAGGACATGGGCTTCACCCTCGAGGCCATGACCATGCCCCTCGAGGCCCTGGGATACAGGGTCAAAGGCGAGCTGCCGGTCTTCGGGATTTTCGATAAGGCCCTGGTGAAAAAGGACCCCAAGGCGATGAAGGCGGCCAGGGCGCTGGGGGAGAAGCTGGCTCGCGGATAGGGTCCTCCCGCGCGGCGGCCGCCGGGCCGGCCAGGAGCTAAGTTGTCATGAACAGAAGAGACATGCTCGCGGCGTGCGGCGCCTTGATTGGCGGGTCCTTGCCGTTGTGGGCCGGGCCGGCCGGGGCCGGGACGCCGCGGTGGGACCCCGCTTGGGCAAAGGACTTGAAGGAGAGCGGCGTTCCGGGCGCCATCGTGTATCACGTCCCGGCCCGGACCATGAAATACGTGGGTTCGCCGGGGATCGTCATTTTGCCCGACGGCACTTACCTGGCCAAGTGCGACCTGTTCGGGCCCGCGTCGAACGAGTACGTCCGCCCGACCACCCTGGTTTTTTCCTCGATCGACGGCGGGAATACTTGGAGTTTCAAGTCCGGCGTCAAGGGGCTCTTCTGGGCGTCCATCTTTCATCATTGCGGCTCGACCTACATGATGGGTACCTCGAGGTGCATGGGCCACGCGGTGATCGTGAAAAGCGACGACGGGGGCGAGTCCTGGTCCACGCCTCGCGACGACAAGAGCGGCCTCATAATAAAGGACTGGAGCCATACGGCCCCCGTGCCCGTCGTCGTCCACGAGGGCCGACTATGGCGGGCCATGGAAAAGACCAGCGGGCCCTTTCCCTGGGACCGGAGGTTCAGCGCCTTCATGGCCTCGGCGCCCGAGGACGCGAACCTTCTTCGGGCGGATAGCTGGACCCTTTCCGAGCGGCTGGCTTTCGACCAGGCATGGCTGGTGGGAAGGTCGCCCCTTTGCGACTGGCCGCGCGTGTGGCTGGAGGGAAACGCCGTCGAGGCCCCGGATGGAGGAATAGTCGACGTCCTTCGGATCGACCAGTGCGGTGAAAAGGAACTGGCGGCCATAGTTCGGATTGGACCCGGCGGACGGGAGGCGTCCTTCGATCCTGCAAATGGCTTCATCGAGTTTCCTGGAGGGGCCAAGAAGTTCACCATCCGCCATGATCCCAGGACGGACCGCTACTGGACCATGGCCAACGCCGGGCCGGAGAGTTGTTCCGGAGGTCGCGACCCCTTTAAGGTCCGGAACGCCCAGACTCTTATAAGCTCGAGCGACCTCGTTAACTGGAAGATCGAGCGGACCATACTTCACCATCCGGACGTTAAAAGGCACGCCTTTCAATACGTGGACTGGGTATTCGAGGGGAACGACATTATCCTCGTCTCCCGCACCGCCTTCGACGACGGGATGGGAGGCGCCCATGATTTTCACGACGCCAATTTTCTCACTTTCCATCGGGTGAGGAATTTTCGGGTGAACCCTTGAATGGATTATTTCGCGGAGAAGACGGCTATCGTCACTGGCGCGGCCTCGGGTATTATCGACACGACCATCAAGCATACCACCGAGCTTCGAAACCTCGAGCGCGAAAAGATGCTCGAGCCTTTTACAAACGCCCTCCCCCCGGAAGAATGCGCCCGTCAGATACTGAAAGGCGTCGAGGCGAACAAGGCCACTATCGTGGTGACGGGCATGGCTAAGTTCTTGTGGTACATCAACAGGTTAAGCCCGGACTTCTTCATCTGGATGATGCAGAAGAAGGCCATGGACGAACTGAGGAAAAAATAATGGCTTTGATCGGAGAAAAACGCGGGAGATGTATCCCGAAAGCCAGCCGCGCTGGGGCCTTGATTTTTTATAACTACTTGAAAGCGGACAAAAAAATGGCACGCCCTAAGGGATTCGAACCCCCAACCTTGTGGTCCGTAGCCACACGCTCTATCCAATTGAGCTAAGGGCGCGCAAATTACGTACAGTTAACAGTATAAATCCGTTCTCCGGCGGCGTCAAGACTGATATTCGTCCATAATCCACCGCCTAATCCCTTCACCACCTTTCGGAGGCGTGCGTTGCGGCCAGGATGGCGCGAATTTCTCGAAGAAGACGAATTTTAATTGTCGCCTCCACGTAAAAAATCGAGATGGGGGCCGAAAATGTCCGAATGGGCTAACTCGGCCGAGGCCGGCGACGTAGGCAGGCCAAAGGTTGACGATTAAGGCGGGCGGAGAAGGGGTTGTCGAGCTAACTCGGGGCCGCGAGTTCGAGGATGTTAAGCCTCGCCGACAGAGGTAACGGAAACGAAGGATGGCCCTCGGCCAGGCGCGCTTTCAGACGGCGGGAGCCGCTCGCCACCCGGCCGGGCAAGTTGATCAGGTGGAAGCGGACGGCCTTCATCCGCCGGCGCCGAAAGCCTTGGCCGAGCGCCAGGCCCTTCATGGCCGCGTTAAGGTTGTAGGCCAGGATCATGAACATCCACCAGGCCGCGTTCTCGCCGAAATCGCCGGAGGGGAGTTTGCCCCCGGCCAGGTCGCCTTTCATCACCGAGCGCGCCTGCTCGCCTCGAGCGCCAACGTGACGGTCGAGAGACTCGCGAAGGCCGAACGCCTCGAAAAGATCAAGGTAGACCGGAAGCCCCGCATGGGAAGTCGAGCCCTCGTCAACTTTTGCCTACTCGTAATGGAAAGGAAGAACGCCTTGTGTCATAATGGTTTCACCTCCTTAGTGATGGTTATTGTGATTGATAACATTATAACGTCCCGTTCTCACGGATTTTTTATTTAAGCACGGATTGTTTTTAGCTCCTCCACTTGAAAAAGGTCCGTTAAATACGATTGGCGTCAGAAACGTTCAGCCTGATCCCATGAAGATGCTTGCAAGCATATGCTCTACATGCTGTCCTGCTCCCTGAGGACGAACACACACAAGCTATGTGTGTGCTACCCGTTGCGCTTAATCATATTTATTGTTACCACTATTAAGAAGGTATGCTGTCCCCAGATACCCTGGTCGATAAAGGGAAGGGTGGCCCATCTATGCGTGCTGCATGGGCGGCGTAAGCCGCGGGCTGAGTTCCTCCCACTTTTCAGGCCTCATCCCTCTCCGTGTCGAGGCCACTAGGAGTATAATCAACATGCGATCAACCTTTATACGCTCAGCCCGTTCGCCGCGCTCACCCACGCAAAACGCGTGGGCGACCCTGATTTATTATACGGCCGGGTTTTACCGTCGAGCGGAGATGGAATTGAAGTCGTAAATTAGGGATAGACGATATTTTTTTCGGCGCCCCTTACCTCCCGGAATTATGTAATTAACCATAACGGTATATAATCGCGGGCGCGTAAACCCAGCATTTCGTCAACCGGCGCTCCACAAAAATGCACCCGTTTCGCCATATATAGAAGGGCATTTTTTGCGAGGAGGAGAACATGCGATGGTTCAAGCATGAGGTGGACGCGGGCCGGGACTGGGCCAAGAGCGAGGTGATGAAGAGGTGCGGGCTCGAGGGTTATGGGCTTTACTATTATCTTATCGAGATTCTGGCCGAGCGGGCCGAGGGGGAGGAGAACCGGGCCCTGACTTTGCCCGCCGGGGCCTGGGCCAAGCGGTGCGGCCTGTCCACGGTGAAGTTCAAGCGGATCGCTCGCGTCCTGGCCCGCAATTTCCTCATCAAACTATCCGAGACCCGGTCCGGCGAGATGACCATACAATGCCGCCGCTGGCTCTCGACTTGCCCCGAGTGCCCGGCGGTGAAAGCCGGGTTGAAGGAGCTTGACGAGTTCGACCATGGATTTTTCGGGACCCCGCCCGAGCCGGAGCACGTGGGCTATCAAATACAGACGTGGCTAAGGACCGCCAAAGTTCCCGACTATCTTGTGGACGTGCCGGACGAGGTCATCGCCGGCCTTGATGAAATGTTCGTTCCTCGCGAGCGCGCCTTCGACCTGGCCTTCAGCTTCGGCCCGGCCCTTTTGATCGACGGTTTTTATTACGCCCGGGCCCACGCCGACGAAGATTTCGAGGCTTTCCAGTTCCTGCTCCTGGTCTATCTTTTACGCGGCCCGGTTTACAGTCCTGTCAAAGGCAATCCCTATCTGGCTGAAGTCGAGAGCGACGGCGGCCTTGCCGCGATGGCATCGATGATCGAAAAATCCGGCTGGCCGGTCTTTCGCGCTGACTTCCTCGAGTCCGACTGCGCCCGCCCCCGTGACGGTCCTTGTCTGGCCTTTGGCAAAGGACGATCGCCTTGGTGGGGTGCCCCGGCCGGTTTTGCCAAAAACCGCCCGGGGCCGGTGGAGCCGGATAGGTGTATGGGCAGGTGGGAAATACGCGGTAACGAGAAATACGCGGCCCCGTACCCATCCCGCTTCGCGGGACCCGCGCGGTTTCTTACGAAACCGGACGGGTCACCCGGCGTCCCGCGGCTTTCACGCGATGACGGCATGGCGATCCAAGTCAGGCCCCGGCGGCGCGACCCGCCTTGCTCTTTGAAAATTGAATACCGATGGCGCCCCGTCCTTGTCGCTCCCGCAAAGCCCCGAACGGTTTCTTGCGAAGCTATCCGGGCCCGCAGCCCATCCCGATTCGAGGTACCACGCTCGGTTTCTTGAAAACCTGCCGGGCCACCGCTCTCTTTTCGCTCCTTTAAAGCCCCGGATGGGGCGATGATCTACAGCCCAGGGTGGAGGACGCGCTCCGCGTCCGTAACCCTGGGTATGAGATCAAGCAAGAACCCGAGCGCTGAAGGCGCGGCGCAAAATTTCCAGCCAGGAAGATGGCCGTATTTTACCGGGCCTTTCCTCATTTTCGCCGTCCCTTTTGGACTCATTTGTTTATCGTCATCTTCTCCCAGGGTTTCGGCCGCCAATCGCGGCCTTCACCCTGGGCTATAGACCGCCGTCCCTACGGGACTTATCGGGGAACCAAAATGGCGATCCAAGTCAGGCCCCGGCGGCGGCTTCTTTTTTCTCCTCTTCCTTTTCCGGTTTTTCATAGCCGGGGGGGTCGGCGTCCATTAGGTAGCGATGGATGCTGAGGGCCGCCTTTTTGCCCTGGCCCATGGCGCTGATGACGGTGGCCGCGCCCGAGACCACGTCGCCTCCGGCGAAGACGCCCTCCATGGAGGTGGCCATGGATTCCTCGTCCGCCACGATGGTTCCCCACCTGGTGGTCTCGAGGGTGGGAGTGGTCTGTGGTATGAGGGGGTTGGGTCGGTTGCCGATCGAGATGATCACCGTGTCCGCCTCGATGACGAAGTTGCTGCCCTCGACGGGTACCGGCCTTCTCCGGCCCGAGTCGTCCGGCTCACCCAGTTCCATTTTCAGGCACTCCATTCCGGTGACCCGGTTCTTGTCGTCGGTTAGTATCCTGACGGGGTTGGTAAGGAGGTGGAAATCGACGCCCTCCTGCTCGGCGTGATGGACTTCCTCGGCCCGGGCCGGCATCTCCTCGCGGCTCCTCCTGTAAACGATGGTCGATTTCGCCCCCAGCCGGATCGAGTTGCGAGCCGAGTCCATGGCCACGTTGCCGCCGCCCACGGTGATCACGTGGCGCGCCCTGACGGGGGCCGTGGCGTAACGCGGGAAATCGTAGGCCTTCATCAAATTTATTCTGGTTAAAAACTCGTTGGCCGAGTAAACGCCGATGGCGTTCTCCCCGGGGATTTTCAGGAACATGGGAAGCCCGGCGCCCGATCCCACGAAGATGGCGTCGTAGCCCAGGTCGAAAAGTTCCTCGACGGTCTCGGTCTTGCCGATGACGTGGTCGGCGTGGATGGCCACGCCCAGGGCCTTTAAGTTATTGATCTCGTGCTGGACGATGGCCTTGGGCAGGCGGAACTCGGGTATGCCGTACATGAGGACCCCGCCGGGCAGATGCAGGGCCTCGAACATGACCACCTCGTGTCCCCACCGGACCAGGTCGCCCGCCACGGTGATGCCGGCGGGTCCGGCCCCGACGACGGCGACCTTCTTCCCCGTGGGAGGGGCCATCTCGGGCTTCTTGAACTCGCCCTTTTCCCGGGCGTAGTCGGCCGCGAAGCGCTCGAGCCGGCCAATGGCCACGGGTTCCTGCTTCTTGCCCAGGATGCACCTCGACTCGCACTGGGACTCCTGCGGGCAGACCCGGCCGCAGACCGCCGGCAGGGCCGTCTGCTCCTTGAGCTTGGCCTCGGCCTCGATGAACTTGCCCGCGGCGATGAGGCTGATGAAGCCGGGGATGTTGATGTTCACCGGGCATCCCTCGACGCACTTGGGCTTCTTGCAGTTGAGGCAGCGGGAGGCCTCGAGCATGGCCGTCTCGGGCGAGTAGCCGTAGGGGACCTCACTCATGTTGTTGCGCCGGCTGCGGGGGTCCTGCTCGGGCATGGGCTGTCGTGGAACTCTTTCCTTTTTCTTCTTTTTATCCTCGTCGTTCATGTTCTCGCTCGCTTCCAGGTTAGGTTAGCGTTGATGGTCGTCGCGGGAGCAGGAGCCGTGACACTTGTGTCCGCCCTCTCCCTTGATTTTCGCGTCCTGGGGCAGGGCCTCGATCTCGACCACGCCGTAGGCGCCCCGCCTCGAGAACAACTCGTCCCAGTCCACGTCGTGGCCGTTGAAAATGGGGCCGTCCACGCAGGCGAACTTGGTATCGCCGGCGATGGAAACCCTGCAGGCGCCGCACATGCCCGTCCCATCGACCATGATGGGGTTGAGGGCCACGTAGGTCGGCACTCCGGAGTCCCTGGTTTTCTCGCTGACCATGCGCATCATGAAGGTGCAGCCAATGGCGACGAAGGCGTCGATTTTCTCGCCCCTCTCGATAAGGTCCATGAAGACCTCCTGCACGCCGCCCTTCCTGCCCTCGCTTCCGTCCTTGGTGGCCACGTGGAACTCGTCGCTGACCGCGGCTATTTTATCGGCCCAGTAAAGAAGGTAATGGCTCGAGGCCTCGAGGGTCGTAATAACCTTGTTGCCCGCCTCCTTGAGGGCCTTGGCGATAGGATAGATGGCGCCGATGCCGTAACAGCCGCCGCCCAGGGCCACGGTCCCCTTTTTCTCGATCGGGAAGGGAAGCCCGAGAGGACCGGTGACGTGGGCGATCCGGTCTCCCTTTTTCAGGGCCGCCACCTCGCGGCTCGAGCGTCCCACTTCCTCGACCACGAGGGTAATGGTCCCCTCCCCGGCGTCCCAGTCCACCAGGGTAAAGGGAACGCGCTCCGAGGTTTCCCTGGTCATGACGATCACGAACTGGCCGGGCTTGGCGTAGGACGCAACGGCCGGGGCCTCGATCTTGAGGAAATGGAAGTTGGGGATGGGCTCCTCCTTCTCGACCACCAGGAAGCCGCCGGCGGAAGCCTGGTCCGCCTTGGTCCTCGGGGCGGTGGGAAGGCCCATGGACTCGAGCGCGCAAACCGCGTCGGCGATGTAATGTCCCCTGAACCTCACGGGCAGGGCGTCGAGGCCGTCGCGGGGCGAGACCTTCGGGGCCTTGGGCGGCCTGTCCTTTTCCACGTCGGGAGTCACGGCGCGGGGGGACTCGTCGTCGAACCCTTTTCCGCCCAGCGCCCTGGCCAGGTCCCTGGCCACGCGCCATCCGCCCCGGGCCTGGCCGGGGGCCACGCTGGACTTGATGACGGCCTTGATCTCTCCCAGATGGTCCTTGAAGGTCCCCTCCACTTCCGACAGGACCGCCGCGGGCAGCGCCACGTGGGCGGCCTCGAGCAAGGGAGAGGGAAGGAAATCGACCACCACCAGGGCCTCGATAAGGGAGATCGTCTCGGGGTCGAGATAGTTGCCCGCGCAGATGACCGACTTTATCTTGCCCGACTTAAGGTCGGCCACCAGCTCGCGGGGCTCGGCGTCGTCGAGGCAGCCGCCAAAGGGAACGTTGATCATGTGTCCCTTCATAACTTCCCTGGCCAGGCGCTTGTAAAGGAAACGGGTCTCGCGCGTCTCGGAGGCGCTCACGATGACCGCGAAGCCGTCTCCCCTGCATCCCGTAAGAAGCTCGGCGGCCCGCTTTATCGCCTCGTCCCAGTCCACGGAAATAAGCTCGCCGTTCTCCCGGACCAGCGGCCGAAGCAGGCGGTCGGGGGAGTTGACCAACTGGGCGTAGGCGAACCTGCCCATGGCGCAGAGCCTCTTCTCGCGGTTGAAGCCGGTCATGCGGTTGGCCACGGTCTTAAACTCCGAGACCTGGGTCCAGATGGGGCATCCCTCGGCGCAGAGCACGCAGGTGGACTTGACCTCCTCGTCGGGGAAGCCGTACCACCTGGCGTAGCGGTCGGACAGGGCCCCGGTGGGACAGATGTCCACGCAGGCGCCGCAGAAGGTGCATCCCGACTCGACGTGGCTCTTGTTGAAATAAGTCCCGGGCCTGGCGTTCTTTCCCCGGTTGATGATGAAGATGGCGGGCTTGCCGTGAATTTTCTCGCAAATCCTCCAGCACCTCCCGCACAGGACGCAGAGGTTGTAATCGCGGTCCATGAAGGGGTCGTACTTTTCGACCGCCCTTTCCTTGTATATGGTGGCGAGCTCGAGCTCGTACTCTGGCTCGAGCTGGAAGGTCATGCCTCGAATCTCGCACTCGTCCCGGTTCGAGCAGACCCCGCACCTGGTGGCGCGTCCCGACTTGGTGGGCTTGGGCCTCAATCTTTCGCAGTCCTCCCGGTGGTCGCAGACCAGGCAGGAGTTGGGATGGCCCGAGAGCATGAGCTCGAGAATACGCGCCCGCAGGCTCCTCAGTTCCTCGGTCTGGGTCCTTACCACCATGCCGTCCTCGGCGGGCGTGGTGCAGGAGGTCGGGTATCCCCTTACGCCCTCGATGTTGACGATGCACATCCGGCACGAGCCGTAATGAGGCAGGTCCTCATGGGCGCATATGGTGGGTATCTCTATGCCGGCGGACCTGGCGGCCTCGAGAACGGTCTTGCCTTTTTCCACCGTTACCGACCGGCCGTCTATGGTGAGCGTTATTTCCGTCATCTGCTCATTGCTCCTTTTTTGGGATCACTCTCCACGGAAGTCGCAGCGGAGGCAGCGGGAGGCCTCGAGCATGGCCTCTTCCTTGGAGTAGCCCTTCTCGACCTCCCTGAAGTCCTTGACCCTCTCCTTGGCGGGGGCCATGGGTATCCGGACCATTTCCATCTCCCCGGCGGCCTCGAAGTAGGGTATCTCGATCCCGTCGGGGGTCTCCCTCCACAGCTCTTCCCCGTTCTGGTCCCGAATGGACTCGTCGATGGCCATGGCGGCGTCCCTTCCTCCCTGGATGGCGTCGATAACCATGGCCGGACCGGTGACCACGTCGCCTCCGGCCCACACCTTGGTGCTCTGGCTCCTTCCCTTCTTGTCCACCTTGATTCGGTTGGACACGAACTCGACGCCCATGCGCCTCCTGCCGGGCCCGAACTCGAGGTCGGCCTCCTGCCCGATGGCCGAGATTATGGAGTCGGCCTCGATGGTGAACTCCGAGCCGCCGACCGGGAAGGGCCGCTTCCTGGCGCTCCCGTCAACCTCGCCCAGCTTCATCCGGACCAGCTCGAGGCCCTTGACCTTGCCGCCCGCCTCGATGATCCTGGTGGGACTGGACAGGAACTCGAACTTGACGCCCTCCTCGCGGGCCGCGTCGATCTCCTCCTGAAGCGCCGGCATCTCTTTTTCCTCGCGCCGGTAGTAAAGCGTCACGTCCTCCGCCCCCAGCCTTACGGCCGAGCGGGCCGAGTCGATGGCCGAGTTGCCGCCGCCGACCACGGCCACCTTCCTGCCCACGGGCGGCGGCGTCCCGGCGTTGACCGTCTTCAAAAACTCGATGGCGCCGTACACTCCTCCGGCGTCCTCTCCGGGTATCATGAGGGGAACGCTCTTTTGCGCGCCCACCGCCAGGTAAATATGGTCGAAGCGCCGGTCCAGGGCCTCGAGGCTCTCCACGTCGCCCACCTTGATGCCCGTCCTGATCTCGACTCCCATGTCAACTATTTCCTGGATTTCCTTCTCGAGGATTTCCGGGGGCAGGCGGTAGTCGGGGATGGCCCATCTCAGCATCCCGCCCGGCTTGGGCGAGGCCTCGAACACGACCACCTCGTAGCCCCGCCTCCTCAGTTCGTAGGCGCAGGTCAGGCCGGAGGGACCGGCGCCGATGACGGCGATCCTCTCCTTTCTCGTGACGGGTATCTTCTCGGCCCTGGGATGAGGCGCGTTGTCGGTGATGAAGCGCTTGAGGGCGCGAATGGCCACCGGCTCGTCCGTCTGGGCCCGTCGGCATTTCTTCTGGCAGTAATGCCCGCAGACCCTTCCGCACACGCTGGGGAAGGGGTTGGTCCTTTTCAGGACCCGGTAGGCGTCCTCGAGCCGGCCCGCCCGGACCAGCGCGATATAGGCGGGCACGTCCATCTCGATGGGGCAGGCGTGCTGGCAGGGGCTGAGGAAAAGCTCGGCGCATACCGTCGCCGGGCACTTGTGGTCGTAAATATGGGCCTCGTACTCGTTCTTGAAATAACGGAGGGTGCTGAGGACCGGGTTGGCCGCCGTCTGGCCCAGGCCGCAAAGGGAACCCTTTTTCATGGTGTCGCCGATGAGCTGCATCTGGTCGAGCATTTTAATATGTCCCCTGCCCTCGGTAATATCGGTGAGGATACGGCGCAGGTGCTGGGTTCCCATCCTGCAGGGCACGCATTTGCCGCAGGACTCGTCCTCGGTGAAGCCCAGGAAGTACTTGGCCACGTCCACCATGCAGGAGTCCTCGTCGATCACTATCATGCCGCCCGAGCCCATGATCGACCCGACCTCGGCCAGGTTCTCGTAGTCAACGGGAAGGTTCAGATGCTCGGGGGGGATGCAGCCGCCGGAGGGCCCGCCCGTCTGTACGGCCTTGAACTTCTTGTTGTGGAGGATGCCGCCTCCCACGTCGAAGATGATGGTCGAGAGCGGAATGCCGAGGGGGACCTCGATGAGCCCGGTGCGGTTGATCTTGCCGGCCAGGGCGAAGGTCTTGGTCCCCCTGCTCTTCTCCGTGCCGTACCCGGCGTACCACTGGGCGCCCTTTTCCATGATGGCCGAAACGGCCGCCAGGGTCTCGACGTTGTTGATGTTGGTGGGCTTGCCGAAGAGTCCGGAAACGGCGGGAAAGGGCGGCTTGGAGCGGGGCATGCCCCTTTGGCCCTCGATCGAGGCCATGAGCGAGGTTTCCTCCCCGCAGACGAAGGCCCCCGCGCCCATCTTGATTTTCACGTCGAAGCAAAAGCCGCTTCCCATGACGTTCTCGCCCAAGACCCCCATTTCCTTCATCTGGGAGATGGCGATCTTGAGCCTCTCGATGGCCAGGGGGTACTCGGCCCGGCAGTAGACGTATCCATGGTTGGCGCCGATGGCGTAGCCGGCGATAAGCATTCCCTCCAGCACGGCGTGGGGGTCTCCCTCCAGGACCGACCTGTCCATGAAGGCCCCGGGGTCACCCTCGTCGGCGTTGCACACGACGTACTTGTCGTCGCTTTTGGTCTTGCGGGCGAAGGACCATTTAAGCCCGGTGGGAAAACCGGCCCCTCCCCTGCCCCGGAGGCCCGAGGCCTTCATCTCCTCGATCACCTCCTCGGGGGACATGGCGAGGCATCTCTCGAAGCCGGAGTATCCTCCCCTGGCCACGTAGTGGTCCACGTTGGTGGGGTCGATGTTCCCGCAGTTGCGCAGGACTATCCTGACCTGGTTCTGGATCATGGGAAGGTCGGCGAAGGAGGGAACGTCCTTTAATTGGCCCTCTCCCATGACGGCCATGGCCCGCCTTTCGTGGGGCTCGCCGTTCAGGACGTGCTTCTCGATCAGCTTGGGCACGGTCCTGGGCATGACTCCCCGGTAGAGGACCCGGAGGCCCTTGGCGTCCTTGATCTCGACGAGCGGCTCGGCGTAGCAGAGGCCGAGGCAGCCGACCTCGTAAATCTTGACCTCGTCGCTCATGCCCCGCTTCCGGAACTCGTCGCGGAAAACCTCGAGGACCTCGAGAGCTCCGGCGGCCCGGCCGCAGGTGGCCGAGCCTATGAGCACGCGGGGTCTTCCCTCGCTGGAGAAGTCGTCCCACTCCAGCCTCGCCTTTTCCTTCATGCGCGTGAAGCTCATTTGCGATCCTTTATAAGCTCTTCGGTTTTCTTCGGGCTCATCCTGCCGTAGACCTTGTCGTCGATGACCACCACCGGGGCCAGGGCGCAGGACCCGAAGCAGGCCACCCGCTCGAGGCTGTACTCGAGGTCCTCCGTGGTCTCGCCCGGCTTGATGCCCAGCTTTTTGACGACGGCGTCGAGGATGTTCTTTCCTCCCCTCACGTGGCAGGCCGTTCCCTGGCAGACCTTGATCTGGCACTTGCCGGGAGGCAGGAACCTGAACTGGGCGTAAAAGGTGGCCACTCCGTAAACGTCGTTGGGCGACAGCTCGAGGTATTCGGAGATCCTGATGAGCGCGTCCTCCGAGATAAACCCCTCTTTCCGCTGCACTCCCTGAAGGATGGGTATGAGGTTCTCCCTGGACCTTTCAAAGGCCGAAAGGACGGACTCCACGTCGGAGGTGGTTGATACGGTGGTCATTGGCAATCTCCATTTTTTGTTTCATGCACGCGCGAATTCTCCGGCGGTATCTGATTTTTGGGTAGTAAACGGCTAGTTCGGAAAACTTCCTGCTTTTCGAAAACTACTGAGATATCCCGCAAGGCCATATACATATTTAACCTCGCCGATATGGATTAGCAAACTACGTGTCCGTTACAAAAAATAATAGCACATTATAAGGCCTCGTGAAAATAAAAACGCTCGTTAAAAGAAAACTAACGACTCGGGCCGAATCGGAAAGATATTGTATTGCCGGCGGATTGTTACCCTTGCTCCTTCTAGTATTCCCGTTTGGCTTTAAATTTTACGGCAAAACTTCTATTTTCCTCATCCGGCTCGAGGTGGACGTCGTCTATCATCTGGTCAGGGGTCATGATCGTTTCCAACCTGGTAAGGTAATAGGTCTTGTCCCGGTCCAGGCGGCCAAGCCAGAAATTTTCCGGCCATTCCAGAGAATTGCAATTATGACTCACTCTAAGCCACCGGATTGCGGGTTCTCCTCCTCTTGCTCTGCCCCACTCGCCTTGCATGGGGATGGTAAAATATTGTCTTTTCGCGCTGAAAATACGCGCCCAGAAATCATCGATGCATTGCGAGGGTAAAGGTTCGTCAGGGTCGAATTCGAGGTAGCGCTTGAGCGCTTCAGGGTCGTCAAGCGCCCATGAAGGAATCTCGTATTCCTCCAGGATTCCCAACGGTTCCTTGATATCCATGGGGGGAAGTCGGCCGGCGAAAGTGACGGCAATGGGTTTTCCCGTCCAGGCCAGGCTGTCTTTCAGCGCCCATCTCATGAAAAGTTCCTCGTCGTATAGCTTTCCCACCTCTTTTCTGTAGACCATCTCGCCCATTCCAAAGTTGGATGAGGAAAAGGTGCTCTCGCCGATGATCATCAGGATTACTCTTACTTCCTCTTTGGTGCTGACCGAGGATACGCGAAGAGGGAAAACCAGGTCCTCGCTCTTGTAACGGACGCATATTGGACGCGGATATCCTCGTTTTTCGCCTCTTGCCCTTGCTCGAATCTTAACCGCCACGAACGACCAGCCCTCCCGGATATATTCTCCCAATACGCCCTCCGTCCGGGGGGCCACGGAGTAGCCGTTGTCAAGAAGCCAATCGACAAGGGAAGACTTATCCTTCGCCTTTAATACGCTTACTTCATAGTTATCGGTCAACAGTCCGTCTATTACGGCGACGGAGCTTAGGCCGCGGCCGGCCATCATCATGCCTAAAGCGCCCCCGGCGAAGTTCCTCGTCTCGTATAACCACTCGATTTCAGGGGCCGAATAAGTGCTCAGAAAAGATACCGCGGACAAATCTTCAGGCGCCTCATATACGCGTCCCGGCGATAAGAGGCCCTTTACGGGTATAATCCAGGCGAAATCCTCGCCGTCCCCGGAGTATTGCGTGGAGAGGGTCATGGTCACGTCATCTTCCGTCTTGACCATAACCGCCAGTTGGTCGAAGCTCGTGGCAACCCGGGAAGTTTTTGGTAAAAAACATCCGTCCGTCCGGGCGGGCGTGGCGGGAAGCATTGTCGCGAGGATTAACGTTAAATACGCGGCCAGCCCTTGTGCCTTTCCTTTCATGATTATTCTCCTTGCGTTGACAGTTTCGCGTTATAAGTCATATTATTATATGATTGACACGGTCACACGGGAGGTCTTGATCCATGGAACCTTTCGAGCTTTTGAAAAAGATACCTCTTTTCCGCGACCTTTCCAACTCGGAGCTGATCAAGGTCTCGAACCTTGTTCAGAAGGTCAGCCTGAACGCGGGGGGCAAGGTCTTTAAAAGGGGTGAGGCGGGCGACGCCATGTACCTCGTCCGGGAGGGCGAGGTCGAGGTGGTGGTGGACAAGCCCGAGGACGACTCCAACGAGGAGGCGGTGGTGGCCGTTCTCGGGGAGGGCGAGCTTTTCGGGGAGATGGCCCTGGTGGAGGGCGAGCCCCGCTCGGCCACGGTCAGGGCCAGGACCGAGGTGAAGTTGTTCCGTATCAAAAAGGAATACTTCATGGACCTCATGCAAAACGACCATGAGATCGCCTTCAAGATTTACCGGAGGCTTACGATGGTCCTTTCCCACCGCCTGCGGGAGACGACGGAAAGGCTGGCCATCGCCAACGAGATCATCCGGATGGCCAGCCAGAAATAACGGCATAATCGGGAGGAAAAATGGGCCGGGTTTTCGGTATAGATTTCGGTACGACCAACTCCTGCGTCGCCTACCTGGACCAGGGCAAGCCCAAGGTGGCGCTGGACAAGGAAAGATACAAACTTGTTCCCTCGGTGGTTTACTTCTACCAGAAGGGGGGGAACGTCAGGGTCATGGTGGGCCGGGCGGCCAAGTCCAAGTACGTGGAAAACCCCTTTTGCACCATCCACTCGATCAAGCGCTTCATCGGCCGCAGCTACGAGTCGGATGACGTGAAGATCGCCCAGGAGAAGTATTATTACATCCTGGACAAGGACCCCAACGCCAAGAGCCACGAGATGGACATCCTCGTGCGCATCAACGAGATGGACCTGACGGCCACGCCCATCGACATAGCCACTTACATCTTCCGCTACTTGAAGCAGATGAGCGAGACCTTTCTCAAGGAGCCCATGGAGGACGTGGTTATCACCATGCCCACCACGCAGAAGACCAGGTACTCCACGGCCATCAAGCAGGTGGCGGAAAAGGTGGGGTTCAACATCATCGGCCTCCTGGACGAGACCATGGCCAGCGCCTACGCCTTCGGGTATCAGAACAAGGGCGAGCACACCATCGCGGTTTACGACCTCGGCGGGGGTACCTTCGACTTCTCCGTTTTCCGGAGGGTGCCGGGAGGATACGACGAGCTGGCCACCATGGGCGAGCCCTGGCTGGGGGGAGACGATTTCGATCACGGCATCCTGGACTACCTTTTGAGCGAGTTCAAGATATCCACGCGCAACAAGACCTTCGCCGACGGCGCCAATTACCGTGAGGGTATCAGCATCACGGACAAGGACATCCTGCGGGCCATCAAGACGGAGTCGGAGAAATCCAAGATCGCGCTCTCGGACACCCCCCAGACCCTTATCCACGTGTCCAAGGTCATACCCGAGATAGACCCCAAGGTTGACATCGACGTCAAGCTCTCCCGGGACCTGCTCGATTACCTCATGTCCAACCTGATCGAGAAAACCATCTCCGTGGCCCTCGATACCATCGAGAACGCCCGGACCCTGGACCCCAACCTCAAGCTGGACGCCATGCTTCTGGTTGGCGGCCAGACGCGCATGCCCAAGATCAAGCAGCGCCTGCGGGAGGTTTTCGGCGATATTATTTACGACCAGATCATGCCCGACGAGGGAGTGGCCCTGGGAGCGGCGATATACGGCCACGTGCTGATGGCGGCGCAAAAACGATGACCCGCGCCGCGTTCGCGAAAGGTGAAAAATGGGGACCTGGAAAATAGCGAGTTGGAACGTCAACTCCATCCGGAGCAGGATGCCCATCCTGCTGGACTGGCTTCACAAGCATCAGCCCGACGCTTTTTGTCTCCAGGAGACCAAGGTCCAGGACAAGGACTTCCCCGAGGACCCCATCAGGGAAGCCGGGTATAACGTGGCTTTCCGGGGCGAGAAGGCTTATAACGGGGTGGCCATTATTTCCCAGTCCATGGCCGAGGACGTAAGGTACGGCCTGGGCGGGAGCAAGGACTCGGACGAGACCCGCCTGATCGCGGCGGTGGTGGATGGGGTCCACCTGGTCAACGCCTACGTGCCCCAGGGAAGGGACGCCGAGAGCGACTACTTCCAATACAAATTGAAATGGTTCGACCGTCTCCTGGCCTATTTCCAAAAGAACTATTCCCCCGGCGACAAGCTTTTATGGGTGGGCGACTTGAACGTGGCCCCCACCGCGATCGACGTCCACGACCCCAAGCGGCTGCTCGGCCACGTGGATTACCACCCCGAGGTGATAAAAAAGCTGGAAAAAGTTATGGAGTGGGGCTTCGAGGACGTCTTTCGCAAGCATAAGCCCGGGGAGGGCCAATACTCCTTCTGGGACTACCGGGTAAAGGACGCGGTCGCCAAGGGCGCCGGCTGGCGGGTAGACCATATCCTGGGAACGCGGGCCATCGCGGAAAAATCACGGGACGCCTATATCGACGTGGCCCCCCGCAAGGCCAAGAAGCCATCCGACCACACCCCCATCGTGGCTGAGTTCGACCTGGACTGAGCCACGAATCCCAACGCGCAAGGGATTGATGATGAAGCTCAAAACCAATGACTTGACTTATAATACCTTCGCCGCCGCGGCTTCGGCTATTGTCGCCCTGGCCCTTGTCCTGGCCGCCCTCGATCCGGCCATGGGGAAGAAGACCTGCGCCTTCGACCTGTCCGAGACGGCCTTTTACTGCTCTCCACCCAAGTCGGTTATACCGCTGCCGGCCACGGGAGAGTGTCACGCCCAGGGACTGGCCATTACCGACAAGTACGTTTTCGCGACCTGCGTCGAGCGCGGCGAAAAAAAGGCCTTGCTCTACCGCTACGAGAGGCCCGAGGGTTTCCCGGCCGCCGGCTCGAAACTCGAGGCGCCCAAGGTCCTCGACCTGACGCGGGACTCGATGTACCACCCCTCGGGGATCGACGTGGACGAGACGGGGACCCTGTGGGTCGCATCGGCCCATTACCGGCCCATCGGGGCCAAGTCCGAGATGATGGCCATCGACCCCGAGTCCCTGCGGGTCAAGTCCTCCTTTATCGTGAGCGACCACCTGGGGGCCGTCGCGGCCATGGGCGATAAAATAGTCGCCTTTAACTGGGACGCCAGGCAGGCCTACGTGCTGTCCAGGGACGGGACGGTAATCGACAAGGCCCCCTCCCCCTCGGCCATCGCCTATCAGGACTGCGTGGGTTACAACGAGGAGTCGATCATCTGCTCGGGACCGGAAAAGGGGGACGGGAAGACGGTGGCGGCCGTGGATTTTTTGACCTTCGACCCGACCTACAAGAAAAGGTGGCTCTTCGAGCGCAAGGTCACGGCCTATCACCTCGAGGTCAACCTCGGCCGGGAGGGATTCACCAAGCTGGACAAGGACCTGGTCTTTCTGCCCGAGGACTTCCCGAAAGCCTCTCTTTACGTCTACCCGCCCGAGTCCAAGTGCGACTGAGCCGCCAACAAGGAAAAAACCGGCAAGATATCGGTCAGTCCAAAAGGTCTCCCGACAAGGTGGATTGCATGTAATTGTTGTGGAGATAGGCCAGGTCGGGATCGGTAAGCGCGTCGTAGCGGCCCTCGGCTATCTTGACGGCCGAGCGCCCCACCCTGTCCAGGTCCTCCTTGGTGACTTGGAAATTCTCCAAAAGCTCCTTGAACAGGGCCTTTTCCTCCTCGTGGAATTCCTTGTCCACCGTGGCCAGATAATAAGCGTGCTGGACCGTGAAAAGCCTGTCCTCATATTTGTGGATGGGCGCGATGATCTCCTCGAGGGTCTGGTTCTCCGCCTCCTTGATAAGGAGGGCTATGTCGACGTCGGAAAACTCCAGGTCCGCCTGGAGGTTCTTAAGCACCTGGAACTCCCCCAGCACCAGCTTTTTGTCCGCCATTGCCATCCTGATCAGGACCTTGATAAACGCTCTCTTTATCTTCATAACCAACGCCTCACTCGCCCGCGAGCCACTTTTTCGCCCGACCCCGATGCTCGTCCGTGACGAACCTCTCGACCGTGGCCAGGGCCGTCGCGATTACCGCCGCGTCGTCGGTGAACCCGATGGGGCCCAGCACGTCGGGTATGGCGTCAAAGGGCACGATGAAGTAAACCAGGGCCGCCGCGATGGTGGACTTGGCCCAAAGCGGGGTCTCCGGGTCGAGCATGCAGTAGTACATGGCCACCGCGTCGGGAATGAAGGGTATCTTGCCCGCGTACTTTTTGGCCTTGGCCAGGAACCCCTCTTTGGCCCTCTCCAGGTCGGAATCCGACATGGCTTTTTCCTTTCATGGTTTTATATCGTTTGGAAGATATTACACGGGCCGCCGTCGAAATACAACGGGCGGGACAAAAGACGCGCGCCGGCCGCGGGTCCGGTCTCCGGTCCGGGCCGGCGGGTGTTATTTGCCGGAGTTTGCCGCTACACTATGATACGCGGCGGTCCATAATTTTCCGCCGCCGGGGGGGCGTCCCCCCGATCCGGAGGAGAGATGAGTTACGCCATGGAATACGACATGCCCCTTTACCGGCCGCCGTCCGAGGCCAACAGCCTCATCATCCAGGCGACCCGCGGCTGCTCGGCCAACGCCTGCCTCTTTTGCCTCATGTACAAGGGCAAGCGCTTCAAGATAAGGCGGGTAAGCGAGATAAAAAGGGACATAGATTACTGCGTCCGCCAGTGGCCGACGGCGCCCCGCGTGTTCCTGGCCGACGGCGACGCCCTGGTAATAAGGACTTCCCAGCTCCTGGAGATACTCGACTACCTGTATAAAAGCTTCCCCCGCCTGGAAAGGGTCACGAGCTACGCCAACCCCCTCAACCTGATCGTAAAGAGCCAGGAGGAATTGAACGCCATAAGGAAGGCGGGCCTGACCATGCTCTACTACGGCGTCGAGTCGGGCGACCCCGAGGTGCTCGAGAAGGTCAAGAAGAAGGGTACCCCCTCGAGCATGATCGAGGGAGTGGCCAAGGCCCACGAGGCCGGCTTCGAGGTGTCCGTCACCGTGCTCCTGGGACTGGCGGGAAGGAAAGGAAGCGAGAGGCACGCGGCCATGACGGCGGGACTTTTGAATTCCCTCCAGCCCGAGTACGCCTCGGCCCTTACCCTCATGCTGGGCCCCCTCGAGGACCACTTCGCCCAAAAGATGGGAGACGATTTCCAGTGGCCGAATAAATTCGAGATACTCAGGGAACTAAGGGGCCTCATCGAGGGTTCGGAGATGAAGAACACGGTCTTTCGGACCAACCACGCCAGCAACTGGCTGCCCCTCAAGGGGACCCTTAACCGGGACAAGGAAAGGTTGGTAAAAATAATCGACTCGGCCCTGGCCGACCCTCGAGGCGCCATGCTTAGGCCCGACGAGTGGAGGGCTTTGTAAAACTGACGTCAACGCTCGAAGTGAAGGGACCCTGATATGAACCAGTACCTGGAAGCGGCCAGGGAGGCCGCGGCGAAAGCGGGAGCCATCCAAATGGAAAGCCTTAACCGGTCCTTCCAGATCAACTTCAAGGGCCGGTCCAATCTCGTTACCGAGGTGGATATCAAATGCGAGAAGGTAATCCTGGACTTGATCTCGAGTCGCTTTCCCGGCCATGACTTCCTGGCCGAGGAGGGAGGCGAGTCGGGAGGCGGCTCGGATTACCTTTGGATAGTGGACCCGTTGGACGGGACCACCAACTACGCCCACGGCTACAAGAGGTTTTGCGTTTCCATCGCCCTGGCGGTAAAGGGCGAAGTCAAGGTCGGCCTGGTCCGGGACGAGGCCGCGGGCGAGACCTTCCACGCCATACGGGGAGAGGGCGCCTTCCTTAACGATGAAAGGATTCGAGTCAGCAAGACCGGCAAGGTCGAGGATTCCCTCGTCTGCACCGGCTTTTCCTATCACAAGGGGGAGATGCTCGAGAGGACCCTCCAGCCCTACCTCAAGGTGCTGCCCGAGGCCCAGTCCCTGAGGAGGGACGGCAGCGCGGCCCTCGATCTTTGCTACGTGGCCGCGGGAAGGTTCGACGGGTTCTGGGAAATAGGCCTCAACGCATGGGACGTGGCCGCCGGGACCCTGATCCTCGAGGAAGCGGGGGGCAAATGGACCGGCCTTTCCGGCGCCTCCACCGACATATACTCGAAAAAAATGCTGGCCACCAACGGGCTTATTCACGATGAAATGGTCTCTATCATGGAGGAGGAATAATAATGAAGGTCAATGGAAAAGTTTGGGCCACGGCCCTTCTCGTTTGTTTTCTTATAGCCTCGGGGACGCTTATATCGCGGTCCGGGTCAACCAAGGAAAAAGCCGGAGGCGACGGGAAGGTCCCGGACGAGTTGCTTTTCGACCCGACTTGCCCCGCCAAGGGGCCCAATGACGCCAAGGCCGTGATAGTGGAGTTCTCCGATTTCCAGTGCCCCTATTGCGCCCGCATGGCCAAGATCGCCGAGTCTTACTGGAAGGCCGCCCCCGAGGAGGTCCGGCTCGTCTGGATGGACCGGCCCCTTACAACCACCATGCCCGACGCTTTCGCCTTCCATCCTTATTCCATGACCGCCCACGAGGCCGCGGCCGAGGCCCAGGAGCAGGGAAAGTTCTGGGAGTTCCAGGCCTGGGTCTTCGAGAACCAGGAAGACCTCTTCCCTCATGGAAGGCCGGGAAGCGTCCAGAACCTTGAGAATCAAATCAAGACGATCAGAAAGAAAATCCTCGAGGCCTGCCCCTCCCTGGGCCTTGACAAGGAAAAAATGGAAAAAGCCTTAAGCGAGGGAGTACACTCTGAAAAGATAAAAAAGCGCGTGGAGATGGGAAAGGACCTGGGCGTCGACGGCACGCCGACCTTCTACGTCAACGGGACCATGACGGGCTATTCCGACGCTTCCCTCAAGGCCGCCGTCGAGAAGGCCATAGGGAAAAAGCTCGAAATCGAGCGGCCCGAGGACAAGTAGCGCGCCAACGGGAGGAACGCATGAGGGAGATAAAGATCGGGGAATCGGTCCTTGCCCTGAAGAAGGGGGACCTCACCAGGGAAGAGGCCGACGCCATCGTGAACGCGGCCAATTCCTCCCTCCTCGGCGGCGGGGGAGTGGACGGGGCCATACATGGCGCCGGAGGCCCCGAGATTCTGGCCGAGTGCAAAAAGCTGGGCGGATGCCGGCCGGGCGACGCCAAGATTACCGGGGCCGGGCGCCTGCCGGCCCGGTGGGTAATCCACACGGTGGGACCCATCTGGCGCGGCGGGGGCAATAACGAGGAGTCCACCTTAACTTCCTCGTACCGGCGAAGCCTGGAGGTGGCCGTTGAAAACGGGGCCAGGACCGTGGCCTTTCCCAGCGTCTCGACCGGGGCCTACGGCTTTCCCGCGGACAAGGCCTCCCGCCTGGCCCTGAAGGCCATATCCGATTTCCTGGAGAAGAACCCGGGAAAACTCGATCGGGTGACCATGGTCCTTTTCAGCGACCGGGTGCTCGAGCAATACGAGGAGTCGCTGGCCGAGACCTTCGGCCAATAAAGCCGCCGACGGGAGTGGGGGGCCTTCCCGTTTGCGGGGTGAATGACTTAAGTATATGATATGGCCGTGCCGGAAGGATACTACGATAAACTGAAACCCCACCTGGGTCCGGATAAAAAGGCCGCCATATTAATTCATCCGGACCCCGACTCCCTGGCCAGCGCCTGGGCTTTGGTCCATTTATTCAAAAAGAACAAAAGCGCGGCCGACGTGGTGATCCACGAGAGCATCAAGCGCCTGGAAAACCGCAGCATGGTC
This sequence comes from bacterium, assembly GCA_963674965.2. GTDB lineage: Bacteria > RBG-13-61-14 > RBG-13-61-14 > RBG-13-61-14 > DATKZS01. Next base: position 147,664 of record CAXXFL010000003.1, on the reverse strand, counting down.
AAGCTGTTGCGGATTCCCACCGTCCAATACAAGGAGGGCATGTTCTCCGGATACAATTGTCTTTGCCTCGTCGACGGCCAGGCCAACCAGTTTCCCGAGGTGTCCGTTCCCCGCTGGGACTTCGTAATAGACCACCATCCCATCTCTCCCGGTTTCGAGTACGGCTACGCCGATATCCGGCCTGACATGGGAGCCACCAGCACCATGATGACCGGATATCTTGAGAGGGCAAAGATACGGATCGGGGCCGGCATGGCCACCGCCCTTTGTTACGGCATCATCACCGACACCGACCATTTTCAAAGGCACGTGACCAAAGCGGACGCTCTGGCCTTTTCCAAGCTTTTTCCCAAGGTAAACTACAGGGTGCTCCGGCTCATCGAGCAGGCGGAAATACCTTATAAGCAGCTCCAATACCTCGACTTCGCGCTCCACCGGCTCGAGGTGGTCTCGAGGCGGGCCGTTATCCACGTGGGGGCCCCCGATTCTCCCGACATCGCGGTCATTCTGGCCGACTTCTTCGTGCGCGTCTCCGGGATACAGTTCGTGGCCATCTCGTGCTTCAGCATGGAAAAACTGGTAATAATCTTCAGGTCTCGAAGCATGAGACGCGACGCCGGCAAGATCGCCAATATACACTTTTCGGAGTACGGGAGCGCGGGAGGACACAAATCGGCCGCCCGCGCGGAGATACCCCTCGGCCGTCTTCCGGCGGACGTCAGGATTTACGACGCGGACTCGGTCGAGAAATTCGTGTTAAAATGTCTGAGCAAGCCGGGCAAGCCCTCCTCCCCCAAAGAGGAAGGCAAAGCCGCCGGCGAGTAAGAATAAGGGAGGATACTTCTCCATGACCAGAACCATACTGGCCGCTCTGCTTCTGGCCCTTTTTCTGACCCGAACGGCCGCGGCCGAGCCGGCGTCGGTCGAGCAAGGCGTAATCCAGATCGGCGTGCTAATCAAGGCCGTTTACACCCACAGGGACGAAAACGAGCAAAGCGGGGTTGACGGCATATCCGAGGGCGGACTCCGGTGGGTGGGCATCGACCTCGCCGGCGAGCTCGGGGACAACGTCCGTTACGAGATCGAGCTCGTGGCCAACCAGAGCTTGTATCTCGATCCCATCACGGGCGAGGGCCAAACGGTCGAGAGTTCCCCCTTCGAGATGGGAACGGTGGGAGTCAGGACGGCGGTAATAGACCTGGTCGATCTCGTGCCTTATTCCACCATCAGAGTGGGTACCTTCAGGCCGGGGTGGGGATATTACCAGGACGCGCCCGCCCGCTCCTGGGACTTCGTGGACCTGCCCCTCATCCACACCGACGAAGCCTTCCGGTCCATGGGCTGGCAAAACGCGGGGGCCGAATATATTTTCCATCCCGCCGAATGGATTCAGACCTCCTTTTTCTATCTCAACGGTTACATGCCGGATGGAAACGCCAACTCCGAGCCGGAGACTTTCGGCGGCGGATTGGACAAGGGCAAGGCCTGGGGCTGCCGTATCGAGCTGGGCTCCGGCCCGGTGTCCTTCTGGGGCTCCTACATGCACGAGGACTTTGAAGAGGACGTAAGCGGCGGGAACCAGCCGGAGGAACTCGACGCCGACGCCTGGATCGGCGGGGCCAGGGTAAGCGTCGACCGGATATGGGCGACCTTCGAGTGGACCGACCTGATACTGAGCGATTACCAGACGACCATGAGCGGGGACAGGATGGACTTGAGGTCCATCGGGGGCCACGCGGACCTGGGATGGCGCTTTTTCGACGCCTGGACCGTTCTTCTTCGCTGGGAATGGATCGATCCCAACGACGCGGACAGGGAGGACACCTTCTCGAGGAGCCGCTTCGACCAGATAACGAGATGGACGGCTGGACTTACCTATGGTATCAACGATCACGCCGATATGTCGGTGAACTTCGTCATGCCCGTGGAAGAGGGAGACAAGGCGGACGTTTACAAGGGAAGAGTGGGGGGACGCTTTCAGGACGTTAACAACGACTACTTCAGGGTCCAGCTCCAGGTATGGCAGTAAGCCGGGATATTTGTTCGATTCAAGGGGGAATTTGACAGGCCCGCCGCTAGTCGGATAATTATATAGTTCCAATCAGGAGGATAAAATGAAGTTTTACAAATACGGCGCCGTCGTTTTTCTGGCCTTGTTCGTCTGCCTGCCGGCCGCGGCCCAGGACGTACGGACCGAGGCGGGCAAGATTCAACTCGGCGCGGCGGTCAAGTGGCTGTGGGGATATTCCCAGCGGGATTCCGAGACCGCCTGGCCCGGGCGCGACGATTTCACCACCTCCCTCGTGGACGTCACCCTTGACGGAGTGCTGGCGGACAACCTCTCCTATAACGTCGAGCTGGCCGCCACCTACTCGAGCGAGACCCAGGCGGGAGGATTGGCCGGAAGGCCCAACCCGGGAGAGGTGGGAACCATCGGCGTGCGCCAGGTTTCCATGACCTTCTCCAAGATTGTCCCGTGGACCGACGTCAAGCTGGGGACCTTCATCCCCAATATCACCAACTATATGCCCAGGAGGGTCAACGACATGGACCTGATCCAGTATCCCCTCCTCAATAACGGATCGAGAATGACCACGGCCCTGTTCGGGAACATGCCCGTCGCCAGGGACCTCTCGACCTGGCAAAACGCGGGCGTCAACATTACCGTCACCCCTCCCTATATGGTCCAACTCGACGTCGGTTTCTGGAACGGGATCATGCCCGGCGGCATGGCGCAAAACGACCAGAACGTCGCCAACGCCACCAGCGTGATCTTCACCTTCTCCCCCAACGACGAGCTTTCGGTCTCGGCCGCCTACTGGGGGGAGGACTACGATCAGGGATACCCGTCCACCGGAGACGTCGAGCTTCGAACCCTGACCCTGTGGTATATGTACGGCTCCTACTCGGCCAACAACCTCGAGGTAACGGCCGACTACGCCACCGGCATCATCGCCGACGGCCAGCTCGACGTGAATGGAGAATACGCCGACGTGGGCTGGTACGGATGGCAGGTAACGGTCGGATACTGGCTCATGCCGGAGTTGGAACTGCTGGCCCGCTACGAGGAGCTCGATCCCGACTCCAAGGACGGTCCCACCGTGCCCACCAGCCTCAACGACAAGGCGAACTGGCTAACCCTCGGCGCCAACTGGAGATTCGCCCAGGGAGCGGAGCTCTCGCTCAACTACGTGTTCAAGCAGGAGGACGCCAACGATATCAGCGTCGGCTCCCCCGCGGCCGACCCGAGCGCTCCCGGTTATAACCCGCAATTCGCGGCCCAGGACAATGACCTTCTCCTTATCCAGGTCCAGGTCTGGCAATAATCCGGACCACGTCGAAATCTCGCGACGCCCGACGAGCATGGCCGGGCGTCGTTCTTTTTATTGGGTCCCCGGATTTCCGCGCGCGCTCCGCGAGGCCAAGTCATGACCCAAACCGATGACCGGTCAGCGCGGCCCCGCCCGGGCGAATGGACGGTGGGGGAGCTGCTGAAATGGGCGGAGGCCGACTTCAGGGAAAAGGGGATCGACTCCCCTCGCCTGGACGCGGAGATTCTGCTTGCCCACAGCCTTTCCATGAAGAGGGTGGAGCTATACACCCGCTATGAGGAACTGCCCGGGGAGGAGGGCCTGGCCAGGTTCCGCCAGGCGGTGAAAAGAAGAAGAAACCGGGAACCCGCCGCCTATATCCTGGGATTCAAGGAATTCCACGATATAACCCTGTCCGTTCCCGCCGGCCGCTTCATTCCCCGGCCCGAGACCGAGCTCCTGGTGGACGAGGTATTGGCCGTCCTGAAAAAGGCCGAGCTGAAAGGCAGGGTCATCCTGGATATCGGGACCGGCACGGGCGCCATACCCCTGGCCATACTCCACGCTCTTCCCCTGGTCGAGGCCGTCGCCGTGGACCTCGACCCGACGGCGGGGGAGGCCGTAACGAAAAACGCGGCCGCCCTGGGCCTGGCGGACAGGATAAGGTTTCTCGCGGGCGACGGACTCGAGGCGGCCGCCGACCTGGCGCCCTTTGACCATATCACCTGCAACCCCCCCTACGTGCCCTCCGCCACGATCGCCGAGCTGCAGCCGGAGGTCCGGGACCACGAGCCCCGGCTGGCGCTGGACGGGGGAGAGGAAGGTCTCGATTTCATCCGGCGCCTGGCTGAAGAAACCCCGCCCATGCTGAGGCCGGGAGGAAGGCTTTTCCTCGAGATAGGCGAGGGCCAGGAGAAAGCCATGGGAGCGCTGGCCGGCAAGGGCCTGGTCCTGGAAAAGATCAGGAACGATCTGCAGGGCATCCCGAGGATAGTAATTTTTCGACGAGCGTGAACGGGAACATGGCCCGCGGCCGGTCCTTTCATGGCCGGTCCTTCTTGTGGAGGCGCCAAAGACCGGATATCCTGGATTCTCGGATTAGTGAAGAAGTAACCACGGGAGACGATATATGGACAAGTTCGTGATCCGGGGAGGAAAACCCCTGGCCGGGACCGTTAAAATCAGCGGAGCCAAAAACGCGGCCCTGCCCGCCCTCTGCGCGACCATCGTGGCGCCGGGAAAACATCTCATCTCCAACGCGCCTAATTTGCGCGACGTGCGCACCACCATCGAGCTGCTCACGCGCATGGGGGTCGAGGTCGACGACTCGAGGCTGGCCGAGGAAAACCTGGTCACGGTCGACAGCTCGAACGTCACCTCCGTCAGGGCCCCCTACGAGTTGGTCAAGACCATGCGTGCTTCCATTTTGGCCCTGGGTCCTCTCCTGGCCCGGGAGGGAAAAGCCGAGGTGTCCCTGCCCGGCGGGTGCGCCATCGGGGCCAGGCCCGTCAACCTGCACCTCAAGGGTCTCGAGGCCATGGGCGCCTCCATCCGGCTCAAGCACGGATACATCATAGCCCAGGCCACCAAGCTCAAGGGAGCAAGGTTCTCCTTCGACGTGACCTCGGTAACCGGCACCGAGAACCTCATGATGGCCGCGGTACTGGCCGAGGGCAAAACCATCCTCGCCGGGGCGGCCATGGAGCCGGAGGTGGTGGCCCTGGGAGAAATGCTCCAGGCCATGGGCGCGAACATAAGCGGCCTGGGGACCACCAGGATCGAGATCGAGGGCGGCCATCCCCTCAGGCCGGCCCCCTATCGGATCATTCCCGACCGCATCGAGACCGGGACCTACATGGCGGCGGCGGCGATCACTCGGGGCGAGCTTTTCCTGGAGGGCGCCAATCCCGAGCACGTGGGCTCGGTCGTGTCCAAGTTCCGCGAGGCCGGGGTCAAGGTCGAGGAGAGGCCCGGCGGCCTGTGGGTTTCCTGCGGCGGGGTCAAGGCGGTGGACCTCAAGACCAAGCCATATCCGGGTTTTCCCACCGACATGCAGGCGCAGTTCATGGCCCTCATGTGCGTGGCGAGCGGCGGGCTCTCGGTGATTACCGAGACGGTCTTCGAGAACCGGTTCATGCACGTCCTCGAGCTGCAGAGGATGGGCGCCGACGTCAGGATCGAGGGAAGAAGCGCCATCGTCAACGGCGTGAGCCAACTGTCGGGCGCCAGCGTCATGGCCACGGACCTGCGCGCCTCGGCCTCGCTGGTGGCCGCGGGACTGGCCGCCGACGGCGTGACCGAGGTCCTGCGCATCTACCATCTCGACCGGGGTTACGAGGCCATGGAAAAGAAACTCTCGGCCGTGGGCGCCGACGTGGAGCGAGTGGAGGAAAAACCGTAATGCTGACGCTAATCCAAAAGGACCCGGGCTTCGACGAAAAGCTCCTTCGCCTGCTTAGGACCGCCCAGGAAATTCCCGCCGAGGTCATGGAGAGGGCGGACGAGATATTCAAGGACGTCGAGCGCGGCGGCGACAAGTCCCTCGCCAGGTGGACACGCGAGCTCGAGTCCCATGAGATATACCCCGGACGGACCAGGGTGACGGGGGACGAGATTAAAAGGGCCATGGACGCCGTGGGTCCATCCGACCTCAAGGTCATGCGGCTGGCGGCCCGCCGGATCAAGGCCTTCCACCAGACGCAAAAACCGGCGAACACGAAATATAACGGCGGCGACGGCACGGTCATCGAGGAGCGCTTCCTGCCCATCGAGCGGGTGGGCCTGTGCGTGCCGGGCGGACGTTTTCCCCTGGCCTCGACGGTCCTGATGACCGCCATCCCCGCCAGGCTGGCGGGCGTGTCAAAGCTGGTCATGATCAGCCCCTGGCCCGGCGGCGTCTCGAGTCCGCACGTTTTGGCGGCCGCGGGCATAGCCGGCGTGGACTCGGTGCATAAGGTGGGAGGAGTGCAGGGAGTGGCGGCCCTGGCCTCGGGCTCGAGCTCGGTCCCCAGGGTCGACAAGATCGTGGGGCCGGGAAGCATATGGGTCACCGCCGCCAAGGTGATCGCCCACTCGAGGGGCATGTGCGGCATCGACTCGATCGCCGGTCCCAGCGAGGTGGCGGTGGCGGCCGACGCCAAAGCCGACGCCGGGCTCATCGCCCTGGACATGGCGGCCCAGGCCGAGCACGGTGGAGACTCATCCGCCGTCCTCGTAACCACCTCCCCCAAGCTGGCCGAAAGGGTGGAAGTCGAGCTCCAGTCGGTGGTCAAAACCCTGGGCGCGGTCAACGAGGGCCTCAAGAGCTCGGCCCAGTCCATCTTCACCGTGATCGCTCGCGACGAGGAGGGAGCGGCCGAGGTCGTAAACCTCATCGCGCCGGAGCACCTCGAGATCATGATGGAATCGCCTCGCCGCTTTCTCGCCAGGATCAAGAACGCGGGCAGCGTTTTCATGGGCCCATATTCGCCGGCCCCCGCGGGGGACTACATGGCGGGGGCCAACCACGTCCTGCCCACAGGCGGAACGGCCAGGTTCAGTTCCCCCCTCGGGGTGTCCGACTTCATGAAGACCCAGACCGTGACCACGCTCTCGAAAAAGGCGCTCGAGTCCATCGCCGGTCCCGTCGAGCGCTTCGCCGAGATCGAGGGGCTTCTGGCCCACTCCCTTTCCGTGTCCATGCGTTTCAAAAAATAAGGACAAAAAGATATGGAGCGTGGATCAAGCAATGAATAAAGGGACAATATCATCCACGAACATGGAGCCGAGCTTCGAGCATGGAGGATAAATCCAAACGCCCGGCGCTTCATTACGCCGGGCCGGGGATACCCGAAAAAAAAGACGGTGGAATAGGCTTTACTCTTTCCACCCGGCCCCTAATGGCGCTGGCGGGAGGAGCGCCCCTTATTCCCGCGCTCCTGGTGGCCTTCCTCGACCTGGGGCCGCCCGGGGAGATCAAGGCCCTTTTGGGCTTTTATCTTTTCTTCATCGCGCCAGGCTGGTTCCTGGAGTGCTTTCTTTTCCCTTATAAGCCGCTCGACCTTTTGGAAAGGATACCGCTCAGCGTGGCCCTGTCCATGGGAGTCTGGGCCTTTCCGGGACTGGCCGCCTACTATTTCGGAGTGGGCCTTGCTTTCGTGACGGCCTTCGAGATTGCCGTCATATGCATCCTTTGCGTCCTGGCCCTCGCGTCGCAGTCCCCGTTTTACCTGCTCGGCCTCAGGGGCTTATCCGTCTCACCATTGAATAAACTGGGCGTCATGGCGGTGACGGTCCTCCTGGCGGCCGCGGCGGCCTGGATCGGGTCGTTTCGGGGGACCATGATCGACTGGGACTACTTCAACTATATCTCGGCCGTTAACAAGCTCGTTGCCTGGAACGCGGCGTCCCTGGCCCACTTCGCTTACGCCGACGCTCCTCCCGACCCCATCCACTCCTACAACGTCTGGGCCCTGCAGTGGGCCATGATCTCCAGGCTCTTCGAGATAGGACCCATCGAGCTATACGCGAAATCGGGGTTCGCGGTCATACCCGCGGCGGCGCTTGCCTTTTACGCCATGGCCTCGCGGCTTTTGGGCGTCGAGTTGGGCCGGACCTCTTTCTTCCTCTACGTTTCCTACCACGTCGTTTACGGCGGACTCGTCTTTCTGGGCCGGGCCTCCTTTTATCCGGCGGACAGCCAGTGGCTTTTGGTCTTTCCCGCCTGCGTCCATTTATTCGCCGTCACCATGGAAACCCGGGGCGTGGCCTGCCTGTTTTTCTTCGAGATATTTTTCGGTCTCGCCCTGGCCGTCCTGGGCATGTCCATAACGCATGTCCTGTGGGGACTGTGTTTCTACGTCACCGTGCTTTCCTTCGCCGGCCTTACCCTGCTTGAACGACTGGGCTTGTGGACCGCTTACGGGTCCGCCTGGAAAGGCGGCAAAAAGGTCGGAGTAGCCGCGGTCTCGGCGATGATGGCCGCTCCTCTCGCGCTGGCCCTGGCCAATTTCCTGGTCAAGTCCCATACAAAGGACCTGGAAGGGTTCACGCCCCTCCTCGGCGGGGGCGCGGATTTTTCTCCCTGGGTCTACGCGGCGTTTTTCGTTTTAATCCCTTCACTATTGTTGGCGGCCATCGTCTGGCCCTACAGGAAACGGGGATCCAAAGAGTCCAATTCCCTGTGGTTCGCGGCCGTCCTCGCCCTGTCCATCGCGTTACTGTGTCTGGTAGTGGCCTCGCCCTACGTTCTGGCCCGGAAGTCCGCCATCGACGCGGCCACCAACTGGGCCCAGTTCGGCAGGAACCCGTACCGGTCCTTTATCACCTCGGGTCTGTTCACGCTCAACCCCTTCCTGCTCAGCCTGGACAACCCCAACGTGACCTTCTATCCGATTTACCTTCTCGGTTACGCCGGCCTCCCTCTGCTCTGGTATCTATCCAGGAGGAGGAAAAACGCGCCGGCCTTTTTCCTGGCTCCGCCCTTCTCCAGGATGGGTGGGCCGGGAAAGCACGGTCCCACCATCGCCCTGGCCGCGCTGGTCGCCGTTCCCCTCATATGCTTTCACCCGGTCCTCGCCACTCTTTTCTCGGAATATTTCAGCATGGGCTACCTGAGAAGACTGCTCCGGCTGGGAGCCATTTTCTCCTTCCTGCCCGCGGCCATACTGGTTCACGCGGCGGCGAGCCTCGTGGTCCAGGAGGCCAGGCGTCCGCTGGCCCACGTGGCCCTCACCCTTTGCCTCTCGATGGCGATCGCCTTCGGATGCGCTCGGATAAAGAGCGGCGTCCCCTATTACAACGACCTTTTAAGGAAGTCGATGGCCATAGCCGAAAAGTACCCGAAGGACACCCTGATCTACGAGTCTACTCCCTTCCAGGCGATAAAGGAGTCCGGATGGTTCGGCAAAGACGACGTCTTATTCACCGACGCCTGGACAGGCTACCGGCTTACGGCGTATTTGCCGCAGTTCGTGGCGGTTCAGCACAAGCCCGGCACGGGCGTGGCCGACCAGGACGAGCGGCGGCTCCTCGAGGCCGAGTTTTTCGATCACCGGACCAAGATGGAAAGAGTAAGAGAAATCCTCGGCCGCTTCAACGCCAAGGGCGTCATAATCAACCGGGACCCTTTGTATCAACTGCGGGGGTTCGCCTGCGGCCATCCGGAAGCGGTGGGAAAATTATACCGCGACCCCGGGCATTTCGAGCCTTTATACGACGACGGTCGCTGGGTGATCTTCAGATACCTTCCGGACCCGGCTCGAGGTCCATCCCGACAAGACAAGTGACCGCCTCCAAAATCAATACCAGTCCTCCAGGGTCATGCCGAACATGAGCTTTAACTGATCGCCCGCCTTCTTGGGGTTTCTCCACTCCCTGGCCTTTTCCAGGCCTATCCGGTCCGAGTCGGGCAGGTCGGAATTCTCGATGTATGAAGCCAGGGAGGAGGCGACCTTCTCCGAGTCGATGAGCGCCACGCTTTCCGAGTTCAGCTTGACGCTCCTCGGGTCCAGGTTGAACGAGCCCACCACCGAGACCCTTCCGTCGATGACGGCGCACTTGGCGTGAAGGCTGCCGGAGCCGACGTTGCCGGGGAGGCCCCGCCACTCGTAAACCTCGACGCCGGCCTCGATGAGGGGAAGGTAGACGTAACGGCTGAGGGGCTGCATGCCGGAGACGTCGTTGGTCGCCTCCGAGTTGGTAATCACCACCACCCGGACGTCCCTCTCCCTGGCCTCGATCAGGGTGTTGATAAGGGCGCGGTTGGGCACGAAGTAGGCGTTCTCGATAATAATGCTTTCCTCCGCCGCTCCCAGCAGGTGGAGGTAAGCCTGGTAAATATAATCCTCCCCCATGCGGGGACGGTGGCGGATGAACCTTACCGCCGCCGAGTCGTCGTCCATCTCCTCCGACGAGGGGTCTATCTCGAGGGGACGGACAAGGTCGTCAAGCGGGATGGGCGAGTCCTTGCTGATCTTCCACCACAGACGGGCCCAGTCCGCGAAACGGTTGGTCGGAAGGCGGCGCTCCCTCCTTTCCTTGAAATACTCGTAGTTCTCGTCAAAGGCCCGGGCCACGTCGGCCACCACCTGGCCCGTGAGCATCACGTCCTGGTCCCGCCACTGGTCCTCGGGCGCGTCGCCGTAGCGGAAGTACTCGTTGGCGACGTTGGTCCCGCCCATAAAGGCCACCACGTCGTCAACCACCCAGTACTTCTCATGAAAGCGCATGTTAACGTCCTCCACGCTGAGAGGCTTGCCGACGGCCTTGCCCAAAAGATATATCGGCTCGAAGCCCATCACCTCCACCCCGTTCAGCTCGAGGTCCGCGTAAACCCTCCTGTCGGCCGCCTTGAACTTGGTATAGGCGTCCACGATAAGCCGGACGTCAAGGCCCAGGCGGCGCTTTCGCCTCAGCCTTCTCGCCATGTCCTTGCCCGCCTCGTCCCCCGTGAAGATGTAGGTCTGCACGCGCACCGAGCGCCTCGAGTCCTTCAGCGCGCGAAGACGGGCCTCGTGAGCGTCGTAGCCCGTGCATAAAAGCTTCACGCCGCATCCCCTCCTGGGAGGAGGCAGGGACACCTGGCTGGGCAGTCCCTTTGGAATGATAAAGGGGAAATCGTCCCTGAAGATGGAGGTCAGCCCGTATTCGGGGTAATCCTCCGGCGCGCCCGCCCCCCCGAGCGTCGGGACCGCGAAGGCGAGGCAGGCAATCGTGCCCAAAAAGGCCAGGCCTATCCACTTTACCGTTTTGGATTTCGTCATCTATTCCTCGCTCAGGGCTTTTTCGGCGTGGTCAGGAAATGAACGTTCATGTAATAGAGCGTCTTCAAGGCCAGCTTGGGGCTGGCCCCGGAGGCGATATCCAGGATGCCGCCCTCCGGCACGGGACCGATCTCGCAAATCTGGGACTCGGTCCATTCGCTTTGCTTGCCCGTTCCCACCGAGCGGGCGCGGAACTCGTATTTTCGGCCGTTCTCGAGATCGGCCACCTGAAGCCTCCTGTCCCGGCCCGCGGTTTCCGATTTCCATTCCGGCTCACCGGCCGCCCGGTACTGGACCTCGTACCCCTCGACGCGGGGGTCCTCCGGCTCGTCCCATACCACGTGCGCGGCCTCTTCCGTGGGATTGACCAGAAAGGCCAGGGGCGCGGGCAAGGGACCGGGATCGGAAAGCCTGCCCCTCCTCCTGGCTTCATGAACGGCCGCCTCGACGTCCTCCTTTACGGATGCCTCGACTCCCTCGGGCGTCTTAAGATATAAAGCCGCCGGCGGATGAAAAAAGGCCATGGCCTCGGCCTGGAGCTCCTCGGGGGGAGCGTCGCCCGCGTAAGGCGCCAGCATCAGCGAGAACTCCTCCTTCATGCCGTTGTAAGAGGGACCGTTCGGGCGAAGGGCCGGACCGGCTATCATCGTGATGTCCGTGCCCAGGCCGTTGCCGCCCATGTGGGAGTAGTCCATTTGCTCGCCGTGATAGCTGCCAAAGGGGTTCAGCCGGAGGGTCTGGGCGCTCCCTTCCATCCTCGTTCTCATGGGGCAGAAGGCGCAGGACGAAAGGGCCTCGGCGCTTTGCGACAGCAATAACCCTTTCTTCTTGTCGGTGACCGCCACCCATCCCGCGGTTACCTGGTGGTTGAAGGAATCGAGCTCCGCGTTTTTGCGGTTGATATCCGCGTAGTCCACGTCGTAATAGCTCGTCACGCCGAGCCAGTTGTGTTTCCAAACCCTGACGGGGTCGGCCAGGTCGCTATCGAGCGCGGGCCTAAGCTCGAAGGGCGCGACCTCGACCCACCGAAGGTCGAGATATCTCCTCAGCTTCTGCTGCATGGTATGAAGAAGGTCGCGCTTGGTGGTGTAAGGGTAATCGACCGAGACGTCGGCGATGAGCCAGGGCTTGTCCTTGACGGCCGTGAACTCGACCTCGAGCGCGACGCATGCCCCGCCGTCGGGCGTATCGAAGGGGATGGACGCCGTAAGGCGCGTCCTTTCAAGGTCTTGCCAGGTCTCGCCCGACTCGGACTCGATCTTCCAGCCCTTCCCTTCATAGGTGGCCGGCTTCTTCTCCGACCTGTAGGTGATAAAGGGCGTGAGAAAGTCCGGGCCGCCTATCTCGACGCCGTCCAGGCCAAGATGAGATATTCCCGTTTGCTCGTCGAATATGATCTCTACGCGGCCGTTTTTCAGGCGGTCCCGATATACCGGACGGGAGGACAACCCCGCGGGCGCGGAATCGAGCGAGCGCGTCCGGTTAAGGCGCAGTCTGACTTCCTCCAGGGGGGCCAGCTCGAGGGGGACCAGAAGCTCGGCCGCCAGCCGTCCGTCCGGAAGCTCCTCGAGGTTGACCAGGGAGTAACTCCTCTTCTCGCCCGACCCGTCCATAAGACAAAGGCCGGATGAAGTCTCGGGCAGGATAACGGGAAGGCGGTTCAGGCTGAACGTCCTCTCGCCCTCGGTCCGGTGGTCCTTGATGAGAAAGGAGTAAAGCGTTTCCGGAGGCGCCTCGTGGTCCTTTCTTTCCCCGGCCTCCGCCGCAAGGGCTTTTTTCTCGACCGCCTGGGCCCGGTCCACTATGTCCATGGCCGCGGCCTGCCTTTCCTCGTTGACCATGGGAGTGCTCATGCCGAAGTGCGTGGTCGAGAGCCCGGCCACCCGGAGACTGAACCCGGAGTCCTTGTCCTCCATCAGCTCGTCAACGCTCTTTTGGTCGTTTTCTCCCTTGAGGGCCCGCTTCCACGCGGCGTAGAGCCTGGACTTCTCGAGGGCGGTCCATATCACGTGGCTGGGGTACTTCTCGAACCAAGAATAGTATCCGTCCCAGGCGCCGTCGGCCAGGTCCTGGCGGATCATGACCTCTCCCACCGGCTCGTGGCTAGCCACGTATTCCCCCGGCGTGGAGAACTCCGCCCAGTCGTACTTGTTGACGTACTTGATATACTCGGGCAGCCCGCCGGCGTTGGGAATAAAGCCCAGGGCCTCGCCCAGCATGGGCAGCCAGGTCTCGGCGTCGGCGTCGAAGTTGAAGTGGATGACCATGTCGCGGTTGACCTCGCCGCTTACCTGCATCTCGCGAAGGTCGAGCATCCAGCGCTCGAGGGAGATGAAATCCACCACGTCGCCCGCCGACACGCAGGGGAAAAGAAGGATTTTATCGCCCCCGTCCGCGTCCCGCATCCAGGTGGGGTTGTACCTTTGCTCGGGAGGAAGGGGGGCCACGAAATTGGTGAAGGTGGTAAAGGGATAGGAAGAGTAGGCCAGTATCAGCCCCTCGATCCCCTCCTCCTTGAGTATGGGTATCTGCCCCGTGGCGTACATGCCCTCCTGGGGCCTGAGAAGAGGAGCGTAATCGCCGAAAAGGTCCTTTACGCCCGATCCTCTCGGGTTCGTGATCGACCACCTGAGCACGGCCCTCATCTCCTCCTCGGTGACCCCCGAGAAAACCGTGTTGCTGTAGGGGGCCGGCGCCACCTCGTCAAGACCGTCATCCACCCGCCGCCTGATATCCTCGATTATATCCGGCGCGTTCTTCCTGACTATGTCCTCCCAGGTGAAAAGGTTCTCGCCCTCCCAGTAACCGCGGGCGTCCAGGCCCCGGGCGTTGGCCTCGTCGAGCATCCTGATTATCTCGCGCACGATCCTGATATCAGTGCCAAAGCCGGCCTCGTCGGGAGTGTCTCCCCTCCAGGAGTGGTACATGTTGGCGTGAAAACCGAGGATTACGTAAACCTTGTAGGGGCAGTCCTTCCCCTTTTGAAGCATCACCGCCTGCTTGACGCATCCCGCCGCCAGGATCGCCGGCGCCAATAGGGCCGCCGCGAGCCACAGTCTTTTACCCCGCATTTCTCCTCCCCGGTCTCCTCGAGACGCGGCCTCTCCCCGCCGGACGTTCCACTCGCCCGGACGCGACCCGCCGTCTTGAAGCGTTTACTGTTTCGAGCGCCGGGACCGGCCCCGGCGCTCAAGGCTGGAAAATATCCAAACGACTATTTTTGCTTGTCGTAAGCGTCCTTGCTCTGTTCCTGCTGGGCGTCCCTGCTGTAGCCGCAGGCCAGGGACGGGTCAGCCGCCACCATTAACGATTGTTCCTTGTCTATCTTGTCGTAAGACTTTATCTCGGGATAATCCTGGAGGGCCTTGAGGATTTTCTTGCCCTCCTCTATTTTGTCGGGCTCGTCTCGCTTCTGGCCGTAACATATGAGACTGACGCCCAGTTCCTTGGCGTATTCTATTCTTTGAGGCTCCCGGGCCGCGGCCTTGCGCTGGTACTCGACCGACTTCTCCAGGTCGCCGCAGGAGCCGAAAATCTGTTTCAGCCCGAATACGCACAGCCACTCGGGAAGCACCCTGTAATACTGGCCAAGGGCGTTGTATATGTCGCCCAGCGAGTTGGCCGCCCCGTCCTCAGACCTGTAGGTGGGCGCCAACTCCTCCGCCTTGAGAAGGTTTTTCTCGAGCGACTTGATCTCCCCCAGCGAGCTGAGAATGCCCTGGGTCGTGCCGCGCCTTCCCTGGCCCACGCTCTTCCAAAGGTAACAGTCGCCGTTGTCCGGCTCCAGTTCCATGCATTTTAGCGCCAGTTCCTCCATGCCCTCGTACCGCTTGACCAGTTCCTCCTTGGGGGGCTTCTTGTCGCGGGGCATGGTCTCGATGCGGTCGAACTCGTTCCTGGCCTTGCGCCAGTAAAGCTCCGCCCGCCCCGGACAAATCTTCATGGCCTCCTCGATCTTCCGGTCACTGGCGTCGAAGTCGTTATTCATCCACAGCTTTTCAGACTCGGCCACCAGGGCGTCGCAACTCTCCCCCCCGCCAGGCGTAGCGCCCAAGGGCGCGAATAGGGCCGCGGCAAGAACAACCAATAAAATCCTCTTCATTTTCGTCCCTCCATCTTCCCCTTTGTATAGCCCGCCCGCGCCATCCATAAGGTCGTTTGGGAACGCATACAACAAGTTAACCGAAGGCTTGGAAAATGACAAGCCGGGCCTCGCGCTTGTTTTGCCCCGTTGGAAAAGACCGGTCTCTATATTATACTGCATTAAGCCGAAGGTGGAGGTAAGCTGGATAAATGAAAAAACTGGCCGCGGTAATACTGGCCGCCGGACAAGGGACCCGAATGAAGTCGGGCCTGGCCAAGGTCCTGCACCCACTGCTGGGTAAACCACTGATTAAATACTCGATCGAGACGGCCAGGTCCCTCAAGGCCGAGATGACGGTCGTGGTGATTGGGGTCCAGGCGGAACGGGTCAAAAAGGAACTGGAAAAGGACGAGGTTTTATTCGCCCTCCAGCGGGAACGACTGGGCACGGGACACGCGGTTATGGCGGCCATGCCCGCGCTGAAGGGGTTCAAGGGAGACGTGGCGGTCTTTTACGGCGACTGCCCCCTCCTTCGTCCCGAGACGATCAAGGACCTTATAAGCGCCCATCGGAGGAAACGCGCCGCCATGAGCCTCTTGACCGCCGTCCTGGACGATTGCGGCGGCTACGGCAGGATCGTCAGAGACGAAAAGGGAGAGGTCAGGGCCATAGTCGAGCACAAGGACTGCACCGCCGATCAAAGGCTCATACATGAGATGAACCCCGGCGTCTACGTTTTCGAGGACGGGTTCCTCCGGAAGTCGCTTCGGGGTCTGACCAATAACAACAAGCAGGGCGAATATTATCTTACCGATCTCCTGGCCATGGCCGTCGAGAGCGGGCAAAAAGTCGCCTCCTCGACGGTGAAGGACGCCGAGGAAATAATGGGCGTGAACGACCGGATGGACCTGGCCGCCGCCGCCGGGGTGATGAGGCTCAGGGTCATCGCGGACCTGGCGAAAAAGGGAGTGACCTTCGAGTGCCCGGAGACCACCCACGTCGAGCCGGGCGTAACCATCGGGCCGGACACGGTCATCGAGCCGGGAGCCCGGCTGTCCGGCCGCACGGTCATCGGTCCCAACTGCGTGATCCAGATGAACTCGAGGATCGAGGACTGCGTCATCGGCCGGGGGGTCACGGTCAAGTCGGGCTCGGCGCTCGAGCAAAGCAAGGTGGGCGACGGAGTTCAGATCGGGCCCATGGCCCACCTCCGGCCCGGCTCCGTGATCGGTCCCGACGCCCGCATAGGCAACTTCGTGGAGACGAAAAAGGCCGTCATCGGGAAGGGCTCGAAGCTCAGCCATCTCACCTATTGCGGGGACGCCGAGGTGGGAAGCGAAGTCAACGTGGGTTGCGGCTTTATCACCTGCAACTACGACGGCGTGAACAAGCACAAGACCATAATCGGCGACGGGGTTTTCATCGGTTCCGACACCCAGGCGGTGGCCCCGGTCAAGATAGGAGACGGGGCTTATATTGGAAGCGGGTCGACCGTAACGAGGGACGTGCCCGCCGACTCCCTGGTCATGACCCGTCCGCCCACCACCGTCAAGGAGGGATGGGCCGCGAAAAAGCGGGCCGCCCGGAAGAAGAAAAAGGGAAACAAAAAGCGCTAGGGGAAGTCATAAAGCGGGGCGGAGAGGGTTTTCCGGGTTGAAAAATCGAGCCGCCGCTTTTTCTTGGCCGGGTCCGAAGATGGATGGCCCGGACCGACTGGAGTAATAAAGGCATGTGCGGAATAGTAGGCTACATAGGTAAAAGAGACGCCGGCAAGATACTGATGGACGGCCTGAAAAGGCTCGAGTATCGAGGCTACGACTCGGCGGGAGTGGCGCTGATATGGAACGGCGGACTGGACGTTCGCCGCTGCAAGGGAAAACTTTCCGAGCTCGAGCGCGAGCTTCAGGAGCGGCCCGTCTCGGGCAAGGCCGGGATAGGTCACACCAGGTGGGCGACCCACGGGAAGCCCTCCGACGAGAACGCCCACCCCCACAGCGTGAACAAGGTGGCCGTGGTCCATAACGGGATCATCGAGAATTACGCCGCCCTCAAGAAGGACCTGATCGGAAACGGGAGCCGGTTCAGCTCGGAGACCGACACCGAGGTCATAGCGCACCTGATCGACGGTTACATGAAAGGCGGCGACGACCTCGAGACGGCCTCGCGCAGGACCATGGCCAGGCTCAAGGGCGCCTACACCATCGTGGTCATATCGGCCGACGAGCCGGACAAGATCATCGCGGCCAAGGTGGCCTCGCCCCTGGTCATCGGGCTGGGGGAGGAAGAGAACCTGGTGGCCTCGGACGTGCCCGCCCTTATCGCCCACACCAGGCGGGTGCTGGTCATGGAGGACAACGAGTACGCCGTGGTCACCAGCGGCTCGGTTGCGGTCAAGGACGCCGAGGGCAAGGCGCTGGAGAAAAAGCCGCGCGACATCCAGTGGACGCCGGCCATGGCGGAAAAAGGCGGCTACAAGCACTTCATGCTCAAGGAAATTTTCGAGCAGCCAAGGGCCCTGGCCGACACCCTGGCGGGCCGGATATCCCTCGAGGACGCCGAGATCACCCTCGAGGACTTCTCCGTGTCCAAGGAGGAACTGGCCTCATTTAAGAACGCCGCCATCGTCGCCTGCGGCACGGCATGGCACGCCGGACTGGCCGGGCGCTACATGATCGAGAGACTGGCTCGAGTGCCCGTGAGCGTGGATATTGCCAGCGAGTTCCGCTATCGGGACCCCCTGGTCGGACCCGACACCCTGTTGATCCTGATCAGCCAGTCGGGAGAGACGGCGGACACCCTGGCCGCCCTCGAGGAGGGAAAGAGGCGAGGCTGCAAGGTCATCGCGGTCTGCAACGTGATGGACTCGAGCATCGCTCGCAAGTCCGACGAGGTCATTTACACGAGGGCGGGACCGGAGATCGGCGTGGCCTCCACCAAGGCCTTCACCTGTCAGCTCCTGGTCATGTACCTCCTGGCCCTTCACTGGGCCATCGCCAGGGGAACGCTTTCCAGGGATGAGGCCCGCAAGAAAATGGAGGCCGCCCTCCACGTGCCCACCCTGGTGGAGGAAACCCTGAAAAAGGAGGCCGGCCGGATCGAGGCCTTGTCCAGGCGTTTTTACAAGCAGCCGGGCTTCTTCTTCCTCGGCAGGGGCATCAATTTCCCCATCGCCCTGGAGGGGGCGCTCAAGCTCAAGGAAATTTCCTACATTCACGCCGAGGGATATCCGGCGGGAGAACTGAAGCACGGTCCCATTGCCCTGGTGGACGAGCGCATGCCGGTGGTGGTGCTGGCAACCCGCAACGTCATGCTCGACAAGCTCATCAGCAACCTCGAGGAGGTGGCCGCCAGGGACGGGATGATCATATCGCTGGTCAACCCGGGCGACGAGGACAAGGTGGAACATAAATCCGAGGAGGTAATCGTCGTGCCCGAGACCGAGCCCGAGCTCGAGACCATACTCCTGACCGTTCCGCTCCAGCTCCTGGCCTATCACGTGGCGGTCCTGAACGGGACGGACGTGGACCAGCCCAGGAACCTGGCCAAAAGCGTGACGGTCGAGTAAGTCGGCCCGACCGAAGCCGGCCCGCCGCCGCTTTTATTGACGGCGGGCCGCTTGTTTAAAGGAACGGAAATGGATAGAAAAGACCTTGGCGCCGCGAGGAAGAGGCTGATGGAAATCATCCTCGAGCGATCCTTCAAGCTGGGGGAGTTCACGCTCAGCTCCGGCAGGAAGAGCGACTACTACGTCGATTGCCGGACCACCACCCTCGATCCCGAGGGCGCGGTCCTGGTGGGCGAGCTGCTCTTCGACCTCATCCGGGACATGGACGCGGACGCGGCGGGAGGCCTGACCCTGGGCGCCGACCCGGTCACGGCCTCGGTTATCGCCGAGAGTTTCCGCGAGGGCAAGCCCCTCATGGGCTTTATCGTGCGCAAGGAGAAAAAGGAGCACGGCAGGGGCCGCCGCGTCGAGGGACGCCTCGAGGCGGGTCACCGCGCCGTCATCCTCGAGGACGTGATCACCACGGGAGGCTCGGCCCTCCAGGCGGCGGAGGCGGCCAGGGAGGCGGGCGCGGCCGCGGTGGGAGTGGCCGCCCTGGTCGACCGGGAGGAAGGCGGCCGGGAGGCCATCGAAAAAGAGGGCCTCGAGGTCAGGTCCCTGTTTACCGCGTCCGAGCTGAAAAGGGCGGCAAAGCCCTGAGGCGATGGGAGCCGGCCGGATGAATAAGATCGAAAGGACGGCGTCCTCGTTTTTCGTCCTTTTTTTTCTGTCCGCCTTATTGTCGGGAGCGGCCGCTGAAGGCGTGGACAAACCATATCCCGCGGCCGCCGAGTCGAAGCCGGGAAAAATTTTAAGGCAGGACCCGAGGGCGGGCAAGCTCCTGCCCGTTCCCTTTATCGAGCAGAAACCCTACGAGTGCGGTCCCGCCGCCGTTGCCATGGCTCTTCGATACCACGGCAAGGAGGCCGATCCCGACGCGATTGCCAGGGGCTTCCAGGCCGAGAACGTGGCCGGGACCTTTACCGTCGATCTCCTCATCGCGGCCAACCGGGCCGGCATGGAAGCCCACTGGAAGCCGGGGACCCTCGAGGAAATCAAGGCGGAGATAGACGCCGGGCGTCCGGTCATCGTATTTTTGAACCTCGCCGTCAACCCTCTTCCCAGGAGGCATTTCGCGGTGGCCGCGGGCTACGTCAAAGACGGGGGCAAGGACTTCCTGGTGCTTCATTCCGGGCTAGACCCCTGGCTCATGGAGCCGGAAGGACGCTTTCTGCGGCAATGGAAAAGGACGGGTTACATGATGATGACCATGAAGCCCAAGGCCGGCGATAAAAATGCGCCCATGGATTCGGAGAAGGCGAGCGAGGAAAAAAAGAATTGAAACGAGGACGCGCCATATTTTTCTGGGTCGCGTCGGTCGGCGTCTTGCTCCTGACCGGTTGCCCCCGCGCTCCCGAGCTGGTCGTTTTCAGCGACCCCCTCACGGCGGAGGAACACGCGAGCATGGGCGCCATTTACGAGCGGGAGGGAAACCTGGAGATGGCGGTCAGGGAATACGCCGCCTCGATTAAAAAGGACCCTCACAATCTGGTGGCCCTCACCGGCCTGGGCAACGCGTCCGTTTCCGAGGGAAAATACCTGATCGCCGCCGGATACTATCGCCGCGCCCTCGAGGTCGATCCCGACAACTTCGCGGTCCTCAACAACCTGGCCATGTGCCTGACGCTGTCGGGCAAACCGGGCAAGGCCATGGAATACGCCGACAAGGCGGTTGAAGTTTCGAACGAGGACCCGAGGGCCCTGGACACGAGGGCCCAGACGCTAATGGCGCTGGGCGAAGAGGAAAGGGCGGCGGCGGACCTCGCCCGAGCGGTCAGGATATGCGAGGACCTGTTTCCCGGCTCCACCGCTGAGGCCGGAGGGGAAATTACCGCGGCCCCCGGCGAAAGCCTCGACCTCGACCTCGCCCGGGATTGTAAAGAGATATCCGGCCGCTTCCGCCGGATGAATATTCCCGGATAGCTCGGGACCTCCCGGAGGAAAGGACATGTCCGACCCGCGAACCGGCGATGAAAAGAGCGCTCCTCCCCTGGAGGAAAAAGACCGCCGGGCCCTCGATCGGCTTCGGGACGTAATCCGGGAGATGAACTCGGCGCTGGTGGCCTTCTCGGGCGGCGTGGACTCGACCCTGGTGGCCCGCGTGGCAAAGGGCGTGCTGGGCCTGAAGGCCATGGCCGTGACGGCCTCCTCTCCCGTGTACCCGAGGGAGGAGCAGAACTTCGCCCGCGAGTACGCCAAAACCATCCACTTGACCCATAAGGTCATTCCCGGCGTGCCCCTCTCCTCGCCGTGCTTCTCCGAGAACCCCCCGGACCGGTGCTACCATTGCAAGCTCCAAATATACGGAGACCTGGCCAAGATGGCCGAGAAGTTCGGCAAGGACTTCCTTATTGACGGGACCAACCTCGACGACCTTGGCGACTACCGTCCCGGCTCGAGGGCGGCCAAGGAGCTTGGAGCGCGTCATCCGCTGGTCGAGGCGGGAATAGACAAGGCCGCGGTAAGAAGGATCGCGGCGAGCCTGGGACTTCCGAACTGGAACGCGCCCTCCAGCGCCTGCCTGGCCTCTAGGTTTCCCCACGGAGAACCGGTGACCCAGGAGGGCCTGGCCAGGGTCGGGGAGGCGGAGATGGCCCTGCGCGCCCTGGGGTTCAGGCAGCTCCGGGTAAGGTCCCACGGCGAAGTGGGACGGATAGAGTTGGACCGGGAGGGAATGAAAGCCGTCATGGACGACCCCGCTCTGCTCGAGGCCGCGGGGGAAGCGGTGAGAAAGGCCGGCTTTTTATTCGCGGCCCTGGACCTTAAAGGATACAGGACGGGAAGCATGAACAAGACGCCTTCCCAAGGAAGCGACTGATAAAGGCTCCCTGGCAAGCGGACGCAAAGCGGGGATATAAGAATGAGCCAATTTGATACCATGGACCTGGACGACGCCATTGGGACCCTGGCCGAGTGGGTCCACGAATCCAGGGGCCTGGTGATATTCACGGGAGCCGGCATAAGCACGGAGAGCGGCATTCCCGATTTCCGCTCCCCCGGCGGAATCTGGAGCAAATACGATCCCACCAAGCTGACCTATCAGAGGTTTCTGGCCGATCCCGAGGTAAGAAAGCTCAGATGGAAAATGTTCATGGAAAACGACGCCATGTGGAAGGCCAGGCCGAACGCGGCCCATAAGGCGATCGCCGAGCTTTTCGCCCTGGGCAAAGCCCGGGCGTTGATCACCCAGAACATCGACGGACTTCACCAGGACGCGGGAACGCCGGCCGACAAGGTGATCGAGCTTCACGGGACCAACAGGGAGGTGTACTGCGTCTCCTGCGGCGGCAGGTGGCCCTCCGAGGAGATTCGAGCCAGGATCGAGCGCGAGCTGGTGGACATACCCAGTTGCGTAAAATGCGGGGGCATACTTAAAACCGCCACCGTCAGCTTCGGCCAGACCATGCCCGAGCGTGAGGTGCGGGAGGCCGAGCGTCTGTCCCGGGAGTGCGACCTTATGCTGGCCATAGGCTCGACTCTCGTCGTATACCCGGCCGCTCTTATGCCGATGATCGCGAAAGAGGCCGGCGCGAGGGTGGTTATACTTAACCTTTCCGAGACCGGCGGCGACCGATACGCCGACCTTATTATCCGGGACAAGGCCGGCGAGGTAATGTCCCGCCTTCTGGAGACTTATAAGTCGCGCCACCAGGGGTGAGGTCCGGCTGGAATGTCCCTTCCCGCCTCGGGCCGCGGGCGGACAAATAACTCTGGCAAACCAGATATTATTCTGGCATAATTGAATCCAAACCGGTCAAGGAGGAAGAGCGCCATGAATTCCATTAAAACACTGGTGACTTTAACGCCGTTCCTGGCAGTCCTTACGTTATTATCGTGCGCGCCCAAGTCGGAAAAAGCGACGGGCGCCGAAACCGCCGCGGCGGCCGAGGAGTCTTCACCTTTTTCCTCGTCTCCATTTTCGAGCCTTTCGGTGGAAGACAAGTATCATCGGCTCGATATTCTCTACGACGTCCTGGCCAAGGACGATCCCGGAAACGAGGACACCCAGGGATTCAGACTTCTCGAGTCGGAAGGCAGGAGAGCGTTGGCCAAGGGTGACGAGGCCAAGGCGGGCCAGTTGGCCGACGAGGCCATGCAGCTCATTCTCAAGTCCCGGACCAAATGTTACGAGGAACATAAAAGCCGGATAGACACGAGCTACTCGGGCGAGACCTGCGCCGGTATTCTCTCCCTGGCCGAGTCGTTGAAGGACAAGAATCTCGAGATGGAGAAAAAGGGCGACGACTGGGCCGCCGGAGAATACCACCAGGCGGCGGTCGAGCAGGGTTACCTGGCCATGCTGGCGGCTTTCCAGCCCCCCCAGGACCCGGAGGAAATAACGGACGCGGCCCTGGGGGTGGAATCGCTTTTCAAGGAGCTTGGAGAGGGTTCCAAGGCCGACCAGGTCAGGGCCGAGGTGACCGAGCATTTCCGCAAGCGGCTGGCGGAACTCTCCCGGGCGCTAAACGACCGCCTGGGCGGCCGCAGCCTCGAGAGCGAGAAACGGATCATCTCGGCCAGCGAGGGCATCTACATGATGATCAAGCACGAGCTTGAGGACCTGAGCGACGAGTACGACGAGGTCGGCAAGGCGGCCCGCCGCTACGACCCGGAGAAGTTCAATCCTCCCTCCTATTCGGCCCGGATCATGACCTGGGCCAGGGGCTGGGACGAGTACTGGGCCCAGAAGCCCTACCTGGCCAAGCAGGGCAAGCTCCCGGACCTTTACCAGAAGGACGTGGACGTCATTATGGACAATAGGAACAAGATCAAGGAAGGCGCTGCCCCCACCACCAACACCGGCATCAACATTACGGAGATCAAGCGCAAACTGGACGATCAGTTCATGTACCTCGAGGTCAAGATCGAGAACGCCGGCTATGCGCCGATCATGCGGCCCAAGATGGTGGTGACGGGCACGGTAATATCCGAGGTCAAGGACCTGGGAATAAAGAAGTTCATGCCCGGCTCGATCGAGAAGTTTCCCATCGTGGCGGTCCATTTTATCGGGACCATCGAGCCCGACGCCTATACCGAGCACGAGTTGGTCCTTTTATACGACCTGCCCGACGGGACGGAAAAGAAGATAATTCAGCCCGTCGTGAAGGAATACGAGATTCCCTCCTATTACTACTACTGGGACCCCTACGATTTCTGGGATTATTACTACGACTATTACTACGGCGGGTCGAACTCGAGATGGACCACCAGGGGCAAAGGAAGAGGGTTCCCCCGCTAGATGGCGACTTTTAAGGGAGTCAATCACCTCGCCCTGGTCACGGGAGACATGGACGAGACCATCCGTTTCTGGCGAGACCTGCTCGGCGCCAGGATGGTCGCCGGAATTGGAAGTCCCGGATACAGGCACTATTTCTTCGAGATTTCCGGGACCGACGCCATCGCCTTTTTCGAGTGGCCGGGCGTCGAGCCGCTGAGGCCCAAGGACCACGGCGCCCCCGCGGAAGGACCGGTGGGTTTCGACCACGTCTCGATCGGCGTGGAGAATCAAGCCGATCTTTGGGAACTGATGGGAAAGCTGAGGGGGGCCGGGTTCTGGGTTTCCGAGGTCGTCGACCACGGCTTTATCCATTCCATCTATACCTTCGACCCCAACGAGATACCTATCGAGTTCAGTTGGCCCGTGCCCGGCCGGGACCCGCGCGAGGCGCCCTTTTTGGCCGACTCCTCGCCCTCGGAGACGGCCAAGGAGGGCCATGCCCCCCAGCCCGGCAAATGGCCCCCTCCCGAGCCGGTCCCAACGGATGACCGCAAGACCTATCCCGGCGCGGGAAGCGAGCTTTATCACGGAAAGAAAAAGGGGCCCGCCTGACTCGGCGCTATCCGCCCTGGCTTTTCTGGATCGCCTTTACCTCTTCCATCTTGGCCTTGACCTTGCCGCTGGTGGCCTGATCGCCCCGGGACATGTTCAGTACTTTTCGGTAAAGGTCGAGGGCCTGGTCGTACTCCTTCTTCATGACCAGCACCCCCGCCGCCTCGTAAAGCGACGTGGTCACCCACATTCCCTGGCCCGAGAAATTCTTCTGCACGGACATGAAGGTGTCATAGGCGCCGTCCAGGTCGCCGGTCCCCTCCTGCACCAGCCCCGTCCAATAGGTGGCCTCGGCGTGGACCCGGGGATCGTCGGACTTGGTCTTGGCCAGGTTGAGCGCGAAAAGGGCGGGCGTGAACTCCCTGGCCAGCGTAAGTCCCACGCCCACGTCCAGCCACTCCTGGGAGGTCCCCTCCTCGGCGTGGTCCTTTACAATGGCCAGGAAATTGGGCCGCATGCTCTCGATCTGCCTTAGCTGCTTGTAGCACTGCCCCTTGACGTAAAGCAGCCTGAAAACGAGGTCATCGGGAAGGTCCACGGGCATGACCCTCTCGATCCAGGACAAGGCGCCCTGGTAATCGCGGCGGTAAAAGTTTTCCTCCGCCCGGTACAGCCGTATCTCGGAGGCGAACTTGCCCCCGGGATGGGCCGCCAAAAGCTGGTCTATCATGGCCATGGCCTCGGGCCTTCCCGGTCCGTCCAGGCCCGCCTTGGCCACGATGAGGGTCCCCTCCTCGGCTATCTGCTCGGTGGCGGCCTCCACCGCGAGGTATCCGTTGACCGTCTCCAGCTCGGCGGGCGTGGCGCCGCTTTTGGCCATGCGCCTCATCCTGCCGATAAGGGCGGACTCGGAGATGGTCTCCCTGTCCAGGTCCTCGGGCTTGGGAAGACCCGCCAGGTAGGCCTGGAAGTCGTTGGACTCGAGGGCCAGCTTCAGCACGGCCCCCCTCACGTAAAACCCCATGTCCGGTTTGGACTCTCCCAGTTGGGTCAGGGTGGCCATGGCCTCCTTGTAGGCCCCCCCCCTTTGCTGGGCCCGGGCTATCTCCCACGCCACAAGTCCCTTTTCGAGAGGCGACGCCGGATTCAAGGAGGTGAACGCGGCGAAGGCCGCCTTGGCGTCGCCCTTCTCGAGCAGGGTTATTCCCCTCCAGAAGCCGGCCCGATATTCCCAGTCCCCGCCGCCCGAGCGAAGGGAATCGAGCGCGCTTAGCGCCTCGGAGTATTTGCCCGACCTGTAGTATCCCCAGAAGAGGAGGAACTTGTCATCCGGTGAGCAGGCCAGTCCTCCCGACGACGAGGCGCACAATTCCTCGAAGTACTTAATCCCCTTTTCATAAGAGCCCTTGGCGTACATGATCTCGGAGGCGGACCTCGAGGTCTTGTCGGACAGACTCGAGGCGGTCCTCGCGGCCTGCTTGGCGTCGACCAGGACGGTAAGGGCGCTGTCGAACCTGCCCTGAAGCTTGAGTAGCTCGGCCAGCTCGAGGGCCGCCACTACCCTTTGCTCCGGGTCGGGATGCTCCCTGACCGCCGTCTCGAAGGCCTTCTCCGCCGCGCCCGCGTCTCCTCTCGCGAACAGTATCCTGGCCGAGGCAAGGGAAAGCTCACCGGCGTGCCTGCCCGACGGATATGTTTCCAGGTACTTGCGGGCCGCGGCCAGGCCGGAGTTATGGTCCTGTTTAAGGCCGGCCAGGGCGGTAATGGCCATGGCGTCCTCGGCCGTGTACCCCACGCCGCTTTCGAAAAGCACCGAGGCCGCCGCCTGGGCCTTTTTAGGGTCCGCCTCGAGGATTGCCCAGGCGTATTCAAGCCGGGCCTGGTCGTTCATCCTGACCGGGTCGGAGATGACCTCCTTCCACGCCTCGGCCGCCTGAAAGGAAACACCTTGCGCGGTGTAAGACCTGGCGAGCCAGAGCTTGGACTTCCACGTAAGCTCCGAGTCGCTTCCCTTCGAAATAAGAACGTTGAATTCCTTCACCGCGTCGGGGTACTCGCGATGAAGATAATGGTCCACGCCGGAGTCGAACCCGTCGCAAAGCTCGATCAGTTCGCGTCCTCTCCCGCTGCTTTTCCAATAGGCCATGGCCTTGTCAACGTTGCCCGAGTTGGCCTGGACCCTGGCGATGCCCTCCTTGGCCAGCGGCGAGACGTAACCGTCCTTGTCCATGGAAATCAGCTTGTTATAAGCGGCTTCGGCGTCGCCGTATTTCGACTTGTCCTCCATCACCCGCGCCAGGCGGTAAAGGGCAAGCACGGCGGCCTGACGAGACTCGGAATCGTCCTTGACCAGCTCGTTCCACACCTTGGCGGCCCGGTCGAGGTCACCTAGCTTGTAATAACAAAGGCCCAGTTTGTAGCTCACGATGGGCTGATACTCGGGCCTGACCCCCTCCGTCTGCTGATAATGCTGGAGGGCCAGGGAATAAGCTCCCTGGGAGAAAAACTTGTCGGCCTCCTTGTAATGCAACTCGGCCCTGCTCTGGAGGGCCTTGGCCGCCATGATCGAGCCCGGGTATTCGTTGAGCAGGCGGTCGTAGTAAACCAGGGCGTTGTTGTAGTCGCGCTGGAGGGAAGCGATTTCTCCTCGGTAATACAGTATCTGCTCGGAGTACTTGAGGTTCACCCTCTCCTCGCGGGCGAAGGCCCTGTCCGCCTCGTCCAGGTCCCGGAGCCAGTAATAGGAACTGGCGTGGAAAAAGCCGGCCTCGTCCCTGTAAACCCCGTTGGGATAGGCGTTGAGATAGCTCTGGTAAAGCTCGGCCGAGGACCGGAACCGGCTGTCGTTATAAGACTCCCTGGCCTTCTGGATCATGTCGTCCTGGGTGGAAAGCTGGTCCTGTCCACTAGACGGGGCGGGAAAGAATAACGCCATGAAAATTACGCCGGCAAGGACCGCCATTATTTGGCGGCATGGCCGGTTGCGCGTGGATTTTATATCGCTTGCCATTTCACTGGGCCTCCGTGACGAATAAACGTTGTCTAACCATTCAAAATAATTCATATATCTGGAGAAAGGGCGGGGAATCGTCCCCCTGTAAAAATTCACGCGACTTGGCCGGGATATTTTTCCCCCGGCAAATCGATCTATCGCCTGGACTTCCGTCCGGGAAACCCGCGGTCGCTCCTTTCAGCCACCGATATACGAATTTAAGTTTAGCGATTTATGTTAGCATGAACCGGGCAAGGTTTAAACCACCCCTTGTTCGATTACGCGTCGAGCCGAATCCTTAAATTGACCGGACCCGGAGGCGATAGTAGCATAATATGAAGCGGGCGTGACCCGCGACGCGAGCGGAGAAGAAAAATTATCATGCCATTCGAACCGGTTGAACCAGAGGACGCGGCCACCGTGATACTGCTTCGCGAATCCGCCGGCGGACTCGAGGTATACATGACCAAGCGGCAGGGGTACCTGCCCTTCCTGGGCGGCTATTACGTTTTTCCCGGCGGCAAGGTGGACGAGTCCGACCGGGACGAGTCCATGTTCGAGCGCTGCCGCTCCCTTTCCCCGGAGGAGGCGGCCGGGCGCATGGACGGAGTAGCCGACCATCACCGGGCCATGGGTTTTTTCGTGGCGGGAGCGCGCGAGCTTTTCGAGGAGTCCGGCATATTGCTCGCGGCCAACGGCTCGGGGGAGGTCCTCGAGTCTCCCGCCCCGTCGCGCCTTGAAGGGCTCGAGAAAAAACGCGACCTGCTTCAAAAGGACCGGATAGCCTTCAGCGCCATTTTGGAGCAGGAGAGGCTTTTCATCGACCCGTCCCGTCTTTTATGGTTCGCCCATTGGGTCACGCCGGCCACCAGCCCGAGGCGGTTCTCGACGCATTTTTTCGTGGCCAGAAAGCCGGAGGGCCAGGAGCCGACCCCCTTCCGGGAGGAGGTGGCCGAGGAAGTCTGGTGCAAGCCGGAGGAGGCCATCGCCAGGTGGAAGCAAGGCGACTGGAGAATGATCCCTCCCACCATCGCCAGTCTTGACACCATCAGCCGCTACCAGTCCTGGCGCGAGATTAAAAAGGACTTCTCCCTTCCCCCCGGCGAGCACCAAAGGACGGTATGGAGAGGAGAATAAACTCCGCCGGGCCGGCCTACAGTTCCTTGTAATAGAGGGTTTCGATTTTTTTGCTGGTATCGATCTTCACCACCTCGAGGATCGTGGTCGAGATTCCGTCCTCCATCTCGGCCGACGAGGTGATGGTGAAGAACCTGGGATAGGAAAGCTGGGAAAGCTTCAGGTTGTTGAGGTTGGGCGTCGAGCTGAGCTCGGCGGGCCATTCCCGCTTGTAGATGGGAACGCTTATATCGGTCCCGGCGGCCAGGGCGGCCTCCAGTCCAGTGGCCGATCCCGCCGATTGGGTCTGTCCCTCATGGGCCGTCTGCACCATTTGCGTGGCGTACTGGAGGGCCGTCTCGGGCGCTATGGTCGGCTCCCCGGCTAAAAGGTCGTAGCTGCCCACCCGGATCACCGCGTAGAGGACCTCGACGGGGGCCGCGTTCACGTTGATCTTGTACTCGAACCTGTTGTTCGCGGCCATGGGATACACCGTCAGGAAGTCCTTGACCGCGTCGAAGAGCTCGTCGTTCATGTCCGGCAGGTACCTTAGTTCCTCGATGGTGTCCAGGTACCCGTTCTTCATGGGGATTATCCGGTCCTCGTACTCGAAGTAGTTAAGGCCGTCGCTGTCGAATCCCTGGTCCACCATGCCGTGGTCCATATAGTCCCAGAGCTGATCGAGCATCCTGGCCACCTCGAAGTCGCTCATGTCTATCTCGTGCTTGACTATCTCGTAGACGAAAAGCTCGTAGAGCATGTAATGGACGAGCATGTTCCGGGTCATCACCGCCTCGCCCTCCTCGTTTTCGGTCGAGACCTGGGCCAGGGCGTTCACGTTTATCTTCGCCTGCTCGTCGGAAATTTCCAGGTCCACCCAGGTGTCCTCGAGGGCGTAGGGGATGCCCAGGCTCCAGGCCCCGCATCCGTCCATGGTATCGGGCGTTTCATCGGTCTCGGGCTCGGCCGCGTCCGGCTCCGTCTCCGGCTTCTCCCTTTCCGGCTCGGTGGTAAGGCCAAGCCCGGTGGAGAGCGGCGAAGAGTAGCACTTGTAGCGGAAGAGCTGGATCATGGCGTTGTTGAACATCTCGTTCTCGGGGTTGGTGATTTTGATAAGTCCCTCCCCCGCGTTCTTTCCCGCCCTGGCCACGTACCTGGCCTTGATCCTGGACTCGTGGTTATGGACGACGATGGTTTGTATCCTGACCTCGGAGAGGAACTCGACGGTAAGAACGCTCAGGATGGTGAGCATGAGGAGCACGATTATAAGGGCTACCCCTTGGGGTCCCCGGGGTTGGCCGGCCTGGGTCGGGCGCGAGGGTCTCATTGCTCGAAGGGCCTCTCGTCCTCGAACCGGCAGGTTAGCTTGGTCATCTCGAAGGGCACGATGATGGAGGCTTTTTCCTCCCCCAGTTCGTCTCCCCGAAGCCCGAGGGTGACCCGGACGGCGCAGGGAAGGCTGTAGGGGTCGTGGTCGATGGGCACCCACTCGGGCTTCCATTCCCCGAACTCGTTTAAGTACTCGAGATAGAACTCGGTCACGTGGTCGGCCAAAGTGTACACCAAGCCGCCCTCCACCTCGAAGCGGTCGTTGATCTCCCCTCCGACCCTGACCCGCAGACGCTTCAGCTCGAGCCTTTCCCCATCGGCCTCGAGCGGCGGCTCGTCCTCCGCGAAGATGGTCATCTCCGCCATGTCCGCCTCCTTGGCGTCGATCTTATAGGTCGTATAGGCCAGGGTCGTAAAGGTGACGGCGTCGTAGGGACTGGACAGGTTGTCCATGTCCATGGTCTCGAAGGGAGTGTAAATCTGGTTCATGGCGTGGTGGGACAGATACGCCGACTGGAGCAGGGTCCGGAGACGCTCGAGGCTCTCGGTCTGCACCTGGAGGAGGTCCATGTACTCGCGCGCCCTCTGATGCGCCCGGAAGGTCGCGCCGAAGCTTATGGCCACCAAGGCCACGCACAGGCTGGTCAGGGCCACCGCCACCAGGACCTCGATGAGGGTGAAACCCGAAGACCCGCCGCTCCCGCCCGCCATATGAAAATCGGACTTCATTGCGTACCCATCAGGAGGGTGCTGAGGCGGATGCTTTTTTCCGCCTCCCCCTCTTGCCAGAACACGGAAAGGTGGACCTCCATGGCCACGAGGCTGGGAAGGTAAGTCTCCATCTCCTGCAGCTCCGGACTCTTGATCGCCTCGATCTCCCACCTGTAGTCGGGATACTCGTCGCCAAAGTCGCCGCTCTCGGTCCCCTCCGCGTCCGGCACGGGAAGCATCTCGATCTCGGCCATCTTGTCCTGGGCCAGCCGGAAGGCCACCGACCTGGTCTTGGCCATCCTTACCGTTTTGAGACCGTGGGAGACGCTGCCCAGAAGCGGAACGAGAACGAGGGCCAGGATCGCGATGGCGATCACGACCTCGACGAGAGTGAAGCCGAATTCAGCGGGCGGCTTTCTCTTCATTTTCCCAGTCCTCACGGGATATCTCCTCCATCACTATGACGGCCCGGCCGGTCATGGACCGGGTGAATATGGTGATGGTCCTTGCCTCCTCCTCGGGGCCAACGGCCAGGTATATGGACGCCTCCTCCACGTAGCCGCCCGGAGTGAAATATATATACTCGACGCAGTAGTCCTCGCAAACCCGGTCCATTACCTCGATCCGCTTGATATAGACCGGGTCCGGGATGACCCGCTCGCCCAGGCCCTCCTCATCGACCTTGACGTAATCCTTGCCTTGTTTGGTCTCGAGCCAGACAAGTTGGTTCTCCAGGTCGAAGGCCAGGCGGTAGGGCCTACGGTTAAGGGCGGCCACGCTGTAGGTCAGGCGCACCGTGCCCACCAGGTTCCGGGCGGTGGACCGAAGGTATACCCCGTCCGTGGTCGTCACCTGCATGGCCACCATCCCGGCCACGATCCCGATGATCAGCAGCACGACCATGATCTCGATAAGGGTAAAGCCGCCCTTCGCGCCGGGCCGCGGCGCTGAATTATCTAATAAAGGCGGTTTTGGCGTTGGAAAGATTTTATTTCCCTTTTTAAACGGGGAGAAACGAGGCAATCAATTGCTCATGTTCCAGCTTTCGATATCCGCGTCCTCTCCTTCTCCGCCGTCGACTCCGTCGGCGCCATAGCTCTCGAGGGAGTATTTCCCACCCTGCACGCCGGGACTGAAATACACATACTCGTATCCCCATGGGTCGAGAGGAATTGAATCCAAGTATCCGTCGGGGTCATAGTTTTTCGGCTCGGGAAAACCGGCTGGTTTCTCCACCAGCGCCTGAAGTCCTTGCTCCGTGGTTGGATACCTTCCATTGTCCATGTAATACTTATCAAGACTGGTTTTAAAATTCATTATTTGGGCCTTGGCGGCGTTTTGTTTGGCCGGTCCAATGTATTGCCATATCCTGGCCCCGACCAGCCCGGCCAAAAGGCCAATGATCATAACCACCACCATGATCTCGATAAGAGTAAAACCGCTTTGATCCTTGTCTTTTCTTTCCTTTTGGCGTTCTCCGTTTATTGCTTCTTCCCTGTCTTCGATAATCTCAGGGGTGACCGTGTCCAAGCTTTCCATTTTCACCCTCCTTATGGGACTTAATGACGGATATATTATTTAGATGCTTATCGTCCATTTGTGTTCCGGCGTCCCCAAGCCGCCGCGGACGCTTTTGCCCCCATTAAGATTCTACAGGCTTGAACGAGCCCAATCAAAGGGGCAACGGGAATTATCGCCGACCATGCTTTGACTATCAGAATCCCAATCCCGAAGTGAGGTCCAGGATGGGCAACAGAAACGAGACTATCACGATCACGACCATGCCGGCCAGGAACAGGATCATCACCGGCTCGATGATTTTGGTCAGCCCGTCCACGGCGTACTCGACCTCACGGTCGAAGGCCTCGGACACCTTCTCGAGCATAAACTCGAGTTCGCCCGACTGCTCCCCCGAGGCGATCATCTGGATCACGAAGGGCGGGAATACTCCGCTGGCCTTTAAGGGGTCGGCGATGGACGCGCCCTCCGTGATGTTTTCCCTGGCCGTGTGGATGGCCTGAGCCAGCACCTCGTTGCTCACCACTTTCTCGACTATCTCCATGGCCCGAAGCAGAGGTACTCCGGACAGAAGCAGGGTCGAGAGGGTCTTGCAGAAGCGGCTTATGGCGATGTTCCTGGTTATCTTTCCAATAACCGGCAGCTTCAAAAGGAAGTTATGCCACCACTCCCTGCCCGAGGGGGTCCTTACGTAATAGCGCATTCCAAAAAAGGAGCCGATTAAAACGACGAGGACCAAAAGACCTCCGGGCCCTTTAAGGAAATCCGACAACCCTATTACAACGCGGGTAATAATGGGCAGGGTCTGTTTGGTCTGCTCGAAGATAATGGTAATTTTCGGGATAACGAATTTGAACATGACCGCCACGACTATCGCCATGATGCCCATAACCACCGTGGGATAAATCATGGCGAACAGGACCTTGTTCTTCAGGTCGGCCTGGGCCTCGGTGAAGTCGGCCAGCCTCTGGAGCACCACGTCGAGGGCGCCCGACTGTTCTCCCGACCGTATCATGTTCACGTACAGGTCGGAGAAAATCTTGGGGTAGGCGCCCATGGCGTCGGCGAGGGACGCTCCCTCGTTGACGGCCTCGCGGGTCTCGGCCAGAACGTTTTTGAACTTGGGGTCCTCGACCTGGTCGACCAGGGCGCCGAGGCACTGGACCAGGGGAAGCTGTGCCCCCACCAGGGTTGCCAGCTGGCGGGTGGTGGCGGCCAGGTCCTTGGAGGACACGCCTCCCGAGAGGGACAGGGCCTGGCCGATACGGGAGGACGGCTTTTGTTTTTCCACCGTCTCGGTCAGCTCGAGCGGATATACCTGCATCTTGCGGAGCTTCTGGCGGGCGGCCTTGGCGCTGTCCGCGTCGACGATGCCGCTGACCTTTTTCTCCCTGGCGTTTACTCCCTTGTAGGCGTATACGGGCATGGTCTTCCTTTTCCGTTAAGGGCGCTTAGAGGGTTAGCCGCCGCCCGGTCACAGTATGTCCTCCTGGGTGACCCTGACCACCTCGGAGAGGGAGGTCAGGCCGGACAGGGCCTTTCGGGCGGCGTCCTCCCTGAGCGTGAGCATCCCGCCCTCGCGGGCCGCCTTCTTGATGGCGTTGCTGTCGGCGTTCCGGTTGATCAGCTCCCGGATGCGGTCGTCCACCAGCATCAGCTCGTACACGGCGCTCCGGCCCACGTAGCCGGTCTGGAGGCAAACGGGGCATCCCTCGGGCTTATAGAAGTTGGCCTCCTTTTTATCGAGCATGTCGATGATCTCGAGGGTGGCAAGGTCGGGCTGATCGGGCGCCTTGCACTGGGCGCACAGTACCCTTACCAGCCTCTGGGCCAGTGAGGCCATGAGGGAGCTGGAGATAAGGAAGGGCTCGATGCCCATGTCCACCAGCCTGGTGACGGCGCTGGGCGCGTCGTTGGTGTGCAGGGTGCTGAACACGAGGTGTCCGGTAAGGGACGCCTGGATGGCGATCTCGGCGGTCTCGGTGTCTCGTATCTCGCCCACCAGCACCACGTCGGGGTCCTGGCGCACGATGGACCGAAGCCCGTTGGCGAAGGTCAGGTTGATCTTCGAGTTGACCTGAATCTGGCTGATGCCCTCGAGCTGGTACTCGACCGGGTCCTCGATGGTGATGATGTTCTTGTCGGGCTGGTTGATCTGGTTGAGGGCCGCGTAAAGCGTCGTGGTCTTGCCCGAGCCGGTGGGCCCGGTGACCAGGATGATCCCGTGGGTGCGGTGAATAAGGTCGTTGAACACGGTCCGCTGGCTCGAGTCGAACCCGAGCTGGTCCACGGACAGGAGCACGGTGGCCCTGTCCAGGAGCCTCATGACGATGCGCTCGCCGTGGGAGGTGGGAACGGTGGACAGCCTTATGTCCACGTCCTTGCCCGCCACCTTGATCCTGATGCGGCCGTCCTGGGGAAGCCGCTTCTCGGCTATGTTGAGACCGCCCATGATCTTGACGCGGGAGGTGATCGAGTTCTGGAAGTGGCGCGGGGGCCTGAGTATCTCGTAGAGCACCCCGTCGATCCGAAAGCGCACCACCAGGTCCTTCTCGCGCGGCTCGATGTGGATGTCCGAGGCCCTTTCCTTGACGCTCTGGAAGAGAAGGGAGTTGACCAGCCTGATGATGGGCGCCTCGTCGTCCGCGTCGAGCAGGTCCTCGGGTTCCTCGAGCTCCTGGGCGATGAGGCTCAGGTCGTTGTTGGCCAGGTCCCCCATCACCCCCTCCGCGCTCACCGAGGCCCGGTCGTAGAGCCGGTTGATGAACTCGATCACCGCCTGGGGCGGCGTGAGTATCGTCTCGATCTCGGAGCGGAGTATGTTCTTGACGTCCTCGATGGCGAAGAAGTTGAGGGGGTCCGAGGTCGCGACCTCGACCAGGCCGTTGACGCGCTTGACCGGCACTATCCCGTGGGTCTTGGCGAACTGGATGGGTATGCCCCTTACCAGCTCGGCCTCGAGCTCGCGCCCGGAAAGTTCCCTTTCATACCTGACCCCGAGCTGCCTGGAAAGCACGGGATAGAGGTCGTCGGCGGTAATGGCCCCCTGCTCGATCAGTATCTCGCCGATCTTGCCGCCCTCGTCCCGCTGGTGGGCCAGGGCCTTCTCGAGCTGGGTCTCGTCGACCAGGCCCTCCTTGACCAGTAATTCTCCCAGATAGGCGCTCTCGGTCATGAGCTCACTCCGGCTTGGCCGACTCGTCCGTCTCCCTGGTGGTGGCCGAGCGAGACGGCTGGCTCCTGTAGCGCATGACCTGGGAGTCGTCCTCGGTCTCGACGTCCGCGGGGGTCCAGTTCCAGTCCAGGGAAGAGCCCTCGTTTCTCGGCGCCGGCGCGGGA
Organism: bacterium; assembly: GCA_963674965.2. GTDB lineage: Bacteria > RBG-13-61-14 > RBG-13-61-14 > RBG-13-61-14 > DATKZS01. The sequence goes on along the minus strand of CAXXFL010000003.1, from coordinate 112,148 downwards.
GAGGGGGCCGGCTCGAGTACCTCGACTTTCGCGTCGGGTATCATCTGGGAGCGGAAGTACTTGTCCCAGTCCCTCTCGTCGTCTCCCAGCTCGTCCTCGACGATGCCCTTGTATCCTTCCTCGATGTGGTCCTTGACCCTCATGGCGTCGCTTTCGCTCCTCACTATATGAGGAGTGACGAGTATGATGAGGTTGGTCTTGGACTTGCTCTGGGAGGCCGACTTGAACAGCCATCCGAGCACGGGTATGTCGCCCAAAAAGGGCACCCTGCTCTCGCTCTCGTCCTCCCTGTCCTCCATCAGGCCGCCGATGACGATGGTCTGGGAGTCCTTGACGATGACCTTGGTCTCGGCGCTCTTGATCGAGGTGGTCACGCCCAGGGTGTTGACGTCGATGCCCAGGCCCGACTGCACGGCCCCCGAAATCTCGGTGGATATCTCCATGGCGATGTTGTCGCCGTCGTTGATCTGGGGCGTGAGCCGAAGCTTGATGCCCACCGACTCCCGGCTGATGCTGACGTTGGAGAAGCCGCCGGTGGAAACGGTCTGGCCCGTGGGCACGGGAATTTTCTGTCCCACCTCGATGGTGGCCTCCTCGTTGTCGGTGGTGAGAAGGGTGGGAGTCGAGAGCACGTTGACGTTCGAGTTGGTGGACAGGGCCCTTACCACCACGCCGGCGGAGGGCACGTAGACGCCGTCGTAGCCCGGTATCTCGACGGGGGAGGCCAGGGCCCCCATGGTGATCCCGCTGGGCAGGGCCACGCTTCCGCCCGAGCTGCTGAGTTGCCCGAGAACGGAAAGGGAGCTGACGTCGGAAAAGCCGGTGCCGGCGATCATGAAGCTCTCGCCTCCCACGGGCGACCCGCCGTGCATGGAAACGCCTCCGGCGTTGCTTTCGTTATAGGTCACCTCGAGCAGCACGGCCTCGACGAACACCTGGCGCCTGGGCACGTCGAGCTTCTCGATCACCCTTTTGAGGATTTCATAGTCCTGCGGCGTGGCCACGATGATGAGGGCGTTGGTCGGCTCGTCCGAGGTGATGGTGATGTCGCTGGACAGTATGCCCGAGATGGTGCCGCCGCTCGAGCCGGAGGACGTGGGCGTTGTCCTGCTCGATGAAGTCCTTCTCGAGGCAAGGGCCTGGGCGGCCTCGGATTCGCCGTCCGCCCTCATCGACCGGGTGGACCGGGTGGAGGAGGTCGCGGCGGTCGTGGTCCTCCGGCTTCCCCCCGCCAGTCCCTGCAGGGTGCTGGAAAGCTCGGAGGCCTCGGCGTTCTGAAGGTAATAAACGTGGATGGTGCCGGTGGTCCCCACGTCCACGTCGAGCTTGGCGATGAACTCCTTGACCGACTCGATCACGTCGCGGTTCCCGATGATGACGAGGCTGTTGGTGCGCTCGACGGGAATAATTTTCACGTCACCTCCGGCGCTGGTGGTGTTCACCACCGAGGTGGCGGCCTGGGCCGGCGCGGGGTCCCGATCTCTTCTCGACCTTCTCGTGGTTGGCGCCGTCTTGGTGGTGGCGGTCCTGGCGGGGGAGCCGGAGTCGGAACTCTGGAAAATCTGGCTCAACACTCCCGAGACCTCCTGGGGCGTCGCGTGCCGGAGTTGTACTATCTCGACCTCGGGTTCCTCGGAGGGAACGTCGAGGAGTCTGATCACCTTGAGCATGCGGTCGATGTTGGCCGCGGTGTCGAGGATGATCAGGTTGTTGGTGGCGGGATAGGCTATCACCTGTCCTCCGTCCTTGGAGGCGAGCTGGGAAACCTGGTTGACTATGTCCTGGGCGTTGACGTGCTCGATGGGTATGAACCTCATGACCATGGACTCGGAAATCTCAGGCCTCGCGCCGGGCGGATATATCCTGTCCTTGGGCAGGCTGGTCATGATCTCGGCCTTCCTCACCACCTTGTACACCCCGGGGATCGAGGTGGAAACCACGTCGTAGCCGTTAAGTCCCATGATCAGGACGAAGAGGTTGTATGCCTGGTCCTTTGGTATTTCGACCGGCCCGATGGGACCGATGGTCTGGACCTGGCCCTTGGGCAGTTGGTCGAGGATGAAGCTCTTTTGCGTGATCTCGCTGAAGTTCTTGAGCACGTCCTCGAGCTGCATCTCGGGAAAGGCGATCTTGATGGTGTCGCCCTCCGCCCGGATGGACTTTTCCTCGTCGGCTTCCTTTTCCCTGGCCATCTCGGCGGCCCTGCCCCTGACGGGACGGACCTGGGCCTCGGCCTTTTTCTCGGCGACCGAGACGACGAAAGTCGCCAGCGCAAGTATCGCCGCCAGATAAAACTTGTTTCTCACCTTTTACTCCCCATGCATCGAGCCCGCGCCGAGCTATTCCACTTCATAGTGCATTTCCAGGGGCCGCCTTTTTCGCTCGATTTCCACCGTGAAACTGGTTTGCGTTTTCAAGCCGCTCATGAGCGACAATGCTTTTTCAAGGTCGTCCATGGTCTGGCCGTTTATGGACTTTATCACGTCTCCGTTGAGAAGGCCAAGATACTGATAGACGCTGTCGGGCTTGATGCCGTAAATCCTGAACCCGTCGACGGCCCTGTCATCGCCCGAGCCGGCGAAGTTGGGTATGACCCTCGCCTGGGTCATGAGGGAGTTCATGCCGTCCTTCATGGCGTTCTCCATGGCCTCCCTCCTGATTACGAACTCGGTCTCGCTGAGCTGGTCTATCTTGTCCTCCAGTCCCTCCCTGTTCTTTTCCTCTCGTTCCTCTTGTCTTTCCCGTCTTTTCCTGATCCTCTCGATCCGGTCCTCCCGGGACTGCCTCTCGAGCCCGGCCCTGTAGCCCTTGACCTGGGGCCCTTTTCCCTCCGGGTCGTCAAGGAGTAGTTCCTCGAGATCCCCGCCGGCCCGGGCCAGGAGCACCCGGTCCATCTTCACTTCCTCGAGCCTGGCCCCGTCGGTCACCTCGTCCCCGGCCCGATAAAGGCCCACGGCCTGCTCGCTCAGGTCGTTGATGGTGGCGAAATTTCCCTCGGCCTTTTCGCCCCAGTAAACGATGCCCGTCAGCTTGAGGCGAAGGCTCGTGGCCTTGATCTCGGCCGTGTCCCCCTCGGAGACGCCCGCCTGGCCCTCCGCCTGCTCGGACGCGGCCTGGAAAAGGTCCCTCTTTACTATGGACCCGACGGAGGGCGAGTATTCCTCGCCATGCGCCTTCGGCGGCGAAAACTCGAGGGCCGCCTCGGCCCTGGCCGGCGCCGCCATCGAATAAACCCTGGCGTTGATCGCCCGGGCCCACAAATACGCCACCGCGGCGATCAGGACCAGGTTGGTCGCCCAGGAATATTTAATAAACCATTTTCGCGCTTGCATGAGTCGGCCCTTGGGAAAGAGATATTTTAACCCTTCATTCCCCCGAAATAAAAACCGGTCTCGATCATCGCGGCCATTGTCCCGGCGACTTTACCCCAAACGGCGGACGCGGGGGGAAGAGATATGAATTTTATCCGCCAATTCACCGCCGATCAAACCTACGCGACGCGTGAGTATTAGGATTGCCGGTTCGATTTCTTTGTTCCAATAAACCTTTAAGTAACTGAGGATTTTTTCACGCGCTGCCCCCTTTTCGTCCGACTCGCCGGACTTTGCCGATCTTTGCGAAAACATAAGGCCCTTTTGCAAACGTGAATGTCCGTTTTTTCATTCCGGCGGGGCCATGAACGGGGAAGATTAAAATTGTGTTAACCGGGGGGTTGCATTGCCAAATCAATTGGTATAGAATTTTACAATGACGACAAATCGTTGCGCTATGTGAGTTTACAAATCAATGATGAAGCTGGGGGGTGCGTTATGAGCGATGGCGAGTCCATGGCTGGACTGGTTGAGTTGATCGCGAAGAAGTTGGTCGATCATCCCGAACAAGTAAAAGTTACCGAGGTCAGCGGCGATTATTCATGCGTGATAGAACTCCGCGTCGCCAAGGAGGACATCGGCAAGGTAATCGGCAAAAAAGGCGCCCACGCGCAGGCGATCAGGACCCTGATGATGGCCGCTTCCGGCAAGGACGGCAAGCGCTACATACTCGAGATTCTCGACGAGTAAGGCCCGTTTTGATTTTTTCGAGGGTCTTGAAATTCGCAACCCGTCTCACGCCGAAAAAGGCTAACCCGTGATAAACGGCGGCAAAAGATGAAATTCGTCCGGGAACATTGCTCCATTTGCAAGGTGGAGCTTAAAATGCCCGTGGTTCAAGAGGACGACGGAAAATCCAAGCTTATATGGGTCCAGTGCCCTCAATGCAAGGAAATAAAACCCATCGAGATAGGCTCTCGCTCCCCGGAAGACGCCGCCGACCCCTCCGAAGCCGGCGGCCCCGCCGAGGATGGCGGACATCAGCCCGAGACCACGCCCAGAAAGGTCGTGCGTCATTACCGCCTGGGCGAGCGGTTCGTCCGAGGCGAATGGATATATCACGCCGGCTGGGACGACACCGGTCAAATCGTGGACAAAAGCGTCTCCAAGGGAGGCAAGGACGTAATCGTGGTCTCGTTCCAGAGGGTGGGCACCAAACGGCTGGTAACCAATTTCCTTAAATAATCCCGCTGAGAAGCCCTTGTGGAATCCTCAACGCGGACCGCTCGAACGGGGGAGATGAAATGACAACGCGCAATTCTAGGTTCTGGATTCGATTTTGGGGCGTAAGAGGAAGTTTGGCTACCCCCGGAAAACAATGGGTCAAATATGGAGGGAACACCTCCTGCGTCGAGATAAGGTGCGACGATCAAATTTTTATAATCGACCTCGGCTCGGGGGCCCGCCCAATGGGAGGGGCCCTTTTCGCCGAGGCGCCGCTTTCGGCCAACATACTGTTTTCCCATTACCATTACGACCATATCTGCGGCATGCCCTTTTGCGGAATATTGTACGACCCGCGCAATTCCTTCGAGATTTACGGCGAGGCAAGGGGACCTAAAAAGGTCAAGTCCGTTCTCTCGGGCCAGATGAAGTATCCCTATTTCCCGGTCGGAATCGAGGCGCTGGGATCGAAAATAAAATATCATACCATCGCGCCCGGGGACGTGATCCAAAAGGGAGACGTCCGCGTTAAAACGGCATCTCTCAACCATCCCCAGTCGGCCATCGCCTACAGGACCGAGTTCCTGGGCAAGTCCATCGTCTACTGCTCGGACAACGAGCATCAGCAAAGCATGCCGAAAAAACTCGCCAACCTCATTCAAGGGACGGACGTGCTCATCTACGACGCGGCCTATACCGACGAAATTTACGACGGCAAGGTGGGGGGCGGCTCGAAGGTCGGCTGGGGACACTCGACCTGGTCCGAGGCCATCAAGGCGGCGAAGGACCTCAAGGTCGGCGCCCTGTACATTTTCCATCACGACCCCATGATGACGGACTCCGACATTGACGGACTGCTGGCCGCCAACAAAAAGAAAATGAAAAACCTCGAGGCCGCCAGAGAGGGAATGGTGGTGTCTCTGGCCTAGCCGGGTCCCCCGTCCATGAAAACCTTCGTCGGTCTTTTCCTTCCCCAGCTTCGCAAGACGCTGGCCATCGTCGCGTCTTTAACCGCCATCGAGGCCCTGGGCTTTTACCTGGCGGGGGTGGAATTCAAGGAAGCCGAGTTCGCCCTGGCCGCGGCCGTCGGATACGGACTGGCCCTGCTTTACAGTATCATTCTGGCCGGAGCGCTCAGGTATTTCAGGCAATGGGCCGACTCCGCTCCCACCTTTACTTCACTTTTCTCGGCCCTTTTTCTCCTGTACCTGATCATCGCCCTCTGGCTTAAGCCCTTCGCCTTCCAGAACGGGCCCTTCTGGACGCTGGTCCTGAGCCTTATCTTGCTGGCCGTCCTCATGGCCGGACTGGGAAGGTTCCTTTGGACTTACGCCAAAAGAGGAGACGCGAACCTGTCCGATCTCAGCTACAAGGCCATCACCCCCATGGCCGTGGTTTGCGCCGGGGCCTACTCGGTGGCCGACGCCAGGATAAGCTCAAGGCCCCTCATGGCGACGGCCGTGCTGGCCATTTTATTTCTGCTGGTGGCGGGCCAATACCTTACCATCAGGTTCCTTTGGGGACGGAGGCGAAAACCTCTGGACAAATGGAAGCTGCGCGGGCACGTGGCCGTGGTGGCTTTTGTGCCGATTATTTCCGGCTCTTTGTATTACCTCGAGCGCCGGGCTTTTAACGAGCCGGGCTCGGCTTCGCCCGACCTGCCTTCGGTGGTGCTTATAACGGTTGACACTTTAAGGGCCGATTATCTTTCGGCCGGCAACGCCAAGGCCCCGCCCACGCCCCATATGGACGCCCTGATAAAGGACGGGATTTATTTCACCGGCGCCGTCGCGCCCGCGTCCTGGACCTCGCCCTCGGTTTCATCTCTCCTTACCGGCCTTCCTCCCTCGGCCATCGGCGCGGGAGAACTGAGGCCGGACGGGAGCTTCGCCTACTCCGGCCCCCCGCCCGACGCCGCGACCCTGGCCTCGGTATTCAAGGAAAAGGGATACCTTACCGCCGCCGTGGTACATAACGGGCACCTGTCTCCCAAGCTGGGTTATGGAAAAGGTTTCGATTATTACGAGTTGATCGGAGGATCGATTCATAAAAAAAACAAGTTCCTAATTTCGAGGGCCTTTTATTACTTTTTCTATAAGCTGGATATGGGGGCGATGAAAGAAGGGGCGTGGGTAACCAAAGGCGCGCTCGAATGGATGGACAGCAAACCCGAGGGACCCTTTTTTCTTTGGGTCCATTACCTTGATCCTCACTTGCCGTTCTTTCCGCATAAAGAATACCCGGCCAACGCGAAGGCAAGTAAGCTGGCGAAAAAACTGGCCGGGTCGAACGAGCAGTTTTCCATAGCCTGCGATTTGGGTAACTTCACCGATGAGGACAGGGAATACGTAAGGCAAATGTACGAGGGGGAGGTCCGCTTCGTGGACGCCGAGGCGGGAAGAGTGCTTGACAAGCTGAAGGCCATGGGGATTTATAAGGATTGCCTTGTCGCGCTGGCGTCGGACCACGGCGAGGAGCTTTGGGACCACGGTTCTTTCGGGCATGGACACTCTTTCCACTCCGAGGTCATTAACGTGCCTCTCGTCCTTAAGCTTCCGGGTAACAAGACTTCCGGCCATCGCGTGTCCGCGAAGGTTGGCGCGGCCAGACTGGGCGCCACCATGCTCGAGGCCGCGAGGATCAAGTCGGCTTTCCCCGGCCCGAGCCTTTTGCCCCTGGCGGTCGGGAAAACGGAAGACGGCGCCTTAGAGAACGGCTTCTGGCTTTCGGAAAACACCATATGTGGAGGCGAGCGCGGCGCCATAGGGGACTCGGCCGGCAATAAGGTGATTTTCCACCGGAACCAAAGTCTCACCTGTTACGCGCAAGAAGACGGGAAAGAGCGGCGTCCCCTCTCCGAGGAAGAATGCCCCTGGCCGGGCGAGAAGGGACCTCGCGAGATTTTCGAGTCTTTTAAAAAGGAAAACCAGGCCATCAGGTCGAAACTCGCGCTCCAAGTCAATCAGGAAGACCTCTCCCCCGAGGATTTGAAGAAAATCCGGGCCGTGGGATATATCAAATAAGCGGGGGCTTCCTGACCAATCCCAAACTCCTTCGACCCAGGCGGAAGATCAACCGAATAACGATCACTTTATGTCCTTGTGATATTCCTGGAGCGACTTGACTCCGGGCCTTCCCTCCCTGTAGTCCTTGATGCCCTTGGACGTGGCCACGGCCGCGCTGAGCGTCGTGATGTATGGAATCTTGTGCTTGATGGCCGCCTTCCTGATATAGGAGTCGTCGTGCTTGGAGGTCTTGCCCGAGGGCGTGTTGATAACCAGGCTGATCTCGCCGTTCTTGATGGCGTCGGCGATATTTGGCCTTCCCTCGTGCATTTTCTTGATGGTCTCGCACTCGATGCCCTTATCCTCCAGGTGGGCCCTGGTGCCCTCGGTGGCGAATATCTTGAATCCCAGCTCGGAGAACCTTCTGGCCACGTCCACCGCTCCGGGCTTGTCCATGTCGTTCACCGTTATAAGCGCGGCCCCCTCGGTGGGCAGCTTCTGGTTGGCGGCCTCCTGGGCCTTGAAAAAGGCCCGTCCAAAGGAGTCGGCCATGCCCAGCACCTCGCCGGTCGAGCGCATCTCCGGGCCCAGCACCGGGTCGACCTCGGGGAACATGTAAAAGGGGAACACCGCCTCCTTGACCCCAAAGTGAGGAACGGGCCGGCGCTCGAGACCCAGGTCCTTCAGCCTGGCTCCCAGCATGACCCGGGTCGCTATCCGGGCCATGGGGATATTGCACACCTTCGAGACCAGGGGCACCGTGCGTGAGGCGCGAGGGTTGGCCTCGAGGATGTAGACCCGGTCGTTGGCGATGGCGTACTGGATGTTCATCAGGCCCACCACCTTCATCTCGACGGCTATTTTTTTCGTGTATTCCTCGATGGTCTCGACGTGGATGAGGGGAATGCTCACCGGCGGGATGACGCAGGCCGAGTCGCCCGAGTGGACCCCCGCCAGCTCGATGTGCTCCATTACCGCCGGAACGAAGGCGTCGGTCCCGTCCGAGATGGCGTCGGCCTCCGCCTCGATGGCGTTCTCCAGATACTTGTCGATCAATATCGGGCGCTCGGGAGAGATATCCACCGCCGCTCCCAGGTAGTGACGGAGCATCTCCTCGTCGTGAACTATCTCCATGGCCCGACCCCCAAGCACGTATGAGGGACGAACGATGAGGGGGTAGCCGATCTTCTTCGCGATCTCGAGGGCCTGGTCGAAGTTGCTCGCCATTCCCGACTCGGCCTGGGGTATGCCCAGCCTGGCCATCATCTGGCGGAAACGGTCCCGGTCCTCGGCCAGGTCGATGGTCTCGGGCGTGGTGCCCAATATCTTCACACCGTTTTGCTCGAGCTCGGCCGCGATGTTGAGGGGCGTCTGGCCGCCGAACTGCACGATCACTCCCTCCGGCTTCTCCTTCTCGTATATGCTGAGGACGTCCTCCACGGTGAGCGGCTCGAAGTAGAGCTTGTCCGAGGTGTCGTAATCGGTCGAGACCGTCTCCGGGTTGCAGTTGACCATGATGGTCTCGAACTTCTCGTCGCGGAGGGCGAAGGCCGCGTGAACGCAGCAGTAGTCGAACTCGATGCCCTGGCCGATCCGGTTGGGACCGCCGCCCAGAATCATGATCTTGCGGTTGTCCGTGGTCGGCACCGAGTCGGGCGCGTTGTAGGTCGAGAAGTAATAAGCCGCGTTTTCCACGCCGCTCACGGGCACGGCCTCATAGCCCTGGATAAGGCCCAACTCCTTTCGCCTGTCGCGGACCTCCTTTTCGGTCACCCCCAAAAGCATGGCCAGATATCGGTCGGAAAAGCCGTCCTTTTTGGCCCTTGTTAAAAGGGCGTCGGGGGGAAGGCCGCCCTTATGCTTCCTTATTTCCTCCTCCAGCTCGACCAGTTCCTTCATTTGCCCGATGAACCAGCGCTTGATGTGGGTCCGCTTGAAAAGGTCCTCCACGCTCGCGCCCTTTCTCAGGGCCTCGTACATGAGGAACTGGCGCTCCGAGGACGCGTAGGCCAGCCTCTCCCATAGTTCCTCGAGCGAGAGTTTGTTGAAGTTCTTGACGAAGCCCAGGCCGTAGCGGCCCTTCTCGAGGCTGCGGATGGCCTTTTGGAAGGACTCCTTATAGTTCTTGCCGATGCTCATCACCTCGCCGACCGCCCGCATCTGGGTGCCGAGCTTGTCCTCCACGCCCCGGAACTTCTCGAAGTCCCATCTCGAGAACTTGACCACCACGTAGTCGCCGCCGGGCGTGTACTTCTCGAGCGTGCCGTCGCGCCAGTAGGGTATCTCGTCCATGGTCAGGCCGCCGGCCAAAAGGGAGCTGACGAAGGCGATGGGGAACCCGGTGGCCTTCGAGGCCAGGGCCGAGGACCGGGAAGTGCGGGGGTTGATCTCGATCACCACCACCCTGCCCGTGTCCGGGTCGTGGGCGAACTGGATGTTGGTGCCCCCGATGACCTGGATGGCCTCGACTATGTCGTAGGAATATTTCTGAAGCTTCTTTTGAAGCTCGGGATCGATGGTAAGCATGGGGGCCGTGCAATAGGAGTCGCCCGTGTGCACGCCCATGGCGTCAACGTTCTCGATGAAGCAGACCGTGATCATCTGGTTCTTGGCGTCCCGTACCACCTCGAGCTCGAGTTCCTCCCAACCCAGCACCGACTCCTCGATAAGGACCTGGCCCACCAGGCTGGCCGAAAGGCCGCGCGCCGCGATGACCTCGAGTTCCTCCTGGTTGTAAACCATGCCTCCGCCCGTGCCCCCCATGGTATAAGCGGGACGTACCACCAGGGGAAAACCGATATCCCTCGAGTAGGCGATGGCCTCCTCGAGGCTGTTGGCTATCTCGCTTTTGGGCATGTCGATGCCCAGGCGGTCCATGGTCCTCTTGAAGGCCAGCCGGTCCTCGCCCCGCTCGATGGCGTCGGGCTTGACCCCGATGATCTGGACCCCGTGCTCGCCGAGCACCCCTTGCCTGAAAAGCTCGGAAGAGAGGTTGAGGCCCGACTGGCCGCCCAGGTTGGGAAGCAGGGCGTCGGGCTTTTCCTTGGCCACGATGGCCGCCATGGTCTCCACGTTTAAAGGCTCGATATAGGTCGCGTCCGCCATGCCCGGGTCGGTCATGATGGTGGCGGGGTTGGAGTTGGCAAGGACGATCTTGTAGCCCAGTTTGCGAAGGGCCTTGCACGCCTGGGTGCCGCTGTAGTCGAACTCGCAGGCCTGGCCTATCACGATGGGGCCGGAGCCGATGATCATTACCTTGTGGACGTCGTCTCGTTTGGGCATGGTGAATCCTCCGTATTTTAATGGATCGTAATATGTCGATGTTTCCGCGCTCGCGGTGGTGCGGCAAACCTTTGCCGTAAGGTTGGACTTGAATATATACCAGAACGAGGCCGGATTGACAAGAGAAAACTTCCAAAAATAAGGAGAGCTAGAGCTAAAGACGCGGGGCGAAAAAAAGCGAATATCAGGCTACTTGCGGCGATGTGGCAATATTGCCAGTAAGGCCTGCGGGAGATTTAAAGCTAAAATTGTTTTACCGGCAATTTCAGATGGTTAGTAGAGATAAGCCCGGTCAGGATGGATAAAATAATCGGCGCCATGATCCCCTGGAAACAATGAGCGGAAAAATTGCCGACCTTTCAATGTTGAGCTAATGCCGCCCCTGTGTTACCCTCGATTTGGGATAGGGGGGTTTCCATGAAAAAACTTGTCTTGGTGGCCATGGCGTCCCTGGCCATGATCTTGATCGGCGGCACGCGCGGCGAAAGCGACGCGGCCGGGCCGATGAATATTCTCTTCGTCACGGTGGACACCCTGAGGGCCGACCGCCTTTCCTGCTATGGCTATGACAAGAAAACGTCTCCCAATATAGACGCCTTCTCGAAAAAGGGGACCCTCTTCGAGGACGCCATGACCAACGTGCCCTTGACCAACCCCAGCTTTTCCTCGCTTTTCACCTCGAGGTATCCGCACCAGATTGGGTCGATCAGGAACGGCATTCCCATGGTTGAAGGCGTTCCCACCATCGCCACCATCTTGAAGGCCAAGGGGTTCGAGACCAGCGCGGTCATATCCAACTGGCCCCTTAAAAGGCACCTGTCCAACCTGCAACAGGGGTGGGACAGCTTCGACGACGACTTCCACGAGAAACGGTGGCTTTTCTTCAACGCCGAGCGCGACGCCGAGACCGTTTCCGACCTGGCTCTCGAGTGGATCGAGAAAGGGCCCAAGCCGCCCTTTTTGGCCTGGATACATTACTCGGACCCCCACGCCCCCTACCAGTATCACGACGACTTCGATTTCGGGGGCAAGCTTTCCGATAGCGAGCGCTACGACAGCGAGGTCGGCTATACTGACCATCACGTCGGCCGCTTCCTGGACGCCTTCGCCAAGTCCAAACTGGCGTCCAATACCCTGGTGATCTTCACCTCGGACCACGGCGAGAGCCTGGGCGAGCACGGCTATACCGGCCACGGGCGCAAGGTTTACCAGCCGAGCATGCGCGTGCCGCTCATCGTGGCTGGACCGGGCGTTCCCGCGGGAGCGAGGACCCCGGCCCGGTGCAGCTTCTGGACCTTACTCCCACGGCCCTGGCCTTCGCGGGCGCGGCCGCCGACCCGAAGATGCTGGGCCGGGACCTCTCGCCCGCCTTGAGGGGCGAGGCGTCCTATCCGGTGGACGTCCTTTTTTACGAGACCTATCCCGGCGCCGCGCCTCAGGTGGAGGGAGCGGAAAAGATGCTGACCAAGCCCATATGGGTCGGATATAAAAAGGCGGACCTCAAGATCATGTTCAGCGTCAGGTTCCAGCGCTGGGAAAAATACAACCTCACCGCCGACCCCGGAGAGGAAAAGGACCTGGTGGACCTTCGCGGCGAGGAGTTTATCAAGGAGTCGGAAAAGCTCGACGACTGGTACTCCGAGTGGGAGGACAAGACCGTCGTGGGCTCGATCGGGGCCATGACCGAGGAAGACAGGGCCAAGTTCGAGGCCCTGGGGTATATTGACGGACAGTGAGCGACTCGAGGGCCAGAATCCAGATTTTCCAGGCGGTGGCCGCGGTCATCGCCCTGGTTTTTCTCGTGGTCCTGTTCACTCCGCTCATAACCGGCCAGAGGCGCAAGGACCCGGGCACGCTCCTGGTCTGGCTAGTCGAGAACCCCGAGGCAGAGATATCCCTTGGCATTTTCGCGGACCAGTTCGAGGACTACGGCGGCGCCAAGGTAGAGATCGAGTACAAGGACCCGCTGGATTTGAGACACGCCTTGATCGAGGACCCCTCCCTTTTGGACGACGTGGACGTGGTCGAGGTGGACCTGTTCGACCTGGAGGACGCCGCGCCCGCGGTGCGCGACCTTCAGCCTCTTTTCACCAAGTCCTTCGATATAGGGCTTTTTTACGGCGGCCCCTTCGAGGCGGGTAAGTTCGGCGACAAAAACCTTTTCATTCCCTGGCGCCTCTCGTGGCCGGCCCTGGTTATCAGCCAGGACTATTTTCTCAAGTACAAGAACCTGGATTACCTGGCCAAGGTGGCCGAGCACGAGCGGGCCCAGATGGCCATTCCGGCGGCGGACGACCGCGAGTTTTACGCCTTCGTCTGCTCGGTCGTCTTCTGCTTCGGGGGCGATCCCGAGGACCCGGAGGACCCCGGCCTGCTGGACGCCATGAACTGGCTGGCCCAGATCAGTCCCCTCGTGACCGACGAGTCGGCCATTATCCGGGGCGGCGAGGTCCATACCCACTACGCGAGCCTGCCCGAGGTCTTCATCGAGTGGCCCAAGGGACTCGTGCCCCTGACCTTTGACGACACCATCCCGGGATACTACCGCGTCGTGCCCATCCTTGAGGGCGCCGGCAACTTCAAGGGAGAAGCCTTCCTGGGGTCCTACCTGGCCGTCACCGCCGCCTCGGAAAACGAGGAGGAGGCCATGAACTTCATCGTCGCCATGTGCTCCTCCCAGGTCCAGCAGGACCTGCTCTTCAACTCGAACGCCCTTCCGGTCAGAAAGGACGGATGGGGCCATACCGGAACGGTCAGGGAAACAGCCTACGGGGCCTTCGCCCAGGCCGCCATCAACCTCAAGGCCCCGCCCAGGGACCTGAAAAAAATATCCGAGGGACTGGCCAGAGCCGGAAGGCGGGTACTGTTCGAGGACAAGTCGCCCAAGTTTGCCCTGGCCGAGTACGCCGGGCATATCTCGGAATAACCCATTATATGGAGACCGATCATGCCTAAAGCCGAGGCCGTCCAGTTCCTCTCCGAGGGCCTTTCTTTGAGGGGCCGGTTCCGCGCCGCCACCCGCGGGCCGGGACCCGCCGCCGTCATCTGCCATCCACATCCCCAGTTCGGGGGCAGCATGGACAACAACGTTGTATACGCCCTCGAGGCGCATCTCTTCGCCAGGGGCATATCCACGCTCTGTTTCAATTTCCGGGGCGTGGGCGGGAGCGAGGGCGAGTACTCGGAGATGAGGGGCGAGACCATGGACGCGATCGGGGCGCTGGGCTATCTGGCCTCGCGTCCCGAGACGGACCCCTCAAGGATCGGCCTGGCCGGCTACAGCTTCGGCGGCCTTATGGCGGTCCGGGCGGCCTCGAGGATAGCGTCCCTCGCCGGGTTCGAGGTGGACGACCCGGCGGCCAGGGTCCCCGCCCCGGCGGCCCTGGCCTTAATCAGTCCCATGACGCCGGCCGGCGGATGGAAGAGGAGCGATTGGAACGCCGCCTTTTACGCGGCCCCTCCCCCGACCCTTTTGCTGACGGGGACCCGCGACCAGTTCTGTCCGGTCAACTCGGCCAAGGACCTTTCCATCAACCTGGGATCGGTATGCCGCCTGGTTTTTATCGAGGGGGTGGACCATTTCTATATGGGGGCCGAGGATGAGGCGGGCGTGAACGCGGCCGACTTCATGGAAGGCGCCCTAAGACCCAAAGCGAAATGAGGAGGGGCCGGCGGACTATCTTTCAGTTTTACAGGCCTCGCACCTCGAGCACCTTCCGGGCGAGCAGGGCGGGGTGGTTTTGGCTTTCCCCGCCTTGACGTATTCTTCCCATAAGTAATCCTTGGATACTCCATGTTCGATGAAGTCCCAGGGGAGGACTTCATCCCGGCCCCTTTCCCGATGCACGTACCACCAGGCGTCGGGAGAATAAGCGAACCCGCGCCTGACCACGGCCGACGGGCCTTTGCCGGTCTTGACCGCCTTGATCAGGGCCGCGGCCAGTCTCCCGTCGCCCCGGGCGATCAAGGCCTGGTTCATGGCCTCCCTGGCGGACATGCTCGAGACGCTGACGCCTCCCAGCTTGGCCAGGGACTCGCGCAGGAACTTGAGCGACTTCTTCAAATAGGAGGTCCCGGCCATGGGGACCCACTGGAAGGGAGTCGAGGGCTTGGGGACAAAGGGATTGATCGAGACGTTGACGGCCGCGGCCCAGTTTCGTTTGCCCCATCCCCGGGCCAGGGCGGCCTTGATTTTTTCCATCAGCCGGACGATCGCCTCGACGTCGTCCTCCTCCTCGAAGGGTAGTCCCACCTGGAAGTAAAGCTTAAGGCGGGGAATGTCCGAGGCGCCGACCATTTCCATGGCGCTCAGAATCTCCTCGTCCGTTATGGGCTTGTTGGCCGCCAGGCGGAGCCTTTCGCTTCCCGCCTCCGGGGCGAGGGTCACGGTCTTGTGGCCGCATGACCTTATGTCTTCCAGAAGCTCGGGCGTGACCTCGTCCAGTCTGAGGCTCGAGACCGAGTGGGTCTTATGCATCGAGCCGATCCAGTTTCGCAGGGAGTCGAACCCCGGATGATCGGCCGCCGTGGCCGCGATCAGGCCGGCCTTGTCCCTCTCCCGAAACCCCCTTCCCAATTCCTCCCGAATCCGCGCCTCCTCGAAATACCGGGGCGGCCGGTAAACGAAGGAACCGGCGCAAAAGCGGCAGCCCCGGGCGCATCCCCTCGAAATCTCGACCAGGGCCATGTCGCAAAACTCGGCCCGGCCGGTGAACACCCGCGTTATGGCGAGCGGGGCCTCGGGGTCCTGACAAACCGCCCTCATTATCCTTTCCGGGGCCGAGTCCGAAAGAGGCCGCCGGCAAAGAATCGTCTGGTCCTCCCCGTATTCCAGAGCGTAAAGGGAAGGAGCGTATATACCCTCCACCGAGCCCAGTTCCCGGATCAAATCGGGCTTGGGACTTCCACGAAGCTCCCGGTAACGATCCAGGAAAAGCGGGACGATGACCTCGGCCTCACCGATGGCCGCCAAGTCCACGAAAGGGGCCGCCGGCTCGGGATTCAAAAAAGCCGTCACCCCCCCGAGCAAAACCAGGGGGCATCCGCTCGAGTTTCGCTCCTCCTGGCCAAGGGGTAGGCCCGCGTCGTTCAGTATCCTGATCATGTTGAGAAGGTCCGACTCGTAGGACATGGAAAAGGCGACGATCTCGAACTCCCGAAGCGGCCGTCCGCTCTCGATCGAGACGGGCGCGCGGCCCAGATAACTCTTGGTGACCCGCTCGCACGCCACGTCCTCCTCGAGGTTGAACAGGTGGTAGGCGTGATGAAAGCCGAGGTTGCCCATGGCCATCTCATAATAATTGGGATAGCAAAGGGCGACCCGGATATAGTCGCCGCCCTTTTTGAGCACGGCCCCCCTCTCGAGCGGAAAAGGTCCCTTCTCGACCAGTCCCTCTCTCGCGCGGACTCCCGCGGGCGAGAGGGCCCGTTTTTGCCTTCGGTCCTTCATCTGTTCAAAACAAAAGTATATCACGACGAGCAATCCCGGCCAGTCCGGCCCGGGCCGATGCCCGATCGCGAACTCGCGTGGCGAAACGATTTTGGCTTTCTTCCTTTAATCGCCGATCAGGCCGTGCTATTTTTTATTTCCAACGGGTCTTCCAATCTTCCGTCCAGTGATTAACCTTATATAAGGCCCGAAAAGTTTAATCGAGATTTATGGAGGTCCCTTTATGATGGACATAGCCGAAAGTCTGCAAAAACTCACCAGGGTGGGAACGGCGCTGACCAGCGAGCGGGACCTTTCCAAGCTGCTCGAGACCATCGTGAGCGAGGCCCGGGCCCTGACCAACGCCGACGCGGGCAGCCTTTACATCAAGGAGGGCGAGGTCCTTAATTTCGTGGTCAGCCAGAACGAGACCCTGCGCAACAGGTACAAGGACCGGGGGCTGGTGATGGAAAAGTTCAAGCCATTCCCCCTTCCCATTACCAACGAGAGCATCGCCGGCTACGCGGCCAACAACGCCGAGCTGCTCAACATCCCCGACGTGAACGAGCTTCCGCCGGGCAAGCCCTTCCGCTTCAACAAGAGCTACGACGAGAAGAACGACTACGTTAGCAAGTCCATGCTGACCGCTCCCATGATCGACCCCCAGGGCGAGGTGGTCGGCGTGGTTCAGCTCATCAACGCCCGCTGCTGGAGCGACTCCGGCGAGCGATGCTTCGAGGTCGTGCCCTTCGACGAGTTGGCCGTCGAGACGGTCAAGTCCATGGCCAGCCAGGCGGCCGTCGCCATCATCAACGCCAGGCTGACCGAGAGCCTCAAAAAGGCCTACCTCGAGACCATACACCGGCTGAGCATGGCGGCCGAGTACAAGGACCACGACACGGCCAACCACATCAAGCGCATGAGCCTTTATTCCCACGCCCTGGCCCGGTACCTGGGCATGAGCGAAAAAAAAATCGAGCTCATACTTTACTCCTCCCCCATGCACGACGTGGGCAAGCTGGGCGTGCCCGACGCCATACTCCTAAAGCCCGCCAGGCTGGACCCGGACGAGCGCAAGATCATGGAAAACCATACCGTTTACGGGGCCAAGATACTGGAGGGCTCCGACTCGGAGGTGCTCGAGCTCAGCCGCGTCATCGCCCTCACCCATCACGAGAAATGGGACGGAAGCGGCTACCCCCGAAAGCTCAAGGGCGAGGACATTCCCCTCGAGGGCAGGATAGTGGCGCTGGCCGACGTCTTCGACGCCCTCACCTCCAAGCGTCCCTACAAGCGCGCCTGGACCCTGGATGAAGCCATGAGCGAGATCAAAAAGGACGCGGGAACCCACTTCGATCCCGACCTGGTCGAGGCCTTTTGCGGCTGTTTCGACAAGGTGGAGGAAATCTACCGGGCACACCAGGACGAGGCCGCCCACCATTGATTTGACCCACTTACGCGCCGTCCCGCCAGGAGAGAAGACCGTCATGACGGCTTCGGGACCCGGACCGCCCGCAAAAGATACTCGACTTGTCCAGGGCTTTAGCCCTTGATCGCCGCGCCTTGTTCCCCTATACTTTTTCCTCCGGATATCTCTTGACATTTGTTATTTAGGCGTGTTAAATAACATTCGTTATTACCTTCGGAGGCAAGGGGGAAAATTGGCTAGAACCAAGAAAAAAGAAAAGGCCGGCAAGACAAACGCGAACAACGAGTGGCGCCGGGGGAAAGAGGAAACAAGGGAACTGCTTTTAACGGCGGCCCTCGACCTCTTCGCTCAAAAGGGATACCGGGGCACCTCGGTGAGAGACCTGGCGGCCGCGGCCGGCGTGACCACCGGAGGTTTTTACTCCAACTTCAAAAGCAAGCGCGAGATATACATCGCCATCATCGATAAGATCACCAACACCATCGAGGACATCGTGGGGGAGCTGACTCGGGAGACCATCGACGTCATGAAGACCAGGGGCGGCATCCAGATGGAGTACGAGCTTTTGCGGGCGCCGATCCAGCGCATGTTCGACGAGGCCAGCCAGCACGAGGCCCTTTTGAATATCCTTTTGCGGGAGGGGCTGGGCAACGATCCCGAGTTCCAGCGGGAGATCGACCGGGTATGGGAAAGGTTCATCCTGGTCCTTTCCGCCGCGCTCCAGATGTATATCGACGCCGGCTTCGCCAAGCCCTACGACACGGAGCTGGTGGCCAGGGCGGTGGTTCCCATGTCGATCGCCATGGGCATCTACGACGCCCGGACCAAGGGGTCCAGGCGTGAGGACATAGTGATCGTTCTGGCCTCGATGCTGCACGGAGGCGCCAGCCAGTGGGCGGCCTGGCAGGACATCACCAACTCGATGAAGGGAAGGTCCGGCGGGTCCTGAGGGGCCCGGCGGTCAGGTATACGGCCCGTACCCCTCGGTGGAACGGGACCTATTCAAGGAGGTAAATAAATGGCGGGAATAGTATCTTACGGAGCGTATCTGCCCAGGTTCCGCATGGATCGGATGGCCATGTACATGTCGATGAGCTGGCTGGCTCCCGGCTTGATTACCGCGGTCCAGGGCGAGCGCACCATGTGCAACTACGATGAGGACGCCCTGACCATGGCGGTGGCGGCGAGCCGGGACTGCCTGGCGGGCATGGACAAGTCGAAAGTGGACGCGGTCTCGATGGCCTCGACCAGCATGCCCTTCGCCGACCGGGACAACGCCGGCATCCTGGCGACGGCCCTCAACCTGAAGGACGAGGTGTCCTCCTCGGACTTCACCTCGACCCAGAAGGCCGGGACCTCGGCCCTGGTGGCCGCCCTCGAGAGAGTCAAGGGAAGCGACATGAAGAACGTCCTGGTGGCGGCCTCGGACAACCGTATCACCAAGGCGGCCTGGTTCCACGAGCTGTGGTTCGGCGACGGCGCCGCGGCCCTTTTGCTCGGCGAGGACGACGTGATCGCGGAGTGCCTGGGGACCTTCTCGGTGACCCACGACTTCGTGGACCACTACCGGGGCGCGGGCGAGCGCTACGACTACAACTGGGAGGAGCGCTGGATACGCGACGAGGGCTACATGAAAATCTACGCCCAGGCCATGGGCGGGGTCCTCAAGAAAGCCGGCGTCGAGCTTAAGGACGTAAGCCGCGTGATCTATCCTTGCTTCCTCGGCGCCGGTCCCCACGGCGGGATAGGAAAGGCCCTGGGCGCATCGCCCGAGCAGATCGTGCCCAACATGCACGTCGAGACCGGCGAGTGCGGCGTGGCCCATCCCCTCATAATGCTGGCCCGAGAGCTCGAGACGGCCAAGCCCGGAGACAAGATACTGGTGGCCAGCTTCGGACAGGGGTCCGACGCCCTCATTTTCCAGGTCACCGACAAGATCAAGGACCTGCCCGCCCGCCAGGCCGTGAGCGGCCACCTGGCCCGCAAGAAAACGGAGAAGGCCTATACCAAGTTCCTCAAGTTCCGCGAGGTGATCGAGACGGAAATGGGCATCAGGGCCGAGGCCCCCAAGCAGACCGCCCTCTCCGCGCTCTGGAGAAACCGCAGGAACATCCTGGGCTTCGTGGGCGGCGTCTGCCGAGAGTGCGGAGTTCCCCAGATACCGTCCCAGCGCATATGCGTCAACCCCAGCTGCGGAGCCGTGGACTCGCAAGACCCCGTCGAGTTCGCCGACCGCTCGGCCAAGATACTGACCTTTACCGCCGACATGCTGGCGGTCAGCGTCGACCCGCCCGCCATCTACGGCATGGTACAGTTCGACGAGGGCGGCCGCATGATGATGGACTTCACGGACTGCGAGGCGGCCGACGTCGAGGTCGGCGTGCCGGTCAAGATGAGCTTCCGGAAAAAGTATTACGACGAGCAGCGCGGTTTTTCCGGCTATTTCTGGAAAGCGGCTCCCGCGGCCGCCGGCCAGGAAGGGTCGTAAGGGAGGTATGGAAAATGGCAACTGGAATAAGAGATAAAGTCGTCATCCTCGGCATGGGCTGCACCAAGTTCGGGGAGCGCTGGATGGACAGCCCCGAGGACCTCATGGTCGAGGCCTTCCTCGAGTGCCTCGAGGACGCCGGGATCGAGAAGAAGGAAATACAGGCGGCCTGGTTCGGGTCGGCCCTCGAGGCCATCAACGTGGGCCTCTCCGCCCTTCCCCTTCCCACCACCCTCAGGCTTCCCTTCATCCCCGTGACCAGGGTCGAGAACTTCTGCGCCACCGGGACCGAGGCCTTCAGGGGAGCCTGCTACGCCGTGGCCTCCGGCGCGTATGACATATGCCTGGCCCTGGGAGTGGAAAAGCTCAAGGACACCGGGTACGGCGGACTGCCCAACCTCGGCTCGAGCGGCGGTCCCACCAACTTTATGCGCCTTCCCAACATCACCGCGCCGGGCAGCTTCGCCCAGCTCGCCAGCGCCTATCGCGCCCGCTACAACGTCAAGAGGGAGGACCTCAAGCTGGCCCTGGCCCACGTGTCGTCCAAGAGCCACAAGAACGGGACCCTCAACCCCAAGGCCCACCTGACCAAGGAGGTCCCGGTCGAGAGGATACTCAACTCCCCCATCATCGCGGACCCCCTCGGGCTCTTCGACTGCTGCGGCGTGTCCGACGGCTCGGCCTGCGCCATCGTCACCACCCCGGAGATAGCCAAACAGATGGGCAAGAAGGACCTGGTGTCGGTCAAGGCCATTCAGCTCGCGCTCTCGAACGGGTACGAGTTCGGGTACAACGAGTGGCTGGGCGACCACTTCGTGACCACGGACAAATGCTCGACCCGGGCCTACGAGGAGGCCGGGGTCAAGGACCCGCGCAAGGAAATCAGCATGATGGAGGTCCACGACTGCTTCTCGATCACCGAGCTGGTGACCATGGAGGACCTGCATATCTCCCCCCGCGGCGGGGCCATCAAGGACGTAATGGACGGCTTCTTCAACCGCGACGGCGGCGGGGTCCCCTGCCAGGTGGACGGCGGGCTCAAGTGCTTCGGGCACCCCATCGGGGCCTCGGGACTCCGCATGCTCTACGAGATGTACCTCCAGCTGCAGGGAAGGGCCGACAAGAGGCAGCTCGATAACCCGAAGCTGGGACTGACCCACAACCTGGGCGGTTTCCCCTTCATGAACGTGTGCTCCATATCCATCGTGGGCAAGTACGACGCTTAAGGGAATAATCGCGGATACCGATTCGCGCGAAACGAATAACGAAAAAATAAGGTAGGAGGAAAAAATGGGAGACGACGTAAAATTTGAAGGCAAGGTAGCGATCGTAACCGGCGCCGGCGCCGGTCTGGGAAGGGCGCACGCCCTGCTCTTGGGCTCGAGGGGAGCCAAGGTCGTGGTTAACGACCTGGGCGGGGCCATGGACGGAAGCGGCGACGGCTCGAACACGCCGGCCCAGAAGGTGTGCGACGAGATCAAGGCCGCGGGCGGCGAGGCCGTTCCCGACTTTAACGACGTGGCCAACGGCGACAAGATCGTCAAGACGGCGGTGGACAACTTCGGCACCATCGACATCGTGATCAACAACGCGGGCATCCTGCGCGACGTGTCCTTCCTCAAGCAGACGGACAACGACTGGGACTTGGTGCTCAAGGTCCACCTCCTCGGATCGAGGAACGTCACCAAGGCCGCCTTCCCCATCATGAGGGAGAAAAAATACGGCCGTATCGTCATGACCACCAGCGCCGCCGGACTGTTCGGAAACTTCGGCCAGACCAACTACTCGGCCGCCAAGCTCGGCATCCTGGGACTGGCCAACACACTCCAGATCGAGGGGGCCAAGTACAACATCATGACCAACACCATCGCGCCCCTGGCCGGCTCGAGGCTGACCGAGACGGTCATGCCCCCCAACGTGGTCGAGGCCTTAAAGCCCGAGTTCGTCTCGCCCCTGGTCGGACTGCTTTGCTCGGACAAGTGCCCGGGAAGCGGCGGCGTCTACGCGGTCGGCGGCGGCTTCTTCGCCAAGGTGGCCATCCTTCACGGCAAGGGGACCTTCCTGGACATCGACAAGGAGATCACCCCCGAGGACGTGCTCGGGGCCTGGAAGGAAATCACCAACATGGAGGGGGCCAAGGAGTTCAAGAACGCCATGGAGGCCGGAATGCCGGCGTTCCAGAAAATCATGGCCAAGAAATAATCGGCTTTCTTTCCTGGAGGAGGGGCTCGCCGATCCGGCGGGCCCCTCTTTTCTTGCCTTGTCCCCTTTTGGCGAATAGACTTGTAAACGCGCGGCAACCGCCGCGAGCGTGGGCGCAAAGTTGAAAAAGGTATTACTGGTAGACGACGACAAGGGGGTCCTTGTCGCGGCCGAGATCATGCTCGGAGAGTTGGGCCTCGAGGTCGTATCCGCCTCGAGCGGAAAAAAGGCCGTCGAGAAATACGCCGAGCTTCGCGATGAGGCGTGCCTGGTCATTCTGGACCTGGTCATGCCCGGCATGGGCGGCGAGGAAACCCTGGCCGAGCTGCGAAAAATCGATCCCAAGGTCCGCGTGGTCCTCGCCAGCGGCATGAGCCAGAAAAACTCGCGAGATAAATACAAAGGACTCGGGGCCGCCGCTTTCCTGGAAAAACCCTACCAGTTGGAATCCCTCGAGAAGCTCATGGCCGACCTGGAAGGAAAGCCGGATTGAGCCTCGTCCCGCCCCAAATGGCGCCATGATACTCGCGGCCGACAACCTGAACGCCCTGAACCCGAAGGTGGCCGAGGCCATGAGGCGCCTCGATCCCGGGCCGGTCCGGGAACTGGCGGGAAGGCTCGACAAGGCGGGCGCGGACTGGATCGACGTCAACCCCGGGTACCTCTCGGCTAAAAAGCAAGATCGCGTCGAGTTCCTGGTCGAGGCGGTCCAGGAGGTCTCGTCGCGCCGCCTGATCCTGGACAGCCCCAATCCCAAAATCATCGAGCGAGGACTCTCGGTATGCCGCCAAACGCCGGTTATCAGCGCCGTCACCCTCGAGCCCGCCAAGCTGGCCGAGATACTTCCCCTGGCCGCCGAGTCGGGGTCCGATTTGGTCCTTTTGCTGCTGGACGAAAGGTCGCTTTGCCCGCCCGAGCCGGACGAGAAGATCGCCGTTGCCATATCTCTTTATGGACTGGCCTCGAGCGCCGGCGTTCCCCTCGAGCGGATGATATTCGATCCCGTCCTGCCCAACGTGGCCTGGCCCGATTTCCACGCCCATTTAAAAGGAGCCGTTTTGGCCGTCAGGGCGCTATCAAGCGGCGAGATACTGGGAGGGCCGGCGCGTACCATGGCGGGCATCTCGAATTTACTCAGCGCGAGGCGAAGGGAGTATCCCGCGTCGCTGGAGAGCAACTGCCTTTCCACGCTGGCGGGCGCGGGCCTCGAGGTGGCCCTTATAAACGCGCTCTCGCCCGGACTTATGGACTCCTATAATTTTCTAAAGAGAACGCTGGGGGAATAGGGCCTTACTTGCCGGGGGCGCTCGAGTCGGACGCCCTGGCCACGTCCTTTGCCTTGGGACCGGAAGGATTGATCAATATGTTCTCGGCCTGTTTGATCCTGTCCCTGTAAAACTGGATTTCCCTTTGGATCGATTTTTTCGCTGACTCGTCTTGCTCCTTGGCCAGTTTTTTCTCGAGCTTCCAGATTTCGAGGTCGCATATCTGGACGTGGACGTCCTCGACCCTTTTGCCGTCCACGACCGCGGTCTTGTTGTGGACCCAGCTTGGCATCGAATCCCAGCTCGTTACCTCGACGCCCTTCTCCGTCCTGGTCAAGTCCACCTTGAGCACGTTGCCCAGCCTGGTGGTCGAGGAAAGTGACCTTCCGCCCTGGTTGGTGATGAAGTTGCCCAGGGAATAGGCCACCAGGGCGCGGCGGCCGTCGCTCGCGGTCATGGGAACGATGGGCTCGAGCACGTGGGGATGGTGGCCAAACACCAGGCTGGCGCCCGCTTCCACCAGCTGCTTGGCCCGTACCTTTTGCGAGCCGATGGGGGAAGTCGTGTATTCCACGCCCCAGTGGACCTCCACCACCACCCCGTCGTACTTGGCCGCGCATTCTTTCACCTGGCCGATAAGGTCGTCGTAGCCATAGCCGTTGACGCGAGCGACGGCCGGGTCGCTCCGGTTAAGGTTCGAGTTGGCCAGGGTCGAGTACCCGATGACGGCTATCCTCATTTCCGGCGGCCCGACGACATAAGGTTTTTCCGCCTCCTCGCGGCTCGGCCCGACCCCGAGGCAGGGGATGCCGCTCAAGGTGCAGTGCATGTAGGTCGACTCGGGACTGATCCGGCCGTGGTCGTAAGCGTGGTTGTTGGCGGCCGTAAGCAGGGTGAAGCCCGCCTTCTTCAGGGCGTGAAGCAGGGCGGGAGGGGCGTTGAACACCATCGAGCGCTCGGGCTTCATCTTCTCGAACACGGGAAGCTCGAGGTTGCCCAGGACCACGTCGGAGTCGGTAAAGGCGTCGGCCAGGCCCGGGAAGAGCCCGTCGTATCCGAAGTTGTTCTCGTCGCCCTTGGATTTCTGCGCGGCCGAGCGGTTGCATTTCCTTTGCATCATAATGTCGCCGGCCGAGGCTATCCGGATGGTGGGCGGGGATGGGGCCTCCTTCTTCACGGCCCTCTTGGGCAAGTCCGCGCCGGAGTCGGAGGGCGTCGCGCTTGACGGGTCGGGCATGACCGCCTGGGCGAGCTCGGCCGGGGCATCTAATTGATCCGGCTTATCCGTCTCGGAGGCGGTGGGACGCTCCGCATTGGCTGGGACCGCTTTTTTAATGGCGCCCGTTTCCCTCGCGTCGGAAGACAAGGGAAGAAACCTCGCCGCGGCGATCACCGCCAGGGAGGAAAAGCAAAGGACGAGAGCGATTATTTTGATCGTGTTGGCCGGCCAAAAGGCGGCCCTGGTATTATCGTCGTTTTTCATGTCACCCCCGGGGCCAGTTCGATCGCGCGGCCCCATCCATGATTATAGTCCCGGCTTCCTGCAAGACAACTTCAAACGGCTGGCTTTATTAACGGCTCCGTGATTTTGCTTGACGCTCCCCGGATAATCGGGTATTATTATTGCCGATATATATTAAAAGTGGTAATTTAATTTACCAATTATAAGGATATGATAAATACAATAAAATCCATCTTGCTCGATTTCCAGGAACTCGAACTGGATACCGGAGTGCCCAGAAGGTTGCCGTTTCAGTCGGTCGCCGGCAAAGCCACCGTTTTTATAGGAGTGCGCCGAGGCGGCAAGTCCACTTATCTTTATCAGATAATAGAACGGCTCGAGAAAGCTGGGGTACCTCGCGAAAACGTCCTTTATCTTAATTTTTTTGACGACCGCCTTCACGGCCTTAAAAGGCAAGACCTCGGCTTGATAACGGAGGCTTACTACTCGCTATACCCGGAAAAGAAAAACGCCGAGAAGGTCTACTGCTTCTTCGATGAAATCCAGGCTCTCGAGGGCTGGGAACCGTTCGTTGACCGGCTCATGCGCTCGGAGAATTGCGAGGTATTCCTGACTGGCTCCTCCTCCCGGATGCTGTCCAGGGAAATCGCCACCCAGATGCGGGGCCGGGCCCTCTCATGGGAGATATTCCCTTTTTCCTTCCGCGAGTTCCTCGAATTCAAAGGCATTGAAGCCAAGGGGCCTTTATCGACCAAGCGGCGTCTTCTGGTCCAGAAAGCCTTCGAGGAATATTGGGAAACGGGCGGCTTTCCGGAGGTGGCGGGACAAGATTATCCCCTCCGGATAAAAATCCACCAGGAGTATCTGCAAGCCGTGCTTTTCCGCGACCTGGTCGAGCGGCACGACGTGTCCCATCCCCGGGCCGTAACCGACCTGGCCCACTGGCTGATAGACAACGCGGCGTCCCTTTACTCTATCAACGCTTTGACGGGTTACCTTAAGTCCTTGGGCCATAAGGTCCCCAAGTCTTCCGTATCGGATTACCTGGAATGGCTGGAGGACGCCTACTTCCTGTTTACCGTCCGCCTGTTCGACGCTTCACTGTCGCGCAGCAAGGCCAACCCGAAAAAAGTCTATTGTATCGATCACGCTCTTGTAACCTCGACGTCCTCGGGCGTTCTCGTCAATTCCGGCCATCTTCTCGAGAACCTTACGTTCGTCACCCTTAGGCGCGAGACGCCGGACGTGTACTATTACAAGACCCGGAGCGGGGCCGAGGTCGATTTCGTGGCCAGACTGAAAGACCGCTCCCGTCTTCTGGTCCAGGCTTGCGAATCCCTGGCCCATCCCAAGACGCGCAAAAGGGAGGTCGCGTCTCTCACCGAGGCGATGACCGAGTTAAAACTTGCGACGTCCATGATAGTAACCCGAGGCGAGGAGGAGACCATAAAGGTCGACGCCGGGACGATAGAGGTCGTTCCCGCCTGGCGCTTCCTGCTCGGGGGCGCGGGACCATGAGGCCGAGGTGGTAAGCCGAAGGGGCAATACGCGGCTCAGGACTCGAAATCGATCCTTATCAATCTGAAGGACGACTTGTAGGAGATGGGATCGAGGCGGATGCCGGTGACCGTGCCCGAGAGCGACCAGTGGACGTTCCTGGAAAGGTCGATCCTGTACTCGTGGACCTCGCCGTCGGGCACCACGGGGAAACATACTATCTTGTCCCTCGTGAAGCCGGGATTGCCCTTGGTCCTCCACATGAGGCAGCCCTGGCTTTCCGCGGGAGGAAGATAGGTCCTTGCCGGCAGGGCCATCTCGAGAGTTAGGGCCGAGACCATAAGGGGCTTGAGAAAGACGTCGGGAGAGATCAAATAGGGGTCGTTGTCCGCGGCCACGAAGGTATAAGGCTCGCCGTTTTTTTCCGGGTCGATCCTCTCAAGCTCCGGAGAGGTGAGCCAGTCGAACCCGAGGGGCGTCTTGCGAAAGCCGTAACTTGGCAGCATGGTCGGCCTTGCGCTCACCCTGATGCGGGCGAACTTGCGTCTCTTCTCGAGGGCCTTCAGCCTGGAGGTCACGTCCTTGATGGACCCGTTCTTCCACTCGAGCGTTCGAGACGAGTCGTCCCAGGCCGCGGCGATTAACAGGTCCGGCGGGGTGACGGTCACGTAGGCGAGTTCCTTATCGGTGGGGTGAGAGGTTTTCACGGGCAGGGCCTCGGCGGGAACGTCCGTCTTTTCCTCCGGATGATAATACTTTTTGCCCAGCCAAAGGAAGCTGTCATGGTCGCCCAGCACTATCTCGCGGCCGTAGTATTTCTCGTCCAGGACCAGCTTTACCATCATGTCCAGGTAGTAGTGCTCGGGCCCCAGTCCCAGAACGTAATAGCGCCTGACTCCGCCGTTCTCTCCGGCCTTCTCCACGTGCCCGGCCAGGGCCTTGGCCAACTCGAGGTTCTGGGCCGCCTCCCCTTTCCAGTCGCCCACCGCCTGAACCGAAATCAGGCCCAGCAGCGCCGATAAGGTTGCCGCGGCCCCGGCGGCCCCCCATTTTATCTCCAGCCGGACGGGCGCGTAAACCGCCGTTCCCACCAGCATGGCGTAGCCCAAAGATGAAAGATACAGGAGCCTGTCCGCCCTGTAGGAAATCATGTGAGACAAATTCCAGACGGGAAGAAGACCCAGCCCCGCGATAACGAGGCCAAAAAGGACGAACCTTTTCCCCCTTATCAAAGTCGCCGGGGCCCCCAGTAAAACGATGGCCCCAAGGGCGGCCACTATGGGAACGTACAGCTCGTGGTCCCTGGCCATGTGGTGCAGGGTCAGGCCCCGGGCCGCCGCCTCGATCACCAGGGGAAGGTGATAGGCGGCCACGCTATATATACCGGCCAGGCCGGGGGGCGCGTCGGCGTATCCTCCCATCCCGTTAAGCACGACCATCCGGTACATGAGGTAAAAAAGGGTGGCGTTAAAAGCCGGCAAGGCCGAGGCGAAGGCCATGTAGCCACGCCTCTTGATCGGCTCGTCCCCATTGGCCGTAAAGGCCGTAGCGAAAACCATGAGGAAAAGGGCCAGGTGCGTGACCTTGCAAAGCAGGGCCGCCATAACCAAGGCCATGATAAGCAATTGGCGGCCCGGCCTGGGGACCCCCTTGCCCGAGGCGGCTATCAAGGCAAGAAGGGAAAAGGGCATGGCCATAAGGTCGGTCCGGCAACAGAACCAGGCGGCGGTAAGCGATCCCACCGGATGCACGGCGAAAACTAGGCCCGCGGAGAGGGCCGGAAGAATAGCCGTTCTCGAGCCGTCCGTCTCGGCGTCTTTATACGCCTTGGCGCTCGAGAAAAGCCGAAAGGCCAGGACCGTGACCAGGGCCGAGCTGAGGCAGTGAAGGACCATGTCGAAGCCGTGAAGGCTCCGGGGCGACAGGCCCCACCACTGGCCCGTGAGCTGCATGGCGGTATGGGCCAAAGGCCGGAAAACGCTGAGCCCGAAAAAGGGGGTGGTCCAAAAATCGGCGGGCCCGCTGAGGAACTTCATATGCCCCAGGTGCACGAAGTCGTCCGCGATAAACCAGGCGTCCAGGCCGTTTCTAAGGACAAGGGCCGCGGCGACCGCCGGGATGATCGCGCCGATCAGCGGGAGATACTTTATTTTCATCGCTTACATCTTACCGGGGAGTAAGGCGCCGTTCAAGGACCATATCCCTTACGATGGAAAACCGGTTTACCCTGACCCGTTAGACGCCGCGAGAAGCCTTCCGGTTCGGCCCCTGTTGCGGCTTTGAAGCCGTGAGCTTAAAATCAATGGAGCCGCGCCCGTCTCCTCCAGCCATGCACTCGACGTAATCGCCCAAGGCGGCGGACGAAATTTTTTCGCCATTGACGCTGAAGGCCAATTGCCTCCCCCGCATGTTCTCGGGAATTTCAACGCGCAGCTTCAAAGGTCCTCCATCGCCCACGCGCAAGCTTCCCGCGATCTCATCGGGGCCCTTTGAAATGGAAAAGAGCCGGCATGAAAAAGAATAGGATTCCAAGGGCACGCGAGGCTCGACGGCCAGGCCCTCGGCAAAGGGGGATATCCCCGCCAGCCGGGCCATGACCCACATGGTCTGGCAATGGGAATGGGCGTTCTGGACCGGGTACATTTGCGGGCCCGTGTTCAATATGGGCGTTTTCATGTACCAGGTCTCGCCGGGCCGGTCGGAGAAGACCGAGTTCCAGGCGTCGGGACCGCTCCAAATACCGTACCAAAGATTCGGATAAACGTGAGCGTGCCAGGCCATCGAGTTCCGCTTGACCTCGCGCCAGGCGAGGTCCGGATCGCTCCTGGCCAGGGCCAGGGCCGCCGGTCCGTTGATGGCCAGCCATATCCCGCCTTCCTCCTGCTCGCCCGGCCTGGTGGTAAGGGACCCCGAGGTCGAGGTCGATATCATCATGCCCAACTCGCTGGGACCCATGAGGTTGGCCCGAAGGTTGTCTAAAAGCTTCCGTTCCCGCTCGGGGCCTAGGACGTCACCCGCGAGAAGGGCCCAAACCTGCGGCTCGAGATACGTTTCATCCTGGCCAAAGGGCTTGCCAAAACCGGAGTAAGCCCGCGTAAAATGCGTTCCCGTCCAGGCCGAGTCAAGGGCGGCCCGCAACTTGACGAGAAACGCCTCCGCCCGGCCGGCCGTCTCGGCGTCTCCCTCGGCCTTGGCCAGGTCCCGAAACATGGGCAGAATATGACAGGCCATGGCCGTGTTCATGACCGACTCGCCCCGGTAAAAGGTGGCCAGCATGTCCGCCGGGTTCGAGCCGGCGGTGAGCCAGGTCATCTCGTCGTTCCAGTCGGACAGCCTCAGTCTCAAGTGCCCCCTCGGTCCGGTCCCGATCACGTCGATCAGGTGATCGAGGGAGCGGCGGGCGTGCTCCCAAACCGTGCCCTCCTCGCCGAGGTGAAGAGGATAGAAAGGCTCGCCCTGATCGAGCAGGTCGAAGTCGCGGGTGGCGAAGACGTACTCGCAAAGGGCCCACAGATACCACAGGTCCAGGTCGCCCGGCCGGTAGGGCGTCGAGTAGCGATAGCCGTACCCCTCGATATCGTAGAACAGCCTGCCGTCGGTCTCCTGGCAGCGGGACATGAACTCGAGTATCTCCCGCGCCAGCTCGGGCTTATAGTAGGTCAGGGCCTGGACAAAGGCCGCGTAGTCGCGGGTGGCGCCGTTGCCGCCGGAGTAGTAGTAGTAATTCCCCCCCTGGGGAACGTGCCGTTTCCCGTAGTAGATATCCGAGGTGGCCATGGCCGTGAGATAGTAATAGTCCCAGACCAGTTCCCTTCCCATAAAGGAGTCTCGAGACGAGATGAAAGCCGGATACCCGGCGTCTCGCCAGGCGGCGTGAACGCGGGCCAACTCGGAGGCCGCCTCCATCCCGGGGCCGGGACCTTGGTCCCAGTCGGCGGCGTATGGGTAGAGGCAACCGAAACGATAGGCGATGGTCTTCTCCTCTCCCGGCTCCAGAACGAAGCTTTTCCTGGCGGCCAGGCAGGCTTCATTTTGCCCCCTCGCCGCCGGGTCGGGTTTCTCCGATCCAAGGCCCGAGGATATCCGTGAGATGACCATTTCCTTGCCGTTGAAAAGCTCGGACGGGTCGGTAATCCAGGCGTCGGGTTTTTCCTCCATGGACTCGAGAAAGGCCGACGGCCACTCGGGGAACACGAGCGCGGGCCGGGAGGGCGGCCCTTCCAGCCGTTTCTGGGAGGCGGCCTCCAACACCGTCCCGCTCCGGTGGACCCGCATGCTCACCTTTTTGTCTCGCCGTTTCCTGATCCCCGCCCTGCCCAGGAGAAAGTCGTCCATCAACTTGACGTTGACGTCCCAGTACTCGAGGTGGGTAAAGCTGATGGGCCGGTCCGACTTGTTCCTTATGGTCACGAAGGAATAAAGAGACGAGGCCTCGGGAGAAGTCCGCGCCGAGTCCGTGTTGGGCGTGGGTACCAGGGTATGTCGGAAAACCGCCTCGGCCGTCTCGAGGGTCTTCTCGTAATAATAGGCGCCAAAGACCCGCTTCCAGCCGGCGTCCTCCCCGATGGACGCGTCGTAATCGGAGACCACCGTGTCGCCCCAGGCCAGCCAGCCGAAGCCTCCCGCGAACTCTCCCTTTTCCGGCTCGTAATCGTTGATCCAGACCGCGCCGGCCGAGCCGTCGAACAGCTTGACGAACCCGAGGTTGTAGCAGGCGGCCATGACCCGGTCGTTCCCGATCTGGCTCCAATGCAGGTTGCTTGGAGGATACACCTTCGGGTCCCAGACCAGGCGGGGATCGTCGTAACGCGCCTGGTACTCGTAGGCGGGAAGCCCGCCCCCGTCCATGGTCCACCTTCCAAAGGCGCCCCCTCCAAAGGACCAGTCCTCCTCCACCTTTTCCTCCCCCGCTCCCGCACGGCCCGCGAGCGTAAGGAACGCGGCGAAAAACAATATTTCAATAAACCCGAATTTTGCCCTCATATGCGGCGTCTCCCGTCTTCTTTTGCAATCAAGCATCGTATCATTATTTAATGTTGTCAACTAAGCGCGAGCGGAGCGGCCGTCTCGGCCCGGCAAGCCGGCTGTATTCACTCCGCCGTCATTGGCGCGAAACAATGCTCCCTTGGGAAGAAAGGAAGAGGTATCATGGCGAAAGTAAACCGAAGGAATTTCCCGCAACGGGGCGCCATGGAGGCCGCTGCGGATTTGCTGGAGGCGAAAGAGGACCCCTCCCCGGCGGTGAGCGTCGAGGCCGCCCAGGCCCTTTATCCTTTGGGCTTTGAGTCCGAGGCCCGGGAAATCCTCGGGCGGCAACTCACGAGCGACAACCTCTGGGCCGCCCTCTACGCGGCTGACGCGGCCCGCAACCTCAAGATTAAAGACAAAACCATCCAGAGGAAAAACAAACAGGCCAAGAAGGGCCCAGCGAGGAGCGGCGAGGAGCGTGCTGAAATAGGGGGATGAAGATGACGCCTTGGGCTGAATTGGCCGGCAATTAAGTTGAATTACGCATATTGATCGCCCGGCCGATTGTCTTTTCGTATCCATATGGACTTAAAACGCCCTCCTATGCCGCATAGCCCGGAGTATCCCTCCGCGGATTTATTCGTCTCGGATTGATTTTTTTTATTGACATTCCAATGATAATATATTAGGGTAATTCATCCTAATAAAATTACGCTAAAGCCTTATAACAATCCAATCGCTTGGGGTATAGGCCGTCCGGCGCGAGCCGGATGCTGGCTATCATGACGTTTTTATCGAAGCTTGTGGATGAAAAGGAGATAAAGATACTCTTTATCTCGGGTTTTTCTTTCTCAGAAAATCTTTCAATGGAGGAGGCGTGATGGATGATAATTTATATTTGTATGTTTTTAATGACAATTTATCTCCAGGAGACATTGTTCAGGACGGGGAAAATGGAGGTAAAATTGAAATAATCCAAAAGAGCAGATTAGTCTGGATTGATCTTGATAAAGAAGCTAAATTTACACATCCGACTATATATATTTTTGTCGCAGAGGCGAAAACTATTGATCCCGAGACCGGGATTGATGAATCAGTAAAAATAATGCCCGGGAATGAGCGACCATACCTAAACGGTAAAATGATTCTTCCATTAAATGAACCACCAATCGCAATATCTAAAAATTGCGAGTGAATCTCAACTTCATTTTTGAGCGTGATTTATATTTTCAATTTCGCATTTGCAATTCATAACGCTATCTATAGGAGGCAATAATTATGACTACTGCTTGGGAACTTGCAACCTTTAATGAAATCAGCGCGTATTATTTCACAACGCATTTCTCTCATGGCCCCGATACCCCCCCACCCCCTTCCGATGAGAAATATTTGATAATAATTGCAAAGGGAGAAAAGCCTAATCCTAATTATACAGTAAGGATCAGCCAGGTCTTCACAGATGCGGAATCTCCATTAAAATTTGAGGTCCAGTGGCTAAAGCCCCCAGGAATATCGACACAGCCAATTGATAAATATGAATGTGCCACGGTTGTGATTCTGCAGGAAAAACCTGAATTTGTATTTGTGTCTCAAAAGGATGGAGAAAAGAAGGTTGAGGTTAAATTAATAGAATTTTCGGATGGCGCCGTTGACCATCCTTTAGCCGACTCATTTTGGGCAATATCTGAAGATGTGTCACGCGAAGTCGTAGGACATTCCAAAAATTACATTCTTCAAGACGCTTTTCTTGATGCGCTTAAAAATATTCCACCGGCTTCAAATATTAATTATGTAGAACTAGTCAAAATCTGGGCTATGAATGGTGGAATTGGAGGTCATGCGACGAATGGAATATATATTCAATTAAAGGTATTGTTATAAAATAGATGTAAACAAATCATGGTAGTCACGGCGCCGGGGCCATGACGACCATCTCCAGATCGTAGCGGCGGAAGGTGGTCATGCGGCCTCGGAGCCAGATGAGGGCGGAGCCGGGGGGGCCGGGTCGGGGCACGTTGGGCCGTATCTGGTCCTGGTCCGAGTTCGAGGTCACGGGAGTGATGGTCCAGGTCCTGCCCCCGTCGGGGGTGACGCCCTTGAATATCTCGTAATGCCTTTGCCCGTCGGCCTTGCTTATCAGCGGCTCGCCCGTCTCGGGGTCCACGTCGGTTGAAAAGTAAACCACTCTCGGGTCCGCCGGGTGAAGGCAAATGAGGCCCGTGTAGTCGTCCTCCCCGGCGTAGAGCCTCGAGCCCGCCCGGGCCACCTCGTGGTCTCGCCACCTCGAGCCGTCGAACCAGGCGTAACGATAACGGTGGTCGAGCCCGCCGCGCCGCCTGGGAAGTCCGGCCCCGTCCTTTTGCACCGAGTAGACCGAGTAGGGCCGACCCTCGAAAAGCTCGAGGTCCGCGGGCCAGGCCACGTTGTCCGCGTCGCCCGCGAACACTCGAGTCATACTCTCGGGCCTGGCGCCCTCACCCAAGCGCCCGATAACGGTCCCCGCCGAGTCGTGGACCATGCCGCCCTTTACGTACCCGTGATACAGGCTATTGTCGCAGTCGCGCGGGTGCCCTTCGGTGCAGACGAAATGTATTTCATCGATCCCGTTCGAGGCGTACCGGAGGTAGGGACGGCCGGGCCCGCCCAAAAGCCGCCCCGCTCCTTGCCAGGTCTCGCCGCCGTCCTCGGACGCGATGACGTTGGGATCGAAATGCTCACCCCTGTAGAAGTCGTAAATCCTGCCGCCCTCCGCCTCGAGCCGGTACAGGTTGGAATAGGTCGCCCCGTAACCGCTCGCTTTTATCTTGAAGAAGCGCTCGGTCGTCCACGCGCCCACGTCCCCTGGACGGAGGGTGACGCGATACCTGATCTTGCGGTCCGCGTTGTGCCTCGAGTACGCGGCCATCACTCGGCCGTCGGGAAGGACCAGGAGGGCGGGCGCGTCGTGGTCGTCGGCCTCGAGCCTCTTGTGAAGCACGAACAGTTCGGTCCTTCCGGTCTCGAGGTCCATGGCGGTCACCTCGACGTTCCCGCGCCGCTTCCAGTCATATCGGCCCGAGGCCACGCTTCCCGCCAGGAGGGTGTTCCCCTGAAAGACCGCCCGCTCGTCCTGGAACCAGCACCACCCCGCGTCGTCGTTGATCACGCGAGGCCCGCCGGTCCTCGTCGCCGGAGCACTCGCCGCGAGCAAAAAGGACGCGGTGACGATTATGACCCAAATGGATTTGTGCATGGACAATATTTCTCCCGCCGGTTTTCAGTTCATTCTATATCAATGAGATCATTCTGGCGAAACGGGTGGGAATTCAAGACCGGCGGCGGTCAGGGGCGTTCGATTCTCCCTACCGATCCGTTCGAACCTCTTGCCCTTCACCGGCAAGAGTGATACAAACATGTAACAAAGGTCCAGCAAGGAGAGTCACAATGAAACGCGCGTTCATCCTTTTTGTTTTCATCTTTTTATTTATCGGGATTTGCCTTGAACCGGTCCGGGCGGATGAGGCCGACCTTACCGCCCAAACCGAGAGCGGCAAGGCCAGAGGATATATGAGCGACGACGGCCTGACCATGGTCTGGAAGGGCATCCCTTTCGCGGCGCCGCCGGTGGGCGACCTTCGGTTCCGGGCGCCCGTTCCCGCTCCCGAGTGGGGTGGCGTCCTCGACGCGCTGGAGTACGGCAGCGTCTGCATGCAGGTCCCGGCCAAGAATGGGATGAGCGAGGACTGCCTTTATCTTAACGTTTTCAAGCCGGCCAAGTCGGGAGTTTTTCCGGTCATGGTCTGGATACACGGGGGCGGGTACGTGATGGGCTCGGGCGGATCGGGCAACGTGGGGCTGGGCTATGACGGCTCGAACCTGGCCGCGGCGGGCGACGTGGTGGTGGTGAGCTTCAACTACCGGCTGGGTCCCTTCGGGTTCCTGGCCGACCCCGGCCTCAGGGAGGAGGATGAGAACTCGAGCGCGGGTAACTACGGCTCCCTCGATCAGGTCCGCGCCATCGAGTGGGTGCACGACAATATCCGGTCATTCGGCGGAGACCCGGACAACGTAACCATATTCGGCGAGAGCGCGGGCGGCTGGTCGGTCTGCACCATGCTGGCCACGCCCCTTAACCGGGGCAGGATTCACGGGGCCATCCTCGAGTCGGGCGGATGCGGGAAAAGCGAGAGCCTGGAGAAGGGCTACGAGCGGGCCAGGGCCATTTATAAAAGGATAGGATGCAAGGAGGGAGACCTCGAGTGCCTGCGGGCGGCGCCGGCCTCGAAGTTCATGAAGGGCGGCCTGATTACGTTTTACAATGAAGGCATGCTCTACGCTCCCCACCACGACGGGTACCTCCTGGATGACGCGCCCCTCCAGGCCATCAGGGATGGAAAGCACAATAAAGTGCCCTTTATCGCCGGCTATAACCGGGACGAGTTCGACAAGGCTTTGTATTTCAGAAAGAAACTCTGGTATACGCCGCCATGGGACTATGCAAGACGGGCGGGGATCAACCTGGGACTCACCGAGGCGGAGAAAGAGGAATTGGCCGCGCTCTACCCTCTCGAGGACTATGATGGCAAACCCCGATACGCCTATGGCAAAATGGTGACCGACTCGAGCCTGGCCTGTCCCACTTACCTCGGCCTCGAGGCCGCGGCGCGGTACCAGGACAAGGTTTTCCTCTATCGATTCGACTATGACGACTACAGGTTCGGAAGGCGTATCGGGGCCTTCCATGGGTTTGAAGTGCCGCTCGTGTTCGGCAATCTTCCCACCGAGGGCAAAATGCGGCTTTACGACGAGTCCAATATTGAGGGCGCCCGAGAGTTAAGCCGCGTGATACAGGCTTACTGGACCAACTTCGCGAAAAGCCATGACCCCAACGGTGAGGGACTGCCCGAGTGGCCCAAGTTCGACCGGGACAATCCGCAAAGGATCACGTTGGATACGACTATCGCCGCGGAACCGGCGGGCATGGAGGAAAAGTGCTCCTTTTGGGACGGCTACAATGATTCGGGCCGGGCGGGAGTCGAGATGACCCTTGGCCGCAATCAGGCAAGATACAAGCACTGATTGCAAAATGCTCATTGGGTATCAGGTCGAGCTGGTTGAAATAATTCATTGATAATAAACAATTATTTTGTTGATATAACCTGACGCCCTTTCCGATGGATCATGGCTTTACATAAAGTAATGATCTTTCGTTCTTTTTCTAAACATAAATAATACATTAAAAATCTCTTATTTATCTTATATGAATGATTTGCCAGTCATAATATTGGCTGTCATTGGCGCAATTTTTCCAAATTCGTGTAAAATTTACTGCAAAATCGGCTTCTGAAGATGAATTCAAATACAGCAATATATGTTAAGTAATTGTATTTATAAGATATAACATTCTTTTATTATCATTTGGCAACATTATTGCTATATTAATTGTCGTAAGGAGGCTAAGAAGACCATGAATCGGGGATTCAAACATAAAAGGAGGCTGATTATGAAACTCATGGCCTCGACGGAAACGGACCCCGGTGGTAAAGCCGACGACAAGGTTATGGAAGAATATAACCGCTGCAAGAAACTCTACGTGGCTTTATGCCGGGAACACGAACTCAATCCGTTCGACCTTGACATTCTAAGCGTCAGCGTCAGTGGACTGCCCAAAACGGAAAAGGAAAAGATCGTGCGCAGTATCCTCAAACTGATCCGGCTGGAAAGGTGCCTGGGAGACAAGCTGGCCAAGGGGCTTTTCCCGCTGACCGTACGGGAGAGCAGGCGCTCGGGCTATCTTGTGCCGCCCCAGAAAAGCGCTTGAGGAGGACGTCGTCCGTCCGCGTACCCTTCCGGCAATAACCGCCTCGCCAAAAAAAAGGCGAGCGTCAAATACCCGCTATTTTAATTCTACTAATTATCTCCTCAATATCGGATACTTAGACATATTTTAATGGAACCCGGCTCAAAAACGACTATCATCAATCCAGGGTCTTGCCGAACTTCTGCACGCTCCATCCAATGATCGCTATGCCCAGCACGAAAAGGGGAAGGGCCTGGTCCCATAACACGTTAACCTCGGACCCCTTTAAAAATACCCCTCTTACGATCACCAGAAAGTAGCGCATGGGAATCAGATAGGTCAGAAGCTGGACCGGCCTTGGCATGTTCTCGATGGGAAAGATAAAGCCCGAGAGGTTGATCATGATAAAGATAATAAAAAAGGCCGTCATCATGGCCTGCTGCTGGGTATGGCTGATGGTGGAAACGAACAGACCCAGGCCGAGAGTGGTCAGCAGGAAGAGAGCGGAATAACCGTACAATGAGGTAACGGCGCCCCGGAAGGGGATTTTAAACCAGACCACGGCGACCAGGACCACAAGGGAAACCTCGAGGAACCCGATGATCACGAAGGGAGTTATCTTGCCGACGATAAACTGCCATGGCCGGATGGGGGTAACGATAACCTGCTCCATGGTCCCCACTTCCTTCTCCCGGACCACGGCCAGGGAGGTGAGCATCATGGTCATGACCATGAGTATCATGACCACCACTCCCGGTATCATGAAGTTGGCCGAGCGCAGCTCGGGGTTATACCAGACCCTGGGCTCGGGACTTACGGCCAACTCTCCCCTCATGATGGACGATGACGAGGCTATGGAGGCCAGGGTCCCGGCCTCGAAAAGCCCGGCCCGGTTCACGGACAGGCCCTCGACCATAAGGGCGGCGCTCCTGGTCTGGGCGATAACGGCGAGGTAATTCTGGGCTATCAGCGCCTGGTTCGAGTCGGCCCCGTCCACGACCGCCTGGACCGTCGCTGTCCTTCCCCCCTTGAGGTCGCGCTGGAAACCCGCGGGAACGACGAGGGCGGCGGCGGCCTTTCCCCTTCTCATCATCCTTTGCGCGTCGTCGTAGCCTCCGATCCTTCCCGCGTCGTCGAAGTAAAGGGACGAGGTCACGTGGCGGACGAATTCCCGCGAGGCCGGCGTATTGTCCTGGTCCCATATGACGATGGGGATATGTTTTATATCGAGGGTGGCGGCGTAACCCATGAAGATCATCTGGATAATGGGGGCAACGAACAAGATGGGAAAAATTTTAGGGTCCCGCCGGAGTTGGATGAACTCCTTTTTCAGGACCCTCAGGACGGCGTACATGGCTCAGCGGGGGCCGCCGTTGACGTATTTTCTTATTCTGTCCGCGTCGGCGGCGCTTATGCTGACAAACTTGATCCCCATGCCAGGGGTCTTGCCCCTGGCGGTCTCGGGGGTGACCGTGTGCACGACGGTCCCCTTGGCGTTGACGGGTTCCTTGCCGTCGGGCAGGGCAAACTGAAGGTCAAGGGGAGTGCCCGAGGCGATGGGAGTCTCGGTCTCGACGAAAATCCCGCCCACCGACACGTCCTTGGTGAACTCGGTGAAGGTAAAGGACTTGCCCGTGGTGGTGGCGGTCACGCGAAGGGTGGCCCGGGCGTGCTCGCGCCTCTCGACGCCGGCGAACTTCTTGATCTTCTCGAAAAGGTCGCGCTGGGTGACGGGCTTGGTTATGTAATCGTCGCATCCGGCCTGGGTGCACCGGTCCCGCGACTCGGGGTCGCTCTTGGTCGTGACCATTACCACCGGGATGTGCTTGAGCGCCTTGTTGGTCTTGACGAAACGGCAGACCGCGTCCCCGTTCATGTCCGGCATCATCATGTCGAGAAATATGAGCTTGGGCTTCTCCATCTGGATTTTCTTGATGGCCTCGCCACCGCTCTTGGCCATGACGATCTCGTAACCCGAGCGCTCGAGCAACATCTTCTCCAGGCGGAGAAAGGTCTCCATGTCGTCCGCGATAAGTATCTTTTCTTTTTTCTCGCTCATCATTCACTCACGAAATATTAGCGTTCACAACGCGCGCTGGTCAGGGAAAAAGGCCCGCGCCATATGGCGTCCCGGACGTTCCATGCCGCCTTGCTCATTAGATATATAACAATGAAAAGCAAATGTCCAGCCTTGCGGACTTATTTTTGCCCTCACTCTATTCGAGGCTTCCAGTTTACTATGGATGTCCGCCTAATGGGCTCAATATCAGGTCACAAGCTTTTCCAATGTATGCAGTCGTCTCGCGGAGGATGGAATTACCGGATCAAATGGATTTGGACATGAATTTTATAATCAGTCGAAATCTCGCGGCTCCTCTCGCTTGAGCGTTTTAGGACACGCCCTCACCCAAACCTTGCCCGAGGCCGGAGCTTCTGTTAGCATAATCGCTTGTCTCATTCAAGGAGGGGGACCAGGGCGACATGGAAAGTTTCGAGAAAATGATCAAGCGACTTTTGTCCGAGGCCTCGGGGCTGGCCCCCGAGACCTTCGCCTCCCTCGTCTCGGCCCCGCCCAAGCCCGAGATGGGAGACTACGCGGTCGGCTGTTTTCCCCTGGCCAAGGCTTTCAGAAAAGACCCCAAAAAAATAGCGGCCGATCTCAAGGAAAAGGTCGATCTGGGGGGAACTCCCTTTTCCTCGGCCGAGGCCGCCGGGCCCTATCTTAACTTCCGGCTGGACGACGCGGCCATGGCCAGGCTGGTGCTCGAGGCGATACGCCAAGAAGGAGAACGCTTCGGCCACTCGGACTTCGGGGCGGGAAAGACGGTGATCGTGGATTTTTCCTCCCCCAATATCGCCAAGCCCTTCCATATTGGGCATCTAAGGTCTACCGTCATCGGGGCCTCCCTGTACAAGATATACGGCGCCCTCGGGTATAAGCCCATAGGAATCAACCACCTGGGCGATTGGGGCACCCAGTTCGGCATGGTCATGGCCGCCTTCGAGGAGGACGGCAGCAAGGAGGCACTGGAGAAGTCTCCCATTTCTTACAGCCTGAAACTGTACGTGGACTACAATAAAAAATGCGAACTCGATCCCCAGGCCAGGGAAC
Organism: bacterium; assembly: GCA_963674965.2. Classification (GTDB taxonomy): domain Bacteria; phylum RBG-13-61-14; class RBG-13-61-14; order RBG-13-61-14; family DATKZS01. The sequence goes on along the minus strand of CAXXFL010000003.1, from coordinate 71,696 downwards.
TGGCTAAAAGCTGGTTCGTCCGGCTCGAGGAAAAAGACGCTAAAGCCCTTGACCTGTGGAGTATGTTCCGTGATTTAAGTCTTCGTAAATTCGAGAAAATATATGAAAGACTCGGAGTTGGCTTCGACTATTACACGGGCGAGAGCTTTTATAACGACAAAATGGAGGGCGCCTTTCAAAGGGTCGAAAAGGCGGGCATCCTGTCCCGGTCCGAGGACGGGGCCGAGATGATCGACCTCGATGATTACGGCATGCCTCCTTTTATCTTGAAGAAGTCGGACGGGGCCACCCTTTACGCCACGCGCGAGATAGCGGCGGCCCTTTACCGGGAGGAGACTTATTCTCCCTCCCTTCTCCTTTACGTGGTGGGAACGCCCCAGGAACTGCATTTCCGCCAGTTCGTCCAGTCCCTGAAACTGATGAAGCTGGACCTGGCCGACAAGATAGTACACGTCAAGTTCGGCCACGTGCACGGCATGAGCACGCGTAAGGGGGAGGTGGTTTTGCTGGAGGACGTTCTTGACGAGGCCGCGGCCAAGGCCCTCGAGAAGATCGAGGAAAACCTGGCCGCCGGCAAACTCGAGCAGGGCGTCGAGAAGATGGCCCTGGCCGAGTCCGTCGGGATAGGGGCCATTATTATCAACGACTTAAAGCATCGGCGCGAGCGGGACGTAAGCTTCGACTGGGAACAGGCCCTCCGGTTCGACGGCGAGACGGGACCATATCTTCAGTATTCCCTCGCCCGCGTAAAGGGAATCCTGAGAAAAGCCGGCGTCGAGCATCCCTCCTCCCCGGATTATTCCCAACTGTGTGAACCGGAAACCAGGGCCCTGGTCAGGGCGCTGGCCGATTTCCCCGCGGCCGTGGAAAAGGCCGCGCGGGATAACGAACCCAGCCACGTGACCACTTATCTTTTCGACCTGACCAAGGCCTTTAACCTGTTTTATACCAGACACAGGGTTATAGGAGCGGGCAAAGAAAAAGAAGGGGCAAGGATCGGACTGGTAAGCGCCGCGGGAGTGGCGCTCGCCAACGGGATGCGCCTTCTGGGCGTGCCGGTCCTGGAGAGGATGTAAAAACGCCCGCGGGCCGTACCCGGCCTTGGCGGCGCGGCAAACAATGATTATATTTAACGGACGCGCGCCTCGCTTGAAGGCTTGTTTTCGCTTTCAGCGTCGTGTGTTATAATACGGGGATTTAGAAAACGCGTCCACCGCCTGAATGGAGGCTGAGTATGAACAAGCGAGAACTCGATCGTTTCAAAAAGTTGCTTTTAAAGCAGCTCGAGGAGTTGGAGGAAAAGGTGGAAGGCCCGGCGGAGCACCTCAACGCCGCCGACGACTATTATCCTGATCCTACCGACCGGGCGAGCGCCGAATCCGACCGCAACTTTGGCATCAGGGTAAGGGACAGGGAAAGAAAGCTTATCCTGAAAGTTAAGGACGCCCTGGAGAGAATCGAGGACGGGGAATTCGGCATATGCGAGGACTGCGGCGAGCCGATCGGGCTTAAGCGCCTCGAGGCCCGTCCCGTTACCACCCTTTGCATCGACTGCAAAATATCCAGGGAAAAGAAAGAGAAACTGCGGGGAGACTGATGGTAAAACCAAACCGGTCCGGCCTCGTTCGTTACCGAGGCCCGGCTCTTCTAATGGCCGCGGCCCTGGTACTTTTATGTTCCTGCGCGGCGAAGAACGATAAAGGCGCGCCCTCGCGCCCTTCCCGGGACGACCCTTACTCGGCCATTCCCTCGATGGGTCCCGATGAATCGCGAGGCGGCGAAGATTACGGCGAGACGTCCTGGGAACGCTTCAAGGGGATGTTCAAGAAGAAGGAAAAGGAACCGCCCCCCGTCGAGATACTGTTCGCCCTGGCCGAGAGCCATTACTCGGGCAAGGAAACCTGGTACGGCAAGTCCATCCGCAAAATCTACGGTCCCAACGGCTGGGCTTACAAAAACTTCTGGTGGGTCCGGAGAAAGGACTATACCAGGGCCCTCGAGCTTTTCCAGACCGTGGTGGATAAATACCCCTTCTCCAGGTTCGCCCCCAAGGCCGAGCTGCGGATGGCCGACTGCCAGTTCGAGTTGGACAACCTCGAGGAGGCCGCGGTCCTTTACGACATGTTTATCAAGCTTCATCCCCGCAGGGAGGAAGTCCCTTACGCCATCTATAAAAACGGCGTTTGCCATTACGAGAGGATGCTCAAGCCTTATCGTGACCAGGAGGAAACGAGGCTGGCGGCCGAGGCCTTCTCCGACCTTCTGGCCAGGTTCCCCAATAGCCCCTACGCGAACAAGGCCAAAGGCCCCCTGGATGAAAGCAGGACCCGGCTGGCCAAACACGAGATGATAGTGGGAAAGTTCTACTATAGAAACAGGGACTACTGGGCGGCCGCGGCCAGGTACAGGGGCGTGTGGCGGGACTACCCGGGCCTGGGCTTCGACGAGGAGGCCATGTTCATGGAGGCCTCCTGCTACGACGAGCTGGGAAAAAGGGAGAGGGCCATCCCCCTTTACGAGAAGATCATCCAGACTTTTCCAGGCGGAGACTACGCCGCCAAGTCGAAAAACAAAACCGCCTCCCCCCCGGAGGAACCGGCCACGCCGGAACAATAAGCGGGACACGAAAAAATGCAAGCGCCCAAGAGAAAACCCCTCGCCGCTTTGGGGGCCGTCCTGGCCATAGCGGCCGTCCTTTTCAGCCTCGCCGCCTGCGACGAGCTCGAGAAAAGACGAATAGCCAGAATACTGGACGCCAGGGCCGAGGCCCTCACCTCGTCCGATCCCGCGGGGTACATGTCCTTTTTCGCCCCCGATTATCGCTGTGAGTACACCACCCTCGACGCGGCCCGGGCCAGCGTGACCAGGATTCTTACCAAGGCAAACCCGGTCAAGGCCGCCTTCGGGGAGCGCGATATCCAGATCAAGGGCGAGAAGGCCCTGGTCAGCGAGAAGTACTCGATCGAGGTCAACGTCTCCGGGTCTTCCCGCCGCTTCGAGGGTGTACAGCACATATACCTGAAAAGAAGCGGCGACGGTTGGTCCTGCGAAAGCGGCTCGGAGATACTCGAGATACTCGGCGTCAGGGCGGAAGAGGAGCGGCTTATCGAGCAGACCCTTTTAAGGCGCGAGGCCGCCCTCGTGAACAAGGACGTCATCGCCTACATGGCCCTCATTTCCGACGATTACTCCCACGAGGGGGAAGGACCCGAGGAGATACGTGAAAAAGTACTTCAACTTTTCCGCTATTACGACAATATCGAGTTCAAAAGCTATGACCGCCGGATTTTCTTCATGGGCCAGGCGGCCACCGTCAAACAGAAGTTTACCATGAACGCCGACAAGGTGGGGTCTCCGCAGACCATATCCAGCGAGGAAAAATTCGAGCTGGAAAAGACGGAGAACGGCTGGAAATTCACCAAGGGGCTTTAGGGGAAGCCGGCGATCTTCTTTTTTCGCCGGCCGGGGCCCGGAAAGGGGAGGCCAGAAAATGGACGAATCGGTGCGGTGGCTTTATCAGGCCGGCAAGGAGGCCTTCGAGAGAAAGGACTATGAGGAGTCCTTAAATCGCTTTCTCGAGTTCGTCCGGGAAGTGGACGGGTTCGCCGACGTCTGGAACATGATGGGCCAGATGTACTACCACCAGGGCGAGATGATGAAGGCCGCCGCCACCTTCGAGAAGGCGGTCGCCATCAATCCCCGATACGCCTCGGCCATTTTGAACCTGGCCGTGACCTACGCCGACATGGGCGACTACAACAAGGCCGAGGAATTGCAAGAAAGGCTCAGGAACGCCGAGCCCGGGGAGGGCGACCAGCGCATACCCGACCCCTTCGCCAGGGGAAAACTGGCCAACATGCACGCCGACATAGCGGACATTTACGCCGGCATGGCCCTTTACGGTCCGGCCATCGACGAGTACCAGAGGGCCCTCGACCTGCGGCCCGACTTCCCGGACGTTAGGGAGAGGATGGCCAAGGCCCTCTTCGACGCGGGCAAGCAAAACGAGGCCATCGCCGAGCTGAATGAAGTAAAGGAAAAACGGCCGGACTACGTCGGGGCCAGGATCAACCTGGGCATGTTCCTTTATTCCACCGGCAAGGAGGAGGAGGCCGAAAAGGAATGGAAAGAGGTGCTCGAGATGGTCCCCGAAAACAGAAGGGCGAAAATGTATTTAAGGCTCGCGCGAAAAAAGAAACTGTGATATAATGATCTAAATTGGTATAAAAACGTCCGGGCAAGGGGAGTCAAATCCCCGCGACGTGATTATCGATCGAGCTCACGCGAATAAAGCTCTCGTTGACAAGGAGGAAGCGATCATGGAATGCCCGTACTGCGGATTCAACCATTCACAAAAACAACCCCGCTGCGCCAGGTGCCAGATGCCCATCGAGGCGGCCGGCGACCAGCCCGTCACCACCACCGATCAAAGCCTGGAAAGCCCGTCCCAACTCGATGGTTCCTTATCTGTGAACGTTGAAAAGGAATCCGCCGAGCCGGCCGCCCGAGGGGAAGAGTCTTCCCTCGAGACCGTGGTCGCCGAGGAATGCTCCGACTTTTCCATGGCGAGCGACCTCGACCTCCAGGCCCTCGGCGAGTCGTCCCTTACCGAGGCCGACCTCGAGGATGAATCAATGGACGACGTGTCCGACCTGCTCGACCCCATCCTCGCCGGCGGGGAAGACGAGGACTCGGCCGAGCTTTTGCCCCTTCCCTCCGAGATGACCATCGAGGAAATGGGCGCCGTCATCGGCGAGAGTTCCTTTAACCCCGAGCACGGGCCGATAAGGGCCGCCGCGCCGAATAAGTACATGCCCGCGAAGGATGAGCTCGTCCAGCCGCCCCCCCCTCCCGAGCCTCCACTCGGGGCAAGGGACCCCGACGCCGACCTCCGCAAGGCCGCCGAGGACATCAGCGAAACCATCAAAAGACTGAAAACGTCGGCGGCCGGCGCAAAGGACCTCGCGCGCTCCGAGTCCTCAGGCTCGGCCTCTCTCACCGACTCCCTTGTCGAGGCCGGCGAGACCTCGCTCGCTGACGTCGGCGAGGCGAGCGCCTCCGAGCTTTCGGAATTCCCGCCGGAGGCGAAATCCGACTCCCTGTCCCTCGGGCCGGACATCTACGCCGAGGCCGACGAGCTTCTGCTCTCGAGCGCGGCCGACTCTTCCACCACCGGAGTGGACAGCCCCTCCTCGATCGCCCTCAAGATAGAGGAGGTGGAAAAGGCCCTTAAGAACAACGAGGAACTGGCCATGGGGGTGGAGGCCTCGACGACCGCGCCCGAGCCGTCCGCCCCCCTCGAGGACTTCATGGCCGAGCCCGAGATACCGGGAAACCCCGGGTCCGACACGGCCGAGCTTAACGAGGCATTTCAAAACGCGCTTCTCGGGGAGGCCGCCGCCCGGTCCGCGTCCCAGCTGTCCATCTCGGGCGACGCCTTTGAGTCCATGGCCACGAGGGCGGATGAGATTTTCGGCGGCCAGGATGAAGTCGAGAATCAAATGCCGGCCCCATCCGAAAGGCTCGACGACTTTTTCAAGCCCGAGCCGGGCGCCATGGCGAGCAAGGAATCGGTCGAGATGGAGCCGGCGGACGAAAGGTCCCTGATCGAGATCGAGAGGAACCCAAAGCCCGGCCGGGAGAAACCCGAGGTCATTCCTCTTCCCTTCGACGACTCCCTGAGCGGCGTGACCATTGACGAGAAGTCCGGCGGCCAGGACCCCAGAGGCGTTCGGACCCTCAGGGCCAGGAAACCCTCGGACTCGAAACCGCGCCGCGAGCTTCTCCTGAGAAGGGCCGGCGCCGGGGCCTTCGACCTGGCCGTATGGACGGCCCTGGGACTCATGCTTCTGGGCGTGGGATGGGCCCTGGTCGGGACCAAGGACCCGGGGGCCTCAGCCTGGGCCGCGGCCGCGCCCGTGGCGGTGATGACCTTCTTCTTCGCCATGATCTACGGGGGAGTGTTCGGGACCGTCTCGGGCGGGACCCCCGGCATGATGATCTTCGGCCTGCGCATGGTGGGGATGGAGGGACAAAGACCGGGACCCACCGGGGCCCTTATTCGTACCGCCCTCTTTTTGGCCCGGACCGCGCCGCTGGGCTTGGGGCTGTTGCCCTCACTAATTATTGCCGAGGACCCCGCCGATAAAATCTCCGGACTCAAGGTGATCAAAGCCTGAATCTCGCTTTTTAATTCCCGCGGCCCGGCCATGGTACCGGGCCGCTTATTTTTTCGCGCCGCGCAACTGGGCTATATTGAAGACTCGTAATCGCGACGCAAGGGAGTTCGCTTGAAGGATTTTTCCAGGTCCCTGTTACTCTTTCCCCCGGTGAGACTCTGCCGGGAGACCATGAAGGAGGCGTCCGTTCCCCTAGGGATCGGATACGTGGCCGCGTGCGCGCGCGAGGAGATAGACGTTCGGATCATGGACGCCGTGGTCGAAAGCGACCACGAGCGCGAGCTGCCGGGAGGCTTCACCTGGTACGGCTCCCCCCTTTCGGAAATCAGGGAAACCATCGAGAGCTACCAGCCAAGCATCGTGGGCATGACCTGTCTTTTCAGCTCGGTCTTTCCCGTGATCCGGGAGGTTTGCCGCGAGATCAAGTCCATCGACCCGGATATTTTCACCATCGTGGGCGGGACCTATCCCAACTTCATGGCCGAGCGCTGCCTTTCCGACCCGGGCCTTGACGCCGTCTGCCTGGGCGAGGGAGAGGAAACTTTCGTCGAGGTGGTCCGGGCCCTTCGTGAGGAGAAAAGCTTGAAGGGCGTTGACGGCCTGGCCTTCAAGGAAAAAGGCAGGGTCGTGATAAACCCCAAAACCAGGTGGATAGAGAATCTGGACGAGATTCCCTTCCCCGCGAGAGACCTCATGCGCATGGACCTTTACCAAAAAAAGGGAGTGCCCCATAGCCTGACCTCTTCATCCAAGGACCTCGCCGCCATGATTACCTCGCGAGGATGCCCGGCCCATTGCGTTTATTGCTCGTCCACCAGGTTCTGGGGCAATAGATACCGCTTCAGGTCGCCGGAAAACGTGCTTAATGAAATTGGAGAGCTGATCGGGCGGTGGGGCGTCGAGGAAATCCAGTTCGAGGACGACAACGTGACGGCCAACCGGGAGCGGGCCAAGGCCATCTTCAGGGGGATCGTGGAGCGGGGCTACAAGATCAAGTTCAACTTCCCCAACGGCGTGGCCCTCTGGACCCTGGACGAGGAGATGGTTGACCTTATGGTCGAGGCCGGCTGCTACGAGATGACCCTGGCCTTCGAGAGCGGATGCCAGGAGGTCTTGTCCCGGATCGTGAAGAAGCCCAACAACCTGGAGAAGGCGGCCCGGATTGCGGAGTACGTCAAGGGCCGGAAGATAAGGACGGACGCTTTTTATATCCTGGGTTTTCCCGGCGAGACGAGGGAACAAATTCAGGAGACGATAAACTTCGCCAACCGGGTCAAGACGGACATGGCCTATTTCTTCGTCGCCAATCCCCTGCCGGGGACCGAGCTTTACGCCGTCGCCTCGGAAAGGAACATGCTAAGGCCCGACTTCGACTTCGAAAACCTTACCTATACGAGGTCGGCCTATAACGACGAGGTCTTCAAGCCCGGAGAGCTGGAGAAGATTGCATCCCGGGCCTTCCTGTCCTACGCCCTGAGGTCCATGATCAGGAACCCCGGGACTTTTATAAGGCGCTTCTTCATCGACCTTCTTTTCAGACGGCCCCGCTACGCCCTCGAGGTCCTGACCAGGATTTGGAGAAGGGCGTTCCCATCAAGCCCCGGCCAATAATTTTACCCGCGCCGGCCCCCCGGACGACCTCTTCAAAAATTGCGGAAACCTGTGATATCATTTCGTCGGTACATTCCACTTAAAGGAGTCACGCATGAAACGCGGTTTGACTATTTTACTCGCTATGTTTTTCGCCTCCGCGCTTATGGGAGCGAACGTAAGCTATTCGCCTCTGGTCCAGGTCGCGCCCGGCCCGGCCCTGCCGCCCGAGGTCCAGTGCATGGACTCGAACAACAACCTGGATATAGTCCGTTTCGACGGCCGGCTTTTCTTCGGCTTCCGCACGGCCCCGAACCATTTCGCGGGTACCAAGACCCGGCTTTACGTCGTGTCCAGCGCGGATGAGGGCGAGTCCTGGGACTACGAGGCCGAGGTCTATCTGGGATCGGACATGCGAGAGCCCCGCTTCCTGGTCCTAAAGGGCGAGAAGCTGATGTTCTATTTTTTCCAGGCGGGCAAAAACGCCCTGGCCTTCTCGCCCAAGCGCGTTTTCGCCATGGAGCGAAAAGGCCCGGGCGACTGGACCGAGCCGGTGGAGGTCTTCAAGCCCGGCTGCGTCCTCTGGCGCGCCAAGGAGCTTGGCGGCGAGGTTTTCGCCTCGGCCTATTGCGGCGGCGATGAAATGTACACCGGCGGCGGCGCGGGAATCGGCATATACTTTCTCACCACTGAGGACGGCTACGAGTTCACGCCCGTCAATCCCGACCGTCCCGTGTCGATGACCGGCGGCTCGGAGACGGCCTTCGCCATGGACTCGGCCAAAACCATCTACCTGGCCATACGCAACGAGGGCGGAGACGGCAAAACCTGGGGCGGCAAGGTCTGCAAGGCCGAGCCCTCCGACTACTCGGATTGGGAATGCAACATAACTCCCTACAAGTACGACTCCCCCATCATGTTCACCCATGACGACGAGGTCTACCTCATCGCCAGGCGCAACATCGACGGGACCTACGACAAAGAGCAAAGGTGGATGTGGAACCCGGTGGAGAACCTGTACTACATGGCCCGGTACTGGTGGACGAAAAAGAGGACCGCCCTTTACAAGCTGGACAAGGAAAAACTCGAGATGGAGCCGGTCCTGGATTTCCCGTCGCGCGGCGACACGGCCTTCCCCGGGCTGGTCGAGATGGGTGAGGGCAAGTATCTCATGTACAATTATTCCTCCCCCATCGGCGGCAAGGACAGGGTGTGGATGTCCGGCCAGTTGACGGGAACGGTAATTTACTCGACCGTGATCGAGTTCAAGTAAAACCTCGGCCGCGGGCCGGAATTTTTTGAGGGACCTGGAGCGTGAGATGAGCGACTACGTATTGATATCGGCGGTGGGCCCCGACCGGACGGGGATCGTGGACGACCTTTCGGCCTTCTTGTCCGATCGGGGCTTCAACATCGAGAAGAGCCGCATGGCGGTCCTGGGCGGCGAGTTCGCCATCCTGGCCCTGGTCTCGGGCGAGACCGAGGCCGCCAGGGCCCTGGTGGAAGACGCGTCCGCTCTCGAGAAGGCCACGGGTCTCACGGTCTTCAGCAAGAATACCCGGGGCCCGAGCGAGCGGCAGGGGCCCGCCAGCCTTCCCTACCGCCTCGAGGTGTCGGGCATGGACCATCCCGGCATCGTGCATCACGTCTCCAAGGTCCTGGTCAGGCACAAGGTCAACGTCGAGGCCATGGACACCAAGGTCACGCCCGCGCCCGTCTCCGGGGCCCCCGTGTTCACCCTCGAGGCCAGGCTCTCCATCCCCGCGGAGGTCCGGATACGGCGCCTTAAGGAGGACCTCTTCGAGTTGGCGGAGGACCGGAACGTGGACGTCGAGCTCGAGCACGAGTCCTGATTTATCCTCGCCGCGTAACTCTTCGGGTCGCTTTTCATCCTTATGAACAGGGAGGAAAAGACGATGAGCGCCGAAGAAAAACAGCTTCAAGACAGGCTAAAAGAACTTCAAGAAGAACTTGCCGACCGCGAGCGGGCCCTGCCCGCGCACTCGATAAGGCCGAGTCAAATAATGGAAATTGAGGAACTGGAAGCGGAAATCACGGAAATAAAAGAAAGACTGTCCGAGCGGTCATAACCTGAGCTGAATCTTTGTTATTCGAGCCACTTGCAAAAGTCCAGCTTTGGAGTGCGGCGGCTCGACGCCGCTTTTCTTCCGAGCGGCTTGACGCGAGGCAAGCCGTTTTCTTGTTAGGTCTTGTCAAGCCAAGGCCATAGAAATCGGTCTCAAGCGAGAGCGCTCCAAAGCGGCTATGCCGCCAAGAAAAAGACTTTTGCAAGAAGCTCATTCCATGGACTTTTTTCGATACGTCCTCTTCGACCGATAGCCCCGGGGAAGGGACGCGCCTCGGCTTGAGGCCGCGGCGCCGGCGAATTGATGAAAGGATAAACGTTAAAAAGCCCCGAGCTGGCAGGGCTTGATCTTTACGCCCATCGAGTCGGCGGCGGCGGCGACTTCCATCTTTTTTAGGCCCAGTCGCTCGGCGATCCTCCAGGCGCCTTGGCAGGGGAGGCGTCCGTTCTCAAGGCTTTCGGCGATGGCGGCTTTGAGGCCGGCGGGAATCGACTCGAGCGTGACCGGCTCGAAGACCATTCTTTGCCCTGGGTAACCGAAGAGTCCCAGTTGGCACCTGGTCAGCTTGAGGTCCAAGAGGTCGATGGTCTTGCCCACCTCGGCCGGGCTTATATCGAGGTCGGCCGCCACCTTGAAGGCCGAGGCGCAAGCGACGCCGTCCGGGCCCGCTTTCACTCTTACGGCCTCGGCGGCGGAGGGGTCGGCCGTCTCTCCCGCCGGGTGCTTTTTGGAAAAAAACGGCGCGTCATCGTGTCCCATCTTTTATCTCCAATCGGGCCGGCCGGCCGGGCGGGCGCGGGTCCGTCCCCCTTTCACGGGTTGAAGTTAAGGTGTTTAAGCTCGGTGAACTCGTACAGTCCCTGGAGGCCGCACATCCTGCCGTTCCCGCTTGCCTTGTAGCCGCCGAACTCGACGTCGGCGAAGAGCTGGTTATAGGCGTTGATCCAGACGGTCCCGGCCTTAAGCTTGCGGGAGACCCGCATGGCGCGGCTCAAGTTCTGGGTCCACACCGCGCCGGCCAGTCCGTACCTGGTCCCGTTCGCGATGGCTATGGCCTCCTCCTCGGTCTGGAATTTCTGGACCACCAGGACCGGACCGAACACCTCTTCCTGGACCACCCTCGAGTCGGGCGGGAGGTCGGTGAAAACGGTGGGGGCCACGAACCAGCCCTTGTCGTAATCCCCGCCGGCCAGACGGTGGCCGCCGGTTAAGACCTTGCCTTCCCTCTTGCCGATCTCGATGTATTTCATCACCGTCTCGAGCTGCGACTCGGCCACCAGGGGAGGGACGTTGGTCCCCTCCTCCAGGCCGCGGCCGACCTTGAGCTTCTCGATCCCGTCCTTCAACTTGGAGCATACCTCGTCATAGATCGATTCCTGCACGATCAGCCGGGTCCCGGCCATGCAAACCTGTCCGGCCGTGGTTAGGAAGGCCCAGATCGAGCCGGGTATGGCCTTTTTCAGGTTGGCGTCCTCGAAGATAATATTGGGCGACTTGCCGCCCAGTTCCATGGCCAGCTTCTTCTGGGTGGGGGCCGCCACTTGCGTGATCCGGGCCCCGGTGGAACCGTCACCGGTGAAGGCGATCATGTCCACTTCCTCGCTCGCGGCCAGGACCTCTCCCACCACGGAGCCGGCCCCCGTCACGAAGTTAACGATGCCCTTGGGGATGGCCTTGATCTGGGCAAGTATCTCGATACACTCCGCGCAAATGGCGGGGGTGTAGCTGGCGGGCTTGATGACGATCGCGTTCCCGGCCGCCAGCGCCGGGGCCAGGTCGCGCATCAGAAGATAGGCCGGCCAGTTCCAGGGGACGATGGACCCGACCACGCCGACGGCCTCGCGGAGGACCACCGAGTAGGACTTCGCGGACATGGAGGCCGAGCTGCCGTAGACCTGCCGGGCCGCTCCCGCGTAATAGGAGACGAGGTCGATGGCGCCGCCGATGCTGCCCTTCGCCTCGATGAGGGTCTTGCCGTTTTCCCGCGACAACAGCTCGGCCAGGGAATCCCGCTTGTCCCTCAGGAGTTTCCCATACTGAGACAACGCGATCTGGCGGACCCTCGGGTCAACGGACCAGTCCGCGGTCTCGAAGGCTTGCCGCGCCGCGGCGATGGCCTTTTCCATGTCCTCGGGTCCGGACTTCTGGACCTTGGCCACCACTTCCCCCGTGGCGGGGTCAAGGCTGGCGATGAGCTCCCCGGTGGACGACTCGACCCATTCGCCCCCCACGTAGTTCAAGTAGGTCTTCACGTCCCCATTTTGTTCGTCAACCATTGGCTGCACCCCTTTGCTTATCTTTTCGGAATAATAAGACGCGGCGATTATCGGCGTGCCTTGTCAATTAAAGCGATCTTATCATCGGCGAAAAACGGCGTCAATGAATGCCGCGGCGTGAACCCGGCGGCGTTCGCGAGTGAAAGCCGCCGGCGCCAACTGGCGGGAGGGTGAGGACCGGATAACCGCGAAGAAGCCGGCGAGCGGCCTATTTTCAGTTATAGTCTTCCATGATCTCCGGGGCCTCGGCAAGGAGCGGCCCCGCGATCTCCTCCATGCGGGATTCCTTCCAGAAGGGAAGGCCCTGGTGGGTTTCCAGATACTTCATCGGCACGGGATGGGTCCCCACTACCACTGGAATACCGTACTTCGTCTCGATGAAAGACTTGAAGTCCCGGATATATGGACAGGGTGGATAGCCGACCACGAAACCCGTGGCCAGGTGAATGACGTCGGCCCCGTTCTTCTTCATCTCCTCCGGAACGTATTCGATATTGCCGCCCGGACATCCGCCGCAACTCGAAAAACCCACGACCTCGATCGGCTCGTCCGCCGGATACACGGAAAAACCGCCCCGACGCTCCCGAAGCGAACGGAAACATTTGCCGCCGCCGCAACTCCGATAACGGTCGCAGATGATTATGCCTATCCTTTTCATTACCCTCCCTCCCGGGCTAAATGGCGCCTCATCCAGTCCCGGCGCCAGCTCCATCTAATAATCCATGCCTTGCGGCCTCTCCTTCTATCCATGATCTTATCACGAGTCGGGGGTTTCTCCTTATTGGAAAAAGCCCGATTTCGCCGGCACAATCGGGGACGTCCTCCGTTATCCTTTTCGCCTTAACGCCCTTTGGCGGAAATAGGAAACCTTGCTCAAAAGGCACAGTCAGGCCAAAACAACGCGGCCGGGGCCCGGTCACCCGAAGGAGAAAAATTTGAACGGCCGCGGCTCGCAATACTACCGCTATCAGCATCCGTTCCCTTCGGGGGCATGGGTGGTATCGAATACTTTATCCATCAAGTAGGCGTGTCCTCCGGTCTTGTAGTAGTTTTTCAAGAAGGACTTCTTCTTGAATCCGCGTTTTTCGTAGAGGCCGATGGCGGTAAGGTTGTTCACGTCCACCTGGAGGGTGATCCTTTTGATCTCGAGGCGGCGGGCTTCCTTTTCGATCTCGTCGAGGAGGGCCTTGGCTTTGCCCTTGCCCCTGAAGTCCGGATGCACGTCGAGGGTGACCAGGTTGAAGGCGCGGGGGCCGCTCCGATGCACGATGGAGAAGGCCACCAGGCGTCCCTTTTCCTCGATCCCGGCGCAGATGCAGGAGGGATCGAGCAGGCAGCCTAAAAAGACTTCCTCTGGAAAGGCCACGTCGGGAGGGAAACATTCCTCGTCCAGGACGGCGACCTCGTCAAGGTCGTCAATGCCAAGTTTTTTCACGGGCATGGTCAGCCGAGCTTCTTTTGGACCTCGGACTCGCCGATGACTATCCGGCGGCCCGCCAGCTCGGGGGCCTCGAACATGTAGTCGTGCATGACGTCCTCGAAAATGCCGCGAAGGGCTCGGGCTCCCAGCTTCTTGCGGCGAGCGAAGTGGGCGATCTCATGGAGCGCCCCCTCCGTGAGCTCGAGCCCGATTCCGTCCATGCCCAGAAGCTCGGCGTATTCCTTCAGGAGCGCGTCGGGGGGCTCGGTCATGACGCGGACCAGGTCGCTCTCGGTCAGCTCGCTCATCTCGACCATGACCGGCAGCCGGCCCACCAGCTCTGCGATCATCCCGTATTGGAGGAGGTCCTCGACGCTTACCCGCTCGGCCGCGGGCGCGTTCCCTCCCTCTTCCGCCCCGGGGTCCTTGAATCCGGACTTTCTCGCGAACGAGCCCCTTTGCATGTCCGTGAAGGTCCCGGCGCAGATAAACAGCACGTTGGTGGTGTCCATCTGCACGAAGTCGTGCTTGCTCCAGTGCTGAGTGATGTTATAGGGCACGAAGACGGTTGTCCCCTCCAGAAGCTTCAAGAGGGACTGCTGCACTCCCTCGCCTCCGATGTCGCGCGAGCCGGCGCCGGTCCTGGCCCCGTGGTTCCGGCGGGCTATCTTGTCGATCTCGTCCATGAACACGATGCCGCGCTGGGCCATGTCCACGTCCATGTCCGAGGCGTAAAGCAGCTCTCCCAGCATGACCTCGACGTCCTTGCCGTAGTAACCGGCCTCGGTGTACTCGGTGGCGTCCACCACGCTGAGGGGGACGTTCAGTATCCGGGCCAGGTGGCGGGCCAGGTGGGTCTTGCCGCACCCGCTGGGTCCGATCAAGAGCACGTTGGATTTGCGGATGGGCGCGGCCGAGGCTTTGGGGTCCTCGGTCAGGTCCCCCTCCCGGTCGAGCGTGGGACCCGCGGTTTCGAGCTGGCGCCTTATGCGCTTGAAGTGGTTGTAGGCGGCGATGGACAAGGTCCGCTTGGCCCGGTCCTGACCGATCACGTATTGGTCCAGGGCCTCGAAGATGGACCTGGGGGTCCGCGCGGCGAAAGTATCCGGATTTGGTTTTTCCTTGCCCATTTGTGCGCCCCTTTCAAAGCCTATGGTAGTGGTAATAAATCCCGGTTGCAACCGGGGTTTCGAGGCTTGATGGGCGAAAAAGTTCCAGGGCCGAAGGATCAGTTCAGATGGAAGGACACCGAGAGCCGAAGGGTGAGACTGTCGCGTCCCACGCAGGCGGGCAGCGGGGGAAAGGGCGCGGCGCGGCTGACGGCGTCTATCGCCGCCTGATCGAGGGAGGCAAAACCCGAGCTTTTCGCCACCCTGATCCCACTGACGGAGCCGGTGGGACCGACGGTAAACTTGACCTTGACCGTCCCCTCCTCGCCGGCGGCGCGGGCCGAGTGAGGATACCGCTTGGCCCGAGCTATGCGGGAGTGGATTTTGCCGGCGTAACCCGAGATGCAGCTTTTGGATACGGGCCTCGGCTCCCCCAAGGCCTTCTTGCCCGGACTCGGCTTGGCCGAGGCGTCCGCCACGCTGGACGGCGGCGCGGGAGCGTCCGGAGCGGGAACGGGCTCGGCTTTCGGTTTGGGCTTCTCGGGAGGTTTCCTCTTAACGGCGGGCCGGTTTTTTTTGACCGGCTTGGGCCGGGGTTGGGGTTTTTCCTTTTTCGGCTCGGGCGGCGTGGGCTCGGGCTGGGGCGGCAAAGGCGCGGGCGCGGCTTTTTCCGGCTCCGGCGCGGGAGGGGCCAGGAGCATGAGGTCCACCTCGAGGCGCGTGGAAGGGTTGGGTTTATTTTCGAGGAACCCTCCCGCCCAGGCGACCATTCCCAGGTTGAGCCCCAGGGAAAGGACGATGGACCAGGCCATCCTTTTCGAGCTGTATCCGTTTTCTTTCAAAGCGCGCGCCGCCCAAGAGAGCGGCCTTTTTCCCGACGTGACCGCTCATTCTAAATGATACATTAATTCCCCGGCCGAAGAAAAGACCGATAAATGCGGCCAAAGCGTTTTCGAATATCGATCACGTCTTCCATATTATCTCGTAAAGGCACTTGGGGTCGTTCGCTTTCCACTGGCACTCGATTTCCCTGACCTCGGCGGTGAGGTCGGCTATCTCGAAGCCGCCTTTGATGACGCCCAGGAAGAAATCGCAGGGCTGGGCGCTGTTTTTTCTAGAGATGATGGCCCGTCCCGGCTCCCGACGCTCGAGGGTGAGCATGTTTCCCACGTCGGTCTCGGAGGAGTAAGCCAGGAGTATCAAGTCGATGACCCGGTCATGGGTCAGATTGTCGAACACTTCGGGCGCGCTTCTTTTATAGGACTGGGCCACCATGCGGCCCATGCGCTCCGCCGGCACGCCGTTGGCCATGCCGTGGTGAATGATCTGGGCCGCCTCCCTGATGGGGTACATCTTTTCCGGCGAGTAGTTCTCCCGTCCGTACTTCTCGATGGCCTCGATCTTCATCTTCGCGCCGCCGGCTATGCCCAGGATGGTAAGGTAGGCGATATGATAGCGGCCCTTGCAGGTCCCCTCGTAATTTTCCAAAAACTTTCTTTGCTTTTCCGGGATCATTCAATACGCTCCTTTAAATTCAAGACCTCCGTCCTCTATCGGCGACCAGGCGCCTGAATCCGTCTTTTATGCGAGTACCTAAAACCGGATAATATCATTTGCGCTTTTGATTTCAACTCATTTTTCCAAGCGCGTCGGCCATCCATTTCGCGTTTCCACTTTTTGCGGATTGGAAGAGCTTTTAACCCGCGGCCGACTACGGGTCCAAGGGATTCCCGGAATCAAGGCCCACATAGGCCATGGCGCTCGCGCCGGTTGGCGACCAGGGCTCGGAGACGCTTATGAGCGCCGCGCTCCCGGACGGGACCTTCCTCATCGCCTCGGGCCCCATCTTCAGAACGTAGCCGTCCGTCGCCTCCCCGGCCACTTTCCTGGCCGCGCCTCCATCCACGGCCATGACCTCGATTTCCTCGCGCGGCCCGTTGCCCGCGACGGTCAGCCCCGGGCCGTTCACCCAGTCGATGATGACGCGAGAGCCCCACGCGGCGTAGGCCCGGCCGCTCTTCAGTCCCTCCCAAATATCGGAGGGCTTGTCCGATTTTGCCCAGACCCCGATATAGCCGGAACGGTCGGGTATGACCGCCTTGATATGCTCGAGGTCGGTGGAGGAGATTTTTTCCTTGTGGGCCCCGGCCATCCTTCCTCCCGGGGAGGGAGGGCCGGGCTTACCGACCATGGCCAGGCCCTCGGGTATAAGGTTCCGGGAGCGATAAGGTCCCGAGCCGAGGTCGCCCCGGATAAGCGCGATCTTTGGCTCCATCCGGCGGACGGCCTCGAGCGCGGCCCCGTCCGTCCTGGCTCCCTCCATGTCCTCGAGTATCCGGTTTTGCTCGGCCTCCTCCAGGGACGGATCGGGAATGACGATCCAGGTCTCGTGACGGTACCGGGCTTTGACGGACCGAAGCTCGAGCGGTCCCTCCACGGCCCTTCTTTTCGCCTCGGCCCGTTTCGGCCCGTCCTTATCGGCGACGCGGAAGTCGGGGACCGGATCGTCGCCGCCTTCCATCACTCCCCAGAAGAGGCGATAGCCCTTAAAGTCGGGCTTTACCGGCGACACCGCGTTAGACCAGGCGTGCACGGACGGGCTGGGCGGATCGTAAGCCTCGATCCTCTGCATGACGGGCAGGTTGAACTTCATGGGCGTCACTATTATCCCCTTATGCTCGGGCTTCATCACCAGGTGGTAGGGGTTGACCCAGGGATAGTCCGTCCATAGCCAGACGTCGCCCCTATAGCCCGCGGCTATCTCGCCTGACTCGTAAACCGCCATGATGGCCGCGGGCGTGTATACGTCGGTCACGGGTGAGGAGGGCGCGATAACCCGGAACCGAACGGTCCCCGGGGCCGCGGCCGCCGCGGGCAAGGCGATAAAAACGAAAGTCATGAAGATAAGCGCCGATCGGGTCTTCATTTATTCCTCCACTTGTTCCCCTTCAAGCCAGCCAAGCTCTATAAGTTCCCCCTCGACCGCGAGGGCCGCCTTCTCGTGGCCAAGCGGCCTGAAATGAGGGTCATAGTCCCAGTATAAAGGTTCATCCCGGTCCGCCGCCAGGGCGGGCAGAATATCAAGACACTTTATTTTGCGCGCCTTGCACTCGTCCAGTATTATATCATTGGGCAGACGAGGCTGAACTCCAGGGACCACCTCGTCGCGGATGAGATCGAAATACACCTGCTCCTTAAAGGGGAACAAAACCACCAGAAGCCTTCCCTTTGCCAGCTCGTCCGCTTTCCTTTGCATGGCCTCCATGGACTTTCGGGTCCATTCGATCCCGACCTCCAGGTCCCGGTCCTTGCCCGGCAGGCAGACCGAGAGTCCGATCCTGTTCCTCGGCCGCGTCATGAAGGCCCCGTATCCATCCACTCTGTACCCCATGTTTTCCGGCTTATACTCGATGGCCTCGATCGTTTCCTCGGCGTTGAAAAGGTCCATATCGAAACGCCGGTCCAGGATGGAGAGCGCCCCGCAAAGGAACGCGCAGCTCTCGGACAACCGGGCCGCGATCGACATCTCTCCCAGCCTGTTCTCCACCTCCGGCATTGGAGCGATGACGCCGTTTTGTACCTGCCAGGCTATCATGTTGTCCCAGAACTCGTTTCCCATGTACATCTGATAAATGACGGCGTCGTGGGGAAGGGAGGCCCCCATTTCCTCGTAGAGCATAACGCTCTTGGATATGCCACCCGGCAGGGCGAGGTTTACGAACTCCACGCCCTCTCGTCTCGCCTCGAGGCGCTCGATCCATATTTGGTTCTTTTCCGCGGCCGCTCCGAAGGTAAAGGAGTCGCCAAAGACGAGGAGCCTTTTTTTGGCGTCCTCGTCGATGGGGTCTCCCCGGACGCCGACGTCGGGCACTCCCGGGACCGGAACGGTCCTAAAACGTATGGTGGCCTCCGATCCCTTCGGACCGGGGAAGTCCCAGACGCGGTCGGCGTTGGGCACGAAGGTCAGGCCGTACTTCGAGTCGAACCTCGTCAGGGCGAGGAATTCACGTCTCATCAGGACGCGCTCACGACATGAAAAGGAGGGCGACAGGCGAAGAACGATTTCCGCCGCGGCCAGGGACAGCGCCAAGGCGCCAAGAAATAAAGCGGCCTTTTTCATCAATTCGAAAAGGGGGACCTTGCAGGGTCCAGCTCCCATGTAAAGAAAATCCAACCCAATTTCAGAGAGTATATCGAATCGAAAAACCGGATTCAACCGCGCCGTCGCGTGATCGCGCCGGTTAAAGCCCAGTGATTTATGCGCGTTTTCCCTTTTTGCTTGACATGGCGGTAAAATTGTCTATACTAGTCTTTTAACAAAAAAATAAAAATTTTCAGGGATATGTAGTTCCTGGGAGAAACTCGAACTTGGGTTTGAAGTTTCTTTTTTCGCGTTTGAAGGGGGGTGAATATTTAATGCCGGGCGTAGTAGTAAAGGACAACGAATCATTTGAGAGCGCCCTAAGAAGGTTTAAAAAGCAGTGCGAAAAAGCCGGAATTCTTTCCGAAATTCGCAAGCGGGAACATTACGAAAAACCCTCCATCAAGAAGAAAAAGAAAGCACTCGCGGCTCGCAAAAGGCTCATGAAGAAGCTCCGCAAACAACAGCGTTTCATGAATGGTCGGTAAAAGGCCGAAAATGGTTTCAATTTTGATTCCATACGAAAAAACAGCCGCCATTTGGGGCCGGAAACGGCCCAAGTGGCGGCTTTGACTTGACACTCCGGAATTGAATAACCGGGACCCGGGCTTAATCTCATGATGAAACGGCCCGGAAAAAGGCTGGACCCGAGGATTAATATATCGCGTCTTTTGCCTTTGGGATCATATTAAACTGGCCCGGCGGGGATTCCCCCGGGTTGGTGGATGAGGTAATGATCCGTAACTATTCAATAAATTTAGCGCTTTCGATTTTAGCGCCGCCATTGGCGTTATAATCGAGTTGCGCTCTTTTTTTGGGGGAACATCCGGGGACCGGTTGTTTGATCGGCACAGATAGTAGTCGCGCGAAAAAGTGAGGCGCCTCGAGGGAAAGTTTTTCATCCCTGATAGACCGCCGCCTTGTCTTTCCATTTCGATCGGGAAAGACCTCTATCGTTATGACTTCATCATCGCGCGGGCTTTTCGAAGGCGGGCATGGCCAACGTTATACCCGAGAGCGTAAAAAGAGATATAAAAGACCGGGTCAGTATCAAGGACCTGGTGGAGGATTATGTTCGCCTTCAAAAGGACGGCCAATATTACAAGGGACTTTGTCCCTTCCACAAGGAGAAGACGCCCTCCTTTAAAATCCACGAAGAGAGGGGATTTTTCAAGTGTTTCGGGTGCGGAGAGTACGGCGACGTTTTCTCCTTTTTAATGAAAGTGGAGGGCATGAGTTTCCCCGAGGCCCTCGAGCGCCTCGCTTCCCGGGCCGGGGTCGAGCTTCCCAAAAGAGAGCTTTCGGAGGAGGAAAAAAAGGCCGAGGCCGATAAAAGGACATTGTTCGAGGTCAACCTGGCGGCGGCGGATTTCTTTCATCGGAACCTTCTGGAAAGCCGGGAGGCCGAGGCGGCCAGGCAATACCTCCGGAAAAGAAAGATCGGCGACGAGACTATAGCCAGGTTCAAACTGGGATACTCCCTGCCCGGATGGTCGGCCAACCTGGACTATCTGGCTCGGAAAGGGGCCACGATCGATTCCATGAGGTCGGCCGGCCTCGTGATTATTGGCGACTCGGGAAAGCCCTACGACAGGTTCCGAGGCAGGATCATGTTTCCCATAATGGACGCCCAGGCCGGCGTCAGGTCCTTTGGGGGAAGGCTCGTTACGGACGAGAAGGACCAGCCCAAATACCTTAACGGTCCGGAGACCGAGATATATAAGAAAGGTTCCGGTTTTTTCGGCGTTTATCAGTCCAAGGCCGGAATAAGGAAAAAGAACCGGGTAATAGTGGTGGAAGGATATTTCGATCAGATAGCCCTGGACCAGGCGGGCGTGGGATGCGCCGCGGCCACCCTGGGAACGGCCATGACCGAGGAACACGCCAGGGCGCTCAGGCGTCTTACGCGCAACGTGTTCATGGTTTTCGACTCGGACGAGGCGGGCAAAAAGGCCAGCGCCCGCTCTCTTCCGATCCTGCTCGAGGCCGGCCTCAGTCCCCGCATGGTCCTGATTCCCGAGGGCAAGGACCCGGCCGACTACCTCGAGAACCACGACGCCCGCGACTTCGAGAGGCTGCTTGACGCCTCTCCCGGCCTCCTGGATTACTATATCGAGGACGTCCTTGGCAAGGCGGCGGGAGTCAAGTCCGACGAGGCCGAGGCCGTAAGGATGGCCGCGGAAATGATAGGAAAAGTACAGGACAGGATCGAGCGCGGCATATACGTGGACTCACTGGCCAGGAAATCGGGGGTTGACGCCAGGGCGTTGCAAAAAAGAGTACGCCGTCCCGAGCCAAGGACCGCCCTGGAAGATGAAGATTCAAAGGAAGTCGGCGGGATCGGAGGAAGCGGGGCATATCCCCCGGCGGAGTTCGAGTTGGCAATAAATCTGATGCATCATCCAAACCTGGCCATTGCGGTAAAGGAGTCGGGAGTAATCGAGCATATGGCCAACGAGGGTCTGAAAGCTTTCGTGAAGTCCATTTTCGAGGATTCGGCCGGAGGGGGAGAGGCCGACCCGGTGGAACATTTGGAAAAAATTTCCGACCGGGGCCTTGTACAACGCCTTTCCGGTGCTATCCTTGAAAGTGATCCCTACGAAAACGCCCCGGAAAAGGCCCTCAACGACTCCATCGGCATGATACTCCACGAGAGCCTCACGGAGAACATAAAAAAGATCAAGCGGGAAATGGAACGGGCCTCGAAAGAGGGTAACGAGATACTTTGGCGGGAACTGGCCGGGCGGTATAAAGAACTCGAGGCCGAGCGGTCCGCCAATGGATTCAGTGGGGAGTTCAAGTAATTATTAACCGTGGCATATAGGTTGCGGAGGGAAGCGAAATGCCCAAAAAGAAAGAGTTGGACGAGATCAGCAAGCTGATCGACCGTGGAAAAACCAAGGGTTTTTTAACTTACGACGAGGTCAACGACGGCTTGCCGGAGCATATGATCAACTCCGATCAGTTGGACGACCTTATGTCTCTTTTCGGCGAGATGGATATCAAGATCGTCGATTCCACCTCGAAGATATCCATATCCGAGGCGGGCGTCAAGGAGGAGGATGAAGACGAGGACATGGACGAAGACTCCTCCTCCGACAGCGTCGATGAATACGACGGGGCCTCGAGGTCGATAGACCCCGTCCGCATGTACCTGCGCGAGATGGGCAGCTACCAGCTGCTCACCAGGGAGGGCGAGGTCGAGATCGCCAGGCGCATCGAGGAGGCCAAAGAGGAAGTCCTCCGCACCATCCTGAGTTGTCCCGTCACCATCCAGGAGATGATCGCCCTCAGCGACCGCTTCCTCCAGGACCACGCCCGGAAACTGGAGGACGTCGAGGAAGAGGAGGAAGAAGAAGAACGGGAAACCGAGGACGATGAGGACGTTGACGACGAGGACGCCGACGATGAAGTCGAGGAGGATAACGACCCCGACTCCGGATACGAGCTTGACGAGCAGCAGGTGATTTCCGCCTCGCTGCTCGAGGAGATAAAGGACCTTTCGGAAAAAATCAAGATCGCCCATGAAAAGGCCTCCAAGGTAAAGACCCCCAAGAAGACCAAGCAAAAACTCCAGCAGGAAATGGACAAGCACAGGGAGGTCCTGCTCGATAAAATGCGCGAGCTTCGCCTGACGGACAGGCAAAGGGAAAGGATCGTCTCGAAGATTCACGTCCTGGTGGAGAGGATCAAGGAGGGCGAAAAGGAGGTCCGCGACGTGGAAAGGGCCGCCAAGCGCCCCGAGAGCGAGATCAAGGAGGCGGTCAAACAGGTAAAGAAGGGCGCCAAGGAAAGAAAGAAAATCGAGAAGGACCTGGGCGTTGACGCGGAAAAGATACTGACCTGGGAGAGGAAAATCAAGAACGCCCGCCGCAAGATCAAGAAGTCCGAGCAGGAGGCCGGCATGGGTGAGGCCGACCTGAAAAACGCTCTCAAGATCATCAACGCCGGGGAGTCCCGGGTCCGGGCCGCCAAGGACGAGCTGGTCGAGGCCAACTTGAGGCTGGTGGTGAACATCGCCAAGAAGTATACCAACCGCGGCCTTCAGTTCCTGGACCTTATCCAGGAGGGCAACATCGGTCTCATGAAGGCGGTGGACAAGTTCGAGTACCAGCGGGGCTACAAGTTCTCGACCTACGCCACCTGGTGGATCAGGCAGGCCATCACCAGGGCCATCGCCGACCAGGCCCGCACCATCCGCATCCCCGTCCATATGATCGAGACCATCAACAAGCTCATCCGTACCAGCAGGTACCTGGTCCAGAAACTGGGCCGGGAGCCGACGCCGGAGGAGATCGCGCATAAAATGGAGCTTCCCGTGGACAAGGTCAGGAAGGTCCTCAAGATAGCCAAGGAGCCCATCAGCCTCGAGATACCGATCGGGGAGGAGGAGGACTCGAGACTGGGCGACTTCATCGAGGACAAGACCATCAAGAGCCCCATGGACTCGGTGGTCTCGAAAAGCCTGCGCGGCCAGACGAGGGAGGTCCTCCAGACCCTGACGCCCAGGGAGGAAAAGGTGCTCAGGATGAGGTTCGGCATCGGGGAAAAGTCCGACCACACCCTCGAGGAAGTGGGGCAGGACTTCGACGTCACCAGGGAAAGGATAAGGCAGATCGAGGCCAAGGCCCTGAGAAAGCTCCGCCACGTGTCCAGGTCGAAAAAGCTTAAAATCTTTATCGAGAACTGAAAATAAGTTATCATGCCATTAACCGGCGCGGCTAAAAGGACCGCGCCGTTTTTGCGGCCGGCCTCGGCGGTCCGGCCTCCTTGATTCGGGCATGTTTGAAATATATCATTGAACCGTCGATAATTCGGAGTTACCCGAGGGTTTGGAGGTAGTAGTTTGGACTGGCAAACCATGATGGCCGGACTGGAATCCTGGCTGTGGAGCGCGCCCTACCTGGACGTGCCCAATTACGCGTGGATAGCGAGCGGACTGGGCTTACTCGTCGCGGTCCTTTATCTGATACTCGTGTTTACCGCTCCCCCCGAGGAAATGGAGGAGGAAGCCGCGGCCGCGTCCGAGACGAAGGCGCGGGGGCCGGCCGAGGATGAAGAGACCGCCGGGGAAGCCGCGGCCAAACCGGAAAAGGCGCCTCCTCCTCCCGAGCCCAGGCTCGAGGAAGAAGAAAAGGAGCGGACGGTCCCGGAGCCGCCTCCACCCGAGGAACCCATGGTTCCCGAGCCGTCGGCCAAGGCGGAGGCCACCGAGCGGCCCGCGCCTGAAACGTGCACGCCTGAACCGGAACCTGAGGAGGCAGTCCCGCCCGAGCCGGTACCCGTCCCCGCGCCAACGGCCGAGGCCGCGCCTCTCGAGGAAGAAGAGGAGGTCGAGGAGGAGGAAGAGGAGATAGAACTCGTTCCTCCCGAGGGCTGGATATCGAGACTGAGGAGCGGCCTGTCCAAGACCCAGGAGAAATTCACCAAGCGCCTGTCAAGCATTCTGAGCGGGGCCAAGGTCGACGAGGACACCATGGAGGAACTCGAGGAGGTCCTCATGACCTCCGACCTGGGCGTCAAGACCTGCATGAAGCTCCTGGAAAAAATGGAGGAGGAAGTCGAAAGGGGGGCCATGGAAAATGGAGACCGGCTGAGAGAATGGCTCCGGGACGAGATCGAGGGTATTTTAAAGAAAGTGGAGGCGCCCCTGACCGTGCCCGACGACATCGAGGGGCCCTTCGTGATCATGGTCACGGGAGTTAACGGAACGGGCAAGACCACGACCATCGGCAAGCTGGCCATGAGGTTCAAAAAAGAAGGAAAAAGCGTGCTGATCGGGGCGGCCGACACCTTCAGGGCCGCGGCCATCGAGCAGCTCGAGATATGGGCCAAGCGCTCGGGGGCCCACATAATCAAGCACCAGGAAGGGGCCGACCCGGCGGCCGTGGCCTACGACGCCGTCCACGCGGCCCAGGCGAGAGGGACCGACGTGGTCATAATCGACACGGCGGGCAGGCTCCATACCAAGGTCAACCTGATGGAGGAACTTAAAAAGGTCAAAAGGATTACCGCCCGCGAGGCCCCGGGCGCGCCGCACGAGACCATCCTCGTGCTCGACGCGACCACCGGCCAGAACGCGCTCCAGCAGGCCAAGAGCTTCAACGAGGCGCTTGAAATAAACGGACTGATAATGACCAAGCTCGACGGCACGGCCAAGGGAGGGATCATCGTGGCCGTGTCCGACGAGTTCAACATACCGATAAGGTTCATAGGAGTGGGTGAAAAGATATACGACCTCCAGCCCTTCAAGGCCGATGAGTTCGTAAGCGCGCTGTTCTGAGGGAGGCCATATCTTTTGACGATCGATCACGGCACGGGCCCAAACTAAATCGGAGGCGGGACATGAAAACCTCGCGCTTGATATTTCTTTTCGCTCTCCTCGCGGCGGCCGTCGCGTGCGTGGAAACGGACTCGGAATACAAATTCGCCCAAAGGGTCTATTACCTGGTGGCCGGCGGAAGAATTTTCGAGACCGACGCCTATGGATCGAGGACCAGGCTCGAGTTCGCCGAGGAGGTCGATCTGGACCTCAAGTTCATACATTTCCTTCTTAAGCGGGACGCGCTGGCGGCCTACGTGGTGACCGAGGATTACGAGGTCTTGGAACTCAACCTCGAGGACGGGATGATGTATCCCAAGACGAGGCTGGACGAAATAAAGTCGGGTTCCCTCATCGACCTTCGCCTTGGATGGGCGGACGGCAAGTTATACGCGCTCGGCGGGGACACCACCACCGGCGTGAACCTTATCGAGGAGGCCGACGTGCTGTTCACCTCCGAGCTGGACTTGACCGGCGACCTGGATTCGCCCGTCGAGGGGTGCTCGAGGCCGGTCGCCTTCGACATCGCCCCGGGAGGGACAAGCGCCTGGATACTTTACGGCTGCGGAAAGCTTATGGCCAAACCCTTGTATGGGGAGGACGGCGCGGCCGAGGAAATCGCCGACTTCGGACCGGGCGCCATGGACGTGCAGGTTTTCGACAACGGCGACCTTCTCGTGGCCGGGACCCGCGGGCTTTTCCTGCGCGAAGACGGGTCTGAAATACGACTGGTGTCTTCTCCCGGCCCGCTCGATTTTTGTCGGGCCAGAGATAAAAGCCTGGGGCAGGCCTGGGTGAAAGGTACCGACCAGTCGGTTTACCTGGTTGAGGTCGCCTCGGGCCGCTTCGCCCTCCACGTGGAGAATCCGGACCTTGTCACATCTCTCGCGCCCGCGGGCGTCAACTGGACCAAGAACACGGCGCCGGTAATCGAGGGCCCTTTCGGGGCCACGGTTTATTATTTGACCATTCCCAACCCTCTTCAGTACTCCTTCAGGGACCCGGAAGGAGAACTGGCCGACGTGACCATTACCATCGAGAGCGCCCCGTCGCCGGGCGTCACTTTCGTCAGCAACGGGAGCACCGCGCTTTTTTTTGACGACGCCTTCCAGGGGACGCTTTTTAACGCGGCTTTTTACGGGGGCACGGCGCCGGGAGAACTTGTCATAGATATCGAGATAATCTCGAGCGACGGCCAAACCTCCACCAGAAGATCGGTCCTTGATATCGCGGTCCCCCCCGGCCCTTGACCGGCCGGAAAGTAACTTTTCCATTATTAGAAACAAGCCTTCATGAATCCCGTGAAGGCTTTTTTTTTATTCCGCTCCAGCGAATGAAACTTTATTTCTTTTCCTTCGTTTTTATGAACGTTATGTTTGAAGTCGAGCCATATGGGGATGAAATCTTGAATCCCCGCGGAATCGGGAATCATCAAACTGAATGGATGGAGGGAGAATGTCACGAGGGGGGAACTGACGGAAAGGAGATAAACATGAGAGCGGCGCGAGCTTTTCAGGGTCATGGGCTCTTGGAACACGTCGAGGACTCGAGGATAAGGTCGCTGGTTCTCTCCTCTTTAAAGGAACTCGAAAATTGTCGCCTCTGTCCATGGGAATGCGGCGTGAATCGTCTGGCCGGGGCCGTTGGAAAATGCGGGGCCTCCGCCTTTGGCGAAGTGTTTTACGCCGGGTTGCTCTTGAACGAGGAGCGCGCCCTTAACCCGGCCTACGAGGTCTTCTTCACCGGTTGTAACCTCTCCTGTCGCTTCTGTTACCTGGCCGATAAAGTTTGCTCCAGGAACTCGGGCAAGGAAAATCGCAAGGACCAATCCCGTCCGCTCGAGGGGCATCCTCTTTTTCTCGACCCGGGCCTTTCCGCCGCCAGGAGCCTTTGCGCCGTGGGCGGCGAGCCGGCGACGAACCTTCCCGCCGCCCTTGCCCTTTTCGGCGCGATAAACGTCCGGCCCCGGGTGTGGAACTCCAATATGTACTATGGATCGTTCGTGGCCGACGCCGCGGCCGACGCCGCCGACGTGGTAGTGGCGGACGTTCACTTCGGCAACGACGACTGCGCGGGCTGGATAAGCGGGGTAAAGAATTACATGGAAACGGTGACTCGAAATATCGAGCGCGCCGTGGACGCCGGGCTGAGGGTGATAGTGAGGCACCTTTTACTGCCGGGGCACCTCAAATGCTGCGGCTTTCCCGCGGTGAGGCTGATGGCCGAGCGCTTTCCCTATCTCAGGTTCCATATTCTCGACAACTATGTCCCGCCGCCTAAGTCCCGGACTTCCTATTGCAGGGAACTCAGGCAAAGGCGGGACCCGCTGGACGTGAAGAAACTGGTCGAGGCCGCCCGGGACGCGGGACTGGACCTCGAGGCGCCCTACCAGAAGAACGAGACGATAAAGGAAAGAGGAATGGCCTCCGACTCGATAAGGGCCTGGCTGGGAGAAACGGGGGAACTCATAATCGACGAGGCGGGCAGGGTGATTATTCCACACCTGACGCCGGGTTTGCTTCAGATGTTCGAGGAGATAAGGGGGATGGAAGATGTCCAAAAACGCGGCGCGTGAACTGGAGGTCCTGATCAGGGCCAGGTACCCTCTCATAGCCGTCATCAGCCACGAGGAAACGAGGGTGATCGAGGTCCTGAACCAGATAGCCAAGTCCAGGGAAAAGCGCCTTCTTCTGTGGTCCTCGAGCATGGGTTTCCACGCGCCGGGAACGGCCATGGAATCGAAAAACGCCCGCGACAACTCGACCCAGGACCCGCTGGCCGCTCTCGACCACGTGGTGAAGTTCATGGAGCCGGCCATCTTCGTCCTGCTCGACTTCCACCCCTTCCTG
This sequence comes from bacterium, assembly GCA_963674965.2. Classification (GTDB taxonomy): domain Bacteria; phylum RBG-13-61-14; class RBG-13-61-14; order RBG-13-61-14; family DATKZS01. The sequence goes on along the minus strand of CAXXFL010000003.1, from coordinate 43,723 downwards.
GGCAATCCCGTCGTGGCCCGGCGTCTCAGGGAGGTTGGGTCCTATTTAAAGACTTCTTATAAAAGCCTGGTGCTGGTGTCGCCCCGCCTGGAGACCCCGGTCGAGCTGGAGAAGGAAATGACCGCGGTCGAGTTCGGTCTTCCCGAGCGGGAGGAGCTGGGCGAGTTGATCGACCGCACGGCCAGGGAGGTCAACTCGAGGACCGACCTCAACATAAAAGTCGAGGCCCGGGTCAGGGAGCGTCTGACCTCGGCGGCCATGGGACTCACCAGGGACGAGGCCGAGAACGTTCTTTCCAAAATCCTGGTCGAGGGGGGAAGACTCACCACTGAGGACGTGAAGAAGGTGATCCGGGAAAAGGAAAAACTCATCAAGCGCTCGGGCGCCCTCGAGTATTACGACTCCAATTTCGGCCTGTCGGACGTGGGCGGCCTTCGCACCCTGAAGGAATGGATGGACCGGCGGCGCCTGGGTTTCGACGAGGGCGCGAGAAAGCTGGGGCTTCCATATCCGAAGGGCGTGCTGCTTATCGGCGTGCAGGGATGCGGCAAGAGCCTGGCGGCCAAGGCCCTGGCGGGCAGGTGGCAGATGCCTCTGTTAAGGCTGGACGTGGGCCGCGTTTTCTCGAGCCTGGTCGGCAGCTCGGAGGACAACCTGCGGAGGGCCATCGAGGTGGCCGAGCAGGTGGCGCCCGCCATCATGTGGGTGGACGAGGTGGAGAAGGCCTTCGCCGGCACCAGGAGCTCGGGCTCCTCCGACGGGGGCACGGCGGCTAGGGTGTTCGGCGGTTTTATCACCTGGCTTCAGGAGAAGACGGCGCCGGTGTTCGTGATGGCCACGGCCAACGACATCTCCGAGCTTCCGGCGGAGTTTTTAAGGAAGGGCCGATTTGACGAGATATTTTTCGTTGACCTTCCCCAGGCGATCGAGCGCTCGGAGATATTCCGCATTCACCTTGTCCGGCGGGGCATGGACCCCGCCGCTTACGACGTCAAGTCCCTGAGCGAGAGGACTCGGGGGTTCTCGGGGGCCGAGATCGAGGAGGTGGTGGTCTCGGGCATGTACGCCTCCTACGAGCGGGGCGAGCCCCTTTCGCAGGGCCACCTCTTGGAGGCCGTGCTCGAGACGGTCCCTCTTTCTCGCACCATGGAGGAGGAGATAGACGGTCTTCGTAAATGGGCCGCCGGCCGGGCTCGAAGGGCCACGCCGGAGGAGGAGGGGTCTCAGGTCCCCGCGGCCCGCAATATCGAGTTTTAAGAGGGAGGAAAAGCCATGTCTTGTATATTCGTGGTCACGCCGCTGGTGATGGCGGCCGGGGGATGGCCGGCCTTTTGCGCCGCGGCCGCGGCCGCCGCCGGCGCCCTTGGCTATCGGCGGGCGGCGAGGGGGGCTTTCCAGTCTCGCGACCTCGAGTCGATGAACGAGGTCGAGGTCGCCATGGAACGGTCGCGCGTTATAGCCGAGGCCCTGGCCGAGGACGAGCGGGTCACCCTTCAGCGCGACGGGGTCCAGGTCGAGTTTTACAAGGACCCCCGCGGCCGCTTCGCCGTGCACGTAAAGGGCGCCAACATGACCAAGTCCCAGCTCGAGGAGGAGGGCGCGCGCGTCATAGGAAGGGTCCGCCAACAGTACGCCTACCAGAAGATGATGGTCGAGCTGGAGAGGCGCGGCTATGAAACAGGGCAAGAGGAAGTGGACGAGGACGGCCGTATCAAGATCAAGATGCACAGGATGAGCTGACCGACTTCGGGGCGGGACTATTGGAGGAATAAGCAATGGGACGCGGAGAATATTTGGAACTGGACGAGCGAGTCGGGAAGCCGGACGCTCTTCCGACTGACGACGTGAAGGTCCGCGACCACGTTTTTTATCTCGAGCGGGCGACCCGGGCCATGCACGCGGGCGCGAGCGAGGCGGCCCTCAAGTATTACTCGAGGGCTCTTTCCCAGGACCTCCAGCTCGAGGAGGCCTGGGTGGGCCAATGCCTGGCCCTCCTCGACATGGGCGAGCACGATGAGGCGGCGCTTTGGGCCGCGAGGGGCCTCGAGCACTGCCCCGGTTCAGGACCCTGCTTCGCTGCCCGGGCCTCGGCCCTGGCCCGGATGGGAATGGTCGAAAAGGCCATGGGGTTTCTGGACACGGCCCAGAGGGTGAAAAAGGACCACTGGCTTATCTGGCTCTGCCGGGCCGAGGCCCTCGTAATTTCCGGCAAGCTTCCGAGCGCCGAGCACTGCGTTAACAAGTCCCTCGAGGTGGGCGGCGTCTCCAGGTGGTGGATCATGAGGCGGGCGGGGGAGATGCTGATCCTGCACGGACGCCACCGCGAGGCGGTAAAATACCTGGCCAAGGCGGTCGATCTCGAGCCGAGGGAGGCCATAAATCATCTCAGGCTGGCGCAGGCTTTTTACGCCGCGGGCAAACGGGAGTCCGCCCTGACCCACGTGGAGGACGCCCTCGCCGTCAGGCCGGACCTGGACGAGGCTAAAAAATTGAAAAACGACCTGGCCAAAACGAGCGTCTGGAAAAGAATCCGGAGCCTGACCGGAACCAGGGATTAGCTTTGACAAGGACGAATGGAAGGAGTCGCGTCATGGAACGGGAAGTACTGGACATCGAGATATCCAAGGAGGGCGAGGTCAAGGTTTGGGTCAAGGGAATCAAAGGACCCAGATGCCTTGACGCGCGCGAGTTATTCCGTGAGTTCCTTGGACCGATCAAGGCCACGGCCACCACGGACGAGTATTACGAGAAGGAAAGCCGGATCAGGATAGCTCCCTTTGTCAAGGCGGCCAAGAGGTAACTCATGAAGTGCCCCAGGTGCGACGCCCACGTGATGCCGGGCATGGAGGAGTGCATGGCCTGCGGGGCCTCGATGAGCGAGCCCCCACCGGCCCCGCTGACCTATCCCAAGGTGGGCGGCTCGGGGTCCACGGACCTGCTCGAGAGGAAAAAGTCGGTGGCCGCGAGCCTGGGGACGCGGGCGAGAGCCGTCAGAAGAATCGAGGATGCGATAGGGAACGTCCGCGGGGATGGCCAAGAGGGTTTCCGGGAAAGACTCGAGCAATATATGCCTCCATTTCGGGTCGCCGCCTCGGGCATGCTTTTCGGCCCGTGGTTCTTTTTGCATGGCAGGCCAAAGGAAGGCCTGGCGTTCCTCCTGGCCACGTCCCTTCTCGTGGCGGCGGGCCTTGCGCAGATGGTATTTCACGTTCCCATTCCCGGCTATCCGGTTATGGTTCTTTTTACGCTCTTGGCCGCCGGGTTCGAGGCGACCAGGCTGCATCTCGAGGATAGAGGCCACTCGGCCAAGGCTAACGTTGCGTTTATGAGCGCGGCCTCGGCGGTCATGGTTATATCGCTGCCTTACTTGGCCGCTGACTTTCTCATCTCCTCTTTATTCCCGAACCGGTTCCTGGTCATTAACGACGCTCATTATTTTATGGACGTCCGCGACGGGGACAGGGTTTTCTCCGTTCCCGTCGATTTCGGCCGGGACAAATTGGAGCGGGGCGCTCTTTTATATAGAGCTCACAACATTTACAGGATTATCGCTCTCGAGGGCGACGTGGTCGAGGTGGATAGTGGGGTGCTCTATATTAACGATGAAATAGCGCCGGAAGAATCTCAGCCATATGTCCCCGCTATCATAAGAGATATAACCACCTGCAAGCTGGCTCCCACCGTGGTCCCGGAGGGCGAGTACGCATTTCTCCAGGAGGTATATTTTGAGCAAAGGGGCAATTACAGTCTTGGTTATTTGTCCCAATACGACAATTGGATGCGCATTGCTCGCATATACTGGCCGCTATACGAATGGAGGAAGTTGTAATGACGACGCTTAACGGCTTGATAGGGGCGGCGCGGGCGCGGGAGGCCTCTGACCTTCACCTTGCCGCCGGGGTGCCCCCGGTTATCCGGGTCAACGGAGAGATACTGAGCCTGGAGGGGACCGAGCCCCTCAAGGTCGGCGACGTGGAGTCCATGATGGCGCCCCTTCTCGACGACGTCCAGCGCGAGTCCTTTTCCCGGGACTGGAAGCTTTGCTTCTCGAGATCGGTCGAGGGCCTGGGCTATTTCCGGGTGAGCCTTTACCGCAGGCTGGGGGCGATGGAAGCCTCGATCCGCCTTGGCATAACCCGCATCCCCAGCTTCGAGGAGCTTGGGATTCCCGAGGTGGTAGAGGACCTGGCCCGCCGTCCTAACGGCTTGATCCTCATCACCGGCTCGACCGGCTCGGGCAAGACCACGACCTTTAACGCCATCCTGGACATGGTGAACCGGGAGAGGCGTTGCAAGGTCATAACCATCGAGGACCCCATCGAGTACGTTCATCGTCCCGTCCGGAGCCTGGTGATCCAGCAGGAGGTGGGCATGGACGTAAAGGACTTCCCCGCGGCCCTTATCCACGCGCTGAGGCAGGACCCCGACGTAATAGGGATTGGGGAGCTTCGCGAGCTGGATACCATAGCGGCCGCCCTTCTGGCCGCCGAGACGGGCCACCTGGTATTGGCCACCATCCACACCAACGACTCGGCCTCGACTATAAACCGGATTGTGGACGTGTTCCCCTCCAGGCAACAGGCCCAGACCCGGTACCAGTTGGCCTCGTGCCTGCAGGGCATAATCAACCAGAGACTCCTGCCCCGGGTGGACGTGGAGGGCAGGGTGCTGGCCTCGGAGATACTGGTGGCCAACAAGGCGGTGAGGAACCTGATCCGGGAAAACAAGGTCCACCAGCTCGAGACGACCATCGCCACCGGGGTTTCCGAAGGGATGCAGGGACTGGGCCGCCAGCTCGAGTCCCTCTATGACCGTGGAATTATCAGTTACGACGTGCTTAACGCGAACCTTCCGCAAAAAAAGAACGGCCAGACGGGGGAGGCCCGTATCAAGAGCGCCTGAGCCGGGCCGGAAAGAAGTTATCTGGACTCCAGGATATCCCGCACCTTTTTCCGCAGCTCGGTGGGCAAGAAGGGCTTGGCGAAGAAACCGTCTCCACCGCTTTCCTTGACCGCGCCGTCGGTCAGCTCGTTTCCCCTGGCCGTCAGGTACATGACGAAGATATCCTTAGTCGCGGGATTGCTTTTCAATTTCTGGCAGACATTGTAGCCGATCATCCCCGGCATCATGACGTCGAGGATGATAAGGTCCGGTATTACCTCCGCCGCCTTGTTCAGGGCCTCGATCCCGTCCCTGGCCTCGTGTATCTCGTAGCCGTCTTTTTGAATGCTAAGCCTGATGGCGTCCCTTAAGAGGTCGTCGTCGTCGGCGATGAGCACCTTCTTAGTCATTGTTTCCCTCCTTGTGGTCGCTTGGCGTGCTTTCCTTGGTTGGCAAGAGGAAATAGAAGGAGCTGCCCCTGCCCGGCTCGCTTTGCAGTCCCACTTTCCCATCGTGAGCGCGGATGATTTCCCTGACCAGGGCCAGGCCCAGGCCGCTTCCCTGGGCCTTGTCGCGGATGAGCTTGTCGCCCTGCTGGAACTTGTCGAAGAGACTGGCGTGATACTTTTTATCCACGCCCGGCCCGTTGTCGGTAACCGAGACCCTGGCGGCCTTGTTGCCGCTTCTGGTCCGGATTTCGATGGACACTCGAATAATGCCCTTCTTTGGCGTGAACTTGACGGCGTTGGACAAGAGGTTAGTCAAAGCCTGCTGGAGCCGGTCCCAGTTGCCGCGGACCATAATTTCCTCGCTTGGAACCTGGCTGGAGAGCTTGATGCTTTTTTCCTCGGCGGCCCCTTTGAATATCTCGACCGTGCTCGCTACGAGGTCGGGCAGGTTTATATCCGTGAACTCCATGGTGGCCTTCTCGAACTCGAACCTCTGAATATCGAGCAGGTCGTTGATGAGCCTTGTCATCCTCTCGCCCTGCTCGACGATGACGGTGAGGTATTTGATCTGGCTCTTCTCGTCCAGGGAGCCGATGGACTCCTTCATAAGGGACGCGTAGGCGAGGATTCCGGTCAGCGGCGTCCTTAAGTCGTGCGACACCATCGAGAGGATGTTGTCCTTCATCTCGTCCACCTTCTTGAGTTCCTCGTAGGCCGCCTCGAGCTTGACCATCTGTTTCATCTTCTCGATGTTGTCGGCGTTCTCGATGGAAACGGCGGCCTGGTCCATCAGCGTCTGCAAAAGGTGCTCGTCCACGCTCGTGTACCACGCCCCGTTTCCCTTGGGCCCCAATCCGAGGATTCCGGTCATGCGGTGCTCGAAGAAAATGGGCACGACCAGGTCCAGGCCCAGGGAGCGCATGGCCAGGATCATCGGTTCCCTGTCCTTGCCGAACACGCCCGGGGCCTCGACGTGGTGGATTTGAAGCGGGGTCCTTATTCCCTCGAGGTGGAAGACTAAGGGGTTGTCGTGCTCGAGACAGACGGGCCTGTATTCCTCGTCGTGGCCAAAGGAACCCCCGCCGGGTTGAAATCCCATCGAGTAGTCCCGGGCGGCCTGAATGTGGAAGGCCCCCGTCTCCTCGTCCCTGATCAGAAGAACGCCACGCTCGATCTTGATAGAGTTGAGAATGGTGTCAAGCAGGTCGTTAAACAGCCTGTCCTTGTCGATGATCCTGGCCAAGACCTTGGCCGACTTGAGCAGGGCGTCCTGATACTCGTATTCCTCCCCCGCGAACCTCTTGTCGATGAAGGTTTTGATAATATTGTGCATGGGCAGGAAAAGGACCACCACCACCAGCACGGATATGCCCTCGGAGATTTGGACGTAGTCCGCGGTGATATGGCTGAGAGCCAGGCCGACAAGGGCGTTAAGGCCGGAGAAACACGCCACTACCAGGACGCTGGAGACGACCCAGCCGAGCGACTTCTTAATGAAGTCGTCCACGTCGAAAAGGTTGTTCTTAAGGATGGCGTAGCTGATGCTAAGGGGAATGACCAGGAGCCCGAAGGGCAAAAACCAGAAGAAGCTCATTATTTTAAGGATGAGATGGCCAACCATGAACAGTACGCCCAGCACGATGGCCAGGCCTATGCCGAAGCTGACGATCTTGAATTTCTGCCTGGTAAGCCGGTCCTTTGAGCGGACAAAAGAGAAGAACATCAGGAAAAGACCGATCGCGTTGTTAACGCTGATATGGACAAGCATTATCGCGTCGACTATGACGAACTTTTCCACGTCGTGGAAAAGCCACGCGTAGGGAATGATGATGGGGACGCCGCTGGCCAGGGCGGCGGGCATGGCGTACTTGGCGATCTTGTACTTTTCCGGGAAATACAGCCCGAGCGTCACCAGGCTCGGTCCAGCCAGGGGAAGCAGAAAGAGACTGAAGGGGTTGGTATGGTTGGTGGCGTATTCCGGGGTAACCACCATGGCCATCCCGATAACCACGCCGTTTAGCATCATGGCCCTGGCGGCGGTGTCGTTGGGTTTGATATAGAAAACGGCCACTCCCACGGCGTAATAGAAAAGACCGATAAGCATGAAGCCGGGAAACAGGAGGAGGTAGTCGCCCAGCGTGAAGGTGGAGACGGGGACCGTGACTTGAAGGACGTCCTTCCCCCTTCGGAGAGTGTAAGTAACGGGCGCGCCCGGCTCCTTGCGGGCGGCCATCGCGTTCATCTCGTCGCCGTCGGCGAGTTCTTTCCCGTCCATTGAGAGGACCACGTCGCCGAACCTGACGCCGTTTTGAAGTCCCGCCCATCCCGGCATGCTTATGGTGGGAACAAGTCGGTTGTTAAGGACGACGAAGCCCGGAAAGGAACGGTTGATCCATGACGTGGTGCTCACCAGGCAGTAGACAAAGATGGAGATCATGGAAAAAGCCAGGATAAAAACGATGACGTTCCTGCCCCGGTTATCGAGATGCACTTTCATTGGCGCGCGTGGGACTTCCTCCATGTCATGGCGGCCGCGACTTCCCTACTCCCGTAGCCGGACAAACGTCATCGGGACCGCAAGTAATAATTTAGCACGCCCGGGTATGGTCCGCAATAATCGCGATTTATGTTATACTGCCGAAAAGGAATAAATTTTCGCCGATGTTCAATGAAATAGTCAAATTGAAAAGCCGCTCGATTATGATGGAGGAGTGGCTTTCGGATCGAGGAGTCTTATCCCTCATAAATAAAATTTCCCTTTCTTTGTTTCATTTGCTCTTTTTTTTCGGGGGGGCTTGCGGGAGCCCGCTTCATGACGGTCCCGTCAGGTTCGGAGACGTCAGCCTGTCGGGGCGAGTGGCCGTTCCCTCCTATCTCTCGCTGGACCATGACTTCCCGGGCGAGAAACCGGGAAGGCGGCGCCATGACAACGACTTTTTGCCCGGCCAGCGGATGGGAAGGCTCGACGCGGTCGCGGGTCACGTGGACCACGCCCTGGACCCTGAAGATTATTACCGCGTCTTTTTCGAGAGCGGCGACGTTGCCTGGGTCGAGTTCGACGGCCAGTCCGGAGACGTTAAACTATCGCTGTTTAAAGACGGAGAATCGATCGATTCCTCCGATTGGGCCGAGGATGGAAAGGAGACCCTAACCATCCTTGAATCGGGGGAATATTCCCTCCTCGTCCGCTGCCGTTCGGGACGCTCGATCTACAATCTGGCCACGTCCTCCGATTGGCCCGACTCGGCCCAGGACGCGTTTGGATTTACGAGCGAGGACCCGGAAAGAAACTTCGTGCCCGGACAGGCGGTGGTGAAATTCAAACCGGAATTCCAGGCCCAGGCGAACGGCCCCCGAGCCCTGGCTTCGCGGGCCGCCAAGATGGTGGAAGCCGAAGTGGAAGTGGATGGAGACGATGGTACCGCGCTTTTGTCTTTTTCCTTGCCCGGCGAGCGCGGCGGCGGAACGCCGGCTTCCCTTGACGATTACGCCGCCACTTTGGAAATAATCGAGCGGCTTTCCGAGCTTCCCGAGGTCGAGTTCGCCGAGCCGAATTACATCTACCGAGCCGACTCGTTGGGAGCCAACGATTTCTATTATTCTTCCCAATGGGGTCTGGACCTGACCGCCGCCTATCGGGCGTGGGAGGTGATCGACAACGCGTCCGGGATAATCGTGGCCGTGGTCGACACGGGAGTTTTATACGACCATCCCGACCTTTTTGCGAACGTTTTGCGAGACGGCATGACGGTGGTGGGCCACGACCTGGTCCTGGACCCGGGCCGCTCCCTTGATGGAGACGGAGTGGACCCCGACCCCTACGACGCGGGGGACAAGCTGTACGGCTCCATCAGTTCATTCCACGGGACTTACGTCAGCGGCGTTATCTCGGCGGTGACCGACAACGTCATAGGCGTGTCCGGCGTGGCCAGGGACGCGAAAATCCTGCCGGTCAGGGTGCTGGGCCGGGAAGGTGGAGTGAACTATGACATAGCCCAGGGGATCAGGTTCGCCGCCGGGTTGGGCACGTGCCACGGGGAATCCGTTTCTCCGGCCGAGGTTGATGGACAAAAAATAAAGGCGGACATTATCAATTTAAGCCTGGGCGGAAGCGGGGATTCGAGGCTCCTCGAGAGCGCGGTGGCCGACGCCATGGAGGCCGGATCGTTGGTGGTGGCTTCCGCCGGCAACGACGGGTCATGGGCGCCGAGGTATCCCGCGGCTTATGAAAACGTGATAACCGTCGCCGCGGCCGATATTTCGGGAAGAAGGGCCGAGTACTCCAATTACGGCTTGCACGTCGAGGTGGCGGCGCCCGGCAACGGAAGTTCAAGGCTGAGCGGAGGCGGCTTCGTGAACTCGATCCGGTCGACCGGGGCGGACGACCGCTCCGGGGAGGTGGTTTTCCGGTATGATTTCTTCGGCGGCACTTCCGCGGCGGCCCCCCACGTGTCCGGGGCGCTGGCGCTTTTATTGTCGGCCTATAGGTCCGCCGGCGGGCTTGATCCCATTACGCAAGGAGACGCCTTGCGGTTGATAGGCGGTACCCATCCGGAATATGAAGGGACCATAACCGGAAGGGACAGAGGCGGCCGCGATCCGTATCTTGGATTCGGGATCATCAACGCCGAGAAAGCGGCGCTGGCGGGCTTTTCTCTGGCGGGAGCCAAAGTTCGAGAGGGGCCTCGTCTCTCGGTCGAGCCGCGAGTCCTTTATTTCGACCAGGACCAAACGGAGGGCGTGACAAGCGTTATAAACCTTGGCCCCGGCGGACTGGCGGGAATGACCGTCGAGTCCTATTCAATACCCTGGGTGGATCACCACGAGCTTAAGGGATCGACCTTGACGGTGGCCATCGACCCCAGCGGCGTTTCCGCGGGACCCCATTACGGCGAGTTGGTCGTCGGTTCGGAAAACGGAGGCACCGACGGGGTGAACCTGGTTTTCCTCGATGAGATCAAGGTCCCCGTTTTCGTGGTCCTCTTCGATCCCGACCAATGCCGGCCCGGCGAAAGGGGAAACCTGACGTGCGATTCGGCGGGTTGGGCCGAGACCGGATCGAAGTACTTCTATAATTACTCGATCTGGAACGTTCCCCCTGGCCGCTATTACCTGGCCGCCGGGACCGACCTGGACGGAGACGGGTTTACGGGCGAGCCCGGCGAGCTTCTAGGTTATTTCTCCAAGAACGAGTCGATGGAGGAGGTGGAAATCTTCCAAGGTCAGACGACGCTGGGCGGGAACCTGGAACTGGTATTCAGGGCCAAGCCGGAAGACCAATACATGGCCGGCAAGCAAAAGATGAGATACGCCCAGGCGCCGATAATAAGGATAAGGAGAAGCGAGACGAGATAAGAGGCGTCCCGCTAATCGAGTAGGAGGGGGCCTTACGGCCCCCGTCCTCTCACACCACCGCGCGTACGGTTCCGTACACGGCGGTTCATAAGATACCGCAAAATCGTTTGAGTTGCTCAAGCAGTGACACGAGTCCAAGGGCGTCAAAGTATTTCCTGGGCAGGGCGTGGTTCATGTGCGAGGCCCCGGAGTTCCACCAGGGACCGCGTCCGTTGGTGGCGGAGCGCCAGGCGTGTTCTTCGTCATGTCCAAGTTTCATCAGGTTTTTCGCCCTTGTGAAGTTCCGCTTCCACTGACGCCAGAAGATGCATCTAAGGTGATGCCTTATCCACTGGTCCAGATCCTCGAAGACTACCTTCACTTCGGACAGCCGATAGTAGTTGACCCATCCACGGATAACCGGGACCAGGTCTTCCTTGATGAAACGACCGAGGTTTCGCCCTCGGCCTTGCCGAAACAAAACCTTGAGCTGACCCTTGAAGCGCTTCACCGATTCCGGGGCGGGTTTCAAGCGGGGTTCCTTGTTGCTGGTCATGCTGTAGCCAAGGAACTTGCGGTTCTCCCAGGGTAAGACGCGTGACCTTCACGCTTATGACCGCCGCATCTACGACCGCGCCTTCCGTGCAAGTATCGGGCTTTGAAGATATTCGCCTTCTCACCCAGCGCGACCGCCTCATATGCGATTCCTGTTCGTCGGGCCAGCGTTTTGCCTGCGGCTTCCTTCAGACTCCGCCTCGCGACGGACGCCCTTGCCGTCCGGCTAGCAGTTCCCCTTGCCGGGCCTGCGGAGGACTTGCACCTCCAAGTCACCCCATCGACCACCACAGCCGTCGGGACAGCGCCAGTCAAGGCGCTCCGCGCCATGCCTGGCGCACGAAATAAAAAGGGCGGGACAGGCCCGCCCTTTCAAGGTCCGTTAAATTTCAGTATCCGACAATGGTAACCAACTGGTTTTTGATTACGCCGGGGCAGTAGCGTCCGATTCCGCCGGCGCTGCAGGCCGGGGCCTCGGCGTTCAGGTATATGGTCCCCGCCGAGTCCACCCGCATCACCACCGTCGATTGTCCGCCCGAGGCGATCGCGCCCGAGACGTCGTAGCGCCCGGAACCCGATACGCCCTCGCCGCCCAAAAGGGTCGCCGTGCCCGTCGAGCCGGAGTCGATGCTGAAGATCACGCCGATGCTGGGGGTATAGTTGGGATAGTTATTGGCCACTCCCACCGTCACGTGGCAGGTGTAGCCCACCTCGACGCTGAGCGTGGTCGAGCCCGAGACCACCAGGTCGGTGGGTATGGCCGGGTTGCCCGAGGTGTTGCTGAGCGCGGCCATTCCCTTCATGATGCCAAGGTCCAGGGGCGAGATAAGCTGGTCCATGTCCATCTCCTGGGAGTCCCCGTTGGGAGGAATGACTCCCGTATAGGAGGCGGGTTTCAAGTTGATCCGGTTCTGCAGGGGAACCAGGTCAAGAGGCGAGACCAGTCCGTCCGCCGAGACGGTGTTGCCCGAGTCGCCCCAGCTATAGCAACCCGCGCCGCTTACGATGCTCTGCGACCAGACGTCCGACCCGTTCCAGTACTCGTGGACGTTGGGGTTCGAGTCGCCGTCGAAGTCGGTGGGACCGTCCGAGGCGTCGGCCGGGTCCAGGGGATCGGGCGTATGGTTGTAGTTGGCAACCTCGAAACCGTCGGGCAGCGCGTCGCCGTCCGAGTCCCAGTAGAGCGGGTCCAGGGTGTCGGCCCAGGTGACCTCGACGTAGTCGTCGGCGCCGTCGTCGTCCGAGTCCTCGTCAAGGGGGTTGGTGCCGTTGGCATACTCGTCGCCGTCGCCGAGGCTGTCGCCGTCGGAGCTGTACTCGAGCGGGTCGGTCACGTAGCCGTCGTCGCCGCTGGTGACCTCCTCGCCGTCGCCGAGGCTGTCGCCGTCGGAGTCGTAATTATAGGGATCGGTGCCGTAGCCGTATTCCTCAGCGTTGGCCAGGTCGTCGCCGTCGGCGTCCCACACGCACTCGTCGGCCTGCCAGAAGCCCGGGTAGTTGACGTAGCTCGAGCTCGAGGCCGTGCCCAGCGGGCTCGACTGCCCGAGAGTGGACGACATGGTGTAATTGGCCGAGCTCATGGTGCTGCCGCCTCCCGAGAGCACGTCGTTCGGGATTTGGTAGCTGGCGCTCGACATACCAGCCAAAGCCGGACCCGAGACCAGGAGCAATAAAGCCGCCATGATCGCGTATGGAACGGTCTTCCTTGCCTTCATTTCTTCCTCCTTCGAGTTAAGTGATTGGGCATCCCTGTTTTCGAAGACGATGATATCTTTTTTGTGCTTATAGGGCAATCCGATTCTTGATGTACAAAGCATACATTCCCCAAACCTTTAAGTCAAGTCAAGATCGGCCGGACTCGCGAAAAAATAAAAGACTCGCCGGCCCTCTCGGGCCCCATCCCCGGACCTTTCCAATCATACCCACCCATGACCAAAAAGAACCCCTCGAGACAAGACCCACATCGCCGTGTTCCCTGGTGCTGTGAATAATAAACGATAATGCGCGCTATTTCTCTCGAAAATTTTGTCCGGGCGGACCGAAAAGTCGGCCCCCTTTGCAACTTGCCGAAATCACTGTGGAAAATAAGCCGTCCCCGCTTTTGAAAAAGGCATTGACCACTCTTGCGAGGATTTTGGAGTCACCACGGGACTATGTGACAGCTATCCGACTTTTAAAGACGTTGCCAAATTGATCTTAAAGCAAGATTTCAGAAAAGGCTCCGCTTTGCGCGGGGCTTGGCGCCGAGGAGGCCCCGCTGGTGAGTTTCTCGGGTAAGATAGACGCCAGGGTGACTTTGAACGATTTTCATTTCGACTCGGACGCGGCCGACGACGAGCAGGTGAGCACCGTCCAACAGGTAACCCACAGACGGGTCTTTAATTATGAGTAATGCACAATTTTGCTTAAATTCCTTGATTTATCAATTGGTAAAGTCATAAATCGGCGCCCGTAAGCCGCTATTATTATTAAAACTACGCGGCGGGGAAGGGCGGTTGGCATCATTTTTGTCAATTGGGCCGATTTAATTTGCAGTTTTACTCCGATTGGTCTAATATACTTCACGGCACGTAACGCTTAATCATACCCAATGAACCTGATGGTAAACCGACGGGTTCGAAGATTTTTCATGAAACTTATTTTTCAGAGCCTCTTGCAAAATTCCCGCTTTGGAGTGCGGCGGCTCGACGCCGCTTTTCTTCCGAGCGGCTTGACGCGAGGCAAGCCGGTGTATTAATAGGCCTTGTCAAGCCAAGGCCATCGAAAGCGGTCTCAAGCGACCGCACTCCAAAGCGGCTATGCCGCAAAGAAAAGGACTTTTGCAAGAAGCTCTTCAATAACGGCGTTCATAAGTCCTCATCATGAGCATTCGCTTTTCGTCTGGCCGGGACGAAGAAAAGACTCCCTCTTGAAAGGAGATTGACGATGGCAAACGGGTTGAGGTTTTGGATGGGTCTGGTTGTGGCCCTTTTCCTGGTACTTCCTTTTCACGCTTTCGCTCAGGACTCGGATGGGGACGGCATGCCCGACTCCTTCGAGACGGCCAACCCCTGTCTCAACGTGAACTCGAACGACGCGGGCGTTGACTATGACGGCGACGGCAAGACCAACCTTCAGGAGTATACTTACAGCGCCTCGATGAACCCTTGCTCCGCGGACTCGGACTTCGGCGGGGAATGGGACGGCTCGGAGATCGACAACGCTCGCAATCCCCTGGACGACTCGGACGACCAGGCGGGAGGGGGACTGGTAACCATCGGCACGGGCACGGGCACGTGGTATGGTCCGCTTGGCACTTATTACCACGACATGCGCACCACGAGCTTGTATTTTCAATCGGAGCTTGGAGGGGCCGGAAATATCACTTCTCTGGCCCTGTACGTGACCACCTCGCCCGGACAGACCATGAACGCCTTCACCATCCGCATGAAGCACACCACCTCGACTTCCATTCCCACCTCGTGGGACTCGAGCGGCTGGACCGTGGTCTATCAGAACAACGAGCCCGCGCCCGCGACGGGATGGCATACCTTTGATTTCTCCACCCCCTTCACCTATAACGGCACGAACAACCTTTTAATCGACATATGCTTCAACAATAGCTCCTATACCAACGACGGCTACGTCCGTTATTCCACGACCGGATCGTCAAGGTCGATTTACTACCGGACCGACAGTAGCTACGGCGACCCGCTGACGTGGAGCGGAACCAGCCCGACGCCCTCGGGCACGACGTACTTTCCCAACGTTCAGCTTTATATTGGAAACCCCGTCGCGGACGTGGACTCCGACGGCATGCCGGACAGTTTCGAGTTCCCCAACATGGACTGCCTCGATCCTTTGACGGACGACGCGGACGAAGACCCGGATGGGGACATGATGACCAACATGATGGAGTACGGGGGCAGCTTCGACCCCTGCGTGGCCGACGCGCCCGACACCGACGGCGACGGGGCGTCCGATCTATTGGAGGCCAGCGTCACTTTCGACTTCCCCTGCGCCTACATGGGGACCTGCTCCTCCACCGGCTGCACGCACCTGACCTACGGCGATCACAACTACCTCGTCTGCGCCACCAACAGGACCTGGGCCGCCGCCAGGTCATCCTGCCAGGGCTTCGGGGGCGAGCTCATTTCCCTTAACGACTCGGCCGAGAACTCGTGGGCGGCCGGCAACGTCGCTTACGCGGGCTATTGGGTCTGGAACGGGTTTAACGATCAGGCCTCGGAGGGTAGCTGGGTCTGGTCGAACGGCGACCCCGTCACCTACTCCCATTGGAGAAGCGGTGAGCCAAACGGAGGCACGGGAGAGAACTGCGCCGCCTTCAACCGGGACAACCCAGCCTATTGGGACGATATGCCCTGTACTACCTGGTCCCTAAATTACGCGTGCGAGGACGGGAACGTCACCACCAATATCAACAGCGCCGATACCGACGGCGACGGCATGGGCGACCTGTGGGAGATTACCTACGGCACCCACGGGGCCTGGGGCGACTCGACCCTCGACTATGACGGCGACAGCCTCTCCAACATGGAAGAATACAACCTCGGCACCAATCCGATGCTGGCCGACACGGATTCCGACGGGTCCAACGACAACGTGGACTGCGATCCGCTCGATCCCAACAACTGGACCTCATGCGCCACCTGCCTGGACGGCGACTCCGATTCCTACCTGGCAAACTGCGACGCCTACGTCACCATCCCGGGACCCGACTGCGACGACGCCGACGTTAACAACTGGGACGCCTGCGCCACCTGCCTGGACGGCGACTCGGATTCTTACTTCCTCGGCTGCAACCAATACGTGACTATTCCCGGTCCCGACTGCGACGACGCCAACGACAACGCCTGGGACGCGTGCGCGACCTGCGTGGACGGCGACACCGACTCCTGGTACGTGGGCTGCAACCAGTACGCCAGCTTCAACGGACCGGACTGCGACGACGCCGACGTTAACAACTGGGACGCCTGCGCCACCTGCGCGGACGGCGACACCGACGGATACCTGGCCGGCTGCAACCGGTACGTGACCATCCCCGGCCCCGACTGCGACGACGAGGACCCCGAGGTCAACCCGGACGCGACCGAGGTCCTGTGCGACTTGGTGGACAACGACTGCAGCGCCCTGACGCCGGACGACCCGGACATGGACGGCGACGGCGTTGGATACTGCACCGAGCAGGTGGAGGGCACCTCGGACAACGAGGTTGACAGCGACTGGGACGGCCTGTCCGATTACGTTGAGATCGTGGTCAAGCCCTGCCTGGACCCGACCCTGGCGGACACGGACGGCGACGGGCTTTGGGACGGATGGGACGAGGACATAAGCCTTGACGGAGTACAAGACCCCGGCGAGACCGATCCCTGTGTGGCCGACACCGATACCGACGGATTATTGGACGGCATCGAGTACTGGCTCTCGTGCCTGGACCCCCTTGTCTTCGACTCCGACCTGGACCCGGACGGCGACGGCAAGACCAGCCTCCAGGAAATTACCCACGATGAACGGATGAACCCATGCACGCCCGACACGGACTTCGGCGGGGAATGGGACGGCTCCGAGATCGACGCGGCCAAGGACCCGCTCGACGCGGCGGACGACGATCCCCTGGCAATGGTCGAGATCGGGACGGGAGACACGGCGTGGGAGATGCCCTTCAACACAGGGTATCACGACGCCCGCACCCAGATCATCTACCTGGCCTCCGAGATCGGAAGGGCCGGCCGAATCAAGTCGCTGGCCTTCGACGTGGACGTCCTTCCCGGCCAGACCATGGAGTGGTTCTCCATCAGGATCAAGCATACCGGCGCGAGCGAATACTCCTCCGCCGACCTGGAGGACAACCAGGGCTGGACCGAAACCTACTTTAACTGGCAGGAGATAACGCAAACGGGATGGGTCGAGTTCGGTTTTTACACCCCCTTCTTCTACAACGGGACCGACAACCTTCTTATCGACGTGAGCTTCGATAACTCGAGCGCCTCGACTCCGGGCCTGGCCTTGGCCAGTCTCAATAGCCAGGACCGCTCGGTCTGGGCCGTGGACAACGGGAACTACAACTATCCTATGGATTGGTCGGGTTCCACCGCTCCCGACGCCTTTGCCTCGGGTTACGTGCCCAATATCCGGCTCGAGTTCGGGACCACCCTGGCCGATCTCGACTCGGACGGCATGGACGAATACTATGAATTGAATTATGACTGGTGCCTGGACAACATGGTCGACGACGCGCTCCTTGACGCGGACACGGACGGTCTCACCAACTACGCCGAATACCTGGCGAACACGAACCCGTGCGAGGCCGACTCCGACTGGGACGGCATGGACGACTATTTCGAGGTCAACCATTCCTGCCTTTATCCGCTGAACGACGACCATTTGAACGACCCCGACTCCGACGGATACACGAGCTTCTTCGAGTACAACAACTCGCTGGACCCGTGCACGGACGACACGGACTCTGACGGCATGACCGACCCCTACGAGATGGCCAACCTCTGCCTCGATCCGCTGGTGGGCGACTCGGCCACCGACTACGACCTGGACGGCCTGTCCAGCTTGATCGAGTCTCAGGCGGGCGTCGATCCCTGCGATTACGACTCCGACGATGACGACATGGACGACGGCTTCGAGTACGGCAATACCTGTCTCGATCCGAACGTGGGAGACAGCCTGGGCGACCCCGACTCCGACTCCCTGCTCAGCATTGCCGAGTACGGCCTCGGCACGAGCCCCTGCTCGGACGACACCGACTCCGACGGCATGAGCGACCTGGTCGAGTCCGGCTATTCCTGTATTGACGCGCTGGTGGGCGACTCGGCCCTTGACGCGGACTCGGACGGGGCGTCCAATTTGCTCGAGGTCCAAAGTTCCACCGATCCGTGCGATCCCGATAGTGACGACGACGGAATGCTGGACGGCTATGAAATAACCTATACTTGCCTCGATCCGAACGCGGGGGACTCGATTGGAGACCTGGACTCCGACGGGCTGGGCAACTTCCTCGAGTACTCTCAGAACATGAACCCCTGCTCCTCGGACTCCGACTCCGACGGCATGAGCGACTCCTACGAGTACGCCACCGTCTGCGTCGACGCGCTGGTAAACGACGCGGCCCTTGACGCGGACTCGGACGGGGCGTCGAACCTCATCGAGTCCCAGAACGGCCTCGATCCCTGCGATCCCGACATGGACGGCGACGGCCTGGCCGACGGGGCCGAGTTCATCAGCGGCATACCCTTCGACTGCGTGACCCAGGGCAACTGCGGCTCCACCGGATGCACCCTGCGCTCCTATGGAGGGCACAACTACCTCTTCTGCGGATCGGAGATTACCTGGGCCTCCGCCCGTAGCTCCTGCCAGGGCTTTGGCGGAGAACTGGTGGCCCTTAACGACTCGGCCGAGAACTCCTGGGTGTCCGGCTTCTTATCGGTATGGGACTGGTACTGGCACGGTTTCAGCGACCAATCCATCGAGGGCTACTGGCAATGGTCCAACGGCAACGCCGTCACTTACACGAGATGGAACAGCGGCGAGCCCAACGGCGGATACGGAGAAAACTGCGCCGGCTTCAACCGGACCTACAAGTATACCTGGGACGACCTGCCCTGCGGCTGGACTCAGCAATACATCTGCGAGGACGCCATACAACACACCAGCCCCACCGATCCCGACACCGACGGCGACGGCATGAACGACGGCTTCGAGATGGCCGGCCTCATCTGCGGACTCGATCCCTTGAACGGCGACTCGACCCTCGACCCCGACTCCGACGGGCTCGACAACATGGACGAGATGAACCTCGGTACTGACCCGTGCGTGAGCGACACCGACGGCGACGGCGTGGGCGACGCGACCGATTGCGATCCGACCGATCCCAACAACTGGACCTCCTGCGCGACCTGCCTGGACGGCGACTCGGACTCCTGGTTCGACGGGTGCGACGACTACCAGACCATTAACGGTCCCGACTGTAACGACGCGGACCCCGACAACTGGACCTCCTGCGCAACCTGCCTGGACGGCGACTCGGACTCCTGGTTCGCCGGCTGCGACGCCTACGCGACCAGGAGCGGGCCCGACTGTAACGACGGCGACGGGGACGTCTATCCTGGCGCTCCCGAGCTATGCGACTCGGTTGATAACCAATGCCCGGGCGACGTGGGTTACGGTGAGATCGACGAGGAGTGCATAGCGGACGTGGACGGCGACGGCCTTTCGGATGAGGACGAGAACCTGATCTACCTGACCGATCCCGACGACCCGGACACGGACGGCGACGGCGTGCCCGACGGACGGGAGGAGCTGGTCGATCTGACCGACGCGACCGACGCGAGCGACTTCATGACGGCGGCCCCGAGGCTCCTTAACTACCAGGGCCGGCTGCTTGACGGCTTTAGCCAGCCCATCACCGGCCAGGTGGCCATGACCTTCGAGGTCTACGCCACCTCGGGCGGCTCGACCGTCCTGTGGATGGAGGGATCGACCGTGGACGTGGCCGACGGCATATTTAACGTGATCCTGGGCGGAGACACGGCCCTTCCAACCGGGCTGTTCAACGGGGACGACGGCTTCCTCAAGATTTACGCCGGAGGCGAGGGCCTCGAGCCCAGGCGCCAGATCGCGAGCCAGGCCCTGGCCCTGAACTCCCTCAGGCTGGAGGGCGCCCTGATCGAGACGGGCCTGGCCTCCACCGCCGCGGACAACGCCTCGGTGGTGACGGTCAAGGTCTACTTCTCGCGGCTGTACGCTTCTCCTCCGCGGGTGGCCCTGTCGGGGACGGACCTCGACGTGAACGGGGAGACCTTCGTGGCGAGAAGCGTGAGCGAGGTGACGGGCGTGGGCTTCACGGCCGTACTGGAATCGAAAAGCGGCAACCTGGCCACCGGCGACGTGAGCTTCACCTGGATGGCCCACGGCGAATAATTGAGATTGATAATTGAAAAGGACTTGCTAATATTATAATTACAATAAGGAGGACATTTCCGTGAAGAAAATTATTTTGACGTCGGCGATAGTGATGGGGACGCTCGTTAGCCTTGTTTGCCTGGCCGCGTCCTCGACCCAGATGATCAACTACCAGGGGCGTCTAACCGACTCGGCCGGCGCTCCCCTCAACGGCTCCTCCATCGAGGTCCTCTTCTCGATCTATGGTGAGGCCTCGGGAGGAACGGCCCTTTGGAGCGAGACCCAGTCCATAACCGTTACCGGCGGCATCTACAGCGTACAGCTCGGCGCGGCCAACCCCATCTCCGACGACCTGTTCAGCGCCTCCGACCGCTGGCTGGGCGTGAAGGTGGGCGCCGACCCCGAGATGTCGCCCCGCGCCCAGATAACCTCGGTCGCCTACGCCGTGAACTCGATGCGCCTGGCCGGCAAGAAAATCCAGAGCGGACAGCAGAGCCTGACCGTCTCCGGCTCGTCCTCCGGCACGGCCAACGTCACCTTCCCGGCCGCCTTCGCCTCGCCGCCCCAGGTCATCACCGGCGCCCTCGACGCCCAGATAGGCGGCAAGACCATGATCGTGGATCAAGTCACCAACCTGACCACCACCGGCTGCACCGTGAGCTTCACCGTCCTCGACGGCTCCACCGCCAACGGCTCGGCCAACTTCGACTGGATCGCCATCGGGGAGTGATCGAAAATATTACTCGTTCGCCAATGGATTAATGGCAACCAGACGCCCGGCCGGTATTTCAACCGGTCGGGCGCCGCTGTTTCCGCCGCCCTTCAGGACCCCGATCCCGATATCGACCTTCCCCGGCGTTACGGCCGCTCGCGTCATCCACCGCCTGGCCGTGGAAAGCCGTTCCCTTGGAGCAAAAGAAGAACTCCAATGTTGCTATACCATGTAGATAGTCGGCATATGAGCTTTTCCGGCGACGAGCGGGGACGTCTGCTTTGGAGTTCTGGGGACAGGTGAGTTCTGGGGACAGTGCACTTAATTTTTGAAAATCAACTGGGTTCTTCGACGATGAATATTGATGGAATATTCATAAACGCCTCTCTAGCCGTAAATAAAGACGAGATAAATATGCTGTCCCCAGATCTGTAAATCCATTGCCGCGAGAAGCACGTTGAAACGCGCTCTCGGAAAAAGATATCGGCGCGACCGGCAACCCGCGCTAAAGCGCGGGCCTGGAACTCGCCGCGCTCGGAAGGCCGTTGAAACGGCCAAGCAAATACAGACATGGGTTACCAATTATAATTGTATTAACGGGCGTTTTAGATTTTTTCTTTACGTTTCCCACATTTATCAAGCCATTCAAAAACCAGCCTCAATCAATATCATTGCCGATATTGTCAAGATATATCGGAAACGTAAATAATTAAGTATGCTGTCCCCGGAACCCCCCGGAACCCCCTGCTGTCCCCGGAACCCCCCGGAACCCGAAGTGGCCGGAGTACCGGGGTCGCCCACGCATATTGCGTGGGTGAGCGAAGCGAACTGGCTGCTGTCTTCGGGGCCGAGGGCGCTTGGAGGCGTTTTACGGCGTGTTCCGGCCGACGATTGGAGGGGCCCGATAGCGGGAGAAAATCAGCCTGCGGCATACGCCGCCCATGCATCATGCATGGGCGACCCAGCCGTAAATAAAGGAGATGGTATGAATGAAGAGTTTTGAGGTGGTAAATACTTCAACTAGGTTAGGAATGATCTATTGGAGTAGGCGGGTCGTGGGCTGGATCGTTTTCGTGAGGCTTATGACCTCGTAAAGGAGATTAGTCAGCCCCGCGACTGGAGCGCCACCGTAAGGCTAGACCTTGTATAGGAGTTTGGCGGCCCCTCAAAGCGTGTCTACTCCGACCTTAGATCAAATTTATTTCTAGGGAGGAGTAAGGAAATGGGAAGGTACATTGGAATCGATCTGCACAGGAATTGTTTCACCTCTTGCGTCCTGGCCGAGAACGGACGGAACTATCTCAAGGACTGGCGTCTCGAGGATTTGGAGAAGTTTTGCTCGACGCTTCGCGAGTCCGACGAGATCGCGGTTGAGGTCACGGGCAACGTCCGCCTTTTTTACGACGCCGTTCGCGGCCTCGTTTCCCGCGTCGTGGTTGTCAACCCTCGCCAGTTCAAGGTCATCAGCGAGTCGGTCAACAAAACGGACGGCAACGACGCCAGACGCCTTGCCCTGTTTTTGTCCAAGGGCCTTTTGCCGGAGGTGAGGATGCCGAACAAGGAACACGCTCAGGTTAAAAGCCTCACTCAAAGCCGGGACAAGCTGGTGAAGCTTCGCACGGCCTTGAAGAACAAGATCAACAACATCTGCTCGGCCCACGGCATCAACCTGAAGAAGGAATATCTTTCCAGCGAGAAGGGCCTTGAGACGGTGCAGGAGATACCTTTCGACCCCATGGTCAAGACCGAGGTCCGCGTCCTGGTGGAGCAGATTCGGGGCTTGAACGCCGGGGTCAAGGAGCTTGAGGCCGCCATCAAGGACTCGGGCAATCAGCTTCCCGGTCACAAGAATTTGAAGAGCATAAAGGGTATCGGGGACCTTGGCTCGGCCATACTTTTGTCGGTGATCGTTGACGTCAAGGACTTCCCCGACGAGGGCAAGCTGGCCTCCTACTTCGGCATCGTCCCCCGGGTTAGCAACTCGAACGAGACCAGCCGCTCGGGCCGGATCACGAAGCGGGGCAACAAACTCGGCCGCACTACCCTGGTCCAATGCGCCCTCATCGCCAAGCGTTACAGCCCTTATTTGTCGAGCTTCTACGAGCGTATCAAGGCCAGGCGCGGCGCGGGCAAGGCCATCATCGCACTGGCTCGCAAATTTTTGAAGATCATTTACATCACTTTACAGGAAAACTTGATTTGGGAGGACTTCCCGAACGGAGTAATAGCGAAAGGCTGAGTTTGTAAAATAATTCAGCTAATTTAAAAGGTTGGGTAGACAACCATCATAGGAGAGATAAGTATGCTGTCCCCAGATCTGTTAAATAATTAAGTATGCTGTCCCCGGAACCCCATGGGTTACTTATTCCCAAAACCGTTTGCCTCTCTCGCCTCACCGTCCAGGCGTTCATAGCGGCCCGATTCATCGGGCTTCCGAGCGAGCTTGGGCGACGCGAGCTAATAGGCCCGCGCTTCAGCGCGGGTTACTCGGTGGCCCGCGTTATCGATCGAGGGCGTTTTAACGTCCTTCTCAAGGCGGACGCTTCGGCGACCCCTTCCCGGGCTCGCTCCGCTCCGCCCTTGCCTGGACCGCGGCGCTCCTTGCGCCGTTCCCCGGATAAATCCATTGTCGCGAGAAGCGCGTTGAAACGCGCTCCCGGAAAAATATATCGGGGCGGCCGTCAACCCGCGCTAAAGCGCGGGCCTGGAACTCGCCATGCTCGGAAGGCCGTTGAAACGGCCAGACCCTCATTACGCTTAGGTTACGTTAGTTCTGGGGACAGCGTACTTAATTTTTGAAAATCAATGGGTTCTTCGACGATGAATATTGATGGAATTCATAAACGCCTCTCTAGAGCACTTAACGATTGACATGACGTATTGATTGTGGTATTCTCTTGTCATGGGAATATCATCTTCAGAGATTCGCGAGCGGGCGCTTGCCGCCTATCAGACCGGCGATTACACGCAATTGGAGGTCGCCGCCATCTTTCGGGTCAGTACGCGCACCTTTCAACGCTGGCTCAAGCAGTACCGGGAACATGGCTCGACCGAGCCGGGTAAACGTGGCCACCGCGCCGCCGTTTATCGCGGCGCCGACCTTAAGCGTTTGGACGGCCTTATTGCTCGCCACCCGGACGCGACTCTTGATGAGTTGCGCGAACTCACGGGCAAGTCGTGTTCCCTCATGGCGGTGCAGCGCGCCGTTGCGCGCTTGGGGTACAGCCTAAAAAAAAACGCTTTCGGCCAGCGAACAAAACCGGCCTGACGTGATCCATTCCCGCCTGGAGTGGAGCGCGGGTCCGATGCTCGGCGATGCTCGGCGGCTGGTATTCATCGACGAGTCTGGCGCCAAGACCAACATGACCCGCCACCGCGGGCGGGGCCGCCGGGGCCAGAGAGTCCGTGATCACGCCCCCCATGGTCATTGGCATACCACGACGATGATCGGCTCGATTCGTTTTGACGGGCAGGTGAGTTGCATGGCGATCGAGGGTTCCGCGAACCGTGAGGTTTTTCGGTCTTACGTCAGGCACATCCTTGGCCCGACCTTGCGGCCGGGCGACGTGGTGGTCGCCGATAATCTCTCGGTGCACAAGGACGCCCAAAGTCGGGAGATTATCGAGGCCCTCGGCGCCCGCTTGGTGTTCCTGCCTCCGTACAGTCCCGATTTCAATCCGATCGAAAAGATGTGGAGCAAGGTGAAGAATCATTTACGCTCCGCCAAGGCGCGAACGCATCCTCGATTAATCGCGGCAATAAGCGAGGCATTATCTTCCATTACGGCCAGCGATGCTAAGGGCTATTTTTTTTCGTGCGGTTATACGACATTACAAACGTGAAGTGCTCTAATAAATGGATGTATCCATTTTTACTAATATCCTTAATTGTCAGCTCAATGACGTTATTGTCCTTTTTTATAGGAGGGTTCTTTTTTCTATATTGGGGAATTTATTTTCTGGTACAATAACTATGGTAGCGAACCGCGGGGTGACCCGGCCGGTTTCGTAAGAAACCGCCCGGGGCCGGCGGAGCCGGATAGGTACATGGGCAAGATGGCGAAAAGAGGTGGAAAGACGCGGCGGCGAGAGAGACGGGTCGGCCTACCATCCCTCCGCGCGGTCTCAAATCAGGGTCCTCCACGCGTCTTACGTGGGTTAGAGAAGCGAACTGGCTTTCGGCTCAGGGGTGGGGGGCACCCTCTGTGCCAACGTAGATGAGACACTTCCCCTATGTTAAATTACTGTAGGGCGGGGGAGGTATTAGGATGTATAGAGAGATGGATGAAGACAGGAAGAAGGCAGGGATTGTTGGGGAGACGGAGGGAGCCCGTAGGGCGACCGGAGTCTCCCCAACCGGGACGGCCGAGCCGGAGGACACTCCTGCCAAGCGGCCCGAGCGGGTGGGGGCGCCGATCATTCTTCCCGAGCCGGAGGTCCCGGAAAAGCCCGCCCGGCGGCGCTTCACCGCGGCTTACAAGCTCGCAATCCTCGGGAAGGCCGACGCCTGCTCGGGGCATGGCGAGGTCGGCGCCCTGCTGCGCCGGGAGGGCCTTTATTCGTCGCACCTGACGGCCTGGCGCAAGCAGCGGGACGAGGGGGCCTTGAAAGCGCTTTCGCCCGTAAAGCGGGGCCGCAAGCCCAAGGCCAAAAACCCGCTGGCCGATGAAGTGGCCCGCCTCGAGCGCGAGAACCGGAAGCTCCAAAAGCGGCTCGAACAGGCCGAGATGATAATCGACTTCCAAAAAAAAGTTGCCGATCTGCTGGGGATACCCCTGGCCAAGCCGCCCGGCGAAGAGAGCGAATGATGGAATCGGCAAGCACGGCCGCTCCCCGGGTCGGCGCCAAGGCCGCCTGCGAGGCCCTGGGCCTGTCGCGAGCAACGTTTAATCGTCGCGCTAAAATTCCCTTCGGGCCTCCGCCGCCGAGGCGCGCGGCCAAGCCGGCAAGGTCGTTGAGCGAGGACGAGCGGCGCCGGGTGCTGGACGAACTCCACTCCGAGCGCTTTGCCGACAAGGCCCCCCGCGAGGTCTGGGCAACGCTCCTGGACGAGGGGACATGGCTGTGCTCGGTCCGCACCATGTACCGCGTCCTCGACTCGGAAAAGGAAGTCCGGGAGCGGCGCAACCAACTCCGGCGTCCCCGATACAAAAAACCCGAGTTGCTGGCCGAGGCCCCCAACCAGGTCTGGTCCTGGGACGTCACCAAACTCAAGGGACCGGCCAAATGGACCTGCTACCAACTCTACGTGATCATGGACATCTTCAGCCGCTGCGTGGTGGGATGGATGATCGCCGGACGCGAAAGCGCGGAGCTGGCCCGCCGCCTGATCGGGGACAGCATCCGAAAACAGGGGATCGAGCCGGGACAACTCACCATCCACGCCGACCGGGGGAGTTCGATGAAATCAAAGCCGGTGGCCTTCTTGATGGCCGACCTGGGCGTGACCAAGAGCCACTCGCGGCCCCACGTGTCCGACGACAACCCCTACTCGGAAAGCCAGTTCAAGACCATGAAGTACCGGCCCGAGTTCCCGAGCCGGTTCGGCTCCATCGAGGACGCCAGGGCCTTTTGCGTGAAGTTTTTCGATTGGTACAACCGCGAGCATCGGCACACCGGGATCGGCCTGATGACGCCCGAGATGGTCCATTACGGAATGGCGAGCGAGATCGTGGCCGCCAGGCAAAAAACGCTCGACCACGCCTATGAAAAAAAACCGGAGCGCTTCGTGAAAAGACCGCCGACGGCGCCGGAGTTGCCCGGCAAAGCGTGGATCAACCCACCGGCGAAACCGGAGGAAATAAACAGTTTGCCACACTAAATTCAGGAAAGGCGTGTCTCATTTTGCTTGACACATTCCGGTCGCTTCTTTTGAGGCATTATATCATTCTAAAGCAATGTAAATTTAATGTATTTGAGCTTCCCTTAAGGAGTATACATACCTAGCTTTCTTTTGCAAGCCATGGTAAAGTGGAGAAAAATAAATTGCGAGATATTTAAAGTCATCCCCATAGTCTTCTGCTTAGACATGAGATCCTTAGATCCATAGATTAGATCTGGACACCATACTTAATTAGTTCCAGTTGCGTAACTAGAAAAAGCCAATAAAAACAATGTGCTGTAAGCATTTTTCGCTTCCCTTTTTGGTCTTGATATGATACAATAACTCCTTGAAAAATCAAGGATTGACTTGCCGGGATGCTGTGAAGGGGGCGAAAAATGCGACCGAAAATTAAAATGCAAATGACCATTGAAGACCACGAATTTTTGAAAGCGGGCCATCTTTTCAAACAAGACACTGAGCTTGAGAAGATGAGCATAGCGCTCGACGAGGCCAAGGAAATTCTGGAAGCTGTTGCCGATGATCTCCAAAGCGGACTCAAGGAGACCGGCGCCGAGGGGATGAGCGTCGAGCAGGTCCTTAGGAGCGCGGTCATCTATCAACTCAAGTGTTATTCCTACCGGGAACTCGGCGACCGCCTCGGTTCCGATTACAATTTCCGCAAGTTCACCAGGTTCTTCGGGCGGGACATTCCCCATTTCAGCAGCCTGGAGCGGGCGATAAAACGCATCCGCCCCGAGACCTGGGAGCGGATCAACGAAATGCTCGTGGCCCTGGCCATTAAAAAAAAAGTAGAAGACGGCGAGGCGGTCCGCGCTGACACCGCGGTGGCCGAGGCCAACATCCACTATCCGACCGACGCTTCGCTTCTTTTTGACAGCATCCGTGTATTGGACCGGTTGATGAAAGGAGCGCGGAAGGAGCTGCCGGGTCTCGGGTTCGAATATCATGACCGGACTCGGCGGGCCAAGAAGCGCGCTTACCAGATCGCCATGGGCAAAGGCAAAGGGATCGAGAAGAAACGGGCGGTCTGGTACCGGGACCTTCTCAAGGTTTCGGCGGAAATCTTGGCCATGGCCCGCTCGGCGCGGGAGGCGCTGGACGAGGCCCTTAAAGGCGGAGAGCTTTATTTCAGCGATGCGGGCCTGGCAACCATGATCAAGAGCGAACTCGATCATTACCTGCCGCTTTCTGAGCAGTGCGTCGAGCAGTGCGAGCGGCGGGTTATAAAAGGCGAGAAGGTTCCCGCGCAAGAGAAGGTGGTTTCCGTTTTCGAGCCGCACGTTGATATCATCCGGAGAGGCAAGACCATGAGCCCGACCGAGTTCGGTCACAAGGTGATGGCGGCGACGGGAAGGTCGGGGATTGTGCTTCAATATAAAGTGTGCGAGGGCAACCCTTCCGACGCCGACCTTTTCGAGGACATTTTGCAAAAACACGTCCGCCTGTTCGGCAAGGCTCCACGCGAGTTTACCGGCGACCGCCGCTTCTATCATGAGGACAATGAGAAGCTTGCGACCGAAGGTCCTTATTATATCGAGCGCCTGGCCATTCCCAAGCCCGGCAAAAGGAGTTCGGAGCGGATCGAGCACGAGCGTCAGCGCTGGTTCAAGAAGCTTCTTCGCTTCCGGGCCGGGATCGAGGGCGGCCTTTCCGCCCTTCTTCGCGGCTTCGGTCTGAGCCGATGCCTGTGGAGAGGTTTCGAGAGCTTCAAGTCCTGGGTGGGTCTTTCGTTCTTTGCCTGGAACCTTCGAAAACTCGCGCTGCTGACTTAGCCGCCGCCGGGCGCGCCCCTGTGGGGGCAATGAAAAACGGAAATGAAAAACAGCAAAAGGAGAGGTGTTTTTTGAAAGGATAGAAAAGGGCCGGCTCAGGCATTCAACTCGCCTGAAAGCGTTAAAATCTTTTCCGTCCTTTATGGACGCCCTGAAAATCTGCATGTCCATATCCTCTCCGCACCGCATAATGAAAGCCATTAAGCAGTTGTGCAACAGAAACTAAATAATGAAAATACAATACGGCGGCGGAGCGGTCAAACCTTTTTTGGCTTTTCCACCCGAGTCGGTCTCGACCATGCCGTCACGGGTAATCGCGCCCGGCCATTGGACCGCCGGTGAAAGGCGGGTTAGCATGGACGTCCATGCCGGAGGAGTTCCATCTTTGCCAGCCTGCTCCCGTCCTGTTCAGCGCGCCCTCTTGCGCGGCCTGCTGCGGCGTATACAACTACGAGGGCCACTCGCGGGAGTTGGTCACCTCGGTCCTGCGTCTTCAGACCGGGGCCATGGAGGGCTGGGACGGCACGGACGCGGAGGTGGAGCGGATTCGGGAGAAGGTCTTGTCCTCGCGTCCTCCCATAAGGTTCGAGGTCATCTACAACTGCCCCTTCTCGGGGTTTCTCGATAAGGCCGAGACCAGGGTCGGCTGCCTGCTCCATCCCCTCAGGCTGGGCCGGGACCTGCGCGATTACTGCCAATACGGCCATCGCACCTGCGGCGAGGCCAAGTGCACCTCCTATACCTACCTGGGAGAAAAGGAGTCCCGAGCCGTCATGGCCGCCTGCGGGGACTGGTACCTTTACGGGCTTTGCATCCAGGACATAGACCTCATCAAGGGCTTCGTGGAACTCGCGGCCGACCGCCTCCACGCCACGCCCGACCTGGGCATGGTCGCTCGGGATGAAAAAGCCGCCCGCGTCTTTCACCGGTATCTCAAGCTGAAAGAGGAATGGCCCTTCGCGCGGGACCCGGGCAGGTTCGGCAAATACTACTTCCAGGGAAGAAGCTACCAGGTCTACATGATCGACTACGACGCCCTCGGCTCATCCGCTCCCCGCCACGACCTGGTCCTGAGGAGCCTGGGCTCGACCTTTCAAAACAAGGACGAGCTTATGGAGGCCGTCTCCATTCTGGACGAGAGGATCGACGCGTTCGTCGAGCTTTTAGATTAAGGCCGAAACTTTTCCGTCATCGGCGGTGAAGAGAAGCCCCCCTGGAAATTCTCAGTCCTCTTGTTCGATCCATCCGGGATCGATGACGGTAAAGGTGATTTTGCTATAGGGCCAAATAGCGCCGTTCTCGTAGAGGGCCGCCACGCCGCCGCCCGGAAGGACGGCCAGGTCCGAGTAGGCCGCGCGTCCGGCGTGGATGGTATGCGGCTCGCTCCAGCTTTTGGCCCCGTCGCGGCTTATTCGGAAGGCCATGTTCCGTCTTTTCCGGTGGGCCGGGTTAAGGAAGACGGCAAAGTCCTTTTCCGGACCGAGGCGTACGACGCTGGCCTGGCAGGTGGGGCAGGTGAGGGATTCCTCGATCATGACCGGCGACCAGGTGAGGCCCCCGTCCTCGCTCCAGGCGTAGGCCCTTCTTCTCTTGCCGTAGACGTTCCTCATGGTCAGGTAGACGCGTCCGTCCGCGGTCTCGAGGGCCATGCACTCGTCGGTGCCCTTATCGAGTACGCCTCCCAGCCGCCAGGTTTCTCCATGGTCGTCGGAATAGATGACGTGGGAATAGACGCCCTTCATGGACGCGTGGTCGCAGGGAACGAGCAGGCGGCCGGACGACAACTGGACGGCGTGGCCCGGCCCGGTGGCGTACCAGGTCCATCCCTCTTCCTTGACGTCGGCCGTTATCTCGCGGGGCTTTGCCCAGGTCTCGCCCTCGTCGTCGCTCCAGGTGACGAACACCCGGTCGTTGTTGAGGCAAAAGGGAAGCCACACCCTGCCGGTGTCGCGGTCCACCACGGGAGCGGGGTTTCCCCAGGTCTGGAAGCCCTTCTTCTCGATGGTCTGAAGTGGCCCCCAGGTCCGGCCCCCGTCGAAACTCCTCTTCAGGACCAGGTCCAGGTCGCCGTGGTCGAGGATGCCGGTCTTGCGGCCCTCGCAAAAGGCCAGGATGGTCCCCTTTGGAGTGACGACCATGGCGGGTATGCGGTAGGTCGGATACCCGCCGCGGCCGCCGACGAAAAGGTCCACCGACGTACTTTCCCACGCCGGCGCGACCAGAGGAAAGAGCATTATTGAAACAAGGACTACCGCCGCGGCACTCCAGATAACTTTTCGCACGTCATCACCTCGCGATCTTGATGAGCCGCGCCGTCCACTCCTCGATCTTTTCGGGGGCCAGGTCGGACGCGTCGTAATAGGGTTTGCGGACGTATACCGAGTCCTCCTTGACCTGGAACAGGTCGAAGTTCTCCTGGAAGAAAAGGGCGATGGCCTCTCGTTTTTCCCTGTCCAGGAGTATCCGGGAGGAGGCGCTTTCGTCAGAGGACTGGACGTTGAAGGCGCGGTCGAACTCGGCGTCTCCGGTTTGAACGTCTCGGCCTATGCCCCATTCCATCAGCTTCCTGGTAAGGGGGTCCTCCTTGGTAAGGTAGATCGTGAAGCCCATGGCCATCATGATCCTGACGCCCAGGTGGGGAGGGGTCTTATCCGTGCCGATCTCGATCCCGGCCCGACACTCGAGGCCCTCGCGGAAAAAAAGCGCGTGGGTCCCGTCGGACTCGCTCCTTTTTACCTCGCCGCCGAGGGCGAGGGCCAGGGGCTCCATTTTCTTCCTCATATGATGAAAAAGAACGTAGACTATGACGACGATAAAGGCGACTACGCCTATGATCACGGCGAAGGGCAAAAGGGAGCCAAGCGAGGAAGAAGCGTTCATCAATTCCACCTTTTCTATTTATTCAGGGCGTTTTACGATTATAGCGTCCTTTGGGCCGCGGACAAGCGGCTTGTGGGGAAATGGTTTTTCAAGCCTCACGGGAAATTAACTTTCGGCTTATAAATTCCTAAAGGGAAGGGGGTACAGTCACTCTTGTACTTAGGACAACGGGATGAATTGAATCGAGCTTTTTCAAACCGCCTTAAAGACCCCGCAAGCCGCCGATCGTTTTCCACGTACCCGGTCGAACGCTTCCCTCAGTACGGAGGAGTTTTAGCCCGGCCTGATCGAAGGCACAAACCCGCTCTCCCCCCGGCCCGGCGTCACGCCCCGGGCCATTTTTATCTCCGCGTCATCCGCTCCATGGCGCCGAGCGTGACTTCTCGGCCCTATTTGGTAACATGAATCGATCATGAAGGCGGGCCGGTCTTGGCGAATTCCGCTGCAAACCGGCGGCTTCGATTGTATGGTACCGCCTTCAAATAACAAGGCCAATTGCTTCTCGTGGAAAAGGAAAACGGATGAAGGTCGTCCTTATTAGACCGAACTCGAGGCTCAGGGCCACGACGCTGCCTCTAGGAATGGGATACGTGGGGCAGGCGGCGCGGGAGGCCGGGCACGAGGTAAGTCTCATCGACGCTCGACTTCGCAGGCTGAGCCCGGAGGCCGCGGCGAAGGAGGCCGCCGAGCTAAGGCCGGACGTCATGGGGATATCGGCCATACACTTCGAGAAACGGGGGGCCGTGGACCTGGCCCGCGCCTTGAGAAAAACCGCCGGCGACGCGCCCATTTTGCTTGGCGGTCCTCTCGTCTCGACCTCGGGCGAGGACCTGGCGCGGGACGGGACCGTGGACGGGGCCATTATAGGTGAGGGGGAGACGGCTTTGCTGTCCTATCTCGAGGCCCTGGGAGCGGGTGACCTCGAGTCCGTTCCCAGCCTGATATTCAAGCGCGGCGGAGATATCCGGAAAAACGAGAGGGCCGATTTCATCGCCGACGTGGACCGGCTGGTCCCGGCCTGGGACCTGATCGATCCCACCAGGTACTGGTCGCTTTTCGGGCGCAACACCCAGAATTTGCTCAGGAGGTCCCAGCGGAGCGCCACTATTTTTACCAGCCGGGGATGTCCCTTCGGCTGCATTTACTGTCATAACGTGTTCGGCAAGGGCTTTCGGGCCCGCTCTCCCGAGGCGGTGATGGAGGAGATCGAGCGGCTGGTCAAGGACTTCGGGGTGCGGGAGCTGGAGATAGTTGACGACGCCTTTAACGTCAAGCTGGACAGGGCCAAGGAGATAGCCCGATCGATCATCCGTTCCGGCCTTGGGCTGCATATTTCCTTTTCCAACGGCCTTCGGGCCGACAGGATGGACGAGGAGCTTATCGACCTCCTAAAAAGGGCGGGAACTTACAGAATCAACTACGCCGTCGAGACGGCCAGTCCTCGTTTGCAAAAGAGCATCCATAAAAACCTGGACCTGGACAAGACCCAGCGCATAATCGAGTACACCGCGGGCAAGGGCATTTTTATCCTTGGCTACTTCATGCTGGGCTTTCCCACGGAGACGGAAAGCGAGATGCTGATGACTGTCGATTACGCTCTCGCGAGCAAGTGTCACGCGGCGGGCATATTTTACGTGAACCCTTTTCCCGGCACGCCGTTGGCGGAGTTATCTCCCGCTCCTCGCGGGGGGGACGCCATCGAGGACATGGACTACACCTCGCTCATGGTGAACCTTTCCGAGGTTTCCGACGATCGGCTCCGCGCCATCAGCAAGGACGCCTACCGGAGGTTCCATTTTTCTCCTGACCGTATGTGGCGGACCTTCAAGGTCGTGCCCAAGAACCTTCGCACCGCCTGGAGCGTGGCCATAGTGGCGGCCCTCAGCGTGAGGGACGTGGGAAATTTCTAGGGTCGCGGGGGAGGGACCTTGAATAGCGGTCCTTTTGCCAAGTCCGGCCAGGATGGGGCATGGGCTCCTCCCGTCCTCGATCTTAACCGCGTTTGCAAGTCCTACAAAAGGGGAAGCCACGAGGTCCGGGCCCTGGCGGACGTGAGCCTCACGGTCAGGCGCGGAGAGTTCACCGCCGTTATCGGTCCTTCCGGCTCTGGCAAGTCCACCCTGCTCCACGTGATGGGCCTGCTTGACGGTCCCACCTCGGGCATGGTCTCGCTGGACGGGAGGGACACCTCGGGTATGAGCGGACGGGAACTGGCCAGGGCCAGGAACTCCCGCATCGGCTTCGTGTTCCAGTCTTTTCATCTTCTTCCCCGGTTCTCGGCCCTGGACAACGTGGCCCTTCCCCTCTTGTACGCGGGCCGCAAAAGAGGGGATGCAAGGAGGGCGGCGGGGGAGGCCCTCGCTTCCGTGGGCCTTGCCGCCCGGGGCTTGCACCGGCCCTCCGAGCTGTCGGGCGGCGAGTGCCAGCGCGTGGCCATCGCCCGGGCCATGGTCATGGGACCGTCCCTGGTCCTGGCCGACGAGCCCACGGGCAACCTTGACATGAAAACCGGCCAGGGCGTGCTCGATCTCCTCGAGGAGCTTCACCTGGGTCGGAACTCGACCATAATCGTGGTGACCCACGATCCCGCGGTGGCCGCCCGGTGCGAGGGCTCGATCAGGCTGGAGGACGGAGTGGTTGTGGCTGACGACCGGCCCGGCGATAAAGGTACTTGAATCGATCGGAAATCGGCCCGCGCGAGTCTTCACCGGCCGGGCTTATTTGCTCTTTGGGTTTTTGGAGTTTAGTTTAGTATCAACAAGGGAGAAGGAACCAATTCCAGCATGAACAAGGATTTACGGATAGGAGAATACGCCTCGCTGGGCGCCAAACCTTATTTTTTTCCGCTTAAAAACATTTTCAGCGAACCCAACTGGATTTTCCTGCCCGGGTCCAACGAGGACGTGGACCTGGCCCTGGACCAGGGCGAGGTAGACGTGGCCTTGGCCTCTCCCCTCGCCGTCACCTCGGCGCCCGTTGACTTCCTGGTGTTCAGGGACTTCGGTTACTCGGCCAAGCGTCACGTGTCGGACATGCTCCTGTTCTCGGACATACTGCTGGACGACATGGAGGAGATGACCATTTCCATACAAGAGGGGGCCTCTCCCGCCTCGGCCCTTTTGCATATCATCCTGGAAAGATACCTCCAGTACCAGAACAACTTCATCAACGGGTGGGGAAGCGCCGACGCTTTCCTGCTCTCGGGGGACGCGGCCCTGCGCGAGCGGGTGCTCGACCGCTACGCCTACGTTTACGACGTGGGCAACCTTTGGAAGCATTACACGGGCAGGAGCATGGCCTACCTGCTCTGGGTGGTCAGGCGGGAGGCCTTCAACCGGAAGAAGGACCAGATCGTTCGTTTCCGGAACCTTCTCAAGCAGGCCCTTTCGGTCTCGAGCGGGGACTGGAGCCGGCTGGCCGTTCTGCTTGACGGCTACGACTGGATCAAGAAGCCCATGATGACGCAGCTTTGGAAACGCATCGAGTATAACCTGGACGAGTCTCACTTCGAGGGACTCAACTACTTCTATGATGACTGCGTGGAAATTGGCCTCATCGAGGACGTTCCCGAGCTGGAGTTCGTGGAGGACCTGCTTTAGGAGGGCGAACATGGACGTTAAAATCAGCCGACTTGCCGGGACCGTTGCCTTGGCGGCCGCCATGCTCTTTGTTTTTTTTCTTCCATCTTTTTCCCGGGCCCAGATATACAAGTACAAGGACAAGCAAGGCTCGGTCCACGTGGTCCGGCGCCTGGCGGACGTTCCACCCGAGTACCGGGACCAGGTTGAAGAAGTGGAGGGGACCCTGTCCAAAGTGTCCTTTTCCTCGAGCGGGGAAGACGAGGGTCCCTCGATCTTCTCGGAGGATTACCTGGGACCGGACCGCGTAAAAAGCCCCGCGGGGATCATCATGGCGCATCTTTTCAAGTCGAGACTGATTATTAGCCTCGTGGGCGCCGTCCTGTTGACGCTTCTGTTTCTGTTTGGGTTTTTCCTGGCCAAGGACGTCGTTGAAAAGGGCCGGCGCCTCAAGTATTGGATACTGCTTCCTCTTTCCTGGTCCTCGGTAATGGTCACGCTCTGGCTGGCCTTCGCCGGTCCGGCGACCATCAGGTTCCTCGAGGGCCTTGAAAGCCACGCCGGGTCCGTTCTGGTGGAGAGCGCGGACCCCGAGGTCAGACAAAACCTGGCCGCCCTCAGGGACGGATCGTACGACCTTTTGACGGCCGCGCGGAAAATTACCAGATAAGCCCTTGTCCGATATTTTGGCCACGATTTATATGTGGGCCGAACTTTGATATAATTTTACGAATCGAGAGCGCGGGACGCGGACGGAGCGATCGGCCAGCCTAGGCGAATCGTCTTTTCTTGACATTGAATTTTTAAGTACTTAAACTTTTCAGAGCGAGTGGAGTTTGCGGTTTGGCGCCTCGCGCGTGTCTTCTCGCGCCGCTCGTTTCGAGATGAAAGAAAATTTCGAGGAGGCGGTGGTTGGAGGGATGAATTTTCCAAACGATTTAAAGTATAGCGCAAGTCACGAGTGGGTAAAGATCAGCGGCGACGAGGCCGTAATCGGGGTTACGGCTTACGCGGCCGAGGAGCTTGGCGACGTCGTGTACGTGGAGCTTCCCGAGGAAGGCGACGAGATCGAGAAGGACGCCGCCTTTGGCGTGGTCGAGTCGGTGAAGGCCACGGCGGACCTTTATTCTCCGATCACGGGCACGGTCATCGAGACGAACACTCCTCTCGAGGACTCCCCCGAGGTGGTTAACGAGGACCCCTACGGCGACGGCTGGATGGTCCAGGTCAGGATATCCGATCCCTCGGAGTTGGATGAACTGATGGACGCCAAGGCCTACGCGGCCTTCGTGGAGGAAGAGCGGGAGTCCTGAAGAGTATTCCTTTTTTCTCCGGCGAAAACCATTCCCCCCGGACGGCCCGCGGCGGACCGTTCCGGACGACCCCGGCCAGGCTCGCCTCTAGCGCGGCGCGACGATAGCGTTATATGAGATTCCAACATGAGAGAGCTGGAGCTTAACGAATTGCGGAT
Source organism: bacterium (assembly GCA_963674965.2). GTDB lineage: Bacteria > RBG-13-61-14 > RBG-13-61-14 > RBG-13-61-14 > DATKZS01. Next base: position 7,334 of record CAXXFL010000003.1, on the reverse strand, counting down.
CGTTCCGCTCGGGGGACTGGGCGAGATCGGCCTTAACATGATGGTCCTCGAGATGGATGGCGGGTCCCTGGTCGTGGACTGCGGACTCATGTTTCCCGGAGACCAGTTGCCGGGCGTCGATTACGTCATCCCCGACTTCACTTACCTCCTCGATAAAAAGGACGACGTCAAGGGGATCGTGCTGACCCACGGGCATGAAGACCATATCGGCGCCTTGCCCTTTTTCATTCCCCTCGTCTCGGCCCCGATTTACGCCACTCCCCTTACCATCGGCATGGTAAGGGAGAAGCTGGCGGAGTATTCCCTGGAGAACGCCGTGCCCCTCGAGCCGGTCAACGCCGGCGACGTGATCGACGTGGGCCCCTTCAACGTCGAGTTCATCCGCGTGAGCCACTCGATCGCCGACTGCGTGGCCCTGGCCGTGAAGACGCGGCTCGGCACGCTGGTGCACACGGGCGACTTCAAGCTCGATCCCTACCCCATCGACGGCAAAAGGGTGGACCTGGCCGCCTTCGCCCGCCTGGGGGAGGAGGGGGTGCTGGCCCTCATGTCCGACTCGACCAACGTGGAAAAGGAGGGATACACCCTTTCCGAGCGCGAGGTGGGCAAGGCCCTCAACGAGGTCTTCGCCGAGGCCAAGGGAAGGCTGATCCTGGCGACCTTCGCCTCGAACATCCACCGCATACAGCAGGTCATCGACGTGGCGGGCAAGTTCGGCCGCAAGGTCGCCGTGCTGGGAAGAAGCATGGAGGCCAACACCAAGATCGGCGTCGAGCTGGGTTACCTGGACGTCAAGAAAGGGGTGATGGTCGATCCCTTCCAGGTGGGAAAACTTCCTCCCGAGAAGGTCGTCCTCCTTACAACCGGCACCCAGGGGGAACCCCTGTCCGGGCTGGCAAGAATGGCCCGGGACGAGCACAGGCAGATAAGGATAATGAAGGGAGACACGGTCGTCCTGTCCTCCCGCTTTATCCCCGGAAACGAAAGAGCCATCGGCGGACTCATTAACGAGTTCTACAGAAGGGGCGCCAAGGTCATTTACGAGAAGGTCAGCGACATCCACGTCTCGGGCCACGCCAGCCAGGAGGAGCTAAAGCTCATGATCGCCCTGACCAGGCCCGAGTATTTCATCCCCGTGCACGGGGAGTACAGACACCTGGTCAAGCACGCCGAGCTGGCCGTAAAAATGGGCATTCCCTCCGAGAGGGTGCTACTGGCCGAGGATGGGGACCTCATACTGTTCAACAAGGTCGGCGGCGAAAAGATGGGCCGGATCGACGCGGGCAAGCAAGTGGTGGACGGCAGGTACGTGGCCGACTCGGGAGACGAGGTCCTGGCCGAGCGCAGGCGCCTGGGTAACAACGGCGTGCTCGTGGTGGTGGCCACGGTGGACATGGAGGACGGCGAGCTGGCCGGCCGCCTCGAGTTCAGAAGCAAGGGCCTGCTCTTCGAGGACGAGGATAAAAGTATCCTCGACTCCGCGGCGAGACGGGTCGAGATGGAACTGATGGCCCTGCCCAGGGAAGCCCGCCTGGACAAGGACCGGCTGGAAAAGGAAATCCTTATCTCCCTGAAAAGGTACGTCAAGAAATACTTGAAGCGTTTCCCCGTCATCGTGCCCGTGGTGGTCGAGTTCTGAGAAGAAAACCGGATATTAATCCAGCCCGCGGACTTTCGCGCTCAATGAAAAGCCTCGTGCAAAAGTCCCGTTTTGGAGTGCGGCGGCTCGACGCCGTTTTTCTTCCGAGCGGCTTGACGCGAGGCAAGCCGTTGTATTAGGCCTTGTCAAGCCAAGGCCATCTAAAGCGGTCTCAAGCGACCGCGCTCCAAAGCGGCTATGCCGCCAAGAAAATGACTTCTGCACGAAGCTCATGAAAAGACCACTACTGTCCAAAATAACCTGAAATATCCATTTTGGACAAGAGTGTGAAAAGACATTTTATTTAGCGCGATAGGTTTTGTTCCCATCCGGGGCGACACAAACTCGAAAAAACCGATCGGCCACCAATCCCGATCGCTTGGTGGAAAAGAAAAAGCCGGGAGGTCCCGGCCTTTTCAGAATCATCCAGGTATTGGCATTAGCCGCAGCAGCTTCCGGGAGAGCCGCATCCGCCGCCGCCGCCATGTCCGCCGCATCCATCGCCATGTCCGTGCCCGCCATGTCCGTGGCCGGCCCCTCCTCCGCAGCCGCAGCCGCACCCGGCCGAGGGCTCGAGCACGTCCACGATCTTGACCTTGAAGTGCAAAGTCTTGCCGGCCAGGGGATGGTTGAAATCCATTTTCAGTTCCTCGCCCAGGTCCTCCAAAATGGTCGCGTATTGTATGGTCCCGTCCTGGCGGCGCATGTGGAACATCATGCCCGGCTCGAGGGGCTGGTCCTGGGGGAAAGAGTCGCGGGGAACGGTCACGACGGCCTCGTCGTTCCTCTCCCCATAGGCGTCGCCCGGTTCGACCACCACCTGCTTCTCGTCGCCTGGGGCCATGCCGCCGAGCTCGCGCTCGAGGCCGGGGATGATTCCGCCCGAGCCGTATACCACCTCGAGGGGCGCCTCGCCCTCCGAGCTTTCGAGCACGTCGCCTTCTGGTAGACTGACCGTGTAATGCATCATAACTCTGCAATTCTCTTCAATAATCATTTAGTTCTCCTTTTTCGTATTAAACCCGGCGACGGCGCGGCATCGGCGCGAGCTTTTATAGCCCCATCCCGTATCAATCCTTATATCGCCCGGAATCGATGACCAGATGAGATGATCGGCCGCCACTTCAATCTTTATCAAAAGTCCGCGATACCCATGAGCGGCGTTCCCATGACCTTATAAATAAAGGTAACAACGGCTTTGCCCGTTGTCAATACGCGCCTCAATTACTTGGCAAAAATGAAAAAACCAAAAAAGGAGCGATTGTTCGCCGTAGCCAAATTGCACTTTTTTCAATAAAAACAAATCGCTTTCACCCGACTTTGGCAATTATAGACTGCCGGGTTTTTTTGGAGTCGACCGACCAGCTCTCCAAAAGCTCGTCAAGAGGAAAACCCACGGGCAAGCCTGAGCCTTCCACCACGACCTCGTTAGTGGTCGGGTTATAGCGGACCATGTAATCGCGGCCCAGATACTCGCGAATGGAGCCAATGACTTTTTCGGCGGCAAAGACCTTCCTTGCCTGTCTTCCCGCCTCTCTTACCGCGAAGGCCCCGGGGAAATGGCCGAGAAGCAGCGCTTCCTCCACCGGCCTTTTCAGATCGACCGGCAGGGTGAGGTCGGCGCCCCTGACCTCCATGGACCCGTCAAGGGCCCTTTTAAGGTCAAGTCCTTGTTTCTTCGCCGCTTTCACGAAAAGCTCCTCAATCAGGTCCATGTCCACGAAACCGACCACGCGATATCCCGACTCCAACGAGGTTTTGTTCGCCAGTGGACCGAGCCACGCGGGATAAGACGTCGCCTTTTCAAGCTTTCTCTTGCCGGCCAGGTCCAGGTCGATCGAGACCGCCCAGTATCCGGGCCTCTTGGCGGCCAAATAGTCCTGGAATTTGCCGATTTGCATATTGGATTTCATGGGATCGGCGGGAGGAAGGCAGAGTCCGAAAAAGCCGGGGGCGAATTCCAGATACTCCGGCCTGGTATCGGTCTTCTTAATCAGCTCTATCCATGGTCCCACCGCCGAAAGCGGTCTTCCCACGACCTCGGCCACGGCTTTGTCCGTTACCGGCAGTGACCTGCAGTCGACCTTGTTCCCGGCCATGGTCTGGATGAAAGTCCTCCTCCTTCCCGGGCGCTTCTCATTAAGGAAATGGAGGTCCATGTCCCGATCGGCAAGATAATGCCCATAAGCCGCCAGCACCAGATGGTCGAAGCCGAGCGGCTGCCCGCAGGTCGTACAATGGAAAGTGGCCATTTTCTTGCCGCCCACCAGCATCTGCTTGACCCTTTCCATGGAGGCGGACACGCGGTGAATGGTAAGAGGCGACGCGTCTTTTCTGAACTTGCTGCGGCTGCGGCAAACGGGGCACTCGGCCACGGCCCAGACCAGGTCGGGCGCGGAGGCCCCGTGCTGCTCGATGATGGTGCGCCGGGCGAAAAGAAACTCTCCCCTCAGGCTGGAGCAGCCCGCCCCGCCCGCGGCAAAGGGAACGGCGTCGGGCTTGTCCGAGGCGGCCGGCTCGGTCAGGACCCTGAGCCTTACCCGGTCAACCTTGGCGTCCGGGTCCTGGTTGAGAGCGTAAAGGCCCTTGTAAACCTCGTAAAGCCCGGCCTCGCGACGCCTGAACATGGACTCCACGTATTCAAGGCTCTGGAACCGGTACCAGAGTCCCCCGTTCTTCCAAAGGCGCACGCGTTCCGACAAGAGCGGCTCCGACGATATTTCCTCCTGGGGCGGAAGCGCGTCGTCAAGGGCCCGCCTTAAAAGATGGTTGAGGGCCCGGCAAAAAGGCCGTATAAGGTCCCGGCCCGACTCGGAAAGGTTCCAGATGGGCAGAAGGTGACTCGAGAGCACGCCGTCTATCTGGGCAAGACCCTCGCCCATCCTCGCCGGCGAGAGCCCCAGAAGAGTTTTAAGAGAACCCAAAAGGGCCGCGGCCAAACCGGCGGGACTGGCCGAATGCTCGAGACTCACGTCGTACACGGCCGCAACCAGGGCCGCCCCCAGATTGGCCTGGCCCAGCCAGACGACCGGCGCCCCCGCCTTATCGACGTTAAGAAAAACGGCCCGGCAAACCGGGGCGACGCGGGCCTTGTATTTGGCGATGACCGATAAAAGGCGAGCGTCGTCCTTGTCGTATTCGCCGGCCATGAAAAGCACGTGCTTTTCGCCCCCCGCGTCATAAGCGGCCGCGGGAGAGTAAATGGCGGGCAGACGCGAATCGGACCTCATCCCCTCCCGGTATGGAGTGGGGTCGGCCTTAAGATCAAGTGATGAAAAGTACTCGCGAGCAAGCGCCTGGACTGGTTCGGACAAGGTCAAGCGGCATCCGTCTCCTAAGTTCCGGCGTTGGCCGGTCAATAGACTGTATTATCGAGCCTATCCCGGGTCCGGTCAAGCCCGCTGAGTTTAGTTATTGCATACGGGCGCCCGGCCCGTTTGCCAGAGCCAGATAGTTGTGATGAGATTGTTCTTGATGACCTCGATGGACGAGAAGGAAAACGCCGGAAAAAAGACGAAGAATTGGATGACCTGGACGGCGGCGATAATTTTATTGTCGGTCCATTTCCTGGTCCTTTATTTCTCGGCCCTCCAAAAATCGGCCACTTCCGACGAGCCCTACCACATAGCGAGGGGAGTCTCGGCCCTTTTCTCCAGCGACGCGAGACTTCCACCCGAGGCCAGGACCGGCGGAATTAGAGGCGCTTTTTCCCGAGACTTCAGGATGAGCGTGGCCCATCCTCCCCTCATAAACCTCATTTGCGCCCTGCCCTTGCTCGCCCTTGACGACCTCAAGGTTCCCTTCCGGGACCCGGTCTGGCTTTCGGGGGATTACGATCCCGCCCTGCGCAAGTTCCGCTTTCATCAGGCCCTGCTCTGGACCGGCAAGATACGGGGATGGGAGGGAAACGAGGACCCTTTAAAAATCATTTTACTTTGCAGAATACCCGTTATGATTATGAGCGTCGTCCTGGGTTTTCTGGTATTTTTAGCCTCGCGAAGCCTATACGGCGGCCGGGGCGCGCTGGCCTCGTTGGCGTTATACTCTTTTTCCCCCGCGGTTATAGCGCACGCCAGACTGGCGACGACCGACCTTGGATGCGCGCTGTTCACTTTCATCTTCGCGCTGGCCCTTTGCCGCCTGATGGAAAGAGGAGACTGGAAATCTCTTTTATTGGCGGGGCTGTCCTTTGGCCTGGCTCAGCTTGCCAAGTACAGCTCGATTATCCTGATACCGATGATTCCCGCGGTAATGATACTTTGTACCCGGGAAAGGCCGTCCGCCGCGCTGAGGTCCTTTTTCGAGACCAATCCCGGCAAGAAGGAGTTTAGGACCGGGTTTTTCGCGTGGATAATGATACTGGTGATGGGGGCTTTTATTATCTGGGCCGGTTACGGGTTCGAGATCGATTCCATTCACGAAATCCCCGAGCCGGGCGAGGCGAGTCTTGTTGGCTTCGGCCTTTATCTTAAAACCGGACTTTGCCGGCTGATGCGGGCCGTTCCCATCCCGCCCCGCACTTATTACTTTGGCCTGGCAAGAACGCTGCTCGACACCTCATCCCACTATCATGAGCTTTATTTCATGGGGCACACTTCGAGTAGCGGCTGGTGGTATTACTATCCTGTGCTTTTCCTCATGAAGGAGCCCTTGCCATTTTTGCCGCTCATCCTTATCTCGGTGATTTCAAGGGCCAAAACGAGGCTCGGATCATGGCGGACATTACCGATGGTTTTTCTGGTCATGGGAGCGGGATATCTTTTCTTTTTCATGTTTTTCAATCAAAAGAACATCGGCATCCGTCACGTTCTTCCCATTTATCCTTTTATTTTCGTATGGACGGGCGGGTTATTCCAAAACGGAAATAAGGGAAAAATATGGAGATATTCGACGCTCGGACTTCTTGCTCTATACGCGGCCGCGTCACTATCGGCCTTTCCCGACTACCTTGTTTATTTCAACTCCCTCGTGGGAGGGCCTGACGGGGGCCTGAAATATTCGGTCGTGGGCGAGGACTGGGGCCAGGACATGCCGGCGCTGGCTCGTTTTCAGGCTCGGAAAAAAATTAAAACCATCCATTACGATCCTTATGGCAACTCGTCTCCCGGGCGCTACGGCATATCGAGCGAGCCCGTCGATTGCTCCGACTTGAAACCAGGGTGGTATGCTTTCCACGCGGTAAAGCTGGCAAGGCCCCTTTTGGAAGACGACGCCGGTTGTTATGACTTTTTCAGGAAAAGGAAGCCCGAAGCCGTCCTGGCCCACACAATTTTCGTGTACCGTCTGGATGAAAATGACGTTTTCCCTGACTCGGAGCGGGATATGAAAGACTCGGCGGAGGGAACATTAAAATAAGATTAATTCAATTTGCATGGCGATTGAGGTTGGATTATAATCATTCTCAGGCGAGATAGAGGCAAGGTCCCGGCGCGACTCATATAAAGATTTCACTTTTTTGAATCTTTGGCGGGTAACCTTTCATCAAAAACACCGGGAGAGGGCTTGGCGTTTTCAATGGGGCGTCTTATTGACGAGGACGTCCGGTCACGCTAATCTTTACTTGTTTCTTTGACGACGATTTTCGGGTTAGTGTAAAGAATGGCCAAAAAAGATAAAGACAAACATATCAATAAGGCGCAGAACTTCCTGAGGAGGGGACAGGCGGACAAGGCCATCAAGTCCTATCTGTCAGCCC
>CAXXFL010000002.1:0-768685 GCA_963674965.2 bacterium | reverse complement strand
GCCATGAAAATGGAAAACGAGATCCTGGCCCCCACCTCGGGCAAGGTCTCGTCCATCGGCTACGGCAACGGAGACAAGGTGGAAAAGGGGGCGCTCCTTTTATCGATCGAGTAATCGGGAAGAATCGAGAAACTAAGGACGGCCCGGGCAGATCACGCCTCGGGCCGTTTTTTCGCCGAGACGTCCTTGTATTTCCACTTGCCCCGGTAATACCAGGCCAGACACATGGCGCCCTCCACCACGAGGGAAATGAACATGGCCAGCCAGATACCAAACAGGCCAAACGACAAGGGCAGGGCAAGAAGCCAGGCGAGGGGGAGCTTGAACAGCCAGTTGCCCGCAAAGGACGCTATCATTCCCGGCGTGGTGTCTCCCGCTCCGTTCATGGCCGCGGCCGCCAGTCCTCCCGGCGAGCTGACCAGAAAACCGAGCACCACCCAGATCATGAAGTCGGACCCCGCCTTGATCGTCTCCGGGTTGTCGTCCATGAGCCAGATCATGGACCGGGCAAGGAGAATATATAGGGCCGTGCTCACGATTTGAGTCATGGCTCCCCACCTGATTATCTTGCCGCTCACCCGGCTCGCGCCCTCGATGGACTTGGCCCCCAGGTATTGGCCCACCAGCACGGGCACGGACGCGCCGAAACCGGCCATCAATATCCAGTTGACCGAGTACCACCTCATGGCTATGCCGAAGCCGGCCACGGCGGCCGAGCCGAAGATCGTAATAACGCGGAGCAGCAAAAGAGTGCTCATGGGTCGGCTGAGCATGGCCAGGGCCGACGGCGCCCCGATTTTGACTATGCGCCAGAACTCGGCCAGGTCGAGCTTCAGGGCCGAGGGCCTGGGAAAGGAAATGGGGAACTTCCCAAAGGGGGCGATAAGGAAATACATGAGAAGAGCGGCCCCAACGGCGATGGCCGTGGCCAGACCCGCGCCGTATACGCCCATGCCGTAAACGCCCGGATGGAAGACGCGGCCCAGTAACTCTATTTCCTTTTCCGGCGTAAAGATCAATATCGGGTCGAGGATGACGTTAAGCAAAACGGCCAGAGAATGGAGCAGGAAGGGAGTGACCGTGTCTCCCGCGGCCGAGAACCCCGCGGCCATTGGTATAAGCATGAACGCCAGCATGAGATGCACGAGCATTATCTGGAGGTATTGAATGGCCTGCTCGGCGACCGCGGGCTCGAGCTTGAAAAAGCCGATCATGGCGGGTGAGGAAACCCATCCCGCGGCCACGATGAATATGCCCACCGCGCTCCCGAGAAGGAAAGAATGAGCGAGGGTCCGGGACGCCTCCTTTTTGTCTCCCGCTCCGATCGCCCTGGCCATGATGGCCACGGTGCCGGTGTGCAACAGACCGGAGAACCCGAAGATCACGTTGATGATGTTCCCGCAAAGGGCCACCGCCGCCACCGACTCGGTCCCCAGCTTGCCAATCCAGAACATGTCCACCATGCTCTGGAAGGTCATGACCAGGGTACCAAGGGCCGCCGGCGCGCCTATCCAGAAGGCGTTTTCAAGGTCGCTTTTGTTGTGTATATCAACGGCCATGATGGCGCTCGATTATAAGACGGGACCTGGACAAATGGGAATCAGCGGGATATGGTCCCGAGCCGCCGCTCGTATTTTCTCAGCACTCGATGCTGTTCCCGGCTGAGCCATATTTTCCTGCTTAGGGTCTCGAGCTTGGCCAGGGCCTCGGCCGCGCTTGCCGCCTTTCCCATGTGCATGAGGGCCGCGGCGGAAACCGCGGCCGACCGGCCGTGCCCGAAAGTGCAATGGACCAGGACGGGACGCCCGGCGGCCATGGCATTGGCGATGAAACGCGCGCCCGCGCCAATCATCTCGAGGGGCGGGGCCGTTCCGTCCAGCACGGGAAGGCAAAGGTAGACTATTTCCTTGTCCGCCAACAGGCGCTCGGGGGCGGCGAACTCGCACATCATGTCGAGCACGGCCTTTATCCCTTCCTGTCTTATCGGATCGACGTCGGCCTCGGTGACCCTCGAGCCCAGGTACAGGCCGTCAATGACCTTCTCGAAGATGGGCTCGTGTTTCTTTCTTCTCCATTTTCGCCAGGCCCTCTTTTCGAAGAAGATATAGAGGATGCCCAGATAGCGGGGAAACCGGCGTATCCTTCCTCCTACGTCCTTGAACATCCAGCCGGGGTTGACCTGGAAGATGGAGGCGACGCCGTAAAGGACCCCCATATAAAAATCCGAGGCCGCCGCCAGATAGAAAATCAGGGCAAGAAAGCTCGAGCCGGGAAAACCGGCCGAGGAAAAAGCCGCCGCGATAGCGAGAAACAGCGCCGTGAACATGAAGAATAACAGACAAAAAAGCATTTACTTACCTATGCAAAACCTTTCGAAGATAATGTCCAGGATATCCTCGTCGGCCGTCTCCCCCGTTATAAGGCCCAGCGAGTCGAGTGCCCGGCTAAGATCGGCCGCTAAAAATTCCTCGGACAGTCCATCTTGCCGCGCCGCGAGCGCCCTGGCAAGGTTGTCCAGCGCCTCCCGGATCGCGTTCTCATGACGGACGTTGGTCACAAAGGGAGGAGAGGCGGCCCCTTTCCCACCCAGAAGTTTGTCGGCTATGGCCTGCTCGAGCCCGTCAAGTCCCTCTCCGGTTAAAGCGGAAATATGTAACGCCGCTGGGGGACCGCATATTTTTGCCACCTCCTCGACGCTCATTTGGGAAGGCAGGTCCGTTTTGTTGACGGCCACGATATATGAAGGCGGCGCCTGGGTCATGACCGCCAGGTCGGCCTTTTCAAGAGGCCTCGATCCGTCCAGCATAATTATGACTAAGTCAGCTTCCGACATGGATTTAATTGTTTTTTTCATGCCGATCATCTCCGCCTCTTCCCCCCCCTCGCGAAGGCCGGCCGTGTCGAAGAGCCTGATGGGAATTCCCCCTATCTCGACCGAGTCCTCGATCACGTCCCTGGTGGCGCCCGGACTCGAGGTGACGATGACCCGGTCCGAGCCTAAAAGAGCGTTCATCAAGGTCGACTTTCCCACGTTGGGCTTGCCCGCGATAACCACCCGCGCTCCTTCCCGGTATCTTTTTCCTCGCCCAGCGTCCTCGATAAGTTTTTGCAGCTTGGCCCGAGCGGACTCGAGCGTTCGGTCCAGCTCTTCCAGGCCCTCGGGCACGTCCTCCTGGTCGGAAAAGTCGACGGCCGCCTCGGCCAGGGCAAGGCAGCGGACCAGGTCATCCTTGACCGACCCGATTCTCTCGGAAAGCGCTCCCTCCAGTTGACTAGCCGCGGCCCTGGCGGCGGCCTCGGTCTCGGAGGCGATGATATCGGCTACCCCCTCGGCCTGGGACAGGTCGATCCGTCCCGCCAAAAAGGCCCGCCTGGTGAACTCTCCCGGCTCGGCCGGACGCGCGCCGGCTGAGATCACGGCCTCGAGGACAAGGCGAAGTACCGCCGGTCCGCCGTGGCAATGGAACTCGGCCACGTCCTCGCCGGTGAAGCTTTTGGGTCCTCGCATGACCAGGCAGATGACCTCGTCCACGCGAGCGCCGTCCTTGATAATCCAGCCAAGGGCGGCCCCGTAACCGGGAAGGTCGGATGGGTTGCGCGCGCCCGAGAAGACCCGGCCGGCTATCTCGATCGAGCCGGGACCGGAAATCCTGACCACTCCAATGGCCCCTCTTCCGGGGGGGGTGGCGATGGCCGCGATCACGTCTTTTTCCGGAACTTTGAGATTCATGGAGTTATCAAAGTATCACAGACCCGCTTGAAAGAACAACGGATTTAGCCGGGCAACGATCGCTGGCGCGGGCCAATAAAGACGCCAGTCCGGCCATTACGGCTAGGTTAATCCAAAAGCGGCTAGCCAAAAGCGGGCAACTATGATAAAAATAAATCCTTTAAGGAAAACTATCTGAATACCGGAGAATCGTAATATGGCAGTCAGCAAAAAGGACCGCGCTTATATCCTGAAAGCTTACCCGAACCTCGCGGTGGGAAAAATAGCCGCCGAGCTGGGGATCAAACCCGGAGAGGTCAAGGACGTCCTGGCCAAGGCGGGTATCGAGGCCAAGGATGAAGAAAAAAGCGGGAGAAAAGGCATCCTGGGCTATGCCCCCATTCACCCACTCGGCATAGCTCTTCTGGTGGCCATTGTCTCGGTGGTCTATCTCAATTCCGTGAGAAACGGTTTCCACTACGACGACATTCACTCGCTTTTACAGAACCTCGGGGTCAGGGTCGAGTGGACCAAGAACCCCGAGTCGAGAAGCCTTCTATACAGATATTTCTACGAGCCCGACCTTTTCAGCTCGAGACCGAACGTGGCCATGCCGAGGCCCCTTCTCATGTTTACCTTCGGTCTCAACTATATGTGGACCAACTACGAGCCGTGGAGCTGGGTCCTGGTCAATATAATCATTCATCTGGTCAACGTCATCATCGTTTACGCTGGCCTTTCCCATCTGTCGGGACGACCAAGAATCGCTTTATTGACGGCCATACTCTTCGCCGTTCATCCCATCAACACGGAGTCGGTCAACTATATCAACTGTCGAAGCGAAAGCTTCACCGTTTTCTGGATGCTCTTAACCATGTACTTCTTCGCCCGGTCCATGCGGGAGGACCGGATGGGCCTGGCTATAGCCAGCTTCGTCAGCTTCGCCCTGGGGCTGTTGACCAAGGAGTTGGCCTTTACCACTCCGGCCCTCCTGGTGGTGATCGATTACCTGTTCATCTATCCCGTGAACAAGGACAAGATTCCCCTGGCCAGGCGCCTCTTATTCTGGTACCTTCCCCTTGCCGGCGTATGGGTCGGCTACATCGGGTACAGGATGCTCCTTATGGGTCACACCGTGGTCGAGCGCACGGTGCGGCCCTTGTCCGACAATTTCATTTCCCAGATGCCGGTGCTGGTCAAATACATCCGGCTTATGTTCTTTCCCTTTCATCAGAACATCAGCTACGAGAACCGGATACTCCTGTTCACCATGGATCAGTTCACGGAAAACCCCTTCGTGGGAATGATACTGCCGTCCATGATCCTCCTCGCCGGTATTTTGGCCTTCGCGATCATTTTCCACCGCCGGCATCCCGTGATCAGTTTTACGATCTTCATGTTTTTCATAGTGCTCTCCATAACCACTCTGGTGCCTCTTAACGCCGTTATGAACGAGCACCGCATGTACCTTCCCTCCTTGGGCGCCTGCCTTTTGATCGTGGGACTTCTGGATCGAACGGCGGCCATGCTAAAAGGGAAGGCGGGAAAAAAGGACGACATATGGCCGGCGTCGGTGCAGTTTTTCGCCATCGCCATAGCGCTGGTCTTCGTATCTTTGACCGTGGCCAGAAACTTCACGTGGCACACGGACCTCACCGTGTGGAGGGACTCCATCCTGAAGAGCCCGACCAAGGCCCAGGTCGTCTCGGACCTGGGTAACGCCTACTATCGGGGCGGAAGAGACCTGACCTCGGGGGGCGACATAGGGCAAGACGGCGCCATCAGCAAGGAAGAGGCCATGACCATCAACCAGATATTCCGCGAGGTGGCGCCGGTGGGACCTATAAACGCCGAGACCAGAAAGACCCTGGACGAGCTTTACATGAACGGACTTAAAAGGGCGGAGCAGCTTTACATGTGGGGCATCCGGGTCGAGAACACCTACTACAAGGCCTGGCACAACCTGGGGACCATCAATTACACCTACGCCGACATAGCCGGCCAGAAAAGAGACCGGGAAAAAGAAATTTATTACCTTAATAGAGCCGCCGTCTTCTTCGAGAACGCCACTAAAATCTACAAAAACGGCGAGAGCTTCAACGACATGGGAAGCACGCTCATGAAACTGGGAAGGATGGAAGAGGACCCGAAGAAAAGGGAGCAATTCCTGGAGAAGGCGCTCGAGGCGTACAAGTTGGCGGTGAAGTACAATCCCGAGCTTTACAAGGCTTATTTCAATATGTACTTGATTCTTGATCTCATGGGCAGAGGAAGGGAAGGCTTGCCCTACATCCAAAAGGCCATCTCGATAAACCCGACCGACGTACAGCTCAGATACTTCTTCGGCAAGGCCTTGGAAAAGGAGAACATGCTCAAAGAATCACTGGACGCTTATAACGAGTGTCTTCGCCTCGCTCCGGACTATAAGGCATGCCAGACCAAGAAAGCCGAGATGGAAAGGGAGCTTTTAAACGCGGGGCCGACTCCCGCCTTGCCCTGACAAGCTTATGGACGGGCCGGGGAAAAAGGCTGCCGCCGCCGCGGTTTTTCTGCTGGCCGCCCGTCTGGCCTTTATAGATCAGGCCGGGCCCTTTTGGGGAGTCAACTCCCTTCGCTACCTGGCCTGGTACAGGGTGCTTGCCTGGACCGCCCTGGGACTGACGTGTCTCGTCCCCTTCGCGTTTCCCGACCGTTTTCATAAGACCTGGGAGTCGGGGAAAAGAGACTTTCCCGCCTGGGCCGCCGGCCTTGTTTTTTTTATCGTGACCTTTTTGCATCCCAAGATCGGGGTCCCCCTTCTTGGCGACGGCGTCGACCGCGTCGAGGCCACCCTGGCGGGTTTTAAAAGCCTCCGGGACCAGCCGGCCCCCCTGGACATGATCTTCCATATTCTGCTTTATAAGGCGGGCCTGTTTTCAAGGCAGGCCTCATGGGACGCGGCCTGGCTGACCTGGCGGCAAAGCACGCCCATCGCCGCGGGCCTGGCCTTCGCCGCCCTGTGGAAACTGGCCTCACTCCGGGCCGTTAACTCGGGCGAGCGCTGGTTCCTGGTGATCGCGACGCTTTGCGCGGGCACGTTCATTTATTTTTTCGGCTACGTGGAGAACTACGTTTTTCTCGCGGCGGGCGTATACGTTCTTCTCCTGGCGGTCGAGCTTTTCGCGAGGGGGAAGATAAGGGGATGGGTCCTGGCCGCCGTCTTCATCGTGTCGATAGGACTCCACTACTTCATGGTCCTTGCCTTGCCCGCGCTCTTTTACTCGATGATCCGGGGCGGCGCCTGGAGGCCCAATAAGAAAATACTCGCCGCCGCCGGCCTGGCCCTGGCCGCTTTCGGCGTCTTTGTCGTCGGTATCCTGGACGACCACTATGGAGGGCCGGCGAAAATTTTCGTCAAGCCGGGCGCCATTTTCAGCGCTTATCATCTGGCGGGATTTCTCAATCAAATCCTCCTGTCCTCGCCCGCCATGTTATTGACGCTTCCCCTCGCGCTTTTATTCGGAAGCGGCGAGGGCAAGGTCGAGAAGGAAAAACAAACCGACGCGCTCATCCTTTTTGCCGGCGCGGCCTCCTTGACCATGCTGGTCTTTTTCTTCTTCCTCAGGCCCGTCATCGGCCCGGCGCTGGACTGGGACCTGTTCTCCACTCCGTCCTTGTTCTTCACGCCCTGGATGGCGCTCAAGATTCAGAGCCAACTGAAGGGAAAGCGCCTCATGGCCCAGGTCGGATGGCCGGTCATGGCCTTCGCCATGGCCGCGGCCGGTCCCTGGCTCTCGATCAACGTCAATGAGGTCGCGGCCATCCAGAGGTACGAGGAACTCATGGAATGGGAGGCAAAGCATAACCCCTGGGCCGCTTCCTACGGCTATATACGGTTCGGAAAATACATGGGCCGCAGGCCCTGGGAGAGGAACAACCCCAAGATCGTGTCCTCCCTGGAAAACGCCGCCCGGGTCAACCCCGACTCCGCCACCGTCAGGTACCAGGTGGCCATGACGCTGAAAGGACTGGGAAAGGAAGAACTCGCCAAAAAGCACATGGCCATGCACCACCAACTGATGGGCGATTATTACTTCAAAAAGGAGCAGTGGGACGCGGCCCTGGCCGGCTATCTCAAATCCCTCTCCTTCAATCCGGAAAATGATTACGCTCTGGAGAAAATAATCATGCTTTACCAGGGACCTTTGAAGGACGACGGCAAGCTGGAGTATTATAAGGCCAGACTGAAAGATTGCCGCGGCGGGAGGGAAGGTACCGGTTCTCCCGTCTCCCCACCGGGCAATGATGAGTGAAGGCGTCTTGATGGGATCCAAAAAATATTTTCACCCGGCCGGCTTGGCCATGGCCGCCTTATGCGTTGTCATTTCAGCCAACGCGCTTCAATCGGGCTGCAGGGGAGGGAAGGGCGACTCATCGGGCGCCCTGAGGTACAATATCCACACCGAGCCGCCATCCCTCGACTGGAGCATAGCCACGGATCATTCCTCGATCATGGTGGTCGACAATATCATGGAGGGATTGACCCGTTTCGACGAGGACCTGAACCCCATCCCGGGACTGGCCGAAAGCTGGGAGGTGAGCGAGGAGGGAAAGCGCTACGTCTTCCATCTCAGAAGGAACGCGAGATGGACGGACGGGAGGCCCGTCACGGCGGACGACTTCGTCTACGCCTGGCAAAGGTTGCTCGATCCCGCCACCGCGGGGGAGTACGCCTACTTCATCTTCATGGTGGAGAACGCCGAGGCCATCAACTCGGGGGAGATCAAGGACCCGTCCAGATTGGGGATCAAGGCCCTGGACGACAAGACCCTCGAGGTCAGGCTCTGCCGGCCCGTGGTGTACTTTCCCATGATCACAACCTTTATCTGCACCTTCCCCATGCGAAGGGACGCGGTGGAAAAGCACGGCGACGCCTGGACGGAACCGGAAAACATAATCACCTGCGGCCCCTACAAGCTCGTCGAGTGGCGCCATGAGTACAGGATGACGCTGACCAGGAACTTGTCGTATTACGGGTTTTGTCCCGGCCTGGACAGCGTGATTTTTTACATGGTCAACGAGGACTCGACCGCTCTTTCCCTTTACGAGACGGGCGACCTGGACGCGGTCAATCCCATGCCGCCTCCCTCCATCCCGTCCTACGAGGACCGGCCCGAGTACGTGAATTATCCTTATAACGCCTGCTATTATTACGGTTTCAACGTGACCCGGCCCCCGGTGGACGATCCGCTGGTAAGGGCGGCCCTGGCCAGCGCCATCGACCGCTCCCAACTGCCGCGCGTCCTGAAGGGGCATCAGCTTCCGAACGCCACGGTCATACCCATCGGCATGAAGTACGACAACCCGGGCCTGGGTTACGATTTCGACCCGGACAAGGCGAGGGCGCTGCTGGCCGAGGCCGGGTACCCGGGGGGAAAGGACTTTCCCGCCATCACCATCGGATACAACACCCAGGAGTCGCACAAGATGATCGCCGAGCTGGTGCAGCAGCAGTGGAACGAGAACCTGGGCATCCAGGTCGAGCTTCGCAACATGGAGTGGAAGGTGTTTTTAAAGGAGCTCCAGCACGACCCGCCCCACGTGTGGAGGCTCGGCTGGATCATGGATTATCCCGACCCCGACGCCATCATGTCGGTCTGGCTTTCCAACTCGGGCAACAACCACACCAGGTGGAAGTCCCAGGAGTACGACAAGCTGGTGCTCGAGGCCTCGGTGGAAAAGGAGCCGGCGAGGCGCCAGGAGCTTTACGACCGGGCCCAGCTTCTGCTCTGCAAGGAGGACGCCGCCGTGATACCTCTTTACACCTATACCATCAACATGGTGGTCAATCCGCGCGTCAAGAATTTTCCCCAAAACGCCATGGACCTTCTCGACCTGAGAAGGACAACCATCGAGGATTAAGAACTTGGCCTGGTTCCTCGTTAAAAGACTGATAAGCGGAGTTCTGGTGATCTTCGCCGTGGCCACGCTGACCTTTTTCCTGATGCGAAAGGTGCCCGGCGGGCCCTTCGACACGGAAAAGATACATCCGCCCGAGATACAAAAGAACATCGACGCCAAGTATCATCTGAACGATCCCGTTTACGTGCAGTATTACGACTATATGTCCGAGCTGTTAAAAGGAGACCTGGGTCCCAGCTTCAAGTACAGGAACAGAAGGGTACAGCACATCCTGATGGACACCTTTCCGGTCTCCGCCAAATTGGGCCTTCTCGCCCTCCTGATAAGCGTTACTTTTGGCGTGTCGGCCGGCGTTATAAGCGCGGTTAAAAGGGACACCGTGATCGACCGCCTGTCAATATTCGGCGCCAGCCTGGGCATAGCCATTCCGTCCTTCGTGCTGGGGGCCTTCTTTATATGGCTGTTTTCCTTCAAGCTCAGGATTTTTCCGGCCGCCCTTTGGGAAACGCCAAGACACGCCGTGCTTCCCGCCCTCGCCCTCGGCCTGGGACCGGCTTCCTACCTGGCCCGCCTGACCAGGTCCTCCATGCTCGAGGTCTTGGCCAAGGATTACGTCAGGACCGCCCGGGCCAAGGGTCTTTCGGGGGCCAAAGTCATTTTGAAGCACGCTCTTCGCAACTCGATGGGACCGGTGGTCACGGTGGTGGGTCCCCTCGTGGCCATGCTGGTGACGGGGTCGTTTATCGTGGAAAAAATCTTCTCCGTGCCCGGGATGGGGCAGTTTTTCATCACCGCCGTGACCAACCGCGACTATCCGCTGATAATGGGAGTGACTCTGGTCTACACCACCTTGATCGTCATTATGAACATGGTGGTGGACGTGGTTTACAGCCTGCTCGATCCTCGGGTCAGGCTGGAATGACGGGATTTTACTTCCGGGCTAGGGCGAGGTCATGAAATCGAAGAGCCAGGTCGAGAGGTATCTTTCCCCCGAGTCCGGCAGGATGGCCACGATGGTCTTGTTCCTGCTTTCCTTTCTCCTGGCCACCTCGAGGGCCGCCCAGGCCGCCGCGCCCGAGCTGATGCCCACCAGGATGCCTTCCTCCTTGGCCAGCTTTCGGGCCGTTTCACCGGCCGTGTCGCTCTTGACCTTGATTATCTCGTCCACCAAGCCCAGGTCCAGAACCTTGGGTATGAAGCCCGCCCCAATGCCCTGAATCTTGTGGGGACCCGGCTCCCCGCCCGAGAGGACGGGAGACTCCTCGGGCTCGACCGCCACCGCCAGCAGGCCGGGCTTCTTTTTCTTAAGGGACCTGGCCACGCCGGTAATGGTCCCGCCCGTGCCGACGCCGGCCACAACCACGTCCACGCTTCCGCCGGTGTCTCGCCATATTTCCTCGGCCGTGGTTTGCTCGTGCACGGCCGGGTTGGCCGGGTTCTCGAACTGGTGGAGCATGACCGCCCCCTCGGTCTTCTTCGCTATCTCCCTGGCCTTCTCGATGGCCCCCGGCATGCCGCTCTTGCCGGGAGTCAAGACCAACTCCGCGCCCAGGGCGAGCAGGAGCTTTCTTCTTTCCATGCTCATGGTGTCGGGCATGGCGATAATGAGATTATAGCCCTTGGCCGCCGCGACCATGGCCAGGCCCACGCCGGTGTTCCCGCTGGTCGGCTCGACCAGCGTGCCGCCTTTCCTCAAGGCCCCGCTCTTTTCCGCGGATTCCACCATGGCCAGGGCTATCCGGTCCTTGATCGATCCCAGCGGGTTCTGTCCCTCGAGCTTCACCAGCACCTCGGCGCTGGCGCCGGCCTTGAACTCGCGGAGCCTCACCAGGGGAGAGCCGCCGACGGTCTCGGTTACGTCATTAAATATTCTCAAAATTTCCTCCTGGCCAAGTTGGCGCGGGCCAAGCCGGTCCCGTTCATCGCGAGGACGGACCCGCTAAATTTCGTAATCAATGGGAGAGGCGTTTCTGTCCATCTCTTTTTGCCTCGATATGAGGTCACCAAGCGACTTGGTGGTCAACACCCGGCGCATGGCCTCGGTGGCGTCCCACCAAAGCTCGAGCATGGAACAGGACTCGCTTTTCACGCAGTCGCTTTTACACTTGGACGGGAGTTGATGGATTTCCCCCTCCAGGGCCTCGGCGATCTCGAGCACGGAGATTTTATCAGGGTGCCTGGTCAGCCAGTACCCGCCTTTGGCTCCCCTCACGCTCTCTACCAGGCCCGCCTGGCGCAGGACGCGAAGAAGTTGCTCGAGATATTTCTCGGAGTAGCCCCGGTTCTCGCAAAGCTCGCGAAGAAGCACGGCGCCCTGGCCGTAGCGCGTGGCCAGGTCCATCATGGCGTGCATTCCGTAGTGGCCCTTGGTGCTAAGTTTCATAGTCTACCTTTCCGTCGGGAAATGTTTTTCAATCCGCTCCGCGAGGGAGCCAAGTGCCCGAGGGCAAACGATTTCCAAAACCCTTCTCTTTACTGGTAATTGACTCGTGAATCGTCTACTCGCCAATATTCGGAGTTATTTGAATAAATTATCCTCAGGACCGGCGCGTGTCAAGAAACATGGAAACATGTATGGCTTTTGCCTGAAGGAAAATGAGCTTTTTGTCAAAAGGTCCCCCACCTCCGCGCGCGCTTTTCATCTCCACGCGTCTCGCGCTTGGAGATAAAGGAAACGATTTAGTACAATGTAAACTTCTCGAAAGGATAAAGCGGTTTTATAACTTTGAAGGGGGCAAAGATGAGTGAAGGTTACGAAAGGATTCGCGAGCAGGTGTGCGATTACGCCAAGCGCATGGCCATCCAGGGCTGGGTGACAGGCTCGGCGGGCAACGTCAGCGTCAGGGTCCCGGACGAGGAGGACAGGTACGTTATCACGCCGACCAGCGTCAAGTACGAGATGCTGGCGCCGGAAAACATCGTGGTATGCGACGGGGAGGGCGACGAGGTAATCGAGGTCGAGAACGCCGCCAGCTTCGAGCTGCCCATGCACGTGGCCATCTACGAGGCCAGGCCGGACGTGATGGCCATCATCCATACCCACTCGCTTTACTGCACCATCTTGTCCGTGCTTCGCGTTAACCTTCCCCCCATCGTCGAGGAACTCGTGCCTTACCTGGGCGGGGAGATACTGGTCAGCGAATACGGCCAGTCGGGCTCGGACGAAATCGCGGACAACGTCGTGGCCGCCCTGGGCCAAAAGGCCGCCGCCATGATAGCCAACCACGGCAACGTCTGCGTGGGCAAGAACCTGGGCAAGGCCTTCGCCGCCTGCGCCCTCCTCGAGAGGACCGCCAGGGTGTACGTCGAGTCGCTGAAACTCCAGGGCCTGGGCGTGGGCAAAATCACGACCCTGCCCGACGAGGTGGTCGAGACCGAGATGGGTATGTACGAGGCCATCAGGGACTTTAGCTGAGGCCCCGCGATGCTGGCGAGATCGGCCGCGTTTATTTTTATTGCCGGCGTCCAGGCGCTGGAGGCCTTTTTATTCATCCGGGGCGTCAAGCTTCCCGGCCGCTGGACGGTTCCGGTCGCCGCGCTTTTCACTATCTTTACGGCCCCCATCCCCTACGTTTTGTGGCTCCAGTCCGGAGCGCGCCAGCCCCCCGAGTGGGCCGCCGCCTGGATAGTGCGGCCCGTTTTCGCCTGGCATTTCAGTTGGCTCACCTTTTTGGTTTTCTGGGCCCCGGTGGTCTGGCTGGCCCGGTACGCGTCGCCGCACCTGGGAGGAGATGCACTGATCGCGGTTTTTAAATGGATCACGCTTTCAATGGCCGTCGTCTGGTCGGTCCTGATGATATGGGGACTGCACGATATCAACCTCGCCCCCTCCATCGAGGAGGTGGAGGTCGAGATACCGGGATTGGCGGCCGAGGATGACGGTCTCAGGGTGGTGCAATTGTCGGACACTCACGTGGCCTGGTGGAACGCCAGGTCCGAGTTCCAGCGGGTGGCCGACGTCGCGGCGAGCCTGAATCCCGACCTTTTGCTCGTGACCGGCGACATGGTCGATCACAATCCCGATTACGTTCACGTCTTCGCCGACTGCCTGGACGCGGTCAAGCCCCGGCTGGGACGCTTCGCCGTTATCGGCAACCACGACGTCTACACCGGGAGGAGGGAAGTGGCCGGGCGCATGGAGGAGCGCGGCTTCACCATGCTGCGGGGAGGTTGCGTGGACCTTTCGGCCAAGGGGGCCCGCCTGGCCCTGGCGGGCATGGACGACTCGGGGAAGGGATGGACGGGCCAGGACCCGTGGGACGAAAAAGTAGGCGACGCGCTGGCCCATTGTCCCGCCGGCGTTCCCGTTATCCTCATGCTCCACCGGCCCTCCGCCTTTTCCAAGTTGGACGGGACGCCGGTGGCCCTGACCCTGGCCGGACACACCCACGGAGGCCAGCTTCGGCTTCCCTTTGGCGGACCCGGCCTGGCCGACCTCACCTTCAAGTACAGCCAGGGACTCCACTCGATGAACGGAAGAAAGCTTTACGTGTCCAGGGGCACGGGCACGGTGGGCTGGCCGGTCCGCCTCTTTTGTCCCGCCGAGGTCACCCTGCTGGTCCTTCGGTCACCACTCAAATGAGAAACGGCGCGCCTCAAGAGCGGGGGAGTTGGAAGAAATCCGGTCCCCTCCTGGTGGCGCTGGCCGCGCTTTTCTGGAGCACCAACGGCGTGGGCATCAAGTTCGTCGATTCCGATCCCATGACCATCGCCGTGATGCGGACCCTTTTCGCGGGCCTCGCCATGGTCCCGCTGGCCCGGAGACGGGAGATCAGGTTTTCCTGGGACCTGGTCGGACTCGCGTTGTCCTACGCCCTCATGAACGGGTCCTTCGTGGCCGCCACTAAATGGACCGCCGCCGGGAACGCCATCGCCTTGCAATACACGGCCCCACTCTGGATTTTCCTGGCCCTGGCCGCCGCGCGCCTGGTCAAGCCGACCTTCTCGAGAATCGCTCCCATGGCCATGGTGCTGGCTGGAATAACCGCCTTCATGCTCGAGCCGGCGGATGGAGACAGGATGGCGGGAAACCTCCTGGGCATACTCTCCGGCGTCGGTTTCGCCCTGGTCACGGTCTTCCTCGGAAGGCTCGGCGGCGCCCACGTTTTCACCGTGCTGTGCCTGAACAATCTGGCCGCGGCCCTCATGCTGGCCCCGCTCGCCGGCGGGCTTTCGCGGCTTTCCGAGCTGGATGCATCCAGTTGGGTCTGCCTCGCGTGGCTGGGAATTTTTCAAATGGGAGCGGGTTACGTTTTCTACCACGCGGGCCTGAAAAGGGTCACGGCCCTTAAGGCCTCGACCATTGCCCTGCTCGAGCCGGTCCTCAACCCGGTTTGGGTCTTCCTGCTGATAGGGGAGGCGCCCACGTCCATGGGCATCGCCGGCGCCTTGATTATCCTTTCCGGAGTGGCGCTCGACCTGAAACTTAACGCCTCCTGAAAAGAGCGCGCAAAAACGGGCCGCGCGGAGCGGTTAAGCTATAACGCGCGGCCCGGTCCCTGGATAAATCTTTTATCGCGAAGTTACGGGAGCATCTCCAGATGGTATCTGGCGTTTTCCTTGACCCGTTCCACGTTTTTATCCGCCTGGATGTATTGTCCGTTCACGAACAACTCGTGCATGTCGTCGTAATGGGGAGACAGGTACTGTCCCGACTGGGACCCGTCGATCATGATTTGGGCCTCATCCACGTCGCCCAGGTCGACGACGGTCCGCAGGCAGGCGCCGGTAAAGGCCTTGTAGGGGACCTTGCCGAAGCCTATCTCCTTGGCGTTTCGCACCGTCTGGTTGGCGCCCTCGTAGGGGAAGGGACCCACCGACATGTCCTTGAACCCTCCGAAAAGGGCCAGGGGATGGAACCATTTGATCACGTGGACCTTGCCCCACTCGTAGCCGGACGGGTCCTCGCCGTACTTCTTCTCGATCCATTCCATGGCGTCGGCCAGGGACTTGACAATCATGTCGTCCATGTCCTCGACCACGTCGGGCGTGCGCTTGTCGTCGAAGTAGGGCGACTCACCCTTCTCGAGCCAGAGGTTTACGGCCATGTCCGGATACCCCTCCAGCTTGAGGGCCGCCACCAGCTCCTTGCTCCCCTCGTCCTCGAGGACGTTGTCGTGAAGCTCCTTGTAGAACTGGTAGAAGACCAGCGTGCCCGTGGAATCGAGGTCCGCCTGATAGTCCCATTCCTCAAGGCGCTCCGCGGCGCGGAGGACGCGGGGATCGGTGGGCTTCTTCCTCTCGACGGCCTTTAAGATCATGGGTACTTCCCACTCGGCCCGCACCACGTACACGTCGTTCTGGATATCGATCATGTCCTGGACGGAAAGGGGCGCCTTGTCACGGATCAGCTTCTCGATGCGCATGGCGCGCCAGGGCTCGCCGTAATGGCTCGAGAAGGTGTAAGGATACCACTCGGCGTCGACCACCTCGTTGTTGGCCGTGACCATCCATCCCCGGGCCGGGTCGATGGCGTGGGGAAGCTCCATGGTGGGAATGAAACCCGTCCAGTCGAACTCTCCCGTCTCGCCGGGAACGGGCAACACGCCGATGCCCTTGCCCCTGATCGGGACCAATCCTCCGGGCAGGTAAACGATATGGCCGTCCGAGTCGGCGGCCACCCAGTTCTGGTCGGGCACGTCGATCATGTCCATGGCCGAGATGAAGTCCTGGATGGACTCTCCACGATTGAGTTGTTCCAGGCCCAGCACGATGCTGAGGAAATCGAACTTGCCGTCCATTTCCCGGTAGCGCTCGATGAACTCGTCGGCCGACGAGCTGGTAACGGCCATCTCGAAGGCCCTCACGTCGCGGCTCACGTCCCATCCCGACCAGCGCAGGGCAATGGGAGGAGAACCCTTGGGCAGGGGCGAGGCTATGTCGTTGATGATGGGTCCGTGCATCGAGTGCTTGACCTCGAAACGGCGGGGCGCCATGGTCCCGAATCCAATATTGACCATGATGGTCTCGGTACGGGTGGTAAACTCTCGCCATTCTCCCTTGTACTTGTAGGCGCCGGGATGGTCTTTGTCCACGCTCTCGACGAACAGGTCCATTACGTCGGCCCGCGAGGTGGTGGCGCCCCAGGCCAGCTTGCGAGCGTGTCCCAACACCACGTAGGGGCAGCCGGGAAAGGTCACCCCATAGGCGTCGTAGCCGCACCCCTTGATCCGCATAAGGTAGAAAAGGGAGGGCTCGATGTGGCTGAGATGAGGATCGTTCGAGAGGATGGCGTTCCCGCTCTCGGTCATGCTTCCCATTACGATCCAGTTGTTAGACCCGAAGGAGTCGTCCGCCCCCATGGCGCGGTTCATGCCCTGGACGGCCTCGAGAAGGGAGAGGGCGGCCCGGCTCGTCAGCTCGGGCGCGAAGCCGAGTTCCTCGGCCGATGGCCTTCCGCCGGGTGGCAGGTCGCGGGGAAGGTCGAGCTTGTTTTTAAGAAGCTCGGGCGGGACGATGGTGGGGCCCTGGTGGTCCCAAAGAGGAATCAGGTCCCAGGCCGCGTCCTCCCCCAGCTCGGAAACCGCAGCGTGGCGGGCAAGCTCGGAGGGCATGTTCGAGCTGAGAAGGTTGCCGATGAACCTGCCGAAGGCCAGAAAATTTTTCACCTCCCAGCGGCCGGGCCTTACGCGGAGCATCTGGAACTCGAGAGGAAGGTCCTTCATCCGGGGACGGGAATCGACGAAGGCGTTGACCCCGTCGCAATACGCCTGGAGCTGAGAATAAATCTCGGGGTTGGTCTCGGCCAGCATCTTGTCGGCGATCTCGCCCATGTACTTGTAGCCCATGGTGCGCTGGTACTTGTCGATCGACACCGTCCTGGCCTCGAAACCCATGGCGTGGACGCCGGGAACGCCCACGTCGCCGAACAGCTCGCTCATGCGCCCCTCCGCGATGGCCCGGAAAAGGGTCATCTCCCAAAGGCGGTCCTGGGCCTGGACGTAACCTATCGCGAAAAACAGGTCGTGCTCGTCCTCGCTGAATATGTGGGGAACGCCGTGCTCGTCGCGATAAACGTCGACTTTGCCCTTTAGCCCCGGGACGGACAGGGTCCCTTCCAGCCTGGGAAGGCTGGGGTCTTTTTTATATCTCGAAAGAGACAGAAGGTTCATGCTGCAAGCCGCTCCCGAGAGCATGGCCAGCGCCATAGTCCAGGCGAGAATTTTTTTCATATTGACCTCCGATTTCCGGCGAATATATGGAACAAGGACTTACTACTTCCAAGCAAATATATCAAGCATAGCCGAAACTGCAAAATTACAAGAGAATAATGCCTGGCAAACCAAGACGTCTTCCATCATGGTTTTCGGGCTTTAAATATCGGCGTTCGCGTGTTATTTTATTTAATGGACTTGGTATATAAAGTACTCAGGAAGGAATATTTATGACCGCTCTGAAACCGGGAATGGCCACCGCCATAGGAAGCTTGCCTCACAAGGACATGGAAGCCGCGCTCGAGCTGGTGCTGAAAAGCCTGCCCCATTGCCCGCACTGGCCCCAGCTTCAGTCGCTCCGCTATACCGAGGGCATGGAAATCCAGCCCGTCGAGAAGCTGCCCGGCATAAGGCACGTCCCCGAGAAGAAGAGCGTGTACGTGGACACCGAGGCGGGCCAGGATGAACTGGCCGAGTTTTACGAAAAGGCCATGGCCGCCCAAAACGGCGAGGGCCTGGATTACTTCGCCATCGGCCCGGACTACGGCCAGGGCATTTACGCCTTCGCCGACAAGCTGGCCTCGGCGGGGGCCAGATTTCCCCTGGTCAAGGCGCAGCTCATCGCTCCGTTCTCCTTTGGCTACTCGATCAAGGACCAGGACGGGCGTCCGATCATTTTCCATCCCACCTGGGGCGACGTGTGCATGAAACTATTGGCCCTCAAGTCGATCTGGCAGGTGAAGAAGCTCAAGTCCTTCGCCGAGAAGATTCTTTACTTTCTCGACGAGCCCATGCTCAGCGCCTACGGCGGCACGGCCATGCTCACCGTCAGCCGCGACGACGTGCTCGACAAGCTCAACCAGGTGATCGACCCGCTGCGGGAGGCCGGGGCCATCGTGGGAATGCACTGCTGCGGCAACACCGACTGGGGCCTGGTCATGGAAAGCTCGCTCGACGTGATCAATTTCGACTGCTACAACTACGGCAAGACGGTCGCCCTTTACGCGGACCAGGTCAAGTCCTTCCTGGGAAGGGGAGGGTGGTTCGCCGTGGGTATCGTGCCCACCATATTCCCCGACCTCGAGACCATCGACCGGGAGGACGAGAAGTCCCTCGGGAAGCTTTTCCACCAGTGGCTGGACGAGATGGCCCAGGCCGGCGTGGACAAGGACCTTTTAAAAAGCCGCGTTATTTTGACGCCCGCCTGCGGGTGCGGGACCCTGACGATAGAGCAGACGGAGAAGGTCTACCGCGTGGTTTCATATCTAAGCGAGCGCTACAAGTAGAAGATCGAGAAACCGCAAAGTTCAGGGATGGCCTTCCCGGAACTTTCCCCAATTTTAACCGTTTCGTTCTTGGTTCCTTTTTTCATTCGACAGGTTGTCCGCCGCTCGAGGTGAAAATCAACCGTCGCCTCCTCGCGCGGATGGCCTGGGACGCCGCTGAAACGGACGCGGCCGCCTCCCCCTGAAAGGGGGAACTTCGAATAGCCGTAGGCGCCAGCCTACGGAAAGGATGGCTTAAAAAATAATCTTCGGCCCTGAAAGGGCCGGACCAGCGGCGACGTGGATTGCAGACGCCAGGCAAGGTTCGCCCCTTTTAGGGGCGCCGAAGAAATTTCCGGCCGCGCCTCCCGTAGGCTGGCGCGCCTACGGCTATTCATGTTAAAGCCCTTCGGGCTTGGCCTTCGATTTGTTTGCAGACCGCCGCGAGCCGTACATCCCAGGTTTTGAAAAACTGGGGGAACTTCACGGCCTCCTTCCTTGTAATAAACCCATTCCTTCTTTATAATGGAAGCTTGCCGGTTAGCTTTCCGGCTTGAATTGGTATATGATTTCCCGGTTATGGGCGCCATTTTAGGAATAGCCAACCAAAAAGGCGGGGTCGGCAAAACCACCACGGCCGTTAACTTGTCGGCCTGCCTTTCGAGCCTTGGCAAAAAAGTACTTTTAATCGATCTCGATCCGCAGGCCAACGCCACCAGCGGCCTGGGGAGGACGGCCTCCGAGAACGGCGGGCCGGGGGGAACGGTTTACGAGGCGCTGATCGGCCAGTGCTCGATGCGGGAGGCGGTCGAGCCCTCGGAGCCGAAGGGCCTTTGGCTCGTGCCCTCCACCGACGACCTCTCGGGAGCGGAGATCGAGCTGCTCGATCTGCCGGGAAGAGAATACAAGTTAAGGGACGCCCTGAAAGGCATGGCGGAGGAATACGACTTCGTAATCATCGACTGCCCGCCCGCCCTTTCAATATTGACCCTGAACGCGCTGGTGGCGAGCGAGAGAGTGATAATACCTCTCCAGTGCGAATACTTCGCCCTCGAGGGATTGGGAAAACTTCTTCGCACCCTGGGACTGGTGCGGGAGAGGCTAAACCAGGGGCTGAAAATGGAAGGCATTGTATTGACCATGTTCGACGCCAGAAACAACCTGTCCAGACAGGTTCGGGACGAGGTGAAAAAACACTTCGCCGGCAAGGTCTTCGACTCCGTCATTCCCCGCAACGTGAGACTGGGGGAGGCCCCCAGCCACGGTCTTCCCATTATCATGTACGATCCCGTCTGCGCCGGGGCCAAGGCTTACGAGTCTCTGGCCGCCGAGTTCCTGGCCCGGATGGAAGGCCGGGAGGCGTCAAATGGCTCGTAAGGCCCTGGGCCGCGGACTGGACGCGCTTATTCCCACCGACAAGCCGGCGGGGGAATCGAGGCCCGCGCCGTCCCAAGAGGAAAAGTCCGAGAGCGGCTCGGGCGTAATCCAGGCGTCCATCTCGGAAATCCAGGTGGGCTCGTTCCAGCCCCGGAAGAATTTTCATCCCGACTCGATCGCCGAGTTGGCCGAGTCCATAAAAAGCCAGGGCATTCTGCAGCCGCTTCTGGTCAGGCCCCGCGCCGCCGGCGGCTACGAGCTTATCGCGGGCGAGCGGCGGCTCCGGGCCGCCAAGGCCGCTGGACTGGAAAAGGTCCCTCTTATCGTCAGGGAGGCCGACGACCGCAGTGCCCTCGAGCTGGCCCTGGTCGAGAACCTCCAGCGCGAGGACCTGGACCCCATCGAGGAGGCCGAGGCCTATCAGAGACTCCTTGCCGAGTACGAGTACACCCAGGAGGAACTCAGCAAAAGGGTGGGCAAGGACAGGGCCACCGTCTCCAACGCCATGAGACTTCTCAAGCTGCCCGAGGACATGAGGGAAGATATAAGCGCCGGCAGGATAACGGCCGGACACGCCCGGGCCATACTCATGGCGGGGGCCGAGTCGCTCATGCGGAAAATTCGGGACGCCGTGGTTAACGAGGGTATAAGCGTGCGCGAGGCCGAGAGAAGGGCCCAGGCCACAAGAAAACCCTCCCCTAAAAAAGCTGGTCAAAAGCCGAGAGCGGAACAGGGAAACGAGATATTCATCAAGGACATGCAAGAGAAGCTGACGCGGGAGTTGGGAACGAAGGTCAAAATCGACCTTTCTTCCAAGGGAGGGAAAATTGAAATCCATTTTTACTCGGAAGAGGAACTCGACCGACTCTACTCGAGAATCGTCGGGTAATTCCTCGTCCGGTAACGGCAATAACACTACTTCTTCCGAGGAGGGGAACATGATTGGCGGAAAAAAAGGCGGAGATATTCCGACTCCGAGCGTGAGTAGCGGATCAAGCGAGAGAAGCGAAGTTAAGGCGATCCTCGGCAAGGGAAGCGAGTTCGAGGGAAAACTCAGGTTCGAGGGAACGGCTCGAGTTGACGGCAACTTCAAGGGCGAGGTGGCCTCCGACGGAACGCTAATAGTCGGGGAGATGGCCGTAATAGACGGCGATATTATGGTGGACAGCGCCGTGATCGCCGGAAAAATCAACGGCAACGTAAAGTGCAAGACCAGCGTCGAGCTTCGCAAGCCGGCCAAGCTGGTGGGCAACATCGAGACCCCGACCCTCGTCATCCAAGAGGGCGTCATCTTTGACGGGCATTGCCAGATGTCAAAGGGAGGCCCCGCCCCCAAGCCGGCGGCCAAGATTGACGACAACAAGGACGCCGAGAAAAAGTAGAAATCGAACGCAACCAAGACCCCGCCCGGCGGGGTCGGTTTTTATCCAATTATTGACGTATGAAGTTATTCAGTAAGGAGGGGAGCAGTAGATGAAGTTTCGTTTATTTGCCGGCAAAGGCCGGCAAGGCCTTGTAGTGGCAGGGGTTTTGGCCGCGCTGCTTATCTGCCTCTCGGTGGGATTCTCTGCCAAAGCCCAGGAGGAAACCGGCGCGCCCGAGGCCATCGACGCGAACACACAGGTACCGGCGGCCGAGACGGCCGAGGCCGTTAGCGAAGGGGAAAGCGAGCCCGAGGCGGCAAGTCCTGAAACGGGGACCGCCGAGGAAACGGCCGGGCATGAGACGGAAGGCGCACAGAGCGCGCCCGCCGCGGAAACGGAACACGACTCCGGCGCCCATGAAGCGGCCCCCCCGGGAGGCCATGAAGAGCACGGCCAGGCCGGACATGACGACGACCACGCCGCCCATCTCGCCGGCCACGGCGAGGAAGGCGGGCACGGAGATGAGGGCGGCCATCACTCGAACTGGATACCTCCCATATGGAGCGTTACGGCCTTCGTGCTTATGCTCCTGTCCATTGCCGTTATCCCCCTCGTCAAGCCCCATTGGTGGGAGCACAATAAAAACAGGGCCATCGTGTCGGCCATTCTCGGCGTGCCCATGGCCATTTACGTCGTGGCCAACGATTGGGTCGCCCTGTTTCACAGTTTCCACGAGTACGAGCAATTCATCATCCTGCTCCTGTCGCTTTTCGTTATCTCCGGCGGCATCTGGCTCTCGGGCGACGTTCGGGCCACGCCGAGAAACAACGCCATCTTCATAGCGATAGGGTCCATTCTGGCCAGCTTTATCGGCACGACAGGCGCGGCCATGCTCCTTATCCGGCCCCTGATCAACACCAACAGCGAGAGGAAATACGTGACCCACACGGTCATTTTCTTCATCTTCATGGTGGCCAATATCGGAGGGTCATTAACGCCCCTGGGCGACCCGCCTCTTTTCCTCGGCTACCTGAAGGGCGTTCCCTTTACCTGGACCTTCGGCCTGTGGAAGTTCTGGCTGCCCACCCTGGCCTGGCTCCTGATACTGTACTTCATTCTCGACACCTATCTTTACAATAAAAAGGAAAGCGACGAGTCTAAAAAATGGGACGACACGGATATCAAGCCGCTTCGTCTTAAGGGATGGCATAATTTCTTTTTCCTCTTTGGGGTGGTGCTTTCCATCTACTTCTACCCCCAAATGAAGGAAGCGATAATAAAGATGGGAGTTAGCGATCACGCGGCCGAGTACGTGCCCGTCCGTGAGGCCATCATGCTCCTCATGGCCTTCCTCAGTTGGAAGACCACGAACATGGAATTCAGGAAGGCCCAGAACTTCACCTGGGAGCCGATCGTCGAGGTGGCCATATTGTTCGCTGCCATTTTCGTGACCATGATCCCGGCCCTTATCATCCTGAAACACTGGGGACCGACCTCCCCGATCAAGGACCCATGGCACTTCTTCTGGATCACCGGGTCCTTGTCCAGTTTCCTTGACAACGCGCCCACTTACCTTGTCTTCCAGAGCCTGGGAGAAGGGCAGGGCGTCAAGGCGGGCGAGGCCTTCGTCGGTCTCTTCTCGGGTGGAAAGGTCAAGGAAATCACGCTTGTGGCCATATCGGTGGGGGCCGTGTTCATGGGCGCCAATACTTATATCGGAAACGCGCCCAACTTCATGGTCAAATCCATCGCCGAGGAAAACAGGGTGAAAATGCCCAGTTTCTTCGGATATATGGCCTGGTCTTTCGGGATACTGATACCTACGTTTATCATTATCACCCTGATCGCCTTTATCTAGGGGTGAATTAAGATCGCCTGGCAAGTCGGGAGGGGGGACTTTCCTCCCTTCCCGCGAAAAGACAATCGGAAGGGTCGTGGAGGCGGGCGCCAATAGGATATTTATTAACGCGGCGTTTGCCCAAGATTAAAAAAGAATTTGCATTAATCCGGGGAATAATGTAAAATGTCCGGAATTCTGAAGTTCGAGAAGTTCATCACGACCGACCGAGTATTTATTTTTGCGGATTATTATAAGATCATAACGGCAAGACCGACGCCCACGAGGCTGCGGACTGGCCGTTATAACGAGGGGGTAAAAGCGGTATGATCAATTTCGAGCCCTTAACCATTCTGGCGCACATGGGCCTTTTCCTGGTCATGGTTATCTTCCTGAACTCCATGCTTTTCAAGCCCATGCTGAAGATCATGGAAGAGCGGGAAAAGAAGATCGGCGGCAACAAGAAACTGGCCGAGGAAAGCGAGTGCAGGGCCGAGGAGATCATCTCCGAGTACGAGGCGAAGATAGCCGACGCCAAGAAGGAGGCCAACAAGGAGCGCGACAAAGTGCGCTCGGCCGCCGAGGCGGAAGAGGACAAGATGATCAAGGCCGCCCGGGAGAAGGCCGGCGACATGATCGCCGATCTTCGCGAGAAGATTTCCGTCGAGTACAAGGAAGCGGAGGGTCTTCTTCAGGCCCAGTCCAGGGAAATGGGCAAGGAAGTGGCCCAGAAGATACTCGGACGGGCCGTCTGATCGGTCCGGTCCGACAAAGGCCTTTATAAGAAGAAGGGGATAAAGTAAATGGCGGACGAGGAAAAAAAGAGCTTCTTTAAAAGCAAGGCTTTTATTCTGATCCTGGTGTGGCTGGCGCTGGGCGTGGCGCTGACCTTCGGCGTCAGGGCCGCGGCCCCGGCCATGCAGCGCTCCTGCGAGGAATGGGCGAAGGAGCTTTCCCACGCGACTCCCGGGGAACATGGTGAAGATGCCCACGCCGCCCACGGCGAGGAGGGCCATCACGACTACTGCCACCTGGTGGCGGTCCAGGGAACGGGGACCCATAAAAACCTGGCCGCGGCTTTCCACGGCATCGTGGGTACCGACGGCAAGATGACCATGGCCACGGCCTGGAGCGTTCCCAACTTCCTCATACTCGTGACCCTGCTGGTGCATTTCGCCGGCGGGCCCATGAGCCAGGGCATGAAGGATAAGCGCGCGGAGATGGAAAAGGCCATCAAGGAGGCCGCCGAGGCCAAGGCGGCCGCCGATCGAAAGCGCGACGAATACGAGAGAAAACTCGCCTCCATGGACCGGGAGATCGAGGACCTCAAGGCCTCGGTTCGAAAGGACGCCGAGTCCGAGCGCGAGAAAATAATGGAGAACGCGAAAAAGCTGACCGAGCGCATCGCCAACGAGGCCGACTTTACGGCCAGGCAGGAAGTGATCATGGCCGAGTACAGGCTCCGCGAGGAGGCGGCTCGGCTGGCGGTCCAGGTGGCCGAGGAAGTGATCAAGTCGGCGATCGGCGACGACGACCGCGATCGCCTTCTGGACGAGTACCTCGAGAAAGTAATGGAGCGTGAGTCGTGATCAGTGGAAGACTGGCGAAAAGGTACGCCCGCGCCCTCATGGCGCTGGGACAGGATCAGGGCATCTACGAGCGGCTGGGAAAGGAACTGGCCGAACTTTCGGGTCTGGCCGACTCGAGCGCCGACCTCCGGACGGTCATCCGGGCCCCCATCGTCAAGCCGAAAACCAGGGAGGGCATCCTGGTCGCAATCTGCAAGGCCATGGATTGCCACGAAATGACCACCCGCTTCGTGAAGTTCCTTAACTTCAAGGGCAGGATCGCTTACCTGTCCGACATCTCGATGGCCTATCAGGAACTGACCGACGAAGTTCAGGGCCGGGTCAGGGCCGAGGTGACAAGCGCCACTCCCCTCTCGGACAAGGCCGAGGCCAGGATCAAGGAGACCCTGGGCAAGCTCACGGGCAAGGAAGTGGTCATGAAGGTCGACGTGGACGAGGACCTGATCGGCGGCATGGTCACCCGGGTAGCGGGCAAGCTTTTCGACGGCTCCGTGCGCGCCCAGCTCAAGGCCGTGGAGGAAAGACTGAAATCAAAGGCGGCGGACTGACATCCAGCCGCTTTTTTCTTTTAGATTGTGGGCCTCGGGAAAAACGAGTACCGATCGTCCGAAAACGAAAAACAGGTTCACCCAAAAAGATTAAGTTTATATTCAAGGGGGAAGGGATCGATGGCGGAAATAAGGCCGGAAGAGATAACTAAAATTATCAAGCAGCAAATCGAGGACTACGAAAAGAAGGTCGAGGTCTCGGAAACGGGCACGGTCCTGAGCGTTGGTGACGGGATCGCGAAGGTTTACGGCCTTGACAAGGTCCAGGCGGGAGAGCTGGTGGAGTTCCCCGGCGACTTGATGGGCATGGCGCTGAACCTCGAGGAGGACAACGTCGGTATCGCCATCTTCGGCGAGGACGTCCACATCAAGGAAGGCGACGTGGTCAAGCGCACGGGCAACATCGCCCGGGTCCCGGTCGGCGAGTCGGTCGTCGGCAGGGTCCTCAACTCGTTGGGCCAGCCCATTGACGGCAAGGGCCCCATCGACTCGAGCGAGTATCGCCGCATCGAGATCAAGGCCCCGGGCATCATCGCCCGCGAGCCGGTCAAGGAGCCCCTCCAGACCGGCATCAAGGCCATCGACTCGATGATCCCCATCGGCCGCGGACAGCGCGAGTTGATCATCGGCGACCGCCAGACGGGCAAGACGGCCCTCGCGATCGACACCATCATCAACCAGAAGGGTCTGGGCGTTTACTGCTTCTACGTGGCCATCGGACAGAAGCAGTCCACCGTGGCCCGCGTGGTGGCCAAGCTCGAGGAACACGGGGCCATGGAGTACACCACCGTCGTGGCGGCCTCCGCCTCCGAGCCCGCGCCGTTGCTCTTCATCGCCCCTTACACGGGCTGCACCATGGGCGAGTTCTTCCGCGACAGCGGACGCCACGCCCTGTGCATTTACGACGACCTGTCCAAGCACGCCGTGGCCTACAGGCAGCTCTCGCTGCTCCTCAGGAGGCCGCCGGGACGCGAGGCTTATCCGGGCGACGTCTTCTACCTGCACTCGCGCCTGCTCGAGAGGGCGGCCAAGATGAACGAGAGCAGGGGAGGAGGGTCCCTTACCGCCCTGCCCGTCATCGAGACCCAGGCCGGAGACGTGTCGGCTTACATTCCGACCAACGTCATCTCCATTACGGACGGCCAGATTTTCCTCGAGACCGACCTGTTCTACTCCGGCGTCAGGCCCGCCGTCAACGTGGGACTCTCCGTCTCCCGAGTCGGCGGCAACGCCCAGATCAAGGCCATGAAGCAGGTCGCCGGGTCGCTCAGGCTCGACCTCGCCCAGTACCGCGAGATGCAGGCCTTCGCCCAGTTCGGCTCGGACCTGGACAAGGCTACCCAGGCCATGTTGGCCAGGGGCGAGAGGATGGTCGAGCTGCTCAAGCAGCCCCAGTACGCGCCCATCCCAGTGGCCAAGCAGGTTGTCGCCATCTTCGCCGGGACCAACGGATACGTGGACAAGATTCCCGTAGAGGCCGTGGGCAAGTTCGAGAAGGAATTCCTGGCTTACATGGACTCGAAACACGCCGACGTGATTAACGACATCAAGGAAAAGAAGAAAATCGACGAGGCCGCCGAGGCCAAGTTGACCTCGATCCTTGACGAGTTCACCAAGGAGTTCACGGTATAGTGACCCGGGGAGCCAACGGACGCCGCGAGGCATCCTGGCTCCACCTGGTAAACAAACCAAGTCAAGGGCGATAATATGGCACAATTAAAAGAAATTCAGAAACGAATCCGGAGCGTTAAGAACACCGAGCAGATCACGCGCGCCATGTACATGATCTCGGCGGCGCGTCTTCGCAAGGCTCAGGACGCGGCTGAAAGCGCCCGTCCCTACGCCGAGTCTCTGGCCGGACTTATCTCGAACATAGTGTCCAGGGTGGAAAACCCTTCCCATCCGCTCCTGGCCAAGAGGGAGATAACCAAGGCGGAGATAGTGGTCTTTACCTCGGACCGCGGCCTTTGCGGCGGCTTCAACGCCAACCTTATCCGCAAAGCCGAGTCATTTTTGAAAGAGAATTCGGACAAATACGAGTGTATCGATATATCCGTCATCGGGCGCAAGGCGGGCGATTACTTCAAGAACAGAAAGATTCCCGTCAGAAAGCGCACGACTAACCTCATCAAGGAAGTGGGATACCCCATGGCCACAACCGTGGCCGACGAGTTGACCGAGCGCTATATAAAAGGCGAGGTCGACGCGGTATATCTCGTGTATCCTATTTTTAAATCGGCGCTTACGCAGACTCCCACCGTAAAGCAGCTTCTTCCCTTCGAGTTCGATGAAGCGGAAGATGCCTCGGGAGTCGATTATATCTACGAGCCGTCGGCGGCCGAAATACTCAAGGTTCTCTTGTCTAGGCAGGTAAGGACCCAGGTCTACAGCGCCATGGTCGAGGCTGTGGCCAGCGAGCACGGCGCCAGGATGACGGCCATGGACTCGGCCAGTTCGAACGCCTCGGACATGATCGACAGGCTGACGCTCAAGTTCAACCGGGCGCGCCAGGCCATCATCACCACGGAGCTTATGGAAATCATCAGCGGCGCCGAGGCCCTGAAGGGATAAATAGGACTTAACCGTCCTGAAAAGCTTATATAGTTTTACGTGAGAATATCAAGGGAGGTTGGTATCAAATGAGAATCGGAGAGATTAACCAGGTCATCGGAGCCGTCGTTGACGTGGAATTTAAGTCGGGCGACCTTCCGCCCATCTTCAACGCGCTTACCGTATCCAACGCGGCCATCAACGACGAGCCGGACAACCTGGTCCTCGAGGTCGCGCAGCACCTGGGCGAGAACACGGTCAGGACCATCGCCATGGACACGACCGACGGTCTGGTCCGCGGCATGGAAGTGAGGGACACCGATGGTCCCATCAGCGTGCCGGTGGGCGAGTCCTGCCTGGGCCGCATCATCAACGTGGTCGGAAAACCCGTGGACGAGGGGCCGCCCATCGAGTCGGATAAATATTACCCGATTCACCGTCCATCTCCCTCGTACGTCGATCAGAGCACCTCGATCGAGATGTTCGAGACCGGCGTTAAGGTCATCGACCTGCTCGAGCCCTACGCCAAGGGCGGAAAGATCGGACTTTTCGGCGGCGCGGGAGTGGGCAAAACCGTTATCATCATGGAGATGATCAACAACGTGGCCATGCACCACGGCGGATACTCCGTCTTCGCCGGCGTCGGCGAGCGCACCCGCGAGGGCAACGACCTGTACAACGAAATGAAGGAATCGGGCGTTATCGACAAGGCCTGCCTCGTGTACGGCCAGATGAACGAGCCGCCCGGCGCTCGCGCCAGGGTAGCCCTTTCCGCTCTCGCCTCTTGCGAGTACTTCCGGGACGAGGAGAACCAGGACGTTCTGCTATTCATCGACAACATCTTCCGTTTCACCCAGGCCGGCTCCGAGGTCTCGGCCCTTCTGGGACGCATCCCGTCCGCCGTCGGCTACCAGCCCACGCTGGCCACGGACCTTGGCGAGCTCCAGGAGCGGATCACCTCGACCACCAAGGGATCCATCACCTCGGTGCAGGCGATTTACGTTCCCGCCGACGACTTGACCGACCCGGCCCCGGCCACGACCTTCGCCCACTTGGACGCCACCACGGTCCTTTCGCGGCAGATCGCCGAACTTGGCATCTACCCGGCCGTCGATCCTCTGGACTCGACCAGCCGGATCCTCGATCCCGGCGTCGTCGGCGAGGAGCACTATCAGGTGGCCCGCGCCGTGCAGCAGGTCCTGCAGCGCTACAAGGACCTCCAGGACATCATCGCCATTCTTGGAATGGACGAGTTGTCCGAGGAGGACAAGATGACGGTCGCCCGAGCGCGTAAGATTCAGCGTTTCCTCAGCCAGCCCTTCCACGTGGCCGCCGAGTTCACCGGCCGCGCCGGCAAGTACGTCAAGGTCGAGGACACCATCAAGGGATTCAAGGAGATCGTCGATGGCAAGCACGACGACCTTCCCGAGCAGGCCTTCTACATGGCGGGAGGCATCGACGAGGTCCTCGAGAACGCCGAGCGCCTGGCCGCCGTCGAATAATTCAAGGAGAGGCTGAAAGTTATGGCCGACACCATTACGTTGGACGTAGTAACCCCGGAGGCCCGTCTGGTTCACGCCGAGGTGAGCGAGATAGTGGCCCAGGGCATCCTTGGCCAGTTCGGAGTTTTACCCGGACACGCCAATTTCGTGGGCGCCCTCGAGCCCGGTCCTCTTACCTACGAGGAGGGCGGCGACGAGAGGACCATGGCCGTGGCCGGAGGCTTCGTCGAGATAACCCTCGAGGAGGGCATCAAGATCATGGCCGACGCGGCCGAGTTCGCCGAGAAGATCGACGCCGAGCGGGCCGAGGCCGCAAAAGAGAGGGCCGAGAGAAGGATATCCGACTACGACCCCTCCACCCAGGAGACCGACATCGTCAGGGCCGAGGCCGCCCTGGCCCGGGCCCTTGTCAGGCTCCAGGTCTCCAAGAACTTCAAAGACTGAACCAATCTCCAATAATAAAAAGCGCGGCCCCTCCAGGAGGCCGCGCTTTTGGTTTTTGTGTCCCGCTTGTCAGAGCGGGTTCTTTTGCTTCATGGCGTTGAAGCGGTCCTCGTGGGTCTGGCCGCCGGACCAGCCGCTCTGCTGGATAAGCTCGTTGATCTTTTCCTGGCGCTTGCTCGCCGGGGGATGGGTCTTGAGAAGGCTGGACCAGTCGCCTTTGGCCTTTTGGTCCTTGAGAGTGCCCAGGAAGTTGCCCAGGGCGTTCGGGTCGTAGCCGAGGCGCTGCATGTTCTTGGCGCCAACCGCGTCAGCCTCGAACTCGTCCTTTTGCGACATGCCCTTCGAGATGAGCACGTCCCAGGCGCCCTTGCTCGTCTGCTTGATGGCGTTGACCTGCTGGGCGTTGAGTTGGCCGTCAAGGGCCGCGAAGTCGAGGCCCGCGTTCATGAGTGTACCGGCCACCTGCTGGGTGCGAATGGTGTTCTCCACGTGCCGCTGGCTGACGTGGCCTATCTCGTGAGCCAGCACGCCGGCCAGCTCGGCCTCGTTGCTCGCCGCCTTGAGGAACCCCTTGGTCACGAAGGTGTAACCGCCGGGGCAGGAGAAGGCGTTCATAACGTCGCTGTTGAGGACCGCGAAACGGTACTTGATGTCAGGGCGGTTCGAGTAGGGAACCAGGGCCCTTCCCACCTTGTTCACGTAGTCGTTCCAGGCCTGGGCGGAGGGAGTACCCTGCCAGATTCCGCCGAACTGCTCGGCAACCTGGGCGGCCACGACGCGGCCGGTGGCCCGCTCCTCCGGGTAGGTCCAGGGCTTGGAGGCGTCGTTCAGGGCCTTAACGGTATCCACGCCCTTTTTCAGCTTCTTGAGGTCCTTCACGTTGAGGCCGCCCGGAAGCTGGGCGCTGCTCTTCTGGGCAAGGGGAACGCCCAGGAGAAGGGCCAGTCCGATGACCATCGCCAATCCGATCGATATGAATGTTTTCTTCATGGCGATCCTCCTACTTTCCCTGGTAAGGGCCAAGCTTGCCCTCTTTGAGGAACTGCTTCTCCGCGTCCATGCTGACGGAGAAGTCCTCCATGTACTGGATGGCGCTCCAGTCGTAGGTCTTGTCGCCCAGGGCGTCCATGACGCCAACGCCCCTTACTCCCGCCACCTCGGACTTTGGCGTGCCGGGGGCCGCGTTGTCGTCCCAGTCAACGAAAAGCATCTTGAACTTGTCCCAATAGCCGGCCTCGCTCTGCCCCAGCGCCACGCCCGTCGATAAGATAATACCGACGGCCATAAGCGCCGCGATGGTTTTCCAAGGTTTCTTCATCGATTTCCTCCTTTAAATATTTTTTCTTTGGTCCAATGGCCCTTAACGGTTTATACACTATTTAGCACAAAGCGCTGTAAATTGCATCCATAAAATAGACGGCCTCGGGAAGACCTTCCCTCCAGGCCTTATCGAGAACGGCGGCGTCCGACGGGCAAAGGGCGATGATGGTCTTGGCGCCCGCTTCCTTTGCGTCGAAAAGTCTTTCCCGAGCGACCTTAATCGAAAGCTCGGGCGCGACCAACTCGAGACCTCCTTCCCATCCCGCGGGCGGGGAAAAGGTGCCGCAAGGAGACATATTCGCGGGCTCGAGGCGGGACTTGGCGAATAGCCTTTGGATGGCCTCGGGCGGGAACGCTCCCCGGGCCAGGACGGAGGGCTCGTGAACCGCGGCCGGCATCTCGAGGGTATCCACCAGATGGAGGTCCTCGGGCCACCTCTCCAGTATCTCCTCGAGCAGGAACGTTATTTTCTTTTGGGACAGGGAGGGGTCATTTTTAAGGGCGGCCCAGGTCTCGGGGTCGGCGACGATTATCCTTTCTTGCCCGGACTCGGCCAGGCGGCCGATCCATTCCCGGTCGGCCTCGAGACCCAGGGCATCGACTATGCCTCCCGCGTTTCCCTCCTCGAAGCCAGTGACTTGGGCGCCGAGCTTGGCCAGGCAAAGCTCGATGGTCGAGACCTTGTCGGGCAGGAGCCGGAGGCGAGGACCAAGGATAAGTACGGCGTCCGCCTCGTCGCGGCGGGGCAGGGCGGGCCCGTCCTCGCGCCCGTAGGGGTTGCCGTGGGCCTCGAGGTTATCGCGGGCCTCGAGATAGGCGGCGGGCATGCTCTCGGGCGAGACCCTCCAGGCCATGCGCCGCATGGAAGAGGCTATCCGGGAGACGGGGACCGCCTCGGGACAAACGGGCTCGCACTGGCCGCAGACAGCGCAAAGGCAAAGGGCGTCCAGGTCATAGATGAAGTCAGGGTGAGAACGGCTCGTGGAAAGGGCCATGCGCATGGGACCGGGGAAAGCCCCGTCCGATAAACTCATCACGCGGCAATGGGCCGGACAAAGGCCGCAAGACACGCAGGAGGAAAACGCCTTCAACTCCTC
Source organism: bacterium (assembly GCA_963674965.2). GTDB lineage: Bacteria > RBG-13-61-14 > RBG-13-61-14 > RBG-13-61-14 > DATKZS01. The sequence continues at coordinate 736,029 of CAXXFL010000002.1, read as the reverse complement.
GTGTTCGGCTAGAGTGAAGGGAGCTATCCTGTCCTCCTTGAAATACTCGCGAAAAAGCTCCGCCTGGTCCTCCTTGTCCTTGGGTATGAGCGACTTGAAAACGTGAATCCAGAAGTTATACCCCAGAACGGAAATCGCCTTGATCTTTGCGGCGTCCATTAAATCATCTCTCCTTGCCCAAGGGGGCGGCCTAAAAAGATTATATTCCCAGCGCTCCGACGCTTTTTTTCAGGGTCGTCGCGTCATATAAACGGTAATGAAGCGATTTGGCAAACAATCCGTCAAGTAAGCCGCCATCGTCCCGCGCCGTCGGGAAGCCGCTGACAAACGTCGGCAAACGCCCTCGATTCCAAGACCACAAGCCCGCTCGCTTCGCTCACCCACGCAAAATGCGTGGGCGACCCGGAGTTGAGGCGGCTCGGGGTTATGCAAATCCCGCAAGCCTGGGTCGCCCATGCATCCTGCATGGGCGGCGCAAGCCGCAGGCTGAGTTCCCCTCCCCGTCGTTACTCAATCCGCTCCGTTCGATCACTATAATAAACCTCGTCAAACTCTTAGGCTTTCGCGTCCCCCGGCCCGTTCGCTTTTCTCGACCTCCCCACCGTACTGTAGAAATTTTTCAGCAAAAGCGCGTCCTCCTCCATGGCCGGACTTTCACATATCATTATACCACCAACTTTTGCATCTATCAGCGCCAGGACAAGGGACCTCCAGTCAAGCTTCGACTCCTCCAGCTTGAGATGCCTCAGTTCTCCTTTTCCGGTCCACTCGATGCCCGAGACGTGCATGTGAAGGTCCTTCATGGCCCCGGCTCCCAGCCCTTTTTTCAGGGTCTTAATGGCCGCGGCAAAGGACTCGTAATCGTTTCCCTCGCCCGAGGCCCTGGCCACCAGATGGGCGAAGTCCACGCATGGCGCCACGCCGGGGACTTTGCCCGACAGCCGGATCAACTCCCGGAGCGACCCGAACTGGCTGGGCTTGCCCGTAAGCTCGGGCGCGAGAACGACCTCGTTTCCCTCGCGGTCCAGTTTTTTCCTCAGGTCGAGAAGCCTTGCGGCCACTTCATCGAGGATTAACTTTTCGTCCCGTCCCTGGTAAAAGGCCGCGTGGAAGACGGCCTTTTTGCCGCCGAAGAGCCGGCACTTGCGAGCGGTCTGATATATCCGCTCGAGGCCGGCCCTGGTTTTCTCGGGCTCGAGGGAGCAGAGGTTGACGTAATAGGGCGCGTGGGCCGAGAGGACGACGCCCGCCTTTTTAGCGGCCTCGCCTAGCCTCGATGCGGCCTCGTCGCTCATCTTGACTCCGCGTACGAACTCGACCTCCATGCAGTCGAGACCGAGCCGGGATATCTCGGCCACGCCCGCCTCCGAGCCCTTGCCCTTGACCGAGTTGGGTATGCCCGCCGGGCCAAAGAGTATCAAAGCGTCTTTCCGGTAGAAATCCTTCTCATGCCATGGTCACTGGATGCGGGACAGGGCCTCGTTATAGGCTTCCTCGATTCCGCCCATGTCCCGGCGGAAGCGGTCCTTGTCCAGCTTCTTCTTGGTCTCCTTGTCCCAAAGGCGGGAGCCGTCGGGGGTGAACTCGTCGGCCAGGACCAGCTCGCCGTCCACGGTAAGGCCGAACTCGAGCTTGTAATCGACCAGGATGATGCCCCTCTCCTCGAAGAAGGGGACCAGGATATCGTTGACCTTCATGGCCATCTCGTTCATCAGGTCGTACTGCTCCTCAGTGGCGTAATCGAAGGCCAGAATGTGCCAGAGGTTGACCATGGGGTCGTGAAGCTCGTCGCATTTGTAGTCCTGCTCCAGAACGACCCTTTTGAGCTTCGTGCCTTCCTCCATGCCCATGCGCTTGGCCAGGCCGCCGGCCACGTAATTGCGGATGATGACCTCGATGGGAAGTATGCGGAGCTTCTTGCAAAGAAGCTCGTCCGGAGAGGTCTGCTCGATGATATGGGTGGGAACGCCCTTGGCCTCGAGCATCTTGTAGATGATGGTCGTGAACTTGCAATTGATCTCGCCCTTGCCCTGGATGGTCCCCCGCTTGAGCCCGTCGCCGGCGGTCGCGTCGTCCTTGAAGTAAATGATCACCTTATCGGCGTCGTCCGTCGAGTAAACTTCCTTTGCTTTGCCCGTGTAGATAAGCTCTTTCCTTTTCATGGGGACCTCCAACGTTTTTTAGTCTTTTGCCCGGCTTCTCCCGGGCGAGCGAAAGCGTTTATTTTAACCTTTTTCAAAGACCCTGGCAAAGATCATGTCAACCTTTTCCATCAGGCGGCCCGGATCGAAGCATTCCCCGATCCCCTCGCGCCCCAGTTTCTCCACTATTTCCGGGTCTTCCAGAAGATAGGTCATAAAGTCTTTTTTTCCTTCCTCCCAGACCTTCATGGCGTTCCTCTGGACCATCGAGTAGGACTCCTCGCGGGTAAGGCCGGACTCGACGAGTTTCAGGAGCACGCCCTCCGAGAAGATGAGGCCGCGAGTGATCTCGAGGTTTTCCTTCATCCGCCTCGGGTAAACGATAAGCTTGTCAACTATGCCCGTGAACCGGGCCATAAGATAATCGAGAGCGATGGTGGCGTCGGGGCCGATGACGCGCTCGACCGAGCTGTGGCTTATGTCCCGCTCATGCCAGAGGGCCACGTTCTCGAGCGCCGGAACGGCCGCCGCCCGGACTATCCTGGCCAGGCCCGCCGTGTTCTCGCTGGCGATGGGGTTCCTTTTATGGGGCATGGCCGAGCTGCCCTTTTGCCCTTTGTGAAAGAACTCCTCCGCCTCGAGCACCTCGGTGCGCTGCCAATGCCTGACCTGTACCGAGAACTTCTCGAAGGACGAGGCGATCACGGCCAGGGTGGTGAAGAAGCTCGCGTGCCGGTCGCGCTGAATGACCTGAGTGGTGATATTGGGCGTCTTGAGCCCGAGCCTCTTCATGACGTAGGCCTCGACGCGGGGGTCCTGATGAGCGTAGGTGCCCACGGCCCCGGAAATCTGACCCACCCGGACGTCCTCCCTCGCCGCCTCGAGCCGGGCAAGGTTTCGTCTCATCTCGTCATACCACAGGGCCATGACCAGACCGAAAGTTATGGGCTCGGCGTGAATGCCGTGACTTCGGCCTGTCATGACGTCCTTTTTGTGTTTTAATGCTTTCTTTTTAAGAACTTTCAGGAAAAGCTTAATGTCGTTTATCAGGATGTTCGCCGCCTCGGTCATCTGCACGGCCAGGCAGGTGTCCAGCACGTCGGAGCTGGTCAGACCGAAATGAATCCATCTCACGGCCGGATGGTTTATGGACTCGGCCATAGACTGGGTGAAAGCCACCACGTCGTGCCGGGTGATCTTCTCGATTTCATCGACTCGATCCAGATCGTAGGCCGCCCGTTTGGATATGAGCTCGGCGTCCTTTTTGGGTATCTTGCCGATCTTGGCCCAGCCCTCGACGGCCATGACCTCGATTTTCAGCCAGATATCGTATTTATGGCGGTCGGTCCATATCTCGGCCATCTCAGGCCTTGTATACCTGGGTATCATTTACTCCTCCCGTTTACTTCCGATCGTATCGGCGGTGATATTAAAGCTCGATCATGGGGCAGGGGCGGTCCTGCGCGCAAACCGAAAGGGCCACGCCGGCCCCGTCGACCGCCTTGGCGACCGCCTCCATTGCCAGCTCCGGCCTGTTGTTTTCCTCCGAGAGATGAGCGAGGTATAACCTTTTCAGCCCGCCGCGGCAAATGGACGCCGCCAGCTCGGCCGACTCCGGGTTGGCCAGGTGGCCCATCCTTCCCTTGATCCGTTGCTTGAGTTCCCAGGGATAGGGCCCGTCCCGGAGCATGATCGGGTCGTGGTTGCACTCGATCACCGCCGCCGTCAGGTCCTTCATGTGATGCTCGATCACCCGGGTAACCACGCCAAGGTCCGTCATGACGGCGACCTTGATCTTGCCGTCGGACAGGATAAATCCCACCGGCTCGGCGGCGTCATGCGAGACGGGAACGGGCAGGAAATCCAGACCGCCCAGCCGTCCCCATTCGCCCGGCTCGATTATCTCGGTACCGTTCAACTCGAAGCGAAGCCTTACCTCGGCCAGCGTGCCGGCGGTCGCGAAAAGGGGTAGTTTTTTTCCCAGGACCCTGAGGCCCGCCACGTGATCGGAATGCTCGTGCGAGGTGAAAATAGCGTCAAGCTCGTTTATGGACGCTCCCACCTGGGCGAGTCTCTTCTTCAGTTGCAAGGCGGAAAAGCCCGCGTCGAACAGGACCTTGACCCCTCCGGCCTCGACGTAAACCGAGTTTCCCTTACTTCCGCTTCCCAGCACGCAAAGTTTCATATTAACGTGGCGTTCCTGTTTTTATTGTCGAGAAGCCGACTCGAGACCAAAGAATACCCCAATGGATTGTGCCGCCCCTTGCGGGACGCCCAACAAGTTGTGTCTACTATAAAGCAATAAAGGGATTAAAGCAAGGTTTTTTGGGGGCCTTGCTTCGGGCCGGACCTTGGTTGGTTAATGGAGCGTGCCGCGGTTTCATGTTTTCGGGCATTATTTGCAATACGTGCTATACTATAAGCGCGCCAAGCCCGAAGGGCGGCCGCGGCTCGGGGCTTTTGCCGCCGGGTCGAGGAAAGTCCGGGCTCCACAGGGCGGGAAGCTGGCTAACGGCCAGGGGGAGAAATCCCACGGAAAGTGCAACAGAGAGCAGACCGCCTGGAGGACTTTGGTCCTTCAGGTAAGGGTGAAAGGGTGGGGTAAGAGCCCACCGCGGTCCCGGGCGACCGGGCCGGCTAGGTAAACCCCTTCCGGAGCAAGACCAAATAGGGCGGCGATTGAGGACGGCCCGTCCGATGCCGCCGGGTAGGTCGCTGGAGGCGGGGGGCAACCCTCGTCCCAGATGAATGGCCGCCGCTCGAGCCTCGCTCGGAGCACAGAACCCGGCTTACGGAGGGCTTGGCGCCCTGGAGAGGGCCGGCCGGAACGGGGGCTTTCCATGGCCCTCGGGGACCGGTCTTCTCCAGGCATCTTCTTGACACCGGCGGACCATCGTGAGATATTTAATGAAGGCAAAAAAACCGAGGAACAAATGGAAAACCATCTGATAATTGGGGCGAAGATAACGGATAAAATTCAGGAACATTTAAACGAGGTCCTTCCCGCTCAGCAGTTCTATTTCAAGGACAACAACCCCGAGTATCTTCAGATAGTGAGAGTGGAAGGGGAGAGGGTCATTGGCAAGATGGCCAAGCCCGGCATACCCGTAAAGGAAATAACTCTTTACGCCGAAAACGTAAAGAGCATACTGAAAAAAATATGTCCCGACTACGGCTGGTCGGATATGGACGTCAAGGTTTTCGCGCAAACCCTTATCGGGTGAGCGGAGGCTTCTAAAAATGAAGAAGATTTTCATATCGCAGGAAATACTCGACTCCCTTTTCGCCGAGGGCAAGGCCGACCTTGAGGGAGACAAACTCACCATCCATTCCCGTCAGGACCAGGAATACAAGCTGGTACCGGCCTTCAAGTTCCTCTTCGTGGCGGACGGCACCGAGGACCAGCACGGCATGGTGGGCAAGATTTACGCCAAGGATGAACTGGAAAAGACGGGATGCGATATCTACATGGATTCCGCCATCGTGCATGACGTGCCCTACCAGGTGGAGCCGGGATTTATCGGGGAACCCGGGACCAGGGAAGGGGAAAAGGAAGCACAAAAGCTGGCCGAGGAAGGAAAAGCCGAATCGGTGGACGAGTCCAAGCTCCTGGCGGACTATCTCATGAAAATCCTCTAAGCGGGATCGTGAGAGACAAGATATCCCCATCGGCGAGCCGTAAGATTTCGTTTATGCGTTTTGGCGGCTTAATTATTTCGGGCCGCTTTTTTATTAATAAGTTAGAAGGAAAAGGCGCGTTTATAACGGGTTGAAAGGAAGTTCCCTCAATGGCGCAAAAGAAGCAAAGAAAAGGAAAGATAATAATCAAGCAGGAGTTCTGCAAATCCTGCGAGTATTGTATCGATGCCTGTCCCAAGGGAGCGATCAAGCTGGACGACAAGTACAACGAAAAGGGTTACTACCCCGCCGTTCACTCGGGGGAGGACTGCAACGGATGCGGGACCTGCGCGATAGTGTGTCCGGAGGGGATAATCGAGGTGTGGCGTGAGTAAAAAGAAAAAGCAAGACAAGGTATTGATGCGGGGCAACCACGCCCTGGCCGAGGCGGCCATCAGGGCGGGGTGCAGGTTTTACGCGGGGTATCCCATAACTCCCCAGAACGAGGTGCCCGAGTACATGTCGGGACGCATGCCCGAGGTGGGCGGCGTGTTCATACAGGGAGAGTCCGAGATAGCGTCCATCAGCATGGTGCTGGGGGCCTCGGTCACCGGGACCAGGGCCATGACCAGTTCCTCCAGCCCCGGCATCAGCCTCAAGCAGGAGGGCATAAGCTTCCTGGCCGGACAGGAACTGCCCGCCGTGGTGGTCAACATGGTAAGGGGAAGCCCCGGCCTGGGCAACATCGCCGGCTCTCAAAGCGACTATTTCCAGTCCACCAGGGGCGGCGGGCACGGAGACTACAGGACGCCGGTGTTCGCTCCCGCCTCGGTGCAGGAGTTGGCCGAGCTTACCTATAAGGCCTTCGACGTGGCCGACAAGTACCGGACCCCGGTGCTGATCATGTCGGACGGCATGCTCGGGAACACCATGGAGCCCGTGATCATGCCGGAGATGAGGGACTTGAAGACCCTGCCCGCCAAGGACTGGGCCATGCGGGGGGCGGCAGGACGGCCGGGCCGCCGCAGCATCTCCCTCATTCTCGACACCAAGAAGGAAGAGGAACACAACTGGAAGCTGGTCAGGAAATACAAGCAAATAGCCGAGGAAGAGACCAGTTGGGAGGAGTACGACCTCGAGGGGGCCAAGATGGCCATAGTCGCCTTCGGCACGGCCGCCCGGATAGCCAAGGGGGCCATGCGGCGCCTGAAAAAGGACGGCCTCAAGGTGGGGATGTTCCGTCCCATCACTCTTTGGCCATATCCGTCCGAGGCTCTCAGGTCGCTTCTTGACCGAGGCATCGAGGAGTTTATGGTCTTCGAGCTTAACACGGGCCAGATGGTCGAGGACGTAAGGCTTGCCCTCGAGGGCAAGGGAAGCGTGTCTACCTACTGCCGCCCGGGGGGGGCCGTTCCGACTCCTCTTGACCTGGCCAAGGTCGTTTCCACCCGCTATTTCCAGCGGGTTCCCGATTAATAAAAGGAGCGGGCCATGGAACAGGTTTATAAAAAACCCAAATACTTAAAGGACGTGTCGTCCCACTACTGCCCGGGCTGCGGCCACTCGATCGTCCACCGTCTTATGATGGAGGTCTTCGAGGAGATGGGCGTGGGCGAGAAGGTCATCGGCGTGGCCCCCGCGGGTTGCGCGGTCCTGGCTTACGTTTACATGGACGTGGACGTCATCGAGGCCGCTCACGGAAGGGGAGGGGCCGTGGCCACCGGCGTCAAGCGCTGCCTTCCCGACCACGTGGTCTTCTCCTATCAGGGAGACGGAGACCTGGCGGCCATCGGCACGGCCGAGACCATTCACGCGGCCAACCGGGGCGAGAACATCACGGTCATTTTCATCAACAACGCCATTTACGGCATGACGGGCGGGCAGATGGCGCCCACCACCCTGATGGGCATGAAGGCCACCACCGCTCCGGCCGGACGCTCGGCCAAGCGGGAGGGGTACACCCTGGACATATCTCACCTGGTGGCGGAACTGCCGGGAGCGGCCTACGTCGAGCGGGTAATGGTCACCTCGCCCAAGACCATCGTCAAGGCCAAGAAGGCCATACGCAAGGCCTTCGAGGTCCAGATGGCGGGGAAGGGATTTACCCTGGTCGAGGTGCTCTCGCCTTGTCCGACTAACTGGAAGATGAAGCCGCTCGACGCCTGCCGGTGGGTCGAGACCGAGATGGTCGAGCATTTCCAGCCCGGCGTGCTGGCGGACAGGACGGGGAAATAAAGCGGGCGATTCGCCTCGGGTTCGGCGGTCGTATATTCTTTGCGGGGTTGTCTATGATAGTTAAAACATTTTTCGCTGGATTCGGCGGCCAGGGCGTGCTCTCCATGGGTTATACCCTGACCTACGCGGGCATGATCGACGATAAGCACGTGACCTATTTCCCCAGCTACGGGGCCGAGGTCAGGGGAGGAACGGCCAACTGCACGGTCAACGTGGGCGACGAGGAGATAGCCTCTCCCATCGCGAGCGAGCCCGAGTACCTGGTGGCCATGAACCGTCCGTCCATGCTCAAGTTCGAGAACTTCATCGGCCCGGGCGGCTTGATGTTCCTCAATACCAGCCTGGTCGAGGAAAGACCGACGCGCAGCGATATCGAGGTGGTCGAGGTGCCGGCCAACGAGTTGGCCAAGAAGGCCGGGAGCGAGCGCTCTGCCAACATGGTCATGCTCGGGGCGCTGGCGGGCAAGACCGGCCTGGTGGACCCGGCGGCTTTCCGCGAGGCCATCGGGATTATTTTCGAGAAGAAGAAAAAGGCCATGGAATCGAACCTCAAGGGTTTCGAGGTGGGCCTGGAATTCATAAAGAACAAAGGTGGAGGAAGCTGATGAAGGTAACGCAGCTCTCGGTTAAGGTTGAAAACAAGCCCGGACAACTGTCCCGCATCAGCGACGTCCTGGGTGACGAGGGTATCAACGTGCGGGCCATAACCGCGGCGGTCCACGGCGAGGACGCCCAGATTCACCTGGTGCCGGACGACCCCCACAAGACCCTCGACGTACTGAAGGCAAACGGCTTCGAGGTCAGGGAGGTGCCGGTACTGGCCCTCGAAACCCCGGACCATCCCGGCGGATTGAACGCCCTGCTCAAGCCCCTCAAGGAGGCCGGCGTCAACGTCGAGTACCTGTACCCGCTTATCGGAAAGTACAAGGGCAACGCGGTCATGATAGTGGGCGCCGAGCCGGCGGACAAAGCCATCGAGGCCCTTAAGAAGGCCTATATCAAGATACTGGACAAGGAACTGGACGCGTTTTAATCGGCCGCCGGTCCCGGGTCGGCGGGAACCTATGTCGCCGAGTGAAGTCAAATCCATTTAGAACCCGGATCGGTCCCGCCGGTCCCCGACGGACTCAGGCTCCTCAGGAGGAAAAGATTGGCCACGAAAAACAGGCATTTCACGCTGTTCATGGCGCTCGTATTCGGCCTATTGCTGATTTATACCGCGGCCCTCGCCGGCCTGGCCGGCTGGGCTGTCTTCGATCAGGGCAGACAGCCCGACATGGTAATCCAATGGGGATGGCCCAGCGCCGTATTTCTAGGACTGTTCTGGATTTACTCGATCGCCCTTTACAGGAAAGTGGAAGTGGCCAGGAAGTTATTCGTGGTCCTGGCGGCGGCGGTCGTCGTCTACAGGATGGGAATTATGGCCGAGCATATTATAAATCTGAACCAGACGACCTACCTCATGGCCCTTCTCATGGGGGCAATTGGACTGGCGCCGGCGATATGGGCCTTGGCGGCGCTTTACTACGCCATCTCCTATCCGTCCTTTTCCGAGGAAGATTCCACGGGGGACGCCGCGCTCGATCCCGCGCCGGAAAGCGCCACGTAAACCCCGGCCGCGATCAGGACCGCCCCGGCCAGGAACCATCCGTCCAGTTTCTCGCCCAGGAAGAGGGCGGCCATGGGCAGCCCGACGGCCGGCTGGACCATGAGGGTCATGCCCACCCTGTAGGACTCCCGCCTCGAGAGGACCTTGTACCAAACCCAATAGGCGAAAGCCGTGGCGAACACTCCCAGGTAGATGGCCGAGGCCATGCCTTTCCATGACGGCGGATCCTTGGCCAGGAGCGCGATCTCCGGCAGGGACGCCGCGGTGGTCATGAGCCATCCGAAAAGGCAGGCCAGGGCCGTGGCCGTGAGCGGGCGGGTATTGGCCAGGGTCTTTTTACCGATGACCGTGTAAAGGCCCTCGATCACTATGCCTAAAAAAATCAGGGCGTCTCCCAGCCGCGTTCCCTTCGTGAATACGTCGAGACTCGATAAATCCAGGTCCAGCACGATAATGAACCCAACCAACCCCGCCGCTATGCCCAGGAGGGACCTCCTCGTGACCCTCTCCCCCAGGATCACCCCCGACAGCGCCAGGATTACAAGGTACTCGGAAACGCGAAAGGCTGTGGCGTGGGACGCGGGGGCCAGCCTGAGTCCGTAATAGAAGACGGCGAAGTTAAGAAAGAAACCGCAGGCCCCCAGCGCCATGAAGGGAAGAAGAGCTCGAAAAGAACGGGGTATCTCGCGCCGCCGGAAATAAAGAGGAGGAAGGAAAAAAATGGCCGCCACGCTGAAACGAAGCCAGGTCAGGGTAATGGGACTCATCTCGGCCAGGGCGTACTTGGCTATCGAGTCGGTGCTTCCCCATATGGCGTTGGCCATGATTAAAAGAAGAAGATCGTAGCCGCGCGGGGCGGGAGAGGCGGATGTGGAAGTCTCGTTCATTTTCGACCAGGCCAATAATGATATATTGCCCGAGGGCCACAGTCCAATCTATAATGGAGGATATTTCTCTATGAATGGAGACGCGCTTATGAAAAAACTCGCCGCGCCCTTGGCGCTTTTGGCGGTGATACTGGTTTCAGGCCCCGGGTCGTCTAAAGAAAGGCCCGCCGGTGGCTTTCTGCTCAACATGTATCATTTCAATATCCAGTACGTGGTCGGCTCCGAGGCGAGCATGAGAAGGATCGTGAAGCAAAGCTTCGAGCCCCTGGTGGATTTCTACGCCGCCCATCCCGGCTGGGGGGCCGACTTCGAGATGCAGGGACTCATGATCGAGTACATGGCCGAGAGCCATACCGAGGTGCTGGATAAATTCAGAAGGCTCGTGAACTCGGGCCAGGTAAGCCTCACGTCCTTTCATTACGCCGACCAGTTGCTGCTCGCCTTTCCCGGTCACGATCAGAAGTGGTCCATCAAGCTCAACGACCGAATCTTCGAAAAATACGGGATCGAGCGCTCGAGCGTGATCTTCACCCAGGAGGCCCAGTTCGGGGAGGGCATGTGCCGCCTGGGCAGGGACCATGGATACGACGCGGCGGTAATGACCACGAGCCAGTATTCATGGTTTCAGGACGACGAGCGCTTTCCCTATTTCTCGGCCCACGGGATGGACGTGATTACCAACCGGGACGCTATCCACCCGGATACCGGCGTCAAGGTGAAATGGCTTTTTCTGGGCGACGGCGAGTTGGTGGCCACCGCCGGGATCAGCCCCTATTTCCCCGGCCTCTTCCGCGCCAACCCCGCCAAGCTGAAGGGCCTCGAGGCTCGCATGACGGCGCTGGAAAAGGAAGGGTACAAGCCCTCGACCGTTTCCGAGTACGTGGCCGCCCTCCGGGAGGCCGGGTTGAAGCCGGCCCCTCTTCGTCCCATGCTCGACTCGCCCTGGCGGCCGGAGGACGGCTCGGGCGTCTTCCAGTGGATGGGCAAATACGCTTTCCCCTGGGAGGCCGACTACGACATACGCTCCAGGAACTGGCGGGTGAGGACGAAATTGATCGAGGCCGAGCGGGCGGGCGCGGACGACGAGGTCCTCGCCGAGGCGTGGGGGCACATGCTAAACGCCGAGGTCTCGGACCCGACCGGATGGTTCCCCTTTCCCGTCGAGATCAAATGGGATTACGAGCAAATGGACCTCGCCCTGAAGGCGCTGGAAGGAGCGCCCTTGCCGAACGCCGCGCCGGCGTCTCCCGTTTTCCGCGAGTTAACTGACGAACCTCCGGTCGAGGTCGGACTCTTCGGCGGGGCCTTAAAATCAAAGGCAACCTGGGAGGAGGCCGAGGTCCTGTCGCGAAAGGCTTACTCGGTCAGCGTGGAATGGAAAGGAAGCGGTGGAATTGCCTTTCCCCTGGCGGGGGATTACCTCGAGTATAGTCCGGCCATGATGGAGCATGAAGTCAGGCGGATAGACATTAACGATATAAAGCCCAAATCGATACACCTGGCCCTTCCCAACGGCCTGATCGGGCTGGGCGACGGCCTTTACTTGATTCGCGACAACGCGGCTGGATGCCTTGCCGCCGGTTTTTATCCCAAGGCTCGGGAAATCCGCTTCGAGACGAGCAAGGCGAGAGGCGCCAAAATAGGGATGCGATTTTATATCATACAGGAGAGCGACCCGGTCTCGGCGGCCGCTTTCGCGAGCGAGCTTAACTCGGTAAATCCTTAGTCCATGGAAGTCGGGTCTTCATTGCCGTTTTCCTGGTCAAGGACCGCTCTTACTTTCACCAGTAGATCGAAACTGCTGAAGGGCTTCTGGATGAAATCGACTCCCGGCTCGAGCACCCCGTGCCTGACGATGGCGTCGTCTGAGTAGCCGGACATAAACACGACCTTGGGGCAAGGGTCGATCTTTTTCAGACGGGAGGCCAACTCGGCCCCGCTCATTCCCGGCAGGACCACGTCCGTCAGCACCAGCTTGACGCCTTTCTCCGGGCGGGACGCCATCTTGACCGCCTCTTCCCCGTCGGAGGCGAGCAGGAGCCGGTACCCGTATTCGGCCAGGATACTCTTTATCACTTCCCTTACTCCCTCGTCGTCCTCGACCACGAGCACCGTCTCCGTTCCGCTGGGGGGCGAGGCCGCGGGCGAGTCGTCGGGAAGTTCCGTTTCCTCGCCGCCTTCGTGGATAGGAAAGTAAATTTTAAAGGACGCGCCCAGTCCCGGCTCGCTATAGACCCAGACGTCGCCGCCGTTCTGCTTGACGATGCCGTAGACGGTGGACAGGCCAAGGCCCGTGCCTTTTCCCCTCTCCTTGGTGGTGAAAAAAGGCTCGAACACGCGGGACCTGGTTTGCTCGTCCATGCCCTCGCCGGTGTCGGACACGGTCATGAGAACGTATTTGCCCGGAAGCAGGCTAAGGTGCCCCTTGGCAAAGTCGAGGTCGAGGTCGACGTTGCGGGTCTCGATGGTAAGCTTGCCGCCGTCGGGCATGGCGTCCCTGGCGTTCACCGCCAGGTTGATGATGATCTGCTCGATCTGGCCCGCGTCAACCCTGGTCTTGCCCAGGTCGGGAGCCAGGGACTTGGAAAGACTCACGTCCTCGCCGATCACGCGCCCCAGCATCTTTTCCACGTCCACGATAATGTCGTTGAGATTGTGGATACCGGGCTCGATCGGCTGCTTGCGGCCGAAAACCAGAAGCTGGCTGGTCAGCTTCGCCAGCTTCTGGGCGGAACTCCGGATATCGACCAGGTTGTCGCGAATGGAACTTGAGGGGCTAAGGCTCTTTAAAGTCAGCTCGCTAAGGCCGAAGATGGGAGTCAGGTTGTTGTTGAAATCATGGGCTATGCCCGCGGCCAGCCTGCCCACCGCCTCCATCTTCTGGGCGTGGAAAAGCTGACGCTCCAGGTCACGGCGCTCGGACATGTCCCTCGAGTAAATCGCCAGCCCGATGACGCCTCCGTCCTCGCCGAAGACCGGATGCACCCGGTTCGCGGTCTGGAAGCCGGCCGCGAAGTTCTCGAAGGAAACGGGCTTGCCCGAGACAAGGACCTTCTCTATCTCTTCCCGCCAATGGGGCGCCAACTCGGGGGGAAGATGGCCGTAGAAAATCGAGCCTTTGAGCTTTTCGGGCGAACCGTTCAAGGCCCTGGCCCCGGCCTCGTTTATCTCCAGGATCACTCCGCTTTTGTTGACCAGCACCATGGTCTCGTCGGAAGAATCCAGAAGCGCCCTGGCCTGGGCCTGCCTGAGAGTGAGGTCGCGCTCGGCCCGTTTCTTTTGGGTCACGTCCGTGGCGATGTGGAGTACTTTATCGATGTTGCCCTCAGCGTCGAGAAGGGGAGTGCAGAAAACCAGGAAGACCCCGTTAACGGCCTCGACTTCCATCTCGACCATGTCCATGCCGCCGGATGACAGCAGGGTATTTAAAGGGCAGCCGAGGGGAGGAAGGCTCGAGTTGTGAAAAATCTCGTAGCATTGGCGTCCTTCCACCTCGTCGGATTTCAGCCCCAGGGCCTTGAGGGTGGCGTCGTTGGCCGCCACGATTTGGTGGTCGGTTGATAGAATGATCGAGGGATGACCGATGGCCTGGAAGATGGAGCGCCATTCGTCAATCCTTATATCTTTTGGAGCGGGAAGCTTCCTTTCGCTTTTCGAGACCTCCCTGGCAAGAACCTGAATGGCGAAGGGCTGGCCTTCCATATGCACTACCGTGGGAGAAAAGCGATAGGTCCTTTTCGATCCGTCGGGCGCGGTCAGTTCCACCTCGGCGGGATCGATGTTTTTTCCCTTCTCCAGGTCGGCCAGAATTTCCCGGTACAGCGACTCGTGCTCCTTTTTGAAGATGCCCGTCTCGAGGAAATTTTTACCGATGATATTTTCGCGGGCAACGCCGAGGATATCGGATGACCGATTGTAATCGATTATCTTTCCTTGCATGTCCATGATAGCCACGAAATCGGAGGTCGACTCGAAAAGACTTCGGTACTTTACCTCCGATCTTTTCAGTTCCCTGTCTTTGCGATCAAGCTCGCTTTTGACGCGGGCGCCATCGGCGGGGGCGTCTACCGCGTCGATCAGGCCGGCTCTTTTTCTATGGAACTCTTTTTCTTTGTCGGCGCCGCTCATGTTTTTTCCCTAAGGCGCGGGAGTAAGCGCGGTGAAGACTTCGCGCCCTCCTTCCCTGGCCATGGGTTTCGCCTCGATCCCGACTCGTGAAAATCGGAGAGGCTCACCTAAGAATATTATGTAAGTATAGTCAAAATATCAACACGTTTGCAACGTCAATACGGGATATGTTTTAGCTTGAGGGCTTTTTGTATTATCCCGGCGAATTGGGTGATCGGCGTCTAATGACATTCACTCTTGTAAGAGAGTAGCACATGCGATTATATTCGACAATGAAAATGTCACGCCAATATACCGCTGAGTCGGAAAAAAAACGTTTTGAAAACCAAAGCGAATCGTTCTATTGTAGATGAAGCCTAACCCTTTGGAAAGGAACGGTAAATATTATGAAAAGAACCCTTTTTGCCGCTTTGGTCCTCACCTTGATTATGGTCCCTAACGCCCCGGGATCAGCCGGGGCCCCGTATTTTAACGTGATCGAAAAACTGGTACCCGAATACGTCTTGCCCGATCCCCTCGTGATGCAAAATGGCGACCCTGTCCTTGACGCTCGGACCTGGCGGGAGAAAAGAAGGCCCGAGATACTCGAGCTATTCGAAAAAAACGTCTACGGCCGCTCGCCCGGAGGTCCCCTTCTGGAGTCCTATAAGGTTTTCGATGAGGACCGCTCGGCCCTTGGCGGAAAGGCGATACGAAAACAGGTTACGGTCGATTTCACCGGCCCGGGCGGCGCCGGGTCGATGGACATGCTTTTATATCTGCCGAACTCGGGGAAGCCCTCTCCCGTTTTCCTTCTTCTCAACTTTTCGGGAAACCATTCGGTGAACGCCGACCCGGCCATCAGGATACCGACCGGCTGGATGCCCAACCTGGAGCCAGGCATTAAGGGACATCGAGCGTCGGAAAAGGGCAGGGGAATCAAGTCGAAAAGGTTCCCCCTCGAGGAGATTCTTTCCCGGGGCTACGGTCTGGCCACCATTTACTATGGTGACCTGGACCCCGATTTCGACGACGGGTATAAAAACGGAGTCCATCCTTTGTTTGACGATCCCGGCTGGAGCGAGAGGCCGCCGGACGCCTGGGGCTCGATCGGGGCCTGGTCATGGGGATTGATGAGGGGCCTTGATTACCTCGAGACCGATCCCGACGTCACCGCCGAAAAGACGATCGTGCTCGGTCATTCCCGTCTTGGCAAGGCCGCTTTATGGGCCGGGGCCCAGGACGAGCGCTTCGCCATGGTCATATCCAACGACTCCGGATGCGGCGGCGCGGCCCTCTGGAGGAGAAGGTACGGGGAAAACCTGGGACTTATTAGTAGAATATATGGATACTGGTTCTGCGGAAACATAAAGAGCTTCGGCGGCAAGGAGGACTCGATGCCCGTGGACCAGCACATGCTGATCGCCCTTATTGCGCCTCGTCCCGTTTACGTGGCCTCGGCCCGGGGCGACAAATGGGCCGATCCGAGGGGAGAGTTCCTGGCGGCCAGGGCGGCCGACCCCGTTTATCGCCTGCTGGACGCGGGAGGAATGGACGCGGACACAATGCCCGGTCCGGGCGAGAGAATCCAGGGAAGCATCGGATATCACTTGAGAGAGGGAAAACACGACCTGACGGTGGAGGACTGGAGGGCCTTCATGGACTTCGCCGATATCCATCTCAGATAATGAGCGGTACGCGGGAATTGAGGGACGCTCGAGTTTATCCTGTACATATTCGACGCCGGCAAAAGCGCGGCCGTGAAAGGCGCGTTTGACTGACCGACCGTTATAAAATAGATTGTCCCCAGGAGGTACTTATGCCCCCAAGGGTGCTTTTATCATCGGCGTTCAAGCCTTTTGGAGTAAATAACAACTACGGCCGGGTTGAATCCAAAATAGAGCTATATCACAACCAGCTTACCAAGGCCCAGGGTATTTTTTCCATGCGGGCCTTTATGAACTCCTTCGGGCTGCACGCCATCGCCAATAACATTGAGGCACGGGCCACGGTCCTTGATTTCCCCACTCTTGAAAGGTTTAAAAGGGAGGTCAAGAAGGGCTATGACGTGGTGGGGATAGGGGCGATCCTTCCCAACTTCCAGAAGGTCAAGAGGATGGTTGAGGAGACAAGGCGCCTTTCTCCTGGCTCCAAAATTGTACTGGGTGGGTTCTGCGCCACGGTCCCGGACCTGGAAAAAATGATGGACGTGGATTACGTGTGCGTGGGGGAGGGAATTTCCTTTATGCGCGACCTGCTTGGCGAGCCACCGGAGTTCGAGTTCAAAAACCCGAACGTCTACGCCGAGAGCAAACAGATACTGGGGGTACCCATCCATGGCGTAAGAAACCCTCATATCGTGGTCGGACTTGGCTGTTCCTATGGATGCGACTTTTGCAGTCCCAGCCATTTCTTTGGACGCAGGCACCTCAAGTTCTTCAAAACCGGCGACGATCTTTTCGAGGAAATGTTACGGGTAGAAAAGGTCTATAAGTCGAACCTCATCGCCTTTATCGGGGACGACAATTTCCTGCTCGACCTTGAAAGGGCCGAACAGCTCAGGAAAAGGGTCGTGCAAAGCGGGAAGGTCTTCAACCTTTTCCTTTTCGGGTCGGCCGACAGGGTGATGAAATTCACTCCCGAGAAGCTGGCGGAGATGGGCGCCGGCACCATTTGGATAGGCCGGGAAGGGAAGTTTTCGAGCTACGGCAAAAACTCGAAGATCGACATTCCGCCCCTGGTGGACGAGCTTCGGAGTTACGGCATCAAAACCATACTCAGCTCGATCCTTCTTCTCGACTCCCACGACAAGGATAACGTGATGGAGGACGTGGAAGACCATTTAAAAGCCAGGCCCGCCTTCAGCCAGTTCTCCCATTATTCTCCCCTGCCGGGCACCCCTCTTTACGAAAGACTGGCTGAAGACAAGCGCATACTCACGGCCATTCCCTTCGAGGAATGGCACGCCTTCAAGCAGCCATGGTTCATCCATCCCGAGTTCAACCTCAAGGAGGCCGAGCGTCTGCAGGAAGAGGCGTACTTGATGGACTTCCATAAACTGGGACCGTCGCTTATGAGGTTCATCCAGACCGACCTCGAGGGATACCTTAACCTCAAGCACTCGGAAAAACCCATATTACGGAAAAGGGCGCGCTTCTTCGCCGAGCAGGCGCCGAAATACAGAATACTGCTCAGCGCCATGCTCCACCTGGCGCCGACGGAAGAAATGCGCGAGATGATCCGGGACGTTCTGGACAAAGTGGAAAAAGAGTTCGGCAAGACCGGGCCCCTCGAGAAAACCGCGGCGGCCGGCGTCGCGCTGTTTGGAAAGGCCAGGGAGTTTCGCGTCTCGAAATGGGGAGACGCCATGCAGCCGGCCACCCTGGTGGTCGAATACAACGGCAATAAAGCCCGCAAATAGCGGCCCCGAGATGGAAGCGGACCGGTCCCGCTCCCGTCCAGGGAAACGAGATTTATCATCGGAAGGAGACGTCAAACATGAGCGTAAATTTCAGCCTTGAGGGCAAAGTGGCCGTCGTCAGCGGCGCCAGCAGGGGAATCGGCGAGTCCATCGCCAAGACCTTCGCGTCCAACGGGGCCAAGGTAGTGCTGTCCTCCCGCAAGCAGGAGGGACTCGACAGGGTCGCCGGAGAAATCAAGGCCGCGGGAGGCGAGGCCCTGCCCATCGCCTGCCACGCCGGCAAAGTCGAGATGATCGAGGACCTGTTCAAAAAAGTTAAAGCGGAATACGGCAAGGTGGATATACTGGTCAACAACGCGGCCACCAACCCCTATTTCGGGGACCTTCTAAATATCTCCGAGAGCCAGTACGACAAGACCTTCGAGGTCAACACCAAGGGTTATTTCTTCATGGCCCAGAAGGCGGGCAAGATGATGCTCGAGCAAAAGTCGGGCAACATCATCAATATCGCCTCCATCGCCGGGCTGGAAGGACCGCCCATGCAGGGCGTTTACGGCATGACCAAGGCGGCCGTCATCCTCATGACCAAGGCCTTTGCCAAGGAATACGGGCCCTTCGGACTTCGGTGCAACGCCATCTGTCCCGGCCTTACCCAGACCAGTTTCGCCAAGGTCCTTATCGACACCAAGCCCATCTATGAGGCCGCCCTTTTGAACATCCCCATGAAGCGCCACGCCCAGCCCGACGAGATAGCCGGCGCGGCCCTTTATCTGGCCTCCGAGGCCTCGAGCTACACCACCGGCGCCATCCTGGTGGTCGACGGAGGATCGACCTGCTAAGAGGCCAATAGCCTGGAAACCATCATAAAGGGGCGGCCCGGGAATAATCGGGTCGCCCTTTCAATGCGATCGACGTCAGACGCTTTCAGCCCGCGGCTTCGCCGCCCACGCAATATTTCGGACAATATTGCGATGGGCCACGCGTATTCAGGGGGCCTCGAGGAGGTGGATGCACATGGCCGCTTCCTCGTTGCCCAGGGCGCCGCCTCCGTTTTCCGCCATGGCTATGCGGGCCTTTTCCACCTGCCGTTTTCCCGCTTCGCCGCGAAGCTGGACCACCAACTCGTTCATCTGAGCCAGTCCCGAGGCCCCGATAGGGTGGCCCCTCGAGATAAGTCCGCCCGAGGTGTTGACGGGAATCCTGCCGCCAATCTTCGTCTCCCCCGCCTCGGCGTGAACTCCTCCCTCCCCGAGGGGGAAGAAGCCCAGGGCCTCGGTCTGATGAAGCTCGCCAAAGGCCGTGGCGTCGTGGACCTCCGCCAGGTGCACGTCCGCCGGCCCCAGGCCCGCTACCTCGTAAGCCCGCTTGGCCGCCCGCTCGGCTATGTCCTCGGCGTCCCATTCCCTTTCCATGCCCGAGGCCAGAACGGAGGCCCGCACCTTGATCGCCCTCGAGGAAACGCCCAGCCTCTTTACCACCTCCTCCGAGGCCAATATGGCGCTGGCCGCCCCGTCCCCGATGGGAGCGCACATGCTCCGGGTCAAAGGATAACTGACTAGCCTGTCCTTTAAGGCGTCCTCCACCGACACCTCGAAGGTGTACTGAGCGTTGGGGTTCATGGTCGAGTGCCAGTGGTTCTTGCTGGCGATCACCGCAAGTTGACGCTGGGTGCTGCCGTGGTCCTTCATATGACGCCGGGCCGCGTACCCGTAGACGTCCATGAAGGGGGAGTGGTCGCCCCGGTTGGCGCCCGCCGTCTTCTTCACCGTGTCGTAGCCCAGGGCCTCGCCCAGCATCACGTAAACGGCGAACATGTTCCAGTAGTCCTGGACCTTGTCGCGAAGGCTCTTGGGCTTTCGGGCCTTGCCCGTGGATTTGGCCGCCTCGAGCTGCTCCTTTGGTATCTCGCCGGGCTCGGGGGCGAACTCCTTCAGCCGGCCCACCGCCTCGCCGATGCTCTTGGCGTCCATGCCGGAGATGAACCCCGCGAACACGGCGTACTTGTTGGCGCTGTAGACCTTCTCCGCGCCCACGGCCAGGGAGATGTCCCAGAGGCCGGAAGCCACGTCCTTCCAAGCCCCGTGGAAAGCCGTCGAGCCGCCGGCGCAGGCGTTCTCCACGTTGGTGATGGGCACGGCCTCGATGCCGAGTGGACGCAGGGCCACCTGTCCTCTTATCGAGTGCTGCCACTCGCCCATGCCCCAGCCCGAGTTCGAGAACCAGGCCGACTGGATATCCTTCTTTTCCACGCCCGCGTCCTTCAATACCCCCTCGACCGTCATCCTTGTAAGGTCCTTGATCCCCTTGTCAAGGTACTTGGCGAACTTGATCGTGTGACTGCCGATTACATAAACGTCTCGCATTACTTGTCACGCCTCCCGTCAAAATTTTCTGGGCGGGCTCGGCTCGCCCCGGTCAAGGTACTTGTAAAAACGCTTGAACACGATGAACTCCGTAAGGGTGATGGCCCCCTCCGGACAGATGGCAGTGCAGTCCCCACAGGACATGCAGTAGGGCATGAACGTGACCATGCGGGCCTTCTTGTCCGAAGTAAGCTCGATGGCGCTGGCGGCGCAGGCCGCCACGCAAAGGCCGCAACCCTTGCAGGCGTCCGCGTTAAAGGACACCTCGCCCAGGACCACGTCCTCCCCGATCTTACGGTAGCTCTCCATCCTGAGGCGCTCGGCCAATGATAGCTTTTCAGTCATAACCAACCTCGCTCTTTCCGGGGCTCAGGTGACGATCCTGAAGGTCCCGTCTTCGTCGTACCAGTCGATCTTCTGGGTTTCCCTGTCCACCTGGCCGTCGGGGTTTCCGCGCGGATAGCCGATGGCGATCGACGTGGCCAGCTTGTAGGGGAAACCGATGCCGAGCTTCTTTCTCCATTTCAGCTCGAACTCGAGGGGCGTGATAAAGCTGACCCAACACGTGCCAAGACCCATCGAGTGGGCCGTGAGCACCATGTTCTGTCCCGCTATGCCCGCGTCCAAAAGGGGCTTGCCCGGGGACCTGCTATCAATCAGTATTACTATCACCGTGGGCGCCCCGTGCCACACGCCCAGCTTGCCCTCGGCGATGAGCTTCATGGCGCCGAAGGGCACGGGATGGAACTCGTTGGTCATGATCCGCTGGGTGAGCTTGGCCAGGAACTCGTGCTTCTCCCGGCCGGGCTCGATGTAGTCGATCAGGCGCATGGCCCGCCTGCAGAACTTGATCACGTCGTCGGTCATGGCCTGGATCATGCTCGGGTCGCGGACCACGATGAACTTCCAGGGCTGGGCGTTGCCGGCGGATGGAGCGAAGCGGCCGGCCTCGAGTATCCTCTTGACCAGATACTCGGGGACCTGTTTCTTTTTGTAGTAGCGGACGCTGCGCCTCCTGTAGATGACGTCCTCGACCTCGTTGAAGGGGTCCCCCGGCTCGGGCGGCGTAATCTTAGGTCCCTTTTCGTTTTCGATCTCGTTGTTTTCGGACATGGACGGTCTCCTTTTCGTCTCGCTCGAGACCCGCTTTCGGGTTTCATCCGGGCGGCCGTGGCCGCGAGAAAATTTTTAATGCCCGTTAAACGAAGGCACGGACAAGATCATATGCTCTACCTAACGGTCTTGTCAAGGGGGACTGGGAAAAAAGACCGACACCGTGAAAATAAGCCCTGAAACGCTCGCGCCCGGGACAACTTGCCAGCGGGGGTGGCCCGGCCGGTTTTGCAAAAACCGTCCGGGTCCGGCGAAGCCGGATAGGTGGATCGACAAGATGGCGAAGACCGGCAAAGAGATAAAGTCGCGAGGACGGGCGTGGCGATAACCCCTGAAAACGCTCGCGCCCGGGGCGGCGCCATCCCGGAATATGCGCCGCTATTGACACTTTTTCCTCCTGTACTTACTCTAAGGAGTGATGAACGACGACGAAAAGCTGATTATCCGGACGGCGGCCATTGTTTTGTCCGTGCTTCTCAATCTCCTTGTCCTTCACTTTCTGCCCGTCTATAAAGCGGACGCGAAGATGGAGGATTCCACTATTATCGAATTGGTAAATCTTTCCAAGCCCGACCCTATACCTCTGGATAAACCGCCAGAACTGATGCCTAGAAATGGACAGATAGTCGATCTGGGACCGGATGATCCCAATGACGAAACCAAGCCTCCTGATAATACTAAATTTTTATCGGAGCGGAACGCGCGCACTGAGAAGGAGACGGTCAAACCGAGCCAAGGACGCACGGGTTCTCCCGGAGCTAGCTCTGATAGGCATAGTAACAAAAGAAATAGGTCTCCCGAGCAGAGAAGCAAAATCAAATCGGATTCGCCCGAGCAAGACGAGAAACCAATAAGGCCGAAGCGGACCAAGAACAAAAAATTCGCCGAACCCGTAATAATTGCCAAGGCTGACAAGGAAACCGTTGAGAAAAAAGACCTGATGGTAAGCATGGCGGATATCAATCGCGCCATGGAAGGAGACGACGGCTCGATCGATTATCTCCCCCATGTCCCGAAAGGGTCGCTCACTTCACTTAACTCAATGCGTTTCGCTTACGCTTCTTTTTATAACCGCATGAAAAGAGCGATCAGGTTTTATTGGCGCCCGGAGCCGGTGTTGGATAAAATCAATTGGAGAGGAGCGCGACTTGAAACAAAACTGATGGTGGTTCTCGAGGCCGACGGTAAATTAGGGTCGGTGGACGTTATCGACTCGTGCGGGTTTCCTATAGTAGACGCCGCCGCGATTCAGGCCGTTAGAAAAGCGGCCCCTTTTTTCAACGTGCCTCAGCCATTGTTGGACGAAAATAACCAGTTGCGGGACGTCTGGTCTTTTCATATCACTTCCATGTGATGAGTGACGCCGTGGCCAACGCCCCTGCAACAAAGTTGGGAGGACGTGATGACGACAATCGAAAAGAGCGTTGACGAGCGGGTCGAGTCGCTTTGCCGGTGGGGCGCGGTGAGGGCGGGGGTGATCGCGGCGGCGCCCATCGTGGGGTCTCTTACTCTTTTGGCCAACGACCTTTACATGGTCGCCCGCATAGGCCGGGCCCACGGCGCGACCCTCTCGGGCAACGCCATCAAGACCTTTATCGTCGGACTGGGAGGGGCCTTCGCCAGGCGGACCCTTATTGCCCTCATCCCCTTCGCTCCCCTCCAGATACCATTCGCCGCCGGCGTGACCTACGGCATCGGAAAGGCCGCGAGCGCCTGGATAGGCGACGGCATGCCCGACAAGGTCGACCAATACCGGGAATACGCCCAGAAGGCGAAGGAATACGCCGAGAGCCATCTCGATGACTTCCGCTCCGACTCGGCCGGGGCCGATCCCGAGCCGGAAAACCCCTGACCGCCGAGCGATTTATTTGCCTCCTTTTTCCGCCTTGTCCCGCCGATAAAGGGGAAGACATGAAACGCTCCCCTCGCTCTGGTCCTCCTTTGCCAACTCTTCATTGACGGGCCGGCCCAATCGTGGGAAAATTATTCAATTCCACTTTTGGGGAGGGCGGTAATTGAAGCGGGCAAAGATGTTTCCACACCCCGCTCCATTCGATCAGGCCTTGGACCAGCGCCTGCGATGGATGGTGAAGGTTCGCTGGCTGGCCGGGCTGGGCATTCTGGCCACGGTCATGCTCGCCGACCGTATCGCCGGCGTGTCCTATCACAAGCCGCCGCTCTACGGCGTGGTCGTCTTTATTTTCCTTTACAACCTGGCCATAGATTTCACCCTCCACCGGAGAGGCCGCGAATGGGACTCAAGGCGCCTTCTCATCGACGCCAACGTTCAGATCGGCCTGGATTTCCTCGTCCTCGTCCTTCTCGTGGCCTTCACGGGAGGCGTGCTCAACCTCTTTATTTTCTACGTCGTATTCCACATCGCCATCGGCTCGATCCTGCTTCCGCCCCGCAACATGCTGGTGGTCTCGGCCCTTATCTGTCTGGCTTGCCTGACCCTTTTCTGGGCCGACTTCGCCGATTTGATCCCCGCTTATTTCGGACTCGAGGGCTTTTTGCCCGATGAAGTCAGGCATAACCGGACCTACGTCTTCGGCCTTTCCTACATCTTCGTCACCATGGTGGGAGTCACGGCCTATATGGGCGCGACCATCGGCTGGAACCTGCGCGCCGCTGAGAAGAGACTGTTACTCCTTACCTCGGAGATCGACCGGAGAAGGGAGTCGTGCGAGGCGGTCAACCAGGAGATGCTCGAGACGGAGAAGGCCAGGAACGACCTGCTCGCGAAGGCGGCGGACAGCGTCCGGGTCCCCCTTAAGGAAATACGCAAAATCTGCGACGACTATCTGAATGACGGCCACCAGTGGATACCTTCCGGCGACATGGAAAACCTCTTCAAGGTGCGCGACGACGCGGAGATCATCCTCGACCTCATCGAGGACATGGCGGAGAACGCCAGGCTGGACATGCTCGAAAGGGGGCCTCTTTCCAAAGAGGTTGACCTTGCCGCCCTGTGCCGGGCCGTGGCGCTGCGTATTCAGCCCCACGCGGCCATGAGAGATATAAAGCTTAAAATCGAGATAGCCGCCAACGTGCCCAAGGTCTCGGGCGATTACTGGTCCTTGTTCAGGGCGGTCGGCAACGTGCTTGACAACGCCATCCGCTACTCGGACCCGGACTCGGACGTTCTGTTCAAACTTACTCGCGACTGGCAGGGCGAGTGGATCAGCGTCGAGGTGTCCGATGAGGGCGTCGGGATACCGGCGGAGGAAAAGGACAAGATTTACCGCCCCTTTTACCGGCTGGAAGAGGCGGCCGCTTACTCGCCCGGAGCGGGCATGGGGCTGGCCATCGCCCAGAGGGCCGCGAAACTGCACGGCGGCAGGATCGAGTTTTCATCCCGTCCCGGCAAAGGCAGCCTTTTTAAAATATTAATTCCCGTCAGGAAAAACAATTCCCATTAATCCTTTGCCTGGGCCAAAAGGTTTCGGGACTGATCGGCTTTGAATGTTTTTTCTTTTTTAACTTTGATATTTACGCGCCAAAGTGCTAAAGTGTATGGTTGAGGAAATATTACGTCGGCCAGGCCGATGGCCTTGGGCCAGGCTTTATACAAATAGGGAGGGCCGCGCTTTATCTCGCGCGTTAAAGGATATCGCTCCCGCGTTCGTTAAACCGCCGTTCGGTTCGCTGAAGTTGACAAGGAGCTATGTGAGATGGCGAGAAAAAAAATCGGGGCAATGCTCGAGGAAAAGGGTATCATCACCGAATTCCAGCTCTACGCCGCGCTTAGTTACCAGCGCAAATGGAAGACGAAACTGGGCGAAAGCCTTATCGAGTTGGGCTACCTCGAGGAAGATCAGCTATATGAAGTCCTTGCCGAGCAGCTCGAGATGGAGTTCGTGGACCTTCGACGCCTTGAAATTCCCCATGAATTGCTGAAAAAAATCAACAAGGATTTCGTAAGGGAATGGCTGGCCATGCCCATCGAGTTTGACGGCTCTCAATACGTGGTGGCATGCTCGGAGCCGGAAAGACCAAACCTTTCGCAAAGCCTTGCCAACGTCCTGGGCGCGCCGGCCACGCTCAAGCTGGCCACGCCCACCAGCATCGAGGTCAAACTCAGGAAGGTGCCGGAAAGGACCCCCGTGGGCGCGGTCCAGCCGGTCAAGAAAGCCTTCGTAAGGGACCAGAACGGGGACATTCAGCCCGTCGAGCACGAACCCGCCGCCGCCGTCGTGTCTTACGTTAACACGGGTGAATCCATCGACATAGTCGATGACGAGCTTGTTTCCGTTGACGACGACCTGGCTTTGCCCGACGAGGACTTCGCCCTTCCCGACGAATTGGCCGAGCCCGAGGCGGCCCCCCTCGAGGAGGAAATCAACGTCGAGATACCGCTTGACGTGTCCGAACTCGAGAGCCTCGAGGCCCCGCCATCGCCCGGCGTTATCGAGGAGGTCGTCTCGCTCGAGGGCGACGACTTGGGCCTGTCCCTCGAGGAGGACGACCAGGCGCCGGGCCTGGCTGAGGAAATGCCTCCCATGGAGGAACTGCCCCTTATGGAGGAAGCCCCGCCCATGGAGGAGGCGCCGTCTTTCGAATCGGGACCGGTTATCGAGGCCCCCGATCTTCCTCCCTTTGACGAGCCGGCCGAGCCAGAGGAGGCGGCCGCGCCCATCGATGACCCTGGGCAAGGCCTGGACCTGGTCGAGGATGAGGACGTTCTCGAGTCGGAACTGGTCGATACCCTCGAGGCCCCTCCTCTTGAAATCCCCGACCAGGGTGAGGAACTTCCACCCGATCTTCCCCCTCCCGGGCTGGTAACGGAGGAAACCCCGGCGGAATCCGCCATGGACCTCGTGGAAGCTGAAACGGCCCCGCCGCTCGAGGAAGTCCCGCCTCCCGAGGCGACCTTTGACGGGTCGCTTGGCGAGGAGGTACCCGGCCTGATGGTCGAGGAGTCACCCGGATCGATCGAGGAAGAGCCGGCCCCGGAACCGGAACAAGAAGAGGAGCCGCCCGAGTCATGGCTCGAGTCGGCCCACGAGTCCGCGGCCGAGATAACGGCCCAGGAATCCTCGGACGACCAGGTGGACATGATGGACCTGGACGAGGTCTTTCCATCCGCCACCGATGGGCCGGAGGCGGAGGAAGCCGCCCCTATCCCTATGGAGATGCAGACCGAGGCCATAGGGCTGGACCCCGCTCCGCTCCAGGCCCCGCCTGACGACGACGCGGACCTGGAGGATACATTGCCGATTATTCCTCCCGCGCCGGACGCCGGCGAGGGGCCCGGGACCTTCGATCCGTCCCCCGCGGAGGCGCCCTATGAGGCCCCGCCTCTGGAGGCGCCGCCCCTTGACGAGATACTGGAGGCCCCGGAACTCGAGCTTCCATCCCAGGAAGGGCCCGCGGAGGCATCTCCTCCAGCCGACCTGGAACCCCCCGATCTGGATATGCTCACAGACGAGGTCTCGGTCGAGGAAGGCCCTCCCGAGGTGCTCGTTCCTCCACCTCCTGATGCAAGCGCCCAGGAGGAGCCGGAATATATCGATCCTCCCACCCTCATTGACAGGACGGCCCAGGAAGAGGACGAGACGGTGGCCGAACTGGAAAGGATTCTCGAGGCCCCTGAGGAACCGGAAGGGTCCGAGTCCATCGAAACGTCGGAGGAGACGCCCGATTTCGCGGAGCCATCCCTCTCGACCACGCTGGACGAGCTTTTAAACTCGGCGGCCGAGTCCGATGAAGGACCTCCCGTCTCGTCCGAGGAACCGGAGGCCGAGGAGACAAGCGGTTCCCTTACCCTTGACGAACTGCTCGAGGCGTCTCAATCGGAAGTCCAGATCGAGCCGGACGAAGGCGCTCTGTCAGTTCCTTCCTTTAATCTGGCCGAACCCGAGCCTCCCGATGATGTGCCCGCCGGGGAACGGGAAGCCGCCCCTCCGGGACCGTCCGAGGAGACAGAATTAGCGGAGCCTTCCTCGGGACCGGAGGCGCCAGCCGAGGAAGAAGAACCCGCTCCCGAGGTCGAGGCGGCTATATCCGATGACGCGCCCCCCTCCGAGCTGAGCGAGGAGGAGGAAAGAGAAATCCTCCAGGCCGCCGAGGATGAGGACACCAAAGAGCTGATGGAGCGGATCAACCAGATCGAGAACCAGGTTCAGGGCATGGCCAGCGTGCTGGATGGCTTGAAGGACATGCTGAAGGAACGCCAGGGAAAGAAGGATAAAAAATGATCGAGCGGCGGCGGTTGAGTCTGGTCTTTCTCGGCTTGGCCACGATGATTGTAATTTCCTTTATTTGGATTTACTTTTCCGATTACAGAAAGATGAAGCTTGCCGAGTCGCTTCACGGACAATCGGTCACGCTCGTGGAGGAAGGCAAAACCTTCGAGGCCGAGGTCAAGTTGGAGAAGGCAATAGACCTGGCCCCCGACGACCCGAAGCTTCACTTTTCCCTGGGGCGGGTGTTGGAGAAGGAGGGCGACTACGGCCGGGCGCGGGAAAGCTTCGAGAGGGCCTCCGATCTGGAGCCAGCCAACCCCGAGCCCTTGTTCGAGGCCGGACGAATGGCGGTCCGGCAAGGCGAGAATCGGGAGTCCAAAAAATACTTCGAGAAGGCCAAGGCGGCCGACCCGGCCCATTTGCTTTCGTTATACCAGCTTGGCTATCAATATCTTCTGGAAAGGGACCTGGACGGGGCCGAGGAGCTTTTCAACCAGATTGTCGAGCTTTCCGCCAACGAGCCCGAGGCCTATAAGAACCTCGCTTTCATTTACACCGAGAAAGGCATGATGGACAAGGCCGAGAAGAGTCTGGAAAAGGCCCTCGAACTGCGCCCCGGATACGCCGAGGCCCTTAACGACCTGGGCAACCTTATGATGATGCAGGGCAGGAAGGCCGAGGCCAAAAGCGCCTATGAGAAGGCCCTCCGCTACCGGCCCGGCTATGAAGACGCCATCACCAACCTTCGATACCTCGAGCTGAAAAAATCAAACGCATCCGCCGCTCCGGGCACGGAAGGCGCCGAGCCGTAACCGTAAACGCCGTAAAAAAAGCGCGACCTATAACGCTGGATTTTTTAAGGACCCCAAGGAACCGACCCGTTATTACGGCCATCCGGGGCACACGGTAATAAAAGGAAATCCGCCATGAGAAAAGGGTACATGGGCAAAGTGCTCTGGGTGGACTTGACCGCCCAAAGCCTTGCCGAGGAGGAAATTGAGGACAAGGTTTACGAGCGCTTCCTCTCCGGCGTGGGGCTTGGAGCTTGGATTCTGAACCGGGAGATTCCGGCGGGGGCCGACCCTTTGGGGCCCGACAACGTGCTGGGACTGGCCTCCGGTCTTCTTACCGGAACGGGGGCCGCCATGTCCGGCCGCTGGATGGCCATGGGGAAATCTCCGCTTACCGGAGGATGGGGCGACGCCAACGGGGGAGGCAGGTTTTCTCCCTCCATCAAGAAATGCGGCTACGACGCGATATTTTTCAAGGGCGCTGCCGAGAGTCCGGTATATCTTTCCATCGGGGAGGGCAAGGCCGAGTTAAAGGACGCCTCCCATTTATGGGGACTGGACACGGTCGAGACGGAAAAAAGGATCATGGATGACTCCGGCGGCCGGACGCGGGTCGCCTGTATCGGGCCGGCGGGGGAGCGCCTGTCGCTCATCTCCGGCATAGTCACGGATGGCGCGAGGATCGCCGCCCGCTCGGGTCTGGGCGCGGTGATGGGCTCGAAGAACCTCAAGGCCGTGGCCTTGTCGGGCAAGGAACGAATCGAGACTCACGACCCCGAACGGATCAAAGGTCTTTCACGAGAGTTCGCCCGCTGGGCGGTGGCGGGCGACAAGGCGGGGAAGATGGTACCCAATTTTCTTAACCGCCTTATCGCTCGCTTCATGAGACTGTCTCCCCTCGGGTTCGGGGCCGAGGCCGAAATGACCCGGACTTTCCTTCGTAAGTACGGCACCATTGTCTCGAACGTCATCTCGGCCGAGATGGGCGACACTCCGCTCAAGAACTGGATGGGTTCCTCGACCGCCGATTATCCTCTTTCCACCCATTCCCGCAACCTGGACCCGGGACTGGTCATTGGCCTCCAGAAGAGCCGTTACAACTGCGTGAGCTGTCCCATCGGATGCGGAGGCGTGCTCGATTTAAGGGAAAGGTCGGGCATCGACCTGACCGAGACTCACAAGCCCGAATACGAGACCATGGGCGCCTTTGGGGGACTCATACTAAACCGCGACCTCGACTCGATCTTCCTTATTAACGACATGCTAAACCGAGCGGGCATGGATACCATTTCCGCGGGATCGGCCGCGGCCTTCGCCATGGAGTGCCGGGAAAGGGGCGTCCTTACCCTGGACGACCTGGACGGCGTGGACCTGAAATGGGGCGACTCGAAGGCGGTGGTAAAGCTGGTGGAAAAGATGATCAGGCGGGAGGGAATAGGGGAGGTACTGGCCGACGGCTCGGCCATGGCGGCCCGGCGGATAGGCGCGGGAGCCGAGTGGGCCATGCACGCGGGCGGACAGGACCTGCCCATGCACGACTCGAGACTGGACCCCGGACTGGGCGTGGCCTATTACATGGAGCCGACGCCGGGAAGACACACCAACTATTCCTACCTCTTTCTCGAGCTTTTCCAACTGCATAAGACCTTCAAGTCCCTGCCCCCCGTGGACATGGTCTACAGGAAGTCGTCGCGATACGTGACCAAGGACCGCGAGATACTGCTCGCCGCCGCCTCGAAATTCATGCAGGTCGTCAACGGCTGCGGCGTTTGCCTTTTCGCCGCCGAGTTTGGAGACGCCTATCCGCTGATCGAGTATATTAACGCGGCCGCGGGATGGGACAGGCAACCCGAGGAATATCTCGATATAGGCCATCGAATCCAGCACGCCCGGCAAATCTTCAACGTCCGCCATGGGAAGATTCCCGCGCGGGATTTCAGACCTCCGGACAGGGCGCTGGGAAGACCTCCCCTCCGGTCGGGGCCGCTGAAGGGAGCGAGCGTTCCTCTCCAGGAACTGAGCGAAAATTTCACCCGGGAAATGGGATGGGACAAAGACGGCTCGCCCCTTATAACCAGTCTTATGAGACTGGGACTTTCGGAGTACGCCGAGACAATCCGGGAGGGGTCGTAGAGCCGATTTAGCCTATTATCTTGGGGCCTCCTCCGGCGGAGGGGGAAGGGTTTTTTTAATGGGCGTGCCCGAAGTTGGGCTGGTGGACAAGGGCTTGATCCGCCGTAATTGCGGCTCGACCTCGATGATGGAGTCGAGCAGTACCTCCGTGATCGCTTCTCCCGTTCCCTTGATGCCCTTGGACTTCTTTTCCGGTTTCGCCGGCTTCACGTCGATTACTATCTCTTCTCCCGGCTTTTCCGGTTTGGTGGCAGGTGGAGGGCCGCTTTTCTCACGCTCGGTCTCCTCCATGGCCTTGGCCGTCCCGGCCCTTTTGGGCGAGCGGGTCAGCACTTCAGTGTACATGTTGATGGCCTCGTCCTGGCGCCCGGTCCGGCGGTAGATACCTGCCAGTTCCCAATAGGCCCGTATCAGGTCCGGTTCCGTCTCGACGGCTTTTTTAAGAAATTTCTCGGCCGACTCCAGGTCGGGACTGGGCTGGTGCAGATAGGTCATGCCGATCAGATAAGAGGCGATGGCGTCTCTCGGGTTGGCACCCTCGTAATCCTCCAAGAGCTTCCTGGCGGCGATCGTGGTTTTAAAGTTTAAAAAGACGTGGGCCTTGGCCCGAAGAAGGGCCGGGTCGTTGGCCAGGGTCTTGCCCAGGGCCTCAAGCTCGTCCTTGGATTCATCGGCCTTTAAAGTGGTTCCGCCGTCCTTGTCCAGGGTTTCCCGGAAAGCCAGTATCTCGATCTTAAGCGCCTTATTCGACGAGTTGCGCGGGTCGATGGCGATGGCCTTCTCGACCCTGGCCAGGGCCTGTTCGTATGAGGTGGAGGTGTCCTCCAACATCAGCCCCAGCGCCTCCTCGGCCAGTTTGGACGCCTCGACCGCCACGCCGGCGTCACCCGGTCCCGAGACGGGAGAAAGAGGCTCGAGCGGGGCGATGGTCACGCTGGGAAGTTCATCGTCATCCGCTTGGGAAAGCTTTCCCGCCCAGGTCCGCGACGGCGTTGAATAATCCGACACTCCCGCTGAGGAGGCGGGGCCGGGATTGGAAAAAGACACGTACAAGGAACCGGCCACTAGCAATAACAGCAAGGACAATAGCGAAAAGGTTTCCGTTAAGCCCCTTTGCTTGACCGGTTTCCAGGTCATGGTCCCGTTGCCCTGTTTTTTAGGAGGGGCCGAGACGGGAGCGGGGTCCTGCATAGTCTGGGACTCCGATCTCAAGGGGGCGCCAAGTTCCGCGTCCAGGGTTACGCCGAGGGGTTTCGATCCCGTGCTTTCGCTTGGCGTTTCCCATTCGAAGCTCGACTCCTGTTCCTCGAGCTCGCTGTAAGACTCGTCAACCGGCGAGCCGTCAAGGTTGTAATCCTTTAATGACTTTATTTTGGAAGCCGGGGCGTCTTCCTTCTCGAAGCCCGTGAAGTCGTCGGAGTCAATGGGACCCATCGAGTCTTCCGGAGAAGGCCTGAAGGGGTCGGAGTCGCCGTCGCTGGATATCGAGCCGTTGGCGCTGAAGGGGTCTTCTTGTTTTTTGGCCTCGCCCATGGCCGCGGCGCTGAAGGGGTCGGGCTCGGGGGAGGGCGACTTGGGCGGCAAGTCACCGGGCTGGAAGGGATCGGGCAAGGAGGCGGCCCTGGCCGTGTCCGCTGAATTTGTATCCGCCGCCTCCATTGGGTCGGGAAGAAAGGGGTCTTGACCGGATGGGCCTAGGGCCTGGGTTTTGCCAGGGCTTCCCGCGTTATCGGGAAAAACCTGGGAAAAGGAGGGGTCGCCGCCGGGCTTAGCGACGCCGGCGCTCTGGGCCGGGGCCCCATCCGACGCCTCCTCGGAGTCGAAAAAGTCGAAATCGTCGTCAAAGCTTTCAAAGGCCGGCTCCGAGGGGGGGCCGGTTATCGCGGGCTGGGCCGGGGCCGCCGCGGGTTTAACGGGAGGGGCGGTCTTGTCGTTGGCGTCCGCCTTGCTCTCGAAAAACCTGGACTGCTTTTCCTTCTCCACCGTGTAGTGATATTCGCAAAGAGGACGGGGAGGGGGACCAACGAAGACGTGAGTGCTGGGCTGGCCGCAAACGGCGCAGGGTGGACTTTTGGGCTTCTTGTCCTCCTCAGGCGCCTCTTCTTGTTTTTTCTTGACGATGAACTGGTGCCTGCAGGCCGGGCAGGTGATTTTCACTCCCGACTCGGTGATCTTCTCGCCGTCGACGTTATACTGCTTTTTGCATTTAGGACATTGTATTACCATTTCAGCCCCGCGACTATATGGGTTTTTCCCCTTTATAGAGTCTATCTGGACGAGCCATTCCCGTCAAGGAACGGAGTGGAGAATACTATGTCGTGATGGTCTTATGGCTTTTCGTCCCGCTTGGGCTTGGCCCAGGGATTGTCCGGAAGCTCGTTTATCCAGTCCATCTTTCCAAAATGACGGGCGCAGGACACGCACTGGAAGTGGTCGGTCATATCGAGCTCGCCCTTCGCGATCATGTCCACTCGTTTCTTCTGCAATCCGCTGATGACGGAGACGAGCTTTTTATGGGCGTCCCACAGGTCCGTCTCCGCCAGGTCCGCGATCACGTCGCCCTCGATTTTGCCGGGGTCTCTACCCTTGAGCCCCGGAAGCTGACAGCAAAGGCATAGCCTTCCCTTGTAGTCCACGTACATCTCGAACATGGCCAGGGCGGCGCAGGAGAAAAAGCCCTGGCCCACGTATATCCCCGAGGTCATGGTCACCATCATCTTGAGTTCCTCGGAGAGCCTGTAGACCTCGCTCTCGACCTTTCTCATCTCGTCTGGCGTAAGGATGAGGCCGGCCTTGACGTTCTCCGGCGTGGGATGAACGTGGGCCAACTCGATGCGGGCCGCCCCGAGATGGGCCGCCTGGAGGGCCGCCCGCTCGAGCTGGTCGAAGTTGTGCTTGGCCACCGAGTATTTAACGTGAACGGGAAAGCCCTGAGCCTTGAGCGCGGCTATGGCGACAACGGCCTTCTTGAAGGCTCCTTCCCCTCGAATATGGTCGTGGGTCTCGGCGTCGGGACCGTCCAGGCTAACGGCCACGTGCGTAAGCCTTCTTCTCGTCTCAGGTCTGGTAAGAAGGCCCAGACGCTTGGGAACGAGGTGCCCGTTGGTAACGAAGGAAAAGGAGAACCCCATGTCGTCGACAAGGTCGAAGAGTTCCTCGAGCCTCGGGTACATAAGTGGCTCGCCTCCGGTAAAGGCCGTGAGTTGAATTCCGTATTTTTCCTTGGCCTGGGTCATGACCCGCTCGATGAGGGAAAGGGGAAGGTCCTGGGGACCGTCGGCCTCGTCGCGAAGGCAATGCTTGCAGTTAAGGTTGCACCTTCTCGTGACCTCGAAGGCGACTCGGGTTAAAGTCATTTCTTCTCCTTCCGGGGGGACTGGTCCCGCATCCGCTCGAAAACATCCCTCACCTTTTCCGGGTCTCCCTTCAAAGAGGGGCCGTTGGCCAGCCTGAAGGAGGTCGAGCCCGCTACCGCCCTCTTAATGGCCTCGAGGTGATCGCGTGCCAGCAGCGGGTTGAACATGACCGACAGGCTCTGGGGCAGTAAAAGGGCAAGACCGGCCGAGGAGGAAAGGACCTCGAAGCCTTCCTCTTTGTTTATGGTGGGAAAGACCAGGGTCCTCGGGTCCTTCATCACTTCGAGACGTTTTTCGGGGAACCACTCGTCCGGACTCAAGGTTTTCTTCTTTTTGAAAGACGAGTAATCGGGCAACGCCTCGAGGTGGTTGAAGCGGCTTCCCTCCTTGACCAGGTCGGCGGGAACGTGAAACTCCCGGGCCAGTCCTCGGACCTCCACCGAGCCGTCGTCTACAAGAGAGAGGAATACCGTGTCGTCCGAGAGGAACCTGAAACCCGTCTCGATGAGGCACATGGTCAAAGAGGTCTTGCCCGAGCCCGCGTTGCCGCTGATCATGTAGCCCGAGCCGTCGGGGCCGACCAGGGCGGCGGAATGAAGATAAAACAGCCCGTGGAACCTGAGGGCCTCGAAAAGGGTCAGCGTGAACATAAGGTCCACGAGGAAGTTCACGCCGAATTCCTTTAGCGTCTCGGGGCTGATATTGCCGACCACGCGCTCTCCCGCGGGGTCAATTTCCATGGTGGAAAAGTAATCGGTGAAATAAGTGCGGCCATTTATGAAGTAGCTGCGAAGGGGCCCATATCGGAGGACCCTCGCGGCGTGGAGCGGCACGGGGTAAAGGCGGTCTCCAGTGGACAACTCGATTTTGAGGCCGCCTCTTTGTCCCCCGCCGTCCTCGGCGGCCTCGTAGGGAGCGAACCTGCGGCGGATTTGTGACGCCATCTCCTCGTCGGCCAACTCGAGGGAAACGCTCACTCCGTGGATATTGTAATAACGACCGGCCGCCGATAAGGCGCTCGAGGCTGTTTCACTTTTCATTTTCGTTTCCAGGGTCCCCGTCGAGAAATAATTTTAATTAATGGACCGGCGAAAGTAAAATCGAGGGAACAAACTTGACCCTCGGGGCGTTCGCTAATAATCTCGATACGATGGCGGAAAAGCAAAATGAATCGGCGGCCTTTATGTTCAACCGGACCGAGATGGCCGGGTCCCTTGGGGACTTGGGTACCCTCATTCCCCTTACAGCCGGGCTTATCGTCAACAACGGCCTCAGCCCCACCTCGGTGTTCCTCTGGATAGGGCTTTTCTATATCCTGTCCGGCCTGTACTATCGCCTGCCCATACCGGTACAGCCGCTCAAGGTGGTGGCGGCCGTGGCCATAGCCGCCCCCGCCGGGCAGATAACCCAGTCCACCCTGGCGGCCGCCGGCTTGCTGTTCGGCGCCATTCTTCTGGTCCTGTCCCTTTCCGGGGCCGTCGAGGCCATGGCCCGGCTCTTTACCCGGCCCGTCGTCAGGGGCATTCAACTGGGTCTTGGACTTATTCTGGCCAAGAAGGGCATCCTTTTCATGGCCGGCTCCGACCTGACGCTGAAGGGGGCCGAACTCGCCGGTCCCGGTCTCTCGACGAATCTGTACGTCGGGCTTGTCGCCTTTCCTCTCATTCTCCTTCTCCTGAACAATAAAAAGCTGCCGGCGGCCATCGCGGCGGTGGTCGCGGGCCTTGTTCTCGGCCTGGCCCTTGGCGGCTACCAGGATATTAAGCCGGCCCTGGGCCCCACTCCAATATCGTTTTACTGGCCCAGTCTAGAGGATTTCTCGACCGCCCTCGCCCTCCTGGTGCTGCCGCAGCTTCCCCTCACCATAGGCAACGCCGCCGTGGGCACGGCCGACACGGCCTGTTCCCTTTTTGCCGGCTCGCCCTATTTGGAAAGGGCCACGCCCAGAAGGTTCGCCATGACCATGGGCCTTATTAATCTGCCGGCCGGTTTCATGGGCGCCATGCCCATGTGCCACGGCGCGGGAGGTTTGGCGGCCCATTACCGTTTCGGGGCCAGGACGGGAGGGTCCAATTTGATCATCGGAGCCGCCTTCCTCGCGCTGGCGCTGCCACTTGGCCAGATAAGCCATGGACTTATTACCCTCATGCCGCTGGCCATACTCGGGGCCCTGCTGGTCTTCTCCGGGCTCGAGCTCAGCCTGCTCGTCCGCGACGTTAGCGAAAAGGGCGACCTTTTCGTGGTCTTCCTTATCGCCGCGGCGGCCCTGGCCCTGTCCAATATGGGATGGGCCTTCCTAGTCGGCATCGCCGCCTCATTCATTATCAAAAAATTTAAGGTCCAGATTTAGCCTTCGGCATAGCGGCCGTACCAGGTTTTTCGACAAGGGACCCATCTCGTTGGATGGCGGACATATGCATGATAATGTTTATTCATGACTTCCCCTTCGGCGAACCCGTGGAAAAGACGCTTCATGGCGCTTGCCATGGGAGTGGGCGTTTTGGTCCTGATCGAGATTATTCTCGCGGCGCTGGGCGTCGCCTCGCCGGGGACCCCGATAAGAAAGCTGTTTTTGCGTCCCGGGCCGGTATTCATTCAAAAAGGGAAAATATTCGAGACTAATCCTGAACAACTTTTCTTCATGCGCCAGAGTTTCGCCGCTAAAAAGCCGCCGCGTACCACCAGGATATTCATCGTCGGCGGGTCCACCGCCATGGGCTTTCCCATGGAAAGCGCCTTTGGACCCGCCAGCCTCATTAAAATAGGCCTGGACGCGGCCGATCCCGGGGTCGGCCACGAGATTGTTAACGCGGGAGGTTTCGCCTACGCCGCTTGTGAAATACTCGAGGTAGTCGAGGAGGCGCTTGACCACGAACCCGACGCGATCATCGTCATGACGGGTCATAACGAGTTCCTCGAGCGAAGGTTCACGACCTGGGACGCCGAGGGGGTGGGAGCGGCGGAAAAGATATTGGCCATGACCAGGACATACCGTCTCCTGCGTGGACTCTTCAGATGGAGCAGGGGCACGCTTGGCAAGGAAAAGGTTTACCCTCACGTCGTGACGGAACGCGAAAGACAACTCGTGGCCAAAAGCTTTGAAAAGGACCTGACCCGGATAGCCCAGGCGTGCGGGGAAAAAGGCGTCGTCATGATATTGGCCGCTCTTCCCTCCAACTCTTTCGATTACCGGCCTCACGGACCCAGCCGGGTCCCCTGGGACGAGGCCCGGACCATTGACGCCGAGTTGATCAAAGCGAGCGGTCCCGAGCTGGACGAGGTGGGCGAGGGTATCGAGCGACTTAAAGCCCGTTACGGAAACGACGCGTGGCTGTCCTTCGAGGCCGGCTCTTTTTACATGAAGATGGATGGAATCGGGGAGGCGGCTCGAGATGAAGATTATTACTCCCTGGCCCGGACCTCCTTTTTAAGGGCGCGAGACCGCGATCCCATGCCCGTCCGCGCCACCTCCGACCTTATCCGCGCTCTCCGACGGGTGGCTGAAAGGAAGGGCGTATTTCTGGCCGACGCCGAAAAAAGCTTCCAGACCGAAAGGGACAAGGACCACGGAGCGGAGGAAAGGCTTTTTTTCGACCACTGTCACCCGAGTCCGGAAGGGGAGGTCATTTTAATCAAGTCCCTGATCGGGGCCATGGGGGAATCAGGCCTGGCCGACCTCAAGCCTGGATGGGATAAAATTTACGAGGACCGCGTCAACTCTTATAGATCGACCATCCCGGACAAGGTCTGGGCGGAAACGTATTACCGGATCGCCGTCGAGACGGGCCTTTACATGGAGAGGCCACACCGCGGGCTGCCTTACGCCCGGAAGGCGGCCGAACTCGATCCCGCTCATCCCAAGGCCTCTCGCCTTATCAAGAGGCTTGAGGCTGACTCGGCTATAACTCCTTACATGACGGGGGATTGAAATGGCCGGGCGAGTATCGGTACAATCTTGTTACGGGTCAGTGAGAGCCAAGGCCCGAGGTCGCCGCTTTGCTGTCGTATACGGCCTCGGGTCCGGGCGTCGCAAGAAGAAGGACGAATGGGGGAGAGATGAACGTTAACGCCGGCAGGTTCCTTACCAAGCGGGCCATGCTCAACCCGGGCACGGTGGGCCTGGTAGCGGAAGGCAAAAGATACACGTTCCACGAGCTTAACAAGCGGGCCAACCGCATGGCTCACGTCACCGACGGCCTGGGCGTCAGGCCCGGGGACCGCGTGTGCGTGGTGGCCCTGAACGGGGTCGAGCACTACGACCTCTTCTTCGGGCTGGGCAAGAACGGCGGCATCCTGGTCCCGGTCAACCATCGGCTTAGCTCGGCGGAGTTGAGGGACGTCATCGAGGACGCCGGGCCGAGGGTGGTGGTTTACGGTCCCGAGTTCGACGGCCTGATCGACTCGATAAGGGACGAGGTCCCGCCTTTCCGAGCGGTCCGGATAGGGGAGGGCAGGGGAAAAGACCCTTCCTATGAGGACCTCATGTCCCGGGCCAAGGACTTCGAGCCCATGGTGGAGGGAGGAAACGACGACGAGCTGGTTATAATCTACACCGGATGGGTGGCGGGAAAGCCCAGGGGAGTCATGCTCACGCACGAGAATTTCCTCTGGGCCTCGATCACCATGAGCGCGACCCTCAACCGGCTGGGGCCGAGCTTCCTTTTGCCTCTTCCCTTTTTTCACATCGGGGCCCTGGGATGGCTTCCCTTTTTCATGCACCGGGGCATAAGCTGCGTGCTTCCGCGCAAGTTCAACCCTCACCGGTTCGTCGAACTGGTTAACGAGGAGGGGGTCAACTCTTTCGGGGTCGTGCCCACCATGCTTTTCTTTATCAAGGAGACGGGAATCTTCAAGGAAAAGGGCATGGACCGGGTGGAAAATATCCTCAGCTACGGCTCGGCCACCCCCTCCGATCTCATCCGGGAGTACGCGGGCCACGGCATCAGGGTCAGGCAGCTTTACGGCCTTACCGAGAGCTCGGGCCCGGTGCTGGTCATTGACGGAGAGTACGCCCTGGAGAAGATGGGGTCCTGCGGCCTGCCGTTTTTTCACACCGAGGTCAGGCTGGTGGACGACAACGGTTTGGACGTTCCCGTGAACCAGGTGGGGGAGGTCATAATCCGGGCCGGCCACGTGATGAAGGGCTACTGGGACAAGCCCGAGGCCACGGCCGACGCGGTCAGGGACGGCTGGCTTTACACCGGCGACCTGGCCAGGACCGACTCCGATGGCTTCTTCTACATCGTGGACCGGAAAAAGCAGCTTATCATCACGGGAGGCGAGAACGTCTCCCCCTCCGAGATCGAGGCCGCCATCGTCGAGCACCCCGAGGTGGTGGACGCGGCGGTGGTGGGAAAGCCCGATCCCATTTGGGGAGAGAGGGCCGAGGCCTACGTTATGAAGAAACCGGGCTCGGGCCTTACGGAGGAGGAGGTCATTAACTGGTGCGCCCAGCGGATAGCACGCTATAAAAGACCGAGAAAGGTCGAGTTCGTTCGGGAAATCCCCCGTACCCTGACGGGAAAGCTGGAAAAAAGAAGGATCAAACCTGAACGGGAGAAAGAAGGGGACTAGAGAAGCTTACGCCTTCCGACTTCATCCATGAAAGCCTGAAACTCGCCGTCCAGCTCCTCAAGCTGTTCGCTGGTGGGAACGGAGCCGGACTTGAGGCAAAGCTCGATCTGGAGGGCCTTGCCGCGGAAGCGATCGGCGCCGATCAGGCTGGCCGAGCCGTTCATTCCATGGGC
This sequence comes from bacterium, assembly GCA_963674965.2. Classification (GTDB taxonomy): domain Bacteria; phylum RBG-13-61-14; class RBG-13-61-14; order RBG-13-61-14; family DATKZS01. The sequence goes on along the minus strand of CAXXFL010000002.1, from coordinate 696,320 downwards.
CTTTCTCTCGGCTTCCTCCATGTCGTTCGCCCGCAGGGCCTGCTGCAGATGGGCGATCTGGCCGGGAATCTCATGCACGAAGGTGTTGATGATCTTAACGAGAAGGGCCTTTCTTCCGCCCACCCGATCGAGGGCCTGTTCGAAATCGAGGATTTTTTTCGGAACGTCCGACATGCCGCGCATGTTCATTCTCTCCGCTTGCCAGGGAGCGGCTTAATAGCCCCTTGCCTCATGAGGTTGATTAAGCATAATTTTGGGGCCGGACGAGCCGGCGATTTATCTCGACTTGGCTAAATTAGCACTATAGAGCGAAAAAGAAAAGGGACCCGGCCGACTTTCCATTGTCCGGCCGGAAAGGCGGCCGACGCCCTCGATACCCGACCTATCCAGCGGCCAACTCGCGTCCGAACTTCCTGGCCAGGGCCAGGATCATCAGGGTCGGCGGCCTGCCGGGAGAGCGGGGAAAGACGCCGGCGTCGCAGACGAAAAGGTCCCTTACGCCCATGACCTCTAGATTCGAGTCCACGATCTTGCCCATGGCCGCCGTGCCGCCGGGATGGCCGCCGATGTTCTCGGCCACCAGTATGGTCTCGGGCCTGACGCCCGCCTTGATCATGATTTTCCGGGCCAGTTCCGTGGCCTCGCCGGCCCGGCGGCGGTCTTCCCCATTGAAGGGCTTCTTCATCCGGCCGTCGGCCTCGACCCGTCCCTCGGCCGAGTCGGCTATCTTGATGAAGGTACCCATCATGCGGTCCCATTTGCCCGCGGAGCGCATGGCCTTGAGAAAGGTCTTGGCCCGGAAAAGCTGCGAGAGCCAGGCTCCCTTGCCCCCCACGTTGCCGATAATGTAGCCCCTCTCGTCGGCCGTGTCGTTGGTGGCGTAGCTGAAGGTCATCTCGCTTTTATCGTTATAGGGCTCGTCGGTCATGCCGAAGAGCACGTTCATGGGGTCCATGTAAAAGTTGCCCCCCGCCTCCTCGAGGCCCGATTTCTGGAGAAGAACGCCCGTGCCGATACCGCCCGCCGAGACGATGACCTTGTCGCCCTTGACCATGATCCGGCCACCTGGCGTTTCGGCGACGACTCCCGCCGCCTTGCCGTTCTCGATGACAACCTTCTTTACGTCGGCCTCGGTGATTACCTCGACGCCAAGCTTCACCGCCTCGTCTATCCATTCCCGGGCCGTCCATTTAGCCCCGTTGCGGCAGCCCGTCATGCAGCCGTCGCACACGTTGCGGCATGACTCCTGACGGATGAACTTGTCCTGCGGCTTCATGTCCACGCCCAGATCGAGCGCCGCCTCCCTCATCCTCCGGGCGCCGACCCAGGGCTCGGTGAAGTCTTCAGTAAAGGGCTTTATCCCTATCTCCTCCTTGACCTCGTCAGCGTAGGGCGCGAGGTTAAGGCCCATCTCCTCCTCCAGCCAGCCGGGAGGATCGAAGGAATTGCCCGAGAATACCACCGAGCAACCTCCCAGGGTTATGGCCCGGTCGATTATGACTCCCTCCTCGGAGCGCGAGAAGACCGCCCACTTGTCGTACATCCTGTAGGAGTTGATCTTGCCGTCGGTGATGGGATGGCGCCTGCCCTTCTCGAGGATGATCGCCTTCCTGCCCGCCCGGGCCAACTCGAGGGCTACCCCCGCTCCGCCGGGGCCGGAGCCGACTATTACGTGGTCGGTTTCGATCGTCTTCATGGCCTCCTCCTATTATCCGCCCGAGCGGGCGAAACGGTTAACCCAGGGTGTTCAGCTTCTCGGGCACGATATAAAGAAACAAGTCCTTTAAAAGGTCGAACTGGTTGAGAAACATTACCACGCCGATAACCACAAGGAGGCTTCCGGCCACGATCTCGATCTTGCGGAAGTGACGCTTGATTTTGTCGAAGGCCTTGAAAAAGGAGTCCACCGCCAGGCCCGTTAAAAAGAAGGGGATGGCCAGGCCGGCCGAGTAAAGGCACATAAGGATGACGGCTTGTCCGATTTTATCCTGCGACGCGGCCAGGCCCAGGATGGCCCCCAGGATCGGGCCCACGCAGGGGGTCCAGCCGAAGGCGAAGGCCACTCCAAGCGCGAAAGCCCGGGGTATGCCGCCGCCCTTGGCGCCGCCGTCAAGTCGCTTCTCCCGCAAAAGCGCCTGAATCTTGAAAGCGCCCGCCATGTGAAGTCCGAAAATTATTATCACCAGTCCCGCGGCCCGCACCAGCCAGACCTTATACTCGGCCAGGGTCCCGCCCAGGTATTGGATGAGGGCCCCGGTGGACACGAACACCAGCGAGAAGCCGATCACGAAGGCGAGAGTGGAAAGCATGACGGGTATCAGCTTCTTCCATCCCCCCGCCCCTTCTTTTTGTTGAAGGTCGGAGAGGGATACGCCGGAGATGAAAGAGATATAGCCCGGGACCAGCGGCAGAACGCATGGAGTCAGAAAAGACAAAAAACCCGCGGTAAACGCGGCGAAAAAGCTCGGAGCCTGCTGAAACATATTGGCTGAATTCCTCCTTGGCGTTTGGGCCGGGCAAAAACATGGCCGGGCCCTTTGGATATTATAGTCGCTTTTTCGGCGAAGGGCCGCGTATTATTCACGACCCTCGAAAGGGCCGTTCGGCTTCAGGGGGAGGGTCCTTTTTTTTCTTTCTCGTACTCGGCGAAGGTTTTGGTCTCGTAGGCCTTTTCCCCCACGAACTGCAGGATTAAAAACAACTTGTCCGGATCTACGTACCCGCTGAAGGAGTCGATTTCCTTGGCCTCGGGCGTAAGGAACCAGACCGTGGGGTAGTAGTTTACCCGATACTTCTTCTTCAGCTCGGCCTCCTTTTCCCCGTTGATCCTGGAGGCCGCCAGCCGCCCGTTAACGTAACAGGCCGTCTCGGGCCTGTTGAACCCCTTGTCCTCCAACACCTCGCATTTCCTGCAATGGTCGTTGTAAAAGACAATAACTATCGGTTTCCCGCTTTCCTTGCCCAGAGTTACGGCCTCATTCTCCGTGAGCCATTTCACCTTTTCGTCCGGAGCGCACTTCCCGGTCCGGGATACCGTGTCGCCCGGAGCGGGAGACGCGGTGGCGCCGTTCTCCACCTCGGCCTTAACCAGCTTGTGGCCGGCGCAATAAGCCGCGGAAAAGGCCAGGGCAAAGGCGATCGGGCCGATCGTCGATCGAACCAGATCCATCATTCCCCCCTCTCGTTTGATTGTCCCCATGACTTCCTTTCGCCCGGCCGTCTTCCTCTCCCCAGAAAAGGACGGCCACGCCATAGATTTTCCCCGGACCAACGCGTTGTCCCTTCCGCGAAAGTCCCGGGGTTCCCCTGGCATCATATTATATACGAGTCGAAACGCAATATCTAATAGTTTTCTACCGATCGGACAATTTTTCAGGGAATGACAAAAGGGTAAGTCAAATATCCTATCGCCGAGGCACGAGTTGATAGACGATATACTTGTCGTTCTCGACCAGGGTCCGAAGAGCGCCCGCGTCACGCATCATGGTCTCGAGGCCCTTCACGTCCTCCGGCTCCATGAACCTGGGGTAGGCGCAGACGTAGCGCAGGTCGCGGAGAACGAACTCTCCGCGCAGCTCGTCCAGGGCCTCCTCTTTTCGTTCGTCTTGCATGGACGGCCATTTCCCGGGCCGGTCGAAATACTTGAACAGGGTCCCCTCCAGGTAGCGGGGGTCGTCACGACGGCGGGTCAACTGATAGACGAGGGGCTTTTCATGATACATCTGGTGAATGCCGCCTATCCGCTTGACCACCGGGAGGTATGGAATATCGAGCACGGACCCCGGCGAGGGATCGTCCCGTATCTCGTACACGAAGTCCGGTATGGGTATCCGGTCCAGCTTGAGAGGGGCCTGGTTGTACTCGATCGACACAATAAGGGCGGTCAGGACGTAAAGCGGCCGTCTCCATTTGGCGTCAAAGAATTCGGACAGGCGAGCGAGTCCCAGTCCGGCCAGGACGGCCATGGCGGCCATGACCAGGCCCATGTGCCTGACCGGGGCCCTCTCGACCTTTAGCCAGGGAAGGAGCGCCTCCAGGTAGCGATAAGGCGCGGCCAAGGAGGCGGTGAACCGACCCGCGTGGAATGCAGGTCCCATTGAGAGAAGAAGGAATAAAGCGGCCAGGCCGATAAAGGGCAGGGCCTTTTTCCACCGTGAGGCGGCCCCGATCGCGGCCAGGGCGATGACCGAATAGCCGAGGAAAATCTCATAGCCGCCTATGCCGTGCTCGCGGCCAAGGCCCTCGTCGGGGTAGGGCAGCCTGGGCGCAAGGGACGAGTAGGCCTGGAGGTTCGTTCCCGGCGTGACCAGTCCGATAAGGTTGGCGGAGAATTTAATCCTGACCGACTCGTCCTGCGAAACGGGCGCGCCGCTTCCGAGGATTTCCATGGCCAGCCTGATTATAAGGGGAAGACAAATGACGAAGGTAGCCGTAAAAGCTAGCCCCAGCTTTTTCGCGACGGCGAGATTGGGCTTGAATCCCGGCTCGGAGAAATAAAGCAGAATTGTAATGAGAGGGATGGCCAGGACCATGTCGGCGGAGTAGTTTGGCGAAGTATACGCGATGAGGGCGCAAAAAACCGTGAAGGCGGCGGCGGTCCGCGTATTGTTTTCCCGCAGGGTCCGGATATAGAAATAAAGGCAGGGCAACACCAGTTCGAGACAGGTCACGTGCCAGCGGGTCAAGTTCCACATGACGAAGGGCGAGAAGGCCGCCACCAGTCCGGCGAAAAAGGAAGCCCCGGGATTTTCCGTCACGTACCTTACACACGCGAAGCCCGAGAGGCCCCTGGCCACGAAGGCGGCGAGGATGACGAGATTGAAGACGACCGGCAGTCCCTCGATGCCGGCGATATGCACGAAGGGAAGGCATATAAGGTCGTAAGGTACCCAGACGGGGTACAGGACCATGGAGTAGCCGTAAGGGTAATCGATGAGGGGGCTGGTCCATGGCGACTGGTGAAGCTCGACCAGGGCCTTGTGGAACCACCAGGGATTGTAGAACCCGGCCACCACGTCCATGAACTCGGAGATGACGTACTGGTCGGGCGATACTATTATCGGCCAGGTGAGTATGGTCGTGATGAGCGCGTAGCCGACGGCGGCGGCCATGAGTTCCCTTTTCGGGGACCCGGGGGGGACCGTCTCGTATCTCTCCCCTTTTAAAAGGGCGCTCATCCGGTTAACCATCCTCCCCCGGCGGCGCGGGAAATATACGCCGCCGTCCTGGCGGCCCGCTCGCGGGCCCTTGCCTTATGGAATTACTTTATTAAGCGCGTACTCGATAATTCCCGTGGCCCCGGCTTTTTTCAGCTCGGGTATAAGCCTTCTCACGTCCTTTTCGTCTATGACAACCTCGACGGCCTGCCAGTTCGGGTCGGTCAGGTTCGAGATGGTGGGCGTCTTCATGGCCGGAAGAAGATCGAGAATCTCCCTGGACCTGGCCATGGGCACGTTCATCTTGAGACCGACCTTGTGCTCGGCCTCGAGAGCGCCCTGCAGCATGAGGGCCATGGTCTCGATCTTGTCCCGCTTCCAGTCGTCCCTGAAGGCCGACCGGTTGGCCACCAGCACCGTCTCGCTTTCCATCACCGTGTCGATGATCTTAAGGTTGTTCGCCCGAAGGGACGACCCCGTCTCGGTCAGCTCGACGATGGCGTCGGCCAGCACGGGGGGCTTGATCTCGGTGGCCCCCCAACTGAACTCGACCTCGGCCTTGATTCCCTTGGTCTTGAGAAAACGCTTCGTCATGTTCACGGCCTCGGTGGCTATCCTTTTGCCGTCCAGGTCCTTGACCGTCTTGATATCGCTTTCCTCGGGCACCGCCACCACCCACCGGACTTTTCTGAAGCTGGACTTCGAGTAGGTGAGCGAGCATATCTCCTTGACCTTCGCCCCCTGCTCGACCACCCAGTCGCGCCCGGTCAGGCCCGCGTCCAGGACGCCTTTCTCGACGTAGCCCGCCATCTCCTGGGCCCGGATGAGAAGACAGCTTATCTCGGGGTCGTCCACCGATGGGGTAAGGGCCCTCTCTCCAACCCGTATGGACCAGCCGGCCTTCTTGAAAAGGCTGAAGGTGCTCTCCTGCAGGCTTCCCTTTGGAAGGCCCAGTACTAGCACGTTTCCTTTTTTGCCGTTTTTAAAGTCGCGCATCTCATCCTCCCGTGAAAGATATCTCGGAACGCCCGGCCTTAGGGCTTCCAGGCGTAAAATATTATGCTCTTGGGACAAATCTTGTCCATTACCTTTCTCTCGAACCTGGTCATGAACGGGCTCATGATGGCCATGTCCAGAAACTTCTTATAGGACGAGGATATGGGATGCCCCTCGTCCTCCAGGCCGAAGATGCACCGCAGCAGCCAATAGGGGGTATGGAACCCGTGGGCGTGCCGGATGGCGTATATTTTGAGGCCGGCGGCCCTAATTTTGGCGGCCAGTTCCCAGGGCGTGAAAATCCTCACGTGACCGCCGGGGTTTTCGAAGTAAAAAGGTTCGATCACCCCGTATATGGCCTCGCTGAAAGTAGTGGGCACGGTAATGGCCATCCTGCCCCCGCTTTTTAAAAGTCTCGTAAGCCCCTTCAAGGTCCGGAGGTCCTCATGCAGATGCTCGCATACCTCGGCGCAAATGACGCGGTCGAAGCTCTCGTCCTTAAAGGGATGGAGGATCACGTCGCCATGGACCATGCGCCACTCTCCCAAAACGTCGCTTCCCCTGCTTGCCGAGGAAAAGGAGTATACCACCTTTTTGCATTCCGCCAGGTCGTAGTCCATGGCCACGACCCTCGCGCCCCTCCTGTAGGCCTCGAAGGCGTGCCGGCCCCCGCCGCATCCGGCGTCGAGAAAATCCAGGCCGGGCCTTACGTCCAGGAGGTCGAAGTCAACGGTGAGCATGGCGTTTCATCTCGATGGCTTCTTCATACACCTCGGCCGTTCCCATGGCCATCTGGCGCCAGGTGAACATCTCCATGGCCCGGCGATTGCCGCGCGCGCCCAGTTCCTCCCTGAGCCTGGGGGCGTCGAGAAGCTTCTTTATCGCGCCGGCCAGGGCCTCGGAGTTCTTGGCCGGGACTATGATCCCGTCTCCATTTCGTCCCACCACCTCGGGAAGTGCCCCGCCGTCGGAGCTCACCACCGGGACCCCGCAGGCCATGGCCTCGGCCGCGGGAAGGCCGAAGCCCTCGTAGACAGAGGGGACCACGGCTATCTCCGACTTCCTGTACTCCTCGGCCAGGGTCTCGGAGGGAACGCGGGCCAGGAACTCGACCCGGCCGTGCAGGTTGTAGCGGCCCATCAGCTCCCCGGCGAAGAATTTCCATTTCGAGCATCCGTCCACGATCATGAGGGTCACGTCCTCGGGCAGCATGGACATGGCCTGCATAAGGTAAAGGATGCCCTTCTTCCTGTCCTCGGTGTTGCCCACGAAGATCAGGCGGCGCGGTACCTTCTCGACCCCATCCCTTGGCTTGTAAACGTTCTCGTCCACCCCGTCGTAAATGACGCGCATCTTCTCGCGGGAGAGGCTGAATTTATCGGCCACCGCCTCGGCCGAGTCTTTCGATCCCGAAATCCAAAGGTCCATCCTCCTGGCCACCGCGGGCTGCATAAAAAATGGGTAGAAGGCCACTCGCCTGGCCCTCTCGCCCAGGCTGGAGGCCTGCTCGAAGTCGGCCTCCCGATCCATGCCCAGGGGATGGTGTATACTGGCGATGACCGGGACGCCGAAGGCCTTCATGAGAACATGGCCCCACCCGAGGCACTGGTTGTCATGGATGAGGTCGAAACGCTCGCCCGCCCGGTTAAGCTCGATGAGCCTGGCGTAGGCCCGCAGGGAAAAGGCCAGCATCTCGGGGAACATCCACAGCCTGGTGGCCACGAACTCGAAAAGGTTGAGAGGCTCGAAAATTTTGAAGGGGTCGGGCCTTGGCAGCCAGTCGGTTTTAACCCCGTAGAAATTCTCGTTGGGAATCTTGACGACCCTGGCCCATGGCATTTCCGCGGGGTAGGGAGGTCCGACTAGGACGGTGATCTCGTGGCCCAGTTTGGCCAGCTCGCGGGTAAGATAATAAAGATATATCCCTTGCCCGCCGCTGTACATGTTGCCGCGGTAGCTGGTTACGCATACCTTCATCTGAGGTTACCTGAAAGCCGGGCCTATTCCTCATCCCTGGGCGGCTCGACCTTGATGCTCCAGATGGTGTAACCGATCCAAAAGACGAGACCTAAAAGGGTCAGCGTGACCACCGTGACCGGGATGGCCAGGGCCACGTAGCTGTGGTTGAATACTCCCACTATGAAAAGAAGCGCCAAAACGATAGTTCCGATCGCTATAAGACCGCCGTAAATCCTGGTTTTATCCATGACTTCTCCCGATATAATATTTTACCCGCGGGGGATTTATCTCTTGGCCAATATCGTTTCGTCCACACCGAAGACGGACTCGATATCGGCTTTTGAACGGAATTTTTATTGTATGGCCGATGCCGGAAAACGTCAAACCAACGCCTCGGCCGCGGCGGATTTAAGGATTAATTCTTTAAATATAAGGCATTCGGCAACGGGCGGTTGGAGAAATCCCGGGAGTAATGTATATAATATATTCCCATGCTTGACGTCTCGGCCATCGTGCCCGCTTATAACGAGGAGAAGAATATCGAGGGGACCCTCGAGGCCCTGGCGGGTTTTTTCGACGCCTCCGGCCTCGACTGGGAGATCGTCGTGGCCGACGACGGCTCGACCGACCGCACCGTATCTTTAGCGCGGGACTGGGTGGAAAGAAGATCGGAAAGTTCGCCGGCCCCCCGGGTAAGGGTCGTCTCCATCCCCCACCGCGGAAAGGGCGCGGCCGTGGCCCGCGGGATCATGGAATCCACCGGCGCCAGGGTGCTCATGACCGACGCGGACCTTTCCACCCCCGTCACCGAATGGGGCCGCCTGGCCGCGGCGCTGGAGGAGGGGGCCGACGTGGCGGTGGGAAGCCGCCAGGCTCCCGGTTCTCTTATCGAGCGCTACCAGCCGCCGGTCCGGCTGGGCCTGGGCCTGCTTTTCGGGTGGATGGTCAGGCGCTTCTTTCCCGTGGGGGTGGTGGACAGCCAGTGCGGATTCAAGGGCTTCAGGGGAGACGCGGCCCGCGAGCTTTTCTCCGACTTGAAATCCAGGGGCTATTGTTTCGATATCGAGATACTCCTCAAGGCCCGCGCCCTGGGCTACAAGGTGGAGGAGGTCCCCGTCATCTGGCATGACGACCCGGACAGCCGGGTGAAAGTATGGCGCGACTGGCCCTGGGTGCTCGCCGAGCTTTTCCGTATCTGGAGAAACGTCCGGGCCATGCCGAAAAGGGAAAGGGCTCGATGAGAGTAGCCCTGGTTTTTCCCCGCGCCAAATACCCCACTGGAGACCCGCCACTGGGCGTGGCTTACCTGGCGGCGGCCATGCGCAAGGCTACGGGCGAGGCCCCCGTCATTATCGATACGACCTTCGCCGCCGACCCGGCCGGGCTCGTCAAGCGGGAACTGGAAAAGGAGCGCTTCGACCTGGTGGGCATTTCCGCCATGGTGACCATGGCCCGGGAGGCGACCCATGCCGCTCGGGAGGCCAAGCGGACCAATCCCGGCTGCAAGGTGATAGTGGGCGGTCCTCACCCCACGACCTTGCCCGATCTTGTCCTCGCCGAGGAGGCCGTGGACGCGGTCTGCGTGGGGGAGGGCGAGGAGACCTTCGTCGAGCTTCTGGAAGCCAAGGATATAAGGGAAGTGCCGGGGATTTTCTTCAGGGATGGAGGCGGGGTAAAGGGAGAGCATCGCAAGCCGATCGGCGACCTGGACCAACTCGCCTTTCCCGCTCTCGATCTCCTGGACATGGAGGAATATTTCAACCACTGGTTTCAACTCGACTCGGTCAAGCCCGGCCTCCGGGGCACCTCGGTGCTGGCCACCAGGGGATGTCCGTTCAAGTGCGCCTATTGCCAGCCCACCCTCGACAAGCTCTTCGGCAAGGGAGTAAGGAAGCGCTCCGCCGCCAACGTGGTGGACGAGCTCGAGCTGCGAGGCTCCCAGTTCGGCATATCGGGGTTCCTTTTTTCCGACGACACCTTTATCGCCGACCGCAAGTGGGTGATGAGCTTTTGCGACGAGATATTAAGCCGCGGCCTGGGATACGGCTGGGGGTGCAACGTACGGGCGGACCTGGTCGACGAGGACATGCTGCGCAGGATGAAGGAGGCGGGCCTGGCCAAGATTTACGTGGGCATCGAGGTTTACAGCGACGAGAACCGCCGGGAGATTTTCAACAAGCGGCTTACGCGCGAGCACGTCGAGCGGGCGGTCGGGGCGGCCAAGGCCCTCGGGATCGGGACTCAGGGATACTTCATGCTCGGCGCGCCCGGCGAGACCCCATCCGACGCGTGGGACACGGTGAAATACGCCTGGCGGCTGCCCATAGACGACGCGACCTTCAACCTGACCACGCCTCTGCCGGGCACCTACCTGTTCGAGAAACACTCGGGCGCCGTCGAGCTTTGTCCCGAGGACATGGACTATTACAAAAGATATTCCTTCAAGCCCGGCGCCGGTCTGGATGAAAGACGGCTGCTAAGGATTCAAAAGGCGGCCTACCTGGGATTTTACATGAGGCCCATGAGACTGGTGGGACAACTGGCCGCCCTTTTTACCCCCGGGGGCCTCCAAAAACTCTGGAGCAAAATAAGGCGGGTCTTTTGAAGGCTTCCGAGTACGAGAAGATGTACCGGGCCGAGACCGCCTTCTGGTGGTTCGCCGGGAAGGGAGCGCTGATAAACTCGTGGGTCGGAAAATGGCTGCCCGAGGCGGGAGAGTATTTCGACGTGGGCTGCGGCACGGGAGCCAACCTGGATCGCGTCCGCGGACGGGGCCGATGGATGGGCGTGGACCCCAGCGCCGAGGCGGTGGGGTTTTGCGCGGCCCGGGGGGTAAGGTCGCTGGTCAGAAGCCCGGCGGAGAGTATCCCTTTCCGGGATAAAAGCTTTGACGGGGCCTCGGCCCTGGATATATTCGAGCACGTGCCGGACGACGCGGCCGCCGCCCGGGAAATCTTCCGGACCCTGAAGCCGGGGGGCATACTCCTGGCCACGGTACCGGCCCATCCTTTTTTATGGAGCGCCCATGACGAGGCCATGGGACACGTGAGACGATACGGACGGGAAGATTTTAAAAGATTGCTTTCGGACGCCGGATTTGAGATTATAAAGCTTACTCATTTCATGGGATTTTTATTTCCGGCCATGCTGCCGGTGAGGGTTTTGCAAAAATTTGCCGGCAACCGGTCGGAGACCATCAGTTACGAATGGCCCCGGTTTTTGAACAAGTTTTTGCTTTTGGTTGTCGAACTGGAAGTTCGGTATATCGAGCGTTTCACGCTTCCCTTTGGAACGACGCTGGCCTGCGTGGCTCGAAGGCCGGGTAAAGATTAGTAAGACACGCCGCTCGCGGCGGCTAACGCGTGGAGGGGATAATGGCTAAGCTTGGGATACTAAAGGAATTTTGGCAGTTCATCAAGGAGGAGAAAGTATGGTGGATGGCCCCCATCATAATCGTTTTGCTCCTCCTGGTGGTGGTGATCGTACTCACCGAGAGCACGACTACGATAATGCCGTTTATTTATACAATTTTTTGATCATTAGATCATTTCGTCAAGAAACGGAAGACCCTATCCGGCGAAGGATCGAAACAGGCTAATTCCGACGCTTCGGATATATTATTGAATCATCCGTTATAAAAGTTTTCCTCGGGAAGTGGCATTGGAAACGGAAAAAGGGGTGGAGGCGGACAAGTCACAAAAAGATATCTCGCCGGCGGGCTCGCCCGAGCGGGTTGATGAAGATGAAGCTTCGGCTGGGAGGAAGCTCTTTGCATGGCTTTGGTCAAGACACCTTATCGCCGCGGCCGTAATCTTCTTTAGCGTATTCGGCGTTTTTTATCTGGCCAACTTCGCTCATTTCAATTTCGACGACCACGAGCTGATAGTCAACAACCCCACCATCAGGGACTTTCGCAACCTGGGCGTCGTGCTCCAGTCGGGAAGACCGGCGCGCGCCTTCTCCTACATGGTGGACTACGCCCTCTTCGAGCTCGATCCCCGCGGCTACCACGTTCATAATCTTGTCTGGCATACATTCGCGTCCCTATTACTTTACGCCTTCGTCGTAAGGCTTACGCGGAACGTCCGGCTGGCCCTTATGGCGTCCTTTTTATTCGCCATCCACCCGGTGCACGTCGAGGCCGTCATGAGCATAGCCCATCGCAAGGAAATGATGGCTTTGTCCTTTTTGCTCCTGGCTTTCCACGCTTATCTTTTCCAGGATAAAAGGCCTCTTCTGGCGCCGGCCGTTGCTTTCGTCTTTTTCGTTCTAGCCATCTTGTCCAAGCAGGTGACGGCCGTTTTCCCTCTTCTTCTTCTCTTTCACGAGTTCCTTAGAAAGGGCAGGGGCGTTTCCTGGAAGGGCCTTGTTTACATCGCCCTCCTTCTGACCCTCGCGCTTTCGGCCCTTTACCTGGGATCGAGGTTTTCCATACCCGTTCTCAGGGACTTCAATATTTTCGGAAGGCTGAAGGGCGCCATGATCGAGGAGTTGGATTTCGGGAGGAACCTGGCCACCGCCTTCTCTTACTATCCCAGGTATCTTCGCTTCCTCCTTTTTCCCGTCCACCAGAGTCCGGTCCCCAAAATCGAGTTCACCAGCTTTGGCCGGCCCTGGCCCTGGCTGGGGATGGCGACCTTTATCTCCCTCCCTCTCGCGGCCTTCGCGTTAAGAAAGAATTATGTCCTTTCATTCTCGGTCGGCTGGATTTTCATCAACCTTCTGCCCGTAATGAACTGGATACCGCAGAACTCCTTTTTCGCCGAGAGGTATCTGTACATCCCATCCGCCGGATTTTGTATTCTGCTCGCCGCCGGCTGGGACGAGATTTATAAAAACGGCGAGGCAATAAGCGCCAAGACCCACGCGCTCTCGCTTTGCATAATCACATATCTCGTCGTCTTCGCCGTCCTTCTCGGTCCCCTGGCCCTGCGGATCAACGTGCTATGGCCCCGGGGAGGCCCCTATTTGATGGAACGCTCGATGGCGCTGTTAATCTCGACCCTGCTGGTATCTATTCCGTTCTCCTTGCTCTTCATCATGGCCTCCGCGGGCAAATGGCCCCGTCCTTTGATTAGAAGGGTCTGGCTCGAGTTGCCGGTATTTTTCATCGTCATCGGCCTCGGTTTGATCCTCGCGGCCATCATGACCGAGTGGCTGGCGAACGGCCGTCTGGGCGCTCCCCTTGTCGAGTCCGCCGGGTATCTCGAGCGTTACCATTCCTTTATCAGGGCCCACGCCCGGCCGGGACCGAGGGCCGGATCGAGTCTTCTCATGGCCTCCGGCACCCCCCTCGCGGAGTGGGGGAACGCTCTTTTTTACAGTTTCAGCGGGGCCGCACTTTATCTTCTCTTTTTCGTGAGGATGGTAAGATGGGCGTCCTCCTACGGGCTGGGCCGATCTTTTTACTGGATGACCTTCTTGTCGGTCACGCTCTACATGCTGTCGTTTAACGTGGCGCGGGTGGGCGACTGGAGCAACGAGATCAAGCTCTGGAGCTCGGTGGTCGCCGAGGACCCCGACTCTCTCATCGGCTGGAACAACCTGGGCAAGGCATACATGGACCGAAAAAGGTTCGGACCGGCCTCCGAGGCTTTTAAAGAAGCGACGCGGCTGGCCCCCGAGCGGGCGGACGCGCATGGGAACCTCGCCGTGGCCCTGTTAGGCAACAAGGACCTGGATGGAGCGGCGGCTTCCTTTGCCCGGGCCGCCGAGCTTAATCCCGCCGACGCGTCGTCGCGGATGAACCTGGCCAACCTCATGGTCTTGAAGGCCGACTCGGGCAAGGACCCGCAAGGTTACGTGAAAGCCGTCGATCTATATATGGAAGTGCTCCGGATCGAGCGCCGCTCGGCGCACGCCTTATACAACATGGCTTACTGCCACTACAATATGGGCGCTCTCGACCTGGCCCGAAGCGAGGCCCACCGGTCCCTGCTTATACATCCCGGGTTCGACAAGGCCAGGCTGCTTTTGGAAAAGATAGACGCGGCCGAGAGGGCGAGTAAAACCAAGTAGGAAAGCGCCGCCAACGCGGCCCGTCAGCCGGCCAGAAGTTTCCTGGCCACCTCGATCTTCTGCAGATGGTTGGGCCCGAGAATGAGACGGGCGGCCCGAGCGTCCCTGCCCAGGCGCTCGAGGGGAGAACCCTTGATCGAACCGCTTACTCCCCAGACGCAAGACGCCTCGTCGATGGCCTTGACCGCGTCCTCCGTCGAGGTCCACTTGGCCTCGCGGGCAAGGCGCTCGCCCTCCTCGAGGCCCTCGTCCATGGCCCCGGCGCTTATCCAGGTCATGGCCCGGGCGCGGTCGAGGGACGCGGCCATCTCGGCCAGGGACAACTCGACGGCCCTGAACTCGGAAAGGGGGGCCGGGTCCCTGCCCATTTCCCTTGCCCTTTTAATGGTCAAGTCCAGGGCCTCGTCCAAAAGCCCGCAGGAAAGGGCCGCGGCCAGGGGGGCGGACTTCAAAATGGACCGCTGGGCGATGGCGTAACCGTCTCCCTTTTTTCCCAGGATGGAGTCGGTCTTGACCTTGACCCCCGCCAACTCGAGGTCCACCGCCGGCGCGCCGCGAAGTCCGGCCCGTGACTTCTCCACGCCCGGCAGCATGCCGGTCGCGCCCGCCGGTATCAGGAAGGCGGTAAGGGCCTTCTTAACCCCGGCCTTGGGATTGGTGACGGCGAAGACTATGATGGCGTCCGCGTCCCTGGCTCCGGAGACGAATGACTTCCGGCCCCTTATCACGTACTCGGACTTGTTTTTCTTCGCGGTGGTGTATGACGGTCCCTTGCCCTGATCCGGGTCGGCCTCGGTAAGGGCGAAGGAAAGGACCCAACGCTCGTCGATGACCCGGGAAACCCATTGCTCGCGCTTTTTACCCGCGCCGTGCATGGCGATGGCCGAGAGGCTCATGGCCTGGAGCAGGACGATAAGCGCCGCGCACCCGCACCCCTTGGCCAACTCCTCGATCACGATGGCCATCTCGTTCAAGCTGGACCCGCCGCCGCCAAGCTCTCTGGGCGCGGCCATGGTCATGAAGCCCGAGTCCCACAATTTGCCCAGCATGGCCGGCGGAAACTCGTCCATCTTGTCTATGCTCTCGGCCTCGCCTCGAAGGGCCTTGGCCACCTTGCGCGCCGTGTCTCTCAAGCGGGCCGTTTTGTTGGTATACATCCTCATTCGATGAATCCGCTCCGTTTACCTGACCTTGAGCTTGTAGGCGTTCTCGAACACGCCCCTCGAGTCGCCCATCACCACCCTCACGTCGTACACGCCCGACCACTTGAGCTTCAACTCCGGGTTGCCCAGCGCCAGGGCCTCGCAGTCGGCCGGGAGCGTCTCGGACCAGGTCCGGTCGATCACGTCGTCTCCCACGGGCGACTTGACCATAAGCCGGACCTCGACGGGGGCTTCCTCCCACCCGTCGTTCACCGCGTAAACCGGGATCGAGACGATGCTTCCTCTCGAATAGGAGGGCTTATCGAAGATGGTAAAGGCGTAAACAGGGCTCATGCACTTTTTCATGGCGTAGTAGCTGGACTTGGGCGTCCGCCAGTAATCGATCACCGACCACTGCACGGCCGGGTTCGAGTCGAGCAGGAGAAAAGGCACGAGGCCGCCGCCGGGCTTGTACTTGAGACGCCGTATCCTGTCGATATGATAGCGGTTAAGCTCGCTTTGATAATCCTGGGTGGCCTGGATGTACTCGGAAAGCGACGCGAACCTTTTCATGTTCAGCTTGGGCCGGGGAAACATGTACATGAACAGCCGCTGGAAATGGTGGCGGGCCTCGAGTTTCTTTACGTCCACGTCCTCGATGCGGGCGGGCATGAACCTGATCGCGTTTTCCAGGTTCGGGAAGGACTGGGACCCGAACTCGGTAATGAACTTGAGGTTTTCCGGATGCTTTTTATAGACGCGGTGAAACCAGTGCAGCGGTCCCATGTACCAGCCGTAATAATAATGCGCGTCACCCGTCTCGCGGAAAAGTCCTCTCGCCCCCGAGCACCTGGTGGTGAAACGGTGGGGATCGAGAAAACGGGCCTTGCGGGCCAGGTCCTTGTCCATCTTGTCGCGGTTCCTGTTCCAAAAAAGCAGCGAGGCCGCGGCCCTGCCGATCGAGATGGGACCGAAGGGCTTGCGAACGTCGAAAAGGCGGAAGGGCTCGTTATGCATGCACCAGACGCCGATGGACGGGCGGCTGCCGAGGAGGAAAATCATCCGCTCGACCTGCCGAGCCGCCTGGTCCTCCACCTCGGGCCGGTAGTACCACTGCATGGGAAAGTCCTGCCACAGGAGCATGCCCTTCTCGTCGCAGGCCCGGTAGAAGGCGGGATGGTCCACGTGGGCGTGGACCCGGAGCAGGTTGAGGTTGCACTTTTTAGCCAGCTCGAGGTCCTCGGCCACCCTTTCCGGAGTGACACGGGCGATCCTCGCGTCTCCGGGCGGATAGTTGTTGCCCCGGATATACATCCGCCTTCCGTTGAGATAGGCGATATAGTCGCGCATCTCGAAGGTCCGGACGCCAAATGAGGTCTCCCACGCGTCGGAGGGCGAGTCCTCCCCGTCCACCGTCACCTCGACCCGCAGGGTATACAAGTCGGGCTTGCCATGGTCGTGAGTCCACCAGAGCGTGGGTTCCTTGAGGTCGAGGTTATAGTGATACGCGCTCGATCCCCGCGACTTGAATATCTTCCTCTCGAAAACCTGGGTTTCGCCCTCGAAGGTGAGGGGCGTAAAGGAAATCCTCACGGTCAGGTTGGCCTCGGCCTCGAGGTCGATGGTGGCCCGCCCGATGATGCGGGCGTAGGATGACTTGCCGTCGATATAGGCGGTGGTAAAAAGGGGATCGGCCAAGCGGGCCGGGCCGGTCGAGACGATCTCGACGGGAAGCCATATGCCGCCGGGATTGGTCCGAGGGTCTATACAATCCCAATGATGGAAGACCCCGGTCAACTGGCGCTTGTAGGACTTGTCCTCCTCGTTGGGACAATCCACCTCGATGACGGCCTCGTTGTCCTTTCGGAGGAGGCCCGATATCTCGTGCTCGACGGGAAAGAAATAACCCTCGTTCGAGCCGAGACGGCAGCCGTTAAGGTAGGCGGTGGTCCAGTAAAAGGCCCCGTTAAGTCGAAGGAACATGCGCTTCGTGGGATCGGGCATGAACTTGAAGCGCTTCCTGTAGACCATCTTGCCCGCGTACCTCTCGAACTCGGGTATCTCCTGCCAGTGGCCGGGGACCCTGGCCTCCCGCCAGTTCACGAGAGAGTCGTATTGGCCGTCGAACCTGTTGACGGGATGGATTTCCCACTGGCCGCTGAGGTCCATTTCCCTGGGCATCGATTACTCTCCGATCCTGAAGAAATACACGAGGTCTCCCGCCTTGACGCCGCGGGTGGCGCATTCTCCTCCCGCGACCTCGAGCACCCATCTGCTGGGTTTTTCCACCATCCTTTTCGTCTCCGTGTAAGGCTCGGCGTTCTCGACTATGCCCACGATCCTATTATCTGGACCGATGAATATCATGTCGAGGGGAATCCTCGTGTTCTTCATCCAAAACGACCTAACCGCGAGATCGTCGAAAATGAACAGCATGCCGTGGTCCTTCGGGAGGGACCACCTCCACATGAGTCCTTTTTGGCGTTCAAGTGGAGTGCGCGCCAACTCGACCGTGACCGTCCAGTCCTGTCCATCCTGGTTCCTGATAACCACGGCCGGTCCCTTGACCGAGTCGGGCACGGCGGGGGGCCTGTCGCAGGTCGAGCCGGCCAGAAAAAAAAGGGCCGCCGCCAGCGAGGCGGCAAAAGCCCCGCGGGCGCGTCTCACGGGGCTATGTATCGCGGGAATTGACAAGGCGACGAGTCCGTTTGTTTTGGCAAGCATTCCAATTAGCGGAAATCCCGAGTCGCAAATCGGCTCAGGAAACCCTCTCGACTATCCAGTTTACCAGGGTGGAAATGGGTTTTTCCTTTTCCACCTCGTTAAACATCTCGTGATAAAACCCCTCCCAAATTTTCAGGGTCTTGTCCTCGACGGTCAGACGGTCGAAAAATTCCTCGGCTCCCCTCGGCGCCACCAGCCGGTCCTCTTCCGACTGCATGACCAGGACGGGAACGTTTATCTCCCGCGCTTTCTCGTGCACGTTCTCGATGGCGGCGGTGAACTCGGTGAACCACCTGGCCGACACGCGGTCGTGGACCAGGGGATCGTCGTTATAATCCTTGACCGCGGCCTGATCGTGTGAGAGGAAATTCGAGTCCAGCCCGTTTCCCATGGTCAGGGAGGGCAAGAGCTTGGAGGCCAGTCTTCCGACGGCCAGCTTGATGGCGGGCTCGTTCACCTCCACCCTGAGGGCGGCCGAGGAAAGTATGAGCCCGTCCAAACCGGCCGAGTGGGTGGTGGCGTAGGTCGCGGCGATGAGTCCGCCCATGCTGTGGCCGAGAAGGAATATGGGCAACTCGCCGAACCTTTCCTCCAACTGGCCGCGGAAGGAATCCAGGTCCGAGGTGTACTCGGAAAAGGAGTTCACGTGGCCGCGCTTGCCGCCGGACTTGCCGTGGCCCCGGTGGTCCGGGCCAAAGGCCGCCACGTCCTCCTTGCAAAGCGCCTCGGCCACGCCCGCGTACCTGCCTATATGCTCGCCCAGACCGTGACTTATAAGGCACACGCCCCGAATGGTGTCGGGAATCCAGCCCCGCCAGTAAATCTCGACCCCGCCGGCGCCGGCCAGCTTGCCTTCCTCCTCCTTCAAGTTACTCCTCCTTCGAAAGAGTCCGCGGTTATTTTTATCCGCCCCCCATGGGCGTCATGATCGATATCTCGTCACCCTCGCCGATCGAACGGCCCAGGCCGCCGGGAAGGTCGATGCCGTCGCCGTTTATCAGGATGGCCGGAGGCTTGGGAAGACCCAGCATGCGCCTCATCACACCTCCCTTGATCGGTCCCGACTTGTCGATAAGGCCGAACAGCTTCTTGACGCTGGTCTTCTCGGGGGCCTCGAAATCGAATTCCTCCGTGATCATGCGCCGGTCGATGAACCCGGCCACCTTGACCCTGACCTTGACCTGTTTCTTCTTTCCGAACATGACGGATCAGCCGTATATGTCCTTGATAACTTCGTCCAGCCCGAGTTTCTCGAGTCTTTCCCGCGTGGGGTTTCCGGTCTCGAAGTCCCATCCCATCTCCTGGTAGAATTCCCTGGCCATGGTCTCGGCGTCGATGGTCACCCCCTTGTGCGGACCTTTTTCCATGACCTCCTCACCCGAGGCCCGGCGGTGCATCTTGGTGTCCTTGTACCGGATGCCCTCGCGCAGGTTAAAGGCGTGGCGTATGGTCTCGATCCTCTCGCCCGTCATCATGTAGTCCTCGTCGGAGAGGGACCAGCCCGTGGCCGCGTTAAGATACTCGAAGAGGGGGTACTTGGGCCCGCAGGTAAGACCGAACATGCAAACGCCCGAGGAGTTGACCACCTGCATCAGCCTCGAGTTGACGGCCTGGTTCTTGGCCCGGCCGTGAGGACGGATTCTGGCCTTCTTCGTCTCCATGGGCTTGACCTTGTCCGCGTTCTTGTCGTAGCGGTTCATCTGGATAAGCTCCTGCCAGACCAGGCTCGAGATGGTATGGCGGCCCGGGGTGGGCTCGACTTCATAGGCCACGCCCTGGGGAGGGTCGAACTTGGGATCGTGCATGGGAAGCTCCTGGCCGCCCGCGTGAACCGCGAACTTCTCCGAGCCCTTGCCGATGCGCTCGGCCGCCCGCTTGACCCCGTCGGCCAGAACGTCGCCGATGCCCTCGCGGTGGATAATCATCTCGAGGAGATCGATCATGGGCTCGGCCTTGCCCCAGCCCAGGTCCAGGCCGCCCACGTCGTCCTTAGTCAGTATCCCGTTCTCCAGGCACTCGATGGTAAAGGCCACCACGCCGCCGGCGCTGATCGAGTCGAGACCGCCCCGGTTGCACATGTCGTTCAGCTTGAGGATGGCGTGCACGTCGTCCACCAGGCAAAGGGCGCCAAAGGCGCAAAGGGTTTCGTACTCGGGCTTGTGACTTTCCTCGAGAGGGTAGGGACCGTCTTCAACTTTCATGATGCCCCCGCACTTTACCGGGCAGGAGAAGCAGCCATAGCCTTTCGCCTGATATTTGAGCACCGACTCGTCGCTGATTTTGGTTCCCCGCTTGAGTGGAAAATCGATATGGCCGGCGCCGCTCCAGTTCTTGATGGGACTGTCGCCCGTCTCCGCGCTCATGGCCGTGATGCCCATGGTGCCGTACTTTTTCAGGTTCTGGCACCAGAAGTCTCCGGGGTTGGCCATGGCCACGGGGTTGAGACGCGTGACCTTGCCCAGTATCTTGACCAGGGTCCCGCTCAGGACCTTTTGCAGGAAGTCGGCCTTGTTAAGGCTTTTGCCCAGGTCCTTCGAGTGTTTCTTGATGCCCTCGGAGTCGCTGGACTCGACCTTGGCCTTGCCCGAGACCACGATGGCTTTAAGTCTTTTGGACCCCATCACCGCGCCCACGCCCGAGCGCGCCGCGAAACGCCCGCCGTCGTTCGAGACCCCGGCGATGAGACTTTTGTTTTCGGCCGCCGGACCGACGCAGGCGACCTGGGCCCTTTTAACGTCCGCGTTCTCCTCCTTGAGCAGGCGCTCCGTATCGACCGTGTCCTTGCCCCACACGTGGGAGGCGTCCTTTAATTCCGCCTTTTCATCGGTCAAGAGAAGGTAAACCGGCTTCTCCGAGACGCCCTGGAAGAATACGCCGTCATAGCCCGCCCGCTTGATGGCGGGTGACAGGTAACCGCCGCAGTTGGCGTCGCCCCAACCGCCGGTAAGGGGAGACTTGCACACGACCTCGAAGCGGCCCGAGAAGAGGGCGCCCGTTCCCGTGAGCACGCCGGATAGGATGCCCAGGATGTTGTCCGGCCCCATCGGGTCGGCCCCGGGAGGCACGCGGTCGTACAGGAGCTTGGCCCCGAGGCCGTATCCGGTGAGAAACTTTTTATATATCTCGTCCGGAATAACCTCGTCTTTCATCTCGCCCCTGCCAAGGTCGACCCATAGTATCTTTCCCATGTAACCTTTGCCCATTTTATCCTCCCGATTCAACGCTGATGGGACGACGAGCATTCCCCCGGAAGTCGCCGCTGCCTTATTGCTCGAATATTAAATATACCATTAAAACCTTCAAGTCCCAACACCGGCTCCAAGGACGGCCCCACTTGACTCCGGGCCTCGTAAATAAAGGCGCGGCTTGATTTTTTATCCAAAACCTCACCCGCCGGTGGGAGGCTTGAAAATATCGTCGTCGTCCGAGCCCCCGCCCGATGGTTTGGGCCCCTCGGCCGGCTCGGCCCGCTGGGGAGCGGGAGCCGGAGCGGCCGGTTGCGTGGGAGGGGCCGGAGCCATTGGTGGCGCCGCCGGCGCCGCTGGTTGAGGCGGCGGGGCCGGGGTGGCCGGCTGTGGGCTTGGAGCCGCCTGTTGGGGCGGGGGGGCCATGGGAGCCAGGGGCGCGACCGGGGCGGGCTGCTGTCCCCATTGCGGGGGAGGGGCTTGCCCATAGCCCGCGCCGGGCGCGCCACCGTATTGGGCTGGGGGCGGCCCTCCCTGCCCGGGATACCCGTAACCCTGCCCGGGCATTCCCGGTCCGGCGGGCCCTCCCGGATAGTAGCCGCCCGGGGCCATGGGAGCGCCGGGAGGACGGGGACCAAAGCGCTTGGGACGGAAATAAGTCATGCCCAGATAGCCGCCCAGGGCCGAGACTCCCATGATGACGACAAGATATATGACAATGCTGACAAGGGTGGCGGCTATGCCGGTCTGATACTGCTGCTCCATGGCCTGCCGGAATTGCTCGGCCGCCTCGGGAGGCATGTTGACCAATATCTGGTCCATGATCCGCATCATCGTCTCGGGCGTGAAGACCAGCCGCATGGCCAGGGTGTAGAAGCCGTACATCACGCCAGATATGACCCCGGCCCCGACGCCGATCACGACTCCGTCCCCGTCGGTGGGCCATTGCCTGGCGGAGTTGACGTAAATATACGAGCCGATCACGCCGCCCAGGATAGTCCATAGACAACAGCAACAATTGAGCACGGGAATAACGTTCAGAAACCCCGCGATCAGCCCGCCGATCAACATTGCTTTTACATAGCCTTCCTTCATGCGCCGTCTCTCCTTCCTTTTCCCCTTTTATTTATCCCGCCTCTTTTGTCCCCTCGGTATTTTCCCGCTCCATGTCATACATGAGATAGGTCCACGCGTCCCTGGCCGCGGGCCAGATGGACAGGGAGGACGTTGCCCCCATGGCCAGTCCCGTAAGGCATCTGATCCATGATGGGGTCTGAAATATTCCAACCAGATTGGCGGCCCCGTCCAGGGCAAGGGGCAAGAACCCCGCGATTAAAAACCAGTTCGGAACGGGGCGGTTTTTCCGCTCGTCCTTGATGAATATTAGGGCGGCCCAGCCAAGGAGAGCTCCCGTATATATACCCGTGCATCTGGCGCAGACCGCCAAGTGCTCGCCGAATAATATAAAGCTTCTTTCCGGGTCCTGGTGGCAGATTTTCCTAAATGCCCCTCTCGAGGCCGATTCGACAAAAGGAGAGCCACCGAAAGGGGACGCCAAAGCGGGCGCGAACACGGCCGCGACCACCAGTAATAGCGCCGAGAAGACCAGCCAGAAAAGTGTTTTTTCCTTCATGGTAACGATATTTAGTCTCGCTTCCCCAAGGACGATTGTCAAGGTTAAAAACTGATTCCCGCTCTGAGGAGCTTCCCTTGTCGCTTTATATTGATTTTCTCAGGGACTTTATTCTCGCGTCCGCCGGGTTTATCTTTTCCGCCTTGTCCAAAAGCCGCGAGGCTTTGTCTTTTTCTCCCGCTTTAAGGTGCTCGGCGGCAAGCTCGATCATGTAGTCGGGGTTGGAGGGAGAAAACCTCGAGGCCTGGGAGAAACAGTCGATCGCCGCCTTAACGTTGCCGGCCCGGCTTTCGATCCTTCCCATTTGCGCCCGGGGGGCTGCGCGGCGGGGGTACTTTGCGATCATGTCCGTGATAACCGCTCGGGCCTCGCGTTCTTGTCCAACTCGAACCAGCAGGTTTGCCAGGCTGAGGGCGGCTTCCAACTGGTAAGGATATGCCTCGAGAGCGGCTCGATATAAGGCGGCCGCCGACTGATAGTCCCCTTCCTCCCCCGCCATGGAACCAAGGTACTGGCGAGTGAAGGCCAGGGTCATCGGACTCGAGGGCCGAAGTCGCTGGGCCAGGAGAAAAGCCTTCCGGGCTTCTTCCCTCCTCCCGGTCAGGAGGTATCCTATCCCGGCGTTGAGCCGGGCGTCGGGTGAGTCCGGGGCCAGCTCGATGGCCTTCTCGTATTCTCCGATGGCCCGTGATACTTGCCCCGCGTCCGCGTACGAATGGCCCAGGAAAAGGTGGATATCCGCGGGGGGAGGGCCGGGAATATGGGATGCCCCCCAATTGCAGACGACTATTCCCAAAAGGGCCGCCGAGACCCAGAAAATCACCCGCTTTGTTTCGCGCGCCTTTATCCATTCGATCATCCTGACCGCGAAAAAACAGGCCATGCCCGCCATGACCGGAATTAACGGCGCCCGATAGCGGGAGGCCACGAAAAAGAGCGCCACCGACGAGCTATAAAACGACATGTAGAGTACAAGGAGGGTCCTTTCCCGGGTGGGTTCGCGAAGGGACACGATCATGCCCAAAAAGGCCAGGGGCGCGAGAAGACCGTAGGGAAATCCCAGAGGTCCTCTCCAGAGCAGCAGGGAAAGAAGCCTGGAATACTTCCGGTACGAATAAAGGTCCACGTTCCTTTGATACTCGTGGCCGCGGAAGAACTGGCCGGTCTTCACGGCGAGGGACCGAATCCATCCGAGGGGATCGTCCTTTATATATTTGATGGTTTTGGCCGTCCAATAGGATGACCTCTCTCCGGGTGAGTCGTATCCCGCCAGGTAAGGCTCGGCCATCAGGTCGCCCCATTCCAGTCCCGGCCTGATGGAGACGGTCTCGCGCCAGTCGGGATTATTGCCGATCCAGAAGTTGGCCCCCCCGTTGGCGGATATGAGAATGAACTCCCGGCTCACGATATAGTTGTGAACGGTCGCGGGGGCGATGGTTAAAAGAAGGCCAAAAAGGAAATATGCCATTCTCGCGGCCATGCGGCCAAAGCCCATTTCTTTTTTGGAATAGTATAAGGACCAGATTATAACGGCGGGCGCGATGACGAGCGAGTTGGGACGGGCAAGACAAGCAAGACCCAGAACGGCCCCCGCCGCTATATAGCTCCACTTCCCGCGTCTCTCGGCCCTAAGGATAAGAATCATGGCTAAAAGGTTCAGGCATACGGCCAGGGTCGGAATAAGAAGCTCGCCGTCGAAAAAGATCAGCGGCCCGTAAAGGGCGGTGACCATCCCCGCGCCAACGCCGGCGGTCCGGTTGAAGACGCGGCCGGAAAGAAACGCGGCCAAGGCGCAGTTGGCGGACCCGAGCAGCGCGTGGAGAAGGTGGAGCGCGGGAGTGGAATCTCCGAAGATTTTCATGGCCAGGGCCATGAGGTACGGGTAAAGAGGTCCCTGCCAGAAGGCCTCGTCGTTAAGGTAGATGCCCGAGGCCAGAGCGCGGGCGTGATCGAGATAGGTCTTGGCGTCGATGACCGGGTATTTAAAAAAGGTCACGTCCCAAATCTCGAAAAAATAAATCGACCTCGCTGCCAGGGCAAGAAGGAACACGGCCAAGAGGGCCGGCCGTCCGAGACCCAAATCGGAGTCGCTTCTTTTTTCTATATCTATATCCAGCGGCATTTTTCCCGGTGAACGAGGCTCCATATATTGGCGCCCGAACCGGAGACGATTATAGAACGACCATGGGCTTGTTTGCATCCCCGGCGCATCAGGGAAGGATCGTCTTGCCGGGCCGTAAGAGACCCGGCCATTCCTTGACGACGCGGCTTGATAAATCAGCGCTTATAAGTCTCGATTTTCGCCCAGGCCCTGAGAAAGTTTTCCCCGAGGATTTTCCTTATCTCTTCCTCCGTGTAGCCGCGCCTGACAAGCTCCTTTGTCAGGGCGGGAAGCCTGCCCGCGTGTCCCATATCGGGCGGGATATTTACGCCGCCGTCGTAATCCGAGCCCAGCGCGATAACGTCGACTCCGGCCAGCGCCTTGATATAGTCGATATGGTCGGCCACCAGTCCGGCGTCGCGGGGCTTGTTTCCCTCAGGGTCCAGGTAGCCCGCGTGAAAGATCACGCCTATTACTCCTCCTCTTTCGGCCACGGCCCTGATCTGGTCGTCGGTAAGGTTTCGCTTATGGTCCGCCAGTCCCCTCGCTCCCGCGTGGGTTACAAGGACCGGGCAATCGACCGCGTCGAGGGTGGCCCAAAAAGTTGACTCCGACACGTGGGCCAGGTCGATCATCATTCCCATCCTCTCCATTTCATGGACGACCTCGCGGCCGAAGTCCGTGAGCCCGTCGAAGTCCGCCTTGTTGTCCTCCCCGCAGGCGCTGGCCCACCTCAAGTTTTTGGCGTGGGTCAAGGTCATGTACCGAACGCCGCGCCCGTAAAACTCGCGCAGGACGTCAAGGTCCTCGCCGATGCCCTGTCCGCCCTCGACGGCCAGGAGGATGGCAACGCGGCCCGAGGCGGAGATTTCCCGGACGTCTTCCGGCGTCAAAGCCACGGCCAACTGGTCCGAGTTTTTCGCCGCCATGGCGTCGATGGCGTTAAGGCTCCTTCTCACGAAGGCGACGGCCCCCGGCCTTTCGTTGGTCTTGGGCGAGGGACACACGGCCATTGTGAACATGTCCAGTCCTCCCTCCTTGAGGCGGGGGACGTCGATGTCCGAGAAGATGGGGGCCGTTCCCGCCGGGCCCCAGTCCACCGAGCGGTGGCGTTTTTTCATGTCGTATCCCATGTAGGTGATCATGAACTGGGTGTCGGCGTGGAGGTCGCACACGATCGCCTCGGAGTGCAAGGCCTCGGCCGAAAGCTCACCGTAAGCCGCGGCCCCGGCCAGGGCTATCGACGCCAGAATCAACAAGCCGAAAGCGCCGCGCCGGGCGGACGATTTAATATTTTTCCTTTTCATGAGGGCCCCGTCCTTTCCATGGTATTTACGAAAAAGATTATAGTACCTTCCCGGTGGATGGAGAAATCCGACCCGGCAATTTTGAAGCTATATGAAAAAGAAGTAATAATAGGCCGGAAAATCTTGCCCGCGTGTAGGCCACGAGTCGCTGCTCGGGTAAGGATTGGTTTATTTCATGCCCATGGAAACGAAGCTTACAACCCATGAATGGTGGGCCCTGGTCGAGGAGTTGACCTACGATCCCACCCTCGACCCGGAAAGGCCGAACCTGGCGGTTAAAATCGGCGGTCCCGAGTGGATGCTGGGACTCGCCAGGGCGTGTCTTATCGTGATGGGAACATGCCAGGGAGACGCGCGCTCGATTTTAGCGGACGTGGACCGCAAGGTCCCACCCGGGTCCTGGAGCTGGATACTCCTGCTCCTCAGCTTTCAGGCCGACGCCCTCGAGGCCGGACCGGCGAAAAACGCTGAACTGTCCGAGCGCGTTGCCCGCATGTCCGAGATAATAGGCCAGGAGGATGAGGCTACCGGGGCCCGGGCCTATTATCTTCTTGCCCGCCTTCAGATGGCGGACGGACTTCATGACGAGGCTGAGAGGACCCTGATAAAAGCTCTGGGATCGGCGGGAGACTCTCCACTCAAGTCATGGATACTGGACGACTTCGGAAAAATCCTGGCCCGAAGGGGGGCCTGGTCCGAGGCGAGAAGGACCTTCAAGCTGGTGGCCCGGCTTAAACAAAGGTCCCGGGACAGGGCCGGGGTAGGAGCGACCTACGGGGCCCTGGCCGAGATGGAAATGGGAATCGGCTCATTCGGAAAAGCGCGGGACGCGTTGAGGAACGTGATTTACCAATACGGTCCGAGCCTTCCCCGCCTCGAGCGTTTCAGGCTCCAGACCATGTTCGTCTCGGCCTGCGTCGAGGACGGGGCGGAGGAGGAGGCCCTGGCCGAGTCCAAGTCCCTCGAGAACACGTACGAGAAGACCGAGGAGTCGGGTTATTTAAAGGGAGACGCCTGCCTGGCCATGGCCCGGGTGGCGGCCCTTATGAAGGACGAGGCTCGGGTCATGGATTGGCTTTCGCGGTCCCGCCGTTATTTCGATCTTCCGGCCCAGCACGCTTTGGTGGGTTTCTGGGAGGCGGCCCTTCTTTCGACGCCGGTGGACGATTATTCCTGGCTCGAGGGGATGAAGGAGTTGTTCGAGCAGGTCGGCGGTCCTTCCGAGGCCGAGCTGCGGACCTACCTTTTATTGTCCGACCTCGCTTACGGCTCCGGGGACCTCGAGAGCGCGGCCATGTATCTTGACGACGCCCTGGACATGGCCGCTGCCTCGGGCAACGCCGCCTGGGTTGAGAGGACGGACGACGTTTATTCCAGGCGTTTTCCCACGAGTCACGCCAGACGGACCCTCGAGCGTTTCGCTTGGGGCGGGTCCGACGAGGTGGGACGGGAGCTTCATCTCGAGGCGTCCATCGCCAGGGTCGAGATGGCCGGGTTCGACATGCTAAGCCAGGACAAGGACCCGGCCGAGGTCATGGAGATGGCCCGAAGCTTTTACCAGGTCGCGCTCCATTACCTTGGCAAGTGGAAGGTCCGGCCCTTGACCATCGACGGGGCGGGATTGGCGGCGGTCTCCTACGGCCAAGACCACTACGGTCGGGCCCTGTCCTTTGCCCTGGATATTACCGCCGCCCTGGCCCGCGTCGACCTCGCTCGCGAAGCCCTCGGCTTCGAGACCATGGCTCGGGTCCGGGCCGGCGTTTCGACTGGCCCCCTTGTAATGGGCGGATTGGGACATCATTATAAGATGGAGTACGCGGCCATAGGCAAGGCCTCGGCCATGGCCAAGGCTCTGGTGGGAATGGCCGAGCCGGGGAGGGTGGCAGCCATGGGACCTCCTCCACCCGATTGGGGCAAGAGAGGCAAAAGCGAAACCGCGTCCATCCCGGGAGTCGCCGAGACGATCGAAGTCATTAAATACGCGCCCGACCCGATTCGGGACTGACTGGATAGATAAGGAAAAAATGGATACCTATTCCCTCATCATGAATTGGGAAGGCAAAAAGCCGACCATCGGCCAGGAAGGAATCAATATTTCGAGGAATTGCCATTAACATGAAGGGACTTTACCAAAAGATAGTACTGCGAGCCGTCCTGGCCGTGCTGCTGGTATTGCCCATTTCCTTGCTTTACGACCTGGCCCTTGCCCAACTATCCGCCAGTCAGGCCACCTTGCAGGGCAAATGCACGGCCGTGTTAATTCCCCTTGCCTTTATCTTTTTCCTTTTCATGTTGAGAGTTCACCTTACCCCGGTGAACTTATTTTTCCAGAAACTGAAAAGAGGGGAGGGGATAGGAACGGCGGACCGGGTGGTGGCCGAGCGCAGGGTACTGATTCTTCCCTATATTCTGGGGACATGGTCCGGCGCCTTATTTTTCATCGTAAGCCTTATCAACAACTGGATACTCCTTGCCTTCGCCGATCTTGGTTTCGATACTTTCATCTACCTGGTGGCCGGCTCGGTGACCACGGCGGTCATGATGGGACTGGGTTCCTCGTACCTGGTGCGCCCGCCGCTTCGGCAAGCCCTGGTTAAAATCATGGAGACGGCCCCGGCCCTTTCTCTTCGTCCTCCTTTTTTCGTGCCCATATCCTTCAAGATTACCAGCGCCTTTTTCCTGATCGTGGCCCTTATCCTGGTCTTTTCCGGGCTTTTATCCTCAGTCATCGTCACGCGGATGATCGAGCATGAAAGGCGCTCGGCCCAGTCGCGCGACACGCTTCTCGTGGCCGAGTCCCTTCGCCTGTCCAAGACCAACGTCGAGACGGCTTTGGCCAAATTAGGCGACGACGACGGCGCGATCGAGTACTTCATCGAAAAGGGGGGACAGGACGGCCTTTCTGAATGGCCTCGCCAGCCCTCGGCAAGCTGCTTCACGGAGCTTATTTCGGCGCCGGCGGGTCAGACGGTCGTGGACTCGGGCACGGGCTGGACCTACGCCTGGGCGCGGGCCCCCGACGGCGTAAGCAGAATAATTTCCGCTTCTCCCCCCGTCAGCGCAAGCGCGGTAATGAACGAGTTGAAGGGATACTACGGCGTGGCCGGTTTGATAGTTCTTTTCATCGGCGTGGGCGTGGGCTTTCTGATCGCGTATGACATTTCCTCGACCCTAAGGGAACTTCGGGACTCGATGGTAGAGATCGCGGAAGGCGCGGGCGAGATGCGCCTGACCCCCGGCTCCGAGGACGAGACGGGCATATTGGCTCGCTCCTTCAACCGCATGGGCGGGGTCCTTCTTTCCCAGCTCAAAGAGGAGATTCAAAAAAGCCGGGAAATCCTGTCCGACGTTCGCGAGGCCCTCAAGGGACTGGGGACCATGTCCAAGGAGCTGTTGGCTTTTGCCCGGCTTCAGACCGACGCGGGCGCCGAGCAAAGTTCCGCCGCTCACCAGACGGCCTTGTCCTCCCAGGAGGTGGCCCAGGTATCGCACCGGATTTCCCAGACCACGCACGGGATCGTGCAGGCGGCCGAGGGTTCCCTTCACGTGACCAGCATGGGCCGGGAAAAGGTGGACGGGGCGGAAAGGAGCCTCATCGAGATCGGAGAAAAGGTCGCCAATATCCAGAGGTCCGTGACCCGGCTGGGAGAATATTCCCGCGCCATCGCCGGCATATCGGGGATCATCGCGGAGATCAACGACCAGATAAACCTGCTGGCCCTGAACGCGGCTCTCGAGGCGGCGGGGGCTGAGGAGCACGGTTTCCGTTTCGGCGTGGTGGCCGAGGAAATCCAGCGCCTGGCGGACGGGACCAACGAGGCCATGGCCCAGATACGGGACATCCTGAAGGGCATGCACGAACTGGTGACGGAGTCGATGGGGGAAACCCAAAAAGGCGTCGAGGCCGTCAGGCTCGGCCGGGGCGACATGAAGGAGACGGCCCGCATTTTCGAGGAGATATCGAAGGCCATCTCCGAGGCCGCCTCCATGATCCGCGAGATAGACGAGGTCACGGTCCAGCAGTCGGCGGCCAGCGACCAGATGGCCCGGGCCATGGCCGACGTGCAAAGGTCCGCCATGCAAAGCTCCGAGGCCTCGGGCGAGCTGATGGAGTCGGTCCAGGTCATCGACGACATCATAAGCCAACTCAGCCGCTACGCCCTGGCCGACGATGAGGCCGAGGAGGAGGGCGAGGAAACAAAGGAGGAGCCTGACGTTAACGAAATCGAGAAGTGATCGGGCGCTGGATAGATATTTTGGCGAGCGATTTGGGCGAGGGCTTTGGAGCGGAAAATGCTTCGTTTGTCTTATGAAACGATAGATGGCCTTTTTTAACATGAGATTGCCAGTACGGATGTGATTGGCATGGGTGACGTCTTGGGTGAAAAACGCATAAAAGATGGCCAGAAGCGAACGAGACGAAGATTGCTTGGGCTTGGTTTCGGCTTAATAGTCGTTGGCCTTGTTGAAATAGTCATGCGCCTTATTTTTTCAGACCTGTCGTATGAAGACTGTTCTCGAAAGCTCGATCCCGTCAACCGGATTCCCCTGTTCGAAAAATATAAACGCAATGGTATAACTCACCTTCGTCAATCATATTACTGGTTCGGTCCTAGAAATTATACTCACCGCGACTACGTCCTGTCTTCTTATGCCGTTCCCAAGCCGGCGGGAGTAAAACGAATAGTATGCATGGGCGGCTCCTCGACGGTAGGATATCCTTATGGCCCCCGAGCTTCCTTTGCCAAATGGCTTGAGATAATGCTCAACGCGTCCGAGGTGAAATACGAGGTCATTAATTGCGGAATAAACAGCTTGACCAGCTACGGCGTGTCAAAATTCATGCCTCAAGCGTTGGAGTTGGAGCCGGATATCATTGTCGTGTACATGGGACATAACGATTGCAGCCCTTTTCGACGATTATACCCCATGGATAATAAGGCTGAATTGTATATATCAATCAGCGACGCCATGCTTCATTCCATGATTTACCGCGCGTTTTTTGAGAGGATTAATTTCAGGTTCCAAAAATATCAAATAGAGCGGGAATTATATTAC
Organism: bacterium; assembly: GCA_963674965.2. GTDB lineage: Bacteria > RBG-13-61-14 > RBG-13-61-14 > RBG-13-61-14 > DATKZS01. The sequence goes on along the minus strand of CAXXFL010000002.1, from coordinate 665,041 downwards.
GGAAAATTAAGATTGCAAGGAAAGAGACCGGAAAAATTCGACCCATTCTGGAAAGAGGAGGAAAGGAAATTAGTCAGGAAAAATTTCCAGAATAATTTGGACCGGATAGTGGCGGCCGCCCAAACTGAAAAAGTAGTGCTCGCTCTTTGCACGGTACAATCCAATTTGAGGGACTATGCTCCCGAGGGATCGTCCTTTATCAGAGGCAGGGAAGATTTCGACTTCCAGCGCTTTGATACAAATTTCAATACGGGTTACGAGGCCCTCAAGAGTGGCAACTACGAGTCAGCTCTCGAAGCTTTTAAAAATGCCGCCATTATCCATCCCGATCACGCCTTGCTCCGCTATTATCGGGGCAAGGCTTTCCTGGGTCTGGGCCAATACGACGCGGCCGACGTCGAATTCCACATGGCCGCCCAGTTGGACGACTTTTCCGCCCGCGCCCATGGTTTTGTCAACGATTGCATTAGGTCCAAGCGGAACCAAGACTATGTAAAGGTTGTTGACATAGAAAAATTAACGCGTTCCTATTCTCAAGGCAAGATTCCCGGAGACGATTTGTTCCTTGACGAGGTCCATCCAGATATTGAGACACAACTTCTTTTTGCAAGCCTCATTTATCAATCGTTGTCGAGACAGGGCGTTCTTCCCCTTCCCAAACAAGACTCGCTCCCGGTGGACCGGCTGGTGCAAGAATATCGCAAGTCAATTCAAATAGGCTTTATTTGCAGCCATTTACTAAAACTTTCCACCGTGCAAGAAGAACTCGGAAGGGTTAAAAGAGCAAAATTTCTAAATCAAAAAGCCCTCTATTATCTGCCGCGTGATGAAATTCTCCTTCGAAACATGGAGCGACTCGATTCTCAATATCAGGGAATAGACACTTATGAATAGGCGCAAAGCGACACTCCCGCGCGATTTTTATCGTTTCATGCCTATATTGGGTGAACGGGAGGCTGGAATCGTCTAATCCTTATGACTTGGCAACTCGTACCAGAAGGCCACCGAGCGATAATCGTCCCCCCGAGAGTGAGACAGGTTGAACATGGCGCCGGGATAGCGCTTCATCCATTCAGTGGTCGATCCCCACCGCTCGAAGGTCACTCGGATCGATTCTTGAAAGGGCACGTAGTCGCCCAGACGAAAACGATAAAGCGCGTTATGGCCCACCGCGGACTGGGGCGAGCCTTTTTCCGGCCGCGCCGCCTGAAGGGCGCCCGACAGGGCCGAGCGGTTTTCCTCGAAGCCGAAGGACCAGTTGAACTCGTCCTCCGTTCCCGTCCCCCGGATGAGGGCCATCGAGTCGCCGTCCACCCAGATCATCTCGTCCCCCTCGCCCCACCAGTCGGTACCCAAACTGGCCACGTAGAGGAAACAGCCCACGTAATAACCTTTGCCCTCTCGGTCAAGGACGGTATAGTTCTCGCCCTGGTCGACTCGATATAAAAGCCCCCGCAGTTTGTCACGCGAGAGAACGTCCGGGTAGTCCATCTCCCGGTACTCCGCGTGAAAGCGCATGGCCGCGTCGGGCAGGCGGTCGACTTTGCGATACTCGATCTCGACCATTACGCGTCTTGGGACATCTCCCTCGTTTTCGATCTCGAGTTTAAATCCATCGGCGAAGGGCATGGGAAAGCGGCTTACGTATCCCGCCTCGGTGGCCCAGATCATCAGGGTCTCGTAGGGGCCTTGCCCGCTCTTTTCCCTCGAGTCGAAGCGGTTGCCGAAAAAGGCGTCCACAGGAGAATCGACCGCCGGCTCGGAAAGGCCATCATAATAGACCCGCATCTCGAGATCGGAAAGCTCGGACCATGGATCGTCTTCATCCAGCACCCGGACCTTCGTTATCAGCCCGGCGCCGGCAATCCGGACGGCCCCCCTTTTACCAGGCAGCATATCGAAGTCGGCCACGACCGTCTCCTGATATCCGCCGGGGTCCCGGGCCGGCTCGGCGCCGCGAGACTCCCAGAACCTTGCCGCCTTCTCGAGCTTTTCCGGGTAGGCCTTGGCCATGCTCTCGTCCATGGTCTTAAGGTCCGCCGCGTCCTGGAACCGCATGTACGTGGCCTGGTAATAAGCCCCCTCCGCCCTCATGCCCCTGGCCGTGATAACGAGCGACTTCTCGAAATAAAAGGGAGTGTAATTAGCGTGGCGGCCCGCGTAAAAAACGCTTTCCGCGGAGCATGCTCCCACCATGTAATCCTTGAAGCCGCATGAAACCGCGGGGGTATTCGAGCCGTCCGCGTAAAACTTAAGCTTACCGGTGGGTCCGGCGGACCAGAGTCGGTAGAGAACGCCCGGTCCCTCGATCCTGGCCAGGACCGGATCGCCGCGATAGACCCCGTGGAAATGCATGAGGTCGATGTTGCGGTCGCGCTCGTCATGGGAGGAAATCTGGCCGGCCTCCAAGCCGGAACGCCAGAAGCACCAGTGCCAGGCGTCGCCGTAGGCGTCCAGACCGCGGACGGGGTCGTCAATGCCCGTGGCAAGCTCTAAGGCCCGGGCGCCGGGCGCGATAAATAATAGCGCCGCCGTAAGCGCGGCGAGAATATCCCTTTTCATAATTCACTTCCTTTTCCGGTCTCCATATCGATGGTTCAGGATAGCAAAAGGCGATCATGGAATACAGCGGCAATGGACGCCGTTAAATTGTCGCTTGGCAAAAGATCTGAAACATATATTTATCCTTGAATATTTGCGATCGTCTTCATCGTTTGACTTGTCTGGAAACCGTCCTATATGATCTTCAAAATGCTCGATAATAAAAAAAGAAACGGCGGCCCCTCGCCGGGGGAAGAAAGCGCCGGCCGGGACGGAACGCGCGTGGAGTCCGAAAAGAAAATCGATTCCGCTCTCACCGGGTCCCTGGTGTTCCTCTCCAGCGTGGTAGTCCTTTTCGTCGAGATGATCGAGCCCAAGATATTCCAGTTCCTCAAGGTCCTGGGCCACGAGATGAGCGTGGTGGCCGTGGCCATGCTCGGCCTGGGAATCTCGGGCCTTGTCTGCTTCATGGTGGGAAGAATGAGCCGGAAGTGGGTGACGGCATGCTCGGTACTTCTAGGGCCCTCGGTGCTCGCCTCTTACTTCGTCACCGTCAAGGTCCCTTACGCCGTTCCGGCGGCCCTCGTCTGTTGTCTGCCTTTTTTCTTCATGGGCATGATCACGGGCCTTTCCTACATCCAGTCCTCGTCGTGGAAAATTTACGGGCTCTCCCTGCTGGGATCGGGCCTGGGCGTGGCCGCCATGCACGTTTTCCTTCCCCGGCTGGGGGCCGAGAGCTGCATGATGCTGGCGGCGACGGCCGCGGCGGCGGGCGGGGTGATAGCGTCTTACCGCTACTCGAAAAAGCTTTTGTCCACCCCGAGCGCGATAGCTTCAGCCTTATTGGTGATTTGCTTGGCCGCGCTTGGTTACCATCATTTCACGGGGCGTTTCGACGTTCTTCGCCTGGCGCCGGCGAATCCCAACTCCTCCGGTCTTGACCAGCCGGCCCAGCTTTGCACGGAGGCGCTTCGTCTTCCCGGCTCGACCGTTCTCGCGAGCCGCTGGAGCGTGATCTCGAGGGTCGACGCCGTCCATACTCCGACTCTTACCTCGCGCGACCTGGCTTATCCACGCGGCCTGGATCACGTGAAGAACGAAAGAGTCGTCATGGAGACGGAGGAAAGCTTTAATAGCGTGGACCACCTTTACGCCAACAACGTGTGGTTTTCCTCCATGGCTAACAAGTCCCCCATGCGGTCTTGGCTTTTGCCCTATACCATCATGGATGAGCCGCGGGTGCTGGTCATAGGGGTAGGAGGGGGCATTGACCTGGCCCGGGCCATGTCGCTCTCGCCTCGCCGCCTGGTCGGGGTCGAGATCAATCCAGCGGTGGTCGATCTTTTATCCGGGCCGCTGGCCGATCGCTCGAGTAACGTCTATAACCAGGCCGAGATTTTCGTTACGGATGGCCGGACCTTCGTTCATTTCACGGACGAGAAGTTCGACCTCATCAATCTTGTCTTCGCTGACCTTTATATTCCCTTCCACTTCTCGACCATATTCATGGAGAGCTATCTTTACACGGCCGAGGGGTTCGTGGACTACTACAAGGTCCTCTCCGACGGCGGCGTTTTGGCGGTCACGAAGATGGTGGGAAGCCTCAGAGCTCCCACCGAGATACTCCGGATAACCTCGACGGCCATGGAGGCCGCGCGTCGAAGCGGTATTCCCGATCCCAGTCTGAACGTGGTGGTGGTGGGCTTTTCCACCGGCCAGGACGACGTTTACGGCGGGACCATGCTTTTCAAGAAGACGCCCTTTCTCGACTCGGAGCTTAAGGAAATCCGATCCGAGTTGGAGCCGCCCCTTTTTCCACTGTACATCCCGGGGGAGGACGGCCTTGACAACCCCTTTACGCGGCTGATCCTGGCTGAGGACCCGAGCGCCGTCTACGCCAATTATCCGCTCAACCTGGAGCCGCCAACGGACGACAAGCCATTTTTCTATCTGTTCGACCGGGGTCTTCCTATCCATATCGGCATTGCCCTTCGTTTCTTCGCTCTCACGGTGGTGGTGTTCTGGATACCCTTCGCCGTGATCCTGTCAAGGAAAGGAAGGTACAAAGAGCCGGCCTATTATTTGGTGACGGCTTATATTTTCGTCCTCGAGATCGGGTACGTTTTTCTTCAGACGTCGCTGGTTCAGAAGCTGAACCTCTATCTTGGCGGCCCTCTTTATTCCCTGTCGGTGGTGGTGGCCGCCTTTCTCCTATATCCTTCCTTTACGGGGGCCTTGATGAATCGGCTGAAGCTCGAGCGTCCTCACCTGGCTTTCCCGCTCATCCCGCTCAGCCTTCTTATCTACGAGCCGGCGCTTGTATGGGCCGTCTCGAAGCTGCCGCCCTTCGCTCCTTCGGCCAGGGCTTTCGTTGTTTTCCTGCTCCTCTTGCCTCTCCTGGCTCCGCTCGGTCTTCCTTTCCCCTTCGCGCTCGAGGTGGCCAAGAAGAAAGCCGGGGCCCCGGCGGCGGGACTGTTTTTCGGCGTCGCGGGGACCTGCGCCGTAATCGCCGTTACCGTGTCCCTTTACTGGTCGGCCCGTTTCGGTATCCAGGCCCTTTTCACGGCCGGCGTGGCGGCTTACCTCGTCGTCTTTGTCCTGGGTTTCGCGCTGGCCAAAACGGTCAGGGTGTAAATCTCGCCTGGACACGACGATTCTAAGGGGCCTGCCTTTCTACTATAATATTGCATGGCTAAGGATCGCGACTTATTGGAAAAAAAGTAAAAATTATCGAATAATACGCGGTGGGGAAAACTTGGAGAGGAAAAACCTCTTTTTGATTTCGGGAACTTCGGGCCATGGAACAGCATCTATAAGTTGAAACGCATGGAAACGATCGATCCAGGAGATGAACAGTCCAGGCATGGATAGCATTTTCAGCACATATACCCGGAAGTTGGTCAGTCCCACGTCTCCGCCTTTTCCCGCGGGAAGACATGGGTTGCCCAGGGGATACTCCATGCTCGGGCCCTCCGAGTTCAGGGTTTCTCCCGACGGGGCCGCGGTCGTCTTTAAAGACGGAGTAAGCACGGTGACCCTCGAGTTCGAGACCTCGAGCTTCGGGGCGCGCGTCCGAACTACCGCGCGTCCCGGGATAGCCCTGGCGACCGTTTCCCTGCTTCTTTCCATCATCGCCTACGAGCCCCTATGGATGCTGGCGGCTTCGGCCTTTCCCCGTTTCGATTCGAACTCGGTCGCGGAAGTGGTCCTTTTTCTCACGGCCTTTTCCTGTATTACTTTCTTGCTTTCCCTCTTTATAAGACACGAGGGAGAACTCATGCTGAGCAAGTTCGAAAGCTCCATCCAGTCGATCCCATCCATGGACCCAGGCTATGGCAAGGAAGATGCAAGCATCGCTCTCGAACCTCAATCGAAGGCTAGAGATGACGTTCTCAATGAAAAAGGGATATTTGTCAGAGTGGCCAATCAGGAGGGGAAACTCGAGGTTATTATAGGCAAGGAACCAGATGGAAAAGCGGCCATTTTCATGGCCGGCCTACTTGTTCCTTTTGCCGCGGTCCTGGCATATTTCTCGAATTACGCCATGGAAGCCGGTTTTTACGGCCTTATGGGCAATTACCCTCTTTTCGGCGCTTTTATCATATATCTTCTGTTACTTGGCGCGTATCTTGGACGCTTGACGGAGTTTGTCGTCGAGTACTACCTAAAAACGCGAGTGACCGTCGATAATAATTATATTGAAGTAAGGCTCGGTCTTTTCGGCTTCTCCACGCGGAAGAAATACTCGCGCGATAAACTTGCCCCCTTCAGATGGATAGACTCGATGCACAGCGTCCACCTACACGCGCCGGCGAAACGGGGCGGCCGGGAAGTCAATATCAAGCTGCCCAAATCCATCAGCCGCCGCGCGCTGGATAATCTAACGCTTCTTCTGAACGCTCGAAACTGACCGGCGGCGTTTGGCGCGCCCCCTCTTCTTGAAAATTCGCAAAAGGCCATCATAATATATCTTAGGAATTTCGATATCGCGCCACGCGAGTCACGTTGAAGCGGCCGGAAATTGGACGCCACGATTCATCGTCATCTATTCCAGCTTCAGCCGAGTTTACATGGAGGTCATGACCGATGAAGATCGGTATTATCGGCCTGCCCGGATCGGGCAGGTCAACTATATTCGAGGCCCTGGCCGGCCAGGGTCAAAGCAAGGCCAAAAGCGGCTCGTCCATCGCCGCGGCGCGCGTGCCCGACGTCCGCGTCGATTATCTTTCGGACGCCTTTAAGCCCAGGAAGACCACCTTTGCCCAAGTCGAGTACCTTCTCCCCGGTCCCTCCGCCTCGGGCAAGGACGAGGAGGGAGTGGACGGGCTTTGGAACCAGGTCAGGAACTGCGACGCCCTTATCCACGTGATCGACAACTTCAACGGCTCGCCGGTGGGCCCCAGGGAGGCCGTCGCCAAGATCGACCGGGAAATGATCTTCACCGACTACTCCATCGTCGAGAAGCGACTGGACCGGATGCAACACGAAAAGGACCGGGGCAAGGCCATCGACGGGGCCGAGTTCGAGGCCCTGTCCTTTTGCCTGAAGGCGCTCGAGGGAGACGAGCCGCTCCGGAAAAATAACCAGGCCTCCTCCGATCCCACGCTGAAGGGATACCGCTTCCTTTCCGCCAAGCCCCTCATTACCCTGGTGAACAACGCGGACGACGACGACGCGACGCCCGAGCTGGGCGACGTGCCCTCAAGCGAGGTCATGATTGTCAAGGGCAAGCTCGAGAGCGAGCTGGCGGCCCTCGACGCCGACGAGGCCGCCGAGTTCATGGCCGAGTTCGGTCTCGAGTCCTCGGCCATGGACCGGGTGATCCGGCGTTCCTACGCGGCGCTCGGCCTCATCTCCTTTTTCACGGTGGGGGAGGACGAGGTCAGGGCCTGGACCATCGCCTCGGGCACGGAAGCGGTGGACGCGGCCGAGGAAATCCATTCGGACATCAAGAAGGGCTTCATCCGGGCCGAGGTGGTCTCATACGACGACTTCGTGGAATACAAGGGCATGCAGGGCGCCAAAAAAGCCGGCAAGGTAAGGCTCGAGGGCAAAACCTACGTGGTCCAGGACGGGGACATTATTTCTTTCAGGTTTAACGTATAAGCAGTGGAGGTTTGTTCGAGATATGGACCAAAGCTCAAGACGTCTTTATTAGACGTCCTCGAGCAGTTCCTTCCATCTTTTCCTGTTTAATGGTTGAGTATTGTAATTGTCCAGTTGATTTCCCACGCGCTCGATGAAATATTTCCTCCCAGCTTCTCCCGCCAAAGACAGGCCGACCCTCAGTAATTCCTCGATGGAAATCAGATATATGTTCGTCCCCGAAGCCCACGTCTTCGAGATTAAATCGGTTATCTCTTCATTTTCGGAGTGATGCGTCCCGGGAGCGTTGAGCAAAAGCTCGGTCAGAGACACCTTGCGAGCTTTGAGTATCGAGCTTCTCATATCCGTCAGGGTAACGTTTCTTTCCTTGACCTCGACGGCGAGCCTGAGATTTCCCTCATCGTCGATACACTCGATGTCTCCGGCCAATCCGGTGGCAAGGTCAGAGGCGTTTATCACGTGCCTTCGGACTTCTTTGTAAAGCTTGAAATATTTTCCAAATGTCTCGAAAAGAGCGGCCGCCACGGACAGTCCCCTGTCTCCACCGCTGGATTCAGATAAGAATCTGGACACGAGTTTTTCCGTTTGCGCCAAGCTGACCCTTTCCGGGACATAATACTCGAAGGACAATTCGGAGAGTTTGCGACGTATGCTTCTTAGAGTCTGAAGCGTTTTCAAGCGTGTGTATTTTGAAGAGTTCCTCGTTTCAACTTCTCTTAGTACCTCGTATAAAAGGACCCATTCCTCTTTGCCTTTTACGTTGCCCGGCGTTTCTTCGAGCCGTTCTTTTCTCAGGGGCTTGCTGACGTAAGGGTCAGTGCTCGATCCAAGGACCGATTGGTTTTCCGCAACCCATGGAGCCACGACCTTGGAGGAAAAACTTCGGGGGTCCCACTTTGATTCTATCTCTTCGCTCCCTTTTTGAAGACAAAGGCAATCCAATTTGCCGTCGGTCAGTTTTCCAAGTAATTGAGTGGGCAGGCACTATCGAATGGATACATAGGCGCTGTTTATCAATCGATCGATTTCGGGGTCGATATCTCCTTGATCTTCCTCCAATACAATCATCCACAATTCTTCGAGTAGTCTTTTGGCTTTTTCTATATCGGGGGATGCCTTTTTATCCTTCATTTTCCTCTCCGACCTCGAAATTGAGCCATAACGATTCCTGCCGGGTAGTCTTTGAAGAGTTGCATTTCTTTTCCGGAGCGTCGATTCTGATCCAATCCTCAAACAGCCCGTCATAGAGTTTGGTTCGATACCCGGAGACCGCGGCCCTTCCTTTGATTTTATGAAGCATGTTGGCCAGTTCGACGTGTTGCCAATCGGACATTTCAAAACCATAGGCCTTGACGTCGCCCCGGCTTTCATGGACGTACGGCGGATCGAGGTAAAAAAGGGTGTCCTTGGTGTCGTATCTTTCGATTACTTCAAGGGCGGGAGCGTTTTCAATCTGAACTCTTTGGAGGCGCTGAACGATTTCCGGAAGGCCTTCCACGGCGCCCAGCCATCTTGAGACGGCCCCCGCCATGCCCGCTCGCAAGGTAAGCACGCAGTGGGCCCATCTGCCTTCGCTGCTGGTTTGGGCCAATCCGGTCCTCGTCTGCCTGGCCCTTACGTAGAAACGCCGAGCTCTTTCCAATTTGGACAACCCCGTTTCCCGCTTGCACGCCTTAATAAGTTCCTGTCTTGAAAAGGGAGTAAGGCTTATGGCCTTGATCAGTTTTTCGTTTTCATCTCTCAGGGTCTCAAAAAAATTTACCAATTCCGAATCCAGGTCGTTGTACGTCTCAACGGGAGCGGGATTCCTATTTATCAGAACGGCCGCCGAACCGCCGAAAACGTCGCAGAAATGTTTCGCGTCCTCGGGAAGATGGGGGAGAATAAAGTCCAAATGGGAGAATTTGCCTCCGTACCACCCAAAGGCGATCATTTTCTTGCGCCTTTTATTGGCGTTGGCAACCAGTCTTCTGCCATTTATTTCCGTTCTCATAGTTTATTTTTCTCCTCCAGCGGGAATCGGCGTTCCTGGCCTTATATTAAGCCGCGGGACATTTCAAAGATTTTCGTCTTCTATATATTCTAGTTCCAATATTATTATTGTCAAGTCGCGCGCGATGAAGACCTCTGATAAATTCATATACTTCACTCCGGGTACCCGGTGATATCTCGTATTTTCTCGAAGAGGGGCAGGAGCTTGCCGTAGAGTTTGAGGTATGCGTCGTTGAACAGCCGGTCGTAGATTTCCACGTTTTTATCGATGGGCTCGAAGACCTTGCCGACGCGGGTCATGGCCTTGATGGCCTCGGGGAATCCGCCGTGCATCTTCATGCCCACGGCGGCGTCGATGGCGGCGCCGAGGGCGGAGGTCTCGTGGGTGTGGGGACGCTCGGCGGGAACCCCGAAGACGTCGGCCGCTATCTGGACGATCGAGTCGCTTTGGGAGCCGCCTCCCGATACCCTGACCCTTTGCATGGGCGTTTTGGTTTTCTTCTCGGTCAGGATGGCCCCCTCCTTGAGGGCGTAGGAAAGGCCCTCGATGATGGCGCGGTAAAGGTGGGCACGGGTGTGAACGTCGCCAAAGCCGATGACCGACCCCTTGGCGCTGGCGGACATATCGACGCCGGGCGTCCAGTAGGGCTGGAGCATGAGTCCCATCGAGCCGGGCGGCACGTCCTTTATCAGATTTTCGAGAAGTTGCTCGGGCGTGGCCTTGCCCTCCATGGCCTCGAGCCGCTCCTGCAGGCCGAACTCCTCCTTGAACCAGGTCACCATCCAAAGGCCGCGCATGACCGAGGCCTCCGTGTAGTATTGTCCCGGGATGGCGGAAGGGAAGGGCGGCATAAAGGACCGAAGCTCGACGTATTTGGATATCTGGGCGTTGATGGTGGCGGTAGTGCCGAAGCTGATGCAGAGCGTCTCCGGCGTCTGGCATCCAGCCCCGATTATCTCGCAGGCCTTGTCGTTGGAGGCGGCGAAGAAGGGAAGCCCCTCCGGTATGCCCGTCTCCCTGGACGCGGCCTTGGTGATGACGCCTATCTGGCGGGAGGGAGGCACGATCTCGGGAAGCTTCTCGCGCTCGAGGGGGAAAATCTTCCATTTGAAATCGAGGTTGCCGGCCCATTCATGGGTCTTCGAGTTGAAGGGAATGGTGCCGATCATGTTGCCCACCGAGTCGGCGAATTCCCCGGTCAGACGGTGGGTGAAGAAGCCCGAGAGGAAGAGGTACTTGTGGGTCTTGTCCCAGATTTCGGGCTGGTTCTGCCGAATCCAGTTCGAGCGGCAAAAGCCGACGGCGAACTCCATGAAATCGGCCAGTCCGGCAATTTTCAAGAGGGGCCACACGGGGGAGGGGACTATCTTCCGGGCGTCGGCCCTTCTCTGGTCGAGCCAGACGATGGCGGGCCGGAGAGGCTTTCCCTCTTTGTCCACGTTGACGTAGGTGCTGCGCTGGCAGGCCATGGTCACGGCTTTGATCGAGTCCTTGCCGAACCTCGTCTTGGCCAGGAGTTCCAGGCAGGTTTGGCAAAGCATCTTCCAGTAATACTCCGGGTCCTGCTCGGCCCAGCCCGGCCTCTCGGAAAAATAGGGCACGATGACGGTCTTGACAAGGTCGTGAATATTGCCCGCGGGATCGACCAGTCCGGCCCTGATCGACTGGGTCCCCGCGTCGATCGAAAGGATTAGCTCGCCGCTTTTCTGGCCATGGCTCGACATGTTCTATTCCTCCGGCGGGGTACCGGCTAATCCACCGGCTCGTCCAGCGACAGGACCCCGCCCGGGTTCATGATGTTATTGGGATCGAAATGTCTCTTCAGGGCCCGAAGCGCCCCAAGCTGCTCCTTGCCGAGGTGTCTCTCCATCCAGGGCGCGAACATCCTCCCGATGCCGTGGTGGTGGCTGATGGACCCGCCGTGCTCGACTATCTTGGACACCACGTCGCCCCTGAACTGGTAGAACTCCTCGGCGTCACGCACCTTGATCATGAAGATGAAGTAAAGGTTCGTGCCCTGCGGATAGAAGTGGGACGCGTGAGTGAGGCAGAAGGTCTTAGGCCTGGACTTGACGAAGGACCTCACTCCCTTATGAAGGTTGTGCAGGTTGTCCCAGGTCACGCCCGACTCGAGGGTGTCCAGGATAATGTTGTAGTCCAGAAGGTCCTCCCTTACGTGAACGTCCGAGTACCGGCCTTTCTCCCATTGTTTGGCAGCGTAGCCCGAGAGCGAAACGGCCCCGCGGTCCTTGGCTATGCGGCTCACCCGCTTCTTGACGTGGCGAGCGAACCCCATCTCGCCCTCCGCCGTCCCGATGCAAAGGCTCCTCTTCATGGGCTCGAGCCCGCGCCTCCTGAGGAACTTGTCGAAGAACCCGTCGCTGAAACCCTTGAGCTTGAGTCCGATCTCGGTCTCCTCGGGGTCGGAAATCCTGTAGACGGCGGGCATGCCGAACTCTCCCTGGGCTATTTCGCGGCTGGCGCTGACCGCGTCCTCCCAGGTGGGAAACATGAAGGAAAAGCGCTGCCTGTTCTCGGGAACGTAGCGGTAAATCTTCATGGACGCCTCGACCAGAACGCCGTAGGCGCCCTCGCTGCCCTTGAACATGTCGTTGACGCGCGGCCCGGTGGCCGTGCCCGGGATATCGAGGGTCTTGACGTTTCCGGAGGGGGTCACGTACTCCTGGCTGACAACCAGGTTGTAGGCGTCGCCGTAATAGGTCGAGGCCTGTCCCGAGCCCAGCGCCAGAATCCATCCGCCCACCGAGGAAATCTCGAAGCTCTGGGGAAAATGGCCGCCCGTGTAGCGATGTTTGGTCCCGAACCTCTCGGGCGCCTTGTTCAGGGTCTCCTCATAGTCGGGCCCCATGGCGCCGGGCTGGACCCTGACCGTCTGGTTTTGCTCGTTCACGCTGAGGACCTTGTTCATGTGGGTCCTCATCACCAGGGCCACGCCGCCCTTGTCCGCCCGGATGCCGAGCACCACGCCCGAGCCGCCGCCGTAGGTGACGATGGGTATCCGCTGGGAGTTGCAGTACTCGACCACCTTTTTCACGTCCTCCTTGTCGCGGGGGTGGATGACCGCGTCGGGGGCCTTGCGAACGACGTTTCGCCGCATGTCCAGGTCCTCGTCCAAAGACTTGCCCGTGCCGTATTTAACCCGGCTGTAGTCGTCGGTGGCCACGTTCTCGGCGCCCACCATGGAACGGAAGGCGTTTAGCTGGTCGTCGCTCAAGTTGATCTTATGGCTGATCGAGACCTTTTCGTCGCCGCCGGGTTGGCGTTTTTTAAAGTCATCGTCGGTGAGTCCGAACTCGGTCTTGAACATCTGGTACCAGGCCGGGCTCGGGTGCTTGAACTCGTCGGGCTTGTACTTGAAAATCGATCGATAGGTGTCGGGACCGGGAACGTCCTCCCTCCAGTCCGGCTGGAATTTCTTGAATATCTTCATGGTTTGCCCCCTTTACAGATGTTTATCATATCCGACGGCAGGGCCGCTCGCCATCATTTATATCCGACGCTTCGCGGCCCAAGGCTTTTGATAACCACTTATGGTTATTCCTTTTTCCTCGCTCGTTTTTTCGAGCCGCCGCTCGCCGCCTCGAGCGTGGCCTTGGCCGCGTACTCGAGGACTTCCTCCATTATCTTTCGCGCCCTCTCGGGTTGCCTTTTCTTAATGGCCTCATAGATGTCGCGGTGGAAGCGCTCTGACGCCCGGCGGTTTTTCTCGTTCGCGAAATACAATTTTCCGGAATCTCCCGCCAGGTCCGTAAAGGCGTTGAGCACGATGACGAACAGCAGGTTGCCGCTGGCCCGGGCTATGAGGTTGTGGACGCGCCAGTCCTTTTCCGCCATGTCCATCTCGTCCGAGTGAAAGACCACGCGATCGAGGGCGGCAAGGTCGGAGTCGGACCGGTTCCTCGCGGCGAGTTGGGATATGCGGGGCACGATAAGTGAGCGCAGTTCCATCAGCTCCTCCAGCACGCCGGCGTTGATCCCGCCGTCCGCCAGGAGCAGGCCCTTGACCAGCTCGAGGCTGGCGCTCTCCAGGTAGTCCCTGGCGAACACCCCGCTTCCGTGCCTGATCTCGATCAGCTCGAGGCCCTCGAGTTTTTTCAGGGCCTCCCGCACCGTGGACCGGTTGACCTTGAAGCTGTCGGCCAGCTCCCGCTCGGTGGGCAGCCTCTGTCCCGGCCGGATATCTCCGGCTATGATCGCGTCCTTGAGCCTCTCGGCGATCTCCTCGTGCAGCCTGGTTTTGGTGATGGGCTCGATGGTATTTTTTTTCGCTTCCATGGTCGCATCCTTCCAACTCATCGGGTGGCCGGACCAATATAATATAGAGGAACCAAAGACGCGTGTCAACAAGAGATGGGAAATATCCGTCTCGATTCATCCCCGACTTGACTGGGACCTTGGATTCGGTATTTACTTAGGTGTTAGATTTTCATTAAGGGAGCATGAAATGGCGGGAATAGGCATTATTCACAACCCTTTTGCCAAGGGAAATTTAAAGAGGCCCTGGGTGGGCGCGAAGCTTAGCGCCATGCTCGAGGACGTGGGCGTGTTCCGGGAGACCAAGAACATCAACGAGCTTCCCGATGTGGCCCAGGAGTTCAAGGAAAAGGACGTCGAGATCATAGCGGTCAACGGGGGAGACGGCACCTTGCACCTCGTTCTCAGCGCCTTTGTCAAGGCCTATGGGGACCATCCCCTGCCCAAAGTGATGAGCCTGCGGGGCGGCACCATGAACACCGTGTCCAATTCCCTCAAGATCAAGGGCAAGACCGTGGGCATACTCGAGAAGGCGGTCCAGAAATACAAGGCGGGCGAGCCATTCACCGAGCGCCAACAACACTTGATCAAAGTCAACGAGAAGTACGGTTTCCTCTCGGGCGCGGGCACGGTGGCCAAGTTCCTGGACGCCTATTACTCGGGCTCGAGCACCGGTCCGTGGCAGGCGACCAAGCTGGTGGCCAAGATGATCAACGGCGCGGTCATGAGGAACGAGTTTATCAAGGACCTTTTTGGCGCCGTCCCCTGTCGCGTGAGCGTGGACGGGAACGACCTTGGCCAGGACGGCTACAACGTCATGCTCGGCTGCACCATCGTCGAGCTGGGCCTGGGGTTCAAGCCCACGCCCCACGCCTATGATAAACCCGGGCACTTCCATTTCGTCGCCACCACGGCCCATCCCATCATCTTCGCCAAAAAGGCCCCCACCTTGTGGAAGGGCGGCGACGTTGTGCATCCTGAAATTCAACACAACGGCGTGGCGGCCACGGTGACCATCACGCCCTCCCAAAAGATGCGCTGGATGATAGACGGCGAGCTTTACGACACGGAGGAACCGCTGCATTACTCGGTGGGTCCCACTATAACCATGGCCGAGCCGGCGTGAGTTTCGACCGGACGGCCCAGCCTCGAAGTAAAGGAGGAAGAAATGGACCAGGTCCAGATCGGAGTCATCGGCGGAAGCGGTCTTTACGAGATTGACGAGCTCAAGATCGAGAAGGAGGTCGAGGTCGCCACGCCCTGGGGCGAGCCTTCGGATAAGTATCTCATCGGGAACCTGGGCGGCGTAAGGGTGGCATTTTTGCCCCGCCATGGAAAAGGGCACCGCATTCCTCCCACTCATATAAATTACCGGGCGAACATTTGGGGCCTGAAGAAGCTGGGCGTAAAGCGGATCATCGCCTCGGGCGCTTGCGGGTCCTTGAAGGAGGAGTTGGCGCCGGGACATATCGTGGTGACCGACCAGTTCATCGACCGCACCCGCGGGCGCGAGTGTACCTATTCCGGACCGGGCCTGGTGACCCACGGGCTGTTCGCGGACCCCATCTGCCCCGATCTGGCCAAGGTCCTTTTCGAGTCGGGCAAGACGGTCGGGGCCGAGGTGACCATGGGCGGGACTTACGTTTGCATGGAGGGCCCGCTCTTCTCGACCAGGGCCGAAAGCCGCATGTACCGGTCCTTCGGGGCCGACGTGATCGGCATGACCAACCTGACCGAGGCCAAGCTGGCCCGGGAGGCCGAGATGTGCTACGCCTCGCTGGCCCTGGTCACGGATTTTGACTGCTGGCACGAGGAGGAGGAGGACGTGACCATCGAGGCCGTGCTCGCGGTCATGAAGAAAAACGTGGGCACGTTCCGCTCGATTATCAAGGACGCCATACCGCGCCTGAAGGACGCCGGGCATTGCGAGCTATGTCACGACGCCATGAAGTTCGCCATTATCACGAGTCCCAAGGCCATACCGGAAAAAATCAAGAAAGACCTTGACCTTGTGCTGGGGAAATACTTGAAGTAACGGGAAATTTACGGTTTACTCCCCGACCTCCAAAAGGGCCGGGGAGTTTTTTTTATCAGAACAACTCCTTGAAAAGCATCTCGAAGAAGGAATAGGCGGCCAGGAGGCCGAAGGCCAGGGAGAAAAGGACTGAAACGACCCCCGACGGTATGACCCACCATTTCTTGATCTTAATGGGCGCGGACTCGACCTTGTCCGGATAGAGCTTGAAAAGGCGCAGGACCCCGGCGGAGAAAAGCACGTTGGCCAGGATGAGGCCCGCCACGCAAAGGTATCCGTACAGCCCGACCTTGAAGCTGGGCGCCACGATGAGACATCCCACTATGGCCACCACCATGATTCCGGTGGGAAAGGTTTGCCGCTCGGAGTTGAACTTGGCAATCCACTGGGGAAGGAGCTTATCCTCGGCCTGGGCCGCGAACTCGCGGGGCACGGCCAGGAAGACGGCGTTAATCGAGGTAATCGCGCCGAACACGGCGGCGAGGTTCAGGTAGTGCATGAACCATTTGTAGTTGCCCAGGTACTTCATGGCCGTATCGAGGAGGGCGGCCTTGCTCACCGCCATCTCGTCCGCCGTCATGCTGCCCGAGACGATCCAGCCTATGCCCACGTAGATGAAGATAATAATGCCCAGTCCGATGACGATGGTCAGAGGAATGTTTCGCCTGGGGTTCTCTATCTCGTCTCCCAACTCTCCTATTATGTTAAATCCCGTATAGGAGAGGAGGGCCATGGCGCAGGCCTGAAGGAAAATCCCCGTTCCTTTGGGCAGGGGCTGGCTGAAGTCGGGCGAGCCGCCGTTAATAATGGCCACTATTACCAGTATGAGAAGGGCGCTCGATAGCTGGACGACCATGGCGATCTGAAGTTTCTCCGATGCCATAATGCCGATGGTGTTTATCAGCCAGGTAAGCAGGATAAGTCCGATGGCGATGATGGGTCTTATCCATCCCGGGAAGTCGGGCACGTAATATCGGATGTAGTCGGCCACCCCGAGGGACACGGTGCCGACCGAGCCGAGGGCCCCGATTATGATAAGCCAACTGGCTATGGCCCCGGCTTTTTTTCCCAAGAGGCTCTTGGTGTAGTAATAGCCTCCTCCGTCCGCCGGGATAGTGCTGCCCAGGGCGATGGCCACCATGGTACCGAACACGGCGGCCAGGCCGGCGGCCATGAAGGCCACCGAGGTCCAGTTGCCCGCCATGGCTCCGATCTCTCCCACGATGACGAATATGCCCACGCCGATGACCGCTCCGACGGTCACGCTCACGGCCCCGAAGAGCCCCAGTTTCTTTTCAAAGCTGACAAGTTTCATGAGAATCAACTATAGACCGGAAATGGTGGAAATTTCAAGAAAACCTTTACTCGACAAAAAACGTCTTCCTTTCCCGCGATGGAGAAGATGAGAAAGACGAAAGTCTGTGATATGGTCACGCTCGAATGGAGGAGATATTGATGGATTTCAAGGACGCCAAAGCCATTGTTTTCGATCTGGACTATACGCTGATCGACTCGAGCGAGGGGATAGTATATTGCTTTAATGAAGCCAGGAAAAGGGTAGGGGAGCCGGCCGTGGAAGCCGAGTCCATCAAGAAACGCATCGGAATTCCCATCGATCAGACCTTCGCGCTTTTCGGCAGCAAGGAACCCGAGGCAATGCGGGACATGTTCCGCAAGATAGCTCGGGACGGGGCCATAGCCGCCAGGTCTTTCCTTTTAACCGGGGTCGCCGAGACCCTTGCTCTCCTCAAGGAAAAAGGATACAGGATGGCCGTGGCCAGCACCAAAAGCCACGCCGAGATCGACCGTATAATGAAACACCTGGGACTTGACGGCAACTTCGAGCAATACGTGGGCTCGGACGAGGTCGAGAGCGCCAAGCCGGCGCCGGACCCGCTTATCCTGATGGCCGAGAGGCTGGGTCTGGAGACGAGGGAAATGGTCTACGTGGGCGACCACGTGGTGGACGTCCTGTCGGCCAAAAGCGCGGGGTGCAGGGCGATCATAGTCGAGGCCCCTACCGGTCCCTGCTCGAGGGCCGAGATCGAGGCGGAAAACCCCGACGCCATCATTCCCGACATTAAGGCGATACTCAAACTGTTCTGAGACTATCGAAGCGGACTTCTTGCGGCTTCAATCCTGAGGGGCTATAATTTTCACGCCTTTAACAATCGGAAAATCGGGGACGATCGCGAATGGAATATAACGGCAATGAAAACGACGTAAGCGCTCGAGGGTTATGGTCCTCCCGGCTTATGTTCATCCTGGCCGCGGCCGGCAGCGCCATCGGGCTGGGCAATATCTGGAAGTTCCCCTACATAGCCGGAAGGTACGGAGGCGGGGCCTTCGTGCTTTTTTACCTATTATGTATCCTCGTGGTTGGCCTGCCGCTTTTGGTGGCCGAGATTATGATCGGCCGCGAGGCGAGAAAGAACCCAGTGGGGGCCTTCGCGAAGCTGAGCAAGAAAAATCCCCTCTGGCTGGGCGTTGGCTTTTTGGGGGTGGCCTCAGGCTTCGTGATCCTCAGCTATTACTCGGTGGTGGCGGGATGGAACGTGGACTACTTCACCAAGTCCGCCTCCGGGGAGTTCATGGGCAAGGACGCCGAGGCTATAAGCGCCCTTTTCGACAAGACCATTACCGACCCCTGGGAGCAGATAGGCTGGCACACGGTGTTTATGGTGGCCACCATCGGTATTGTTATTTTTGGAGTAAAGGAGGGCCTGGAGAGGTGGATCGGTATTCTCATGCCTCTCCTGTTCATCCTCCTCGTGGTGCTGGTCGTGTATGGACTTATCGAGGGAGACGCCAAGGCGGGACTTACTTACCTGTTTGTGCCGGACTGGAAAAAGCTTGTGCTTGACGAGGCGGGCAAGTTCACGGCCCGTCCGATGCTCGAGGCCATGGGCCACGCCTTTTTCACCCTCAGCCTGGGCATGG
Source organism: bacterium (assembly GCA_963674965.2). Lineage (GTDB taxonomy): Bacteria > RBG-13-61-14 > RBG-13-61-14 > RBG-13-61-14 > DATKZS01. Next base: position 646,151 of record CAXXFL010000002.1, on the reverse strand, counting down.
GCGCCATGATAACTTACGGCTCCTACCTGGGCGACGACGAGAGCCTTCCCGGCGCGGCCGTTATGGTGGCGGGGCTGGATACCCTGATCGCCATGCTCGCCTCCATAGCCATCTTCACCATCTTGTTCAAGTACAATCTCGATCCGGCGGGAGGGCCCGGGCTCTTATTCAAAGTGCTGCCGCTGGCTTTTGCCCAGATGCCGCTGGGAAGGCTAATGGGCACGGCCTTTTTCCTTCTTATCGCCTTTGCCGCGCTGACCTCGGCGATAAGTCTTCTCGAGGTGGTAGTGGCGTATTTTATAGACGACCGCAAATGGGCCAGGAGGGTGGCCACTTTATCCCTTGGCGCGGTGATATGGTTCCTGGGGATTTTCTCCGCTTTGAGCTATACGGAAATATTTAATGATTTTAAACCTTTTGAGGGAAAGCAAATCCTGGATTCCGTGGATTTGCTGGCCACGAACTATATGCTGCCCATTGGTGGATTTTTCATAATTATTTTCGCGGCCTGGAGGCTAAAGGGCGACGTGGTCCTCAAACAGCTTACCGAGGGTGGAAAAAGGAGAACTTTCCACGACCTCTGGCTTCCAATAGCCAGATACGTGAGTCCCATCCTGGTTTTTATAGTAATAATGTTCATGATTAATCAGCATTTGGGGATTTTTTAAAAAAGGATTAAAATAACGTGGCCATGCTTTTTGCAAAAGCCAAAAACAATACTTTAACAAACGGCGAATATGATGTAAAATAGCGTGGTTTTATTATCCATCAACAGGTCAGGGGGAGATTTCGACTAATGGCCAAAAAAATCAAGATGTCCAGAAAGCAGATCAAGCAGCCGGACGAGTTCATCAGCTTTGGAGAACGCGCCTACGAGTGGCTGGAGGAAAATTTTCTCACGGCGGCGGCGGCCATCGCGGGAATCATCGCGCTGGTGCTTATCATCCAGTTCAGCGTTAAAAGCATCAAGGCAAGGTCGGACAAGCCGGCTGAAGAGTTCGCGGCCGCCATGGAAATTATTAACGCTCGCGTCATTGAAGAAGACCCCGGATATTTCCCCGGCTCCGTGAACTCCTATAGAAGCGAAAAAGATAAGCACGACGCCCTGGTCGAGACCCTGGGGACTTTTGTGGATAGCGAAAAGAACTCAACGGAAGGGCAAATGGGGCTTTTCTATCTTGCTTCTTCTTATGAAAAAGTCGAGGAATACGACAAAGCTATCGATTATTACAAAAGATTCTCCGATTCAAAGCTGGCCAATACCGCGGATCCCGGCTTTAAAAACGCGGCTATCGATGGCATGGCAAGGTGTCTTTACCGAAAAGGCGATCTGGACGGGGCCCTTGCCAAATACAATGAACTGATAGGTTCCGACTCGGGCTTCCAAGCTGACGCTTACCTTAATAAGGCTCGAATATTATTCAAAAAAGGAGACACGGAAGCGGCCCAAAAGACCCTGGATGAGATGGGAAAATCATTGCCTGACAGTTGGATGTCCAATCCTCGCGAATACCTTGTTTCTTATTGGGAAAAACAGAAAGCATCGGGGGCGGAGGAAGACGGTTCGAGCGATGATATTCCCGCCGGCTCCGAATCTCTCGAATCGTCGGGCGATAGCGTTGGGCCTTTGGACGGGTCCACGGAATAGCTTCCAAGGCTATGTTTAATATGAAAAAAATAATCTCGATCTCCATCCTGGCCGCGGCGTTGTTCCTTATTGGACAGTCTGGTCTGGCCGCCGGCGATGAGTACTACGATAACCCTAAAACCTTTGGGCTCGAGCGGCAAATCACCCGTATAAGATCTAAATACGTAAATCCCGAGAGGGGAAAGCCTTTGGCCCTCGAGGATAAAATAGTTTTTGTAACTTCGAGGAAAAAGATTCTTGTTACCGATTTAAATGGGAATTCACTAAATGAGATCGACCTTGATTTCGCTCCGGTCTCGAGGCCGGCGGTCATGGACAATCTTATTTTCGTTGGCGGCGATGACGGCAAATTCCATTGCATGGATATGTATGACGGCGCGCAAAAATGGGATCGAGACTTTATGACCATCGACTTTTCCGCTCCGGCCGTCGGCGATGGTCTGGTCGTTTTTCAGACCGCCTCGGACAAGTTGGTCGCTTTGAACGCCGAAACGGGAGAGTGGGCCTGGGAGTCTCAGCATCTTCGTTTCGACGACTTGGCCCTGCAGGGAATGTCCCGGCCCGTCATAGACGGCGGCGTCATCTTCGTGGGCCTATCGGGAGGCTCGGCGGCGGCCCTCGAGCTTGGTAACGGAAGGGTGGTCTGGAAGACCAAGATTTTTTCCGATTCTCTTTTTAACGACGTCGATTCAGCGCCGGCCGTTGACGATACCCAGGTTTACGTGGTTGGAAACGCCGGCGGAGTCGCGGCCCTCAGCCGTAAGACCGGCAAGGTTTTCTGGCTCGATAAGGAAGGCAGCGCCTCGGGTTGCTCCGCCGACGACTCCATGCTTTACGCCGCGTCCGACTCGGGTGAGATAATCGCTTATGACAAGGCCACCGGTAAAAAGATATGGAAGACCTCCTTATTTGGCGGCAAGCTCAAGTCCGGGTACCTTCGTACTCCCACCAAGCCGGTCGTCTCCGGCGGCCGGATAGTGACGGTAACTCACGGCGGCAAACTGGCCGTGCTCGACAAGGAAACGGGAGAGCTGATTTACTCGAGGCGTTTTCTTTCCCGCGTAAGCCGGGGGGCGGAGCCGGTGGGAGCCGATGGATTTGTATTCGTTGACAACAAGGGTCTTGTCAGGCTCTGGCCCTGAATTAATAAGTTCGCATAAGATATATTATGTTAAAAAATAAAAATATCTGAAAATACTGGGTTTCCAAGGTGGGAGGAAGATTTTTTCCTTGTCCTTGCACCAGCCATCATGGCACGTGAAAATCTTTATCGAGCCGGCCTTCCATGGCCAAGACAAGGGACAGGTTTATAAAATGTTTGAAAAGCTAAAAGGCGTACTCAACCGCTTCAGGATCGGCTATTATACGGCCACCTCCGAGAGGAGAAAATACCCGCGCGTTCCCATAACGGTTAAGGTGACGAACGTAACCAGCGGGACTTTCACCTATTATCAGGCAAGCAATATAAGCATAGGCGGCATATTCATCAAGGCTACCGAGCCTTTGCCCAAAGGTACCATGGTCAAGCTCATCTTCACCCTCCCGGGCATGGATGAAATCGAGATCGAGGGGAGCATCGTAAGGGTGCAGAAACTGACCTCCGATCAGGAGTTCCCCTCGGGCATGGGCGTCAAGTTCACCAAGGTTGAGAAAAAATGCCAGCAGGCCATCGACACCTTCGTTAATCTGAAAACCTGACCACAATCATCCGTTCAGTTTATTCGTCTCAGTCCCAATCCTCACGCAGAGGGACGTATTCGTCCTCGTCGCCCTCTTTTTCCTCTTCCGCGTCCGGTTCGATGGTGAGTTGGGCTCCGCAATAAGAGCAGTAAACCTGGTCGCCCGGCTTTGTCCCCGGATCGATGGGGATGTAGGCGTTGCACACGGGACATTCGGCTTCCTTGGCCATTTGGGCCCTCCTTTTCCGGCTGCCTGAATTGAACGGTGGCGCCCGTCAATTCATATTAATTTCTTTACCGTTACCGTCGTTTCTAATATACACAAGCGCGTGAATTATGTAAACTACGCGCTACCGATTTAACATAACCGCCAAAGCGCCCTATTGGTTATACTCCACCACCCTGGTCGGCGGCTGGAGAGCGTCTCCCCACAGCCGCGTCCGGGCCTGGCGGACTCGGCCGGAAATGAAAAGACCCTGAGATATGGATTCCTCTAAAAAGGTCGTCTTGCCAAAGGCGTCTTCCAATTCATCCCTCGTGGCCCGAGCCATGGCCCGCATCTCATCGGTGGGAACCAGTTTCTCGATGGCCCGCAGGATGGCCCGGTATTTCCAGGCTTGGCCCGCCACCGATTCGGCCCTTTTCCTAAGATGGGGCTTGGATGACTTTCCAAGATTTTTCCAGCCCTCGAGTTCGACCTGGATGAACCTCATGGTCGAAGGGCCCAGTTCGTGGAAGTCCCGCACATAGGCCCGCTCCTGGGCCTTCTCCGCCTCGACCAGGTTGAACTCGGGATGCACGAACCAGGGTTGCTTGAAGGCGTGCCATTCCTCGAAGGGGATGGCCGTGAGTATCCTGCCCTCCTCGCTCAGCCTGTCGTAAAGAGGAGTGCCCGGAACCGGAGCATAAAGGGAGAACTGGCTGAAGGCGGGCGCGCACTCTATATGCTCGTCCACGTCCTCCATAATGTTTTCCCTGGTATGGTCGTCCACCAGGAGGATCGAACTGAGGATGGTCTTGATCCCGTATTTCTTCAGCTCGGAGACCAGTTCCTTTATATCGGTCCGCTTGTTCTTGGAGAAGTCGTGGAACTTGCTTTCACGGCCGATCCAGATGAGACCGACCCCCATTTCGGCCAGCCTTTCGGGACCAAACTTCTCGGCCAGGTCCGCCGATCCGAAAAGGAAGATATTGAAGATTTCGCCGCTTTCAACGACCCGGCGATGAAGCTCGTCCGCCCTCTTCCGGTCCAGAAGGAAGTTGTCGTCACCAATGAAACTGACCACGTTGGTTTTGAATTTCCTCTTTACCCGGACCATCTCCTCGAAAAGGGCGTCGCCCGAGGTAAAGAACTTAAGGTGTTTCCTGCCAAAGAAATGACTGGGCGAGCAGAACTCGCACCCGTAAGAGCAACCCAGGCCGACGCATATATGCGGGTACTTGACGCCGCGCACGGGCACGCCCAAAATTTCCCTGTCCTCGTGATACACGTCGGGGTTTTTGAACTCGAATTCCGGCGAAAGACCAAGAAGGTCGCGCATGAAGCTTATGCCTTCGCCCCGACAAACGTAGTCCGGACCCATGACCTCCTTGACCTTGGGGGCCGTGGCGCAGAATCCGCCCAGCACGACCGTGGACTTGGGTGACAACTCGCGCGTTTCCTCGATCATGCGCTTGGCCTTCTGGAAGTTGGGCATGATCGAGCCTATGCCCACGATATCGTAGCCTTTTTTAACTTCTCTTCGGAACCTCTCGAGGGTGGGAAAATCCAGCACCGTGGTGGGGACCTCGATATTGTTGGCAATGGCGTGAAGCCCGAAGGAGTTCATAAAGGAGCGCATGGAAAAAACGCCCTGATACTTGGTTATCTGGTTGTGGTAAAGCTCGATTTTGGAATCGGCCCGGCCGTAAACGCCATCTATGGCAAAGGGCTTGAAAACCGATGATAAAAGAACTCTCGGCGGCATTGGGACCTCCCGCGCTCCCAATTTATTGGAGTACTCCCCTTTTGTCAAACATTACGGCTTTTTGTCGCGCCTTGACCGACGCCGACGCGTGCCCCATAATGTACGCCCGAAAGCAAAGGTGATGGAAGATCAGGAACAAAAACCCGAGGAGAAAGAGCAAAAAGCGGGCTTCAAGAAAACGGCTTCACGGTGGGCCATGCGTATTATCACCATGGCCGTGTCAGCGGCTATCTTGTATTACAGCCTGGACGACGTGGAATGGGACAAGCTGAAAAAGGCCTGGGACGAGTCCGACAAACTTCTCGCCCTGCTTGGCGCGACCTTTCCCCTTCTCGTCTTCTGGACCACCGACGCCGCCTTTACCACCAGAAGCTTCAAGTGGTTCGACAAGCCCGTTCCCTTTAAGGACTATTTTTTTATCAAGGCCGCCGCCTACCTTTTAACCATGGTCAACATTACCTTCGCCGCGGGCGGGGTGTTCCTGTATTTCATGCGCAAGACGGGCATTACTCCCAGCCGGCAGGCGGGTCTTCTTTTCTGGCGGGTGTGCATGGCCATTTTCGGCGTTTGCTCTTTTTTCCTTTTGGTAATGGTTTACGTTGCTTTATTCCGGCGCGATCAGATTCCGGAGTTGAACCTGGGCCTGTGGGGACCTCTTTTTATCCTGATCATTATCTTTATGATCGAGTTCGGTCTTCTGTCCCTTCGCGGCAAGGGCCTTTTTATGGAGAGGCTTTCCGTGAATTACAAGGGAGACTTCTGGCAAGCCTTCCGTAATGCCCGGCCAATCCACTGGCTGCTGGGATGGCTTTACACCCTTCCCGCCATATTGGTCAGCCTGATGGGTCTATACCTCGTGGCCCACGCCTTTGGGATTCGCGTGCCATTTTTATATTTCCTTTTTTGCATTCCCCTGGTGTCGGTCATATCCGCCCTGCCCATCGCCTTCGGCCAGTTCGGCACCACCACCGTGGCCTGGATAACCTTCTTCTCCATGTACGGCGGGGCCGAGGAGATAGCCGCCGCCACCCTCTTCATCCCCGCGGTCAAGCTTATCTTCCGCGGAGGCGTGGGCCTCATCTTCATGCCCCTGGCCATGAAAGAACTGGAGGATTTGAAGGGAAAGGCGAAACCGGATTCAGAATAGTAACGAGCGGATAAATATTGTCATGCGTCATGTCCCCGCGGGGGACTGATTTGAATAGCCGTAGGCCCATTGGCCTACGGAACGAATGGGATGGATATTTCGGCCCCGCGGGGGTCGGACCTCTTTCTTGTCCGCCCCCTTCAGGGGCGTTTGTCTCATAGGAATACCTTCCGGCTATTCAAATATCACCCTTCGGGTTATTGAGAGGTGATGCAAATTGATGGCTCGCGATTACTTTTTACTCCATGTATTTAAAACCTATTCTTCCCTTGGAACATGAAAGTCCCTCGCGAAGTTCAGGGCCTCGTCGCGGGTGGTAATGCGGCCTTCCAGTTGGGCGTCCTCCACGGCCGTCAGGATGAGCTTGAAGTCAGGGCCCGGCGCGAGGCCCATATCGATGAGGTCGTCGCCGCTTATAAGGCGGGGCGGCCGGAGTTTCTTCACGTCGTCCTTCATCTCCCGGAGAGCCGAGCGGCACAGGCGGTAATTGGAGAGGTCGCCGTGGCTGGCCAGGCAGTCGAGGCGGTGAAGCTCGAGGTGGAGGTCGAAATGGTCCGCCCTGAGAAAGCGCTTCAACGTGGAGGGCCTCATGCGGGGAACGTCGATAAACTTCAGATGGTCCCGCACCAGTTCCTTAACTATGGATATCTTCTCGTTCGGGTACCGAAGCCGCCTCATAATTTTGGCCGCCATCCTCTCGCCCACCGAGGCGTGGCCGTTGAACCTGATCCTGTCCGAGACCTCGAAGGTGGGAGGCTTGCCCACGTCGTGCAACAGGACGGCCATGGCGAACTCGATACGCGATCCGTAGCGGGGCTTCATGGACTCGAGCATGATCATGGTGTGCTCGAACACGTCTCCCTCCGGGTGAAAGGCCGCGGGCTGCTCGACGCCCCTCATGGCCTTGACCTCGGGCAGGACTTGCTCGAGTAGCAAAAGCTCGTCCATCATCCGTATCCCCCCGGCCGCGCCGCCCTGGGTTAGGACCCTTCCGATCTCCTCCCCTACCCTTTCCGCGCTCACCTGGTTTATCTCCCCGGCCCTTTGCCTGATCGCCGCGGCCGTTTTCTTCTCGATCCCGAACCCGAGGCGGGCGTAAAACCTCACCGCCCGAAGCATCCTCAGCTTGTCCTCATCGAAGCGAGCGTCAGGGTCGCCGATGGCCCGGATCACGCCGCGCTCCAAGTCCCTTTGGCCGCCCACGTGGTCGATGACCTTGTCTTCCACCGGGTCGTAGAAAAGGCCGTTGATGGTGAAGTCCCGTCTCTTCGCGTCTTGCCTGGCCGTGGTGAAGCGGACCCCATCGGGCCTTCTGCCGTCCTCGTATCCCCATTCCTCCCGGAAGGTGGCGACCTCGTAGTTTTGGCCCCGAAAGCGTACGATGACCACGCCGAACTGGGCGCCCACGGGTATGGTCTTTTTAAAAAGCCCCATCACCTCCCCGGGAAGAGCGCTGGTGGCTATGTCGTAATCCTTGGGCCTTATGCCCATCAGGGCGTCGCGAACGCAGCCGCCGACCAGGTATGACTCATAGCCCGCCTCCCGGAGCCTTCTGGCCAGGAGGAGCGCGTCCTTTTTCATCGACGACTTCATTTTGACTCGGCCAGCGCCTTCCCGATTTTATCCAGCAGGTTAAGCTCGTCCACCGTAAAGGCGGCGTTGCCGTGAGTGGACTTGGCCCAATCGAGAACCAGCTCGAGGTGGAACCTGGTGAACCGCAGGCCGCCGGGCCTGTCGAGTTTGTCTATAACCATTTTTTCGTCGGGGAAAACGGCCATGCCGTCGCCCCAGTGCTGGCCTTCCATCTGCACGTTCTCGATCCACAGACGAATGAGGTCCCGCTCATGCTCGGTAAGTTCGATGTTTATCATGGCTCGGTCTTCCTTTCCCGGATTTACCTTATTTTATTGCGACGCGGGCCATCGCTCAAGGCAAAAGTTCGAGGCCCGACGTATTCGCCGGGCCTCTGGCTTGGTTAGGGTGGTTTTTTGACGTGAGAGCGTATTCAACCACTATATCAACCCGCGCGGGGATGATACTTATCGTATTCCTTTCTAAGCCTTTGCCTGTCGATGTGCGTGTAAATCTGGGTGGTGGAGATGTCCGAGTGGCCCAGCATGGCCTGGACCGACCTCAGGTCCGCCCCACCCTCGAGCATGTGGGTGGCGAAGCTGTGGCGGAAGGTGTGGGGAGAGACCTTCCTGCTGATGTTGGCCGACTCGCAGTGCCGCTTGATCCTGTACCAAACGGCCTGCCGCGTGAGGGCCTTGCCGCGTCTCGAGAGGAAAAGCTCGTCGGCCACGCCGTTGCGCATGAAGCCGGGCCTGACTTCCCGCATGTAACGCGCGACCCTCTTGACCGCCACGTCCCCGACGGGAACCAGTCTTTCCTTCGATCCCTTGCCGTAGAGCCTGACCACGCCGGCGCCAAGGTCCACGTCGTTGATCGCGATGCGCACGAGTTCCGAAACCCTCATGCCCGCTCCGTAAAGGAGCTCGAGCATGGCCCTGTCCCTTATGCCCTCGGCGTTGTGCTGGTCGGGAACGTCGAGAAGACGCTCCATGTCCTCCCTGCTGAGGCACCCGGGAAGGGTCCTGCCAAGTTTGGGACGATCAAGAAGCTCGGTCGGGTCCTCGTCGATCAACTCCTCCTCGAGGAGATAGCGAAAATAACCTCTCACGCCGGACATGGCGCGAGCCACGGACCTTGCGGACAAACCGTCACGCCTGAGCCAGGCCATGAACTTTCGAAGGTCCTCGGCCTCGACCTTCTCGGGGTCCTTGCCGGGGAGCCAGGAAAAAAAACGGCAGAGGTCATGTGAATATGCCTCCACCGAGTTCATCGAAAGTCCGCGTTCAACCACAAGGTGATTCAAATACTCGTCCACGTATTCCATTTCCACTTTTGAGCCTCCGCTTGAGAACATTAGATTAAATTCGTGGCCGCTTTACATATTACCAAATATGGTAAATGCTGTCAAGATGTTTTTCGAGAAAAATTTAATCGCGGCGATTTTACGGCGTTCGTATATACATCCGTTTAGCTATCATGCTCCGATAAAGTGAGGAGTAAAGCGCGGATGGATCAACCGGAAAATATTCTCTCGAAAACGCTCGAGTAGTCGTCCTCCCCCCCGCCGGAGTCGATCGTCTTTTCCAGGATGCCCTTGATCGCCGCCAGGGCCGCCGCGTCGAGCCCGCTTTTTTGGGCCTCGCCCAGGAAAAGGTCAACGTCTTTTAGAAGGTGCTTGGCGGGAAAGTTGGGGTTGTCGTATTTCCTTTCCAGAAGCCGGGGCAGCTTGTTGTCGAACATCTTGGCGTTAAGGGCGCTTTCCCTGAGTATGGACAGGAACTTGTCGAGATCGACGCCGCTCTTTTGAATATAACCGAGGGACAGGGAAAAGGCCGCCATATGGGCGGCGATGAGTTGGTTCATGGCCAGCTTGATGGCGGCGCCGTGGCCCACGGGCCCTATCAGCCTGGGGGACGGACCGAAGCGATCGAGAATCCACTTCAGGTCCAGAAAGACTTCCTCGTCTCCGCCCGCCATAAGGAGCAGGGTCCCGGACCTCGCCTGGCCGATGCTGCCCAGCACCGGGCACTCGAGGTACCTGCCGCCGGCGGCCCTGACCTTTTCGTCCGCCTCCAGGCTCTGCCCCGGCGAGATGGTTCCCATCTGGATGACGGACTTGTCCTTCAACGCCTCCAGGCACTCGGGCCGAAGCAGGGTCTCATCGATGGCCGTGAAGTCGGCCAGCATGAGGATGATGCATTCCCCGAAACGAACGGCCTCCAAAGGCGAGCCAGCCGCGGATACTTTGCCGTTCCTTATCGCCTCGGCCTTGTCCCGAGTGCGGTTGAAGACCATGACCTCGTGTCCGCCCATGGCGAGCCGCTCGACCATGGGGGCTCCCATCAGGCCCACCCCAAAAAAACCAACGCGCATAAAAACCTCCCGAAATACTATCCCGGCTCGACTTCTATCTTTCCTCTCCCGAACCCGCGTTAATGTCCTTCATGGATTTGAAAACCAGCCACCCCACGAACAACACCGCCGGGACAAGGGCCAGCCAGATGAGGAGCCTGTAATCCCTCGGCGGCGCCGGCTCGGGTTTTTTCGCCTTGGCGATAAATGACGGATTATCCAGCCTCGGTCCCAGTTTTCCCAAGGCGGGCCGCTTCTCCCTGACCCTCGAGTATAGCCGCTCCAGGTCGTAGGTGGCCTTATCGGCCTCGGGCGCGCCGAAAAAAACCCTCAGCTTACCCTTCTCCGGGGGCCGGAAGACGAGGGCTCGAGTGAGCACCTCGGCCTCGACCCCGGTCACCTCGAGGGGCTTGTCGTCGTGGTTCACCACGCGGATAAAGAAATGCCCCGTCGGCCTCTCGCTGGTCATTATGGTCAGGTCCTCGGACTTGAAGGTCCTGAAAAAATAACGGTATATGGCGCCCTGCCCCAGGGTGGTCCCCTGTCCTTCCCTCCCGTCCAGAAGACAAGCCTCCCAGTTCCGTCTCAGAAAGTCTCGAGCGAGAGACCTGGCCTCATCTCCTCCGGTCCCCGCCTTCTTCAGCGTCTTAACAAGTTCCTCTTCTCCGGCCCCTCCAACCAATAATATCCTTCGCCACATAAGGACCTCGATCGAGCTTAGCTTGCCGCCGATCCGGTCGCCGTCAGGCTCGGCCAGGGCCGTGCCTCCGCTTTCAAGGTCCACCAGATCGTATCTTGACGCCGGCTCGTACTGGTCTATCAAGTAGGCCTTGACGTCGCGGATGAACTCGGCGTCCGCCACTTCGAGGTTTATCCTCTTTATCGGAAGGCCGTCCACCTCGAACTCGTAGCGCGTCTCGGCCGCCTTGCGTCTCGAGTCCGTTCTTTTCCAGGTCGGCCTTGGCGTGAACTTGTCATAGACGCTTTTATCCTCCTCGATGAAATACTGGGTGGCCCCCTCCACGTCCAGGGGCGGTCCGTCCTCCAGGCCTATCTCGATTTTGAGAAAGCGGAAGGTGCACTCCGGATAATTGACGGCCGTGTTCCGGGCGCGGACGTCGCCGGTGAAGTCGAAGATGTACGCCCCCTCCCGCAGGGTTTTCCAGTCCTTGGCGTCGTCCGAGCCCAGGACCGTGACCGGTCTTTTGAAGTTGATCCCTCCCAGGACGAGGTCTATCCGGTTGTGACGCTTGCCCGACTCGCCAAGGTCGGCCGTGAACTCCTGCCCCTCGCCGGTCCGCGCCACGTTCAGTATCTCCGGTTGAAGCGCGGTCCGCTTGACCTCGGTCGAGTAGGTCACCAGCACGTAGGGGATTTCCTCGCCCGACTCGCTTATCAGGCGAAGGTCGGCGAAGTCCCCCCTTGACCCTTCGTAAACCTCGCCGTCAAGGGCCGCGGCCGCGAAGCCGTCAGGACCGGGCGGCGACGGAAGCGCCTCTTTATAAAAACGCCAGTCCTTCGGATCGAAGTCCGCCCCCGCCGGACGGGGCAGTAAGATGGCGATAGCCATGAGAAGCGCCGTTGCCGCGGCCGACCGGCCGATCCACTCAATCTTCATTTCCATTCTCCTCGACTTTATCCTCGGGTTGTGGAGGCAAGGCCTCGGACGCAGGCGCCTGGGAAGACGTTTCCTCCTCCGCGAAGGCTATACCCTCGATCCTGTCCTTGTATTTCTGGTAGAGGAAGGAAAGCCCGATAAGCAGTATGCCCAGGACCAAAAAGGACGCCACGCGAAGGGTCAGGGCCAGCCTGGCCATATCGACAAAAACAACCTTGAACAGGGCAATGGCCAGAATTCCCAGCCCGAAGTACCTGAGCCATTTGAACCGGTAAAGGATGCCCAGGAAAATCATGGCCGAGGCGTAAAGGCCGAGAATGAGCGAAACGCTTAAAGACTCGGCCCTTCTCGAGCTCCCATAGAAGAAGTCCGGGTTCGCGTCCGTCTCGAACATGTAATGGTTGGCGATCATAATGCCGACTAAAAGCACCACCGAGCTGGCCAGGTGCAGAAGGGGTTTCAGCCAGTTGGGCGTCTCGGCGGGGTCGCCCAGTTTCTTGTAACAGAACAGGGTCCCTTGCAGGGCGGCCAGGGTCGAGCCATAGGTGACGATTACGGCGAACAGTATGGGTCCGAACTTGCCCTGGTGGATGGCCTTGTCGTGGAACAGCTCGGTGTCCATGGAGAACAGATGGCCCACCGCGGCCGCGAGAACGATGACGCCAAGGTACCGTATGAACTGGTTCTTCGACCAGAGACCGAAGGCGGTAAGGGCCAGGGCCTCGGCCGCCCAGGCGATGGTCACGCTCTCGTACTCGAGCTGAAGCGGTATGGCCACGGTCAGAAAGGCGACACATAGGCCGACCATAAAGCGGTGAAGGTTCGAGTCCTCCGGGTTTAGCCGCATGGACAGGCGGACCTGGAGAAGGTACACGAGGGCAAGGGCCAGGGAGAATCCTCCCAGGGCCTTTTCATAACCCAGGTCCGATAAAAGGCCGTAACCAAAAAAGAAGTATGCCGCCGCGTTCAGCGTGACCAGCACCAGGTCCTCGGGGCCGGCCTTGATCCGGTTGATAAGGGAATGGAGAACGTGGATCGCGGCGAATATAAGGAAGAAGACGGTGGCGAAGAAAAAGGTCGGGGCGAACTTATGGGTCGAGAAAAACGCGAGCATCCATCCCAGTTGAATTCCCCAGGTGGCCAGGAAACAAAGGAGCGCCACCACCCTCCACCGCCGCCAATAGGCCAGGCCCAGGAGACCGACGTCGAGGATAATGATATAGGACATGAGCGCGACCTGGGCGTCCCTGTGCGTGGACAATAAAACAGGCGTAAGGTAACCGCCGATCATGGCCAGCACCACGATCACCTGCGAGTTGTAGCGGACGGAAAGCGTCACGCCCGCCGCCGTGATGAGGGCCATAATGGCGAAGGCCGGCGCCTGTCCGATAAGATCGAAAAAGGAGAAAGCGGCGAAGACCGAGAGGTACAGAACGGCCAACCCGCCTCCGGTCAACGCCCGGGCAAAGGCGTTGTAAGATTTCCTCTGGGCCAGCTCTCCGCCGCCGAGAAGCGTCATGCCCGAGACGATACCTATCGCCACTTTGCCCACGTCTCCGATATGGTCCATGGCGATCTTGAGGAAGAAAGCCACTCCCAGAAAAACCAGCACGGCCCCGATCCGGGAAAGAAGCACTCCCACCCTGCCCTCCATCCCCGCCTTGGGAGGCGCGGGGGCGGCGGCGGGAGGAGGAGGATAAGGAACGTTGACCTGGGCGCCGGGCACGGGAGCGGGCGGAGAGTCCGCCTGAACCGCAGGGGCTGGTACGGCTTCGCTTGAGACCGCCGCGGGCGTTTCCCTGGGAGGAGACGCGGTCACCGAAACGGGCAGAGGCGGCGGAGACTCGGCGGGCCCTATATCCGCCGGCATGGCCCGCTCCAGGGCCGCGACCCTTGCCTCGAGACTTTTTACCGAGGCTAAAAGCTCACTCAAAAGACGCGAAGTATCGTCGCCGTTCATTGTATGCCCCCCTGGAAGGAATGTTATTCTTTACAACTCACCTCGCGGACAAGTGAATATTAACATAGTAAAGGCCTTTCAGGGAAAAAAGGCGAGACAATTTCCCGGTGAAGGGTAGGATGAGGTATTGTTCAACTCATAAAGATTGTCGCCCCATCCAAATATACGGACGGTTTCGCCGGCGACAAGGAGAGTATAAAAGGGACTTTATCAGAAGTGATATCCCAGGTACCAGGCCAGGGAAAAGTCCTCCATCTCGTAGGACCAGTGATACTGGTATTCCGCGCCCAACATGACGTGGTATCTCGTGTCCCAGAAACCGCCTCCCTTTAGGGTGTAACCCTGGAAAGACTTGAGGTTGTTTCCTCGGAACAGGCCCGTCTCATCCTCGTCGTACAGGGTCGAGTAGTGACCTCCCGCCCCCAGGTAGGCCATGAGGTTGTCGCCGACGCCGACGCCGAGGGAGAAGTCCAGCGTTCCCCTCATTAAAAAAACGTCAATGTCCGGGCCCTCTCCCACCGGCTCGGGGAACTCGGGGTTGGCCAGGTTAAACCTCACGTCCTGGTAGCCGGCGTCGACCAGCAAAAAGACGTTGTCATCCAGCGGTCTTACGTAACGTAACATGATGAGCAGGCCCGAGTCGCGCTCGGCCACGTCTCGGAAGAGCAGCTCGGTCCCCTCCTTCTCGAGCATGACGCTCGAGGTAACAAGGTCCAGGTGGTTCATTCCGATCATGGCGTACCCGCCCTCGAAGGTTGCCTTTTTATCCTCGGCCGCGTGCTCGGGCGTCGGGTGCAAGGTGGCCCTGACGTCGTTCACCTCGCCGGGACGGGCCTCGATCACGCGGGTGACCTCGTCGTAACCCTCAAGCGATATGACCACCTCGCGCGCTCCGGGCTCGACCTCGAACTCGACGGGCGTAAGGTGCTCGGTTTCCACGCCGTCCACCTTGACCGTCGCCCCCGGCGGCACGGTGCGCACCCGCACGGTGACGCCCCCGCCCTCCCCTTCCCCATCCTCGGCCAGCGAGAGGGTCGCCATGGCCGGCGAAAAAAGTAAAAGCAAAAGCGATACGATGATTTTTCCCATTGTATTACGATTCATGCTCCGTCCCTTGTAAATAGTGTTGGATCGCCTTACATTTGGTTATCACAACCGGGAAAAATCTTCAACACGGCGCGGGAAACCATAATCCACCGCCTAATCCCTTCATCGAGAAGTCCAGACGGCTGGGAGGGCACGCGCTCGAGCACTGGCCGCAGCCGACGCACAAGGCGCTCATGTGCAGCATGCGCGTCATATGAAACATGAGGGTGTCGCCGGGAATCTTGAAAAACTCGTGCTTGTCGGCCCAGTTCATGTATTTGTCCCCGGGGCAGCTTCCACATCCCCTGCATACGGCCTCGTTGATAACGCTTATCTTCCTCAGCTCGTCGAACTTTATGGCCCCGTAGTGGCAAAGGCCTATACAGGCCTGGCATCCTATGCAGACGCCCTCGTCTATATGGCTTATCATGGGATCGACCACCACCTTGCCCAGGGTGGAAAATTGATTCAATATAATGTAAGCATCCCCAAAGCGGATGTGCCGGCATGTGGCCATAGTCGCGAGGTCAAGCCTCAGAGCATGCATCCACAGATCAGAAATACGCCGTTCTTGCCCTAAACCGCCGCATTACTTATGCATCTATCAATAATGATAAGAGAAAATCAAGATGAAAAGAATAATGGCATGTCTTAGCTTGTATGCTGGGGATTGCGCGTCCCTCTCCGCGGCAAAGTTATGTATACACTTAAGAGCTTCTTGCAAAAGTACTTTTCTTTGCGGCATAGCCGCTTTGGAGTGCGGTCGCTTGAGACCGCTTTCGATGGCCTTGGCTTGACAAGGCCTATTAATACACCTGCTTGCCTCGCGTCAAGCCGCTCGGAAGAAAAGCGGCGTCGAGTGTACAGACCGGAGACATGGGTAACAGGTGTTCGGAGACATGGGTAACAGTTGGTACATTCTTCTGTATGTCAATACAGGAGAAGAAAGATGCCATGGAATGAGGTTACCGAAGTGTCTCAGAGGAAGGATTTTGTTTATTTAGCGATGCAGCCAGGTTCCAACATAAGCGAGTTATGCCGTCGATTCGGTATCAGTCGCCGCACCGGCTACAAGTGGATCAGCCGTGGGCAAAGCGGTGAAGAGGACTGGGCATGTGACAGGTCCCGCCGTCCCAGGCGATCTCCCCAGCGTGTTTGCCCGGAGGTCGAGCAGTTGGTGCTTTCGGTTCGCGACGAGCATCCGACCTGGGGAGGGCGCAAAATCGAGCGGCGGCTGATCGATCTTGGTCACGACGAAGTGCCAAGGCCGAGCACGATCACGGCGATCCTCGACCGCAACGGCAGGCTGCGGGACGCCCAGCGCAAGGCTCGCGGTCCCATGAAGCGTTTCGAACGAGAGGCTCCCAACCAGTTGTGGCAGATGGATTTCAAGGGACATTTTCCGACGGCGGCCGGTTCCTGTCACCCTCTCACCGTGGTGGACGACCACTCCAGGTTCGCGTTGACGGTCACCGCCTGCTCCAACGAACGGGCGGACACCGTGCGGGCAAGCCTGGCGCCGGTCTTCATGCGCTACGGCCTGCCCAGCCGCATACTTACCGACAACGGATCGAGCTTCTGCGCGCCGAACTCGCGTTACAACTACATGAGCGCCTGGCTGATCAGGCTCGGCGTCGGCATCAGCCACGGCCGTCCCTTTCATCCCCAGACCCAGGGCAAGAACGAGCGGTTCAACCGGACCCTTAAGGAGGAGGCGATAAGGGGACGCAACTTCGGCGCCCTGAACGACTGTCAGAAAGCCTTCGACCGTTTTCGCGACTGCTATAACCATGAACGTCCCCACGAGGCCCTGGACATGAACACGCCGGCCAGCCGTTACGCGATGAGCCCCTTTGCCTATCCCGAGACTCTGCCCGAAGTCTGGTATCGGGATGATTGGCCGACTTGCAAGGTGAACCCGGGCGGGGCGGTTAGAATCAAAGGCGAGTTTTATCCGGTGGGGCGGGCCTTCGTTGGTGAAAAGGTCGGCTTGCGAAATACACAAGTGGACGGCGTGATCGAGGTTTATTACTGCCGCCAACGGATCATGGTCGTCGATCTGCGAGACCATAGCTGGAGGCAAACGTGATAAAAGGTTTTCTCGACCATGAGGACGATAGCATCTCCACGAGGCCCGTCAAGGGTAAATCCCTGCGGGACGGCTGCGCCGCCCTTGACTGGCCACGTGATCGATGCATAGATAAACTTAGGTCGAGGAAAAATAGGTCAATAGCAGGAGCGCGAGCAAGCGAGGAAATATGTTACCTATGTGCCCGAACACTTGTGAAGCATGTCTCCGGTCTGTACACAAGCCGCCGCACTCCAAAGCGGGAATTTTGCAAGAGGCTCTTAACTATCCTTTTTACGGTCGCGGGATTGTTCAAAGATAGGCACGCCGCGGAACGGCTAACGTCCCGGACCACGGAAGCCCATAAGGTCCCCGGGGCTCTCGCGTTTGGCGGCGTTAAACATAGATATCGAAATGCAGTTGCCTGGGGTCGGGCAGAAAGTGGAGATGATTGGCGCCGGAGGTGCTGACCCTCCTCAGGTGGGATGAATAGGAGTACTCGAGGGTCGCCACGCCGCCGGGGGGTGAAGGCGCGGGGGACAAAGCGTCGATTTCAGGGGCCTTGGGCTTCTCGGCGGCGGCTTCCTCGCCGGACACGTTGGTCTTCCCGGCCGATTCTTCCCGCGTTTCCTCGGCCTCTTCGGCCTTTTCCTCGGCCAGCTCGGCCCGGGCCCGCCTTTCCATGCGGGAGGCCTGAGAGGCGACTTTGCGGTCGGCCGGCGAGGGGTTGGCCGGGGCCAGGGCGGCCCTCCTTATTACCTGGGCTTTCTGGATGGTGGCCTGGGGATCGTCCGGTACCTCGGAGACGTCGATCTTGACTTCACCGCCCACCGCGTATCGGGACCCGTCCGGCCCCGCGGCAAACTCGTATTGGACGCCCCCCGTATAGGGACCGCCGGCCGCGAGGTGGGCCTGCTCGTGAGCGCGAACTTCCCGGTCCCGCGCCCTGAGTTTCTCGACCGTCTCCTTCTCTTCCCTGGAAAGGTCCTGGGGATTCATCCGCCCCGATGAAGATTCCTTTGCTTTTTCGGGTAATTGGAACATCCCATCCGAGACGGCGTCCTTGTCGGGCAGCCCCGCGGGTTTTGGGGCCTCGTCCCCGGTTTCGTCGCCCGGGACGATCCCTCGTGCCCCGCCCGTTTTCATGCCCGGGTAGTACTGGATATTATTGCCATATCCGCCAACTCTCATATCCGTTCACCAAAGGGAGCGCCAAATGGGCGCTCGCTCCGCTGGTATACTTATCGGCTCGAAGGGGAAAAAACTTTAGTAAAATTTTTCAAAGTTGGCGAATATTTTTAATAAGCCTTGAATTTCAGTATCTTTCGCAATAAAAAATAATCCCTTAAACGCGGAAGGCATTTTAGAGCGCGAAATTTTTTTCCAGGTTGAAATATCGCCGCCGCTCATTTCCTGACAGTCGAGTATAATAATAAATTCAGGGGCTTTGACGTTTCCCTGGCAAGGCCATATACTCTTGGCATCCGGGGCCGGCTCCGCCTGGGGCCCTCCGGGACCAAGCACCAAACCAAGGGAGGACAGGTTGTGAAAAAACGTTACGCCCTATTGGCTCTCGCTATTGTCTGGGCCGCGTCGGTTTTCGGCGCCGAGCCGGTCAAACTTTTCCTGGAGGACGACGGCTCGCCCGGCAAAGTGAACGCCCTGACCATGGCCGACCAGAACCTCCACCCCACGGAGGATTTCTTCTACAACGAGAACTACTTCCTCATCGCCATCACCGAGGGCGGCCATTACGGGTACGTCAACATCCTGATCTCGAACACGGGCGTCAAGAAGCACACGCCGGCCGTGAGCTTTACCGTGGTCACGCCGGAGCGAAAGCGGATCGTGCGCGACGTTGACTTCGCTCCCGAGGACCTGGTCATGAAGAAGGACAAGTTCGACCTTACCCTGAAGGACAATTACTTCAGACAGACGGCGGACGGCTACGAGCTTAAACTCGAGGCCGACGGCCTGGGCATGGAGCTCAAGTACAAGAACCGGGTCCCGGGCATGGTCCTGGGCAACGGCAAGGCCGCGTTCGGCTCGGAGGGCGACTACCTGTACATCAACTACCCGGCCCCCAGGCCCGAGGTGACGGGGAAGTTCACGGTCGAGGGCAAGGAAGTACCAGTCTCGGGCTGGGGATATATCGACCACAGCCTGACCGTGACCAACCCGGCCAACTTCCAGAAGGTGTGGCACAACATGAAGTTCCGCTCGGACACTCACACCCTGCTTATCTCGAGCTTCACCACGCCGGACAAGTTCGACAAGGACTTCAGCTTCGGACTGGTGGCCAACGACGACGAGGTGATCTGCACCTTTACCGACGTCAAGGTCGAGGAGGAGGAAGTCAAGACCGACCAGACCAGCGGCAAGCCCTATCCGGGCAAGGTGACCTACGCGCTGTCCGGCGACGGCTGCTCGGCCAGGGCCATGGTGGACACGAGTAATCCCACCGAGAAGTTCGACGTGCTGGCCAAGCTGGACCAGAAGTGGTGGGGCAAGGCGGCCAAGGTCGCCATCAACACCTTCATCGCCGAGCCCTGGTACTTCCGCGTGGTCGAGCCTGTCGAGGTCGAGTTGACGGCCAATGGAGAAACCATCAAGGTCAAGGGCACGGCCTTCAATGAAATCATCTTCACCGAGTAAGGCCGGACGCTAATAATGCCTCGGCTTGCGAAAAACGGCTACGGCCTTATTTTTCTCGCGGCCCTTGCCGCGCTCGCGCCGCTTTTGATCGCGCTTCCCGCTCGGGGAGGCGAGCCCTATCTCGAGATTGCCGCCCGCTGGAGCCCGGACGTTTGGCAGGATACCTGGTATTACCCGGAGGCCGATTACCTGGCGGCCTTTAACGGCGACGGCGACTGGATCGGCGCCAACAACCAGGAGAGCCTGGCCGCGGGAAAGTTCGCTCCATACCGCGCCTACGTCTACTACGAGGTCATGGAGACGAGGACCCATTACCTGGTGCTCTACGAGTTTTTCCACCCCTACGACTACGACCGAAAATGGATGAAGGCCGTGCCCGGCGCCTATCATGAAAACGACACGGAAGGCATTATGCTTGTCCTCCAAAAGACCGGGAAGGGGGAGGAGTTCAGACTCCTTATGACCAAGCCCCACGGCTATACAAGGCACTATATTACCGACCCGTCCGTGAAGCCGAAAAAGCCTTTGTCCGCGGGACGGCCCCGTTTCCGGGACGGCACTCATCCTCAAATCTATATTCAGCAAGGCGGCCACGGCCCGTACGCGCTGGGGTCCAGGGCCGGGGGCGTCCTGAAAAGAAAGGACTTCCGCGGCGGCACGGGAGTGGAATACCGATACAAGGCCAAGGCCGAGGAGCCAAAGGGACCGAGCGACCGCGACGTGGGCTACGACCTTATTCTTGTTTCGGGCGACAACGGCTTCTGGCCGCGCCGCCACCAGCGGGAAACCTTTAGCCAGTACCGGGCCTACGTCCCGCCGCCGGGCGCTCACGGCGTCCCGCCCGAGCTTACCGCAAACGGCCTCCTCCCCTTCGCCCTGGACGGAGACGCGCCAAGCAAGGGAGGCGAAAAAGGCGGAGCCGGCGCCCCCTGGCGTCACTTCGGCCTCGACCCCGCCCGGGCCATATCGAGCCAATGGAGCTTCCCCGAGGGCTTCTCCACCGACTACGCCTTTAATCCCTATTTGGGAATTGATGAAAGGAGCGTGAAGGAGTAGGGGTAATATTTCTTTTTTCTTGACATAGATCAGCAAGTTGGTATATATAAAATATGTCAAAGCATTATCGAGGCTTCTTTCCATAATGGGTTAAAGTGACCATCTATTGTACTTAATGGAGACTATCGCAAAAGGGACGAAAACTTCAAATCTTCAAAATAGAAAACCCGCGAGGTTATTGACAGCCAGTTCTAATGCAGTTTTTTCAGGCCAAAAGACTATCCAGAACGGTCTTAATATTATCTTGAGGAGGCGGAAAATAATGATGAAGGTGACAAGAAATACAGTCTTGTTTTTTATTGTAACATTTTTTATCCTGAATGGATGTGGAGAAGGCGGAGGTGGAGGTGATGAATCCCCATGCGGCCCTAACGCCCCCATAACTTTGCTGACCCCTGAAGAGGGTAGTTCTCACAAAATAGGGGACCCTATCACTTTTACTTGGGGAGGAGATTTTGAAGGCGCGGACACAGGCTATAACCATTGTTCAAATTGCTACGAACTGCTGATTGCCATTGATCCGGTTCCACCAACGGGAGGAGGTTCTTTTGTAAGGACTTCCGTGCCAACATATACGCAATCCAATGGATTTTCCGGGACATTTGGTCCTGGAGTACGTTATTGGTGGGTATGCAAAGCATACGAGTATGATGACGGTAGCTGGAGGACTTCAGATACATGTAGCGAATTAAGATCTATTGAATTTCATTGGTAACATAACAACAGGTAACCTACATTGCCCCCAGGCGTGGGACTTCCGGCGTAACCCACATAGCTCGCCTATGTGGGCGAGCATAGCGAGCAGGTCGGGTGGTACCAAGAATGGGGTTGCCGCTTTCCCGCGGTTATGCTTGGAAAATATAAAGTCGCGGGTCGGGTATTGAAGTTATACGCGCCGACCTGCTCCCTTCGGTCGCCCACATAGGCGAGCTATGGGTTACCCGTTTTATAATGGGGCAAAGGCAAGGTCCGTCCTATTTTGGACAGCAGTGTCTAAAAATATAGCAAAAGGAGAATTGAGGAGCAAAAGGAGAATTGAGGAGCAAAAGGAGTGGACACTTTTCGTTAGGTAAGCAGTTTGATATGATGGTATTTAACATCAGGGAGAAATCTTTCTGATGGTCTCCATCGATAAATCAAGGTTCGCTCTCCCTGAACGTGGACATTGAGAGGTATCAAACATGGTAAGATCGGCAAAAATATTATCTGCGTTACTATGCTCATTATTAGTCATATCCTGCTCAACCAAGAAAGAAAAAGATGCAAGCCAGAAAAGCGAAAACCTTGACGATGCTGGAGCTTTATCTTCAGGGCGACTCAACCCGTATGAACGACCGGGAGTAAAGCAGAGGCTTACCGTTCAAAAGAAGAACTTTTCAGCCTCGGATATGGCATTCAGCAGTGATGGTAGCCTACTAGCCACAGCGAACGATGATGGCCTAATTGATTTATGGGAACCGTCAACAGGACAAATTATTCGACAAATAGACGCAGGCAAACCGAGTGTCATCGCTTTCAGCCCTGATTCAAAGCTAATTGCTTCAGCGACTAGCTACTATGTTGAAGGCGGTATAATTGATGAAATTAATTTGTGGGATGTGTCCACAGGTGAATGCAGGAAAACCATTAAAAACGCTCACCTCCCAAAGAGCGAGTATGAGCATATTGATTATAATTACATAAAATGGGGCGTCTACCTGCCGACTGATATTGCCTTCAGCCCGGATGGTGAGTTCATAGCATTGGGTAATTTTGATGGCCAAATCGAGATTATCGATAATAACTCAGGGGATGTAAGATGGGTGGGGGATAGAATCAGCAGCAATATTTTTGAAGAAAGATACTATAGTTCCATTGACAAGATAATTATTAGCGCAAATGGCAAACTTCTAATCACTGCTGGCGAATATGTGAAACTTTGGGAGGCTGTAGCCGGAGATATGCTTGCTTCTATCAAGCCTGAAGGCATTCCTCTTGATGTAGGATTAACACGGGAAGAAGACATGCTGGTCGTAAGCTGTAAAGTTAATGATACTACATCATCATTGAGCTATTATGAAGTCCCCTCGGGGAAAAAGATTAGGACAATTTTTGATCATTCTAACGTCATTTTTTCCTCCTTAGGTCCAAACTGTCAAACGATAGCCCAATATGTAGAAAAAGGCGAGTCAATTGTTCTGAGGCTTGGGTATCTTACATCTTCAGAATTCGATACTCTAGAAATTGTTCCGAGAAAAGTATACTGTGATTCCGTACCAGGCTTAGGACTTGCCCAAAGCAATTTATATTTAATTGGTTTTGATAAACTCTGGAAAATCTCTACTCGTAAACCAATTTGGTCCTTTGATGATCATGATATTCAAGTGAATTCAAAACGAGTGACTCCTAATGATGACTTTCTTCTTCTGGAAAACGAAAAAACAATTTTTAAAGAAACTGAGGAAGAGATATTTAAGGGAGCCTTCTGTACTGGTGTGTTTGTTAAGGACAAGCTAATGGCCTACAACATCAAGCAGGGCAATATCGTTGTCTTAACAGAATCGGCATATCGTGATTACCTTGTTAGTCCGGATGATTCGAGGATTGCCATTATTCTAGAGGATGGACAAATTGATATTATCGACCTCGAAACCGGAACCATTACAGCAACGCTCAAAGGCAATGCAAAAGATTCACAGTTATTAGGCTTTATCCTAGAAGATAATATTGTTATTACAGGGCGTCAAGATGGTGTGATTGATTTATGGGACATGTCATCCAGCGCATCACTCCTTACAATTCAAACGAAATCTGATTTTATCCTAGGACCTCCTAAACTTTCAAATGGCAAAAACGTTTTAGTGACGACTTCCTGGTTTGAGAAATTGTCAATTTGGGATTTATCTGACGGAAAGTTAATTGACTCAAAAGATATGCAGGAAATTTCTACTTTACCAGATCTTTCAACTTTTAGCCCAGATGGTAAAAAAGGTGAACGCGTTTGGGGACAGGGAAGCAGTGGGGCAGGAGTCTTTTGTGTCATTGATACTTTTTCTGGAGAGGAACTCATTTGTAGATATTGTCCAAGCCATGGCTTAAGTTTTGCGTTCAGTCCGGACTCCTCAAAAATAGCAATTTGTGACGATTCAATAGACATTTATGATATTTCAGTGGAGAATCCAACACGATTGAAGGACTTTGAAGATGAAGAGCAGGGCAATCTCGGCAGATTGATTGTAAGCATTGAAGAGGTTACAGTTTTTTCAGTTGATTTTAGCCCAGACAGCGAGCAAATTGCGGCAATAACCGGAAATGGGGAAATATTGATTTACAATTCTACTAATGGTTCCCTTGCCAACAGTTTTAAAGGGCTAAGACCAAGGATGGGTGAGGTGGATGAGAGTTTTAGATACGTCCTTAATGGTAAAGCTCTCATGTATGAAGCCATTGATCAGTGGATCGTTTTTTACAACCCTTCGACGGGCGATCTCTTATGCAAACTTTACCTTTTTGAAGATGGATGGGCAATTCTCGGTCCCGATGGTTCAATTGATTTTTCAGAAAACGTTAAGGACGACCTTACCTGGACGGTGGGCAACACAATATACCCTCTCGATGAATACCTAGGTAAATATCATCGCCCCGGCCTTTACAGGAAAATTATCCGGGATTAGAGGGATCGGTGGATCATCTGGAACAGGTAACCCATCGCTTTTGCTATGTGGGCGAGCATAGCGAGCAGGTCGCATGGTACCAAGAATGGGGTTGCCGCTTTCCCGCGGTTATGCTTGGAAAATATAAAGTCGCGGGTCGGGTATTGAAGTTATACGCGCCGACCTGCTCCCTTCGGTCGCCCACATAGGCGAGCTATGTGGGTTACCCGTTCATGTATATTTCCAATTGAACCATCGGGAAAATGATTGATGAGGCCATTAAGCAAAAAAGACGTCGAAAATATCCTGCTCCCAGAGGAAAAGATACTCTGGTACGGCTATCCTGATGCCGGATTGAAGATGAGGCCATATGCAGATGAAGTAATCATGTTTTTTTTCGGCACTTATATATTTTCTTTCTTAATCATTTTAGAAATAGGCATTTTGGTAAACCCCGGAAAATTCTGGCCGTCCGTTTTTATCTTAATTGATTCTATTCCATTTATGTTACTTGGATTCTACTTCTCATTCGGAAGACTATTAATTGAATCTTATAGAAGAAAGAATACGATCTATGCCGTGACCACAAATAGGATTATCTTTCTTTCAAAAATAATGAAATTAAATAAATTGACGTTGTGTCTGGCTACTCCCCGCATGGTCGGCGTCTCGGAGAAAAAAGACGGAAGCGGGAGCATATTTTTCGGTGCAAAGTCATTTTTCCCAGCCCACTTTGACAATGGGAAGATAGCGGCTTGGTCTACATGGAACATCGGCCCATTTATCCCGAGTTTCGAATATATCGATGACGTGAGGAGAGTATATAACCTTATCGAGAAAGCCAAGAACAATATACGGAACGGAAATTGATGGATTAATTCAAATGGGAACAACATGCCCAACAGGTAACCTTCATTGCCCCCAGGCGTGGGACCTCCGGCGTAACCCATCTATGAAAGCAAATTGTCAACCCTGGACGGTCTCATCCTCCAGTTGCCAAAGCTTTTTCTTCTTTCCGTCTACCCTCCTTTACCCGAAAGAATCATGACCGGAGGACCGAGCGGGCGAGGGACGGAGGGCGGGATTGTTTCGGGTCAATCCCATGACGGAAAGATGAAAAAGCGCCCCCCGGTCCGTGCCTCCCTCCAACCATCTATTCGAGGTCAAGAGGTCGTAAGCCTCACGAATACGTTCGGTGTCCCGGCGTTGCTCCATACACATAGAAGGCCTTCGCGGCCACGGGTTACCAAGGAGTCGCCGAAAACTATTTTGGAGTGACACGGATTCTCGCGCCTCCTGGCCCGCCCTCAAGCCGGCCAAGTCACGGACGCGACCTCAACGAGTCAAACGGCCTCCTTGATCTTCCAGTAATACTTCCTCGTCTTGACCTTGCTCGTGGGCGTCACGTTGAGCTTGCCCGCGTCGAATTCCTCGCCGTCCAACATCATTCTCCACATGACGCGGCAAAGCCGCTGGGCCACGCAGACCACCGCCTTCTTGTAACCCTGCCTCGCCGCCACCCGGGCGAAATACGGGTTGAGGGGGTGAGTGGGACGGCCCGCGTGATGGGCCGCCTCCACCAGCATCGAGCGGGCCTCCGAGGACCCGCGCTTGGTGATACGGCCGTGGACCACCCGGTCGCCGCTGTCCCAACTGGACGGACAGAGTCCAAGGTAGCTTACCGCCTGGCCGCTCCGCTCGAACCGCCCGGCGTCGGCGATAACGGAAAGAAAGGTCGCCGCCGTCACCGGACCCACGCCGGGGACGGTCTGGAGCAGGGGATAAGCATCGGCGAAATGGGCGCCCGCCTCCTTTTCGATTTTCTTGTTCAAGCGAGCGACTTCCTCCGAGACCTGACGCCAGGTCCGAAAGTGCATCCGCAAAAGGTCGCGCTGGAAGGAGTCCGGGCAGGACTCCAGCGCCCGCTTCCAGCCTGAGGCGGTGTTCAGGCGGAAAGACACTCGAACTCCCTCGCCCCGCAAAAGGGCCTTGGCCGAGTTGACCTGGGACGTCATTTGGCGGATGAAAAAACGGCGGCGGCCGAGCAGGGACCGCAGGCGGCGAACGGACCGGCCGGGCACGTAGACGCGGCTGACGTAAAGATCGCGGCGCAGACCGTCGCAAATCTCGAGGGCGTCGCGGCCGTCGCTCTTCTGGTTGGGGCGGAGCGACTTGGCCCGCACTTCGGCGGCGTTGATCACGTAAGGGTGAAACCCCAGCTCGGAGAGTTGCTCGCTGACCCAAAAGGACTGGGCCCCGCTCTCCAGGCCGGTCTTGATCCCGAGCTCGCCTCCGAGCCGGCCGAGAAGTTCCTCGAAGCCGGCGCGGTCGGTAGCCACGTCCCCCCGGGCGATTATTTTTCCGTCCTCCTCCTGGGCCACGAACACCGTCCTCCTTGAATGCACGTCCAATCCGAGATAAGTTGTCATTGGGCTGTACCTCCCTTCATTTATTTGGGGCCCTGCATTGCAACCCCTTGGTTTACGGTTATACCTCAAACCGTCTTGGAGGACAGCCCGCTTTCATGTTTACACATAGCTCGCCTATGTGGGCGAGCATAGCGAGCAGGTCGGGTGGTACCAAGAATGGGGGTTGCCGCTCTCCCGCGATTATGCTTGGAAAATATAAAGTCGCGGGTCGGGTATTAAAGTTATACGCGCCGACCTGCTCCCTTCGGTCGCCCACATAGGCGAGCTATGTGGGTTACCCGTTATGGCGGAGGGGATGAACTGCTTCCTGGCGGTCGCCCACATAGGCGAGCTATGGGTTACCCGTTTGATTCAAAGGTGAACAACATGCCCATCGTTACGATCAAAATAGCCAAGGGAAGGCCGGTGGAGAAGAAGCGCGCCCTGGCCAGGGCCGTGACCGACTCCATGGTTGAAATACTCGAGGTCAAGCCCGAGTGGGTGACGGTCATCATCGAGGAGCACGACCGCGAAAACTGGGCCAGCGGCGGAGAGCTTCATTCGGACAAGCTCGGTCCGGGTTTCGGCAAGAAGGGCGACGCGGACCGAAGCTGATTGGAAGCGAGAAGGAGGAACGGATGGCGAAAAAGAACCTTGGCTCGGGACATTTCCTGTATCCCATGCCGGCGGTGCTGGTGGGGGCGAACGTCGGGGGCAAGCCCAATTACATGACGGCGGCCTTTTGCGGGGTAGTGAACCTTCAGCCCTCCACCTTGTGCGTCTCTCTTAACGAGGCCCACTACACGGTACGGGGCATACGCGAGAACAAGACCTTCAGCGTGAACGTGCCCTCCGTCTCGATGGCCCGGGCCGTGGATTACTGCGGGATCAACTCCGGCCATAAAGTGGACAAGACCCAGGTTTTCGAGACCTTTTACGGAGAGCTGGGCACGGCCCCCATGGCCGGGGAATGCCCGGTATGCCTCGAGTGCAGGCTGATCCATGAAGTGGAGCTAAGTCCGGACACGGCCTTTTTCGGCGAGGTCGTCGGGGCCCACGCGGAGGAGGATTGCCTGGTGGACGGCAAGCCCGACATGATGAAGGTCGCCCCGCTGGTTTACTCGGTGGGTGACAGGAGCTACTACCGGATGGGCGAGCGCGTGGGTCCGGCCTGGCAGATGGGCAAGGACTACAAGAAGTAAGCGCTTCCCTTTCACGAAATCCTGGCCAGGTTGGCCTCGATCCTCTCGGCTATCTTGGGATGGGCGCCCTTGAGCCGGTCCAGGGTCATGGGGTTTATCATGAGGACCTTGGTCTCGCCCACGGCGACCCAGTTGACGTCGGAGGAGTAGGGGTCCCGGCCGGGAGCACAGCCGAACTCCATGCCCTCGCCAACTCTGGACTCCTTGGCCATATCGCCGTTGTGGCTTTTCACGCCTCCCTCCAGCACCACGAAAAGGTCCTTTACCACCTCGCCCTCTTGCACGATCCGCTCGTCGTCAGCGTAGAAACCGAACACCCCCATCAGCGTGGCCATCTTGGCCTGGTGGGGAGACAGCCCCTTGAAAAGCCTAATCTCTCCCTTTACCTGGCCGCCTATGCCCAGGTCCACGTGGTCCCACAAGGTGGTGATCCGCACCGTGGAGATAAGGGCGGGCAGGAGGAACAGGTCGGCCAGAAGGCAAACGAGTATGCTCATTCCCGTGAGGGCCCCGAAGTGCCGGATGGGCACGAAGTCCGAGCCGGCGATGATACTGAAGCCGAAGAAGAGACTGAGCGAGGTATATATAACGGGCTTGCCCAGGGACTTGATCGTCCTCCTGATGGCCTCGTCCGGGTCGATGGCCTCCTTCAGCTCGGAGTTGTACCGGCTCATGAGATGGATCGTGTCGTCCACGCCCAGGCCGATGGCGATGCAGGCGATAAGGCTGGTGGAAAAGTTCAAGGTCACGCCCGCGAAGCCCATTACCCCGAAAAGGACCAGCACGGGAAGCACGTTGGGCAGCATGGCGAGAAAACCCACGCGAGGGGAAATGAAAAGCACGCTCATCACCAGGAAGATCACGATAAGGCAGGTGGCTATGCCCTTGATCTGGCCCAGGGCCACCTCGTTGGCGCTCTTGTTCATCATCTTGATGGTGCCCGTGACCTTTACGTCCACCTTGTCCCCGAAGAGCTTGTTCGCGTAGGCCTCGATCTCCCGGATGGCCGCGTCCGTTTCCTTGGACCCCACCAGGCGGCTTCGCACCATGACGTTGACTTGGGAGTAGTCGCCGTTCACGTAGGGGGCGAAGTCCGCGGGGTCTCCGGAAAAGGAGTAGAAGAGCAGGAGCTGGGCCACCATTCTCCCGTCGTCGGGCACTTTGAAAAAGGCCGGGTCGTTTTTATGGAAGACCTTGTTTAGTATCTTGATGAAATCGACCAGGGACACGGCCAGGTCGATTCCCTCGACCTCCTGGGTCAGCCAGTTGTGAAAAAGGTCCATTTTCCTGAGCAGGGCCGGGTCCTTGAAAACGTCTGGCCCCTTGCCGTCCATGATCACGAAGAAGGGGGCCGCGCCGGCCAGGTATTTGGTCTGCATCTCGTTGGACACGGTTACGGGGTCGTCCTTGTCGAAGAAGCTGAGGAAGTCGGTGTCCACGTCGATCCTGAACCCGCCCAGGGCCCCGGCCAGGGCCAGGACCATGCACGCGGCCAGGATCATGACCCGGTTCCGCAGGGAGAACTCGGCCGCCGAGGCGAGGAACTCGTCGAGCAGGCCCTGCTTCTCGGCCCCATCCTTTTCCTCTTCCTCCTTTTCCGCCCCCGTCCTCAGCGAGGGCATCAGGGCCAGGACCGCGGGCACGAACACGAGGGACATGAACACGCAGAAGACGACGCCCACCGCGGAGGAAACGCCCAGGTCGCGGATGGCCGGTATCTTGTTAAAACCCAGGGAGCCGAAGCCTATCACCGTGGTGAAGCCGCACACCACCAGGGGCAGGGACACCCGGTTCAGGATGGAATAAACCAGGTCCGAGGGATCGGACGCCTCGACGCTCTGCTCGACGTACTCGCTCATGACGTGGATGGTATAGGCGTTGCCTATGGCCACGATGAGGGGCGGCAGCACCACCGTTACCATGCTGAGGGAAATCCCGGCCAGGCCCATGAAGCCGACCGTCCACACCGAGGCCAGGCAAACCGACGCCAGCGGCAACAGCACGCCCCGGAAAGTACGGAAGCTGACGGCCAGAATAATCACGATGAGAACGAAGGTCAGAGGCATGAACCTTCCCAGGTCCCGCTTGATGGCGCGCAGGGTTTCCTGCTTGGTGGCGTGTATGCCCGAGACGTAAAAAGAGTCCGGCCCCGCCTGGGAGTTGAGCACGGCCGAGACCTCGTCGAGTATCTCCGAATAGCGGCCCTGCCGGTCGTCGAAGTCGTCCATGAATATGTTGATCGCCGCGGTCCGCCTGTCCGGGCTGACCAGGTTGCGGTCGTACATGTGGTTTTCGGCAAGAGCGTTTTTCAGGGCGGCCCATTCCTCGGGCTCGTCCGGTATCTCCGGGATCAGGGGTTGAACGTTGATGGACATGCCCGAGCCGTAAATCCTTTCCACGTGGGTCAAACTCACGACCTTTTTTATGCCCTTGATCGACTCGAGCTCGTCGCATACCCTTTTGAGACGCTTCAACCTCTGGGTGTCATATATGTCCTCCCCCGGAGGGGCCACCATGGCCACGACCGTTACGCCGTCGTTGCCAAAGGTCTCCTTTACCAGGTCGAAAAAAGTACGGTCGGGGTCGTTCTTGATGAAAAATTTCTCGGCCGAGCTGGTGAACTCGACCTTGGTAAAGCCATACCCGAAGACCGCCGTTAAGGCCAAAACCACGGCTATGGTCAGCTTGGGAAACTTGACGACCAGGAAAAGAAATTTATTGATCATAACTTGGCTCCAAAGACAAAGCTATTGTCGAGTAAGGTTCGATCAAGAGATTTATGCAAGCCCGGCGCCGGAGATTTTTTGTTTTCCTCAAATATTGTCTTTATTTATTAAGCCATTACGATCAAGAGGGAATACGGGTTGTCCCCCAATGCTCCGAACCGGGAAAAACAATCCCACTTTTGGCAATTTATATTGCCGAGGCTTGCTATCGGGGAGCGTGGAAAAAAGAAAAATCAAAGGTTAGAACGGCGCGGATAAATTCCGATAAATAATGATTATAGAGCTTCTTGCAAAAGTCCTTTTCTTGGCGGCATAGCCGCTTTGGAGTGCGGTCGCTTGAGACCGCTTTCGATGGCCTTGGCTTGACAAGGCCTATCAATACAGCGGTTTGCCTCGCGCCAAGCCGCTCGGAAGAAAAGCGGCGTCGAGCCGCCGCACTCCAAAGCTGGACTTTTGCAAGAGGCTCTATATTAAAGTCGTTTAGCCGAGATCGGGAAATTTGTCCGCCAGAACTTCCCAGGATTTTTCTATCATAAGAGTTTTTTCAGCTTAAGAAGGAAGGCCTGGAGGAAGAACTTTCTATCCTGGCTGGATGTCCGTAGTCATTATTCGAGGTCGTCGCCGCGAAGACGTTTTGCCTTGAATACGGAAATTCGGCCACGTTTGCATGTAGAGCCAATGGAGGATATATGCTATACTGGCGTCGCTTAAGGCGAAAAAAGTTGCCTTGGCGATCAGTCGGAATACTAAGCGGACGATAAAGAGGGAGGACAATATTAATGGCGCTAAAAGCCGGCGACAAAATAGACAGCTTTTCCTTTAATGACCAGAACGGCAAGGAAATAAACTGGCCCGCCGATTGTCAGGACGGCAAGCTGGCGCTTTTCTTTTTACGCCATCTCGGCTGTCCCCTTTGCAAGGAAAAGATCGACGAGCTTATCGAGTCGTTTTCTCTTTTCGAGTCCAAGAAGATTCGGCTGGTGGTAGTGGTTCAGGCCACGGAGAAACGGGCCGAGACCTACTCGAGGAGCCGGCATCTCCCTTTCGTTCTCGTGCCGGACAAGGAGAAAAAGCTCTACGACAGGTTCGAGGTCAGGCGGGGCGGGCTCAAGGAGTTCACGGCGCCCTCCGTGCTGAAGGCCAGCCTCCGGGCCACGTTCAAGGGCCATATGCACGGCATGTTCGAGGGAGACGAGTTTCAGGTCCCGGCTTCCTTTTTATTGTCTCCCGAGGGCGAGGTTGTCTTCGCCTATTATGGCAAAGATATCT
Organism: bacterium; assembly: GCA_963674965.2. Lineage (GTDB taxonomy): Bacteria > RBG-13-61-14 > RBG-13-61-14 > RBG-13-61-14 > DATKZS01. The sequence goes on along the minus strand of CAXXFL010000002.1, from coordinate 614,106 downwards.
CGGACTTTGGCAGGGTGGCCGACCTGCTTGAAAAAGCTTGATTTTATGGCCTTTACCCGCGGCGGGCCTTTTGGCTCGAAATTTTCCGATTTGTGCGGACGAGGCTAGAACCTGAAAGAGGTTGATTCGTTTATAACTATGAAAGGCAATAAAAAGACCGGGGTGGTTAAGCTGGTCCCGCCGGTATCGAGGTCGAAGATGAGCGATGAGGAGCTCATGGAGGCCTTTGGCGGGGGTGACGTCGAGGCCCTGAGCGAGATCATCCAAAGGCACGGCTCGCGGCTTTTCGGTTTCCTCTATCGCCTGACCGGCGGGCGCGAAAGCGCGGAGGACGCGTATCAGGACGTCTTTTTGAGAGTGGTACGGGCGGCCGAGGATTACAGGCCCACGGCGAACTTCACGTCCTGGCTTTACACCATCGCGCGCAACGTGGCCATCGACCACGCGAGGAGGGAAAAGATCAGGATAACCGAGTCCCTCGACGACCCGATCGGGGAGGATGGAGGCGGTACCCGCCTGGACCTGATGGCCCATCACGGCCCCACCCCGGAGGATGACCTTCGCGGCCGGGAACTGGCCCAGGCCATCGAGGAGGCCTTCGAGACCCTCTCGGCCGAACAAAAGGAGGTTGTACTGTTAAGGGAACGCGCCGGGCTGCCCTTTAAGGAAATCGCCGAGATAACCGGCGTGCCCCTCAACACGGTCAAGACCAGGATGCATTACGCCCTTGGCCATCTGCGGAAGGCGCTTAGCCAGGGCGGGTTCCTGGCAGAGGAAAAAAAATGAAGTGCGATAAGTTCCACGAAAAAATAATCGACCTGATCTACGGAGGACTCCCCCGCGAGGAGGAAGAAGAACTCATGGCCCACCTCGCCGAGTGCGACGAGTGCGCCCGGGATTTCGAGGAACTTAAAAAGACCGCCATCTTGATAAGGGCCCTGCCCGATCCTCCCGCGCCCGTCCAGATCGATAAAAAAATCATGGACCTGGTAAGGGCATCCCAGGAAGAGCCGCCATCAATTATATCGAGACTGGATTTCTCCTACTTTATGAGCCGGCCCCTGGCGACGGCCGCCGTCGCCATAATCGGGCTGGGACTCGTCTTCGCCGTGGGATGGTTCGGCGGCAAGCGCATCGGAGGAACCGATAAGGCGGACATGACCGTGGCCATGTCCACCGAGGACCTGAGCGCGAAAAGGGAAGCCGCGCCTCCCCCTCCCGAAAGAGGCATGGAAACGAGAAAAGCCAAGCTCGGCCTCGCGCCCACCGCTCCAAGCGACGACGAGATTAAAAAAGCGGAGGAGATGGTTGAAAGAGCCCTTTCCGCCTCGGACGAAGATAAAGACGCTAACCAAGAGACAAAAGCAAAACGCGATAAAGAACTGGAGGAAATGAAAGCCGACGCCGACGAGGCCGAGATCATGGCCAGGACCACCGCCGGCGAGAAGGAGGGGTCCACCGCCAAGCCGTTGATCCTCGCCTATATAGCCCCCGAGGAAACAAAGGGAGCCGAGCCGCTGGAAGACAAGCCGGAACCGAAAAAAGCCGAGCCGGCCGTCGCCGCGGCCCCCGTCATGGATACCGACGCCGGCGGGGCCTCGGCCAAGCTCGCGCCCGAAATGGCTCCTCCTCCCGCCGCCGCAACGGTCGCTCCCGCCGAGAAAACGGCCGAGCCTCCCAAGCCCAAGGAGGAGACAAAAACCGAGGCCCCCAAGGAAACCGAGCCTGCCGAACCCAAATCGGCGGACAATCAACCAGAAGATTTTCCCTCTGAAACCGAAGGCGCCGGAATATATTTTTCCGTAATTATCCCTGAAGCGGCGCCAGCCGAGGCCCAGCCGGACGCCGTCAAAACCGAGGCGGATAAGGCGGCGGAAAAATCGATCGACGACCTCTTTATAGTGGACGAGCCTCCCATCGAGGTGGCCGTGGCCAAGGTGCCGGCGGCGGATGAGACTGTACCCCCCGAGCGAGGGTTAGAGGACGGGTTCGTGAAAACCGCCCCGGGAGCGGCCCCGGGAACGGCCGTCCCGATCGGAGCGGCCACCCCCGCCCCCGCGCCGGCTCAGCCGGAGAACGTCGCGGCCGAGGAATTCTGGGGATGGGACATGAAGAAATCCAAGCCTTCCTCGGCCCCGGCTCCCGCCGCCGCTCCCGCGCCCACCGCGCCCCTTTCCGGAGGGAACGGACCGGCCGGCGCCTCGGCCAAGGACGAGACCGCCTCGGCGCCGCCCCCACCCGCGGCGCCGCAAGCTGATGAGTCCGAAGACTCCATGTTCAAGTTCAAGGGGACCATCTTCGGCAAGAAAAGCAAGACCACCGATTATCTCCTCTTCCAGGCGAGTAAAAACATGGAAAGGGGAGACTATCAAAAGGCCCTCGAGTCTTACGAGGAAGTCCTTTTTCGCTACGGGTACGCGAAAAGCGGGACCTTGCCCAAGCCGTCGTGCTCGGCCCCCTTGAAGGATGCCGTTCAGGGCGCCATGAAATGCTACCAGACCCTGGGCAAAACCTCGGACGCCAGGCGTCTTAAAGACTGGCACGACGGATCGTGCGTCCACTGAGCCTTAAGGCCACGCGCGAATTTTCTTAACGTATTGTTACAATTGCATATTAAACGTTACTTGCCATAGTGGATTCTTTAATTTCTATTTTCAGAGCCTCTTGCAAAATTCCCGATTTGGAGTGCGGCGGCTCGACGCCGCTTTTCTTCCGAGCGGCTTGACGCGAGGCAAGCCGGTGTATTAATAGGCCTTGTCAAGCCAAGGCCATCGAAAGCGGTCTCAAGCGACCGCACTCCAAAGCGGCTATGCCGCAAAGAAAAGGACTTTTGCAAGAAGCTCTTCATATAAGTTGAGTCTTAATTTTACCCCTCCTATATATTGACATTTTGGGAGTCGGGTTGTATATTTTCACGTCAACAGACCGAACGGTCGGTTTATCTTGCCGCGAACATGAAGGAGCGAGTCGTGTCGGGAAAAAAAATGCCCAAAGAAATAAGGAGAAGACAAATCATGGACGCGGCCATGGAGTGCTTCTGCCAGAAGGGATATCACGGCTCGAGCCTTAGCGATATCATGAGGGTGTCGGGCCTTAGCAAGGGCAGCATCTACTGGCATTTCCCCAGCAAGGAGGACATTTTTCTCGCCGTTTTCGAGAAGTGGTGCGAAAAGGCCCTGGCCGATTTAAAGGAAGATTTCGAGAACGATGAGATGAGCGTCGATGATATCGTAAAAAACAACGTGGAAAGAATGTACAGCTATCTTAACGAGGAGAGGTCGTTCACCCTGGCCTGGCTCGAGTTCTCCACCGCGGCCTGCCGCGAGGAGAGGGTGAGGAACAGGCTGAACATGATCTCCAAAAGGTTCTTCGACGCTCTTCAGGTATACCTTTCCCAAAGCAAGGCCGATGGAGAAATAAGAGATTTCGACGTGCCGACCCTGGTGAAGCTGATGATCGCCTTTCACGACGGCCTTCGCTTCAACGGCGTCATCTGGCCCGAGATGTACGCGGGCAAGGAAGCCATCGGCAAAGTGGTCGTCCTGCTTAACGAACTGATCACGACCGGCCACCACGAAGACCTGGAAGACCGAAAGAATTTAGCCGTTTGAATTTTACGCGCCGCGAGCCGCCGGCACTTGCCCCTTTTAATATTTGACGCTCGAGAAGGTCGCGCCGAAGGAGGAGAAAATGAAGAGGACTTTAATCCTGGCGATTATCGCTCTGGCCGCGGTCCTGGCCGTGTTCGGCCGGATTCACATGGTCAAAGGCGAGCGGGAAAGCCGGCGGGAGGGCATCGAGACCATCAACCGGCGGGAGGGATATCCCGTGGTGACAACGGCCGTCGAGGTCGGCCCCTTTGCGGTGTGGCGCGAGATACAGGGCCGGGTGATGGGCTCGGTCGAGGCCCACCTTCAAACCGCCGACCCCTCCCGCATCAAGTCCATCGAGTTCAAGATAGGCGACATGGTACCGGCCGACACCCCCATTATCAGGCTGGACGTGGACGACCCCCAGAACATGACGCGCGTCAACCTGGCCCGGGAGCTTTACGAGGAATACAAAAGCGACCACGAGTCCTATAAAAGGCTCCACGCCAAGGGCGTCCTGCAAAAGGACGCGGTGGACAAATCGAAGATACAAATGGACGCGGCCAAGGCCGACCTCGATATGGCCCTGAGCGCGGTGGACCTTATCAGCCCCATCCCCGGAGTGCTCACGAAGCTTACGGTCCGGGTCGGGGAAAGGGCCGAGTCCAACACCACCCTGGCCATCGTGTCGGACCTGGACAAGGTCCGGATTCAGGCCAATATCAGCGACACCGACGTCGTCGAGATGAAGGAAGGACAGGACGTGGCCGTGACCGCCGCCGACGGGACCACCATGTCCGGGACGGTGGACCGCGTTTCCATCGGCGCCGACCCTTATACCAGCCTCTTCGACCTCGAGATGATGGTGGACAATAAAAACCAGGCCCTTAAAATCGGGACCTTCGCCGCGGCCAAGGTCAAGGTCTTCGACGAGAAAGAGGCCGTGAGCGTGCCCTCCCGCTGCGTGCTCCGGGACCTGGACGACAGCCAGTATATCTACCAGGTCAAGGACGGCAAGGCGGTCAAGGTCCCCGTCAGGGTCGAGACGGTGAATGAGGACCGCTCGGTCGTCTCCGGGGAAGGGCTCGACCCGAAACTGCCCGCGGTCCTCCGCGGCAAGACCCTCCTTCGCGACGGCGTGAAAATACGGGTCCAGGAGGACCTTGGCGAATCAAAAACGCCAAAAGCCGACAAGGCGGAGGCGGAGGGCGAGTAATGAACCTGATCAAGACCTTCGTGGGCCGTCCCGTCACCACCGTGATGATAGTCATGGTTTTCGTGGTGCTGGGCGTCCAATCATATTCCCGCATGGTCGTCGATCTCTTTCCCGAGCTTGACTTTCCCCTCGTCCAGATAGTCTGTATATATCCGGGCGCCGGTCCGGACGAGATCGAGAGCCAGATGATCAAGAAGATCGAGGACGAGGTCTCGAACATCAGCGACATCAAGACGATCCAGTCCGAGATCAACGAAAGCTACGGCTATATCATCGTTCGCTTCAAGCTGGGGGTGGACATAGACGTCAAGGCCCTTGACGTTAAGGACAAGGTGGAGGGCATCAAGCAGGACCTGCCCGAGGACGCCGAGGACCCGGTCATCGCCAAGTATGATCCCCTCAGCATGCCCGTTATCAAGGTGGCCGTGCTCTCCGACCAGCACACGCCGCTCGAGCTTTACGAGATGGCGGACAAGGACCTTAAGAACTACTTCAGCCAGGCCTCGGGCGTGGCCAAGGTCGAGGTCCTGGGCGGGGCCAAGCGTCAGATCAACGTCCTGGTCAAGTTGGAGAAACTGGCCCAGTACCACATGACTCTCACCGACGTGGTCCAGCACCTGGGTCAGGAGAACCTGGACGTGCCCGCGGGAAACGTCTATAAAAGGGACGGCGAGGTCGGGGTCAGGTTCAAGGCCGAGGCCAAGTCCATCGAGGAGATCGAGAACGTTACCTTTTACGCTCCGGGCCACGGCGTGATCCGGCTCAAGGACATAGCCCGGATCGAGGACGGCTCCGAGCAGGTCAAGTCCTTCGTGCGCTTCCTGGGCAAGGAGGCGGTGCTTCTCGATATCTATAAGCGCTCAGACGGCAACGCCATCGAGGTGGCCGACGGCATCGACAAAAGACTCGAGAAAGCCGCCGAGATGGTCCCCCCCGGCGTGACCCTGCAAAAGGCCGACGATTCCTCGACCTTCATAAGGTCCGCCGTCAAGAACGCCACCTCCAACATCTTCCTCGGCGTCATCTTCTGCGCCATCGTGCTTTACGTGTTCCTCCGGGACCTGCGCATTACCGTCGTGGCCTCGGCCGTCATCCCCACTTCCATCATCTCGGCCTTCCTCCTGATGGACGCCTTCGGCTTCACCATGAACATGCTCAGCCTGGCGGCCCTGGGTATATCCATCGGGACCCTGGTGGCCAACGCCATCGTCGTGCTCGAGAACATCACCCGCCACATCGAGATGGGAAAGGACGTCAAGGACGCCGCCGTGGTAGGGACCTCCGAGATAGCCGTGGCCGTCCTGGCGGCCGCCGGCACCAACATTGTCGTGTTCACGCCCATCGCCTTCATGGGCGGCATCGTGGGCCAGTTCTTCTACCAGTTCGGACTGACCGTGGTTTTCGCCACCATCTTCTCACTCGTGGCCTCTTTCTCCCTCACCCCCATGCTCAGCTCGATCTTCCTGCGTAAAAAGGAGGAAGGGGAAAAACCAAGGCTCCTTGTCACCAGGCTTCTCCACGCGCCCCTCGAGGTTTTCCAAAAAGGCGTGGACTGGATCAAGGAAATATACGTCGCGAGCGTCGAACCGGCGCTTAAGCATCCGTGGCTGACCGTGCTCGCCACCATAGTGATATCCTTTTTATTCCTCTCCCTCATCCGGTTCGTGGGCGGCGAGTTCTTTCCCGTCAGCGACGAGGGCGTGTTCAACGTGAAGGCCCAAATGCCGAAGGGAACGAGCTACTCCTCGGCCCTCGAGCTGGTCAGGAAGATCGAGACGGTGATAAGGGAGGAGGTACCCGAGGCCGAGCTCCTGGACTACACGGCCCAGGCGGGCGGCGAAAACGTGGGCTTCGACGAGATCGCCGTCAAGGTCCGCCTGGTGGACATGGAAAAGAGGGACCGAGATTTCGAGGAGATCATGTACTCCCTGCAGGAGGACCTGGCCAAAATACCGGGCGCGGAGATTTATACCACCGGCTCGGAGCAGGGTGGCCCCGGTACCTCGGACCTGGACATCGAGGTTAGAGGGCCCGACTACGACAAGCTGGCCGAGATATCCAGCCAACTGCGAGAGATCATGCTCGAGACGGGAAACTTCAGGGCCGTGGTCAACTCCTACCGGATTCCAAAGGACGAGATACACTTCATCCCCAACCAGTACAGGAAAGCCAATTACGGCTTGCCCAACGCCTACCTCGGCATAAACATGCGCTACATGATCGAGGGCCAGAAGGGCGCCGTGCTCCGCGTGGGAGGGGAGGAATACGAGATCGTGGCCCGCCTGGAGGAAAGCGCGAGAGACTCGGAAACCGACCTGGCTTCCTATAAGGTCATGTCGCCCTCGGGCGCCATCCCCCTTTCGCAGCTCGGGGAGTTCAAGGTGACCAAGGGCTACTCCTCCATCAAGAGGGTGGACAAGGAAAGGGTCATATTACTCTATTCCTACATATCCAACCTGACCCTTAACGAGAACCAGGCGCTCCTGGCGGAGAATTTCAAAAAAGTCGACTTCCCGCCCGGCTACTCCTATAAGTTCGCGGGCAACGCCGAGGAAATGCAGGAGACCTTCCAGAACATCATGGTGGCATTCATCCTGGCCGTCATCCTGACCTACATGCTCCTGGCCGCCATCCTCAACTCCTTCGTCCATCCCATCACCATCGGCGTGACCGTGCTCTACGGCGTGGTCGGGGTGGTGCTGACCCTCTTCTTCACCGGCCTCACCATCAACGTCATGTCCCTCATGGCCGTGGTCATGCTCGTGGGAATAGTGGTCAACAACGGAATCCTCATCATCGATTACGCCATCCAGCGGACGCGGGAATGCGACGCGACCCTGGCCCACTGCGTAAAGGAGGCCGCCGACGTGAGGTTTCGGGCCATACTCATGACCAACCTGGCCATCATCGCCGGCATCGCGCCGCAAATCTTCGGAGGCTCCGGAACGGAATACCTGGTACCCATCGCCGCCGCCACCATGGGCGGGGTCGCCGTTTCAACCATCTTCACCTTCTACGCCGTGCCCGCACTCTTCGTGGTCATGGAAACCATTACCGGGTCCTCGGGCAAGGTAATTGGAAAAGTCTGGGGGAGGTTATCCAAGGGGACCTGGGAGGGACCGGAAAAGAACGATCCTAAAAAGGACGATACAAAAAAAGAAGAATAACGCGGGGTATCCCGGATAGCTTCCGCTATCCGGGCGCCGCGAGGCGCGGGATGGTTTTCTATCGCGGCCTCTTTCAAAAAACCGCCGCGTAACCTCATCGCCCGATGGCGCGGTTACCGAATTAACTGATGGAGATATTCAAATGCATAAAAGTCTTGGCGAAATCGAAAAAGAAGCGCCGGCTTTGCCCTTGCGTGAAAGAGCTTTACTGGTTGAGAGGCTTTTGGCCACGCTGGACCGGGGCGAGGACGATGACGTTGAAGGACCGTGGTTAGAGGAAGCGGAAAGAAGATACCGGGAATATCGGTCGGGAAGAACAGGAGCCAAGCCGGCCGATCGGGTTTTCGAGTTGGCCATGAAACGGATCAAATGACTCGAGTCGTCTTTCTTGACCCGGCCGAGAAAGAAATGCTTTAGAGCCTTTCCCGCCGAGACGACCTCCCTTCTTGCCTTCAGCCTCCCCGCAGCCCCTCCCCGCTAAGCCAGACCTTGACTTTTTGCCCGGCTTTCAGGTCCTGCCCCGCCGGGGCCCTTACGATTCCATGAGAGCCGGCGATCTCGAGATGGGCCTTGGGAGAAAAATAGGGCGTGGCCACGTTCTCCATCTCCAGGCACTCGAGCTTGACCCGGACCAGATGGTCCTCCTCATCCCGGGACTTGACGTCCTCGGACAGGGTGGACAGGCGGTAGGGAAGTCCCCTTTCGGGAATGCCCTTGAGGGCGCTTACAACCCGCCGGGCCAGGACCTGGAAAGTTACGTCGCAGGCGGAGGGACCGCCGGGAAGACAAAGCACGGGCACGCCCGCGAGCGTTCCGAACGTCGCCTGATGCCCGGGCCTTATTTTAATTCCCCTAAAGAGTATCTCCACTCCCAGCGCGTCCAGGGCCTTCATGACCACGTCCCTTTCCCCTCTCCCGGTCCCGCCGATGGTGACGACGAGGTCGGCCCCGTACTCGTCGGGAAAGGCGTCCTGCACGTCGTAGGGATGGTCCGCCACCAGGCTCAGCCTCACGTCGCTCATGCCCATGGCCCGGCACCAGGCGACCACTCCCGCCGCGGCGCTGGGGTAGACGTCCCCCGGCTCGAGGGCCGAGCCGGGGGACTTAAGCTCGTCGCCCGTGGCGATGACCCTTGCCCGGGGCTGCTTCACGTAGCGGGCCTCGACCCATCCCGCCGCTATGAGCAAACTTATGCGGCCCGGAGTCATAACCTCGCCCGGGTTGGCCACGCCCATGCCCACGTGCATCTCCTCGGACCTGGGCCTTACGCCTTGTCCCCCTGAAACCGGACCCGAGACCCTGACCTTGCCCTCTTTCTCATCCACGTCCTCTTCCGCCACGACCGCGTCGAGGTCCTTGGGCACTATCGCCCCGGTGGCGATCTTGACGCACGAGCCAAAGGGCACGTCCCCTTCATAGGGCTCGGCCGCCATGGCCGCTCCCACCACCTCGAGGTCCGCGCCGCCGGGTGGAACGTCGCCCGACCTGAGCGCGTACCCGTCGAGCTTGGAGGAGTCGGCGCCGGGAAGGTCCACCCAGGACATGACCCGCTCGGCCAGCACCCTGCCCTCGCTGAACATGATCTCGACGGGCTCGATATCGAGGGGCTTGACGTTAAGGTCGATAAGCTCCCACGCCCTCTCCAGAGTTACTCTTTCTTCCATGAAAACATTCTCCCCCCGCCCATGAACCGGCTGAATAAACCCTTGAAATCCCACGCGTGCTCGGGGCAAAGCTCGTGGCAGCAAAGACACTTGATACAAAGTCCCTCGTCTATGCGGGGAAAGTCCCCATCCATGCCCATGGCGCCAGTGGGACAAGCCTGGACGCATATTTCGCACCTTTTGCACTTCGAGGGGTCCAGGACCAGTCTGGTCTTGGAAAGGGGACGGAAAAACCTCTGGTTGAAAAACCTTCCCAGAAAGCTGTACTTGTGAACGGTAACGGGCAGCTTGAAATTCCCTCCCGCCGGGACCGAGCCGATGATCCTGATCGACTCGAGGTCGAGGGGTCCAAGGCCTTTTTTATTCGCGTACCTTAGGTGGTGGACCTCCTCGGCCGGGATGCCCATGATCTTGCAGGTCACCGCGTCGAGGGCCACGGCGTTTCTCGAGGCCAGGAGCTTGCCGACTTTTTTAAGGGGACCGCCCGAGGGCCCGTTTCCCTCCATGGCCACCACCGCGTCCATGATCGTCAGGTCGGGAGGGCGCAGCGAGTAAATCGAGGTCAGCATCTCGCCGAAGTCCTTGTTGCCGCAGGCCGAGCCGTGGGCTTTTCCCTTTCCCGCCCCCGCCACGAGACCGAACATGTTCTTGACCCCTCCCGTCACCACCGTGAGCGAGTGGGTCTTCATCTTGGGAAGACTGATAAGGGCGTCGGCCTCGAGCATGGCCCGCGAGACCGGTATGCGGTCCATGAAGCGGGAATCGAGCCTCGCCATCAGTATGTCCTTGGCCACGTTGACGTAGGCGCCGTCGGAGGCCTCCATGATCCCCGTCACCTTGGCCACCCGCTGGTTAAGACCGTAGCCGCCCACGCCGCAGTTGTCTCCCACCGTGACCTCGGCCCCCACCTCGCGCAGCACCCCGACCGCGGCCGCCACCAGGGAGGGATGGGTGGTGGCGTGTTGATCGGGAGAAAACACCCCCAGCATGTTGGGCTTGACGAAGACCTTCTTGCCCTTAAGGCCCATGAGCCAGTCCTCGAGGTCAAGGCCCTCTATCACGCGGTCGAGGGCCGACCGGGCGTCATCGTAAGACGCCTCGGTAAGCAAAACCTCCCGGGTCTCCGCGCGGCCGCCGTCCGTCATCATTGCTTCCTCGGCCAACGCCGGCCTAACCGGCCGCGTGCCTGTCGCGGGCGATAAGCGCCGCTCCCAGGGCCCCGACCGTTTGCGGCTCCTCCGGGATATGGAGCTTCTCGCCGATCTTGTTCTCGAGCACCTTGACCACGCCGGGGTTCTTGGCCACGCCGCCGGTCATGGTCACCATGGGTTTTATCCCCACCCGCCCGGCCAGGGCGCGGGTCCTGTCCGCCACCGCCTTGTGGATGCCGTTGATGATGTCCTTTTTGTCCGTGCCCTGGTGGATGAGGCCAACCACCTCGCTCTCGGCGAAGACCGTGCAAACCGAGCTGACCGAAACGTCCTTTTCGCTGGCCAGCCCGAGATTTCCCATGTCAACCAGGTCTACCTCGAGCGCCCGGGCCATGACCTCGAGAAAACGGCCGGTGCCCGCGGCGCACTTGTCGTTCATCTGGAAGTTCTGCACCCGCCCGTTCTCGTCGATGCTGATGGCCTTGCTGTCCTGGCCGCCGATGTCGATCACGGTCCTGGTCTCGGGGAACAGATGCACCGCTCCCCTCCCGTGGCAGGTTATCTCCGTGACCTTGTCGTCGGCGTAGGGAACGCGTTCCCGACCGTAGCCGGTGCTCACCACCCTTTTAATGTCTTCCTTTTTAATCCCGGCCTTGGCCAGCGCCTCCTCGAGGGTGCGCTCGCTGGCCGCCACGCTGTTGGCCCCGGTGTAGCCGATGGCCTGGCCCGCGACTTGGCCGGTCTCGTCGATTATCACGACCTCGGCCGATATGGAGCCTACGTCAACTCCCGCGAAATACATCCTTTAATCCTCCTTGTACCGCAAGTCCTTATAATTACAACAGACGCCAAGCCGGGCGTCAATCATCTCCTCGCCAGACGGACGGCCCGCTCGAAGGCGTCCACGTTGTCCTCGGCGGTCTTGTCCAGGCTGAACTCGGCCGCCAGCTTCTTTTGGCCGGCCAGGCCCATGGCGCGGGCCCGCTCGGGGTACTTAAGAAGCTGGAGAGCGCACTCGGCGATGGCGTCGGAATAGCGGGGCTGGACCAGGTAGCCCGTGTCCCCGTGATCGATGAGCTCCGGTATGACGCCGACCCTCGAGCCTATCACCGGCACGCCCATGTCCATCCACTCGAGTGCCACCCGACAATGGGCCTCGCTGCCCACGGAGGGAATGATCGCCGCCCGGCAAACCTGCATGACGTCGGCCGGGTTTTCCCGAGTGCCCGCCAGCGTGAATTTATCCTGGTAGGGAGAGCGCCTAAGCTCGGGAAGAAACTTGTCGCTCTCCTCATGGTGATTGAATATCACCAGGAACCGCGTCAGCGGCTCGGAGGCGAGAATCTTGCCGGCCGCGCGCAAAACGAACTCCTGTCCCTTGACCGGCCCCAGCCTGCCCATTATTCCCACGACCTTGTCCGAGGCGGTAAGCCCGAGCTCGGCCCGGGCTTTCTCCTCGCTTATGGACGGCCTGACCTCGCCGGGGTCGATACCGAACCTGGCCGTCGCCACCCGCTCGGCCGGATACCCCAGGCGGAGGATAAAGTTGTCGCGCAGAAGATCGTTGCCCGTTATCACGTAATCGGTCAGGGAGCGGTGGATCATCCCGTTAACGGCGGCGAACTTGAAGGGCCGCATGTCCGCGCGGGTGCGGACCACGGCGGCCCCCGCTCTTTTGGCCGCTCGGGCCAGGAGGGGGTATCCCTCCGAGCGGTGGAAGTCGACCACCTCGAACCCTCCCCGCCGGACCAGATGGGACAAGGCCGCGGCCGCCCGGCCGGCCGGCCCGGGGCCGATGGAGGAGGGGTCTCCCTCGCCGTAAGTGGAAACGCCCGAGGCGGAAGCCCTCCGCAATAGGGGAGAGTCCTTCTTTCCCCAGACAAGGGGCTCGTGTCCCATCCGGATCAGCCTTAAGGCCAGGCGATGAACGTACTCGGCCTCGGCGTTGTACCATTTTATGTGAGCGGCTAAAAGTATTCTCATTACTCGATCTCGTTTCTTATTATAATCGGAGCCGGGCTCAAGTCGCGCTCGCGCTTCCAAGCTGCCATTCGAGGAACCTCTTTCTCCATCCGGGCCGGTCGCTGGAGTGGGCCCGCGAGAACCGGAGGTATTCCTCCGCCAGCACTATCCCGTCGGACTGGGAAATGGGAAGGGCCAGGCGAAGGGCCAAAAGGTTCCTTAGCCTTTCCTCGGCGTCGGACGGGTTGAACCTTCTCATTCTCTGGAGGTTGGATAGGCGGATTTCATGGGTCCCCTCCTCGGTGTACCGGACCCAAAGGTCGTCGCCCGACGGCTGGGGAAAACGCCATCCCAGGTTGTGCAGGTTGAGCAGGAAACTCGCCACCCGAATGAGGAACCTTCGGTCCCAGGGCGCGCCGGAGAATTCCTCGGCCACCTTGCGCGCCAGGTACTCGGCCAGGTTGTACTCGCCGCGGCCGGGGGGAATCTCGAGGGTTATCCCCCCCTGGTCCCCCTTGGGCTCGATGGCGGCCATGACCCGATAATGGGACACGCCGTGGTGCTCCATGATGGCGCTCATGATGAAGGCCCACTCGGCCGCTCCCGCCACGCCGCGAGCGCGGTCGGGAGGCGGCGAGAGCTTTCTCGCCATGACCTCGATCATGTTGGCGTCGCGGATCATCTTGATCCTGATCCGGACCCTGTTCTCGGCGGCCTCGAGCTTGTCCAGGGACTCGATGATCGAGTTCTGGTAGACGGGTTTTCTAAGGAACACGCGGTGGTCGCGGGTCACGAACCAGAAGTAGGGATCGACCCTTTGCCTGACTTTTTTTTCGACGCCCGGCTCGTCCCGTATGGCCAGCCGGGCCGAGAGGTCCACGATTTTTTTGACCAGCTCGCGGAACTCCCGGGAGGACAGGTTATCGGGACTGAAATATTCCCTGTAGAACCTGATCCTGTATCCCTGGCTGAACAGGGGGGAGAAGCTTTTATGGAACCTGGCCAGCTCGAGGGTCCTTTCCTCGACGGAAATCCCTTTTTTGGATCTCCTGACCAGGGACTGTCCCAGGTCCACGAAAATAAAATGCACCCCGCCGCCCGAGCGGGGGGCGGCCAGTATATTGCCCGGCTCGATCTTGGGCCTCGAGATGCCCCGGTCGTGCATGCGGCGCAAAAGGCCGGCAAGATCGGATATGACCCGCCTCTTGTCCATGGGCCTGGCGCTGGGAAGCTCGGGACGGAAGGTGGTCCGGAAAAAATCGTCGAACCTCTCATGCGAGGTCGGCGACTCGAGTATGAGGATGTACTCCCGCGCTCCCCATTTACCCTTCCTCTTGCCCATGGCTAAATGGGAAGGAGCGGGCAGTCCCCTCCTCGAGTGCTCCCGGGCCATTTCCCATTCCTTTTCCGCCGAGGCCGCCGCGGTCCCCGTCAGCGTCGAGAAGGGGGACGACTCGGAATAGGTCTTGACCGTCAATTCCCCGGCCAGGCCCGGGCGATTGGCCTTGATCCTCCGCACCGACTTGACCGAGGATGTCCCGATCTCCCCGAGGGCGGGATGGTACTCCCGCCGTTTTCCCAAGTCCTCGAGTATGGGCAACAGGGCCTCGTCCATGCCCGGGGCCAGTCTCCACCAAACGGCGCCCACCCGTTTCCGGGTGAAGCCGTCCGACCCGGCCCGGCTCATTTGGACTCCCTTTCCATTTCCCACATCCTGGCGTACTTGAGGAAGGTGTAATAGCCCATCATCGAGGCGATGAGGAACCCGGGCATGCCCTCGAGCAGCCCGAGCTTTATCACGTAGGACTTGAAAAAGGCGAAAGGCGGACGAAGCAGGAGGTCGGACATGGCGAATCGCTGGCCCGCTTCCCGCTTGCTCTCGGCGTTGACCAGGGCGTGGCTTACCAGCCTCCGGGCGTGATGGTCCAGGTCGCGATAGGTGTAATGAAGGAGGTCGCCCCTCAGCGCCTCGACCTCGCCCTCGACCTCGATCGCGTCGTGAGGGTCCCTGCCCAGGAAACGCGCTGCCTCCCGCCTGTAAAAACGCAGCTTCCTGTCCGGGTACCAGCCTCCATGGAGTATCCATCTCCCCTGGTAAAAGGTTTTTCTGGGCATGGTGAAGCCGGAGGCCTCGAGGCGGGGACGGGCGAGGACCGACTCGATCTCGGCCCGAAGCTCGGGGCTGACCCTTTCGTCGGCGTCGAGGGAAAGGACCCACTCATGAGAACATTGCCCGGCGGCCCACTCCCGCTGTCCCCTCATGCCCGGCCAGTGGTGGTGTAAAACCCTCTCGGTATACTCCCGGGCGATGGACACGGTGTTGTCCGAGCTTCCCGAGTCGACCACCACTATCTCGTCGGCGAACCTTACGCTCTCGAGACATTCGCGTATCCGGTCCTCCTCGTTCATGCAGACTATCGAGGCTGAGAAAGGCTGGCGCTTCATTTATTGTCCGCCTCCTTCAGGAGACGCATGGCGGCCCCGGCCACCTCCTCGGGGGAAATCAGCTCCATGCATTTGAAGTGCCCCTCCGGGCAGCGCTTGGACCCGTGTCTTCCGCATGGCCGGCACTTGAGGTCATGGACCTCGACCACCGCGCCGGGGCCGCGAGGATAAAACCCCTGCCCCGCCGCGGTGGGCCCGTATACAACCACCACCGGAACGTTATAGGCCCCCGCTATATGGGTGGGAGCGCTGTCGTTGGTCACTATAAGGTCCATGCCGGCCATGAGGCCCATCCATTCCTTGAGGCTCGTTTTTCCCGCCAGGTTGGCCACCTTTTTCGAGGAGAGGGCCTCGACCTCGGCCGCCGCCGCCTCGTCCTCCCTCGAGCCGATAATGAAAACCGTTCCGCCCGTCCGGTCGAGAAGAATATCGGCGACCCTGGCGAAACCGGCGGCGCGCCACCTCTTGGTGGGCCACACGCTGCCCGGGCACAGGGCTATCCTGGGCCTCGAGGCATTGCCGATGTAGTCCCGCCCGACTCCGGTTTCCGGCCGGGCGAGGCTGAGGTCCGGCCTGAAACCAGCGGGTGGACCTCCCAGCGGACCGAGAAGCGCCAGGTCCCTTTCGACCTCATGGACGTCGGGAAAGCGAGGGACCCGCTCGTGGTAAAGCCAGGGAAGGTCGGAGGTGGCGAAGCCCACGCGCCTTTTTATTCCGGCCATGGCGAGAAGAACGGCCGCTCGAGCGCTGGGATGGGTGGAGATGGCCAGGTCGAAGGCCCTCTCCCTCAATTGCCCGGCCTTCTCGATGGTCCCCCTTCTGCCCTGTTCTCCCCCGCGCTTGTCAAAGGGGATCAAGTCGTCGATAAAGGGAACTCCCCGGAGGGTCTCGCAACCCGCGGGCGTTCCCATGAAGGTGAGCGCGCCGCCCGGGTATTTGGCCTTGAGGGCGCGAAGGAGCGGAGTACAGAGAATGACGTCGCCCAGGAAAGCCGTGTTGACCAGCAAAACGGCGGGATCGTCGCCCAGTTCCTCCAAGGCTTTATTCCCCGACGGGCTTGGCGTGCTCGATGATCATGTTCGGGACCCATACGTCCTCGCCGTACTTCTCGACCGGGTATCTGAGACCGCAGGCCTTGCAGTCAAGCCCCTCGTCGTCGCCGAAAACCGAAAGCTCGCCCTTGCATTTGGGGCAAACCAGTTTTTCCAGAAGGATAGGATCAAGACCCATTTTTTTCCCCTTCCCGTTCATTGATGGAGCAAATCCGCGAGGGATTGTAACTCACGCGCAACTATAATAAATTAACAGAGGTCTCGCCCCTTGGCAAAGAGGGCCGCGTAAATTGCGACTCGGTTTCATTCATCGGTTTGATTCGCCGCGTCGAGAATTTTTGGAGGACGGGCCCCGCGCCGTTCACCCGGTTGAAGATTATCGCGCCCCATGGCCTGGCGGAAGCCGGTCTGGCGTTTTCGATAAGTAATTTCACGCTGGAAAAACCGGCGTGGTTTTCAAGAGGCCCATAATCGGTTGCGATTTAAGTCCTCCAATAAATTGGCGAGAGAAAGGGACGCCGATGAAGGAAAAACAAAACGGGAAGGGACCAGGCTATCCAAGGCGGGGCTTTATCAAGACGGCGTTGGCCGCGGGGGCCGGAGTTTCGGCCGGGGCTTTCTCGCGCCGGGCGCGGGGGGACGATTCCGTTTCGTCTCGGCCCAACATCGTGATCATTATGGCCGACGACATGGGCTACGGAGACCTGGGCTGCTACGGCTGCGAGTCCATCTCGACGCCCAACCTGGACGGACTGGCCGAGGATGGAGTGAGGCTGACCTCCTTCTACTCGAGCGCCGCCGTGTGCTCGCCGTCGCGTGGCGGACTTCTGACGGGAAGGTATCCATCCCGGATCGGGATTCGAGGAGTTTACTTTCCGATCCGCAACCCCGCCACTCCCTTTATCCACGCCGTTAACATGGTGGGACCGGGCATGAACGTCAACGAGCTGACCCTGGCCGAGCTGGTAGGGGAGGCGGGCTACAAGACCTGCTGCATAGGCAAGTGGCACCTGGGCGACATGAAAAGGTACCGGCCCAACCACAGGGGCTTCGACCATTTCATGGGGCTTCATTACTCCAACGACATGACCCCTCTTCCCCTCTATCGTAACGACGAGATCATCGAGAAAAGCCCGGTTGACCAAAACTATCTCACCCGGAAATACACCGAGGAGGCCATCGCCTGGATAGACGAGAACCATGACCGTCCCTTCCTTTTATACATGCCCCACACTTTCCCCCACATTCCCCTCCACGCCTCGCCCGAGTTCAGGGGAAGGTCCAGGGGAGGTCCGTACGGAGACTGCGTCGAGGAACTGGACTGGAGCGTGGGCGAGGTTTTGGACCGGCTCGACCAACACGGCATCTCCGACAATACCTTTGTTTTCTTCACCTCGGACAACGGCCCCTGGTATGAGGGCAGGACCGCCGGGATACGCGGCAGGAAAGGATCGTTTTTCGACGGAGGACAAAGAGTGCCGGGCATAGCCCGCCTTCCCGGAATAATTCCGCCAGGCTCGGTCAGCGGCCAGATGGCCATGAATATCGACCTTTTCACCACGTCCCTTTCCCTGGCCGGGCTGGAGCCGCCCGGCGACCGGCCCATCGACGGCAAGAATATTTTGCCCATGCTCGCGGGAAAGTCGGACACTCCCCATGAAGAACTCTATTTCCACGGCGGACTCGGGGCCGACAAGATAGTGGGCATAAGGACACCGCGCTGGAAATACCATAAGAGGCACTCCTGCTGGACCGCGAACTACTCGGTCATGAAAAAAGGTCCCATGCTTTTCGATATGGAGATCGATCCAAGCGAGTCTTTCGACGTCAGGAAACTTTATCCCGACGTGGCCGAAGACCTTGGAAACAGGCTGAAAAATTGGACAAAGACCCTTGAGAAAGGGGTCCCGAGAAGAAGATAGCGTTAAAAATTCCCTCGTCGCCACCAGGGTGACACAAAAAGATGCACTCCGATGGAATAACATTCCATATTGGCGGCACGAAAATTGGCTCATCAAGCCCGAATCCGTTTTATTTTCTGACAAGCCGCCGTTTTTAAACAAAAATATATTTTATCTATATTTTTCTTTCCTTAGCACGATATTTGCTCTATAAGGCGTTAGCAGTAAATAAACGCGCTATTTGACTCCACCATATCGGCGCTTACGCGGAGGGAGGAGAATTGAAAAAAATAATATCGTTCGCGCTTTTGACCTTTGTTGCCCTGGCGTTCTCGGGCATGGCCCCCGGGGCCCATGCCAATCAATCCGTGAGTTCGGACACGGTCGCCGTGCTTACTTTGAAAGTGCTGACCTTCGACCGCAACCTCGAGGCCCGCTCCGGCGGCAAAGTAGTGATAGGACTGATTTATTCCGACGCCGACCTCGGCCACGCCGAGGAGTTGAAATCTTCCTTTGACGCCTATAAAGGCAAAAAGATAAACGGTTTGGACCATGATACGGTAATAAAGAAATACGATGGGGAAGAGAATCTGGCGAAATGGCTGGACGAAAAGGGCGTCAGCGTCCTTTATCTTTCTCCTTCCCTTTTGCCGGAGGCCGAAACCTTGCATGGGCTCAGCGTCCCCAAAAAATGCATGACCCTCGGCGCCAGCCGCGTCTTCCCGGAAAAAGGGACCTCAATGGGGTTCGACGAAAAGGACGGCAAACCCCTGATCGTCATACGGCTCGAGAGGTCCAGAGAGGAAGGAGTGGACTTCGCCGCCAATCTCCTGAAAATGGCGGAGATTATATAAATTCAATAATGCATGCCACGCGCTTGATTAGTTATACGCGCGTAATTTTAACCGTTTGAGTTAGTAGTATGCAACTAAGCTTGAATGTATCCAGCCTCTTTTTCCGCTACTATACTCTATTTCAACCCATTCTCCTTTTTCATTAATTAGGTTTACATTTACGCCAGGTTTAAGAGTTCCCAGGATACTATAGTTTGTGCCAGGTCCGCTACGAATATTAGCGTTCTTAGTAACGGTGATTACTTGTTTCTTCGGAGTGGAAGTCTTGCCATTTCCACAAATTTTAATTTTTCCGCTACCGTTGCATTTACTACATTTTAAAAAATCGCTTGAAAATTTGGTGCAATCCTTTGACCCTGACCTGCAATAACCGCCGCTGCCACCACACATGGGACAGGTTTCATATTTGCAGCCATTACTGGTATTAGTTGTCGCTTGTTGGGACGTTTGTTTTTTTTCACAAACTTTGCCTTTGCCTCCACAAATGGGACATATGCCGGTCCTGGCGGTTCCAGGATAGCACCATCCGCTGGCGAAATTTAAATTTTCGCAAGGTGCGTATCCTCCGCCGGATTGAATATTCTGCTGATAACATTCGTAATAGCAACCTCCTCCTTTACACCGGGGGCATGTATAACAACGCCAATTGTCTGGATCATTGAGTTTATCATCAGTCACTGGGAAGTATCTTTGTTGTGGTTTTTGAGTTGATCCACTCGAGTTGCTATCTTCACCAAAAGCGATTTCCGCCACGTCATCTACTACTTCGGATATCAAGGAGCAGCCCATAACCAAAAAGGGAACGGATAAAATGGCCAGAATAAAAATGCACTTAATATTTTTCATATAATATCTCCTCTAAAACTTGACGAAAGCATAAATAGCACGTTATTGATTTGTAAAAATAATACTAAACCTATCAATGAATGCAACAAAAATTGAGATATTTATCACTCATGGTAAATGGCGGTCACCTCATCCCATTTTCCCGTCGCCTTCAGTATCAACTCGGCCGCCTCCCTGACGGCCCCTTTCCCGCCGGGGCTGGGGGCGGTCCAGTGCGCGGCGTCCCTTACCGCTTGGATCGCGTCGGCCGGGGCCATGGCGAGCCCCACCCTTTTGAGCACGGGCAGGTCGTGAAGGTCGTCCCCCATGTAGGCGATATGCTCGGGGTCCATGCCCGAGGTTTTAAGGAACTCCTCGAAGATGGGCAGCTTTCTTAAGGCGCCCTGGATAACCGTCGTTATTTTCAGGTCGCGGGCGCGGGCGTCCACTTGAGGACTGACGCGGCCCGTGAGTATCCCCACCTCGATGCCCGCTCGCTTGAGCCAGACGATCGAGCTCCCGTCCTTGACGTTGAAAGGCTTGATGGCCTCGCCGTCCTTGCCGTAGTAAATCTGGCCGTCCGTGAGGACTCCGTCCACGTCCAGTAAAAGGAGCCTGATCCTCGAGGCCTTTTGCGCGATCCGTTCTTCCACTAAATCCTCCCTTTTGGCGAAGCTTGATTTCATGGCTTATACCCGCCTTGGTCCCTTCATGCCAGTATAAAAGTTTTACAGAATTTTTTCTAGATGTTATACTCCCTTTAGGAGATATTGCCGCGGTTGGCGCCGTCGCGAAAATTGAATGAGATTTAAAGAAGCCCTGATTCTGGCCGCGATTCTCGCGGGCGTGGCCGCGCTGGCGGTATTGCTTTACCGGCTTTCCAAGCCCCCCGAGGTCTCGGCGGGAGGGGAAAGACGGCCGGTGCTTCCCGAGGGGGTACAGGTGGCCCTCGAGGGCAAATCCCTGGTCACCTCCAGCGAGCGGGGCAAGATAACCTGGACCATGCGAAGCCGGGGCATATCTTATTACGACGCGGCCGGGCGGGTCGAGGTGGAAAGGCCCCTGGCCGAGGTGCCGGTGGAACAAGGAGGCACGGTCGATATCGTGGGCGACCGGGGCGGCTACTTCGAGAGCAGCGAGGACTTCGAGCTGGTCGGGGACGTGAACGTTTCCATGAGCAAGACCGGCCGCCTCGAGTGGACCATCTCGGGAGACACGGCCTCCTACCGCAAGGCGAGGGATTCCTTCTTCATCGGCGGAGTAGAGGGAACGATCCATCCCGAGAGCGGCGACTCGGTGGCCATAAAGGGCGGGCAAGGCCGATACGATATCAAGCCCCGCACCATGCGACTCGAGCGGGACGTCCGCTGCCGGTGGAGCGGCGGGGTCGAGCTTTTCACCGACTGGCTGGACTACGACGCGGGCAAGGAGACGGCCAGTACCGACGCCGACGTCCGGATCGTCGGCCAGGGCTGGACCCTGGAGGGCAGGGGAATGGACGCCGAGCTTAAAACGAACTACGTCGTGGTAAGGGAATCGGTTCATTTGGTGATGGAGAAGGGCCTGTCCGGCCTGAAGGGAACAAAGCCGCCCGGTCTCCGTGCCAAGTCGGCCACGGTGGAAAAAGGCGGGAAAAAGGAAAAATAATGAGGCTCAGGCTTTTCATATCGGTTATTATCTTTATGGCGGCGGCCCTGGCCATGGCCCAGACCGAGGCGCCGCCCGGACCTTTCAAGGGGTTCAAGTCGAACGACAAGACGCCGGTGGACGTCAAGGCCGACCGGATGGAGGCCGAGATGTCCGGCGGCAAGATTCGCTTTTTCGGCCACGTGCGGGCCAAGCAGGGAGAGCGGGTCATTTACGCTGAAAGGATCGACGTGCATTACGCTCCCGACGGTACCTTGATCACCCTCGAGGCCACCGGCGTGGTAAAGGTCAGCATGGACGACGCCTTCGCCACCTGCGACCGTCTTTTAATGGACAACGCCCAGAGGACCATATACCTTTTGGGCCGGCCCCGCGTGGTCCAGGGAAAACAGATAGTAACGGGCAAGACCATGACTTATTTTATGGACACCGAGCGTTTTAAAATCAGCGACCCCCGCGTCGAGTGGGCCCCGGAGGAGGGCGCGCCGGGCGAGCCCGGCAAAAGGAAAAAAAGCGCCACCAGGGAGAGCGAGTGAAGAGGGCATGACGGCTTCCACCCCCATCGAGCGCGGACCCGCGGACGCGGCGGGCCTCTCCCGCGGCCTGGAAAAGGGCCTCGAGGCGGTGGGGCTGGTCAAGGCCTACCGGGGAAGGCGCGTGGTGGACGGCGTGAGCTTCTCGGTCAGGCCGGGCGAGATAGCCGGCCTTCTCGGCCCCAACGGGGCGGGCAAGACCACCAGCTTTTACATGGTCGTGGGCGTGATCCAGGCGGAGGGAGGAAGGGTCACTCTCGACGGCGAGGAGATCACCGGTCTTCCCATGTACAAGAGGGCCAGGAAGGGCATCAGCTACCTTCCCCAGGAGGCCTCGATATTCAAAGGACTGTCGGTCCACGACAACCTGATGGCCGTGGCCGAGTCTCTTGCCCTGTCAAAGGCGGACAGGAAGGCCCGGGTCGAGAAGCTGATGGAAAGGCTGGGCGTGTCCCATTTAAGGAAGAACAAGGCCATCACCCTCTCGGGCGGCGAGCGCCGCCGGGTCGAGATCGCCCGGAGCCTGGTGACCCAGCCCAAGATTATTTTAATGGACGAGCCCTTCGCGGGCGTGGACCCTATCGCCGTGGCCGACATCCAAAAGATAGTGAGCGATCTAAGCTCGATGGGCATAGGCGTGCTCATAACCGACCATAACGTGCAGGAGACCCTTCGCATAGTCGAGCGGGCCACCATCATACACGAGGGCAGGGTCATGATCTCGGGCACGCCCCGCCAGATCGCTGACGATGAGATGGCGAGGAAGCATTACCTCGGGGAGGACTTCGAGCTTATTGCTCCCCGCCGCGGCGACGGCCGGAGGGATACCGGGCCTTACGTCTCAGACAAGGAAGAAAGGTAAGTCGATGGCGATCGAACTCAAGCAAAGCGTAAAACTCGCCCAGCAACTGGTCATGACGCCTCAGCTCCAGCAGGCCATCAAGCTGCTACAGCTTTCCCGGCTCGAGCTGACCGACGCCATCAACCAGGAGATGATGGAGAACCCCGTGCTCGAGGAACTGCAGGAGGCCGAGCTCGAGCCGGAGACGGCCCGCCACTCGGACGAGGCCGAGGGCGAGGCCCCCCAAAAGGACGAGGACAGCTACGACACCATCGACTGGGAAAAATTCCTCGACGAGTTCGACGACTTCCAGTACACGGGCTCCAGAAAGCCGCTTCGAGACGAGGACCTTCCCTCAGTCGACGCCACTCTCAGCCAGCCCATCCGCCTGGCCGACCACCTGCTGTGGCAGATCAAGCTCAGCAACTTCACCCTGGGCGAGGAAAAAATCGCCGGCATGATAATAGGCAACTTGAACGACGACGGCTACCTCACCACCAGCCTGGACCTGATCGCCCAGGAGGCGGGGGTGGACCGCAAGAAGGCCGAGGCCGTCCTGGCCAAGGTCCAGGCCTTCGACCCCATCGGCGTGGCCGCCCGTGACCTCCAGGAGTGCCTGCTTCTTCAGATCAAGCAGTTCGACAGGATCGACCCCATCGTTCCCCGGATCATCAAGGAGCACATAAGCCGGCTCGAGAACAAGGACTACAAAACCATCGCCCGGGCCCTCAAGGTGGCCGTGCCCCGGGTAAGGGAGGCGGTCAAGATCATCCAGGGCCTCGAGCCCAAGCCCGGCAGGCCCTTCGCCGAGGAGCGGGCCGAGTATATAACCCCCGACATTTACATCTACAAGGTGGGGGACGACTTCGCCATCGTTCTCAACGAGGACGGCATGCCCAAGTTGAAGGTCAGCCCCTATTACAGGCGCCTTCTCCTGGAGAAGTCCAAGGACTCCGAGGTCACCCGCGAATATATCCAGGAAAAGCTCAGGAGCGCCGTTTGGCTGATAAGGAGCCTTCACCAGCGGCAAAGGACTATTTACAAGGTCACCGAGTCCATACTCAAGCACCAGAGGGACTTCTTCGAGAGGGGCATCGCCCATCTCAAGCCGATGGTGCTCCGCGACGTGGCCCAGGACATCGACATGCACGAGTCGACCGTCAGCAGGGTCACCACCAACAAATACGTTTACACCCCCCAGGGCATCTTTCCCCTCAAGTTTTTCTTCAATTCCAAGGTGAGCACCACCGAGGGGGGAGAGGTGGCCGCCGAGTCGGTCAAGGACAAGATAAAGCAGATCATCGAGAACGAGGACCCGAAAAAGCCCCTGTCCGACCAGGAAATAGTAAGGAAGCTAAAGGATTATCAGATCGATATAGCCAGGCGCACGGTCACGAAATATCGCGAGATGCTCGGTATACTTTCGTCGGCCAAGAGAAAGCGCCTGATATAACGGCCCGCGGGTCGGGCATATATTGAAGGAGAGGAACAGGAAATGAAAGTTATCGTTACCTTCAGACACATGGAAGTGGATGAGGACGTCCGGGCGTACGTGGAGGAAAAAACGAGCAGGCTGGCCGAGAAATACTTCAAAAGGCCCCAGGAGGGCCAGGTTGTGCTCACGGCCGAGAAATTCAGGCGCCTGGCCGAAATAAGCATTAAGGCCGACAACGTCACCCTGGTGGGCAAGGAGGAGACGCAGGACCTTCGCAACTCGATCGACATGGCCCTTGACAAGCTCGACAAGCAGGCGGCCAAGCATAGAAAGAAAATCAAGGACAGGAAAAAAGGCGGCGACGGCGGCTTCGTCGTTTACCGCGGCCCCGAGGGGGAACCGGCCAAGGAGGGCTTCGAGCCCGAGGTAATAAGGGACGACAGGTTCGTTCCCAAGCCCATGTCCATCGAGGACGCCATTCTTCTATTGGAGGACGGCTCCGACGACTTTCTGGTTTTCGTCAACCAGGACAGCATGGTGGTTTGCGTCCTTTACAGAAGGCCCGACGGTCACTACGGCCTTATCGAGCCCTCGATGTGAAACCCGAGGAAGGGGACCGGGCCCCGTCCGCCGCGGACGGGTTCGGCCCCCTCCATCGTTCTGGGACCCACGGAAAGCGGCTGTAGGCGGGCCGCCGGCCCTGGGCCGCCTGGGAGATTTAATTGAAGCTGGTAGATATCCTGAAACCCGAGTACGTCGAGGCCGACCTTAAAAGCAAGACCCGCGTCGAGGTCCTTGGCGAGCTGGTGGGCATACTGGGCGACAAGTCGCCCGTTCCCGCGCGGAAGCTGGTCCAGGTCCTTAACGAGAGGGAGGAACAGTCGCCCACCGCCATGAACGGGGGAGTGGCCGTGCCTCACGGCCGACTGCCCGATCTCGAGATGTTCGTCATGGCCGTGGGAAGAAGCCCGGCGGGCGTTGACTTCGGCGCCGAGGACGGGCCCACGAAAATTTTCTTCCTCCTTCTCGCCCCGGTGGACGACACGGCCAACCATCTCAAGATTCTCGCCCGGGTGGCCAGGCTTTGCCGCAACAGCCCGCTGAGAGAGAGGATAATAAAGGCCGGAGACGCCCGGGAAATATGGGAGGCCATCGCCGAGGAGGACGCCGGCATTTGACTGTTAAAGTCCTAAAGTATATGCTCCCTACGCGGAGACCGGGCCAGTGAACCGAGTGAGCGTAAGAGACCTCGTCGAGGACGACGAATACATGCTCGAGCTGTCCGTCCAATCGGGGGAGGACCGCCTGGACAAGGCCATTACCGACTCCTCGGTGCACAAGCTGGGACTGGCGCTCACGGGCATACATTTCTCTTTGGACCCCGGCCAGATTCAGATCATGGGCGGTGCGGAGATAGCCTACCTCCAGATGCTCTCCGACGCCGAGAGGACGGAGGTCATCGGCAAGCTTCTCGAGTTCGACTTTCCCGTCCTGGTCGTCACCAAGGAGCTCAAGCCGCCGAGGGAACTGGTGGAGAGCCTGGTTGGAAAAGGCATCCCCTGCCTCGGCTCGAGGCTCGACACGGGAGAGTTCATAAGGAGGCTGGACCGCTTCCTGGACGACTATCTGGCGCCCCGGATCAGGTTCCACGGCGTGCTGATCGACGTCATCGGCGTGGGCATACTCATCCTGGGCCAGAGCGGCATCGGAAAAAGCGAGACCGCCCTGGACCTGGTGGAAAAAGGACACCGGCTGGTGGCCGACGACATAGTCGAGATTTACCGCCGGGGCAACGCATCCCTGATCGGGCGGGCCTCGGAAATGATACAGTTCCATATGGAGATTCGCGGATTGGGAATAATCAACATTCAAGACCTCTTCGGGATATCGGCCACTCGCGACCGCAAAAGGATCGACCTGGTCATCGAGCTGGTGGAATGGGAGGAGGGAAAGGACTACGACCGCCTGGGACTGGACGAGGAAACCTATCCCATCCTGGGCGTCGAGGTGCCCCATCTTACCATTCCCGTCCGGCCGGGCCGGAACGTGAGCTCGATCGTCGAGGTCGCCGCGCGCAATCACATTCTCAAGCAGAGAGGACATCACTCGGCCCGTCTTTTCCAGGAAAGACTGCTCAAGGGCCTGACGTCCTCACCGGGAGCTCTCGATCACACGGGCGGCGAGGTGGAATAGAATGGTCGTTGTCGTCATCGTAACTCATGGAAACCTGGCCAAGGACTTGATCGAGGTCACGGAGCTGATCGTGGGACCATGTTCCAACATCATTCCCGTGACCATACTGCCCGAGGAGGGCATAGCCGAGATAGCCAAAAAAGTCGAGGCCACCATCAACGCGGCGGACAAGGGAAAGGGGGTCCTCATCCTGACCGACCTTTTCGGGGGTACCCCCTCCAACGTGAGCTTGTCCTTTTTGCAGGAGAACAGGGTCGAGGTCCTCTCGGGCGTGAACCTGCCCATGGTCATAAAGATCGCCACCCATCAGGAAGGGTGCGACTTGAAGGAACTGGCCAGGCAGGGAAAAACGGCCGGCAAGAAAAACATCTCCCTGGCCTCCGAGATCATGAGGAAAAAAGTCTGAGCGGGGAACGGCCCGCCCCGGGGCCGGCCGATGGAATAATGGACGTGGTTGAAAAAGACGTGACTATAGTAAACCGGCTTGGCCTGCACGCGCGCGCCGCGGGACATTTCCGCCGCACCGCCGCCGGGTTCAAGGCCGAGATCGAGGTGGTGATGGACAACACCACGGCCAACGCCAAAAGCGTTTTGGGACTTATGTCCCTGGGGGCGGCCAAGGGGGTGTCCTTTACGATCAGGGCCCAGGGGCCCGACGCGAGAGAGGCCATCGAGGCCCTGGCCAAGCTGGTGGCCGACCGCTTCGGCGAGGATGAATAGGCGGCCTTTTTTCGCGGCTTTGACCTGGTCCATTCCACGCGATAAGATAAGGAAAGCCCTTCGGTCCATCCACTCGCCTTAGGGGAGACTCGCGTCCGCGGGGGACGGCGCGGTAATTAGCATGGATAGTAGACTAAATCACAGCACCAAGGTAATAAGGGGCGCCGGCGTGTCCGACGGCGTGGCCGTGGCCAAGGTCCTTGTCCTCGAGCGGGAAAGGATTGTGATACGTCACCGCATCATTCCCCGCGAGAAAGTCCCCGAGGAGGTCGCCAGGTTCCGCGAGGCCCACCAGAGGGCCGCCCGCAGCCTGACCGAGATCAAGGAGGCCATGATCGGGGCCAGCAGCCGGGAGCCGGCCTTCATCATCGACGCCCACCTGATGATGCTCGAGGACGACCTGCTTATCGAGGGGGTCATCGAGCTCATCGAAAGCGAGATGATTAACGCCGAGTGGGCCATCCGCAAAAAAGTCACCGAGCTTATGGCCGTCTTCTCCAGGCTTTCCGACGAGTACCTGCGGGAGAGGGGCAAGGACGTCGAGCAGGTGGCCGAGCGCGTGGTAAGGGAACTGGTGGGCAAAACCGAGGATAACGTCAACCTCGGCGACGGCCCGGTCATCGTCGTGGCCAGGGAACTGACCCCCGCCGAGACGGCCCACATGGCCCTCGAGAACGTGGTCGGCTTCGCCACCGAGATTGGAAGCCCCACCTCCCACGCCGCCATCGTGGCCAAGTCGCTTCGCATACCCGCCGTGGTGGGACTTAAGAACCTGACCCGCGAGGCGGGACAGGGTGACGTCGCCGTTATCGACGGCCATTCCGGGCTGATCATTCTCAACCCCTCGCCCGAGACCATAGACGAGTACGAGTCTCGGAGAAAATGGCTCTCCGAACTTCGGCTGGTTCTCAAAAGGTACAAGGACCTTCCCGCCGAGACCGAGGACGGCCGCCGGATCAAACTGGCCGCCAACCTCGAGATACTCGAGGAGTTGGCCTTTTTGCCCGACAGCGGGGCCGAGGGAGTGGGACTGTACCGGACCGAGTTCATTTACCTTGACCATAAGGGTCTGCCCTCAGAGGAGGAGCAGATAGAAAACTACGAGCGGCTGATCAAGGCCGTTCATCCGCACGGCGCCACCATCAGGACCCTCGACATCGGAGGCGACAAGTTCAAAAGCGACCTTACCGTCACCAACGAGCAAAACCCCGCCATGGGCCTTCGGTCCATCAGGCTCTGCCTCAACCGGCCGAGTCTTTTCAAGACCCAGCTTCGGGCCATACTGAGGGCCAGCGCCTCCGGCAAGACCCGGGTCATGTTCCCCATGATCAGCGGCCACGAGGAGTTTCTCCAAGCACGCGAGCTCCTGGCGGAGTCCATGGACGAACTCGACAAGGAGGGCCGGGCCTTTGACCGCGACCTCGAGGTGGGATTGATGATAGAGGTCCCCTCGGCCGCCATCATCGCTCCCCAACTGGCCAAGGTGGCCGATTTCTTCTCCATCGGCACCAACGACCTCATCCAGTACACCCTGGCCATCGACCGCATGAACGAGCACGTGACCTACCTTTACGAGCCCCTCCACCCCGCCGTGCTCCGGATCATCAAAAGCGTGGTCGACGCCGGCCACGAGGCGGGCATACCCGTGACCATGTGCGGGGCCATGGCCGCCGACAGCGCCAGCCTGCCAGTGCTCGTGGGGCTGGGGCTGGACGAGCTGAGCATGCCCATGGGAAGCATGCTGATGCTCAAAAAGATACTTCGCGGCATCAACGGCCGCGAGGCGCGTACCCTCGTCGAAGAGTTGTTCCAATATAATTTGGCAAGGGAAATTAGAAACCGAGTAAAACGAGAGATCAGGACCAGATGGGCGGAGGCGTACGCTCTCGAGCTCGAGGCTTTCGAGATCGAGACCGCCGCTGGTTGACGAACGGGAGGTTACGATGTGGAAAAAAGATTTTCTCTTCACGTCCGAGTCGGTCACTGAGGGACACCCGGACAAGGTGGCGGACCAGGTATCGGACTCGATCCTTGACGCGCTTCTGGCCAAGGACAAAATGAGCAGGGTCGCCTGCGAGACGCTCGTTACCACGGGAATGGCCGTGGTCGCGGGCGAGATCACGTCGACGGGTCTCAACCAGATCGACGTGCCCGCCATCGTGAGGGACACGGTAAGGGGCATAGGATACACCGACGGGGCCATGGGCTTCTCGGCCGACGAGTGCGCCGTGCTCGTGAGCCTGGACCAGCAGTCGCCCGACATCGCTCGGGGCGTGGACTCGACGCCCAGCAAGGACCAGGGCGCGGGAGACCAGGGCATGATGTTCGGCTTCGCCTGCGACGAGACGCCCCAGCTCATGCCCATGCCCATCTATATGGCGCACAGGCTCACCGAGAAGCTGGCCGCCGTTAGAAAAAACAAGAAGCTTCCCTGGCTTCGGCCCGACGGCAAGAGCCAGGTGACCATCAATTACCTGGCCGGCAAGCCCAAGGAGGTAACGGCCGTGGTTATCGCGGCCCAGCACGACCCCGAGGTCAAGACCAAGGACCTCAAGGAGGGGATACTCGAGGAGGTCGTTAAAAAGATCGTGCCCGCCAGGATGATCACCAGGAACACCAAGTTCCATATCAATCCCACGGGCAGGTTCGTTATCGGCGGTCCCCACGGGGACTGCGGTCTCACGGGCAGAAAGATAATCGTCGACACCTACGGGGGCATGGGCCGGCACGGGGGCGGGGCCTTCTCCGGCAAGGACCCCTCCAAGGTGGACCGGAGCGGCGCCTACATGGCCAGGTATATCGCCAAGAACATCGTGGCGGCCAAGATTGCCAAACGCTGCGAGGTCCAGATCGCCTACGCCATCGGCGTGGCAAAACCCATGTCGGTCTACGTCAACGTCTATACCGACGGGACCTCGGCCATGCATGAGGACGATATAGCCAACCTCGTCCTCGAGGTGTTCGACCTGAGGCCGCGGGCCATCATCGAGGACTTAAAGCTCCTCCGGCCCATCTACAAAACCACCGCGGCCTACGGACACTTTGGAAGGAAGGAAAAGGAATTAACCTGGGAGGCCACCGACAAGGCCAAAATCTTGTCCGGCGCGGCCTCCAAGCTGATCGGATGATTGGCGAAAACGGCGGGCCCCGTCCCGGGAGACCCGCGGCGCGAAGGAGATTTTAAGACATGAAGTATGACGTTAAAGACCTGAAACTGGCCAACGAAGGAAAAAGAAGGATCGATTGGGCGGCCAGGAACATGCCGGTCCTTAAGCTGATCAAGGACAGGTTCGCCAAGCAGAAACCCCTCAAGGGCATCAGGCTTGGCGCCTGCCTTCACGTGACGACCGAGACGGCCAACCTCATGGAGGTGCTCAAGGCGGGAGGGGCCCAGGTGTCCCTTTGCGCCTCGAACCCCCTGTCCACCCAGGACGACGTGGCCGCCAGCCTCGTCAAGGACCTGAAGATACCGGTCTTCTCCATCAAGGGCGAGAACACCAAGGTGTATTACCAGCACGTCAAGGCCGTGCTCGACGCGGAGCCCCACATAACCATGGACGACGGCGCCGACCTGGTCAGCGCCCTCCACGGGCAAAGGAAGAGCCAGGGACAGGGTCTGCTCGGGGGCACCGAGGAGACGACCACCGGCGTCATCCGGCTCCGCAGCCTGGCCGAGCAGGGAAAACTCCTCTTCCCCGTCATCGCCGTCAACGACGCCAACACCAAGCACCTCTTCGATAACCGATACGGCACCGGCCAGTCCACCATCGACGGCGTGATCCGCGCTACCAACATGCTCATCGCCGGCTCCACCGTGGTGGTGTGCGGCTACGGCATGTGCGGCAGGGGAGTGGCCATGCGGGCCAAGGGCATGGGCGCCCACGTGATCGTCACCGAGGTCGACCCTCTCCGGGGACTCGAGGCGGTCATGGACGGCTTCCAGGTCATGCCCATCAGCCAGGCCGCGCCCCTTGGCGACCTCTTCGTCACCGTCACCGGCGACGCATCGGTTATCGACGTGGCCTCCTTCCGGAAAATGAAGGACGGGGCCATCGTCTGCAACTCGGGACACTTCGACGTCGAGATCAATTTGAAGGCCCTGAAAAAAATGTGCAAGCCGGCCAAGACCATAAGGCCCTTCGTCGAGGAATACGCCTTCACGACGGGCAAAAAGCGGATTTTCGTGCTCGGGGAGGGAAGGCTCATCAACCTGGCCGCGGCCGAGGGGCACCCCTCCATGGTCATGGACATGAGCTTCGCCAACCAGGCCCTGGCGGCCGAGCACATGGTCAAAAACGCGAAAACACTCGAGAAGAAGGTCTATTCGGTGCCCGAGAAAATCGACGCCGAGATAGCCAGGCTCAAGCTTAAAAGCCTGGGAGTCAAGCTCGACGCTCTCACGGCCGAGCAGAAAAAATATCTTTCCAGCTGGGAAATAGGGACTTGAAGGCGGGCCTTCCCCTTCTCGGCGGTGAGGGGAAGGACCGAAACGTCACATGGGCGTCCGCGCGAAAAGCGCGGGCGCTCACGAGTTAAGGAGGATAAAAAATGGAATGGAACAAGGCAGCGGACAAAACCGCCACCACCATAAGGATGCTTAGCGCCGAGGCCGTCGAGCGCGCCAAGTCGGGACATCCCGGCATGCCCATGGGCGCCGCCGACGTGGGACTGGCCCTTTGGGCCGGCCACCTGAACTTCAATCCCCGCGATCCAGGCTGGCCGAACCGGGACAGGTTCGTGCTCAGCGCGGGACACGGCTCCATGCTCCTTTATTCGCTGCTCCACCTTTTTGGGTTCGACCTGTCAATCGAGGACATTAAAAACTTTCGCCAGTGGGAGTCCAAAACCCCCGGACATCCAGAGTATAAAATGACACCCGGCGTCGAGACCACCACCGGGCCGCTGGGGCAGGGCGTGGGCAACGCCGTGGGCATGGCCCTGGCCGCGAAACTTCTCGCCGCCAGAATCAACACGCCCAAGTATTCCGTGATCGACCACATGGTGTACGCCATCGTCTCGGACGGGGACCTCATGGAGGGCATCGCCTCCGAGGCCTGCTCCCTGGCCGGACACCTGGCCCTGGGGAACCTCGTTTTCCTCTACGACGACAACGACGTGACCATCGAGGGGCCGACGGCCCTGGCTTTCTCCGAGGACGTGGGAGCGCGTTTCCTGGCCCAGGGCTGGCACGTGCAGAAAGTAGACGGACTTGACAAGAAAGCCGTGAGCGACGCCATCGACAAGGCCAAGGCCGAGACGGGCAAACCCAGCTTGATCATGTGCAAGACCAGGATCGGCTACGGCTGTCCCACCAAGGTGGGCACGCCCGACGCTCACGGGGCTCCCCTCGGCGAGGTCGAGATTCAGGGCGCCCGGGAATGCCTGGCCTGGGAGGAACCCGAGTTCGCGGTCACGGACGAGGTGAAGGAATTCATCAAGACGGCCCTCGCCCCCAAGCTCACCCGGTACGAGTCGTGGAAGAAGACGCTCGAGGATTTCAAGAAGGAGGAGCCCGAGCGGGCGGCCCTTCTCGAGGTCTTCCTGAAGGGAGACGCGCCGGCGGACCTCGAGGAGGTGCTCATGGCCGCGGCCAAGTCCGACGGACCCGTGGCCACCCGCAAGGCGTCCGGAGCGGTCCTGCAGGAGGCGGCCAAGGCCACGCCCTTCCTGATCGGGGGATCGGCCGACCTGGCGCCCTCCAACAACACGCTAATAAAGAAAAAGCTATCGGTATCGCGCGAGAACTACGAGGGGGTCAACCTCCGCTTCGGCATCCGCGAGCACGCCATGGGTTCCCTGGCCAACGGCATGGCGCTTTACGGCTTCATTCCCTATTGCGGGACCTTTTTGGTTTTCGCCGACTACATGAGGCCGCCCGTCAGGCTCGCGGCCCTCATGGGTCTTCGCGTCATTTACGTGTTTACTCACGACAGCATATTCGTGGGTGAGGACGGGCCAACCCACCAGCCCATCGAGCACGTGTCGTCACTTCGCGTCATTCCCAACCTCCACGTCATCAGGCCGGCCGACGCCGCCGAGACGGGCATGGCCTGGGTCGAGGCCATCCGGAGAAAGGACGGTCCCACCGCTCTTTGCCTCACGCGGCAGGGTCTGCCGGTGATTGACCGGTCGAAATACGCGGCGGCCGAGGGCCTGAAAAAAGGCGGCTACGTCCTGGCCGGGGAGGGAGACCCGGACCTTGTGATTATCGCCACCGGCTCGGAAGTGGCACTGGCCATGGAGGCCTACGAAAGCTTTACGGCCAGGGGCGTCAAGTGCCGGGTGGTCAGCATGCCCTGCCTGGAAAAGTTCGAGGCGCAGGACCAGTCGTACAGGGACTCGGTCATCCCGCCCTCCCTCGATAACCGCGTGGTCATCGAGGCCGGAGTGTCCTTCGGCTGGGGCAAGTACGCCGGACTCAAGGGCCTGACGCTCGGCATGGACCGCTTCGGGGCCTCGGCCCCCGGCAAGGTCCTGGCCGAGAAGTTCGGCTTCAACGGCAAGGCCGTGATCGAGATGATCGAGTGCTCGTTCCCCGGCCTGTTTAAGTAAGGGACTTAGTTTCGAACGCACCGGAAGCCGATGTGATATCCCTGATACGTTGGAGAAGCGTTGAACTTGTATGACGCGCGGATATAAGGCGAGTCGCCGTTCCATCCGCCGCTTCGAATAACGCGATTGGTACCGGAAAAATAGCCGGGAGGGTCATTGACGATGGTATTGTCCACGCAGTATTGATAATATAAGGAGTAATACCTGTCATTGACCCATTCCCAGGCGTTCCCCGCCATGTCGTAAAGTCCATAGCCGTTGGGCGGAAAGTAACCCACCGGAGAAGTGTCGTTGTCAAAGGGATCGCCCGAGTCGTAGTAATTGGCCTCCGACCCCGTCAAGGTGTCACCCCAAAAATAACGCTTGCCCTCAAGACCTCCCCGGGCCGCGTACTCCCACTCGGCCTCGGTGGGAAGGCGCTTCCCCGCCCAGGAGCAGTAGGCCGTCGCCTGGTTCCAACTGACGTAAATCACGGGGTAATCGTCATAGGCCGGGTTTCCGTAATAAGGAGAGCGAGTGTCGCTGCTCGTGTCGCCCGGGACCGTGCACGCGGCCGCGTCCACGCAGGCCTTGTACTCGGCGTTGGTTACCTCATGGACGTCCATGTACATGTCCGAGGTAATACAAACGTAATGGACCGGAAGCTCATTGGAGTTGCCTTCATTGAAGTGGTCCCCCATGTAGTAGCATCCCGCCGGAACATGCCCCAGACAAACGGGGTCCATGCCGTCGGCAAGTCCGTTACAATCATTGTCCACGCCGTCGGTGCAATTCTCTTCCGCGCCGGGGTTGATCGAGGCGTCGCCGTCGTTGCAGTCCGTGGTGGCCGTGTCACCGTCCATCACCTTGGCATAGCCGTCTCCGTCAAAGTCACTTTTATTGAAAAAGGCGGTAAGCCAGCCGGGATCGACCTTGAGAGCGTAGGGCGCGCTGGTTATTCTTTGCCTGGGAGTCATCTCGGGGTCGGAGTCGACTTTAACGCCCATCCACACGTCCCGATGGTTTTGGAAAACCGAGGCTAGATCATTCTCCGCGCCAGGAATTATCGATCCCGAGCCGATAAGCGCGCTATATAATCCCCCGTTCACCAGCACGTCCTCCTGGAGGACCGTGAGAAAAAGTGGGGTCGAGCCCGACTCAACCCCGTAAAAGGCGAAGGTCAAATCAACCGTCGATCCGTTATCGAGCGGCTGGCCAAGTCCGTCGGATAACCTTCCCTGGTAGTTTATCAACTGAGGCGCGGAAGCCGTCCAGGCCAGAGCCGCGGCTGAAAGAACCAAGAAAAAACATACTCGCGCTATAGAGTTTTTAACTCTCATGACTTCACTCCTCCCCCTGTGAGTTGAAAAGGTTGGGAAATCCCCATGGACATATTATCCATCAGGCGCAATATGTCAAACGGGAATCGACGGAGAGTATTGAAGCGCCCCGTAAAAACCTGAGATTATTAAACGCGACTCGAACGCCTCGAAACGTTTATTACGAGTTCTTAAGAGGTCGAGGAGAAGACGACTATTTTTCGATCACGCCTCTTGGGGTCCCGCCCTGATTCTTGATTTCCTTGCCCGAGGCCATGATCGAGATGGGCCGGTTGGGCACGGCCAGCACGGCCTCGAGGTGCTCCTTGTCCAGCTCTCGTCCCTGGTAGAAATTCTCCGGCACGCAGCCGAAGGTGTGTATCTTATAGGAGCCGGCCTCCAGGCTCTTGATCACTATCTGGTCGGCCGCCGCCCCCACGTCGCCGGGAAAGTTCTCGGGCGGGTTTTCATCGGTCTCGTCGTCGTTATATGTGGAGGACGCCTCGCCGTTTTTCAGGAACTTGGGATCGAAGCGGGTGAACTGTATCTGCGTTCCCTGCGGCCCCGTGGTCATGCGCCATTCGTCCTTGCCCTTGTCCAGCCCCTTCTCCTTGTCGTCCATCTTGCCGTCGATCTCGACTCCCTCCAGGTTCCGGGAATTATAGTAAAGCATGCCCTTGGCCGAGGGCGTGAGGTCGGTGGAAAAGGCCAGGGTCATGTCGTGGATGAGCGACCCCGGATCAAAGGGAACGGACATGGTGGTCGTGGTCAGGGTCAGGGTGTCCGACATTATCGAGTCGATATAAAACTTGGGACCCTTGATCCCCATGGGAAAAAGCGGGTACATCTGGGAATGGGTTATTATCCTGACCGGGCCCGACTTGTACGCCGATACTCCCCCGCTCACGATGCTCTCGTTGATGGGGACCTCGATAACGCCGCCCAGAAAAGTGATCGAGCCTCGTATCTTCTGGCGGTCCAGGATGTTCCGCTCGTTGCCCCCCGCCCTTTTCGTCACCCAAAGCTTATTGATGAATATGGTGGGCGTGTCCTTCTTTTCCTTGGCGTTAATCAGTCCGTCATAGCCGTAGCTGGGAAAGCGGAAATTGAATACCCCGCCCGTGTCTATCAACTTCGCAACCGGCTCGGCCTTGCACTCGGGCGCGTTTCCGTCATGGACGGCCAGGTATATCCAGGCGCTCTTTCCCGAGTCCGGGTCTTTAAGCTCAATTTCATCCATGGCCGAGACTCCGTCCGGAATCTCGCCCTCGGCCGCCTTCTCGCCGGCGTCACGCGCCATAAAGGCAATCACGTCCCGCGCGTCGAACTTGCCGTCAGCCTCGGACCCGTTTGCCTCCGGTCCCTTTGGCAGGACAAAGTCTCCCTTCTCCGTTTTCTCGTCAACCTGAACAAGGACCTGATCCCAGGCGCCGTTCTTTTTGGCGTACAGGGCCAGACTCTTTATCTCATGTCCAGCGGCTGAATCCAGCATGTCGCCCGGGACCTCGACCAGGTCATAGTATCTTCCCAGCGTTGACTGGGGAACGGACGCCCTGGAGGAGGGAATTATAAGGCAAGTCGAAATTAAAATATATGTTAATACAACAAGATAAGAATGTCTACCCTTCATGATCGAAAACTCCGCCACGCGCGACTTGCTTGTCGCGGCAAATGGAAGCTCGTATCATTCGGGTACGACTTACTCCCGAGTGACGGGGGGTACGGCTTGAAAGCTTCCTCGCGGAAATCGGCCTATAATGGCTAATGTATCCGCCAGTTTACGCCAATAATCTACTTCAAGAAAGGACCGTTATGCCCGCGCTGTTTTTATCGCGGGGAGATTTCGGCCCACGCCAAGATAAACGCGCGTCCCTTCAGGCCGGAATCCTCCCCGCTACTCTCCCCAAAAAAGTTATAATTTCTCGGCGGTAAGACCCTGTCCTAGCGGCCGCCATCCGGGGTGGAGCGACGCGCCGTCCAGAGTCTTACGGCCCAGAAATCAACCGGGGCTCGATTGGACAAAATAATCAGTGAGCTAAAGCTTTACCATACAAGCCGATTCAACCGGCAACTCATTCAATCAATCGCTTGATTTAGCATAATCGACGCGGCTTGTCAAGAAAAAAATCATGAGCTTCTGATAATTAATTGGTGAAGGAGCCTCTTGCAAAAGCACAGCTTTGGAGTGCGGCGGCTCGACGCCGCTTTTCTTCCGAGCGGCTTGACGCGAGGCAAGCCGTTTTATTGTTAGGCCTTGTCAAGCCAAGGCCATCGAAAGCGGTCTCAAGCGACCGCACTCCAAAGCGGCTATGCCGCCAAGAAAAGGGCTTTTGCAAGAAGCTTTTTACAATATAATACACGCCCGATAGATGCGTCAAGGTTTCTAATTGCCGCGTGAGGGGTTCCGAAGAACCCCCCAAAGGTTCTTATGAAAACCGTGTGGCTCTTGCGACGCGAGACGGGTGTACCAAAATAAGCTCCTCACGGATCACTAATTTTCGGGGCCGTTGCAAATCACCGTCCAGTCCTCTAATTTCCTTAAGTCCCGCTTCTTTTCATATCTAAATCGTAATTCCAAAAGGGATTTCTCGCCGCAATTTTCGTTCGTCCGGCATTTTTTCGCCTTGGGGCGCAATAGTCCGTTGGGCGAAGTCCTTTCCCAACTCCGCGAGGGAGTCGCAAAAAAGACGCGTCACGCCGCGACGTTCCTTATTTTAGCCATATTTCCTTCACATTCAGGCGGTAAGCTCCTGATCGATCGCTCGTTTTGGGGCGGCCGTGAGGAGCTTGATGAGTTCAAGAAGACTATATGGGAATTTGGCGTCCGCATTTGGTCTGATAAACCTGATCCTGATAGCGGGATATATTATCGTAACTCTGGCGGCGGTCCTTTACTATGCGCATGAAATTGAAAACCAGCGCGAGAGCATAATTCAGGAGTATCATTGCGAGCCGGACGACTCAAAATGCCGGGCGGCGGCGGAGGAGGACGCGTCATGTGCTGATTGGGGATACTACGGCCTGGCGCCTCTAATTGTAATCTTTTTCGCGCTCATTCCGGTCACGGTTCTGCTGTCCTTTTTCAGCTTTATCTTTGGAATAGCGGGCTGTTTCAAGGATGACGGAAAAGTCGCCGCCATAATATGGACGAACGTAAATGGATCCTACCTTGGTTTTGTCTGGAAATATCTTTTAAACGTTATATTCGTCTTCGCGAACGGAGCGTAGCCCGCGGCTTCTCCGGCCGCGCGTGAACGCGATGGGCTACCCTTGGCTTATAAACACGAATGATCGCGAGGGGCCATGCCGGGATACAATCCAAAGGAGCAGTTCGAAGTGATAATTACCTCTTTAATAACGCGAAAAGGAATATTCATGAATCCACCGGGGATAGCGCCACGCTCAAATGACCACGCCGCGAAAGCCCTCCTTGTCGCGCATTACGCCTCAATGGCGGTTTACGTCGCCATGGTGGCCTACTTTATCCCGAGGCGCATGACGGGCTTTTGCGGAAACTGCAACGTCATGAGGGTGAGGGATTATTATAGCGTTAGTCCGACCCTCGACCCGACCGGGCCGACGTCGGGCACGCTTCGCGTATATCGCGGCGGCGGTTGGGATAACCAGTGCGGACGCGCGTCGGAAAGGATCGGAGAATTCCCGGATTACAAGTATTATGATATAGGTTTTCGTTGCGCCTCGAATTGATATAATTATTTGATTTTTGTCGAGGGAATTACGGCCCGGGCGGTTTTTTCAAGCCGTCCGGGTCATTAATAAAGCGGGAAATCCCGATACCAATCTCCGAGGGAGGAGGAAAACCCAATCTTTCTTCTCAGGCTTGCCAGTCGACGTAGATTTTACTTTCGTCCTCCGGGTCGCGCTTGACCACCAGCTTTTCGCCCTTTTTGACGCTCCCGAGCTTGCTCATGGGAACGCGCTCCTTTAATTCGATCCTGGCCGTCCCCGAGTCGGGCGACGCCACTTCAAGCGTGAACTTGAGTTGAGGCAAGCCGTGACTCGAGATACTCGTGTCCTCAACCTCGATAATTACGGCTTCAAGCGGTTCGCCCAGTTTCATGGCCCTGTCCCGGCCATCTTCACCCACTGAGACCCAAAAGAGAACGCCCAGGATAAGAAGCGCGAAAAATCCCAGTATCTGAAGGGTCGTTCCCACGTCCTTGCTATTGTCGACCGTGACCAGGGCGTAAACCAGCAACGAGACCGCGATTACCCAAAATATTACCGCTATGATTCTCACGCGGGACCTCCCTTCTTTCCGTCAGCGCTGACCTCATTACAAAAAGTCCAAAAACTCCAAACCGGCATTATCCACCATATCAGATCATCCACTTCATCCCAAAGCGGACGGGCCGCCCTTCGATAAGTTCCATCAGGGACGGCGATCTATAGCCCATGGTTGAAGGCCGCGACCGGCGGCCGAAACCCTGGGAAAAGATAGTGGTAAATAAATGAGTCCTGAGGGACGGCGCAAATGAGGAAAGGTCCGGGGAAAATACGGCCGTCTTCCTGAATGGGGAGCGCCGCGCTTTCAGTGATCGGCCGGATTTATTCAACTACCCCCAGGGTAATGTAAACTCCCGTGTCCTCCACCGCTGGGCTATGGACCTTCGCTCCGTTCGGGGCTTCAGTCAGCGTCCTTGCCGGCGCAGGGGAAGCAAAGGGTTTTGCCCTTGACCCCGATGGTCCGGGTTTCCATGACCGGCTCGCCGCAGGAGTCGCAGATGACGCTTTTCCTTATCTGGGCCTTGGCCGGGAGGTCGAGGGTGGTTCGCTGGACGTCGAAAAGCTCCTCGGTGGGCCGGGTGGAAAGCAGCTCGGCCTTCTCGTCCCTCGAGAGCTCGCCGCCGCCCAGGGCCCCGGCCTTGAGGGCCAGCCTCACCGCCTTGCCCGAGGGCCGGAGCATGAAGGTGAAGACCTGCTTGCCGTGGTCCCTGAAGATGAGGTTGCCCTTGCCGAAGGTGGCCCCGGTAAGGACCTGCACCGCGTCCACCGCGCACGAGTCGTTCTCGACAATGGCCACCAGCTCCTCGTCCTCGGCCCGCTCCGAGCCAAGTATCTCGAGGCCGGCCTTGGCCGCCCGGTAGCCGATCATCATGCCGGGACAAAAATGCCCGTGGAAATCCACCACTCGTTTCAAATCGTCGGGCATGGCCCCGCTATCTTTGGCGCCGATATATGACATCTTCAGGACCTCCGTTCAATGGTTGTTTTATGAGAGTATAGCACCGATGGCGTCCGGCGCGAGGGTCATTCATAGCCCAGGGTTGACAGTCCGTTCTTTAAAAGGTCCCTGGATATTATCACCCTCTGTATCTCGCTCGTGCCCTCGTAAATACGCATGCCCCGCACCTCGCGGTAGACCGCCTCGATGGGGCCCTCCTCCATGTAGCCCGTGCCCCCGTGAATCTGCACGGCCCGGTCCGCGATACGGCCCACCGCCTCGGAACAGAAAAGCTTGACCATGCCCGCCCGGGCGCGGTTCCGATCGCCCCGGTCCAGGCGCCAGGCCGTGTCGTAGACCATGCTCTTCATGGCGTAA
The DNA here is from genome assembly GCA_963674965.2 of bacterium. Lineage (GTDB taxonomy): Bacteria > RBG-13-61-14 > RBG-13-61-14 > RBG-13-61-14 > DATKZS01. The sequence goes on along the minus strand of CAXXFL010000002.1, from coordinate 573,497 downwards.
AGCTCGGTCATCATGTCCGCCAGCATGAACTGGATGGCCTGGAACTGGGATATGGGCTTGCCGAACTGCTCGCGTATGAGCGAGTGGTCGCGGGAAAGCTCGATGAGGCGCCGGGCTATACCCACCGAGCGGGCGCCGAGGTTGAGCCGCCCTTCCTCGAGGACGCCCAGCGCCAGCTCGAAGCCCTGCCCTTCCTCCCCCAGAAGGTTCTCGGCCGGGACCTCGCAGTCCTCGAAAACAAGCTCGCACTGGCAACATATGTCCGAGGACATCGAGCGCTGAATCTTGCCGATCGAGAAACCCGGCATGCCCTTCTCGACGATGAAAGCGCTCATGCCCTTCCTGCCCTTTTCCTTGTCCGTCACCGCGATCACGGTGTAAACGTCGGATATGTCGCCCTTGGTGATGAAATGCTTGAGACCGTTCACAACGTACTTGTCGCCATTCCTGACCGCCCGGGTCTGGATGGCCGCCGCGTCGGAACCGGCGTTGGGCTCGGTCAGCGCGAAGCAGGACAGTATCTCTCCCCTCGCCATCCTCTCGAGGTATTTTTGCTTTTGCGCCTCGTTGCCGTAATGAACTATGCCCATGGTGCCGATGCCGATGTTGCCGCTGATATGGAAACAATAGGCGTTGTTGGCCCGGGCCAGTTCCTCCTGGATAACGCAGGATGCCACCGTGGACATGCCCATGCCGCCGTACTCGACGGGAGTGTTGATACCGTAAAGGCCCATCTCCTTCATCATCTCGATGATCCCGGGCGGGATGGCCCGGTCCTTTTCCACCCGCGCGTTTATGGGTATGAGTTCCTTATCCACGAACCTTCTGATGTTGGACCTTAGTACCCTTATCTCCTCGGGAAACTCGAAATTCATTTCCTTCTCCTTGCTTAAGCGTATGAAATATAATTACATATCCGGCGATTACGCCATGGCCCGCGTTTTATTTTGCTTCACCTTGGCCCGGCGCGGCCCTTGTTTCTTACCTTTCGGTAAAGAAAAAGCAAGGGCTATTGTAACACGACTTTTTTCAATTGATAGAGAAAATTTTCAGAAAAGACGGGAAAAAGAAACAGAAGGGCCCAAAGCTCCGGGCCGCGCTTTTGGCGGCGTTTTTTCAGGGGCTTTGACGACGAGCGGATCGAGGCTATCGCAAACCCTCGAGGGTTTTGCCTAATCTTTTCTGGATATACCTAAGGCCCGCCCGGCCGCCAAGGTTGAGGAGGGCCGTAATGGCCAGGTCCTTTATGGAGGGAGCCTTGATCAATATGGTCTCGTTCCAGGCGCTCCGGGCTTTTTTCGCGTCGCCGTCCCGGAGGGCGTAGAGGAAGGACGCCCTTTGCGTCGCGAAAAGCGACCGTTTCAACTCGGGAGTCATGGCGGGGCAATATTCCATGGCTTTCCTTATCACCCTGACCGAGGAGTCCAGATAGGCGGCGGGGTCGCGTCCGGCGCCCTCCGGCGAACAGTACTGGGCCACGAGGGGAAGCGGAGAAAAAAGCGCTCGGCCCGCGCTCATCAGCCGGAGGAAGAGGTCGGCGTCCTCGTTTATCCGGAAGGTCTCGTCAAAGCCGCCCGTCTTATGGAAAGCCTCGCGTCTTATGCAGACGGACGAGGTGATGACGGGGTTGGCCAGGAAGATTTTCGCGGCGTCCTTTCCTTGGACCGGCTTTCGGCTCGAGAAGTAGGTAGGCTCGGACTTCAGTTCGGTGACCGGCTTGTAGCCCGCTATCACCCATCCGTCGGAGTGGGCCAGGCTCGCCTCGGGGTCATCCTCCAAAAGGGCGGCCATGGCCTCGAGCTTTTCCGGCAGCCACAAATCGTCGGCGTCGAGAAAGGCCAGCCACTCTCCCCTTGCCTTGGCCGCTCCCGCGTTCCTGGCGGCGGCTGGCCCCTTGTTTTCCTGGCGGATGAATATCACCTTGTCTCGGGCGGACCCGAGCGCGGAAAGGGGATCGTCCGCCGATCCGTCGTCCACCACAATGACCTCGAGGGGGGCGAGGGTCTGGGCGAGGGCCGAGTCCGCGGCCCTTCTGATGACGTCCGCGTGGTTATAGGCCGGTATGATAACGCTGAATTTCATCTTGATCCTGGGTCCGAGTCATGGTAAATCATGAGCGGGGTCCGGGCAAGCTTGATGAATAGCACGCGCCAATCCGAAGGAGTCAATCCATGATCGAGGTCATCGCCAGGGGCATATTCCAGGTTGGAGGCGAGGGTCTGTCCTCGGGGGGAGACGCCGCCATCTATCTGGTAGACGGAGGAAACGAGTGCGCCCTGATCGACGCGGGCACGGGCGAGGGAGGAGAATACGTCATCCGCAACGTCGAGCGGGCGGGCGTCGATCCCTCCCGGATCAAGTACCTCGTTATCACTCATTGCCACATAGACCACGCCGGCGGGGCGCCCGGGCTGAAGGAAAGGCTGGGCCTGACCACCATCTGCCACGAGAAGTGCGCCGAGATTCTGGCCATAGGTAACGACCCCCGCACGGCCGCCGGCTGGTACGGCATGAAGATTCCTCCCATGCGGATCGACGTCACCTTCAGCGGCGACGAATACATTCTGCAAGTCGCGGACGCTAAGCTGGTCCTTATCTTCACTCCCGGACACTCGCCCGGCTCGATTTGCGCGTATCTCGATCGGGACAACGAGCGGGTCCTTTTCGGCCAGGACGTGCATGGACCCATCCATCCGGTCCTGGCCTCGGACCCGGACCTTTACCGGGCGAGCCTTAAGAAGCTATTGGCCCTCAAGGCCGACGTCCTTTGCGAGGGGCATTTCGGCGTGTACCGCCGCGCCGAGGACGTGGAGGCCTATATCAAGTCATACCTCTAACGGCCTTCATCTGATGGTCTGGGCCGGTTTAAAATCCTCCGGTATAAGCAGGGCGTCGATGGGGAACTTTTCGGTAAGTACCCTGGAGACCGTCTTGGTCACGGTCACGGCCCCGTAGTGGGTCACGGTTTTGATGGGCGGGCTGGGCAGGTGCATAAGATATGCCGAGTCGTAGGGCTCGAGTTCGGCCATTCCTTTTTTATAGAACCTTCCGTAGTCGTCTCCCATTTGGATATTCTCGGCCACCCACAATTCCTGGAAGACCTCTCCCTTTGACAGTCCCTGGTAGAGTTTGCAGGTGTATCCGTCGATGGTCTCGACGCGGTCGGTGGGAGTCACCAGATAGCCGCCTTCCCAGGCCTGGAACCGTTTTTTTTGCGCCTCGATCTGGGCGGCGACCTTGGCCCGCTCGGACTCGGGCACGGACGAAAGCCCCGCCTCCCTGGCGGGAAGGTCCGCCTTGATCTGCTCCCTGTTCTCCTTGTCCATTTGCATCATCTCGGACACGCTCAGCAAGGCGAAGGTCTTGGCCCCGAAATTCAGGATGATCTCCTGCCGGGTCTGAAAATTCACTATCCGGGCCACCCCGGATTTAAGGTCGTCGATCCGGGCCACGTTCTCCTTAAGCGACACGGACTGCTCGGACTCGCTCAGGGTCTCGACCGTGGCGCCGACCGTGAGGGTGATCACCGTCTTCTCCTTCCAGCTCGAGTCCGCCGCCGCGGGAATGCTCGGGAGTAAAAAGCCCAACGTCAATAACGCCATCGCGCCTATTTGCAAATGTCTCGCCATAATCGTCTCCAGTCATAAGGTTGTTTGGCCTGATTGTAGCGCAGGAAATGGGACGATGAAAATTTTGTCCACCGCGCGGCCGAGAGATAATGAAACGACCGGGCGCCGCGATTACATGGACAGGAACTCGAGTCCGAAGAAAAGGATGCCCGCCGCCGCGTGCAGGGCCGCCGGGGCGAGGACCCCTCCCGTCCTTTCGTAAAGGTAGCCGAGTATCAACCCCTCCCCCGCGGTCACGCCCACCGCCAGGGGATCGGCCGTAAAAGTCGAGGGCTCGCTCACAAAGGGGTTATAGATTATCGAGGACTGGCCGATCACGTAAAAAAGAGCGGCCAGGGGGAGGCCCGGCCCGAAGTTGACGCGAAGGAAGCGCCAGGGTTTGCCAAAGGCCCGGTTCAGCCCGCCCTGAATGGCTCCGCGATAAAAAACCTCGCTTCCAAGCCCGTAAAAAAAGGTCATGAAAACGAGAGTGAGCGCGTACCCCGCCATTTGGCCGATTTCGTCCGGAACGCAGTCCAGCCTGACCAGGTGAGCGGGAGGCACGATGATGGACGGCCGAAGGCCGCTTACCAGGCCGGGGACCATGATGAAGGCGGCCCAGATAAGGGCCAGCTCGGCCACGGCCAGGTTCATCACCTTGCGGACCTCCGGGTTGGCCAGGTCTTTCAGGTTGACGCCCAAGTCGGCGGACGGCCGACGCGAGGCGATGATCGAGACGACGGGCAGGAAGAGCAGGACGAGATGGGCGATAAAGTTCCATCCCACCGCCCTTAGCTGCAGGGTCTGAATCCAGCTTCCCTCCATCAGCCACATGATCCCGAGAAAGACCAGGAACAAGGACGCCGACTCCGTAAAGGCCCGGCGCCTTTCGGCGGAAAGCTCGCCTCGCCTTATCGCCTCGGCGCTCTCGAAGTCCATCCACTCTTCGTCATCCGGGTTATTCATGGCGGCCCGCCCCGCGTCCGCGAGACCAAATATCGCTTCCTCTTCCTCGTGGGCGTCCCGCTTGCCTTGCATGTCGGCTTCCCATTCGTTCATTGGAGACCTCCGATCTTTCCGCCGGCCTCGAGCCCTTTACCCGCTTATCCCCACAGCCTGAGCGCCAAAATAAGCGCCGCGATCACTATAAGAATGGTGAGCCACCAGTGTCGTCTAACCCATCCCAGCTTCTCCGTCCGCCGGACCGCCAGGGCCGCGAGAACAAAAAGGCCCGCGGCGATGCCCAGGGCCACGGCCTTGGCGAAAACGTTCGCGACCTTGCCGATAATGTCGGGCATGTAGCTCGCCATCACGCGCAGTTCCTCCCCCTGGGCGCCGGGAAAGAGCTTCTCGAACCTCACCAGTTGCCCCTTGGTGGGAACGTCGATCCGAAGCGATAAAAGCCCGCGGATTTCCGATTGCCGCATGTGTTCCTGCACGTACTCCATCTGGGCCAGGTCCCACTGGTTGAAGTATCCCTTTTCCTTGAACTCCTCGAAGCGCTTGTCATAGGAGTCGGTGGCGTCGTTGGCGAGGTTTATAAGCTTCTTGTTTTCGTCGATGACCCAGATATCGAGGAAGGAGTCGTTATCCACGTTTCCCACCGCCAGGACCAGGAAGTGGTCGTCGTCCACCCTGGCCCCCTCGATGCCGGGCATGTCGCCAAGGTCCTCCTTCATTCCCGCTATACGGTCCGAGCCCATGATGTAGGTGTATTGAGTCTTGCCCTCAGGGGCCCAGCCGGACTCCTTGAAGTCGCGGGCGAAGCGGCCGAACTCAGCCTTGTGCGCCGCCTGGGAGGTGAAGACCGCGCCCAGGTTGCTCTTGGCCTCGCTCTGTTTGGCCTTGGCCTGGAACTTGAGAAAGTTGCCCGAGAGGGACAGGGCGAACTCTCCCAACTCGGCGGCCACGTCCCGGCCGGACTTCTGCTCGATCATGCCCTCCCCCATGGACCCTCCGAACTCGATAAAGAACTTGTCCAGGGGAAGGTATAGCTGCCACACGGCTTTGCCCACGACGATGTCGGCGCGGGGGAGGACCAGGTCCAGCTTGCCCTTGGTCCCTATCTCGTCGATGGCCGTCTTGTAAACCACCTCGACGGGGAAGTTGGCGTGACGCCCGCCCGAGCCCAGGTCCGAGCGCGGCAGGGGAATGAGCACGGCGCCGTTCTCGTCCCGAGCGGGGGGCACCGGCTCGCCCGCCAAAAAGGCGCTCCACAGCTCGGAACCCTCCGGCAGCGTGAGCTTTAAGTTCTGTCGGTTTTTATTTCGCACCGACAGCACGGCCTTGGTGATGGAGAAGCCGTTGGACCTCACCAGGGTCAGGTACCTGGCCTCGTCTATATAGGCGTCCTGCACCGCCACGTCCTGATGGCGCAAGACCGAGTAGGACAGGACGGGCCTTTTGTCCACGCCGGACATGTAGGAGTAGGAATAGGCGCGCAGGATCATACTCTCGGACAGGTCGAACAGGGCCCCCCTAAGCTGGCTCGGGTCTATCTGGCGCAGGTTCAGCTCCTCCTTGTCCCGGACCTCGACGTTGTGTCTGGCCGCGACGCCCACGAAACCCTCGGCCGAGCTGACGCCCATGGGATCGGCAAGGGGGACCGCCGCCACCTTCTCCGACGGGGACAGGGCCCGTTCGTACTCGACGTACAGCCGGTACTGGCCCATGGCCGGGCGCTCGAGACGCGCCAGGACCTCGGTCCGATCGCCCTCCTTGGTCCGGGTCTGGCTCTGCACGTCCCTGCCCCGAATGGCCGTGATTTTCACGTCGCCGGGAAAACCGAGGCGAAAGGAGTCCACCCCCGCGTTCAGCACCTTATAATCCAGATTGGCCGCCGCGGATATGACGTTGTCGGACACGGTCACCAGGGTCGAGGTCTCGACGTGGACCTCGGGATCAAGGGCCGGCTTCAAACCCACGGAAAGAACCAGTTCGTAAGGAGCCTTGATGTATTGGAGCGCGTAAAGGGCGCTTCTTCCACCGCTCCGTTGCCCGTCCAGGCGCCGGAGGGACTCGGTCTTCACCGTCTTGATCTCGAGGTCCGGACTGCGCTCGATAAATATCACTCCCTTCTCGCGCTCCACCTCTCGGGGCGTCAGGCGGGGCGCCTCGATGGCTTCGGCCGGGAACTCCTCGAGCAGCCCTTCATAGGAGACCCGGAGCTTGTAGTCACCCTTTACCTTGCGGTCCAGATAGACCTGGTAGGTCCTTTCGTCATCCTCGTTCTCCTGCTCCCAGTCCTTGACGAAGCTTCCCTCCACGCTCATCACCTCGACCGACTTGGGCAGGGAAAAGGAAACCTTGGCGATCTCGCCGCGCAAAACGGAGTAGGAAAGCTCGGTCTCGACGGACATCAATCCCTCGTCCACCTTGATGACCGAGGAGGTCTCGAGGTAGGTCCGGGGGACTTCCTCCTCGGCCGCCTTGAGCTTGCGCGTCTCGGGGGGCTTTTCCGTCCACGCGATCTTGACCTCGTCGGTCATGGGCAGGCTCACCCGCGTGGTGGTGCGGCCCTTCGAGGCGTCCACTACCCGGGCCAGGCCGGGTACTATCTCCATGTTGAGAGACTCGCCGGGGGCCGAGGCGGCAAAGCTCGAGATGGGACAGGCTATCAGGGGCACCGCCACCCACCTCGAGGCCTGGCTCTCGTTGATGGGCTGAAGCCAACTGGCCGCCACCTTGTAGGTCCCGGCTTTCAGGCCGTCCGCCACGAAGGCCTTGTCTTTCAGCTTGACCGGGTAAGGAGAGCCGTTAACCGTGACCGACCTGAGCGCCACCGAGCCGTCGGCCAGCTTGACGCCGCGCCCGTCCCGCGAGTGCACGGTCAGGTCCAACAGCGCCGAGACCGAGAGCCCGTCCTCGATGATCGCGGCCTCGTATGCGGAGCGGCTGAACGAGTAAGGCTCCGACGGCGCCTTGCCCAGCCGGATCGCGACCGACTCGGTGGGCGAAAGACGGGCGAAGACCTCGACCGCCTCCCCCAGGTCCTTCTCTTCCGCGCCGAAGGAGGGGACTATCTGGACGGAGCGGGCCTGGTCCAGAACCAGCCTGATCGATCCCGCGGTGGCCTTGGGAATGGGAAGCGACGCCTCTAGCCCGTCGCCCGCGTCCTTGAGGGAAGCGCTCATCGAGTAGGAGAACTCGTGATGGCCGGGCTCCCCGAAAAGCGCGAAATAGCCCTTGCCCTCCGGGTCACGCGCCATGCTCTCGACCGAGCCTTCAAAGGAGGTGACCGCGAAGTCGGGAGAGTCCTGGAAAAGTCTCAGGGCTCCCGGATTTTTCCCCGGCGCGTAGACTTTGACTTTCGCTCTCGCCTCGATCTGGCCGCCCGAGGTCTCGGCCTCGATATGGACGCTCTCGATCACGGGCCCCGGCGGCGATCCCATATCCGGCCCCTCTTTTTTCGCCTCCACCTTTTTCATGAACTCCTCATACTGCTCGAGGGACATCTTGACCGAGCCGGTGGGGGCCCCGGCCCTGGCCGCCGGGTCCGATCCGACCTCGGGGACCTCCTCGGCCCGGGCGCCCGCGACGCAAAGGCCGATAAAAACCGTAGCGGCAATGGCATAGAGGATTAGATTCAGGACCGGCTTGATAAAACGCTCCATTTTTCACCTCCCAGGTTCGGGGCTAAAGTGTTTCTTCCTTTCACTCCCTCTTAATAGCAACCCCGGCGCCGACCCGTGAAATGAAAGCGCAAGCATCGGTTAATTAATGTATTTATCTTCTTGCCGCCCCCGCCAGGCCGGTCTCAATATGAATGAAGAAAATTACACGGGTAGGTAAAATGTAAGAAAGGTGGGTAAACCGCGGGCGTCCCGCGAAATAATGCAGTCTGTCCTCCAGACGATTTGAAGTATCATATTTTGCCAAAGGGACACAATTTGTAACTTGTTCTCAAAAGTGGAGAAAAAATGTATGTAGCAAGCTTCTTGCAAAAGTCCCTTTCTTTGAGGCATAGCCGCTTTGGATTGTGGTCGCTTGAGAGCGCTTTCGATGGCTTTGGCTTGACAAGGCCTAAGAATACAACGGCTAGCCTCGCGTCAAGCCGCTCGGAAGAAAAGCGGCGTCGAGCCGCCGCACTCCAAAGCGGGACTTTTGCAAGAGGCTCTAGCGGGAATAAAATTCAAATTTTCCCCCAAACTCAATTGAGATGATATCGGCATAAAATAGACGATATATTAAGGGTTTGGTCAACCAACTGACAAGTAATAAGAAGTGACGTTCCTATAATTTTCAAAACAAAAAGCTCTGCTGCATTACGAGGCTGGTCAAGTTTAAGGTCTGGATGCATTGATCGTTCGGCCCGGCCGGGAGTGAGCCTGCGAGCCACTGGCCGAGAAAGGAGTTGAGGCCGGTGAGGTCGCATGATTCTTTGGACGGACGGCCTTGCAATGGCCGCCCGTTTTCCCGTCAATTCCGAGGCGCTTATTATCCTCCGGACTGGACCCTCTCGATGAGGGAGGGGATGTCGTCGGTGAAGCGCCTTACCTCGGCCATATCGCCGAACTCGATGGCCCGCCGGGACGACTCGATGGCTTTTTTGGCCGCGCTCGCCAGCTCGCGGGGCAGGTCGTCCTTTTTTCCGTGCAGTTCCTTTTCCAGCTTGAGGACCATGCCCTCGAGTTTCTGGCAGGCCTTCTCGATTTCCTCCCTGGACTTGAGCTCGACCTCGTAGTTCTTCGAGGCGTCCACCATCCACTGGATTTCCTGCTCGGTCAGGCCCGAGCTGGCGGTGACGGTAATGGACTGCTCCTGGCCCGTGTCCAGGTCCTTGGCCGAGACGCTGACGATGCCGTCGGCGTCGATGTCGAAGGTCACCTCGATCTCGGGCTCGCCGCGCTTGGCGGGACGGATGCCCGTGAGCATGAACTCGCCGAGAAGCTCGTTCTCGGCCGCCCGGTCCGACTCTCCCTGCAGCACCAGTATCTTGACCGAGGTCTGGTTGTCGGCGGCGGTGGTGAAGATATGGGAGGCGTGGGTGGGAATGGTGGTGTTCCTCTCGATGATCCTGGTGAAGAAGCCGCCGAAGGTGGCGATGCCCAGGGACATGGGCGTGACGTCAAGAAGGAGAAGCTCGTCCCTGTCCTCGTCGTCTTCCCCTTCCTCGGCCTCGGCGGCCTGGGCCAGGACCATGCCCTGGATGGACGCGCCCATGGCCACCACCTCGTCTGGATGCACTCCCTTCCTGGGGGCCCGCCCGAAGAATTCCTCGACCTTGGCCGCCACCAGGGGCATGCGGGTCTGTCCGCCCACCAGTATGACCTCGTCGATGTCCTCGGGCTTGAGACTGCCGGCCTCGAGGGTCTTGTCGCAGATGCTGAGGGTCCGCTCGACGAGGTCCATGGTGATCTCCTCGAGCTTTTCGCGGGTCACCACCAGGTTGAGGTGGAGAGGACCGTCCTCACCCATGGCCACGAAGGGAAGGTTGACCTCGCTCTGGGCCACCTCGGAGAGTTCCATTTTCGTCTTCTCGGCCACGTCCTTGAGCCGCTGGAGGGCCATCTTGTCGCGGCGAAGGTTCACGCCCGTGTTCCGCTGGAAGCTCTCGGCCAGGTGGTCGATTATGCGGTCGTCGAAATCGTCCCCTCCCAGGTAGGTGTCGCCCGCGGTGGAAAGGACCTCGAAGACCCCCTCCGATATCTCGAGCACCGAGACGTCGAAGGTGCCCCCGCCAAGGTCGTAGATGGCCACGGTCTGGTCAATGTTCTTGCCGTAGCCGTAGGAGAGGGCGGCGGCGGTGGGCTCGTTGATGATGCGCAGGACGTCGAGCCCGGCTATCCGGCCGGCGTCCTTGGTGGCCTGCCGCTGGTTGTCGTTAAAGTAAGCGGGCACGGTCACCACCGCCTCCTGCACGGGCTCGCCCAGGTATTCCTCGGCCACGGTCCGCATCTCCTGCAGGACCATGGCCCCTATCTCGGGAAGGCTGAACTCGTTGCCCTGCACCAGGAGTCGAACGTCGTAATGGGGTCCCTCGATGATCTGGTACGGATACGACGCCAGCGCCTTTTTGACCTCGGGGGAATCGAACTTCCGGCCGATCAGGCGCTTGGTGCCGTAGATGGTGTTCTTCGGATTGGTCACCATCTGCCGCTTGGCCAGATGGCCCACCAGGCGCCGGCCGCCCTCCTCGAAGGCCACCATGGACGGAGTGATCTTGTACCCGCCCTTGTTCGGTATCACCTTCGGCTGCCCGTTCTCGACCACCGAGACGCAAGAGTTAGTCGTGCCCAGGTCTATTCCAATTACCTTGCCCATAAGTATCCTCCTAGCCGCGCTTTAGTGCTTTCAGCTCCTTGATTGCCAGCTTGTTTTTCGGCTGTATCTCCAATACTTTATTAAACTGAACCATGGCCGCCGCCTTCTGTCCCAGCCCCTTGTAAGCCCTGGCCAGGGTCATGCGGAAATCGACGGCCTCGGGCTGCTTCTCGATCGCCTTGAGGCTGAGCGAGCGAGCCAGTTCGTAATTGCCTTCCAGCTCCATTATCAACTCGGCCATTTTATTATATAGCAGAGAATTTTCATAACCCAACCTTATCGCTTCGCGATAGTCCTTCAGGGCCTGCTTCAGATCGCCGGCGTCATGGGCCTTCATGCCCGACTTGAAGCTCGTCTCGGCCCTTCTCGATGACTCGAAATGTTCAAGTTCCTCGACGGCCCCTAAGTATTTTTTATTTCCCGGGCTGTATTGAAGGGCCAGCTTGAGGTTGTTCCTCGCCGCGTTAATATTGCCCGAGTCTTTTTCCACCATGGCCCCCCGATAGAAGCGCTCGGCCTGCTCGTCGTAAGTCTTTTGCTCTTTCTCCTTCATCTCGTGAATCTTCTTGAGCAGGGGGGAGGCCGACTTCCCGTCTTTCAGCCCCAGTTTCAGCTTGGGTCCCTCGACCTTTGGTTTTTCCTCTTTTTTCTTTTTCTTTCTTGTTTTCTCCTCGATGGGTTTTTGCCTGGACACCCTGATCCGCTTCCAGGGGGAGGAATCGCCTTTAACCGACCTGGTACGGCTGGTGGTTATGGTTTCCTCCTCGTCGGCCAGCTCGTGCTTGAGCCACATTTCCTCCTCGTCGAGCGACTTGTCGTACTCGCCTCTTTTCTCGGCGTCCGCGAGTACTTTATATCCTTTATTAAGCTGCTTGAATATCTCCTGAACGTGCTTGACGAGCTGCTTGTCCGCGTTTCTATAGAACCTGTCGGGATGAAACGACTTCGTCCTCCTCAGGTATGACTTTTTTATTTCCTTGAACTCGGAGGCGACCGGAACTCCCAACAGGTCATAATAGCTTAAGTTCTCGAGGTTTACAAAGGTCTGTTCCACTATGGCCAAAAGCTCGGGGCCCTTGGGAAGCTGTTTTTTTCTAAGCGCCATTTTCAGTTTCCGCAAGACCTGGGAATTTTCGCCCTCGCTTAAGCCATTATCCTCCCCTTCTTCCTCGCCGGCGGCCTCGTCGTCGTCGAATTCATCCGTATCTTCGCCGGCCTCGGGGCTTGCCGCCTCATGGCCGTCCCCGTTTTCCGGCCCGGGCCGGTCCTGACAATAGGTCACTCCCTTCATGATGACGATGTTCTTGGCCATGAGGGAGGCCAAAAGGGTAGCGGTCTTCTCCTCGCCCAGCCCGGTCGACCGAAAAAGTACCCCGACCGAGGTGGTCCCGTCAAGGCGGGACAAGAGGAAGCCCTCCTCGGGGGTCACGTTGAGACTCATGAGGTCCAATCCCTCGCAGACAAGAGGAAGATCGTCAGGAGCGAAAGATTTTTTCTCCGCTTCGTTCATGAATTTATTTATTATCCTTTCGCCAGAAACTCCATGATGGATTTCTGAGCGTGGAGCCTGTTCTCGGCCTGGTCGAATACGATCGAGTGCCCGCTCTCGATGGCTTCATCCGTTATTTCCTCGCCCCTGTGGGCGGGCAGGCAATGCATGACCTTGACCTCGGGAGCGGCCGCGTCGATCAGGTCCATCCCGATCTGAAAACCCTTGAAGGCGGCCTTGCGCCTTGCCACCTCGTCCTCCTGCCCCATGCTCACCCACACGTCGGTGTATAAGACGTCGGCGCCGGAAGCCGCCTCGAGGGAGTCGCGAAACACGTTGACGCGTCCTCCCGCCTCGCGAGCCTTTCGCATGAGACCGGCGTTGGGATCGTATCCCTCCGGGCAGGCGATCCGAAGGTCGAAATTGAATACGCCGGCGGCGTTGATCCAGGAGTTGGCCACGTTGTTTCCGTCGCCCACGTAGCACACCGAGCAATCGTCCAGGTCGAGACCGACTTCCCGCATGGTCAATAGATCGGCCAGAATCTGGCAAGGATGCAAAAGGTCCGTGAGACCGTTGATAACGGGCACGCTCGATTTCTCCGCCAGCTCGATCACGTCCTCATGTCCGTGGGTCCTGATCATGATCATGTCCACGTAGCGGGAAAGCACCCGGGCCGTGTCGGCGATGGGTTCGCCCCTTTTAAGCTGCGTCTCCTTGCCCGAGAGGAAAAGGGGGTAGCCGCCAAGTTGATGCACGCCCACCTCGAAACTGACGCGGGTCCTGGTGCTGGGCTTCTCGAAGATGAGGGCCACGCTTTTGCCCGCCAGCCCGTTATGGGTCTTTCCCTTTTTCAGGTCGGCCTTGAGCTCGGCCGCCCGGGCCAAAAGCCCGTCCAGCGAATCGCGGTTGTAATCGTCAAGGCCTATAAAATGTTTCACGGCCAACGCGGCTCTCCTTCCCGCGTTCCCCTTCAGGAACGCTCCAACTTCTCGAGGGCAACCCTCAGCTTGGGTATCATCTCGTCCACCTCTTCCCGCGTGATGGTAAGGGGAGGAACGAAACGAAGCACGGTCTCGGCCGTGCAGTTTATTATGACTCCATCCTCGAACAGGTCGTTCACCACCGGCTGTCCGGGCCGGTCCAGGGCCATGCCCAGCAGAAGCCCCTTCCCCCTTACCTCCTGGACGCAGTCGAGGTCCGCCGCGACCTCCTGAAGGCGCTCCCTCAAGTATTGGCCCATCTCGCGGGCCATGGCGGGAACGTCCTTTTCCTCGAACTCCCGGACCACGGCGAGGGCCGCGGCGCAGGCGAGGAAATTTCCGCCAAAGGTCGAGGCGTGGCTTCCGGGCCCGAGGGCCGAGGCCGCCTTTTCGTTCGCCAGGGTGGCGCCGATGGGAAAGCCGTTGCCCAGGGCCTTGGCCAGGGTCATGATATCCGGCGGGGCGCCCGCCTCCTCGTAAGCGAACAGGCGTCCGGTCCGTCCCATGCCCGTCTGGACCTCGTCGTAGATAAGCAGTACCTTCTCGCGGTCGCAGATTTCCCGAAGCGCGGCGAGGTAGCCCTCGGGCGGCACCCGCACTCCGCCCTCCCCCTGGATGGGCTCGACGATGACCGCGGCCGTTTTGGCGGTCAGGGCCTTTTCCACCGCCGCCGCGTCCCCATAGGGAACGATCCTGACGCCGGGCACGAGGGGGGCGAACCCCTTCTGGTGTTTTTTCTGACCCGTGACCGCGAGGCTGAACATGGTGCGGCCGTGAAAGGAATCCTCGGCCGCGACGATCTCGAAGGCCCCGTCCTTGTTCTCGGCCCCCCACTTCCTCGCCATCTTCAGGGCGGCCTCATTGGCCTCGGTACCCGAGTTGCAAAAGAAGGCGCGGTCCGCGAAGGAGTGGTCCACCAGCCAGCGGGCCAACTCGACCTGGGGCCCGATGTAATAAAGGTTGCTGGTGTGAACGAGCTTCAGGGCCTGGGCCGCCACGGCCTCGGCCACCTTGGGATGCGAGTGGCCCAGGTTGGTCACGGCGATGCCGGCCAGGAAATCGAGGTACTCCTTGCCGGTCTGGTCCCATAAGCGGGCGCCCTTGCCCTCGGTAAAGGCGACCTTCAGCCGTCCATAGTTCTGGACCAGGTATTTTTCTCCATCCTCGATAAGACCCATGGTCACGCCTCAATTTTCCATTCGTTCAATCGAAGGCCCCGCTTTCATTTTTGGAAAGAATCGTGCCATCGATAACAAACAACTTATCTTCCCGATAATAATTCTTAATTACCGGTAACGCCATTATAAAGATTATTATTTTATAACTTTCAAAGCGCCGGCGCAAGCCGTTGGCGGTCCCGGGGTCAAACGATGACCGTCCCTATTCCGCCGTCGGTGAAAAGCTCGAGAAGCAGAGCGTGGGCCACTCTTCCGTCAATGATATGCGCTTTCCTTACGCCCGACTCCATGGCCTTGAGGGCGCAGTCCACCTTGGGGATCATGCCCCCTTTGATGACTCCGGACTCCTTCATTTTCGCGGCGTTCTCCCGTCCCAGCCGGCTGACCAGTTTGCCCTCTCCGTCGGCCACTCCCTCCGTGTCCGTCAGCAGTATAAGCTTCTCGGCCCCCAGCGCCGAGGCGATGGCGCCCGCCACCAGGTCGGCGTTGATGTTGTAAGCCTGTCCGTGCTCGTCCACTCCCAGGGGCGCCACGACGGGAATCATGCCGCGTCCGCAAAGGTGGACGAGAAGCTCGGCGTCCACTCGCTCGACTTGTCCCACGTGTCCCAGGTCGAGAATCTCGGGGGTCCGGTCCTCTTTTTTCAGGGGTATTTTAAGGGGCCGGGCGTCGATGAGGGAACCGTCCCTGCCGGATAGGCCGATGGCTTTGCCGCCGGCCGTGATAATGCGCGTGACGATGCGTCCGTTGACGGTACCTCCCAGCACCATCTCGACCACGTCGAGGGTCTGGTCGTCGGTGACCCTCATGCCCTCGACGAAGCGGCACTCGACGCCCAGTTTTTTAAGGAGGTCGCCAATTTGCGGGCCGCCTCCATGGACCACCACCGGGTGGATGCCCACCGCCTTGAGGAGGACGACGTCGTCGGCGAAGCTCTGCTCGAGCCCGGCGTCCTTCATGGCGTGGCCTCCCAGCTTGATGACCACGTGCTTGCCCGCGAACTGCCGGATGTAAGGAAGGGCCTCGATAAGTATCCGGGCCCGAAGGGACGGGTCCACCATTATTTCACTCCTCCCCTCACAACCTTCTCAAGCACCTCGAGCTCCTTGGCCTTCATGGCCAGCTCGTCGTTGGCCTTCTCCAGGTTGCGGTTGGCCTCGATAATGTCCTCCACGCTCTTGTTGAGCTGCTCGTAGAGCTTCATGTTCCGGATGGCGATCGAGAGCGGGTCTGCCACGTCCTTTAAAAGCTGGGCGTCGTCCTGGTTGAAGGGGCCGCTCCTTTTGTTGAGCAGCCTGATGGCGCCTATGGTCTGGCCCGAGAGGCGGATGGGCGCGACCAGCATGCTCCGTATCACGCCCTTGCCCGGCCACTCGGCCTCCATGATGAAGCGCCGGTCCTTCTCGGGAGAGTTGATCATGAACAGCTTGCCCTCCTTGGCGGCCAGGCCGGTGATGGACTCCCCGTAGCGGATGACTATCTTCTTGCTCATTTCCTTCTTGCCGTTAAAGCCCATTTTGAGGACGAGGTCCCCGCCTTCGTCGTCCTGCAGGAAAATGGCCACGTTGACCGTGTTCATGAGGTCCTGGACCTTTTGCAGGAGGTCGCACATCATCTGCTCGGGCTCGAGGTAGTGGATAAGCACGCGCTGGAACTCGGTCAGCCTTTGCAGTCTTTGCCTGTCCCTTTTCATTTCCGAGGTCTGTATGGCGTGGGACAGGGAGGCCGACACGTGGTGGCTCATGGTACGGAGGAGGAAAAGGTCGTCCTCATTGAACTCGGAGCCGTTCTTTTTGTCGTTGGCGTTGATGGTGCCCACGATCTTCTCGCCGATCTTGACCGGCGCGACCACGAAGGACTGGGTCTTGTACTGGGAAGAGAACGCGCTCTCGGGAACGCGCTTGTCCTCCTCCGCGTTCGAGACCAGGATGCCCTGGCCCGTTTTAAGCACGTAGCTCGAGACGCTTTCCTTGGCCGGCTTGGCTTCCTGGCTGATATGGCTTTTACTCAGGCCCACGGACACGGCGACCTTGAGCGTCCCGTCCTCCGGATCGAGCATCATGATGGACACGCGGTCGCATTGCAAAAGCTCGGAGACCATCCCGACCGCGCTCTCGAGGAGCTCGTACTCCTGGGCCAGGGCCTCGAGGGGAATGCCGCCGTCGGTGACCATTTGAGACAGCCTCTGGGCCCCGTTCTCGAGGGTGGCCAGACGCTCGAGCTTGCTGACCTTTTCCACCTGCAGGCGGCTGTACTCGAGGGCCCGGTCCACGGCCAGCACCAGTTCCTGGGGGCTGATGGGTTTTCGCTGATAGTCGAAGGCCCCGCGCCTCATGGCCTGAAGAACCATGCGGTGCTCCTCATGGGCCGAGAGCATTATGACCGGCACGGAATCGTTCTTCTGCCGGATTTTCGACAGCACCGCCATGCCGTCGAAACCGGGCATCACCACGTCGCACAGCACGGCCTCGATGGTCTCGTCCTGTCCGAAAAGGTTTACCCCCTCCTTGCCGCCCTGGGCCTTGACAACGTCGTGGCCGGCCTTGCCAAGGACGTCCGAAACGTGCTCGCGATAAAAAAGCTCGTCGTCAATTACAAGAATCCTCGCCATGCCCCTACCCTTTCTTCAAGTTTTTTTACAATATATACCGGCTCAGGTCCTCATCCTCCGCCAGGTCCTTGATCCTCTCCAAAACGTAGGCCCGGTCGATCTCGACCTTGACGCCCCCCATATCGGGAGCGTTGAAAGAAACCTCGTCAAGAAGCTTCTCCATAAGGGTGTGAAGCCTCCTGGCCCCTATGTTCTCGGTGCTCTCGTTGACCTTCTCGCAGTATTCCGCGATGGTCTTGACCGCCTCCTCCTTGAAGGCCAACTCCACGCCCTCCGTCTCGAGCAGGGCCTTGTACTGCGTGACCAGGGCGTTCTTGGGTTCCGTCAGTATCCGGGCCAGGTCCTCCCTGGTCAGGGAGCTTAATTCGACCCTGATGGGGAACCTGCCTTGAAGCTCGGGAATAAGGTCCGAGGGCTTGGACATGTGGAACGCCCCCGAGGCGATGAAAAGCACGTGGTCGGTTTTGACCATTCCGTACTTGGTGGCCACGGTCGATCCCTCGACGATGGGCAGGATGTCACGCTGGACGCCCTCCCGGCTCACGTCCGGGCCGTGCCCCTTGCTCCCGCTCCCGGCCACCTTGTCTATCTCGTCGATGAAAATAATGCCCGCCTCCTGGGCCCTGATCAGCGCCTCCTGCACCACTTTCTCCTGGTCGATAAGCTTTTCTTCCTCCTCGGCCAGGAGTATCTGCCTGGCCTCCTGGACCCGGACCCGCCGCTGCTTGGTCTTGGACCCGCCCATCATCGAGCCGATGGCGTCCTGGATGTTGATGGACATCTCGTCCAGTCCGGACCCGCTGAATATCTGCATCATGCCGCCGCTTCGAACCTGGACCTCGACGTCCACGGACCTGTCCTCCAGCTTGCCGTCCTTAAGCATTTGCCGGAACTTCTCGCGCGTCGAGTCCGAGGCCTTGCCGGCCTCCTCCTCGCGGGGCTGGTCCAGGATCATCATGGGCCCGGCCATGGTAACGTTCCCTCCCTGAGGGCCGGCGGGCCGCTGGGGAGGGGGAGGGACGAGAAGATCGAGCAGCCTTTCCTCGACCGCCTCCTCGGCGCGGGCCCGGATGTTCTCCCGCTCCTCGTCCTCGACCATCTTCATGGACATCTCGACCAAGTCCCGGACCATGCTCTCCACGTCGCGGCCCACGTAGCCCACCTCGGTGAACTTGCTGGCCTCGACCTTGATAAAAGGCGCCCCCGCCAGGCGGGAAAGGCGGCGGGCTATCTCGGTCTTGCCCACCCCCGTGGGTCCGATCATGATGATGTTCTTGGGCATGATCTCGTCGGCCAGGTCGTCCCTTACGTTCTTCCTGCGCCAGCGGTTGCGAAGCGCGATGGCCACGGCCCTTTTAGCCTCGTTCTGTCCGATAATGTATTTGTCCAACTCCGACACGATCTCGCGCGGAGTAAGGTTCAAGTCGCTTTTCAATTTCAACTCCCGTACCCTTTCCGAGGCCCCCGCGAGAACGCGCTCGCGGCGTCCGGGCGAACTTTACCCGCTCCCATGTTTTTCGATGCAAGTGAAACGAAAAAAGTCGCAAAATAAACGTCCAATATTCAGCCCTGGCCGCGCCTAGATATCCATAAACCCGCCAATCTTTTAAACGGCCCGATCGTCAATCGTCCCTACCGGTTGAATCCATCTCGTCGAAAACGAAATTCGTATTGGTATATATGCAGGTCTCGGCGGCGATTTGCATGGCCTTTTCCGCTATATCCCTGGCGCTCATGTCCGCGTGCCGAACCAGGGCCTTGGCCGCCGCGGCCGCGTAGGACCCGCCCGAGCCGATGGCCAGTACGCCCTCCTCAGGCTCGATCACGTCGCCCGTCCCGGATATGAGGAAGTCGTCCCGCTCGTCCGCCACTATCATCAGGGCCTCGAGACGCCGGAGCGCCCGGTCGGTCCGCCAGTCCTTGGCCAGGTCCACCGCGGCCCTTCTCAGATTGCCCGTGTGGGCCTTGAGCTTGCCCTCCAGGCGCTCGTAAAGCGTAAAGGCGTCGGCCGTGGCGCCGGCGAACCCCGACATCACCTTGTCCTGGTAAAGACGGCGGACCTTCCTGGCCGTGCTCTTGAGCACGACGTCGTTAAACGTGACCTGCCCGTCGCCCGCCATGACGACTTTATCTTTATGCCTGACCAGCAGTATCGTCGTTCCCTTTATCATTTGCCTCCTCTTTCGCCCTCGGGTGCGCCCCGTCGTAAACCTTGGCCAGTTCGGCCAGGCTGGTGTGCGTGTATTTCTGAGTAGTGGACAAGCTCTCGTGTCCCAAAAGCTCCTGTATGCTCCGTATGGCCATGCCCGAGTCCATAAGATGGGTCGCGAAAGAATGCCTCAGGGCATGGGGGCTGACGCGACGGGCAAGGCCGGCACGGTCCGCGGTCTTCTCGATCATCTTCTGCACGGCCCGGGCCGAGATGCGCCTGCCCCTCGAGCTGAGAAAAAGGGCCGCCTGGGCGTCATCGTCCAAAACGGACGGCCTCAAGTCCCGCCTCATTTTAACGACCGTCTTGAGTAGCCCGGCCGTTTTTTCATTGATGGGCACAATCCGTTCTTTCCTGCCCTTTCCCCTGACCCTTATCAGTCTCTCTTTCAGGTCCACGTCCTCGACGTTAAGTCCCACCGCCTCGGAAAGACGTAGACCTGAGCCGTAAAAAAGCTCGAGCATCGCCCGGTCCCGAGTCTTGAGAGCTCCGTCGCCCTTGGGCTCGTCTATCAGGGCGAAGGCCTCGTCCACGGGCAGGACCGCGGGGAGTTTCTTCTCTTTTTTCGGGG
Source organism: bacterium (assembly GCA_963674965.2). GTDB lineage: Bacteria > RBG-13-61-14 > RBG-13-61-14 > RBG-13-61-14 > DATKZS01. Next base: position 553,585 of record CAXXFL010000002.1, on the reverse strand, counting down.
TCCTTACCAGGGCCGCCGGGTTTTTCTTTATTAGTCCCCTGCTCATGAGGAACCTGAAGTAACCTCTGATCGAGGCCGCCGCCCTCTCGACGGAAGCGGGCTTTTTATTGCGGGACAGGCCGGCCAGATATCTCCGGACCATTTTATTGTCAATCTTGGCCGGGTCCGTCTCGTCTTCCATAAGTCCCGTTTCGGCGAGAAAGTTTCGAAAACCCGTGAGGTCCCTTTCGTAAGCCTCGATGGATTTTGGCGAGAGGTTCCGCTCGACCTCGAGGTAGGCAAGGTAGTCTTGAATTTTGCTCCCCGTATCACCGCCCATTTTGAAATTATAAGTCAGGGCCGGGCAAAACGCAAGAATATCCGGGCATTTTCAGCGCGGGTTACATTTTTCATATCTTGCCAATTCCCGGGTAATGCTTATAATTTGATTTAAGATGGAAGTCCGTCCAAATACATGTCATATTACTGAATGTTTAATTGGCTGATAATAATTAAGAATGAGAAACGCCAAATTTTTAGACGACTAAGGAAAAGGAACATAGCCCAAAATGGCGTGTCCATATAGGTAGGAGGAAAAAAGATGTTTTTAACTTTGGACCCCTTGTATTTCATTATGATAGCGCCGGCCTTCCTCCTGGGCATTTACGCCCAGATAAAGGTCAAGTCCACGGTAAAAAAATGGAGTAAAGTCGGCAACATGAGTGGACTTACGGGCGCCATGGCGGCCAGGCGCATCCTGGACGCCTTTGGCCTGAGAAACGTTCAGGTCGAGGTAACCAGGGGATGGCTCTCGGACCATTACGACCCCACTTCCCAAACCCTTCGCCTCAGCCCGGACATATACCAGTCAAGCTCCATCGCGGCGGTCGGCATAGCGGCCCACGAGGCCGGTCACGCGCTCCAGCACGCCTCGGGCTACGCGCTCCTCAAGCTTCGCAACGCCATCGTGCCCACGGCGAACATCGGCTCATGGCTGGCTTTTCCCATGATTTTCATCGGCATGATCTTATCCATCAAAGGCCTGGCCCTGGCCGGAGTTATCCTGTTCGGGACCCTTGTCATCTTCCAGGTCATCACGCTCCCCGTCGAGCTTGACGCCTCGAGACGGGCCAAGGCCCTGATAATGGAGCAAGGCATCATCTACTCCGACCAGGAAAGGGCCGGCGTGTCCTCGGTCCTCAGCGCCGCGGCCCTCACCTACGTGGCCGCCACCATCACCGCCCTGGTCCAGCTTCTGTACTTCGCCTTCCGACTCGGACTCTTGGGCGGAAGTGACGACTGAGAAAAAAGCCATCTTCTAAAGGGGGAAGCTTCAGGGTTTCCCTCTTTATCTCTTTTCCTAACGCAAGGTTTATCGCTTACGAAAAGACGAGGCCCAAGGTTTAAGCTCAGGCCGTTTGTGGCGTCACCCTGAGAATCTTCCAAACGGTGTACAAGGCGATCCCTACAAAAAGAATATCCATCGCCCCCAGATTTTGGAGAACAACCGGTATTATAAAGGTACTGAACTTTAGAACTTTTTAGCCATGTTCCACCATGTAAAAATAGCGTTCACCAGTTTTTCCCGTATAATGAGAGGTGTGATCGGCCCTCATAACGCGGGAGTGAACGCTGATGAACGCTCAAGCTCTTATGTTGCCGCTGATGCTTGTATTTGTCAACTGCTTCTCCAAGCCCGGGTTCGAGCACTTCCAGACCTTCATTATCGCCCACGCGGCGCTGTTCGGTCTCCAGCACTGCGTGACCGAGGTCATGCGCCTCACCCAAGTCCACCGGGTCATGCACTGGACCACGCCCTACGCTTTCATGCGCAAGGGCCGGTGGTCCTGCCAAAAGGTGAGTCAATGCCTGCTCGACCTGGTGGCCCAACGACTCAAGATCATGGACGAGATCGTCGTCGCCGTCGACGACACCCTGGTCAAGAAATGGGGCAAGAAGTTCTTCGGTCTGGGCTATTACCCGGACCCGACGGACAAAAACCCCGGCCATCAAAAGCGCCGGGGGCTCGGCCACTGCTGGGTGGTGATGGCGCTTCTATGGGAGCGCGGGGGCAAGTGGTTCGCCTTCCCCCTCTCGGCGCTGCTCTTCGTCCAGGAAAAGTTTTGCCCCAAGGGATGGGAGTTCAAAACCAAGATCGAGTTGGCCGCCATGATGATAAAAAGGTTCTCCTGGCCCGCTCGGAGACTGGTCCTGGTGGTGGACAACCTCTACGCCAAGGCCAAGTTGGCCGGTCTCGAGTTCGACGGCAAAGAGGTGGTCCTGATCAGCCGCCTCCGCTCGAACGCGGCGCTCTACGAACTCCCCAAAAGGAAGAATGGTCCGGGAAGGCCGCCCAAGCGCGGCAAGAAGTTCAGCCCCCAACAACTGTGGTTGAAAAGATCGAAGCGCGAAAAAATCAAGGCCAGGATTTACGGCAAGACCGTTACCATCGAGGCCTTCGTCGGGGTGATGGTCCCCAGCGCCACCCTCGGCGACAAGCCGATACTCGTCATCATTTTCCCCCGGCGCTCCGGCAAAAAAATGAACGTGTTTTTCACCACCGACGTCGAGATGAAGCCGGAGCGGGCGCTGGAAACGTATTCGGGCCGCTGGAAGATCGAGGAGTTGTTCCGGGAGGTGAAGACGGCGGGCGGTTTCGGCGACTATCGACAGAGGTCGTTCACGGCCATCAAGCGCCACGCCAACCTCTGCCTGGTCGCCTACGGCCTTTTGGGCCTGCTTGCCCTTTGCGTCCCGGAGGCGGAAAAGATCGAGGCCGAACCGTGGTGGGACCCGAGCGGCCCCCCAAGCGTCGGTCGGCTCCGACGCGCTTTCTACAAGGCTTTGCGAATTTCTCCCGCTTTCCATTCCGACCCCAAACCAGAGGAAATTACGCCCCTCAAGGAGGCTGCTTAATGTCGATACGTGCAAACCAGACTAAAAAGTTCTAAAGTTCAGCATTATTTAGCTCTAAGTCAAAATTCATTGCACGCATTTCCTGCATCATCTATTATTGACCTTGGGCTCTTATTCTTGCGACAATCAGCCTATTTGTTTTGATAGAAAATCAGCATCTCTTCTTCAAGAATACAAAAATCGAGTTCTTTGCAATTCATGGTGGATATTTGTCTTGAATTCGGTTAATCTTCGTCTCGTTTACTTTTTATCTCAATGGTTCGAGGAGAAAGATGAAGAAGAAAAGTATGAACGTAAAAGTCAGGCGCTGGAAGGCCGAGGACGTCCCGTCGATCATGGAAGTGCAGAAGGCGGCCTATTCCAGTTTTTCCCGCGAGACCCTTTGCGACGAGCGCAACTACCGAATGCAGCTCGACGCCTTCCCGGAGGGCCAGATACTGGCGGAGGTTGACGGCAAGGTGGTGGGCTACGCCACTTCCCTTATCCTGCTTCTGGACGACGACTCACCCTGGTACTCGTACTCGGAAATAACGGGACTCGCCACCTTCAGCACTCACGATCCCAGCGGCGACACCCTTTATGGGGCCGATATCGCGGTCCATCCGGACTATCGGGGCATGAGCATAGCGGGCAAGCTCTACGAGGGCAGAAAAAGGATCATGTCGCGCTTTAATCTGCGCCGCATGGTCGCCGGCGGCCGCATTCCCGGCTACAAGGACCACGCGGGCCGGATGAGCCCCGAGGAGTACATCGAGAAGGTGAAAAGTGGCGAGATGAAGGACATGGCCCTGAACGCCCACCTCAAGGCGGGCTACGAGGTCAAGGGCGTTCACCTGGATTACCTGGACGACCAGGAAAGCCTTAACTACGCGACCTTTCTCGAGATGCCCAACCCCAACTTCAAGCCCGAGAAGAGAAAGATCGCCGGCGCGCCCATCCGGCGTCCCGTCCGAAAGGTCCGCGTCTGCGCGGCCCAGTACCAGATGAGAAGGCTGACCTCGTGGGAGGAATTCGAGAAACAGGTCGAGTTCTTCGTGGTCACGGCCGACGAGTATTACTGCCACTTCCTCTTGTTTCCCGAGCTTTTCACGGCCCAGCTTTTCAGCCTCATGGCCCCCGACCTCGACACCCGCCAGGCGATCGGGGAACTGGCCAAGTATACCGACCGCTACGTCGAGCTCTTCTCGCGCATGGCCCGGGAAAGCGGGCTGCATATAATCGCGGGGTCCCATCCGGTGGAGACGGAAAAGGGGCTTAAGAACGTGGCTCACCTGTTCACGCCCACCGGCGCCGTTTACACTCAGGACAAGATACACGTGACCCCGGGCGAAAGGATTCACTGGGGCATCCTTCCCGGCGACACCCTGAAAATATTCGACACCGGTCTCGCCCGGATCGCCATCCAGGTCTGTTACGACGTCGAGTTTCCCGAGCCCTCTCGTCTTCTCACCCTGGCGGGGGCCGAGATTATCTTCGTTCCCTTCGCCACGGACGAGAGGAAATCCTACATGAGGGTGCGGTATTGCTCGCACGCCCGGGCCGTTGAAAACATGATCTACGTTGTCATGGCCGGATGCGTGGGCAACCTGCCCCAGGTGAAGAGCTTCCTTATTAATTACGGGCAGGCCGCCATCCTCACGCCAAGCGACTTTCCCTTCCCCATGAACGCCACCGCGGCCGAGGCCCAGGCCCATACCGAGACGGTGGTGATAACCGACCTCGACCTGGGAGCCCTGGCCCAGCAAAGGGAGATGGGCAGCGTGACCCACCTCCTGGACAGAAGACCGGACCTTTACGAAATCAGGTCCAAAATCCCCATCGAGTTGGTCAGGACCAGATAAAACGGGGGAATGAAGAACGCGCCGCGATTGAAGAAAAACGGAAAAGGAGACGCCATGACTTACGAAACTTTTATTTACAGGAACGAGGGGCCCATCGGCATATTGACGCTGAACCGTCCCGAGCGGATGAACGCCATGAACTACGCCATGCGCGACGAGCTGCGGCGGTTCTTTATCGAGCGTCTGACCGACGAGGCGACCAGGGTGATCGTGATAACGGGCGCGGGCAAGGGTTTCTGCTCCGGCCTGGACCTCAAGGACTCGTCCATCACGCGGGACGACAACGACTTCACGCCCAAGTCGGCCTACGAGCTTCAGCGGCTTTTCTCGGACGTGATCTTCTTCATGAGACGCTGCCCCCAGCCGATCGTCGGCGCCATAAACGGAGCGGCGGTGGGGGCCGGACTCTCGGTCGCCATGGCCTGCGACGTGAGGCTGGCGTCGCCCGAGGCCAGGTTCAGCGCGGCCTACATCAACATCGGCACGGGAGGAGCGGACATGGGCAGCTCGTGGCTTTTCACGCGGGCCGTCGGTCTGGGCAACGCGGCCCGTTATCTTTTGACCGGCGACTTCTTCTCCGCTGAGGAGGCCTTGCGTATCGGCTTCGTGCAGGGCGTCATCTCTTTGGATTCCCTTATCGAGACGGCCAAGGAGATGGCGGTTAACATGGCGGGCAAGTCCCCCCTCGGTCTTCGCCTGACCAAGGAGGCCCTGGACCGAAACGCGGGGGCCATGAGCCTGGAGGACGCCATGAGACTGGAGGACAGGAACCAGGCCATGTGTATAGCTCAGCTTGCCACGTCGCTGAAAAGGACATAGCTCGCTTTGATTTCCTTTAACGTATGTTATAGTCTGGACGCCGATAGCCGGAAACGTCCGGCCGTCTGAAAGGAAACTATTAATAGGGAGGCGCAAACCATGGCGGATATATCACCTTACCGGAAGTTCGCGGAAAAGATGTTCCATAAGGATTCCAAGTGGATCCCGGAAATATTGAAAAGCCTTATCAATGAGGAGCAGGCCGAGCTCCTCTTGTCACTTCCCGGGACGGCCAAACAAATGGCCCAGAAGCTGGGAAGGGACGAGTCCCAGGTCGACGCCGACCTGAAGGACATGTACCACAAGGGCCTGACCTTCAAGAAGGAAAAGGGCGGCGAGGTGAGCTGGCGCTCGCCCATGCACCTGGCCCAGTTCCATGACGCGACCCTGGTCTGGCCCGAGGCGACCCGGGAGTTCTACGACCTGTGGGAAAATTACATGGATGAGGAATGGCCTAAACTGGCGCCCGTCCTGACCAAGCTTATGCCCCGCCCCTTTACCCGCGTCATCCCGGTGGGCAAAAGCCTGGACGCGGGCAAGGCAAAGGTGCTGGCGCCGGACAGCATCCGTGAAGTGGTGGACAAGGCCTCCCGCATAGCCGTGACCAAGTGCACCTGTCGGACCTCCATGCACAAGTGCGACGCGCCGGTCGAGGTCTGCCTCCAGATAAACAAGGGCGCTGACTACACCATCGACCGGGGCTCGGGACGGGAGGTGAGCAAGGAGGAGGCCTACCGTATAATCGAGCAAACCGAGGAGGCCGGCCTGGTGCACGTGGTCATGAACAAGGCCGACATGGGCCACTTCATCTGCAACTGCTGCGGCTGCTGTTGCCAATCGTTTACCTTGCTCATCGCGGACGGCCTTCCCCTTTGCGACCCGAGCCGTTATAAACCGGAGGTGGACGAGGAATTATGCAACGCCTGCGGGACGTGCGAGGAAAGGTGCTGGTTCGGCGCCATCGCGGTGGAGGACGGCAAGGCGAAGGTCAAGGCGGAAAAATGCCTCGGCTGCGGCCAGTGCGAGATAGGCTGCCCGGAGGGCGCCATAGCCATGGTCGAGGCCCGCGAGCCCGGGTTCATCCCCGCGTAAAGATAGGCTAGGCGAGACGGCGGCCGCCGGCGGGAAGAATCCCGGCCGGCGGTTTGCTTTGGAGCGATAAAACCGTTTCTTCCTTGTCCCGTTGGTATTATAATGGTGACAATGCCGGGAGACAGGGGCACAATTTTGTCGCCCGCGAGTCTAAACCGACATGGGAGATTAAACTGATGCTTTACAAGAGCGAGGTGTCGAATGATTAATTGTCCATACTGCCACGTTGAAATCGAGGACGACGCCAAATCCTGTCCCCGTTGCTCATCAATGCTGGTCACGGGAAAAAGGAATCGCGCCGGCCACTTCCCCAAGTACAAGCATCCGGCGGCGGCTTTGATACTTGTTCTGCTTCTTTCCTTAGGTCTTGCCGCCGCGACGCTGACCGGCCAAAAAGCACCCAAGCCCACAAGCGACTCGGAAGCGCGGGAACTGGCCGAGGAGGAGCCAAGCCCAGCCGGCGCGTTGGCCGGGGCCGTTCGAGATAAAGATATCGACCAGGATAAAAACGGGGGCAGGGTCCCCCGCCGTATAGGGAGAAGAGGTCACCCGGCTGGGGACGACAATACCTCGACGCCCGACGCGGCCGTCACCTACGAGGAGATGATTCAATACTACGACCAGATAGTCGATCTTCTCGGCGAGGCCGAAGTCCTCTGCTCCAACATGGACTCCATAAGGGAGGAAAACGATACAAGCAAACTCCCGGAGATGACCCAGGACATCAGGAACATGATGACCATCACCAATAAAATCCGGGCCATCCGCCCGCCCTCCCCTCTTCGCGAGGAGCATTTGAAGCTGTCGAACTCCCTGGCCAAGAAACGCCTTGGCTACAACCATTTGAGGAAATACCTTCAGACGGGGGACGTCTCCAGCCTTGACAAGGGAAGGAATGAAATAGAATTGGCCGACTCCGTGGGAAACTCCTCCATGGCGGCGATCGAGAAATTCAAGGATTCAATCCCGGTCCCCATCGAGCCGCCCGAGGAAGTCCCCGAGGAAAATAAACCGGAACCGGAGCCGGAATCCAAACCCGAACCGGGGGCTCGACCGGCCGACGATTTTATCGATCCCTTGAAGAGAAGGGAAAAAGATACAAAACCCGCTCCCGACATGGGGCCGCTGGACTCGTCCACCCTGCCCCAGGATGAAGCGGAAGATTACGTCGATGACGGCTACGTGGAACCGATCGACGGGGGTAGCTACGTGGACGACGAGCAATACGACCCGGAAGGCGAGGATTACTACGAGGACGCCCCGGTTGGCGACGGCGAATACATGGACGAAGGCGGCGGGTACATTGAGGACCACATGGTCGACGATGGCGCCTCCTTCGAGGACGCGCCTTACGATGACGGCGGCTATATCGACGAGTAAGCGGGGGCGGATGAGCTTCCGGATATTTTTCGAGGGGTCCGTCCGCGTATCGAGTCGATCATTTAATTGACCTGATTACCATCTCCAGCCACTCCAGCCTGGCCGCCAGCCAGGTCGAGGTCCAGCCAAGAACGGAAGGCGCGGCGGGAACCTTCACCGGCGAGGGGCGCTCCAGGTTTTTTTCATGCAGTTTTTTCAATTCGGCCAGACCCGCGAGGTCCGCCTCGGCCCCGATGATCTTCCAAATACAAGGGCGCCCCGGGTCCAGCGCGCAGGCGCCGTCCCCTTCCTCGGCCCTCCTGCAGGGACCGTATTTCGATTTCGCCGGACAGGCGCCGATGGGACATATCCCACCGGTCAGGGAAATAACGCATTGGCCGCAGACTTTGCACTCGCTCTCGGCCAGTGGTCCATCCTTGTCCGTGACCGCCACGCTTCCCGCGGGATCGAGAACGCTTATCACGGGAACGGGCGGGCGGCAAAGGTTGGCTGCTTTCACTCCCGCGGCGCAGCTTAAAATAACCATCGCGTCGCTTGCCCCTATTTCGCGGCTATAAGCCACCATGGTTTGTTCCATGATAGCCTCGGGACAGCAGGCCACGACGCACCTCGCCAGGGTCGTCTTCTTTCGCCACTTCTTCAGCGCGCGCTCGAACTCGCGCATGCCGCCGATCCCGCCGGTCCCGCTCAGGTTCGCGCAGGTGCCGCAACTTATAACGGCGATTTTTTCGCGGCCCTTCAAGAGGAACTCGATCTCTTCCAGGGGCTTCCACTTGGTTTTATTCATGCGACGACCGGTCCCGGCGGGTCCCTTATGGATCGAGGCTCGCCTTCTTAAAGGCAAGGGGAACGTTTTTCAGGAGGGTCCAGGCAAAGGGCCCGACCAGCTTGGAGGCCGGCTTTTTAACGTCGTCTCCAAAGGCCCTCAGCAGATGCTCGGGCATATACCTCAGCTTGACGCCCTTCATCCAGGCTGTGCTCGCCATGGTCAGGTAACAACCGGGGCAATTGAGGGCCATCTCGGAGACGCCCGAGCGCTTAACCTCGGCGTACTTTAAGTTTTGGGCCCTCGTCACGTCCAGCACGCTCCACCTCCTGGCCACGCCGGCCGCCCCGCACGAGGTATTGAGGTCTCCCGACCGCTCGAGTTCGACCGTTTCCATCCCGGCGGCCCGGTAGATTTTTCTGAGGGCCGAGGCAAACTCGGGGCCAAGTTCAGTGGCGTAGCATGACTCATGGACCGCGGCCTTGAAGTGAAGCGGGCGCTTCAGTTCGATCAGACCGGCCTCGTGTCTTTCCAGGAGCCACTCGTATAAAGAAACAAACTTGAAGGGAAGACTCTTTCCGTAAACGCGCGGCATGATTTTTCCCAGAAAGGTATTGCAAGACCCACAGTAACAGACGATCCTCTCGGCCTGGACCTCGCTCAGCCGAGCGATGGCGCGCTCGGCCACTCGGGCGTATTCTTTCCATCTTCCCGAGCGGTAAGGAAGCTCGCCGCAGCAGACGTCGACGGGCCCGAACTTGGGCAGGGACTCGAGCACCCTCGACCTCTCGAGGTCCTCGCAAAAGAGCTTGCCCACGCAGCCGATGAAAAGGACGTCCTTTGCCGAGGGCGGGTCCGACCAGCGCTCGATGATGGCCCGCTCCTTTTTCGATAAACCCAGGTAAAGATCCTGAAAAAGGTTTTTGCCCGGCAGGCCGTTGAAAAAGTACGGGACCATGGCGGGCAGGTCTTTTCCATGGTCATCCCTCTCGGAGAGACGCTCGAGGATAAGCTCGTGTGGATGAAGGCCCTCCGGGCAATAGACGTTGCAGTTGAAACACAAGGCGCAGGAATCGAACACCAGGGGGGCCGGCTCGCCTTTCCGGAGAAGACCTATCTGTCTGGAGGCCTCCGCCCCGTCCAGATTCAGAACGGGGCAACGCGCGAGGCATTCTCCGCACTCGGTACATTTTTCCCAATCGTCTGATGATATATATGACATGATATCCTACTGGTCGACGTCGATGTGCTTGGGGACCCCCTCCTCGTCCACGATCCAAACGTCCAAGTCGGGGTCGTCGTCCAGATTGGCCACCGCCACCGCCCTGAAGGCCTTGTCACGGGCGTAGGTGTCCACGTCCCAGGGAAGCTCGTAGGGTCCCCCCGAGTCGGGCTGGAACTGTTCGGTAACCAGGAAATAGGCGTACCTGGTGGACCCTTCCGGGTACCAGTCCAACTCGGTAAAGGAATTGGCGTACCTTCCGTTCATGACCTCGAAGTGCGCCTGCTCCTCGTATATCTCCTGGAGATTGCCCGCCGCCTCCCGCTCGGCGGCGTTGAACTTATGATGAAGGTATTGGGGAACGGCGAGACTTGCGATCACTCCAGCGGTATAAAGAAGGAACGAAATGGACCCGCAGGAGACGCCGGCTATGGCGAAACCGCGGCCCAAAAGGCGCCCATCCGAGTTTTTAATCCTGGAAAGGGCCATAAGGCCGGTAATGATGGCTATGGCTCCAGTGACGTAAGTGCAGAACCCCAGAATCCCCAGGATAAGCGAGACCATGGCCAGGGTCTCGTTCTTGGCCGGGGGAGGGGCCAAATGATTTTGCGCGAAGCCGGCGGGAAAAGCGGAGTTAAGCGTCTGCGGCCTCGGGGGAGGCGGCGGAGGTGGAAAGGGAGCGGCGGGATCGGTCCGCACTTGAGGCGTCTCCCTTGAGTCCGGTGGCGCGAAAGGGGCGTCCGCCCCGGAGGTCCCGCCTCCCGGATTGAAAATGGAGCCCAGGTCTCTTTTGCAATGAGGGCATACCCTCGCCCCCTGGTTGACGTTCCTGCCGCAAAAGGGACACCAATTCATTGGTTTGCTCCTTGAAATCGCATACCAAAGTAATATTTCATTTTAGCTTTTAAATCAAATCGGTTGCAAAGCCTCCTGCCACGCTTCGCTTGTTCTTATACTTCCAGTTTCGTCCGGCGGGCGATGCTTTCTCATTTTTGGTACATACCGCGCGGTAATACCGTCAGACATTGCCTAATATTGTAATCTTTCGACTTGCCGTTATTTACTGTCCGTAAAAAAAAAGAGGGCGTCACTCAAGATGGCCCCATCCCCAATCATTTTAAAAATGAATATTTCCAATCGCGCTATGGGATATAATTTTTCGTTGTCATAAGCCGGCCGACGGTATTATAGGCCGACGTTTGATCTGGTCCACCGATTGGCTGCCGATGAAATAAATTTTCCCTTGCTTTATAACCATTCATAAAAATAGCGCTTTCCATATTCTTTCCGGGTCGAAACGTTATGCTTTTTCCCCCTGAGACCGCCCTTGTTTTGAGCAATTATCCTTTAGCGCCAAAATGTCCGGAAAATGAATTTATCTTTTTTTGAATTTTGACTTGCAATTTTATGCTTCATGTGCAAAGAATATATATAGCGGTCCTTGCAAGATAAGACGAATACTGTTATACTTGGAAGGGTGAGTTGAATTTACTTAAATAGTATCCAAGCCACCGCGGCGAAAAAGAGCAAGTTAAAACCCGGCGAGGTTACAAGGCGTTTCCGCTCAATCGGGCCGGTATTTGAAGCGGCAAAAAAATTTTACGTGAGGAAAGGCCATGAAAAAAAAGGAACCGAAAAGTTTAGGCGGCAGGATCAGGCAGCTCAGGGGAGACCTGACCCAATCGGAATTCGCGGACATCCTTCGCATCAAGCAGGCGATGATCAGCCGTTACGAGGCTGACAAGGAGACGCCCTCCCCCCGCATCCTGCTCCGGATCGGGCAGTTTTCCGGCAGAAGCATAGAGTGGCTTCTGACCGGCGCCGACACCCTTACGCCTCCCCAGCCGGGCCAGGTCAAGAGGGTGGCGGCCAAGACCACCAAGGGCATGAGCAAGGATGAACTGGTAGACGTGGCGGGCGGATACCTCAGGGACGCCAAGGCGCCCGACGGGGACGATTTCATCATCATGATGAAGGACTGCTACGCGGATAAAAAGCGGATGAGAAAAATTCTCGACTATTACCGCTACCTGAGGTTCGAGGAGAATGCCCGACCGAGAAAATGAGATTATCTCGATCGTGACCTTCATCCATAAACGGACCGGCTTTCGAGATCCGCCGTTTTCATTGATGGACTTCCTGGAAAGGTTCCCTCAATTCGAGCTTATGCCCGGAGACCTTCCCAGGGGGTTCAACGGCGAACTCCTTAAAAAGGGAAACCAGAACCTTATCAGGTACAGGACCGGGTCCCCCGCGAGCGTTAACCGCTTCGTCATCGGACACGAGATCGGCCACGCCTTTCTCCACGAGGACGAGGAGTTTCAATGCCTGGCCAGCCAGTCCTTCAGTATATTCTGCCCCCCCGCCAAAAACCCCAGGGAGTGGGAGGCGGATTTTTTTTCCTCCGAGTTGCTGACGCCCCTCCCCGTCGTTAACCGTCTCGCTCCCGATATCGAGGGCATGGACCAAAGCGAGTTCCGCGCCAGAACGGCGAGGATGGCGGAGGTCTTCGGCGTCGGCCCATCCGTCATGAGATCGAGGCTTAACGACCTGTGCCGCATGAGGGAATGGGAGTGCGAGTACCTGTAAACCCCGAGATTTCCCTTTTCGTCAAGAGAATGGAGCTCCAGTCCAGGCTCCGTCTGGCCCTGGAAAAAAAAGGCTACGGGGAAGTCACCACCTCCACGCTCATGCCCTCACCGGGAGCGGACACGGACATCGAGGTCTTCAAATCCTTCTACCGGCCCATGATGGAGCGGAGCGTTCCCCCCAAAGACGTCTTTTTGCACTCGTCGCCCGAGTTCGCCATGAAGCGCCTTCTTTGCCGGGGCATGCGGGACATATACCAGATATGCCAGACCTTCAGGCAGGGGGAGCTTGGGCCCCTCCACTCCCCCGAGTTCACCATGGCCGAGTGGTACCGGACGGGATATGGCTGGACCGAGTTGATGGCCGAGGTGGAGGAAGTGGTCATGGAGGCGCTGGAAGGAAGGGCCTTCTTGAACGGACAACGCCTCGAGTTGATCACTCCTTTCCCCCGGGTTTCCTTTTTCGATCTCGCCTCCGAACTGGGGCTGAAAGCCGATGAATGGGAGGGATTGTCCGACCTCGAGTACAGGCAGACCTTTCAGCGCGCCGTGGTGGACTATATCGATCCCGCGATGGCGTCGTACCCGGCCGCTTTCCTTACTTCTTTTCCGGCCAGGTCGGCCCTGCTCGCCAAAGTCAGCCGGGGCCCGAGGCCTGCCGCCGAGCGCTTCGAGCTGTACATGGGAGGCATCGAGATCGCCAACGGGTGCTCGGAGCTTACGGACCCGGCCGAGCACCGCCGGCGCATCGAGGCCGACCTGGAGTTAAGGCGGACCCTAGAAAGAGAGGTCCCGCCTCCACCCCTGGAATTTCTCCGCGACCTTACGGAGCTCGGCCTGCCCGAATGTGCCGGCGTGGCCGTCGGTCTCGACAGGCTGGCCATGCTCCACGCGGGGGCCGCGTGCGTCCGCGAGGTCCAGGCCCTGCCCTTTTTAGAGTAATTCTCCAAACTTCCTTTAATCCGTGCCATAATGTCATCGAAAGGATAAACGCATGAAGTACGACGTTTGTATTATCGGAGCGGGGCCCGCCGGGTACTCGGGAGCGCTCAAGGCCGCCAGGGAGGGCAAAACGGTCGCTCTCGTCGAGCGCGACAAGCCGGGCGGGACCTGTCTGAACCGAGGCTGTATTCCGACCAAGGCCCTGCGCCAGTGCGCCGACTCCCTGGTCGCCGCTCGCGGCTCGGGACGTTTCGGCGTGGTCCTTGGCGGCGAGCCTTCCTTCGATTACGCCAGGGCCGCCGAGTTCCGCGACGAGGTAACGGCGAGCCTGGTCAAGGGAGTGTCCGGCCTTATCAAGGCGGCCAAGGTGAAGCTGGTTCAAGGCCCAGGCAAAATAGTGAAGCCGGGCCTGGTCACGGTAGATTCGGCCGAGGGAAGGGTTGATATCGAGTGCCTGGATATCGTCATCGCCTCCGGATCGAGGCCGTCCGACCTGCCCAACGTCCCGATAGACGAGGAGACGACCCTCTCGTCGGAGGGAGCGCTTAGCCTGGACCACGCGCCCGGCAGCCTGATAATAATCGGCGCCGGCGTCATCGGCCTCGAGTTCGCCGACATATTCGCTACCTTCGGCTCGAGGGTCACGGTGGTCGAGGCCCTTCCCCGCGTGCTGATGAATGAGGACAGGGCCTCGGCCAAGGTCGTACAAAAGGCCCTGGAAAAATCGGGGATCAAGTTCATGCTCGGCGCGACGGTTGAGGACCTCGAGGTGGGCCCCGAGGTTAAATGCGCCCTCGACAATGGAGAGACCGTCTCGGCCGACAAGATGATAGTCAGCGTGGGCAGGCGTCCAGCCATCGGCGGGCTGGGACTCGAGGAGGCCGGCGTGGAGACCGCCAACGGCGCCGTCAAGGTAGACGGCCGGGGGGCCACGTCGGCGCCCGGGATATGGGCCGCGGGTGACGCGATCGGCCCCCCCATGCTGGCCCACGTCGCCGCGCATGAAATGGAGGTGGTGATCGACAACCTTATAGGCAAGCACCGGGAGTTCAAGCTCGACGCCATACCGTGGGTGACCTTCACTCGTCCCGAGATAGCCGCCGTCGGACTGGGGGAGGACAAGGCCCGGGAGGAAAAAATCCCGATCAAGGTGGGAAGGTTCGGCTACGCCGCCGCAGGTAAGGCCCAATGCATGGGAGAGACGGAGGGCTTCGTCAAGGTGGTCGCCGACCCGGGTACCGGCAGGATTCTTGGCGGGTCCATCATAGGGGCCCACGCCTCCGACCTTATCGCCGAGCTGTCGGCGGCGGTCCAGTTGGGGGTGACCGTTCACGAGCTGGCCGAGGTCATTCACGCTCACCCCACCCTGTCGGAAATGGTCATGGAGGCGGCGGCCGACTCCTTTGGCCTGGCCCTTCACAAGGCGGCCATGAGGAAATAGGCGAGCGAAAAATTATTCCGGTTCCAGGGCGATTTTGGAGAGGTCCGGCTCGGTGATCTTGAAGTTGAAGGTCGCGCTGAGGTCGTGGTCCTCGTCGGCGTCGGAGGGATTAAGGCGGTCCGAGACCTTAAGGTTGAATCCCCAGCACCTTTGTTTGGCCAGGAAGTCCCACTCGAATTCCTGCCGTACGACCTGGTCGTAGGCCAGGGAATAATCGATCTGGTACCGGACCTGGTTGCGATCGTTGGGCCAGACCTTAAATCCGCCGTTTATGGACTCGTCCTCCTCGGCCTCGAACTCGAAATAGGGGGACCGAACCTCGCCCGAGTCGTAGCGGTATCCGGCCTTGACCTCGGCCACCTCGCCGAACTTATAGGCCACTGACGAGATGAACCTGCTCCATTCCGTTTCCTCCCAGCTATAGTAGGAGTCGAGGCTTATCCTCCATGGAGTGGGCTCGCCAAGGGACCCCTCCAGCCTCACGTCGCGCCAAAGCTTGTTCTCGAAGTCGTAAAGCTGGGTGATCTCGACCTTGGCCGTCTCGGATATCTGGGGGGCCTTCTCGTCCCGGGGCCTGGACCACAGCCGGGTGTCGAGGTGCACGCCAAGCAGCTCGACGTCGGAGCGGGGCACTATTTCTATCCCCGCCTGGGCGTACTCGGTGTTTCCCGAGGCCGGGTTGAAGGGACCGAAGAAGGGATCGTCCGGGTCGTCCTCCGGCGCGGCCGCGTATACGCCCACCAGCTCGGGCCTGATCGAGTGGCGGAAGACGTTTTCATCTCCCTCGTAAATTCTTTCCCACTGGGCTGAGACGGACAGCTCCGACTCGGGCCTCCCGATGAAGGACGAGTCGGAGTTATACTCGTCGCCGGGGATAAGGAGCCATTCCCTGTAACCCACGGCGAACCAGAAGTCGGCCGCGTCCAATACGCGGAGGGGAGTCGAGAACCTGGGCAGGAGGGTGATCATCTGTCCGCCGTCCATGTCCTGACGGTAATAGTTGGCCCCGTAGGTTGAAAGGTCGAACATGACGGGCCCCATCACCGGCCGGGTGAGCATGGTGTACCTGACGGCCGGCAGCCTTTGCACCATCATGCCGTCCGCGTCGCTTCCAAAGTCGCTTTCCCTTATATCGCCGCCCATGAGGTCGTCGAAGGTGGCGAATTCCCCGGTCAGGTTCATGTAGTCCCAATGATAGGAGGCGTAGACCCTGGACTCGAGGGCCCTCTGGTTCTCGTTTCCCAGGTTCCTGTGGTCGAAGTCGTACAGGACCTCGTTGTCGGAAATAAAGGACACGTCCGCCGCCAGGCTGAACTCGTCGACCAGGTCGGTACGGTGGATTAGCCGGATGCCCCCCCTGGGCTCGTCCTCCTTGGCGTCGGAGATGCCGAAACCGTGGACGTCACCCTTGCCAAGGGGACCGTAGTTGTATCGGAACTCGCCGCCGAGGTCCATCCCCCGCTCGGCGATGTAGCGGGGCGCGAAAGTGGCGTCCGCGCTCCGGGAGAGCACGAAATAAAAGGGGAGCTCGATCTGGAAGCCGTCGGCGCTGGAAACCTGGATCTCGGGCATGAGCACTCCCGTCCTTCTCTCGTTGGAGATGGGATAGGTGAACTTCGGGACCTTGCCCCCGAAGCGCCTGTCTCGGAGCTTAATCTGGGCCCCTCTCGCCGAGGCGTCCTTTTCCAGGTCGGCGTTGATGTCGTCGGCCTCGATCTTCCAGTCCGGGGCCTTGCCCTCCCCGCATTGGCACCAGGTAAAGGACCCGTCCTCGATGAGGTAAGTGTGATCGTCGATCTTGGTCAGTCTTTTGCCCTCGAACTTGATGGTCAGGTCGTCGGCCGGGACCTCGATCCTCGAATGAAGCATCCATCCCGTTTCCTTGTCCACGTTCAACTCGACTTCCTCGGCCCGAAGAATCTCCCTAGCGCCCTCCTTCTCGATCCGGGTCACGACCACGTTGCCATAGGCCCGAATAATCCTCCTGTCAACGTCGGACTGGACGCGGTCGGCCGTTATGACGTAGGTGGGGTGCTCGATCCTTACGTTGCCCTCGAACTGGACCAGGTTCTCGACCCGAAGCCAGGTCAACTCGTCGGCCGTGATGATTATGGGCTTTCCCGCCTCGGCGGGGGGCAGGGAAAAGGTCTTGAGCTGAGCCGGGCAATGGAAGGGGTAGAGAACTACGAGCGCGAGAGCGATGACGAAACAAGCCGCTCCGGCCGGGAGCGGCGGCAAGCAAAGCTTTTTCTTCTTTTCGGCCATCAGGGAATCAAATCTCGATTCTGTCTTCCTGGCGGATCACCTTGAGGTTGGCGTCACACGACTCGATTTCCTTGACGATCTCGGTCAAGTACTGCGGCTTCATGTGCTGGACGTAAATCTTGAGGTCCGGGCGCTGAATTTTTTCCAGTTCCTTGACGGCCATCTCGGGGGTCAGGTGTCCGCTGGCCGCCGCCAATGAGGCCAGACGGTTTGGAAAGCTGACCTCGATGAACAGGGTCGTCATGGATTTGATCTCCCGGACGGCCTCCCACAGCTTCTCCGTGGGGCCGGTGTCGCCCGAGAAGGCGAAGGACCGGTCGCCGTTCTGCACGATATAACCGGCGGTGGGCACGGTGTGATTGACCTTGATCGGGGTGATGGTCAACTCCTCGATCTCCGTCTCGGCCCCCTCCTCGAGCTCGTGATAGGCGACGATGGGGTTGTCCGGGTCGGGCAGGACCGTGAAATCGGGCCAAACGGAGAAATTGAGGATGTGCTCGCGCAGGTTCTCTATGGTCTCGGGCAGGCCGTGGATCATGACCGGCCTGTCCTTTTTCCCGAAAATGTTGTCCGCCAGGAAGGGTATGTCCCGAATGTGGTCGATGTGCGAGTGAGTAAGAATAATGGAATCGACCTTTTCCTGGTCCTCGATGGCAAGGGACCCGGTAAGCGCGCCGGCGTCGATGACCACGTTTTCGTTGACCATAAAGCACGTGGTCTTATGACCCGGCATTTCACCGCCATAGCAACCCAGGACCCTTATTTCCATGACCGTTGGCTCCCTTAAATTACAGGTCTCCGAACTGCTCTTTCATGGTGAGGTACTCGAGATATTTTCTTAGCTTGTCCACGTTGACTATCGTTATCGAGTCGGGCTCCGCCTTGAGCAGCTTGGCGTTGGCGATCTTGTTCACGATCTCCTGGACCTGGCCGGTCTCGAGGCCGCATTTGCCGGCGAGACTCTGCATGTCCATGTCTATCTTGATTCCCTCGGGGGTCTGCTTTCCCTGCGCGTCGGCCAGCCGGGCCAGGGTATGGACCACCCTGCTGTTCGAGTCCTTGAGCATGAGGCTCTCGATCTGGTGGTCCGCCTCCTCGAGGCGCTGGGCCAGTTTCTTGATCATCCGGACCGCGATCTCGGTGTTGCCCTTGATCATGGCCTCGAAGGTCTTGGGGTCGATAACCAGCATCTTGGCCTCGGATACGGTCTCGGCGCTGGCCGACCTGGGCTTGTTGTTGAGGATCGCCATTTCGCCGAAGAACTCTCCCGCCCCGATGGTGGCCAGGGTCTGGACCTCTCCCCTCACCTCCTTGGTGATCTTAACCTCGCCGCTTTGTATGACGTACATCTCTTTGCCGCGCTCGCCGTCGCGAAATAAAACCGTGCCCGACGGAAATGTTTTGCCCAACCGCTGGAATAGAACGTCCTCCACCCCCATAGGAATCCTCCTTTGTGAAACTATCAATTAATAACGGACGATAAAATCAATAAAATTCTACCATAAATGTATACTATTTGAAAATTTTTTCAATAACTATCGCATAATGCGTTAAATCGACCCTGAAACCTCTTTATTGTTTTTTTTGCCGGTTTTACTCTTTTTTTCAACTTTCAAAGCGGCGGCCGGCGCTCCGCTCTGGGCAAGAGGAGCTATCTCGCCCTCTTTATAAGCCTTTAAAAACGCCTTCACCACGTCCGGATCGAACTGTATTCCGGAGAATTTGATCAGTTCGTCATTGGCCACCTTGTGAGGCAATCCCTTCCGGTAGGGCCTGTCCGAGGTCATGGCGTCCCAAGTGTCGGCCACGGTGATGATCCGGGCCAAAAGCGGGATTTCCCCGTCCGCCAGGCCGTCGGGATAACCCTTGCCGTCGTAACGCTCATGGTGGTACTTCATGCCCGGTATGGCCCGAGCAAGCTGGGTGACGTGCCTTAGTATCTCGAAACCATAGCCAGGATGGGCCTTCATTTTCTCGAATTCCTCATCGGTCAGCCTGCCCGGCTTGCGAAGTATCTCGTCGTCGACCCCGATTTTGCCCGCGTCGTGCAAAATGGCAGCCAACTCGAGCCACTCCATCTGCTCGTCGTCAAGGTCCATATACTTGGCGGTGGCCATACTGAAGTCCCTTACCCTCTTGGTGTGGCCGCCCGTGTAGGGGTCTCGTTTTTCAATGGCCGTGGCCAGGGCCTCGGCGGTTTCCATGAACATCACCTTTTGCTCCGCGTAGAGCCTGGCGTTCTCGAGGGCGATGGCCACCTGGTCGGCCAGGGTCTCGAGAAGCTTTAAGTCGGCCTTGTCGAACTTTTGCCCGTCAAGCTTGTTGAGGGCCTGAAGCACCCCGATTACTTCTCCCTTGGCCTTGACGGGAACGGTTACCATGTTCCGGGTCTTGAACTTGCTTTTCTTGTCCACCTTGCTGGCCCAGCGGGGGTCCCGGGAGGTATCGGGAACAAAATCGCTCTTTCCCTTCTTGGCCACCCATCCGGCCACGCCCTCCCCTATTTTCAGCCGGATTTCCTTGACCGCCTCGCCCTTCTCGCCCAGGGCAACCTCGAAGTAAAGCTCGCCTTTCTCCTTGTCGATAAGGTACAGGGACCCGGTCTCGCAATGGAGCAACTCGACGGCCGCCTCCATGGCCCTTTTCCTTACCTCCTTCTGGTTGAGGCTCGAGTTGAGAATGGCCGACAACTTGGCCAGGGTGGCGAACTGATCGGCCCTCCTCCTGGCCTCGAGGAGCAGGTTGGCCGTCTCGATCCCGAGGGCCGTCTCGGCCGTCAAGGTCTTGAGGATGGCCAGGTCCTGAGAGGTAAATTCCTGCCCGCCCTTTTTATTGATGATCTCGACCACGCCGGCGATTTTTCCGCCGATACGGAGGGGGGCCGCCAGGATGTTCATGGTCTTGTGGCCGATGGACTTGGCCACTCGGGGGCTCCAGGCCGGGTCCTTGGCCACGTCGTTGGCGCAGTGGGCCTTCCTCTCGATAATCACCTTGCCGGCTATGCCCTCGTCCGCCGGAATCCTGGAGCCCGAGAGCTTTTTCGCGCCCGGGCCTTTTACCACCTTGAACTCGAGCTCGAGGCCGGACTCGTCCAGGAGCAAGAGGGAAGCGCTCTCGGTTTCCGTGGCCTCCATCACGCTTTCCATCAGCCTGTCCAGGAACGCGTCGAGGTTGAACTTCTTGCTGGTAATGCTCGTGATCTCTTTATAGAGCTTTTCCTTGCGGGAGAGCTTTTCGCATTTCGCCCGGACCCGCTCGAGTTCGGCCCGGACCTTTCCAAGGTCCCCCGCTCCGCCGGCCCTTGCCTTGGCCGCCGATACCTTCTTTTTGCCGCCAGCCATTTATACCTCCGCCGCTTTACCGTCCGCGAACCTTTCCCTGGCAATACGCCCAGCGGACCGCGGTTGCATGCCGCCAATCAACGAAAGGCTCGCTTTAAATTGCTCTTCCGCTCCGAGGTCGCGCCCCCTATTCCAGAGCGAAGATTCCCCATGCAATAAATCCAACGATCAATCGTCGTCTATCAAGTCCACCATTTTCTTGATGGTTTCCTCGACCCTGCGCTCGATGGTGTGCTCGACCGATTCCCCTATTTCCGGGTGCGAGGCCCTGATTTCCTCGAAGGAATCGCGGGAAAGCTCCATGACCTCGACCTCGCCCTCCGCCACGATGGTGGCGGTCCGAGGCTTGTTCTTGATGAGGCTCACCTCGCCGAAGAAATTGGTGGGCTCGAGCTTGGCCAACTCGACCTCCTCGCCGGTTATGGGGTGCTTGCCCCTGACGCTCACGTTGCCGAACTTGATGAGGAACATGGAGTCGCCCGGGTCACCCTCCCTGACTATCGCCTCGCCGTCCCCGAAGCGCCGGATGACGAACTTCTGGCGGAAATGCACCCGCTCCTCCGGGGTCAGGGAATCGAACAGGGGTGAGTCGCTGATCAGGTTGTCCAGCACCCTTTCCCGGTAGAACTCGTTTAGCACCTCGCGCACGCGGGGAAATTCCTCCGCCACCTGGTCCAGGTCCGACTTGGCTATCTCGAGGATGTGGCTCTTTTTCTCGACCGTTACCGTGGCCATGCGCTTGCCGTGGAAATAACCGATCTCGCCGAAGAAGCTACCCGGTCCCAGGGTGGCCACTCTGACTTCCTTTTCGTCGGCGCCTTTCCGGTATACGCCCAGTTGGCCGCGGGCTATGATGAAGAGCGCCGTTCCTTCATCTCCCTCCTTGACTATCACGGTACCCTCGTCCAGGACCCGGCTTTGCAAAAGCTCGAAGACCCGGTCGAACTCCCCGGGCCCGAGGTCCGAGAAAAGGGGCGTATGCTCGGGAGGCACGGGAGGAAGTTCCTCTTCCTCCTCGAGGGGAAGAATGTCGAGGACCGCGTCGATGCCCTCGTCGCCCACTCCCTGAAGGGGAGCGCCGTCCTCCTCGAGCTCGTCATCCTCCAGGGGCTCGATTTTCAAACCGGCCTCCTCCGCGTCGATGGGCTCGTCTTTGCCCTTGGATGGAGGGGCGGGCATCAAGGAGAAACCGGCGTCGTCCATTTCCGCCTCCTGGTCCACGTCATCGGCCGGCGCGGATGGAGCGTCATCATTATCCGCGGGGACCATGGAGAAACCCGCGTCGCCCAGGTCCTCCTCGTCCTCGTCTTCACCGAGGTCGTACTCAAGGCCGCTCTCCGGCCTCTCGCTTTCAATCATCTCGAGGGGCACGCTGCCGTCGAGGGACTCGAGAGCATCAAGATCGGCGGGTTCCCCGTATTCCGTCTCGTCCTCTTCCGCCTCGACCGGTATCTCCACCTCGTTACCGTCGGGCATCTCGAGGGCTATGGTGTCATCATCCTCTTGCAGGTCCTCATCGTCGTCCTCGTCAAGGTCGTCATCCAGATCATCGTCCATATCCTCATCCAGGTCATCGTCCAAGTCGTCTTCCTCGGGAATTTCTTCCTCCTCGATCTCCTCCTCAATCTCCTCCTCGATCTCCTCCTCGGTCTCTTCCTCCTGGGCCGGAGCGGCGCTCTTGGGTTTTAGCGGCGCGGGCTTCTTCTTGAGTATCGGACCCGAGCGCTCCTCCGACAGGGCCTGAATCATCTCGATGGCCTGCTTGTCCTCGGGGTCCAGGTCCAGCACCACCTTCCAGATGGCTATCGACTGAATGAGAAAACCCCTCTCGTGGTACTTTTGAGCCGAGTCCTTGTATTTCTCGATGGCGCTTTTCTTCTTGCCCATGCGAAACAAAATCTCGGCTATCTTCTGAGGCACCCGAAGGTCATCGGAGGAAACCTTCTCCAATTCCTCGTAGGCCTCGAGCGCCAAATCGAGCTTCCCTCTTTTGAGGTATTTCCTCGCCTTGTCCTTTATCTTTCCCGGGTTCGGTTTCCGCGCCATTTGCCCTAACCTTTCTTGATTATTCTTCGGCCCATTTAAGGCCCGTTACTTGGTCGTCATGGTGTAGACCCCGTCCCATCCCGAGCTGGGCGGATTGTCGGAGTATTCCTCGCACCTGGCCAGGAAGACGATGGACGGGCCGTCCGAGGGGTCAAGCTCGAGGGCCTTCTCGAAAAGGGCCCTGGCCTCCATCCAATACCTCTGCCTGTACTGCTCGAGTCCCTTCTCGAATATCCGGGCCACCTCGAGCTTCTTCTGGTCCACCTCGCCGGTCTTGCCCAGTATCTCGTAAACCGTGACCGGCTTTTTCTTGCCCTTGACCCGGATCATGTCCAGCTCGCGGTACTCGACCACGTCGCCCGCCGCCTTCTTGGTGTCCTCCCCTATCATGGAGTAGACCTTGTACTGCTTGCCGGCGCCCTCGAGCCTGGCCGCCAGGTTAACCGAGTCGCCCATGATGGTGTAGTCCATGCGGTCACGGCTGCCCATGTTGCCCACCATCATCTGACCAGTGTTGAGCCCGATGCGCATGTGGACCTCGGGCCATCCCTCCTCCATCCACTGGGTCCGGAGCACGTTCATCTTCTTCTGGATTTCCGCCGAGCAAAGGCAGGCCTTGGCCGCGTGGTCGGGCATGTCCACCGGCGCCCCGAAGAAAGCGATGATGGCGTCGCCCTCGAACTTGTCGATGGTGCCGGCGTAATCGAGGATGATGTCGCACATCTCGGTAAGGTAGATGTTGAGGAAATGGACCAGGTCCTGGGTCTTCATGTTCTCGCTGAAGCTCGAGAACCCCTGGATGTCGGAGAAAAAGGCCGTCAGCACCTTGTCGTCCCCCCCCAGCTTCAGCTTCGAGGTGTCCTTCATCAGGTCGCTGATGACCTCGGGAGAAAGGTAATGCTCGAAGGCCCCTTTAATGAAGCGCTTCTCCCTTTCCTCGGTGGCGTAACGGAAGATCGTGACCGCGATGAAAATAAACAGTATCTCGGCCAGGGGAAAGACGATGGTAAAGGGGTAGTGCATGACCAGGAAAAGATAGATGTTCGTCGCGATGTAGCCCAGGAAAAAAATCAAGGTCACGATGCCGCCCCAAACGGCCGACACTCGAGGCAGGATAAGCCCGAACAGCACGCCGACTATCAGAATGAATAGCAGGTCGAACATCTTGAACCATTGCTTGGTCCGGAGGGAGTTGCCCTCTAAGATGTTGCTGATCATGTTGACGTGCATCTCCACGCCGGGCGCCGTGCCGAAGGGCGTGGTCCTCATGTCGTGGGCCCCAATGGCCGAGCTTCCCACCATGACTATCTTGCCCTTGAAGGCCTTTTTGGGGTCTATCTTTTTCGCCCCCTCTTTCAGGTTAGTGAACCCGGTGATTATATCGTAAACCGAGTAGGTATCGTATATATGGTCAACTTTGTTGTTCCCCATCCAGTTAATCAGAAAAGAACCCGCCTCATCGGTGGGGACCTCTACTTTTCCTATCTTGATGCTTTTGATTATGGCTTTCGCGTTTATCGATTGTATCGACACCAAGGGCTTCTCGCTATAATAAGCGGCCAGCGCGGCCAGGGACAGGGAAGGATATACAAAGGTGTTCATGCCGGTGGGGTTGTTCTCGTCGGTGGTAAAGAAGCAAACCATGGGCGCCTTTCTGAGGGTCCCGTCCAGGGACTCTGGCTTGGAGGTGAAAAAACCGAAGTATTCCGACTTTTCCCCCAACAGCGCTATCGGTGGGGTAATGCCCATTATCTTATTCGACCCCAGCGTTCGGAGCATTCTTTCCCAAGGCGTTTCATTAAGAGAAACCGAGAGGCTCGAGGGCTTCAGCATCTCGGCCTCGGCGCTGAAGTCCTTTTGCTTTAGGGCCTTGGCCTCCTTTTCTTGAAGATAACCGAACCAGCCCAGCACCACCTTTATTTGGGATTTCTCCAGAGATTTGGCGAAAATGAGGTCCTGGTCCACCTCGAGTCTCTTGGCCTTGACGAAGTCCTCATAATCGCGCAGAAGCCGCGCGAAGTCGTCGGGCACTCCGTTATCCTCTTTGTTCAGATACTCGGTTACTCCCAGGTCCGCGTATTTTTTCTCGATGGCCTCGATGTAGTCGAAGCCAGCGTATTCTCCGGGCTTGTCGAACACCACGTCGAAGGCGACCACGGCCGCGCCGTACTCGTTCATACGGTCGATGAACGCCCCCCATTTGCCCCGGGGAAAAGGCCAGTCCAGGTAGTCAACCGCCCGGTCGTCGATCTCGGCTATGACTATTTTGTCCGACGGCTTTTGCTTGAAGTACTTCCCTATCAGGCCCAGTTTGGACATCCGATTGGTAGCCTGAAATCTCAGATCATAAGCCTTTAGCTCGACAAGCGCGAAGGTCTCAATCTTTCCCCTAAAGGCCAAAATATAAAGAAAGAGGAAGGTGAACATCAACAAGATGCTGATACGGAAACCGTTAAGTCGGAAAATCCAATTGACCAGTTTTCGAATGAATTTCATTCCACCTTCTTCCTTTTACGCAAAGCTAGTTTATGGGCAAAGCCCCGCTTATCTTACAACATTCGGTTTTACCGTTCAATTCGATATGGCGCCCCGGTTTCTTGCCTATTCCCACCCGCTCACCAGGAGGCGCATGGCCGATTTCAGGCCGCACTTCTGATACTTCGCGTATGCCCCGGCGGCCCTCTCCCTTACGGACTGGTCCGACTCGCCCTTTACCCATCCCTCGAGCGCGGCCTCGAGGGTATAAGCCTCGGGCGCCATGAGGCCGGTGGTCCATACGAGCGGCTTGGCCCCGGCTTCCTTGATCGCCTCGGAAAAATACGGCCGGGAAGCGCACGCCAGGATGATGACATCTTTCCCGCCGCCGTCTTTTTCCGCCGGATAGCTCGAGAGACGAAAATCCATAAGACCGTCGTGACCCACGTAGGCGATAAGATCGGCCGCTCCTCCCGTCTTTAGGGCATACTTGTTTCCCTTTGCCTCGAAGCTCTCCGTCACCCCGCCGTTTCCAGAGGCGAAACGGAGGAAGTCAACGGTGGCCTCCTTGATCTCACGTCCCCTGTAGGCGTCGGCGATAAGGTAAGCTCCGCCGCTTTCATGCCTGAAGACCACGCGCTCGAGCACCTCGTTCTTGGGGGATGGAAGGGTATGGATCAACTCCCACTTCGCGCTTTTTTTAAGATGGGTCTTAACGCCGTACAAAGCGCCCCAGTAAAGATTGCTTGCCGGGTCATCGCCGTTTCCCAGGGACTCGGACACCGGCACTATTCCCTGGTACTCGTTGTCGCAAAGGGCCACTATTACGTGGACATGCCTAGGGCCGCTCTTGGCCCTCAAGCTTGAAAAGCCAAGGGCCAGCAAAACGAATATGACGGCCGCGAGGGGACTAAGTTTCTTCACGATCTTGCTCCTCGTTGTTTCCGGACCTTGATTCCAGAAAGAAAACGATGGCCAATAGAGGCAGAACGAAGATAAGGATGAGACCGAAATACATGGAGGCCCTTTCCGGCTCGCCGTCCATGCCGGCCATATAAGTCACCAGCGCGTAGAACTGGATAATGGCCTCGGCGAAAAGCAAAAGAGCGGTGACGGTTTTAATGCCTTTTTGGCGTATCCAGTGATATCCAAGACAGGCGAACATAACGGCGATAAAGGACTGGGCAAGAATATCCGCCGCGAAGGCCGTGGAAAAAGGGTAGAAGACGTTCCACTGCACCGATTGCGCCAGGTAGGCGGACTTGACTCTCTCGACGTGGTTTTCCTTGAATGGGAAGTGCACCATCTCATCGGCGGCCCTCGTCACCAGGGTGGCCTGCATGAACTGGGAATAGGCCTGCATGGCCGCGCCGATCAGCCCGGCGGAAAAGGCTACTTTTCCAAGCGAGCGCGCCCCCCGCATGGCCTCGCTCGCCCCCAGAACCAGGGGAATGAAAAAAACATA
Organism: bacterium; assembly: GCA_963674965.2. GTDB lineage: Bacteria > RBG-13-61-14 > RBG-13-61-14 > RBG-13-61-14 > DATKZS01. The sequence goes on along the minus strand of CAXXFL010000002.1, from coordinate 527,007 downwards.
GCCGACAAAAACCAATGACATGGTCAGTCGCCACACGTCGGCCTCGAGGGACATTACCTGGGTCCTGCTCAGAATGCCCAGTTTCCCCGGGATATGGGTCATGTCGCCCACGCTATAATAAGCGGCGATAAAAAAGAGCAGGATTAAAATGGCGGACAAGGCCGCCGCCTTTAAAATGGCGCCGTCTTTGGACTCGGACATGGGTCAGTATCCGAAGGGACCGCGAAAGCCGTCAATCGTCGTCTTCATCATTTTCCTCCGTCCTCCTCGCGGCCGCGAGCAGCGTCTTTACGGCCTGCTCTCTCAATTTGGGGTCCTCGATGATCTCCGCCGCCTCCCTTGCCCTGCGAACGGTTTCGGGATCAGGCTCGGGGCCCTCTTTCTCCTCCTCGTCTTCCCTTTCTTCCTCCTCGTTCCAGGAGCCAAGTTTAAACCTTATGTTACTTATGACCCGGCCCCCTATGGCGCCGTTTAATTTCCTCTTTATCTCGGGCTTCATGAATTGAAGCTCCTGCATCCAGGCGCTGTCGCGGACCGCGATCACCAGGGTCCCCCCCCCGACGAAAGTGGGCTTTATATTCGAGGCCAAAGGCTCGCCCAGGGCCTCCTTCCAAACGTCGAAGACCAGCCGCTCCTTGCCCAGGCGGTCCGCTCCCATGTTTTTTAGAAGACCATCGATAACCTCTCCTATGGGCCGATACTTGTCTTTCATATCGCCAAAGTTTCAGTCTCGAAACCGCTCGCTCAGTATCCCTCAGGTTCCCCGACCCCTCGCGGGTCGGACCCGCCGGCCAGTTCTCCGTCCGGCCCTATCAGGACCATCTGGGCGTTGCAGGGAACGATGTAGTTTTTAACCACGTGTCCTCTTTCCCTTAGTTTAGCTTTTCCGCCCACAGGTAAAAGTCCGCGGTCCACGTACAACTGGTCCGGCAACCACTGATGGTGAAGCCGCGGGGCCGTGACCGCCTCCTGGGCGTCCATGCCGAAGTCGACCACGTTGACGATGGTTTGTATGACCGTCGTGATAATGCGAGGCCCTCCCGGACTGCCTATCACCATGAAGAGTCTTCCGTCCTTGAAGAGCATGGTGGGACTCATCGAGCTTAAGGGTATCTTGCCGGGGGCCACGGCGTTGGCCTCCCCCTGCACCAGCCCGAAGGCGTTGGGCTCGCCCGGCACGGCCGCGAAGTCGTCCATTTCATTGTTCATCACTATGCCGGTCCCCTCGATAGCGTAGCAGGCCCCGAAAACGGTGTTGATGGTCTGGGTCAGGCTCACGGCCCCGCCCGACTTGTCGACCACCGACAGGTGGGTGGTGTGGTTTCCCTCCGAGGCGGCGGCGTAAAGAGGCGCTTCCCATTCCCCGGCCTGTGGCGGATCGATGTACCCCTGGCCGGGGGTGACCATCCGGCTGGGGGTTGCCTTTTCCGAGTCGATCTTCTCCCGGACGTATCGGGCGTACTCCTTGGAGGTCAGGGTCTCGACCGGCACGTCCACGAAGGCGGGATCGCCCATGTAAGCCGACCGGTCGGCGAAGGCCATGCGCATGGCCTCGGCCATGTAATGCGCGGAGGCGACCGACCCATAGCCGAGGGAGGCGAGGTCGTAGCCCTCGAGTATATTCAGGACCTCGATTACCGCGGCCCCTCCCGAGCTGGGCGGAGGCATGGAAACCACCTCGCACCCCCGGTACGTTCCCCGCAGGGGCTCGCGCCACCGGGGCTTATAGGCGGCCAGGTCATCCAGGCTGATAAGCCCTCCCCTCGCCTCCATGTCGCTCGCGATGGCTCGGGCTATCTCTCCCTCGTAAAAGACGGAGGGACCCTTCTCGGCGATAGACCTCAAGGTCCGGGCCAGCTCGGGCTGCTTGATCACGGTACCGGGCATGGGCGGGAGGCCGCCCTTCAGAAAAATCTTCCTGATGGTCTTGTCCTTCCAGAGTTGGCCGGACATGAGGAGGACTCGCTGATACAGGGCCTGATCGACTTTAAACCCGTCCTCCGCCAAGGCGATGGCTGGAGCCATCACCCGCTTACGGTCCATGGTCCCGCGCTTTTCCAGGGCCTCGCACAAGCCGGCCGCGGTCCCGGGGACCCCGCTGGCCAAAGGGCCGTACACCGACAATCCGGGGACGGGACGCCCGTCCTTTAAATACATGTCCCGGCCGGCCAGGGCGGGAGCGACCTCCCGGTAATCCAAAACCTCGACCTTGTCTCCTTCCCCGCCGTATATGAGCATGAAACCGCCGCCGCCTATTCCCGACGAGTAAGGCTCGACCACTGAGAGGGCAAAGGCGGTCGCGACGGCCGCGTCCACCGCGTTGCCCCCATCGCGCAGCACGTCGGCCCCGGCCTTGCTAGCCAGGTGATGGGCGGAGGAAACCATGCCGTTTATACCAACCTTGGGGGATGAGGCCATTTCGGGACGCCATTTGCCGCAGGATGAAATAAGTAGAGCCGGCAATATTATAGCGGCGACGAAAGCCGCCCATATGCCGGAGCCATGCTTAACTTTCAGCTTTTCCATGCAGGAATCCATCTTTTCCCCTTTCCATATCGAAGTATCCCGCCGGCCCATCTTAGTATTATTGGGAACGAATTGCATCCCGGCTCGGAAAACAAATCGGGCCTCCGCGGGGGAGGCCCAAAATGACGGGATTCGTTTTCCGTCTTAGCGGCTGAACTGCTTTTGTTCTATGCCCACGTTATAGGCCCTGTCCCAGGCCCTGACGGCGATGATATGGGGACCCGAGGCGACGTCATCGGGAAGATCGAAGGAAAATTTCTCGGTTGGCGAGTCCAGCACGCCGTCGACGGCCCCGACGGTGACCCATTCTCCACCATCGATCGAGTACTGTACCCCCGAGACGGCGCTTGCCTCGTCACGAGCGCGTCCGGTTACTCTTCCACCCGCCACGGTGAGGGACTTTATCTCGGGAGCGCGGTTATCGACCAGGAACCTCCTCGAGACGGCCTCGGACTGGAGGGTCTCGTCCTCGGGGTTGGACGGGCTGTCCTTGGCCACGACCTTGAGCCGGTACCAGCCGTCGGCGATGGACTCGGTCTCCCACTTGTAAACGGGCTTGGTTATGGGCTCGGGCTCGTTTATTGGAATCCACTGCTTGGAGCCGCTCGGCTGAAAATAAAGCTCGTAAACCAACTCGTCGTCGTCGGGGTTGGTCGTTTTCCACTTGATCACGCGGGTGGTTTTATGCTCCCCCGGCTCTCCGCTTTTCGAGTTGGATTGGCCGGGACGGCGCCGAGTAGACGTTCCCTCATCGCCGTCCTTCTCGACGGAGTCGATGACCACGGCGTCCACGTAGTGCATCTGGTTGTAGACGCGATAGGGTATGGACAGGGAATACAGGGAGGACTTCGATCCCGCCGGCCATACGACCTTGACCTGGAGATACCTGGCCTCGGGGCTGTTGACGGCCGCGGGGGCGCCCACGTCGGTCGGCTTCCATTCGGACCATCCCCTCTCGACGTCCTCCACGTTTCCGCTTCTGGTGTACACGAGGAGCCTGGAGTCCGCCTCGACGTCGATGGCGCCCCATTTAGCGGGGTATCCGGCGTCGAGGACCTCGGTTACGTAGGAGGACGGCTCGAGTCCCGCGCGCCTTGCCCTGATCAGTCCCGCGGGCGACCCGGAGCCGACGTACTCGAGCTCGTTTCCGTCCGCTAAAAGGGAAAGGGCCTGGGCCGCCTCGAGGTCGATGGACACGGCGTACTGGGAGGAATCGACCGAGCAGCGATAGACCTTGCCTCCCTGGTCGGTGGCCACGTAGACGTCCTGACCGGCCGCGACCATGTCGACGGCGGCCCTTTTCGGCAGGTCCACCAGCTTCCTGGCGCCGCCCGAGGAAGTCACGGCGTAAACCGTGCCGCTTATCTTGCCTCCGCCGCGGGGGGCAGGGCTCGAATCGAGCTTAACCTTCGGCTCGGGTTCCTCTTCATCGCCGTCGTCGCCCCCGTTATCGTCACCCTCGTCTTCGTCCTTGTCGGCCGAGCGCCACGAGCTGGACCCCGAGGAAGTCGAGAGCCTCGAGGTGGCCGAGCTGTTGACGGCCGCCACCAGCGTCCCGTTTTCTCCGTCTCCCACCCAGGCCAGCTTCCTGACCTCCGTCTCTTTGAAGTCTATAAGGACCCTGAACTCCCCGGAGTCGTTGACCTCGAGTATCAGCCCGTCCCCCGAGGTCCCGGCGTAAATTTTGCCGTCGCCGCCCTTCAGGAGGCACATGACGTGCGTCTCGCCGGTTTCGATCGTCTGAATAATCTTCCCGGACTTGGTCATGGTGACGATCTTCCCGCCCGGGCCGGTGGCGGCGACGATCCTTTCGCCGTCAACGATGAAGTCCCAGATATAGTCCGATCCCACCTCGGCCACCTTCTCGGGCTCGCCGGACCTGAGACGGTAAATCACCCCGCCGGGAATGGCCGAAAACCACGCGCCTCCCGAGCGGTCGGCCACGATCCTGGTGATCGCCACGTGGCCCGTGTCGGCCGCCTCGCTGATAACGCCGTTTTGCTTGACGAAGAGCTTGCCGCCGTTCCCGGTCCCCATGTAGATTTTGGACCCGGAGGAGGCGAGGGACCATACTCCATCCGCCTTTACATCCTTGGGATCGGACGACCAGACGGGCTTTAACCTTCCGTCCGATCCTATCTCGACGCCGTTGGCCTCGCCCTTGTCCCATTGCTCGAAGCCGTCAATGTCCCATCTGTTCGTATCCGCGGCCCCGGCCGAGGACAGTATCACTCCCCAAAGAACGGCCGCGAACGCCGCCGTGATAAAGCGCGACTTCATTATCACCTCTTCTTCTTTTTGCCGTTGTTGATATCCAGTGAGATCCCGGTGGACCCAATAATCACGTAAGGGGTTTTTTCCGACAGCATCACCATGTCCGACACGGGTCTCGCGTTGACCGAGTTCTTGGGCTGGAACGCCGAGCTCACGCTTGGCGGAAGGTTTTTCATGCGCGTTCCGTCGATATCCACACCCGACTCGGGCGTCCTGTAGCTGATCACCAGATGATCGCTTGGGATGACCTTGCCCATGAGATCGATCATGTTGGCCACGCCCCGGGGGGGTGCGGCGTCGGGAATGGTCCTGCTTCCCCCGGTGACCTTCATGCTCAACTTGCGAAGGGAAGGGTCGTCGGGCACGTCCACGTCGAAATGATAGGCCTCGAGTCCGCGGCCAAAGGGCCTTATGCCCACGGACACGCGAAGCTTCTCGCCGGGATCGACCTCGTCCGTCTCCGTCCAGACCGAGTCGATAAAGGCGATATTCAACTCGTCGGTGACGTCCACGTCAATGTCCATGGCCTTTATCTTGACTATCTCGAAGGGGTTCCAGGCGAAAAAGGCCACCGGCTCCATGAAGCCCTTCGAGATGGTGCCCTCCATGATGGCGTACAGGTCCTCGTACTCGACCTTGCCGTACTTGTCCAGGGTGAGCGTGGTGTGGGCTCGAGCGGAGGAACTGTCTATGGAGGGGGCCGCCGAGCGCACGCTCTCCATGACCGCTATGTTGAGGAGGGCGGGGGTCAGCTTGGGTATGGCGGCCGAGTCGTAATGGAACTCGTCGTCAAATCCCGTGAGCTTTCTTTTTACTCGCACTCGGATGGGAATCATCTCGGGTTTTTTGCCCAGGTGGCCCACGATGCACGACTGCTCGTCCAGGACCAGTTCACCCACCACCGCCGTGGGCGAGCCGAGCTTGAAGCTGACCCTTTGGGTGTTGACGACCGTGTGTATCTCGGCCGATACCAGGGGCATGGACACGGGTCCCCCCATCAAGAAGGGATGTCCGAACCCGACGACCTTGTCTCCCTCCCGCCAGGTCAGGGTGCCGATGGCGGTCATGGAAAGGTCGCCCGTCAGCATGGCCGCGCCCACCGGGGCCCCGGGCCGCATCTCGTCCATGGCGTCGTAGTCAAGGTCGGTGGAGGACATGCCTCCTCCTGCCAGGGGCATGAGTCCGTACTCGCCGAAGGTTTTTTCCACCTCGGCCATGCCCGCGTCGCTGAATCCGGAGGTGATAAGGGGAGTGGATATTCTTCGCATGACCCGGTCCTCGCCCCCCGCCGCCGCCAGAAGTCCGGTCCACGAGGGAGACGGAACATAGGCCGTTCCCGGCCGTATGTCGCCGGTCGAGTCCATGGCCTGAAGCATGTTGCGGATGGGAGTCACGCCGGCCAGGGGATCGAGCGAATACTGGTAGCCGTAGGCCACGGCCCCCGCCAGCTTGCCCTCGATCCAGACGGGACTGCCGCTCATGCCGGCGATGATCATGGATTTCTCCAGGTCCTGTCCCGAGCACATCACGTAAATGAGGTCCTGCTTGGGCAACGAGTTGGGCACCACGTCAACCACCTCGACCTCGAAGCGCTTTATCTCGCTCCCGCTGAAAACGCTCAGGCCGTATCCCTTCATGCCCGGCCTTACGTCCTCGGGATTGATTATCTCCACCCGCGGCGGCCCCGAGCCGGACTCGGCCCTCCAACCAGCGACGGCCATAACAGTTACAACGAAAACCAGGCAAAAGACCGCCCGAGCGGTCGCCCGTCCATAGGACTTCATGAATGAAACTCTCCTTTTCAGGCCAGACCCGTTGCCAATATCAAACGTTTTTTAAGCGAGCCGTTTCAATACAAGCCCTTAGATTAGTTCCGCTGACGCCGCATGTCAACCGAGCGCCTCTTGATTGGAGTTTTTTCTTTTTTAAAAACGGCGATTAAGGTGCGGCGCCCTTCGCCGGACGGAGGGACAAGGGCCGGGAAACAGCCATCGCGAAGGAACGCGGACGGTTTGCACCGCTCCGTTCCTTATGGTCTACTACCGAGCCATGTTGCAAGGGTCCCTTCCAGAAGAAAAAAGCGGCGGCTCGAAACGCTCTTCCCTGATAAGGCTGGGACTCGTCTTCACCATTCTCGCCCTTTATTTCATACTATTACTTGGATCGGCCAACCGCATATCCATGGTATCGGACGAGCCCTTTCATATATCGCGCGGGGCCTCGGCCCTCTTCTCGGGAGATTTCAGGATGAGCGTGGCCCATCCTCCCCTGATCAACCTGGCCTCGGCCCTGCCCCTTCTTTTTTTCGACGAGCTGAGACTCCCTTTTAACGACGTGTCCTGGCGCTCTCCGGACATGCCCGCCGGGTATCGCAAATCCAAGTTCTCCAAGCTTTTCCTCTGGATTCTAAATCCCGACCCGCGGGCCATAATATTCTGGTGCAGAATTCCGATCATGCTTATGAGCCTGGTCCTGGGCTTTTTAGTTTACTTCTCGGCCCAAAAGCTTTTCGGCGAGGCCGCCGGTTTCGCGGCCCTTCTTTTATACTGCGGGTCTCCTACCATCATCGCCCACTCGCGGGTAAGCACCACCGACCTGGGGTGCGCGCTTTTTTTCATGCTCTTCGCCATGTGCCTCGCCTGGCACCTCAAGACCCCAAGCTGGAAAAGCCTCGCGGTCTGCGGGGCGGTCTACGGCCTGGCGCAGCTTTCCAAGTTTACCGCCATCCTGCTCATGCCGCTTATCCCGGTGATTTTCCTTTTATGCAAGCAAGGGTCGGCTCTTGCCAGGATCAAGGGCATGTTCGCCCTCGATCCCCGCGAAAAAGATTTCCTGACCGGTTTCGGCGGCTGGGCGTCCATTCTGATGGTGGGGGCCTTGGTGATCTGGGCGGGATACGGGTTCGAGACCAAGACCATCCACAAGTTCGAGGACAGGCATTTCAAGCCCTTTTTCGATTCACCGGGACTTTTCGTCAAGACCCTGTCGGCCAAGACGCTGGAAAACGTTCCCCTGCCGCCTCGCACATATTATTACGGCCTTGCCAAGACCATAATGCGCACTCACCGTCACAGCCACCCTCTTTATTTCTTGGGCAAGATTTCCGAAAAAGGGTCCTGGTACTACTATCCCCTCTTATTTTTAATGAAGGAGCCGCTGGCTTTTCTGGCCCTTCTGGCTCTTTCCATAATCGCCTGGCAAAGGCCGGGGGCCGAGGTCCGGGCGGCTTATGTCACGGGGGCGGTAATGGTTATAGGCGTCCTTTTTTTCTTCATGTTTCTCAGCAACTTAAACCTTGGGATCAGGCACGTTTTGCCGATTTATCCGTTTTTGATCGTTTACATATCTCGACTGGTCAGCTTGAAGAAGTGGGGCGGCTATCTTGCCGTCGCGGCCTGGGCGCTTATTGCCCTTCACGTTGGAAACGCTTTATATTCCTATCCTTATTACGTGGCTCACTTCAACTCGGCCGTAGGCGGCGAGGAAGGCGGCCTTCGCTACTCCATAGTCGGCGAGGATTGGGGTCAGGACATCAAGGACTTAGGGAAATACTGCAAGGAACACGAGATAAATTCCATTTATTACCGTCCTCACGCCAACCAGGACCCGGCCGCCTTCGGAATTCCCTATATCAAGTTCGATTGCGAGCCCATGGGACCGGGCTGGCACGCTCTTCATCTTGGTGACCTCATGCGTCCCAAGCGCGGCCAGGACCCGGCATGTTACTCTTTTTTCCGAGGCCGGACCCCCGACGCCGTTGTCAACTACAGGATATATCTTTACAATATCCGGCCGGAGGAAATAACCTCGGCGCCGAAAGGACTTCTCCCGGGCGACGACGAGGACGAGTAAGCATTCAGTTCTTCATAACCTTTTTTAGCTTTTCCGCCGCGTCCTTGAAGTTTTTCGCCACCGTGAAATCCAGGCCGCTCTCGGCCAGGATTTGTCTTCCCTGCTCGACGTTGGTCCCCTCCAGCCTGATGACCATGGGCACTTTAAGATCGAGGTTCTTGGCCGCGGCCACGATGCCGTTGGCCAGGACGTCGCAACGGAGGATGCCACCGAAGATGTTGATCAACACGCCCTTTACGTTCTCGTCGCTAAGGAGTATGCGGAAGGCGTTCTCGATCATCTCCTGGCTGGCCCCTCCCCCCACGTCCAGGAAGTTGGCGGGCATAAGGCCCACGGTCTGGATCATGTCCATGGTGGCCATGGCCAGGCCTGCCCCGTTGACCATGCAGCCCACGTTGCCGTCGAGCTTGATATAGTTGAGGTTGAATTTTCCGGCCTCGACCTCGAGGGGGTCCTCCTCGTCCAGGTCGCGGAGGTCCGCTATGTCCTGATGACGGAAAAGGGCCGTGTCGTCGAAATTGAGCTTGGCGTCAAGGGCGATGAGGTTTTCATCCTCCGTAACCACCAGGGGGTTGATCTCGACCTGGGAGCAGTCCATTTCCATGAAGGTCTGGAAGAGGTTCAGGAAGAACTCGCCGCCCTGTTTGGCCAGGCCGCCGCTAAGTCCCAGCGCCGAGTTAAGCTCGCGAAGCTGGTAATCGCGCAGGCCGGCCACCGGGTCGACGCGGACGGTGACGATCTTCTCGGGCGTCTTCCTGGCGACCTCCTCGATCTCCATGCCCCCGGCCTGGCTGACTATGATGGCCGGCTTCGAGACCACCCGGTCCAGGATGACCGAGACGTACATCTCGCGGGCTATGGCCGTGCCCTCCTCCACCAGGAGCTTCTTGACCAGCTTGCCGCCGGGCCCGGTCTGGGGCGTGACAAGGGTCTTGCCCAGGATATCCCCGGCCGCCTCTCCCGCCCGTTTCAGGTCCTTGCAGACCTTGACCCCGCCGGCCTTGCCCCGGCCGCCCGCGTGTATCTGGGCCTTCACCACCACGGCCTTGGCCCCGTCGTCGAACATCTTTTTGGCCAGAATTTTCGCGCCCTCGACGGACTCGGTCATGGACCCGCGGGGGACCGGAACTCCAAAATGGTCCAATACCTGCTTGGCCTGAAATTCATGGATATTCAAAATTACCACTCCTTCGTTTGTTTTTCAGCCTCGGCCCGCCGTTTACGGCAAAAAGGGAAGCTTGTAGCCGTTGGCGTCCGTTTCCGCGTATACCACCTGGGTGCCTTTAAACTTCATGGTGGCTCCCTTGACGCAGATAAAGAGCTTGCGCGAGTCCTCGCCCAGGCCGAAGGCCACGGCCGACGGGCCGTCTACGTCGTCAACGTAAAGTTCCTTTTCACCGGAGGGCGTGACCCGCACGATCTTCTTGTTCATCCAGAGGCAGACGTAGAAGTTGCCGAAGTCGTCCATGGTAAGGTCGTCGAGGCCACCGAAAGGGAACTTGGCGACGGTGATCTCCTCCTCCACCACCGGGCCAGGTCCCAATCGGTAGCCGCCCACCCTGCCGGGAGAGCTTATGGTGAAATAAAGCGTATTGTCGTTTCGACTGTACACCACGCCGTTGACCCAGCCGGCCTTCTCCTTGAGGGCCTTTACCTCCCTGGTCCCGGCGGGAACGACGTACATGACCTTCTTATTCGACTCGGCGAAATAAAAGTTGCCCGAGTCGTCGAAGCAGTTGCCGTTGGCGAACCCGAACCCGTCCACGAACTTCTCGACCGAGCCGTCGGCGGGATCGTAAATCATTATTTTGTTGCCGGTCGAGAAATAGATTCTTCCCTCCGGCCCCAGGCTGACGCCGCCCAGGCTGATGGCGTCCTTTTCCTCGTCCCGGTCGTAGATTTTCTCGAGCTCGCCGGCCGGGTCCACTCGCCAGAGGTTGTTGGTGTCGGTGACGTAGAGGTTCCCCTTTCCGTCAAAGGCGAGGTTCTCGGTACCCTTAAATCCGTCCGCGAAAAGAACGGTGGTGGCGATCAACGCGGCGGCCGCGGTTAATATGGCCTTTTTGCCGACCTCCATATTGTCCTCCTTGGTGGTTTCGTTTCATCCCGCGAAGCTCACGGGAAAGGGACCACGCGATCGATTACTTCCTTTCGCAAAGCTCGAGCAGCACTCCGCCCGTGGACTTGGGATGCAGGAACGCTATCCTGGCCCCGCCGGCCCCGTAACGGGGTTGCTCGTCGATCAGCTTGATCCCGGCCTTCCGGCATTCCTCGAGGGCGGCCTCGATATCGTCCACCCTGAGGGCCACGTGCTGGATGCCCGCGCCTTTCTTGTCGATGTACCGGGCGATGGGCCCGTCATGGTCCGTGCTCTCGAGCAGCTCGATCTCCGAGTCGCCCGTGGGCAAAAAGGCCACCTTGACCTTCTGCTCCTCGACTATCTCGGAATCGGTGGACTTGATGCCCAGAACTCCCTCGTAGAATTTAAGGGCCTCCTCCAGGTTGGGAACGGCCACGCCCAGATGATCGATCTTAAGGATTTTCATTTTATTGCCTCCGTCAATTCTTGGTTACCTTGCTTTTTATATACTCGACGATGTCGTCGGTGGTGGCCCCGGGACCGAAAATCTCGGAGATGCCGATCTTCTTGAGCCCGTCCACGTCCTCGCGCGGGATGATCCCGCCGGCCAGGATGAGAACGTCCTCGCGTCCCTCCTTCTTCAAAAGCTCGACGATCTTGGGAAAGAGGAAGTCGTGGGCCCCGGACAATATGGACAGGCCCAAAACGTCGGCGTCCTCCTGGACCACGGCCGACACTATCTGCTCGGGCGTCTGCCGAAGGCCGGTGTATATTACCTCCATACCCGCGTCGCGGAGCGCCCGGGCGATGACCTTGGCCCCCCTGTCGTGGCCGTCGAGACCGGGCTTGGCCACCACAACTCTTACTTTCGCGTCCATGAAAAGCTCCTTTCACTCACCGTGAGCGCTGATCCTCTCGAGCGCCATTATATGAAAAAACCGCCGGGATTACATTACCTATCAAGAGCCGGCCTTGTACTCGCCGAACACGCCCCTCATAACGTCGCATATTTCGCCCAGGGTCGCCTCCGCCTTGACCGCGCCGATGATATGGGGCATGAGGTTGTCCGAGCCCGCCGCCGCCTTCTTTAGGCCCGAGAGGGCCTTGTCCACCTCGGCCTGGCTCCTCTCGCTCTTCAGCTTGTCGAGCTTGGCGATCTGGTTCTCCCTCACCGCCGGATCGACCCTGAGCAGGCCCTTGGGGTCCTCTTCCACTTCCTGGAACTTGTTGAGCCCCACCACTATTCGCTCGTTCTTCTCGATCTCGCGCTGGTAACGGTAGGCGCTGTCCTCGATCTCGCGCTGCACGAAGCCGCGCTCGATGGCCTTGACCGCCCCGCCCATCTCGTCGATCTGCTTGATATAGTCGGCGGCCCTCTTCTCGATCTCGCCGGTCAGGCTCTCGATGTAATAGGAGCCGGCGAGGGGGTCCACCACGTCGGCCACCCCCGTCTCATAGGCGATGACCTGCTGCGTGCGAAGCGCCATCCTCACCGATTCCTCGCTGGGCAGGGCCAGGGCCTCGTCGTAGGAGTTGGTGTGCAGGCTTTGCGTCCCGCCGAGGGCGGCCGAGAGGGCCTGGAAGGCCACGCGCATGATGTTGTTCATGGGCTGGGCCGCCGTAAGTGTGACCCCCGCCGTCTGGGTGTGGAAGCGGAGAGTCCAGCTCTTCGGGTTCTTGGCCCCGAAGCGGTCCTTCATGATCCGGGCCCAAAGCCGCCGGGCCGCCCGGAACTTGGCCACCTCCTCGAGGAAATCCAGGTGAGCGTTGAAAAAGAACGAGAGCCGGCCCGCGAACTTGTCCACGTCCAGCCCCTTGTCCACCGCCGCCTGCACGTAGGCCACGCCGTTGGCAAGCGTAAAGGCCACCTCCTGCACGGCCGTGGCCCCGGCCTCCCGCATGTGGTAGCCCGAAATCGAGATGGTGTTCCATTTCGGGACCTCGCGCGAGCAGAAGTCGAAAATGTCCGTGATGATCCGCATCGAGGGAGTGGGAGGATATATATAGGTCCCTCGCGAGCTGTATTCCTTCAGGATGTCGTTCTGGATGGTCCCCCCCAGTTGGTCCTTGGATACGCCCTGCTTCTCGGCCACCGAGATATACATGGCCAGAAGCACCGACGCGGGGGAGTTGATGGTCATCGAGGTGGTGACCTTGTCCAGGGGAATGCCGTCGAACAGGGTCTCCATGTCACGGATCGAGTCGATGGCCACGCCCACCTTGCCCACCTCGCCCCGGGCCAGGTCGTGGGAAGAGTCGTATCCTATCTGGGTGGGAAGGTCGAAGGCCACGGAAAGCCCGGTCTGTCCCTTGTCGAGCAGGTAGTGGTACCTCTTGTTGGTTTCCTCCGCCGTGGCGAAGCCCGCGTACTGGCGCATGGTCCAGTACCTTCCCCGGTACATGGTGGGCTGCACGCCCCTGGTAAAGGGATACTCGCCGGGCAGGTTAAGGTCCTCCATGTAATCGAGCCCGGCTAGGTCGTCGGGCGCGTACGCCCTTTGCAGGGGAATGCCCGAGGTGTTTACGAACTCGGGCTTTCTCTCGGGCCTTTTTTTCAGGCTTTCCTCCACCGACTTGTTCCACTTCTCCTTGGCGCTTTTAATTTTATCCAGGTCGTTACTCATGTTTTACTCCTTCTCTTCCCGATTTCACGCCACGATTATCGCCGGCCCCTCCCGGCGAGATAACGATCGATATTTAACGCTATATCTTGCCCCCCAAATCACGGCTTGTCAACCCCAAATCAAAGGCGAAAACGCAAAGACCATGGCAAATATTATGACGGATGTACGATTCCCGACATAAGTAAAACACCTTTTCAGTCGCAAATTCAAGAGAAAGAGACGGGAGCGTCGATTTTGAAAAAACCCCGCGGGCCTTTCCACCGGGAAGTTCGAAGCCTCGAGGGCAAGGATTTAACCCAGGGCGCGGTCCGCTTGCGGCCTGAACCCTGGGTAATTCATCCATTTAAAACAATCCCGCAAGGACCACCCTGGCAATTAATCATGGTGGATGCCGAATTTATCCAGGAGTCGGGCGGCGTTCCCGTAAAGTAATTTCCTTCTCGCCTCGGGCGCCCCCTTTGTGGCCAGGAGGACCTTGGCCAGGGGCAGGGCCAAAACGTAATAGGGAAAGTCCGAGCCGAAAAGGAGCTTGTCCTCGATCCCCGCCTCGAGCATCTCCCGTATCCGGGAGGGCGGCTGGCCCGAGAGCTCGAGATGGACGTTGTCGAATTCCCGCGCCAGCTCGATGGCCTCCCGGTAATAATGGATGCCCGCGTGGCCGAAGATAAAGGTCGTCTCGGGCATGGCCTCGACGGGCCCCCAGAAGTACTTCACGTGGGGAAGGTCTTGCTGCCATTGGGGCGCGATGTCCGACCCGCCGGTATGGCACAGGACGGGAAGGTTCAGCTTCCCGCACAGTTCGGCGACCTTTACGGCCCGCTTGTTATTGGCTCGAAACAGGCCCATGGCCGGGTGCAGCTTCATGCCCACGCCTCCCATCTCCTTCAGAAGCCGCGCGCGTTTTTCCATGCCCGGAGCATAGGGATGGACCGAGATAAAGGGTATGAGGCGGGGGTATTTCCGCGCCGCCTCGAGGTGAAGCTCGCTCGAGCGGGAGAAGGGCCCGAGCGGGAAATCGATGGCCAGTATCACCGAGTTGACCACGTTCATCCTGTCCATCTCGTCGATAAGGTTTCGCGCCGTGTGGGTCCTGGCGAAGCCGCCGTTCAAAAGCCCCTGCTTGACCGTCTCCTTTTCCGCGATCCTCGCGTTCTCCTTGGTGAAGCTCTGGGCCGAGTAGACCTCAAGGTCAACCGGGTTGCCGCGCAAGGGAAAAAACGTCTCGATCTCGTCGTCGAAACGGTCAAGGTCGACGGGCGGAGCGAAAAGGTAGTTCATGCCCACGTGGGTATGGAAGTCGATGATCTTGTCCGCCACGCCGCCGGCGAGAACGAGCTTTCCTTTTTCATTCAACTCGAAGTACTCGAGATCGGAAAGGGCCAGGCAATCGGCCAGCTTCATTTTTCTTCCTCCGCTTTACTAATCGATCCGGTACTCCTCGATACCCGCGCGCGCGTTTTCCTTCATTTGTCTGATTACCGCCGCGTAGTCGGGCTGGCCGAACACGGCGCTGCCGGCCACGAAAATCCTGGCCCCGGCCCCCGCCAAGTCCCGGATGTTGTCGATTTTTACTCCGCCGTCGATCTGGATATCGACGTCCAAGTCGAAGTCGTCAATAATCCATTTGAGGTCGAAGGTTTTCTCCAGTATTTGGGGAATGAACTTCTGCCCCCCGAAGCCGGGGTTGACGCTCATTAACAGGACCATGTCCACGTCGGGCAGGATGTAATCCAGGGCAGAAAGCGAGGTGTGCGGATTGAGAGTGACGGCCGCCTTGACCTTGCGCCGCGGTTTAAGCTTCTCTCCGGCCTCCCTGATCTGCTGCACGGCGCGGTGGAGGTGAGGACAGGTCTCGACGTGGACCGTAATCACGTCCGCGCCGGCCCTCACGAAGTCGTCGATGTACTTCTCGGGCTCGACTATCATGAGATGCACGTCGATGGGAAGGTCCGTGGCCCGGCGGACCACCTCGACGAACATGGGACCGATGGTGATGTTGGGCACGAACCTCCCGTCCATGACGTCGACGTGAATCCAGTCGGCGCCGGCCTTGGTCACGGCCTTGACCTCCTCGGCCAGGCGGCCGAAATCAGCGGAAAGAATGGACGGGGCGATCAGTACCTCGTCCTTTTTTCCCGCGCCTTTTTTCGCCTTTTTCCTCGTTGCCATTTTTTCCTCCTCCCTCGTTTCCTTAGGGGAAATTTTATCCCCTTGGGACCCTAGCGACAAACCGGGACTATTCCTCGACGAGGTCCCCTCCCCCTCTTTTCGCGGGAATCCATCCAGCGAGCCAGGGGCGCCATTCTTTGACTTGGGCCTCCCGCCCCCATAATATGTCTTCTTATGACGCGAAAAACCGCGAGCAAAAAGGGAGGCCCCGAAAAAACGCCGACCAAGTCCAAGGTAAAGGAGGCGGGCAAGAAGCGGGACGCTCCCGCCGCCGGCGCGAAGGCGGACGGCCAGGACCCGGCCCTTGCCAAACTGGCGGCGAAAATCGACCGCCTTGCCCATCCCGCGGCGCTTATCTTGCTTTGCCTTCTGTTTTGTCTGGGACTTCGGTATTACTCCGCCCATTTTTACGCCAAGGGTCCGGACAACTTTCAATACCTCGCGCTGGCCAAGGACGTCGCCTCGGGCGACTATTTCAGGAGCGGCTTCGACCTTGACAAGGGCCTTATCAATTCCCGCCGCGTGGTCCCTTTATATCCGGCCCTGATCGCGGCCGGTATCAAGATGGGGGCGGACCCCGAGAACTTCGGGACCTGGGTCTCCATATTGCTCGGCGGCCTGACGGCGGTCCCGCTTTTTCTCCTTGGCTTGAAAATGGGCAATAAATGGTGCGCCCTGTTCGCCTGCCTGTTCTTCGGAATACTTCCCCTCTCGACGCGCTACACCGGACAGATACTTACGGAGGACGCTTATACTTTCCTTACCGTCCTGACCGTGCTCTCGCTCTTTCATTTCCTGGAAAAGCCATCCTGGCCAAGGGGCGCGGCGGTGGGCGCCCTTTGCGCCCTGTCCTATTTGACCCGGGACGTCGGATTCGGATATATCTTCCTCGCCCTGGCCGCCGCCGCTTATTGGGCCGTCAATAACGGCGCCGAAAAGGAGTCATGGAAAAAGATCGGCCTCGCGGGGGGCGCGGCGGCACTGGCCTTCGTCCTGGTCTCGGCCCCTTTCTGGGTCTTCGTCAAGGTCCACACGGGAAAGCTTCGGCCCACGCTCAGGATGGTCGAGTATTTCCAGGCGGACCTCATGGGATACGCAAAAGGCACGGGTCCAAGGGACGTGGAGGCCGCGTCTCAAGCGGACAAGGACAAGTGGGAGCGCGAGAGCTTCAGCTTGTTCAAGACCGTTTCCAAGACGATATCTTTAGTAATCGACTACAACCGGGAAGCGTCCAAGTTCGTTCCCTTCACGTTTTATCCGCTCGCGCTTTTAGGGTTGTTATTTATTCCCATCCGGGAAAAACCCCGCATGCCTCAGGAGATTTCTCTTATCGTCTTCGTTCTGTCCGTGATGGTCGCCTACGCCCTCGTCACCCCCTACGTGGTCGACGCCAGGTATTACCTCCAGGCCATGGCCCTGGCCACGCTCTGGGCGGGAAGGGGAGCGGCCATGGCCCCCGCCTGGGCCGGCCGGCGGGCCGGAAAAATTGGACCTTACGCGCTGGGCGCGGCGCTTGTGGCCGTTTTGGCGGCGACGGGATATTTCATCGTCGAGGGCGCAAAGGACGCGGCCTTTACCCGTTATTTTTACTCGATGAGGAACTTCGCGGGCAAGACCGTCTCGGGCCACCGCGAGTCGATGGAGGACGCCCGAAAGATACTGGACATACCGGCTGGCAAACGCGTGGCCGCTCGAAAGCCCTACGCCGCCTATTACCTGGACGGACTCCATGTGGATATAGCCCCCACAGTGGATGGAGTAAGAGAGCAGGTTCAAAGGGGAGAGTGCGACTACGTGTTCATCGGCAGCACTTCCGTGCAAAGGTACCGGCCCGACTTGAAGGAACTGGTGACCGATCCCGACCCTCTACCCGGGGCTCCACTGGTTTACCGCCGCTACTATCCCAAGTACCACAAGCTATTCAGCCTCTACCAGGTCGGAGGAAAACCGATCAGGGCCGACTTGGGATCGGACCCCACCAACGTCATGGCCATGCTTCAAAAGGCCGACGAGTATTACAACGCGGGATACCTCGAGCACGCGAGGCAGTTGTACGAAATGATGAAGCGGCAAAACATAAGAAACGCCAGAGCCATCTACGGGCTCTTCCAGGTTTATGCCATTTACGGTTCCCTTGATGGACGCTCGATCGAGAAAGCAAGACAGGAACTCGAGCTTTTGTCCGCACTTGGACAAAATGAGGAAATCCTGAAAAAAGCGGCGACTGACCTCGATCAAGCCAAAGCCAGCCATGATCACTTTTGGAGAAAACGTTGAAGAGTGGCCGCGCCGGTTTTTCTAATCTGTTTAAGCCCGCCATACTGGCGACCGCGATCGCGGCTTTCTTTTTTTGCCCGTCCCCCGCCAACGGACAGGTGACGGAAAGCGAAGTTTCCTCTCCATCCGAGACCGGCCATGTGGCCGTCCGGCCCATTTACGACCGGTGCCCTCCCTTGGATCGAAAACCGGCCGTGACTCGAAAGAGCATCGTGATGAAGGACGGGCACTTTGGGGAAGGGACCCTCGAGGCCTTTAATGAACTTGCAATCCTTCATCTGTACGGCTCACCCTTCGAGATGGGACACCAGCACGGGGCCATGCTCAAAGAGGAAATCCGGCAAAGGCTGATCCGGGAAAGAACGAGAAGGGGCCTGGGAAAAACCGCCTACATGATGGAGATGACCCGGGCCGTCGCTCAGTATCAATCCATCTGGCCGGGCTGGGCCCGCGAGGAGTTAAAGGGCATGTCCGAGGGCTCGGGCGTGGGGATCGACGAGTTGGCCTGGCTGAACGCGATCTATGATGACTTTGAAGTCGGCGCGTCAAAGCCGCCCACTGATGGCGGTCCGGAAAACGAAGACGCCGCCTGGGCCTCCAGTATCGAGTCCGGCGAGGAGGACTCGAAGTTCAAGGCGCCGAATTGGGTGCTGATCTTTTATCACCAGAGCGACTCCCACAAGGTCGCGGCCATCACCTTGCCCGGCCGAGTGGGATCGGTCGCCTCCATGAACGCCAGGGGCTGCGTCGGCTATCCGGGCAAGTCCAAGTCCGACTCGCTCCTGGCCATCCGGGAAGTCTCGAGGACGGGGCTTTGCGAAAAGCATGACAAGCCGGAGACGCTGGAAATATCCTTGGCGGGAAACGAGGGGCTGTCGCTGGTATTCGATCCGGTCGAGTTGGTTATATTCATGAAGCCCGGAAACTCCGCTACCTGGACGGCATCGGACATGGAAACCGAGTCGTTCAGGCCGGACTGCGATCCCCCACTCTCGACCGAGTCCTCGCGAGGGGGGGGGTGAATAATCAGCCACCCGCCCTGCTATCCGGCTTTGACCTCGTCTCCTTTTTCCGCGCTCTCCTTGGCCAGGGCCATCAGGGAGAGGGCGTCCATAAGGCAATCCGTGACGGGCGAGGGATCGCGCTTGCCTCTCACCCAGGGGGCCGTCTCCTGGGCCAGGTTGTCGTAAACGGCCACCCAGTCGTCCCTTATCATCTCGAAGGCCGTGGTGGTCGATTTTCCTCTGACTATAAGGGCCGGCATTTTTAAGGTCTGTCCTTCCCCCCGCGTGGACATGATCACGCCGCCCGCCGAGGTAAGCTCGATGAACCTATGGACCGGGTCGGTTTCGGTCTTGATGAACATGTCGGGACAGAAGTCCAGTTGGAAATACCCGAACCGTCGCGGTTCCTTGAACTTCATCGATATGACCGAGCTGGCGGGGTTGTTATTCGTCGAGGCCCGCTCCAGCCGGGCATGGACCAGGCAGACCTTTCCCAACAGCCTCGAGGCCAGGGCCAGAAAGCCGATTTCATTCTCGATAATCCACCGGACCGGGTCGAGGTCCGCCGGCGCGGGTCCTCCCCCCCTTTTGACGCCCAGCTTGACGCAAGTGGGCGGCCCCAGGGCCTCCTCATCGGCCAGCCGAATCAATTCCAGGTAGGGAGGATAATAAAAGGGAAGCAGCCTGACCCGAAA
The DNA here is from genome assembly GCA_963674965.2 of bacterium. Taxonomy (GTDB): domain Bacteria; phylum RBG-13-61-14; class RBG-13-61-14; order RBG-13-61-14; family DATKZS01. The sequence goes on along the minus strand of CAXXFL010000002.1, from coordinate 507,506 downwards.
ACCAACGCCGTAGGCTCGGGCCAGTTTCTTTAGCTCCTCGATCTCGCCGGCCCTTGCGGGCGGGTCGATGGAGGTGAAAAGCCCGGCCTTGATGGAGGCCTGGGCCAGCTCGAGGCGCTTCTCGGGCGGGGCCTCGATCTCGATGGCCGCGAGTCCGGGAACGCGGATTATTTCCTCGAAGCGCGCCAGCGAGGGAGGAGAAAGGACCGGACGGCGAACTAGCCCGTCGGCGTGCTCGACTATCTCGGACCCCACGAGATCGACGTCCCTGGCCAGTTCGAGGGCAGCGGCCATCCTTTTCGCCTCGGTTCCATCTCCGATCGCCGCGACCTTGACCGCCGGCTTTGCGGCTTCCTTCTCACCCTTCAATCTTTTCCAGAAACCCATGTCTTTATCCTTGACGTCTTCTAAGCCGCGCCGTAGGGAGACTTGGCGAAGAGACACGACATAATCCCCGCGATCAGCTCGGGGTCGGCCGCCGCCGCCATTTTTCTCACGGTGACGGTGAAAGGAGGGCCGCTTTCGAAGATGTCCGCCACTTCCGCCGCCGCTCCCGCGGCCGCCTCGTCTCCCGTCGCCGCGTATACGAGCCGCTCGACCCCCCGAAAAAGCCGAGCCAGAACCAGGTCGGGAAGACGGCCAATAAGGAGCTTTAGAAGCCACACTCCAATCGCCGCGCCGATTTTTACCGCGATGCTTTTCATGGTTCCATCTCCGAGAGGGACACCTCGCGTCCCTCGTTCGCGCTCCGCTCGATGGCGAGCCAGAACTTCATCAGGGCCTTTCCGTCCTCGCCGGATAAAAAGGGCGGCCGGTCCTCGAGGAGGCAGTCGATAAAGTCCCGGCCCGAGTCATGGAAAGAGTCGCCCCAGTCGTCCCGGATGCCGTCAAAGGCCCGGCTCTCTCCGTCTCGATAAAGGTAAAGGGAAGGAATCTCGCTCAGCCTGGCCGTGCATCGGGTGACCCAAAGATACCCCTTTGTGCCCACGATCTCGACGCGCTCGTCCGCCGTGTAATATTTGCCCTGGACCATCATGCCCGGCGAGTTGTTGACCTCCCACGTACCGAGCCTCGACTCGTCGGCGTAGCGCCATGTAATCATGGCCGGCATGTCGATCACGCCGAAGGTGAAGTCTATCCAGGCCTTGACCGAGTCTATCTCGCCGAGGAACCACCTCGCGATCGAGAGCTTGTGGAAGCCGTCGTCGTAAACGCTGGGGCCCCCGCCGCACTCCTCGTAGTCCAGGCGCCAGAGCCAGGTCTTGAGAGGGACCCACCATCCGCCCACGCCGCCTCCCAGCTTAATGTTGATTGAAAGAGGATCCCCTATCTCGCCCGCCTCGATCAGTTCCTTGGCCTTGCGGTAGGGAGGATAAAAAACGAAATTTTCGAAAACCTTCAGCTTCACGCCCGCCTCGCGGCAGGCGGCGATCATCTCGTCGGCCTCCCGAAGGCTTATGCACATGGGCTTTTGGACCGACACGTGCTTGCCCGCCCTGGCCGCCTCGATGACCATGGGATGATGAAAGCGGTGGGGCGCCAGAATCTCGACCGCGTCAACCTCGGGGTCTTTGAATATCTCCCGATAGTCCCGAGCGTAGTAGCCAGCGCTCCATTCCTTCTGACGGCGTCTTCCCAGCTTCTCGTCCAGGTCGCAGACCGCGGCGATCTCGCATTGGGGATGGTCCAGGTATCCCAGTATATTAAGGTCGGAGATGCGTCCGCATCCGATGACCCCCAGTCGCACTTTATCCATAGCCTTCCTCCTTGGAGTTGGTTAAAAATAGTACGAGGCCGCGAGTTAGTCAACATCCGGTTTCCGATCGGCTGGATTTTTTCCCTGACGGTTTTCATGACAGTTGCCCGCCTGGCCGGTACATGGCAAAATGGAGGTACTGGAGGTTTCCCATGTTCGAGGAGTTTCGAGGAAAACTGCAAAAGCTGACGTACATGGACTTCGATGGTCACGACCGCATCGAGGGCATAACCATGAACCTTTCCGAGGCCGAGCTTCTATCTGAGATCACCAAGGCCCCGGCCAACGATCTTTTTCTCGGCAAGTACGACGTCGACGCCATCACCGAGCTTCTTCACAAGTACGGCATCATGCGCCAGATCGAGGAACTCGGGTTTAAGGACATAAAGGTAGAGTTGCGGATGAACCAGGTGTTCAACCACCGGCTTTACGTTTACGAGGGGGTAAGGGACTACGACCACATCCTTATCGAGCTCCGGCTTCGGGAGGGGACCTTTACCCCGCGCGAGCAGTTCCTGGAGGGCGTGTATATCGGCTCGCACTCGATGATCCTGGTGGACTGGATGATGCTGCAGAACCCGAGGGAGGAATTCAAGGACAAAAGGCCCGCCCTGCCCCATCAGCGGTATCCGGGTCTCGGCGTCCTTCAGAACTTTATCCCCCTCGTCAGCGAGGTGGTTAAAGAAACGGGAAGGACCGGCGTCCTGGACGTGCCCGAGCACTACCACGGCGCGCTTTTTTACTCGCGCTGGTTCAGGTTCTATAACCCCGAGATCGAGGGCAAGTTCCTGGCCATGCAGCGGGACCTTTCCGATTACCCCCTTTACGTCGTGACCCACGCCATCTTCAACGACTGCCTCTTTAACGCGACTGAGGGCAAGCTCGAGAAATGGGTGCCGGGCGAACAGATCATGTCCCTTTGCGACGAGCTTTCGGGTTACTTCGGCCACCGCCTTTACGCCGAGGCCCGGGACAGGGCCTTCCTGGGCAACAAGTACGAGCTGGACATGGAAAGGTACGAGACGATCGTAAAGGAAATGGAGAACAAGGGAGAACTGGTGGAATGAAGACCCGAGTGATTGGCGCCGCTTTTATCCTGGTCCTCCTGGCCGCCTCTTTCGTCGCGGCCGGACTGGGCCGGGACCTGACGGCCGAGGACTGGAAGGCCCTTAACAAGGGCGAGATAGTGAAGGCCGTCGAGAAGGAGGGAGGGACCCAGAGCGGGGCCTGGAGCGCCGGGCTGTTCGATTATCCTCCCGAGACCATGTGGAAGGTAATAGGGTCGCTCGAGCTTTACGACGACTATATGGACAGGACCACGGTCAGCCTCCTGCTCGACGAGGAGACTAAAGACAAGGTGGTCGAGGCCGGGGACGTGGACGCCGACGAGGTCGAGAAGCTTCTCAAGGACAATAAGGCCGGATACAAAAAAGAGCCGGCCCCCGGCAAGTGGACGGTCTACTCCTATCAGAGAAACGATTTCCCCTGGCCCGTCAGCGACCGGTGGGTCCTGCTCGAGATATCGCACGACGACAAGGAAATGCTCCAGACCTGGAAAAGACTGGCGGGAAACATCAAGGAGGATTACGGAAGCTGGAAACTGGGCCCCGCCGAGGGCGGCAAAACGCTGGCCATCAATGAAATACACATCGACCTCGATATACCGGCCACCGGGCCCTTTACCGCCTTCGCCATGGACAAGACCCTGCCCGACACTTACAAGTACTTCAAGGTCATGGCCGAGTCCATGAGCAAAAAGGCCCAATAATGGATTAGTCCCCCTTTGTCGGGGCCGATTCAACGAAAAAACCCGTGAGGAGAGACTCCATGAAAAAATCCAGGCTTCCCACCATCGCCATCGCGGGCGATCACGCGGCGATCGATTTGAAAAAGACCCTGGCCGACTATCTCCGGCAAAGGGGACACGAGGTCAAGGACATGGGACCCAAGGTCAGGAAGAGCGTCAACTACCCGGACTTCGGCAAGAAGGTGGCCAAGGCCGTGGCGGGGGGCGAGTACGATCTGGGCGTCCTCATTTGCGGGACCGGCATCGGCATGAGCATGACGGCCAACCGTTTTCGCGGGGTCCGGGCCGCCTTGGTCCACGACTCCTTTACGGCCCGCATGGCCAGGGAGCACAACGACGCCAACGTCCTCGTTTTCGGCGCCCGCGTAATTGGGGACGCGGTGGCGGTCGACGCCCTCGAGTCCTGGCTGTCCTCCCGTTTCAAGGGCGGGCGGCACAAGGAAAGGATTGACATGCTGGACGAGTGATCCTTTTCTCGTCCATGTAAATATTTTTTGGCGGTGTAAATAAAATATGGAAACAAGGTTTGGACAAAAGTTGTTGGAGGCGCTGGGCGAGGAAAATTTCGCCGGCCCTCTTCTGGCCGTGACCGGTCCCGAGTGGTGGAAAATGATGGAGGGCCGCCTGGCGGCCAGGGTCGACCTGGTGGTGGACGCCGCCGGCGTCGGGTCGTCGGCGACCGTCGAGAAAGTGAAGTCGGAAAAGGCGGGCACGGTGCTGGCCGCGGGACATGGCAGGATTATCGAGATAGCCCGGAGGGCCGCCCTCGCCTCGGGGGCCGACCTGGTGGTGGTACCCACCGCCATCGACGGGGAGTCCGCGGTCAGGCGCGACGTTATCGAGAGGGACAAGGGCGCGCCCAAGATAATCGGCGAGAAGGAAACCGATCTTTTGATCGTCGACTCGGGTCTCATTTGGGGCGAGCATGAGGCCCTGACCAGGACTGGAGTTGGAGAGCTGTTGGCCATCTCCCCCACCGTGGAGGACTGCCGCATAGCCAATCTGGCGGGCCTGAAGGGGCTGACCGAAAACGTGGCCGAGCGGGCGGTGGACCTGGTGGGCGAGTTGTTCGACTGGGCCGACGAAATCGGCGAGCTGACGGAAAGCGGCATACGGCGCCTGGTCGAGCTTTTGATCGCCCGCGAGGAACTGGCCCGGAAAGTGGGATCGAGAAGGCCCATCGAGGGATCGGCCCACTTCTTCGCCGACCTGGCGGAGCTGAAACTGGGCGTCTCGCCAAGGCGGGGGGCCCTTATCTGCATGGGCGTAATCCTGATGATGGAACTGCAAAGAAAATCGAGCAGGCCCGCCAAGCAGTTCCTCCATTGGCTGCGCGTGCCCTGGAAACCGGAGGACCTGGGCCTCACGGCCGATCAGATCGGCGAGGTGATCTCGGCCCTTCCCGGCTACGTCAGGGACAACAAGCTCCCTTACACCGTTATCGACGACGCGGCCCTGGACGAGGCCACGATCAAGCGCATAATTAACGCCATGCTCTCGCCCCTTTTGAAAAGCTCTTTTCAAACCCGGGACGACTGAAGTCCCCGTCCCCTGCCCGGGCGAGGCGCGATAGAGGCGGCCCCGCCGTCTCAGGGCAAGGATGGCCATGAAAGACAAAACTCAATTGGCGGCCGAGCTCCGTAGGATCGACGGCAAAGGCTACGGGTCTTACAAGGACCTGGCCGGTCCCTACGACATGGGCGGCTTCATCCTTCGCGTGGACCACGTGCAGGGAGACCCCTTCGCGTCTCCGTCCAGGCTGCGCGTCGAGGTGGACAGGAGACGAAACGGCTTCACTCCCGGCCTTGACGCCGAAGCCCCCACCCGCCTGGCCCTGGCCGACTTCCTCGCCCGCGCCTTCTCCCGCGCCATTAAAAAGACCAAGTCCAGCCGGAGCGGGCCGCGGGGCATGGGCAAGAGCGGCCTGATCGAGATCGACTCCGGCGGCCAGGAGATACTGAGGCGGACGGCCGTCTTCGTTTCGGACGATCGTATCGAGGTCAGGTTCACCGCGGGACTCCCGGCCCGGGGACGGACCGTTCTCGGCCGGCAAGCCGAGGCCATGCTGATCGAGGAGGTCCCGAGGATCGTGGCCGACTCCCTCTCGGCGAGGGCCCTGGACATGGCGGCCCTTGGCGAGCACTCCCGGACGGTCGAGGACTGGACCGAGCTGCAAAAAGGGCTGGCCGGAAAAAACCTCGTCTCCTTTATCGCCGACGGCTCGCTTCTCCCGAGACGATCGGGCGTGGACCCGCGTCCATTAAATTCACCCTCCGCGGTGAGGTTTCAAAGTCCGCCCCAACTGCGCGTCGAGATGTCCCTGCCGGGGGGAAGGAAGGTGGCGGGCATGGGCGTTCCGGAGGGGGTGACGCTGATCGTGGGAGGAGGCTTTCACGGGAAGAGCACCCTTCTCGAGGCCGTTTCCCTTGGCGTCTACCCCCACGTGCCGGGCGATGGCAGGGAGTTGGTGGCGACCATCGGAGGCGCGGTGAAGATTCGGGCGGAGGACGGAAGACGCGTCGAGGCCGTGGACATCTCGCCCTTTATCGACAACCTCCCCTTTGGCAAGGACACGAAGAGGTTCAGCACGGACAACGCCTCGGGCTCGACCTCCCAGGCCGCCAACATCATGGAGGCCCTCGAGATGGGGGCCAAGGCTTTGCTGGTCGATGAAGACACCTCGGCCACCAACTTCATGATCCGCGACCGGAGGATGCAGGTCCTGGTCGAGAAGGGCAAAGAGCCGATCACGCCGTTCATCGACAGGGTCCGGGATATCTATCGGGAAAAGGGCTGCTCCACCGTTATCGTGGTGGGCGGATCGGGGGATTACCTGGACGTGGCCGACGCGGTGATCCAGATGGACGAGTACGCTCCCATGGACGTGACGGACAAGGCGGCCCGGGTCGCCGGGCAATATCCCACCGGAAGAGCCCCCGAGTCCGGCGGCTTCAGTCGGAATAACTCTTCCCGTTTCCCAGCGGCCGAGTCCTTTGACGCCAGGAAGGGTAAAAGGGAAGTCAAAATTGTCGCCAGGGGTCTTGGCCACATTCAATACGGCGAGACGACCATCGACGTTTCCGCCCTCGGCCAGTTGGTTGACGAAAGCCAAACCAGGGCGATAGGCGAGTTGATCCGGCTCTACTCGACGAAATATTTAAAGGAGCGGGTCGATTTGAAGGACGGCGTCGAGGCCATGGCGCGAGACGTTGCCGAGAAGGGACTCGAGGCGGCCAACCCGCGAGGCATGGGCAACCTGGCCGAGCCTCGAGCCTTCGAGGTCGCCGCGGCCATCAACAGGATGCGTACTCTCAAAGTAAAGTAAGGAAGGAGGCGAATTATTCTTCCTTCTTCGGCGGGGTGGCCGGGGCCTGTTTTTTGGACAGTATCATCCTCTCGAAGGCCAGGCCGGCTTGAGACACGGCGCTCTGGATGGGCGCCAGCTTGCCGGAGATTTTCTGGTCGTGTCCCATGTCCCCGTATAATATGGCCACCACCTTGCCCGCCACGAACACGGGAAGGAGGAGGACCGTCTTGGGCTCGGTCGGTCCCAGGGCCGCGAGGAACCTCTTGTTGATGGGCGAGTCGGGCACCGGACCCAGGAAATAGGCGCCGGTCTCGACGACGGTCTTGAACATGCTCCGCCTCGAGAGTGGGATCATGAGGGCGAGGGCGGCCCTGGTGTTCAGACCTTCCCCCCTGGCGTCCCACCCGAAAAGCATGTCGTCGTTGGCCACGAAAAGGACGGCGCGGTTGAAGCTCATGGCAGCGAAGTCGAGCACCACCATGGCCACCTCGTCCCTCGATATAGCCCTCTCCAGGTCCTGTTTCACCCGGGCGAGAAGAAACTCGGGATGTCCCGTCCTGCCCACCCGGTCCCAGAAGTCGTTCAAGTCCCGGGGCTGGCCCTCCAGGGCGGTGATGCTGTTGGGATCGGGCAAAAGCGGCTCGGAGTCGTAAATTTCCGCCCTCTCCTCGATGGTTCTTTTGGCCTCCTCCCGCTCGAGCTTCAAGGCCTTGCGGTGCTCGAGCCAGCGGTCGAGGTTCACGTAACGGGTGTCCCTTTTAACTCCGTAGTATTTCTCGAGCGCCCAGTACACGTCCAACTCGAGGGCGATGACCGGGTTGATCTTGAGGCCGGACACCTCGGTAAGGACCCGGATCGAGCTTTCCCGCCAGGGATCGAGCAGGGCTATCTCGAGTTCTTCCTCCTCCAGCTTTACGGGGATGACAAGATGTTTCTCGGCGATCCTTCTCGGGACCAGCGCGATGGTTTCCTTTTTTACGTCGTCAAGGTCCCGCCGGGTGGCGGACTTCACTCCGTACTTGGTCTTGAGGAGGTCGAGCAGGGTATCCTCCTCGATGAAGCCCAACTCGAGGAGGTTGACCCCCAGCCGGCCGCCGAAAAGAACCTGGCACTGGACGGCCTGATCGAGCTGCTCGCCGGTAATAAGCTTTCGCTCGACTAACAGGTCTCCCAGTCGTCCGTCTTTGGCGTTCTTGTTATCCTCGCCCATCATGAAAAGATTATCCGATACTGCTTGCAAGATCAAGAAGGACTAACGGAAGCGAAGCGTCGGTGGGATAGTGGAGGTCCGACTCAATCGCCGCCGCGCCGGACCGCGCCGCCTCGCCGTCTTCGAGATTTTATTTTAAGGCCGGCGAAACCGTTGGATCGCCGTTTTTATTTCTATCGCTTACGCGACGAGAACTGAATATTTGATGGCGATAATTATTCATGAGCTCGCGAAGAAACGCATGTCCCGCGTCGGCCGAGGTCGAAAAATAAAAGACCAAACTTAGCGCTACTCCTCCTTGCGTCCGAAGTCCGTCTCGATGGCGCGCTTGAAGCAAACCCGAAGAAAGGCCGTGGTGTCGGGGAGCTTGACGCCCGAATCGGCCAGTGCCTCCTTGGCCTCGTCCACGCTGAAGCGGGGGTTGTACTCCCATATATACGAAGTGAAGGCCCGGAATATGCCCGTGCTCTTCTCGTAATAGGAGCGCTTGAACGTCATTAGAAGAGGCCTTACCACCAGTCTCCATAAAATGGGCGGAATATTTATCACCCTCTTTCCGAAGACTTCCTTCACGATGGAGAAGAATTCCCGGAAGGGCATGTCCCCAGGCGTGCCGGCGGCGAGGTGGAAGCATTTGCCGTAGTTCTCCGGGTCCTTGGATATGTGGAGCATGGCCTTGGCCACGAAATCGACGGGGACCACGTCCATGGTGGTGCGGTTGTTCACCGAGATTACCGGCCAGTTCCAGTTGGTCAGGAGCCTCAGCAAGGGATAGACCACGTTGTTCTTCTTGGCCCGGCCCGTCTCCGAGGCCCCCATCACGATGGAGGGACGATAGATGATAATGGGAATCTCGCCCATCCAGCTCCTGACTATGACCTCGGCCTCGTACTTGGTCAACTCGTAGGTGTTCTTAAATCCGGCTTCACCGTTAAGTTCGTCCTCCTTGACCACTCCCGAGCGGCGGCCTGCCACAAAGGTGGTGCTCACGTAGGACACGTGCGAGAAATCCGGGTTGCGCTTCAGGCAGTCCTTGGCCAGGCGCAGAACGTGCCGCGTGCCGTCAACGTTGATGCGGCGCATCTTTTCAAGAGGCCGGTTGAACCTCACGTCCGCCGCCGAATGGATGATGTGCGTCACGCTCGCGCAAATCTCCTCGTAGAGCTTGTCTTCGATGCCCATGCGCTCTTTGCGGATGTCACCCTCGACCAGCGCCACGCGGCCGTCGTCGGGTATGTCCAGATCGGAAAGGATCAGCTTGAGACGCGTCTCGGCCGGAAGGTCCTTGGAGGCGCGGGCAAAGCAATATATCTTTTCCGCCCCGTCGGCGCAAAGAAGGCTCATTACCTCCTGGCCCACGAACCCCGTAACGCCGGTAATAAAGTATGTTCCGCTCATGTCAATCTCCCTTTTTACGCCGACCGCCTCGAGAATTCCAATTTCATGGCAATGGCGGCCAAATGATGTATTTTATCATCGGCAAGATTTCTCGAAAAATTGCGCAAGTGGTCAATTTTTTAGTACATTTTTACTGAGTGGTAAAACGGCAGTCGAATCGGGCGGTTACACTAACTTGGATACTTCAGTCTCGGGCGCCGCGATTTGGCTGACCTTAGTCCCGCCGGGGTAAAAGACAAAATCACTTGGCCCCCCCGAAATCTTATGAATCCACTTTTAGCCGATCTGGAGATGGCGGAACATAAAGAAGGCAGCGCCCACCAGGCATAGTCCGGCCCAAAGAAAGTCCCAGGTCAATTGCTCCTTCATATAGAAAACGCAAAAGCCCGCGAACACGGACATGGTGACAATCTCCTGGATGATCTTGAGCTGGGCCAGACTGAAGTAGCCCGCTCCGATGCGGTTGGCGGGGACCTGCAGGCAATACTCGAAAAAGGCCACGCCCCAACTGACCAGTATGACGATTAAAAGCGGCTTGGCGCGCAGGTCCTTCAAATGCCCGTACCAGGCGTAGGTCATGAAAAGGTTCGAGAACACAAGGAGCACGATGGGCGCGATTCTCATCGCGGTCACTCCATAAAAAGGACTCGGCGTCCCGATCTGGAAAACCCCGAGGGCCGACGCCCGCGGGGTTTCAGGTTAAGAAAAGCCGCCCAAGGCGAGCGGCATTAAATTACTATATTTCGTGGGAGCCGTCTCCCATTTCAATCAATGATAGCACGCCGTCCCGGGAAAAAAAAGAGTGGATGCAGGAAAGATCGGGATGCAAACACTTTGTGCATCCATGACGTGGCCCGGCATATATATTGATTATTAAACGAAAACCCTTATTCTTACGGCTTTTTAACCAAAAAGGCATCCCGGGCTCGCGAGTAGGCGGTGGAAAATTCACCAAAAAACGTCATCTATCCAGAACAAAAGGGCATAGGGAACGTTCCAATTACCTTAGGAACAAACACGAAGGTATTTATTGGAGCAATCCTTGTTGTCCGTGCTACAATAATCGAGTAAGGAGGACCGGTAATGAAGAAAGTCAAGAAGGCCTTATTGGGCGCCGTAACCTTTTGTTTTCCGGTGGTGCTGGCCGCCTGTTACGGTCCGCCCTCGAAGGTTTACGACGAGAACCAGGAACTCGACCAGGTCCCGCCTAATTTAAAGTCGGGCAAGGTCATCGACGCGGGGACCAAGTCGGGCATTCCCGGCATCCGCGTGTCCTGCCTGGTGGAGGGGACCGAGTACGGCTCGACCGTGAGCGGCGCGGACGGGGCCTTCAGCACCATGAACATGCCGGCCTGCCAGTCATTATCCTTCACGGACGTGGACGAGGGCGACAACGGCGGCCGCTACGGCGCCCGCTCGGTCCCGAGCGAGGAACTTGCCGCGGAATGCCTGGTGGAGCTGAATAAAGCCGAGTGACCGGATGTCCTTTCTCGACCGGCCCGTGCTCCGGCGCCTCGTTCATCCGATTTACAGGCGCCTGGAAACGGACGTTCATCCTTTACGGTACCTCTTCCTCGAGATAACCCAGCGGTGCAACCTCAACTGTCTCCACTGCGGAAGCGACTGCGGAAGCGCGCCCCGCTCCGAGGAACTGACTCTCAAAGACTGGCTGGGCCTTTTCCATTACGTCAAACAAAACTTCGACGTCGAGAAACTCATGGCGGTGGTCACGGGCGGAGAGCCTCTTTGCCGTCCGGACTTCGCGAAAGTGGCGGCCGGGCTGAGGGATGAGGGCCTCAAATGGGGCATGGTCACGAACGGTTACCTTCTTGACGACTCGGCCATTCGCCTGCTCAAGGAGGACCGCCTCTCGAGCATGACGATCAGCCTTGACGGGCTGGAGGATAACCACGACTGGCTGCGAGGGAGGAGGGGCAGCTTCAAGAGGGCGGTCGCCGGTATCGGGCGCGCCGTCGAGGCGGGCTTTCCCCTTTTCGACGTGGTGACCTGCGTCAACCCGAGGAACCTGCCCGAGCTTGACCAGGTAATGGCCTTTCTCATGGACAAGGGGGTTTCCTACTGGCGTCTTTTCCTTATTTTTCCCAAGGGCCGGGCGGCGAAAAACGAGGAGTTGATTTTATCGGTTAGTGAAACTCGTGACCTCATCGTCTGGATATCCCGGACGAGGAGGCGCTTAAAGGGAAGCGGGTTCCACGTGGACTTCTGCTGCGAGGGCTACTTCCCGGCCGACGTGGACCGGGCCATCCGAGACGAGCCCTATTTCTGCCGCGCCGGGATAGCCATCGGCTCGGTCCTGTCCGATGGCGCCATCTCGGCCTGTCCCAACGTTTCCCGTTCTCTTATCCAGGGCAACGTGAAGACCGACGACCTGCGGACGGTCTGGGAGGAGCGCTTCGGTCCCTTCCGTGAGCGGGACTGGATGCGGAAAGGACCGTGCCTGGACTGCGGCCAGTGGAGACGCTGCCAGGGCAACTCGATGCACCTTTGGGACGACGAGAAGGAAGAGACGGTCCGGTGCTTTTATAAGTTGCTGAAGACCTGAGCGCGAACGCCTCAGTCGAAATAATGGTCGCAGAACTCTGTCAACTCGACAAGTTGCTTTTCCAACTCGGCTCTTTTCTGCTCGATCATCTCCTCGTCGGCGTCGGCGGGAACATACATGGTCTCGCCCGCCTTGTATATCACCCTTGAGCCGGGTACCGGAAGCAGGGTCCGGTCCCAGCTTTTCATCTGGAAATACTTCGAGGAGGAGCAACCCGCCGGGTAGATGGGCATGCCCGTGGCCTTGGCCAGGTCGATGACGCCCCGCTTGACTTTATACCTGGGGCCGAGGGGACCGTCCGGAGTGATGGCGATGTCCTGCCTGGCCTTGCCCAACTCTATCATATCCTGGAGGGCCTCCTGGCCTCCCTTTTCCTTGCCCGAGCCTCCGCGAACGGCCTCGAAGTTTTTCATGCGGTTTAAAATCTCCGCGATCATGTCGCCGTCCCTGCTTCTCGAGACCATGACGTAGATAGTCCGTCCCTTGCAGTACTGGTAAGCGGTGGGTCCGAACATGAGCCGGTTATGCCAGAAGGCGATGATCACTCCCTTGTGGGTGGAGACGGCCTCGTAGAACGGATCGATATTTATCTTGGTCAGCCTTTTTTCTTTCTGGGCCAGGGTGGCGAAGTCGTAGACGATCATCCAGTATTGAGCGAAGGGCGGGACGACGTTCATGGACAGCCAGCGGTTGAGTTTCTTTTTCCAGGTTTTTTTCTTCTTGGCCGGAACGGTTTCCACTTTGATTCTTTTTTCCTGTTTTTCCATTTAATGACAATCCTCGATTTAGTATTCGAGTTTCTACATTAACATGGATAGGCCCAGGTATAAAGTGGAAAAAACCATAATACGCCCATGGGGTAGTTGGAGATTCAAACCGCTTATTGGCATGGAAAAATATTAGCCGGCCTAACGCAATCCTAACATAATTCTGATATTTTACTTACATTGTCAGTTGTGTTACCCTTTGTCCCAACTTATGGCGGTTGGGTTTTTCTTTGCCGCCATAACCTCCGGACTTCGGGAAGTATAGTCGTCAATCGGAAGGGAAAACGGGAAAGAAACCAGATGGGTGATAATATTTCGGAAAACGAGAGCACCTGGCCGATCAAGCTGCTTAAAGTGCTTTATTTTCTATTGATTCTGTATTTGTTCTTCTTTTGCATCGAGCTTATGGGCTCGTCTTTCAAGCTCTTTGGGAAGTCCGCCGCAGAGGGGCTCATGAGGGTCACGGACAATCCCATCGCCGGTCTGCTGATCGGCCTCTTAGCTACGTCCCTCATGCAGAGTTCCTCGTCCACCACCTCGATTATCGTGACCATGGTGGCCACGGGCACTCTGACCATCGACAATGCCATCCCCATGGTTATGGGGGCGAATATCGGAACGACCATCACCGCCACCATCGTGTCATTGGGCCATATATCGAGGCCCTCCGAGTTCGAACGGGCTTACTCCGGGGCCACGGTCCATGACTTTTTCAATCTCTGCTCGGTGGCCCTTTTCCTGCCCATCGAGATATTGTTCCATCCCATTGGGAGAGCTGCCGGTCTCCTCGAGCACGCCTTGGGTGGAATGCAGGGAGCCGAGTTCGACAGTCCTCTTAAAATGATCGTCAAACCCCTGGTCCACCTGGTTATCGAAATGGGCAAAGGCCTGATAAGCAACAACGTGGCCCTGGCGGTTATCCTTTTAGTTCTGGCTCTTGCCATTTTGGTTTTCTCCCTTTCTCGCATGGTGAAGATCATGCGGGGAGCCATGGCCGACCGGCTCGAGGTGGTAGTGGACCGTTTCCTTTTTTCCGGAACCATAAGGGCCATCGTTATCGGCGCGGTGGTCACGGCCATAGTCCAGTCGAGTTCGGTTACCACCAGCATCGTAATACCTCTTCTGGGCGCGGGAATAGTCAGGCTCGAGGCGGTCTTCCCCTACATGGTGGGAGCCAACATCGGAACTACCATAACGGCCATCATGGCGTCTTTGGTAACGGGAAGCCACGAGGCGGTGGTTATAGCTCTTTGCCACTTTCTTTTCAACGTTTTCGGGACTATTGTATGGATTCCCCTGAAAGTCGTTCCCATCACTCTCGCCAAAAAACTGGGCAAAGCCACGGCCAAGAGAAAATGGGTGGCCCTTTTGTTTATTCTGATAGTCTTTTTCGCCATTCCTGGTATAATTTTATTATTGTTCGAGATTTAGGAGGCCCGGATGATAACCTATATTTTAGAGCTCATGCGCAGAAACAAGCTTATGAACGTGGTCGAGTCGGACGTAAAGAAAATGATGGAGACGGCCCACGAGATATTCAACGCTTCTTCCATGGCGGTGATCGACGGAAAGCCCGTGGACTTCGACCTTTACGCCCGGGACCGGGAAATAAACTACCTCGTGATCAAAACCAGGAAAAGGATAGTCGAGCACCTCAGCGTGAGTCAGACCAAAAACCCCATCGCCGAGCTAATATTCATCACCTTGATCAACAATATCGAGAGGATAGGCGACCACTCCAAGAACATGTACGACGTGTACAGGAAACTTGGCGGCCAGGTGGCCGAGACCAAATATCTGGCCGAGGTCAAATCAATCCGCGACCAGGTGGAAAGCTACTTTCCCAAGGCGGCCAAGGCCCTCTTTAACGACGACGAGGCCATGGCGCGCGAGGCCATGGACGGACATCTAAAAGTCACCAAGGCCTACGACAAGTTCCTGGAAGAGATCATGCGGGACAAGGAGATCGACACCAGCCAGGCCGTGGCCCTGGCCATCGTCATGCGGAGCCTAAAGCGCGTGTCATCCCATTTGAAAACCATATCCACCACCGCCGTCAACCCCTTCATGCTCCTCGGGTTCAGGGAAATGCCCGAACTGGAAAAGGGAGGAAAAAAGGAGGAGGAATAGACCCTGGAGACCGCGGCGTACCCTGATATCAAGTTTTCCTCAGCGCGCCTGCAAAGTCCCATGATCGCAACGCCGCCATTTATTACGCGGCCCAAGAAGGGGCGTTTGACCGATGGCCGGATCAGTTGAACGACTTTTGCTTTATAGCCGCCTGGAGGGCGCTCACCAGGCATAGGTCGTCTATTTTTTTCTTCTTCGACTTGCAGGCGAGGCGGGCGGCCTCCCGCACGATATAGCCCGCGTCCGACAATGGCCTCGAACGCAAAGCGTCGGCCACGTAATTAACGTTAAGGCCCCTTACGCAAGGGTAACCGGAAAGAAGAGCGCTCAGGCATTCCTTCAATTCTTCCCTTGACGGAAAATCGACTTTTATGACGTGATCGAAGCGGCCCCGCCGCAACAGCGCCGGATCGATCATGTCGATCTGGTTGGTCATGCCTATTATCAGGATGCGATTTTCCGAGGCGTCCTGAAGATTGCGCAGATACTCCGCCACCTCCTCGTTGCGAAAAGCCCGCCTCTCATAATCGCGGTTGCACATGAAGGCGTCCATCTCGTCGATCACGACCACCGCGGGCGCCTTGGCTTTGGCCTCCTCGAAGGTCGCGGCGATCAGCCGGGGGGTCTCGTGGATGTACATGTTGCCCACCGAGCCGGAGTTGATGGTGAAGCTGGGCCAGCCAAGGTAATTTAACAGGACGTTGGCGGCGTGGGTCTTGCCGCATCCCGGCGGTCCGTGAAGCGCGATGGGATAGGGAAAGTCTATACCCATCTCACCATATCGCTCGGGCGATTCGACTATATCGATTACATGGTCCTTGAAGAATTTCTCCAGCTCGAAGCGGCCGGGCAGTCTGAACTCGCTCTTTGCCTCCGTGCTTTTCTTGGGCCGGGTCTTGATCGTGTATTTTTTCGGGTCCAGTTCCCGGGCCCTTTGATAGTCTTTCCTGGCCGCGCCCATCTGGCCCCTTTTCGCGTAGACCCGACCTCGAAGATGATGGAAGTCCGCTTGGTGGGGTTGAAGATGAATGGCCTTGTCGCAGTCATTCAGGGCCAATTCGTAACGCTGGGTATTCAGATAAGCTTCGGCCCTTGCCCCCAAGGCGTCAAAGTCGCGGGGCTGAAGCCGCAAGATGGCGGTGAGGTCGGCGATGGCCTCGTCGTGCATTCGATTGCCCGAGTAGGCCTCGGATCGAAGCCTGAGCGCCACGAGGTCCTCGGCGTCGCATTCCAGCGCCCATGAAAGGTCCTGGATCGCCCGGTCATAGCAGTTTCTTCCGTTCCCGTTCTCGCTATCGAAGAAACCGAACTCATTGAGACGATGCACGTTGAAGGCGCGGTCGCCCAGGAATAGCTCCCCGGAAAACTCCATTGGGGTGGGAACGTGCGCCGGCAGTCGTCTAAAATTATAGCCTGCGTAGGTCCCGTGGGGGCTTCCCATGTCCTCCACCATTATGACCGCGCCCTGGCGAAAAACGCGGGCGTGCCTGGGGGCGACTTTTTCTCCCTTTATGACAATATCGCATTCCCTCGAGCTTCCAATAAAAATCTCGGATTTTTTCTTTCGTTTCTTTCCCACGTCTTGGGCCAGACAAAGATAGGCCCGGCCGCGCTCCAGGTAGGACTCGGCCATCCAGTGGTCTTCATCGAGGGCAATGCCGAATTCCTTGATGGCGGAAAAATAATCCCCCTCGTGAAGATATGCCTTTCCCCATTCGAGACGTACTTCCGAGTCCGCAAGACTTATTGTCTCCCATTCGCAAATAGTCTCGTCATCGAGATTCCTTTTCTTGACCAGTTCGACGTCGCTCAAGGCGTCTTTATATCTTTTAAGCCTGCAAAGACAGTAGCTTCGCCAAGAGAGCATGGCCCCCTCTTCAGAGCACGCGGAGTTGATATCTTTTAGCGCGAGTTCGAATTGACCCACGCGGCAATAGGACAGGCCCCGCATGATATGTGTGCGCGAGTTATAACCCCAGAAAGCACTCGTTTGGGGAAAGCACTCGATCACCTTGGGAAAATCCTCTCGCTCGAAGGCAATCTTGCCGCGGCAATAATATACCTCCGAAGAGTGTTCGGGCAGGCCCATCGATATGGCTTCGTCCAAATCCTCGAGCGCCAGGTTGGTCAGGCCCATTTCGTAAAAGGCCTGGCCCCTTGCGCTGAGAATGGGACCGGGATCGACGAGGTCCGACTGCAAGGCATCCGTAAAATCGGAAACGGCGTTTTCAAAATTCTTCAGCGATGCATAGGCTTTGCCTCGATTGAAAAGATGCTCGCCCACTTCCCAGCCGTTATCTATCAGTATGGTAAAATCTTCAATGGCTTCCTCGGCGCTTACATATTCGAGCTTAAAACGTCCCCTGGTCGAGAGACTTTGCCATTTCGGCCAATAATGTGAGTCAGAAGCTGTGGATACAAGGGAATTAAGGTCTTCTAAAGCTTCGGTGAACTCACCCATCTCACAGCGACAAAGGAAGCGAAAGCAATAGATTAACCCGTTTTCCGGGTCGGCTTCCTCGGCCTCGGCAAACAGCTTTTCAGCCGTTTTAGGATTTCCCGTCGCGGCGTGAAGCATGGCCCCGCAGACGACCCATGCGACCCGCGATAAATTCCACCGACCAAGGTAATAAACGTAATGGCTCAGCGCGTTCTCATATTGAATCTCGCCGTTCTCCAGGCCCCGGGCAAGTTTCCATAAATCGTCATCATGGCTTCGATCATTACGGATACTATTGATAAAATCCTGGTCGATCTCCTCGAGATTTTCATATAGCTCCACAATGAAGCGCCCATCTTCATCAGAGTCCCAGTACCTTCTTACTCCGTATTCCATTGGCAAGCGAGGATTTTGAGTCGCGGAACTGGACGAGGGACCTTGGATTCCATTATTATCAAAGCAGGAACCCATTCCCGATGACCCGGATTGATTGTGGTTATGGTTTAATCCGGAGAGGGTATCCCGATCACTGATGGCATGTTCGTCTTCAATAAACTCTTCAATCGCGGATTTATCAAAGATTCCTTCTCGTCCCCGCGATATATATTCCGAATCCGTCTCCTCCCTGGAATCCCTTATCAAGGAGCGGGCCTTCCAGATGATCGGTCCCAGTATAAATAATAGCTGGCCCAAGAAGCGATCAATGTCAACCGCGACCTCGAGGGCTTGATTTTCTTCCTTTGCTTTTTGATCATCCATTAAGAGATAGTATCCGATTTCTTTCTTATCGTGCTCATAGTACCCTACCCAGGGAGGATATATATACATCAGAATTAACAGGAATATGCTGAAAATGATGAGGGCGTAACCAAGATATGCTTTGCGCTTGAGTTTTTTATCCGAACCCGATTCGGCCGGCATCGTCCGATAAGGATGTCCCATTTCGCTGACCTCCCTCCGCCTGGAATGGATGCTATCTCTCACTGCGTCTTATATGTTAAACGCGACCTGACACCTCCAAGGCGAACTTAAGGGCCGAGATTAAATTATCGGCCCTCATCCGCGTCCTCCTCACGGTCGGGGCCGCGCTGGTCGTCGTTGGGTCCTACCGTCTCCAGGGAATTGATGAATTCGTCAAGCGCGCTCTGCTTGACCCTCCATAAGCGCCCGAGCTTAACTCCGGGAATCTTGCCCGCTCTTACCCAGTCGAATACCATCTTTCGGCTTACGGCCAGTCTTTCCGCCACTTGTTCAAGAGTCAGAAGAATTTCCGAGGGCATGTTCTTCGCTCCTTTATCGTCCTTTATGTTACTCATAGCTACTTTTAAATCCTTTAAAATCATTTTAGTTTCTTTTAAATCCTTTGTCAAGAAAAAATTTTCCTCCTCCATAAAAAAATTAGAGCGATCTAATAAAACGGAAAAGCCCGGATTGATATCGAGATAGAAAAAACCTTTTTTTAATAGGCTGTTGTAAAAATCAGGATCAGGAGCGTGCTGGCTTAAAGCTACTTTTATTAGCCAGGGACCCTCCGCGCGTCTTTTCCTTGCGGAATCGAGTTTCCAGATCAGAAGCGAAAGATTTCCCGCTCCAAGTCGGCTTTGCCGCCGATATAAGATTTTTTCATGAGGCGTAAAAAATGTTCCTTCTCTTGATTGGCGTGCATTTTCATGAGACTACGTGTACTCTTGATACTCGATATCCGATTCACGCCCGGCGGCGGGTTGCCTTCGCGTGCGCGCCCTTGGGCCGACCTGGGAAAGCCTTTGTTTGAAGACGGGAAAAAAAATATCGGAATAGACCATGGCGTCGCCTGTCCCGAGCCGCCGGCGGCCGAGGCCGTTCCCCCCCGCGGTCGGGGCATGGACCTTACCAGGGGAAGCATCCCCGTTGTCCTGCTCCTCTTCAGCGCCCCGATTATCGGGCAGATGGCCATCCAGCCCCTGTTCGGAATTTTAGACCGCGTATTCATCGCCCAGCTCGGGCCCGAGGCCTTTTCAGCGGTGGTCAACGCCGCCAATCTCCAGATGTTCATCATCATGATGGCGACCGGACTGGCCACGGGCGTGACCTCCTACGTGGCCCGCCTGATCGGCAAGGGCGAATATAACGAGGCCGACAACGCCGCCATGCACGCCATTATTCTGATGGCCATACTATCCATTTCCGCCACCGTGATTTTACTTCCCTTGAACCGCCATTATTTCAGGGTCCTGAAAATGGACGAGTCCATGATCGAAACGGCCCACGACTTTATTAAGATCATCCTGGTGGGCAACGTGACCATCATGTTCAGCCTGATCGGGGCCAACATCCTGCGGGGGGAAGGCAACTCGGTGGCGCCCTTTGTATTGGCCGTCATCAGTCTCTCGATCAACCTCGTCCTGGCCCCCCTCCTGATTTTCGGGCCGGAGGACCGGATATTCGGTCTTCACCTCGGCTGGCTGGGCATGGGCGTAATGGGCGGGGCCCTGGCCACGGTCATCGGCCGGGGAGTGGGTTGCGTCCTGCTGATATTTTACTTGAAGCGGGGCAAGACCAACTGGACCTTGTCCTTTTGCAATTACCACTGGCATCCGCGCCACGTTATCGAGATACTGCGGGTCGGAGTGCCCATGATGGGCCGCAACATGTCGGCCTGGTTCGCGACCATGATTTTCCTCAGGGTGCTAAACCAGTACGAGGGCGCCACCGCCGCCTACGGCATGGGCGCCCAGCTCGACATGCTGGCGGTGCTGCCCATGATAGGCCTCATGCTGGGGGTCGTGTCCATGGTGGGCCAGAACTACGGGGCCGGAAACCTGTCCCGGGCCAAGCGCTCGGCCTGGACCGGCGGGTTCTTCGCCGCCGTCTTCTCGGGCGCCATGGGCATGGTCTTTATATGTTTCCCCGAGTTCTTCATCGGCCTTTTCAACCGTACCGAAGACCCGGTACTATACCAGGTCATCTCGGGCTACGGGCTCGAGTACATCGGCATAGTGGGCTTCACCTACGTCTTCGTGTCCCAGGTCTTCGTGCTGGGCGGGGCCTTCCAGGGACTGGGCAAGGGCCTTCCTCCCCTCATCATTACCCTCGCCCGCTTCATCTTCGTGGCCATACCTTTAGTCACCGTCCTCCACCACTCGATCGGTCCCGCCGGGGCCTGGGTCGCCATCGCCTCCTCCCACGTGGTGGGCGGCGTCTTCGCCGTCGCCTGGGTATGGTGGGAATTCAAAAAGCGCGAGAAAGAGGCCGAAGACTGAGAAGGGGAAGCGAGCCCGCTGAATTTAGCAAAACACCGCGGGGCAAGCAATCGGTCAACGCGGTTTAAATCTTTCCGCCGTTTTAACTTTTTTTCAACGCTTTATTTTTCAAACCTTTTCATTATTGAAGAGTTACAGGCTTGGCTTGGGTTAATGGCAACACTACGCCGGATTTAATATTCCCAGGGTGGTGACTCGGGGTGGACATGCCTCGGCAAGGGTAGCGCGGCACGAAAGAAGAATGAAAATTAAAGTGGAGAGTACTCTGACTTTGTTTTGTGGAAACATGATAGCCTCCTAATGCAAGGACGGTTGGTTATTTTAGTTCAGGAATATCAAAGTGGCCAAGTTTTTTTGGAACGGTTTCCTCGCGTACGTAGTAAATTAACTCATTCTTCAATTCTTGATCGAAAACGTACGTATCGATCAACTCCAGACAATCATTTTTACTCTTCTCCTTTTGGCCATGGCGATTGTCAATACAACGGGAAATAAATTCAAAAGTGTAAGAATATCGATCGCCAATAATACGATTTTGTTCTTCTACATAATTTGACCTTTCTTCATAAGTTTCAAAGCATTTAGAATAATCTACTTGGCCATATGGTTTAGAGCATATCGGGTATTTTTCATATTGTATGATTTCATTTTCCTTTTGGTTTGTAATTGACAATAGTAATATATGAAGCCGGCAATTAAGACTTTCTCGTTCTACCTCCGGTAGATATTTCATGTCGCCTTCCGATCTATAGGCGTATGCAGATGATTTACTTTCCCAAATTTCCAGCTTGGCGCCCGCATCTAAATCACATTCCAAGGCCTTATTGTAAAGGGCAATCACTTCATCCGCCGCTTTGCTTAAATCTCGGAAATCGCCCTCATTCCCCAATGCTTTTTTGAACAATTCATCCAATTTTGCATGTTTAGACGACGCCGCGATATAATACACTTTCCCTTTTTTGGTTTGATCATCCATCTCCTTTGCAATATCGAGGCAATCATTAATATGTGATTCATAATATTTAAAACTGCCTTGCAAGCATTTCTGCTGAGTGACGCTTTCGCCTGGTTCACTTGGGATATTATTACATCCAACATGTAAAAAAACGGCAATAAATAGAAAGCCACATATGTCTGATAAAGATATTTTCTTAGCCATAGTAATCTCCTCTCAATTTAAAGGCAAATCATTAATTTGGCAATGGAATACTAGATTGAGTCACCCAAGGCCCTCTAGGTGAAGTTGTAGTGTAATACAATGAGTTTCCATTCTCCGCGCATGGATAAGTTGGACCATCGGGATTGCCAGGAGAATCGTTTTCACTTAGCTTATCGATCACTCTCCTTGCGTTGGCGCTTCCATTTGGATAGAAATAGGCACAAAAACCAGAGTTGCCTAGTTCATTCCAGACGGGGCTTGCCTCGCTGGATATCAAAAGATGATAGGCGGAGGGACGGGCGCCGCCGCGATAGCAAAGAACGTCCTGAGTATAACCGAATGCCTCGGGAGAACCGGGGACGATGGACCAGTCCTCCCCGGTGGCCTGTGAGAAAACAACGGCGACGCCGCCAGCCGAGACGTACTCGTCCAGATTGGAGATGAAAGACGCGGAATTTACGTAAGGCGAAAGCGACGCCGAGGGGATGACGAGGACACTGACGCCCTCGGAAACGTACAGATCGGGTCCCAGGTCCGTGAAGGGATCGACGCTCCGGGAGGCGACGTTGATCGAGTCGAGAAAGGACGCGGCGTACTCCTCGAAAAGAGGGGCGCCCAATACTCCGACTCGAGCTCGCGGGTCGTCGCCGGAAAGGCGGCCGGGTATGTCCGTCGAGAGTATCTCGTTGTCGTCCGGTTTGGCCCACTCGCAACCGGGAATCTCGCGGCTGTCGCTTCCCGAACTGAAGCCGCAACCGCCGACCGAGCAGCTGCAGGATTCCCAGTTCCAGTAAATAACGCAGTTTTCGTAATCGACGCTTAAATTGTGGAAACCCGCCGGCTCGACCGGTATTTCGATAATGTCCTCGTAATTGGCCAGAGGCTCGGCGGCGGCCGTTTTGATGTAAACCTTGGGATTTTTAAACGACTCGCATGACTCGCGGTCCTCGATCTCTCCGAGGTTCAAAGGAGTGATGGTTAAAATAACCGTTTCGCCCGATAAAAAATCGCCGCCGGGCAAAGGCTGGAAGCTTATGCCCGTGACGATATCCGAGGGGTTTTCCTCGAGGCGGAAAACGTCGATGGCGTTCCCGTGTATGGTGACCTCGCCCTTGTTTTCGATCGGTACTTTGAAAATACCGCCGGCGGAAGGGGCCTTGAATCCTTCCTCGGCAAGGGTAGCGCGGCACGAAAGAAGAATGAAAATTACTGTGGAGAGTACTCTGACTTTGTTTTGCGTAAACATGATCTACTCCTGATATTTTAGAGAGTGCAATTATATTGTTTCTATTGTGGTGAAGGATTAGGCGGAGGTCCAATATAACTAAGCAACTCATCTCTAAGTTCATTGTCATCGATGATTGTATCAATCATTTCCATACATTCTCCAAATGTATCCGTTTTATTAGTAGTATTTCTACATCGACTTTGTAAAAAGGAGAATAACTTTCGCTTGTTAAAGTAGAGGTTATTTTGGTTATTAATATAATTTTTTCTCTCTCCGGTTGTATTAAAGCATTTAAGAGATTTATTTCTGAATTCTTCAGAACATAACGGGAAAGAGTCAGTATATCTGACGGCGTCCTTTTCTATCAATTTTTCATCCGTTAACCTTAATATATGAAGATCGCAGTAAATTATATTTTCATCCAAACCCGGCTCTTGGTTAAGGCCGTAATTAGTTTTCATGCCATAAGCCCATGACTTTTGTTGATAAATTGTTAGTTCAGTACGCCAGTCTAAATCACATTTTAAAGATTTATCCGCGAAATTAATAAGCTCATTAACCAATTCACTTATCTTTTCGAAATTATAATCCTTATCTTCTGTGCTTTGAGGCAATTTGAGTATTTCCTGCCTTTTATATAATACGGCTCTGAAATAGATACGGCATTTTTTATCTGGATTATCAGTTGTCTTGGCAATATTAAGGCATTGCTGGAAAGAGTTTGCGCTAATTTCAAAATCATTGGATAAGCATTGGTTATCTGTAATATTTGGACTATCGGACTTTTCCTCTGGGATATTCTTATTTTTACATCCGGTAATGGAGTAGATCAAACCTAATATAACAATAATAATGATTGATACCTCGCGACTCATAACCATCTCCTTACTAATTGTTCAATTATTCATGGTATTTGTGCCTAGTGCGATGGTCTCAGCCAAGGACCTTTGAGCGAAGACTCAGTGTAATATAAGGCATCAATATTATTGTTACATGGATTTTCCGGATAACCGAGAGTATCACCATCACCAATTCTGTCGACAACTCTTCTCGCATTTGCTTGGCCATTTGGATGAAAATACGCGCAAAAACCTGATCGACCAATATTTTTCCAAGAGCCCGCTGAAGATAACGTTGATTTCCATTCAATCTTGATTCTTACAGGATATTTATAAATCTCCGCTACCTCATTCATTAGTTGCAATGGGAAAAGGCCCGTTTTTGCTTTATCCCTATAAATATTGTCAAAATTCATCTCCCAAATACCTATCGGTATTGTTCCGCTTGTATCTCCTTCAGTTGTTCCAAGTGCAGGGCAGTAAGTTTCACCATTTGGCCATACCCATTTAATACAGTTGTTTGGCCCTAATGTATTTCCGCAGTTTGTGAAATTATCTCTAATAAGAATATTCCTGAAACAAGCTTGAGAAGGCTCTAATTTGAGATAATATCCCGCATTAATTCCCATTGATTGCCCAGTTGAAATGTCTCCTTCCGGGCCATATGCATTCAAGTCAGAGCAGTACTTCGTTCCTCTCTCTCCGCTATTACAAGGTTGAACATAATCGGGATGAATAGCCGGGTCATAGTCTACTGGGATAAAATATTTTGGTTCAGAGATTTTGAAATTGTATGTCTCTTTTTGTCTGGCTACGATTAATGGCTCTCCATCATGTCCTGCTCGCTTATTGAATTTTACGGTAATTGTATCAGCAATATTTGCTGTAGTAGAGGCTTGAAACATCGGTATAGCATCATTGATGTATTCATGGGCCTCAGCCAAAACGCGTGGGTAAGCCATACTAGTGCTACCAGGATCAACGGCATAGACATCATTATATCCAAAGTCACCTGCGTCTATATTGCTATGCGTCCAATCGCCTCTAAATGTCTGTAATAAGGAATCTCCCATAATTATATTGAATTCTACGATTTCATTCACTCCAAAAATATTTTTACAGTTTTGATTTGTTTCCTCGCTTTCACAATCAACTTGATATACTTTTCTTCTGCAGGTATCTTTAACTTTAATAGAAAATGTCGTTAAATTTGCCTCAAACATCTCATCTTGATTTGGTTCTTCAGGGCCTTTTGATACCACGATTAATTTGCCGTCACTAGTGTAAAACTCAGGTACGATGCGATAGCTTCCGGGTACGGATGCCCTAAACGTTGCCGTCCCAGGATTGGAAATGTCGGTTGAGAATTGATTTTCCGGATAGTCTGGGATTATTTTAAATGAATAATGCCCTGATGTATTTAGTGGATGAATCTGAGCTTTTACAATGCCATAATTCCTGACTAATTCTGGCTCATCAAGCTGCGTGTCTTCTGAGTCTCGTGCGCTGAATGAAATGGGTTCACTTGTTCGAGCGGCAACCGTCACTCCTCCGTCAGAGTCCCAAACATTAATGTAATACGGAGTAAATTTCGGCTCGATCAGTTCAAGCCAAATGGCCTCGCGCTCCAGCGGCTCCTCCCTTGTTATCTCGATTCCGTAAGCTATTGTAATCATAAAAGTAAACAATATCACAACCGCGATTATAAGTGGCTTTGCTCTGCCGGCCATCTATCAATACCCCCTTGATCTCCATAGATTCGGCTGATTGGATATTATCCGATTTTCCCCTGATCCATCAGTACATAACATTTGCGTATCAATGTGTCAAGAAATTATTCCCATGCGGCAAAATTGCCGGCAAATTCGAGGCCCCCAGAAAACCGGCCCCCTTGATCGGTTAACGAAGGACCCGTCGGTATGAACGTCGGACTTCGCGCTTGCCTCGCTGGATATCAAAAGATGATAGGCGGAGGGACGGGCGCCGCCGCGATAGCAAAGAACGTCCTGAGTATAACCGAATGCCTCGGGAGAACCGGGGACGATGGACCAGTCATCCCCGGTGGCCTGTGAGAAAACAACGGCGACGCCGCCAGCCGAGACGTACTCGTCCAGATTGGAGATGAAAGACGCGGAATTTACGTAAGGCGAAAGCGACGCCGAGGGGATGACGAGGACACTGACGCCCTCGGAAACGTACAGATCGGGTCCCAGGTCCGTGAAGGGATCGACGCTCCGGGAGGCGACGTTGATCGAGTCGAGAAAGGACGCGGCGTACTCCTCGAAAAGAGGGGCGCCCAATACTCCGACTCGAGCTCGCGGGTCGTCGCCGGAAAGGCGGCCGGGTATGTCCGTCGAGAGTATCTCGTTGTCGTCCGGTTTGGCCCACTCGCAACCGGGAATCTCGCGGCTGTCGCTTCCCGAACTGAAGCCGCAACCGCCGACCGAGCAGCTGCAGGATTCCCAGTTCCAGTAAATAACGCAGTTTTCGTAATCGACGCTTAAATTGTGGAAACCCGCCGGCTCGACCGGTATTTCGATAATGTCCTCGTAATTGGCCAGAGGCTCGGCGGCGGCCGTTTTGATGTAAACCTTGGGATTTTTAAACGCCTCGCATGCCTCGCGGTCCTCGATCTCTCCGAGGTTCAAAGGAGTGATGGTTAAAATAACCGTTTCGCCAGATAATAAATCGCCGCCGGGCAAAGGCTGGAAGCTTATGCCCGTGACGATATCCGAGGGGTTTTCCTCGAGGCGGAAAACGTCGATAGCGTTCCCGTGAATGGTGACCTCGCCCTTGTTTTCGATCGGTACTTTGAAAATGCCGCCGGCGGAAGGGGCCTTAAATCCTTCCTCGGCAAGGGAAGCGCGGCATGAAAGAAGGATGAAAATTACTGTGGAGAGTAATCTGACTTTGTTTTGCGGAAACATGATAGCCTCCTAATGCAAGGACGGTTGGTTATTTTAGTTCAGGAATATCAAAGTGGCCAAGTTTTTTTGGAACGGTTTCCTCGCGTACGTAGTAAATTAACTCATTCTTCAATTCTTGATCGACAACGTACGTGTCGATCAACTCTAGACAATCATTTTTGCTCTTCTCCTTTTGGCCATGGCGATTGTCAAGACAACAAGAAATAAATTCAAAAGTGTAAGAATATCGATCGCCAATAATACGATTTTGTTCTTCTACATAATTTGACCTTTCTTCATAAGTTTCAAAGCATTTAGAATAATCTACTTGGCCATATGGTTTAGAGCATATCGGGTATTTTTCATATTGTATGATTTCATTTTCCTTTTGGTTTGTAATTGACAATAGTAATATATGAAGCCGGCAATTAAGACTTTCTCGTTCTACCTCCGGTAGATATTTCATGTCGCCTTCCGATCTATAGGCGTATGCAGATGATTTACTTTCCCAAATTTCCAGCTTGGCGCCCGCATCTAAATCGCATTCCAAGGCCTTATTGTAAAGGGCAATCACTTCATCCGCCGCTTTGCTTAAATCTCGGTAATCGCCATTATTTGACTCTGCTTTTTTGAACAATTTATGCAATTTTGCATGCTTAGATGACGCCGCGATATAATACACTTTCCCTTTTTTGGTCTGATCATCCATCTCCTTTGCAATATCGAGGCAATCATCAATATGTGATTCATAATATTTAAAACTGCCTTGCAAGCATTTCTGCTGAGTGACGCTTTCGCCCGGTTCACTTGGGATATTATTACATCCAACATGAAAAAAGGCGGCGATAAATAGAAAGCCACATATGTCTGATAAAGATATTTTCTTAGCCATAGTAATCTCCTCTCGATTTAAAGGCTGGCGGTTGACCCAGCCCACCCAGTGGAGCGCGCTATAGAAAATCCCTCCAACTCCACTCAACCTGGCCGTCTTGCTCCCGGCGGGAAAGGACTCCTTTTTCCAGCGCGTGGGTGAGTGAGGCTTTCAGCGGCGCCGGGGCGTAGCCGTTGGCGGCGAGGCGCTCGAGGAGCCGCTCGAGCCGGCCGTCCGGGGATTGAGAGTCGTCTTGAAAGCGGCCATGGGTCTCGAGGGCCTTGTCCATCATCAGCCCGTAGGTTTGCATGTTCCGATCGAGGCTGGCCAGCAAGGCGGCCTCCTCCTGGCCCGCCTCTCCTTTTGCCACAAGCTCGGTGATGATGGCCAGATAGGTCAGGGCCTTCTCCTCCCAATCGACGACGACCTTGTCAAGAGTTGCTTTGTCCGCGCCGTCCGTCTCCACGATGGCGCGATCGGCGTTGTACTCCGACCAGTCGTCGGTCAGCACGCGAAGTCCGTATTCCTGGCTTTTTTCCCTCACGGCCGTGCCGGGGAAGGGCGCGAGCAGATGATAGCCGTACTTCACGCCCATCTTGTTCAGCTTCCTGGCGAAGGCGACGGTCTCTTGCAGGGTATCCTCGGTTTCGCCGGGCAGGCCCAGGATAAAGGAGGCGCAGGGAACGACCCCCGCCTCATTGGAGGCTTTCACGGCCTCGACCACCTGATCGATGGTGATGCCCTTTTGGATGGTCTTCATGATCTTGGCGCTTCCGGTTTCCACTCCGAAGCTGACCGATCGGCAGCCGGCCTTTTTCATAATGGCCAGAAGCTCCGCCGTGACGGTGTCCACCCGGGCGAAGGACGACCATTTGATCTTGAGGTCCCGGCGCTCGATCTCGCGGCAGATTTCCAGGCAATGCTTTTTATTGGCCGTGAACAGGTCGTCGGCCACGTTGATTTGGGAGAAGCCCAGGCCCGCCAGATATTCCATCTCGTCCACCACAAGGTCGGGCCTTCGGTAGCGGACCCTGGACCCCACCATGCGTCGTCCCACGCAGAAGATGCACTTGTGGGGGCAACCCCGGCTGGTGGTCATGCTGATGGCCAGGTTGAGGGCCTTGTAGCGTCCGAGCGGCAGCAGGTGGCGGGCGGGAAGGGGCAGTGAGTTCAGGTCGAGCGGTCCCACCGAGGGGGGCGTCAGTATTATTCGCGCGCCGCTCCTTAGCGCTATTCCTCGGACCTCATCCAGGGGCGCATCCGCCTCGGCGGCCTTGGCCAGATCGACTATCGTCCTCTCGCCCTCGCCCAGGACTATGATATCGAGCTCCGGGTGCTCTTTCAGCGTTTCCTCCGCGCAAAAGGTCACGTGGGGGCCGCCCATAATCGTCGCGATATCCGGGGCAATGTCCTTCACGTCCCTCACCACGCGCATGGCCTCATGGAAGTTCATGGTCACGCACGTCAGTCCCACGAAGCGCGGCCGGAATCGGAGGAGGACCGACCTGAGTTCCTCCTTGTCGTAAGGGAAGACCACGTAATCCAAGAGCTTCACTTCCACGCCCGCCGCCTCGAGGGCGGCCCCGATAAAGGCCAGCCCCAAGGGAGGGGACGGCCCCTCCGAGATGGGATAATAAGGATTGATAAGTAATACTTTCATGGCGATTGACTTCTTTCTTGCTCTGGTGTTTTTCAACGTCCCTTCGGACGGAGTCGTCTATCGTCTAATAGCCCAAGGCAACGGGGAAAGCAAGCGATCAATGCGGATCGAAATCATTTTTCTCCATGCGGACGCGGCCTGAAAGCGAGTCATACGTGATTGATCAACTCAGGGGAGGGCGGCTCACGCGTGAGTCCATTTGGCGCCGCGTGACTGGGAATGCCTAAGTATGCTATAAGGTAAGGACCGATACCATGCCTTGGGAGGATTGAATGAGCGAGGACGATAGAATCTGGGTTAGGTCCTATGATCCACACGTGGAGCCGGACATGGCCCTGCCGGAGTCAAGCTTCGTGGACCTTATGGATGAGGTTTTCGCCGAGTTCCCGGACCGGGCGGCCTGTCATTTCATGGGCAGGACCATGACCTACGGCGACCTTGACCGTTTATCGAGGAGGTTCGCTTCCTTTTTATTGGGGGCGGGACTCGAGAAGGGCGACGTCGTGGGAATCAACCTTCCCAACCTGCCCCAATACATCATCGCCTTGCTTGGGACCCTGCGGGCCGGCTGCGTCAAGAGCGGGGTTTCGCCTCTTTTAACGGGCAAGGAAATCGCGTCTCAGCTTAGCGACTCGGGGGCCAGGGTCCTGGTCACTCTCGACGCCATCCTCGAGCACCGCCTGATGGAGGCGGCCAATGACATGCCGACCGTGACCCACGTGGTGGCCACCAACCTGGGCGAGTATATGCCCCTGATAAAAAGGACGGCCGGGAAGCTTCTCAAGAAAATTCCCTCTGGCCGTCTGCTCCCGATCGAGGGGAAAAAGGTGGTCTCATTCCAGGAGACGCTAGCGGGGGGAAATGGATTTTCAAGACCCGAGATTTCACCCGACGACCTGTGCCTCATCCAGTACACGGGAGGAACCACGGGGAAGCCAAAGGGAGCCGAACTGACCCATCGAAGCGTGGTGGCGGCCACCACTCACTTCCGGCAGTGGTGCGACCTGGAAAGAGGGAAAGACGCGTTCCTGACCGGCTTTCCGCTCTTCCATATCGGGGGGCTTTTCTCGGGCATGTGCTTTCTCATGACCGCCTGCCCGCAGGTTTTGATCCCCGACCCCAGAAACACGAGACATATCGTGGCCGAGATGGCCAAGTACAAGCCCACCGGCGTGGGCAACGTGCCATCCCTATACCAGATGCTCCTTTCCGAGCCCGGCTTCAGTGCATTACCGTTCGCTCAGGTTAAAGGCTTCGTGTCGGGCGCGGCCCCTTTCTCTCCCGAGACCTTGACGGCCCTGGAGGCTCTCATCGGAAAAGGCAAGGTCTCCGACATATACGGCATGACCGAGACCTGCGCCACCATCTCGATGATCCCCTTCAAGGGCAAGAAGAAGCCGGGCAGCGTGGGCCTTCCCATGCAGAACACGCGGGTCAAACTGGTGGACCTCGAGGCCGGGACCGAGGAGGTCCCCCTTGGGGAGCCGGGGGAGATCATTGTCAAAGGCCCACAGGTAATGAGAGGATACCGGGGAAAACCGGAGGAAACGGCCAACTCGATCCGCGAGTTTCAGGGCGAAAAATGGTTTTATACCGGAGACATAGCCACAATGGACTCGGACGGCTTCCTTACCATCGTGGACCGCTCGAAGGATATGATAAACGTGAGCGGGTATAAGGTATTTTCCAATGAAGTGGAGGAGAAGCTCTCCTCCCATCCGGCCATCGAGTTCTGCGCCCTTATCGGCGTCAAGGACCCGGACAGGCCGGGCAGTGAAATGGTCAAAGCCGTGATCCAGCTAAAAGAGAGTCATAAAAGTAAGGACAAGGCGGAGATGGAGAAAGATATCATCGCCTTTTGCAAGAAAAACATGGCCGCCTACAAGGCGCCTCGCCTCATCGAGTTTATCGATTCGATCCCCCTCACCACGGTGGGCAAGGTGGATAAAAAGGTATTGAGGAAGTAAGTCCTCCAGTGGGCGGCCTATATAGTTGAGGAAACCTCTTGGGGCCCGCCTACCGGATTAGCTTCCCGGCCATGCAACTTTATAAGACTAATTGCCGGCTTTTTCGATGGCCCTCTTTCGGACCAGGTAGCTTACGATCCCGACCCCGAGGATGATGAGGGAGACGGGAATAAAAGCCCATCCCACGATGGTGAGGGCGGGATGGCCGAAGAACTTGATGAAGGTAACCCCGGCGATAAAGAAGGTCATCATGGTCCTCAGATAGGCCAGCAGGGTGCGCTCGTTGGCCAGGATGGTCTGCTCGTTGGCCAGGCACACGCCCGCCGGCGGCCTGGCCTCGTCTCGGTCTTTGGTCAATTTATCCGTAACCTCTCTCGCAAAAGAAAATCTTGTCGCCCGCTTTTATCGGGAGTTTAGCATCGTTCGGGAGCGGATACTACCCGCTAGATGCACGCGGCCAGCGAGGTTTCGAGAAGGCCGCGCCGGTACCGCGTCCGCCCAAAATTATTCTCAAATCACGCGCGTATCCGATACTCTCCCTGGAGCGGGAGCGTGATGAGGTCGGCCTCCGGCGCGGCCTCCCGGGCCTCCTCCACCACTTGCCCGAATTTCAAAAGGGGCACGGCCGTGAAGCCCTTCTTAAGCGAGGAGAAGAACATGTCGTAATGGGTGGGCATGACGACCCGGGGCTGTAGCTCCTTCACCACCTTGTAGACCATCCTCGGCGTGCCGCTCCGGCTCGAGATGCCGATGATGGCAAGGTCGGCCCGAGCGCCTTTCAGGTTCTCCTCCACCAGGCCGCCGCTGCCCTGATGGTATATTTTATAGCCGGCCGCCTCCACGATAATGCCGTACACCCCGCCGCATCCGTAATCGCTCACCTTGAAGGGGGGCCTGGCCTCGGGAGAAATGTCGCGGTCGCCGGGGACCCGTCCCAATACCTTCCCGTGCACGCTCTTTATAAAGGCGATCCTGAAAGGACCGGCTTGTACCGCCGAGCCGCCGGAAATCTCGTGGAACCGGTCCCGGGGCAGGTCGCGGGCGGTGAAGAGGTTACCCACCGACTTGTCCCCATAAACCATGGCGCCGGTCTTGGGCACGATGTAGGGAAGGTCCGCCGCGTGGTCGTAATGGCTGTGGCCGAGGGCGATATAGTCGGCCCGGTCCAGGTAAGCGTCCACCTCCCCGGGCTTGGGCTCGACGTGGCCGAAGGCCATCTCCCGGGGAGTATGACGGCTAAGGTAAGGGTCGATCCAGAGGACCTTGCCCGCGTGCTCGATCCTGTAATTGGCGCACCCGAACCATCTGACGGAGATTTCATTTGCCGCCAGGGCCGACCCCGGCTCGAAATCCGGCGCATAAAGAAAATCCCTCGGCTTCATCCTCCCATGCCTCCCGCCTTCGCCCGCCCCGGCCCGGCCAAGCCCGGCGCTCGCCACCACCCCGGCGGCGGCCGACGCGGCGACAAACCTCCGTCTTGTAACCGAAGTCTCCAAAGTTTTCATATGATTACCCTTTCAATACGCTATTGGCCGGCGTCTTTCTTTGATCCATCTTCACCGTGAATGAAACCATACCACGCGACGAGGTCCTATGCCAGTTGATATAAGGAAACCTGTCCGTGTTACCCGTTGGATCTTCCTTTGAAATTTTGATTAGCATATTGACGCGAGCGGCCCAAATGACTGGAGTCGTGACTGGATGTATCCGCGATTTCATCTTTCGCTTTTTATGGTGAGCCAGGCGTTTTAAAACCTCGTGATCCTAGCGACCACTTGATCCACTTGTCCATGATATGCAGGGCCAGGATGGAGCCCGAGTCGCCATTGGTTAACACGACCAGTCCCAGACCGTCCTCCAGGATCACGGCGATTAACGACTGGTATCCGCGGTTCGAGCCGCCATGGAGCGCGATGCGTTCGACGCCCTTTTGGTCCCGAATGAAATAGCCAAGCCCGTACAAATCGTCGGACTCGGGAGAAGGAGTCGTCATCAACCTGATCGAATCGGGCGTAATCACCGCCCTGCCGGCTTGCTCGCCATTAGGACCCGGCGTCATCGCGGCCACGAACCTGGCCATGTCGTTGGCGCTCGAGTATAACCCGGCCGCCGCCAGTTCGGTGAAGCGGTATTTAGGGATCCTGGCGCCAAGCAAGTTGTAGGGCGCGGCCATAGCGGCTTCGTTCTCCGGAACGCCAAAACCGCTTGACGACATGCCAAGGGGGTCCAGTATCTCGCGCTTCATGTACGCCGCGAAATCATCGCCGCTGACTTCTTCCATGACCAGTTGCAACGCGGTAAAGCCGCCTCCTGAATAGCTGAAGCCGGAGCCTGGCTCCTTTTTAACTCGAACGGGACCGGTGGGAGTTCCTATTCCCGACAGGGAGTCCGTGATCGAGGGCAAGGGCCGGGAAGGAGAATACCCGGGATACCCGTGCAGTGAAAGCCCGGCCGTATGGCTCAGGACTCTTTTGACGGTCACTCCCGAGTGATCATACCTGGAAGATGGAAGACGCCACCGGGTCAGGTATTTTTCAATGGGGTCGTCCAAGGATATTTTGCCGCTCTCCACCAGACGCATGACCCCCCACGCGGACACGGGCTTTGAAATGGACGCCATCTGAAAGAGCGTGTCGGCCGTAACCCTTTCCCCGCTCTTCTTGTCCGCCAGCCCGTAGCCATTGGACCACGCGACTTCTCCGTTTCGCGTTAGCGCCACGGCCGCTCCGGGCACGCCGTATACTTTGAGCTTCATCGGCAAGCGCGAGTCTAGCCAGGCCGTGAATTCATCTATATCGCCCCTATCCTCGCCGACCCCGGCCGCGGGGATAAAAAGCCCCGCAAGGATGAAAGTGACCGTCAATGGAATCGCGACACGAGTCATTTTCAAAGCAACGCCCTCCACCTTCCCCGATGATGGCGCGAGACGAATATGCTTTTTAATTCCATGAACTCCTCTCAATCTTGTCAAAAACGAATGTTAGGTTGAAGAGATTTTATGTCCCTCGGCTTAGGTTATGATAAATGTTGCGATAAAATATCAAACACAGCCGCAGGGAGACATGAACCAATTTAACAGTTTGTTTTTCCAGATGCCAACTCTTTTTTCCAGGAGAGTTTCCAAAGGGCTGTACAGGAGCGAAAAATGGTTCACTCTGATGCAATTACATTGCCCAGTCCAACTGCCCCCATGCCGGAATTCACCCACATATTTGCGTGAGGAGCCTATAATTTTATCGCGTGATTTTTCACGCTTGCGCCCCGCCGGTTGCCTGCTTATATTGTAAGTAAAAGGAATCGAGTGAGGAAATGATGAGCGAAAAGAAAGACGTGGCCCGGAAAGAGGCCTGGAATGGCCTTAAGGCGCTGGGCATGAGCGGGGGCGAGATTGCGGAGCTTAAGAAAAAGAGCCGGTCCGATCTGACCGAGGCATTGATAGGCGCTTACGATCCGGGTCTTGCGGGCGCGGCGCTTGGGGGTCTTCTTCGGGCCATCCGCGCTCTGGGCGAGCCCGAAATGGCGGCGGATTTCTATATCCGGGTGATCAAGGGCCCGCCGGTGCCGGCTCAGCTTCTGGTCCTGCAGAGCGCGGCGAGGGAAGAGTTCAAGAGGTTTGACCGCCTTCAGGACGCCCTGGCCGAGTACCTGGGCGAGTTCGACAACCTGACGCAGGCTTATTCCTGCTATGAGGACAGGTACAACTGCGGCTGCAAGGGAAGGTGCGCGCTCTGATCGCCGGGGCATACGTCGTCTTTTTGTCCCCGCCTGGACAAAAAACCGGCGGCCCGAGACTATAAGCCCGAGCCGCCGGAACAGTTCGTTTGTTTCCCGCTTAAGGCCTCTCTTCCTTGGGCTTTTTCTCCTTGTTGATTTTCCATCCGTTTTTCTCGAAGAGCTTGTCGTTTACCTTGCCTTCCTTATCCAGGATACCGCTTTGCTTGAACAGTTCCTTTACTCCCTCTGGGTGCTTGTCGTAGAACTCCTGAGTGGTCATGTCGCTTTCGTCCATGTCCGCGTTGTTGCCCTCGAAGGGGACGTAATCCACGTTTTCGATCATGGGATCGTAATTCTCGTATCCGCGCCTTTTACCCATGATTATGAAATCGAACTCCGCGTTGCTCGTGCCGCCGTGAAATTCCTTGACAATAATCTTCTCGTTGCTTTTCTCGGCCACCATAAGGCCGTTGCATTCCCCCAAGGCCCCCAAGGCGACCGTGACCGGATAATCGGGACTGGTAGTCTTGCGGAAGTGGTCGGGCATTATCACCTCGGCCATTCCGTTCTCGAGCCTGGCCGTTCCGCGCCAGTAAGTCCCGTTCTCGCCGCCCTCGAGGGTGGCGTAAACGATGGACTTGGTCGGGTCCTCGGGGTCGGGGTTGACCCAACTCTTGGTGCCGGCGGTAACGTAAAGGCCATAGGCCGAGGCGTTGCTATAGGCCGCTAGATAGGCCCCATAACCGTTGCCCGCGGCGCCCGAGTCGTCGGCGTCTCCCACCGCCCTGATTCCATAAGCCGAGCCGCTTCCATAGCCATAACTCGTCGAGTACACGCCATAGCTTGCCTCCTGACTGAAGCTGGACGCGCGAACGCCATACCTGGTCGAGGTCTCGTCGGAATTGCCGCACGTCGAGTATACTCCATACGAAACGGTCCCTAAAAGAGCGTAATGGTCGTACTTGTCCGTGCTCAAGGCGGCGTAAAGTGGGGTTTCGGCCGATTCCGCGTATAGGCCGCAATTGTTACCATTGGTGTTCGTTCCCGTGGTGAAGTATCCCCCATAAGCATAGTCGCCCGCCGAGTACCCCAAGCCATACACTCCATAAGCTGGGCCAGTGGAATTGGAGCCGCGGCCATACAAGCCGTAGGCGGTCACGTTGGCAGAGTCCCCGGCGGCGTAGCCGTAGGCGCCGTATTTGTCTCCGCCGCCGTAGTTGGAGGAGGAGAAATATCCTCCGTAAGCGTCTCCCTCGTCATAGTTGGTCACGCTTCCCCTGACGGCGTAGGCGTCGGCGCTTCCGTATCCGTAGGCCGCGCTGTACACTCCATAAGGGGTATCCTGGCTATAGGCGTAAAACCGGCCGCCGGACCTGAACCCCGTCTCGTCCGAGGCGCCGCACCGGCCGTAAACTCCGTAGGTCACGGAGCCCATTTGTCCGTAATGGTCGTAGGGATCGGAGGCCAGGGCCCCCCATACTCCATAGGCGCTTCCATATATCAACGCTCCATAATAAGGGGCCGTTGACACGCTGTTATATATGCCCACCGCGGAGTCCGGGGTCGTTCCCAGGCCCAGGTTGCCGCCTATTATGTAGGCGTCGTCTCCGACGGACAAATAATTCCCTATATACGCGTCGTTGGCCAAGAGAAGGTTGTTGTCGACCTCGAGGTCGTCCTCCACGTAAAGGTCCCCGTCGCCGTCAACGTAATCCTCGGTACCGTAGGTGCCAACGTGAACGCGGCCGCCCTGGAACCAGGCGGCGTAATCGTGGTTAACGCTGGCGAACACGCCGTAATGCGTGCCCGTGCCCGCGTCCGACATGGAGAAGTATCCGCCATAGGCGTTGCCGGAGCCATCGTTGTAACCATAGCCATAGACGCCATAAGAATTGCCGGGGCCGTAACCGTAGGAACCGCCGTACGCGCCGTAAACGTTGGACTGCCCGCTCCCCTGGAAAAACCCTCCATATTGAGAGGAAGTCTCGGTCGAGGCGCCGCTCCTGCCGAAGGCGCCGTATGAAGAGGAACCCAGGAACCCGTAATGATTGCTCGGGTCGCTCGCCAGGTTTCCGTAAACTCCGTAGCTTGTCCCGTACAAGAGCGCGCCGTGGGTGGGAGCGGTGGTCTGCTCGTTTATAATACCGACGTTCGAGTGCCATTCCCGTCCAAGGCCGATGTTCCCGCCCAGGATGGACGCGTCGCCCTGCACGATAAGGTCATGGCCAAGGTTTACCTCGCCGCCCACGTCAAGGGGCCCGGTGATGGTGTCGCCCGAGGATGAAACGTAAGCCGCCGGCGCCTGGCCGCCGAGTTGGCCCGAGTCCTGGGCGTAGACGACAGTAATATTATCAGGTATTTGCGCGTCCGTGGCCTGTCCGAAAATCTCCGTGAAATTGTGGGTATGCCCGACCAGGGAAAAGGCCGAAAGGGAATGGCCGTCAAGGGTGAGGGCCTCGTCGGCCTTCATGGCGAAGGGGACCGACGTAAGCCGCTGCCTGGGCGAGAGGACTTCCATGTTAGCCTCGACCTCGAGGTATATGGTCGAACTGGAAAGGAGGGAGGCCTCAAGGGCGGAGTACTCCCCAAGCCGGACCTGGTAAAGCCCGTTTACAACCTCGACCGCCTGGGTCTCGCTCCATATCTCGCTTCCAAAGTCCGTCCATTCGTAATCGACTTCCACCGACTGGCCGTCAAGGATAAAGCCGCTCGCCACTCTCGTAATGGTCCCATTAGCGTAATCCATCAAGTAGTCGCGAGGCGACTCATAAGTGGGAGAGCCGCCAACCGCGGTCACGACCTCGCTCCCGTCGGTAATGTCCCGGTGAGCCAGGGATATGGCCGAGGCTCCGTTCATGACGGCTATCTCATCCGTCACGTCCTCCAGGGTCACCCCCTTGTCCCATAAAGAAAAGTCCATGGCCAGGGCCGCTTCGTTCACCGGCTGGCCGGTCCCATCGAAAAGACGCCCCTGGTAGTTGATCATGCCCGGAACGGTCTGGGCCATGACGGCCGCCGAGGCGGTCAGGAATAACGCCAAAATTATCCATCTTGTCCCTTTCATCTTTTCTTCCCCTTTCTAAAAAAAGCGTGCAAACAATCTTTCATCCATCAAAGCCTTGAATGAAATCCTTCGCTTTATCCGCCCGAATTGAAAAGCAATAAGCGGGAATACAAACAAAAGATGAAAATCAAGAATACCCGTGGAACCCTGAGATGAAGAGATGCTAAGATTTATTTCCGGCCCTGTCGGTAAGAATCCCCGTTTACCAGATTAAAGATTACCATAAGGCGATCGATTTAACAAGAAAATGAAGTCCGATCATTATTCGCGCCTCTCGGGAAGATTACGCCCGCGGCAATCCTCTCGATATCACAATGCAAATGAAAAGGCGCCCCGGAGAGCGCCATAATATGCTCTTTATCTTTCTTGTTCCTTTGGCATTTTCACCTTGTTGTTTTTCCATCCCTTTTCCTCGAAGAGCTTTTCGTTGACTTTTCCTTCCTCGTCCAGGATACCGTTCTTTTTGAAGATTTTCTTTAGGCCCTCGGAGTAATTATCGTAGTATTCCTGGGTGGTCATATCGCTTTCGTCCATGCCCGAGTTGTTTCCCTGGAAGGGGACGTAATCCACGTTGTCGATTATGGGCTCGTATTCCTCGTAGCCAAGTCTTTTTCCCATGACAACGAAATCGAACTCCGCGTCGCTCGTGCCTCCGCGAAGTTCCTTGACCACGATCTTCTCGTTGCTTTTTTCGGCCACCATGATGCCGTTGCAGTCCCCGAGAAGTCCCAGGGTGACCGTCACCGGGTAGTCGGGGCTGGTGGTCTTGCGGAAGTGGTCGGGCAAAATGACCTCGGCCATTCCGTTCTCGAGCCTGGCCGTGCCGCGCCAGTAAGTCCCGTTCTCGCCGCCCTCGAGGGTCGCGTAAACGATGGACTTGGTCGGGTCCTCGGGGTCGGGGTTGACCCAGTTCTTGGTGCCGCTGGCGACGTAAAGACCATAGGCGGAGCCGTTGGCGTAAGCCCTTAAATATGCGCCATAAGCCGGTCCCGTGGCGCCGCTGGCCGTGGCGTACGCGATTCCTACCAATCCATATGAGTAACCGGCGTCGAAAGCGTAGCCGGTACCAGAAACTCCATAAGCATAGCCCTGGCTATGCGCCTCGAAACGCCCTCCATATCTTTCTCCCGTCTCGTCGGAATTTCCGGCCCGGCCATAAACCCCGAGGTTTGAGGCGCCCATGTATCCAAGATGGTCGTTAGGGTCGCTTGCCCATCTTCCTTGCACTCCCGAGCCCGTGCCGTAAAGATAAGCTCCCGTCGAGGGCGCGGAACCCGCGTTGTTTCTGATCCCATAGCTTGAACTCGGGGCGATTCCCATGCCGATGGTCCCCTCTATGTACACGTCGCCGCCCGCGGATAGGTTTTGTCCAACCGTGGCCCCTCCCACGACGTATAGATTGTCTCCGATCGTGGCCCCTCCCGTTACCGACAGGTTGCCGCCGATATCGCCCGCTCCTCCAACGGATATATCGCCTCCCGCGAACACGTCGTTTGCAACTCGAGCGTTGTTGTCAACCTCGAGATCGTCCTCCACGTAAAGGTCACCGTCGCCGTTAACGTAATTCTCGGTCCCGGCGTTTCCTATATGCACGCGCCCGCCCTGGAACCAACCGGCGTAATCGTCCTGAACTCCGGCGAAGACCCCGTAATGCGTTCCCGTGCCCGAGTTTGAAGTCTCGAAGTATCCTCCGTAAGCCTCTCCCGAGCTGGCGTTATAACCGCTGCCATAGACGCCGATGGACGGATAGGAGCCGTATCCGTTGGAGTAGGCCATGGAGCCAATGGCGTAGATCGGGCTGGTGGCTTGAAATAACCCTCCGTATCTGCTGCCCGTGTCCGATGAGGTCCCGCACATTCCGTAAACGCCGTACGCCTCGGAGCCGAGGAAGGCGTAGTTGTTGTAAGGAGCTCCGGCCCATGCGCCCATGATTCCATGGTTAGTCCCGTACAGACGCGCTCCATGGGGAGGGGCCGCGGAGAAGCCGTTGACTATCCCGTAATCCGAGTCCCATGACCTCCCGAGTCCAATGTTTCCGCCCAGTACGGCGGCGTCGCCCTGCACCGTCAGGTCCTGGCCAACCTCGAGCGCGCCGGTGACGGTGTCGCCCGAGGCCGACACGTACGCCGCGGGGGCCTGGCCGCCGAGCTGTCCAGAGTCCTGCGCGTAGACGATGGTAATGTCATCCGGGACCTGCGCGTCCGCGGCCTGGCCGGAGATGTCCGCGAAGTCGTGGCCGTGGCCGACAAGAGAGAAGGCCGAATAGGAATGCCCCCCCAGCGACATGGCGTCGTCGGCCCGCATGGCGAATACCACCGACGTCAGACGCCGGCGCGGCGAGAGTATCTCCAGGTTGGCCGTCACCTCGAGGTATACGGTCGAGCCGGTAAAGGTCGAGTAGCCGAGGGGAACGAAATCGCCCAGTTTCACTTCGTACAGGCCGTTGACCACCTCCACCAGTTGAGTCTCGCTCCATATCTCGGTCCCGTAGTCGGTCCATTCATAATCCACGTATACCATCTGGCCGTTGGGGATCGTGCCCGAGGCCACCCGGGAGATGGTCCCGTTCGCGTAGTCGATCAGGTAGTCGCGGGGGGTCTCGTAAACGGTGCTGCCCCATCCCGAGACCACCTCGCTCGCGTCCGTCACCTCGCCATGGGCCAGGGGAACGACCGACTCGCCCCACAAATAGACCGTCTCGTCGGTTACCTGCTCGGGCGTTACGTCCTGGTCCCAAAGCGAGAAATC
Organism: bacterium; assembly: GCA_963674965.2. Classification (GTDB taxonomy): domain Bacteria; phylum RBG-13-61-14; class RBG-13-61-14; order RBG-13-61-14; family DATKZS01. Next base: position 466,730 of record CAXXFL010000002.1, on the reverse strand, counting down.
CATGGCCAGGGCCGGGTCGTCAACCGGACGGCCCGTTCCGTCGAACAGCCGTCCCTGGTAGTTGATCATGTTCGGAACTCCCTGAGCCATGACAACCAGGGAAGCTGACAATATCAATCCCATTACGATCCATCTTGCCTTCCTCATTCTCATCAATAACGCCCTCCATGCTTTTTCGAAAATTGAAGAAATGGAAAAAAGAAGAAACAGCCCCATTGAGTGAACGCTCAATCGACTCGATCCTCTCACGTGATTTGAAAAAAATAAGCCGCTCGATTCTTGGCAAAACGTTTTACAAAAAGCAAAACCCAATCCACGGGAGCGGCTTGATAAGCAAGATATCACAAGTATGGGTCAATATTCAATCAATGTTTTTTCCTTTATTGTCGAGCTTCTTGCAAAAGTCCTTTTCTTGGCGCCATAGCCGCTTTGGAGCGCTGTCGCTTGAGACCGCTTTCGATGGGCTTGGCTTGACAAGGCTAAAAAATACAAAGCCTTTCCTCGCGTCAAGCCGCTCGGAGAAAAGCGGCGTCGAGCCGCCGCGCTCCAAAGCGGGACTTTTGCAAGAGGCTCCGTCAATTCTATTTTTGAACGTCAGAACGTTATCGGACGCGGGAAGGAACTATAGATAAAAGCCTCAATGCATAAGGCGAATAAATCCCACCCCTTACTTTAAAGCGGGGACGTTATGTACGGGCGAGGTTGTTCTTCCCGCCGAGAATGATCTCATTTTTTTGGGTCACCCGTGTTTGATAACTATGCCCGATCCTCCCGCGGGGTATCTAAAGGTGATGGCGTCCCTTTCGCACACCGCGTAGCAGGCGGCGCATTCCATGCAAAGCTCTTTATATTTGGGCGAAAGCTTGGCCTTGTCCTTGATGATCCAAAGGCTGACCGAGCATACCATGCTGCACTGCCCGCAACTGTCGCACTTGGTCTCGTCGAGAAAGATAAAGTCACCCGGGTCCTCGCCCTCGATCCTGAAAATGAGCTTGGCCAGGTTCAGCCGGGTGAATTCCTCCGCGTTAAAGTTTTTCGTCGCCATTTTCGTTTTCCTTTTATCCGTGAGGATTGCCCGGCGCCTATTGGAGGCCGAGCTGTTTCCTTATCATGGTTTTCACGAACTTGTCGGGAATGAGTCGGGGCAGTTTTTCCTTGACCGCCCCCGCCAGGAGGTTGGCTATCTTTTCCCGGTTCTGGTCGGATACTCCCCTGCCGAGGGGCACGACGTTTTCCTTGGCGAAGTCCGACAGCTCGGGAAGGAGGTCGAGGAAATGGCCCAGGTGGTCGTTAAAGGTCTTCATGTGGTCGTCGCTCCAGTCGAAGATGGGCCCGGGGAAGTTGAGCCACTGCACCTCGCCGAGGAAGAGGACCATCTTCTTCATGAACTCGGGATCGAAGGCCGAGTTTTTCCAGAGGTTGACGTATTCTCTTCCGAACTCGTACTCGAGGCCGAGGGGCGGCTGTTTCCATTTGTTCTCGTAGACTGAAAGGGAACGCTCGGACACGTCGCCCTTCGAGATGGCGTCCGCCGCCACTCCCGCGGCCAGGTATCCGGTCCAGATGGCGTGCCATATTCCCTCGCCCTCGAGGGGACAGGGGAAGCCGCCCGCGTCTCCCACCAGCAGTACCCCGTCGGAATAGGTCTTGCCGGGATGGGGCATCCACGGCAGAAGGTGGACCTGGTATTCCCTTATCTGGGCGTCCACGGCCCGGCACATGGCCTGGAAGGACGGTATCTGGAGTATGCGCTTGACCATGTCCACGGGCTTGGTGTCCCATTTGTCCAGCCATTGGCCAAGGCCCAAGTGGAACCCGTCCCTGAAGTTCACCTGGTAGGCGCCGCAATAGGGGCCGAACCAGACCATCTCGGCCGCGCCGATCACGTCGTCCATCCTCTGCTCGTCGCACTTGAAGTCGAGCTGGGGTACCAGGGTGATCTGGTCCTTTCTCCAGCGCTTGCGGATGCCCGAGGCGATGGCCACCGTCGAGTGGGCCCCGTCGGCGCCGATTACCACGTCGGCCTCGATTTTATCACCCTTTTCCGTGACCACGCCGCACACGCGGTTGTCCTTTTTAATGACGTCGGTCACCACCGTCGAGGTCCGCATCTCGGCCCCCGCCTGGCAGGCCATGTTGGCCAGGAGAGGGTCGAGGTCGCTCCGGTAGATACTGGTGCCGCTCATGGCGCGAGGCTCTCCGCGGTGCATGATGCGGCCCGCGTCCTTTTTGGTGTTGGCCGTGGAGATGGTGGTGATGAGGTCGTCGTCCTCGTCGGTGATCTTGAAATAGCAAAAATGGATTTCGCGGTACGAGTCGAGCTCGACGATCTCTTCCATAATAAGAGGGAAGTCCCTCCACCACCGCTGGCCCAGGCCGCAGCCGGAGGCGTTTTTCTCTCCCGCCTTCCTGGCCCGCTCGAAGAATATCGTTTTCAGACCCAACTCGGCCGCCGTCTTGGCGGCGTAAGCCCCGCCCGGGCCGCCGCCCGCGATAGCGACGTCATACTTTTCCATCCCCGCCTCCTTTGGTTGTGGCGTTCCTATTGACCTTGACTCGGCTGGATTGGTACCGCTGTCCGCCGTTTACGCGCGTATACGACTCCGCGCTTTTATTTTCCCATAAGTTCCCTTAACCGCTCCATCAAGGGCGGTAATATCTTTTTGTAGTCTCCCACCACGCCGTAATGGGCGTATGAGAAAATGTTGGCCTCGGGGTCCTTGTTGATGGCCACTATCTTGCCCGAGTCCTGACAGCCTGCCATGTGCTGGGACGACCCGGAAAGGGCCACGGCCAGGTAAAGGCCCGGCCGGATGATCTTGCCCGTGAGCCCGACCTGTTTCGAGACGGGGACCCAGCCGCTGTCGCATGGCGGCCTGCTGGCCCCGACGGCCCCGCCAATCAGGGAGGCCAACTCCTCGAGGCCGTCGAACCCTTCCTTGCCGCCGATGCCCCTTCCCCCGCTGACGACCACGGCCGCGTCCTCGAGGGGGACCCCCTCCGGCTTCTCCGAGACCCGCTCGATCACCCGCGAGCGCCGGGCCGACTCGTCCACCTCCACCTCCACCTCAACCACTACCACGTCTCCGCTCCTGGACCGGTCGGGAGCGGGGGCCTTCATGGCCTTCGAGCGAACGGTCGCCACGGCCGGCCTGGTCTTGCTCGTCATGACAGCCATGGCCTTGCATCCGTAGACGGGCCGGGTCATTCTTATCTGGCCGCCGCCGTCCGCCTCGATACTTACGCAGTCCATGGCCACGCCCGTACCCAGCCGATATGCCAGCCTGGGCGCCAGGTCCCTGCCGGCCGCCGTCTGTCCCATGACCACCATTTCCGGATCCCTCTCCCTGATGACGCCCTGGAGCGCGCCGAGCCAGAGGTCGGGCTCGTACCCGTCAAGCGCCTCGTTCTTGAGGGCGAGGACCGCGTCCGCTCCCAGCGATATTGCCTCCCCGGCCGCCGCCTCCGGCGCCGCGCCGAGAAGGGCCAGCTCGAGCCGCCCTCCCAGCTTGTCCGCGGACTCCCGGCATCCGCCGAGAATCTCTCGCGTATGGGGCGTCAGTTCGCCGCCTATCCATTCGCCTATGACCAGGATGTTTTTCGCGTCGCTCATCTTTTCACTCTTTTAAGGGCATCCCGCTCGGATGATCTCGGCCAGTTTCTGGGCCGCTTCCTCGGGTCCGTCGGCCTCGATCATCTCGCAGACCGTGTCTCTTTCGGGCGCGAAAAGGTCCGTAAGCTCGATCCGGGACTCGGGGGGAGCGCCCATGCCCAGGTCGTTGGCTTTCCACTCGGTGACGGGCTTGGTCTTGGCCTGCATGATGCCGGGCATGGTTATCTGGCGCAGTTCCCCCAGGTCGTTACTCACGGTGACGAGGCACGGCGTTTTCGTCTCGACCACCTCGTAGCCGTCGTCGGTGACGCGCTCGACTATGACCTTGTCGCCCTGGACGGTAATCTTCCTGGCCACGGTCACGCAGGGAACGCCCAGGGCCTCGGCCAGGAAGGGACCGGTCACGCCCTCGTCCCAGTCGGCCGCCTGCCTGCCCGTGAGCGCCACGTCGAAGCCGCCGATCTTCTCGATGGCCATGGCAAGGACCCGGGCCGCCGAAAAGGCGTCCATCCCCTCGAACTCGCCGCCCTCGACCAGAAAAAGCTCGTCGGCCCCGGCGCTGAGAGGCTTTTTGACCACGGGGCGGGACAGCTTCCCGCCGGCGCTGAGAACTATAACCTGGGCATCGTTCTCGTCCTTGAGGCGGAGCGCGGCCTCGACGGCGTTCTCGTCAAAGGGGCTGAGAACGGGCGGCGTGCCCGCGGGGGGGATGACCCTTTTGTTTTCCCGGTCAACTTTAAAGGAGGAAGCCGGGGCCTCGGGGTCCATTACCTGTTTAACGCACACGATCACTCGCATAACCGTCACCTTGCTTTTGCCGCTTGCTTTCTCTCCCGCGCGTCATTCTTTCTTTTCCGGCTTCGCGGCCAGGAGGCGGGAGGTAAGTTCCTTGGCGTGTTGCTTCAGCCTTTCCATGTACTCGGGGGAGTCGTATTCCAGTTCCAGGAAAGCGGTAATAAAGCCCCGGTTGGAAAACAGTCCCCAGTAGAGCATGCTAAGAGATATAAAGGTAAGGGGAAGGTCCAAACCGGCGGTCCTTTCCCTGGTCACGATGGTCTCGACCTGATCTATCCATTGCTTGATAAAAGGAATGATCTGTTCCCACTCGACCCGTCTCAAGTCGGGGTCCTGCTCCAGCCACTGGCGGAAAAATAAAAGAGGATAATTGGGGTTCTCGGAGAGAATGTCGAACAGGTCCTCGATCAGCTCGCCCGTCGCCCGGCTGAATACCTCGTCGTCGCCAAGATCGAGCTTGATCATGCGCTGGATGTGGTCGTTGATCATCTTGGTAACGGGAATGACCGAGCGCTCGAGGATTTTATCGTAGAGGTCTTTTTTGCTTCCCCCGTGGTAATGGAGGGTCTGTATGGATATTCCGGCCATGGAGGCAATCTGCCTGGTCGAAGTCCCATCGAATCCCTGGGCGGCGAAGAGGTCCTCAGCGGCCTGGAGTATTCTTTCCATGGTATCCGATTTATTGGAGTTATTATCTTTCATCTCCCCCTCAATCAATCAGTTGATATAAATAGCAGGATCGTCTTTAATTGTCAAGAAAAAATTAAAGGAAATTAATATTTTGTCCCCGTGGGCGATCGAAGCTCAAGATTGTGTTTAAGTGACAGAATAACAACCATAATTTGGAACGAACCGATTGGGGACAAGCCGCGAAGGCGACTTGCCCCATAGCTTGACAACTTACATCTTGGCCTGGATTTCTTTCCAGACCTCCTTTATATCCAGGGGCTCGAACTTATCTCGGGCCAGCTCCCTTTTGGTCAACTCGTAAACTACCCGGTTGTAAGGCGCCTTCATCCCGGCCTTGTCGGCCAGCTCGATAAAATAGCCGTTAATGGAATCGAGCTCGGTGTCGGTCATGCCTTTTAAAAGAACGTCTTGAGCCATACTTGGCATAATCATCTTGTTCAGGTTCCGATTGAACATGCCCCGCGTTAAAAATACGGGAAGTTTGACCGAAGCCTTGAACTTGATCCACGGCGGCATTCCTCCCATCTTGCATTCCTTGTACCCGTTGGCCTCGACTATCTTCACGCCCTCGCATAGGAGGTTGGACAATATTTTCTGGAACAGGTCGGGGTCCGATATCTCCTTGACCCGGAAACCGACGAGAGTGGCCAAAGAGTTTACCAGGTTGATGATGATCTTCGAGTGGACCGCGTCCTGAAGATGGTCGACGATAACCGTCTCGACGCCCAGGTTGAAGGCCTCGGCCAGGCGCTTCATCTCGGGTTGAAGCGAGTTGTCCGGCGTTCCGATTACGAGGGGCCCCTTCTGGTGGTAGCAGATTACCACCGGCTCGTCCATGATGCCGTTGAAAGCCACCACGCAGTAGATCACCTTAGAAAAATAGTTGGGCAGCACCCGCTGGTTGTCGATGCCGTTGGCCATGGACAAGATGGTGGGCTTGTCTCCCAGCTTGTCCTTTATAAGCTGGGCCACCTTGGGCAGGCTGAAGTTTTTAACGGCCACCACCACGTAGTCGGCGTCGGGTACCTGGGACAGGTCGTCGATGACCTTGACCTTCACGTTGACCATCGAGCTTTTATGTCCCTGCAGGTAAGTGCCGATCCCCTTTTCCTTCAGGGCCGCCTGGATTTCTCCCTGGTCCAGGAAGAAAACCTCGTCGTACTTTTCAGCCACCCAGGCCCCCGCGGCCCCGCCTACCACGCCCGACCCGAGAAATACTATTTTCGGTTTGTTTTCGCTCACGTCTCCCTCCTCTAATATCGGATACCTACCATATACCATGGAATAGGGTCTTTATACCACCCTTGCTAATGAAACGGGAAATAAAACCGGATATTGTGGATCGAGGCCGGAATAACGCCTTGGCTTGATCACGTCATGTTGATACAAGAGAAAGCGGGAAGGAGAAAACGACGTATAAGACGCTGGTAAAAATGAAAAAGGGACGATCAGGCCGGCTATAAACCACTCCGATCGGACAGTGTTGCAGGGCGAATAAATAACCTCTGTAGCGGGCGCGTTCCTGCCAAGCTAAGTGGATGAAGGCATGGACGTCATCGGCAAAGACCACGATTCCGCAATTGGCCAGTCCATGCTTTCCATATTCTTCGTTTGACATGTGGGTTTGCAGATTGGTATGATCCAGGAAAGCATAATGGAGATAATGATTGACGAAGTTGGCCCCGAATTGGGCGCTTGAACGAGTTCGAGAACGCAATGATGAGAATAATCGTGGGTCGTCAATTTACCAGGCTGGTGGAATCGGCATGGAGGGGGAACGCCGCGTAATCCAGAATAAAATTCATTATGACCTTGAGCGCGGCCGATAAGTACTTTTTCAACGCCGTACTTCCATCGTCCTCTTGGAATAATTTGAGGTCATTATAGGGGGATCAAGACAACGCGGAATAAATATGGATTGATTTTCAAACCTAGACGCCAACTTTTTAGCACGAGACAATCAGAACCAGAAAAGGAGGGAGGCAAAATGGGAAAAGGCAAAATTACGGTAACGGCGGTATTGGTGACTTTGCTTGTCGGTATCGCGGCCTACGCGGCGGATTCGCCGCGGCTTATCAATTATCAGGGGAGATTGGCCGACTCGGCGGGAATGCCGTTAAGCGGCGACACCGTGGGAATGCACTTCTCATTTCTGGATGGCGACACCTCGGCGGCGACCGTGCTTTGGGGCGAGACCCACGCGGCCGTCAACGTCCAGACCGGGATTTTTTCGGTGATACTGGGGAGCGTGAACCCGATCCCGCCGCCGGCCTTGTCCGGCTCGACCGTGTATCTGGAGGTATTGGTGGAGGGCGAGTTGTTGGGTCCCCGCCGGCGTTTGACCTCCGTGCCCTATTCCATCAATTCGAGCGCGCTGGGCGGCACCCCCAGCTCGGACTTTTATTCCAAGGCCGAGGTGGACGCGATTATCGCCGGCTTGCAGGCCCAGATCGACGCGTTAACCGTCTCGGTCACCGATCACTCGACCGCTATCGCGACCAACGTCGTAAACATCGTGACCAACAGCGCGGATATCCTGTCCAATTCCGCTTCCATCGCGGCGATGGAGCCAAAGCTCGAGCCGGTGAGCGTGGGATTGAACGGAAGCACGGTTGTCGACGTCTATTACACCGGCGTGAACGTCCACGTCCTGAGCGGAAGCGGCGCGACCGACGGCGCGGTTAACGGCCTGGGCAACCTGATCGTCGGCTATGACGAGAATACCTACTCACTCACTCGCGGCGGCTCGCATAATATTGTCGTTGGCAGTGACCATGGTTACAGCTCGTTCGGCGGGCTGGTGGCCGGGTATCGAAATGAAATCAGCGGCTCTTATTCCAGCGTGAGCGGGGGCGCCCAAAATACGGCGAGCGGCTATGCTTCCGGCGTAAGCGGAGGGTTTCAAAACGCGTCGAGCGCCAGCTATTCCAGCGTGAATGGGGGGAATTCAAACGCGGCGAGCTACACTTACTCCAGCGTGAATGGGGGAAATTCAAACACGGCCAGCGGTTATTCTTCCAGCGTGAACGGAGGCGCCAATAACGTGGCGAGTGGAAATCAATCCAGCGTGAACGGGGGAAGATATAACGAAGCCAGCGGCCAGGCGTCCTCGGTGGCGGGAGGAGGATGGATCAGCTCGAGCTATGGCAATGTTGCTTTTGCCAATTATTCGGCGATTCTCGGAGGGATGGGGAATTTAGCCGGCGATACGGCCATGATAAATCACGGCATTGGTGAAAACTCAACCATCTCGGGTGGTTTTCAAAATGACGCGGTAGGCGACCATTCCCACGTGAGCGGCGGATACGGCAACGAGGCGATCGGCGATTATTCCAGCGTGAGCGGCGGATACTATAACTCGGCGAGCGGTTATTCTTCCAGCGTGAGCGGCGGGAACAACAACGCCGCCACCGCCAATTATTCCAGCGCAAGCGGGGGATATTTCAACGTGGCGAGCGGGGTCTTCTCCAGCGTGAGCGGGGGATACCAGAACGACGCGGCCGGAGATTATTCCGGCGTGAGCGGGGGAAGAAGCAACGCGGCAACGGGAGATTATTCCAGTTCGAGTGGAGGAATCAGCAACAACGCCGGCGGCTACTATTCCAGCGTGAGCGGCGGACGTAATAACGCGGCAAGCGGCCAGTATTCCAGCGTGAGCGGGGGCGGATATAACGAAGCGAGCGGCATAGCGGCCTCCGTCGCGGGCGGGGGAGGAGATATCACCGCCGAGGGTAACGACGCTTTCGCGGATTTTTCCGCGATTCTCGGTGGGATGGGCAATTTGGCCGGCGACACGGCCATGACTTATCATACCATTGGCATAAACTCCTCTATCTCGGGAGGCAACAACAACTATGCCTCCGGACACTATTCCAGCGTGTCCGGCGGCACGGGGAACCTGGCTGAAAATATTTCCTCGAGCATAAGCGGCGGATATCAAAACAAGGCGAATGGCATGCGGTCCAGCATAAGCGGAGGGACCAATAACGAAACCACCGGTACCTATTCCAGCGTAAGCGGGGGAAGTTCAAACACGGCAAGCGAACAGGGCACAAGCGTAAGCGGGGGGAACGGCAACGAGGCAAGCGGATGGATTTCCAGCGTGTGCGGTGGAAGTGGCAACGTTTCCAGCGGCTATTATTCCAGCGTGAGCGGAGGAGGCAGCAATACGGCGAGCGCGGATTATTCCAGCGTAAGCGGCGGTATCAACAACACGGCAAGCGGCGTTTATTCCAGCGTGAGCGGGGGAAATTCTTCATCGGCGGCCGGGGTATACAACTGGGCGGCGTGTGACACCGAGTATGCCTGCAGCCAGTGATTGGAAAAAGTGGAAGAAGTAGTCAATTCACATTAAATAGTTTCTGTTGCACAACTGCTTAATGGCTTTCATTATGCGGTGCGGAGAGGATATGGACATGCAGATTTTCAGGGCGTCCATAAAGGACGGAAAAGATTTTAACGCTTTCAGGCGAGTTGAATGCCTGAGCCGGCCCTTTTCTATCCTTTCAAAAAACACCTCTCCTTTTGCTGTTTTTCATTTCCGTTTTTCATTGCCCCCACAGGGGCGCGCCCGGCGGCGGCTAAGTCAGCAGCGCGAGTTTTCGAAGGTTCCAGGCAAAGAACGAAAGACCCACCCAGGACTTGAAGCTCTCGAAACCTCTCCACAGGCATCGGCTCAGACCGAAGCCGCGAAGAAGGGCGGAAAGGCCGCCCTCGATCCCGGCCCGGAAGCGAAGAAGCTTCTTGAACCAGCGCTGACGCTCGTGCTCGATCCGCTCCGAACTCCTTTTGCCGGGCTTGGGAATGGCCAGGCGCTCGATATAATAAGGACCTTCGGTCGCAAGCTTCTCATTGTCCTCATGATAGAAGCGGCGGTCGCCGGTAAACTCGCGTGGAGCCTTGCCGAACAGGCGGACGTGTTTTTGCAAAATGTCCTCGAAAAGGTCGGCGTCGGAAGGGTTGCCCTCGCACACTTTATATTGAAGCACAATCCCCGACCTTCCCGTCGCCGCCATCACCTTGTGACCGAACTCGGTCGGGCTCATGGTCTTGCCTCTCCGGATGATATCAACGTGCGGCTCGAAAACGGAAACCACCTTCTCTTGCGCGGGAACCTTCTCGCCTTTTATAACCCGCCGCTCGCACTGCTCGACGCACTGCTCAGAAAGCGGCAGGTAATGATCGAGTTCGCTCTTGATCATGGTTGCCAGGCCCGCATCGCTGAAATAAAGCTCTCCGCCTTTAAGGGCCTCGTCCAGCGCCTCCCGCGCCGAGCGGGCCATGGCCAAGATTTCCGCCGAAACCTTGAGAAGGTCCCGGTACCAGACCGCCCGTTTCTTCTCGATCCCTTTGCCTTTGCCCATGGCGATCTGGTAAGCGCGCTTCTTGGCCCGCCGAGTCCGGTCATGATATTCGAACCCGAGACCCGGCAGCTCCTTCCGCGCTCCTTTCATCAACCGGTCCAATACACGGATGCTGTCAAAAAGAAGCGAAGCGTCGGTCGGATAGTGGATGTTGGCCTCGGCCACCGCGGTGTCAGCGCGGACCGCCTCGCCGTCTTCTACTTTTTTTTTAATGGCCAGGGCCACGAGCATTTCGTTGATCCGCTCCCAGGTCTCGGGGCGGATGCGTTTTATCGCCCGCTCCAGGCTGCTGAAATGGGGAATGTCCCGCCCGAAGAACCTGGTGAACTTGCGGAAATTGTAATCGGAACCGAGGCGGTCGCCGAGTTCCCGGTAGGAATAACACTTGAGTTGATAGATGACCGCGCTCCTAAGGACCTGCTCGACGCTCATCCCCTCGGCGCCGGTCTCCTTGAGTCCGCTTTGGAGATCATCGGCAACAGCTTCCAGAATTTCCTTGGCCTCGTCGAGCGCTATGCTCATCTTCTCAAGCTCAGTGTCTTGTTTGAAAAGATGGCCCGCTTTCAAAAATTCGTGGTCTTCAATGGTCATTTGCATTTTAATTTTCGGTCGCATTTTTCGCCCCCTTCACAGCATCCCGGCAAGTCAATCCTTGATTTTTCAAGGAGTTATTGTATCATAACAAGACCAAAAAGGGAAGCGAAAAATGCTTACAGCACATTGTTTTTATTGGCTTTTTCTAGTTACGCAACTGGAACTAAATAGATATATCGCCAGGTCTCCTGACCATGTTCATTTGATTTAATGGACATGGTCAGGGGAAGGCCCGGACGTCCTTACGCGGCTTCCTCGGGCCCTGGCGAGTCAGGTTTGAGCTCTTATGCGGCCTGATATTTCAGGGGCATGTCGCGCTCCCTATCCTGCATGTTACGTAAAAATTGCCCCTAGGCCGTTCATTCCTCGATCTGATCTATGGGCGGCACGTACCACTCGTAGTCCGCCGTTGCGTTCGGATCGAGGGCCTTTTTGATTTTCGCCTGCCACAAATGATAGTTGTGAATCTTGGGCCCGTAGACTTTCCAGGCGCCCGGGGGCAAATTGGAAAGACCCACTCCCAGGTTGTGTTCCTCCGTGGTCCGGGCCGACTCCTCGAGGTACTGGGCGCGTCCTTCCGCCTTGCCGTCGCGCCGGTCGAACATGGCCGCCATCTCGAGGTGCCCCCAATTGGCCGTGCCCTCGTAAATTCCTCCCCACCCGATGTCCGAGTTGTCGTCCTTGAAGAAGCCGAGGTCGATGTATTTCTTTTTGCACTCGACCGCCACCTCGCCCTGGCGCATGGCGTTGTCGTATTCCATGGGGCTGCCGTAGCTGGTAAGGAAGTCGCCGCCCGCCCTGAAGGTGAGGGCCGTCAATATGGACCTGACGCCCATGGTCCACCACCAGAAGCCGTAGCCCGGGACCTTGGTCAGGTCCATGAGAATACAGTCGTGATCGAGGGTGATCCTGCGCAGGACCTTCTCCTGGTACGCGATCTCCCGCTCGGACACCGAGCTTAGAAGCGCCACGCCCAGATGCTGGCACACGTCCAGCACCTTTCGCATGTTGCTCGATCCGAACACCTTTTCCATGGCGCGGGGCGTGAAAAGCTCGACGCCGGCCCCGAGGGGGCTGCGGCAGAACCAGTAGGCTATCTCGGCGTTTCCGATCTCGTAGGTGAGGTCGGCGTACTTTTGAAAATTTGGAGCGGCGATCCAGAACATCTTTTCCGTGGGCGGGACCTCGGCGTCCACGTCGAGAAGCACTCCCGTCACCTTCGGTTCTCTCGGGCCGTACCACGGATAAAGCTTCACGGCGCATTTGGTGAACACGCCAAGAGACCCTTGAGTACCGGCGAAGCCGCGCATCATTCCCCGCAGGCTGGGACCGGGACCGTCGCCGCTGAACCATCCCGCCTCCGAGCCGGGCGATCCGACCTTCAGGACCTCGCCGTCGGGCAGGACCCACTCGATCCCGAGAGGGTTCCGGCCCCCGTAGCCGGTTGAAAGACCCGTCCCGCCATAGCCCCAGGCCGAGGTGGTGCTGGCCAGGATCGAGGTGTTCGGGCCCGCGCCGATAATATGGCAGTTGAGCCCCTTGCGCATGGCCTCGGCCTGAAGCTGGCCGCAGCACACGTAGGGCTCGACCAGGGCGAACTTGTTCTTCTCGTCAAGCTCGATGATTTTATTCATGCGCCGAAGGTCGATTTGCAGCTCGCCCTCCTCGGAGGGTCCGCCCCAGGCGGCCCATCCCGTGCTGTGGGCCTTGAACTTGACCTTGTATTTGTTACAAACCCTGACCGCGGCCTGGACCTCCTCGGTGGTGGAGGGAAGCACAACCGCCGCCGGCCGGGGAATCCATTTCTGGCTGGTCAGGCTGAAGATCGGCTGCCAGGCGTAGCCGTCAAGAACGGCGGGATTCTGGGAAACGTAATCCTTGCCAACGGCCTCCTCCAATTCCGCGTACATTTCCTTTGGTACCAGTTTCACGGCTTCATCCTCCCACGGAAGCGGCCAAGAGGTCGGCCACGTCATAGACCTTCAGATTCAAGCCCCGCTTGCCGATCTCGTCGTTAAACAGGCGCTCGCACCAGGGGCAAGCCGTTACGATGGCCTCCGCCCCCGCGGACATGGCCTCCTCGAGGCGGTCCGCCGCGGTCCACTCGGCAAAGTCGGGGAAGGCCTCGAGCACTCCGCCGCCGGCCCCGCAGCACCAAGCGTATTCCCGAATCCTTTCCATCTCGACCAACTCGACGCCGGGTATGGACCGGATCACGTCGCGAGGCGCGTCGAATATCCCCTGGTTGCCCATTTGCTTGAACTTGACGGGACGGAGCAGCTTGTTGTCTCCCTCCCATCCCGTCTTGTAAATCTCTCCTCTCCGGCCAAGATGGCACGGGTCGTGGTAGGTCACGCGGGCGCGGAAGTCGCGGCGCGGCCTTATTTTGCCCTCCTTGATAAGAAGGTCCGCGTACTCGACCGCGTGCAGTATTTTCACTCCCAAGTCGATCCCGTTTTTCGGGTACAGGTATTTAAAGGCGTAATAACAGTCGGAGCAGGGAGTCACCAGAGTCTCAGCCCCCGAGGACTTGACGCGGCCCGCCATGTCCTCGGCGAAGTTCATCATCTCGCCGTGGTAGCCCATCTCGAAGGCCCGACCGCCGCAGCAGGACTCCTCCTTGCCCGCCACGCCCAGGTCCACGCCCGCGTTCATGAAAAGGAGCGCCCAGTCCCGAACGGACTTCCTGAGGTCCTGGTCGTAAGAGAAACGGCAGCCCGCGTGAAACATGACCTCGGCGGGCCGCTCGTTCACGTCGGGAATATCCAGGCCCTCCATCCAGAGGCCCCGGTCGCTTTTCAACATGCCCAGGGTGTTGTCCTCCTTTTTCATGCTCTCGATCACCATCATGTGCTCGGGCGGGAAATAACCCTCGGTCACGCACCTGGCCCGAAGCGCCAAAAGCACGTCCGCCAGGTCGATGTCGTCGCGATAGGCCTGGCATGACACCTGGCAGGCCCCGCAGAGCTGGCACTTGTAGACGATCTCCATCAGGGTCTCGTCCATCTCGCACCTGCCCTCCAAAAGGGAATTGGAGGCTATCATCCTGCCGCCGCCCGAATAGGCGTGGAAGCTGTACCTTTCCACGGACGGGCAGCCCTTGGCGAACCTCCAGCTCTTGATCTGGGACATGGGTATCCACTTGCAAAGGGAGCAGCGGGAGCACCCCTCCATGTCGTTTTTAAGCGCCGATAAATCCTGCATGGCTCAAGCTCCCTTCCCGAAGCAAAGCCGGCCGGGACTTAGCACCCCGCCGGGATCGAAGATATCCTTCAGTTTCCTGAGCGCCGTAACCGTGTCCGGACACTTTTCAAAAACCATTTTCGCCCAGGGCAAATAGGGACGGGAAAAGAAGCCCCCCATCTCCAGGCACGTCTTGCCGGCTTCCTCGAAAAGTCCTCGCGCCCGAGCCGTCTCGGCTTCGTCCGACGGGTCGTACATGAAGTCGAACTCGAGGTGACACCCGGTCCCGTGCCTGATGGGCTGGAGATAGGTACTTAGACAATCGGCTGGAAAGTCCATGCCCGCGGCCGCCTTGCCCACGGCGTTGACGAAGGAGGGGGCCTTGTCCATGGTGGTAAGGAAAAACAACTCCAGACGCCCTCCCCTTTTGGCGTCTTTCCAATAAGGTACATGGCCGGAACTCGTGACGATCTCGACCAGCTTGTCCGCGGATATCCCGCCCAGGCGCCGATCGGGGGACACGCCGTATTCCGAGGCTATCTTTGCCAGTTCCTCCTCCATTAAGGCCAGCCGCTCCTCGGGGAAATACTTGAGGCCCGAAATGGTGTAGACCAGCGTCCAGGGCGGCGGCTCCACCTTGCCCCCGTATAAGGCGGATATGCCGGCGGCGTCGAGTATCAGGCAGAGGTCAGGAAGCTTGCGCCAGAGGATTTTATAGGTGAAATCGATCAGTCCCTCCAGGGAGGACGAGCCCACCAGGAAGCCCTTTTGCGCGCTCGGCTTGATCTCGAGCTTGACGGTGGCCCAGGTCGCGATCCCGAGAGTGCCCTGGGCTCCCTGGATCATCCTGCCCACGTCGGTCTGGGCCGGGCCCATGGACACCTTCTGGGCCTGGCCCGCGGCCCACTGTTCCTCGAGCGTGCCCGGACCGGCGGCGTTGCCAGTGCGGAAAAGGTCTCCCGTCCCGAAGACCAGCTCGAGGCAGCATAAAGGATCTATGGCGTCCCAGTTGTACTTGGGACCGGTGGTGGGCTCGCGGTCCAGAAGTCCGGCCAGCACCGACTTGTCACCCCTCGGCGCCAGCGGGGCCTCGAGGCGAAGGCCCTCCTTTTCCACCGCCTCTTGAAGCTCTCCGTAGGTGACGCCCGGCTCGATCATGGCCACCTTGTTTCTCTTGTCCACCCGGATGATACGGCGCATGTCGGACAGGTCCATTATCACCGACCCGGCCGCAAGGGGGATCGCCCCGCCCCTCGATCGTCCGCCTCGCGAGGAGACCGGCACGAGGGTAAAGCCCAGGTCGTTGGCCAGCTTCACGATCTTTTGCACGTCATCCAGGCCCCTGGGCTTGACCGCCAGCTCGGGCTTCTCGCCCATGGCGCCGCTCTTATCGCCGCGAAAGCCCTCCAGGACCTCGGCGTCGCCAATGACGCGCTCGTCGCCCACTATTTTCGCAAGTTCGCTTTGCAAAGACATGGTTAACCCCTTTGCCGTCACTTGTTGAAAAGACGCCGCTTGACCCGGCCCACCAGGGCGGCGGCGATCCATTTAAAGATTGGAGGGTCCTGGTCGAGGAACCCGTTGGTCAAGGCCTCGGTCATGGCCCGCATATCTTTCCCGTCCACCTCGCGGAAAAGGCCGGACATGAATTCCGAGACGGCCCGGGGGTTGTCGCGGCTTAGCTCATTGAAGGCGGCCGTCGTCTTGTTGATGGCACGGCCCATGGACCTGCCCAGGTCGGCGGGCGATTTACCGCCGCTCGAGACGAGCACTTGCTTTGCGCCCACGCTTCCCAGCATGGCCAGGGCCTTGGCCACTTTCCGTCCCTTTTCCGCCAGCTCGTCCTTCATGGAGACGACCGCTTCCGTGTCGCGGTCCATGCCCTCCATAAAGGATTTAATGAGAGGATTCAGAAGGGACAAAATGATGGCCAAGCCCTCGAGGGCCTCCTGGTCCGTCATTTCCGGGAGCAGCTTGAAGGCCGTGTCGAGGACCTCATCGACGGAGGAAAAATCCTCCATCTCGAAGACGGCGTCCTCGAGCTCGGCGAAGACGGTCGCCTGGTTATCGTACTTTTTGTCGGTCAGGGGCCGGGCCGCGCTCAGGAACTCGTCAAGCGCCCCCGCCCGGTAGGCCGCCTGCAAAAAGTCCCAGGTAATCTTGGTTTGTCCTTCCATCAAACGCCTCCTTGACGCCTTGTCTTCTCTCCGCCAACCGCCGGTAATAGTCAGTTACTTCAAAAAACGGGTGGTTAATTTTTCGTTCTTCCATTTTTTGGAGTAATAAAGCTACTCCGCCCATTATATCAATCGATTGATCACAACGGCTACGATATTAAAACTAAAAGCCTTTGTCAAGATAAAAATGAAAGTACAGGGCCACGCCTCTCTCGCGGCCGCGTCTCATTGTTCTCCGCCATCTTGACCATTCACCCGTCCGGCTACGCCGGCTCCGGACGGTTTCCGGCAAACCCGTCCAGTCCACCATGCGGATCGACGAGTCGAATTCGAGGCCAAGAATTTTCCTTCCGCCACGCCTCATGCTAATTTGCATCTTGAAACTTTAACCCTTATACAATCATGCGGATCGAGACGAAAAGACTGATTCTTCGAGAGTACGTGGAGAGCGACTGGGAGGCCGTTCATCTTTACGCGTCCATACCCGGCTTTTCCAGGTTCGAGGAATGGGGACCCAACTCGGTTGAGGACACGAAGGATTTCATCGCCCGGGCCATGAAAAACAACCGCCGCGCTCCCCGTCTGCAATACGAATTGGCGGTGATCCTGCAAGGCGACGGCCGGCTTATCGGCGGCGTCGCCGTCCGCCTTAAAAAGGCCGGCGGCCGTGAGGCGGTCATGGGTTTTTCCATCAACCCCGACTTCCAGAACCAAGGCTACGCCACCGAGGCGGCCATCGCTCTCATCGATTTTGGCTTCAACTCACTGGGTATCGAGAGCATCAATGCCTCGTGCGACTCGGAAAACCACGCGTCGAAAAAAGTCATGGAAAAAGCCGGTATGAAGCAAACCGCGTTTATCGAGAATGACCGGCTCCTGAGAGGAGAATCACGGAGCGGCTATATATTCGAGATCAGGAAATCATGATATTCGCCGCATTTGCTTGGAGCCGCGTCCAGGAGAGGCGCGGACAGCCCGTCCGCGGACGCGAGCCTCTGGACTACATAATTGCGCCCATAAACGGCCGGCCGGTTTTGCCGCGCAAGAAGGCCTAACGGGGACGCCGAGCCGGGAAAGGACCGGGGCCTTCCGGCGTGGAAAATCCGGTTTTGCCACTCCAATGAAAAATGTTATGATGAGCGCGAGCGTCCGCGGCCTTCCTCGGGATGTACATGGAAGGCCCGGTTTCTTCCCGTCGTTTTCGGACGCCCGCCCACGCGGTGTTTTCCGGCCGAGATGATGTTCATAGGAGGCGTTGTATGGATTTTTCCTTTAGTGAGGAGCACCGGATGCTCCATGAAATGATGGCCAGGTTCTCGGACAAGGAGCTTGGCCCCCTGGCTGAAGAGATCGACCGCCAGGATAAAATACCCGAGAGCGTCTGGGCCAAGATGGGCGAACTCGGCATCATGGGCGCTAACGTTCCCGAGGAATACGGGGGCGGCGGCATGGACGTTTTATCCTCCGTCATCATCATGGAGGAATTGTCGCGCCAGTCCCCCTCGGTGAGCCTGTCATGGCTGGCCCACGCCATCCTCTGCGTCAACGCCATCCAGGCCCACGGCAAGGAGGAACAAAAAAGGAAATGGCTCCCCAAATTATGCTCGGGCGAATGGATCGGATGCATGTGCCTGACCGAGCCCGGGTCGGGATCGGACGCCGTGGGAATAAGAACGACGGCGAGACGGGACGGCGACCATTACGCGCTGAACGGGGCCAAGACCTTCATCACCAACGCTCCCATCGCCGACGTGGCCCTGGTCCACGCCAAGACCCGGCCCGAGCGAGGGGCCCGGGGCGTAACCACCTTTATCGTGGACGCCAAGTCGGAGGGGTTCACCATCAGCCGCAAGCTCGAGAAGATGGGCCATCGCGGCTCCCCCACCGGCGAGATAGCGCTTGAGGATTGCCGGGTGCCGGCCGAGAATATCCTCGGCGAGGAAAACCAGGGTATCTCGGTAATGATGCACGGACTGGACGTGGAAAGGACGGTCATCGCCGCCGGCCCCGTCGGCCTCGCCCAACAAGGCCTTGATCTTTCCGTAAGGTACGCGCTCGAGCGCGAGCAGTTCGGGCGCAAGATAGCCAACTTCCAGATGATTCAAGCCAAGCTGGCCGACATGTACGTTAAAGTCGAGACTTCCCGGCTTATGGTCCACAAGGCGGCGGTGCTGGCTCAAAGCTCGGCGCGCGGGGGCAAGGGAACGCAAATACACAAGGTCGCGGCGGCGGCGGTGCTTTACGCGGCGGAGGCGGCCGAGCAGGTTGCCCTTGACGCCATCCAGATACACGGGGGCTACGGTTACATGCTCGAGTACGGCGTGAACCGGCTTTTGCGCGACGCCAAGCTCTATACCATTGGCGCGGGCACGTCCGAGATACGTCGCCTGGTGGTTGCCCGCGAGCTTCTGGGCGCGTGATATTTTACGTCCGTTAAGCGGCGATTTGCAAACCCAAGGAAAGCGTGTTATTTTACCGTCCGTCTAAAATCGCGGAATTGTATGTCATTCCTTGACGATCAATAAAATTTAAAGGGAGGAAAAAATGGCTCAGTTGAAGGAATGTGTTCTCGTGGATGGAGTAAGGACCCCAAACGCAAGGGCCCACATGGAAAAAGGCTGGTTCCGCAATCTGCGGATCGACGAACTGTTGACGGTGGTTTACACGGCCCTGTTCGAGCGGAACCCTCAGGTCAAGCCCGATGAAATCGAGTCGGTTTTCGTGGGCACGGCCAACCAGACGGGCATGCAGAACGACCTGGCCAGGCTGGCCTGGCTGGCCTCGGGACTGCCGGACAGCGTGGCCACCAACGGCGTCAACCAGCAGTGCCCCTCCGGCATGGCGGCCATCGAGCACGCGGCCCGCGCCATTATGGCCGGCGAAGGCGACATATATATAGCCGCTGGAGCCGAGGACATGGCCAACGTCACCATGGGCATGCACATGGACTTCCCTCCCCGCATCGCCAATTATTACAACCCCATGGAATTCCCCATGGGCATGACGGCGGAAAAGGTCGGCGCTAAATACAATATCAGCAGGGCCGACGCCGAGATGATGGCTTTCTGGAGCCATACCCGCGCCAGGGAGGCAAGGGACGCGGGCAAATTCAACGACGAGATCATCCCGGTGAAAGGCGTCAACGAGAACGGCGAGGAATTCCTGGTCGACCGCGACCAGTGGATTCGGGACAAGGTCAGCACCGAGCAGATGGCGGGCATGAAGCCGGCCTTCAAGCCGGATGGAGTAGTGACCGCCGGCACCAGTTCGCCTCTCACGGTGGGCGCGTGCTGCGTGCTGTTAATGAGCCGCGAAAAGGCGGACGAGTTGGGCTGCAAGTACCACCTGCGCTACGGCGGAGGCGCCATGGCAGGGTGCGATCCCACCGAGATGGGCGTAGCTCCCATCCCCGCGGCGAGGAAACTGCTGAAAAGGACCGGACTTACCGCGGACGACATCGACGTGTGGGAATTGAACGAGGCCTTCGGCACTCAGGCCCTTGCCTGCCTTCGCGAGCTGGGCATCGAGGAAAACGCGCCCTTCAAGAAGACCAACCTCTGGGGCGGCGCGCTGGCCCTGGGCCATCCCCTTGGGCAATCGGGCGCCAGGGTGGTCATCACTCTTAATAACATCATGAAGAAAGAGCGCCCCGAGGCCAAGCGCGGGGTCGCCATGCTTTGCGGCGGCTTTGGAAACGGCAACGCTTCCCTTTGGGAAAGAGTGGAATAAGGCCTTATTGCGGTTAAAGGAAAAGGGCGGGAACCAAACTCACTTGGTTCCCGCCCGCTCCATTATCGCGAGTCAATATTTATAGGTTGCTTTTAGTTCCTTTTGGTTATTCTCAACCAGGGAAATAAACAATTCGGCCAGGTCAGGATCGAACTGTCTGTTTTTACATTTATTAATTTCTTTTATTATATCCGCGATATCTTTGGACTCGCGATAAGGCCTTTTATGATACATGGCGTCGAAGGTATCGGTAATCCTTACGATTCTGGCGCCGAGGGGAATATTTTTTCCGGCCAGTCGGTCGGGATATCCTTTTCCGTCGAAATCCTCATGATGTCCCCGAACTATCTCCAGGACCTCGCGAGCGGCCCCGTGTACCTTGAGCATATGCTCGCCGTTAACTGGGTGCTGCAATATCGAGGCCATGTCATCTCCGGCCAGCCTTGAAGGCTTGAAGAGGACCGCGTCGGGCACGGACAGCTTTCCCACGTCGTGGAGCAGCGCGGCCAGTTCCAGGTCGTATCTGTCTTTTTCCCTCATGTCGAGTTTCTGTGAGGTCCATCTGGCCAGGGTGGCCACGCGGGAGGAATGGCCCAGCGTGTAGGGGTCCCTCATCTCGACGGCCTTGACCAGTGAAAACATTTGCAGAAGACGGTCGTTAACCGGTCCTCCTCCAAGGCCGCGCCTTTTGTCCTCACGGGACATGGACTCGAACAGGGTGATGGGGTAGTCCCCCATGGATGAGTCGCATTTTTTGTCGCTTTCAGACCCGTTCCTGGATAATTCAACGGCCTGGTTAATCGTGCGGATAAGCTCCTTTTGGTCCCAGGGCTTGACCAGGTAGCGATAAATTTCTCCTCGCTTCAAGGCGTCCTGGACGACGTCGAGCTCGATACAGCCGGTGAGCATGACGCGAACGACGCTCGGGTACATGGACTTTATCATGCGGGCAAGCCAAAGACCGTCCTTTTCAGGCATCCAATAATCGAGTATGGCCGCGTCGACGGTCTCCGTTTCGAGAAGGCTCAAGGCCTCCCTTGCGCTTTGAGCGCTAATGACCCTGATATTCTCCGACATAAGCATCCTCTTCAGGGCATAGAGGATAGGCCGCTCGTCATCCACCACGAGGACCGATGAGGATAAGCCTGGATCGGCGGAAAGCGCCGTTTTCATGGCTTTGCGCGCCGACGCGACGCTGCCGGGCGCTAACTGTCCGTCTCTTGATTGGCCCTTCATGCTTCTCCCTCCTGCAGGACTTTTAGCAATCTCCATGCCCATGGACGGAAGGATTAATAACCTGTAATATCTATAAGTTAGCGAATGGAATCATTGAATGAGAGATATGACTATACCGATTTTAAAGCATTTGACTCTTTTTTCCCGAAGACGGCAAAAAGCGGAGTCGAACTTTACTCGACCCCGTTTTCAACGCGACAAGACGATGATTTTGGGACAAGACGCTTGAAAGGACCTATCGATATCGCGAAGGCGCCTTGAATTGCCTTTTCGTTTCAACCGGATATCAGCTTTTACCGAAACCGTTCTTGTGGGTGAACTCCTCTATTTTACGCCTGGGCGGCGCTTTTCCCTCTTTGGCCGGATATCCCAGGGGAATAAGCTCATAGAGCTTGACGTCGTCGGGAAGGCCCAGCGCTTTGCCCGCTTTCTCATGGTCGAGAAGACCAAGATGCAGGGTACCCAGACCCTCCGCTCTGGCGGCCAGACAAACGTTTTGGCAGGCGATGCCGATATCGAACATAACCCAGTCTCCATAGACCGTTGCCTTTTTATCCCCGTAGAATCCCGACTTTCCCTGTCGTCCGCACACGGCCAGAACGATGGGAGCCATGGTGACGGCTTTCCTGCCCGGATTGGCCTCGGGCACGGCCTCCTGCAGGGCGGCCTTGATCTCCGGGTCGTCCACCACGATCACCTCCCAGACCTGGAGATTGACCCAGGATGGGGACCATTGCACGGCCTCCAGTATCCTGGTCAGCGCTTGGGCCGGTACTGGCTTGTCTTCATACTTCCTGATGCTGCGCCTTTGCTTAATACACTCGTGAACGTCCATCCAATCCTCCAATTTGTCGCTCATTCATTACCTGGAGATGGGCTGCACCACTCTCCGCTCGAGTCCGTTGGTCTCGGTAAAAATCAAAAGAAGTTCATGGTCGGGCAGTTTGCCGCCGGAGGCGTTATAAGCCTCAGCCGGAAAACATTCTACTTTAAGAGAAAAGCTGGTGCTGGTAAGAGGGTTGAACTTTTCATAACCCAGATACAGATCGTTCGACATCAACCCGCCAACCACCACCACCCGGGGCTTTCCAATGGGCTCGGTTTTATTGTTCTGAAGGGTCCCTCTGATAACGACCGCGTCTCCCTGGACGAAGGCGCCGGTCTCGCGCAGGGTAATACCGGTCCCCGAGGCGGGCTCCGATCCGCGTTTCCACTTGGCGTCATGTTCCTTCATAGCCACGCGGCATTTCTCGTACCAGTCCTTTTTATCGTCGTTATGACGGTTTACGCCTCTCTGGCTGGCCACGTTCCAATAATAATCCAGGTTGCGGTACCATTTCTCCACTATGAGGTCCATGCTTCTGTAGGGAAGGGCCCCTGGATCGAATTCCGAGCCGGCGTCGGCGATGCCGTTATAAACGTCGTTAAGAGCCAGTATTTCCTGTTTTTTATTCTCGTAAGCTTCGCGGTTGCCGGTAAGAGTCGATTCCTCGCATCCCCTTGTCCTGCCCGAGACGCACGATTCTATCATCTCCGAGATAGTCGCTTGCGATTCCTTGAGATAGCTCTGCACCCTTTCCTTGGAGGCTTCCGCCTCCGCTATCCTTCCCGCCGTCCTGTAATAACCGTCAAGTTCCAGGAACATCTCTATTACCGATTCGGCGTTCTCAGGCCTTCGCTCGGCGGCCAGAAGGGCCAGTTCTCCCTCCTCGGTGGCCGCGATATTATATTGCTCGAAGGCCCACTGATCACCCAGCGTCCTCTTACTCTCGGCCTTGGCCTGGAAGGACCGGGCCTTGGCCATAAGGGAATCGGCCGTCTCCCGCGAGTTTCCCGCCAAGATGGAGTCCTTCGACCGTTTATAGTACTCCCGGCGGGACGAGTCCATCCATACCTCGGCTTTCTCGACGAGCAGGTCGCTTTCCTTGGTCTTGCCCTCGGAAAGAAGGAGCTTGGCCTGGGCCAGGTCCCGTCGGAAATCCTCCGTCTCCGCCGCGGGCGGATCGTCCTTTAAAATAATCCCGTACTGCATCTCCAGCTTCTCGATGCGTTTTTGAATCCCGGGCGAGCCGCTTTTTCCCGACTTAAGGTCCGGGTCCGACGCGGTCTCGGGACAAGCCGCTCCCATAAGCCCGATTATAACCATCGAGATCACAATTACTATCGCTCTATACGCCATTCGCTACCTTCCAGTTTCCCGTCGTAATAGGCGGAGTTAATCTCTTGTCCACCGCCCGTTATTAATGAGGCCGTCACCCGTTCATCATCCTGAATATTATGTCCCTCATTACCTCCGAGCTTCCGCCGCCAATGGTTGACAACCTTACGTCCCGATAGGAACGACAGATACGGTATTCCTCCACGTAGCCGTACCCCCCGTGGAGCTGCAGGCAGCGGTCGGTAACCCGCTGCACCGTCTCGCCCACGAAGAGCTTGCACATCGAAACCTCCCGGATCGCGTTCTCGCCGCGGTTTATCATGTCCGCGCAATGGTAAGTCAGGGCCTTGGCCGCCTCCAGTTGCGTGGCCAGGTCCGCGATCAGGTGAGCGTTCGCCTGATGGCGGCTTATCGGCTTTCCAAACACCTCGCGTTCCCGGCAGTAGTCAAAGGTGTTACTAAAATTAATATACGCGTCCGCCAGTATGCCGATAACGGCCGCCAGCCGCTCGTACTGAAATCCTTCCATTATATAATAGAAGCCTTTATTCTCTTCTCCAAGCAGGTATTTTTTATGCACGCGGCAGTCCTGAAAGGACAACTCCGCCGTGTCCGAGGCCCGATGTCCGAGTTTGTCCAGCTTCCTGGTCACGGAAAAGCCCGGGACGTCGGTGGGGAACAGGAACAGAGACAAGCCTCCGTAGCCCGCCTCGGGGTCGGTCTTGGCCGCGAGCGTGAGCCAGTCGGCCCGGGTCCCGTTGGTAATGAACGTCTTTGAGCCATTAATAATATAGTGATCATTGTCCTTGACGGCCCGGGTGCGAATGGCCTTGACGTCGGACCCCGCTCCCGGCTCGGTGACGCAAATGGCCCCGATCTTGTCTCCCCGTATGGCCGGGGCCAGGAACTCCTCCTTTTGCTCGGGCGTGCCGTGAGCCGCCAGGGCGGGCGTGGCCATGTCGGTCTGGACCATGACGGCCAGGGACACCCCGGCGCTGTCGCTTCTGACCATCTCCTCATGGAGCGCGACCGTGTACCAGTAATCAGCCTCCGTGCCCCCGTATTCCTCGGGATAGCGAAGTCCCAGGGCCCCAAGGTCGCCCAGCTTCTTGAAGACCTCGCGGGGAAATATCCCCGCCCTCTCCCATTCCTCGGCGTGAGGGGCCAACTCCTTCTCGGCGAAGTTTCGTATCTGACGCCGAAAAATATTGTGCTCCTCCGTAAAATACTTGTCGAATCCCATGGTCCCTCTCTTATGTAAACGCCCGGAAACATCAAAGGTTTCAAAGCGCCCCTTCGCGTTTGGATGCTCAGGGAGACATAAAGGATTTTTTCCGCGAGATAATTTCCCGGGCGCGGACCTGAAAATCCCGCCGCCTCCCATGGCAATTGAATTTACCACTTCGCTCGCGGCAGTTCAAACAAACGCCGCCCCGCGGCGGCCACGGCGTCCATCGAGACTTTACTTGGCAAACGTCGAAAGCGCTCTTGCATAATGGCGGTTTACTTACTAAAATCGCCCTATCACGAACGGCAAGGAGATTTAAATGGAATGGGTTGATATTATATCCGGGGCGGACCTGGGATTCACCGTTATCCTGACCCTATCGCTTTTAGTGATGCTCTACGCCATGGCCCTCATGAGCCGGGCCATTCGCCTGTTGCAATACCAGGTGTCGGTCATGGAGAACGACCTGAAGCTGATGGGGGAGGAAATCAAGATGCTGGGCATGAGAGAAAGACCGGACCCGAGCAAGATAAGGCCAATGGTCGAGGAAGACTGACGGATTGGACCCTGTTTTTTTTTTGCGTTTTGCTTTCACGGCTCAACTCGATATCTCAAAGGAGACTTATAAATGGACAACCTTACCCCGGCCATGGATAACCTGAGGACCTGGATGATCGTTTCCGCCGTCATGTACGGCGGCGCTCTATTGGTCTTCGCCTTTTTTCAGAACGCGCTTCTCGAGTCCATAAACGGGGCGTCCAAGCTCCTGTTTAAAGATAAATTTCCTCTCATTCCACTATCGTCGGAAAAATTCTGGCTGGTCCTTACCAACTCGATGATGGTCATGCTGGTGGCCACCTGCGTCTTCGTGGCCGCGGACGTTGAACGATATCATGAGATCGTGCTGATCATCCTTTTCTCGAAGGCCGCCTCCAGCCTGCAATACCTCCGCCTGTTTATGAAATCCAAACCTTATTTCGCGTACCTGGTCGGAGCGCTGACCGACGGACCGCTTTTTCTTATAACCACTTACTTTTTCTTTATGGCATATTAGAAGGGGAAAAGCGCGGTTGAGGCCGTTGTCAATTCGCCCACGACAAGCGACGAACGCCAAAGTATTTCATGGTACTTTGCCAAAAAGATTGAAAGCCGGGGGTAGCAAATGAAAAAGGCGCTGGTTACGGGGGCCGCCGGATTTATCGGATCGAACGTCGTCAGGGTACTTTTGGCCGACGGGGTCGAGGTCAGGGCCATGGTGCTTCCCGGCGAGGATGAAAAAAACCTGGAGGGGGCCGACGTCGAAAGGATCGAGGCGGACCTTCTTGACCCACCTTCCCTTGATAAGGCGCTAAAGGGCGTGGACGCGTTGTTTCATCTGGCCGCCATCTACGCCATCTGGCTTCCCGACCGTCACAAGATATACCGCGTCAACCTCCAGGGGTCGCGGAATATCTTATGGGCCGCCCGCCGCGCAGGGGTAGAGAAGGTCGTATACACCAGCTCGATCGCGGCCCTGGGCCTCAAGCCCGGAGACGAGCTTTCCAACGAGGACGTGCCTTTCAACCAGATCAAGAACGCCAACGACTACGTGCTCACCAAGTGGCTGTCCCAGGAGGAGGCCCTTACCTTCGCCCGGGAGGGACTGCCCCTGGTATGCGTGAATCCCTGCTTTCCCTTCGGGGTGGGAGACAGGGCGCCCACGCCGACCGGCAAACTGATAATGGACGCCTTAAACGGCCTCTACCCCTTTTACTTTGAAGGCGGCATGAATATAGTGGACGTGATGGACGTGGCCAGGGGACACGTACTGGCGGCGGAAAAGGGAGAGATCGGAGAGAAGTACGTCCTCGGCAACAGGAACGTGACGGTCAAGGAATTCTTCGACCTGGTGGGAAAGGTATCGGGCAAAAACATCAAACGGGTCCCGCTGCCCGTGTTTCCCATCCCCGCCGCCGGCTGGCTTATGGAAAAGATCGCCGACTGGCGAGGGCAGCCTCCCCTTCTTACCTCGAAGGAGGCCCCTTACCTGGCCCAGAAACTTTTCTTCGACGTTTCCAAGGCCAGGGAAAAACTCGGACTCGAGCTTACGCCAATCGAGGATTCGTTGAAAAGGTCCATCCAGTGGTTCGAGAGCGAGGGATACCTCGAGGGCATTCTCTAAAGACCCGGGAGAAAGAAAAGATTATGACCGATGGGGGCAAAGACTTCATTATAAGGCCCGCCCTGCCTTCCGACCTTGACGCCCTGGTCGGCGTCTGGTGGCAACTTAGCTCGGAACACGCGGAAAGAGACGGCTTCTTCTGGGGACTCCACTCGGAACGGGAAGTCAAGGAAGATTACCGCGCCTACAAATCATCCCTCTTGCAAGACCCCGATCACTTCCATCTGGTGGCGGAAAGGGACGGCAAGATAATCGGATTTATCCACGGCTGGGTCATGAAGCGCCCGGGAATAATGAGGACGGATAAAACGGGAAGAGTCGACGAGTTGGTCGTCGAAGCGGCCCACCGGGGAAAGGGAGCGGGCCGGGACCTTCTCGAGACACTGGAGACCGCCTTCAGGGGGATGGGTCTCGAGTGCATGGACCTGATGGTGGATTTCGACAACGAGAAGGCCCTCGCCCTTTACCGCTCGGCAGGCCTTTACGAGCGCGAGTACCACATGATCAAGAAGCTCGGCTGACGCTCCTTGCCGCCATCCGCTTCGCGATGTAAATCATCGAGTACGAATTGACAAGACACGCCCTTTCAGGTATCCCCATGATTGGGGGTCATAAGATGAATTACGTCAAATATATCGAGTGCCGCCCGGCCCAGCTTCAGGCGGCGATAAAGGAGTCGCCCATCGCCTACGTCCCGATCGGAGCCCTCGAGTGGCACGGCGAGCACGGGCCGCTCGGGCTGGACGGCATCAAGGCCGAGGCCCTTTGCCAGGCCGCGGCCGAAAGGAGCGGCGGCGTGGTTTTTCCCCCCGTCTTTTGGGGCGCTTTCGACACCATGCCCTTTCCCTTTACTCTCCATTATAAAAGGAGGGGCATAAAAGACATGATCAGGCGGACCATGGTCCAGCTCGAGGAGTGGGGATTCAAGGTGATAATCATGCTAACCGGCCATTACCCTCCCACTCAGGTCAGGATGCTGCGGAGGGAGAGCAGGCGCTTCAATAAAAAAGGGACGGCCTTCGCCATGGGAATTCCCGAGCAGGCCCTGGCCGCGGACATGGGCTACTTTGGGGACCACGCCGGCATGTGGGAGACCTCGCTTATGCTGGCCATAAGGCCCGAGCTTATCGACCTGGAAACCCTCGAGCCCGGGCTCAACGCGCTCCAGCGCATGGTGAGAATGGGAATCATGGGAAAGGACCCTCGCGACGAGGCGGACAAGGAAAAGGGCAGGCTGGCCGTGGACAAGATCGCGAGCGGGATGGCCATGACGGCGCGACGGGTCGTCGAGGAGGGAACGGACGACGCCATCGAGGAGGTTTACGAGAACTTCGCCAGGGCCATGAAGCCCTCATGGAGACTGGCCCGAGAGGCGCTGGACGTAAAGGGCGTGGGAGAGTTGGCGCTTTACGGCGCCTACGGCCTGTTCCTGCCCCAGATCAAGGCCATGCAAAAAAGAAGAGTCCGTCGCCGGCGTGATACGGAAAAAGAAAGGCGCTAAAGGGTCCTATCTCTACCATTGTCCTGGGGGCCGCCGATTTCAGGATACTGTTCCACGCTGGGCTTGACTTCCTTGGCCGCCTCGAGCTCGACGGCGAGGGCCTTCCTGGTCCTCAGTCTTCGCTTTTCCCTCGGGTCTCGAAGAAGTATTACCCTACGGACAATATCGAGAAACACCACCAGGCAAACCACGAACCCGAGAATATAGACGTGACGAGAACGCCTTTCGCGAAAAGCTTTTTCCTGTCTTAGTTGATTAAGATGGTCGATTATATCTCCCGATTTGCTCATAGCGTCCGCCCGGCTAAGACCCGAACCGGGCTCGCCTCGGCTCGAGTCCAGCGACGAAAGCGCCCGCCCCGCCTGAGCCAGTTGAGAGCGCCCCGCGGCCAGCTCGGCCTCAAGGCGCTCGTCGCTGAAATCCGCGTAGGGACGGTCCATAACGCCAAGATAGTAGGCGGCCTCCCGCCAGTAGACCATTAGGAGGACGGTACAGGTTATTCCGATCGCGAGATAAATAAAGAACCGATTTACGTTCATCGCGCCTTTCCAGATATGTGGAGGCCCTCATTCGCCGAGGTTCCTGAATATGTCCTGAAGCTCGCGCTTGTCGACGTTGGTTATCTCGGCGTTGTCTCCGCCTGGGGGAGCCGCGACTGGGCGCGGAGCCGATTCCTCCTCCGCCAGGGCTTCTTCGATCGTTTTAGGCGGCTTGGCCGGCTTCGGTTTCTCGGGCGCCGCCTTTTTGGGCTCCGCCAAGGAAGGCACGGCGGAAACCTCGGGCTTTGGCCGATCATCGGCCGGGTTTTTCTCCGCCAGTATTTGCTTTAGCTTTCCGTTGTCGTAGCCCGGTTCTGGCGACGGGTCCACCGGTCCCGTCTCAGCTTTCCTGGGGGACGGTTTTATTGCCGGCTCCCTATCGTCCGGAGTTAGCTCATCGCCCTTCTTTTCCGATCCGGGCCGGGAAGTTTTCCTCGAGGCCCAAGCCTCGCTCAACTCGTCAATCCGGTCCACGAAAACCGAGGCCTTGGCCAGTATGGCCTTCCTGGTTTTGGACTCGGACCCGCTTGCGAAAATCCACCATCCCGTTCCCACCGTGAAAAGCAGGAAAAAAGCGACCACGATCCCCCAGCGAAAAAATGCGCCGCCTTCCGCGTCCTTGTTCGTCTTCCGCCTCGTCATTACTCGCCTCCGCATTGGAAAATTACGCGTCCATCTCGCGACCCATATAATGCCGCTATTTGAATTTTATCACAAATCGGACTCTATTGGAAGACCGAATCGTAAACCATAATCCACCGCCTAATCCCTTCACCACCTTTCGGAGGCGTGAGTTGCGGCCAGGATGGCGCGAATTTCTCGAAGGAGACGAATTTTAATTGCCGCCGCCGCGTAAAAATCGGGATTGGGGCCGAAAATGTCCGAATGGGCGAACTCGGCCGAGGCCGGCGACGTAGGCAGGCCAGAGGTTGACGATTAAGGCGGGCGGAGAAGGGGTTGTCGAGCTGACTCGGGTCCGCGAGTTCGAGGATGTTAAGCCTCGCCGACAGAGGTAACGGAAACGAAGGATGGCCCTTCATGGCCGCGTTAAGGTTGTAGGCCAGGATCATGAACATCCACCAGGCCGCGTTCTCGCCGAAATCGCCGGAGGGGAGTTTGCCCCCGGCCAGGTCGCCTTTCATCAACTGTTGCCTCCTCGTAATGCCTACTCGTAATGGAAAGGAAGAACGCCTTGTGCCATAATGGTTTCACCTCGTTAGTGATGGTTATTGTGATTGATACCATTATAACGTCCCGTTCTCACGGGACTAACGAGGTTTTTTATTTTTTAGGCGGTGGATTAGGGGGAAAGTGAACGTTGTGAGAGAAAAAAACGTCGTTTTGACTGGTCATCCCATCCCTGCTAAGTGTTTTATTCATGTTCTCAAGCTTTGGCAGGAGGTAACTTGGCTCATATCCTGGCTGGTATTGACCTTGGCTCCCGCTTCGGCAAGGTCACGATAATATCGGACGGCAAGGTCATCGCCAGGGCCTCGAGCCCGGTTGACGACGAGGTGGGCAGGCTGGGCAAGCGCCTTTTGAAAATGGCGCTGGCCGAGGCCGGCCTTCGTCGCCGCGCTCTCGCGGCCGTGGGCGTCACGGGGCACGGCAGGCACGGCGCCGGTCGTCTTTCGCGCCTGGCTTTTCCCGACGTTACGTGCGCGGCCATGGGCGTCCATTTCCTGGCGCCGATGGCGCGGGCGGCGGTTGACGTTGGCGGTCTCATGACCAGGGCCGCGGCGGTGGGAAAAAATGGAGAGGCGCTCGAGTACGTCGAGAATGAAAGATGCGCCGCCGGCAGCGGGCGCTTTCTCGAGACGGCGGCGGAGGCGCTCGAGACTCCCGTCTCGGAAATCGGACGGTTGTCACTGACCTCGGCCTCGCCTCTTCGCCTTACCAGCCAGTGCGTGGTCTTCGCCGAGAGCGAGCTTATATCTCACGTCAACGCGGGGGGAGAAGCGGCGGACATACTGGCGGGCCTGCACCGGTCGGTGGCCGACCGGGTGGCCACGCTGGTCAAGAAGCTGGGAGCCAAAGGACCGATCGCCCTGGTTGGAGGCGTGGCCAGAAACGAGGGAGTCATGGCCTATATCGAAAAGGCCCTGGCCGAGAAGCCCGCCCACCTGGGCGACGATCCCATTTTCGTGGGCGCCATGGGAGCGGCCCTTTTAGCGGGGGCCAAAAAAGCCGGACGAACCCGGGTCGCGGACTGAAATTGTTTATGTAATCTCACGCCTTAAAGGCATATCTCGAACGCCGCTCATGGCGATAAATTCCAAAAAGAAGATTATAAACTTATTGCGCGCCCTCCCTCCTTGATGTAAAATATTATATTGAGAAAGACCGAACCATGAGGATTAGCTCGGGTACATATTATCCGTCTTACGACTACGCCTTAAAAAACCGAAGAGACGTGGAGAAAGGCGGCGACCGCTCGCTGTCGTCCACGCCAGAGCTCGCGCCGCCTTCCGCGGACGGGGCGGTTTCCCTGGCCAAGGCCGTAACCGGCGCCGGGCAATCGAGCTACGCCAGGACCGAGGCCGACCCTGATGGAAACGGTTATTACCTGGTTTCGGTTTTCCGCTACATCCCGGGCCACGCGTCCATGACCTCGCCCCTCGAGGCCTATCCCAGGAACAACGAGGGCCCCTACGACTGGGACCAGGAATACGCCCTGGGAAAAAACGTGGACCTCAGGGTCTGACTTTTTACCGCTTCTTGCGCGCCAAGCCCTACCCTCAACGTCTATGACATTTTCCTGGCCGATAGGACGAGGTACTCGCAAAAGTCCATGATCCTCTCCTCGATCCTCAGTCCCTGAGTTTCATTTATCTGCCTGACCAGTGTGGGACTGGTGACGTTTATCTCGGTCAGCTTTCCCGCCACCACGTCGATCCCGGCGATATATAATCCCTCCCGCTTGAGGAACGGACCTATGGCCTTGCATATATCGAGGTCATTTTTCGTCAGTTCTGTCTTGACGGCTTTACCGCCCGAGTGCAGGTTAGACCTGTGGTCCCCCGAGGGAGGCAGGCGCAGGACGGCCCCCATCGGCTCTCCCGCGAGGAGAATGATCCTTTTATCTCCGCTTCTGCCGACGGGCATGAACTTCTGGGCCACGACCTGGACCTTGCCGCCTTTGGTCATGGACTCGAGGATGACCCTTCTGTTCGAGTGCTTTTTCTCGACCACCATTACGCCCTCGCCTCCGAATCCCAAGAGAGGCTTGACCACGATCTTTCCGCCGGCCTGGTCCAGGAACCTCTCGAGCCTCGACAAATCGTGGGTGATGATGGTGGGCGGCATAAGCTGGGGAAAGAGCATGGCCAGGAGCTTCTCGTTGGCCAGCATGACGCCCCTGGGCCTGTTGACGACCACGGTGGGAGCGGCGATCATTCCCAGCGTCTGCGCCTGGGTCACGTACTCGATGTTATAAGGCGGGTCCACGCGCATGAAGATAAGGTCCATATTCAAGAGGGCCGTCTCCCGTGCCGGTCCCAGCGAAAAATGAGTCTGGCCCGGGGACTTGGGTCGCCGGACCTTGGCCGGGCGAAGGGACGCCGCGGGTCCTTCCGCGCCCATGTACGTCTCGGAGGGCGTGAAATAAAAGAGGCTTCTTCCCCTCCTCTGGGCCTCGAGCATGAGGACGAAGGTCGTGTCCGTCTCGAGGTTGACGTCCTCGATGGGGTCCATGAAAAAGGCGACTTTAATATTGTCGGCGTTCCTTTTGGCGCTCATTTTTCCTCCTCCAGGCGTTTTTTCTCGATGGCCAGGGCCGCGGCGGCCAGTCTTCCCAGCGTGCCGTAGGCCAGCATGAGGTCGGCGGCGTCCTTGCAGTTTTCGCCCAGCAGTTCGGGCTTCTCCGTCTCGACCTGGTGGAAGCAAAGGCGCTTGAAATCCATGCCCCTGGCGTTGAGGTTGTCCCGGTCTCCCCGGGTGGGATTGATGCGGTAAAAGCCCCCCACCGGGCGGTCGCCCACCAGGTAGATTACCGGCTCCATGGGAGAGCCGTCGTCCATGAAATCCCGCGTGGGTATGCCCTCTTGAATGAAGGTCTGGGTTACCTTGACCTTGGCCTTGCCCGTGCTCATCTTGACCCTGGTCTTGCGCCTGGCCTCCCGTATCTCGTCTCCCGACCTGGCCGTCATCATGGCCATGCCGTAGGTGCCGGAGTTGTGCTTGAGGAACAAAAAGGGCCGCTCCTCGATGCCCCGGCCGGCGTATTCCTCCCGCAGGCTCGAAAGCGTGGCGTCCACTTCTTTGGCCACCTTTTCCCTTCCCTCATCGCTGGTGAAATCCACGTCGTCAACCATCGAGAAACGGGTGGAAATTTCAAAGGGATCGACGTCGGCCACTTCCGCGAACTCCCGGATAAGCTCGTTCATGATGGTGAAATGCTCGTGCTTTCTACGACGGTACCAGCCCAGCTCGGGAACCGGCGTCACGGGTATATCCAGACCCATTAAGAGGCCGGGCTCCTCGTCGGAGAAGTCGTTGTTGGAAACGATAAGGTCCGGCTCGAAGTCGGAGGCCGTTATTTTCGATCCGCTCCGCTCGATCCGATAAAGAGTCAGCTCGCCCTTAGTGC
This sequence comes from bacterium, assembly GCA_963674965.2. GTDB lineage: Bacteria > RBG-13-61-14 > RBG-13-61-14 > RBG-13-61-14 > DATKZS01. The sequence continues at coordinate 433,175 of CAXXFL010000002.1, read as the reverse complement.
CGGACATGACCGCGGACCCCTCCCGAAGCTCGGGATTGGCCGTGCCCACCCTGGCCTCGAAGCCGCCAAGATTCAAGGCGTCCCGTATCCTCATCACGTTGTCCAGGTAAAAACGGTTTCTCGTATGGTCCTCCGGGAGGATCAGTATCTTCTCCGCGCCGGGATAAAACTCCCGGATATGCTCCCGGAACGTCCGGGTCAGAAGCTCGCAATACTTGGGACAAAGGTTGTTGAAACCCGCGGGAAAGGCGTTGGTGTCGACCACCGCCAGCTTGTGAACCGAGTTGCGTATGTCAACGGAAAGATATAACGGGGGAGGATATAACCGCCTCCTCTCCTCGAACCAGGCGTCGACCTTGGTCAGATTTTTCCGAAGCCGCTCGCTGAGACGTCCGATCATGAAGCAAAACTTCCCCGCCGCTCAATCGTCCTGGAACTCGTCTATGGCGCGGTTGGCCATCTCGTCGGCCCGGGAATTTTCCTCCCTCATGACGTGCTCGATGCGAAAGGACTCGAACTCCCGCGATAGCTGCTTGGCCCGTATAAAAAGAGGAGTGATGTTCTTGTTCTTTACCTTGTATTCACCGTTCATCTGCTTGACCATCAACTCCGAGTCGGCCTTGGCCACGACCTTCCTCGCGCCCAGCTCGGCGAGGCGGGTAAGCCCCAGTATAAGGGCGTTGTACTCGGCCTGGTTGTTCGTCACCTCGCCCAGATACTGGGCCTGGCCCTCCAGCAAGCGGTCGGCCCGGTAGATGACGAACCCCGCGCCCGACGGGCCGGGATTGCCCCTCGAGGCCCCGTCGGTCATGAGCACGAACTCGGCGTCCGCCGGCGGCTTCTCCATTTTTCTCGCCAGCGCCGCCGCCTTGGCCAGGACCCCCGCCAGGTCCTCCCCGTGGATGCCGTGAGTCTCGAGCGTCTTTTCCACGTCAAGCGTCTCGGCCAGGGTCATGAGTATTTCCGATTCACGCGCCATCTTCTTCCTCCTCCGGCTCGAGGCCTCCCTCAACGTGCACCAGTATCCGTTGGCAGTTGCCGCAGGTCAATATCTCCTCGCCCTTCAAAACGAGGTTATACGCCTGGGCGGGAAGATGATAAAAGCATCCCTGGCAGATTTCCTTGTCCGCGCGCGCCAGTCCCGCTCCACCGTTAAGGCCCACTACTCTTTCATATTTTTCAAGGGCTTTTTTATCGATTTCCTTGATAATTTTTTCCCTATCGCTATTCTTTTCCGCAAGCTCGGAGGTGGAAGACTTCTCGATCGCGTCGATTTTCAAATCCGTTTCATCGTACTCGGCCTTTTTCTCGCTCCAGTCGCTCTCGAGCTTTTCCCTGGCCGCCTCCGTCTCCTCCACCTCGTCGTATAAAATAAGTATGGCCTCCTCGATCCGGCCAATCTTTTTCCGCTGCTCGTCTATTTCTTTCTGGGCGGCGTCGTATTCCTTGTTGGTTTTGACCTGGTTGAGCTTGGCCTGCAGCTCTCCCAGCCTCCTCTCGCCGTCGGCCAGTTCGTTTTCCTTTCTTTTGAGTTCCTTTTTGGACGCCTCGAGTTCTTCCCGCTTCTTCTGGATATCCTCGCGGGCCGTTTCGCGCTCCCTTTCCAGCTCTTCCCTGCGCGAGGGTATTTCCTCGAGCGTCCGTTTCAGCCTTGCCAGGCGAAGGTCTATTCTCTGCAAAACGATAAGGTCCTGGATGGTCTGGTTCAATTTCTTCCCCTTACGCGGCGAATGCCCCGAGAAAATAAAAAAGGCGCCTTGGCGCCTTGAAAGTAAACTTCACCGTCCTCCTCGGAAGGATTCCTGGTCAATTGCGGCAAGTGAGGAACGATACATGAAGCTTCTCCATATTGTTCGTTAATGGGCCCAGCAGGACTCGAACCTGCGACAACCCGGTTATGAGCCGGGGGCTCTAGCCAGCTGAGCTATGGGCCCGTCGAAAAAGTAATTATAGTGCGGAACCCCCCTTATTTCAAGACCGCCGAATCAGCCGTTTGAATCCGCGCTCATCGGGCGCCAAAGTTTTCAGCCGGCGCGCCGGTGGAAGAAAAAAGCGATTCCAGCTATTATAGAAGTTTTGAGTTCACTCTTTTTCGCCGACAAACTGGAGACAGGATAAATGGGAGCCGATAAAATAGTAGTAAAAGGGGCAAGGGAGCACAACCTTAAAAATATCGACGTAACGATCCCCCGCGACAAGTTGGTGGTAATAACGGGAGTCAGCGGCTCGGGCAAGAGTTCCCTCGCCTTTGACACCATATACGCGGAGGGCCAGCGCCGGTACGTGGAGAGCCTCTCGGCCTACGCCAGGCAGTTCCTCGAGCAGATGGGCAAGCCAGACGTGGATACCATCGAGGGCCTGTCTCCCGCCATCAGCATCGAGCAGAAGACGGTGAGCAAAAACCCCCGCTCGACCGTGGCCACGGTTACGGAAATTTACGATTATTTACGGGTACTTTACGCTAGAGTTGGACATCCTTTCTGCTACCAGTGCGGCAAGGAAATCACCAGCCAGACGGTGCAGCAGATGGTTGACCAGCTTATGGCCAAGCCCGAGGGCACGCGGATCAACGTGCTAGCCCCTATTGCCAGGAACAGAAAGGGCGAATATAAAACGGTTTTCGACCGCCTCCGCCGGGAGGGCTTCATTCGCGTCAAAGTGGACGGGAACTTGAGAGACCTGGCCGAGGATATCCAGCTGGACAAGAAGAAGCCGCACACCATCGACGTCTTCGTGGACCGGCTGAAGATCAAGCCCGACAGGGTCGAGCGCCGCCTGGCCGACTCCATCGAGACTGCCCTCAAGCTGGCCGACGGCATAGTCAAAATCGACTTCGCCGACGAGGAGGACGCCGAGGCCATCTTCTCGGAAAAGTTCGCCTGCCCCGATTGCGGAGTCAGCTACCCCGAGATATCTCCCCGGATGTTCAGCTTCAACAACCCCTACGGGGCCTGCCAGTCCTGCGACGGCCTTGGCACCAGGATGTACTTCGACCCCGACATTATCGTGCCCGATCACAAGAAAAGCCTTCGGGAGGGGGCCATCGCTCCCTGGGAAAAAAGAAGCTCCGATTATTACTATCAGATGCTCGAGGCCCTTTCCCGCCACTATGGTTTCGAGTTGACTAAGCCCTTTGAAAAGCTGACGAAAAAGGTGAAGAACATCCTCCTTTACGGGTCGGGGGACGAGGAGATCGAGTTCCGCCTCGAAAGCGACTCGAACATGAGCCACGAGTTCACTCGTCCCTTCGAGGGCGTGATCCCCCATTTAAGCAGGAGGTTTCGCGAGACGACCTCCGAGATGATCCGGGAGGAACTGCAAAAGTTCATGTCCATCATGCCCTGCCCGGACTGCGAGGGCAAGCGCCTTAGAAAGGAGAGCCTTAACGTCAAGGTGGGAGGTTCATCCATTGCCGACCTTTCCTCCATGTCCATCAAGGAGGCCCTGGACTGGGTCGATAGCCTGAGCTTTACGGAAAAGGAGGCCCTGATAGCGGCCAGGATCGTGAAAGAGTTAAAGGAAAGACTGGGCTTCCTCCTTAACGTGGGCCTGGGCTACCTTACCCTGGACCGCTCGTCGGCCACCCTCTCGGGAGGGGAAGGACAGCGCATACGGCTGGCCACCCAGATCGGCTCGAGCCTGGTGGGAGTGCTCTACATCCTGGACGAGCCTTCAATAGGACTCCATCAGCGCGACAACCAGAGGCTGATCGAGACCCTGACCCGGCTGAGGGACCTGGGAAACACGGTGATAGTGGTCGAGCACGACGAGAACACCATCCTCAGCGCCGACCACGTAATCGACATGGGCCCGGGCGCGGGCAGAAAGGGCGGTCAGGTCACGGCCCAGGGTTCTCCCGAGCAGATCATGGCGGACCCCAACTCGATCACCGGGGCCTACCTTTCGGGCAAGGACTTCATCGAGGTCCCTCCCCGCAAGAGGCCCACCAAGAAGAGGCTGGTTATAAAAGGGGCGGCTCAGAATAATTTAAAGAACATAACGGCCTCCTTTCCCATCGGTCTGTTTACCTGCGTGACGGGAGTCAGCGGCTCGGGCAAATCCACCCTGGTCATCGACACGCTGTACAAGGCCCTGGCCCAGTATTTCTATCGCTCCCGGTCCCAGGTGGGAGAGCACAAGGAAATTACGGGGCTCAATTACCTGGACAAGGTCATCGATATCGACCAGTCTCCCATCGGCCGGACGCCGCGCTCGAACCCGGCCACCTACACGGGGACTTTCACGCCCATCCGCGACCTCTTCGCCAAGCTGCCCGAGTCTAAAATGCGCGGCTACAAGGTGGGCAGGTATTCTTTCAACGTCAAGGGCGGCAGGTGCGAGGCCTGCGAGGGTGGGGGCATGATCAAGATAGAGATGCACTTTCTGCCCGACGTTTTCGTCACCTGCGACGTGTGCGGCGGCCGCCGCTACAACCGGGAGACCCTGGACGTGAAGTACAAGGGCAAGAACATCGCGGACGTTCTGGACATGACCGTCAACCAGGCCATGGACTTTTTATCGTCCATCCCGGTAATACGGGCCAAGCTTCAGACCCTTATCGACGTGGGCCTGGGCTATATCAAGCTCGGCCAGGCCGCCACCACCCTCTCGGGAGGAGAGGCCCAAAGGATCAAGCTCTCGAGGGAGTTGTCCAAGCGCTCGACGGGCCGCTCGCTGTATATCCTGGACGAACCGACCACGGGTCTTCATTTCGACGACATCAAGAAGCTTCTGACCGTGCTTCGCAGGCTGGTGGACCAGGGCAACACGGTCATAGTTATCGAGCACAACCTCGAGGTGGTCAAGACCGCCGACTGGATAATCGACCTGGGCCCGGAGGGCGGCGATGACGGCGGGACCATCGTGGGGCAGGGACCGCCCGAGGAGGTGGCCCACGTCGCGGGGTCGTACACGGCCCGGTACCTCGCGGACCTTCTGGGCAGACAGGCCAGGCTGGAAGCCGGGGCCTGATCCCAGCAGGGACCTATCCGAAGACCGCCATTTCTGCTTTATAGCCTAACTTATCTCCAGGTCCTCGATCCACTTGCGTCCGATTTTCATAGGGACAAAAACGGCGACGGGCACGATTAGGGCGGCCAGGGCAAAAGACGCGACGATTCTCACCCATCCCCAGTCGGTCATGACTATGCCGAACATGTGGTACTTGGCCATGGCGTAATAAGCGGCCGCCTGGGCCTCGAGAAAGACCATCAGCCCGATGGTCGAGGTCGTGACCACCATGTAGATCACGCCGCCGAAGCTGGTGGCGACCTTGGACGGGTTCTCGACGTTGAACTTGGGATACCGGGCACCCAGGCCCACGCCCAGCCCGGTGATGGCCAGGGCCACGCCCAGGATGGTGATCAGGCTTATGTACCAGACGATGGTCTCGACCTCGAGGATGTAATTGGTAATAATGACCAAACCCTCGCCCACCATCGCCAGGGGCAAAAGGCTGATAAGGAACTTGCTCCACAAAAACCCCCTGAGGGAAAGGGGAGAAGTCTTGACGATCCAGAAGGCCCTGCCCTCCAGGCTGACCATCGGGAAAACGAACCTTGCCGAGAGGGCCGTTAGAACGAAGCCGGCCAGGCCGATGTTGAGGAAGCTGATGGCGTTCTGGGCGTTGAACTTGATGTCATGCAGCCTGGCGTCCACGATCTTGAAGTTGAAGATATAGATCACCACCAGCCCGGCGAGAAGGAAAAGTTGCGACCACTGGGTCGTGTCCCTCATGAAAAAGCGGACGTCCTTCATCACCATCTGCCTGGTGGCGGGGCTGAAGGGATAGCTGATGGTCCTCACCATAAAGTTCAAGACGCTGGTGCGGGAGATGAATGTCCTCGTGGCCTCCTGGCTCTTCGAGAAGCTGTCCGAGTACAGGTAGCGCGAAAAGACCAGGGAAAGGGCCACGAAGCCCAGGCCCGTTGTCCATAAAAGGGCCAGGAACATCCATCCGTCTCCGTTCATTCCGCCGTTGGCCAAAGAGGACATGACCTCGGTGACCCACTGGCTGGGAAGGGTGGCCGGCATCTGGATGGTCTGCAGGAAATCCACCACCTCGAGCCGCTCGTCGGGGTTGAAGACCCGCTCGGGACGCATGATACGAAAAAGGGTGAAGATGATGGCCGCTCCGATAATGATGAGGAGAAAAATTACGTCCCTGATGTTCCTGGCCGGGAAGGCGCTGACCAGGGCCATGGTCACCACCACTCCGAGCCCCGCCGGTATCAGAATAAAGGGAACGATGACCGCCGGTATCGAGGCGTAATATACAAGGCCCGCGCCGTAAACCACGCCGAAGGCCACGAACACGGGCGAGCCGAAAATGACCACCATCCATGACGAGTCGACCACCTGCTCGATGAACCGGGCCAGGAAAACCGAGTCGTGAGAAACGGGAAGCGAGCCCACCAGTTGCAGGTCGTCGGAAAGAAAGAACGTGGACAGGGCCGTAATGATATTGGAGAAGATCAATACGGCCATAAAGGTCATGACCGCCATTCCCAGCAGGCTTTTGTTGATGGCGAAGCGAAGGTCGGCCAGCTCGAGCCCGGGTCCTATGTAAAGGTCTCGAATGTAGCTCAAAATGTAGTGGGAGGCCATGAAGATCACAAGACAAGCCGTTCCGGCGAGAAGCACCAGGGTGAAGGTCTTGGCGTTCTCTCCCTTCTTGCCCGAGCCGTTCACCATCGAGCGCCATTTGGGCCAAAGTAAAAGGGCAAGGTCGGACATAACTTCAAATCCTCCCAGCCCGGCCCGAGACGAGGCCGTCAAAGAACGTAATGAAATATGCCACTAATAATCTAGACGCCGCTTTCATATATTCCGCGCCGGTCATGCAACCGGCCCCTCCTTTCGCGCGCGCGTTATATTATTTTGTCTTGATCTCGACGCTCCTGGCGCCCAGGCCCTTTACCTTGGGGATGACCACCTCGAGGATGCCGTTTCTATAGTTGGCGTTAATTCCTTCCGGGTCCACGTCCGCCGGCAGAATAAAAACGCGGTGGAAGGGCCCGACCATGATCTCGGTCTGCCGAAAGGCCTGCCCGGAATGGGGACGTCTTCTCCGCTCTCCCCGAATGGACATCCGGTTTTTCTCGACCCTGACGTCGAACCCGTCCGGCTCCATGCCCGCCACCTCGAGAAAAATCTGGAACTCGTCCTGAGACTCGCTCACGTCGGCGGGTGGATGCCATCCGGCCATGCCGTCGGGGTGACGATGCTCGGCGACCGAGTCGTCGAAAAGCCTGTTCATGTGCTCCTGAAGAGTGACGAGGTCTCTAAACGGGTCCCATCTGACGCTCATCTTTTCTCCCTCCTCGCTGAAGTAAGAATTACTGAAGCACTAATTAAGCTAGCCGCTGGACGGGAAAAGATCAACATCACTCCTCGCTCGAAACTCCTTGTGGGCCCATATGGGCCGTCGCGAATTCCTCTTTACTATTTGTCTTATACTTTTGATGCGGGGCCGGCGGGAGGGTTTCAGAAACTTGTCTCTTTCAGGTTGGGAGGCGTTCAATCGGACACTTCGCTTGGGCCCTCTCCGCGGCGCTCTTCGCCTTTTCGGCGTTTGCCGGGTAGAGGCGTCCAATGTCCAAACCCGGGCGCGAACGCGGCCAGGACCGCGCCAGCCGAGCCTCCGGCGAGGTCGGCCGCCATGTCCCAAAGCTCGAAGGACCTCCAGGGCAAGACGGCCTGAACGAACTCGAGCGCGACCCCGAAGGTGAGCGCGAAGGCCGCGCCGGCAAGGACGAGAAGTTTTTTACGCCGTCCCCCTCCGAAAGCCCATACCCAGAGCGCGCCCAGCGGCGCGTAAAAAGCCGCGTGCGCGAGCTTATCCGAGGCTTTGAAAGGTTTGGGACCGACCTGGGGAATCATGATGACGGACAGCGCCAAAACCAACAGCGCCCACAAAATGAGCGCCGTTATCGCCCTGGTCCTACTTGCCGGTCCGCCGCCTGGGGGATGGGACCTGGAAATCTCCATGTTACATTTTATACTTTCCGAAGTCCTCGGGATTTAAGTTCTCGAGTATCTCCGTCCACTTGTCGCGGTTCTCCTGGGTAAAGGCCGTGTCCTGGGTTTCCATGTTCTTGGACTTCTCGATTACCTCCTCGGAAACGAAGATGGGCGACTCGGTGCGAAGGGCCACGGCAATGGCGTCGGATGGGCGCGAATCGACCTGCACGACCTGCTCTCCTTTTTGGAGGTGGATCAGGGCGAAATAGGTGTTTTCCTTGAGGTCGGTGACCTCGATTTTGAGGACGTTGACCTGGAGGTCGTGAAGGATGTTCTTTATAAGGTCGTGGGTCAGTGGCCTTTGTATCTTGATGTTCTCCAGTTCCATGGCGATGGCGCTGGCCTCGACCAGCCCAATCCAGATGGGCACGGTAATTTTTTCCTCCTGGTCGCGGAGAACCACGATGGGCACGTTCGAGTAAGGATCAAGAACGATTCCGGCGACTTTCATTTCTATAAACATGTCTCCTCCTTGGGGACGCCATTTTAACGCGGCCCGTCCTCTTGCGCCGCGAGAGAATGCTTCAGGGCCCGAGTTATCTTCAATTTTACCAAGTCTCCCGGCTTATGGCCATTCCTGGAGAAATGCACCAGCCGGTTGGTCCTGCTCCTGCCGCTCATCCTGGTGGGATCGGTCTTGCTTGTTCCCGTCACCAGCACCTCGTGGGTCTTGCCCACTTGCTCCAGGTTCTTGTTTTCAGTAATCCGGCGCTGGAGTTCCTGTAGCCTGTAGAGACGGTCGTATTTTTCGTCCTCCGGGACCTGTCCGTCAAATAGGGCCGCCTGGGTCCCGGGCCTTATCGAGTAGCGGAAGCTGAAGGTCTCGTCGTACCGGACCTCACTTACCAGGTCCAGGGTAGCCTGAAAATCCATCTGGGTCTCGCCGGGAAAGCCCACTATAAGGTCGGTCGTAATTCCGATATCCGGCATGGCCTCGCGCAGCTTTCGGATCAGCCCCAGATACCGGGCGGAATCGTATCCCCGGTTCATGCGGGCCAGCACCGCGTCGGAACCGGCCTGAACGGGCAGGTGGAAGTTCTCCATGATCCGATCGTTCTCCGCCATGACCTCGATGAGGCGGTCGTCCAGGTCCTTGGGATGGGAGGTGGTGAACCTGACCCTGGCCACGCCGTCCACGCGGGAGACCATGTCCAGGATATCGGGAAAACGCGTCGATCCGTCAACGTAGGCGTTAACGTTCTGTCCCAATAGGGTTATCTCGCGGACGCCCTTTTCCGCAAGCGCCGATGTTTCACCGATCACGGCGTCCATTTTCCTGCTTACTTGCGGACCCCTCACGCTGGGGACGATGCAATAGGCGCAATGATTGTCGCAGCCCTGCATGATCGACACAAAGGCGCTTATCCCTCCGGCCGGCTCCCGGGGCGTCGCGAACAGGTCCTGGTCGCCCACCTCGAGCCAGTCAACGGCGGCTATTCGTTCCCCTTCCCTGGCCCTTTCCACCAGTTCGGGCAGGCGGTGAATGGCCTGAGTTCCCACTACCAGGTCGAGATGGTTTACGGCGTCCAAAAGCTCCTGGCCCATCCGCTGGGCCACGCACCCGCATACGCCGATCACGGCGCGGGGGTTCGCGTCCTTGGCTGACTTCAGCCGCCCGAGCGCCCCGAAGACCTTTTGTTCCGGCTTTTCGCGCACCGAGCAGGTGTTGACCAGCAGGACGTCAGCCTCGCCCGGGTCGTCGCATGGGGCGTATCCTCGCTCGGCCAGGAGGCCCATCATGCGCTCCGTGTCCTTGACGTTCATCTGGCAGCCGAAGGTCCGTATGTAAACTTTTCCCGACATTAAACCAACGCGGGCGGTCAATTTCGGCCGCCCTCTCCCTTTCGCGTTCTTAAGGCATAAGTTAGATGATAAGCCGTAAGGTGTCAAGGAATGCATGAGCCGGATCGTCTAAAACCGCCTCCAAATAAGGGTCATGCCGCTCGCCTGGAAAATGAAAGGCCCTCATTGGATAACCGGCGTCTATTCTCCAGACTTGCCCGGCGTTCGCCCCGGACCTCGAATTTTCCCGCCCGATGAATAAAGAACCGGCACAAGCCCAAAAAGCAAACTTGAAAGGCCCGCCCATAAGCCCGCCCTGAATCCCCAGGGCGCGTAAACCAGGGTGATAACCGATTCGCCCGGAGGCAAGAACACGGCCATAAACGCGCCGTTGACGTTCAGGATTTTTTCCTCCACGCGCTCGTCCGCGCTTTGCCGAAAAGCCCGCCATCCCGGGAAATACTGGTCCGAAAGGAAAAGGTAGCCGGACGAGCGTGAACCGACCTTGTACTCGACGCGGCCGGGAAGGCGCTCCCGCGTTTCCAGGTCCTCGTCCGCGGGCTTGGTATCTTTAAGCTTGCCCCTTTGCGGCGGGACCTCGTTTATATAGGCCATTTTCCTCAGCATGACGGGCAGATTGGCTCCCGTCTCCCGCATGGCCTCGATCACGGTTTGTCCTTTTGGTACCCTCGCCAGCCCGGTAAATACCGCGGCCCTCTTCATGGAGTTCTCGTTGGCATAGACGAAGGGAGGACCGCCCTCGCCTATTCTTTTCACCACCCCCATGTCGGTGGGACTCTTCAGCCTCAGGTCCGCCCAGGCCGCCGCGTCGCGAGTTAAGTCTCCCCTCGGGCCGGGAAGCAACGTCAACGCGAGCTTCCACTCCATCGCGGGAGACGAGACGCCTGGCCTCAGCGTGCACGCGCGAGCCTCGTAAGGCTTCCAGCCCAGGTCCGAGAAGTTGTTCTTGGGATCGATATAACGGGAGAAAAGGATAATCTCACCGTCCTTGCCGGACTTGAAAGCCGTCATGAACGCGCCATCTCCCGGCGCTCCACCGGCCAGCGTCTGGTCGTCCGGCATGCCAACCTCGAATTTGATTTCCACTTCCTCGCGAGACGCGGACGGCGCGGCGTCACCGCTACTGGACTCCTTCATCCGCGCCTCGACCATGCCCTCTATCCTTACGGGGGCGTGCTCGATCAGCGACCTTTTTTTCTCGCCGAAACAAGAGGTTTCCTCCAGCCTCAGCCAGGACTCTTTTCTGGAACTTATGGTGACGGCGTTCATTAACAAATCCCGGTCCACCAGGCGCTCGTCCCACGGCGTCGGCAACACCAGCAAAGAAACGTTGGCCACTTCGGCGAGAGGAACGGTCAGATGGTCGCGGCCGATGGTGAAAAGCATGTTCTCGTTATAGCTTTCCAATATCTGTTCGCCCTCGAGTCCGTTAATCCCGGCCATGTAGTCCACGTAGCTTCGCGGGTAAAGGGGGTCGTAATAGCGGACGTCGTCCACGCCCGCCGGAAGAGTCAGGTTCGGAAACAGGTCCTTTATCGTAGGGTCCACGTGGACCCGGTATCTGCCCTCCGAGGCCGGAAGCCTGTTCCTTAGAGCGCCGACCCTGGACTCGAGGTCGTCGTTCCAGTTGGGGTTGTTCCCCCTCGCGTCAAAGAGAAGTCCAAGCAAAAGGAGGACGAAGAGGGAAGCGCCCATGGCCCGGCCCGAGATGGTCCTTTTTACGCTTGGTCTCGACAGAAACAACGCCGAGAGCAGCAGGAAGACCGACGTCAATATGGTCCACGGCTTTAAAAGACCAAAGGCCCAAACCGGACTGAACCAGTTAACGCTCGGAAGACCGGCGATAATGTTGAGACCGATGAAGGCGATCATTCCTCCTCCCGCGAGGGCCGGAGCTTTCCAGGACTTGCCGCTCAAGAGGTTTTCAGCGCCCAAGGCCGCCAGGAGGGAAACCGAAAGCGCGAGGCAGGCAAGGGCGTACTTTTCGTTATAGGTGACGCTGAAGGGATAGATATTTCCGATCCAGCGAAAGGGGGCGACGCCGAAAACGACGCCCGCCAGAATGATCGTCAGGACAATAAGTCCCGCCCCGAAGGCGCCGCGTTTTCGAGCCACGCCTATTCCCGCGAGGGCCAGGAACACCGGCATGACTCCAAGATATGGCGCCAGGAAGGACCCGGCCGGGCTCTGGCCGTTCTCCCCGAAGAACCAGGGCATGACGAGCGTGATCAAAAATTTAGGGTCCAGGCTGCGAGCGCCCGAGCCCGGCCCGTGATAGGTCCAGGCGTTGGCCAGGTACTCGGCGAAAGGCAAAGTTTGAGGAAGAGATATTATCAGTCCCAGCGCCGCGCACCCGGCGGCGGTGAAGGCCGCTCGCGGCGTCAGGCCGGCGGCGAGGAAATACCAGGCAAGCGCGAAAAGAACGGCGTAAAGGGACGCCTCGGGAAAACCTCCCAAAACGAGGAGGGCAAACCCGAGGCCGGCCGCCAGGAAACGGACAATGGAAGCCCTTTGGGCCAAAAGGACCATCAGGAAAGCCTGAAGCGGAATCAGGGTCTCCACGTTCAAGTGAGACATATAAACGTAGCGCGTCATGTATCCCGTGAGCGCGAAGGCGACGGCCGAGGCCATGGCGGGCCAGAATCCCACGCCCAGTGATTTCCTGGCCAGAAGGAAAGTAAAAAAACCCGCCAGCCAAAGGCGGGCCATGATCAGCGCGTCGATGCAGGTCCAGAACCCGAAAGCCCATTTGACCAGGTTCAGCGGAAAGAATATGGATGACTGCATGTTGGCCAGATGGGGGACGCCAAAGGCGCCATGGGGGTTCCAAAGAGGAAAGCGGCCCGCCAGCAACTCGGAGCGGGAGAAATCGTCCCAGCAGGCGAACCCGTAAATATTGGTCACGTCCTGGATAACGCCGCCGTAGATGGAATGCCCCGAGGCCTTGTCGGGCCCGTAGGCCAGGGCCAGCGCTCCGGCCACGAGTATCGCCGCCAGGACGGACTCTCGAAAAGAAACGGGCAGAGCGAGGTCGGGTTGGGCCGATATGATCCGTTTTTCCACCGGTACGCTTTGGGCGTTTTCGCGCTTATCGCTTTTATGGGTCATCTTTCTTTTTCACGCTCTTTATAAAAATTAGCAGGGAAAAGGATACCAGAACGGTGACCAGCGATACAAACAGGCCCACCCGGAAATCCGCCGGAACGAAGCGCAGGGTCAGGTTTTCGCTCCCCTCCGGCAACCTGACTTTCATGGACGTCTTATCCGGGGCGGCCTCGATATATAAAGACCCTCCCTTTGCCTCGGCGGTCCATCCCGGGTACCAGGCTTCATGTATAACGACGGTCCCGCCCTCGCCTTTTCCCGCGTGGATTCGGACCAGGTCTCCGGCCTCTCGCGCCGCGGGCAACGGGGCAAGGTCGTTTTCCAAATGGGCCCATGGCGGGTGATCGACCTTGTAAAGGAAAGGCCCGTCAGCGCCGGCGGACCAAACGGGACCGGGTGGAGGAGAGTAGCCGCCGGGATGCCACGACAATTCGGAGAACCCGGACCAGTCGCTTCGATTGTCGTTTTTCACTCCGGGCAAGGTGGAAAGCTTGACCATCGAGCTTCCCGGGGACTCGATTTTGACGGGAGGAAAGGACGATCCTTCCGGGCAAATCATGCGGGCGTATCCAAGTCTCTTCCCGCCCTCATCGGCAAGGACCGCTATGAAGATAGTTCCGTCTCCCCGCGCTCCCGGGCCGTTCCCGCTTTGTAAAAAGCCGGGACGGAAATACAGCTCGCCCCCTTCATCGCCTCGATCATGCGCTTGATTAAGGGTGAAGCAGATCGAACCTGGCGCGTGAAGAAAAAGTCCGGGCGCCTCGCGGGGGAATCCGCTTCCATAGTCGAAAACAGATCGCGCCGGTTTGGCCGCGGGCGCGATCATGTCTCCCCTGGCCAGCGCGAGGTCCACCACGCCGTTGGGTATCCAGGCGTGGCCGGAGAATATTCGGTCAAGGCAGAGTTTTTTCGCCGCCGGCGCGGATATCCTGTCCGGCGACGGACGGGTGAAGTAGGAGGGATAGAAATATCCCAGTCCTTCCTCGGGGCTCAGCCCGTTTATCTCGTTGATCAGGTCGGCGTAGGGCTTGTAAAAAAGGGCGTCCGACGACCTCACGTCCTTGATGGACTCGGCCGCCGGCAGGTTGGCCGGCCAGTAGCCGTCAAGTCCCGTTTGTCTTTTTTCCCCGCTCTCGAGAAGCCGGGATACAAGCTCCGACTTTTCCGCCTTGCCTGGCCGCTCCAAGGTGACGAAGGGGACCACGCTCTTGCCCACGAGATATATCGAGAACAAAACGAGAAGGCAGGATAAGGCCCTCGCCGATCTTTTTCCGGGGGCCATAACGGCCAGGAATAACAAGGTCGAAAATACAAGCAGACCAAGTCCGGCGTAGGCGATAAGCTCGAGCCTAGGTATGGAAGACGCGCCGCCAGGCGAGGAGAGTACCGCGAGTGAGACCAGCGCGATAGCGGGAACAGATATGGCGGCGGCCATGGGCGGCCACGCCCGGCAAGAGCGTCCCCACCCGCGAGCGGACGAGAGAAAAATCCGGTCGAAGCCCACGCCGGCCAGCGCCGCCAGGCAGGCGTGTATCTCGGAAAAGAAAAACTTGAAGTTCGAGTTCACGTTAAAGGGAGGAATGAAGGCTATCAGATTGAAACCGGGAAGACCGAGAGTCAGGCCCGTCAGAACCAGGAAAAGCCCCGTGAAAAAAAGGGCCGTCCTGGATTTTGCCGAGCCCGAAACGGCGCCCGCCGCCGCCAGCGCCGCGACGACGAGCCCGGCGGGAGGCAGATTGCCGGGAACGGAAGTAGCCGAGTAAGCAAGAGCGAAGGCCTCGAGGGCCGTCTTGCCCACGTGCTCGACGGGAATCTCGGCGGGCATGCCTCCGAATAATCGATGGACCCCGGGAACGAATAAATTGAAAAGGGCCCGGGGGTCGAGATGGAAAAAACCGAATCCCGGACCGTGCATGGTCCAGCACCGGCCAAGATAATTTATAAAGGGCAAGAGAACCGCCATACACAGCAAAAGACCGAGCGCGCCGGCCATGGCCATGGGTATAAGCCGCGCTAGAAAACCATCCTTGCCCAGGGAGGGAGCGGACCCCGCCCTCCCGCGCTCCTTTTCGGACGCAAAAAGAAACAGCGCGTAGAGGACGGCCACGAGGACGGTTATAAAGGACGCCTCCGGGTGTCCCCCCGCGAGGGCCAGAAAGACCAAAAAGGCGGAAGCGATGAGGCTTTTGAAATCGGGACGCTTTACAGTCCTCGGCAAAAATATCAAGAGGAGAGGGAGCAGCATCTGGGAGTTAACGTCGATAAGCTGCAAGAACCACAGGCAGTAGCCGCCGCATCCGTATGCCGCCCCGCAAATTACGGCGCCGGCGAAAGAGGTCATGGTCCTCCTCGCGAAGACGAACCAGAAGATCGAGGCCATCCAGAGCTTGAGAAGAAGCAGCAGGCCGTAGCCCGTCTTACCCGCGCCCGCCGCTTGCCAGATCCAATAAATCGGATAAAGGAACGCGGTCTGTATGTTGGCCATATGCGGCTCGCCGATGGCGGTGAGATGGTTCCACAGCGGGAAATGGGATTTCCCTATCTGGTCCGCGTTAAAAACCTGCCACGGGTAAACCTGGAGGATACCCGCAGGGTCGACCAAAGGCGTATCCGCGTAGTTGGCGGGCGGTCCTAACGGACCGGATATGGCGAGAATCGCGAAAAAAACGACGGAGGCGATCATTGTCTCGGCCTGCGCCCCCCATTTTACGCCATGCTTTGCGGAAACTTTTTGGGGTCTTTGGCCCATATCTTTCCCGCTTTCTCCTTCTTTGTCTTTTCTTGACATGGTCCCTTTTTGATGGTTTACTTCCATACTCATGGGGCCGCCTGGCTTTCACAATTAAATAGAAACAATTTCATTCATGGCGCCCGTAACCGGCAAGGCGGCCCTCAAATGCCAGGTTTGGCCATATCGCATTATATCGTTTGAATTATCATGGATATATTGTATAGTAAATATCAAGCGGGCGTTAGTACATGGAGGTATACAAATGAAACGTTGTCCTTTTTGCGACGAGTATTTATCAGATGACGCGATCCAGTGCAAAAGCTGTCAGAAGTACCTTGACGGCAAGGAGCGCGTGGACGAGCGATGCGAATGCGGTAACCTGGTGGCCAAGCTCACCGAGGACACCGTGGAAATCAAATGCAGGCGCTGCAAGCGCATCCGTTTGATTCCGGCTGACATGCTCAAGGAACGCTACGAGTACCTTCTCGACAGGAGCAGGAGACAGGAAGAAGAGGAGGAGTAGGGGCGCTCTGGAATCGGGAATGGGCGCTCCAGGGGGGCGTCCAGTTTTTTTAGGGAACGCGGCAAGGCGCTTCGAATGAGGGAAGTAGTATTTGCCGGTTCCCTTTCGTTCCCCTTCGGCCAGAGACTCAATCGGGAAAAAGGGGAAGCCCGTATCCAGGCAACAAAGGAAGCTCCGCCTTCTGCCCCAGCGCCCTCTTGATCTCGAGAGCGTTAGTCACCGCGTGTCCCTTGTAGTGGTTGTTAGCTATGACGAACACCGTCTCGCTGGAAGCGGACAGCGCGAGTGACCTCTCGACCCAGGGTCTTAATTCATCCTCCCCGTATCGGTAATGATACCTGTCGTCGCGTCCGGCCCCCTTTTTAAACCAGTTTTCCTTGTTCCTGCCATGGAGTCGAACGTACCCGATCCCTCCCGTCGCCACTTGGAGGGGAGGCATGGAATCCCCGATCAAAGGCTGATCGAGATTGACGAATGAAATATTCATGTCCCGCAAAAAATCGAAAAACTCTTTAGAGTTCCAGGAGCCGTGCCTCACCTCGACGGCCAGGGGAAGACCACTCAATTCCCTGGCCAGGCGAGATATTTTTTCGACGTTCCCGGGCTCGTTCTTAAAGGACCAGGGGAATTGAATCAGCGCCGCGCCCAAGATCCCCTTCTCGGCCAAAGCATGGGGAACGATCCCGGCGGCCGCGGCGTCCTCGCCGGTGAACGCCGTTTTTTCGTGCGTGAGCCTGCTCCAGATTTTCACGGTGAATTGAAACCTGGGATTGTTTGAGACGCGGCTCGCCCAGGAAAGGGCGTTCTTTTTCGAGCCCGGGTGATAAAAGGTGGTATTGATCTCGATGGCGTCGAAGGCGTCGGCTAAAAAGGACAGGGGATCGAACCCCTTGGGCCTCGGCCTGGGGTAGACGGGACCGTTCCAATCCTCATATGACCATCCCGCCGGTCCCACCAGAACGTTGTCGGCCCGGCTCATGCGGCCCGGTCCCGTCCGTCAGGCCGCCTGGACGATCACGACGGCCACGTTGTCCATGCCGCCTTTTTTAATGGCCAGGTCCACCAGGGCCTTGGCGGCCAGCTTGGGCGTGGTTTCCTTCACCTTTTCCATTATCTCCCACTCCCGGAGGTCGCCGTAGAGCCCGTCGGTGCATAGTATGAGCACGTCTCCGGCCTCGATGGCCCCACCCGTCAACTGGACCTCGACGTCGTCGTTTATCCCCATGGCCCTTGACAGCTCGTGCTCGAGGCTGGGGCTGTAGTCCTCCATAAAGGCGGAGTCGAGCTTCTCGTCCGAGTTTCCCTGCGCCAGGGTGGTGTGGTCCTTGGATAGCTGGAGGATTTTTCCCTTCCTGGTAAGGTAGGCCCTCGAGTCTCCCACGTTGGCCACGAAAAGCTTGTTCTCGATAAACCAGGCCGCGCACAGGGTTGTGGCCATGCCCTTGAATTTCTCTTCCTTCCCGCCCTTCTCGATTATGCGGCGGTTGGCCTCGCGGAAGGCGAACTTTAGCGCCCTGGCCGGCAGGGGAATGCCCTGGGCGTAGTCGAAGGGAGGGGTGGCGTCCTCGTCCAGGTTTATAGACTTAATGGTCTGGTGAAGGGTCTCGATCGCGAGCTGGGACGCTATCTCTCCAAAGGGCTCGCCCTCGACGCCGTCGGCCACGGCGTAAAGTCGGACGTCGTCGGCCGCCAGCACGTGGTCCTCATTGTGGTCCCTGTATCGGCCTTGATGGCGCATGGAAGCGGTTACCAGGCGCATGTTTTCCTCCCGGGTTTCATTCGATGGTCCGGGGAACGGCCGGGCTCACGATGAGCTCGAGCAGCGTGTTCCCGGTCTTGACGCGGTCCCCATTTTTGACCGCGGCCTGGGTGATTTTCTTGTCGTTGACAAAGGTGCCGTTGGTGCTTCCCAGGTCCTTGACGTAGAAGTTGGGGGAGTAGTAAAAGAGCATGGCGTGCTGGCGGCTCATCCTCTTGTCGACAATGGTGATATCGCACATGTCGTCCCTGCCGATGGTGGCGGGGGTCTTGTCGATCGGGTATCCCTTGCCCGGCTCCTCGCCCTCCACCACGCGAAGCATGACGACTATGCCCTCGGGCACGTCCTTGGCCCTAGCGTCGTCGCCCAGCGTGGTTATGTACTGGTCGCCCTTTTTAGGCGAGAACTCGCGAGCAGGCCCCTGGTCCGGTAAAAGCATAAAAACTCTCCTGAAAGATTTTCCCGCGGCGTCAGGCGTGAAGCTCGATCACGTCTCCGTCCACCAGCTCGTAATCGCGCTGCACTTTTTGGCCGTCGTACTTGTCCTTGCCCCAGATTTTGGCGAACTTCATGTTGCGGGCAAGGTCCTTGTGAATCTGAAAAGCGAAGTCCGTCACCGTCGAGCCAAGGGGAAGGACCACCGGGTCCTGGAACTCGGGCTTCTTCCCTCTTCCCTTAGTATACACTCTTACTATTTCCAGCGCTTGAAAAATATTTATCTTGACCTTCTCCGCCAGATCGTCCATACCCCTGCCCATGCGCCACATGGTAAAGTTACGGCCGAAGACCTCCTCGATCAGCTCGATCACCTCGGGCGCGTCGGGGTGGTCGGAGCCGGTCAGCAGCATCCTGGCCTTGACCTGGGCGGAGCCGTCGGGCTTGAACCTCTGGGTGACCTTTTCCACCAGCTCGACCTTGCCCATGGTCAGGCGCTCGAGAACGTACTCCGTCTCCTCGAGGACCTCGTCGCTGGCCAGGTTGACCACCAAAAGCGCCAGGTCCGCGTTGCGCACGATGCCGGGCACCCACGACTCGGTGTAATCCTTGCCGATGCCGGGCAGGTCCACGAGCTGTATCTTGATGTTCTCGTAGGGGATCATGCCGGGTTGGGGCATGGCGGTGGTGTAGGGGTAATCGGCTATTTCCGGCTCGGCGTTGGTAAGGGAGGCGAGCACGGTGCTCTTGCCGGAGTTGGGCGCGCCCGCCAGAACGACCTGGCCGGCGCCCTCCTTGGGCACGTTGAACATCGAGCTCTTGCGGCTTCCGCTTTTTTTGGTTTCCTCTTTGTTCAGCTTGGCGATCTTCCGGCGAAGCTCGCCCTGCATCTTGTCCGTTCCCTTGTGCTTGGGTATGACCGAGAGCATGTACTCGAGGCAGTGGAGCTTTTCCTCGCTCGTCTTGGCCTCGCGGTAGGCCTTCTCCGCCTCGAGATACTCGGGTGTAAGGTTTGCCGGCATGGCGTGTGTCCTAAATCGTCCCGACCGGCTTCGCGCGGGCTCGCCCGGAAACCGGAGGGCGGTAAATATAATTATGCATCAATCCGACGGCCGCGACAACCGGACAGGCCCGGCCGGCCGTCGTCCCGACCTTAATGCGTGGTCCTTGCCTCGACCCCGATCGCCTGGACCCAGGCCGCCACTTCCGGGTCCTCGGGGAAGTCCAGGTCCACCGAGACCAGCGCGTTGTCGTAGTCGAACCTGGACTTGGAACCGCGGAGCCGCTCCAGAATCCTTTCCTCCTCCTTTTCGATCGTCCTCAGCCTCGACCTGACCTCGGGGTCGCGGCCAATGGAGCCGGCAAAGGCCGCTTTCTGGGCGGTTATGCGCTCGAGTTCATCCTTCATATCCCGGCGAAGGGTCTCGGATATCTCCTCCTTGACGCCGCCGGGAAACAGGGTGACCTCCATGCGGCCAAGGAACATGCCCCGATCGCCGGCCTGAAGCAAAAGCGTGTCGCCGATCACCAGGGGCCTTTGCTTCTTGGCCCCTCCCCTGTCGCTGACGACTATTATATCGACTCCCGGGACTTCCTTGGCTATGGTCGAGGCGGTCCGCAGGTCCATGCCGTAAAGTCCCACTATAAGGTCGCACTTGCCCTTCAGCGCCGCCACCATGCGGGCGGCCGATTCCTTCGGGTCGAGAAAACGGACCCCCGGCTCATAAGCGGGCTCGAGGTCTGGCCGTCCCCCCGGCAGGGACATGGCCGAGTCCGACACGCCGAACACGCCGATGGAAGCCTCGCCGCTTTTGACCATGGAGAAGGGAGGGAACACCAGTTGTCCGTCCTTTACCAGGTTGGCCGACACCAGGGGAAGTTTGCCCTTGCCCTCCTTGGCCAGGACGTCGTTCTTCAGGAAGTCGATCCCTCCGGCCAGGTCGAACTTGCTCACGTTAACCGCGGAGATTCCCATCCTTGCGTAGGAACGGGCGATCACTCTCGCGCCGTCCAGATCCTTGGGCGCCGGTTTCATGTTTATCTTGTTCGGGCTGAAGAACGCTCCGCCTCCGTCCACCTGGAGAACGGGCCGGGCGTGGGCGATATCTTTCACGAACTGGGCCCTCCTGGCCATTCCTCCCCTCGGATGGCCGGGACAGCCGCAGTCAACCAGCTCTCCGCCCAGTCCCGTGGAATAAACGAGGGTAAAGCTCGTCTCCTTGTCGATCCCGGCGGAGGCCGGGACCGGCGGCACGGAGGGGGCATCCTCCCCGCTCTTGCCGAGCGGCGCGTTTTTTTCCTCGACTTTGCCCGCGTTCTCGCCGGACGCCTCGCCCTCCTTGCTCGCTCGATCCAATTTGGAAGGGCCGCCGCAGGCGTAAAAGAAAAGCGCCGCTAAGGTTAGAGCCGCCGCTATCGCGAGGCCGAGTGACTCTCGTTTTGTCTTTCCATCATTCGATCGCGTAAATTCTCTCAACGATACGCCTCCTTCAACGCTTCAAGGTCCAGGGATTTTTTCGCCGGTATCACGGCCAGTCCGACGTTACCCGATTTCTTGGCCAGGTTCAGCATCCGGGTCAGCTCGGAGCTGGGTACCCTGGCCCCGGTGTCCCAGTCCACGGTTTGAGCCTTTACCCACACCCGCTGGGGAAAGTCGACCCTTGGCATAATCGAGGCCAATGACCGGCCGATAAGATCGAAGGTCTCGGCGGTGGACAAATTAAGCTCCTTTGCCATCTGCCGGTGATAGAACATAAAGGCGTAGAAGTCCAGGTTGGACGCCATGGCCGCGTCCACGTCCTGGGAGAACCAGGTCAAGGCGTCGTCCGGCGAGGTGAGCGTCTCGTAATACATGTTCACGCCCACGGGCACGCCCGGCCTTGCCGACTGGACCTCTTTTCTCATTCGCTCGGCGAACTCGATTATCTTGGAGTTCTTCCACCTGCGCCAGTGGTCGAACTCGTCCGAGTATTTGGTCACGATATAACCGCTTCCCCTTTTCTCGACCTCGAGGAAAAACTTGTCCGGGTCGGCCTCCCTACCCGTCTCCGCCTTGTATATTTTCCTGGCGATGGGATTCATGCCCTCCGTATGTTTAAGCATGAGGTCGTCCTGGATGAGCACGCCCTGGATGGGATACGCGGCCAGGTCGCGGAAGACCTCGGCGGTCCTTTCCCGGGCCTCGGGCAATATGGGAGAGAAACCCCGAGTCGCGACGGCCTTTTTCGACCCGAATTCCCAGGCCATGCACCGAAGCGACATTTCCTCCTCGTGGCCGTAAATGGCGTAGCGGCTGGTCATCCAGGCGATGGTAACCAGGCCTTTCTTCTGAGCCAGCTCGCAAAAGGGCCCGAGGACGTCGGCCACCACCGGCAGCCTCGAGGTCTTGAAATACACCCCGGCCGGGGCCCCTTGCGCGGCGAACTTGTAATAGCCGTCGCCGGGGTTGTGGAACACGCGAAGAATAATGGCGTTGACCCCGGCGGCCTTGAACCGGTCGAGCCTTTGGCTTACTTCATCCCAGTCGTCGCACTCGAGGGTCATCACCTGGACGGCCCTAATCGGATGAGTGGGTGGGCGGAGTTTACCCTTGCCGCCTGACGAGGAGGGCCCCGCCGCGCCGGCCGCTGCCATCAGGCACGCCAGAAGCGAAACGGCAAGGACCGCCGGCAAAAAAGGCGACTTTATTTTCTTCAACGCCTCCGGCGCCATGGCTGAATTTTCTTTACCCGTTACTGAACGCATATATACGTTTCATTCACCTGCTGGTCTCCCTCGAGGGATATGGTGGGAGGGAGGCTGGGATTGACCTCGAGGTAGACGTCGTTCACCTCCTGGTCGTCCCCGTCTTTAATGGTCCCGTTCGTCTTGTAAAGCTGGAACCCCGTATGGGGCCGGGGCGCTATCCGAATGGCCGTTCCCGTTCCCGCCTCGCCGATCACCTCGAAATAGATGACCGCCAGGGTGGTCTCGACGTCGGCGTCCGGTCCCTGGCTGACGCCGGCCGCGTTGACGAATCCCTCCTGCCCGCAGTGCCCACAGACGGTATTGCCGTCTTCTCCCTCATCAAAGGTGAATTTGGTATACTCCGTGAACACGCCCATGTACCCCAGGTCGTCGTGCTTGTTCTGCCAGGTTATAAGGAACCCGTCGTCAAGCTGGTTGGGCGCCTTGATGGGATCGAGTATGCCCGGGGTTACCTTCACTCCCTCCGGCGTTGTTTTATTGCTCGAGATGGGCCTTACCACGGCCGGGTCGTAGGTCACGGCGAATGGAATGCGCTTCCAGTACTTGTAGTCGGCGTTGGGCGCGGGCAGGTACCTTCCCATGTTCCCCTGCCTTTCCATCCAGTCGCCGGCCTCGATGGAGACGTTGACCGCGAAGAGGTCGCCCTTATTTAGGGAGGTCACGGGCCGGGCGGTGGGATTGTTTCTCGATCCCGGTTCATGATAGCCGTCTCCCGCGTCTACTCCTATCGTATAGGCCTCGACCAGGAAAAGGGAGTTGTCCTTGTTGTACCTGGCGTCCAGCCTGAAGTCGGCGGGTACCTTTTCCCCGAAGATGGCGGCCGCCAGTTCGGTCTGTCCTCCCAGGCCCTGGATATTCCACTCGACCCCGACCTGGCCGCAGGTGGGCCAGATATCGCGAACGGCCCAGGTGGCGTTGGTCATTTTTCCGAAGTCCAGCATTTCCCCGCCCAGGGGCGCCTGGCCCTTCTCGCCGCCCTCGACGTACTGGTAACCGACCGGGTCGTTGTTGCTCGCGCCCTCGCCGACCGAGCAGGAGTCCGGGCCGCGGTCGCAGCCTTGCAGGGTGACGCCCTCCTCGCTCGAGTCCTCGATCACGACGTAAACGTTCTCGAGCTGGACCGTCGGATCGGCGTTGGTAACGGCTATGCGGGCCGTGACTCCGCCGCCGGAGGCGGAGGACTCGATAAGCTCGAGGGCCGGGGCGCCCTGCCCCACCTGGTTGTCGATGGTCAATGTCCCGTCGGGCGAGACGGTAATCACGGCGTTGGCCAGTGACCCGGACCCCTGGGTCTGGAAGGTCACCTCGTTGGAGGGCTCGCTGTCACCCGCGGCGTTCCTGGCGATGACCCTCATGGTATAAGACTTGCCCGGGGTCAGGGCGGTCAGGGTAATCGAGTCCTCGTCCGCCTCGGTTTCATCGATGGGCACGAAGCCGGCGAAGCCCGACTTTTTCTCCTGGACGATGAAAGAGGTCTCGTTGTCCGACTCGTCCTTCCAGCGGAGCTCGGCCTTCATGGGGCTGATGACGTCGAAGGCAAGGCCGGTGGGGGCCGCGGGCGGCTCTTCCACTTCCTCGAGGTCGGCCGAGACCGGTCCGGCGGGACCGGACTCTCCCGCCTCGTTTCCGGCGTATAGTTTATAGGAGTAAGTCTTTCCTCCCTCGACGATATTGTCCTCATAGGTCTCGACGTTCGGGCCCAGCATGGCCAGGTCGATATATTCCCCCTGCTCGTCCTCCCGCTCGATCCGGAAATAGGTCTCGTCGTCGGCGTTGTCCTTCCAGGCCAGGTAGACGCGCATGGACGGGTCGGGCGCGGCCGACAGGCCGGTGGGGGCCTCGGGCGGGTCGCCCGCTCCCTCGAGGGTGACGGACACGGGCCCCGAGAAGGGCGAGGCCCCTCCCGCTCCGATGGCCCTCACCCTGTACTCGTAGGTCCCGGGATCGAGGGGACCGTCGACCACGGTCTGGGAGTTGGCTCCCAGACGATGGGCCACGGAGAAGGCCATGGACTCGTTGGCCCTGTCCACCTGGTACTCGTACTCCTCGTTGGAGACGTCGTTCCAGGTCAAGGCCACGTTTACTCCGTCCACCGCCATGGCGGCCAGGCCGGTGGGGGCCGCGGGCGGATTGGCCCCGTCTCCCTCCAGTATCATGTCCTTGAGTTTCTCTTTCTGTTTTGGATCGGCCGGGTCGCCGGGCCGCGGCTTGTCCGCGCCGGGAAGAGTGGTCGGGCCGGACTTGGTCTTGTCCTGGCCGGGGCCGCCCGTCGCCGTCTTATCCCCGCCGGAATCGGGAGAGGTCCCGCCTGGTTTGGCCGCGTCGCCTCCCGGCGCCTTGTCGGCGGTCGAGCCGGACTTGACGACTTTGCCTCCGTCGGCGCCGGGTCCGGATTTTCCCGAGTCCGCGCCGTCTTTCCCGCATCCCTTGCAGGAGCATCCCTTGCCCGTGCAGCTTCCCGCCAGCAAGAGGACCAGGGCCAGAAGCCCGATGATCCGCGCGGGGTTTCCCAAAACTTTTATGCCATCGACTTGGCGTCCTTTCTTCATGCCGCAATGCCTCCATGTTCCGTTAAGGTGATCCAAATCCGCGGGTCTTCGCGAATACGCCTCGTTCCTGAATAATATTCGGACATAAGCCGCGCTCTCCCGGTTCCCGGGTGGGACGGAAGAGGCGCGATCTACCCGCGATGTCAGCCGCGCAAAGTTCGGGTGATATTATATAAGGCGAAAGGGGAAGATTTCCAATCGCGGCAAAGTAAAAGTCGAAAACCGTTTGACGGGTCCCTTATTAAGGGCGGCTCACTGCCTTATTCCCACCATGGTTTCTCCCGGTGGATGGTTGAGGAAATGGGACTGGTTTTCAATGGTATGGATAGTGCTTCTTCCCAGGTATCGGTTAGGTCCCTCGATTATATCGGCCACCACGCTAAGGAGGAAGACGGGCTCGGTCGAGGTCGTCTGTACCACTCCGCCCAGGGGAGGGTCGGCCACCTCGTACTGTCGCTTGAATATCTCGTCGATCAGGGCCTGCTCGGCGTTTGCGTCCATGCCCGACATCTTGGCCATAAATGTGTTGTAGGAAATAAGGAAGACCGTCTTGAGGCCCATATCCAGCCTCGCCTTGGTCAATGCCTTGAAAATATTGTTTTCCTCGGGTGCGGCGTCGTCTCTCATCCTGGCGGCGATGACGACGTCGTAGGTGGCGCCCGTGGAAAAGACCTCAAGGAGCCTTTTATAAGTAAGATGATAGAAAAGAACGTTGGGCACCAGGTTCCAACTGCCCGTGATAACGTTTTTGAAATCATCCAGATAAACTTTATTTTTGGTTTGCCTGGGCGGAATGATTCCGACGTGCTTTTTCGCGGTTAGGTCCATATTCCCCTCCCTTTCGGCGCTTTTTCTAATAATACAACATATTCTTTTCCAGGCAAATAACTTATTTGTTTCGTTCTTGCAAAAAAAGATCGCCGTTAATTTCATTAACTTTTGTAGGGCTTATATTGCCAATTGGTTCGCTCGCTACCGGGTATATTATGCTCGTTATTTCATTACATCCGGCTCGGGCGGCGATATAATATAAAAATGCACTTTTAACTTGACATTCCACTATATTTAGTATATGTAAAACAGTGGGGATCAAGATAAGCGGGCGATTTATTTATCGGTTTGGACCAAGCAGGAGGAAAGCCGCGAGATGATTTGCAACAAGTGCCTGGAGGAATACTCGTTCGTAAAGTTCGACGTGGACCCGGTTACGCTGGAGCATCGTGGAATATTCAGTTGCGGTTGCGAGGAGGAGTACGTTTTTCCCGAGCGCATGACTCGCGAGATGATATATGACGACGACCTTCGGGAGCAGCTCATGATCAGCCGCAAGCTTCACCTTCAGCAATCCCGGAAAGAGGACTCATCTTCCTTTCGCCGGGTCGAGCCCGTTAGCCTTTGGCTAAACAACCATCATCTGGAGCGTTATATCCAGCATTTTTCCGAGCAGTCGGCGCGAATTCTTAAGTATTAATTGAGCGGGAACTCGATTTCCGCCTCGGCCCCTCCCTCCTTGCCGGGCCGGACCTCGATTTTTCCGCCGATCTGCTCGAGGGCTATCTTGGCTGAAAACAGTCCCAGCCCCACTCCCACCGTGTTTTTCGTGCTGAAGAAGGGAAGGAACACTCTGCTTTTAACCTCATCCTCCAAGCCCGGGCCCTCGTCCTTTACAATCACCTTGACTCTTTTTGTTCCCTCGTCCGCGTACTCGAGGGCGCAGGTCTCGACTTTTACTTTTCCTCCCGTTTTCATGGCCGCCTCGAGGGCGTTTTTAAAGATTTCCCGAAGGGCCTGTCCCACGTAGGGAGCGCATCCCGAGGTCATATCGAGGGAACAAGAGTCGCGGTCGAATTCCACCTGGGTTTGCCCGCCCACTTCCTCTTTGGCCTTTTCCGCGGCGTGAGCGATAACGTCGGCCACGCCTCGGGCGTCGAAATCGGGCTCGAGTCTCTGGTAGGTTTGCAAAAGCTCGACTAATCCCTTGGCCCTCATAAGAGACGCCATGCAGTCGTCGGCGGCCTCGATCAACTCCTCGTCGGAGAGGGCGGAGCGCAGATACTGGAGGTTTCCGATGGCGGCCGCCAGGATATTGTTGAAGTTATGGGAGAGCCCCTCCGAGATTTCCTGAATGGACTCCCAATGGCCGGCGTTCATCCTGGCCTCGAGGGAGGACAGCCTCTCTTTTTCCAGTCTTCTTATTTTCAGGTGCGTTTCCACCCGGGCAAGCAGCTCGGCCACCTTGAGAGGTTTCACCACGTAATCGGCGGCCCCCATTTTAAAGCCCTTCAGAACGTCCTGCATCTTGTCCAGGCCGGTAATGAATATTACGGGTATGCCTTGAGTGGAAGGATGTTTCTTGAGCTGGGCGCACACCTGGAACCCGTCCACCTCCGGCATCATTATGTCGAGCAAGACGAGGTCGGGAGACTTCTCGATGGCCATTCGGAACCCACTGATTCCCTCCTCGGCCTCGATGACCCCATATCCTCTCGACTGGAGGGCCTCCCTTACAAGCTGCCGATTGGGAGCGTTGTCGTCCACCACCAGTATGAGACCCGTCTTGGCGGGCCGTTCACCGGATATCCCTGATCTCGCCGCCTGGTTTCCTATCATTTATTTTCCTTGTCGTCCGAGTCAAGAAGGTCCTCGACCACTTTAAGAAGCTCATCGCAAACTATGGGCTTGGCGATGAACTCGGTCACGCCGGCCTCGACGCATTTTTCCCTGTCCACGTCCATGGCCGAGGCCGTGACCGCGATAATGGGAAGGTCCGCGTGTCTTTCACTCGCCCTGATGATCCTGGTGGCCTCGAGCCCGTCCATGACCGGCATCATGACGTCCATGATCACGAGGTCGGGATTTATCTTTTCCACCAGGCGGATTCCCTCGGACCCGTCCTCCGCCTCGACCACCGCGAACCCCCGTTCTTTCAGGACCTCCCGCATGACCTCACGATTGGTCAAGTTGTCCTCTACTATTAGTATCTTTTTAGGACCGCCCGATCGCCCGGCGCCAGGACCCTTCTCGGCCGCCGGTCTCGATTTGCGCCTTCGCTTGACCGGCTTGCATTTTAGCCCGCATCCGTGCAGGGCCTTCTCGAGCTCGAGCATGGAAAAGGGCTTGGTGAGCCAGCCGTCGGCGCCCTCCGCCTTGACGTCCCGGCTTTTATCCTGGACCGTTCCCATGATAACCGGAATGTCCTTGGTTATCGGGTCCTTCTTCAAGACGTCAAGGACATCCCAGCCCGTCCTGTCCGGAAGGCGAACGTCCAGTATTATAGCGGCCGGCTCGTAGAACTGGGCCCTGGTTATGCCGTCCTCCCCGTTGGCCACCAGCATGGGATTGAAACCGAACTTGGCCAGCATGGCCTTGAGCACCTCCCGCACCTGGGGGTCGTCGTCGATAACGAGGACTATTTTAGGGACTTCGGCCCTCTCCTCTTCCTCGAGACTATCGAGAAGAGCGCCGCCTTTCAATCCCGACTCGTCGCTCATGGCGCGCACGGGCACGCCGATCAGGAACCTGGCCCCCTTTCCATGATCGCTGTCGAGTTGGATGGTCCCGCCAAGGAGTTCCACCAGCTTCGAGGAAATGGCCAGGCCCAGGCCGGTGCCTTCATATCTCCTGTTCAATCCCCCCTCCGACTGCTCGAAGGCCTTGAAAATCCTGTCCTGCTGTCTCTTGGGAATACCGGGACCAGTGTCGGTGACGCTCGCTACCAGTACGTGGTCGTCACTTAGCCCGATATCGATCGAGACCTCTCCCTCCTCGGTGAACTTGACCGCGTTGCCGGCCAGGTTAAGCAGTACCTGTCTTATCTTGGCCCCGTCTCCCACCACCAGGTCGGGGAGGAAGGGGGAATGAAGTACCCGAAGCGTGAGTCCCTTCTTTTCCGCCTGGGGCCGTACCATCTCGGCCACCTCGAGGGCCAGGCGCGCCGGGTTGAAGGGCTCCTCGTCGAGGCTCTCCCGGCCCGCCTCGATCCTGGAAAGATCGAGTATCTGGTTGATAAGGTGGAGCAGATGGTGGCCGCTCTTGGTGATGGTCTCGACGTAATGGGCCTGCTTGTCGGTCAGGGACGAGCCGGCCAGAAGTTCGGCGAACCCCAGTATGCCGTTCATTGGCGTCCTGATCTCATGGGACATGTTGGCCAGGAAGTTGCTCTTCGAGCGCGAGGCCTCCTCCGCCCGGGCCTGGGCCTCGACCAGGCCGGTCACGTTAACGAAGCTCAATATGCAGCCGTTGTAGGCGGGAAGACCTTCTCCTATGGCCACCAGACTCACGTCCATCCATTCCTTGCCAAGGCGCGTATTCACGGAGCCCGTCTTGACCCGTCCCGATTTAACTTCTTCGAGAACGACGGCGAAACGCCGGATAACCTCCGGGGAAACGACCTCGGCGAGGCCCCGGCCAAGCATGTCTTCCCTGTCCATGCCGAGGAGCCTGGCCGCTCCCAGGTTCAAGTCGATAACCAAGTCCTTGTCGTCGATCATCAGAAGGGCCTGGTCTATATTGTCGATCATGGAGCGAAGTTTCAGGTGCTCGAACTCCTTTTGTCGCCGAAGTTCCTTAAGCTCGTGGATGTAACTTTCACGCGAGGCCACCAGGGCCATCTTGGCGCGAAGACCATCCAGGATCGATTTTTCCAGTTCCCCGATCTCCATTTGATGGGAGGACCCAAGGTTCAAAGTCCCAAACTTTTTCCCGTCAATGATCAGTGGGGCCACGAGAACGCTCGAGACGCCGCCCGTCTGGGCCGAATCGTCAAGATGAACGGTGATTATCTCGTCCGCGGCCTTCTTGACGGCGGACATGACCCGCTCTTCGAGGCCGGCCATTAAACAATTGTCTCCCCCGCAATCCACTCTCTCGCCGACGGTGAATCCCTCCTCTACTTTTCCATCCCCTAAAAACAGGCAAAGACAGTCATAATCGATCAGGTCCTTAAGCTCAGGGGCGATGGACCTCGCCACTTCCCTGATGCCGCCGGCCTCGAGCATGCTTTCCATGAGCCCCTTTTCCAGCTTATAGGTCTTGAGCAGGCGCTCGCGCTCGGCCGCCACCCTGGCCGTATCCGTCCTGTCCCGAGCGACGCTCTGGAAATAGGCGGGACCTCCGTCCTTGTCCCTTAGGACCGAGGTCGTGACCTCGATACGAGCCAGCGCCCCGTCCTTTTTCCTGATGGTCAATTCGCCAACCCGGCTATGTGCTCCCCGTTTTAGCAGTTCGGCATAAAGTTCAGCCGTTTGCCGGTACTGGGACTCGTCGGGAAAAAAGGCCTCGTTGCCCACTTTTTCAATTTCATCCCTCGAGTATCCGGTCAGCTTGAGCGCCGCCTGGTTCAAGTCCTCCAGGGACCCGTCTTTTATGTTGTGCACGAAAACCGCGTCAAGCGAGTCCGCCATAAGAGCTGAATACCTGGCCTCGGCTTGTCTTCTGCTTTCCTCGGCGACCCTGCGCTCGGTAATGTCCCGGGCCACGCCCAGGAAGGCGGTGACCTCTCCGTCCTCGAAAAGGGGAGAGCCGCTCACCTCGCCCACTCTCGTGGTCCCGTCCCTGGCCATAAACTCGTACTCGGAAATCCTGAAGGACAGCCCTTCGAAAACCGCGTCAACTTCCCGGCCGCTCTTGGCGTGATGTACCGGAGCGACTATGCCCATCTCGGGCATCTTCTTGCCTAGAAGTTCCTCGGGCTTATAGCCGAGGTAGCGCTCGACCGAGGGAGAGACGCTGGTAAAGGTCCCGTCTCTCGTCATAGTGAAAATAACGTCGCTCACGTTCTCGAAGTAAAACTTGTACGAGGCGTCCTTTTTCATCATCTCTTCCAGGGCCTTCAAGGCCTTGCTCTCGTCCTTGGCCACCACCACGCTGCCCGCCAGGCGGCCGGAACCGTCGCGGACCGGATAGGCGTTCACGCCGAATTTTGCGCCCTTGCCGAACAATTCGACCTCGCCGCCGTGCCCGGACCCGTCATTCAACACCAGGCGGTGGGGGCAGTAGGAAGGAGGGTCCTGAGCGTGACAAAGCACGTCAGTACAACGACGTCCCGCGGCGTCCCCGCTCGCGAGACCTATCGACTTGGACATGGCGGAGTTTATTCGAACGATCTTGTAGTCTTTATCGATGACGCACACCAGGTCCGAGACCGCGTCCATGGCCTTTATCAGGCAATCGGCAAGGCCGTGACCGTTTGCCGCGTCCCGACTCGAGTCGCTGGGGGAATCTTCTTTGGTGTTTGTTGACGTCATGGTTTCGGATTCCTCTTTGATCTCTCTGGCGAGGCCCAGCACGAGGCCTTGGCCCCTGACCTTAAGTTGAGATAATTTTATATCAATATGGCCCGGCTTGCCATTCCTTTTTTTGGATCGAGCCGAAAACCGGGCCGCCTCGCCCGATAATACGCTCCGGAAAGCCTGGGCCGCCTTGTCCAGGTCGTCTGGATGGGACCTCGAGCCGGCGGGAGTTCCAGACCAGTCTCCGTTCTCGAACCCCAATAGATGCTGGTAGGCCTCATTTTTATATAAACAACGCCCGGATTCGTCGAGAATGAAAACTCCCAGCGGGATATTTTCGATCACCTTTTCGAAATATCTTTCGGACCCGATGAAATCAACGTAGCGGGAACATGCCCCAAAAAGGTCCAATCCCATGTCTTCCATTTCTTCCGGCCTCCCTCAGGCGCGCAATAAGCGTCTGGTGCAATACAAATGGAAAAAAGCCAATTTGCAGGCCATGTGCTTTTACCAAGGGTTTCTTTTGCAATTTTAAAGCCGCTGGCCGCCAAAGAGAAAAAATAATGCCACGCGGCAATAACAGGAAATTGTCATTTAATAAAGACAGCTTAGGATGGACAATCCTCATTGGTGGGATTGCGCTTGTCGAGAAGGACCAATTCGAATTCCCGTATTCGACAAACCAGACGGCCTGATTCTATGATTCGCCATGTAAAATTTTAAAAAAATTTACTCAGCCGACCTTGGATTTCCAGATTTCCATGATCTTGTCGTCATCGAATCGGGTTATATTCCTCTCCATGTTTTTAGCGGCGGCCTCGTTAGCGAGACGGGGAATGGCGGAGGAGGAAATTTTCAGGTCCTCCAGCTTGTCGGGAACGCCGAGGATCGCGTATAAGTCGCTTAAAAGGTCGATGGCCGCTCCCTTGGTGTTGGCGTTCACTCGGTAGAGAAGCGCTTTTTGCTTTTCCGTCTCCAGGTGATGGAAATTGACGCTGAAGACCTCCCTCATGAGGAAGGCGCAGGCCATGCCGTGAGGAACGCCATAGATAGCCGAAAGAGGGTATGTCAACCCATGCACCGCGGAGGTGGCCGTCTGGGCAAGGGCGAGGCCGGCCGCCATCGAGGCGTGGCTCATGGCGGCCCTGGCCTCGAGGTCGTCCGGACGCTTGTAAGCTCGGACCAGATTCTCCAGGATCATCGGGACAAAGGCCAGGCTCACGGCGTCGCTGAAAGGCGTGGCGAACCGGGACCAGTAGCTGTCCAGGCAATGGCTGAGCGCGTCCAGGCCCGTCGAGGCCGTCTGATAGGGGGAAAGGGAAACCGTGAGATCGGGATCAACGATGGCCGCCCTGGCGAAGGCCGCCTCCGAGCCAAGGGAGATTTTTCGCTCGCACCCCCGGTCGAGAAGGATGATAAAGGGCGTGACCTCGCTGCCCGTGCCCGAGGTGGTGGGGACCGAGAAAAAAGGAAGGCCACGACCCGACCTGAAACCATTGACATAGTCCCATACGCCCTTGCCGGTGGGGGCCATCCAGGCCGCGGCTTTGGCCCCGTCCAGGGCCGAGCCGCCGCCCATCCCGATCACGGCGTCCGCCTCGAGGCTTCTTATCGAGTCGATAATCGCGTCAACGTCCTCCGCGGGAAGGTTAGGTCTTACCCCCCCGTGTACCCCGGGCTCAAGACCCGAAAGAGAATCCACTACCCGGGACAGGGCCCCGCTCTTCTCCATGGAAGATATGCCCGTGACCAGAAGCGGCCTTCTCGAGCCGATACTCTTAAGGACCTCGGGAAGCTCCCTTATGCGGCCCGCGCCGAATATTACCTTCCCGGGGAACACAAGATCGAAAGGTCCCATTTATCTCTCCCGCGTTTCATAATGTTACAAGCCGACGCCGCGCTATTTATTCCGAGCCTTATAGCGACCGGTCACGGACGAAGCGTTTTTTCCGCGCCCTCATAGATTTATATGCTATTTTATCCATGAACAAAAATACAACCGCGAGGGACCACGCAATGCACGACATGAAAAAGAACAAGTCCGAGCTTGTTCGTGAACTAAAAGAGCTTCGCGAAAAACTGGCGGAACTGGAGGAAATCCGCGAGCCCTCCCCCGTCGGAGGCGGGCGGGAAGCGTCCGGCGAGGACGAAGGCCTGCTAAGGGCCATCACGGAGAATTACCCCGACTCTTATCCGTCCATAATCGAGAGCGACATGACGGTCGGCTACACGGCCGGGCGGGAATTCTCAAGGCAAGGGATCGACCCCGGCCGCTTCGTGGGCATGACCCTGGAGGGTACCTTCACCTACGTCAGCCCCTCCGCATGGACATCACCGAGATCAAGATATCTCAAAAAGCCCTGAAAGAGAGCGAGCAAAAGTATCGGACCATGATCGAGAACGTGAACGAGGCCATCTATATTCACGATTTCAAGGGCAATATAATAGACGTCAACGAGAACGCCTGCAAGATGGTGGGGTACGGCCGGGAGGAACTTATAGGCTCGAACCTCTCGATTATCGACTCCCCGGAGAACGCCGAGTTTCTTCCTGAGCGCATGGAGGTCCTCTTATCCCGGGACAGCCTGATTTTCGAGGGCGAGCATATCGGGAAGGACGGGACCGCCGTTCCCGTCGAGGTCAGCGCCAGGGTGGTTCACAGGCAGGGCGAGGGCCAGATACAGGGGTTCGTCCGCGACGTCACGGAGCGCAAAAGGGCCGAGGCGGAGATGCAAAAGTCCGAGAGGCTCGAGTCGATAGGGGTCCTGGCCGGCGGCATCGCGCACGACTTTAACAATATTCTTTCGGGAGTGCTGGGCAACATTTCTCTGGCCAAGCTCGAGGACGAGAGGGGAGAGGACGTTATATATCTCTTGGAGGAGGCCGAGCAAGCTGCGCTCAGGGCGAGGGACCTTACCAACCAGCTGCTTACTTTCTCCAAGGGAGGAGAACCCATCAGGAAGACCGCGTCCTTCTCGGGCCTCGTCCGCGAGTCGGCCGGGTTCGTGCTTCGAGGCTCGAACGTCAAATGCGTCGCTTCATTCCCCGAGGACCTGTGGATGGTCGACATCGACGAGAGTCAGATCGGCCAGGTGCTCAACAACCTGCTTATTAACGCCGATCACGCCATGCCTTACGGGGGCGTGGTAAGCGTAAAGGCCGAAAACGTCCGCGTCGGCCGAGAAGAGTCCGCGTCCCTGAGGCCCGGAGATTATATCAAGGTCATGGTGTCCGACTCCGGGCAGGGGATACCCGAGGAATACCTCCCCAGGATTTTCGACCCCTATTTCACCACCAAGGCCAAGGGAAGCGGATTGGGACTGGCCACCTCCTACTCGATCGTCAAACAACACGATGGAGACGTCTCGGTCGAGTCGGAACTGGGAAAAGGAACCACCTTTACCTTCTACCTCCCCGCCGTGCCCGGCAAAAAAATCCCGCCGCCGGAAGCGCCAACCCCCAAGGCCGGACGAGGAAAAGGGCGCGTGCTCGTGATCGACGACGAGGAAATATTGCTTGCCATAATTTCAAGGATGCTCGAGTCCCTCGGCTACGGATCGAGGACCGCCCAGGACGGGGCCCGGGGCGTGGCCCTCTACCGGAAAGCCATGGAAAAAGGCGAGCCTTTCAACGCGGTAATTACCGACCTGACCATACCCGGCGGCATGGGAGGACTCGAGGTGGCGAAAAATCTGAGGGAGATCGACCCGTCGGCAAAGATCATCATCGCCAGCGGTTATTCCAACGACCCGGTCATGGCCCAGTTCAAGGAGCACGGCTTCAAGGGGTTCGTTAAAAAGCCCTTCCGGATAGACGAGCTCGCGAAGGCGCTCGACGACCTGGCGCCTTGACCTCAATCCCGCCTGGCCGCCAAGTCGGACTCTATCGGGCCAGCGCGATAAGGGACGCGAAAATACCCGCTCCGACCAGGGTCCAGAAGGCCATGAGCCACGGATTTCTTCCGTAGCCCGCGGTCAACCCCCAAACGAGGTTTATGAGGCGGTCCGCGCCGCCCAACTCGCTTCTTTCAAGCCGAAGCTCGATGGGCCCTATCTTTTTCATGTAATAGTAAAGGGCGGAGTCGCCCGAGGCGGTCTCGATCTCGCTTATGCCCTTGAAGCGAGTTGGGTATAGCATGCGGCAGGGAGGCGACGAGTATAATTCCTCGTGGCCTTTGGCCTCCCGGTTGATCTCCTCGCAGACGCGGCGGACGGCGCCGAGCGAAAGGTCGTGGTCCTTGCCCTTTATCATCAGCCAGAGCTTGACGTAGGGACCCTGCAGGAAATCGGGAAGCGCCAACAGCTCGTTATATCTCGCGCCCGTCAGGTTCGAGTGGGCCAGCCTCGAGTGGGAAAGGTCCGCGCCCCAAAGGCGGACCCCCCGAAGGTCCGCTCCCGCCAGGTTGCAGTCGGCCAGGTTGGCGCTCATTAAATCGGCGAAATAGAAGTCGGCCCCCCCCAGGTTGGAGGAGCCGAAATTGACGGACCGGCAATTGGCCTCCACGAACTTCGCGCCCATGGCCGCGCATCCCGCGAGAGCCGCCCCCTCCATGGACGCGTTCATGAACTTGGCCCCCTCCAGGCTGGACCCGGCCAGGTCGGCGCCCGTAAGCTCGGCGCCCTTGAAATTGGCCCCCTCCAGCCTCGCGTTTTTCAGGAGCGCCCCGCGAAGGTCCGTTACCCTGCCCGGCTCGGGCCCGAAGTTGGCCCAGCGAAGGTCGGACCCGGACAGGTCCGCGCCCATGAGGTAGGCCCCCTGCAAGTTGGCCTGGTCCAGTTTAAGCTCCTGGAGAGGCGCCCGCTCGAGGAACACTCCCGCCAGGGACCCCTTATTGGCCGCGATCTTTTGCCGCCAGGCCACCACGCCCGCCTGTCCCTCGGCCACCAGATGGACAGCGCAATAACGCGACCCTCCCAGAGGCCAGCGGTTGCAACCCTCGGCCCGGCATTTTTCCCTGCCGCCCTGGCCTTGTCCGGTCATAAGTAATATCGTCCCTTCATCCGGCCCGGTCCCGCCGGCGCCTCAATCTTCCTTCAGTCTCCTCGTGCCCTTGGCGATCTCGCGGGCCGCCAGGTCCTCGGCCAGGGCCGGAGCCAGAACGCGGAGCAGACGGCCCAGACGGGCGCGGGGCGTCGTGATGAGAAGACGCTTCCTTTTCGCTACGGCCTGGGCCATCATCTCGGCGCAGCGCTCGGCGGTCATGATGCCCTCCCCCGCCATGGGGCTTTTGCCCAGCTCGTTGCCTTGCCCGTCAAGGGCGCGGTCGTGGATGTGGGAAACCACGAAGTCCGGCGCCACGATGGTAACGGACACGCCGAACTCCCTCAGCTCGACGCGGAGGGAATCGAAGAAGCCGGCCATGGCGTGCTTGGTGGCCGAGTAGGCCGTGCGGCAGGGAACGGCCATATAGCCGGCTATGCTCGAGACGGCCACGATCCTTCCCCTCGTCTTCTTCAAATGCTCGAGGGCGTGAAAGGTGCAGTACACGCTTCCCAGGTAATTGAGACGCATGAGCCGCTCGTAGATCGAGACGTCCTTCATCTCGTCCATCCGCGTCCACATGGTCTGGCCCGCGTTGTTGACCAGCACGTCCAAGCGTCCCCATTCCTCGACCGTCCTCTCGACAAGCGCCCGGCAGGCCGACTCGTCGGTCACGTCGGTGGGAACCACTATGGCCTCTCCCCCCTTTTCCTCGACCTCCCTTTTAAGCTCCCTCAGCCTCTCCTCGTTCCTCGCCGCCAGCGCCAACCGCGCTCCCATCGGCGCCAAGGCCAGGCAAAACGCCCGCCCGATGCCCTCCGACGCCCCGGTCACGATCACTACCTTTTCCCTGAAATCGTTCATCAATCTCCCACTTCGCCGCGTATCAAGCGGACGTCCGGCATAGTTCCATGTTTTATTAAGCCAGGATTGACGCGTTACGGTCCATCAAGGCTAATCTTTTCACTCGTTAATTTTATCGTAGTCCGCATGACTCCCTATCCAAAACCATAAAAGTCCATCATGGACTTCGATCGCCAACGCCCGGTAATGAACGCCCACCCGCGCCGACCGGTATTGTCCAATCTTTTTAAAATGAAGCGACGGATGACTGGGGTCTCTTTTCAGAAGCTCGAAGTTTTTGTCGGCGAGTTTTTGCACTTTTGTCGGCAGTTTATGGTAGCAATCCCAGAAACTCGGCCCACGAAATGATTCAAATCTTTTCGGTCCCGCCCGTCCGATGATCGGCAAGGGCCTTTTCAGCCAATTTATCCAGCTTGCCCGAACGGCAATCTATTTCTATCTGACGGTCCCACTCAGCCGCGTCATACTCCATGAACCATTCCCTGAAAGCCGCCAACTCGGAGCGGCTGAGATCGCTGACTTCACGCTCAAGTTTCTCGACTTTGGACATTTTATAACCCCTCCATCAAAGACGTCACTAACAAAGATAACATTTTTTCACAATACCGGCAAAGCGAACGAACGATCAGGCTCCACAAGCCGAAAGCCGTCGGCTATCCGCCGTTAACAATTTTCTCACCACTCCAAAAGTAAATGAAGACGGCCGCGGCGGGAGAAGAAGAATGAATTGCCTTGGCTCAAGTTGCCGAGGCGACATTCACGCGAGCGCCCTCTCGAACCTTTCCTCCACCCTGGCCCAGTCGATTACGTTCATGACGGCGGAGACGTAATCGGCCCTTTTGTTCTGGTACTTGAGATAGTAGGCGTGTTCCCAGGCGTCGATGACCAGGAGGGGCACGGCGCCGGGAATGATCTGGTTCTCGTGCTTTTCGATCTGGAGGACGAGGAGCCTCGAGCCGAGGGGCTCGTAGGCCAGCATTCCCCATCCGCTGCCGGCGACCTTGTTGGTGGCCGCGGCCAGGTGGGCCTTCATGGTCTCGAGGCTCCCGAACTGGAGGGTTAGCGCCTCGGCCAGCACTCCCTTGGGCGGCTCGGAGTGAGGCCCGAGGTTGGCGAAGTACAGCGTATGAAGCTCGTGGCCGGCGCCGTGAAAGGCGATGGCCCTCGAGATGGCCTGAATGGAATCGAAGTTCCCGCTCTTCTGGGCCACGGCCATTTTCTCGAGCGCGTCGTTAAGTCCCTTCACGTAGGACGCGTGGTGCTTGCCGTGGTGGATGGCCAAGGTCTCGGCGTCAAGATGAGGCTCGAGCGCGTCGGCCGGATATGGAAGGTCCGGAAGCTCGTAGGCGGTAATGGGCTTTAACTCGCCCTCTTCAGTCCCCTTTTCATCCTTGTCCCTCGATTTGGCCGAGGCCGAGGAAGAGACCGCCACCAGCCCCGCCGCCGAGGCGCCTAAAATTCCTATCAGTCCTCTTCTGTCAAACTGTTCCATCATGTCCTCCCGGTTGTTTATAAGGCGGACGGCGCGGCGCTATAGTTGGAATAACTCCGCTCTTATAATTTATCTCGCCGACTTTGGCGCCGGCTCAGGCCGCCGGTCCTTTTTAGGGACCGCCCTCCCCTTCCTTATCGGAAAGGCCGAGGTAAATCTCCGACTTCTTGTATTTCTCCAGGCCCTCGTCCACGAAGACCTTGATCACGGCCGCCGCAGGCACGGCCACCAGCATGCCGAGCAGCCCGAAGAGGCCCGCGCCGGCCATGAGGGCGAAAATCACCACCACGGGCGAAAGTCCGACCTTGTCGCCCATGACCTTGGGCGTTAACAGGGTCCCCTCGAAAAGCTGGACCACGATAAAAACGGCCCATACTCCCAGGAGCTGAAAAGACACGCCCGACTCGAGCAGGGCCATGACCGTGGCCGCCACCACGCCTATTACCGTGCCCAGGTAAGGGACGATAAAGGCCAGGCCCGCGAACATGCCGATGACCACGGCCATGTCCACGCCCGCGATCATGAGACCCAGGCTGTACAGAACGCCCAGAACCACGCAAATGGTGAGCTGTCCCCGGATGAAGGCGCCCAGTATCTCGTCTATCTTTTTAGCCTTTTCCACCACGTAGTCGCGATACTGGAGGGGAAGGTATTCCGCGGCCTTTTCCTTCATAAGGTCCCAGTCGCGAAGGAAATAAAAAAGGTAGACGGGAATAATGGCCAGGCCCACCACCCAGCCCACGAAGGCCAGGGTGCTCGAGGTGGCCTTGGTTACGATATAGGTGACCGGCTTCAGGGCCGTGGGCGCGATGCTCTTGACCTGATCGCTCAGCTCGCCCGCCTGTTCGTCGTCCATGCTCAGCAGCTGTTTTTTAATCTCCTCGACCGCGTCATGGAAGCTCTCGGGTATCTCGACGCCCAGGTGCTCGCTGAGGAGGGGAGAGACCGACTTCTGCACCCTTCCCAGATAAGTGGGTAGCTCGTGATAGAGGTCAACCAGCTCCCTCTGCGCCTGGATGAGCAAAAAGACGCCCACGAAGCCGATGGTCACGACCACGATCCCGGCTAGAATAAAAATGGCCACCGATCGGTTGATTTTTCGGGCCTCGAGCCTGTCTATGACCGGATCGAGAAGATAGGCCAGGAAAACGGCGATGAACACGGGAGTAAGGGCCGCGCTGAAAAGGTCCAAAAGGAGCACGAACAAAACGATGGCCCCAGCGAACGCACCCAGCCGCCAAAGCTTTTTTTGATCCATACCTTCACTCTCCCCGCGGTTTTTTCGCGCCCGGCGCGGTACTCAATCTTGGCCCACCCGGAGCGTGGTTGTCAAGGAGGAACTTTTTTCGAGCGCGGGAAAGAATGGAGCGCCTTTTGCGGCTTAGCTCTCGGCTTTATTCCGCGGCCAGGCGCTCCCGAATTTGCGTCTATTGTTTCTTTCCGACAAGGTGCTTGTACTTGTCCAGGTATCTCTCGGGCATGTTGAGGGCGTCCCGCCTGAAAGGCTCGGCCAGGACTTCCTCGCCACCCTGGATGACCGCCTCGATCACGCTGGGAACGTCGCTTTTCACCGACTCCCTGATCGCGTCTCCCACGTCCTCCCAGTGCTCGACCATGTAGCCCTTGGCGCCCATGTCCTCGGCCAGGCGAGCGTAACTCGGGTTCTCGCGCAAGTTGGTCCCCACGAACCTGTCGGCGTAGTAGTCGATCTGGTTCTTCTTCTCCGCGCCCCACTCGTAGTTCTGGAAAACCACGGCCACTATGGGTATCTTCTCCCGAACGGCGGTCATGACCTCGGCCACGCCGCTTATGCCGTAGGCCCCGTCTCCCTGCAGCGCGAAGACCGGGGCGTCGGGCCTTCCTATCTTGGCGCCCATGGCCGCGCCGTAGGCGAAGCCGCAGTTTCCCCAGGACAGGGCCGAAATATGTTGTCTCACCCCGGTGAAGCTGAGATAGGCGTTGCACATGGACGAGGTGTTTCCAATGTCGGTGGCCACTATGGCCCCCTCCGGTATGGCCTTGGCCATTTCCATGAGGAGTCGCCTCGGGTGCATGGGCTTCATCTCCGAGGTGGACCAGGCGTCGAGTTCGTTTTTCCAGGCGTCCTTTTCCTTTTGCGCGTCGGCCAGGCGAGC
This sequence comes from bacterium, assembly GCA_963674965.2. GTDB lineage: Bacteria > RBG-13-61-14 > RBG-13-61-14 > RBG-13-61-14 > DATKZS01. The sequence continues at coordinate 392,800 of CAXXFL010000002.1, read as the reverse complement.
CGAGTCATTGGCCGGCTCGGGCATGACGGCCTTGAGGGCGAGCAGGACCTCGCGTGCGAATTCCTTGGCGTCGGCCAGTATGCCCAGCTCGACCCGCTGGGAGAGTCCGAGGACCTTGTGGTCAATGTCCACCTGGATGACCTTGGCCCGTTCCGGCCAGTACTTGATATCGTACTGGGGCAGCGTGCCGAAGGGCCCGAGCCGGCACCCGAGGGCCAGGATCACGTCGGCCTTGGCGATGGTCCGCATGGCGGCCTTCGAGCCGCAGTAGCCGATGGGACCGAGCCCGAGCTCGTGGGCCTGTGGGAAAGAGTCGTTATGGAGGTAGCTGTTGGCCACGGGCGCGGTCAGGTACTCGGCCAGGGCCTTGGTTTCCTCGAGGGCGTCGCCCATGGACACGCCGCCGCCGGCCAGGATGACCGGATACTTGGCCTCGGCCAGCAGCCGGGCCGCCGCCTCGAGCTGGTCGCGAGCGCCGGGACCGCGCTTTACCGCGGGGGTCTCGTATATCTCATCCTCACAAACGCCGTAGAAATAGTCCCGAGGAATATTAAGCTGGGTGGGACCGCACTCGGCCTTAGCCATGTAAAAACAGCGGCGGGCCAACTCGGCCATGCGGTCGGGCCGGTTCACTCGCACCTGGTACTTGACGCTCCTCTCGAACATGGGCATCTGGTCAAGCTCCTGAAAGCCGCCCGTGCCGATGCCCTTCGAGCCCGTCTCGGGCGTGATGGCCACCACCGGCGAGTGCGCCCAAAAGGCGGCCGTAAGCGCCGACACGAAATTGGCCGCGCCCGGCCCGTTCTGGGCCACGCAAACCGCCGGCCTTCCGCTCACCCGCGCCAGGCCGTCGGCCGCGTGGCAGGCCGCCTGTTCGTGGGCCACGGAGATAAACCTGATTCCAGCGGCGGGAAAAAGATCGAGAGCGTCCATATAAGCCGATCCCACGATTCCGAACACGTCCTTTACTCCCTCGGCCGCGAGGGTCTCGACCAGGGCCTCGGAAGGCGTCATTTTAATCTTACCCATTTTATACTCCTTTCATCCTGTATACTTCTTGGAAACAAGACCGTGCCGCGCTTTGAAGACAATACCTTATTATTTTTATCACGCATTCAAAGACGAGGAAAATAAGACGGCCGTTAAAGACCCGGGGGGTCTTTGGCGCGGGACTCAGTGAAGGTAGCCGATGGCCTTGAGCTTGTTCACTTCATCTTGGGAAAGCTCGCGGGAAGTCGCGGGCCTGACCTTGATCCGGGAGTTCTCGTACTCGAGTTGGCCAAGCCTGTCCACCATCTTCCGGGCCACGTCAGGTTGGTCATCCTTAACGTCCTTAATTTCACGCGCGTCCGTCCGGAGGTCGTAAAGCCAGTAATCTCCTTCTTCCTCGCCCGGTTTGACCCTGTACAGAAGAGAATGGGTATGGTCGGTAAGCTTCATCAGGCCGGGCGCGGCGTTCTCGGTCAGGATGGGCGCCCTTTTCTCCCCCTTGATCGCCTTTAAAAGACTTACTCCCTGAATTGGAGATTCCACCTCCCGCGCGAAAATGTCCAATAAGGCGGGATAAAGATCGATAAGGGAAACAAGTTGCCCCACCTCCAGCCTTTCACCCAATGGAGGGTAATGGATCACGAGGGGGACCTCGATTTCCTCGGGGAAAAGAGCTATGCCATGAGTGAAACCGTCATGTTCTAGAAACTGCTCTCCGTGGTCGGATAATACGATAACCATGGCCTCGTCAAGCAGGTCGCGATCCTCCAGCCAGGAAACCAGTCTTCCCACCTGGGCGTCCGCGTATAAAACCTCCTCGTCGTAAAGGGCGGTCAACTCGTCGAGCAGGCCGGGATCGTTCTTGAAAAGAATCTTGCCGTCACCGTTCAGATACATGATCTGATCGAGATACTCCATGCCGCCGAGCAGGCCCTCCACCTTCCCGGCGCGGTCTCCTCCAAGCCTGCCTTTGAAGCCGGGCGGCGGAATGTATGGATAATGCGGCCCCATCATGTGAACGTAGAGGAAGAAATCACCCTGACCCCCATTTTGGTTCAGCCACTCGAGGGCTCGGTCAACCACCTTTTCCGCCTCCCTCTCGTCGAGCACCTTGCTTACGGTCTCGAACCCGTCAAATCCCTGGTCAAAACCGGATAATGAGTTGCACCAGGGCTGAGAACTCACGGCCATGGTCTCCATGCCCCGGCCTTGCAGGAACTCGGCCATGGTCACGAAGTCCGGGGACAGGACGGACATTTCGATTTTAGGCGCGTCGGGCGCTCCCATCACGTGATGAACGAGGGGATAGGTGGAGGTGAAAAGACTGGCCATGGCGGGTTGGGTCCAACTACAGGTGGAGTAGGAGTTTTTAAACAGGACGCCCTCTCGCGCCAGTTGTCAATATTGGGCGTCGTCGGCTTTTCATATCCGTAGGCGCCCACGTGGTCCCTCCTTAAAGTATCGATCACTATCAGCATCACAATACGCGGCGGTTTGATAGCGGTCCCGTGTTGGGAGCACCTGGAAAAATCCAAGCAACTCGTCAGGCAGGCTAAAAAAATAGCGCCGGCGCAGAAAAGGAAAAATCTTTGCATGAACCCGAATATAACGGCAAACGCGGGAGGGTTCAACGGCCGGGCTTAGGCCGGACTCGCGAAACGTCCAGCGCGGCCCCTCCTTTCATCGCGGCGCTCGCGCGCAATATGGCAAAGAGCGGCCTTGGCCAAGCCGTTTTATTACTTTTATTTTTCAGGCATTCGGGTTAGCCTGTAATAACTTTCCCGTGGACGGAGGCGCCGGGATAGGACCCGACAATAGCGCCGAAGTAGTTATCGCCTCGTAAGCCGAAAAAGCAAGGAGAGAGCATGAATCACCCTGAAGTAACCGAGCAGGCCCTGAAGCTGCTCAGGAGCGGCGAGCCTTTCCAGTGGCATCTGATTACGCTTCTGGCGCTGGTGGCTTACGTTTATTTTAACGAGATACAAAAGAGGAACTGGAAAGGCATAGCGGCGGGCATGGCTCTTTACATGGTCCATTGGTTCGTCGAGATAGTAAACGGCCTCATCCAGCATTTTACGGGTCACGCCTTGTGGACCGTGCCGGAGGGAACGGCCTTTCTTCTCCTGATCGGGGTGGGGGCGGAGCTTAGTCTCATGTTCAGCGTGGCGGGCCTGATTTTTTCCAAGCTGCTTCCCGAAGACCCGAAGATGAAGATCATGGGCGTCAATAACCGCGTCTTGATCGCGGTGGTTAACGCGGCTTTCTTTTCCGTTTTCGAGATATTCCTGGTCAAGACGCCGGCCTTTGCCTGGGTATATCCATGGTGGGGGGCCCTCCCGGTTTTCATTACCGTTTATATCCCCTTCTTCCTGGCCTCCGTCTACTGTTACGACTGGCCCCCTAAAACGCAAAGGCGCTTCATCGGCGGCCTTGGCCTCCTTAACGCGATCATGCTGGCCCTGTTCGCGGGCGTTTTAGGCTGGATTTAGGTATCGCGAAAGACGGGGGGAAGCATTCCAAGACGATCCATTGTAAGATAATAGGTGAGGCCCCCATGAATCAGGCGCAAAAGCGATACGTTTTCGGCCCGGTCCCGTCCAGACGGCTGGGACGCTCCCTGGGAGTGGACCTGGTACCATATAAAACCTGCACCTACGACTGCGTATACTGCCAGATTGGCAGGACCACGGACAAGCGCGTCGAGCGCGGCTCGTGGGCGCCCAAGGACCTGGTCATCGAGCAGATAAAGACCGGCTGCGGCGGCCCCGCTCCGCCCGACGTCATAACCTTCGCCGGCTCGGGCGAACCGACTCTCAGCCTGGACCTGGGCGATATAATAAGGTCCGTTAAATCCTTCACCGACGTCCCGGTGACGGTATTGACCAACGGCTCGCTTCTTCATCTTCCCGAGGTGAGAGAGGAACTGATGGCGGCCGACGTGGTTGTCCCGAACCTGGACGCTGGATCGGACGAGGTTTTCCGAGCGATCAACCGTCCTCATCCGGGCGTAGTTTTCGAGTCCATGGTCCAGGGACTTATCGAGTTCGGGAAGACATATCAAGGCAAGCTTCTGCTCGAGGTTTTCATGGTGGGCGGCGTCAACGACGGGGAAGCGGAGATGAGGAGGATATCCGATCTGGCGGGCAAGATAGAGGGGGCCGTGGTCCAACTCAACACCGTAACCCGGCCCCCGGCGGAGGAAAGCGCGAGGAAAACCCCGAGGGATTTGCTTGATGGTTTCGCGAGGACTTTTTCTCCGCCGGCTGAGGTCATCGCGGATTATCATGAAAAGGGCCAAGGGGGCAAGGGGTCGGCGGCTCGGGAGGAGGACGTGCTCGAGACCGTCTCGCGCCGTCCCTGTACCCTCGAGGACGTGGCCTCGGGTCTTGGCGTCCACCGCAACGAGGCGGTCAAGTACCTGGAAAAGCTCATGGCCAAGGGCAAGATCGAGACCCAAAGGACGGATGGAAGGCTCTATTACGCTCTTTGCCGCCAGGATGTAAAAGGTCATTGACCATCGAGCGGGGCGCGTGTATAATTTTTTCAATCGCAGGAAGGAGGCCAATGAAAATGATCAGGAAAAGCGCCCCGCCATTTATAATATTCATCGCGGTCCTAACAATATTCTCATGCGCGGAGAAGAAGCCCCAGGGGCCTCCGGCTGAGCTTACAAGCGCCATATCCGAGGCTGAGGCCTTGTTCGCGAAGGTTTCCGGCAAGTACGCCCTGACGGACCAGCAGGCCGCGCCCTATCGCGAGAACATCGGGCGGGCCAGGCAATTGATGGAGACGGGCGACTACGAAAAGGCGCTCGCGATGGCCAAGACCGCGCAACTCGAGATAACCCTGGCCTGGGCGAGGCGTACCAATGAAGAGCTGGCCGGATATAATCCTCCCCCTACCCTGACTTATTATTACCGCCAGAACATGCTCAAGTCCGAGGAGGCGAGAAAGGCGGGAGACCTGGACGGGGCCATTCGTTTCGCGGCCGAGGCGCAGGATCAGGCAAGCCACGCCATCGAGGTCCAGGCCGGCTGCATCGAGGTCGCTCGGGAGGAACTTAGGAAGATCAAGGGCGAGCTCGAGTACATGTACCGCCCGGCGCATGAGATGGAGCTTCTTTACTGGGAAGCCCTTGACGAGCTTCCCATGAAGGACTGCTCTCGGGTCCAGCCGAAAGTGGACCGGTTATGGGCCTACATCAACAAGGCCAAGGCCCAGACCATCACTCAAAAACGGGAGTTCACGGTGACGGCGACGCCGGAGTTCGTGCGTCAATACGGCGACCCGATCATGTACGAGAAGATAACGCCCAACGGCTATCTCGAGACTCGAGTTAACCGCGTGCCCGTGGGCTTTCCGGTGATTTTTCTCAATTCCATGATGTTCAGCCGGCAGAAGACCTTTTATTACGTGGAGGACCCCCGCGCCGGCGTGAAGGGATGGATGGCCGAAAGATACCTCTGGCCCGAGCGAGCGGCCTTGAGGTCGAGTCTCGCCCAATGAACGAACCGGCCGAGCTGGACGACGAGCTCATCGGACGCGTGCTGTCCGGGGACGACGAGGCCTTCCAGTCTCTAATGGAGCGCTATCGGACTCGCGTCCATCGCCTGGCCATGAGGTTCACCAGGGACAAGGAGGACGCCGAGGAGGTCCTGCAGGAGGTCTTCCTGACCGTCTACCAAAAGCTGGGGCAGTTCCAGGGAAAATCGAGCTTCTCCACCTGGCTGTACCGGGTGGCCGTCAACTCGGCCCTCATGAGACTCAGAAAAAACGACAACGCCGAGATCGTGTCCATCGAGGACCTCCACGAGGAGTTGCCGCTGGACGAGACCGAGACCGGACCGGGCCCGTTCGATCGCCTGACCACCGAGGAGTCCATGGTGGTCATCGAGAAGGCCATGGATGGAATGCCGGCCGACTTCAAGACCGTCCTTATCCTGCGCGACGTCGAGAACTTCTCGACCGACGAAACGGCCGAGATCATGAACCTCAGCCCGCCGGCGGTAAAGTCCAGGCTCCATCGCGCCCGGCTTTTCTTAAGGGAAAAACTCCAGGACCTCTATAAGGAAACCGTCCAGTCCTGAGGATAGGGACTGGAGAAAGCCGCTGGGTCGGACCATGAAGACGATCAAGGACTTCGGGGAGCTTTACTGCCTCTGGGAGCTTGGCATCAAAAACGCCCGGGGCGACGTGGCCAAGAAGCTCATGGAGGTATCTCCCCCCATGAACCGGGAACAGCTCATGGAACTTCCGCTGGCCAAGGCCAGGTTCCTGGTGGTGGACCTGGAGACGAGCGGCATGAAGGCGGCCGAGTCCCGGATCATCGAGGTGGGCGCGGTCGAGGTGGACGGCTTCAAGCTGGGGCGGGAGCTGTCAACCCTGGTCAACCCCGGCGAGAGCCTGCCCCGCTTCATTTCGGCCCTTACCGGGATCGAGGACTGGATGCTGCCCACCGCTCCCGCCATCGAGGAAGTCCTGCCCACCCTGCGCTGCATGATGAGGGGACGCGTGCTGGTGGCCCACAATCTGAAGTTCGACCTGGCCTTTCTGACCCGGGCCTGGAAAGAAGCCTTTGACGAAAAGATACGGGCGCCCGGGCTTTGCACCGTGAAGCTTTCCCGCCGCGTGTACCCGGAGCTCGATTCGCACAACCTGGACAGCCTTGCCGCCAACCTTCACATCAGGCCGGAAAAATGCGGGGCCCGCTCGAGACACCGGGCCCTGGGCGACGCGAGGCTGACGGCCCGGGCCCTCGTAAAGATGCTGAGAAAACTCGAGGACGAGGGCATGACGAGCATGGCCGAACTGATCGAGTTCCAGTCGAAAAGAAAAAGATAGAGGAAAAAGTCCGGGGGGCCATTATCCTTGAAGCGATTATTTGATCGCCGGCCCAAAGAGTGATATTCCTTTATCTCAAGAGCGTTAAATGGCGACGGAACGTAATATTCGAAAAATCCTGCTGATCTTTCCTCCCAGCACTTCCCTGGCCAGTTGGGAACCCATGGTGACGACCCCCATGGGAATAGCCTATCTCGCTTCCTCAGTCAGGGAGGCGGGCTACGAGGTGGCCTGCCTGGACGCCGTGGCCGAGGCCCATTACCAGGAGACCATGGTTAACGACCAGATATCTCGTTTCGGCCTGACCTTCGAGGAGATAATGGCCCGAGTCGAAAAGGAGAAGCCCGATCTGGTGGGACTGTCCTGTATCTTCTCGAACCAGTGGCCTTCCATAAGGGAGATTTCACGGCGCGTTAAATCTCTGGACCCGGACCTTCCCGTGATTTGCGGGGGCGCCCATCCCACCTTCCTGCCCGAGATGTGCATGAACGACGCTCCCGTCGATTTCATTTTGAAAGGCGAGTCCGAGGTGACCTTCGTCGAGCTACTGAACGCGTTAAAAACCGGATCGTCCTACAAGGAGATCGACGGACTGGCATGGAGGGATGGCGAGGCGGTCAGGTCCAACCCAAAAACCGGTTATATACAAGACCTGGACTCGATTCCCTTTCCGGCTCACGACCTGTTGAATCCGGACAAGTACGAGAAGGCGGCCCTTCCCATGGGATACGAGTTCATCCATCCCCGGCACGTCCCCATCGTGACCTCGAGAGGATGCCCCTGCAAATGCACCTTTTGCTCCAGCACCCACCTGTGGGGAAACCGATACCGCGTAAGATCGGCCGAAAACGTGCTGGCCGAGATGGACTGGCTGGTCGAGCGCTTTAAAATCAGGGAATTGAAAATTCAGGACGATAACCTGACGATCGACCGCAAAAGGGCCAGGACGATCTTCGAGGAAATGGCCCGGCGTCCCTGGCGACTTCACTGGAACACTCCCAACGGCATCGCTACCTGGACCCTGGACAAGGAGATGCTGAGGCTCATGAAGGCTTCCGGTTGTTTCCAGATAACCATGGCGGTCGAGAGCGGCAACCAGGAGGTATTGTCCAAACTGATTAAAAAGCCCCTGAAGCTGGATAAAGTACGGGAAGTAAACCAGGCGGCCAGGGACCTGGGCATATCTCGAAACGCTTACTTCATCATTGGCTTTCCCGGCGAGACCATGTCCCAGATCAAGGACTCGACCAGCTTCGCCAGGGAATTGAAATTGGACTTGTGGGCCATCTTTATCTATAACCCTTTGCCGGGATCGGAGCTGTTTCAGGAGTGCCTGCGAAGGGGTTTTATAACCGAGGAAAGTTTTTTCGAGCAGGGCAATTTATATTTTTCTTCGGTAATCGATTCCGACGAATGGACGGCGGAACAACTCGAGTCGATTATCAGATGGGAATGGATTTATTCGTATCTGGCCATTTTTCGAAGGCCATACCTGGTGGGAAGACGTTACTTCAATTTCCTGAGATACAGGCCCTCATTCCTCAAGTTCATGCTTTTAAGGACCATAAGGGCCATAAAAATAAGATCGAAGAAAGAGCAAAACTACAATCATCTTCCCACCGCCGGCGGGTAGGAAAAAACCTTCCCCCCACCGACGTCCTGTTTTTTCGGCTTTTATCTACCTTGGAATAACCGGCAAAACCAGCGCCGATGGATGATCGGCGTCATGGAATATCTTTTGCCGCGCGATAACCACGTTGTCGGGTCCTCCCTCCCCCGCCGCGTTAGTGTTGCGGTCGAACTGTGGGAAGTCGGAGGACGAAACCCACAGGGCCACGCGATGACCCTTTTTAAACAGGTTGGACGTGGCCCACATGTCTATGGTGTACTCGTAGATTTCATCGGGCTCGATGGCCGAGGGATTTTTAAGACTTTCCCGATACCTCGCCCTGACAATACCCGTTTGAAGCAGCCGCGCCTTGCCCGTCGGCCCCAGGTCCAGGAGCTTGGCCGTAAAGTCCGTGTCCCTGGCGCTGGACGAGGCGAACAGATGGAGGGTAATGGGACCGGTGACCTCGAGGTTCTTAAGCAGAGGAGGCGTGCGATATACCAGCACGTCCGGCCGCTTGGCCAGCCCGGTCTGGTCCTTGACGCCGGGCTGGTAACCGCCCGCGCCCAGGAAGTTTCCCCCCGCCGTCTCGACCGGGTCCATGGGATCGTAAAAATACCTGTCCTCCGGCTCGTGGCCGGTGGGGGCCTCCTTGCCGAGCGAACCCGAGCCGTTCGGAAGATGCGCGTCGCCCTGGCCGTGCAGGTAATACCTGGTAAAGCGAGTCCTGGCCAGGGGCCACTCGTTCTCGTCGCGCCAAACGTTCTCGCCCATCACGAATATCTTTACCGGGGCCTCGTCGGCGGCCCCGTTCTCGACCCCCTTCAGCCAGTAGTCAAGCCAGTCCATAAAGGAAGAACCGAAGACCTGGAAACCCGCGAAGGGCGATTCCTCGAACTTGGAGAGGAAAAGGCCGTGGACCCAGGGCCCCACGATAAGCCTGGTCTTCCGGGCGTCGCCCCTGCCCTCGCTCCTGAACTTGACGAAGTCATCGAGCTGGGGCCCCAGGAACATGTCGTACCAGCCGGCGATCAGCAATGAGGGAGCGCTGACCTTGTCGTAGTACCGCGAGTAATTGAGGGGGGGCATGTCCTCGACGTCGCCGGGATGTATCAAAAATTCCTCGGGACCGGCGTTGATCATGTCCGGGTCGCTCCTTAGCGCGTCGTAGTCCAGGGCTTTCGCGTCCCTGATCGGGTCGTTGTAAAAACCGCCGGAGAAGTCCGTTTTCAGCTTTTCCTTTTCCCCCGTCTTCTCGAGTTGGGCGTTCCTCTCTCCCGTTATCCAGCCCTCGGTGGTCAACAGTTCCCTGGCCCCTCCCCGGAAGATGACCTTGTGCATGTTGCCCGAGGTCACGAAGGGGGTCATGCAGGTTATCTTGGGGTTGTCGGGCGCGGCCGCCAATTGGGTGTAGCCGAAGTAGCTTCCTCCCCACATCCCGATCTTTCCGTTGCACCAGGATTGCTCGCTCACCCATTCGATGGTGTCGTGTCCGTCCTCGTATTCCCAGATGAGGGGGAACCAAGCTCCATCCGAGTCCTTCGAGCCCCTGGTGTCCTGAACTACAAACACGTAACCGTTGCGGACGAATAGCTTGCCCAGGTTCTTGAAAAGCGCGTTGTCCGACCCGTAAGGAAGACGGGTTACCACCACGGGCCATGGCCCCTCCCCCGCCGGCTCGTAAACGTCCGTGGCCAGCTCGACGCCGTCCCTGGTGGTCATAATCCTGTTAAGGCCAACCTTCATGCCCACCCGCTCGCCTGGGTCCGTGCCCAGGAAAGTGGCGATGGTCCGGGCGCAACCCGTCAATAGTAGTGAGATAATGAAGGCAATGGCCAGAGATGTAATAAGCTTGGCGATCGATCGGTCCTTTTTCATGGAAACCATCCTCCCGGGTTGTTTAGCGGTTGGTAAACGCCAGATTAATATAGCGCGCATTTGGGCGAGTAGCAAAGAAAAATCGAAGTTTAGAGCGGAAAAAGCCGAAGCGGAAAAATCGAAAGCAAAAATCTATTTTCCTTTTGCCTCCTTTTCCGCTATCTCGCGCTGATATTTTAAAAGGGCCATCCGGGTCTCGTAACGCTTCCTTTTCAACGCGGCGTCGGCCGCTTCCTTTTTCCTTTTATCCACGAACCCGAATATGACAAGGAACACGGATATGGCGGGCAAAACATGGATGACGTGCTCGATAAAGGATTCCTCCTGCTTGAAACCATATATGTAAATCAGCATGATTACGTAAAGGACAATAACCAGGACAGCGGATAAAAACCAGTCCTGCTTCTTGAAAAAGGAAACCTTCTTCTCTTTCCTGTCAAAAAGGTCTTTCGCGTCGCTCATGCCAACACCTCTTTTTTATTTCCTGTATTCCCCAGGATACCCCATGTTTTATAGATGCAAAATTGCCCTGAAGAGATTGGGCCAAAGTAAAGACTGGACATTTAATATCCTTTTATGTCCGATTTTTCAAGGCCGCCCCTTGGGCCATCCATGGGCGGCGCACATGACGAGGTCCGGCCCGGTCCCGCCGGCCCGGTAGCGGCACCCGCCCCCGCACTCGTCCACCACCCGGCAATCGGCGCAGAACTCGAGATCCGAGGTCTTCATGACCTCCTTTCTCGACCAGGCCTCGGCCAGGCTTACTTCATGCAAATCACCCAGCGGGTCGTCCGCGTGGAAACCGCAATAGCAAAGCCCTCCCTCCGGAGTTACCGCCGCCAGGTGAAGCCCGCAGGCCCTGCCCTCCGAGCCGCCGTGGTAGCTGCCGCCAAAGGACTTATCCATGATATCCGCCGCGAATTTCGGGTCGATGGCCAGATTGCCGGCGTCTTTCCACCTTCCCTCGAAGGTCGGGAACTCGAGGCTCCATTCCCTGGCCTTGAGGGCGTGTACCATTTTTTCCAGCACGTCCACTTCCCCGAAGTTCTCGGAATGGATCATGGTGGCGATGGAAAGGTCTTTATCGCTCTGGGCCACCAGCTTGGCCGCCTCGAGGGCCTTGCGGAACGCGCCTTGCCCTCTTATGATATCGTGTCCTCTCTCCATGCCGTCAAGCGAAACCTGGACCTCATGCACGGGAAGGGACGAGAGGGTCTTATCGTCCAGTGACTGTCCGTTGGTAAGCAGGACCGTACGGAATCCCCTGCCCTCGATGGCCCGGGCCAGTTCATCCAGATGGGGGTACATGAGAGGCTCGCCTCCCGAGAGCAGTAGCCGAAGACCCTGCACGCGGTCGAACTGATCGAGGATATCCGTCAGCAGCTCGGGGCTCAAGTCTTCCTTTTTGGCCTCACCAAGGTAGCAGTGCCGACACTTGAGGGAACACCTGCGCGTCAGGATCAACTCGAGGTATCGCAGGGACGGAACGGGGGACTGGCCCTTTTCCAGTTTCCTCTCCGCGGGCCTATCGGAAAATTCCAGCAGTCCCTCCGACTCCGAGTATTCGAGAAGCTCGGTATTTTTAACGTCCCTCTTTTGCCTGGTCCCGTCAACCTCGCCTAAATACCCGAGCCCGTCCTCCTCAAGCTCGTATAGCTCGTCGGTCAGGACGTTGAACAAATGAGGCTTCTCGAGTCCCCTGTAAACGACCTCCTTTTTGAACCTCACGTACTTATCTTCCTGGGACATTAAGCCAAGCCTCCACTTCCTCCACGCCGGCCTCGATCAGCCGGGCAAGCAGCACGTATCCGCCGCAGGGTACCGCGTCGGGCATGTCCTCGCCTCCCATGAAATCGCAGTCCTCGGCCCTGAACTCGCACTGGGCGCAGATGACGGCCTCGATCCTCGGATCGTGCTCCAGATGGTCGGGCGGACGCGACGAGTCAAGTTCCTTGAGCGCCTCGCTCATCCTCGGGCCAGGCGCGACCATGCCGCTTTGCTCGCGGGCGACCTCGACGGCCAGGGCCTCGGGCAGGCGCTCGCGAAGGAAATTATATCCCTGGCAGGACAACTCCTCCTTTTCGTCCGGCCGATAGAACCTGCAATGAGGCCTGCAAACCATGTAGGTTATCTCGTGGCGGTCCTTCACGCCGTCACCCCCCGCGGGACAAACTCGATATGGAGGTTCCTCGATCTGGGGCCGTCGAACTCGCAGAAAAAAACCGACTGCCAGGTTCCCAGCACCAGGCGGCCATCCTCCACGATAACCGTCACCGAGCTGCCCACCAGGCTCGCCTGGATGTGGGAGTCCGAGTTGCCCTCCGCGTGGCGAAAGCCGTCGTTCGCCGGTACCAGTTTGGCCAGATGGGCCAGGACGTCGCGGGTCACGTCGGGGTCCGCGTTCTCGTTTATGGTGATACCCGCGGTGGTGTGAGGAACGAAGGCCAGGGCCAGGCCGCTCTTCATTCCCGCGTCCGCCAGCGCCTTCTTGAAATGGCCGGTCACGTCAACCATTTCACGACGCCTCGAGGTTTTTACCGTCACCGTTATCATCCGGTCCCCCTTTTTCTGACACAATCCATTGTCTTTTATCCTACCATATATAGCGAGGTCCATGCATTCGCGAGGCCTGTCCCGCCACGGCCTCCCGTCGAATTTAGATAGGCCCTCGCTTTATATGCTTTACGCGCCGTCCGTCCCGTTGTTATAATTTCAAGCGAGCGCGACGGCTTTTCAGGAGGAATCATGGTCATATCCGAGAAGGAGATGGACAACGTCCTAAAATGGGACGGATCGAGACGGGGCTGGTACGAGGTCTATTATCTTAAATGGAACGACCTGGCGTCGGACACGGCCTATTGGATACGCTACACCATGACCAGTCCGGTCCCCGGGCAAGGCGATCCTTATTGTGAGCTGTGGGGCATCTTCTTCGACGCCGCCGACCCGGAAAGAAACTTCGCCTTAAAGAACAGGTTTCCCATCTCCGAGTTGGAAGCCGGCCGGGACGCTTTTAACATGAGGATTGGAGGGGCCCATCTGGACGCGCGCTCCTGCCGGGGAGAGTTAAAGGACGAATCCAGGGGCCTCGCGCTCGAGTGGGATTTTCGTTTCGACTCGAGCGGTCCGACCTTCAAACATTTCCCATATCCCTGGATGTACAAGGCGGCTTTTCCCAAGACCAAGGTGCTCTCTCCCCACGAGGATGGCCGCTTCACGGGCCGGGTCATGGCCAGCGGCAGGACGATCGAGTTCAAAAACGCGCCGGGCCAGCAGACCCATATCTGGGGCACGAAGCACGCCCTGAACTGGGCCTGGGGACATTGCAACGCCTTCGAGGAGGATGAAGGCGCCATATGGGAGGGGCTGGACAGCCAGATAAAAGTCGGCCCTTTTAAAAGCCCGCGCTTGGCCCTTTTTTACCTGCGACATGAAGGCCGGGATTATTACTTCAACTCGATAGGCCGGATCGCGGCCAATAATAGCTCGTGGAGACTGGGCGACTGGACTTTCGAGGCCGAGACCGGCGGCATGAAAATGGTAGGTCAGGTTTCGATCGAGCCCCGGGACATGGTGGCCGTGACCTATACCGACCCCGACGGGGCAAAGCTCTGGTGCAATAACGGCAAGGTGGCGGGTATCAAGCTTAAGCTGATGGGTCCGGGCGGGTCCGAGCTGGGGACCTTGACGAGCGCAAATGCTTGCGCCGCCGAGTTCGTGGAAAGAAAGACCTACGACGAGGTCCCGGTAAGAATATAATCTGGTCCCATGAAAAAGGCCGCGGGGGACTTTAACGCCTCCCGCGGCCCGTTTGTCAACGGGTCGGATCACGCCCCGGCGGAGGGCTGATCCTCGATGCTCTCGTCGCCCTGTTTTTCCCTTTTTTCCTTTTGCTCCTCGAGTATCCTCTTGGTCTCGGCCACCTCCTCGGGCGTCACGCTTTGTCTTATTTCCTCGACCCGCTTCATGACCTCCTGCCACCTTACGCCCTCGGCGGCGCTGACCCACTCGAGCTGGAGCCGCTCGGGCCTTATGCCCAGCTTTTCCATTTTCTTCCAGACCTTGTTCACCCGCTTCTCGGTCCAGTGGTTGGCGTCGATATAGTGGCAGTCTCCTATGTGGCATCCGCTGACGAGGACGACGGGGGCGCCCTTTCCGAAGGCCCTCCAGATGAAGTCCTCCGAGACCCGGCCCGAGCACATGGTCCTTATCAGCCTGGCGTTGGCCGGGTACTGAAGTCTCGAGACCCCGGCGAAGTCGGCGCCGGCGTAGCTGCACCAGTTGCAGGCGAAGGTCAAAATCCTCTCGAGGGGTTTTTCCTCGAGGATCGAGTCGATCTGCGCGTGAATCTGGTCGTTGGTAAAGTGGTGCATCTCGATGGCGTCCTGGGGGCAGGCGGCGGCGCAGGTGCCGCATCCGGCGCAGGCGGCGCTGGTCACGTGGGCCGGCCTCTTGTTCCTGGTATCCACCTCGATGGCGTTGTAGGGGCAGACCCTGGCGCATATGCCGCATGAGGTGCACTCGTTGGGATCGACCTCGGCGGTGATGGCCTCGACCTTGAGCCTGCCCGGGTTCATCATCCGCATGGCCCGGGCCGCCGAGGCCGAGGCCTGGGTAACCGAGTCCTTGATGTCCTTGGGGCCCTCGGCGCAGCCGGCGAAGAAAATTCCCCGCGTGGCCGCGTCCACCGGCTGGAGTTTGGGGTGGGCCTCCAGGTAGAAGCCGTCCGAGCTTTTTTGCAGGGCCAGCATTTCCTGGATGCTTTTCATGTCCTCGGGGGGCTTCACGCCCACGGCCAGCACCGCCATCTCGACCTCGTGTTTCTCGAGCTTGTTGGTGGCCGTGTTCTCGACCGTGAGGACCAGATTCCGGCTCTTCTTGTCCTCGTGGATCGAGCCGGGAAGACCGCGGATGTACTGGACCCCCAGGGCCTTGCTCCGGCGGAAAAGGTCCTCGAAGCCCTTGCCGAAGGCCCGGACGTCGATATAGAAAACCTTGACCTCGATATCGGGATAATGCTCCTTGAGCATGATCGTGCACTTGATGGTGTTCATGCAGCACACGTTCGAGCAATAGGGAGCGCCGCGCCGGGTCGAGCGGGACCCCACGCACTGGATGAAGCCCACCGACCCGGGTACCTCGCGGTCGCTCAGGCGGATGACCTCGCCCTGGGTGGGGCCGCCGGCGTTGATGAGCCGCTCGAGCTCCATGCTGGTCAGAACGTTGTCGTAACGGGTGTAGCCGTACTCGTCGAGTTGGGTGGGGTCGTAGGTCTCGAGCCCGGTGGCCACGATGACGGACCCGACCTCGAAGGTCAACTCCTCGTCGTTCATGTCGAAGTCGATGCAGTTCTTCTCGCACCTTTGCACGCACTTGCCGCAGATGATGGGGTTGTTGCCCAGGCAGTGCTCGATGTCGATCAGGTAGGCCGAGGGAACGGCCTGGGGAAAGGCCTGGTAAATGGCCTTCCTCGAGGCGAGTCCCATGTCGAACTCGTCGGGCACGACCACGGGGCACTCGGCCACGCAGTCGCCGCAGGCGGTGCAGTCCTTTTCCTTTACGTACCTCGCCTTCTTGATCACGCGGACGTGGAAATTGCCCACGTACCCGGTGATGGATTTGACCTCGCTAAGCGTCAACAGAGTGATGTTTGGATGCCGACCGGCATCGGTCATTTTTGGACCCAAAATTCATATCGAGCAGTCCAGAGTTGGAAACGTCTTATCCAACCTGGCCATGATTCCTCCTATGCTCGGCTGTTTTTCCACCAGTATCACCTTGTAGCCCGAGTCCGCCAGATCGAGCGCGGCCTGTATTCCGGCAATTCCTCCCCCGATGACCAGGGTGGACCTGGTAATGGGGACCTCGAGGTCCTGACGCGCCCTCAGTCTCGAGACCTTGGCCACGGCGGAACGCAGGAGGTCCTTGGCCTTCTCGGTGGCCCCCTCCTTGTCGTGGTGATGGACCCAGGAGCACTGCTCCCGGATGTTGGCCATCTCGAACAGGTAGGGGTTGAGGCCGGCCTCGGCCACGCACTGCCGAAAGGTCGGCTCGTGCAGACGCGGAGAGCAGGCGGCCACGACCACCCGGTTAAGGCCGTGCTCGGCTATGTCCTGCTTGATCAGGGCCTGGCCCGTCTCCGAGCAGGTGTAGGCGTTGTGGCGCGACAATACGACGTTGGGCAGACCCTCACCGTATTCGGCCACGGCCTGGCAGTCCACCGTGCCGGCGATGTTCAATCCGCAATGGCATACGTACACGCCAACGCGGATTTCGTCGTTCGATCTTTGCCCTTGCATGGCGTCTCCTTTTATTTTAAATCTATCCTTTATACTCGATCCGCTCGGCCAGGAGCGTGATGAGGTCAACTATTTCCAGTTTGCGGTCGCTTCCTCTTCTCACCGGGTCGCGCATGGCGCAGGTCAGGTGGATCATGCACTTGGGACAGGCCGTCACCATGGCCTCCGCCCGCGTGGCCCGGGCCTGCTTGATCCTTTCCACCTGGATTTTCTTCGAGTAGGCGTCGCAGTTGATGAACCCGTTGTTGCCGCAGCAAAGGGAGCTTTTTCCCCAGCTTTCCATTTCCCTAAGGCTTAACTCGGGCACCATGCCGAGGAGTTTCCTCGGCTCCTCGACGATGCCGGCCTTCCTGCTCAGGCGGCACGGGTCGTGATAGGTTACCTTGCGCCTCAGGGGTTTGAAGGCCTTGCCGCCCCGATACATTTCCTCCGCCACCATGTTCAAAAGGAAGGTGACCTTGAGGTCGAACTCGGGGATAACCTTGGGCATGTACTTGGAAAATACCAGATACCCCTCGGGACAGCTGAGTATGACCTCCTCCACCCCCGCGGACTTAAGCTCCGCGTAGTTGAGGCGGCAAAGGGTCTCGAAATTGTCCCGGTCGCCCGTCCATAAAAGGTCGTGACCGCAGCAGCGCTCGTTTTTAAGAAGCACCGGCTCGATATCGAAAAAGTTAAGGAGCTTCACGCTCGATCTGGCGATCGACAGGGTGTCCACTTGAATGCCGGCGAAGAACACGTCGAAATAGGGGGCGCACCCGACGAAGTAGGCGACGGGACCTTTTTCCCGCGTCTTGAGCTCTGGCGTCAGCCATCCGAGCCTGTCCTGTTCCATTTCCGGCGAGGTCATCATGCGCATCCAGCTATGGAGCGCGCCGTCGTGGGCCCTGTAGCCCTTGAGGCCCTTGGACCCGGCCAAAAGGGTCCTCATCTCGAGGATAAAGTTACTGACCGCCACGCCGGAGGGGCACCTTTCCTCGCAAAGGCCGCAGGTGAGGCACTCCCAGACGGAGTTCTCGATAAAGGCCTCGTCGTTCCTCTCGGCGATCAGCTTGTGGGCCAGGAGGCGGGGCGAGTATTCCTTGCCCGTGAGCATCCTGGGGCACGAGGCCGAGCACTTGCCGCACTCGAGGCACATGTACAGGGAGTTGTCCCCGATCATCTTGTCTATTCTGGGGTCTTTTAAACTCATACGGCTTCCCGCTTGATGGCTTGTTGTCTTTCCCGTTCCTGCCTGGGCTTGGCCGGATTGGGCCCCAGCCGCGCGATTTCCTCGGCGAAGGACCAAAGAGAGCTCGCCAGTTCCTCCTTTTCATGGGCCGAGAACTGCCGCTCGACCAGGCGCTCCTGGCCGATACCCAAAAGCTCGAGGATTTTTCTAACGCGCCTTACGTTGGTATGACCCATCTCCGGACCCGGACCGTAACGGCAGTCCTCGTCCTTGCACTCGAGCAGGATCACGCCGTCGGCCCCCATCTCGAAGGCCCGCAGGATAAGGGCCTGGTTGATCCTTCCTATGCACATGACGCGCATGAGCCTGAAGTTCCGGGGCATGGGAAGGTTGGCCCGGCTGGCCGCGCTGTAACAGGCGTAGGGGTTCCAGTTGCAGCAGATTCCAAGCAGGTTTAAATCTTTATCCATCAAGCCGCTCCTCGGTAATGGTTCCCCACACGATCTGGTCCAGGATGTCGTTCGAGTAATAGGGCATGTCCATGGCCGTCACCGGACAACGGCCCACGCACCCGCCGCAGCCCACGCAGTTGTGCCTTATCACCCTGGCCGTGTAGGTCTCGTCGGCGTTGGGAAGGAGCTCGATGGCGTTGAAGGGGCAAATCTCGACGCACCTTCCGCATCCCCGGCATATTTCCGGGTCGACCCTGGGGCTTAGCTGATGGTCGCGAAGGAAGGCCTCGGCGGCGGTCCGTGCCACCTGGGCGGCCAGGGCCGCGCCCGCCTCGAAGGCGCTCACGCGGTTCAGCGTGCGGGGCATGACCCTGAAAAGTCCGGCCTGAGGGGTATGGAAAAAGGAGAAGTCGTAGCGGTAGACCTTCCTCAATCCCTCCATGTCCTCCTTGATGGCCAGTGGAATAAGGTGCTCGTCGGTAAGGCAGACCACGTCGGCTTTCCAGCGTTTTTTGACCCCGTCCACCTCGGCCAAGACCGTATAGTCGCCCAGTTGTCCACGGATTTCCTTGATCGTCGCGTCCACGACGTGTTTTATAGACTTGCCCAGGCCTACGTCAACCTTTCTTTCCGCGACGGCGGTGGGAAGATCCTTTCCGTCCAGGCGGCACCGATGGGCCAATCTTACTTTAAAGCCCTGGATATCGAGGTTAAGGGCGCAGCCAAGACCCACGTCCGACCCGCCAAGGATTACGATGTTCTTGCCGATCTCGGTGACTCCGCTCCTGAGAGGCCCTATCAGCTTGGCCCGGATGAAAGACCCTCGAAGGAGCTGCATGCCCCGGTCGACCGTCTCGTCCTCGGTCATCTCGCCGCGAACGAGAAGGTCGCGAAGATTGATCATCTCGAAGCGGCCGCGCTCCATGCCCATCTTATCGAAGAGGTTTATCCTGGCCCTTGTCTTCTGGTCGTTGCAGGATATGCAGTTGAACTCGAGGGGACAGCACATGCACGAGGCGATGATCACCCGGGACAGCCCGTGTTCCCTGACCGCCTCGGCTATGCGGGTCGCCCCATCGGGATGGCAGATGGACAATACCTTGTCGCTATGGAAAACGTCGGGGATTCTTTTGACCCTCTCGACGATCTTGTCGATGACGCCGGGAGGGGCCATGGAGCCGTTGCAGGAACAAAGGAAGAAGCCCAGCTTGTCCGAGTCCTCGAACATGACCGCTTGGGACTTTTCGTAAGTCCCGGTCACCCTGGCTCCGACGGCCCTGGTCATGGCCTGACCGGCCACCGCGCTTCCCGCGACCATCACGTCCAGGACGTCGGTTTTTTTCTTGAACCCTCCGGCCTCGAAGACGTCCTCATCCTTCATTATTCCCAGGTCGGGTATTTCATTTTTGTCCGCCACCACTATGGATGGACAAAGGAACTCGAGTCGTCTGGGCGGCCTGAAATGGTCGATGGCCCCTATATCGCGGCAGGCGTCCTCACAGGACCTGCACTCGCAGCAGACCCCGCACTGAAGGCAACGCGAAGCCTCGGCCACAGCCTGGTCCTCGGTATAGCCGAAGTCCACCTCCTCGAAGTCGCGCCGCCGGACCTTGGGCTGCCGCTGGGCCATCTCGGGCCTGTATTTCCTGGCCAGGTCCTCGGAGATGTCCTCCGCCTGGCCCACGCCCCGGCACTCGGGAGCGTCGATCTCGATAAAGGGAGAAGGCTCGCCCGTGAGGCACTCGATTATCCGGCCGGCCGCTCTTCTGCCCGCGGCCATGGAACCCACCACGGTGGACGGCCCGGTTACCACGTCTCCGGCGGCGAAGACCTTTTCACGAGTGGTCCTGCACGACTGGTCGACCACGACCCTTCCGCCCCGGTCGGTCTCGAAGGACTGGTCAAGGCCGCACTCGGACAAATGAGGGGCCTGTCCGATGGCCACGATGACGGTGTCCGCCTCGAGGACGAAGGTTTCCTCCGAGTCGTGGACTATCCGGAGGCCGCAGCCCTCGTCATGCTCCCAATGGGCCGGCCGGCAGACGATCCGCTTGACCGATCCCTCGCCCTCGAAGGCGATGGGGGCGGCGCCGAGCCTGAATTCCACTCCCTCCTCCGAGGCCTCCCTTACCTCGCGGGGGTTGGCCGGCATCTCGTGCTCGCGCTCGATGGCGAGCACGGTCACTTCCCCGGCGCCCAGGCGGAGCGCGGTCCTGGCCGCGTCCATGGCCGAGTTGCCCGCGCCGATAACGACGGTCTTTTTTCCGACTTCTCCTTCCCCGGCCAGGTTGACGCGGGAGAGGAACTTGACGCAATGGACAATGCCCCGGAGGTCCTCTCCGGGTATGGCAAGGGAGCGGTCGCGGTGGGTCCCGGTCGCGACCAGGACGGCGTCGAACCCGCGCTCGAAGAGGTCGTTAACGTCCGCGATCCGGTTGTTGACCTTGATCCTTACTCCCGAGGCCTCGATGGCCCTGATCTCCGCGTCCAGAACCTTCCTGGGAAGACGGAAGGCGTTGATGCCGGCCCGCAGCATACCTCCCGCCTGGGGCAGGGCCTCAAAGACCGTGACGTCGAAGCCCTCCCGGTTGAGGAAGTGGGCCGCCGAAAGTCCGGACGGACCCGACCCGATAACGGCCACGCTTTTTCCTCTTCTCGGATTTTCCGACCCGGCGAAAGTGGGGTCGCCCTTTTCGGCCTCGCGGTCGGCGAGGAACCTCTTCACGTCCCGAATGGCGAGGGGCTGGTCCAACTCGCTCCTCCTGCAGGCCTCCTCGCAAGGGTGGTGGCAAACGCGGCCGCAAATGCCAGGAAGAGGGTTGTCCGCCTTGATGACCGCCAGGGCCTCGTCGAACCGACCCGCCGCGGTCAGCGCCATGTAAGCCTGGACGTTAAGGCCCAGGGGACAGGTTACGCGGCACTGGCTGACGACGCGCTTGTCCATCTCGAGGGCGCGGGACGGGCAATAGGCGGGGCTCCTGGTCAGGGGCGGGCGCCCGCTCTCGTTAAGGGGGCATACCTCGATGCACTTTCCGCACCCGGTGCAGAGGTCGTAATCGATGTATTGTGGCTCCTGGTAGACGTCCACGCGGAAGCCCTTGGAGGTTTTCTCGATCTTCTCGACGCGGGACCGGGGAAGAGGAGTCACGAGTGGGTGCCGGGTCACGCGGAGGTAAAGGGGGCGGAACTGGAAGTTTAGGTCTATGGGAAGCTCGACGAAGTCCATGACGCCGCCGGGCAGCTCGAGGAAGTGTCTCGACCTGGTAACCCAGGCCACGGGTATGCCGGCCTCGGCCAGGTCCTGGGCCGCCTTGAGGGCGCCGTAGCCCGCGCCGGCTATGAGCACGGCCTTGGGGGGCGCATCTTTTTTCGCGCTTCCGGTCATGGTCAATCCTGGTTCCTCTCCCGTTTGGCCCTGCTTTTCAATATCTCTCCGCCGTATTCCCTTCCCCGGTCGAAGGCCGCGGAGTTTTTCTCGACGGTTTGGGGAGGGACGGTCGAGAGCACGGTCTCCCGCAAGGACTCGGGATTGACCAGGTCGCTGACGGCGCAGACGAACCCGAGCATGACGATGTTGGCCATCATCTTGTTGCCCAGTTCCTCGGCGAAGCGGGTGGCCGGCACGTCGTAAGTCGTCCAGCTCGAGTTATGCGCGCCGGTTTTAACCAGGTCCGTGTCCCAGATAAGGAGTCCGTTTTTTCTCAAGTTGCCCACGTTTTTATCGTAGCCCTCCTGGCTCATGGCGATGAGCACCTCGGGCGACTCGACGTAGGGAAAGAGGATTTCCTCCTCGCTCAGCATGACCTGGGCCGAGCAAGACCCGCCCCTGGCCTCGGGCCCATAGGACTGGGTAAGGGACGCGTGAAGGTTGTCCTTCAAGGCGGCGGCCTGTCCCAGGATTTTTCCGGTCAGGACTATGCCCTGTCCGCCGAACCCCGTAATGAGAATTTCCCTTTCACCGGACTTGCTATCTTCGCCGGGACCGTTTTTTTCCGGGGCCTTGGCTTTCTCTTTCATCCGGTTTTCCTTTCCGAGGGTTTTTTCTGGTTATCCAGGTTGGGCCAGTCTCCGATTTCTTTTCTGTTTATGGCCCCGTAATTATCGAGGAAGGTCGGTCTTAGAGAATCGACGAACCTTCCGCAGACAATGTTTTTCCCGAAGTCGAGATCGGCCCCGCTGGGGTCGATATCGTTTTTGATGACGGACTTTTCATGATAGAACCTGGCGATATCCAGGGCTTTGCGCATCTTATTCCTTCTTCCGAATGAGGTGGGACAAGGCGCGAGCACCTCGATAAAGGAAAAGCCTCTTTTATCCATGGCCTCCCTGATCGAGTCCGTGAGCCTGCGAAGGTGAAGCGAGGTCCATCTGGCCACGTAGGTCGCCCCGCAGGCGGCGGCGAGCTGACAGAAATTAAAGGGTTCCTCAGGGTTGCCCATGGCGCTGGTGGTGGTCTTGGCGCCAAAGGGAGTGCTGGGCGCCATCTGGCCTCCGGTCATGCCGTAGTTGAAGTTGTTGACGCAGATGACCGTCAGGTCCAGGTTCCGTCTGGCGGCGTGGATGAAATGGTTGCCGCCTATGGCGAGCAGGTCTCCGTCCCCGCTGGCCACGATGACCTTCGAGTCTGGCCTCGCGAGCTTGAGCCCGGTGGCGAAGGGTATGGCCCGGCCGTGGGTGGTATGAAAGGAGTCGAGCCTGATATAGCCCGCCATCCTGCCCGTGCATCCGATTCCGGACACGACGGCGACCTCGTTAAGAGGGACCTCCGACTTTTTTATGCCCGACATAAGTGAGCTGAATACGGTTCCAATCCCGCAGCCCGAGCACCAGATATGGGGAATCCTGTCCGTCCGCAGGAGCTCGTCCTGAGGATGGGAGGGAACGTTGCCTTTCGTCTTGACGCTCATCACGCCTCCTTTAACGCCCGCTCCACGGCCAGCTTGATGGTCTTGGGGCTGATAATGGCCCCGCCGGCGTGACCGACCAGTTTTACCAGGCAATTGCCGGCGGCGCACCTTTCCAGCTCGAGGACCATCTGGCCCAGGTTGATCTCGGGCATGACCATGGCCTTCACGTCCTTGGCCAGTCCCCGAAAGAAACTCTCCGGGAAGGGCCAGACCGAGTTGAGCTTGATAAGGCCCACCTTTTTTCCCTCGGCGCGAAGGTCCTTGACCGCCCGCTTGGCGCTCCGGGCGCTTATGCCGTAGGCCACCACGGCCGCCTCGGCCCCGTCCATCATGAAAAGATCGTAGTCGATAATATCGTCCACGTTGTTCCTGATCTTATTGACTATCCTCTCGACCATGTGGACCTGGGTCACCGGGTCCATGCCCGGGTATCCCCGCTCGTCGTGAGTAAGGCCGGTGATGTGCACGTTGTAGCCCTCGCCGAAGTTGGCCATGGGCGCTATGCCGTCGGGGCCGGCCTTATAGGGATAAAAATAGGGCTCGTATTTCTCCGGCGGATGCTCGGGTTTTTTCCGGTTTACTATCTCGATCTCGTCCTCGGGAGGAATGACCACCTTCTCCGTCATGTGGCCCACCACCTCGTCAGCCATGATCATGACCGGGGTGCGGTATTTCTCGGACAGGTTGAAGGCCCAGACGGTGAAGTCGAACATCTCCTGGGGGCTGGAGGGGGCCACGGCGATCGTCTCGTAAGGGCCGTGGGAACCCCACCTGGCCTGCATCATGTCTCCCTGCCCCACCAGGGTGGGAAGGCCGGTGCTGGGTCCTGCCCTTTGCACGTTGCAGACCACGCAGGGCGTCTCGGTACACAGGCCGAGCCCGATGTTTTCCATCATAAGCGAGAACCCCGGACCGGAGGTGCTGGTCATGGATTTTTTCCCACCCCAACTGGCCCCCAGGATCGAGGCCATCGAGGCGATCTCATCCTCCATCTGGATGTACACTCCGCCCACCTGGGGAAGTCGGCGGGCCATGCGCTCGGCTACCTCGGTGGCGGGCGTTATGGGATACCCGCCGAAAAAAAGGCAACCGGCGGCAAGCGCGCCCTCCGAGCAGGCGTAGTCTCCGTTAAGGAAATGCACTCCAGTCAGTACCGCTTTTCCGGCCAATTTGGCTCCTCCAATTCCATCCCCGCCAAGGCGGAGAAGATCGTTTTTATCGGGACCGGCAATTCGAACGCTGTGATTTTTGTGCCTTAATTACTCCGGTCCGCGCGGGAAAGAAGTCGGCCGCGCCCCATCGCCCCGTACCGGGACGAGCCAGGACGCTAGGCGGCTTCCGTACCCGACGACTCGATCGAGAAGATCGCGAATTCCGGGCAGAGAATCTCGCAGAAATGACAATTGACGCACCGCGACTCGTCGGCGACCTCGGGAGGATGATACCCCTTGGCGTTGAAATCGGAGGACATCCTCAACACGCCCCTTGGACAGAATTCCACGCAGAATTCGCAACCCTTGCAGCGATCGACGATGATGACGACTTTGCCCCGGGTGGCGTTTATCTGGTTAACGTCAAGCGGAGTCCTCCAATATTTCATGCACACTCTCCCCTTAAATCGCGCGAAGTTAATTTTCAGTATCGGGAAAATCTCGCGGTTAAACCATGTAGATCGGACAAGCCGGGCCCGTCCCCTTAAGATTTTTAGCATAAATAAGCGGTTATTACAAGTATTTAACTAAAACGCGCCGGGGAAAACGAGGCGGGCGTCAAGCGATACCCTTTGTATTATTTAGTAAAACGCCGTTATTTGGACTTTCGCTTACGATCGGTCTTCCCCGCTCCTACCCTTGCCTCGTCACGAATCTTTATAAGGTCCTTCATAACGCTTTTTAATTCACCCTGGTGAGATGGCGTACCCATGGCGTCGTGCAACATTAAATAAAGAGGATAGAGCTTTTTATATACCTGGACGCTCTTTTTATTGGGTTTATAGTAATCGGGCTTGGTTTTGGTTAAACGTTTTTCCGCCTCCATGACCGTCTTGAAATGGCCGCCCACCACCGAACCGAAGATGGCGGCGCCGAGGGCGCAGGTCTGGCCGTGGGCGCTGACCTTCATGGGCCCGTCGAGCACGTCGGCGTATATCTGCATAAGGAAAGGATTTTTTTCGGCTATGCCGCCGCAGTTGACGATCTCCTTTACCTTAACCCCGTACTCCTCGATCCTTTTTACTATGGTCAGCGCGCCAAAGGCGGTGGCCTCGATAAGGGCGCGATATATCTCGGGGGCGGTGGTGTGGAGGGTATGGCCCACCAGAAGCCCGGTTAAAAGTGGATCGACCAACACCGTGCGGTTGCCGTTATTCCAGTCCAGGGCCAAAAGTCCGCTTTCGCCGGGCGCCAGTTTTTCAGCGGCCCTGGTCAACTGGGCGTGAGGGTCTCCCTTCAGGTAGCTGGGAGGACAAAGCTCCTCGACGAACCAGTTGAAAACGTCTCCCACCGCCGACTGCCCGGCCTCGATGCCGTACATGGAAGGGACGATCGAGCCGGGGGCCACGCCGCAAAGACCGGGAATGTCGGCCAACTCCTTGTCCATGGGCGCCACCATCATGTCGCAGGTCGAGGTCCCGATGATCTTGACCAGGGTTCCGGGCTTTATGCCCGAGCCCACGGCCCCCATGTGCGCGTCAAGAGCGCCCACGGCCACGGGTATTCCTGGGCCCAGACCCACTTTGGCGGCTATCTTGTCGGCAAGCACTCCGGCTATCCGGTCCGACGGCAGGGCCTCGGAGTAGAGCCTGTCACGCAGGTCCGCCATCTCGGGCGAGAGCTTTTTAAGGAACGCCTTGGACGGCAGTCCGCCCCATTCCTGGTTGAACATGGCCTTATGGCCGGCGGCGCAGACGCTCCGCTTGATCTTGAGCGGGTCCTCACATCCCGTCAGATAGGCGGGCACGAAGTCGCAGCACTCGACCCAGGAATAAGCCGCCTTGAACACGGCCGGCGCCGTCCTTTGGCAGTGGAAAATCTTCGACCAGAACCACTCGGAGGAATAGACGCCGCCGCACTTGTTCAGATACGGCGCTCCCGATCTGGCCGCCTTGTCCGTAATCATAGCCGCTTCTTCATGAGAAGTATGGTCCTTCCACAGCCAGGCGTGGGCCGCCATGTTATTGGCAAAGCGCTTGTTCATGGCCAGGGGCACGCAACGCTCGTCCACTGGAAGCGGCGTCGAGCCGGTGCAGTCGACGCCTATGCCCACCACCCGGGAAGGATCGAAACCTTTCTTTTTGCCCGCCTCCTTTACGGCGCCCCCGACGGCGGCGAAAAAACCCTTGATATAATCGGCCGGGTTTTGTCGCGCCAGATTGGGGTCCTTGGGGTCCAGCAAGATTCCGCTCTTGCCGGAGGGGTAATTGTAAAAGCGGCTCGAGACGTCCGCGCCGGCATTCAAATCGACTATAAGCGCCCTTACACTGTTGGTCCCGTAATCAACGCCGATGGCGAACCGCGATCCTGCCCTTTTGGCCATTGTCCGTTCCTCCTTTTCTCCTTGTATAACACAGGCCGGTGCGCCATGCATATTTTTTGCGCGGTCAATAGACGCATGGTTGGGAACGAAGGTTATCCGAGGAAAATTGAAAAATCTTGTATTGAGGGGCCTTATCAAATGAGTCGCGCGACCAAGTTGATTACCGTCACGTCTGATTATAATTATATAGTATTTTTTTCAAGTCGATTATCGTTGTCTCTTTTTTTATTCGGCGTATTGCCTCCGATTTATCATAATATTTTAATCCCGGCCAATTCTATGTTTTGCATATTCTGCAACCGCTCGCCGAACAAACATTATTCTGGAATATTCATTTATTTTCAATTTGTTATTTAACCATACGGTAAGCATAAGTTACTTGACAAACGCTTCTTGAGGGTCTAGACTACCACCATAAAAAAAATATGTCGGGGTTTATTACCACCCGGTTAAACTTGTTTTCAGAATATTTTATAATTTACTTACTGGTTGGTAAAATATCTTTACCCTTAGGTAAAAGGGTTTAATGGGGATTTAGCCGATTGCAAATTCAATCATATTTTTGAAACTTGTAGGATAAAAAGAGGTCGAAAAAACGACGAAGACGACCCGCTAGAAGGCGGTTTAATATATTTATCATTTACTTATGGCTCCATAGAACAGGGTTTTACCAGGGGTTAAATCAAGCGGGACAAAAAGAGAGCCGAGTGAAATTTGGCTCGGCGAAGAAAAAAAGGAGAAGACGGGCAAGCGCGCGACTTGACGCGCTTTTTCGCTTTCAGGAGGAATTATGCGGACATTGGAAAAGATTATGGAGGCCGGCAGGATGGCCGGACTTACTCAGGAAGAGATAAACGGCGCCATCGCGAGGGTCGCGGGCAGCGCGGGCGAAATAAAGGGGAACGGCTCGGGGGACTCGCAACTTTCCGGCCGGGTCGAGGCGTACCTGGAAAAGTTATTAAACGACAACCCCATGTTCATCGGCTGGGCGCTGAGGACGGCCTCGAGCCTGGGCGAGACGCCGTGGAAAAAGTTCGTCGAGAACCTCATCATCTCCGTGGTGGCCAAGAGGAAAGAGATCGTGTTCAACCCTCTTTTCGACGAGGGGTTCCTTCCTCCTTTCACCATGGTCCTCAATCCCACCATGGCCTGCAACCTTCGCTGCAAGGGTTGCTGGGCCTATAAATACAACCGGGAAACCATGGACCACGACCTTCTCCGCCGCGCCCTTTCCGAGGGACGCGATCTGGGCATGCGCTTCATCACCCTTACCGGCGGCGAGCCCTTCATCTACAAGCGCATCATGGAAATCTTCGAGGAGTTCAACGACCTGACCTTTTTAACCTATACCAACGGCACGCTTATAGACGAGAAGGCGGCGGCCCGCCTGGCCGAGCTTGGCAACGTTTTCCCCGCCATCTCGATCGAGGGCTACAGGGAACTGACCGACGACCGCCGGGGCGAGGGCGTGTTCGACAAGACCATGCGGGCCATGGACAACCTGCGCGAGCACGGCGTCATGTTCGGCGTGAGCATCACCCCCACCCTGCAGAACAGCGACACCATCTGCACGGACGATTTCCTCGACATGTGCATCGGCAAGGGTGCCTTGTTCGCCTGGATGTTCAACTATATCCCCATCGGCCGCGACCCTGACGTGACCATGATGCCCACTCCCGAGCAGCGCGACAAGCTGCGGGGAAAGATCGTCGAGTGGAGGAAAACCAAGCCCTTCTTCTTCGGCGACTTCTGGAACGACGGTCCCTGCATAGCCGGCTGCATGGCCGCCAGCCGTTATTGCTTCATTTCTCCCGACGGCATGGTCCAGCCCTGCACCTTCGCCCAGTTCGCCACCCACAACATCAAGGACCACAGTCTGGCCGAGATTTTCCGCTCGCCCTTTTTCAAGGCCATTCGGAAGGCCCAGCCCTACTCACAGAACCTGCTTCGCTGCTGCATGATCATCGACCATCCCGAGGTGCTGAGGTCCCTGGCCAAGGAGCACGGGGCGGTCGCCACTTATGACGGCGGCGAGTCGGTCATCGAGGACCCGGTGGTCACGGCACATTTAGACCGCTATTCCCAGGCTTACAAAAAGGTGTCCGATCCGGTTTGGGAGGGGCCCGATTACGAGTCGGGCAGAAAGGTGTTCGTTCCCTTTTTAGGCTATCTGGACGTGAACGAGTTTTTCTCCGACAGGATGGGCAAGTTCTTCGAGGAGGAAGGCAAGGACTCCAAGGCGGCCAAGGTGGATGGCCCCGAGCAAAAAAGGCACGGCCACGACCGGGCCCCCGTATCGAGGTAATCGCCGGCGTCATGAAGGCCGATAGCTATATTATCGTGGGTGACCTTCATCTGCGGACGGGATCGGACGCCCGGGCCTCGAGGGACTTCGCGAGGCTGCTGGACGAGGCGTCCGGTCCCGGCCCGGTCCCTCACCTGGTGCTGAACGGCGACGTGATCGAGTTGGAGGTGTTCGAGGGAAGCCGGGGAGACGGTTTCGACCCGAGGGCGGCCGCGGCAAGGGCGATCGAGATTCTTGACTCGCATCCGGATTTCACCCGGGCCCTTGCCCGGCATCTCGTCCGGGGAGGAACGGTCACCTGGATTCACGGCAACCACGACGTGGAAACCTCTTTGCCCGAGGTAAGACAAGCCATTCGCGAAAGGCTTCAAGCGGACGAGTCCAGCCTCAAGTTCGGAGAGTCCCTCATCGACGACGAAATACACGTCGAGCACGGACACGCCCATGACCCGGACTGCCTTTTCTGGCCTGACGAAATGACGGCGCTTCAAAAGAAAAGGGACAGCGCCCTGCCCATCAGCACCCTGGTCAACAAGTACCTCCTCTCCAGGATACCAAGGTACGAGGCATTTACGGACTCGCAGAAAACGCCCATCCAGGTGCTCTCGCGAGTGCTTTTGCAATATCGCCTGCACGCGCTCAAGATGATAGCCCTCTACCCGGTGGCCGGGCTCAAGATCGCCTGCCAGGCAAGCCTGGCGGCCCGGCGAAAAGACGCGCCCCCCCCTGAGGAAGAAGGCAAAGCGTCGCCCATGCACGGCGCGGGTGAAGCCATCCGGCGCATGTATATCGATCGCTACCTGTCAACCGCTGCCGTGGCGGCCCTTTTCCTGTTCGCTCTTTTGGGCATGCCCCTCGCCTGGCTCCTGATCGGCCTTCCCTTCGCCGCCATAGTGATCAAACCCGCGGGCAGGAGGAAGGAATACAGGGACCGGCACCGGCGCTCATGCCACCGGGCCGCCTCGAGGATTTTCCAGACCGGCCAGAAGATCGTGGTCATGGGACACGTCCACCGCGCCGAGGAAATGAGACATCGGGCCGGCGCCTACCTGAACCACGGCGCCTTCGCCGCCGAGTCCCTGGACACGGGCGGCAAGCCTAGCAGGACCTACGTCAAAATTCAAAGGAAAAAAGGAAAGGCCGAAGGCCGGCTGGTAAGAACGGTCGCCGGATAATATCGGGAGGGTCGGAAAAGCGAACGGGCTGGGGGTCTCGGAAGTAAAAGAATTTGTCGAGGTTTTTATCGTGATCGAACGGAGCGGCAGGATTCCACGCGGCCAGGGAAACTCAGCCCGCGGCTTACGCCGCCCATGCAGAATGCATGGGCGACCCCGGCTTGAAGCTCATTGACTTATTTCCAACCACGGCACAAATCAGGGTCGCCCACGCATCTTGCGTGGGTGAGCGAAGCGAACGGGCTGGGGGGCTAGGAAGTAAAAGAGTTTGACGAGGTTTCTATCGTGATCGAACGGAGCGGAAGGATTCCACGCGGCCAGGGGAACTCAGCCCGAGGCTTACGCCGCCCATGCAGAATGCATGGGCGACCCCGACCCATAATTATAATGGATTCTCTCGGGCTAAAATTATCATGCTCCAATTAATTGGCTTATAGTCGCCATCAATCATGAAGTCAACGGATATGTGCAATATTTCCGCCCTATTTATATCATAGCTATACCGCATTGAAAACTCTTTATTGGTTTTTTCTGTAATAATCCAATATCCGTATTTCCAGGGTCCCACGCCATTTATACGGCCATCAGGCTTTAGTCTCAGAATGTCATCATTTAGATAATTATATCTTATGTAAAGATTACTAATTTGTCCGCCTAATTTATCTTCCTTAAGTACATCTTCTATTAGATTGTCGATTTTCTCTTTGCTTATTTGATCTTTCAACATGTCATTTCCTCTATTGTTGTATGATGATGTACAATTAGTTGTGATTAAAAGTAAAAATAACAATAAAATATATTTCATATCCCCTCCTTCAATACGGTCTTTAATCTAGCATATTATGTTAAAAATTGTCGCCTTACCAGAAATCAGATACTCCTATATTCAATCAGGGTCGCCCACGCATCTTGCGTGGGTGAGCGAAGCGAACGGGCTGGGGGGCTAGGAAGTAAAAGAATTTGTCGAGGTTTTAATCGTGATCGAACGGAGCGGGAGAATTCCACGCGGCCAGGGAAACTCAGCCCGCGGCTTACGCCGCCCATGCAGAATGCATGGGCGACCCCGGCTTGAAGCTCATTGCCTGATTTCCAACCACGGCACAAATCAGGGTCGCCCACGCATCTTGCGTGGGTGAGCGAAGCGAACGGGCTGGGGGTCTAGGAAGTAAAAGAGTTTAACGAGGTTTTAATCGTGATCGAACGGAGCGGGAGAATTCCACGCGGCGAGGGGAACTCAGCCCGCGGCTTACGCCGCCCATGCAGAATGCATGGGCGACCCCGGCTTGAAGCTCATTGCCTGATTTCCAACCACGGCACAAATCAGGGTCGCCCACGCATCTTGCGTGGGTGAGCGAAGCGAACGGGCTGGGGGTCTAGGAAGCAAAAGAGTCTGACGAGGTTCTAATCGCGATCGAACGGAGCGGCAGGATTCCACGCGGCAAGGGGAACTCAGCCCGCGGCTTACGCCGTTTTCTATATATTCAAGAACCACTCTTTATCAACGGTCACTTTCTCGATCATCTGAGTCTTAATTCCCAATTCAAATTCCTTCAACTTATTGGCTAGCTGCTCCCCATCCACGAGATCGATTGGAGGTGCTCCATCACGCGTGGCTTCTTTAATTGCCGCAGGGGTAAAGGTCCCCGTTGTAATAAACAATCCCTTGTCGGCTCGGCCAACCATGGCTCCTCGAAAATCTCTTATGTCTCCGGCGGAGACACTCCCCTGATATTTTTTGCACTGGAATATCACATGAAAACTCATAAACCCATGAATCCTGGCTATCCCTTTGCCGTCGATCCCACCGTCACCCGTACGTCCGGTGACCTCCACTTGAACAAAACCTGATTCTCTTAAAAGTCGCTGGGCAAGTCTTTCGAAAACATCCGGAGATATCTCTTTTGTAAGAATATTAAACAAATCCTCCCGCCAGTCCTGGACTTCAATCTCTTCTACTTCATAGTCTCCTTCTTCATTTATATCCTTGTTTAACTTTTCAACCTTCTCCTTCCATTCGGTTCTGATTTTTTTCACAACTTCCTGGGGAACAACATGTTTTTTCTCTTTAGCCAGTTTGGTTAGAGCCCACACTCCGCGGCTGGAATTTTCCAAGAAGCCATATTTTTTCAAGTAAGTCCTTGCCCAAGCAAGTCGATAAGCTATTTCGGTTTGGTTGCTCCTGTCGGGATTGTGTAATATCGATGAAATATCATCCCCAATATGCTGAAGTTCAAGTACTTTTTCATAAATTTCATCTATAGACCCAGAGCCGCCTAAAGAGAAAAGTGCCTCTAAAATTGGGTTCATGAGGGAATCATATGACGGTATCTGAACGCTCATGTTTTCTCCTATTATTGTTGTCTACTATCTCCATGTATATTAAGTGTGGCATTATCCAGGACAGCGGTCCCACTTGCCAATCAAGCACGGCTTTTAGGGATTGTCAAGAAGAAAATAGCCCGCCATTATCTTCATGATTTTTGGACACTGCGGTCATCCAGCGAGACAGGTCAATTTCTGAGATTCTTGCAAAAGTCCTTTTCCTGGCGTCATAGCCGCTTTCGATGGCCTTGGGTTGACAAGGCCTATCAATACAGCGGTTTGCCTCGCGTCAAGCCGCTCGGAAGAAAAGCGGCGTCGAGCCGCCGCAGTCCAAAGCGGGACTTTGCAATATGATATTACTATTTCAATATTTCAAGGCACTTAGACGCGGCCACGTCGAAGTCAACTCCGCCGGATATCTCGATGGTTTCGGTCCCCCGGAGGAGGTCCAGGTATCCCTGGTGGGTGTTGTCTCGGGGGGCCGAGGCGTCGCTGTGGATATAGAAAAGGCCTTCAGATTTTATAAGGGCCTCGAGAAGTTCCAGCCTTTGGGAGAGGTCTACCCGGCCGATAACCGGGGTGGCTTTTTCTCGTCTCCAGTTGAGTATGACAATGGCGTCCACGGGGGCCTTGAGCACGAAACGGTCGGGGCCGAATACTTCTCCTATGGGCACGTCGTATTTATGCTCTAGGTCCCACAACTTAGACGCCGGGAGTTCTAGAAACCGACGCCGTTCCTCGAGCGGAACGACCGACTCCAGGTCCGGGTTGTTGAGAACGGTGCCGGGGTTGACGCGCGGAAGCTTGGGCACGCCGCGCATGACAAGGGGGCCGCCGTCCGACCTCTCAAGCAATAGTCTATCGTTGGAAACGAATGACGCGCCGAGACTTACGCATTTCAAGGCCAGGGTGGATTTTCCCGCGCCCGCCACGCCGGCTATGGCCATGCCTTTTTTGCCCAGCAAAATTCCGGCGGCGTGTCCCAAAAGGCATCCTTTTTCAAGCATATGCGCGATAAGGCGATTGTTGATAAAGTTAATAACCTGGTTATCGTTTGCAAGGCACGGCCCGATGGCTAAATGCTCGTCTCCCCCGAAGATGAAGATCATGGAGGTGAGCCTTTTTCTGACGACCCTTCCATCGGGCAGATCGAAATACTCTTCTTTGATCCTGTTCTTACCGGGATCGGGCGGCTTGGTGAGAAATTCCGACTCGAACTCGGGCGGTTCCGCCTGGTGTGCCGTGATTAATAGGGCGTTCTCTTCTTTTTCCGATATGAAGGGATTGAAATAGTATTGGAGCGCCCGGATGAGCCTTGTTTCATTGGTCCTGAACTGTATGGCAAGGTCATGAAATTTCAGAAAAAGTACATGGTCGGCTGGATATTTTCCCCTCAGTTCCCTGATGATTTGACTTACCGTTAACATCAGCCGCCTTGTTTTTCGATCTTGTCGATGACGTACCTGGCGTATTCTTCCGCCGCTTCGATTGTGCTAGTACGGTAGATGCCCCGGAACCCTCCGAAAGCGGACACCTCGAAAATAACGGGACCGGCGCTTGTTTCGGCCACGTCGACGCAGGTGAAGTCAAGGCCGAAAGGCGCCTGGGCCTTCCTGGCCAGCTCGATGATTCCAGGGGAAGGCTCATACGGCTCGTAGGTCCCTCCAAAAGCGGTACTGGTAGTCCATGAATCACCATTTTGGCAGCGGGCATAGGTGGTTAGATATTCTCCACCCAGGAAGACCACGCCCAGGTCTTTGCCGGGAAGGTCGATCTTTTTCTGAATGTAGATGATCTGGTTTTCCCGTTTAAAGTCGAGCAGTATGCCCCTGGCTTCTTCGGACCTGGACAGCTTGACCATGCCCCTGGCCTTCGAGGAATAAAGAGGTTTAAGTATGGATTCTCCATATTCTTCTATCGCCGCCATCGCCTCGTCCACGTCCTCTGTAATCGTGGTGGGAGGAAGGGGAATATTGTTTTCGTAAAGCGTCAGGGTACAGCTAAGTCGGTCAAGCACCCGCATTATTTTGATAGGAGACGAAAATATCGGCATTCCCTCGTCATACAGCATCCTTAGTATCTCGAGCCGGTCAAGCAAATTCTGCGAATATCTGCCTCCGATCTTTTTAATGATAAGACCGTCAAGCTCGGCCAGATCCTCTCCATCGTGCCATACCTTGCCGGAGACAAGATCGAGACGGATTTTTTTCATGTCTACTATTAGTCTGAAACCCGTGAGCTTCTCGACCGCGTCGGCCAGTTTTTCCGTTGACCAGCCGGCTGCGGTACCAACAACGCCAATCCTCATAAATAATGCTCCATTAGTAATAAAGGACGGCTTCGGGAAGCGAGAAGTCCTCGGGAAGTCCGCCCCGGCCGTCGTGTGTGGCGATTTTTTCCATTAGATAATGCGACCTTAAAAACATTTCCTTGGCGAACTTGAAGTTCAGCTCGAACCGCGTCGATGTATATAACGACCTGGCCAG
This sequence comes from bacterium, assembly GCA_963674965.2. Lineage (GTDB taxonomy): Bacteria > RBG-13-61-14 > RBG-13-61-14 > RBG-13-61-14 > DATKZS01. Next base: position 357,831 of record CAXXFL010000002.1, on the reverse strand, counting down.
TGCGAGTGCCATCCTGAGATAAAAAGTTTTATCTTCCATCTCTTCCGCGTATCCTTCGGCGAAATCGTAAAAATGCTCGATGACCAGGTTTATCCTGTCGCGCAGGTTATCGTTAAAAACGGGAATCCTGAAATTGGAGATAAGGAAAACCGAGACGTCCTGGACGTAATCGGACTGAAGCGACCTGTGTAAGTCGATATAATACACCCTGTTATCCACGTGATCGTAAATAACGTTGCTTACGTTGAAATCTCCGTGGATCATGACGGTAAAAGGAGCGAGTACGTTTTTTTCCACTTTGGAGCAGGCCTCGAAGAGCTTGTTGGAAGAGTCTATTTTAGCCGAGCCCATCTTCTGCTCGAAGCGGATGAAATTGGGATGGATTTCCCGTATCTGGTCCAGCCTTTCTCTTAGCTGGCTAATATAGTCAATGGGCACGGGACTTTGTTCCATTGTTTTATCCCATACCTGGCGCACAACTTTTTTCAGTCCCTCGAAAGCGTCTAACATTGGATATTCGTTCATGTTAAGCAGGGCTTCGTCAAAGGTGCATCCAGGCAGGAACTGAACCAGCATCGAGGCTTTGTCCTTTTCCCGCGTGTAGCTTAGCACCTTGGGCGTCAGGCCGGGCGCGACTTTGTTCCACCTTTCCAGGCTTTCCTTTTCTTTTTCGATCTTTTGTACCGCGCCTTCTTTGAAGATACTCTCCTGGGCGGGGTTTTCCGACTCGCTCCGGTGCTCGACCCGGCTTATCCGGCAGCCCGACCTGGTACCCCAAAAGGACTGGAAATCCAGGTCCGACATATGTCCGGACATCCCGGTCTTGGACAGGTTCTGTTGCAGAGACTGGAACTGATGTATCTTTATCTTCTCGCCGATTATCGAAAATATTAACGCTTCTCCTACGTTGAGCATGGAGTCGCCCATGCGCTCCAGGTAGCGATATATGAAAAGCACGGTGATAAGGTTTTGAACGTTACGGCCCGACCGAAGCTTGTTCATTATCCGGTCGAAGTCCTTTTTATAAAGCACGTCTATCTCGTGCTCGGACCTGCATACGGCCAGGGCCCCGGCCAGGCTGCCCTGCCTCATGACGTCGATGATTTTTGAAAGGGCCGTGAGAAGCTCGTCGAAAAGAGCTTTGTAATTGAATTTGTGGATGTAATCGTGGTCGTCAAGATACTGGGTCTGCTCGATGATGTTGATGCAGTTATCGGCTATGCGCTCGAGGTTGATACCGATTATATGCATGGCCCGGACCACGTTCACGTCTCGCTTGGAAATGCCCCTTTCCGAGTTGATCCGGGAATAGCACTGATTTTCCACGATGTTCTTGAGATTGTCGATATAATCGTCGCTGGCGATTATCCGCTCGTATTCGCTGGGGTCGGGCGCGTCGAGAAACTCGCGAGTCGAGGTCACAAGTTTTTCGGTCTCCAGAACGAGGAATTTAAGATTTTCCTCGATGCCTTCGAAGGTAATCATTTTTCAGTGGAAATCTCCAGGGGTCCCTCCGAGAGTATCTTCATGGCGTTTTGTTCCTTCCAGGAAATCTTAAGGCTTATCTTGCCCGTGCCCCCTTTTCTCCTCGCCTTGACCGTGAACTTGAACATCTGGGCGGGGTTCAGCACTATCTCTTCGCCGTTGGAATTGAGCTGTATCCTTCCCTTCTCGATGCCGTCGATCAGGGACTGGATAAAATTCTTGACCGTGATCGAGTCCTGGATGGATTCGTAATCGAAGGTGTCGTTGTCCGTCATGTTAAATTCTCCATGTAAAAAACTTCATATGGCGGCGCTCTTTTCAGTCCAGACGAGACCTGTATTCGGCCATTACCTCGGAAAGACTCATCCCCGCCAGGATGAGGCCCTTCTTGATGGCCAGATCGTCCCAGGGAGGCTGGAGACCTATCTCGCGGGCGGCCTTCTCCTGGTCCTGGATCGCCGGGTCTTTAATCTTCTCGCCCATATGAGTGTCGTCACCCATGAAAACCAAAAGCTTTTTTTCCGACTTGCCCATCTCGCCGTTTTTGCGAACGATCACTGAGATAAGAAAATCCGTGTATTTTCTCGATTGGGGGTTCCAGACCTCGATGCCGTCAACGTCGTAATCGGCCAGGAGTATGGGCCAGAACTGCTCGGGGTGAGGAATGACTATACACGCCCCCGCTCCCCGGGCCTCCTCGATCACCTCGGAGGCGCGATAAAAATAATGGAGAGGAAACTCGCGCTTGACTATCCCCTTCACCGCCTGCAAGAAGGTCTGCGAGCGATTTATAATGGAATTGCCGTAAACCGGCCTCATCTCGTTGAAGAAGTCGCGAAGAAGCTTGTTCTTAACCATGATGGGCACGATCCGCTTTTCATGCTTTACGATAAGATCATGGACCTTTTGAACGTTAATAGTAACGAACTCGATAAGCGCCTCGCCCGCTCCCGTGGCCTGGGCGGCCTCGTTTATCCTGTCATCCATGGGCCTTATGATCGAGTCCATGAACTCGACAAGCTGGGACGAGCGGTACCTCGCGGTGTAAGCGGCCATCTTCCTTAAAACGTTAGCCCGCTCGAGTTTTTCCGATCTCGCGTGGATAAGAAGCTGCACTTTCTGGTTGAAGCCTTGGTCATAGCAGTCGATCTCGATACCGGAATAAACCGAGTCGAAGGATAATATATCATTATGCTGGGTGGGGATGAGGAGTTCATCCTCCTTGCAGGGAAAAAAGGCGTCGATTCGTTTCCGAATCAGATTCATGGGAATGAACTCGGGGTGCCAGTGCACGCCAAGGACGGCCCTTTTCTCGGGGAATGAACGAGGAGGCTCGATTATTCTTTCCTCCTGCTCCTCGCTCAGGTCGGTCGAGATGATCCGGAGAAAAGCCTCCTCATCCGCCCCGGTTATCTCGGGGGAGAGGCTTTCGGGCATAATCGGCTCGACTCCGCGGCCGCCAACTGGTTCCACAACTTTCATTACAACTTCAAAGGCGAGAGAATATTATACATCATTCAACCTTGCCAAATAAAAATTATAATTAAATTAAGCGAGTATGTCAACGGCATTTATACAACCTAACATAATTCTAACACTGCCCGCCATTGCAAAGCCTTGCCTCGCGTAGAGCCGCCCCGCTCCAAATCCGGGCTTTCTATCAATTATCAATTAAGGAACGCGTCATGTCTTGACCACCTCGCTATCAGAACTTTCCCCAATTTTGACCGTTTCGTTCTTGGTTCCTTTTTTCATTCGACAGGTTGTCCACCGCTCGAGGTGAAAATCAACCGTCGCCTCCTCGCGCGGATGGCCTGGGACGCCGCTGAAACGTACGCGGCCGCCTCCCCCTGAAAGGGGGAACTTCGCATAGCCGTAGGCGCCAGCCTACGGAAAGGATGGCTTAAAAAATAATCTTCGGCCCTGAAAGGGCCGGACCAGCGGCGACGTGGATTGCAGACGCCAGGCAAGGTTCGCCCCTTTTAGGGGCGCCGAAGAAATTTCCGGCTGCGCCTACCGTAGGCTGGCGCCTACGGCTATTCATGTTCAAGCCCTTCGGGCTTGGCCTTCGATTTGTTTGCAGACCGCCGCGAGCCGTATATCCCGAGTTTTCCAAAATGGGGGAAGTCCACCTCGCTATTTCTTGACATACTCAAGATCATGCAATAGACTTTTTCCACGTCGGGAAAATTAGAGATTCATGGAGAAAAAATTGAGCGAGTCCCAACCTGGCAATTCACGCCCCCTGATCGGCTGTTTTCCTTTATATCCTCCCCTCGAGCTTTTCCACTCCATGGGCATGGACCCGAGGGTATTATGGGGACTCGAGGAGACCATCGACGGTACGGACCTGTCCGATTTGCACGTGCAGGCTTTTTCATGTGCCGTGGCCAGGCGTCTCATGCAGTTTGCCCTTGGCCCTCTTTCCTCGGACATGGCGGCCGTCTTCTCATACAACGCCTGCGACACCTTGCGCAACCTTCCGGAACCTTTACAAAAAGGCATGGACAGCCGAGGAAGGAGCCTCGAGTATTTCCGGATGCATCTTCCAGCTAAAGACCTTTGCGCGGCCTATGCCTCGAACTACCTTAAAAACGAGATTACCGGTCTTATTTCGAGCCTCGAGAAATTCATGGGCCGTGCCTTTTCCATCACGGACTTCAGGGCCAGCGTCGAGGTCTATCGCCGGTATAGGTCCCTTATTTCCGAGGCTCAAGAGTTGGTGGCCGACGGCCGAATGGCGTTCGACCAGCTTGGCGGCATGTCACTATACGAGGCGTCCACCTCCATCGAGGGGCTTACCGCGACCCTCGGGCAAAGGATCGTGGCGGCCAGGAAAAACCCCGCCGATCATTCGGGAATACCCATCCTCATCAGCGGCATCTCGGCGGCCAGACCCTTTCTGACTCCCCTTTTCCAGGAGGCCGGACTCGTGGTGGCGGCCAACGACGTGGCCGGCCTGCGCCGGGCCAACGCCTACACGCCGGCGGAGTTCGACTCGGCCGAGGAATACTACCTGGACTTTTATAAAAATCACTTCCCCTGCCCTACCCTGGCCGGCCTGGCGGACAAGCGGGCCGAGGCCATACTGGGCCTGGCCAGGCAAAGCAAGGCCAGGGGCTTCGTCTTTATTGGCGAGAAGTTCTGCGAATACGAGTATCTTGAATACCCCTACATCGAGAAGCGCCTGACCGACGCGGGCCTTAAGTGCCTTTTTATCGAGCTGTCCATTGACGACGAGGGGGCCGGCCCTATCCATACCAGGGTCGAGGCCTTTGCCGAGCTTTTAAAAAAACAAACCTGAAACGGGGCGGAAAATGAAACCGAAAAGAAGACTCTCGAGATCGGCGGAAAACCTCAAGAAGATGGTGGCCAGGTATTTTACCGAGATGCACGCGGGAGCGGCCCAGGGCAAGCTGGTAACCTGGATCGCCATTATCGTGCCCATCGAGTTATTGAAAGGATTCGACCTGGTCATAGCCGTGCCCGAGAACCACGCGGCCATGTGCGCGGCCCGGGGCGCGGGATCGTCCCTGGCCGAGAAGGCCGAGGAGAGGGGCTACTCGACGGACATCTGCTCCTACGCCCGCATCGACCTGGGCGCCTGGATGGAAGGCGGCAAAGGCTCACCCAGCATGGGCATGCCCAAGCCGGGCCTTATGATCTCGAACAACAACAACTGCTCCCTTTTAGTCAAGTGGTTCGACGTGTACAGGCGGGAATTGGGCGTTCCTCATTTCGTGCTCGACGTTCCCTTCTGCTATGAGGAGCAGGCGGAAAAGGACACGCAATATATCGTGGACCAGTACGGCGAGCTTATCGGTCTCATCGAGGAGATGACCGGCCAGAAGCACGACATGGACAGGACCATCGAGGCCATCTCCTATTCGAACGAGGCCAACCGCCTGTGGAAAGAGTTCATGGACTTCGCCTCCCACCGCCCGGCGGGCATTACGGCCTTCGATTCCTTCGTGCATATGGCCCCGTACATCACCTCTTTCCGGGGCACGCCCGAGTTGGTCGATCACTGCCGCCTCCTGGCTGAGGAGACCGCCGAGCTGGTCGCGGCCAGGGACTTCCCCGTGCCCAACGAGCGCTATCGCCTGTTATGGGACAACATCGCTCCCTGGCATCAGCTTCGGAGCATGAGCTCCAGGCTGGCGGGCATGGACGCCAACGTCATCTACGCCACCTACACCAACGCCATCGGCGTCCGGGAGGGTAGCGTGGACAGGTTCGTCTGTGACGAGTCCGATCCCCTCCGTTCCCTGGCCCTGATCCAGAACGGCTCCGTGTGCCCCAGCGGCCTCGAGCTGAGACTCAAGGCCATGGCCGAGATGATCGAAAGGTTCGGGATCAACGGCGTGGTCTTCAGCGGCAACCGGAGCTGCAAGCCTTACTCGGTGATGCAACTCGACCTTATGCGGGAAATCGAGAAAAAAACGGGCGTGCCCACCGTCATGATCGAGGTCGACCACGCCGACCAGCGGAAATACTCCGAGGAAAAAGAGTTCCTCAAACTGGCCGCCTTCCTCGAGGGCATCGACGCGTGAGGAAGAGTATCCATAACTGATAAAACGACTCTTGGCCTATGGGGTCCGGTTTTATTCCGTTTCTTCCTCGGGGGATACTTCCTCGACGCCGTCCTCGATGGGCTCTTCCTCGCCGTTTCCGTTCTCTTCCTTTTCCACCAGTTGGCAAAGCCCGGTGACCTGCTCGTCCTCGGCCAGGGTTATGAGCTTAACGCCCTGGGTGTTCCGTCCTATAACCGATATGTCCTTTACGTTAAGGCGGATGATCTTGCCGCCGTCGGTGATGATCATGAGCTGGTCGTCGTCCGTCACTTGATGTACGCCCATGACCTTTCCGTTCCTGGCGGTGGTCTTGATGGTTATGACTCCCTGTCCTCCGCGGTGCTGGATGGGGTACTCGTCGACGCTGGTCCGTTTCCCGAACCCGTTTTCCGTGACCGTCAGGATGGTGGCCTCGCCCTGGGGCGAGAGTATCTCCATGCCCACCACCTCGTCGTCCTTGCCCAGGGCCATGCCCTTGACGCCGCGGGTGCCGCGTCCCATGGGCCTTACCTCATCCTCCTTGAAGCGAACCGACTTCCCGCTCTTCGAGCTGAGGAAAACGTCCTGGGCGCCGTCGGTCAGGTCGGCCTTGATCAGCTCGTCGCCCTCGTCGATGACAACGGCGATGAGTCCGTTCGAGCGGATGTTCCCGTAGGCCATGAGGTCGGTCTTTTTGACCAGTCCTTTTTTAGTGACGGTCATGATGTATTTTCCCTCCTCGAAGTCCTTGACCACCAGGACCGTCTGGACCATCTCGCCCTGGTCCAGGGGAAGGAGGTTCACGATGGCCTTGCCCTTGGCCGCCCGCCCGGCCTGGGGTATCTCGTAGACCTTCTTCATGTAGGCCTTGCCCTTGTCGGTGATGAAGATCATATTGGTATGGGTCGAGGCCACGAAGAGCTCGGACACGAAGTCCTCCTCCTTCATGGTCATGCCCGTCTTGCCCTTGCCCCCCCGCCGTTGGGCGCGATAAAGGGAAACGGGGTTACGCTTGATGTAACCCGTGTTCGAGATGGTGACCGCCATGTCCTCCTCGACGATCAGGTCCTCGAGGTTGATCTCCTCGGCCCGGCCCACTATCTCGGTGCGACGGTTGTCCCCGAACTTGTCCTTGAGCTCGAGCAACTCGTCCTTGACCACGCCCAGGATTTTGGCCACCGAGGAAAGGATGTCCCTCAGCCTTTTGATCTCGGCCTGGACCTCCTTTAACTCGTCCAGTATCTTCTGGCGCTCCATGCCCGTGAGCCGCTGCAGACGCATCTCGAGGATGGCCTGGGCCTGGCGGTCGCTGAACTCGAACTCCCGCATCAGGCCTTCCTTGGCCTCGGCCGCCGTCCTCGAGGCCCGGATCAGTTTGATGATCGCGTCCATGTTGTCGAGGGCCTTTTTGAAACCGATCAGGATGTGCTCCCGGGCCTCGGCCTGGCGAAGCTCGTACAGGCACCGCCTGGTGACGACCTCCTTTCTATGCTTGACGAAAAGATCGAGCAGGCGCCGAAGGGACAACACCTCGGGCCGGCCGTCCACGATGGCCAGCATGATGATGCCGAAGCTGTCCTGCAGGGGCGTGTGCTTGTAAAGGTTGTTCCTTACCACCGCCGGGTTGGCGTCGCGCTTGAGCTCGACCACGATCCTCATGCCCTCACGGTCGGACTCGTCGCGAAGGTCCGAGATGCCCTCGATCTTCTTGTTGTTGACCATCTCGGCGATCTTCTCGATGATCCTGGTCTTGGTGATCTGGTAGGGAATCTCGGTTATAACCAGGGCGGTCTTCTTGGTCCTGGGGTTGGTCTCGACCAGTATCCTGCCCCTCATCTGGATGATGCCCTTGCCGGTTTTGTAGGCCTCGCGTATGCCCGAGCGGCCGTGGATGAACCCTCCCGTGGGAAAGTCCGGCCCGGGCATCTTGCGCATGATCTCGTCCGTCTCGGCGTTGGGCTTGTCGATGACTGTAACCAGGGCGTCCACCACCTCGCCCAGGTTGTGGGGAGGTATCTTGGTGGCCATGCCCACGGCGATGCCGTCGCCGCCGTTAACCAGGAGGTTGGGCAGCTTGGCCGGCAGCACGGTCGGCTCCTGGGTGGTCCCGTCGAAGTTGTCGATGAAATCGACCGTGTCCTTGTCGATGTCGTTTAAAAGCTCGACGCTTATCTTGGCCAGCTTGCTCTCGGTGTATCGATACGCCGCGGCGGAGTCCCCGTCGATGGACCCGAAGTTGCCCTGCCCGTCGATAAGTGGGTAGCGCATGTTCCAGCTCTGGGCCAGCCTGACCATGGTGTCGTACACGGCCGCGTCGCCGTGAGGATGGTATTTTTTCAGGACTTCGCCCACCACGCCGGCGCATTTGGAATACTTCTTGTTGGGCAGTATTCCCTCTTTGTACATGGCGTAGAGTATGCGGCGGTGGACCGGCTTGAGTCCGTCCCTTACGTCGGGCAGGGCTCGGCCGATGATCACGCTCATGGCGTAATCGAGGTAGCTGGTTTTCAGCTCCTCCTTGATGGGTACCTCGACCCTGGTTCCTATTTCTTGCATTCCTTATACCTCGCAGGCGCCAATCGGATAACTCGAATGTATCTTTGAGCGAAAAGGCGATCCATCGCCTCTCCGACCGAATTAAAAATGGAGAAACGGGACCGGGCTTTACTGGTTGCCCGAGCCTCCCTCGTTTCCTTCCTCCTCGCCCGAGTCGGGAACGTCGACCGTCTCTCCCGGCTCGATCTTCTCGCCCTTGATTATCTTGACGCCCTCGGGAAACTCGAACTTGAACAGTCCGTCGGGCAGGTCGGGATTAAGCTTGACGTTCTCGAACTTGATCATGTTCCTGTTGCCCAGGGCGTCCACCGTTTCCGTGCTTTTGACCAGGAAGGATTTCGGATCGAGATAAAGGGTTATAAGGCCGATGGCCTCCCGCTCGTCAGGGTCCTTGGGAACGAGGTCCAGCTGATAGGAACCGTCCTGGCTTAGGCGGCGGCCGGCGTGGAAGCTGACCTCGAACTGCTTCTTCACGTCGGCCAGCCCGAGCAAAAAGGACTTGTACATGGCGTCCTTGACCGACATCACGTACACTTCCTTGTCCTCGGGGGAATAGTCGTAGATGGTCGAGCCGTTGGTGATGTAAAGGTGCTCGTCCGGCTCGATATATTTCCAGGACATCATGCCCGGTTTTTTATACATGACCTTGCCCGAGCCGGCGCTGATCTCGCGGCCCTGGTTTACGCTCATGATCTCCTGCCGGAAATCGGCCTGATAGGAATTGACCTTTTTAAAGTTCTCCTCCATTTTGAGGACCACCTCGTCGAGGGTCAAAGACGACTGGCCCAGGGCGGAAAAGCAAACCGCAAAGACCGCCAGGGCCATCGTGATTATTAAAGCACCGAATGTTTTTCGCATCTATCTATCTCCCGGTCCAAAACGGACATGCCGGATGGACCATTCAGTTCCCGCCTGACGCGGCTACATGGAAGCCATGCTGTCCACGTCCATTTGATCGATCAGGACCTCGCGTCCCTTAACGCCGTCGGAAGGACCGACTATTCCGTCGGCTTCCATCCGCTCGATTATGCGCGCGGCCCGGTTATAGCCTATTTTCAACTTGCGCTGGATCATGGAGATGCTGGCCATGCGCGTTTGAACCACTATCCTGATCGCGTCCTCGTACTTGTCGTCCATCGGCTCGTCGTCCTCGATCTCCTTGTCCTCGCCGCGGGGAGCCACGATGGCCTCGTCGTAGTTGGGCTGGCCCTGCGAGCGCCAGTACTCGGTGGCCCGCTTGATCTCCTCGTCCGACACGAAGGCCCCGTGAAGCCTCTGGAGGTCCGAGGTGCCCGGCCCGAGGAAGAGCATGTCGCCCTGGCCCAGCAGTCTTTCCGCGCCGTTCTGATCGAGGATGGTCCTCGAGTCCGTCTTGCTGGCCACTTTGAAGGCTATGCGGCACGGGAAGTTGGCCTTGATAAGTCCCGTGATGACGTCCACCGACGGCCTTTGCGTGGCCAGTATCAAGTGGATACCGCAAGCCCGGGCCATCTGCGCCAGACGGCAAATGGACGCCTCTATGTCTTTGGCCGCGACCATCATCAGGTCGGCCAACTCGTCGATGATGATCAGAAGCAGGGGCAGATGCTCATGCGATACCTCCGCCGCGGGCTCCGCCTTGGACGCCTCCGATCCGACTCCTTCCGAGATGACCCCTTCCGAAAGGGGGACCGTGTCGCCTTCATCGGTGGATGACGCGCCGGACTTGGCCTTGGCCTTGGTCTTTTCCTTTTCTCCCGCTTTCTCGTCCGCCAATTTGGCCACGGCCTTGTTATATGAATCCACGTGTCTTACGCCCATGGCGGCCAGGAGCTTGTATCTTCTTTCCATTTCCGCCACCGCCCACTTGAGGGCCAGGGCCGCGTCCTTGGGGTCGGAGATAACGGGATGGATAAGGTGCGGGACCCCCTCGTAAATGGAAAGCTCGAGACGCTTGGGATCGACCATGAGGAGCCGGACGTCATGGGGCGTGGCCCGGTAGAGTACGCTCATGATCATGGCGTTAAGACTGACGCTTTTACCGGCTCCCGTCGATCCGGCCACCAGGAGGTGTGGGGCCTTTCTCATGTCGAAAGTCTCGGGATCGCCCGTGGTGTCCTTGCCCAGTACCATGGGCATTTTCGACCTCATGCGGGAGAAAGCGTCGCTCTCGATTATTTCTCTTAAATATACCATCTCCCGGTCCCGGTTGCTTATCTCGATTCCCACCACGTCCTTGCCCGGTATGGGCGCGATGATCCTTACGGACATGGCCGAGAGGGCCATGGCCAGATCATCGGCTAAATTTGCAATTTTATTTATCTTTATACCTGGACCCGGCTTGTACTCGTACATGGTTACCACCGGACCCGGCTGCACTTTAACCACTTCTCCTTTGACCCCGAAGTCCTTGAATTTGTTCTCCAGTATCTGGGCGTTAAGGAGAAGGGCATCCTGGTCGATTTTCTTTTTACTCTCGCTTACGTCATCGAGAATTTCCGTGCTCGGAAGCTCGTATTCGTCCTGCTCGGTCTTGGCAAAGGAGAACTTCTCCTGTTTGGGTTGCCTGGCCGGGGCCGCTCTTTTTTTCCTGGGCTTGGGCTTATCCTCGATAACTATCTTTATTTCCGAGTGGGTCCGGTTGTCCTTGATGACCCTTCGCTCCTGAGCCACGATCTCGTGGCGCCTTTGCGCCTCGCGGCGGCGCGTAAGGATCGACGAAACATAGTCTTTACCCCAACCGGCCCAGTCCGATACCCGTCTTGCCGCCCGGATGGGAGAAAAATCTATGGCCGCCATCAGCCCCAGCACGGTCAAAAGCCCGCCCAGGAATAAGGCGCCCCAGTAGCCAAGCGAACCGGAAAGCCAGGCTCCCAGTCCCCGGCCGATAAGTCCTCCCGCCCTTACGCGCTCTCCGTCCATGCCCACGTCGGTTAAAGACAACTCGAGAAACACGGCCGCCGACAGGAAAAGAAGCGACGCTCCCCCTCCACGCAAGGCTAGTCTTACCCGGCTCAGCCCCAAAAAGGGAGACCATTTGCCGGAAAAAGCCCGGTAAGCGAAAGCCCCCAGGGCCGGAGGAATAAGCCAGGCCGAGAAACCGGAGATAGTGTAAATCCAGCCGGCGATCGCCGCTCCCAATGGGCCCATCCAATTGGTGACCGGACCCGTAAGTCCTTCCCTGATAAACGGGCAAGGGTCCTTGGGGGAATAACTTAAAAGGCCAAGAGCGAAAAATAACGCCACGAAGCTCCACAACACTCCGTAGAGTTCCCGTTTCCTCCGGGAGACAACCGGTGCATCAGCGTTGACGGCTTCCACTTTATCCACCTCCACTCGCGCGCGTTCACGCTTGCCAATGTTTTGCTTCTTACAAAGGGCCGAACCGAATCGGCCTCCGTCACAAATAAAGATAACCGATTTTAAAACGGCTATTTATAAATCGTTCCCGCAAATATGGCGGCGGCCCCGATAATGAAACAATAGATCGAGAACCAGGTAAATTTCCCGCCCCTTATGCTTCTCATCACCGCCTCGATGGCCACGTATCCGACCGCCGCCGCCACAAGAGGACCCACCAGGAAATAAGCCAGGGCCTCGGTCCCGGTAAAGCCTTTAATCTCTTCCAGGTGTTTGACCACCGATATAAAAGCCGCTCCTCCGATCGCCGGAATCGACAATAGGAACGAGAACTTAGCCGCTTCGCTCCCACCAACTCCCAAGGCCCTGGCCGCCGAGATGGTAGAGCCCGACCTGGAAATCCCCGGAACGACGGCCAAACCCTGGACCACGCCTATTATAAGGCTTGCCCACCAGACGGGATACCCTGCCCTTTCCGACGCCGCCTTGGCCAGGCGCTCTCCCAGAAGCAGGATGAATCCCGTGCATAAAAGAGCACATCCCACCAGAACCGCGCTCGAGAAAAGCGCCTCGGCCGAGTCCTCGATGGCCAGGCCGATAATCCCGGTCGGAACGCTGGCCAGCAATATTCCAACTACCAGCTTGACGCTCTCCCCATCCTTCTCGGACCCCGGCTTGAGCATATCGATGGCCAGCCTCATCACCTCGAGGATTTCCCTCCTGAAATAGACCATCACGGCCAGGAGCGTGCCAGCGTGAAGCATCACGTCAAGCAGAACGCCCGGTTGGCTGAAGCCGGGAATCAGCATTTGAGCCAGCGCCAGATGTCCCGAACTCGAAACCGGCAGAAACTCCGTAAGTCCCTGCACGATCCCCAGCACGGCGGCTTGAACCAAAGGGGAATCCATTATTTTTTCCTCTTTCTATTTTATGATAATCCAGGGATAATGTCAAACGCGCTTAACCGATTATTTTACCTGCCATTGCAATATGTTCTTTAGCTTAATGTCCTAATATTTAAATATAAATTTGTTTTGGCGCTCAAAGTTGGATAAATTTTAATTGTGGCCTGCAAGGCCCGTCCGGATGATAGACACGCCCTCTCGATCACTCCAGTACCGCCCCCTCGTCCGCGCCCGAGACGCGCTCGGCGTAAAGGCGCAAAAAGCCTTTGGCGTTTAGGGGTTTGTGGAATTTTTCGAAGGCCAGGCGTCTTTCGATTTCAGTCTCGGGGACATGGAGGTGGAGCCGCCGCTCGGGGATATCTATCTCGATCGGGTCTTGGTCCTTCACAACTCCGATGGGACCTCCATCGGCGGCCTCGGGACAGACGTGGCCGATGCAGGGCCCGCGAGTGGCGCCGGAGAAACGACCGTCCGTGATCATGGCCACGCTCTCGGACAGACCCATGCCCACCAGCATGGCCGCCGGGAGACTTAGCTCCCTCATGCCGGGCCCGCCTCTCGGTCCCTCGCCGCGAATGACCAGCACCGATCCGGGCCGGATGCTTTTACCCTTCAGGGCCTCGGTCAGGTCTTCCTCACTCTCGAAGACAACGGCCGGGCCCTTGTGCCTCATCATGCCCGGCGCGATCCCGGCGGGTTTGACCACCGCCCCCCTCGGGGCCAGGTTTCCCCTGAGCACGCATAGCCCCGGACCGGATGAAAGAGGAGCGCTCGAGGGACGGATGACCTCTCCGGGCTCTTTTGCCCCGGCGGCCAGGTCTGAAATCTTCTCTCCCCTGACGTTCCTCTCCCCCCCATGGATTAGACCGCTCAGGGCCCGCAGCACGGTGGGCGCCCCTCCGGCCAGATGGAAGTCCAATACCGTATAGCCCGAGTTGGGCTTGAATTTTCCTAAAAGGGGAGTGTCCCGGCCCAGGCGGTCGAAGTCGTCCAACCCAAGCTTGATACCGGCGGCCCGGGCCAAGGCCAGGATATGAAGCACCGCGTTGGTGGAACCTCCCACCGCCAGCACCACCCGGATGGCGTTCTCGAGGGAATTTCTCGTGACCATGCTCGAGAATATGGTCCCATTCTTTACGGCTTCCACCGCCGCCTGTCCGGTCCTTTCGGCGATATCTCGTCTTTCGTCGCTCATGGCCAGGCCCACGGCCGATCCAGGCAGGGCCAGCCCGATGGTCTCGGCCACTATGGCCATGGTGCAGGCCGTGCCCATCATCGAGCAGGCCCCGGCCCCGGAGCAGGTCTTCGCCTCGATCTCCTCGAACTGGGCGGGCGTGATCTTGCTCGCCAGCATGGCGCCGTAGGCCTCCTTGACGTCGGAGGCCACCAGGTTCTTGCCGCCTATGTGGGCGGGCTTCATGGTGCCTCCCGTCAGGAAGACGGCGGGAAGATCGAGGCCGGCCGCGGCCATGAGCATTCCGGGAATGATCTTGTCGCAGGACGCCATGAGCGCCAGCCCGTCAAAACCGTAAGCGCCGGCCATGGTTTCCACTGACGCCCGGATGATCTCGCGGGAGGGCAGTACGTGGTGCATGCCCGGCCCCTGGGCTATGCCGTCGCAGATGGAGATAACGTTGAACTCGAGGGGCAGCCCGCCGGCCCGGGTCACTCCCTTTTTTACGCTCTGGGCCAGTTCCCTTAAATGCACGTGGCCGGGATTGGCCTCGCAAAATGAATTGGCGATCCCTATCCGGGGTTTGTCAAGGTCCGAGGCCTTGATCCCGGCGGCTCGATAGAGGGCCCGGGCATAAGGGTGGTTTCTATTGTTTTTTTTATTATCATCCATAGAGGCGATTATACTCCCGGGCGGTCGGGGTTTGAAAGCGGCCGCCCGGCGTAGGAAGAGATTTGACAAGTTATTGATAAAAAGCGGGGTGTCGTGTTAGAATTATCTCACGTTCCGGCGCTGGAGCCTTAAGATAAATGTATAAACCTCGTCTGATAACTTTCGATTTTGGGGATACCCTTGTAACCTCGGAACCGGCCTACCTCGAGCGCACGGCCATGGCGCTGGCCGACCTGGGTCACGAGAGAAGTCATGAAGAGGTCCAAAGGGCCTACTTCCGGGCCGACTTGATGGCGGCGGACATGCTTTTGCCCCACGCCCCGATCGATCCCGAGCATTTCCGGAACGTTTTCGGTTCCTATTTTTTCCAGGACCTGGGACTGACCGACCAGGCGGCCGAGATAGGTCCCCAACTGGCCGAGTGGCTCATCGAGCTTCGGCCCAAACGCGTTTTAATGCCTGGCAGCCTCGAGCTTTTAGAGGAACTCCATTACCGAGGATACCCCATGGCGATAATATCGAACAACGATGGATTTACCTCGTCCAAATGCGAGTCCGCGGGCATCAAGAAATATTTTCAGTTCATCCTGGACTCGACGGTCGAGGGAATCATGAAGCCGGACCCGAGGATTTTCCGCGTCGCCGCGGCTCGGTCCGGACTCAGGCCTCACCAGATTCTCCACGTGGGAGACTTGTGGGGCTGCGACGTAATGGGCGCCCAGGCGTCGGACATGCCGGCCGTGTGGCTGGGCAACGACTTTATCGACCCCAAGCCCGTGAGAGAATTTAAAAGGATCGACGGGCTGCTGGAGCTATTGGACCTGGTGGAGAAATGAAGGGAGACTCGATTGGAATGAAATCCCGTCCCCCGCGCGGGAGGAAAAAATCAGGAGGCGTTGGCCGCTCGGCTTTGTTCGCTCTTTGCTTTACTTTGGCTGTGGCCCTATGCATGGGATGCATAACCAAAGGCCCGCGCTTGAGGAAGAACGAACCCGAGGCCCCGGCCCCCTCGGTGTCGCCCCGCGCCTCGGCCGAGCTTGACGCGGTCTGCGAGGCCGTGCTTTCGAGCCAAAACGACGAGGAGCTTGCCCGGCTCCTGCAAGGAGACCTTGGCGACGGGGAGTATATAGACGATCTTTACGTGCAACGAGGCGAGGCCTCCTGGTACGGTCCAGGTTTCCACGGACGGACCACCGCCAACGGCGAGAAATACGACATGAACGCCATGACGGCGGCCCATCGCACGCTTCCCTTCGGCACCTTGGTCAAGGTCACGAACGTTGCCAACGGCAAATCCGTGGTGGTCAGGATAAACGACCGCGGCCCTTATTGCGGGGACAGGATCATAGACCTCTCGAAAGCCGCGGCCCAGGCCATAGGCATGCTCAAGACGGGCACGGCCGAGGTCCGGATCATCGAGGTGGGATACGAGCCTTGAGACGCGCGTTTTTTGTTGCACGCGCCCATATAAATGATATGATACGCTGGCATCGACCCTAGTGACTGGAGGACACGCTAATATGAACAGGTTGAAGGAAAAGGTCATCCTTATTATCGCCCTGGCCCTGGCCATGTACCTTGCCGCCGGGCCCGCCCTGGCTCAGCCCGAGCCCAAGCTCAAGGTGCTCAGCTATAACGTTTGGGGGATAGTGGGCGCCAAGCAAAGGACCCTTCGCGCCGTGGCCATAGGCAAGAAGATAGCCGAGCTCGACCCCGACGTGGTGGCCATCCAGGAGGCCTTCAATTACCGCCATCGCGATATACTCTTCGACAGCATGAAGGAGGCGGGCTACGAGTGGGAGGACAGCGTCTATTTCCGGGACATGTACGGCTCGGGCATCCTTTTGATCAGCAAGTATCCCATGGAGAAGGTCCTTTACGAGCCCTACCGGCTCACGGGCGGGCCCTTTTACATCGAGTGGCTGGGCGGCAAGGGCATAGCCCACGTCCGGCTCGATACGCCGTGGGGCCTTCTCGACTTCTTCGACACTCACGCCATCGCCCGGATGGACAGGATTTTCGATGAGGACGGAAACTTCATTCCCGGAGACCGCCACCAGCCGGACCGTCTCCTCAACATGTACCAGATCGACCGCTACGTGAGGGGACAGCGCAACCGGCTCGGCCGCTCGGTCCTGGTGGCGGGGGACTACAACGTGTCGCCTCAAATGCTCGAGTACGATTTCCTCAAGGCCAAGTCCGGCTTCGAGAGCGCCTACGAGGCGGTCCATCCCGGCGAGAACCAGTCGACCTATTCCCTCGACAACAACTGGGTCACCCTCGAGGCCTCGAGGATCGACCATGTCATGTTCAAGAACTACGACGGGGAGGCCGGCTTCTGGCTCAAGCCCACCGAGGCCCGCGTCGAGCTGATGGACCCCTTCACCAGCCCCAAGAAAAAGCAGGTCGAGGAGGTCAACTACAGCGACCACTTCGCCATGTACGCCGAGTTCGAAGTCGTCACCGACGGCCAGGTCACGCCCTCCCAACCGGGACTGATTAACGACTTCTGCGACTGCGAGGCCTGCTCCCTTACCGGCTACTGCGACGGGACCCTCGATCTAAACGAGGCCAATATCAAGTGCTGGCAGAATTACGCCCTCGACGTTTACGCCCGGGCCTACCAGGAGCAGGACCGGAACAACCCCCTCCTCATCCCCATGGCCGAGATCATCGCCGGCGGCGGCGACGATAAAAAGGTCATATTCAGCCCCGAGGCCATCGAGAAAATGGAGAAACTCGGCTGCAAATGCCAGTGCGTGGCGGGACTGCGGTAACTCTTATTCGCCTTCCTTCAGACCCTCCCCGGGGTTACGGTCACTCGCGGCATCCACCGCCGAGTTGTAGAACGCCGTCCCCGCATGGGCGGCGAAGCCGCGGGCTGATGGTACTACAGGTTTCGATAGGCGTCTTTGCGACGTCGATGTAATGAATGACGACCTCGTGACGTTCCTCGTCAACCTCATATACCACGCGGTAGTCGCGGTAGCGAAATCGATATAATCTCTCGGCGGCGGTCAGCTTGAGGCTTCCTCGCGGAAAGGGGTCCGCGGGGAGTTGAGATATTCTTTCAAGGATGGCGGAAACCACGGCGGGCGGAAATTTCCTCAGGTCCTTTTCGACCGAGGTTTTAAAGACGAGTTTATAAGGAACCATCCGATTTCAAGCGCCGCTTCAACTCATCAATATCGATCGCCTTTTCCTCGCGGCGCTCGGCTACCTTCGCGAGGTCGTGGAGGTCATCCAGCAACTTTTCATAATCCTTCACGGCAAGGACCACCGATCGTTTCGTTCCATCGGCGTCCACTAAATATCTTTCCACTACTCCTGGTTTCATGTCCATTCCCCTGAAATGATAGTTGATTTCGATGGTAAGTGATCGCGTGAAACTTGTCAACTGAAATTCGCCTTGAACTCGATCGTTGGAATCCTGTATATGGTTTGAGGGCGATAATAAGGCGAGGCGGGAAATCCTCCTGAAGACCATGATCCAAACAATTATAACTATGTTTTGCAAGGCTCCCGTTTGACCGGCGAGGGGCGTGGTGTTATCTTTTTAATAGATCATTATTGGGAGATCAAGGCCGCCGTTTTTCCCGTCGGTTGGCGCCGCCATCATATTATTATTCGCGGTTTCGACATGACGGCTTGATAAGGTCTATAAAATCGGATTCGAGACGTGGACATTTTTCTAAAGAGCCGAATAAACTCCGGCGCGATTAATCACCGGCCGCGCTTCCCGCGTGGGCTTCTATTTATTGTTGCCTTCATGCTGTTCCTCTGTTCGGCCCCTGGATGCGGCGGCGACGAGGCGGGTTACGCCGAAGAGGCCGCTCGGGCGGACATGTCCCCAATACCCGATGGTTGTTTCGAGATGGGTGATTTTTTCCTGGAAGGAGAGGCGGACGAGCTGCCCGTGCACAAGGTCTGTCTCGGCTCCTTCCTGATGGACGCTCGCGAGACGACCAACGCCGAATACGCGGACTGCGTGGCCGCCGGGGCATGCTCGGCGCCGGCCTTTTCCAGCAGCTTTTCCCGCGTTTCCTACTACGAGGACCCCGCCTATAAAGACTTCCCGGTCGTCTACGTCGATTGGTACCAGGCCAGGGCCTATTGCGAGTGGAGGGGCAAGCGGCTTCCCACCGAGGCGGAATGGGAATACGCGGCCAGGGGCGGGCTCTCGGGCGGGCGCTTTATGAATGGGGACACGGTCACGGGCCAGGAGGCCAATTATTTCGACTCGGGAGACCCCTGGGACAACGACACCTCCCCGGCCGGATACTTCCCACCCAACGGCTACGGACTTTACGACGTGGCGGGCAACGTCTGGGAATGGACCAACGACTGGTATGGCCCGGACTATTACGCTTCGAGCCCTGGGGACGACCCGGCCGGACCCGCCTCCGGAGCGGCAAAGGCGCTTCGAGGAGGAAGCTTCGGCCAGAGCGCCATGAGCCTTCGGGCGGCCAAGCGGTACAATGCCGCGCCGGAAACCAGGGGAAGTCTCCTCGGTATCCGCTGCGCGGCGGACTGACAAGGTGTACGCACATAGCTCGCCTATGTGTGCGAGCATAGCGAGCAGGTCGCGTGGTACCAAGAATGGGGGTAGCCGCTTTCCTGCCGTTATGCTTGGAAATTGACAAAACGGGCGCCACGCATAGGCGAGCTATGCGTTCTACGCGCCGCGCGGCGGACTGACTTTTTAGAGAAAAGGAGATCACCATGAGAACGAAAAAGTTTAAAGGGACTTGGGCTTGGCTGGGCCTTTGGGCGGTGGCGCTGTCTTTCGGTTGCGGGACGCCGGGCGGCGGCCCTTCCGGGGAGACGGCGGCTGGCCAGATGGAGGCCGCGGTGTACGAGCTTCGCCTTGACCTCGACCACAAGACGCTCGAGATCGGCGACGCTCCGGGCCGCTCCTGGGTGGGGGCCCTTAACGGCCACACCCTCGAGGTCCGGAACGGTCCGGCCGGCTGCTCGTGGGACGCTGGGAACTACGCGGCCACCTGCGAGGTCGTTTTCCACAACCTCGACTCGGACGAGTGCATGTACAACGTCCGCACCCGGTTCAAATTCTCGACCAGGCCCGACGCGATCATGGCCGAGGCCGACTATATCTGGACCGACCCGGGCGTTGACTTCATCCTCGCGCCCAACACCTCCCAGCCGATAAACGACTCGGGCTACTGCATTACCGACGATTCCCCCAGCTCGGCGGGCTCGGCCGAGGGCTGCGCCAACACCTGGCAGGAAAGCATCCCACCCGGCGGCGTCGCCTCCCAGAGTTTCGTGTTCACCAGCGTCTCCTCCGGCCACTACAGAGCCTATCTCCAGGTCTTCGCCGACTACCAGAGCTGCCCCGCCCCCCCGGACATGGCCCTCATCCCCGCCGGATGCTTCGATATGGGCGACGCCTTCGGCGAGATAACAAGCAATGAGCTTCCAGTGCATAACGTTTGCATCACCTCGAACTTCTACATGGACGTTCACGAGGTGACCAACGCGGAGTACGCGGCCTGCGTGAGTGGCGGCGGCTGCACCGCGCCGGGCAGTGCGAACAGTTATACCCGGAGCTCTTATTACGGCAATCCTACTTATGACAACTTCCCTGTTATCTATGTTGACTGGAACCAGGCCACGGCCTATTGCACCTGGGCGGGCAAGAGGCTGCCCACCGAGGCCGAGTGGGAGTACGCTACCCGTGGCGGACTGGCGGGCAAGAGGTATCCCTGGGGCGACAGCATAAGTGGGACGGACGCCAATTACCGGGACTCGGGCGATCCCTGGGACAACGATACCTCGGAGGTTGAATATTACGCTGCCAACGGCTACAGACTTTACGACATGGCGGGCAACGTCTGGGAATGGACGAACGATTGGCATTCAATAACGTATTACAGTTCAAGTCCAACCAACGACCCTCCCGGTCCCGCGTACGGTACGTCTCGCGTTTTGCGCGGCGGCCTTTGGTACTACGTTTCGTACAGCCTGCGCGTAGCTTACCGGGGCTACATTTCGCCTACTGTCCAGAACAACTTCATTGGCTTCCGTTGTGCTGGGGACTGATTACACTTTGATTCTTTATCCCTTTTACCCTATTTCCCATGAAAGGGTTTCTACACTCCGCGCGGCGGACTGACTTTAAAGAGAAAAGGAGATCGCCATGAGAACGAAGAAGTTTAAAGGGACTTGGGCTTGGCTGGGCCTTTGGGCGATGGCGCTGTCTTTCGGTTGCGGGACGCCGGGCGGCGACCCTTCCGGGGAGACGGCGGTTGGCCAGGTGGAGGCCGCGGTGTACGAGCTTCGCCTTGACCTCGACCACAAGACGCTCGAGATCGGCGACGCTCCGGGCCGCTCCTGGGTGGGGGCCCTTAACGGCCACACCCTCGAGGTCCGGAACGGTCCGGCCGGCTGCTCGTGGGACGCGGGGAACTACGCGGCCACCTGCGAGGTCGTTTTCCACAACCTCGACTCGGACGAGTGCATGTACAACGTCCGCACCCGGTTCAACTCCTCGACCAGGCCCGACGCGATCATGGCCGAGGCCGACTATATCTGGACCGACCCGGGCGTTGACTTCATCCTCGCTCCCAACACCTCCCAGCCGATAAACGACTCGGGCTACTGCATTACCGACGATTCCCCCAGCTCGGCGGGCTCGGCCGAGGGCTGCGCCAACACCTGGCAGGAAAGCATACCACCCGGCGGCGTCGCCTCCCAGAGTTTCGTGTTCACCAGCGTCGCCGCCGGCCACTACACCGCCTATCTCCAGGTCTTCGCCGACTACCAGAGCTGCCCCGCCCCCCCCAACATGGCCCTGATTCCCTCCGGTTGCTTCGACATGGGCGACGCGTTCGGTGAGGGAGAAAGCAATGAGTTTCCGGTGCATAACGTTTGCATTACATCTGACTTTTACATGGACGTGCACGAGGTAACCAACGCTGAGTACGCGGCCTGTGTCAGCGGAGGGGGATGCACGGCTCCGAGTAATTCTTCAAGCTATTCCCGAGGCTCTTATTACGGCAATCCCACTTATGACAACTTCCCTGTTATCTACGTTGACTGGAACCAGGCCACGGCTTACTGCACCTGGGCGGGCAAGAGACTGCCCACCGAGGCCGAGTGGGAGTACGCTGCCCGCGGCGGTCTTTCCGGAAAGCGCTATCCCTGGGGCGACAGCATCAGCGGGACTGATGCAAATTACTGGAACTCTGGCGATCCCTGGGACAACGACACCTCGGAGGTTGAGTATTACGCGGCCAACGGCTACGGTCTTTACGACATGACGGGCAACGTCTATGAATGGACGAACGATTGGTATTCATCAACGTATTACAGTTCAAGTCCAACCAACGACCCTCCCGGTCCCGCTTCAGGTACGTATCGCGTCTTGCGCGGCGGCCTTTGGTACGACCCTTCGGCCTACTTGCGCGTGGCTTACCGTACCACCTACTTCCCGACGTTCCTGTACAACAGCCTTGGATTTCGTTGCGCTGGGGACTGATTACACTTTGATTCTTTATCCCTTTTACCCTTTGATGGGGGCGTAAGCCCCCATCGGAAAAATTTTTGAAATGAAGAAGGAACTTCCCGCGGTTCAGAAAGCTTATGATCTGTGTAAAGAGGTTTTGCCATGAGTTTCGCGGGGTGGCCCGGATAGCTCCGCTATCTGGGCGCCGAAGGCGTGGGAAAGGGGGCGACGGCCCGCCGGGCGCGTACAGATCAATCCAACGGCTTGCGCCGCGCGGATAGGCGAGCGATCCGCGCCACCCGCGGCCAAGCGGTACAATTCCGCGCCGGAAACCAGGGGAAGCCTCCTCGGTATCCGCTGCGCGGCGGACTGATAAGGTGTACGCACATAGCTCGCCTATGTGTGCGAGCATAGCGAGCAGGTCGCGTGGTACCAAGAATGGGGGTAGCCGCTTTCCTGCCGTTATGCTGGGAAATTGACAAAACGGGCGCCACGCATAGGCGAGCTATGCGTTCTACGCGCCGCGCGGCGGACTGACTTTAAAGAGCAAAGGAGATCGCCATGAGAACGAGGAAGTTTAAAGGGACTTGGGCTTGGCTGGGCCTTTGGGCGCGGGGTGGCCCGGATAGCTTCGCTATCTGGGCGCCGAAGGCGTGGGAAAGGGAGCGGCGGCCCGCCGGGCGCGTACAGATCAATCCAACGGCTTGCGCCGCGCGGATAGGCGAGCTATCCGCGCCACCCGCGGATGGGAGCGATGGGGCGGCCTGGGCAAGGACAAGTGGGCCGTGATGGCGGAACTGGTGGATTACGCCAAGACAAAGGGCGTGGACGTGTGGGTGTGGAAGGCCCACCAGATGATCCTGGACGACGAGCGGCGAAACTATTATTTCGCCAACGTCAAGCAAACCGGGGCCGTGGGGGTTAAGATCGACTTCATGGACAGCGAGAGCCACAAGAAACTCGAGTTCCACGAGAAGGCGCTGATTGACGGGGCTCGCCACAAGCTGATGATCAACTTCCACGGCGCCAACAAGCCGGCGGGCGAGTCCAGGACATATCCGAACGAGATGACCCGGGAGGGGATAAGGGGCCTCGAGTACAACAAGTTCAGTCTCACGCCCCTGACCCCCGAGCACAACTGCGGACTGCCCTTTACCAGGCTCCTGGCCGGACATGCCGACTACACGCCCGTGACCTTCAATCCCAAAAAGCTCGGCAAGACCAGCTACGCCCATCAACTGGCCCTGCCCATAGCGCTTTTCTCATCGGTCACCCACTACGCGGACAAGCCGGAGATGTACCTTGAAAACCCGCCGGCCGCTCCCGCCATCGAGATCATGAAAAAGCTTCCCGCCACCTGGGACGAGACCATAGTCCTCCCTCAGAGCCAGATAAGAGAACTGGCGGCCTTTGCCCGGCGCAAGGGAGACGTGTGGTACGTTGGCGTGCTGAACGGAAGCGGACGGCGGGACATAACCATCGAGACCGACTTCCTGGACGGTCCCGGCCACGCCGTGGTCCTGTCCGACGAAATGGACAACCCCGCGGCGTTCAGGCGCCAAGAGATCGAGCTCGATTCGGACGGAAAGATCGAGGCCGCCATGCGACCCGGCGGCGGCCTGGTGGCCATGATCACGTCCGGCTGAAACCTTGCAAGCAGCCCCGTCCCCATCCGCCCCTTAGCAGTCGGATGGGGACCGGGATTATTTAATAAGAACGGCGCGAGCCCCCCCATTGGTCCCTAGCCCGCTTTGGTCTCCTTCTTCGCGGCCCCTTTTCTCACCAGCGTCAGGGCCAGAATGACGATGAAAAACACCGCCGCGTTGCCGAAGAAGTCCCTGGCGCTCCAGCTCGATGCGTCGCTCATCATGCAACTGAGGTTAACGCTTCCGCCGGGGGAGTACCTCGAGCCGACCGCGAAAAGGGAAGCCTTGTCCGTCACGCCCGCCACCAGGTTGCCGTCACCGTCCTTGTTCGTGATGAGCTGGACCCAGTCCTGGGAGTCCTCGTCGTAGCGGTAAACGACCAGGTTGTCCTCGGCGGCCGTCGTGCCGTCAACAACGCCGTCGTCGTCCTCGTCCTTGTAAGAGATGACGATCGTCCCGTTGACCCCGCCAAGGTCGGTCTGGCCGTTCGTGAGAAGGACCTTTTTGAACTCCCCGAAATAGCCCGGCGTGGGGGAGGGAAGGTCCGAGTACTTCTCGGCGAGGCCAGCCGTGAGAACCACCGCCGCGTCGCCGGAGATGGCCGCGCCGGAAATCTCGATCGAGGCGTACCCGTCGAAATTAAGCTCGGCGAAGACGGTGGAGGAATCCAGGGCGCGGCTCCCCGCCTGGTTGGCCGTCGAGACCTCGTATTCGTCCATGGAGTTCCGCGCAACGCCGGGCGCCGCCTCGGCCGGGATGAACTCGACCAGGAGGACCAGGTCATCGAAGTCCCAGTCCGACTGGCCCACGGGAAGGTCCTCGAAGCCGATGGTGTAGGTAAAGGCGTCCTGGCGCGACACGCGGGCGTACATCGAGTCCGAGTAGTGGTCGTAAACGCCAAGGCCCCAGGACTCGGCGTGGACCCGGATGAAGAAGTTCACCGTCTCGCCCGAGAGCACGGTGGTGGTCACCACCTTGCCCACGTGCTTCAAGCTGTTTTTGATAAGGCGCTCCTCGATGGGCTCGGAAATCCAGACCTCGGAGGAGAGGGCGGCCGAGGCCTCGAGCAGGGTGGCCTTGATCTTCCACTCGCCGCTGGGGGTGACTATTTGCCGGCAGCCTTCCTGGTCGGAGGGGTCGAGCGGGTCGGCCCCCGAGCAGACCTCCTCCCCGTCGAACACGCAGTCCCCGTCCGTGTCGGGATTAAGCGGGTCGGTGTAATAAATCCCCGTCTCCTCGCCGTCGGTCAGTCCGTCCCTGTCCGTGTCGCCCGTGGCCTCGAGCCGGCAGATGGCCGAGCACCCGTCGCCGTCCGCCGTGTTCCCGTCGTCGCAGTTCTCGCCCCGCCCGATGCGGAAGTCGCCGCAGACGGGGAACTGGTAGTAGTTGTGGTTGAAGGTGGGAACGACTTTATAGTGATCGGCTATCGATGAAAGGACGTCTGGAAGGCCGTCGTTATTAATGTCCACTACGGCGACTCCAAGGACGTCAGTGCTCATATTATATCTGATCTCGGATTTGAAGAAACCGACGCCATCCCCTCGAAAAACTCTCGCGGCCGGTTGAGAGGAATATCTTGAGGTCATGACAATGTCCGTTTCTCCGTCGTTGTTGAGGTCGCCTTTCGCCATTCGGTGGCCTTGATCGCCGGTGTTTATCTCCTGGCCTATGGAGAACGAGCCGTCTCCCTGGTTTATCATGGCGCGAAGTATAGTCGCCGCCGACCATGAGGGCCCATCGACAGAGGCGTAAACGGCCAAATCCGGATACCCGTCATTGTTAAGATCCAGAGCGTTCGCGTTTTGTGCCCTGAAGGGAGAGTTGAAAGTCTGGCTGATGGAGAAGCCGTCGTTTATGCCCATCAAGATACCAAAAAAGGGTTCTCCTCCGTTTCTGTCGTGCGCTCCATGGACAAGGTCGTTATATCCGTCGCCATTCAGATCGCGCGCCTCCGTGGTGGGATTTCCTGTGGCGTTGGTTGAAATAAACTCACTGGAGGGAAAGCCTCCATGGCCATCGCCATAATAAACGCGGAAGCCGCGGCTTATCAGGCACCCGGCTATGATGTCTCCATAACCGTCGTTATTGACGTCGCCTATCTTCGCGTTCATGGGGCGCTCTCCGGGAATATAGACGTCCGCCAGGGTCATGGTCCCGTCGCCGTTCCCGAAAAACACAAATAGTTGGTCCGTGTCGCAATCGACGGTAGCCACGTCCAGGAAATGATCACCATTCAGGTTTCCTCCCGCGATGGCGCAGGTGTTAGATCCCAATGAATAATGACCCGCCTGGGTGATGGAGCCGTTTTGATTAACTAGGTAGGTATACATGGAGGCTCCGCGGTATGTTGTGACCACGAAATCAACTATCCCGTCGTTATTCAAGTCACCGGAGACCATGTCCCTCGGATGCTCGCCTGAATAGGAAAACAGAGCGCTCCCAACTTGCATGTCGAAACTTTCGGTGCAGTCAGCCGAGCAGCCGTCTCCAAGCGACAGGTTGCCGTCATCGCATTCCTCGCCTGGATCAAGGATGCCGTCGCCGCAAACGCTTACGCCGCAGGTGGCAGCTTGAGCGGTGGGGATTGAAATGATAGATACAAGCGCCATCATCAAGGCGATTGCTGAGAATTGAAGAATTTTAGAACTTTTCATTTTTCTCTCCTTGCCCTTAGCCTTCAAGTTTAGCCTAGCATTGATGCAACTCTGGATGAAAAATACCAATTTAAAGCTAGCATTTTAGCTGAAGATCGTCAACATTAAATTCTTTTCATATGTAAGCCTTATAAAAGAACATTTGATAAGCCTTTCCATGATGAAGATTCTTCCACTTGGAAAAATCCCCCTCCCCCCCGCGTTTTTATTCGGCCAGTTTTTTCTTGAGGTCCGCGGCCTCCTCCAGGTGGGAGCTTTTCCTTTTGCCCAGGGTCTGGTAGAACAAATCGAGCCACTCGCGAGCCGCGCCGTTGTTGCCCATCTTCTCCGAGATGTCGGCCAGGCGCAGGTAGGGGAGGTACAGGCCGGGGTCGGTCTTCCTCATGGCGTCGTAATAATCGTAGGCCCTCTGGTAATCTCCCTTGGCCATCATGGCCCGCCCGGCCAAGTGGTAGAAAATGGGGAAATAGGGACGCTCCGATATGAGGTCGTCCATGTAGGAGGCCGTCTTGTCGTAGTCCTTTTCGTTATAGTAGATATAGCTGAGAGCTATGCGGCTGACCTCGTCCAGGTACTCGCGCTCCTCGCCCGCTCGCCTGACCATCTCGATGCCCCGCTCGCGCTGGTCGAGCCAGGGCGCGGGAAAAATCGAGGCCAGGGCCGAGCGGTAATACAGGAACACGCCTATCCCCATCTTGGCTTCCCAGTTGTCCGGGCTCATCTCGGCCGCGGTCCGCATGTAGGACAGGCCCCTAAACCCGTAATAGAGGCCGCTGAAATACTCGTCCTGCCTCAAGTAGTATATTCCCTGGATGCCCCAGCTCGCGCCCAGGAGTGTATAATACCAGTCGTTTTTCTCCGCCTTTTTCACGAAGACCTTTGACCTTTCCTCGGCCCGCCCGGCCGCGTCCCTGAACTCGGCGTCCAGCTCGTAGTCCTCGTTCTCGAGCATCATCACCTGGTAAAGGACCATCTCGCCGGTGGGACCGCTCGGGTCCTGGGGAAGGGCCTCGCCCAGCTCGAGGCAGGCCGCCTTGGCCCCGTCGTAATCGCGCTTCAAGGCCAGGTTGAAAGCCTTCATTATCAACTCGGACAAGATGGGCTCGGCTTGGCCGGGGAATATCTCCTGCTTGGCCTCGGGTCCATCGGCGAGGGAGTAGGTCGGACAAGAGGCCATGATTAATAAAAGAGCCAAAAGAATGGAAGTCGTTCGCGCCGTACCCATGATAATGCATCCCTTCATATCGAGTGTTTTTGCCTTAATGACGGATCGCTTTCTAACGGTCATTATATCTTGATGGACGCAAAGAATCAACGCGATAACACGATAATACTTACAATAATTGAACATTATGGCCTTCCGTTAAAAAACAGCTTATAGAATAGCGCTTTATCACGCGCCGTAAAGTGCCACGAAAATGCCGTTCATGGCGAGTGTTATTTTGAATTAATATGTGCTAAGTGGCTGTTTTTGCTTGACATTTCTTCAGGCGAAGATATAATCTCTATCAATGGGAAATATAAAAGATTACAAACCTTAAAGGAGGACGAAAAATGAAGAAAGTAGAGAAAAAGAAAACCGGTCTTTGCAAGTGCAAAAGCTCCTGCTAAAACATTTTAATCGGCGCCCAGGGCGCAAGGATATAAGGCCGGAGTAATCTCCGGCCTTGATCTTTCTCTTTCCCAAAAATTTCGCGTCTTCTTATTTGGCGGCCTTTTTCGCCTTTACCTGGTCCAGTATCCACTCGTACCACTTTTCCATGCCCTCGCCCGTTTTGGCGGAGGTCTCGAAGATGGGCATGTCGGAATGAACATCCTTGATATACTTTATGGCCAGGTCCTTGTCGTAGTCCAGGTAGGGAAGGAGGTCAATTTTATTGAGGATGGCCACGTCACACACGCGGAACATGAGCGGATACTTGGCGGGCTTGTCCTCGCCCTCGGTGACTGAAAGCACCACCACCCTCTTGTCCTCCCCCACGTCGAACTCGGCCGGGCACACGAGGTTGCCGATGTTCTCCACGATCAGGACGTCCAGGGAGGCGAGGTCGAGACCGGAGGCCGCGTCCTTGACCACGTGCGCCGCCAGGTGGCAGTCGCCCCCGAAGTTGTCCGTGCAAATCTGGACCACGGGGATGTGGTTGTTCAGGCTCAGGCGGTCGGCGTCGTTGGTGGTGCATATGTCTCCCACCACCACGCCCATGTTGATCTCGTGATGGAGCTTCTTCAGGGTCTCGGTCAAGATGGTCGTCTTGCCCGAGCCGGGCGAGCTCATGACGTTAAGCACGAAAAGCCCGAGGTCGGCGAATTCCCGGCGGTTGGCCTGGGCCAGCCTGTCGTTCAGCCCGAGAACGTCCTGCGCCACCTGGATGCGTCTCGCCCCCTCGCCGTGAGAGTGGTCCTTGTGCGAATGGTCTTTATGCATCTTTATCCTCTCGATCTTTTTTCCCTAAATATGGCTGCCGCCCGGTCATTCCTGGACTAGCCCGAGCCCTCCACCTCGATGGACTCGACTATCATTTCCCGGCCGCTGAGTATCGCTATCTTGTCGCCCCCGCAGGACCGGCAGGAAAAGGGCGGTTCCTCGATGATGGACTTTTGGCCGCAGGAGTCGCACTCGACCTCGACCGGGACCTCGTTAAACACAATCTCGGCCCCCTCGGCCGGGGTGTCCTTGGTCACCACCTCCATGCAGAAGCGAAGGGACCCGGGAACGATGGCCGTCAGCTTGCCCACCTTCAAGGTGATGGACTTGATCCTCAAGTCCTCGCCGGGGGGAAGGCTCTGGTTCACGATGTTCATGATCTGCATGGCGATGCCCATTTCATGCATTATTGTACTCCTCGACCCTTTCACTACAGCATGTGGCCGCCTCGGCCCATTGTCAAGCCCGGCGCTCATTTGCCTTTTTTGCGTCGCTCCTCTTTCTCCAGGATTATGCTTCCCTTGCATTTAGCCAGTGGGCAATCCTCGCACCGGGGCTTTGGCCGGCAGTAATCCTTGCCCAGGTAGACTATCTGGGCGTGGAAGTCGTTATACAGTTCCAGGTCCCGAGGCAGGTTCCTGGTGAAGAATTCTCGAGCGTTCTCGTAGCTTACGCCGTCGGGCAGATAGCCGAGCCTCGCGAAAATCCTCCTCGTATAGGCGTCCACCACGAAGGACCGTTTATCGAGAGCGTAAAGCAGGATAGAGTCCGCCGTTTCCGGTCCGATCCCTTTTATGGAAAGAAGGATTTGTCTCATTTCCTCCATCTCCACCTGGGCCATGCGCTCGGCGGAGCCGTAATATGGAGCGGCAAGAAAGAACCTCGAGAATATCTTCAGCCTGTCGGCCTTCTGATTGTAGTAGCCCGAGGACCGGATGAGTCGCCTCAGCTTTCTGACGTCCATTTTGGCGATCGACTCGGCGTCCAGCGACCCGTCGGCTTTAAGGGCGGCGATGGCCTTCTCCACGTTGGTCCAGGCCGTGTTCTGTGTAAGGATGGCGCCGACCATCACCTCGAAAGGGCTCTCGCCCGGCCACCAGTTCAAATGGCCAAAGCGGCCGCGAAGTTTCTCGTAGATGGCCAGAAGCTCGGGAGCGAGGCCCCCGCCGGCGCGCTCACTCATTTTCGGGATGGTTTTTTGGGGCCTGGGAAGTTTTTTGTTTCAGCACGAAGTCTCTCGTGGCGGGGTCGTTAAGCAAGAATCTCGAGAGGCTCTTCTCCTTTTCCTCCACTCGCTTCTTATATAAAAAGCGGGCCGTTACCAGCGTCGCGATCACGGCCAATAATAGAACGATTAAAACGCTGAAAAGATACCCGCCGGCACTGGCCTTGGGCTTGGCCGCTTCCTCCTGGGCCAGGACCGCCAAAGGATAAATATTTATAAGAACCAGGCCCCAGATATAAGGGGCCTTAGCCAACGCCTTTTCAATCCTCATCTTCGTCCCCGTTATCATCGGTCCCTGAGCCGCTTCCCGAGCGGGCCGCGGACGACGCGGTCTTTCCCGCCAGGTCGTCGACCTTGCGCTGGAGCCGGCCCATGCTCTCCATGATCTCCCGGTGCATGCCCCTGGTCTCGCGGGACACGGATAGGAACTGAAGAAATATCATGATGATCGCTCCGCCAAGAATGATAATGGCGGCAAGAAGCGCGATGGCGAGAGTCTCCATTTAATCTTCCTCCTCTTTCGAAACCGGCCCGCCTCCGGCAAGGCCCGTCGAGACTTTCCAGTACCTCTTTACTATGGCAAATGCGAGGCGCCGCGTCAATACCGAACAGAACAAGTCGGGAAGTGCGAAATAAAACACCTCAAGGGCTGAAAACTCGAGTAGAATTTCGCCGCTCATCTCGCGGTTCATTGACATCCATGGATGGTAATGTTAAAAAAAAAGAGCCCGACTGCGAAATGCAATAGTCAGCAGAAGGAGCGAAATTGAAAAAGACAATATTCATCGCCATTCTTTTTTTATCCTTACTCCTTGCCGTTGGATGCGAAACGGGTCCTTATGATTGCAAATGCGATTGTGGAAAGGAATGTTCAGACGCCGACGGTGACGGTTTTTACAACCTGCGGGGATGCGGAACCTCGGTGGACTGTGACGACGGCGACTCGGCGGTATACCCCGGGGCCAGGGAACTTTGCGACGGCCATGACAACCAATGTCCCGGAGACGATGGATACGGGGAGATTGATGAGGCCAGAGAGTGCGCTCTCGATAACATGGCGTTGGTCCCTTCAGGCTGTTTTGACATGGGGGACCACTTCAATGAAGGTATAGCGGATGAACTGCCGGTGCATAGCGTTTGCATCACCTACGATTTTTATATGGATAAACACGAGGCGACTAACGCCGAGTACGCCGCTTGTGTAAATGACGGCGAGTGCACTCTGCCCAACTCGTTGGGCAGTTGGACACGGACCGACTATTACGGCAATCCCGACTATGATGATTTTCCCGTTCTTTTCGTGAACTGGTACCAGGCCGCGGCTTACTGCGCCTGGGCCGAAAAAAGGCTTCCCACGGAGGCTGAATGGGAGTACGCCGGCAGGGGAGGACTGGATGGCTACAGGTATCCTCACGGAAACCTGCTGATATGTTCCGATGCCTGTTACGGAAGATTGACTTCAGCGGGCTATTGCTGGGATTTCAACGGTTTGGAAAACGACACTCACCGGGTGGAGAGCTATCGGCCTAACGGCTATGGTCTTTACGACATGACGGGAAACGTTTTCGAGTGGACGGCCGAGTGGTATTCGGACGCTTACTACCAGTACTGCGTTGACAACGATATCGTCAACGACCCTCCCGGCCCCTCGACGGGAGCGGCCCGCGTGGTGCGCGGCGGCTACTGGTACGGCAATTTGATAAACACCCGCGTGTCGTTCCGGCACTATTATAATCCGATCAGCAGGAGCCGCAGCTTGGGGTTCCGCTGCGCCGCCGACTGATCATGCCCAATCTAATGACTGGCTTTCAGCGCGTGGCCTGGCTGGTCTTGTCAAATAGCTTATATCCGGGAATTCTCGCCTGGACCTGTCAACGTCTTCCCGCTGCTTCTTGAACCGCGCGCTTCACGCGGCTAATCCGCTCTCGTGAGCAGCGGATAGGACTCGAGGTAGCCGACCACGCCCGAGGATATGGCCTCGGCCGCCGCGGACTGGTAAGCGCTCGAGGCCAGTCGTTTTTCCTCCGTCCGGTTGGACATGAAGCTGACCTCGACCAGGGCGCAGGGCATGGTCGCGCCGGTCAGGACCCAAAAGGGCGCCTTCTTCACGCCCTTGTCGGGCACGTCGCTCCAGTTGCGCCTCAGCCCCCTTATCAGCTCCCGCTGGATCGACTCCGCCAGGGGGACCGAGTCCTCGACCTTGCTGTTGGTGATGAGGTCGGCCAGGATCAGGTTGGTCGTGTCGCTGGACTTGATCATCTTCTCCTCGTCAATGAAGTTCTCCTTGGCCGCCAGCCGGAGGGACGCCCGGTCAGTGGTGTTGTCCAGATAATAGGTCTCCACGCCCATGGCCTGAGAGTTCTTCGCCGCGTTCGAGTGGATCGAGATGAAAAGGTCCGCGTTCATGGTGTTGGCCATGGCCGTGCGCTCGACCAGGGAAATGAAACGGTCGTCGCTCCTGGTCAGCACCACCTTCACGTCCGGCCGTCGCGACTCGATGGACGTCTTGGTCCTCTTGGCGATGGCCAGGACCACGTCCTTTTCCTTGAGCCCGCTCGGTCCCACGGCCCCGGGGTCCTTGCCCCCGTGTCCCGGATCGAGCACGATGATGTATTTCCCGCTTGCGCCTTTTAAGGGAGAAGCCGGATGGTCCGCGGCCTTGGGGACCTCCGGTATCTTGGCCCCCCTCTCGAGGAGCTTGGCCAGGTTCATGGGCTCGGCCTCCCCGTAGACGTCGATCACGTACCGGAAGGGAGAACCCGGCAGGGGAAAGGCCTTGAAATGGTCCAGCCTCTCGATGTCCAGCACCACGCGGGACACGTCCGGCAGATACTGTCCGGCCCGGGCCTTTTTCAGGAGCCCGTCTCCAATGGGCAGGGTGAAGCACCCGGCCTCGGGCGTGACCTCCTTGCGCATGGACTGGTCGATGGACGCGCCTTTGAAGTCGATGTAAAGGCGGTGGGAGGTGCCAAGCTCCGAGTCGGGCTTTAGCAGATGAGGCGCCTCGTAAGGTACCTCCCGGTCCAGCTCGATCACGACCCTGGTGTAGTCCTTGTTCGACCAGTAACGGACGCTCAGCACCCGGGCCTGGTCGGGAAGGGGTATCCAGTCCGTCCGCTCCGACGCGGGCTCGGGCGAGCTTTCGGGGGAGGACAGAACGCCGATGCTTTTGATGGGGTCGGAATCTCCCGGCCCTGGTTCATCGGCTCCGTCCGTCTCCGAGCAATCTTTCCTGCCGGAAATGACTCCCGCGATGGCGTCATCCGCTCCCGCTATAATAGGATCGTCCTGATTGGCCCTCGATGGCGGTCCATCCGCCGGACGCGCCGCGCACAGCGCCCATAAAGAGAGAAGAAAAGCGGCGAGAATAATCGACCCAGGTTTTTGCTTCATGTCCTTCCTCTGCTTCCACTTATTCCGCTTGACCGCGATCGGCAAAAGCGCAACCCGTAAAATTCACCATCTATATCTTATCGTAACTTATGGTCATTTGGCAAGCCCTTTTTCAGGGCGTCATTTTATGGGCGGCCCGGCGGTGGCCCGTCCGGTTTTCGCGGAAACCGCGCGGGTCCCGCGAAGCGGGATGGCTATGGAGCCGCTCATCTCTCGTTACCGTTTCTTTCCATCGTTCTCCGACGTCTTGCCAATGTACCTATCCGGCTCCGCCGTCCCCGGGCGGTTTTTGCAAAACCGGCCGGGCCATCCCGCCGTTAGCAATGTTGGTTCCCCTATAAGTCCCGTAGGGACGGCGGTCTATAGCCCAGGGTGAAGGCCGCGATTGGCGGCCGAAACCCTGGGAGAAGATGACGATAAACAAATGAGTCCCAAAGGGACGGCGAAAATGAGGAAAGGCCCGGTAAAATACGGCCATCTTCCTGGCTGGAAATTTTGCGCCGCGCCTTCAGCGCTCGGGTTCTTGCTTGATCTCATACCCAGGGTTACGGACGCGGAGCGCGTCCTCCACCCTGGGCTGTAGATCATCGCCCCATCCGGGGCTTTAAAGGAGCGAAAAGAGAGCGGTGGCCCGGCCGGTTTCGTAAGAAACCGCCCGGGGCCGGCGGAGCCGGATGGGTACTGGCTCGCCCTCGGTATTCGATTGTCAAAGAGCAAGGCGGGTCGCGCCGCCGGGGCCTGACTTGGATCGCCATGCCGTCATCGCGTGAAAGCCGCGGGACGCCGGGTGACCCGTCCGGTTTCGTAAGAAACCGCGCGGGTCCCGCGAAGCGGGATGGGTACGGGGCCGCGTATTTCTCGTTACCGCGTATTTCCCACCTGCCCATACACCTATCCGGCTCCACCGGCCCCGGGCGGTTTTTGGCAAAACCGGCCGGGGCGCCCCACCAAGGCGATCGTCCTTTGCCAAAGGCCAGACAAGGACCGTCACGGGGGCGGGCGCAGTCGGACTCGAGGAAGTCAGCGCGAAAGACCGGCCAGCCGGATTTTTCGATCATCGATGCCATTGCGGCCAGGCCGCCGTCGCTTCCGACTTCAGCCAGATATGGATTGCCTTTGACAGGACTGTAAACCGGGCCGCGTAAAAGATAGACCAGGAGCAGGAACTGGAAAGCCTCGAAATCGTCGTCGGCGTGGGCCCGGGCGTAATAAAAACCGTCGATCAAAAGGGTCGGGCCGAAGCTGAAGGCCAGGTCGAAGGCGCGCTCGCGAGGAACGAACATTTCATCAAGGCCGGCGATGACCTCGTCCGGCACGTCCACAAGATAGTCGGGAACTTTGGCGGTCCTTAGCCACGTCTGTATTTGATAGCCCACGTGCTCCGGCTCGGGCGGGGTCCCGAAAAATCCATGGTCGAACTCGTCAAGCTCCTTCAACCCGGCTTTCACCGCCGGGCACTCGGGGCAAGTCGAGAGCCAGCGGCGGCATTGTATGGTCATCTCGCCGGACCGGGTCTCGGATAGTTTGATGAGGAAATTGCGGGCCAGGACGCGAGCGATCCGCTTGAACTTCACCGTGGACAGGCCGCACCGCTTTGCCCAGGCCCCGGCGGGAAGGGTCAGGGCGCGGTTCTCCTCCCCCTCCGCCCGCTCGGCCAGTATCTCGATAAGATAATAGTAAAGCCCGTAGCCCTCGAGCCCGCACCTCTTCATCACCTCGCTCTTGGCCCAGTCCCGGCCCGCGTCCACCTCATGCTTGAACCATAGCATGTTCTCCTCCTCGCCCCAAATGGGTGGCGCCGATAGCTCGCCTATCCGCCCGGCCCAAGCCGCCTCCCGGGTGGCGCGGATAGCTCGCCTATCCGCGCGGCGTAAGCCGCAGGCTTGGAAATGTAAATGTCCCGCAAGCCTTTGGTATTCCCTTCCCGCGCCTTCGGCGCCCAGATAGCGGAGCTATCCGGGCTACCCCTCGCAAAAAATGCCCTTCTATATATGGCGAAACGGGTGCATTTTTGTGGAGCGCCGGTTGACGAATCGGTGGATTATCACGCCCGCGTGGATATACAATCATGGTTAATTCAGTTATTCCAGCGGGTAAGCGGTGCCGAAAAAAATATCGTCCATCCCTAATTTACGACTTCAATTCCATCTCCGCTCGACGGTAAAACCCGGCCGTATCATAAATCAGGGTCGCCCACGCATTTTGCGTGGGTGAGCGAAGCGAACGGGCTGAGCGTATAAAGGTTGATCGCATGTTGATTATACTCCTAGTGGCCTCGACACGGAGAGGGATGAGGCCTGAAAAGTGGGAGGAACTCAGCCGGCGGCTACGCCGCCCACGCAGAATGCATGGGCGACCCCGCCAATTCCATCCCCGCTCGACGGTAAAACCCGGGTGACCCAAAAAGCGATAGACCGGGTGGCCCGGATAGCTTCGCTATCTGGGCGCCGAAGGCGCGGGAAAGGGGGCGATGGGCCGCCGGGCGCGTACATAACGATCCAACGGCTTACGCCGCGTGGATAGGCGAGCTATCCGCGCCACCCACGCGTTTTGCGTTGGTGAGCGCGGCGAACGGGCTGAGCGTATAAAAGTTGATCGCATGTTGATTATTCTCCACACGGCCGCGGCACGGAGAGGGATGAGGCCTGAAAAGTGGGAGGAACTCAGCCCGCGGCTTACGCCGCCCATGCAGGATGCATGGGCGACCCCGCCATTTGGGTTTTGCATTAGCATAAGAGCTTCTTGCAAAAGTCCTTTTCTTTGCGGCATAGCCGCTTTGGAGTGCGGTCGCTTGAGACCGCTTTCGAGGGCCTTGGCTTGACAAGGCCTATTAATACACCGGCTTGCCTCGCGTCAAGCCGCTCGGAAGAAAAGCGGCGTCGAGCCGCCGCACTCCAAAGCGGGAATTTTGCAAGAGGCTCATAAATAAAAAAATCGCTCGATTTAGGTGCAAATGAATTTCTGGCGGGGAGAGTGTGCTGATGTTTATATTTGGTGGGCTTGGTCTTGTTTGGCCCGCCACTGATCTGGGAGGAGGTCGGCGATGCGGGCGATGACGTCTCGAAGGTACTCGAAGTGAAATAAAGGAACCCGGAAAGGGAAGCGAATACGACAAAAATGCACCACGGGCCGAAACAGCGGGGAAAATTTCCCCCACAAAAAACGGACGCGCCTTAAGTTGGCGCGCCCGTTGACTTTTTTTGGTAGCGGGGACTGGATTTGAACCAGTGACCTTCGGGTTATGAGCCCGACGAGCTACCTGACTGCTCCACCCCGCATCAAGCGTAAGAAAACATACTAAGGCCATTTTCCGGCAAAGTCAAGCACTCGAATTTTAGCTATGCTCCCTAATAAAGGCAAGAAGAAGCAGGTAAGCCGTTTGAGAAGACGCGGGCGGACGATCGCGAGGAAACGCGAACCGGCTCAAATTCAAAAAAAGAATTTGCAAAAGGGGGGGTTTACGCGGGCGAAAGAAAAGGATATAATAATAAAAGCGCGCTTTGCGCCGGTAAGGGTCTGGCCTGACCGCTGGGACTGATTATTTTGAATTGATTTTGGGGCCGGAATAAAGATGGTTCCTTTTGCTCGAGCGGAATTATGCGGAAATGACAAAGAATCGTCCAGGGCATCCCCAAGAGACCAATAAAAAGTGGTATCTTTTCTGGAGGCGTTCACGGCCGCCAAAGGAAGAGAACTTCACGCTTCCCGATTATACCATCCGCGTCTCGCCGACGGATTTATACGACCTTTCCACCAACCTCATCGACCTCGTGGCCATGGACGAGCCCGAGGTGATCCTGGCCCTCACCGAGGAGGAGACCAAATCCGATCCTCGCGAGAGGAAGAGGAGCCGTTTCCTCGAGACCCTGCGCGATGAAATCCACGCCTTTTCCGAGCGCCTCTCCACGGTGGGCGACAAAGTGGAAGACGTCGAGAAGGCCGAGAAATACATCGAGCAAAGCCTGATTGAAATAAAACACGACCTCGAAAGCCTCCGCCATAAAAGGGAAAAGGACGCCGCCGGCCTGGCCGAGAAGCGACTGGTGGAGGAGATAACCCGGCGCGTCGATTCCCTGTCCCATGAGTTCGCGGCCGCCGAGAAGGTGGACAAGCTGGCCCTGGAAATGGACCGGGACCGGTCTTCCTTCGCCCGGCGCTCGATCATGGAAGAGATCGCCCTGGCGGTGGAGGAGATCAGGAAGGACTACGTCGGCAAGGACAAGGTCCAGGATATCGAGCGCTCCCTCCAGTCCCTGTCCGAGACGGCCGCCGGACCCGGCGCGATCGAGGAACTGGCAAGCGAGATCGAGAGCGTAAAACGGGGATCGGCCCCCGCCGCGAGGTTGGAGGAGTTGGCCGCGCGGGTCGAGAGTCTTGCCGAATCCTCGGCCGGCGCCGAGGCCCTCTCGAGGATCGAGGAGGAACTGGAGAGGGTCAAGTCCGAGGCCGCCGCCAATGAGGCCCTGGCCGAGCTGGCCGATCGCGTCCGGGCCATAGGCTCGGACTACGCCGACCTCGAGTCCGTGGAAAAACTTTCCGCGCGGATCGAGGAGCTGCGTTCGAGATACACGGGCCGCGGGCTTTTGGACAAGGTTTACGACCACGTCGAGACCTTGGGATCGAGGTTCGCCAACCGCCTCCAGGTGGAGGATATCCTCGACCGGGTACTTATGATCGCCGAGACCTACGCGGACCGGGAAATCCTCGAGTTCGTGGCCGGCCAGGTCGAGTATATAAGGAACGCCTACGCCGAGCGCTCGGCCCTCGAGGAGGTCGCCGCCGAGGTCGCCGGCATAGCCGAGAGCTACGCCCGGGCCCGGGACCTTTCCAGGCTGGCCGAGGACGTCGAGACCTTGTCGGACAGGTCCGCCCTCGCGAGCGATCTCGAGGGACTCGGGCAAAAGGTCGAGGCCATCGAGGCGGAGTACGCCTCCCGCGGGAAGCTCCGGGAGTTGGCCGAGCTGGTGGGGTCCATCGAGTCCGACTACGCCTCGGTCTCCGGTCTGGAAAAACTAAGCGAGGCCGTTGAAGAGATAAACTCGAGCTACGCAACCTCGGGCGACCTGGCCGAGACCCGGACGCGGCTGGCGGCGGTAGAGGAGCTTTACGCCCGGTCCGAGGCCCTGGACAAGGTCTCGGAGAAACTGGCCCGCCTGGCCGACGTGGCCGCGGAAAAGGACGGCCTGGCCGAGGCCGTTGGCCGGCTCGAGAAGATCGAGTCATCCTACGCCAGGGAAATCAAGGTCCAGGAACTCGAGGAAAGCCTCGAGGCCCTGGCCGAAAAGGCGGCGGACGACTCCGAGCTACAGGAAGTAATTGGCAAGTTGGGCGATCTCGCCTCGACCGCCGCCGCGGGGACCGACCTCGAGAAGGCCGTCGGGCGCCTCGAGAGGATCGAGGAGCGGTACGCGGACTCGGACGAAGTGGCCGAGCTTTCGGCGCTCTTAAAGAAGCTCTCCGGCGACGCGGCCCGCCAAAAGGACTTGATCGAGGTCGAGGCCAGGGTCGGTGAGCTGGAAAAGACGAGGGCCGGCGCCGAGGAACTGGCCGAGCTTTCCGACAAGGTCGAGCGGATCGAGGCCGAGGCGGCCCGGGCGGAGGAGACCGCCGCCGCCATCGAGGGCCTCGAGGCCCTGGCGGGGAGCAAGGCCTCGAGCGAGGACCTCGCGGCGCTGGCCGAGGAGGTCGGGAGCCTGAACAAGTCCTCGGCCCGGGCCGAGGCGGTGGAGAGGCTGAGGGAAGACATCGCCCGCCTGGCCGAGGGATCGGCGGCGAGGGAAGACCTCGAGCGCGTGTCCGGCCGTCTGGAAGAGCTTGGTAAAAACGGGGCCACTCGCCGCCAGGTGAGCGAGATCGAGGAGAGGCTGGGCGAGCTGACTTCCGAGGTCGAGCGCCTGGACCTGTTGGTGAACGTTCCCGTCAAGCCCGGCGAGGACCGGTCCGCCGACGCCGAGGCCCTCGAGGCCTTTTCCGAGAAGCTCTCCGAGATTCAGTCCCGCTTCGTTTCCATGGACGACCTTGACGCCATGGCCGAGATCATCGAGGAAGCCCGGGGCGAGGCGGCCGATAAAAATTCCCTGGAAAAACTCTCGCGGCGCCTGGACAAGACGGTAAGCGACCTGGCTGGCCTGGCGGACCTGGAGAAGAAGCTCGCGGACCTTTCCGGCTCCTTTGCCCGCCAAGAGGACGCGGACAAAACGCGCCTCGAGCTGATCGAGATAAGGGGCCTGATAGGGGAGTTGAGCGAGGCCTTCGAGGAAAGAGAGGAACAAAGGCGCAAGCTGGGCGAGGTCGAGAAGGACAAGCGAAGCGAGGTCTCCGAGGTAAAGCTTGAGAGGATCGAAAAACGGATAGGCGAGGTCCAGGACAAGGCCGCCTCTTCCGATGACCTGGCCAGGCTGTCCGACTTGGTCGGGGAAATGTCCGGCCGGCTCGATAAGGACGAGCGCTCGCGGCGGAAGATGGCGGAGCGGATCGACAGGGTCTCGAGCGACTCGGCCCGGGAGGCCAGAGACCGTCTCGACGACTACTCGACCCGGCTCTTGGCGCTGGAGGGACGCCTCGAGGGCATGGAGGATAAGATCGAGGCGGAAACGGCCCCGAGCGATCTGGAGAAAAGACTCGTTCATATCGAGGATGAGATGGCGAGGCTGGCCTCCACGCTGGAGGCGGGCCAGGCCGGCGGAGGTGACCCGGACTCGGCCAAAACCAGGGAGGCCCTGGTCAAGGCCTTCGAGCGCCTGGCCTCGGTCGAGGACGAGCACAAGGAACTGAAGCGGCAGATCAGGAAGGCCTTTGAGAACCTGACGGCCTATCCTCTGGCGGACCTCGAGGGCCTCAAGACCAAGATCGCCAATCTGGAATCATGGCGACGCGAGGCGGAAAAGGAAAACCGTCAAGACTCTTTTGACGTGGAAATCGAGGGCCTGAAAGCAAAGCTCGAGGCCGTCGAAAAGGGACAGGCCGTCACCGAGAAGAGGTTCGAGACCGCCTCGGCCCCCCTGGCCGATCTCGAGAGCGTCAAGAAGAAGCTCAAGATGGTGGAGGAAACCCAAAAGCGTCTCCACCGCCCTCCCCCGCCGGGCAGGACTCAAACCCGGTCCGCCCGCGAGGGGTCCCTTACCTGGGCCAGGTTCATGCTCATCATGATACCGGCTTTCCTCGTGGCCACGGCCGTGGGAACTGTGGCGGCGGTCTGGTGGTCCGACGGAAGGCAGGACGAGACCGAGGAGGTCGCCATGCTTTCGGGCGGCTCGGCATTTTCTCCCCTCGACCAGCCCAACATTATTTACGACGCCATCGAGCCCCTCCTCCAGACGCCGACCCTGGACGTGGCCTCGGAGAGCCTGGCCCTTAGCGACGGCAAGGTGAACATCACCGGCTACGCGCCCGGGGCCGACGTGGCTTATCTCATGCTGAATAACGAGGAGGTGGCGGCGACCGACGTGGTGGACCAGGGTTTCAGCTTCGATGAGGTCCATTTGGCCTACGGCGTCAACGTCGTCGAGGTCAAGGTCACCGACGGCCAGGGCAATGAGGCCAACTCGATGGCGAGCATGATCGAGCGCGAGAGCCTGCGCATGGCCCGGGTCAGGCACTCGAGCGCCGTCAACCGCATGCGGGGCCCCCGTGACCTGCCCTACCTGGCGCTGACCATCGACGCGGGGGCCTCCAAAAAGCGGGCCGAGGAAATCCTCGACGTGCTCCATGAAAAGGGCATCATCACCACCTTCTTCTTAACGGGCCAGTTCATCGAGAGGTATCCCGAGGTCGCCAGAAGGATAGTGGCGGAGGGACACGAGGTGGGAAACCACACTTACTCCCATCCCCATCTTACGACTTTCGAGAAGAACAGGCGGCACAACACCTCTTCCGGCGTTACTCGGGAGAACCTCCGCGAGGAGCTTTTGAAAACCAAGGACCTTTTCGAGGCGGCCACCGGAGCGGAGATGATCCACTGGTGGCGGGCCCCTTACGGCGAGCATAACCCCACCATCCTGGCCTGGGCCGCGGAGGCCGGCTTCAAGCACGTGGACTGGACCCGGACCCCGGTGAATCACGACATGCTCGACTGGGTGGCCGACGAGAGGAGCCGCTACTATCTGAACGGCGACAAGCTCTACAAGCGGTTCATGAGCATCGACGGAGGAGTGGCGGGCAGGGCCAACGGCGGCATAATCCTCATGCACCTCGGCTCCGATCGCCGCAAGGACTTTATCGACGAGATATTGCCCAAAGCCATTGACGACCTCCGGCAAAGGGACTACCAGTTCGTCACCATCTCGAGGATGTTCTCCAGGTAATTCGCTGCTCTTTTCAGGACGACCCGAACCTCCGCCGGCCCTCAGCCGTCCGCGTTGCGTTATTCCTTTGCTTGCGATAGTTTAATACACGTAGAAAAAGGCATGGAAAGCGGAAAGATCATAAGGCTCAGGATGACGCCGGAGCAAATGGAGAGGTACCAGCTTTTCCTGATGGAAAAGAGCGGCCTGGTTTTCGAGGGAAGACGGCTTCGGGAGCTTGAGAGGGCCGCCGCCGTCAGGATGATCGAGCTCGGCCTTGCCTGCTTCGACGACTACTACCGCTATTTGACCACCCGGGGCCGGGGCAAGGAGGAATTGAATAATCTGGTTCTTTCCCTGACCGTGGGCGAGACCCAGTTCTTCCGTACCCCCGACCAGTTCGCGGCCCTTAGGAAATACGCCATTCCCGAGCTTGTTCAAAGGCGAAGAGGGGAAAGCCTCGAGATGAGGCTGTTGTCCATCGGCTGCGCCACGGGGGAGGAACCCTACTCGCTGGTGATCCTTTTAAAGGAACTCCTGCCCGATTTCGACGACTGGGACATAAGCGTGAAGGCCTGCGATATTAACCGGGAATTTCTGGAGGCGGCCAGAGTGGGAGTTTACTCCTCCAGGAAAATAAAGCTGGTCGATCCCGTGACGAGGGAAAGATACTTTACGAGGCAGGCGAAAAACAACTGGCGCGTCAAGGATGAAATCAAAAAGGCCGTGGATTTCGTGCATTTCAACCTGATCGACGACGATTATTATCTTTTGTCCAGGGGCCTTCCCTTCGACGTGATCCTGTGCCGCAACGTCCTGATCTATTTTAACTTCGATACCATACGGAGCGTGATCGACAACCTGTATGACCTGATAGCTCCCGAGGGCTACCTGATGCTGGGCTATTCGGAAACCCTCTTCCGTCTAAGCGAGGCCTTTCAGAGCATTCATACGCCCGAGGCTTTTTTTTACCAGAAGACCGACTCGCCCGAGGTCCACGTTTCGGAGATGCGCGAGCGGCAAAAGGCCAGGGAGCGCGAGGATTTCCTCCGGGCCCTCGGCAGCAGGCCCCATCCCCTCGTCGGGGGAGGAGACCTGGAACTTGCCGTCGGTCCGGACGCTTTTTCCAACGTGGTGGACTTGCGCCGCCCGGGAGGAGACGGCGCCAGGACCAGGGAACGCCTATGGGAACTGAACGAGTTGGCCGAGGCGGGGGAACTCGAGGTCGAGTACGCCTCGAGGCGCGAGGCGGTCCCGGCCCCCGAGGCAAAGGTCGAGGACAAAGAAGAAGTAAAAAAGCCCGCCGCGGTGGACAAGGCGCTGGAGGAGAGGCTGTGGAAGGAGGGCCTCGAGGCCTTCTCGAGGGAGGAGTTCGCGCCCGCCCGGGTTTCCTTCGAGGAGATACTCGAGATGGACCCGGGCTCGGCCCGGGGCAACGTGGGCATGGGATACATCCTGGCCAACCAGGCGAGGGAGGATGAAGCCCTCGAGCGGGCCGAGGCCGCCATGAAAAGAGACGACCTCATGCCCGAGCTTTA
Organism: bacterium; assembly: GCA_963674965.2. Taxonomy (GTDB): domain Bacteria; phylum RBG-13-61-14; class RBG-13-61-14; order RBG-13-61-14; family DATKZS01. The sequence goes on along the minus strand of CAXXFL010000002.1, from coordinate 314,516 downwards.
TTTCCTGCTCGCCCTGATCGACGAGAAGAACGACGAGTTCGGCCTGGCCCTGAAAAACTATCAGAGGGTGGTGATGCTCGATCCCGACTTCGCCATGGCCCACTTCAACCTGGGGAACCTTTTCCTCAGGACGGGAAAACAAAAGGACGCCCGGCGGGAGTTCGGCAACGTCATATCCATACTCGAGCGGGACCCGGAAAACGGGTCGCTCCATTTCAGCGGCGGTCTCTCGAGGGAGGCCCTGCTCCAGTTCTGCGAGCTGCAAAGAGAGCAGCTCGGTCCGAAACGGGCGCGGGGGGGAAGGGGCAAATGAACGGCCTTCCGGCGAGGCGGCCCCGGGCCTGAGCTTTTCAGGCATGGAGAGTAAACATGGGAAACTCGAGAAAACACGACGAGATAGACCCGGCGAAGATTATCGAGGAGATGCGCCAGGAATACTGGAGGGGCGTGTCCGAGGCCGAGGTCCACACGGAACAAAACCGGGTCCAGCTTCTTCTGGTGGAGATGGTGGGAGAGCCCTTCGCCATGAGGGCCGTGAACTGCAAGACCATCTTGAAGATGGGCAGGCTGACGCGGGTCCCTCGCGTGCCCGACTACGTGCTGGGAGTTATCAACCTGCGGGGCGAGATAGTGACGGTGCTCGACGCGGCCCGCCTTCTCGGGCTTGCCCCTATTGCCCCGACCGATAAGTCCCGCCTGGTCCTGGTCGAGTGCGATGACGTTCGCGTTATCTTCCTGGTCGACCGGGTGCGGGGTATCGAGTGGGTCGACGAGTCCCGGATCAAGGAGCCCGAGTCGAGGTCGTCTCGCCTGAAGGACGACCTTATGCGGGGCCACGTGGCCCCCCTTGAAGGAGAGGACGAATGGGTAACCTTTCTTGACCTGGACAAGATTGTCCACGACAAGGAGCTTTCATCGTTTCAATAATGGAGAAGGAGTAAATGCTCAAACTTTCAATATTGGCCGTTGACGACAGTCCCGTGATCACCGAGATGATCGGCGACGCCTTCAAGGATGAGGGTTATAAAGTGCTCACGGCGCAGGACGGCAGCGAGGCCCTCAAGATAGCTCTCGAGGAAAACCCCGACATCATCATCGCGGACATCGCCATGCCGGGCATGGACGGCTGGGAGCTTTGTTCCCAGATACGGTCCCACCCCTTCACGTCCTTTATTCCGTTCATCTTTTTGACCTCGCGCGCCGAGGCCCCCGACAGGATTCGGGGACTGCAACTGGGGGCCGACGACTATCTGACCAAGCCCTTCGAGATGGCGGAGCTTATCGCCAGGGTCAAACTCATTTTCCAGAGGATATTGAAGGCCCAGGAAGGCATGCTTATCCGCGAGAGCAAGGGACTGTCGGGATCGACCGACGAGATGGCCCTGCCGGACCTTTTGCAGCTTTTCGGCATCAACCAGAAGACGGGACTTCTCCGGGTAAACAAGATGGGACTGCCGCCGGGATACATCGCGCTCAGTCAGGGAAAAATCATCCGGGCCGAGACGGGAGGGGCCAGGGGCGAGAAGGCCCTTTACCGCCTCCTGGCCTGGACCAACGCCCGCTTCGACGTCCAGCCCCTCATGGGGGAGGAGGAGGACGCGGGCTTTCCCATGTCGGTGGACGAGGCGCTCATGGAGGGCATGAGGCAAATGGACGAGCAGGCGGTTGTCCTTAAGGAATACTCGCTCGAGGGCAAGACCCTGGCCGTGGAGAACGAGCCGAGCGAGAGCGAGCTAAGCCCCAGGGAGGCCGAGTTCCTGGCGGCGGTGGAAAGAGAGGGAGCTTTTCCGGCCGTGTTGGATGAGCTTCCCTGGACCGATTACGAAATCTGCCGGATGGCGGGGTATTTCATCCGCAAAGGGATCGTCTCGATCCAGTGACCGCTCTCCCGAGGCGAAAAGAAACGGTCGGCGAACATGGATGAAGCTAAAAAGAAAAAGTATCTGAAGATTTTCAGGGCCGAGGCGGACGATCATCTGTCCGCCATCAACCAGGGTCTTCTGGACATCGAGGCGGGAGGAAGAGACCCCGAGGTTATCCACTCGGTGCTGAGGGCGGCCCATACCCTGAAGGGCAGCTCGAGGATGCTCGGCCTCGAGGAGATCGGCGCGGTGGCGCACAAGATGGAGGACATCCTCAAGGCCATCGAGGAGGAGCAGCTTCCCATCACGTCCGAGACCGTGGACAGGCTGCTCGAGGGCGCCGACGTCATCGCCGCGCAGCTCGATCCCGAGGCCCCGCCTGAGAAAAAACTGGTCGAGCCCGCGGTCGAGAGGCTCGAGAAAGTGCTGGCCGGCGAGACCTCCGGCGAAGGGGAAGGAAAGGACAAGCCCGCCGCGCCGGAAAAGACGGCCGAAAAACCGCCGCCCAAGAAGCCGGCTCAGAAGCCGAAAAAGGCCAAGATCGAAAAGGCCGCGCCGGAGGAGACGAAACCGGCCAAGACCGAGGCCCCCTCCCCGGCGCCCGCGGTTAAAGACGGCGGCCAGGATGCCCCGGTCAAAAAAAGCAAATCCGACACGCTCCGGGTCGAGGCCTCCAAACTGGACAAGCTCATCGACCTGACGGGCGAGCTTTTTATAAACAAGATCAAGTTCGAGAGCAAGGGTTTCGCGGCCAAGAGCATCCTCGAGTTGGCCGGCGAGCTTATCTCCGAGTTCGAGCGGGCCTCTCGCGACGGCAAGCGCGAGGCTTTCAAGGCCAGGCTCCAGGACCTTAAGAACCAGTGCCAGGACTTTGTCCAGGAGTTCGTGGAGGACGTGATCGAGTTGGACGTGAACGTCCAGGAAATACAGGAGGGGTCCCTCCAGCTTCGCATGACCCCGGCGGCGACCATCTTCGACGAGTTTCCCAGGCTGGTGAGAGACATTGCCCGCGACCTGGGCAAGGAAATCCATCTCACCGTCCAGGGCGCCGAGACGGAACTGGACAAGCGCCTGCTCGAGCAGATACGCGGTCCCCTTATCCACATACTCCGGAACGCCTGCGACCACGGCATCGAGCCTCCCGAGATACGGGAAAACGCGGGCAAGGCAAGGGCCGGCTCGATCAGCCTGCGGGCCTATCATCACGGCGGCTCGGTCGTCATCGAGGTTTCCGACGACGGGGCGGGCATGGACTCGGCCCGCATACGGGAGGTGGCGGTTGCGCGCAAGCTCATGGACGCCCGGGCGGCGGCTGACCTCTCGGATGAGGAGGCCTTTTATCTGACCCTGCGGCCCGGCTTCTCGACCAGTTCATTGATCACCGACCTTTCCGGCCGGGGCGTGGGCATGGACGTGGTCAAGACCAACGTCGAGTCCCTGCGGGGCGACCTGGGCATTAAAAGCGAGAAGGGAAAGGGAACCATCATCGAGCTTCGCCTTCCCCTTACCGTCTCCATCATCGAGGCCCTCCTGATAATGCAGGGCGGCGAGATGTACGCCGTTCCCCTGGCGGCGGTGGACGAGGTTCTGCGGATGAAGGTCGAGGACATCGTGATGGACCGGGGCAAGGAAATGGTCCCCGTCCGGGGCAAGCTCCTTCCCCTGACGCGGCTGGGAGACCTTCTGGACCTGCCGCCCCTGCCCGGCTACGAGGTCGAGTACTCCTCCGAGGAGGACGCTCTCAACGTGGTGGTACTCAAGTACAGGAACCAGAACCTGGCCCTCGAGGTCGACAACCCCCTGCGCGACCAGGAGATACTGGTCAAGGGACTGGGGGCCTACCTCTCGAGGGCCCCCTTTATCAGCGGGGCCACCATCCTGAGGAAGGGAGAGCCCGCCCTGATCCTCAACGTGTTCGACGTTTTCTCCGAGTCCAAGGGGATAAGGACGGCGGGCATCAAGAAGATGGTCAGCGAGAGCGAGGGCGAGACCAGGGCCCCCCGCATACTGGTGATTGACGACTCGATCACGACCAGGACGATCGAGATGAACATCCTCGAGCGGGCCGGTTACGACGTGACCACGGCGGTGAGCGCGGAGGACGCCCTCGACAAGCTGAAGGGAGCACCGCGGGATTTCGACCTCTTCGTGGTGGACGTGGACATGCCCGGAATGAACGGTTTCGAGCTTACGGAAAAACTCAAAGGGAGGCCCGAGACTTCCGCGCAGCCGGTTATAATTCTCACGTCGCGGGCCTCGGACGAGGATAAAAGAAGGGGAATAGCGGTGGGCGCGCAGGCATATATCGTCAAGGGTTCCTTTGACCAGAACGTCCTTTTGGACACGGTCAAGAGCCTGATTGGAGACTGAGTTGCAAAAAGACAAGATCAGGGTCCTTATCGCGGACGACTCGCCCGTGGTTCGGGAGATTCTCAAGGATATGATTTCCGACGAGCCCGACCTCGAGGTGGTGGGCGAGGCGGTCCACGGCAAGGACGCGGTGACGCTGGCGGAGAAGCTCTCGCCCGATATCATCACCATGGACGTGATGATGCCGGTGATGAACGGCCTCGAGGCGGTCGAGCAGATCATGGCCTACTTTCCCACTCCCATCCTGGTGTTCAGCTCGGTCGTGAACGACAAGGAAATCGACGTCGCCTTCCAGGCCATCGACCGGGGCGCCCTGGACGTCATGGAGAAGCCAAAGGTCTCGGAGGGAGGCGAGTTCGACCGCATCCGTGAGGACTTCATCAACAAGATAAGGTTAATATCCAATATTCACGTGATTCCCCATTTGCGAGGCAAAAAGAGGAGGAGGAAATCCAGCCTGGACTCGGCCCTGGGCGCGGCTGCCCCCGAGGCCGTCGACCGGTCCAAAACCAGGGCGATGATATCGCGTCTTACCAGGAAGGCCAAGGCCATTGCCCCGGTCATCGAACAGGAGGTCCCGTCCGCCGTCCCGGGCCCGGAAGCCGTCGGGCTGGTGGAACTCCCGGCCCGTGAAAAGGTCAGAAAAAAACTGGTAACCGTGGGTTCCAGCACCGGCGGGCCCAAGGCGCTGGTCAGGATTTTCAGCCGCATTCCCGCCGGCTTTTGCCTGCCCGTTCTCACGGTCCAGCATATCGCCCCCAGCTTCGCGCCCGGGCTGGTGGGCTGGCTCAACCGGGAGTCGCCCATGCGGGTGGTGCTGGCCGAGGACCGCATGCAGATGAACGGAGGGACCATCTACGTGGCCCCCACCGAGGTCCACATGGTGGTGGAAAAAAACCTCATCCGGCTGACCAACTCCGAGCCGGTACATTCCTGCCGGCCCTCGGTGGACGTGCTCTTCTTCTCCGCCGCCGAGTACTTCGGCGACGTGACGGTGGGTGTTTTGCTCACCGGCATGGGAAGGGACGGCGCGGAAGGGCTCAAGGCCATCAAGGACAGGGGAGGAAAGACCCTGGTCCAGGACCAGAAATCTTCGGCCATATTCGGCATGCCCAAGGCGGCCATGGAAATCGGGGCGGCCGATGAGGTCGTATCCCTCACCTCCATGCCCTTGGCCATCGCCAGGGCCATCGCCAAATAGAACGGAGAAGGAACACGATGAAACGGCATGAAGACTTATCGCTAATCTCGAAAGCGCGGATCGCGGCCCTCGCGGCCCTGACGCTTTCGCTTATCGCCTCATTGGCCATCGCCTGCGCCACCCCCGCCGAAAAACCCGGGAAAGAGGAAAAAAACGGACCCAGGCACGTTTACAAGGACATAAAGCCCGAGGTTTACGACATGCCGGCGGCGGTAAGGGAAGCGCTTCCCGGACTCCTGGAACAAAACAAGATTTTCGTGTACCGGGAAATTTCGCCCACCGTAAACCTGGTGGCCTACGCGCCCGAATACTCGAAAGAGTCGGCCGCTAAAATGATCGCCAACGCCTTCCTGGCGCTAAGAGAAGTTCCCGACCTGCGAGAGGACATTGACTTCTGGATCGTCCAGGTGCAGCCGGAGCCGAAGAAAGCCGCTCCCCACCCGGAGGAGATCGGACAAAAAGCCGACGTGATCGTGTGGGGAGTCAAGCCCTCCGAGGTTGACCGCTTCGCCGAGAGCGGGGATTTAAAGCTCTTTCTCGAGACCTCGGAATATCTTTTGGTGGACGACGTGATCATTCAAAAAGGGCCCCAGCGCCTGGCCCAATTTCCCGATCTTAAGCCCGAGTCTCCTCCCCTGGTGGAGGACGGGGATACCTCCGGAGGGTCCGAAAAGATCGAACCCGCGCCGCCGGGAACTGAAGGGGGGAACACGGCGTCCGTTTCCCCCCTCGATGAAGGACCCGGGCCCGAGCCGGCGGACTCGGACTCGGCCGGTCCCGGCGAGTAAACGATCGATGAATGACTCGATCATAACCCGGCTTGCCTCCTGGTCCAGTTCCCTCAAGCACGATGACGTGCCCCCCCGGGTATTGAACAAGGCCGCGCTCCAGGTCTACTCGGTCATCGCCGCCATTCACGCGGGCTCTCGCCACGAGATCGGACAAGCCCTCGAGGAGGGCGTGGCCCAATGGGCGGGCGACGGCCCCTGCACCGGCCTTCCCTCCGGCAAGAAGATGGACGTGCTTTCCGCCGTGCATCTGAACGCGGCTCTCAGCCTGGCCCTGGACTATGACGATTACCTCATGTTCGGGCACACGGGCGCCAGCGCCGTGACCGTATCCCTGGCGGCGGCCGAGAAGTTCGGGGCCTCGACCCGGGAGGCCATGGTGGCGCAGGTCGTCGCCAACGAGATCGAGGGCCGGCTGGGCGCCAGCGTGGTCATGGGGCCGCACAACGGCCAGGGCTGGTCTCACATCCATCTGGCGGGGGCCGCGGCCGCCACCGCTCGCGTCATGGGCCTGGACGCGGAGAAGACCGCCCACGCCATGGCCATCGCCCTGTACCAGCCCACTTACGTTCTCTGGCCCGGTTTCATGGGCCCGGACTCGAAGGCCATGACCGCCTCCTCGCCGGCGGTGATCGGGGTCCAGTCGGCCATGCTGGCGGCGAAGGGCGCGACCGGGGCCCTGGATATAATCGAGCACCCGCAAGGATACATGGCCCGCATGTCCTATATCCCGGCCCCGTTCTTCATCACCGGTCTGGGCAAGTCGTGGGTCACGGACACTCTGGCCTATAAGATATATCCTGGCTGCGCATATATCGACACCTCAGTTGACGCCCTTCTCGAGCTGCGGCGGACCTTCGAGGAGGAGACGGGAAGGCCCCTTTTGGCCGAGGAGGTGGAGGAAGTCCTGGTGGAGGCATCGATACTTACCACTGAAATGGACGCCCTGAGCAGGACCGGCGGCGCTTTCGATCCTCTTAACCCGGTGTCGGTCAACTTCTCCATTCCCGGCAACGTGGCGCTGGTCCTCCTGGAGGGACGCCTTGACGCGGAGGACCTCAGCAAGAAGTCGCTTTCCGAAAATGCGGACCATATCCGGCGTATCACGAATAAGGTAAGGCTCGAGCACGATTGGTCTTTGACGTTCAGGTTCCTGGGCGCCATTGACGATACCTTGAAGCTGAGAAGACTCATTCGAGAGTTCGGGCCCGCGAGGCTGGCGGGACTCCGCTCGAGGATGCAGGGACATTACCAGAGCTCGATGGGCCTTACCCTGTCCGACCTTCGCGAGATACTTCTATTGTCCTCCGAGTACCGCTCGGCCCTCGTGAAGGAGGCGGCTAAGGGCCTGGAAAACCTCATAAGCCGGGCCGGAAAAAAACGCTCGTCCCGCTTCGACCTGGGCGAGTGCGATCTTACGAGTTTCAGGATGCCCTTTGCCTCACGCGTGACCCTCAGCCTGAAGGGAGGGCGGAAAATGGAGCGTCTTCAGGAGATTCCCTGGGGAGGTCCGGGGCATCCCCTTGACAAAACAAGAGATTTTGTGCTAGATAAATTCGAGAGGGAACTTACGAGGACCCTCGACGCCGATAAGGTCGCGAAAACGTTGAAATGGGGCAGGGAATACGCTTTGCCGGAATCCCCGCCGTTGCTGATGGAACTGTGCAGTAAGTGATTCGCTCATAATTCCACGCTCGAAAGCCGCCGCCGCCGCGTTTCTACATAGTTATAGCTGAAACGGTTCATTTGCCTCGTCCAATTTTGCCGCCGCTGGGTGGAGGTTAATGAAATGAAGTACCGCGTCGCCAAGAGATTGCTGGAGTCCGACCATTCCCGCAGCCGCATGGCCGATTTTTTTCTTTCGCCGATCCATCATCCGGACCTGGTGATGAGTCTTCTTCTGGAGAAACAAAAACGAGGAGACTTGTCACTGGCTGGAGTTGCCGCCGATGACAACGGTCCCACAAGGCCCTCGAAAAAAGGGCTATCCTCGTGGATCGGCAATAGGACGAGGCGATGGAGTCCCCGCTTCAGGATGGCCTCGCGCGTGGTTTTCGGGCTGTTCATAGCCATGTTTCTTTCCTGCGCCGTTGCTCCCAACCACGGGATCGGGGGCCAGATCGAACAAGTATCCGGGTTCCAGGAGAAGGCTTCCTATTATTACCAACAGCGGGTCGAACCCTATGAAGGCGCCCTTTACGCGGGCTTCCTTACCGGGGAGGCCATGCTGAGGGGAGAAGCCTTGCCCGACCATCTGGCCGACAGCTTCATTGGCAGGCTCTTGACGGGAAGGTTCGCCGGTCTGGCCCTGGTCGACGAGTCCGGATCGGCCCACGCCCTGGCGGGATGGAATAACCAGGAGACAATGGAATCCTGGCTGGCCAGGAACGAGGAACTGGAAAGGGAGAATAACATACTTCGCGTGGCCAACAAGGCCCTCCGCGAGGCCACCGACTCGAACAAGATTTACCTCGAGATCAACCTCCAGGAAAACAACCTCTACGTCAAGATGTCACATCGCACGCTTTACGTCTTCCCCGTGGTGACGGGAAAAGGTTACCTGCCTCCGGGAAGCGGGCGGCATAGAAGGTTCGAGACCCCCCGCGGGATCATGAAGGTCATCGAGAAGGAAGTCAATCCCATCTGGCATCCGCCCGCGTGGCACTGGACCGAGAGAGGACTCGAGGCCCCCAGGTACAGGCCGGCCATCAGGGGCGTGTTGGGCAAGCGCCGCTTGTTACTACCCGACGGTTTCGGCATCCACGGCACCTCAAGCGGTAGGATCAATCAGGGCTACAGGTCCCACGGCTGCATCAGAATGAAACGTGAAGACATCAAGATCGTGTTCGACCTGGCCGAGGTCGGGACCGAGGTATTCATCTACTGACCATGGCTACTGAAGAAACGATTATCAAACCGGGGGAATTCGTTCCTCCGGTTTTTTCCGGTGTTTTGTTCCCTTGCCCGTGACCCTTTCTATTCATTCCGGGCAAATCCGTGCCCTTTAAGCCCCAAAGGACATAAAGACGGGAGATGGACAAATTATTGTTGAAATATTTTTCCACTATGCTACATTCAAGAAAACAGCGACGTCCTGGCCCCAAAGCCACATTGACAATTCAGCATAGAAAGGGGACTTGGTATGTTAATCAGCAAAATGGACTTCAACGACGTTGACCGCTTGTCCTCGCAAATCGAGGAAAAAATCTCCAACTCTTCCAGCATCGAGCAAGCCGCTCAGATCATGATGGAGACGCTTTATGAAAAGTTTCGAGAATCGATCGTACTTATAAGGCTTTTCGTTACTTTCAGAAAGCAAAACCTGCCGGCGGAAATTCAAACCTTCGCCTCCGATCTCGCCAAGACGGCCAACCTCGATTTGGCCCCCGAGACCTTTATTCTGACTCTGATGGGGACCGCCGGTAAGGAGCGGGACTGGATGGTCAGGACCAAATCTCAGGGCCATCTTGGCATTCCCCTGGCGACCGCCGATTTCGTCAGCGCCATCCCCATGATGAGCGCCCTTCTCGAGCAGTTGGGATTCAAGCTTGGATGGATCAGGGGGGAGCCGCACATAGTGGCCGAGCACATGGGAAGTCTGGCCGGGACTTTCTACGTGGAGGACGCGGCCTCCGGAATGGACTCGAAGGGAAGAAAAATCATCGCCGCCCAGGACTTCGTGAGCAAATACGGGGTTAAAACCGTGTTCGGTGTTGGAGGCGGCTACACCCTTACCGACAGGTTCCTCACGACCATATGGTTCTTAAACGAGCGAATAGATAAATCGAGGGCCGTTTGGTTCCAGACTCTCGCGAACGTGTTTAAATTAAGCACTCAAGATTTTATCAAGGACTCGGATAAAATTTTCAAGTAGTCCCGGCTTGGAAAGCGGCCTTGTTGGAAAAAGCGGCAAGCCCTTGAATAAGGGCTTTGCCGCCAAACGGCGCTCGCCTGGTTTTTCTGCAAACTCATACCCATTGCAAAGATTTTTTATAAGCTGTAAAGAAACCCTGCCCGACTTGTTTGGCGTCTAATACGGATTAGTCAATGAAATCAAACGGATGAAGCCCTATCCCTACCGGCATGGTTGTTGCTCCCTATCTCTTTAGGAAGATTTGGCAAAGGTTTTTTGGAGATCGGACCTGGGCGGCCGGGAAAGGAGTCGGGCATGCAGACGAAAGAATTAAAAGGAAAAAAATATGAGGTGGACGCGGCGGGATACCTGTTCAATTATAAAAGGTGGGACGAGGATTTCGCCGAATCCCTGGCCAGGGCCTGCAAGATCGAGGCGGGTCTGACCAAAAGGCACTGGCGGGTGATCTATTCCATCCGGGAGTACTTTGACAAAAACCATCGCTGCCCCCTGATTTACGAGACCTGCGAGAAGAACGGCCTGCGGATCGAGGACCTCGAGTCGCTCTTTCCAACCGGCTACCAAAGAGGGGCCTGCAAGCTGGCGGGTATAACCTACCGCTCGGGAAGCGTCAACTATCTATGGTCCAGGTCCCTGGCCGAACTGATGGAGAAAGGAAATATCAATAAGAAATACGATATCGACGACCGGGGATTTCTCCTCGATCCTTCCCAGTGGGACGAGGAGTTCGCCGCGGCCTTCGCCATGGGCGAAAAAAATATGGGCAAGCTGACCGACGAGCACTGGAAGGTACTTTACTTCCTTCGCGATTCCTACGCGGATACCCATGAAATCCCCAACGTTTACGAAACGTGCGAGGCTCTTTTGCTCGATCTCGAGGAACTCAAAAGGCTCTTCCCCGACGGATACCACCGGGGAGCCGTGAGGCTGGCCGGACTTCGGGCGCTCTAGAGCACTTAACGATTGACATGACGTATTGATTGTGGTATTCTCTTGTCATGGGAATATCATCTTCAGAGATTCGCGAGCGGGCGCTTGCCGCCTATCAGACCGGCGATTACACGCAATTGGAGGTCGCCGCCATCTTTCGGGTCAGTACGCGCACCTTTCAACGCTGGCTCAAGCAGTACCGGGAACATGGCTCGACCGAGCCGGGTAAACGTGGCCACCGCGCCGCCGTTTATCGCGGCGCCGACCTTAAGCGTTTGGACGGCCTTATTGCTCGCCACCCGGACGCGACTCTTGATGAGTTGCGCGAACTCACGGGCAAGTCGTGTTCCCTCATGGCGGTGCAGCGCGCCGTTGCGCGCTTGGGGTACAGCCTAAAAAAAAACGCTTTCGGCCAGCGAACAAAACCGGCCTGACGTGATCCATTCCCGCCTGGAGTGGAGCGCGGGTCCGATGCTCGGCGATGCTCGGCGGCTGGTATTCATCGACGAGTCTGGCGCCAAGACCAACATGACCCGCCACCGCGGGCGGGGCCGCCGGGGCCAGAGAGTCCGTGATCACGCCCCCCATGGTCATTGGCATACCACGACGATGATCGGCTCGATTCGTTTTGACGGGCAGGTGAGTTGCATGGCGATCGAGGGTTCCGCGAACCGTGAGGTTTTTCGGTCTTACGTCAGGCACATCCTTGGCCCGACCTTGCGGCCGGGCGACGTGGTGGTCGCCGATAATCTCTCGGTGCACAAGGACGCCCAAAGTCGGGAGATTATCGAGGCCCTCGGCGCCCGCTTGGTGTTCCTGCCTCCGTACAGTCCCGATTTCAATCCGATCGAAAAGATGTGGAGCAAGGTGAAGAATCATTTACGCTCCGCCAAGGCGCGAACGCATCCTCGATTAATCGCGGCAATAAGCGAGGCATTATCTTCCATTACGGCCAGCGATGCTAAGGGCTATTTTTTTTCGTGCGGTTATACGACATTACAAACGTGAAGTGCTCTAGGCCCCCTGGTCTCGCCTCGCGAATTTAACGCGGCCGTTCTTCCCGGCGGCAACGCGTGCTATAATCCATACCGCCGGCCGATAATTTTATAACCTCCGATCGGCCGGCGGGGAACGGAGAATGGTGAAAGTAGCGACCGCGTTTATAGTCTTGTTCTTGATGGCCCTTTTATTGCCCGCCAGGGCCGGGGCCATGAACGATCTTCAATACAAGGTCGTCCTGAAGGATAAAACGGTCATTCTCGTGGAGGACTGCTGGGAAGAGGGCGGCGACATAGTATACGAGAAGCTGGGGGGTAAAATCTGGATCGACAAGAAGTACGTGAAAGAGGTCGTCCCCCTCCGGCCGGCGGAAGACTCCTTTTACTGGCCCGAGAAATCGGGCGGTGGAAACAAAGCGAAACCGAAAGCGCCGGATAAAGACGCAACCACCCGTATCGACCCCAATAAAAACGAGATGGAAAAGACGGCGGTGGAGTCCTATAATCTCGGTGAGGCTAAAGACAAGCTGGTCTTTACCGGTCTCATCATCGTCAGCCTGGTGCTGGGGGTCGCCATCCTCCTGGCCCTTGGCGTGGTGATCATCTCCGTCCTCGTCAAAAACCACCGCGAGGGAAAACGCCTGGCCCGGGAATGGGAAGAGCGACGGAGAACCGGCTAGGATAACCCTCCGCGTTTTCCCGGTCCCCGGTGGCGCTATAACAGTTATTATTTATCGTACACCGTCTTCAGGTTGTTGTTCACGTGTAGTTTGGCGTTGGCCTTCTTGCCGCCCAATGACGTATTACTTGAGGCGTGCTTGAAGACTTGAGAAGGGTCGGCTTTTCCCGCGGCGCAGGCGCAAAGGTTTTTCGCCAGGTCCGCCGTTAGCGTATTAAAGGACCCCTTCAGGGCCTCGGGGTTCTCCATCCGCTGGGACGGCTCGATTTTCTCGGCCTCAATAAACGCCTCGCTTCCCGGCCACCAGGGGCTGTAGCTCCATTCGAGTTCCAGGGGGGTCTTGATAAACGACGCGGTGCTGTAGGTGGTTACCTTGCCGTTCCAAAATCCGTAATACCAGTGCGTAACGAGAAGTATCTTTTTGCCCGCGTGTTCCTCCTCGAAATCTTTGGCTTTCTTTGAACTGACCTTTACGCATCCGCCCGCGCCCGCCGGCTCGCCTTTTAAACAGACCGGTATCGGATCGAAATCGGAGCCGGAGGACAGTTCTTTCACCATGTTGTCTCGCGTCATTTTCAAAAGATCATCAGAACTCACGACCTTGGAAATTTTATTCCCGGCCAATACGTAGGCCGCGCCCAGACTGGGTTCTTTTGGTCTGGGATCATCGGTTAAAGTAAGCATGTTCGGTACTATAAACGCCTTGGGTTCTCCACCCACGAATACCAACACCTTGGTTTTCTCCGAGCTCTTTCCCCTCGTCCCCGCCGCCATGGCGATGACGAACAACAGCCCAATCGATAAAATTAGAATGCCAATCTTTTTCATTACTCCCTCCATTGATGAATTACTAAACGGCCCACAAAACCATAATGATCTCGATATGTATTGAGCCAAGTCCACTTGAAAGGACGCGCTACTTCTTTTTCACCCGCGCGAAATAAATCTGCGGCTTTCCGTCCCTGTCATCTTCCCAGGCGACGCCGTATTCACTGCCCGTCCAAGCGATCGAAAAAGAATAGGGTCCCGAGTTATACTCTGAAGTCACGTTGAAGCTCCCCCCTTTTTTCTCACCGTTCGCTGAAACCTTTGCCATATAAACGTTGGCGTAGCCCCCGTCTTCCTGCCACCAGCTTGCAACGTAGTTTTCACCGTCCCATAAGATACGGCATTGTTGGGAGTCTCCCGAGTTGGACGACAAATTCACTTCCGATCCAATTACCGCTCCCGATGCTGACAGTCTGACAAAGAAAACGTCGATATCATCGTCTCGCATTTCGGAAAAACACAGCCCATACTCGCTTGAGGACCAGGCCAGATCAGAAGATTCGGTAAAATCAAAATCGCTTTTATAATAGGTCACTCTTACGTCGGCGCCTATTTTTGCGCCCGTTGACGACACCCTGGCGAAATAGGTCTCATAAGCTCCGCTTCTACTGTCGCTCCATGTAATTCCGTACTCGCCGCCGGCCCACTCAAGAGAACTTACCGTCTTATTTTGACCCTCGCCAGTAACTACGGATTCCACGCCGATAGTGTCTCCCGAGGCTGAAGTACGGACGAAAAAGATATCGCCCGCCAACCAGTTGAAGGCAAGTCCAAATTCACTTCCGGTCCACTCCAAGCCGGTCTCAAAATCGCTATATTGGGTTGCGATTGGAACGGCTCCGATCGTGTCACCGGACGACGTCAGTCTGGCCAGAGTATTCGTACCGGAAGAATCCTGAGCCCAACCCAATCCGTACTCCGTTCCCGTCCAGACCAGGCTGGACAAGGAAAGAAAACTGATGGAAGAAGGAGTCACCTTTATCTCCGGCGCGATAAGGGCCCCCACCGCCGAAATTCGTGTAAACGAGACGATCTCCGGATGCCAGTTTGAATCCGAGTCGTCCCCCCAGGCTATGCCGAACTCACCGGGGCCCCAGCAGAGGTGAGGCCCCCTCGAGAAGCCGGTGGAATAGGTCACGCGGAGGTCCGAGCCTATTTTCTCGAAGACCGCCGATATTCCTCCCCCTCCACCGCCTCCGCCGTCTCCCCCATCGTCGCTTCCGCCTCCTCCACCGCAGGAAAGTGCAAAACAAACGATAACAGTCATGAATAAAGAACGAGCGCGCATAAAAGAAATCCTCCTTCCTGTTGTAGATAGCGGACCGGGCATCTAATAAGCGAAATATTTTAGTATTTATTAAGCGATGTTACCTGGCTCACGCCCTTGTCGCAAAAATTAGCCGAGGGCTGCTGGATCCTTTTACGACTGAGAATTGGATATAGGACGTACAACTTTCACATTTTTTCGTCCTTTTTCCATTAAAATTCCAGTTGTAATCATAATTTGATTAGTTTAAGTCGAGTCCCACTTTAAATTTGAAGTCCACATATTATCACGTAAAGGAAATATATGTCAATTCCCTGAAAAAATAGGAGGATGATTTTCATCCGATCAACATGTCTATTTTAAAGAGCAATAAAGGAAGGATTGCTCAGGTCGGACTTGACATCAGGGGCTTTATGATTACAATTTCACCGGAGCAAGTTGCTCCAAGAGGTGGAAAAAATGGCGAAAAAGGATTTTTACGAAGTACTGGGAGTAAAGCGGGGAGCTTCGGCCGAGGAGATCAAAAAGGCCTACAGGAAGCTTGCCAAGGAGCACCATCCCGACTGCAACGCGGGCGACAAGTGCGCCGAGGATAAGTTCAAGGAGATATCCGAGGCTTACCAGGTCTTGTCGGACAAGGAAAAACGTAGAGAATACGATATGTTCGGCCACGTCGGTCCGGGCGCGCCCCCTCCTGGGGGCGGCGGGTGGGCGCCCGGTCCGGGTGGCGGGCAGTCTTATACCTGGAGCGCCGGCCCCGGCGGCGTGAACTTCAACGTCGAGGACCTCTTCGGCGGCGGCCAAGGCATGGGCGGGGCCGATATAGGCGATATATTTAGCGAAATCTTCGGCGGGGCCGGAAAGAGAGGCGGAAGAAGGGCCGACTTTCGAGGCAGCCCCTTTGGCGGCGGCTTTGACATGGGGCCCCAACCCGGCAGGGACGTGGAGGCCAATATTACCATATCCTTTGACGACGCCATGAAGGGCGGGGTCCACGGTTTCACTCTCAACCGGAACGGCCGCTGTCCCACCTGCTCGGGCACGGGTAAAAACAAGAGCGGCAAATCCAGGACCTGCAGCGCTTGTAACGGCGCGGGCCGGCGCCAGGTGGCCAACGGGGGCGCCAACGTGAACGTGGTCTGTTCCGCCTGCCAGGGGACCGGCCAGGTATACCTCGAGCCCTGCCCCGGTTGCGCTGGAAGCGGCAAGAAGAGCGGGCCCGAGACGATATCCGTCAAGATACCCCCGGGCGTGAAGCACGGCGGGCGGCTGCGCGTGCCCGGCAAAGGCGAGGAAGGACCGGACGGAAGGGCGGGCGACCTTTTCCTGATTATTAACGTGTCGCCTCACAAGTACTTCAGGCGGGAGGGAGACGACCTGCATATCGATCTGCCCGTGACCTTTACCGAGGCGGCCCTCGGCGCCAAGGTCGAGGTCCCGACCCTCGAGGGCAAAGCCTCCCTCAAGATACCCGCGGGTACCCAGGGCGGGGCCGTGCTCAGGATGAAGGGCAAGGGAGCGCCTCACCCCAAGTCCCGGGGCCAGGGCGACTTGTACGTCCATCTCAAGGTGGCCGTGCCGAAGAAAACCGACAAGAAAACCAGGCAGCTTTTAAACGAGCTTAAAGACCGCGAGGAAGACCCGAGAGAGGGCATGTTCTGACGACGGCCGCCGCGAGGCGGAAAGGAATAATAAATGAGGATTCCCGTAAGAGTCATAAGCGAAAACGGAACGGACCGCGAAGAATACTCCCGGCCCTACTACGGGCGCGAGTACGGAGGATACGGCGGCCCCTTCCGCCAAATCTACAGGAACGAAGGTGACGTTATGGATCGGGCAAAACACTACCTGGAAACCGAACCGGAAGAAGACAGGGAAGAGCGCCTCGAAGCGGACCGGGAAACTGAAGCCCTTACCGCCGAGGAAAAAACCGAGAGCGCCGGGGGCGGTCCCGAGGCCGGCGACCAGGGCGCGTCCGATTCCGACGGCCGGGACTGGAAGGACATGTATATCCGGCTCCAGGCCGACTTCGAGAATCATAAGCGCCACGCCGAGTCGGAGCGAGCGCGCCTCACGGCCCTGGGCAAGGAGTTCGTGCTGGACGACGTTTTCCCCATCGTCGAGTACATGGAAAAGGCGGTGCAGGCGGCCAGGGACTCGGGCGCCAACGACGGGGTGGTCGGGGGCGTCGAGATGGTTTACAAGCAGCTTTTAGGGGTGCTCGAGAAACACGGCGTCGAGCGCGTACCCACCGTGGGCGAGACCTTCGATCCCCGATACCATGAAGCCATAGCCGCCGTTCCCGCGGCCGGCGTTCCCGAGGGTTCCATCCTCGAGGAGGTCCGTCCCGGCTTCAGAAAAAAGGACCGCCTCCTGCGCCCCGCCTCCGTGGTGGTCGCGAGGTAATCGATTTTTCAAAACCGGCGCCGTCCAAAAGGGGGCTATTCCGTTTCATTGTGCCGCTTATTTTTCTCACGCGTGATATTCTTCCGCTTCCATATTCCACGTCGGGTTCGCTCGCGCCGCTCGCTTCCCGCCTTTTCTTCGGACCCCGCGTCGCCTAGAACCCGCTCGATTCGGATCGTCTTCCCCCCCGCCGGGGCGACGCCTGCATCTTTCGCGCGCCTGGTCGGCCCGCTTGGCTTGGCAAAAGAAACCGCCGCCTCCCATGACGGAAAGCGGCGGCGTCATCTTCAATCGATCGGTCTTATCACTTGAGGACGGTAAGCTCGATCCTTCTGTTGAGGGCCTTGCCCGAGTCGGTGTCGTTCGAGGCGATGGGCCTTGACTCTCCGTAGCCCTTGGCCGAGAGCCTGTCCCTTTGGACTCCCTTGGAGATAAAGTAGTCATAGATGGCGTTGGCCCGGTTGTCGGAAAGGGTCTGGTTGTATTCGTCCGACCCGTCGGCGTCGGTATGTCCCTCGATCCTGACCTTGACGCCGGGGTTGGACTTGAGCACGGTCACCACTTGGTCGAGCTCGTCGAAATACTTGGGCTTGACGTCATACTTGTCCACGTCGAAGTGAACGTTCTGAAGCACCCAGCATCCCCGGTTGTCGACCTTGGCCCCCTTCAGGGTATTGGGACACTCGTCGTTCTCGGCGCACACGCCGTCCTCGTCGTCGTCCACGCACACGTAGGGGGGCGGTCCGTCGCTCGGGAAGATGTAGTCCACCAGGTCCTGGACGTTCTGGTCCGAGGCCCGAAGGTCGGCGGCCATGGTGGTAATGCCGCACTTTCCCGCCTTGACCATGGCCTCGAGTAGGGCCGCGGCCTCGGGGTCGTCGCCGTGCTGGATGGTGAAAACGCAGACGTTATCGCAATGCTTTTTCTTGAGCATCTCGACCCTGGTCACCGGGTCGGGAGCGCCGTTGTCTTTGCCGTCCGTGATGATTACCAGTGCCGTCTTGCCCTCGGCCTTGGTCACTCCCTCGTCGGACCCGTCCACCGCGGTGCCGAGGGGCGTCGAGCCCTCGCCTTCCTTGATGTATCCGATGTTGTTGTCGAGCCCTTCCCGGTCCCAATCCGAGGCCGGAAGCACGTACTCCATCTGGGGGTACTCGAGGTCGCCAAAAGTCATGATGGCGGCGTCCTTGACGTAGTCCGGGAACTTCGCGTTCATGGAACGGATGACGTCTCGGGACACGGGTACCTGGCCGTTCTCGCTGACCGTGCCGGAGATGTCCACCACGAACACTATGCTGTCGTGCCTCTCGCGAGCCTGGGCGGCCGTTCCCACCAAAGCCGCGAAAAGAATAGCCAATAAAAATACCTTCTTCATTTTCCTCCTCCTAGATCGTTTCCCTCATTAAAAAAGATACATGGCGGACCCGGTCCCTGTAAACCCTGTTAGGAACTTAATCGTATCCTTTCGGGATGCGTCTTTTCCCCCCGCGCGTCCGGGCCCACGCCGGAAATAATTGATCGGTTATTATCAGCATAAAATTTGCCAAATGACAAGTCCGGTCATTTTTCCTCCTCCTCGGCCGACTCGAGGAACTCCCGGTATTCCACCAGCCGGGCCAGGACCGAGGCGGCCCTCTCCGCGTTCGGGTAGGGAAAATGCCCACCTTCCCGGACGACCGAGGTCTCCTCCGTGAAGGTCGTCGTAATTACGGGCTTTTCGTATTTGCCGATCCAGTAGTAGATAAGGGCGTCGAGCATGGGCTCCATCATGCCCATGATGGAGGAAAAGCCGGAGGCGTCCAGTTTGCCCGAGGCCGCCGACTCGAAAAGGCGTTTGAGTCCCTGGAAAAACGACCCGGCCAGCATGGCGTCAGTGGTCAGGGCCTCGGCCACGGTATCGGACAGCCGCTCGATCTCGTTCCCGTCGGAGGCCATGACCGACCCAAAGGTCATGCGGAGGGCCATCTTGATTATTTGCTTTATTTTTTCGTTGTCTCCCGACTCGAGCACCTCGAGCATGGACGAGGCCATGGCCGAGACGCCCGCAAGGCCCTGGTTTAGTTTCTCGAGGCCCTTGGAGAACGCGTCTCCCGAGGATGCGATCATGCCCCCTATCCCTGAAAAGGAGCCGAACCCCATGAAGATAAGGGAGTCCACCTCATCGCTCTCGAGGATAATCTCGGGGGCCCTCAAATAGGGAGCGAAGTTGCGGTCGCCCGCCGGGTCCACGGGATTGCCATGGCTCCACCTGGGCGGGAACATGCGGTTGAACTCGTCCATGGCCCGGCGGGGCAGATCGATGACCTCGAGGCCCCGCGAGGCGCAGGCGTCGGCGCACATGACCCCGTAACTTCCGCCCGGCGTGGTGATGACGACCCTCCTTCCCTTGGGAAGGGGCTGGCTGAGCAGGCCGATGGCCAGGTCGAGCATCTCGATGCTGGTTTCCACCCGGATGGCGCCCGCCTTCTTGAAGGCCGCGTCGTAGATCGAGTCCGAACCGGAAAGGGCCCCCGAGTGAGAACTGATGGCGCGGGCCGCCGCCTCGGTCCTGCCCGGCTTGAGCACGATCACCGGCTTTTTTCGCGAGACCTCCCTTACCTTCTCGATGAAGCGGGGCCCGTCCTCCAGCCCCTCGATGTAAACCATCACCACCTTCACCAGGTCGTCGTGACCAACGTACTCGACGTAGTCCTCGATCTTGACCCCCGCCGCCGCGCCGCAGCTAACGTATTGCTGGAAACCCACGCCCCTGGTAACGGCGTCCATCACCAGGGCCCCGCCCACGTTTCCACCCTGCGAGATAAGAGCCAGGGGACCGGCCATGATGGGAAGGGGAAACATGAAGGCCGTCAGGTTGTGGGGGGCGCTGTACATGCCCATGCAGTTGGGACCAACCACCTTGATCCCGGCCGCGTCGGCGACGGCCATGACCTCGTCCTGCATGGCCTTGCCCGCCGGGCCCGTCTCGACGAAACCGGCGCTGATGACGACCGCGGCCTTGACCCCCTTCTCGGCGCATTCCCGCATCACGCCGGACACGCGCTCGGCCGGGATGACGATCACGGCCAGGTCCACGGGAGCGGGAATATCCTTCACGCTCGGATACGCCTTTCGCTCGAGCACCATGGGGTCCCGGTTGTTGACCGCGAACAGGTCTCCCTGGAAGTTGCCAAGAAGGCTCGATAAAGTGGAGAAGCCCCACTTGGTCAGGTTGTTGGTCGCCCCGATCACGGCCACCGACCCGGGATAAAAAAGCGGCTTCAAGGCCTCGACTATTTCAGGTTTGGTCATCTTTCCTCCCAGCATGTCCCCACGCCCGAGGCGGGCCAGATTATCCTAGACGCCGCGCCTTCATATGTCAACGTTAATACGGGTTATTTCCCGCGCTTCCTTCATCGTCCCCCCGATCGGCGTGGTATCGCAAATCTCGCGGGGTAGAAATTTTGCCCGCGATGATGCAAACTGGACTTGTGAATTTTGGGGGGGAAATATGAACTCACTTTTTCTCGCGGCCCTGGCCTTTATAGGTTACCTTCTCGCCTACCGTTTTTACGGCCGCTTCCTCAGCCGTCGCGTATTCAATCTGGACGACTCCCGGGAGACCCCGGCCCACGAGCGGCGGGACGACGTTGACTTCATGCCGGCGGACAAGCCCGTCCTTTTCGGCCACCACTACACCTCGATCGCCGGCACCGGCCCGATCGTGGGTCCGGCCATCGGCATTATCTGGGGCTGGGTCCCGGCGTTTCTATGGGTGTTCCTGGGCGCCATCTTCATGGGGGCGGTCCACGACTTGGGGGCCATCATCGTATCGGCCCGCCACAAGGGCCAGTCCATCGGCGACCTGGCGGGCGAGGTGATCAACCCGAGGGTGAGGCTGATATTCCTGGCGGTGATCGCTCTTTTGCTTCTCATCGTGATCGCCATCTTCGCCATGATCATCGCCATCCTCTTCAACCTATATCCGCAGTCGGTGATCCCCATATGGTCGGAGATACCCATCGCCATGGCGCTGGGATGGGCCATATACAAAAAAGGGCTTCCCCCTCTTCCCATGAGTCTTGTCGCCCTGGCGCTGCTTTATCTGTTCATCGGGGTGGGGGTTTATTTTCCCGTCGAGCTAGGGCCCGTCCTGGGTCTCCAGCCTCTCACCTTATGGGTAATCATCCTGCTCGCGTACGCCTACGCGGCCTCGGTGCTGCCGGTGTGGCGCCTTCTCCAGCCGCGCGACTATATAAACGGCCACGAGCTTTACGTGATCCTGGCGCTGCTTGCGCTGGGGGCCGTCCTGCTTCATCCGGTCATTTCAGCCCCCGCTTTAAACGCATCCCCGGAGGGCGCGCCTCCCATGCTTCCCTTTTTATTCATCACCATAGCCTGCGGCGCCATCTCGGGCTTCCATTCCCTGGTGGGATCGGGCACCACGTCCAAGCAGCTCGACCGCGAGAGCCACGCCCTCTCGATCGGCTACGGCGGCATGTTGTTGGAGGGGGCCCTGGCCGTGCTCGTGCTAATAGCCGTGTCCGCCGGCATCGGGGACGCCCAGGCCTGGACCAGCCATTACTCCAACTGGTCGGCCGCCTCGGGGCTGGCCGCTAAATTGGGGGCCTTCGTGACCGGTTCCTCCAACATGCTCGCCTCACTGGGAATACCCCCCAAGTTCAGCGTCCCCATCATGGGAGTCTTCATCGCCTCATTCGCCGGCACCACCCTTGACACCGCCACCAGGCTGCAAAGATACGTGATCGGGGAGTTCGCCGGGGCCGTGAAGCTAAAGCCACTGACGGGCGTTCATCCGCCCACCATGCTGGCGGTGCTTTCCGCCGCCGCCCTGGCCATGGCCCAGGAGGGAGGCAAGGGAGGGCTCATTTTATGGAAGCTCTTCGGCGCCAGCAACCAACTCCTGGCCGCCCTGGGCCTTCTGGTGGTAACGGTCTATCTGGCTAAAAAGGGAAAGAGCATTATCTACACGGCGGTCCCCATGCTGCTTATGTTCGTTATCACCTTTTGGGCCACGGTCCTTAACCTGATCAACTTCTATAAAGCCGGCGAATGGCTCCTGGTAATCATAAGCTTCATACTTATGGTCCTGTCCGTCTGGATAGCGGCCGAGGCGGCCGGTTTTATTTTCAAGGGAAGCGTAAAAGAAGACCCGGCAAGCGAGGAGTAACCGGACGTTTTGGATTCGTCAAGCCGGGACCCAGTAGTCGCCCAGGTAAAGGGGAAGCTCGGCGGCGCACACCGGCCCTATCTCGACGGGTCCGCCGTATTCCTTTTCCAGGTCGGGGGCGATGGACTCGGCCAGTCCCGGCAGGATGACGCGGGTGTTTGGACTGGGCGACGCGCCGTTTTCCACGAGGGCCCGGGCGATGACGTCGGGCCGGAACTCCTTGAAGATAATGGCCATGTCCACGGTGTGGCCCTTGCAGTCCACGGTGAGAAGCCGGAGGGGACTCGTGGTCAAACTGACGATAACCAGCATGACCGACTGGGTGAACTCGGAGTTGCCCGTTATTAGCACCGGAGAGTCCTTGACGGGGCCGTTCATCTCGAGCATGCCCGTCTCGACCGGCCTTGGCATATCGAGCATGGGAACGGGCGGCACGATGTCTTCCGCCGAGACGGCAATCCTGAAGGCCTCGAGCCTTCGCGGGGTCCAGTGGAGGCAGGACTCATTGTCCAATTCTCCCTTCCTTATTCGCTCGGCCAGTTCCTCGAGGTTTTCAATGCCGCAGGACTCGCGGCACTTTTCGTCGCAATACTTTCCCAGGTCCACCTTGTCAAGGTATAAATCGACGTTGGCCATTAATAACCTCTTCGGCTTTTTATACGAACATTGGGAGCATGAAGCCGCCGGCCGGATCAGGGCCAGATGAGACGGTATAAAAGACCCAGGACGAACATGGCCGCCAGGGCGTAAACCAGGTATACCATCCACCTGGGGGCGGGCTCGTCGCAATCGGGGCAAAGGCCCGTTTCCTCGTCAAGCGCTCCGCCGCACCTTTCGCATTTGATCTCTTCCCTGGACATGGTCAAATAATAACTCCGGTCGCGGGCAAGGTCAATCCGAATTAATAAGGAAACCTTATCGGCGCCTTTTCCCTAAAAAGCGTCAAGGGGAGAAACGAAAATCGCTTCTCCCCTCGGCTCATCCCGTCGCGAGATTGTAATTACCAGGACAGGTTCACGCCGTCAACGATATTGCTCGGGCAGTTGCCGGGCGTATTGACGGTCATGTCGTACAGGCGGTTGGCCATATCCACGTTGAGCGTTACGTCGCATCCGCTGGCTATCAGGTTGTTATAGGGCTTCCCCTTGTAGAAGAACACGGGGTTGTCGTCGCCCATTATCTGGCTTACCCAGGTCGCGTTGCTCGATCCGGACAGGAAGACGAACCCGTCCTCGTTGTCCTTGGCGATGAACAGGTCGTAGCTTACCTCGCCCACCGTCGCGCCGAGCCCGTCGGAGTCCACCTGGACGGATATGTCGCCGACCATCATTCCGTCAAGGCCGCAGCCGGTCGTTCCCTCCGCGCCCTCGCCGGTGAAGGGATTGAGGACCAGGTAGCTCGACATCGCGCCGTTGACCACGAAGTACTCGTCGTTGGAGGAAACGATAACGCCGGAGAAGTCGTTATAGTCCATGGAAACGACCTGCTCGTCCTCGTTGGTCAGGTAGACGGTGATATCAACCCCGCCGTCCAACTCCCAGGTTTCGCCCCCGTCGTCCCACTCGCAGTTATTATAGGTGAGCCGCCACTTGTTGTCGTCCAGGGTCTGACAACTCAAGGAGCCGGCGCCGCAGTTGGCCGAAAACTCGGCGTAGTCGAGAAGGTCGTTGCCGTTTTCGTCTATGGTGCAGGGGTTACCCTGGGGCACGAAGCCTTTCTCGAAAAAGGGAGTGTTGCCAAAAAGGACTTCCTCGTTAACCACCCTAACGTAGTCGGTTACCGTGCCTGGACCAAGGCTGCCCTTCAACTGGTTCTTGCAGTGATCGCCAAGGTTCGCGCCCGCGTTTACCCCGCCCGGGTCGCAAAGCGGAGTTGCGTCGTCCACCACCACCTCGCCAAGCTGGGCGTCGATCTGACGGGCGAGCCACTCCACGGTGCGGGCCGCCAGCCTGAAGGCGTCGTCGCTGTTGTCCGTAATGCAGGACGATATACCGACCGATAAAATCGCGGCCGAAATAAACGCCGCAAGTTTCCACGTTCCCTTCATCTTCTCCTCCTTGGAAAGTACCGAACTTCTACATTGTCTCTCGCCTGAGTCTCGTCAATTTAGCACGCCGGCTAAAATCTTGTCAAGTGAACCCGAGAGCTTCGCCAGGGTCTCGGCGAAAGCGTCGGCGGCCCTTGCACCCGGTCCCTAATTATTACTTTTTGAATAACTTTTCAAGCTCGGCCCGGGCCTTTTCCGCCGCGTCTTCTCCCGCTTTTTTGCCGCCTTTTTTCATCTCGAAATAACCGCAAAGATTGGCCTTGTCCCTGTCCCTCACCGTCTCCGAGCGCGTCTCGCGGCACTGGTTGTGATAGCCGGGGTCGTAAAAGCGGCACTGGACGCAGGCGCGAAGGTCCCGCCCGCATTGGGGACAGACGTCGGACCTCATCACCTTGTCGGCGATATCGAGCTCGGTTCCGCAAAAGGCGCATTTATGCATCCGGTCATCTCCCTGAAAAGTCCGATTTCACTCGTCCCGCGTTTGGCGCGTATTATTCATGGTCGATTATTTCTCGTTCTCCGGGGGAACTTCCAAAGTCTCGTCCGCGTCCTCCTGGATTACGGTCAGGGTCTGGTCGGCCGGGACTTGCTCGAGCGTGGTTTTTCCTCCCGATGGCCAAAGCACCGTGACCTTGTCGGCCTTGGCCGCCTCTCCCAGCCCGAAATGGAGCCAGGGGGGAGGCTGACTCGAGTAACCTTCCCCGCCGCTTACCTGCCTCGTCATGGTGTGGCCGCCGGCCTGGACCGTCACCATGGCGCCCACGGCGGTCGAGTTGTCCTTTTTGCCCTCCAGTTTCACCTTGAGGTAATGACGGCCCGGATATACCTTGTTCACGTAAAGGCGGTTGGCGGTCTGAAACTCGGTCACGTAAAGATCAAGCGCCCCATCGTCGTTCACGTCCGCCCAGACGCAGGCGAAGGGCGCCGTGTTGGTATCGGCTATGCCGAGTTCCCGGCTGACGTCCAAAAAGGAACCGTCGCCCCCGTTCCGGTAAACCCTGACGTTGGTGAGGTTGTCCGAAACGGCCAGGTCCTGAAATCCGTCGTTGTCAAAGTCTCCCCACCCCTCGGATATGGTGCTTTGGGAGAAGGAAACCCGAGTTCCCCTCGTGGCGTTGATAAAGCCCTTGCCCTCCCTGTTCTTGTAAAGATCGGCGCCGCCTATGCCGGAGGCGGAAAATATGTCAAGCCAGCCGTCGTTGTCGTAGTCGGCCCAGGACACGCCGAAGTCGGGCTTGTAGGTCTTGTTCCCGGCGCTCTCCTGGACGACGAAGTCGATGCCGAGCTCGGTCGCCACGCTCTTGAAACTCGACCCGCCCTCGTTCTTGAAAATGATGGAGGGCTGGCCCCTGATGCCCACGAAAAGGTCGATAAACCCGTCCTTGTCGTAGTCGCCCCAGGCCGCCGAGAAGACCGTCGGCTGAGGATTGTCATAGCTCGTGTCCTTTTGGAAAGTCTCGGGCGCGAACAGCTCGAAGGAGTCTCCCTTGTTTTTATACAGCATATCGTCGCCCTTGGTATGGCCCAGGAAAATGTCCAGCCGGCCGTCGCGGTCGAAGTCGGCCCACGCCGCCGCCCAGACCTTGGGGGGCGGGTTGAAGCCCATGGCCTCGGTTACTTCCTTGAACTTGCCTGCACCCTCGTTGTGATAAAGGCGGCCGGGCTGGCCGGTGATAAAAAGGTCGGGCAGGCCGTCGTTGTCGTAATCCCCGAAGTATCCGCCATAGCTCAGTTTGCCCTGCAAAAGGCCCGACTCCGCCTCCAGCCTTTTAAAGGAGCCGCTCTTGGAGCCAAGGAAGAGATAATCGCTGGACTGCGAGATAACCAGAAGATCCATGTACCCGTCCCGGTTCACGTCGGCGAATGCGGCCCCGCTGTCGGCCATGTCCACTCCGCCACCCTCGACCCCGTAGGCCTTGGCCTTCTCTTCCATGGCCTGGATCGGCGTTTTAGCCGCGTCGTCGATCACCTGGAAGCCGTCGTACAGGAAGGCCTCGGACCCGTCGGGGTTGACGACCTTGAGGTCGTACATGCCCTTCTCGAGCTCCGGCACGGGGGCCGAAAGGAGACTCGGGCTTTTATACTCGACGCCCTGGCTTTCCGCCTGGCCGAAAAACACCCTGGCCCCCTCCATGAAGTTCTGTCCGATGAGGCGGGCGGACAGGCCCTCCAGCTTAAGGGGCTTGAAGGACGGCTCGGCGGAGGTAACGGCCAGACGGCTCTCGAACTTGATGGCCGCCTTGGAGAGGGCCGATTTGCCGTCGGGGTTCTGGACCTTCACGTCGCAAGGGCCCGCGAAAACCTGGCGGGGGGGAAGGGCAATTATTTTGTCGGGACCGACCACGATCGACTGCCTGGCCTCGACCAGCCCGAACCAGACCCTGGCCTTGGCGTCGAAGGCGTGGCCCGAGACCTCGACCATGACCGGGTCGCCGACGAACTGCTCGGCGGGAGTCACCGAGGTTATCTCAAGTTCCCTGGTCCTCTCGCAGTGAACGAGAAAAAACGACGCCGCCAGCAGGATGGCCGCCGCGGGCCGGCCGGGAATAAAACGCGAAAATCCATTCCGTCGCATCAAAGGTCCTCCGACTTTGTGATTTGGACTAATTATAATCTTCAACCCGCCTGGAAAACAACCCGGACAAAAGCGCCGGACCCGCCGGGCCGCGATGAAATCAGCGCGGTTGAAGGTTTGGCGGCGCGCCGTTATAATTCCCGTGAAACCGCCCTTTACAAGGAGGCCGCCCATGAAGATAGGAGTCATGTCCGACTCGCACGACAACCTTGCCACCATCCGCGAGGCCCTCGCCCGATTCAAGGAGGCCGGCGTCGAGCGGGTCCTGCATGGGGGCGACGTCGTCTCGCCCTTTTGTTACCTGCCCTTCAAGGAGTTCGCCCTGCCCTTCACGGCCGTCTTCGGCAACAACGACGGGGAGTGGCTGATGCTGGACAAGCTGGCGGGCAACTTTCAGGGAGAAATAAAAAAAGGTCCCATTCTACTCGAGCTGGGCGGAAGAAGGATAGCCCTCATGCACGAGCCGGTCCTCATCGACGCCCTGGCCGACTCGGGACACTTCGACCTCATCATCTACGGCCACACCCACGACCTCGAGCAAAGAAAACGGGGCCAGGCGATTATTCTCAACCCCGGAGAATGCTGCGGCTACTTAAGGAAGAAAGCCACCGCCGTGATCTGCGACCTGGAGGACATGTCCATGCAAACGCTGCAACTGGGCGTGAAATGAACCTCCTCCCGCCCCGCAAGCGAATAGCCTCGGGCTCGGGGGATTAAATCGGCTCTATGGCCATCCCCCATATCTCGATCCTGGAGGGGCGGTCCGCGGGATCGAGCCTTATCCTTGTCACCTTGCCCGTTCGAAGCCAGGAGATGGAGTCCTCGAGAGGGAACTCGTATTCCCGCGCCACCCCGTCCATCTCGATGGGAATGGAAATCTTGGCCGACTCGGAAAAACCGGGAAAGGAGTCTCCCGTCCAGTAAAGCTCCGCTTTGGCCGTCAGGCCCCCCCGCCCCTCGATGGGACGGGCGCTCATCGTAAGGGTCACGCGGCTTACGGCCCAGGCGGAGATTTCCATGGCCGGACCGACGAGGACCGGGTCCGGGCCCAAAGCCTGGAAGGAAGGGCAGCTTCCTTTAATGTCCCTTTCCGGTTGGAGAAGACAAGTTTTCCCGCCATCAACCAGTTCCATTTTCTGGATGGCCGATCCGGACCTCTCGATCTCGTCCCTCTTCGCGAGCGCGTTCCTTATCCGGTCCGAGACGTCAATGAACCCGCGAGCGCTCGGGTCCCATATCAGGTAGACCTGAAAGGAATCGGCCCGAATCGACGCCAGGGCCAGGTCGTCGTCAAAGCCGGCCGTCTCGATTACCAGCTCGGACCTTTTGGCTCCCGGGAATTCCTTCATCTGATATTCCTCGAGCGCCGCGGCCAGGCCCGCGCCCGATACCAGCACGCCCGACTCTCGTCCGGGAAGGCCGCCGACGTAAACCCCGTCTCCAGGCGAGATATGAGCCATCATCGGCTCGAGGGCGGATATGAGCTCGGCCGAGGACCGAGAGGCCTTTTGCCAATCGGCATATAATTTCCCCGAGGGCATGAAAGACATGACGCCGGCCGCGAGGACCAGTATCAATGCCGCCCATTTAATCCTTCCCGAAAAGGGAACGCAAAAGGCGCCGGCAAGAGCCAGGCACGCCAGAGGAAACAAAAGCAGCCTGTCGTTCATGACCGGCGAGTCGTGAGGAAGAATGGGGACGACGGGAACGGCCGAGACCCAGACCATGGCGAGGGCGAGCGCGACCTTTCGCCTGGTCTCGCGAGACGCGAGACCGATGAGGATGAGCGCGGACCAGACAACCCTGGCCGGAATGGAAAAAGCCATGAGCCTGTTCGCGGGGTAGACGAGCCACGTCTTCAGTAAAAAGCCGGCCGGCTCGGCCGTGGATAGAGAGGCCCCTCCCACTCGATAACCTCCCACGCCGCCGAGCAGGATGAAGCGGGAAACAAGGTAGAGTATTAATGCCGTTCCAATGATTCCCAATCCGAAAAGGCCGCGCCTTTTCTTGCCCTCGGCCCAGTCCCGGGCGCTAAGGGCCATGAAAACGGCGGGAAGAGTGATGGCCATCTCCTTGGCGAGGAGGGCCGCGAAAAATAAAGCGGCGGCCGCGAGCGCCCCGCCCCTCGCGTAAAAAATCAGGCTGAGCAATGAAAACAAAAGGCAGACCAGATCGAAGCGACTCGAGCACCACGCGACCGACCCGACCCCCGCGAAATGGACCGCCAGAAGCGCGCCCCCCCCCGCCGCGGCCAGGCGCGAAAGGCCAAGTTCCCGAGCGAGCCTTACAAGCGACATGACGCAAAGGCAAAGGAGGATCAAATTGGTCAGATGAAATCCGGCGGCGTTCTTGTCCCAGACCAGACGGTCGAGCCACCATAGAAGCGCGGGCGCCGGCCTTACGAACCTGCCGCCCATGGTACTCATCGCGGCGATCGAGTCCCAAAGGCTTGAGGCCTTTGACCAGAATCCCCAGTCGTCCGAGAGGAGCCCGAGCCCAAGAGAGCGCCGGTGCGCGATAAACGCGAGGAATGCCGGGGGCAAATAGGTCAAGGCGGCGGCGGGAGTAGACCTCGCCGTTTTCTCCACTTTTCCTTTTCTTACCTCGGCCGGCCGTTTGTTTTGAGAAGTCTTCTTTTGCATGGCGCGGCTTCCAGTATGCTACGCGAAAGGTCGTCTTTTCAAACGAGGCCGAAAAGATGGCCGCGATAAAAAATCGGATAGAGGTCGCGGGCCTTGCCTCTCGTCGTAACGTTCGTTATATATTGGTCCAGCAACTCGTATAACTTCCCTTGCCGCCAATTAAAGGACGATTTTTCTAACGCGCGTTAATATGGAATGGGGCGTCTTCATACCGCGGGGTCAAACGAGCCGACAAGTCCTTGCCCGGGCCTTTTTTGGATTTGACAAGGGGGCCTTTTTCGTGGTACTGAATGAGTGTTCATTTTTTGTTCCGATCTCTCGGGGGGTGGTTTTTAAAGGTCCAAGATGTCCTCGATAAGACAAGGCGACAAGCGGTTCAGGATACTTCGCGCGGCGGTAAAGGTATTCGCCAAAAACGGCTTTCACAACTCGCGCATTTCCGAGATAGCCAGGGAGGCGGAAGTGGCGAGCGGCACTATTTACCTTTACTTCCGCAACAAGGACGACATACTGATAAACGTCTTCGAGGAAAGCCTGGACGACATCATCCGGGACATGGAAAAAGAACTCGGCGCGACCGACGACCCCCGTCTTCGGGTCAAGCTCTTTATCAGGCGCCATCTGAAGCTGATGAAGGAGCATCGCGAGCTGGCGGAGGTCCTCCAGGTTGAACTTAGACAAAGCTACAAGTTCATGAAGGAGTACGAACCGAAACACTGGATAAAATACCTGAACATCATCGCCAGGATTTTCAAGGAGGGACAGGAGAAGGGACTGTTCCGCGAGGACCTTTCCCTGGGCGTTACCAAGCGGGCCCTCTTCGGCGCCCTGGATGAGATAGCCCTGCATTGGGTGCTGACGAAAAAGGACGAAAAGTATCTGGACGCCGCGGCCGAGCAGCTGGCTCGCATGGTACTGGAAGGCGTCGCGACCCGTAACGGGTCCTCCTGAGGTTGGCAATTAGGCCGCGCGTCGGCTTGAAGGATATAAGACAAGGGTAACGGATAATATAACCGGACATTAAAAAAAATATTGGGAAGTACAGAAAGGAGGAAGGAACAGTGAAGATTGCGGTATGCATGAAACAAACACCTGACACGGAAGCGACGATCAAGATCTCCGGCGACGGACAGGGGATCGACGAGCAGAACATCAAATGGATCATGAACCCCTACGACGAGTACGCCGTCGAGGTCGGTCTTCGCCTGAAGGAGAAATTCGGGGGCGAGGCCTGGGTGGTGACCATGGGCCAGGACCGCGTGGTCGAGTCGATGAGAACGGCCCTGGCCATGGGTTGCGACAAGGGCGTTCACTTGAAGGACGAGGCATTCGCGGGCTCGGACGCCATGGGCGAGGCCAAGGCCCTGGCGGCGGCGGTGAAGAGCCTCGAGGCTGACGTGATCCTTTGCGGCAAGCAGGCGATCGACTGGGACATGTCCCAGGTGCCGTCCATGCTGGCCGAGGTGCTCGATCTTCCGCAGTGCACGACCTGCAGTTCCATCCAGATCGCGGACGACGGCAAGAGCGCCGTGGTCAAGCGTAAAATCGAGGGGGCCGAGGAAACCTACGAGATTTCCCTTCCCGCGATCATCTCCATCGACAAGGGCGTCACCGTGCAGGGTTCCGATCCCATCCAGGAAGCCCGCTACGCCAGCCTTCCCGGCATCATGAAGGCCAAGAAGAAAGAGATCAAGGTTATGGGTCTTGGCGACACGGGTCTTTCCGGCGACGACGTCGGCGCCGGCGGGGCCAAGGTCAAGATAACCAGTTACGAGCCCCTTCCCGAGCGGGCGGCCGGCAAAATCTTCAAGGAGCAGGAGACCGCCGACATGGTCAAGGAAGTGGTCAAGCTTCTCCGCGAAGAGGCCAAGGTTATCTGAGCCGAAAAACGGCTTCATGAGAACGACAATCGGACCAGGGAAAAGGAGAATATAAAATGGCTAGTGGCGTAATGGTAGTCGCGGAACAGAGGGACGGTAAACTCAGGAAGATTACCCTCGAGCTTCTGGGAATTGGAAAACAACTCGCCGGCGAGCTGGGCGGCGGACTCTCGGCCTGCCTTATCGGCAAGGGCGTCGAGGGATTGGCCGCCGAGCTGGGAAAGTTCGGCGCTGAAAAAGTCATGCTTTGCGAGGCCGACGCGCTGGGCGCCTATTCGCCCGACGGCTTCGCCTCCGCGGTCGCGGCCGCCGCCAAGTCGGCGGACCCGGCCCTCATACTTTTCGGGTCCTCGGCCCAGGGCAAGGACCTGGCGCCTCGGGCCGCCGCCAAGATAGGCACGGGCCTTGCCAGCGACTGCGTCGAGGTCAAGGTTGACGGCGGCAAGGTCGTTTCCAAGCGGCCGGTGTACTCGGGCAAGTGCTTCGCCAAGGTCGAGGCCGTGGCCTCTCCCGCCATGTGCAGCGTCCGTCCCAACACCTACCCGGCGGCCGGCGAGGTCGGAGCGGCCGGCGAGGTGGTCAAGGTCGACGCGGGCGTGAGCGCCGTCAAGGCGGCGGTCAAGGAAATGGCCCAGTCCGGCGGCGGCAAGATCGAGCTTACCGAGGCCGACAGGATCGTCTCCGGCGGCCGGGGCATGAAGGAAAAAGACAACTTCAAGATTCTCGAGGAACTGGCCGGAGTAATGGGAGCGGCGGTAGGCGCGTCCCGCGCGGCGGTCGACTCGGGCTACGCCGACGTGTCACAGCAGGTCGGACAGACCGGCAAGGTCGTCAACCCGACCCTGTACGTGGCCTTCGGAATCTCCGGCGCCATCCAGCACCTCGCCGGAAT
Organism: bacterium; assembly: GCA_963674965.2. GTDB lineage: Bacteria > RBG-13-61-14 > RBG-13-61-14 > RBG-13-61-14 > DATKZS01. The sequence goes on along the minus strand of CAXXFL010000002.1, from coordinate 282,107 downwards.
GCGCTCATCCAAGGTCATCGTCGCGGTCAACAAGGACCCCGACGCCCCCATCTTCCAGAAAGCCGACTACGGGATCGTGGACGACCTGTTCAAGGTCGTGCCCGTCATGACCGAGGAACTAAAGAAGATGCTGGCCGAATAACGCGTCGCCCCCTTCCAAGCGATCGAGAGGGAGTCCATTCGGGCTCCCTCTTTTTTCCCACTTCTCCGCGAAAAATCTTTTAAACCTCATTTTGTTGAATCCCGCCTCCAGATTGGCTAATCTAAGAAAACGGTACCTTTACATGGGGAGAAAATCATGAAGCACCTTTTCAAGGCGATATTTTTGCTTATCCTTTTAATTTCGCTGGGCATTAATCCTTACGGCTGCGGAGGCGGGGGCGACGACAACGACGACAACCAACCCGTCTCGAAATGCCAGGACCAGGACGGCGACGGCTATGGCCAGAACTGCTCGAGCGGAACCGACTGCAAGGACAATAACGCCTCCGTTTACCCGGGCGCTCCCGAGCAGATGGACGGCGTGGACAACCAGTGCTCGGGTGACGCGGGCTACGGCCTGGTTGACGAGGGTTTCCTGGTCGCCGAGGGGGAGGCCCATTCCTGCGTTCCCATGTCCGGCGGCGGGGTAAAATGCTGGGGCGACAACGGGGAGGGGCAACTCGGAGACGGCGGCACGGCGCCCAGTTCCTTGCCCGCGGACGTGACGGCCATGAACTCGGCCCTTTTCGCGTCGGCCGGCGGCGACCTTAGCTGCGCCGGCCTTGCGGGCGGGGCCGTCGAGTGCTGGGGCGAGGACCAGGGAGGGGTCGTCACCTCGAGCGCTCCATTTTCCCTGAAGGCACGAGATACGGTCTCCGGACTTAGCGGCGCGATCGAGCTGGCCGCTGGCTCGGCCCATTTATGCGGGCTCTTTTCCGACGGCTCGGTCAAATGCGCGGGCGACAATGAGAAGGGACAGCTAGGTGACGGGAGCACGACTGACTCCCCCTCTCCAGTAACCGTAAGCGGGCTCGGCTCGGCCATCGCCCTGGCCGCCGGCGACCGTCACGCCTGCGCGCTGGTCAGCGGCGGCGGGGTCTACTGCTGGGGCGATAACTCGAGCGGGCAACTGGGCGCGGGAAACACGGCCGACTCGGCCCTGCCCTCCCCGGTCTCGGGACTGGGCTCGGCCCGGGCCATCGCCGCCGGGGGCGATCATACCTGCGTGGTCCTCGAGACGGGCGCGGCGAACTGCTGGGGCGCGAACGGCGAGGGCCAGCTTGGAAACGGGGGAATAATCGACTCATCCTCCCCGGTCTACGTCACGGGACTGACCACGGTCACCTCCATTTCGGCGGGCAAGTACCATAGCTGCGCCCGCCTGGCCACCGGCGTGGTCAGGTGCTGGGGCGACAATACCTACGGCCAGCTCGGATCGCCGGGAGGAGACTCGAGCACCCCCAGGTCCGTGTCCTTCCTCGTCTCGAACGCGGCGGTGACCTCGGGAGACTTCCATTCCTGCGTAAGGCCGGCCGAAAGCTTCGGCTTCTGCTGGGGCCGAAACGACGCCGGACAGCTCGGCGACGGCTCGACCCAGAACTCGGACGTTCCCACCCGCGTTTGCTTCGACTCGGACTGCGGCAAGGAATGGACCGTCTTCGTTTACATGGACGCAGACAACAACCTCGAGGAATACGGCGTCCGCGACATGAACGAGTTGGAGAAGATCGGCTCCCAGCCGGAGGTGGACGTGATCGTGCTGATGGACCGGATCGACGGCTACAACTCGAGCAACGGGGACTGGAAGGACGCCCGCACCTATTACGTGACCAAGGACCTTGACACCTCGAACATCAACTCGACCCTCCTGGTCAACAACGGCGAGATCAACATGGGAGACCCGGCCGTGCTCGAGAATTTCCTGGAGTGGGGCATCATGAGCTTTCCCGCCGAGAAATACGCCCTTATCCTGTGGGACCACGGAAGCGGATGGAAGGCCCGAAGCCCGAAACACGCCGTAAAGGGGGTCGCCTACGACGACACCAGCGACGACTTCCTCAGCAACGACGACCTCGAGTCCGCCCTGTCCAACGCCCTTTCATCCACCGGCGCGGGCCACCTCGAGCTGGTTGGCTTCGACGCCTGTCTCATGCAGATGATGGAGATAGCCTACTACATGGCCGATTACTCGGCTTACATGGTCGGCTCCGAGGAAACCGAGCCACTCGGCGGCTACGTGTACGACGAATGGCTGGCCGAGCTGGCGGCCGACCCGGACATGGACGGCGGCTCCCTGGGCGAGGCCATCTCGAGGACCTATTATAACGACGACTCCTATAACGAGACCCAGTCGGTCGTCGACCTGTCCATGATCGACGGGCTGGCCGACGACCTCGACCTGTTGGCGGAGAGACTGATCGTCAGCTACCCGACCTACTCGAGCCAGATCAGCTCGGCCCGCATGAACGCGGCTTCATTCGACGACCCGGATTACGTGGACGTCTACGACTTCGCCGACAATATTTACAGCGCCTCCGTTCCCAGCGGAGTTCGCGAGGCCGCCGACTACGTGAAGACCTCCTTCGACGCGGCCGTCATTTACAACTACAGCTACATATCAGGGGCGGAGGGTCTTTCGATCTATTACCCGCTCGGCGGATACAACTCCAAGTACAATGGATTGGACTTCGCGATCGACACTCACTGGGACGACTATATCTCCAACCTGGACGCCGGGGTCTGCGCCGCCTACGACTACTCCATCTCCTGCGGCGGACAGGACAATGGTTCCACCAGCGGCATGGGGAACGACCTCAACTTCTACTCCTGCACCGACTGGGACGAAAGCGGACCCGACGTCATATACCGTCTCCAGACGTCCTCCACCAAGAACGTCACCGCCTTCCTGGAAAGCGTCTCGGGAGGAGACCTGGACGTCTTCCTTCTCGACAATAACGGAGGCCAGGCCTGCTCCGACGAATGCATGGCCGCCGGAGACTTGCACGTTACGGTCAATTCCGTGCCCGCCGGGACCTACTTCGTGGTGGTGGACGGATGGAACGGAGCGGTCGGGACCTACACCCTGAAAGTGACCTGCGACTGAAAATGACCCGCGCCTTGTCCCGACGTCCGTCAAAAGGGCAAGGCGCGGCTTGGACCGAGACTCGTCCGCGATAGTGATCATCCTCTTCGAACCACAATTCTTCAATCAATCTCCCATTAAATAATTATTGAGCCTCTGTAAGGACCCGCCATTATTTCCTTGACAGACGCCCGCTCGACTGCGATTATACACGTGGGGACGCGAGGGAAACGACCTTTTATCAATATCGCCTTTGACGGAGACTCGACCATGAAAAAGACCGCCATCATTATTATCGCCTTGTTTATTATCGGCGGGACGCCGGACCTTCATCATCTTCAGGTGACTTCCGCCGACCGGGAGAGCGAGTTTCCCTGCCTGGCCTGGACCGGCACCGAGTTCGGGGTCGCCTGGATGGACGGCAGGGAGGGCAACCAGGAGATATACTTCCGCTCGGCCGAGGTCGGGACCAAGGGTTTGGGACCCGAGACCCGATTGACTCACTCGGGCACCTGGGACGTTCATCCCAACTTGTGCTGGACCGGGAGCGAATTCGGGCTTAGCTGGATTCACGAAACCAATTACGGCTTCGACCTTTTCTTTATGAAAATAAGCGCGGCCGGGGCCCCCGCCGGCAAGACCTCGACGATTATCAAGAAGGGGTCCCTGGGCAAAGACACGGCCATCATGAGCACGGGAAACGGCTTTGGCGTGATCACCACCGAGTTCGGCGGGGAGTCGCAAGGGAACCTTACCTTCCGTTATCTTGACGCGGAGGGCAACTCGCAGGGTCCTCCCGCGCGGTTGACCATGGGCGCGGGCACGAAGGTGGTGGGGTCCCTTATCAAGGCCGGCTCGGACTTCGGAGTCTTTTATCTTAACGCCTCGGACGACTCGGTCTGGTTCCTGGCCATCGACGCTTTGGGCAATCCCAAAGGCTCTCCTTCCCGCCTCAGCCTGGAGGGCGTGAGCGCGGGAGTGCCGGCGGCGGCCTTTAACGGCAAGTCCTACGCCGCAGTCTGGCCTCAGAAGATCGAAAACGGACAACAGGTAATGGCGGCCTCCGTGGGAACGAGGGGAGAGGTGCTCAGGGACCCGGCCCCCCTGACCACCCCGGGGGCCGACCGTCCCAGCGTCGCCGCGGCCGCCGGTCCGAACGGCTTTGGGGCGGCCTGGATCGAGGTGAACGCGGCGGGTCGGACCCTTTATTTCCGGTCCATGGACGGGACGGCCAAGGCCAACGCTCCCGTGACTCGCGTGTCCCAGCCTCGTCCGAGCGCCATTATCGACAACGAGATATCCATGTCCGCCGACGGGACGGGTTACGTTATCGGCTGGTCGGACGTGGCCAGGGAGGGCAACACGGAGATAATCCTGTCAAGGGTGAGTTTCTAGTCGGGACCTTCCTCTTCGTCGGCCACGATACGGGTTTCCGAGTCTCGATCTTCATCTTCACGCGGCTCCAGGCTCGAGACCCGGGGCTTGATCACCGTGTCGGACTCGTCCGGCTCGGGCATGTCCGATACTCCTCCGTCCGCGAACTCGATGGCCGACTTGACCGCGGTGGCCAGGTCGTCGTCGAACTCGGCGGGCTCGTCTCCGGCTCCCAGCCCGGGCCTGGCGATGAGCACGAGAAGAAGGATAAAGGCGAGACCAGCGACCCAGTTAGCGGACAGGGCGTCCACCACGGCGATGGGGGCGGCCAGGATAAGGCGGGGAACGGAGAGGGCAATAACCAGGACCGTGTTTTCCTCCAGGCTCGCGTAGTGCATCGAGAGGTCCAGGAAATAAGAAACCGCCCCAATGATAAGATATGCCCCCGCCACGATAATGATGAGCTTGGCCGTCATCCTTCTGCTGCGGCCTATGCCCACGGGAATGATGATCTCGACCTTCTTATAGGCCAGCTTCAATAGCCACGCGCCCAGGACGGCGAGAACAACGGCCACGATAAGGGGAAGGATCATGACGAAGACGCCGTGGTTCTCGATCCTGAGGAACTCGAGGGTCGACTCGAAGAAATAGCGGTCGGGGCCCGGCTTGATGCGGGTGAGGGCCCCTTGGGCCAGGCTTTCGCTGAGGGCGTCGAAGCGAGGGGCCTCGATTCCCTCCTGGTCCACGCCGGCGAGAAGGGACTCCCAAACGTAGCCCTCCATTCCCGATTCCGTGCGGACCTTGATATATCTTCCCTCCGCGCCCAGCTTCTCGACCCTCTCGCCCTGCTTTAAGGACGTTAAAACGGGATGATTCCCGCCCGGTCCCTGCCGGACGTTGACCGATCCAGTCGCCTCATAAGTCTCGGCGGAGGCCAACGCGGAACAAACCAGCGCCGCCGCGAAAAGGGCGAGGACGGCCGCGTAAATCCGCGCGTTATTCCAGAGGTTCGGGGTTTTCGCCATTTATTTTCTCCTCGGCCTCCTTGATGGAGTTTCCCATGCAGGAGCGCGTGTTCCACTTGTCGCGCTTGGCTATCTCGAGCACGGGCAAGGCCCTTTTGTCACCCAGCTCTCCCAGCCTTTCGACGGCGGTTCTTCTCACCTCGCAGTCGGGGTTCATCTGGAGGTCCTGCTTTAGAATCTCGAACTCGTCCACCTTCTCGCCCAGTTCGCGAAGGGCCTTGGCCGCGTTCCAGTTCTGGGTGTGGTCGTATTCCTGGTCCGAGATGGCGTTCCTTAGTTTTTCCGTTATGGACGGACCGATCCTGGAGACCACCAGGTGGACGGCCGTGTCGGCCTCATCCAGCTTGAGGGCCGTGACCAGGTCGTCCTGCAACGCCGCGTCGTCCCGGTAGTCGGGCTTTAAAAGGAGGGCGTGGGCGTAGGCCTTGACGCAGGACTCGTAATCCTTCAGCTCGGCGTATTCCCCGCCGAGCAGGAAAGCCGCCCGGTGGTCCTTGGGCTTGTTGGTGAGGATGCGGTGGAGCGCGATCACCGCCCGTTCGTGCTGGCCGCCGTCAATGAGCTCCTGTATCTCGATATAGGGGTTGCTCACCCGAAGCGACACGATCACCAGTATGATAAGCGAAAGCGCCGTTACAAAGCCCACCACCAGGGGCTTGAAGCCTGGCTTTTCCAGCCGTTTGGATACCCGGGTATATAAGGTGGCGCCCGTGGTTTTGGGCCCGGCCACGGCCTTGCCCGTCTCGAGCCGCTCGATGTCCATGGCCATCTCGGAGGCGGCGGCGTACCGGTCGTCCGGGCTTTTGGCCAGGGCCTTCCTGATTATGGCGTCGTATCCCTTGGGGATGACGGGGTTGACCATGGTCGGCTCGGGCGGCTCTTCCCTGACTATCCTGTAGGAAACCACCGTGGGGTTTTCGCCGGGAAAGGGCTTCTCTCCAGTGAGGAGCTGGTAAAGTATCACGCCGAGGCTGAACACGTCGCTTCTTCCGTCCACCGGCCGTCCCGTCACCTGCTCGGGGCTCATATAGCTCGGAGAGCCCATGACCGTGCCTCGCTGGGTCAGCTCGGAGTCCGAGAGCCTGGCGATGCCGAAGTCGGTGATCTTGGCAAAGCCGTCTTTGGTGACTATCACGTTGGCGGGCTTCACGTCGCGGTGGACCACGCCCTTTTCGTGGGCGTAGGCGAGGCCCGTGGCCACCTGCTTAATTATCGAGTTGACCTTTTCGATGGGCAGGGGGACCTCGGGATCGATCAGGTCCTCGAGGGTGTCCCCCTCGACGTACTCCATGGCGATGTAGGGAGTGCCGTCCTTTTCCCCGGCGTCGTACACGGTCACCACGTTTGGATGGCTGAGGACACCGGCGGCCTTGGCCTCGCGCTTGAACCTCTCGTGCATCTCCCGAGCCAGGTCGCCCTCGGCGTTGAAGGCCAGCTTGATGACCTTGAGGGCCACCATCCTGCCGATATTGGGGTCCAGCGCCTTGTACACGGCCCCCATCCCGCCGCGCCCGATTTCCTCGATTATCTCGTAACGACCTATTTTTTCCGGAATATTGGACATGGATTCTCCAAGCCCTGAAAAGGCTCAGGCGCCGAAACGAACGAAAAAGTTGATGACCGTGCTCCCTATTTGCAGGGCGTCCCCATTTTTGATCGTCGCCACGGAGACGGGTTTCCGGTTCAGATATGTCCCGTTTACGGAATTCAAATCCTTGACGATTACCTTGTCCTTGGCCAGGAACTCGATGGTGGCGTGCTTTCGGGAAGACTCGGGGTCCGAAATGACCAGGTCGGAGCCGGAGCGTCCGATCGAGGTGACCTTGTTGAACAGCTTCATTTCCTTGCCCGCGTCCTCCCCCATGACCACCTTGAGAGAGGCGTCAACGCCCGGGAAAAGGGGACCCTGGTTGGGGTCCTTGGCTATCCGGGCCTTTTGGGGGCGAGTGGTCTGGGACGCCGGGTCCGCCTCGACCACCACGATATCCAGTTCCTCGGCGCTTATCGCCTCCTCCTCCAAGATGGAAAACTGGATGACCGTGTCGCCGATGGTTATCTCGTCCAGGTTGCCAAGATCGGCCTCCCAAACCTGGCCGCCGTTAAGCATGGTACCGTTGGTGCTGCCCATGTCGCGAAGAACGAACCGGCCTTCCTCGAAATCTATGCTGCAATGTTCCTTGGAGGCCGAGTTGTCGCTGAAGCGGATATCGCACTTGCCCCGCCCGAGAACGCTGTGACTTTTCCAAAGCTTTTGAGCCGTGCCCATGTCCGGTCCCGAAATTACCGATAATTGAACGTGAAGGTTCGGCGGGATGGGCTCGGTCTTTTCAAAATCGTTTTTTACTCTGGTATCTTCTTCCATCTCGAGACAAGACAATCCTTTAAGTTTTCCTACAGGAGTTATTATAAATCGTTCGCTTTGCCAGTCAAGTTAAGTTAAATGTCTGGAAACGAGACGAACTGCCAAGTCACTGGACATTTATAATACTTTCAATCCTCATCATTTTCATCGGTAAAGTTTGAAAAATCCGCGCGGCGAAGGGCCGATTGAAAATAGATATTTAATTACAATGGTTTAAACGAAGAATTGCCGCCCTTCCCAGGCCAAGGATACAAGATTTCGGAAATTATCCAGGTCATGGACAATAATTTCCATTGCTTGTCGTATTAACTTTACAAATAAGCCGATTACGTGATAAACGGATAGTTGATGCCGGAGTCGATGGAAAAATATGACCGCTTGTCCGACGAGGAGTTGTTCCAGAAGTTCATGGATGGCGATGAAAACGGGTTTGACAAGCTGGTTAAAAGATATGAAGGACCCTTGTTCACGGTCGCGATGAGGATGGTCGGCCAAAGGGAAAAAGCCCGGGACATTTTTCAGGAAACCTTTATGAGAGTATTGAAACATAAAGATAATTTCGATCCGGACGGGAAATTTTCCACCTGGATTTACGCCATTGCCGCGAACCTTTGCCGCGACCATCTCCGGAGCCGCGCACGAAGCCCCATCCAGGGGGGCGGGACTTTCCTCGAACCGGTCTCCAACTCGACCCCGGAGAGGGAATCCTACCTGGCCGAGGTGAGAAGAGCGGTTGACGAGGCCATATCCGGTCTTCCGCCCGACCAGCGCGAGGTTTTCGTCATGCGGGAATATGGCGGGATGAGCTTCAAGGAGATCGCCGAGGCCACGGGCCAGAAGCTCAACACGGTCCTGGGCAGAATGCACCTGGCCGTGAAGAAGATGCGGGTGAGCCTCGAGGCGTTGGCCGGGGAGGAAGCATGAAGGAATCGGACATGGAAACGGGATGTGAAAAAGTCTCCAACGACGACCTCTTGCTTATCGCCTATGGGGAGAGGGAAGACGCGGAGATTCTCGAGCACGTGAAGACCTGCCCCCAATGCCGCGCTTATATCGAGGGCGTAAAAGAGCTTCACCTTTTGGCCGGCCAGGCGGGAATGTATTATCCCGACGGAGGCTTGGCGCTCTCCCTCCAGGTGGAGGCGAGGCGGACGATGGAAAAGGGCAAGACCTCGCGCCTGGAATCGTTTGGCGAGCGGCTAAGAGATTTCTTCGGCGAGTCCCCCGTGCTTCGCTTGTCCCCCGCGGCGGCGGCGATCGTGGTGATCTTTTTTATCGGACTTTACACCGCGTCCTATAAGGGAGAGAGCCGGAGAGGACTCGCCGCCTCGGCCGTCCCGACCTACCTGGACGCTGGCCTGGTTTCCAAGACCCTGGCCGACGTGGAGAGGGCCGTAAACGAGGAGTACGGCCGCGGCGAGACGGAGGAAGTTTACGTTGAAGAGGAGTTCTCGCTCGATTCGGGCATCGATGAGATAGAGCTGGCCATGATCGATCTGGAGTACGACATGGGCCTCGCGGAGGATGACGCGGACTTGGACGACATGTCCCTAGACTGGTACCTGGAATAACCCGGCGCGGTCCCCGCCGGCCGCGTCCCTGAAAAACAATCAAAGGGAGGAATAAAATGAAGAAACTGGTTTTACTGACTATCGCGGCCCTGGCCATAGGCCTTGTCTTTAGCGCGGGCATGTTAAAGCTCGACGCCCAGAAATCCGCCGGCGACGATCTCGAGTGGATGCCGTCACTGGGCGATGAGGACGGCCCTCCTTACGGGCAGGGAATGGGCCAGGGCGCGGGAAATGGCAATGGAAGGCGAGGCATGGGACAGGCAATGGGCCAGGGCATGAGACTGCGCGACGGCTCCGGCGCGGGTGAGGGCACGGGCCCGGCGGCCGGCATGGGGCGCGGCAGGGGACGCGGCGGACGGATGGTCCTCGAGAAGATCAAGCGCGAAGACCCCGCCCGCTACGAGGACCTCATGAAAATCAAGAAGCTGTCCGAGGAGTACAAGGCCACCGACGACAAGGCCAAAAAGGCCAAGATAGAGAAGGAACTTAGGCCCCTGGTGGACAAGGAACTGAAAATCCAGCAGAAGCAGCATGAGGAGAGGATCGAGAAGCTCGAGAAGAAACTGGCTCAAATGAAGAGCGTGCTCAAACAGCGCGAGGACAACTGGGACAAGGTGGTGGACTACACGGTCTCCGAGATCACGGGCCAAAACGACTACCTCAAGGCCTGGCCCGGGGGAGGATGGAGAAGATAAGGGGGTCTTGCGGGACTCTTTTCGAAGGGGGGCGATTGGCGTTCCATGCGCGGAGTTAAAATCCGCTCCCCGGCTTTTATCAGGTTGTTCTCCAAAACATCTCCTTAGAGTGACTAGTGAAAAAAACATTTTATTAATCGGAGTTTGACATCGGGGGGGGGTAGTATTGTAATTTACAGCATGGTAACATATGAATTGTCTACAAATCTCGAGGAAGGGAAATTAAGTCATGAGGGCTAAGATCGGGATGGCGTTGGTTGGGGTTTTGGTTATGGCCGTGGTGGTTGGCATTGCCTGGGCGCAGTCGGTCCCGCAGTTGGTGAATTATCAAGGACGGCTTACTGACGGCGCGGGCCAGCCGCTGGCGGACGGGAGCACGGTTGATTTGTCGTTCGCCTTCTATGGCGCGGCCTCGGGCGGGACGCCGTACCTCACCGTGCTCCAGGAGGACGTGGTGGTCACCGGCGGGATTTATAACCTGCTCATCGGCTCGGGCACGATCACTCCGGGCACGGAGACCAGCTTGGCCGCGGTGTTCCAGAAACACGCGGAGGTGTGGATGGGGGTGAAGGTGGACGCGGACGCGGAGATGACGCCGCGGGCCAGGATTAGCTCGGCCCCATATGCAATAAAGGCGGAAACAGCCGAAACCGTTAACTTAGCCAACCTCGACCTCGACGGCGACGGACATTACAAGCCGGAAAGCTCAATCACTCCCAATGACGATTGCAATGACAATAATGCCTCAATTTATCCTGGGGCCGTTGATAAGTGTGATGGCCTGGATAATGATTGTGATGGACGTTATGATGAGGATTGCTCTAAAACTCCGCCTAACATGGCCCTCATCCCCGCCGGTTGTTTCAACATGGGCGACGCGTTCGGCGAGGGTTACAGCGAAGAGCTTCCGGTCCACAACGTGTGCATCACCTCCAGTTTCTACATGGACGTTCACGAGGTTACCAACGCGGAGTACAAGGCCTGCGTGGACGCTGCTGTCTGCGCCGCGCCGGACAGTTCTTCAAGTTATTCCCGGGGCTCTTATTACGGCAACCCGACCTATGACAATTTCCCGGTGATCTACGTAAACTGGAACCAGGCCACGGCCTATTGCGCATGGGCGGGCAAGCGGCTGCCGACGGAGGCTGAGTGGGAGTATGCGGCCCGTGGAGGACTTTCCGGCAAGCGCTATCCCTGGGGCGATACAATCAGCGGGACGGACGTCAATTACTGGAATTCGGGCGATCCCTGGGACAATGACACCTCTGAAGTAGAGTATTACGCGGCCAACGGCTACGGGCTTTACGACATGGCGGGCAACGTCTGGGAATGGACGAACGACAGGTATTCATCATCTTATTACAGTTCAAGTCCCACCAACGATCCTCCCGGTCCTCCGTCAGGTACGTGTCGCGTTTTTCGCGGCGGGGGTTGGGGCGGCAGTACGGACGGCTTGCGCGTGGCCTACCGGGACTACTTCGACCCTTCGGACCTGTACTACGACATTGGATTTCGTTGCGCTGGGGACTGATTACACTTTGATTCTTTTTCCCTTTTACCCTTTGATGGGGGCGTAAGCCCCCACCGGAAATATTTTTTGAAGATATAATGACAGTATACCAAATTATTGAAAATCATCTGCGTTCTCTTACTGTGGATATTGATGGAATATTCATAAACGCCTCTCTGCCCTGCAATATGAGCGAGATAAGTATGCTGTCCCCAGATCCCGTCCCCAGATCCCTTGGGGTTTTAGTACTGGCCGTGGTGGTGGGGATTGCCTGGACGCAGTCCGCTCCGCAGCTTGTCAATTACCAGGGGCGGCTTACGAACGCGGCGGGCCAGCCTCTTGCGGACGGGACTACCGTTGATTTGACCTTTGCGTTCTATGGCGTGGAGTCGGGCGGGACCTCTTACCTCACGGTGCTACAGGAGGACGTGGTGGTCACGGGCGGGATTTATAACCTGCTCATCGGTTCGGGCACGGTAACGCCCGGTACCGAGCCAAGCCTCTCCGCTGTCTTCCAGAACCACCAGGACGTGTGGATGGGCGTGAAGGTTGACGCGGACGCGGAGATGACGCCGAGAGCAAGGATATTGCTGTTGACGATCGAGATGGGGGGGGTGGTATTGTATTTTACAGCGTGGTAACGTATGGATGAATTGCTGACAAATTTCGAAGAGGGAGAATTAAGTAATGAGGGCTAAGATCGGGACGGCTTTGGTTGGGGTTTTAGTACTGGCCGTGGTGGTGGGCATTGCCTGGGCGCAGTCCGCTCCGCAGCTTATCAACTATCAGGGGAGACTCACGAACGCTGCGGGCCAGCCTCTTGCGGACGGGACTACCGTGGACTTGACCTTTGCGTTCTATGGAGTGGAGTCGGGCGGGACGCCGTACCTCACGGTGTTACAGGAGGACGTGGTGGTCACGGGCGGGATTTATAACCTGCTCATCGGTTCGGGCACGATCACGCCGGGCACGGAGAGCAGCCTGGCCGCGGTGTTCCAGAAGCACAAGGAAGTCTGGATGGGGGTAAAGGTTGACGCGGACGCGGAGATGACGCCGAGGGCGAGGATTGCGAGCGTGCCGTATGCGCTGAGTGTTGATATGGACAGCATCTATTCAATAGCCTTTTCTAACCCAGATCAAGATGGCGATGGATACAAATCCACTCTTGTTGGAGGCAATGACTGTCATGATGGAAATGCATCAATCAATCCAGGCGCAACCGAAGCAAACGAAGAATGCTGGGACGGAATCGACAATAATTGTAATGGCAAAACTGACTACCAGGAATTGAGTTGTGGAATTGTATCACAAATGGCATTTATCCCCGCGGGCTGCTTCAACATGGGAGACTCAAGCGATTCCTGCGGATATCCCTTTGAATGCCCGGTCCATAACGTCTGCATCACCTCGGACTTCTACATGGACATCTGGGAGGTGAACAACGAGCAGTACGCAACCTGCGTGAGCTGCGGGGGATGCACCCCGCCGGGTAATTCTTCGAGCTATACCCGCCCCTCTTACTACGGCAACCCGGACTATAACCACTTCCCGGTAATCTACGTCAGTTGGGACCAGGCCACGGCCTACTGTACTTGGGCGGGCAAGAGGCTTCCGACCGAAGCGGAATGGGAGTATGCGGCCAGAGGCGGCCTTACCGGCAAACGCTATCCCTGGGGCGACAGCATCAGCGGGACGGACGCCAATTACTTGGACTCGGGCGATCCCTGGGACAACGATACTTCGACTGTTGCGTATTACGGGGGCAACGGCTACGGGCTTTACGACATGGCGGGCAACGTTCGGGAATGGGTCAATGATTGGTATTCATCAACGTATTACAGCTCAAGTCCGACCAACGATCCTCCCGGTCCTCCGTCAGGTACGCATCGCGTTGTGCGCGGCGGTAGTTGGGACTTCCCTACGAACCACCTGCGCGTAGCAGGCCGGAACGGCTATGTGCCTTCTCTCCAGTTCAACTCCAGGGGGTTCCGTTGCGCCGGGGACTGATTACACTTTAGTTCTTTATCCCTTTTACCATTTGATGGGGGCGTAAGCCCCCATCGGAAATATTTTTTGAAGATATGGTGGCAGTATACCAAATTATTGTAAATCATCTGCGTTCTCTTACAGTGGATATTGATGGAATATTCATAAACGCCTCTCTGCCCTGCAATATGAGCGAGATAAGTATGCTGTCCCCAGATCCTGCCCAGATCCTGGAGAACTTCTGGGGACAAAAGGTCTTCCTCGAGCTTTACGTCAAGCACGACAAAAACTGGTGGAGGACCCAGACGGAAAGATAAGCCTAAACGACATAAAGTATGGCCCGGCCGGTAACCCACATAGCTTTTGCTATGTGGGCGAGCATAGCGAGCAGGTCGAGTGGTACCAAGAATGGGGGCGCCGCATCACCCGCGGTGATGCTTGGAAAATATAAAGTCGCGGGTTGGGTATTAAAGTTATACGCGCCGACCTGCTCCCTTCGGTCGCCCACATAGATGAGCTATGGGTTACCCGTTATGAGTAAAACCTTACATACCTTATTATGATTAGAGACCTCGTGAAATTTATTTAACCCGTTAAGGAGGCCCTTATGACCCTTCAGCTTCAATGCGTCATGTTTAAAGTCGACTCGACTCCTTATTGTGTATGGGATTTGGACCTTCATGAAAACAATATGGAATTCATTAACTCGGTAAACCCCAATTATTTTAAATACCTCGCCCAAGCCCATATTGAACACATTGAGGGCGATGACAAGTTGCTTGCATCAATGGCTCTCAAAACGGCCTACTATCATGGTCTCGAGACTCTATTCAGTCTGCTGTGCTCAACAATACAAGCGCCTAACTGCGTCTACGGCTGGATATTAAAAAGCCGTCCTCACCAAGTGAGGAACTTGGTTGAAAAAATCGAAGGTGGAAGTAGAGACATTTTTAACATGCTAGGAATGAAATATATCTCTTGGTACGAAGTATCAAAGAGGATTCATGCCTACCTGAAGGGCAAAGCAAAAGATGAAGAAGAAACGGCAAGGTCGTTTAGCGATCTTTGGTCGAGATTCTGTGGAGATTTTATAGATGAGATGCAGGTAAGTGAGTATAACAGCATCAAGCATGGTTTCAGGGCATCTCCAGGAGGTTTTGGATTTGCGGTGGGATTGGAAAGTACACCGGGAGTTCAGGCCCCTCCTGAAAAAATGCATATAGTAGGCAGAAGTGAGTTCGGATCATCATTTTTAACAGTCAAGGATATTGATGGAGCCCCTTGTTCGAGAAGCCACCCTCACTTCCGTGTAGTCAGAAAGTCTATCAATTGGGTTCCTGAAAATCTTGTCAACGGGCTTGTTTTGATTTCAATGTCTATAAATAACGTTCTTTCTTACTTGAAGATATTGAATGGTGAAGATCCGACCACTTGTTTATTCAAGTTTATTAAAAATTCAGAAGACTTCCATAAACCATGGGAAAAGCCAGTGGACGTAATAAGTGGCTCAACGGAGATCATTTTTTCCGCAGAAAATATATCAAGATTTACCAAAGAGGAAATTCTCGACAAGTTACAAAAGAAGTATGACAATTAATCAGCTTTTACGGCTCCGCTGGGACGGACAAAAAAGGGGTCCGACCCCTGCGGGGCCGGTAACAATTTCCGTAGTTTTTCGTAGGCCAGTATTCATATTTTCCCCCTTTCGGGGGAAGACAGTCCATCCCGTTCCTTCAGTCAGGCACCCCAGTTGGGTTTATCCTCTGCGGCTCATCCCGCCTTGACCAGCAGATATTTCTTCTTTCCGCTCCTTAAGACGAGCATGGTCTCGGAGGCGAGGTCGGAGGTGGTGACGGTTTTTTCCTCGCCCTCGATACGGAGGTTGTTTATGTAGGCCCCTCCCTGCTTGACCAGTCTTTTGGCCTCGGACTTGGACTTGACCATGCCCGACTCGACCAGGAGGTCCAGTATGCCAATGCCCCCGGATATCCTGTCTTTGGATATCTCGGCGCTGGGAACGTCGGCGAAGATGGCGCTAAGGTCCTTGTCGCTAAGGTCCCGGATTTCCTCGCCGAACAGCACCCGGCTGGCGCGGATGGCCTTTTGGGCCTCGTCCTTACCGTGCACCAGGGCCGTGACCTCGAAGGCCAGCTTCTTCTGGGCCGCCCGCTCCTCGGGGCGCTCCTCCATGGTCCGGGCCAGCTCGCCGATTTCCTCGAACGAGAGGTAGGTGAAGGTCTTGAGCCAGGACACGACGTCCCGGTCGTCGGCTCGGACCCAGTACTGGTAGAACTCGTAGGGCGAGGTCCGCTCGGCGTCCAGCCAGATGGCCCCCGCCTCGGTCTTGCCGAACTTCTGGCCCGAGGCGGTGACCACCAGGGGAGAGGTCAGGCCGTAGGCGCTACTCTGGCGCAGCTTCCTTATCAGCTCGATGCCGGCGGTGATGTTGCCCCACTGGTCGGACCCGCCCATTTGCAGGGTACAGCCGAACTGATCGAAAAGGTGGAGGAAGTCGTAAGCCTGGAGAAGCTGGTAACAGAACTCGGTAAAGCTCATTCCCTCCTCGCTGTTGATGCGAAGACGCACGCTTTCCTTGCCCAGCATCTCGCCCACCCGGAAGTACTTGCCCACGTCGCGAAGGAAGTCGATAAGGCAGAATTTCTCCAGCCAGTCCGCGTTGTTGACGATAACGGCCGAGTTTTCGCCGCTATCGAAATCGAGGAACCTCATGAGCTGGCCCTTGATTCCCACCAGGTTTTCCTGGAGGATTTCCTTTGACAGGAGCACCCTTTCCTTGGACTTGCCGGAGGGGTCGCCGATCATGCCCGTGCCGCCGCCGGCCAGGGCGATGGGCCGGTGCCCGTGCCGCTGGAGCTGGGACATCATCATGATCTGCTTCAAGTTTCCGATATGGAGACTGTTGGCCGTGGGATCGAACCCGACGTAATAGGTGACCATCTTGGTTTTGCAGATTTCCTGAAGAGCGGGATCGGTCATTTGTCCCACAAAGCCCCTTTTTTCAAGGACGTCGATAACGTCTTCCATATCCTTTTCCTTCCTGGTCTTATAGTTCTTGATCCGGTCGCCCGACGGGCGGGGACCTGCGGCGCCTCGGCCCGGCCGAGGTAAAAATTATAGCCCATTTTTCATGTGGGTGAAAAGACGGCGGAATTTGGGGCGGCCTCGAGGCGGCGCGGCCCGGGTTTGGCCCCGGTCTTTTGAAAAGGGTCAAAATGGGCTAAACTATCGTGACTTATAAGCCATGAACGGGAGGGACGGGTTGGACACACCCGAGGTATTGATAGTGGGGGCCGGACTTTCGGGTCTGGCCGCCGGCGCTTTATTGGCCAGGGACGGCGTAAAGGTGACGCTGGTCGAGCAGGCGGAGGACGTGGGCGGCAAACTGGCGGGCCTCACGCGGGACGGCTTCAGCCTTGACGCGGGTCTCCATTGTTTTCACTACGGCGACTCGGGACCCATCGGCGAGCTGAACTCGCGTCTTGGCCTTGGCCTCAAGTTCATCGAGAACCGTAACTCGGGCTACCTTTTGCGGGGCAAGGACCGCCTGCCGGTCCCGGCTGGAGACGACGTGGACTTCAGCCAGGTGCCCGGCTTCAGCGAGGACGAGGCGGCCCGGATAAAGAAACTCTTTGCCGCTCTGTCCGAGGCCGATCCCGCCGCCTGGGCCAAGAAGAGCGTGGCTGACTTCGTGAGCGAGAGCGGCTTCGGGGAGGACGAGCTTATTTCGGACTATGCCTCCGCCCTCTCCATGACCGTTTTGGGCATGAACGGGGCCGGCGTCTCGGCCGAGCTTTTGATATCCCACGTCAAGGCGGTGGGCCATTCGGGGTTCCATCTTTCCGTGATCGAGGGGGGAGCCTCCCGCCTGGTCGAGGCCCTGGCCCGGGTGATCTCCGAGCGTGAGGCCATGATCGTTTTAGGGTCCAAGGTCCACGAGATAGTGATCGAGGAGGGGTCCGTCATACGGGTCAAGACCTCGTCCGAGGAATACACGCCTAAAACGGTGATTTATTCCGGGCCTTTGCAGTACCTGCCCGAGGTCGCGGTCGGGGAAGGGATCAACGCGACCCTGGCCCGGAAATGCGCCAAGCTCACGCCCGTCTCGGGCATCGCCCTCGAGTTCGGACTGGCCGGTCCCGTGAGCGACGTGATGGGCGTCATGATCGACCCCAGGGAGTCGGTCATAGGCAGGTTCCCCAGTAACCTCGATCCCGGCCTGGCCCCCGAGGGAGGGCAGCTCTCGAGCTGGATGGCCCTGGTGAACGAGGAAGACCTGATCGATAAAAAGGTGGCCCGCGCCCATATCAAGCGGCTAAAAAGGATTGTCAAGAAACAGTTCCCCGAGATTGCGGACAAGGTCAAGTGGGAGAGGCTGCGCACCATACCGAACATATCCGGGGCCGCGCCCCTTCCCAGGCAGCCGCGGAGCGCCAGGCCCAAGGTGGCGGTCAAGGGCGTTAAGAACCTCTTCCTGGCCGGAGACGAGGTGGCCGCGGAGGGGGTCCTTTCCGGGGTCGCCGCCGCCTCCGCCATTCAAGCCGCCGGACTGGCCGTGAAGTATCTTGAAAAACTCGGGAAAGAGATGGAAAACCAGGAACAGACCTGAACCGGAGAGTTATCATGCCCCTTATCGGAATGGCGGGCTCGACCGTCATGAGACTGCCGGCCTTTTCCGCCCTCAAGCTCGCCGTCGAGCGAGAGTTCGAGGCCTTTGAAATCTTCGGGGATTTCCCCCAGTGCTCCTGCGCGGACGTGACCGGGAGCCAGAGAAAGGACGCCAGGCGCCTGGCCGAGTCCTCCGGAATGGCCCTGGCCCTGCACGCGCCCTTTTCCAGCGTCAATATCGCGGCCCTCAACTCGGGCATCAGGGCCGAGTCCATCAAGCAGTACATGGACGCCGTGGACCTTTTGGCCGACCTGGGCGGACGCGTGGTGGTGGTGCATAACGGCTCCTACATCCTGCCCCGGTTCGATGAGGACAAGGCGCCCGAGGCCTTTAAAATCCAGTGGGACATGAACGTGGATTCCCTTAAAAAAGTCGCGGCCCGCGCCGAGGAAAGGGGGGTCATGCTCTGCCTCGAGAACGTGGGCTTCGAGCCGGACTTAATAGACGACTCGGTCGAGCACATGCTGAAGATCAGGGAACAGGTCGGGTTCGAGTCCATGCGTTTTTGCATCGATATCGGGCACGCTCGCCTGAACAATGAACTTGACTTGGCCATCGAGAAAATGGGACCTTACGCGGGGCACGTGCATTTCACGGACAACTTCGGGGAGCGCGACGACCATCTCATTATCGGCGAAGGCAACTTCGACTACTCGCCGATCCTGGATTTCATCAAATCTTTCGACGGGATAGTCACCCTCGAGGTCATCAAGGTCGGCGTCGATCCGTCACCCGCCGAGATCAGCCGGGAGAGGGTGAAAAAAATCCTCGCGGAATCGAGGTGACCTTATGAGACGGGGCTATCGAACGACCATCCGGCTGGCTTTATGGGTGCTGTCCATTGTAGCCGTCCTGGTTGTGGGCCTTGTCTTTTTCCCCCGCGAATATAAGGGCATCACCTTCTGGGAGGCCTTTTACTCGACCCTTCGGCTCTTCGTGTTCGAGCGGGACTTAGAGCCCTTCCCCAGGGCGTGGCCTTTAATATTGATTTACTTCGCCGCCCCGGCCATCGCGCTTTCCGCCCTGGGAACGGCCATCAGCTATCTTTTCAGGCTCTCTCCCGCCATCCGGGCCCGATGGTTCTCGGACCACGTGATCGTGTGCGGAGTGGGCCGGACGGGAAAACTTTTGGCGTCCACCCTCCACGACAAGGGAGTCAAGGTGGTGGGAGTGGACCTTTGCTCGGAGGACGAGTTCGAGGAATGGAGGGCCGAGCACAAGGTCCCCATGGTGTACGGCAACTTCCACTCCCGCTCCATTCTCGAGAGGGCGGGGGCCAAGCGGGCGCGCTCGATAGTTTTCGCCTGCGGCGACGACCTGGCCAACCTGGAGGGGGCCGTGGGCCTTTACGAGTGGCTGGAGGAAGAGGGCGCGGGCCCCAAGATCATCTGGACCCATATCTCGACGGAAAAGCTGGCCGAGACCGCCCGGGGCGTGGTCAAGTGCGATGGCCCCGTGGACATCCGTTTTTTCGACACCTATCACATAGCCGCGGCCAAGATGATAGCCAAACACTTTTCCCGGTCCATCAGGGAGGGCGTGACCGAGGTAACCATACTGGGGTTTGGCAAGTTCGGCCGGGACCTCTTCGAGGTCCTGGCCCGGGACCTGGGTCCCGAGGAGATGATGATCGTCAAGATCGCCGACCGCGCCGACCGGTCCGAGGAGGTCCGCAAGCTGGCCGGCGAACTGGGGATAGAAGAGCGGACGTCCTTTTTGCAGGCCGACATCCACCACATGGAACTGGTCGACGAGGTGGACCACGCCTTTTTCCTCTGCACCGACGACGACCTGGGCAACCTAACCGCCGCCATGATGCTGGCGGGAAAGGCCGACGCCACCCATGTCTACGTGCGCATGAACCACTGGCCCCTGGCGGCCGTGGCCGACCACCTGGGGGAGGACCGGGGAGTGGTGTTCGTGAATATCAACGACCTCGTCTGCCGGGGAATAAAAGACCTGCCCGGTATATTCGAGCCGGCCGGGTAATCTCGGAAAAGCGTCTTTATTTCAGGGAAAGGAACTTCTTCAAAAGCTCGGGGTCGGCCAGCACGGCGGCGGCGGCTGAGTAGGGGTCCTTCTCTCCTTTTCCCACCATCTCGAAAAGGTCCTTGCCAACGTCCTGGGCCGACCGCCTGATCCTGCGGCTGAGCTCGGAAAGAATAAGCTCGGTCAGCCACCGCTTATAATAGCCCCGCCTGAAGACCTCGCGCTGGGGATTGTCGCGGCAGTATTCCCGGTGCGCGTCCACCGCGTCCACGAACTCGGTCACGCCCTTGCCCTCACGGGCCGAGGTCATGATGACCGGAACCTCCCAGCCGCCGCGGCCGGCCGTCATCTGGAGCATGGCCCTCACCTCGACGGCCATGCGGTCGGCCCCGTCCCGGTCGGCCTTGTTCACCACGAACACGTCGCCTATCTCCATGAGGCCGGCCTTCAGGGTCTGGATGGTATCACCCGCCTCGGGCACCAGCACCACGGCCGTGGTGTCGGCCAGTCCGATGATGTCCAGTTCGGTCTGTCCCACGCCCACCGTCTCGACCACCACCTGGTCCATGCCGAAGGCGTCGAGGAGGGACGCTATCTCCATGGTCGCCCTCGAGATGCCGCCGTAGCTTCCCCTCGAGCCGAGGGACCGGATGAACACGCCCTCGTCCAGAGCGTGCTCCTGCATGCGGATGCGGTCGCCCAGCACGGCCCCTCCCGAGAAGGGACTCGAGGGGTCAACCGCCACGGCTCCCACGGTCCGCTTCCGAGCCCGCCACTCGTGGATCAGAAGGTCGATCAGGGTGGACTTGCCCGCGCCGGGAGGACCGGTTATGCCCAGCCGATGAGCGCCCCTCGACCGGGACGTGACTATGGCCATGATCCGGTAAATGTCATCCGGCCGGCTCTCGACCAGGGTCATGAGACGGGCCAAGGCCCGGCGGTCTCCGTTTAGCATCCTTTCGACGAGGTCCCTGCCGGCGGGTCCGAGTAGACTGAGATCGTTCATGTCTTCCATGGGTATTCTTTCAAAACGGGGGGAGGCGCGAGCCAATATCGTCCCGTCAGTCTTTCGCTCATGGTCCATTATAGGCCCATGGGGGGGAGTGATACAAATCCAATCCCCATAAAAGACGCCCTCTTTCCCTGTATCCAGCCGCTTATTGCGCGCCCGGTCCAAGAAATTTATCCTGAAAATGATCTTTATCAGCGGGCCTGGGCGAGGCGATCGGATTGATCTCGCGCGGTGGGTGACGACGGCCGGAGCGCCGTGAGCGTATCATTTTTTCAACCTCGCGTACTGGCCCATGATCATGTAGCCGCCCCAGACCAGGGCCAGCAGCATAAGGAGCGCCCCCACCCAGTGCAGGGTCTGGCCCAGGAAATGGGCCTGCTGAACGAGCCCCAGCTTCCTTAACAGAAACTCCCAGTCGTGATAGTCCACCACGTCCTTTCCCGTGACCCCGCCTAATAGTACAAGGTTCAGGTCCCTGGCGTCGTAAAGGTAAGGGGCCACGTCCATCAGGTTCTGCGCGGACCACCACAGTCCCACCGAGGCCCCGAAGCCGTCGCGGTTTTTAAGGATAAAAGCCGCCATGATGATGAGTGGCAAAAGGACCTGAAAAAGCGAGCCTCCCAGCACTTTTATGAACTGGCCAAAGGGGGAGAATATTATATGACCCGCCTCGTGGAAAACAAGGTTTGGTTTATGCAAGAAGGAGCCGTAGATGTAATGGGCGTCAACCGGATGAATAATAAATAGAAAACCCCAAACGGCCAGCAGGACGAAAACCAGGGCCCGGCCGCCCACGCTGATCCGGTCCACGTCCTCGGGCTGGTGAAGAAAAAGGGCCCTGAAATAATCGGAAAATCCGGGCTTTGTATCCATTACAACTTCTCCTTTTAACGGCAAGGATAATAGCCGCCAATGGCCCGGGGCGCAATCGGGCCGCCAAATCGAGCCCGCCCGTCCCATTGTGAAACTAATGTAAAACCGGGCGGATCGGGCTTTTGGGGCCTTGACAGCAAAGTATTATTCACTAAAATAGTCTTGACCAAAGGGGTCGGGGAGGAGTGGCCGAGTGGTCGAAGGCGGCGGTCTTGAAAACCGTTGGGCGGGGCGACTCGTTCCGTGGGTTCGAATCCTACCTCCTCCGCCATTGACGAACGGGAATAAGTCGGGTAGAGTATCCGGATAGATTGAAAATCACCGACTGACGGAGAGCTGGCCGAGAGGCTGAAGGCGCACGATTGCTAATCGTGTGGGTGGGTAAAACTGCCCCGAGGGTTCGAATCCCTCGCTCTCCGCCATTTTTTCGCCAACTCCGCGCCTGGGGGAAATGGCGCGGGCGAAAAAAGAAACAGGGAAAAGGGAAAATCGATCGCGAGGCGCGATGGCCATCGTCGCGCCGGAACCTCCGCAAATCAGCCGCGCCTTCACGGCCGGCGGTCAAGGACCAAGGGAGCCACCAATGAAGAACATCGTGCTTATCGAACCTCGTTCGCCCGATTATCATATTTTCAGCCGTTACAAACTGCCCCGCCTGGGGACCCTCATTTTGGGGGCCCTGCTCGAGCGCCACGGCTATTTCGTCAAGGTCTACGTCGAGGACATGGGCGACATCGACTTCAAGGCCGTATTCCAGGCGGACCTGGTGGGGATATCCACCATTACCTCGACGGCGCCCCGCTGCTATGCCCTGGCGGCCCAGATCAAGAACCACGGCATCCCCGTGGTGCTGGGCGGTCCCCACGTGACCTTCACGCCCGAGGAGGCCCTCCAGTACGCGGACTACGTCATCCGGGGGGAGGCGGAAAACTCGATCGTTCAGTTCGTGAGGGCCATCGAGAGCGGACACGGACTGGGCGAGGTACCGGGTCTGTCATTCCGGGTGGGCGACCACTGCTATCACAATGAAATGGGAAAGCCCGCCATGGACCTTGACTCCCTTCCCTTCCCCGACTTCAGCCTCATCCGGGAGCCACAGGGCAGCGTAAGGCCCATCATGACCAGCAGGGGATGTCCATACGACTGCTCCTTTTGCACGGTCACCAAGATGTTCGGAAGGAAGTACCGCTACAGGTCCAAGGAGAACGTGATCCGGGAGATGAGGACCGTGGACCCCAAGCAGGTCCTGTTCTTCTACGACGACCACTTCGCGGCCAACAAGAACAGGACCAAGGAACTCCTGGAGATGATGATCTCGGAGGATATCACCCCCCGGTGGACCGCCCAGGTCCGGGCCGATATCACAAGGGACGAGGAGATGATGGAACTGTTCAAGCGCTCGAACTGCCTCTACGTTTACGTGGGCATCGAGAGCGTCAACCAGGAAAGCCTGGACGCCTACAATAAAAAGATCACCGTCGAGCAGATCGAGGAATCGATCGCCAAGTTCCACGAGTACGACATACGTGTCCACGGCATGTTCGTGCTCGGGTGCGACGAGGACACGGTGCAGACGGTAAGGGACACGGCCAAGTTCGCCAAGAAGAACAGGATCGACACGGTCCAGTTCATGATCCTGACCCCGCTTCCCGGCTCGGACCAGTACGATACCTTCGAGCGCGAGAACCGGCTCCTCACCAGGGACTGGGGACTGTACGACGCCCACCACGTGGTGTTCGAGCCCAAAAACATGACGCCCCTCGAGCTGCAGGTCGAGAACTTCAAGGCCCTGAGAAGCTTCTACTCGATCCCACAGATACTGAAGGGGCTTTCCAAGCTGGACCTCCTCGGCGTCTTCCTCAAAAGCTACGCCCACCGCCTCGAGAGCAACTGGACCTCCAGGAACCGCTACTACTACGACGTGGTCAAGCAGATGAAGACCGAGACGGCCGACCGCATGAACCTGACCTGGGAGAGGACCAAGGAGGACATCGCCCGGCGGGTGGATGAATTCAAGGCCAGAAACGCCTCGGTCTTCCGGGCCCTCGAGGAGAGGATTGGAAAGAGCTGAGATTCGAGTCCCTTGAAAGGGGCTTGATTTGGAGTGCGGCGGCTTGCCGCCGCTTTTCCTGGCGTGGGCTTGCCCTCGCGTGAATCCTTTACCGGAAGCGGGTTTCCGGACCCAAGACGAAGGCAAGCTTTCGCGGTCCTGAGTGGCTTCGCCGCTTTATAAAGACTTCCGCGAGAGGACTTGACGGGTGAAGTAATTCCCGCCCCGGTCGGGGCTTGTTTGAAGGAAGCAACATGGCGATGGACAAAGGCCCGGTCCGGATGCGCTCTCCGGCCAAGCTCAACCTTTACCTCGAGGTCAAGGGGAAACGCGAGGACGGATACCACGAGGTCAAGCTTTTAAACGTGGCCGTGGACCTTTGCGACTCGGTCGAGGTCGAGCTTGGCGGCAAGGAGATATCCATCGAGTGCGGCCACCCCGGCGTGCCGGAGGATGAAGGCAACCTTTGCCATAAGGCGGCCAGGCTTTTCTTCGACCTCGGCTTCGCCCCCCCGAGGGGGGTCCGGATCAAAATCGACAAGCATATCCCCGTGGCGGGGGGCCTGGGAGGCGGGTCGTCCAACGCCGCCGCCACCCTGGCGGCCCTGGCTCGGCTCACCGGTTTCGAGGACCCGGGAGGAGAGCTTATTCGCGCCGCGGCAAAAATCGGGGCGGACGTGCCATTTTTTCTTTTCCATTCGCCGGCCTGGGCCGAGGGAGTGGGAGAAATCCTGTCCCCCGCGGGACCGATCCCGGACTGGACCTTTTTGATCGTCGGTTTCCCCTTCGGCGTCAGCGCCTCCTGGGCTTACGAGAATTTCGATTTGACTTCCCCGCCCAAAAGGGATACCCTAAATCATTCAGGCAACGCGGGAAATTTCATTTCGCTAAAGGAGTTCAGGAACGATCTCGAGCCGGTGGTGACGGCTCGGCGTCCGGAGGTATTAAAAGCAAAGAAATTGTTGATTGAAAACGGCGGCCTTGGCGCTATGATGAGCGGGTCGGGACCCACGGTTTTCGGGGTCTTCGACGATCTGAGAAACGCCGAGGCGGCGGCGCTCGCGTTTGAAATGGAACACGGCCTTCTCTCGCGCGTTGCCGGGACAATAAAGGGAAAAATCATAGAGGAGTTTCATTGAAGAATTTTTCCCTGGGCCCGGTTAAGGAGTAGGGTTATGAAGATCACTGAAGTAAAAGTGACGCCGGTGGACGATAAAGAGCAACTTAAGGCGTACGTGACCATCGTGCTCGATCAGAGCTTCGTGGTTCGCGACGTTAAAGTTATAATGGGGCCAAGCGGTCTCTTCGTCGCCATGCCCAGCAAGAGACGAAGAGACGGTTCCTTCCGGGACGTGGCGCACCCGATCAACCGGGAGGCCAGGGATGAACTGGAAGCGGCCGTGCTGAAGGCCTATAGAAAATCGGAGGAGAAAAGGCGGGCGAAAAAATCCCGGCCTTCCGGCGAGGAAAAGGAAAACGCCAATCGGCCGGAGGAAGCTCCGGCTAAATAACGCCCAGGGCGTTTTAAGGGGCGACCATCCCGATTGGGGCGTCGTCAAATGGCAAGACACGGGACTTTGGATCCCGCACTGCAGGTTCGAATCCTGCCGCCCCAGCCAAAATGGTCTCAGACGAGAGGTGTCTGATGGAAAACGGCTTGATACTGCTTGCGGGCACGGCCCACCCCGAGTTGGCGCAAAAAATAAGCGCCTACATAGGCGTGCCCCTGGCGGACCTGGAAATATTCAAGTTCGCCAACGACAACACCTTTTGCAAGATCAACGAGAACATAAGGAAAAGGGACGTTTTCGTTATCCAGCCCACCTGCAGGCCGGTGAACGACAACATCATGGAACTCCTTATCGTGCTCGACGCCTGCAAAAGGGCCAGCGCCAACTCGATCACCGCGGTGCTGCCCTATTACGCCTACGCCCGGTCGGACAAAAAGGACCAGCCCCGAGTGCCCATCACGGCCAAGCTCATCGCGGATATAATCTCGGCCGCGGGCGCCGACCGCATCATCTGCATGGACCTCCACGCCGAGGCCATCCAGGGGTTCTTCAACATTCCCGTGGACCATCTGTACGCCCTGCCCATCTTCATCAAGTACCTCCAGGAGAGGGACTTCAAAGACCTGGTGATCGTCAGCCCCGACGCGGGCGGCGTGGCCCGGGCCAGGGCCTACGGCAAGAGGATGGGCGCCGACCTGGCCATCGTGGACAAGAGGCGGGTGGGCAACAGGGACGCCACGGAGATGTTCAACGTCATCGGCGACGTGCGCGGCAAATGCTGCGTCCTGGTTGACGACATCATCGACACGGCCGGAAGCATCACCCAGGCGGCCCGCATTCTCCTGGACAAGGGCGCCAGGGAAGTCCGGGCCATGGGCGCCCACGCCGTGCTCTCGGGACCGGCCAGGGAAAGGCTGGCCAAGAGCGACCTGATCGAGGTCACGGTCACCGACACCGTGCCCATTCCGCCGGAGAAGATGATAGACAAGTTTAAAGTGCTCTCGGTCGCGTCCATATTGGGCGAGACCATAAAAAGGATCCATAAAGGCGACTCCGTGTCTTCGCTTTTCGTTTAAAGCCAAGATATTACTCGTTCCCGTTACAAGAGCGCGGGAACAAAGGACGCCTTACTTCACTACAAGGAAGGTTTGAAAAAGTGAACAACAACGCGGAAGGCATAAGGGAAATGAAAGTCGAGTATCGCTCGGCCAAGGGAAAGGGCGTGGCGAGAAAACTCAGGAAATCCGGGCGCATCCCCGGCGTGTTTTACGGCTCCAAGTCCGAGGCGGTGGCCCTCAGCGTGGACCCGGACGACCTGGTGGACGCCCTTGACACTCCCAAGCTCAAGAACACCATTATCGTTTTGACGGCGGACCACGAGGGCCTCGACGGCAAGAAGGCGATGGTCAAGGAAATCCAGCGCCATCCTCTTACGCGCGAGTTCCTCCACGTGGACTTCATGGAGGTTTACTCCGACCGCGTGGTCAGGACCGTGATCCCCATCACGGTTAAGGGACACGCCATCGGCGTGGACCTGGGCGGGACGCTCGACCAGCACCTCCGCCACCTCGAGATCAAGTGCGTGCCCGAGAAGATACCCGTCGAGATCGTCATCGACGTGGCCAAGATGAAAATCGGCGACGCCCTCAAGACCAGCGAGCTCGAGGTGGGCGAGGGCATCGAGATACTCGGCGAGATGCAGGCATCCGTCGTTTCCATCGCCGCTCCCCGTGTGGCTGAGCGGGCCGCCGGAGTGGGCGCCGAGGGAGAGGAAGGCGAGGCCGAGGGAGAGGCCGCCGAGGATAAAAAGGCGGAGGAGAACTAGGAACGAGGATTTTCTCCGACTCCTGGCTCATGGGACGCTAATTGTACCTTATCGTGGGACTTGGAAACCCCGGCCGGAAATACCGGCTCACCAGGCATAACGCCGGGTTCATGGTCGTGGACCGGATAGCCGAGCTGGCCGGGATCAAGATAAGAGGATTCAATTACAAGGCAAGGGTTGGCAAGGGGAAATACAAGGGACAAGACCTGGTCCTTATTAAGCCCCGCACCTATATGAACCTGAGCGGCGTAAGCGTCAAAGCCGCGCTTGACTCGCTCCGGATTAAGAAAGATAATCTCCTGGTCGTTCACGACGACCTCGACCTTGCGCCCGGCAGGGTCAAGGTGAAAAGGGGAGGAGGAACCGGAGGCCATAAGGGACTCGCCTCCATCATGGAAAAACTGGGTACCAACCAGTTCGCCAGGGTCAGGATCGGGATCGGAAAGCCCGGAAGAGAAGGGGACACCATAGACCACGTTCTCGAGACCTTCGGGCCGGAAGATTTGGAAAAGATAAAAGAGGCTATCGAGATTGGGGCCGAGGCGGCCCTCTTCGCCATGAGCGAGGGGATCGAACCGGCCATGAATAAGTTCAATTCGAGTAAAAAAGAGTAAGGAGGTATTGGTAAATGGATTTTTTCAGGGAGTGGCTTCTATACCCCGTGGGCCTCATCGCGGTCCTGGTGGTAGGCTATTTTGGGACGGTTTTCGCGAGAAAACTCTTTAACGAGATCAAGGATATCGAGGTCGGCAACGAAAAGATGCGCGAGATCGCGGAGATGATCCACTCGGGTGCCATGGCCTTCCTCAAGACCGAGTACACCTGGCTCTTGGCCTTTATCGCGGTCGTGTTCGTTCTCCTGGCGTTGTACATCACCCCGGTTACGGCCCTTTTCTTCCTGCTCGGAGCGAGCTGTTCCATGACGGCCGGTTATATCGGCATGAAGGCGGCGACCCTGGCCAACGTGAGGACCTCCTGGGCCGCCAACCAGGATGGACAGGGCCGTGCCCTCGAGGTCGCTTTTAACGGCGGCGCCGTCATGGGCCTGACCGTGGCCAGCCTGGGCATCCTGGGAGTGGGGACCCTCTACATCCTTTCTCAATGGTTCGATTTTATTCAAACGCAGGATATCAACGGCTTCGCCATGGGCGCCAGCTCGATCGCCCTGTTCGCTCGCGTGGGCGGCGGCATTTACACCAAGGCCGCCGACGTCGGCGCCGACCTGGTGGGCAAGGTCGAGGCGGGCATCCCCGAGGACGACCCCCGTAACCCCGGCGTTATCGCCGATAACGTGGGCGACTGCGTGGGCGACACCGCCGGCATGGGCGCGGACATCTTCGAGTCCTACGTCGGTTCCATCATCGCCACCATCGCCATCGGAGCCACCTGGGCCGTTACCGCCGGCGAGACGTCCTATTACTTCATGGCCCTGCCCCTCTTCCTCGTGGCCGTCGGCCTCCTTTCCTCCTTCGTGGGAATCAAGAGCATCGACTGGCTCAAGCAGTACAGCCCGGCCGCCGCTCTTCGCTACTCCATGTTCATCGCCGCCGGCCTCTTCATCGTGCTCGCCTGGGTGCTTATCAGGCTCCTTGGCGTAAACGGACTCATGGAACAGGGCGCCGCGGGTACGCCGCTCGCCGAACACGTGAGCATCTGGATGGCCGTTACCCTGGGGTGCCTCGCCGGAGTGACCATTGGGGTCATCACCGAATACTACACGGCCGGCAAGCCCATCCGCGACATCGCCGCCGCCTCCGAAACCGGCGCCGCCACCGTTATCATCCAGGGCCTCGCCATCGGAATGCAGAGCGTCGTCCTGCCCGTCCTCTGTATCGCGTTCGCCATTTTCGTGGCCAACTACTACGCCGGCCTTTACGGTATCGGCATCGCCGCCGTGGGCATGCTCGCCACCGTGGGCATTACCATGAGCGTCGACTCCTACGGACCCATCGCCGACAACGCGGGCGGCATCTCCGAGATGGCCGAGCTCGGTCCCGAGACCAGGAAGATCACCGACGGTCTCGACGCCCTGGGCAACACCACCGCCGCCATCGGCAAAGGCTTCGCCATCGGCAGCGCGGCCCTTACCGCCCTGGCCCTGTTCTCGGCCTTCACCCAGGCCGTAGACGCGGACCCCTCGACCAAGGACCTCATCGAGGAACTGACCGTCAACATCACCAAACCAAAGGCCGTTATCGGCCTCTTCATCGGCGGCATCGTGCCCTTCCTCGTGGCCTCGCAGACCATGCTGGCCGTGGGCGCGGCGGCCATGGACATGGTGCAGGAGATCAGGCGCCAGTTCAAGGAAATCCCCGGCCTCATGGAAGGCACCGGCAAGCCCGAGCCCGCCAAGTGCGTTGACATCGCCACCCAGGGCGCCCTCAAGAGGATGATCGTTCCCGGCCTTATCGCCGTGATCGTGCCTCCGGCCGTTGGATTCCTTATTGGCCCGGAGGCCCTGGCAGGGGCCCTGGCCGGCGCGACCGTTTCCGGCGTGCTCATGGCCCTTATGATGGCCAACGGCGGCGGCGCCTGGGACAACGCCAAGAAGTACATCGAGTCCGGCAACTTCGGCGGAAAAGGATCGGCCAACCACAAGGCCACCGTTATCGGCGACACCGTGGGCGATCCTTTCAAGGACACCTCCGGACCGGCCATGAACATCCTTATCAAGCTCATGTCCGTCGTGTCCCTCGTTATCGCTCCCATTATCGGGAAGCAGTAACTCGTAACGCGTCCTAACAACCCGCCGGGGACCATCCAGTCTCCGGCGGGATTCTTTTGAGGCGGCCTTCTTGACCGCCGCCGGCCTTTCAGGATAAATTAATCAAGGGGAATTACATGGCCAACCTGGAATCGATTAAAACGCGCGTCATCCGGACCAGCGACGCGGCGCGGCTCTACGCCGAGAAAAGGGCCGAGGACCTGGCCAGGGCCATCGACATGGTTCTGGATACCTATCGGAACGGGGGCAAGGTCCTCCTCTTCGGCAACGGCGGGTCCGCCGCCGAGGCCCAGCACATAGCGGCCGAGTTCGTGAACCGCATGGTGCTCGACCGCGAGCCGCTCGGCGCCATCGCGCTGACCACGGACACCTCGAACCTGACCAGCATCGCCAACGACTACAGCTTCGACGAGGTCTACGTCAAGCAGGTCAAGGCCCTGGGACGGCCCGGCGACCTGGCCTGGGGCCTGTCCACCAGCGGGACCTCGAAAAACGTGATCCTCGCCCTCGAGGCCGCCAGGCAGATGGGCCTTAAAACCCTGGGCATGGCTGGAAGGCCCGGCTCGAAGATCGGCGAGATTTGCGACCACTGCCTGTGGGTGGACGACGACGTGACCGCCGTGGTCCAGGAGATTCACCTCATGGCGTCCCATATAATTTGCGAGGCGGTCGAGCGGGAGCTATTCGGGGGCAAGGCGGATGGCTGATCCGAAAAACCCCTTCAACCCCGCCGGCATCCGCACGGTGTCCATCACCGAGCGCCCGAGCAAGGTGAACGAGAGGGCCTTCGCGGGAAAGATTTTCCAGGGCATGACCTTTGGCGAGTGGTTCGACTCCCTGCCCCAGATACTGGCGGCCAAGGACGTGCGAGACATAGCCAGGGCCATCGCCGACGCCCGGGAGAACAACTGCCCCGTGATCCTGGGCATGGGCGGACACGTGATCAAGGTGGGCCTGTCTCCCCTCATTATCGGGATGATGGAGCGGGGCGTGATCACGGGCCTGGCCATGAACGGCTCGTGTATAATCCACGACTTCGAGATAGCCTTCGCGGGCAACACCAGCGAGGACGTGGCCGAGGTGCTGGACACGGGCATGTTCGGCATGACGCGGGAGACGGGCGACTGGCTCAACCGGGTGATCTCTCGCTGCGGCGCCGAGGACGTGGGCCTGGGCCGGGCCGTGGGGGAGGCCATTTTGGGCTCGGAGGCGGCTTACAAGGACATGAGCCTCCTGGCCCAGGCGGCGAGGCTGGAGGCGCCGGTCACGGTCCACGTCTCGATGGGCTCGGACATAATACACATGCACCCGGCCGCCGACGGGGCCGCCATCGGCAAGGGATCGCTCAGGGATTTCCTCATCTTCACGTCCATGGTATCCGATCTCGAGGGCGGGGTGTATATCAACCTGGGCTCGGCGGTGGTGTTGCCCGAGGTTTTCCTCAAGGCCATCAGCCTCTCGCGCAACAAGACCAGCGGTCCTCTTACCTTCACCACCGTCAACATGGATTTTATCCAGCACTACCGGCCTAACGTCAACGTGGTGGGACGGCCTACCCGCACGGGAGGAAAAGGGTACAGGCTGACCGGACACCACGAGATAATGTTCCCCCTCCTCATGATGGCCGTGGCCGAGGAGAGGGAGCGGAGAAGACAGGGATGAGCGACAAGTACTTTTTTTCCCAGACCCTCATCGACTCGTGGCATGACGATGAAAAGGTCAAGATGGGAGGAGACGCCCTCGAGATAAACACGCCCAAGGGGAAACGCGAATACAGCCTCGAGCCCGCCTGCCGGGTGCTCGGCGTCAGCGGCGGGGGCGAGGACCCCCACGGCGTGGTGGGCATGGTGCTCACCGAGGAGGAACTGGCCCAAAAGGGCGCCGACCTCTACCTCGATTCCTGCATCTTCGGGGAGACCCCTTATGACGTCGAGCCCGGCTACATGGCCGTTATGATCGCGGGGGCCGGCGCTCCTTCCCCCAAGGCCGAAGAAGCGGCCGCGAAAAAAGCCGACGAGACCGGGGAGTCCAGCGAGGACGACCTGTTGGCGGATTACCTCAAGAAGACCCTCTCCTGACGAGGACCATCAGAATATCATTCGGAAGACCAGGGTGGACGCGGACTGCATGGCCACCAGGGCGGCCGGGAGCTTCCAGCCGCTTTTTTCCGCCGCGGCCTCCCTGGCCCCGGCCATGGCTATCAGGGGAAAGCAGAACCAGGTCAGGCGAGCGGCCTCGTAGCAGACCTTGCCCGAGAAGTTGAGGGCTAAAAGGAATACCACCAGGGCCACGAGGAAGGGATCGACGCTGGAAAACCTCTTCTGCCGAGCGGCGTTTACGGTCCTGACGACCGCGACGATGAACATAATGGCGACCGGGACGCCCGCCCAGGCCAGGACCTCGTAATGGTTGAAGGCTATCCACATCCATGAGTGGACCCTGCCGGAGACGGTGTTGTTGTTATACCAGCCCGTCTCGGTGATGGCGGCGTAAACCTCGGGAAAGCCCACGCCCAGGACGACGCCCACGAGCGTGATCGAAAACAAGGCCGCCCCCATCAATACAAGTATGCAGCAGGCGAGAAGAACGGCGAGTCTCGCGTAGCTTACGTCCTTTTTGGCGAAGACGAAAAAGGCCGCCGCCAGATAGGCCGCGCAAAGGGGTAAAGCCGCCAGGACCGCCGTGCCCATCCATACCCCAGTTCCCATCAACAGCCCGGCCAACCCGATGCGCCACATGTGCTTATGCCTGACCGCCGAAAGGCATAGCCAGAGGGAGAGGAGGATAATAACTCCCAACAAGTGGTCGAGCACGGGCGTCTTGTGGGCGAAAACCGGTCCGGCCGCGAATAGCGCCGTCGCGAGTAACGCCGATTTATCGTCCATCATGATCCTGGCGATGGCGAAGGTAAGGGGCGCCGCGGAGGCCGACGCCAGGAAAAGCAGCAAGGCGCTAAAGGCCCCGGCCGTTACCTGGCTGGGCGATAGCCCGAACCTCTTCATGGCCTCGGCGCTCCTGGGCGCGTGGTCCACGTAGGCCTCGGAAAGCGCTGGCGTCCGCTCCATCATTCTCTGGACCGCCAGGAAAAGAAGGGTGGCGCCGGGAGGATGGGTCCTGGTATGGGTGGCCATGTTCTTCACGTTTTTCGGGAAGTTTCTGGCCCATTCCCCCGCGTCCCCGATCTTGGCCGCGTCGGTGAAATATGAGGTGTGGTCGGGAAGATAGACCCGAAGCGGAAGCTCGATGGCGCCCATCTTATGGACCAGGGCCGGCCCGGTCTGGAAGCCTGCGCCGATAAGGAAAAGCGCCGCGAATATTTTAGCCCGTCCCCATTTGGCGGCGGCTATCTCCTTGACCTCGCGGAACAGAAGAAGCGACGCGGCGGAGGCCAGGGCCATGACCAGGGCGGCGAGGGGAAGACGCGAGAGCTGGCCGTGTTTCAGCACGGGCCACTTGTACTCGGGAGTCCCGATAAGGAAATCCGGAGTAAAGGACAGGGCCGCCAGGTAGGCGATGGTAAGGACCAAGGCGGCCGGCAAGATTAAAGAGCGGCCGCCCTCGCGACTTGAACTTGGCATCATACCAATTTAATGAAGGGTCCAAGGCAAGTCAACAAAGTGGTCTTCTTCTATTGACAAGAGTTTCCGTAAGTTGGAAACTTAGCCTTGAATCCGTTTCCAAAAGGGAACAAGGAGGAATGGCAATGAAACTCGTTTTAGTGGTGGTACTGAGCGTTTTCTTCGCGGCGACCCATATCCTGCTCTCGCACGGCGGCATTCGGGAAATGCAGGTTAAGAAGTTCGGGTTGATGGGATTTCGGGCCATCTATTCCATTATCAGCCTGGTCACGCTGGTGGGCGCCGGGTACATGCTCGTTACGGCCGACGAGGCCTCGATGGGATCGGTATTGTGGGCCCTTCCCGGCTGGGCGGCCTATCCGGCCGCGTACATCCTCATGTTCGCGGCCATCGTCTTGATAGTCTTCGCCGCGGCCCAGCCCAGTCCCACGGGCATGGCGCCGGCCAAGCTCGAGCCCCTGGGCATGACCAGGATCACGCGGCATCCCATGAACATGGGCTTTGCCTGCCTGGGCGTCGCTCATTTGCTGACCAACGGCTCGGTGGGACCGGTCTTCTTTTTCGGCTCCCTCTTCGTGGTCGGCTTCATCGGCGCGTATCATCAGGACGCCAGGAAGGCCCGGGAAAAAGGCGAGGCCTTTGCCGAGTACGCGAGAAAGACCTCCGTCTTCCCCTTCGCCGCCGTGGTCAGGGGAAAGACCAGACTCGATCCCACCGAGATCAGCGTATCGCTTCTGGTGGTCGCCTCGCTGATTTATTTCGCCATGATTTTCTGGGGCCACGAGTTCCTTTTCGGGAGGACCCCGTACTGACCCTGATGGCCGCGCTTCAGTAATAAAAGCCCCTCGAGGTGGGCAGTCCGTCGGTGGTCACGTTGAGCTTGAGGCGCCTGAGGCCGTCCTCATCTCCCTTGCCGAGAACGTGGCTCGAGTGGAACTCGCAGCCGTCAAGCTCCTCGAGCTTGTGCAGGCAGACCTCGCTGGCGGGGCTGAGGGCCGCGCTGATGGTCAGGGCGATAATGACCTCCTGCACGTTCAGGCTCTCCGACTTTCGACCCATGATGTTCTTTTTCAAGGTCGCTATTTTCTGGATGATGAGCTCGGGCAAGAGGTCTATCTCGCGGGGAATGCCGGCCAGGACCTTGACGGCGTTCAGGATGGCCGCCGACTCCGAGCGCATGAGAGGGGTGTTCATGCCCACGATAACGCGGCCGTCCTTTAACTGGAGCGCGGCCCCGCAGTATACGCCCCGGTTGCCCTTGCCCAGTTCCCTGGCCTTCTCGGCGGCCTCGCGGGCGGCGGGAACGGTGGGCCGGTCCGCGGGCTTGATCCCCACCTCCTGCATCAGTTTCTCGGCTATGTCCACGGTCTCCTTTTTCTCCAGGCCCTGCTTGAACTCGCGGGAGTAGCGAAAATATCGCCGTACTATCTCCTGCCTGGCCGCCTCGGCCACGCCCTCGTCGTCCACTATCCCCTGCCGGGCCATGTTGACGCCCATGTCGGTGGGAGACTTATAGGAGTTCATGGGCGAGTTCTCGTCGCTGATCCGGGTGATGATCTTCTTCAAAATGGGGAAGTTCTCCACGTCCCGGTTGTAGTTGATGGCGGTCACGTTGTACTCGGAAAGGTGGAAGGGGTCAACCATGTTCACGTCCTGCAGGTCGGCGGTGGCCGCCTCGTAGGCGATGTTGACGGGGTGCTTGAGTGGAAGGTCCCAAATGGGAAAAGTCTCGAACTTGGCGAAACCAGCGCATTCCCCCATCAGATGATGGTGGTAAACCTGGGAGAGGCAGGTGGACATCTTGCCGCTGCCGGGACCGGCGCCCGTAACGATCACCAGGGGTTTTATCGTCTCCACGAAGGGGTTCTTGCCGTATCCCTCCGGGCTGACTATCTTCTCAACGTCCGAGGGGTAGCCGTCTATCGAGGGCTGGGTGTAAACGCGAATGCCCCTCCTGTTAAGGAAACCGATGAACTTCTCCGCGCTCCTTTCCCCCCGGTAGCGGTTCACGATGACGGCGGAGATTTTGAAGCCGAAGTCCTCAAGGTCGTCGAAGGTGCGAAGGGTGGCCGTGTCGTAGGGAAGACCAAAGTCGCCGCGTATGCGGCCCTTCTCGATGTCGCCGGCGTGGATGCAGTAGATTATCTCGAGTATGTCCTTGAGCCGGGTGAGGAGCTTGATCTTCACGTTGGGGTCGTACCCGGGAAGGACCCTCGAGGCGTGCATGTCCAGGATCATCTTCCCGCCGAACTCCAGGTAGAGCTTGCCCTTGAAAAGGTCGATGCGTTTCCTGATGGCCTCGGTCTGGGCCTTTAAATACCGTTCGTTGTCGAAACTCGCCATAAACTCCTCCCTCTGAACGGACCATTGCCGTTCTTTTCTTTATTGATCGCGCCTCGCGTATATGTGGATTTGTCCGGATTCCACGCCTCGCCTCCCGGCTGGAAGGCGGCCGAATTTAACCGATTATCATAAGGTCAAACAAAATCCAACGCAAGGGCAAAAAAGCGGTTGAATAAGTGAAACGGAAATCGCGTGAGTCCTTTACAACCTCCGCCCGAGTCCTTATATCAGAGAGCCATACGGCTTTCGCGGCTGAGGGTCCCGCCCGGTTTCTTCGAAAACGGACGAGTCATCCGTTAAAAACCGACAATGTGCAAAACAAGGAACGGCTATGTAAAAATTTACACGGGAGTGAACCCGCGTACATTGCAATCAAATGCAAAATCTCCCCTTTGAAGTCGAATGTCTGCAAATGACGCGTTTTGATAACAATATTAATTAAAAGCTATCTTGGACAAGAGTGACTTGAGATTATCGCATGGCAGTAAAGCATAATCTTGGTAGGAGTATCCAGGCCTCTAATCTACATCTACTCCCAGTTCGGTTTCTAGACAAATCTTATTGTCAAAAAAAATATTTCAAAGACAAAGATTATCTCGAAGAGCTATTGTTGCCACCTTGTCTCCTATCATATCAAAAGACAACAGAATCCTGGATTTCTTCCATGGAAGATTCAGTTTATTATCATCTTGGACGCTGCAGTGGTCTTCCTCGCAAGAAACCAAATGGCCGTAAGCCTGCAATATTTGGGACCTGTTTGAGCCTATGCTTATGCCCCGCGCCGTTTCAGCCTTGGAGTCCCCTGATACAATTATATCTGATACATGTCCTGGCTCCTTTGACTTTCCGTAACGACACTCGAATATCCTCAAATTCCGTGACGCGAATGTGTGAATGAAGTAGGTACAGCCGTTGTTTATACATTGACCTTCACAAACCGTTTCATCAGGCTCCCCAAAATTGTTTATGATCGTTTCATACTCTTCACCGAGTGACACTCCAACTAGTGATTCCTTCACAAGGACGCTTTCAGCCATTGAAAGCGATATCCGTGCCTCATTATTCTGTTCGTGCTTGACTTGATTACATCCCGTAAGAATAAGTATCGCTATACCCATGGCCAATAGGTAGACGTTCGAATATTGCATGATTTCTCAATACTCCTTTATTGGCGGATATTCACTTAAAGGCCATTTTCCAACCACAAGTTACCCATGGCGGTTATACCGCCTTATATTACTCAGATCAATTTGTAGGTGACACTATTGAAAGCCCCAAGTTATTTGCACGTCTAACAAAGAGGGTTTCGCTGTGTGAACAATCCCAAGTGTCATCTATTTAGAGACCTCATTAGTAAGTCGGTATTAAAATACAAGCTATGCGCTATATGCTCCGGCCCCTCAATATAGGCAAACAACCCAGTATAATCTTCCATGGCGGGATCACTTGCCTGATTGAGAAGGCCCTGCAATTCATAGATGGTATTTATCATTTCTTCTTTGGTAAAATTATCATCAGGGTCATGAATTGGCGCGGCGGCCGCCATTGCGGCCATGGATGTGAAAATAATAATAAATATTTTCTTTACCTTCATACTCATCGACCTCCGTATTATAAGGGCATGCTGATGACGTCCCTTTATCCTTTCGTCATCAGCCCGTTCGCATGGCTCACACGCGCGGAACGCGTGAGGTATCCGGATAGGACACCCAAGACGAAAGCCCTTTTTCGCGTCAATAATTATTCGCGAACTTAAGTCCCTCGATGAGTCTCGAGGTGAGGGCCTCGACTTCCTGGTCGACTTGTTTTTTGAGTTTCAGGTCGTCCAGGTAGAGCCTTATGAGTCTTTCCCTGTAGTATCTTCTTCCCTTCTGGTCCCTGAAGTTGAGGGCGAGGAAGGAGTTGTACCTGAAGCACTCGGCGCGGGGGTCGAATTCCTGCTTGGCCTGGTCGTATGTGGATATCTGTTTTTTGAGGAGTTCCGAGTGAAGCGGGCCCTTGGTCTCGATCTGTTTGCGGAGGAAGTCCATGACCTCCTTGTGGATGAGCTCGTAGAGGATCCTGGCGTCGGTGCCTTTCTTATGGCCGGCCAGCAGCTCGATTAGGAGCTCGTAGTAGACGCCGGAGATTTTATACTTGAGTTTCCCGCCCGTGGCCTCGAGGATGGTCTCGTACACGCCCTGTCCCTTGCCGGAATAGGGGGTCGCCCCGGAGCCGGAGTGGAAGCTGAGCATGGAGCCGTAAAGGTCGGCCACGGCGTTGAGGGCCCGGACCCGGTTTCTGAACATCTCCATGTCGCCGGTGAAGTCCTCGCGCTTTTGGAAGCCCACGTTGGGGGCCACGTAGTCGCAGGGCAGCCCCTTCATCTTCCAAAGGCCCAGGAAGATGAAAAGGTCGGCCGGCGGCGTGGGTTTTTCCGTCTCGTCCAGTGATATCTCCCAGGCGAAGGGGTGCTTCATCCTCGAGCTAATCTCCTCGAAGAGGCGGGCGTTGATATTCACCGAGTGGCGGTACTTGAGGGCCAGCTTGATGGCCCTTTCCTTGTTGATCTCGAGTCTCACCACCTTGTTGTCCGCGCCGCGCAGGCGGTGTTTTCCCACCAGGTTCTTGGAGATGTACTCGCGCTCCTCCTCGGTGAAGTACTCGTTGAGCCTTTTCCTGAGGGCGGTCATCTTGAACTTGGTCACGTCCTCGTCGAAGAGGTCGGAGGCGTCGGTGGTATAGGCCCGCACCAGCCCGGTGCTGACGGCCTCCTCCACGGCCTGGACGTTGTACTTGATGGCTTTCTCGAGGGCCGCGTTCCCGATCAGCTTGGGCGTTTTGATGCCCTCGATCCTTTTGACGGCGATGGCGGACGACTCGGTGATAATGAGGTGGTCCGCCTCCATCTCGACGGGTATGGCCGCGCTTCTGGCGGCCCTCGATCCGGCGACCAGGTACTTGCGGATGGAGGTGCCCGTGTGGCCGAGGGTGATCTCGTAGCGGCCGGGCGGCGCGTTGATGATCTCGTCCGGCGCGGTCTCGCGACCGAAGCTGAGCATCAGCCCGGCGGCGCACTTGTGTTTTTGCAGGGAGTTGACGATGCCGGTAAGGAAAATCTCCGGGATTCGGATGCCGATGGCCGGGTGGTGTTTCTTTCCCAGGTAGTTGGACCCGATCTTCAGATCAACGGGATTTTCCTCGATTATTTTAGTTTCGGCTTCCAATTTCCATCCTCCACTCGTCACACGCCGCTGAACGCGCTGAATCCGCCGTCAACAGGGACCACGACGCCGCTTACAAATCTACTGGCCGGGTTTAATAGCCAAAGTAGAGTCGATATCAGGTCCTCCGCCCGGCCGAGCTCGCCCGCGGGGGTATGGTCCAGTATGGTCCGGCCCCGGGCGGTGAAGTCTTTGCCCGACTCGTCGATCAGGAGGAACCTGTTTTGCTCCGTCAGAAAAAACCCGGGGGCCAGGGCGTTGACCCTGATCCGGGGCGTGTAATTTTGAGCCATATGCACGGCGAGCCACTGGGTGAAGTTCGACACGGCCGCCTTTGCCGCGCTGTAGGCGGGAATACGGGTAAGGGGCCGAAACGAGTTCATCGAGCTCAGGTTGACGATGTTGCCATGGCTTTCGTTTTTCAATACCGTATCCAGTATGAGTTCTCCAAGTATTTGACACGGAAGCAGTGTCCCCAGAAAGTTCAGGTCGAAAACCTTTCTGACGGCCTCGGGGGGCAGGTCGAAAAAGCGCAACTTGTCCGAGGTGGTCGCCTCGGGATGATTTCCACCGGCCCCGTTAATAAGAATATCCAGGCCGTCGAACTCGTTCCTTATTCGATCACGCGCTTTTTCCAGGCTTTCCCGGGACGTTACGTCCGCCGAAAGACCGATGGACTTATGTCCGTTTCTTACAATGCTTTCCGCTTTTTCCTGGGCCCTTTTTTCGTTAATGTCGATTATTACCGTGGTTACGTCGAGTTCAGAGAGGGCCTCGGCCATCTTCCCGCAAAGCTCGCCGGCTCCGCCGGTAATGGCCGCAATCCGTCCGGAAAGGCAGGTAAGATCGTTGAGCTTCCGCATATAGAACGCTCCTTCCACGTCAATCCTTGCCCATTGTATCAAAAAAGCTTGAAAAATCAAGAATTATTTACATCTTTATAAATCGCGGCAATACTTTTCGCCTTATATAACAGATGAATAACTAATCTTCCAAGGAATTGGCGGCAAAACGAATTTTACCCGCCGGTAAGCAAAACCTTATGGCAAAGTCAGAAAATAAGGATATGTCCTTTTGGCTTCATCGCAAGATAATTTCAATAATATAGATATATAAATAGATGGAACTATAAAATAGATTAATAAGAAACGGCTAATTATCTGATATGACTAATATATAAACTTATTATAAAATAAGAGCCGCCATTCTTGGTCTATTCGGCTCCCTTTCATTATTCTCATTCAAAGCCGCTACTCGTAAGGTTAAGACGGGAATCGGCAAAGGAAGGCGTCCCGGTTAAGCTCCGAGCCGCCACAATTCCGGTCAATTGTCTTTTTTTATCCTTGATTGTTTTTTGCCGACGCGATAGTGTGCTATATTGTTCGAGCGGGGTAGAATAACGAGCCTCTTGCAAAATTCCCGCTTTGGAGTGCGGCGGCTCGACGCCGCTTTTCTTCCGAGCGGCTTGACGCGAGGCAAGCCGGTGTATTAATAGGCCTTGTCAAGCCAAGGCCCTCGAAAGCGGTCTCAAGCGACCGCACTCCAAAGCGGCTATGCCGCAAAGAAAAGTACTTTTGCAAGAAGCTCTAACAATAGCCTTACTTTCCGGAGGATATTTATGAAAAAGATCGTCGCCTTTATTTTTGCCGTCTCTTTGCTTGCCCTTTCCTTGTCCGCCCATGCCGGCGTCGATTGCGACGAGCCGGTAAAGACCGAATCGGGTCTTGTCAGCGGGTCCGAAGACCTGGCCACCAACACCTGCGTGTGGAAGGGCATCCCCTACGCCGCGCCGCCTCTTGGCGATTTGCGCTGGCGAGCGCCCCAGCCCATGCCGGAGTGGTCGGGGGTCCGGGAGGCCCTCGAGTTCGGCGACCAGTGCGTCCAGGGCAAGGACATGATGGGCGGCAGGAAAAGCGATCCCACCTCGGAGGACTGCCTGTTCCTGAATATCTGGAAGCCGAGGAAATCGGGCGTATTTCCGGTCATGGTCTGGATTCACGGCGGCGGCTACTACGTGGGCGCGGGCAGCGAGCCCCAGTACTTGGGAGACCGGCTGGCCGAGGCGGGTGACGTGATCGTGGTGACGATCAACTACCGGCTTTCGGTGATCGGCTTCCTCACCCATCCGGACCTTCGGGACGAGGACCCCAACGGGTCCACTGGAAGCTACGGCTCCCTCGATCAGGCCCAGGCCCTGAGATGGGTCCATGAAAACATCGCGGCCTTTGGCGGCGACCCCGACAATATAACCATATTCGGAGAATCCGCCGGCGGTATCAGCGTCTGCTCCATGGTGGCCACTCCCCTTACGCGGGGGCTTTTCGCGCGGGCCATCATGCAGAGCGGGACTTGCGAGCTAAGCCAGGACCTCACGGATGGATACGATCAAGCCCGCGATTTAATGAAACAAATGGGATGCGATTATCACGATATCGAGTGCATGAGAAAGATACCCGCGGCCAGGCTGGTAAATAAAATAGGCGGCACCTTGATGGACGGGTTCAACTATACTCCCCACCACGACGGCTACTTCTTAAAGGACACGCCCTTGAAAATGATCGAGAGCGGCGACTGCTCGAAGGTCGAG
This sequence comes from bacterium, assembly GCA_963674965.2. GTDB lineage: Bacteria > RBG-13-61-14 > RBG-13-61-14 > RBG-13-61-14 > DATKZS01. Next base: position 240,137 of record CAXXFL010000002.1, on the reverse strand, counting down.
ATCATGGCGGGCACGGTCCTGGACGAGTTCGGAAAGATGGTCAAGCTGAATCCTTCCTACTATTACACCCGGCCCGCCGGATACGAGAAGCGTCTGACCAAGAGCTTCGACATGACCGACGAGCAGGCTTCCGAGCTTGCCGCGCTCTACCCCCCGTCCGAGTACAAGGACCGGCCCGTCGAGGCCATGGGCCAGATGCTCGGCGCCGACGCCGCCATGCGCTGCCCGACCTACAGGCTGCTCGAGGCGGTGAAAGGTTGGGGAGGCCAGGCCTATTTCTATCGCTTCGATTACAAGGGCATGAAGTTCGGCAAGTATCTTGGTTCCTTCCACACGGCCGAGCTGCCCTTTATTTTCGACTCCTTTGACCGCCCTCCCGCGGCCATGCTCTACGGCAAGAAACAGGAGGACGCCACCCGGGTCATCACCGAGGTCATGCAGGGATACTGGACTAACTTCGCCAAAACCGGCGACCCCAACGGCCCCGGACTTCCACAATGGGAGCCTTTCCAGGTGGAAGACGCCCAGGTCATCGTGATCGACGAGGTCACCAGGCAAGAACCGGCCGGGGTCGAGCAAAAATGCGAGTTCTGGCGAGACTATGGGAAGGAATACCTCCCCTATATGAACGACCTGATTACGGGGCTGCTTTAGCCGGCTCCTAAAGTTATCCGCGGCCGGGAGAAATTCGATTTTTGAAAAGCAAGGCGGATCAAGCCGCCGGGCTCTGACTTGGATCATGGATGGCGCGGATAGCCTATCCGCGCGGCGCGAGCCGCTGGATTGAAAATGAACATGGCCCGTGCCCTTTTATTTACCCTTCCCGCGCCTTCGGCGCCCCGATAGGCAAGCTATCGGGGCCACCCCGCCCTTGTCGCTCCCGCAAAGCCAAGAACGGGGCGAAGGTCTATAGCCCAGGCGTGGAGGAAGCGCTCCGCGTCCGTAACCCTGGGTATGAGGTCAAGAAAAATAATCGAGCGCGGCGCGGATTTACCATCCAGGAAGACTGCAGTATTTTCCCGGGCCTTGTACGTTTGCGCCGTCCCTCGGGACTCGGCGGGCAACCCATTGCCCACGGGGGCGTGACCCCATGCGGAGTCTATGGCAAGCAAGGCGCCCTATTTCCGCCCCATGGTCCCGGAGGACCGATATTCGTCCGGGACCATGGGAGCGGGTTGAAGAAGGCCTATTGGGGCGAGGCGTAGAGGTCCGAGTAAGGCGACACGTAAGAATCCTCGGGCGCTCGGACGGCGACGGGGGCCGAGGCGTCGCTTTTATCCACGTACGTGAAGTCGTCGAAATAGACGTTGGCGCTGGACTCGGCGTCGGAGAACGTGCCGGCTCGCATGTAATACGCCCTTGCTATGTCCTGTACGGGAATATTGGAGAGCTTTTGCTGGCCGTTCACGTCCAGGTTGTATGTCCCGGCGTCCAGGTCGAAATTGAGCGTGATCCTGTATTCCTGGTAAGGCGAGATACTTTGGGCCAGGACGAATGACCTTGAGGGCACGTCGTAGGCGTACACTCCGAAGGTCCCGTAATAGTCGCATACAAAGGCGTAGGGCCCGAGCATGTCCCAGTAGTCGTCACCCAGGCTTCCCTCCAGCCGGACCCCCGTGCAGGTGGCCTGGTTGGGCCGGACGTAAAAGTCCAGGGTACCCTGTCTTACGTCCTGGGCGAAGGTCTTGCGGATGTGGGAATAGGAGGTCTCGTCCGGGTCGAGAAAAACCACTGACTGGTCCTCGTTGACCAGGGGCTTCTTGATATAGGTCGTTCCCGAGCCGGAGTTCTCGATGGTCCAGTTGGCCGTGGCCAGGGGCTGGTCCAGGGGGTAGGACTCGAAATCCTCGGAAAAGACCACGTTAAGGACTTCCAGCTTGAGGTTGTTATTGCCGCACACCACTGGGCGGGCCACCTTGTCGTCTCCGTCATTTTCATTGCCGTCCCAATCGGAGCTGAAGGAGTCCTTCAAGAGGTTGCCGTTCAGGAGGTTGTTGAACAGGGTCTCGGCCAGGTCCACCACCCTGGGCGAGGTGACGGTGGCGTCAAAACCGAAAAGGGCCGAGCCTATCTCCGTGGTCTCGCGCCTGTACTCGGATGGAATGATGTGTTGCATGGCGAGACCGCCGCTGCAGGCGGCGGCGTAGAAGAAGCTGCCGTTAAGGTTGAACTCGTTCTCGTCCGCGATAAACTGCGTCTGGATGGCATAAACGCTCTCCTCGACGTGGGTAATGGTACCATCGGGCGAAGTCGTGGTGGCGTCGCCGTTAGTGCTGGTGTAGACCGTGTTTTTCTGTCGCTGCTCGGCGTATTTTTTATCGGTTTCGTCGTTAACCAACTCGCCAAGTTGAAAAACCCTCGAATTACCATGAGCGTGAATCGCGATCACTCCGAAATCGGACCAGTCTTGTCCGTGCGCCCTGGTCATGCTGTCCACGGTGACGTCCCTGTCGGTCAGCCAGGTCACGTTGCCGGAAAAGTCGGGGTCCGCTCCAAGCAGGCCGGATATCCTTTCGCCCGCGTCTCTTCCGTGCCTGTTCCTGTAATTGGCCGAATATAAAAGGCCGCTGTAATCCTTGATATAGGCCTCGCCGTCGAAAATGGTCCTCGCGTCCGCTCGGCCGGCGTATTGGGGGAGGACCGAGCCGATCACGTGGCCGTCAATGAGGTTGTTCTTCAGCATGGTCCCCGGGGCCTGGTCCTGGTCCTCGGCGGTGAACTCGATCAGGTGATAAGCGCCGGAATTGAAAAGGACGGCGATATAGTCGTCGCTCTTTCGTATGGCGGATATCTGCTCCGACCCGCCCAGGGTGGAGGGAAAAGAGTCGATGAACTCCTGGATGGTCTTGCCCACGGCGTTGTCCATCACGTATTGCTCGGCCAGGGCCACGTCGTCCACTTCAGCCTCGAGCACGTCGTCGGTGGGCCTGGCGATGGAATAGACGTTGAGAAAATTGGTCCTCCTTTTGCCGGCCGCGCCCTGGAAGGAGTAAACGCCCTCGGGAAGGCTAAGGCTTAAAAGGCAAGAGTAAATGCCGTCGCCGGCCACGGCGTCGCCGTTGAACGCCGCGCCGTCGTCGTACATCAAGTAGGATTGACCGTTGGTAACGTTGTTAAGCGTGATCGAGGCGTGGTCCACCCCGCCCGAGTCTATCTGGAAAACGACGCCGGTAGGAACGTTGGCGGCCAGGTCGCTCTCGCTCGATATAAGGACGTAATCGGCCGCGTTGTTCTTGACCTGGAACCAGGAACTGGAGAACCTCTCGCCGTCGCACATGAGATGCCCCATGAAATTGAAGGAACCCGCGTCATCCAGGTAAAGGGCGAATGCAGGATCGTCTTGCCATACCGTCTTTTCCCCGCCGTCGCTTTCGAGCATGAACTGGAAAACGTCGCAGCTTTTGCCGGTCCTGACGGTTAACACGATCCTCTCCCCCGGCAAGCACGACCTGTCGCCGGAAATCCAAACGTCCGCGGGACTGCCGCCTCCGTCGTCTCCTCCCCCGCCGCCGCCGCAGGCGAAGGACAGGCAAAGGGAAAGAAGAAGGGCGATCGAAAAACAAAGCGGACCAATGGAATACTTTTTCATGGACATACCTCCCGGAAGTTGTTGATACGCGCCCCGTTCGTGGCGCCACGTGCATTAAATGAAAAAGTCCGTCTTGCGGATGAACAACCTTGTCTCCATATTTTGGTGAAATCGCGAATTACGCCGTCAACTTTGTTTTGCGGCTCAAAAAAACGCCGGGGTGCTCCGGCATGCTTTGTGCGTTTAATCTAGCTTTTTCGATCAGACTTGTCAATAGAAAATCACCGGCATGTGACGGCAAATCAGCGGGGGCGCCCTTTTTTCCGGTCGAAGGGAACGGAAAACAATCGCCTATTCTATAGAGCTTCTTGCAAAAGTCCTTTTCTTTGCGGCATAGCCACTTTGGAGTGCGGTCGCTTGAGACCGCTTTCGATGGCCTTGGCTTGACAAGGCCTATTTATACACCGGCTTGCCTCGCGTCAAGCCGCTCGGAAGAAAAGCGGCGTCGAGCCGCCGCACTCCAAAGCGGGAATTTTGCAAGAGGCTCTATATACTTTTCCTTGCCCGGAAGCGCGATGAGGGCGGCCTTTGGCGCCGTCTGTTTTGCCACCTCAACGCTTGCCCGAATTCGAGCGTGGACGCGTGGCGACCGATCCTCAGGGGGAGAAGGACGCGTCGTAACTGGTGGGCGCGCCGACACCCTCTTCCATTTTGATTGAGGCTCGGCGGCCCGTTTGTTCGCGTTACCCGAGAGCGGCCAGGCCGGCTTCGAGGTCCTCGATCAGGAGGTCGATGTTCTCGATGCCGGCTGATAGGCGGACGGTGTTTTGCTTGACGCCGAACTCGGTCCTTCTTTCCGGCGGCAGGTAGAGCATGGTGGTCAGGTAAGGGATGCAGATCAGGCTCTCGGTGGCCCCGAGACTGACGGCGTGATATATCCTTTTGAGGCCGCCGATAAACTTCTTGGCGTCCTCCGCGCTTTGCCCCGCGTCGAAGGCCAGGACGCCGCCGTAGCCGCCGGTCATCTGCTCGCTCGCGACCTCGTGGCCGGGCGAATCGATAAGGCCCGGGTAGTATACCCTCGATATGGCGCTTTGCCCGTCAAGGAACTCGGCCATGGCCATGGCGTTCTCGCTCATCCTGGCGGCGCGTATCTCGAATGTTTTAAGCCCCCGCTCGAGAAGGAAAGCGGAGTTGGGGTCGAGTGTGGTCCCGATGGCCTGCCGTGTGTACCATAGCTTTTCGTAGTCCGACTCGGAGCAGGCTATGGCCCCGGCCATAACGTCGTTGTGCCCGGCCAGGGCCTTGGTGGCGCTGTGGACCACGAAGTCGGCCCCCAGCTCGAGCGGCCTTTGGTGGAGGGGCGTGGCAAAGGTGTTGTCCACCGCCAGCTTTGCCCCCGCTTCATGGGCCAGGTCGGCCAGCCACTTGATATCGAGGACCTTGAGGAGCGGGTTGGTGGGCGTTTCCATAAAGATCAGCTTGGTGTTTTCCCGAATGTTTTCCGGTACCTTTTCCGGATGGGAGGCGTCGAGCCAGGTGATCTCGATCCCCATCCGCTCCAGGATCAGGCTGACCTTGTAGTTGGCGCCGTACACGTCGTGGAAGGTTAGAAGATGATCTCCCGCCGAAAGATAAGTAAAGAAAATCATGGCGCAGGCCGCCATGCCCGTGGTGCAAAGCAAGCATTCGGGAGCGTTCTCGAGGCGGGCCAGTTCGCCCTCCACCTTTTTCACCGTGGGGTTGTCGTCGCGGTGATAGGCGAAGCCCTCGATTTCTTTGGCGCTGATTTTTCTGAGTACCTCGAAGGACCCGTACTGGTAGTTGACCGAGTTGACGATGGGGGTAACCATCGGCTTGTTGCCCGGAGGCGTTAAATGATCGTCAGACATAAAGCCGCCCTCTTGTAACTTTATAATGATTTCGGGCCTGAAAAGGACCGTAAAAAAACGGGCGCGAGGGGAACGCGTTTTCCCGCTCGCGACTGACAAGTCCATTGTATCAGCATGTCCGGCAGGTTGCCATTCGCGGTCCGGTTGGGGCCGCGCGAGGCGAAATTATCTGGCGGGATATTCCTTGCCGGTCAGTTCCTTCCAGTATTTAAGGGCCTTCTCGCGGAAGTAGGCGTTATATTGTCTTTGCTTTGGCGCTGATTTTTCGTCGGCTTTGAGGGCCTTTTCCAGAAGGCTCACGCTTTTTTCCTTCATGGTCTCGTCGTGGCAGCACCTTATGCGGTACATGTAATTGGACACGTCTTCCGGGTTATGCTCGATGGCCTCGTCGAGCATGTCGCACACCTCGTCCTGGCCGTGTCCGATTACCTTGATAATCGGCTTGGGCGCGTTGACGTAGCAGTCGCACCAGAACCTGGCGTAGGCTCCGTCCCCATAGTGGCGGTCGTTCTCGCCGATCCACTCCATGTGGGACCGGACCTCGGGGAAACTGGAGACCTGCTTTAAGATGCTCTGGTTCTCGGCGACGGCGCCCAGGCCGATGGCCGCGTAGTAGTGGGCCGCGGCGCTATCCTCGATCTCGAGCGCCCGCTTGGCCGTCTCGTGGCATTTCAGGAAGAAACACTCCGCTTCCTTTTTGCCTTGCTCGGAGGCGTCCTTTACGCGCTCGCCTCTTTCCCAGTAAAGGTCGCAGAGGATAATTAACAGGTCGTGATTGGAGGGGTCGAGGCGCTCGGCCTTTTCAAGCTTGGCGATGGAGTCGTCCAACTCGGGCACCCCGAGGTTTCCTCCCAGCCCGTTCCAGACCTCCTCGATCAAGGCGGACGCCTCGGGGACCTGGCTGACGGGTTTTTCCGGCTCAAAGGCCCGGGAAGAAAAGGGAGCCATGGCCAGGAGAGCCAATAGTAAAATGCCGATGGTGATTCTTAAGTTCATTGATTACCCTCCAGCGCGAGCGCGTGTTTCGTGAATGGAAGTATCCATCGGAATGACAAGAAAAGTCAAGACGCCTCGGTCAGGGCCCTTATGGACCTTCCTTTATATATATTCGAGCGGAGATTTATTCATTTCCAGCTTAGCTCGATGACGGTCAAGGGGTCCGCTTCCCAGCTTTTGGCCGCGATCTCGGAGACCACTTCCTCGGCCCCGGCCATTTCGAGGACCCTCTCGAATATGCCGGCCAGTTGGTGGGCGTAGGGCTCTTGCCCCTCCCCGATAAAAGCTATATCGAGCGATATCCTGAACCGGCCCTCCTCCAGTTTTTGCACCTCGACCATGTCGAAGTCTATAAGCCTTCGCCTCAGGGCCATCAGCTTCTCCAGGGTCTTTTCCGGATCGTTCTCCTCGATAAGGTCCTTGTAGGTTTTGAGTATCTGGTCGACCGAGTTACGGCCCCAGGCACGGGCCGCCTCGAGGTCCTCCTTGCCGAGCTCCTTGAACACGGCCAGGCCCAGCCGGATATAAGACTCTCGAGGATACCACCTCGAGCTTAAGACGATCTGGTCAAGAATCTCGAAGTCAACCGGCTTAAGATGAGCGCCCCAGTCGACGTCCTTGTACTTGCGAATCATGCGGACGTAATCCTGGAAAAGAACGCCCTTCACGTTGTATCCCATTCGCGAACCTCCACCGCCGGTTTATCCTCCCCGGCGATCTCCCTATCCTCATTATATACGTTTAGCGTTTTCATATCCAAGGGAAAATTCGATTAACGGAGTTGGGAGCCAAACGCCCGATATAGACGTCAGTGCTAAAAGTTGCAGTTTATAAATATCGTCCCCGACTTGTACGAATTCGGATCGAATGTAGTATTATCTGGTAATTCGGCATAATAAGAGCGGCGAATGAAACCACGCGTATTATTAATAAATCCCTGGATACACGATTTCGCGGCCTATGACTTCTGGTCCAGGCCCCTGGCTCTCCTGGAAATGGCGGCGAGCCTTCGGACCGCTGGTTACGCCGTCTCGCTCATAGACTGTCTGGACGTTTACGGGGAGACCTCGGGGCGGTCCTTCCCCAAGAGGAAGGACAACGGCACGGGCCGTTTTTTCAAATCCGTCATCAATAAGCCGCCGGCGCTGGCGGGCGTGCCCCGGAAGTTCAAGCGTTACGGAATCTCCGAGGCCCGCCTGCGAGACGCCCTCGAGGCCTCCGAGCGGCCGGACGCGGTCCTGGTCGGCTCGGTCATGACCTACTGGTACACGGGAGTGGCCGAGACCATAGCCGTCGTCCGGTCGGCCTTTCCCGATACTCCCGTCATCCTGGGCGGGGTGTACGCCACGCTCATGCCCGGTCACGCGGCCGTGTCATGCGGCGCCGACTACGTGGCCCCGGGCGATTACCGCGACGCTCTTCCACCTTTGCTTGACGGACTGTCCCTTCCCTCGGACTTCCATCGGGGCGAGGTCTTTCCCGCCTGGGACCTTTATAAAAGACTGGAAGCCGCCGCCGTCATCACCGGGAGGGGATGCACTTACCGTTGCCCTTATTGCGCGGCCCACGTAATGAAGCCCCAGTTAAAGCGCCGCGATCCCGGCCTGGTGGTGGTGGAGATAGCCAGGCTTGCCGCCGACTTCGGGGTCCGTGACGCGGCCTTTTACGACGACGCCTTAAGGGCGGGAGGGGACGATCATATCTCGGCCATACTGGAGGGAGTGATCAAGGCGGGGCTGGACCTTCGGCTTCACGCGATCAACGCGCTTCATTTAAAGGGCATGACCTCCGAGCTGGCTTTCCTTTTAAAGAGGGCCAAGGTGTCCACCTTGCGGTTCGGCCTCGAGACCGCCGACCCCGAGCGCGCCAGGGAACTGGGAGGCAAAGCCGATCTTGACGACCTCTACCAGGCCGTGGAAAAGCTCTCCCGCGCCGGCTACGGGCGAGACGAGATCGGGGTGTATCTCTTGGCGGGCCTTCCCGGCCAGCCGCCGGAGGAAATCGAGCGAGGCGTTAAGGAGGTCATCAAGGCGGGCGCGCGTCCCATCGTCAGCGAGTACTCGCCCGTGCCCAGGAGTCCCATGTGGAAGCGGGCCGTCCAGGCGAGCCGCTACGATATCGAGTCCGAGCCGCTGTTTCACAACAACACCCTCACGCCGTGCGCCGCGCCCGAGCTCACGGTTCGGGAGCTGTCCCGCCTGAAGGCCATGGCCAGAGGCAAAATATCTTAGACGACCTCGAATATCCCGACCGTGTAGGCCTCCATTTCGATTTGGGCGATAGGCGGCTCGTAGGCCCGGTCGGTTTTTACGTCCACCAGTTTTTCTCCGTCAAGGGAGATGGACGCGGTCCTTGCTTTCTTGGTGGGGTTGGCCACGAAGAGGATTTTCCTTCCTTCCCCCTCGTGGAGGGTGGTCTCGACGGCCGGGTCCTCCGCCGGATAGGGCCGAGCCACGCCAAACCTTTGAGCCAGGGTCTGGAAAAGTTCCTCCAACCCCTCCGGTCTTTTTCTCGCCGAGGCGCGAGGCAGCGGGTCCTTCAAAAAGGTGATACTGCCCTTGGCGACCTTCACGGAAACCGCCGTTTGGTCCTCGAAGACCATGCCCTTGTCGAATTCCCGCTTGAGTTCATCATGGGGGTTCATTTTTTCGTCAAGGTCCGGCAGTCTCGGGCCTATTACCAGGGCGCCTCCCTGGCGGGCGTAGTCGGCCAGTTTTTTCTGGACCTCGGCGGCCATGAAGGCGTATGAGGGGCAAAGGACCATCTTGTATTTGCACAAATCCTGGAGGGACTGGCTGGTATTTCCGCAATTGAAAGGGACCTTGGCCGTTGAAAGGCCGTGGAACATGGCGTACCACTGATTTTCCGAGTCGATCTGGATCACGTCTCCCAGCCCGAAGTCCTCGTCCGCGCAGTGCATCTCGGCTGGTATGAGATCGGGCAACAGGGGAGGTAGTGGATCGAGCAGGGTCGAGGCAATGGACAGCCTCTGATAGTCGCGCTGGGCCAGGAGGAGTACGTCGGCCTTTTTCTTGAGGTTGTAGACCTTCGTCCTCTTCATCCAGCGGTGGAAGTCCTCGAAAAGGGCCCAGTGCTTTTCCCTTTTGTTTCCGTCGCGGGTAATGGGAGAGCCGTACCAGCGCTCCCGCTCGACGAGCATGTAGAAATTTATCCCTTTCACGCCGTGCATGAAACAGACGGGCGTGGTAAATTCCTGGTCCCTGGCCGAGACCGGCGAGGTCCAGAAAAAGGCCCCCGAGCTGAACTCGGGAATGTAAGGGAACCTGGATTCACCGCTGAGATGGCAGGCAAGGGCTTTGAGGCCGATATATTGCTTGCGGGTGGGATAGGAGTCGGCCCCCTGAAAATCAAGCGTTGTCTCGATTTGGGCCAAGTTGTTGGGAGGAACGTCGTGCCCGCAGCAGTAGTTGTGAAAGAAGGGCACGCCGGTTATCTTCCTGTCCTCCCACATGGTTTTCAGTCGGGTCAGGGCGCGCTGCATGTAGAATTCCTTGAACTCCACCAGGTCCAGGTATTGGGGAAGGTCCTCCTTTTTCGAGGCTCGGAACTCCCGCGGCGGATCGCCGGTGGGCGCGTCGGACCCGTGCTTTTGAACCATGAACTCACGCCAGAGCTTGATCGAGTCTTCATGATAGTCGTGATCAAAGGCGGAGTTCCTGAAAAAATTGGAGAATTCATTGTCGATCTGGATGGCGACCACGTTTCCGCCCTCCGAGGCCAGGCGTCCCTTCAGGCGAGGGGCCAGGGCGTCGAACCAGGTCCCCACCTCCGCGAGAAAGGCCTCGGAGGCGTAGCTCGGGACAGGGAACATCTTGGGAGGGGCGGGCAGCCAGACCTTGTCTCCGTCAACGCTGACGGCCAGGCACTTATCATCTCTCAGGACCCTTTCGGGGTAACCGAACAGGGTGATCTCCGCGTTGATATGCGGCCCGGGCCGAAGTATCAGGTAAAGGCCGCGCGCCTTGCAGGCCTCGATGAACTCGTCCAGGGATTTGGACGGGTCCCTCTCCCCGAAATCGAAGGACCCCCGGGCAAGCTCGTGCACGCTCCAGGGCACGTAGGTCTCGACAACGTTGAAGCCGAGCTCGGCGACGGCGTCAAGGACCCGTCCCCATTTGTCGCGTTCTATGCGCCAGTAATGGACCGCTCCGCTGATGGCGGGCAGGAATTTTCCTCCCAGATCGAACCCCGCGCCAGTCGCTTTCACTTGCATTAATATACTCCCGGTAAAATGAATAAGCCGTGAAGATACTGATATAGCGCGATTATGCGGGCAAAGTCAATTGATTGGCCATCGCGCGCCGGCAAGGCGGGCGTAAATAAAGCCCGAAACATCTTTCCCGAGAGGCGAGAAAAAACTATCCCCCGGCCCCGCGGCTGATGGATAGTTTTATTTGTGGACGCTTGAGAAGTTGAATTACTTATTATACGGGGTCGGCGACGGTCAAAGGCACGTACTCGATGGACCCGGTGGCCCCGAATATACGCACGCCGACCTGATCGACTTTGTCGCCGCCGCCGGTGTTATTTTGGTTCTGCATGAAAATGAACTCACCGTTGATCAGATTACCGTTCTTAAAAGCCTGACCCAGGTTGTTGAACTGTACGTATTCGTGAGTGGCCCCCGTGCCCCAAATGACGGAGTTGGAGGCGTCTTCCCCGCCAAAGACGGTTGTGAAATGGTCGTCCCGTTGAAGCTCGATTAATCCCCCCTCTCTTAGCTTGGGGTCGTAGGTGATTGCCGAGCAATCGTCGCTCCAAATGTTGTTGCGGGGGTTTCCATCGGGGTCGGTGAACCTCTGGTCACCGGGCGTACAGTCCCGGTATACGAAGAAGGCGTCGGGCTCGTCTCCCGTTCCTCTTATAAAGACCACTCCATGAGGCTCGCCGCTGGCTATGGCCCGCATTTTTGCCATCTCGAGGGCCCCTATCAGCTCTCTCACGTCGCTTCGTAAGGTGATTTGTTCAATCTGCGATATGTAGGTGAAAGTGGCCACGCTGGCCAGGACCATGATGATAACGAGGACTATCATCAACTCGATCAGCGTAAACCCAGATTTTCCGCCTTTGCCGCGTAATGGCATTTCAGGTCTCCTCGTCCGTCCAAAAAGGACGGTGGTTCGTCGTCTCCCTGTCCGTTCCCCCGGGCCCTTATTTCGGCCCATATTTATCTTAGCATAAATGAAGCGTTAGCTCAATAAAAATATCGTCTTATTCATCCTTTTCATGTCCCGTTTCGACCTTTACGCCGTATTCTTTTATCTTGTACAGCAAGGTACGGTGACTGATCTGAAGCAACTTGGCCGCCTTGGTCCTGTTGCCCCCCGTTTTTACAAGGGCCCGGCGTATCATCATCTCCTCGACGTTCCTGGTCATGTTTTTGATGCTCAAATCGTCGTCAGAGATGCAAAACATGCTTTGATCCATTTCATGGTCCGCGTCGGGGGGAAGGAGTTCCTCCCCGATCATGTCGCCGTCGGCCATGGCCATGGCCCGCTCGACCGAGTTCTCGAGCTCTCTTACGTTTCCTTCCCACTCCTTGGTCATGAAATCGGCCATGGCCTTTCTCGAGAATCCCTTGACGTTTTTCCCGAGCCTTTCGTTCATCCGTTTCACGAAAAAATCCACCAGAAGCGGTATATCGTCCTTTCTTTCCCTTAAAGGAGGCACGTGAACGGTCAAAACGTTCAGCCTGTAATAAAGGTCGGCCCTGAACTTTTTCCTTTTTACTTCCTCGGCGAGGTCCTTCAATGTGGCCGCGATGACCCGGACGTCTATCCTGACGTTCTCGGTGGCGCCGACTTTTCTTACCGCCTCCTCCTCCAGCACCCGAAGAAGCTTGACCTGCAAAGACAGGGGCAACTCGCCTATCTCGTCGAGCAGTATGGTCCCACCGTCCGCTTCCTCGAAAAGGCCCGTCTTGGTATGAGACGCGTCGGTAAAGGCCCCCTTTACGTGTCCGAAGAGTTCCGTCTCGAGCAGGTTCTCGGGTATGGCGCCGCAGTTGACGGGGATGAAAGGCTTGGACGCCCTGGGACTCAAGTCGTGGATAGCCCGGGCCACCAGTTCCTTTCCCGTGCCGCTTTCCCCCGTAATAAGGACGGTGGATTTATACACCGAGACCTTTTGAATAACCTCAATAACCCCTTTCATGCGCTTGTTGTTGGTAATGATTCCGGAAGTGGCCGATTCCCCGTGCAAGGCGCTTTTAAGACGGAGATTTTCCTTGACCAGGCCCTCTCTCTCTTCGGCTTTTTTGATGGTCAGCAGTATCTCGTCGGTCCTGAAAGGTTTGGTTATGTAGTCGTAGGCCCCCTGCTTCATGGTCTCGATGGCCGTGTCGATGGTGCCGTAGGCGCTCATCATGATGACGGGAGGGCCATATTCAAGGTTTTTGATCTCCCGCAAAAGCTCGGGCCCGTCCATGCGCGGCATGCGTATATCGCTGAGAACAAAGTCGAAATTGTTTTCTCTGATCTTCTCGATGGCCTCGGCCCCGTCCTGGGCCAACTCGCAGTGGTAGCCATGTTCGGATAAAAGAACGCTAAGCATATGCCGCATGTTCTCTTCGTCGTCAACTATAAGTATCCTGGGGCTCATAACGCTCCATTTACGCGAGATCACGTCGTCTCAGGGTGATCCTTTGACGACCGTCGATCAAGAGGAAACCAGATTCGAAACAGGCTTCCTCCTTGTTCTTTGTTTTCCAGATCGATTTTGCCTTTCATGTTCTCCACGATCCGCTGGCATATCGAGAGTCCTAGCCCCGTCCCTTTTCCGGGCTCCTTGGTGGTGAAAAAGGGGTCGAAAATCCTGTCCTGAATTTCCTCGGGTATGCCCGGACCAGTATCGGATATTATCAGCAATACTCCGTCCTTGCCAACCCTTTCTTCCCGGGAAGTCGAAATGGAGAGCTTGCCTCCATTGTCCATGGCCTGGGCCGAGTTAAGGACGAGGTTCATTATAAGCTGCTGAAGAGATGACCCGTTGGACAAAAGGTCGGGCACGTCATTCAATTCCAGGGTGACCTCGACCCGGCCGAAGTCCTTTTGCGCCTTCATCAGCGTGAGGGTCGAGGCTATGGCCTCGTTGAGGCTGACCTTGGCCAGGGACTCGTCCTGAGGCCGGCTGTAGTCTAGAAGCTCCCTGATAATCAGGTTAATCCGGAAGACCTCGCTTTGGACCCGCTCGACCATCTCCCGGTCGCCTTCCGGGAGATATTCCCTTTTCGAGATTATCTCGAGATAGCCCGTTATGGCGGCCAGGGGATTGCCGATCTCGTGGGCCACGCCCGCGGCCAACCGGCCAATGGAGGCCAGCTTCTCCGAGCTGAGCACTTCCCTCTGGGCCCTTGCCAGGCTCTCGTTCATGTCTTTCATCTGGGTAAGGTTGGACTCGAGCTCGAGCCTGTTTCGCTCGAGGCGGGAGGTCATGTTGTTAAAGGCCTGGGCCAGGTCTCCGATCTCGTTGTCGTCCAGGTCCTCGACCCGGCAGGACAGATCGCCGCCGGCCACTTTATTGGTCGCTTCCACCAGTACCCGGATGGGCTTGACTATTACCCTCGAGATAAGCCGCCACCCGAAAACGGCCACGGTCAGGCCGAAGATCACTATGTAGGTCACCTGGATAAAAACGCCGTAACGGGAGTATTCCTCGTGCTCGAGAAGTTCCCTCGTCCATCCCAGCACCAGGGCGATCATGATCACGGCCGCGAACATGAGCACGGTCATGTTCGCCACTATCTCCGTAACCACCGAGTTGTCGCGCCGAGAGCGAAGCAGGAAGGAAAAAGCCCCGCTCGAGTCCCCCTCCTCCGTCTCGGCCTCCGTCAACTCTTTGTTTTCACGTTCTTCCATCCATGGGCCTTCGTCGCCAAGCCGCCATAAAGATTAATATTTGAAAAAGTAAAAAATGTCCAGCACCGCCGGCCATTTGAGCATGAACCAATTCTTCTCGAACCACTGTCTGAAAAGCATAACCATGACCGCCGCCCCCGCCAGGAAGGGACCGAAGGGTATAAGATAATCCCGGCCCACCTTGCCCCTCCAATGGAGGATGAGCCAGGCTATGATGCCCGAGGTCGAGCCGAGCAGGATTATTAAAGGAACGGCGGTCACTCCGAACATGGCCCCGAAGCCGCCCATCAGCTTCACGTCGCCCGTTCCCAGCCCATCCTTGCCCGAGGCCAGCTTGAATACGACCTGGACCACGAAAAAAAGGCCCGCTCCAACCGCGGCGCCCGAGACGGACTCCCAAATCGTGACCGGATACGCGGGATCGAGGGGCCGGTAAAAGTAGGCCAGGGCCAGCCCCAGCGGTATCGAGCCCAAAGTGACCGCGTCCGGCAGCAGGCGGTGGCGAAGATCGATTATACTGGCGCCGAACAAGGCCGCGCTGAAGACGAAATAGGCCAGGAAGGTTACGGTCGGGCCGAACCGCCAAAGGAGGAAAGAGCACCAGACCCCCATGGCAAGCTCGATCAGCACGTACTGGGGGGATATCCCGGTCCCGCACCATTTGCACTTTCCCCGCAAGAGGAGCCAACTCAACACGGGAACGTTCCAGTAAAAGGGAATGGGCGTCTCGCAGCTTGGACAGCGGCTGCCGGGGGACACGAGCGAGAGCCCCTCCGGCCAGCGGTAGATGAAGACGTTGAGGAAGCTTCCCACCGAGGCCCCGAATAAAAAGGAAAAGACGTAAAGGATGCCTTTCGCCTGCATCATCAAAAGGCCGTCGTAAATTAGCCCTGTTCCTTCCATCAATCCCCTTTCGCGTCCGGCTTGGCTTTGGCCCCGGCGGCGAGCGCCGGATCATTGGAAATATTACCATTAAAAGACGTCGGCCGAAACAAAAATTAGAAAGCGGAGTATTTCGGCAGATCGAGCTTGGCGGAAATATTCTAGAGCGAACAAAAAGATTTGGCTCCGAATAGGCGCTCCCCCACGCTGGAGTCTTGCCCGCGGCACGGAAAGGAGGCGGCGGCAATATCCATGGTATCCATCAGTTTCGCGGAAAAAGCGTCGAACGGAAGTTGGTATTATCCATTTTTTTCTTCCTTGTCTTTTCCCTTTATTTTATCCCTCAGCCCGGCTACGCGATCGATAATGGCGCGGGTCCGGGGAAGCACCAGGAGCTCCGTTACCATCCCGGTGACCACCACGTTGGTAATGGGGACCAGGCGGGAGAAGAACTCCATCACCCGGGAGTCGATTCCCACCATGATCCTTTTCTTGTTCTTCCTGACGCCCCGCACGATAATCCGGGCGGCGTCCTCGGCCGTGGTCAGGGCGATAGCCTGGAACATGGCCGCCATTTGGTTATGATTCATCTCGTCGGAGACGAACTCGGTAAAGCGCATGTTCCTCACGATGTTGGTCTGGATGCCGCCGGGATGGACCGACGAAACGCGCACGTTGTCCTTCCTGAGCTCCTGCATGAGCGTCTCGTTAAGGCCCCTCACCCCGTACTTGGCTATATTATAAGGCCCGTTGTTGGGAAAGGGCACGATGCCGTTGATGCTGGAGACGTTGACTATGTGACCCCACGGCCTCCTCCGGAGGTGAGGAAGGAACGCCTTGGTCCCGTGTATAACTCCCCACAAGTTGACGTTGATGACCCACTCGAGGTCCTCGAAGCTCGCGTTCTCGATATCGTTGCCTATGGCCACGCCCGCGTTGTTGATAATAACGTCCACGCCGCCGTGGGCCGCCGCGGCCTCCTCCGCGTACTCGAATACACGGGCCCGGTCGGCCACGTCCACCAGGTGAGTGGTCACCTTGACGCCCCTGTCCTCAATCATTTTTAGCGTATTGAGAAGTCCCTCCTCGTTCACGTCCGCCAGGGCCAGATGAGCGCCCTGTCCGGCCAACTCGACGGCCAGACACCTTCCAATACCCGAGGCCGCGCCGGTGAGGGCGACGACCTTTCCCCTTAAAGTCTTCATCCTTCCTCCCTCGGGTCCCGGCTTCAGTAGTTAACGAACACGGGCGAAGAGTAACCCTGGTTGCCGCTCTCGAACTCGACCCGGGCGTAATAGTAATTTTTTCCCGCCAGGAAGTGGTCGTCCTTCCACGAGGCCTGGAGGGACGAATCGCCGCCTCCACGCGCCACGTGGACCTCGCGACCGTTCTTGACGAAGGTTACGCTCCTGACCGCGTCGTCCGGGTTATGGCCCTTCACGCTGGCCCGAAGCAGGGGGGCCTCGGCCAGTTTGGGCCTGGCCCCCATGAAGTGATCGTCCGCCCAGAAACGGACGTCCATGCGAAGGACGGGCGTGTCCTTGACCCTTTCCTCGCGGAAGGGGAAGGTGTTGAACACGTCGAAGTTACGGACCAGGTTGTCAAGCGCGATCGAGCGCCTCTCGAACATGGCGTCGAAAATGGCCTTCCGGTTTTTGGCCCGGACCCACAGCCCGCTGGTGATCCAGCCCAGGCCGCACACCGCGTGGGTATCCGAGTTGCCGTAGGCCCCCAGCGGAAGGGAGGCGTCCAGACAGTGCCTCCAGCACGAGTACCAACCGTTCGCCGGGTCCCGGGTTACGGCGTCTCCCGAGACAACCTGGTTCAGTTTCATAAGCACGCTGGCGGCCTTGGACCCGGCCGAGCCTATCACTCCCTCCTTGACGTACTCCTCGAGCGTCTTCTCCGCCGCTATATGCTGGCTCATGACGTCGTAGAGAGGCTCGATGGACTCGTCGTACTCGGTGAAGTCGTTTCCCAGGTCGAACATGTTATGGGCGCTGACCATGACCCTCGAGTCGGGCGAGAGTCCGAATTTGTGGATAAAGCCGCTCAGGTCCCCCACGCTGACGACCTTGTCCCCCTTGCCGGGAGTGAAAACGCGGTGGGGCAAGGTGGGCTTGTCGTCTCCCTCGAAGACCACGCACCGGTGCCCCTTCGCCCCCGAGGTGAACTCGTAACCCTGGAAGCAGATGAAGTCGTCCTCCGAGAAGACCTTCGGCAAAAAGGCGATATAAGCCTCGATGCCGGGGGTATTGGAAATACGGAAGTCGTGGTCCGAAAGACCGAAGTAATCGAGCCGGGCGAAGTCCCGGGCGTAATGGTAGTAGTAATCCGCGGGGTCCGCCCCGTCGCTTGTCCAGGAATGGGCGTGAGTGTCGCCGAAGATGAGGAAATGCCGCTCGCCGTCCACCTCCATCTCCGGCGCTGGCCTCATGGTTTCCCTTGGCTTCCAGCCGGGATAGAGGGTCTCCTCGCTATCCTCTCCCCAGGGATGGAACATGGGACCGGAAAGACCGGCTAAAAGTTTCCTGGGCGCCCGCTTGATCACGCGCGGATTGTTCACGAAGCCTTGTTCCCAGATGGCCTCGATCTCCTTTGCCTTGACGGCGACGGACAGCCCCCACATCATCCTGGTGATGTTGGCGCCCCTGCCCAGCTTGAGGCGCCGGGGACCGCTCCACTTGTCGCCCTCGTAGACCCGGTAGTCAAGGTGAGAGTAAAGCGGAAAAATAAGCGGGTCCGACTCTCGATAGAAAACGTAAACCCTGTTTTTGTCGTCCACCTGGAGGGTGGGGAACCAGCAGACGGAATACCAGGAAACGCGGCCGTCTCCCTCCTCGCGGCCCTCTCCGCCAAGGGCCCTTCTCAACTCTTTATTGTCCTTGGCGCCATGGTCGCTCAGGTAGGTGGGATGGATAAATTCCGAGCCGTTATAGAGCTTCTCGGGAACGGACGGGACAAGCCAGCGCTCGCCGTCCCAGAACCTGGCGTGCACGTTGCGCATGGCGTTAAACTCGCTGAGCTCGTTCGAGGCCCTCACCCAGGCCACCCAGATGTTGTGGTCCTTGTCCTCGATAACGTCGGCCATCGAGTCCCAGCGGGCGCACCTGGTGACCCTCATCTCCTCGCCCATGCTTCCGTCCTGGCTTATTAGCCGCATATGGATATCGTACTGGAGGTCCCGGTAGGAGTCCCATACCACCGCTATTTTCCCGCCGTGCTTGCCGCTTCCGTCGGTCACGATCAAATGGGGACGATAATTATAGCCGGCCTCACTGATCTTCACCGGGGTCCCCCATTTCTTTCCGTCAAAGGCCGCGAGCTTGATGGACTTGTCCTTCCAGTCCTCGTAGGCCACAAAGGCCCGGCCGGAGGCGGGGTCCAGGGCCACGTCCGGATGAAGCGCCATGCCGCCGGCGACCTCCATGGGACCGGTCCAGCCCTGGTCGTCAAAATAGGACGCGTGAACGCTCCACTCTCTCGTATCCGGGTCCGAGCCGCACCAGACCACGGCTACTCGGCCGGCCCTCGCGTCCAGGCGGGGCTCGAGCTTGGCGTGGGCAAGGCCCGAGCTCAGATTCACGGGCGAGCCGTACCCGCGGCCCTCCTTGCCTTTGACCATCACCGAGTCCGAGGCGGAGGTCGCCTTGGTCGGTCCCCATTCAGTGTCTATCTCCTCGACCTCGACCTCGATCTTCACGTAGCTTTGCCAGGTGCTCTTGGTCTCGGGGTCATAGGCCAATTGGCCCATCCTCGTGTGGGTCCCCTCGAACTCCATCACGTCGGCCCAGGCCGGCCAGCTCTTGGCGTTGGCCAGGATCGCCGCCCCTCCGGCCGTGGCCAGGCCCCGGTTGATGAACACGCGCCGGGAAAAACCCGCGCCTTGACCTTTCGGTCCCTTTAAAACCGGCTCAGCGTTATTGTCCTTTTTGCGATTCTCTTTCATTGTCCCTTCCCCCTCGCGTTAGTCAGTCCAGTCTGGATACCTTTTCTCCCTCCTCGGCCGCCTTCATCTCCAGGGAATAGGCGGAGCGGAAGAACCCGAAGGTGTTGAGGTTGGCGTAAACGTAAGCGTTCTGATGCAGAGACTCGGCCTTGACCCTGTGCGCCAGCGAGTCCCTCGGGTTGGCCTTGATCACCACGTCGCAAAGCTCCATGCAAAGCTGATGCTCGCCTTGCCTTTGAAGCTCGATGGCCCGCTTTAACACGTGGTTCGCTCCCCCGCTCAGCTCGATCAGCTCCCGGGCCGCGTACTCCGGCGGGAGAGGATAAAGGGTCGAGCCCGTCCCGTCGTACCAGCCCTTATAGCCGTGGTAGATGCCGCGGACAGACCACTCGACCCGGCCGTAGTTCTCCTTTAAGTAGGGAAGCGAGGCCAGCCGCTCGGGAAGCGCGACCTCCTTGACCGCCTCGTCAACCGTCTTGCCCTCGTTGATGCAGCGCACCGTCTCGTCGTGCACGAGCTTCACCGCGTCGCGGTAATTGGTGAGGTGTTCCATTACCTCGTCCTCCCCCTCGATGGGCCAGGTGTGGTGGGGGACCATCAGGCGCGGCCGGAGGGCCATGATTTTTTCCAGGGAGTTAATCCAGCCCCGAACCGGCCGGCTCTCGAGCATGGGCGTCGAGAGGTTGGGGAAGGAGTGGTAATAAAGGTCCGCGGGAAACACGATCCTCTCCTCCGGCATCCAGACGATAAGGTGGTCCTCCGTCTCGCCCGGCGCGTGGTAAAGCTCGAACTTCTTGCCCCCGCATGTAAAGGCGTACTTCTCCTTGAAGGTGATGGTGGGCATGACCACGTCCGGGGCCTTGTCGCGGTCGATCCTGACCGGGCTTTGCCCGAGAAGGGGAATCTCGAAGGCATAGTCCGGGGCGGCGCCCCCCGACTGGTTGGTCCTGGCCCGCTGGTGATGCTCGGCCAGGAAGCGGTTCTGATAGTCGATCCAGTAGAGGAACTCCTCCGCGGCTATGACCTCGGTCCCCTCCTGGCAGATCGAGCGCGACCCGTTGGTATGGTCGGGATGGAAGTGGGTATAGATGAGGTATTTGACCGGCTTGTCCCCTATCTTCCTTTGTTTCCTCATGTCCCGCATGATCTCGCTCGCCACCTGTTGCGAGTCGCTCGAGTCGAGCGCGACCAGACCCTCGTCCGTGACGATAACGATGACGTTGCCCAGCCCATAGCCCATGGCCAGGAACACGTCGTCCGCGACCTCCTTGACCGTGGGGCTTATCATGCGCCTGATCATGGGAAGGTAGTTGGTCACCATCTCCGAGGGTATCTGGGGCGGTCCCGGCGGCTCGTACTCGAGGGTGGACTCTCCCGGCCTGTCCGGTTCCCTGATTATGGGTCCGCCCTTTTTCGAGGAAAGACACCCCGCCGCCAGGGCCAGGAAAACGCCGACCGCCGCGCCCGCTCCGAAAACTAAAAACGTTTTTTTCATCAATCCCTCCTCATTGGCGATAATTACTTCTTTCTTGTGGACGCGCTTTTGCCCTCGGGCGCCATGCCCAGGGTCATGTACGAGTCCATCAGGGCGACGAACCGGTCGATCCGCTCCTCCGGAATCCGTTCGGCCTTGCCCAGGATATTGACGATGGATAATAGCCCGGCCCAGGCGACGATCAGCCAGGCGCCCATCTCGACGTCCACCTTGTCGTCCAACTCGCCTTGCCGGACCGCCCTCGAGAGAAGCATCCGGACCAGCGACTGGCCCGACTCCATGATCTCCCAGGCCTTCTCCTTGATCTTCTTGTCCTCCACCGCCAGGGCCTTGATCATGATCTTGACGTGCTCCGGGTTGCGCCTTATCTCGCGCTGCCTTTGTTTGCCGTAAGAGCGAAGACGGCTCATGGAGACGGAATCCAGTTCCTTCATCTCCTCGGACCTGGAGAGCACGTTCTCCTTGACCGCCTCCAGCACCGCCAGTTGCAGGCCCCGCTTGTTCTTGAAGTGGTGATAGATAAGCGGCTCCGTGACCCCCGCCTCCCTCGCGATCATGGCGGTGGTGGCCTTCTCGAAGTTGTTGGCCGCGATGGTCCTCACCGCCGCCTCGAGTATCTCCCGCCTCCTGTCCTCGGCCTTCATCCGGTTTTTCGCCATGCGCCGCCTTTTCTCCTTCCTTTAAGACCGGCGAATAGGATATACCCGCCGGTCTATTTAGTTAATACTAACTAAAAGAAGCGTTGTCAAGAGAAATATGCCGGCAAGAGAAATCCCCGAATGAAAAAAGGCCCAGAAAAAGGGCCCAGGCGAAAATTTTCAGTCCAGTTGAACGTGGCTGGTCTTCAATTCCTTGTCCACCTCGATGATTCCTATCGAGTGGGAGGGGGCCCATCTTCGGTCGGTGGGAGAGCCGGGGTTGAACATATGGACGCCGGCCACCTCTTTATCAAAGGGGTAATGGGTGTGTCCGAAAACGATCAGGTCCACGTCGTCGAAGTGTTTCCTGATTTTCTTCTCGAGCCCGGCGGGAGGGCCCCACCCGTGCATCATGCCGATCTTCATGCCGCCCGCGCTCACCACCCTTTTGGTCTCGAGCCTCGAGCTGATCTCGTAGGGGTCCATGTTTCCGGCCACCGCCTCGACGGGAGCGAACTCCTCGAGGGCCGTCATCACGTCGATGCACACGAAGTCGCCGGCGTGAAGGATCAGGTCCACGTCGCCGAAGTAGGGCCGCACGGTTTCGCACAGGACGGAGGCCGACTCGTTCACTTTATTGATGACGCGGCTGGCGAGTTTCTTGGGGTGAAGGCTTGCGCCCGACACGTGGGTATCCGATATGACTCCAATCTTCATTTTTCAATCCCCGGAGATCGCGGCGGCCCAGGGTCCCGGCATAAGGGCACGGCGCCTCCGTTTATATTTATACAGGGTATCATATTTTGCGGTTAGTGTCACGCCGGCGGAAATCGGGAGGCCTCACTCCGGGCAAGGTACGGCTTCGCTTCGGACGGACAAGGGATCGGTTATGTCGGGTAAATTAGAACGGATTGATATAACGGCGCCGGGAATTGTCGGGCTGGGGCAATATCTGAGCGATGGGCTCCGGCTTCGGGCCGAAGCTCGGTCCGAAAGGCCGCATGGCCGCGAACGGGGTCGGCCGATCCAATTACTGCCACCTTTGGGCGTCGGTGAAGAAGGAAAGCCGAAGCTCGAGTTCGCCCCACTGCTTTTCCAGTTTCTCGGCGTTGGTCCTCTCGATCGACCCGCCATAGTCCTCTTCCTCGGGGTCGACGTCGATGAGCATGTCCAGGCATTCCTGGGGATCGTAGAAGGTGATGGGCTGAAACTCGAAGTCGTCTCGGGTACCCATGACGTCATAAAGCTTCATCACGTCGGAACTCATCATAACTATTCTTACTTTACGGGACCGTTCCATTTTATCGCTCCTTTCATATTATACACGCCTAAATAGCAATTCGCGGGCCAACTTTGACAATAAAAAATATTTCTCTATTAAAATCGAAGAGATATATTGACAATTGGCCCGGGACCTGAAAAATCATTTTTTGACGCCATTAAATATTGGAATGGATAAAGCTCGTGCAACCGATCTGTGATATATAAGTACATATTTAATATTATGCAACAATTCCAGACATATAAGCAATATAATGCCATTTTGCGCCAAAGTCCGCCATTTAAAATGTCGGTAAATATCAGTCAATCGTAAACCGCTGATTTACAAGCCTTTTTCCATGATGGGCCATAGGATGTACCACTCGGTTCAGGTAATTCGAGCAACTTCCACCAATATGATGATGTAAAAAAGTAATCTCTGGTGCGCCCCAATTCCCTATAGTAGGAAGGCAATTTGCCAAGCTAAAACCAAGGCAATTAGCAAGGCTGTGGCCACCCGAAATCGGCGCTTCTTGAAAATGGCAAAGGAGGGACCATGAAAAAGACGGTAAAAAAGACGGCAAGGCTAAAAAAACCGGCTCGTTCCAAGGCGAAACTCGATAGGCGTTCCGCCAAATTGGAAGACCTGTTCATCGAGACCCAGGGCGTGAAAATGATAAGCATCAAGGAACTGATGTCGGAAAAGGACGAGGACAAAACAGGCGCCGACAGGATCAAGCTCTCCCAGATCGCCCTCAAGTCCATCGAGGTCCAGATGCGCATCCTGGCCCAGTCGGACAAGGGGGAGGACGCGGGACCCATGACCGAGCTGAAGGTCCTCTGGGAGGCCATGGAGGAAGTGCCCTCTTTGGGTCCGATTATCCGTCGCAAGGACGTGAAGAAAAAAATCATCGAGGCCTTGCGGGAGAAGATGGAAGATGAATAGACCAAACTCACTCGACCGTGCAGTTGCAGGACTGGCCCATGCCGGGAAGTCCCAGTTCCCGGTGGACCGGCTCGGTTTCCTTGCAAAGGCCCAGGCGGGGGGCCTCGATCCTCTCGAGACAGAATCGGTACATCTCGAGTCTTTTCTCGAGCGGTACCCGAAGGCGGTTGTCCGGGTCCTGATGGTTGACCCCATGCTCGAAGACGTCCGTTCCGCGGGGAGCGTGACTGAGGAGGGCCCGAAAGAACCTGAGGGACCCGAGGGTGACCGCGCCGGGTCCGACGGCGTTGATCTTGTCGATCATGGAGGCGTACTCGTCTCGCCATCCCTCGATGGGAATGAGGGGATCGAGCCGGAGCCGGACCTCCCACCCCGCCTCGGCCAGGCGCGCCGCGGACTCGAGCCTTTTCTCCGGCGGGGGCGCCCCCCTTTCATAGGCGCGGGCGACCTTGGCCGCGTTGATGGAGAAGCTGATCACGGCCTGGGGCGTGGGCTCGAGACCAAGGATGCCCTCCACGTTGGTGGACTTGGTCAAAAGCAGAAGCTTGTGCCTCGACTGCCCCGAGAAAAGCGAGATGAGATTGGCCGAGAGCCCGGTTTCATGGTCCCAGGCCAGGGCGTCGCTAAGCTCTCCGGCGTTGAGCATGGATGGCCTCTCGTTGGAAAGGAGCCAGTCCCGAATCTCCTGGAACATGCGGGCCGTGTTCGAGAAGACCGTGGGCTCGGGGTAATGGCGGAGCGTGAGCCGAAGGTAGCAGTAGTCGCAGAAATAAGGGCAGCCGTTGGCGTGGGCCAGGATATAAAAATGGGGGCACACCACGCCCGGAGGCGTCTTGTCGAAAAAGTGGATGAAGTTCGAGTAGCGCTTCCTCTCGATGAAATTCCTCGTATTGTTCTTGGGCGTCGCCTCGCTCTTGAAGAGCGGGGCCTGTCTTGCCCGGTGGGTAGTTTTTTCCTTGCCCGCCATATTTTCGCGATAGGTTCCCATGGTCCTGTGCGCCTTCCAGGCCCGTATGGACCCCTCCTTGATGCCAAAGAGCCTGGCGATCTCGACGACCGACTTCTCGGGATGGGCGTCCACGTACTCGAGGACCTCCCAGCGGAGGTCGAGGGCCATGCGTTGGTACTCGCGCTCGCTTTGCTTGGCCGACTCCGATTTCATCTCCTGGAAGGCCTCGTGGGCCGCGGTCTCGGCCTCGTGGTCCTCGATGCATTCCTCTTTCACGGTCCCGGGTTTTTCCTTGTCAAGACTCATGTCGATTCTCCTGAATATTCCATACTTATAATTATGGCATTCTGGCGAGTATTGTCAAGCGCGAGTCAACGCGCTCCTCGGGAGGAAGCGCCATGAGCGGGAGACGAAAAAAGGACCACGGTTTCCGTGAGATCAAGTGGATACTCAGGAGGAGGCTCGCGGCGGGCGTCCGTCCCGGCGAGGCCGCCGACCTTTACGCGGGCGACGGTTCCCTGGCCGCCGGCGTCCTGGGCGGCTTCGAGAGGGTTTTTGCCGTCGAGAGAAGCCCTAAAAAATTCTCGGCCCTCCTCTCGAGGCTCGAGGCGGAGTCGGTCTCGAACGTCATTCCCCTCAGGATGAACAACCTCCGGTTCGCTCGGGAGATCGCCCCGAGGCTGGGGGGAATTTGTTACCTCGACTTCGACGCCTATGGAAATCCCGCGCCCACGATCGAGGCGTTTTTCCGGGACTGGAGACCAAGGGAGAGAGTGGCCGTCGCCGTTACCGACGGCTCGAGGCTGGCCATGGCCAGGGGAGGAAAAGTCAAGGCGGAGGCCCTCTGGCCGGGAAGGCCGGGGG
The DNA here is from genome assembly GCA_963674965.2 of bacterium. GTDB lineage: Bacteria > RBG-13-61-14 > RBG-13-61-14 > RBG-13-61-14 > DATKZS01. The sequence goes on along the minus strand of CAXXFL010000002.1, from coordinate 214,860 downwards.
GCCGAAGAGGCGGCCAATGGGCCAAGCCGGGACCGGTCCTGGCCGCCAACCACGAGTTGGCCGTGAAAGCGTACTGGCGCGACCTGGCCGAAAGGAAAGGGTTCGCGATCAAGGGATTCATTGACGCCTGGAAAAGGGGAAGGATGGTTTATTACTATGGACTGTGGATCGAGCCGAATTGAGATCGAGTGGGTACCCACCGGGGACCTCGCGCCCAACCCATGGAACCCCAACCGCATGGGTCCGGTCAAGCTGGCCAAGCTGGCGCGGGAGATAGAACAACGAGGCTTTTCCGCGCCCATCCTGGCCAGAAGGAAAGGCCGCGGCCTCGAGGTGGTGGACGGAGAACACCGTCTTATGGCGGCCCATATGGCCGGACTGGACCGGGTCCCGGTGGTGGTGGCCGAACTGGACGACGCCCAGGCCATGCTTAAGACCCTCCAGATGAACGAGCTCCATGGAGAAAACGATCCCGAGCTTCTGGCCGCCCTCCTCGAAAAGCTGAGCCATGAGATGAGCGCCGCCGAGATGGCGTCACTCTTGCCCTGGTCCGACCGCGAGATCGAGTGCATGATCGAGTCGGTCATCCAAAGCGCCGGGGAGGCGGAAGGAGCCCTCCAGGCCGCGGCAGCAGAGAGCGTTCCTCAGCCCGAGTTCGAGCTCTTCGCCGCCGTCGTCTCACCCGACGAAAAAAGAGTCATCGAGCAAAGGATCGAGCAAGTCAAAATGGAGACCGGCACCGAGGAGGACGGCGAGGCCCTGGCCGCCATCTGCGCGGGTTTATCGCTGGGCGGGGTGACTCCGCCGGCACGAAGGGTCGCCCACGCATCATGCGTGGGTGAGCGAAGCGAACGGGCTGGGGACGCGGGGGTGGAAGATTTTGACGAAGTAATTAATCGCGACCGATAGGGCCGGAAGAAGTCGCGAAGAAGATTGGAAATCAGCCCGCGGCTTGCGCCGCCCATGCATGATGCATGGGCGACCCAGGCTAGTACATGAAAATCCAACGGCTTCGCCGCGCGGATAGGCGAGCTATCCGCGCCACCCGCGCTGGGCGGGGTGACTCCGCCGGCACGAAGGGTCGCCCACGCATCATGCGTGGGTGAGCGAAGCGAACGGTCTGGGGACGCGGGGGTGGAAGATTTTGACGAAGTAATTAATCGCGACCGATAGGGCCGGAAGGGGTCCCGAAGGAGATTGGAAATCAGCCCGCGGCTTGCGCCGCCCATGCATCATGCATGGGCGACCCAGGCTAATCGCGGCGGCGCAAAGCTTTCAACCAGGATAGAAGGGAGGAAAAAATGAGTAAGGCCAGTGGGAAGCAAAGGCGAGAGATGATTGAAAACTGGATCGACTTCCTCGAGAACCGGGATCAGCCCGAGGCCTTGGAGGACGACGAAGAGTTCGTTACCAAGACCCTCAATTACCAGTTCCTCGACTTCCACTCGAGATGGTGGAGGTTCGCCGCCGACCGCGAGACGTCCCTCCTTCTCGCCCCTCGCGGGCACGGGAAGTCGACCGTCATGACCGTGGCCTATACCCTGCGGCGGGCGCTCGATGACCCCGACGTGAGGGTGCTCATCGCCTCGAGCACCCAGGCCCAGGCCTCGGGTTTCCTGCGCGAGATCAAGAGCCACCTCGAGTCCAACCCCGAGGTGGTCCGGATCGCCGGAGGCCTGAAGGGGACCCCCTGGACCGAGACCGAGATATGCCTCGCGTCCCGAACGAAAACGGCCAAGGAGCCGACCGTCACCGCCCTGGGCGCGCTGGGACCCGTCATCAGCAAGCATTACGACCTCATCATCCTGGACGACGTGGTGGACGAGGAGTCGGCCAGGTCCAGGAGCGGCAGGGAGCGGCTCTTCAACTGGTACTACAAGGTACTTTTACCCACCCTCGAGCCCGGAGGCAAGCTTCGGGTCATCGGCACCCGCTACCATTACGACGACCTTTACGGGCGGCTTATTAAAAGGGGTGTCCCCGTTTATATCGAGAAGGCCATTACGGGAAGCGGAGAATCGGAGAAGGCCCTGTGGGAGGAGAAGTTCCCTCTTAAGGCCCTGCGGAAAAAACGGGAGGAGGCGGGCCCGGCCATATTCAACTCCCAGTATCAAAACGACGTGAGCCTGATGCAGGGCAAGATATTCCGTCCCGAGTGGATACGTTTCGGCCCGGCCCCGCCGGCGGGCCGGAAGTTCCAGGGCGTGGACCTGGCCATCGGCCTGGCGGACCACAACGACTACTTCGCCCACGTCACCGTGGCCTCGTCGGGCAAATCTATTCACCTGGTCTCGATCTACCGCTCGCGCCTGACCTTTGAGGAACAGTTCGAGACGGTGAAGACCTTGTTCGCGGCCCACGACTCGACCGACTTTCCCGTGGTGACGGTGGGTATCGAGTCCAACTCCTACCAGGAGGCCCTGGTCCAGAGACTGCGCGGCGACGGCCGGGTCCCGGTCTCGTCGGTGGTGCAGACCAGGGACAAGGTGGCCCGGGCCATGAGGCTGCAGGGACTGGTGCAGACGGGAAGGATTACTTTTCCCGAGACCGGGGCGGGCGACTTGATCGAGGAGATGCTGGCCTTCCCCGAGTCCGGACACGACGACCTGGTCGACGCCCTGGGCATAGCGGTAAGGATGGCCCTCGAAAGCGGGCGCTACCTAGACCTGCCCGCAGCGGACGTGGACTTCGGACCCGACCGGTGAACAAGCGCCCCAAAAGCGTTGGCGCCGGCCGTATTTTATTGCCATGTCCTGGCGTCATGGATACTATTGAATGATAATATTTCGTCAATATTATCCGGTTTACCGACTGGTGTATATTCTTTACCACCTGCTCAACAAGCGGGTTTCCCGCGTTTGGGGGCCATTTTATATTTGAACAAAGAATTTGACAAATCGAGTTTTTCTCATTAGACTTGATTGTCGGTTGGAAGGGAAATATCCAAAGGGCCCGTCCGTGTGGGGACTTCCCGCGTGAGAGGGAATAACGGAAATCCGGCCCCCCCTTTGCCGGCCGACTTGGGGAGTGAAATCCAAATAACCTCAGTCTAACCGGACGCGGGCGTCCGCTCTTTATGGAGACGCTCGCGCGAAAACGCGCCTCGCGCGGATAAGGAAAATAAATTGAATAACAAACCGAGAGTTCTTTTAACGGCGAGCTACTGCCCCAACGCCCCCCTCCGGGGCGAGGACCCCCTCAACCTTATGAGTACCAGGTGGACCAGAAAGCACGGGGATTTCCAGCTCGACATGTATGGCCATTACTTCGCGCTTTATCTTTTGGCGGAAAACGTCACCAACCCGACCACGGTGCTCGAGAACCCCACCTGGGAGGACTTCGAGGCCGAACTCGAGAACGGCTACGATTACGTGGGCTTCCAGCTCAAAAGCCTTCACACCGCCAAGATAGCCCGGATGATCAAACTGACGCGGGAGAAGTGTCCCGACACAAAGATCATCGTGGGCGGATACGGGGTCTCGGCCCTGTCCACGCCCGTTCCCGGCGACGTCGAGGGCGACGCCGACTACATCCGCGAGAACGCCGACTTCCTCTGCCGCGAGGAAGGAGTGCGCTTCCTGCGCCGGGTCCTGGGCGACGAGCCCATCGACAGGGAGATCACCCAGTACAACATGCCCATGTTCTCCATAAGCGGGTTCCTCGGACACTCGGGCGGGATTAAATCGGACGGCGCCCGCCTTCGAATTCCCTCCATACTCGTCAGCCTGGGATGCCCCAGCGGCTGCGACTTCTGCAACACCAGCGCCTTCTTCAAGAGGAATAAAATCTACGTGGCCGAGCCCGAGCAGGTCTACCGCTTTATCCGGAACTTCCAGCGCCGCATGGGCTTTAGGGAACTTCTTATCATGCTCTGGGACGAGGATTTTTTCATCAACAAGGAATACGTCCACGAACTGGGAAGGCTCCTTCGCTCTCACAAGAGCACCTGGGGAGTGAGGTATTACACCTTCGGCTCGATCAGGTCCCTTTCCCAGTTCACGCCCGAGGAGATAAGGGACAACGGCTGCCAGATGGTATGGATCGGGGTCGAGAGTTTTCTCGCGGGCGAGAACGAGACCTCGGACACCTACCAGAAACGCCAGGGCAACCAGGTCAAGGAGGTCTTCGAGGGCTTGCGTACCCACGGGATTCAGCCCACCGGTTCCATGGTGGTTGGGTTCGACTTCCACACCAAGGAGAACTTGAAGGAGGACATCGAGCAGTTCGTGCAATTGAAGCCCATGTTCTACCAGATATCGCATATCCTTCCCTGCCCGGGAACGGAGCTATACGACCGCATGTTGGAGGAGGAGCGGATTCTCGATTCCTACCGGTGGGAGGACGCCCACTTCTGGGGCGATCAGTTGTTCTCCTACAAGAACATCACGCGGGAAGAGGTCAGCGAGATGTTCGAGTACGCCCACGACCGGCTGAGAGACGTGAACGGGCCGCCCACCATGCAGATGATGGAAAGCGTGATGGACGCCTACGCCAAATATAAAAACGACCAGGACCCCTTCCGCCAGGCCCTGGCCAAGCGCGACAAGCTCATCGCCTCGGGCTTTTACTCGTTCATGCACTCGATCAAGACCCATCACCCGAGCGACGAGGTACGAAGGAAGGCGGCCGCCCTGGAGGACCGCTATAAAAAGGAGATCGGACCGCCCACCCTTCTGACCAGGGGCATGGCCAGGTATATTACCCACGGCGTCAAGAAGAAAGCCAAGCTTAATAACGGAGGGCCCAAGTCCCACGAGACTCCGGTCCGCTGGACCTACTACAATACCTACGGCGACGAGGTGCTGGTCAAAAAGGGAAGAGGCATGCATCGCCCGGAGCCGATCAAGGATGGAAGCATCGTGGCGGGCGCCGGCCTGGATAAAGTCACCGAGTTTATCGGCAAGGGCGGCAAAAGGCTAAGCTTCCTCGAGAACCTGGCCAAGTAATCGGACTTACAAGGAGAGGGACCATGGCCGTCATCAGAACGCCTGACGATAGATTCAAGGACCTGCCGGGATATCCGTATAGGCCCAACTACGCCCAGCTAGGCCAGACGCGCGTCCATTACGTGGACGAGGGGTCGGGCGAGCCCATCCTCTGCCTGCACGGCGAGCCGAGCTGGAGCTATCTTTACCGGAAGATGGTCCCGGCCCTCTCCAAAGACCACCGGGTCCTCGCGCCGGACTTCATCGGGTTCGGGCGCTCGGACAAGTTCACCGAGGTGGGCGAGTATTCCTACAAGATGCACCGGGACACGATCATGTCCCTTATCGAGAAGCTGGACCTCAAGGATATCACGCTCGCGTGCCAGGACTGGGGCGGACTGATCGGCCTCCGGGTGGTCAGCCTCATGCCCGAGCGCTTCTCCCGTCTGGTCATCATGAACACGGGCCTTCCCACCGGGGAGGGACCGCTTCCGCCGGCCCTGACCACGTGGATCAATTACGTCAAGGCAACCGACGAGCTTCCCATCGGCGAGATATTAAAGGGAGGATTCCTCGAGCTGGACGAGGAACATCCCATAGGCAAGGGCCTCGCGATGGCGCCCGAGGTGATGGCCGCCTACGAGGCGCCTTTCCCCGGCCCCGAGTACAAGGCCGGCGCCAGGGCCTGGCCGCTCATGGTCCCGGTCACGCCCGAGTACGAGGCCGCGCCCGAGCTGAAGGCGGCCCAGGAGTTCCTCAAGACCTGGAACAAGCCGGCCATTCCCCTTTTCTCGGATGGGGACCCCATCACCAGGATGGGCGACGTATATTTTCGCTTCATCATTCCAACGGCCAAAGAGCAGCCGGAGATTGCCATCAAGGGCGCCGGCCACTTCCTCCAGGAGGACAAGGGCGAGGAGATCGCCGGCCATATCCTGGACTTCCTGGCCCGGACGTAATCAAAATTCCCGGCCCCATGGTATAGGAAATCAGCCCGCGGCTTGCGCCGCCCATGCATGATGCATGGGCGACCCTGGCTTGAAGCTCATTGCCTGATTTCCAACCACGGCACGAATCAGGGTCGCCCACGCATATTGCGTGGGTGAGCGAAGCGAACGGGCTGTGGACGCGGGGTTAGAAGATTATAAAGAGACTAATATTCGTTCTTAGTAAGAGAATAATGGAGGCGTGAGGAAATCAGCCCGCGGCTTGCGCCGCCCATGCATGATGCATGGGCGACCCTGATTGTAATATCGACCCATGCTCATGGGTCTTGTAAACAACCTCCAGCCTCCACCATTCCGGGTCGCCCACGCATATTGCGTGGGTGAGCGAAGCGAACGGGCTTTTGGCCTCGGAATCGATGGCGTTAGCCAACGTTTTTTCGGCTTCCTAATTTATTTGTTTTCCCAAACCGGTCCGCTTTTGACCTCGTGGCCGTTTGGGAGTATACATATTTATTTAGCTTAATTTAAGGAGGTACAATTGTAATGACCCTGGAGATTTCCATCACCAAGTCCGGAAAACAGGGCGTCATGCCCCCCGAGGACAAGCTCGGGTTCGGCCAGGCGTTCACCGACCACATGTTCATCATGGACTATCAAAAGGACAAAGGATGGTATGACCCAAGGATTGTACCTTACGGGCCCTTCACGCTGGACCCGGCCACCATCATGCTCCATTACGGCCAGGCCACCTTCGAGGGGCTGAAGGCTTTCCACGCGGGCGACAGGATCATCCTCTTTCGGCCCCAGGCCAACATCGACAGGATGAACAGGTCCAACGACCGGCTCTGCATACCCAGGCTGGACGAGGCCGACCACCTTCAGGCCATCACCGAGCTGGTGGCGGCCGACTCGAGGTGGGTGCCCAAAAGCGCGGGCACGGCCCTTTACATCCGGCCCACGGTGATCGCCACCGAGCCCTTCCTCGGGGTCCACGTGTCGGACAGGTACATCTTCTTCATCATCCTGTCCCCGGTTGGGGCCTACTACAAGGAGGGCTTCGCGCCGGTGAAGATACTGGTGGAGGACGAGTTCATCCGGGCGGCCATCGGCGGCCTGGGCGAGGCCAAGACCCCCGCCAACTACGCCGCCAGCCTGCTCGCCGCCCAGCGCGCCGCGGCCAAGGGCTTTACCCAGGTCCTGTGGCTGGACGGCAACGAGCGCAAGTGGATCGAGGAGGTGGGGACCTCGAACATTTTCTTCCTTATAGGCGACGAGTTGGTTACATCGCCCCTTACCGGCACCATCCTGCCCGGCGTGACCCGCGACAGCGTGATCCAGCTGGCCAGGGACTGGGGCATGAAGGTGAGCGAGCGGAGGCTATCGATCGGCGAGGTAATGGACGCCGCCCAGAGCGGGGAGTTAAAGGAGAGCTTCGGCACGGGCACGGCAGCGGTCATTTCCGCCGTGGGTTCCCTTGCCTTCAAGGAAAAGACCGTCACCATCGGCGGCGGAAAGGTGGGTCCCCTCGCCCAGAAGCTCTACGATACCATCACCGGCATCCAGTACGGCAAGCTCGACGACCCCCACGGATGGACCGTGGTCATCGAGACCTGAAGATCAAAATAACCAAACCCAAAGCGCGGGGGACCAAAAGCCCTCGCGCTTTTTCTTGGCCGGGTGGGTGGCGGCTTGAAAAATAAAGCCGGTCGTATTTAAAAGTGGAGTTGGATAGAGAATCTGATCGCCAATGCGCGCGGGCGGAGAGGATGAAATGAAAGACAAGGAAAGAACACTCTTGTCCAAGATAGCTTTTCAAATGAAAAGTCCTCCATGCCGTGGGATACTTTTATTACACAAAAATCCATGGCAACAAGGAGGACTATACTATGGTACGCGTATCCAGCCTGTTCAGTCAAGTATTGAAACATTTTCCCCGCTCCGAGTTCGCGGCCCTGGTCAGGAAAAACAACGCCGAGTACAAGGCCAAGGGCTTCACCTGCTGGGACCAGTTCGTGGCCATGATGTTCCGCCAACTCGCGAGGGCCGACTCCCCGCGTGAAATCTGCAACGGACTCAAGTGCTGCATGGGCGAGCTCGTCCACCTCGGCGTCAAAAAGGACCCCAACAAGTCGACCCTCGCCTACGCCAACAAAAACCGGCCCGCCGCGCTTTATTAGGACCGGTGGGAGATCGAGATATTCTTCAAGGCCCTGAAACAAAACCTCAAAATCAAGTCCTTCGTGGGCACGAGCGAGAACGCGCCGCTCATCCAGATTTGGACAGCCTTGATCGCCATCCTTATTTTAAAGTGGCTCCATTACATATCCATGGCCGGCTGGTCGTTCTCGAACCTGGCCTCCATGCCGCGGCTGAACCTCTTTACTTATCGGGATTTGACGGAATGGCTGCACAATCCCTTCGGCGTGGAGCCGATCGTGCCCAAACCCGAGCAACTATATCTTCCCATCAGCGGTCTTGGACAGCCCCGGCGGGAAAAAAAGGGATAACCTCAACCTGGAAACCCATAGTCTGACCATCTGAATCCCCGTTTTATAATGGGGCAAAGGCAAGGTCCGTCCTATTTTGGACAGCAGTGTCCTGATTAAGCGATTTTTTGCTTATCCACTTTATAATGGACCGATCAATACGGTTGGCGTCAGAAGAGTTCAGCCCGCCGCCACTGGACCCGCTCGCGTTCGGCCGCTATAATTTTCGATGGCCATGAAGCTTGCATTGATACAGTTCGACGCCAGGTGGGAGGACAAGGAGGCCAACCTTGCCCGGGCGGAGGTCTTCATCAAGAGGGCGGCCGACGAGGGGATGGACGCGATAATCTTTCCCGAGACGTTCTCGACGGGCTTCTCCATGAACGTGGCGAAAGTGGCCGAGGACTGGGACGGGCCCACCGAGCGGGGCCTGAAGGAGATGGCCGGGCGCCACAAGATAACGGTGGTGGCGGGCTACGCGGAGAAGGCCTCGAGCGACAAGGCCCGGAACCTGGCGGCGGCCATTGGCCCGGACGGCTCGATCCTCATGAAGGCCGAGAAGATACATCCTTTCAGCCTGGCGGGGGAGGACAAGGTATTCGTTCCCGGCGACGAGTTGGGGCCATTCCTGCTGGCGGGCGTTCCGGCGGCCGTTTTCATCTGCTACGACCTCCGCTTCCCCGAGGTCTTCCGCCGCGTGGCCAGGGACGTAAGCCTGATCCTGGTCATCGCCAACTGGCCCGAGTCCCGGGCCGATCACTTCCATGCCCTGCTCAAGGCCCGGGCCATCGAGAACCAGTGCTTTACGATCGGAGTAAACCGGACGGGCCGGGACGGCAACGGAATCCAATACGCCGGCGGCTCGGCCGCGTACTGTCCCCTCGGCAAAGAGCTGCTCCTCGCGGGGTCCGGCCTCGAGTACGTTGCCATCGAGATCGATCCCGACGAGACGCGGAGCGTAAGGTCCAGGTTCCCGTTCTTAAAGGACATGAGGAACGTCGGCGCGAAAAGAAGATAGACGAACTTACCGGCCAAACGCGCGGGCGGAAACCAAAACCGCCGCCAAGCGCCCTCCATGCCGAGGCATTAAGCCGGTTCGCCACGCTCACCCACGCAAAATGCGTGGGCGACCCTGAATTAAATATGACTGAAAGTTCTGCAACGATCCACAAGCCTGGCTCGCCCATGCATCATGCATGGGCGGCGTAAGCCGCGGGCTTGCCGGGAATCATCACCGCTCTTCGCTTACTTCACCCGCATAATTACGGCCCATTATTTCCGCGTTAAAAGGAAATTACTGAAAACGATAGGTTTAACGACGTCTTTAGACTTTAGGAGTAGCGGGCAAGAGGCCCAAAAATTTATCCCTTCCTTTTCCTCGCCCGGAAGCGGGTCTTGAGGGGGCAGCCCTCGAAGCCGTAGGTTTCGCGTATCCTGTTGACCAGGTAGCGCTCGTATGAGGCCGGCACCTGGTCGGGCCGGTTGACGAAGAAGACGAAGGTGGGGGGCCGCACCCCGCTTTGGGTGGCGTAATAAAAGGTGAGCGGCCTTTTCCCCCTGGCCGGCGGGTGATGTGCCTCGACCCAGGTCTCGAGGTTCCGGTTTAGCTCGCCGGTGGTGACCCGATGGTTGAAGTTCCCCATAACCCGCCTTACCAGGTCCCCGATCTTTCCCACCCGCTTTCCCTCCTTGGCGGAAAGGGTGAGCACGGGGGCGTAATCCACGTGGGGAAGTTTTTCCTTGATTTCCCTCTCGAGCCTTTGCCTGGCGGCTTCCTTGTCCTCGATGAGGTCCCACTTGTTGAAGAGTATGGCCAGGGCCCTTCCCCTTTCGTGGGCCAGTCCGGCTATCTTGGCGTCCTGATCGACGATCCCGCCCTGGGCGTCCATGAGGAGGAGGGCCAGGTGGCAGCGCTCGATGCTCTTCAGGGTCCTCATGACCGAGTACCTTTCGAGCCTGGTGTCGATCCGGCTTTTCCTTCTCATGCCGGCGGTGTCGATAAAGAGGAACTTTTCACCGCCCAGGTTGACCAGGCTGTCCACGGCGTCCCGAGTGGTGCCGGCCTCGTCGTGTACCAGGTGCCTTTGCTCCCCGAGGAGTGAGTTGATCAAGGTGGACTTGCCCACGTTGGGCCTTCCCACCACGGCCACGCGGGGGACCAGGTCAGCCTCGTCCTCCTCCTCGAACTCGGGAGCGCCGGGCAGCTTGTCTTTGATCAGGTCGAGAAGGTCGTCAAGGCCGTAGCCGTGCTCCGCGGAAATACCGGTCAGGAGATCGACCCCCAGCTCGTAGAATTCGGCCACCCTCTCCTCGTGGCGCGGCCCGTCTATTTTATTGACCGCGTAGAAGACGGGCTTTGCCGACTTCCGCAGCATGCCGCAGACCTCGTGGTCGCCGGGGGTCACGCCGTCCTTTCCGTCCAGCATGAGGACCACGGCGTCGGCCTCGAGTATGGCCACCTCCGTCTGCACGCGCATCTCGGCCAGCACGTCGCCCTCCGCGCTGGGATCGAGACCGCCCGTGTCCACCAGGGTCCACTTCTGGCCCAGCCAGTCCATGGTCCCGTAGTTGCGGTCGCGAGTCACGCCGGGCATGTCGTCCACCAGGGCTTTCCTGGCCCCGGTGAGCTTGTTGAACAGCGTGGACTTGCCCACGTTGGGCCGTCCCACCAGCGCGATAACGGGAGCGCCCGTTCCATGTCCCCTCTTAGCCACGGATAATGATTGTATACGCAAAAAGGGAAAGTGACCAGAGGCCGGAAAGACAAGAGCCGAAAACGGCGAGATGAAAGATTGCTTTCCTCATATGCGGTTTGAAGGGCAAGGATATCCTGATATATGATGGTTCCAGTTTCTTTGATTAAGAGTTCGCGAGGAAATAAGGAAATACCAGAGCCTCTTGCAAATGTCCCGCTTTGGAGCGCGGCGGCCCGACGCCGCTTTTCTTCCGAGTGGCTTGACGCTAGGAAAGGCTTTGTATTTTTTGGCCTTGTCAAGCCAAGGCCATAGAAAGCGGTCTCAAGCGAGAGCACTCCAAAGCGGCTATGCCGCCAAGAAAAGGACTTTTACAACGGCTCCGCCGTAAAGCTTCAAGGAAAACCATTTGCCTCTCCCATCCAAATCAGCGGTCGCGCTGAAACAAGCGCTTGCCTTTCGAGTCGAATGGCTCCTCATTATCCCGATCGTGGCCTATATCTTTATTCCGCTCGATTGGGAAAAGAAGAAGAGATATGAGATCACGGGGGACGAGCCGCATTACCTGGTGATCGCCAGAAGTATATGGAAGGACTTCGACCTCGACCTGACCAATAACTTTAAGGACGAGATGGAGCACGGCTATATCCTGAGGGGACTTAAACCCCAGCCCCAGGAAATCCTGCCCGACGGAAGGACCTTCAGCCACCACAACCTGGGCGTGCCACTCCTTATTCTCGTACCCTACGCGCTTTTCGGGACCGCGGGCGCCAGGGTCTTCATGGCCATTCTCGCCTCGGCCCTGCCCCTTATTTTCTATCGCGTTCTGCTGGAGGAAACGGGGAAGCCGAAGATGGCAGTCTTTGGCGCGCTGGCCCTTTGCCTTGCCCTGCCCTTCTTGCCCGCGGCCAACCAGATTTTTCCCGATTTACCCACCGGCGTTCTGGCGCTCCTTTGCGTCGAGGCCTGCCGGAAAGGCTGGGGAAAACCGCAAAAAGGTCCGGCCAGGGCCCTGGCTTTGGGCTTGGCCCTGGCCTTTTTGCCCTGGCTGCATTTCAAGAACTGCCTCGCGGCCCTGGTCATACTGGGCTTTGCTTTTCTGGGTGAGGGCAAAAAGGGCGCGGCCGACCTTCTCAAGAGGCCCATATATCTTCTGGCCGCTCCCGTCATGCTGGCCGCGTCCATCGGGCTTTATCCGCTCTACCATTACCACTACACCGGGAGTATCTTAGGACATTACGGCAAGGGCTCTTTGGTTTTAGAATTCTGGCCATTTGTGATGGGGTTTCTCGGCCATCACCTGGACCAGGTCTCGGGCATATTCATGATGGACCCACTGTTCTTCCTCGCCCTTGTCGGCATTGTTCCCATGGCGAGAAAAAACCTTACATTTTTCCTTTTCGCTTTCATGGTCTACATGAGTCTCCTGGGCGTAAACTCCCTTCACCACGTTAAATTCGGAGGCTTTTGTTTTCCCGGGCGCTATGGCTGGAGTTCCTATCCCTTGCTTATTTATCCCGTTTCCTTTGCACTTGGTTCTATAAAGGACCGACATGAAAAGGCGATATACGCGCTCTTTGCCATGGCTTTATTGTTCCAGCTTTTGCTTGTCCCCGGCTGGTATCGGGATCAGTTCCTGTTAAAAGCCGAGGCCCTGAGTCCCGATTACGCCCGCGCCACTTTTTATCCCATCATCACGAGCTATATGCCGAACTTCACCTTCAATCCCGCCTTTCTCCATCATCCGCCCAACTATGCTTTCTTTATCTTTTCGATCGTTTTGATCACCTTTGGCATAAACGGGTTAAACCGCGCAAGGTGGATAAACCGCGTCCGGGCCGCCATCATGCTTTGTTGTTTTATTATGCTTTTCTTCGCCACTCCGGACAAAGGCCCTCTGGGCTATCATGCCGCAGACCTCCCCTCCAACGTGGGTGAACTTAAAGGAACGGCCCGTTACGCCCAGAGCGGCCGGCATGTAAAGGGGCATCTTATTTATGGCCCCTACCGGTTCCTCGAACCTGGCGATTACATGCTGAAGATTGAATATTCAAGCCTGGGGGAAAATAGCGAGCCGGCCGGAAAGTGGGACGTTATAGTGGGCAAAAAAAGGACGGAGAAAAAAGCCCTTCCCGACATTGGCGGAGAGTTATCTACAATTACAGACACTTTCACTGTAGAAGGACACGTGTGGCCATCTTATGTCGAAACCCGGGTGCTTTTCACGGGGTATGGGTATCTGGAAGTGACGCGGCTCGAAATCACCAGACTTTGAAGCCTCTGTTATAGCCTGTTTTCTTGGAGGCATATTTGCTTTGGAGTACGGTCGCTTGAGACCGCTTTCGATGTCCTTGGCTTAACAAGGCCAATCAATTCAAAGCCTTTCCTCGCGTCAAGCCGCTCGGTGGAAAAGCGGCGTCAAGCCGCCGCACTCCAAATCGGGGCTTTTGCAAAAGGCCATTTAGATCGTGTTTATACTCTCTTCAGAAGATTATATCCATCTCAATTCTTTTACAAACGACTGATTTTATTTAAGAAGCAATTTTTTTTAATTTGGTTTTCATTTTTTTCTTGACATTTGACGTAATCCGTTCTTTACTACATATTAATCCTATAGGAATGGTAGGAGAATGATGAAGAACACAGCGGACAAAGACATGGAAAGGAAGGCCGTAAAGACAAGGGGCGAAATTTTTTTTGCTCCTCGAATTAGTTTTCCTATAGGAATACCAGGACTAAAGGCGGCGAGATGAAACTATCAACCAGGGCAAGATACTCGGTCAGAATGCTTATCTATCTGGCCGATCACGCCTCTGCCGAAAAACCCATCGGACTGAAAGAAATCGCCAAAATGCAAGGCCTTTCAATGAGATACCTCGAACAGCTCGTGGTACCTCTCAAGAATGCCTCGCTTATCAAAAGCATTATCGGAAAGCACGGCGGTTACTTCCTGGCCCGGGAACCTAAAGACATTAAAATCGGGGAAATCGTCGAGGCGTCCATTGGACCCATCAAGCTCCTGGACTGCCTTGACGGCGACTCGGACTGCCAGTTCAAGGACGTATGCGGATCACGCCGCATGTGGGGTCTCATCAATACCCGGATTACGGACGTGCTCTACGATTACAGCCTCGACGACCTGTCCGAGACCAAGATGATGGAGATGGTGGGAGAATCCCACGAGGAGAGGGGCGAATCCTTGCCCTGCTGAACTATGACTATGGCCGCGCCTCCGGGCCGGGCATGAAAAATAAAAAGGACTTCAAGGAGGGACATAATGAGCGGTACCGTATTAATCCACCTTATAATCTACGCGGCGGTGGCGACCTTTGGAGGAGTGGTGGCCTACCGCTTCTTCAAGATGTGGAGGATGCCCATGCATCTTAGGTGGGAGCTCTATCCCGTCGCCCACGAGTACGCAAAAGCCCGTTACGGCGGCTCCATACTCGAGGAGATCGACTGGTGGACCAAGGAAAGAGACAAGTCCCTCATGGGAGAGCTTAGGGTCATGATTCCCGAGATGACCCTTTTGGTCGCCCTTTTCGAGCACAATCGAAAGCTCTGGTACCGGTCCTTCCCTTTCCACTTCGGGCTGTACTGCCTGGCCGGCCTGATCGGCCTCATCGTGCTCGGGGCCTTGATGGAACTGATCGGGATGGACGTCTCGGCCCAGGCCGGCTTTCTTGGCGCGGCGGTTTACTACGCCACCATCGCGTTGGCCTTCGTTGGTTTGACCCTGGCCTTCGCCGGGGCCTTCGGCCTTTATATTTTAAGGAAGACCGACCATGGTCTTCGCGAGTTCGCCTCTTTCGGGACCATGTTCAACCTGGTGGCCTTCATGGCCGTTCTGGGCGTGGCCTGGCTCGCCTTTGCCTTTGCCGACGGCGACTTCGAGTTGACGCGCGGTTTCGTGGGCGGCCTAATTACCTTCGACCTCAACCGTCCAGTGGGGTCCTTCCTGGTTGGACTCGAGGTGGTTCTGGCGACCCTTTTGATGGCCTATATTCCCATGACCCACATGTCCCATTTTTTCCTCAAATGGTTCACCTACCACAAGATCAGGTGGGACGACGAGCCCAACGAGGTGGGAAGCGACGTCGAGAAGAAGATAATCGAGCAGGTCCAATACCCCGTGAGCTGGGCCGCCGACCACATAAAGGGCGATGGCAGAAAGAACTGGGTTGACATAGCGACCGAGGAAATGGAGTAATAAAAATGGCCGACAAACTAAAAATAGAGGACATAAGCAAGGACGTCGATCAGGTATCTCACGTTAATAAAATGGAATGCACTCCTCTTCCCGAGCCTTACGGTCTCGAGACCATGCCGGACTGGAAAAAGCTCAGCGATGACGCCAGGAGCAATTACTGCGCTTCTCTTGACGACACCCTGGTCCTCAACATACCCAAGCCCAAGAGCAAGGAGGAGGAGGACGCCCTGGTTCGGAAATTTTTATCCGGCCTGGAGAAGCTTTTCAGCAAGGAGAACAACTGGACCTTTCTCCAGCCCCTGACCCTCTCGATGGAGAACTGCGCCAAGTGCCAGACCTGCTCGGACGCGTGCCACATTTACACCAGCTCGGGCAAGAACGACCTTTACCGCCCGACCTACCGCTCCGAGATTCTTCGCCGCGTCTACTTCAAGTACTTCAAGCCCGGCGGCAAGTACTTCGCCAAGTGGCGCCACGGCGACATCGACCTCAACTGGCGGACGGTCACGCGCCTGGCCGAGCTGGCCTACCGGTGCAACCTGTGCCGCCGCTGCGCCCAGACCTGCCCCATCGGGGTGGACAACGCCCTCATCGCCCACGACCTAAGAAAGCTCTTCAGCCAGGAGCTTGGCATTCACGCCAAGGAGCTTCACGACCGGGGGGCCATGCTTCAGCTCAAGGTGGGGTCATCCACCGGCATGAACCCGGAGGTGGTCAAGGACAACATCGAGTTCATCGATGAGGACACCTCGGAAAAAACGGGCATGGATATCAAGACCCCCTGGGACGTGAAAGGAGCGGATATCCTGCTCATCCATAACGCGGGCGAGATACTGGCCTGGCCCGAGAACCACGGCGCCTTCGCGGCCCTGTTCCAGGCGGCGGGCATAAGCTGGACCCTCTCGAGCGAGTCCATGGACGCCCTGGGCTACGACAACATCAACTACGGGCTCTTCTACGACGACTTCATGCTGGCCAAGGTCGCCATCAAGCACGCCAAGGCCGCCCAGAAGCTGGGCGTCAAGAAGATGGTCCTGGGCGAGTGCGGACACGCCCACAAGGCGCTCACGGTCATAGCCGACCGGGTGCTGACGGGCGACCTCAACATACGGCGCGAAAGCTCGATGACCCTCATGGAGGAGATCGTGTTCAGGGGCAACCTCAAGTTCGATCCGTCCCGGAACGACTTCCCCGTCACTCTCCACGACCCGTGCAACATGGTCCGGAACATGGGAATCGTCCAGCCGCAAAGACGAATCCTCAACCGCATCGCGCCCCGGTTCCGCGAGATGACGCCCCACGGGGTCGAGAACTACTGCTGCGGAGGCGGCTCGGGCTTCGCCATCATGAGCGGCCACAACTTCGAGGACTGGAGGGCCCAGGTCAGCGGCAGGAAGAAAATGGAGCAGATTCTGGGGGCCTTCAAGGACGAGCTCGACCCCTCGATCGACAAGTACGTTTGCGCTCCCTGCTCCAACTGCAAGGGCCAGATTCGGGACCTGATAAAATATTACGACATGTGGAACAAGAGCCATATAAGCTACGGCGGCCTGGTCGAGCTTATCGTCAACTGCATGGAGGACGCCAAGCCCGGCTTTATCGAGTGGGAAATGCATTGACGGCCCGCTCGGCGGCCATGCTAATATAAGCGATGGAATCCAAACGGTTGATGGGAACATAAGATGCCTGGGAAAAAAATAATGATCGTTGACGACGAGCCCGATATAGTCACCTATTTTTGCGCGGTGCTCTCGGACAACGGCTACGAGGTCGTCTCGGCGGGCGACGCCGACGAGGCCTGGGCGAGGCTCGAGGAGTCCGTTCCCGACCTCGTCACCCTGGACGTCATGATGCCCAGGCGCTCGGGCATAGCCTTTTACAAGGACCTCAAGCTGGACGAGCGCTACAAGGACGTGCCCGCCATCATCATCAGCGCCTTCAGCCTGGCGCGTGATTTCGACGGCCGGGGCTTCCGCAAGCTGATACCCGACAAGCGCGTGCCCGAGCCGGCGGCCTTCATCGAGAAGCCGGTCGGCGCCTCGAGGCTCTTGGAGGCGGTCGGGCGCGCCCTGGGCGAGGAATGAACATGCGGGACGGGGAACTTAAAAACTGGCTCCGTAACGAGCTGTTCGAGCGGATACCCGCGAACATCGCGATTATCGACCGCGACTTCCGCATAGTCGAGGCGAACGAGAGTTTCATCCGGGAGTTCGGCGAGGGCCCCGACCATCTTTGCTTCAAGGTCTTCAAGAACCGGGAGGCCCCCTGCCAGGGCTGCAAGGCCCAGCTTACTTTCGACGACGGGAAAGGACGCGTAACCGAGGAATGGCGCCTCAACAAGGACGGCCGCGACTCCTATTACGTGGTCCACCTCGAGCCCATCAAGGACGAGGAGGGCAAGGTCGCCTACGTGATCGAGATGTCCAGCGACGTGACCGAGTCGCGACGGCTGCAAAGGGAGTACGACCTCCTTTTCGACCGCGTTCCCTGTTACGTGGTGGTGCTCGACAGGGAAATGACCATCGTGAGGAACAACGAGCTTTTCCGGAAGACCTTCGGCGACTCACTCGGCAAGCGCTGTTTCCATATCTATAAGCAGCAGGACCACGTTTGCGGCGACTGCCCGGCCCGGAGGACCTTCGAGGACGGCGGGCTGCACACGACCTACCAGGTGGGCACGGACAAGCACGGGAGGACCGTGCATTACATCGTGACCACGGCCCCCTTGAGCCGGGGAGGCGACAAGCCCACCCACGTCATCGAGATGGCCCTTGACGTGACCCAGACCAAGATACTGGAGGAGAGGCTAAAGGAGGCCTTCGACTTTCAGGAAAGCCTTATCAACTCGGCCATGGACGGCATCATTGGGGCCGACGAGGAGGGCAAGATCATGATCTTCAACCCCTCGGCCGAGCGCCTTTTCAAATACGGATCGAGGGAGGTCATCGGCCTAAGAGCGCTCGAGAACTTCGCTCCCCACGAGTTCGTCAAGGCCCTGGCCGAGGGCAACGACGAAGGCTTTCAGATCGAGACCAGGATCACGGACAAGGAGGGGACCGAGATACCCGCCCGCTTCACCGGGACCAGCCTGACCAGCGAGGGCAAATACCTGGGGGCGGCCGGCTTTTTCCAGGACCTCTCCGAGATCAAGCAGCTCGAGCGGGAGATGCTGGAGGCCGAGCGGCTGGCCGCGGTGGGCCAGACCGTGGCGGGCCTGGCTCACGGGATCAAGAACGTTTTGACCGGCCTCGAGGGCGGCATGTACGTGGTCAACTCGGGCATGAAAAAGGACGACAGGGAACTGACCCGCAAGGGCTGGGAGATGCTTCAGAACAACATCGAGCGCATCACCACCTACGTGAAGGATTTTCTGAACTTCGCCCGCGGCAGGGCCCCGTCGGTCACGGTGGAGGACCCGAGCCTGATCGCGCGCGAGGTGTACGACCTCTACAAGGACGTGGCGGCCCAGTCGGGCGTCAGGCTTACGGCCGACTTCCAGGAGGGCGTAGCCCCGGCCAACCTCGACCACGAGGGGATTCACACTTGCCTGGTCAACCTCGTCTCGAACGCCATTGACGCCTGCGAGATGAGCGACAAGAAGGACTGCGGCGTTCATATGCGGACCTATGAGGAGGGCGACTGGCTTTACTTCGAGGTTAGGGACGACGGCTGCGGCATGGATTACGAGGTCAAGAAGAAGGTGTTCACCACCTTTTTCTCGACCAAGGGCTCGGGCAAGGGCACGGGCCTGGGACTTCTGGTGACGAGAAGGATCACCCAGGAGCACGGGGGCCGGGTCAACCTCAGCTCGGCGGAGGGCGAGGGCTCGACTTTCCGTCTCGAGTTCAAAAGGTCGCGGCTTCCCGAGCTTACCGGCTCGGGCGAAAACAAGAAGGCTTAATGGGCTTATCAACCATAACCAATGGCAGGAAGGAGATTAAAATGGCTACACCCGCTGAAAAAACCGTGTTGGTGGTCGACGACGAGGAGAACGTGAGGCTTTTTCTTCAGACCGCGCTCGAGGACGCGGGCTTCAAGGTCGAGACGGCGGCGGACGGCGTCGAGGCCATCGAGAAGGTGAAGACGAGCGCTCCCGACGCCATTTCTTTGGACCTGGTGATGCCGAAGAAATCGGGGGCCAAGTTCCTCTATGAGATGCGCAAGAACAAGGACTGGCAGAAGATACCGGTGGTGCTGGTCACGGCCCACGCCAAGGACGACCTGGGCCAGAAGGACTTCGAGGACGTCATGAGCGGCAAGGCCATCGTGGGCCCCGAGTCCTATCTCGAGAAGCCCGTCAAGGCTAACACCTACGTGAACGCTCTCAAGCGGGCCTTGAAGATGGAGGTCTCCGAGTCGCCGGACGAGATGAAGGACGAGGTCAAGGACCTCCTGGATAACGCCGACCCGGAGAAACTGGCCAAGGCGCTGAAGGTATTGAAGGGCGAATAGGACTCGCCCGGGAGAAGATCGTCGAGTCGAGGCGCGGGACCGCCGGCGAGCGTCGGGGTCCAGTCCCGCTTTGAAGGAAATATTAGGGAGGAGTTTAACCATGGCAGCAGACGCCGCGAAAAAGCTTATTCTTGTAGTGGACGACGAGGGAGACGTGAGGACTTACCTGACGACCCTTTTAAAGGACAATGGGTACGAGACGATGGCGGCCTCCAACGGAAACGAGGCCATGGACATAATCAAGCAGAAAAAGCCCGACCTTATCACGCTTGACATGTCCATGCCCGAGAAGTCGGGAGTCAAGGTCTATCGGGAGGTCAAGGAAAGCGACGCGCTGAAGGACACGCCCGTGCTGGTGGTCACGGCTGTAACCGGCTTTGGAGACAAATCCGAGGAGTTCGAGAAATTCATCTCGAGCAGAAAACACGTCCCGCCGCCCGACGGTTTCATCGCCAAGCCCATCGATCGTGAGGAGTTCCTGGCCAGGATCAATCAGATACTCGGCTGAGATTGCCCATGAAGTCCGAAAGACCGCTCGGGAACCAGGCCCCACGCCGGATGGGTCTCCTCCATCCGGCCGTTCGCGGGTGGCCTACTTCCGCGAGTCACCGGGCGGTCCGATAAGACCAAGCGCCTGGAAGGCCTCGAGGGAAATTCCCAGCCTCGCCTCGGCCAGGGCCTCGAAGTCCCTCGAGTCGCTCTCGAAGTTGGTGGCGAAGGCGTAGGTCTTTCCCTTCTCCAGTTCGAGATAACCCACGTACCAGCAGTTAACGAATCTTTCTTTTCTCGACGTCCCGGTCTTGGCCTTGATCCTGAACCCATCGCCCTTGTACTCGGGAAGAATGGAATAGACCGCGTCCTGGTTTTCCTTTTTAAAGGGAAGCTCGCGACGATAAAGGGACTTCAACAGCTCGACCTGCTCGAGCGGGCTTATCTCGAGGCACCCCTTCAGCCAGAAAGTATCTATGCCGCAGGCCAGGTCCCGGTTGCCGTAGCCGTAGAGGTCAACGTATTTATGCATCCTCTCCTTGCCGATCCGCCTCGCCAGTTCCTGGTAGTACCACACGGCGGAAAGGTCCATGGCCTCACGCATGGTCAGGTCCTTGTCGGCCTCAGGTCTGCCCCGATTCCTGCCGTCCCATTGAATGACGAAATCCGGACCAAGGGCCACGTCAGTTTCCAGGGCAACCAGGGAGTTGAAAATCTTGAAGGTGGAGGCGGGACAAAAGCGGCGCGTGCATCTGTCGGGATCGCCGCTCATGTACTCGTCCTTCTCGAGGTCGCAAATAAGAACGCATCCCGCGTAGCCTCTTTTTAAAAAGGGCCCTTGCAGGGACTCGACCTTTTTGATCTCGGGCGCCGCGCCCAGTAAAACAACCGCCAGTAAAACAACCGCCGCTTTCCCAAACCGTCCCATTCTATTCCTTTCCTTCATCAATTCCTTCACCGCGCCTATTGCCCGTTTTTGCCGTCCTTCATGTAGACCACTCCGCCGGCCACGCCCTGGTAGACGGCCCCGTTCGGGCCGATAGCCACTCCCCCGAAGGCGTTGGCGAACATTTTTCCCGTTCCCGCCAGGACCCGATACGCCACCTGGCCCGTCTCGAAGTCGACGGCGGTGAAATACCATGCGTCCACCGGGTCCTCGATATCGACGTCCTGAGTATAGGTGTAGATCAGGCCGTTCCTGGTGGAAAGCTTGGGTACGGTGGTGGACCGTATAGGCGCCTCCCAGACTTCTTCGCATCCGCCGAGATCATCCCTCACGTCGATCCGAATGAGGCCCGGCTCGAGACCGCGATAATCGGAAAGGAAACCGCCCGCGTTGTAAATGTTTTCCACAATGATCGAGCGGCCGTATCCTATCATCGACACGTCCACCGCGCTCTTGCCCTCCTCGAAAAGAGGGACCTTGCATATCGTACGGGAGCCTTCAACCTCGTTCCCCCTCCTCATGACCAGGAGGTTCACGCGCGAGTCGGCGTTGTCGGTAAAGGTAATGAGATCGTCGCCGAGCAAGGTGGGCGTCGATCCCGAACCCAGGGCGAAGGTGCCGGGCTTTACCGTTGCGCTCCTCTCGTAGCCCTCCCGCCAGGTAGGGCGAGGCTCGCCGTCCGGCCCGATCTCGAACCGATAGGCGGCGTCGCTGGTCAGGACGAACACCCCGTCCTCGGCCACGGCCAGTCCGTTCTCGATGAACTCTCCCGGAAGGTCCATCTTACGGACACGGTCTTGCTCGTCCAGGTATCCGATCGCCGCGCCCGAGGAGGCGAACCAGATATGGCCCTCCCAATCGGGGACCGTGTCGATCAGCACCTGGCCCTTGGGAAGGTGAGGGTTCAAGTCGACTTCCCTCATCTTCGTCCATCTCGGGGCCCCGCCTTTGCCCGGCCGAAGCTCGAGCACCAGGAAGCGGTTGTCCTGCGTGCCCACTATGGCCCGGCCGTCCGCGTCAAGATGGAAATAGCCACCGTTGACAGAAACCCCCTGGTCGCCCTCCCCTCCCGTGAAAAGCTTCCGGAAATCTATGGGAATGGCGTAGCGGTCAATCACCTCGAGCGTGTCCGGGTCAATGGCCGTGATGCCCATGCCGATGACCTCTTTATCGAGGCAGACGGACGCCATCCGGCCCTTCCCGTCGAACATGGTAATCGGACACATGCCGATAAAGCCCGTCTTGACGAAGGGGTCCACCCCAAGCGGTCCCATCAGGTCGTCAACGTCGGAGTTGTACGAGTCCGAGTGAATGCAGCTCGTGGGCGAAAGACATGGATGAGGCGCCACGTCCTTGGCCGGAAGCGGCCTGGCCTGGAAAGGACCGCCCACGTAGGCCGGCGCCTTTTTCTTGCCCGGACCGCTCGGTATCTTGCCGCCGCAGTGGGAAACCACCAGGACAGCCAGGGCGATAATGGTGGCGGCCATGGGCCAGCCGAACTTCTTATGCATCGGAATCCCTTTCCAAGATGAGCGCCGTCAATCCGATCTCCCTATTCGGTCCCGCCCTGTTTTTCGAGAAACCTGGCCACGTTTTTCTTGTCGGCCAGGAGGGCTATGGTGACGGGCGTCTGGCCTTTTTTGTTCCTGGCGTTGACGTCGGCCCCCAGTTTAAGGAGCAACTCGCAGGTATCCTTGTCCCCTTTATGGGCCGCCACGTGGAGGGCGGAGTTGCCGTCCCGGTTTGCCGCGTTGACGCTCGCGCCCTTGGACGCGAGAAACTCGACCACCTCGATCTTGCCCTCTTCCGCCGCCAGGTGAAGAGGCGTGACGCCCGTCTTGGTGACGGCGTTCACCTCCGCGCCTTTCTCGATTAAGACGGAGGCGTTTTCCTTGTTTCCCTTGAACGCCGCCGAGTGAAGAGGCGTGAAACCCTCCCGCCATCTTCCGTTCACGTCGGCCCCATTATCGATAAGCGTCCTTACCATCTCGGCCGAGGAGGAAGCCGCCGCGAAGGCAAGGGGGGTCAAGTCGTTATAGCCGGCCGCGTTAAGGTCCACCTTGTCCGAGCGGGCCAGGACGGCCGCGGCCTTGGGCTTGTCGCGCTCGACGGCTATCCGAAGCGGCGTCTTGCCGTCGTTACACTTGGCGTTGGCGTTGGCCCCATTATTAAGAAGATACTCGGCCACCTCGGCCTGGCCCTCGTAGGCCGCCAGGTGCAGCGGAGTGTAGCCGACGTAGTTCCTCGCCTCCAGGGCCGCGCCTTTTTCCACCAGAATCTTCACCACGTCCAGCCTTCCTTTGATGGACGCGAAGTGGAGCGGCGTCTGTTCGTTGCCCTCCTTTCTGGCCTCGAGGTCCGCGCCCGCCTGGAGAAGGGCGTTCACCACGCCGGAGTAGCCTCCCTCCGCGGCTATATGAAGGGGCGTGCAGCCGCAGCTTTTCTCCACTTCATTGGCCTTTTCCGGCTTCTTGTCGAGTATTTTTTTCACCTTCTCCACGTCGCCGGAGAAGGCCGCGTCATGAATCTTGTCCGCGTAGCAAGGAAGAGAAATAAAAAACGCGGCTATTGTGAAAAGAAAAAAATGTCTTCGTCCGAACGTCATGGTCCCCCCTCGCTTGGAATGCTAAGCGTTTATCATCGCAAAGGAGGCCGGGATTCTCAAGCCCGCGCTTGATTCCCTTTCAGTTCGAGTCTTTCCTCGAGACGTCCTTTACCCTCGTCTCGGGCTCGTGGTAGCGCTTCCAGTAGTGGGTGAATGTCAGATAGGTGAAGACGAGGTTCAGGGGACGCCAGCCCGTAACCCTGATGAAAAGGTAATAAAGCGCAATGACCACTGGATAAAATACGAACCAGCCCAGGATCGAGAAAAAAGAGCGCAAGGTAGCCTCATTCAAGGAAGGCCAGAGCCAGAGGACGCCCCCGATAAGCAGGACCGCGAAAGGCCCGTAAAACCAGATCAGGATGGCGGCCCAGGCGTGGCTGGCCTCGATGGCCGATCGCGGACAGAAGGCCATGCACCTCATGCAGCTCTCGCAGTGATATGACCAATAGGGGCGCTTGTTCTCCTTGCCCACCATGGTGATGGCGCCGACGGGACACTCCCGGGCGCATATCTCGCACCCGTTGCAGTTGGCGTTGGCGAAGAAGAACTTGGGCAGATATATCCGTCCTATGAGGAGGTATCCAAGCGAGATGGGCCAGAGGACTAAGGCCCAGATGACCTCGTAAAGGACGTTCCAGGAAAGCCATGCCCGCCGGCCCTCGAGTATGGACGCGACAAACCTCTCGAACTTGGGGCGGGAGCGTGCCTTGATGGCCTCGGCCGACTGGGCGCTGAATCCGGGATGGACCGCGATCCAGTTGGAGGGCATGTCCACGCCCCTTATGCCCATCACCTTGTATCCCTTGAGGGCCAGAATGAAGGAGATAAGGAAACAGGCCGTGGCGGAGATGCCGGGCGTAAAGAGCGCCCCGAACTTGCAGCCCGCCCGCGTGGCCACGACGAAGGCCCTGACTTTAGTCCTCCTCGGGAAGCCCAGCGCGGTCTTGATCACCAGCCAGGGAGCGGTGAATCCATGGGTGGGCATGAATAACCCCAGGAGCAGACGTTCCGAGTCCTCGATCTCCTCCTCGGGATTGCCCCGGTTCACCGGGACCACCTCCGCCTCCATGCCCCGCCCCTTCGCGGCCTCGGCCGCCCAGTTGGCCACGCGGAAGCTGTTGCCCGTGCCGCTCATGAAATATATCAGAAGCTTTTCGTACGCCACGATCGTCTCCTTGCGGGAAAATACTCCCGAAGTGTACGCCATTATAACACTATTGGAATCATAAGTCGGCAAAATTATCTCACTCTCATCTCCAGGCCATGAAAGCCGAATCATTTGCACAATATATGGCAAGGTTACATACTGGTTGCCGGAAGATGTATGACCTAAAAAGTCCCGTTTTGGAGTGCGGCGGCTCGACGCCGCTTTTCTTCCGAGCGGCTTGACGCGAGGCTAGCCGCTGTATTATTAGGCCTTGTCAAGCCAAGGCCATCAAAAGCGGTCTCAAGCGACCGCGCTCCAAAGCGGCTATGCCGCCAAGAAAAGGACTTTTACAAGAAGCTCGGTGAAGTTCTTCCATCTTGGGCGCTAAGGCAAGGCCTGTAAATATGATCGACTTTATTAAAAGAGAGCGAGGAATAATCTTTCTTCTCGCGGTCCAGTCCGCGTTTATTATCCTCTTGTTTCCGTCAACCCGGGGGGCCTGGCCCGGCGACGACTCGATAACCTACGTGGGACAGGGTATCGAGCTTTTTCTTGGAGGCTTTCCGTCCAACCCGTGCCGGCCGGTTTTTTATCCTTTCCTCCTTTCTCTTGCCATGAAGCTCTTGGGTTTCAAGCCTTTCCTGATTCTTTTCTTGCAGGCCCTTTTTATCATTCCCACCACCGCGCTCACTTACAGGCTGGCGCTTAAAACCATGGGCCGGCGGGCGGCCTTGGCCTCGGCTTCCATTCTGGTTTTCTTCCCGGACTTTTTATTCTTCTTTTTCAAATTTTACCGGGAGGCCATGGCGGCTTTTCTTTTTATATTGTCCTTAAACCTCGTCCATCTCATGCTTTTACGGCCCGACGAAAAAGTTAAGGCCTTTATAGCGGGAGTCGCCGCCGGGCTTCTTTGCCTTCTCAAACCCGAGTTCAGTTCCATGTTCGCCCTGCTGGCCGTCGTGGGCGGAGTAAAGGCCGTTAAGGCAAGGGACCTCAAGACTCACGCGTTCCCATGGATTCTCTGCGGCGCCGCCGCCCTGCTCACGGTTTTTCCGGCCATAACCGCGGCCCGCGCTCATTTTGGAGAATGGATTTTTATCAATACTTATAAAGGCTATAACTATAGCGTCTCTTACTGCGGCGATTACGAATCGCCTGGCGGACTGCCATCGATAAGAGAGTTCCAGAATTCCGATTCCAGGCGTTACGACCAGTACAACGAGTTCGCCAGAAACGTTATGTTTTTATCCAGCCCCGAAATCCCTTACGGCGATCGCGATAGTCTTCTTATGGACAAGGCCCTCGAGTGTATCGGGGAAAATCCGAAAAAGGCGGCCTTGATGTACGCGAACCGCTTCCTTGCGGGTCTGTTCAGAATAGACAACGCCGCGCCGTCTTGGATAACTCGAGGAGATTTCGGTCATTCCTGGTCCCCAGCGGCCGTCCAGTCAATAGGGGCCCTTAATCTTTTCCTGGATTACTTCATCATCCTGGCGCTGGGACCGGGCATGATCGCGCTATTCAAAAAACGCGGGGCCTGGCCCATGGCGTGTTCCATTATCTGGTTTTTGTTTTTTTACGCCACCGTCTTTTACCTTGGCCGCTTCCGGATGGCGGTCCTTCCCGCCTTCGCGATCATTGCCGCCGCCGGGGTCTCGTCTCTTCCTGAACGATTAAAAAGCAGGGGGCCTCAAATCGCCCTGGCCGTGTATATTATTTGCGTCCTTTTACTCTTTTCCGCCGTCTCGCCTTTTTTTAAACGAGGCATTTTTAAGGCTTCATCCTGGAAAAACGTGGAGATAGGACAAGGACCGCCGTCCAGCGAGAAGCGCCTTTTCCTGATCATCGCGGCCGAGGGTTACAGAAAAGCCGGAACGTGGGACCTAATGCACCACGAGCTTGGCCGGTTCATTCGCGAAAGAAAAGACTCGCTCTCCGCCGATGACCTGATCTTCGCGGGAGACCGCTTCATGGATGCCCCCATGCCCGGCGCGGCTTCCTTTTTCTACGCGTCGGCCTCGAGCTTATACGGTTCCTCCAAGGCTGCCGAGCTACTTGATAAACTGGAGTCCACCCGCGTGCGCGACGCTCTTTCCTCTTTCGA
Source organism: bacterium (assembly GCA_963674965.2). Classification (GTDB taxonomy): domain Bacteria; phylum RBG-13-61-14; class RBG-13-61-14; order RBG-13-61-14; family DATKZS01. Next base: position 187,856 of record CAXXFL010000002.1, on the reverse strand, counting down.
GCTTGCAGAAAACGTCGAGGGGGAAGGAATTTCGATTTACCGGTCCAAGCTGGCAAAGCCCATGCTTTTTGTCTGGTCGGTGGAAGTACCCCTTACCACGAAAGTGCTCTTCAACGAACGGCCCTTTGTTTTCAATCCGGCCATGAGCGAGGGAGATGGCTTGGCTCCATTTCAATATTACAGCCGGGAGAGGACCATCTGGATCACCCTGCCAGCGGGGTCCGAGGCCCCTTCACCCGGCAATCCATTGATTGTCGATTACTTCCCCGAGCAAGAAGAGGGCCGGGAAAAGTGAGGAAAAAAAGGCCCGGAGCTTTCTTATAGTCCGGGCCTCGTGGTAATTCTTCGCGCGGTCAGGCGTGGAAGATTTTTTCGATTTCCTTTTCGATTTTCGCCTCCTCCATGTCCTTGGCGATGGACAGTTCCTTGATCAGGAGACTCCTGGCCGTATCGAGTACTTTTCTTTCTCCAAAGGAAAGCTCCTTGTCGAGCTTGAGAAGATATAGGTCTCTTAAGACCTCGGCGATTTCGTAAAGGGAGCCGGTTTTGATTTTTTCCATGTATTGCCTGTGCCTTCTGTTCCAGGTCTGAGAGCAGGCCCTGCCTTTTTTCTTTCTAAGTATCTTATAGACCTGAGTAACTTCCTTTTTCTGGATAACGCCTCGAAGGCCCACGATCTCGGCGTTGTCTTGCGGCACCATGATGGTCATGTTGTTGTCAAGCAGCCGTAAAACGTAAAATGTCTGCTTGCTGCCGGAGATTTCCTTGTTCTCGATTCCCTCGACCATCGCGACCCCATGAGCCGGGTATACAGCGACGTCTCCTTGTTTGAACATGCCTGACCTCCTTTAACGATTAGTAGCGTTAATGAAAAGCGAGTTCCAAAAGACCAAACTGTGTCTACTCCAGCCACTAGTCAGTTGCGCTGGACAGAGCTTGGCTTCATGCTTAGGAATACGAAAAAGAGAGCACGCGAGAATAGAAAGGTACGGTTTCCGCCTTGCGGGCGGTCTGGCCATCGATGGCGCCAATGTGTCTAACAAAGGAATAATTATCATTTTATTGCAATGGTCTCGGTCATTAGTTATGATCTTTCCCCAGAAAACCCGGCATTTGGGAACGAGAGCATTGGAGCGTGGGCTACGGCTTTATCAATCTCGCAAAGCGAGCATGGTAAAAGGAGCGTCTGATTCAGCGAGGAACTTATTAAATATTTATGCCTGGTTTTTTAATCTTATTTTAATTATACCACCATATACCCCTTTTTGTCAACTTAAATTTAGAATCTCCTAATAATCTGTCAAGTTAAAGGGTAACGCCCGTTATACATACGGGTATAACGGGCCGGTCGTCAGGCTTTTCATTTCCTTTTCATCTTTTGCCGATTGAAAGTGTATCATCCCATTATTATTGAATTATTAGCGTATGGCTTTATTTTGCCGTTCCCGCTTTCTTGACCAGTTGATTAGCGCAAACCAGGAGGGGGTCCCACGCCGGTGAGAAAGGCGGAGAGTACATTAGGTCAAGATTCGAGAAGTCCAGGACCGTCATATTGCTCTGCACGGCCGCAGCCAGTACGTTAATCCGGATGGCGGCGTATTCCGACCCAACTATGGCCCCGCCCAGCATCCTCCCCGTTTCCCCGTCAACCGTCAGATGCACGTGGATAGTCCCGGCTCCGGGAAAGGCATGGGCCCTGGTCCTGGACTTGATGGTCGAGCTAACCGGCGAGAATCCCTCGTCTTTAGCCTCTTTTTCCGTCAGTCCCGTCCCGGCGGCCTCCAGACCGAACACCCTCACCGCCGAGGTCCCGAGCACGGGAGGGAGCTTCTCGTGGTCTCCCGAGACGTTGGCCCCCACGATCCTTCCCGCCCGGTTGGCGTGAAGAGCGAGCGGGACCCAGACCCTTTTGCCGGTAAGGTGATGAAAATTGTCCGAGCAGTCCCCGATGGCGTAGATATTCGGGTCGGAAGTAAGTCCGTATTCATCAACCGCGATGGCCCCCGCCGGTCCCAGCTCGAGTCCGGCGTCCCTGGCCAGCTCGGAGCGGGGAGCGAAGCCGGTCCCCAGCGTTATCATGTCGCACTCGATCTCGCTTTCCGACAGTATCATCTTGACCCTGCCCGAGGTTTGGATTTCCTGGATGGACTGGCCGTGAACTATGGGCACGTCGTTTTTGGCCAACTCCTCCTTTATCATCTCGTCGAATTCAACGGGCAGGAATTTCAGCATCCGGGGTTTTCTCTTGACGATGGTGGTCTTGACGCCCCGGTGGCAAAGGGCCTCGGCCAGCTCGAGACCGAGGTAGCTGCCTCCCAAGACCGCGGCCTCCCTGACTTTGCCCGAGGCCAGTTTTTCCTTCATGGCGGCGCCGTGCTGGAGGGTCCTGAGCGGAAATACTCCTTCCGAGTCGATACCGGGGACGGGCGGGTAGACGGCGCGGCTTCCGGTGGCGATCACCAGGAGGTCGTAGGTTTCCTCGAACTCCCCTCCCCTTTTGTCAACGCCCTTGACCGTTTTGTTTTCCCGGCCAATGGAGGTCACCTCGCTCTCGGTCCGGAGGTCGATCCCGCGTTTTTCCCGAAAATCCTTGGCGCTGATAACGTTAAGGTCGTAGATATCTCGATCGGGGTCTCCCACGTTATAGGGCATGCCGCAGGCGCCGTAGCTTACGTCGTTTCCCTTTTCGAACACGATTATCTCGGCGTCCTTCATCCGCCTTTTCGCCTGGCTGGCCGCGCTCATTCCCGCGGCCACCGCTCCGATAACGACTATTTTTTTGGGGCTCATAGCTACCTCCGCGAAAAAATCAAACCCGAAGGGCTTTCGAGATGGGCCCTCGGGCGTCCAAAGTTCAAGGTTTCGGGTTTCAGGTTACGCTAATGGACCTATATTATACTCCGCTTTTCAGTCTTCTCCATTTATTACGGACATAAGTATCAAGCTTAGTTCCTCTGGCCGATAGGGCTTGGCGATGACTCCCTTGAAGCCGTATTGCTTATAGTTGCTCATGATCGCGTCCGTCGAGTACCCGCTTGAGACAATGCCCTTGACCTCGGGGTCGAAGGCGAGCATTTTCTCGAGCGCTTCCTTGCCGCCCATTCCCCCGCGAACGGTCAGGTCGAGAATGACGGCGTCGAACTTGTCATTGTTTTCCATGGACTCCCTGTATAATTTTATTGCTTCCTCTCCGCTGGCCGCCAGTTCGACCTCGTAGCCCAGCTCGGGTATCTCCACGCCCAAAAGCTCGAGGATGGTTTCCTCGTCGTCCATAACCAGGACCTTTCCTTTTCCCTTGACCATTTCCTGCTTATCCTGTTCTATTTTGTGCTCGTGATGAGGTGAGGCCGGCAGGTAAATCGAGAAGGTCGTGCCGCGCCCGATTTGGGAATCGACCAGAATGTGCCCTTCGTGACGCTTGACGATCGAGTAGGCCGTGGCCAACCCGAGTCCGCTTCCCCTTTGTTTGGTGGTGAAAAAGGGATCGAAAATCCCCGATAGGTGTTCCTCCGGGATCCCGATCCCCTGGTCGATGACCTCGATTTTTACGTATTCCGAGTGCTTGGACCCAGGAAGAAGAAGCGCGTTGTCTTCATCGAGGACGAAATTGCTCGCCTTGACCCGGACGTTGCCGCCCTCCGGCATGGCCTGGTCGGCGTTGATTATAAGGTTCTGGATGACCTGGCCTATTTGCCCCTCGTCCACCTCGGCGGGCCACAGGTCCTCGGGCATCTCGTACTCGAGGCTGACGTTGGACCCGCGGAGGGCGAACCAGGCCGATTCCAGGACCATGGACTTTAAAGAGGAAATGGTTTTTATGGGCGCCCCGCCCCGGGCGTAGGTCAATAGCTGCCGGGTAAGCTCCTTGGCCCTGACGCAGGCTTTCTCGGCCTCCTCCAGCCGCATGACGGTTTTTTCCTTGTTCGCCGTCTGAAGCCGGGCCATGGAAATGTTACCCAGGACCCCGGTAAGGATATTGTTGAAGTCGTGCGCTATGCCGCCGGCCAGGACCCCCAGGGACTCGAGCTTCTCGGCCTTTAAAAGCTCCTCCTCCATTTTGCGCTTCTCCGTGACGTCTCGAAAAACCAGGACCACGCCTATTATCTTGCTGTCACGGTCCCGAATGGGCGCGCCGCTGTCGGCGATCACCCTTTCAACGCCGTCCCTCGCCACCAGGACCGTGTGGTGGGGCAGGCCGATTATGCCGCCCGTCTCCATCACTTTTCGCACCGGGTCCTCGGCGGGCTTCCGGGTTATCTCGTTCACTATCTTGAAGACCTTGCCCAGGTTCTTGCCCTCGGCGTCACGCTGGGAATAGCCGGTCAATTCCTCGGCCACCCGGTTCATGAGGATAATCGTGCCCTCCACGTCGGTCGTGATCACGCCGTCGCCGATGGAACGAAGCGTTACCGCCAGCCTTTCCTTTTCCGCCTCCAGGTCGTCCTCGGCCTTCTTCTTGTCGGTTACGTCGATCATGGTGACGAAATCCGCCGGGCGCCCGTCGAAGGTGATGGTCTTCGAGTAAAGGTCAATCCATTTTTCCTTGCCCGTTTTCGTCACGCTCTTCAAGACGTAATTGGCCACCTGGCCGTCCAGTCCCTCCTGCTTGCGCCGGGCCTGGTCAAGGACAAAGCCGCGATAATCGGGATGCACGATATCGAGGAAGTCCATGGCGCTCCAGGTCATTATTTCATCCGCCGGTTCCTCCGCGATGCCCGCCCCCGCCTCGTTGACGTACTTGAATATCCCGTCCTGGAGGATGCCGATGGCGAGGAGGTTCTGTTCGGACAAGGCCCTGAACCTTTCCTCGCTATGCCTCAGGGCTTCCTCCGCTCTCTTTCTTTCCGTCACGTCCAGATGCACGCCAGTGGCCCTGGTCGCCTGTCCTTTTTTTCCGACCGCGACCACGGCGCCTCGGACCTGCATCCACCGGTATTCCCCGTTTTTGGCGCGAATCCTGAATTCCGCCTGAAAATAAGGAACGTCGCCGTCCGCGTGAAGAAAGAAAATTTCCTCCAGATTTTCCCTGTCGTCGGGATGGACCAGATCGAGCCATTTCTCCGGGTCTTTTCCGATCTCGTCTTTTTCATAGCCGAGCGTCTCGCTTAACCTCCCGCTGATTACTATCTCATTTTTTTCCAGATCAGCGTCCCATATTCCCAGTTCGGCCCCCCATACCGCCAGTTCGAGTCTTCTCTCGCTCTCGCGCAGGGCCTCCTCGGCCATGATCCTGGCCGCCACGCTGCCGATGTGAGCGGCCGTGACCTCGAGAGTATCGCGGCAATCGGGCGGGACTTCATTGAGGGTATGGGAGGATATGTTCAGACATCCGACGACGCTGTCAAGATAGTGGAGAGGAATGACGGCCATCGCCTTGAGACCTTCCTTTTTCCTCACCTCGTCCTTGGGCAGGTCAAGGTCCCCGTAGGCCTTATAGATGGTCCTGCCCGACATGATTATCCGGACGTGGGGAGAGTCGGACCCCAGGTGGTAAGTCGATTTCACGAACTCGTCGGAGAGACCAATGTGCTTTTTTAGCTCCAGGTCACCGGTCCTTTCATCGATGATGTATATGCCCCCGCAGTCCATGTCCGCCATGCGGATGGCCGCGTCCAGCCCGTAACTGAGGGCCTTGTCCATGCCCAGGTTGGCGCTAAGCGCCAGCCCGAGGTCCCGCTGGACGCGGGTCCTTTCCTCCGCCTTGCGCCTGCGCGAAATGTCGCGGCTCACGCCGTGAATGGCCACGGGCTTTCCAGACTCGTCAAGCATGAAGGTCGCCCTTACCTCGCAGGGAACGATCGAGCCGTCCTTGTGGATGTAATCGATCTCGAAGGTCCGGGAAATGGGGACGGGGGGCCGATCGCTCGATTGGACTTCCCTGGCCAGCGCCAGTATCTCCAATACCTTTTGCATGGAATAGGGGGTAATGATCTTATCCAGGGGCTGGCTTAAATGCTCCTCCACCGTGTAGCCCCGGAGGCGCTCGATGGCGGGGCTTATATAGGTCGTCTCGTTAAGGTCGATGTTCATGGTCCAGATGACGTCGTCGGTGTTTTCGGCCAGCAGTCTGTATCTTTCCTCACTGTCTCGAAGCGCCTTTTCCGCCCTTCTCTTCTCGGTAACGTCGCGGGCGAAGGCGAAGTAATACTCGTGGCCGCTATATTCCAGATAGGTCAGAGTAAGGTCGACGGGAAAGACCTCGCCCTCCTTGGTAACGTGCTCGAACTCGAAGCCCAGGGAGGGACGCTCCTTTAGCTCGAGCTTCAAATTGCTCCAGACCTCCTCGTCGGTCTGGACGTTGATATCGAAAACGCTTTTATCGAGGAGTTCATCCTTGGAGTAACCAAGAGAGCGGCAAGCCTCATCGTTAACGTAGATGAAACGGCCGTCGGGTTGGGCCATGAAGGCGGAGACCGAGGCCCGGTCGATAAACATCTGGGTAAGCTGGAGAGATTCTTCCCATTTTTTTCGGTCCGACACGTCCCTGACCAGGCTGATGACCTCATTGGGGCCGGAGGGAATGATGCGTTCCTCGAAATAGGCCGAGCCGGAGGGGGTCGGCAACTGGTACTCGTTTATTTGCACTTCCCCGGTTTTCAGGCTTGCCTCGATGGTTTTCTCGAATATGTCCACCGCCTCGGGAGGAAAGCCCATGTCCCGAAGGTTTCCCCCGATGATTTTATCTGGCGGCACGAAGAGCATGTCCTCGGAGGGCGCGTGGTAGTCCAGGAACTCGCCCTCCGCCGATATCCGGAACATGAGGTCGGGAAGGGCGGAGACGATGGCCCGGTTTTTTCTCTCGCTGTCGGCCAGGGCCCACTCGACTTTTTTTCTTTCCGTAATGTCCCGGAAGCTCCAGACCCTTCCCTCCACCCTGGACTCGTGCCAAAGGGGACAACTGTAAACGTTGAAAACGCGCCCGTCCTTGAGTCTCACGGAGTCCGAAAAAATCTCATCGCTATTATTCGCCGACTTGAAGTCCCGCTCTCCCATGACCGGGTTTTGCATAAGTTGGGAGGCATAGTCGAATATTTTGTCCGACTCGCCCTCCTCGGCCACGCTCGTCGGCATTCCCCACATCTGGAGCAGCTTGGAGTTGAACCTGATGATTTTGCCCGCCTTGTCCACCACCAGCATCCCGTCGGCGGTGGACTCGAAGATCGCCTCGATAATGTCCTCGCCCGCGTAGGCCTCGCCGGGAGAAATACCGGAAGCGGCGCCGGCCTGGATAGGGGAAAGGCCGTCCCCCTCGGTCACGATCAGCCTGAGGATGGTCCTGTAAGCGAAAAACACGGAGACAAGAACGAAGATGAAATTCTTGACGAACGAAGCCGTCGCGTGGGAAAACCCCAGGGATACCAAAATAACGTCGGAAAGAAGAAACCAAATAACGGCGAATATTACGTAGGCCGTGGCCAACCCGGCTTCGGGATTGTTAAAAGGGTTAGGTATGTGCCGTCTCGGGGCCGATTCAATGCCCATGGTCTCTCCCTGGGATGATCGATTGTACTTTGTTGTTTACCTGAATCAGGCTTTTCCGCCATGGGAAAACGTTCTGGCGTCGTTAATAAGCCTTGGACGGTCCTTATATCTCTTTGTCAATTATTTACCAACCGCGTCCGAAGTCAATACCCCCATGTAAGATTTCGGTTCAACCCGCCGCCCGATGAAAAGGGCAATATTATCTATTTCCTCCTCCGCTTAGGTCCCGGAAAAATGCGGCGGCCAATCTAAGCGCCTCCTCCGGCGAGGGCTCGGGAAGTATCTCGCAGGAAAGATAGCCCGAATATCCCGATTCCTCAAGCGCCTGAAGGATAAATGAAAAATCTATGTGGCCCCGGCCGGGAGCGTGACGGTTGGAATCGGCCAGGTGCACGTGTCCAATCTTATCGCCCGCCGCTTTGATGGCCCCCGCCATGTCCGTGTCCTCGATGTTCATGTGGAAGACGTCGGCCAGAAGCCTGACGGGAAGGTCACTGAGTTTCTCCAGGAACTCCACGCCCTCACCGACCGAGTTTATCAGCCTCGTCTCGTAACGGTTGATAGGCTCGATCAGAAGTCCCGGCGCCCCCACTTCCTGGGCGTAGGCGCCTATCTCGAACATGGAGAGTCCAAGAAGGTCCAGGGCCTCCTCGACCTCGTCCCTCGACTTAACCGTCCCGCGTATGAGGCCCACTATCACCCGAGCTCCAAGCTGGACGGACAAGTCAACCTGGCGCCTCATCCTGTCCAGGGCCGACCGCCGGACATGCTCGTCCGGACTCGTGAGGCTGAGCCCCTCCTCGAGGTAAGCTTGGCCGGTCCCGATGGCCGCTATGGCCAGGCCCGCCGATTCGGCCAGCTCGAGGATATCCCCCGCCTTGACTAAAGACGGGTCCCGGACCGCTATCTCGACGGCGTCAAAACCTTCTTCTTTGGCTAGTTGAAACGCCCTCTCGACGTCGCCGGACAAGGCGAGGGCTTCGAAGGACGTGGGGGATATGGACGCGACGATGGACGTTTTAAAGTTTTTCATGCTTATCGCTTGATCGATTTGATTTTACGCGCCGGGGCGGGGCCTGGTTTCCCGCCGCCCCGGCGATCAGTCCGCTTATATTATAGCCGATGGATCGGTCCTGGGGAAAAATTCTTTCAGACCCCTATGTCGTTGTCCCACAAGTCCTCGATTATTCCGAGGCGGTTAATCTGGTTGGTTCCCTCGTAAATTTGCGTCAGCCTGGCGTCGCGCAGGGCCTTCTCGACTCCTCGCCCGTGCATGTACCCGTGGTCTCCCATGATCTCCATGGCCTTTTCGCACACGGCCACGGAGGCGTCGGAGGCGAACACCTTGGTCACGGCCGAGGCCGCGGCCATGGGCGGGATGAAGCGCTTGACCGTGCTCCAGACAAGGGCGCGGGCGGCGAAAATCTTGATCAGCATGTCGGCCAGCTCGATCTGTATGTCCTGGTATTCGACCAGTCGCTTATTTCCCAGCCTCGTGGTCCGGCAGAAATCCAGGCAATGCTCGAAGGCGCTCCTGGAAATGCCAAGGGCGATGGCGCCCACGCCCGGCCTCGAGGTGTTAAGCACGCTTCGGTTCAGGGCCCATCCAGATTTCTCGGGACCTATCCTGTGGTCGTCGGGCACGAAAACGTCTTCCAGAACGAGCTCGGTGGCGTCACCGGCCTTCTGTCCCATCTTCTTTTCCTTGCGGCCGAGGGTGAAGCCCTTCATGCCCCGCTCGAGAAGGAAACAGGTCCAGCTCTCGACGCCCTCGTTTCCGAGGCAGGCGAAGAGGGTCACGTAGTCGGCTATGCCGCCGTCGGAAATAAAGACCTTCCTGCCGTTGATCACGTAGCCGCCCGAGACCTTTTTCGCTCGGGTCACCACCTTGGCCTTCATGGCGCCCTCGGTTTCCTCCACGTCGGACCCGGCGCCGGGCTCGGTAATGGCGAAGGCGAAGAGTTTCTTCTCTCCCCTTTTCAGGGCCGCGTAGGTGGGGATCACCCATTTCGTCAGGACCGAGGGGGAACCGGAAAGCACGAGGGGCGCGAAGCCCAGCTCATGAGCGCCCAGCATCAGGCCGATCCCCCCGCAGGCCGCGGTTATTTCCTCGATCTTGAGGGCCAGCGGCACGCCGTACCAGCCCAGCACGCACGGCAAGGGAAGGGTCCCGATGGGCCAGGGCAGAAGCTCGGTGGCGTAGCCCAGTTTGGCGTAGTCCTTGAAGAGCCCGTCCTTGTCCAGCTTGCTTACGTCCAGGTCCACCTCCAGCTCGAGGGGACGGATGCGCTCGTCGGCGAAGGCCTTGTATTTCCTTCTCATCCGCCTCAGGGTCCAGGGCAGGGTCATGGTCTCGTCTTCCCAGAGGTCCCCCTTGTGCTCGCGCAGGAAAAGCCGTCCGAAAAGGGGAAGGTTCTTTTTGGCCTCGTCCGGATGGGTCGGTGGTTTCATTTTACTTCTCCCCTATCGTCTCGGCGATAATGGCGCGGAGGTCGCGGGGGGACCCGCCGGCGCATTTGAGCGAGTTGACGTCGCGGTATCTTTTTTCCATGCGGTAGTCCTCCATGTATCCGTAGCCGCCGAACACCTGGAGGGAGTCGGTCACGGCGTCGGCCGCGGCCCGAAGGCCCGCCAGTTTGGCCTCGGCCGCCAGGATGAATTTCCTCCACGCCGTGCCCTCCTCGAGCGACGCCTTTTCCATGAGCGACTCGAGCACCAGAAGGCGGGACGACGCGTCACTCAAAAGCATGCCCATGGCCGGATGGTTGATAATAAGGCAACATCCCTGATACCTTTCCTCGGCGTATTCCCTGGCCCGCTCGAGGGCCCCCCTCGCCATGCCGTGGCTCATGGCCACCATGCCCAGCCAGTTAAGCCGCATGTATTCCAGTACCAGGTGGGCCGTTTTCGTGGAAAAGGAAAGCCTGGACTCGGCCGGAAGGACAAGGTCCTTGAACTTGAGGTTCAAACACGGACAAGCCCGAAGTCCCATCCTGATTCCCGAGTCCGCCTCCTCGAGGCCCGGCGCTTCGCGGGGCACGACGAAGCACGCCCAGTCATCGGCCTCCAGGGCGAAAACCAGGAAGGCCTCGAGCCCGAAAGGGGCGAAGACGTAGTCCTTGCCGCCGGACAGGACGTAGCCTCCCTTTTCCCCGCGCGCCCTCGCCGCTATGGGCGGCGCCGCGCCCGATGGGTTGACAATGGCGGACGGACCCGGCAAATATCCTCCCTCGAAGAGAGCCACCGCGGCCCGGGCCGGGACCCTGGCCGGGGCCTTGTCGGCCATGTTCAAAACAAGCGCCGCCAGCCCCGCGGCGTGAACGTTCATGGCCACGCCGGCGCAGACCGAGGCCAGCTCGGACAAAAGCATGAGGCTCGAACGGGGTCCGTTCTCGATGGCTTGTCTTCCCCAGGCCCCGGTCTCGTGTCCGGGCGACTCGGGGTCGGCCGAGGCCATCACGCCCGTGGCCATGGCCTCATCGAGTATGGAGCGCGTCCGTTCAAGGTCTCCATCGGGCGACTCGTGATCGAGCATGGGCGCCACGCTCCTCCTGGCGAAGGAGCGGGCCATGTCCCGAAACGCCGAAAATTCCTCAGGTGTAAGTTGCATCTTCGCCTCCATTGGATGAAATGGCTAAACCGAGTCCACCGCCTCGAGAAGAGTTATGTTCATGGCCGCCTCCTCGAGGCCTATGTTGCCTCCCCCGTTCTCCGTCATACCGATCCGCGCGCCCCCGACCTGTCTCTTGCCCGCCTCGCCCCGGAGCTGCCAGACGATCTCCGCTATCTGGCCCACGCCCGTGGCGCCGACGGGATGGCCCTTGCTCTCGAGGCCGCCCGACGGGTTCACCGCTATCTTGCCGCCGATGGCCGTGTGGCCGGCCTCGGAAAAGGGCCCTCCCTCCCCGAGCGGACAAAAGCCCAGTCCCTCGATGGCCCTGAGTTCCCCATAGGCCGTGGCGTCGTGTACCTCGAGGAGGTCCACGTCCGTGGGACCCACGCCGGCCGTCTCGTAGGCCACCTGGGCCAGGCGCTCGCCCAGGTCCGGGTCGTTAAGGCCCCTGTCCTTGCCCGAGCCCAGGACCGCGGCCAGGATTTTCACCGGCTTGGCCGCGCCCAGCTTCTTCACTCCCTCCCGGGTGGCCAAGATGGCCGCCGCCGCGCCGTCGCCCACGGGCGAGCACATGGGCCGAGTCAGAGGATATGACACCTCCGGCGCCGCCAGCACCTCCTCGACGGTCATGGGCTCCCGGTACTGGGCGTAGGGATTATGTTGACTGTTGGTGTGGTTCTTGGCGCTGATGGCCGCGAACTGGCGCTGGGTGGTCCCATATTTGTCCATGTGCATGCGGGCGGCCATGGCGTAAAGCTCCATGAAGGCGCTTTTCTTGCCAACCTTGTCCTTTGCCTCGCCGCCGGCTTTCTTTTCCTTTTCCTTGACCGAGGCCTCGTGGCTTCTGGCCATTTTCAGGATCATGGCCACCACGTCCTGGTCCATGGCGGCCGAGAAAAGGCTGAGGCGCTTGTCCCGGTCGTCGAGGTACATCTTCTCGAAGCCCAAGGCCAGGCCCACGTCGTGTATGCCCAGGGCCAGGTCCATCCAGCAGACTTGAAAGGCCGTGGCCGAGCTGGCGCAGGCGTTCTCGAGGTTGAACACGGGAATGTCTCCTATCCCCATGGCCCGGAGCACCACCTGCCCGCGGATGGACTCCTGGCCGGTGGCTATGCCTTGAAAGGCGTTGCCCACCGAGGCGATCCTAATATCCGAGGTCTTGATCCCCGCGTGCTCGCAAGCCGCGTTCACGGCCTTGCGGGATAGGGTCTTGATCGTCTCCTCCGGGTACTTTCCGAACCGAGTCATTCCAACGCCGATTACGTAAACGTCACGCATGAGAGCCTCCAAAAAGGGGACCTTTTCTTTTACAGCGCCTTCAAGGTCATGCCGCCGTCGATCACTATCTCGTTGCCGGTTAAAAAGGACGCCTCGGGCGACGCCAAAAAGGCCACCACGCCGGCCACGTCCTCGGGCTTTCCCACCCGCCGGAGGGGAACGCCCTTCATAACCTTCTCCCTGAACTTCTCGTTGGCCATCATGGGCGCCAGCATGTCCGTGTCGATCGGTCCCGGACACACGGCGTTGACCGTGACCCCGAACCGGGCGAACTCGATGGCGTTGGACCTGGTCAGGCCGATAAGCCCGGCCTTGCTCGAGCTGTAAACCGGAACCAGGCCGGACCCCCGGATGCCCTCGACGCTGGACACGTTTATGATCCGGCCGTTTTGGCTTTTTCGAAGATGGGGACTCGCCGCCCTGGTGACCATGAGCGCGCCGATAAGGTTCACGCCCAATACCCTCGCGATCTCCTCGTCGGTGACGGACTCGATAAAGGAGGCCGTGGCCACGCCGGCGTTGTTGACCAGCACGTCCAGCCCTTTCATTTTCTCGACGGCCAGGCTTACCATGCGGTCAGCGTCCTCCCGCCGGGAGACGTCAGCCACGAGAGCAAAGCAGCGCCCGCCTTTGTCTTCTATTTTCTTCGCGGTCAGGGCGGCTTTTTCCTCGTTAACGTCGGCCGCCGCCACCATGGCCCCTTTTTCCGCCAGCCTCAGGCAGATGGCCGAGCCAATTCCGCCGCCCGCGCCGGTGACGAGGCATTTAAATCCGGACAAACCGTCGGTCATGAACTTCCTCCCCTGGCCGAAGTGGCGCCGAATTTGTAAATCAGCTGCAAAACGGCCTCGGATAAATTGGCGATCCAGGAACCAAAGTCCCGCTTGGCTTGTATGTTATCAAATTGGGAATAAATGACAAATCGCTTTTTGGCCCCCATATATTCCTCTCGGGATTCTGACGATTAAAATGGGTAATCGTTGCCCGATATTATCCGACGCTTTGGGGGCTGATCTTGGATGGAGGTTCATTCCTTATTTTCCAGATAAGCTTTGTTTTTCCACGAAAGGTCCAGCCACCAATTAACTTTTGATATCTGGTAGTTACTGGTCATACTGCAAAAGGGAGGCAAAGTCTCGAAAAAGATTTTTTAGAAAAAATTAATAAAAAGATTGACAAAAGACAATTATTTATTTATATTCTACATTAAGGATAAATGTATGCTCCGCTCGCCGCCGTAAAAGCTCCACGCTCCCGTTGCCGGCCCTTAACGCCTTGACTGCAATCTTACGAAAGGGACGAACCAATGAGTTGTCAATTTTTAATCGGCCGGCAGATTAAAATGTGCGGCGCCTTCAACGGCGCGCTCGTGCTAAGTTCAGAGGAATTGGATTCCAAATGCAACGGGGCCAATTGCGTCAATTGTCCCATCTACAAGAAATGCATGAAAAGAGGGTCCAAGCTGCCGCTCTACGAGTACACGAAAGACCATAAGGACTTCGTGTTGCCCCAGGTTTAAGACGCGATCGACACGTTTTAATCTCGGAAATGAGATTTAAAAGACATTCGCGCCATTATTGACGCGGATAAAGGGCGGATAGCGGTCATGGACGCCGGGCGCCTCGCGCCCACTTAGCTCTTATTATCTTTTTTACTTTCCCTGGTTTCGTCCACTTTTGCTTTCAGGACCTTAAGTTCCTTCATAAAAAGCTCCTGGGTTATCTCGCCCATCTCCTTTTTCATCATAAGGTTCAAAAGCTCGTCGAACTGATATTCTCTTTCCTTTACGTCAACTTCCAGCCTGGCCACCTGCTGAAGACGCATCTTGACCTCGCTTGTGTCCAAAAAGGCGTCGCCCATGTCCATCATTTTTTCTATCTGGTCAAGGGTCGATTCGGACTCCGGCTCATCGTCGGCGGCCACTGCCACCTGTTTGAACTCGCCCAGAAGCTCGGGGCTGTCTCCGACTTCCGGTTCCACCGGTTTGGGGGCAATCTCTTTTGCCGCCGCCGGTGGGGGCTCCGTTTTCAGCTCCTCCTTCGGCTCCTCGATTTCCGGCGCGGGCGGCGGGACAGGCTCCTCCTTGGCGAAAACGTCTCCCGAGCCGGCGGGGGACCCCAGATCGAAACTGGAAATGGGGTCGTCTCCTCCCAGGTCGATCTCTTCCACGTTATCGATCGGCTTGGGCTTTGCCGTATCCGCCTCGGGTGGTGGGGGCGGGGGCAAGTCAAGAGGAGACTCTTTGATCGCCGGTCCCTCCTCGGCCGCTGGTTTGGGCTCGGCTGGAGGCGGGGCCAGGTCCGGTCCCGCCAGGCCGGGATCGTCCATGGGGGGAGGTCCCTCGAAGGGAAGCGAGGACAAGGGACCGACTTTTTTCTCTTCCGGCTCGGAGGCTTTCAATCCCACCGTTTCTTCATCGGGACCTTCCTCTTCCGGCGCGGGGGGATCGTCTTTCAAAAAGTCGGGCACGTGATCTTCAAATCCCGGCGGCGGCCCGGCCTCGAAGGACGGCGGGGGTGGTGGCGGCTCGGCCTCGCCTTCGGACCCTCCGGGCAAGGACTCGTCGCCTATTCCATCGCTCCCCCATATATCCTGTTCGCCCGAGTCTCCTCCCTGGCTCCACTCGAGGTCCTCGCTTTGAGAGGGCGCGGCTTTCCCCCCCCATAAGTCCGATCCTTCACCAAAGCCGTCCGGCTCGGTCATGGGAGGAGCGGAAAACAAATCCTCTTCCTCCTCCTGGGTTTTGAATATCGGCGCCTCGCCCATCGGCGGAGGCGAATCGTCTATGGGAGGCAGGTCCAGCGAGGGCAGGCCCGGTGATTCGGGGGCCATCTTCCCGAGGTCGGGCGCGGCCGAGTTATCCAGGGCGGGCACTTCCATCTCGAGTTCGGGCGGTTCCTCATCATCTTCGGCGGGGCCGGCCTCCGCCATGGACATTTCATTATAATCGTCGTCGCCGATCCTGGAAATAAAATCGTCTCCCAGGTCCTCCGATCCACCGCCGATATCCAACCCGGATTCGCCGTCGGGAGAAAACTCGGTCTCGGTCGTGGTCATGGAAACGAACTCATGGGCCGCGGCGAATTCTATCTCGGCCGGTTCATAATCGGGCAGATCGATGGGCACGACCGGCGCGTCCTCCTCCTTCTCCTCGGAGAATGCCTCGGTCTGAAGCTCGTGGGCGGGGGCCACAAAGTCCCCTACCCCGCCGTCACCGTCCCCCATCATGGGCGGAAGGTCAAGACCCGACGAGGGCTCGTCGATAGGGGGCAGGTCCATCTCGGGCGGGGCCAGCCCCCCGGCCATTACGGGCGGTTCCGGCTCCGGCTCGGAAATAGGCCCGTCGGGAAAATCCTCGAAAACCGGCGGCACGTCGATGGTCGGGACCCCGCCGCGATCGGAGGCGCCGGCGGAGATTTCGTCGATCAGATCGGCCGGCGTTTCCTCGGTGATAAGACCCGGCACCGAGCCTCCGCCGGGTCCTTCAAAGGATGGCGGGGCGAGGTCGTCAGCCTCGGAGAAAAGGCCGGGCACGCCCATGTCCCTGGACGGGTCGTCGAAGACGGAGGGAACGTCGAACTTGGGCTCGGCCCTGACGGCGATTTCCTCTTCCACCATGCCGGGGGGAGGAGGAGGACCGGGCTGTCCGTAGGGTTCCTCCATGGCCGCCTTCTTCTCATCGAGGAGAGGGGGGGCCTCGAAGCTGGGCAGATCGTCCAGGTCGCTCGATTCATCCTCGGGCGGCTCGCCGGGGCCTTTTTCTTCAAGGGGCTCGAATGGAGGAGGGACGTCGAGGGGGGCCGGCGTCACGTTCGGCTTGCCCATCTCTTCTCCGAGCTCGAGGGGGGGCTGGGATATGGCGTTGGAGTTGTCCGGGGGGGGAGGCATGGCCACGCCGCCCCCCGGGTCGCTCGCCTCCCTGATAATCTCGGGAGTGAGGATTTCCTCGGAATCCTCGTCCGAAAAACCATCCATAAGGAAAGGCGAGTCCTCGGTCCCCTTTTTCTTGGCCCCAAGCAGCACGTCGGCGTCCTGGGCGGGGGGTGGCTGAGAAGGCGCGGGACGGGCGACCGGCTTTTTAGGCGCCGCCTTCGTGGCCTTAAGCATGATCACGTCGCCCTTTACCACCTCGAGGCCGTCCCCCGCGGAGAGTTCCGCGTCGTCCACGCCGGGCTCGAGATTTTCCTCCTTGAAGAAGATGTCCTCCTCCTCGGGCGTGGCCCGGGAAGATGATTTTTTCGGAGGGGGCGGGGCGGGCTTGGCCACCCTTTGGGGAGGGGCCGGAGCGGGTTTTTGCGCGGACATTTTACGTAAAGTATGAGGAGCGGCCGACTCCTGAAAGTTATATTCCCTGGCCATCTCGGGCGAGTAGTTACCGTAGTTCTGAATTACCTTGTGAATGGCCGACTCGGTGGCCAGGACGGGCTCGACCTTGGCGCCGGTGGAGAACTGGATGTCGTCGATGGCTGAAAGGTCGGCGGGCTCGCTCATGGCCAGGACGATGCTTTTTTTGGTTCCCTGTCCCTTTACAATCACCGGCACCACGGAATATTTCCTGGCCAGGTCGAGGGGCACGGCCTCGAAGGTATGGGGAGCGATCCTCGATCTCAGGAGATTGACGGCCTTCATCTTGAAGTGCTCGGAAAGGAACTTGAGCATGGTGTCCTCCTCGATGAACCCCAGGTCCACGAGGGCCTTTCCGATCTTTCCGCCCCACCTCTTCTGATGGCCCAGAGCGGATTTCAGCTGCATGTCATCGATCATTCCCGCCTTCACGAGAAGATCGCCGATCCTTTCGTCCTTGGCCATAATCAATCCTCCGACGCTATTCGCGCCATGGCCTCCACCTCGAACTGTTCCTGGTGGAAGGAGTTGTTAACCATTATCTCGACCATGATCTCCAGTTCGCGCTCCAGTTCCGTGATCCCGTCCCTTTCCTCGTTGAAGAGGAGGTCCGCCACCTCCGGGTTCACGTAAAGGTTGACCTGTTTGCCCATGTATATGCCGGCGCCCTTTCTAACCTCCCGGAAAATCTCGTGGCACACGGTGGTCCTGGATTTAAGATATCCCTTGCCCTCACAATAGGGGCAGGGCTCGCAAAGGACCTGGTAGAGGTTTTCCCGAGCCCTCTTCCGGGTCATCTCGACCAGGCCCAGCTCGCTCATCTTGAGGATGGTCGTCTTGGTCTTGTCCTTTTTCAGTTCCTCCTCGAGGGACTGGTAGACCCTCTCACGGTTCTGGGTGTTGGCCATGTCGATGAAGTCGATTATTATCAGGCCCCCTATGTTCCTGAGACGAAGCTGGTAGACTATCTCCTTGACCGCCTCGAGATTCGTCTTGAGGATGGTCTCCTCGAAATTCCTCTTGCCCACGTAGCGGCCGGTGTTCACGTCGATGGCGTTAAGGGCCTCGGTCTGATCGATCACTATATAGCCTCCGCTCTTGAGCCAGACCCTGCGCTCGAGGGCCCTGGCGATCTCGATCTCGATGCCGGCGCTCTCGAAAAGCGGGGTCTCGGAGCGGTAAAGCTCGACCGCGTCGACCCTGTCCCCCATGAACCTTTCCATAAAGGAAAGAATCTCGGCGTATTGGGACTCGCAGTCCACGATGACTTTTCTCACGTTCTCGTTCAGGAGGTCCCTTATGACCTTGAGGTCGAGGGACAACTCGCGATGAATAATATTGGGAGAGCCGGCGCTCGCCGACCTCTGGCAGATGGCGTCCCATTCCTTCATCAGGTAATCCATGTCCGCCTTGAGGGCCTTTTCCGCGTAGTCCACGCTGGCGGTCCGGACGATGAAACCTCCCGAATCGCTCGGCCTCATGTCCTCCACCATCTTGCGGAGCTGGGCCCTTTTCTTCTCGTCCTCAATCCGGCGGCTGACTCCTATATGGTGGAAAGTGGGCATATAAACCAGGTACCTGCCGGGCAAGGTGACGTGAGTGGTGATCTGCGCGCCCTTGGTGCCGAGAGGCTCCTTGGTCACCTGCACCAGAACGTCCTGGCCGTCCTGGAGTAGTTCCTCGATGGCGGGCGGGCTTGCCCCCTTGGGCGAGGAAGGATCAACCCCCGGGCCCAGTCCGTCGAACCCGTCCTGCATGCCGCTTCGCCAATGGGGTATCACCTCGGAAACGTAAAGGAAAGCGGCGCGGTCCATGCCTATGTCCACGAAGGCGGCCTGCATGCCGGGCAGGACCCTTACCACCCTGCCCTTGTAAATGTTGCCCACGATGCCCCGGTCGGCGTTCCTCTCGATGTACAACTCCGCCAGGACCCCGTTCTCGATGACGGCGACTCGAGTCTCCTGTAAGGTCACGTTAATAAGTATTTCGTCTCTCATCATCTTCCGCCGTAATAACCTGAGAGTTCTTTCAACGCGTCCTCCTTTTTCCCCGGGAGGGGCCCCGCCTGGTCCGGTCGGGTTTTCCCGAGTACCTGATCGGGCTCGCCCGCATGAACTTCGCGTCCAGCCTGGTCACTTGAAGCCGCTTCAGGTCGTCGCCGGCCACGCCGAAAACGTACTCGATAAGCTCGAGCGGCTTGACTCCGGGCCCCTCGACCACTTTCAACCCAAGCTTAACCGTTTTTTGGTCCTCTACATTTATATACTTCACTCTCGATCTTATATCCACCTCGCGCTCGCCTTTTTCGCGCTTTTGTACCAGAGGGGCCTCATCGAGGGCCATGAACTTATCCGCGTCGTCCTCCATAAAAACCGCCTCCACGCCGGGAGGAATTATTACCACGTAGTCGAAACCAGTGACCGCGGCCGTAATGGGGGTAGATTTCGCGGGTATGGACTCGACCGACAAGACCTCGATTCCCTCGGGCAAGGCCGAGCCCATTCTTCTTTTGACCTCCTCCTCGGGGAGGGACCGCGTCAGGTCTAGGTCCACGTACTCGGCCTCGCTGGCCACGCCCACCGGGGGGGAAGGCCCGAACTTGATCCGGGGAAGCGGGGTAAATCCCTGGCTGTAGCGGATGGGAATACCAGCCCTCCTTACGGCCCTCGAGTAAAGCCGTATAACCTCGAGCTGGCCCATGAACCGCATGGGGCCGCGGCGGGCGTAGCGTAAACGGTACACGAAAAAAACGTCCGTATCGTCCTTGCCGCGCCTGGCGGCCAGGGTCCGGGCCGGGGTGGAGCCCGCGTTGTCGCGCTCGGGCCTGATTCCCCGGTGATCGCACACGCCGCATGAATTCACGCATCCCGTCTCGGCGCAATCGGGTGTCCTCTCCTCGCGGCGGGCTTTTTCCCTTTCCGCTAAAAGCCACTCCTTATCCACGCGCGCGTCGAGTCGGTCCCAGGGAAAAACCTCGCCCAGGCCGCGCTCGCGGACGTTGTAAAAGGTGGGATCGACGCCGGCCTCGGAAAAAATCTCGGCCCAGGCCTCTTTATCGAAGCCGTCGCTCCAGCCGTCAAACTTGCGCCCTTTTTCATGGGCCAGCAAAAGGACCCGGGCCAGTCTTCTGTCCCCCCGGCTGAAGACCCCCTCCAGAGCGGTCATGGCGGGGTCGTGCCACTTGAGCTTTTTGCTTCTGCCGCGAAAGCCGTCCCTTACCCTGTCCCGCGCCTTGATTATTCCCTCCTCATCGAGCTGTCCCTCCCACTGGAAGGGCGTATGGGGCTTGGGCACGAAGCCGCTCAAGCTAAGGGTCACCCTGGGTTTTCCCCTGACCCCCTTGATCGAGGCGATCCGGTTGGCCAGGCGGGCTATCCGGTCCACGTCTTCATCGGTCTCCGTGGGAAGACCGACCATGAAATAAAGCTTCATGCCCAGCCAGCCTCGAGCGAACACCCGCTCGGCCGTGTCGATCAGCTCCTCCTCGGTAAAGTCCTTGTTGATGACCCGGCGCAGCCTTTCCGTGCCGGCCTCGGGCGCCAGGGTGAAACCCGTTTTCTTCACGCTCTCGATGGCGTCGATGGCCTCGTCCGACAGACCCTTTACCCTCAGGCTGGGAAGGCTGATCGAGACGCGGTCCTCGAAATGCTCCTTGATGACGTCGGCCAGAAGGCTGGAAACGCAGGAGTAGTCGCCGACGGAAAGGCTGAGCAGCGAACATTCCTCATAGCCCGTGGAGGCGAGGCCATTCCTGATTATTTCCTTGATCCTCTCCGGCGAGCGCTCCCTCACCGGGCGGCAGACCACGCCCGCGTGGCAGAACCTGCATCCCCTCGAGCAGCCCCGGGCTATCTCCACCGCCAAGCGGTCATGGACGGGCTCGATCACCGGGACCATGGGTTTCTCCGGGAAGTAAGCCGAGTCGAGGTCGGAGACGATCCGCCTTTTAACGCTCTCGTATCCTTTTTTAAGGGCCCTTATCTCCTTGACGGTCCCGTCGGCGTTATACTCGGGCTCGAAAAAGGAGGGTATGTAAACGCCCTCGACGCCTGAGAGTTCCTCGAGCAGATCGCGTTTTTTCCCGGCCTTTTCCTTCCACCTGGCGACCGTCTCCAGTATCTGGGGCACCGCCTCCTCGCCGTCTCCAAAAAGGAAAGCGTCGAAAAAGGGCGCCACCGGCTCGGGGTTGGAGGCGCAGGGACCTCCCCCCAGGACAAGGGGCCAATCGCCTTCCTCCCTGTCGGCCGCCTTGAGAGGCACGCCCGAAAGGTCTAGTATGTTAAGGACGTTGGTGTAGCAAAGCTCGTAGGTGAGGGAAAAACCGACCACGTCGAAATCGCGCAAAGGGAGGCCGCTCTCGTGGGAGCAAAGGGGAATGCCCTCGCGCCGCATCAGATTTTCCATGTCGGTCCAGGGAGCGTAGGCCCTGTCGCAGGCCATGCCCTCCATATCGTTGATCAGATGGTACAGTATCCTTACGCCCAGGTGACTGAAACCGACTTCATAGGCGTCGGGGAAACAAAGGGCTATTTTTACCCGAGCCGATCCAAGGTCCTTTTTTACGGCGTTCATCTCCATGGGCAGGTAGCGCCCGGGTGTTTGAACGAGGTCCAGAATATTATCCAATGTATTCATCCCGGACATTCTACAGAAATAATGACCTTTTGTCACTTATGGCCTTGGATTAACTATTTTTCTTGACATTTTCATGGCCAGGGTATATTCAATAACCGATAAACTGGCATTATATACTTAAAAGGAGGATGATCGCGTGAACGACTCGGCCCCGGCCAAGTACCTTGTATTGTCCGACGTCCATTTCGGGACAAAGGAGTCTTCCATCAACAGGAAGGCCGTCTCGGACGGGGTGACGGAATACCTTTTATCCCATGGCCCGTACAAGGAGATCATCTTTACCGGCGACCTCCTCGACGTCAACCTTTCCACGTTCACCAAATCCATCGAGGGAGGAAGAGGGCTGTTTGGCTTCCGCTCCTTTTTGGAGGGCCTTGACAAGGACCGGTCGATAGGCGAGTTGGCCGGGCAATGGATATATCTTCCGGGCAACCACGACTATAAAATATGGGACATGCTCTCCACCCAGGTGGTCTGCGTTGACGTTCTGGCCGCGGGAGAAAGAATGGGAAGCGTGGAGTCCCCCCACGAGGAGGACGCGTGGGCAAATGGAGCGTCTTTTATCTCCGGCATATTCCCCGAGCCGGCCCGGCCGAAGGTGACGGTAAAATACCCGGACCACGAGGTAAAAGGCCCGTCATGGACCATGCTTTTTACTCACGGCCATTACCTGGACGAGAAGCAGACCCTTTTCAACCGCCTGGAGGATAAGTTCGAGAAGGCCAAGGACGAAAAGGCGATCCTGGGGGCGCGCAAAAAAATCTTCATCGAGACCGCCCAGTATCAGACCGTTGCCAACGCCGTGTCCTTTACCAGGACCACCCGCGACCTGGTCGACGACCTGGTGGGACCGGGAAACATCGCGAGCAGGATAAGAAAGCTTATTCCGGCCGTCGGTTTCAATCTCGTCAAGCTACTGTTTCCCCTGGAAGAAATGAAGGGAAAAAAGATATACAGGGAGCGGCTTCGGGCCATCGAGGCCTATATCAAATACTTCCGGGGTTATGACTCGCCCCCTGACTACTTTATCTTCGGTCACACTCACGTGCAGCACGCCTCGAACACCCGTCTTCTTCCGACGGACTCGAGAATATACAAGGACCGCGATATAAAGGTCTACAACGCGGGGGCCTTTTACGAGCGAGCGGGAAAACCGGCTACCTTTATCGAGATCGAGGTCGGCGCGGACGGCGAGGTCAAGGTAAGACCCATGTATTGCGACGGGAGCGGCGCCGTCAAATCCGGCTCCTGGTAATCTCGTTTCATTTTCCTGCTCATGCCTTCTTCAGCGCGGAAGAAGCCGAATAAGCCGGGTACGGCCAAAGTCGAGATGGACCGGGCAAAGGTTTCCCATGTAAAATCGACATGTTGTACAACCGCGCAAGTGCCCGTTCCCCGTCCTTGGACAAACTGATTCATATCTTTAATATACCGAAATAACAGGGATTTTTTCTTGGCCGGATTGACAATCGCCTAAATCGCAACTATAACTAATATTAGAGAAATTTTAGATTTCGAGGATGGGTTTCGGCTTTCGAAGGAGAGTCATATCTAAAGATATTAAGAATTTCGTCGATTATAATGAGTAGTGGCTTTATGAACTTTATTTATCCAATGTCACGTAAGGTTGCAAACGCGAGTCTTTATAGGTTGTTTTCAGGAAATTGCCGCCGAATCAAGTCATCCCCAGCCGACTTTAGCCCCGGCGTCTTCCTCATAATTTTTATTTCCTTTATGGTTTTTTTCCTTTCCGGCTGTCTCGAGATAGTCGAGGTCGCCCAACCCGAGAGGGCCGGACGACTTACGACCGTGGAATATGACGTGACCCTCTCGTCGAACGAGGAGGAAGCGGCCCGGGGATCGACGCGATTTGGCGCCATCAAGCTGCCCGAGGGCTTTTCCGTCACCGGCGCCTATTGGGGCTCGACCCTTCTTGACGACGACTCGGCTCGCGCCGCCCTGGTCGAGTCCGACTATCCGTCCGGTCCCGGCTACTACTGGTGGACGGGCTCGCTCTCGGGAGACTCGACCTGCGGCTCCTTCGTCGTTACCGTGTCCCTTGCGGTCGGCGACACGTCCGGGGATTTTCAGATTGACTACCGCGTGGGTTACGACGACGGCTGCATGGTCTATAACGACGCCGAGCTTGGCGTTCCCCTCCAGGTTATAAACGACCGGGACGGGGACTTGATCTCCGACGAGTGGGAAGACTCCTATCCCTGCATGATGGGCGACACGGCCGACGGCGACCTGGACCCGGACGGCGACCTGCTCGCCAATTCCCTCGAGTACGCAAGCTCGGCCCATCCTTGCCAAAGCGACACCGACGGCGACGGCATGCCCGACGGCTGGGAGCATTCATATTCCTGCGTCGCCCTTTTGGTGGGCGACTCCCTTGCCGACCCTGACGCCGACCTGGTCCTCAACCTGGAGGAATGGCTTATCTCGTCCGACCCCTGCGCCCAGAACGACTCCGACGGCGACGGTTTACCTGACGTCTGGGAAGATACTCACGGCTGCATGGCCTCGGGAACGGCCGACGCCCAGATGGACTACGACGGCGACGGGGCTTCAAACTCCATCGAGTACGGGGCCTCGACCGACCCGTGCCTTTTCGAGGACCGAGACGGCGACGGGGCCTCCGACTACTGGGAGGACTTGTACCCCTGCGTGGACGGCGACTCGTCCGACTCCGGAGGCGACTATGACTCGGACGGTCTTTCCAACCTGGAAGAGTTCCAAAAGCTTTCGAACCCATGCCTCTCCGACACGGACGCAGACGGGCTGCCCGACGCCTGGGAGGCCGCCTATCCGTGCATGATGATCGGCCAGGCCGACTGTGGCTCGGATTACGACTCGGACAACCTGGACAACCTCGAGGAATATGGCTTTTCCACCGACCCTTGTAACCCGGACACGGACGGAGACGGCATGGACGACAACTTCGAGTCCACCCACCCCTGCATCGACGCCGTCGCGTTCGATTCCCAGTACAGTCCGGACCTCGACGTCCTGAGCAGCCTCGACGAATACAACCTGGGCCTCGACCCGTGCGAATGGAACCATCCCGTTTGGGACGGGCCCCATGAGGTATGGGAGGGAAGACCCGCCGGCGAAGGCGCGGACATGTTCCCGATGATGGACGTGGACCGGGACGACGACTACAACTTTCACGCGGCCTGGATCATGAACGGCAACAGCGTTTACCCCGAGGCCCCCCACGAAATCTATTACGCCTTCCGGGACGAGTCGGGCTGGACCGAGCCCGAGATGATCGCCGCCTGCTCGACGGCCCCCGTCGACAACGTGAGGATCGCCGCGGGCGGCGACGGCGCCGTTCACGTCATGTGGTACGAGGTCGGTTACCGCTCCAGGTTTGCAACCCGCGTCGGCGGCCAGTGGGTCCAGCAAATAACCCCTCAGGAACAGCGTTTTTGCATGGGCCTCGAGGCGGCCCGGGACGGGACGGTCTACGCGCTTTGCGAGGACGGGATTTACTCGCGACTCTACGCCTGGCAAAACGACTCCTGGAGCGAGGTGTCCGGCAAGAGTTGGAGACTTGACGGTTCTTACCAGGAAGGACTTTGCGGCGTGACCGACCTGGCGGAGGGACCGGACGGCAAAATCCATATTTCCCATAACCAGACCGACGGATATACTTACTCCCTGAGTCACTATATTTATACGCCCGGCGGCGGGTGGGATGAAGAGACCGTGGACTACAATACCTGGGAGGGCGCGGGCGAAAGAATCTACAGCGGATGTGAGTTCGGCCAAACCCGCATACGGGTGAACAACCAGGGCGAGCCGATCGTCTTCGGGGTGCTCGAGGCCCATTTTACGGATCCATACACGCCGAACCAGCATTTCGCCGAGGTCCACATGTATGAGGAAGGCGAATGGCGGTCGGTCAGGAACTTCTGCTCGGGTTCTTCCCCTTGTCTGGACGAGTCGAACATGCCCACCTTGTACGACTTCGGGCTGATTGACGGACACTTCGGCTATGGAGCGGCGTCGTGGAACGACAACTCGGGAGAGGCGGGAATGACCCGGGTCTTTCCTGCCGCCACTCTCGGTTCCGAGCCCCTTCCGCCACAGGACGCGAGCGGGCTTAAATATGGGAAGCCCATCTTGACCTACTCGGGCATGTATCTGGTCGGCCGGAAAAACAACGAGATCGTCGAGTATTATTACGCTCTTAACGGTGACCGCGACGCCGACGGAATCAGGGACCACTGGGAAAACCTGCACGGCTGTCTGAACGCGGACTCGGCGGACTCGGACCTCGACCCCGACGCGGACGGACTGGCCAGCCTCGAGGAGTACGAGTACTCCCTCTACATGGACCCGTGCGACCCGGACACGGACGGCGACACCATGGACGACGGCTGGGAGGTTTACTACTCCTGCCTGGACGCGACCGTTGACGACGGCGACGAGAACGAGGACGGGGATTACTGCCCGAACATTGTGGAATACGGCAACTCGACCGACCCCTGCACTCCCGAGGACTCGGACGGCGACGGCATGTGCGACGTCTGGGAGGACTCTCATTACTGCCTCGATTACCTCGTGCCCGACTCGGCCCTGGACCAGGACGGCGACAGCCTGGCCAGCCTTTACGAGTTTTACGCGGACACCGACCCCTGCGATCCGGACACGGACGACGACGGGATTGGCGACGCCTGGGAGGTGGCTTATTCCGCCTGCGGGGTGGACCCGCTCGAGGCCGACACCCTGGCCGACGATGACGCGGACGGCTTCACCAACATGGAGGAGTTACTGGAGGGGACCAGCCCCTGCATGGCCGACACGGACATGGAGGGACTGCTCGACGGCGACGAGGTCATCCTCTTCTCCACCAATCCCCTTGACCCGGACACTGACGGCGACGGCATGGACGACGCCTTCGAGGTCGCCAACGACGTCTGCCTCGACCCGCTGGGCGCGGACACCGTCCTGGACCCCGACGCCGACGGCTTGAACAACATGGCCGAGTACGTCCACTCCTCGGCCCCCTGCTCGGACGACACCGACGGCGACCTCATGCCCGACGGGTGGGAGGACGCCCACGAGTCCTGCGGCCTGGACCTTTTAGTCGGCGACTCGGCCATGGACAACGACCTGGACGGCCTGGCCAACCTGGCCGAGTACAACCACTCGACCGACGCCTGCGAGCCCGACTCGGATGGGGACGGACTCGAAGACGGGGCCGAGGTCGATACCTATGGCACGGTCCCCACCAACCCCGATACCGACTCCGACGGGCTCGGCGATGGGGACGAGATATCGGTCCACGGAACCAGCGCCCTCGCCTGGGACTCGGACGGCGACGCCATGCCCGATCCCTTCGAGGTCGCCAACGCCACCGGGCACTCACAAAACCTCGACGCCATGGACCCGGACGACGGCATGGCCGCCGACTTCGACGGCGACGGCAACTCCAACTCTCACGAGTACTGGAACGGCTCCGACCCCTGGTCGCCCGAGCCCGCGGGCGCGGCCGGTTGCTACTTCTGGGGAGAGGCCGGAGACAAGGCCGCCGCGGACGGGGTCGTCTCGCCCCTGGACCTGTCGGCCCTCAGCCAGCGCGTGGCGCTCAAATCCGTTTCATACGAGGGCGTCCTGCCCCCGAACGGCGACACCCAGGAGATGGACATGGACGGGGCGGTCTCCCCTCTCGATATTTCCCTGCTCAAACAAATGGTATCCATGCAGACCGTCTCGAGCGTGCCCGCCCGGCCCGTGGACCTGGTGGTTATAGGACAGGACTCCGTGACCGCCGCGGTAGGCTCGACCGCCGGACTCACGGTGGCGGTACTCAACGAGGACTCGACCTTCTCGGCCGGCTTCGGCGTGGTCTTCGAGATCGACGGGGACTCGTCGTCCGGATCGGCCACCATCCTGGGTGGAGAAGGACAAAGCGGCGGCGGGCGCTACGACGTGTCCTGGACCATGGCCTCGGGAGGAAGATCGAGCGTGGTCCTGCGCGTCGATTCTCCCGGTACCATACTCATCGACGTCTCCCTCCCCCAATGCGGCAACGACGGCAAAGGCCGCTACCACGACCCCATCTACAAAAAACGCATTTTCACCGTTAAGGGAGAGTAACGGGATAAGTCGAGCTACTCTCTTCGCTCGCCGGCCGCGGCGGCGTGGATCAAGCGGCCGTGCAAGATCGAGAATGAGGCCAAAGAATCCGCGCTCGGCGCGGACAGAAGACGCGACTTGCGGCGGGGCAAGTCCAAGCCATTGCAATTGTAAAACATCTTGGGCCGGAGGGCCGGGCCCCGCGGGGCGTCATGTCCGGCGTGATCTCTTTTGCCAAGCCCTTTGGCGCGGGAAGGCGGCTTTTTTTCATGCACGGCAAACGGGAGAGATCGGGAACGGGGCTTTCCAATCGGGCCGCCGGGGTTTATAATCGTAGCTTATGAAGGAAAAGAAAAAGAAAAGCGACAAAGCGGAACCGGCGGCCGAGCCCTCCAGGCCGTCCCTTTTGACGGACTACGACCTCCACCTTTTCAACGAGGGAAGCCATGGCGCCTTGTACAAGAAGCTTGGCGCCCATCCCCTGGAATGGGGGGGCAAGAGCGGCGTGTATTTCGCGGTCTGGGCCCCGAACGCAAAGTCGGTCTCGGTAATAGGAGACTTCAACGGCTGGCAAAATTCCGGCTTTTACCTCGAGCCTCGCGGAAGCTCCGGCATCTGGGAAGGCTTTGTGCCGGACGCGAAAAAGGGAGACCTTTACAAGTTCCATATAGTCTCCCACCAGGCCGACTACCGGGTGGACAAGCACGACCCCTTCGCCTTCCACAGCGAGACCTCCCCCCGCACGGCCTCGATCGTGTGGGACCTGGAGTACGCCTGGCAAGACGCCGAGTGGATGGACCGGCGCAAGGAACTGAGCAAGCTCTCGGCGCCCATGTCGGTCTACGAGGTCCACCTTGGCTCGTGGACGCGGGTACCCGAGGAGGGCGGACGCTCCCTCACCTACCGCGAACTGGCGGAAAAGCTGCCGGCCTACGTTAAGGAAACGGGCTTCACCCACGTCGAGTTCATGCCCGTAATGGAGCACCCTTTTTACGGTTCCTGGG
This sequence comes from bacterium, assembly GCA_963674965.2. Classification (GTDB taxonomy): domain Bacteria; phylum RBG-13-61-14; class RBG-13-61-14; order RBG-13-61-14; family DATKZS01. Next base: position 159,410 of record CAXXFL010000002.1, on the reverse strand, counting down.
GTTACCAGGTGACGGGGTTCTTCGCGCCCACCAGCAGGTTCGGGGACCCCCAGGACTTCATGTACCTGGTGGACTCCCTGCACCAAAACGGGATCGGGGTCATTCTCGATTGGGTGCCCAGCCACTTTCCCACCGACGAGCACGGGCTCGGATACTTCGACGGTACCCATCTATTCGAGCACGCCGACCCGAGACAGGGCTTCCATCCGGACTGGGCCAGCTTCATCTTCAACTATGGCAGGAACGAGGTGCGGAGTTTCCTTATGAGCTCGGCCCTTTTCTGGCTCGACGCGTACCACGCCGACGGCCTTCGGATGGACGCGGTGGCCTCGATGCTGTATCTCGATTATTCGAGAAAGCACGGCGAGTGGGTGCCCAACGAGTACGGGGGCAGGGAGAACCTGGCGGCCATATCCTTCATTCGCCGCCTGAACGAGGAAATTTACGCGGTCCATCCCGACGTGCAGACCATAGCCGAGGAGTCCACCGACTGGCCCATGGTGAGCAGGCCCACCTACGTGGGCGGCCTGGGGTTCGGACTTAAATGGGACATGGGATGGATGCACGACACCCTCAAGTACGTCACTCGCGACCCGGTGCATCGGAAGTTCCATCATAACGAGACCACCTTCCGCATGCTCTACGCCTTTAACGAGAACTTCATGCTTCCCCTTTCCCACGACGAGGTCGTGCACATGAAGGGGTCGCTCCTGTCGAAGATGCCGGGAGACCTGTGGCAGAAGTTCGCCAACTTGAGGCTGCTTCTTTGTTACATGTACGCCCAGCCGGGCAAGAAGCTCCTTTTCATGGGCGGCGAAATAGGACAATGGAACGAGTGGTCCCACGAGGAAAGCCTCCAGTGGGACCTGCTCCAGTACCATTCCCACCAGGGGATCAAGAAACTGGTGACCGACCTCAACCGGATTTACCGGGACGAGCCGGCCCTGCACGAGATGGACTGCGAGCACGAGGGGTTCGAGTGGATAGACGCCAACGACTCGGGCAACAGCGTTCTGACCCTCATCCGGAAGGCGAGGAAAAGCGAGGACCTGGTGGCGGCGGCCTTTAACATGACCCCCGTTTACAGGCAAAGCTACCGGATGGGCGTACCCAAGAAGGGCTTTTGGAAGGAAATCCTCAACTCCGACGCTCACGATTACGACGGAAGCGGACAGGGCAACCTGGGCGGTCTCGAGGCCGAGCTCTTTCCCTATCACGGCCGTCCCTATTCGCTCAACGCGGCCCTGCCACCGCTGGGGGCGGTGTTCTTCAAATGGATGGACGGCGAGCAAGGGGAATGACGGACCCAAGGACCGGTATTTCGTCCGGAAAGTCACGAGCCTGAGGGTCCGGACGCGAATGAAAAATTTGTAGAAAATCCGCGTCCTGCTATAATAATTTGATTATGTCGGCCAAGCCTCAAAAAGTATATTGCATAAGTTGCGGTGAGGACGTCCCCTGCAAGGCCGTCAGCATCGGCATCGAGGGGGAGGAACTTCTCCAATGCCCCCATTGCGGCAGCTTTCTGGGCACGGCCAACAGTCCTCAGACGCTTTCGGCCCCGGCCAGGCCTCCCAGCGTCGCGGCCTCGGTGGAGGACGCGCCCATCGAGTTCCATCCGGACGAGACCCGGGCCGGAAAGGCCATCCTGCCCGAGTTGCCCAAGGCCATGGAAACCCCGGGGGAAGCCGGCGGGGACCTGGCCTCGGACCAAGACCTCTTCCTGGGAGCGGACTCCGAGGAAGGGCCGCCCATCGAGACGGTCATCACCGTCGAGGACTCGAACCTCATCTCCGCCATCTTGAACGACATGCTCGTGGCCCAGGGCCTGACGAGAAGGGTCATCTCCTGCAAGAACGGCTACGAGTTCCTGGGCCGCTTCGTGCGGGAGACCATCGGCGGTAAGTCCAGGGTGGGACTAGTGGTGATGGACGTGAAGATGCCCGTGCTTAACGGGATCAGCTCGGCCGTGGCCATGCGGGCCCACGAGAGCGCCATCGAGGTCGATCCCATCCCCATCTTGTTCTTTACCTCGAAGCGCTGTGACGACACCTTCCGCAAGGTCCTGATTCACTGCGCCCCCGCCATGTACATCAACAAGGGGGCCTCCACCTCTCCGTCCCACCTCGAGGAGAGGATCGGCAAGGTCATAAAGCAGCTCATGAGAGAGGAATGGTAAAGGGCGACGCCGGATTCATCCTCGGTCTGGATTTGCACGGCACCCTGCTCGAGCCCGGAGAAATCATAAGGGACGAGCTTGTGAGCGAGGTGGCCGCGCGACTGGCCTCTTTAAGGGGACGCCTAGTCAGGTTCGTGTGCACGGGAAACGACCTGGACTTCGTAAAACGGAAGGTACCCGAGCCCATCATCAGAGAGATGGAAGGCTGCGTGCTGGAGACGGGCTGCTCGGCTTCCCTTGATTGGGAGACCGAGAAGGTCCTGACAACGGCCGAGGAAATCGAGGCCATGCGGGGCCTCGAGCGGGCCATCCGCGAGGAGGGCTTCAGGGAAATCAATTACTTCGCCCACCGACTCACCACCATCTCCATGTTTTGCGACGACCCCAAAGGTTTTTATGAAAAGGTCAGGGATTTCGTGGAAGGCGGCGATTACTCAGGACGGGCCCACGTGACCTACTCGAGCGTGGCGGTGGATATCCTGCCGCCCGGATACGACAAGTACCAGGGGCTCTTTTTAGTGGCGGGGGGCAAAAAGACCATCGGGGTGGCCGACTCGATGAACGACCTGGCCCTTCTGGCCAAGGCCGATTACGCCTTCGCTCCCCGCAACATGGCGCCCGAGCTCGAGCCGATCCTGACCGGCCGGGGAAGAGATATTATCCCCATCGCCGAGGCGAAAGGGCTGATCGAAAACGCGGTCATACTAGCCGACTTGAGCGAGACGCGCGGCGTCATGCGGATACTGGACTTTATCGGCAAGTCCGTCTAGCCGTCACTGGATATTCCTATTCTCCGGGCGAGTTCCATGAGCGATAAAAGTCAAAATTTCGGCAAGGGCGAGTATTCTCCCCTCGAGAGAAAAATCCTCCGGCTCCAGTGGCTTTGGCAAAAGCTGGGCTCGGCCCGGATGAAGGTCCATTACCGTGACCGCCTGAGCATGGGCGTAAACTGCCGCGTGGATCCCTGGTCGATCATCATCAGCGGCACGGGAGCCGTGGTAATGGAGGACGACGTGGCCATCGACCGGGGCGCGCACAAGGTGCTGTTCAATCTTGGCGCCGACAGCCAGGTCACGCTGAAGAAGGAAACCTGGATTCAGACCTTCGACTCCCATACGGTCTTTTCGACCAAGCCGGGAGCGACCATCGAGATAGGGGAGCGCTGCTGGTTCTCGGGCGGTATTTTCGGGGCCTCCGAGCGGATCACCGTGGGCGAGCACGGCCTGATCGGCTGGGGATGCATGATCCTGGACTCATCGCTCCACCGCCTGGACAACGACTCTCCGCCCGTGAAGACGGCGCCCGTCACCATCGGCTCGCACGTTTGGATGCCCTCTTATGTAACGGTGTTTCCAGGGGTCAGGATCGGGGACCATTGCGTGATTGGGACGGGGTCCTTGGTGACGAAAGACGTTCCCGACAACTCCTTCGCCGCCGGCCGTCCGGCCCGGGTGATCCGGAAAATCGGGAATCGCGACCAGGTCGAGTAGAGGCCGACGGAATAAACCACTCCCCTTCCTCACCACGTGGGCGAGAATAAATAAGCATAAAGCGCGGATCAGTTGGGCGGCTTGGATATGATGTCCACCGCGAACTCGATCACTCGCCTGTATTGCTCGCGAAGCCTCTCCCGCTCTCGCGGGTCGGGCGTCATGGCCACGCTTTTGCGGGCGTTTTCCACGAATTGTTCCAGGATTGAAAGGTATTTGTCGGGCGGCTGGGTCAGGCATAAATGCCTGAGACCGGCCAAGAGGGCTTCAAGTCTGATTTCGTCAACTGCGTTCGTCGCCACGGCTTCCGCGTTCAGCATCCCAGGTTCCTCCTCAGCATAAAGAGCGTGTCACTATCTCGTTGGTCGAAAAATTCCGGGCCGTTTAACTGATTATAAAATACACGATGAGAGAAAATTGTCAAGAAAAAAATGGGTTTTCCCTAAATTTATCGGCACGATATTCGCGCGAGCAAGGCGGGGCGAAAAACAACCAGGGCCGCCCTTTCCTTTTTGCGCAATTTGGTTCAATTTGCAATTCAATACCGTCTTGGTTAAGGTTGGACAAGCTTCACCTGGGCCCGTAACCGACAACCATCAGCAACGGAGGTCAGCACTATGAGAAGAAAAGGTCAAATCCAGGCAGCCACGCTTTTTCTCGCCCTGTTAACAGGCTTCGCGGCCATGGCGCAATCGGCGCCTCCTCTAATCAGCTATCAGGGAAGGATTACCGACGACGCGGGAGTCGCGCTCTCGGGCGGCACGGTCCAGATGCGCTTCGTCATGCGCGACGGCGACACGTCTTCCGCCTCGGCGCTCTGGAGCGAGACGGTAACCTCCGTTCCACTCCAGAACGGCATATACAGCGTTATCCTGGGCGGCGTGAACCCCATCAACCCCTCGGTACTGACGGGGACCACCGTCTACCTCGAGGTCAGCGTCGAGGGTGAGGTGCTGCTTCCCCGCCGCCGCGTCACCTCGGTCCCCTTCGCTCTTAACGCCGCGGCCCTGGGCGGGGTCGAGGCCGGCGAGCTTTACACCCGGACGGAGGTGGACGCCCTTCTCGCGGCCATGCAGTCCCAAATCGACGCGCTGTCGGCGAGGGTGACCGACAATGAGGACGCCATCCAGGACAACGAGGCCGATATCTTAGCCAACGCCGGGGACATCACCGCCAACTCGGACGCGGTCGCGGCGCTTGACGCGCGAATTGACGCCAACGAGGAAAAGCTGAGTCCGGTCACGGTCTCCCTTTCCGGCCAGACCGTGATTGACGTTTATTACACGGGCGTCAACTTCCACGTCCGAAGCGGATCGGGCACGACCAACGGCGCGGTCAACGGACGCGGAAACCTGATCGTGGGCTACAACGAGAACTCCTACGGCTATTCCCGGACCGGGTCTCACAACGTCGTGGTTGGAACGGGTCACGGCTATTCATCCTACGGCGGCCTGGTGGCAGGACTGGGCAACGGAATTTACGGCGCCTACTCCAGCGTCACGGGTGGGACCAGCAACCAGGCCAACGCCCAGCTCTCCAGCGTGAGCGGGGGCTCCGGCAACCAGGCCAACGCCTCGGGATCGAGCGTCAGCGGCGGTTACTCGAACCAGGTAACCTCCACCGCCCCCTTCGCCAGCATCAGCGGCGGCGTGTACAACTTCGCGAGAGGAGATTACGCCACCGTCACCGGCGGCTATTCCAACGAGGCCGACGGAGACTACTCGACCGTCAGCGGCGGCTACGACGACTCGGTCTCGGGCTCCTACGACTGGAGAGCGGGGACCACTTACTTCGCCGACGATTGACGCGGAGGACCAGGCGGCGAGGAAGAATTTTTTTTCAGCCCTCAACGTTCGGACCCGGGCTTAAGGCGCGGGCGGCTCTTCGCGTCCAAAATCCCTGGCCCGAGTGATTTAATTAGTTAAGGTTCGAAGACACGGCGAGAAGACCTCCGTAAATGGCGAGATCGACGCGCTGATACAATACTTGAAAGCGGGTTGCCCGATCCATAATGGACGCCTGAGGGATGGGCGACTTGCGCTCTTCATCACTAGGGCGTCTTGAATCGAAAAAGCTCATCAAGTATATTGCCTTAATAAAAATGATGAAATCTATCCCGCGAGTACATATCCATCGGAATGAGGGGGCAAAGCTCCGGCATGGACAAAACAAACGTTACCTTGTTAATGGCGCCTCGCTTACTTGGGCGATACCGGCCGGGCTTGCGGCCCTTAACGCTGGACGGAGACCTGAATGAACGCCGGTCAAGGGCCAAAGAGTTTTGATATTTTCCTCCCGGCCGCGGGGATCATCGTCTTTTTGTCCGTTCTGGCTTTCAGGGCCTATCTAATATCAAGCGGCCGCGCCGCTCCCGACGCGGATGAATGCGTGGTCGGGCTTATGGCCATGCACGTTGCGCAAGGCAAAGGCTGTCCTCTGTATTTCTACGGACAGAATTATGGAGCGGGAGCCGGCCTCGAGGCCCTTCTGCTTTCGGTCCTCTACGGCCTCGTTGCCAATAAAAGCGAGGCCGTCAAATACCTCGGCCTTTTTATCTGGTCCCTGGCGGCGATCGTTACTTTCGGGGCCGCCCGAGCGAGTATGGGCCGCCGGGCCGGCTGGCTTGCCCTGGCGCTTTTTTGCTCGGCGCCGCAAATGGCTCTCTGGTCCATGAAGCTGAGGGGAGGGCATATAACCAGCCTGGCCTTTTTGATGGCCGCGTTCTGGGTCCTTTTTTCTTCTTTTGGCCAGAGTCGCTCGCGCCCGCGGGACTGGCTGCTCCCGGCGGGGGGAGGAGCGCTGGCCGCGTGTTCGGCCTTGCTTCAGCCCATTACGCTGGCCGCGAGCCTCGCCCTCATATTGACGTCTATCTACGTCTACAAAAAAAATAAAATGACCGTCCAGACGATCGTCATCTGCTCGGTCTCCTTATCGACGCTATTGATTTTTTTTCTGATAGGACGCGGGCAGGCCGCGAGCCTTTTAGGGCCGGCCTTTGATCCGGGACAAGGATTCTTGCCCGATTTTTCCAGGCTCATCTCGACGGCGGCCGGTATTTTCGCCCCCCATCAGGACTTCGGCCTCCTCAGCCAACCAAGGCCGGGCGGAATCAGGTCCGCGGCGTTTTGGGTTTCCTCCATAACCTGGTTTTTTTTCTTCTCGTTCACGCTGGTCCTCCAGGCAAGGGAGTCGATCATATCCTTTAAAAACCGCGAAAAGGAAAAAACCGGGAACAAAAATGACGCCGAATACCACGCCTTCCCTACCATGTTCTTCATTATGTTCGCCATGATAGGGACCCTGGTCTTTTTAATCCTCGCGGCGCCAAAGTGGATGGTCCCGCGGCATCTTCTGGCGTTCTACCCTCTTTCAACTTTACTGATGGCCGGGCAAATTTCAGCCATCATGGAAAGAAGAAAAAGCGCGGCCATCGGGTTGGCCGCGGTATTGTCCGTTACCGGACTCCTGCCCGGACTGGCCGAGTACGGCAATGAAAAGGTTTACAACCCCAGGGACCCGGAGGGGGTTTATATCGATTCGCTTCAAGCCGCGATAAAGTCCCTTCGCGAACATGGGGTGAGCCACGTTTTTTCCGCCGACGCCGAATTTAAATGGAACCTGATGATGGCGAGCGAGGAAACGATTATTGCCCGCTCCCAGAACCCCGACGACAGGTACCCGGAGTACGTGGCCAGGGTTAACGGGGCCGTCACCTCCAAAGAGCCGGCGGCGGTGGTGGTGTCGAATCCCGAAACGGCGGGGCGGTTGATTCTTCTGGACCATCTCCTTAAATACGGCGGCTCCGAGGTGGACGGGGTCGGTCCTGACGTGGTCATTGTCTATGGCCTTGATGGCGAGGCCCTGTTCAGGTTTTTTCCCTATAAGATCAGCCCCGAGCCTCATTAGCGAGACGTGACAAGGAGGTCCCATGCTTCCCGATCCAGGCGATCTTCCCGAGATGGAGATCAGGGTTTTTAATTCCGGATGGGTGCCCGCCAATGAAAAGGTGGTCCTCTCAGGCGGGCCGAGCCGGAGCATACGCATGCCGGCCCTGTTCGCCATGTTCAGGCGGCCGGGAGGGGTGACCCTTTACGACACGGGGTATAATACCAGCTTTTACGAGGCAACCCGGCGCTTCCCCTACCGGATTATGCGGTACATAACGCCCGCCGAGATTTCGGACGAGCAAAACGCCGGCCGCCAGTTGGAGAGGGCCGGCGTAGCGGCGGACGAGGTGGATACCATCATCCTCGGCCATGGGCACGTGGACCACGTTCCGGGCATATGGGCCTTCCCCCGCGCCAAGGTGGTGGTAAGCGCGTCCGAGTGGGAGGCCATGCAGGGACCGGCGCTCAAGCTCTTCACCAGAGGCTATCTTAAATCCCTCTATGACGGCCTTCCCAATGAAATAGAGACCATCGACCTCGAGGACCGGGGCTCAACCTATGGACCCTTCAGGCGGGCCGCGGATTTGTTCGGCGACGGCTCGATGATACTCGTGCCCCTGCCCGGCCATACGGCGGGACAGATGGGACTTCTAGCCAACATGGCTGACGGGCGCCGGTTCTTTTTCATCGGCGACGCGGCCTGGGTGCGGGAGAACTACCTTGATCTCAGGCCGCCCTCCGTCCTGGCCCGGACCATATTGGCCTCGAAAACGGATTACCTTAAGACGCTCGAGACGGTCCGCGATTTCCATCTCGAGCGCCCTGAGGTAATAATAGTACCCGCCCATTGCCCCGCCGCGTGGGAAGAACTCAAGGGGATGGGCGTGGCGGAATAGACTTCCGCGGAAGGGACGCCAGTGACGTTCCCTTGAGTCTCGATATGGAAGGGAGGACCCCATCAAGATGGACCCAAAAAAGAGCGTGATGATAACGGGCGCCTCGACGGGCATAGGCCGGACCTGCGCCCTGGAGCTCGACCGCAAGGGTTACCAGGTTTTCGCGGGAGTTCGCAAGGAGTCCGACGCCGAGTCTCTTAAGTCCGAGGCCTCGGAGCGGCTGACGCCGGTGATCGTGGACGTGACCGACCTGGAGGGCGTGGCGCGGGCGGCCGGGATGGTGGGCGAGGCACTGGAGGGCGCGGGCCTTTATGGACTGGTGAACAACGCGGGCATAGCCGTGGCTGGTCCCCTCGAGTACGTGCGCTTCCAGGACTTCGAGGCCCAGATGCGGGTGAACGTGAACGGGCAACTGGCGGTGACCCAGGCGTTTTTGCCCCTCATCCGGAGGGCGCGGGGCCGTATAGTATTCATGGGATCCGAGAGCGGGCGCTTCACCCTGCCCTTCGTCGGTCCTTACAGCGCCTCCAAGCACGCCCTCGAGGCCGTGGCCAACGCCTTCAGGATCGAGCTGGCTCCATCCGGCGTCCGGGTCTCGATCATCGAGCCGGCTTCGATCAAGACCCCGATCTGGGACAAGACCGCCGACTCCGCCGAGGGCCTTAAGAAGGACCTTCCCGCGGAGGCCGTCAAGATTTACGGCCGCCGGCTGCGGGCCATGGCCAGGGTCACCTCCAACGTGGACAAGACGGCCATACCGCCGGAGCGAGTGTCCCGAGCGGTCTGTCACGCCCTCTCATCCCGCCGGCCGCGGGCCAGATACGTGGTAGGTCTCGAGGCCTGGGCACTGATCCTGTGGCACTCCACTTTTCCACCCTTTATCACCGACAAGGCGGCCAACGCGATAATGAACGTCCTGGGAGGAAAGTAGGGCCGCCGGGGCCGGCAAGGGGTCCGTGTATACGCGCGTTAAAATTTTGTCTTTCCTGTTGCCTCCATTCCCGGCGGAATGTATAATGTTATAAGCACACGCGGGCAAAGCGCGAAAATCATCAAGGCAATATGACGCTGGGAATCAACGCGCCACTTTCGAGTGGTCAAGCGAGATAGATATATCTCCACCGGGGCGGAGAGGAAAATGGGCAGGTCTAAAAACGAAATCGAGGACACCTCGAAGAGCGGCCGTCGCGCCAAGGCGGGCGATCCGGGCCAATGGATTCAGGAATACATCCAGGGTTCCAAGTCAGCCGAGGAGGCGCTTTTCAAGATCAACGAGATACTCTACGCGGGGGAATACGAAAGCACCCGCAAGCACGTAAGGGCCCCCGTTGCCGTGGACGTCAAGTTCACCGTGGGAAGCAACGAGTATAAAGGCGTCTCGTACACTCTCAGCCAAAAGGGCGTGTTCATCAAGTTCGCCGACCCTCCGCCGGTCAAGACCGAGGTCCTGGTCGAGCTTTTTCTTCCCGACGAGGAAAAGACGGTCAAGACCAAGGGCAAGGTGGTACAGTCGACGCCCTTGGGCGAGGCCTCGGAGAAGGGTTCCCTCAGCGGCATGGCCGTGGTCTTCAACCGGATCAAGGCCGAGGACAGGAAGCGCATCGACAGGGTCGTCAAGAGCCGGGCGCGGGAGATGAAGATATCCGGCAGATGACCGGTCCCACTACCAAGGAAAGGGGCGACCTGGCCGAGGACTTGGCCTGCGCCTTCTTACAAAAACGCGGCCTGAAAATCATCACCCGAAATTACCACTGCCGCCACGGCGAGATAGACGTGGTGGCCAGGGAACGGGACACGCTTTGCATGGTTGAGGTCAGAAGCCGGGGCAAGGGATCGAGTTTCCAGCCCGAGGCGGGCCTCGGCCCTATCAAGCTCGAGCGGCTGACCATGGCGGCCAATTCTTTTCGGAGCAAGTACCGCCTGTCCAAGGCCCCCGTCAGAATGGACCTGGTCGTTGTGGACTGGGACGCGGGAAACCCCGAGATAAGGTTTTACCCCGGCGGTCTCATCAAGGAGATGGATCGATAGCGTCGCCCCCGGCGGTCCCTTCCTCGGGCGCGGCGTTTTGCTTGTTCTGCTCTTCCCAAGCTTTTTTCGCCGCGTCCTCCTTTTTCTTCCTCTCGATCTTAAAGTCGATCTTTTCCCGGATGATCGAGTAGTTGGCGCCGCCGCTGGACAGCTTCTCGGCCGCGTCCGTGTGCTCCCTGGCCTCGTCGAACTCGTCGATATAGTAATAGGCCCAGGCCAGGTTGGCGTGGGCGGCCTCGCTCTTGGGATCGAGCTCCGCGGCCCTGGACAGGTGCTCGATGGCCGCGTAATACCTGAAAAGCTTTAGCGAGGCCGTGCCCAGGTTAAGCTCGGCCTCGAAATAGTTCGGGTCCAGGATCAGCGCCTGGTTGTATTCCTTGATCGCGTCGTCATACATTTTAAGGCGGGCATAGGAGTAACCCAGCTCGTTGTGCGCCCGAGGATCCTCCGGGTTTTCCTCCACCTTCTTCAGGAAAAACTCCGCCGCCAGCTCGTATTCCCCATTGTTCAGGTGGTCGTGACCCTTTTTATAGGGGTCGCACCCAGCGAAAACGAGCGAAAGCAGAATTAAAAAGATAATTTTTTTCATCGCCAATTCCCCCGCCCTTGACAAGGCCATCTTAACGTCCAAGGGCTTTATCATTACCATCCGGCCTTTATTACAATTAAACAAGATTCCCGCCGAAATCAAACGGGGCGCATCTATCCCGGCATGATAACGCGATAGGGCCTCTAGTAAAAGCCCGCATCGTTGCATACAAGATCGGTCATGATTTGGCTCGCCTCGTGAAAGATGGTTCCTCCCAAAACGCCTGGGCCGGCGCGGATGAAAGCGGGCCAAAGTTCTGCTAAAATTTATCGCCCATGGACAATAGGATACCTCCAGACTTTCGGCCCGATAGAATTCTGGTCATCCAGCTAAGGCAAATAGGCGACACGCTGATGACCACGCCGTCGGTTCGGGCGCTCAAAAAACGCTATCCCGAGGCCCGGCTTTCCTTTTTATCCGAGCCACTCTCGGCCAAGGTCCTCCAGGGCAACCCCTATATCGACGAGATAATCATCAGGGACCCCAAGGAGGGTTTCCTCGAGCCCGTGAAGACCATAGCGCGGGTCCGGGCGAAAAAATTCGACCTTGTCGTCGATTTCCTGGCCAATCCTCGGACCTCGCTTCTGACCCGGCTGTCCGGGGCCCGCTGCACCATAAGCTTCGCGGGAGGGCGAAGGAGCGGCTTTTACAAGGTCGCCGTCCAGCCGGAGGGAATATTCGCGGCCTCGCGAAAGCTCTCCCTTTTGAAGCCGCTGGGGATCGAGGGAGAGTCGGCCGACCTCGAGATGGCCGTGCCCGAGCGGGCCAAGGATTACATCCACGAGTGGCTCGAAGGGGCGGGACTGGGCGCGAGGGGCCCGGTAGTTTGCCATGAGCCTTTTCCCAAGTGGCCGGTCCTGACCTACCCGGCGGAGTATCACGCCAGGCTCGCGGCGTGGATGACCGAGAGGTGGAACGCCTCGGTAATAATATGCTGGGGCCCGGGCCGGGAGGATGAAGCCCGGGAGCTGATCGGGAAATCCCAGGCCCCTCTCCTCCTGGCGCCGAGGACGGACCTCCACGAGCTTGCCGCCCTTTACTCGAGGGCCGACTTATGGGTCGGCACGGACGGTGGCCCGCGCCATATAGCCGCCGCCAGGGGCCTTCCCACCTTCGCGGTCATGGGACCGACGGGGGACGCCTGGACGCCCATCGGAAGGCACCTGTCATTCGGAAGGGATGAGCTTGAATGCAGGCCCTGCAATCAAAGGTACTGTCCCCTCGATACCCACGCCTGCATGAAGGAACTGGAACCCGAGCGCGTGTGGGAGAAGTTAGATCAATTCAAGGAAAGGCTGGGGCAAGGAGACTTCACCAACGAGGGCGACCTGATGGAGCGTGCCGTTTCATTGGCCCAGGCCCGCGGGAAATCTCCAAAAGGGCGTAAAATCAAAACCAAGACCTCCAGGGCCTCGGGAAAATGGCGGGCAAAATAATTAAGGACGGGCCTCGGGTCCTGTTGATACGGTTCGGCCAGATCGGCAACGCCCTGGTGGCGGTCCCGGCCATCCGGGCGCTCAGAAACGCCTGGCCCGACGCCCGCCTTGCCATGGTGGCCGATCCCCTCACTTACGAGCTTCTCGCACCCTGTCCCTATTTGGACGAGTTCATCGTCTACGACTCGAGGGGACCTCAGAAGGCTGGGCCCGGCTACGTGAAATTCATCGCTCGGCTGAGAAGGGAAAAGTTTACTCACGCCCTTCATTTCAGGAGCTATATAAGGAGCCAGTTGATAGGGTTTCTTTCCGGCGCTCCCGTCAGGATCGGCTTTGGGACCGACGAGTTCCCCCAGCTTTTAAACCGCGTCATCGAGTACTCGGCAAAGGAAAACATAATCGAGCAGAACCTGAAGCTGGTCAGGGAATTGGGCGTCGAGGCCGCGGACAGGACCCTCGAGTACTGGCCCGACGCGGGATCGAAAAAGGTGGCGGAACTTCTCGGGAACGAGCCGGCCGACCGTCCCCTCGTCGTTCTGCATCCGGCGGGAGTGACCCACGAGGAAAGGATGTGGCCCGGATTCGGCGAGCTGGCCCGCGAGCTTAAATCGAGGCTAAACGCCAGGATCGTGATGATAGGCTCCCCCTCCGAAAAGGGCCTGGTTTATAAAACCGCCGGGGAAGCCGACGTCAAAGATATCGCCATCGGATGGCCCCTGCCGGAGGTGGCCGAGCTGATCAAAAGGGCCGACCTCTTCGCCGGACTGGACTCGGGCCCGTCCCACCTGGCCGACGCCGTGGGAACGGGTGGGGCCATAATCTACGCGCCCCATTGCGGCCTTAAGGACCACCTCGAGAAATGGAAGCCGGAGTCGGGCGACTTTCTGGCCTTCACGCCTGGAAGGGATTGCAGGGAATGCCCCGAGAACCCCTGCGCCGCCTCGGGCAGGGACTGCGACAACTGCGACGACAACCAATGTCCCATGTCCCGTCAGGCCCGGTGCGCCTCGGAAATCGAGGCCCGGCGGGTGGCCGATGGACTTGTGGAGCTTTACGAGAGGGCCGCCCAAAAAAGAGGATGATAAAGAGGGAGATTCTTGCAAAAGTCTTTTTCTTCGCGGTATAACCGCTTAGGAGCGCGGTCGCTTGAGACCGCTTTCGATGGCCTTGGCTTGACAAGGCCTAAAAAGAAAACGGCTTGCCTCGCGTCAAGCCGCTCGGAAGAAAAGCGGCGTCGAGCCGCCGCACTCCAAAGCGGGAATTTTGCAAGAGGCTCAGAGGATGATTGTTTTCTTCAGCCTTGAAGGCTAAAATGTCTTTTCACTTCGGGCGAGTGAAGAAAAATTCAACCTACAAGGAGCGGAACATGGCTGAAACGCTTGGAAGCCTTATAGACAAACTGACCATCGCCAACGTCAGGCTTTGGCACCTGGAGGACGCCAGGAGGGACCGAAGCTTAAGCGACGAAAAGCGCCTGGCCGCGGCCGACATGATCTCGGTCGTGAACGGGGAGCGAAACGATTTAATGGATGAGATAGACGATTATCTTTACAAGGCGGCCCACGGCCAGGTAAAACTCAAGGCCCCCAAGGTGAAGATTTACAAGAAGTTCCGGATCACCGCCAAGGACGAGGCCCTGGCCGAGGAACTGGCGCGGACTCAGGGGTCCAAGGCCAGCACGATCCCCTCGAAAAAGAAGGCCGCGAAAAAGAGCGCAAAAAAGACCGCCGGAAAAAAAACAGGCAAGTAGATATCGCTCGAGCCTTCAGCCGGGACCGCTCGCAAACGGTCCGAAAAATTCCGCGCGGCGTTTGACGACCGACGCGGGGCGGCTATAATAAGTCTTGCTTGCACCTAAGGAGGATACCGAATTGAGAAAAGGCCTGACACGCTCCTTCCTGGCCGCGGCGACGCCGCTTATCGTCTATTTCCTGGCCGCGGCTCCTTTGACCCGGGCCCAGGTGGGAGGGGCCATCATCACCCCGGCCGGAGCTTATTCAGACCCATCCTGGGGCCAGAAGGCGACCAAGTATCAATCCCATCTGCAAAGAGTACAGAGCGAGTGCCAAAGAAGGTTCAGGCCGGCCGACTTCCGTCTCTTATCCAACGCCGAGTCGGCCGTCGGCGGCGTGGGCTTTTGGCCCTATCCTTTAAAATTCGGGGACTCCAGGAGATACCTTTGCGTCTTCGCCCGGGTCCAGTTTCCTCCGCCCAGCACGGGCCGGGCCTTTCCCGACACTCAAAGCGGACATTTCCTTACCATAATGGACGCCTATGGAAAGGACGCGATCAACATACTGGCCGCCGAGCTTCAGCAAATGAACGACCCGCAAATAGCGGGAGGGGCCATTATCTTCATCCACTCGAAGAGGCCCCTTACCGACCCCGCCTTTGAAAGCGACGCCGAGTCGCTGGGGCTTTTCATGCCCACCGACGGCGTAATCAAGTTCTCGCAGCTCAAAATGACGGTGCAGACCCTGGTCTCTCAAAGCGAGAAACCTCTCCTTCTCCAGGGGGGAGAGCAGATGCAGCACCTGAGAATGTTTATTATTCAGCCCTAGGTCGCGAAAGAGTTCCCGGATATTACTCCTCGTCGTCCCTTTTAAGGGTCGCCTTCATCTTCCTTATCTCGTCCAGGCTGGGAGGGGCTTTTCTGGCCTTGGGCGCCGGAGCCGCCGCCTTGGCTTCACCCTTCTTTTTCGTGATCTTGGTCCCCGTGGACTCGACGTGCTCGATGGGCTTTTCCTCCCCCTTCATCAGCCTCGAGATGTTTTCCAAGTGGGCCAGGGCCACGAGGGCGGAAACGATAAGGGAGCAGACTATATAGCTTATCCTCATCTCGTTGTTTCTGCCCCACACGTTGACGAGAGTCATAATGGGCAAAAGGGCCGCCGCGGCCAGGCTGCCCAGGCTGGGTATCTTTTTGGCGAACACGATCCCGGCCCACAGGATAAGACAAGCGACGGTCGCGATGGGGGCCAGAAGTATAAAGGCCCCGAAAGCGGTGGACACGCCTTTTCCTCCCTTGAACTTGACGATGGGATTGAAGATGGAGGCGGCCACCACCAGGACCGCCGCGATCACCCGCCCGATCGGCTGGCCGGGAAAGTTGAGGAAGGCGATCATCACGGGCATGAACCCCTTGGCCGCGTCAAGCACGAAAACCGTCAGGGCCCAGTTGAAACCCAGTGCCCTGTACACGTTAGCCGCGCCAATGTTGCCCGATCCCTCCTCGCGAAGGTTCGTGCCCTGCCGGCCCGCGATGATGAGTCCAAAAGGAATAACGCCGAAGGCGACGCTGATAACTACCTGCATTACGATTTTCGAGAGGCTGAAGTCGAAATTCATGATCGTCTCCCCCTGATTTGGTTAGCCTTTTTCCGCTTTAATATCAAATCCCCATGTATTTTGCCGATCATATCGCTTTTTAATCGTCCGTTCAAGTCCCCCATTCGGCGAGGCCCCGGCCCCGATTTCTTCTTTTCTCCCGTAAAACAGCCAGTTTCTTGACTCTTCCAGGGACCGCGAGTAACATACCTATCCATGAACCTGGGTCTCGGATACTCGGAAATAGCCATCATACTCGTGCTGGCTCTCATCGTGGTCGGACCGAAAAGGCTTCCCATGATACTAAGGACCATCGGACAGGTCATGGGCCAGCTTCGCAAGGCCTCGGACGACCTCCGAAATGAGATCATGTTCTCCGATGAAATAGGAGAGTTTCGCGACGCCATCGACGGCGTGAAAGACGCGATGAACCCTCTCAAGCCCCCTCCCGTGCCGCCTAAACTTCGCGTCAAGCCTAAACAAAAGGCCGAGCGGCAAAGCGATGACCCTCCCGTCCCCGAGAAAGTCGAGAGCGAGCCCAACTCTTCGAATAATAATACAAAAGGTCCGGAAGATGGCGAGTAAGAAACCCCGTCCCGGCAAAAAAGACAAAACCGCCGGCGAGGAGCCCAAGGCCCCCGGCCAGGAGGAGGAACTCGACGAGGAGGAAGAACTCGGGGGCCGGATGACCTTTATCGAGCACCTCGAGGAACTCAGGAGAAGAATACTGGTCTGCGCCCTTACTTTCCTCGGCTGTTTCCTGGTCATCTACGGGACCTCGATCAAAACCATACGCTTCTACTTCATGCTGCCCCTTACCGAGGTCCTCGAGAAAATGGGCTCGACCATGATCTACACCGGCATCGCCGAGGGCTTCGTGTTCGAGCTGAAACTATCCGCCGTGGCCGCCATCTTCGTGTCCAGTCCCATGATCTTCTACCAGCTCTGGGCCTTTATCGCGCCGGGGCTTTATAAAAAGGAAAGGCTCTACGCCGGCCCGTTCATCATCCTCTCGACCTTGTTCTTCACGGGAGGGGCGGCCTTCTTTTATTTCGTCGTCTTTCCCTTCGTGGCCGACTTTTTCTCCCAGTTCGCGGCCGACCAGCTTCAATGGAAGCCCAAACTGAGCGAGGCCTTCAGTTTCGTGGTCATGATGATGCTGGCCTTCGGGGCCGTGTTCGAGCTGCCCGTGCTCACCTTTATCCTCGCCAAGCTGGGCATAATCAGCTCGGCTTTCCTAAGCAGGAACAGGAAGTACGCCATCCTTATCATGATCACGCTGGCCGCTTTTATAACGCCTCCCGACGTGGTGAGCCAGCTCTTTCTCTTCGCGCCCATGTGGATGCTCTACGAGTTCTCGGTCCTGGTCGCCTGGATATTCGGACCCAGGGTGGAAAAAGAAAAGTCGGAATAGGGAAAAATCTCGTCACCCTCCGAAAAAAAACGGAGGCCCCTTTCGGCCCCCGCCTTCCGATCGCCCGGCTTTCTTTAGTCCAGGGTCCATTTCCAAAGGAGCGCCCCCCATGTGAAGCCGGCGCCGAAGGAGGCGCAGATGAGCAGGTCTCCCTTTTTCAGCCTGCCCTCCCCTCTGGCCTCGTGGATGCAGATGGGAATGGTCGCCGCCGTGGTGTTGCCGTACTTTCCTATGTTGGACACGACCTTTTCCTTGGGCAGCCCCAGGGTCTTGGCCACCATCCAGGTGATGCGGTCGTTGGCCTGGTGGGGGGTGAACAGCGCCACGTCGTCAATGGTGTAGCCGGCCTTGTCCAATACTTCCTTCATGGCCTCGCAGAAACGGGGCACGGCGTTCTTGAACACGGTGCGGCCGTCCATCTTCGTGAAAAGGTCGCCCCTCTCGATCATCTCCTCGGTCACTCTGCCCTCGACGTAACCGTAGGGCGCCATGACGCAGAGCTTGTCCCAGCCCTTGCCGTCGGCGTGAAGACAAGTGGCCAATAACCCCTCCTTCTCGCTCGCGGCCGGTCCCATGATGGTCACCCCGGCGCCGTCGCCGAAAAGGACCGTCACGTCCCTTCCCCTGTCGGCCTTCTCGAGCCCGGTCGAGTGAATCTCGGAGCCGATCACCATGATATTGTCGTACATGCCCGTCTTGATGAAGTTGTCGGCGATGGTCGAGGCGTAAATGAAGCTCGAGCACTGCTGCCTTATGTCAAGGGCCGGGATGTTCCCCATTTCCATCTTGCTCTGGAGAAGACAGGCGCAGCCTGGAAAGTGTATGTCAGGGTTGAGCGTGCCGAAGATGACCATGTCGATGTCGTCCATCGTCATGCCCGCGTCCTCGAGGGCCCGCTCGGCCGCGATCTTGGCCATGTCCGTGCTCATGGTCCCGGGGTCTACCCACCTCCTCTCCCGGATGCCCGAGCGCTCCTTTATCCACTCGTCGCTGGTGTCGAACATGGCGGCCAGGTCGTCGTTGGTGACGACGCGAGGCGGCACGTAAAAACCGGTCCCCAATATGGTCGAGTTGCGCATTCAAGATCTCCTTAAATACTATCGTGATGGTTTGATCGCGAGGGACATGACCCGAAGGACGCCCGAATAACCGGGACTACTTGGCGGGAGCCGCGCGCGCCGGCCGTTATTTCCCTCTCGGGCCGGCAATATATATTATGACTAATCACGCCCATACTTACAACTTCCGGCCTCAGCCCGACTGGGGACGGTCTTTTCCCACACTCGGCGAGACGGTCCGGCAGTCGGTCAACTCGTCGTGGAACATGGCGTCGTTCTCGATTATTACCATCTTGAGGCCCTCGGTCTTCTGGAACAGAAGAGGCAGCAGCCCGATGGGGATAACGTAAAGCGTAAACAGGTAAAGGACCGAGCGGACCAGGGCCCGTCCGAAGCCGATCCTGGGGTCGCCGTTCTTAAGGTAAATCCTGTAGCCCATGGCCGTCTTTCCCGGACTGGTACCCGCCAGCCAGGTGAAGAGCGTATGGTAAGCCACGAGAATGATCGAGGCAATCAAAAGCATGAAGACTCCGACCTTCATGTAGGCCGTAATATCTGGTGGGCCTCCGGCGGCCGGGCCCTCGGCCGAGGCCCCGCCCAACTCGATCAGGGTCTGGAAGCCGATGAGGTGAGCGGTAAGTCCCGCCAGTATCAGGATGACGGCCGCGTCCAGCAGAAAGGCCGCGATCCGCCTCGAGAAGGACGGCTTCCGGCCCACCCTCGAAAGGTCCTCCTCCATAACCTCGGCCGTCAAGGCCGCGTTGCAGCTCACGCAGCGCTCGGGCGCGGGAGACGGCTGCTCGGCCCCGCAAACGGCGCAATATTTCAGCATGGCCCGGACCGCCTCCCGCCCGGCCGGCGGGTCGCCGTACGCGTCGTTCATGAGGGCCCCCGAGGTGACGGTCAACCCGTGGGCCTCGGCGACGACCTCGAAGCTCCGCTTCCGCTCGCCGGTAATCTGACAGTACCTTCCAATGGCCATGGCTACTTCTCGATCGGATAGGCTTTAAAGGCGACGTAGCCGATGAGGGCGATGATCGCGCTGAAGACGATGGAGGTGAAAATCCCGTAGGGGAACTGGGGAGTATTGAAAAGAGCAAGGTTCACGCCTATCACCACCGGGGCCAGGCCCGCGGCGAACTTGGTGATCAGGCCCTCGATGCCGTTGTACATGGCCTCGCGCCGGTAGCCCGTCCGCTTCTCGTCAAAGTCCATAATGTCCGTGATGATCACCCGCTGCAATATCAGCATGGCGGCCGCTCCCGGCGCGAGCATGCCGAACACGGCGATGGTGGCCAGAAGCCTGGACGCCTGGGTGTAAAGGGGCAGGACGGGCACGAAAACGATAAGGGGCATGACCGAGGCGAACACGAGCAGCCCGAAGGCGAAGGTCTTCTTCTTGCCGTATCTTCCCGATCCCCAGAGTATTAAGGGAAAAAACACGACCGATCCCACGATGATGGCGCCCTGAATAAAACCCGCGTTGCCCTCGTGCTGGAAAAGGAAATAGACCACGAAAAAGGGTACCACTCCCAGCACCACGTCAACCATCAAGCGGACCAGGGCGATCATCACCAGGTAATGAGGATAGGTCGGGTTCTTGAGGGTCTCGAGGGCGGCGCGGTAAAAGTTGATGGGCACGCTCTTGCTCTCGGAAAAGGGCTTCTCCTTGATGAACCACCAGGTGAGCCAGAAGAAAATCAAAATGATAAAGCCGCTGATAATGCCCGTGACCTTGTAGCCGTCTTTTATTTGGAAGCCCGCCAGGCTCACGCCGTCCTTGAACGCCTCGATGACCATGCCCGCGGCCAGGGAACCCAGGACCATGCCGATCACGCCGAACACGGCCATCCATCCGCCCACGCCAAGGCGCTCCTTATCCCCCGGCGCTATCTCGGGCATGAGCGATAAATGGGGGGCCACCACCACCGTGTAAGCCAGCCAGAAGACCAAAAGGTTTCCCGCCAGCCACAGGTTGTTGGCCATGGAGGGATGGTCGGTAAGAGGGAACCACACGAGCGCGATGGTAATGGCCACAAAGGGCGTTCCGAAGATGATATAGGGTATCCTTCTTCCCCACCTCGAGTTGGTGCGGTCCGAGAAAAATCCCACCAGCGGATCGGAAACGCTGTCCATCAAGCGCCCCACGAACTGGACCAGGACAAAGGCGAACAGGGTCATGTACTTGGGATTGTTCACGTCCTTGCCGATGTAGAAGACCATCAGCCAGCTGGTCAGTACCAGGGGAAAGCACTCGGCGGGCAGCACCCCGGCGGAATAAGCCAGGGTCTGGATAAACGTAAGCTCTTTTCCCTTTTTATTTTCTTCCATGAAGCCGGGTCCCGGCCGTCAGGCCAGGGAATGTGTAAATATATGAAAGCTTCAAAGCCGTGTCAACCAAAAGGGCGAGAAAAAGGAGACGCCGGGCGGTTCATCCACCCGGCGTCGAGGCCGTCATTCCTATGAAGCGTTATTCGTAGCGCCAGAGGTCGTTTAAATAACTCGTGCATCCGCTCGCGGCGTATCCCGTTCCTCCGAAGAGCCACATATTACCCGATCCGTCAATCCAGGAGACGGGCATGTATCTGCCCCCCGGCGCGTTCGCCGAGTCGGGATCGCCCTTTGTCCCGTAGACGCCGTATTGATTCCTAACGTCGCTTCCGCTCATCCAGGTCCAGTTTGTCCCGTCCCATCGCCAAAGGTCGTTTAGGTAACCGGGAATGGCGCTCTCGTCGTATCCCATTCCGCCGAAAAGCATCATGCTGGATTGGCCGCCGCCCCAGGCCGCGGCGCCCATTCTGGACCCCGGCGCGTTGTTATAATGCGGAAAGCCCTTGGCGCCGTAAACGCCGCTTTGATTTCCAGCCGAGCTCCCGCTCATCCATGTCCAGTTCGTCCCGTCCCATCGCCAAAGGTCATTGAGATAATATCTCGTGGTCCCCGTCGCGCAAAGCCCGTAACCGCCGAATAGCCACATATTGCCCGAGCCGTCGAGCCAGGAGACGGCTTGATTCCTGCCGCCCGGCACGTTGGCCGCGTCGGGCGTTCCTTTTGTTCCGTAAACTCCGTTCTGGTCCGGATAATTGTTACCGCTGATCCAGGTCCAATAGGCGCCGTCCCATTTCCACAGGTCGTTGAGATAACCGACGTAGGACTGTCCGTATCCCGCTCCGCCGAAGAGCCAGAGGTTATCCGAGCCGTCAATCCAGGAGAGGGAGTAATATCTTACGCCCGGCACGTTGGCCGCGTCCGCTACCCCCTTTGTGCCGTAAACTCCGCACTGGGTGTTTATCGTGCTCCCGCTCATCCAGGTCCAACTCGTCCCATCCCATCTCCACAGGTCGTTGAGATAACCGGAACTGGACTGTCCATATCCATTTCCCCCGAAGAGCCACGCGTTGCCCGAGCCGTCAACCCATGTAACGGCTTGACTCCTGCCCCCCGGACAATTAGCCGCGTCCGGGACCCCTTTTGTACCGTAAACGCCGTGCTGATCCGCAATCGTGCTCCCGCTCATCCAGGTCCAGTTCGTCCCGTCCCATCGCCACATGTCGTTGAGATTGCCCGCGCCGCTTGCCGAAAATCCCACGCCGCCGAAAAGCCACATGTTGCCCGAGCCGTCAATCCAGGAGACCGGGGCATATCTCGAGCCCGGCGCGTTGGCCGCGTCCGCCACCCCCTTGGTACCATAAACGCCGAACTGGGAAGTCACGGTGCTTCCGCTCATCCAGGTCGATAGTTTGCAAGTGTAGTCGTCCTTGTCCACGTAGCCGTTACAGTCATTATCCCAGCCGTCGTCGCATGTTTCATTGGCTCCGGGGTTTATCGATGGATCGCCGTCATGACAGTCGTCGCCGCCAATAAGCGCCGACATATAGCCGTCACCGTCCTGATCGGGCTTGGAACACACGGCCGCGTAGACGGCGTTAACGTCCACGCTCATGGCGTAAGGCACGGCCGATATCCGGGACCTGGGCGTCATCTCGGGGTCCGCGTCGGCCTTCACGCCCATCCATACGTCCGCGTGATTCTGAAAAACAAAGGCCAGAGTACTTTCCGAGCCGGGGGTGATCGAGCCCGATCCTATCAGCACGTTGTAAATGCCCTTGTTGACGGCCACGTCCTCCTGGAGCACGGTCAGGAAAAGGGGCGTGCCTCCGAGTTCCGCGCCGTAAAAAGAAAAGGTCAAGTCCACGGTGGCCCCGTCCGTGAGAGGCTGGCCCGAGCCGTCGGTCAGACGTCCCTGGTAATTGATCAGTTGCGGGACCGACTGCGCCCAACTCACCATGGCCAGGGCGCCCAGTATTATCGCCAAAGCCAAAGTCATCTTTATTTTATCGCTCATGAACCGACCCTCCTTGAGCTTATAATTCTTTCAAAAACAAGGCTCCGTGTCAATAAAAGTCAAAGAAAGAACGGGAGGCGTAAGGCCTTGATTATAAAGTTTTTTTCAGGCGGAGATCAGCGGACCTCATCCAGCGGCAGGCCCTCCTTTTCCGCCCGGCTTGTTAAGCGGACCCAACGCCTGATAACATAGCCTGGCCGAAACGACAAAACCCATTTACGCGGAGTACTATTATGAAGAAATTATTGCCCGCCGCGGCGGCTTTTCTAATACTGGCCATTATTCCAACCGGCCTTTTCGCGCGTGAGCCGGTGGACTACGTGAACCCCTTGATCGGTACCGAGGGGATACTGAGCATCAGCCTTTACGGCGGCATGAATCCGGCAGTGACCATGCCCTTCGGCATGATCCAGTGGACGCCCATGACCAACTTGAACCGAATCGGACAGTGCCCTTACCGGTACCGGGATAAAAAGATCATCGGCTTCATCGGTACTCGCCAGCCGGCCGTGGCAATGGGAGATTACGGCAACGTCTCCCTCATGCCGGGCGCGGGAGAGGTCGAGCATCGGTTCGATAAGCGGGGAATAAAGTACTCTCATCAAGACGAGACAACCACGCCCTACTACTACGAGGTCGAGTTCGGAGGGTTCAGGGCCGAGTTGGCCGCTCACGAGAGGAGTTCGATCATGCGCTTTCATTTCCCCGGCCGGGACAACCCCCACCTTATCGTGGACGCGAGCCGGGAGCCGGCCTTCCCGGGATGGATCGAGGTGGACCTGGCCAATAGCCGCGTAAGGGGATGGAACTCGGACCGCTATTCCCATACCCTCGGCCCTCCCCTTCCCAACTTCAAGGGCTACTTCGTCATCGAGTTCGACAAGCCCCCGACCGGCGGCGGGACATATTCCGGCGAGACCCTCTCGGAGGGGTCCTTCGAGGTCGAGGGCGACGCCGCGGGGGCTTACGTTGTATTCCCCGACGATACCCGAGAAGTAAAGGCCAGGATCGGAACGTCGCTTATCAGCCTCGATCAGGCCGAGAAAAACCTCCGGACCGAGATACCGGACTGGGACCTCGAGGCCCTTAAAGACTCGACGCGCCGGGCCTGGAACGAGCAGCTATCCCGCGTCCTGGTCGAGGGAGACGACGAGGACATGAAGGCGATCTTCTACACCGCCATGTATCACGCCCATCTCTACCCCAGAATTTTCTCCGAGTACGGCCGCTACTATAGCGCCTTTGACGACGCGGTGCATGAGGGCGTCTCCTATAACGACTACTCGATGTGGGACACCTTCCGCGCCGAGCATCCGCTTTTGATACTTACCGCCTCCGAGCGCGTATCGGACATGGTCACGTCACTATTGCAGATGTACCGGGAAGGAGGCTGGCTGCCCAAGTGGCCCAACCCCACCTACTCGGGCATCATGATCGGGTCCCACGCCGACTCGATCATCGCCGACGCCTGGGTCAAGGGCATTCGGGACTTCGACCTGGACCTGGCTTACGAGGCCACGAGAAAAAACGCCCTCCAGCCTCCCGACGGCGACCGCGATAAAAGATGGGGCGACCGCGATCCCTGGACGTCGGTCGAGTCGCGTGGCGGCCTTGGATGGTACCTCGAGCTCGGCTACGTGCCCGCCGACAAGACGGCCGAGTCGGTGTCGCGGACCCTCGAGTTCGCCTACGACGACTTCTGCGTGGCCCAGTTGGCCAGGGCCGCGGGACACGAAGACGACTACGAGACATTGATGGAGCATAGCCGCAACTACAAGAACCTCTATCACAAGGGCTTCATGCGAGGGAGGAACGCCGACGGGTCCTGGGCCAGGGGCGGCTTCACGGAGGGGCTCAAGTGGCATTACATGTTCCTGGCCATGCAGGATATCCCCGGCCTGATCGACCTGATGGGCGGACCGAGCCAAGTCGAGGACCGCCTCGATAAAATTTTCCTGCCCTATATCCAACTGGCCAGGTACAACCACGCCAACGAGCCGTCGCACCACTATCCTTACCTGTTCGACTACGTGGGCGCTCCCTGGAAGACCCAGCGTGAGGTGGCTCACGCCCTGGATACCTATTATTGGAACCGGCCCTTCGGCATTTACGGCAACGAGGACTGCGGCCAGATGTCGGCCTGGTACATCTTCGGGACGCTCGGGTTCTACCCCGTCACGCCGGGCACGGACCTTTACGCCATCGGCAGCCCGCGCTGGGAAAAAGCCTGGATCGAGATCGGACCGCCCTACCCCGCGGCGACCTTCACGGTGATCGCGAAAAACCAGTCGAAGAGGAACGTCTACGTCCAGTCGGCCGCCTTGAACGGAAAGCCGCTTGACTCTCCCTTCATCCGCCACCGGTGGATAATCGAGGGAGGAGAGCTGGTCTTCACCATGGGACCCAGGCCGAATAAAAAATGGGGATCAGGCGCGGCCGCGCAATAAGGCTATTAAACTGACCGCCTCTTTTTGTCGGGTCGTCGCGTCATGTAAAAGGCAATGAAGCGATTCGGCAAACAAGCCGACAATTAAACGCGCGGCCGTCCCGCGCCGTTGGGAAGCCGCCAACAAGCGTCGGCAAACGCCCTCGATTCCGAGACTAAAAGCCCGTTCGCTTCGCTCACCCACGCGGAATGCATGGGCGGCGAAAGCCGCGGGCCAAATTCCACTCACCGCGGGGACGCCTCCCGCTCCGCTCGATCACGATTAGAAACTCGTCAAACTCCTATGCTTTAGCGCCCCCCCGTTCGCCTTTCCGACCCTCCCGATTTTATCAGGCCATCGCTCCCTATTGCCGGCAAGGCCAAGACGAAATAAGCAAGCCGATATTTTAAAGCGGTCAGAGAACTAGCCGGCAATGAATACGCGCCTCATTTGATCCAGGTACGTTTTTATCCTGGCGGAGTTCACGTCCTCGGTGATCTCTCCTTGCGGCCGGCGGAAAAAAAAGTGCGCGCGGAAGTAGGCGTTCAACCCGTCGCGGGACGAACCCAGGCCATGGAAGGGCTTGAGGGCCATGACCACGCCGTCCTCCACCTTGATCGAGGCGAACCCGAAACGCATGAACTGGTCGAGCAACACGGCGCGGCCCGGCTCGGTCATAAACTCTTTGGCGCGGGCCCCTCCGCGTGATTTGCAAAGGTAGTTGTCGTCAAATGACGAGTCTCCGGTCTTGAAGGCGAAATAGCCGGGATCGAAGGTCGCCAGGGGTTTCAGTCCGCGACTGTAAATCAGCAAGCTGAAGTCAAGGCGATGAGCAATCTCCAGGGCCAGTCGGGGCGGCGCGTATCTTCCCGCCGGCTTGATCCCCACCAGGCAATCCATTCCTTCATGCTCGAACTCGACGTAGGCCATAAACCTGAGAAAGCTTACCTCGACCTCGCGTCCCAGCTCTCTGGCCAAAGGCCCCAGGATGGCCGCGTGAGAACGGGGAATGAGGAAAACGAAAAAGGCGACGCCCAGGATGAGGATGACGGCATAAGCGACTTCAATGGCTAGAACCAAGGTCATATTATACCATTTTATATGGAGCCGCTCGTAATGCAAGCGTGGGACGGCGCCGCCCGACCGATAGCATTATCCGATGCTTCCGCGGGGAGCGCGAGTCGTACTTCGCGAAAAGCTACTCCTTGGCGGCCGGCTGGGGCGATCCCCTGAACCTGCCCCATTTGCCGGACCAGACCTTGGCCACGACGCGATAAGTGTCGATCATCTCCCTGGGGCTGAAGCTCTCCTTCTCCCCGTAGGTGACCGTATAGTCGCCGTATTCCCCGTCCGGGCTCCAGACCGCCAGGTAGTACTGCCCCGGCTCATCCACCACCCGCTCGAAGGTCTCGAAGCCGCGGTAGTATTTCGTGCCGGAGAACGGCTCGTAGAATTTGGGGCGGTTGTCCGAGGGCTCGCTTATTATCACCTCGGCGCCGTATCCCTCCGGAAGCTCGAATGGTATCTCGGACGCGGGCCTCGCGAGGCCGGGCCCGACCACGGCGAAGACGGGATAATAGTCGGCAAACTCTGGACGCCGCGGGACCAGTAGCGAGGCCTTGATCTTCATCGGACCATCGACCGTGAAGCTTATGAAGTCCACGTCGCCCGGTTTATCGAGTCTCATGTAGGCGGCGTAGGAAACGTCAGGCTTCTTAAGAACGATGGCGTCCTCGAACCCGGTAACGTCACTTGACTCGTAAAGACCCTGGTGGCCATGGGCCGCCGCCGGAACGGCCGCGCATATAAGGACCCCGATGATAAAAGCGGCTCGCGAAATTAACCCGTCAATAAACATGCCCGTCCTCCTTTGCAACTCGTTTGTCCATGGCAAGACGAAAACAAAAAGTGCCTTGTATTAATATAGTCACCAGTTTGATCCGCGCTACATTTTTCCCTGAAAAAAGTCGGGTCCTCCGGTCTTTCCTTGATAGATTCCTTTGCTGCTGTTACATTTAATAGTGGCCGCAAGGAGAAACCGGCCGCGTCATGAGCCGCTACGAAAAGGTAAAAAGATTCTTCCGGAACAACCTTATCTCGGGCACGCTGGTGGTACTTCCTCTGGTGGCCTCGATTTACGTTCTCATCAAAATATCGAGATGGCTTTACCAGAAGCTGGTCATTCTCCAGCTCGACCTGCCCGGCATCAGGGAGAGCCTGACCGGTTACCTGCCCGAGTGGGCCATCGATACCATCGTGGCCATCGTGCATCCGGCCGAGTTCGCCCTGGTCATTTTCCTCATCATCCTGATCACGACCCTGATCGGACTTTTTACCAAGGTCAGGGTGATCAACTGGATGTTCGAGTTCGGCGCCAGGATATTCGAGAACATTCCACTGGTGGGAATGGTCTACACCGCCCTCAAGCAGCTTTTACAGGCCATCTTCTCGGGCAAGGGCAACTTCAGCCAGGTGGTGATGGTCGAGTATCCCAAAAAGGACATCTGGTGCATCGGCTTCCTGAGCCGGGAGGCCGACTCCTACCTTTCGGGAAAAGCGGGCGAATACAAGGACGATCCGGACCTTCGCCTGCTCTCGATCTTCATTCCCACCACGCCGAACCCCACCTCGGGCTTCCTGCTCATGATTCCCGAGGACCAGGTGGTACGGCTGGATATAACCATCGAGCAGGCCTTTAAGATCATCATCTCCGCCGGTATGGTCCTGCCCCATGAGGAAATCGAGGATACCCTGTCCTCCGGCAAGGACCTGAGAAAAACCTTCGCCTCCTCGCGAAAAAATAATTAAATGCCACGTGAAGCGGATTAAGAAGAAAGGATAATAGCATGGCCATAAGAGTTGGGATCGACATAGGCGCAACGAAAACGAAGATCATCCTTATCACCGGGAAAGGAGAAATCCTGGCCAGAAGAAAAATAGTCACCGACAGCCTGGGAGACCCCAATCCCATCGTCGAGCGGTCATCCGCCGAGGTGGCGGACATGCTTAAAACGGAAGGCGTGAAAAATTCCAAGGTCGAGGCCATAGCCGTGGGCATCGCCGGGTTCTCGAACCCGAGAACTGGAATGATCGACCTGTCCCCCAACCTCAAATGGCATAAGGTGCCCTTCACCAGCATGATGAAAAAGAAACTGGGAAGGGAAATCTTCATGGCCAACGACGTAAACGCCGCGGCCTGGGGAGAATTCACCTATGGCGCCGGGCAAGGAACGACCGACATGGTGGCCGTCTTCGTGGGCTCCGGCATAGGCGGCGGGATCGTCTCCGGCAAGAAACTGGTCGAGGGCGCAACGGGGACGGCCGGCGAAGTGGGCCACATGACTTACCGCGAGAACGGCATCAAGTGTCCCTGCGGACAAAGGGGTTGCTTCGAGGCTTACGGCGGCGGCGTGCCCATGGAAATAAGGACGCGAAAAGCCGTCAAGAGTGGAAAAGGCCGTCTCATCCTGGAGATGGCCAAAGGCGACGTCGACAAAATCAACACCAGGACCATCAGGCTGGCCGCCGAAAAGGGAGATAAAACGGCGGGCATGATCTGGAAACAGGCGCAAGAATCCCTGGTTACGCTATGCTCCAATTTGACGAGCCTGCTTAATCCCGACCGGCTGGTGCTCGGAGGCGGAGTACTCGAGGGAAACCCGGGCCTGCTTAAAATTATCAAAGACGAGGTCCCAAAACGCGCCGTGACCCTATCGGGACGGCATGTAAAGGTTGTGCCTTCCCAACTGGGAGACGACGCCGTGGCCATGGGCGCGGCCGCGCTTGTAGACCTTTACAGATAGCTTGATAATGCAATATGCATTGTGCATCTTGTCTATAAAGGCATAATGCCCGATTATCAACACATTTGGTCTTTTCCACTTGACTCCCATCTTCCTGATAAAAATCTCAATAATAATCAACAATTAGCTTATAGTCATTCTCTATATCGAGAAGTTGACGCCGGTTTTGTACTGAAACGAGATAAATGATGATAATGAGCGAAATGTGGATAAAATAGAGAAAGTCTTTGTTTTTGACAACTTATAATTTTTAACCGACTTCGGCATGGATATTGATAATAGAAATTAACAATAAAGATAAGAACATGGAGCGTCAAAAACACAATTTATTACTGCACCAAAGATTAAACGGGTCCTTCCCCACAACCCGGGACCCACGACGTCTCCATGCCTTATCTTTTAATTCCTTCCTTTATTTTTCTTCTTTCTTTCCCCATGCCCCTTTCCCTGTTCTAGTTTCCGCGGGCGTCCCCCCAACGCCCGCCCCTCTAAAAAAACCCTCGCGTAACGAGGGATTTAATATAATTTAACCGCGTTAACCTTAGCCCCCTTTCTTCAAGCCGGGACATGCTCCCGGCTTTTCTTTTTAAGGACAGCCCTATTAAGCTACCCGAATCGTTATCTAGTTCCAGTTGCGTAACTAGAAAAAGCCAATAAAAACAATGTGCTGTAAGCATTTTTCGCTTCCCTTTTTGGTCTTGATATGATACAATAACTCCTTGAAAAATCAAGGATTGACTTGCCGGGATGCTGTGAAGGGGGCGAAAAATGCGACCGAAAATTAAAATGCAAATGACCATTGAAGACCACGAATTTTTGAAAGCGGGCCATCTTTTCAAACAAGACACTGAGCTTGAGAAGATGAGCATAGCGCTCGACGAGGCCAAGGAAATTCTGGAAGCTGTTGCCGATGATCTCCAAAGCGGACTCAAGGAGACCGGCGCCGAGGGGATGAGCGTCGAGCAGGTCCTTAGGAGCGCGGTCATCTATCAACTCAAGTGTTATTCCTACCGGGAACTCGGCGACCGCCTCGGTTCCGATTACAATTTCCGCAAGTTCACCAGGTTCTTCGGGCGGGACATTCCCCATTTCAGCAGCCTGGAGCGGGCGATAAAACGCATCCGCCCCGAGACCTGGGAGCGGATCAACGAAATGCTCGTGGCCCTGGCCATTAAAAAAAAAGTAGAAGACGGCGAGGCGGTCCGCGCTGACACCGC
This sequence comes from bacterium, assembly GCA_963674965.2. Classification (GTDB taxonomy): domain Bacteria; phylum RBG-13-61-14; class RBG-13-61-14; order RBG-13-61-14; family DATKZS01. Next base: position 129,315 of record CAXXFL010000002.1, on the reverse strand, counting down.
GGTGGCCGAGGCCAACATCCACTATCCGACCGACGCTTCGCTTCTTTTTGACAGCATCCGTGTATTGGACCGGTTGATGAAAGGAGCGCGGAAGGAGCTGCCGGGTCTCGGGTTCGAATATCATGACCGGACTCGGCGGGCCAAGAAGCGCGCTTACCAGATCGCCATGGGCAAAGGCAAAGGGATCGAGAAGAAACGGGCGGTCTGGTACCGGGACCTTCTCAAGGTTTCGGCGGAAATCTTGGCCATGGCCCGCTCGGCGCGGGAGGCGCTGGACGAGGCCCTTAAAGGCGGAGAGCTTTATTTCAGCGATGCGGGCCTGGCAACCATGATCAAGAGCGAACTCGATCATTACCTGCCGCTTTCTGAGCAGTGCGTCGAGCAGTGCGAGCGGCGGGTTATAAAAGGCGAGAAGGTTCCCGCGCAAGAGAAGGTGGTTTCCGTTTTCGAGCCGCACGTTGATATCATCCGGAGAGGCAAGACCATGAGCCCGACCGAGTTCGGTCACAAGGTGATGGCGGCGACGGGAAGGTCGGGGATTGTGCTTCAATATAAAGTGTGCGAGGGCAACCCTTCCGACGCCGACCTTTTCGAGGACATTTTGCAAAAACACGTCCGCCTGTTCGGCAAGGCTCCACGCGAGTTTACCGGCGACCGCCGCTTCTATCATGAGGACAATGAGAAGCTTGCGACCGAAGGTCCTTATTATATCGAGCGCCTGGCCATTCCCAAGCCCGGCAAAAGGAGTTCGGAGCGGATCGAGCACGAGCGTCAGCGCTGGTTCAAGAAGCTTCTTCGCTTCCGGGCCGGGATCGAGGGCGGCCTTTCCGCCCTTCTTCGCGGCTTCGGTCTGAGCCGATGCCTGTGGAGAGGTTTCGAGAGCTTCAAGTCCTGGGTGGGTCTTTCGTTCTTTGCCTGGAACCTTCGAAAACTCGCGCTGCTGACTTAGCCGCCGCCGGGCGCGCCCCTGTGGGGGCAATGAAAAACGGAAATGAAAAACAGCAAAAGGAGAGGTGTTTTTTGAAAGGATAGAAAAGGGCCGGCTCAGGCATTCAACTCGCCTGAAAGCGTTAAAATCTTTTCCGTCCTTTATGGACGCCCTGAAAATCTGCATGTCCATATCCTCTCCGCACCGCATAATGAAAGCCATTAAGCAGTTGTGCAACAGAAACTATCTAAGGTGCAGCGGATGTCCCGTCCGGCTTCATTAAACCGCCCGGGGCCGGCGGATCCGGATGGGCCGAGGGCCACCCTCGGATTTCATTTATCAAAGAGCAAGGCGGGGCGCGCCGCCGGGGCCTGACTTGGATTATGGGTTGCGCGGATAGTTCGATTATCAGAGCGGCGTAAGCCGGGGGATGGGAAATGCACATGGCCCGTACACTTTTAAGGTTCTACGTAATTTAGTGTGGGTGAATTGACCGCCCCCGTTCTCTTTGTCAGAGTAGTTTTAGCAAAAAGCACCAAAACAAGGAGGACGAGATGGCGGTCAAAAAGGATTATATCGATATTATGGTCAACATTCCAGGTTTTTCCGTTCATCGGGTCAGCACTCATACTTGGGAGGGAGATGAATTCCCCAGCCTGATGATCGAGCTTTCGCGCGATCGCAACGTTTACAAGTGCAGATGCGGCAGGGAGTTCAGCGCGTATTACGACTGCGACGAACGTTGCGTCCGTGATCTTTCCTACGGCGTCTTCAAGCGGAGTTACCTTTTTTTCTATCAGGTCCGCGTTGATTGCCCCGACCGCGGAGTGGTCACCGAGAGCCTCGAGTGGACGCTTCCCCGGGTCGAGTACTCGAAACGTCTTGCCGCCGAGGTGGCTTTGGCCTGCGAGGAGATTCGTAGCCTTATTCACACCAGCCTCATCGAGGGAGTGAACAACAAGATCAAGGTGATAAAGCGCATTGCCTTCGGCTTCAGGGACATGGAATACTTCTTCCTAAAGATAAGGGGCGCTTTCCATGCTAAATATACCCATACTTAAATACGTTGAACCTTCCTTTTCTTGTTGTTGGAATCTGCTTTCCGGCTGGCCCAGGTTAGTTCCCCTTGTTCCTCGGCAAATGATCGAAGCAACTCCCACTGCACAGTCGGCTCACCGTTCTTGCTGTTGGCCATGCCCATCTGGGTGAAGTTGAACACACCGGTCTCCGACTTGACCCTGACCGCGACCTTGTGCCCGTCAACGAACCGGATGCTCACGTTCTCCCAGGTCGCGCCGGGCGGGGTCGGGAAGAAGGTCATGGCGGTTTGGTCTTCAGTAGAGGGGACGTGGAGGGCCTTGAACTTTGCCAGGAGCGTCTCCACGGGCGGGTCGGCGACAAGGCTCCCGTCCTCTGATAGTCCCATGAAATCTTCAAGGGCCAAGACGCAGCCGTCCCTGCGCTGAACCATCGCCATGATTGTTGGACCGCAGATACTCCGAGTGGGGATCAGCAGGACCATCGGAAAATCACTCATCGCGATTAACGTCCCCACCACCTGCTGAAGATCGTTGGGGTCGTGCTGAATGGTCATGAACACCGGGAACTCGAACCCGGACAGGGGGGAGTAGGTCCCCAGCTTAAAGGTCATATACAAGTCGTTGGCTTCTTCGCCCTCGTATTCTATTCCCAAGGCCGAAGCCACGGCTGCTCCCAGGGCGGACCGGTTCACCTCATAGATGACTGTGTCCGCCCTGGTGATCGGAAAAGTGTCGCACCGCTGCGGCTCGCACTGGCAGACGGCGACGATATGATCGGGAGCGTGCTCGACCACAAAGTGAGCGCAACCGCAGTCGCGATTGGCCATGCAGGGGACCGACTGGGCCAGCATGCCATTGGGCCGAAGGAACTTTGACACGAGTTCGTACTCCGGCCCCAGGAGCGCCTTCCAGGTGAAGGTCACGTCCGCGAGGCAGGGGACAGACTCAAGAGACCGCCACAAGCGCTGGAGCTTCAACATGTCCATAACTTCCTTCTGCATTAATAAAGCCACGCTTGGTGAGCCAGTCCTCAATTATTGAACTGTCGTCGTCTCTGGTGTACTGTGCGATGTTGGATGGTTTGATGGTTACGATCCGAGCCGTCCGGCTATCCGCGAACTTCACCTGAAAGGTCGCGGACTGGATGCGCGCCTGGGGCGGGATCACGCGACGGTGCATGGCCAGCGCCGCGAACAAGTCGTCGGCCTTCCTGATCTCGATCTCGCGCATCGGGCCGCCCCAAAAGTAATGGACCTCTTTGAGCTTCACCCACTCCATGCCTTCCACGTCGGTGCAGACCATCGAGGCCTCGCCGTCGCGGATCAAAGGCCGGAGCGAATACTTGCCGTCACCAGGGAAGAAAGCCTCGTCTCCGAACACGTGATGCCCGAACTTGCCGCGATACATGTCCCGCTCGGCCTTGGTCCTCGCGTTGATCCTGACCTCGCCCAGGGCCGGTCTGTAGATCAGGAGATCGTGCTTCTCTGGCCGGTAGAACACCGACGATGACCTGCCGTCCTCAAGGCAGCCCTCGCGCTTGAACGGATCGCCGTGGCGGACAAAAAACCAGACCTCGTCGTTGTGGGAATGAAGGATCACCTTGCTGCACCGGCCCCGCTGTTTCTGTTCGAACCAGTTGTCCAGGTCCTGCTCGAGTGCGCCCAAGGTTTCCTTCGTGGGTTCATCGAATGACGGGACTGGACTCCGGTCGGTCTGGTAGTATTCAAACGCTCGCCGGCGCAGACCCCGTTGCTCGGCGTGTTTGTTCTCGAGGAGCTCCGGGCATTGCAACCAGGCCTGGACCGCGACATCGGCGGGAGTCGCTTCTCGATTCGTGAAGGCGATGCCCCTGCGCTCCGCCTCAAGCAGCAGATCGTTCATCCCTCCCGGCGTTGCCATCTCGTGGACCAGGTAAAGCGCATTGGCCAGGTCTCGTGGAGTGTCCGTCCCCGGACTCATGAACACCCCGACCAGCCCCTCGTAATCAATTCCGTTGGCCGCCTGCAACGGAGGCAGAGTAACCCCTCGCCGCGCGAGGTACTCCTGGTGCGGCGCGAGGAGCGCCAACAAATGCTCGCGGCCTACCGACTTCAACACGTCCGGATTCGAGAACCTGCGAAGATTGAACATTGCCATTTTCCACACCCCCTTCTGGAAATCTGAAAACACTCCTCCTTCCTGGCTACGCGACCAACGAACCAGGAAAGACCTCTAATCAGGACACCCGGATTGAATCTTGACTGCTCCCGGTGGCGGCCCGGGCGCGGCCCGTCTTCAATCCTTGGAGTGCCTGATCGCCACTACTTTGCCGAGGATGCGCAGATCGTCATCAGGACCGATGGGAATGGGTCTGTGTTTGGGGTTTTCCGGACGAAGTTCAATCCGAGCGTCACGAACGTAGAGCCTTTTCACGGTCGCTTCATCTTCCAAAAGGGCAACAACAATGTCCCCCGCTCTCCGCCAATGACTGTTGGCGGACGATGACGAGATCGCCTTCGGCTATGCCCGCGTCGATCATGCTGTCGCCGGACACTTCCAGCGCGAAACAGCGTCCCGAGCGCGCTGCCTTGTCATCAATCAATATCTCGCCGGTGATGTGCTCCACGGCCAGGATCGGCGCTCCCGCCGCGACCTTGCCGACAATTGGCACGGAGATGAGTTCGGTGATCTGGCTGTCCGGATCGCGGAGTATGGTGAGCCCGCGGGCCTTGCCTGGCTCCCGCTTCAGGTATCCCTTGCGGATGAGTTGCTCCACCTGGGCGTGGACGCTCATCTGCGAGATGCCGAGAATCTCGGACAGTTCCTTGATGGATGGCGGGAAACCCTTGGCCGCGAGGAAGTCACTGATCTCCGCCAGCGTGTTCCGTTGCGGCTCTGTGATCTCCTCAGTGGGCGGCCGGCCCCGCCCCCGTGTCTTCATCTTCTTCATCTCTTCATGACCCTCTTGCCAGAGGATGTACACATTATAGCACTTATTCCCATAAGGGCAAATAAAAAATTTAAAATATTTCGGAGCTTCTTTAATATCAGTGAGTTAGAGATTGGTACGGGGGTTGGCTGGTCGTGGGAGCCAAGCTCAAACAGGACAAAAAGGAGGTCTTCCGGGCCATGAACTTCCAGTTCGCGGGCCAAACAATCTGTCAGACCTTCGACGCCGAGAAGAAGATGAAGGATGTTCTGAGTGACGTTCCTTTTGCATAAACCACCAACCCACCCAAGGGGGCAGGTCAAATGACACTGTCCTCTTTTTTTTGTTGGATGGGATTGCGGCTTACAGGCTTACAACTATGAAACCAGAATTGATGCCAGGGTCTGACTGAGTTCTTCAAGCCTGAAAGGCTTCGCCACCATCCCCATGAAACCGTACTCCTCGAAATTGGCCAGCACCGGGTCTTCGGAATAGCCGCTGGCGACGATGGCCTTGACGTCGGGGTCGATTTTTTTCATTTCCTTGATCGTCTCCTGGCCCCCCATGCCGCCGGGAACGGTCAGGTCCATGATTACCACGTCAAATGGGTTTCCAGCCTGAAGGCGGGCTTTATATTTCTCAATAGCCTGGGCTCCGTCAAAAGCTGACTCGACCTCGTACCCAAGCTTTATCAGTGCTCGAGAAGTAGTCCGAATGATGACCTCTTGATCGTCCATCAACAGTATTGATCCCTTGCCTTTAACGATGCTCTTTTTCGGCTTTGGAGCCCCCACCTTCACGGATTTGTCAGCCGGCAGATAAATAGTGAATGAACAGCCTTTGCCCAATTCCGAGTAAACAGTAAGATTGCCCCCGTGCCTTTTGACGATAGTATAGCTGGTGGCCAGCCCCAGCCCCGATCCTTTTTGTTTGGTAGTAAAGTAGGGGGTGAATATCTGAGAAATGATTTTCGGACTGATGCCTGGTCCGTTGTCGGAAATGGCAATTTTAATGAAGTCCCCGCCAGGTAGATTAAGAGTATTTCCTTGCTTGATTTTTTCATTCCGAGCTTCAACAAGTACATTGCCCCCCTCAGGCATGGCCTGAATGGCGTTGATGACGATATTATTGATGACCTGGTTAATCTGGCCCGGGTCCACATTTACCGCGGACAACTCATCGGATATCACCAGGTCGCACTTGACCTTCGATCCACGCTTGACGAAGTCAACCGTCTCGGTAATAAGATCACCGATCGAGGTCAGCTCCTTCACCGGGGCGCCGCCGCTGGCGAAAGTGAGTAACTGGCGGGTCAGTATGCGGGCACGGTCGGAAGCCTTTAATGCGTCGATGATGCTTTCCGTGGGGTCCCGGTTTTCTTCCAGTTCCATTTTGGCTATGGAAAGATTTGCCGTGACGCCGGTTAGGATGTTGTTAAAGTCGTGGGCGATGCCGCCCGCCAAAAAGCCGATGGATTCAAGATGTTGGCTCTTTATGCGCTCTTCTTCTAAGCTTTTTCGCTCGGAGACGTCATTGATCACAACCCGGCAGCCGGGAGCGCCGGCCGCGTCGTGTTCGGCGGTGGCCTTAAGCATCGCCCAAAGGGCGGAGCCGTCAGCGTTCAGCATTCTCATCTCGCAGGTCTGCGGCTCTCCGGTTTCGAAAAGGCGCTTGCGATGCAGATAATAAATGTCCTGGTCCTCGGGAAGGATAAACCGGGTGATCGGCTGCTTGATCAATTCTGATCGGACCTTTCCCAGCAGCCCGGCCAGGGTGAGGTTGGCCTCAAGAATGAGACCCTTTTCGCTCAGGGTGCAATAACCCACCGGGGCCAGGTCGTAAAGATCCAAATACCTGGCCCGCGAGGTTGCAAGTTCCTCCTGAGCCCGGCGCAGCTCCTCATTCTGCATCTCCAGTTCGATCTGATGCACGCGAAGTTCGTGGATTATGCTCCGAGTTTCCTCCTTGGATAACGTATCGAACTTTGCCGGCGTCTGATCGGCACTTTCCGCCGCGGCCTGTTCCGCCCGTCGTCTCAGTTCAGCGCCGTCGGGTTTATTATCCTTGCTTCCCATCGATCGCCTCCATTTACTTGCCAGGCCGCATCATTAACATTCTTCATCTTACCGTTCCTGGCTTGTGGAGTTAGGTTCAGGGTTAAAAATAGCCGCGCACTGGTTTAGAGCGATCGGATAGGCCGTGACGGCATAGCTCTTTTGGGTCGAGACGGATAGCAGCCTGAAGGTGACCGGCTCGGAGACTGAGGCGGCGGCTCCGAGAGCATCTAACATATTTTTCATGTCAACCTTTTGGAAAACCCGAGCCAGACCCTTGCCCTGGATGTTGAGTCCCTGCAAGCCGGTCTCGCGCTCGAATGCTGTATTGATCGCTCGGAAGATAATGTCCCCGGCTTCCCCATCTTGGTCAAGCTCCGTTTCCAGGATTGCCATCGCCAATGGAGCGCCCTCGAAGAGCCCGCGGAATTTTGTTTCGCTCTCTCTCAGCTTTTCCTGGATTTTCTTTTCACGGGTGATGTCCGTAAAGGTGATTACCGCGCCCTCGATCACGTTTTCCAAAGTCCGGTAGGGCTGAATGCGCATGGCGTACCAGGCGCCTTCCGTGGATTGGACCTCCATCTCTTTAGGGATCAGGCTATCGAGCACTTCCCGCACATCCTCGACCAGGCGATCATATCCCAAAAGATTGGAAACGATGTGGCCCACCGGCCTGCCCACGTCCGAGGAGATCAGGTTGATCATCTTGGTGGCGGTGGGAGTAAAACGCATAATGCAAAGGCCGTGATCCACGAAGACGGTGCCGATGCCCGTTCCGGCCAGCAGGTTGTTCATGTCGTTGTTGGTCCGCGAAAGGTCCGCCACTTTGGTTTGCAACTCGGCGTTGACCGTGGACAATTCCTCATTGACCGATTGCAATTCTTCCTTTGAAGTTTCCAACTCCTCGTTGGTGGATTGCAATTCCTCGTTCACGGATTGCATCTCCTCGTTGGAGGACTTCAGTTCTTCATTCGAGGTCTCCAGTTCCTCGTTAGTGGCCTGGAGATATTCTTCCTTGAGCCGCAATTCCTGCTTGAGCGCCGCGATTTGGGTAGCCTCATCGGAGTCCTGATTTTCGACGCCGGCGTCGGCATTCCGAGCGTTTTCCGCCTTGGGAGAGGCGGATGAAGATTTCTCCAGAGCCACCAGGTACAAAGGCTCGTTTATGGCGCCGTCGGCGCCAGCCACGACCGGCAGAACGGTAAGGGACACTAGCGAATAATCTCCGTTGGATTTAACCCGCAGTCCCTGGTATCTCACGGTATCCCCGCTCTTCTCGGCTTGACGCAGGGCCGTGGTCAGTTCGCGGCGCAAACCTTCGCGGGCCATTTTCAGAATATTGTTCACGCCGGTCTCGCCGGGGGCTGGTTCCAGATAGAGACCGGTACGGCCATGGAGGTATAGTATATCTCCCGCGCCGTTGACAAGGGCCGCGGCCGGGGAAAGGCGCTGCAGGATCGTTTGTTCGGTCAGCTCGCGGACTGGCTGCTTTGCGGGAGATTTTATCTTTCCACTCGCCGGAGCCGCGCTCACTTGCCGGAAAGGAGACGGTTGGATAACCCTAAGTAGCGTCCGTTCGACGTTGGAACCTTCCCGGCGCTGGTATAGCTTGGATTTTCGGTCCACCACGGAAAATAGGTCTCCGAAATCTCCAACGGTCTCCGAGGTGCCCAGGAACAGGAATCCGCCCGGGTTAAGGGCATAGTGAAACAGGGGGATGAGTTTTTTCTGGAGGTCCCCGCCCATATAGATCAGGAGATTGCGACAACTGATCAGGTCGAGTTTGGAAAAGGGCGGGTCCTTTATCACGTTCTGTTCTGAAAAGATCAGCAGGTCACGGATACGCTTATGGACACGGAAGCTTTCGCCGCCGGGTTCCTCCGTGAAAAAGCGTTTCAATCGCTCCGGAGAAAGGTCGCTGGCAATACTGGCCGGATACAGCCCGGCACGGGCGGTGTCGATCGTCCGGCTGTCAATGTCGGTGGCGAAAATCTGGACATCGTAATTTACTCCCAAAGCCTCTATTCTTTCTTGCAGGAGAATGGCTATGGAATAAGCTTCCTCGCCGGTGGAGCATCCCGGCGACCAAACCCGGATCGAGCCGCCATGCGGCTTGGTCGCGAAAAGTTTGGGAAGGGCAGATTCTTCGAGTGATTTGAAGGCTTCGGGGTCGCGAAAAAAACTGGTCACTCCGATCAGCAGGTCTTGAAAAAGCGCCTTCACTTCATCCCGAGACTGCTGCTGGAATTTGACGTAATCGTCCATGGTTTCGATCTGGTTGACCGCCATTCTTCTGCCAATCCGGCGGAGGATGGTGTTGGGCTTGTAATCGGAAAAGTCGTGGCCGGTCTGAGAATGCAGGAGGAGGAGGGTTTTCTTCCAGGCATTTTCTGACTTGGAAATTGAACCTTCGGAAATACGAGTAGGAAGGCCAAAGCGATGGTTGGTAAAAGCTATCAGTTGAGCGGGCATCCGTGCCGGGGGCAGGATGTAGTCCACCAGGCCGGTGGCGATGGCGTTGTTGGGCATCCCGTCATACTCGGAGGATTCAGGTGATTGAGCGATCACCATGCCGCCCTCGCCCTTTATGTCACGCAACCCCAAGGAGCCGTCGCTGCCGGTGCCTGAAAGCACAATGCCGATAGCCCGTTCGTGTTGATCCTGGGCCAGGGACCGGAAAAAGAAGTTGATCGGCAGACGCTGTCCGCGGGGAGCGGATGGTTCCAGTAGCTGCAGCTCACCTTTGAAAAGAGCCATTTCTCGGTTTGGGGGGATGATGTAAGCACAGTTAGGCTCGACCTTCATCCCGTCTTCGACCTCGAACACTTTCATGCGGGTGTAGCGTTGGACAAGTTCGGTGAGGATACTTTTATGGTTTGGGTCAAGGTGCTGCACAAGGACAAAGGCCATGTCGGGATTCGAGTCGGAAGGCATCCCCGAAAAAAACTCTTCAAACGCCTTCAGCCCACCGGCCGATGCACCAATGCCGACGATAGGAAAACCTTCGGCATTTGATTCAGCCGTCCCGTCAATCCCGGATGTTGATGCCGTCTTGTCTCCCCTGGAAACAAGAGCATCGTCACATTTCTTATCTTTCGATTTCCTTTTTGTCATCCACTGCCTTTTCTAATTCTACCATAGAAGCCCTTGCGCGTTTGCATTATCCTGGCAGAATCAAAAAACCGTGTCAACGGCGTTCCTATTTGTCCATCGGGATGACCTCCGCGTCCTCGAAATCCGGTATCAAGCCGGCCACCTTTCGGTTGACTAAAAGGAATTGCCCGTTGAGGCGGGAAATGAAGGCGCCCGCGTTGACATTAGAAACCAAGGCGCGAAACCGGGCCTAGCTTTCCCTCAGGGCGATCTCAGAATGTTTACTCTCCGTGATGTTGGGACTACGTCGTCCGCCCCGGCCTTGAAGGCGTCGATCCGGCTGTCGAGGTCCGCGGCGGCGGCGAGCATGATCACAGGCCGTCCCGGTTTGGCACGGCGGAGCTTTTTGAGAACTTCCAGGCCGTCCATATCGGGCATCCGTGGATCGAGCAGAACCAGGTCCGGTTGGCCTTTGAGCTGCTCCAACGCCTCCCGGCCGGTTGCTACGAGACTGACCCGGTAACCGGCCTTGGCCAATTCCTACTTGATCGACTTTCGTACCACCGAGCTGTCGTCCACCACCAGGACCAGATAGTCAGCGGGCGAGAGCTTCTCCGTTCCCGCCCGATCAGTCGTGGAGACTTTGGCCCTGGATGCCTTTTCCTGAGCTTCAAGCTTTTAGCGAAGCTTGACAAGCTCCTCAATCAACTCTGCCTTGGTCTTGTTCGTGTCCTTCATTGCCTTCATTACCTTGTTACTCGCTTAAAAAATTAGGTGGCTATTTTAACATGAGATTGCTGGTCTTGTCAGTTGCTGGCTGGTCTCCTCTTTTTTTCCACATCATCCTTTGCTTGCTCCAGAAAGGTGTTCCCGTTATAACCCTCAATTTGTGCTCATTTATAGAATCATGTCCTCCTACGGTTCGTGGCAAAAGGAGGATATCTTCCTGGATGTCGGGAGCGAGGAGGAGGAGGTCCATGATTTGGGTGATGCGGGCGCGGGTGTTCGTGGCCCGCTGTTCGTTCAAACGGATGCGGTCCTGGAGGTCCGCGAGCTTGGCCGTGGTCTGGGGAGGGTTGTTGCCATCGGGAGTCATGCCTCCGATCAACTTCCGGACCTGGGCGTCAAGCTGCTTCAACTCGCCCTCCAACAGCTTCTTCTCGCTCTCAAGCTCATCAACCCGCTTCTTGTTCTGCGCCCTGGCCTGGTGGAGGGTCTCGGCGACCAGGGATGGGTCCTCGCCGATGCAGCGGATACGCTCTACCACGAAGCTCTCAATCGCGGGCGCGGGCAGCGACTTGGTCGGGCACGAGTCCCAGCCCCGCTTCTCGGCGGTGGTGCAGACGTAGTATCGGTAGTACTGCTGTTTCTTGTTGACGGTCCATTTGTGGCTCATGGCCGTGCCGCAGGGCCCGCAGTAAAGCAAGCCCTTCAGGAGCGCGCCGGTCTTGTGCGGACCGTGGCCCCACCGGTTTCGACGTGGCGACGCCTGGTCTCCTGGACCTGGTTCCAGACCTCCTCGCTCAGGATGGCCTCGTGTTCGCCCTCGATGAGTTCCCCCCGGAAGCTGACCTTGCCCAGGTAAATGACGTTGGAGAGCATCCGGGACAAGATCGCCTTGTCGAAGGGCTTGCCGCCGCGCTCGCCGCCGTTCTTGGTGATCCATCGCTTGGTGGTCCAACCGCGCCGGTTCAACTCCTGCACCGTGGGGAGGAGGGCGCGCTTCTCAAGGTAAAGCTCGAAGATGGCGCGGACCATGATGGCCTCGCCCTCGTTCACGAGCAAGCGGCCGCCGCGCGGGTCCACGTCGTAGCCGAGGGACGGCATGCCTCCGATCCACTTGCCCTTACGCCGGGCGGCCGACATCTTGTCGCGGGTGCGCTCGGCAATGATCTCGCGCTCGAACTGGGCGAAGGAGAGGAGCATATTGAGGGTGAGGCGGCCCATGGAGTCAGTGGTCGAAAACTTCTGGGTGACCGAAACGAAGGAGACGTTGTGGCGCTCAAGGGTCTCCATGAGCCTGGCAAAGTCGAGGATGGAGCGGCTGAGGCGGTCAACCTTGTAGACGATGATGCAGTCGACCTTGCCTGCCTCGACGTCGGCCAGCAGGCGCTTGAGCGCGGGGCGCTCTATGTTGCCGCCGGAGAAGCCGCCGTCGTCGTAGCGGTCCGGTATGCAGGTCCAGCCCTCGTGCTTCTGGCTCTGGATATAGAGCTCACCCGACTCGCGCTGGGCGTCCAGTGTGTTGAACTCCTGGTCGAGGCCCTCTTCCGTGGACTTGCGGGTGTAGACGGCGCACCGCACGATTGTCTGATCCTGGCGGGCTTTGTTGCCCGGGCTGTTGGTTCGTCTGCTCAACTTCTCTCTCCGTTTCCACCCAGCCCGAAGAAATCGTAGCCGTTCCAGTGCGAGCCAGTGATCTCCTTGGCGATGGCGGTGAGCGAGCGGAAAAGCTGTCCATCGTACTCGAAGCCGTCGTCCCGCACCTTGACCATGATCTTCCGGCCCTTGTGCATGCGGGTAAGCAGTTCACCGAACTCGCGATAACCACGTCGTCCTAAATAGTTGATGACCTGCTCGGCTTGCGTCCGTGCGTCTCCGCCAGCCTTCATCGCCACCTCTAATATCTGCATTGCTGAATCTTGCCATCCGTGTATGCGCCATCCCTCTCGATCACCACGGATCATCCGATCAAGGATACGGACTGCTCTTACGATGTCTACCTGAGATACCTTTACGAGCTGTTCCACAATTGCATGATCGGGTTCCGGCGTTTGGGCGACGTTCACAAAATTTTCAAGTTGATCGAGCGCCCACTGCTCCGGAAACTGCCCGGATGAGAACCAAGTGCCGAACAGACAGGCATCGGGCTTTTCCTCGGCATCCTCCTTGCCCGAGCCTTCCCAGTATACATCCCATAGCGCCTTGAATCGGTTCACGACTTCCTCTGGAATTTTTTCCTCGCCTTCAACGCTTTCACCCACGAAGCCGATTGCATGTCGGCGAATACTTGATGCGCAAGGAACCCTTTCAAGCGGAGGTGAATCAGCGACTCGTGATGGAATTTAAGAGAATGCGAGACTGGTTCATGAACCTAACCCACCTCCGAGATAAAAAAGTTCCCCAGGTTGACGAATCAGAATTGCAGACCCAATTCAAGAAGTTTGAGGGAATGCTCCATAGTTTTGTAGGGAATTTCTTCACAGGAAAGAAAGAGCTAGATGAAATCTTACGACAAACCAACCGATGAACAGGTCGAAGCTGCAATGCCCCTGCTGAGTTCTCCGCAGCACGAGGCGTATTTCTTTTCACAGCTAGAGAACCCTCACTGGATCATGCCGCTTAAGAATAGGGGCATGTTTGATAATCCACCGAAGGTCGAACATGTAAAGGGCGGTGGAATCCGTTTTCCCCTTTGGCCAGCATCACAGTACCTGGCCAAAATGGCCCCGCATGCGCCAACTGAGGTTGCATCGATATTTATCGGGTTAGAGACACATAACGAATCGATCATAAGAGACATAATAAACGCCGCTCTAGCAATGCCATCTGCGGCAGCAAAGACACTTGTTCCGAGAATATCTCAAGCCATGCAAAAGGAAATACTTTCTCTAAATTTCAAAGATGCCAGCGATCTCTGTGTTCGGCTCGCGGAAGGGGGCGAGGCGAAAGCCGCTATGGACTTGGCTGAAGCTCTGTTCACACCGAAGTTCGAGGAGGGCCAAGAGGAGCCAAGTCGGCGGGATGAGTACTGGTACAAGGCTGGACTCAAAAAGGTGATCCCTGTTATGGCTGGACGAGAACCGCGTGCGTTTCTCATGAAGCTGTGCGAATGGTTGAAGGTATCTGTAGATGCCAAGAAACACGTAGACCCGGCTTCTGGCTCGGATTACTCTTACATGTGGCGACCGGCAATTGAGGAACATGGACAGAATCTGGATTACGAATTCGCTGGTGTCATGGTTGGATTCGTCAGACAGGGCTTCGAACAAGCGATCCGAGATGAGAGCCTGTCGCTTGGTAAGGCGCTCGAAATAATAGCTCCTTATTCATACGTGGTCTTCAGACGCATCAAAGTTCATCTGATCAATGAATTCGCGGAGCAGAACGCTGCACTGGCTCGCCAGATCATGATGAACCGTGACCTGTTCGATGATCATAGGTACAAGCACGAGTATGCGATGCTTGTCGGCCGTCGGCTGGACTTGCTGACGCCAGAAGACAGGGCTACGTGGTTCGGGTGGATTGATGCTGGCCCCGACATGTCGGATTTCGACCAAACCTTCAAGGAGAGGCTGGGGCGCGATGCCACAGATGAGGACCGACAAAACCGGATAAATTATTGGAAATTTAAAAAGATGCACTGGGTGCGAAAGCACCTGGAGGGCGAACGAAAGAAGTTTTACGAGGACATGCTTGCCAAACACGGTAAACCAGAATTGGCGGACCTGAATGTCCGCATCGACTCTGGGCGTTGGGGGCATAATAGCCCTATGACCGTCGACGAGCTTAGCAAGGTGACGTTTGAACAGGCAGTGGAGCGAGTGTCCTCCTGGACGCCCGGGGAGCAGAGTGGGTTCATGGGGCCAGACATTGAAGGACTCGCCTCAACGTTCGGGCAGTATGTAGCGACCAATCCCTCGGCGTTCTCAACCAAGGCAGAAGCACTAATTGAGCGCCCGGCGATTTATGTTCGCACATTTATCAGCAACGGCGTCCTCTCGTATAGATTCGAAAAACAGTTGATCGCCAGGCTTGAACTCCGTACCAAACCGCTCATTCAGGATATCTATCAGCTTTGACAGTTCGATCTCGTCTCCCCTGGCAACGCCGGTGCCTACTGCAACTGGCCCGGAAATAGGCTCCTCCTTACCAGGATCCAGCTTGATCGAGCCTTCGCTGATCTTCTGCAACCGATAAAACTTGAGTGCCACATCGTCATCGAAATTGTAGATCGGGCCTCGGTCTCCTCTTGGCAACTTGGTCAGAAGGAAACGAACATATGAATAGAGCTTCTCCAGGTCGGAGTCCTGAAAAGGAATCACCTGGGCCAGGAAAGAATACAAATTCCGGTAAGCCACTAGAGTCTTTCGGAACTCCTCGCGAACTTCCTCCTCCAACTCCTTATAACGACCCACGGCAGGATCGATACAAGAGTTCATCCGGGCATGATCAGTCGATGTCTGGTTACGTTTCGGCTTATAAAAAACCCTGCAGAACTCCTCAACCTCGGCTTTATAATACACCTGTTGAGAATCTAGCTTGGCCTGCAGTTCATAGAGTTGTTTGGGATCAGCCCTATCGCCGATGAGCGTCTGTTCATAGAACGGTTGGAAGGCGCTCAAGATTTCATTCGCCTCGTTCACGAAGTCGAGGACAAAGGTGTCCTCTTTACCCGGATGCGTTCTGTTGAGCCTGGACAAAGTCTGCACAGCCTGAATACCTGCAAGCCGCTTGTCCACATACATAGTGTGAAGAAGCGGCTGGTCAAATCCGGTCTGGTACTTCTCCGCAACCAGGAGCACTTGGTATTCTTCAGTTCCAAACCTTTCAGGCAGTTCCTTTTCTCGAATACCCTGGTTCATGCCGACTTCCGTGTATTCCACCCCTGGTGCGTCCGGATCAACCACCGTACCGGAAAAGGCAACCAGGGTCTTGATGCCGGTATAGCCTTTCTCGGAGATGTATTTATCGAACGCCTGCTTGTACTTCACTGCATGGAGACGACTGGAAGTCACAACCATTGCTTTGGCCTTCCCCCCGATTTTGTGCATAGTGAAGTGGCGGAAATGCTCGACCATGACTTCTGTTTTCTGCGCAATGTTGTGCGGGTGCAGGCTCATAAACCTTGCCAGCGCCCGGCCAGCCTTGCGCTTGTCCACCTTGGGATCATCCTCAATGGACTTGATCAGCTTGTAATAAGTCTTATAGGTGGTGTAGTTCTGAAGCACATCCAGGATAAAGCCTTCGTCGATGGCCTGGCGCATGCTGTAGAGGTGGAAAGGCTCCGGCTTGCCATCCGCCCCTGGTGAACCGAAAACCTCAATTGTCTTGTACTTCGGCGTGGCTGTGAAGGCGAAGAAGCTGATGTTGGGCTGATGGCCTCGCTTGGCCATTGCCTTGAGAATCTCCTCCTCGTAATCCGGCAAACCCTCTACGTCGGCGATTGCCCCGATCTCCCTTTTGATGGCCGCTCCCGCAAGCACGCCCTTCAGCTCAGTCGCGGTCTCACCGCCCTGGGAGCTGTGAGCCTCATCGATGATCACGGCGTACTTCTTCTCCGAGAGGTCGCCGATCTTTTCCGTCACAAAGGGGAACTTCTGGAGGGTCGTAATCACGATGGGCACGCCAGCGACCAACGCTTCTGCGAGCTGGGAGGAATTGACATCGATCTTTTGCACCACGCCCTGCTTGTGTTCGAATTGGTAGATGGTGTTCTGAAGCTGCTGATCCAGGACCACCCGGTCGGTGATAACGATCACCGAGTCGTAAACCTTCTCGTCCTTCTCGTTATAAAGGCTCGCCAGACGATGAGCGAGCCAGGCGATTGAGTTCGACTTACCGCTTCCGGCCGAGTGCTGGACAAGATAGTTCGTGCCTGGTCCCTTCTCCCGAGCATCGACAACAAGTTGTCGAACGCAGCCAAGCTGGTGATAGCGTGGAAAGATCATGGTCTCCCGCTTCACCTTCTTGCCGCCAAACTTTTTCTCCTCGATCTGCAGGTGGATGAAGCGGGCCAGGATGTCCAGGAAACTATGCCTCTCAAGTACCTCTTCCCATAAATATGCGGTCTTGTACCCGCCAGGGTTTTCGGGATTGCCAGCGCCGCCGGATCGCCCCTTGTTGAGAGGCAGAAAGCGCGTGTTCCTTCCGGACAGGCGCGTGGACATGTAAACCTCGTCCGTGTCCACCGCGAAATGCACCAGCGCCCGTTTCTTGAACTGGAAGATCAGGTCCGAAGGATCGCGGTCGTTCTTGTATTGGGTGATGGCATGCCGATAGTTCTGGGCGGTCATTGGATTTTTCAGTTCCACTGTGGCGATGGGGATGCCATTCAAGGAAAGGGTCACGTCAAGAGTATTCCCGTGCTTGTGGGAATATTTCAGTTGCCGCGTAATGGTGAGCCTATTGTCTTCATAGAGCTTCAAAGTATCCGGGTTCATGCCCGAGGCCGGAGCAAAGTAAGCCACCCGAAAAAGCTTGCCAAAAGACTTGAACCCGTGACGCAGGACCTTGAGACATCCTTCGTGCTCTGAATTCAGCGCCCGGCACAGATCGTCCAGAAGCGTCTCCTCGGCCTTGTCCTTTTGCAGTTTCTCAAGATACTCCCATTCCTCGGGCTGAGACTTCTGGATGAACGAGATCACGTCAACCGGGAACACCCCTCGCTCCTGGTCGAATGCATCGCAATCGCCTTGCTCGTAACCGCTGGAATTGATCAGCCAGTCCTCGATGGCGGTTTCGAAGGCTTGTTCTGTGTGTTGGCCTGGCATTAGTTCTTCGTTGGGATGAAGTTCGTCTCAATTAGGCGTTGCCACGCGATGCTCACATGGTCAGGTCGGAACATTCGGCGTTTACGCTCGGTCCAGGCATGCAACATGGAAATGGCGGATTCCTCATCCATGGCTTGCGGCTCGTGGTGTTCAGCCAGCCAATGAACGGATGCCAACAATTCCATGCCGTAGGGCGTTTCGAATCCTTCAATTAATTCACTCACTTTATCGAGCCTGTCCCTCGACTCCGCTTTATCAAGCAGAAATTCATTGGCTTCATCAACGGAGCCTGGAAGAATTTCGATTTCCACATCCGGGCGCTGGGTGTCTCCATAACCGCTGATGAAGTGGCCCTCCAGAATCTCCAACACCTTGTTCAAGTTATGAGCATATGGTCCGTAGACGCCCTCTTCGTAGTTCAACCTCAATTTTTCGCCCGACTCCTGGAGAAAATAGGCCATCTTCTGAATTTCCAGAAGGGTCATGCGATAGGCAAGCGTGGAATATTGATCCATCATTTTGATGAACAAAGCGCGAGCAACGGTCAAGTGAGGCCGCTTTGTTCGAATGGGCATGGATTTGGCCTCCGGCGCACCTAATGGCTCGAACAAAAGGACCGTTACTTCGGGCAACTCGGAGAAAGCGTTCTCTATCCTCGGCTTGACCTCGTCCCAGGACAGGCCGCCGAGGCCGCAACCCAAGGGAGGTATGGCGATGGATTGAATGCCTCTTTCCCGGACTTCTTGCACCAATGCCTTCAGCCCTGCCTCGATGTCACTCATGCGCGACTTGCCTCGCCAGTGACGTTTGGTGGGAAAATTGATGATGTACTTGGGGTTCAGCATGGAATTGGTCTCGTAAACGAACATATTGCCAGGCTGCAATTCCTTGGCGTCGCATACTTTGCGGTACGCATCATAGTTCGCGGGGAAAGCCTTCTTGAACTGAAGGGCGATCCCCTTGCCCATGTGCCCCACGGTGTTCACGGTGTTGACCAAGGCGTCGGCATCAGCCTTCAAAATGTTGCCCCGGGTTATCTCTATCATTTCCATGCCCTCCAATGCCTCAATAGTACCAGTCTGTTCGAACATTCACCGGTCGGCACAGTGCCTCCGGGAATCGATTCATTACCTCTTCCACCCTGGATCGCATTCCGTCGTTGAGCACGCCGATCTCCAGGATCAGAGACCAGTCGCAACGGCAATGCACCAGGAACTCGGCCTGCTTCCTTCTCTGCCGGTCCATGTGTTCTATATCGTCTGCCCAATAGGTAGCATAAATTGCTTCCCAATCCAACTCATTCAGGTTCGCAAGATTGTCGAACCAGTGCGTGAAATGGGCGATGCCGTGGCCGTCGGAAAACACGAATTCAGCACCGCTCGCCGCCACGGTTTGCGCCGTGGATACAAGATAGATGAGGGGTTCTTGTCCTTCGCAATATCCCTGCACCCACCCCGTGTGCAGTTGATAAAGCATGGGCGAACGGGGACCAAAGTAGAACGATACATAGTCATGGATGACACCGCCCGGGCCGCATGGAATCCGCGTGACCCGGCGGCGCTGTTGAATGTCCTCGTTGTGTATGGTCCTGTAAGCAAGACCGTCATCGGGAGTGTGATTAGGGGAATGAAGCATACCGCGCCGAAGATACACCGGCAGATTGTCGATGTGAAGAAAACGGAAAATCGGAGTTGTTGTTGCAAGGCTCATGATGCGACCTCGTTCTTTACATCAATCTTTCCGGTTACCGCTGATGTTATAATAGCTGCACGATACTCCATGAGACGATTAATCGACTCGCCTATTTTATCAATCAGTCCACCAAACTTTTTCCATGCGTCATCAAGGAAGGTAACTATCTTTGTTTGCTCATCGAAGGGCGGTACAGTTACCAGAAGATTGGCGTACTTTTCAGCACTGACATTTTGAATAGTTGCCTGAATGAAAGATGAATTAAGCCACTGCCAGTACTGTTGTGAGTTTGTAAAATAATTTACAAAGCGAGGCGTCATCTTGGCGGGGTTAAACCTTGCCCGAATTAAGTATCCGGCGAAAGCTGCCCTTCCCCATGACGGCTCATAGTAGAAGCTCTTGCCAACAGTGGCACCGCTACGAGCAAGCAGAAGATCACCCTCTTTCAACATGTATGGACGCGCAATGTCTTCCGGTATCGATTTGAAAGTCTCGTCTCGTAATCGACCGTTCTCATCTACATCAGTGATGCGGATGTAGCGAGGTAGTTCCGGGTTATCAAGCTCTGCGGCTTCATTGGCTCCATATTTAAGAGGTTCCGAAACAAGAAATTTGAGTCTCTTAACTTCCCAGTGCACTGGCACCTTGCCCAGCCACTCGATGCCGGAGTCCTTCATCTTGGCGTTGGAATTGACACCCTTGGTGACGGCATGGGAGATGAGAGCCTGGCGCTTCTCCTGGAGGAGTTCGATCTGCCGCTCCTTCTTTTCGATCAACCCATCAATCCGAGCCGTCTCCCGGTCAAGAAAGGAGGCGATGGAGCGTTGCTCATCCAGCGGAGGAACAGGAATTAGTCCGTTGTCCAGCCAATACTTGCCCAAGCCGAATCGCGTAATGCCATTGGCAGCGACTTGAAACTGGTCATTTATTCCCTGGGATCGGAATGCACGGAACAGATACTCGCCCAGAAGCTTTCGAAGATCGGGACGAATGTGGGCAAGGTGGTAGCCACACAGAACGCCATCGAGTTCTTCAGCTACATAAGCTGGAACGGCAATATCATCCCAAGACTCGGAGTCCTTGGTGACCAACACGTCTCCGTGGCGAAGCTGAAAACGAGCGATCTCGTTCTTCGTAGCAGTCGCCGACATGAATTCAAGGCCCTCTTTGATGAAGTCGTTGTAATACACGTCTACGTAGTTGCAGAGGCGTACAGGTTCTTCGCCATCAATGGTGTGCTTGTCCACGCTGCTGAATTGAACCGACGCGATGTGTTTGAGACGATGAATCTCCCAATGATCGGGAATCTTATCCAGCCATTCGATGCCAGAAGGCTTGTACGCCGGGTAGGTCGCTCGTTTGCCAGCTTGTACGTGGATGCTGGTCATGCCTTGCTCCGAGAGGTTTTTTTCGCGCTACTCTTACTGCTCTTTTTGGTTGCCTTCCCAGAAGCCTTTGGCTTTCTCTTGGGCAGACTAGAGGCTTCTTGAGGAAGTACATATACCCCGAGCAGTAGATGGTCAATCACCTTGAGCGCGGCTATGATTTGCCCCTTTTTCGGAGCTTTCATCTCGTGGGCGGCCTCATTGCCAAGCAGGCGGATGCCGTGGAGAATTTCGGCGCCGGCTGGAGTTAAGAGTGCCATGCTTACCAGTTGATCAATCTTTTTTTCCAGATTCCCCTTCTTGGCCTTGAGGTCCTGGCAAGTTGCCTCAATGATGGCGCGGATGCCAATACCTGCGAGTGTGGATAAATCATGCTGAACAGCCGACAAGGTCTCACGGTAGACGGTTTGAATAATTGGAGGAATATCATACACATCGTGTCGGAGGTATAGTTCGTCGGCCAGTGATCTGTTGACTCTTTCCGGATAAAGCTTTTGCGATTCAATCGGGTCTCCATGGTGATCGGTGTTCATTGAGTCACCCTCAAGCAATCTGAAAGACAAATTATCACAGCCATTACATCTTATAATCTGAGCAACTTCCCAATAATGAACACAGTCTTCCTCGTCAAAGCCTGACCATTCAACAGCTCGCTCGACTGCATGTTTGGTATTGACTTTACAACGAGGGCAATCAAGGAAAACTTCTTCCCCAGTAGTTTTGCTTTCTTTGATTTTGGTCACACTTTTCTCCTATTCCATCACCTCGACCGACATGTTACTTCCTCTTCACCTTGCTTGCCTTTTTCCTGGCCGTTTTCTTTTTCGAAGCCTTTTTCGCTCCGGTTTTCTTGGCCGCTTTTTTCTTTGCCGAGGATTTTTTGGCGGTTTTCTTTTTGGGCGCGGCCTTGAGTCCCTTGGCCTCCACTTCACTTACCAAGGCCTGGAACTCTTTTTCGGCCATCTCGTCGACCTCGGCCAGCCTTCTTTCACGAAATCTGTCGTACTCCTCGCGGGCGAATTCCTTGGCGTCATCCATTGAAACCGCGCCCGCGTTTCGCAGCACTCCCCGCTCATTGAATTCGAGGAATGAGTCGAGCTTTTTCCTCCAGTCCTTCATATAGATGGGCTGCCTTCTCCTGGTCTGGTCTTCGGCATAATCGAGATACATCGTAACGAAGCGGTTCAACTCCTCGATTTCGTCCTGAGTAAGGTAGTTCTTTGCAACGATCACGTCTTGTTTTCTTACCTTGATACCGCTCCAGGCGGTGAGTCCCATATTGGGGAGTTCAGCGTCGGCCCGGTCCCTTATGATCTCGGCGGCGGTGAGACCGGTGATGGCATAGTGCAGCTTGTTTTGTACGATCTTGAAGAAATCCTGGGTTTGAGGTGCCTTGGGATCGTAATCGATGGAAAGGGAGTAGATATCTTTAATTTTCTGATAGAAGCGCTTCTCGGAGGCCCTGATGTCCCGAATCCGTTCGAGAAGCTCATCGAAGTAGTCCGTGCCCAGGTGTTTGCCTTCCTTGAGTCTCTCGTCATCCATGACGAATCCCTTGACGAGGTACTCGCTGAGATTTTCAGTCGCCCACTGCCTGAACTGGGTGCCTCTGTGGGACCGAACCCTGTATCCGACCGCCAGTATCATATCAAGGTTGTAGTGATCCACGGCGCGTTTTACCTGCCTGTCACCTTCCATCTGAACTATTAGGAATTTCCTAATAGTTGCCTCTGGCGACAGTTCTTCTTCCTCGAAAATGTTTTTAATATGCTCACTTACGGTCGGGATCGAGACCTGGTATAGCTCTGCTAATAGACGTTGGGGAAGCCATACAGTCCCTTCATCAAGGATTACCTGGAGATGGCTTTTTCCATCCTCCGTCTGGTAGAGTACGATCTCGGAACGGGGCGCAAGTCCGTCGTTTTTGTCATTCATTCGGTCACCTCAGCCAGCATGTCGGCGATTTCTTTTTCTATTGTCTTCAAGTCCTTCTCTATCTCATCGAGAGGTCGGGGCGGAACGTATTTATAGAAGTATCGGTTGAAATTGATCTCGTAGCCGATCTTGGTTTTATCATGGTCCACCCAGGCGTCGGGCACATGAGGCAAGACTTCGCGCTTCATGTATTCTTCGATGTTTTCCTTTAGGGGCACGTTCTCGAAGTCCCTGAGTTCAGAGTCCGGCTCGGGGTTGCCGTTCTTGTCCAGACATACGTCCGCTGTCTCGTCGCGTTCGGCAAGCGCCATGAGGACGGCCTTGAAGAGCGCGGCGGGCACAACCACCTTTTTCTTCTTGAAGGCCTGCTTCATGAGGCCGGACCACTTTTCCCGGTTTTTGACCATGCCCTGGTCGGCGATGGTACTGAGCGCCGAAAGAATGGCCTCCTGTTTTTCCTTGCCCGCCTTTATCTCGGCCTCCGCAGTTTTGGTGTCCGGGTGAAGGTCGATCTCGCAGAACTTGGCGACGATGAGATAGAGGCGGTCGGCCTTGTCGAGTTTGGCGATCTGTTCCTCGAAGCCGAAGTGTTCTATGATCTCGCGGGCCCTGGCAGAGAAGCCCTTGATGTAGTTGGTGAGATTCGCGGCGATGTTGTTGGGATCGCCCTTGAGCTTGTCGAAGCTGTAGCGGCTGGTGTTGTAGAAAGGCACGCCGGTAGCCCGGCAAAGTATGGGATCGACATTTTTGACCTTGCCGCCCGAGAGCTTCTTTCGCTGTTCGAGGACTTTTTCCTTGGTGGGCTCCAGGACGCAGTCGAGCCTTCTAAGGACCGTCATGGGGAGCATGACATCCTTGTATTGGTTGGGGCGATACGGCCCGCGCAGAAGATCGGCGACCGACCAAATGAAACTAACTTTTTGCCCAAAGCTGTTCATGATTTTATCGTACCCTCGATTATCGAAACGAATGCTTCAATTCATTCGGTAAACCTAATCTTCCCCGCTTTATCATTCTTGCACAGAAAGACTCTAACTGGGTTTTCGCTAGCTTTGATGGTTTTGATTGACCATTTTCCCAGCGGCTGATTGTTGCGTAACTTACTCCAATTTCTCTAGCCAGATCTTCTTGGCTTAACGCCAGCTGGCTACGGATTTCTTTTAATAGAGCTGGATAATTGCGTTCATCTGGAGACATAAGTTGCACCTTTCGACCCTTAATAGAAAGTCCCTATTTATGCGAACGAAACTTACATTTGTTATATCATCTGTAAGGAAAAAATCAAGGAGCCTCCCTAAATTTTTCTTTTAGCAGTACGATCATGGCCATTGTGCAATTGGGCTTAGGGCGCTGCCAATTTCCCCCAAACATACTGCATATAGCCAAGCAGGTCGAGTATCTCCTTTGCAAGTATCTATAAAGGCTAAAATCCTGCAATACGGTCCTTGACCGCACTGATTATAACCTTCCAGTCGATCAACGGTTGGGGGCGTCGTCCTCCGAGACTTGCCGTACTATATTGGACACGGCCTGATTGGACATGTCCGAAACCTCGGGCACGTGGATGACGAAGGCGAACCGCCCTGCCAAAGCCGCGTCCAAGGGGTGCGCTCCGATATAACTGGGCGGGTTCATGGCCGCGATTATGTATTTCAAACCGTCCA
Organism: bacterium; assembly: GCA_963674965.2. Lineage (GTDB taxonomy): Bacteria > RBG-13-61-14 > RBG-13-61-14 > RBG-13-61-14 > DATKZS01. The sequence goes on along the minus strand of CAXXFL010000002.1, from coordinate 105,123 downwards.
GATTTTTTCCCATGATTCTGCGAGATCGTATGACCTCCAGCCATTTGTTCTGCATTGCCGGGTTGCTTGTCACTTAATCGCCGCTGGTCGGTTTGGATAAACAAGCAGGGAGAAGTGACCAACAAGACAGAAGCTACCAGACAAACGGCCAATGTTCCCTACATATCGATTGGAGGCAGTAAGAAAAAGGTCGTTTTCGGGCAAGGCGAATTCTTGGGAGAAATAAGCCTGAAAGAAATTGATGAGTTCAGCGACAAGAACCGGTAAGGGGGTGCAATAATGTTTTTCGACGGACCTGTAAAGCATACTTTGACTCAGAGAGACTCAAAGTCCGAGTCCGAGAAGACCTGGATTTTACGCTGTGCATGTTGGCTTTGTAACAGGCCAAAAGAAAAGATTTATCGTAGACGGCCCAGCAAGAAGCAGATAGAAAATTTCGTAAACCAAAATTGCGAAGAGTGCGACAAGATGGGTGAAGAAATGTGGAATCAGTGGGTAAAGGACGATCCGGATTCCGCAAAGGAACATTTCCTGGAATTCCTGGGGACAGAGGAAGAGTGGGAGAAAGAAAAAGCGAGGATTCTATCCTTATGACCTACGTCTTTGATGAAGAAGCTGTTTCCATAGTTTCTTCTGCTCCCCCCAATCCGGCTCCATTGCTATAGGCCGTAGTTTCTGCTCACGGATCGGATCATGGCCTTTGACCGTGCGGGGGAGGAAAAGGATTTCCTCCTGGATGTCGGGGGCGAGGTTGGTGAGGTTCATGATCTGGGTGACGCGGGCGCGGGAGACGTAGCCGAGGCGGGCGATGTCGGCGTAGTCGCGGACCTCGTCGCGAGCGAGCATGCCGTCGAACTTGATGGCGAGGGCCATGAGGCGAGTGACGCGGGGGATGCTGCCCGGTTCTACTTCCGGTTTTGATGTCTTCTTCTTGCCTTGATGACGTTGGCTTGGCGAGAGGGTGAACTCCACCTCGAGGCCGCCTGATTCGCTGATACGCTTTTTCACTTCCTGCTGTTTCATGCCTGTTCCTTGCCTCCATGTACCATTTCCTTGATCTCCAGCGACTTGAAAGTGATCGAGACCTTTCCGGTCGAGCCGTCGTAGCCGATCCTTTCTATAAGCACGTTAAGGAGCCGGGCCTGCTCGCGGGAGTTGAGCGAGTCCCAGATGTTGTCGAAGGTCGCCAGTTCATCGACGACTTCTTTTTCGTTCACGGCCCCACGCCGCAGTTGGATGATCTCCTCCTTGATTTGGGTCATTCTGCGTTCGGCTGTCCTGATCTGGTCCTGGAGGTCCGCGAGGTAATCTGTCTCCAGGGTCCCGTCGTCCTTCCTGGCGATTGGCTCCTTGACCACCTTTCGCAACTTCAGGTTCAAGCGCCTGAGCTCGCTGGTCAACTCGTCGCGCTCGGTATCGAGCACCTTCAGCTTGCTTTCGACGCGGTGCCTGGCGTGGCCGATTGTCGCGGCGATCAGTTCTTCGTTCATGCCGATCCCTCGAATGTGTCTGACCACTTCCTGTTCGATGTCGTGACCGTTGAGGGATTTGGAGGGGCAGGAATCATAGCCGTTCTTCTGGGCGTTCATGCAGACGTAATATCGGTAGCGCTTTTCCTTCTTGATGACGTAGGAAGGGGACATGGCGGTTCCGCAGGGAACGCAATAGAGCAGGCCTTTCAGCAGAGCGCCGTACTTGTTGCGGACCGCGTAGGAGTTGCCGTGGCAGTTGCCGCGCATGATGTCCTGGACCTTTTGCCAGGTCTCGAGTTCGACTATGGCCTTATGCTCCCCTTCGTAGACCGTGTCCTTGTACTTGATCTTGCCGGTGTAAATGATGTTGGTCAAGAGCCGGTGCAGGTTGGTTTTGTTGAAATGCTTGCCGCCTCGTTTGTGCCCCTTCTTGGTCGTCCATTCCTTGGTTCTCCAGCCCAGGCGGTTCAACTCCTTTACTACCGGCATCATGGTGGTGTGCTCCAAGTACAGTTCGTAGATGGCGCGAACCCGTTCCGCCTCCTTTTTATTGACATGGATGCGGCCTCCGCGCGGATCAATGTCATAGCCCAGCACGGGCATGCCGCCGGTCCACTTTCCCTTCTGACGAGCGGCGGACATCTTATCTCTTGTTCGTTCGGCAATTATCTCGCGTTCGAACTGGGCGAAGGAGAGGAGCATATTGAGGGTGAGGCGGCCCATTGAGTCAGTGGTCGAGAACCGCTGGGTGACCGAGACGAAGCTCACACCATGACGCTCGAACTTTTCCACGAGGCGGCTGAAATCGAGGAGCGAACGGGAGAGTCGGTCCTTGATCTCCCTGTAAACCGATGTCTCCATTCCAAACCTCCTCTTGAATTTTCTCCGGTTGTGTTAAACCGGTTCGGAATGATTGCTTCGGTCGCTCGAACAGTCAAGGCGATTCTCTGTTAACGCCGCATTGTCGGAGGCGACCTCCACATCGACATCCGAATCCCCGCGCCTCGATTTCATCAGCCTCAGATATCCTCGCGCCAGAATCGAAGCGATCTCGCCAATCGCCTCGTCACTCCTTTTTTGATCTCCTGAATTCCTCTCCAACTCTTCCTCCTCTCGCGACCCGGCTACGATCATCCGGCCCTGGTGGTTATATACCGGACGAGGGGATTATCTGTCGGAGAAAATCCGTCCCGGCCGCCCGAACACAACCGCCAATACACAAGGGGCGAGTAGAAGCGAATGGATTTATTCAACTTGTATGGAGATTGTGCGAGAGAGAATCTGGTTTTGCGTCTGCACGGAACTGTTAACAAACTCGGCATGTTAAACGGAGAATGGGAGATTCCGCCGGAGAAAATTCCGGTCGCGGGGCGAAACCTCAAGGTTGCAAACGTACCCCAAAAATGTGAGTCGCAAATGGAGAATCGCGAGATGTGTGAGAGGTCCGCAACCTGGCGGAATTGATTGAAAAAACCGAGAGCCCCAGGACCCGGTGTCCGGAGGCTCTCCGTAAAATAATAAAGCCGCTTTAGTTCGCGGCTGGATATCTGGCTCCCCGGAAGCAACTCTCTTCATAACGTTCTATTTTGGAGAAAATATCAAAAAATGTAGGCGCCGATGGGAGTTACACGCGAGTGGGGAAAGAAAGCCGGTGAGAAATAATTTAACGAAGGTTTCCCAACTAAAAGACTAATTGAAGGGGTAAAGGAAATGCCGGAGGTCCATTTCTCCAGGAAAGATTTCGGCGACTCCTTCGTAACTCGTGGCCGCGACCCATTATCGAAGCGCACCGTGTAAGTCCCCGCGTCCAGCGCCCCCGCCACGGACAGCTTGAGAGTGTCGCCCTCCTCGAGCACGTCTTACCAGGTGTCGCGGAGCGAACAGGCTTAGCGCCTCAAGTCATGTCGAAGTTTTTGGCTTAACCTTTATGTGAAAAGCTCAAATTATTTTTTCAAAGAACCGTGAGCATCTTATACCGGTATACCTGTCTCGCTCCGCGAGAGCCACACGCTTTCTTGCAAAACCTTATGGCCATCCCGCCACTTTCAGCTAATGGTAATCTTACGTATAGGCGTGCCATCAGGTAAACTAATAATTTTATTACGAATCTTTCCACATATCTCTATATAGACTTCAAGGTCAATCACTTCAAGATTATCAATCGTATCATCCCCACCAAGGAAAAGAGGCACTTTATAACCAACGCATTGGTCATGCTGTAATACTTCATTATTCCTACGTTTCCATTCGTTATAAAATGAAAGTGCAAGAGCATCATTTGTATAATTAACCAATTCAATATTATGAAAATCTATAATATTTGATGGTATCTGCAACACCTCTCCCGTGCCCGGTTCAATAAATAGAATAAGATGCTGGCCATTTTTTTGCCGTGATGAGTCAACCGCAAAATGTCGGCCAAGCCAATCAAAAGCAAAACAAACAATACGATTCTTCAATTCAGGAAAAGCTTCCTCAACTAAATAAGTTGCAGTATTTATTTGATCACTTCTGTAAACGCGATAAAGGCCGTGATTGAAAGACTTTCCTCCTAATTCATTAATACAAGTCGTAAAGAACAATCCATGTTCTTTTTCAAAGCAGATGCTAGCTTTCACATTGCCAACATCTCCTGTGGCTTTGAATGTGTTAATAAAGTTATATAACATTTATTCATCCTTTATTATGACTTTATTCACTCTTGTGCCTTCTGGATATTGCTTAATATTCTGTTGAATTTGAGCCCCCAAGCTTCTATTAACGCTTCTATCGAGTCCAGATATATTTGACATATCATCGACTCCATTCAATTGGAGATCAATAGTATGATCAGCATCCATTGATGCATCTAGTCCTGAATCCTTGCGATACTTTGCTTGCGCAGTACCGCTACGACTAGGGTTTTTCACTACTTTTGTTTCCGCTTCTGTTAGAGCTTTCACTTTACCATCAGCGGCAGCACGTTGCGAATTACTCCAACCGTGTTTATATTTTAAGTTTATATCTACCGCGTCATCGCCAACTTCCTCCGCGGCCTCCAATACGGCCTTGCCCGCGCCCTCGGCCGCGTCGTCGGCCGACCCTTTTAATAATCCTTTTACTCCGTTTATTGATCCCTTGACTCCATTATAAAACCCTCGAGGGTTTTTTGCGATCTTATAGCCGGTGGCGGTAAAACTTAAGCCGGCGCAAACGTCCCCTGGGATATTGACGACGTCCCAAGCATCTCGTATTCCATTGTAAGCGTCATCAGCCGCTGCTTCAGAAGGAATCGCTCCAACTCCATCCAGACCTCCTACTATAGCGAGAGGAACTCCAACTCCAATACCGCCGGCGGCGTAAATTATCAAAGCCGCCATTGCCATAGGATCGCGACCATCGCCGTCCTGATAGACGAATGGATTATTATTCGCGTATGCGTATTGATTGAGATCCTGGAAAACCGGATCGACGCTCACGAACCGCCCCAGGTCCGGGTCGTACCAGCGGGCGCCGAGTTGATAGAGGCCGACGTCATTGTCGGAGCGGCGACCGACGAAGCCGTGGGTGATGGAGGAGTTGGCGATGGTGAGGGGGTGGGAGGGCGAGCCGGCGAAGTCGCCTCCGAAGGGGAGGTAGGCGCGGCGCCAGACGGTCTCGCCGTCGGAGTTGGTGGCGACCACCGGGGAGTGGAGACCGTAGTGGAGGTAGAGCCGCTGGGAGATATTGACCGAGGCGGCGCCCGAGTCGAGGAGGCTCGAGCCCGAGTCGTCCACCACGTCAATGTCGTAAGAGCCGGAGCCGGCGTCGTCCCCGAGGTCGCCCGCGTCCACCAGGATATAAGTCGCGCCCTCGGACACGTACGCCTCGATGGTGAAGACCGAGCCCGACCCATTATCGAACCGCACCGTGTACGTCCCCGCGTCCAGCGCCCCCGCCACGGCCAGCTTGAGAGTGTCGCCCTCCTCGAGCTCGTCGGACCAGGTGTCGCCGTCGCCGAGGGTCAGCTCGCCGATGGCGCTCTCGGCCAGGAGCCGTAGCCGCGCCGCGTCCAGCTCGGGCGTCGCCGAGTCTCCCTCCCCAGGCCCGCAGAGCTGGGTCGCTCCGTCCATGACCGAGGTCACGCCGTCGCACAGCCCGTCGCCGTCGGTATCGGGACTCAGGGGATTGGTGTAGAAGTAGCCCGAGTTTTGGTACTCCTCGAGGTTGGTCCTCCCGTCCCCGTCGGGGTCATCGGCCGCGTCGTCCACCAGCGGGTCCAGCCCGGCGATGACCTCCCAATAATCGTCGATCCCGTCCCCATCCGAGTCGGCCAACAGCGGGTTGGTCCCCAGCCTCGCCTCGATAATGGCCGCCATCCCGTCCCCGTCATAATCCGCCACCGCCGTATCGCACTCCACCACCACCGGATCGAACCCAAGGCTATCCGCGTACTCCACCTCCCACCCGTCCGTGAAGCCGTCAAAGTCAGAATCGGCGGAAAGAACAGAGGCAAGTTTTCAAAGAGCGGAGTTAAATCTATATCGACAACCAAAGCATAGGTCATCCCCGGGAAACGATTCTCTATGACCTGCTCGCTATTCTCGACCATATAGCGGAGTTATATGGGTTACTTATATTTAAGACCCTTTTGTGTGTTACCTGTTTACTTATATTTCAGGACCCTTCTATGTGTTACCTGTTATTTAGAATTCAGGATATTTACTGAAGCGATATATCCATCCATCTGTAGTAAATAGTTCTCCATGAAGACCGTCACTTTCTTCGTTTATATCAACCTTGCCTCCATCGTTTGTTTCGACTAATATAGAGATATCATCCTGCTCAGTTAATGCAAAAAGAAATTCGTGCAATCCTATGTCCACTATTATTGGCAGTAATTTTATAAATACAGAAAGTTCTTTTTCAGTCAAGTCGGAAAGAATCGGCTTTATCTTTTCTTGAGTTACGCCTTTCATAGTTCCTTCAATTAGTCGTGTGCAAATTGATATTTGTCGATCCCTAACGTTCTCCATTAGAAATTGTCCAAACCGATCGAGTACATGATTACTCATAATTACACTACCTCGTGATATTTACTTATTGTTATACCAAGGTATATTTGTCGGTACTTCAACGCCTTGTTCGGCCAGATTTCGAAGAGATTGTCCAACTAATTCTTCAGCCATTTCTGGTGTGGCTCCTCCCGCGATTAAGGATTCGTATGCAATACGTGAATGTTCTTCCAATGTATTGGGACGCCCACTTTCAGCTAGTTCCCTGAATTGCCTACGTTGTTCATTTGTCATGTCTAAATGCGACAAGCCATTTTCTTCCATAAACTCTTTGCTTATGGAGAATCCTTTACTTTTACTATATTTAACGTGATCCGTAAAGCCCGCTGCCGCATGGATATGGTGACCCTTATTCTTCCAATATTTGCCTATCCCCGCAACTTCATCAGCATGACTTGCAACGTCGTCACCATACCGTGTGACACCGGAAATTAACAGTCCAGCTTTTCTTACACCCGCGCCTGACGCGGCAGCTATTCCAACGCAACTCGTCGCCCGCCAGTACCATTGAAGTTCCGTAACATTTATTGCATCGTAGCCGCTGGTGCATTCGAATACATCGCGCACATCGTTGACACCCGGGACAAACGCCGTTGACAAGTCTGCAAACGTCTTTAATTCTTTTACAACTTCCTTGACGGAAACGGTCCCGCCAGATAGACTGCTATTCTCAGCCCACTGAGTATATCCAGGGCCGCCATATTGCATCCCATTCGAGTCCTGAAAGGTTATTGGATTATTATGAGCGTACTCGTATTGATTAATAAGTCCTGGTATCGGGTCCGTACTAACGAACCTTCCTAAATCCGGGTCATACCAGCGAGCGCCCAGCTTATAAAGGCCGACGTCATTATCTTGTCGGCGGCCGACGAAGCCGTGGGTGATGGAGGAGTTGGCGATGGTGAGGGGGTGGGAGGGCGAGCCGGCGAAGTCGGCGCCGAAGGGGAGGTAGGCGCGGCGCCAGACGGTCTCGCCGTCCTGGTTGGTGGCGACCACCGGGGAGTGGAGACCGTAATGGAGGTAGAGGCGGTGGGTGAGGTTGACGGTGGTCGTGCCCGAGTCGAGGAGGCTCGCGCCCGAGTCGTCGGCAATGTCCACCCAAAAGCTTCTTGCTTCATCGTCCCAAAGGTCGCTTATGTCCACGATAACATAGGTCGCGCCCTCGGACACGGCTACTTCGATCTCGTGAACCGATCCCGAACCGTTATCGAACCGTACCGTATAAGTGCCCGCGTCCAAGCTTGAGGTCACGGCCAGCCGGAGCACCGTGTCTCCCTCCTCAAGCTCATCATCTTGGGTGGCCCACTCTTTCGGAACGAATGAGTGGGTGAGCGGAGCGAACAGGCTTAGCGCCTCGAGGCATGTCGAAGCTTACGACTCCAACTACATGCAGTAAAAAGCTCAAATTGTTTTTTCAAAGAACCGTGAGAAGCTTATACCGGTATACCTGTCTCGCGTTGCGAGAGCCACACGCCCAAGGCGGCAGATCGAATCAATTGACGCCTCTGGATGTGAAACCCTGTCCAAAACAATAACCTATTTTGGACAAGAGTGATAAAATGTAGACCCTTTTGTTGGTTACCTATTACTTTTTAATATTTTATCAATATATATTTCAGCGGTTATACCAGCTGGCGTGCCTTGTGCGTCCAATCGTAATTCTTCAATAACCTGTTCGAGCATTTCGGTCGGACCAATTTCCTTTAATAAGATCATTAAATTCATTAGCCTTTTAAAATCAGTTAACCCTGGTGATCTGCCCGAAATCCAGAGATCTCTCAAATTGCTGTTACTAGAATATTTTTCTAACTCCGGTACGATATAATGCTCAGTGCTCGAAAATATTTCTTCATTGAGATCGACAAGGTTTGAATTGGCATTGATTGTCCACCATTTATCCTTATGCTGAGGCAATAAAAATCCAATGCGTTCACGAAAGTGACAGTCTTCAATCTTCGGACGCTTAATTGTTTCATTATAAAAATTATAAAGTAACTGTGAGGATATTCCCAAATTAATGGTAAAAAGTACTTCATGTCTAGTACTTTTTGTGCTTTTCTGAAAGTTTATAAGCCTCCATATTTCATCTTTATAAAGCAGGTAAGTATTGCCATAACGTTTATATCCGTGTAATGACAATAAAGGCCTGATATGTTCCCTAACTAATCTGTTAAATAAAGACAAAGCTTCCATTTTGCCAAATCTCCTTAATGTCTTATACACACGATCTTAACGCCCCTTACTTTCTATATATACCACAACATAAAATTGATTATAAAATATTGTTGCTTTCATATCGAAAGCTTTGCAATGTCAATCGGGTTACCGTTTACAAGTCAGTTAATCCTTACCTCAAGGCACACTACTTGTGACACTTCGATAATTCAATCTAATTATCACGTACAAGATCAACAAAATATCTTTCAAATATCTGAAGCCATTTATCTTTTGCTCTTTGTGAAGGCTTATAAGGTGAATCTCCCGTTTTTGTTTCAATTCCACCAAGTACCTTACCGTCTTTTTTCACCTCCATGTCTAATCGACGATTACCAAATGGGGTTTTTTTCGTCACCTCTTTTTCGACTTCATACCCATTTTTCTCAAATAATTCAGCTATCTCGTCACGAAAAGCGTCTCCTTTTGCTTTATTTTTTGATAATTGAGAAGCTTTAGATGATTTCCCCGCATTTGCGGCTGCCATTTCCTCACCGGCGACAGCTTTGGCCCCAAGGCCCATAGCCCCTAGTTCAGCTATACTGCCAAAAAACTGTATATCGTTCGTACATGCGAACATGCCGCCGACGCCATAGGCCCAATAGCCCGCCGACCCTTGTTCATAAGTATCGGCCATGGCCCACCAATCCTCATGGGCGGTACCGGTGAAAAAGTCATGAGTATCTTCCCATGCCAAGATTTCCGACTCCGTGCCCTCTATGTAATACATTGCGGTATCAAGTCCCGGCACCTTTACAACCTCATTGATTTTTATCCATGGGCTGAGGGCTTGTTTGACGACTCCGGTGGTAAATTGTTCGAAAAACAAACCGGAAGCATCATGATAAACGAACGGATTGTTATTGGCGTAAGAGTACTGGTTCAGAAGGCCAGACACCGGGTCTGTGCTCACGAACCTGCCGAGGTCCGGGTCGTACCAGCGGGCGCCGAGTTGGTAGAGGCCGACGTCATTATCTTGTCGGCGGCCTACGAAGCCGTGGGTGATGGAGGAGTTGGCGATGGTGAGGGGGTGGGAGGGCGAGCCGGAGAAGTCGGCGCCGAAGGGGAGATAGGCGCGGCGCCAGACGGTCTCGCCGTCGGAGTTGGTGGCGACCACCGGGGAGTGGAGCCCGTAATGGAGGTAGAGCCGCTGGGAGATATTGACCGAGGCGGCGCCCGAGTCGAGGAGGCTCGAGCCCGAGTCGTCCACCACGTCAATGTCGTATGAGCCGGAGCCGGCGTCGTCCCCGAGGTCTCCCGTGTCCACAAATATATAAGTCGCGCCCTCGGACACGGCCACCTCGATGGCGTAAACCGAGCCCGACCCATTATCGAAGCGCACCGTGTACGTCCCCGCGTCCAGCGCCCCCGCCACGGCCAGCTTGAGGGTGTCGCCCTCCTCGATCTCGTCATCTTGGGTGGCCCACCTCATTCGGCACGAATGAGTGGGTGAGCGGAGCGAACGGGCTTAGCGCCTCAAGTCATGTCGAAGCTTTCGGCTCCACCTGTATGCGAAAAGCTCAATTGAATTTTCAAAGAACCGTGAGAAGCTTATACCGGTACACCTGTCTCGCTCCGCGAGAGCCACACGGTTTTCATGCAAAACCGTAATGGACATCCACCATGTCTCTATTTATATATAACGTTTGATGTTTATTACTCGATTTCTTCGCTCTTTGTCCATTAACAGGTTGCGTGCAAATAAACATAAATCAAAATCATCATCCTCTATAAATGGCGTTATATCATTATCGTATGGCCTATTAATTGTAGTATACATGATAGTAAGTACTTCTCGTTTTTTTAAATATATTTTTAGAGTGCGATTGTCCCAAGGGCCTGAGACATCGACAATGATATCTTCACATAATTCGAAATGAAATTCATTTACTTTTAATATCAACTTGCCATTAATTATATATAATAAAATTAAATGGCCACTATAACTTGAATACCACCCGCTTTGGACCATGTTTTTGTTAACAGCTATTTGTTCTTTATTATAATATGATATATTAAAATTAATCACATTATAGCATGCATATTTATTGTATTCATCATAACATTGGAGATAAATATTATCAGTCATTTTCAATAGCCTAAATCCTTTCCGCCAGGAGTACAGGCGCTTTCGATTATTTCTTCCCAGGTTTTCCCCTTGACGTTTCTTAAATGATCAATTGTTGGACCAAGTGGATCACCACAATCTCTTATATTCCTTGCGGTAATTCTTTCGAGCTCTTCAGGAGGCGTCATGTCTTTATATTTAATTCCGAGATTTCTTCGTTCAGCATGTAATTTTCTTGCTATCTCTTCAGACGACATTCCTGCTTTTCTCATATTTGGTATTTTATTCCTTAACCCTTTTACTTCATCAACATACTGCTGTCTTAAAGGTGGCAGATCTTTTATTCCCGGGGCTTTTTTCTGAGCAAATTCGCTTAAATCCTTAGTTGCTTTTGTCAGTAATATTGCTCCACCTGCTGCGCCAAAAACGCGCCCAATGTCCTTAGCTTGTCCAACTGAATCTTTATTCAGGAAATCATCTTTGATCTGCTCCCTATTTTTATAAACTTCATACCCGGATTCTGCAATTCTCAAAGCACCTGGCTTATAATAGGTCTCAGCTTCTCCCAAGCTTGTTACAGTGCCAACTATAAAGTCTTTTCCACCTTCTAATTCTCCCGCAGCGGCCGCGCTAATGCAATTCCCAAGCTCATTAGCCGTCTCGTTTTCTGAAGTTGCAAGCATCCATACGAGGACTACTACACTTCTTCCATTTGCATCATGATATCTTATTGGATTGTTATTGGCGTAAGCGTACTGATTGATGAACCCCGGCACCGGATCGACGCTCATGAACCTCCCCAGGTCCGGGTCGTACCAGCGGGCACCGAGTTGGTAGAGGCCGACGTCATTGTCGGAGCGGCGGCCGACGAAGCCGTGGGTAATAGCGTCGTTATTAATGGTGATGGGCCGGTAGGGCGAGCCGGCGAAGTCGCCTCCGAAGGGGAGATAGGCGCGGCGCCAGACGGTCTCGCCGTCGGAGTTGGTGGCGACCACCGGGGAGTGGAGACCATAGTGGAGGTAGAGCCGCTGGGAGATATTGACCGAGGCGGCGCCCGAGTCGAGGAGGCTCGAGCCCGAGTCGTCCACCAAGTCAATGTCGAAATTTCCCGAGGCGTCGTCCCCGAGGTCGCCCGTGTCAATAAAAATATAAGTCGCGCCCTCGGACACGGCCACCTCGATGGCGTAAACCGAGCCCGACCCATTATCGAACCGAACCGTGTACGTCCCCGCGTCCAGCGCCCCCGCCACGGCCAGCTTGAGAGTGTCGCCCTCCTCGAGCTCGTCCTCTTGGGTGGCCCATCTCATTCTTTACGAATGAGTGGGTGAGCGGAGCGAACTGGCTTAGCGCCTCACGTCATGTCGAAGCTTGCGACTCCAACTACATGCAGCAAAAAGCTTAAATTGATTTTTCAAAGAACCGTGAGAAGCTGATACCAGTATACCCGTCTCGCGTCGCGAGAGCCACATGGTTTCTTGCAAAACCGTATGGCCCACTCGCCGAAGAACTCATCTATATAATACTAAATTCCATCTGATAGCGTAAGGTTCTTCACTGTCATCAAAATCCATATTACGAAAAGAATATAAAGCAATTTCAGATTCAATAGACCTATGTATAAAGGCCCCATCCTTAGCGATACGGTAACTAGCATGTTCTAAAATACCCTTGCATCCAAGTCTTTTCAAACCAACAAGAATCTCTTTATAAGTATATCTACCCGGCTCAGGCATTATCTCATCTGGTGGCTTGATAATAGTACCATCGTCCTGCTCTATTTCCATTAAATATGCCCTTCTTACGGCCCCTTCACTGCATGACCAAAGTAGCGCATTGACAAACGGGCCGCCAGGAGCCTCTTTAAAATTCTCATTATAAGGCGACAACAGGAGATATTGATTTTCACTGATTTTATGTAATCCTTTTTTAATTTTCTTATATTCAATATTAAGATTATTTGCTGGAGACCATTCCTTTATTTTCACTAAGTCTTTCCATTCCATAATGATCTCCCTATTCTTAATTTTACGGCCACGGAAAGATTCGGCCCGCGACATCGCCATTGCGCAACGCTCTTTCGGCCCAGGTCTTGGCCTCACCGGCCGGCATATTTTTTATGGCATCCTCCACATAAGGCATCCATTTATTCATTTTACTCGCTGATATGGATGATGGGAAGTTACCACCACTTCTAAACTTTGCATCCCAAACCATTATCAAATCATCCTTACGACTATATGTAATAAAATCCGATCCTTTCGACGTCACTTTCCCGGGTGGCTTTATACCAATGTGTCCATCCTGCAAAGCTCGTTGCCATCCATGCTGCTCCGCGATTGCTCCGTTTATATGGTTGACGTTACTTCCAGCCAATCTTTCATAGCCTTTGGCGGCGTCAACGGCCTCATCAGCATGACTGGCGACTTCAGAACCAACCTTGGCCGCGTCAATTCCTTTATCGACGCCCCTGGCGGCGTCAATGCCCTTATCGACCGCTTTTCCCGCGTCAATAAGTTTATCGGCGGCCTGGACGGCGTCAGCCGCCTTGTTGAGACCGCCGATAGCGTGAACCGCGGCGCCGCCTCCCGTAACGACCGGGAGGGCAGCGCAAAGCGCGTCAGCGCCGAGGGCCGCCCAGTTCCACCCGCTTGAAGGGTCTTTCTGTAGCTCATAAATGTCATATGAAATGAAACCAATATCGATAGCGGTCTCTATATACATACCACTATCGTCCTGGTAAACAAATGGATTGTTACCAGCATAGGCGTATTGGTTAAGGAACCCTGGAATTGGTTCGACGCTCACGAACCTCCCCAGGTCCGGGTCGTACCACCTTGCTCCCAACTGGTAGAGGCCGACGTCGTTGTCTTGTCGGCGGCCGACGAAGCCGTGGGTGATGGAGGAGTTGGCGATGGTGATGGGGTGGGAGGACGAGCCGGCGAAGTCGGAGCCGAAGGGGAGGTAGGCGCGGCGCCAGACGGTCTCGCCGTCGGAGTTGGTGGCGACCACCGGGGAGTGGAGCCCGTAGTGGAGGTAGAGGCGCTGGGAGATATTGACCGAGGCGGCGCCCGAGTCGAGGAGGCTCGAGCCCGAGTCGTCCACCACGTCAATGTCGTAAGAGCCGGAGCCGGCGTCGTCCCCGAGGTCTCCCGTGTCCACCAGGATATAAGTCGCGCCCTCGGACACGGCCACCTCGATGGCGTAAACCGCGCCCGACCCATTATCGAACCGAACCGTGTACGTCCCCGCGTCCAGCGCCCCCGCCACGGACAGCTTGAGAGTGTCGCCCTCCTCGAGCTCGTCGGACCAGGTGTCGCCGTCCCCGAGGGTCAGCTCGCCGATGGCGCTCTCGGCCAGGAGCCGTAGCCGCGCCGCGTCCAGCTCGGGCGTCGTCGAGTCTCCCTCCCCAGGCCCGCAGAGCAAGGTCTCGCCGTCCATGACCGCGGTCACGCCGTCGCACAGCCCGTCGCCGTCGGTATCGGGATTCAGGGGATTGGTGTAGAAGTAGCCCGAGTTTTGGTACTCCTCGAGGTTGGTCCTCCCGTCGCCGTCGGGGTCATCGGCCGCGTCGTCCACCAGCGGGTCCAGCCCGGCGATGACCTCCCAATAATCGTCGATCCCGTCCCCATCCGAGTCGGCCAACAGCGGGTTGGTCCCCAGCCTCGCCTCGATAATGGCCGCCATCCCGTCCCCGTCGAAATCCGCCACCGCCGTATCGCACTCCACCACCACCGGATCGAACCCAAGGCTATCCGCATACTCCACCTCCCACCCGTCCGTGAAGCCGTAAAAGTCGGAATCGGCGGAAGGAACAGAGGCAAGTTTTCAAAGATCGGAGTTACATCTATATCGACAACCTAAGCATAGGTTATTCCCGGTAATTTAATCGCAATGACCTGCTCGCTATGCTCGCCCATATAGCGGAGCTATATGTAAACATGAAAGCGGGCTGTCCTCCAAGACGGTTTGAGGTATAACCGTAAACCAAGGGGTTATATTTCAAGGTCCTTTGGTGTGTTACCTGTTTGTGTGTTACCTGTTTATACTGGCACACCTGTCTCGTTTCGCGAGAGCCACACGGTTTCTTACAAAACCGTATGGCCCACCCGTCACCCGCCCACGCTCAAGTCATTCTTATATCAATCCAAGATTTTCTCCTATGCTAATAATGAAATTATATTTTTCACCACTGTATTCCATTGCCATTTCTGAGCATGTTTTTATAAATTCCATCTTTCCATTTTCATCCATCTCCTTAAGAATTGCAGCGACTTGTTCTATCTGGGCAATTGATATATCCGGATGAATGATATCTTCGTCGCTAAATTCAAAAAATAAAAGTGTCTCAATCAAGGCTTTTGATATCGCTTCTTTAAGGTCCATTTACAACCTCCACTAAAATATTATCTATCCCCAATTCTTCAAACAATTTTTTCGCTCGATTTGCTTCTGCTTGATTGGGAACTTCCCACTTTCCAGTCAAATTATTCTGCATCAATGCCTGTGATTGTCGAAGTGCTTGGTCTTTTGCCTTTTGCGTTGTTACAACTGAGAGCTTTCTGTCGATTAAAGCATTCCCTTCAACTCCATCAAATCTAACTCCTTTTGTTGTACCATCCTCTAACGTGCGAGTGATCTGTGGTGCCTGTCCTTTTTGTGTAGCGACGTTCGAGCGCGCTCCTGTGGCTGAATCATTATATGCTTTTGCCTTTTGACTCATATGGGCATTTTCATCAACCCATTTGACAGCATCATCAACTCCGCCGGCCGCGTCGTCAGCCGACCCTTTAAATAATCCCTTAAGCCTATTCCATGATCCCTTAACTCCATTATAAATCCCACGAGGATTTTTTGCGATTTTATAAACACCTTCAGTAAAACTTAAGGCAAAGCAGATATCCCCTGGCAATGTGGCGGCATCCCAAACCTCGTTATGTAATTGATTACGTGATTTTTCAACCTCTTTCTCAGGAATCCCGCCGACCTTACCCAGGCCGTATACTATACCATCAGTAACCCCAACCGAGATTCCGGCGGCCGCGTAAATCATCAAACCGGCCAAACCAAAGGGATCACGACCATTGCCGTCCTGATAGACGAATGGATTATTGTTCGCGTAGGCGTACTGATTGAGGTACCCGGAAACCGGATCTACGCTCACGAACCTCCCCAGGTCGGGGTCGTACCAGCGGGCGCCGAGTTGGTAGAGGCCGACATCATTGTCGGAGCGGCGGCCGACGAAGCCGTGGGTGATGGAGGAGTTGGCGATGGTGATGGGGTGGGAGGACGAGCCGGCGAAGTCGGCGCCGAAGGGGAGGTAGGCGCGGCGCCAGACGGTCTCGCCGTCGGAGTTGGTGGCGACCACCGGGGAGTGGAGACCGTAGTGGAGGTAGAGGCGCTGGGAGATATTGACCGAGGCGGCGCCCGAGTCGAGGAGGCTCGATCCCGAGTCGTCCACCACGTCAATGTCGAAATTTCCCGAGGCCTCGTCCCCGAGGTCTCCCGTGTCCACAAAAATATAAGTCGCGCCCTCGGACACGGCCACCTCGATGGCGTAAACCGAGCCCGACCCATTATCGAACCGAACCGTGTACGTCCCCGCGTCCAGCGCCCCCGCCACGGCCAGCTTGAGAGTGTCGCCCTCCTCGAGCTCGTCCTCTTGGGTGGCCCATCTCATTCTTTACGAATGAGTGGGTGAGCGGAGCGAACTGGCTTAGCGCCTCACGTCATGTCGAAGCTTGCGACTCCAACTACATGCAGCAAAAAGCTTAAATTGATTTTTCAAAGAACCGTGAGAAGCTGATACCAGTATACCCGTCTCGCTTCGCGAGAGCCACACGGTTTTCATGCAAAACCGTATAGCCCACCCGCCGCAGAATTCACCTGTATAATATCAAGTTCCACGTGATTACGAATGGTTCTTCTTCATCATCATATTCTCTTCCACGAAAATGGTATGAAGCAATTTCTGATTCAATACTCCTATTTAAAAAGGCTCCATCCGTGGCGATACGATAGCTGGCAGTTTCTAAAATTCCTTTACAATTTAATTTAACTAAGCCCTCATGAATTTTTCTATATGTATATTTACCAGCTTCCGGCAATATTTCGTCTGGAGGACTTACGATATTTCCATCGTCCTTTTCAATTTCTGCCAAGTACACTCTCCTGAAAGCCCCTTCACTACATGCCCAAACAAGCGCAGTAACAAACGGTCCATTAGCGGCATCTATAAAATCCTTGTTGCAAGGAGATGATAGGAGATATTGATTATCACTAATTTTATATCTGCCTTCAATAATTATTTCCATGTCAATGTTAAGACTTGCTAATGGAGACCATTCCCTAATTCGAATAAACTCTATCCATTCCATTTCAATCACCAGAATCATCCTTATTATTAAGGCCACGGAAATAATTTACCTCTGATATTTCCATTTTTTAACGCTCTTTCGGCCCAGGTTTTAGCCTCACCGGCCGGCATATTTTTTATGGCATCCTCCACATAAGGCATCCATTTATTCATTTTACTCGCTGATATGGATGATGGGAAGTTACCACCACTTCTAAACTTTGCATCCCAAACCATTATCAAATCATCCTTACGACTATATGTAATAAAATCCGGTCCTTTCGACGTCACTTTCCCGGGTGGCTTTATACCAATGTGTCCATCCTGCAAAGCTCGTTGCCATCCATGCTGCTCCGCGATTGCTCCGTTTATATGGTTGACGTTACTTCCAGCCAATCTTTCATAGCCTTTGGCGGCGTCAACGGCCTCATCAGCATGACTGGCGACTTCAGAACCAACCTTGGCCGCGTCAATTCCTTTATCGACGCCCCTGGCGGCGTCAATGCCCTTATCGACCGCTTTTCCCGCGTCAATAAGTTTATCGGCGGCCTGGACGGCGTCAGCCGCCTTGTTGAGACCGCCGATAGCGTGAACCGCGGCGCCGCCTCCCGTAACGACCGGGAGGGCAGCGCAAAGCGCGTCAGCGCCGAGGGCCGCCCAGTTCCACCCGCTTGAAGGGTCTTTCTGTAGCTCATAAATGTCATATGAAATGAAACCAATATCGATAGCGGTCTCTATATACATACCACTATCGTCCTGGTAAACAAATGGATTGTTACCAGCATAGGCGTATTGGTTAAGGAACCCTGGAATTGGTTCGACGCTCACGAACCTCCCCAGGTCCGGGTCGTACCACCTTGCTCCCAACTGGTAGAGGCCGACGTCGTTGTCTTGTCGGCGACCGACGAAGCCGTGGGTGATGGAGGAGTTGGTTATGGTGAGGGGGTGGGAGGGCGAGCCGGCGAAGTCGGAGCCGAAGGGGAGGTAGGCGCGGCGCCAGACGGTCTCGCCGTCGGAGTTGGTGGCTACCACCGGGGAGTGGAGACCGTAGTGGAGGTAGAGGCGCCGGGAGATATTGACCGAGGCGGCGCCCGAGTCGAGGAGGCTCGAGCCCGAGTCGTCCACCACGTCAATGTCGAAATTTCCCGAGGCCTCGTCCCCGAGGTCTCCCGTGTCCACCAGGATATAAATCGCGCCCTCGGACACGGCCACCTCGATGGCGTAAACCGAGCCCGACCCATTATCGAACCGAACCGTGTACGTCCCCGCGTCCAGCGCCCCCGCCACGGACAGCTTGAGGGTGTCGCCCTCCTCGAGCTCGTCCGCCCAGGTGTCGCCGTCGCCGAGGGTCAGCTCGCCGATGGCGCTCTCGGCCAGGAGCCGTAGCCGCGCCGCGTCCAGCTCGGGCGTCGCCGAGTCGCCCTCCCCCGGCCCGCAGAGCACGGTCTCGCCGCTCATGACGGAGGTCACGCCGTCGCAAAGGCCGTCGCCGTCGGTATCGGGATTCAGGGGGTTGGTATAGAAGTAGCCCGAGTTCTGGTACTCCTCGAGGTTGGTCCTCCCGTCCCCGTCGGGGTCCTCGGCCGCGTCGTCCACCAGCGGGTCCAGCCCGGCGATGACCTCCCAATAATCGTCGATCCCGTCCCCATCCGAGTCGGCCAACCTCGGGTCCGTCCCCAGCCTCGCCTCGATAATGGCCGCCATCCCGTCGCCGTCATAATCCGCCACCGCCGTATCGCACTCCACCACCACCGGATCGAACCCAAGGCTATCCGCGTACTCCACCTCCCACCCGTCCGTGAAGCCGTCAAAGTCGGAATCGATGGAAAGAACAGAGGCAAGTTTTCAAAGATCAAATGATCGCGAGCTTTTAATCTAAGGCCTACAAATATTTAATCCCTTTATGTCCTATCGCGCTTCCTTCCTCAACGGGTGTGAAACGAAAGTTGGTTAGCTTGTACTTTTTCGCGCAATCTATAAGAGCATCCGTACAAAAGAACTTAAGATACGATAAATTGGTAGTGAAAAGGTTTTTACCGTCCCAACTGTCAGGCTTGAATATATAAGGGCATATTTTTGAGTGCTGCAATGTATATGTTTTAGTAATATCGTACAACAATCGTCCACAGCTTTCACAATAGCGAGCATCAAGAAATCCACTGGCGAGTAAGTCAAGCTCGGCGCCACAGAGTTTTTCTCCATCCACCCAATAGTACTTTGGAGGCTTTGTCCCCTCAAGCTTTTTTGGATAAGGCTTTTGGAGTTTAACCCTGTGAAGGGGGATTTCTCCAATGTTTTCTTTCGACCATGCTGCGACGACTTTTTCTGAGATAATTAATAACATTTGGCTTCCGCAACCTAAAACATCAGCCCACTTGGTACCCTTATCCGGCTCAAAAATAACGGAGATATCACCTGAAGGATAGAATCTCCGGCCTCCGCATTTTTCGCAGGGGGGCAACATGGTAATTCCTTTCGTTATTTCCGATATCCAGGGGAAGCCTCTTGTATCAAAGGAGTTATCTGAAATGGAGTAAAATTTAATCATAACGGTGCCTACTGAAAATTTGGATTATTTCTTAAATTATGCATGAAATTTAATACTTCTTTATCAGAAGCTGTTGGGTTACTATCGAAGAATTTTCTCCATTCTTTGTTAAAGTCTCTGCTCCATTTTAGATGGTTATTATCTCCTTCTACCCATCGGCCATATTGCGCCTCGTTTATATCATTAATGCCTAATTTATTAAATCTATCTTCAAATTCCACCGGCAAGTCATGGTGGGCATGTGGCTTTTTTAAATGTGAGGGCGGGTCACCTAAGTTTTTACGTAGAATTTTTCTTGCCTTTGTCCCCCTGGCCTTGTTTGCGGCTCTTGCCGCCTTCGCCGCCTTGCTTGTTTTACTAGCCGCGCCACTTAATGCTTTCCCTGATTTGCCAATGCTCTTCGGGCCGCCGGTCGCGCTGAGCGCAATGTTGGCCGCTAACTCCGAGCCGATTAACGCTTGCTCGTCAGGATCGCTTGCCAGGAAGGCATTATACTGGTTTACTGCCCCGTAGTACAACACCTCGGGCTCATCAAGATATAAATAAGCCCCATAACCAATAGTCTCACCCGTGCCATACAGGGTATCGACTGGATGCCGGGCCATGGTATAGACGCCTTCACCCGTCGAGTAAAACGTCCTTAGCACTCCATGAGCTCCGGCGCTGATACAAGCGGTGGTCTCATTCGAGTTTACCGCGTCCGCGTACGTCCAAAGAGCGCCGTATATTCCGCTCACGAACTCCGACTCCCGGCCGTCTCCGTCATAATATCGGAATGGATTATTGTTCGCGTAGGCGTACTGGTTGATGCCCCCGGCAACTGGATCGACGCTGACGAACCTCCCCAGGTCCGGGTCGTACCAGCGGGCGCCGAGTTGGTAGAGGCCGACGTCATTGTCGGAGCGGCGGCCGACGAAGCCGTGGGTGATGGAGGAGTTGGCGATGGTGAGGGGGTGGGAGGGCGAGCCGGCGAAGTCGGAGCCGAAGGGGAGGTAGGCGCGGCGCCAGACGGTCTCGCCGTCGGAGTTGGTGGCGACCACCGGGGAGTGGAGCCCGTAGTGGAGGTAGAGCCGCTGGGAGATATTGACCGAGGCGGCGCCCGAGTCGAGGAGGCTCGCGCCCGAGTCGTCCACCACGTCAATGTCGAAATTTCCCGAGGCGTCGTCCCCGAGGTCTCCCGTGTCCACAAATATATAAGTCGCGCCCTCGGACACGGCCACCTCGATGGCGTAAACC
Organism: bacterium; assembly: GCA_963674965.2. Taxonomy (GTDB): domain Bacteria; phylum RBG-13-61-14; class RBG-13-61-14; order RBG-13-61-14; family DATKZS01. The sequence goes on along the minus strand of CAXXFL010000002.1, from coordinate 84,200 downwards.
GAGCCCGACCCATTATCGAACCGCACCGTGTACGTCCCCGCGTCCAGCGCCCCCGCCACGGCCAGCTTGAGGGTGTCGCCCTCCTCGAGCTCATCGGACCAGGTGTCGCCGTCCCCGATGGTCAGCTCGCCGATGGCGCTCTCGGCCAGGAGCCGAAGCCGCGCCGCGTCCAGCTCGGGCGTCGCCGAGTCGCCCTCCCCCGGCCCGCAGAGCACGGTCTCGCCGCTCATGGCGGAGGTCACGCCGTCGCACAGCCCGTCGCCGTCGGTATCGGGATTCAGGGGATTGGTGTAGAAGTAGCCCGAGTTCAGGTATTCCTCGAGATTGGTCCTCCCGTCCCCGTCGGGGTCATCGGCCGCGTCGTCCACCAGCGGGTCCAGCCCGGCCACGACCTCCCACCCGTCCGTGAAGCCGTCAAAGTCGGAATCGGCGGAAGTAATAATGACAAGTTTTCAAAGAGCGAAATTACGTGTAACGCTGTAACCTAAGCCCGGGTCACCCCAAAAAATCAAACGCGCCGACCTGCTCGCTGGTATTACCAGTGATTTTAGTGATAATAAATACTATATCGTCGAAATTGTCATCGGGATGTCCATCATTGCAGTGATAACGTTTTCCGTTTTTTATCTCCTCAACGATAATCCCTGCGCCATGATGCCATGACTCGATGACGCCATTACCAGTGTCCCAAACATTCTTTATGATTAATTTACCTGGTTTATTTAAGGACAGCTTAAACTGAGAAGTTCTTGGGGCAGTGTCTTGCCATAAAAGGATGCCCCTTTTAATCCTCTGCTTATTTATTTGAAAAATGCCATTTACTACTAAGGAAATGCCTTGTTTCCACTCGCTATTACATTTTTCAATAGTAATAGCAAAGGCATCTCTGTTAAGAACAGGTATTTCATCCATCATCCGAATTTCTTTGCCATTATACACGATTGGTTTGCCACCTGACTCCATAAAATATTTTTGAAAATCTGGCACCTTCATACTCCAATTATTCTTGTAAATAGTATTTTCATTCCCTTAACTGTAGACCATTTTACGAGCTTGGCAAATTAGTTTCCGGTATGTCTATATGGATCGATCCCAGAATGTTCATTAGGCCATAATGGTTCAAAATCAAATAAACCGCCTTTTCTTTGTGGAGGCTTATGATGCAACTCCATACTTTCAAGCGAGCCCGTTCCGGGATTGATTCTTTGAGGCGCTAAACCTTCACGCATTCTTGCAAGGTTTGAAGCGTTATAATTTCCTGGATTATTGCTTGCTTCATTTTTCCAAAATCTTTTCCTGACTGTATCCCATGTAGGGACTTTCCCTTTACTAGTCAAATTATTAATAGGGTCTCCTACTTTCCAGCCTTTAGTTGCGTTCGGTTTAGTTATTGGCTTATTACCATTAGGAACGACCTTACCTTTGGCCAATGGCGCGGCTAAAGCACCTAAAGCTGCCGTGCCATATCCAATATCGTAACATATCTCATTGTTTGGCTTGGATATCCATGCTTCATAGGCTGCGTCTTTATCAGCATTTATTAACCAGTCACCCCCTTCGTATATTCCCTTATACGTACCATATTGGTAAATTGGATTCCACCAATTTGCAGCTGCATCTGCTGAATCATACATGAAGGCCAACTCCCCATGCGCAGCCCCTGAAGTGCAGTATAAAATAGTCTTTAATTTTTCTGGATCATAATTTTCATTTGCTTTTCCAGTGCAATAATCGCTGTCCGGATTGCCATAAGTCCCACTACACTCCGCCCAACTTGTATATCCTGAAGAGCCATATTGCCTCCCACTCGCGTCCTGATATTTAAATGGATTATTGTTCGCGTAAGCGTACTGATTGATGAACCCCGGCACCGGGTCGACGCTCACGAACCGCCCCAGGTCGGGGTCGTACCAGCGGGCGCCGAGTTGGTAGAGGCCGACGTCGTTGTCGGAGCGGCGGCCGACGAAGCCGTGGGTGATGGAGGAGTTGGCGATGGTGAGGGGGTGGGAGGGCGAGCCGGCGAAGTCGGCGCCGAAGGGGAGATAGGCGCGGCGCCAGACGGTCTCGCCGTCGGAGTTGGTGGCGACCACCGGGGAGTGGAGGCCGTAGTGGAGGTAGAGCCGCTGGGAGATATTGACCGAGGCGGCGCCCGAGTCGAGGAGGCACGAGCCCGAGTCGTCAACCACGTCAATGTCGTATGAGCCGGAGCCGGCGTCGTCCCCGAGGTCTCCCGTGTCCACAAATATATATGTCGCGCCCTCGGACACGTACGCCTCGATGGCGTAAACCGCGCCCGACCCATTATCGAAGCGCACCGTGTACGTCCCCGCGTCCAGCGCCCCCGCCACGGACAGCTTAAGAGTGTCGCCCTCCTCGAGCTCGTCCGCCCAGGTGTCGCCGTCCCCGAGGGTCAGCTCGCCGATGGCGCTCTCGGCCAGGAGCCGTAGCCGCGCCGCGTCCAGCTCGGGCGTCGCCGAGTCTCCCTCCCCAGGCCCGCAAAGCTGGGTCGCTCCGTCCATGACGGAGGTCACGCCGTCGCACAGCCCGTCGCCGTCGGTGTCCGGATTGAATGGGTTGGTATAGAAATACCCCGAGTTCAGGTATTCCTCGAGGTTGGTCCTCCCGTCGCCGTCGGGGTCATCGGCCGCGTCGTCCACCAGCGGGTCCAGCCCGGCCACGACCTCCCAATAATCGTCGATCCCGTCCCCATCCGAGTCGGCCAACCTCGGGTCCGTCCCCAGCCTCGCCTCGATAATCGCCCCCATCCCGTCCCCGTCGAAATCCGCCACCGCCGTATCGCACTCCACCACCACCGGATCGAACCCAAGGCTATCGCTATACTCCACCTCCCACCCGTCCGTGAAGCCGTCAAAGTCGGAATCGACGGAAGTAATAATGACAAGTTTTCAAAGAGCGGAGTTACATCTATATTGACAACTAAAGTGTACAATGCCCGTCTTCGGGTTGCCTATTCACAGCCGATAACACTGGCCCTGTATTTATCAAGATATTTAACGTTTGCTTTCTCTAAAGCATCTTCAAGACATTCTATTCCATTTTTTATTTTATAGTCCACTTCATCTTTTGTAATTGGAATTAACCAATAAAAAGAAACGGCATCATTGTTATTCTTTAATATTTCAAAGCCTGGACCGTCAAGATAAGGCAATGAAATAAGGCCATATTCACAATTGGAATCAGGCAACCATCCTCTTCCAAAATTAACGGTATGCCATAGACCAAGACTACTATCAGTTGCGTGAAAATGTACTACTACGGTTAATAGCTCTACGAGGCCTTCATTTCTTTCTGGTGAGTGTATATGTAATTCGATCTTTTCCCGATCTTGAAGTGTTGACATTCCACATGTTGCATATGTCCACATATCCCTTTTTATGGTTGGCCTAAACTCAAGGACGCTAAAAAATTGAGGCAATTCATGAATTGGCCCTTTATTCCATTTTTTTATTGCTGCCGCATTATTCCAGTTGGTTTCGTAATGCTCTTTAATCAATTCTGTATTATGATATATCATAACCCATGCTCTTCTTTCTTTTCTTTGAGTAATTGCTCATTTTGCCTATTTTCAAAAAACCATGAGAAGCTTATAACGGTACTCCTGTCTCGCCTCGCGAGAGCCACAAGGTCTTTAGCATAACGTAGATGGCACCCGCCTGCGCGGAAAACGCTATTTCGTACTCTCTCGATGTTCATCACTTAAACATGCTTCCCTGTAGTCCCATTTATTTTGCGACAATCCTTCTTCTAAATATTTTCTTATTTGTGTATAATCAACATTTTTAGGAATGTCTATCGAAATGTATCCTTTGATATGACTTTCTTCCCAGTCACATCCCATACTAACTAATGTATTTCCAATGCCTTTCAATTCATTAGGATCATTAATTATCATTTGAATTGTGCTGTGGCCTGAAGGTTTTATTAGGCTATCAAAGTATAGACTTCCCCCGTCGTTTTCCACTGCAACGATGTCACCATAGGCGACGTTTTTAGCAAAAAATGGAATATTGACAATTCTATAATATTCATCCATTTTCTCAGCCCAAACGCTTTCAATTTGAAAAACGTCATCAAAGTCTTTATAAACTAACAATATTTTCTTTTCTTTTCTTTTCATTATTAATGCTTCTCCATATTACAATCTCGGCATAACACCTGCCCATTGTCAGGATTGCCACGACCATTTTCTCTCTTTCGAGTTTTATGGTCAACATGAGCTTCATTACCAGGCGGTGTAACTCCGGATTTGTGCTGTTCTGCGTCAACAACCTCCTGGCCGCAATTTTCACACTTCATCGTTCCATCATTATTATGCCTATTTATATCTTTAACGTTATCTTTGCCAGCTTTTGTGAAGTCCATTCCACTTCTGTCTTTTTCGTTTAGTTTATCATGTCTTCTCTGTATATCTTCTGGCAACTCCTTTGTTTCTGGAGATGATTCAGGGGCAGGCTCAGGCGACGGCGGCTCGTAATTCGGGTCCACTGGCTCTGAAGGCGGAGCTATATCCTGGCTAGAGTCACCAGCCGCATAAAGTTCAATGAGCAATTCAGCGGCGCCCACCAACGCGGATGAAACGCCAACCCCATAACCAAGCTGATAGCAAGCCCTCGTGGGGTCGCCTTGCTCTGGCATGTAATAAGTATAATACGCCAGATGTGCATTTTCAGTGGAACGCAATCTGCCGCCTGAAGCTTCATTAACGGCGTCCGCAGGGACCAGAAACAAAGCATGCGAATACGCGCCTAAACATTCACTATAACCTAAGGCGGCCTCCGCGACTTCTCCTTCCATTCCTGACGCGTCTTGGTACACGAACGGGTTGTTATAAGCGTAGGCGTACTGGTTGATGCCCCCGGCAACCGGATCGACGCTGACGAACCTCCCCAAATCCGGGTCGTACCAGCGGGCGCCGAGTTGGTAGAGGCCGACGTCGTTGTCGGAGCGGCGGCCGACGAAGCCGTGGGTGATGGAGGAGTTGGCGATGGTGAGGGGGTGGGAGGGCGAGCCGGAGAAGTCGGCGCCGAAGGGGAGATAGGCGCGGCGCCAGACGGTCTCGCCGTCGGAGTTGGTGGCGACCACCGGGGAGTGGAGCCCGTAATGGAGGTAGAGCCGCTGGGAGATATTGACCGAGGCGGCGCCCGAGTCGAGGAGGCTCGAGCCCGAGTCGTCCACCACGTCAATGTCGAAATTTCCCGAGGCGTCGTCCCCGAGGTCTCCCGTGTCCACAAATATATATGTCGCGCCCTCGGACACGTACGCCTCGATGGCGTAAACCGAGCCCGACCCATTATCGAAGCGCACCGTGTACGTCCCCGCGTCCAGCGCCTTCGCCACGGACAGCTTGAGAGTGTCGCCCTCCTCGAGCTCGTCGGACCAGGTGTCGCCGTCGCCGAGGGTCAACTCGCCGATGGCGCTCTCGGCCAGGAGCCGTAGCCGCGCCGCGTCCAGCTCGGGCGTCGCCGAGTCTCCCTCCCCTGGACCGCATATCACGGTCTCGCCGCTCATGACGGAGGTCACGCCGTCGCACAGCCCGTCGCCGTCGGTATCGGGACTCAGTGGATTGGTGTAGAAGTAGCCCGAGTTCTGGTACTCCTCGAGATTGGTCCTCCCGTCCCCGTCGGGGTCATCGGCCGCGTCGTCCACCAGCGGGTCCAGCCCGGCGATGACCTCCCAATAATCGTCGATCCCGTCCCCGTCCGAGTCGGCCAACAGCGGGTTGGTCCCCAGCCTCGCCTCGATAATGGCCGCCATCCCGTCCCCGTCATAATCCGCCACCGCCGTATCGCACTCCACCACCACCGGATCGAACCCAAGGCTATCCGCGTACTCCACCTCCCACCCGTCCGTGAAGCCGTCAAAGTCGGAATCAATGGAGACGGGGTTGATTTCGGACCTGCAAAGTGGTTGCCCCTCGAGACCTTCCGGACCTTCGATCTGCGCCGGGCCGCACTCGTCAACGTTTATTATTCCATCGCCATCCGCGTCGGCCGTCCCGCCATTAGCGGCCGATATGGGATCGAAGCCGTGTTCGAGTTCCCATCCGTCGTCCATATTGTCATTGTCGCTGTCGAAATCGTCGGGTGCTGAGGCGAGGGCGAAATACTCAAGACTATCGGTCAGGCCGTCGGAGTCACTGTCAGAGAAATAGACTTCAATTCTATATGTATACCATATATCATCCTCTTCAAAATCGGTTAAATAATCCTCGTCGGTGTCGGGTTTATACGGGTTTCCCCCTAAAAATAATTCTCCTTCATAGTCTAATCCATCCCCGTCGTAATCTGCGGTTAGTGAGTCCGCTAATAGAGGGTCGCTACCATCGAGTATTTCATAGTAATCGGGTACGGTATCCGCGTCGGTATCCCAATACAATGGATTAGTACCATAGCGGTACTCATCGATATTTGTTAAATGGTCCTGGTCTTCGTCATCATACGCGTCCTGAGGATCGTCGGGGACTAAATTATTAAGAACTTCCCACTCGTCGGGCATTCCGTCGAGGTCGGTATCTTTACTTGTACCATCGGTTAAATACGTAAAATATTCGTCATAATTGCACAGCCCGTCCTGGTCGAGGTCATGGCATCCGGCCCCGGTGTCTCCATCTGACGGGTCGGTTGGGTCCAGGCCGAAAAGCGCCTCGGAGACGTCCCACATGCCGTCATCATCGGTGTCCTCATCGGAGTCCGACGATCCCGCGTAGTATTCTTCGATTTTAAGAAGATTATCAGAATCATCGTCGTCAAACAGCGTCGATCCGTAATACTCCCCCACGTCCAGTTTCGAGTAGTACACGTGATAAGTATCCGACGGGTCCTTTTCCACCCAGATCACGTGCAGGTATTCTTTATTGGGGCTGGCCTTGATTCTTGCCAGGACGGCGTCATTGTCGGGATTTGATATTAAGACCGGCGGTCTCCATTCAGGAGAGTCGTCCAGCGAGTCTTTGTAATAATCCGCCCACACCTCGTCGTTGGAATAGAGTATGACCGACTTGGTCTGGCCCGATCCCACCGGGGTTTCGACCGCGGATTTCCAAACCACGTGACGCGTCTCGCCAATGGTTTCGGCGGCGAAAGCCACGGGCTTTTCAGTCTGATTTATATGGTCCGGGAAGTGGGAGATATTGTCCGCGAAGAAACCGATATCATATCCGGTAAAACCACGATACACGTCGTATTTAACGGTATCCCCGGCCTGGAGGCCGCCGGTGAAGAAAGTCCCCTCCTGGTGGTTATATGCTTTATATGTGCCCAGGTCAAAATTTCCCAAGTCATCGGAATATCGGGCGTATATATATTTTTTTGAACCATTAGAAAAATAGGCCAGCCAGTCATAAACGGGCGAACCGGTGTGGCTTGGATATTTCAAATCAATCGTAGATATATCATCAATATCGAGATCATCGATGATAGTATGAAAATCATACCAATAAAACCAATCAGGATATGTTTCAAAATCTGAAGTATGCGTTCCGTCCTTGTACACGACCGACATTTTCGTGGGATCTTCAGGATCAACCTTTTGGCCAACTAAAGTAATCAAATTGCCCACCGCATTATCCAGAGGATACCATCCCTCGATAGACGGAGAGAATAGATCGCTATAGGCCCAACATCTTTCAAACACATTAGAGTAATACCACTTACATACTCTGAGTTCTCTTTGCGTCGTTCCGCTATAGACGCGGGGAAAGGCAATCATATGCGTAAAGTCTCCATCCCCATCATATATACCAACGCTTAAATGATCCTCAGGGGCCAAACGCCATGAATTTGCTGGCGAAGGAGTTTCATAAGAAAAAGAAAGTGATCCGCCAGTAATGAGAAGCGATTTAAGATATAGCGTATTTCCGCTTAAAGTAACGCCGTTTTCATATGCGTAGTGTATATAAGCTTTATTATTATAAGCAACAATATCCGCTAGAAACGCCCCGTCCACCGTTCTCGTTACCGTTTCACTAACCGTAGCCGGCGGGAAGGACAGCCCGGCGGCGTCGTAGTAATCGTCGCCGGAGTTGGTGGGGTCGTGGCCGATATTCAACTCGATCCCGTCGGGGTCTCCTCCTCCGTCGGTGTCGAAGTTGACGGGGCTGGTGGGGGTGTTTCCGTACAGTTCCTGGTAGTCGGACAGTCCGTCGTGGTCGGTGTCGGCCAGGGTGGGGTTGAGATCGCACTCGTCGGCGTCGCCGATGCACACGTTGACGTAGGGGTGGTAAGCGGTGCTCCCGTCGAAGGATAAATCGCCGTCAAAGGAGATTTCCTGGAGGTCGGTAAGGCCGTCGCCGTCGGTGTCGGTTGAGCCCGGGTTCGTGCCGAACCTGAACTCCCAGATATTGGAGATGGAGTCCGAGTCGGGGTCGGCGGTCAGGTCATCGTCCACCGTGGGATGGAGGTACTTGAGTTCCCAGTAGTCGCCGAGGGAGTCGCCGTCGGAGTCGCTCGAGAGGGGATCGAGGGCGTCGTCGTCGCAGCTATTGCCGCACTTGTGGTAGGGCTCGAGGAACATGGCGCAGCATTCCTCGATGTTGGTCACTCCGTCGTGGTCGGGGTCGGCCTCGGCGTCGTTGGTGAGCGGGTCGAGGGTGTCTCCGGCGTCGACCTCCCACTTGTCGTCCATGCCGTCGTGGTCCGTGTCCTTGTGGTAGGGGTTGGTCCCGGCCAGGTACTCGCCGAGATTGTCAAGCCCGTCGGAATCGTAGTCCGAGGTCGCGTCATCGGTCAGCGGGTAAGAGTTCCAGATAAGCTCCCATCCGTCGGGCAAGCCGTCGCCGTCGGTGTCGGCCAGGCAGGGGCTGGTCTCGGTGTCGCCGTCCAGGGCCCCGTCCTGGTCGAAGTCCTCGAGGCCGTCGGGCACGCCGTCGCCGTCCGAGTCCTGATTAGTGGGCGACGTGGCGCAGCCCATTCCGACGGTATGGCCGTATAGCGCCTGGGTTTCCAGGTAATCGCTTAGTCCGTCGATATCGGAGTCCGCGCTCCTGGGGTTGGTGAGCAGCGAGTATTCCTGGAGGTTGGTGAGGGTGTCCCCGTCCAGGTCGGCGGCCGAGTCGTCCGTCAGGGGATCGAGGCCGTAGAGGATTTCCCAGTCGTCGTCCATGCCGTCGGAGTCGGTGTCGTCGAGTCCGGGATGGGTATGGTGGAGGTACTCGGAGCGGTCGGTCAACTCGTCGTTGTCCGCGCAAAAGGAGCAGGTGTTGGCCTCGAGCGGGTCCAGGTTATGCTCGATTTCCCACCCGTCGGGCAGCCCGTCGCCGTCGGTGTCCATGTCGTAGGGGTCGGTCTCGCCCGAGTCCACCACGTAATCGTTGTCCTTGTCCTCGCCGGTGGAGTCGCCGTTAACCAGCCCGTCGCCGTCCATGTCATCGAACACGTATATGGGAGGTATGCCATATTCCACCAATTCCAACTCGTCGTATATGCCGTTGTCGTTCCTGTCGGTGTAGCCGTTGGGATCGGTCATATAGAAGTACTCGAGATCGTCGGTTAAGTCATCGCCGTCGGTGTCGGCGTTTCTCGGGTTTGACCCGAAGAGCAGTTCCTCGTAGTCGTCCAGCCCGTCGCCGTCGGTGTCGGCCAGGCACGGGTTGGTCTCGATATTCTGCCTGATTCCGTCCTGGTTTTTATCCTCGACCCCGTCGGGAATGCCGTCGTCGTCCGTGTCGGGGTCCATGGGATCGAGGCACAGGCTAATCACGGCCTCGAAATAGTCGGGGACATTATCGCCGTCCGTGTCGCGCTTGATGGGATTGCAGACGTAGGCGGTGACGGTCGAGCCGGTCATAAGTATCTCTTCACCGTCTTCCATGGTGTCGCCGTCCACGTCCGCGATAAGCGGGTTGAGATAGACGGTTATCGTGTCTCCCGGGCACCCGGCGGAAGCGTCGCATGAGGCCCCCTTGTAGAGCAGGAACTCCTGAAGGTTGGTGAGGCCGTCGGAGTCCCAGTCCGTGTCCCCGTCCTGGACATGGGGATTCAGGCCCCAGAAGACCTCCCAACCGTCGTCCATGCCGTCGCCGTCAGTGTCGGCTATACAGGGATTAGTCTCCGTATTTCCGTCAAGGACGCCGTCCAGGTCGATATCCTCGAGTCCATCGGGAATGCCGTCGCCGTCGCTGTCGGGATTCGTGGGCACGATGGTGCATCCCATTCCAATCGTCAAGCCGTAGAGGGCCGTGGTTTCCTGATAATCGCTCAGTCCGTCGGCGTCCGTGTCATCTGAGTTGGGGGATGTCCCCAGCGTCACTTCAACGCTGTCTATAAGAGAATCTCCGTCGGAATTGGAAGTCGCGTCTCCAGGATCGGTGCCCAAGGCAAGTTCTTCCAGGTCGGACACGCCATCTTCGTCGCTGTCGGCAACGTAAGGATTAGTGCCGTTTTGCGCCTCGTATAGATTGTCCACTCCGTCGCCATCCGGATCGGCTATCGTGGCGCTGGACAATATAGTCAAAGCATCGAAGGGGTCCAGGGGATCAAGAGAGTATTCTCTCTCATAAGCGTCATTCATTCCGTCGCCGTCAGTGTCTGCCCGGCAGGGGTTGGTTTCTCCCGCGTCAACCTCGAAATCGAGGTCGGCGTCCTCGCCGTTGGAGCACAATAAAGTGGGACCGTCATAAACGGAGGTGTTTCCATCGCATAGGCCGTCTCCATCGGAGTCGGGATCGCTCGGAGATGTGCAATAGTCATATTCAGCCGCGTCGCCCAATGAATCGCCATCAGTGTCAACAAGCGTGGGGTCGGTGTTGGCCGTCATGATCTCGACGTAGTCCGATAACGAATCGCCATCCGTGTCCGTTAGTAGAGGGTTCGAACCGAAGCCTATCTCCACTCCGTCAAGCAGGCCGTCTCCGTCCGTATCGTAATAGCATGGGTTGGTCTCGCCCGCGTCAACTTCCCCGTCATTATCCTGGTCCTCGCCCATGGTCCGACCGTCTATTAAGCCGTCATCATCCGAGTCGTCGTCGATAGGGCTTGTGCAGTAGCCGATTTCCACGTCATCGTCCAGTCCATCGCCATCTGAATCCGCCAGCTGGGGATTCGTGTAGTTGTCCTCCTCGCTGGAGTTGATAACTCCGTCCCCGTCCGGGTCCTCGAGGTCGTCCGTGATGGAGTTGCTATCGCTGTCCGCGATGTAAGGGTCGTATCCGTATTCGATCTCCCAAGCGTCGCTAAGTCCGTCGGAGTCCGAGTCGTCGTCGGCGGTGAAGATGAAATCTATTGCGTCCACGCCGGGGCTGCCGGCGGTGGATGAATGCACGGTAATCCGATGCCTTTTACGAGGCAACAGGACCTCTGTCCGATAATTAGTAGAGTTCTGGGAATTGAACTCGTCGATCAAGTCCTCCCAAGAGATGGTGAAACTCTTCTCCAGGCCCTTGTAATGAAATAGATAGACGTCAAGGTCCGAATTCGTGTCGCCTGGAAGCAATTGCTCCTCGCTGGAAAAGAGTATCCATTCGTTTTCCTCGTCCATGGAGACGAGAGGCGGAGCGTCGCCGGCAGAGGCGATAACGGGTTCGGTCGTGATCGCGTAGCCCCACGCGTTATAGGTCCTGTCGTCGGCGTATCTCGTGGGTTGGAGGAGGAAGTAGTTATATCCGGACGTGACCGTGTCTCCCGAAAAATTATGATTGGAAAGGACCAGAACGTCGATATTGCCGTTACCGTCAGGCAAGGATACACCGGCGGGGATAACCGTAACGCCGGGAGAGGCGTTGGTTATCTGTTCAATCTCGTTATAGACGGCGGTGTCGCCGCTGAGCCTCCTATAAACGAAAAGCTCGGTGGAGACAGAGTCTCCATCATTGGAAAATCCGTCTATTCCGCCGTAATTCCCGTTGGAACTGAAGTAAATCGACTGTAATGAATCGTCGGCGATAACTGGATAATCGTTGGTCACGGTGGACCCGGAATCAGTGACCTGGTGAACGCCCACTCCGTATTCCCCATAGTAGAAAATTTCATAGTTGTAGTCCGAGTTGCCGACCGACGCGTCCCAGTCCTCGGCGGAAACGAACGCCACGTATTCTCCGTTGGTAGTCGAGGACAAGCGTGGATTAATTCCTTGCTGATGCAAAGTAGTGCCCTGGACGATATTTACACAGCCAATGGGGTATGGCCCTCCGACGTCACTGTAAGTACATCTGAGGAGTTCATAATGATCGAGCGTGTCGCCGGCTGAAGAGTTTTCCGTCCAAAAGAAGAAAATATTTTCATAGGAAAGAACGGCGTCATAATTTGGCTCGCCCCTGGTGTCCCCGAAAAGATCGCTGGTAGTGACCTGAAACAGGCCCTCGCTCTCGTCCCAAAAATACAATTCTCCATCAGTGGACGTTTCACCGTCCTCAAGGTCCTGGCGAGACCAGAACACGGCCTGATCACCCGCGTTGTTGGGTGAAATACTATGGCTGGCGAGCGCCTGAGCGTCGTCGCGGCCCACGGTAAACGAGGTCAGCGCGTCCGTGGAATATCCGTCAACCGTCAGGTCGGTCCGGTAGACCTGAAAGACATTGTCGGTGGTCCCGTCCTGCGCCCAATAGAACATGTATTGGCCATTCCTCGACATGGCGGGAGCGAGGACCGTTGACGAAAACAAGGGCATGGAAAGACTGGAAAGAGGCTTAAGCTCGTCGGTTATTTCCACGCCCATCTCGGAGCCGATCAAGTCGGTCCAGTGGTCCATGGTTATGCGGACCTCGTCCACGTCCGGCGTGGCCCTCACGGTCAAGTAGCTCTCCGAGTACGCCGCTTTATGATAGGAATATGTAACTGGTTCGTCGATAACGACCGGTCCGACGCGCCCTTTTACTTCATAGACCTTAACGTATGTGGGATGATCACTGTAAAAGCCGGCGTGGAAAACGTCCCGCTCGACGACGTCTTCCTCAAGTATTTGGAAGGTCGAGTCCGAGGGAAGAACGATGGCCTTGCCAAACGCGTTGATTGGGGGAGGAGAAACAAGAAGGACGTCCGATAACTCTCCGTCCATTGAAATGGTCGCTCCCGAGCCTGGACCATAGGTAACGTCGTAATAGTTCTGAGGACGAGAGTAAATCCAAAAATGGTACTCGATATCGAGAGGCATTCCCGAGGAAGCGCCGATCTCGATTTTTCTGTTATTTCTGACTATTACGCTGGGATTGCCGATTGAAGGGCCGTCAAACGGGGCATGGAGATCGTCGTCGTGCCAGAAAACCTCATAGGGAATATAAGACAGGTTGAGAACAGGCTCGGAACTTCCAAGAGTAAACGTCGAGTGAGGAGGCATGGGCATGTATAAAAGGGAGTCGCCGGAAAGCCCCGAGCCGCTCGCCGGATAAACGTGGCTCAAAGTGGGATGTTTCGCGTTATTCGCGAAGTCGCGCACGATGAAATAATTGATTACGTCGCCGCTTGATTGATTCTCTTCCGAGTCATGGAATATCTTATCAATTACCAGTTTATACGCGAACGCTCCTTCATAATCGTCCATTCCGTGCCACAGCGTGTCATCGTCAACGAGGCCCACGTAGAGCTTGTCGCTATAGCCGGACTCGCACTCGGTCGTGGACGCCCAAATAGTACCGGTGAAATAAGCGCCGCTGGAAAGGGAGTCCCATGACTTTGTAAAGCAATAATCGAAGTTAAAGACGGATTGACTGGGAGTGAGGTAAGAATCGAAATTTGTAACGGTCTGCCCGTAAAGCTCAAGATCAGACAAGGTCACCGTGTCGTCGTCAACGCACCTGTCGAAAAACACCACGAGTCTATGCTGGTTGTCCTCCATGGACGGGTCCAGGATTTCCACGTTCTTGCCGAGAGACATTACCTCCGTGTAAGCCGGGCCAAGTCCCTTGACAAAGCTGTTCTGATTGGCTCCACAGCCTACAATTACCGCCGCTAGAAAAAATATGACGAAGATCGCCGCCGCTTTCATTACCTTTAACTTCATGGCTTCGCTCCTTGTTTCCTTGCCTACTTGCATATCGATCGCTCGGCGTTCTCGGGATCGAGAATCAAGAGGTGCTCGTTTAGCGACTCGAATAACTCCCTGGGGATACACTCCGATGAGACCGAAGAGGAAAGGGAGCGCCTGGTCGGAATGGTGGACTCGGCTAGCGCCTTCTCGACCGGAGAGACTAACGTCTCGCCCGTTAGCTTTTCAAGGGCCTCGGAAGCCGCCGTCTGGACAAGGAGCGACGCGTCGGTCTTCATGGCTAACTCAAGGGGGGACTTGAACTCGATGTAGCCGCTCGCCCCCAGTGAGCGCGCGGCCGAGGCTCGGACCACCGCGCTCTTATCGCGAAATAGGGCCTTGCGGAGAGGCTCGAGGGAGGCAACAGCCGCCGCTCGGTCTTCCTCGGCCTTGCTTAGTTCGGCCAAGGCCGCCGCCGCCAGGGTCCTTGTGGCCAGGTCATGATTATTATCTCCACCTTCGAAAATATCGGTGAGCGAATCAATGGATTCATTAGCCTCAGCCTTGTTTTTGGAAGAGGCGAGTCCGCGTATTTTCGCCCGCAGATTGGTTTCTCCAACGGGGGAGCGTTGTATGCCCTTCCTAGGCTCTTTGCGCTCGGTTGCGGTATTGGCGGGGACAGCCCGTTCTTTCACCGATGAGGATGAAGCTTGTTTTCCTGAAACTGCCGCGCCGGCGTCGCCGTCCGAGCCGGTCCTATCCATTCCTTTACCGCAGCCCATGAAGGCCGCCATGAACATTGAAAATAGAACCGCCAATGCGATGCCAGTGGCTTTGTTAATAGTGATCCAGTTCCAGCAAGATAACCTTTTCATTTTATCCTCCTCTTCTTCTTCGACTAAAACTGGGCCACCATCTGGCCGTTGGCGTAGACGTATAACTTGCGGCTAAGCTGCCGGAAGTCGCTAAGTCGGAAGGTCTTCTCGCATAGCATTCGACCGCCTGGATCATAGAAATAGACGGTCGCCTCCTCCTCGGTCACCTTTAGGAACTTGTTGCCGCCCGCCGTGTAATAGATTTTGACCTTGCCGTCGTCGGCGTCAACCAGCCGGTCGAAAAGATCGAAGCCGTACTTGTGCGTGGGCGTCTGGATAACGTTGCCCCGCGAGTCGTGAACGTAATCTCCGATGGTTGGACTGGTGGCCAAGGTATTGCCGGTCACTGAAGAGATGCGGTTTAGTGAATCGTAGTTGTATGAATAAGTCTCGGATGAGCCTGGGGTCCATGTCAGATTCTTCGAGGTCCTGTTGCCTCGACGATCAAAACCATAAGTTATGTCTAAAAATACCGTGTCGCCTTGCAAGTCGGAGTAAGACGCTTTGGAAAGACGTTGTTCCTTGTCGTATTGCGCGTCGATTTGAAGTCGGTAGCTGGTATAATTGGGACCGATTTCAGCCTTGTGTGGATTGAGATAATTGTCGAAGTATTGGTAAGAGCCGTCGTAATATCCATATCTTTCGTTCCAATAATCGTAGGAGCCGCCGCCGGCTATCCTGATAATATCTTCGGTTATATCATCCCGATTGATGGCCTGTGCCTGCGCCTTCGTGCGTATGGATATCTCCGAGATAATGCCAAGGCCATAGAACTGGAAAATGTCCGTTACCACGTCGTTTCCATAAGTCATTCGCTTAAGCGAGCCGTCCGGCTGATAAGTAATCGACTCCATGATATCGTCCGCCCCTGACTTGGATATGGACCTCACCCTGCCCAAATAATCACGCGTTAGATTGATGGTCATTTCTCCATCGTAGTCTACCGAGGTTACCTCGCCGTATTCGTTATAGTCGTATTTGATATTAAAGTCGGCGTAATCAACGCCCGTTGAAGTGGGGACGGTGTAATTAATTAAAACCTCGTCAAGAAGAGGAGCCGAGTTGTTGTAATCGTAATCGATATCGTAGGAAACCTGGTTCCAGTCTCCCTCCTCCTTGGTCAGGCTGCCCGATCCCGAGTGATAGGTAAACTTGTAAAGAGGCTGATTGACGCCAACGGCCTGGATTTGCGTCACCCGGTCGGCTCGGTCATAGGTCATATTAACGACCGAGTTGTCCGAGGCCCTGATCGACGTTATCCGGCCTCTAGAATCGCGCGTGAATCTTCTCTGGCCGGACTCGGGACTGTATGTGCCGATAACGTTTCCCTTGGCGTCGTAAGTGAATTCACGGTCCCCAATGCCCGCCCCGCTCTCCTCGGATATGGAAAGAAGCTCGCCCTTTGAGCCATAGTTATATTTAAACTTGCGAGGAGTAGGCCCGCCGCTCACGGTAGGCCCCACTCGCTCCGTCATATATAGCTCGCCTGGACCAGGACCCTTATAGACCTCTTTATAGTTGGTAGAATAAGGTTCATTCTTGCAAAAAGTAGAACCCGAAACGCATCCAACGTTTATATCCACATCCAGACCCTGACTCCCACCCTCGTACTCGTAAGATACGTATCTTCCTAACTCATCGTCCTCTCCCGACTGATCCGTGGAAAAGGAAGGACGTCCAAAGGCGTCAAGGGCGCTAATGGAAATGGAAACGTTAACGCACTGGAAGTCGTTAAAATCCGAGGTTAGGGGCGAGCACGAATACCGGGGAACCCCGCAAACGTCGCGTCTTATAAATCTTGTGATACTATAGCCGTCGTTTGTTTTCCTTTCCGATTTCCAAACACGTCCCCAGCCGTCCAGATGATCTATACTCTCGCGGTCCCCGGTAACGCTCTTTCTACTATCAGTAAAGTAATATAAATTATAATAATCCTGGGAGGGACCGTCAGTGGTACTCGTACCTCCCTGGTAGGTTATCTCCGTGTCATACAAGGAACCGGGACGGATAATGGACTTCAGACGCCCAATATTGTCGTAAATGTATTGATAAATTATATCAGAGCCGCCGGCGTTAGGTACTTTCACTTCCGTTGCCTGTCCTAAAGCGTTATATTTCATGTCGCCTCGTAAAGCTTCGTCGTAGAGTTTGACCGTCTTGGGGCGACCCATTGTATAGCCCTCGTAAGTGTTTTTAACGCCATCGTCGCCCATGGAGTTGGTTACGTTGCCGCCTGAGTCGTACTCCAAGCTAAGAGCGCTCATGTCAACCACCGAGGCCTGGAGGAGGCCATTAGCCATGTCCGTTCTAAAACTTCCGACGTTGCCCGTGCCCCCGTTCAGGCTGGAGTCTGTGTTAGTTGTCACGCCGATCATGTAGGTGTCCCCGCTTACTTGGGCCTCATGATTGAACGTGTAATTGCTCGTCCTCGAATAACCCCCGTCCATGGAGGACACGACCCTGCCGGGAGAGTTGTACATGTTGAAGTCGCTAGCCTCCATGTTGTAGGTGATGCCGTCGCGAATCATCTCAACTCCGGAAAGCACCGGGATCATGGGAGTCGGATCAATAAAGGATTGCGTTAAACCGCCAACGTACCTGTTGTAATAAACGTAGTAAGGAACCGAAGTGGCGGAATATTGTGAAACCATCCGGATGCCAAGTAAAAAAGGCGATGGCCGACCAATCCATTCATACTCCACGTCTTCTAAGTTGAAAACACCGCCGTCGTCTCGAACCCCGAACGTCTTTAAAGCCTTGAGGATTTGATAACGCCAGATTGAACCGTTCTCGCTTATGGAGGAGGTGTCGTAATAATAATACTCCTATGATGGTTGTCTACCCAACCTTTTAAATTAGCTGAATTATTTTACAAACTCAGCCTTTCGCTATTACTCCGTTCGGGAAGTCCTCCCAAATCAAGTTTTCCTGTAAAGTGATGTAAATGATCTTCAAAAATTTGCGAGCCAGTGCGATGATGGCCTTGCCCGCGCCGCGCCTGGCCTTGATACGCTCGTAGAAGCTCGACAAATAAGGGCTGTAACGCTTGGCGATGAGGGCGCATTGGACCAGGGTAGTGCGGCCGAGTTTGTTGCCCCGCTTCGTGATCCGGCCCGAGCGGCTGGTCTCGTTCGAGTTGCTAACCCGGGGGACGATGCCGAAGTAGGAGGCCAGCTTGCCCTCGTCGGGGAAGTCCTTGACGTCAACGATCACCGACAAAAGTATGGCCGAGCCAAGGTCCCCGATACCCTTTATGCTCTTCAAATTCTTGTGACCGGGAAGCTGATTGCCCGAGTCCTTGATGGCGGCCTCAAGCTCCTTGACCCCGGCGTTCAAGCCCCGAATCTGCTCCACCAGGACGCGGACCTCGGTCTTGACCATGGGGTCGAAAGGTATCTCCTGCACCGTCTCAAGGCCCTTCTCGCTGGAAAGATATTCCTTCTTCAGGTTGATGCCGTGGGCCGAGCAGATGTTGTTGATCTTGTTCTTCAAGGCCGTGCGAAGCTTCACCAGCTTGTCCCGGCTTTGAGTGAGGCTTTTAACCTGAGCGTGTTCCTTGTTCGGCATCCTCACCTCCGGCAAAAGGCCCTTGGACAAAAACAGGGCAAGGCGTCTGGCGTCGTTGCCGTCCGTTTTGTTGACCGACTCGCTGATGACCTTGAACTGGCGAGGGTTGACAACCACGACGCGGGAAACGAGGCCGCGAACGGCGTCGTAAAAAAGGCGGACGTTGCCCGTGACCTCAACCGCGATCTCGTCGGACTCGCGAAGCGTCGAGCAAAACTTCTCCAAATCCTCGAGACGCCAGTCCTTGAGATAGTTCCGTCCGTTCTCGGCCAGGACGCAAGAGGTGAAACAATTCCTGTGCAGATCGATTCCAATGTACCTTCCCATTTCCTTACTCCTCCCTAGAAATAAATTTGATCTAAGGTCGGAGTAGACACGCTTTGAGGGGCCGCCAAACTCCTATACAAGGTCTAGCCTTACGGTGGCGCTCCAGTCGCGGGGCTGACTAATCTCCTTTACGAGGTCATAAGCCTCACGAAAACGATCCAGCCCACGACCCGCCTACTCCAATAGATCATTCCTAACCTAGTTGAAGTATTTACCACCTCAAAACTCTTCATTCATACCATCTCCTTTTTTAAGGAATGAAATTGAGAAGCAATATCCGTCTCGTTCGGGATGTAATCGGCGAAACATCGGAATATATGGGGATTCATGCCGTCCATCAGCTTGTCGATTTCTATCGTGGTCTTTAAAGTCCCGACCTGATCGCCGCTCCCGACCCTTTTCATAGCGTTAAAGGTATCGACGCGGCCGTTTAATTTATTGATCTCGCTTCTCTGCTCCAAAATATTCCTGAAGTAAATTGTTGCACTGCGTTCCCAGATACCGTCGGTTATCTCATTCCAGCCGGAAGGAGTCGCTCCAAAATCGACTTGCGGGTCGTAATATATACCATCATAATCATATAATATCTTCGCGCCCCAGGGAGTCGTAATGGCCTTTATCTCTGGAGGAGGGCAAAGAAACTCGCACAACCCATTATTGTCAAAAGGAGAGCAGCTAACTTCACCCGGATCACCGGAAACAACCTCGCTCTCGCATACATCGGTCCCGGTTCCGAGGAAAGAAAAAGGCTCAAAGTGCCAAAAATCTGATACGGTGTAATTGTTTAAAACGTCTGATAGATCGTTCCAAATGTCGACGGTGGCCCCAGAATCAAGAATAAAAGTGTCCACGAGCTGATAGTCGCTGGCCCCGAAAAAATCACAAGTGAAGCCGTTCTTCACGGGTGAGCAATAAAATTCCTCTGGAATATCGTGATAATAGTAATAACGGCTGTATAAATATTCGTCGTTCTGGGAAACGTCAAGCCTTTTTAGGCTCCCGGCGGGACGATAAGAATAAGATGGGGAATTTTCATACTGGGCGACCTCGGACGATACGTTTTCATAAATGAAATCCACATTATAAGTCGTGCTGCCGGCGCCAGTGAGAGTGACCCGCTCTGGAGCGTTATAAAAACCGTAGGTGTCAACGGCGTCAGAAGCCAGATACTCTATTGTTACGACGGAGCCGTTAGGATAATCGATCTCAACCAATTTTAATCTTCCAACGACAGTTCCAGAATAGATTCCATCCGTTCTTTGATATTTCTTTTTGGTGCCATCGGGAAGATATAGTGTCGCCTCGACATGCTCATATGGGCAACCTGGCGCCCTACTTTTTGAAATGGCCTCAAGCCTCCAGTTGTTGTCTGAAAAATATAATTCTTGCCTCGCGGTAACGGTGTTGCCGGAAAAAGGGTAAGGGTCCTGAGGCTCGATAATTTTCCAGTAGTCTCCCCGCCATGAACAACCTGTTCCCTCGCAAGGTCTAAAGAAATATAATTCACCTTCCTGGGTGATCAGAAAAGAGACTACAGAATATATATCTTGCTCGCCGGGGTTCCAATTCCCAAGGTCCCTTATCTTAATTTGATTGAAATAAAGAACCTCATCCAAAACGTCCCAATATAATCCAAAGGGAGTCATTTGAGAGTCAATAATCAAATCATAATCTCCGGTAATTTTTTTATACACGTTATCGCATCCATAAGGATTGGATCGCCGTATAATGGAGAATCCATAGCCTCCATCAGACCCTATCGTGACGTCCTTGAATAAGAAATGCGGGGCCGCCGTCAAAGTGTCTATGAATTCAAAACTGGATGGACGATAATAATCCCGAAAGGGAGACATGAACATCATTTCTAATTCAGGAGACCATATCCTCCTGGTTCCAGCCCCCATTACCTTCGCGCTTGGAATAACAACTACCGCCAGCACCGCCATCAAGATGACCTTTACACTTGCATACTTCAATTTCATACCTCCCAGATATGCGCTTAAAACTGATCCCTGTCCTCCGGAGTTCGAAACTCGACCAGGCCGCCCAGCGCGTCTCCGGCAAGCTGTCCAAGGAGACAGCCTTGGGCGCGTTCAACTTGCATGGGATATCTCCATAAATTCTAAAAGTCGCCGTCAGACTTTCGAAATTCAGATTGGCCCGCGGACCCTGACTGAATTGAAGGCTCAATGCCCATTAGTCAGCGCGGCGAACAATAATTTCTGAGCCGCTCGAGCGATAAAAGTCTAGTCGAAATCACTGATCGAAGTCAAGGAGGACGATGGAAAAGAATAAGTTGTCCTCGTATATTTTTTCACTCCATCTTATTCATCCGGCAGAACAAGCGTCCAAATACGTTTGAGAGGCAATTCGGCCTGGATGTCTTCTGAAAGTTTTTCATAGTGAGTAAAAAGCGCGTCCATTAAATCATCAGAATCCCATAGACGAATCTGGAAAAATATCTGCCTTGACTCCGTTTCCACGTTTCCTTTAAAGCCTCCCCAAGAAACCAAAAGTCCCTGGTTTGCCTGGAATCTGTTCAGGACCCCCTGCAGCTCCCGTACAGTATTTACATCGGAGGGTGAATCTCCCGATTTGACTTGGACGTATATCCTTCCGGTTCTTTGTTGGCCCCATATCAGGAACATCATCCCAACCCACAACGACCAAACCCTGATCTAATGCGATTGATTCTTGCCCTCCATAAGGTCCATGCATTGGACTTATAATACAAAACCTATCCGCTCACATTAAATTTTTATAGTATTTGCCGGACGCTTTCTCCGTTTTACACTACATGATATATTTACCTGATAAAAGCTCAATCTAAATCGGGAGGATTGTATGTCGACGGAGTCATCACATCCCCAAGTGGGAATGCTGGCCACGGTGCGCAACCGCAGGGCCATCATATCGTCGGTCGAACCGTTCGACTCGGGACCGGAAGGACGCTTCCACCTGGTGCAGCTGGAGTACACCGACCCAGACGGTCCCCGTGAGGAGCAGGTCATCTGGGAGCACGAGATGCGTTCCCGGTGCCTGGAGCCGTCCGTGCTACCGCAGGTGGACTCCTCCAGTCCCATGGCCTCCGCCGACTTCGACACCCTGATTCGCTCAACTCGCTGGTCCGCCTTCACCCCCTTTGTCGCTCCCGATGAACCATGCAAAGTTGACCAGCGCTTCAAAATGGCTTCCCCGTTCTTCGGGGCCATCCAGGTGGATGATTTCCAACTCGTGCCCCTATACCACGCCCTGGAAATGCCCCGCATCTCGCTCCTGATCGGCGACGATGTAGGTCTTGGTAAAACCGTCGAGGCTGGATTAGTCCTTACCGAACTCCTCATCCGCCGCCGTGTCCGCCGTATACTCATCCTGACACCCGCATCCCTGCGAACCCAGTGGCGGCAGGAGATGAGGGACAAGTTCTCATTGCACTTTGATATCGTTGACCGGCCTAGTACCCACGCTCTTCAGAAGCGCCAGGGCCTCGATATCAACCCCTGGCGCTCATTCCCCCGGATCATCGCTAGCTACCATTACCTGCGCCAGCACGACATCTTGGGCCAATTCCTGTCCGCCAGCCGACAGCAGGAAGGTTCCCCGCACCTGCCTTGGGACATGTTGATCGTAGACGAGTGCCATAACCTCTGCCCGTCCCAGTTTGGTGACGACAGCGACCTGTCCAAGATGCTCCAGCAGATTAGTCCGTTGTTCGAACACAAGCTGTTTCTCTCCGCGACGCCGCACAACGGCCACACCCGCTGTTTCTCAGGCCTTTTGGAAATGCTCGACCCCGTGCGCTTCACCCGAACCAGTGAATTCACCTCCGACGAGCGCAAGCGGGTCGAGCAGGTAGTCATCCGCAGGCTCAAAAGCGAGATCAACGCAGAGACCGACCCCAAGCGCTTCAGTGACCGTCGTCTCGATCCCCGACACCTAGATTTCTCCCCCGAGGAGCGCATCCTAGCCGAGCGATTCCAGGAGTTCCGCTCCAAGGTCAAGTCGGTTATGAGCGGTCATTTACACGGCAATGCTGAGACACGACTGCGTGACCTCCAAATCAGGGCTGAACTAAGAAGCAAAGGTTATGAGGTTATAGAAATACCCTACGGTAACCTTCAGGACCGTGAGGCAATGATTCGCCACTTCGTGCGGCTAGCGAAGTATTTATTGGGCCGTAAGGGGGTGCAATAATGTTTTTCGACGGACCTGTAAAGCATACTTTGACTCAGGGAGACTCAAAGTCCGAGTCCGAGAAGACCTGGATTTTACGCTGTGCATGTTGGCTTTGTAACAGGCCAAAAGAAAAGATTTATCGTAGACGGCCCAGCAAGAAGCAGATAGAAAATTTCGTAAACCAAAATTGCGAAGAGCGGAATGTGTCAAGCAAAATGAGACACGCCTTTCCTGAATTTAGTGTGGCAAACTGTTTATTTCCTCCGGTTTCGCCGGTGGGTTGATCCACGCTTTGCCGGGCAACTCCGGCGCCGTCGGCGGTCTTTTCACGAAGCGCTCCGGTTTTTTTTCATAGGCGTGGTCGAGCGTTTTTTGCCTGGCGGCCACGATCTCGCTCGCCATTCCGTAATGGACCATCTCGGGCGTCATCAGGCCGATCCCGGTGTGCCGATGCTCGCGGTTGTACCAATCGAAAAACTTCACGCAAAAGGCCCTGGCGTCCTCGATGGAGCCGAACCGGCTCGGGAACTCGGGCCGGTACTTCATGGTCTTGAACTGGCTTTCCGAGTAGGGGTTGTCGTCGGACACGTGGGGCCGCGAGTGGCTCTTGGTCACGCCCAGGTCGGCCATCAAGAAGGCCACCGGCTTTGATTTCATCGAACTCCCCCGGTCGGCGTGGATGGTGAGTTGTCCCGGCTCGATCCCCTGTTTTCGGATGCTGTCCCCGATCAGGCGGCGGGCCAGCTCCGCGCTTTCGCGTCCGGCGATCATCCATCCCACCACGCAGCGGCTGAAGATGTCCATGATCACGTAGAGTTGGTAGCAGGTCCATTTGGCCGGTCCCTTGAGTTTGGTGACGTCCCAGGACCAGACCTGGTTGGGGGCCTCGGCCAGCAACTCGGGTTTTTTGTATCGGGGACGCCGGAGTTGGTTGCGCCGCTCCCGGACTTCCTTTTCCGAGTCGAGGACGCGGTACATGGTGCGGACCGAGCACAGCCATGTCCCCTCGTCCAGGAGCGTTGCCCAGACCTCGCGGGGGGCCTTGTCGGCAAAGCGCTCGGAGTGGAGTTCGTCCAGCACCCGGCGCCGCTCGTCCTCGCTCAACGACCTTGCCGGCTTGGCCGCGCGCCTCGGCGGCGGAGGCCCGAAGGGAATTTTAGCGCGACGATTAAACGTTGCTCGCGACAGGCCCAGGGCCTCGCAGGCGGCCTTGGCGCCGACCCGGGGAGCGGCCGTGCTTGCCGATTCCATCATTCGCTCTCTTCGCCGGGCGGCTTGGCCAGGGGTATCCCCAGCAGATCGGCAACTTTTTTTTGGAAGTCGATTATCATCTCGGCCTGTTCGAGCCGCTTTTGGAGCTTCCCGTTCTCGCGCTCGAGGCGGGCCACTTCATCGGCCAGCGGGTTTTTGGCCTTGGGCTTGCGGCCCCGCTTTACGGGCGAAAGCGCTTTCAAGGCCCCCTCGTCCCGCTGCTTGCGCCAGGCCGTCAGGTGCGACGAATAAAGGCCCTCCCGGCGCAGCAGGGCGCCGACCTCGCCATGCCCCGAGCAGGCGTCGGCCTTCCCGAGGATTGCGAGCTTGTAAGCCGCGGTGAAGCGCCGCCGGGCGGGCTTTTCCGGGACCTCCGGCTCGGGAAGAATGATCGGCGCCCCCACCCGCTCGGGCCGCTTGGCAGGAGTGTCCTCCGGCTCGGCCGTCCCGGTTGGGGAGACTCCGGTCGCCCTACGGGCTCCCTCCGTCTCCCCAACAATCCCTGCCTTCTTCCTGTCTTCATCCATCTCTCTATACATCCTAATACCTCCCCCGCCCTACAGTAATTTAACATAGGGGAAGTGTCTCATCTACGTTGGCACAGAGGGGAGTGCGACAAGATGGGTGAAGAAATGTGGAATCAGTGGGTAAAGGACGATCCGGATTCCGCAAAGGAACATTTCCTGGAATTCCTGGGGACAGAGGAACAGTGGGAGAAAGAAAGAACAAGGATTCTATCTTTATGACCTACGTCTTTGATGAAGAAGCTGTTTCCAAAGTTTCCTCTGCTCCCCCCAATCCGGCTCCATTGCTATAGGCCGTAGTTTCTGCTCACGGATCGGATCATGGCCTTGAACGTGCGGGGGAGGAAAAGGATTTCCTCCTGGATGTCGGGAGCGAGGTTGGTGAGGTTCATGATCTGGGTGACGCGGGCGCGGGAGACGTAGCCGAGGCGGGCGATGTCGGCATAGTCGCGGACTTCACCGCGAGCGATCATGCCGTCGAACTTGATGGCCAGGGCCATGAGGCGGGTGACGCGGGGGATGCTGCCCGGTGCTACTGCCGGTTTTGATGTCTTCTTCTTGCCTCGATGACGTTGGCTTGGAGAGAGGGTGAACTCCACCTCGAGGCCGCCTGATTCGCTGATACGCTTTTTCACTTCCTGCTGTTTCATTCCTTTTCTCCGCCTCCCTTACCGACATCGAGGCCGGGGAGATCGACGTGGTGGTGGTCTACAAGGTGGACCGGCTATCCCGCTCGCTCCTCGACTTCAGCCGCCTCGTGGAAAATTTCGAGCGTCAAGGCGTGAGCTTCGTCTCGGTCACCCAGCGGTTCTCGACCACTGACTCAATGGGCCGCCTCACTCTGAACATGCTCCTTTCCTTTGCCCAGTTCGAACGCGAGATCATTGCCGAACGTACACGCGACAAGATGTCAGCCGCCCGCCAGAAAGGCAAGTGGACAGGCGGCATGCCCGTGTTGGGCTACGACATCGACCCTCGCGGCGGCCGCATCCATGTCAACAAGAAGGAGGCGGAACGGGTTCGTGCCATCTACGAGCTGTACCTGGAGCACACCACCATGATGCCGGTCGTAAAGGAGTTGAACCACCTGGGCTGGAGAACCAAGGAATGGACGACCAAGAAGGGACACAAACGGGACGGCAAGCATTTCAACAAAACCAACCTGCACCGGCTTCTGACCGACATCATCTACACCGGCAGGATCAAGTACAAGGATGAGATCTACGAAGGCGAGCACAAAGCCATAGTCGAGCCGGAGATATGGCAAAAGGTCCAGGACATCATGAGCGGCAACTGCCACGGTAATTCCTATGCGGTTCGCAACAAGTACGGCGCTCTGCTGAAAGGCCTGCTCTACTGCGTCCCTTGCGGAACGGCCATGTCTCCTTCCTACGTCATAAAGAAGGAAAAGCGCTACCGATATTACGTCTGCATGAACGCCCAGAAGAACGGCTATAATTCCTGCCCCTCCAAATCCCTCAACGGTCACGACATCGAACAGGAAGTGGTCAGACACATTCGGGGAATTGGCATGAATGAAGAACTGATCGCCGCGACAATCGGCCACGCCAGGCACCGCGTCGAAAGCAAGCTGAAGGTGCTCGATACCGAGCGCGACGAGTTGACCGGCGAGCTCAGGCGCTTGAACCTGAAGTTGCGAAAGGTGGTCAAGGAGCCAATCGCCAGGAAGGACGACGGGACCCTGGAGACAGATTACCTCGCGGACCTCCAGGACCAGATCAGGACAGCCGAGCACAGAATGACCCAAATCAAGGAGGAGATCATTCAACTGCGGCGCGGGGCCGTGAACGAAAAGGAGGTGGTCGATGAACTGGCGACCTTCGATAACATCTGAGACTCGCTCAACTCCCGCGAGCAGGCCCGGCTCCTGAACGTGCTCATAGAAAGGATCGGCTACGACGGCTCGACTGGAAAGGTCTCGATCACTTTCAAGTCGCTGGAGATCAAGGAAATGGTAAATGGAAAGCGGGGCATATATCGACCGGAGAAACCGCGTCTCCTCCAGGTCCGTCCCCTTCTAGTGTCATCTAGAAGATTGATCGCGTAGTCCATGGCGTGAGTCAAGGCTTTTATATAGAGAGTTACCTCCCAAAGTCTCGGTTTAAAAAGCCCGCCACCGGACTCGCGAAGAAAGGCCGCCACTGGCAATAATTATCCAGCGGCCCTTTGTTTTTCGCCGTGGGACTTGGTCATTACCTTGACCTCGTCTCCTATGACGCCGGACTTATGAAAGTTTATCAGCTTGTCGCGAAGGGGCGCGGAGATATCCTGTCCCCTTGATATAAGCAGTATGCCTTTTTCGTTATGAACGTCCTCGGCCAGGATCATGCCCGCCTGGAGCGCGCTGACGGGCATGGACTTGACCACCAGGGCCTCCTCCTCCAGGTTGGCGCCGATAATGGTCTCGAGGGCCGACAAGACGATCGGATCGTATAGTTCCGGACTTTTCTTCATCTCGGCCAGGGCCTCGCCTTTTGACAATCCCTTCGACTCGAGCCGGTCGAAATCGAGGGAAACCTTCAGTATCCTGGCCCCGAAGGGAATTTTATCGCCGGCCGCCGCCGAGGCGGGCAGCCCGGTGCCATCGTAGTTTTTCTCCTGATACTCGATGATCTCCGCTATCTCGCCCAGCCTGGGGATATTGGCGATCAGGTCCTTGGCCACGCGGGGATGGGCGTCGTACATCTCTTTTTCCTCGGGGCCAAGCTCAAGTCCGTGGTAGATTTTTTCCATCATCTCGCCGGGAAGAGTGACGCACCCGATCTGCGAGAGCATGGCCGCGACCTCGAAGCGCCATCGGCGCGGCGCGTTGAGGCTGGCGGCGATTTCCTTGGCGTAGGACTTGACGCGGTTGGCCCGCCCGAAGGCCGCGGGGTTGACCAGGGACAGCACGTCGATGAGCACCTTGATGCTTCCCTTCAGGGTCCGCTCGAGGAGTTCCCTTTCCGCGGTGATAAGCCTGTATTGTTGGAGGGCGGACTTCAGCGTCGCCTTCAGCGTCTCGGGCGGGCAGGGCTTGACGAGAAAGCGAAAAATATTCCCCTCGTTGACGGCGCTGATGGCGGTTTCCATTTCGGCGTTTCCCGTCAGCATGATCCTTACCGAGTCGGGGCTGATATCCTTTACCCTGGACAGAAAGGCGATGCCGTCCATGGCGGGCATTCTCAGGTCCGAGACGACGACCGCGTACGGCCCTTTCGAGTCTATCTTCATCAGCCCCGACTTGCCCCCGGCGGCCGTCTCGACCTCGTATTCCTTTCTTAACGTCCTTTTAAAGGCCAGAAGAATATTTTCCTCGTCGTCAACGAACAATATTTTGTTGTTCATTTGGGTTTCCTCGTTTCCATGATTTCACGGCAAGCATCGCTCCAAAGGGGAACTCTTTCGGCCAGTCCCAGTCCCTCGAGGTATTTCAAATCCAATGGCGGCTCCATCCGGTCTCCTTCCCCGGCCATCTCGTAGGCGAGCCGGTCCGCGGCGTGCACGGCCGCAAGGGGGCCGAAAACAAGGTTCGGAGATTGAGAGGGAAAGTGATGAAAAGCGATGGTCTCGATAATCGAGTCCGGCATTCCCCAAAGGCCCAAAAGATAGGCGCCAACGTCCGCGTGGTTCAGGCCAAAGGCATCCATTTCCGTCTCGACCGACTGTGCGCCTTGAGCGGACTCCAGCGCCCGGGAGTACTTCTCGGGAAAATTCGACGCGAATACCAACTTGCCAGCGTCGTGAAGCATTCCCGCCAGAAAGGCGTCGTCCCCCATTTTATTGTCCCCGGTTTCGAGCCTCACGATTTTTTTGGCGAAGACGGCCACGTTCATCGCGTGGTCCCACAAATTGGGAAGGGAAATGCCGGCGCTTCTCTCCGGGGCGAAGCTGGAGAATATTTTGAGCGAGATCGCGAGGGCCCTGATGGTGTCAAGACCTAAAAGGCCAATGGCCTGCGATATGTTGGATACGTTACGGGGCAGTCCAAAAAAGGATGAATTTACAAGCTGGAGCACTTTGGCGGTCATCCCTATGTCCTTCATGATAATGCCGCCTATCTTGTCCATGGACGACGTCTCGTCGTTCAGTTCTTTTAAAAGTTCGACGTATAGGGAGGGAAGACTGGGCAGGGCCTCCATGTCCATGAGCAGCTTCTTCATGGCCTGGTCGGCCATCATGTCCCTGATATAGAGCGCCCTCCCGATGGTGGACTTAAGGGAGTCCGCGTCACAGGGCTTGGTCAGGTATTGATGCATCGCCCCCAGCGCCCGCGAGACCATGTCCCATTCCGAATGGCCGGACAGTACGATCCGGACCGTGTCGGGATGGGCCTTTTTCACCTCGTTTAAAAGCTCGGCCCCATCCATGCCCGGCATGCGCATGTCCGACACGATAACGTCGAAGTCGTCCTTCTCCATTTTCTCGAGCGCCTCTTTCCCCCCGCCGGCGAACTCCATGATCCACTCGTCGCGCATAGGCCTTAAAAGGCGCCTGATGCCTGCCAGTATCATGGGTTCGTCGTCAACGAACAAGAGCTTCTTTTTCAAGACCGTCCTCCACCGGATATTCCTCCGCCAGCAAGGGAAGCTTGATGGCAAAGCGCGTGCCCTCGCCGGGCCTGGAATCGACGATAATTTCCCCCTTGTGCCCCTCCACGATTATCTTACGGGCCAAGGACAGGCCCTGGCCCGTGCCCTTGCCGACTTCCTTGGTAGTGAAAAAGGGGTCGAAAATCCTGGAGACAATCTCGCGAGGGATGCCGGCCCCGGTGTCGCGTATCTCGATAGTCACGCCCAGGTCGTCGTGAGAAGAGGACACCGAAATGAGGCCTTTGCCATGAGAGCCGTCGCCCACCGCCTCGGCGATGGAATCGGCGGCGTTGATGATCATGTTGAGAAAAACCTGGCTCAACTCGCCGGGCTGGCAAAAAAGGTCGGGCATGTCCGGGTCGAGCCGAAGATCGAGGTCGGACACGTATTTCCATTCGTTCTTGGCCACCGTGGCCGAGCTTTCGATGAGCTTGTTGACGCTGGTGAACCTTCGCTCCTTAAGCTCGGGATGGGCGAAGTCCTTCATCGCCTGCACGATGGAGGATATCCTTTCCAGGCCCGTAAGGCTTTGCTCGATGGCGCTCGGTATGTCCTCCATCAGGTAATCGAGGTCGATGCTCTCCTCGGCCGAGGCTATCGAGAGGGCGAGGTCCCGGCCGTCCTTGCCCTCTCCCGCCAGGCCCGCGAGTTCCCTGTATTTCTTCAAAAGCGAGTCCAGGTCGGAAAAGGAGTCCCGCAGGAACCTGACGTTGTCGGACACGAACTGGGTCGGAGTGTTGATCTCGTGGGCGATGCCCGCCGCGAGGCTCCCGATCGACTTCAGTTTCTGGTCCTGCGCCATCTCGAACTCGGCGATCTTTCTGTACTTGATATCCCGAGCGATGCAGGCGACGAACCTTTTGCCCTTGACGCCGAAGTTGTACATCAGGACCTCGGCGGGAAAGCTCTCGCCATTCTTCCTTATAGCCTTGACTTCCAGGGCTGGAGCGCAGCCCCCTTGATAGGATTGCTGGGGATGGTCCATGATCCTCTCGAGATAGTCGGCCTGAACGTCGCAACCGAATACGCGCTCGAGAATATCCATCTTGCCCGCTTCCATTCTCGAGTAGCCAAATGACTTCTCCGCCGCCGCGTTCATGTATTGAAGGTCGCCATTATCATCGACTATCAGGATGGAATCGTTGGAATGGTCCGCCAAGTCCTTGAACAGGAAAAGACTTTCCTCCATTTCCTTGCGGGAACTGATGTCCCTTACCGTCGCTTGAAGGACAAGCTTGTCTTTAAGCGTGACCGCGCTTAGCAGTACCTCGGCGCGAAAGTTGTCGCCGCTTAGCTTCGTATGGGTCCACTCGAAGAACTGCTCTCCTTCCTCGAGGGCGCGCGATATCCTCATTTGCGCCTCCGCCATGGAATCCGAGCCGTTTTCCTGCAGGGGAGGGGAAAAATCGGCCGGGGTCCTTCCAATGAAATATTCCTTCGCCTTGCACCCGAACATGCGCAATGTGGCCTCGTTACAGTCAATGAAGCCATGATCGTCGAGTATCATGATGGCGTCGCGGGACGACTCGAAAAGGTTTCTGTAGCGCTGCTCCGAGTCCCGCATGTTGCGTTCTATGCGCGTCCTCTCAAGGGAATAGAGTATGCTTTTGATAAGGCGGTCGAAATCGAGTTCGTCCTTGGCTATGAAGTCCTGGGCCCCTTCCCTTATGCAACTCTCGGCCAGTCCATCCTCCTTGCCCGCGCTCTGCACGATGATGGGGACGTCGCCGCAATGATACTTGACCTTTCTCAATGTTTCCAGGCCCTTGGAATCGGGAAGACCAAGGTCCAAAAGTATCAGGTCGAAAACTTCCGTTTCCAGGGCCGCAAGGCTTTGCTCCAAAGTCTCGACGCCGCGGATCGAATACTTGAATTTGGTCGATTCGTTAAGTAAAGTCCTGATGAACTTGACACTGAACTTCGAATCCTCGATCAACAATAATCTTTTGTTCGACTGGTCCATAATATTCCCGCCCGGTTCGCGCGTCGCCAAGCATCAAGCTGGAACGCGCCCTCTTTCCTCGTCCTGAATAAATTGCCAAATTTGAGAACCGAATTTCCAATTAGGGAAAAACGACAAGCCAAAATCTTCGCCAATCCTGCAATATGGCCGATTTAACTTGTGATTTCCCAGGCCTCCTTTCCTTGATAAAACGGTTTGTATATTCGTTTCAAATCCGTTCAATTTCCGAGCCAAAAAGGGAAGCGATGTATATGGGGCCGATTTACTGCATCCAGGGAGATGGAATACGCTATTATTGCCGCGCCCGTCATTGTCGCTGATGGTAAGCAGGGAATTGGCCTAAGTGCCTTGGCGGCGCCATTATAAGAAAAGAAAATATTTGCAAAAAACGATCATCGATCTTTACAAACGATCGCCTGTAAGCTATCTTCACTTTATTGCGACATATTTAAATTGCAGTGAAGCAAGCAAAACACGGGTCCCGATTCCCCCATCAGTATGGAATTCCGCTCCAGCCGAGGAACCATGACCGCTGATTGAAAATTATACAAGAACATGAAGCGGGAAAATCTCATCGTATGTCGCGGCTCATATGGGGCCCGGCCCAGAGGAAAGGTCCTCGCGATAAAGGCCGGCCTTTTATAACGCCATCCGAAGAGCGCGCCAAATCGTCGGCGGGGCGTTAACTGATTGACTGCATCATTGGAGAGCCCGCTTGCTTGCGATCGAACATACATTTGAGTTGTCAAAGACCCTTCCACGAATTAGAATTAACAAACTTTATCCGGCCTTCCTTGTACTTGTCGGGGAAAAAGCCCTGGAGCTTGCAAGGCGCGAGGTTCCCGACGCGATGGGACCAGCGACTCGCGCGCGGCCCTTTTTCCCTATGCCCTCATTAAATACTGATTTCAAATCAATAATATCGCTTTGGCCGCCAACGTTCATGAAACCGCGAGCGGCCACGCGGAGGCGCGCCTGAGATGAAAGACGAAAGAAAAACGAAAAAACAGCTCATCGAGGAATTGATCGGGCTTCGCGAGGAAAACGATAGGCTAAAAGCCCAAGCCGCGGCCGGCCCGCCTGGCGATGGAGGTCAATCCGGATCCCTGGAGCTTCGGCGGATGGCTGACGAACTGGAGATCATCATCGACGCCATCCCGGGATTGGTGTTTTACAAGGACGCCCATAACAAGTATTTGCGGGTGAACAAATACGTGGCCGAAGCGCACAAGATGGAAAAAAAGGACCTCGAGGGCAAGGACTGCTTCGATATATATCCTCGCGAGCAGGCCCAGGCCTATTTTGACGATGACCTGGAAGTTATAAAAAGCCGGCTCCCGAAGCTGAATTTCGAGGAAAAGTGGACCACCGATGAGGACCAGCGCTGGGTCAGTACCAGTAAAATCCCCTACGTCAACGCCGCCGGGGAGGTAGTCGGGGTCATCGGCGTGGCCATGGATATCACCGAGCGCAAGCTTAACGAGGAGTATATCTCGCGGCGCAACCGGATCATGGACGGCATCAACCGGGTTTTCCAGGAGGCGCTAACGAGCGAGAACGACGAGGACTTGGGCCGGGCGTGTCTGGCCGTGGCCGAGGAACTCACGGGCAGCCGCTTCGGCTTCATTGGCGAAGTCAACGAGCGGGGGACCTTCGACACCTTCGCCTTGAGCGACCCGGGATGGGACGCCTGCAAGATACCCGGCTCGGAAGCGTTGGCCGCCATACGGGACATGGAAGTAAGTGGCATATGGGGAGAGGTTATAAAGACGGAATCATCCTTTATTATCAACTCGCCCTCCTCGCATCCCGCCCGGGTCGGGGTACCGGAGGGCCATCCGGAACTGACCGGTTTTCTCGGCGTGCCGCTTAAACGCGGCGGAAAGACCCTGGGCGTAATCGCTCTGGCCAACAAGGAGGGCGGCTACGAGGAAATGGACGCTCGGGCCGTCGAGGACTTGGCCGTCGCCTTTATCGAGGCCCTGTTCAGCAAGCGGCAGGAGGAAAAAATCCGAAAGGCCAATATCGAACTCGAGGCGTCCAACAGGGAACTGGAAAGCTTCGCCTATTCGGTCTCGCACGACCTCAGGGCCCCGCTTCGTACCATCCACGGCTTTTGCCAGGCCCTGATGGAGGACTATCACGACAAGCTTGACGGGGACGCGCAAAA
This sequence comes from bacterium, assembly GCA_963674965.2. Taxonomy (GTDB): domain Bacteria; phylum RBG-13-61-14; class RBG-13-61-14; order RBG-13-61-14; family DATKZS01. Next base: position 50,841 of record CAXXFL010000002.1, on the reverse strand, counting down.
CTACCTGGACCGGGTAAGCCTCGCGGCCCAGCGCATGGGCCAGCTCATCGAGGACCTGCTCAAGCTTTCCCGCATCACTCGGACGGAGATGAAACCGGAGGAGGTGGGACTAAGCAACCTGGCCCGGGCCTCGGCCCAGGAACTGAGAAAAAGAGAGCCGGACCGGATGGTGGACTTCGTCATTCAGGACGGCCTGGTCGTTTGCGCGGACAAGAAACTTTTAGAGGTGGCCATGGATAACCTGCTGGGCAACGCCTTCAAGTTCACCGGCAATAACCCCAACGCCCGCATCGAGGTGGGCGCGCTGGGTCCGGAGCGGGAAAAGGGCGCGGCCGATCCGGACTCGGACGACGGCATGGTTTATTACGTAAGGGACAATGGTGTGGGTTTCGACATGCAGTACGCGGACAAGCTGTTCGGGGCGTTCCAGCGGCTTCACACCACCCATGATTTTCCCGGCACCGGCATCGGTCTGGCCACGGTGGCCCGCGTGATCCACCGCCACGGCGGCCGAATCTGGGCCGAGTCCGAGCCGGAAAAGGGAGCGACCTTTTATTTCACGCTGGACTCGTGAAGGGAACCCGGCGTTTAGAAAAATCAAGCGATGGGAGATGCACGAAAATAAGGAGGCAATATTATGGTTTGCAAGGAAAAGGTGATTCTTTTGGTGGAGGACAACCCGGACGACGTGGAACTGACCAAAAGGGCGCTCAAGAAGAGCAACGTGGCCAACGAGGTGGTGGTCGCCCATGACGGGTCCGAGGCCCTGGATTATATATTCGGGAGGGGGACCTATGAAGGGCGCGACGTGGATGATATGCCCCAGGTGGTGCTGCTCGATCTAAAGATGCCCAAGATAGACGGTCTCGAGGTACTCGATCATATCAGAAAGGACGAGCGCACCCGTCTCTTGCCGGTGGTCATCCTTACTTCATCCGACGAGGAGGCCGACATGGTCAACGGTTACAAGCTGGGGGCCAACTCCTATGTGAGAAAGCCCGTCGAGTTCAGCCAGTTCAGCGAGGCCGTGGGCCAACTAGGGCTTTATTGGCTGCTCCTTAACCAGTCGCCGCCGAAGTAAGCTCGAAAACACTGACGCGAGTCGAGGATTTCAGCGACGGTTTAATGCCGCGAAGTCCGCAGCGGATATGCATGGAGGGGCCGATGGGATTGCCGCTTCGAGTCCTTGTCCTCGAGGACAACGAGGACGACTATTTGCAAATCAAAAGAGAGTTGATCCGCGGGGGGTACGACGTTCACTCCGTCCGCGTGCAAACGGCGGCCGACTTGAAGGCCGCTCTCGGGAATGGGGCCTGGGACGTCATCCTCTCGGACTTCACCATGCCCCAGTTCGACGCGATCAAGGGTCTGAAAATCTTGAACGAAAGCGAGCTTGACGTTCCATGCATAATCGTCTCCGGGACCATCGGCGAGGACACGGCCGTCGAGGCCATGAAGGCCGGCGCCAGCGATTATTTCGTCAAGGGCAACTTGAAGCGTCTTTGTCCGGCCGTCGAGCGCGAGCTTCGTGAGGCCAAGATAAGGCGCGAGAGAAGGAACGCCGACCGGCGGGTAGCCACGCTGCTGGAAAGACTCGATCTGGCCACCAAGGCGGCAAAGCTCGGGATCTGGGACTGGGACGTAAAAAAGAATGAGATGATCTGGGACGACCGGATGTACGAGCTTTACGGCGTACGGCGCGAGGACTTCCCCGGGACGTATGAGGCCTGGCTTGAGATGATCCATCCGGAAGATCGGGCAAAAAGCGATGAAGTCGCTTGTAAGGCCCTCCAAAACGACCGGAATTCCGACAATGAGTTCCGAGTGATTCGGCCCGACGGATCGGTCCGCTCGATCAAGGGGTATTGCGTGATCGAGCGCGACGGCCAAGGAGCCGCCGTGAGGATGACCGGGGTTAATTTGGACATTACCGAGCAGAAGTTATCCGAACGGCTATTAAAAGAGTCCCTGTCCGAAACCCGCCGGCGGGAGGCCGAATCTAGAGGATTGTTCGACGCGGCCCGAGCGGTCCTGGAATTCCAAAGCTTTCAGGCCTCGGCGCGAAGGATTTTCGACGCCTGCCGCCTGGTAACCGGGGCGGTCTCGGGCTACGTGGCCCTTCTCAGCGAGGACGGCTCCGAGAACGAGGTTCTTTTTCTGGAGGCGGGCGGCATGCCCTGCAATGTCGCCCCGAGCCTTCCCATGCCCGTCCGCGGATTGCGCGCCGAGTCCTACTCGACGGGAAAAGTCGTCTACGACAACGACTTCATGAAGGGAGAACACGTCGAGTTAATGCCCTCCGGCCACGTCGAGTTGAAGAACGTAATGTTCGCTCCCCTGGTGATAGGGGACAAGGTGGTGGGGGTCATCGGCCTGGCCAACAAGCCGGAGGACTTCAACGAATACGACGCGGAGGTGGCCCGAGCCTTTGGCGACATGGCCGCGATCGCGCTCCGGCGGGCCCGGAGTGAAGAGGCCCTTAGGGAAAGCGAGGCCCGCAACCGGGCCATGCTCGAGGCGAACCCCGACATTATGTTCCTTTTGGACAAGGATTACACTTTCCTCGACTACAAGGATTCCCCATTGGGAGAACTCCTCGTGCCACCTTCCGAGTTTCTGGGCAAGAAAATCGTGGACGTGTTCCAAGGCGACCTGCCCGAGCGGCACATGAGCATGGTCGATCGGGCCCTCGAGACGGGCGAGTTGCAGGTATACAACTACCATTTGAAAGTCGGCGGCGAGGACCATATCTTCGAGGCCAGGCTGGTCAAGGCGGGAAACGACAAGGTCGTGGCCGTCGTGCGGGACATCACCAGGGAGCGGCGGCTCGAGGAACAGCTTAACCAGGCCATGAAGATGGAGGCCATCGGCCGGCTGGCCGGGGGCGTGGCCCACGACTTCAACAACGCCCTGACCCCGATAATAATGATCACCGCGGCCCTGCTCAATGAACTAAACGATCGGGACCCGATACGCGAGGACATGGAGGATATTCAGGAAGCGGCCAACCGCTGCGCCGACCTGACCCGGCAGCTCCTGGCTTTCGGAAGGCGGCAGGCGCTGCAAACGCGGGTCTTCAATTTAAACGACGTGGTCGCGAGCATGGAAAAGATGCTCTTCCGCGTGATCGGGGAGGACGTCGAGTTAACAAAGTTCCTGGCCCCCGACCTGGGAAACGTCAAGGCCGACGTGGGACAGATAGAGCAGATTCTGGCCAACCTGGCGGTCAACGCTCGGGACGCCATGCCCGGAGGCGGGAAACTCGCCATCGAGACCGCCAACGTCGAGCTGAGCCGGGAATACGCCAAAAGGCACGCGTCCGTTACGCCGGGACAATACGTGATGATAGCGGTTAGCGACTCGGGCACGGGCATAGACGAGCAAACCCGGATTCACATCTTCGAGCCCTTCTTCACCACCAAGGAGAGGGGCAAGGGCACGGGCCTTGGCCTGTCCACCGTTTACGGGATCGTCAAGCAAAGCGGGGGCTATATCTGGGTGTACAGCGAACCCGGGGAGGGGACGGCCTTCAAGATATATCTGCCCCGGGTCGAAGACGAGGCCGAGAAACTGAAAAAACGGGAGAGGGACGGGGCGGAATCGTGGCGCGGGTCCGAAACCATACTCCTCGTCGAGGACGACGGCTACGTCCGCAAGGTCGCGAGCCGGATACTGCTTAAACTTGGATATAAGGTGATCGAGGCCGCCAATGGAGAGCAGGCGATAAAAATATGCGCCGCCTACTCGGGCAAGATACATCTCATCGTCACCGACGTGGTCATGCCCGGCATGAGCGGCAAGGAACTGGTCGGAAGGCTTTCCAAGTCATGCCCGGAGATGAAAATCATCTACGTCTCCGGTTACACCGACAACGCCATCGTCCACCACGGGGTGCTCGACCCCGGGACCAACTTCCTCCAGAAGCCCTTCACATCCCAGACGCTGGCCAGAAAGATTCGCGAGGTGCTGGACGGCGATAAGCGGGAATGAAAGAGCGAGATAAATCCTGGCGGTTGGCCATTGCAATCAGCGCGTCACTTTATCTTTTTGCTATTCCCCCCCCCACGTGGGTGAAGATCTGGCTCCGCAAATGAGACCTCCATAAAGCATGCTCTATAAATCCCGTGTGCAATATCTAACTGATTTAACAATGGAAAAAGCAAGAAGACTGTCTGTTCTGCAGTGAAATCAACTTAACACTATTTCTCAAGTGGTTAAATTAGGTGCCCTTTTCGAAGTCAAGTCGAAATTGTAGGCGTGATTTTCCATGCCTAAAAGATATTACTTGACAAATATCTGATAAGTGGTATATTAGGGATGTGGTCGGGAAAGGAGATTGCTATGAACTTGCAGATACTCGCTAAAAACGTGAGGCGGTTTAGGACTGCAAAGCGCTTCAGCCAAAAGGCATTGGCTGAAGCAGCAGGTATATCCCTGCCCGCAGTCAAGAACATGGAACTTGCCAAAAACGAACCTCGGATGAAGACCATTCAAGCAATCGCTAAAGCGCTTGATGTTAATCTCCGGGAACTCTTTTTGCCGGTAAGGGATTTGCAGACCGTAAGGTTTCGCTCTACCCGGAAGGTACAGTACCGTGAAAATATCCTGGCAGAGGTGTCCAGATGGCTAGAGGATTTCAATTACCTAGAGGGAACTCTCGGCGAGAGAATTCCTTTTGAGCTAAAGAAGGTCAGGGTGCGCTGCTCCAATGAGAATATCGTCCGTTCCGCCGAGCTTTGCCGGAAGAAATTGGAACTCTGGGATGACGAGCCATTATACGATATCTGCGGATTGCTCGAACATGCAGGTATAAAAGTGCGGTCTGTTCCCATGGCTTCTGATGGTTTTTTCGGATTATCAGTGGGAGAAAAGGACGGAGGCCCTGCCATAGCAGTAAACGTTTGGGAAAGGATTACCGTTGAGAGGCGGATCTTTAGCGCAGCCCACGAACTCGGTCATCTCATGCTGCATCCTGACGCCTATGATGTTTCTCAAACTGAGGAAAACAAAAAAGAGGAGCAAGAGGCTGATTTTTTTGCCGGACATTTCATAATGCCGGACAAGGGATTTCTCAAAGAATGGAATGATGCATCGGGATTGCACTTCGTAGACAGGGTCTTTAAAGTCAAACGAATTTTCCGTGTCAGCTATAAAACCGTTTTGGCTCGACTCATTGAACACGAAGTCGCGGACAAGTCCATCTGGATGAAATTCAATGTTGCCTATCAGAAACGATTCAATCGAAAACTCGCCTTTAAGGAAGAACCAATGGCCATTGACTCCGCTGAGCCATATGGATTACAGCGATTCGATTTTTACGAGGACCGCTTCAGTCGTCTTGTCAGAAAGGCCCTTGAAAAGGACAAAATTTCTATCAGTCGTGGCGCGGAAATGCTTCACATTGGTATTGAGGAGATGCGGGATCTCCTCGATAATTGGGAGGCTGTTCTTTGACGAAGCGCCAACGAAATCCCCAATTGATGATCATGGATGCTTGTGTCCTCATTGATTTCATCAATGCGGACCGAGCTATTCTTCAACTTGTTGTGAAATACGTGGGACCACTCCATGTGGCCAGCCCTGTAGTAGACGAAGTCAACCAGATAGATGACGAAAACGAACTTGTCGAGCTTGGTCTTATTATCATTGAGCCCGAAATCGAGGATGCCTTTGCCGCAGCCACTCAACCCGGACCGACATCGTTTCAGGACCGACTATGTCTCCTAGCGGCAAAACGGCATGGCTTCACCTGTGTGACCAACGATAAAAACCGGAATGTGTCAAGCAAAATGAGACACGCCTTTCCTGAATTTAGTGTGGCAAACTGTTTATTTCCTCCGGTTTCGCCGGTGGGTTGATCCACGCTTTGCCGGGCAACTCCGGCGCCGTCGGCGGTCTTTTCACGAAGCGCTCCGGTTTTTTTTCATAGGCGTGGTCGAGCGTTTTTTGCCTGGCGGCCACGATCTCGCTCGCCATTCCGTAATGGACCATCTCGGGCGTCATCAGGCCGATCCCGGTGTGCCGATGCTCGCGGTTGTACCAATCGAAAAACTTCACGCAAAAGGCCCTGGCGTCCTCGATGGAGCCGAACCGGCTCGGGAACTCGGGCCGGTACTTCATGGTCTTGAACTGGCTTTCCGAGTAGGGGTTGTCGTCGGACACGTGGGGCCGCGAGTGGCTCTTGGTCACGCCCAGGTCGGCCATCAAGAAGGCCACCGGCTTTGATTTCATCGAACTCCCCCGGTCGGCGTGGATGGTGAGTTGTCCCGGCTCGATCCCCTGTTTTCGGATGCTGTCCCCGATCAGGCGGCGGGCCAGCTCCGCGCTTTCGCGTCCGGCGATCATCCATCCCACCACGCAGCGGCTGAAGATGTCCATGATCACGTAGAGTTGGTAGCAGGTCCATTTGGCCGGTCCCTTGAGTTTGGTGACGTCCCAGGACCAGACCTGGTTGGGGGCCTCGGCCAGCAACTCGGGTTTTTTGTATCGGGGACGCCGGAGTTGGTTGCGCCGCTCCCGGACTTCCTTTTCCGAGTCGAGGACGCGGTACATGGTGCGGACCGAGCACAGCCATGTCCCCTCGTCCAGGAGCGTTGCCCAGACCTCGCGGGGGGCCTTGTCGGCAAAGCGCTCGGAGTGGAGTTCGTCCAGCACCCGGCGCCGCTCGTCCTCGCTCAACGACCTTGCCGGCTTGGCCGCGCGCCTCGGCGGCGGAGGCCCGAAGGGAATTTTAGCGCGACGATTAAACGTTGCTCGCGACAGGCCCAGGGCCTCGCAGGCGGCCTTGGCGCCGACCCGGGGAGCGGCCGTGCTTGCCGATTCCATCATTCGCTCTCTTCGCCGGGCGGCTTGGCCAGGGGTATCCCCAGCAGATCGGCAACTTTTTTTTGGAAGTCGATTATCATCTCGGCCTGTTCGAGCCGCTTTTGGAGCTTCCCGTTCTCGCGCTCGAGGCGGGCCACTTCATCGGCCAGCGGGTTTTTGGCCTTGGGCTTGCGGCCCCGCTTTACGGGCGAAAGCGCTTTCAAGGCCCCCTCGTCCCGCTGCTTGCGCCAGGCCGTCAGGTGCGACGAATAAAGGCCCTCCCGGCGCAGCAGGGCGCCGACCTCGCCATGCCCCGAGCAGGCGTCGGCCTTCCCGAGGATTGCGAGCTTGTAAGCCGCGGTGAAGCGCCGCCGGGCGGGCTTTTCCGGGACCTCCGGCTCGGGAAGAATGATCGGCGCCCCCACCCGCTCGGGCCGCTTGGCAGGAGTGTCCTCCGGCTCGGCCGTCCCGGTTGGGGAGACTCCGGTCGCCCTACGGGCTCCCTCCGTCTCCCCAACAATCCCTGCCTTCTTCCTGTCTTCATCCATCTCTCTATACATCCTAATACCTCCCCCGCCCTACAGTAATTTAACATAGGGGAAGTGTCTCATCTACGTTGGCACAGAGGGAACCTTCGAAAACTTTGCAAGCAAGAAGGAGTCCCTCTCCTATGGGGCCTTCAGCTTATAGTCGAGCTTCACAAAGCAGGAGGAATCCCCGGAAAAAGCGCTGAGATGATCGCTCAGACCATAAGAAAATCTAATCCCAAACATATCACGGCCGAGATAGTATCTCGCTTTACGGAGATTATCCGCCGTCAGGAGAGTCAACGGTCCTAACATTAAAGAGCACTTTCTGTTGGCATCCAATCACTGACATGGGATTGAGAGCTTGTTGGCCTCATCTCTTCAATTGCTTTTATTAAATGTTTACTTTTAACGGACATGGACTGTTTGAAAGGCCCTTCAATTATGGCCTCCTTTATGCACAGGACACCAGCGCGTCTACAGATGAAAGCGATCTGGGCTCCGGAGAGACTGGGAGTTATAGTGGCCAGTTGCGTAAAATCAATGTCCTGGGAGATCTTCATGTTTCTGGTGTGATGTTCGAAAAGAGACTTGCGACCGGACTTATTTGGTAGGTCCATGTTTACGACCCTGTCGAACCTTCCGGGACGACGAAGCGCGGGATCTATGTCGTTGGGCCGGTTGGTTGTAGCGATCACGAATACTTGCCCTCGGCTTTCAATGCCATCGAGTAGCGTTAGCAATTGGGCAACAAAGGTTCGTTGGCTGGAATCTCCATTTCTGGTTCCGGCGATTCCGTCAAGTTCGTCGAAGAGAATGATGGATGGCTGAAGCTCACGGGCTCTTTTAAAGACAGCGCGCAACCTTCTCTCGGACTCACCGAACCATTTCGACAGGAGTTCCGGCCCCGCTACTATTTCGATATGCGCTTTACTCTCGCCAGCCACGGCCCTGGCCAAAAGAGTTTTACCTGTCCCCGGCGGTCCCGCGAGAATGATTCCTCCACCAGCGCCACTCACGCCCACCTGAGCGAACAGGTCCGCATGCGTTATCGGTAGCTCGACCATGTCTCGCACGGCCTCGACCGCTTCGTCCTGCCCGCGGACGTCCAAGTAAGATACAGTAGAGATATTTCGGAGTGGCGCAGCATGTGGCTGGCCATGTTCCATCGCGCCTTTTGCATCCGCTACGCCCACACGCCTCGCATCAGAAAACCCGAAGGGCAGTGGGTGCTTAACCGGCCATAGCCATGCGGGCGATCCGTCTTCCCTGCGATAAATAATTTTCCAGCCCTCGGCCTCTGCAGTGATAACTTCGGGCAGACAATCTATGTTTTGCGCTACGGCTTTACTATCATAGTTAGGACACAGCCGGTATAGCTCGTTTCTAGAGGCAGAAGCTTGTCGCTTGAGTTTCCTCTTGTCTATTTTCAGCATTCGGCCATCGAAGTTCCCGACCGTCCACCACAACTGCCGGGATTGGTACGAGTCAAGGGATTGTTTGACGGGCTTGATAAAGAGTTGATCACATCCCAATCGACAATTGTTAGCGCACGACTCTGAAGCCTCACGGATTTTCTTGCGGCGGCAACGGTCTACCTCTTCCAGTCGATTAATAAATGCTCCAAAGTCGATTGGCTTGACCGGTTCTCTCGAGATGCAGAACTCTGCGGACTTCCACCCCCGGACCATGCGGGTGAGGTTAGAGATTCTACGGGCGAGCTCGACCAGGTTACCAGATCCGATGGTAAGAGAGTACCAAACCTCGCGGTCCTTATCGTCCGTCTCGATCATGAGCGCGCCACTATCGGACAGAGATTTGAGGCGTTTCCTGGCGATGGGGAATGACGGCGAGGCGCTACGGGCGAATGATATAGTGACGTTTTTTTCAACTGTCTTCGGAAGGGAAAATTGTTTGGAAGACGTCGCTGAATTATCCTGGGTGACTTCTTGATGAATGATGTTGGATTGATCTGTGAGGTCACGGCTAACGCAATTCCAGTCTCGTTTAATGTTCTCGGCCAGCCATTGGTCAGCGATCTTGTCTATCTTCTCCAACGTGGAGGCTATACGCAGGCTGGTTTTAAGCGGCTCCTTGCGAGCAGCAGAGTAATCGGTGAAGAAGGCGACGTATGGGGGATACAAATCGTCCGCACCATGCTTGTTGGTTTTCCAGGTAACTACTTTTCGAACGGTTATCCCGGATTTTCCTTCCTTGGTGTAGACCTCGCGGCGAAGCGCTTCAGCAGGATCAAGTTGCGGTTGTTTGGTTTCTTCAAGATGGACATGGTCCGTCACCTGTCTCATCCCTGCCTCTGCTACGCTCACGGATTTGTCATGACGCATGCGCAGAAAGACGGCGTTTATCATGCTTATGCTGTTCGTTGTCCCTACGGGTGACCAACCATCCTCAGAGTAATCCAACAGCATCCTGCGTACAGGACGGTCCTTGCTGTCAGATTTGATGATATCATTGCATTTTACTTCGACGACGATTTTCGGGCGTACCCAGCGATAAAGGACTCCCTGGTCGGTGACCTTTCGGAAACTCGATTGGCAGGACATCTCAGAAAAACGTTCATGAAGGTCCATCTTCTCGACTGCACTCATGCCAATAGATACTCTGCCGATCAGCATAAAGCGATTGTCGTTCAGCACCAGGGCAAGGAGAAGTTCATGGACTCGACCCTGAGATTCAGCGTATCCGACCACCGCAGCATCGATGGTAATCTCAGGTTTGATCTTTAAAATCCCGCCGTTTTCTAATCGGAGTACGATTCCTTCCGCTCCACCTTGGGTCACGGTCTGCTCGAACGCATGAGCGACGGCATGGGGCGAATCGGCTGTTTTGAAATCAGCGATGTGGATTTTATCGCCGGTGTCGAATATTTCCTGTAACCTCCCAACCCGTTGGGGAAAGGACCATGCCTGCGCATCCTTGTCATTATCCTGTATCAGGTCAAATGCGGCAAAACGCAACCGGTCGGGATCGGCATGCTCTCCTGTCTTCAAAGCTGACATGATGTCGTGGATATGTGACCTGCCCGAGTTGCTCTCGGCATAAAGCTCTCCAGCAACAAGCATTCTTTGATCACCCAGGTTCTCCGCAGCTTTATGGGTAATCGGGATGCCGGTAATCGCCCTGCCTGAAGGCGACAGCAGATCGACCTCTCCATCCCACGCATACAGGAACCAGCACTCGCCGTCTATCTTCGGTGACAGAATATGGCTGCCGGGCGGAATGGTCTGCAAGATGTTGTCCGGTGATACGCTCCGATAGCTGGACGCCACGTTACGTTTGTACGCGGCCAATCGGGCTGCAAGAACAGTGTTCACTATGGAGCCCGGAGGAGCAATGCGTCCTTGCCCAAATGGCTTCCAGCGGGACGGATCGACAATCATAAAACGATCTCCAGCGGGCGCCGCAACTCGAAAGCCGCGAGATGCAAAACCAGCAGGTAGCTGTCGCCGTCTGTCCTGCCCTCGAGCAATCCCAGCATGGGAGCGCCGTTTCGTTCAAGGATCAGAGGGCCCAGGCTGTCAGGTCCGGAGCCGATAATAGCCAGGCTATCTCGCTCTTCGAGGTAACCGGCAAGCGAAAATAGAAAGTCGAAGGTAAGGGCGTCAACGTGCCTGACCATGTACTTCCGCGTGAATGCAAAACGCCGGGCCGTGACATTACGAGGTAATAGCTTCCCGGACCAGGGACGAGGATCGAGGAGGTTCGAGTGATATGGCTTCGGTTCCCGTCGTTCACATTCCGAGCCATCAGGACCATAAACGACCTCCATGATTTTTGCCGCGTACAATGGCTGGTCTTGGCCATTCACGAATACCCTCCTGCACTGACCAGTCTCCTTGCCCACCGCCTCCATGTCTATTTCCGGGTCGCCCTCAATCAATGCCTTGGCAAGAGCCTGTCCATCACCGAAACGATCAATCAAAGCTTCATGATTATTTGTCGTGCAGCCCTTCACAAGGCGAACATGGCGAATGGTCGATCCGCTCATGCTCTTGTACGTGATGTTTTTACCAAGACGACATGCTTCCAGCGCCACTACCGCATCCCTGCCAAGATGGTCCGTGATCCTGATCTTGCGCGCGCTCACGAAAAACCTCTCCAGGCTCTAAATCCCATATCAAAGAAATCCTGAGCGTCATCGTTCTCGTAATTATCGGCGAAGTTGATCAATTGCCCACGCCGAGCATACTCGAATCGACATCGCTCACCCACGATCAGGAAAAATCCCTCAACTCCCTTGAGCAGGAATGCGGGATTGTCATGGTATGTTTTGCGCGGCCGGAACGATGTCCGATAAATTTCGCCAGCTTCGAGTGAGTCCTGCAATCCCGAGTCCAGCGTTTTCGCTTCCAGTAGAGAAACCGCCGTGACGACATGCTCCAAAATCTCACTGGCCGGAACCGGGCCTGATATCGTCTGTGGAGCCCCGGCGGTGGCTGGAAATTCAGCTAATGAGTTTCCAGCTTCATCACAAGCAATGATTTCCTTCCGCTCGACATGGTCCCCTTCCTCATCCAGGTACATTTCCGCTGTACAGCCGTTGGGCATAAGGTGGAGGCCGTCATCGGTGAGCAATGCGGTGGAGCACTCTCTATCTTCATGGTCCAGAGCTATCCTCCGTTTATAGCCATGGAAACTTATTGGGTCGATCTTACGCACGATGAATTGCGAAAGCCCGTCATGAAAGAGGATATCCAGAGTAATGGGCTTTCCCGATCCCTTTTTCAAGCCATTACATTCCGAGATTTTTCTATTCATATGGCTCATCAGCGGTCACCTTTTATTCGACCATGCCCATTGCCATGTACCTGAAGGAGAAAATTCGCATGTGAGCCATCAAGTCCCGCATGAAGACTTCAGCAATTCCCACTGTCTCAGCTGTTGGTTCCAGTCCTCGGCCTGGATAATGTCACGCAGCCTGCGTTCGCTAATGGCATCTCTTTTACTGGTCGATTCCATGAATAAAATCTCCTCCTGGATTTGCGGGGCCAATAGGAGCAGGTTCAGTATCTGGGTAAGGCGGGCCCGTGTGAGACCGTGCCGCCGAGCCAGGTCAGCCCGGTTGCCGCATCCGCCATGGTCAAGCTCCTTTTGCAGATGATGAGCCTGCCCTAGCAATACCGCAAGGGGAATCGGTTTCAAAGTGGGGGGTTCTGGTTTAACTGGAGGCTCGGCGGACAATATAGTCTCCCGTCCCCGGCGGGCGCGAAAAATATATGCGGTCATCGTTTTAATGAGTTGTTCGGATTCGATCATGGTATCCTCCAGCGCGTCTTCTTGTTAACATAAGGAGGCCCCGCGGCCGAGTAATCGACAATTTTCATTTCCACCTTGCCACAAGGCTCGTCGATGATGATTTCACTTACAATTGCGCGCAGTAGTCGGCGTTTGTTTTCAGATGTCAAGGCATCCCATACCGAGTCAAATCGTCTCATAACGCTAATCATCCACTCGACCTCTTCATGTTGCTTTTTCAGAGCAGCGATGTTCCGTTCCACTTGGCAAAGATTGTGGTCCATCTTCCCCAGTTCATCGTACAAGCAGCCGAGCCTGGCATCGAGTTTTTTCCAATCCTCCCCCTTTGCCTGCTCCATATTTTTAGCGATCTCGTGCCCTTTTGCCGCAAGTTCGCCGATCATCTTAGGCAGTCGTTGACGTTCCATGTTCCTTTCCTGAAGCCTGGCCGCATAATTCCGTCTAACGGATGACAATAAATCGTCAGGATTGTCGATCTCGGACGCGGCGTCCTTTACCCGATCAACCACATATTTCTCGAGTGATTCCGCGGGCAGTGGCCGGGCGGGGCAGGCGTCCCGGCCCTGTTTATCGCGGGTAAGGCAGCGGTAATAGCGCCGCTTGTTTTTTCCTCGTTTGGCTGAGGCTGGAGTATAAGCGGCCCCGCAGGCTGCACAACGAGTCAGTCCCTGCAGAAGATATTCATCTGTAGAAACCTGGCGGGTTCGGGTATTGTCACGAATAAGTTTCTGGACGGCATGGAACTTATCTTTGTCCACTATTGAAGCATGTTCGCCTTCATAGAGATTGTTTCCGTAAGATATGTAGCCCGCATAAAGCGGATTTTTCAGCATGCGCAGAACCGTGTGCTTGTTCCATTTGCGGTTACTGTCTATGTTTTCCAAATTATCAGAAAGGCTTTGGAAAACCGCAAGCGGGGATCGGCAATCGATATAGAGATCGAACACCCGCCGCGGAATGTGTCAAGCAAAATGAGACACGCCTTTCCTGAATTTAGTGTGGCAAACTGTTTATTTCCTCCGGTTTCGCCGGTGGGTTGATCCACGCTTTGCCGGGCAACTCCGGCGCCGTCGGCGGTCTTTTCACGAAGCGCTCCGGTTTTTTTTCATAGGCGTGGTCGAGCGTTTTTTGCCTGGCGGCCACGATCTCGCTCGCCATTCCGTAATGGACCATCTCGGGCGTCATCAGGCCGATCCCGGTGTGCCGATGCTCGCGGTTGTACCAATCGAAAAACTTCACGCAAAAGGCCCTGGCGTCCTCGATGGAGCCGAACCGGCTCGGGAACTCGGGCCGGTACTTCATGGTCTTGAACTGGCTTTCCGAGTAGGGGTTGTCGTCGGACACGTGGGGCCGCGAGTGGCTCTTGGTCACGCCCAGGTCGGCCATCAAGAAGGCCACCGGCTTTGATTTCATCGAACTCCCCCGGTCGGCGTGGATGGTGAGTTGTCCCGGCTCGATCCCCTGTTTTCGGATGCTGTCCCCGATCAGGCGGCGGGCCAGCTCCGCGCTTTCGCGTCCGGCGATCATCCATCCCACCACGCAGCGGCTGAAGATGTCCATGATCACGTAGAGTTGGTAGCAGGTCCATTTGGCCGGTCCCTTGAGTTTGGTGACGTCCCAGGACCAGACCTGGTTGGGGGCCTCGGCCAGCAACTCGGGTTTTTTGTATCGGGGACGCCGGAGTTGGTTGCGCCGCTCCCGGACTTCCTTTTCCGAGTCGAGGACGCGGTACATGGTGCGGACCGAGCACAGCCATGTCCCCTCGTCCAGGAGCGTTGCCCAGACCTCGCGGGGGGCCTTGTCGGCAAAGCGCTCGGAGTGGAGTTCGTCCAGCACCCGGCGCCGCTCGTCCTCGCTCAACGACCTTGCCGGCTTGGCCGCGCGCCTCGGCGGCGGAGGCCCGAAGGGAATTTTAGCGCGACGATTAAACGTTGCTCGCGACAGGCCCAGGGCCTCGCAGGCGGCCTTGGCGCCGACCCGGGGAGCGGCCGTGCTTGCCGATTCCATCATTCGCTCTCTTCGCCGGGCGGCTTGGCCAGGGGTATCCCCAGCAGATCGGCAACTTTTTTTTGGAAGTCGATTATCATCTCGGCCTGTTCGAGCCGCTTTTGGAGCTTCCCGTTCTCGCGCTCGAGGCGGGCCACTTCATCGGCCAGCGGGTTTTTGGCCTTGGGCTTGCGGCCCCGCTTTACGGGCGAAAGCGCTTTCAAGGCCCCCTCGTCCCGCTGCTTGCGCCAGGCCGTCAGGTGCGACGAATAAAGGCCCTCCCGGCGCAGCAGGGCGCCGACCTCGCCATGCCCCGAGCAGGCGTCGGCCTTCCCGAGGATTGCGAGCTTGTAAGCCGCGGTGAAGCGCCGCCGGGCGGGCTTTTCCGGGACCTCCGGCTCGGGAAGAATGATCGGCGCCCCCACCCGCTCGGGCCGCTTGGCAGGAGTGTCCTCCGGCTCGGCCGTCCCGGTTGGGGAGACTCCGGTCGCCCTACGGGCTCCCTCCGTCTCCCCAACAATCCCTGCCTTCTTCCTGTCTTCATCCATCTCTCTATACATCCTAATACCTCCCCCGCCCTACAGTAATTTAACATAGGGGAAGTGTCTCATCTACGTTGGCACAGAGGGCCGCACCGCATCCGCCTCCGGCTCGTTGAGAATCAATTTTTTGTCCACAATCCTGAAACGTAAGGGAACCTGCCCGCCGGTCCATTTCCCTTTTTTCCTTGCTGCTCCTATCTTGTCCCGAGTTCGCTCCGAGATAATCTCACGCTCGAATTCGGCGAAGCTCATCAGCATGTTGAGGGTCAACCATCCGAAATCAGGATTCAAAAGTTCCATTAAATTCCTCGTCGGAGCCTCGGATTCGGAACAAAGCAAGGCAATCGCCAGAAAAAATGAAAAGCTCCTGCAGATTATATACCGGAGAAAATGTGAAAGTGTCGGGAAAATTTGAAAAATCTAGAAAATCTCTAGATCTCAGGTCAGCAATATTGCGAAGGTCTTTCCTTTCGGCGGGCCATGATCTTTTCTCATTATGGCAGGTTTGCGCATCGATTCATACTATAAACATACTCAGGGCATGAAGTTATGCTCAATTACACTGAGATCGTCTCTTTTTCTATGATTTCCTTGAACTCGCTCAATAATTCTGGATAGTTCTTGGACAAATATTTCTTCACCTTGGAGTTGTCTAGTATACGCTTTAAATACTTACGGTATATGGCGACTTTAAGTGTGTTCTCGGCCAGCGAATCGTCAAGCAGGCGATACTTGCGCTCCAATGTCTCCAGCTCTTTGCGCAACTTTGCCATATCAGCAAGTGTGGTCTCTTTCCCTTTTATTGATTTTCCTGAATCAACCATTAGCTCCGGCGCAGTGGCCAGGACCTGTGCCTCCACGTACTTTGCGCTGAAATAATTCAGTCGAACCAGTGTCTCAGCAATCTCTATTTGTCTAATGGGCTTGACTTTTTTTAATAGCTTGAGAGTCTTTACGGCAACCTGTTTATCTTTCAGCATATCCACCGCTTCCGGGCAGATGCCGTTCACTATGTCCCTGCGTTCGCGAATCCTTTTAACGTCGACATTGAGGGTTCGGGCGAGTTCTTCCTCAGATAAGCCCTTGCTTAGAGCCTCCACAATCATCCTGTGCTCCTGGATAATTGCAAGTCGGTTGATGTAATAATTATAGCTGAAGTACTCCTCATCCTTCGCGACCAGGCACTTGACTTCAGTCCAGCCAAGATCAGTAATCGCCTTGTATCTAAGATGCCCGTCCAGTAGACAATAAAAACCCTTGCGGCCTTTTTCGGGAAAAACCACGAGTGGCTCGACCAGCCCCACTTCTTTGATCGAGGCAAGAATGCTGTTGTATTTGTTGGAATGACTTGTCGAGAATTTGATCGATTTGACGGGAAGTATTCTGTCCAAGGGAAGGACGACCATTTCGCCATTAAAAGCCCATTTGATTTTCTTGCTCATCGCCCGTCAACCTTGAGGGCTCCATCCGACAGCATGCGCGGCATGTCCTGCAAACCTTCGGCGCGCAGTAGATTGATAAAATTCTCATCGCCGAGCAGTCGCCGAAAAGCGGCCTCGACTATCGAGCGGCGATACTCCGCCAATTCCGACTTCTTTACCTGCAGCTTCTGGATTTCGGCCTGCTTTTGATACTCCCTTAGCAGACCTGCCTTGCCGCCCCCTTGACCGTGAGGATACTTATGCTTGGTTTTGCCCATCAGCATGCGCTTCTCAGCTATGCGCCGCGTCATCCTCAGCTCCTTGCCTTTCAACTCACCGTCCTCATACGCTTCGGTTAGCCAACTCTGCAACTGTGAGTCGTCCAGTTTCATTATTTCCAAAGCGGCGCTGATGGGTATGCGCCCGGACGCGACCGCTTCTACCAAACGCTCTTCTCCCTCCTCCAGCAGCTTCAATATGCTTCTAACGTAATTTTCAGTCAGCCCGGTTTTATTGGCTATCTCAAGATTGCTGTACCCGCGATCCTTTTGCAACAAAAGATTTCCAATCAATTCATAATAGCTGCTATGACGACGCGCCAGGTTCTCCACCAGACTCATCTGCAGACTCTGTTTTTGGGAAGCATCAATCACGATTGCGGGAATTTCCTTTTCGCCAAGCTCGATAAACGCCTCCAGACGCCCCTGCCCGCACACCAGATCATATCCCGACTCCTCGGTTTCACCAGGCTTTCCGCGGCTCACTATTATCGGCCTCTTGATGCCGATCTGGGGCATGCTGCGGACGATCCGATGAAACTTGTTTTTATCACGCACGCGGGGATTGATAACCCGGATCTGTTCGATAGGAATAACCGCGATTGTAAGATCTTCCAGCTTCTTTTTAGCCATGATTAAGCCACATCCTCCAGAATCACGCGCTCGGCAAGATTGAAGAAATAATCGAGATTGTCAAAACGATACGCGTCCAAGTTGATGCTCTTCTCTTCTGCCAGGCGAAGTTTACTGGCCGTCAGGTCGAGAGCGGGGAACAGATAATAATCCCGGATCTGCTCATTGCCTTCTTCCATTCTAACCGCAATGGTTATGTCGGGCCTGAGGCCCTCTTCAAAGCGCAGCAGCCAGCGAAGGGCCCCGGCTCCTGTCTGCCGACAGCGAGCCAGGGTTAAGGAAACCAGAATCTCTCGATTGATCAATAGCAGATCCGATTGCTCGTCAGTCTCCACTTCCGCGCCATGTTCTTCCAATTGATTGATCACCTCAGCGATAGTTTGCGGATACATCTCCCTCAACCGACGATTGACTTCAATGTAACTGTAATCGATTTCCGGGACGTAACCTATCAGCCGGTAGGCCCGTAACAGGCTACCGAAGCGATGCTGATACGCTGAAGCCGTGGGCAGTGTTTCAGCTTCATCAATCAAAATCCCCGAAAGCCTGCCGTTCTTGAGGTACACATCTTTCAGCTTTTCCAACATCTCATCATCGCTCAACCTCCGGCTGCGAGCCAGGATTATGCCCCGAGCTGTGAAAAAAGTCTGCGCGTCAACGATCGGCTCAAAGGCCCCGTCCTTACGAATCCACTCCTCAGGCGGATTCTGCACCCTCGCGATTTTCAGCTTGTACGACTGGCGGTTATAAACGTTGTGCCCAATGTACTTTTCATTGGTCAGTATCTGGCGAATGGGACCACGCTTCCAGGGCCGCTGATAATCGTTCAAAATATTTCTGTCATTGAAAATAGCGGCTATCTCGCCTTCATTCTTGCCTTCATGAACGAAAAGCCGAAACATCTCACGAACGTTTGCCACTTCTTCGGCAGGGCCAGGAGTCAGAATCACCCGGTCAGTCTGGAGGCTTTTATGCTCGCCCATTTTGAACTCGTCCTTAAATTGTCCGCTGGCGTCCACCAGCACTCGACGCAGGCCGTAACCAGCCGTGCCACC
Organism: bacterium; assembly: GCA_963674965.2. Classification (GTDB taxonomy): domain Bacteria; phylum RBG-13-61-14; class RBG-13-61-14; order RBG-13-61-14; family DATKZS01. Next base: position 32,318 of record CAXXFL010000002.1, on the reverse strand, counting down.
CTGGCGAAATCCCAGCTTTACCAGGTTCGACGCTCCATGAAAGACCTTGCCCGACAACTCCCGGCTGTATTCCACGGCCATGGAGCGCTTTACTCCTTTGACGATTGTTGAAATAGGGCTGCCGTCGTTTTCAAATAGCTCCGCGCAATACTTGATCTTGACCCCGGCTCTCTTGCAGATGTATTCATAGTGCGCGCTCTCGTCCGCGTCCTGGAATCTGGCCCAGCGGGAAACGTCATATACCAGTATCTCCTCAAATGCCGCCTGCCCGCTTTCGACGTCGCGCAGCAGCCTCGCGAGAGAATCTCGGCCTTCAATATTCAGACCGCTCTTTCCTTCATCAGAATAGATCTCTACAATCTTGTAATTGTGGTGCTCGGCATATTGCCTGATGATCTCAAGCTGGTTGTCGGCGCTGTATTGCTGATGTTCGGTGGACATGCGCACATAAGCGGCAGCGGGAATGGACTTGTCGCGTGGCGGCAGTCCTGTTCGGCCGTTTGTCATTATTTACCTCTCTGAGAAATTTGGTTCTACGTAATTTAGTGTGGGTGAATTGACCGCCCCCGTTCTCTTTGTCAGAGTAGTTTTAGCAAAAAGCACCAAAACAAGGAGGACGAGATGGCGGTCAAAAAGGATTATATCGATATTATGGTCAACATTCCAGGTTTTTCCGTTCATCGGGTCAGCACTCATACTTGGGAGGGAGATGAATTCCCCAGCCTGATGATCGAGCTTTCGCGCGATCGCAACGTTTACAAGTGCAGATGCGGCAGGGAGTTCAGCGCGTATTACGACTGCGACGAACGTTGCGTCCGTGATCTTTCCTACGGCGTCTTCAAGCGGAGTTACCTTTTTTTCTATCAGGTCCGCGTTGATTGCCCCGACTGCGGAGTGGTCACCGAGAGCCTCGAGTGGACGCTTCCCCGGGTCGAGTACTCGAAACGTCTTGCCGCCGAGGTGGCTTTGGCCTGCGAGGAGATTCGTAGCCTTAAGGCCGTTGCCGAGCAGTACGGCCTCCACGAGAAGACGGTCAAGGCCATAGACAAGGCCGCGCTGGATGAGCGAGTGCCCGATCCGTCCGAGGCTTCTCCCACCGTCATCGGCGTGGACGAGTTTTCCATCCGCCGCCGCCATCGCTACGCCACGGCCGTGATCGACTTCAAGAGCGGTGAAATCCCCTACATCGGCCTGGACCGGACCAAGGAGAGCCTGTCCTTTTTTTACGAGGCCCTGGGGCCGGAAAAGTGCGAGAAGATCGAGGCGGTGGCCATGGACATGTGGAAGCCTTATGAGGAGGCCACTCGCGAGCATTGCCCTAACGCCGCGATAGTTTACGATCCCTTCCACGTCATTTCGGCTTACGGACGCGAGGTGGTGGACAAGGTCCGGGTCCAGGAATTCAGGATGGCCCGAGGCGAACGCAAGGAAGCCATCAAGGGCAGCCGCTACCTGCTTCTTAAAAACGCCTCGAACCTTGACGTGGAAAGGGGCGAGCACGTTCGGTTGGCCGATCTCCTCCGGCTTAACCGCAAGCTTTTCAAAGTCTATGTTCTTAAGGACGACCTCAAGCAGATCTGGAGGTATAAAAGCGAGGCTTGGTCGCGCAAGTGGCTGATGAACTGGTATCATCGAGCGATGAGATCGCGGATCGACGCTTTGAAGAAATTCGCCAAGAAGCTCAAGGATCACATGCCCGGTCTCATCTCTCATTGCCGTTATCCTATTCACACCAGCCTCATCGAGGGAGTGAACAACAAGATCAAGGTGATAAAGCGCATTGCCTTCGGCTTCAGGGACATGGAATACTTCTTCCTAAAGATAAGGGGCGCTTTCCATGCTAAATATACCCATACTTAAATACGTTGAACCTTATTTCAATTCCTTCTGCCTGTTCTAAATCACAGAAAGCTATTAGACTTGAAAGTCAAGACGATGAATCAAGTAAAGGCATTGAAAATCCAGATAACTTATTGCTACAAAAAACATATGCTATACCCGTCGATGTGTTCAATAAATGCTTAAAAGCCGATGCAAATTATGTTTGGTGTCAACAAGATGGCTCCTCCGATTGCATGTATGAAATTACATCTTCTGAACTTTAGAACTTTTTAGCCATGTTCCACCATGTAAAAATAGCGTTCACCAGTTTTTCCCGTATAATGAGAGGTGTGATCGGCCCTCATAACGCGGGAGTGAACGCTGATGAACGCTCAAGCTCTTATGTTGCCGCTGATGCTTGTATTTGTCAACTGCTTCTCCAAGCCCGGGTTCGAGCACTTCCAGACCTTCATTATCGCCCACGCGGCGCTGTTCGGTCTCCAGCACTGCGTGACCGAGGTCATGCGCCTCACCCAAGTCCACCGGGTCATGCACTGGACCACGCCCTACGCTTTCATGCGCAAGGGCCGGTGGTCCTGCCAAAAGGTGAGTCAATGCCTGCTCGACCTGGTGGCCCAACGACTCAAGATCATGGACGAGATCGTCGTCGCCGTCGACGACACCCTGGTCAAGAAATGGGGCAAGAAGTTCTTCGGTCTGGGCTATTACCCGGACCCGACGGACAAAAACCCCGGCCATCAAAAGCGCCGGGGGCTCGGCCACTGCTGGGTGGTGATGGCGCTTCTATGGGAGCGCGGGGGCAAGTGGTTCGCCTTCCCCCTCTCGGCGCTGCTCTTCGTCCAGGAAAAGTTTTGCCCCAAGGGATGGGAGTTCAAAACCAAGATCGAGTTGGCCGCCATGATGATAAAAAGGTTCTCCTGGCCCGCTCGGAGACTGGTCCTGGTGGTGGACAACCTCTACGCCAAGGCCAAGTTGGCCGGTCTCGAGTTCGACGGCAAAGAGGTGGTCCTGATCAGCCGCCTCCGCTCGAACGCGGCGCTCTACGAACTCCCCAAAAGGAAGAATGGTCCGGGAAGGCCGCCCAAGCGCGGCAAGAAGTTCAGCCCCCAACAACTGTGGTTGAAAAGATCGAAGCGCGAAAAAATCAAGGCCAGGATTTACGGCAAGACCGTTACCATCGAGGCCTTCGTCGGGGTGATGGTCCCCAGCGCCACCCTCGGCGACAAGCCGATACTCGTCATCATTTTCCCCCGGCGCTCCGGCAAAAAAATGAACGTGTTTTTCACCACCGACGTCGAGATGAAGCCGGAGCGGGCGCTGGAAACGTATTCGGGCCGCTGGAAGATCGAGGAGTTGTTCCGGGAGGTGAAGACGGCGGGCGGTTTCGGCGACTATCGCCAGAGGTCGTTCACGGCCATCAAGCGCCACGCCAACCTCTGCCTGGTCGCCTACGGCCTTTTGGGCCTGCTTGCCCTTTGCGTCCCGGAGGCGGAAAAGATCGAGGCCGAACCGTGGTGGGACCCGAGCGGCCCCCCAAGCGTCGGTCGGCTCCGACGCGCTTTCTACAAGGCTTTGCGAATTTCTCCCGCTTTCCATTCCGACCCCAAACCAGAGGAAATTACGCCCCTCAAGGAGGCTGCTTAATGTCGATACGTGCAAACCAGACTAAAAAGTTCTAAAGTTCAGTACATCTTACAAAATCGATTTAAATTCCGACCAAAAAATGAACTATATAGTTAACGTTGCTACTGCTCATTGTGGGAGTGGTGGATGTGTCGATTATCAGATTTATATTGCTGAAGATCAACAATATGAATTTGCTGGATGGATTGCCGTGAAAGCTTTAGATGGAATACGTGATGATATAACTGAAGGGGGTCTTCCCAAGAATCTGTGGGTGTTCTTTGACATAGTTTAGTTGAAAAGCACAGTCGTTTCAGGCTAATAGGGTTATGCGAAAACAATCCTGAAGCCTGAAGGAGTCGACCGTGCTTGTAGAGAGTCTTGTACGAGAAACGCTTGGCGTCAAGGATCACAAGGTTAAGAGCGTCAGCGGAGACGCGGCGGGGCTTACGGTTCTTATGGATCGCAAGAAGCTTCGGAAGCTCACCTGCTCTTGTTGCGGCTCTCGATCTTGGGTTTACGACACGCTTGCCGAGAGGACCTGGCGTCATGTTCCGTTGTGGGGCATCCCCGTGACCATCGTTTACAGCCCGCGCCGGGTGAACTGCCCAAATTGCGGCGTCAAGGTCGAGCAGGTCCCGTGGGGAATGGGCAAAAGTCGGCTCTCCCTGCCGCTGATCATCGTGCTCGCCGCCTGGGCCAGGCTCCTGGCCGTCGGCGTCGTGGCCGACCTTTTCGGCTTGAGTTGGTCCACGGTGGGGGCGGCGGTCAAGCACGCGGTGGCTTACGGCCTCGAACACCGCGACGTTTCCGGCGTGCTTTACATCGGGATCGACGAGGTCTCTCGCAAAAAAGGCCACGTCTATCACGCCCAGGTTTACGAGATCGGCAAGAGGCGGCGTCTTTTGTGGTCCGGAGAGGGGCGCAAGAAAGAGACCCTGGAACGTTTTTTCGATGAACTTGGCGAGGAGGGGGTTGCCGCCATCCAGGGCGTCTGTTGCGACATGTGGGCGCCTTACGTGGACGTCATCAAGGAGAAGGCGCCCAAGGCGGTCCTTGTTTTTGACAAATTCCACCTTGTCCGCCACTTGAACGACGCCGTGGACAAGGTGAGAAAAAAGGAAGCCGAGAAGCTCAAGGAAAAGGACCCGGAGCTTTTGAAGGGCACGAAATACATCTGGCTCAAAAACCCCTGGAACCTGACGCCCAAACAGAAACAGCGGCTTGGTTACCTGGAGAGCATGAACCTTAAGATCAACCGCGCTTACCTTCTCAAGGAGAGCTTCCGTGAATTGTGGTCCTATCAGAGCAAGGGTTGGGCCAAGCGTTATTTGAACAAGTGGTTCTGGTGGGCGACCCACTCTCGCCTGGAACCGATGCGTGATTTTGCCTGGCTTCTTCGCCGTCATGAGGAAGACGTCCTTAATTGGTTCAACGTTCCGATCGATAATGGGGCGGTGGAGGCAATGAACAACAACGCCAAGGCCATCAGTCACCGAGCCAGAGGTTACAGGAGCGAAAAATGGTTCACCCTGATACAATTACATTGCCTGGGTCAAATGCCCATGCCGGAATCCACCCACAGATTTGCGTGAGGAGCCTATAATTATTTCAGAGAGTTAGCTGATAAGCGGGAAGGCAAAGGAGCTTTGGGTATAATCGCGAGGATTTGTTAGAGGAGCGCGATTATTATAAAATAGCCTCCACCAAGGAGGGGCAGATGGAATTCCATTTATTCGATTACGTGGCGTTCGTTCTTTTTATCGCTGGGGTTATAGGCGTCTCCCTTTACGCCTCGCGCAAGCAGGAAAGCACGGAGGATTACTTCCTGGCGGGAAGGGGACTTCCCTTCTGGCTGATCGGCTTCTCCCTTATCGCGTCCAACATCTCGACCGAGCATTTCGTGGGCATGGCGGGTCAGGGCTACGGCGAGCTTGGCCTTGCCATTGCCAGCTACGAATGGATAGCGGCCATCACGCTGGTTTTCGTCGCCCTCGTTCTGCTTCCCATGTTCCTGAAAGCCGGGATTTATACCATCCCCGAGTTCCTCGAGTACAGGTATAACTCGACGGCCCGGGCCATCATGGCCTTTTACATGATGGTCGCCTTCATCTTCGTGGCCGTGGCTACAGTGCTTTTCTCCGGCGCTCTCGCCCTTAAGCAGATATTTGGCGTCGGGATATTTCACGGCGTGTGGCTTATCGGCATCCTGGCCGGCGTATACACCATTTACGGGGGCCTCAAGGCCGTGGTATGGTCGGACCTCATTCAGGGCGCGGCCCTTTTGCTGGGAGGGCTTTTGGTTACCATTCTCGGCCTCAGGGCGGTGGGAGGCATAGGCCCATTCCTCGCGGCCAACCAGGACAAGCTCCATACCATCCTCCCGGCCGACAACCCCGAGATGCCCTGGACCATTATGATCGCGGGCATATGGATACCAAACCTTTTCTACTGGGGCCTCAACCAGTTCATCTGCCAGAGGACCCTGGGCGCCAAAAGCCTGAAAGAAGGACAAAAAGGCATCCTCCTCGCGGCCGGCATCAAGCTGATAATTCCCTTCATCATCGTGTTCCCCGGCATTATGGCCTGGCAGCTATACGGCTCCGAGATACCGAGCAACGACGAGGCCTATCCTTACATGATCAAGAAGATCCTGCCCGCCGGCCTTCGCGGAGTCATGTTCGCGGCCCTGTTCGGGGCGGTCATGAGCTCCCTGGACTCGATGCTCAACTCGGCGGCCACCATTTTCACCATCGACATTTACAAGAGGATTTTAAAGCCCGAGGCCGAGCCCAGGAAGCTGGTTTTCATGGGCCGGGTGGCCACGGCGGTCTTCGTGGTTATGGGCTGCCTCTGGGCCCCTTTCCTCGAGTCCTTCGAGGGAGTGTTCAAGTACATCCAGATGTTCTGGGGCTTTGTCTCGCCCGGCATAGTGGCGGTGTTTATTTTCGGGCTGGTGATCAAAAAGGCCCCGCCCCTTTCGTCCGTGGTGGCCCTGGTGCTTACCGGTCCCATCTATGGGATGTTCCTTCTTTTAAACCATTTTGAAATACTCAAAATATCCTTTCTCAACTCCATGGCGGTGACGGTGCTAATCCTGTGGATCATCATGGGCGTGATTACCCTTATCCAGCCCATGGAAAAACCCGCCGAGCTGCCGGCCAACAACAACATCGACCTCACCCCCAGCCCCATCGCCCTCTGGTGGGGGGCCGCCACCATCGTGGCCACCGTGACGCTCTACATAGTGTTCTGGTAGATTGGAAGGGACCAAGTCGTTTCGGGGAATTTCTAAAGGCCCAGGGATAGGTCATCGCCGATTCCCGAGCGCTCCTTGATTAAACCGGCCATGACGTAAGCGTCAACAAGGGAAGACTCCTGGGCCAGCCAATGTATCTTGCGCCCTGTCTTGAACCAGATACTTCCCCGGTTGTACATCCGATACCAGGTCAGGGAAAAGATTTGCATGTCCTCTACCTCGAAGGTCCTGGTTTTTCCGCGTATTCCAAAGACGTCCGTCCTTTTCGTCACCCGGCCGGGAGTCGCGGCGATCACCTCCCTGCCGGCCAGCAGGAAAAGAAAATGCTTGAGGTAATAATTTACCGCCCAAAGGCACATGAGCATAAGCGGCAACACAAAGACGATACCCATGACGATTCCTCTCAGCGCCAGGGAAATGGAGATAGCCAACAGGAGGCCGGTCCAAAAGAGAAACACTAATAGAAAGATAAAGGGCAGGATCAGGTCCTTGATTCGAGGCTTTTGAGTAATGGTAATTACCGCCTTTTCGCCGTCGTCATCAACTTCCACCTTTTGTTCGCCGCGTAAAAAATAAGGCTTACCAGGGTCCTTCACCTTGGACGGTCCCCGATGGCCGATGATTCCGGTCCTTTCACTAATGGCGCCGGCCAGATCGGCAGCTTCCTTCAACGCGAGGTCCAGGCCGAATCTGACCACTTTGCCGTCCTCGAGGCAAAGCCATAAGGGGCCAGTGAAAACGGGAAAAGGCACTATCTCATGAGGGCTAAGCGCCAGATAGGATATCTTCTCCCTGGGGCAGACCGTCGTCTTACTATAGAACAAGGAGCGATTGAGGATGGTTATTCCCGCCGGCGTTGCCGTTATCGTCTGCTTCCTTGAAAATAGACGCGCCAAAATTGCCAGTGACGAAAAGCTTATCGCGCAAAAGAAGATCAGCGTCAGGGCCACGTAAAAGTTAACGGCAAAATTCCTCATCAAAATTAACATGAACGATGGAGCAATGCAGGCAATACTTCCAAGACTCAGGACCTCGATGAAAGGGAGCATGCCAAATTTTTTGGGTCTCACCGTTATCGCGAGCCGCTCGCCGTCGTCCTCGACGCGGGCCCTTGGTTTGGTTTTTTCGCTCATGTCGATACCTCTCCCCGATATTCGGCTTTGCAAAATAAGGTGGCGAAGCGTTAGGAATAATATACCTCATTACACCAGGAGTATGAAAGAGTATGACGAAAATATTGGATGGTCTTCTCAGGCTTGCCCCAAATATTGTTGTCCCACGCGATGATAGTTATGGTATAATTCGTCGTAAGGTCACTTGGTAAAAGGCGCTCATTGGAGCGGGATTATCAGCCTGAGTGAGGACGGTGCAATGAAAATATTAGCCGCGACCATGTTCGATTTTTTCGACTACGCTCCCCGCTACCAGGACGTTTCCTTTATGGACCCCGAGGTCATGTCCGGCGCCTCGGTTAAGCTCGACGTGACCGGGGCCCTCACCCTGGAAGGAGGAAACCAGGCGGCCACCGGTATAGAGGGGGTGGGGGCCGGCCTCATGTCCGCGGCCGGTTCACATCCCCAAATGGTTTGGGTCATGGTCTTCACAGTGACCCTCTTGGCGCTCTATCGTTATCGAGCAAGGCAAAAGGAGGGCGGCCCGATCGTCTCGGCCGTAATGGCCTCCTTGGCTTTGCCCTTTATCCTGGCGGGCGTTTTGGCTCTCGGGGCAATATGTGGATACAAGGCGCGCGCCGTGAGCGCCGATCCCGTAAAGTACGCGCGCCCCGAGGACGCCACCCGGGCTATTCTGCACGGAATAATATCCGACGCCGTTTACAATACCCGGAGCGAGATAACGAGCTTGGCGGACGTCAAAGATGAGGTGGGCCTTCCCACCAACAAACTCACCAAAGGCCAGGCCCACGCCATCGCCAATTACCACCTGGACGGATGGGGCAGGGCCTTCGATTTTAAAAAGTCCGGCGACAAGAAAAAGCCCGCTTATACGATTACCAGCAAAGGCGCCGATGGCAAAGCCGGCACTCCCGACGACGTCAGCATGGACGTTACTCCCGCGAGCGGGCTAAAGGAGTGGGAGCGGGGAAAGCGGGCCTTTTTTATCAGGAAGATCAATGGGGAGCACCTGGTGTTTTTCCATCGCTACTCGGGCAAGGACTTCAAGTTCAAACACGGCTTCGAGGCGTCTAAATACACGGGCGGCGCGCTTTTCGACATGTTTACGGAATACGAGATGAACAAGGAGAGAAAGGACGCCGTTACCTCTCTTTTCGAGCGGCTCTCGGCCGGTTCGCGAGGCGGTCCTATAATCCTTTACGCGGCAAAATTTCCGGATGAAGAGGCGCATGGCTTAAAATTCTACCGAACCTTGCGGCTCGAAAAAAGCTCTTACTCTCGCCCATACCGCCTTCGAGAACGTGAAGACCCTCAACCAAATACTCTTCCGTAACCGGCACTATAAAACGCTACGCTCCAGGATTGACAGCCCTCATTACCGGACGCGTCGAAGAATTCGTGGTAACCTTCCGGTGAAACAATGAGCTATGCCGCGGTGGAAACTACCTGCTCATCCCGCTTGGCAAGACACGAGCGGTTTCTTCGAAACCGGGCGGGTCACCCGTGGTCACCCGTTTTGGGTCCACGTTATTTTTACTCCTCCAGCTCGACGCACGCGAGCGAGTGCGGCTTCATGAGGACGGTGAGGCGGGTACCTCCGTTGATATTTTCCATGGCGACTCCTTCTCTCTTTTCCTTGATGGTGACCTCGGCGGGTGCCTGGACGGTGTTGTAGCGGGCGGGGTCGTGGTGGTGCATCTCCCAGGCAAAGAGGCGGCTTGATCGGTTTTGGCGCAGCAGGCAGGAGACCTCCAGCTCCGAGTCGTAGTGGCGGTTGACGAGGAAGAGGGCCAGTCGGGAGCCGGACCTGGTGGCTGAGAAGTCCAGGGCGGGGAGGGAGCTTTTATGGGGGATGGGCGGGCTCTGGACGGTCGAGCCGAGAAACTCCTCGCCGGCGTGGTTCGAGTAGAGCTTGAAGGCCTGGCCGGAGGCGGTAAGGAAAGTGGCGTCCTTGTCCGACCAGATCATGCCCAGGCAGTTGACCATCTGGGCGTAGTTGGCGATGGGCACGTAAGGGGCCAGGCGGTGGAGGAGGTTCAGCATGGTGGCGGTCCAGAGTCCGTCGCGCAGGTTATAGTTGGCCTGGATGAGGTCGGCGCGGCTGTCGAACCACAGGTTCCACTCGTCAAAGGCGACGGGCACGAGCTTGCCGGCGGGCGAATAGGTCTTCACGTCCCGGACGCTCCGCTCGAGCACGTATTGCATCCTCTGGACCATTGAGATCACCTCGTAGTAGATATCCTCGCTACCCGAGGTCTTCTTGTCGCCCAGGCCGAACCTCATCAGGTTCTCGAGGCCCCACTGCGGCACGTACTGGTGGATGGACAGGTAGTCGGCCTCGGCCCCGGCCCCCTCCAGTACCGTTTTGTTGGCGCTCATGCCGGCGTTTTCGAGGCCCAAAATTTCGGGGATGAAATTCCCCACCGCTATGAGTTTTACGTCCGGGTCCGCGGCCCGCATGGCCCTGGCGAAGGTATTGAAGGTCTCGACGTATTGCCTGGGTCTTTGCGAGCCGATCTCGCCGGGGCTGAATATCTCGTTGCCCACGAACCAGTACTTCACGTTGTAAGGCTCGGGATGGCCGTTCCTGGCCCGCTCGGCGCCCGGACCCGATTTGGCCGGTCCGTTGCAGTACTCGACCCACCGCGCGGCTTCCTCGGCCGTGCCCGACCCCACGTTGACCGTAAGCATGGGGTCGGCGCCCACCTCTTCGCAAAGGGCCATGAACTCGTCGGTCCCGAAACGGTTGTCATCCATGGGCCCGACCGCCTGTCCCTGCCTGGCCCAGGCCCGGTTCTTTCTTATGGGCCTCGAGTCCCTCGGGCCCACCCCGTCGCGCCAGTGATAGCCGTCCGCGAAACAGCCGCCGGGGTACCTGATGCAGGGGGGCTTGAGGGAGCGCATGGCCTCGACCAGCTCCCAGCGCACCCCGCCCAGGAACATGTCGTCCGACTCTCCCTCCGCCCAGACTCCTCCCTTGATGCATTTGCCGAGGTGCTCGAGGAAATGTCCGTACTGGGTGTGGGGAAGCCGGTGCAGCGGCTCGGGGTCCACGGTGACAAAGGCCGAAAGAGCGTCCGTGCCTCCAACGGTTTTGCCCGTACGGCCGAGTATAACCGCGCCCGCCGCGGCCATGAATTTTCTTCTGTCCATCATATCCTCCCGGCTGTTTTTTTCGCGTCAATTATACATGAAGCGCGCCGTCGGGATAAAGCCGTCCGCCGTTTTCAGAGTCCAGGAGGAACGCCCGCGGTCCTTGTATGAATATTTTTAGTTGGGAAATAAGGCGCGAGGATGATAAAGGGTTGATTCCATTTATCACCCTCGCGGCAATAGGGTCAAATAATTTCTTCCCGGCTGGAACTCGCCCTTCGCGGGCCATCCATTGCCGAAGATTTATTCCACTTTTAAGACGGCCTTATCGATCAGTTCCTGGGGTATTTTCAACCCCAGCCTGTTGGCTTCTTTGAGATTCACTCCTATCTCGACTTGGTCGGGATAGGTAATGGGGATGGAATTGGCCGGGGTCCCGTTCATTATCTTGTCCGCTTTTTCCGCGCACATGACCCCCGCTCTCGCCCAGTCCCACTGTATGGCGGCGATGGCCCCATGGTGCACGTTGGGAACGATGGCGACGATCATGGGATGGTTGGTGCTTCCGGCCAGTTTCAGCCCTTCCATCTCGAAGCCGACCACCGCCATGTCGTTGGTGCCGAATGAAATGTCCACCTCATCGGCTGCTTTCCTAATCGCCTGGAGTCCCTCCTTGGAATCCGCGAATGGATACCCGATCACTTGCAGTCCGACTTTTTTCGCCTCTTCCTCCAGTTCCGCCATGGGCCTGGATATGGGAGAGGCGGGGTTATAGACGTATCCAATTTTCTTGGCGTCGGGTTTGATTTTTTTGGCCATTTCGACGACGTCCTTGAAGGCGTATCCGAAGATGCTTCCCGTGGCGTTGCCCTTACAGTATTTCGCGCCGTCTCTTTCCTCGGCGTACCCGAGGATGATGGGCGATATAAAGACGCCGTCAATCACCGGGACCGTAAGATTCTCGTCCTTCATGCAGTGGTAAGTGGCCGTGCAGTAGATGAGGTCGTAACCCTCATCCTGCATTCTCCTGGCCTCGGCCGCGGCGCGTGAGCAGTACTCCACGGGATACTTGTCCGAGTTGGCGTTAAAGACGGTCGCCTCGACCTCATAGCCTTTTTTCTCGAGTTCCTCGACGAAGCTTTTCCTCAGAAGAATGTGGTCAGGATGATCGATCCGGAGTTGGATGACGCCCAACTTGATTTTTTTACCGCCGCCGGCGGCAAGCATGGATACCCCGATAATGGATATCATCGCCAGAAAGAACAAAGCCTTTTTCATTTGAGATTACCTCCACCTGATAAAAATGAAAATCGCGTTCAGTGGTCACTGAACGATCGCCTGGTACTGGGAAGCAAGACCGTGACCGCCTTCCTGAAAACGCCAGGGCTTTCATCTTATGAATGCTAGCATAAAACGTTTAATCCGCAATGAGCGCCTTAAAAAAAATGGGTTTATACTCGCGCCAGTGCTCCGGCCTCCGAATCCATTTTTTTAGGCGTGGCGGGTCCGTTTGGCTATTATCGAATGATTTCCTCCGGTCCGAGCGTCATGGCCAGGTCCGGCTCTTTCCCGCCGAAGAAGTCGAAATGCACGGGCAACTCGCAGGCCGCGTCGGCGGGAAGGCCGAGGAGGGCGTTCACCCCCGGGTCGTCGGTCTTGGGCACTATGGCCACTCCCACCAGGAAGGCGTCGCCGTACTCGTTCATGCGGGTCCCTTGAAGCTCCTTTTTCATGCCCCTCGAGGTCTCAGTGGTAAGGGACGTGACAACGGATATGGGCGTCATGGCGGTCTTGCCCATCTTGGGAACGAAGGTCGCGTCGAACTCGAGCTCGATCCTTCCCGTCTCCGGGTCGATGGTCCCGGTCAGTTCCCTGGTCTCGATCTCGACCCGGGCGAAACCCGATCCGGGCATGAGCCTGAGGGGAGGAATGACGAGGTCCTCACCCCCGAAGCGCGCCCGCATGACGCCGTTATCCATCACCTCGATCAAACCCGCGCCGCCCGAGCCCTTGCCGTCGTACTTGAAAGCCGGCATGGAGCCGATGGTGAGCCGGCCCCTCTTGCCCACGCCGAAGAAGGCCTTGTCCGGAGTGGGAGGGGCCTGGCCGGGCCTTCCCTCCGGGAAATCGAAGTGAACCTCCATCTCGGTCACCGCGTCGGTGGGAAGGGACAGGAAAGAGTTAACCATCATGTCCTTGGTTTTGGGCACAACGGCCACGCCAACCAGGCGGCAGTCGCCTTTTTCGTCAAGGGGCCTTCCCTCGACCTCCCGGAAGTCTCCGCTCGAGGTCCCCGTGGTCAGCTCCGTGATCACCGACAGGGGCGAGGACTTGAGTCCCAAGACGTTGGGCTGGAAGGCCGCGTCAAAGCTGAGTTTGACCTCGCCCGTGTTGAAGTCGACCGTTCCAACCAGGTCGCGGGGCATTATCTCGACCCTGAGGGGCACGGCGTTGAAGCCGGGCATCATGAGGAGGGGAGGGGCGCCGGCGCTCGAGGCGGGGAAGCGTATTTCGGCCAAGCCTCCGCCCAGGTCGGTGACGGTCCCGATGGACTCTGCCTCCCGGCCGTCGTACGGGAAGGGACGCATGTCGGAGATGGTGAGCACGCCGTTGTACTTGAGGGTCATCCGGATCGGAAGCGGCCGCCCGGCTTCGTCTTGCGCCAGGGAAAGGGGCGGCGCGGCCAGGGCCGGAAGTATAAGGCAAAAGATAAGACGCGCGAAAAAACGAATATTTTTACGGGCCATTATTTCATTCCTCCTGATTTCCCTTTAGCGGGCAGCCGGCAAGGGCGAAGCTCGGGGCCGGACATGGTATCATAACTTGTTTTAAAATCGATTTCGAGGAGAAAGGGAGAATAAATGGAAGGCAAGAGGGCGAGTGACGGCGCCATCACCATGGCGCATTTCATGCTGCCGTCGGACGCGAACTCGAGGGGAAACGTCCATGGCGGCTCGATCATGAAATATATCGACACGGCCGCGGGAGTGGTTGCTTCCCGTCACGCTGGTTCCTACGTGGTGACGGCCTCGGTGGACCGGCTGGTCTTCCACGGCCCCAGCTACATCGGCGAGCTCCTCATTCTCAAGGCCAGCCTCAACCACGTGGGCCGCAGCTCGATGGAGGTGGGGGTGAGGGCAGAGGTGGAGAACACCAAGACGGGCGAGACGCGTCACGTGGTCAGCGCCTATCTTACCATGGTGGCCATTGACGAGGACGGCCGACCCACCGCCGTTCCTCCCCTCATACTCGAGACGGAGGATGATCGAAGAAGGAACCGCGAGGCCCAGGCCCGACGGAAAATAAGGCTCGAGGAAAGGGAAAAGGAGAAGTGAACCAGAACGCCGGACCCATAATCCAAAAGGGGAAAGTCATTATCGCGTCAGTCCCGTTTTAAACACGACTGCTACACTGACCGACAGACTTAAAATGTCTTCTAGCTGTTTTTTAACGGGTCGGCCCGTAATTTCAGGGCAATGGCAAGACAAATACCAGGGGCGACGCGGCCGTCCCCCGTAGGGGGGAATTCGAGTAAGCCACCGCGTTTTTGCGTACCGAAGTGACGAGGTGGTGTCCCTGGGCCAACAATCCTTTAACGACCTGCCGCTCGCGTAATAGGCGTCGGCCACGAAGTAGCAATTTTCCTCGAGCCCGATCGAATCGATGAGCGCCGCCATTTTATCGAGCAGGGTCCGCCGGTCGCGGTTGGAGAAGACGGTCCCTTCGTGGATTAGGCGGCAAAGGGGGATGGCGAAGAAGCTTTGCATGGCCCGGCCCAGTACCGCGACGGCCTGGCAGGAGTGCCCCATGATGTATTCGGGCTTGGTGTTGGAATCCGATTCCTGATGCAACAGCTTCACCCCCGGCATCTTCCCGCCGGACTTGGCTACCTTGATCCCGTCCCCCACCAGCACCGGGCGGCCGTTTATTCTTAAAACGTCCGGATGGGCCTTGAACCCGGTCTCGACCCAAGACCGGGTCAGTTTGTCGAGGCCAATAAACATCACCGCCCCACTTATCCACCTGCGTGAACCGCCTTTGCTCGGGGCTGTAGTAGCGGGAGCGGTAGAACATGAGGCCGGTTTCGTCGTCATACTCTCTTCCTGTGTAGCCGTAGGGGGACTGGAGGGAGTAGGGGTTGTAGGTGGAGGTTTGGGCTCCGAAGGGGGAGTATTCGGAGCGCATGAAGACGGCGCCGTTGGACTCGAACTCGGTGAGGGAGCCGAGACCGTCGGTCAAGATGAAGTTTGAGCCACCAGATTCTATGTCTTGCAGCACGTCATCTATGCCCGGGCCGTGGACGTAGCGGCCTACCACCGTCGCCCCGTCGAACGACTGCACCACGTCCTCGCCGTCGTAAAAATAAAGCATTGATTGTTTTTAGCTCCTCCACTTGAAAAAGGGCCGTTCAATACGATTGGCGTCAAAAGCGTTCAGCCCGCGGCTTCGCCGTTGCCCGCGTCAAATCACCCTGACCTAAATGTCTACATTCGCATTCGCTTGTAGCTAAAATATCTGTCATCCACCATTAAAGTAGGACCAGATACATCATAATCATCTTGTAGATGATATATTTCACCCTTCTCATTTATCATCCAAATATCCAAGCCACTGTCATTATCTAATTCGGCCACTGCATAGGCATTCCATTGTTGCTTATTTACATAACACTTAAAAAACCCAGGCAATGGAGCTCCGGTTCCCTTTTTAGCCGGTACTAAGACGTCGTTATAGATGAGACTGTATCTTTCATTGTTTGGAATATATCCCATGCTGACGAATGTCCTGGTTCAGCGGGAAATGGAGTACCCCCGCTTTTGCTAAGTGAGTACGGCCTTCGCACTCACCCTCAAGATTCCGCCCTTCGGGCGGGAGTTTTAAGAAGGCATTGGGGGTCTATCGTTTGATGAGTTTAGGCCGGGCGCTGAGGGTGTTCCCCAACGCCCTCTCATCAACGCGATGAGCCCCGCCGGGCTATCCCTCGGCGGGTTGCTCTCCAGCAGTGCCCGCCTCTGTTTCACCCGGCAAGCTCAGGCTACTCCAACCGCCAACGCCATGTCAAGCCCGCCGCGTTCGACCATCCGCCGCCGCTTCCGCTCTTCCCGCGCCGCTTCCAGCTTCAGGTCCCGAGCCGCCCAAATCTCCGCCTCCCGGCCAGCCAGTTTGTCCGCCGGCGCAATGTAACCGATCGCGCTGTGCAACCGCACGTTGTTGTAATGCTCCACATACTCGCCCACGATCCGTTTGGCCTCATCCAAACTAAGCGGCGTCTTCGGACGGATGCATTCCTTCTTCAGCGTTTGATACCACCGCTCCTTCTTGCCGTTGCTTTGCGGATAGTACGGCGAGGTCCGAACATGCGTCATCCCGCTCACTCGGATGAACTCCTTGAAATCCCGGGCGATGAACTGCGGCCCATTGTCCGAGATGATGCGAGGCCGAGCAGCCGGATACTTCTCCTTCGCCCGCTCCAGGATCACTTCAACCTCCCACTCCTTCATGCTCTCTCGAATGTCCCAGTGGACCAGGTAGCGGCTTTGGCCGTCAATCACGCTGAACAGGTAATAAAACGTCCCGCAAATATTGATGTGGCTCACGTCAATGTGCCAGTGTTCATGCGGCCTTTCGGGCTGCTCGAAACCCGTGCCCTTCAGCGACGGCTGGCCCGAAAACCGACCCAGCAAACCCGCTTCCGACAGCACCCGGTAAACGCTCGCCGGAGACACGCATACCAGATTCTCATCAAGCATCATGAACGCCAGCCGGCGGTAACCCTCCAGCGGGTGATCGAAATGATAGCGGATGATCGCCTGCTTCTCCCAATCCAAAAGCCAATGGTCCCGAGGGACCTTGCCGTTGTGCTCGTTGGCCAGGCCGTAGCGCTTCTTCCAGTCGTAGTACTTCGAGCTCGATATCCCCAGCCAATCGATCAGACGGGCCGCCGGAAGCTCCGCGCGGGAAAGCCAGTAGCCGACGTAGTCAACCACCTCGTCCCGCGTGTCGGGGGGGACCCATGCGGCCCTCAGAGGTCCCCAAGCTCTTTTTTTAACTTGACGTGGTCCTCCATCAGCTCTGAAATCACCTCGTCCTTCTTCCGAAGCTTGGCTTCCAGCGCCTCGATCCGCTCTGCCTCGCGCCGCTCCGGCCGGGAGGGCTGCCGTTCGAAGGCCGCCGCGCCGTTTTCAAAGAACTGCTTCTGCCAGTTGTAGAACTGGGTCGGCTGAATCCGCTCCTGCTCGCAAAGCTCCGACACTGCCACCTTGTCAACCAGGTGCCGCCTCAGCACCCGAACCTTCTCCTCCGCCGTAAATCTTCTTCGTCTCCCTTCCATCGTCCCGCCTCCTTCTCGATATAACTATCCTCGCGGAGGCGTTCTCCATTTTCAACTGAGGCAGGACAACGAAGTCAATGGCAAATTCATTTTTATCTTCAAAGTAGAGCAACTGACTATCGTAAATCGAGCGTAGTTCCCATTTTGCGTCCGTACTAAGCGCTTTTAAATTATATCGTAAATAGCTATCTATGAATCCCGGTACCAACAAGGCAATAGTACATAGTATCACGCATAATAGATATAATTGGAGTCTAGTGATAGAAATGTTATCGCTTAAACCAGATAATTTATATTTTCTCCTATTCATATTATTTCCTCATTGATGCGGCAAATGGCCAGTTCCTGGCGCTCCTTCTGAAAATAGAGGACCTAATTTCCAATACGGATCTAGTGCAAAATAATCTCCATTGTCAAAGTCAAAATATGTGCGATCATGGGAGTAACCAATTGGGTAATTAGCCACTGGTTGTGAAGAAATTTTTACGCCGGGGAAATATCCGTAAGAGTTCATGAAATCAGCTAGGTCTTGTGAGTACGCACTGCACTGGAAATCATCGGCGATAGTTCCATCGCACCTACCCCCTTGAACACAATCTACAATTTCATAGTAAAATGGTCTTCCAAACCCAGAAAATGCGGCTTTGCCCACGATATCCCGCATAGTCCCGTTACCCGTCATTAGACTTCTTTCAAGATTATTCTGAGGCCCCCAGGTCCAATAGCGGGGCCCGCTGGTTATCCCCCATACTTGCATTAATAGAAAGGCTTCAGCATAAACCCAAGATTCTTTCCACCAATACCCGTCTGGGTCCACATGATTCAATGGGCTATTAGATACATATGGATATTTCGTGCTGTATGAGTTTGGAAAATATGCCATCCCTTCCCACTTATCCTCCTGCGTGAACCTCCGCTGCTCGGGGCTGTAGTAGCGGGAGCGGTAGAACATGAGGCCGGTTTCGTCGTCGTGCTCGCGGCCGGTGTAGCCGTAGGGGGACTGGAGGGAGTAGGGGTTGTAGGTGGAGGTTTGGGCGCCGAAGGGGGAGTATTCGGAGCGCATGAAGACGGCGCCGTTGGACTCGAACTCGGTGAGGGAGCCGAGACCGTCGGTGAGGGGGAAGGCGGCGCCCCCGGCGGAGTCCATCCCCTGGAGGACGTCGTCGACTCCCGGGCCGTGGACGCAGCGGCCTACCACCGTGGCCCCGTCGAACGCCTGCACGATATCCTCGCCGTCGTTAAAATAAAGCATTGATTGTTTTTAGCTCCTCCACTTGAAAAAGGGCCGTTCAATACGATTGGCGTCAGGAACGTTCAGCCCGCGGCTTCGCCGCCCACGCAATATTGAAGACAATATCGCGTGGGCCACCCCGCGGTTAGTGTACCAGTAAATAAACTCCCCAATATAGAAACCCAAAGCCAAATATTAAAAATGACAATAACGTCATGGAGCTAAGAATTAAAGATATTAGCAAAATTGGATACATCCATTTTGGGTAGGATTTAAAAGACGTCTTTACAAAACTTATCAACTTATTAAGGTCGTAGTCATTTTGTTGAAATCCAATTTTATAACACGTCAGAGAAAAGAAAATTATGCCCAATGATGCTGACACGAAAGATATTCCAGTAACCAGTTTATCCAGTAAACAAACATCAAATGAAGACAAATATAATGCGGGGAATACAACGAACATAAGTATTAAACTTGCAGTAAAAGATACCGCCATTATTTTAAACTCTGTCATTTCCGCGATTTGTATCATATCGCTACTAATCCTTTTGAGGTTCACCATGCTCCCCCACCAACAATACACATAGACACAATGTGTATCCGTTGGTTACGTATGGCGTCTCCGCCAATGCGTGTTAAACGCTTGAATCCAACCATTTCGGGAATTAAATTTTACTTGATCGACGGTGCGTTTACTCCAGGTACTGCCAGCAGTGATCGGTAGTCATCATGTAGATATAAAATCTTCCCCGTTTCATCTATCATCCAAATATCTAATTCTTCATCGGCATCTAAGTTTCCCACTGCATATGCGTTCCATTTTTTATCATCTCGATAACACCTATAGAAATTGGGTAATGATACTGATTCAGAGCGTTTGGATGGTATGACCGTATTATTATAATAAATAGCATATCTTTCATTATTAGGTACATGTCCCATAGTTTTAAAATCAACTGCAAGTTCTTTGTTATGTTCGAAGTAACGCGATTGACTATCATAAATCATACGTAACTCATCTTTTGCTTCCGTGTTGAGAGCCCTGTAGTCAAACTGTAGATAGCCATCAATTAACATTAGTATAAACATTGTGGCAACAATAGTTAAAAAATAAGGAAATATAGCCTTCGCTTTCACCATAACTCAGATCCTTTCACATATGCTCAGTACCTGGAATCCCTCTTCTAAAGAATGGCCCAACTCTCCAAAACGGGTCATATGAATATTCATAGCCGTTAAACTCTATATACACACGATCATGAGAGTTTGCATAAGGTTTCCCAACTTGGCGTGGCTCAATTTTAACATCAAGGTCATCAGGGAAATTGCCATGCTTTTTAAGAAAATCAGCCAAGTCTTGAGCATAGCTTTGACAAGCAAATCCGGGATCGACGCTTCCATCACATAGGCCCGTTTCAATGCAGTCCATGGTTGAAACGATATGTCCCATTGGCATAACGAATGTTTTAGAATATGGGTTTTGTGAGGGGATATTTGATACAAATCTGGTCCAATTATTTTGTGGCCCCCAAACCCGATACCTCGGGCTCCTAGTTAACCACCAAGCCTCATATAGTATTTCAGTTTGCGCTATCACATATATATCATCCATCCAGTATCCATACGGATCATTGAAATTTGTAGGGTTGCTTGCTGAATAGGAATACTTCGAATTGTATGAGTTTGGAATAAATGTCCGGCCAGCCCACTTATCCTCCTGCACAAACCGCCTCTGCTCGGGGCTGTAGTAGCGGGAGCGGTAATACATCAATCCTGTTTCGTCGTCGTGCTCGCGGCCGGTGTAGCCGTAGGGGGACTGGAGGGAGTAGGGGTTGTAGGTGGAGGTCTGGGCGCCGAAGGGGGTGTATTGGAAGCGCATGAAGACGGCGCCGTTGGACTCGAACTCGGTGAGGGAGCCGAGACCGTCGGTTAACGGGAAGGCGGACCCGCCGGAGTTTTCGCCCTGGAGGAGGTCGTCGACTCCCGGGCCGTGGACGTAGCGGCCTACCACCGTGGCCCCGTCGAACGCCTGCACGATATCCTCGCCGTCGTAAAAATAAAGCATTGATTGTTTTTAGCTCCTCCACTTGAAAAAGGGCCGTTCAATACGATTGGCGTCAGAAGCGTTCAGCCTGCGGCTTCGCCGCCCACGCAATATTGAAGACAATATTGCGTGGGCCACCCCGTGGTGTACTAGTTGTTTTTGCAAATCGATATAATATCCAAAATGGAAATGCCAAGCGCTTTTGCAAGGTCGTACACCGCGAAGAGAGGCAAGGATTTAAATAGTTTGCTATGATCCTCCTCGTACTCCTCGATGACAATCTCATAGAACCCAATAATATCGGACAATTCACTGACCGAGAATCCCTTCGCAACCCTCAGAGATTGAAGAGTGTTATCGATGTTCCGCGCGTCCTGGGTATCCGGATATAGAAGTTTAATCATTTCGGAAAGGTCAAGCTCAAGCTTCTCCGAGATTAATAGAATAATGTCAAGTGAGGAGTAGTATAGCTCGTCATCATGATCCTCGATATCAAGATAAGAATCATAAGTGATATCCAGCAACTTAGCCATCTCTTCTGCGGAAAAGTCCATGGTTTCTCTTGCGGATTCGATAAGCTCGTTTATTCTCATCGGAAAACTCCGGCAAGGCACTATTACGCCGGTACGGGCACGGGCGCCGAAAAGGGCACAGTAGCCGGGGCAAATCCTGGTATTGGAAACCAAGGGATGATCGGCAGGAAAAATAATCTTGGATATTTCCCGCCATACCCCATCATCCAATCCAATAACGGATCTTCTGAAAACCCAACGGCATTGTGGTTCTTATCCGGGTCCCATCTATCTATATCTTCAATACCCCATCCCTCGGGTTCACAACCATTAGGATCGGTTTCTGATTGGTCACCATAGGCTGGTCTCTTTTGATTCGGTCTCCTTTTTAGAGATTTTTTGGGATCTCTTCCACCCTTTCCTCCACCCGGATCCGTCCAGTCATTATGCCTAAAATGACTGTCAGTTTCCGCATGAGGTCGATACGTCCTGCCGGTCTCTGGATCCTGAAGGTACCGCTCAAGTTTGCCAGTTCGGCGGTCTGCACGAAATCCATGTATCCATGTATCTGGATTATAGCCTTTAGGGTAGGGCGGCAATTGCCCTATGTAAAGACCCATTGGATCGGTATAATTAATGGGATCATTTATGACGTATGTGTATTTATTAATAAAAGTGACTTGCCATATTAATATCCCGGCAAATTTATCCTCCTGCACGAACCGCCTCTGTTCCGTACTATAATACCTCGATCTGTAATACATCAACCCGGTCTCTTCATCATACTCTCTTCCTGTATACCCGTAGCCGCCTAGGCCGATGGAGTTGGGATCATATGTAATGCTTTGGTCGCCGAAGGGGGAGTATTCGGAGCGCATGGTGAGGGAGCCGTTGGCTTCCAGTTCCGTGAGGGAACCGAGACCGTCGGTCAGGATGAAGTTTGAGCCACCAGATTCTATATCTTGCAGCACGTCATCTATGCCGGGGCCGTGGACGTAGCGGCCTACCACCGTCGCCCCGTCACACGTCTGCACGATATCCTCGCCGTCGTAAAAATAAATCGTCTCCTCCGTCCCAAGGTCCTTCAGCACCCGCCGCCCAAGCGCGTCGTAGACATACTCCACCACCGTGGTCGAGCCTTCCTTGACCTCCACCAGCATATCGTCGGCGTCATAATAATAATCCCGAGCCTCCACCGTCGTGGTACCGTTAATCACGTCCCGTGCCGACATGGACCCCGCGTCATTATAATCGTACCGCACCACGTAATCAGCCGGCTCCGACGTGTCCCCGTCAGCGTCCATGTCGTACCAGATCGCCTCCAAACGGTTCATCCCGTAACTATCGTAAAAGTACGTCTCCTCCTCCAGGTCGAAACCGCCGTCGACCTCGGTCACGGACAGGATATTCCCCAGGGTATCATACTCGTACTCCAGCGTCGAGCCGTCCCACGTCCCCGCCCTCGACAGCCGATAAAACGAATCGTACTCGTACTCGACCCGCACCGACGAACCGCTCAAGGTCCGCGCCTGCGCCGTCCTTTGCCCCTTGGCGTTGGCGCCCGAGTCGTATTCGTACTGATACCTCGACAGCGTGGTACTCCCGTCCTTGTGATGGATGTCCGTCAATCTCCCCTGCTCGTCGTAACCGTATTCCGTCGCCGACGACGTCGTCACCCCGTCCGCCCGGTACCGCGTAACCTTGCTCCGCGCGCCCTGCTGATCGTACTCGTACTCCGCCACCGTGGTCCCGTTCCTGCTCACCACCCGCAACGACCCGTCGTCGTAATACCCGTACTCAACCGTCTCCCCGTCCGCCGTCGCCATCCTCGTCACCCGGTCCCCGGCGTCATACTCATAATACACGGTCTCCCCGACCGTCGAACCGCAACCCGCGTCCGCGCATACCGTCTGCTCGACCGACGAAACCCGAAAGTACTCGTCATACTCGTAATCCAGCGCCGTGCCCCCAACCTTGTCGTCCTTAATATAATCGATCCGCCCGCCAATATACCCCACCTCGATCGTCCTCAGAAGCGACCCCTTGTTCGCGCAGCTCGACCCGGCCCAATACTTCCTCTTCCAAGGCCGGTTCATGCCGTCGTATTCATAAGACACCACCGAGTTGCCCGCGTTCACCACGCACGTCACCCGTCCGAACGGGTAACCCACATAGCTCGCCTATGTGGGCGACCGAAGGGAGCAGGTCGGCGCGTATAACTTTAATACCCGACCCGCGACTTCATATTCTCCAAGCATAACCGCGGGAGAGCGGCAACCCCCATTCTTGGTACCACGCGACCTGCTCGCTATGCTCGCCCACATAGCAAAAGCTATGGGTTACGCCGGAGGTCTCACGCCTGAGGGCAATGTGTAAACATGAAAGCGGGCTGTCCTCCAAGACGGTTTGAGGTATAACCGTAAACCAAGGGGTTGCAATGCAGGGCCCCAAATAAATGAAGGGAGGTACAGCCCAATGACAACTTATCTCGGATTGGACGTGCATTCAAGGAGGACGGTGTTCGTGGCCCAGGAGGAGGACGGAAAAATAATCGCCCGGGGGGACGTGGCTACCGACCGCGCCGGCTTCGAGGAACTTCTCGGCCGGCTCGGAGGCGAGCTCGGGATCAAGACCGGCCTGGAGAGCGGGGCCCAGTCCTTTTGGGTCAGCGAGCAACTCTCCGAGCTGGGGTTTCACCCTTACGTGATCAACGCCGCCGAAGTGCGGGCCAAGTCGCTCCGCCCCAACCAGAAGAGCGACGGCCGCGACGCCCTCGAGATTTGCGACGGTCTGCGCCGCGATCTTTACGTCAGCCGCGTCTACGTGCCCGGCCGGTCCGTTCGCCGCCTGCGGTCCCTGCTCGGCCGCCGCCGTTTTTTCATCCGCCAAATGACGTCCCAGGTCAACTCGGCCAAGGCCCTTTTGCGGGGCGAGGGAGTTCGAGTGTCTTTCCGCCTGAACACCGCCTCAGGCTGGAAGCGGGCGCTGGAGTCCTGCCCGGACTCCTTCCAGCGCGACCTTTTGCGGATGCACTTTCGGACCTGGCGTCAGGTCTCGGAGGAAGTCGCTCGCTTGAACAAGAAAATCGAAAAGGAGGCGGGCGCCCATTTCGCCGATGCTTATCCCCTGCTCCAGACCGTCCCCGGCGTGGGTCCGGTGACGGCGGCGACCTTTCTTTCCGTTATCGCCGACGCCGGGCGGTTCGAGCGGAGCGGCCAGGCGGTAAGCTACCTTGGACTCTGTCCGTCCAGTTGGGACAGCGGCGACCGGGTGGTCCACGGCCGTATCACCAAGCGCGGGTCCTCGGAGGCCCGCTCGATGCTGGTGGAGGCGGCCCATCACGCGGGCCGTCCCACTCACCCCCTCAACCCGTATTTCGCCCGGGTGGCGGCGAGGCAGGGTTACAAGAAGGCGGTGGTCTGCGTGGCCCAGCGGCTTTGCCGCGTCATGTGGAGAATGATGTTGGACGGCGAGGAATTCGACGCGGGCAAGCTCAACGTGACGCCCACGAGCAAGGTCAAGACGAGGAAGTATTACTGGAAGATCAAGGAGGCCGTTTGACTCGTTGAGGTCGCGTCCGTGACTTGGCCGGCTTGAGGGCGGGCCAGGAGGCGCGAGAATCCGTGTCACTCCAAAATAGTTTTCGGCGACTCCTTGGTAACCCGTGGCCGCGAAGGCCTTCTATGTGTATGGAGCAACGCCGGGACACCGAACGTATTCGTGAGGCTTACGACCTCTTGACCTCGAATAGATGGTTGGAGGGAGGCACGGACCGGGGGGCGCTTTTTCATCTTTCCGTCATGGGATTGACCCGAAACAATCCCGCCCTCCGTCCCTCGCCCGCTCGGTCCTCCGGTCATGATTCTTTCGGGTAAAGGAGGGTAGACGGAAAGAAGAAAAAGCTTTGGCAACTGGAGGATGAGACCGTCCAGGGTTGACAATTTGCTTTCATAGATGGGTTACCTGTTGTAGTCCTTGTAGTCTGCGGGAGCGTCAACCACCGGCGCATAAATTATTATCCTTTCCACTCCTTATGAGAACCAATCAGCAGTGGTGCTTAATAACCTGCATTTTTCACATTTAAAATGGAACCTGCCATGAATTGGTTCCTCCTGTATCCATGCCCCTCCACAAGAAGGACAACGTCTTGCTTTTTCCTGTTTTAAACTTCTGCCATAAATACGATCTAAAAAATAATACGTCGGTGTGCGAGTTAAAGACTCAATGCGTTCCCTGACTTTTAATCCTTCTTTTGTAAGCTTACTATTCAGGCTTGAAAGCTGGCGATATGCATATCTTTCTCCCGTGCCATATGTCCAGATGTAATGGAAAGCTCTATAGGCTTCATGCCAAAAGCAAATGTCGTCATAGTATATCTCATCATTATTAGATGGGGAGAGTCTATACAAGGGGATAGGTAGAAAATGATCGCCACATCGAAGTGGAGGTTCTAGATATCTAGGCCACATGATAAGCCATGTTGGACTTTTACAACTGTCAATACTACTTAGCTCCGCTTCCTCACCGAGAATTTTTACTAAATGTAATCGTAGCCCTATCTGTTTAAGAATTGTTAGTTCCCTCTTGACATACTTATTTGCGAACTTGAGATTCAGTGAATCTTCTTCCGGTACCATTGCAAATGCCGTACAGCTTTTTGTTTTGAAAACTATAGGAACGTCACTTCTAATTATTTGTCCGTTGGTTGACCATACCCGCAATATATCGTCTATTTTATTATTACTGAACTTTAGAACTTTTTAGCCATGTTCCACCATGTAAAAATAGCGTTCACCAGTTTTTCCCGTATAATGAGAGGTGTGATCGGCCCTCATAACGCGGGAGTGAACGCTGATGAACGCTCAAGCTCTTATGTTGCCGCTGATGCTTGTATTTGTCAACTGCTTCTCCAAGCCCGGGTTCGAGCACTTCCAGACCTTCATTATCGCCCACGCGGCGCTGTTCGGTCTCCAGCACTGCGTGACCGAGGTCATGCGCCTCACCCAAGTCCACCGGGTCATGCACTGGACCACGCCCTACGCTTTCATGCGCAAGGGCCGGTGGTCCTGCCAAAAGGTGAGTCAATGCCTGCTCGACCTGGTGGCCCAACGACTCAAGATCATGGACGAGATCGTCGTCGCCGTCGACGACACCCTGGTCAAGAAATGGGGCAAGAAGTTCTTCGGTCTGGGCTATTACCCGGACCCGACGGACAAAAACCCCGGCCATCAAAAGCGCCGGGTGCTCGGCCACTGCTGGGTGGTGATGGCGCTTCTATGGGAGCGCGGGGGCAAGTGGTTCGCCTTCCCCCTCTCGGCGCTGCTCTTCGTCCAGGAAAAGTTTTGCCCCAAGGGATGGGAGTTCAAAACCAAGATCGAGTTGGCCGCCATGATGATAAAAAGGTTCTCCTGGCCCGCTCGGAGACTGGTCCTGGTGGTGGACAACCTCTACGCCAAGGCCAAGTTGGCCGGTCTCGAGTTCGACGGCAAAGAGGTGGTCCTGATCAGCCGCCTCCGCTCGAACGCGGCGCTCTACGAACTCCCCAAAAGGAAGAATGGTCCGGGAAGGCCGCCCAAGCGCGGCAAGAAGTTCAGCCCCCAACAACTGTGGTTGAAAAGATCGAAGCGCGAAAAAATCAAGGCCAGGATTTACGGCAAGACCGTTACCATCGAGGCCTTCGTCGGGGTGATGGTCCCCAGCGCCACCCTCGGCGACAAGCCGATACTCGTCATCATTTTCCCCCGGCGCTCCGGCAAAAAAATGAACGTGTTTTTCACCACCGACGTCGAGATGAAGCCGGAGCGGGCGCTGGAAACGTATTCGGGCCGCTGGAAGATCGAGGAGTTGTTCCGGGAGGTGAAGACGGCGGGCGGTTTCGGCGACTATCGCCAGAGGTCGTTCACGGCCATCAAGCGCCACGCCAACCTCTGCCTGGTCGCCTACGGCCTTTTGGGCCTGCTTGCCCTTTGCGTCCCGGAGGCGGAAAAGATCGAGGCCGAACCGTGGTGGGACCCGAGCGGCCCCCCAAGCGTCGGTCGGCTCCGACGCGCTTTCTACAAGGCTTTGCGAATTTCTCCCGCTTTCCATTCCGACCCCAAACCAGAGGAAATTACGCCCCTCAAGGAGGCTGCTTAATGTCGATACGTGCAAACCAGACTAAAAAGTTCTAAAGTTCAGTATTATTAATATCATCTCGATCGAGCTTGGGGGAAAATGTGAATTTTATTTCCGCTACATACATTTTTTTCTCCGCTTCTGAGAACACGTTACAAATTGCGTCCCTTTGGTAAAATGTTATCACTCAAATCGTCCGGAGGACAGCCTGCATTTATTTTGCATATTTAGAATTGTGCATTTCCTGCCCTGTTTATAACCCCTCCAGCCGTATGAAAACATACTACTAAATTGTAGTAAAAGCAACCATATTAGCTCATTCGCTATGCCCGGAGCACTTGTGAACTGCATTTGTAGCTGTCGATGTTTGACACCTGTTTCGATAAGCATTCAAGTGCATCTGTCCTGCCTCAGTTGAAAATGGAGAACGCCTCCGCGAGGATAGTTATATCGAGAAGGAGGCGGGACGATGGAAGGGAGACGAAGAAGATTTACGGCGGAGGAGAAGGTTCGGGTGCTGAGGCGGCACCTGGTTGACAAGGTGGCAGTGTCGGAGCTTTGCGAGCAGGAGCGGATTCAGCCGACCCAGTTCTACAACTGGCAGAAGCAGTTCTTTGAAAACGGCGCGGCGGCCTTCGAACGGCAGCCCTCCCGGCCGGAGCGGCGCGAGGCAGAGCGGATCGAGGCGCTGGAAGCCAAGCTTCGGAAGAAGGACGAGGTGATTTCAGAGCTGATGGAGGACCACGTCAAGTTAAAAAAAGAGCTTGGGGACCTCTGAGGGCCGCATGGGTCCCCCCCGACACGCGGGACGAGGTGGTTGACTACGTCGGCTACTGGCTTTCCCGCGCGGAGCTTCCGGCGGCCCGTCTGATCGATTGGCTGGGGATATCGAGCTCGAAGTACTACGACTGGAAGAAGCGCTACGGCCTGGCCAACGAGCACAACGGCAAGGTCCCTCGGGACCATTGGCTTTTGGATTGGGAGAAGCAGGCGATCATCCGCTATCATTTCGATCACCCGCTGGAGGGTTACCGCCGGCTGGCGTTCATGATGCTTGATGAGAATCTGGTATGCGTGTCTCCGGCGAGCGTTTACCGGGTGCTGTCGGAAGCGGGTTTGCTGGGTCGGTTTTCGGGCCAGCCGTCGCTGAAGGGCACGGGTTTCGAGCAGCCCGAAAGGCCGCATGAACACTGGCACATTGACGTGAGCCACATCAATATTTGCGGGACGTTTTATTACCTGTTCAGCGTGATTGACGGCCAAAGCCGCTACCTGGTCCACTGGGACATTCGAGAGAGCATGAAGGAGTGGGAGGTTGAAGTGATCCTGGAGCGGGCGAAGGAGAAGTATCCGGCTGCTCGGCCTCGCATCATCTCGGACAATGGGCCGCAGTTCATCGCCCGGGATTTCAAGGAGTTCATCCGAGTGAGCGGGATGACGCACGTTCGGACCTCGCCGTACTATCCGCAAAGCAACGGCAAGAAGGAGCGGTGGTATCAAACGCTGAAGAAGGAATGCATCCCGGAATGTGTCAAGCAAAATGAGACACGCCTTTCCTGAATTTAGTGTGGCAAACTGTTTGTTTCCTCCGGTTTCTCCGGTGGGTTGATCCACGCTTTGCCGGGCAACTCCGGCGCCGTCGGCGGTCTTTTCACGAAGCGCTCCGGGTTTTTTTCATAGGCGTGGTCGAGCGTTTTTTGCCGGGCGGCCACGATCTCGCTCGCCATTCCGTAATGGACCATCTCGGGCGTCATCAGGCCGATCCCGGTGTGCCGATGCTCGCGGTTGTACCAATCGAAAAACTTCACGCAAAAGGCCCTGGCGTCCTCGATGGAGCCGAACCGGCTCGGGAACTCGGGCCGGTACTTCATGGTCTTGAACTGGCTTTCCGAGTAGGGGTTGTCGTCGGACACGTGGGGCCGCGAGTGGCTCTTGGTCACGCCCAGGTCGGCCATCAAGAAGGCCACCGGCTTTGATTTCATCGAACTCCCCCGGTCGGCGTGGATTGTGAGTTGTCCCGGCTCGATCTCCTGTTTTCGGATGCTGTCCCCGATCAGGCGGCGGGCCAGCTCGGCGCTCTCGCGGCGGGCGATCATCCAGCCCACCACGCAGCGGCTGAAGATATCCATGATCACGTAGAGCTGGTAGCAGGTCCATTTGGCCGGTCCCTTGAGCTTGGTGACGTCCCAGGACCAGACCTGGTTGGGGGCCTCGGCCAGCAACTCGGGTTTTTTGTATCGGGGATGCCGAAGCTGGTTGCGCCGCTCCCTGACTTCCTTTTCCGAGTCGAGGACGCGGTACATGGTGCGGACCGAGCACAGCCATGTCCCCTCGTCCAGGAGCGTTGCCCAGACCTCGCGGGGGGCCTTGTCGGCAAAGCGCTCGGAGTGGAGTTCGTCCAGCACCCGGCGCCGCTCGTCCTCGCTCAACGACCTTGCCGGCTTGGCCGCGCGCCTCGGCGGCGGAGGCCCGAAGGGAATTTTAGCGCGACGATTAAACGTTGCTCGCGACAGGCCCAGGGCCTCGCAGGCGGCCTTGGCGCCGACCCGGGGAGCGGCCGTGCTTGCCGATTCCATCATTCGCTCTCTTCGCCGGGCGGCTTGGCCAGGGGTATCCCCAGCAGATCGGCAACTTTTTTTTGGAAGTCGATTATCATCTCGGCCTGTTCGAGCCGCTTTTGGAGCTTCCCGTTCTCGCGCTCGAGGCGGGCCACTTCATCGGCCAGCGGGTTTTTGGCCTTGGGCTTGCGGCCCCGCTTTACGGGCGAAAGCGCTTTCAAGGCCCCCTCGTCCCGCTGCTTGCGCCAGGCCGTCAGGTGCGACGAATAAAGGCCCTCCCGGCGCAGCAGGGCGCCGACCTCGCCATGCCCCGAGCAGGCGTCGGCCTTCCCGAGGATTGCGAGCTTGTAAGCCGCGGTGAAGCGCCGCCGGGCGGGCTTTTCCGGGACCTCCGGCTCGGGAAGAATGATCGGCGCCCCCACCCGCTCGGGCCGCTTGGCAGGAGTGTCCTCCGGCTCGGCCGTCCCGGTTGGGGAGACTCCGGTCGCCCTACGGGCTCCCTCCGTCTCCCCAACAATCCCTGTCTTCATCCATCTCTCTATACATCCTAATACCTCCCCCGCCCTACAGTAATTTAACATAGGGGAAGTGTCTCATCTACGTTGGCACAGAGGGTCCGTCCGAAGACGCCGCTTAGTTTGGATGAGGCCAAACGGATCGTGGGCGAGTATGTGGAGCATTACAACAACGTGCGGTTGCACAGCGCGATCGGTTACATTGCGCCGGCGGACAAACTGGCTGGCCGGGAGGCGGAGATTTGGGCGGCTCGGGACCTGAAGCTGGAAGCGGCGCGGGAAGAGCGGAAGCGGCGGCGGATGGTCGAACGCGGCGGGCTTGACATGGCGTTGGCGGTTGGAGTAGCCTGAGCTTGCCGGGTGAAACAGAGGCGGGCACTGCTGGAGAGCAACCCGCCGAGGGATAGCCCGGCGGGGCTCATCGCGTTAATGAGAGGGCGTTGGGGAACACCCTCAGCGCCCGGCCTAAACTCATCAAACGATAGACCCCCAATGCCTTCTTAAAACTCCCGCCCGAAGGGCGGAATCTTGAGGGTGAGTGCGAAGGCCGTACTCACTTAGCAAAAGCGGGGGTACTCCATTTCCCGCTGAACCAGGACACATCCACATATGTAAATACCAAATAGCAAATACTTTGCTGGCGTTCACATGGCAATGTGTTGTCTCGCAAAGCTCGAATCATGCCGGGTACCATATAGCATTTATTACCTTTTTGGTCTTTTATCCCTAAACCATTTCTTCATCTGTCCATGTTTTAGATCTGGGGACAGCATACTTATCTCGCCTTTATTTACGGCTAGAGAGGTGTTTATAAATATTCCATCAATATTCATCGTCGAAGAACCCAGTTGATTTTCATAAATTAAGTACTCTGTCCCCAGAACTCCCATCAACGGTCGTCATATTTATTGAGCAATTCCAATATCTCAAGTTCACCACGATTCTTCGCAATGTCAAAAGCATTGTTACCTTTGTCGTTGCGGATTGTCGGGTCGGCGCCGTTCTCCAATAGTATTTTCACCATTTCGATGTGTCCCCAGAAAATGGCACGATTAAGCGGCGTATCTCTTTTAGAAGTTAGGGCATCAATTTCAGCTCCTTTTGATATTAGATATTTGGCCACTCCAGCTTTGCCACAGGAAGCAGCATGGCGGAATGTGTCAAGCAAAATGAGACACGCCTTTCCTGAATTTAGTGTGGCAAACTGTTTGTTTCCTCCGGTTTCTCCGGTGGGTTGATCCACGCTTTGCCGGGCAACTCCGGCGCCGTCGGCGGTCTTTTCACGAAGCGCTCCGGGTTTTTTTCATAGGCGTGGTCGAGCGTTTTTTGCCGGGCGGCCACGATCTCGCTCGCCATTCCGTAATGGACCATCTCGGGCGTCATCAGGCCGATCCCGGTGTGCCGATGCTCGCGGTTGTACCAATCGAAAAACTTCACGCAAAAGGCCCTGGCGTCCTCGATGGAGCCGAACCGGCTCGGGAACTCGGGCCGGTACTTCATGGTCTTGAACTGGCTTTCCGAGTAGGGGTTGTCGTCGGACACGTGGGGCCGCGAGTGGCTCTTGGTCACGCCCAGGTCGGCCATCAAGAAGGCCACCGGCTTTGATTTCATCGAACTCCCCCGGTCGGCGTGGATTGTGAGTTGTCCCGGCTCGATCTCCTGTTTTCGGATGCTGTCCCCGATCAGGCGGCGGGCCAGCTCGGCGCTCTCGCGGCGGGCGATCATCCAGCCCACCACGCAGCGGCTGAAGATATCCATGATCACGTAGAGCTGGTAGCAGGTCCATTTGGCCGGTCCCTTGAGCTTGGTGACGTCCCAGGACCAGACCTGGTTGGGGGCCTCGGCCAGCAACTCGGGTTTTTTGTATCGGGGATGCCGAAGCTGGTTGCGCCGCTCCCTGACTTCCTTTTCCGAGTCGAGGACGCGGTACATGGTGCGGACCGAGCACAGCCATGTCCCCTCGTCCAGGAGCGTTGCCCAGACCTCGCGGGGGGCCTTGTCGGCAAAGCGCTCGGAGTGGAGTCCGTCCAGCACCCGGCGCCGCTCGTCCTCGCTCAACG
>CAXXFL010000001.1:907500-1614738 GCA_963674965.2 bacterium | reverse complement strand
ACACCGACCTGGTGGACCGGGGGGTCAAGGAAGGAAACCTTTACGACCTCCTGGCCAAGGACATAGGTGACGGACTCAAGCATTACAACTCGAGGGTTTCCGAGGAAATCAGGTCCCAAAGGGACTACTTCAAAGAGGCCATGGAAAACCTTATCCGGAAGAAAAAGCAAAAGCTGGGCTTGGCTTAAGGGAGAACGCTCAGGTTGACGATCGGTTTTGACAACTTAAAGGCGGCGCTTATAAGCCCGGACGAGGAGGTCAGAAGGTCCGCGGTCGCCTCGCTCAGGGAGACGGTCGAGCCGTGGGCCCTGCCCCTGGTGGAGAACGCGCTGGGAGACGACAACTGGCGCGTGCGCAAGGCGGCCGTCGAGGTAATTCGGGAGCACCCGGACCGGGAAACGGCCGCGGGCGTCTTCATCAAGGCCCTGGGAGACGAGGAGAACGCGGGACGCCGGACGGCGGCCATGGAGGGTCTCGCGGCCATGGCCCAGGACGCGGTTCCCTACCTCTTGGCCAACGTCAACCATCCCGACCTGGACGTCCGGAAGTTCATCGTCGATATATTGGGAGACATCGGCGACCCGGCGGCGGTCGATTCTCTGGCCCCCCTGGTCAGGCACTCCTCCGACAATATCCGGCTGGCCGCGGTCGAGGCCCTCGGCGCCATCGGAGGCGACAAGGCATTCGACCTGATCCTCGATCTTTTGCCCACCGGCGACTTGTCTCTTCAATTCAGCCTGCTTCACTCGCTGGGCAAGATTGGCAAGCCCATTCCAGTGGACGGGTTGAGGCCGCTCCTGGACAAGAAAATCCTGCGGCGGGCCATCTACGACGCCCTTGGCCGCACCCGCAGCAAGGAGGCGGTCGAGCTCATCGTCGATGGTATAAGGGAGTCGACCAAGAGCGCCCGCCAGGCGGCGGTTCGGTCCCTTTACATCCTGGCCCGGGAGCCCGGCCTTGGAGACTTCGTCGAGCAAAAGGTCAAGGATGCCCTGGCCGATGAAAACATCGATTACTTTGGAGAGTTCATCGACGCCGACAACCGGGAGTACAAGCTGGCGGCCATCAAGCTGCTTTCCATGATAGGATCGCCCTCGGCCCTTGACATACTGCTCAAGTTCTCGAGCGACGACAGCGTCCAGGCTGACGTTGACGACGCCATCTCCCGCATCAACAAGATCGCGCCCTCCGTGGTGGACAAGGTGGAGAAGGAGAAAAAGCCCGTTCTCGGCAAGGAGTTCTTCAAGTCCATCCGGGACCCCCGTCCCCCGCCCAAGGTGCTTGGCCCCATGTCGATGGCGCATTTCGAGAAGGTCAGGGACTTGGTTACGCGGGTCAGCGGCCTCCATTACGAGCATGACCTTAAGTACCTTCTCGAGCGCAGGGTCCAGCGCCGAATGGAGGACGTGGGTCTGGACTCGTACGAGGAGTACGTCCGCCTGGTGGAGGGCCGCGACGAGCGGGGCCAGACGGAAAGAAGGCGGCTGATCAACTCCCTTTCCACCAACGAGACCTACTTTTTCCGCGAGGACTTTCAACTCAGGGCTTTCCACCAGGAAATACTTCCCGCTTTGATGGAGCAGAAGAGAAAGTCCCGCGACGATCGGATCAGGGTATGGAGCGCCGGCTGCTCCTCCGGCGAGGAGCCCTATACCATCGCCATCCTTATCCAGGAAACGCCGGGGACCGAGCATTTCAAGTTCGACGTGGTCGGCTCCGACATCAACGACCAGATTGTCGCCCAGGCGAGGAAGGCGGAATACGGGCTCTCCAGTTTCCGCGCGACGACCGACTACTATAAATCGACTTACTTCGTTCAGGAGAACAACCGGTTCAGGCTTATCGACCAAATCAGGAAAATGGTGAGCTTCGACACCACCAACATCCTGGAGGCCAAGGACAACCCGAGGCTGAAAAACATAGACGTAATCTTCTGCCGCAACGTGATCATTTACTTCAACCAGGAGGCGAAAAAACAAGTGGTGGATCAGTTCTACCAGCTTCTCAATCCGGGGGGGTATCTTCTTTTGGGGCATTCGGAGTCGCTTATGAGCATCTCGACCCAGTTCGAGCTCGTTCATTTAAAGAACGACCTCGTCTATCGCAAGCCGATCAGGAGGCGTGGCCGTGAGTGACCATTTGATACGGGTGCTCGTGGTTGACGACTCGGCCTTCAACAGGAGGACCATATCCGAGATCGTGGACAACTCGGGATTGGGCAAGGTCGTGGGCGTGGCTCGCGACGGTGAGGAGGGCATCAAAAAGGCCTTCGACTCCAAGCCCGACCTTATCACCCTCGACCTGGAGATGCCCAGGATGGACGGCTTTACCTTTCTCCGGATTATCATGAAAAGCCTTCCCACTCCGGTGCTGGTCATTTCCTCCCGGAGCGAGAACAAAAACGTGTTCAAGGCCCTCGAGCTGGGCGCCATCGACTTCCTGGCCAAGCCCAGCAACCATCTGAGATCGCCCGAGACCCTGCAAATGGAGTTGGCCTCCAAGCTCAAGGTGGTGAGGGAACTCAAGTTCCGGAACGTGCAAAGAAGGATCAGCGCTCTCACCGCCCCCACCTCGAGGATGGCCGCCGGGGCCGTCCGCGAAGAGGGAAAACCCAAGGCCGACGTGGTGGTGATCGGGGCCTCCACCGGCGGGCCGTCGGCCATCCAGTCGGTCCTGGGTTCCTTGCCCCAGAAGCTTGACGCGGCGGTGCTTATCAGTCAGCATATGCCCCAGGGCTTTACGAGGGCCTTTTCCGAGCGCCTGGACAAGAACTCGAACCTTCGGGTCAAGGAGGCGGAGGACGGGGACCCCATCGAGATAGGCACGGTTTTGGTGGCCCCCGGCGGCATGAACCTCCTGGCGCGTAAGAAGGGCGACAGGGCGGTGGCGGCGGTGGTCGAGAAGAGCGAGGAGGACAAGTACGTTCCCTCCGTCAACGCCATGTTCGGCTCGGCGGCGGAGACGTTTGCAGAAAGGTGCCTGGCCGTGGTATTAACGGGTATGGGCAATGACGGCTCGGACGGCGCTAAAATCATCAAGGAAGCGGGCGGGTCCATCATTGCCGAGTCGGAAAAGACCTCGATCGTCTTCGGCATGCCCCGGGAAGTTATCAACACGAAAATGGTGGACGAGATACTTAACCTTGAGGACATCCCGGCCGCCATCATGTCCAGATGCCGCTCGAGGTAGGCGGGAGAAAACACCGTGAATGACGACGACATACGGCGCGGCGACAAGCCGGACCCTAAAATGGACCCGAGGGACTTCCCGCGTCCCGAGGAAATCCTCCAGCTCATGGACAGGTCCATGTCCTTCATCAAGGAGTTGATGGAGGAGAACGAGAAGCTTCGCTACCGGATGGTCCAGCTTCAGGAGGAGAACCGGAGCCTTTTCGCGGCCACCGGGCGGGGAGGCCGGGCCGAGGTGCTCAAGCGTCAGATAACCGAGCTCGAGCTTGAAAAAAACCGTCTCCTCTCGGAGTACCAGGGCGTCGAGGAAAACAACAAGACCTACGCCGCCCGCTACGTCGAGATCGAGGAGGAAAACAACAACCTTACCAACTTGTACGTCTGCTCCTTCCAGCTTCACTCGACCCTCGACTTCGACGAGGTCATCCAGATCATCATGGAGATCGTCATCAACCTCATCGGGGCCGAGGACTTCGGGATCATGCTCCTGGACGAAAAGACCTACACTTTGAAAACGGTCGCCATGGAGGGCATGTCCAAGGAGGAGGTGGGGGACGTTCGAGTCGGGGAAGGCATTATCGGCAAGACCTTTAAAAGCGGGGAGAATTACTTCGATCCCAGCATCGAGACGGCGCTCATCAACCAGAAGCGGCCTCCCGGAAATCCCCTGGTCTGCATACCCCTGAAAATCAAGGAAAGCGTGATCGGCGTGATCGTTCTTTACAAGCTTTTACCCCAGAAGACTCAATTCGCTCACGTCGATTACGAGCTTTTCACGCTTTTGGCCGGACACGCGGCGACGGCCATCTTCTCCACCAAGCTCTACTCCGACGCCAGGCGCAAGCTTGAGACGATCGAGGGCTTCATGGAGATGTTGAAGTCCACGAAATAACAGGCGGTGAGGTAAATATTGAAATGGCCCCGGTAAAAATTCTCGTGGTTGAGGATTCCCCCACAATGCGTCAACTAATAGCGTTCGCTCTCAAAAGGCTGCCTGGGGCGGAAATCGTCGAGGCGGGGGACGGAGTGGAGGGACTGAAAAAAATCAACTCCGACTCCTTCGACCTTATCATAACCGACATCAACATGCCCGTCATGGACGGCCTGAAGCTGATCGGCATCGTGAGACGCGACGTGAGCTACAGGAATATTCCCATCATGATCATCACCACCGAGGGAGCGGCCGAGGACAGGGAGAGGGCGCTCACCCTCGGGGCCGACGCCTATATCACCAAGCCCATCCAGGCCGGACACGTGCTGGACACGGCCAAAAGCCTCTTGGGCATTCCATGACCCGCGCGGGCGTCCGCATATCCATCGAAAAAACGCGCCGCCCGAAAAAAGGACGGCGCGTTCGAGTCAATACCGGATAATATTATTTCTTGTAGTCGGGCCTGGACTTGTCCAGCTCGGCCCGCTTGACTATCTCGGGGATGATCTCCTCCCAGGCCACGGCCATGATGTGCACGCCGTGAACGCCGGGTATCTCGATGCACTGCCTGATCTCCTCGACCGATATCTTCACCGCCTCTTCCCTGACCGCCTTGATTCGGTCGGCCTTCTCGGTGAACTGGTCGGCGGCCTTTTGCAGCCTCTCGATTTTTTCGTCGGGGACCATGACTCCGGCGACCTTGTCCCGCATGTACTTGCCCATCATGATGCTCTTCATGGGGATGATGCCCGCCATGACGTGGCACTTCTCGTTTATTCCCCTGTTGACCACGTCGGCCATGTACTTTTTGAAGACGTCCATGGCGAAGACCGGCTGGCTCTGCACGAACTGGGCGCCGGCGGCCGCCTTCTTGGCCAGCCTGGTCACCCTGAATTCCATGGGGTGCCCGAAGGGGTTGATGGCGGCCCCGAGGAAGAGGTGAGGCGGCTCGCCCTCGATGTCGTCGCCGTTCATGAACTTGCCCTCCGTCATCCCCTTGAGCCCGGCCAGCATCTGGATCGAGTCGATGTCGTGCACGTTCTTGGCGCCGGGATGGTTGCCCAGGGTCTGGTGATCACCGGAAAGGCAGAGCACGTTGCCCAGGCCGTGGGCCGCGGCGCCCAGCACGTCGGCCTGGATGGCCAGCCGGTTCCTGTCGCGGGACACGATCTGGACGACGGGGTCCATGTCGAGTTTGCTCTTGATGAGGATGCCCGTTCCAATGGACGACTGCCGCACCACGGCCGTCTGGTTGTCGGTGATGTTGAAGGCGTCGCAAAAGGGCTTCATCATCTCGGCCATCTTGAGAAGATGCTCGACGTCAACGCCCCGCTTCGGTCCCAGCTCGCCGGTTACGGCGAACTTGCCCTCGTTAAAGACCCTTTCGAGATTAGTCTGCTCCGCCATCGGTGGCCTCCTTGATGTCCGCCAGGTCCGCGCGCACCTGCTTTCTCGGTCCCCCGTCGCGGGAGGTGATCCAGTTCTTGGCGGGAATAACCTGATCGAGAAGCTCGAGCCTTCCCTGCCCCTTCAGCCGGTCGTAAATGAGCTGCCAGCCGCAGGGGACCTCCGGGTTGACCTCGCACACCCCGTTCTCGCTGCCGCCGCAGGGTCCGTTCATGATGGACTTCGAGCAGCGGGCGATGGGGCAGATGCCGCCGGTAAGATGGAGTATGCAGTCGCCGCACATGAGGCATCTCTCGGTGAACTCGCCGGGGGCGTCGACCACCCCGATGAAGGTGGTGTTGAGCCCGGGCAGGATAATGGTCTCGGGGAACTTCTCGCCTAAAAACTGTATCCCGGCCCCGCAGGCAATGCTTAACACGGCGTCGTGTTCGCCGATGATCTCGCGGGCCTTCTCGAAGTACTCGTGCTCGCATTGCCGCTCGATGCCGCTGTCGTTGATTTGTATCTCAACGCCCTCTTGCGTGGCCTTCATCCGGAGGAGGGACGCCAGGATTTCGGCTTCCTTGTTCCCGCCCTCATGGCAGACGGCCACGCAGGTGTTGCATCCGAAGACCAGGACTTTTTTATAGCCCTTGATCATCTCCCAGATCTCGTCAAGAGGTTTTTGTTTGCCGACAATCATATTCCCTTACTCCTTCTTGGCATTCCGGCATTTGGCCAGATATACGGGGGACGGACCGAGTTTTTTGATTCTCTGGGTAAACTCGGTGCAAATGGCGGCCCACCTCGGACCCTCGGCGGCCGACAGGTTGTAC
The DNA here is from genome assembly GCA_963674965.2 of bacterium. Classification (GTDB taxonomy): domain Bacteria; phylum RBG-13-61-14; class RBG-13-61-14; order RBG-13-61-14; family DATKZS01. Next base: position 1,608,397 of record CAXXFL010000001.1, on the reverse strand, counting down.
ATTTCCACTCTGCCCGGGTCCAGTCCGACCGAGGGCAAGAGAGTTTTCAGGCGCTCGACCCTTTTTCTCGCGTGCGTATTTCCTTCCAGGAAATGACATTGCCCGGGCAGTCACCCGGCGGCGAAAACGCCGTCCACCCCCTTTTCCAGCGCCCTGAGGGCGTAGATATGGTCCAGTTTCCCGGTGCATGGCAGCCGGATGATCTTCACGCTTGTCGGGTAGGACAACCGCATCACTCCGGCCAGGTCCGCCGCGGAAAAGGCGCAGTAGTGGCAAGCGAAAGCCAGAATGTTGGGTTCCCAATCCGGCGGGATTTCCCGCGGCGGCTCGATCGAGGACACCTCCTCGGCGGCCGCGGCCTGGGCTTCTTCAACCATTACCCGATCCTCCCTCCTTGTATTCGAAAAGTTGGTTCCTTACGTCCGATCGCAAATCCGACGTTATATTCCTCACGGAAGCGGACATATCTCGTCTCCATAGGCGTCCACCATGGCCAGTATCTGGTCGTCGCGGAAATAGTTCACCTGGAAGGCCTTGGCCGGGCAGATGCCCGCGCAAAGTCCGCAGCCCATGCATTTTACCTCGTTGTGACTGACCTTGCCGTCCTCGTCGATATAAGGCGAGTCGAAAGGACAGATACGGAAACAGGACAGGCAACTCATGCAGATGTCCCGGTTGTGCTTCGAGATCACGCCCGACACCGCCAGGCTCACGTGCGATAAAAGCACGCCCGCCCGGCCCGCGGCGGCCAGGGCCTGGCTCACCGTCTCGTCCAGGTTCTTGGGAGCGTGGGCGAGGCCGGCCATGAAAAGACCCTCCGAGGCGAAGTCCACCGGCCGAAGCTTGGGGTGGGCCTCCAGGAAGTACACGTCGGCGTTGCGCGTGAGCTTGTACTGCTTGCCTATCTTGTCGGTTAGCGGATGAGGCCGAAGCCCGGTCGAGAGCACCAGGTGGTCGGCCGCCATGGATATCTCGCGGTCGAGCATGTAATCGAAGGTCTTGATCTTGATCTTGTCGCCCGAGACCTCGACCTCCGGCTTCTTGTCCACGTCGTAGCGGATGAAGAAAACGCCGAGGTCCCTGGCCCTCTTGTAATAATCCTCCCGCAGGCCGTAGGTCCGGATGTCCCGATAGAGGATCGTCACCTGAGCGCCGGGAGCGTTCTCCTTGATCCGGATGGCGTTCTTGATCGCGTCCTGACAGCACACGCGGGAGCAGTAATTGGCCGGCTCCTCGCGGCTGCCCACGCACTGGATCATAACGTAGCTTTCGCCCGATTTGGCCGGCTCGCTCTCGAGCCTCTTCTCCAACTCCCGCTGGGTTATGATCTTGTCGCTGTCATTATAACAATACTCGGTGGGCTCGTACTCGACGCCGCCCGAGGCCACGACGATGGCTCCGTGCTCGAAGCTCGAGCCGTCGGTCAGGGTGGTCTTGAAGTTGCCCACGAACCCGTCCGTGTTCTTCACCTGGACGCCCAGGTGGACCTTGATCCTTGGATGGGCCTCGACCTCGGCGATCCGGGACTTAACGAAGGCCTGCACGTCGCTTCCGTCAAGGGTCCGGTAAACGCCCAGCGCCAGGCCGCCCAGCTTGCCCGCCTGCTCGACGATATGGACGTCGTAGCCCTGGTCGGCCAGGGCCAGGGAGGTGGTCATGCCCGCTATTCCGCCGCCGATGATCATGGCCGCGGGGGTCACCTGCACCGAGTCGGTCCGCACGGGCTGGAGGTTATTGACCTTGGCCAGGGTCATCTTGACGATGGTGGTGGCCTTTTTCGTGGCCTCCTCCCTCTTGCCCATGTGGCACCACGAGCACTGCTCCCGGATGTCGGCCAACTCGAAAAGGTACTTGTTAAGCCCGGCGTCGCGCAGGGTCTCCTGGAAAAGAGGAGTATGCGTGCGGGGCGTGCACGAGGCGACCAGGACCCGGTTGAGTTTCTTCTCCTCGATGATGGCCTTGATCTTCTCCTGCGTGTCCTGCGAGCAGGCGTAAAGCACGTTCTCGCAGTGGCAAACGCCGGGCTCGTCCTTTACGTTCTCGACCACCCGGGCCACGTCCACCGTGGAGGCGATGTTGATGCCGCAATGACACACGAAAACGCCGACCCTCGGGTCCTCGCCCACGATGTCCTTTTCCGGCGGAAGTTCCTTTTCAATTATCTCCGTTCCCCGGGCCTCGCCGAGAAGGGCCATGGCCCCGCCCGCCACCGCGCTTCCCTGCATCACCGTCTCGGGGATGTCCTTGGGCCCCTGGTAGATGCCGGTCACGAACACGCCGGGACGGCTCGACTCGACGGGCTTGAACTGGGAGGTCTTGGGGAATAGGTATTCGTTGGTTTCGATCCCCGCTATCTTGGCGAACTCCTTGGCGTCCTCATGGGGCTGGAACCCTACGGACAGGACCACCATCTCGAACACCTCGTCCAGGACCTCGCCGTTCTCCTTGGAATAGCGAAGAACGAGGTTCCCCGTTCCCGGCTCCTCGCGGATGGCGCTGACCATGGCCCGCTGGTAGCGGACGCCGTACTCGTTCTTGGCCCGGTCCACGTATCGGTCGAACTCTTTTCCGAAGGCCCTCATCTCCATGTAGAAGATGGTGGGCTCGATGTTCGAGTCGTGCTCCCTGGCGATGACCGTCTGCTTGGTGGCGTACATGCAGCAAACGGAGGAGCACCAGGGGTTGGCGTTATGGTTGTCACGCGATCCCACGCACTGAATCCAGGCGATTTTCCGGGGATGTTTTCCGTCTCCCGGCCTGGTGACGTGCCCCTGGTAGGGCCCCGAGGCCGACAGTATGCGCTCGAACTGGATCGAGCTGATCACGTTGGGCCAGCGTCCGAACCCGAGTTCTCCCCTTGCCCTGGCGTCGTAGCGGTCCAGGCCCGGGCAGAGGATAAGGGCGCCCACGTCCAGTTCCCTCTCGACGTCGCCCTGGGCGAAGTCGATGGCCCCGGCGGGACAGGTCTCCGAACACACGCCGCAGGCGTCTCCACCCACCTGGAACCTGACGCAGTTCTCGCGGTCGATGCTGGGCAAAAGCGGCACGGCCGAGGGGAATGGTATGTCTATGTTTCCGCGGGTGGCCAGGTTCTCCTCGAACTCCTTGCCGTGGGGAACGGGCTTCTTGCCCGAGTTGCCGAAGGCGGTGATGGCGTTGGTGGGGCAGATCAACTCGCAGGCGCCGCAGTTGATGCACGTCTGGGAGTACTTGTCGTAGGGGGTCGTGACCTTGCGCTCGCTTCCCCTTCCCACGAACCCGATGGCCCCGATCTTCATCTTCTGATGGCACATCTGGACGCAAAGGCCGCAAAGCATGCAGTCTTCCGTTTTCTTGGTGAAAGGCGTGGTATCGACTCCCAGCTTGGCGGCGATTTCGATTATCTTTTCGTTCTCGCTGCACCGGGCCAAAAGCAGCTCGGCCACCACCTTGCGGCTCTCGACCACTTGCTCGGTGTCGGTATAGACCTTGATCCCGTCCTCGACGGGGTAGCCGCAGCTCGTGACCATGCGCCGCCGGCCGAAGGCCTCGACCTCGACCAGGCACAAGCGGCAGGAACCCTCGGGCTCCATCGACTCGTGGAAACAAAGGGTCGGTATCCAGATGTTCTTTTCCCGGGCCACGTCGAGGATGGTGGCGCCCTTTTTGGCGACGACCTCCTCGTCGTTGATGGTGAAAGTAACGGTCTCTTCACTCATGGAAGGCTCCTTTATCTTAGTCGATGATCACGGCGCCGAACTTGCACTTCTCGCGGCAAGCCCCGCACTTGACGCACTTCGAGGCGTCAAGCTGGTGCGGCTGTTTCTTCTCTCCCGAGATGGCCTCGACCGGGCAGTTACGGGCGCAAACTCCGCAGCCCGTGCAGGCATCCGGGTCTATCCGATAGGTTATGAGCGCCTTGCATACGCCGCCCGGACATCTCTTGTCCTTGATGTGGGCCTCGTACTCGTCGCGGAAATACTTGATGGTCGAGAGCGTGGGGTTGGGGGCCGTCTGGCCCAGGCCGCAAAGCGACGTGGCCGCGATGGCCTTGCCCAGCCTCTCGAGGGTCTCGATGTCGCCCTCTTTTCCCTCGCCCGCGCAGATGCGCTCGAGGATTTCATGCATGTGCTTGGTGCCCTCCCGGCAGGGAACGCATTTCCCGCAGGACTCCTCGGTGACGAACTTGAGGAAGTAGCGGGCCACGTCCACCATGCAGGTTTCCTCGTCCACCACGATCATGCCGCCCGAGCCCATGATCGACCCGGCCTCCATCAGGCCCTCGTAGGTAAGGGGAAGGTCGATGAGCGACTCGGGTATGCAGCCGCCGGAGGGACCGCCGGTCTGCACGGCCTTGAACTTCTTGCCCCCCTGGATGCCGCCCCCGATGCCGAAGACGACCTCCCTGATGCTCGTGCCCATGGGCACCTCGACCAGGCCCGTGTTGTTGACCTTGCCCACCAGGCTGAAAACCTTGGTGCCCCCGTTCCTGTCCACGCCCACGCTCTTGAACCAGTCCGGTCCCCGGTCGACAATGACGGGAACGGCCGCGAAGGTCTCGACGTTGTTTATATTGCTGGGCTTGCCGAAGAGTCCCTTGTTGGCGGGGAAGGGAGGCCTGGTCCGGGGAAGTCCCGGCCGGCCCTCCACCGAGGCCATAAGGGCCGTTTCCTCGCCGCACACGAAGGCGCCGGCGCCCTTGTTGAGCTTAATATCGAAGCTGAAGTCGGTCCCCAAAATATTCTCGCCCAGGAACCCGTACTCCTTGGCCTGCTTCAAAGCCGTGGTCAGGTTCTGGACCGCCAGCGGGTACTCGGCCCGGACGTAAACGTAACCCTGGATGGGCCCCTGCCCTCCGGCGATGGCGTAGGCGCCGATGAGCATTCCCTCGATGACCGAGTGGGGGTCCCCCTCCATGATCGAGCGGTCCATGAACGCGCCCGGGTCTCCCTCGTCGGCGTTACAGATAATGTACTTGGGGAAACCCTCGGCCCGGCGGCAGAACTCCCATTTCTGTCCGGTCAAAAAGCCGGCCCCCCCTCGTCCGCGCAGGGTCGACTCCTTGAGGGTGGCGATGATTTCCTCGGGCGTCATCTGAAGGGCCTTGGCCAGCGCCCCGTAGCCGCCCCGTGCTATGAAGTCCTCGATCCTGGTGGGATCGATGATCCCGTTGTTACGAAGGGCGACCCGTTTTTGCTTGGCGTAAAAGGGTATCTCCTCGTATCCCCTGATGGACTTCTTGGTCTCGGGGTCCTTGTAGAAGAGCCTCTCGACCGGCTCGGCCCCCTCGGCCAGCGACTCGACGATTTCCTTCACGTCCTTTTCCAGCTTCTTCCTGCCCACCGCCTGGTACAGGATGCCCGCGGGCTCGACGACCACTATGGGCCCGCGCTCGCAGAACCCGTGGCAGCCGGTGGTCTTAAGCTCGACCCTTCCCTTAAGTCCGGCGGCGTCAAGCTCCTCTTTCAGGGCCGCGGCCACCTTGGCCGAGCCGTTCGAGAGGCAGCCGGTGCCGGCGCACACGGTAATGAGAAGCTGGTTCTCGTCCCTGCCGGCGACGATGCGGTCGCGAAGGGACTGTAACTCCTCCAGGTTCTTTATAGGTTCCATTCGGGCGTCCTCCTCAGGGATGGTCTTTGAGTATGGCCGGCAGCTCGGAGACCTTAACGTATCCGTAGACCTCGCCGTCCACCCTCATGGCGGGGGCCAGGGCGCAGCAGCCTATGCAGTTGACGGTGCGGAGCGTGAACCTCTGGTCGGCCGTGGTCTGGCCCGCCTCGACTTTCAGTTGCTCCCGCAGGCGGTCCAGAAGACGGCCCGCGCCCTTGACGTGGCAGGCCGTGCCCGAGCAAAGCTCGATGATGTGCCTTCCCACGGGAATGAGGCTGAAGGCGTTGTAAAAGGTGGCCACCGAAAGTATATGCGTCTCGGGAATGCCGAGCCTCACGGCCAGGTGGGCCAGCATCTCCTGGGGCAGGTATTTGAACTTCTCGTTGACGTCCTGGAGTATGGTGATAAGGGCGGCCTTGTCGCCGTCGTGGGCCTCGACTATCTCGGTCAGGGCCGTCTCCATTTCCGCCTCGAGGGGGGGCGGGGCCGCGGGCCGGGGGACGTCGATGACGTTTCTCACCGGGCAGGCCCGGGTGCAGGCGCCGCATCCGGTGCAAAGGTCGGGGTTGACGCTCCTGGCCTTCTGCCGAATCTTGACCTTGAAGTCGCCGGGCACGCCGCCCACGTCGATGATCTCGGCCATGCTAATGATATTGACGTTCGGATGCCTTCCCACCTCGACCATTTTGGGCGAGATCATGCACATGGCGCAGTCGCCGGTTGGAAAGGTCTTGTCCAGCTTGACCATGGTCCCGCCGATCGACGCGTCTCTTTGGACCATGTGAACCTTGAATCCGCTGTCGCCCAGATCGAGCGCGGCCTGCATTCCTCCGATGCCGCCGCCCGCGATAAGGACCGAGCCGCGTTTCTTTCCGCCGCCGTCGTTATTGTCGCTCATGCCAGACTAAGCTCCTTTAAGAGGTTAATGCTTTCCGTGAAATGTTTGTCTATCTCGAGGTCCCTGGGGCTCATGCCCATGGCGACGCCCATCATCTCGGTAATGAAGTAGACCGGAAGCCTCTCGCAGACCCCGACCCTGTCGCAGTATTGCTCCTGGTTAATGTCCAGGTTCATCTGGCACATGGGGCAGGTGGTGACGAAGCAGTTGGCGCCCCTGGCCGCGGCGTCCTTCATAATCCGGCCCATCATGTTGAAGGCCGCCTCCTGGTCGTTAACCGCCGCCGAGGCGCCGCAACAGTCGGTCTTGTAGCTCCAGTCGATGGGCTCGGCCCCGAGCTTGGCCATGATCTTTTCCATGCCCCTGGGGTTCTCCACGTCGTCCGAGGCGGCCACGCCCACGGGAAAGCGGGTGAGCATGCATCCGTAGTAGCAGGCGGGCTTCAGGCCGGCGAGGGGCTTTTGAATCTTGTCGTTCATGTAGCCGGCCTCGACGCGGGGCAGGATGACCTCGAGTATGGTCGAGACCTTTATGCCCTTGGCGACCTTCTTTTTCAGCTCGCCGTTGATCTCGTCCTTGAGGGACGGGTCTTTTTCCATCTTGTACTGGGCCACCAGGGTCCGGGAATAACAGGCCGAGCAGGGGATGACCAACTCCTTCAGGCCCGAGGCCTCGGCTATTCCGATGTTCCTGGCGGGCAGGGCCACGGCGAGGAAGTCGTCGGTCTTGCCCGCGGAGGTCGCCCCGCAGCAGTTCCAGTCGTCCAGCTCGATAAGTTTCACGTCGAGCGCCCCGAGTATTTTATGGCTCTGCGAGTCGTAGAGCTTATGGGACGCCTGCAACGAGCAGCCGGGATAGTACGCTATATCCATGTTTCGCTCCCGAGGTGGATTATTCGGCCCTTACTTGTGGGCTTTTTTCTTTTGCTCGGCCTTTTTCATCAGGCCCTTTATCTCCGAGGTCCCCTTGGACCTGGCGAAACCCACGTGCATGCGCTTGGCCTTGAGCATGGGAAGACCGAAGTTCTTGGCCTGGGAAATGAGCTCGTCCACGATGGCCTTGTACGCGCCGCGCTTGACGTCGGAGAAGAAGTTCTTCATCTCGTAGAAGCCCATCATCTCGAGCTCGTTGACCCTGCCCCAGCGAAGGGCGCTTCCCATAAAGGAGTCGTGGAAATGGGCCACCCGAGGCCGAAGTATCTCCCGGTGCTCCTCCTTGGCCATCTTCTTGAGCGTCTCCGTGATCCTGCCCGTCATGATGTCGTTGGGACAACGGGTCCCGCAGGTGTAACAGGAAACGCAACGCCAGACCAGATCGTTCTCCAGCGCCGCGCCCTTGTCGCCGAGCACGACCATGCGGACGAGGCGGTCCGGGGTTATGAAGCCCGTTTCTTCAGCCACCGGACAACCGGCGGCGCAGCGCCTGCACTGATAGCAGGCGAACACGTTCTGGCCGGACCGCTCCATCACCTCCCTGGCGAAGGCGTTGGCGCTTTCCGGTTTGAATTCAAGGACTGGCGCCGTCATTATCTTTTCGCTCCTTGATTCTTTTCAGGCCCCGAGAAACGAGCGCCCCTTTTAATTGCGCCCGCTCCTTGCCGCCCCAGCGCCGGCCGGACGGCGGCGCCTTCGCGATGGGGACCGGTTGATGAAATAATTCTTACGCTGAGGTCAGTCGGAGAGACTTAATGACCCTCACCCGATCGTACTTTTCTGCTTATTACTGGACCCGCGGCTATACTTCCAAGACCTCCTCGGCCATACTTCCTGGCCGGACGAAAAGGCTGCTCCCGAATGGGATTAAGAGGTACTGCATGGGAAATGATCTCGCGTCGGAATATCGACCCCTTCCCGCCTTTATTTAATGATAACTCCTAACTCCCGCGCCTGTCAAGAAAGGTCAGCCCCCTTACAAGAATCCTGAAGTCCGGGCGCCCAGCCAAACGCGACGCCCCTATATCCGCAAAGGCCCTTCGGACTTTGGCAATCCTTACTCGATCCTCTCAAGCCTGGCCACCAGGTCCGCCGCGACCTCGCGGCGGCGGCTTGGCGTAAAGAGTATCACCTGCCGGCCCCTGGCGAACTCCTTGATGACGGCCAGCGCCTTTTTTGCCCTTTCATCGTCGTAATGGGCGAAGGGGTCGTCCAGGATCACGGGCGGACGCGCTTTTCCCAGGATGAGGTTGACCAGCGACAGCCGCGCCGCCAGGTGAAGCTGCTCCCGCGTGGCCAGACTGAGGAACCTTTCATCCACCCAGCGTCCGCTTTTCCCGTCAAGTACGGACAGGGCCAGGTCATGGCCGGCCCTGACCTTTTCGTAGCGTCCGGATGTAACCGCCGCCATGAGCGGATTCATCTCCTTCTCGATCAGTTCGCCCGCCCTGGCCAGGACCGCCTCGACCGATTCCTCCATCATGGCCAGGGCCTTGGCGTGGACCCTCTCGGTCCTCTCCCAATATTCAACGCGGCGGGACAGCTCGGCCCTGCCCTCCTCCAGCTCGATCAACTCCTCGGGGTCGAAGTCCAGGGATGTTTTCCGCGCCTCGGTCCGGACCCGGTCCTCACGCAGGCGCCCGATTTCCTCCCGCGCCTCCCGGGCCTCCCGCTCGAGGGCCGCCAGCCTCGAGGGGTCCTTGACCCGGTAGGGCTCGAGTGACTTGGCCCGCTCCATCTCGGTCCTTACCGCCAAGGACAAGTCGGTTATCCCCTTATTCAGCCCGTCCGGGCCGGCCAGGTCCGATATCCTTTCGATAAGAGAGTCCATCCGGCGTCTCATTTCATGGAACGTTGACCACGACTCGAGGCACTCCCTGGCGCCTCTTTTGCCAAAGCGTTCCTCGATACTCCTTTGCTCACGCTCCATCTCATCACGACGGGAAACCAGACTTTCCATCTCCTGGGCAATGGCCGCCAGCCTTTTACTCTCCCGCGACGAGGAGGAAAACTTGAAATAGGCCGCCAGCCCGGCAAGGGGCAAAGCCGCTCCCGCGGCTAGAAGCGGCCAGGCCGACTTAAGCGAGAGCGCCGCCACCGTTCCGGACGCCAAGAGGATCAAGGCAGCGGCGGCGAGGATCGGGTTATAGGCGGGAGGTTTTATAGCGGCCTGGATTTTCTCGTACTCGAGGCTCGAGATATGCTTATCCATTTCATCCAGGAGGGCTACGATTTCAGCCAGCCTCTTTGCCGCCGGTCCCAGGTCGTCGAAGCCGGGGAAGGCCTTCATCTCCTCCTCCATTTGCTTCAGCTCGCCGGCCAGGGCCTCGGCTTTAAGGAGCCGATCGAGAGCGGCCTTGATTTCAGTGATCCTGTCTTCCGACTCGATCAAGGCCAGGTGGTTTTGCAGCGCCGAGTCAAGGTCGCCCATCCTGGTCTCGAGGGCCGAAAGCCTCTCGGCCACTCCCGTCAAGCGGTCCTCAGCCTTTTCGTATTCCTCGAGGTTTAGGCGCAGCGCCTGGATTTTTCGATCGGCCTCCCCGATCTCGTTTCTCGCCGCCGTGAGAGGGCCTCCTTGCCGGTCGTTAACCCCGGGCTTCTTGCCGATGGCCCGATGTCTTTCCCTGAGGCGCTTTATGACCTGGGCCGGGCTGCCGCCGGGAGCGCCCGTCAGCGTGGCCTGAAGTCTGTCCATAATCTCCCGGCCGCGCGGGTCCTGGCCCGTGATCCTGGGGATGGCGAAGCTTTCCTCCGTGAGGCAGGCGGTGGCGACGAAAAGCTCCCTGGTGGCGGGACCGAGATTATGGGCCGTCCATTCCTTTACCGCCTTGGCCGTTTTTATTGTCTGGCCGTCCTCAAAAATGGCCACGTCACGTTTGGAGAAGTCTTTTTCCAGGCGAGCGGGTTTTCCATCCACCTCGAGGTCCAGGGCTAAAAAGGGCGCTTGTTCCTGCCCCCATGAGATCATCTCGATCGAGGCCTGGGACCTCGAGGTAGGGCTCGAATAAAACGCGGCCAATATAGCCTCGATGATCGTGCTCTTGCCCGACTCGTTAGGCCCGCGCGCGACGTTGAGTCCCGGTCCCAACTCGAGGTCCAGCTCGGCGAGACCCTTAAAGCGCCTGACCTCGATTTTTTTCAAGATAACGGTCAAGACTCACCGCCCGTCAAAAAGGCAAGCCCGAGCCGCAGGGCCTCTTCCCATTCTCCGCGCTCCTCGAGTTCGGCGGCCTCGATCTTTTCGCGCGTCCTTTTAATGAACTCGGCGGCCACCGACTGGGAGGGGAAATCCTCGACCGAGGCCGCGGCGGGCGTCCTTTCCAGCTTATCCAGAATTCGGAGGCGGAAGAAGTCTTGAGCCCTCCTTTCCATGACGCCTCTCACGTCGGCCGGATCGGCGTCAGCGGGCAGGATTCCTCTTAGCACTACGTCAAGGTAGAGGTCCTCATGGGCCAGGGCCGCTATCTCGGCCTCGAGGTTTTGGTCCGAGGCCGCGGAAATATCCACCTCAATCTTTCGAGTTGAAAGTCGCCCCACCTCGATCTTCTCGACCGTCCTTTCCACGCCGGTCCCCGTAGCCTCGAGGGTGACGAAAAGCGCGTGGCCCGCGCCCGTCTGGTCGGACGCCAGTATCTCGGGCGAGCCCGAGTACCAGGCCGCGCCGTCCGATCCCTCGATCGGCCCCGCTCCGTGGTGATGACCCAGGGCCAGGTAATCCAGGCCCGCGCCTTTTAGCAACTCGGCCGGCAGGAGGTCCTCCGGCTCTCCGCCCTCGATCCAGTCCACGTTGCTGCCGTGGGCCAGGCCGACGCGAAAACGAGCGTCCCGGTCCCAGCCGGTGGGAGGCCCGATCCAGGCGTCCTTACCGCCGGCCCCCGGCATCCAGGCCGCGGCGGCCAGGGCCAGTTCCTCTATATATACGGCCGGATTTCGAGGCGTCAGCACGAACACCCTCCCGCCCCGCGAGGAGAACGTCGGCGAGGAAAAGGGAGACGACCCCGAAGGGTCGTGAGTGCCCGGAATAATTATTGTCCTTACCCCGGCCTTGGCCAGGCGGGTCAGGCAGGAATCCACAAGCGCTAAAGAGGCGCGGGGCGGCCTGGCCGAGTCGAACAGGTCACCCGCCACCAGGAAAAGGTCGGCCTTTCTCGAGAGGGCCGCGTCCACCACGCGGGCGAAAGCCTTTTCAACGGCCCGGCGTAAATGACGTCCAGTGGGACCTAGGTCGTGGAAGGCCCTTCCCAGATGCGCGTCGGCCGTATGGATCAGGGTGATTTTCGATCTTTGCCTGATGGAGATTTCATTCATGGGTAATTGACGAGCATATTGTATAAGGCCGAGAGCTGCCGTTCAACCCGGCTTTCCGTGACCTCGCCGACGGGTCGTCTTCTCCCTTTCGCATGGGACCTCATGCAAATCGGGACTTTTACAAATGTATCTTGATATTTGACTTATTAATCGGGGGGTGGATAATAACGCCAGCGCTTACAATGGAGGGCGCTTGTCAGCAAGCTCGAGCCGCCCGCGACCGCCGGATATGCTATTATAAGCGTGGGTTTTTAAATGTAATTTCCCAAAAGGGCCGCCGGGCGACGGTGGGAAGGCACTTAAAATCCTTTAATTTACAAAGGTTTTCGTTCATGAATTCCTGGATTAATAAAATAGCCGGACGAATGAACGCGGCCCAGTTCGCGGTTTTTGGTTTCGCCGCCATCATTTTTATCGGCGCTCTTTTGCTGATGCTTCCCATTTCGACTAAGGGCGAGTCCCTTGGGTTTGTGGACGCGATTTTTACCGCCACTTCCGCCACTTGCGTCACGGGTTTGACCGTGGCGGACACGGGCGGCAAGTTCACGGGCTTCGGCCAGGCCGTTATCCTTACCATGATCCAGATCGGCGGCTTCGGCATCATGATGCTCTCGACCTTTATCCTGGTCATACTCGGACGCCGGACCTCCTTCACCCTGCGCGACTCCGTGAGCGGCCAGTTCCTCGAGTTTCGCAGTTTCAGCCTGGCCAAGCTTTTGGGCATGGCCGTGGGCGTGACCTTTGCCTTCGAGACGGCCGGGGCCGTCATCCTCTTCACGCAATGGATAGGAGAATATTCCTTCGGCCGGGCCCTTTGGCTGTCCGTCTTTCACTCTGTTTCGGCTTTCTGCAACGCGGGCTTCTCCCTCTTCCCCGACAGTCTAGTACGCTACGCGGGAAGCCCGGTGATAAATTTTGCCCTCATTATGTTGATCGTGTTCGGTGGGATCGGTTTTTTTCTCATGGCCGACGTCTGGTACGGGCTCATCGCCAGAAAGAGCCATTACGGCAATCGCATAAGCTTTCACGCCCGGATCGTGCTTATGATGACGGTCATACTGATCGTGGGCGGGACCATGGTTTTTTACGGCATCGAGAGGAACCACAACCTTGCGGGCCTTTCCTTTGGCCAAGCCCTGATGAGGTCTCTTTTCCAGAGCGTTACCACCCGCACGGCGGGCTTCAATACTTTAGACGTGCAACATCTTGCCAACTCGAGTCTATTCCTTATCATCGTCCTTATGTATATAGGTGGCGCTCCGGGCTCGATGGCCGGTGGGGTGAAGGTCACCACGGTGGGAGTGATCCTGGTCGTCATTATCTCGAGGCTTCGGGGCATGAAGGCGCCGGGTCTTTTCGGCCGTTCGATCACCCGCGCCAACCTCGAGCAGGCCCTTTCCCTGCTGATTATTTCCGGGACCATCATCGGCTTTATGACCATGGTGCTGCTCATGACCGAGCTGGGCGGGGCCTCTCACGTTGACAGCCGAGGCATGTTTATCGAGCTTCTTTTCGAGGCCGTCTCGGCCTTTGGCACGGTGGGCCTGAGCACCGGGGTCACGCCCCAGCTAAGCGTGGCTGGAAAGGTCCTTATCACGATCATGATGTTTACGGGCCGGCTGGGCCCGATCACCCTGATTTTCGCCATGGAGAGGCGCTTGGAGCGGGCGGCTTACAGATACCCGGAGGAGGAAATCCTCATTGGATGACTTGGAGGAGGACCCTGAATGAAACAGATAGCGGTTATCGGCATGAGCAGTTTCGGTTATTACCTGGCCCTCAGGCTTTCCGAGCTCGGGAACGAGGTCCTGGTCATAGACCGCGAGGAGTCCATGGTCGATAAGATCAAGTCCAAGGTGGCCAAGGCCATTATCGCCGACGCCACGGACAAGCGGGTCCTGGAGAAGATGTCCCTCCACCGTCTGGACGCGGTCGTCCTCAGCCTGGGCGACAAGCTCGAGTCGTCCGTTCTGGCCGCCATGCACCTCAAGGAACTGGGCATCAAGAGGATCGTGGCCAAGGCCACCTCGGAGGACCACGCCAAAATCCTCGAGGTGATCGGAGTCAACCAGATCGTATTCCCCGAGAGGGACACCGGCATCAGGGTGGCCTCGAGCCTGGCCGGAACCAACATTGCCGACTGTCTTTACCTGGGCTCGGACCTCTCGATCGTGGAGATGATCCCCCTTAAGGAAATGGTGGGAAGGACACTCGAGGAACTGGACTTCAGAAGAAAATATCACTGCCAGATTCTGGCCATAAAAGACAAGGTGCCGGAAGATAAGACCTTCATCCCCGAGGCCAACACCAAGATAAAGGAGAGTCATCTTCTGATCATCCTGGGCGACGTGGAAGACATAGAGCGGATATTCAACCTCAAGCAAAGCACCTGAAATATTGGAGACTTATCGATTACGGTTGACCGAGAATCGAATCTTTTCCATCGAGCTTGCGGAAAAAAAGAGGCCCCGGGAGAATAGTCATTGTATCGGGAGCCAAAGCATGGCGATTCATGCGTAGCCCGTCCTTTGTTTTTCGCGCTTGACTCCTTGACAAAACCGAATAATGGAGTTATCCTGTCTTTTCCAGGCAAGGGAGTGAAAAATGTATACTAAAAGCGCAAAACCTGGTGAGGTAACCAGGAACTGGTACGTGGTAGACGCCGAGGACCTGGTCCTTGGCCGGCTGGCCACCAGGATCGCCGACGTGCTGCGTGGAAAGCATAAACCGTCTTATACGCCCCACGTGGACACGGGCGATTTCGTTATCGTGGTCAACGCGGAAAAGATCAAACTTACGGGAAACAAACTCGAGCAGAAAACCTACTACCGGAACACGGGATACCCCTCCGGGATCAGGAAGGCGACGGCCAAGGAACTGATCGACACCAAGCCGGATTTCATCATCCGGACCGCCGTCAAGGGCATGCTTCCCAAAAACAAGCTTAACCGCAAGATCATCAACAAGCTTAAAATTTACGCCGGACCCGAGCACCCCCACAAGGCGCAGTGCCCGGAACCGCTCAAGATTTAGTCAAGGAGTCTAAGGGCAATGCAGGAAGATATCTTCTGGGCGACGGGAAGAAGGAAAACGTCCGTCGCAAGGATCAGGCTTAAACCGGGTTCCGGTAAAATAGTTGTAAACAAAAGAGATTTCGAGGACTACTTCGACCGGAAGACCTCCCGTCTCATCGTTAAGCAGCCCCTGGTGCTGACCAGCAACGACGGCAAGTTCGACATTTTCGTCAACGTCAAGGGTGGAGGAATGTCCGGACAGGCCGGAGCGGTCAAGCACGGCATTACGCGGGCCCTTATCGAATACGACCCCGACCTGCGCGGCGTGCTCAAGAAAGCGGGCTTCGTAAGAAGAGACCCCCGGGCCAAGGAAAGGAAGAAATACGGACAAAAGTCCGCCAGGGCCAGGTACCAGTATTCCAAGCGTTAATCGCTATCATCCGAGCTTCAAAGCCCTCCTTTTCGGGGGGCTTTTTTTTGGGGGGCTGATTCGCTCTTCCCTCGTAAAACTTGACCCCTCCCTCGCCTCGTGTTTTACTCAAGCTGCTTCCCAAATAGCGGGACCAGCGCCGTTGAAATATTTATCCGCCATCTTTGCCGCCCTTATTTTTGTGGTAGGGGGACCATCCAGCGCATGGTCCGCCAATTACTTCGCCTGGGAAAACACTCCCCTGCCCGCGCCTCCGGTCGGTATTGGTGATCAAGACCTCGTGTTTTTGGGAGGCCAAAAGGGCGCGTGGATACTGGCCGCCAAGCGGGAAAAACCTGACGGATCCTCCCATGCCTCTGAAATATATGAAAAACTCCTCGTTATCGAGGAGGATGAAAAGGGCTTTGCCTGGATAGAGGAACCCGGGCTTTCTTTTTCGCTTCCCCTGGAATGCCGTCTTGTCTTGCCCATGGAGAAGGGCTTTTTATGCCTTGATGGCCAAACTCCATCGGGCGCGTCTTTATCCGCGTCCATTATTACCTACAAGCCCGAGGATAATTCCTTTGCCATCGAAAAGCTCCCTCCCCTTACCGGGGAAACCCAAAGCGTGATCGGGACCTCGATGGGCGAGAAAATCTTCGTCTTGACTAAAAGCCCCCCAAGGGTTTCCCACGATAAAGCGTCCACCTTGTACTCGCTTGACCTGTCCGAGCGGGATAAGCCGGACTTCGCCTGGCGCGAGTTGGGATCATCCGAGATGAATCCCGGCCCGGAAGCGGTCATGGCCGCCAGGGAGACCAACCATCAGAATAAAGTGCTTCTCTTTAAGGCGGGGCCGGAGGCATCCTCCGTTTCGATCTTCGACTTCGAGGACCCTGGCTGGAAGCCCCTCGAGGACGTTCGCCTTCCGGATGACTTCCCAACCGGCGCGCCCGTTGGCCGGGGCTTTCCTTCCGGGCCTTATCATCTGTTATTCCTGAACCTGGAGGGAAAGGGAGACGCGCTGCTTGCCTTTAACGTGGTGACCAACGCCTGGTCCACCTCGGATGCGCCGCCCCCCGAGATCGAGGCCGCGTCCATTATATTGCCCCTGGACGCAGGGAATTTTTTGACTTTCGAGCCGGGCCGCGGCGGACCGCGAGACGCCGTCTGGAAGATGAGTCCCCTTTCGCGGTCCGGGTTCGGGGCCGCCAACTACGCCGTGCTCGGAGTATACCTTATCGTTCTTTTGGGGATGGGCGTTTATTTCGCGAGGCGGGAAAAATCGACGGACGACTTTTTCAAGGCCGGCGGCCGCGTTCCCTGGTGGGCGGCGGGCATGTCCATATTCGGTACCGGGCTGTCGGTCATCACCTTCATCTCTCTTCCCGCCATGACCTTCGCCTCGGACCTGACCTATATGCCCATGAGCTTCGCCCAGTTCCTGGCCATACCCGTGGTGGTGGCCTTCTATATCCCCGTGTTCAGGAGGCTGAAAATTACCACCTCCTACGAGTACCTCGAGACGCGCTTCAACCTGCCCTCCCGGATCATCGGGTCCGCCGCCTTCGTCACGTTCCAACTCGCCCGCTTCGCCATAGTCCTTTATATCCCCGCCTTCACCCTGTCCCTCGTGACCGGGATAAGCGAGGTGGGCTGCATCCTGATCATCGGCGCCATCGCCATCGTCTACACGGTAATGGGCGGCATCGAGGCGGTCATCTGGACTGACGTGCTCCAGGTCATCGCCCTCCTCGGGGGGGCCTTCCTTTGCTTTTTCCTTATCATCATGAAGCTTGACGGAGGGGCCATGGAACTGGCCCAGGTGGCCTGGCGGGACGGCAAGCTCCACATGATCGATTCCCGCCTCAGCCTCGCCCCTCCCACGCTCCTGGTCACCGTGCTCGGGGGCTTCGCCTATACCATGATCAACGCTGGCAGCGACCAGACTTACGTGCAAAGGTATCAGACCACGGCCGGCGAAAAGGACGCGGCCCGGAGCCTGTGGACCTTCGGCGTCCTGACCATACCCGCGGCCTTCGTCTTCTATGGCATGGGCACGGCCCTTTACGTGTTCTTCAAGGACAGGCCCGAGGCGCTAAGCCCCGCCAACCAGAACTTCGACGCCGTCTTTCCCTGGTACATCATGACCCAGCTCCCCGCCGGAGCGGCCGGTCTGATCGTGGCCGGCCTATTCGCCGCCGCCATGTCCAGCCTGGACAGCGCCATGAACTCGGTCGCCGCCGTGGCCACCACCGATTATTATCGCCGCTTTAAAAAGGACGCCTCCGAGGCAAAGGCCCTTCGCTTCGCCAAGATCGCCACCGCCGCGGTCGGTATCGTCGGCACGGCCGTGGCCCTTTTAATGGCGGCCTCATCGGAGAGGATCGGGTCCCTGCTCAACGAGTTCCAGAAGTGGATCGGACTCCTCGCCGGCGGCCTGGGCGGCCTGTTCCTGCTCGGATTATTGTCGAAACGAGCCAACGGCCCCGGCGCCATCGCCGGCCTTATCGGCAGCGGCCTTATCCAGTACGCGGTCCAGGAATACCTCCCCGTCCACCTCCTCTTCTACACCTTCACCGGCTTCCTCTCCTGCGTCATCATCGGCTACGCGGCCAGCCTGATGACCTCCCGTCCCCCCAAGGCGGAGTACAGCTATTTCGGAGTAAAAGGAAAAATAGAGAGGGAGTAAAGGCGCTTGCGCCAATCCTCCGCCGGATAGCCGGACTCTCGCCCGGCGCATGTCGGGGAGCGCGTTCCATAACCCGGACGCGTTCTTTTTTTCCGCTTGACATATAACGGCCAAGTAGTATATCTAATCAATATAAGGTTTTTTTTCGCATCGAGGAGGGTCGAAACGAGAAGGACGTTAAAACGCCCTTGATCAAAACGCGGGTCGCCGAGTAACCCGCGCTGAAGCACGGGCTTATTGGCTCGCTTCGCTAAAGCTCGCTCGGAAGCCCGATGAATCGGGCCGTTAGGGATTATTGGGACGGTGAGGCGCGCGGGGAAAACGGTAATTGAAATAACGGCTGACGAGTCCGTATAATGACGGGCGACTGGTAGTCCAACTTGGCGGACCGGTGTACGTAACCTGAATCCCGCCGACGCCTTGGCCGTTTCAACGGCCTTCCGAGCGTAGCGAGTTCCAGGCCCGTGCTTCAGCGCGGGTTGTCGGTGGCCCCGATATTTCCGGGAGGGCGCTTTAGCGTGCTTCTCGAAACAATGGATTTATCCGAGGAGAGGACAATGTCGCGAAACGTATATTCCGAGATTTACCTGCACGCGGTTTGGCGCGCCAAGGACGGACGGCCCTTGATCAAGTCCGAGATGGAGGAGGCGTTGTACAAATTCATCCGGCATAAATGCGCCGAGGCGGCGGGAGTGTTTTGCCATTGCATCGGGGGTACCGAAGATCACGTCCATCTTTGCGTTTCGGTCGCGCCATCGGTTTTGATTTCCGATTTGATCGGCGAGTTGAAGGGGGCAAGTTCGTTTTTCATGAACAAGCGGCTTGGTAGAAAGGCGCTGCAATGGCAGGCCGGGTACGGCGTCGTTTCGTTTGGCAGGAATAATTTGGATTTCGTAAAGGAATACATTGAAGGGCAGAAGGAACGACATGGCTCGGGCAAGGTTAGCGATCGGTTGGAGCGGATCGACGCGGAGGAGGAATAGGTCGCTGAAGCGTCCATAGCGAGAAGGACGTTAAAACGCCCTCGTCCAAAACGCGGGTCGCCGAGTAACCCGCGCTGAAGCGCGGGCCTATTGGCTCGCGTGGCTAAAGCTCGCTCGGAAGCCCGATGAATCTGGCCGTTAGGTAATGCTGCCATGTGCCCCGCTTTTTCCCGGGAGGGCGCATTAGCGCGCTTCCAGCGACTTTGTCAATGCAGCGAGTCGGCTTTTTGAAGCGCTCCCATTGGGCAGAACCTGACGCACTTGCCGCACTCGGTACATTTTTCCTCGTCCACCTTAGGGGCGTCGTTACCCTTTTGGGAAAGGGCCTCGAACTTGCAAGTCCCGATCGCCGGGCAGCGGTGGTTTTGGGGACACCTGTTTTCGTCAACCATTATGGACATCCTGTTTTCTCCTCTACGTCTTTTAATGGCTAAAGACGCCGGAGAGGGCGAAAGGTTACGCCGCCGCTTTGGGCGGGGTAATAAAATGCAAGAATAGGTATGGTCAGTCGGATATGGAGGAAGGGTCCACGCCGGCGGCCATGGCCACTACTCTTTCCTGGTCGAACCGGCCAAACTCGAGTTCGCCTTGGATGGCCCCTTCCCGCATGACCGCGATCCTGTCGGACATGGCCAGAAGCTCGGGAAGGTCTGAGCTTATCAGAAGAACGGCGCCGCCTTGTCCCACGAAGCCGTCCATGATCGAGTAGATTTCCGCCTTGGCCCCCACGTCAACCCCGCGGGTGGGCTCGTCAAGAATCAATATACCCGGACCCGAGGCCAGCCACCTGGCCAGAAGAATCTTCTGCTGGCCGCCGCCGGAAAAGGTCCCCGCCGCCTTGTCCGGGTCGGGCGGAGAAATCCTGAGCTTCCCGATATACTCTCGGGCGCGCTCTTTCTCCGCTTGAAAGTCGATTATGCCCCTTCTGACGACTCCCGCGAGATCGGATATGGAAAGGTTCCAGGCCAGACTCTTGCCCAGGAATAACCCCTCGTCCTTGCGGTCCTCGGTCAGGTAGGCCACCCCGGCCTCGAGGGCGGCGCGGGGAGAGGAAAACCACGCCCGCCGGCCAAAGACCGACACCTCGCCCTCCCTGGCGAAGACCGCCCCGATTATGGCCTTGGCCAGGGCCGTGCGTCCAGCGCCCATAAGCCCGCCCAGGCCCAGTATCTCGCCGCGCCGCAGGGTGAAGCTTACGCTTTTCACCTCGTCTCCGACCGAAATACCGCGGACGGCCAGGGCCTCCTCGCCGGGGGCGACGCGACGCCTTGGATATAGATCGGCCAGCTCCCGGCCGGCCATTTCACATATCAATTCCCGCTCGCCCACGGAGTCGATCAAATGGGACCCGACCCGCTCGCCGTCACGGAGGACAGTCACCCTGTCGCCGATCTCGTAAATCTCCTCGAAGCGGTGGCTGATATAAACGATGGCCGCGCCCCGTGCCTTCAAGTCCCTTATCAGCCGGAACAGCCTTCCCACCTCGGCCTCGGAAAGGGCGGCGGTAGGCTCGTCCAGAACGAGCACGCGAGCCGATAGCCCGGCCGCCTTGGCTATCTCGACGAGCTGCTTTTCCGCCACGGACAGACGCCGGACGACGCGTCCGGGGGCCACGTTTATTCCAAGCCTCTCCAATATGTCCCGGGCCTTTGCCTCCATGTTTTTCTTGTTTACCAGGCCCGAGAGGCGGCCTTCCGGCCGGTTGATGAGCACCAGGTTCTCGGCCACCGACAGGTCGGGGATAAGGTTGAACTCCTGCATCACCATGACGACGCCCAGGCCCCGGGCCTCGAGGGTCGAGCGCGGCCTAACCGGGCGTCCTTCCATCTCGATCCCGCCCGAGTCGGCCTGGTACACGCCGGCCAGCACCTTCATCAAGGTGGACTTGCCCGCGCCGTTCTCTCCCAGAAGGACGTGGACCTCGCCGGGAAACAGTTCCAGGTCCACCCCCCTTAGAGCGTGGATGCCGGGAAAGGACTTTTCAATTCCTTTCATCCTGACGAGAGGATTTACTTGCGGTTCAAGGTTCGGCATGTCTCCAGCATAAGTCGAGCGGGGGTGAGCGGGCAAGAGCGAAGGTAAAGTTTTGGCGAAAGGAGCTAATGGCTGGCGAACAGCTCGAGGGCCTGGTGGGCCTTTTTATGTCCCGGCTGAATGGCTAGGACCTTTTTAAAGGCCTCGATGGCCGCCTCAAAATTTCCTTTCCAGGCCTGGATTCTGCCGAGAAGCAAAAGCCCCTCCACGTGGTCGGGGTCAAGGGAAATGGCCCAGCTTATATCCTCCTCAGCCCGAATACGGTCCATGGTCTTGAGGAACCTGATTCTGGCCAGCGCGTAACGAAGGTCCGGGTCCGTGGGGTCCAGGTCTACGGCCTGACTGAAACAGGCGATGGCTTCATGGTATCGCCGCTGGTCCTCCTGCCACTTGCCCTCCCTTTTCAGTTCCGTCAGGCGGCTCTTGTTGATTATCTCCCGGGTCTTCTCCAGGCCCTCGACGTACTCGGCCCGGCCCGGCTCCATGCCCGCGGCCAGCTTGAAGTTGAGGTCGGCCGCGTTATAGTCGCCCGCCTGGAAGGCCTCGACGGCCGCCTCGTAAAAGGACCATCCCGCCGGCTTCGAGTCCTTTTTGGCGGCCGGAAGGTAGGCGCTGGACTCATCGAACAACATGGCCAGGGCCTCGTCCTCCTCGCTTTCCTGAGCGCCCGTCACCTTGGGGATCGTCCGGTCGTATTTCAGTCTCTCCTTTTTTCGGTAGAGGGTCTCGTAGGCCTTGGTCAGAATCCCGAAAACGTCGGCCAGTATTTCCTGGACCTTTTTGTCCTCCACGTTCCGGTTCTGATCGGGATGGAACCTGGACACGAGATCGTAGTAAGCGCCCCTGATCTCGACCCGTTCCGCCGAGGGCGAGACGCCCAGCATGTCGTAGTAATGTTTGTCCTTTAACGACTGGAGATATCTCGAGAGGCCCTCCGCGTCCAGGACCGCCTCGTCTTGCTTGTCTTCCTTTTCGGGCCTTTCCCGCTTATCCTGGGCCGTCTCGCTCTCGACTTCCACCTGGGTCCGGGCCACGCCCTCGGTGAACTGAAAAACCGCCGCCTCCTCGGGACGGGCTTCTTCCGGTACTTCAACTTTTGGGGGTCCCTCCTGGGTCTCGCCGGCATCAGAATCCGAAGAGGCGACGGTCTCGCCGGAGACGCCTTCTTTATCGTCCCCCTCTTGTGGCGCCTTCTCGGTAGCGGGGGCCGCGGTTTTTTCCCTGGCGGGAAGAGTCATCTCGATCGACTCGACCTCGGAACCCTCTTCCTCCTCCGCTTGTTCGGCGGTGGAAAGCGCATTTTCCTCGGCCGCGTAGCCGTTCACGGGCCTTCCGGTTATCCGGGCGAAGTCGGTCTCGTCGAAAATCTCGTCATTATCCTCCTCGGCCGAGGCCCCGTTGGCCCCGACCCTGGAGATAACGCCCCTGAGCCGGAGACCCTCGAGAACGTTCTCGAGCTCGTCGGGATCAAGCTGAGTCTTGGAAACGATATCGGAGACGGCCTCGGGGTCGCCCGAGGACGAGAGGTTGACCACCACTATCCACTCGAGGTAGTTAAGCTCGAGCCGGTATTTTTCCTCCTCAGCCTCCTCTTCCTCGGACTGAGTCAATACCGGCACGGAAAGGTGTTCCTTTTCGTCCATGTGAAGTTATCGGCCGGGGCCTACAGGTTCAGTCCCTCGACCCTGATCTCCTTGGCGGCGTTGGTTTTTAGGTCGCGGGCGCTCACCGTGAAAAGCCCGCTTTGGTCTATGTTAAAGGTCACCAGGATTTGCGCCGTTCCCCTCGGCGCCTTCTCGATCCCTTGCAGGACGAACTCTCCCAGCATGACCTTGTCCCTCACGTATTTTTCCTCGCCCTGGTAGACGGAGATGCGGATGGCCATCTGCTGGTCGACGCAGGTGGTCACCACCTGGCTGACCTTGGCCGGGAGTTTGGAGTTGTGCTTTATAAGCGGCACGAAAAGACCGGCCATGTCCGCTATGCCCACCGACTGGGACACGACGTCGATAAGAAGAGGGGCCTTGGCCGACCGGCGCTCGGTCTCGAGGCCCTCGGCCGGGGCCTCTTCCTCCTCCGGTTTGCCGACGGGCCGCCACTTCTCCTCCTCCGGGGCCTCGGGGCCCGCCTCCGGCATCTCGATGGGGGTTTCCCGGTCCTCCCATTCCTGGTTGGCCTCGCTCGCCGAAACCGAGCCCGTATTATCGAGGGTCGTCTCCCGGCCGCCGCCCGGTCCGCGCTCGGAGGACGGCTCCCATTCCGCTCCCGGCTCCTGCGGCGGCGATGGTGGTTGTTTTTTTCTGGTTGACACGGCCGCGGGTAAAAGGACCTCGACCCCGGCCAAGGCGGCCGCGTGGATGGCCGCGCCCTTGGCCACCGCCTCGTCCGGGTCGATGGACTGGTCGGACTTCCTGCCGATGAAGGCCTCGATCTTATCGCGCACGAGGGGGACCCGAGTCATTCCTCCCACCAGGATGACGTTATCAACCTCGTCGATGTCCAGCTCCGCGTCCCGAAGGGCGTCCTGGAAAGTCAAGACCGTCTGATCTACCAGGTCCTCGATCAGCCCGTTGAACTCCGTCCTGGTGATATCGTAATCGATATCGGCCACGCGGCTGACGTCCGGGCAGGGCTCGGGCACGTACATGCGAGAGGTTTCCTTGACGCTGAGCTCGATCTTGGCCTTCTCCGAGGCCGTCTTGACCCGCTGGTGGGCCATCTTGTCGTTGAACACGTTAATGCCGTACTGGTCCCTGAACTTGGCCGCCACGTGCGCCACCAGGCGGTTGTCGAAGTCCTCGCCGCCCAGCCAGGAGTTGCCCCGCGTGGCCAGGACCTCGTAGACGCCCTTGCCCACGGCCAGGATCGAGACGTCGAAAGTCCCGCCTCCCAGGTCGTAGACGGCGATGGTCTTGTCCGACTCCTCGTGGTATCCCCAGGCCAGGGCCGCGGCCGTCGGCTCGTTCACCAGCCGGACCACCTCGAGCCCGATGTTTTCTCCCGCCATTTTGGTGGCCTTGCGTTGGAGGTCGTTAAAAGACGCGGGCACGGTGATGACGGCTTTCTCGAAGTTCTCGTTCGCGTGCTTGACCGCGAGACGGGTGGCGAACTTGAGGATCAGCGAGGCCACGTTTACGGGAGTGAAGAGCTTGTTCCTGCCCTGGACGAGGATGTCCCCCTGCTTGGAGGGAAGGATTTTATAGGACAGCCGCTCGATGCACTGCTGCACGCTGGGGTCGTTAAAGCGTCTTCCGATAAGACGCTTGGTGGCCCAGATGGTGTTGTAAGGGTCGGCTATCGCCTCGGACTTGGCGTTCTCGCCGATGAGTATGCGCCCGTCCTCGATGACGTACACGTAAGAAGGGGTGACCCTGCTGCCTCGAATGCCCGGTATAACTACCGGTTCTCCGTCGATGACCACGGCCGCGCAAGTCGTGGACGTACCAAGATCAATACCTAGTATTCTGGACATTTCCCGATCTGCACCTCTCTTACGTCGCGCGGGTTTGACGATACGAATTGCCAAATGATTGGGGCCGGTTAGGACGCGCCCCCCCAAACGCACGCCAACATAAGGATTGTACCAGAAAACGAAGCGCCGCGCCAGAGAAGATTAAAATTGCATTAGAAGCGGCGAGATTCCCCAATTCATATAAATCAATAGAAATCAGCCTGATCTACAAACCAAGTAATTGGCGCACTCTTTTTTCGACTTTCAGCATTGTGTCATCAATTACGGCGCCCCAAAGGTCTTTCAATCGGTCCGTGGAAACGTTCCTGATCTGATCACGGAGGATATAACTGTTCGTCCAATTTAAAGTATGAATGCAAATTGGACGGTAATAGCCGGGATAGATATTTAAAAACCCATCGGCCCCGGCGGGGTAGTTTGCTTGTCCGAGCGCGCCGTCCCCCGTCCGAGGCCGCCTCGTCAATACCCGCTTATGCTATTTAGCTGGCAAAAGGCGGGCCGGCCGCGGCCGTTACCCCTGGTCCGCTAGGGCCGCCGATCACACGCCCCTCGCCTCGGGTCCGTGGATGTACTTGTGCATCTGAAGGCCAAGCCTCACGGGTAGGGCGTCCTTTAAAATCCATTCCGACAGGGCCTTGGGGTCCAGCCTGCCATAGGCGGGGGAGAGGGTAACGGAAAATTTGGCGGCCAGGTCTTCGGCCTTGATCAGGCCTTTGGCCCATTGGTAGTCCTTTTTATCCATGAGCACTATTTTGATCTCGTCCTTCCTGCTGAGGTGGGAGAGGTTTTCCATCCGGTTGTGTTTTTCCATTTGGCTGCCCGGGGTTTTCAGGTCCATCACGACGTGGACGTGCTCGGGCACGGGCTTCAGGTCCTGGGCGCCGTTGGTCTCGAGGACCGGCTCGAGCCTTGCCCTTACCAGCGCCCGGAGCAAAAAAATGGAATCGGGCTGCTCGAGGGGTTCCCCTCCCGTGACCAGCGCCTTTTGATGGCCGAATTTTTGGGCCGCCCTCACTATCTCGCCGATAGGGGTCATCCTTCCCCCGGTGACGGCGTATCTGGTGTCGCAATACCGACAGCGGAGTGAGCAACCGGTAAGCCTTATCAGGGTACAGGGGAAACCGGTCATCGAGCTTTCCCCGATAATGGCCGGATATATCTCGGTGACCCTGACCTGTATCCGGTCCGCCTTATCGGGCATGTCCTCAGGCCTTCGCTCTTTCATTGAGACCGGCCTCGGCGTCCTCCAGAATCCGTCGCGCCGCCTCCCTCGGGTCCCGGGCTTCCCGGATAGGACGTCCGATAACCAGGAAGTCCGCCCCCGCCGCCGCGGCCTCCCGAGGCGTGGCCACCCGTTTCTGGTCTCCCGCCTCCGCGCCGGCCGGACGCACGCCCGGGCAGACGATTTTGAACTCCGGCCCGGCCAGCTCGCGTATCCTTGTGGCTTCCCTCGCCGATGAAACCACCCCGGCCAGGCCCGAGTCCCGGGCCAAGAGGCAAAGCCTTTCCACCTGCTTTTCCGGCGCGTCAATAAAGCCAGCCTTCTTGAGGGCCTCGCCGTCCAGGCTGGTAAGGACCGTGACCGCGATCAAAAGGGGAGTCTCGACGCCGGCCCCGGCGGCCTCCTCGCTCGCGGCGCGGGCCGCCGCCTTCATCATCTCCGTTCCGCCCGAGGCGTGGACGTTGAACATGAAGACGCCCATCTTGACGGCCTGGGCCGAGGCCCTGGCCACCGTGTTGGGAATATCGTGGAACTTGAGATCGAGAAAAACCCGGCGACCCTCCTCGCGGACCATCTCGACCGCCCTCGGGCCCTCCCGGAGAAAAAGCTCAAAGCCTATCTTGAACGCGCCGACGTGGTCCTTGAGTTCCTTTACCCAGTCCCTGGCCTCGTCAAGGCCGTCAACGTCAAGAGGAAAAATCAACATGTCCTTCGCGCCTTCCGTCATTTTCACCTCCCCCCGATCGGACGCCGGAAGCGCCCGATCAGTTAAGGATATATCTTAATGCATAAGATTTTTTTTTACGAGCCGGCCCCCGCGAAATAATCCTCAGCCCTTGGAACATGGGCCTGGTTTTTCCGTTTAAAAGAAAAAGAGTATTTACACGGCCCTTGCCCTTTGATACCCTAATTGATGGAGGCCATGGATTTACGTTGCGAAATAAATCATTCAATACGCGTTTCCTGGGGATATCGGTCGCGGCGATGATTATCCTCGCGGCCCCGGCGATGGGCTGCAAGAATAAAAATGGAAAGACCGGCGGCGCGCCCATAAACGCGGGCACGGAGCATCCATCGCGAGCGGCGGATACGGCGGACAAGACGCCCGCGAGGTCCGAGGCGGAGCCGACCCGTGACGTGGGCGAGCCCTGCGTGGGCCATGAGTACCTGGTTTCCCCCGGCGGCAAGGAGAAGCTCCTTTTTAACATGAAGCTGCCGGCGGCGGCCGATCCCTCGAGTCTTAATTTCAGGCTGGTCCGCAACGACGCGGCCGAGGCTGGCGGCCAGGCCCGGCTGGGCAACGTCAACTACGAGCCCTACTGGAGTCCCATCTGGATCATGGACGCGGGCAAGGTCTTCGGGCTGCTTGACGAGCCTCCCAGGATTTACTCGATCAGTAACGAAATGGGCGAGGTCTCGGGCCGGGTCGAGTTCAACGAGCGGGGGGTGGGTCCGGTCGAGCTTCTGGTCGGCGGCGAGCTTTCGGCTGAAAGGGCGGGGGCGCTCTCCGAGGAGGAGGTCCGGGAGAAAATCGAGGACGATTTTCTTTTCGACACCTCGCGGGATTTGAGCGATCCCTCGGCGGTTGACGGCCTGGAGGTGAAATTCGAAAAGGGAACGGGCGAAGGTTTCATCGGCTACTTCGAGGTGGACCTTGAGACCCCGGCCGAGCTCTCCGACCTCGAGGAAGGCGAGGAAAGGATTATGATCTTCGCCGCGGACAAGGCCATCGAGCTGAAAATTTTCATCCGGCGGGCGGTGAGCGGGAGCCAGTTCAGCGTGCTTGGTCCCGATTATCGCTCGGATTGCGAGGAACGCTGATTTTTTGGCGGCGGCCGGGCGGACGCTATCGTTGCGGCCCCATTGGAGGCAAGGGCAATGGATAAAAGATGGATACCCCTTATCGTTATAGCCATAGCCTTATTGGGCACGATTACGTATCAGCTTCTTACCTGGCCCGAGTCGCCGGGCGAGTACGACTACGACGACGCGGGGGCCTCGAATATCGCCGGCGACACGCTCGAGGCCAAGCCCGTCAACGTGGAAGACAAAAAGCCGGGCCGCTCGGCTGGCGGCCCGCGCTGCGGTATTGCCGAGTACTTTATCGACCCCGGTTCCTCGGACGTGGTCGAGTTCAACGTCAAGGTCCCGGGCTATGAGGGCATGGACAGGCTTGATATCTACCAGACGACGGACCAGGCGAAATGGAGCGGGGTGGACGTGGACATATCCAGCTTCGAGATGCAGAAGTATTCCTACCCCGTCTGGCAGATCGACGCCTCCGACGTTTTCGATGACCTCGGCCAACGTCCCTCCATGCAGGCGAAAAGGAACCGGCGGGGTGGAACGGACTCGGTAATACATTACGACGAGTACGGCTACGGCACCGTCACTTTCAGCTTTGGCGGCAAGCTGGACTCGGAGAAGACGGGCAAGTTGTCGGAGGATGAAATCCGGTGGCGGCTGGGCTCGGACAGCTTCAATTACGTGACGAACGACGATCGTCTCGAGAGCGCCGAGCTCAACCTCGTTCAAGGGGATGGCGAGGGCTACATGGCCAACTTCCAGATAAGCGTAACCACTCCCTTCGAGGACGCGGTCTTTCAAAAGCCGCGCCTGGTGACCTATAAGGTCGGCAACATGGCGGAGTTGGACATGTGGGTCGACCGCGTGGACGACGCCGATTACTACCACGTTTACGGTCCCGACGACACTCAGGAGTGCGATGAGTAATCAGTGCAGCCAGCGTCCCCGCTCCTCGTCGTCCGAGTCGATCACGCGATAGGCCTTTTTCTTTCTTCCCGTTTTCAGCTTTTGCCAATAGGCCTTTAAATCCATCAGGCCCCGCAGATGGAAATAGCCGATGGCGGCGCCGGACAAGTGGGCCACGCTGGCGACGGTGACGGCCGTGTTGCCCTGGGCGTAGGACGCCGTGGTGGCGAACTCGACGGCCATAAGGATGATAATAAGATGTTTGACCTTGATGGGAATAAGGAACATGAAAAGCACCCGAGCGTTCGGATATATCAGGCCAAAGGCCACGAACACGCCGTATATCGCGCCCGAGGCGCCCAGGATGACGGCGAGAGGTTCTCCCGCCAGAATGTAAAAGGGAACGCAAATGACGCCGGCCCCGATCCCGCAGAGGAAGTAGAAGGTGAGGAACCTGTTTCTTCCCCAAATCTGCTCGAGGGCGCTTCCGAACATGTAAAGGGCGAACATATTGAAAAAGAGGTGCCACCCGCCCACGTGCAGGAACATGTATGAAACCACCCTCCAGACCTGGAGGCCGGGAAAAACGGCCGCGGGCACGAGCACGAAGGGAAGGGCCAATTTGCGAAAAACAAAGGTTACGAAAAATACCGCCACGTTGGCGATGATAAGATACTTGACCGTGGGGGTCATGGGCGCGAACCCGAACTGAATTTGCGGGCCGCCGTAGCCGCCTCCAAAACCTCCGCCCTGGAAGCCGCCGAAGCCTCCCGGTCCCCTTCCTCGGGGGTTATAAGACATTTTCTCTCCCCTTGCGCCCGCGAAGATCGGACGAGTGGTTTAACAAAAACGCGCCCTCTCCGGCGCGCTTTATAGAAAGTATAGCAGAATAATCAGGGCCGCGCCCCGCGTCGCGGTATCCCCGGTCAGACCATGTGCTTCCAGAACTTCATGAAGTAGTCAAGACCCGACCATACGGTCAGTCCCACGGCCACCGTCATGAGGGCCATGCCCACGGCGTAGCTGTTGACCTCGGCGAAAATGAAAATCGGGAACTTATAGTAGAGTATCATGGCCACCAGGGCGGAAAGGGTGGTTGCGGTCTTGTATTTTCCAAGTTGCGACGCGGCGATGACCACTCCCTGCTCCGTGGCTATTCCACGCAACGCGGTAATTCCTATCTCGCGGCTGATGACCACCAGGGCCATCCATCCGGGCAGTCGGTGAAGCTCGACCAGCATTATCATGGCCCCGATAACCAGGAGCTTGTCGGCCAGGGGATCGAGCAGCTTTCCCAGGTTGGTCACCAGGTCGTACTTTCTGGCCAGGTATCCGTCCAGGTAGTCGGTTATACTGGCGGCCGTAAAAAGCAGGGCCGCCAGGAAGCAATAGGCCAGATTGTTCCCGACGGGAGAGGGAGGAATCAGGTTGAGCCATTCTCCCTTGTGGCTTTTCTCCGGCTCGACAAGAAGCAGCAGTACAATAAAGGTGGGGATAGCCACGATCCTGGCCATGGTCAGGTAGTTGGCTATGTTCCAAATGGGGGTTTTTTTCTGTTCGTCATTCATGATATTTTCCGACGGCCATTACTAAGACGGCTTTGCCGCGGCCGGGTTCCGCGAGTTTGTTTGCCCCTACCGGGAATAGAGCCGCGACCTTGACCTGGAGACCCAGATTATTTTTTGGCCCCGGTCTTGGCGGGGGCCTCGAACCTGGGCGCTTTTTTCTGATAAAGGCGGTAGTAATAATTCACCTTTTTCACGTATCCTTGGGTTTCGCGGTAAGGTGGAATGCCCCCGTATTTCTTTACCGCTCCCTCGCCGGCGTTGTACCCGGCCAGCACCAGGTCGATATCGTAGTTGAAAAGCACCATTAAATACTTGACGTAGTAAACGCCCGCCCAGATGTTCTCCACCGGATGGAACGGGTCGTTCACGTTGAATCTTCGGGCCGTGGCCGGCATTAGCTGCATAAGTCCCTGGGCCCCGGCCCTCGAGACGGCCCAGCGGTTGAAATTGCTCTCGACCTTGATCATGGCCTTGACCAAAAGCGGGTCCACCTTGTAATAAGCGCAGGCATCCTGGATAATTTCATTATAATAGGGGTCAAGGTGGATGACGGTGGGGTCTCCACCGCCGTCTTCCCAGATATCTAGCACCGAGTATTCAGGACCGGCCGGACGGTTGGTAAAATGAGTTACGCCGTTTTCGTCGACGTAGAAATATACCGCCGCCTCGCCGGCCGCGTAAGACAAGAAGAGTAAAAAAAGAAGAACGGACCAAACCAGCCTTCGCTTGAGCATTCGCATAATCAACCCCCCAGCCGCCTCGCTAAGCCGCTTTTCAACGTTTAAATATATGATTAATATAAAGGATTGGTTTTGATTTGTCAACGCCCCCGGCCTTTTTGGCCAACCCGGACTGATTGGACGAAATAGGGGGGCCCTTTTTTTGCCTCGCGCGCCTTCAATGGCTTTCAGGTATTGCCATCTTGGTCCGATTATGATATCTCTAGGGAGATTTTCTCGGATTGGGTTTTACCGGGTCTTAGCCGAGCGCTTTTGCGCGGCTGGTCCTCGATACTCGATCCGGCTATTTTATTGAGGGAGGGCCGCCAAATCCGGGCAATGGGACGGGGACGGTTATTTGTCATTCTTTTGGGGATGCTCTTTTCTCTTTTCTTCGCTCCCGCTCGAGCGAAGTCGGAGATGGCGCCCATCAAGCTGGTTACTCCCGGAATGGCCTGGAGCAGGTTCCTGGACAAATGGGACGATTTCCTTCTCCATATGGAAAAGGAAAAATACGGAGACGCCAAAAACGACTTGGCCGAGGCCCTGGACGATAAATATGACGGGGCGCTTGGAGACCTTCCCGAGTATTCCATCGTTCTCCTTCGCTGGGCCGAGAGGTTAAAAAAGCAGGGAGATCACGAGACGGCCGCCTTTTTGATCGAGAAATCGGCGGAGTTGTCTCCGAGTTCGGTTATGGTGCATTTGTCCCTGGCCCGATATAATCTGGGCGGAGGTCAGATAAAACCGGGAGAGGCGATCGGCTCGTACATGGACGCGGTCGGAGCCCTTGCCGACGACTTCCCCATCCTTTATCGCGGAATGGCCAGGGCCCTTTCCTTTCCCTTGGCCTTTTTGTTCCTGTTCGGCATGCTTTTCGGACTGGTCATGATCGCCAGGTACGGCGTTCTTTTTATGCACGATTTCGGGGATTTCCTGCCCCGTAAAAGAGTGCCCCACTGGCCGGCGATACCTCTGGGCGGCGTGGCTTTCATGCTTCCCCTGGCCGCGTCCCTTTCCTGGCAATACCTTATCGCCTGGTGGTTCTTACTTCTATCCATTTACATGAAACGCTCGGAAAGGGTCATAGTGTACCTCTTCCTTTTAGCGCTTGTACCGACGCCTCTTCTCATGGAAAAATACGCCGTCCTGGCGGCCAACGTTTCCGACGACGTACTTTCGGCGGCTCTCGAGATAAGGAACGGGGTCGCCGACGATGAAGAAATGGAGATACTGGAAAAGGCCCTTGAAAAGGACCCCGACGACGCCCTCGTCCAGTTCAGTCTGGCCCAGTTCCTTCAGAGGAGGGGCCAGTTCAACCGGGCGGCCGATATCTACAAGGGGGCCCTGTCGGAGGACCCGGCCGCTGGCCAGGCCGCCTATAACAACCTGGCGGAGATATACCTGGCCAACGGCGACCTCGAGAGCGTTTACCGGGCCTTGTCGCTGGCCGAGTCCAAGGGCGAGAGCGTGGTCGAGGTGGTTTTCAATCTGGCGCAGTATCACAATGAAGCCGAGGAAATGCTGAGGTATGAAGAGGAATACTCGAGGGCCCAGAGCATAGACGAGCCCCGACTCGAGTTTTTAAGATACAGGGCCCAGCAAAGAAAGCTCAACCGGATCATGGCCAATCTGCCCGCTCCCCATTCGCTGGTCTGGGAAAGGAGCGTCAGGGGATCGGCCATGGCGGGAGCCGCGGGCCCGGCCCTTTGGCATAAATGGATGGGGCCGCCCCCGGGCCTGACCTTTGCCGCCTCGGCGGCGGCGCTGTTCGCCCTGGTCTTTATCATAAAAATACTGAGTAAAAAATGGCAGATCAGCCACCGGTGCGCATCCTGCGGCAAACCCATCTGTCTTCGTTGCGAGCCCCAGGCCAAGGACCCCTCCATATGCTCGCCCTGCTATTACGTTTTCAGGGGGCAAAGCGGCGTGGACCTGAAAGTAAAAATGCAAAAACGCTCCGAGGCCCAGCGTTACCGCGACAACTGGTCAAGAGCGGCCATGGTACTGTCTTTACTCGTGCCCGGGTCAGGCCATATCGCGCTGGGATACGCTGGCGTCGGTTCCCTTCTCATGGCGTTGTCCTTGTCCCTGCCCGCCGCGTGGCTCACGAGATTTCTTACCTGGCCCGGTCCTCCAGCCCAATATCAGGGCGGCGTTTCCGGGCCATTAATAGTCATGGTCGCGGGTTACATTATCCTGTCCATTTTGTCCTTGTTAATGCTTCGGCCCAAGCTGGACGTCTGGAGGTAGCTTTTGGCTTTAACGGGCAGCGTGAGGGACTTCGGCATTTCCGAGATTCTTCAGATGATCGGTCACCAGAAGAAAAGCGGGGTCCTTCTCGTGGAGGACAAGTCGAGGAAGGTCGAGATACTGATAGACCAGGGCAACATCGTGCTCGCCCGTCACGACCCCTTCAAGGAATCTTTCGACCTGGCGACCATGCTGGCAAGGTCGGGCATGATTCCGGAGGAAAAGATGAACGCGGCCCGCAAGGAGGCCCAGCATAGTCTTAAACCCCTCGAGCAGGTACTTCTCAACTCGGGCGAAATCGAGATAGACGAGTTGACCAGGATGGTAACCCTGGCCAACCTCGAGACCATCTACAGCCTTTTTTTATGGACCGAAGGCAACTATTCGTTCGAGTCGGGTCCGGTTACTTACCCTCAGCAATGGACCACCCCCATTGCCTCCGAGCAGGTCCTCATGGACGGCTACCGCATAAAGGACGAATGGCCCCTGATCGAGAAGGCCATCCCCAACCCCCTCACCGCCCTGGCCAAGGTCCCGGGGGAATTCGGCCCGGAAAGCAGGCTGAGCGAGGAGTCCAATCAGGTTTACAGGCTCATTAACGGTTCCCGCTCGGCCGACGACGTCGTTTTCCTGACCCGCATGGGCAGGTTCGAAACCCTCAAGATACTAAAGGAGTTGATCGAGGAGGGCCGGGTCAAGCTGGTAGCCGCGGAGAGCGAGGAAAAACAAAGAGATATGGTAGCCCTGGCGATGACGGCCGCTTCGGTTATCATCATTATCGTCGGTTTGGCGGCTTTGGGAACGGGCTCTTACCGGATGCTCGAAAGGACCTTTCATCCAGACATAGAGGAGCCAGGAAACGCGGCAGTGGAGACCCTGTGGACCCTTTATAAAAAGGACGTGGTAGGAGAAGCCCTGTCGGAATACGCGGCCGAGCGCGGTTTTTACCCGGAAACGCTTCAGCGACTGGTAGAGGAAGGCAAAATAAGCGAAAAGGACGTCAAGACCGCCTGGGGAGACATGGAATACGAGGTGGATGAGGACGGAAAAAGAGCGCGGCTTATAGCGCCGATTCCAGAGGGCGAGCGAAAAAGCGAACCCGAATAGGCGCGGCGCAAAGCTTACGGCCGGGCGGCCGAGCGGACCTGGGGGTAGAAAAAACCATACGCATGGAAACGACTAGACGGATAGTGCTGGAGGACAACGAGTTGGCTCGCTCTCTTTTCGGAGAGCATCACAAACACTTGAAGAGAATCGAGGATTTGTCCTCCGTCGATATACGCGCGAGAGGAAACGTGGTGGACGTTCTTGGCCAGGAAAACCAGGTCGTCACGGTCGAGAGGCTGATAAGAGAACTTTCCCGGCTGATTAAACGTGGGTACCACATCGAGCTCTCCGACATCGAGCCGGCCTTCCGCCTGGTGGAGGGCGACCCGAAGGTAAGGCTGGACCGGCTTTACCAAAAGGGAGTTTCCTTGGGCGGGACCAGGAAGCCCATCGTGGCTAAAGGGGTCGCGCAAAAACGTTTTATCGAGGCCATCGAGACAAACGACGTGGTCTTCGCCATCGGTCCGGCCGGGACGGGCAAGACCTATCTTGCCATGGCCATGGCGGTCCAGGCCCTGATGAACGGCCAGGTGGCCAGGATCATCCTGACCCGGCCGGCGGTCGAGGCCGGCGAGCGGCTGGGATTTCTTCCCGGCGACATGGTGGAAAAGGTCTCGCCCTATTTAAGGCCGCTTTATGACGCTCTTTATGATATGATAGATATTGAAAAGGCGACCATGCTGATGGAAAGGGGAGTCATAGAAGTCGCGCCTCTCGCCTTCATGCGGGGAAGGAGTCTGAACAAGGCCTTCGTTATCCTCGACGAGGCGCAGAACACCACGCGGGCCCAGATGAAAATGTTTCTTACCCGGCTGGGGTTCGACTCGATGGCGGTGGTGACGGGAGACGTGACCCAGATCGACCTTCCCCGCGGAGCCAGGTCGGGTCTCAAACACGCCAAGGTAATCCTCTCGGGCATCGAGGGCATTAACTTCGTGGAGTTCACGGAAAAGGACGTGGTAAGACACCCCCTGGTACAAAAGATCATCCGGGCCTACGAGGATGAGGACAAGAAATCCGACGAAGAGGTAGTCGAGGAGGAGGGAGATGGCCAAGAACGGTGATAAGGCCGGGAAGCTTTCCTCGTTGGAGCTGTCCGGCGAGTCCAGGCGTCCCCGCCACAGGCTTAGAAGGGCCTTGGCCCTTTTCCGGCCCATTACCGTCGCCTGGATCATTAACGTCCTTTGCGCCATGGCCATCCTTTTCATCATCAGCCATCCCAGGGAAAAAATCGACCGCGCCGTTTATTCCAACTCCGATCCTCCCATTGCCCTGCGCGACTTTAAAATCCCCCGCGATCAGGAGGTGATCGACGAGGAGGGAACCGAAAAGAACAGGGCCGAGGCCGAGGCCAGGACGCTTAGCGTTTATGACTGGGACCCGGCCGTGTCTGACGCGATCAAGTCGAGCGTTTCCCAGTTTTACAACGGCTTTCGAGAGCTTTATCCGCCCGAGCCGGAAATACCCGAAATCCTGGAAGGCGACACGGTCCTCGAGCCGGAAACCCCCATCGCCGTTCCTCCCGCCTTCAGGCCGGAAAAGGAACAGGAACTTCTCAAGTCCCTGGGCCTGGCCCTCTCGACGGACGACCTCGAGGCGCTTAAGAAATATCACTTCTCCCCCGACCTGGAAAAAGCCACGCTCAAGCTCATCGACGTGGTCTACGCGGGCGAGCCGGGCTCGAAAAGATACGTGGTGCCCAACAGGGAACTCCTGCTCAAGGACAGGGAAAAGGGCATCCTGGCTCGGACCATCAACGCGCCGGCGGACAAGCCGTCCGTCAAGATAGCCAACCTCGAGCAGGTAATAGACCTCGGGATCGGCCAGGAGATGGTGGAGAAGTCGGTAACCAAGGATATTGAAAAGCTCAGCGCCGAGGAAAAAGACCTGGTCGCTCGGATGGCCAAGGGCCTTCTCGACCCCAACCTCACCTTTAACAAGGACAAGACGGAGGAGGCCAAGGCCGAGGCCCGGGAGTCGGTTAAACCCATTTACTACAAGTTTACCAAGGGCGAGGTAATCGCCCGCTCCGGGGACCGGATCACCGAGGAAAAGAAAAAGAAAATCGACATTATACTGGCGGCGCGGACCAGCCCGACCACGCGGGGCTTCGAGGAATTCGGGCTGGTATCACTGATCATTTTATTTAACGCCTCCCTGGTTTCATTCTCGAGGAAAAACATCAGGAAATTCTTCCTCGAGCCCAAGGACTTTATTTTTCTCGGCCTGACCATGGTGCTGGCCCTTGGCGCGCTTAAGCTGACGGAGCTCTTCGGCGGTCCGGCCATCAAGGAGCTTTACGACCTGGGCGAGGGCGTAAACTTTTTCTATCTTGTTCCTCTCGCCGCCGCGGCCATGCTGGTGAGGATGGTGCTCAACTCCGAGGTTTCCCTTATCTTCGCCGTGATCCTGTCGGCCCTGGGGGGAATGGTGGCCGACAACAGCGTGACCTTCGCCCTTTATACCATGATCGGGGCCACCGTGGCCGCGGGCGAGGTAAGACAATGCAGGCAAAGGTCCGCCATTATCACGGCGGGCGTCAAGCTGGGCCTGGTCAATTTCCTCCTCATCCTCGTGATCAGCATGATCAACGTGAAGCTCCTCAACCTGGACGGCGCGCTTATTAACGTGATCATTTTAAACGGCGTCTTCGGCCTGGCGGGAGGCGTTTTCACGGCCATAATCGTTACGGGGCTGGTCCCGGTGGCCGAGAGCCTTTTCGGTTACGCCACCGACATCAAGCTCCTGGAGCTATTGAACCAGGACCATCCCCTGTTAAAGGACCTCTCGCTCAGGGCCCCGGGAACGCACCAGCATAGCCTGATGGTGGCCAACCTGGCCGAGGCCGCGGCCAAGTCGATCGGGGCCAACCCACTACTGGCCAGGGTCTGCGCCATGTACCACGACATCGGCAAAATGAACAAGCCCTTGTACTTCGCCGAGAACCAATGGGACGGAAGCAACGCCCACGACCGTCTTTCGCCCTCCATGTCCACCCTGATCATCCACTCCCACGTCAAGGACGGAGTGGAAATGGGCGAGAACCACAACCTTCCCGAGATGGTGATAAGCGCCATTCGCGAGCACCACGGGACCGGGCTTTTGAATTTCTTTTACGAGAAGGCCAAGGAACTGAACGAGACGGGCGTGCCGGTGGAGGAAACCGATTTCCGGTATCCCGGACCCAAGCCCCAAACCAGGGAGACGGCCATCCTGATGCTGGCCGACGTGGTCGAGTCGGCGGCCCGGACCCTGCGGAACCCGAACGCGGCGCAGTTGCAGGGACTGGTACAAAAACAGATCAACCGGTTTTTTATCGACGGCCAGCTCGACGAGTGCGACCTGTCCCTTAAGAACCTGCACGAGATCGCCAGGTCTTTCAACACGACGCTGGGGGCCATATACCATCAAAGGCCCGATTACCCCCAGCCCGCGGCGAAGGTGGCCCAGGAAAAAAAGAAAAAGGCGGAACAAGATGGGGCTGGAAATAAGGAAAGAGGGAAAGCCGAGGGCAAGGACGAGCGTAAGAAGGATTCGGAAGAGCCTGAAGACCATATTAAGCGTCTTGGAATGTGAAGACCGATCAGTCAGCCTCCTGCTTACGGACGACGAAACCATCAGGAAACTCAACCTCGAGTGGCGCCACGTGGACGCCCCCACCGACGTTTTGTCCTTCAGCCAACTCGAGGGGGAGAGGTTTCCAACCGACTTCATCGGAGACGTGGTTATTTCACTGGACGCCGCCAAGAGGCAAGCCGATAAAATTGGCCATACCCTCGAGGCGGAAATCGACGCCCTGTTGGTCCATGGCGTGCTCCACCTCCTCGGATACGATCATGTACGCGGCGGAGCGCAATCCGCCAAGATGAAAAAGAAGGAGCGCTCGATCCTGGCCGAGCTGGCGAGAATGGAGGAAGATTCTTGAGGTTCAAGCCCTATCTGCTCGCGGGACTCAGCGGGGTCCTTTATTTTTTCCTTTTTCCCAATATTTTGGGTGTCCACCTTTGGCCGCTGGCGTGGCTTTTCATGGTTCCGCTTTTCTTCGGACTGCGGGAAGCCCGCTCGGCCGGTCACGCCGCTCTCATCTCCGGCTGTCTGGGCCTTACCGGATACCCGACGACCTTCCATTGGCTCATTCACACCTTTCACGTTTACGCCGGCATGGGCTACGGTATTTCCATCTTCGTTCTTTTCGCCATGGCGCTTACCCTGTCGGCTTTTCTGGGCCTGTTCGGCATTATCCGTTACAAGCTGGAGAACGGTCTTGGAGTCCCTCCGCTACTTTCGGCCCCGGCGGCCTGGACCGCGATCGAGCTTTTGCGCGGCCATGTCCCCTTCGGCGGTTTCCCCTGGGCGTTCCTGGCCCATTCCCAGTATAAATTCCTTCCCATCATCCAGATGACCGACGTTTTCGGCGTATATGGATTGACTTTTTTAATCGTTCTCGTCAACGCGTCCCTGGCCCACCTGTTGGCGCGGGGCATGGGACTCGAGGGTTCGATAAGAGTAGGCTCCGCCGTTCCCGGCCTTGAGGCGCGGGTCCCCTCCCCGGCCCCGGGCAAGGCCAAAAGCCTTAAGGCCGCCCTCCTTCCCGCGGCTCCCGCGCTCCTTCTTTTTCTTCTGGCGCTCGCCTATGGGCAGGTCCGTATCAAATCGGTGGACGCCGCCTTCGCCGGGCGGCCCGAGATCAAGATAGGCGTGGTCCAGGCCAACGTGGACCAGGCCGTGAAGTGGGAGCGGGACAACTTCTACAAGTCCCTTGACGACCACCTGGACTTAACGCGCGGGCTCATGGCCGGGCGCCCGCGCCTTGTAATCTGGCCGGAGGCCGCTATTACGGTGGGAAATTTCAACGAGCACTGGGAGAGGCGAAGCTTTCTCATCGACTATATCTCGGGGATAGACGCCTACCTGCTGACGGGCTCTCTCAGCGTAAGACGGGAGGGAGAGAAAAGATACGGCTATAACAGCGCCTATCTGCTTTCTCCCTTCGCGAGGGAAAACCTGGGAAGGTACGACAAAACTCACCTGGTGCCGTTCGGGGAGTACGTTCCCTACGCCAGTCTCTTTTTCTTCGCCGACGCCATCGCCCAGGGCAACACGGGAAGCACCACGCCGGGGGAGGAACTTAAAATATTTCCCCTGCCCGACGGCTACTTCGGTTGCGTTATCTGCTATGAGGTCATCTTCCCCGACATAAACCGCAAGCTGGTCAATAAAGGCGCCGTCTTCATGACCACCATTACCAACGACGCCTGGTTCGGCAAGACCGGCGCGCCTTACCAGCACCACGCGGCCGTTGTCTTCCGCGCCGTCGAGAACCGCGTTTATTACGCCAGGGCCGCCAACACGGGCGTGTCCTCCATAGTGGACCCGGTGGGAAGGATAATCGTCTCCACGCCCATCTATGAAAAAGCCTCTTTTAACGGGAGCGTCAAGACCTCGTCGATTCATTCCATTTACACCAGGATAGGAGACGTCTTCGCCTGGATCGTTTTCGGCCTTGTATGCATGGCCCTTGTTTACGAAAGGATACTTCGCCGAAGAAAGGAAAAGGAAGACCCGCCGAAAAAATGCCTCGGCGGATAGCCCGATTTGAAAGCTCCCGGATTCCGAGATAATATGTAAAAGTCGAAGAAAGGAGCCGAGTTTGACCTAGAATAATTCAAGTCGTCCTGGAAGGATGGCCGGTTTCGTTGGCGGCGAGTATTTTGCCATGAGCAAAATCTCGCGACGAGACGATTACCAGCGTTCTTCCTGGAAGACTAAACGCCAATTGAACCCGCGCTCCGCCAGGACCGTTCGCCCTTCATGTAATTTGTTCTCCTCGTCCATCGAAACCGTCGTAATTAACTGATCAAGTCATTCTCTCCAGGCGAAAAACGCTTATCAGCCGGAGACTTCCCGGCTTTAGTAATCGAAAGGAGAGAAAAAATGAGTGCAAATTACGAGGCGATGTGGAAGGAGTTGAACCTTGATATCCCCGCTCACGACGGGCTTCTGGCCGTGCTGGGCCAGTTTTACGGGGACATCTATCTTTCTCAGACCGGCCGTCTGAAAGGGGCCGAGTATCTGGACTTCGTGCTTTCCGAGGTCCATGGTCTTCGTATCCAGGAGCTTATGGAGGCGAAGAAAGCCGGCCGTAAAGTGGTGGGCACGTTCTGCGTTTTCGTTCCCGAGGAGATAATAGTGGCGGCGGACGGCGTGTGCGTTGGTCTTTGCGCCGGGGCCGAGGCGGGCATGGACAAGGCCGAGGAGGTGCTGCCTCGAAACACCTGCGCGCTGATCAAGTCCTTTATGGGCTTCAAGATGGCCGGGCTCTGCCCTTACATCGAGTCCAGCGACCTGGTGGTGGGAGAAACGACCTGCGACGGCAAGAAGAAGGCCTACGAGGCCCTGAGCGATATCTGCCCAACTTACGTCATGGAAGTTCCCCACATGAAGGAGGAGAGGGACAGGGTCATGTGGAGGTCCGAGATCGAGCGCTTCATCAAAAAGATGGAGGAACTCTCGGGCAAAAAAATAACCGCGGAAAAGCTGGCCGCCGGAATCAAGCTGGTCAACGACAAGCGCCGGGTTCTCCAGCGCCTTAACCGCCTTCGCAAGTCCTTGCCCGTCCCCATTTCGGGAAGGGACGCGCTTTTGATCAACCAGATATCCTTTTACGACGACCCGCCAAGGTTCATTCAAAAGATGAACGAGCTTTGCGACGAGATCGAGGGAAGAATCTCGAGGGGCGAGGGAGTGGCGGCCAAGGACACGCCTCGCCTCATGCTCGCCGGTTGTCCCATGGCCGTGCCCAACTGGAAGATGCCCTTCGTGATCGAGTCCAGCGGCGCCGTTATCGTGGGCGAGGAATCGTGCATCGGTACCAGGAATACCCGCGACCTGGTCGACGAGTCGGGCTCGACTCTTGACGGCATGATTGACGCCATCGCCGACCGGTACATGAAAATCGACTGCGCCTGCTTTACGCCCAACCATGAAAGGCTCGAGCATATAGTCGAAATGGCCAAAGACCTCGAGGTGGACGGGGTGATTCACTACGCCCTCCAGTTTTGCGCGCCTTATACCAGCGAGGCCTTCAAGGTGGAAAAAGCCCTTAAAGACGCGGGCGTTCCCATGCTCAAGATCGAGACCGACTACAGCATGGAGGACATGCAGGTCCTCAAGACCAGGGTCGAGGCGTTCATCGAGATAATCAAAAAGTAATCCGCTCCTATTGGCCGAGCCGTCCCGGTTTCGATTCCCTCCTGAAACCGGGGCGGCCATTGGCATGTTCGCGGGCCGTCATCCAAGGTTATGGTCTTTTGTTATTAAGCTTTCACCATCGGTTGAACCGGCGGCAAGTCATGTTCTATTTTTGGATTATGCTTTTGCCGGCCAATTCGGATATAATCGAACTGGACGGAAAGGGACCAAAATAACATCTTGATTTTCGCCGCGCGCGGATTATCCCATAATCTTCCCTTGCCCTGAAAAGCCGCTGTGCCCCGGGCCGCGCTGGATTTTAACGTCCGTTTTGAAAAAGCCGGTCCCAATATTACAATTTCAGTACACCCCGGCGTAAAAGGAGGATGAGAAGTTGCACGCTTACTTGACCGAAAGGACCTTGAGCGGACTGTTTTTTAAACAAGCGGAAAAATTTAAAGGGGACCCCTTCCTCTGGAGCAAAGAGCCAAACGGAGTAAAAACGGACAAGTACGAGTCCATCTCCTGGGAAGAGACCGCTCGGCAGGTCAAGGCCCTGGGCGCGGCCCTTATCGAGTTGGGCCTTTGCAAGGGCGACAGGGCGGCTATCTTCTCCCAAAACGGTCCCCGCTGGATGATATCGGACCAGGCCATTCAGGCCGCCGGTGGCCTGGGCGTGCCCATTTACCCGACCAGCACCAACCAGCAGCTTGGCTATATTCTTAAAGACTGCGGCGCCAGGATGGTCATGGTGGGGGACGAGAAACTCCTCCAGCAGGTCCTTGACGTAAAGGGCGACGCTCCCGCTCTGGATTGCATAGTGGCCCTGTTCCCTCTCAAGGAAAAAGCCGGGGAGTCGGTTATCTCTTATGACGACGCCCTGAAAAAAGGCGGGTCGTCCTCGACGGCCGCGGCCGAGCTCGAGGCGAGAAGGGCGGACCTTTCAGCAGATGACGACGCGGCTATAATCTATACCTCGGGTACCACGGGCGAGCCCAAGGGAGCTATTCTCACTCAATCGAATTTCATGGCCGAGACGGAAATGCTTCTTGACTCGACCATTACCAACAAGATGGTCGAGCAAGGCATAAGGCTCTTATCGCTTTGCCATCTTCCCCTTTGCCATATCTACGGCCGCACCGCCGAGTATCACGTGCTGATGGCCATGGGCGGCCAGATATATTTCGCCGAAAGTTACCAGGCCGTGCCCCGGAACCTCCGCGAGGTCCGGCCGCAGATGCTCATCACCATTCCCCGCCTTTACGAGAAGGTTTACGAGATGGTCCTCGTCACCTCCTCGAGGATGACGGGCGCGAGGAAAACCATCCTGGACTGGAGCCTCAGGGTTGGGGCCAGGGTGGTGGACTGCATGTCCAGCGGCAAGCGTCTTCCTCCCTGGCTGGCGATCCAGTTCGCCCTGGCCGGCACGCTGGTCTACGACAAGGTCAGAAAAGAGGCGGGCCTGGACCGGCTGGTCTTCGCCACCAGCGGGGGCGGGGCCCTTCCCGAGGAAATCAACCGTTTCTTCCGCGCCATGAACCTCCAGATAGGGGAGGGCTACGGCCTGACCGAGACCTGCAGCGCCGTGTCCTGGAACAGCCTCGAGTTCATCGAGAAAATCCCCGACAACTGGCTTTACGCCAAGGCCCTCGATTACCTGATCGACACCATGGTCGTCATGCAGAGCCAGGGGACCAACCCCTTCGCCCATCCCGTGGGCATATTCAAGCTGCTCGTGGCCACCAACCTCGTCGTCCACCGGCTGGTGCAAAAGCCGGGAACGGTCGGCCGTCCCTGCAAGAACACGGAGATTAAACTGGCCGAGGACGGCGAGATACTGGTGAAGGGACCCCAGATATTCAAAAGGGAAAAGGGATACTTCAACAAGCCGGAGATGACG
This sequence comes from bacterium, assembly GCA_963674965.2. Taxonomy (GTDB): domain Bacteria; phylum RBG-13-61-14; class RBG-13-61-14; order RBG-13-61-14; family DATKZS01. The sequence goes on along the minus strand of CAXXFL010000001.1, from coordinate 1,565,394 downwards.
GATGAGGCCTTTAACGAGGAGGGCTACTTCCTGACCGGCGATATAGGAGAGTTCGACGAGGACGGGTTCCTCAGGATCACGGACAGAAAAAAGGAACTTATCGTAACGGCCGGCGGCAAGAACATAGCGCCCCATCCCATCGAGATGCTCCTTGCCCTTGACACCATGATCGAGCAGGCCTGCGTGATAGGAGACGCCAGGAAATATCTTTCGGCCCTTTTGGTGCCTCAGTTCGAGCTGCTCGAGCGATGGGCCAGGGACAAGGGCATAAAGTACTCGAGCATGGAGGAACTGCTCGCCAGGCCCGAGACGATCGAGATGTTCGACGAGAAGGTAAAGAAGGTGAACGAGCAGCTCGCCCGCTACGAGCAGATAAAATATTACAGGCTCCTCCCCGCGCCCTTCGCCGAGGAGACGGGGGAGTTGACGCCAACCCAGAAGATCAAGCGCCGCGTTATAAACGTCAAGTACAAGCGGGAGATCGAGTCGCTCTACGAGCATTGACGCGCGGGTATAAACCGGCCACGGGGGCCGCTCCGCCTTTCTAAAGATGGCCGGGGCGGCTTTTTTCTTCTTCCCAAGCGGGGCCGGGCGTGATATATAAATGTAATCTCGATGAAGGAGGGGTCAGGTATGGAAGAAGTAATCCAGAAGACGATGGACAATCTCAAGAAGCACGGCTTCAAGGCCGAGTACGCCAAGGACAAGGCCGAGGCGCTCGAGATAGCCTTGAAGGAGATTCCGAAAAAAGGAAGCGTCTCCCTGCCGGGCTCGGCCTCGGCCCGGGCCATCGGCGTAGTCGAGGCGCTGAAGGAAAGGGGCAACGAGGTCCTCGACCACTGGGACGAGGGCCTGAGTCCCGGTGAGGTCATGATGGTAAGGAAAAAGCAGATCACGGCCGACGCGGTGGTGACCTCGGCCAACGCCGTGTCCATGACCGGCGAGATAGTCAACATGGACGGGTTCGGCAACCGCGTGTCTCCCACCATCTTCGGGCCGGGCAAGGTCGTCTTCATCGTGGGCAGGAACAAGATCGCCCCCGACCTCGAGGCGGCGCGGGAGCGGATCAAGAAGGTGGCGGCCCCCATCCGGGCCAAGGAACTCGATGCCAAGACCCCCTGCGCCGAGACGGGAAAATGCACGGACTGCAACTCTCCGGTCCGCATCTGCCGGGCCGAGGTCATCCTTCACCGCCGTCCGGTCCTTACCCAGACCACGGTGATAATCGTGGACGAGGAACTGGGAAACTGACGTTTAGAAGCCGGCCCGGCCGCGTCGCCCGGGCCGGCGAGACCCTTCAGTAGACCTTTGTAAGCTCCTGGACCTTTTCCGGGGAGGCGAACCCCTCGATCTTTCCCTGTAGCTTCACCATGGCGTGGGGGGAATCGGCGTCCACCCACATGTAAAGATCGGAAATCAGGCGCTTGGCCATGAAGCTGGGAATATACTTGAAAATGCCGGGCAGGTTGTCCTTTTTATACTCGATCCTGACCTTGATGCAATCGAAAGTCCCCGCGGGCACGGTAATGGTTTCCCGGCCCTCCACGTGAAGGTACATGGGCCAGCCGTCCCATTCAGGACTGAAAACGAAGCTGCACTCGTGAGAGGCTCCCTCCGTCAGGTCCAGGTACTGCATGACGAAGGGAAGCATGACGGGTGGAAAACTCTTGCCCGCGTACTTATGGAAATGGTTCGAGTAATACTCCTGCCGGGACTCGAGACGCTTTCCCTCCCGCGTCGTTATGGTCCGCTCGACTTTATATATGGAGTTGTCCGAGGCGGAAATGATTACGGTCCAGTCCAGGACGTCTCCCTCCAGGGTTTTGTCCACCCTTTTAAAGGTGTACGCCTTTTGGCCCTCGTAGGTCGTTTCCTCCACCCAGGTGGTAAACTCGTTTACGTTAAAAAATTTTCGGTCAGCGTTGTCGTCCTTCGCGCCCTGGTCCACCTGGCGAATGACGTACTCCCGCTTCTTGCCGTCGTTGACCCCCTCGGCAAAAGCGGGATACGCGGCCACGAAGAAGACAAGGAAAGCAAGGCAAATCGAGATTGGCGCCCTATTGGCGCGGCCTTTGATAAAATTCATGCAAATCCTCCCTCTATCGAAATATGCCGTTTATATCGGCGTTTATACTTAGTTAGTTCCAGTTGCGCAACTAGAAAAAGCCAATAAAAACAATGTGCTGTAAGCATTTTTCGCTTCCCTTTTTGGTCTTGATATGATACAATAACTCCTTGAAAAATCAAGGATTGACTTGCCGGGATGCTGTGAAGGGGGCGAAAAATGCGACCGAAAATTAAAATGCAAATGACCATTGAAGACCACGAATTTTTGAAAGCGGGCCATCTTTTCAAACAAGACACTGAGCTTGAGAAGATGAGCATAGCGCTCGACGAGGCCAAGGAAATTCTGGAAGCTGTTGCCGATGATCTCCAAAGCGGACTCAAGGAGACCGGCGCCGAGGGGATGAGCGTCGAGCAGGTCCTTAGGAGCGCGGTCATCTATCAACTCAAGTGTTATTCCTACCGGGAACTCGGCGACCGCCTCGGTTCCGATTACAATTTCCGCAAGTTCACCAGGTTCTTCGGGCGGGACATTCCCCATTTCAGCAGCCTGGAGCGGGCGATAAAACGCATCCGCCCCGAGACCTGGGAGCGGATCAACGAAATGCTCGTGGCCCTGGCCATTAAAAAAAAAGTAGAAGACGGCGAGGCGGTCCGCGCTGACACCGCGGTGGCCGAGGCCAACATCCACTATCCGACCGACGCTTCGCTTCTTTTTGACAGCATCCGTGTATTGGACCGGTTGATGAAAGGAGCGCGGAAGGAGCTGCCGGGTCTCGGGTTCGAATATCATGACCGGACTCGGCGGGCCAAGAAGCGCGCTTACCAGATCGCCATGGGCAAAGGCAAAGGGATCGAGAAGAAACGGGCGGTCTGGTACCGGGACCTTCTCAAGGTTTCGGCGGAAATCTTGGCCATGGCCCGCTCGGCGCGGGAGGCGCTGGACGAGGCCCTTAAAGGCGGAGAGCTTTATTTCAGCGATGCGGGCCTGGCAACCATGATCAAGAGCGAACTCGATCATTACCTGCCGCTTTCTGAGCAGTGCGTCGAGCAGTGCGAGCGGCGGGTTATAAAAGGCGAGAAGGTTCCCGCGCAAGAGAAGGTGGTTTCCGTTTTCGAGCCGCACGTTGATATCATCCGGAGAGGCAAGACCATGAGCCCGACCGAGTTCGGTCACAAGGTGATGGCGGCGACGGGAAGGTCGGGGATTGTGCTTCAATATAAAGTGTGCGAGGGCAACCCTTCCGACGCCGACCTTTTCGAGGACATTTTGCAAAAACACGTCCGCCTGTTCGGCAAGGCTCCACGCGAGTTTACCGGCGACCGCCGCTTCTATCATGAGGACAATGAGAAGCTTGCGACCGAAGGTCCTTATTATATCGAGCGCCTGGCCATTCCCAAGCCCGGCAAAAGGAGTTCGGAGCGGATCGAGCACGAGCGTCAGCGCTGGTTCAAGAAGCTTCTTCGCTTCCGGGCCGGGATCGAGGGCGGCCTTTCCGCCCTTCTTCGCGGCTTCGGTCTGAGCCGATGCCTGTGGAGAGGTTTCGAGAGCTTCAAGTCCTGGGTGGGTCTTTCGTTCTTTGCCTGGAACCTTCGAAAACTCGCGCTGCTGACTTAGCCGCCGCCGGGCGCGCCCCTGTGGGGGCAATGAAAAACGGAAATGAAAAACAGCAAAAGGAGAGGTGTTTTTTGAAAGGATAGAAAAGGGCCGGCTCAGGCATTCAACTCGCCTGAAAGCGTTAAAATCTTTTCCGTCCTTTATGGACGCCCTGAAAATCTGCATGTCCATATCCTCTCCGCACCGCATAATGAAAGCCATTAAGCAGTTGTGCAACAGAAACTAGTTAAAAGATATCCGCCGCGGGAGCTAATAGCTAAACGCCAAGGGGCGAAATCTTATTTAAGGATGATAACCTAAAATTATTCATTTTTCATTAAGCGAAACAAGGGCCAGGCCGAGTCCCGGGCCTTGCTTGACGATTGACGCGTCCGGATAGCGCGGCTTGTAATCCACGCCCATAGTCTTGACGCCGAATCCTATATTGGCGCAAAAGAAAGGGCGGAAGAAATCCACGGAGATTGACTGGCGAGATAGCCACTGATAGATTTCATCATAACGCTCGAGTTGGGGCAAGCCGCAAGGCGCCGAAAATATGATTCGTCGTCCAAACATACATCGTTTAATCCTGGCGGCAGCCTTCGCCGTCGGCTTTATATTTTCACTTTTTTTCTTGTCCGACGATATGGCTGACCTATCGGGAGATTCGGCCAGGTTCCTCCTTTTAGGCGAGGCGCTGTCCGAGGGCAATGGTTTCGCCGAGATCGAAAAGCCCGGAGCTCCGCCTCATACCGAGTATGGACCCGCCCTTCCAGCCCTGCTGGCCATGACCCCGGGAGGAGGACCGCTTGAGGCCGGGAATTATAAATGGATCGGCATCGTCTCGCTTTTCGCCTTGGTTATTCTTACTTATCGCCTGGCGCGCCTGGCCTTGCCGGGTTTGTCCGCCGGATGGGCCGCGGCGGCGGCTCTTATTGCGGCTTCAACGCCCCATCTGGCCCGGTTCTCGAATTTAATATTATCGGACCTTCCCTATACGGCAATGTCCTTGGCCGCGCTTTGCCTGAATCTATACGCTTTCCGTCGTGATGTACCTATAAAAGCTCGTCCATGGCTATTGGCCGGAATGGCGGCGGGAGGGGCCTTTCTATTCCGACACGTGGCGCTCGCCCTTCCCTCGGCGGGGATAATGGCCATTTTCCTGGCCAAAGGAATGAGTCTCAAGGACAAGGGCAAGGCGGCCGCTTGGCTGCTTGCCGGGTTCTTATTATTTGCGGGGTCCTGGTCGGTCCGCAACGTACTAGTGGCCGGCGATGTTGACGCCTCTCACGCGCAAAAGCTTTTCATGGCCCGGGAGTCGGACCCCTTTGCCGGATCGCTCGGGATTGCCGGCCTGGCTCGACGCGCCTTAAAGGGAGGCGGGGCTTATTTTCGGGAATCATCGGCAATAATCCTGGACATGGGCGAGTCTCTCACTCCTGGGCCGGTAAAACTGGGCCTGGCCGCCCTCTTCCTTATTCCCGTCGCCATCGGATTTGCCCGGCGACTTCCAAGGGAGAGGGGGCCGATGGAATGTTACTTTCTTTTCTATATGCTTATCATCTGCGCGTGGCAGAGCCACTATTCAAGATATCTCGTTCCCCTTGTCCCTTTGGCGATTATTTTTGCTTTTTCGGCTGCCTTGCCCTCCAGCCATGATGACGCCGAGATCACGGGCTCACGCGGGACGCGATTGGCGCCGTTTTTTCTTCTGGGTTCGGCGCTTATTTTTAATCTATTTATTTTCGCGTCGGACCTTTCTCTGGTTTATAAAGCTCCCACCACTACCATCGTCATGGATATCCTCGGCGAGGGTGAGGGGAGTTCCATAGAAGCGGGCCGTTCCCCGGACGGTGATATTAATTGGGGCAGGTGGTATCAGTATCCCGACTGGCTGGCCTCCTCCGACCCGGCCGGGCCCGCCATGAAAAACCATAAATTGATCGCCGCGTCCATATGGATGGGAGGCAACCTGCCCAAGGAGTCCGTGGTTCTGGCCAGGAAGCCGCGCTTGGTGGCTTATTATTCCGGCGGCATGGCCTTGCAGTTTCCCGCCGAGATGAGACCCGAGAAGTTCATGGCGGCGTTACGGGAAATGGGAGCGACTCACGCGTTAATCGACGAGACCTCCCCGGGCGTTGCCCGGTTGTTCCTGGAAATCACGAGCGGTCTTCCTGGAGTTTTCGAGCCTGTCTTCTCGCGGGGAAGAACGATAATTTTCAAGATCGATTACGGCAAATATAAAGCGGAAGAGCCTCGCTGACGTGGTAGCGCTTGGCCTTTTTGGATCGTGGGTTATAATCATTGCAGTTGGCGGGCAAGGATTTCGCCGCGCCTGGAAGGCAACAAGTACCCTGACTTCCTGGAGGGATTTACATGAGCGACGACAAGGGAATGACATATAAGGACTCGGGCGTGATCAGCATCGGCGAGGAGGGGTCCTTCAAGACCCTTCTCCACTGGGTGAACAAAAGCATGGAGGGCCATCCCGAGGTAGTGGCCGAGGTCGGCCTTTACGCCACCGTGATCGACGTGGGCCACGGCCTGGGCATAGCCATGAGCACGGACGGGGTGGGGACCAAGCTCCTGGTGGCGGAGATGATGGGCCGCTACGACACGGTGGGCATCGACTGCGTGGCCATGAACGTGAACGACCTTATTTGCGTGGGGGCCAAGCCCCTGGCCATGCTCGATTATATCGCGGTCGAGGACGCCGAGGGCCCCATATTGGGCGAGATCGGCAAGGGCCTTTACGATGGCGCGCTCCAGGCGGGCATATCCATCCCGGCGGGCGAGGTGGCCCAGCTTCGGGAGATGATCAAGGGAACGCGCCCGGGCAAGGGCTTCGACCTGGTGGGCACGGCCTTCGGCGTGGTCAGCCTTTGCGACATGATCGTGGGCGAGAACATTCTGGCCGGAGACGTGGTGGTGGGCGCGTCCAGCTCGGGCCTCCACTCGAACGGCTACACCCTGGCCCGCAAGGTCATACTCGGCAAGTGGAAAGTGGACGAGCGCGTGGATGAGCTTGGCGTCACCGCGGGCGAGGCCCTTCTCGAGCCCACCGTGATCTACGTAAAACCCGTGCTGGAAATCCTGAAAAAAACCAAGACGGTCAAGGCCCTGATCCATATAACGGGCGAGGGCTTCAGGAACCTCCAGCGGGTCCGCTCCAAGGTGGGCTTCGTGCTGGACGACATGCCCGAGTGGCCGGCAATTTTTAAGCTGATCCAGAAAGAAGGCGGAGTATCCAACGCTGAGATGGCCAACACTTATAACCTCGGCGTGGGCATGTGCGTGGTGTGCGCTCCCGGCGAGGCGGACAAGGTGGCATCGATCTTCAAGGAGCACGGACTCGAGTCCTGGACCATCGGAAAGGCCGTGAGCGACCCGGAAAGAAAAATCGAAATGCCGGGTCTGGGCGTGGTCGGCAAAAAGGACAAGTTCTACAAAAAGTGATCGCGGGCGGGCGGCGCTCGGCCCTCCTTACCCCTCATCCAACTCCACGTCCAGGACGGAAGGCTCATCATCCCGGTCTTCCAAGGGCCCTCTCAAGTTCATATAACCCACGATGGCCCCGGCCGTCGCGTACATGACCACCGTGTAAACGGCTGGGGCTATGGCTATCTGGGCGTTTTTGAGGAAGCTGGTTGCGATCACCAGGGCCAGGGCGCTGTTCTGGAAGCCCGTGCAGATGGCCACCGAGACGCTCCCCGCGACGGAGATGGAAAAGGCCCTCGCTCCCAGGTAGGAAAGGATGGTGGTAAGGACGCAAAGGGTCAGCGTCACGGGACCCACGTTGAGCGCCTCTCCGAATATGGTCTCCCTTTCGCTTATGGCGACGCCCACGATCAGGAAGATCAGGAAAAAAAGGCCGCCCAGATTAACTATCCGCTCCGTTTTCGCGGCGAAGTTCTCGGCCTTGGCCTTGATGATCATGCCCGTGATCACCGTGGGAACGGTCAGGGCGAAAACCTTGAGGATGGTGTCCAGGATGGGAAGGGAAACCTCCGAGTTAACTCCCATAAAGCGAGTAAGGCTGAGGCTGACGATAAGCGGGATGGTGATAAGCGATATGGCGCTGCTGATGATGGTCAGGGTCACGGCCAGGGCCGTGTCTCCCTTGGCCAGGTGGGTAATGATGTTCGAGGCCACTCCCCCGGGGCAGGCTGCCAGGAGCATCACCCCCACGGCCAACTCCTGCGTAAGCGGGAAAACGGACGCCAGGGCGAACCCGACCAGGGGCAGGCAGATTATCTGAAAGACCACGCCCAAGGCCGTCGCTTTCGGGTAGACGGCCACGCGCTTGAAATCATCGATCGTCAGGGTCATGCCCAAGCCGACCATCATCAGGGCCAGGCAAGAAGGTATTATATAATCGGTCAGAACGCCGCCTTCCATTAATACCGTCTCCTTTGATATAGATGGTGATTGAAAGCTTCCGGCTGCCCCGGGTCCGGAAGTTACTATCCAAGATTAGCATGAGGACGAGAGTCCTAACAAGTCCGGCTTATTCCTCGATAGCGGCCCTGGCGTCCTTCTTAAAGGGATTGGTCCGAACGGACAAAGAATAGATATAGGGGTACTCCGTCTTAAGGTGTCTCATGTAAGAGAGCCACTCACGGATTAGCAGCGTGTATGCCCGGGAGACGTCGCCAGATAAATGGGACAGGTCGGACGGGGGAGCATGGAGAAGATCGTCCCTCGCCATGAGTTCCTCGGTCATGTGAGTCACGGCCCACAAAAGATCGGTGAACCGGTCGTGCTCCAGAAGGTTCGGGTTCTGGAGCAGGCGAAGGATAAAGGTCATCTTCTCGGCCATGAAAACTTTCAGGCCCTCCAGGTCCTCGGCCGAGGCCTCCGGCTTGGACTTCCTGGCCTGGCAGGTTTTTAAGGCCTCCCGGAAATCCTTTTCCTTCCAGTCGAGACCCAGGGCCAGTTTCTCGTAAAACTCCGGGGTCTCGGGACAAAAAGAGGATATCCTCCGCAGAAGCTCGTAGCCTGTATCGGAAAAAAAGGCGCCCACCACCATGTTGAGCTTCTTGATCATGGCCCTCTTTTCCCGCTCGTGTAAAAGACGCTCGATGATGACGCCCACCAGTATCACCTGAACGGGAATTGTGGCAATATCCAGCACGAAGTAATCGAAAAAGGTCATGGGCTCCTTGACGTTCAGGATGTGCCACATGCAAAGGCAAAGTATTACAGCGGTCGCCGAAAGGGCGATGGCCAATTGGTATTTAAGTCTCAAGGTAAATTCTCGATAATAAGATAATAAGAAAAAGGCCCCCCGAAAACAATCGAACGCCATTAATCTTATAAAGGAGCATAAGAAAATTATACGGTTGTTTTCAAAGGGCCTTGAGTAATGGCGCTCAGTTATAAAGAGTCAAAAGCAAGTCTATCGGTTACGAAGTTTTTATGTCATTCCTTATTTTTTCTTTAAGAGCATTTTTTTATTTCTCATGACACCAAAAACTTGATCGAGAGTTCGACGTGAGTAAATAAATTTCGCCCGGAATGACTTTGCGATTCAACTAATAATCCTGATTAATCCGGCCAACCGTGATATCATATTCGGCCATGGCCGGATTCTTCCGGTCCGAAAGGCGAATTCATGACCCAAAGACTTGAATACGTGGTGTCCATCATGAGCCGCGACCGGGTCGGCATCGTGGCGGGCGTATCGGCGGCCATAAGGGACCTGGGCGGCAATATCGACGCCATGAGCCAAACGGTCATGCGCGGCTATTTCACTATCATAATCACGGCTTCCTTTCCAGAGGGGACCGACATGGAGAAGGCCCGGGCCCGGATCGAGGCGTCGGGCGACCCGGGAGAATTGAGCGTTTCCATCAAGCCTTGGGAATCCTCGGCGGCCGAGCCATATTGCGAGGTCTGCGACCAGTTCGTGCTCTCCATCATGGGGGAGGACTCCCCCGGCATCATCGCCAAGATATGCGGTTTTCTGGCCAGCCGCAATATCAACATCGAGGACCTTTACGCCTATGTCGACGACGGCAAGTTCATATTCATCAGCCAGCTTCGGGTCCCTCGTGCCAAGGACGTAAGGCAGCTTCAGATAGACATCGAGGGGCTATACAAGGGCAAGGGGATGGTGGTTCATCTCCAGCACGAGAACATCTTCCTGGCCACTCAAAAGGTCGACTTCCGGGGAGGCGAGAATTAGCCATGCTCAGGACCGAGGACATAATAACCACCATACGGATGCTCCAAAAGGAGAACCTGGACGTAAGGACCGTGACCCTTGGCCTTAACCTGCTCGAGTGCGCCGGTCCCGAGATCGACCAGGTATGCGAAAAAATCCACCGCAAGATCGTCTCCAAGGCCGGGCGTCTGGCCTCGGTTTGCGAGGAAATCGGAGCCAAGTACGGCATACCCGTGGTTAACAAGAGGCTGGCCCTTTCCCCCGTCAGCGCCCTGGCGGAGGCCCACGGCCCGGCGGGAACGCTCAAAATGGCCAAGGCCATCGACGACGCGGCCGGCGAGGTTTGCGTCGACCTGGTGGGCGGCTACTCCGCCCTGGTCCAAAAGGGCATGACCCCGGGGGAGCGAAACCTGATCGAGTCCCTGCCCGAGGCCTTGTCCCGCACCAAGCGCGTCTGCGCGTCGGTCAACGTGGCCTCGACGGCCGCGGGAATCAACATGGACGCCATCCTCCTTCTGGGCGAGACCATTTTGAAGATCGCGGACAAGACCCGGGACCGCGACGGCTTCGGCTGCGCCAAACTGGTCGTGTTCGCCAACGTCCCGGAGGACAACCCCTTTATGGCCGGGGCCTACCTGGGAGCTGGCGAGCCCGAGTGCGTCGTCAACATCGGCGTCAGCGGTCCGGGCGTGGTCAAAAGGGCCCTGGACCGCTTGCGGGAGTCCAGCCCCCAGGCCACCCTTGGCGACGTGGCCGAGCGGGTGAAGATCACGTCCTTTCGCGTGACCCGCGTGGGCGAGCTTATCGGCAGGGAAGTCGCGGCCGAGTTGGGCGTGAGCTTCGGGATAGTCGATCTGTCGCTCGCGCCCACCCCCAAGGTGGGAGACTCGGTGGGAGAGATTTTCCAGGCCATGGGCATATCCAAGATCGGCGGGCCCGGCAGCACGGCGGCCCTGGCCCTTTTAAACGACGCGGTAAAAAAGGGCGGCCTGTTCGCCTCGAGCTCGGTGGGCGGCTTGTCGGGCGCCTTCATCCCGGTTTGTGAGGACAGCACCCTCGCGGCGGCGGTGGCGAACGGGACCCTGACCCTCGAGAAGCTCGAGGCCATGACCAGCGTGTGCTCGGTGGGACTGGACATGATCGCCATTCCCGGCGACGTGGACGCCGACACGCTGTCCGCCATCATCGCCGATGAGGCCGCCATTGGAGTGGTCAACTCGAAGACCACCGCCCTCAGGCTCATACCCGTGCCGGGCAAGAAGGCGGGAGACAAGGCCGTGTTCGGGGGCCTCTTTGGCGAGAGCGTGATCATGCCGGTCAGAAACGTGGGAAGCGCGAGCGAGTTCGTGCGTCACGGGGGAAGGATACCCGCGCCCCTGCAAAGCCTCAAGAACTGATCATCTCCTCGGTTTTCCTCAATCGCCGGCCGAAAATTCCTCCCAGAGCCGGCAGCGCTCGAGCTGGATTTCGGGCTGAGTTATGACCTCCGTCCGGCTCGAGTCGAACACGATCCTTTGCCTTTGCTCACCCTCGAAGGCCGGCCATTCAGGAAGGTCCTCCCCATTGGGATTGCCGGTCTTGGCGAAGTTGGCCCAATATGCCTGCATCTTCCCGGATAGCGGCGCCGCGGCCGCGACGTTCTTTTTGCCCAGAATGGATTTCACCGGAGGGTCCTGGTAGGTACCGAACACCAGCGGTATCTCGAGCCCGTGAAAAGCCCCCAGTTTTTTCGAGAAGGGGATATCGTCGAAGTCGAACCGGTAATAGTAGACTTCCTGCTGGTGGGCGCTCATGGCCATGACCGCGTCCAGGCCTCCGCAGCCGGGTCGGCCGTCGGCTTCCTTGGCCAGGTAGGCCTCGGAGGGCGAGTCGAAATCGGAGGGATCGTACAGGGCCAGGAAACGGTCGGCCCACTGCCCGTGTTCCTCCCGGATTTTTTTCTCGTACGCCTCGCGGTCCATTGTTCTTACGTCCCATTGCACGAGGGCGAGTATTTTATACTCGTCGCGGTTGGACCCGGCCATGTAAGGAACGTGGTTGTAGTCGCCGCTCCTTACGTGGTCAATGGGTTTTTTCTTCAGCAGGTATCCGTCCTCGTTGGGCTTGAAGGGAACGGTCCGGCCCGTGGGGTCCCAGGGCGCCAGTTTCATGACCCTCGAGGCGGGGACCTCCCTCATGCATTCGGCGACGTTTCCCGCGTCGCAGCCGAGTTCCTTGGCGAAGGAATTGCCGAAGTCGAACCCCTGATCGAGAGTCACGGACCGCCTGCATCCGCCGCTTTCCTGGATGGCCCGGTGGAAAAGGCCCTTGGCCGCGGGCGAGGCCATAAGCGCGCACACGCTCCAGCCTCCGGCGCTCTCGCCGAAGATGGTCACGTTGGAGGGGTCTCCGCCAAAGCTCTCGATGTTGTTTTGGACCCATTCGAGCGCGGCTATCTGGTCCATCATCCCATAGCCGCCCACCGAGGCGTCGGGGTCCTCCTTTTGTAGGTCGGGGTGAGCGAGAAAACCCAGGACGCCCAGGCGGTAGTTGAAGGACACCACCACCACGTCATGCTCGCGAGCGAAACGCTCGCCAACGTAAAGTGGAGAGTCGGAGCCGCCCATCATCAGGCTGCCGCCGTGTATCCAGACCATGACGGGAAACTTGCCGCTCTTGGCGGGACGCCAGACGTTGAGGAAAAGGCAGTCCTCGCTCCCATGCATTTTCAGGCCCTTGCCCCCGAGGGCGCTTAGCTGAACGCATTTCTCGCCGTATTCGTCGGCGGGGCGCGCGCCTTCCCACCCAGGATGGGGGGCGGGTCTTTTCCATCTCAGGTCTCCCGTGGGCGGAGCCGCGTAGGGGATTCCGAGCCAGTAGAAGACGGCCCCGTCCTCGGTGACGTAACCCTTGGCCAGCCCGGCCTCGGTCTTGGCTATGATTTGCCGGGACATGGCCTCGGCGGCCGAGCAGAAAAAAAAGACGATCAAGGCCATCAATAATCCTAGCGTTCTGACGTTCATCTGGCGCCTCACTTTAGAATAAGCAAGCGGAAGAGCATAACGATTGCCTTCCATAATTAGTGCCCGCCGCCGGGAGCGGCCCTGTACCTTCCGTCTATAATAGGCATTCTTTTTTCCCACACAAGTTTGCCAAGGTCCCCGTACTCGACCGACTCGATCGAGTTGAGCCTCACGGCGATCTTTTTAAAAAGGGGCGAGTCTTGCCTGGCGAAATAGAAATGGTACTCGCCCTCGGTCTTTTTGACGGCGGCCACCGCCGCGAAGCCGTTTGAAATCATGTACTCGTTTACCACTATTTTGTTTTTCAAATGGGGGGAATATTTGCCGGAGGGCTCATGGATGAGCACGAGATCGGGGTCGATCGCCTCGAGAATGACCGGGTCCAGGCCCTTTTCCGCGATGGGCCGGTAGTTGAGGCCGATAAGGTCGATGGCCCTCCAGCCCGAGTAATAGGGCACGGCGCCGGACTCGGAAACGAACATGACTCCGGCGAGTCCGCTAAGGGCCTTGCCCGCCTCGATCCTGTCATGAGAGTTTTTATTTTCCTTGTACTCAAAAGCGAGGGGGAAGGTGGCCAGACAATAAATGAGAACCATCGCGCAAAGAGCGCGGCTAAGCCATCGCCGTTCGCTAATCTTGCCGGGCCTCGCGCCGGATAAATAATAACCGGTCGCAAGCAGGAAAGCGGGATACGCCGGAAAGACGTAGCGCCAAAGATAGGCCTGAATGGGAAGGACCGTCAAAAGATATAAAAGATGCAATACAAAGCCGACCAATACGGGCAAGACGCTGATAAAACGGGCGCGGTCCCAATTCCTCGCCGCGCTATAAACGAAATATATAAGGTAGGGAAGAAGCACGGCGAAAACGAAGCTGATCACCGACGCCAAGGCCCTGGGCTTTATTAGCCCCTGTCCAGCCTCGATCTTCACCAGGTAAGGATTGGGAAGTAAATGTCCGAAATAAAAATAGCGCCAGCCCATGTATCCGAGAAAAAGCAACAGCGCCCCGCCTCCCGCGAGGGTCATCTTACCAAGCGAGGAGTAATCCTTTTTCGCGAGAAAGATCGCTCCCATGGTTACGGCGGCGCCGCTCGCGAAAACCGCCGCGTCCGGCCTGGCCAGGAAGGCGAGAAAGAACAGCGCGAAGAAAAAAGCCGGCCCGCGCGAGTTTGGCTTCCCGGCCGACGAGATGGCGGCGCCGCCAAGAAGGGTCAGTAGAAGGGCGGCCAAGGAAGTCTCCAGACCCTGGGCCGTGAGAAGGGCAAAGGCCGGGCTGAAGGCGATGGCCCCGGACAGGATGATTCCGGCGCCAAGACTTAGAGTCCGGGCACGATACGCGAGAATCCAAAGGATGGCCAGCGAGCAGGCCAGGGAAAATACCTTCGAGAAGATAACGGGAGAGGCCCCAAACTTGACGGCGCCCGCGTTCAGGAGCACCCATAAAAATGACGTGTAGCCTTCCTCCGGGCCGTAGCCCACGTTCCAAACGATACCATGACCATTGGCCAGGTGCTCCGAGTACCGATATATGATAAAGGCGTCGTCGATCGCGAAGCCGAGGAAAGGGGCGAGTATCGCGATGAAAGCGAGCGAGAGCGTGGCGCCGAGTATGACGGTCCTTTTATCCATCCCGCCTCGGGCAAGCCCCCCCTTTTCCATTTTCAAATCTCGAAGCCATTGTTCTCGATCACTCCCCTGTACCAGAAGGCGCTGGCCTTGGGAACGCGCCTTTGCGTCTCGTAGTCCACGCGAACTATGCCGAAGCGCTTGGAATAGCCGTGGGCCCACTCGAAGTTGTCCATCAGGCTCCAGACGAAGTATCCCCTGAGGTCCACGCCGTAGTCCATGGCCGCCCTCGCTCGCTCGAGATAGGCCTTGAGGAAATCGATCCGGTCCTGGTCGTTGACCGACCCGTCCTCGAAGCGGTCGGCGAAGGCCGCGCCGTTCTCGGTCACGTAAACGGGGGGATTGCCCCACTCGTCCTTGAACCGGGCCAGCGTCTCGAACATGGCCTGGGGATATACCTCCCAGCCCATCTCGGTATGAGCCGCGCCCGGCGTCCGGTGATCCACGTCGTAGGCCGCCTCGAGCAGGGGAGTAGAAGGGTCCTTTTTCGCGAAGGCGCGGGTGTAAAGGTTTAGCCCCACGAAGTCGATCGGTTGACTTATTACGTCCAGGTCCCCATCCTCGATGGGAATATCGAGGACCGAGAACAGATCGAGCATGTCCGCCGGGTAGCGGCCGAGAAGCACGGGCTCGGCGTACCAGCGATTGAAGACGCCGTCCATTTTTCGGGCGGCCTCGTGGTCATCCTCCCGGTCCGAGCCTGGATGGAAGGGCGGAAGCTGAAGCACCGTCCCGATATTGGCGCCATGAGCCTCGGAGCGTAGGGCCTCGACTCCCCGGCCGTGGGCCAGGTTGGCGAAATGGGAGGCGCGAAAATATTTCATGGCGTCCTTTTCGCCGGGCGCGTGCTCGCCGGTTAGGTAACCGAGAGCGCAGAATATCTGGGGCTCGTTAAGAGTGACCCACTTTTTCACCCGGTCTCCCAGCGCCCGTCCCATGGCGGCGGCGTAATCGGCGAACCATCCGGCTATATCTCTATCGGCCCATCCTCCTTTTTCCTGGAGGGCCTGGGGAAGGTCCCAGTGGTACAGGGTCGCCAGCGGCTCGATACCCGAGTTTAAAAGCTCGTCCACCAAACTCGAGTAGAAGTCGATTCCCGCCTGATTGACCTTGCCCCGTCCCGAGGGCATGACGCGCGGCCAGGAAATGGAGAAGCGATAGGACTTAAGCCTCAACTCCCGCATTAGCGCCACGTCCTCACGGAAGCGGTGGTAGTGGTCGCAAGCCGCGTCGCCAGTGTCGCCGCCGCGGACCTTACCCGGCGTATGGGAGAACCTGTCCCAAATCGATTCTCCCTTGCCCCCCTCTTGCCAGGCGCCCTCGATCTGATAGGAAGCCGCGGCGGCCCCCCATAAAAAGTCCTCGGGAAACTGGATCTTGCTCATTATAAATTCTCTCCATCCCGCGCTAGGAATTTGCCGCGTTGTAAAAGGGAACGCCGTCGCCGTCCTCGCCGGCCTTTTTAAAATCGTCGAAAATTACCGGCACCCTTTGCCTGACCATCTCGAGCAGCGCTCCCATGACGGACCTTATCTCCCAATGGGACGCCTTGGCGGTCCGGAGCGCGAACACGTGACGCCATTCCCTCAAGTTGGCGGTCATGACAATTTCGGCGGTCACTCCAATGGGAAGCATCTGGCGAGCGTCCTGCGGTTTCCACTTTATGGCCTCGGCCCCTTCCCCACCGAGCCGGTAGTCGCCCGAGCGCAGTTTCCGATAGACGGTCTCGTTGAGCCCGATCCAGTCGGCCAGGCTGAGCTCGATTTTCTCTTTTTGCCCGGGAAGCGGAAGGCGCATGACGATATCCCGGGCGGGAGGGGCGAATGGAGGCAGGACCACCTCGAGTTCCCCCTCGTCCACGTAGCGGGTCGACTCCTGGGTAAAGGACGCCATGCGGTGCCTTACCAGCTCGTGGGTCATTCCCCTCGAGCAGTTGCGGAAGCGGACGGTCATGGCCGAGTGCTCGAGCACGGACTCGTGCCCCAGTCTTCTAAGCATGGCCACGAATTTCCCGGCGCTTTTGGCGGAGGCTTTATCCTGGCTCTGGTAGGCCGTCCGACCCGCTCGCTCGATAAGCTGGATGGCCTCCTCGCCCCCACCCGCCATGATGGCCAGAATCTCGATCTCGGCGTCCTTTCCGCCTGAAAATATTTTCATGTCCGCTCCTTCGCTCGCCGCCGCCGAGAGCTTTAAAGATAGCCTTGCTCCGCGAGCCATCCGTACCAGGTTTTGCCTCGAACCTTGCGGTCAAGATATAGCCAGTGGCCGCCCGTGACCTCGACGCGTCTTTTAATGCCCCACTTGGATATCCATTGCCTGGTGAGACCGGCCTCGCATATTCGGTCGCCGGCGTGCATGACCACGCAAATTTTGGAGACGTCGAACCGGGGCTCGAGGTGGAGAGGCGATATAAGCTCGAGGGCCTCGGCGGTCTTTCTTCTCAATTCGCCGTCCACCTGGAAGGAGAAGTTTTTTTGACGGGGCGATAGGTAGTGGTCCATGTTGACGGCCGGAACGGCCATGAACAGGAAGTCCACGTCCGCCTCGAGGGTCGCGTACAGGGTCGCGGTCAGACCGCCCATGCTGGCGCCGATGATTCCAATCCGCTCGTACCCCATCTCGTGGAGGAGAAGCACGGAGGAATGAAGGTCGCTCAAATTCTGGCCGAAGCTCTCGATGGTGAGAGGAATATTCCCGGGATTGAGCAGCCGCTGAACGCCTCGCCTGGCGCGTTTCCAGTGATGGGGCAATGCGTAAAGGGCCACGTCGAGGCCGGCGTCGAACATCTTTGACACCCTGAATATTTGCTCCGATCTTCCTGGCGAGCCCATCATGAAGCCGTGGATGCAAAGGACCAGGAAAGGTCCGGGCTTGGGTCCGTGCCTCCAGAGGTTAATATAACCGCTCAGGTTTTCCTTATACGAGCGGAACTCATCCCCGATAAAGGGCAGGGTCGGCTCGTACCTGGTCGGATAGGTAATAAGGACCCGCTCGCCCGATCGGTATGGAACCGGCGGTCCTTCTTGCCAGGTCGGCGGGGAATGGGGAATCTGGAAAAAGGGTTTGTCTTGCCGGTCCCATTTCTCGCGAGAGTAATGGTCCAGTTTTTCCAAATATGTCTCGCGACCATCACCACATTTTTCCACGCTCGGGTCGGGAAGAGAAATCAGGACCCGGTCGGGAACGCCTCCAATAAAGTTCAATATGTCCGTTTTAATACTCATGAAAAATCTTCAGCGCCAAGCTTAAAGGCCAAGCCATAAGGTCCGAGACGGCGGCCTTATTGGCCGGGTGTATCATTATTAAAGGCCGGAGGATTTGAAACTTTATCCTCCCGGCCATATTATGCACCGAAGGAGGCCGACAGACAAAGAATGAAAAGACTCTCCTATCCCGTCGGATTGATTTTATCGGGCCTGGCCCTTTCCGCCTGCTGCGTTTTTATCTTCGAGTGCGCCGGCGCCAGGGACCCGGTGGACAATTCTCTTTATAAATTCTCCGCCGTGGGAGAGGTCCGGCCCATGGTTGGCTCGACCTTGTTGTTCGGCGATTCCCAGGACCCTCTGGCCAATATGCGTCCCTTTTTATTGGAGAGGGACGCGACCCTGGCCGATTTTGCCGGCGCACTTGCCATCGATTGCGTCCCGGCTTATCGGCCCGACCCCATTACCTGGGACCCCGATTGGCTGTCCTCCCTTTCCTCCTCCAACGTCCGCGTGCTGAACCTGGCCGACGACCACGCCCTGGATTGCGGTCAGGAGTCGTTGGCCTCTTCCCTCAACTACTTCATGAGCGAGGGGTTCAACGTCGTGGGCGCGGGGTTGGACGCCGAGCAGGCGCGTTCTCCTATATATCTTTACCGCGGGCCGGTCAAGGTTTCGATAATGAGCGTGACCCTGGACCGTCCGCCGGAGGAGGTCGTCCAGGCGGGCAAGGCCGCTCCCTCCTTTTACGAAAGGCAGTCCATGATCAACGGCCTGCAGGAGATGAAGAAGAAGGCCACCTACCGTATAGTGGTTTTTCATTGGCCGGAAAGGGACTACCCGGAGATGAGCGAGGACGAGTTGGCCCTGGTAAGGGAGGCGGTGAATTTCGGGGCGGACCTCGTCCTTGGCCACGGGCCGCGCTCGGCCGGCGGGCTGATGAGGATCAGGGGCACCTGGGTGGTGCTCGGCATGGGCGCGTTCACGGGAGAGCCCATTAAGGACCAGCCCAACAAGGCGGCCGACGGACTGGCGCTTTCGGCGGAGTTCACGGCCGGCCGGATGATGAACCTCCGGCTCTCGGCCGTCGAGGTCCTGGAAGGAAAGCCTTCGATGGTAAGGGGCGAGCGGGGAGCTTCAATCTTGTCGGGCATGGTCGCCGGCTCGGATACCGAGGTCTCGGACAACGCCACGCTGATAGGAGACATCCTGTATCTGAAATGAACGCGGCCATAGGGCAAATTTAGTTAACTTACGGGGACTTTGCGATCATTCTCCAAAGAGACGGCGTTTCCCTTTGCCGGGTGGGGTTCGGCCCGCTCAGATAATAGTATATACCGCCGCCTTAAACCATAGAGCAAGATCGCGGTGACTAAAAAAAACAGGCTTCCAATAGAAATCCAGAGGCCTATCCGGAATGAAGCCGGCTCGTAAGCCATTTGGATTTTATGTAGCCCCGGACGTACCTCGACGCCTCGAAAAGCGTAGTCCGCGGGCCGAATAATCTCCTCCCGGCCGTCAACCCACGCGCGCCAGCCTGGGAAATAACATTCCGTAAGCACCACAAGCCTGGTGACGGACGCGATGACGACGATCTCGATCCTCTCCGAGGAGGAGTAATTAGTCTTGGCGCCCTCTCCCTTTTTCAGCGGGGCAAATCGAAGGCCATGAACGGCCTTTCCCTCGTAAACGGCCTCACGCTCAGGTGAAAAATCAGGGGACCCCATATATTCGAGGGCCTCGGATTTGGTCATGGCCGAGGCGTTGGTGGGAATGAAAGCCGGCGATAAGGCTTGAGAGTTCTCAAAGACGCTGAAATCTTGCCCGACGGGCAGGCGCCTCAGAAATTTATCATTATTTATTATCGTTGGCCGAATAAAGATAATGTTTGATGGTCCATTGCCGCCGATCGCCGCGATACTTATCGTCGCGTGTCCCTCCACCTTGGACAGATTGGCCAAGAGATCAGCGTCCGATTCCTTTCTTAAATACCTTGCATAGAGCAACCGACGCGTTTTTGTCTCGTTCTCGGGATGGGACGATATAATAATAAAGGCCGGTTGTTCCTTTACGAACAGTCCACCTTCAAGAAGGTCTCCCCGGTTTATGGACAGCGGGAATGAAGCGAAGCCTTCTATTCCAACCCTCGTTTCGTCTTCAGAAGGTTTGCCTCCACTTGTATCCATTAATAGTGGGGAGTCGGGGTAATATAGAAAAAAATGATCCGCGAACTTCAAGTTTCTTTTCTCCGCCACCAGATAACGCATACCCAAAAGGTTGATCAGCGGGACCGCGGACGCGCTGATAAAATCGCCTTCCTTGAAGGAACGGGTGGCCTCGAGGTCGTTTATCTTGCCATTCTTTTCCTCTAAAGTCCCTGGAGCGATCAAGTCCATAAGGCGGGTATACCGGTCGAGCGAGACCGTAATAAACCCGTCCGCCGAGCGCGTCCCATAAAGTATGCCCGATTGTAAAGGCACGCTGACGTCTTCCCAGTTCTCCCATGAGTAAATGGTCTGGACCCGATGAAGACCTCGATGATTTTTCATGAATTGAACGTAATCGCTCGAGTGTTTGAAGGGGTCGGACGGATTGTGAGGCATTCCGACCCATAGGGGAACGGCGTAGGTCAAACCGAAAATTAAAACGACGGCGGCGGAGGGAAAAACCGGCAGTCGCCTTGAAATCCTTTCCCACCAAGGCGCGGAAAAACCGATCAGGGCCGCGAGGGGTAGGCAATACCCCATGGTCACAAGGATTTTTTCCGCGGGGCCGCGCGAGTTGGGTTCGCCTATCTTTATTATATCGCCAAGCCGAGGAATGACGGCGAGCCACCAGACGATGGCCGCCAATGTCAAGGCCCCAGCCAGACCTATCCGCCACGATAGTCGTCTATCATCAAGTATTTTCTGAACGCCCAGGGCGATGATTACCTGGAGAATGATTTCTCCTATAAATAATATCCTGGAATGGGCCAATAAGCCCTTTAAAACGGGGACTTGGTAAAGTACCCACATAATACCGAACAGATCATGGACCAGGGCGGCGCAATAAACGAGAGTTATTGAGGCTATCATTACGGCCGCCGACTTTTTTAAAGTGGAGAGGGCCGCGACAATAGCGGTCACTCCGAGTCCAGACACGAGATAAGGAAGCCAAAAAACAAGATTAACGTGGCGGTTGGACCAAATCTTGAAATATTCGTAGGTAAGTCCCTGGCCTCTTACGCTGTAATGGGTCAGTTCGAGAGTGGGCAAGGACTGGACTTGAGACGCAAGAAAACCAAGAGCAAAGCCGACTCCCACAAGCGCGTAGGCGGACAATATTTTGCCGCGGTATCTCCAAAAGACAATTCCGGCCACGATAAGAGCGACGGCCGCGGCCTCATAGGCAAGTCCTATCAACTCGACCTGGCCGCCAAGGTACATGAGGAAGTTGATGAGTATAAAAAAGAAAAGCCACTTGACGCTTCGCCTGGTCGTCAGTTCCACGATCGACAGAAAAAGAAGAGGTATCCAGACTCCGGTCCTGATATTGGGAAGGAAGTGCCCCAAGTTAGTCAAAAGGAATAGAGGGACCGCCGCGGTGGTCGCCGCTATCGAAGCGGGGACTCGAGCGCCCGCCCGGCGGCATAAAAGATAAACGCCTGATGAATAGACCGCCGCGTGAATCCATTGATTGGCCCAGGCCGCCGTAACGAAATCAAGAAAAGAAAAAATGACGCTCGAAGGATATAACGCGGCGGAGTGAGACCAGGCCAAAAACGGCATGCCGCAGTAAAGGTCGGGCGTCCAGAGCGGAAAGTAACCCTCGGAAAAACTTCTGGCGATAAAGTCGTAGTACAGTAGCCACTGAGACTCGTCCTGATAGGAAGGCAATATGGAAGTGGTCCCGTCGAAAATATAGGGAATATAAAATAACGCGGGATATACAAGCGCAAAAATCAGGCCCCATTTTGCGTTTCCATTCTCGTTCATTTCTTCCTTTTGCGACTCATGCAATGAATGATACCGGCGATTAAACCACGGCCAGACGCGAAAACCTATTGTTAAAAATCATTGCCAATCAGGTTATTTATAAACGCGCCGGATTAGCGGCGATTATATCAGGTAAAGCGGCGCCGTCCAATAAGAGCTGACCGAGAAAGCGTAACGCGCTAAGCAAAGGAAGATCCAAGCGGCAAAGACGTTTGACTCTTTGATTTTCTGAAAAATCCCGGGCCTTTGGCTATACTATTCACGGAGCTAAAATGGCGCCCAAGATTTACACGTGGAGGAGGAGGATAGGCGTAACCGGGCTTTACAACTCGGGCAAGACCGTGTTCCTGACCTCCCTTATCAACCACCTGCGCGACCACGACCCTTCCCTTTTGCCCATGGGGGACGGCGAGGTCTCCGCGCGAAGGTTCCAGCCCCTGCCCGCGGGCGACGGGAGGGCCGCCTTCAACTACGAGGGGAATCGCGACAGCCTGGTCAACAAGGGCTCATGGCCCGAGAAGACGGCCGACGTCTCCTATTACCGCTGCTCATTCGAGCGCTCCGATTGGAGGTTCACCAGGGCCGAGCTCGAGTTCTTCGATTTCCCGGGAGAGCGCATTGCCGACGTGGTCATGGTCGAGCACGGGTCCTATTCGAGATGGTCGGACTTCATGCTCGGACACCTGGCCAACCAGGGCGACTACCGCGAGCACGCCGGGGATTTCCTGGCCCTGCAGAAAAAGGACGCGGCCTTGGAGGAACAACTGGTCCACGCCTACAAGCTGGCCATGGCCAACCTCATCTTGAACTACAAGCCGCTCGTCAGTCCCTCCACCTTCCTGCTCGGGACCTCGGGAGACAGGGCCGCCATGGCCGACGCCGAAACCGTGGCCAGGCAAAGGTCCTCCGGGATAAGCCAGACCAGCCAGTTCGCCCCCATGTCGGCGCGGCTCCGGGAACTCGATCCCGGCCTGGCCCGAGCCTTCGAGTCGCGCTTCGACGACTACGTGAGCCGCGTGGCCTCTCCCATTACGAGCTATCTGAAGGACTGCCACCGGCTGGTGGTTCTGGTTGATATTACCACCCTCCTGGCCGCGGGCGTGGGCATGTACGACGATAACCGGGAGATTCTCGAGCTTCTCCTCCACGCCCTCGATCCCGGGGCCGGGCTTCTCGATCGAGCGCCCCGCGCCCTGCTCGACCTCTTCCAGGCCGGCGGAATCCTGAAGTGGCGTCCAGCCGGCATCACGCGCATCGCATTCGCCGCCTCCAAGGCGGACAAGGTCCATCCCGACGACCGCGCCAGGATGGTGGGACTCCTTAAAAAAATGATATGGAAAAAGGCCGCCGACGTGGAGGGGCTTCGGACCCATTTCAACGCGGTCAGCGCGGTGGTCTCGACCGAGTCGGTGGACTCGGGCTCGTCCTTTTTGGCGGGTTTTCCCATTATCGACGAAAAGGGCGATTGCCTGGGGCGGGACGAGCGGATGCGCAAGTACCGCGTAAGCCGGGTACCCGAGGAATGGGACGCCCAGTGGAAGGAAGGCGATTACTGCTTTCCCGACGTATATCCGCTCATGCCGAGGAGGCGGGACCTTCCTCCCCGCCAGATCGGGATGTCCAGCGTGCTCGAGTTCCTCATGGACGAGGACTTCGCCGAGTAGCGCCAAGGAGGACCGGATGGGAATGAACAAAGTCAAGACCAGGCCCGGCGTTCCGGTCATGTCGCTTCGCCCGGAGGAGGAGGTGATCGCCTCCGAGCGGGAACTGAAAAAGGCGGCCGACGTTACCTCCCGCCCGGAGACGGACCTGCTCCCGGAGGGAATCCGCAAGGGCGACACGGGGCTCGGTACCCCGGTCCAGCTTCCCGGCCACACGTCCTTTTTGACGGAGGCGGAAAAGGAGAGCATCCGGCGGCGGGAAGACGAGGAAATGGAAAGGCTCGTGGACGCGATCATGACCGAAAAGCAAAGCTTCAAGCTTCCCCGTTTCCTTTTCAACTCCACCTCGCTTCTTCTCGTCGCGGCGGCGGCCTCCATCGCGGGGCTGGTCGTTTCCAACGAGGTCCTCACCCTGCTGGACAAGATAGCCTCCCAGCCCCAATGGGCGCAATACCTGTGGTACGGGGCGCTCGGGATTATGAGCGGGGCCGTGGCCCTGGCCGGCGGCAGGCTGGCTTTTTTATACGCCCGTCTGGCCCGTAACCCCGAGGTCCGCTTCCAGATTTTAAGCGAGTTATCCAAGAGGGGAGAGCTTAGGAAGGTCGCGTCCCGCAGACTTGACAAGGCCAAGACCGAGCTCGAGAAGTACCTGTCCGAGTATCCCCTGAAGGACAAGAAGGGGAGGGTCGGCTTGACGGCGCTGGGTTTCGAGGCGAACGACCTCGAGTTCCTGGCCGGGCAAAAGGAAATGCTCCTAAACAAGGACCTGGCCCCCGCGGCCGACGAGTGGATTGTCCGGTTCCGCGACGGTTTCCAGGCCCGGCTCGATCGCGTTGCCTCCCGCGTGATCCGGGCCAGGGCGTTAAAGGTCGGCCTCAAAACCGCGGCCACTCCCAGCGGACTGGTTGATACCCTTATCGTGGCCTACTCGAGCTTCCAATTAATTGGGGACCTTTGCGCGGTCTACAACCTGAGGATGGGAGCGGCCGGCACGGCGGCCATCATGGGCCGGGCCTTCGTCTACGCCTACGTGGCGAGCGAGATCGAGGAGATTTTCGAGCAGGTCTCGGAACTCATCTTCCAGGGGGCCGACGGCCTCGCCGGGGCGGCGGCCATCGTCGCGCCCAAGGTGGCGGAGGGCAAGGCCAACGCCTTTTTAGTCTGGCGCCTGGGCAAGGCCACGGCCGCCCTGCTTAGGCCCGTAAGTCCAGGATAATATAACGCCTTGTCGAAGGTGGCCCAGCGTAAATTCCGGTTCCACGCGGAATCATCCTTGTCGGTACGCGGTCAATTTGAAGAAAAATTAGCTCAGCCAGTGGCCGCGAGGACCGGCCGGCGTATGCCTTTGATCCAAATTATCTCATTTCATTTGCCAAGCCAAGACGGATATGGCCGTAAAATGCTTTCAGGAGATCGGGCCGGGAGGCGTCAAAGAATCCATCCCTTTTTAAACACGTACCTGATAATCTTCTGGTACAACTCGGGCGAGAGCCTTCTCAAGATATATGGCGGCCAGGCGTGGAGGGGAGAGGGGATAGTGCCCTTGTCCCGGGCCAGGCCGTCGAGAGCGTGTTTGGCCACCACCGAGGGGGGCGTGCCCCGGGTCTTGTAGAACAAGGCCACCTTGCTCTTGGCGCTGGTTCCCTCCTCGTCGTTCATGTAAACGCGGCCGTCCTTAACTATGTTCGTGTCGATAATGCCGGGGCACAGGACGCTTACGTTTATATTGTGCGCGTGAAGCTCGAGGCGAAGCGACTCGGCCAGGCCGACCATGGCGAACTTGCTGGCCGAGTAAGGCGCCATGGCGGGCGCCGCGTAAAGGCCCAGGGCGCTGGCCGTGATCAGTATGGAGCCGCTTTTTTGGGAGATCATCTCGGGAACGAAAAGTTGCACCATGTAAATGGCTCCCCACAAGTTGATCCTCATCAGCCACTCCCAGTCCGAGACGGTCAGTTCCTCGATACGGCCGCCCGCTCCCACGCCGGCGTTACAGCACATGAAGTCGACCCGGCCCCACTCCTCGAGGAACTTCCTCTTCAGTTCCTGGACCTCCTCGAGGCTGGAGTGGTCCACGCGATAGCCTTTCGCCCTCACGCCCTTTTGATTCAGTTCATCCACCGCCTCGTCAAGACGCTCCTTGGAGACGTCCGTTATCACGACGTTGGAGCGACGTTTCGCGAACTCGAGCGCCAGGGCCCTGCCGATGCCCGATCCGCCTCCCGTAACGATGGCCGTTTTATCCTTGAATGAAACCATGACGCGCTCCTTTTTTCGATAGGCGCATTATAGCGTCCTCGGCCGGGTCATGCCATAAAGAAAAAAATCGGCCCGGGCCGAGGGACCCGAGCCGACTGGTAGACGGTATGACTTGGCCCGTTACTGGAGATCAAGCTCCTGGGCTTCATGACCTACCGCTTGGTGGCAGGTATCGCAGGCGGAGAGGTTCTTCTTGTCGGTCTTGTCCGCGTTCTCGCGGTGACATCCCACGCAGCCCGCGTGCATGGCGTTGGGATAGCTGGGGGCCATGGGATTCAATTTTTCTCCCTTTTTCAGGCCCATGTCCTCGGCGTGGCACTCGACGCAGCCTTTGGCCGCGGCGGCCGATTTTTCCTGATAGTCGCCGTGGCACTGGGGGCAGGAGTCCACGTTCCCCAGCCTCTTTTGATGATACTCGTGGTTGAAGATATTGGTCTCGGACTTCATGTCCGCGTGGCATCCGTAGCAGGACGAGGTCTTGTCGCCGGGGGCGCTATAGTGGTGGCACTTGACGCATCCGTCCTGGCCGCCGGTCCGCTCCTGGTGGCCCCGGTGGTCGAAAACCACCTCGTCGCCGTTCCTGTTCCCGTCCAGCACCAGTTCCGTCCTCATGGCGTCCCTGGCCCTGGGCACGTCCACGGGGCTGGGGGAGGGCTTGCCGTCCAGGACGCCCGCGTGCAGGAGTCCGCCCGCCAGGGGCACGGCCATGACGGCCAGCAGGGTGACCCGGGCCGCCGAGTCGCGCATGGCGAACTGGCTGGTAATGGTGGTCATGTCGAAGGCGGTAACCCGCTTGGGGTCTCCCGGCTTGAACTTGGCCACGAATGGAAGGATCGCCAGAAGGCCCGCGGCCAGGGCGGCGATTACTATAACGGCGTTCGAGGCCCCGGTGGCCAGGGGAGCGCCGGTAACGGCCCTGTATATAAGCACGGACACGGCGAAGAAAACGACTATCCAAAGAATGTCCCTTAATACTCTCATGGCGTAGGTCATGCTTTATCTCCTTCGCTTCCTCAGGCCTTGAGGTCGTCGCCCCGCATGATCTCGGCGACCTTATGCGATCCCTCGCCAGTGAGGCGCCAGTAAAGGTCCGAGCTGAAGCGGTCGAAAGGATAGAGTATGACGTGGGCCATCTTGGTAAGGGGGATGAGGAATATCACCAACTCGGCGCTGAGCATATGCACCAGGTACATCGCGTTATAGCTCACGGGCAAGAGGGCGGGATGGACCATAAGGAACCCGGTGATAAAGGGCACTAGAAGAAGGACGAGCAGGAAATAATCCATGAAGCCGCTGAGGAACCTCATGCTCTGGCTGAAGATACGGTAGCAAAGCATGAAGACTCCCGCCGCGATGGTCACGATGGTCAGCGCGGTCGAGATGGGGTAGTTAAGTCCAGCGGCCGGGCCCGACATTCCCAGACCGCTTTTCCACAGGGCCAGGTGACCCACGAAGAAGATGGGGACCAGCACCAGGCCGATATGGAATATGAAGCTGGCCACCGAGAATATGGGCTTGACCCTGACGTGGTTTTTTCCGGGAACGGCCCAGGAGAAGAACTCCTTGAAATTTTTGGACCAGGGATAGGTTTTATCCCGAGTGTTGACCATGACCCTGGTGATTTCATAAATCTGCAGGATTACCAGCCTGAGAAGTCCCAGGGCCATGAAGAGGAAAGCGGCCGTAAAAAGCGGTCCTCCGACGAAATCCAATATCTTGTCCATTTAACTGCTCCTTACTCAGTACTTCACTTTGTCCCAGTCGATGGCCTTGAGAATCAGGTCGTGAAGTCCCACCAACTCCATGTCCAGCTTGTGGTAGTCGATTAGTTCCTTGACCTGCTTCTTGCAGTTGGCGCAGGGGGCGATAACGTACTTGGCGCCCGTGGCCCTCATCTGCTCGACTTTCCTTCTGCCGCCGACCTCCATGCGGTACTCGTAGGTCTCGTCGCACGAGACCGATCCGCCGCCGCCGCCGCAGCAGTAGTTATAACGCTTGTTCGGCGTCATTTCACGGAAATCCTTACAGAAGGCCCGGATAAGCTCGCGGGGCTGCTCGACGATCCAGCCGATCCTGGCTATGTTGCACGGGTCGTGGTAGGTGACCGGCTCGGTAATGGCGTTCTTTATAAGCGGAAGCTTGCCCTCCTTGAGCATGCGGTGGGCGAACTCCATGCAGTTGACGACGGGCCGGGCGAATTCCCGTCCGAAGAGGGGAACGCCGACCTTGGCCGAGCGGGAGGCGTGTCCGCACTCGCCGATCATGATAGTGGGGCATTTGAGCCTGTCGGCCTCACGGGCGAGCTGGTTGACCACCTTGTCCCAGACCCAGTCGCTGTAAAAGAGGCCGTAGTTGATGCCGTCGTAGTCGCCGGTGCCGATGGTCCAGCGCTTGGCGTAGCCCGTGGCGTGCATGACGGCGGCGTTGCCCATGAGGGTGTCGGCCTCCATCATGAAGTCGCTCACGGCGGGGGCGAAGAGGTAGTCGGCGCCCGCCAGGTCGATGGGGAACTTTATCTCCTGACCGGTGATCTCCAGGAGTTCCTCCTCGAGGAACTCGAGGGTGTCGGTAAGCGCCGGGACGGGAATGGCCGAGGTGTTCTTGGTGTTGCCCTCGAGCTGCTCGCGAACGCTCACGCGCAGGGCCTTGGGCATGATCCCGATCTCGGAGAAGATATAACGGGTGAAATGCGCCATCAAACCGTGGTCGATGCCCATGGGGCACTCCATCATGCATTTCCTGCAGGCCGTGCAACGCCATACGCTTTCCATAAGCTCATCGATGAGTCCCTCGGTCAGGTGCCAGCCGAGGGTCCTTATGGCGCCGAAAGGCTGGAAGTATCTCCGATAAATATTGAGGACGATGTTGGTACGGTAACACGGCACGTCCGTGTCGTTTCCGGTGACCTCGTAAATGGGGCAAGCCACCGCGCACCTCGCGCACTTGGCCGTGGACCTGGAATAAATATCCAGGGCGCCCCGATAGTTGGTATGTTCCATTGCAGCCGCGAAAGCCTTAAGGAACTGGCCAACCCTGTCGCCGGTGGGCGCGTTCTCGATGTGGAAGACGAATTTTCGCTCGGACAGGCCAAGCTGTTTTTTACCTTCGTCTTTGGCGGGTTCCGACATTGTATAAACCTCCCTTTTTGTATACGTCCCAAACTATTTACATAACGTTATCGTTGAATTAACTTCTCGCCGGATTCTTTAATATCGGGGAGTTACAGCATGGAATTACTCCATATATATTACAACATAAAAAAACTTAGAGTCAAGAAATAAAAAAATTATAATTTGCACTAAAATCATTGACTTACTAGGATTTTATGCGCAATAAACGGATGTTTTTTGTTGCGGGATGCAACCCCTCATTCCGTGTTTTGAGCGCTATCATTGCCTCGACTATCAAAGATCGCGAGCCTTTGCTTTAAATATTAGCTTCTAGAGCCTCTTGCAAAATTCCCGCTTTGGAGTGCGGCGGCTCGACGCCGCTTTTCTTCCGAGCGGCTTGACGCGAGGCAAGCCGGTGTATTAATAGGCCTTGTCAAGCCAAGGCCATCGAAAGCGGTCTCAAGCGACCGCACTCCAAAGCGGCTATGCCGCAAAGAAAAGGACTTTTGCAAGAAGCTCTCTAATTACAGTTCCTGCTTTTGCCCTCGGCCTTTGTTCTAGAGTGCGCAAGTTGCAATGTCGCTACGAACGCGTTGCGATTTCATGCCCAATGCGTCAATCAGAGACATCGCCTCCCAGTTCCTATCGGCTTAAGAGGACTGGCGAAAAAAGAGCAGCGCCCTTATTGAGCCTTGTTTGTCCATGGTTAAAAAGGGAAAAATGTGAAGTCCGGTTGGTTCCCACGCGGAAATAATGGATAGCCGCCGCGGCGTAAGATTGCAACCCATGAACCTTTTTATCGACGCTCGAGCTCGATTGGCAAAATAGGCGGAGATGTTAGTCTCGCTTTCTTCTTTTCAAGTTGGCCCTTCTATCCATGATCCGGCCGGGCGGTCCGAAATTTTCGAACTTGTGTCCGGTCACCTTCTGGATATTCTTAATCAGCGCGTATTCCTTGTAGGTAACCAAGGAGAGGGCGCGGCCGGGCGTGTTTGCCCTTCCCGTTCTTCCTATTCTGTGAACGTAGTCCTCGACCGTGTTGGGCAGGTCGTAGTTGACCACGAGAGATATGCCCGATATGTCGAGTCCTCTTTGGGCCACGTCTGTGGCCACCATGATCCGGTACTTGCCACAGGAAAAACCGTCAAGGGACTTCTTTCTTTCCGCCTGGGCCCGGTCGGCGTGGATGACGCACGCCTTCTGTCCGGCGTTGACCAAAAGCCTGTGCACCTTGTCGGCGCCCACCTTGGTGGCGGTAAAAATCAGTATGGTACCCGGCTCCTGGGCCACAATCTCGACCAGCCTGGCGTCCTTTTCCGAGGGCATAACGTCCAGGGCCTGCTGGATAACCCGGTCGGGCGGCCTGGTCCTTGTTCCCACCACGATGTTTACGGGGTCCGACAGGCATAGCTTCACGAACCTCGAGACCTGCTCGGGGATGGTGGCCGAAAACATGAGGTTTTGCCGCTCCATGGGCACCTTGGCGATGATCTCGGAAATCTGGGGCATGAAGCCCATGTCGAGCATGCGGTCGGCCTCGTCCAGCACCAGTATTTCCACGTCTTTAAAATCCAGGTCGCGCGATCCCATCAGGTCCAGCACTCTTCCCGGGGCGCCCACCACCACCTGAGGCTTGTCGGCCAAGGCCCTGCGCTGTCCCGTGTAGCTCATGCCGCCGTAAATCTCGGCCACCTTGACCTTATGTCCTCCCGCCAGCTCCCGGAAGGACTCGGCCACCTGGCGGCAAAGCTCTCGAGTGGGGACCAGCACCAGCACCTGGACAAAAGGCGAGCTGTATCGAATCCTGTCCAGGATGGGAAGCGCGAAGGACGCCGTCTTGCCGCTTCCCGTCTCGGAACAGGCGACCACGTCGTAACCCTCGACCACGGCGGGAATGACTTTACGCTGGATTTCGGTGGGGGCCTCGAAGCCGGCTTCAACCGCTCCCTTGGCCGCGTCCTCGGTCAGGCCGAGCCATAAAAACCGGTCAATGGGCTCGGCGTTCTCGAAATCCGGTTCCTCCGGCGTTTCCATTGTATCGGAAAAATCGGCCTCCTCCTCAAGGAGTTTGGTCTCTTCTTTTTGTTTGGGGTCCATATATCCTCCAGTCCGATCCGGACGGACTTTGCCGTTTAAAAAATTCGTTAATGAAAATAAATATTGTCAGGTGGGCGTGGCGGCCTCCGTGGGGGGCGGGGTCCGCGTTGAACAAATAATTCATCTTCCATTCCCTTATATTCTAGAAAATCGGCCAAGGATTGTCAAAGAAGGCGAGGTTTTGGGCGTGAGAGCGTCATTTCTCATTCCTTCAACGTCTCCCGAACCATGTTAATAAGATCGTCCACTGAAAAGGGTTTCTGGATGAAGTTCGTCTTCCCATCGGCCACGCCGTGATGGGCCAGTTCATTGTCGGCGTATCCCGACATATATATCACTTTAAGGCCGGGCATCTGGGGGGAAAGCTTTTCATAAAGAACTCTTCCGCTCATCCTGGGCATAATAACGTCGGTAAGAAGAACGTCGATTCCTCGCCGTTCCCGGCCCAGCTTTTTCATGCAGTCCTCGGCGTCCGCCGCGCAGATGACCTCGTATCCGTAATGCTCGAGTATTTCCCTTGTCAGTTCCCGGACCTGCTCATTGTCCTCCACCACCATAATCCTTTCCGCGCTTCCCCTCTCAGCGGACGGCGAGCCTTCTTCCATTCCCGAATGGGCCTCCTGGTCCACGGCGGGCAAATATATTTTAAAGGTCGATCCTTTTCCCGGCTCGCTGGCGACGAAGGCGTGGCCCTGATGCTGTTTGACCACCCCGTAAACGGTGGCCAGGCCCAGGCCGGTGCCCTTGCCCATGTCCTTGGTGGTGAAGAAGGGCTCGAAGACCCTCTCCCGGGTCTCCTCATCCATGCCCACGCCCGTGTCGATCACTGAAATTACGGCGTAGTTACCCGGCCTAAGGTCCTGGAACTCCTCCCGCCTATCCCTTGAAATGAAATCGTTGCCGGCCTTGATCCACATGGTCCCTCCGTCGGGCATCGAGTCCTGGGCGTTAACGGCGAGGTTCAGAATAATTTGCTCGATCTGAGATAGGTCCGCTTTCACGTTTTTCAGGTCCGTCTCGATTTCAATTTTAATCTCGACGTTTTCCCTTATGGTCCTGGTCAGCATCTTTTCCATGCCGGTAATGACCCTGGAAAGATTAATGACCTTCATCTGAATGACCTGCTTGCGGCTCACGGCCAGAAGCTGCCGGGTCAGGTCGCGGGCGCGAAAGGCGGCCTCCCTGATCTCCTTTATACCCTCGGCGGCCGCGTCGTCATTTTTGAGGTTGGCCAGGATCATCTCCGAGTAACCGAGGATCGGGGTGAGCAGGTTATTGAAGTCATGGGCCACGCCTCCGGCGAGCTGTCCCACTGCCTGAAGTTTTCGCGCCTGCTGCAACTGATGCTCGAGCCTCACTCTTTCCTCTTCCGCGCGCTTTCTCGAGGTGATATCGTTTCCTATGCAAAGTATCTCGACGATATTCCCATCGGCGTCGCAAACGGCCTTGTTCGTCCAGGCGACCCACACCCTCTCCCCGTCGCGCTTGACGTTCTCGTTTTCGTTAGTTCGATATAGGTCCGTGTTGCGGCCGATGTCCTGGACCATAATCCGAAGGTCCCGGCCGGTCACGTCGGTCTCGGGCACGATCGTTCCCACCACGTTCCTGCCCAGGATTTCCTCCTCGGAGAAGCCGAAAAAGCGCTGGGCGAACTCGTTGAAAAAAGTCACCTTGCCCTCCGGGTCCATCCTGAGGATGATGCTGTTGGCGTTTTCCACCAACTCCCGGTACTTGGCCTCGCTCCGTACAAGGGCCTTCTCGGCCATCTTTTTTTCCGTCACGTCGCGAATAACGGTCAAAACTCTCTTAACCATAAATCCGTCATGGATCGGAATTTTAATCGTCTCGCTGAATTTTTCCTTTCCCCCGATGATGAAGGACTCCGCGGTTACAAGCGCTTTACCATCCCTGAAGACCTCTTCATATTCCCGGCGAACCGTGTCGTCAAGAAAAGGGAAAAGGTCGAAGGGCGTCTTGCCCTCCACGTCGGTGGAGTAGCCGAATTCGCTCAAGGCCCTCAGAATCGACGCGTTGGCCAGAATGATCTTCAAGTCCTGGTCCACCACGTGGATCATGTCTCGCATGGCGTCGATGGTTGCGCGGTATTCGATTTCCGAGCGCCGGATGGCTTCCTCGGCGTTCCTTCTTTCGGTAACCTCACGAGAGACGACCAGGATGGCGTATACCTCGCCTCCTCTTTTCAGGGGACTGGGATAGGACTCGATCCACCGGGGATTGCCCTTGGCGTCCACCGTTTTCAGCTCGATGGGCTCGACTTTTTCTCCTTTTACCAGCCTCTGGAAAACGTCGATAAACCGAGGCAGTTCCGCGGGATCGATGCTTTCCAGATCCATGAAGGGTCTGCCCACCGTATTGGACTGGTTATAGCCCAACAGGTCGTCGTTGGCGGGATTCATGTCCATTATCCGGCCGTCAAGCCCCACGAGGGTAATGGACTCGGGAGAGGCGTCGAATAAAAGCCGGTATTTTTCCTCGCTGGCGCGCAGGGCCTCCTCAGCCCTCATCCGGTCCTCATTGATCATGGCGATGGCGGCCAGATCGGCTATCTCTCCGGCGAAGGCGATCTCGTCTCCATGCCATTTTATCGGTTTGCCCACGCTCTCGTGACACACGACGCCCACGACTTTTCCCGATATTCGTATGGGCGCGTCCATCATCGACTTTATATCGTTAGGAATAAGGTAAGAATCCTTAAGCTCGCAAAATCGGGGGTCGAGAGGAGCATTGTCGGCCTGTATGGCCCGTCCCGTCTCGAGCGCTTGAAAATAGCTCGGGTATTCCCCGGCGTCAATTGACTGGCCGCTGGAGTGTTTTTTGGGAGAGCGCTCGTACATGTTCATGCACTCGAGCACCCTTCCCTCGTCCTTTAGCGTCCACAGCCCGACCCTGTCGACCTCGATGGCCTCGGCGGCGGCCTCGCAAAGACGCTTGGCAAAACCCACTAGGTCCCCCTGGATAAGACGCTCGTCCTTTCCCAGTTCAACTATTACCGCGTGACGCTCGCGGACGGCGCGCGCTCTTGCTCTTTCCTTTTCCTCCTCGAATTTCCTTTTCGTGACGTCGCGGATTACGGCGAAAACCAATTGATCCTCGTCCGCTTCCAATCGCTTAAGCATGACCTCAACCCAAAGGGGCTCGCCCAGGCCGTTGACGTTTATCCACTCGAAAAGCTGGGTTTCTCCGGCCAGGGCCGCGTCGATTCTTGCCTGAGACAATTCTTCGGATAGACTTCCGTCAATCTGAAGAATGGGAGAATAATCGAGAGGAGTGCTGCCGATGGCCTCTTCCCTGGTCAGTTTGTATATCTCTAGAAGTCTGGGATTGCAGTCGATTACCACGTCTCGTTTCATCAAGAGAACGCCGTCCTCGGCGGAGTCGAACAAGGCGCGGTAGACTTCAGGGGCAAGCTCGCGGGCTCCGTCCGTTGCCTTGGGGGAGGAGTCATGGTTGCTGGAATTTTTTTTAATTGAAAGGAAGTCGTCCGATTCGGACTTCACTTTCCCGCCATCTCTATTCATTTTATAACCGCCGGGAACTTTACTCGTCCCTTTTTGCCGACCAGATTATCAGTCGCCGCAAAATGGGGCGCAAACAGTATAAGTCGAAAATTCATCCAGTGAGGTTTACGGCATTATCGCTCGGACGTTTAAAGGGCGATATTTGCCTTGCCGCTAATATTCGAGAATAGCCGATTCTGGGGAAATTTCACGTAATCGGAATAAAATCTTGACTCATTGTCCGGATTAATTGTCAAGATTATATTGCCCGTCCGATCATAGCGTCCACGGCCTCGGCGCTGACGGCCCCGACCTTGCGTTCGATCTCCCGGCCATTGGCTAAATAAATGAGGGTGGGAATACCCTGAATACCGAACCTCCCGGCCACGTCCTGGGCCTCGTCCGTGTTCAACTTGACCACCATAACCTTTCCCGCCCATTTTCTGGCGATTTCCTCGAGCACCGGGTGCATCATGCGGCAAGGTCCGCACCATGGCGCCCAGAAATCCACCAGCACGGGCATGTCCGATTCCTTGACGACCTTATCGAATTGTGATGAGTTTACGGAAAAGGGAGCGTCCAGTTTGATTCCCGTTTTACATTTAGCGCACCTTGGCGAATTGTCCAGTTTCTCCCGGATCACCCTGTTTACCGCGCCGCAAGAACCGCATGGTATATGTACGTGTCCGCTCATTATCTCAACCCCTTTCGCTTTATAAGAGATACAAAACCATGAAAAGGGTTACCGAAGACCAAAAAGCCGAATCCTCGCCGTCATTTCTCCAGGTAATGATATTTCTCGACCCGAATAAACTTCGAGATGTGCGTTAACAACTGGTTCTTGGCGTCATCGGATTCTTTTCCGCCCTTGGTCAATAGCTCCGGCTTTCCGTCGTTGGGGACTTTGGTTAAAATTCCATTATTAATGGAGAACTTAATCGCGTTCTTGAAAAGAAGCTGGGATATGGCCTCACGCCGAAGCACTTGTCCCTGCTTGTAAAGCCTGTTTCCGGTCCTTCTCAGCTTGGCCAGGAACTCCTTCTCGGTCATGGCCTTTTTCTCCAATATATCCGACGCGTTAAGCACAACTCCATATGCCTCGAGGAAGTTGGTGAGCATGGACGCGAAATACACCATCTCCTCCCTGCCCTTGGAAGTAACTCTGTAGTGGCCGTGGCCGTCCTCGGTGAAAGCCTCGAGAAGCCTTCCGTTCTGGAGGAACCTGACGCAACGCTCGATCTTTTCCTTGTCCGTGAAACGCTCGTCTTGAACGAACTCGAAGCTGAACAGGTCTTTTAAAAAGCCATAGTCCCACTTTAGCTTCTGCTCGTCGCATGTTCCGTAATCGGCGGAAAGAAGGCTCATGGTCACGAAACACATGGGCAGGAAATGGTGCAGGATCATGTTCGAGTACATGTTAAGGGATAACCGTTTTTCCTCCGGCAGCGTGTAGATGGGCTCGAAGGAATCGTCGGCCTCGTCTTCTCCCTCGATCTCGATGAGTTTCCTTTCCCGATAATAGCCGATGACGTCGTCCAT
Source organism: bacterium (assembly GCA_963674965.2). Classification (GTDB taxonomy): domain Bacteria; phylum RBG-13-61-14; class RBG-13-61-14; order RBG-13-61-14; family DATKZS01. The sequence continues at coordinate 1,529,576 of CAXXFL010000001.1, read as the reverse complement.
GGCCTTGGTGAAATTCTCGAGCGTGACGGCGAACTTCGCGTCCGCGTCGGCCAGGTACTGGAAATAAAGGGCAAGAGCGTTAAGCAGTTCCTCCCGGCTGATGGCCTTGGCCGGCGAGGCTAAAAGGGCGGCCGCCATGAGAGAGAAGGGCGTGACCACCTGGTTCCTGTTAATTCCCTGGATAATGTCCTCGGCCAGCTCGGTAATGACCAGGCCCTCGTTCTCCTCGAGCTTGCCCTCCAGCCGGTCGCTCATGCACTCGAGGTGATATCGGAGGCTGATGGGCTCGGCAAAGCGGATGTGAATCCGGCCGTAGCGCTTCGTAATCAGGTTGGCGTTACGGATCATCTCGAACAGATTGCTTTTAGGGTTCTTAACTCCCCTGATTTCCTCAAGATATTCTCCTTCCTCGAATATCTGGTCGTAGCCGATATAAAGGGGCACGAACATTATATCCTTGGCCGCCTCGTGCTCGTAGGCCTTGATGATATACTTGACCATGCCCATGGTCGGGATGAGAAGTCGACCCGTCCTGCTCCTGCCCCCCTCGATGAAAAACTCGATGTTATAGCCGCCCTTTATCAGTACCTCGACGTACTTGGTGAACACCGCGCCGTAAAGGGCGTTGTCCCGGAAGGACCTGCGTATAAAGAAAGCGCCCGCCGTGCGGAAAATAAACCCAATGGGCCACGTGTCCAGGTTGACTCCCGCCACGATGTGAGGCGGGACCATGTTCGCGTGATAAAGGACCCAGGATAAAATCAGGTAATCCAGGTGACTCTTGTGGCTGGGCACGTATATCACCGGGTAACGCTTGGCGGCTTCCTTTAAGCGGGCCAGTCCTTTTTCGTCGACATGGACCCCGTCGAATAAATTGTTCCACACCCAGGCCAGGGCCCAGTCGAGGAACTCGATGGTGGTATGGGAGTAATTGGCGGCGATCTCGTCCATGTACTTGGCCGCCTCCTTGCGGATGGAACGAAAGGGCTTGTCGCGCTTTTTGGCCTCCTGCCGCATGACTCGCAGGATTTCCGGGTCCCGAAGCACTGACTCCATTATTTGCGTGCGGGGCCTTAATTCCGGTCCCCTAATAACCTTCTGCTCCCGCTGGGAGTGGTCCCATAATTCCTTTCTGATATTAAAGGCAATCCGCTCGTCGGTCAGGCCCTCCTGGTCCTTGCGGGCCAGGAAGCGGTCGATGGTGACCGGATCGCCCACCTCGATGAAGGCCTCGTTGTAATAATGAATATAATGGACTATCTTCCGCAGCCTTCCGGGCCGGTCCTTGGGCCCGATAAATATATCCCAGAGTCTTCTTTTCGCTCGGGTCGGGCTCTTGCCGAAAACGGGGAAAATGGGAACTATTATAACCGTCTCACCGTGCTTTCTATAAAGCTTGACAAGATGATAGATGGGATCGCGCGTCGGATTTATTAGGCGAGCGGTGAAGCTCGCGGGGTCCTCGAGATTGAGCACGAACCCGGCGCCGTCGCGATATCTCTTCAGGTAATACTTGTTTAAATAAGGATCGGAGAACCGGCCGAAGTTAATAAGCTGAAGGAAACGGGACAGGCCGACCTTGAATACTTTGCGGAGAGGCTGGAACCGATATACCGGCGTGTTATAGGCTATCTCGGGAACGGGAACGCCCGAAAAACGCAGTCGTATGTTAAGGAAAAAGAAGTCCAGAGGACTCCGGCGGGGAAGGGCGTAGATGAGCCTTCCCCGCTCCGCGAAGTATCTTAGCTTCTCGACCTTTTCCGGCTCGATGGCTATCTTGTCGAAAAACTTCTTGAAAAGCCCGCCGGATACGATTCCGTGAACGTCGGAGATCTCGTTTCCGTAATGATCGAGCGAGCCTCCCAGTATTTTATTAATAAGGAAGTTACCTAAGAGCTTCCCCCTCTTTGACTTTTTCTTTGAACCCGCCATGTTGGGTTCCCCCTCTTATACCCTCGTCTCCCCTGTCGCCAAGCTGTGCCAGGTATATTCCGAGCAGGCTGTTGAGGTCGCCTTCACCGTCATAAAACATACTGACAACGGGAACTCCCGTTCTGTTCTGTATCTCCTGGAACAGCGCGCCGGAAATGGTTCCCGGCATACATCCGAAGGGAGCGCAGTTCACTACCATCTTCGCGCCGTCTTCTATGAACTTGACCGTCCTTCCCACCGTCAGGATCGCCTCGCCCTCGAAGTTGAGGGGAAGGTATTTCTTGCCGGCCTCCAGGACCTCCTCAATGGGCGGCTCTTTACGGTCGTCAACGAAGGCCGCCGCCTTCTTGTAAAGCCCATGCTCCACCCCCAGGATGAAGCGGTTCTTGATCAGGCTCTGGCCGCGGAAAACGATGCCTCGAAGGTCTTCCTTGGCCCTCCAGTTCTGCATATGAGCGGTGTAAATGAACCACTCCGACAAGGGCGTGAGCCAGGCCTCGCCCCCATAGCTCTCGATCGACTCGATGACCCTGTCGTTGGTAAAGGAGTTGCACCGGACGTAAATCTCGCCGACTATCCCCACCAGCGGCTTTCGCGGCCCGCCGGTTTGCTCGATCAAGTTTATCCTCTTAAGAGACTTTACCCACTCGTCGTCGAAATTGCCATTCTTCTCGATTACCCCCGCCAGACGGACGACCTCCTCCTCGAGGACCCGGGCCGTCTCGCCCGCGTTAACCTCGTAAGGGGCCACCTTGCACCTTAGCTTCATCAATATATCAGAGGCCACGAAAAGATGCCACACCTGCCGGCGCAGGGCCTCGGGAAGCCCCTGGTAGGAATTGAGGGCCGAGGGAGACATGATGGGCACGTCCTTGTAGCCCAGGTCGTTAAGGATCATCCGATGCTTTAGAGCGTACTGGCCGAAACGGCAGGGGCCGTCGGCCGTGGCCATGAAAAAGGCGTGTTCGCCGGGTTTGGCGTCCATCTCCCTTAGCTTGGCCACCATGGCGCCGATGGTCACCACCGTGGGCAGACACTCGTTGCCCGAGGTAAGTCCCCTTCCCACCTCGAAGCTCTCGTCCGTCTCGAGGGGCAGTACCCGGGCGTCGTAGCCCATGGCCCGGAAGGCGGCCGCGCCGAACTCGGCCCCCACATGGTGCATGCGGGGTATCCAGATGACGCGCTTTTTGAATTCCTCGTCCGAGTCCTTGGGGAAGTAAACGCCGGGAAAATCGTCGTAACCGGTCGTGTTCTCCACCACGTCGAGGAAGGCCTCGATCCTGGTGATGTAGCCCGCGTCGGCGTCGTGCTCGTCCAGGCCCAGCACCAGCAGGGGCTTGTCGCCCGAGATGCGCTCGGCGTAGGTCTCGATGAAGCTGTCGGGACCGCAGTTGAAGTTGGTGAAGTACACCGGGTAAATCCGCTTGTTGCCGCGAAGCGTCTTGGTCGCGTGGATGATTCGCTGCGGGTAGTTCCAGTAGATGTTCGAGAACTCCTGGCCCAGCTCGGAGGGATCGAAGGGCACGAAGTCCAGAGGGATGACCGTGTGGCCCCGCTCGGCTATCTTGCGGGCCAGGCCCAGGTTGATTCCCACGTCGCAGGTGTTGTAGGGACGGCCCAGGATCAAGACCGCGGGCTTATCCTCCTTCTCGATCTCGGCCAGGGCCTTTTTCCCCTCCTCCCGGCAGCGCCGGTCGTACTCGCGCTGGCTCTCGAGGGCGGCCTCCCAGGCCTTCTTGACCTCCTTTTGGGTCTTGCCCAATCTCTTGCCCACGTTCTCGTAAAGCTCGGAGACCGTCTTCTTGTCCTTCCAGCGCAGGTCCATCACCGGGGCCAGGAGCTTGCTCGCGTCCACGCCGTGAAGCTCGAGGGCCGTCTTGACCAGGGAAGGATAAGACTGAACGTAGGGGCAGAACAGCGAGTTGCTGGTGTGCTCGTTAGGCTCGTTGCTGATGGTGTGGGGAATGAACACCCAGTCGGCCTCCACCTCCTGGAAGGCCCAGCGACCGTGGCCCAGGGCCGCCTTTACGGGAAAGCAGAAGTCGCCGCCCGAAATCTCCGTGCCCAGCTTCTTGATCAGGGCGTTGGTCACGGGCGAGACGACCACCTTGAGTCCCAGCTCGCCCAGGAAACGCCGCCAGGTGGGAAGATAGGTGAACATCGAGAGGGCCCGAGGTATAACCACCGTGGGCGCGCCCTCCTTGGCTTTGACCTTCCCAATGTCCCGGAGCATCTTCTCCCGCTCGGCGAAAAGCCGGAACTCCCTCACGTTCTTCTTCTTCTCGCCCGGCTCGCGGCCGCACATGTATCCCCAGGAGGGGGTCTCCTCGACGCCCTCGATCCTGGCGAAGGTTATTTCGCAGTTGTTCACGCACTGGTCGCAGCGCTCGGCGTAAAGCTCGATCTTTCTGTCGGCCAGGTTAAGTCCCCTGAAGGTGGAGGACTTGCCGGCCTTCTCCATCATGTCCTTGGCGAGAAGGGCCGCTCCCCACGAGCCCATGACGTGGGCGTAGGGCGAGACCACCATCTCGACGCCAAGGAGGTTCTCGAAGGCGGCCACCAGTCCGGGGTTGCGGGCCGTGGCGCCCTGGAAGAAAATCTTTTCCCTCGAGTAATAGCGCCTGGCCACGACCTTGTTCAAATAGTTCTGGACCACCGAGTAAAGCACCGCCGCCAGGGCCTCGTCCTTGGTGTAACCGGCCCGGAGAAGACGCCTCACGTCCTGGTCCATGAAGACCGTGCATCGGTCCGAGGTGTGGGGCGGGGCTATGCCCATCACGGCTTCCCCGATCTTGTGGACCTCGTAGCCAAGCTTGCGCCCGACCTCCTCCACGAAAGAGCCCGTGCCCGCCGCGCAAACGTAGTTCATGGCCGCGTCCTTGATCTTGCCCTTTTGCGTGCGCATGTACTTCGAGTCCTGGCCCCCTATCTCGAATATGGTGTCGATCTCCGGGTCCACGTGCATGGCGCCCTTCACGTGACAGGATATCTCGTTGATCACGTCGTCGGCCCCGATCACGAGACCCACCATCTTGCGGCCCGAGCCAGTGGTCACGCAGCCCTTGACCTCGAACTTGAGCCCGCGCTTCTTCTCCAGGTCCATGAGCGCGATGAAAAGGTCCCGCGTGGCCCCGATGGGGTCTCCGCCCGTCTTGCGATAAACGTCGCACAGAACGTCGCCCTCGAGATCGGAGACTAAAAGCTTGGTGCTGGTGCTGCCCACGTCGATGCCCATGTAGCACTCGACCGCCGGCCCGGCCGGCAGTCTGGTCACGCGGACCTCGTTGGCCAGGGAGTCGGTGTAGCTTTCCTCGACCTCCCAGGAGGGGTACCTGGACTTCTTGAGCTCGAGGGGAGGACGAGTGGCCAGGGCCCGGCTCTCTCCCCTGCCCTCGCCCGGTACCAGGGCCGCCAGCTTCTCGGGCGACAATTCATCCGCGGCCATCATGGCGGCGCCGATGGCCCCCGCCATCCGGGCCTCGGGAAAGGTCGTGATCCGGTCGCCGTAAATATCTTTGAGCCACCTCATGATCTCAGGGTTCTGGGCCACGCCGCCCACCATGACCGTCAGGCCCTTTAGGGGACGGCCCTTGAGCAGGGTGCCGAGGAAAGTGCTTACCATGCCCCGGCAAAGACCGGACCAGCACTCGACCTTGCTCCGGCCCGCCTGCTGGTGGTGGATGAGGTCCGACTTGGCGAAGACCGCGCACCTGGTGGCGATGCTGGGCGGCTCGTCCACCGCGCCGAAGGACTCGATCTCCTCGTAGCTGACGCCAAGGCGCGCCGCCTGCTCGTCCAGAAAGGAGCCCGTGCCCGCGGCGCAAAGGGAGTTGCGCTCCATGCTCTCGAACTCGCCCTTCTCGTTGAGACGGATAAGCGTCACGCTGCCGCCGCCCACGTCGATAATATTCCTTACCTCCGGGACGTTGGCCTTGACCGCCGCCACCTCGGCCCGGACCAGGTCGATAGAGTCCAGGCCCAACTGGCGGCAAATGGGATCGATAAGGGCCCCCGTCAGGCCTACCTTGAAAGCGACGCCGTCAAGGAACCCGGGAAGGATTTCCTTAAGCGCCTTGATGGGACGCCCCTTGTGGGCCGCGTAAGCCGAGTCCAAAAGAGCGCCGGAAGCGTCCAGCGCCGCCACCTTTACGTAAAGGCTGCCCGCGTCTATGCCGAGGGACCGCCCGTTTTTTACAGTCATTTGCCGCCTCCTTAAACCAATTTATCCGGGGAGAGGAGGGCGCCGAAAAATATCGATGGGCGGGAAAGACTCGATGACCCCAGCCCCGCGGATGATGACGCGCGAAAACCCGTTCCTCAAAAAATGACACCCCAGTCTAGTTTTTACGAATATAGGCCCTAATAACGGCCGTGTCAAGGCTCGCCCTCCAGGAAAAATCGATCCGGAGCGCGCGCGCTGACGCCTGAAAATATCGTCACGCGAAAAGATAAACGCCCCTTTTGATTGGATTGGTTTCGGGACTTTTACCGCGGAAGGCGTGGCGGAATTATCAAGATCGATTTTACACCGCCGACCCGGAACTGGCAATCCGAGACGGGAGGTGAGACGGGAGAGGGGAAAAAATCGCGCTTCCAAGCTCGAAGTCCTTGCCCGGTCCCGATCCGTAAGTTATTATTGTTCGTGATGATCGAAACAAGGAGGCATTGATCGGGGCATGATTAAACTTATAAGGTTCGGATTTGTCGCGTTGGTCCTGGCCGTTGGTCTTTGCGCCTGGGCGGACCCGCCTTCGGCGGACTCTCCCCAGGCCTGGGAGGGCCTTACCGAGGACCAGGTTAAAAAGGTCAAGGCCGGCGAGATAGTCATCCTGGACGAGGACAAAAGCGAGGGGGCGGACCAGAAGCGCTTCATCCGGGCGGCCATGATATTCGATCAGCCGCTCGAGAAGACCTGGAAACTTTTCAAGGCCACGGAGAAACAGCATCGATACCTGCCGGACCTGGATAGTTGCGAGCTTGTCCAGAGAGACGACAAAGGCGACAAGGTGGACTTCCACGTCAAGTTGATCCTGAATATCGACTACCGGATCATGCATCACTACGACGAGGAAAACTACAAGCTGTGGTGGCATCTGGACCCCGATTTCGACAACGACATGAAACAGGTGGACGGATACTGGCAACTTTTCAAGCTTGACGACAAGCGCACCCTGGCCAGGTACGGCACCAGGGTCGAGGTGACCTCGATCATACCCGAGTTCGTCATGAAAAAACTCACGCGCGACAACCTGCCCGTCAACATGGAGGCGGCCTATAAATATATTCAGTCCGGCGGCGAGTACGTCAAACCCGGTTTCAAGGAAAAATGACGGCCGCCATGAAGACTCAGGCCCGCGAGACAACGGGACTAAACCGATCATAGCAAGGAGGGCGTTACATGACTTATGCAAGCCTGCCAAAGAGGCTCGAAAGCTGGGCCCAGAACAAGGTCCCCGGCCTTAAGACCTACCTCGCCAGGGAAAACCTGCGCGACGCGGACAAGGAGATTCGGGACGAGCTGGTAAAGAGGGTAGACAAGCTGGCCAAGACCGTGGCCAAGGCCTCGGACGCCAGAAGCCAGGCAAAGGGCATGGCCGCCCTCCAGGGACTCGACCGGCTCGACCGCGTCTGCAAGCGCGTTCGCAAGGTCCGCGACACCATCAAGTACGACTCGAGAGGGTACCAGGGACTTTTCGATCCCCAGGAGGTGACCGAGCGCGACCTGATGGCCCTCCTTGACTTCGACGAGAAACTCTTCGACGACGTCGAGAAGCTTCAGCGCCTGGCGGAGGAGTCCATCAGCGACCCCTCCATAAGCGTCAAGGAGGCCCTGATGGACTTCGAGGACGCCCTTGCCGAGTTCGACGAGAAGCTGGGCCAGCGCGAGCAATATTCCTCCACGGTCCTGCCCAAGGCGGTTTGACCCTTACCAATGACAAGGAGGCTACGACATGGCAATGCTTGATATAATCGAATACGTGGACCCCACCGGCGAGGAGCTGGTACATCGCGTGCCCGAGCAGGGATCGGCGGAAACCAAGTACGGCAGCCAGCTCATCGTGCGCGAGAACCAGATGGCCGTGTTCTTCCGCGACGGCAAGGGCATGGACGTCCTGGGGCCCGGCCGCCATACCCTGAGCACCCAGAACCTTCCGATTTTAACCGGACTCCTGAAGAAAATAGCCGGCTTCGGTCCCAATTCTCCCTTCCGCACCGAGGTCATGTTCGTGAACATGAAGGTCTTCACCAACCTCAAGTGGGGGACCAAGGAGCCCGTGGCTTTCCGCGACAAGGAACTTGGCATCGTCAGGCTCCGGGCCTTCGGCAACTTCACCATGCAGGTCAAGGAACCCCTCCTGGTCATAAACAACCTGGTAGGCGGCATGGGCAGGTACGAGACCGACGACGTCCAGCGTTATCTAAAGGACGTGATCGTGGCCAGGTTCAACGACGTGCTGGGCGAGAGGGTCGAGAGCGTCTTCGACCTGCCCCAGAGCTACGACGAGTTGGCCTTCCATCTCAAGACCGACAGGCTCGAGCCCGACTTCACCCAGTACGGCCTCGAGCTGCGCGACTTCTTCATCCAGGCCATCACCCCTCCCGAGGAAGTGCAGAAGATGATCGACGAGCGCTCGAGCATGGCCGCCGTGGGCGACATGAACAAGTTCATGCAGTTCCAGGCCGCCAAGAGCATGAGGGACGCGGCCAGGGGAGAAGGCGGAGGCGGGGCCGCCGCCGCGGGCATGGGAATAGGCGTGGGCGCGGGCATGGGCATGATGATGCCCGGCATGATGGCCCAGGCCATGGGCGGAATGATGAACCCGGGACAGGCCCAGGGACAAACCCAGGGCGCGGGAACGGCCGCCGCGGGAGCGTCCGGGGCCGCCGCCGGCGCGGTCGCCGCCATCGCGTGCCCCAAGTGCCAGGGGTCCGTCCCCGCGGGGTCCAAGTTCTGCCCGAGCTGCGGAGAGAAAATGGCCGAGGAACTCAAATGCCCCAACTGCGGGGCCGCCGTCCTCTCGACCAACAAGTTCTGCGGAAACTGCGGGTTCAACCTCCTTGAAAAACCCAAGTGCAAAAACTGCCAGGCCGAATTGGAGCCCGGCGCCAAGTTCTGCCCCAACTGCGGACAAAAGACTGAATGAATTACGCCTTTGAAATTGATAGTTTTTCGATGATGACGGAATTGGCCGCCCGTCCCGAGCGGGCGCCGCGAAAATAAAGGACACCAGCCAGACCAGACCTTCTCGACATGGATATTAAATGCACCCAGTGCGGGGCCAAGGTCCCCATCGAGGAAGACTCCGACTTTATAAGGTGCCCCTATTGCGAGACCGCGCTCTACGTCGAGACCGACCGCACCATCAAGCATTATTACATGGTCGCGCAAAAGCCGGACTCGGACTTGGGACCGGTGATCCAGCGCAAAATCTCTTACATGGAAATAAAGGACCCCGTCGAGGTAACGACCCATAAAATATCGTATCTTCCCTTTTGGAAGCTCGAGACCTCGGGCGGCAAAGTGGTGGTCGTGCCCGCCGCCATGACTCCCCTGGAGGGACTCAGAAAGGTAGCCCAGCCCGCCGGAGAGTTGAAACTTTACAGCGCGGAACTTACGGAGTCATTTAAGGTCGTCGAGCCCCAGGCGCTTTTGGAGGAGGCCGCCGCCGAGGGGCTTATACTCCTGGATACTCCGGGCCTCAAGTTTCAGTCGGCCACCCTCCTTCACCTTCCCATGTACGAGGTTGACTATACCTGCCAGAACTCCGCTCACAAGGCCCTGGTGGACGCCGTGTCGGGAGAGGTCTACGCCGACCAGTGGCCCGCGGCTCCTCAAAAACAAAAGGACAGGTTCTTCGGATTGATCGCCGTCCTGGCCCTCGCGCTTTTCGCCGTCGAGGCCGCCGTTCTTCCCGGCTTCTGGCTGGTGGTCCTGGCATACGCCGTCACCTCGGGTCTTCTTTACTTCTTCACCAATCGGTGGCTTACGAAAATGGGCTGGTGAGGGAAAATTTTTCCCGCGCCTCCCGTTCTTCTCAACTCCATATATCGATGGTATCCTGGCTTGGGTCGGCAGTGGCCCATAAGGAGGATAGTATATGCCGGAACTCGACTCGAGCATCCACGGGGCGGCGCTTCCCGAGATCAGGCGGGAGGTCACATGGCGGATGACCACCAACTACGCGGCGGCCGCGGGTGAGGACAATCCCCGCTACTTCGACGACTCGTCACAGGGCGGGCTCGTTGCCCCTCCCCTCTTCGCGGTTGCCCTTACCTGGCCCATGGCCATGGCCATGAACGAGGTCTTCTCCGACCGCATACCCGGGGAGGTCGTCTCGACCATGGTCCACGCCACCGAGCGGATAGTGTTCCATCGGCTTGTTCTGCCGGGAGACGAGATACTTCTAAGGGGAAGCGTTTCCTCGGTCATCCAGACCCGGGCCGGCGTCCTGTTCGTGCTGCGGATCGAGGCCCTGGACAAAAAGGGCCAACCCGTTTTTACCGAGTACAACGGGGCCATGTTCAGGGGCGTTAAGCTGAAAGGTGAGAGCGCGGGAGAGCGAGAGGTAATTCCGACCGTCGCCGGTGAAGCAGCCGAGCCCGAGTGGACCGCCGCGGTACCGACGACCAGGGCGACGCCTTACCTTTACGACGGATGCTCGGACGTCGTCTTTCCCATTCACACCTCGCCCGCCTTCGCCCGGGCCGTGGGTCTGCCGGATATAATTGTGCAGGGCACCTGCACCCTCGCCATGTGCGCCAGGGAACTGGTCGAGAGGGAAGCGGGCAAGGACCCGGACAGGTTAAAGGAGATCGCCTGCCGCTTCACCGGCATGATAATCCCGGGCACGACTTTTCAAGTGAACCTTCTCGAGAGGAGGCCCGAGAAAAACTCGACGGTACTTTGCTTCAACGCCGTTAACGCGAGCGGCCAGACGGCCCTGGCCGGGTTCGCCCGGGTGGCGAGCTAAAGAAGGGCGGGAAGGGCCGCCATGAAAATACTGGTTATCAACACGGGAAGCTCCTCGATCAAGTACCGGCTTTTCGACATGGCGGGAAACCTAGTCCTTGCCTCGGGCGTGCTCGAGAGGATCGGGGAGGAAACCAGCGCCCTCACGGCGACCTTCCTTCGCGACGGCGAGGTGAGGCAAAAGTCCGGTGAAAGGCTCGCGCCCGACCATCGGAGCGGGATGAGGCTGGTGGCGGACGCGCTCACGGACCCGGAGACGGGAGTGCTAACCGCAGCCTCCGAGGTCGAGGCGGTTGGACATCGCGTGGTCCACGGGGGGGAGGACTTCGTAAGACCCGCCATCATCGATGGCCGCGTCATCGAAGCCATCAAACGTAACTTTGCCCTCGCCCCTCTTCACAACCCGGTCAACCTGGTCGGTATCGAGGTGGCCATGTCCGTGTTCGACAAGGCCGTTCACGTGGCGGTATTCGACACGGCCTTTCACCAGACCATGCCCGCCCGGGCCTTTCGCTACGCCCTGCCCCCGGAGTTATACATCGAGTTCGGGATAAGGCGCTACGGCTTCCACGGCTCGTCGCACGGACACGTCTCGGAACTGGCGGCCCGGATGCTGGGCAAAAAGCCGGATGAAGTCTCGCTAATAACCATACACCTGGGAAACGGCGCCAGCATGGCCGCGATCAAAAAGGGCAAATGCATCGACACCTCCATGGGCATGACGCCGCTCGAGGGGCTGGTCATGGGAACGAGATCGGGCGACGTCGATCCCTCGATAGTCTTCCACCTTGCCTCGAACGCGGGCATGGGTCTTGACGAGATAAACGACGCCCTCAATAAAAGGAGCGGCCTGAAGGGACTTTGCGGCGAGAACGACGTAAGGGAAATCCTTGCCCGAAAGGCCAAGGGCGACGGCGACGCGGCCCTCGCCCTCGAGGTCTACGCCTACCGGGTCAAGAAATACATCGGCGCCTACATGGCCGCCCTGGGCGGGGCCGACGCGGTCGTTTTCACCGCCGGCATTGGCGAGAACTCCCCGGAAATAAGGGCCGCCTGCCTCGAGGGCCTCGAGTGTCTCGGCCTAGAGTTGGACCGGGAGAAAAACGAAAAGCCCGGCCATGAGGCCCGCGAGATAAGCTCGCCGGCCTCGCGCGTGAAAGCGCTGGTCATACCGACCAACGAGGAGCTTGAGATCGCGAGGAAAACCCACGAGGCGCTCTCGCCGGACGAACGGTCGCGATTATAAATCCCGGTCCATGAAAACCTTAACTTGGACCGGCGGGCTTTTTAAGATAAGCTTTTTACGTTATCCGTCCCGCCCTCGCCAATCCCCCGAGCATTCCTATCCGGGCCGGACGGCCGAGAAATGAAGAGTAATAAAGCCCGTTGCCGGCGCATGTCCCGGCGGCGGGGCCGGGCGGTAAATAAAAAAAAGGAGTAGTCATGGGCAAAATTCACGGCGGTCAGATGGTTGTCAAGGCGTTAACCGAGGAGCGGGTGGCGCACGTTTTCCACATCGGGGGCGGTCATATCTCGCATATTACCGACGCCCTTATGGACTCGGACATAAGCCTTTACGACAACCGCCACGAGCAGGCCTCGGTGATGATGGCCGACGCCCAGGCCCGTCTGACGGGCCTTCCCGGCGTGGCCCTGGTCACGGCGGGACCGGGCTTCACCAACGCCATAACTGGAGTGGCCAACGCCCAGTTGGCGGGCGTTCCCATGGTCGTTCTCTCGGGCGTGGTTCCCACCAACATGGTCGGGCGGCTTGACCTTCAGGAAATGGACCAGCACTCGGTGATCAAGCCGATGGTCAAGTGGTCGCGCCGGGTAGAGAACCCCGAGCGCATCCCGGCGGTGATCCACGAGGCCATGACCCGGGCCCGCTCGGGCCGTCCGGGCCCGGTCTACGTCGAGATACCCACCGATATTCTGGGCGCCCAGGTTGACGAGCAATATATAAGCTGGGGCAAGGTTACCGAGCCCTCGCCCCCCGCGGCCGACCCGGCCGCGGCTAAGGAAGTGGCCCAGGCGGTCCTCGCCGCCGAGAAGCCCATCATCGTGGCCGGCTCGGGAGTATGGATGGCCAAGGCCATGGAGCAGCTTAAACGCTTCGTCGAGACCTCGGGCGTTCCCTGCTTCACCGCCTCCATGGGAAAGGGATGTCTGCCCGACTCCCATCCCCTTTGCTACGGGCCTTCCCTGGCCATCCGTCCGGGAGCGGCCCTTTTCGGGCTGTCCCAGAGCGACCTCGTTATTTTATGCGGGACCAGGGTCAGCCTCTTCTACGCTCACGGCAAGCTCTTTAACGCGGGCGCCAAAATCGTGCATATCAACATCGACCCCGAGGAGGTGGACCGCAACCGGCCGGCGGACGTGGCTTTGGTGGGCGACGCCGGACGGGCCCTTACCCAACTGGCGGACCTTCTCGAGGGCAAGGCCGACCCGCAAAAATACGCGCCCTGGCGCGAGGCCCTGGACGGGGCGGCGGCCGCGTCGCTGGCGTCCTTCGCGGCGCAAAGCGGCTCGGACCAGACGCCTATTCATCCGGCCCGGCTGATGAAGGAGATCGACGAGTTCCTTCAGCCGGAGGACACCCTGGCCCTCGATGGAGGCGACACCTCGATCTGGATGAACATGGTCCGGACCAATCACCGTCCCGGCGGCTCCATCGAGTCGGGGCTCTTCGGCTGCTTGGGAGTGGGACTGCCCTACGCGGCCGCGGCCAAGATGCTCGAGCCCGAGCGGCGGGTGTTCGCGGTGGTTGGCGACGGGTCGCTCGGTTTCAACTTCATGGAGTTTCACACGGCCGTGAGGCTCAACCTTCCCATCGTGGTCATAGTAAACAACGACCAGGCCTGGGGCATGATCAGGCATAGCCACCAGCTCCGCTTCGGCATGGACCGCCATCCCTGCACCGACCTTGGCTACGTTCCTTACCACAAGCTGGTCGAGGCCCTTGGAGGCCACGGCGAGGAGGTCGAAAAACCCGAGGACATAAAGCCCGCCCTGCAACGGGCCGTGGACTCGGGAAAACCGGCCCTGGTCAACGTCATCGCCGAGCGCGACGTGATTAGCCCGGGCTCGGTGGCCCTGGCCGCCATCGGCAAGACCGATCTTCCCCTCGAGGAGTTCTCCGGCGGCGGAGGCGGGTATTGAGGCGAGCGGCGCATGGACGCGGCTATGGCGCCGCGTCAAAAGGCCCGTGAATAAGCGTGAAAGCGGTAAAAACCCGGCAAGCGTCCGTCATTGGCGATCGTGAAGTGGAGTCATGCTGGAAGGCTTGATGGTACCCATCCAAAGCCCAGTACGGTGTTGCGTCCGAGATCACCTCGTCCTGGTGCGGTACTGTATCTTGATCGACTCGGTGCGGCAGTCAAGGCATTTGCCGTAAACCACGTTGGGCTTGTATTTCCCGCATACCGAGCAATACTGACCCTTGTGGTCGCCGGCCGGCCTCGGCTCCCTCGGATGGCTGCTCCGGGGAACGAATTGGGAGCGCTTCTCCTCCATCTTCTTGTTGCGCTCGAACCGGGCGGGCACGTCGTCGATGGGCACGTAAACCAGGCGCTTGCACCGGCGACACTTGACCTCGATGGCGTCCTCCGAGAGCTTGCAAAGGAGAAAGCCGCATTCGCATCGCACGTCGGTGGGTATCTCGATGCCGGCGTCGGCCCCGCATTTCGGGCAGAAGGGCAACTCCGGTATCAAACGGGCGCCGCATTCTTTACATTCGATTATTTCCATTGAAACCTCGTCTTTAATCCTGCTTACATACTTATTCTTGCCAAAGAGTTCCCGAATGTCAAGACCGAGCCAAAGGCAAAGTATAAAAATTGCATATTGGCCAAGATATATCCTGTATGACATGCGGGAGGGCGTGAGTTCAAGGATATGGCGCCACGCCCGTCCGGTCTTTCGAGTTTTCTTTGCCCCGCTCCCCGCGGTCTCTTGTGCTTTCCCGCCAAGTTGCCGTATTATTGAAACCGAATCTTCAAGCGGGCGTCTATAATAGAACTCGTTGAAGAGCGTGCTTTTTGGTTCGAGGGCAACAAGAAAAGGAGGAAGTTATGGCCGGGAACTCCAAGGTTGAGTTTTATGGACTCAGCACCTGCGGGTGGTGCAAGAAGACTAAGCAGTGGCTGGACGACAACCGGATTGACTACGAGTCCGTCTACGTGGACCTGACCCAGGGGGAAGAGCGCGAGCGGATCAAGGACAGGGTGCTTCAGTTCGTTTCCAGACTTTCCTTTCCCGTGGTGATCGTTAACGACGGAGCGAGGGTAATCCAGGGCTACAAGGTGGAAGAGTTGGAGGAATGCCTCGGATGATGGATGAAAAAGCGGTCCTCGAGTCCGCGCTTCGCCTTAAGGCCAGACTGGAAAGGGAAGCCGAGGCGGGCGGATACCACCTTAACCCGGACGATGAAATGGTCGTCAGCCTGATGGGGGGCATGGTCCAGAACATGGAGCGCTTCGGCTACATGGGATGTCCCTGCCGCCTTCTGGAGGGGGACAAGTTCGAGGACCTCGACGTTATCTGCCCGTGCGACTATCGGGACATGGACCTGTTCGAGTACGGCGCCTGTTACTGTTCTCTTTACGTGACCCGGGACGTGGTGGACGGCAAAAGGGAGGTCGCGAGCATTCCCGAGCGAAGGCTCGACAAGGAGGAGCGGCTCGAGTTGAGCAGGAAGCGAAGGGAAGACCCCGAGGCCGCGGGGCTTAAGGCCTGGCGCTGTAAGGTATGCGGTTATCTTTGCGGCAGGGAGGTCCCGCCGGACGAATGCCCCGTGTGCCGCGCCAGGCGGGACAGGTTCGAGACCTTCAACTACAAGGCCTGATCCTCGATCGTCAGGCTTTTTCCTTGAACCAGTCGATGGTAAGTTTAAGTCCGGACTCGAGATCGACCTTTGGCTCCCAGTCTAGTATCTTTTTGGCCAGGGATATATCCGGCTTCCTCTGTTTGGGGTCGTCCACCGGCAGGTCCTTGAAGACTATCCTCGAGGACGTTCCCGTCATCTCCACGATTTTTCTGGCGAAGTCCAAAATGGTCATCTCCGCCGGGTTGCCCACGTTGACGGGCTGGTCGTAGTCGCAAAGCAGCAGCCTGAATATGCCCTCCACCAAGTCGGAGACGTAACAGAAGCTCCGGGTCTGGGACCCGTCGCCGAAGACGGTAAGGTCCTCGCCCCGCAGGGCCTGGTCGATAAAGGTGGGCACCACCCGGCCGTCCCTTTTCCTCATCCGGGGACCGAAGGTGTTGAAGATGCGCACGATGCGAGTCTCGACCCCGTGATGTCTGTGATACCCCATCACCATGGCCTCGGAAAAGCGCTTGGCCTCGTCATATACTCCCCTTGGCCCGATGGGGTTCACGTGTCCCCAGTAGTCCTCCTTTTGCGGATGCACCAGCGGGTCGCCGTAAACCTCGGAGGTGCTGGCAAGGAGAAGACGCGCGCCCTTGTCCAGGGCAAGGCCCAGGGCCTTGTGCGTTCCCAAACTGCCCACCTTCATGGTCTGGATGGGAAGCTCGAGATAATCGATGGGAGAGGCGGGTGACGCGAAATGCAGGATGTAATGCAAGTCCCCCTTCACGTGAATGTAATTGGTCACGTCCTGCTTGAAAAAGCAAAAGTCCGGGTTCGCGAACAAGTGAGCAATATTGTCCATCTCGCCCGTTAAAAGGTTGTCGTAACAAAGGACCTTGTAGCCCTCGTCAAGGAAACGCTCGCATAAATGGGACCCGATAAACCCGGCCCCCCCCGTTATCAACGCTCGCTTTTTAGACATTTAATAAGGTCCTTTCAAAATAAAGAAGGCATCCCGCGGATGAGGATAATAATATTGCCCCGCCCGCGCCTATTCCGGGCGGACCGTTCTTCGGCCGACCGAGAAATAGGTAAAGCCCCGCTCGGCCATGGACGCGGGATCGTAAAGGTTTCTGCCGTCGAAGATTACCGGGCTCTTCATCAGGCTTTTCATGCGCTTGAAATTGGGACGGCGAAACTCGTTCCACTCGGTAACGATGACCAGGGCCACCGCTCCGCCCAGGGCCTCATAAGCCGTATCGCAGAAGATGACCTGGTCTCCCAGTTCCTTTTCCGCGTTCTCTCCAGCCACCGGGTCGTAGGCCCGGACCTCGGCCCCGGCTTTAAGCAGGGCCCGGATTATATCCAGGGACGGCGCCTCGCGGACGTCGTCGGTCTGGGGCTTGAAAGAGAGCCCCCAGATGGCGATGGGGTCCTTGATCCCATCGGGAAAATGCCCGAGGATACGGGCGGCCATCCTCTCACGCTGGGCCCGGTTGACTAGCTGGACCGCCTTGAGAACGGCCGGCTCGGCGCCCGAGGCGGACGCGGTCCTTACCAGGGCGTCCACGTCCTTGGGAAAACAGGAGCCGCCATAGCCTAGGCCCGGAAACAGGAACTGGAAACCGATGCGGGCGTCGAAACCGATGCCCCGTCTCACGTCGTTCACGTCCGCGTCCAGGCTCTCGCAAATCGAGGCTATCTCGTTGATGAAACTAATTTTGGTGGCCAAAAGGGAGTTGGCCGCGTACTTGGTCATCTCCGCGCTGTTGGGTTCCATGACCAGGATGGGCTTTTCCGTCCTGACGAAGGGCTCGTAAAGCTCGGTCATCAGCTTGGCGGCTTTTTCGCTTTTCGTGCCTAAGACCACCCGGTCGGGCTTCATGAAATCGTCAACCGCCGCTCCCTCCTTCATGAACTCCGGGTTCATGACCATGTCGAAGGAAGCCTTGGTCCGCCCGGCGATCGTCTCCCCAACGCGCTCGGTGGTTCCCACTGGGACGGTGGACTTTATCACCACCACCGTCCCATCGGACACGAGGTCCGCCACTCCCTCGGCCACCGCGAAGATGGCCGACAGGTCGGCGGCCCCGTCCTCGCCGGGTGGCGTTCCCACCGCGATGAAAACCACCTCCGCCTCGGGCACGCCCTCCTCGAGCCTGGTCGAGAACCTGAGCCGGCCCTCTTTGACGTTCCTCTCGAGCAATTCCTCGAGGCCCCGCTCGTAAATGGGCGACTCGCCCTTTTTAAGCTTGTTAATCTTGGACTCGTCAACGTCGACGCAAACGACCTCGTTGCCGCTCTCGGCCAGGCAGGTGCCAGCCACCAGTCCAACGTATCCGGTCCCGATCACGCAGATATTCAAATCAACACCTCTTTATACCTATTTGGCCGGCTCGATCCCGGCCTCTCCCAGAACCCTGTAAATTCCCGAGATGGCCCGGCTCGAGTCGCCGTGAAAATACAGCAGGGCGCTTATGATCTCGGCGGACCGGTCGAAATCCTTTTGCCTCAGCGATCCTCTCAAGCTTCTTAGCATTTCACGGAAGGCGTCCTCCGCGAGGCCCATCTCGTGATAGGCGATGGCAAGGTCATACCTCGTCTCGTAGTCGTCGCCCGCCACCTCGGCCTCGACTCCCTTCTTGAACTCCTGGAACACCTCGAGGA
This sequence comes from bacterium, assembly GCA_963674965.2. Taxonomy (GTDB): domain Bacteria; phylum RBG-13-61-14; class RBG-13-61-14; order RBG-13-61-14; family DATKZS01. The sequence continues at coordinate 1,511,193 of CAXXFL010000001.1, read as the reverse complement.
AAGAGGGGCTGCCCGGCTCCTCCTTGAACTTGACGCGCATAAGGCGCTGGTACTTGTCCTGGAGAGGACCAAGGTTCAGTTGCTTGACCATGCCCTGAAAGCTTTTCTGCACCGCCGCGTCGATCTCTTCCCTGACCTTCGCCGCCAGGGTGGCCTCTTCCTCCCTGACCGCGCCTGAAAGACGGCCGACGCATTCCTCGCAAATGTTCATGACCGGGCCGGGAATTAATTTTACCGAACTCTCCGGTCCCCGGCCGCACCAAAGGCACACTCGACGGTCGGCCATGATATTTCTCCTTTTCCGGTCCCGGCGGGGATAATCAGCCGCCGAACCAGCGCCTGAGCGCGTCCCTGAAATCCGGCAGCTCGATCCCGGCGCCGGACAGTTTCCCCGTGTCAAGGACGGAGCGGGCGGGCCTCACTGCCCGGGCCGGGAATTGACCCGCCACGATGGCCTCGACCTCGACCTCGTCCGCCAGGCCCGCGGCCTCGAACAGGGCCAGGGCAAGACCGTGCCAACTCACCTCTCCCTCGTTACAGGCATGATAAATCCCCGTCAGGCCCTTTTCAAGGCAAAGCCTCACCGCGCGGGACAAGTCGGGCGCGTAGGTCGGCCGTCCCACCTGGTCGGACACGATCCGGAATTTCCTTACTCCCTCCTCATAACGTCCGAGCAGCGTGCCGACGAAGCTTTTTCCGCCTTTCCCGAAAAGCCAACTGGTCCTGATTATCAGGGAGGAGGAAGGCAGCGCCGCCAGGACCTCCCGCTCGGACTCGAGCTTGGTCCGGCCATAAACGTTGAGAGGGTTGGGCGCGTCGTCCTCCTTGTAGGGCGGTCCCTTCCTCCCGTCGAACACGTAATCGCTGCTGAAATGGACGAGCCGAATCCCAAGCTCCGAGCATTTTTCCGCCATGGCGGCCGCGGCCCTTACGTTTATCTCGCGGGCCGAGTCCTCGTCGTCCTCCGCGTCGTCCACCCTGGCGTAGCCCGCGCAGTTGATTACCGCCTCGGGTCTTGTCGACTCGAGGTCGGCCCTAAGGGACGCGTAATCAAGAAGGTCGTAGTCCCGTCTGGTTCGTTTCTCGACGGCGTGGAAGCGATCGAGTTCCAGGGATACGGCCCGGCCGAGCAGGCCGCCCGAGCCCAGCACCAGGACCTTCATGACCGCCCGTTCTTCTTCCGCGAGCCCGCGTCCGGACCCTTCAGTCTCGCGCCGTACATCTTTTTATAATACTCGGCGTACTCGCCGCTTTTAATCCTTTTCCACCACTCCTTGTTCTTCACGTACCACTTGACGGTGGCCGCCAGTCCGTCCTCAAAGCCGAACTCCCTCTCGAAGCCAAGCTCCTCGATTTTGGAAGAATCGAGCGCGTACCTCCGGTCGTGCCCGGGCCTGTCCTCCACCAGCCTGATGAGGTCGCGCGGTTTTTCCAGGATATCCAGTATGGACCGCGCCACCTCGAGGTTCGTCCTTTCCTCGTTCCCTCCGATATTGTAGACCTCGCCGGGCGAGCCCTCCTCGAGGGCCAGAAGAATGGCCCGGCAGTTGTCGCGCGCGTGTATCCAGTCCCTTACGTTCAAACCGTCGCCGTAAAGGGGAAGTTTTTTTCTCTCGATGGCGTTGGTGACGAACAGGGGAATGAACTTTTCCGGGAACTGGTAAGGCCCGTAATTATTCGAGCTCCTGGTAATGACCGCCGGCAGTCCATAGGTCTTGTGCCACGCCCGGACGAGAAGGTCGGCCGAGGCCTTCGAGGCGGCGTAGGGAGAGTTGGGCCGCATGGGAGAATCCTCGGTAAAGCGGCCGGTCGGGCCCAGCGACCCGTACACCTCGTCGGTCGATACCTGAAGAAAGACCCTGACGTCCGCCTTGAGCGAGGCCTCGAGAAGCTTCATGGTCCCGCCCACGTTGGTATCGAGGAACTGGGCCGGGTTATCGATACTGCGGTCCACGTGGGACTCGGCCGCGAAGTTGACCACCGCGTCCACCCGGCTCGAGAAAAGCTTCTCCAAGAGACGGCCGTCCCGAACGTCGCCTTTCACGAACCTGTACCTCTCGTCACGCTCGAGGTCCGAGAGGTTCTCGAGGTTGCCCGCGTAGGTAAGGGCGTCGAGGTTTATAACCGAGTGGGAGTCGGTTTCCTTCAGAAGGGTCCTGATAAAATTGGAGCCGATGAACCCGGCCCCCCCGGTGACTAGTATCTTCAAGAGGTCACCACTTCTTCCCGTCTTAAAGCTTAAGCGCCGGCCGGCCGACCGGGTTCAGCCGTCTTTTCTCGACCAGTCGTAGGGTATCGACTCGTCATTGGGGTCCCTTCTGACCTCGTCCGGGTCGTCATAATTATAGGTCTTGTCCGGACAGTTAACGATGATGCATTCCTCGCCGCAGATGTTTTTGAACCCGTGGTAAACCCCGTTGGGAATCCTGACCAGGATGGGGTTGTGCTCGCCCATAAAGAACTCGTTTACTTCTCCTTGCGTGCTCGATCCTTCCCGGTCGTCGTAAAGCACGACCTTGGCCATGCCCTTGACCACGGTAAAGTGGTCAGTCTGGAAGCGGTGATAATGCCAGGCCTTGACCACCCCCGGATAGGCCGTGGTCATGTAGGTCTGACCAAACTCGCTGAAAAAAGGGTCGTCCTTTCTGAGCATCTCCATCAAACGTCCGCGCTCGTCGGGGATTACCTTCAGCCTTTTTACGATCACTCCGTCAATCATCAATTGCCTCCAAGCAAAGAGACCTTACCTGAATTTATATCTCAAAGCGGGGCCTTAAGCAAAACACGATCGGAGAAAAGGCCAGGCAGCAAAAGCGGCGAAAACGGTTTGTGCCGTTTTCGCCGCCAAAACCTGGACGATATAGCCGGGCGCCGGCAAGCGCCGGAGCTTCAAATCCCTAAGCTTATTGAGTTATCCAGGCGTCGAAAAATTTTCCTTCTCTTGCCTGGAGAATCCTTCTGGCTTTTTCGGCCTGGTCAAGGTCCTTGTAATGGCCCACCCTGACTCGATAAAAAGAGCCCTTGCCGGGAATGGCCACGTGCAACAGGTAGGCGTCGTATTTTTTCCCCTGCAGGTCTTCCACCAGGGAGTCGGCGTCTCCTTTTTCCGGGAAGGACGCCAACTGGATGGTATAGGAGCCCGCGACCACGGGCGCCTTGGGAGCGGCGGGCTTGACCGCTTTCTCCGGCTCGGGTTTGGGGGCCGGCTGCTCGGTCTTCTCGGTTTCATCGGAGGCCGGCTCTTCCACCTTCATGCTGGCCAGCATGGGGGCTATGGGGTCTCCCTCCATGTCCTCGCCCTCCTCAACCTTGGTGGGGACCTTCATGCTCTCCAGTTCCTTGATAAAATCGTCACGGGAGGCTTCGGAACCAACCGGCCAGTTCTCAGGATTCGATTCACCGCCGGCCTCGGGAGCGGCGGACTCCTCACCGGTAACGGCCATGTCCGCGCCTTTTGCCGTTCCTTCCTCGACTACCAGTTGGGACGAGGCAAGATTCATGGAATTATCATCGGGCGTGGCGGCCAGATTGCGGCCGAAAAGGGTACCCATTAAAAAGGAAAGCATAAGCACCAGGATAAGACCCGATACGATGAGACCGGCCTGGCGGCCGTCGAGGGCGAACTCATAACGATTCTTCGCGTCGCCAAGTTTTTCCATAACCTTATTCCTCCTCTGCTTCGATTGCGTCAACGTTCACATAAATCACTTCAGCGTCGATAACTAGCTTTCAGCTTCATCATGGAGCACGAAAGATCGACTTTCGTACCCGGAAAACCTTTTTGTCAAAAAGAGCGACGCCGGCTTTTTGGACCGACGTTTACATTGTAACCTTAGATACTTCGCCTGTCAATCTTAAAAAGATACTTCAAGGATTTTTTGTTTGAGTCGAGGATCATTTATATGGCCACTTGCGCCTGAAATCTCACTGTGCCATAATAGGGTCGATATTGAATTGGCCATTGACTGCACCGCTTGGAGAACGGGGAAATGAAATTTACAGGGGACCCAGACGGAATCGAGGCGCTCAAAAGGATGCGTGAGGAGCGAAAAGATTACCTTAAGTACTTGGTTACCGAGGTTAGAACGAACTTCGATCATACCACGTCTTTCAAGGATAAAGACGTCTCCTATAAGATCGTCATGGACCCCCAGACCGGGACCCTGGACGTTCAGAAAAAATAATTCCCCTCATTTCCCTCCTCCCACAAACGCCGGAGGAACCATGAATACGATCCCGTCGCGACTCGCCGCCATGCTGGCGATAATAACGCTTTTGCTTGCCGCCTGCCCCCAGGCGAGCGCGGCCTGGAAACCAAAGAAGAAAAATAAAGACAACGCCGAAAACAAAAACAAACCTCAAAAGGAGCCGGCGTCCAAAACCAATCCCAAATCCACGGCCGACTTCGAGCGCACTAAAAACCACAAGCCCGATCCCGCGGCCGACGCCAGAGTCAGGGAGCTAATAGGCGTAATCGAAAGCCATCCCTCGGGCGTGGTCATCATCAACAACGGTGAGGTACAGGCCCCGCCCGATCACCAGCCGTTCAATCCCGATGGGACCAGGAACGAGAATTTCACCGTTACGCCCGACCCGACCCAGGGACTGGCGGCCATGCAGGCCAAGGTCGACTCGAACCGCAACGCCGCGGTCCAGGAGTTGATCGGCATGGGACCCAAGTCGGTGGACGAGCTTAGTCGCGCTCTCGTTAACGACTCCCTCGAGTTCCGCTCGCTCTACGCCTATGCCCTGGGCGAGATCAAGGACCCCCGCGCCGTGCCGGCATTAATCAAATACATGGACGACGCCTTTATGAAGGCCCAGATGGCCCCTTCCCTTCGGTCGATAGGCGACGAAGCCAAGGCCCTCGCCTTGGAGGACGAGGCCAACAAATGCCGGGAGGAAGCGGCGAGCGCCCTTAAAAAAATCACCGGACTCGATTACGGTACGGACCTTGCCAGGTGGAAGGACTGGTGGGAAAAAAACAAGGACAAGGCCGGGCCGCTTCCCAACATCAAGCTCTACGACGCCAACCCCGCGCCGCCCAAGGTCCATTTCGACCCCGCCCTGATGGAAAACCAGACCTCTCCAAAATAACGGCGGGAGTCCGGCGGATCAGGCCCAAAGTTACTCTCGTTAATCGAGAGGTCAAAAACGGATTTTTATAGCATGGAAAAAAACCACTGGGAAGACATCGTGGAAAACGGTCCCGACCGACTGGACAGGTGGCTCCATCGCAACCTGCCTTCTTATTCCATGTCCAGCGTGCGCGATATTATCGCCGGCGGCCGGGTGCTCGTCAATGGCGTCAGGTCGAAAAAAGGCCGCCAGTTGTCGGTCGGCGACGTGGTCGAGGTCGTCCTGGCCGAAACGGGACCCATACCCCTGGCCGACGATTCCATTGCCGTCGAGATCGTATATGAAGACGACGACGTTCTAATCGTCAACAAGCCAAGCGGCATACCCACCCAGCCTCTTTCGCCCGAGGAAACCGGGTCCCTGGTGAACGGGGTTGTGGCCGAGTATCCGAAGCTTCGCGGCGTGGGAGACAAGGAACTCGAGCCGGGCCTTATTCATCGCCTGGACGCCGGTACCTTCGGCCTGGTCCTTTTCGCCAAGAACCGGAAATCCTTCGATTTTTTGCGTCACGACGTGAGCATGCGGCGGGTTACTAAAATTTACCGGGCTCTGGTGGGTGGCCGTTTCAAGTCGGCGAGCGGCGAGATCAAGACCCCCCTGGCTCATCACTCTTCACGAAAAGGGCTCATGGTGGCGGTCACGCCCGGCGTTAAATACAGAGGCGAGCCACGGCCGACGTTGACCAGGTACAAGGTGCTGGGCCATGATAAGGGGACCTCGCTGGTCGAACTCGATCTGGTCACGGGCGTCACTCATCAACTTCGCGCCCACATGGCCCTCTTGGGACACCCGGTGCTGGGAGACGACAGGTACGGCGAGGACCCGACGCCCGGCTCGAGGTCCTTCGCTCTCCAGGCCTACCGGCTGGCTTTTGCCGGCCCCTCCGGAAAATCTCCCATCGACGTCATTTGTCCGGAGCCTCTTTCGCTGGAGGACCTGGACAAATGGAGGTGACATTGTACTCTCGAGCGCCTGGACGGCCGGGCCGCTCTTTCCTATTTCCCCTCGCGATCAAATCTGCTAGACTTGGCCTTGAAAATCGAAAGTCGAAAAGGGGCAAAATATGTCAAGGGCCTGGGAGTACGCGGCCGACGTGACCCTGCCCGGCGGCCATCCCGCCGTGGGGCCGCGCGTGGGCAAAATCATCGAGCAACTGGCGGGGCGTCTTATTCCCGCGGGGGGCCTTATCGACGTAAGCGTCGAGGAGACCGACGCCTACAAGGCCGTTGCCAGGTATCTTCGAGACCTGGATTCCGGTTCCCGTCTTGGCATCAAGGCCCTCCTTCTGGCCTTCGACCTGGCTCCTTTTCTTTTTATTCAAAGATTTTCGCGCTTCACCCGCCTATCCCCCCAAGAGCAGGAGTTATATCTTCACGACTGGTCCGACTCCCGCCTTTACTACCGGCGCATGGTGGTGGTCCTTTTAAAGACCATCATCGGCCTGGGCTTTTATAACGACCCGCTCGTGCTCGAAAAAATGGACTTCCATCTCAAATGCGAGGAGGCCGGTTCATGACCAGGACCTTCAAGGATATAAAAGGAAAGCTGAGCCTCGATTGCGACGTCGTGGTGGTGGGCACGGGAGCGGGCGGGGCTTCCTGCGCCCATCGGCTGGCCCGGGCCGGCAAGTCGGTCGTCATCATCGAGGAGGGAAGCCCGATCACTCCCGACCGGTTCACCACCGACTCCTGGGCGGCCATGCGCCAGCTATACCGGGACGGCGGCATGAGGGCCATGGGCGGCAAGATGGTCATTCCCACCCTGCAGGCCCGGGTGGTGGGAGGGACCACGGTGGTCAATTCCGCCATCTGCTTCCGGCTGCCCGACGACGTGCTGGACGAGTGGGTCGAGACGGAGAAGCTTGAGGGTCTCACACCGGAGGGACTCGCGCCCCTTTTCGAGGAAGTGGAGGAAATCGCCAATATAAGCCAGGAGGACGACGATTATCTGGGCATGAACAACCTGCTCATGCAAAGAGGCTGCGAGAACATCGGCTGGAAAGGGGAGAAGATATACCGCAACTCGAGGGGTTGCCGCGGTTGCGGCGTGTGCATGTCGGGCTGCGTGGACGGGGCCAAGATGAGCGTGGACCGCTGCTTTATTCCCCGGTTCCTCGAGCTGGGGGGAGAGCTCGTCACCGACTGCCGGATCGAAAAGATACTGGTTCGGAACGGCCGGGCCCTGGGCGTGACCGGGACCATGATCGACCCGGAGAGTCTCGAGCCGTCGCGAAGCTCGGTCGAGGTCCGGGCCAGGGCCACGGTCATCGCCTGCGGGGCCATGGGTACCCCCGTTCTTTTGCAGAAGAACAACCTGGCCAACTCCTCGGGGTTGGTGGGAAGAAACCTTTGTAACCACACGGCCACGGGCATGGTGGGGTTTTTCAAGGAGGACGTTTACGCCTGGGACGGCGTGAACCAGGGTTACTGCTGCGACGCCTTCAGGAAGGATGGCTTTATAATCGAGGTCGCCTGGGCGCCGCCGGACGTTATCGGTATTCGTCTTCCCGGGTTCGGGATAAGGCACAAAGACGGCATGGCCCGCCTCAAGAACATGGTTTTATGGGGCGCCATGATCCGGGCCAAGACTCAAGGAACGGTCAAGGCCCGGAAGAACGGCTGGAGCCCCGCCATAATATATAACATGACCAACCGGGACGCCCGGCTCATGCAGATTTCCATGAAGGCCACGGCCGACCTTTTATTCGCGGCCGGTTGCGAATACATATGCCCCGGCATACACAAGGTCCCGTCCGAGCTTTACCGGCGAGACAAGGCCCGCCTTATCATGGAGGCGAACTTAAAGGCCGAGGACTTCAGTCCCATTGGCAACCATCCTAACGGTACTTGCCGCATGAGCGGGGACCCGAAAAGAGGCGTGGTCGATTCTTATGGCCGGTCCCACGATATTGAGAGACTATTCATCGCCGACGCCTCGATCTTCCCCAACTCGCCGGGCGTCAATCCCCAGGTCACCATCATGGCCCTGGCCGCCCACGTGGCCGACCATATCGGCCAAACCATTTGATTTCTTCATGTGGCCGCCAATAGCCCCGTTCTTAGCGGCCGGGCCGAGGCGTTTAAATTCCCGGGGGATTTCATGCCTTGAAAAAATATGTTACAATTATGTAGGAAATTTAAAGAAAGGACCCGCCATGGCCAAAGCAAAAAAACATCAAGTCAGAAGAGAGGTAAAGGAGCTGGGACTTCTGTACGAGATCAGCGGGATTCTGGGGGAAAGCTACGACCTTCGCGACGTGTTGGGCATGGTCCTTAAAGGCATGGCCGATCACATGGACATGCGCCGCGGCACCTTGAGCCTTTTAAACCGGAAGACGGGCGAGATTTTCATCGAGGCGGCTTACGGTCTCTCGATCACGCAGAAGCAGCGCGGCCGCTACCAGCTCGGGGAGGGAGTTACGGGCAGGGTGGTGCAGACGGGACGGCCCATGGTCGTGCCCAGCATCTCGGAGGAGCCCACCTTCTTGAACCGCACGGGGGCTCGGGGCAAGCTGAGCAAAAAGGACCTTTCCTTTATCTGCGTTCCCATCAAGATCGGCAAGGAGACAATAGGGGCGCTCTCGGTTGACAGCCTTTTCAGCGACAAGGTGTCCCTGGAGGAGGACGTAAGGCTTCTTTCGATTATCGCCTCCATGATCGCCCAGGCCGTCCGTCTCCGCCAGGCGGCGGAGGAGGAGCGCCAGAAACTTCTCGAGGAGAACGAGAGGCTGCAGGAGGTCCTGCAGGACAGGTTCCGTCCTTCCAACATCATCGGCAACAGCAAGGCTATGAGGACGGTCTACGACCTCATCGCCCAGGTATCCAGGAGCGACGCCACGGTCCTGATTCGGGGCGAGAGCGGCACGGGCAAGGAACTGGTGGCCCACGCCATCCATTTCAACAGCCCCCGGGCCAAGAAGCCCTTCGTCAAGGTCAACCTGGCGGCCCTGCCCGAGACCGTGATCGAGAGCGAGCTTTTCGGCCATGAAAAGGGCGCCTTTACCGGGGCCATCGCCCAGCGGAAGGGCAGGTTCGAGCTGGCCTCGGGCGGTACCATCTTTCTCGACGAGATCGGCGACCTGTCCCCCAGCATTCAGGTCAAGCTGCTTAGGGTGCTCCAGGAAAAAGAGTTCGAGAGGGTCGGAGGGTCCGAGACCATCCGGTCCAACGTCCGAGTGGTGGCCGCCACCAACAGGGAACTCGAGGAACTGATATCCGCGGGGTCCTTCCGCCAGGACCTTTATTACCGGCTTAACGTTTTTCCCATCTTCATGCCGCCCCTCCGGGAAAGGAAAACCGACATCATGCTCCTTGCCGACCACTTCGTCGAGAAATACGCCAAGGACGAGCACAAGAAAATCAAGCGCATCTCGAGCGAGGCCATCGACATGCTCATGTCCTACCACTGGCCCGGGAACGTGCGCGAGTTGGAGAACTGCGTCGAGCGAGCCGTGCTCCTGACCAACGGCGAGGTCATGCACGGCCACCACCTTCCCCCTTCCCTGCAGACGGCCGAGGCCTCGGACACGGTGGTAAAAGGAACCCTGGCCGAGACCATCGACGGCGTGGAAAAGAGCATTATCATGGACGCCCTCAAAAGCGCGAGGGGAAACATGGCCAAGGCCGCCCGACAGCTCGGGATCACCGAGCGGATCATGGGCCTTCGCGTTTCCAAGCACGGGATCGACTACAAACAATTCCGTACATAAATGTAGTATAAACATGATATCCACACATTAATGTAGATTTATATATTCCCGTTCTCTTTCCGGCCATAGGGCTTCTTTTCTAAATATCCACTATTAATCGGCATGTTATAAATCGAATAAAATATTTTCGCCTCTTGGCACGAAGGTTGATTAATAACCCTTCCAAATTGACTATTTTCAAGGAGGTAGAAAATGAAAAGGTTGTTATCGGGATTGGCCATGGCTCTGGTTTTATGCGCGTCGGCGCTTTCAGGCGCCCTGGCGGATGACAAGTCCAAGGTCGAAGTGGGAGTGGACGTTTCTTATTGCGACCGCTACGTGTGGAGAGGCATACCGCTGAACGAGGAGTCCGTCCTCCAACCGTCCATCACCCTTTCCGGCGGCGGTTTCAGCCTCAACGCCTGGGGCAACATGGACCTGACCGACTGGGGCGCGTCTCCCTTCGTGGGTTACGGGGACCAGTCGGGACAACTGACCGAGATAGACTACACGGCGAGCTATTCCCGCGCCTTGGGACCGGCCGAGATTAGCCTGGGCGTGATCAACTACACCTTCCCCCACCCGGGAGGACCCATTGGCGACAACCCCAATAAGCTGGCCGCCAGCACGGAGATTTTCACGGGCGTGGCCTTTGACGTTCCCTCCTCGCCGGGCCTGACTTTTTACTGGGACCAGGACCAGGCCGACGGAGCGGGCTACTTGAGCCTCGACCTGGGCCATTCCTTTTCCCTCATCGAGGAGGGCGACGTGACCCTGGGCCTGGATTTGTCCGGCCACGTGGGATACGCCAACGAGAAGTTCAGCCAGTTCTACTGGGGTTTCGACTCGATGGGCGTACAAGGCTTCGAGGACAAGGATGGTTTCCACGACTATTCCGTGGGCGTGGCCCTTCCAGTTGGACTGCCCATGGGCTTCTCCATCACGCCCTCCTACAGCTACGTGGGACTGCTCAATGAGGACGCCAAGGACGCCATCGACCTGGGCAACGTGGGCACGGACCTTGACCTGCAAGACCAGGCCGGCCTTTTCATGATCAGCCTGGGATGGTCCGGGGAAATCTAATCGACAAATAATTTATAAAACATGGGCTCGCGATAAGAGGGCCTCACGCCGAGCGAGAGTATCGGCTGAAGCCGCGCCCGAGACTCGCGCCCATTTCAGGGAGGATAAAAATGAGACGCTATATAATACCGGTAGTTACCATAGCCGCGTTCCTTATCGGCCGGCTTGCTCTCGCCGACGAGGGACCCACGCCCAGCTCGAACGCCGCGGCGCTCGACACGGTATGGACCCTGGTGGCGGCGTTCCTGGTCTTTTTCATGCAGGCGGGCTTCGCCATGGTCGAGACGGGTTTCACCCGGGCCAAGAACGCCTGCAACATCATCATGAAGAACCTTATGGACTTTTCCGTTGGCTCGATCATTTACTGGGCGGTGGGGTTCGGTATCATGTTCGGCGCCAGCGCCGGAGGGCTTTTCGGCACGGACGGCTTTTTCCTCAGCGCCGGCGACCCCACCAAGGAAGGCGGCATGTGGCAGTTGACCTTCTGGCTTTTCCAGACGGTCTTCGCGGCCACGGCGGCCACCATCGTCAGCGGCGGCATGGCGGAAAGGACCAAGTTTTCCTCGTACCTTATTTATAGCGTAATCGTCACCGCCGTCATTTATCCGGTGGTGGGCCACTGGATTTGGGGCGGCGGCTGGCTCTCGAAGCTGGGCATGATCGACTTCGCCGGCTCCACCGTCGTTCACTCGGTGGGCGGATGGGCTGCCCTGGTCGGGGCCATAATACTGGGCCCGAGGCTGGGCAAATACGTCGAGAACGGGGGCGGCAAAAAGATTTCCAAAGCCATCCCCGGCCATAACATACCCCTGGCGGCCTTGGGAGTGTTTATCCTCTGGTTCGGATGGTTCGGGTTCAACCCCGGATCGACCACGGCGGGCACCAACCTCGGGATAGGACTCATCGCCGTCACCACCAACCTGGCCGCGGCCGGCGGGGCCATCACGGCCATGATCACGGCCTGGATAAGGTTCGGAAAACCCGACGCCTCCATGAGCCTCAACGGCGCCCTGGCCGGACTGGTGGCGATCACGGCCCCCTGCGCGGTGGTCGGGCCGGGAAGCGCCGTGCTCATCGGCATGATCGCCGGCGTCCTGGTGGTCCTGTCCGTCGAGTTCATCGACAAGGTCCTCAAAATAGACGACCCCGTCGGAGCCGTCAGCGTGCACGGCGTGTGCGGGGCCTTCGGGACCCTCAGCGTGGGACTTTTCGCCCAGGCCAAATACGCGGTGGCCGCGGGCGGCGACCCGGTTAACGGGCTGTTCTTCGGCGGCGGACTGGGACAGTTCGGTATCCAGCTCGTCGGCGTGATCGGCGTCTTCGCCTGGGTGGGCATAACCGCTTTTATCATGTTCTTCGCCATCAAAAAGATCGTGGGCCTTCGCGTCTCGAAAGAGGAGGAAATCCGGGGCCTGGACCTCGAGGAACACGGCATGGAGGCCTATTCCGGTTTCCAGATTTTCACCACGCAGTAATTAGGCGAAAAGGTGATTTTCAATAAGGAGGTATGAAATGAAACTGATTGTGGCCTATATACAGCCGGAAAGATTGGAGGACGTGAAAAGGACCCTTTTCGACGCCCAGATATCCAAGATGTCCGTAACCAACGCCCTGGGCTGCGGCCAGCAGGGAGGATACACCAAGTCCTATCGCGGCGTAAAAACCGAGATCAACCTTCTCAAGAAACTCAGGATGGAGATAGCCGTGAACGAGGACTACGTCGAGCCCACCATCGAGGCCATCATCAAAGGGGCCAGGACCGGCGAGATTGGGGACGGCAAGATATTCGTCACCGACCTCACCGAGTGCATAAGGATAAGGACCGGCGAGAGAGGAGGGGAAGCCATAGGCTAGAAACTACTAAAATGTGGTTATATACTATGATTAACCACAAATATGTAGCTATAAAATATTGAGTCGGAGGCCTTATATAACGATAAAGCGCTGATATATTTAAATAATTAAAAAAGGTCGTGCCGTCGGCATGGCGATTGCCTCCTTGATCGGGACGGTCGGTGGAAACTCCAGGGTTAAAACCGGCCGTCCCATCGGGTTTCCGGGAGTCCGGTCCCCGCATATCGATCAAGGAGGCAAGAAAATGGAAGTAAACGGTGGAGACACCGCGTTCGTGCTCATGTCGGCGGCCCTTGTGCTGTTCATGACGCCGGGCCTGGCGTTCTTTTACGGAGGACTGGTAAGAAGGAAAAATTTCCTTTCCGTCCTTATGCAGTGCTTCATCCTCATCTGCGTCATCACTCTGCAATGGGTCATACTGGGGTACTCGCTTTCGTTCGGCGCCAACTCGCTTGGCGGCTTAATAGGAGGCCTTAATTTCCTCGGCCTGAGCGGGGTCGGGATGGAACCTTCGCCCGATTACGGGACCACCATACCTCACCTGGCCTTCATGGCTTTCCAGGGCATGTTCGCCGTGATCACTCCCGCCCTGATCATTGGCGCCTTCGCCGAGCGGATCAAGTTTTCCGGTTTCCTCGTCTTCATGGTGATCTGGGCCACCCTGGTTTACGACCCTGTCTGTCACTGGGTTTGGGGCGTGGGGGGCTGGATGCGGAATCTGGGCGCCCTGGACTTCGCCGGGGGCACGGTGGTGCACATCAACGCGGGCGTGGCCGCCCTGGTCATGGCCCTCCTTATTGGAAAGCGGGAGGGTTACAAGGGAGGTCCCTTTACCCCCCACCACCTGCCCTTCGTGGTGCTGGGCGCCTCGGTCCTGTGGTTCGGATGGTTCGGCTTCAACGCCGGCAGCGCCCTGGCCGCCGACGGGGCCGCGGCCAACGCCTTCGTCACCACCAATATATCGACCGCCGCCGCGGGCCTGACCTGGGCCCTTATCGAGTGGAAACATAACGGCTCGCCCACCATGCTGGGGGCCGCCACCGGGGCCGTGGCCGGGCTGGTGGCCATCACCCCGGCCTGCGGCTTCGTGGGCCCCATGGCGGCCATTCCAATAGGGGCGGGATCGAGCGCCCTCGGGTTCGTGGCCGTGGCCGTGATAAAACCCCGGCTCGGCTACGACGACACCTTGGACGTGTTCGGCGTCCACGGCGTCGGCGGCGTCTGGGGCGCCCTGGCCACGGGCATATTCGCCCAGAAATCGGTCGGCGGGACCGACGGTCTTCTCTTCGGCAACTTCCACCAGTTCGGCGTCCAGGCCGTCTCGGTCCTGGCCACCATCGCCTACGCCGCGGTTATGACCTTCGTGCTTTATAAGCTGGTCGACGCCGTCATCGGGATGCGGGTGACGAAAAAAGACGAAATTGTAGGACTCGATATCAGCCAGCACCGGGAAGCGGGCTATACGGTCCTCGAGTGAGGAGGGGAAAGATGAAGTACATTATCGCGGTTATACAGCCCCATATGCTGGACGAGGTACGGGAGGAACTGAAAGCGGCGCAGGTGAACCTGATAACGGTTACGCCCGTCCTGGGATGCGGCAGACAACAGGGCATTACCACCATCTACAGGGGCATGGAGGAAATGGGCAATCTCCTCAAGAAGGTCAAGATCGAGATCGCCGTTACCGACCCCTTTCTCCAGCCCACGCTCGACGCCATCAGGAAGGGCGCGAGAACGGGCGAGATCGGTGACGGGAAAATATTCGTGTTCGACCTCGAGGACTGCATGCGAATACGGACGGGCGAGATGGGCGCCCAGGCCATAGGCTAAGATAAATACATATTTGTAGGATCGCCCGATCGTGAACCTACAAATATGTAGGATGATCAGACCGCCGAATTCAAGCCTGGCGCCGTAAGGCTTGGTTATAAATGGATTTTATATTTTTATTGACGAACTGGCACGATGGTTGAATTAAGACGTTCAAGATTTAACGAATAAAAGAGGCCCATGGGGTTTTCGCCGGAGGCCTCAAAAAGCAAAGGAAATTTTAAGGAGGAAATAAAAAATGTCGGACATGAACAAGGAAGCCGTATTGAAAATGGTCAAGGATAAAAACGTAAAATTCATACGTTTCTGGTTTACCGACGTCCTTGGCATGCTCAAGAGCTTCGCCATCTCCGCCGATGAACTCGAGGTGGGCATGGAGGAGGGAATGGGCTTTGACGGCAGCTCGATCGAGGGTTTCGCCCGCATCCACGAGAGCGACATGATAGCCATGCCGGACCCCTCGACCTTTCAAATCCTGCCCTGGCGGCCCCAGGAGTACGCCGTGGCCAGGATGTTCTGCGACGTTCTTCAGCCCGACGGCACGCCTTACGCCGGCGATCCCCGCTACGCCCTGAAGAGGCAGCTCAAGAAAGCGGCCGACGACGGCTATACCATGTACGTCGGGCCCGAGCTCGAGTACTTTTACTTCAAGGACAATAAAGGCACCGAGGTCCTGGACGAGGGCGGATACTTCGACTTGACGCCCCTGGACGCGGCCAGCGACCTGCGCCGCGACACCATCCTGGCCCTGCAAAGCCTGGGCATCGCCGTCGAGTACAGCCACCATGAGGTCGCGCCCTCCCAGCACGAGATCGACCTGCGCTACATGGAGGGACTCAAGATGGCCGACGCCGCCATGACCTATCGCCTGGTGGTCAAGGAGATCGCGCAAAAGCACGGCGTCTACGCCACCTTCATGCCCAAGCCCATCTTCGGCGAAAACGGGTCGGGAATGCATACGCACCAGTCCCTCTTTAAGGGAAGCAAGAACGCCTTCTTCGACTCGAGCGATCAGTACAACCTGTCCAAGGAGGGCAAGGCCTACATCGCGGGCGTCCTCAAGCACGCCCGCGAGATTTGCCTGGTCATCGCCCAGTGGGTCAACTCCTACAAGAGGCTGGTACCGGGCTACGAGGCCCCGGTTTACGTGGCCTGGGCCAGGCGCAACCGCTCGGCCCTGGTCAGAGTTCCCATGTACAAGCCGGGCAAGGAAAAGGCCACCAGGATGGAAGTGCGCTGCCCGGACCCGGCCTGCAACCCCTACCTCGCCTTTACCGTGATGCTGGCCGCCGGCCTCAAGGGCGTCAAGGAGGGATACGAGCTGCCCGATCCGGTCGAGGAGGACATCTTCGAGATGTCGCCCAAGGCCAGGGAGGAAGCGGGTATCGAGTCCCTGCCCGGGAGCCTGGGCGAGGCCATCGAGGTCACCGAGAACAGCGCGCTGGTCAGGGAGGCCCTGGGCGACCATATATTCGAGAAGTTCATCGAGAACAAGAAAATCGAATGGGACCGCTTCAGGATTCACGTGAGTAAATTCGAGCTCGATAACTATCTGCCCATACTCTGACGGGCAAAGGATGAGCGGCTAAAGGCGGGTCCCCCATTGAAGTCCATAAGAATAGCCCAGGCTCAAATAAACCTTACCGTGGGGGACCTGGAACAAAACGCGAAAAAGATAGCCGACTCTATTAAAAAGTCCGCGCAAGCCGGGGCCGACCTCGCGTCGGTCCCGGAGTTGGCTCTAGCCGGATACCCGCCGGAGGACCTGCTGCTAAAACCCGCGTTCATAAGGGATTGCGGGGAAAAGCTCGAGGCCCTGGCGAAAGAAGTAAAAGATATTACCGCCATAGTGGGAGCGCCCGTTATGGCGGACGGCTCTTTGAAAAACGCGGCCGTAGTGATCAGGGACGGCGCCATTGTCGATTATTATTTCAAGAACGAGCTTCCCAATTACGGGGTCTTCGACGAGAGAAGATATTTCACCCCCGGGACCGAGGGCCTGGTAATAACGGTCAACGGCGTCCGCCTGGCCGTGACCATTTGCGAGGACGTCTGGATCGAGGGGTCCGGGGCTGAAAGAACGGCCCGGGATTCATCCGCGGCCGGCGTGATAAACCTCAGCGCCTCTCCTTTTCACGCGGGCAAGCTGAGGCAAAGGACCCGGATATTTGAAAGGTTCTGCCGCGCCAGCGGAGCGTGTCTGTTCTACGCTAATTTAGTGGGGGGCCAGGACGAGTTGGTCTTCGACGGGACCAGCATGGCCCTGGGGCCGGATGGAGAGTTGTTCGCCCGGGCCAGACGCTTCGAGGAAGACCTCCTTATTACGGACCTCATGGTGGCTTCCTACGCTCATTTAGCAAAATACGACCCTCCCGGCGATCATCCCTTCATCCTGATATCCGAGAGGACCTCCGGGATCTCGAGGACCATAAAAACCTTCCCGTCCCTGGCTCCCGAGATGGCTACCGAGGAGGAAGTCTATCAGGCGCTGGTAGTCGGGGTCCGAGATTACGTTGTAAAAAACGGGTTCGATAAGGTGCTTATTGGTTTGTCGGGCGGCATCGACTCGTCCCTTACCGCGGCCGTCGCGCGGGACGCGCTTGGCGCGGACAAGGTCGTCGGCGTGACCATGCCATCCCGCTATACCTCGGACGGGACTTTTTCCGACGCCGGTCTGCTGGCCAGGAACCTGGGAATCAAGTATATCGAGGTACCCATCGAGCCCATGGTCAAGGCCTACGGGGAAGGGCTGTCTCGGGAGTTCGGAAAAGGACCGCCCGGCGTCGAGGCGGAAAACCTCCAGGCCCGCGTCCGGGGCAATATTCTTATGGCTCTCAGCAACCGCTTCGGCTGGCTGGTATTGACCACGGGCAACAAAAGCGAGATGGCCGTCGGTTACGCGACCCTCTACGGCGACATGGCCGGCGGCTTCGCGGCCATCAAGGACGTGCCCAAGACCCTGGTATATGGGCTGTCCAGGCTCGTGAACGAAAAAGCCGGCGCCGAGGTCATTCCGCTGAGCGTAATAGAAAGGCCGCCCAGCGCGGAGCTTCGCGCCGACCAGAAGGATGAGGACTCTTTGCCGCCATACGACGAGCTCGACGGTATACTCGAGCTTTACGTCGAGGAGGACCTGGCCCCGAGGGATATCGCTCGAAAAGGCTTCGACCTTGGCCGCGTACTCGAGGTCGTCCGCATGGTGGACCGCAACGAGTATAAAAGAAGACAGGCCCCGCCCGGCGTCAAGATCACTCCCAAGGCTTTCGGAAAGGACAGGCGGCTTCCCATCACCAATCGATACCGACCCAAGTAAGCCGGGACATGGGATGCACAGGTCGTTAATCATCCTTCACGACGAGCCGGACGGACCGGGAGAACTCGGAAATTTTCTGAAAAGGAATAAGGCGAGCGTGGTCGTGAAAAAACCCTACGCGGGCGACGAGCTGCCCGGCGGAGTTAATGGTTTCGACTCGATCGCCTCCATGGGCGGTGACATGAACGTCCACCAGGCCGACATTTTTCCCTTCCTGGTTAAGGAGGAGGAATTTTTAAGAAGGGCGGTCGAGAGCGGAACTCCCGTACTGGGAGTCTGCCTTGGCGCTCAAATGATAGCCAAGGCCCTGGGGGGCGAGGTCAAGGAGTCTCCGGTCACGGAAATAGGATTTTTCGACGTCGAGTTAACCGGGGACGGCGAAAGGGACAAATATTTGCATGGACTCGATTTGAAATTCAAGGCTTTCCAGTGGCACCGGGACTGCTTCGTTCCTCCTCCCGGATCGAGGGTCCTGGCCGCGTCGAGCGGCGGGCAAATCAGCCAGGCTTTCCGCTATAAAAACGCCCTGGCAATACAATTTCACCCTGAGGTTAACTATGGTATACTAAAAAATTGGTTCGCGTCTTCCCGGAGAAAAGATCGCATTCTAAATGAATTCCAGGAACTGGAGCCGGCAATCTATCGGCTCGGTCAGGCCATTTTCGCGAATTTTTTCGGACTTTAAGGGACTATTAGGCGCGGGCGGCAACGCGAGACATGCGGGGCCGGGGAAAAATATTACGGCCCGCAAACGTTATCAATAGTGGATTTGAGAGGAAGGAAATGACGAAAAAAGGCGCTAAAAAAGCGGCCTTGGACTTCGAGCCCGAGATCGTTGTCATGTACTGCCAGAACTGCGTCAAAAAGGACGTCAAATTGATGGACGCGGTCAGGAAGACGGGCGGGGCCAAGGCCAAGCTGATCGTTATGCCCTGCTCGAGCAAGATCGAGATCGGGCACATGGTCCGGATACTCGAGCTGGGGGCGGACGGAATCGAGGTCGTCACCTGTCCGCCCGAGGCATGCAGGATGTTGGGAGGGGCCACCAAGGAGAAGGCCAGGGTCCAGTACGTAAAGGACCGGCTGGCCGAGATCGGGTTCGGTCCCGACCGGGTGGGTTTGACCAGGGGAAGCGGCCTTTCCATGGACGACCTCCTCGATATCGCCGGCAAAAGGGCAACGGCCGTAGCCGAGGTAGGTCCCAGCCCGATGAAGAAGAAAGACTAACGCGCGGAAAAACACCGCGTTAATAAAATAACAACGGTCAGGTGAGGTAAAATGCCAAAGAAGTATCATGTCAGCGTTAAAGAGGCTCCTCCCCGGTTCTCGCCCATCTCGAAGTACGCGAGCTTCGAGATCACCAGGTGTTACGGATGCAGAAGATGCGTTAAGTACACGGCCTGCGTCTACGGAGTTTACAGAAAAAAATCCTTCGATCCCCTCCAGATGCAGGACACGGGAGACAACATGTGCATTAACTGCATGAGGTGCGTGCAGGAATGCAAGAACAACATATTCTCCCGCTCCCTAAATCCCAGATGGGAAAGACTGGGCGACGACTACTGGACCCCCGATATTATCGACCGCGTCTGGAAACAGGCGGGCACGGGCAAGATTCCCGTCTCCGGCGCCGGCTACAGGGGGCCCTTTTGCGGGCCGGGTTTCGACAGGATGTGGACCGACATGTCCGAGATCGTGCGGCCCACCCGCGACGGCATCCACGGCCGCGAGTATATCTCGACCCTGGTCGAGCTGGGAAGAAAGCCCGGGCGCCTGTCCTTTGACGAGAAGGGCAACCTGGCCCAGGACCCGCCTCCCCTTTGCGCGATTTCCTTTCCCGCCGTCATCGACGCGCCGCCGGACCCTCAGTCCCGGCATCTGGGCGAGAGCGCGAGAAGGGCCATGGCCATCGCCGCCGGCAAGCTGGGCTCGTTGGCGGTGGCGACCGCGGCCGAGGCCGGGGGCGCGCTGTCGGACTTGAAAGACCGCCTGATCGTGCGCTTCGATCCGGCCCGGGACGACGCGGCCGACCTGGCGGGAGCGCGCATGGCCGAGCTTCTTTACTCGGACGGCGTACTCGATGAGGCCGCGAAGATCAAGGAAGCCCATCCCGGCATGGTCGTGTCGATCAGGCTCGAGCTGGACGAGAAGGCCGCGGACAGGGCTTCGGCTTTGGCCTCGGGCGGGGCCGACGTTATCCATCTTCACGCTACCCCCAAGGGCAAGGGCTTTGGCGAGAAAGAAGAAGAGTTCGTTATCGACATGACGCGTGAGATACATCTTCGGCTGGTCGAGGACAACGCCCGCGGGTCGGTCAGCTTGATACTGACCGGCGGGATAGCCCTGGCCGAGCACCTGGCCAAGATCATCATCTGCGGGGTTGACGCGGCGGCCGTCGAGCTGGCGCCCATCGTTGCCCTCGAGTGCCGCATGTGCGTGGACTGTGAGGAACAGGCCGAGTGCCCGGTCACTCTCGGGGAAATGGACGAGAACTGGGGCGCCCAAAGGATAGTGAACCTTTTGGGGTCCTGGCACAGCCAGCTTATCGAGGTCATGGGGGCCATGGGCCTTCGCGAGGTCAGGAGACTCAGGGGCGAGGTCGGCAGGGCCATGTTCTTCAAGGACCTCGAGAACGAGAGCTTCGCGCCCATCTTCGGAAAGCGGGACCACTACGATCCTCCCTCCGGGAACCCCGGATGGGACGCCAAGACCCGCCAGGAGTCGAAAAAGGAACCTCCCGCGCCCGAGCCGCCCGCCATCGAGGCTTGGAAATACAAGGGCGCCGAGGCCTTCGCGAGCTTTTGCCGCTCTCGTTATAGAAATTACCTGGCCAAGTACCGCGTGGTGGTAAACGATAAATGCACCGAGTGCGGCAAATGCGTCGAGGCGTGCAAATACGAGGCCCTGGTATTCGAGGCCGGCCGGCTTCTCCGGCCCAAGGAGCACCTTTGCCGGGGGGCCTCTACCTGCCGGGAACTAGGCTCGCTTTGCGTGGACGCCTGTCCCGAGTCGGCCATCTGGGTTGGAGAAAACCCGCTTTGGAAAACCTTCGGCGACCCGCGCTGGACGGCGGACCTCATCTCCGCCACCTGGCTCCAGGCCGAGACGGGCTTGCCGCCCAAAGACTCCGGCCTCGAGTACAAGGTGGGCCAGTCGGGCGGAGGGTTCGACCGTATCGACCTGGTTTTCCCCGAGGGGTCTTCCGGTCCCGGTTTCAAGCCCGAGGACGTGGACCTCGAGATACCTCTCAACCGGAGAGGCGACGACGGCCGCCCCGAGGTGTCCATCGGCTTCCCGGTTTACGGCGGGGGCATGAGCTTCGGCTCGATCAGTCTGGCGACCATGGTCAGCCGGGCCCGGGCCTGGAAGGCTTTCAACTCCTTCACCTGCACCGGGGAGGGCGGCTATCCAGACGCACTCAAGCATTATGACGACAACGTGATCACCCAGGTGGCCACCGGTCTTTTCGGGGTCAGGGAGGACACGATCCAGCGGGTGAAGATAGTCGAGTTCAAGTACGCCCAGGGCGCCAAGCCGGGCCTGGGCGGCCACCTTCTGGGGGACAAGGTCACCCCGGCGGTGGCCAAAATGAGGGAGGCCGTCGAGGGCAGCGCCCTGTTCTCGCCTTTCCCCTTCCACTCGGTCTACTCGGTCGAGGACCACAAGAAACACGTGGACTGGATCAAGCACGTTAACCCGAAAGCCCTGGTGTCGGTCAAGGTCAGCACGCCCACCGACGTGGACATGGTGGCGGTGGGAAGCTACTACGCGGGGGCCCACATCATCCACATCGACGGCAGCTACGGCGGCACGGGCGCGGCGCCGGACATCGCCAAGAAGAACATCGCCATGCCCATCGAGTACGCCATACCCAAGGTCCACAACTTCCTGGTCGAGGAGGGCATTAGGGACAAGATGACCCTTATCGCCTCGGGCGGCATACGCACGGCCTGGGACCTGGCCAAGGCCATCGCCCTGGGCGCCGACGGGGCCGTGATCGGAACGGCCGAGATGGTGGCCCTCGAGTGCATCCGCTGCGGCAACTGCGAGAGCGGAAGAGGCTGTCCCCGCGGCATAGCCACCACCGACAGCGAGCTGTCCCTGGCCTACGACTCTGTCTGGGGATCGCAAAGGCTTATAAACCTCTTTCACTCCTGGTGCCTCCAGCTTCAGGAGATACTGTGGCGCCTGGGAATGAAGAGCGTGAAGGAACTGGTGGGAAGAACCGATCTTCTGACCCATCTCGATTACGCTGAAAAGAGCGCCTGACGGCGAGAGATAAAACGCTTAACTAATTAATTTCATGAGGATATCAAGATGGCAATAGATAGGGAAACACTGATGAGGCGCCTTATCGACTCGCGGCGCGGACTGCTTCAACAAGGACCCATCCGCAAGGAGTCCGAAGAGGGCGGATGCGGCGTGGTGGGCTTCGCCTCGAGCGTGCCGGTGGGTGGCCGACATATCTTCGAGCCTTCCATCCAGATGCACAACCGGGGCAACGGAAAAGGCGGCGGCATTGCCTGCGCCTGTCACGACCCCGAGCAGCTCGGCGTGGAGGCGGATACCTTGAAAAACGACTACATCCTCCAGATCGCCCTGCTCGATCCATCCGCCAAGGGCGAAGTCGAGGCCGAGTTTATCGAGCCCTTTTTCAATATCGACCACAAGGCGGAACTTACGGGAGTGACCGACTGGCAAGAATTGGGCATGCCGGTTAAGCCGCCGGACCTGGCCCGCTATTTCGTTCGCGTCAAGGATGAGGTCCTCTCCAGGTTCGCCTCCGAGAACGGGATCGAGGAAGCCACCGGCCGCGAGGTTGAGGACGAGTTCGTCTACCAGAACACGGCCCGGCTGAACCTCAAGTATTACTCGGCCCTGGGCGACAAGCGGGCCTTCGTCATGTCCCACGGCCGCGACCTTATGATCTTCAAGGTGGTGGGCTACGCCGAGCACGTGGTGCAGTATTACGGTCTCGAGGACTTCAAGGCCCACGTCTGGATCGCCCATCAGCGCTACCCCACGAAGGGACGCGTGTGGCATCCCGCCGGTTCCCATCCCTTCATGGGCATGAACGAGGCCCTGGTGCATAACGGCGACTTTGCCAATTACTACAGCGTGTCGGAATATCTTCGCCGCCATAACATATCTCCTCAGTTCCTGACGGACACCGAGGTCTCGGTCCAGCTTTTCGACCTGTGGAGAAGGACATACGGATACCCCCTCGAGTACGTCATCGAGGCCATGGCCCCCACCAGCGAGCACGACTTCGACCAACTCCCGCCGGAGAAACAAAAAGTCTACGGCGCCATCCAGGCCAACCACGTGGCGGGCTCGCCCGACGGTCCCTGGTTCTTCATCATCGCCCGCTCGAAACCGGACGAGGGCATGTATCGGCTTTTGGGCATTACCGACACGGCCATGCTCCGGCCCCAGGTCTTCGCCCTGCAGGAGGGAGACGTGAGCATCGGGCTGGTGGCCTCGGAGAAACAGGCCATCGACGCTACCCTCCACTCCCTGCATGAGGAAGACCCGAGGTTCAGGCTGGTGGCCGACCGCTACTGGAACGCCCGGGGCGGCAGCCATACCGACGGCGGGGCCTTCTCCTTTACCCTGCATAAAAACAACGGGTCTTCCCAGTTAAGGTGCCTGGATAAGTTCGGCAAGATCATCGAGGCGCCCGAGGGCGAATACGCTATCGATACGAAGTCCGAGCCTTCCGCTCCGGCGGGTGGAGAGGAATTGATCAAGGCCCTCGAGGCGCAGGCCGCCTCGGAGGGCGCCAGGCAATGCTTCGCGGCGGTGGTCGAGGCGATCCCCAAGTGGAATTTGGCCGGCGTACAATGGCTGGCGGGCGCTCTGGTCAAGGCGGCGCAAAAGGGAGACGCCGAGATGGCGGCCTGCCTCGAGGCCCTCACCCTTCTTAACGACCGGCGCTACGATCCCGGCTCGATCCGGCGGAGCGCCATCCTCCACGTGATTCGGGAGGCCATAAACTCGATACTGGACTCGGTCCCCTCCATCGCGGAAGGCGGCAAAGGCAAGTTCGCCCGCGTTGACTGGGAGACGCGAGGCGCGATCCGGCCGCCCAAGGAAGGGGAGCGGACCCTGGTTATCTTCGGCCGCGACTTCCCGCCGGAGGGAGACGACAACGACGCCAGGCTGGGGGTCAAGGCTTACGAGCTTGGCTGGAAGAACTTTATCCACTATGGATTGAAGGGGCAGCGTTTCCACGGCTGCGGGCTGGGCCTCAACACCCAGGGCGTCAGGATAGACGTTTACGGGGCCTCGGGCGATTATCTGGCCTCGGGCATTGACGGGCTCGAGATAAGGGTACACGACAACGCCCAGGACCAGCTTTGCCAGATTACCAAGTCCGGGAAGGTCGTGATATTCGGCGACGTGGGCCAGGCCTTCCTTTACGGCGGCAAGGGCGGCGAGATTTATATCATGGGCAACGGCGCGGGCCGGCCGCTCATCAACGCGGTGGGCCGGCCCCGGGTCGTCATTAACGGCACCTGCCTGGATTACCTGGCCGAGTCCTTCATGGCCGGCGACCCGCACAAGGGAGGCGGGTTCGTAATCCTTAACGGCATGGCCTTCGACGACAAGGGCAAGGTGATCGAGCTTGATAACCCATATCCGGGTTCCAACCTGTTCTCCCTGGCCTCGGGCGGCGCCATATTCGTTCGCGACCCGCACAAGAAGCTGGCCGATGAGCAGCTAAACGGCGGCGAGTACGCCGAGGTAACGGAAAAGGACTGGAACCTGATTCTTCCCTACCTCCGGGAAAACGAGGAATTGTTCGGTATTTCAGTCGACGACCTGTTAACCGTGAACGGCGAGAAGAAGTCCTTTAGCGAAGTCTACAGAAAGGTCAAGGCCGTCAAGCTGGACGTCCTGGCCAAGAAACAGGTCCCCGAGTAAAATTTATCCTAGGCAATTGGCGGCAAGGGCGCGGAACTCCGCGTCCTTGTTTTTTTTTCTCGCTCTTTCCTTTATTCTCGGAAAATGATATTTTCTGATTACTTGAAACGGAGGTCCTTGGTTCATGCCGGCAAACCTTTTCGCCATCATCCTGATCGCCCTTTTCTTTTACCGGGGTTACCGGCGCGGCGTTCTCGTGACCGCCATAAGCGTAGGCGGCCTTATCCTGGCCTACGTTTTCGCCTACGTTACCTTCAAGCCCATCGGCCTCATGATCGAGCATTTTTTTAACGTGCCTCGGGTGGGGGCCTACGCCCTGGGGGGCCTGGCAGCGTTTTTGCCCTTATATCTTATTTTTTCCGTTTTATCCTTCATGGTTAATCGAAGAAGGAAAAAGAGCATCAAGGAAAAGGGCGAGGATAGCGTCAACCCGGTTGACAAGTGGATGGGAGGCGTGGCGGGCGCGGCCGTCGGCGCGGTCATGGCCGTCCTTTGCATCTGGGTTTACAACATGGCCCAGTTCTCGCCGGCGGGCGAGAAGCTGCCCGACTTAAGCCAAAGCGCGGCGGGCAAGGCCTCCTCGGCGGTGATCGAGAAGGGCAGCTACGCCATGGCCAAGAAATTGATCAAGGACGAAAACGCGTCCCGTGCCCTGTCCGCGGCGGTGAGCGACCCCGCCCGGACCGCGTCCAACCTGAAGGAGATCGTGAGCGACCCAAAGTTCAAGGACCTGGCCTCGGACCCCGCCTTTCAAGCCGCCGTCGAAACCGGCGACCCGGAAAAGATCATGAGAAGCGACGCCCTGCGCAAGGTCCTCGAGGATGAGGACCTTCTCGAGCGGGGAAGGGAACTGGGACTGGTCGACTCGGAGGACGACGCGGAAGACCTCATGCGCAAGGCGGCGGACGGCATCGCCCGGCTGGGCCAGGGCATCGAGGAAATACGGCAAGACCCCGAGGTAAGGGAAATGATGAACAATCCCGAAATCTTGAGAAAGATCGAGACCCAGGACATAAGCGGCCTTATGACCGACCGGGGTTTTCACGAACTGGTCTCGAGGGTCATGGAACTGACCGGAGCGGACGAGGCGGAAGGCGTGGAATAATTACTCCGCGTTTTGAATCTGTACACTGAAAAATTAAGGGGTCCAATCATGACGGACAACGTCGAGCGGTTGGAGGCGGCCGAGCTTTTGGAGAAGCACGAGATAGGTCTGGCCCACCTTTATGAAGTTTACGCTCAGAAGATACCCGAGCACGAGGCCTTTTGGCGCGCCCTTTCCACGGAGGAGAGGACCCACGCCTTCCTGGTGAGGAATTTCAGAGGCTTGATGGACAAGAAGGGAATCAAAAGCGTGGCCCGTCCCTTTCGCCGGCAAGAGGTGGAGGCGGCTATAAAATCTCTGGGCGATTATCTCGACTACGCGAGGCGCGAGGAAATTTCCGCGGGGGAAGCCCTTTCCACGGCCCTCGAGCTTGAGGCCCGAGCCATCGAGAGCATGATCTTCGAGGTTTATGAAGATGACGGCGAGGACCTGAAGCGGATGTTGTCAACCTTGTCCGACGACACCCGGCGGCACGCGGATACCATCCGCGAGAAGTTCAACCAGGTGATCAACCAATAACCGATTTGTATCGCCGATTATTTTCTCCGGCCCCGAGCTTTCTCTTCGTCCCAGGTATCGGGGGTTACTCCCTCCTCGCGGAGCGGGCCCTTGACCACGCGATGGGTCTCGGTTTTCTCGAAGGAGGGCACGACCCTTATATAGCGGGGGATCATGTATCTGGGCATTTCCTCGCGGCAAAAGTCGTAGAGCGCCTCGGGGTCAACCTCCTCCCCCGGCCTCGGGACCACCGCCACCATCACGTCGTCCTCCCCGATTTCGGAGGCAATGGCGAAGGCCGCGGCCTCCAAAACCGAGGGAAACTTCTCGACCGTCCGCTCCACCTCGTAGCTCGAGACGTTCTCGCCCCGCCGCCTCATGTTGTCGCTTTTGCGGTCAACGAAATACAGGAAATCCTTGTCGTCGTAATAAACCAGGTCACCAGTGTGAAGGTAGCCGTCCCTTTGCTTCTCGCTGGTGGCCTCCTCGTTCTTGTAATACTCGACGGGCTTTTCCTTGTCCTCGATCTTGAAGACCAGCTCGCCAGGAACGTTGGCGGGAACGTCGGCGCCCGCCTCGTCCACCACCCTGGCGTTTGGGCGGGGCATCTTGCCGATGCTTCCCACCGGCGCGTTGCCCAGGTTGAAAACCGCGTTGCCGCCTCCGTCCACGGCCCCGTAGAACTCGTAGATTTTGAGACCGAAGCGCTTCTCGAACTTTTGCCACAACGCCGCGGGACAGGCGGCGGAGAGCACCAGACGGACCGGGTTGTCCGCGTCGTCCGGACGCTCGGGCTGCTTCATGAGGATGGGGATCATGGCGCCCAGGGCGTTGAACTCGGTGGCGCCCGCATCTCTCGCGTCGTCCCAGAAGCGGCTGGCCGAGAATTTCCTTCCCACCGCCATGGTGGCCTCGGCCCAGAGGACGGTGGGAAGGGTAACGTAAAGGGCGTTGGCGTGGAAAAGGGGAAGCACGGTGAAAAGCACGTCCTCGGGCTTGTAGAAAACCTTGGCCGCCAGGCCCAGCCGCTCGAGGCCCAGCTTGCCGAAGCGGTATACGACGCCCTTGGCCCGGCCCGTGGTTCCCGAGGTGTACATGATAAGCGCCACGTCCCCCTCCCGGCTTTGCAAGGCCGGCCGCTCGGGCGACTCGTTTTGGAGCCAGTCCTGCATTACCTGCACCCCCGGCCGGACCTTTAAAATGGGGTCCGCCTCGCGAAGACTGACGGCCACCTTTTCCAGCTTCGGGCATTGCTCCTTGACCTTGCGGTAATTGGGATAGAGGTCCTGATTGGTAAGGATTATCTTGGCGTCCGAGTGGTCAAGGATATACGCCAGGTGGTCGCCCTTTAACTCCGTGTTGACCGGCACCGAGTAGGCCCCGATCTTCTGAATTCCGAAATGAGCGTAAAGCGTCTCGGGCGAGTTCGGTATCATGTTGGCCACGCCCACGCCCGGACCCGCGCCCAGCTTGGCCAGGGCGTGACCGAAGCGGTTCGAGCGCCGGTCCATCTCGGCGTAGCTTATCCTCTCGTCCTCGAAGATGAGAAAAGTCTTGTCGCCGAGCGCCTTGGCCTTTTGCTCGAGAAGTTCATGATAGTTGATCCCAGACATTTTCTCCCCTCCCGCGCGTCCCGCCGTCGTAAAACCTGGAGCCGTCGATAATGAATTCATCTCTATAATAATGCTTAAACTCGATAACAGGCAAGGCCAAAAGAAATTTTCGGACGACAATTTATTAAGATCGGAAGGGTATTGCCAACGCGAGGTTTATGGCCGATAATTGAAAATCAAGGCGCAAAGGCGCCGGACGGAGGACATTCATGAACGACGTTCACTCCATCGCCCCCTTCGACTTCCACCTTCACACCGCCCTGTCCGCGGACGGGGAAGGGACCATTTTCGATTTCTGCGAGGAGGCCCAAAAAAGGGGCATGAAAACGGTGGGCTTTTGCGAGCACGTTGACCTAGATCCCAACGACCCTTATTGCCGAAACCTGGACTACGAAAAATATCAAAGCCAGATCGGGGAGGCCAGGCGACGCTTCGACTCGATCGAGATACTTATGGGCGCCGAGGTCGGTTTTCTGCCCAAGATCGCGGACGATATCGCCGCTTATCTTGACGAGCGCCATTTCGACTACGTCATCGGTTCGGTCCACGCCGTATATGACGGGGAAGCCGGCGTGAGCGACGAATACGAGGCCCTCGAGACCTTCGCCAAACACGATCCGCTCGATATATTCGCCGCTTATTTCGACGCCGTCGAGATGATGGTCCGGACCGGGCTCTTCGACGTGGTGGGCCATCTCGACCTGGTTCGCCGCTATGGCCAGCGCTATTTAAAAGAGCCCCTCGAGTGGGGAATTTATTACGGGCCTCTCCGCGGGATTTTCGAGGGCGCGATCAAGAGGTCCATGCCCATCGAGATCAACACCTCGGGCCTTCGGCAGGCGCCGGAAAGCACGTATCCGGACGAGTACGCGCTCAAGCTTTTCAGGGAGCTTACGGGTTCCCTGGTCCTGATCGGCTCGGACGCCCACCGGGTCGAGGACCTCGGGGCCGGAGTGCCCATCGCCCTTAAAATCGCCAAGGACCTGGACCTTAATCCTTACATCTCCTTCAAGGACCGCCTGCCCGAGCAAAGATGAGGCCGCTTCTTCCCGCCGGAAAATCAGACCGAGCCGTTTCCAGATTTACGCTTTCACGCTAAAATGACGGGCATGGAAAAGACCGAGGCAAAAAAAGAACCCGCGGCCCAAAGGCCGGCGTATCGAGCGAGGGCGGCGCGTTTTCTAGCGGTCTTCTTTCTTCTTGGCTTTTTCTTTATCCTTCTTAAATCCAGCCTTAAGACCACGTCCGTGACCATCGACGAGCTAGGCCACCTTCCCATCGGCTACGCCTATCTCGTCACCGGAGACTCGAGATGGCTTATTATGAACCCCCCGTCCCAGCGCGTCATCGCGGCCTTGCCCCTTTTATTTCGGAACGACGTCAGGCTCGAGAGCAAGCCCTATCCGGACGCGCTCGGGTTCTGGAAGGTCGGGATCGACTTCATGGAGCAGAACCGGGCCATATATAAATCCCTTTACCGCTCGGCCAGGCTCATGGTTTGTCTTTTGGCCTGCCTGACCGGTCTCGTCGTATATGCCTTCGCCGGGTCGCTCGGCGGTCCGCGCGCCGGGCTGATCGCGCTTTTACTTTATTGCCTGTGCCCTTATTTCCTGGCCCACGGCGGTCTGGTCACGACCGATTTGTCCGCGGCCGCCGCTTCCGTCTTCGCCATGTACGCGACGTATCTTTACGTCAAGAAGAGAACGAGAATCAAACTTCTCCTTCTTGCCCTGGCCATTGGACTCCTTTTCATGGCCAAGTTCACCGTTATTCCTTTCGCTCCCCTGGCGCTCTTCTATTTATTGGCCGGCTCGAGAAAAGCCGGGACCGAGGATATGTCGTTCCTTAGACGACTCGATTGGATAGGCTTTATTAAAGAGGCAAGCTTTATCGCGGCCCTGGTATGGGCAATCTTGATCGTTGTCTATGGCGGCGGCTTTTTTAAAACCTACGGCGAGCTGAATTTTCAGTCGGGGGCCTTTAATAAAGTCAAAGCTCATTTTGGCTGGGCCCCGATTATCGCGCCCGAGCGCCTCGTGATACAAGCCGACCTCCAGGCGGCGGACAGCGCCGGTCCCTGGCGGAATTACCTGTTCGGAAAAGTCACCAAGGAGGCCAGTCCCTGGTACTACCTTATTTGCCTGGCCTACAAAACTCCGCTGGCCTTCCTTTTTCTTCTGGCGGCCTGCTTGTTTCTATCGGGCAGACAAGAGCGTCTTTACGCGCTTTTGCCGGCCCTGTTTTACCTGGTCCTTGTTTCCGTCTCGACGGGCAAGCTTTACGGAGCGCGGGTACTTCTTCCGGCCATGGGGTTTTTTATCATTTTCGTATCCGTTTCCCTGGCGGGGATTAAACGGAGGTTCGAGAAGAAGGCTGCCGGCCATGTTGCCGCGTCATTTTACTTCGTTTGTCTGATTTTGATCTCTCTCTCGACCCTGGCCGCCTATCCTGATTATCTCTCATATTTTAACGTTCTGGCTGGAGGCCCCAGGCTTCCTCACCGGGGTCACCAGGTCCTGGCCGACTCTAACCTGGACTGGGGCCAGGACTGGATACGTCTGGCCAGGTGGCAGCGGGAAAAGGGCGTCCGCAAAATCCAGCTTGCCCGCTTCGGTCCGGTGGACCCCGCTCTCTTCGGCGTCGAGTACGAGGTCGCCCCCTGTCCGCCGCTTCCGGGGTATCTCGCCGTCAGCGCCAACGAGGCTTTGGGAGTGGATTTATACATGGGCGACGA
Organism: bacterium; assembly: GCA_963674965.2. Taxonomy (GTDB): domain Bacteria; phylum RBG-13-61-14; class RBG-13-61-14; order RBG-13-61-14; family DATKZS01. The sequence goes on along the minus strand of CAXXFL010000001.1, from coordinate 1,480,410 downwards.
ACAATGCCTCGGCTGGTTAGGGGACGAGATACCCTTCGCCAAGGTGGGCGCGTCGGTTTGGATTTACTACGTTCCAAAGACGGGTTACAATGTAGGCCAGGGACGTGGAAGGGCAAAAACGGGCTCGGTCAAATAACCTTTCTTTTTTATGCACATTTTTGTTGACAAGCTCATACCCCTTTGATTAAAATCATCTAAGGTTGATTTTCACGCGAGCGAAACGTCATGAGAATACTGGTCATAGAAGACGAAAAAAAGGTAGCCCGTTTCATTAAGAGGGGACTCGAGGAGGCCGGCTACCTGGTGGACGTGGCCACCGACGGGGAGGAGGGACTTTACCTGGCCGAGATCGACGACTACGACCTTATCGTCCTCGACCTGGTGCTTCCCCGGAAGAGCGGCCTTGACGTGTGCCGCGAGCTGCGCGACCAGGGCATTAAAATGCCCATCCTCATTCTCTCGGCGCGGGACTCGGTCGAGGACAAGGTGGCGGGCCTGGACATGGGCGCCGACGACTACCTGACCAAGCCCTTCGCCTTTTCCGAGCTTCTGGCCCGGGTCAGGGCCCTTCTCAGGAGGGGCGAGACCATGGTGCCCGTCAAGCTTCAGGTCGATGACCTGGCCATGGACACGGTCACCCACACCGTCACCAGGGGAGGAAAGGAGATCAAGCTCACCAGCAAGGAATACGCGTTGCTCGAGTATTTCATGATGAATCCCGGCAAGGTCCTAACCCGCACCATGATCTCGGAGCACGTGTGGGACTATACCTTCGACACCTTCTCGAACGTCATCGACGTTTATATCAATTATCTCAGGAACGCCATCCAGGACCATAATAAAAAATTGATCCATACGGTCAGGGGAGTGGGATACGTGCTTAAAGACCCCTCCCGTGACTCCAAGGACGCGCCCGACCGGGAAGCGGAAACCGATGAGGATGACGCTTCCCAAAAGCGCGTCGCCAAGAAGACCGCGGGCGTTCCCGATGCTAAGGGCAAGTCGCCCGCCCCTTCCGACGGCAACTAACGGCCCATGCGGTTGACTCGTCCAAGGCTGCTGTTCCTGGCGGTTGCGGGGGTCGGCTTCGTATCCGCGGCGTGGATCGCCCTCACCCTCGTTTTGGCTTATCCGAGATACGCGTCCATCGGCGCGATTATCTCATATCTTTTATGCTCGGTTTTTTTTCTCGTATCCGCCCGGTTTCTTTCCGCCCTGGCCTTTAACCCTTTGCAGCAGACTCGGGACCTGGTTCAGAACCTCTCGGGCGGTGGTTTTCGCGACCGTCTTTACGTGACGGACGCGCGGGACGACCTGGGCGAGGTCCAGCTCGAGCTCAATTCCTTAATGGACAGGATGGAGGAGGCCATGGCCCGCCAGCGCCAGTTCGTGGGAGCGGTCTCTCACGACATCCGGACTCCTCTCACCATTATGAAGGGCGACGTCGAGGTCGCCCTTATGAAGGAGAGGGAGCCGTCGGAGTACGTTGACATCCTGCGGTCGAACCTGGAGGAGATCGAGCGCATCCACCGGCTGGTGGAGGACCTGGTTACTCTGGCCCGGGCGGATTACGGCGAGTTGGGTCTCAACATTCGGGGGGTGGCCCTGGGCGCTCTGGCGGCCGAGATTCGTGAGGGTTTCCTCGAGGCGGCCCGGCGCAAAAGCATCAGCCTCGAGTCCTACATCGAGGGCGACATACGGATCGAGGGCGACGCGGCCAGGCTGAGGCAGCTCATCCATAATCTGATGGACAACGCCCTGCACTATACTCCCTCGGGGGGCAAGATCGAGGTGACCCTGGTCATGGACGGGGAGAGGGACGAGGTACAACTGCGGGTGCGAGACACGGGCGTGGGCATAAGCCCCAAGGACCTGCCCCACATCTTCGAGCCCTTTTACAGGGGCACCCCCTCACGAAGGACCCGGCACGACGGCTACGGCCTGGGACTGGCCATCTGCGATCACATCGTCCGGGCCCACGGAGGCAAGATTGCGGTGGAAAGCCGGGAAGGTCCCGGGTCGGGCACGACCTTTACCGTCCACCTTCCCCTGAGGCCAAGGCCGGACTGAGAAGGGAGCGGCGGTTGGCAAAAAGGTCATATCAAAAAGCGGCCGCGTTTTTTCTCGCCCTCATAACCATGGCTCTTTGCCCGGCCGCCTTTGGCGGCGAGTCCTTCATCCCGGAGCCGCCATCCATTCCCCGCTTCGCGAGCGACTCCATCATTATCGACGGGGACGCCCTGGCCGCATGGGAGGAAACCTATCGATCGGGTCGTACCGGCGCCGGCCGGGAGGATTTCCTTTTCGCGTGGCTGCCCGAGCGCGTCTTTCACGAGGTCCTTTCCGGAGAAGCTGGCGTGAACGACATGCCGCATATAAACGGAACGCTGTTCCTTTCCGGGCACGAGGGAGGCGTCTGGCTGAACCGGACCTTCATCGAGGCCGGGCAGCGGCCTATCGGGTCCTCCGCCATTAACAGCTTCCGCCTTCCCGCGCTTCTGGGGCTGGACCAGCTCATCCGCCGCCGCCTCTGGCTCGTCCGCCAGGGCGGCCTAGGCGCCAAGCGGGCTGAGTTAAAGGCCGCTTTTAACGCCCTCGTTTTCACCTATGGATACAACCGGGGCTACCTGCTCGAGGTGCTGAGGCGCCCGCCCGCGGGCCAGGAGGCGCTCGCCAATTCCATCGTCTGCGGGGGACTTATCGAGTGCGATTATCCGGAGGCGGGGGCCGCCCTTTCTCCCCTTTTGCCCCTGCGCGATAAGTTGGCTCATCCGTCGAGCGACGGCTGGAAGCGGATGAGCCGCCGCCTCGATAAAAGGCTGCCGGGCGCCATCGAGAGGGGCGGACGAGTATGGGAGGATTTCATGGAGAGGCGCGAGTTCGGGCCCGGTTCCTATCGGGCCCTGGTCGACGTCAGCGCCGGATACCTGGCCATAAACGAGGCGGTTATGCTTATGGCCGCCCAAGGCCTGGCCGAGGACGACGAGGAATCCATGGACCGGGCGCTTATGGCCGACGCCGCTCTCTCGACCTGGCTGGGAGGGTATCTGCTGGGCTTGGGACAGGTTGATTGATTGGAAAAGAATCCTCGTCTTCCCCTCACCGGATCGGATTTCGTTATCCCTTCCGTCTTGACAATTTGAACGCCCTATATTTATCTTGCGGTATAAAAAGGCCGGCCCTCGCGTCGGCTCATGAAGGAGGCGGGAGATGGACGAGAAAGTAAAGAAACGCATCGATAAATATATGGCCATGTACCCCAAGAGTCTCTCTCACGACAACCCGACAAAAAATCCCAATACGGCCAAAGTCCTCGAGCAGTTCTTCAAGACCGACGACATGATCTGCCTTCCCAAGGACGGGGTGATCAAAATCGAGGAGTCGGTGGGGGGCAGGGATGACGTGGTGCTTCCCTCGCGGGTGCTGGAGCATTTTATCCGGAAGGCCTCGCACCGGGTGGTGATGAACTTCTGTATCTGCCGCGAGAGTAACGAGTGCCGGGATTATCCTCGCGAGCTTGGCTGCATATTCCTGGGGGAGGCCGCCTCCCGGGTCCATCCCGACCTGGGCCGCCAGGCCTCGGTCGAGGAGGCCCTCGATCACGCGGCCAGGTGCAGGGAGGCCGGACTGGTGCACTGCGTTGGAAACAGCAAGCTGGATAACGTCTGGCTCGAGGTCTGGCCCGAGAGAAGGCTCATGTCCATCTGCAACTGTTGCCCCTGCTGCTGCATAACCAGGACCATACCCTACTCGGCGCCGTTCGTGGGGGCCAAGTTCTCGAGGATGCCCGGCGTGTCGGTCCACGTGACCGACGATTGCGGCGGTTGCGGCCTTTGCGCGGACGAGTGCATATTCCAGGCCATCACCATGGAGGACGGCCGTCCCGTGATAAACGATGAGTGCCGGGGCTGCGGCCGCTGCGCCGAGGCCTGTCCCGACGGGGCCATCGAGATACGGGTGGACGACTCGGCCTACGTGGACAAGACCATCGAGCGGATTGGAAAAATCCTTGACGTAACCTGAAGGCTCAGGAAAGGATGGCTCGCCTTACGGCCTTTCCCAGCTCGGCGGCGCGAAAGGGTTTGTGAATAAAACCGGCAAGGCCCTCGCTACGCATGTCGGCCACGTCCTCTTCTCGCGAGAAGCCGGAGGACAAGAGGACGCGAAGGTCGGGCCGCATTTTTCTGAGGGCCTTGAAGCAGTCTCGTCCGTTCATCTCGGGCATGATCATATCGAGGATGACCAGGTCGAATCGGCCTCCGTTCGCGGCGAAAATTTCCAGGGCCTCGCGTCCGTTTTCCGCCGAGGTGACCTCGTATCCGAGGCTTTCAAGTATTCTGACGGCCACCGTCCTCACGGTCGGCTCGTCGTCCACGACCAGCAACCGGCCCGAACCTTCCAGCACTTCGCCCTCGGCGGCTTCCTCCTCCATGGTCCTTTCGGTGGTGGGCAAAAGGACCCGGACGCTGGTACCGTTTCCCGGCTCGCTATAAACGGTAATGGCCCCCCCATGCCGCTCGACGGCGCCGAACACCGTGGAAAGGCCAAGTCCGGTCCCCTGGCTCGGGTCCTTGGTGCTGAAGAAGGGCTCGAAAATCCTATGGAGGTTCTCCGGCGGTATGCCGCATCCGGTGTCCCTTACCTCGATCTCGACGTAGCGTCCCGGCTCGATGGAAAAACCCGTGGCCTGGCAGGCGGCCATATCGAGATCGGCGAGAGCGGTGGTCACGCTTATCAGGCCGCCGCCGGGCACGGCGTGAGTGGCGTTTATAAGAAGGTTGAGGACCGCGTTTTGAAGCTGCGACTGGTCGCCCAGTATCTCGATAGGTCCCTCCAGAAGCGAGACCTCGAGAGTGACGCGGGGATCGATCGTCCTCTCGATCAGGGCCAGGGCCTCGCGGATGGGCTGATTGACGTCGATGGGCCGCGTTTCGGCTGGATGCTTGCGCGAGAAGGTGAGGAGCTTGCGGGTCAGGTCGGAGGCGCGGCCGGCGGCGTTCAGGATCATATCGAGATACTGAAGCTTGTCGGGATCGTCCTGGATGAATCCCCGCATGAGTTCGGCGCCCCCGATGATGGCAACCAGCATGTTGTTGAAGTCGTGGGCAACGCCTCCGGCGAGCTGGCCCACGGCCTCCATCTTCTGCGATTGCCGGAGTTGTTCCTGGACGGCGTACTCGCGGGTGACGTCTCGGAAGACCAGCACCACTCCGATGACGCTCCCGTCATCCGCCCGGATGGGCGCCCCCGAGTCGGCGACCTGGATGTCGCTTCCGTCCCGGGCGATGAGGATGGTGTGATTGGACAGGCTGACGATCTGGCCGGAACTCAAGACCTTTGACACCGGGTCCTCGGCCGGTTGCCGGGTCCTCGCGTCCACGATGGCGAAGACCTCCTGGAGGGGCCTTCCCTCCGCCTCGGCCGCGGTCCAGCCGGTCAGGCGCTCGGCCACCGGGTTCATGCGCGTAACCCGGCCCGAGGTGTCGGTCGCGATGACCGCGTCGCCGATCGAGTCCAAGGTCACGCGCAGGCTTTCCTTTTGGCGCCTTAGCTCCTCCTCCGCCTCTTTCTTGTCGCTCACGTCGACGGTGGCGGTAAGGATCGCCCGCCTGTCGTCCCATTCAATAAGACGGCTCGCGAAAAGGATCGAGCGCCGAGAGGTCCCGTCCTGGACGGTAACTTCCCGCAAGGGGCTGGAGCCGGTCCTAATAATCTCCCGGGCGATGTGGTCCATCTCGTCGCCCAGGGTGGCGCGTCCGAGCTCGGCCACGGTTCGGCCGACAACCTGGTCGCGGGAGAGATTTATGCTTTCGAGAAAGTGCCGATTGACCATGATATAGCGGCCTTCCATGTCGTTGATCACGCACGAGAAGGGGGCCATGTCGAAAAGGGTGAAGAAACGCTCGCGGCTTGCCTCGAGTTCGACTTCCATGCGCTTTCGCTCGTCGATATCGACCAGGGAAGCCACGGCACGGTCTCCAATAATCCCGGCCCCGATGAGAAACGTCCTGTCGCTCCCGTCCTTGCAGCGGACGATGTATTCCGAGTGCTCGATTCGGCCGTTGCCGGCCATGGCCTTCTCCATGTCCCTGGCCCAGGTGGCCCTTACTTTTTCCCGGTATTCAGGGTCCGGACAGACCGCCTCGAACCAGGCGTCGAAGGTCGGCAGTTCCTCGGCCGTATACCCGAGAAGGCGGGTGGCCGCGTCGTTATATTTGACCACGTCTCCTTGCAGGGTGAACTCGATAAGCGGGAGCGGAGCATGGAGGAAAAGGGAGCGGAACCGGGCCTCGCTGAGGGCTATCTCATCCTGGGCGCTTTTAAGGCTGGCCACTTTTTCGTTTAAGCTCCTTTTAAGCACGGCCGATATTATGGCCAGGCCCAGGGCGAGGAGGGCAAGAAAAGCCCCGGCCATTATCATGAGCCTCACCGACTCCGGCGAGGGCCCCTCCCGCGGGCGAAGTGAAATCCAGCGGTCGTGAACCTCCTCCAACTCGGCGTCCGCGACGTCGTCAAGGGCCTTCTGAATGGCGCCGTAAAGCTCCGGGTACTTGCGGCTTACGGCCACGCGGAAGACGAAGTCGTAATCCGTCTTGCCGCATACCTGGAGATTGGTAATGCCGTTCTCGCTTATGTAATAGGAGGCGACGGCCAGGTTCTCGACGTAGGCGTCCACCTGGCCGAAAGCCACGGCGCGCAGCCCTTCCTCGACTCGAGGCACGGTCACCACGTCATATCGTCCCTCCGACTGGCCGCGAGCGTAGCCCTCGCTGGCAAAGCCCGAAACGACGGCCACGCGCCGCCCGGTGAGATCGTCCAGCGACAGGCCCTTTCCCAGGGCGGACGTGCCAATGATAACCACGGGGACACGGGCGTAAGGGGTGGTGAAATAGGCGTAGCGCTCCCGGTCCTCGGTCTGGACTATGGTCGGCGCGATGGCGCAGGCGCCTTTTTCAAGTCCGTCAAGGTGGCGGTTCCAATCCTTTTGGACGCGCTTATTGAAGGTCAATCCCAGGCGCTTCTCGATGAGGGCGATAACGTCCGCGCCCATGCCCACGAACCCTCCGCCCTCGGCCGCGAACTCCAAGGGAGGAAAGTCCGGGTTATACCAAAGCTCGACCTTGCCGGCGTTGGCTTGCAGCCAGGCCCGTTCGGAATCGGAAAGCGTTGACAAGGCCGGTCCGTCGGCCTTGACGGAAGGGGCCAGGAGGATTGCCGGAAAAATAATTAAGGATACAAAGGCCGGCAAGAGGGCGTTGATGGCCGGCGTCGGACCGCGTCCGGGCATATCGGGTTTTACGCGGCCCATGTCAAATGGACCTCGATCCGCCTTGGAAGCATCCGTTCATGGGACAAATATCTTGCAAGATGGCGCGCCGCCAGCATGACCCGAGACGTCCGTCGCCTCACTTTATAGCACATGCCACTCCTCCAGGGGAAGTTCGGTTATCGATAAAATATCATAATTTTCCCGGGGCCCGACAAGTTGCGGCTTTTAAGTTTATTGGATATTTTTGCCGGGTGCAAGACCGCGGTTAGGCCCCGTTTTCGACTGCTTCCGGATTGCCAAACGCCAATTCCATGGATTATAGCACGGTTGAAAGAGGACGCTCGAAAAAATTTCCCCTTCAGGCAGGTGGATTTATTGCAGGAACAAAGGCGTCCGCCCTGTCTTCTTAATTTGCCGCCTCGCGGGCGCGTAAGAGAGACAACGAGGTTGCCGGCGGGTTCTTTATTCCCTCCGACAACCTCGGCGCTTTAATTAAAACCGGTTTTTAACGTCCGGCCGCGTCAGGCGGGGGCCGGGACGTGAACGGCCACGCTCGGGGCAAGGTCTCGTTGCAGCTCGCACTCCTCTTCCGAGCGGCCGGCGGCCTTTGCCACGGAGACTCGCTCCTGGGCCGCGTCGATAATGGCGCGCAGGAGATCGGCGTAGCGCATGCCCGCGAAGCCGGCCATCATGTTGAACTTCCCGTCCCAGCACCATCCGGGGTTGGGGTTGACCTCGAGGAGCTTGATGGCCCCGCTCGAGTCCATCCTGAAATCGAACCTGGCGTAATCCCGGCACCCGAGGCGCTCGAACAGCACGTTCGAGTAATCGTGCAGCTTGCGAAGCACGTCCTCCGATATCTCCGCCTCCTTGTAGGCCACCTGTTTCCAATAGGGAGAGTCGGGCAGCCACTTGGATTCGTATCCCAAAATGGGAGGCAGGTCCTTGTCCAGACCCGAGTAATCGACCTCGAGCGGCGGCAGGGCGCGATAGGTCAGCCCGGGATTGCCCACTATGCCCACCGAGTACTCGGTCCCGATCAGATATTCCTGCACCAGCACGGCGCAACGCTTGTAGGTCTTTCGGAGCCGCTCGATGTACTCGAGAAGCGCGTCGTGACTGTAGACGATCGAGTCCTTGGTTATGCCCACGCTCGAGTCGCCGAAGTTGGGCTTGACCAGGGCCGGCAGAGTGGCGGGGATGGTGGCCACCACGTCGTCGGGACCAAGGTAGGACTCCATGGGGGTCGGTATCTCGAGGGACTCGGCGATGGACCGGATAAGTCCCTTGTTATAGCAGAGGCCGAGGCAGGCGGGTCCGGCCCCCGTATAGGGGATATCGAGCATCTCGAGCATGGCGGGAACGTGAAGCTCCTTGAAGGGATCGTTCATGTACCCCTCGTCGCAAAGGTTAAGCACGAACTCAGGGGGATTGGCCACAAGCGACCGGAGCATGGTCTGGTGGTTGTCGAAATAGGTGAACTTGTACTCCGGGAGCTGGGCCAGGGTTTCCTTCATCCTGCTTACCGTGTCAAGGTCCAGGTCGTTGAACTTTCCGTTCACCTTGACCGAGTCGGGCAAAGTGGGGTCGCCGAGCATGACCGTGACGTTAGGATAAAGGGCCTTGGCCTTGCCGGCCGCCTTGAGGCGGGGCTTCTCCGGCGCCAGGGAAGTCAGGATTATTCTGTGGGCCATCATGCCCATGTCCTGGTTCCGGGTCGAGCAGGACTCGAACCCGCAATGGAACCTGACCATGCGATAGCCGGCCTTGTCAAGCAGGTCCGCTATCTGGTCGCGGTCGTAAAGGCGCTCGGCGTAGAACTGGTCCACGATGACGCCCTTTTCCGCGTGAACGATGACCTCGCGCGCCACTATCCGCTCCCGGTCCTTGGAGAGTGACCTTTCCCGGCACACGAACTGGTTCTGGTCGATCCACTCCCAAGACCTCGGCTCATAGTGCTCGCGCATCCAGGCGCCGTCCACAATGTCCATGATCAGCACGCCGTTGGGGGCCAGGACCCGGGCCACGTTGTTAAGCACGGCCAGGTCGTCCGACTTCTGGTCGAAGTATCCGAAGGAATTTCCCATGATGGTCACGCAATGGAAGGCCCTGTCCTTGAGGCGGAACTTCCTGGCGTCTCCCTCCCGGAACTCGACGGAAAGGCCCTCGTCGCGGGCCCTTTTCCTGGCCAGCCGAATAAGGTAGCGCGACCGGTCGAGGCCCGTTACGTTCTTGAAGCCCCGGCGAGCCAGCTCGAGCGAGTGCCGGCCCTGGCCGCAGCAAAGGTCCAGGATCGAGTCGTTCTTCTCGAGGCCGCCTATGCTCGTGACCAGGTCTATTTCGGCCTTGGTGCCATCGAGATTCTCGACTACGTCTCCATCCGTTTTCAAATAGACCGAGTTGAAGAGCGTCCTCCACCAGTCGGAGGGCAAATGGCGTTCCAGGTCCGGAACGGGTCCCAGCGTACGGATGCCGCTGAGTTCATGCTTTGCTTTTTGACCACCCTTGGGAGGGCCGCCGTCGGTCTTTTCGTTCATAAGATAGAAATCCTCCTGAATTAATTAGGTTATTGCCTGCCCCAAAACAGAGGGGGATGAGCGTTAACCCATCCCCCATCCCCGGCGGCCTTTCACGGCCTACCCCCGCGCGATTCGGTTATTGGCTGAAGTACCGGGATTCTCCTTGATACTAATCTTGCTATTCGTCGTCGCCAGGCGCTTCGTCGCCCGCGTCGTCACCGGTGGTGTCGCCGTCGCCAACGGTCGATCCGTCGTCCGGCTCGTCCTCGTTGGCCGCGTAAATCGAGCTCAACTCCTCGGCGGTACCGCCGTCCTCGATGGTGGACCCGTCCTCGACGTCGTCCTCATTGGCGGCGTAAATCGAACTCAGCTCCTCAGCGGTGTCGCCGTCCTCGATGGTGGAGCCATCGTCGACGTCGTCCTCGTTGGCGGCGTAAATCGAGCTCAGCTCCTCGGCGGTGTCGCCGTCCTCGATGGTGGACCCGTCCTCGACGTCGTCCTCATTGGCGGCGTAAATCGAGCTCAACTCCTCGGCGGTGTCGCCGTCCTCGATGGTGGACCCGTCCTCGACGTCGTCCTCGTTGGCCGCGTAAATCGAGCTCAGCTCCTCGGCGGTGTCGCCGTCCTCGATGGTGGTCCCGTCCTCGACGTCGTCCTCATTGGCGGCGTAAATCGAGCTCAACTCCTCGGCGGTGTCGCCGTCCTCTGCCGTGGTCCCGTCCTCGACGTCGTCCTCATTGGCCGCGTAAATCGAAATGAGTTCCTCTACCTCGGCGGTGTCACCGTCGTCAGTGGTCGCGCCGTCGGTTACGTCATCGTCGGAAACCGATATAATATCGAAAGCCATCTGTACACGGGCGACCGTGCCCTCCTCCGCGGAAGCCTTGACGGACGGTCCGAAAACCACCGCCAATACCGCGAAAAGCATAGCCGTAAGAACCATTGCCTTTTTGAATTCCATTTCTACAAATCCTCCATTTTTTCGTATCGCGAAACGATTTGATACCAAGACCTCTAGTAATCAATAACTTCGTAATCGGTAACGTCGATTATCTTTTGGCCTTCCCCTTTATCCATAACGGTACCGGTAACCCTTACCGATTCCCTTATATGGTCGAATAGTTCCCTCTCCTTGGCCCCACGCGCAAGAAGATATTCTTCCTCCTGGTCCGTGGACACCATGATGCTGGTGGTGTTGAAATTCCAGTCCAATTCCGCGGGAAGTATTATTCCTTTTACCGAAATTCCCGACCCTCTCACTGACGCCGACTTATCGCCCAAATGATTGGAAATGCCGTTTTGCTGTTTTTCGTCGGTCGTCATGGCCAGCTATATACCAAAGATCGTGCCAAAAATTTAAGTCGCCGTTTATATTAATGTTTCATTTTAGAATGGCAAATTATAGGAACTTTAAGTTCCTGTTTGACAAGTGACTGAAAAGATATCGAAACGGGAAAATTCTTCCAAAAAGGATTTTGGGGGGGTCCCTTTTTTCCCTTTAGCGGCAACTCTTTTATTTAAGCCTCTTGCAAAAGTCCCGCTTTGGAGTGCGGCGGCTCGACGCCGCTTTTCTTCCGAGCGGCTTGACGCGAGGCTAACCGTTGTATTCTTAGGCTTTTTCAAGCCAAGGCCATCGAAAGCGCTCTCAAGAGACCACAATCCAAAGCGGCTATGCCGCCAAGAAAGGGACTTTTGCAAGAAGCTCATTTAAAAAGGCTTTAGGTAAAAAACGAATTGAATGCTTAAAACAAGAACTCCAGGTTCCTATAATGGCGATGTGAAGTTACGGTTCCGGTTTGTTCGTGTCTCCTTTACGCGTTTTGTAATCTTCTTTTTTGATTTCGTATTTGGTCATCAGCTTATGCAGTTGACGCGTGCCTATTCCAGCCGATTTGGCCGTCTGGTCCATGCGCCCGTTGTTAACGGCCAACAGCTCCTTAAGATATTGTATTTCAACTAGTTGAACCGCCTCGGCCCTGGCCTGGGCCAGGGTGCCGGAGAGGTCGGGGCTGATACGGGTACCCGGCTTCATGGATCCGAAAAGCTCGGAGGGAAAACTCTCGGGCGAAAGAATATTCGAGCGCTCGATTATATAAGCCCGCTCGATCAGGTTCTCAAGTTCCCTTATATTCCCCGGCCAATCGTAGTTTCTGAAGGCCTCCATTACCTGTGGATGAACGGCGTTGATATTTTTCGTGTTGTATTTATCCAGCTCGTGTAGAATGCTCTGGACCAAAAAGGGCAAATCCTCGATCCTTTCCCGCAGTGGAGGGATGGCGATGGGGAAAACGTTGAGCCTATAGTAAAGGTCCTTTCTGAAGCCGCCGTCCTCGATCAGGGTCTCGAGGTCCTCGTTGGACGCGGCTATGACCCTGACGTCGGCCTTGATTTCCACCTCGCCGCCCACCCGGGCAAAGGTCTTTTCCTGGAGCACCTGGAGGAGTCTTATCTGGACCGGCTTGGTGACGGTGCTGACCTCATCGAGGAAGATGGTCCCTCCCTGGGCTATCTCGAACTTTCCCAGCTTCCTTTTAATGGCCCCGGTAAAGGCCCCCTTCTCGTGCCCGAAAAGCTCGCTCTCGACCAGGGTCTCGGGTATGGCCCCGCAGTGGACGCTGATGAACTGGTCGTTGGAGCGGTTGCTGTGGAGGTGGATGATCTTGGCCAGCACGCTTTTTCCGGTGCCGGTCTCGCCGGTGAGAAGGACCGTGGACCTGGTGGGGGCCACGGACTTGATCTTGTCGAAGACCTTTTTCATCACGGGGTTTAGCGTGTGTACCACCTTTTCCGACTCGCTTTTCCAGAAGCGGTCCCTCAAGTACTCGAGCTCGGACTGGGCGCGGATGGACTCGGCCGTGGTCTCGGTCACGAGAGATACCTCGGCCGGGCTGATGGGATAGGTCAGGTAATCGGTGGCCCCGGCCTTGACCAGGTTGACGGCCCTCCTGATCTCGGGCTGGGAGGCCATGACGATTATATGGGCGGTGGGAAAGGCGTTCCAGTACGGCGCCAGCGCCTCTCCGTAGTCTTCCTTTTCCCGGGTCTCGCCGTCGAGCAGGAATGAAAGATCGATGAAGGCGAACTCGTGGCGCCTTTCCATGAACCTGGCCAGGCACGACGCCCGGTCGAGGGTCGTCTCGACCTCATACTCGTTTCCCAGGCATTCCCGGATCGAGGAGACCGCCCCTTCATCGGTGGTGGCTATCAAAAGGCGTTTCATCCGTTTCCGCTACGTATTATAACGCTTACGGGAAATTTCTTCACCTGGTTTTTAACTTCCCCCGAACCGGAAACCGGGCCGGCATGTTTCCGGATAAATTTTGGGCTTGGATACCCGGCCAATAATGCTAAAATGAAAGCGCGGCAAGCCCCGCGAAGATCATAGGAGGTGGACCATGTCCAGGTTAAAGGAACTTTTAAATCGCGCCGGCGTGACTCTCGCCGAGGTCACGGAGCATCTCGACTCGCTCGCTCATCCCGAGCGGGTGATCCAGTCCCGCGAGCTGGGTAAAAAGGAGCAGGTGAAATTATGGGAAATCTCCGAGAACTCGAAACCCCTCGACTTCGATTATTTCGTTCCCCGCGACGCCAAGCCCCTCGAGGCTTTCCCCTTTGACGGCAGGAACTCCCTGCCCGCCTTCACCCTCTTCCAGAAGGTCTTTTACCTGGACAATGAAGGCAACCTGTGCGGCTACAACAACGCCTGGATCGGCTGGCTGGTGGGACCCGGCTATTACATGGTCAACAGGAACCCCAAGAACGAGGAATACGAAATCCAGGTCAACTATACGCGCATACCCTCCGAGCGGCCCGCCGGGTGGCCGGAAATCAAATCCAACGACGCCTTTCCCAGCATGTTCGTTTACGGTGGAACCAAGGACAACCTGCGCTGGGTATCGGACGACGTGGTCATAGGCCGAGCCTTCAAGATGGGCGAGGACCCCATGCCCAACTGGTTTATTCTTTGTCGAGCCGCGCCAAGGAAAGGTTAATAACCTCCTAATACAAAAAGGAGCATTATTTTCCTTTGCCTTTCCGGGGTGGGGCCGGAGTTAAACGGCAACTATACAGGGAGGGAAAAAATGAAGTCGAAGACCATGGCCTGGCTCCTTTTTGGGGTCATATTGGCGTCGTGCGGTTTGGCGAACGCTCAAGACGTTCCTCAACTAATTAACTACCAAGGCAGGCTCATCGATCATAGCGGGGCGCCCGTTGACGGGTCCACGTTAGAGGTCCGTTTCGAATTGGTTGACGGAGATACTCCCGGCTCGAGCCTATTATGGGGCGAGACCCAGGCGGCGGTTAGCGTCAGTAAAGGCATCTACTCGGTCCTTTTGGGAAGCGTCAACCCGATCACTCCATCCGTATTTTCCGGCTCGACCGTATATCTCGAGGTCACCGTAAGAGGAGAAGTATTCACGCCCCGCCAAAGGATAGCCTCGGTCCCCTTCGCCATGGTCGCGGGAGACTGCGGGGGCGGGGACTATTATAGCAAGGCGGAAGTCGACGCGATGATCGCCGCGCTTCAAGCGCAAATCGACGGCAACTCCGTAAATATCGCGACCAATAGCGCCACGCTTGGCGTCGTGGAGGAAAAGCTTGAGCCCGTTTCAGTGACAAAAAAGGGTGATACCGTATCCGACCTTATCTTTACGGGCGTTAACGTCCACGTAAGAAGCGGCACGGGTGCGACCGACGGCGACACCACCGGATACGGCAACCTGATCGTCGGGTATAACGAAAACTCCAGCTTATATGACAGGAGCGGCTCGCATAACATTATCGTCGGCAAAGATCACGGTTACAGCTCTTACGGCGGACTGGTCGCCGGCCAGGGCAACCGTATACTTGGCGTCTACGCGAGCGTCAGCGGCGGAAGCCTTAACGTCGCGAGCGGGTCTTGCTCGACCGTGGCGGGAGGAGGAGGCTACGTCACCAATCATGCCTTTGCCAATTATTCCGCCATTATCGGCGGTTACGGAAACCTGGCCGGCGATTCCCTGGTGACGGACCACTCGGTAGGCGAAAACTCGACCCTGGTCGGAGGAGACAGCAACCTGGCCTACGGCATGGCATCCACCGTCAGTGGAGGCTTTGACAACAGGTCCGCCGGCTACGCCACCGGCGTGAGCGGCGGCTATCACAACCTTGCAAGTGGAGACTTCGCGGTCGTGAGCGGAGGATACAATAACGTCGCCAGCGGAGACGACTCGGCCGTCCTGGGAGGAAGAGGCAACGGGGCGGACGGAAATGAATCCACCGTCAGCGGCGGATACCAGAACCACGCCAATGGAAATTACTCGTCCGTAAGCGGAGGAAACGGCCATACCATAACCGGATACTACAACTGGCAGGCCGGGACGTTGTTCGAGGACCAGTGATTGTTGCCAAATTTTAAATGGTGAACTCATTCCCAGGGTGGCGTGGGATGGCCCGCGATATTGTCTTAAATTTTGCGTGAAGTTCTGGGGAAGTTCTGGGGACAGGGGAAGTTCTGGGGACAGCATACTTGGGAAGTTCTGGGGACAGCATACTTAATTCGCTGTATGCCCAAGTATCTCCTCCGAGTGCCGAGATAATATTTCGTTTCCTGTTTGTATTAAGCTATTCAATATCCACCCTCTATAACTATCATTGCCGATATTGACATGAGATATCGGAAACGTCAATAAATAAGTATGATATCCCCATATCATTCCAATATCGTATGAGCCGGAGCCGGCGTCGTCCCCGGGGTCTCCCGTGTCCACCAGGATATAAGTCGCGCCCTCGGAAACGTACGCCTCGATGGTGAAAACCGCGCCCGACCCATTATCGAACCGAACCGTGTACGTCCCCGCGTCCAGCGCGCCCGCCACGGACAGCTTGAGGGTGTCGCCCTCCTCGATCTCGTCATCTTGGGTGGCCCACCTCATTCGGCACGAATGAGTGGGTGAGCGGAGCGAACGGGCTTAGCGCCTCAAGTCATGTCGAAGCTTTCGGCTCCACTTGCATGCGAAAAGCTCAAATTGATTTTTCAAAGAACCGTGAGAAGCTGATACCGGCATACCCGTCTCGCTCCGCGAGAGCCACGCGGTTTTGGCAAAGCCGTTTTATGGCGCGCCCGATCCTAAAAAAAAAAATCAGCGTCTTTCATCCTCCCACATGCTGGATTGAAGGTAGGTCACGAGGTTGACGTCGCTGTTGGTTATATTAAGCTTCCTTCTGATGTTTTCGCGGTGTCGATTCACGGTGGAGTCGGAAACGCCTCTGACCCGCGCTATCTCCTTGGTGCGAAGGCCGTTTCGTATCATGTTGCAGATGGATATCTCCGTGGGGGTGAGGGCGTGGTAGGAACGCGACAAATGGCTGATAAAGGGGGAAGTTATCTGCTCGAGGTTGGCGCTCAGCATTTCCACGTACTTTTTCTGGTTCGCGGGAAGCTCCAGGGCCAGGGCGTGTAGAATGGGCATGAGAATTTTGTCCACGTTGGCCTTTATGTTCCGGTAGATATCCTGCTTTTCCTCCTCGATCCGGGAAAGGACCGAGCGCATGGCGACGTTGGATTCCTGCAGTGCCCTGCGCTCCAGGGTGAGTTGCTTATTTATTTCCTGAATCTCGAGCTCGGCGGAAATCCTGGCCGCGATGGCGCCGATCTGCTCGGCCAACGCGTCCAGAAGCGCTCTCTCCTCTTTTAAAAAAGGGCCTTCGTCCGCGGGCGGGCGCTCATCCATGTAAAACATGGAAACCTCGCCCACCGCCTCGCCATAAATGAAAATCCTCGAGTATTGGCGCCATTTGGTGATCTTGAAACCATCGCTTTTAAAGGTTTTTTCCTTGAAGGTAATCCTGGCCCTGGTTATCCTCGGGTATTGCCAAGAGTGGGGAAGAAAATTCACCAGACTGCCAAGAAGGTCGTCAAGGGAATTGAAATGACGCTCCGCCAACTGGGAGACTCCGTAAAGGCAGTTTAGCTCCTTTATACGCTCGCGCAGGGCCTGCTCGATTTTCGCGAACTCCGACTCGTCGCTGAAGGGAATTCTCCACAACTTTGCCAGCTCTTGATCGGGATAATGATGATTGCCTTCCGGCCCGACTGGTCCAAACTCGTCCTTACTCATATCCATCCCTTTTTACACATTTTATATAGGCAAAACATACTGTATGAATAATAGTTATATTTGCCTATAATAAATAGGCAATTATATTGTAATTAATCCGTATTTACACGCTTAATCTTACACTCTAGAATCGGTAAGGTCAATAACAAATTCACTATTTCAATCGAACCTGGAGGTTTATATGCAGACCTTTAAACTCGACTCCATTTTAAAAGGACGACGCAGCAGTCCCAGCCAGCTTATCGAAGTACTGCAGGACCTGCAGGAAAGCGTCGGATACATACCCGAGGAAGCCATGAAGGAAATCTCCAGGGAACTGGGAGTGCCGCAAATCGAGGTATACCGCGTGGCCTCCTTTTACAAGGCTTTCAAGCTGTTCCCCCGCGGAAAAAACGTGATCACCATGTGCATGGGCACCGCCTGTCACGTGCGCGGCGGAAAGCTGCTTCTGGACCAGGCTACAGCTCAGCTTGGCGTCAAGCCCGGCCAGATGACCGACGATGGCCTCTTTACCGTCGAGCACGTCAATTGCCTGGGGGCCTGCGCCCTGGGTCCCATCGTTTCCGTAAACGGCGTCTACCATCACCACATGACTCCCGGCAAACTTCGGAAACTTATCAATGAGCTTTCTCTCAAGGAGAAAAAGGAGTCCAAAGATGCCTAAGTTGCAAAAATCCGGCGACCTTGAAGCTCTGGCCAAAAAGATCAGCCGCTCACGGGGAAAAGCCAAAAAAACCATCACCATATGCGGCGGAACCGGCTGCCGGGCCTCGGAGTCCCAGCGCGTTATCGAGGCCATAAAAAAGGAACTGACGGCGC
The DNA here is from genome assembly GCA_963674965.2 of bacterium. Taxonomy (GTDB): domain Bacteria; phylum RBG-13-61-14; class RBG-13-61-14; order RBG-13-61-14; family DATKZS01. The sequence continues at coordinate 1,462,702 of CAXXFL010000001.1, read as the reverse complement.
AGAGCATGGACGAGATGGTCCACGTCCGGGTGACGGGATGCCACGGGTTTTGCGAGCAGGGTCCCATAGCCGTGATCGAGCCGGGCAATTTTTTCTATTGCCAACTGACCCCGGAGGACGCCCAGGAGGTGGTGTTCAAGACCCTCCACAAAGGCAAGATCGTCGAGCGCCTTCTTTACACGGATCCCGTGACCGGGAAGAGGGCTAAAACCCAGTCCGATATACCTTTTTACGCGGCCCAGGAGCGTCGGTTGCTCTCCCTTAACCGCGAGGTTGATCCTTGCTCGATCGAGGACTACGTGGCGATTGGAGGCTACTCGGCCTTTGTCAAGGCCCTCGAGGGCATGGCTCCGGAGGAGATAATCCGTGAGATCAAGGTCTCCGGCCTGCGGGGCCGAGGAGGAGGCGGATTTCCCACCGGCAAAAAATGGACCGAATGCCATGAGGCGCCGGGCGACGAGAAGTACGTTATCTGCAACGCCGACGAGGGTGACCCCGGCGCTTATATGGACAGGTGCCTCCTCGAGGGCAATCCCCATCTCGTGCTCGAGGGCATGATGATCGGGGCCCTGGCCGTGGGCGCCCAAAAGGGATACGTTTACGTCCGCAACGAGTATCCTCTGGCGGTGGAACATTCGCGCATAGCGGTGGAACAGGCAAGAGAAATGGGCCTGTTGGGGGAGGACCTTTTGGGGTCTTCCTTTTCCTTCGACGTCGAGATAGCACGTGGAGGCGGAGCTTTCGTCTGCGGAGAATCGACGGCCCTTATGGCCTCGCTCGAGGGAAAAGTGGGAGAGCCAAGGCCAAAGGACATTCATACCGTCATCGATGGGGTATGGCACAAGCCGACCACTTTGAACAACGTGGAAACGTGGGCCAACGTCCCCTCCATAATATCGAACGGGGCCAAATGGTTCGCCTCCAAGGGGACAAGCGGAAGCAAGGGAACTAAAATCCTCGCCTTGACTGGACGCGTCAAGAACACGGGCCTCGTTGAGGTCGCCATGGGCACGCCCCTCAAGACGGTTGTTTTCGACGTGGGGGGCGGGGCCTTGAACGGAAAGGCCGTCAAGGCCGTGCAAACGGGTGGTCCCTCCGGCGGTTGCCTCCCGGTTTCGAAATTCGATCTGCCCGTTGACTTCGATCTCTTTTATGAGGCGGGCTCCATGGTCGGCTCCGGCGGCATGGTGGTCATGGACGAGGAGTCGTGCATGGTGGACGTGGCCAAGTATTTCCTCGAGTTCCTGCAGGATGAATCCTGCGGCAAGTGCGTGCCCTGCCGCCTGGGCATCGACCGCATGCTCGAGATCGTCACGGATATCACCGAGGGAAAAGGCACGCCGCAAAAACTCGAGCTGCTTGAAGAGCTGGCCGACACCGTCAGCCAGACCGCCCTTTGCGGACTCGGAAAAACCGCGCCCAACCCGGTGCTCTCGACGCTGCGCTATTTCCGCGAGGAGTACGAGGCGCATATTAACGACAAGAAATGCCCCGCGGGCGTTTGCAAGGCCCTTATCAGCTACTCCATCGATCCCGAAAAGTGCACGGGCTGCGGAGTTTGTAAACGTAACTGTCCCCATGACGCCATCAGCGGAAGCAAAAAGATGGCCCACTCGATCGACCTGAAACTATGTCAGAAGTGCGGCATATGCCGGAGCGAGTGCAAGTTCGAGGCCATACAAATCAACTGACGAGGTGAAACATGATCCATTACGTGAACGTAATTATAGACGGCGGAAACGTCAAGGCGGCAAAGGGAACCAGCGTCCTGGACGTGGCCCTGGAGTACGGGATTTGCATCCCTCACCTTTGCCACGTCGAGACCCTCTCGGATATAGGCGCCTGCAGGCTTTGCATCGTCGAGCACGTGGTTAACGGAAAATCCAAAATCACGACCTCCTGCACCCTCAAGGTCCAGGAGGGAATGGTCATAAAAACCAATACCGATAAGATAAGAAAACTTCGCAAAAATATCGCCGAGCTGCTCGTGGCCCAGGCCCCCAACTCGAGGGCCATCCAGGACATAGCCGCGCGGTGCGGGGTCAAGGAGGTCAGGTATCCTTTCCGCAACCATGACTGCGTGTTGTGCGGGCGCTGCGTAAGGGCTTGTACCGAGCTTTGGGGAGCGCGCGCCATCGGCTTCGTGGGCCGGGGCAAGGACCGCCGAGTTGATTTTCCCTTTGGCGTCCGGCCCGATTACTGCAAAAAATGCGGCTACTGCGTCGAGCTGTGCCCCATGACCATTACTCCCTGCGACGGGCCCATGAAAAAGGGCGAGGAATACCTTTGCGGAAAATGCGAGTCCCAACTGTTTTTGGCCGATCAGACGCCGGGCCAATGCACCTGGTGCAAACTGGGCGAGGGCATCGGCTGCGGAAGATATCCTGAAGTCTGAATGGCGCCGCCCTCCTCGAGCTCTTTTCCGGGGTTGTCCCCCTCATCCGGCGCGAATGAGGGGGTGGGCCAAACGAACGGGCCTTGCGCCACGAGGCAAGTAGAAGCTTGCGGCTTCACCGTATGCGCGCGTTAAGGAAGTTAAAAGCTCAAATTGAATTTCCAAGAACCGTGAGAAGCTTTTAACGGCATACCCGTCTCGTTTCGCGCGAGCCACGCGATTTTTTGCAAAACCGCGTGGCCCACCCGCCCAGGCGCCTATTGCCTGACGTATCGATACATCAATTTATCGTTCTCGCTATCTTCTTTGAAAGAATATTTATCCAGCCATAAGAAACTCATATGAAGATTCCGGTCCACGTCCACCACCGGCGCGGAAGCGTCTTCGGAGAGATCATAGTCCGTCACGTTTCTTACGTCTCCAAGATGCAGATCGTAACCCGAGGCGTCGGAGTCGTACTTGATCATCACCTTACGATGGTGGATTTGAATCGAGCCATCCACGACTTGCATGTAAACGACGTTCACGTCTCCGGCCGGATCGATGGTAATCGACGGGTCAGTGGCGTCCGCGCTCCCGTCGGAAACCAATATGGTCAAGTACTGTCCCCCGGAAATAAAAGAGTAGTAAATCTTGCCCGTGCCGTATTCGTTAGCGCCATACGCGAGATGGGCGATGAAATTGTTGTTAAATAGGCTACAGGAAGTATCGAAATTCAACCTGCCGGAGACAGGGATGTATTCAACGCGCAATAAGGCGCTGGCCAGTCCGGTCTGAGCCTGGTTAAGGTGAGCGGCATAGGCACTTATCTGCCCCGTGCCGCTCACGTCCAATTTGCTTATAAAAGCGGTGTTTCTCGTTTGGCCATAAAAGGCGTTGTATATCTCCTTCGAGGTCATGTCGATCGCTCCGTTGCCAATGTCTATTTCCGCGATCTCGATGGCGTCAAGGCAGGATATATATGGGGAACTGGAGGAGAAAACGCATTGGGAGTATCTGACGGTATCGGCCGTATCATCATTGATATACGCGTAGTGAACGGCTCCAGGGTTGTTGGCGGAATCCGGGGCGGTGGAGAGGGATATCTGGCCTCCAACCAGCCCGTTTTGTTCCACCACGTGGCCAAAAAGGCTGACGCCGTCATGCGCGTATAATCCCGGTTGATTGGCCGAACTCTCGGCTCCCAGCAGGACTACCGAGCGGTCGTAATTAACCGTTACCTGCCCGTCGCTCATCTCGGACCCTGGACAAAGCTCGAGGGTCTTGTCATGGTAATTGTACTTGAGGTTGTACATTCCCTGATAACAGGCGTTTCGAGGGGTATAATCAATCCCAGTCTGGGTAAGGACGATCGACTCCGGGTGGATGTAATGATCGGCGAGATGGATTATTTTCTTTCCCTCGTATGGCCCTCCGGGCGCGCCGTCCTGGAAGGAGGCGAGATATGATTGAGCGTCCACGACGTATTGCACGTCAGACACGGACCTTGAGTCGTCAAAGTCCAAAACGCCCTCGACGGACCATTTATTAGTGTTAACGTCCCACGACTTGAGGAACAGGCTGTCCCCCGCCTTGTAAGTCACGAAGATGTTTCCCGCCGGGTCGGATATCATGGAATGTTCCGCCGGAATCTGGGCTGGATCGTGATGAAGGACCGGCGCGGCCTGTAACTCTACTACGTAGGCTCCGCCCTCGACCAGATCGATAGAGCCATCGATATGCGAGGACCCCGACACCATCTCTGAAAACGCTCTTTCACTGGCGCCCTTCAATCTTTTCAATTTGGAGTCTTCGATTATTTTTTCCAGGACCGGTCCCGTGCAGTTCTGTGGCTTGATGGCGCAGCCTTGTTCCATATATTGATAATAAGCGCCAAGATAGTAATCATCGTCGCTTTCGCTTCCATGCTCTTCGTCGAGTTTGTACTCGAGGACGTTGTATTCGGCGTTGGGGTCCAATCCATTGATGGTTATATTATGTGTTCTTACGCTTCGGTTTACCAGCGCTTGGTCTAGTAAATCATCAGGATATAATCCCCAGAAAGAGTAATCTTGCGCGGCAACGGCAATGCTGCCCATGTTATGGGAATCGAGAGTGGCGAATGGCGCCATTTCTGACCCGTTTCCGTATTTCGAAGCGAAGATTCTCAGGTCTCCCAAATGGGACAAAGCTTCCTGGGCCGTGAAATTAACGTTTCTCACGACGGCTTTATCTTCAATATAATTTGTATAATTCCATAGATTTACAAAAGAACCCGCTTTACTGAAATTGAAGTTTTCATGATTCGAGAAGTCCGGAGGCCTCAGTATATCAAGCATGGAGCTATCATGGATATCTCTTACGCCGTCCCAGTTGTAGATTCCGAATCGATGATTGTTATACGTGCGAAGAAATATATCGTAATTAGCCCGGGAGTCCGTTGAGAACCACGGGCCGTCCTCAGTATATGCCCATGTGGCATGTGGAAATAATTTATGAATCCAGAGTCTTGATGCTCTTACGCCATCTAAATGAGTCTGCAAATGGATTGGGCTGGCTTTATATAGAGAGGCGTGGTCGTATGGATGGCACGTAATAATATCCAAACGAGACATCCAACCATCATCTCCTTCCGAGAATGAAAAATCGTCTACAAATCCGCTTTTATTAACTCCAAAATTGATGGTCTTTCCGTATTTGGCCTCAAAAGCCTCAATGGCCTCAAGAGTGGCCTGATAGTAATCGTCATTAAGATCAAATGGGCCGTTTTCGTTATAAATCTCGAGGTACCAACTATTAACTTTATCGGACCCATATCTTTCCCGGTAGTGATAAAGTAGAGCGTAAACGAGGTTCTGATAGACTCTCCAATCTACGCTTCCCCAGCAACCCATGGAATGTTCAGGGTCACTAGCAAAAAAGTGGCCGCAATCTTTTCCCATTTCATTCCAAATAATCATCGGAAAACTATGGAAACCTATAATGGGTATCACGTCTCTTTCCTGTACCAACTTGTCCATGATCAAGTCGAGATTGCCAAATTTCAACCTGTGAATCTCGTCTTCTATGCATTGCGGTTCTTCTATTCCGCATTCATCTCCAGTAACGCTTGTGGCGTCATGAAAATCTTTCGTATAAAAGTTATATATCGAATTGTATCCTCTTTCCCAAACGTTTTGTGTCCAATCCTCATTGATAAAGATATTTGCTCTTACTTTTCTGAAGGGCTTGTTTGGGCTGGTTTTATTAGCTTCATTAAGTAATTCTATCTCTTTAGAAGTATTTCCGGTATTATGATAAAAAGGATCCCCCGACCCTACGGCAAGATAATCCTTGTCACCATGATTGAAAAATAGCATGGAGCTAACTTTATCATTTTTTTGGTCGGGGAATAATAATGAATCCGTACTATTATTGTAATAATCCCAATGTAATTGCTCGCACTGGCTATCGACATATTGAAACTCCTCGCTTGTGCCTTTGAACCGTGCAAGTCCGCTTGCGGTTGCAAACCATACGGTCCACGTCACGTCCTTTATATCATTCGCAGGAATTGCGCTTTCAACGTGAACGTCATATACAATGTTATCCGGCAGGCAAGAATATTGTAAAACGTCGTCGTGCATCATTGGGTATCCAGAATAGTCCCATCCGTTGGTAACCTTGCTAGACGCGTCAAAATGTTCAAAGGCGCAGTTGGTACCGCAATTTTCTAGCTCATCAGTAGAGGTCTGCGGCAGATCGACCAGGCTTACTCCATGGTCCGTAGCAATCCAGGCGAAAACGTGGTCTTTCTCATTATTAGAGGGCCCTACCTTAACTACTTGAGCCTTTATCGCGAATACATTATTGCCCAAGATGCTGTTTGGATCGCCGCTTTGATCTCCATCGATAACATGATAGTAGTCGTCCAAGTTATGTCTTAATTTAGCGATGAAGATATCCGAGTCGATATCATAAACAAAGACTCCTTTCTCAATACTCCCCGCATTATATTTTGTACCGAATAACAAATATTTTTTCTCTCCTAATTGCGCGTCTTCAATGACGCTTATAGGTTCCGCGCCATAGATTGTGGAAGGATCGGCGTAAGTATAGGTTTTTTCATTGTAATCTCCGATTAGTGTAAGCTTTCCAATGGCGGTCTCGGTAGCGGAGTCGGAATTGTCCCACACGATCCATTTCGTTTCGTTCGAGTCAATATGAAATGAGGCCGCCGGGTACATGTTATATCCAGCCTCGGAAGCTTGAGGCCTTATCGAGGAATTTCCATCCTGGATACCGGATTTTTTGATTTTACTCATACCCCCAGTTTCGTCCGCTCCTAGAAACGGGCTTTTCATTTGACTCCTGCCCGAATTGATCCATATATCATCCGAGTCAGCTTGGATTTGAAAAACGTTATTCTCGATAAGCCCCGTTTGGAAAACGGCTTTATTGTAGGATGGCCCCACCCCTTGAATCGGGTCTGGTCGCGCGAAGTATTCCATGGGCTGAAGTAACTGAACTACAATTTCGGAGCCGGCGACGCTTATAGAAGTCACTATAAAACTGTATCCGTTTATCATAATCTGCCGGTTTATTGCGTTTTGCCAATCCCAGCCACTCGTCAAATCACTTGACAAGCATGGGGTTGTCGAAGGTGATGGACAAAGCGGATTTACTATATCGCAGTCGTCTGGAACAAGATATATGTCGTTCCCGGCGATTTGGGTAATCGTGGCCGCAACGTTGGTATTGGCCATCGTAAAATGTTTGTTTATCTTTTCGTTGACAAGGTCGTAATAATACAGGCCGCCTCTGAACGATCCAATGACAAGCTCGTCTCCGTTAAGGGCGAATGAAGTTATCGTGTCCTCGAACCACTGGTCCTCGGTATCAACGCCGTCCCAATCTCCGCTGGAGACGTCGGAATTTAAATGTCTTACCAGTGTCAATGAGCCATTCGCGTCAATCTCGAATAGCAGCATTCCATTTCCCACGTAGTCGAAAGTGTCCTTGGCCTGATTCAGCAGGAACAATTCGTAAAGTCCCGTGTCCATGTTTGGAATGGTCCTGTGATTGTATGGGTCGTCAAAAGAACCGAACACGCTGGACCGCGCGTCAACGATAATATTTGAATTTTCTTGGGGTTCCAAAGGATCATACGGATATCCGTAGAAAATCTCCATGTCGTCGAATAGGCCGTCGCCGTCCGTGTCCTGATTCGATGGGTCCGTCCCGTTATTAAACTCATTAAGGTTGGTCAGGCCGTCGGAATCCTGATCGTCGTCCCAATCGCCGTCGTCGAGCGGGTCAAGACCGTTGACGTGCTCCCAACCGTCGGGCATGCCGTCTCCATCGGTGTCCGGGTCCGTCGGGTCAGTCATATAGGTGTAAACCTCGTCTCCGTCGAACAAGCCGTCGCCGTCCGTGTCGGCTATACAAGGGTCGGTGGAGTGGTTTTGAATCTCCTGGGCGTCGGAAAGGCCGTCGGCGTCATGGTCACCGGTTAGATCGAATTGAGCGTTGATCTGATCGAGACCTTTAAGCGCCGCGCCGTAGTAGGAATTGAACCTTATGGAGTAGGTTTTCCCGGATACGGGCACGCCGGAAAAATCGAAGGCGCACGCGGCCTGTCCGGACGAAATGGGTCCGCACGAGCCCAGGCCCAGTCCGGAGTCAGCGTAATCAGCGGACGGGTCGAGGACCTCAAGATCAAGTCCGTCCACCTCGGCCTCGTCAACCTGGGCTGACATTTCGACGCATCCGGACAAAGGCATGTAGGGCGCCAGCAATTCATTGTCGATATTGTCTTTGTCGTAACGGACGTCGGCCCGGACGGGAGACGTTTTAAAGAGCAGTTCCACCACGTCGTACGGGTCATGGGAGGAAAACTCGTCCATCGTGTATGATTCCTCCAGCACTCCGGACCCGGCGGGGTTTTCGACGGCTTCGATATAGTCCCCCATGGCCATTCGCGTTCCATCGGCGTCCTGGAGGGGCGGCCAGACCAAGTATTGATCATGTCCAATCTCGGACGGACGGACGCTTTGGCCGATGAGGTCGTCTGGATGGTAATTGAGCATGCTCCACCATTCATTTCCCTCGCCGAACAGGATAATATTGACGTCCGTGTTAGGAGGAAGCCCCGCGTCCATCCAGCCCCTGAAAACGGTGGAGTTGGTGAAGTCGCTGATTTCCTGGCCGTACTCGTCCAGGCCGATGAAGGAATCTTCGCTGGGTGGAGGAGCGGGATCATACCAGGCATGAGGGGCAACTATCCTCATCGGCTCGCTGAACTCCATTTTCAACTCACCATGTGGTGGAAAAGGTTCGCCGATCCCGAGACCGGAGTTAAAGGCCGGGCGGCGGGACTTCAAATATGGTATCTCATCCCAGGAGTCGTCATGCGCGTGAGATACGAACTCAAGCGTATATTGACCGTTTATGGTTACGAAATACAGGTAGTTGCTTGAGGCGTCTCCCTCCAGGTTGTCCACCCATATCGTCAGCCGGTCGTATATCTTATCATCCAGTCCGTCTTTTTCCGTCCAGTCCCACGCATATGCGTATGTAAACGATCCGGTTACTCTCGACGACTCGGATAGAATGTACTCCTCCGTGTCATATTGAAAGCCTATAAACTGGCAGCAGTTATTGTCACTGGAAGAGCATGGAGTGGAATAATCATTGCAAATGAAGCAAAGTTCAGCCCCCGGCTGGCCGGGACCGAACTGGCAGAAATCGGTCGGGAGATACTCGTTGAGGTCAAGACTTTCGGACTGTCCGTCGCACTGCCAAACCCCGTTTATTTCATGGGCAAGGCATTTTTCAATTGCCAAATCGTCGCCAGGATAAAAAGATGAAGTGTCCTGGCCCTCTCCAAAATAGAAAACTATCCGTTCATTCTTATCGTTCATGTTTGGGTCTACGACGTCATGAATCTTTATGCCGTAACCGAAATTAAGAAACGGAGGGTGGGTCCACTTAATATCGGCCCCTTGTGGAAGCGCACAGGTGACAACCGTTAAGCAAATAAGTAACGAAGTCCCTAAAGGGACGGCCATTTTTGAACGGTTCTTTTTTATAAAATCCATTATTTTGACTTCTCCTTTCTTTCCCGTTTTGACTTAAGTTTGAAATCTTGATTTCAACGTTCCGTCGTCTATACGTATCTTATTGCAGCTTGAAAATTCCCGCTTCCAGCCGGCCGTGATGAATCCACCAATTGTAATTTTCGGCTCATCATATACGAGTATTATAGATATCGTCAAATACACCGCGAAACGAGTTTCTATAACCGGTCGGGAGTAGCATTCTTATATATTCATGGCCGTTTTTCTTTCAAATCTCTGTACTATGGCCTTCAACAAATTCCTTCCAGACAAATGAAAGAGATTAAAGCCTCGAGAAAAGATTATCCGTGTGGCTTCCCCATGCTTTTAAAAATATCTCTTGCCGGTCGAGGGCGTTTGTGATAGGAATATATGACCGCTAATAATCGTATTAATAGCGGCGGCACTACAACTCAAGCGGGAGGAGCCGGATGAAGTCGGATATCGTCAACGACAGGCCCAAGAACCTTTTTCTAGCCGGGCTTTTCATAGCCGTCACCCTTTTCGCGGCCGTCCATGAAGGCTACGCGCCCATGCTGAGAGGGCCTTTCCTGGTCCTGCTCCTTTTCGGCTTCGCCTGCGTGGTCTGGATGGCCCTTTTCTCGTCCACCAAAAGGATGCTGGCCCTTTTGCTTGGCGTCTTCCTGATCGAGTACGTGAAGGAGTCCATAGGCGTGGCCTCGAAATGCTGGACCTACAACGGGCCCGGCCATTTCTACACTTTCGGCATATTGGCCTGGGTGGCGGCGGCGGTCACGGTCTACGTTGTCTCGTCCCGGGTCTTGATCAAGACCGTCAGCCTGCTCGAGCCCTCTTTCCCCCAATGGCTGAGGCCCGCGCCGAGATGGATCAACCCGCTTTGCGTGGCCTTCTTCTTCTGGTTCATCTGGCTGTCCCTCGGCGAGTACTGGGACGGCGTGGGCTATTACTTCGTGGCCTTTTACGTCATCCTCTTCGCCGTCGCCGCCTATACTTCCATCCGGATGAATTTCGCCGTCTTCGCCGGGACCGTCATGGCGACGCTTATCGCCGCCAACCTTTGCGAGTACCTGGGGGCAATCGCCGCCGGGATATGGACGTTCAGCCATAGCCCAAGCTATCCGCCCCTGTTTCTGGTTATCGGATGCTGGCCCCTCGAGATACTGACCCAATTCGCGCTGGCCGCCTTCCTCGCGGCCGAGTCCCTCGGCCAGGACGCGCCCAAGGAAAAGGAGGAATCATGAACGAGCACAAAGGATGCGGCGAGGACGAGAGGGCGCCCCATCGCCAGGAGACGCAGCTAAGATACTTCATGGGAGTGGCGGGACTGACCTACCTGTTCGTCGGTTTCGTCTTCCTTTTCGCGCCCGACTTCACGCTGACCCTGATGAACGATATCTCGGAAGGGCTGCATCTCAAGCTGCCGCCCGTCGATATGTCAAGCGAGAGGTTCTGGCTTTCCCTCACTTTCTCGATGATGACCACCATCTCCGCCCTCAGTTGCATGGTCTATTACAACGTGGTCAAGTACAAGCCCCTTACCGTTTACGTTCTGGTGGCCAAGGCGGCGAGCGCCGTCTCGGGCATGGGCCTGTTTCTTTTCTCCGCCCGGCATTTCGCCTATCTTGCCATCTTTCTGGTGGACGGCACCATTTTCTGGATCACCCTTATCCTGTATCTTCGGTCCATCCGGGCCTGGTTCAAAAGGCAGACGGTCTACTGTCGCGACCACCTGGACATTACCGAGCATACCGGTCCCACCCGGGTGGTGGTGAACAAGGGCGAGGAAAAGATCGCGCTCCTTGAAAAGACCCTCGAGGACGCGAAATTCATGGAAGTCCTTAAAAAATGCCATAAGGACTCTGGAAAAAGTAAAGAGGACTTTTTGGTGGCGGTCAAGCCCAACTTCATGTTCATGCACAGCAAAAAGGACCACAGCTCCTTTACGGACCCCCAGTTGGTCGAGAAGCTCATTAAAATTATTTATGATGAGGGATTCACCAATATTGCCCTGGTCGAGGCCCAGAGCACCTATGGCAACTATTATGAGAACCGCGAGGTTAAAAAAGTCGCCGAATATATCGGATACACCGGCGAGAACTACCGGATAGTGGACCTTACCGAGGAGATGGTCCCCTACGATTACGGAGGAAGGCTGGGCATGCACTGGGTGGGGCCAACCTGGCGCGACGCCGACTTCCGGGTGTCCTTCGCCAAGAACAAGACCCACGTCTTCTGTCAGTACACCCTGACCCTTAAAAACATTTACGGGACACTGCCCTGTCAGAACAAGCTCCTCGAGTACCATACCAAGCGCGAATACGACTGGCCCACCATCGAGAGCATGAAGCACTTCAAGGTCCACTTCGGGATTATCGACGCCTTCTGGAGCGCTGACGGCCAGCTCGGCGTTATAACGGACACCCATCCGAACCATACCAAGACGATTATCGCGGGCGAGAACCTCATGGCCGTGGACTGGGTGGGGGCCAAGAAGATGGGGCTTGACGCGGACGACCCGCGGGTGGGCCGTTTCCTGGGCCTGGCCTGGGAGGCCTTTGGCAAGCCCGAGGTGATCTGGGAGGGCGACAAGTCCATATACGATCCCTGGCAGAACGTTATCGACCTTTTGCCCGTTAGCCTGGACCTCATCGAGGAGGCCTACCGCTTCTCGGACTGGATGTTCTCGGGCCTTTCGGCCATGGACGCCTATTTCAGGTTCAAGAAAACCGGCATACCTATAATCGTTTTCAGATGGATACTGGCTCCCATCAAGAGGCTTTTCTTCAGGTACGATAAATTATAAGCGGCCGCCCGGGCGCTCCCCCGCTGGAGCGCCGCCCATACCTTGACCTTATTATCCGCATCTGGTAATTTCATAAGCGGTTGGCCAATGTAAGGAGGGCGCCCGGCGCGTCGTTTTTCCGACTGGAATGCGGAGACGGCCACGCGCGGATATAATTTTGTCCGAAATTAACGGCGATAATAGTTTCGACGATCTCGATTCCGGCAAGGAGTTGCTCCGGGCCTGCTGTGCCGCGGAGCCCGGGGCATGGGACAGGTTCCTGGACCAATACGGCAAGCTTATCTATTATTCCATCCACCGCACCTGTTCCCTTAAGAATTACAAGCCCGCCCCTGAAGAACTTGAAGACCTGTTTAACGACGTCATCATCCACTTTATCAAGGACGACTGTAAAAAGCTTAGACTTTACAGGGGGTACGAGGGCGCGACCGCCGCGACCTGGATTCGGACCATTACGGTAAGGTTCATTATCGATTATTTGAGGCAAAAGGCCCGAAGAATAAAACTTGTGGACATTACCAGCGAGGAAATGGCGCTCGAGGTATCCCATAGGAACCCCGTGACCATGCCGGACGAAGATTTTGAGGAAAACGAAAAAAACGCGGCCATGGCGGAAGCCATTGAGGAATTATGCGAAAACGACAGATATTTCATGGAGTTATATTACGGACGGGAACTTGGTCCCGAGGAAGTCTCTCAAATACTTGGCATTTCGGTGAAAACCGTTTATAGCCGCGTAAATAGGATTAAAAATAAACTGAAAGAATCGGTAAAGAAGCGGGGAAGAAAATAATTTCTCGCCCGTCTATTTCCTTTGAGATTGAAGGTGCGCAGGGTCCTTTCAACGACGGATTTTTTTGAGATGAAGCTAAAAGACAACATATTAAAGAGATTGGCCAAAAGGTCCATCACCAGCCGGCCCAGGGGAAAATGTCCGGACGATGAAACCCTGGCCGCCCTGGCTGAGGGAAAACTCGAGGAATCTCTCGCCGACGAGCTTCTTATGCACGCCGCCAGATGCCCTGAGTGTCTTTTCACCTTGCGGGTAATCAAGACGGTCCTTTCGGAAAAAGACAAGGAAGATCGGATAATTATACCGCAAAGAGCACTTGCCAGGGCCAAGGCCCTTGACCCCTCGAGGAACCAAACCATGGAATTGGTCATTCAATTCGCCAAAGGAGTAGCCAAGGTCCTTAAAATGAGCGACGACGTCCGCGGCCAGGCCGTTGCCGCCACCGACGCCACGCGGGGAGAAGGCCACGTGGTGAGCGAGACCCTGGTTACCTTTTCCAAGCTGATGCCCCCGTTCAGGACCGACGTGGACGTGGAAAAAACCAAGCCGGACCGAGGGGAAATCACGGTAAAAATGACGGACGCCGAGTCGGGCCTTCCCGCCAGGGGCGTCAGGGTCAGTCTTTTCGACGATGACCTCGAGCTGGAAAGCTCGATGCTCGACGGCGGGACCGCCGTTTTCGAGAACCTTAAGTTTGGACAATACCGGGTTGAAATTACTCGAGTGGGAGAGCCGCTTGGTAAAATCACCCTGGAGATGAAAGGAGAGTAAAATGGCGGACAATGAGCACGATAAAGAGAAAAATCAGGGCGAGGCCCCAAAGAAGGACGATAAAATGCCCGCCTCGGTCGATTCCATCCTCCAGGAGCGCCTCCGGCTCGAGCAGGAACAGGCCGCGCTCGACCAGATGCTCAAGGAGAAGTTCCAGAAGAACATCACCGTCATGTTCACCGACATCAAAGGGTCGACCTCATATTTCGAGACCTATGGAGACGTCGAGGGACGGGCCATGGTCGAGCGCCATAACGCCATGCTCTTTCCCAAGGTCAAGCAGTTCGGCGGCAGGGTGATCAAAACCATCGGCGACGCCATCATGGCCGTGTTCGACGACCCGGCCCAGGGCGTCAAGGCCGCCATCGCCATGCAGAAGGTCCTGGAGGAATACAACAAGGCCCAGGACCAGAAGCACCGGCGTATCCTCGTTCGCATCGGCCTTAACCACGGCCCGGCCGTTGTCGAGGAAAAGGACGTGTTCGGCGACGCGGTCAACGTTGCCGCCCGGGTCGAGTCCAAATGCGACGCGGAGCAGATACTCATCTCCGACAGCCTCTATAAAGAGGTAAGGGGAGACGACGAGATACTGGTGCGCTTCTTCGGCGACGTCGAGTGCAAGGGCAAGGCCGAGCCGGTCAAGATTTACCGCGTCGTATGGAGCGATACCCAGATGGTGGCGGAGGGCGAGTTCAAGAAGGCCGCCACCCGCCGCACCGTCGATAAAAGGGGCAAGGTCGTCAGGGGCAGGGTGATCGAGCTCGACGCCTCCCGCGACGGCAACAAGCTCAAGATCAGCGTGTTCGAGCGCCAGCGGGGAGAGGAGCGGACCGTCAGCCAGTACGACGTGGTCAAGCTCGACGAGAAGCTGGTGCGCGAGCAGTGCGACGAGGTGGTCAACCTGTTGAATCGCGCCAACACGCGGGGCAAGGTGACCAAGGAAATCTTGAAGCAGATGCAGGGCGTGGGCCAGATACTCTTCGACCACCTCCTGTCCCAGGAGGCCAAGGAGAAAATCGCCAATTCCCAGGCCGAGCACCTGGTCATCAAAATGGACGACCGCCTGGTCCACGTGCCGTGGGAGCTTTTATTCGACGGCAAGCAGTTCTTCTGCCAGCGCTTCGGCATGGGCCGGATAGTCGCGACCCGGCAGAGGATCGCCGACGTGCCCGACCGCGAGATCGCCAAGCCTCTTCGCATGCTGGTCGTGGCCGATCCGCGCTCGGACCTTCCCGCCAGCCGGGACGAGGGCTCGAACATCAGGAACGAGCTTGACGGCGAGCACGAGTTCATCAACGTCAACCTCAAGTCGAGCGAGGTCCCGACCAATTTCCTCAAGGCCAAGATTCGGGACTACGACCTCATCCACTACGCCGGGCACGCCGACTACGACTCGGACAATCCCGAGAACTCGGGTTGGCTGCTCGCCGACGGCAAGCTCTCGGCCGCCGACGTCAAGAACATGACCGGCAAGAAGCCCATGCCCAGTCTGGTTTTCGCCAACGCCTGCCAGTCGGGCCAGACGGACGAGTGGAAACTCGAGGCCGGATATGAAAAGGACATCTTCGGCGTGGCCAACGCCTTCCTGGTCTCGGGAGTGCAGCACTACATCGGCACCTTCTGGGACATTCTGGACGACCCGGGTCACGACTTCGCCATAGCCTTCTACAAGGAAGTCATCAAGGGCGCCTCCGTGGGCGAATCGGCCCGCCGGGCCAGGCTGGCTCTTATCGACAAGTACGGGGAGGACACCATTGTCTGGGCCTCCTATATGGTCTACGGCGACCCGACCTTCTCTTACCTGGAGGACGTGGCCGCCGCCGACGAGACGACTCAGGACATGGAGGCCCCGGCCCCGCCCAAGGCCGACGCGGCCCCTCTTACTCAGCCCGGCCAGCCGGTCGTCACCCGGGGCGCCTCGACTATGGCGGCCCCGGCTCAGGACCAGGGACTCAGCAAGGCCACCCTGGGAGTAGCCGTGGCCATACTGGCCGTGCTCCTGGCCATCGGCGGCTACGTGCTGTTCGGCGGGGGCAAGGACCACTCGAAGCTTCTGGCCTCCGCGGGCATGAAGCTCCAGCAGGGAGATTACCCGGGCGCCCTGGCCGATTACGGAAAACTCTCGGAGATACCCGAGACCAGGATGCAGGGCATGCAGGGCCTGGCTTTGACCTATAACCGCATGGGTCTCGACGCCAGCCAGCGGGGGGACAAGGACGCGGCCATGAAGGCCTATGAGGCCGGGCTCAAGGCCGATCCCAACAACTCCGAGTTGGCCATCAACGCCGGTCAAAGCTTCCTGGCCATGGGCAACGTGGCCCAGGCCCAGGAGGTCTTCGAGAAGGCGCTCAAGTCCGACCCCGAAAGCACCGTGGCCCTGGCCATGCTGGCCCAGATAAACAACACCATGGCCATGCAGGCCGACTCGGAAAAGCAGGCCGAGCTTCAGAGCCTGACCAAGGACCTGGCCGAGCGTTTCCGCACGGGCAACGTGCCTCCTCCCAAGAACGCGGACGATGAATGGACCTCCCGCGCCATGACCATGACTTTCCTCGACTTCGACCGCAAGGGCAAGAGCATGCTCATGGAAGGAGAGGAGGAATTCCTCAAGATAGCCCTTACCCAGGCCCTTCGCGACTCCGGCAGGGTCGAGGTGGTCGAGCGCGAAAAGATCGACCTGATCCTTCGCGAGCTCAACCTTTCCTCCACCGAGCTGGCCAACGACGATACCAGGCTCAGGCTGGGAAAACTCTTCGGGGCCAGGCTGATCGCCACTGGCTCCTATATAAGGAGCGGCGAGGAAACCCAGGTCAACCTCCGCCTGATCGAGACCGAGACCACCATCGCCAAGGTCGCCATAAGCGAGGTCATCCAGGGCAAGCAAAGCCCCGGCGACCTGGCCAAGGCCATAGCGTCCAGTCTCATTACCCAGATCGAGAGCGAGTACCCGGTGCAGGGCAAGATCACCGAGGTCTCGAAGGATAAAACGGAAATTAAGATTAACGTCGGTAAAAAGGCCGGCGCGGCCAAGGGCATGAAACTCGATATTCTCGACGCGGACGAGATCGAGATCGGAAAGATCGAGATCACCGGCGCGGGACCCGACGTCTCGAAGGCGACCGTCCTTCAGGCGCCCGAGAAAATGGCCGCGGGCATGAAAGTTAAGGAAGCCGCTGAATAAACGCTAATACCGCCGCAAGCGGAATATCTCATATCGGGAGGCTGGAGCGGCCGCCCTTGCCAAGGAAGGACAAGGGCGGCCGATTTTTTCCGAGGGCTGAAGAAAGGCGCCGCCCGTTAACCCGTCAATTAATAAGTGTAGGGGCGAAATATACTTGCATTTGATCCGCCCGTGAACCATTATTCTATAAGACGCGTCCTTTCCCGGTTGAAAGGAACGCCTGACTTTCACGCCTTTTGAAAGGAGGCCACATGAAAAGGTTGGCTACGGTCTTTTTAGTTCTCATCTCGGCCCTTGGCTTGGCGGTAAGCGCCGCGGCCAAAAAGGGACCGCCCTGCGAAAAGGACGGGAAGACCTACGGGGAGGTGGAGGGCAACTTCCGCGAGGAATGGTACAGTTACCAGGAGCGTGCCGACTCCTACGCCGCGGGCGAGTGCTGGGACGCCGCCAAGGACGACTACGAGCGGGCCATCGAGCTACGGGAGGGCGTGGACCGGGCGGCCAAGGTCCCGGGCTGCGACACGAGAAGGGCCAGAAGCTACGGCATGCACTTCGTCGAGTGGTTCGGCCATCGCGGCCGGGGCGTGGCCTTGTTCAATCTCGGGGACATGGACGGGGCCATCGAGGAACTCGAATTATCTCTCCAATGCACCGAGTCCAGCCAGGCCCAGTACTACCTGGACAAGGCCCGGGCCGGGAAGCTTAAAACCTCGGGCGGCGACTCGGAGGACCCCGAGGTTTCCTCCATCAAAGTGATCTCATCCGAGCCGTCGGTGGACTTCGTCATGGAATCCAGCCCGTCCGCTCCCGCCGGATACGAGCAGGTCGCGTCGCCCTACTACTTTACCGAGGACGAGATAGCCGAGCTGCTCGAGGCGGTAAGCGGCAAGGACAGGAAGCAGCTCGAGAAGAGCCTCAAAGTCGGCTGGGGCAGCAAGGTCATCAGGTGGAAAAGCGACGACGACGTGACGGGCGCGCCGGTCAAGGAGGGCACGCTCTATCTGGTCATCGAGTCCAGCGACGACCAGGGCGTACAGATCGTCGAGGCCAACGGCACTCAGAGTCCTTATACCTTCTCCCAGAAGACCAGGGCCGACGTGTTCCCGGTCATGATCCAGGCCGCGGCCGAGGACACTCAAGAGGGAATGAGCGAGGAGGAACAAACGCCAATGGACCTCTTTACCGTGCCCCTCCAGAAGTCCGACGGCCAGGTCACCCTCAGCGTGGCCGTTACCGACCTCTTGGGCAAGAAGTCGCGGGAGAACGTTCAGTTCACCATCGACCGCGAGGGCCCCCGCGTTTACATCGATGACGTTCAGGAGGCGCCGGGCGGCAAGGCCCAGATCAAGGGGACCATCGACGAGGCCTCGGGCATGAAGTCCTTCGAGTTCGGCGGCGTGACCCCCAAGAACCTGGGCGGTGGAAAGTTCGAGGTCACCGCTCCCCTTCAGGCCGACCGGGTCAAGTTCATCGCCGTGGATAGCGCCGGCAACGAGACCAGCGGCGTGCTCGTGCTCGGTCCCAAGACCAAGGGCACAAGGGCGCCCTCCCCCATCCGCTGGACCAGGATGATCGACCGCTTTTACAGCCTGGCCTCGGCCGGGACGTCCGACGCCCGTCCGATCATGCTGCCCCCGAAGGGCATGGTCGTCGAGCCCTGGAACCGTAACAAGCAGGTCTGGGAAAGGGCCGTGCCCGATTATAGCGAGCCGGTCAAGGTGGCGGTGGAAACGGAGCTTTACTGGAACGCCCTCCAGGAGACCATGGGCATCGAGGACAAGCCGCCGCAAATTTTCCTCAAGACCAAGCCCCAGACCGTGTTCAGCAACCAGCTTTACATCGAGGGAAGCGTGGTCGGCCAGGGCTCGATGGTCAAGCAGGTTTTCGTGGGCAAGAAGCAGGTGATGCGCGCTCCCAAGACCAACGCCTTTTTCAACGAGCTGGTTTATTTAAGGACGGGCCAGAACATCATCCATATCCGGGCCATCGACGAGAAGGGCCAGGAGGAAGTGGTCACGCTCAAGGTCACCAGGGTCGTGCCCAGGGTCAGGAGCGTGGCCGAGCGGCTTTCCGTTTCCATGCTTCCCTTCTTCCAGGACCCGAACTTCAAGGACATCGGCGACGTGGCCTACGACAACCTCTCAACCGCCCTCATCCGCCAGCGGCGCTTCAAGTACATCGACCGGTCCCAGGTCGACTCGGTGGTTCGCGAGCTTCGACTGTCGGGCACGGGCCTGACCGATCCCACCAGCGCGGTGCGGGCCGGCAAGAGGAGCTCGGCCGAGGCCATCATCATGGGAGTGGTGCGGGAGACCGACACCAGCATCGAGCTCAAGGCCCAGGTGGTGGACGTGGACTCGTCGCGGGTCATGGTTACCAGGGACGCCTTCCATCAGGACAAGTCCCTGTCCAACCTCCAGTTCATCACGCAGGGACTGGCGGTCAAGCTCCAAAATTCATTCCCCATCGTCCAGGGCAACATAGCCCAGGCCAGCGGCAACAACATGCAGGTGACCCTGGGCAGGAACAACCGAATACTGCCGGGAATGAAGGTCGTCCTCTTCAAGGTCGTGGCCCAGACCGACCAGGCCGGAAACAGCCTGGGAGCGGACACCCAAAAGATAGGCGAGGGAAAAATCACCGCCATCTCGAACAGTTCATCCTCCGTGCAGGTGATCTCCAGCTCGACCTCACCGGCGGGAGGCGACCTGGTTATTACCAAGTAACGATAAAAAGCTAAAAAAGCGGGGCTACTTATCCGGCCCCGCTTTTTTTTGGGGCTGGCTCGGCCGGTTTCTTCCAAACCGGAAAAATCATCCTCGGTCGTCCGCCGCGTTTCTCTCCGAGGCCCGTTTCAGGGCGTTCATATCGGGGATAATTATCCGCCTTGCCCCGCCGGTGATTAGTCCGTTTTTTCGAAAGATCGAGATGACGGAGGAGGTGGCCTCGCGGGAGGCGCCAACGTAGTCGGCCACGTCCCGGTGCGTGACGGCGAGGGCGATCATGGTCCCCGTTTTGCCTCGCTCGCCGAACTTCCTGGCCAGGGCGTAAAGGGCGCCGGCCACGCGGACGGGAACGGGATCGGCGGTCATCGAGTAAAGTCGAGCGCGGCACGCTCGGGCGCGGGAGACGCATAGGGCGGACATGGTCCTCCCGAACCTGGGCTGGGCGTCCATCATGGCCCTGACCTCGTCGGCTGGAAAACACAGCGCTCGCGCCTTCCCCATGGCCAGGGCCTCGACGTCCCTCGGGCCGGATAGGAGGGCCGACTCCTCGCCCAGGACCTCGCCGGACTTGTGGAAGTCCAAAAGCGGCTTCTTTTCCAGGCCCCCCGCGTAAAAGCTTTTCGCCGCTCCATCCAGGATAATTATTACCTCCTCGCTCTCGGGCGAGGAAAAGAGGGACCGGCCCTTCTCGAGCCGCTTCTCCCGGGCGGCCAGGAGAAGGGTCTCCCTCTCCTTTTCCGCGAGACTGCAAAAGGAGTCAACCCTGCCCAGGTATTTGTTCCAATCGTTCATGCTCGCGTTCCCGGTTCCAATGGTTCGAGCATAGATAATCGGCATGGCAAATACAAGGCGCGTCCAGCAAGGCCGGCGGAACAATTCCGGAAATGGGGGCGTCCGAAAAGATGTAGGCGACGGCGCGTCGTCCGTTGAAGCGCCTCGGGGCCTCTGCTATATTGGCGGATACCCGATGAAGCGGGGGGAGGGAAACGCATGAAACCGAAGCCGATCCACGATCCTGGGGAAGGTCCTCTTAAGACCCTCGCCCTCATGAGCGGAAGCGGGACCAACGTCCGCCGCGTGCTCGAGCTGGGCGAGCGCCTGAAAAGGGAGGAGGGACACTCGCCCTTCGAGGTGGCCGTGATCTTTTCCGACCGTTACGACTCGAACGCCAACCAGATCGGGAGAGAATACGATATACCCGTGGTCACTCACGACCTGGTCGGATGGCTCAAGAGGAACGGCGTGGACCGACAAGACCTGTCGGCCAGGGAGAGGTTCGACGACCGGACGATCGAGATGCTCGAGCCCTTCGGGGCCAAGGTGGCCATTTACGGCGGCTATATGTCGATCGTGTCGCCTCGGTTTATTGACGCTTTCCTCGGAGTCAACGTGCATCCGGCGGACCTGTCGGTGAAGCGGGAGGACGGCAAGCGCCGCTGGACCGGGGCCCACGCGGTAAGGGACGCCATCGAGGCGGGCGAGAAGACCATCAGGTCGAGCACGCATTTGGTGATACACGAGGTGGACATGGGGCCGCTGCTGATTGTCTCGGCCCCCGTCGAGGTAAAGACGCCGGAGGGCTTCGACCCCTCCGACCGGGCCGAGCTGCAAAGAGTGGCCGACGAGAACCAGGAGAGGCTCAAAGAGGAAGGCGACTGGGTCGTCTTTCCGCTCGCCATCGAGGCCATTGCCCGGGGATGGTTCGCGAGGGGGGACGGCGGCGAAATGTTTTACAAGGGCGAGCCCGTCCCCGGCGGGCTTCGGCTTTAGTCTAAGGAGTTGAGTAAATATATGCTGGGAAACGGATTCAAAATTTTCACCGTCAGGGGTATCGAGGTCCGCCTCGATTACTCGTGGTTCATTATTTTCGTGCTGGTAACGTGGTCGCTGGCCAGGTTCCAGTTCGGGGGCGTGGCCCGACCGATATACGTGGCCTGGGGCCTGGGGATAGTGGGCAGCTTCCTTTTCTTTTTATCCGTGCTTCTTCATGAACTGGGGCACAGCTTCGTGGCCTTGGCCAAAGGCATACCCGTTCCCCGCATTACCTTGTTTATTTTTGGAGGCGCGGCGCAGATAGCGGAGGAGCCCAAGAGCGCGGGAGACGAGTTTTTCATGGCCCTGGCCGGCCCGGCGGTGAGCGTCGTCATATCCGTACTGGCCGGCGTGGCGGCGATATTCGCGTACATGTCCTTTGGCCAGGGCGAGATCAGCTTTTCGGCGCCCATGAACGAATGGGGACTGCATCCGCTGGTGGTTCTTTTCGGCTGGCTTTCCATGGTCAACATGATGCTGGCCGTCTTCAACCTCATACCCGGCTTCCCCCTCGACGGCGGCCGGGTTTTCCGCTCGATCTTGTGGGGAGTCACGAGCGACTCGGCCAAGTCCACCCTGATCGCGGCCGCGGTGGGCAGGGGCATCGCCTTCCTGTTCATCTTCGGCGGAGTATACATGATATTTCGCGGTCTCATGTTCAACGGCATCTGGATAGCCTTCATCGGCTGGTTCCTCTTGAACGCGGCGACCCAGACGGGCAAGCGCCAGCGCCTCCAGGACATGCTGGCCGGGCACAAGGCCGGCGACGTTATGATGACGGACTGCCCCTTTATCGATCCCAGGACCCTTATCTCGGACCTGGTATACGGACAGATACTTCACACCGGCCGCAGGTGTTTTCCCATCCTCGAGGACGGCAGGGTCTCGGGTATCGTGACTCTGCACAACCTGCAGGGAGTGGCGCGCGAACTGTGGCCGCAAACGGAGGTCAGGAACGTCATGATCCCGGCCTCGGTCCTTAAGTCGGTCCCCCCCGACGCGCCCCTGACCGACCTTATGCAGATGATGGCGGCCGACGGCTACAACCAGGTCCCGGTGGTAAAGGACGGCGTCTTCGTGGGCATGGTCACGAGGGAGGCGGTAATGGACTTCCTGCGCGCCAAGTCGGACCTGGGACTGTGACGGGCTTTCCGCCGTTAACGGGAATCGGCATATTAATGAGGCATTTTCGATCGGACACGTCCATTTTTTCGCCCCTGCTTTTTCTTGATTCTTGAGAAGCGGGGCGATTGGTATTAGAATCTTGTGACATGATCCGCTATTTCGTATTAACCGGGCGGCCAGGATAATGGAAACCGCCAGACAAACGGCCATTGCCGCGTGGAAGTTCTTCGAGAAGTCCGGCGAGATCGGGTACCCGATACTTCTTTGCTCCCTTATCGCCCTGACCATCATCATCGAGCGGGTCTGGACCTACTGGAGGGTGGGTGGCAGCGGCGACTGGTTCGACCGTTTCCTTACCCTGGTCGCGGAGGGTAACTTCGAGGCGGCCGAGGCCTCATTGGCCAAGGTGGCCCATCCTTCCTCGCGCGTTCTGTTGCCGCTTCTGGAAAAGGTGGACCCGAACGGACCGTTTAGACGGCGCACCTTGGAGAAGCTGGCCGGGCATTACGGCACCCTCGAGGTACGGGGCCTCGAGAGGTACCTGTCCACCCTGGCCACCATCGGCAATATCTCGCCTCTTTTGGGTCTGGCCGGCACGGTGCTGGGCATGATCCGGGCCTTCATGAAGATCGAGGCCTTACAGGGCAAGGTCAACGCCTCGGTGCTGGCGGGGGGCATCTGGGAGGCCCTTCTTACCACGCTTCTGGGACTGGCCGTGGCCATCCCGGTGGTGGTGGCCCATAATTATCTCTCGAGTCGCGTCAACCGCCTGGCGGCCGACATCCAGGCTCAGGCGGTGAGTTTCATCGACGCGGCGGAGGAGGCGATAACGGGCGGGGTTTGCTCCGATGACCGGGGCGGCCAGGGGGAGGACTGACCATGATCGACATTCAGCGCTCCCGCGGGGGGGAGGTCTCGGTCAATATAACTCCTCTCGTTGACATCGTGTTCCAGCTTTTGATTTTCTTTTTACTTACGGCTTTTTTCGTTCAGCCCGAGGGCGTGGACGTAAACCTTCCCGAGGCCGAGTCGGGTACCCTGCAGGAGAGCGACGAGATAGTGGTTGTGATCGACGCCGCGGGGGCGGTGACCCTGGCCGGCGTTCCCGTCGGTCTGGACGAACTCGAGCGTCAGGTGGGCATGGCCCTGGCCGCGTCTCCCGACCGGGCGGTGGTGGTCAAGGCCGACCGCAAGGTGGCGCTGCAGGGCGCGATCTCGGCCATGGAGAGGTGCAAGAAGGCGGGGGCGAAAAAGCTCATCATCGCCAGCGAGTCGCCGGAGAGCGCCGTTCCATGAAGCCGGGTTTTACTCGGCGGCGGGAACCGGTATAATCTTATCTTGTCATAATTTCGGAATCCGGATAAAATAAAACCCAAGTACGGGAGGAAATCCTTGAAAGAGTTCTGGGAAAAAAACAAGGCGAACATCGCGTTGGCCGTGTTGCTCATATACACGCTTATACTGGGCGTGGCGGCGGCCGACGACATTTTCAAACTCGGAATGTTTCCCACCAAGCTCGAGAAGATGATAGCCAAATCCATCGATGAGTTTTCCAGTCCGGACGCCGAGGCAAAGCAAAAGGCGATCAACTCCATCCTCGAGTACGGCGACTTCGCGGCCCCTCAACTGATGAAGGCCATGAGGGAGGGAGGAGAAACGGAGGAGCTTTCCATTTCCTGCATGCAGAAGATCACGGGCCAGAAGTTTAAAACCGTCGAGGAATGGAACAAGTGGTACGAGGCGAACAAGCACAACATTTAGCGCTTTTGCATTTTGGCGGTTTGCTTTTTCTTGGGGTTTGGTTGTAACCTAAACCGAGTCAGGCGATCATAATAGTAGTAAATAATAGCGCGGCCCGAGCGGAAAGGCCGACTCGTTTTGAAAGGAGAATGAAATGAAAGAACAGGTACAGGAAGTAATAAATGAAATCCGGCCCATGCTCCAAAGGGACGGAGGGGATATAGAACTGGTGGACGTAAAGGAAAACGGACAGGTGCTGGTAAGACTGCAGGGCGCCTGCGCCGGCTGCCCGGGCGCTCAAATGACCCTCAAGCTGGGCGTCGAGCGGGTGCTCAAGGAAAAGCTTCCCCAGGTGACCGAGGTGGTGGCCCTTCCGACCGGCGGTTCCTGCGCCACCTGACTCGGCGAGCGGTTTACTCGAGCTGGAGGTATTTATGGCTCACAAGATAAACTGCGACGAGTGTATCCTTTGCGGCGCCTGCGCCACCGAGTGCCCGGAGGAAGCCATACAGGAAGGAAAGGACTGCTACGTTATCGACCCGGACCTTTGCTCGGATTGCGGGTCCTGCGCCGAGATATGCCCACAGGAGTGCATAGCCCCGGCCTAGTGAAAATAAATCTACATCCCTTTCAAGGCCCTCCCCGAGGGCCTTCTTTTATCTCGCCGTGAGTGACGGCGATAGACGATGTTCGGCGCGGCGTGAGCCGCGTGATTGAAAACGTACGCGTTTGTAAGCCTCCCGCCTTAACTACCAGAGCCGGTCGGCGCCCTGATAGGCCGTCATGGTTACCCCAGGCCCCGGTTTCCTTCAGGAGCGGATGGAATTGGCGCGGCGAAAAAGGCCACCGCGAAAGCCAGCGGCAAAATTTCTTTCGGGAGCGCGTGGAGCGCCACGTAACCCCATTGTCCATGAATCAGAGGGCCAAACCAGAAGGTGGGGATTTTGTAAAGGAGAATGGAGACGATCGAAAGGAACTGGGTTAGAATTTGGGCCGCGTCCTCCAGGCGCTGGGTTTTAATGGTTTTCATTATCGCTCCCGAGATAATGATGAGAGAGTTAAGATAAAACATGGCGCCGTATGGGGTGTAAACCAGTCTCGGCGGCAGGTTTTTGATAAGGTCGAGATTATTGGCCAAAGCCGCAGCCAGTTGGCAAAAGAAAACCAGGCCCAGCACGGCGCTCATCAGGATAACGATGAGGATCAGAATTCCGTCGTCGGTTTTAGTCGCCGGGGGATAGGACAGGCGGAAGCTCCAGGCGAAATAGGCGATGGCAAAAGCCGCGGCTACGGTCTCGCCGACGATGAAGCCAATGATAGACCACTCGTGAGGCGCGTACCAGATCACGATGGCGCGGACGTAATAGATCGGGAGCGAGGAGACGCAAACCAAGATAAAGACGTAATCGAGCAATTCCTTGCGCGGGCGCAACGCCACTCGCGCGGCTATGATCAGATACGCCGCGCTCCAGAGGGCCGGGCCGATGACCGCGCCGGGACCGCGCGCCTCCATGGCCGAAAGCGTCACCGAAACGATGAAAACGGCGCAGGCGAAGACGCCCACCGCCAACTTGTCAGCGGTCTGGCCCAGGATATAATTGTCCGCCTCCGCCGCCATTTCGCTCGGGGTCATTTTCATCGAGTTTTGATCCATACCGCTCTCCCCAATGTCAAGGGCCTTTTACTAAATAGCCCTGGATAACGATGTTGTCTTGGAATAATGCCGCCGAACCGAAATTTTACGGCAAAACGCCCTCCCGTCGCTCGGCGGCGTCCAGAGGGCAGGCTATCCGGACCACCAATAATCAATCGCTGGACGGATTCACCTTCACTCGATGGGCGCGTATATCTCGGTCAGAAGCTCCTCGGGCGGGGTCGTGTTCGGGTCGTTAAGATAGACTTCCCGTACGTTGCCGTTAAGCTTCTTGCCGTTCTTGCCAAGCCAGTCCCAAAGCTCGTTATAGGTGGGCTCGATCTTATCGTAGGGGCCTTTATGGACGATTCTGGCCATCTTGCCTCCGGGCAGCTCGTAGGCCTTGACGTCGGCGCTTCCCTCCACGTCCCCCACCACCGGTATGGCGACTTCCACCTCGGCCGTACCCTCCTCGTTGGCCTTCATCACTTCCTCGACCGACTTTTCGTGGCAGACGAAAAGCGGCGGTCCGCCAAACTGGACGCCCCTTGACATGGCGTAGTGGAAAACCCGCCCCAAAAGCTCGGGGATGATCTGGTACTTGCCCCTCCCCGCCGCGCCAAGCACTTTTAGAGTCGGTACCTCGACGATCCGAACATCCATGACCTTACCTCCATGGTTAAAAATCCACGAAAAGAATAGAGTCTCCTTGAGTCAAATGCAATAGTTATCCAACGAAAGGCGCGGGACAGAAGATAAAAGACTTCCCCGCTTGCACATTTTCAATCCAACGGCTAACGCCGCGTGGCTTATGGGTTCGCGGTACTGACCCAGAGGCCGAAAGCGTTTCCATTGCGGATTACCCCGGAGTCTATTCCCCGCCGGGCATGTCCTCCCTTGTGCAAGCTCGCTTCCAAAGCCAGGAGATGAAAGGCAGGACGAGAAGAACGGGAAGCGCCCACTTGGCGATATAGGAATAGCGCTCGAAGTAAACGGCCTCGGTACCGAGGTAATCCTCGGCGCCGCGCAGCACGAAATTACCCTCGTGGCCATAGATACGGACCATGTCTTCGGCGGTCAAGGCGCCCTTGCGGGAAGGGTCGGCGTATTGTTTTTCGATCCCCCGATAATATGGGAGGACAAGCTTGGGGTCCTTCTCGATCTCGGTAATATCTTCGGGCACGATCACGCCGTAATCCGGGTCGGCCATAATCCAGGCCCCGTCGGCTTCCACCCTGGCCACCACGTGACCTCCCAGCACCACCACGTTGGCCTCCATGCCTTCCCGAGCGAGGACCGACTCGAGCACGACCACGTGCTGGGAACAAAGCCCCACGCCTCGCTCGGCCGCCTTTTTATAATCCGCGTACTCGTAACGCTTGTATCTTTTAGGACTGATGATACTTTTGGCAAAGAGGAAATAGTTCTCCCATGGCGGGACCGTCATCCTGTATTTGAAAGCGTTGGATTTCTCCCACTGATGGGCAATGCCTTGATTGACCAGAAGCGTCATTCGCCTCGCGTAATCCTTTTCGCTCTCGCCCGCGCGGCGTTCCATCCCGGAAAAAAAATCATCGGCTCGCAGGGTAAGGTCATTTTTAAACAGGTTTGTCTTCTCATGGTACAAATCTTCGGAACGGGGTGGGATAAACAAGCCGAGAAGATTGAGTACAAGCGGAAATAACCCCGCTCCAAACAAAAAGAAGACGATGATTTTACGAGTCCTGTCAGACACCGGTCCTTCGATTCCTTATCTTAAAGCGAGGGAGCGAGGAACTTCCGATGAGTCTCCCGCTCCCGCTGCCCATATTGGTTATTATCTTAAACCAACTCTCCGCAGGCCTTGATTTTTTCCATGTCCAGCTCGACTCCCAGTCCGGGCTTGTCCGGCACTTTGATGAAGCCTTCCTCGTCAATATCTATGGTTTCGGTGAGCATGAAGTCCCTGGCCGAGGGGACCCATCCCGGCGGCTCGTAGGGGAACTCGCAATAGGGGCAATTGCTCACCGAGGCCATGACCTGGAGGTTGGCCGCGAAGCCCAGGCCGTTGGTCCAGGTATGGGGCGAGAACTCGAGGTTGTTGGCCTCGGCCATGGCCGCCACCTTGCGGCAGTTCCAAAGACCGGTGGATATGGTCGCGTCCGGCTGCAGGATGTCCAGGCATCCCCGGTCGATAATGTCGCGGAACTCGTGCAGGTCAACGTTGAACTCCCCGCCCGCGATGGGCACGGTGGTGGCCTCCCTAAGCCTCGAGTAGCCCTCGTAATCAAAACGGTAAAGGGGCTCCTCGAGCCAGCGCACGAGAAGGCCCTCGTAGGCGTGGGCCGTGTCGATCGCTCGCTTCACCGTCCAGACCGGGTAAGACCCGAAACCGTGTATGGGCCATCCCTGGTTGGCGTCTACCATTATGTCCATCTCGTCGCCCACCGCGTCTCTGACCGCCTCGACTATCTCGACGTCGTCGTTGATATTGTCCGACTTGACCCGAAGCTTGACCGCCTTGAAGCCCATCTCCTTGATCTTCAGTACTTCCTCGACTCGCCTCTCCGGGTCGTGAAGCTCGCCCGTGCTGCAGTAGGCGGGGATGCGGTCGCGAACGCCGCCCCACATCTTGTAAATGGGCAGGCCGGCCGCCTTGCCGATTATGTCCCACAGGGCTATCTCCGCGAAGAAGCCCCGGTAGCCGATCGAGGACGCGCTCCTTAAAACGCGGATGAAGTCCTCCACCTGAAAGGGGTCGCGGTTCATCATAAAGGGACGGATCAGGGACGCAAGGCCTTTGGCCTCATCCAGAAAGCCCACGCCGGCGCTGTATCCCTCGATGCCCTCGTCGGTTTTGAAAATCAGGATCAGGCAGGAATTGCGGGTCTGGGGGTAACCGGGTATCCAGGTGGGATTGAATGTGGCCGGCAACGGATGATGGCAAAGCCACGCCTCGATTTCTACGATCTTCATTTATCGCCTCCTCTGGCTTGGATTTTCGCGGCCTGGTAGTAAAGGACAATTCAAAGACCGCGATAGCGTAAGTATATCAAATATGTTTTTCTTGGCCAGCGGAAAATGAAAGGTTGGTTATTTTGGAAAAAGCCGGTAAGTTTTCGAGGGTTAGGGGCGGAAATTGTAACGGCCGTTCAAACGGCGATTTCGCCGTCTTTCTCGAATTTTCCGCCGCGCGTTTAACGCTTGACAAACGGCGGCGAATAACATAGGCTGAACTCGACTTTCATTGGGGGAAAAGGGGTATGACACAGAAACCTGGGTCGATCAGCGGTTACGTCGACTATCAGCGCCGCGAGTTTTGCAAGGACGTTAAATGCCCGGTCCAGTTGGACCTGGATAAAGAGGAGCCCGGCTCGGACTCCTACGAAGACGTCCGCAAAATCTGCAAGGACGACTGTCGTTTCACGACTCACGATTTTCATTACTGGCTGATCGAAAAAGGCTATCTTATCGTCCGACCCAAAGATTAATCCGGGGAAAAAACAGGAGGAGTGGAGATGGATTGGGGACTGGAAAACCGTCTGTACAGTATTATTAATCCGAAGACTAACCGTACCGTAATGCTGGCCGTCGACCACGGCTACTTCCTTGGCCCGACGACCGGGCTCGAAAAGCTGGGAGAGAACATCAAGCCGCTTTTGCCCTACGCCGACACTCTCATGCTCAACCGGGGCATGCTGCGAACCTCGGTGGACGCCAAGACCAACATACCCATCGTGCTCAGGGTCTCGGGGGGCTCGAGCGTCCTGGGCGAGCTTAGCGACGAGGGCATCACCACCAGCATGCGCGAGGCCATCCGGCTTAACGTCTCGGGCGTGGCGCTTAGCATCTTCGTGGGCGCTGAGAACGAGAAGCAGACCCTCCTTGGCCTTTCCAACCTGATCAACGAGGCCGAGGAAAACGGCATACCCGTGGTGGCCGTGACCGCGGTGGGAAAACAGATGGGCCGCGACGCCCGCTACCTTGCCCTGGCCTCCCGCATCGCGGCCGAGCTGGGCGCGCACATCGTCAAGACCTATCACTGCGAGGAGTTCGAGAAGGTGGTCAATACCTGCCCCGTGCCCATCGTGATCGCGGGCGGCAAAAAGATACCTGAAAAGGAAGCCCTCGAGATGGCCTACAGCGCGGTGCAGCAGGGCGCGGTGGGAGTCGACATGGGACGCAACATTTTCCAATCGACCGACCCGGTGGCCATGATCCAGGCCGTCCGCTCGGTGGTGCACAAGAACACGCCGCCAAAGGAGGCCCTCGAGATGTTCAAGGACCTTAAAGCCAAGAACGATAAAAAGAAGGAAAAGAAGGCGAAATAACCTACCGGACAAGGGGCGCGGGATGGCGCCCCTTATTATGCATAAAAAGGAGATGGTATGAATGAAGAGTTTTGAGGTGGTAAATACTTCAACTAGGTTAGGAATGATCTATTGGAGTAGGCGGGTCGTGGGCTGGATCGTTTTCGTGAGGCTTATGACCTCGTAAAGGAGATTAGTCAGCCCCGCGACTGGAGCGCCACCGTAAGGCTAGACCTTGTATAGGAGTTTGGCGGCCCCTCAAAGCGTGTCTACTCCGACCTTAGATCAAATTTATTTCTAGGGAGGAGTAAGGAAATGGGAAGGTACATTGGAATCGATCTGCACAGGAATTGTTTCACCTCTTGCGTCCTGGCCGAGAACGGACGGAACTATCTCAAGGACTGGCGTCTCGAGGATTTGGAGAAGTTTTGCTCGACGCTTCGCGAGTCCGACGAGATCGCGGTTGAGGTCACGGGCAACGTCCGCCTTTTTTACGACGCCGTTCGCGGCCTCGTTTCCCGCGTCGTGGTTGTCAACCCTCGCCAGTTCAAGGTCATCAGCGAGTCGGTCAACAAAACGGACGGCAACGACGCCAGACGCCTTGCCCTGTTTTTGTCCAAGGGCCTTTTGCCGGAGGTGAGGATGCCGAACAAGGAACACGCTCAGGTTAAAAGCCTCACTCAAAGCCGGGACAAGCTGGTGAAGCTTCGCACGGCCTTGAAGAACAAGATCAACAACATCTGCTCGGCCCACGGCATCAACCTGAAGAAGGAATATCTTTCCAGCGAGAAGGGCCTTGAGACGGTGCAGGAGATACCTTTCGACCCCATGGTCAAGACCGAGGTCCGCGTCCTGGTGGAGCAGATTCGGGGCTTGAACGCCGGGGTCAAGGAGCTTGAGGCCGCCATCAAGGACTCGGGCAATCAGCTTCCCGGTCACAAGAATTTGAAGAGCATAAAGGGTATCGGGGACCTTGGCTCGGCCATACTTTTGTCGGTGATCGTTGACGTCAAGGACTTCCCCGACGAGGGCAAGCTGGCCTCCTACTTCGGCATCGTCCCCCGGGTTAGCAACTCGAACGAGACCAGCCGCTCGGGCCGGATCACGAAGCGGGGCAACAAACTCGGCCGCACTACCCTGGTCCAATGCGCCCTCATCGCCAAGCGTTACAGCCCTTATTTGTCGAGCTTCTACGAGCGTATCAAGGCCAGGCGCGGCGCGGGCAAGGCCATCATCGCGCTGGCTCGCAAATTTTTGAAGATCATTTACATCACTTTACAGGAAAACTTGATTTGGGAGGACTTCCCGAACGGAGTAATAGCGAAAGGCTGAGTTTGTAAAATAATTCAGCTAATTTAAAAGGTTGGGTAGACAACCATCATAGGAGAGACTATTATGACCAGTCCCGCTCCCGCGCCAGGATCGGACATGCGAGTGGCCATGTACTACAGGAACGCCGACGTGCGGACCGAGACCATGCCCGTGCCGGAGATCGGACCGCACGAGATGCTGGTCAAGGTCATGGCCAGCGGCATCTGCGGCTCCGACGTGATGGAATGGTACAGGATAAAACGCGCTCCCCTGGTGCTGGGCCACGAGATCGCCGGGGAGATAGTCGCCGCGGGCGCGAAGGTGGATAAGTATCAAGTGGGCCAGCGCGTGTTCGTGTCCCATCACGTTCCCTGCAACTCCTGCCACTACTGCGTCAACGGCCACCACACGGTTTGCGAGACCCTTCATACCACCAACTTTTTTCCGGGGGGCTTCGCCGAGTATCTTCGCGTGCCCGAGATCAACGTTGACCGGGGCACGTTCGTGATTCCCGACTCGATGACCTACCGGGAAGGCGTGTTCATCGAGCCCTTGGCCTGCGTGTATCGGGGCCAGAGGCTGGCGAAGACTCGGCCCGGCATAAGCGTTCTCGTCTTGGGCGCCGGCCTGTCGGGTCTTCTTCACGTGGCCCTGGCCAAGGCGTTGGGCGCGGGCATGATCGTCGCCACCGACATGAACGACTACCGTCTCGAGGCGGCCAGGCGTTTCGGGGCCGAGGCCACGATCAAGGCGGATGAGGACGTGCCCGCCAGGCTGGTCGAGATATGCGGCCGCCCGGCCGACCTGGTAATTATCTGCACCGGCGCCTACCCGGCCTTCGAGCAGGCCCTGAAGTCGGTCGACCGGGGAGGAACGGTAATGTTCTTCGCGCCCACCGATCCGGGAGTACACCTGCCCGTTCCGGTGCAGGAATTCTGGCGTAACGGCATCACCCTTATGCCTTCTTACGCCTGCGCTCCCACCGATATTGAACGGGCCATCGAGCTGATCCAGTATAAGCGCTTGCCCGTCGCGGACATGATCACCCACTGCCTTCCCCTGGAGGAGGCGGGCAAAGGGTTCATGCTGGTGGCCGGCGCCGGCAACTCGATCAAGGTCCTTGTCGAGCCCTTTGGAGAGACGGAATAAAAGCGGGCCGTCCGGGGGCGGGGAGTATCATATCGCGGCCCGGAACAGCTTGTAGGCCTTCTTTTTGAGAAAGTCCCTGAAATCGGGATGGGCCACCGAGATGATGGACTTGATGTAATCGGACTGGGACTTGCCGGATAGTCGCGCCACGCCATGCTCCGTGACCAGGTACATGCGGGAGGCGTCGCGTCCGCCCCACACGTCCGGACCCACCAGGGAAACGGGGGTCCCCAGGGGCATGAAGGGAAAGATCGAGGACCGGCGCTTTCCTTCCACCGTGGCGTGAGTGGACTTGAGGCAAAGGTAAGCCACGCCTCCCTTGGCCAGGCCCCGGTTGATCATGGCCGCGCCGCCCATGCCCGAGTGGTGGTTCTGATAACGGCCTCCCGAGTTGACGTGGCCCTGGAAGTCGATACCCAGGATGTTGTTGATTCCCAGGCCGCCGTAGAAGCCCTCGGGGATTACCACGCGGGAGGACGGCGCGACGATGATGTCGTCGTTTTGGTCGATCTTTTTATAAAAGTCGCTGCCCTCCTCGCAGATAGTGAAGGTGCCCACCAGTTTTCCGTCAAGCCGGGTGCGCGTTCCGTCGTCCTCAATAAAATGAGATCCCTCTATCTTGCCCGCCTCGAAAAGAGCGTAGGTGAAAGGCTCGAGCATCTCCGAGTATTCCCGACCCGTCCAACTCGAGTCCTTGAGCCTCCTGATGGCCAATACTCCCGTCTGACCGAAGCCCACCTGGATGGCCCGGCCCTTCATTACCTCCAGGTTCATCTCGATGTGGTTGACGAGATTTTCGGCGATGGCCAGTTCCGAGGGTTTGGGATTGTCGAAGTTTCCCGCCGGCAAAGATGGGACCTTGCCCTCGTCCTCGACCACCACCAGCCGGCCGCTATCGGCCAGGCCCTTGAAGTCTTTAACGTTAAAGGTGTTCCGAGCGGTCCGGTGTCCCCGCGTAAAGGGATACTTCGGATTGAGATAAAGCAGGAGCTTCATCCGGTCGTCCTTTAAAAGTCGGTCCATCAAGTCCGAGTTGGCCCCGTTGGCCGGACCCAGGCTCATGTCGCCCTTTTCGTCGGGAGGGGTCATGACCGTCACGAAGGCGTCAACTTTGGCCCCCTTGTCAACGTCGAAACCAAGAGAGTAGACCGCGTCGGGAAAATGCACCGAGTGCATGTCAGTTATTCCGGACCTCGAGGTGTTCCTGCCCGCGTAGTCCGGATACTTGAATCGCGTGATGAGATTGTCGGGGATTACCATGTTGGTGGCCGCTCCCATAAAGCCGCTCACCATCCTGATCCTTCTTTTCTTCATCTCCTCGTAATGGCCGATGAGCCGAGCCAGCCCGTCGAGCTTTTGGGTGGTCTGATTTATGGACTTGGCAACGGACGCGAGGGGAGGAAAAAAGGACAGCTTCTTGTCCCAGCCTTTGAGTTTTCCCCTGGCGGCGAGGGCGTCTCCCACGCAGACTTTATGAGGACCCATGTAAAGCCCCTGGGCAACGGAAAAATCTACGACGTCTTCTTTTACGATGTGGTCCCAGAGGGCGTGGTAAAATGAATGAGGCTCGGAGGTAGCGAAGCCCGAGGCCACGCTCGAGTGACTCTTTACGATTAATTTTAACGCGTCCTCATGGGAGCGCACGCAACCGTCGAAAAAGTCCGGATACTTACCATCGGTCATTGCCCTGAAACTCCTTGGCTAAATTGGATGTACTGCTTCCAGCGGAGCGAATTATACGGATATGTGCAAAGTTGAATAATCCGCTCCATCTATTGTAAAGCAGTTGGTAAAGATAATCCAATAAAATTTCAAAAAGAAGTTAATTTTACGATTCGCTCTTGATAATCCGAAAAAAATTTATTAAATTACGGGTAACTGAGTATTAAGCCGAATCTCATTGCCCTTATCAGCTTGCTCCTGGCTCTCATATTTGCCCACGCGGCCGGCTCTTGATCGTTATCACATTCCTAAAATACTCAGAGTAATGGTTTAATCCTTTTGGTCCGCCATGGCGGCAAAAAGGGACACGTTGAGCGGCGCTCGGGAGAATACTCCTAACGCTCCGTATTCAAACGTGTAATATTTGGCTTCTTGACAGGGTGGCGCCGAGCGGCTATATTTTCGCCGATCGGCGCGATAGTCCGGAATACTTCGTTGGTCGCGTCGAGTTCCGGATGAATCTTGCAAGGCTAGCGCCCGCGCGATAAGGCGAGAGCGTTTATTATTAAGTACTTACGGTACTTTTGGCAAGGGAAATGAAATGACGACGGTCGTTGTAAACGATGGCCCCACCCGGAAAACGGGAAAACGCAGGGCCAGAATCTGGCAATTTTTCTCCATTACGGCGCTTCTTTCCATTCTGGCCGTCGAGGCCGGCGGCAACTCCCTGTTGAAAATCATGGACGAGCTGCCCGACGTTTCGGCGGTTCAGAAATACGATCCCGCCATCGCCACGAAGATTCTCGACGCGGATGGAGAAGTTGTAGCGGAGTATTACGCTGAAAGACGCCGCATCGTCAACTTGAAGGATATCCCCCAACACGTGATTGACGCCTTTCTCGCCGCGGAGGACGCCGAGTATTATAAACACGGGGGTCTGGACTTCCCGGGGATCGCCCGCGCGGCCTACGCCAACGCCATGGAGGGCCGCATCAGGCAGGGCGGCTCGACCATCACCCAGCAGCTTGTCCGCTACGTCATGCTCAGCCAGGACCGGACTTTCGAGCGCAAGATTCGCGAGGCCCTTCTCGCCCTCGATCTCGAGTCCAAGATGAGCAAGGACGCCGTGCTATGCAAGTATCTTAACGTCATCTATCTTGGCTCGGGCGCCTACGGCGTCGAGGAGGCGGCCCATACCTACTTTGGCGTACCCGCTCGCGATTTATCTCTCGCGCAAGGGGCCATGCTGGCGGGCCTGGTGCAGGGTCCCTCTCGTCTCTCTCCGCGCCACAACCTCGAGGGGGCCAAGAGCCGCCAGCGTTGGGTCTTGGGCCAGATGATGGAGCACGGCTTCGTCACCACCGACGAGGCCAAGGAGGCGCTGAAGGAAAAGATCGTAATAAATCATTCTTCCTTTGGCAATGAGATCGTCGCTCCTTACTACGTCGAGGAGGTGCGTCGGCGGCTGATCGACATACTCGGCGAGGATGAAATGAAGCGCGGCGGCTATACCGTTTACACCAGCCTCGACCGGGACCTCCAGAGGATGGCCGAGCTTTCCGTGAAAAGAGGGATCGAGAGATACGACCGGGGCCTTCAGGGCTGGAAGGTTGCCCTCGAGGAGATCGGCGAGGACCAGCGGGAAGTCTTCCTGGCCAGGATGGAATCCGAAATAGGCGAGAAAGTCCTCGAGCCCGGTGACGAGGTGACCGCGCTTGTAACGGATTACTCGAGACGAAAAATTCTTCTGAAGGTCGGAGAGCGTGACGCCATAATGAAGGTCAGGAACACGCCCTGGCGCAAGTCTAGAAGGAGGAGGTCGTCGAGCGAAATACCGATCGGCTCCGCGGTTAAGGCCAGGGTCATATCCAATGGCGACTACCTCGAGCTCGAGCCCGTTCACTCGCCCGAGCTGGAGGGCGCCCTCGTCTGCGTCGATCCCACCACCAGGCAGGTAAAGGCGCTGGTTGGGGGCCACGACTTTTTCCGCAGCCAGTTCAACCGGGCCACGCAAAGCAGGCGGCCGCCCGGCTCGGCCATGAAGCCCCTCGTCTACTCGGCCGCCTACTCGACGAGAAAATGGAACCCCACCAGCGTCATCTTCGACACGGGCGCGGCCTTCGCCAAAAAGGACGGGATCAACTGGCGGCCCAAGAACTATTCGAGGAGGCATTACGGGGCCACCAGCCTGCACGACGCCCTGACGCACTCGAGGAACGTGGTCACCGCCCGGCTGGCCTACAAGATAGGCATCGAGAGAGTTATCGACCGGGCCCATCTGTTCGGGCTGAACGAGGATTTCCCCGAGGTCCTGTCCATCTCGCTGGGATGCTACGGCGTCAGCCTCCTCGAGCTGACCAACGCCTATTCGGTCTTCGCCTCCGGCGGGATTTATCAGGAACCCCTCTTAATAACCCACATCGTGGACCGAAACGGAAAAGTCGTGTACGGAAGGCCCGGCGGCATGGCCCGGCGGGTTATCTCCACCGGCGAGGCCTTTCAGATGACGCACGCCCTTTCCTACGTCGTGTCCGACGGGACGGGCAGGCGCGCCCAAGGCATCGGGCGAAAAAGCGCGGGCAAGACCGGCACCACCAGCGATTACCGCGACGCCTGGTACGTAGGCTATACTCCCGAGCTGGTCACGGGAGTCTGGGTCGGGAGGGACGACTTCTCGCCCATCTCGGGCGGGGCCACCGGCGGCCGGGCGGCCCTTCCCATCTGGGTTGACTTCATGGAGGAGGCTTTAAAGGACAAGCCCGAGACCTGGTTCGAGGCCCCCGACGACGTTTATATGGCCAACGTGGTGGTGGGCGCGGCCTCGAGGACGGTTACCAGCGAGGGAGACGACGGCAAGGAAAAAGTCAGCGAGACGGTCGTGCAATACCGCGTGACGGAATGTTTCCTCAAGGGCACTCGGCCTTATCGATACAGGGGTTTCGCCAAGCCCGAGGAAGAAGACGTCAAGGACGAGGATAAAGACAAGGCCGACGAGGAAAAGGACAAAGACGGCGAAGACCAGACCGACGATGAGGACAAGGCCGTGCTCGAGGCCGTGGCCAAGGCCGGCGATGGAGACGAAAGCGACAACGATCAAGAACCGGCCCAGGCCGGAGACGACGAAATCATCGTCGAGTACGTCGAGATTGTCGACCCGTGGCTGACGGCCGATCCGAAGGAAAAGAATAAGCCCAAGAAGACCTCGAGGAAAAAACGCGGCGCCAAAGAAGCCGCCAATAAAACGGAGACCGAGCCGGCCAGTAAAACGGACTCGGCCCCGCCCAAAGCCAAGGAACCACCGGCCGCCCCGGAACCGAAGCCGGCCAAAACCGAGGAATCCAAAAAAGATAAAAGAAAGAAGTTCTGGAAAAACCTGGTCAAGCCTATAGATATAAACGGGAAGACGAAGGGTAAAAACTAAGCCTCGAATACTTCTCGAGGCCGGGCAAGATCAAATTCCCTTTATGGTCAGGCTCGCTATCCCAATGCCGCTTTCCCCGGCGACGGAATATAAAAGATACGGCTTGCCGTCCTCCTCGAACACGGCCGGGTCCCGAAGCTGGTTTTCCGGCCGCGTGACCTCACCCCTTATGGAAGGAGAAACGGGAAGCGAGGCGCCCTCCCACGGGCGCTCGGCGCGCAAGACCTCAACGGGAGCGGAAGGCTTCCAGCGCCGCCAGTCCTCGTGGCTTATGTCCATTACCGAGCACAGAACGCGCTCGGGCGCGTCTCCAACCCGGGAGAAGAACACGAGCAGCCTCTCGCCGCGGCGAAGCAAGGCGCAGTGCCTCATGTTAACCCCGAAGGTCAAGCCGGGCCTGGTCTCGAAATCCTTCAGCCCGTCTCTCGACCGGACCAGGAGTCCGGGCATGGACATCCCGTAATATATGCCACGGTAGGGAAACACTCTCAAATAGGGACTGGTAAGAAGCTCGGGCCGCGCCTCGAAGGACAAGCCTTCGCTCGAGAGGGCCACGCGGGTCATCTGGTTGCCGTCCTCCATCATGCCGTGGTAATACATGCGAACCTCGCGCCGGCCATGGTCAACTATGACGTCGGGGCTGGCGATGTGAGGCTTGTTCTCGGAGGCCCCCTTGCTCCCTTCCCGGCCGCGTTTCGAGACGGCCGTCAGGGCCGCGATCCCCACTCGAGTCATGGCCCAGGCCGCGGAGGGAGGATAATTCCGCCACGTGCTTCCAAGGGCGGATAAAACGCCCGAGGCGGGGGACGCCCGGGTGGCGAAATGAGAATCCCGCAAATCAAGGGCGCCCGGAACGTAAGTCTTCCACGGGCCCCTCAAGTCGTCCGAGTAAGCCAGGCGGATGTACTCGCCCTTGTGATGAGCGAAGTAAAGGTAATACTTGCCAAGGGGCTTCTCGATCCAGGGAGGCGCCGCTATCAGGGAAGGACCGTTGACGTTGGCGTAGCCGTGCTCTCGCTCTTCCTCCTCCAGGCGCGCGTCCATGCCCGGCTGAATAATCGGGGCGTCAAGGAGGCGCTCGACTTGAAAGGATACGTCCGGTCCCGGGTCTGCTATCCGATATCTTCCCGCGGGCGACGGCGCCGGGACGGCGGCTATGCCGGCCGCCGCCATGCTTGCTATAAATTCCCGACGACGCGTTTTGTTTCCTCCTTTCTCGCCGATCATGATATCATCGTCGGCCGGGGACCGGCAATCTTTTAGAGATTATTCACGCTCGCGAAATTAAGGATCGAACAAGGGATAAAGACGATGAAAACCAAACTGGTATTATATCTCGCCTCGATTTTCCTTCTTGCCGCGCTCGCGCCGACTGGAGGAAAGGCGAGGACGATTAAAGTTAAGTCCGATATTATGGTCGATGAAGCGGGAAGGGTCGTGATGCTTCGCGGCGTGAACGCGGGAGGGCGGAGCAAATTCCCGCCTTTTTTCCCCTTCGACCCGGGCGACGACTTCGAGGCCGCCCTCGAGGTTTACGCCGACGCCGTAGCGGACATGGGCTTTAACGTTGTCCGCCTCCTGATCATTTACGAGGCGGCCGAGCCCGTTCGCGGCGAGTACGACCAGGCCTACCTGGACAGGTACGACCTCATGGTCCGGGCTTTCGCCGGGCGGGGAATCCTCGTGGTGATCGACGGCCACCAGGACCTTTACAGTCGCCGCTTTCACGGCGACGGTTTCCCGGACTGGACCTTGCCCGAGAAGTATCGGGGCCGCGAGCAAACCCACGACCGCAAGGTCTGGAACGTGGGCTATTTCACCCGGCCCGTGCTCGTTTCCCTGCAGCGCTTCTGGTCGAATAAGGATAACATCCGGGACGGCCACGTCGAGTTCTATAGATACCTGGCCGAACGGTATCGCGACGAGCCCGCCGTCATCGGGTTCGAGCCTTTCAACGAGCCCATGCCCGGCTGGAAAGGATACCTCGATTATCGAGGTTTCCACCGCGACCTTTACGAGTACTACGAGCGGGTGGCCGCCGCCGTCCAGGGCGTTGACGCGGGATATCTCGTTTTCGCCGATATCTGCGCCATCGAGAACACGGGCACGATAAACGCGGGAAGGCCGAGACCGAAAATAAACAACCTGGTCCTGGCTCCTCATTATTATGATCTGGGCACTTTCGGCCGGTCCCTCTCGAAAGGAGGGGACATGCCCGTCATGAGGGCCGGGATCGGACGTCATCTCAAGCTGGCCCGCCACTGGAACGTTCCCGTTATTTTCACCGAGTACGGCGTCTCGCCCGGCTTTATGGAGGCCCCCATTTACATTGACGAGCTATACTCGATCTTCGACGACGAGTTCATCTCGGGAACATTCTGGGAGGCGTCCATCTCCGGGGAGACGTGGAACCATGAAGATACCTCCATATTCACACCCTCCGGAGAAGTGAGGAAAAACGCCATGCCCCTTTGCCGGCCCTACCCGAGACGGACCGCCGGTATCCCACTCCAACTCAAATACTCGAGGGA
Organism: bacterium; assembly: GCA_963674965.2. Lineage (GTDB taxonomy): Bacteria > RBG-13-61-14 > RBG-13-61-14 > RBG-13-61-14 > DATKZS01. The sequence goes on along the minus strand of CAXXFL010000001.1, from coordinate 1,422,302 downwards.
AGAGGGTTCCTTTTCTTACAGCTACGAGCCGGATCATGCCATTCAAAGTCCCACCTTGATCTATCTTCCCCCTGACCTGGGCAAAGGTGAGGTTACGGTAACCGGAGCCGCCTGGTCCTATAACGAGGGGTCCAGGGTCATGGCGGTCCAGCCGGACGCAAGCGGTGGGAACGTTACAATAGAGGCCATTGAAAGCGGGGATTAGACGCGGGCCCATCGGCGCCGGCTGGAAGCCCTGGGTTTGCCGAACGTCTTACGAAGTCGGCATCGTTCAACTCGTCTTGTTGAATGATGGATTTTTGAGTTTTGAGTTATAGCCAATCTTTATCGGGATTTTATTTCCGTCCTCTAGGGGACGTTCCAATTATACTTGCATGGCCCTTCCGCGCCGGTCCCGGTCCTTTTCAAGGTTTTAGCCCAGGTTGACTGGGCCGGTCAAGGAAGGAACTGCGGCGGCTCCTCCTCCTCCATCCTCCTCCATCCCTTTGACTGAACCATTCTCGCTTGTTATCTTGTACTTTAGAGCTTCCGTTTCAACCCTCAGCCAAGGAGAGAACATTGGAAAACGAAATAAGCGTAATACCCTTCAAGCTGATGGACTGCGCCCTTATTACGCTGGCCACGGGGAAGCGGGCCATGAACCTTCGCGAGCTTCGCGACAGGGTGGCCGAGATCGAGGAGTCGAGCCTTTACTACCACTTCTTCGAGAACATCATGCGGCCGAGCTTCGACGACCCCGAGTTTCGAAACGACTTCGCCCTCTGGTCCAAGCGCGGCCTTCACGACACCAAGCTGGCCGAGAAGCTGGGCATGATCGATCCGCTCATGTGCTGCGACCTGGACGACCTGCGCCAGCGTCTGCTGGACGTCATCGAGGACCACCTTTACGAGCGCGACTACGTGCCCTGGGCCAAGCCCGACCGGGAGTTCCATTTCCTGCGCTCGAACGTTGTCGTCTTCGACACCGGCCGCCGCTTCGAGGACCCGGCGAGCCTGTTGGGCTCGATAAACGACCTGAGCACGGGCTCGATCTATTACCATTTTATTGACGCCCGCCGCCGAGACCCGGTGGGGGAGGACGACTTCAGCTCCTGGCTTTCGCAGTGGGGAGGAAAGACGAAATTCCTGCGGGACCGCCTGAGCGAGGTGGACTATTACGTGTGGACCTTGTACGAGCTTCGGGACCATTTATCCAGGATTTTCGGCGAGCACGTGAATGGAGGAGAGGCATAATGGGCGCTCCCAAACTGGAGGAATACGCGGAAATAGTAGGCGCCGACGTTATCGAGCATCTGCGCCAGCTGGCGGCCCGGCTCGAGGGCAAGCGGGTTGTCCACGTCAACTCGACCCGGGTGGGCGGCGGCGTGGCCGAGATATTGGACCGGCTGGTCCCCCTCATGAACGAGCTTGGCATCGAGACGAGCTGGGAGGTGATCGAGGGCGCCCAGGACTTCTATCAGGTCACCAAGTCCTTTCACAACGCCCTTCAGGGATTCAAGGTCAACCTCTCGAGGCGAATGCTCGATTCCTATGAAGACACCAACCACAGGAACGCCCGGAACTTAGGTGACTCTTTGGCCGACGCCGACGTGGTCATCATCCATGACCCGCAGCCGGCGTGGCTGATCAACGAGGTCGCCGACCGAAAGGGCAAGTGGGTATGGCGTTGCCATATCGACGCCAGCAAGCCCTACCGGCCCGTATGGAAATACTTAAGGGACGTGGTTAAGAAGTACGACGCCAGCATCTTCAGCCTGGCGGCCTTCGCCCAGCAGCTTCCCCACCCCCAGTACTTGATTCCGCCCAGCATCGACCCGCTGACGGACAAGAACATCGATCTTCCCTCCGAGGAGATCAACATGATCTTCGACGAGTTCGACGTCGATCCGGACCGCCCGCTTCTGGTCCAGGTTTCCCGCTTCGACCGCTTCAAGGACCCGGTTGGAGTGATCGAGGCCTACAAGCTGGTGTCCCATCACGTTCCGGTGCAACTGGTCCTGGCCGGTGGCACGGCCACGGACGACCCGGAGGGGGCCGAGGTGCTGGCTGAGGTGGAGGACGCGGCCAAGGGCGACCGTGACGTGCACGTTCTTCTTCTTCCGCCCGACGCCAACCGGGCCATCAACGCCCTGCAAAGGGCTGCCACCGTTGTTCTTCAGAAGTCCACCAAGGAGGGCTTCGGCCTGACCGTTACCGAGGCCATGTGGAAGGGCAAGCCCGTAATAGGCGGGCACGCGGGAGGCATCACGCTTCAGGTGGCCAACTATCACACGGGGTTCCTGGTGCATTCCGTCGAGGGCGCGGCCCTTCGAATAAGGTATCTTCTCAACCATCCCGACCAGATGGTGAGGATGGGAGTCAAGGCCAGGCGGTTCGTGCTGGAGAACTTTCTTTTGACTCGGCATCTGCGCGAGTACCTGACTTTAATGGTTTCCTTGATACATGGCGACGGCGAGAGGATATACCTTGGCTGACCGGGCCGGAGGCCGGGTCCACGCTCATGAAGAAAATTGACCGCAATTTCTGGAAAAGGATCGAGGAGGCCCCCCTCCGCGTGCTGGCCCTGGATTACGACGGGACCCTGGCGCCCTTCCAGGCCGACCGGATGGCGGCCCGGCCCCTGCCCGGGACCAGGGAGATTATTCTGTCCATCATGGCCGAGGGATCGACCCGCGTGGCCATAGTCTCGGGCAGGCCGATCAATGAGCTGTACTATCTTTTGGGAGGCTTTTCCAAGCGCGTGGTCATGATCGGGTCTCACGGGTGGGAGATAAAAGGTCCTGGCCTGGAGACGAGAAGAGGAGGACCCGGCGGCAGGATCGAGGAAGTCCTGGACCAGGCCGCCGCCGAGGCGAAAAGAATCGGCGCTGGTCTGCTCGGGCCGGAAGAATCGGAGAAGAGGATCGAGCGCAAGTCGGCCAGCGTGGCGGTCCACGAAAGGGGACTGGAGAAAGAGGCCGGTGATAATTGGATCGACTCGGTGGAAAACATCTGGCAGGGGCTGGTCGCCGACGGCCTCGAGGCGCAAAGGTTCGACGGCGGGCTCGAGCTTCGTGCCCTTGGAAAACACAAGGGCACGGCTATAGCCGAGTTATTGGGCCTGTGGCCGGAGGCGGGCGTTATGGTTTACGTTGGCGACGACCAAACGGATGAAGACGCCTTTTTGGCGCTTCCAGTTAAGGGGATCGGGATAAAGGTCGGTGAGGACCCGCGCGCGGCCGCCGAGTATGGCGTAAGGGACTGCGGCGCGGTCCAGGAGCTGCTCAAGGAGTGGAACAAACATGTCCGCGCCGGCTCTGAATAAGAGGAGGAAATTCTAATGAAAGGCAAACTGGTTGTGGTGTCCAATCGTCTTCCTTCTCTTAAGACGGAGGAAGACTGGAAGAAAGGCAAAAAGCCCTCGGCCGGCGGGCTGGTAAGCGCTCTTCTTCCGGTGATGGAATCCACGCGTCGGGGCATATGGCTGGGCTGGAGCGGCAAGGGAGTAAAGGGCTCGAGGAAACCGGAGGTCAAGAAAACGGACCTCGAGGTCGTCAGCCTGGTGTCGATGGACCTGACGGACCGCGAGGTAAACGCCTATTACAACGGCTTTTGCAACTCCACCCTGTGGCCCATGTTCCATTGCTTTCAAAGCCGCGTCCGGGTCAGCGACGAGGAGCAGAACGCTTATTTCAAGGTGAACGAGAAGTTTTCCCGCGTGCTGATGGATTTCCTCGATCCCGAGGACACGGTGTGGGTCCACGACTACCACATGGCGCCCCTTGGCGGATACCTTAGAAGGGCCGGGTTTAAAGGTCCTCTCGGCTTTTTCCTCCATATCCCTTTCCCTCCCCTCGAGATGATCGAGCTTATGAGCGATCCCATGGGCTTCATGGACGCCTGGCTCCATTACGACCTGGTGGGCTTTCACACGGAAAGGTACGTGGAAAACTACTTCGACGCCATCGAGCGCCTCATGCTGGGCGTGCGGGAAGGCTATAAGGTCTTCGCTGGAAACCGTAGACAGAGGATCGTCACCTGCCCCATTGGCATCGAGCCGGAGATATACGACCCGTCCCTCGAGTCCGGCGGCAGGGGAACTCGCAGGAAGGGCCTTCGCACTCTGATCTCCGGGGCCAAGATAGTCCTGGGCGTGGACAGGCTCGACTACACCAAGAGCATTCCCGAGCGCGTCGAGTCCTTCGAGTATTTCCTGAAGAAGTCGCCGGACTGGCAAAAAAAGGTATCCTATATACAGGTCTGTTCTCCATCCCGCACGAGAGTGGGCGACTATAAAAGACAAAAAGAGAGCGTCGATTCGCTGGTGGGCCGGATCAACGGGGAATACGGCGACCACGACTGGACGCCCATCCGCTACCTTTTCCGCACTTACGGACAAAAGGACCTGGCAAGGTTCTATAGAGACGCGGATATCTGTCTGGTCACGCCCCGGCGAGACGGCATGAACCTGGTGGCCATGGAATACGTGGCCGCCCAAAGACCCGAGATTCCCGGCGTTCTGGTCCTGTCCAAATTTACGGGCGTGGCCGAATATCTGCATGAGGCCGTGCTGGTCAATCCCTATCTTTTGGACAGCGTGGCCGTGGGCCTGGAGAGGGCCCTTACCATGTCCCTGGCGGAAAGGAAGGAAAGATACGATTCCATGATGCAGTTCATCCAGGGCAACACGGCCAGGATATGGGCCAAGGAATTCATGACCAGTCTTCAAGTCGCCTATGAGGCCAATAAAAAGGAACTTTCCAAAGAAAAGCAAAAAGTCAAAAAAGAGTCGCCCGACAGAAAAAAAGGGCCGGAGGCCTGCTCTCCCTGAAAAACCATATTCCGGGGCCGCCTGTGGAAAACATCTTCAATTGCTTGACAATTAAACGGAAATTGAGTATGCTATTCCGGTCTGAAAATTTTTTCCTAGGGAGACCTCATGAAGATGTTCCGCCGCCTGTTGGAATGGGGTGTCCTTGCACTACTCACGCTCTCTATGCTCACGCCGGCAAGGGCAAAAAGTGACGACCTAGCGAAGCTGACCGTTCAAAGTACTCCCTCCGGGGCCGCCGTGTTTCTTGACGGAAAACAAATCGACGTCAAGACGCCCGTAAGGCTCACCGTGAATCCAGGGGTCCACGAACTAAAGCTTAGCCTGTCTGGATACAAGGAAGTGACAAGGAGGGTCGAGGTCTACTCCGGCTCCGCCTTTGCCAACGTTTCCTTGCAGCCTTTTGGGGGGTCCCCTCCAAAACCCGCGCCCGTCATCGAAAAAAAGGCGCCCGCGCCCGTACCGGAGCAAGCGGAAGAATCCAAGGCCCCCGCTCCGGAGAAAAAAGACCCGCCCAAACGGGACGCCGCGCCCGAACCCGAGGCCCCGATAAAAATCGAAACCTCCGGGGGATCGAGTGAGGATACGGATTCATCCGACCCCGAGTTCAGGCTTTCGGGCGACATTAAGGTAGCCTACCGGGGAAAAGATGAACTCAGCCCCAGCGCTCCGGCCAATCACAACCTGAACCTCCTTCCGGATAATAATCCCTTTTCAGACTGGCTGAAGAAAAACAGGGAAGACTCCGAGCCCGCGAAAAACGAGCCGGCGCCCGCCGAGAAAGAAAAGGACGACTTCGATCCGGACGAGGTTTTCGCCCTGGTCGATCTAAGCTCGGAGACAAAAAATAACCAGTCGCCTGAAGATTTACTCCCCGATAACTTGGTCCCCATTTCCGAGGTCCCAGACAAATCGGTCGCAAAGGATGAAGTGGACGATCTGGAAGTCAATGAATTCCTCGCGGGATGTGAAGTCGGCGATTCCCTTGGGGCGGAAGAAGTGGCCAGCCTGGCTGGATGCCTTCCCGAGCCCAAGGTTGAATGGCCCGAGTCGGCCGAGGACCTGATGGAAAAGGCCGCGTCCAATCTTCCCAAGTTTCCGTCTCGATTCAATATCCTTCTTTTGGGATTGGACCGTCGAGACCGCAGGGGTATTCTTGCCACGGGGGCGGAGATTCCCCTGGACAAGCTCAGAAAAAAGCCGGCCAACTCGGACGTGATCATGGTGGTACAGCTCGACTTTATCGACCGCCAGGTACGGATGGTCTCGATTCCCCGCGATACCAAGGTCAACATCCCGGGCCGGCGTAGGCGCGGCAAAGCCAACTCCGCCTACGCCTACGGCCGGGAGAATCTTGCCAAGAAGATGGTCGAGGAGTTCCTCGATATCGAGATACACCGCACCGTGGTCGCCGACTGGTACAGCGCCAAAAAATGCATCTCCTTGTTTAAAAACCTCGGGCTCGATTACAACGGGTTCTCGGAAGCGGAGATGTTCTGGCACCTTAGAAAGCGTTCCTTTAATCGCGGCGACTTCAGGCGCATCGAGCGGCAGCAGATGTTCCTTCGCTACGCGGCCGGCGAGTATCTTCGGCTTTTCAACGAGTACCGCGACGCGGAAGGGACCACGGCGGCGGCCAAAAAGGGTCTTCTTAGCATGGCCGTCAAGCAGGGCCTCGAGTTCGTCGAGACCGACATGAGTAAAGAGGAAGTGGACCTGCTTTGCTACGCCTGGAGGAACTACGACACCCGAGAGATCACCATGGCCCAGGTCAGGGGACGAGGAGGCCTCGAGGGCGGCGGCGGCGAGGAAGGTGGGGGAACGTATTTCTTCGTTCCCTACCCCCATCAGAGTTTCAATGAAATCATCGCCAAAGCCGAGGATAGTGAAGAAGAAAGCGATAAATAACCGGGCCGTCCGCCCCGGCCGGCTTTTGCGAAAACCGGCCGGATATGTTAACATCATTACTCAGCCGCGCCTTTAACCGGACGCGGTTGAGTTCATTTGGCCCTCGTAGCTCAGTTGGATAGAGCGACGGATTCCTAATCCGTAGGCCACAGGTTCGAGTCCTGTCGAGGGCACCATCTATTGGATTGAAATACCCATAAATTCTCTTTTCCTAATATCCGCCAGTTCCAAACCGCAAGGATTTGACTGACCGACCATCCGTTTTGCGCCTCCGGCTCATACTATTGAATTCATAATTTGTATATTATACAGTAAACCAAACGCTCATCTTAGGAGGACCAATACCATGCAGAAGGATTTTCATTACTGTTGTATCAAATGCCTTTCGAGGGTCGCGGGCTTTCCCGAGGACGAGGCGCAGGTGATAGCTTACGCCTCGCAATACGTTGACGACGCCACCGAGCACAAGGGCATCCAGATAGAGGGCGTCCCCGACGCGGCCAAGGACCTTGTAATGAAAGGCAGGTTCGAGCCGGTCTGTACGGCGCATAGCGGCATCCAGTATATAAGCGGGCTCAAAAAGGACGTGCAGCTTAAGGTATATGTCCCCTTCCACTTTATTCCCCGGGAACCTTATGACGCCGCGGGCGCGGGGCTTTACGATTACCGGGTCAAGGCCGACTCGCCCCTCGTTAAATCGATCATGTCCGAAGCCGTCCTGGGTTATAAAAATGCACGGAGTGAGGGAGATGACGCTAGGCTCGGGGCCCTGATCAAGCTGGGCATTGCCCTTCACTCCTACGCGGATTCCTGGAGCCATGACCGCTTCTCGGGCCGATGGAGCGCGGCTGATAACGATATCGAGCGCTTGCGGATATTGGACGGCGGCCAGTGGAAGGAACTCGGATTGATAGAGAGGATACTCTACGACTTAAGCCCCAGTATCGGACACGCCGAAGCCATGAACATGCCCGACCAATCCCACCTCGCCTGGCGCTACGAGCACGACGCCAGCGGAATAAACGTTACCAGTGAAAACTCCGAAAAATTTTTGGAAGCCGCCGGTACTATTTACAACGTTCTTTGTCTCGCGAGCGATACCCAGCCTTGCTGGAAGACCTACGTGAATGACGTGAAGGATTGCCTTTGCCTTCCCACCGACTCGGTGAAAGAGAAATTCAAAAGGTGGGCAAACGCCTTCCCCGATGTTTCCTTTTATTACAGCCCTCGCGCTTGGAGAATGGATGCCCTTGACGGCGACCGCTATGACTGGGATCATTTCCAGTCGGCCGAGGATTTCGAGACCCTGAGCTACAAGGCCAAGGGCGATCTGAAATGGTTTTTATTTCACCTCGAGGCCAAAAAGCAACGAATAGCCGTCACCCGCCAAATCCGGGCGGACCTGTTATAGAAATTTGAAGCCGGCTTGATGACAACATTGGCCGAGACGGCTTTTACCCGCATCCGTCAATTATTCATCTCGGGCAAAATGGCCAGATATTCGAGAATAAAATCACCGGCCATTCGAGGGTAAACCCGTATCTCCTGAAGGCTCGAGGCGAGGACCCATCGGGGTTGCGCGTCCAGGTTTATTGTTTGTCCGTCCGGTCCCGACACATCCAAATCCATAAATCCGTTTACGGCTTGGCCGGATGAATCGGCGCCAAGCCAGTAAAGCGTGACAAGATGATTTTCATTTTTTGTCCGAGCGCGAAATTCGAGCGCGGAGAATGAAGTCGGATCGATATTGACGGGTCCACTGGTTATATACGAGAAGGAAGTTTTCATTTCATACTCGATGACGTCCGATACTTTAATAAGTTTCGATTCGAGTCCTTCCGGCATGACGATGGCCTTGGCCGGATCGGCCAGGATGATTGGATCCTCTGATTTGGCGTGGGCTTTATGTTTTTCCAGTCCTTTTTCGATTTCTTTTGTTAAGCTCCGTCCCTGGTCGGCCAGATCAATAAAGGCATCGAAATAATCGAGAGGATTACCGTTCTGGTAAACATGGGCCCCTCCTTCCTCTTCTTTGAACAGGCCGCTCTTCATTATGTTTATAAGCGGCGGCGTGTCTCGATCAAAGTTGAGCCTGGCCATGAATACGTCCTGACGAATATCCACCCTGGATGTAAAATAGCGCTCGAGGGATTTATGGATCAAGTCGGGTTGTTCATAATAAAATTGTGAAAGCCTTTTAAGCGGCCCGGTCGAGTCGCCATAGGTCATGGCGTAAACGCTTTCAAGAATCAAGGGCAAGGGGTCAATGGTAGAAAATACCGAACATTGACGAAGACGCTCACTGATAAAAGCCGAATTGTCGGGCAAATGTTTTTTAAGACCCGTCCAGATGGCCATAGTCTGATAAACATGTTTCAGAAATTGGTCGTCAATTTCATTCTTATCTCGAAAGGCATTTTCATTCCACTTGAAGGTGGGGCCATATTGCGAGGACTCGACGGGAATATCATTTTCTTTCATAGTATTACGCAGAGCTTCGGCCAGAACCTGCTGCGCCTTTAGATTCGGATGACAATGGTCCTCGAATAAATCGAAGCCGGGCGTAAAATCGGCCGCTTCATTGATCGCGGCCTGTGCGTCCAGGAATACTACCGATTTTTCCGAGGCCACCTTTTTTACAATGTCGCGGAATTCAGGCGGCGCGCGATGGGAATAGACGCATTTAGACTCCCAGGAAACGGCCGTCTCAAGGTCTTTTATTGCGCTAATTTTCAGAGACTTAAATTTATCGGATGAAGGGTCGAGGCTTTTTAGATCGGCGGACTTGGAACGGCCGGAGATAAAGGCCAAAGGGGCGTAACCCACCGGTGATGACATCCACTCTTCCAGACCCGAGTATGCCTTAAAAAATGCGCCGCTTTTATAAAATTTCTCGGCGCGATCATAAGCTAAGCCGGCCTCTAGCCGAGATTTTTCTCCAAACGAGGCGGGAAAGACATACTCCGGAGGCCATCCGTTAAGATTGGAAGCCGGCGCGCATAAAACAAGTTTTACTTTCCGATTATTGCAGGCGTCGGCCATGGCTCGAAGATTGTCTTCGTACTCCGTCACAACTTCATCATACTGGTCCTGGCTGATGAGAGGAGGGCGTGGAAGGGCAAGTCCGCCCTCTTCGTTTTCCTCCCAGGCCTGCATGAAGGTAGTCTTGCCGGCGCCAAGGGCGGCGTGAAGAAGCGCTCCAGTTGCAAGAACAACCTTGCTTTTCATGGCAACTTTCAGGGCCGCCCTGGATCCGGGCGAAAGTTTGCGGTTTAACGCGATAAATTCATTATGCCCGGAATAAATTATCATCAGATCGGGAGAATAATTGACGGCTTCATCGACAACCTCCCGCACTTCGGTCGAGTACATGCTCATTTTACCGATATGTATGACCTCGACGTCAAGACCGGGAATTTCAGCCTCAAGGATGGACTCGAGCCTAAGCCCGAACGTGGAGCGCGGATGATAGGGAAAACCGACCGCGGAGGAACCACCCGCAATCATTATGCGATAAGCGCCGGGAGGTTTATCAGCGGTAAACTCCGGCTTGAGGTGGTTTAAATTGAAGCGAACCATCTTCTGGCCGTACGGTCCTTCGAATTCAGTGAATGGTCCAAGGGGGGGAAAAAGGCCGCTAAGACGCAGAATCAATTCAGAAAGAAGAAAAGCTATGACTATGAATAGTAAGGCAAATCCGGATTTTTTTCCGGATCCGAGTTTTTTCTTTTTTTCTTTAATCATGAATGGCCATATTTGAATAGGAGACGGAGATTAATATTAATCTATGGTTTTCCACTCGAAAACCGCCGAGACCGCCTTGTGATCGGACAATTGTATCCCGTCCCTGTATCTGAATTTTTCCCGCTCGACTTTATAATCGACCGCCTTTAATTCTATCTTTTCGCTACCCCGGTAAACGATTTTATCGATCCTCTCCTCCCCGCAATCGAGAACGCGGCAGGAATCGAAAAAACCCTCTTCATCGAGCAGACGCTGATAATTTTCCAGGTCCCTATCGGATTTATCTCCCATGTTAAAATCGCCCGCCACAATAACCGCTTTTCCTTTGGATTCCTCGGCAATGGTCCGAATCAACTGGGTCATGCCCGCCTCCCGCGCGTCCCGGTCTCCTTTAGAGATTCCCGCGTCGAAATGAAGGTTATACACGTCAATAATGACGCCGGAAGCAATTGTATGAACGGCGTGGCTGTAGCCTTTTTTTGTCAAACAATCATTTGCGTAACCAAGCGTTCCGTAACATTTACTCCAGTTTATATGAATAGGGTCGCTAAAGGGGTAGTTTGAGAAACGGCCCAGTCCGTCGCCAAGAGTTCCGTCCTTGTCGGGCGCGCCGATATAGGGATGATTGGCCAGACTTTTCAGATCGTCATGGTAATAGAAGTCCTCCTGTACCACAACAATGTCGAAGTCGTTAAGAAGAGGACTGATAAGCTTATTAAACCTGGCGGGGTGAGACCCCGAAATAATATCGGGAAGTCCGGCGACGTTATAGGTAAGAAAGCTGAAACTCCCCGCCTGGGACGGTGTTAAAGCGTCTCCATCAGCCCACGTCTCGTTGGACAATATCGAAATAATACTGATTGTTAGTAAAAATACAACAATAGCCGAAATCTTTTTCATGAACATATCTCCCGTTTATCTTGGAATAAGACAAGGCAATCTGTAATTAGTTAGTCAGGATTCATCATAAATTTCATCATGTCCAGGTATCCATGTCCGGCGCTCCTGGATTTTGCTTTTCTTCCCGCTTTCATAAGATTGTTTTTCCAGTCAATATCCAAGACTACTTTCTTTTCTGGGTCAACCGCGGCGCTCGCGAGTCGAGTTGGTTTTAAATATCTATATTCTTTCCATAAATCTTTCCCATCCCAGGTTTCATGATTCGTCTCCCCGTTTTGAAAGACAAGCTCGATTTCGACTGGGAACTTAAAGTCTCCAAGGCGCCTTACCTTAACAACCGTCTCGAACATCGTCTCGGTCTCTCCAGAGAATGATATTTTATCGCCGCCAATGGAGTCGGTATAGTCTATACCAATCCCCGGCTTCACCTTCTCGCTCTTTACCGACCATACGGCGTAATCAAGGACCGCGTTAGTGTAGAGCATCTGATCGAAAAACCAGGAAAGGTCCTGGCCGGATACCTCATTGGCCACGTCAATAAAATCCTGAGTTTTTGGATGTTTGAATTTATACCTCTCGAAATAGGCCCGCATAATCTCGCGCATGGTTTCCCGGCCCAGATAATTCTCGAGCGTAACCAGGGCAAGCGCCGGCTTGGAATAGGCCATGGCCGAGTAACTGCCGCCTGAAAAGTACTCCCACGACTTTCTCACAACCGGATCGTAATCCGGAGAGCGGACGTAGGAATATCGCCTCATCTGCAGGTCGTCAAACTTGAATCCCAAAAAGTCGACAATGCTGCTTTGAGACGGATAAGCGTCGTGCATTATTTGAATCTCCGAGTAGGTGTTGATGCCCTCGTCAAGCCAGGCTTCCTCGAACTCGTTACTGGCAACCATGCCATACCAGAAATTATGGCCAAATTCGTGAATCACCACCATCTCGACGATGCGTACCCCGCCGGGAAGTCCGGGAAAGGTCCCCGCCGTGATTAAAGTAGGATACTCCATGCCGCCCGTGGCAAAGGCCCCGTCGCGAGGGTCCACTATGGTAAGGTTAGGATATGGATAATTGCCGAACCATTCCTGGAAACGCCCGATACCGATCCGCGCCGCTTCCAGATGCCGCTTTGCCTGGCCCTTATGGTTCTTCTGCATGAGGAGACGAACGTCAACGTCCTGGACCCTTTCCATGAAAACCACGAAGTTGGGCGAGGTAGTCCAGGTAAAATCATGTACGTCCTCCGCGTGATAGTAATGGGTGGCCGTGCCGTCGCCGTTGTTTGAAACCTCCACCTCGATACCGGTGGCCCCGACTATATTCTCCTCGGGCACGGTGATGAAAACGTCGTATACTCCGAAGTCGGCGTAAAACTCGGAATGGGCGTGGTACTGATGACAATTCCACTTGCCATCCTCGAACACGCCCACCTTGGGAAACCACTGAGAAGCGAAATGATATTCCTTCTTGCTGCCGTTCCTGGCGATGGGTGGTGAGGGAAGACGAGAAGCGAAGTCGATCTCGACAATAACCGACCCTCCCGGCTCGACCGCTTGGGGAAGCGAGATCATGGCCACGGTCTTGTCGGCCGTGTTGCCGTCGTCAGGCCAGGCGAAACGTACTTCATCCGTCAGGTCCGGGCCGCCCTGGATGGATACCCTTTCCAGCTCGATGTATCCCCACCCGTCCTTTTTATCGAGTTTTTTCGAGCCCGATCGATTGGATTCTTTCATAAAGGTGGACTGGTCGTTCCGGAAAGCGTTAAGGTAAAGATGAAAATACATCTCGTCCGTCGCCTGATCGGTCTTGTTGTGCCAGGTCAGGACCTCTCTTCCCCGTATAAGACGCTCGGCCGGATCGAGCTTGACCTCGATATCGTAATTGGCGATACGCGGGCTGAGTGGTTCCTGGAATATTACCGGCTTGGCCTGAGCGGAGAAACTGACCAGAAAAAGGGCCGCCATAAGCTTCATCGATTTGATGGTCTTTCCCGACTTCATTTCATCCTCCTATCTTAAATCTTCCGACTCGAAGATTTTATTCTCAGCCTCTTTTGAAAGGGCCAATCTGACCAGCGCCTCGGCGAGAATAACGTTGGTGTTCGAGCGGTATCGAGCGTTTAGCTTTTTAAAGCCCGCGGCCCCGGCCAGGGAAAGGGCTGCGTCGATGATTTTGGCTCCTATCAACTCGGCGGGCCTTTTATCGTCGCGGCCGGGCCCGGCTATGAATGACGGCCTGGCGATGGTATAGGGAAGTCCGCTCGAGATATGTGCCATCTCCGCCTTATGTTTCCATTTACAATAAGGAGATAAGCCTTCCCCTCCGGCGCCGGCGGCGGAAAGGAAAACGAAGCGCGGACTGGTCCCGGCTTTTTTCGCCGCCTCGAGCAGCATGGCCGGAAGTCCAAAGTCCACGGCTTCGTAGCTTTCGGCCTTCGGGTCTTTTCCGGCCCTGGCGGCTGACTTTGCCCGGGCCCTGGTGGTACCCAGCAGGGAAAAGACAATGGACGGCCTAAGCCGCGACATGGTCTCGGCCAGGGCGTCCGTCTCCCATGGGGTGGCGTCCACCTCGCAACCCGAGGCCTCGAGCCGCGCCCTCCAGGACTCGAGGGAGGGAGAGTCGGGACGAACGTGAGCAACCGTCCGAAGTCCATTCTCCGCCGCTATTCGAGCCACTTCCCGGCCGGTGAAACCCGTGGCCCCGAAGACAAGCGCGGTAAGAGTATTTTTATCATAGTCCATATTTTATCCCGCCAGAGGCAACGCGCCTACATTATAGCTGATGAGATTGTAGTAAGGAAAACGGCCTGAAGTATCTTACTGGGAGGATGGAAAGTATTTGGGTCTCGAAAAGGCTAAAGTTAGAAAGGTCGATATTATTCGTCTCTTTCTTCCTTCACGTCGACGGGTATCATGATTTCATCGCCGCCTTCCGTCTTGTACTTAATCTGGTCGGGGATTTCCTTTTGGATCCCGTCTCGCTGAGCATCGGTAATGGCCTTTTTCGAGACGTAGAAAACGAGGCTGGGAATGCCCGTGTTCATGCCCATGGTTTCCTTATAGCCGGGCTCGACCCGCTTGACGTTGGTGTAGCTGGTCAGCTCTTCCTCGTTTTTCTCGATGAATTCCTCGATCTTTTGGAGTTTCTTATAGTCTTCCTTTTTAGCTGACAGTAGTTCTTCGCGGAACTTTTTTTCGATTTCCTCCTTTGACATTTCGGATATCTGCCCCGCCTTTTGAGAGAGAACCTTAAGACCCAGGTTATTGAACATATCGAGGACAACCTTGATCCAAAGACCCGTAAAAAAGGCGATGAAGATGGAGAGGGCCTCGAATTCTCCCTTTTTGAAAAATAAAAAATAGACGATAGTGGCAATATATGGCGCGATAACTATACGTCCAGCCAGGGCGCTGATGGCGTCGTTTATCTGCTCCTTTCCGGTGCTTTCCGTGAAAAGCACTTTCCGATCAACGGCCAGGCTGAATAGGCTATAGGTCACGATCCCTAAAAAGGACGCGATGGGGATGTAAATTGGAAGGTCGAGTCCCTCCATGCGATTTATCTGGACCGGGACCTCAAGCATGGGAAAGGAAATGATCTTGATTCCATAGTTAAGATAGAACTTGAGAAACACGCTTATGGTGACGATCCATGACAGGGCGCTTAGAAGCAAATAAATGGCGCTGCAGGTCGAATAGGAGGATACTCCGTCCTGACTTTGACCGTTAATGGAATGCCAGGCGCAGATGAGATTTATAAGGCCCCAAAAAAGCCCGATACAAGCCGGAAGCAGCAGGAAGCCGAAAAGAATATGGGAGGACTCGACCGTCTCCCCATAAATCAGGTCATATTTCGTTCTTTCCTGTTTGAGACCAACGTTGATAACCTGGCTTATTTCAAAGGTCAATTTATGATGAAGCTCGATAACGGCTCTTAGATTTTTCAATTTATCCCCGATGTAAATTAGGTCCTTTTCCGGGACCTCGAAATAGTAATTGCCGCAGGAATCGGAGAAAGCGGTAGTCCGGACAATGGGGTCCGCGCAGGTATCAGCGAAGAGTTCCATAGTCATAAAACAGAACGGGTCAGCCATGCCCGACTTGTTGAAAACCGTGCCGTATAACAACGCGTTATTGGGGATCGCCTTGCCGCGGCGACATTCATCCTCGCTCAGCCAGCCTCCTCGGCGGGAAGGAAGCTCGAAGATGAGAAGGTAAAGAAGGATTAGAAGGGCCACGAAGGCCCCGCCCCATTTCAAATAAGAGGTCCTTTTCCCGTGCATGATGAGGTCTCCTCAGACTCGGCGCAAGTCGATTAAATTTTGACGCTATCCAGAATATTCTATGCAACGAGGATTATTATGTCAAGGAATGATCCGCGCTGAAAGCGAGACTATCTAACGAAGATCGAAAACCACTTTGGTATGCGCCGTCTCCATGTGTTAATATGCGTTCTTAATGATGGTCCGTCCTTGAGAAAACGTATCAGCCCGCGAGAGGAGGAAAATATCATGAGCGCGCCTAAAAAATATCGGCTTCCTATAATAATGATCGCGGCGCTGACAGTATGCGGAATTATTCTGATAATCCAGCAGAGTGGCAAGTCCTCCTATAACCTTATGAAGCTCGAGCGTCACGTGGCATTTCTCGAGAGAGATGCCTACAAATTTCAAGAAATCCGAAACCAAAGAGAAAAACTCCTGGCCTTGCTGGAGGAAAAACGGGAGATGATGGAAAAAGCGAGAAGAAGAATTCCCGAGAAAAAGGCAATCGAGGAGTTTTCCGGCCAGATCAAGGCGCTGGCGGGAAAGCTCGAGTTGGAGCTGGTTGGCGATAAAGTAGAGGTCTTGGACTGGCCGGCTGAGAAAGACTTCGATCTTCACGAGGTAAATATTTCCATGGCCTTGAACGGTACCGAGGCCAATTTAAAGGAGTTCAACCGCCTTAAAAACTGCTCGATCGAGAGGCTGGCCGTCTGGACAAAGGAGGAATTCTCGGGCACGAATAATGACCTTCTTACGTTAACGGGCAAGATATATTTTATACCTAAAGGCGAGAAGCGACGGAAGTCGGACAACCCGAGGCCTTCGGTCGAGCGGCCCTGGCTCTATCCTTACTCCAAGGATTTTGATCGCCTAAGCGCCAAGATATCCGACCTCGAAAAAAAGCTGGCCGACTATGATGAAGAGCTTGAAAAATACGAGGAGGCAAAGGAACTGGGGACCGACTTGGACGTTATTTTGCGAATCATGGAAAAACTTCTCCAGGACTCGAAAGATTCCTGGCCGAAATGCGAGTAGCGGCGGAAATGTTTTGGCCGCGGCGCGTTGATCTCTTTGGAAATGTCGATTATAAATCAACGTTACTTGCGTTGTTTTAAAAAACGAACTGGAAGATCGACTTTTCTCGGTCATGTTCAACAGAAGAGAATATTTAAGGCTTTCGGCGACTATCGCCTCCTCCATGATATTACCTGACGCGTCTTATGGAGCGAGGCAAGCCATACTTAGCGGCGACCGTCTGTCTGGCGTTCAAAGTACCCTTAATATTGGAGCTTCTCCCCATAACCCCAGGAACGGAGAAGGAGACTTTATTCGGCTCGCCGATGGAACGATTATACTGGCCTACGGACACTTTACGGATACCAGCGACGACTGGGGTTTTTCCCGTCTGGCCTTCCGCTCCTCGCGAGACGGCGGACTTTGCTGGTCTAAGGAAAAGTATCTTCTTGCCGATGAGGACGTAAGCTCGAAGTGCGTATCTTTTTTAAGGCTCCAAAACGGCGAGATAGCCTTGTTCTACCTCCACGACCTCCGCAGGCAAGGAGGGCTGAAGAGCGGACCCCGGGTCTATCCGGTGGCGAGGTTTTCCAAGGACGAGGGCCAAAGCTGGACCAGGCCCATTACGGTCGCGAGCGACGAGCCATACCTGGGCGCCAATAACGACCGGGCCGTTCAGTTGTCAACGGGACGTATACTTCTTCCTCTCACGGGCCGGGGCCAAAGCCTATGCTGCTTTTCGGACGACGACGGACGGACTTTCCAAAGAAGCGCTGGCTCTTTAAGGCTGCATGGCCCACTTCGCCAACTGGCCGAGCCCGGCGTGATCGAGCTCGAGGACGGCCGGGTGATGATGCTCATGCGGACCAAGCGAAGAGCGCAATACCTGTCGTACTCGGAGGACCATGGCCTCACCTGGTCCACGCCGGTCCCATCGAATATCGCTTCCCCACTCTCCCCCGCCTCCATTAAAAGGATACCCTCGACGGGAGACCTTCTCCTTGTCTGGAACGACAACGACTCGCGGTGGAGAGGATGGAAAAGGCTGAGACGTTCTCCCTTTACCGCGGCGGTTTCGAGAGACGATGGAAAAACCTGGGGGCCTTCCAGGATCATCTATGACGATATGGACTTGTGGTACTGCTATGCGGCCATGGCTTTCGTTACTATTGGCGGCGAAGAGCGCGTACTTTTGGCTCACACCGCTGGAAAGGGCCTTGGCTCCGAGCGGCTTTCCGATCTATGGGTCACCACGTTTCCGGTCAGGGGCCTTTATCGATAGAAAAATCTTTAGCGTAAACGCTTTGATTTTATAAGGATGAAACGAAAAAGAGAGGTTTTTCGACGAGTCTTATCTCATGTAATCCATTACCGAAGGCGTGAGTATTCTGGCGGTGGCCGAGGCCAGCTTCTCGATCATGGCTTCCTGGAGGGTCAGGTTACTGGCCGTCTCGAACATGTCGGCGTCCTCCACGTCGGAGAGGTTGGTCATAAAGCGCTCGTAGAGTTCCTCGAGATGGGTGGCCGCTTTCTCGACCCTCGACAACTTGGCGCCCGTGTCCACGATGTAAAGGCCGAGTTGATCGTGCATGTCTCCCAGGTCGCCCGCGGCGTCCCTTATGCCCGTCTCGTCGTTGGCGCGAAGCGCCGTCGCCAAATCGGTCAGTATCTGGAAAACGTTCTCGCCGCCGCTGGTCCCGGCAAAGGCGTCTCCGCCCCGGATGGCGATGGGCGTCTGGACCCCGTCCCCCGTCTCGACCAGACGTATCGCGTTATCGCCCGTGTAATTTCCGGCCGCGTCGAATGGCGCTATGATGGTCTGGTTTCCTCCAAAGATATACTCGTCGTCAACCTTGGAGTTGGCAAGCTGGACCGCGAACTCGAGAAGCCCGTCAACCTCGTTGGCCACGTACTGTCTTTCCTCGGCGTTCCTGGTGCCGTTGGCCATCTGGACGGCAATTTCCCTTCCCCTGGCCACGATGCTGGACATGCTTTGAAGCGCCGTGTCTGCCTGAAGCAGCCAGTTCTTGCCCCGTGAGGCGTTGTTCTGATAAGTCTCGTTCTTGTCGATGGACGAACGCAGTCTGACCGCCTGGGCGTTGCCCGCGGGGTCGTCGCTGGGCCGGTTGATTTTTCTTCCGGTAATCAGCTTTTCCTGGGTGTCGTACCACTGGCCCCTGGCAATCGTCATCTCGCGCATGGCCAGGTTATAGGCGGCCCTTGTCGTAACCCGGGAGGACATTTTTTGACTCCTTTTAGACCATGTTGAGGAGGGCCTGGAGAAGCTCGTCGGCGGCCGAGACCACCCTGGCCGAGGCCTCGTAAGCCCTCTGATATCGCATGAGGTTGATGGCTTCCTCGTCGATGGACACGCCCGAGGCCTGCTCCCTGAAATTGATGCTTTCCTCGAGCATCCTCTCCTGGCGGTCGACTCCCAGCTCGGCCGACCTGGCGTCGATGCCGACCCTCGAGGTTATGTCCGTGTAGTAGTCCTCGATGGTCAGGGTCCCACCCGCGAAGTAGCGGTTGTTCTGAACCTCGGCTAAAAGAGCGGCGTTGCCGTTTCCTCCCGGCAGGTCGGCGGCGTCAATAGCGGCGGCGATGGCGTCGGTATTCCCCGAAACGGCCGGGTCAATCGCCATCATGCCCGCGGCCCCGTCCACGGTCACCGGCTCGACGAAGAGGCCCCGACCGGTCCCGCCGTCCAGTCCGTAACCGGCGCGATGCACGGCGTTGATCTCCGTGGTCAGGGTATAGGCCAGCTGATCGAGGTCGGCCATGTAAGAGGGCAGGTAGTTCTGGTAAATGTCCAGGGTACCGCCCATCCGGCCCGAGTCTATCTCGGCGGAAACGTCGGCCCCCGTCGAGTCACGGATGATTATATTCTCCGGGTCCGTCGAGTCGATGCTCCACGAAATCGGATAGAAGTTTCCCCCGTCAACCAGCGGGTGCTCGCCCGCGATGAGTATCTTCGAGGTGTCGCCGCTGATGTCGAGTGGATTGATCTCGACCAGCTCGGAGAGTTCCTCGAGGGTTGACTGCCTCTGGTCCATTAAAGAAAGAACGTTGCCGCCCTGGGCCTCCTGGATGGCCATGGCCTTGTTGATCTCGGCCAACTGGGCGCCAAGGGAATTGATCTCGGAAACCATGTCCTTGATCTGGTTCTTCATGGTCTCCCGGATGTCCTGGGCCGTGGCCACGATCGAGTTGAAGTTCTCAGCCACCGACTCGGCCGCCCCGATCACCGCCTGGCGCTCGGCCGTCCCGGTGGGATGGGCCGCCAACTCGCGGAAAGAGTTGAAAAGGGCCGAGACGTCGTTGGCCAGGCCGCCGTCGTCCAGGTCCGTGAAAAGCGGCTCGATCTGGCCCATGATCTCGTTCCTGGCGTCCATCTCTCCCATGGCCTGTTTTTGCTGGACCACTTGAATGTCCAGGTAGCGGCTGTAAAAGCGCTCGACTCCGTCGATCCTGACGCCCGTGCCGTGGGACCCCTCCTCGTTCCCCGCGATGGGAGCGGGAGAAAGAATGACCCGCTGCCGGGCGTAGCCGGGCGTGTTCACGTTGGCTATATTGTTGCCCGTGACCTGCAGTCCAAGCTGCTGGGCCGAAAGCCCGGTATGGGCTATGTGCAGGACCTCGAAAATACCGGACATGGCAACCTCTCCTAAATAGTTTCCCTGACCATAACGCCCGTCCCGCCCGACTCGTCAATTCCACCGCGCATGTTGTACAGGCCGGGGGACGAGGAAATTCCCAATATGCTCATGGCCTGCCTCAAGTGGACAAGAGACCCGGATACGAGAGACCGGTTAATCGAGTTCAACTCGCCGATCGAGACGGCCAGAGATTTGATTTTGCGAAGGGAGTCGGTAAGGTCATCCTCGCCAAGGGCGCGCGCCAGTTCGCCCGGTGATGGATCGGCCGCCATGGATGAAAGCGCCGGATGAGTGGCCTTTAATTGATCCATCACGTTTTTGCGGGCAAGGGTGAGCGCCGCGAGACGCCCGACAAGCTCCTCCTTCTTGGTTGCAAGCCCTTCGATCGCCTCCAGGTCAAGCTCGACCAAAGCGGTCTGCTCGGCCTGAAGGACTAACGTTAATTCCTTGAGTGCCTCCACTTCCTCGTTTAGCTCCGAGCGTAGAGCGTCCGTATGTAAAGCCGCTTCGTTCAAAGTATGCTCCGCTTACTCGCCGCCCATTTCCTTGATCACGCCCAGCATCCGCTCAGCCAACAGATCGTAATCGATCTTGAAATTGCCGCTCGCTATCTTTTCCTTGACCTCGGCCACTTTGGCCTGCCTGATCTCCGGGGTATTGGCCGCGGCCGCCGCCAAATCGTCAACCTGACGGACCGAACTGGAGATGGCGATTTTGTCGCCACCGCCCACGACCGAGCCCTGTCCGGTCTTATCGCTTTTAGCGGCCTTTTCCTTGGCGCTTTGCAAGCTTCTTAAAGGATCGTTTTCAGTGAATATTTTTCCATTTACTTTCATGACTAACTCCTTTCGGATTGTCGCGTCATCTTACTTATCGGACCAAATTCCGGGAACTTTAGAATATTTTTGCGCTTCCCCAAAGATTTCATTGTCTTTATCCTGTCCCTTGAAAAGAGATTTCAAGGAGAATTTTTCCTCGTCCTTGGAAAATATTCCCGGCACCTTGGAGTATTTTTCATATTCATCGAATCCGTTGAACTCGAAATCACCCGCGGCGGTCATGGGATTTTCCGCCGAGATGCTGTCCATTTGCTCCGCCAGGTCGGAAGGAGCGTTGTGGAACTCGGGCGGCTCGGGCAGTTTATTGACCCATATGCCGGCGGTCAAGTCAACGAATACCGAATGCATGTACTCCTTGTTCGTCATGAACCTCTTATCGACACGCTCGGGCAAATCCTTTAGTTCCTCCTCCTTGGCCGGGGCCTGGTACACTCCGTTCGAGGCCAGGCTCGTGGCCGAAGCGGCTCCTGGATTGGATTTATGATATCTTTCCGAAAGATCTTTCAGCCTTTCAATATTGGGTGAACCACCCGTCTCGCTCGTAAGAGAAGCCACGCTTAACTTGGCTTCATCGTTGGATTTTCCGTTTTGTTTCTCGACCAGATCGGCAATGCCGAGGTCCGAGGACCCGGCCCATTTTTCGGCGATCATCTGGTAGAGCATGGCCTGGTACAAGTCCATGCCGGGGTTGGATTCGTCAAGGTCCATTTTGGGGATGGTCTTTCGCATTTCCTCAAGCATGGTCGAGAGCATGACGGCCTCAAAGGATTTGGAAGCCTTCTCCAGCTTGGCCGAGTCTCCAATCTGGCCGGCCCGACGGATTTCCTCTATGTCTATGTTCTTCTCGTAAGGATTGACAAATATGCCGTTCATCTTATTACCTCTCCTATCCTCAATAATCTTCGAGCAATCTTCATGCCTCGTATTAAAAAGCTTTCCCTTTTGTCTAGATAATCTGTATCTCCGCCTGGAGAGCGCCCGCGGCCTTAAGGGCCTGGAAGATGGCAACCAGGTCCCGAGGTGAAACGCCAAGCGCATTTAGCGCGCTAACCAACTGATCTACCGTGGCATTTTGTTCAAGTACCACCAGGTTCCTCGTTTCCTCCTCCACCGATACCTCGGCCTCCGGTACCACCACCGTCTGGCCGCGAGGAGAAAATGGAAGGGGCTGACTGATCTGGTTGGTCTGCTTGATTTGGATTTTAAGCCCGCCGTGTGATATGGCAACCGGCAGAATTTTGACGTCGGCCCCGATTACCACCGTGCCCGTTCTCTCGTTCAGGATTACCCGGGCCTTGCCGTCCACCGGAACGTCCAGGTTCTCGATGGCCGCCACGTAACGGACCAGCTTCGAGCGCATCTTGTTGCCGACCTCGATCCGTACCGTGCCCGGGTCGGCGGCGTGGGCCGTGCCCCTGCCCAGGGTCCGGTTGATCTCGCGCTCGATGGACAGGGCCGTGGTAAAATCCGGATCGTCCAGAATGAGTACCAACTCCTCCGAGGACTCGAACTCGTAGTTTATCTCTTTCTCGACTACGGCCCCTCTAACCACTCGTCCCACCGTCTGATGGTTCTTGGCCACCTTGGACCCGCTGGCGCCGGCGCTGAATCCGCCGATCGAGACGGGACCCTGGGCCAGGGCGTAAATCTCGCCGTTTACCGCCCGAAGCGGCGTGAGCACGAGGGTCCCTCCCTGCAGGCTCTTGGCGTCGCCCATGGATGAAACGGTCACGTCGAAGCGCTGTCCCTGCCTGGGAAATTCGGGTAGTTCCGAGGTAACCATGACGGCGGCCACGTTTCTTGACCTGACGGACTGCTCGACTCCGACTCCGAGTTTATCGAGTACGGCGGCGATGGAATGGTTGGTGAACACCGATTGCGGTGAATCTCCGGTACCCTCAAGGCCAACTACCAAACCGTAACCTATAATAGGGTTACTCCGTACCCCCTGGAAAGAGGCTATGTCCTTGATCCGGGCCCCGGAGGCCGGACCGGCCAAAATTATCCAGACCGCCCCTAGAGCGAAAAGGAAAAAGACTTTCGGTCGGGCTCTCATGGTCCGTCCGGTCTGGTTATGGCGTTTCCCTCGCATTTTTCCGTTCCTTTTTTTTCGGTCCCGAAAGTTACATGGGCCACACGACGTCCAGAATCCTGGCCAGCCAGCCCTGGTTTTGTTTTTCCGCCACCAGGCCTTTGCCGTTGTAGACCACCTTGGCCTCGGCCACGTCCGATGACATGACCGAATTGTCGGCCTTTATATCCTCGGGCCTGATGATGCCGCTGATCTGGACCGTCTGTTTCTCGCCGTTGACCACGACCTCGTGTTTTCCCTCGATATAGAAGTTGCCCTCGGGGGACACCTCGACGATGGTGGCCGTAACCTTGGCGGTCAGCTTGTTTTGACGCGTGGTCTTGCCGCCGCCTTTATAGCTGCTCGAGCTGGCGGCGTCGATGGTGGTTTCCTGGCTGAAGTTGGGGTTATGGGCCACGATTTCCCGTCCGAACCCGAGCAGGGCCTTCACGTTCGCGTCGTAATCTCCGTCCCTCTCGACCTCGGTGCTGGCCTCGTTAAAGGCGCTGGCGTTTTCGCTTACGACGACCGTGACCAGGTCTCCCCTGCCCCGGGCCCGGTTCGAAAGGATAAGCGGCCTGCCGGGAGCCCCGTCGTCCCAGAGCGATCCTTTTTCACTTACGACCGGCTCCTTGGGCGGCGTTATGGGCGCGTATCTTTTCTGCGTCTCCTTTGGTCCCATGGCCGCGCACGAGTAAAGGAAAAATATAAAGATAGCGGGAATGGAATTTTTAGCTAAAGAACCGAAATACATCATTTTAAATCTCCATTAAAAATCGACCTCGACCTCGCCGTTCTCGTTGACTATGCCGTCCACGATCCGGCCCGACGACTCGTTTTTTACCCTGATCCGGTCGCCCGGTGCTCCGTCTTGCAAGGCTTTGCCGGGGCAGGAAACGCTTATGCCCGGGCCGTTGGCCACCAGGGTGACGCTCTTGTTTCTCTCGACCACGGACGCTTTTTCGAGCATGGAGGCGGTGATTACCTGTCCCGCCCTGACGCTCCTTTTCAGCCTCATCCCATCGACCCGGCTGGGGAAGGACATATCGGAAGCGCTCGTAAAGCCCCTATTTTGAAAAGTAACGTCTCCACCGTTAATTATGTCTCCCCTGCTCATGTTGCGCGTGGCCACGGGAGCCGAGGCCGTCATGGTCACCGACATGGGTACCCATATCGACTTGACCAGAACATGATTGGAGTAAATGTCCACTCTCACCGTCATGCTTCCGGGCAGCTTGACGCCCGCCGGGCAGGCCGCGTTATAAGTAAGGTTAGCCTGGGGAAGGCAAAGGTCTCCCCGGTAGGAAGACTGCACGTTCCAGCCCGCCGTGCCCCGGGCGTTCCGGGAGATTTCCTCCAACACCGCCTGGCGGGCGAACTGGACTATCTGCCCGGCGCTTATATAACTTGCGCACTGGCCCGCCCCGAGCTTTCCCGGCGCTCCCGCTAGGACGGCCAGGGCGACGAGCGGGATAGCCCCGGCGGCGGCTTTTTTAATAATGCAATTTAATCCCTTCATTTTTAACACCTTAAACCATTTGGCTCACGGTTTGAAGCATGTCGTCGGCGGCCTGAATGGCTCTCGAGTTGACCTCGTATGCGCGCTGGGCCATGATCATATTGATCAGTTCTTCGGCCACGTCCACGTTCGAGTTCTCGAGGAAACCCTGAAGGACCCTGCCCAGACCGTTCTCTCCCGCCGTGCCCGTCACGGGGTCTCCCGAGGCGTCGGTGGGCAAAAAGAGGTTTTGGCCCACCGCCAGGAGTCCTGAGGGATTGATGAAATTTACCAGCTCGATCTGGCCCACCTGAGTGGCGTTGGTCTGGCCCGCCTGCAGAACCGTGACCGTTCCGTCCTCGCCGATGGTCATGGAGACCGTATCGGGCGGGATGGTGATCTCGGGCTGGAGGGACATGCCATCCACGTTGACCACTCGTCCGTCCCGGTCGAGCCGGAAGGACCCGGCGCGGGTATATGCCACCTCCCCGGTGGGCCGGAGCACCTGGAAGAAGCCGTCGCCCTCGATGGACAGGTCGAGCATGTTCCCGGTCTGCTGCAGGTCGCCTTGCGAGAAAATCTTGTCCACCGCGGCGGTTTTGACTCCGTGTCCGATTTGCACTCCCGTGGGCACGGTGGTTTCCGAGGACGAGCTGGCGCCCGGCGCCCGGACCTGATGGTACATTAGGTCCTCGAAGGTGGACCTGGATTTCTTGAAGCCCGTGGTGCTGACGTTGGCCAGGTTGTTGGCCACGTTGTCGATCTTGATCTGTTGGGCGTTCATTCCGCTTGCCGCTATGTATAGAGCCGGTATCATTCAATCCTCCATGATGACCTGATTTATTTTATATGCCAAAGTTGGCCACCTTGCGGGAGACCTCGTAAGAGTCCTTGATCCCCTTCTGTATAACCTGGAAACCGCGGTTGGCGCTTATCATCTCGACCAGGGACCTGACCGGGTCCACGTTGGATGACTCGACGTATTCCTGCATGATATAGGTGTTCTCGGCGTCCTTCAGGCCCGCCTCGTCACCGTTGAAAAGGTTTTTGCCTTCCTTTTTCAACTTGTCATTGTCCTCGAACTCGACCATCTTGATCGTGTCCACAACCGCGCCGCCCTGGCTGACCGTCCCGTCGGGGGCGATATTGAAGGGGCCCTCGAAAAGCCTTATCTCGCCGGACTCTCCCTTGACGTTATAACCGTCGGGCGTGACCAGCGTTCCCGAGGCGTCGAGCCTTAAGTTACCCGCACGGGTGTAGCGCTCTCCGTCCGGAGCGTCCACCACGAGGAACCCAGGGCCGTTAAGGCAAATGTCGGTCCTCCTTCCTGTATACTTGGCAGACCCTTGCGAGAAGTCCGTCTTCGTGGCCGAGATGGCCCCGAAAACCAAGTCCTCGTCGGGAGTCCGGGCGCTCGATCCAACCACCTCATCGGTAAGGACAGAGGAAAAGCAGGGACGCTCGGCCTTGAAGCCCGGCGTGTCCTGGTTGGAAAGGTTGTTGGTAATCACGTACAACCTTTTCTCTTGCGCCATGGCCCCGGATAATGCTCCATATATCGATTTGTCCATTTCTTATTACCTCGTCTTTTTTAAAAGCAACCCGCGTGCCGGGAGGGTCTTTTTAATCGAAAATATTTTTCCTAAAGTTTTCAGCCTTATGTGACGATAAAAGAAAGTGTCCAACCTCACCCGCTCATTCCGGGGTGGGAACCTTTTGCACGAAGGGGCAATTATCTCCCATCCTCTTTTTGTATTCGGCCAGGTTAACGATAAGCGAGGCCTCGCCCCTGGTGATACAAGAAGCGCTCGAGATCGAGTCCGGGTCCTTACCGCCCCGGGCAAGGTCCAGGGCCCGGGCGAAGCGGCCCTTCTTTCTGGCCTCGGTCTTCTCCTCGATCTCGGTCTTGATCTGGATGGCCTTCCTCGCGGCCTTTTTATTGACCTCGACCAAAACGGCGCAGGCCTTCGAGGCGTCCTTCATCCTCGAGTCCAGCATGGCCGACAGCCGCTGAGCCGCCGCCTCCGACTCCTCGAGAAGATCGCACACCGTAGCGGAAAGGGCCTCGAGCTCACGGGCCTTCTCGTCCAGGGCGGCCACGCCCTTTTTCTGATCGAGCAAGTACTTGAGGGTAAGCGCGAAGGTCCAGGCCAGGTTGGTGAAAAGCAAAAGCATGAGCGCAAAGTTCATTTTCTTCTCCCCTATGACTCGATGAACGGTCTCATTTTCGAGCGCAGCCGGATGACCGCCTGGGAATGTATCTGACAGACGCGGGACTCGGTGACCTCGAGCACCTCGGCTATTTCCCGAAAGGTCAGTTCTTCCTGGTAATAAAGGGCCACGACCATTTTTTCCTTCTCGGGCAGGTCCGCTATGGACAGGGCGAGTTTTCTTTTCAGTTCCTTGTCCTCGATCATCTCGAGGGCGTCGGGTGAGGGGACGCCATTCAATTCGGCCGTCGGCCCGAGATCGGGGGCGATGGTTTCCTCGAGGGGCACCACCTTGATGCCGGCGAACTGGCCGACCGCCTCGTGGTATTCCTCGAGGGAGATGCCCAGCTTGTCGGCTATCTCGCCGTCGTCGGGCGCCCGGCCCAGCTCGCCCTCGAGCTCGAGGACGGCCTTCTCGAAATCTTTGGCCTTCTTGTATACCTTTCTCGGCGCCCAGCTCCACTTGCGGATGAAGTCCAGGATCGAGCCCCGAATCCGGTGCTCGGCGTAGGTCGAGAACTGGACCCCATTCTCGGGGCAGAACTTTTCCACCGCGTCGAGAAGACCCAACGTCCCGGCGCTGATTAAATCGTCAAGCTCCACCGGCGGATAATGACGGTCCATGACCCGGCGGGCCACGAACTTCACAAGGTAAAGGTGGTCAACGATAAGCCGGTCGCGCTCGGAGGCAGCGCAAGAGTCGGCCGCCTCTCCGTAAACGCTCGATATGTTTCTCATGATCATCACGCGTTCCTTGTAGATCGATTCCTCAAACGGCCGAGACGGCCCCGTTGCCGGCCCCCCTGAAAAGCTCGAGTTTGCCCAGCAGCGGCTCCCCAAAGGGATGGTTGATCATGCGCCTGGCCACCTCGGAAAAGACGCGGCTCGACCTCGCCCTGGGGAAGGCGTCAACCACGGCCGCCTGCTTGAGGACCGCCTCGGTAAGCATCTCGTCGTGGGGTACGCAGCCAAGATAGTCCATACTGACGTCCAGGTACTGGTCCGTGACCCGCGCCAGCTTGCGGAAAACCGTAAGACCCTCGTTGGCCGATTTGGCCATGTTAACCAGGACCCTGAACCGGCGGTGAGCGTGGTCCCGGCTGAGGACCTTTATAAGGGCGTAGCTGTCGGTAAGGGAGTAAGGCTCGGGAGAAATGATCACGGTTATCTCCTCGGCGAGCAGGGCGAAGAATATAACGTTGCTCGAGATGCCGGGCGCCGTATCGAGGAGGACCACGTCGAAGTCCCTGGAAAGGGGATCGAGTCTCTCGAGCAGGGCCGTCCGCTGAGTGGCCCCCAACGTTGTCAGCTCGCGGATGCCGTTGGCCGCCGGCAATATCATGACCCCGTCCGGTCCCTCGACCATGACCTCCGATACTCGTCGGTCGCCGTTAATGACGTCGTCCAGCGTGTACTTGGGGGTAAGGCCGAGCAGCACGTCCACGTTGCCCAGGCTGAGGTCGGCGTCGAGGATGAGGACGCGTTTTCCCAGTTTTCCCATGGCCACGGCCAGGTTGACGGTAACGTTGGTTTTACCCACTCCGCCTTTGCCGCTGGTCACGGCCATAACCCTGGGCAGTTCTCCCCTCGAGTTCATGACCTGGTTGAACTTGGTCTGCATCAGGGTCGCCATTTCTCTCAATCCGTCGGCTTGGTCCATCTTCATTCTCCTTAAATAGCGTTAGCCGCGAGGGTAATTTTGTTTTTCGCGGGGAAAATCCAGTCGAGCACCAGGGCGGAGGTCGCGGCGGTAAGGTCGTCGGGCACCCTCTGGCCGTGACACACGTAGCTGATGGGTCTCTTGGCCCGCCAGTAGGCGTCGAGTATGCCGCCCCTTTTGGTGGTCTCGTCGAGCTTGGTAAAGATCAGCTTGGCCGCTCCCGCCGCCTTGAAGGCGTCGATGGCGGCGTTTTGCGCCTCCCGGCTGGAGGCGGCGCTGAGCACCAGGTGGGCCTCGGCCGCGGGGTTGGCGTGCCTTAGCCACTTGATTTCGGAGGTGGCGTTGACGTCAAGCGGCGACCGCCCCGAGGTGTCGACCAGAACGAACTTGTACTCGGCCAGCTCCCTTCTCGTCCTCATCACGTCCTCGGGCCCGCGCAGCACGTGGAGGGGTACGTCCATGATGTCGGCGAAAATCTGGAGCTGGTCGACCGCCCCGATCCTGTAGGTATCGGTAGTGGCCAGGGCCACCCTGGCGCCCTCGGCCAAGGCCAGGCCGGCGGCCAGCTTGGCCGCCGTGGTGGTCTTGCCCACGCCGGTGGGCCCGACCAGGGCGATCCACCTGGTCTCTCCGGCGCCGGGCGCTATGGGTCCGGCCGTCTTGATTATGCGGGCCATTTTGTTTTTAAGCCTGGCCGGGTCGATGGTGGGGTCTCCTATTTTGGCCGACTCTCCCTCCAGGAACCCGCACACGCGGGAGGCCAGCTCGCCGGACACTCCCGAGCCGGTGAGAAAATCCAGAAGGCCGCCGTTCCTGCCGGCGCCGCCCTCGTTGGAAAGGCTCTTTTTGAGTTCCTCCATGCCCGCCCGGATGGCCTTGATTTCCCTGGCCACGTCGTCGTTGGCAATGGAGACGCGGGAAGGTCCGGAAACGGTCTCGCCCGCGCCGTTAATTTTAATAGAGCGGTCTCTGGCCACTTCCCTCCCGCTTGGCCGGCCGGTGGAGGCGTATGTGCCTATGGCCCCGCGCACCGCCTCGTCGAGGGCGCTCGGGGCAACCGTTCTCGCCGTCTCGCCCCTGTCGATGGCGGCCGTGACCTCGACCCGTTTTCTCGTGTACATGCCGAGGGGGCCGGGCTCCTCGAGGTGCCGGGCGTTAAGAATGACGGCCTCGGGGCCCATCTCCCTCTTGATGAGGCCCAGGGCCTCCTCCATCGTGTCCGCCGCGTACGTTTTCATTCTCATGACTTCATCCCACCACGCTTGTCGTTATTACCGGAACCGACGCGTCGAGTTCCGCGTGGGAGACGACGACCAGCATGGGCATCATCTTCTCCACGGCCCGCTTCAAGGGAAGCCTTATCCTGGGCGAGCAGACCAGGATGGGCGTGTAGCTTTGGTCGATCATTTTCTGGCCCTCCCTCTCGAGGGAAGCCACCAGACGCTTGGCCGTTTGAGGAGCGGGCGCGAGTGAAAGGCCCGTATCGGTTGACTGCACGCTCCTTAAAAGTTCCTCCTCCATGGCCGGCTCGAGCATCATCACCCGGACCGCGCCGTCGGGCCCGCGAAGACCCTGGATTAGGCCCTTGGACATGGCAACGCGAACGGTCTCGGAAAGAACGTCCGGGTCCTTGGTCTTGTAGGCGTTCTCGGAGAGGACCTCGAGGATGCCCTGGAGATTGCGGATGGAAAGGCCCTCCTTGAGGAGGTTGCGAAGCACCCGGAGAGCGACTCCCAGCGGAAGCGGGTCGGGTATAAGCTCCTCCACCAGCCTCGGGCAGTCGCGCCGAACGAAGTCAAGAAGCTCCTGAAGCTCGGTCCGGCCCAGAAGCTCGTGGGCGTTCTGCTTGATGGTCTCCGATAAATGAGTGGCAACGATGGTGGCGTTGTTGACCACCGTGTAGCCAAGTCTTATGGCCTTGTCCTTGTCCTTGTCGCTTATCCAGACGGCGGGCAGGCCGAAGATGGGCTCGTTGGCGGGCATGCCGTCTATCTCGCCCCCTCCGGCCGTTGGCTTCATGGCCAGCCAGTGCTTGAGCATGAGTTCGCCTTCCCCGATGGGTATGCCCTTGAGCACGATGCGGTAGGAACTCTGCTTAAGCTGGAGGTTGTCCCGGATGTGTATTTGGGGAATGATGATGCCCTTGTCCTTGGCGAACTGCTTGCGGATCATCTTGATGCGCTCGAGAAGCTCGCCGTCCTGCTTGGCGTCCACCAGGGAAATCAGTCCGTAGCCGACCTCGAGCTCGAGGGCGTCCAGCGCCAGCATCTGCTCGAGGGCCGCCCCCTCCCGCTCGGCGGGCGTCATTTCCCGCTCCGCCTGTTTTACCTCGGTCTCTTCCTTTTTGGGCATGAAGTAGGCCATGCCCCCGGTCAGGGACCCCATCAGGAAGAAGGGCAAAAAGGGAAGGCCGGGCATGATGGCCATGCCGAAAAGGATGAAGGAAGCCAGGGCCACCGCCCGGGGGTTGGGAAAGAGCTGTCCGCTCAGGTCCTCGCCCAGGTTCGACTCCTGGGCCACGCGGGTGACTATGACGCCGGCGGCGGTCGAGACGATCAGGGCCGGAATCTGGGAGACCAGTCCGTCGCCCACCGTCAGCATGGTGTAGTTTTGCAGCGCGTCGCCCAGGGCCATGTTCCTTTGAAGGATGCCGATGAGCAGCCCGCCGATGATGTTGATGGCGGTGATAAGTATGCCGGCGATGGCGTCGCCTCGGACGAACTTGCTGGCGCCGTCCATGGCCCCGTAGAAGTCGGCCTCCATCTCGACCACCCGCCTCCTCTCCCGCGCCGAGGTCTCGTTGATGAGTCCCGCGTTGAGGTCCGCGTCGATGGCCATCTGCTTGCCCGGCATGGCGTCCAAAGTGAACCGGGCCGCGACCTCGGCCACGCGCCCGGCGCCCTTGGTGATGACGATGAAGTTGACCAGCACCAGGATCAGGAAGATGATGATGCCGATCACGTAGTTCCCGCCCACCACGAAGCCGCCGAAGCTTTTGATCACTTGGCCGGCCGCCGTCGGTCCCTCGTGCCCGTGGAGCAGGATGAGCCTGGTCGAGGCCACGTTCAGGGAAAGCCGAAACAGCGTGGCGATAAGCAGGAGGGAAGGGAAGGCGGAGAACTCGAGAATGCGGGTCAGGTAAATGGCGACCATGATGACCAGCAGGCTGAGGGTGATGTTGACCGCCAGAAGGGAGTCGAGAATGACCGGGGGAAGGGGCACGATCATAATGCCCAAAACGCCCACCAGCCCGAGCCCGACCATGAGGTCCGAGTTTTTGGCCACCCAGGCCAGTCTCGCGGAAAATGCGCTCGAGGCGGCCATGGCCTATCCTCTCCTCAGCTTGTACACGTAGGCGAGTATCTCCGCCACGGCCTTGTAAAGGGCCTCGGGAATTTCCTTGCCCACGTCCACCTTGCGGTAAAGCATCCTGGCCACCTCGGGTTTTTCCACCCGGGGTATGCCGTGCTTGTAAGCTATCTCGCGAATCTTTTTCGCTATCTCGCCCGCGCCCTTGGCCACGACCACGGGGGCCCGGTTCTTGGCCTTGTCGTATTTCAGGGCCACGGCGTAATGGGTGGGGTTGGTGACGACCACGTCGGCGCGGGGGACCATGGTAAGCATGCGGTTCATGCTCATCTCGCGCTGGAGTCTCCTGCGCCGGGCCTTGATCTGTGGGTCTCCCTCGTCCTCCTTGTACTCCTCCCGGACCTCCTGCTTGGTCATGCGCTGGTCGCGCTCGAACTGCCATTTCTGGAAACCGTAGTCGATGGCGGCCAGGGTCCCGAGAAAGAGCGTGAACTTGAAGGCCAGGCTGAGCACGGACCACGAGGCCAGCGAGAACAAGGACTCGAGGGACGCGCCGTGGGCGTTCATGAGGACGGACAGAATCTTCTCGACGGCGAACCAGGCTATGGCCACGATGCCGCCCATTTTGAAAGCGGACTTTACGACCTCGAAGATTCCCCTCCACCCGAATATCTTTTTCAGGCCCGAGATGGGGTTGATCTTGTTCAGGTCGGGCTCGAGCGGGTGAGTCGAGAAGGCCACGCCCGTCTGGAGAAGCCCGTTGCCGAGCCCGAAGGCGAAGACCAGGGCGAAGGGCGGAATCATGATCGAGAAGGTATGCCTTATCAGCGACTCGATGAAGCCCGGAGGTATCTGAGTCTTCGCGTCGCCGGCGACGATAAAGGAACGTCTCGCGACCGACTCGAGTCCCGACCAGAGAGCGTCCCCCGAAACGGCGAAGTAAAGAAGCAGGGCGGCCAGGGTAATGATGGCCCCCACTTCCTTGCTCTGCGCCACCTGCCCTTTTTCCCGAGCCCTCTCGAGCTTCTTTTGGGTAGGTTGTTCGGTTTTTTCCTCGAAGCTCTCCGACATTTTTCTATCTCCACACGCTCATGGCGATGGACTCGATGATTTGGCCCAGCCCGTCGGCGCCAAGGGCCGTCTCCCGAATCCAGAGCGGCATGGACATTACGACCGCCGTCAGGCCGACCACCACGTTCGAGGTGAGCCCGACGGAAAAGTACGCGTTCAATTGGGGCGCGGCCTTGGCGATGATGGCCAGGACCACGTGGCAGAAAAAGATGGTGGCGATGATGGGCGCGGCCAGCCTGATGGCTATGACCATGAACGACGAAAAGCCGAAGACGAGGTCGGCCAGAACGGCGAAGTCGAACCGGACGCTTCCGGCCGGCGCCAGCTCGAGGCTCATGGCCAGGCTCCTGATGATGACGTGATGGAAGTCCAGGGCCAGGAAGACGAGCAGGGCCAGATAATACTGGAAGTTGGCCACCAGGGAGATGGACGAGTGGGTCTGGGGATTCATGACGTTGGCTATGCCGATCCCCATCTGGATGCCCGAGGCCTGTCCGCCCATGCTGAGGGCGCCCATGAAAATCTTCACCATGATCCCGATCAATAGTCCCAGTCCCACCTCGCCGGCCATGGCCGAGGCCAGTCCGATGGCGTCCATCCCGGGGACCGGCGCGGCCCCCCCGACGTCCAGCAGCGCCAGGGAAAGGGCGGCGCTCATGAGCACGATGACCTTCTTGGGCAGGAAACCGGCCCCCAGCATGGGAACGGTGGAGATGATGGCGGCCACCCGGCCCATGATAAGTACGAAGGCCAGGATGGTCGTCATGGGCGGGACGTGGATCATCAGAACCCCACCATCGAGGCCTGGGCGAACATGCGCTGGGTGAAATCGAGCATGGTCCTAAGCATCCAGGGCCCGAAGATCATGAGGGCGATGAATATGCCCAGAATCTTGGGTATGAAAACCAGGGTCATCTCGTTAATCTGGGTCAGGGCCTGGACAAGGCTTATGCTAAGGCCGATGGCAAGCCCGGCCACCAGGGCGGGGGCCCCCACCAGAAGAGAAACCATAAAGGCGTCCTGGGCGATAGTATTTATGAATTCTTCCGTCATTTTCTCCCGCTCCCTTATCCGAAGCTCTGGATCATGGAGGCAACGATCAGGTTCCAGCCGTCCACCAGCACGAATATCATCAACTTGAAGGGAAGAGATATAACCACCGGCGGCAGCACCAGCATTCCCATCGAGAGCAGCACCGAGGCCACGACGATGTCTATGACCAGGAATGGTATGTAGATCATGAAGCCTATCTGGAAGGCGGTCTTGAGCTCGCTGATCATGAAGGCCGGGACCAGCACGGTCATGGGCACTTCCTGCACGTCGTTGACCGCGGGGGTATGGGCCACTTCCATGAAGAGCATCAGGTCCTTTTCCCGAGTGTTCCTGGCCATGAACTCCTTGAGGGGCACGGACGCCGCGGCCATGGCCTCCCGCTCGGTCATGTTTCCGTTTCGATATGGGACCACGGCGCGCTCGCTGAGCTGGTCCCAGGTGGGCTTCATGATAAAGAACGTCAGTATCACCGAGAGTCCGACCAGGACCTGGGTGGGAGGGGTCTGCTGCAGACCCATGGCCTGTCTCAGGAAGCTGAAGACCACGATAAGGCGAACGAAGGAGGTCATGGTCAAGAGCACGGCGGGGGCGAAAGTGAGCGCGGTAATAAGGAGCATGAGCTTGACGGCGCTCGAGAACTCGACGGCCTCGTCTCCCTTGATCGAGAGCTGGATGCCGTCTCCGCCGCGGGCGGGCGACGCGAACAGGGCGGTCCCCCCGATCGCCAGGACCAGGACGAGTAGCCTCAGCCATTTCTTTTTATTCTTCATCAGCTCGCTATCCTTTTTACTTTCTCGAGCCTGGCGGCCAGCCCCGGCGCCCGCGGCCGGGCCGTTTTTTCCCCGGCCCTCCCGGCCGCCGCCGCGTATGAGCCGAGCATCTTTTCAAAGGCGTTGGCGGGGGATTTTCCGGTCGCCGTCGCCGCGTCCCGGCTCGATGAGGCGGTGGCCGGGACCGCGGACGGGAGCGCGGGCGCCTTCGCGTCGTTCTCCAGCTTCTGGAGCAGGTTGACGCTCCGGTCGGTGGCGCCGATTAAAAGCCTCGAGCCGTTCACGTCGATGACGATAATTCTTTGTCCCTTCCCGATGCTGGCGCAGGAGACGACCTTGATCTTCTGGGCCGGGACCTCGCCGTTCGCGGCTTTTTTCCGGTAATAGAACATGGTCCCCATGGCGGCGAGACTGAAGATAAATATAAAGGCCGCCGCCTTGCCGCCGCCCGAGGCCGCGGACGGGGCGTCCTTGCCAAGCCCGGAAATCATGGGGCCGCGGCCGGCCTCGCGCCCGTCCAGAAGCAATTCCTTCACGCCGCTTTCTCCCTCGCCGGGCGCGGCGTCACTTGGGTTCGCGACGCGTTCGCTCGCCTCTTCATCGGGAGAGGCGAGGGAAAAATCCGCCGCTCGGCCTAATAAGGGCATGGTAAGGGCGGCGATGACCAGGGCGGCGATGGGCCAAATTTTTACGCCCGCGGTCCCGACCGAATTGTGGACGAGGAATTTCATTTCGGGCCGCCCTCGTTGATGTTCTCGAGGCGCTCGGCCGCGCTCACGACCTCGGTCAGTCTGAGGCCGACCTTGCCGTCCACCACCACCGGCTCGCCCCTGGCGATGAGCTTGTCGTTGACGTAAACGTCCAGGGCGTCGTTCTCGTCCTGGTCCAGCTCGATGACTTCCCCCTCCTGGTAACGGAGGAGGTCCCGTACCGGAATCCTGGTGCTGCCCAGTTCCACGCGCAGGGTCAGGGGAATGTCCATGAGCAGCCGCATGACCGGCTGCCCGTCCGCGCCTGACTGCCTCGGGACTTGCGGCGCCGGGGCCTTTTTAGCGTCCGTTGCCGTCTTCACGTTGTCGCTTGTTTCCGCCATTTTATTAGCCTCTTTTTCCTTTTATTTTGGAAGGCCGATTATTTTCACTGCCTTCTTGTGGTTGGACACGCCGCACTGGCCATTGAACAGGACGCGGCCCTCGGCGCTGATCTCGATTTTCTGGTCCTTGCCGGAGGCAAGCATCAGGGTGTCGCCGGCCTTCAGCTCGAGCAGTTTTCTTACGGTGATCTCGGCGCTACCGAAATCCGCGGACACGGTTACGGAAACGTCCGCCAGGTTCTCGAACATTTTAGGGCTGGCCGGCTTTTCGATTTTTTTCGGGTCTTCCTTTTTCTTTTTCTGCCGATGGGGCAGCCCGTCAAGCAGCGCTCGAGGAAGGAATATTGACAGGTCGCCCTCGATATTCGCCATGTTGAGCCTGAACCTGGCGCGGGCTATCTCGAGGTCCTCGTCCACTCCCACGCCCCATCGTGGAGACTGTTCCACGCCGGCGCTCGTGATTTTTACGTTCAGAAGCTTTTTCCATATGGCCGAGTGCGCGGCCGAGATGGGCTCGGCTATCTCGTTCGCCGCTTTTTCCTCGATGGGCGTGAGCTGCTTTTCGGGGCCAGGTTCTCCCGAGCCGTCTCCTCCCATCCTGGCCTCGAAAATGCAATAAAAAAACTTTTTGTCTATGGCGATAAAACCAGGTTCCTTGCGTCCTTCCAAGCCGAGCCGGGCGGCCATGGCCCAATTGGGCGAGCGCTCGGCCACTTCCGTGACCTTGAAGGTCTCGATCTCCATGAACTGGCAGGACACCTCGCGGCCCGAGTACTGGGCCATTACCGCCCCGATCTCGTAGCTCATCTCGGTCAGGGCCTCCTCGAGGCAGGGATAGGACCTGGCCTCTTCCTCCTTGACCTTGCCCAGCTTGAAGGGCCAAATGGACGTCTCGCGCTCCTTTTTGGTGGAGCGGCCCTCCTCGACTTTTTTGGAGTCGAGCAGCGCGCCGAGTTCGTCGTTGGTAAGGACCTGGTTCATGTTTTTCTCACTGCACCACGAATTCCGTAAAGCAGACCCTGATGACCTTTCCTTTACTAAGGAACTTGTTCAGGTGTCCCCGTATCTCTTCCTGGAGGGCGGCCATGCCGTCGGAGCCGCTTATTTCCTTGACCGTCTTGCTGGCCAGCAGAAGGATAATGCTGTTCCTTATTTGGGGCAGCCTTTCCTTGATTTCCTCGACGGCGTCCTTGTTCTCGCACTCGAGGGTGATGCTCACCTTGAGGTAATGGACTTGGCCCTTGCGCACGTAGAGGTTGGTGATGAAGGTGTCGATGGGAAGGAATATGCCCTGCTCCATTACGGGGGTCTCGACGCCGTCCTCCGCCGTCTCCTCCGCCTTGGCCGGCTCGTCTCCTTTCAAGACAAGGAAATAGAGCATGGCCGCGCCAAAAAGGACCACCAGGACCATGTTGACCGCGAAGAGCATCAACATCATCTTGTTATTGCTTCCGGCCTGGACTTCGGCCGTTGCCGCCGCTTCCTCAGCCATTTTCATTCCTCCTTTAAAAATTCCTCGAAGTCGGGGATGGGTCCGTCTTCCGCGCCGGCGCTGGGGGGGGCGTTTTGGGTCCCGCTTCGAGTTTCATTGTCGCGGCCGGTGAGAACGACTATCTCGACCCTTCTGTTTTTCTTTTTGTTTTCGGGGGAGTCGTTGGGCAAGATGGGCCGATACTCGCCGTATCCGACGGCGCAAAGAAGCTGCGGATCGACTTGTCCCCTTTTAGACATGAACTTAAGTACCGACAGGGCGCGGGCGGTTGACAGCTCCCAGTTGGAGGAGAAATACCGGCTCCGGATGGGAACGTTGTCCGTGTGGCCTTCCACCATGATGGTGTTGTCGTAATCCTTCAATACCTTGGCTATCTCGTCCAGAATCGGATAGGACTTCTCCTTGACGTCGGCGCTGCCCGAGTCGAAGAAAAAGGATTCCTCCAGACGGATCACCACGCCCCTCTCCTCCCGGCCCACCTTGATGCCAGCCTCCTCGAGGGTCCCCGGCGCCTCCGATTCCGTCTCCGAGCCTTCGCCGCCCCTGGCCGTTTCCGTGCCCTCCGACATTTCCTCGAGCTTCTTTCCCATCACCGTGTTGAGGCGATGCACCAGGGACCGGGCGCTGGGCTCGTCGGTCTCGATGAACTCGAGGGACGGAAGGATTTCCTTTTTTCCCTCCTCGGTCTTGGTGCCCTGCTCGAGCACTCCCAGGGCGCCCCGCAAAGACCCGAGGGCTTCCTTGACCCGCTGCTGGTCCAGGGAGGCCATGGATAAAAGGAGAACGAAAAAGGTGAGCAAAAGGCTCATCAGGTCGCTGAACGTGGTCATCCAGTTGGGGGCCGTGTTATTGGGGTCTTTAAGCTTGCTTTTCGGGATTCTCTGCTCGCTCATGATCATTCACCCTCGTCCTTCTCGCGCAGCTTGGGCGATATGAATGGCATCAGCCTGTCCCTTACTATCATGGGGTTGTCGCCCACCTGGATGGCGAGCACTCCCTCGAGCACCATCTGCTTGACCAGAATCTCGTCGGAGGACCTGTTTTTAAGCTTTCCCGAGATGGGCAGAAACACCATGTTGGCCATGATCGAGCCGTACAGCGTGGTTAAAAGAGCGATGGCCATGGCCGGTCCGATGGTGGAGGGGTCTTCCATGGTGCGGAGCATCTGGACCAGACCGATCAGGGTGCCGATCATGCCCATGGCCGGAGCGAAGGCCCCCATGACCGAGAATATCTCGGCCCCAAGCTCGTGGCGCTGCTCGGTCTTGGATATCTCCCGGCTCATGATGCGCTCGACCGTTTCCGGCTCCTGGCCGTCTATGGCCAGCATAATGCCGCGCTCGAGGAATTTGTCGCCCACGTTCTGGATGTCGTTCTCGAGGGAAAGTATGCCCTCTTTCCTGGCCTGGCGAGCCAGCGTGACCATGGTATCCATCATCTCGATGCGGTCAGAGGCCCTCGATAAAAATGCGTTTTTCACCACGGCGAACACGCTTACCACTTCCTTTAAAGGAAAGTTGATCAAGGTCGCGCCCACGGTCCCCCCAAGCACGATCAATATCGACTGTACGTTTACGAACGACTGAGGCGACCCGCCCATCACGATGACCACGATCACCATGGCGAAACACCCAATTATTCCTACTATCGTCGCAATGTCCATGTCGGCTCGTCTCTCCGTTTCAAATTAAAATCTTGTCGATCAGTTACCGAGCAAGGCATATGCCAAAAGGATCGTGATTGTAAATACCGGATAATTAGTATGAAACTTCCCGCGTCACATAAATGGCGGGCCGGGGCGGATGCTTTCGTCAGACCATTGACGCCGTTTGTCAACCGACTTTTCGGTTTTTTCTTAGATATGGCAATAAAAAACATGGGGACGGCCATGGGGTTTTTACGCATGTCGCGCTTCTTTTTTGCTCAAATTCGAGGGGTTAAGGCAAAATTCCGCGTGAGCCTTACTTGACAATGCATCCGCCGCGGTAATATAGTCGGAAAAATCCTCAATATTATTTGTCAATTAGATAAATAGTATTCGGGACTAATGGCGCGGCATTGACTGAAAAAAGGAAACTGCCATGAAGATAAAATGCAGATGTGGCCACATTATCGTCGACCAAACGGATAACCTCCCTTACAAAGGAATGATAATCAGAGATAAACATTGGGAAGCATTCCACGGATGGATTTCCGATCAAGTCGCGGACTTTATAAGGGTTGCTAAAGAGGGAAAGCGTAAAGAATGGATCACGGAATATTATAGAGGGGAGAATCTAGATCTAAGTGATGACTCAATCGTGTCGGATATTATAACAAGAGCTTGTAGGAGTTGTTGTCTTGAAATCTATCAATGTGAAAGATGCGGCAGGTTATATATTTCTCCTACTACCGCCTCAGAAGTTACTTCCCCTTATAAAATTTTTATCCCCGATCAAAAAGAATTTGAAATGATCCTTAACGTGAAATGATTGGTAAAAAAAGGAACGAATAACTACAAGTGGCGGGAGAAAATTTTTCCCATGAAATACATCCGACAACCGCTTCTCTTGTTTATTCTTACTCTCGTCTCGGTCTCGTGTACGGGTATCTCAGGAAGTTCGCTTCAGGCCCCGGAGCAAGTGAGGCCGGCGCGGGGGTGGGACCGGGTTTTCGCTAACGAATCCGGCTGGATCGGGGCGGACGTGGCCTCGAGCTTCCTCATCCCCGGCGACCGGGTCCTCTGGGTTTTCGGCGATACATTTATTGGCGAGGTCAAGGACGGGGCGAGAACGAACGCCCGCATGGTCAACAACTCGATCGCCGTGCATCCTTATAATGCGCGTCATCCGGGCGTTCCTCCTTCCCCCGGGGAGGTGACCTTTTTGTGGGGGCCCGCCGACGAAGAAGGAAATCCGACCGCCTGGATCGAGCCGGATAACGGCCACGCCGCCGCGGGCGGGAAAACCTGGTACTGGCCCACCGGCGGCGCCGCGGTTTTGCCCGGGCCGGGCGGTTACGGGTTGGCCCTTTTCCTGATACGGCTCGAGAAGGTGGAGGGCGACGACACGGTCTGGGGCTTCAAGTGCGCGGGCGGCGCGGTTGCCATGATCGACAACCTCGAGGGACCGGCCCCATCCTGGCGCGCTCGGGTCATCGAGCTTCCACGCGAGATTGGCGGCCGTGAGATCGACTGGGGGGCCGCGGCGCTTTACGAGCCAGGGACGTCGGACCATGTTTTCATTTACGCTACCGCGGTAAAAGGGAACGTAAGGGACCTTTTGCTGGCCAGGACCTCGCCTTACGAGTTGGATGATTTCGGGCAATGGGAATTCTGGGATGGGGACGGCTGGTCAACCGAGGGAGAAGACCTCGAGGTCATAGTCGAAAACGTGGCCAGCGAGATGAGCGTTGACGCCGTCGCTCGGGGGTCGGGCGGGGCCAGTTATATAATGGTCTACAGCGAGCCGGCCCTGGGGTCTCATATCTTCCTTCGTGAGTCCGCCGCTCCCGAGGGCCCGTGGTCAAAAGCAAGGCCCATTTATAAAGTCGAGGAAATAGCAAGGGACGAGAGTTACTTCACCTACGCGGCCAAGGCCCACCCTTCCCTGTCTTCTCCAGGCGAGCTGCTTGTGAGCTACATCGTGAACAGTAACGATTTCGTCAAGCTCGCCCATGACTCCTCCATCTACCGGCCCCGCTTCGTCAGCGTCCCTTTATATGGCCCGTAAATTTATCTGGTTTGGGGCCTCTTGTAAAAGTCCCGATTTGGAGCGCGGCGGCTCGAGGCCGCTTTTTTTCCGAGCGGCTTGACGCGAGGCTAGCCGTCGTATTATTAGGCATTATCAAGCCAATGCCATCGAAAGCGCTCTCGATCGACCGCAATCCAAAGCGGCTATGCCGCCAAGGAAAGGAATATTGCACGAAGCTCTTGGGTTTGTTATTTTCATCATCCTTCATGGTCTTTGCCTTGATGGTTCACCGCTTGAGCGGGCCGAAACCGGGGATAGGAGCCCGGCTGAAGCCGCCGCGAAAAAAGTCTTGAATATTTCGTGCCGGTTGTCTATCTTGGTATGGTACTCTTCTCAGGGAATTATAACGCGTTTAAGCGGCGAGTCGCTTGTTGTTTCCCGCCGAGCGGCTGATTCTGAAGTTGGGGCCTGGGGCCCCGGACGGGTCAAAACTGGAGGACAACCGATGAAAGGATTTTTGATTGGCGCTATCTTTCTCGCCTTGGCGGCGCTTTTTTGCCTTCCCCATTCCGCCATGGGCCAGGAGCCGGGCCGGATAGAGAAACTGGATATCCCCATGATACCGTCCGAGTTCGGCGATTTGCCCGTTCCCCGGGACTTCAGCGACCTGGTCACGGGCCCGATCTCGAGGGACACGCCTCCCTCGGCCTGGGACTGGCGCGACCACCATGGGGTGACCCCCGTCAAGAGCCAGGGCCCTTATGGTTGCTGCTGGGCCTTCGCCGCCACCGGGAGTCTCGAGTCCAACGTCCGCATCGGCGGCGAGGGGATTTGGGACTTCTCCGAGATGGAACTCGTCCATTGCAACACCTCGGGCAAGGACTGCAACAGCGGCGGAAACGCGTATAACGCCGCCTTCCACTACTCCCAGTTCGGCGCCGCCCTCGAGACCTGCAACCCCTACGGGGCCTGCACCTCGGGAAGCTGCCTGGACTGCGACGGCGAGAAGTACCTGGGAGAGTTCCAGATCGTCAACGGAAACACCCCCGACGAGGCCGCCATCAAGGACGCCGTGTACAACATAGGCCCGGTCATTTGCAGCATGTGGGCCTCGGCGCCAGGGTTCAACGTCTACGCCGGCAACACGGTCCTTTACGACGCCACCAATTATACCAGCACCAATCACGCGGTCCTCATCGTGGGCTACGACGACGACATGGCCCACGCGGGTGGGACCGGCGCCTGGATAGTCAAAAACAGTTGGGGCGACTGGTGGGGAGATGACGGCTATTTCTACGTGGCATACGGCACCTACGCCATGGGAACAAGGGCCTCGGTTTACTCCGATTATTTCACCCCCGCCGGCGAGACGCGCGTTTTGACATACGAGGATTACTACCCCTTATCCTACATGGGATACGACGACCATGACTGGGCGGCGGTCCTTTATTCAGTCACCGTCGACGGCGACCTCACCCACGTGGGACTGCACACCAGGAACGCGTCCACCTCCTACTCGATAAAAATTTTCAGCGACTGGAACGACGGATACCCCTCGGGCCAGCTCAATACCACTCAAACCGGAAGCATGCCCCGGGCCGGCTACCGGGCCGTCGAGCTCGATTCCCCCATACCCGTCAGCGACGGCGACACCATCGCCATCGTGGTCGAGTTCGACTGTCCCGGTTACTCCTACACCATCACTTATGACGACGACGCGCCGCACGAAACGAACAAGTCCTTTTTCAACAATAGTGGTACCGACGGGTACTGGTACGCCCTCGACGCCGGCCAGTACGACTGGGGCGACATAGCCATCCGCGCCATCGTCAGCGTGGGGACCGACACCGACGGCGACGGGCTTTACGACTCGGTCGAGAACTCGATCGGCACCAGCCCCACCGACCCCGACTCGGACGACGACGGACTTAACGACGGGGAGGAGTATAACGACCTGGGTACCGACCCCCTCGACTGGGACAGCGACGGCGACGGGCTTCCGGACGGCTTCGAGCAGGACAACTCGACTGGCCATACCAGCAACCTCGATCCCATGGACGCGGACGACGGCCTGCTGGCCGACTTCGACGGGGACGGTAACCCCAACACCCACGAGTACTGGAACGGCGGCGACATATGGGCCACCGACCTCGCGGGCGGGACCGGTTGCTACAGTTGGGCCGACTCGGGCAACACCGTATCGGCGGACGGTCTTGTCTCTCCTCTCGACCTCTCCGCGCTTCAGACCAGGGTGAGCCTGAAGTCGGCCTCATATACTGGAGTGTTGCCGCCAAACGGCGATTCCCAGGAAATGGACATGGACGAGATAATCTCTCCCCTTGACGTGAGCGTCTTAAAGCAGATGGTCGGCCTCTCCAACACCGCGTCCAACCCCAGCATTCCCACGGACCTCGAGGTATTGGGGTCCCTGACCCCGGCGGCCGAAGTCGGCTCGACCTGCCGTATAACGGTGGGGGTGAAAAACAATCACCCCAATTACACCTCGAGCCAGGGCGTGATCTTCGAGATAGACGGGGCGGGCTCGTCGGGAAGCGCCATCATCATGGGCGGCGAAGGGAACGGAGGGTCCAGCGGCCGATACGACGTCTCGGGGTCCATCGCCGCGGGAGGCCGGTCGACGGTCGTTCTCAAGGTGACGGCGGCCGGGACCATCAAGGTCAACGCGGCCCTGCCGGGATGCGGGACGGGGACCAACGGCCGTTATTCTCCCGGGATTGCCAAGACGCCGCTGGTTACCATCATCGCGGACGATCCCTGATTTTTTTCGAGGTGAAAATCGAGGGGCCATATAGGCCCCTCTTTTTTTTATAAAGGCTGCCGTTCTCCCGCGATATACACGGCCTCGGGCTCGAGGTCCTCGCCGGAAATCCAGAAGTCGGCCGTTTTTCCCGGCTCGAGACTGCCGAGTTCCATATCCATGCCTAAAAGACGCGCCGGATTCAGGCTGGCCATGGCCGTTGCCTCGGGGAGGGAACACCCGGTGAACGCCTTATATTTTCCGATGGCGGAATGAAGCCTGAGCCTCGAACCCGCCAGCCGTCCGTCTGGGAGCCGGTTGGGCTCGTCCGGCCCTCCGGCCTGGGCCCCCGGCAGTTGGATGGTAACCGAGTCGGTGATCAGTATCCGCTTGTCCGGGGCCTTCATCTTGTGGATAAGAGGAATGACCTCGGGATGCACGTGGAAGCCGTCGCAGATGAAGTCCACGCTCATCCGGTCGTCCATCAAGGCCCCGATGGCCGGGCCCGGGTCGCGGTGGTCCATTACCTTCATGCCGTTAAACAGGTGGGTGGCGTGGATGACCCCCATGTCCGCGAAGCGCTTAACCTGGGAGGGAGACGCGGCCGAGTGGCCCAGCGATGGGACTATGCCCTTTTCGAGGCAAAGCTCGGCCAGTTTCTCGTTGCCCGGGACCTCGGGCGCCAGGGTCTGTATCCTGACGCGTCCGGCGTAGTCTCGAAACAGCTTTTCCTGCTCCGGGTCACGGACGTCAAAGGGCTTGATCCATCCCGGCGGCTGTGCCCCAGCGGCCGCGGGGTTAAGAAAAACTCCCTCTAAATGG
The DNA here is from genome assembly GCA_963674965.2 of bacterium. GTDB lineage: Bacteria > RBG-13-61-14 > RBG-13-61-14 > RBG-13-61-14 > DATKZS01. The sequence goes on along the minus strand of CAXXFL010000001.1, from coordinate 1,377,689 downwards.
AACCCCATGGGCCGGGCGCCGGAGCTTGCCGAGCCGATCAGCGGCTCGAGGACCTCGATGGTCCTCATCCAGTTCTCGAGTGGCGCCGAGGCGAAGGTCACCAGGAACCGGGTCACGCCCGAGGCGATCATTTCCAGCCGGTCCTTTTCAAGGTCCCGAGCGGCCGTTTCCGGGTTGGGCAGGGCCAGCCGGCCGTGGCCGTGAACGTCGATCAAGCCGGGAAGGACGTACTTGTTTTTTGCCTCGATCAGCTCGGCGTCCGCGGGCGCTTTACCGCCAATGGACTCGATTAGGTCTCCCCGAATGGTAATGGACGATTCCCGCTCGACGCGGTCGGGCAGGACCAGGCGGCATCCGGCTATATGGATTCTCGACAAGACTCAATCCTTTCGGAGGGCTTTGGGCGGGCCCGCCTGGATTCCTCTCTCGCTGAAAAACACGGCGGCCGGTCCCAGCGCGGCCGTTTCCTTGGTCAGCTCGGAAATCCTGAAGTCGGGCAGCCCCGGCATGGGGAAGTAATAATGGCGGGTCCACTTCACCACCTCGGAGATTATCTCGGGCTCGCGCCGGCATATCTGGCCCGCCATCACGATGAGTTCCGGGTCTATGACCTTCATCACGTCCGCCACCACCGCGCCGAAGCGGCGGGCGAACTCGGTTACCAGCGCGGACGCGGGCCCGTCGCCCCTCCTGGCCGCCTCGAAAACGTCCTTGCCGGTCAGCCCCTCGCGGCCGCCCTCGGCCTTCATCACCGCCAGGGAGTCCCCAGGCAAGACCCGTTTTGCCTCCTCCGCGATCCCGGCGCCGGAGACGTACCTCCTGGCGCAGCCCTGGCCGCCGCACACGCAGGGAGGACCGTCCAGCTCGAGGGTCAGGTGTCCGAACTCGGCCGCCACGTGGTGGGCCCCGCGATGCAGTCTTCCGTCGATGACTATGCCGCCTCCCAGGTCGGTGCCGATGGAAAACATGACGAAGGTCTTGACGCCGCGCGCCACGCCGAAAAGCATCTCGGCCATGGCTTGGGCGTTCACGTCGTTCTCGACCGTGACCGGCAGCCCGAACTCGCTTTCCATCTCGGGGCCGAGGGGACAGCCGAAAAGCTCGGGCAGGTTGCCCGCCGCTACCAGGACGCCCTTTTCCGAGTCCACGATGCCGGGCGCTCCCACCGCTATCCCCTCGAGGGTTGACCCGGACTCCTCGATAAGCTCGGCCGCCAGTCGGAAAATCCTTTCCTTTAAAGGCGGTCCTTCCCCCTTGCTGGGGACCTCGCGTCTAAGCTCGATCCCTCCCCGCGAGTCCACGACGCCGGCCGACGCGTGCGTGGCCCCCACGTCGATGGCCGCCACCCTTTTCACGTCCATGTTAATGGGCCTCCGCCCATGACCCGCCGTGGGCCACGTCGACTTTCAGGGCGACCTTCAGCTCGACCGCCTTCTCCATCTTCTCGATTACCATCTCCCGCAAAGCGTCAAGCTCGGAGGGAACAACCTCGAAGACGAGCTCGTCGTGGACCTGCATGATCATCTTGGACTTATAGCCGTCCTCGAGCATGGCCCGGTCCACGTCGATCATGGCCAGCTTGATTATGTCCGCCGCCGAGCCCTGAAGCGGGGCGTTGATGGCCTCCCTTTCCGCCGCCGCCCTGACCATGGCGTTCCTCGAGTCGATCTCGGGAAGGGGAAGACGCCGGCCTTTGATGGTGGTTACGTAACCCTGAGACCGGGCCTTTTCCACCACGTCGTCCATGTATTTTCTCACCAGCGGATACCGGCCGAAATAAGCGTCGATATAGGCCTGGGCCTCCTTGTGGTCCACGTCGAGCTGGCGCGTGAGACCGTGGGCGCTCATCCCGTATAGGATGCCGAAATTTATCACCTTGGCGTGGCGGCGCATGTCGGCGGTCACGTCCTCGGGCCTGGCCCCGAATATCTCCGAGGCCGTCCTGAGATGAATGTCCTCACCCTTTTCGAAGCTCTCGAGAAGGGCCGGCTCCTCCGAGATATGGGCCATGATCCGAAGCTCGATCTGGGAATAGTCCGCCGCCATGATCAGGTTGTCGCCCTCACCCACGAAGGCCTCCCGGATGAGCTTGCCCTCCCCCTGCCTGACCGGGATGTTCTGCAGATTGGGGTCCGATGAGCTTAGCCGCCCAGTGCTGGTCACGGTCTGGTTATAGCTGGTGTGTATCCTGCCGGTGACGGGATTGATCAGCTTGGCCAGGGCGTCCGTATAGGTGCTCTTGAGCTTGGTAAGGCCCCTGTACTCGAGCACGAGAGAGGCGATCTCGTGTTCCTCCGCCAGCTTGGTCAGGACCTCCTCGTTGGTCGAGTAGCCAGTCTTGGTCTTCTTGCCCGCCGGCAGTCCCATTTTGTTGAAGAGCACCTCCGAGAGCTGTTTGGGCGAGTCCAGGTTGAAGTCGGCGTCGGCCATCTCGAGCACCCGGGACCGAAGGTCCTTGATCTTGCGGTCGAACTTGGCCGACATCTGGGCCAGCCTTCCCGCGTTAACCTTGACCCCCGCGCTCTCCATGCGGGCAAGGACCGGGACCAGCGGCATCTCGACGTTCTCGAAGACCCACCTTGGCTCGTCCTTAAGCTCCGGCTCGAACCCAAGATACAGACGAAGAGTTACGTCGGCGTCCTCCCCCGCGTAGCGCGTGGCGTCCTTGACCGGCACGAGGGCGAAAGGGATTTGAGACTTGCCCTTCCCGCAAAGGTCCTCGTACTTGACGGTACGGTGCCCCAGACGCTCGGAGGCCAGCTCGTCCAGGTTGTGGACCCGGCGGCGAGGATTCAGCACGTAGCTGGCCACCATGGTGTCGAAGCCGATCCGCCCGAGCTCGAGCCCGGCCCTTTTAAAAACCTGGTAATCGTACTTCAGGTTCTGCCCGATCTTCTCGACCTCCATGCCCCCAAGCACAGGGGCCAGGACGTCCCTGACCTTGTCCCACTCGAGCTGTCCCTCCGAGCCGTCGCCCTCGTGGGCCAAGGGAACGTAAACCGCCCGGCCAGGCTCGACGGCCATGCTCACGCCCACCAGGTCGGCCGACGCGGCCTCGATCGAGGTGGTCTCCGTGTCCACCGCCAGCTTGCCCGCTTTTCTCGCCGACTCGAGAAACTCCTTCAGCCGGACCAGGTCCTTGATGGTCTCGTAGTTATCCACGTCGATTTTTTGCTTTTGCTCGCCGAACTCGGACATGAGCCGCGTGAACTCGAGCTCGGTAAATATAGAGGCCAACTCCTCCCGGTCGGGCTCGCCGGGAACAAAGTCGTCCCAGTTGAAATCGAGGTCCATGTTTACGTCGATGGTCACAAGCTCACGGGAAAGACGGGCCTGGTCGGCGTACTCCTTCAGGTTTTCGCCCACCTTGCCCTTGACCTCATCGGCCCGAGCCAGGGTTGCCTCGAGGGTCCCGAACTCCTCGATCAGCTTCCTGGCCGTCTTCTCCCCCACCTTGGGAACGCCAGGAACGTTGTCCGACGAGTCGCCCATCAAACCCATCACCTCGATGACCCGGCCGGGCTCGACGCCCCATTTCTCCTTGACCGCCTCCTCGTCATAGCGGACGTCCTTGAGCGTGTCGAGCATGGTGACCATGGGCGAGACCAGTTGAGTCAGGTCCTTGTCCCCCGAGACGATCACCGTCTCCACGCCCTCCTCGGTCGCCCGCCGAGCGAGTGTGCCAATTATATCATCGGCCTCGAACCCCTCGACCTGGAGGGAGGGAAGACTGAAGGCCCGGGAAATCCCGATCATGTCCGCGATCTGGGGGCCAAGGTCAGGAGGCGTCTCGGCCCTGTTGGCCTTGTATAGGTCGTACATCTCGTGGCGGAAGGTCTTGCCCTTCGAGTCCCACACGACCACCAGGTGGGTGGGCTTCTCCTCCCTGATCAGCTTGAGCAGCATGTTGGTAAAGGTCAAAGTGGCGCCGGTGGGATGGCCCTTCGAGTTGGAAAGGGCCTGCCGCGCCGTGGCGTGGTAAGCGCGAAAAGCGTAGCTCGAGGCGTCGACCAGGTACAGTCTCTTTCCCTCGTTCGCGGTTTTTTTCTTTCCGGGCATGGCCGTCTCCTTTGCGAGCGTTTACATCGCCCCCCGATTATTATATACCTGATATGGGCGTTTTCATTATACGCCATCGGCCGTTCCCGACCGATTTAGCGGAGGAAATTAATTGGCGGATTCCTTTACCGAGAAGCGAAGACATCGCAGGGTAGACGTGGTGATCAAGGTCACGGACGCCTTCTCGACCAGTCACTACTATTACTCGAGGGACTTAAGCGCCGGCGGCATGTTCCTCGAGAGCCTGAATCCGTACCCGGTGGGAACCCTTCTTCATCTAGAGTTCAGTCTTCCCGACGGCCAGCCCGACGTAAGGGCAACGGCCGAGGTCATGAGGTCGGTCACCACCGAGTTGGGCGATTACCAGGTGCTGGCGGGAATGGGCATCAAGTTCCTCGACCTCTCCCCCCAGGACGTTGAGCGGCTCAAGAACTACATCGAGGAACTCTCCAGGGGATTTTAGCCATATCCTCGCCGCCTGGACCGGTCACTCGACCAAGACCCGACCGGGCCCGGGCGCAAGATCGATATCAAGGGAGGCTTCATGCCGTCTAGGAAAAAATCGGAATCCCTCGGCGAAAAGCTGAAAAAACTGCGTGAAAGAGAAGGGCTCAGCCTCGAGGACCTGGGCTTGCAGCTTAAATTGAAATCCTCTTATCTGGCCAGGATTGAAAACGACGAAGTCCTGCCGCCGGTGGCCCAGATACTGACTCTCGCTCGCGCCCTCTCGGTCGAGCCCTCGGCCTTCATGGAGGGAGAACCGGCCAAGGCTTCCCCCGCCAAGAGGGCCAAGGCCCTCTCGACCCGAACCGAGGATTACGCCTACGAGACCCTGTCCGAGGGAAGCAAGGACCTGCGGCTCATGGCCTTCCGCGTGACCATCGATCCCGGGAGCGACCACGAGGGCGTAAGATACCGCCACGAGGGAGAGGAGTTCATTTACGTCCTGGCCGGCAAGCTCAAAATCAAGATCGGGCGCAAGACCAGCCAACTCGGGCCGGGCCAGAGCGTGCATTTCGACTCGGGCAAGAGGCACCAGCTAAGCAACCCCGGCAAGGAAACGACCATCCTTTTGGTCGTCATTCATCCGAAGTGAGACCGAGATGAACTTCCCCCTTACGCCCGAGCAGGAGATGATCCGGAGCATGGTCGAGCAGTTCGCTCGCAAGGAGGTCGCGCCAGGAGCGGCGCGGCGCGACCGGGACGGCGAGTTTCCCCTGGACCTGGTCAAAAAGATGGGAGAGCTGGGCCTGCTCGGCATGATGGTCCCCATCCGCTTCGGCGGCTCCGAGGTCGGGGCCGTGGCCTACGCCCTGGCCGTGATGGAAATAGCCCGCGCCTGCGCCTCGACGGCCGTCACCATGAGCGTGACCAACCTGGCCTGCGAGCCCCTAAGCCTTTTCGGGACCGACGAGCAAAAGGAGAGATTGCTCGCGCCGCTGGCCTCGGGCAAGATACTGGGGGCCTTTGCCCTTACCGAGCCCGACGCGGGCTCGAACCTGGCCGAGGTCAGCTGCCGGGCGGAAAAACGGGGAAACGTCTACGTCCTTAACGGGACCAAGGTCTTTATCACCAACGGCGGCAAGGCGGGCGTGGTCATCGTGCTGGCCCGGACCTCTCCCGGCGGCGGGCGGGGCATAAGCGCCTTTGCCGTGGAAAGGGGAACGCCGGGGTTCAGCGTCGGGGCCAAGGTCGAGAAGATGGGCCTTCGCGCCAGCGACACGGTCGAGCTTGTCTTCGAGGACTGCAAGGTCCCGGCCGAGAACCTTATCGGCGGGGAGGGCGACGGGCTCAAGGTGGTCACGCGGGCGCTCTTCTCGGGCAGGATCGGCATAGCGGCCCAGGCCTCGGGCATGATATCGGCCTGCTTGAAGGAGGCCGTGCACTACGCGAGCGAGCGGCGGCAGTTCAAAAAGCCCCTTATTGGCCATCAGGCCATTCAATGGATGATCGCCGAGATGGCGACCAGCCTCGAGGCCGCGACCCTGCTTTGTCTTTCCGCGGCGTCTCTCAAGGAATCGGGAGGCGACTTCGCCAAGGAGGCGTCCATCGCCAAGCTCTTCGCATCGGAGGAGCTGAACAAGGCCGCTTATAAGGCCCTACAGATTCACGGCGGATACGGATACACCAAGGATTTCGCCATCGAGCGCCTCTACCGGGACGCTCGAGTAACCACCATTTACGAGGGTACCAGCGAGGTCCAGAAGATGGTCATCGCCAGGGAGGCGGCCCGGGAGGTTTAGACCCGGCCTTTACCTGGCCCGGGCCATGCACCTGCCCGAGTTGTCCGTCCGTCCCACCGCGTGGAATATGGCCGCCAGGTCCTTCCACGCCGCCTTGTTGTCGGGGTCGGCCTCCACCACCGAGGACAACGTCTTGATGGCCGGACGAACCAGTCCCTCCAGGAACAGCCTCACCCCCACCTCGACGAAGGTCGAGGCCGCCTCCGGGGAAACGGCCGCAGCGGCCACGATCCACGAGCGGGGAAGGTCCGCCCTGCCCATGGCCAGATATAGGTCGCAAAGGACCGGATAGATATCCACAAGGTCCGGAGCCGAGCGCGAGACGGACTCGAAACCGGCCGCGGCCTCCTCGAGCCTTCCCTCTTGCGCCAGCCGCGTGGCCTCGTCGATCCGCGATTGAAGCGCGCCGCTGCAATTGAAAAACATGCCGCCCGCGGCCGTCCGTCCGGCCTCTTGCCGGTGGTCCTCGTTGTTATCGCTTGCCCGCGCCGGGAGGGCGCTTTTCACGCCTATGCCCGACAGGCGCTCGAGGAGGAATTCCTCGTGAAAGGAGCACGAGTCGAACTCGATCAACGTCGCCGGGTCGCGCGTGAACTCGTGTCCTTTCCCGATGGCGTCGTAATGGGAATGCCAGCCCGCCGCCCGCTCGGCGGGGTCCCACCTGGCCTTGCGGTCGTGAAAGACCTTCCTCTCCCCGTGCTCGGCCGAGCGCGCGGGATAGTGCTTGAGCAGAAAATGGAAGGGGTAGACCTTTCTGCCCGGGAACTTGACCTCGTGCCCCGCGGTCGAGCGGAGGTCGACTTTATAACCCAGATCCTTCCAGGCCTTCTTCTGGTTGAAATGGCCCGCGAACCCGCCGAACTCGAAATAATTGAGATGGGCCTCGAAATCGGCGCCGTTGGGAAAGCCCTCGCCGGTGGGCTGGAAATTCAGGACCGCGTGATCGATGGCGTTATAGCCCATGGCGTCGACGCGGTAAAGGCCGTCTCTCAGGCTCACGCCCGGCCAGGGGGAGAGCCGCGCCTCGTCCGCGTCGTGATGGATGAACCAGTCGGCCTCGAGGGTGGAAGACAACTCCTCCACCCGGCCCAAGAGGCGGCCCCACTCATAATAGGGCGGCGGTCCCTGGGGGGGAAACTTTTCCAGGCCCGCGAGGCCATGTCCCAGATAACGCTCGGCCCGCTCGGCCGTGGCGTCGGTGGACCAGTTGTCAATCAGATAGACCTCGACGCCCTGGGCGATAAGCTTCCCGATGCTGGCCTCGATTACGTCCTCCTCGTTGTAGGCCGTCATGATGGCCATGACTTTGAAGTCGTCAGGCGCCTTGGCATGGGCCTTGGCCGCGTCTTTTTCGACGATGGCCACGAAGCGGTCCTTTTGGCTCGACTCCGCCCTGGCCCGGCCAAGGAAGCTAGCGGTCAGGCCCGCCTCCTCAAGCTCCCGCTCGAAACCAGCCGTGTCGGAAAAGGCCCCGCCAGCCTTCGCGCCGATGATCGCGCCAACGGCTTTTCCCGCGGCCTCCCGGATATCTCGAAGCATGAGACGGCGGCTTTCCTCCTCGTCGGGAAGATCGAGGCACAAAAGCAGGGACTCGACAATTTCCTCGTCCTTTATCCCTTCCAGGCCTCGGCCGGGCGAAAGTTCCCTAATGACGGCCTCGGGGAAGACCGCCTCGATACCGGCCGCCCGGTCCCTCGAGCAAAGGCAGACGGTCTCGAGCCTCGGATAAAAACCCCGAAGCGGATCGGGGACGCCGCCGCCCACGTCGATTATTTTTCTCGCGCCAAGACCAAGCGCGGAGTTGGCCGCGAACCTGTAAAGATCGTTAAACGGTTTTTTCTTCATTGGTCTCCTCCGATAGTAATTTATCGCGGACGTTCCTTATCTTGACCTTAAGCCCCTGGCCGCCCGGCTCGAGCCGGAAGCGGCCACGTGCCCCAGAAATTCCTCGAAGTAATGATCGCGAACCAAGTCCGGACCCTCGCCCGTCTCTCCGGTCTCGTCGCCGTCAGCTTCGGCAAGGACCCATTTATGGTTGAGGCCCAGGTTGACGAGCCTCTGCCAGAATTCAAGCCCCGCTTCCCTCGATCCGGACAGCTCGGGAAGCTCGCTGAAGCCGTTGGTCTCGATGAACCACCGCCTGGACACCGACCGCGCCGAGCCGGTCGCGGCTTTTCCCGAGGCCCGCCTGGCCGTTGTCAGCCTGGGGTCCGAGGAGTGGAGGGCGACCACGCGGCCGATCAGGTCTCGTACGTCCTGGAGGCGGTAATCTATAAAGACGAGGAGGTCGCCCGAGCTTCGCCTGGCGCCCTCGTTGGCCATCTTGCCGAAGTGGCCGGCCTTGTCCTCTCCGACCGGCGCGGCGACGATCCCTCCATTTTCCGAGACGATCTGGGGCTCCTTGTCCCGGGGACCGGCCCAGACCATCTCGAAACGGGAGGATGGAAGCTTGGCCGCCACCATGGACTCGAGCGCCGGGGCCTCATGGTCGTCCCCGGCCCCCACCACGATAAGCGAAACCTTTAGATCGTCCGCGCCGGCGGCCGCCGCCGAGCCGCGCCCGGGCTTTCGCCAGGTCACCTTAAGATAATGGCCCGGCGTCTCCGGCTCGCCCACCATTTCCTCCATGGGATCGAACCTGGAGACCTCAACCTCCTCGAAGCCCAGGAGACGCGACCAGGCCTCAAGCTCCTCCTTCAGGTAACAGCCTGCGGGATGGGCGGCGGAAAAATCGTCCGGCCCTCCTTGCCCCTCCTTCATCTCCCCGGCCACGCGCGGATGGGAAAGGTCGGGCACGCAGAACCGGAGCAAGCCGCCGGGAGTCAGCGCCCTTTTAATGTCCTTCAGGGTCTGGTAGGCCTTTTCCTTGCCCAGGAACTCGAGGCCGGAAAAGGAATAGGCGAAGTCGATCCTGTTCTCGGCCACGCTCAGGCGCGCGCCGTTCAAGGGGATGAGCTTGCCCTTAAAGGCCGAGCGGTTCCTGGCGTACTCGAGCATGGAGGAGGAGGTCATGGCCACGATGGTCTCGACGCCGGGATGGGCGGCCTCGATCTTTTCCGCCATGCGCGGTCCCGCCGCTGACACCTCGAGCACCCGATGGCCCTCCTCGAGGCGAACGCCCGCCGTCATCTCCGCCAGGTTCCGCGCTCCCCTCTCCTCGATGAAGGTCTCGCCCGAGTAATCGCCGCCGATCACGGGGGCCTCAAGGTCAAAGGACCGGCGCTCGCTCGGGGACGGGGCCACCTCGACCGGGCGGCGGTACTTGTTGCGCCATACGTGAGCGGGACGGGCCCGCTCGATCAAGGCGTCCGTCAGCTTCACGTCCTCCTCGGTCTCCCCGGGAAAGCCGTCGATAAGGCTCAAGGCCACATGAACGCCGTGAGCGCGCGCATTATCGCAGGTGGCCTCGATCTGGTCCGCCGTGATGCCCTTTTGCATCCTCTTTAACATGGCGTCGCTGCCCGACTCGGCCCCCACGTAAAAGCCTCGGCAGCCGGCCTCGGCCATCAACTTTACCAGGTCGGCGTCCTTGCCCCTGTCGGCCCGGACCTCGCAGGCCCAGTATAGAGGAGATACGCCGGACTCGACTCGAGACTTCATCGACTCGCAAAATGAAACCAGACGCCTCGGATCGCATCCAAAATTGTCCTCCCGGAAGTAGACCGCCGCCGCCCCGAACTCCCGCTGAATATAATCAACGTCTAGAACCACCCGCTCGGCGCTTTGCCCCGTCCACTTGCGGCCCCAGATGGCGCGCTGGTCGCAAAAGGCGCAGTTGAAGGGGCAGCCCCTCGAGGTGTTGAGGTTCATGACCGGCTTGTGCGGACCGAAGGGCCACCAGTCAATGTACTCGATGCCCTGAGAGCGGACGAGGTGATAGTCGGGAAAGGGCAGGGCGTCCAGATAATCGAGCCGTTTGGGAGGCAACAGGTCGAGCTTGTTCTCGACCAGCTTGGATATGGCGAAGTCGCTCTCGAAGGTCGCCGCGAAATCCGCCCCCCACCCGAGTATCTGGTCCGGATAAAGAACGGAATGGGGACCGCCGGCCAAAAGGTTTCCCTTGAAGCCCTTGCGCCGGACCTCGCCCAGTATCCATTCCCCGTCCTTCACGTTGGGCGTCGAAACGTAAACGCCGACGACGTCGGCCCAATCGAGAAGGTCTTGGTCCGGCGGGAAAACGCTCGGATCCAGGAACCGGTCGAAAAGCCTGACCGAGTGGCCGCGCGCCCGAAGGTGAGCGGACATGGAAAGGATGCCGATGGGAGCGCGGCGCTCTCCCTGCCAGAAGCGGCGGTCGGGCGAGTGGCCCGGTCCGCTGACCAGGAACAAGACGTTCCGGGAAGTCCCAACTTTGTCCTTTTTCACGGCCCTCCTTATGCCCCGCTCGGCCTCGAGCTGCTCATCGGACTTGTTCGTTCCAACCCCGGTCCGGTAAACGTAGCAGACCCGGTTTAGGAAGGTCCTTTTTTTCGCCAGGTTCAAAAGGGGAAGGTAAAGGGCCTGGTCGGTGGCGGTCTTCCACCAGTCGTCCCCATTCTCGAGGAATACCTCCCTGCCGACTCCCCAAAGGAGTCTCTTGCGGAAGGTCTGCATGTGGGAGGTCACCCATTTATAGTCCGCCGCGTCGGCCTCCGAGGGCATGTCCCGGCAGAATCCTCTCTCTCCCTTGTCGGTCACGAACTGGGTCCAGAGGGCGTCCAATTCGGGGTCCCTATCGTATCGTTCGCTTATCGCGGCGAGAGCGCCGGGGTCGGAGAGATAGTCGTCGGCGTCGAGCTTGGCCACCACCGCGTCGTGCGGGCAATATCGATCAATGCCCTCGACTCGGTTCCTTAAGGCGTAGCGCCGGCCGGGAGAACCGATCACCTTGATCCGCTTATCGCCGGCCGCTTCTTTCCCGGCAGCCTCGAGGGTAAGCCTGGCGCCTTCATGTTCGGCCGAGTCGTCCACAACGATGAGCATGCTCCAGTCCTCATGGGTCTGGATTTTTACGCTCTCGATGCATCGTCCCACGTAATCCTTGGCGTCAAGGCAAACGCTGATGAGAAAAATGTGCATACACGGCCTCCCATTTTTTTCCCGCTTCTCGCGGCCCGGCAAAAAAGAAGAGCATTTCGATCCTCGTATCTTGCCGTTGTCGGCGTAAAAGCGGATTGATTCTCGATTTCAAGAAATCAAGGTATTTCTTCATATTTCTATCGAGCAAAGACGGCGCCGAAGGCCTCCGTATTCAAAGGGTCAGGTTAAAAGTTTTAAGTGGCCGAATATTTGTTCTTTTTTATCTCTCATAGTCAGGCTTTCAGGAAGAGGAATCCGTGAGTGGCAATATATTCGAGGTGGGCGTCAACATCTCGACGCGTTTATCGCCGGGAAATGGCGCAAATTCGGGCGGCTATTGAAAGGCTGTCATCTTTTTCCGGTTTAAGCTGGAAAAGCCCTCGGAAGGCCTAAACGGGCATCAATTCAGGTTGATCCGTCGGCATTTCGGCTTGACTTGGGCGAAGGGTAAGGATATTCTAAATAATTGCTTTCAAATATCATTTTAATACGGCAAGGTTCCGGTATGGGGTTAAGTTACAATGCCCATCTTTGCGCCGCGAGGGGTGAGGATCACGCGCGGCGAATGATGGAAGAGATAGGGTCGGGAGAAGGCGGCGTGGCCGCCATGGTCCCCAAGGCCAGGTACCTCCAGATTAAGCTCAAAAACGTGCCCGTCTCCCGGGCCATGGCCCTTAAAAAAGTCATGGTCCAGGTGGGGGCCGACGCGGCCGTGTCCAGCGGCGCCTATTCGGGCAAGGCCGAGGCCACCGACGTCCTTTTAATGGGCTTGGCGGACCACATCAATTCCGCGGCGCGGCTCCTGGGCGAGGGAGGGGAGGCGGACTTGGCGCTCGCCTCGTCCCTGACCGAGCTTTCGGCCAGGTCTGAGAGGAGGCGCTTTATCGTGCCCACTCCGGCAGGCGACCTGGTCCTGGGCGACGGTCCGGTCCTGATGGGTATAATCAACTGCACGCCCGATTCCTTTTACGACGGCGGCAGGCACTTCGCCGCGGAGGACGCGATCGGGCAGGGAAAGAAGTTTCTCGCCGGCGGCGTCTCGATCCTGGACGTGGGGGGCGAGAGCACCCGTCCGGGCTCGGACCCGGTGAGCGAGGAAGAGGAGTTGTCTCGGGTCCTGCCGGTCATCGAGGGACTGGCCGCGCCGGGCGTGATGATCTCGATCGACACGCAAAAGGCCGGAGTGGCCCGGAAAGCCGTCGAGGCGGGGGCCGCCATGATAAACGACGTTTCCGCCCTGGCCGACCCCGAAATGGCCCGGGTGGCGGCGGACGCGGGCGCGGCCCTTTGCCTCATGCACATGCTGGGCACGCCCAGGACCATGCAGAAGGACCCGCGCTACGAGGACCTCTTCAGCGAGGTCATAGGGTATCTGAGCGAGCGCATGGACCGGGCCCTGGCCGCGGGCGTGGCGGAAGACAAGATAATCGTCGACCCCGGCATCGGGTTCGGCAAGACCCTCGGGCACAACCTCGAGCTGATAAGGGACGTCTGGAGGCTCCGGACCCTGGGAAGGCCGATCATGCTGGCCCACTCGAACAAGTCCTTTATCGGAAAGACCCTGGGCGCGGATATCGGCGAGAGGTTCGCCGGCACCGCGGCGGTCACCGCGGCGGGCGTGCTGGGAGGGGCGCACATATTCCGGCTTCACGATCCCCTGGGCGTGAAGCCCTACGCCGACATGGCCTGGGCCGTGGCTTACGGCCACAAAGACAATTGAAAAGGGAATAGCCATGAGACAGCTTTTCGGTACCGACGGAGTAAGGGGCGTGGCCAACGTTCCTCCCCTTACCTCGGAGATGGCCATTCAGATAGGGAGGGCCACCGCTTATATTTTCAAGAACTCGAAGCGGCGGCACAGGATACTTATCGGCAAGGACACCCGGATTTCGGGCTACATGCTCGAGCAGGCCCTGGCCTCGGGTATCAACTCGATGGGGGTGGACGTGCTGCTGATCGGGCCGCTGCCCACGCCGGCCATCGCCTTTCTCACCGTCAGCATGCGCTGCGACGCCGGAATAATGCTGAGCGCCTCCCACAATCCTTTCCAGGACAACGGGATCAAGATTTTCTCTCGCGACGGCTTCAAGCTTCCCGACGAGGACGAGGAGAGGATCGAGGACCTGATCTTCTCGGGTAAGATCGACGCCCTGCGGCCCACGGCCAACGAGATAGGGAAGTCAAAGAGGATCGACGACGCGGCCGGCCGCTACATCGTGCACTGCAAGAACACCTTTCCCAACGACCTGGACATGGAGGGGATCAAGATAGTTCTCGATTGCGCCAACGGCGCGGCCTACAAGGTCGCCCCCATAATCTTCCGTGAGCTGGGGGCCGAGGTGATAACCTGCGGGGTCGAGCCCAACGGCGAGAACATCAACAAAAACTGCGGGGCCCTTTTCCCCGAGCAGCTCAGCCGGCTGGTGGTCAAGCACAAGGCCAACCTGGGCGTGGCCCTGGACGGGGACGCCGACCGGGTCATTTTCGTGGACGAGAACGGGGCGGTGATCGACGGCGACGCGGTCATGGCCATCATCGCGGCCGAGATGCTGGCCGGCAAGAAGCTGAAGAAGAAGACCCTGGTCTCGACGGTGATGAGCAACGTGGGCCTGGACATGCTTATCAAGAAGCTGGGCGGCAAGATGGAGAGGGTCCGGGTGGGGGACCGCTACGTTGTCGAGGAGATGAGGGCCAGGAGCTTCAACTTCGGCGGCGAGCAGTCTGGCCACCTGGTCTTCATGGACCACTCGACCACGGGAGACGGCATTATCAGCGCCCTCCAGATACTCTCGATCATGATCCGGAAGGGTCGCAAGCTTTCCGAGCTGGCCATGATCCTCGAGCGGGCGCCCCAGGTCCTTCTTAACGTTCCGGTGAAGGAAAAGCCCAATCTGGACGAGATCGACTCGGTCAAATTTTCCATCGAGAAGGCCGAGAAGAAGCTGGGCGAAAAGGGAAGGGTTTTGGTCCGGTACTCGGGCACGGAGATGCTGGCCCGCGTGATGATCGAGGGACCGAATAAAAAGGAGATCGACAAGCTGGCCCGGGAGATAGCGGGCAACATCAAAAAGGAGATCGGGAAGTGATTCCCGTGAGGGGAGGTGCGAAGTGACGCCGCGATTGGGAGTAAACATAGATCACGTGGCAACTCTTAGGCAGGCCAGGGGCAACGTTCCCTACCCCGACCCGGTGGCGGCCGCGGCCATCGCCGAGCTGGCGGGGGCGGACCAGATCACGGTCCATCTTCGGGAGGACCGGAGGCACATCGTCGACCGGGACGTGAAGATACTGAAGGAAACGGTCCAGACGCGTCTCAACCTTGAGATGGCCAACGCCCAGGAGATGGTCAAGATTGCCATGTTCATCCAGCCTTACTCGGTTTGCATGGTCCCCGAGCGTAGGGAGGAGGTCACCACCGAGGGCGGCCTGGACGTGAACCTTCACCTCGACGCCGTCAAGAAGACGGTCCAGATGCTAAGGGAGGCCGACGTAATGGTCAGCCTCTTTATCGATCCCGACGTCGAGCAGGTCAAGGCCTCCCACAAGGCGGGCGCCGAGGCGGTCGAGCTTCACACCGGACGCTACTGCGACGCCGACGGCGAGAGCATGGTCGAGCGCGAGTTCCAGGCCCTGGTGAACGCGGCCAAGACGGCCAAGAAGCTGGGGCTTCGGGTCCACGCCGGGCACGGTCTCCATTACAAGAACACGGCGCCGCTTCTGGCGATCAAGGAGATCGAGGAATACAACATCGGCCACTCGATCGTCTCGAGGGCCGTGCTGGTAGGCCTCGGCCAGGCCGTGCGCGAGATGAAGGACGTTCTGAATGGATGGAAGACCTAGGAGAAGGCCTTGATCGTAGGCGTCGGAATAGACCTGGCCTCGAGGTCCAGGACCCGGGAGATCATCGAGCGCTTCGGGGAGAGGTTCACGCGCCGGGTGTTTACCGACGCGGAGACGGCCTATTGCCTCTCGAGGCCCGACCCGGGACAGAGCTTCGCCGCCAGGTTCGCGGCCAAGGAGGCGGTGATGAAGGCGCTGGCCTCGGGTTGGGGCGGACCGGTGAGGTTCAAGGATATCGAGGTGGTCCGGGAGGAGTCGGGCCGGCCGGGCGTGCTTCTTCAAGGCGGGGCCAGGGCCCGGGCAGAGGAACTTGGCGTGACCAGGTTCCATGTATCTCTCGCCCACGAGGGAGACGCGGCCGCGGCGTACGCGGTGGCGGAAAGCGCGTAATCGGACCGGAAGGCCCGGCGCGACCGGAGAAGATATTATGAACCCCAGCGAGTATAAAATCGGCACGGCCTCCATGATGAGGGAGATGGACCGGAAAGCCATCGAAGAGTACGGCGTGCCCGGCATAGTCCTTATGGAAAACGCCGGGCGAGGGGCCTTCGAGTTCATCATGGAGGAGTTCTCGCCCAGGCGAGCCGCGGTGCTGGCGGGCAAAGGCAACAACGGAGGCGACGGCTACGTGATCGCCCGCCACCTTCTCAACGCGGGCGTCGAGGTCACGACCCTCGTGCTGGCCAGGAAGGCCGAGATAAAGGGAGACGCCAAAACCAACCTCGAGGCCCTCATCAAAATGGGCGGACCCGTCTTCGAGTTGAGCGACTCGGCCCTTCTCGACGACAACCGCCACGTCTTCGAGCGGGCCGACCTTATCGTTGACGCCATACTGGGCACGGGCATCGACAAGGAGGTCAAGGGCTTTTACCGGATCATGATCGAGTTCGTTAACGACCTGTCCTCCCGGAAACCCGAAGTCAACGTCTTCGCCGTGGATATGCCCTCCGGCATGAACGCGGACACGGGCCAGATCATGGGCGCGGCCATTCGGGCCGACGCCGCGGCCACCTTCGGCATGCTCAAGACGGGCCAGCTTTGCTATCCCGGGGCTTCACTGTCGGGATCGCTGGCGGTTATAGACATCTCCATACCCGCCTTCCTTTACGATGACGTGCCCTATAGCCTGATAACCTCGGAGATCGCTGCCCCGGACTTCCCGTGCAGGGAGGAGGACAGCCATAAGGGAAGCGTGGGACACGGCCTCGTGCTGGCCGGGTCGCCCGGCAAGGCGGGGGCCGCCGCCATGACCGGAGAGTCGGCCCTCAGGACCGGGTGCGGGCTATGCACCGTCGCTTGCCCGAGAGGCGTTCACGCGGCGCTCGAGGCCGCGACCCTCGAGGTCATGACCCAGCCTTTGCCCGACGAGGAGGGAACTTTCTCCGGGGCCTCGGTCGAGGCGGCCCTCGAGGCGCTGGAGGGCAAGTCGGCCGCGGCCCTTGGCCCTGGGATAGGGCGCGGCCCGAGGGTGACGGACTTCGCTCGGGCCGTCATCGCGAGATGCGAGGTCCCCCTGGTGATAGACGCGGACGGCCTGAACGCGGTCGCCGAGGACCCGTCCATGCTCGAGGCCGCCAAGGCGCCCGTGATCCTCACGCCTCATCCCGGCGAGATGGCCAGGCTGACGGGCGTAACGACGGCGGAGGTCCAGGCGGACCGCTTCGGCGCGGCCCTTTCCTTCGCCGGGAAAAGCGGGGCCATCGTGGTCTTGAAGGGCGCGCGCACGATAGTGGCTCTTCCCGGGGGAGGGGCCATGGTGAACCTGACGGGAAACCCGGGCATGGCCACGGGGGGAACGGGCGACGCGCTGACGGGCGTCATCCTCGGGCTCCTCTGCCAGGGCCTCGGTCCGGACAAGGCGGCGGCGGTGGGCGTTCATCTTCACGGCCTGGCCGGCGACCTGGCCGCCGAGGAGATGGGCGAGGAGGGAATGATCGCCGGGGACGTGATAAAAAAAATTCCCGCGGCCATTAAAACTCTGCGGAATAAATGTTAACATGAGTATTTCGTCGTGATACGTCCGCCGCTCGCCTTGACCATATCGACCGGTTCCGCGGAAGAAACGTTGGCCGCGGGCGAGGCCCTGGCCATAGAGATAAGGCCGGGAGACGTGATCGCCCTGGTAGGCGAGCTTGGGACGGGCAAGACCGTGCTTGTGAAAGGCCTGGCCCGGGGCCTGGGCGTCGAGAGCGAGGACGCGGTAACCAGCCCCAGCTACGTGATCCTTAACGAGTACCGGGGACGGCTGGATATTTATCATTTCGATTTTTACAGGCTGGATAAGCCCCGAGATATCGAGGGTCTGGGTTACGAGGAATACTTCGAGGGCGGGGGAGTAACGGTGGCGGAATGGGCCGACAAGTTCGCCTTTGCCTTTGGGCCCGGGACGCTTTGGATAGAGCTTTCAAGGACGGGGGACGAGACGAGGGACGCCTCTTTCTTTCCCGGCCTTGGCCTGAGCGGCAGGTGGCCCGCCATGGAAAAGGCCCTTTTGCAATTCCGGCCCGGAAAGCTTGACGGTCAGGGATGAAATTTATGCTTTATGTCCGGCCCCCCGAGGAGGCCGGCTGATATTACAATCGGGATGGAGGTAGACCAAGTTGGTTTTGGCGGTACAAAAATGGGGCGGCAGCACCCTGGCGAACGTCGAGTCCCTCAAGGCGGTGGCGTCCAGGGTCCTGGCCAGGCGTCGTTCAGGAGACCAGGTGATCGTGGTGGCCTCGGCCATGAAGGGCGAGACCGACAAGCTGATCGATTTATCTCGGGCCATCACCGATCTTCCGGACCTTCGGGAGTACGACTCTTTGATCTCGACGGGGGAGCAGGTAAGCACGGCGCTTCTGGCCATAGCCATCCAGGCCCTTGGCGGCAAGGCCCGCTCGCTTCTGGGATTCCAGGTCCCGATCCGGACGGACTGCGCCTTTAAGGACGCCCGGATCGAGAGCATCGACGGCGGCCCGTTAAGGAAGCTTCTGGCCGACGGATTCATTCCCATCGTGGCTGGCTTTCAGGGCGTGGACTGCGACGGCAACGTGACCACCCTGGGAAGGGGCGGGACCGACACCAGCGCCGTGGCCGTGGCCGCGGGGGTGGGGGCGGACGTTTGCGAGCTTTACAAGGACGTGGGCGGCATCTCGACCACGGACCCTCACATCGAGCCCCGCGCCCGCCGGCTTGACCGGATCAGCTACGAGGAGGTGCTCGAGCTGGCCAGCCTGGGGGCCAAGGTCCTGCAGATACGCGCCGTCGAGATGGCCATGAAATATGGGGTCCCCATTCACGTGCTGCCCGAGCAGGGCGACGGACAAGGGACCCTGGTCGTTAAAGGAGACGAGGACATGGAAAGCATTATCGTGTCCGGCATCGCGCTGGACAAAAAAGAGAGCAAGATCACCGTGGGCTCCGTGCCCGACCGTCCGGGCGTGGCGGCCAAGCTGTTCAAGCCCCTGGCGGAGAACAATATCAGCGTTGACATGATCATCCAGAACGTGAGCGAGAAGGGCTACACGGACATATCCTTTACCGTGCGGGACGAGGACCTGGCCCGGGTGAAGAAGATAACCCTCGAGGCGGCCGAGGGCCTGGGCACGGACAAGGTCCTTACCGACGGCAATATAGCCAAGGTCAGCGTGGTGGGACTGGGCATGCGCTCCCACGCGGGCGTGGCGTCCCAGATTTTCGAGACCCTGCACAAGGGAGGGATCAACATTCAGATGATCTCGACCTCGGAGATCAAGGTGTCCTGCGTGGTGGACGAGAAATACGGGGAGCTGGCCGTAAGGATGCTCCATGAGACCTTCAGCCTGGACATGCCCAGGAAAAGGGTCAAGGCCCCGAAAAAGAGCGCCGCAAAAAAGGCGGCCAAATCCCGCTCGAGCAAATGACCCGGGATATAAGTTGCCCGGGACCGCCCGCCGCGGGGAAACGGAGATAGCTCCATGGCGGCAAAGATAAAAATATACGACACCACCCTGCGCGACGGCTCGCAGGGGGAGGACGTCTCCTTCAGCGTGGCGGACAAGATAAGAATTGCCCAGCGCCTGGACGAGATGGGCGTGCATTATATCGAGGGCGGATGGCCGGGCGCCAACCCCAAGGACACTCAGTTCTTCAAGGAGGCCCAGGCCCTCGAGTTTAAAAACTCGATACTTACCGCCTTCGGCGCCACCAGGAAGAAGGCAACCACTCCCGCCCGGGACCTGCAGGTGCAAAACCTCGTCAAGTCCGGGGCGCCGGCCGTGGCCGTGGTGGGCAAGACCTGGGACTTTCACGTTACCGAGGTCCTGGGGGCGACCCTTTCCGAGAACCTGGGCATGATCTCCGACACGGTGGATTACCTCAAGCAGCGGGGCAAGGAGGTCCTGTTCGACGCGGAGCACTTCTTCGACTCCTGGCGTCACGACCGGACCTACGCCGAGGAGGTCATCTACGCCGCGGCCAACGCGGGGGCGGACGGCGTCTGCCTTTGCGACACCAACGGGGGAAGCCTGCCCGCCTATATCGCGGAGACGGTCGAGACCGTAAAGGGCATGGTGGACGTTCC
This sequence comes from bacterium, assembly GCA_963674965.2. Classification (GTDB taxonomy): domain Bacteria; phylum RBG-13-61-14; class RBG-13-61-14; order RBG-13-61-14; family DATKZS01. Next base: position 1,357,946 of record CAXXFL010000001.1, on the reverse strand, counting down.
CCTCGGCATCCATTGCCATAACGACTGCGGCCTGGCCGTGGCCAACTCCCTGGCGGCCGTCGAGGCCGGGGTCTCCATGGTCCAGGGTACCATCAACGGCCTGGGCGAAAGGGCGGGGAACGCCGACCTTATAGTTATCATCCCCAACCTGGTCATCAAGATGGGTCTCAACGTCATGTCAGCCGCCAGGCTTCGGAAACTCCGGGAGATAAGCCACTTCGTTTACGAGATCGCCCTTATCGCGCCCCCCACCCATCAGCCCTACGTGGGCGACTCGGCCTTCGCCCATAAAGGCGGCCAGCACGCCGACGCGGTGCGCAAGAACCCGCGAACTTACGAGCACGTGGACCCGGACCAGGTGGGCAACAGAAGGCGCTTTATCATCTCGGACCTTTCCGGCGCGGCCAGCATCGTGCTCAAGGCCGAGGAGTACGGCCACGAGTTGGCCAAGGGTAAAGAGGACGCCAAGCTCCTGCTCGAGCAGGTTAAGCTCCTCGAGGAAAAGGGCTACCAGTTCGAGGGCGCCGAGGCCAGCTACGAGCTGCTTATGCAGGAAGCCCTGGGCTCGAGGAAAAGGTTTTTCGACTTCAAAGGGTTCAGGGTCATTGACGAGCGCCGGCCCGACGATCAGCAGGCCGCGGCGGAGGCGACCATCATGATCGAGACCCCTCATGGGGAGGCCCATACCGCGGCCCTCGGGGTCGGTCCCGTCAACGCCCTGGATAATGCCATTAAAAAGGCCCTGGGCCGCTTCTATAAAAACCTCAACGAGGTCAGACTCACGGACTACAAGGTGAGAGTGCTTCCCGCCGGCCTGGCCACCGAGAGCAAGGTCAGGGTGCTGATCGAGTCCACCGACGGAAAGGACTCCTGGGGAACGGTGGGAGTGTCGGATAATATTATAGAGGCCAGTTGGCAGGCCCTTATCGACAGCATTGACTATAAGCTTTATAAAGATGAAAAGGAATCGAAAAGACGCAAGGCCAGAAAAAGGAGATAGCCTTACCGCGGCCGCCGCGGTTATGCTATTCTTATTGACGGCGACCGCGTGGCAAAACGGCTTGTCCGAGCCGGGAGGAAACGGCGATAACAAGGTCCCGGCCTGCTTGATGGACGGGAACTCTTATCTTGTTTCCTTAAGGGAGGCGGGCGGGACAAGGGAGAACGGTTCATGTCCTCCCCTTGTTTCCTTTTTACTGGGCCGTAAAATGGACGCCAACCGGGCCATGGCGAGGGACTTCGCGCTTCTAAAAGGCGTAGGTCCAAAAGCGGCCGAGGCCATCGTCCGTGAAAGGACTTTGCGAGGCGGCTTTGAAAGCGGCTTCGTCTGGGAAGAAATTCCCGGCTTATCCTGTACGGCTCGGGCGGGTTTGGCCAGATGGACTGAAATATCGGGAGAAGGCGCCAGGGAATGATTACTCGCGAGACAATGATCAGCGTGGACGGAAACCTCGAGGATTATCCTTTTCCGAGGGTCCTTCAATTTCTTCACGAGCGCTCGGTAACCGGCCGCTTGTCGTTAAAAAGGGGCGCCCTCGAGAAGGTGGTCTTCATGGTCGAGGGGTCCCCCGTTAACGTTCAGAGCACCCTTCGCAACGAGACCCTTGGCCGTTATCTGATCAAGAAGGGCAAAATCAGCGAGGAGGACTACGACGAGAGCATCAAGCTCATGATCGACGAGAACATCCAGCAGGGCGCGGCCCTGGTCAAGCTGGGCCGAATTTCCGCTCGGGACCTATATCACGAGGTCAAGGCGCAGACCAAGGAGAAGCTATTAAGCTGTTTCGCCTGGACCTCGGGTGAGTTCGAGTTCATTCCCGACGTGGACTTCGTCGAGGACATCTACAGGTTCGAGATGAAGACCGAGCCGGTCATGAGCGAGGGCGTGATGCGCTTCTTTCCGCCGGGGGCCGCGGAAAAGGAACTGGCCCGGGCCGCGTCAGGCCCCGTGGCCCTGGCGCCGGACTTCATGGATAGGGTTTCCCTGTACGACCTGGGGGACAAGGAAAGCGCCTTCGTTCTCCAGGTCGACGGCGAAAGCGGCCTTCTCGACTTGAAGGAAAAAGCCTTTTCCGAGGCCTTCGTGCCCAAGCTTTTGTATCTTCTCCTGGTGACGGCCCTTCTCGGGCCGGAGGGAAGGCCCGACGAGAGAGTGAGGGGCATGGGCGGCCGTGAGGTCAGCCATCCACCCATCGAGGACTTCGTGCTCAAAATTCTCGACACGGCGCCCGAGGTGGTGGAGGAGGAATACTCGGTAGACGGTCCTGGCAAGATCGGCGACTCGAGGCTCCATCCGCCGGACGAGTCGGAGGTGATGGACTGGGACAGCGAGACCATCAGCGACCAGGACCTGACGGCCAGTGAGGACGAGGTCATGGACGGATGGATGACCAAGGCCTCGAAATCGGCGGAGGCGGTAAAGGAGCCTCCCGCTCCCGCGCCGCTCAGCCCCCCCGGCAAGCGGGACGAGTCGGAGATTCTGGTCGATTACATGGGCATCAAAAGCGCCGATTTCTTTACCTTGCTTGGAGTGGAAAAAGACGCGGAAGACATGGAAATTAAAAAAGCCTACCGCGAGGTCCGGGCGGAATACGACGTTTCCAACTTCAGGCCGGGACTTTCCAAGGAGGCCCTGGACAAGCTCGAGGAAATCAACGCCCAGATAATAAGGGCCTACGAGACGCTTCGCACCGGGACCAACCGGACCGAGTATCTCAAGAAGCTCCGAGATAAGCCTCAAAAGCCCAAGGTGAAGTCGGCCCTCCTCGGCGAGCAATATCTCCAGAAGGGCATCAGCTTCGTGAGGAAACGGGACTGGCCCAACGCGCAGAAGTACCTCGAGATGGCCGTCGAGTCCAAGCCTGAGGAACCCGAATACCTGGGATACCTGGGCTGGGCCAAATACTCGAACGAAAAACTGAACCTCGTCTCGAGAAGAGAAGGGGCCAGGGAACTTCTTCAGCGCGCCATCGAGCTCAATCCTCACATGGACTCGGCCCACGTCTTTTTAGGCAAGCTGCTCCGGGACGAGGGCAAAATCGATCGGGCAATCGAGGAGTTCGAGACGGCCATCTTGTGCAACCCCAAGTGCAGGGAGGCCAAACGCGAGCTTGACGCCCATGAAAGGGAAGAGTGGTAAGGACGGGGCCATGTCCAGCGATTCTTCACCCCTCGTCCTGGTCGTGAGGTTCGACGACGCCGATGAGCTTGAATCGGCCTTCCAGGGTCAGATAAAAAACGGCGGATACTTTATATCCTCGGATGATCCGGCCCCCCGGACCACCGCCGTCGAGGTCAGGTTCCATCTTCCCGGCATCAAGAGGCCCGTCGCGGCGCCGGGTGAGGTCGCCTTCCAGGCCACGGTCGAGGCGCCCATGCCGGGCATGGGCCCGGGCATGGCCATCCAGTTCGACAAGCTCTCCGACGATATAATAAGAAGCTTCGAGGCCGCCATTACCGTGGCCAGGACCGAGGGTATGGACGCGGCCGCCGACCCCGGCTCCGGCGAGGAGTGGGACGGAGACCTCGAGGAATCGGACGACCCGGACGAGGAGGAGGACCCCCAGGAAGAGGAGGAAAGCGAGGAATCGATCAACAAGATGATGATCGGCCTCAACCAGCAGACCTCGGAGAACCTCTACCAGGTCGTGCGCCAGATGAAGCCGCACCAGAAAGTGGTCGCCGCCAAGCGGGGCAACCGGAACGTAAGGAACCTGCTTATCAAGGAGGGCAATAAAAAGGTCCTTAACTTTATCCTCCAGAACCCGCAACTTAGCGTGCCCGAGGTCGCCCAGATGCTCAAGGCGCCCAACTTGCCCCAGGATATCATCCAGAACATCGCCAAAAACGCCAACTGGTGCCAGAGCGAGGACGTCAGGCTCCTTATCGTCACTCACCCCAAGACGCCCCTTCCCCTGGCCCTTAAACAGCTTATCGCCCTGAACCAGCAATCACTGGCCAAGCTGGCCAAGTCCCAGAACACCAAGGCCCAGATCAAGTCCAACGCCTTAAAGCTTTTGGAGCAAAGGCGAAAAGGAAGCTGACCGACCAGGTAAACTCCCGTAAAGAAAGGCTATTATCCTTCCGGACTTTGCCGCGCTCGTTTCCTTGTGCCCGCTTTGGGCTTGACTTTTCCGTCTAATCCTTTATATTAGTTTAATCACCAAAACGGGGCCGTAGCTCAGTTGGGAGAGCGCTTGAATGGCATTCAAGAGGCCGAGGGTTCGACTCCCTTCGGCTCCACCATTTTTATTGATTCCGAGACCGGACACATTCAGGACAACCCCGGACAAAAAGACGAAAATCCAATACAATATCCGAGCCTTACCGATGAATTAGGCGGCGTCGTAAATTGCGCCCGGACAGATGGGGAACAGCTTGATAACCCGTCGCGGAAAGAAAAATCCCGGAACAATCCCGGAACGGTATCCAATACGGTATACAATAAACCGGGCCTTCCCCGGCCAGGAGAGGACCACGGCCAGGGCCAAGGCTTGACCGGCCAGGGCATGAGCGGCCAGGGGCCGGGAAGCGCCGTCCTGGACGCGGACCTTTCCCTTGTAGTGGATAAATGGAACGACCTCCCCGAGGCCGTCCGGGCCGGGATTGTGGCCATGGTCAAGGCGAGCAAGAAGTCATGAGGGGAACGCCGGACGTGAAGCGCGACCACGTCTTATCCGCCAGGAACGCCGGAAGGGCATGAAGGCATACCCTACCATGCCCCGGATAGTTTGCGGGCTTTTAAAGATGTAAAATCGCCCCGTATATGGGGGGAAACCGATTGAGCATCCAAATATCTTGGCGTAAAATTCCTTGACGCATAATTGATCCATCATATGCCGATATCCTTGTCAAGGATTATATCCAAGGGCCGTGAGACGCCGCGTAAGGCCGTCCGGGCCGTCCCCTTGACCACGTATGCCCATTTTGTATAATGGACCCTCTCGCGGGATTTGGCGAGGCATGGACGCACTAAACGGACCCGTCCAGGGCGAGGAGACTATTCGAGAGCGGGGAGGTGGCGAGGATGGGCAAAGGAAGCCGTACGCGAGCGCAAAGGAAAGGCAAAGACGAAAAGAAGAGCGAAGGACAGAAAAATAAATCACAGATCACGCCGATGATTGACGAACCCGTTTTTTTGTACCACTACCACAGAAAAGAGGACATATTTCTATGGTTGAACATGGCCTTTGACGTGGACATATTGCAATCCGACGGCGTTATTAGGAATAATCTACACTCCATGGTTGATAACGAGTTCATGCCGTTAATAAAAGAACTCAAAAAGAAACAGAACCTTCCCCAAAACAAGAAACAGCGAAAAGCCCTTGAAAAAGATAATAAAATACATCCATATTACAAGGAAGGCAAGAGCAGAGCCTGGATCGCACGGAAATTGAATATTTCCGAAGCGGAAGTCAAAAACAGCATCGACCGAATACAAAAAGAGCGGCCCAAACATGTTCTTAAGAAAAAAATGCCTAATGGAGAATGGCAAGAAATAGACCCTTGCGGGCGTGAATTTATTGTCGCTGAGACAAATAACCCAGCCCCAATTGACCCAGAATTTTTAAAAAAGATACAATCAAAAATTAAATCATGGGAATAATACCCCGCCTTCGACACCTTTAAAAATACCAATAAAAGACCCTCTAAGATCCCGGAAAAATTACGTTGGTTAAATTTTTAGGGATAAAAAAATAACCAGAAAATATAATGAAAACAGATGTTTAGAGGTTGACACTGTCGCCTTATGTTGTATACTCAATTACATGATCAAACAAGACGATAGAGTATCCGGAGGTATTTTATGATTGGGCGTCTCCTGACCTTTGAAGAAGTAGCGGGCATATTAGGCCAACACATTATCACGGTCCGCCGGAAGGCTTTGGCCGGAAGCATCCCCGGTTTGACGAACATCGGCCCGGCTGGCGGGCGTCCCGTCTGGCGGATTGATCGGCTTGCCTTCGAGGGATTCCTTCGGGACCGGGCCGTTTGCCGCCAAAAAAAATGTTCAGGAAACATTGCATAACCGGTGGCCATGAGCATCCCGAAGTTCATCTACTTGCCCGCCGTTCAACGGCTTTTTGAATTACGCTATGGGCCGGACCCGATATCCTGGCGGACGTTTGCCGTCGGGATAACGCTGGCGACCTATATGAACACGAAAGACAGCAATGCTTATCCGAGTCGGGCGGCTATAGCGGCGCGTTTGAACCTTGACGCCCGCGAGGTATCGCGGGAATTGGTCAAGCTCGAAAAGCGCGGGGTGATTGCCATTGACCGAACACCGGGCAAGATTAATCGCTATCGCTTGACCGGTGGCGAGATACCCCCTGGTGATGAGACCACCCGTGGTGAAAATACCCCGGGAGGGGTGGTGATTCTTACACCGGACCCGGGGGAGTTAGACCACCCGGAAAGAAAAAGTATAGAAAAATCGGAAGAAGAACTCCTTTCTCGATATTCGCAAGAACAATGCGAGCTCATACAACAGGCATTCGACGCCTTGGCATCGACCCGGAAGGGCGGCAAGGTATCGGATTCAGTCCTGGCCGCTCAATTAGTAAATTGGTCCCGCTACCCGGTCGAGCGCGTCATCGCGGGCATTCAAGTTTATTTGGACAAGGATTGCTCCCGGTCGGGAAAGGCCGAGGCTTACTTGCTCGGAATCATCCGAAACCAGGCAAAAGCCGAAGTCGAAACGACAGACCCCGAGGTATTGGCCGCCGAGGAAAGGTTCAGGGCCGCTTCGGAGCGATACGCGGCTTCGGGTCTCGAAGACGCCCTGGCGGCGCGGGGGGTGAGCTAATGGAGACTCGCGAACAACTTGAGCAATACGCCGCGTGCGTTTGGGCACCCGAGTACTTGATCGAGATTCGACCTCTTCCCCCGGACAAAGGACGGCGCGCCTGGATAAAATCCGGCGACTTGGCCGACCAGGCCGAACGCATGGGCCAGGAAAACGCGGCGGGCGCGAACCTTTTCGCGGGAGTCTTGCCCCGACTGAAAACCGACGGCGGCTCGGACGCGGATTGCGGGGGCGGGTTTGTTCTTTGGGCGGACTTCGACCATATCTAACCGCGAGCGGCCTGGATGCACGCGACCGAGGCGGGTTTGCCGAGGCCCACCATGGCCGTCGGTAGCGGACACGGGGCGCATCTGTTTTGGCGACTGGCCGAAAGGACCGAGCCGGGAAAACTCTCCGCGCTGGTCGGCGACCTGGCCGACTTGCTCGGGTCGGACCCATCGGTCAAGAACCCGTCCCGAATCCTTCGCCTTCCCGGATTCATGAACCATAAGAAACCGGCGGCGGCGTGTGAACTGCTTTTCGCCGATCCCGACCGGCGCTACCACTTCGATGAACTGAGACGGCTTGTACCACGCCCGGAAGAAAAGCGGGATATACCTTCGGACCCTTCCCCCAATCGGCTTGACGGCACGCCACAATCGCCCGAGCGAGTGCAATTGATCGAGCGCGCCCGCCGGTATGTCGAAAAAATCGAGGGGAGCGGCAAAGGGGGCCGGACGGGCCGAGCTTTCAAGGTGGCGGCGGTCCTGGTAAACGACTACGGCCTTGCGGACGGCGACGCCCTGGCAATTTTAACGGACTGGGACCGGGCCGCGAACTCTCCGCCGATTGAAGGCGATAGCTCGTACAAGCCGGGCGAGCTTTCCCGGATTCTCGCGAACGCGAGACGGTACGCCAAGAAACCCCCGGGAGACAAAGCCGAGCCGTCCAGGCCGGGACCGGCTAGAGCGCCCGTCGCGTCGATCCCGCTTCCGTCCGACCAAAAGCCGGGCGGCGGGCTGGCGCTCGCGGCGGAATTCGAGGCCGAGGCCCGAGGCGAGCGCCAGACCATCCCTCTCCCCTGGTCGCGTCTATCCAGCATTACGAACGCCTTTCGACCGGGGACGGTAACGGTTATAGGCGGACCCGCCGGACACGGCAAAAGTATGTTCGCGCTTCAAGCGGCGGTCCACGTCCACCGGGCGGGCGTGCCTTGGGTTTTTCTTCCCCTCGAAGATCGTAAAGTTGAACTCTCGCGCCGTTTGCTCGCGCACTTGTCGGGGGACTGGTCCGTGATAAATACCGAGAGCGAGACGGCGAAGGAACGGACGCGGATATTGAGAGAGCATCAAGACGAACTCGCGGAGCTTAACCCCCATGTGTGGGAGAATCCCCGACTACCAATCAAAGCCCCGGATGGAAAGTATACCGTCCCGGCGCTACCCTTCGAGAAAGTCCTTAACTGGCTCGGACAGGCGCTTGAATCGGCCCGCGTGATTTTCATTGACCCCTGGACACAAATCGACTTCGGCGACCGGGATTCATGGCGCGGCGAAAAAGATTTTATGCGGCGGCTTGTGGGGATGGTCGCTCAAGCCGGGGCGTCCGTGGTCCTGGTCGCTCACACGGTTAAGCGCGGCGGGAAAATCAAAGCCCTTCCGTTGTCGGGAGAAGATTTGCAGGGCGCGGCGGAATTAAAAAGAGTTTCGCACACTATCATCTTACTTGACGCCCACGACCGGCAAGACTCGGATGTTTGGCGTTCGGGCGGATGCCGTCAACAGGTTTCTCATAACCGGACGTTAATAGTGGACAAGGCCCGCAACGGCGACGGGGCCGGGGCGCGGATCGCGTTCAACATGGAAGGCCCAGCATTTGAAGAACTGGGTATAATCGCGCCCAAGGGGGCAAAGGCCGAGCCGAAAAGCCCCCCGGACGCAAACACGCGGGGGAAGAACTTAGCATCACGGGCTAAAGCAAGTGGGCTTGACCCGGTGGACGTGGCGGAAAGGGCCGCGATACTTGAGGACGGCGGCATGAAACGCGAAGAGGCGGAAACATTCGCCCTGGATGAAATAGAAAAAACTTATAGGATATCTGGTGCAAAATGTTGAACCGGGGAGGGGCTTCGGAATTTGCCAACTGCGATTCTCCCTATATGCTCGCCCCAGCTAATCAAAATCGCGCACGGGTTTTCGGGGGAGGGGGTTTGAATGAATCTTGACGACTTTTTCAACCATGCCGAGAGCGGCCAGGGCGAGACTGGCCGGGCGAGCTATCACGATCCGGGCGCGGGCGTCATTGCCTTATTGGGCGAATTGCCCGAGCGGACGTTACTCGATATTTCGGCCATGTCCAAGGCGTTTGGGGTTTGCCCGAAAACGATCCGGCGAATGGTCAAACGTTACGACCTCCCCCCGCCCGTGAGGGTCGCGGGCAAGTCCCAGTGGTTTGCAGGGCGCGTGCTTGACTGGATCGAGGGCCGGGCCGAGAGCGTAGAAAAAGAGGCGTCCCGTCAAGTTGACCGGATAAAGCGATATGGTACTTGACCTTTGCGCGGCGCGAAAATATCATAAGGGCAATACTGGCCAAGGGAGAAAAAATGCCATACGTCTATCAAACCGAGAAAACCAAGACCGACCCGGAAACCGGAAAGCGCGTCCCCGTCCTGGACTCGAAAGGGAACAAGGTTTATCACGACCGCTGGCGTTTCGAGTATGTTGACTGGCAAGGACGGCGGAAAAACGGGACGGGCGGGACCACTAGACGCGAGACGGAAAAGCTGGCCGCCCGCGTCCAGGCCGAACAAGACGAGATAAGGAAAGGATACCGGCCCCCGCCAACGAGCGCGAGCAAGCACGCGTCGCGCCCGGTCAAGGAAGTCATGGCCGAATATTGCGAATGGGGAGAGTCTCAAGGCGGACGCGGCGGGCGTCCTTGGAGTAAGGTACACGCCGGATTGAAGCGCTCCCGGCTTAAGTGGTGGCGTGACCGGCTCGGCTTGGAAACGCTGGCGGACCTGGACGGGATACTGACGAAAGCCGAAACCGCTTTGCGGGAGCTTCAGGAAAAGGGCCGGACGGGAAAAACGCTCATGAACTATTCCGAGGCGCTTAAAGGTTTTACCCGCTGGGCCGTGTCTCGCGGATACCTCGATACCGAGCCGCTTAAAGACCTGGACTCGTTCGACGCGACGCCCCGGACCACGCGGCGGGCCATGACGCGTGATGAGATTCAAAGACTATTGAAAGCCGCTCCCGAATACAGGCGTCTCCTGTACGCCGTCGCCCTCACGACCGGGCTTAGGGCCGGAGAGCTTAGGGCGCTCACGGTATCCGACCTGAACGAGGACTTTTGCGGCATAAATCTTAGGGCCGATATAACCAAGAACAGGAAACCCGGCATTCAGCCCGTTCCCCGGTCCGTTATGGACGCCCTCATTGAATCGGTAAGGGACAAGGGACCGGACGAGCCGCTATTGAGGATTCCTTCCCATTTAACCCGGCGGATGGATTACGACTTGAAAAAGGCCGGAATACCCAAGTGGACGCCCGAGGGCAAGATAGACTTTCACGCTTGCCGGGTGGCGTATATAACCTTCATAATCGAGGAGGGAGCGAACGTCAAAGAGGCCCAAGAGCTTGCGCGGCATTCGACGCCCAACTTGACCATGAACGTGTACGGAAAGACCCGCCGTAAAAGGCGCTCGGAGCTTACCGACCGCGTCGGCGACGCCCTGCTTAACGGGCCGGATACCGGAACAATCCCGGAACGGAAAGCCGTTGGGATGGTAAATATAGATATATCAAGTGGTTACGGTAGCAAGGCCGAGGGTTCGACTCCCTTCGGCTCCACCATATAATTATCTGAATTTGTTGCGTTTTTATCGCCGATAGCAATCCGTTGAGGGATTGTGGGGGGATCGGGTTCGATCAAAAGGCTGTCGCCCAGCCGGTTCGCCAGTTCCGAGCGCCTTCTCTGGCGAGTCTTCCCGTAAATATTCATGGTCACCCGTCCAACCAAAGAGAGTGTCAATGCACGCGCGAGGGTATCCCTATAAATAAGCATATATTAGAAACCGGCCGATATAGAACGCGGGAATGACTATCCAAACGATAATCGCGCCCATAAAACCCCGGCTATAGCTACTTAGCGGGTCGGACGACTCGGATAATTTTAACAAAATCGAATTTATAAGGACGCCTATCAAGGGCATGGACGCGCTTGTTATCACCACCGCGCCCCCGATGCCCCAGAAACTCATGAGTGGCGCGTCCTCCTTCCCATGCCGACCCACCCCGGAAAAATGACAAACGAGTAAAAAGAGGATACCCAGGACGCGTGATAAAAAAAACGGGAAAATCAGGTTGATCAGGACGACCCACCAGTAACGCGTAATTTTCAGCCGGACGCCATTGTCGACCGCGTCTTGCTCCATGCTTTCAATCTCGTTCATCCGACCTTCAATTCTGGGGAAAGGGACGGCATCCTTATCTCGTATTTAGTGTGGAACAATAGTATATGAGAACGGCGGCGGGGAGCATGTCAGCTTGGATGGCATTAATACTCGACCCTAAACCTTAAAATGTTTAAAACAAACTACCTGAGTAAGGAGGAATCCTCAATTATCGTACCGAGCGTTGAGAACGGGCTTAGCGCTTCGAGGCATTTTGAAGCTTTCGGCTTAACCTGTATGCGAAAAGCTCAAATTGATTTTTAAAAGAACCGTGAGAAGCTAATAACGGTATACCCGTCTCGCTTCGCTAGAGCCACACGGTTTCTTGCAAAACCGTTTGGCCCACCCACCATACTCGACCACGTCGGATATGGGCTAGGCATAATTGGCTGCCCGTCCGCTGGTTACCCGATTCTTATTTTAACACGAACTCGTAGTCCTCGAAGTCGGGCAGCTCGGACTTCAGGAATTCCTTCAGGTTTTTGATCAGCCTGGCCTCAATCTGGCGGACCCTCTCGCGGGAGACCCCGAAACGCTCGCCCACCTCCTGGAGTGTCATGGGCGATTCGGAAAGCAGCCGCTGGTCGAAGATAAAGGTTTCCTTGTCCTTGCCCTCCTCCTCGAGGGTCCTGCGAAAGCTCTCGAGTTTCCTTTTTATTATTCGGGTGAACTCGTCCTCGGCCAAAACGTCGTCCACGCCGGGGGCCTCGTCTGACAAGACCATGGACCGGGTCTGCTTGCCGTCCTCCGTGACCGGAACGTCAAGGCTCTCGTCCCGGCCCGAAAGACGCTGGTCCATCTCGATGACCTCGCTTTCCTTCACGTTCAGGCTTTTGGCCAGCATCTTGGGTCCGGGCTTGAAACCGATCTGCTCGAGGCGGTCCCTTTCCTTTTTCAGGTTGAAGAAAAGCTTGCGCTGGGCCTGGGTGGTACCGATCTTGACCAGTCTCCAGTTGTCCATCAGGTGTTTGAGGATGTAGGCCCGAATCCAGAAGCTGGAGTAGGTCGAGAGGCGGATGCCCCGGTAGGGGTCGAATTTTTTTATGGCCTGCATAAGACCGAGGTTGCCCTCCTGGATCAGGTCCAAAAGGTCCATCCACTGGCGGTAGTATTCGAGGGCTATCTTGACCACGAGACGAAGGTTGGAATTTACCAGGGTTTTGGCCGCCTTGACTTCGCCCTCCTCGTGGTACATCACGGCCAGTTCGTGCTCCTCCTCCCTGGTCAGGACGGGATGTCTACGTACCTCGGCCAGATAGCGCTGAAGGGTGGTGAGCCGCTCCATGCCCCCGGCAGAGGTGGGGGCCAGGGCGGTGATCTTCTTCTCCACTTCCTCGTCGGCCTCGTCGTCATCGGGGGCATCTTCCCCGACCTCGTCGGTCTCGATCGTCGCCTCGGCGTAGTCTTCTCCCGAGTCGCTCGTGTCTTCATCGGAGTCTTCCTCGATACGATCTTCCTCGAGATCCGCCTCTTCCGAGCGGTCGGGGCGGCCATTTTTGCTTTTTTTCATCCAGTCCATGCTAGACGATGATGGCGACTCTTTCAATAGGCCCTCACTCCTTTCAAAATTCAGTCCACTCCGTTTTAGAGTAATATTTCGCCGTCCGGTTTCATTTGGCGCGTAACTTATTAATAAATTTTGCCTTGCGCGCCCGGTTAAGGTATCATATGGAGGGACGGGCTATCCCGATGAAGGGGGGAATGGATATATGACCGGTCAGTGTGGCAAGTGGATCGCCAAAGCATTGTACGCCGACGCCATTGGGGCCGATCTGGCGGCCGTCGAGGAAAGCTTGAAAGCCGGTGAGCTGGAGTCCAAATTGGTGGGCGGCGAGGAGTACGTTTGGGTTGAAGACCCCGACTCGATCGGGGCCGGCGAGGCTTCTCCCGAGGTGGAGATAGAGATACCCCTTTCCGATGACGAGTTCGAGACAGAGGCGCAAAGAACGGGATATCTCTCCGTCGAAGAAAAGGAAGCCGACTCAGACGACGGGGCGATGGATGATGAATCCGACTTGGACGAGGTCCAGGCGCGGGCGCCGCTGGTGGCCTCGCTCAGTCCTCCCGAGCGGCTGGCGGTCCAGGCCGAGCGCGCCATCTCCCTGGTAGAGAGGTCGCTCAATACCTTCATGATGATGCACGAGGAAGTGGTCTACGAAAAGGAACGCTTCGCCCAGGCCTCGAGCGAGGGCCTGGCCGAGCGCGACCGGACCATCATGGAAAAAGAGGACCGCATCGGAGAACTCGAGGTCCTTATCCAGGAAAAGGAACAGGAAATAGCCGACCTTAAAATGCTGGTCGAGATACTCGAGGGCCAGGCGGGAAGAAAAAGGAGCGCGCCGGAAACCGAGGAATATAACGAGCGGGCCAACGTTGGAGACCTGATGGAGGACCAGCTAAGGTACATTATGGAAGATCAGATGATTCAGGAACTGCTCAAGGAGTGAAGAGCGGCCGTTGCTCGATAATTATCAGGCGGGCGCGTTGGTTGTTTAGGACCTCAAGCTCATCGAACGCTGGAAGGTTCAAGGCGAGTCAATAAACATCATGCATCGAACGGAGCCGACACGGAGACGAAAATGAGCTCTGAAGACACGGGAAGAAATAAAAGGACCTTCGAGCGCGTCAGGATAGCCACCAGTAAGAATATCTGGAACCTCAGCATGGGCGGGGCCTACGTCGCGACCAAGAACCCCCGCCACGTGGGCTCGCTGGTCCATTTCGAGTACAAGCTGGGCGGCGAGGAAAAAACCTTCAAGGCCCTGTCCAAGGTCGTCCGCGTGCTCCATCGTCCCAACCCCAAGAGCGGGGAACCGGCGGGCATGGCGCTTCAATTCATCAAGGTAAGCGATGAGGACAAGCTGGCCTTGACCCGGTTCCTTTCCAGCAAGAAGCAAAAAGAGGACGGGGGGCCGGGAAAATAAGGGATGGAACCGCCGGAACGCGTCGGGGGTCTAATCCGAGTGGCGCGAAGGCGCTATTGGAAGGCGAGGCTTGATATACGGGCTTAGTCGTTTCCGTGGAATCTTTGGAGGATTATGATGGACGGGCTAACTTATTTTCTTCGCCGCGCCCTTATCGTAGCGCCGGCGCTGGTTTTTATTGCGGCCTCCGCCCTGGCCCAGAGCGCGGGATCGGTCAAGATATCCTCGAACCCTTCCACTCCCGCGGCCAACGTTTATATCGACGGAAATAAAATTAATGAGACTCCCGCGGATATCAAGAACCTTGCCCCCGGGGTCCATACCATCCGCGTGACCCGGGAGGGAACGGCCATCGAGAAGCGGGTGCTTATTAAAGCCGGGACCAGCCTCGAGCTGGTGGCGGATTTCCTCAAGCCCGGCCTGGTGGTCCAGAACCAAAACGCCATCGGGTACGACCCCATCCGGGAAAAAGCCAAGCTGACCTTCGGCCCGGCCGGCGTCGAACCCAAGGCGCCCGAGCCCACGCCCGTGGAAAAAATCTCCACGCCCGCCGAGCCTCCGGTAACCGCTCCGCCGTTTCCTGCCGAGCCGGCTAAAGAGCCGCCGGCGGCCGAAAAGCACGAACGAACGTTTACGCCCGAGGGCGAGAAGAAACCCGAGCCGGATGGCAAAGTAGAAAATGAGCCGGCTACCGATATTGCCCCCGGCGCCTCGGCCGAGAAGCCGGCGCCCGAGCCCGAAATAGTCCTGCCCGAGGGCTGGTCACCCATACCCCCGCCCGGAAAGATGGGACCTCCCATCCCGCCGGCCATCAAGGAAAAACTCGAGATGATGCGGATGGCCAAGGCGAGCGCCGCCACCGGGGACACGGCGGGACCTCCTCAGCCCGCCGACGGCAGGACCACCGTGACCTTCTCGGCCGCGGGAAAAACCGAGAAGCCGGCCGAGCCGATCAAGCCGGCGGAAGAGAAGAAGCCCGAGACGACGGCGACCCCTCCTTGCCGGGCCACAGGCAGGGCCTCTTCCTGCGCCGAGTACAACACCGGGATTCGAGGCGCCGTGTACGCGTATTACTGCTTCCTGGCGGAAAACGACTTTGACGCCGCCTACGACATGCGGGTCACCAGCAGGGACAAGGCCTGGTTCTATAACGTGAGCAAGACCTTTTGCAACGTGTACGGCTTCAACGTAAGAGGTTTCGCCACGGAAAGCTCGACCGGGACCGAGGCGGTGGTGACCTATCACGTGGACCTGCTAAGCGAGATGGACCAAGTCATCGAGACGTGGAGCATGAAGACCTCCCTCGTGAAAAGGGGAGGACAATGGAAAATCCTTTCAACCGCCGGCGCCAAGATTTAATACTACCAGCCGGAGGCCCGCGAGGACTGGCATGAAAACATTGGTAACGGGCGGCGGCGGGTTCCTGGCGGGCCATCTCATCGACCGCCTCCTCGAGAAGGGACACGAGGTGAGGACCATCGACCTGACCGAGGCCGCTCTCGATCGAGCGGCCGGGCTCGGGTGCGAGACCATAGCCGGAGACCTGCGCGACACGGAAACCGTGTCCAGGGCCTGTGACGGGATCGAGGTGGTCTTCCACGTGGCGGCCCTGGCGTCTCCCTGGGGCACGAGAAAAGCCTTCTGGTCCATCAACGTCGAGGCCACCGACAATATCATCCGCGCCTGCCGGGAAAAAGGCGTTAGGAGGATGGTCCACGTCAGTTCGCCCTCCGCCGTCTTCGACGGGACCGATCACTACATGGCCGACGAGACGCTTCCCTATCCGAAAAAATTCCTCAGCCATTACTGCGAGACCAAGGCCGTGAGCGAGCAAAGGGTGCTCGAGGCCAACGGCCAGGGCCTCGAAACCGCGGCGCTCCGGCCCCACGTGATATGGGGACCGAGGGACAGGAACCTCGTGCCCCGCATCGCCCAGCGCGCCAAAGCCGGCAAGATCGTACAAATAGGAGACGGAGAAAATGAGGTCTCGACCATTTACGTCGAGAACGGCGCCGACGCCCTCGTCCTGGCCGCCGACGCCCCGGCCGCCCCGGGCAACGTCTATTTCATCGCCGGCGAGAAGCCCGTCAAACTATGGGGATTTTTACGCAGGACCCTCGAGGGCCTGGGCCTGCCCGGTCCGCGAAGACAAATACCCTATCCCGTCGCCTTTGCCGCGGGCGCGGCCATGGAGGCGGCCTGGCGGACCTTCAACCTCAAAGGCGAGCCGACCCTGACCAGGTACACGGCCGCCGAGTTGGCCAAAAGCCATTCCTACTCCATCGCCAGGGCCCAAAAGGACCTAGGCTACCAGCCGCGCGTCTCCGATGAGGAAGGCCTGGCCAGGACGCTAAAATATTTCAATGAAAAGGGTATTCCCGATCCGCCCTGACAAATAAAGTCCTCGCGACTCCGCGACTTTTGGAACAATTTCATTTTTGGGGATACGATATATAGGGAAGAGACCGATCCCTCGCTCTCTTTACTTTGGCACAAGGAGAAACATTGATGGCGAAAGCTAAGGTTGCCGTGCTTTTTACGAGGCCCGAGACGGTGCTTGCCGACTACGCTCGGCTCATCGAGATGGCCGGGGCCAAGGAGGCCCTTGACCCGACGGTCCCCACCATCATCAAGGACAACATTTCCTGGCATTATCCGATGCCTTCGGCCAACACCACTCCATGGCAGTTGGAAGGGACCATCCTGGGCCTCAAGGCCCTGGGCTTCGATGACCAGGTGTGCGTGCAGAACGAGACGGTGGTGATCGACACGCACAAGGGGGAGGACTTAAACTGCTACGTTCCTCTCTTCAAGGAATACGAGGTACCCGTCAAGTACAACTACAAGGAAAGCGACATGACGTGGGTCGAGTACAAGCCCGAGGCCACCATGCACGCTCTCGATCATATCTACCCGGAGGGCATCCGCATCCCCGATTATTTCATGGGCAAGAACGTGGTCCACCTTCCCACCATGAAGTGCCACATCTACACCACCACCACCGGGGCCATGAAGAACGCCTTTGGCGGCCTTCTTTACAATCACCGCCATTACACCCACTCCTGGATTCACGAGGTGCTGGTCGACCTTCTGGCCATCCAGAAGGAAATCCATCCCGGCGTCTTCGCCGTGATGGACGGGACCATGGCCGGAAACGGGCCCGGACCCCGCACCATGACCCCGGTCGAGAAGAACGTCATCATCGCCAGTTCCGACCAGGTGGCCATCGACGCGGTGGCGGCCAAGATGATGGGCTTCGACCCTCTGAAGCTCGACTTCATCCGCATAGCCCATGAGGACAAGCTGGGCATTGGGGACGTGAAAGAAATCGAGATCGTGGGGGATAGCATCGAGGGACAGAACTGGGGCTTCGAGGTGGGCCAGTCCTTCCACAAGTTCCTGGGATGGCTCTCATGGTACGGTCCCACCAAGGCATTCCAGGACCTGATCTTCAAGACCAGCCTGGTGAAGTTCCCCATCATGGTCTCCGAGGTCAACCACGACTTTATCCATTGGCCCCTCAAGGAAAGACAGATTTACCGGAACTGGAAAAAAGAAAACCAGTGGGGAAGAATGTTCGTCGAGTATAAAAACAAGGGTTTCCTCAGCGAGGAGTGCATGCTCAAAAAAAGGTGAAGCTTTTTCGCCGGTCCGCTTCGCGGTCGAAACCGCTGAAAGACTTTTGCCGCGCGGGCATGTTGATGGCAGTTACGGGAAGTTTGCAGGGAGGCTTTAGTTATGGCCAAGAATATCGGGTTGATCTTTTGCGAGCGCATTCAGGACAGGAGCTGCGTCGGGTGCGCCAAATGTTTCAAGGCGGTCAACAATAGAACTCACGCTTTCGCCGACGACGAATACCGGATCGTCTTCAAGACCGGCTGCGGGGACTGCCCCGGCCTGGTCATCCCCAAGATAGCCCTCCAGATGACGGTCCTCGAAAGCCTGGGAGAAAAGGTCGACGAGATATTTTTCTCCACCTGCGTGAGAAAGGCCAAGACCCTCATGAACTGCCCCATGAACCTGGACCTGATGATAAAGCATATCGAGGAGTCCACCGGCCTGCCCGTCAAGGTCGGGACCCACGAATATTAAGCGGCGAAAAATATCGCCGGATGGGCCATCGGTTTTGATAATCTCGTGTGGCTCTCGCGACGCGAGGCGAGTGAGTAGTGATAAGCTTCCCATGGCCCTACGAAAAATCATTTTCGTTCTCGAGCCGCAGCTCGACCCGGTAGGTCTCGATAAGGGACGCGTAACTCATGCACCAGAGGAGGCCGAACTGAATTAGCACGTGGACCGCGAGCATAATGGTTATGGGCGCGGTGATCAAGGGTGGTATGAGGGCCGCGCTCGCGTGGCCGAGACTGAAGAGGAGGAAGGGGCCGCCAAAGGGGCTGGGGGACTTTTCCGACCACCGACTCGAGGCGATGATCAGGGCCTCGAGACCGAGGGGAAAGGCAGTAATCATGTAGGCGGCGAAATGGTGGGAAGGCCAGAGCACGGTGGCCCCCGCCACCTCGAGGGAAGCCAGTACGATCCAAAGCGCGGCCGGCAGGGAGTCCATGCGGTCCAGGGCCACGATGAGAACATGGAGAAACTCCAGGGAGTCCCAAATGAATACATCGAAGGGGAAGACGGGAATAATACCGACGGGGATCGTTCTTGTTCTGGTAACGATGGTCATGGCTTGCGATCGGACGATTATTCTTACCAGGGGCCGGGCCAGTTCCGGACTTTTCCCTATTCCCCGCTGGAAGCCTTAAAAGCGATAAACGCATCTTTGGTTATCACCCACACTAAATTACGTAGAACCAAATATTTTCATTGGAATTAGAGGTCGAGCTGTCCAGCGGGACAATAGAAACATATTCAAAGCAGCTTATCTGGCACTACAACTATAACTGCATTGCCTGCGAATTTAGAAATGATTTGAATAGATTGAACGACCACTCATTGAAGTTTTACAGCGTTAAACGAGAGCCAGTAAGCCTTACACGCGCAATAGGCCCTCGCTCTCGCCGGCTGGAAAAAGGAGGCCTACTACTGGCAATTGGGCCTCTTGAAAGATGCACGGAAATGATATGTTCGGAAAATTGAGGCATACTTAAAGGAAGCGAGGCCCTTATACCTCGGGCCTTGGACGGAGGTTTGTTATGGCCAAGTCGGGCGTCACGGCTATGGAAGTATTCAAGAACACCAAACGCGACAACTGCGGCGAGTGCGGCCTTCCCAACTGCATGGCCTTTTCCGCCTTGGTTATCCAGGAGCAAAAAGACCCGGCCGATTGTCCTTATTTGAAACCCGAGATTCTCACACTTCTCGATTCAGCCGTCGTCGAGGAAGAGCCGGCTCCCGAGGACAGGCGGGAGGACCTGATCGAGGAACTGCGGGGCTTTATCAGGGATATGGACTTCGAGGACGCGGCCGCCCGGCTGGGGGGAGAGGTACAGGACGGCCGGCTCGCCATCCGCATGTTGGGACGGGCCTTCCAGATCGACCGCGCCGGCGGACTTCACGTCCAGTGTCACGTCAACGGATGGGTTTACGCGCCCCTTTTAGCCTACGTGGTCTATGGCAAGGGCCTGGACCCGGCCGGGGAATGGGCCGCCTTCCGCGACCTGAAGTACGCTCGGGACTGGGAGAGGTTCTTCGCCTACCGAGCCGAGGCGGCCTTCCACCGCCTGGCCGACGAGCATACGGAGACGATCTACAACGTGCTGGACATTTTCGGCAAGGAGCCGAGGGAGGACATCACATCGGCCGATTTCGCCCGCGTTCTTCTTCCCCTCCCCAAGGTCCCCATGCTTTTCGCCCACTGGAAAAAAGAGGGGGCCTTCGAGAGCCGAGTCTCCATATTGTTCGATAAAACGATCGAGGCCAACTTAAGACCCGACGCCGCTTATTTCCTCGCCACCGGCCTGATCGAGATGTTCAGGAAAGTATGCGTCACCCATGACGAGTAAGATCGATACACTTGGGTTTCAAAAATTTGCCAAGGCTCAGGATGAAACCGTCTTCCAGTCGATCGAGCGCAAAACCAGGTCATGCAGTCCCACGACTTCCATGTTCAGGCCGTGATAATGGATGAGGTCCCGCAGTTGCCTTTTACAGTCGTCGCAAATGGTGACCACGTAATCGGCCCGCGTGCCGGCGAGTTGCTCCGCCTTTTTTAATCCGGCCACCTCCATTCTGAACTTGTAATTCGATTCGTTAGCCGGTCCGCCTCCTCCTCCGCAGCAGTAGTTCTTCTCCGAATGGGGCGTCATCTCGACTAAGTTATCGCAAATCCCGGCCAGTACCCGCCTTGGCTGCTCGGTAATCCAGCCGCTCCTGGCGACGTTGCAGGGGTCGTGATAGGTGACTTTTCCCTCGATGGCGCCGGGTTTTAGATGCAGCCTTCCCGCTTCCAGCAGTTTATAGGTAAGTTCCACGGCGCTCAGCACGGGTACGCCCACTCCTCTTCCGTAAAGAGGGACGCCGACCTTGGCGGCCCTGGCCCCGTGCCCGCTCTCTCCAATGACTACGGCCTTGGCTCCCAGAAGGTTTACCTCGAGAAGGAGCCGGGCGACCGTTTTTTCCCACGCCTCGTCGCTGTAGTAAAGTCCCGGATTGGAGGCGTCCATATGCCCCGACCCCATGGTCCAGTCGCCTCCAAGCCCCGCTGCCCGCATCACGGCGGCGAAGCCCATGAGGGCGTCGGTTTCGGCCATGATCTCGCCAATGGAGGGAACGAAAAGGAAGCGCGAGTTTTTCTTGTCCATGGGCGCCTCCACCTCGAGGCCCAGCTCGTCGGCCATCTCCTCCTCGAGTAGATCGAGCGTCCGTTTGACCGCCTCGGCCGGAACGGCCGCCGTGTTTCCCCGTTCCCCCTCGAGCTGCTCGCCGGCCATCTCGAGTATTTCGCGAGGGCCAAGCCCGATATCCATCAGGGCCATCCTGCCAAGCCTTATGATCATGCCCGAGTCGGCGCCTCGCGAGCAGCCCTCCAGGCAGGCCCCGCAATTCAGGCATTCCCAGAAATTCTTCTCCATGTCTAGAACGTCTAGGTCCTCGAGTTCCCCGCCGGAAAGATCGCGGTCTTCCCCGAAATAACGGCGGTAGGTCCGGACGAGCGCGGAGGCCCGGTCGCAGGGCCGTCCGCCATGGCCGTCGGCCGCGTCTTTTATGGGGCAGTTAACGGGGCAGCTCTCGCAGGGGCCCATCGCGGCAACGTAATTATCCATCGCGTTTTTATAAACGGGATTTTCCATCAGCCGGCCAAGGCATTTGATAAAGGCGGCCCCGAGGCCCTCGCGATAAAGTGGCTTTTCCCGGCCGTCCAGTTCCACCCGTGCGGGTGAAGCGGATATGCCGGACTCCATTCGCTCCCATTTCTCGCCCGTTCTTTCATGTCCGTTTATCGTTATTACTCCCATCAGGGCCTCCATGTTATTTAGTATGGCGGGTGAAACTTTCTTTTTCCTATTCCACCGCCATTAAGAGCAACGCTCGTGCCATTATCCGATATTTACTTGGGCGGCGGCCCTTAAGGCCCAAGGATCAAAGAAGATATTCGCTTTGAACGCGGCGGGCGGCCATCTTATACCGGCATGGAATCAGCCCGCTTCTTCGTTGCATTAGACGGTTGTGCAACGCGTCTCGCTACGCCAATTGCAACGCTATAAAGGTAAAGAAAAACCGATTGTTAAAGGATTTTAATCTTTCATTAAAGAATATTTTAAATGACTACTATTTTGCTCGGCAAACCAGGACTTGAATATAAAGATGCTAATGTAAAAGAACTTTTTCCAGGGAGGCTCGCGCCTCGAGTTTCGACTCCTCCCGACTATCCCAAATAATTTTTCTTGCCCAGGTCCCGTTGGCTTGGCCTTTGCTTTTAATCGGGGCGGAGGATCAATGATGAAGATAGCGATTCCAATTTTCGGCTCGAGAGTGTCGCCCCGCTGCATGTTCGCCAGCGACATGATCGTGGCGCGAATAAAGCACGGCAAAGTGCAATCGAGCGACCTTTGCGCGGTCGAGGGCATGTCCGAGGAGATTTTCCTGGACCAGCTCGTTGACCTTAACGTTAACGTATTCATCTGCGGCGGCGCGGGCAAGGAGTTCATCGAGGAGGCCGAGGCGAGCGGCATCAGGGTGATCAACAACGTGGCGGGCGAGGTTGACGACGTTCTCAAGGCCTATATCGACGGGACCCTGGCGCCGGGCTTCGGGATCAGCGAAAAGATCGAGATCAAGCGCCCGGCCGAGCGCCATATCGAGCCGGGCGAGGTCAACTGCATCTCTTGCAAATCCAGGCGCTGCCTCCGCGGTGAGGATTGCCACATGGAGGCCCCCTCGGACCCGGACCAGGAGGACGAGAGGGAGCGGCACATCCATGAAGTGGCGCTTGACGTGGCCTGGGAGCAGGAGGAAAAGATGTGCCGCGTGGCCGAGGTCGTGCACTTCGCCGTGGGCATGGGCTACAAGAAGGTCGGTCTGGCCTTTTGCGTCGAGATGTTCAAGGAGGCCGAGATACTGACGGGCGTCCTGGAACGCTTCTTCGAGGTCGTGCCCGTTTCGTGCCGGATAGGGGCGCAGGGACCTCCCGAGCATTCCCATCCCCACGGAGGCCACGCGGACTCGTGCAACTCGATCGGCCAGGCCATGGCCCTGAACGCCGCGGGTACCGACCTTAACCTGGTTATCGGTCTGTGCGTGGGTTGCGACATCCTTTTTACCGAGCACAGCGACGCTCCCTGCACGACCCTCTTCGTCAAGGACAAGTCGCTGGCCAACAACCCGGTCGGGGCGCTTTACTCGCGCTATTACCTGAGCGACATCCTCAGGGACCCCGACAAAAAGGAAACGAGGTATTGACATGAAAGAAGACGCCATATGGGTCCAGGTAAGCAAGCCCGAGTCGGTCCAGGACGTTCTGGCCCTGGCGGAAAGCGGCGCCAAGGTCAAGACGATTATACGGCCCAGCCTTTCCGGGCGTTCCCTGGTGAAGTCGGGATCGGAGGACCTCTTCGAGCTGTCGGCCTTCTTCAGCGTCGAGTGCGGATATATAAAGGTCCGGTTCGAGAAAACCTACGCCTCCGGACACCAGCTTAAACCGGTAAGAAGGGCGGCCATGGCCTTCCTCATAGCCAACGTGAGGCTGCAAAACGATATCGAGGCCCTGACCGCCGCCGGCGTCGAGTGCGACCACGTGCCCTTCTCTCTCACCGCTCTCATCCCCGGCGCCGACCTGGGCCAGTTCGCGCCCAAGCCGCCTTACTCCCTCGAGGACTTCGCCATCATAGCCGGCATCGGAGAACCCGTGGATATCCTGCTGACCAAACTGGTCAAGGAAGACGAAAAAGGCGAGCGCCAGTATATCGCTCGCTACGACGTCATCTGCCATGGACTCGACTATACCATCGAGAAGCTTCACGCGACCCTTGCCCGGGACGCCGGGGCCGAGGCAGTCAAGAGGTCCCGCGCCGTGGCCGCCCAAAGACTCGATCTCGAGCAACGCAAGCTCATCAGGCTGGGAACGCCCATCTTGACGACGGGAAACTGGGAGGAACTGGAGGAGGAAAAAAACCAAAGCCCGGAACCGCCCATGCCCCAGTCCGAGATACTCCACCGGCTGCTCGAGATGAAGCTGGCCGAAGACTCCAGCCCCAAGGGACCCGCGGTAGGATGCCAGTCCTGCGGCCAAAACCTAAGCCCCGCTCCCGACTCGGTCGGCCGCAAAACCAAAAACGGCGTCAGCCTCCGCCTCATCAACGGGTGGGGCTCGAGCTCCCCGGAAAAGTCTCGAGATAAGGGATGCAACTGTAAAAGTTGCGGCATCGAGCCGCTTGAAGATTAAAGGGGCGGCTGAGGCCGCGGGCTGAACTCCCGTGTGCGAAGAAACCGCGTGGGTCCCGCCTAGCGGGATGGGTCGAGGACGCCGCGCGGCCCGGATAGCTATCTGGACGCCGAAGGCGCGGGAAAGAAGCGACGGTCCGCCGAGCGCGTACATGAATATCCAACGGCTTTCGCCGCGCGGATAGGCGAGCTATCCGCGCCACCCATGGTTTCATGGTTTCATGGTCCCCCTCAGCCGCAGGGTCCCCCACGCATATTGCATGGGCGGCGAAGCCGCAGGCTGAACGCTTCTGACGCAAATCGTATTGAAAGGCCCTTTTTGAAGTGGATAAGGTTAAAAACGCGCTTGAATTAGAAAATATCAATGCTCAGCTCGCGGCCATGCCACCCATGCATTTTGGGATGGGCCACCCTGCGTTTCGAAAGATGTCTCCGCGTTTTTCAGTTCCTCGTTTTATCGTCTCTCCAAAATCTCCGGTTATCATTTTCAGCAAGTTTAATTAGCGCCGATATTCGGATAAACTTACTGGAGACAAGCCTTGTTTCTGGCGCGGCTCCTGGAATAGCATGGATAAGTAATGCAAGGGCGCGCTCGAATTGATTTACGCGCGACGTTTTGCAATAGTACATTAATACATTTACTGAAAAGGAGTTTGTCATGTTGCTACTCAATCCTAAAAACTATCAGGACAGAGATTACCCTGATGAGCGGTCCCGCGAGATCATGATCAAAACCATCGAATGGTTCGAAAATAAGGGCATGAAGAAAATGAAGGAGGATTACCTCTCCGCCGAGTTTACCCATGACTTTACTGAATTCGTTAAAAAGGAACGGATTTTCGAGACCCTTTTCCTGCCAAAGGGATACGGGGACGAAGACCAGTACTACAGCACTTTTCGAATGTTCGAATTCTCCGAGATTCTCGGCTTCTACGGCACCGCTTACTGGTATGCCTTCCATGTTTCCACCCTTGGCCTGGACCCGGTCTTTCTGGGCGACAACGAAGCGGCCAAACAAAAGGCCGTTGTGACCTTGCGGGAAAACCCGCTGTGCGCCTTCGGTTTGTCGGAAAGAGAACACGGGGCGGATATCTACTCCTCTGAGATGAAGCTGTATCCGCAACAGGACGGGACCTACCTGGCCCGGGGCTCGAAGTACTACATCGGCAACGGCAACGAGGCCTCGACCATAACGGTGTTCGGAAAGATTGACGGTACCGATGATTACGTCTTCTTCGTCGTTGATTCTCATCACGAAAAATATGAATGCGTCCAGAACGTGATTCATGCCCAGAACTATGTTTCCGAGTTCAAACTTCACGATTATCCCATCACCGACGCGGACATTACGGCGCGCGGTCCCAAGGCCTGGGACGACATGCTCAACACCATCAACATCTGTAAATTCAATATCGGCTCCGGCTCGATCGGCATCGTCACCCATTCTTTCTACGAGGCCTTGAACCACGCCGCCCACAGAAAGGTCTACGGCAAGTTCGTAACCGAGTTTCCCCACGTGAAGCGCCTTTTCATGGATTCTTACTGCCGCCTTGCCGGAATGAAACTGTTCGGGCTGCGCGCCACGGATTACATGCGGGCGGCAAGTCCAGACGATAAGAGATATCTCCTTTACAATCCGATCATGAAAATGAAGGTCGCCATCCAGGGCGAAGAGGTCCACGAGATGCTGTGGGACGTCATCGCGGCCAAGGGCTTTGAAAAGGACAACTATTTTTCGCAGGCCGTAATCGAGCTTAAAGGTTTCCCCAAGCTCGAGGGGACAAGGCACGTCAACATGGCGCTTATCGCCAAGCTGATGCCCAACTTCTTTTTCAATCCCGGCAACTTCCCCAAAATCGGCAGAATGGACTCGAGCCAGAACGACGACTACCTCTTTAAACAGGGCAAAACCCGCGGGTATGGCAAAACCCAGTTTCATGATTTCCATCCGGTTTATGACTCGGTTAATTTGCCTAACGTTAATATCTTCAAGGAGCAGATCAAGGAATTCGAAAAGTTTTTAATGATCTCCGGAATGGAACTGGGCAACCAGATGGCGGGCGATTTCGATTTTCTTTTGGGCGTCGGTGAAATATTCACCCTGGTGGCTTACGGCCAGTTGATTATTGAAAGCGCTCAAATGGAAAACGTCGACTATGACCTCCTGGACGAGATTTTCGACGTCTACGTTCGCGATTTTTCCCGCTACGCCGTCGATATTTTCGGCAAGCCCGCGGCCACTCAGGCCCAGAAAGACCAATGCCTGAAAATGCTCAGGAGCCCGGCGGTGGACATGGATAAATTCAACCGCGTCCTGGAAAAGCACGTCTATTCTCAGGTTGACGCCTATGCCATGAATCCTTGACGAGGTTAAAAGCCGGCTGACGCGAGCCGTCGGGGTCCGATGAAAACTCGATCGCCTTTTCTCGGACCCCGGCCGCGGCGGCGAGCGGACTAAGGGAGTCGTGACCGTCATCGAACCGCCTGGAAATAAAAAAACTTTCCGCCCCGGCTGGAACTGAAAGTTTCCTTTTTGATGGTCGGGGCGACTGGATTTGAACCAGCGACCCTCTGCTCCCAAAGCAGATGCGCTACCAGGCTGCGCTACGCCCCGTCGGGCCTTGGCTTTCGGCCCTCTACAAGATTAGCATATAGTGGCTTTTTCCTCAAAGAATTCCGGCCGTCCGGGTTCCCCCATTTTCTTTTAAGGGTCGAGAGCGGGCAAGGCGGCGAAGGAAACGACTTTTTTACGGGCCGCATCTTTTTTTATCTTCCCATTGCGCTTGGCGCCATATCCCGGCTAAAATGGTAGCTTAGCGAACGCTTCGAGTTATCTTACCGGAGGATGAGCATGGACAAGATAGTTGGTATCGACCTGGGCACGTCCACTAGCTGTCTGGCGGCGGTGGTGGACGGTCAACCCATGGTGGTGCCTGACGGCAGGGGCAACCGCGTGACTCCCTCTTACATCCACGTGATGGAGGACGGGAAGATACTGGTGGGGACCCAGGCGAAAATGGAGGTCATCAGCGATCCTTACAGCACCATCTGGGCCACCAAGCGCCTGATAGGAAGAAGGTATCTAGACCCTCGCGTCCAGGAGACCAAAAAGCACTTCGGTTATGACATCCTTCCGCTTCCCGACGGCGGGGTCAAGGTCAGGGGCCGCGACAAGGAATTGACTCCCACCGAGGTCGCGGCCATTATCCTAAAGTACATGACCAGGATCGGAAAGAAGGCCCTCAAACGAGAGATCAGGAAAGCCGTGGTCACGGTGCCGGCCTACTTTACCGACCCTCAACGCAAGTCCACCCGCGAGGCGGGGGCCATGATCGGCCTGGACGTCGTGCGGCTGATTAACGAGCCCACCGCCGCGGCCCTCGCCTACGGGTACGACAAGGACGAGGAGCAGACCATAGCCGTGTTCGACCTGGGCGGCGGCACCTTCGACTTGTCCGTTTTAGCCATCGGACAGGGCGTCTTCGAGGTGCTGGCCACGGACGGCGACTCCTATTTGGGAGGCGAGGACTTCGACAACCGGCTGGTCGATTACCTGGTCAAGGACTTCAAGAAGAAATACGACATAAACATCTATAACGACAAGATGGCCCACCAGCGGGTCAAGGACTCCTCTGAGCGGGCCAAGATCGCGCTCTCAAAAAAGAAAGAGGTCGAGATCAACCTTCCCGCCATCTGTCCCGACGTTAACAAGTGGGCGGGCGTCGAGGCGTCCATTACCCGGGAGTTCTACGAGGGCCTGGTCGAGGACCTGGTGACGAGGACCGTGGATATTTTCAGGAAGCTTTTAGACGACGTTTCCATTCCCATTGAAAAAATTGACAACGTGGTGCTGGTGGGAGGCATGACGCGGATGCCCCTTTTGAGAGCGAGGGTGACCGAGTTCTTCGGCCGCGATCCCGACGACTCGGTCAATCCCGACGAGGCCGTGGCCGTGGGCGCCGCCATCCACGCCGCCAGCCTGGCGGGCGAGAAGATACTCAAGAAAAGAAAAGAGACGAGGGAGGACCTCGAGAAGACCTTGCCCGCTCCCATGGCGGGCGCGGGAAGGGTCGTTCCCGCGCCGGTCTCGGGCGCCGACGTGGACATGGCCTCCGGCCAGGACCCGGATAAGACCCTTCCCGGATACGGCGCGGGCAGGGACCGGATCGTTCCCGGCCCGGATTACGATCCCGGCGCCACCATGCCCGGAGCGCCTCCTCCCGATTCCCGGGACGAGGAGGAGATCGGCGACGCCCGGGTCGAGGCCGACCCCGACGAGTTGATGGACGCCCCGGAGCACGCGCCGGAAAAAAAGACTCGCCCGGCCGACGATGGCCAATCCCTTTTGCCCATGGATAAAAGGGACGCCGACTCGGACCTGCCGCTTGACCCGGACAAGATGCAGGCGGGCGAGGAGTGGTCGCCCGAGGACTCGGCCGAAAAGGAAGCCGACGACCGTGAGGCCGGCCTGGCCGATTTCTTCGTGGGCGCGACTTCCTCCCGGGAAGTGGTCGAGAAAACCGATCTGGTCGAATCTAAGGAGCCCGATACTTCAGCCCCGGATTTTTCAATGACCGAGACCGATGACGATCAGCCTATCCCCATGGAAGCGGCCGAGGAGTCGGCGGACCACGATTTACCCGAGGAAGAAATTCCCGAGGAAGCCGAGGACGCCTACGGGTCCGATCTTCCCGCCGAGTTGGACCAGGTCCCTCCCGCCGAGGAGGAGTCCCCCGACGAGGAAGAGGATGCTTTCCCGCCCTCTCCGGACGCGGACGAGGAAGAGATCGTGGGAGAGCCGGAGGATGAAATACCCGCGGTCACCGAGTCTCCAGCCGACCTGCCCGCCGATCCCGACCGGGAGCCGGCGCCCGCCGATGGTGGAGACTTTGACCTGGGGCCTCCACCGGAGATGGAATCAGCCGAGCCGGAACTGCCGGCCGATCCGGACATGCTTCCCGAGTTCGCCGAGGAAGGAGAAGAGGAGGAGGAGGCCGAGCCTCCGGACCTGAGTCCCGAGATGGAGATGCCCGTCTCGGCCGGCCCGATCATCCGGGATTATGAGACCCATGAGCCGGCCGTCGCGTCCGAGGATGAGTTCGAGTCCGAGGAGGACTTCGAGCAGCCCGAGACGGACGAGCCGGATGCCGAACCACCCCCCGGGGAGGCCGCCAAAGAGGCGGTCCCGGAAACGGTCGAAGCGCCCGTGCTTCTCGACGTCCTATCTCAGTCAGTGGGCATAGCTCACTTCGGGGGACATTACATACCCATCATCAAGCGCTTTGCCAAGCTTCCGGCCCGGGCCTCGCAGGTCTTCACCACCTGCGCGGACAACCAGCGCCGGATAAGGATCACGGTGCTGCAGGGAGACGGGCAATACGTGAAGAACAACACCTCCCTGGGCGAGTTCGTGCTCGAGGGCATCGAGAAGGCCAAGCGGGGCATGCCCGCCATCGAGGTGACCTTCGATATCGACCAGAACGGTCTGTTCACGGTCAGCGCCAAGGACCAGCGCACGGGCGCGGCTAACGAGATCAGCCTCGAGTACACGGGCGGAACGGCCCCGGGGGAGGGAGACGCGGGTCAGATTCTCGGGAGCGGACCGTGACCGATGACTTTATCGGCGACCGTTACCAGCGCCTGACCATGTATTTTCGGGACAAGGCCGCCTTGGGCGGTCGGCCCGCTAAAAGGCCTTCCGCCTTCAAGGAGTATCCGGGTTCGAGGACCGTATCGCTGGAGGGCGCCTCCATTCCGGAGGGCGGCCTGTGGGAAGCCCTTTTCAGCCGAAGATCGAGAAGGACCTTCACGGCCGATCCAATTTCTTTGGAGACGCTTTCCCGCCTGGTCTTCGCCGCGCAGGGCGTCACGGCCCGGGCCGGAGACATAGCGCTTCGGACGGCGCCCTCCGCCGGCGCGCTCTATCCGATCGAGACCTACGTACTGGCCAACCGGGTCGAGGCCGTCGATCCCGGCCTTTACCACTACAATATCCTCCGCGCTTCCCTCGAGCTCATCAAGGAGGGGAATCTGGGAGGGTCTCTCGCCGAGGCGGCGCTTGGCCAGGGCATGTGCGAGCGAGCGGCCGCGGTCTTTATCTGGACCTCGGTCATGGACCGCTGCAAGATCAAGTACGCCCAGCGCGCTTACCGCTACATGTATCTCGACGCCGGCCACGTCTGCGAGAACCTGTACCTGGCGGCGGAGGACCTTGGCCTCGGCTGCTGTGGGATAGGGGCCTTTTTCGACGAGGAGGTCAACGCCCTTCTCGGGGTTGACGCGGAGGAAGAAACGACGGTCTACCTTGCCCCAGTGGGACCGGTCAAGGAAAAAACCCGATAGACCGATTAAATTTTCCGGCGCGGAGCTTTGCGCGCTTTATGAAGGTGACCCATGTGCCATCAGATGCATAAATGGTTTTTCGATCAACTGCTCGAGAGGCCGCCCTCGGAAATTGCTCGGGACGCCATGTGCGATTACGACGCGGGGCGCTCATGTTTTTTGGTCGAGTTCTGGGGGGAAGACCTCGAGGTCTTCGCCGAAAAGGCCATGATCGTTAACGCCGCGACCGGCGCTCCCGTAACCGACGTCGAGCTTGGTCTGGTCGTCCTGTTTTATCTTCTCGGCGCCTCTCGCGGCCGGGTAAGCGGGGAGTGGATATCGGAGAAGGACCTGCCCGGCGGCGTGTCCTTTTTCGTGGGGGCCCACTCCGTGCCCGCGGCCATGTTCACGAGGCGTTTCGGCGAGGACGTGGAGGCTTTTAAAAAGGCCTGTGAGAAACTGGGCGGCGAGCCCCTCGAGATGGCCGACGCGGCCTATAGGTTCCGGGTCCTTCCCAAGGTTCCCCTGGCGGTCCTTTTCTACGGCAAGGACGACGAGTTCGACGCCTCGGGCAAGCTGCTTTTCGACAAGGGCATCTCGGACATGCTGTCGATCGATATCATTTTCGGACTGACCCTGGTGGTCTGTTCCCGCCTGGCCAGGATCGAGGTGGACTGAAAAGGCGCCGCCCTTTTCCGGCGACGCCTTGTCGGTCGTCACGAAAAAAGTTCAGGCTTCTCCTCCGACGGGGTCGGGCACGACCGATGGAGCGTGGGACTTGGATTCCTTTTTCTTTTTTTCCTTGGACCCGCGTTTCCTTGTTTCCATCTCGGGCGCGACCTTAATGGGCGGCAGCTTCTTGCCCTGTAGGACCATCTCGATTTCCTCGCCGTCGAGCACTTCCCTCTCGAGAAGCGCGTTGGCCAGGGCCTCGAGCTTGTCCCGATTTTCCTCGAGCAGCTTGACGGCCTGGTCGTGGGCGGCCGTTACGATGTCCTTTACCTCGTCGTCTATCATCTGCTGGGTCTTTTCGCCGTACTCTCTTCTGACGCCCAAGTCCCTTCCCACGAAAATCTCGTCGTCCTTTTGCCTGAAGTTGAGAGGACCGAGCTTGTCGCTCATGCCCCACTCGCAGACCATTTTTCTCGCCAACTCGGTCACTCGCTCGATGTCGTTGCCCGCTCCCGAGGTCCTCTCGGCCAGGGCTATTTCCTCGGCCGCCCTGCCCCCCAGGAAAATGACCATGTTGTTAAGGGCCCTGGTCTTGGATATGGTGTACTTGTCCTCGCTGGGAAGCTGCTGCGTGACTCCCAGCGCCCTTCCCCTCGGGATGATGGTGACCTTGTGGACCGGATCGGCGCCCGGCAACAGCTTGGCCACCAGAGCGTGCCCGGCCTCGTGATAGGCCGTCATCTTGCGCTCCTCCTCGCTGATGACCAGGCTCCGGCGCTCGATTCCCATGATCACCTTGTCCTTGGCGAACTCGAAATCGTCCATGTCGATCTCGTCCTTGCCCCGGCGGGCCGCAACCAGGGCCGCCTCGTTGACCATGTTCTCCAGGTCCGCGCCGGAAAAACCGGGCGTGCCCTTGGCCAGCGTCTCCATGTTCACGTCGTCGGCAAGAGGATTTTCCTTGGTATGGACCGAGATGATCTCGGCGCGTCCCTTCACGTCGGGACGGGGAACCACCACCTGGCGGTCGAAACGGCCGGGACGGAGAAGGGCCGGGTCCAGAACGTCGGGACGGTTGGTGGCCGCCATTAATATAACGCCCTCGTTGGCCTCGAAACCGTCCATCTCGACAAGAAGTTGGTTGAGCGTCTGCTCCCGTTCGTCGTGGCCGCCGCCAAGACCGGCGCCTCGATGCCTGCCCACCGCGTCGATCTCGTCGATAAAAATGATGCACGGAGCGTGCTTCTTGCCCTGGAGGAAAAGGTCCCTTACCCGGGAGGCGCCAACGCCCACGAACATCTCGACGAAGTCCGAGCCGGAAATTGACAAGAAGGGAACGCCCGCCTCGCCCGCTATGGCCCGGGCCAGAAGGGTCTTGCCCGTGCCGGGAGCGCCTATCAAGAGAACGCCCTTGGGAATGCGGCCGCCCAGCTTGGTGAACTTCTTGGGGTCCTTTAAAAACTCGATGATTTCCTCGACCTCGCCGATCACCTCGTCGATGCCGGCCACGTCGTCAAAAGTGATCTTCTTTTGGGCCTCGTTTAAAAAGCGGGGCCTGGATTTGCCAAAGCTCATGGCCTTGCCGCCGGAGTTCTGCATCTGCCTTATGAAGAAAATCATGAAGAAAACCAGCAGCAAAATGGGAACGTAAGTGAATAGCGCCGTGATATAGGCGGGCTCGGTGTCTTCCTCGAACTTGACCTGGACCCCCATCTCGTTGAAAAGCGTGAAAATGGAAGGGTCCAACTCCTGGGGACCGTAGGTCGAGAATTTCTTGTCGTCGATGTATTTACCCGTGATCTTCTGGCCCCGGATGGTAACGCTGCTGACTTCCTTTGCCTTGACCTCCTCGATGAACTTGGAGTACTCGACGGGCTTGGGTTTCTCGCCGTTTTGCTTCATGAACCAGAACAGCGCGATGAAAACACCGAAGATGATGATCCAGACCAGGGCGGATTTCGCGACGTTGTTCAATATATGTCCTCCATGGGGACGCCCCCCCATCGTCGCGACCGGCAACCGCGCGACGCCGAACGATTAAAAAGGAGGTTGAAATACCCGGGCGGCGTCCTAAGTATTATTCTATATCAAACCTTAATGATATCATCATAAGGGGGCGTCTTCAATAATTTTTTCGGCTTTAGTGAAAGCTCATTTTCAAAGCCCCGCCATCGAGTTATTGGCCGTCTATAAAGGCGAGAGTGAAAAACCTGTCTTCATCCAGAAACTCTTTCATGATAAAGCCGGCTTCATGGAGCATCTTATTCATCTCATCCTTGTCGGGGATCATGTCCTCCTGCACGGGCGTCTCGGCCTTGCGATGAAGGTCGTTGATGAATGAGGACGGATGGATATGGAAAATGGCCAGCTTGCCCGAGGGCTTTAAAAGGCGGCGGAAAAGGTTTAAGACCGCGGGCTTGTCGTCAAGATGGGGAAAGACGTTGAAGCAGAGCGCCAGATCGAAGGAATCGTCGGCAAGATCGATTTCTTCCACGGCGGCGTGGAAAAGGGAGACGTTTTCTTGTCCCTCCAGCCTTTTTCGGCAGGCCGCGATCATCGTCTCGCTGATGTCCGCGGCGGTCACGCTTCCCTCGGGCCCAATTTCCCTGGCCAGGAGGAGAGTGACCCGGCCCGTGCCGCAGCCCGGCTCGAGGACTTTTTGTCCCTTTTCCAGCTTGACCTTATCGAAGAGCCAGCGAATCTTACCCAGTTCTTCCTCGGTGTAATCCGCCGACGACCAGGGCTCCTCGGCGTGACGGTCGAAAAATTCAGCTTTTGTCCGGTTCATGATTTTCCCGTTAGCCTCCCGATTATTATACATATAATAAAGATGATTCCCGAAACCAGGGCGATGGAGGCCCCGGCCGGCAGGTTGAATACCCAGGACAGGCCGAGCCCGCCCACCGCGCTGAGGGCGCCCAGACCGGCCGACCCGATCAGGCTTCCCATGTACGAGTCGAAAACGCGGGTGGCCGCGGCCACGGGGTTGCTGAGAAGGGCGAACAATAAAAGCCCGCCCACCGACTCGAGACAGGCGGTCACAACGGCCCCCGTCACTATCAGCATCGAGTAGGTCAACGCCGCCTCCCTGACCCCCACCGAGGCGGCCACGGTCCTCGAGAAGAGCACGGCCTTGATTTCCTTTTCGAAGACGGCCAGGTAGACAAATAAAATCAAACCGAGTACGCCCAGGAATATAACGTCCCTGGTGGTGATGAGAAGAATGGAACCCCAGATAAGGTCGAGCATCTCCGTCTTGGGACCGTCCGTCAGGCCGATGCCGAGAAAGGCCACTCCCATGCTGAGGGAGAAGACGATGCCCATGGCCAGGTTGGAATCGAGCTTGGCTTTGTCGGCCAGGGGTCCGATAGCGAAGGCCGAGCCGATGGCCACGGCGAAAGCCGGTGGAAAGATGGGCAGCCCCAACACCTTGGCGAAGACGGCCCCGGCCAGGGCCGCGTGAGACATGGTCACGCCCAAAAAGGGCAACCTGAGGTTAGCCAGAAGAAAGCCGACCGCGGCGCAGGACGCCCCGCTGATAACGGCGGCCGCCAGTATCTCGACAATAACTCGGGCCGTGATCATGGCTTACGCCCCCAGCAGGTAGTCGCGTCCTTCCCGTCTGACGACCGAGACGCCTTTTCCATAAGACCGCTCCAGCGCCTCCTCCGTCAGCACCCGGGAGGACGGACCCGAGGCGAGTACAGTGCCCCGCCCGACAAGCGCGAAAAGCGAGCATCCCTCGGGCAGGTTATGGGTGTCGTGGGAAACGATAATAACGGTGGCCCCGGTTCTTTCCCAGGCTTTCTGGATTTCCTCCCTCAGCCTTTCCTGCCATGAAACGTCCAGGTTGGCCATGGGCTCGTCCAGGATGAACAGCTCGGGCTCCTGGGCGAAGACTCGGGCCAGGCCGGTCTTTCTTTTTTCGCCGCCCGAGAGCCGATGAAAAACGCGGCTTGCCAGATGGTCCAGACCGAATAAAGAGATGGCCTCGTCAACGGCCCTCCAGTCGTCCCGGGACAGCCTGGCCCCCAGTCCCGCCCGGCCCGCCCTGCCGATGGCCACCACTTCCCTTACCGAGAGCGGCGCCAGCTCGTTTATCTCGGACAACTGGGGCAGAAGACCTATCGACCTCCTCAGCCGGGCAAGCTCGGAAGGGCCGATCGAGGTCATGTCCCGCCCCAATACCTCGAGGGAACCCGAGGCCGGCTTCACGAAACCGCAGATCGAGAAAACCAAGGTGGTCTTGCCCGCGCCGTTAGGCCCGAGCACGGCCGCGATCGAGCCTCTCGGGATTTCCACGTTCACCTCGGAGAGCACGATGGACGAGCCTCTCGAGATGGCCGCGTCCCGAGCCCATACGGCCGGGTTACTCTCCGACGCGGGCATCCACCAGACCCTTTACGTTGGATAGAAGAAGGCCGCGATATGACCCCTTCCTGGACTCGGAGGGAAAGTTGGACAACACCACCAGGGGCAGGCCAAGACGATCGGCGATGACCCGGGCGCCCTTGCCCGCGCTTTGAGCGTTGGCCACCACCACTTTGGCCTTTCCCTCCTGGGCCTTGGTCAGAACCTGGACCAGCTCTTTGGCCGACAGCTCGCCGCCGGGAGGTATTTCCGCCACGACCTCCATGCCCCAGTACTGGGCGAAGTCCTTTTGGAAGTGGGCCGCCACTATGGGGAGTCCTTTAAGACCGTCCGCACCGGACTCGATGGCCTCGGCCTCGGCCACCTTGACCATGGCCAAGGCCTCGGGAAGGCCGCGCCGCGTCGCGCTCTCAAGCCGGGGAACGGCGCCGGGGATCTCCGTTGCCAGGTATTCGAGGGTCCTCGAGTAGCCGGTTGGCGTGATGGCCGAGCCTTTTTCGGGCACGACTATTACAGGGGTTTTGGAGGCTCCGGCCTCGGAGATTTTCCTTATCATGTGGGACTGGAAATCGTGCAGCACAATGGCGTCGGCCCCGGAGATGGCCCTGAAGTCCTCGGGCGTCATGTCGTAATGGCCGGGGCAGGAACCGGGGGGTATCATCTCGTAAATTTGCACCGAGTCACCCATCAGGTCCCTGACCGCCGTCGATAAGAGCGCCGTCGAGACGACTATAGCGGGCTTTGAATTTTCCGGCTTGGCTTTTTCCTCGATCGAGGCGGCCTTCGGGGCCTGGAAAAAAATAAGGCCCAACACGGCCAAGGCCGCGACCCTGAAAAGGGCGCGGCCGAGGCTCCTTGGCTGGCTGGCACTATTTAAACGCAAGGGAGACTCCTCCCATATACGTTGGACCCGGCATGGGATAATCGGGCAGGAACTCGTATTCCTCGTTCCCCAGGTTCTCGCCGGCGACCCATATCTCGCCGCTTGTTCTTCCAC
Source organism: bacterium (assembly GCA_963674965.2). GTDB lineage: Bacteria > RBG-13-61-14 > RBG-13-61-14 > RBG-13-61-14 > DATKZS01. The sequence goes on along the minus strand of CAXXFL010000001.1, from coordinate 1,321,575 downwards.
TTTCAAATAACCACCCGACCTTGGCGTTGACCAGATTGTAGGCGTCGATCAAAACCGGATCGTCCGCGAACCTCGCGTTGCCCACGTACTGCTCGTCAACGTATTGATAGTCCACGTTCACCTTGAGCCGGTCGATGAGAAGCATGCTGAGACCGGCGCTGGCCGTGTTCTCGGGAGCGCGCGGGTACATCTCGTCCTCCGGCTCCTCGATCTGGATGTTAGTATAACCCAGATATATGGAAACGAAATCCGCGGGCGTTATGATAATGGAAGAGTCGACGCCGTGAAGCTCGAACTCCCCGATGTTAACGATCCTGGGCGGGGGAGGGGGAGGGAAAATCCAGGCGTATTTATCCTCGCCCGAGGCGTTGAAATAGGTAACGTTGACCGCGGCCTTTTCCAGTATCTTCGCCGAGACCCCCACCTCCCACTGCTCGACGCTCTCGATCTCGAGGTCCTCGTACTCGTCGCCGTCGTAGAAGAAGGTCCACAGGGACTGGTAGAAGTTGCGAACGTACTGGCCGGGGTAGTTATATCCCTTGGAAAAGGAGGCGTGGCCCTGGAGGTCGGGCCCGTAACCGGCGACCAGTCCCGCCTGCCACGACTCCTTGTCGTCGAACTCGGAGTGCATGTGCCAGCGGTGGCCATAAGAGGGGATGGCGTATAGTCCATCCTCCGAGCCGATCAAATAGGACACCGCCGCGTAGGGCTCCCAGGAATGCCACAGGTCCCACTCGATGTCGCCCACCCTGACGCCGGTCAGGTCGGTGTTGACGAACTCGGAGCCCATGAAGTTTCCGTCCAGGCCGGCCATGACCTCGAGGCCCTCGTAGCGGAAGGTCTGACGCGCCTTGATCCCGTAGTTTTGCCAGGGCGTGTTCGAGTCGCCGTCCTCCTCCTGCCAGTTGATGTAGCCCCTGTCAACGTAGCCCTTGATATAGCCCTCGCCCCACTCGAACTTGTCGTTGATGGAGAAGATGAGGGTGTCGTTATCCACGTTGAAGGTCTCGCGCTTGGGCGGGGGGGCCGTGTCCGGTCCCGGGTCCTGGCACGTGCCCGTAGTGGAGATGCCGCGCAACTCGAGCCAGAGATTGTCGGTCAAGTCGTAGCCGACGCCGATATAGGTGGCCTCGGTCCTGCCCGCCGAGTGGTCGCGGTGTCCTTCCGACTCCCGGATGGACTGGACGAAGTAGAGGTCCCAGGGACCCGAGTTGTATCCGCCCTCCGCCGTCTCGAACCAGGTACCGTAAGTCCCGCCGCCCGAGCGGACCTGGAAGAAAGTCCCCTCTTCCTCGAGCGACTTGGGCACGACGTTGATGGCGCCGAAGGACATGTTACCCACGAACACGGGCTGCGGGCTCTTGTAGACCTCGATGGAGGACGCCGCGTCGGTGCTGATGGTATCCAGGAGAGGATGGGTCCAAACGGAGTTGGCCTTGTACACGCCGTCGAACATGATGGAAAGTTCCGCGCCCGGACGGCCGCTGCCCATGCCTCTTATATAGATGGCCCCGCCGTCGCCTCCGCCGAAGCCGCCCACCAGGTTATAACGGGAGATGTTGACCCCCGGCGTGCGGCGAAGAGCGCTCGATATATCGCCCGCGTTCAGGTCCTCGATCTGCTCGTCCTCGACCACGGTCTTTTCCTGGCCGTAGCGGTCGGTGGTGGTGGACTGCACGATGGGCGTGGACACGACGTTTACGGCCGGCAGCTCGTATTCTTCCTCGCTTTTTTTGTCTTCCTCGGCGGTCGCCGCGAATGCCATGGTCATGGCAATTATCGACATGCTCCAGATATAGGCCAATCTTTTCATAACATCCTCCCGCAGGTTGTGTTACTCCAAGGATATAGTAGCACGCGGCGTGATATCGTGTCAAGAAAAATCCGGAATAAAGGAGCCGATTTTTATAATTACCGAGAGCCTTTACAAAAAGATTTCAAACCACCTTGGAGGATATCCCGCCGATATTAAATGAACGGCGGGGTCGGTATACGGAGGGAAAACGAGCTGGAATCTCCGAGGCGGTAGGCGTTACGCGCCGGCGGCTTCGGAAGCGGCCCGCTCCTCAATCCAAGCGCTAATTGTCTGAATTGCCAGGGGAATGTTGCCCATCTGGCAGTGGGTATGGGCGTTTTCCTTCTCGGTGAAAATACGGCCGGTGAATGACCGCGCTCCGGTCAGTTCGGCCGCCTGCCTGAAAAAGAAGGGAAGACCGACGAGGTGGTCCTGACTCCCCGCCAACAAGAGTAAATCCCCCGTGATTTTATCGGAGACTCCTTTTAATGAATACCTTTTCGCCTCGCGGAAATTCTCGTAAGGGCTGCCGACGCAAAAGACCAACATGCCTCGCTCGACGCCCCATTTCACGAATGGGTTCCTTCTCATCTGGGCGTAAGTCAGGGCGTTCAGAATGGGCGCGAAACGAAGGAACAACAAGGTCCTTATGCCCAGGCCGATAATCAGCCCTCGCGTGGCCATCATGGTCTCGAAGAAATCATACACCACGCCCCAGGCCACGACCCGCTTGACGCGGCGCTCGAAGGCCGCCGCTCGGGGAGCAAGGTAGCCGCCCAGGGAAAGGCCGATCAATGTGACGTCCTCAATAGCGAAGTGATCGAGCACGCGAGCCACCGGCCTTTCCCACGCGGGGGTCATGGCCAGCTTGCCCTTATAAAGCGATTCTCCCTGGCCGGGACCCTCGAACTGAATGGTATCAAAGCCCAGCGAACGAAAAGAGTCGGCGATCGGATAGAGTTCCTCCTTGCATGAATCGAAACCGCCGTGCATGACGATCGTTCCCCTCGAGACCCCCTCTCTCACGGGAAGACGCCAAGCGGGAAGAAAACCGGACTCGTAAGGGACCCGCGCCTCGATTATGCCGCCGCTCTCGAATTCATCCTTTGCCGTCTCGCGGAATAATTCCACCGACCGGTCGTAGGCCTTCTCCTTGTCGGGGTCGTCGGGGGACATATAAAAATCCGCCGCTCGGTAATAGGCCGCCGCGTTCGCGGTCCTTCCCTGGTCATCCGCCGCCGCGGCCAGGCGCAGGAACTCCCTCTTCCAGTCCGCCAGGTCACGAATCCGCCAGGCGGCCTCCAAAACGTCCTCTTCGTCTCCGCCGCCCAGCGTGACAATACGATTGAGTTGGAAATCCAGGTCCGGGTCGTCATGAATTTTCATGACGCCGCGCTTCAGGCCGTATGTTCCTCGTGTATGCCGCATTCTTTATACACGACAGGATACTCCGCCCAGTCCCTATAAGTCAATCGGTTTCGCGAAGGATTATCCGCCAATGTCAGGTAAAGGGCATGAGGTGGTCCCGTTAAAATCTCTCGATAAACTTATCCATGGCCCCTTGCCAGCCGGGCGTTCGATCATCATCTTGCGCTTCTTCTGAAGCCATGAGATCGAGTAACCTTTCGAGCTCCGCCTTCATTTCGCCGTAATCGTTTCGGGCGTCCTCCAAACTGGTAAAGAAGCTCGTGTGGACCATGACGCCGTAAACGCCGCAGGTAATGGCAAAAGGAGACGACCAGCAATCGCGCTCGAGGGTAATACGCGCGCCGCCTTTGGTCTCCTCATTAGACAGGATGACGCCGCTCTCCGATCCCGTCCCGCCAATGGTCCGGCCCTCGCCGTAAGGACGCCATGAAGACGCTCCGGCCGTCCCGTCCGGTTTGGCGGGCGCCTCGCTGGTGGCGCTCCGCGGGATCATCTCTCGACTTGCTCGCGCGCCAGCTTCTTGTCTGGCCCTTTGTGCCCTTGAGCCTTTTATGAAAAAACCTAAGGCGCGATTAAATATGCTTTTCACGCGCCCTCCTTTAATCAGTTAACCTTGGCCTTCCTTAACATGCGCGAGAAGAGGGCGGGAGAAATCCTTCTTATAAGGGGCGCGTACTTTAAGGCGTCGTCTCCTATAACGACCTCCTCTTTGCCTTGCTCGAGGGCCCGGATGTACCGGCGGGCCGCCTCCTCGGGGGTCAGGCCCTTGGCCAGATGGTCGCTCATCTTGCCGTATTCCTTGCCGTCGCCCGCCACGGCGTGGAAGGAGATATTGGTCTTGACCGAGGTGGGACAAACGATGGTGACCTTGATATTTTCCTTCCAGACCTCCGCCCGCAGCGTGTCGAAGAAACCGTGCAGGGCGTGCTTGGCCGCGCTGTAGCCCGAGCGAAGGGGAGCGCCGAACTTGCCCGTGACCGAGCTGGTGACCGCAATATGGCCGGCCTTTTGCTCGAGCATCGAGGGAAGGATCGACTTGGTAACGGCCACGTGTCCGAAGAAATCTATGTCCATGATCTTTTTATAGGTGGCCATGGCCGTCTCGGGCACGAGTGAGCGCTGGCTGATGCCGCCGTTGTTTATCAGGAGGTCCACCCGCCCGTGTTTGGAAAGGGCCTCCTGTCCCTTGGCGGGAATCGAGTCGAGGTCGAGAAGGTCAAGGAAGAGGGCGGCGACTTTTTCCTTGGCCGGGCACGACTCCCGGACGCGCTCGAGCTGCTCGGGCTCGTTCGAGCTGATAATGAGGCTTGCTCCTTTTTTCGCGTACTGGAGGGCCAGGGCCTCGCCGATGCCGGAGGAGGCGCCGGTTATCCATATGACCATATCTTCGTAATTCACGATCTTCTCCTTTTTGATATTTATTCCGAGGCGGGAAAACCTTTATCCGCGCGGACCGCCGCGCCTTCAACGTTCCCTTGCGTCAGGCCGTGAGGAACTCGTCTTTCAGCTCGAGGAACTTCATGAGCCTTTTCAGTTTTTGGGGGTCGGGTATGATGAGGGTTTCCCTGCGGGCGAGGATCATCTTGTTTTTGACCAGGTCGGTAAGGATGTCGCGCAAGGTCTCGATGATGACGCCGCTTCGGTCGGACAGCTCCTCGGGGGTGGTCCGGATGACGAAGCCCTCGCTGGTTTCGATCCCCTCGTCGTAGGCCGCCTTGATCAGGGTGTTGATGATCTTCGACTCGGGGTCCACGTACAAGAGGTTCTCGATGAGCCCGTCCGCGTCCTGGAGCCGGTTGGACAAGGTGCGGATGATGCGTAGGGCCACGCCGAAGTTGTCGAGGATGAGGGACTCGAAGGCCTTCCTGTCAAAGGCCAGGAGCTTGACGTCGGTCATGGCCACGGCCGTGGCGGAGCGGGGCCTGTTGTTGAGCATGGCCATCTCGCCGAAGAAGTCGCCCTGCCCGAGCACGGCCAGGGTCTTCTCGTAGCGGAAGGCTTTCCTTACTATCCGGACCTTGCCCTCCTGGATGATATACATGATCGTGCTGGTGTCGCCCTGCTGGAAGATGACGTCGCCCTTGGCGGCGGACACGCCAAACTCGTTGCTCATTTTTTCGCGCTGCTCGTAAAGGTCCGAGGCCTTGTCGAACTCGGGAATTTTATCGGTGACCTTTTCCTCGATCTCCTCCTGGAGGATGCGGGGCTCCTTCTTGCCCGGGTCCAGCCTGATCACGTCGCCTTTTTTAAGGGCGATCAGGTTCCAGTCCTCCTCCCCTTCGATTTCCTCGAGAAGCTCGTCCATAAAGGCGGGCTTCAAATGGACCACGTGCACCTTGGCGTCTCCGGGTATTTCCGCCTTGACCAGCGACTCGATCAGGGACTGGCAGGTAAGATGGGCGCTCACCTCGGCCAGCTCGTGCATCTTGTTGGGAAAGCTGACCTCGGCGATAAGGCAGTCAACCATGCCCTTTCTTTTTATCCAGTTCCAGATGCGGTCGGTCCTGCCCGTGTCGCCGGTGAACATGAAATTGTGCAGGCCGTCCGAAACCCGGACCGCCACGGCGCCGGGAGTGTGGTTCACCGGATAGGCCTCCACCTCGAAATTGCCGATCCGGAAAGGAATCTCGAGAGCGATGGGATGAAAATTTATTCCCGGCTCCCCTTTGTCCTTGGGGTTATAGTTGGGCATGATCGAGGGAACCAGAAGGTGCTCCCGGATGTTGCGAAGCACGGGCTCGGTGCCGTAAACGTGAAGCGGATGGACCCGAAGGTTCCGAGTGTTGTCGTATATATGGGCTATGCCGATGATATGGTCGAGATGGGCGTGGGTGATAAAGATATTGTTCAGGTTCTCCTGCAGCTCGAGGCTCATGGTGGAGGCCGCGCTGCCCGTGTCGATGAGCAGGGAGTCGTCGATCAGGTAGCTGGTAAGCTCATGGTCGGGGGTCCTGCCCCCGGAGCATCCTAGAATTTTTATCTCCATTTCCGAAACCTCCGCCCGATTTTATCACAAAAAACCCCGGCTTGTATAGGTTAGAGGAGATTTTTTTTAGGGAAGGCAAAAAATATGGCGGGCCTTGTATTACTGGTCGGATATCTCTATCCCGGGCAGAGGAGGAGAAATTAATCCGGGACTTATGGCGGGAAGCTTGGCGAGTCGGACGTCCATCTCCAGTTTTTCGTTTTTCCCATTCTTTGAAAGCCGCATTTTTCCCAGAATCCCCTGGCTTGGTATTTAACGCCCTGGGCGACGATCTCGGAGTGGTTTTTTTTCAGCTCGGCCAGGATCGAGCCGGCCACCCCTTGTCTTTCATGGGAGGGATGCACGGTTATGAATTTGACCGTGACCCGGCGGCCTTCCCTGAGGATGTTCGCCCGGGCGATGGTCTCTCCGCCGATCTCCAACTCTATCCATTCCTTGGGGGTTTCCGGCTCCGGCTTTATAAGCACGCGGACGCCATGAGGAAACGGAGTCGGGCTTATTATATAATCGGCCGATTCGGCTTCGCTCGAGGCGTTCATGCGCCCTCCTTTCCCGGGATTTCGGTCTCGGCGTGGAACCTGTTTCCGTACATGTGGAGATTTTCGAGACCCTTCATGGCCATAAGGCCGCGAGGGGGCTTTTCGAGGAGGTTGTTGTCAATCCACATTTCCTCAAGTTCGTGGAGGCCCTCGAGCTCGGCGGGGACCTGGGTCAGCCGGTTGCAGCCTAAGTCCAGCCTGGTAAGGCTCGTCATGTTCCCCATTTCCCGAGGAAGGGATACAAGGCGGTTCTCCTTGAGAAACATCCACTTAAGCTTTCCCAATTTTCCTATCTCCCGGGGCAGGGAGCGAAGATGGTTATGGTTCAGCCACAGGTACTCGAGGTTGTGAAGGTCACCGATGCTTGCCGGCAGGAAGCTTAGTTCATTTCCAGAGAGGTCGAGTTTTTCGAGGGACTCGAGTTCCCCTATCCGGCGGGGAAGTTCCTCGAGTCGATTTCCGCTCAGGCAGAGTTTTTTCAGGTTTTTAAGCTCTCCAATTCGCGGGGGGAGTTCCCGGATCAGGTTGTTTGACGCCCATATCTCTTCCAGGGACGCGGCGAGGCCGATCCTCTCGGGAAGCTCTTTTATCAGATTATTGTTGATCATTAGCGTCTTAAGGGACTTGAGCTCGAAGACCGAGGTGGGAAGATACTCGATCCGGTTTAGCCTCACGTCCAAGATTTCCAGGCGCGAAAGGTCCCCCAATGTTTCGGGAAGCCGGGCCAATCCGCTTTTTCCCAGGCGCTTCTCCTCCTTAAGAGGAGGCTTCTGATAAACCACGTTCAGGACGCGCAGATTTTTACAAAGCGTGATTTCTTCTGGAAGTCCCTCGAGGCGGTTAAATCCCGCCTCGAGGACTTCCAGCTGGGGGAGGCCGCCAAGGGAAGGCGGCAGGTGGGACAGTCTGTTTCTTTCGAGCTTTAGCCATTTGAGGCTTGTCAGGTTTTCTATTCGCGCGTCAATCTCGGTAATCCTGTTTTTTTCAAGGTTGAGGCCCTCGAGGGAGGTCATGGCGAAAACCTCCTCGGGCACGCCGGTCAGGCCGCGGCCTGAAAGGTCCAGCGCCGCGCCGTCGAGGCTGAGGCTGTCTTCCAATTTTTTTGCGCAATCCGTCAATAATTTCTCCCGCCAATCGTCGCCGGGGCTTTATCAAGATCGGCTTTTTTATTGGCCGGTTTCATTGGCCCTTGCGATTCGCTCGGCCACCAGAGTGAAATCGTTCGCCAGGGCCAGGTCTTCGGCGGACCTTCCGTTTACGTTCACCACGTCCGTCGCGGCGCCGCGGGCGAGAAGAATCTCCACCGTCTCGATTTGGCCTTTTTTGGCGGCCCAATGAAGGGGCGTTTCCCCGTCCCGATTCTTGGCGTTCGGTTCGGCGCCCCTCTCGAGAAGAAGCCTGGTTATCTCGACGTGGCCTTGCGCGGCGCAACGATGAAGAGGCGTTTTGCCGTAGGGCGTTCTCGCGTTGACCTCGGCCCCGTTTTCAAGAAGGAGCCTTACCACGGAAAGGCTTCCTCCCCAGGCGGCGCGGTGGAGAGGCGTCTCGCTGTACTGGTCGAGACCGTCAACGTTTTTACCGGCGGCCAACAGTCTTTTTACCTCCTCGAGGTCTCCCGCCGCCGCCGCCTCGTTCAATTCGTGTATGACCTGCATTTCAATGCCCGGGACGTCCCTGGCCGCCCTGGCTTTTGCGTTGGCCGGTAAAAAGCCAATTCCGAAGCTCGCCGAGGCGCCCGTCCATAAGATATTTGGCCATGCCCACGCCGCCGCCGTTGGCGAGCACGACGGCGATGATATGGGTTTTTTCCTCGTCTATCCATCTCGAGACCAGGGTATGGTCGGAGCACTCGAGATAGATAAACTTAACGTTGGCCAAAGGATTGGGATATACCGTGCGGGCGGAGGTGTCGAGGATCGAGGTCAGGTAAATCCCGATCAATACCGGGTCAATATCCTTGGCCGCGCAATGGGCGGAAAGGATTTCACCCTTGGCCGAGATAACGGCCGCGGCCTGGTAACCGAGCACCGAGGCAAGGAAAGCCAGTTCCTCGTTGTCCTCGTTCCTGCCGTACCACTCCGGCCTCCCGCGCCAGAGACCGCCGCCGTTGAATTCCGCGTCGGTCCCCCCCAGTGACGGGAGTATTTCGCCAAGCTCGAAAATAATGCGCTCGTCGGCCTCGAAGGACTTCTCGGACACCGAGGTCTCGGCGTCGTCATATTTAAGCAGTTCCTCCAGGGCGCTCCTGGTATGAAGGAGAAGGCACCTTCTCAGCACCGGCCTTTGAATGAGTCCCATTTCCTCGAGGATGGCGCCCAGTTTCTTTCGTCCCTTGTTTTTTATGTATTCGTTCTGCGCCCTCATCACGTCATGGCTCGAGAGCAGGCCAACCTTGCCGAGGAGTTCTCCCAGCGAGTTGCTCTGGCCCCTGCTCACGGCCCAGGCCACGAAACCCTTTTGCAGAACGACGCTTCCAATTGTCCGGCCGTCGCGGGTCACGTTGATCAGGCCCGTCCACTTGTTTTGAGCCGCCTGGCTAAGCTTTTCCCACAATTGGTTCGAGGAGCGTTGATCGTCGGCTTTGATTGACTTGCTATCCAATCCTTCGAGGCCCCAGACAACCCGTTTGGGATCGCCGCGGTTAAAGGTCTGGTCGCTGGCCATAAGGACCCCTCCTTAAGCCTCGTCCGGGTCGAGCCTCGGCGGGCACTAGCCCTTTTGACGCATGGCGCTTATTTTTCGTGCATCTCGACTATCAGGGTCGTGTCGCCCGGTCCTCCTCCCGCCGTGGGATGGAGTTCCTTGACCTTGGCCCGCTTACCCAGGTTCTTCTCGGCCAGGGCCACGGTAAGAGCGGCGAAAGGGCAGCCAAAAGGCTCGATGCCCTCGGACTTGAGCTGACTGGTCAGGCCGTAAAATGAGCATCCGTGTATCTTGGCCGTCAGGTCGTCGCCGTTCTTCGAGAACTCGATCTTGTCGCACAGCCCGGTGTTGGTCACGGTGTCTCCCAGCTTGCTCTGAAGCTTGTCGATGTCGTCGACGCAGGAGAAGTCCACCCCCAGCTTGCCCAGTTCCTCGAGCATGTCCGGCGCCGCCTGGCGCATTACCGCCGGGGCGCTGGCCCCCGCCAGTTTGTGAAGGGCCTTGTAGAGCCCGTAAAGGATCGCCTCGACCGCCTTAACGTCTACTTTTTCCGCCATTTCATCTCTCCTTTTCCCGGCCCCGCCCTACAGGGCCCTTTCCAGGTCACGTATGGCCTTTTTGGCCGCGTGGCGTATGCCGCCAAGATTGGCGCTCGAGCTGGCGACCATGCCCAACACGGCGTCCCTGCCCACGGGCGCGGCTATTATGGTCCCCTCGTTGTACTCGGCCATGATCTCGAACAGGTTTCCCTGCTCCGTGTCCCTTCCCATGGCCTCGATGGCGCCGATGGCGGTGGACACAACCGCGCCAACTCCGTCCGCGTCCATGTCGCCCACGTGGTCGATTACGAAACCGTCGCGTCCCACGACCAGGACCTCATGAACGCCGTCCGTGCCGCTCAATTCCTTGATGATTCCGTTCGCTTTGCTTGCCATTTTTCTTTCTCCTTTCTAATTGCCGTTAATTGCGTTGTTTGATCCGTTTGACTTACCTATATTCAGGGCGTCCTTTTTTCTATGGGTTATCGCCGCCGGGTCCAGGGGAGGACTCTCGACCCGGCCGCGGAATTCGTTCGCGATGGTGGGAATCATTCTTCCACGCCTCAATCCCCGCCTATCTCGGCCATAAACTCGACGGCCGCCTTAAGCTCTCCCGCCCGAAGAAGGCTGAGGGCGTTATTTAATTTTTCCAGGGTCTGCCGGTTTTCTTCCTTGCCTCGAAGCTGCCTTATGCGTTCGCCTATGGCTATCTGCAGGGCCAGGGCCTGCTCCCTTTCGTTTTCAGCGCTCTGGAGCATTTTCTTGAACCGGTCGATCCCCGAGGCCGAGGTTTCCCGTTCCGAGCCGGACCGCTTTCCCGACGCTCCTCGGGCCTCGTCCTCCCGAGCGGGTCCATGAGCCAGGTCCTCGGGCATGGGTATTATGGCCCGAGTCAGCTCGATGTTTATCTCCACTCCCGTCTCCCGGTGATGGACCAGAAGCTGGTAAACGGCGGCCTTTAGCCTTCGCACGTTGTCGTCGATGCGCTCGGCCAGGTATTTGTAAACGTCCTCGTCGATGGGGGCCTCGGCGGCGGTCCTTCTCAGAATCTCGATCCGAGCGTTCAGGTCCGCCATTTGCAAGCTCACGATAACTCCTCCCCCCAGCCTGGAGATGAGCCGTTTCTCGATGCCCCTGAGCCGGGTGGGAGGAACGTCGCAGGTTATGGCCACCCTCTTGTTCAGCGAGGTCATGCCGCTGATTATGGCGAACAACTCCTTTTGGAAGGACTCGCTGGACTCGCAGAACTGGACGTCGTCTATAAGAAGGACGTCCTTTTTAATGAGCCAATCCCGAAGCTCCGCCCGCCGGCCTATTCGGTCCGCCCTCTCCAACTCGGCCTCGAGGTCGACGGCGTTGAATATGGCGATGGAAGCCTCGCCTATCCGGTTGACCTCATTGACGATCGAGTAAAGGAGGTGGGTCTTGCCCAGTCCAACGTCGCTGTAAATAAAAAGCGGGTTGTAGGCGGGGGTGTGTCCCTCGGCCAGGGTCTTGGCCACCTCGGCCGGAAACTCGTTGGCCCGGCAGGTGACGAAACTCTCGAAGGTCATTTCCGGGCGAGGCTCCGTTTTAATCAACAAGGGCTTGTAACTATTTTCCAGTTCCGTGTTCATAGCTTCACTCGAGTCCCGTTTGGAGGGAGCTTTTTATCCGCTCCGCGACGCGGCCGGCCGTCATCGAGACGGCTCCGAGAGGCGATCCGGGCTCGGCCGCGACCGCCAGATACAGATCGCCGGCGACGCAATACAGGGCGATCGTGCCCATCTCGTCCTCGATGAAGGCCCTGGCCAGGCCCCCGCGAGGATAGCCTTGGGCCAGACCGTGCAGGCTGGACCTGATCGATCGGGCCTCCTCGACGGTTTTCGCCCCTTCTTTTTCCGCCACCCTCTTGCCCGTCTCGTCCATCAGGCAGGCGTACATGACGTGGTCTTCCTCCTCGATGGAACTCTCAAGAATCCGGGCCGCGGCGGCAATTTTCTCGGCCGGTTGCGTCATCTTGGCTCCCCTTTTCGCTCCGCGAACTCGGCCAACCGGTTGGCGCTTAGCGACGCCGCCCCAAGGGAAGCGTCCTTGCCCGCCAGGGCCACGAGAAACATCCCGCGTGAAATGGGGATCATGACCACCGTTCCTCCCGCGTCCTCGGTGATGATCCGCTTCATTCCCGGCCGGGGATGATCGAGCGCGTATTGCAAAAGAAAATCCTTGACCTTCTCCGTTTCCAGGCCGTTGTCGGATTTATTTCTACCCGCCCTGGCCAGGCATTGTCCCGACTCGTTTACCAGGACCGCGCTGAGGATGGGCTTCTCTTTTTGCGCCGCCTCTTTGAAATTGGCCCATTTAGCCGTATCGTCCGCCGCGATATCCATGCCCGTCTCGGTATCGGGTTTTTCAGGGACCAAATTTTCGCTATCGTTTTCCCCGGCCTCATTGGTCATGGTTTTCTCGTCTTTGATTTTCAACGCCTGCATAACGGCCCGGTGAAGGTCCATCTCAATGGAGGTTTCGGGCGAGTCCTCGTTGGGCCTGAACTCGAACACTCCCTCCGACCATCCCAGGACCTCGACCAGGACATCGAGTCCCTTTGTCTCGAGGTATCTGGCGTGAACGAGCTTTCCTTTTTGGTAATAGAGTCTCGCCTCGTGCTCGGAGCCCACGAGTATCAACTCGCCGCTTTTTCTTCCCTGATGGGGAAACTGGACAAGCTCGAACACGTCCATGTCTTCCAGGCTTCCTCTTAGCGCCATTTTGGGTCCCGCGTCCTTATAGGTGGAATTTCTCGATCACCATCTGGCTCGTTCTCCGGATGGTGTCCATTACGCCGACGCCCTTGGTGGCGACGGACTCGAAAACCGGTATGCCGTTAAGTCCCAGGTCCCTCTCGATGGACCCGACGGGAATGGGATCGGGCATGTCCCTTTTGTTGTACTGGAGCACGGTGGGAAAAGTCTTGGGGTCGTGCCCGTAGGACTCGAGGTTGGCGATCATCATCCGATACAGCTCGATGTTGGCCTCATAACGCTCGGGGCGGGAGTCGGCCACGAAGATGACGCCGTCCGATCCTTCCAGGATGAGCTTCCTGCTGGCCTCGTACATGACCTGGCCGGGGACCGTGTACATGTTGAACCTGACGTTGAAGCCCTCTATCTCGCCCAGGTCGAGGGGAAAGAAATCGAAGAACAGGGTCCTTTCCTCCTCCGTGTCCAGGATCACCAGCTCGCCCTTGCGGTCCGGGTCGAGCGACCTGTGTATGTAAACCAGGTTCGTCGTCTTGCCGCTCATGCCGGGACCGTAATACACGATCTTGAAGTTGAACTCTTTTTCCTGGTAGTTGATATATGGCATCTTGCCGGCCTTTACCCCTGAAAAATGCGGTCGATCAGGTTAAGGGCGTACTCCTTGAACTCGGGCATGGAAATGTCCTTGGCCGACATGAGCTCGGCCCGGCCAGGAGCGAGCGAGGCGCCAAGGCGCTCGCTCGCTTTCCTGGCCTCGTGCCTGACCTGGCCGATTCGGTTGTAGTCCTCGAAAACTATCACCATCATGATCTCGTCGGTGATCAGCGAGATATGTATATGTCTTTTCTTGCCCTGCTGAAGAAGGATGGAAAACTCGGTTTCGCCCACCAGCCTGGCCACCTCCCTGGTGGCGGAGAACATTCCCGCGATTAAGGCGGCCATGGCCGTGATGTTAAGGTAGCTTTTATCGCCCGCGTCCGAGACGATGCTTCCCTGCTTGGTCACCAGAAGGGCGGTCATGGCGCCGGACGCATCGATAAGCGAAGCCAGTATTTGTTTCACGTCGTCTTTGCCCTTGTTTATTTCCATTCCTTTCACCTTTCCTCCCCGGGGGATTTATTCCTCTCCCCATTCCTCCAGTCCCGCTTCCGCCCACGCGTTTTCCTCGCCCCGCGCCTCCTCCTGGGAGGACTCGTCCTTGATCCTGGCCGCCTCCATGAGAAGGGACTCGCCTCCACGCTGGATGGTCCGCTCCAGGGGCTCGCGCCAGGGCAGCGTGTTAAAGCTTCCTCCCTCGAGGGCCAGGAGCTTGTTGAAGGCCTCTTCGCCCCGCAGGGCCTCCGTTTCGGCGTGCACGGCCTCGCCTCCATGAAAAAAAAGCAATCCCATCCTCCCGTTTCGGGAATGGATTTCCAGAACCGCCTTGCTGCGGGTAAGGATTAAAAGCTGAACGTAATCGAAAAGATCGATCCGATGCACGTTCCCGTAAAAGGTCTCCTCCTTCTCCGACTCGCGAAGGACCTCGATCAAAAGATCGGGATCGAGAGGCTTCTCGAGGTAAAGAAGGGCCCCCTTCCGCATGCTCAGGTGCTTCACCGTGGGCGAGCCATAGGCCGTGATCACCACTACCTTGGTGGCGGGCCGATTTTGCCTGACCCACTCGAGGAGGGCCAGCCCGTTTACCTGGGGCATCTGGACGTCGGTAATAAGCACGTCGAAGTTTTTTTCCTCCAGGATGGGTATGGCCTCGGCCCCGTCCCCGCAGGTTATGACCGAGAAGCCGGAGCGCGTGAGCAGCCGGCACAAGGACCAGCTCACGTCGGGGTCGTCGTCAACGAACAGTATTTCCAGCTCCTTGCTCATTGCCGGCCCTTTCCCGGCTCGGCCGCCCGGGCGCTATTGACCATCCGGGTCATGTCGCCGACGATCCGGCAGAGCCTGTCCACGTATTCGCCCGCCGCCTCGCGGACGGCCCGCTCGTCTCCCGCCGCGGCGCAGACTTCGGCCTCGAAGGCCCGGATACCGGCGAGCAGGCCCGAAAGGCGGTTCAGCATCTGGTGATAGTTAAGCCCGCTTTTGGGGGAATAGGTCCAGGGCGAATACGGGCTCAAGTCCCCGTCGGCTTTTTCCTCCCGCCGCCGCGATTCCAGGTCCTCCGCGTCCACGCTCCTTTGGCCGGTCCTCCCTCCGGCGTCCTCGAGCACGGCCACCAGGTCCCGGAAGTCGAAGGGCTTTTCCAACACCATGTATCCGCCCAGGCTGTTTACCTCGTCGGTTAATTTCTTCGAGACCGAGGCGCTGGTAAGTATGGCGGGCATGTTCTGGCACTTGATCCTAAGCTCGAACAAAAGATCGAGACCGTTTCCGTCCGGCAGGCTAAGGTCTATCAGGGCTATATCCGGCGTGATATGGTCCGTGACGTTCCGGGCCTCGAAGCACGAGCCCGTGACCAGGACCTTCCATGAAGGCTTCTCCTTCATGATGTTGCGCGAGGTAAACGTCGCCAGGTTTAAATTGTCTTCAACGATTAGAATAATCATGTCCTTGCCTTTGCCGGAAGCGATTATTCACCTAATAAGCACGCGGCGTGCCATAAAGGGCAAGGACCATCGAGCTTTTTATAACCGCCGCAATATAAAGGAAAAATTGGTAATCGTTTAATCGCCGGCCATGGAGGCAAGGGTTCGCCGGCGCGTGCTTTTCACGCGCTCGGCCTATCCAGACCCGAGGATAATTCCAAATATCATTGGGGATTTGAAGGTTATGCAAAGAGAAAATGGCGGCGCGTGAAAATCACGCTTTGCGGTAAGAATCACGCCTTGATCTTCAGCGTCTTGATCGAATGGGCCAGGGAGTCCTTGGTCACGCCCAACAGGTCGGCCGCTTCCTTTTTGGTCTCGGCGCGGCGCAGGGCTTCCTCGATCAGGGCCCGTGACACGTCCCTGTTAACGGCTTTGAGGTCCACTCCCTCTGGAGGAAGGCGTACCTCGTAGATCGCGTCGCCCCCGGCCGGGCCGGTCGCGTGGCCGCCGGGACCTTCTTCCAGCCTGAGGTCGGCAATCTCGGTCTTGTCGGGAGCGAGCATGATGGCCCGCTCCAGGGCGTTTCTCAGTTCCCTTACGTTTCCCGGCCAGGAGTGGGCTTTCAGTTTATTAAGGACCGAGCGTGAAGGCCGGGGGGTCCGGGAAAGTCCCATGTCATAGGCGATCCTCCGGCATATCTCCTCCACGAGAAGGGGTATGTCCTCCTTGCGGGCGCGCAGCGGCGGGATTTCAATGGACACGACGTTCAGACGATAAAAAAGGTCCTCCCGGAAGCGTCCCTCGCCGATGAGTTTTTTAAGGTCCCGGTTGGTGGCGGCGATAATCCTTACGTCGACCTCGACGACTTTCTCGCCTCCCAGCCTTCGAAGCTTGTGCGTGTCAAGGAAGGAAAGCAGCTTGGCCTGCAGCTCGACTGGCATGTCGCCAATCTCGTCGAGAAAAAGGGTCCCGTTATGGGCCAGCTCGATCAGTCCCCTTCTCCTTCCCCTGGCGCCGGTAAAGGCCCCGGGCTCGTGGCCGAAGAGCTCCGACTCGATGAGGGAGGGCGCGAGAGATGCGCAGTTAATATCGAAGAAGGGCCCTTTCACCCGGCTCGAGAGGGTATGGATGACGCCCGCCAGGTAATTTTTGCCCACCCCGCTCTCGCCCGTAAGCAGCACGTTGCCCTTGCCGGGCGCGATTTTTTCGCACATGGCCATGGTGGTTTTCATGACCGAGCTCGGATACTCGAGGACGCCGGACTTGGATGAGGGCGCCGCGCGCTCGGAACGAAGCAGGGCCAGCTCTTCCCTCATGGCCTTTTCCTGGAGCGCGTTGTTTAGAAGGTATATCATTTCGCCCGAGTCGAACGGCTTGGAGAGGTAATCGTAGGCCCCGATTTTGATGCTTTTAATGGCCGTCTTCACGCTGGCGAAGGCGGTCATCATGATGAACTGGGTCTCGGGGTAGAGTTTTTTCATCTCGCTTAAAAGTTCTACGCCATTGGCGTCGGGAAGCTTGATGTCCATTAGGACGGCGTCGGGGTACAGGCGGGCCATGTCTTTCCTGGCCTGCGCCGCGTCGTTGGAGGAGGACGCGTCGAAGCCCTCGGCGGCGAGCAGTCTTTCGAGAAAGCCCGCCAGTTCGGCGTTGTCGTCCACGATTAAAACGGTTGCCTGCATTCAGTCCCTCGGTTTATAGAAATGCGACAGGTTTCCCTGCCTGAACACCGCGCAGTCCGGACATTTTTCCGGGTAGCGGAACCCCTCGAGCCTTGCCTCCTCGACCTTATTGGACCAGCAAAGCAGGGTCATGCCGCACTTTTTGGTCGGACAGGCGTCGCAATCCTCGGCCGAGCATATTCCCATATCGCTGCATACGGCGCGCTCGCCGGCCGGCAGATATATCTGGAAAACGGCGCCTCCGCCCTCGGCGTTGCCCGCTCGCATGACCCCGCCGTGGAACTCGACCACGTCGCGGGCCACGGCCAGGCCCAGGCCCGTGCCCGATTCCTTGGTCGTGTAAAAGGGGCTGAACACCTTCTCCAACTCATGCTCCGGAATGCCCGGCCCGTCGTCCGCCACCCGTATCTCGGCCACTTCCCCCTGGAAGCCTGGAAAAAGGAGACCCTTCTCAGCCGGACTCAGGAGCCGGGAAACGACGTCGATTCTTCCATTTGTGAAAATGGCCTCGATCGAGTTGTTGACAAGGTTTGCGATGGCCCTGCCAAAGGACCTCCTGTCAAGAAAAACGGACAAGCCCGAGGTCTCGGCCTCGACCCGGACGTCTATGCCCTTTTTCCTGGAAAGGCTGAAGAACAAATCCCCCGCGTCTCTAAGCAGCGTGGCGAGGTCCACCGTCTCGGGATTTACCACCTCGAAGCGGGCCGCGTCCAGGATGCCGCTCACCAGGTGGCTGACGTTTTTTACCTCCTCGATAATGGTCTGAAGCACGAGGTTGTCATCCGACCGGAGGTACAGGTTGCCGTCAAGAAGCTGCAGGCCCGCCATGATCGAGGCCAGGGGGTTCTTGATCTCGTGGCTCAGCCTGGCGGCCAGCTCTCCCACCTGGGCGAGCTGCTCGGCGCGCCTTCTTCTGTCCTCGGCCTGCATGAGACGGCCGATGTCCCTGAAGAGGGTGATCAGTCCCTTTCCCTCCGGCAGGTCCACCTCGACGCTGGTGTAGCCCAGGAGAAGCTCGTCGCCCGAGGCCAGGGTCACCTCCGCCCGGTTCTGGTGTCCAAGGTGGAGGCGCGAAAAAAGCGGCGCGGCGGCGGGGACCGTCTCGGCGGGGTCCTTGCCGATTATGCCTTCATCGAGGCCCAAAAGGGAGAGGGCGTGGGAATTTATCATCAGGATTTTACCGTCCGGGCCCGTCATGATTATTCCGCTCGTCACGTTATCGAAAAGGCGCCGGAACAGGTTTTCGGACTCGATAAGGCCCAGGCGCGCCCGCTTTCTTTCCTCATGGGACTGGATCATCTCGACGGCCGTCTCCATCAATCTCACGTCCTCCTCGCTCCAGCCGCGCCCGCGGGTGACGTCGTCGAAGCCCACAAAACCTTCCCATTCCCCGTTTATCTGGATGGGCAGAACGAGGATGGAAAGTATTCCCCTTGGCTCGAGCGCTCGCCTTTCCTCGAGAGGGAAGGAGGAAACCGGGCCCATGATGGGCATGCCCTGGGAGAGCTCTCTTCGCCATAGCGAGAAGCCTTCTTTATAGGGAAGCCCCTCCATGGGCGCTCGGCCCATGGCCGGCTCGACGCCGGGCGCGAGGACCTCGATGGTCTGCCTCATGCAAGTTCCCTTTTCCGGGTCCTCGAAGTTTTCGAAGCGGTAGACGCGGTCGACCTCGGTGGTCTGAAGAAGATTTGAAAGGACGTCCTCGATGGGGTCCTCATCCGCCGTCTCGGAAAGAAGGAGCTTCGAGCATTCGCCCAGGGCCTGCTCGTACTCGAGCCGGGTCCTGAGGGCTTTTTCCACCTCCTTCAAATCGGTCACGTCCTCGATACAGACCAGCGCGGCCTCCGTCTCGCCCACCTCGAGAAGGGCGGTCGAAACCAGGAGAGTTTTCTCGCTGGACTCGCGGTCCCCCTCCTTGATAAAGGAAAAATTGCACTCGATACGCTCCCGGCCCTCGCCGGTCTCGAAGGTATCCATGACCGCTCGTCTTACGCGGCATTCCCGACAGGCCTCCCCATAGCCGCATCCCCCGGGGTCGTCAAGATGGTGGACGCATCTCAGGGCCTCGCCTCCCCGCAGGCCGATAAGCTTCTCCGGCGGATTTCCGGATTGGTCGCTCGCGTATCCGTTGATTTTCAGCACTCGCCGCTCCCGGTCCACGAGCATTACCAGGACCGGCGCGTTATGAAGAATGGCGGACAGCTCGGCCTGGCTTCTTTTCAGCTCCCGTTCCGCTTTTTTCTTCTGGGTTATATCCTGGGCCATGCCCAGTACGTGCATCTCTTCATGCCAAATAAGCGGGCTCAGGCCAAGGTCGATTATCTTTTCCTTACCCCCTTTCCCCTTGAATACGAACTCGCAGCGTTCTCTTTGTCCCTTATAGGCTTTATCGAAGGCCTCGGCCACCACGTCCCGGTATTCCTCGCCAATGGTTGTTCCCGCTTTTTTCCCGATATATTCCCCTCTCGCGAACCCGAAAATTTGTTCCCACGACCGATTTATAAGCGCGTACCTGGCGTCCTGATCGAGAACGAAGATACCCTCCGAGGCCGCGTCGAAGACTTTTTCCATGAACTGGTGCTGATCTCTGATCCTGTTTTCCTGGTTTTTCCTTTCGGTGACGTCCCTCATGACGTGGACCACGCGGTCCAGCTTGCCCGAGGCGTCGAATATGGGGGAAGCGCTGACGATAAAGTGCCCTTCCAGCTTGGGCTCGTATACTTCCTCGCTGTGGGACTTGCCGTCCTTGATCGCCCGGACGTGGGGACAAAAGGATGGGGGAGCGTCGCTTCCGTGAAGGACCGCGAAACATTTCCTCCCCAAAACGTCGTCCGGCGAGTTACCCGCCAGCCTTACCGCCGCCCGGTTGGCCCGGATAATATTGAACGAGTTGTCGATGATCATGACCGAGTCGGGAATGGCGTCGAAGGTCCGGCTCCATTCCCGGGCCGCCAACTCGAGGGCCCGCTCATTTTGTTTTCTCTCGGTCACGTCCCGGTGATGGCCGATCATCCTCACGGCCCCTCCGGACTCATCCCTTTCCACCACCCGGGCCTCGGCGCTGATCCATCGGTAATCGCCGCTTTTGGTCCTCAGCCTGAACTCGTTCCGGTAAAAGTCGGGCTTGGTCTCGAGGTATTCCCGGGCCACGGCCAGGGTCGTCTCGAGGTCGTCGGGATGTATCAGGTCGGCCCAGTTCTCGTAGGAGGGCTCGAACTCTCCCGGCTCGTAACCGAGCATGGCATAGTACTTGTTGCTGAAGAACATCTCGTGGGTTAAAAAGTTCCATTTCCATATGCCGTCGGTGGTGGCGTCGAGGGTCAGTTGAAGCTCTCTTTCGCTCTCGAGGACTTTTTCCTCCGCCCTTTTCCTTTCGGAAATGTCTCGCGTGATCCCCAAAATCCCGGTGGGATTCCCTTTTTCGTCAACCAGGAAACGCGCGCTTACCTCGACGGGAAGAAGATTTCCGTCCTTTTTATAATATACAAGCTCGAAAGTCGTGGGCTCGGAGGCCGACTCGGGGTCCTCCTTGACTTTGGCGAATTCCCGGAGGAAAAGATGACCGACCTTCTCCAGAGACTCGGGGGTCATAAAGTCCGCGGGCTTCATTTGCAGGATTTCCTCGGCGGTGAAGCCAGACATCTTCTCGATGGAGGGACTGATATAAGTATGGTTCAACTCGAGGTCCATGGCCCAGATCAGGTCGGAAACGTTATCGGCCATGAGCCGGTATTTGGCCTCGCTTTCCCGCAGCTTCTGTTCGGCCTCCAGCCGCTCGGTAATATCCCGGCCGTAAACGGCCAGCCGAGCGACGTTGCCTTCCCCGTCGAACACGGGGTTAATGTGATTTTCCAGGACCGCGGCCCCTCTTTTATCCACGAAACGAACCGGCCGGCCCGACCTGATAACCTCCGCGACTTTTTCCTCTCGCCCCGCTCTGTTCTCGGGCGGAAGAAGTTCAAAGGCGTTTCGTCCGAGGACGTCCTTGACGGCCAGTCCGAAACCTTTGGCAAAGGCGTCGTTAACCGCCAGCGCCGTTCCATCCAGGTCCATGAGCATTATTTTATCGAGGGAGGCGTCAACCAGAGCGCGAAGAGTTTCCTCGCGGTCCCGAATTCCCCGTTCCGCCTCCTTCTTTTCGGTAACGTCGTGAACTACCGAGTAAAGAAGCTTTTTGCCCAGCGCCTTGACGGGTGAGGAATGGACGTCAACGTGGCGAACCTCTCCCGAGGCCAGCCGATGCTGGAAGAAAAACCTCGACTCGTCCCCGCTGATGGCGGCGGACATCCTCTCGAATACTTCCCGGGCGGGTAGGACGTTGATCTGTGTAATATTCATGGACTTGAAGACGTCCTCATCGTACCCGTAGAATTTGCAGGCGGCCTCATTGGCCGCCACTAACTCGCCCGTTTCCGGATCGATGAGCAGTTTCACCGAACTGTGGCCGTGGAACATTTCTCGGAACAGCGCCTCGCTCCTGGCCAGCTCGTCCCGAATGACGTGCTTTTCCAGCTCGGAGGCGCAAATATCGCCCATGGCGGCGGCAATCCTGGCGTCAAGTTCGGAGAACCCGCCCGGTTTGTTGGCCAGGCCAATAAGGCCCCTGGTTTGGCCGCGTACGTTAAGGGGAGCGAAAAGAACGTTGTCCAGGTCAACGTGACCCTCGGGCATGAGCTTGGCCCATTCGCCGTTCATGAAGTCGTTATCGAGGGCGACCTTTCCTTGATCGTAGGCTTGGGCCCTGAGGCCCCTGATAGGCATGGGCAGGTCGGGCGAGACGCTGCACGGCAGTCCGCCAGCCTCGAGGAAAATGACCTCGTTCTCGTCTCCCCTCTCGTTGAGCAAGGCCACGTAACCGGACCGGGCGCCCGTAAGATCGCGGCATTTGTCGAATATTTTCCTGGCCATTAGATGGAACTCGTTGCGGTCCGACTTGATATCTTCCAAATCACGGGGCGAAGAAAGCGAGGCTTTCCCCCGGAGTTCCTCCAACTCCTTTACCAGTTCGGCCTTGGTTTTTCTCATGTCCTTTTTCGACATTTTTTCTATCCGGGAAATTTTGTCGCGTCAACGAGTAAAGACAAGACGAGAGATTTCATAACGGGTCATATACTGGTCAAAAGATTAGTCGGCGATTATGAAAAAATCAAGTGTTTTTTCGGGGCCGAAAGAGCATTGGCCGCTCGCGCCTTGAGCGAAAAGATTTCACGCCGCTGATGCAATTTTCGATTTTCGTTATATAATGGGCGGATCGAGCCGATATATCAACGGTCCCCCTTGGGGCCTTTGGCAATAAACACTCTTTCCAGGAAAGGAAATTCCCATGGCCGAAGAATCAGGCGCGGCGTCTTTGGACTTCATCCGGCAGGTAGTCGCCGAGGACAAACGGACGAATAAATGGAATGGCAAAGTAGTCACCAGGTTCCCGCCCGAGCCCAACGGCTATCTTCACATCGGGCACGCCAAAAGCATCAACCTGAACTTCAGCATCGCGGCCGAGAACGGCGGCCGTTGTCACCTCCGCTTTGACGACACCAATCCCACCAAGGAGGAAGAGGAGTACATCGAGTCGATCAAGGAGGACGTAAGGTGGCTCGGTTTCGACTGGGGCGAGCACCTTTACTACGCCTCGGACTATTTCGACCGGCTGCACGACTGGGCGGTCGAGTTGATCAAGGCGGGCAAGGCCTTTGTTTGCGATCTTACGGGCGACGAGATTCGGGAGTACCGGGGGACCCTGACTCGCCCGGGCAAGGACAGTCCTTTTCGCGAACGGCCGGTCGCGGAGAACCTCGATCTTTTCGCTCGCATGAAGGCGGGTGAGTTCGCGGAGGGGACCAGGGTGCTCCGGGCCAAGATAGACATGGCCTCTCCCAACCTCAACCTGAGGGACCCGGTCATGTACAGGATACTCAAGGCGCCCCACCCGAGGACTAAAAGCAAGTGGGTCATCTATCCCATGTACGACTGGGCCCACGGCCAGTCGGACTCGACCGAGGGCATCACCCACTCGATATGCACTCTCGAGTTCGAGGACCACAGGCCCCTTTACGACTGGTATATAAATCAACTGGGCATCCACCATCCCCAGCAGATCGAGTTCGCCCGGCTCAACCTGACCTACACGGTCCTGAGCAAGCGCAAGCTCATCACCCTGGTCAAGGAGGGGCACGTCAAGGGCTGGAGCGATCCGCGCATGCCCACCATCTCCGGCCTTCGCAGGCGGGGCTACACGGCCGAGTCTATCAAGGCTTTTTGCCGCCGGATCGGCGTGGCCAAGGCCGACAGCACGGTTGACGTTGCCCTTCTCGAGCACTGCCTGAGGGAGGACCTGAATAAACGGGCCCCTCGGGTAATGGGCGTTCTCGATCCTCTCAAGATCGAGATAACCAATTATCCCGCGGATATGGAGGAGGAGTTCGAGGCGGTCAACAACCCCGAGGACGAGTCCATGGGCACGCGCAAGGTCCCCTTCTCTCGGGAGCTGTACATCGAGAGGGAGGACTTCATGGAGGACCCTCCCAAGAAGTTTTACCGCCTGGCCCCGGGAAAAGAGGTCCGCCTCCGTTACGCCTACTTCATCAAGTGCGATGAAGTTGTCAAGAACGCGGACGGCGAGGTGACGTTGCTTAAATGCTCTTACGATCCGGCCACCAGGGGAGGCGACGCCCAGGATGGACGCAAGGTCAAGGCGACCCTCCACTGGGTGTCGGCCCGGCGCGCCCTGCGGGCCGAGGTCAGGCTCTACGACCGCCTGTTTACCAACGAGTATCCCGGCGACGTGGAGGAAGGCGGGGACTGGCTGGACGGCCTTAATCCCGATTCCCTCGAGGTCCTGCCCGAGTGCTTCGTCGAGCCCAGCCTGAAGGGGGCCAAACCCGAGGACTTTTACCAGTTCGAGAGAAAGGGATATTTCAGCGTGGACCCGGACTCGACGGGGGAAAGGCTGGTCTTCAACCGCTCGGTCACTCTGCGCGACGCCTGGGCGAAAATAAAAAACAAAGGCAACTGATATATTTTTTCGGGAGGATAAAAGTGTACGAGATTAAGAAAAGAAACCGGTTTATGGGCTCGGCCATTATCGCCCTGGCCGCGATGATGCTATCTTTCTTGGCCGCGGCCGCCGAGGTCAACGGCCAGGACCCGCCCGAGCCCAGGATTCACGGGCCCAGGGCGGTGGGCACGACGCCGGGCCGGCCCTTTTTATTCCTCGTTCCGGCCACCGGGGATGGGCCCCTCGAGTACATGGCGGCGGGGTTGCCCGAGGGCCTTACCATCGATAAAAGCTCGGGAATCATTTCCGGCTCGGTCCAGGAGGATGGAGTTTTCGTCTCCCGCGTCACGGTGGTGGGAGACAAGGGTGAATATTCCCGCAACCTGGTCATCGTCGCGGGCAAGGGCAAGCTGGCCCAGACCCCGCCCATGGGCTGGAACTCATGGAACGTGTGGGGCCTTTCGGTTTCGGACGACAAGGTCAGGGCCGCGGCGGACGCCATGGTCTCGAGCGGCCTGGCGGCCAAGGGCTACTCTTATATCAACATTGACGACGGCTGGGAAAACGGCCGGGCCGAAAACGGGGAGATTCTCACCAACGACAAGTTCCCCGACATGAATTCCCTTTCCGACTACGTTCACGGCAAGGGACTTAAGCTGGGTATCTATTCCTCGCCCGGCCCGAAGACCTGCGGCCAGTACGAGGGCAGCTACGGCCACGAGCGGCAGGACGCCGAGACCTACGCGGCCTGGGGCATCGATTATCTTAAATACGACCTTTGCAGCTACGGTCCCATGAAAATGACGGTCCTTAAAAAGCAGTACGTCAAGCCCTACCGGGAGATGGGCGAGATTCTGGCTTCTCTTGACCGGGACATCGTTTACAGCATCTGCGAGTACGGCCTGAAGGACGTCGAGACCTGGGGCGAGGAAGTGGGCGGCAACCTGTGGCGCACGACGGGCGATATCCGCGATACCTGGGGCAGCATGTCCAAGATAGGCTTCGGGCAAAACGGTCTCGAGCCCTACGCGGGTCCGGGCCACTGGAACGACCCCGACATGCTGGTGGTGGGCAAGGTCGGGTGGGGACCGAACGTCAAGGAAACCCGCCTTACTCCCGACGAGCAGGTCACGCACATAACGCTCTGGAGCATGCTGGCCTCGCCCTTATTAATCGGCTGCGACATGGCGGACATGGACAAGTTCACCCTGGACGTCCTCACGAACCACGACGTGATCGAGGTCAACCAGGACCCCCTGGGCAAGCAGGGGTCTCGAGTGGCTAAAAGCGGCGAGACCGAGGTATGGTCGAGGCCTTTATGGGACGGGACCCGGGCCGTGGCCCTCTTCAACCGCTCGGACAAGGAAGCCCGGGTAAAGGTCGAGTTCTCGGACGTCGGTCTTTCCGGTCCTCAGCCCGCTCGCGACCTGTGGCTGCAACAGGACCTGGGAGAGTTCGACGGCGCGTTCGAAACCGAGGTCAGTCCCCGCGGCGCGGTCCTTGTCAAGCTGGGAGCGCCGGCCAAGGACGACTACGACCCGCTGAATTAATAGATGCCCATCTCGACGCCGGCGGCCAGGGTTTCGCCCAGTTCCTCGAGGCGCATGAAGGTCTTCTCGTTGGGGGCCCCCACCACGCGGGCGGAGTCGGCCACCTTCTTCCACTTGTAGCCCGCGGCTATGCGCTCGATGCCGGCGATGGTTCCCCTCCCGTCGTTGCCGGCGCAGACGAAGGTCACGTAGGGCAGTCGGAAGGTGCGGTCGCCTATCTCGTCGTAGGTCCGGTCGAAGAAGTCCTTGATCTGTCCGGCCATGTATCCGAAATATTCAGGCGATCCTATGGCCAGTCCCTTGCACTCCAGAAGGTCGCCGGCCGTGGCCTCGGAGGCCCGCATAAGTTTCACCCTGACGTTGGATACCTTGGAGGCGCCCTTGGCGAAAGCCCGGGCCATGCTTTCCGTGGCGCCGCCCTGCGAGTGATAGACGATCAGGATCGTTTTTAAGTCATCTCTTTCCGCCAGTTGGGTGAGGTAGATGCCGTCGTGCTCGCCCTTTTCTGGGGGCGGGTTCTCGGGGCAGGGAGCGGAAAAGGAAAGGGGCAGCTTAAGCTGGGTAAAGAGTTTGCCCTCCCGGTTCTTTATAAGGAACACCGTTCCCTTTTGCTTGACCGGCCGCAGCTTCAGGGCCTCGGATATTCCCAGCATGGGCTCGGCCATGATCTCCTTTTCCGAGGCCTTCTCGAAAAACTCCTCCAAAGTCAGCGAGCCGATTATGCCGCCCACCCGGGTCTTGACCCATTTCGCCCGCTCGCCGTGCGGAAAGCCGGCCTCGGCGAGATTGTCCGCCTCGAAGAGCTCGCAAAAATTACTCCAGTACTTGGCCTCCATGGGCGCGAAGGTTATCCACTTTCCGTCCCTGGTCCGGTAAACGCAGTTGCTGGGCGTGGGGCCGGAGTTCCACGCCTTGCCGGAAACCTGCTCCTCCCCGCTGATCAGCTCGGTCAGTATCTCGGGGGCCATGATCGACTGGATGCCGTGAAGGATGCCCACGTCCAGATGCATGCCCGAGCCGCTCGAGCCGCGCTCGATCAGGGCCAGGAGAATCCCGACCAGGGCCCACATCGAGCCTCCAACCATCGCCGCCAGGTGGGTGACGGGAAGCACGGGGTTGCCATCGGCGTCGCAAAGACCCTTAAGCATGCCGCTCAGGCCAAGGATGTTGATCTCGTGCGCGGCCTTTTTCGACCACTCGCCAGATTGTCCGAAGGCCGACACCGAGCACACGATAAGTCGCCGGTTAAGCTCGGCCAGGCGCCCGTAAGACAGGTCCAGGCTCTCCATGACCCCGGGACGATAATTCTCCACCACCACGTCGGCGGTGGCGGCAAGTTTGAGAAACTTGTCCCGCTCCTTGTCGTCCTTCAGGTTCAAGACGATGCTGCGCTTGTTGCGGTTGAGAGCGGTGAAGACCGCGCCCATGCCGTGCTCGAGGGGCTCCTGGCCGCGTACCATGTCTCCATCCGGGGACTCGACCTTGATCACCTCCGCCCCATACTCGGCCAGGACCAGAGTGCAAAAGGAGGCCGCCACGCCCCGAGACAAATCCAGGACCCGTATGCCCTCTAGTGGAAGGCTCATTTACAACCCCTCCTTCCCAAAGCTTCCGGAATTTTACGACTCATCGGACGTCCTCTTCAACTTCCGGCTCGGCGGCCGTTCTCCCGAGGCTTTCCACCGTCACTTCCTCGCCGGGCGCCGGCCCCACTTCCCTTACGTTGGGAATGGTCACTCGAGTCTGAGGGCATTCGCTTCCCATGGTGACAATGATTTCTCCGTCTCCCAGCTTAAGCGAGCAAATCGACGTTTTGTCCGGCCCGGTCCAGTTGCCCTCGACCTCCAGATAAAGGCCCCCATCTCTTCTCGTCAATTTCCCCGCCAGGACCCGCGATCCGCAATCGAGGAGCGTCCCTCTTTCCATCCTGATCGTCCGGCTCGCCAGTCGGACGGCCTGGTCCTGGTCGTGGGTGGCGATAATTACCGCGGTCCCTTTTTCGCGGCTTAAGTCCCGTATCACCTCTTCCACTCGCCTGACCTTGCCCTCGTCCACGTGGGCCGTGGGCTCGTCAAGAATAAGAACGTCCGGCTCGAGCACCACGGCGCGGGCAATGGCCAAGCGCTGGATTTCGCCGCCGCTTAAAGTACGGGCCCGCCTTTTTTGAAAGCCCTCCAGGCCGAAGAGACAAAGGGCCCCGTCCACGCGTTTTTGAATCTCGGTCGCGCTCAGCCCCCGCAGCTTTAGCCCATAGGCGGCGTTTTGATTTACCGAGCCGTTAAAGGCAAAGGGCTTTTGATCGACCATGGTGATTTTTTTCCGGGCCTTGAACCAGGAGCCGTGGCCCTGGATGGGCTTCTCATTTAAAAAGACCGCGCCCTGGTCGGGATAATCTAGCAGCGCCAGTATCTTAAGCAGTGTCGATTTCCCCGCGCCGTTAGGTCCGACCAGGGCCGTTATCTCGCCCCTTTCAAAACCAAGTTCGTCGGCTTTGACCGCCATTACGCCGGAGAAGGATTTGACGATGTTTTTTGCGCGCAATATCAAATAATTAACCTTATTGTCGAAACGGTTTCACTATTTTTATCGATTATATCACTTGTTCTTTTTGGAAGACAACGTCCTATGTACAACGGCGTTGACTAACAGGGCCACGGCCAAGAGTATTATAGCCAGGACCACGGACCTCATGAAGTCTCCCCTGCTGGTGTCCAGGGCGATGGCGGTGGTAAAGGTCCTGGTATAGCCCTTGATATTGCCGCCCAGCATCTGCACGCTGCCGACCTCGGAAATAACCCGGCCGAAACCGGCCACCACCCCCGCCATTATTCCCGTCCTCGCCTCGGCAAGAACGGCCCAGGCCGCCTGCCACCTGCCCGCTCCCAGGGTCAGGGCCGTGTACCTGACCCGCTCGTCCACGCCGTCCACGGCCGCGTAAGTAAGGGCGGTGATGATGGGAAGGGCCAGGACCACCTGGCCGATAATAATGGCGGTTGGAGTGTAAAGGAGCGAGAGTCCGCTCAAGGGCCCGCTCTTGGACAGGACCAGGTAAAGGAGAAGTCCGATGGTAACGGTGGGCAGGGACAGCAGGGTGTTGAGAATGGTGACGACCTTTCCCTTGCCCGGGAAGTCCTTGCTCGAGAGGACCAGGCCGGCCGGCACGGCCATGGCCGAGGCGATGGCCGTGGCCGAAAGGGACACGCGGAAGGAAAGCCACGTGATTTCCGCGACCTCGGCCCCGCGTACTATTTCGAGAGGCGAGTCCATATAAAGCGGGTTTGCCCCCTATTACTTCGCGGGTATGGCGGTGGGATGGAAAAGCAACTCGCCGCCGACGCGGAAGTCTCCGATCGCCTTCTGGCCCTCAGGTGAGGTCAGCCAGGCTATAAGAAGCATGGCGTCCATATAGTTGGAGTCCGGATACCGGGCGGGATTGACGGCTATGACCGCGTAAGGATTGTCAAGCCCCGCGTCGCCCTCGAACAAAATGGCCAGGTCCATCTGGTCCTTCATGGCCAAGTAGGTGCCCCGGTCGGAAAGAGTGTAAGCGTCCTTTTCGTCGGCCATGCGAAGGGCCGCCCCCATGCCCTGCCCGATCTCGAGGTAATTGCCGCCCGAGGGCTTGCCCCCGGCTTTTTCCCACAGCTCGAGTTCCTTTTTATGCGTGCCCGAGTCGTCTCCACGCGAGATGAACTGGGCCGTCTCGGATTTCTTTATCTTGGCAAGGGCCTCGGCCAGGTTGGCCGAACCCTTAAGGCCGGCCGGGTCCGAGGATGGTCCCACCAGGATGAAGTCGTTCTTCATGAACGGACGGCGGTTGACGCCGAAGTCAGAGTCCATAAAGTCCATCTCGGCCGCGGGCGCGTGTACCATGACCAGGTCCACGTCGCCGTTCTCGCCCAACTTGAGGGCCTTGCCCGTACCGACCGCGATGACGTGGACTTTTACTCCGTGGGACTTTTCGAACCGGGGTAAAAGGTCGTCCAGCAGCCCGCTGTTTTGAGTGCTGGTGGTGGTGGCCAGCCGCAGGACCCTCTCCTTGTCTGCCGACGCGCTGAAAAGGGCTGACAAACAGATTAACGCCGCGATGACTGCCGTTGATTTCTTCATGGCTAAAACTCCTTTCGTCTTTTCCACGAATATGGGCGAGCGCCGACGACCGGATAGCCGCCCGGGCGCTCCGCCGTCTCAATCATATCATTGTAAAAGAGATAACTCTAGATTTTTCCCGACGATCCGAGCAGTCGGATACACTGGGCCACCTCGGCCCGGAAGGAATCCCGCGCGGCGCCCAGATAGGAGCGCGGATGTATTCTCTCGGGGTGTTTGTCGAGGAATTGCTTTAACCCCTCGGTGAAGCCCCGGTTGATCCTGGTCCCGATCGATACCTTCCACGCGCCCGACTCGATGGCCTTCTTCAGGTCCTCGTCCGGCCATTGTCCCGCGCCCGCCAGGCTGAAGTTGACGTCCGTGCTTTTATTTAAATTCTTCGCCATCTCGAAGAAATCGGGATGGGGCCGGGTCTTGTGCTCCTGGTCGGCGGAGACGCAGATGGAATAGGGGGCCACCTGGCCGATGGTCTTGAAGGTCCTTGACAGGGCCTCGAGGTCGTCGGCGGAGGGAAGAAGCATCTCGATCTCGAGCAGGGCCCCGGTCTTGTCGCACTCCTTTTTAATCTTTTGGAGCTTGTCCAGAGAACGGTACAGGGGTATCTCGCGAACGTCGCATAAAACCGCGGTAATGCCCTTGGCCAAGGCCTGCTTGATAAGGTCGAGGTCGCGGACGTGATCGAACTGCACGGCCACGGGCACGGGTACTTCCTCGGCCAGCTCTTTGCTCATGGACAGGAAGGGCCCGATCCCGGCGTACATGGCGGCCCTCTCGTCCATGGACACGATAACTGGCGCCCGCTCCTCGAAGGCGGCCTCGAGGATTCCCTGCATCTGCTCGAGGTTGATGGCGTGAAAGGCGCCCAGCGCGTACTCGCCGGGTTTGGCGTAATCGAGCATGCGTTCCATTGTCAGCCACATGGCGATCCTCCGTTTATGGCCGGCCCGTCTCGGGAGGTTCCCGG
This sequence comes from bacterium, assembly GCA_963674965.2. Taxonomy (GTDB): domain Bacteria; phylum RBG-13-61-14; class RBG-13-61-14; order RBG-13-61-14; family DATKZS01. The sequence continues at coordinate 1,291,085 of CAXXFL010000001.1, read as the reverse complement.
CCTGGGCTGGTTTTTATCGGACTTCCCGGGCCTTGAAAAGGTTTCATCCCACCAGCAGGATGTGAATGTCCATCACGTTCGTGCCGGTGGGACCGGTGGTAAAAAGGTCTCCAAGCTCTTTAAACAGGTTGTACGAGTCGTTGTTTATCAAAACCTCGTAGGGATTTAGTCCCTTTCTCTTGGCCCGGGCGACGGTGGTCGAGTCCACTAACGCGCCGGCCGCGTCGGTCGGCCCGTCCAGGCCGTCCGTTCCCGCGGCCAGAAAAACCACGCCGGGCACGTCCTTTATGTCCCTGGCCACGGCCAGGGCCAACTCCTGGCATCTTCCACCCTTGCCCGAGCCCGCGACGGTTACGGTGGTCTCGCCCCCCGCTATCAGACAGGCCGGCGGGTGCAGGGGCCTTCCGTGCGCGTGGATTTCCCTGGCCAGGGCGGCGTAGAAATGGGCTATCTCGCGCGACTCTCCCGAGACGCTCGAGGATAGGATCATGGTGGACATGCCCAGCCGATGGGCCCTGTAATCGGCGGAGATGAGCGAGAGCCGGTTCGAGCCGATGATCTGGTGGTGGACGCGCCTGAAGGCCTCGCTGTCCTCCTTGGGCGTCTCCGGCAGCTCGCCCTTTTCCCCCTTTTCCAGGACGGCCCTGACCGACTCGGGGACCTCGGTCCATATCCCGCGACGGTTGAGTATCTCGACCGCGTCGGCGAAGGTCTGCGTGTCCGGACTGGTGGGCCCGCTGGCGATAACGTCGAGGTTGTCGCCGATAACGTCGGAAAGAATGAGGGTGATGGTGGTGGCGGGAAAGATTTTCTCGGCCAGCCTTCCCCCCTTCACCTTCTCGACGTGCTTTCTTACGGCGTTGATCTCATGGATGGTCATGCCCGAGGAAAGGAAAAGGCGCGTGGCCTTTTGGAGGTCCGACACCTCGACGCCGTCAAGGGGAGAGGTCAAAAGGGCCGAGCCTCCGCCGGAGATTACGCATATGACCAGGTCCCGCTCGGTCATGGGCTCGACGAACTCGAGCAACTCCTCCGTGGCCCTGACCCCGTCCTCGTCGGGCAGGGGATGGCCAGCCTCGCGGACCAGGATGTTGCGAAGGCGGTTGGGCTGGGCCCGGTTGGTAATGATGATGCCGCCCGAGACGCGGGCGCCGAGTATCCTCTCGACGGCGTTGGCCATTTTGACCGAGGCCTTGCCCGCGCCGACGACGAATATCCGCTCGAACCGGGAAAGGAAATAATCCACGTCTCCCACTCGGAGCACGTTGTTCCTGACCCTGAAATAACGGTGGATCGCCTCCTCCGGGTCCGCGGCGAGAAGGGCTTCCTTGTACGCCTCCTCGGCCACCCCTCGCAATCCGGCTATCCTGCTGACCATGGCCCAAAATATATCTTGATTCTTCGAGTCATGCAATACGGACGAACAAAAGCCGGGATTGGCCAAGGAAATCGGAGAGAAAGGTTTTGCCCGAAAAGCGCTCGGAAGTGAAAGAGAGCCTCTTCAGCGGCGGGTCATCCACGCCAGCGACTCGTAGTCGCCGCCCGGGTATATCTTGAAGCCGGAAAGCCTTCCGTCCATGGCCACCACGTTGCGGGCGTACCAAAGACTTATATATGGCAGGTCCCTGGCCGCGATGGCCTGGACCTCGCCGTAAATCCGGCGGCGCTCGGCCGCGTCCGTTACCAGTCTGCCCCGGTCGAGAAGCGCGTCCATTTCTTTGTTCCGGTAGCGGTTCCTGTTGCCGCCCGAGGGAGGAACGCTGTCCGAGTGCAGGGCGAAGTGATATATGTCCGGCTCGGTAATTCCCACCCAGCTAAGAGAGTACATCTGGAAGCGGCCGGCTTTTATGTCCTCGTAAAAAGTTCCCCACTCGTGCGACCTGGTCTCGACCTCGATCCCAACCAGTCCAAGTTGATATGCGACCGCCTCGGCCACCCACCGGCGCGTCTTGTCGGTGCTGGTTTTATAGACCAGCTCGAAGCGGGGAAGCGGCCCTTCTCCGTCGGGGTCCTCGTACCCGGCCTCGTCCAGAATCCGGCGGGCCAGCTCGGGGTCGTACTCGTAAACCTCGACGGCGCCGTTATAAGCCCAGTTGGAAGGCGCGAGAAGGCCGGAGGCCGGGTCCACCGTGCCTTTTAAAAGGCACCCGGCCAGGCTCTCCCTGTCGATGGCGTGGGCGATGGCCCGCCTGACCTCCCGCTTTTTCAAGATGGGGTCCTCGAGGTTGAACCCGATATAATTGTAGTTGATGCCCGGCTCGACTATGACCTCTATCTTCGGGTTTTCCCGTAAGAGCGCGAGGTCGTCGGGGGGCACGGAGTTCTGCAAAAGGTCCACCTCCCCGCTCTCGAGGGCCATGACCCTGGTGACCGGGTCCTGGAGCACGCGGAAGACAACGCGGTCCATGGTCGGCTTCTCGCCGGCGTAATGGGGGTTGGGCGACAATATGACCCCCTCGCCCGGCTCGAAGGACTCGACCATGAAGGGTCCCGAGCCGAAGGGCTTTTCCCGAAAGGACTCCAAGCCGGCGGCGGCCTCGGGCACGATCCCGAAGTTAAGCTCGGTCAAGATGGGGGCGTAGACTTCCTTTAGAGTTATCTTTACCGCGCAGTCGCCATCCGTCTCGACCGAGGCGATCCTGTTGAAAACGTATTTGCGGGGAGATTTGAGGTCGGGGTCTCCCAGGCTGAGAAGAGTGTATTTAACGTCTTTCGCCTTTATCTCGGTCCCGTCCGGGCAGCGCCTTCCTCTGCGCAAATGGAATATATAGGTAAGGGGGTCGGGGTTTTCCCAATACTCGGCCAAGCGGGGCGTCGGCTCTCCGTTTTGGTCCACCCTTACCAGTCCCTCGTAGATAAGGGGCAGGATTCGGGAGGAATAGGCGTCCATGGCCAGGCGGCTGTCCAGTATTTTTGGGGTACCTTCCAGGCCGACCGTTATTGTCCTGTCCGGGCCTTTTTGGTCTTTAGCCTGGGAACAGGACCCGACCAGCAATATACAGGCCAGTAATTTAATCGAGTTACTTGACAAACCTAGTCGCATGAGCTTAATCTCTAAATTGCAAGGGGTATTCCACGACGAGCTCCCGTTCGCCGCGATTGTTACAAGTTCGAAAGCCAGCCGCCGCCACGCTCGAAGATCGCGCCTTACGTCGAAGACAAAATTATTATATCTTCCCCTGGCCGACGAAACCATTATATGAGAATTAAAACCAGAATCATACTGGCCATCGCCGCGGCTTTGCTGGCCTTCGGGCTTGACGCCTCCCGGCCGGACGCCAGGGCGGTTGTAAAGCACGCCGTCGGTTCGGCCTCGATGGCGGTTCCCCTAAGACCGGATGGGAAGCTGGTCGATTCTCTCGAGGCCGAAGCCGCTTTCATTATGGCGGCCGACAAGGTGGACGGGCTTCCCCTTCCTCGCGAGCTCCGCGAAAAAGTGAGGCTTTGGGAGGCCGTTTACGGAAAATACGACCATTCTCGTTTAATCGCGTTCAACCGCGACCACCCATCCATAATCTATTTCGACGTGTCCGACCGGCCGCGCGGAAAAGACCGCGCCCTGGCCAGGCTTCGAGCGAGACTTTACGTTCTTCACGACGTGGTCAACCACTGTCCAGACCCCGTCGCCGCGATCCGTGAAAAGAGCGACGCCGAGGAGCTTTTAAAACTCTACCATAAATTCGACCGCGTGCCCGGACGCGACCGCTTCGCCCTGGCCGCTCGGAGCGGGGCCATCGGCGTTCTTCGCGGCCGACGCAACGAGCTCGAGTCCGCCATTACCAGGGCGGCCCCCTACATGCCCGCCATGGAAAGGACTTTTACCAGGCGCGGCATGCCCGCTTCCCTGACCCGGCTGGTTTACGTTGAGAGCATGTTCGATCGGGACGCGCTCTCGAGCAGGGGCGCCGCCGGCGCGTGGCAGATACTCTATGGGACGGCCCGTCCCCGCATGGTCATCAACGACGTGATCGACGAGAGGCGAAATCCGCTTAAAGGCGCGGAGATGGCGGCGGACATCCTCGCGGACGGCCATGAGCGTCTCGGGTCTTGGCCCCTGGCGGTCACGGCCTACAACGCGGGAACCAACCGCATGGCCCGGGCCGTAAAAAGGACCGGGTCCGACACCTTGATCGAGGTCTTGGATCGCTACAATCACGCGGCCTTCGGTTACGCGGTCGAGAACTTTTACGCCAGGCTTCTGGGCGTTATCCGGGCGGAGAAAATTATCGCGGGAAATAAGATCAAATCTTATGCTCCCGATCCCTCCAGCTACGATCTGGTGAAGCTTCCCCGGGCTTATACCCTGGCCGAGCTTTCAAGGAAGATCGGAATGGAGCCCCGGATGCTGGTCCTATATAACCCCGGCTGGACAAAGCCCATAGAAAAGGGCTGGGTCCCCATCCCCGCCGGATACGCGCTGAAGACGCCAAAAGGAAGCGGACGAGTAGTCGCCATGGCGGTGGGCGCGAAAATGGACTCGATCCTGGCGGCCGGAAAAATTCACGAGACCCCGACCCTAACCGCCTCCATCGGATATCGATAGTTAACCGCGTTATTTATGGGCCGTCCGAAGGGACCATCCCGGAGGGACGGCGAGAATGAAAGTTCCAAGCTGGCGAAATCACGACAATAACGCTATACTTGATAATCGATCTTATCTTATTGATAAAGGCGGTCCTGGTACCTGTAATGAAATACATTGTATTACTGGGCGACGGCATGGCCGACGACCCCCAATCCGAACGGGACAACAAAACGCCTCTCGAGTTGGCCGATACTCCTAACATGGACCTGATCGCCGACTCGGGCCGGCTGGGCCTGGTCGAGACGGTGCCCGCCGGTATGGAACCGGGCAGCGACGTGGCGAACATGTCCATATTGGGCTTCGACCCGGATATGTACTACACGGGCCGGGCGGCCATCGAGGCCGCCGCTCTGGGCATAACTCTCAAGCCCGGGCAAGTGGCCTTTCGTATGAACCTTGTCAGCCTGGCCCACAAGGACGGCGAGCTTGTTATGGCCGATTACAGCGGCGGCCATCCCACCTGGGACGAACAAAGGGCCATCATCGAGACCATCAAGACCATGATGGCGGGCAAGGACGTCAAGTTCGTGCCCGGAGTAAGTTTCAGAAACCTGTGCCTCGTGACGGGCTTTGACGGTTCCCCCGACTTAAAGCCGCCTCACGACTACGCGGGAAAGCCTATACGGGACATTGCTCCCTCTGGCCCGGGCGGAGAATTCATCGAGGGTCTTCAGCAAAAGGCCATCGACCTTTTAAAGGACCATCCCGTCAACCAGGCGAGAAAGAAATTGGGCAAGCCTCCGATTAACGGCGTCTGGTTCTGGGGCATGGGCCGGCCCGCGGCCCTGCCGCCCTTTTCAGAGAGGCACGGGCTTTCGAGCGCCGTGGTCACGGGAGTTGACCTCATTCGAGGGCTGGCCCGCATGTTGAAGATGAAGATAGTCGAGGTCCCCGGCGCGACGGGCTACGTGGATACCGACTATGAGGGCAAGGCCATGGCCGTTCTCGAGGTGCTCGAGGAAGTGGACTTTGTATTTCTTCACGTCGAGGCCCCGGACGAGGCCGGGCACGAGGGAGACCTGGACCTGAAAATCAAGGCCATCGAGGATTTCGATAAAAGAGCGGTGGGAACGGTGCTCGAGGGGCTGACAAAATTCGACGACTACAGGGTCCTTCTCCTTCCCGACCACGAAACGCCGGTCAGGGAAAGGGGCCACCGGGGAGGGGCGGTCCCCTACGCCGTGGCCTCGAGAGATGACCTGGCCCAGGGCCCCGCCCATCAAGGCGGTTTTAACGAGAAAAACGCGGCGACCCGGTCGGCCGAGACTCTTTCGGCCCCGCTTCTTTTGGAAAGCCAAGTATTTTCCTGATATCATTAACCCGTCGGTTTACCGTCTGGTCCGAAACCAAAAGCCGCCGTGACGCCGAGCTTTTCTATAACGTTCGGATAATGCAATAAAGATAATAATAGGGAATCAATATGGCGAAGGTTTTGATTAACAAGGAGAGGTGCAAGGAATGCGGCCTTTGCGTGACCTTTTGCACCAAGGGCTGCCTGGTAATAGGAGACGAGATGAACTCCTCTGGTTATTTCTTCTGCCGCCAGGACAACGAGGAAGAATGCACCGGTTGCGGCGTCTGCGCCGACATGTGCCCGGACACGGCCATCGAGGTCTATAAGTAGGCCCGGTCCTTTTCCTCTTGCCTAATAATCGATAAAAATTTTGGTGGAACCGGATGGACAAAAAGAAAAAGAAACTTATCAAGGGCAACGACGCCGTCGCCATGGCGGCCATCGAGGCCGGCTGCCGCTATTATTTCGGCTACCCGATCACTCCCCAGTCCGAGATACCCGAGTATTTAAGCCGGGCCTTTCCAAAGCTTGGCGGCGTTTTTCTTCAGGCCGAGAGCGAGGTGGCCTCGATCAACATGCTGCTGGGCGCGGGCAGCGCTGGGGTCAAGGTCATGACCTCCAGCTCGGGCCCCGGCATATCATTAATGCAGGAGGGTATCTCTTACATGGCTGGCTCGGAGGTGCCGGGCGTTATCGTTAACGTTCAGCGCTCGGGTCCCGGCCTGGGAGGCATCTCACCCAGCCAGGGAGACTATTTCCAGGCCACCCGGGGCGGCGGCCACGGGGATTACCGCACTCCCGCGCTGGCGCCGGCGTCGGTCCAGGAGATGTGGGACCATACCATTCTCGCCTTCGACCTTTCCCAGCGCTACCGTACGCCCGTTATCGTTCTGGCCGACGCCATGCTCGGTCAGATGAAGGAAGCCGTTGACACGAGCGCGCCCGAGTTCCCGCCCCTGCCGGGAAAGGATTGGATTACGACGGGCGCCGAGGGCAGGGACCCTCGCGTGGTCAAGTCCCTTTACCTTGGGGAGGGCGAGCTCGAGGCCCATTGCTGGAAGCTGCATAAAAAGTTCCTGGAAATCAAGGACAAGGAGACTCGCTTCGAGAGGTATAAACTCGACGACGCCGAGTTGGTGGTGGTCGCCTTCGGCAGCCCCGCCCGGATCAGCAAGACCTCGATCGACCGGGCGCGATCCGAGGGAAAAAAGGTCGGCCTGCTTCGGCCCATCACTATCTGCCCTTTCCCGGAGGACGCCATCGCCGAGCTTGCCGACGCGGGCAAGACCTTTTTGGTCACCGAGCTTAGCACGGGCCAACTCCTGGAGGACGTTCGTATGTCGGCGGGCAGGAAGGCTAAGATCAATTTTTACGGCCGGCCCAACGGCGCGGGTTCTCTTCCCACGCCGGACGATATTTATCACGAGATCATGGAGGCCTATCCGGGATGACTTTTAGGTCCCGGCCATGGAGAAGAAAATGAGCGAAACCGCCTTGAAACTTAAGAACCCTCGTCCCGAGTCGCTTTGCGACGTTCCCACCCACTTTTGCCCCGGCTGCAACCACGGGATAATCCATCGTCTGGTGGCCGAGGCCATCGATCATTTCGGTATCCGTGAAAGGACGGTAGGCGCCGCCAGCGTGGGCTGCTCGGTTTTCCTTTACAACTATATCAAGACCGACGTGGTCGAGGCCCCTCACGGCCGGGCGCCGGCGGTGGCCACGGGACTTAGAAGGGCCCTCCCTGACAAGTACGTGTTCACATACCAGGGAGACGGAGACCTGGCGGCCATCGGCACGGCCGAGATTATCCACGCCGCCAACCGAGGCGAGAAAATGACCGTGGTCTTCGTCAACAACACCACCTACGGCATGACGGGAGGCCAGATGGCGCCCACAACCTTGCTCGGCCAGGTGACAACGACGTCTCCTTACGGACGGGACTGGCACGGGGCCGGATACCCCATGCGGATGTGCGAGATTCTCGCCGTCATGGAGGGGCCGTCCTTCGTGGCCCGGGCCGCCGTGAATAAGCCGGCCAACCTGAAACGGGCCAGGAAGCTTATCTTCCAGGCCTTCGAGGCCCAGGTGGAAAGGGACGGCTTTGGCTTCGTCGAGGTCTTGTCCGCCTGTCCCACCGACTGGGGCATGACGCCCGCCCGGGCCATGGAAAGGGTTGCCGAAGAGATGATACCTTATTTCCCGCTGGGAGTATTTAAGGATAAAAAGGAAGCCGAGCACCTCTAGGAAGGCCCGGCGGGAAAGGTCCAGGATCGGAGAAGAAGCATGATAAACGACGTGTTTATTGCCGGCGACGGCGGTCAGGGAATTTTGCTGATAGGCAACATCATCGCGGAGGCGGCCCTGGCCGAGGGACGCGAGGTTACTTTTTTGCCCAGCTACGGGGTCGAGATGCGGGGTGGAAACGCCAACTGCACGGTCGTTATGTCGGACCTTCCAGTTGGAAGCCCGGCGGTCACTACCCCCCAGGCCATGATCACCATGAGCACCAAGGCTTTCAGGCTGTACGAGGGCAAGGTGTTGCCCGATGGTCTTCTTATCGTTAACGGCTCCCTGGTGCCGGCCTCGATGATGACGAGAAAGGACGTTATACTGGAGGCCCATCCCTTCAACGAGATGGCCGCCGAGATGGGGAACACGCGTCTTGCGAACATGATCGCCCTTGGCCTTTACGTGGGCCGGACCGGCGCGGTCAAGGTCGAGTCTATCGAGGAAGGCATGGCCGCGGCGTTGTCCGAGCGCAACAGGAAGTTCATTCCCAAGAACATGGAGGCCATCGGCAAGGGCCTCGAGCTTTGCAACAACGGGAAATAGCGCGGCTCCGTTTAAAAACCCGGACCCGCCGAATCAACACTTTTTGTCCAATGGAGGTTTACCATGTCCAACCCCCGCGATGAGGTCAAAGTTGGCGAGAGGATTAAACTTTTAAGAGAGGATAAGGCCCTTAGCCTGGACGAAGTCGCCAAACGAAGCGGCATCTCCAGCTCGGTGCTTTCCCAGATTGAGAACCATATGGTATCGCCTCCGCTTGGAACTCTTATTCGGCTGGCCAAGGCCATGGGGATACCCACGGGCATGTTTTTTTCCGACCAGGCCGAGTCTCCTTTTTGCCTCGTGCGTCGAGACGACCGTCCCGTCGCCAGCAGGTTCGCCTCCACCGAGGGCCTTAGCTACGGCTACTCCTACGAGGCCCTGGGTTTCGCCAAGAAGAACAGGAAAATGGAGCCCTTCGTGGTTACCCTTACGGAGGCGGAGGTCCCCCAGACCGACCTTAACCAGCACGCGGGGGAGGAGTTCATCTTCGTGCTCGAGGGGGAGATCGAGGTCATCCTGGGCGAGGCCTCGGAGATACTTAAAGAGGGAGACTCGATTTACTACGACTCGAACATACCCCACCGCGTGGCCCGCCATGGAGACAAGGAGGCCAAGATCGTGGCCGTTATCTGGACGGGCGAGGAAATGATAATTTTTTAGCCGTGAGGCGGAAGAAAAAAGGGGCGGCGCCAGTTGACGTCGCCCCGGTTCTTTCGTGGCTATTAATTATCAGGGAAAGGCAACGGCGGGCCAGGGGAATGTCACGATAGAATCCCAATCCGCTCCATCCACGAGGAGGTCTCCGTCAAAGGTTTTGAAGTATTCTCCGCTCTTGACCAGCACCCTGTAGTTGGTAGTGATAGCGGCGGGGGGTTCGACGTAATCAGACCAGTAAAACACGTAGACCCTGTAGTTGCCGTTAATAGCGGCGCCCGCGTTCCAATAGATATTTTCGGGTCCTAATCCGTTGATATCGTCAACGTCCAACTTTCCGCCCGAGTTGGCGGTTTTCTGGGCGAAATAGATATGCCCGTCCCCAGAGGTCCCAGGTGCTTCAGTACCGGTGAAATTCGGATCGAATACGTGCAGGTCAACGTCGGTGTCCGTGTCCCATGCCAGGGTGACCTGAATATCGCCCGAGCCGTACTCGAGGGAGCCCTGGGCCAACCTAAGGGTCATGCCGGCGTCGCCTACGTCGGTATTCGCGTCCAGCACTATGGGCCTGACCTGCGCAAGATAGGCTTCGATGCATTCATCGAGGGGAGTAGTGCACATCTCGGACTCGAACACCCTTTTGGTAAGGGTAAGTCCCGTTTCGTCAGCCGGGCCCAACTGGGAAAGATAGGCGATCATTCCGGCCTTGCCGGTGATAAGAGTATTGCCCGATTGAGGGCCCGTAATGGGCGCGGCCTCGGTGCACGGGTAATAGTAAGCCGGTATGGAGGTGAAATTGTCGCCCCCGTAATACTCGAGGGTGCAGGCGTGAAGGTTCATGCCGATGGCGGCGCTACGGAAAACTCCACCTAATGAGTAGAGGCTGTAGGCTGAACGGGAGGAGTTGAAAAGCTGAAAACTCATGTAGGGCGTGGACCGCGCCGTCTCGATCTGTCCACCCAGGGACTCCGGCTCGAGCACGGCCATGTCGACGCCCATGGAGGAGAAGTTCATCATAAAGAACAGATATTGATCCACGTAACTTAATACCGGTGATCCCGAATCGTAATAGAGTATGAAATAATTGCCGCTTGCCGGGTCGTACCATATAACGCCCTTGTAGCCGACAAACAATTCCGCGCCGGTATTGGGGTCCGTAATATAATCGTTTATAGCCGCCATGATCTCGCCGTTGTCGGCCACGGCCAAGGCGCCGAGCAGAGAGTCGCCTGTCAAGGTAACCGCCACTCCCTCGTAGACGGGCGCGTTTTCAGCCGAGGTGTCGTCCAGGTCGTCCTTGCCGAAATCGCTGGACTGGCCAAGACCGCACGACAACTGCGCGAAGAAACCGAGACTTACCGCCAGGACGATAGCCATGCCCAGCGGCGCGAAACGCCTTATGATCCCATTATTATGGTTAGAACTCATGCCTCCCACTCCTTTTTTGTGCCCCCAGCCTTAACGATGACGGACGCTTCCCGGGGCTGGGAACCGGCCATCTCCTCAACGTCCAGGAGCGAAAGCCCGAATACTTCACGCCTTCGCCGGTTGATAACTGAACCGCTTCCAGGCAAAGAACCCGCTTAATTGGGATGCTCGTTAATAATATAGAGATTCTTCCCCTTAATAGCATGTACCTTGCCTGTACCTTACTATCAATTTAGCAAAATAAAATAAAATTGTCAAGCTATTAAAATACTTGGTCTGATTTTCTTAAAATCGACTTTAAGAAAAGGTTAAATGTGGGCAAGGGATGAATCTTACGAGAACGATAGAGGAAATAATTTGCTCTTATTCAGCCGCGTTTTACCGGTATCCGGTTTCCACCGTAGACTTGCAAGTAACTGCAATGAGGAATTACGCGAAAATTTGTATCGCTTCTTGACGTGAAGCCGTTACCCTGACTTAATAACCCGTCCTCTTTAGAAGAAAGCGCGTCGGGTCCCTAAGCGCAACTCGCGCCTTCACCTCCCATCAATACAATAAACGGCAAGGTCGGCAGTAGAAGGAGGAGGAAAGACCTGCCGACCTTGCTTTGACCCAGGGTTTTCCCCAGTGGTCCAGGGAGGTATTGCCTCCAGCTTAAATGTAATCACCCTTTTCTCGGCCGTCAATTATCGGCCCTTTCAGTCCCGGCGCGGATGGCGCCGTAAAATCTCGGCCAAGGCTAGAAGCGCGGCCCTGGCGGGAGCTTGGAGGCTTCCCTTTATAAGTTTAGATGCTCCGGCGCAAAAAAGGATTCCGCAAAATGATCTTAATTTTGAGCTTATCTTTAAGTATCAGTAATATTTAGAATTATTTCTTAAACTTGAACGTTAAAAAATTTTGCCCGGCTTTGAAATTTTCATGCCCTGGATCAAGATTCGGCAAATTGCCCCATCTCACCTTTTCGACCACATGCCCCTTTTCGCCTTTTTTGACTCCATCTCGAGATCGATGAACCTATCGCGCTCGGAATGAGGATACTTTCGGTAGGCCCGAGCGCACCCCTTTTGTATCATTGCCGCGTTAACGTTCTCGCCGTTTTTATAGATATAGGCTAAAGTCCGTCCGTAGTCGTCTTTTTTCGGCTTCTTTCCCGGCCCGTCGTAAACGAGCAAAACTGTGGTTCCCTCGATCATTTGGGCCAGGCAGGCTTTGGACTCGGGTCCGTAATAATCGTTTTTCTCGTAATCGGGATGAACTATTTCAGGAGCGTCAACCCCAATCAGCCGGATTCTAACTTTCTCCGCTCCTTCTTTTACCACCACCGTATCGCCGTCGATTACCCGGACGACCCTGGTTTCGGCGCCGCACGCGAAAAAACAGATCATTATCGACAAAATGGGAAAAAGAAATTTTTTCATTTCACCCCCGTTAAAATACCATAATTTTGTGCAAGAATATTTTTTCTTGCCCGTCTATTCTTACAGACACAAAAACAGGGCGCGGACGGTGAGCTTCCAGATGCAACGACAGGTTTGGGGGGAAGCTCCCGTCCGCCAATTGTCTTTTGTTCAATAAAATTAACGGAGTATTTTGACAAAAACCCAAATTTATTCTATACTTCATAGCGAGGGTCCATGCCGAAACCGGGTGAAAGAGTCTTTTGCGACAATTGCCAGAACGAGTCCGAGATCGTCTTCGCGATGGGACCGCAGGGTAAACGCGTTCCGCGTTGCAGTATGTGCGGTTCCATCATTAAAGAAGAACCCGAGGAAAAAACCATATCGCTCGATGAAGTAAGTTTTACCGACGATTCCATCAGCATTCCAAACCTCGATACCATCATGGTAGTGGGATATTCTCCCGGCATCCGCCAACTCCTGGTGGATAAAATGACGGAAAAGCAACTTGCCCGCCGGGTCGTCTCCAAAGAAAACGGCGAGGAAATGATCGTCCACGTCATCGGCGAGGTCGAAAACCGCGGCGGCAACGGTAGGCTCGACCTTGTGGTTACGGACGTGCCCATGCCATTTCTGAATGGTATTAACGCCATGATAGGCCTAAGGGCCATCGAAAGGACCTATCAGGAACACGATACCATACCCATACTGTTTCTGACCAACAAGCCATGCGACGACACCTTCAAGAAAGTCATAAGGTATCTGAACCCCGCCAAGTACGCCACTTTGGGTCCGGTGGACAACAAGGAAGCCCTTATCAAACACCTGAGCAAGGTCCTCGGGCTCATATCCCACGAGAGATGGTAATATAACTCCCTGATCATCTCCCCTTAATCCAGCATCGAAGAAGACTCGCGGTCCAGGAAAACAAAGGACATATCATGTTCCCTCAATATTGAGGCGGGAGCGTTCGGCGTTACGTCGCCCTGAAAGCAGTTCTTTACGGCCCGGGCTTTTCGGAGGTCGGGCACGGCGCAGATAATTTTTTGGCTCCGCATTATTTGCCTTATAGACATGGATATAGCCTTGTCAGGGACTTCGGCTACCGAGCCGAACCAGCCCTCGCCCACCTGCTGGCGCTTACATTCACGGTTTAGCCGAACGATTATATAGGGTTCGTCAGTATTGAAATCGGCCGGCGGGTCGTTAAAGGCGAGATGGCCGTTTTCGCCCACCCCAACGAAGGCCACGTCAACGGGAGCGGACTCGATCAGTCTTCCCAGCCTCTTCAATTCTTTTTCCGGGTTATTCTCGCCGTCGATATAGACGAAGCTTCCGATTGGTACCTTGTCGGCGAACCTCTCCTTCAAGTACTTTCGGAAAGAGGCCGGGTGGGAAAAAGGAAGACCAACGTATTCATCGAGATGGAAGGCAATGACTTTTTTCCAGTCCACGTCCGGCTCGGAAACGAGGCGCGACAGGGTCTCGAACTGTGAGGCGCCGGTGGCGAGAATTATCCGGGCCGATCCTGTTTCGCTTATGGCCCTTTTTATAAGCCCCGCTCCCCGTGACGCGGCCTTTATGCCAAGGTCTTTTTTATCCTGGCAGATTTCCAGTTTCAAAAGGGGTCCGCCTATTTACGCCCGAGGGCTTTTTGTCCTATGTCTTTCCTGTAGTAGGCGCCTTCCCACGAGATTTTCATTACCGCCTTATAGGCTTTGTCGATGGCTTTTTTAATATCCGGTCCCGAGGCGGTTACGCCAAGGACCCGTCCGCCCGAGGTTAGAATCTTGCCGTCTTTTTTATCCGTGCCCGCGTGGAAAACGTAAGCGCCGTCTATCTTGTTGGCCTCCTCGATGCCGGATATTACCTTGCCTTTCTCGTAATTTCCCGGATAACCCTTGCTTGCCATGACCACGCAAACGGTCGGGTCTCCCCATTCAATTTCAAGACTCGACAAGGACCCGTCCGCCCTGGCGCAAGCCAGAAGGAAATCAATAATGTCGCTTTTCATTCTGAAAAGAAGAGGCTGAGTCTCGGGGTCGCCGAACCTGCAGTTGAACTCGAGCACCTGGGGTCCGTGCTCGGTTATCATAAGGCCCGCGTAAAGCACGCCTTTATATGGTATTCCCCTCTCGTTCATGGCCTCGATGGTTGGAGTAATAACTTCATTGATAACCCGATCATGCATCTTATCGTCAATTACGGGCGCGGGAGAGTAAGCTCCCATTCCACCCGTGTTGGGCCCCTTATCGCCATCGTAAACGGCTTTATGGTCCTGCGAGCCCGCAAGTGGAACAATGTTCTTTCCATCGGTAAAAACGAGAAAGCTTGCCTCCTCCCCGAAAAGTCGCTCCTCGATGAGTACTTTATCGCCCGCGCCTCCGAAGGCCTTCTGGCCCATCACCAAATCGACGGCGGAAAGGGCCTCACTTTCGTTATCGCATACCATTACTCCCTTGCCCGCGGCCAGGCCGTCGGCCTTTACAACCAGCTTGCCTTTATAGCCTCTTACGAATTTCTCGGCTTCTTTTTTATCCTCGAAGGCCTCGAAGTCGCCAGTTGGTATGCCTTTGTCCCGCATAAGCTTTTTAGCGAAAACCTTGCTGCCCTCAAGCCTCGCGGCCTTTCCCGAGCAGCCGAATACCAACTTGCCCTCAGCCTCCAGAGCGTCGGTAAGTCCCTTCGAGAGCGGATCCTCCGGTCCCACCACCACCAGGTCGATGGATAGGTCATGAGATGCCTTGACAATTCCATCCAGATCGATCGCGGACAATTCAAGAAGCTTTGCCTGCTCGGATATGCCGCCGTTCCCGGGAGCGCAGTATACCTCTTCAACTTGGTCGGAAGCGGATATTTTGTAGCAAAGCGCGTGCTCCCTTCCTCCGGAACCTACCACCAATACTTTCATGGACCCTCCAAAAGTCTATATGCTCTCAAAAACCTAGCCGTTCGTGTAAATCCTTCTGACCCTGTTTCCTATTGAGGTAAGAATTTCATAGGCGATGGTACCGGCTCGAGCGGCGTGATCCTCGGCGCAAATCCTAAGATTACCCTCTCTACCCAAAACCAGGACCCTGTCTTCAGGCGCGGCGTCTTTAATGTCCGTTACGTCTATCATGGCGTAATCCATGGTAACCACTCCCAGTATGGGCGCGGGTTTTCCCCTTACTCCAAGGTTGAATCCGGGGCTTAGCCTTCTTTGCAGTCCGTCCTCGTAGCCGATGGGAATCATAGCCACTCGGGAAGGTCTTTTCAGTTTTGTCACGCGTCCATAAGAAATACAAGAGCCGGCGGGAAAATCCCGAATCCTGTCTATCTTTGTCTCGACGCTCATTACGGGCTTGAAGCCGAGAGAGGAAATATCGTCATTAAAAGGACTTACGCCATAAAGGGCTATTCCTGGTCTTACGAGTCCCACCATGGATTTCGGAAAGGATATTATTCCAGCCGAATTGGCCAGGGAATAATGTTTTATATCTTTAAATAATGAACGGGACGTTTTGATAGCCAGTTCAAAATCTTCTATTTGAGTCATCGTATATTTTTGGTCATCCTCATCCCCGCCGCCGGCGCATGAAAGATGAGATAGAAGGCCGGTAACCTTAATCAAAGGGCATGAGTTGGCGCGAACGGCAAAAGACTCGAGCTGCTCGGGAAAGATGCCCGCGCGTCCCATTCCCGTATCGATTTTCAAGAAAAGTTGAAGAGGAGAATGGGCTGCTTTTATATTTGATATTTCATTCTCGATGATTTCAATATCTTCCTCTCCAATAAGGACGCCGATAAATCGACCTTTCAGGAGTTCCTTTACCTCGCCAGACCTAACTGGACTGAGGACTAAAATATCGGATTCGATACCAGCCTCTCGAAGCTCGACGGCCTCCTCGATGCAGGAAACGGCGAAAAAACGAGCTCCAGCTTCCTCAAGGGTCCGCGTAATCCTTATCGCTCCATGGCCATAAGCGTTGGCCTTGACGGCGCAAATAACGGAGTTTTCATCTCTTCCCGATTCGATCAGAAGAGATTTGATGACCTGGAAGTTGTTTATAAGCGCTTCGAGATTTATATATGCGATGGTTGGTCTGGTCATAACGGCTGGTCCTGAGGAAGGAAAATTCCTTCCTCGGCCATGATAGAGTTTTGCGTCATATTAAAAGGCGTCTTTGTCCAACCAGGAATACTTCACAGCCTCATGGGCATGATGACGCAGACGTAATTTTCCTCGTCCGGAATCGTAACGAGAGCCGGCGACTGCTCGTCCCTTAAGTTTATTTCGATCTTCTCGCTTTTAGTGGCGTTCATAATGTCCACGAAATACCTGTCGTTAAAACCGATGGACATCTTATCGCCATCGTAATCTATATCGAGTTCGCTTGATGAGCTTCCGTTAATATTCTTGCTCTCGAGTCTCAAGTTTCCCGGCGTGAACTCGAACTTAACTGCCCTTGCCTTGTCGTCCACCATGAGGGACGCCCTTCTTAAATTCCTTATAAGCTCTTCCTTGGAAGCCGTGGCCTTCTGGTCGCATCCCTCGATGATAACTTTCCTGTAATCGGGGAACTTGCCGTCAACCAGCCTCATAATCAGCACGGTATCCCCTATTTTCACGGCCGCCTGTTTTTCCTTGATGGCCAGACCCACCTCGTTCTCGACCCCATCGAGAAGCTTCATGGACTCGGACATGCCCTTCCTGGGAAGGATTACCTGCTTTTCGACGGCTATGTTACCAGCTCCCTCGATCATGCGCTCGATTTTGGCCAGCCTGTGCCCGTCTGTCGCCACCATGCGGACCCCTTCACCTTCCTCGGTCTTCTCGAAAAGAACGCCGTTAAGGGAAAACCTGGCCTCCTCACCGGCCGTGGCGTAGATGGTTTTATGGATCATCTCGTAAAGCAAGGGACCCGGGACCGAGATAAAGGAAAAGTCCGAGGGATCGGGAATTTTCGGGTAATCGTCGCTGGACATGCCCATTATCTCGTATCTTACCTTGCCGCTTTTTACCTCGACGTGATATTCGTCATCGGACTTTAAAAACAATGGACCATCAGGCATTTCCTTGACTATCTCGAAAAGCTTCTTGGCGTTAAGCGTTACTGAACCCTCCTCGGACAGGTCCACCGGGCAGGTGTCGATAACGGTGGCCTCGAGGTCCGTGGCCAGTATCTCGAGACTCTGGTCAGAGGCTCGAAGCAGCGTATTGCTCAGTATGGGCATGGCGTTTCTTTTCTCCACGATGCCTTGTACTTTTCCCAGTATCTTTATAAAAGCGTCCCTTTCGATAGTAAGTTCCATCCATGCTCCTCCATGTTATTCCGGTGTACGTTCAACAGCCGTCTTTATATTCATATATTTAATTATCAAAAAATACACTAACAGTAAAGCCAGTGGTTATGTTAAAAAGCCTGGGTTGAATGGAAAGGCTACTTGTGAACGCAAAGACTTAGACGTTTTTGACATGTATTCTAAAAGGCTTGAAAGGCCCGTGGAAAAATTGTGGATACCAGTTGTGGAGAAGGTTGAGACGACTTTCAACAGGTTACCTACAAAGTTGTTGATACTGTAGTTAACAGGGTAAATATCAACGGATGCCTCGACGAAAGGCGAATATAAGGAAACGGACGACATTTCACCTCCGAGTTTACGAGTGGTTTATTTTAAGCTGCTTTTTAAGGCAATCGATATGTCTTTCGAGTTCGCGATCGGTATTCTTCTCGACGCCTATCTTCTTACAGGAATGGATAACGGTCGAGTGGTCCCTTCCCCCGAAGGCCTGGCCGATCTCGGGAAAAGACATATCGCAGAGCTGCCGGCAAAGATACATGGCTATCTGCCTGGGCACGGTGTACTTTCTGTTTCGCTTGGGAGATTTAAGATCGGATACCTTGATCTTGAAGTAATCGGCCACGATTTTCATAATGAGTTCTGAAGTGAGCTTTGAATCCTCGTCCTCGATGATGGCCATCATGATGTCGTTGGCCAAGTCCAAAGTTATAGGAGTACCGGAAAGAGAACTGAGGGCCGCGAGCCTTATCATGCAGCCTTTGAGTTTTCTGATGTTGGAGCGGATTTTGTCGGCCATAAAGAAAGCAACGTCGTCGGGAAGTATCATCCTTTCGACCTCGGCGAAGTACTTCATGATGGCCAGCCTGGTCTCGAACTCGGGAGGCTGGATATCCACCATCATGCCGCTCTCGAAACGGCTTTTCAGCCTTTCCTCCAGTGTAGTCATCTCCCGAGGCATCTTGTCGGAAGTAAAGATAATCTTCTTGCCGTTTTTGATCAGTTCGTTAAAGGTATAAAAAAACTCCTCCTGGGTCCTCTCCTTGCCGGCCAGGATGTAAACGTCGTCCATTAAAAGAACGTCGCACTGGTTTCGGTATTTGCTCCTGAACTCCTCCATCTTTTCCTTGCGGATGGCCTCGATCATGTCACGGATAAAGCTCTCGGCCTGAATGGAAATGATCTTGAGGGAGGGGTTAATATCATGCATACGGTTGCCCACCGCGTTGAGAAGATGGGTCTTGCCCAGGCCCACTCCTCCATAGATGAACATGGGGTTGTAGTTTCTGGCGTTCTTTTCGGAGAAGGCCTTGCAGGCGGCGTGAGCGAACTGGTTGGAAGGACCGACGATGAAATTTTCGAAGGTCATCTCGGGAACAAGCATGGGATGCTTGGGAAGGGGCAAGCGCGAGGAAGAATCGGGTGATTTGACCGGGAAAGAGGAAGCAATGGAGTCGGACGAAAGAGGAGCGGCGTTATCAATCTTCTCAGGGCTTCGGTCGATCTCCAGAAGGAGTTTAACGTTGTTGCCAAGGGCCGCTCCAGCGGCGTTCTCGATCTGGCTGTGATAGTTTTTTCTTACCCAGTCGTAAACGAACCGGTTGGAAGCTCGGATAATGAGCTTTTCCTGGTTTACGTCGCCAAGGGTAAGCAGTGAACGGAACTTGGTCAAGTTGTTTTGGTCGATTTCGAGCGATAGCTCGCTTAGAATCTTGTTCCAGACTTTTTCTTTATGCATGGTTTTTCCGTTTCAATCCTTCAGATAAAAAAAAGTAAAAGACCATTCTCCCGTTTTGAGCAAAAGAAAGTTATCAACAGGTTTATACACAACCCGTGGAAAAACGATTCATATATTTAATTTAAGGCTGTTTTTTGGCGGCCGTCTGGAATTTTATGATGGCGGCAAAACTCCAAGCGGCGACTATAAGATTAACGGGTCGATCAAGTCGCAACCCCCAGTGAATGGGTACTCTACCAGAGCGAGTCCGATTGTCAAGGAAAAATTTATGCCCAAGCCGAACAGGTCACATTTTATATAAATCCAATTTTAACTCATTACTAACATAACTCTCCTAAATTGCAGGGCCATGCAGTAGTGATATGTTCGGGCAGTTTGAAAGAGGAGATGGGATTTTTTTTTAAAAGTACCAGCGCCGGATTGTTACGCGGCCCCTTAGGCGGATGAAAACGTAAAATATACAATATGGCAAGAGGATGTAAACCGCTCCGGGCCTTTCGTTATAAGGACTTTTTAAAGTCTTTCCTTATTAAGGGAGAGCAAGCTGCCCGACATTTCACGTAACTTCGAAACAGATTCCTCGGTTTCCTTGGCCCCCTTTTCTACCTCGCTGGCGACCTCGGAAACTTCCATGATGGTCGAGACCATCTGCTCGCAGGCCGTCGTCTGCTGACGGGTGGAAAGAGTGATCTCCGTGCTGGCCTTAAGGGTCTTGTCGACCATGGAGTTGATGCGCTGAACGCTCTCGTCCATGCGCGAGATGATGTTTGCCACTTCCTTGGCGCTCTTCATGCTCTGCTCGGTAACCATGACCGTCGAGTTGGTGGCGGTCTGTATTTCCTCGATCAGGTTCCTTACCACCTTGGTCGACTCGATGGTCTTCTCGGCGAGACGCCTAATTTCCTTGGCCACGACGGAAAAGCGCTTTCCCGCCTCGCTCGCGCCCGAGGCCTCGATGGCGGCGTTAAGGGCCAAAAGGTTGGTATGCTGGCTTATTTCATTAATGATGTCGATGATGCCCGAGATTCTTTGACTCTTCTCGCCAAGTTCGACCACTCTGTTGGCCACCTCGTCAACCTTGTTCGAGGCGTCGGTCACCTGGGCCATGGCCTCTTGAATTTCTTCACGTGCCTGCTCGCAGGCTTTCGAGGCCATCTTGGCCTCGGAGGCCATTTGCTCGGTGGTCTCGGCGATGCGGTTGGAACTGGCGGCGATTTCCTTGCTGGTGCTGGAGGCCTGGTAAACGGAGGATGCCTGTTCGGTGGCGCCGGACGACTGCTGTGCGCTGATCGAGTATATGTCTCCCGAGGTTTCGTTAATAAGCTCGATCGTCTCGGAGAGGCGGTTCATTATCAACTGGTTCTGTTCTTTTTCGGAGCGAAGGTTTTGGGTCATCTGGTTGAAGGACTCGACCAACTCGCCTATTTCACCGCCGAATGACTCGTCGATCTCTATGTCAAGGTTGCCGGCGGCGACCTTTTTCACGGAATCGGCGATCTCGATAACGGGTTTGGTCGCGCTGCGGTAGATGTAATAGGCCAGGAAGAAACCGAACACGAAAACGGCGGCAATGGAAAACATGGCCATAAACGTCACGTAATTGGCCATGGACAGGGATTGGGCGGTGGAAACGCCCACGCGCGACCAGCCGATTACCTCGCCGGTTTTGCTGTTCATGACGCTGGTTACGTCGAGTATCCTGACGCTTTCGTCGGATTTGGGGCTTAATTCCTTTATGGTTACCTCGCCGGAGGTATCAAGGACCTTTGCGGGAAAATCGAAGTCTTCCTTGGTATAGGAAGAAGGGTAATCCTCGTAAAGAAGAGTCATTTTTTGTTCATAGTCATTATAAAGGTAATAAACGATATAGGTGACGTCAATGTCCTCGCGCATGGTGGAAAGCGCGCCATTGATCAATTCCCTGTCGTCGTTGACGATGGCCTCGCGAATGGGCACGGACTCGCTGAGAAGACGAGAGAGGGTCTTGGCGTAGACGATCAGAGATTCCTCCTGGTAGGTAAGGAAACTTTCCTTGACGCGAGAGGCAAGGATATAATTGACCGCCATGATTAGAATAAGAAGCAAGGACAGGAAAATAACGATCCTGTAAGTAATGCTGCTATTGATGGCGGACCTGATTTTCGCGATTATGTCAGGCATGGTCTTTTTACCTTTAAAATGGATTTATCCAAGCTAGATTATGTATAATTATCCGAGTAAGGTCAAGAGGAGATTTATGTTCCAAAGGAGAAAAGATAAAACCCGGATTTTGACAAGGTCGCCGCTCCCATGATAATCAATCCATATTGCCGGGCTTAAGGGGGGTTCAAAATGCTTGAGGCAATAAGGAAGTATTTCGAGTTCGAGAGACTGGGCACGGACATGAGGACCGAGATTGCCGGAGGCCTGACCACCTTCATGACCATGGCCTATATCATCTTCGTCAACCCGGGAATTCTTCAGGCCGCCGGCATGGATTTCGCCTCGGTCATGACCGCTACCTGCCTCGCCTCGGCTCTGGCCACGCTGGTTATGGCCCTGGCCGCCAGGTACCCCATCGCCCTGGCGCCCGGCATGGGCCTTAACGCCTTCTTCGCCTTCGAGATTGTCAAGGGCTTTAACGTGCCCTGGCAGACGGCCCTGGGCATGGTGTTCGTGTCGGGCATAATCTTTCTCGGCCTCACTTTCATTAAAGCCAGGGAGATGTTAATCAACGCCATACCCGAGTCTCTCAAGACCTCGATCGCCGCCGGCATCGGCATATTTATTGCCTTTATCGGGCTAAAAAACGCCGGAGTCATCGTGGACGATCCGGTAACCCTGGTGCGTCTGGGCGACCTGAACAATACGGCCACCATGATAAGCCTCGCGGCCATAGCCTTGACCGCGGGCATGATGGCCGCGGGAATAAAGGGCGCCGTACTGTTCGGCATCCTGGCGGCGGGAATAATGGGCGTTGTTTCCGGGCTGATAAAACCAGCGGAGGGAGTGGGTTTTTGGGGAAACGTGATCAGCATGAAACCGGCCCTGTCGGCCACGGCCTTCAAGCTGGATATTTTCGGGGTATTCTCCAGGTGGGAGCTGGTGGCCCTGACATTTGTTCTGCTTTTTTTCGACCTGTTCGACACGGTGGGGACCCTGGTGGGGGTATCGGAGCGGGCGGGCTTTCTCGACGATGAGGGAAAGCTTCCGCGAGCGACCAGGGCGCTTACGGCCGACGCGGTGGGCACGATTGGCGGGGCGTTATTGGGAACGTCAACCACAACATCCTATATAGAAAGCGCCGCGGGCGTGGCCGCGGGGGCGAGAACGGGGTTCGCCGGCATCATCACGGCGCTTCTTTTCATCGCCGCCGTTTTCTTTTCGCCGCTGGTCGGACTTTTCGCCAAGGAGTTCGTGACCGCTCCAGCGTTGGTGGTGGTGGGCTGCCTGATGATGGGAAGCGTGAGGAAGGTTGACTGGGAGGATTTCGCCCAGGCCCTGCCGGCTTTCTTTACCATGATTATAATGCCCTTGACCTTCAGCATCTCGAAGGGGCTGGTGGCCGGGTTCGTAACCTGGCCGATACTCATGGCCGCGTCGGGAAGGTATAAAGAGGTCCATCCCTTCATGTTTGCGCTTTCGGGCGGGATTCTGGCCGCCGTCGTTTTAAGCATGGTATTATTATAAATCTCGCTCGGAGGATTTTTTGATGACCTTGGCGCGGGTTATGTTGTATAATCTTTTCGCTAAGCCACGGACACCCGCGCCTTGTGTAATCCACGCTCTAAAGGGCTTTTGAATAACTGGAGAAAATAATGACGGATAATACGGATAATGACGAGACGGTATCCGGCTCCTTGGAGTCGCAAGACAAATCGCAGACCCTTCCCGACGGAGTGTTTGTTAGTCTCGAGATAACCGACGGCCCGGACAAGGGGGAGAAGCGAGAGCTGTCCGCAACCAGGACGGTGATTGGGCGCAAGGCGGCGGACATAGTGTTGAGCGATCCCACCGTCAGCGGACGCCACGCCATATTGGACTTCGAGGGCGGCAAGCTCTTCATCACCGACAATAACAGCACCAACGGCACCAGGATCAATGGCGAGCAAGTGGAGAGCGGCCGGGTCAACAATCTGGACGAGATACAAGTGGGCGACACGAAGATACTGGTTAGCCTGGTGGAGGACAAGTACGCGGCGTTCATGCCTGACCCGGACGACCCGGAGTCAACCGACAGCAGGGTGATATCGAGTGAAGAGGAGGACGAGGACGTAACCGTTATTCGTAAGGCCCTGGACAATCCCGAGGTGCAAAAGAACATTCATCTCGTGCTCGAGGTTTTCGACGGGCCGGACAAGGGAAAGAAATTCCAGGCGATAAAACGTTCGACCGTAATAGGGCGCTCGAGCGAGGCGGACCTGCAAATAGCGGACAAGACCATTTCGAAAAAGCATTGCCAGCTCGAGGTGCATAACAAGGACAAGATGACGCTCAAAGACCTGGCCAGCTCGAACGGGACCAGGCTTAACGAAAGATACGTAAGCGCCGTGATCGTGAGGACGGGAGACGTCATTCAGATCGGCGAGACCAAAATCAAGATTTTAATCCATATCAAACCGTAGGACGACGCTAAAATAAAGAGCGGCTTCGGGCCTGGGCCTCGTCTATGCGCGACTCGGGTATTTCCTTGGAAATAACGGCCTCCCTTACGGCCCTCACCACCAGCGGAAAGTCGGCCGGATTAAGCCTGAAGTTGAATATCTGGTCCACTCCCGCCTTGAGGGCGTCGACGCAGGATTGACGGATCAAGCGGTCCGACGGAACGCCGCGGGACTTCTGGTATTTATAGACGGCGCCCATGGTCAGGCTGTCCGGCCAGATTAATCCTTTAAAAGCCAGGTCCTTCCTGATAAAGCTCATGACCGAGGGAGAAAGGGAAGCGGGAAGTGAATCGTCAATACAGCTCATCTTGCAATGTCCGACGAGCACCGAAGAAGCGCCTTTTTCCATGGCCGCCTTGAAGGGAACGAGTTCCCGTTCCATCAGGACCTCGAGGGGAGGATCGATGGAGGGGAAGAAATCGGCGTGCGGGTCCTGCCGGACCGTGCCCATGCCGGGAAAGTGCTTGATTACGCCGTGCATGCCCAGGTCGCGATACGCGGCCACCATCTTGACCGCCATATCCGCCACCTTTTCCGGGTCCTTGCCATAGGAGCGGCTTCCTATATAGGGACCGTCCAGGTCAAGGACGGGATCGAAATTGAAATTAAAACCGAGCCCGGAAAGAGGCTCGAGCTTTTTCGAAAAAGCGGAGAAAAAGCCGGGGCCGTCGAGCTCTCCTGAAATGAACCTGGCGCCGAGCTCGCGGGCGCTCTCGAAGGGGACAACTTTTCTGGCGCGGTTGACCTTGCCCCCCTCGCAGTCGGTTATGATAATGACGGGATCGGAAGCGGCCGAAACAATCCTCTTTATCGCCTTCTCGGCCGTCGCAAAATCGGACAAGGCGTTGCGGTCAATATAGGCGCCGCCGACCTGATAGTTTTCCATGAGGGAAAGGAAAAAATCGGGCGGGTACTTCCAGAACATGTTAAGGGTGAATAGGCGGCCGATTTTTTTATCAAGGGCGTCGGTGGTTTTGGCGGCGGACCATGACTTTTTACCGGGAAGGATGGTAAGCCCGGAGGCCAAAGAGGCCGAGGCGGCCGCGAATTGCCTGCGACTGATTTTCCGCTTCATATTGATAACTCCGCTTCAGGCTTGGATAAACGATTAGCCGTCAAGTTATTATACATCGCGGAGTGCATCTTCGCGAATAACGGGCGTTGAACCAAAACCGGATAGGGAATATAGTGCCAACAGTTCAAAATGGAGTGAGCGGCGGATGATCAAGATTGACGGAAGCTTTGGCGAGGGCGGTGGACAGATACTGAGAAGTTCGATATCTCTGGCGGCGATACTTGGCGCCAAAGTCCATATCGAGAATATCAGGGCGAGAAGACCAAGGCCGGGCCTGGCCGCCCAGCACCTGGCCTCGGCGAGGGCGGCAAAAAAGATATGCGGCGGCGAGCTGATAGGAGCGAAGAAGGGGTCCACGGAGCTTATACTCGAGACGGGAAGGCCCAGGGCCGGACACTATTCCTTCGAGCTGGGCACGGCTGGAAGCACCTCCCTTATCTTTCAGACCGTTTTGCCGATACTGGCGTCCGCGGACGGGGAATCGACGGTCATGATTCATGGCGGTACCCATAATCCCATGGCGCCGCCGACGGACTTCCTTATCGAGTGTTTTCTGCCCGCCGCGGCCAGGATGGGCATGTTGGCGGAGATAGAGCTGATCAGGTACGGCTTCTACCCCAAGGGAGGCGGGGCCATCAAGGCCAGGATCAAGCCGTGGCAAGAGATGGAAGGACCATTGGACCTTACCGGCGAAGTGGATTGGGGAGAGCCGAAGGTGACGGTGCTTATAACCAACCTCCCTCACCACGTGGCGGACCGGGAAAAGATGGAAGCAGCCAAAAGCCTTCGTATCGAGCCGGAGGAAATTACGGTCGAGGCCCTGCCGGGAGAGATGGGTCCGGGCAACGCGGTGATGATCCGGTACGAGTCGCAAAAAAGGATCGCTCTTTTCACGGCTTTCGGGGAAAAAGGGAAGCAAGCCGAGCGGGTAGCCAAGGAAGCCGCCAGAAGCGCGAAAAATTTCGCCCGAAGTAAAGCCCCAGTCGATCCGAACCTGGCCGATCAGCTTCTCCTGCCCATGGCCCTTGCCAAAGGGGGGCGGATGCTGACCTCGGAGATAACCGAGCATACCAGAACTCAGGCGCTTTTAATCAAGGAGTTTCTGGGCGTAATAGTCAACATGGAAATGATCCGGCCCGACGGACATATCATAGAGGTTGAAGGCGCCAATAAGGCAGGCCAAATGCCGTTTGACGAAAACGGCGCGGGCGGTATAGCATAACGGACGGTAAAAACATATGGTGATTTAAATGAGTGCTATGACGGATAATAAACAAAATAACAAGACGCCAGGCGGAAAGCTACGCTACATTGTGCCCATTTTACTATTGGCGATAGGGTGCGCCGGATACGGATTGTACTGGCTTTTCGTCTCGAGAGGCACGGTATACACCGACGACGCGGTGATAAAAACCATACTTGCGCCCTGTTCGAGCCGGGTTGGCGGAAGAGTAATCGAGCTTATGGCCAAGGAAGGCGACATGGTCGAAAAGGGTGAAATGCTCGCCCGCCTGGAAGACATGCCTTACAAAGCCCAGAGGGACCAGGCGTCCGCCGGAGTGGAAGCGGCCAGGGCGGAGCTGGAGTCGGCCAAACTGAACCTTACCAAAGGCAAAACGACTCTCGATAAAAACGTGGCCATGGCTGAAGCGGAGCTTAGAGCGGCGTCCTCCAGCGAGGAGCTTAGCCGCAAGATGAAAAGGCGTCTGGACAATCTGGAAGGCGTGGTAGCCACGGTAGAGATAGATAAGGCTCACGTAGGCCTCGATTCCTCCGAGGCCATGCTGGAGGCGGCCCAGGAAAAACTTGGGCTTCTTAAATCCAGCGGGGCTGAACAAGTCTCCGCGGCAAAGGCCCCGGCCGAGATGGGGATTTCCATACTCGAGAACCAGGTGGCCATGGCCGAGTCCAACCTGGCCCTCGCCGAGGCCAGGCTGTCGCTGGCTGAAGACAATCTTGCCCAGGCGACGGTAACGGCCCCGGTGGCGGGCCAGATTTCCCGGCGCCACGTCGAGCCAGGCCAGGTTGTCGCGCCGGGCCAAACCATATTCAGCGTATCCGAGCTTTCCTCCTCCTGGATCGAGGCCAACTTTAAGGAGGACCAGTTCGCGGGAATATCTGCCAACGACAAGGTTACATTTACGGTGGACGCCTACCCCGGGCAGAAGTTCGAGGGACACGTGAGGAGCGTTTTGGGAGCGGCCATCTCTGAGTTTTCCCTTCTTCCCGCCGGATCGACGAGCGGCAACTTTATCAAGGTCACGCAAAGGATACCCGTTTACATCGCCATCGACGCCAAGGACCATCCCCCTTTTTATCCTGGACTGAACGTTGAAGTAAGGGTCCATATAAGCCCAGACCATCAAAAGGCCGGGTAGGGGCCCGCATGTCGGCGGACCGGAAATCCGGAATGGACACGGGTCCTGGATT
Organism: bacterium; assembly: GCA_963674965.2. GTDB lineage: Bacteria > RBG-13-61-14 > RBG-13-61-14 > RBG-13-61-14 > DATKZS01. The sequence goes on along the minus strand of CAXXFL010000001.1, from coordinate 1,263,723 downwards.
CGAGGCCCCGTGGCCCAAGTGGCCGCTTATGTTCGTGGTCATGACCGGGACCTTCATGGCGATCCTCGATTCCAGCATCGTCAACGTGGGCCTGCCTTATATAATGACCGCTTTGGGCGTTCCGCTGGACGACGCGGAATGGATTCTAACCGCCTTTATGCTGGCCGCCGCCGTATCCATGCCCTTGACCGGCTGGATCGGCGATCGGGTCGGATATGGAAGAATGTACCTGGGCTGCCTGGCCGTCTTCACGGTCGGGTCCGCCATGTGCTCGATGGCCTGGAACGTAGACTCACTGATCCTGGCCAGGATTATCCAGGCGGCGGGAGCGGGCATAATGCAGCCCGCCGGCATGGCCATGATTATTAAAGTCTTCGGGCCCGGCGAAAGGGGACGAGCCATAGGGATTTGGGGCATAGGCGCCATGGTCGCTCCCACAATAGGGCCGACCCTGGGCGGATACCTGACGGAGTACTTCGGGTGGAGGTCGGTGTTTACCGTCAATATCCCCGTGGGTGTCCTGCTCATGATTTTCGGAGCCGGAGTAATCGGAAAAAAAGAGGAGACGGCTCAGCCCACGCCATTTGACTGGTATGGGTTTATCTCGCTCTCGGTTTTTCTTATCTGTCTATTAATGGGGCTTGACGAGGCGCAGCAGAACGGATGGGACGCCAATGAGGTTAGATACTATTTAGCGGGAGCGGCCCTGGCTTTTAGCGGCTTTGTCTCGGCCGAGCTTACGGCGGCGCACCCGGTGGTTCCCTTCCAGATGTTCCGGCACAAGGACTTTTCAGTGGGTCTTTTGCTGGCGCTGGTAAGAGCGGTGGCCCTGTTTGGCGCGGTTTTCCTTCTTCCCGTTTTCCTGGAGAACCTTCAAGGAAGGACGGCCGTACAAACGGGAATAATTCTGGTCCCTGCCGCCGTGACCATAGCCGTGTTCATGCCCATATCCGGGACTATAACCGACAAATACGGCGCCAGATGGCCCGCCGTGTTTGGCGTTGTCTTTACCTGCGTTTCCTTGTGGATGTACAGGGACCTCGATTACGACTCGTCATCTTGGGCCATCATCTATCCGCAATTCTTCAGGGGCGCGGGAATAGCCTTGATGCTGACTCCCGTGGCCACGGCGGCCATGAACGCGGTGGAGCCAAGGCACGCGGGCATCGCCTCGGGCTTATTAAACGTGGCCCAGCGAGCGGGCGGGTCGCTGGGCATTGCCCTTTTATCCACCGTGCTTACCAACCGGCAGGCCATGCATAAGGAAATTATCGGGGCCGGAATTAACCTCTCGAGTCTTTCATCAATCACCGGAGCGGGCACGGAAACGGGCAGAGCCGCGATACTGGGAATCATCCAGAGGGCGGCGGCGGTCAGGGCCTTTGACGACGTGTTCGTTCTGGCGGCGGGCATTACGATACTTGGGCTTTTACCGGCCTTTCTTCTGAGCGCCAAACCGGCGGCGAAAAGGGGAGAAAACGTATCCGATAAATGATATTATATTTGCAAGTTAGGCGCCATATCAAAAATAACGAAATCTTTCGCGACCTCAGGGAGCTGGAACTTTAGAGGATAAGCAAAAGTCCAAATCATTATTGATAAAAGGGTAAAAGATAAGTTATGGGCAATAACATCGAGGAAAAGGTCACCAGCCGCTTCACAATCTATGTGGGCTGTTTTTTATTAATAGCCGGGATCGGGCTCCTGGATTACCTGGAGAGATGGGAGATTTGCTTTTCCATCTTTTACATTTTGCCGATATTTATTGGGACATGGTACCTGGGCAAAAGGGCCGGGATATTGTTAGCGGTAGTATGCGCCGTTGCCTGGTACCTGGCCGACTTCATGGTGGCGGAATCATATTTGCACCCGATGGTACCTTATTGGAATTCTTCAGTGCGACTGGTCTTTTTTATTATTACAGTCATGCTAGTATCGAACAGGCACAAGGAATTGGAAAAGGAGCGGGAAATGGCCCGGATAGATTCCCTTTCCGGTCTTTTGAATAACGGGAGCTTCTCCGAGGTCGCCCAAAAAGAGATCGAAAGATCCAGAAGATATGGGCATCCTTTGTCCATTATTTTTCTTGACTTTGACGATTTTAAAAGCGTCAACGACACCTACGGACACGTTTTGGGCGACAAGGTTATAAAGGACGTGGGATCGGTTATTAAGGAGAATATCAGGTCTACGGACTATGCCTCGAGAACGGGCGGCGACGAATTTGTTTTGCTTCTACCAGAAACGGCGGCGGCGGAAGCCGAGGCATATATCAAGAGGGTCCAAAAAAAGATGAAAGAATCCATTATTTTAAACGGTAATCCAGCAACCTTCAGCATAGGCCTGGCATCATTCGATTTACCGCCCGAAACGACGGAGGAACTCATTAAGCAAGCTGACAAGCTAATGTATAAAGCCAAACAAGCGGGAAAAGACCGGGTTGTTATCGAGACCGCGATTACTTCGGAAAAGTCTTAAAAAAGAAAGCCGACGTTTTTTATGGTTTGATTATCACAGCGCAAGGGTAAAATTAATTTGATAATAGGAGGAAATTAATGAGACGGCCATACGTACATGGCTATGATCGAAGAGAGAATATCCGACTTCAGGACCAGGCGAAAACTCTAGCAGAACTGCTTCACTCGGATACGTTTTATCAAGATGGTGAAAAAGTCCTGGAGGCCGGGTGCGGCGTGGGCGCGCAAACCATTACTTTGGCTTCAAAAAGTCCTGGTGCATCAATAGTCTCCATAGATATTTCCGAGGAGTCGGTCAAGGAAACCAAAAGAAAAGTTGAAAAAGCTGGGCTTATAAATGTAAGCGTAATGGAGGCGGACATTTTTGAGCTTCCCTTCCAGTCACAGGAATTCGATCATCTTTTCCTTTGCTTCGTATTGGAACACCTTCACCAGCCGGTTGACGTGCTTGTCGGATTGAAAAAATATCTGAAGCCAGGAGGGACGATAACGGTAATCGAGGGAGATCACGGATCGGCCTATTTTTATCCTGACGGCGAGGCGGCCCGGCGGGCCATCGCGTGCCAGGTCGAGCTCCAGAGGCGGTCGGGAGGCAACGCCAACATCGGCCGCGCGCTTTACCCTCTTCTTACCCAAGCCGGATTTAAGGATATAAGAGTATCTCCACGAATGGTCTACGCTGATTCAAATAAGCCCGAGTTGGTGGAAGGATTCACCAGGAAAACCTTCACAGCCATGATAGAGGGCATCCGAGAGTCTGCCCTGGCCTCAAACCTGATCGAAGCGGAGATTTTCGACAGGGGAATCGAAGAATTGTATAGGACCGCCGAAAAAGACGGCGTGTTCTGCTATACATTTTTTAAAGCCACAGGGAAACGTAATGAAGCTACATGATTTAAATTAAAGCATTTGGGTACGACCCCGGCAAATAGGGCCGTACCCAAAAAATCATTAAAGGCGATGCGTTTTTTTCCGGAGACGCAGAGCAAAGGCCGCGAAGAGCGGGAGAAACAATATTGACAAAAAGGAAAGGATTACCGGCCGAGATGGAATATGGCCCCCAAGCTGGCCGCATACGACGTCGGAGTCGCCGCCATCGCTGGAATTGAGTAAAGAGTCGTCTTCGGAATCGTCGTCGATGGAGGTGGCCAGTACGAAAAGACCAACCGATGAAACGCTCGCCTCAAGGGTCTTTCGAGAAGAGAAGGATTGGCCGTAAAGCTTATGCCAGGTATGAGTATCCTCGTTAAAACGGAATAACCGAAGCTTTGAGTTATTTTTTCTTTTGGAGACGTAATCGGAGTCAAGATCGACTTGCAGTTTAATACTGGCATTATCCGGCACGGAAGTCTGGCCGTTCAGAAGCTCCAGCTTCAGAAAATTCTCGGGCTCCGTGAAAGGCACGTCAACAAGAAGGTCCGCGTATAAATCGGGATCGCCCTCGATAAGGGCCGAGAAGGTGGTATCATCCAGTCCATGGCCGTCGATATCGGCCGTGGCATGAATGGCGGCTCCATAAGAGAGGTCTAAATCAAGCCTGGAAACAAAGTCGATCGGGGTCTCGCCGATAATCTGATTTTCACCCAGGAAATTTTGATCTTCCCAGATATTGACCTCGGTCCCGATGAGTTCAACTAAAAGAACGGTGTCGTCATAGTCCCAGTCAGCCATGTCGGCAGGCAGGTCCTCGAACCCGACGATATAGCGAAGAGGATCGATCCTCTCGACCGAGGCGAACTCGGAATTGGAATAATGGTCGTATTCGCCCAATCCATAAGGTTGACCCTTAACGTGAATATAGAAAACCAGTTCTTCGGCCTCGAGGAAAGGCGTGGAAACCACGGCCCCCACGTTTTTGAGGCTGTTGCGGATTAGGAGCATGGAGATGGGCTGGTCGATATAAAGGTCGTTTCTAAGCTCGGCGCTGGCCTTTAAAAGAGTTACGCGTACTCTCCATTGTCCTTCCGGAATAATCAGGTTATCGCAGGGATTATCGTGCGGCGGATCGAGCCAAGATGAAACCCCGATATCCCAGTTGAATTTGTCTCCATAGTCGACGATGCTCGATATATACAAGGTATCGGAGCAATCGAGGAAAAAGGCCGGGATGTTGTCTTTTTCCGTGTTAATGGGAGGGCCGACGTTAACCGGCGCTTGATAGGCGCCGTTAATTTTTTCCGAGCGATAAACGTCATAAGGACGGTTATATCGCATGGACGCGAAAAAAACGTATTTTCCGGTATAAGAAAAACTGGGATGAGAATCGTCGAAGTTACTGTTTATATTCGGGCCCATATTCTCGGCCGGTTGCCAGACCCCATCGATCTTTCGCGCAATATAGAGGTCTTTATTGCCATGGCCGCCCGAGCGATCGGATGCAAACATGAGGCTCTGGCCGTCCACGGAAATAGACGGGTTATAATCGATGGCATCAGAGTTTATATTCGGGCCGAGGTTAACGGGCTCTTGCCATACTCCGTTAATGTTTTCGGCGACCCAAATATCTCTCGATCCGTAAGTCCCGGGACGGGAGGAATGAAAATACATATAGCGTCCGTCCAGGGTAAGGGAAGGATGGCCGTCCCAGTAGCCTTCAACGCTGATCGGCTCGGGAATTCTTTCGGCTTCGGACCATTGGCCGTCTATCAAGTGAGATACATAAATATCTAAATTTTCTTTTAAATCGATATGATCATGCCTGTCCGAGGAGAAGTATAATGTTTTGCCATCGGCGGTAACGAAGGTCTCGAGGTCGCGGGCTTCGGTGTTCAAACCGGATAGAAATTGAGGATCGCTCCATTGTTCGCCGAAGGAAAAAGAAGGGATAAACGATATTAATACTATCAACAAAAGTACCGGCTGCTTGACATAGTTCATCTTGGCCCTCCATTTTTGTATTTTAGATAAAGATAGCACTTTACCGATTGGAATGCAATAAAAAACCGGTATAAATATACATTGGAAAATCAGTGAATTGGAGGAGTAATGGAAATGAAATGGGATTAATCAAGACGAAGAAGGGAGAAAAAAGGCAGATATTAAGCCAGCGATGGGGATTTGTCTAGCATATTTTTAAGAAAGAGCATGAAACGATAGAAAAACCCGCCACACTAAAATAATGGGGGTTGAAAAACCACGCGATTATTTTTAAACATGGCGGTATAAAGAGGCAAAAACGGGTCTTTTAAAAAAACGAATTACAAATGTCAAATCACCATCTTTGATCGACCCATTCGAAGATGCCGAAGAGATTCTCCAGCTCGATCTTTTTGCCGTCGTCAAGGGTTACGAATCCTTTATATATACCCAGGGCGGAGCGGCCGTGAGAGTAAAGGTATCCAAGAGAGACATCCATGTAGCTCACAGTCTCGGGGACCATGGAAAGATCGCATCTTCCGTCCCGGGTCTGGATTCGCCAGGGCTTGTCTAAGTTGTCGTAGGTAAAGTCCACCTCGACGGGACTGGTCATTTTATGGATGGCGCCGTTATAGAAGACGCTGTTCTCGACGGTCTCGTCCGGGTTGTTGCCGTGGCCCAGGTTCCAGCCCACCATGCCCCCGTCCTTGGCCCGGCCCGAGCTGATGGACCAGTACCAGAACTTGCGGGGCGGGTAATGGCCCCGGCCGAAATCGAGCATGCTAACGCATTCCTCGGGGTCGAGATTATGGACCTCGCCGCCAAGCTTCCACCTTCCTCCGGTCTTCATGCCCGTTATTTTCTGCCCGAAGTAGGCGCGCCTGGGATGCATGAGGTGGGAGCCGCAAATACAGTCGTCCGCCTCGGGATGGATAAGCTCGAGTTCGCATTCAAAAGGAAGGCCGCCAAGCTTGGCCGCCTTGGTCTTGATGACGCGGAGGTCGCCTTCCACGTCAAATGACATGGAAAGAGCGCGGCTGTTAAATTCCGTCACGCCGCCGGTGGGGTTTCGCATCATCTGGATTTCCGGCTGGGGCGGCTTCAGGTGGAAAACGGACTCGCGATCTTTGCTTGACCTGTCGTAAATGGCGGCCTCGCAAAAGGCCGCGTAACCGATCCAGGCGATGATAAAGGTAAGATAAAAATCCGGCGTGACCACGTAGTACATCTCCCACTTCTTGAGGCGGTAACGCTGGAAATAGGGAAGCCCGTAAAATCTTGCGTCCTCCAGGTTCAGGTCGAGGATCGGCTTACGACACCAGCCGCATCTGCCGGTCCCGTCCTCCCGTATGAGAGGACCCGGCTCGGTAATCTCCGGCGCCTCGGTGCAGTAAAACGGATACCCCGGCCCCATCTCCGGCGGCCTGCGGTCCTTCTTCGCCGCGCAGCCGACAACGAGACCGCCAGTGCCCAAACCGGCCGCGGCCAAGACCGATCCGCTTATAGCTTTCCTTCTCGAGATCTTTTGATTCATGTCAAAGCCTCCATAAAGTCATTACCAGGTCCCATGCGCTAAGATGGAGTTAATATTGTATGGGTATTCTACACTCCTTGGCCACTCGATCGCCAATACGCCTCAGCCTGTCGAAGGACGCGTTGGGAGGGGTCGAGTCGGCTATGCCCAGGATGACGCGGCGGCCAGGGGCGATCGACTTGAAAAGCTCGTCCAGGAAGGCCTCGAAACTCGCGTCGCTGGTTTCGTTGGCAAGCAGAACGCACTCGGGAATAAGCCCCATTAAGGTAAGCTTCGGAGACCATTGCTCATAATAATCCTTGACTGTGAGCTTGGTCATGGGGAAGGGCGTTATGGATTCGGCCATGTCCACGCCCGAGGCCGCTATCAGGTCCATAAGGCCCTGGTTCTCGCCGTCCGTATGGGTGACCACGAGCTTGCCCTTGCCCTGAAGACGGGCGGAAGCTTTTTGCAACCAGGGAAGAATGTCTCTTTCGAAATAGGGCGGATATGTCAGCATGGCGTCGTAATTTCCTCCCCACATCACCACCTCCGCCGGGGAATACTCGATTATGGAAAGGGCCTTGTCGTAATAAACGGATACCTTCTCCGACAGATCGGCCAGCTCTTTAGGGCGCTCCTTTTGCCAGATGAAAAATTCCGTAGGGTCGATCAGCTCCTTTTGAATAAGGTGCATGGGAGAAGCGCCCAAAGAAGGACCGCCGGCCGCCACCGCGCCGCATCCGCCGATCTCGTTTATATATTCGAGACCGCCGTCGTAGTTGGCGAAAACCTCGAGGCTGGAGAAGAGGTATCCGGCAGCCTCGATATCCTTCGGGTCCTCCACCAGGTGCTTCCGGGTCCAGCCAAGGGACGCTCCCTGCTTCTTCATCTCCTCCGTATGGCCGCCAATGGTCGAGACCACGCCCGCGGGAGTGCGATACTCGATCTCCTGCAAGCCGTCGTCCCGGTTGTTAACATTGACCTCCACGTCACCCGAGAAACGCCAGCGATATACCGATTGCTTAAAGTCGTAAAGCCCGATGGCGCGATGGAGCGTGCCCTCCGGCCCGCTCGTCAGGTTGGTGAAGTCGGGCACCATATGATAGCAGGCCCAGCCCTCGGCCCTGGCGATATCGTCGGGCCTCATGTCATTGAAGCGATCGGGCAGGGTCCCCCTCAGCCTGTTCGACAGCCACCATAAATCCAGACGAGGAGCGTAAGGGATAACCTCAACATCTTCCCCCCGCATGACCGAAAGCATGTGGTCCTTGTTAGTCATAGATTGCATATCCTTTTTCATCGCCAGAGGGGAAAAGATTTATAGAATTAACTGAATGCATCCACAAGATAAACGACTACCTCCCAGACCCACGCGCCGCCTGGGCGTCGATATCATATTGCTTCGCCGCGTCGGCAAATTCTTTTCCCTTGAGCGAGATGTACGCTCCTTCCGTGCAGTAAGCCAAAGCGCAGGAGGCAATATTGATAATAAGGGCAAGCACGCTGTAATCCGAAAGTTGAGTATAAACAATGGTTTGCAAGGTAATGAAAAGAAAGAATATGGGGATATCGAATTTATAATCGATTCTCTTTTCACTTCCCAATTGTTTTTTCCGAACGATTGTAAAAGCAATGCAGAAAATCGAAAAGACATAAAGGCCAATGTCCCCCATCCCAAAATATGTAATTTCCATGGCCGACACTCTCCTGATTCGCCTTATGCTCCGTACTTTTATATTGGCCGCCCCAGCTTTTAAAGGGGACGGATTACAACTGAGATTATAACAAAGCTGATTCGTGTGGCAAGCACTTTTATAGAAGGCTTGAAATTTTTTGCCGGGAGGAGATTTTTCTGGCTATTATCTTGATGGCCGATTATTCTTCTACCATGAAGATGGGCGGATACAGGCGATTTACAAAGGACCCCGACAAGTGGGAACGCTCGGAGGGGGGCGGGTTTGCGGGGTTGATCGGGCTTCCTTTTTTTCTGGCGGGGATTCTGATCCTGCTGGGCGCGGCCGGCCTGATACCGGTGGAGAATCGGGACCAGTTGCCCTGGTGGGGCGGGCCGGCCATGGCGATTATGGCCGCCGCTTTTGTGGGAGTGGGCTCCTGGATTATGTTCGGGAAAAGGGGGGCTTCCATCGACCGGGCCTTGGGGCGGGTTGTTATTTGGAAGAGCTTGCTCTGGTGGCGAGGCTCCGACGAGCGAGACCTAAGCCGCTTTAACAAGGTAAGCCTCCGACGGGATGAGGGAGATTCGGACTCGGCGGACTCCTTCCCGGTGGAACTTATCGGTCAGAATGACAGGGTCAGAGTTTTCGGCTCGACCGATTATGCGGCTTCGAGGCGGACGGCGGTCGAACTGGCCTTGTTTCTTGACATGCCCCTCGAGAACTCCTGCTTTTCCGAGACGGAGACCATCCCGCCGGAAAGAGCGGCCCTCAACCTGGTGCAACGGACTCGTGAAGCTGGAGATATGCCATACTCTCCTCCACCAGAAAAGGGGTTGGCCCAAGTTGAGGAAGGCCCGGGATGGCTTAGAATATCTTTAAAGGAAAGGCCTTTGCGGCCATTGCAAGTAGCGGGGACCCTCGTTCCGCCGGCGATATACGGTTTCCTGGTATACCAATTCGGGCCCTGGCTGATAGCCACCAAAACGCCGCCGGGAGTAAGGGCCGCCATGTACGTCGCCCTGGGTCTGGTCCTGGTCTTTCTTCCCCTGGCCGGCCTGGTCAAGAAGGCACTCACCGCCTACTTGGCAAGGACCGAGATCAAGGCCGGCAACAACGTCCTGGACGTATACATGAAGGGAGTAATCTTTGAAAAGCAGGACGTTATCAGGACAGGAGACATTATCGATCTGCAGGTGACGGGCGTCAGCGCCTGGTCGAAGAGGGACAAGCACAAACCCTCAGCCGGTATCATTGCCCGAACCGCCGACCGTGAAGTCAGCTTCGCTATAGGCGTTTCCATGGAAGAGGCCGAGTATCTGAGGTCAATAATCCTTGCTAAAATGCTATAAAGCCCGGGACCATCACCACATTTTTAAACATAGCGCGACCGGAGCCGACATAACGCCGGGGCAAGAGGTAGTTACATACGGCTGGCTCTATTATAATACCACCCAGGCATTGTGACACGAACGCGTCCGCCAGGTCTCCGGCAAAGGCGCCAAAGCGGCGATGAAATGGGTCCATATCCTGGACTCAAATTCGAAGGCCTTCCTGCTCGGGAGCTTCCACGGGATCGGCAGGAAGCACCTGCAGAGTTACCTCGACGAGTTTTGCTATCGCTTCAACCGCCGCCGCTGGGAAAAGGAACTCTTCGACCGGCTTATCAGGGCATGCGCCACATCCGGAGGAGTCACATATTCGGAGTTAACCGCATAGCCACATTCTGGAAAATAGGGAAATATCTACATGATTATACCAGACCCATATTGTATGGCAAGAACTTTTTGGGGAGGGGTTTGGGAAAACGTGGTAGAATGATTTTGTGGCGGGTTATGACGTAATAGTGGTGGGCGCGGGTCACGCGGGGTGCGAGGCGGCGCTGGCGGCGGCGAGGATGGGGGGACGGGTCCTGCTTTTGACCATCAACCTGGACACGGTGGCCCTCATGTCGTGCAATCCGGCCATCGGGGGCCTGGCAAAGGGTCAGCTTGTCAGGGAGGTGGACGCGCTGGGCGGCGAAATGGGCCGGGCCATCGACGCGACGGGTATCCAGTTTCGGCGTTTGAATACCAGCAAGGGCCCGTCGGTCAGGTCCAACCGGGCCCAGGCGGACAAGCAGGAGTACCGCCTTTATATGAAGGAGGCCGTCGAGAACCGGCCGGGCCTCGAGGTCCGCCAGGCCCTGGTCGAAAAGTTATGGATCGAGTCCGGCCAGTTACGGGGCGTGATTACCCAGATCGATGAGAAGATCGAGGGGCGAGCGGTTATCCTCACCACGGGGACTTTCCTTCGCGGGCTCGTCCACGTGGGACTCACAAACTACCCGGCCGGACGGGCGGGAGAGCCGCCTTCCAATAATCTATCGGCCAGCCTGAAGGACCTCGGCTTCGAGGTTGGCCGGCTCAAGACGGGGACAACCCCAAGGCTGGACGGGAAGACCATAGACTACGAAAAATGCACGGTACAAAAGGGCGACGAACCGCCCATGCCTTTTTCATTCGACACGCGCTCGATCGATAGGCCCCAGATCGACTGCCACGTAACCCGCACCAACGACAAGACCCATGACGCCATCCGCTCGGGCCTTGACCGGTCGCCTCTTTTCAGCGGAGTGATCGAGGGGATCGGTCCGCGCTACTGCCCCAGCATCGAGGACAAGGTGGTGAAGTTCCCGGACCGGAAGAGTCACCAGGTGTTCCTCGAACCTGAGGGCCGATGCACTCGGGAGGTCTATCCTAACGGTATACCCACCAGCCTGCCCATCGATATCCAGGAGAAGCTGGTCCATTCCATACCCGGACTCGAGAGCGCCAGGATCATGCGACCGGGTTACGCCATCGAGTACGATTACGTGGACCCCATCCAATTGGGCCCTTCCCTCGAGACGCGGGCCGTATCCGGTCTTTTCCACGCGGGCCAGATCAACGGCACAAGTGGCTATGAGGAAGCGGCGGCCCAGGGCCTGGTTGCCGGAGTGAACGCCATGCTCAAGGTCCGGGGAGAGGCGCCTCTTATTATCGACCGATCTCAGGGTTATACTGGCGTCTTGATAGACGACCTGGTGACCAAGGGCACGAGCGAGCCGTACCGCATGTTCACCTCGAGAGCGGAGTACCGGCTGCTGCTCCGGGAGGACAACGCGGACCTAAGACTGCGAGAGATAGCTTACCAACTGGGCCTGGTTAACGAGGAGCAATACGAGAGGTACCTTATAAGAAAGGAAAAGATAGAGCGGGAGATCGGAAGGCTCCGGACCCAGGCCGTGGGCACGGGCGCTGAGATACTGTCGATTTTAAAGGAAGCGGGAAGCGGTGGGATGGGAAGACCCCAGACCTTGGCGCGCGTTCTATGCCGTCCCGAGTTGGACTATTCCTTCATAAGGGAGCACTGGCCATCCAATGAGGAGATTCCGCCCGACGTTGCCGAGGAAGTGGAGATCATGGCCAAGTACGACGGCTACATCGAGCGTGAGCGGCGGTCGGTGGAGAAGTTCCGCAAGATGGAGAGGCTGAAAATCCCCGAGGAGATCGATTACGGGAGCGTGCCGGATCTGAAGATGGAAGTCCGGGAGAAGCTAGAGCGGGTGAGGCCCTTGTCATTGGGACAGGCCATGCGGGTGCCTGGCGTGACGCCGGCGGCGGTAGCCGTATTGCAGGTACATATAAAAGCCATGTCCGAGCGGAAGGCAAAGGATTGACCGGGGAAGGGGAATGGAAGAGTCTAACCGGGATCTTTTAATTGTCGAGTCCGTGAAGCTGGGAGTTGAATTGGATGAAGGCATGGTGGACAAGATAGTCTCCTATCTAATACTGCTGGACAAATGGTCGGCAAGGATGAACCTGACGGGAGTAAAGGGAGAGCGGGAGAGGATAATCGAGTTGATCCTGGATTCAATGGTCCTGGCGCCTATCATGGAGGTTATTATTAAGGGGCAGGAAAATCCTCGAGTAATGGATTTCGGCAGCGGGGCGGGCATACCGGGCATTCCTTTGGCCATAGTCATGGAGTCGGTCAGTTTCGACCTGGTGGATTCTAGGCGGAAGAGGTGTACATTCATGGATGAGGCCATAAGGAGGCTGGGATTGCTTAACGCCAGGGCGATCAATTCGAGGGTCGAAGGCCTTGGAGGGGAGTACATTGAGGCTTTCACTATCATGATTTCCAAAGCGGTTGGAGACGCGAGTTATATTTTCGCAAAAGGCGGAAAATATTTAAAGGAAGGAGGCCGCATGGCGCTTCTTAAGGGGATAAATGAAAGGACCGAGGAAATTCATGGACTGGAAATGGAGTCTGAGAAAGAATACGATATTCCAGGAAAAAAGGCCGGAAGAAAGATAGTGGTCTACCGAAAAGTTTTCACGTGAAACCCAGCCCTATTGTTTCACGTGAAACATTATCTCTATACATCTAAAAAGCCTTGTGGATATAATGAAAATGTGGATGGTTCTCGAGTTCCCTCAGAAAGAAATCCTCTAAACCTCTCTTCCAATTAGCGTAATTTTATCGTTTGCCAGGACCGTTGACAAGCGGTCCAATTCGCTTTAAATAAATTCTGAACTTTAGAACTTTTTAGCCATGTTCCACCATGTAAAAATAGCGTTCACCAGTTTTTCCCGTATAATGAGAGGTGTGATCGGCCCTCATAACGCGGGAGTGAACGCTGATGAACGCTCAAGCTCTTATGTTGCCGCTGATGCTTGTATTTGTCAACTGCTTCTCCAAGCCCGGGTTCGAGCACTTCCAGACCTTCATTATCGCCCACGCGGCGCTGTTCGGTCTCCAGCACTGCGTGACCGAGGTCATGCGCCTCACCCAAGTCCACCGGGTCATGCACTGGACCACGCCCTACGCTTTCATGCGCAAGGGCCGGTGGTCCTGCCAAAAGGTGAGTCAATGCCTGCTCGACCTGGTGGCCCAACGACTCAAGATCATGGACGAGATCGTCGTCGCCGTCGACGACACCCTGGTCAAGAAATGGGGCAAGAAGTTCTTCGGTCTGGGCTATTACCCGGACCCGACGGACAAAAACCCCGGCCATCAAAAGCGCCGGGTGCTCGGCCACTGCTGGGTGGTGATGGCGCTTCTATGGGAGCGCGGGGGCAAGTGGTTCGCCTTCCCCCTCTCGGCGCTGCTCTTCGTCCAGGAAAAGTTTTGCCCCAAGGGATGGGAGTTCAAAACCAAGATCGAGTTGGCCGCCATGATGATAAAAAGGTTCTCCTGGCCCGCTCGGAGACTGGTCCTGGTGGTGGACAACCTCTACGCCAAGGCCAAGTTGGCCGGTCTCGAGTTCGACGGCAAAGAGGTGGTCCTGATCAGCCGCCTCCGCTCGAACGCGGCGCTCTACGAACTCCCCAAAAGGAAGAATGGTCCGGGAAGGCCGCCCAAGCGCGGCAAGAAGTTCAGCCCCCAACAACTGTGGTTGAAAAGATCGAAGCGCGAAAAAATCAAGGCCAGGATTTACGGCAAGACCGTTACCATCGAGGCCTTCGTCGGGGTGATGGTCCCCAGCGCCACCCTCGGCGACAAGCCGATACTCGTCATCATTTTCCCCCGGCGCTCCGGCAAAAAAATGAACGTGTTTTTCACCACCGACGTCGAGATGAAGCCGGAGCGGGCGCTGGAAACGTATTCGGGCCGCTGGAAGATCGAGGAGTTGTTCCGGGAGGTGAAGACGGCGGGCGGTTTCGGCGACTATCGCCAGAGGTCGTTCACGGCCATCAAGCGCCACGCCAACCTCTGCCTGGTCGCCTACGGCCTTTTGGGCCTGCTTGCCCTTTGCGTCCCGGAGGCGGAAAAGATCGAGGCCGAACCGTGGTGGGACCCGAGCGGCCCCCCAAGCGTCGGTCGGCTCCGACGCGCTTTCTACAAGGCTTTGCGAATTTCTCCCGCTTTCCATTCCGACCCCAAACCAGAGGAAATTACGCCCCTCAAGGAGGCTGCTTAATGTCGATACGTGCAAACCAGACTAAAAAGTTCTAAAGTTCAGAATAAATTATATAGTTGAGTCCTAATATGAAAGGAATGCACTATGGACAAAAAGTATGGCGAGCTGGGTATTATGGAATTTCAGAGGAGGTTTAGGACCGAGGAGGCTTGCCGAAAGCGCCTTTTCAAGCTTAAATGGCCCGATGGATTCTCGTGCCCGAGGTGCGGCCACGGCGAGTATTTCGACCTGCCCAGGCGCAAGATTTACCAGTGCAAGTCATGCGGCCACCAGACCTCCGTCACCGCCGGCACGGTCATGCACCGGACCCGCACTCCGCTTCGGAAGTGGTTCTGGGCGATATATCTTGTGGCCAACGACAAGCGCGGGCTTAGCGCCTTGCGACTCTCGAAAAAACTCGGCGTGAGTTATTACGTTGCCTGGACCATGCTTCATAAAATCCGTCGGGCCATGTCCGATAGCAACGAACTGTATACGTTGCGGGGAGTTATCGAGGTGGACGAGTCGTATTACGGCGGCAAGAAGGAGGGCGGCGGCAAGCGCGGCCTGGGCACGAGCAAGGCGCCGGTCATGATCGAGGCCTCTACTTTCGATGGCGATAAGGGCGGTCGCGGGATCGGCTTCGCCCGGATGCGGGTCATTGGCGGCCTCGACGGCGCCACCTTCAAGGATGTGATCGGCGCCGACGTGGCGCCGGGGCAGGAGGTCGTCACCGACGGTTGGCTCTCGTATAATATTGTCGAGGAATTGGGACACGGACACGTCCGCCAGGTCTCCGGCAAAGGCGCCACGCGGCTTTGAAATGGGTCCACATCCTGGCCTCGAATTCGAAGGCCTTCCTGCTCGTGACCTTCCACGGGATCGGCAGGAAGCACCTGCAGAGTTACCTCGACGAGTTTTGCTATCGCTTCAACCGCCGCCGCTGGGAAAAGGAACTCTTCGACCGGCTTATAAGGGCATGCGCCACATCCGGAGGAGTCACATATTCGGAGTTAACTATATAGCCGCATAATTATTTAACGAAAAAACGGTTGACACGCGGCTGGTCATGGGTAATAATATCCTTATAAATTCAATAGTTTAACTGACGCGTCAGTCTAGCGGACGCCGGCCTTGGCGCCCGGAAAGGATAGAAAAATGCAGTGCGACCCCGACTTCGAGTTTGGCGAGGGAAACAACGAGACCATGCGTAACATGATCGCGGCCATGATCCACGACTTCGTTGACGCCCCCGAGAAACCGGACATGGACAACGTCATCCGGGAAATGGAAAAATACCTGGGCGGCATGCCTTCTCTTTATCGCTCCGGCATGATCTGGCTTCTTCGGGCCCTCGAGGTGGCTCCATTCGCCATGGGCTACCGGCAGCAGTACTCGAAGCTGCCCAGGGAGGACCAGGTCAAGGTGCTCCAGTCCTTTGAGAACGGAAGCAACTACGTGCAGCGGATGATCATCGTTTCCCTCAAGGGCTCGATTATCGTGACCTATTTTTCCGAGCCCGAGATGGAAAGGACCCTCGGATACGATCACCACTCCTGCCTGGTCGCCAAGTAGGCGCGCCGGCGGATACCTTAGAAAGGGAGAAGTAAAATGATTATAGAAGGCAAAGACCTCGACTCGGCCGTCCGTGAGGACGTTGACGTTTGTATAATAGGTAGCGGCGCCGGCGGGGCCACGGTGGCGCGGGAGTTGGCCGGCAAGGGACTTTCCGTGGTGGTGCTCGAGGAGGGCGGGGCTTATTTCACCGAGGACTTCACCGGCAAGGTCAAGGACGGCTTCTTCAAGATGACCAGGAACATGGGTCTCGACGCCACCACCGGCATTCCCTCGATCATAGTGCCCACCGGCCGCTGCCTGGGCGGCACGACCACGGTCAACATGGGTACCTGCTTCAGGGCCCCCGACTCGGTGTTGAACGAATGGGTCAAGATGGGTCTCGAGGGTTTCGGGCCGGCCGACATGGCGCCCTATTACGACAAGGTCGAGAAGGACATGAGCGTCCAGGAGGTAAGGCCGGAGGTAATGGGACGCGGAGGCGAGATTATTTCCGAGGGCGCCCGCAAGCTGGGCCTCCATCCCCGTCCCCTCAAGAGAAACGTGAACGACAAGTGCCGCGGCTGCGGCAACTGCGCCTACGGCTGCACCGAGGGGGCCAAGGAATCGATGGTGGTCAAGATCATCCCCGACGCCGACAAGCTTGGCGCCAAGTTTTACTGCGACGTGAAGGCCCAGATACTGACGGGAGAAAAGGACGGGGTGACGGGCGTTCACGGCATGGTTATCGACCGTCGCTCGGGCAAGTACCGGTTCAACGTTGACGTTTCGGCCAAGGTGGTGGTCCTATCCATGGGGTCGCTTTGCACTCCGGCCTTTTTGCTAAAAAACAAGATTGGAAATAAAAGCGGCAAAGTGGGAAAAGGTCTCAAGCTCCACCTGTGCGCCCGCACCATCGGCATATTCGAGGAGGAGATCAACTCCCACCTCGGGGTATGCCAGAACATGTACATCGACGACTACGTCGAGCAGGGCATAATGATGGAGGCGACCTTTACGGGACCTGCCTCCCAGCTGCCGGGACTGGCAGGCATTGGGCCCGACCTGTGGGACGTGTGCAAGCAATACCGCCATATGGCCAGCCTCGGGATCATGATCAGCGAGAAAGGACAGGGAAGGGTCAGGGCCGACGGCGACGGCGAGCCGGCCATGTCTTTCCATCTCAGGGACGAGGACGCCGAGACCCTTTACAAGGCCATGATTATCTGCGACCGGGTGCTTTTTTCGGCCGGCGCCAGGAAGGTCATCAACGGCAACTTCGCCGTGCCCGAGGTCCTGAGCATGTCCGACCTGGACCGCATATCTCGCGAGAAGACCAAGCCTTCCGACTGGATACTTATGGCCTTCCATCCCCAGGGCACGTGCAGGATGGGCGTAAATCCCAAGAAGAGCGTGGTGGGCCCGACGGGAGAGTTCCACGACGTCCAGAATCTGTATATCGCCGACGGAAGCGTGTTCCCCACGTCCCTTGGAGTTAATCCCCAGGAGACCATCTGGGCCATCTCGGTAAGGGTTGCGGAGGCGATCGCCCAGAAGCTGGGGTCGGCCGGGGCCTGAATTGGAAAAAGGGCCCGCCTTGGCCGTATTGGCCATGGATGCGTCCATAATAATTAAGGGCGTCCCTTTCCAATTCTTACACCATGTCCATAGCCTTCTCGATGGCTGGTTTTCCCGAGCTATTAAGGGAAAGGGGGTTCGAGAGGACCAGTGAGAAATACCCGTTTACGCCATTTGGAGCGCCGTTTCCCCCATCGAGGCTAGAATGAGGCCGGTGAAAAGAATCAGGGCATTGAAAGCCATGGGACACGACGCCCTCTACCGCGCGGCGACTTGGGAAGAAATTATCGAGAGTAAATCGGACGAAAAGGGGAGAGGACAAAATGGCCATCGATAGGCGTGAGTTTTGCCGAAAAAAAGTTAGGGGAGTTTACGCCATTATCGATCCCGAGGTGGGGGCGGGCAAAGAGCCTTTAAAGCTTTTGCGCCAGACGCTCGAGGCGGGCGTGACGGTTGTGCAGTTGCGGGCCAAAAAACTGCCGGCGGGTGAGATGGTAAATCTCGCTCGCGAAATGGCAACTCTTTGTGACAAAAGGGGCGCGGCATTTATTGTCAACGACCGTCTGGATGTTGCCCTGGCTTCGGGCGCTCACGGCGCACATCTTGGTCAGGACGACCTGCCCGCCTCCCGCGCTCGATCAATATCGGGCAATTCATTCCTTTTAGGAATATCCACTCATTCCGTTGAGGAAGCAAAAAAAGCAGAATTTGATGATGCTGATTATGTCGGATTTGGCTCCATGTATACGACCTCGACCAAAAACAACGTCTCCATTCCTCAGGGAATAGACAATTTAATTCATGTAGTTAAATCGGTAAGTATCCCCGTTGTCGCCATAGGGGGCATAGGGGCGGATAATTTATTGGAGATAAGAGGCACAGGATGTGCATGCGCCGCCGTAATATCTTCTATTTCAGCCAGTTCCAATCCAGAAGAAGCCGCTCGGTCCATGGTCAGGTTGTGGAAGAAATAACGCTCGAGAAGGTTTCCTGGATTGGTCCATTCTACTTAGGCTGGTCGCAAATATATGGGTCCTTTTATAAATAGTGCGCAAAAAACGTCCATCATTGGGTCCCGGACACTACTGTTCTGGAATAGTGGCACTAATTAATGAATAAGGCGTCTTTAATGCCGTACCAAAAATGTAATATTTACTCGTTAATAAATGGATAGTTACAATTTGAAAAAAAATGACTATTTAAGCTCCTGATTTTGGTACGCTATGTGCTAATTAAATCCGCATGGGTTGTGGGATTAATAATATGGATAAAACGATAAATATAATTGTTACTAAAGCACGGAATATTAATATTTTTCAAGGTTATCTGGCTTTTGCCTCCCCGCCTCGTGAGTCGGGTCCGGCAAAAGCCGCTTAAATTTTTTCTGAGGGCGATTAATATCAAGATTCGTCAATGATGTGCCGCGAGGGACACCAGATGGGCAAGGGGGAGTAACCCTAAATGGAAGAGAAGTTCAGAACCTGCATCCTGTGCGGTAAAAAGGAGCCGATGCTCGGATATATCTGCATTGGTTGTCAGGAAAAAATCCAAAAGGAAGCAATGGGACGGCGCAAGGAAATGAGGGAAGCCGCCGAAACCGCGCTCAGGAGTTGTGGAGTTACCCCGTCAGGGGAAAGTAAATAATAATAGCTTACTCGATTGAGCACTTTCAAGGGAGGACTTAGACATGAAGATCACCGACGTGGCCGTAGTACCGGTTGACGAGAACAAGCTTAGAGCCTACGTAAATATCACCATTGACGACTGTTTTATGATCAGGGGTCTTAAGGTTATTCGCGGCACCAAGGGTCTTTTCGTGGCCATGCCCAATAAAAAGGGAAAGAACGGCATGTTCCGGGACGTTGCCCATCCATTGAATCCGGAGACAAGACAGCTTATTGAAACCACGGTCCTGGACAAGTATAACGAGGAGTTGGAAAAGGGTTTTCCCAGCCATAAGGAGGCGGTAAACCTCTAATATACTTCCTCATCGCTCGCAAAGGGCGGCAAACTCCGCCGCCCTTTTACAAGCTTTTTTTCCCTTCCCGGCGAAGGGCAAGATTTCCGTTATTTTTCCGCCGTTCCTAAAAGCCACGGGTACGAAAAGGACACGTGAGAAGAGTCCCCGAAAACCTTTTCCATCTCCCTTTTTAATTTCCAGGGACCGAACTGCGTCACGTGGCCGGGATGCTCGCCCATCCTTCCAAGGTTTTTGCCAATCATGAAATTGGTGAGTTGATAAAATGGAAAAGCCGGCACGCTGATTACCACGACCTCCTTTGCCGTCCTATGCAGCTCCTTCATGACCGACCCGTAATCCAGAAGGTGCTCGAGCACCTCGATGCAGATGACCGCGTCGAACGATCTATCCTCGAAGGGCAGTTGCTCGCCTTTTTGCTCGATATAGGTAAAGCCGGGATTGATCCCCCTGGCCGCCTCGAGCGCCGACGGGTCAACGTCCAGACCCGTTATGATACTTCCCGGGAAGCGAAGTCCAAGATAATAATCCACGAAGCCCTCGCCGCAGCCCACGTCCAGAAGGTCCCGCCAACGGGCCGGCTCGAGAACGTCTCCCAGGCGCCGGAGAAAATTCCTGATGATGAGTTGCCTGAGCGGGTTGGCCGGAAAATACTTCGAGCGCGTCTCGTCCCGGACCAGGCCCGAGAACTTCCCCGCCACCTCCGGCCAGTCGATTCGTTCCAGGTTCCGCGTCTCTCCCGATACCATCAGGTCCTCGCGACCCGCTTGACGATCTCCCAGGTCTGCCGCGGCCGGGCCACCAGGGGCAGATAGTTCTTGAAGAACCTGGCGGGAGAACGGAACAGAAGGCCCGCGTTATATTTCCAGAACCAGTTCCGCCGCAGCTTGTGAAGCTCGGACCGGGTCCACTCGGGCGTGTCGAAGCGGCCCTCGAAGTAGTCCGCGTCCTCGGCCATCTGGTCGGGAGTGATATAGCCCTTCTCAACGCAGACGTCGAATAATTGCGTGCCGGGAAGCGGGTTGTAGATGAAGAACGACATGCGGTCGAGGTCGATCTTGAGCGAGAAGTCCAGGGTGTTTCTTATTTGGTCCTTGGTCTCGCCCGGGAAGCCGATGATGAAAAAGCCGTTGGTCGCGATGCCCTTCTTTTTAATCAAGGCCGAGGCCTCCTCAACGTGGTGGAGCTTGGTGGGCTTGCGGATTATGTCCCGTAACACGTCGGCGTTTCCGCTCTCGACCGCCAGGGTCAGCTCGAAACAGCCGCTTCTTTTCATCAGGTCAAGAAGCTCCTCGTCGAGGGTCACCACGTGGATGCCGTTGGGCGTGTTCCAGGTAACCTTGAGGCCACGGTCGATCATGCCCTGGAAGATGGCCATGGCCCTCTTCCGGTTGGTCGTCAGGTTGTCGTCGAAGAACTTGAACTCTCGCACGCCCATGTCCCGGTAGAGGGTTTCCATTTCCGCCAGCACGTTCTCGGGAGAGCGCGTCCTGTAGTTGTTGCCCCAGAAGTTAGTGGAAGAGCAAAAGGTGCAGTGGAAGGGGCATCCCCTCGAGGTGATGAGGTTCATGTAAGGCTTGTGCCTGAAAACGGTCCCCATGGGCACGCCTATGTCGGAGTATCTTTGAATGGGAAACAGGTCGCGGGCGGGAAAGGGAATATCGTCCAGGTTCGGGTAAGGCTCCCGGTCGGGATTGATTTTAACGCGGTCCCCATCCCGATAAACGAGCCCTTTTATATGGGCCGGGTCTCCCCCCTTGCGCAAGGAATCGATCAACTCGTCGAGCGCGAACTCTCCCTCCCCTCGAACGATGAAGTCGAGCTCGGGGCACCGGGCCATCGAGTACTCGGGCAGAAAGGTCGGATGGGTCCCGCCGGTGATGGTAAGCGTGGAAGGATCGATTTTTTTGACGATCCTGGCGATCTCGACCACGTTTCTAAACTGGCTCGAGAAGATGCAGCTCATGCCCACCATGTCGGGCTTGAAGGCGCGAATCCGGGACTCGATCTCGGGAAAGGTAAGGCCGTAGCGAAGAAGCTTCTCTCCGGCGGGCTCCTCGCGCTCCCAGCCCTCGGCCGCCGCGTCAAGTACCTCGAGCTCGACTTTTCCGCGGATCATGCCCGCGAGATAAGCAAGACCAAGCGGAAGATGGCATTGCTTCATACTCTGAGGAGCGAAAGTAACGGGCGGATATATCAGCATCACCCGCTGGATGGGGCGCATAAAAAAACCTCCGGTCTCAGTCGCCGCGCCCCAACAGCCTGAGGAGCGAGCGCTTGATAAAAACCAGGAAATGAACGAGAGTGTATCCCGGCCTCTTTATAATAACGCCTCCGTAGTTTTTAAAAAAACGGAGGGGATGACGCGACAAAACGGAAACCATGAATCGAAGATAAAATGAGCCCGCCAGGCGCTCGACTTCCTCGGCCGTCCAGTCCGGAGTGTTGATATGCCCCTTGTTGAACTCGATCTTGGTGAAGTCCAGGTCCGGGTCGATATAACCCTCGTCCTCGCAGGTCCGGCAAAGCTCGGTGCCCGGAAGGGGGGTGGCGATAAAGAAGTAGGCCCCGTCTAAATCGAGACTTTTCGCCAGCCGATAGGTGTCCAGCATTTCCTCCCTGGTCTCGCCGGGAAAGCCGGAAATGAAAAAGGCGTGAATCTGGACGTCCTGCCTCTTCATCTCCTCGATCAGGGGCGGGACTTTTTTAAGGTTCAAGGGCTTCTTTACCAAGCGCGACAGCACCCGCTGGTTGCCCGACTCGAAGGCCAAGGTCATGCTGTAGCAGCCCGCCCTCCTCATCAAGGCGATCAGCTCGGGATCGAGCCTCCACAGGGCCACCCCGTTGGGCATGCACCACTCGAGGCCAAGGTCCCTCTCAATCATGCCCTCGAAGATGCTCACCGCCCGGTCGCGATCGAAGACAAGGTTGTCGTCCACGAACTGAAGCTCCCTTATCCCATAGCGGTCGATAAGATGCTCAATTTCCGCCAGCACCCGGCCGGGAGACTGAGGCCGGAAGCCGTGCCCCCAAAAGTTGGCCGACGAGCAAAAAGTGCAGTGCGCAGGGCAGCCGCGCGAGGTCTGGATGCTGGTGTTCCGTTTATGGCGGAAGGTCCGGGAAAAGGGCGCCCTGGTCTCGAAGTAACCGTCCATGTCAAGAAGATGCCGCGCCGGAAATGGCAGCTCGTCGAGACTTTCCACCGGCTCCGAGAAACCGTTGGCCTGGACAGTCCCGTCCTCTTTCCTGAAGGCCATTCCTTGAATCACGTCTATGTTTTTTCCCGCCGTCGCCGCGTCAAGAATTTTGGAGAGCGCGAGTTCTCCCTCCCCCCGGACGATCAGATCGATCTCCGGGGCCTCGGCCAGGCATTGCTCGTAAAGAAAGGCCGGGTGAGTACCGCCCGCCACCACCAGGATATCGGGGCCAACCCTCTTAACCAGGGCCGCGATTTTTTTAACCTCGGGCCAGTTAAAGGAGGCCAGGCACGTTAAGCCGACCAGGTCCGGCTTGAAGGCCCTCACCCTCGACTCGATCTCGTCCATGCCCAGGCCGTAGACCTCGAAGGGGCCGTCCACCGAGACGCTGTCATAGCCCTCGAGCTTGGCGTCGAGGATGGCGGTCTCGCACCGGTCTCCTATCCAGGCGGCCAGGCAAGCGGCCCCGAGGGGGGGAACGTTGGCGCGGAAAAAGCCCTTGAGCGCCCTCTCGGGAGGATAGATGAAAAGCGCGCGCGCGATGGGCCGGACCTTCACGGGCGTCTCTCCCTAAAGCCTTATGGCGCGGAAAAACTTGAGGACCAGCTCGGGATGGTTGTAAATGGTCGAGCCGTATTTCCTGATAAAGCGGTCGGGCCGGGTGTAAAGGAGGCGCAGGTTGCTTCTCCAGAAGGCCCGACGCTGCATGGAGATCATCTCCTCCCAGGAAAGGTCCGGGAGCTTGACCGAGGGCAGGAAATAATTGTTCTCCTTTTCGAAATCGAAGTCGTCCCTCACCAGCCCCTCGGCGATGGCCCGCTCTGCCAGCGGAGTGCCGGGAAGGGGCGTGTACATGAAGATATAGACCCGGTCCAGGGCGAGGGACACGGCGAAATCCAGAGTGTTTTGCACCTGCTTTTTAGTCTCTCCTGGAAAACCGATGATGAAGTAGCCGGCCGTCTCGATGCCGTGGTCTTTGATTCTTTTGGCGGCGTCCCTTGCCTCCTCGAGTTTCAGGGGCTTATGGATAATATCGCGAAGCACGTCCTGGTCCCCGCTCTCGACGGCCAGGGTCAGTTCATAGCAGCCGCTCTTTTTCATGAGCGAGAGCATCTCGTCGTCCAGGTGCCTGACGGCGATCCCGTTGGGCGTGTTCCAATGGAAGGTAAGGCCCCTTTCGATCATGCCCCTGAAGAGGGCCTTGGCCCGTTTTTGGTCGAAGGAAAGGTTGTCGTCCTCGAACTTGATCTCCCCGATCGAGTATGTACTTTTTAAATGATCCAGCTCGTCCAGTACCTTTTCCACGCTTCTCGTCCTGTATTTGTGTCCCCAGTGAATGGTGGAGGAACAAAATTGGCACTTATAGGGACATCCCCTCGAGGTGGCCACCGACAGGTTCCGCCTGTCCCGGCTGATGGACTGCATGGGAAGGTTGATCTCGAAATAGCGCTCGACGGGAAACAAATCTCGAGCGGGCAGGGGAAGCGAGTCGAGGTCCTCGATCATGTGCTTTTGTTTGTTGACCGAAAGGCCCTCGCCGGTCTTGAGCGCGATTGCCGCGAGACCCTCGGGCGTTTTGCCTTGATTGATCGCTTCGATTATCGACTTGAGAGGAAGCTCTCCCTCCCCGATCACTACCGCGTCCAGCTCGGTCGTCTCGAGGGCCCTCTCGGGCATAAAGGAAGGGTACGTTCCTCCAGTAACGGCGAAGAGGTCGGGGTCCTCGGCCTTGGCCCGTTTTACGATCTCGCGCGTAAAGGGGAACTGGCTCGAGAAGATATTGGACACGCCCAGAAGGTCGGGACCGAATTCTCTTATCCTCTTTTGTATCTCGCCGTAGGACAGTCCTATCTTGACGACGTCGCGGCCCAGGTCCTCCACTATCTCGAAGCCCTCGACAACCGAGTCCAGCGCCTTGATCTCGACCTCCGAGTTCTCCCGAAGGTAAGCGGCCAGCGAGGCTATGCCCATGGGCGGGGCGCAGATGTTGTTCGTCAGGCGCGTGTTGGCCATGGGAGGAAAAACGAGCATCACCTTTTTGATTGGCCTGTAGGTCATGAGATTGTCGGCGCGGCTTCCCGGCCGGGCCCGGTCATGGGCTAAAAGCCGGACGGCGAGAAAAAGGCCGCCTCAACAAGAACTATAATCCCACGTTACCTTTATAGCAAGAAAAGGGACTCGACAGAAATGGCATCCGGGGGCCGGGCCTCGGGAAGGTCGGTATTATATCTGGACCTCGTAGACGTCGGGCACGTTGGACAGGGATATCCCGTCGATGAACCGCCAGGCCATCATGTCGATGGTCCTGGGGTAGGGAACGAAGCGGGAAGCGTAAAGGGCGGAAGTGGGGTAGACTTTTTTCGACCACTCGACCACTCCCGTGGCTCCCTCTGAGGAAACGCGGGCCAGGAAGCTTTTAACGAGCCGGACCCTTTCGGAAAGACTCAGGCCATCCCAGGCCACGTGGTTGATCCAGGCCCAGGGAGCGTGAATCCTTCCCACGTGGTCCACGATCACGTAGGCCAGAACGCCGCGGATGTTGCCTTCCTTCTCGTAAACCAGCGTCCTGGCTATGGGCGGATGGAAAAGCTCCCTTGTCATCTCCTCCAGTTCGAACTTCCTGGCCAGCCTTACCTTGCCCACGTGGGCGTTAAGAAGCTCGAGAATCCCGGGCGCGTCGGATGGGCCGGCCTCCCTGACGCGGGGGTCGCCAGGATCGGCGGGAGGATTGTGGGCGCCAAGGAGCTTGATGGCCAGCGCCTCGTATGATTTAACGTTCTCGCTCGAGCGGAGCTTGTCGAGATCGAGCACGCGGGCGATGACGTGCATCCTCTTCACCCTCGCGATGGGCATTCCCGCGCCGGCGAGTTTGTTAAAGAGCTTGCTCGAGCGGTGTCCGGTCTCGAGGTAAAAGAGGGTGAAGTCGAAGTTGAGTTCCTTGTTCCTTTTCAATCCCTCCTGGATCATGGCCTGGGCCAGGCCCTGGCGGAAGGTCTTCTTCCTCACCACCAGGAGGCAGGAAAGGGCCGCCCGGTATTCCTTGCCGCCCATGACCATCACGCGAGGCAGGTTGAGGATAAACCCAACCGGCTCGTCCCCCTCGTAGGCGGCGATGGCCATGCGGGGGTCGTCCACGTTCTTCATGAGATACTCGAGGTAGTCGGGCTTGTAAAGGTTGGGGTAGGAGTCCACGGCGTACTCGTCGCGCCAGGCCGCGTGGGCCATGCGCTCGAGGGCCTCGGCGTCGCCCCTGAAGTCCTCGATGACGTAGTCGGTCACTCGGCGGTCCCCGGCGTGTACTCGACGAGCTCTCCGTAAACGTGGCCGAAAAAAACCTCGCTTTGAAACTTGAGCAGCACCCTGGGCGGTTCTTTTTGCGACCATATCTTGGCGGTTTTAATTCTCGAGTCGGTGGTGGCCTCTCTTTCCCTTTCTTTTTCCCAATAGCGCTTGGTCTCGAAGGACGGGTTTTTGGGCATGAGGAAAAGGCTGGGCTGGAAGCGAAGGGCATGGAAAGTACCCGCGGGAACGGTAACGTCCTCCTCCGCCTCGCACTTTAAAACGATGAGCCAGCGCTCGTTTCCGTCCATGACCTCGAACTTGCGCTCGTCGCCCACCTCCCAGGCCATGCTTCGGGACAAGGCCACCGCGCCGACGGGTCCGTAACCCTGCGTGAAATCGAAGGTCCGTCGGGTCTCACCTTTTCGCCTTGTTCTGACCCGGTCGAGGGTTTTCTTCTCCTGGTCGAAGGTCATGGACAGGTCGTAATAATCGAAGGATTCCCGGATGCGAATCGAGTACTGGTCCGCCTTCCAAGTCGCGGCGTCCATGCACTCGAAGACCCCGTCGTCGGCCTTGAAGATAAGGGACGCCGGGGGGATGGTCACGCCGTCGGCGCGGTGGCACTGCCACCCGGGCCTGGTGGGATGTTTTTCCACCTTGACGACCCCCTCCGCCGCGGGAATGAAAACGTCCTGGGTCAGAAGACTGCCCTTCCAGAAAAACCGGTATTTACATACCTCGCCGGGCAGAACGACGCCGGGCTCGATCTTATAGGGCTCGAACACTACCTGGCCGTCGGGAAAGTCGGCCGGGCCAAGGGCCAGAAGCCTGACTCCTCCCAGCAGCAGCCCCACAATAATTATAGCCAACGCGAGCTTCCACGAGCGTTTCATTTCGCACCTCCATGGCAATAGCCAATTATTTATTATAGCGCCAAGTACTCAGGGAATCATCAGGCCGCCGTCGACCACGACAACGGAGCCGGTCATGTAGGAGGCGAGGTCGGAGCAGAGAAAGGCCACCGCAAAGGCAACCTCCCGGGGATCGGCCACCCGCCGCATGGGCACGCCCTTGATGTATTTCTTGAAGGCGTCCTCATTGCCGGTGATGAAGGAAATCAACTCCGTGTCCACCCAGCCGGGAGCAACGGCGTTGACGTTGATCTTGTACCTGGCCCACTCGATGGCCATGGCCTTGGTGAAATGGGCGCAGGCGGCCTTGCTGGCGTGGTAAAGGGACTGGTTGGGGCCCGCGATAAAGCCGCCGGTCGAGGCCATGTTGACGATCTTGCCGCCGCCGTTCTCGATCATGTATTTTCCGGCCGCCCGGGTGAAGAGCATCATGCTCTTGACGTTGACGTTCATGATGAGGTCGAAGTCCTCGGGGCTCGAGTCCAGGAGGCTTTTCACGATCTCCATGCCCGCGTTGTTTACCAGGAGGTGGGGTCCGCCGATGTTCCCGGCCGCGGTTTTCACCGCCTTCTCGGCCGTTTCCGGGAGGGAAGCGTCGCCGGCCAGGATCAGGGCCCTCCGGCCCAGGTCCTCGATGAGGCCCGCCGTTTCCTCGAGCTGTCCGGCCGTGCGGGCCGTGACCAGAACGTCGGCGCCGGCCCTGGCCAGCTCGAGGGCAACGGCCCTTCCAATGCCGCGGCCGCCGCCGGTAACGACGGCGGCCTTGCCGGCAAGATCGATAGGTATCAATTTTTCCCCTTAGTCCGAGGGGTACATGCCCTCGATCTCGCTCTCGTACTTCTGGTGGATTACGCGGCGCTTCTTTTTCTGTGACGGCGTAAGCTCTCCCGACTCCTCGGCGAAGGGCTGGGAAAGGATCACGTACTTTTTGATCTGCTCGTACTTGGCCAGGCGCTTGTTGGCCTCGCCGATCCTCTCCTGGATAAGCTCCTTGACCTGCTCGTTCTCGATGAGCTTTTGGTTGTCGTCAATGGTCTCGCCGGTCTTTTCCTTCAGCCAGGCCTTGACGTTGTCGAACTCGGGAACCACCAGGGCGGATATGAACTTCCGGCCGTCGCCGATGGCGCAGATCATCTCGATGTAGGGATCGGTGTTGAACTCGTTCTCGATGGGCTGGGGGGCGATGTTCTTTCCGCCCGAGGTGATGATGAGTTCCTTTTTCCTGTCGGTTATTCTAAGGAAACCCTCCGAGTCGATCTCCCCGATGTCGCCTGTATAGAACCACCCTTCGGCGTCGAGCACTTCCCTGGTGGCCTCGGGGTTGTTGTAATAGCCCGTCATGATCTGCGGGCCGCGAACCAGTATTTCGCCGTCCTCGGCTATCTTTCCCTCCATGTTGTCCAGGGGCTTGCCCACGGTCCCGATCTTGTTGGCCTTGGGATGGTTGGCGTAGATGATGGGGGCCGTCTCGGTCAGGCCGAACCCCTGGAAGAGCTCGATCCCCATGCCGCCGAAGAAGTATATCAGCTTGGCGTTAATGGGACCGCCGCCGGTGGCGCTGTATTTGAGCCGGTCCAGGCCGACCCTGGCCTTGATCTTGCCGAAAATGCGGGAGGCGAACTTTGCCTTGAGCTGAAGGACCGGGGACAGGGGCTTTCCGTCGGTCTTGGTCTTGTAGGCCTCCTGTCCGACCTCGATGGCCCAGCCGACCAGCTTTTGCTTGAAGGGCGACTGCTCCTTGATGGTCTGCCCGATCTGGATGTAGAACTTCTCCCACAACCGGGGCACGGAGGCCATGAAGGTGGGCCTCGAGTCGGCCAGGTTTTTGCGCATCTCCATGGTCTCGAGGCTGTCGGCCACGAAAAGGGTCGCGCCGATGTTGGTCCCGTTTAAAAGGTCTGAGGAAAAACCAAAGGAGTGGCACATGGGAAGATGGGCCAGGAAGACCTCCTCGTCGGTGAAGTCGAAGTTATGCTCGAGACGCCTTTGGGCGATGAAGTTCTTGTGGGTGAGCATGACCCCCTTTGGCCGCCCCGTGGTGCCGGAGGTGTAGATAATGGCCGCCAGGTCCTCTTCCCCGATGGTCTCGATGGCCTTGTCCAGATCGTCGTCGGAGATGCCGCTGTCCCGTCCCTTTTGCAGCACCTGGTCGAAGCCGATCACGCGGTCGTCCTGGTCGCCGGGCGGCGGGTCCATCAAAATGATCCCCTCCAGGGTCTCGACCCTGTCCTTGACGGCCAGGGCCTTCTCCACGTGCTCCATGCTCCCGCAGACCACGAACTTGGCGCCAGAGTCCTGGAGTATCCACCAGACGTCGTCCTCCTTGCTGGTAGGATATATGGGAACGTGGGTCCCCCGAAGGCCGATGGCCGAGAAGCAAGAGTAAATCCAGCGCGGACGGTTGGGCCCGAAAACGGCGAGACGGTCGAGGTCCTTAAAGCCCATGACTTTAAGGCCCTTGATGAAGTCTCTCACGATCCGCTCGGTTTGCGCCCAGGTCACGTTATGGAGGACGTCGGGCGTTTTCTTTCCCGTTTCATCGAACCGTGAAATAAGGTAGACCTTCTCGGGATGTTTCCGGGCGCGGTTGTAAAAGGTCCCGGGCAAGACTTTCTCGCTGAATTCAACCATGTGTCTCCTCGCTCCTTTCAAGCTTTAGTTTCAATGATCGCCGGGGCCCCCGCCCCGCGCGCCAACCGGCCGCGGCGTATCCACACAACTCCGCTATGTGGGCGGCGCAAGCCGCGGGCCTTAGAATTGCGCCTTCAAACGTCTTGACGGCGGACCATCCGGCCGGCCTCATAAAAATCGTCCACCAAACGAATAATTACCGGCGTTCCGTGAAATATATCAGAGCCGGGCGTCGGCGGCAACGGCCGCCCCGGCTAGAGCTTGATCGTGCCCCGGTATACCTCCCGGGCGGGACCGGTCATGAAGACGTGGCCGGTCTTCTCGTCCCATTTTATTTCCAGGTCTCCTCCCGGAAGGGCCGCGGTGACCTCGCGGCCAACGCGTCCCAGGTCCATCATGGCTACGGCCGCGCCGCAGGCCCCGGTGCCGCAGGCCAGGGTAATGCCCGCGCCTCTTTCCCACACCCGGACGATCATCCGCCTGGGCGATACTACCTGGACGAACTCGACGTTGGTCCGGTTCGGAAACCAGGGATGCCTCTCGATGACGGGACCTATTTCCGAGAGGGGCACGGCCTCGACGTCGTCGGTCTCGATCACGCAGTGAGGATTGCCCATGCTGACCGCGCTCATCTTGAAGACCCGGCCGCCCGCCTCCATCTCGACCCCCCGGAGTATTCCCTCTCCTTTGACCGGGACCCTCGAGGCCTCGAATATGGGTTTGCCCATATCCACCTTGACCAGGTCGCCCACCAGCTCCGGCTTGATGGTCCCGGCCAGGGTCTCTATCTCGAGGGGGGTCTTGTCCGAAATGCCCCGGTCGTGGATGTACCTGGCAAGGCAGCGGACGCCGTTCCCGCACATCTCGACCTCGGAGCCGTCGTTGTTGAAGATCAGCATCTTGAAGTCCGCCGACTCCGAGGGAAGGAGCACGAGTATCTGGTCTCCGCCGATTCCATACCGCCTTTGCAGCATGGCCCGGGCCTGCTCGGAGGTCGGTATAAAGCCGCTACTCAGTGAATCGAGCACGACCATGTCGTTGCCGAGGCCGTGCATTTTAGTGAACTCAAGTTCCATCGGTTTCCTCGATATCCTCCAGGGGGCCCTTTATAGGGCGTCCGGGACGGACTCCCCCCTGATGACGTCGTCGTAAGTTTCCCTCTTCCGTATGAGCATGGCCTTGTCGCCCGAGACCAGGACCTCGGCCGCCCGGGGCCTGGAGTTGTAATTGCTGGCCATGGCCGCGCAATAAGCCCCGGCGCTCATGACCGCCGCGAGGTCGCCCGCTCTAAAGGGAGGCATGAGCCGGTTCTTGGCCAGGAAGTCGGTGGACTCGCAAATGGGTCCCACCATGTCCACGGCCTCCTCCTTCCCCTCGGCCGCCTCCTTTACCGGCTTTATGTCATGATACGCGCCGTAAAGGGAAGGCCGAATGCAGTCGTTCATGGCCGCGTCGACGATGATGAACTTTTTATCCGGCGTCTTTTTCTCGTAAAGCGCCCGGGTAAGAAGCACGGCCGCGTTGCCCACTATCACCCTGCCGGGCTCGAGGATAAGGGTCACGCCCAGCTCCTTGATGGCGCCCGCGATCTCGACGGCGTATTCCTTGGGCAGGGGCGGCCTCTCGTCGCGATAGGTTATGCCCAGGCCCCCTCCCAGGTCGAGGTACTTTATTTCCAATCCGTCATCCCGGAGGGACGAGGTAAGATTGATCAATCTGGCAAGGGCCTCGATAAAGGGCGCCGTCTGGGTGAGCTGACTGCCGATGTGGCAGTCCACGCCGATGGCCTCGACCCATTCCATCTCCAGGGTCCTCATGTAAATCTTGCGGGCGTCCTCGGTAATGACCCCGAACTTGGCCTCCCGAAGTCCCGTGGCTATGTAAGGATGGGTTTTGGGGTCGACCTCGGGATTTACCCGGACCGACAGGCGGGCCTTCTTGCCCTTCTTCTCGGCGATCCTCGCGATGGCCTCTAGCTCGGCCTCGCTCTCCACGTTGAACATCAATACGTCCGAGTCCAAGGCGAAAGCTATCTCGTCAGCCGTCTTGCCCACGCCGGAGTAAGCCACCTTCCTCGGGTCGCACCCGGCCTTGATCACTCGGAACAGCTCGCCGCCGCTGACCACGTCGAAGCCCCCGCCCAGGTCCCCGAAAAGCCGGAGGATGGCCAGGTTCGAGCAGGCCTTGACCGAAAAGCAGGTCAGGTGGGGAAGGTCGGCGAAGGGATCGTCAAAAGCCTTGAAATGACGGACGAGGGTTGCCTTGGAATACACGTAGCAGGGAGTGCCGAATTCCTCGGCGATCCGGGTCAGGGGAACTTCCTCACAGCAAAGCTCTCCGTCTTTGTACTCGAAATGATGCAATTTATTATACCCCCAGAAAGAAAAAAGAATATGGAGAAAATTAGAATTCTCTAAGCCGCATCATTATAACAGAATTTTCCGGCGGTAAAAAAACCCGGACCTCGGGCGAAAAAGCCGGAGATAAGGGCCTCAGACTTTTTGGGCAAACCACTCCATGGCCTCGGAGATAACGTAAAAGGAGCCCGTCACCACTATGATCGAATCGGGACACGCCTGAGCAAGGGCCTCCTCCATGGCCGCCGCCACCGCGTCCGTCGCCTTGCACTCGACGCCAAACTCTGCAAGATATGACGAGATGGCGCCGGCGGGGACCGCCTTCATGGCCCGCGACTTGGTAATAACGGCGCGATCGAGGGCCGGGCCAAGCTCGCGGCAAAAGCCCTCGACGTCCTTGTCCCCTCCCAGTCCCAGGACCGCGATAATTTTTTTGCCCCCGTAAAGGCGTGAAAGCGTGTCGCGAAGATAACCCGCGCTGGAGGCGTTATGAGCGCCGTCAAGTATTACGTCCGGGTCGCGGCTTACCCGCTGGAACCTGGCGGGCCACGAAATGGAGGCCATGCCTTTTTTGATCCGGCCGTCGCTGATAGAAAAGCCCTTGTCCTCGAGAACGTCGAGGGTGGCCGCGGCGACGGCGGCGTTAATGGCCTGAGGCTCGCCGGGAAGAGGAATGAAGAGGTCCTCGATCACTCGCCGGCCCGCGAGGCGTATCTTCTGCCCGGTCGCGCTTTCCTCGATGGTTTTCCACGAGTAGACGTCGGCCACCCTGATTTGTTCGGCCCCCACCTCCCGGGCCCTGGAGGCGAAGACCGCGTATACGCCCCTCGTCTGGGGCGCGATCACCGCGGGCTTTCCGGGCTTTATGATCATGGCTTTTTCCGAGGCTATTTCCTCGAGGGTGTCTCCCAGGATATCGGTATGGTCCAGGCTCACGGGCGTGAGCACGGACGCGAGGGGGTCGCAGACGTTGGTCGCGTCAAAGCGGCCTCCCAGCCCGGTCTCGAGCACGGCGAGGTCGACCCTGGCCTCGGCGAAGACGGCGAGGGCCAAGGCCGTCAGAATCTCGAAATAAGTCAGCTTGCCCAGTTTGGGCCTCGAGTGGACTTTTTCCGCGGCCGGCATAAGGCGCTCGACCCATGCGGCCACGGCTGCTTTTTCCACCGGCTGGTAGTCGATCCTGATCCTTTCCCTGTACTCGAGCAGATGAGGCGAGGTGAAAAGGCCCGTCTTATAGCCGGCGGCCCGGGCCGCGGCCTCGATCATGACCGCCGTCGACCCCTTTCCCTTGGTGCCGGCGATATGTACGACGGACAGGGACTTGTCCGGCGCGCCCAGCTCGTCCAGGAGCAGGCGCACGCGCTCGATGTTCATGGACCACCCGTCGTAGGGGTAGCGCAGCTCTCTTTCGTAGTTGGTGTATAGGTTAAGGTAAGCCAGCGCCTTTTCGTATCCAGCCTCGCTCATCCCGCGTTATTCCTCATCCTCTTGGTTTTCGTTCTCGTAGCTTTTAACGGTTTCCCATTTCTTCTCCAGGGCCGTAAAGAACTCGTTTCCGCCCGTTACTATCTCGCATTTTAAAAAGCTGTCCTCTTTGGAATGGACCAGGATAACCACGGTAAGGAACTCGTCGCGGCGCTCGACGCTCTCCACGTTCCTCCAGTAGATGGTGTTCGCGCCCGTGTCTTCAGTGTAATAGACGATCTTTTTATCGGTAAAGAAGCAAAGCTCAGAGTTGTCAACGCCCAGAGACTCGTCGGAGAAGTAAATGATCCGGTCGCTTTCATCTATGAGGCCATGGTCCTCCATGTATTGCCTGGTCTCTTCCCGAATCTGCGACCCGGGCATGGCGCCGGACTCGGGAAGAGAAGCGGCCCACCCGAAGAAAACGACCAACGCCACGCCCACCAAAGTAAGGCATCCGCACCCGCCGCCCAGCAGAAGTTTGACCAGTGAGGACGTTCCTCCTCCCGAGCCTCCCTGGTAGGGAGGGCCGGGGGCATAAGGCGGTCCCATGCCGCCGGGGTAGCCGCCGGAAGAAGGAGAAAAGTCATTGCCCTCGTAATCCGCGGACCAGGACGGGGACCTTTTAAATACGTGACCGAAAAAACGAGGCTCCATTTATATATCCTCCCGGAAAACGTGGTTATTAAGATAAGGCGCGCGGCCAACCAGCGGCTGATCGACGCCGGCGCGAGATCGGACATGATAATAATATCGACTCCCCGCTCCTCTTTGTCAAAGCGCGAGCCTTTATTTATCTCATCAACCTTTGGGCCGATGAGGAAAAAGGGAGTACTGGTGGAATGCTTTTTTTTAACCCGAGAGGCCCTTAAATCAGGGCCTTTCGATACTCCATGAGTTTATCGATCGGGATCACGTGAATGCGCTTGCATCGGCGGCATTTGATTTCCACCGTCTCGCTGTAAACCTTGCAAAGCAGGTTTCCGCACTCGCATCTTTCGTCTATAAGCCCATCGTGGCCGTTCTCTACGCTTATCGAACTCATAATGACGCTCCCTCCTAATGATGAATAGCTCGATACTCGAAAACCAACGCCGTCTTCCTCCATGTCTTAGCGAAATGGAAAGCGGCGAGTCACCATCGATCTTTTATTTTTTTTCGTCCCTCAAGCGGTTGGAATTTACATTACCACTTTACCGAAGACCGGGCAAGGAAATTTTGGATTTGAAGACAAGAGGGAAGGGCTACATCTTGGCGAACTCCTGGGTCAAGTAAAAATGCATGTTACCGTTTCTTTGATCGAAGGCCACGCCCACTCCCACGCGCGTGTTCTCCGGGTCGATAATGGGCACTCTGTGGGCGGGGCTTCGCAGCAGGTTGTTCATGGCCTCGGGCAGGCTGGCGTTAAGGGCAACGTTTTCCTTGACCGTATAGGAGCCAAGACCGCTTAACTTGCTTCGGTCCTTGATCGTGCCGTAATTGGGAGACAGGTGTCCCACGTAGTTGTTGTCCCTCATGTCCTCGCTGTGTTCCTTGGCCATCCTCGCCAGACGCGGCTCGTGGACGACCTTTTCCAGGCCTTCCCTTGCGCGTATCTCGTTAATCATGTCAAGCACGATTTTTTCCGCCTCCTCCTCGTCGCCGGGGTAGGGATAGCTTCCCGTTATCTCGAAAGCTCCCGGCCGCTCGGCGGGCTCGTCCCCCGCTTCCACAGTGAGAAGGGCCGCGAGTTGGGAAGAGCCTGGACCGGTCGAAACGACCTCCAGCCTGTACACTCCCTTGCCCTTGTTGAAAGCCACCGAGGCGCTGAAGTTGGGACCGTTGAAGGTCGAGATAAGGCGGTTGACCAAGCCGTCGGGCGAGGTAAGGAAAATGCTCGGCTTCTGGCCCTGGCTCGAGTTCATCAGCCGGCCCTTCAACGAGTATGACGACGGGTGGCCCACCTTCATGGGAAAAGGCGCCAGCATGACCCGCTTCTCGAAAAGAAGTATGACCACCACGCCGGGAACGCCCCCGCCCCTGGGCGCGGTCACGCCGGCCCCCATGTGGGAGTATCTTTTATCCACGTCCTTGGCGAACTCGTTGGCTATCTGCTCCTTCATTAGCTTAACGTCGTCGAACATGGTGCTGAAGGCGTGCATGCCGGTCTCGTAGACGCCGTATTTCAGTTTCAAATCCTCCGTTTGTTTGGAACTGAGTATCTGGGACTGGAGGGAGGGCCGCTTCTGTATGGCGGTAGCGAGCTCCCTGGCCATAAGGATCAGTTTTGGCTCCACCCTGAGGTTGTTACCGTCAAACCCGGAGACGAAGGAAGCCACCGTTTCCATGGCCGCCTGTTCCTCATGGGTCCTGTCACAACCGACCTGCCCTCCGTACTCCTTGACGGGCAGGCCGTCCTTTTGGGAGGAGGCCGGCAACGAAAGGAATAAAAAGGCGGCCGCTAGTGAGACGGCCAGTAAAGCCGTTCTTATACGGCCGCTCACTTTTGGGGCCTTGCTCGCCGATTTTTTTCTCATGTTTTCGATTTCTCCGCTCTCGCCTCTTCCGCCTCGAGCGCGTTAATTGCGTCTCCCGGCCTCAAGATTGGCAGCCGGGACAATATGAAGCTCCTCTTCCGGCCACCACCTTTCTAATTATCTTTTCCCCGCACCTTTTGCAAGTTTGTCCCTCTCGTCCGTAAGCCTTAAGGAGTCTGGCGAAGCCCCCGCTTTTTCCCTGGTCCCACTCATAGTCCCGTATGGTGCATCCCTGGTTGGCTATGCCCGTCTCGAGCACCTTGACTATGGCTTGGCGAAGGGCCTTTATCTCCGTCCCGGCCAGTTCACCGCCCGGCCGAAGCGGGCTGACCCGGGCCAGGAAGCAGGCCTCGTCGGCGTAAATGCTGCCCACGCCGGCCACTATGGACTGGTCAAGCAGAAGTCCTTTAAGGGCCGCCTTTCTTCCCTTCAGGCCCGCGGCCAGGGCCTCGTCGGTGAATTCCTTGCCCAGCGGCTCCGGCCCCAGCCGAGCCAGGGCCGGCAGCTTTTCCTTCTCGCCGGTCTTGGCGACCATGACCCTGCCGAAGGTGCGGGGGTCCGATAGAACTAGCGACGACCCGCCGAGCTCGAGGCGAAGATGAGTATGCTCGGGCGAGTCCTCGTCCTTGCCGACCACGTAGAGCTTGCCCGTCATGCCAAGGTGGATCACCAGGCATTCCCCCCCGGACAGCTCGAAGAGAAGGTATTTACCTCGCCTTCCCACCGCGTCGACGCGTCTCCCCTCGATCCTCTTCTTCAAGGTCCCGGCGCTAACCGTGTCCCGCATAAGCCTCGAACCGCGGCGTATAACCGCCTTTTCGATCAGCTTTCCAACCACTTTGGGCTGGAGAGCGCACCGGATGGTCTCGACCTCCGGCAACTCAGGCATCGGCTGCCTCCATCTCGGCCGCGGCGTTGGCTATGGCCGCGAATTCCTCGACCGACACGGTCTCGGCCCGGCGCTGGGGCGACACTCCCGCCTTTTTCAGGGCGGGCCCGACCCATTCGGGCTTGATATCGAAGCCGCTCGAGGACAGGGAGTTGCGGATGGTCTTCCGCCTCTTGGCGAAGGCGGCCCTTACCACCCTCTTGTAAACCTTTTCGTCGACAAGCTCGGCCCGGGGCTTGTCCAGAATCTTCAGCCTGACGAGGGTTGAATCGACCTTGGGCCGCGGGCGGAAGGCACGGGCCGGGACCTCGAGGGCCAAAGAGCAATCGGCGAACATCTGGGCCTGG
Source organism: bacterium (assembly GCA_963674965.2). Classification (GTDB taxonomy): domain Bacteria; phylum RBG-13-61-14; class RBG-13-61-14; order RBG-13-61-14; family DATKZS01. The sequence goes on along the minus strand of CAXXFL010000001.1, from coordinate 1,226,571 downwards.
GCCGACAGGATGCCATAGGGCTTTTTCCCGCAAGGGGCGCATATTTTTTCGGCCACCTCCTTTTGCATGAGAAGGAATAAAGCGGAAAAAAGCCGGCGGTCGTCAAGCAGCTTGAACAATATGGGAGTGGTAAGGTTATAGGGAATGTTGGCCACCACCTTGATCTTCTCCTCGGGGGGAGCGATCGAGCGGAGGTCGTATTTTACGGCGTCGGCCTCGATAAGAGTAAAGCGCTCGTCCTGAATCTCGTTTCTCAGAACGGCGCAAAGCTCGGGGTCGACCTCGATGGCGACCACGCGGCCGGCCTTTTCCAGGAGCCGCCGGGTGAGGTTGCCCGGTCCCGGCCCGATTTCGAGCACGATCTCGAAGGGACCTATCCGGGCCAGACCGGCGATCCTTTTCAAATAGGACTCCTGGCAAAGGAAGCTCTGGCCCCTGCTTTTTTTAGGCTTGTATCCGTATTCCTCGAGAATACGCCTTGCCTGGCTCACTTTACGGACCCTTGTCGTCACCGGCCGTCGCCGCCGCCGCGGGATGAGGCGGGATTGGTTACACGAGTGCGGGGCGTAACCCCCTTGGTCGCCTTGATCGCCCGTTCCTTGCGCCGTTTTTGAAGCTCCTTGAAGGATTGGGCCCCTTTTCTCGCGCCCTCGCCCGTTTTGGCCCCGGCTTTCTTAAGGACCTCGACCTCCTTTTTTACCGTGCTCTCGATACGCGATTTAACCTTGCCGTAAAGCCTGCGACGGTAGCTGACGAGAGATCGGAAAACAAGATAATAACACGCCGGCGTGGCCACCAGACCAAGGGCTAAGCAACCCAGCGTGAAAGGAATGATCAGCTCGGCGCCGACGCCGTAAAGCGCCCTTAAGCCCTCGAGGTTAAGGCTGATCCTGGCCGGCCAGGCGGCGTCGCCGCGGCCGGTGAGAAAAAGACCCAGTTCCATTTCCGCGGCCACGATGAACGGGCCGGTCAACGGGTTCAACACCAGAGTGCCGATGATGGCGGCGGCCGTGCTTTTCCTAAAGGCGGTGGCTATTAAAAAAGCCAGGGCCGTGTGCAGACCGAAAAGGGGAGTAAAAGACACCCAGACGCCTATGGCGAAACCGAAGGCCACGTCGTTTATCTTGCCCGGCGTGTTCATAAGCGCCAGGTAGGAATCGTTAAGGCGTCCTCTTAAATCGAGGATCGAGCGGGACGAGCCATGTTCGCCGGCCGCGTTCGAATCGTCCGTTTTTTTCTCTTCCGTCATCTATTTTCCATCTCCGCGCTGGAGGGTCGGCTCCCTTCTTTTCCACGCGGGCTTTGCCCTTGCCTGAAATTAAGTCCAAATTATTATTATCGCAGGTTTTCTCCGGATTATAAAACGAGTTACAGGGGCCAGACCGCGCGAGGCGCGAGGCCCGGTCCGTCGTTTCCTCCGTTTTTCAGAAGACCTCGGCCCACGTGGGCTATCATGGCGGCGTTGTCGGTGCAAAGTCGAAGACCCGGGAACCACAATTGGAGAAGCTCTCGAGAACCGGCCTTCTCGAATTCTTCCCGTAATAGCCGGTTGGCGGCCACGCCGCCCGAGACCACTATGCGGGGCACCCCCAGTTCCCTGGCGGCCCTTGTGGTCTTGGCAACCAGTAGCTCGACCGCGGCCGCCTGGAAGGAAGCCGCCACGTCGGCTCGATTAAGTTCTCCTTCCATCTTGGCCACATAGTTGATTACCGCCGTCTTGAGTCCGGAGAAACTGAAATCGTAGCCCGGCCTGGCCAGAAGAGGGCGGGGAAAATCGATCGCTCGAGGATCGCCCCTCTCCGCCAGGACCTGGATTTCCCTCCCCCCAGGATATGGAAGGCCAAGGACCTTGGCCGTCTTGTCAAAAGCCTCGCCCGCCGCGTCGTCAAGGGTATGACCCAGCCGCTTGTATTTCCCCGGAGCCGAGGCCAGGTACAAGGACGTGTGTCCTCCCGAGGCCACCAGGCCGATGAAGGGATACTCCGGCGGCGGACGGCTCCCGTCGATAAAGGAGGCCAGAAGATGGCCCTCCAGGTGGTTCACGCCCACCAGGGGTATACCCAGCCCGAGAGCTATGCCCTTGGCCGCCTGGATGCCGACGAGAAGGCAGACGGAGAGTCCCGGACCGGAGGTGACGGCTACGCCCTCGATATCCTCGACGCCCACTCCCGCTCGAGACAGGGCCTCCCGGATGACGGGCTGGACCCTTTCCATGTGGGCCCGGGCCGCCAGCTCGGGGACCACCCCCCCAAAGGCCGAGTGGATTTCGTCCTGGCTGGCGATGACGTCCGAAAGCGAGCGGCCCCCCTCGCCGACGACCGCGGCGGCCGTCTCGTCGCAGGAACTCTCTATGCCAAGTACAAGCAAGTATCAATTACTCCAGCGTCAATCCCGGGGCCATAAAAGGCGGGGAGGAAAAACCGTCCAACTCGGGCAGGCTCGAGGAAACCTCCTTATTTATTAAGATAATTCAGAAACCGGGCCGTGTAAAGCTTCCCCTCATTATTACTCGCTTTTCAAAGCGCCGACGCGGACCGCCGGTTGAAACCAAGCGGGAATTATAATAGGATCGAAGGTCTTAAGGAGGGCTGGCCAAGTGGCGAAAAAAACCGGTAAAAGCGCCAAGGACCCGGACGTCGATATACGGATAAAGGACGTCAGGAAAAAGATCGACCAGGCGGACGGCAAGATACTTGCCCTTTTAAACAAGCGGGCCGAGTTGGCCCGGGAGATCGGCGAGATCAAAAGGTCCCGCTCGAAGCTGTACTACATCCCCGGCCGGGAGGAGGACATCTTCGAGCGGCTTCACTCGCTTAACTCGGGGCCTTTTCCCACCGACTCGATCAAGCCCGTCTTCAGGGAGATCATAAGCGCCTGCCGGTCCCTCGAGAAGAAGCTCCAGGTGGCCTACCTCGGGCCCGAGGCCACCTTTACTCACATAGCGGGAAGGCAGCAGTTCGGACACCGGGCCGACTTCGTGGCCGAGCGGAGCATCTCGGACGTGTTCGAGGAGGTCGAAAGAGGACACGCGGACTACGGCGTGGTCCCCATCGAGAACTCGACCGAGGGAGTGGTGACCCACACCCTGGACATGTTCCTGCACTCGGACCTTACCATTTGCGCCGAGATAGTCCTCGAGATAACCCATAACCTGCTCAGCCTCACGGGCGACGTACAGAAAGTGCAAAGGATTTATTCCCATCCTCACGCCCTGGCCCAGTGCAGGAACTGGCTGAGAAAGAACCTGCCCAGCGTGACCGTGCAAGAGGTGGCCAGCACCTCGGAGGCCGCCAGGATGGCCGCGGTGGACAGGGACGCGGCCGCCATCGCCAGCGAGTTCGCCGGGGTTTACTACAACCTCAAGACCATCGCCCAGGGCGTCGAGGACTTGAAGCACAACTATACCAGGTTCCTGGTCATCGGCAGGGAGATGGGACCAAGAAGCGGCCGGGACACGACCTCGATCGTGTTTTCCGTCAAGGACAGGCCGGGCGTCCTTTACGACGCCCTCGGCCATTTCGCGGGAAGGGACATAAACCTGTCCAAGATCGAGAGCAGGCCCCTCAAGGGAAGGGCCTGGGAATACGTGTTCTTTATAGAGATGAACGGACACACGTCCGAGCCGGAGATAGCGGGCGCCCTAAAGGAACTCGAGGAGGACTGCGTCTTCGTCAAGGTCCTGGGATCTTACCCGAGAGTTAGAAAGGAACACCAGTTCCTGGGAGTTTGATCGGCGCGCGGGGCCTCGGGCCTCGGGCGCGGGGCGATAAAAGAGCGGTTCTCCCGCTATAGGGGGGAGCTTTATATCGGTCCCCCAACACGTCAAGGAGTTGTGAAATGAAAAAAGAAATAGTCGCCGACTACATCAAGAAACTGGTCCCCTACGTGCCCGGAAAGCCCATCGAGGAACTCGAGCGGGAACTGGGGATCAAGGACTCGATCAAGATAGCCAGCAACGAGAACCCCCTGGGCCCCTCGCCCAAGGCGGTCGCGGCCCTTAAGAATTCTCTAACGGACCTGCACAGGTACCCGGACGGGAACGCCACCCTGCTCAAGGACAAGCTGGCGGCCAAGCTGGGCGTGAGCCAGAACATGATAATCCCCGGCAACGGAAGCAACGAGATACTCGAGCTGGTGGCGGCCACCTTCATGAGGCCCGGCGACCACGCGGTGGTGAGCGAGCACGCCTTCGTGGTTTACGACCTGGCCGTTGACGCCAGGGGCTTCGAGAAGACCGTGGTCCCACCCGGCAAGGATTATGGCCACGACCTTCGCGCCATGGCCAAGGCGGTCAAGGACAACACGCGTCTTCTGTTCATCGCCAACCCCAACAACCCGACGGGAACCTACAACACCAAGTCCGAGATGGACGAGCTTCTCGAGTCGATTCCCGACGACGTTATCGTGGTGATTGACGAGGCCTACTTCGAGTACGTTAACAGGGACGACTATCCTAATGGTGTCGAGCTGGCCAAGGCGGGGGCCAACGTCATCGCCACGCGCACCTTTTCCAAGATTTACGGGCTGGCCGCCCTGCGCATAGGGTTCGGGGTCATGAGCGCGGACAAGGCCGACTTCATGAACCGCGTGCGCCAGCCCTTCAACACCAGCGTCCCGGCCCAGATCGCGGCCGAGGCGGCCCTGGACGACGAGGACTTCCTCGAGGAGGTAAAGAGGGTCAACCTCGAGGGCATGAAGTACCTCGAGAAGAGCTTCAAGGATATGGGCATCGGCTACCTTCCCTCGGTGGGCAACTTCATTCTTTTCAAGAGCCCGATCGACGCCAAGGACCTGTATGACAAGCTCCTTCACAAGGGCGTCATCGTGCGACCCATGGGTGGCTACCGCCTGCCCGAGTACCTCCGGGCCACCGTGGGCACGCAAAGCGAGAACGAAAGGTTTATTGCGGCCCTCAAGGAATGCGCGTGAGCGCGAGCGTCAAGCGACTCGCCGTCATCGGCGTCGGCCTTATCGGCGGGTCCTTCGCCCTGGCCTTGAAGGAGGCGGGAGCGGTGGAAAGCGTCGTCGGGTGCGGAAGGACCAAGGAAAACCTGTACGACGCTCTCGCCATCGGGGCCATTGACGACGCGACCACCGAGGCGGCCGAGGCGGTCGAGGGCGCCGACGTGATCATGCTGGCCGTGCCCGTCCGCTCGATGGTCCCCATCATCGCCGAGGTGTCACACTTGATCAAGCCCGGCGCCATCGTCACCGACGCGGGCAGCACCAAGGAGGTGGTGACGGGCGAGCTGGTGGGACACCTGCCCAACTACGTCCACGTGGTCCCCGGCCATCCCATCGCGGGCAGCGAGAAGACCGGCGCCATCGCCGCGACGGCCGGCCTGTACAAGGGGAGGAGGACCATCCTCACGCCCGGGAAGTTTACCGACCCCGCGGCCGTCGAGCTGGTGAAAAAACTGTGGGAGGCCGCGGGGGCCAGGGTCGAGACCATGGCCCCCGACGTTCACGACGTGGTGCTCGGCGCGGTAAGCCACCTGCCCCACATGGTCGCCTACGCCCTGGTGGACACCCTGCTGAAATGGGACGACCAGGTGCCCATGCTCCGCTTCTCGGCGGGAGGCTTGAAGGACTTCACCCGCGTCGCCTCCAGCTCGCCCGAGATGTGGAGGGACGTCTGCCTGGACAACCGCGTCGCCATCATCGAGGCCATCGACAGGCTGACCGCGACGCTGGGCGAGGTCAAGCGGGAAATCGAGGCGGGAAACGAAAAGGCCCTGCTCGAGAGGTTCACCCGATGCCGCGAGGTCCGCAAAAGGATCACCTCGGGGGACCAGGGATGAGCGTCCTCAAACTCGGGCCCTCGGGGCCCCTGAGAGGAAAGACGCGGCCGCCGGGCGACAAGTCCATCTCCCATCGCGCCGTGATGCTGGCATCCGTGGCCCGGGGCAAGACCTTGATACGCGGCGCGCTCAAAGGGGAGGACGTTATAAGCACGGCCTCCGCCTTCAAGGCCATGGGGGTAGCCATCGAGGATGACGGCGACTCTTTTATCGCGCATGGAAAAGGACACCGAGCGCTCAAGTCTCCGGAAGGACCGATCTACCTTGGCAACTCCGGGACCAGCATGAGGCTTCTCGCCGGCCTTCTCGCGGGACTGGACGTAAAGGTCGAGTTGACGGGAGACGAGAGCCTCGTTAAAAGGCCCATGGCCAGGATCACCGACCCCCTGGCCCTCATGGGCGCGAGAGTGTCGGCGGCCCCCGGCGGCACGGCCCCTCTTAAAATCGAGGGGGGCCCTTTAAAACCCATACGGTATGAGATGCCGGTGGCCAGCGCCCAGGTAAAAAGCTCGGTCCTGCTGGCGGGCCTTTTCGCCGAGGGCGAGACGTGGGTAAGGGAACCGGCTCCCACCAGGGACCACACGGAATTGATGCTGCCCTTTTTCGGGGCCGAGGTGAAAAGGGAAAAGGGCGGATGGTCGGGAGTAAAGGGAGTCAAAGGGCTTGAGTCGCCGGGCGAGATACGCGTGCCGGGAGATATTTCCTCGGCGGCTTTCTTCATCGTCGCCGCTCTTATCGTGCCCGGCTCCGAGCTTCTCATCGAGAACGTGGGCGTAAACCCCACCCGGTCGGGAATCCTCGACGCGCTGGGGGAAATGGGCGCGGACATATCGAGAACGAACGAGCGCCTCGAGGGCGGCGAGCCGGTGTGCGACCTGATCGTTCGAGCCTCCGATTTGAGGGCGGTCACGGTGGAAGGCGACGCGGTGCCCAGGTCCATAGATGAGCTGCCGGTGCTCTGCGTGGCCGCCGCCCGGGCCAGTGGAAAAACGGTGATCAAAGACGCGGCCGAGCTTAGGGTGAAGGAAAGTGACAGGATTTCCGCCATGTCCGGACTTCTAAAATCCATGGGAGTCGATGTGGACGAAAGGCCGGACGGCCTTGAAATCAAAGGGAAAAGTAACCTTAGAGGGGCGAGGGTGTCCTGCGGATTGGACCACAGGGTAGGCATGTCGGCGGCCGTGGCGGCCCTGATTGCCGAGGGAGAAACCATCATCGAGGGCGCCGAGTGCATCTCGACCTCCTTTCCAAATTTCGCCTCCAGCTTGACAGGAGTGGCCAGATAAGTTATGAAATTAGGATACGTTATCGCCATAGACGGACCCTCCGGAGCGGGAAAAAGCACAATAGCGCGGACCGTGGCCACAAGGCTTTCTTACCGGTACATCGACACTGGAGCGATGTATCGAGCGGCGGCGTTGGCCGCCGACCGCGCGGGCGTTGAAGTTCAAGACCCGGAGGCAATGGAGAAGTTTTTGGAAAACCTGGACCTCCGTCAGAAAACGGCCGGGGGCGGGACCAGGACTTTTATCGGCGAGGAGGACGTGTCGTCCCCCATCCGGGACGAGAAAATGGGAATGAAGGCCTCATCCATCTCGGCCCTTCCCTCCGTTCGCGAAAGACTTATGCTTCTTCAGAGACGAATGGGAGAGGATGGAGGAGTGGTAATGGAGGGCCGTGACATAGGCACGGTGGTGTTCCCGAACGCCGAGGTCAAGGTTTTCTTGTCGGCCTCCCCCGAGGAGAGGGCGAGAAGACGCTATAAAGAGTTGGTGGACAAGGGTATTGAGGCCGATTACGACGCGGTCCTCGCCGACATCCGCCGGCGGGACCACGACGATTCAACGCGCTCATTGGCGCCGCTCAAAAGGCATCCAGACGCCGAGGAGATCGATTCCACCTCGATGAGCATCGACGAGGTGGTAAAAGAGATTCTCAGGCTGGTGGAATCCGCCGGGCGGCCGGAGAATAAAGTTAGGTTGGAGGACGGGGTATTGGTTAACAACGAAAACGGAAACAACGAGCAAGACTTGGAAAAGACGGGTGAGGACAAGGCGGCCGAGGCGGCCGTAACGGAAAGGGCAAACATGGAGACGGCGGCGGAGACTTCCCAGCCGGCCGCGGTTTCCCCGGAGACGGAAGGCGTCTCGGAGGCGTCCCCTCCCCAGGCTCCGGCGGCCGAGACGGAGAAAGAGGAAGAACCCGAGGATTTCGGCGCCCTCTTCGAGGAAAGCTTGAAAAAGCGGGAGTACGACGAGGGCGAGATCATAAAAGGCGTGGTGGTGGGGGTCCACAAGGACCACGTGATGGTTGACATCGGGGACAAGTCCGAGGGGCACGTGCCCCTTTCCGAGTTCCACGGCGAGAACGTCGAGGTGGGCATGGACGTCGAGGTGCTTATCGAGCGGCGGGACGAGGAAGACGGCATCATCCGCATCTCGAAGGACAAGGCGGAGAAGCGCCGGGTATGGAACGACCTCGAGGAGGCCTTCAAGGATGAGAAGCCCGTAACCGGGAGGATCACGGAGAAGGTCAAGGGCGGCCTGATGGTTGACATCGGGGTCAACGCCTTCCTGCCCGGCAGCCAGGCCGACCTTCGTCCCTCCCGCAACCTGGAGAAACTGCTGGGAACGGACGGCGAGTTCCTTATCATCAAGTTCAACCGGAAACGCGGCAACGTGGTGGTAAGCAGGCGGGCGGTCATGGAAAAGGAATTCGAGTCCAAGCGCTCCGAGACCCTGGACGGCCTGGAAAAGGACCAGGTGGTAACGGGCGTGGTCAAGAACCTGACCGAGTACGGAGCCTTCGTGGACCTGGGCGGCATCGACGGCCTTCTCCATATCACGGACATGAGCTACGGCCGGATCAACCATCCCTCCGAGATCATGGACGTGGGCCAGGAGATAACGGTCAAGGTCCTTCGCTTTAACAAGGACACCGAAAAGGTCAGCCTCGGCCTCAAGCAGATACTGCCCGACCCCTGGGACAACGTCGAGAAAAAATACCCCATCGGCACCATCGTGGTGGGCAACGTGGTGAGCGTGACCGACTACGGCGCGTTCGTCGAGCTCGAGCGGGGCGTCGAGGGCCTGGTGCACATATCCGAGATGAGCTGGAACAAGAAGCGGGTCCATCCCTCCAAGTACGTTCAGGTCAACCAGGAAGTGGAGTGCAAGGTCCTGGACATCGACACGGTCAACAGAAGAATCAGCCTTTCCATCAAGCAGGCCCAGCAGAACCCCTGGGACATGCTCGAGCTCAAATACCCCGAGGGCACCCGCGTCTCGGGCAAGGTCAGGAACATTACCAACTTCGGCGTCTTCATCGGGGTCGAGGACGGCATCGACGGCCTGGTTCATATATCCGACCTTTCCTGGACCAAGCGCGTGAAACATCCTTCCGAGGTCGTTAAAAAGGGACAGGAAGTGGACTGCGTGGTCCTCAAAATAGACAAGGAGAACGAAAGGTTCAGCCTGGGTGTCAAGCAGGCCATGGCCGACCCCTGGGAAAGCGTTCCCGCCAAGTACCGCCCGGGCATGGACGCCGTGGGCAAGGTGGTCAACATTACCGACTTCGGCGTCTTCGTCGAGCTCGAGGAGGGCATCGAGGGACTTATCCACGTGAGCGAGCTTTCTCACGACAAGGTCAAGGACCCCTCGGAAATGGTACAGCCGGGCCAGGAGATCACCGCTGAGATTCTCAACGTGGACATCACCGAGCGAAAGATCAGGCTCTCGGTGAAGGCCCTGGAGCGGACCGAGGAAACGGCGGTGGTCAACAAGTACAGCAAGCAGGAGGGCGACGGGACCTCGAAGCTGGGCGAGTTGATCCAGGACAAGCTTTCCAAGATCAAGATGAACGACGCGGCCAAGGAGGAAGCACCGGCGGGCGAGGAAGCTTTGGCGGGCGAGGAAGCTTTGGCGGGCGAGGAAGCTTCGGCGGTCCAGGAAGCTTCGGCGGTCCAGGAAGATTCGGCGGTCCAGGCCGAGACGGCTTCCGCCGATGAAGGCGCGGAAGAGAAGGCTCCCGAGGAAAGCTCCGCTTCTGATGAGGGCGGAGGCGACAAGGCCGGCGAGGAAGAAGCGCGGGAAGAGGCCGAGGCGTCCGCGTCCGGCGGCGAGGGACCTCCCTCGGATAGCGCCTCGGATGAGGCCTCCGGGCCAGCCGAGGAGAAAACCGAGTAAGGGATTTCAAGCGGCGGGTAATATATGAACGACGAGGAAAAAGACCCTAAACCCGATTCTCCCGTTGTAGGGGGGCGGGGACCGTCGGAAGGACCGGCTGAACAGCGGGGCTGGGCCGCCGGGGATGGCGCTCGTCCCGCCGAGGTTTCTTCCGACTTCGGTTACCCGTCCGGCGCCGGCTGGAGCGACGTTTCCGGCCAGTATCCGGGACAGTCGGGCCCCGCGGGATGGAATAACCTGGGTTACCAGCACCAATGGGCGCCGCCTCCGGAGCGAAAGAGCTTTTTAAAGCAGCACCCGATACTTGCCGTGCTTACCTTGGCTCTGGCCGCTCTGGCGCTGATGACCTTGATGGGCGTTTTCATGTCGGCCGGAAGCGTCAACTTCGGCAAGAAGGTCGGCGTGATCAAGATCGAGGGTATCATCATGGAGTCGAAGGAAACGATAGACCAGATTCACCGTTTCCGCGACGACGGCTCCATCGCGGCCGTGGTCCTTCGGGTCGACTCGCCCGGAGGCACGGTCGGGGCCTCCCAGGAAATCCACGACGAGGTCAAAAAGCTGGCCGAGAAAAAACCGGTGGTGGTTTCCATGGGACAGGTGGCGGCCTCGGGGGGCTACTACGTTTCCTGCCCCGCCCATTCGATCTACGCCAACCAGGGCACCATCACCGGCAGCATAGGCGTCATCATGGAGGTAACGAACCTCGAGGGATTTCTCGATTGGATCAAGATAAAGAACGTGTCCATTAAGAGCGGCGAGTTCAAGGACGCGGGAAGTCCCTACCGGGCCATGACGGACAAGGAAAAGGCCTACCTCCAGTCCCTGGTGGACGAGATGCACGGCCAGTTCGAGTCGGCCGTGGCCGAGGGAAGGGACATGGCCATCAAGGACGTCAAAGTCCTGGCCACGGGCAAGATATACACCGGCCAGACCGCCAAGGAGATAGGACTGGTCGACGAGATAGGAAACCTGTGGGACGCCATAAACAAGGCCGGGGAGCTTGGAGGCATCGAGGGCGAGCCGGCCGTGGTTTGGCCGCCTAAAAAACCGTCCAGTTTGCTGGAGGGGCTGATGCAGGGCCTTTTTCCGGGACTTGATACCGTACGAAGGGACGTTGAATCTCCCCTTCGAGTGATGTACATAATTAACGTAAATTAATGGACGCAAGGGTTCACAAAACATTAAGGGATCGGGAGGATGCCGCGATGACGAAAAGGGAACTTATCGAGAAACTTGCCGAGCGCGTCAAGGACCTTAGCCTGAAGGACTCAGAGGTTATCGTCAAGACGATATTCGACTCGATGACGGAGGCCCTTGCCACCGGTGATCGGATCGAAATCCGCGGTTTCGGCAGTTTCCAGGTCAAGGAAAGAAGGAGCCGCGAGGGCCGGAACCCCAGGACGGGGGACAAGGTGGACGTCGAGGCCAAACGCGTTCCTTTCTTCAAGGTGGGCAAGGAACTCAAGGAAAGGGTTGACGCTTGACGCCCTTTCCCGCCGATTACGGGAGGGGCGTTTGAAAAACCTTTGGGCTCCATGGCGCATGCGATATATCGAGAAGGAGTCCAGGGACGAGGAATCCGGATGTCTTTTCTGCCCCCGCATCGAGTCGGACGAGGACGAGAAAAACCTGATCGTCGGCCGGACCGGGCTGTCGGTGGTATTTATGAACAAGTACCCCTATAACGGCGGCCATGTCCTGGTTATGCCGAAGCGGCACCTGGCCGAGTTGGGAGACCTCGAGGACGGCGAGCTTTTCGACCTTTTTGACGCGGTAAGGAAAATGAGGGACGCCATCGACTCGGTCATGAAGCCTCATGGATATAACGTGGGCATTAATCTCGGGGAGGTCGCGGGAGCGGGCGTTCCCGGCCATCTTCACGTCCACTTGGTCCCGCGCTGGAAGGGCGACACCAACTTCATGCCCCTGTTCGGCGAGGTACACGTTATCTCCGAGCATATCGAGGCCACGAGGGCGAAGCTTTCCGAGGCTTTCGCGAAATTAACCGAGAAGGAGTGAGGAGTTCTCATGCGCTTTTTAATAAGGATTCTAATCGCCCTGGCCGCCGTGCTTTTAGTTACGGAAATAATCGTCAACCTCGATACCATCGGCCACAAGATAACCTTCATGCTGATCTGGTACCCGCCGCTCGATCTCCATCTGCCCGTCTGGGTCGCTCTTATGGCCGCCTTTTCCGTTGGTTTCTTCGTGGCCGTGGCGCTCGAGGCCGTGGCCTGGTACGAGTATACCCGGACCATAAGGCTCCAACGCGAGCAAATCAGGGGCCTTCAGGACGCCCTTAAGAAAAAGGGCGTTTCCGGCCAATAATATCTCGATGCTTTTCTCCTGACTCGGGAAAGGAAGCCGCCAACGCCACGCCGCGGCGCTTTTGCGTCGGCTATTTCCTGGTCTTTCTGGGCTGATTTTCCGGAAGCTTGCAGGTTGGCCCTAACAGGTCGGAATCCTTGGAAAAATGTCCAAGGGGCGTGACCTTGGGGCTTAAGTATTCGGGAACCAGATAGGCGATCGATTCCTTGATCGTTTTAAGATCGAGGGAGTCGGCGTCCCTGATAAGCGCCAGTAAGCTCTCCGTGAAGTCCTCGGGATAATGCGCCACCGACGCGTGGATAAACACTTTGGCGTGCTCGGTCTTCTCGACGAACTCCTCATCCAGGCAAAGCTCCTCGAAAAGCTTCTCGCCCGGCCGTATACCGGTGAACTCGATGGGTATATCCAGGTCCGGCTTGTAGCCGGAGAGCTTGATAAGGGTCTTGGCCAAGTCCAGGATTTTCACCGGCTCTCCCATGTCCAGGACGAATATCTCCCCGCCCTTGCCCATGGACCCGGCCTGAAGCACGAGTTGGGACGCCTCGGGTATGGTCATGAAATATCTCATCATGTTGGGATGGGTAACGGTGACGGGACCGCCTCTTTTAATCTGCTCCTTGAAGATGGGGATCACGCTTCCCGCCGAGCCGAGGACGTTGCCGAAACGGACGGTGATGAATTTGACGCCCTCGGGCCGGGAAAGCCTCTGCACGTAGCGCTCGGCGATGCGCTTGCTCGCCCCCATTACGCTGGTCGGGTTGACCGCCTTGTCCGTGGATATCATCACGAACCGGTCGATACAGCCCAGCTCGACGCAGACGTCCGCCAGGGTTTTCGTTCCCCCAACGTTGTTTTTTATCGCTTCTCCCGGGTTAGCCTCCATAAGGGGAACGTGCTTGTAGGCGGCGGCGTGGAAAACCACGTCGGGCCTTACCCGCCTGAAGATTTTCTCGATCCGGTCGCGGTCCTTTACGTCGGCCACGAAGTAGCTTATCCTTTTATCGCCCTGATACTTTTTAAGCTCCCTTCCCATCTCGAAGACGCCGTTTTCCCACTTGTCCAGGAGGATAAGCTCGGCGGGCTCGAAGTGAAGCACCTGCCGGCATATCTCGCTGCCGATGCTGCCGGCGGCCCCAGTTACGAGGACCCGCTTGTCCTTGAGATAATCGCGTATGGCCTGGGCGTCCAGGTTGACGGGGTCCCGGCCTAAAAGGTCCACGATGTCGACCTCGCGGAGCTGGCTTACGCTGACCTTGCCCTCGATGAGACCGTCCATGCCCGGGATGGTCTTGATCTTAAGGCCCGTTTCCTCGCAGATGCCCAGGATACGCTTCATCTGCTCGCCCGTGGCCGAGGGAATGGCGATGAATATCTCGTCCACCTGGTAGTCCACGCTGATGGGAGCTATATCGTCGATTCTACCAAGTACGGGATAGCCATGTATACGGACGCGCTGCTTGTAATAGTTATCGTCCACGAAGCCCGCTATCGAGTAATGAAGCTCCATGTTCTTGCCGATTTCCCGGGCCAAGGACTCGCCCGCGTTGCCCGCGCCCACGATGAGAACGCGGGCGGAGCCCGCCGTGTCCCGAGATAAAGTCAAAAGATGACCCTCGCGGAAGGCCCTGACCAGAAACCTCGAGCCACCCACGAAGATAATGGTCAGCCCCAAGTCGATAATAGGAATGGACCGTGGAAAACCATGGCCGTGAAAAGCAAGAAAACCGAAAAAGGTGATGGTTATGGCGGATAAAATACTCGCCTTGATTATCTGGGACAGGTCGCTCACGCTTACGAAGCGCCACCAGCCCTGGTAAAGGGCGAACATCTCGAACACGACCAGTTTTACGATTATTACTACGGGCAAAGAGATGGCCAGAAGGCGGGCCGGGTCCTCGGGCAAAAAAAAGTCGAAGCGAAGCATATAGGAAAGCACGTAGGCCGCCATGAAAAAGAACGCGTGGGCGAGAATAATCGCAATCCGTCTATATTTTAATAACAGATGTTTCAACCCCAACCAACCTTGTTCAAGGTAAGACCCTGATCACGCGCCGTTTATTATACACTTTTTCTTCAGCTTGTCCACGACGGCGGCCGGATTTGTCAATTATCGTGCCGAACTGGTATACTGCGCGGGAGTTCAAGGCTAAGTCCAAATTAAGGAGGCACTAAGATGAAAAGGACGATTCATTACAAGAAACCGCCGGCCGTATTTTTCCTTCTTTTGGCCCTGGCCGTCATGGGTTGCAACGACCTGCTGGAGGAAGGGGGCGGCGGCTTCACTCATGACGCGGGTGAAGAACTCGTGGCCGGGTCAGTCGTCCGGGCGGGTCGTAAATACAAAGACGACCAGAGCCGCCTGGCGGCGGCCTACGATTCTCAGGTCGCCTCCGACGGCGACGGGAATTTCACCGTATTATGGAAATCCCATGAAAGCAGCTAGCCCGAGGAGTTGGCTTATATAAGGCACCTGGGCCCGAATGGAGAGCCCCTGGGAGGCGCCTATAATCCCTCGACTCGAACCAACGACGTCATCCCCATCTGCCTCGGCTCCAGCTTTAACGGCAACGTCGTCGCGGCCTGGGAGGAGGACGGCCTGATTTACGCGTAAATCTATCACCACGATAAAAAGCCGCCGGAAAGGCCGGTACGTCTGCGCGCCAACTACGGAGACGTGCTGATGAGAAAAATCGCGCTTGATAGTAACGACAATATCATCCTTGCGTGGTGGATTCAGGGCTGGTGCCCAAAATATTTATTTCTTCAGCGTTTCGATTCAAAAGGGATACCTCTTGGAGATGCCCAGTTGATCGACATAGCACAGTTTTTCGATTATTCTTTGGATATCGCAATGCTGCCTGACGATAAATTTATTATTACCTGGCTCACGCTGGGCCAAAATGATTTCCCAAATTCGATCGCAATTTCCAGACTTTTCAACTCTTCAGGAAATCCCGTTGGCGATGCATTTGAGGCCGATCCAAGTGATCCTTACAGGAGTGACCATTACGTGTCCGCGGCCGCCGGCCCCGATGGTAATTTTGTCATCGTCTGGAGCACCCTTTACGTAGGTTCTTTCTTTCGAATTTATGACGGAGAAGCGAATCCTTTAAGCGAGATTATCAAAGTGAACGTCGATGACACTTGCTGTTATAACCCTGACGTCGCGATCAGCGGTAAAAATAATTTTATTGTCACGTGGAATAAACTATACTCAGATTTCATTCTGCTCCCAAATCAACCGAAGCAAGCCGTTGAAATAAATGGCGTTTACGCTCGCGCGTTCAACTCGATAGGCGCGCCTCTCACCGATGAGCTAATCGTTTTCGAGACTATCATGAGAGGTCATAGTGCTCCTGGTCGTCCGTTCATCAATTACTCGGCCGTCGCCGCCAATGAGGATACGTTCCTGATCACCTGGTCGGAAAATATCAACACGAAAAGACACGTCTACTCCCGCCCTTACTGGATAGTGGACGGGGAACTTGAGTGATTCGAGTCCGGAGAATAATAAGCTTGGGCGTTAAATAACCGACCATGCGCGTGGAAATATCATAGCAAGGGAACATGGCCGCAAGGCGTAAATTGACGGACGCGTCACTACAATTTTTTGACGGCCTCGATGGCGCCCGAGAGGCTGGGAGAGTTTTTAGCCGCTCGCT
The DNA here is from genome assembly GCA_963674965.2 of bacterium. Classification (GTDB taxonomy): domain Bacteria; phylum RBG-13-61-14; class RBG-13-61-14; order RBG-13-61-14; family DATKZS01. Next base: position 1,210,593 of record CAXXFL010000001.1, on the reverse strand, counting down.
CAGGGTCCCATTTAGAAACAATGAAATCGCATAGTTTTTCATTGTAAAGAGGTCCGATGGAAGCGTTTCCCTGGGGCAGCATGTCTCGATGCCATTTCTTTTTGCCCTTTTTGCAAAGTATCGAGAACAAGCGCTTTTTAGGATTGGTCAGGGCGTCCGGATTTTGGTCGATATTTTGCGGAGAGATTCCGAGAAAGGAGGAGAACGCGATCCTGTCGGCCATTATCCAGCTTTCGACCTCGTGAACGGCAACGCGGAAAACCAGCCTGCCGGGCAAATCCTGGGGAGGTCTTTCAAACCATTCCTGAATCAATTCCGGCGCGCAATCATCGGCGTCAAGGTCTACAAGGGAAATAACGTGGAGACTATTACGGGACATTCCAATTAAATCGTGAGCTTTTTTCTTAACGTTCGATTTGCCGTTCATTACCTTCGGAAAGCCTTGAATTAAAGAGATCGGATTTCTTCTTGACCCGTTACAATGTTTAACGATTTTTTTTATTGCCTCGGCTGAGGGCCAATCCTCGACGAATGAATAGGCGTGGACTTCGGCCATTATCAGACGGACCCGATAGATTCAGAAGTTTGAGGCAAGAGAATCTCTGCGGCAGACATGCCGCTTTCAAGGGCCGCATTATCATTGTCTGACGGATTTCTGATATCCGTCCCCTCCTTGTCTTTATGGGGGACTAATAAGAGGAAGTCGCCTCCGATGCTTTTATTTTGCAGCAACGATTCGCTGTGAGTACTGATAAAAATCTGTCCGCCCGCGGTCTTCCTTGACTTGTGAGTTTTATGGATCAACTGCGGTATCTGCTCAACCACCCTTGCATGGAGAGACAACTCGGGTTCCTCGAGAAGGATCAGATTATTGGAAGTCAATAGGACCCATATAATGCCGATAAGCCTCAAAGTCCCGTCGGAGAACTGGTCCTCCCTCTGCCAGCCGGCGTTTGGCCGCCAGTGGACGTAGCGCATCTCGATATGCGGCGCTCCCGTCACGTCGTCTTTGACGAATCTCAAACTCTCGAAATGGGGGATGACGTTTTTCAGAATTTGCTCGATCTTTTTAAGTCTTGAGTCTCTGGTTTTTTGATTGGTCTCGGATATTTGCTCCAAAAATCCCTGGCCGAACGGATCGTTGCTAAGCCGCTGGGTTCCCATGCCGTCGCCAAATTTTAAAAGTTGAGGCACAAGATGAAGATAAGTTACCCTCGCGAAAAAATCCGAGACTTCCCGGAAATCTTTATTCATGTTGATCTGCTCGATAAAAGTCTGAGTCAGCCTTTCCGGATCGGATTCGTCATCGGGTTGCGGACGATCAACGATAGTTACCCCCTGTTTTATTACGCGCTCAGACTTTACCACCGGCCTGTTTTTCCCGCCTTTTTCCGTTTGAATGGAAAGCTGATAGACCCATTGGTGAGAATCTCCATTGAAAGCAAGAGAATCGTTCAATTCGATTTCAATATCGATCGTGGGTTTTTGCCTTGCATAGACGGAACGAAGCTTCTTCATGCCTCCTCTTGACTCGACGGCCTTTTGAAGGCCCCCGCCCTTAGGGTCCACCACGTCTCGTATAAATCTGAAAACGTCAAGAAAATTGGACTTCCCCGAGGCGTTGGGACCCATCATATAGGTGGTCGCGCTTGAAAAAGACACATCCACATTTTTGAAATTGCGCCAATTCCTCAAACCGACTTTCGTGATATACATAATAAAATCTCCGAATTCAAATGAATTACTCGCGAGATAGAATTGAAGCTTTAATCTGGTTATATCGCCTCAATCCAGCAACATAATATCATCTGAGAATAGCTGGTCAAGAAAGTGGCAACCACATATCCTTGTCCCCTTTGCGCCGGGGACGGAAAAAGATTATCCTGTAGTCGCGTGGGCGGGGCTTGGTCCCGGCCGGCGGTACTGACGAAAGAGAACGGAGGAGAAGATGGAAGACGGGAAGGGAAAGAAATTTCACGCCATACACAACCGCAAGGGCAAGGCCTCTTATTTCATGGACAAGGACCGGCGGTTCGTGTACAACGAGAAGGGCGATCCGGCGGCGGCCATCGTGAAGGGGGCCGTGCTGGCGCTGGACGGAAAGCACCTGGGCTGGTACGGCGACGGCTGGCTGCGCGACAAGGAAGGCAAGTGCGTGGGGTTTTCCGAGCCCACGGGCAAGGGCGGTCCCAACCCCCCCAAGGCCAAGCGCCCGACGCCGCCCGCCAGGAAACAGGACCCGCCCGATCCGCCCGAGCCGGGAGAACTGCCCGAGCATCCGCCCCGCCGCCCGCTCTGGTCGGACCTTTCCGACAAGGAGTTCTTCGGGGACTAGAAAAGGGAGCGCGAACTGGCCATGACCGAACAAGCCGGCGCGGAAGGGGAGACCCGCTCGTCTTCCCCGACCCATCGCCGCTTCCTGCTCGAGGCGGCGGCCGTAAGCCTATTGGCCCTGGTCATGGTCTTTTTGCTTTACGGCGGTTCCTGGCTCTCGGGCAAAAGCATATTCCGGGGCGCCGTCCAGGAGCAGTACTATTTAATGGGCCAGTACGCCTTCGACCGCCAGATCGAGCGCGACTTGGCCGAAGGCTTCTTCCCGCTGTGGAACCCTTACAACGCCCTGGGCACTCCCCTTTTAGGCAACATGCTCTCGGGGGTCTTCTACCCTCTCAAGTTTATCGTGTACGCCTCCGACAACCTCTTCACCCGCGACCTAACGATCGTGATCAGGCTCCTTCTCGCCGCCCTCTTCACGCATTTTCTCGCCAGGAGGCTGTGCCTTTCCCTCGCCCCGTCACTTCTGGCCTCGCAGGTCTTCGCCTTTACCGGCTACATGAAGATGTTCGTGAACGAGAACTATCTTAACGCCGACGTCCTTTTGCCCGGGCTAATGCTTTTCACGCTAAGGCTGGCGCAAAGGCGGAAGGCGCTCGACTTCGCGGTCCTTGCCGCCCTCGTCTTCGCGGTGATAAACAACGGACATCCCGAGGCCGCCTTTTACACGCTTCTTTTTCCAGCCTTTACGGCCTTCTTTTGCATAAGGAAAAAGGGCGTCCTTTCCGCGCCCATGCTTTTCTCGCTGGCCTTCGCGTCCGGGTTCCTGATTTGCCTTCCCATGATCCTGCCCTTTCTCGAGTACTGGTTTCGGGGCTATCACTTCCACGTGCCGGGAGCGGGCTTTTTCCATTACTCGGCCAGGCGTTGGATCAGCCTGGCATCTCCCTGGTTTTTCGGGCGGGCGCCGGCGGGCGCGGCTTTTCTCGATCCGCCCAGCATAACCTGGGCCGCTGAGGCCTCGGGCGTCCCTCCTTACAACTCGACCAACCTGCCCTGGCTGGCGCCGGCCTTCGGGATGGTCCCCCTTTTCCTGGCCCTGGTGGGCGCCTCCAAAATCAGGCGGCTGAGCCGGATCGAGATCGGCATGATCGCGTTCTCCCTTTTCTTCGGGGGGGTCATGTTCGGTCTTCCCCTGTTCCGGCTCATCGGTTATCTGCCGGTCTTCAACCTTTCGGGAAACTTCAAGCACCCCCATCCCGGGCTGGCCCTTTGCGCGGCCATCCTGGCCGGACGCGGTCTTTCCTTTATAACCGGCGGCAAGGCCAACGCGACCCTGGTCTCGAACGTGCTCATGGTTTTCTTATCCGCCATTTTCATCATGGTCATTTTTCATGAGCCTCTTCCCGGCGGTCCGCGCTTCCTTAACGCTTACTCCGTTTCGATGTTTCTCGTCACCCTGGCCCTGGGAGCTTTTCTCACCTGGTTTGCCATGAACCGGGTCCAGGGACGGGAAAGGAAACTCCTGGCCATGTCGGCCTCGGCGGCGGCCTTGGCCGGGTCCATGTTCTGCCTGGCCGCGGACTCGTACCAGCAGCCGCCCCGTGACCCCGACTACGAGTCCCGCCTCGAGGCGGGCGGGGCCCTGGACTGGCTCGAGCGGAACCCAGTCCTGGACCGCGTCTATATCAGCCAGGATATCTCGCCGCCCAACGTGAACATCCTTTACTCGATCGCCGACCTTCGCGTCATGGACGGCGTTAACGACCGGCGGCTGGTTCGGGCCATAAACGCCATTAACGGACACGGCCGCGCCGAGGCGGGCGACTACTGGTACAGGGAAACGGGGTATCTTCAGCCGGCGCCGGACCGGCTCGGCCACCGCCTGCTCGAGCTTTTCAACGTAAGCTACGCGCTGATGGACGGACCCCTTCCATATAACCGGTCCATCTCGTCCCTTCTCGCGAACTCCGAGATTCTCTCGCCCGGTCCCGGGCACGTGGGTCCCGCCAGGCTTCCCGTGCTGGAGGGGACCGCGCCATCTCTTCTCCAGCATCCGCCGTCTCGTATCGACTGGACCCCCGCGGCCGGCGAGGAGTCCGGGGAGGAGGAGGACTATTTCCTTCGCCTGGGTCCCGCCGCCATGGCCCCGGCCGCTCCGCTGGAGGAGGACGGGGCCTGGCTCATGGCCTTTTCCGACGGGATGATATACGCCCGGCATATTCATCCCGGCTTTCATCCGGGAGATAAAGGGCCGCTGACCGTCGAGACGGTCCTTGCGGTCGGCACGGAGGGAAAGACCGGCCTTACCCTTTCGTCCCTGCCGGCCTCGAGCCCGGCCTACGACCAGGTCGGGTGGGCCGACTTCAGGCTCGAGCCAGGCCGCTCGATCGGCTCGGCCCCCTGGGAGGAACTGGTAAGGGGCGAGACCTGGCTTTACCGCGATCCCAAGGCCATGCCCCGCGCCTTCCCGGTGGGCGAGGCGATTATCCTTTCCGAGTCCGACGCCCTGGCCGAGCTTGTCTCGGGCATGACCGACCCCCGCAAAAGAGTGATCCTTTCCCTGGGCGACGAGCAAAGCGAGGGCAACGTATACTCGAGCGGCGGGGAAGGGCCGCCGGGGGTCGTCGAGTCCATCGAGCACGGCTCGAACCGGGTGACGGTGGAGGCCGACATGTGGCGGCCCGGCTGGCTGGTTTTGTCCGACCTTTGCTACCCGGGCTGGAAGGCCCGCCTTAAGGGGGCGGAAAAGCGCGTGGCCAGGGCGTACTTCCTCCTCAGGGCCGTCACCTTGAAGGAGGGCAAGCAAAAGGTCGAGTTCTCCTATGAGCCCTGGTCCTTCCGGATGGGACTTTGGGCGGCCATTGCCGGGCTTGTTTCACTGGCTTTCTTTATCGGGGCCGGCCCGGCAAGAAGGGCTCTTTTCGAAAAACCCGTTTCCCCTACCTGACAGTCGGGCGGGACCTTTTTGTTTTACGTAACTTCCCACAATTTTGACCGTTTCACTCGTGGCTTCGTTTTTCATCAGACAAGTTGTCCTCCGCTCGAAGTGAAAATCAACCGTCGCCTCCTCGAGCGTCCAGTCGTCGACGCCTCTGAAAAGGACTCGGCCGCCTCCCCCCGGTAGGGGGGAAATTCGAGTAGCCGTAGGCCTTGGCCTACGGTAAGGATTTGGCAGGATATTCTTCGGCCCTGAACGGGCCGGACCCGCGGCGACCAGGATTGCCGACGCCCGGCAAGGTTCGCCCCCTTCAGGGGCGGGGAAAAATTTTTAGGCCACGTCTCCCGTAGGCTGGCGCCTGCGGCTATTCATGTTAAAGCCCTTCGGGCTTGGCCGTCGATTTTTTTTGCAGACTGCCACGAGCCGTACATCTCAAGTTTTAAAAAATGGGGGAAGACCCTATTTATTTTTTCGTCTTGACTTAACGGCCACTAATGATATTTTCTAATGCAGCCTTGCTTGTCCTGACGGTGGAATGAATTTATCTTTATAGTAAGCTGGTCTATAATAAATTTTCCACATTAGTTTAAAATAAGATTCAAGGGGGCCCCGACCATGAACGTTTACGAGCAAGCCGCGCTGCTGATCAAAGAGGCGAATGACGTCGCCGCCTTTACGGGCGCGGGCATATCGGCCGAGAGCGGCATCCCCACGTTCAGGGACCCCGGCGGCATCTGGGACCAGTTCGACCCGGAGGAGTTCGGCACGGCGCAGGGAATAATGTCGGTCATGCAGCGGCGTCCCGAGGTCCTCCGCGAATTCCTTCTTAACTCGGTGGATACCTTTCAGAAAGCGAAAATAAACGGCGCTCACAGGGCCCTGGCCGAGCTGGAGGGGATGAAAAAGCTTTTCGCGGTTATTACTCAGAACATAGACAACCTCCATGAAGACGCGGGCAACGTTAACGTGCTCGAGGTCCACGGCAACCTTTTCAGGAGCCGCTGCGTAAGTTGCAACCAGCGCCGCTCGCTTAATAAAGACGAGTTTTTAAATGGGGCCCGGGACGTTTTGGAGGACCGGGACAACTTCAGTCTCCAGCGCGTGATCGAGATCATGCCCCGCTGTTCCTGCGGGGGCCTCACCCGTCCGGACGTGGTCATGTTCGGCGAGGCGGTCCAGCGCCTGGAGGAGTCCTATGACGCCGCTTCCCGCTGCGACCTGATGCTGGTATTGGGCACCTCGGGAGCGGTATACCCGGCGGCCGCTCTTCCTCATCAAGCCAAGCAGGAGGGGGCCAGGTTAATAGAGATTAATCCTTCCGAAAACAGCTACGCCGGCATCACCGACGTATACATCAAGGAGCCGTCTGGCGAGGCCATGCCCAAGGTTATGGATAGCCTTATAAAACTCATGGCCCATTAGCCCGCCGGCGTCCGGGGGTAAGGCATGTCGCGATCTTCAAGTTTTTCATTTCGCGCCGCGGCGATAATTTTCGTATGCGCTTTTCTTTTCCTTGGCCTGGCCGCTCCCGAGGGCTGCAAGAAGAAGTCCGAGGAGGAGGGGACGGAGGAGGCCCCCATCACGGTGCTTGCCCTTGCTCCCCAGTCCCGGGCCATGGAGGAGGTGATCGAGGTCCACGGCAACATCGAGCCGGTCCAGCGGGCGGACCTTGTCAGCGAGGTCTCGGGCGCGGTCGAGGCCCTTTACGCGGACGTGGGCGACGAGGTCGAGGCGGGCATGCTTCTGGCCAAGATCGACGACGAGGAATACCGTCTTAGTCTGCAGCAGTCCCAGGCCGCCTATCGCCTGGCGCGCTCGGAGTACCTTAGCGCCAAGGAGCTTTACGACGAGGGCATGAAGTCCAAGTCGGAGCTGGACAAGCTGAGAAGGTCCTATGACGACGCCCGCTCGAGCCTTTCCCTTTCCCAGCTCAGGGTAAAGAACACCGAGATCAAGAGCCCCTTCGAGGGGGTGGTGATCAAGCGCAACGTCGAGCTTTACAGGCAGGTCAACGCCATGGAGGTAATCATGACCGTGGCGGACCTTGACAACCTTAAGATACCCATCACGGTGACCGAGGCGGAGGTGGCCAAGATAAGCCTGGGCCAGGAGGTCAGGATCAGGATCGACGCGATCCACGCGGACCTGGACCCCTCCGAGTTTCCCCTGGAGGGCAAGGTGAGCAAGATTCAGCCCATGGTGGACACCCAGACGGGAACGGTCGAGGTCGAGGTCTCGATCCCCAACCCCGGCATGAACGTAAGGCCGGGCATGTTCGCCCGCCTCAAGGTGGTGACCTCGGTCAAGCCGGAGGCCCTGGTCATTCCGCGCCGCGCCCTCATCGCTGGAAACGAAAACCAGGTGTGGGTGGCGGCGGGCGAGAACGCCAGGCTGGTCAATATCAAGACCGGGCTGGTGGACGAGAAATGGATCGAGACCCTCGAGGGGGTCAAGGACACGGACCTGGTCATCGTGGAGGGCCAGGCCGCGCTCACGCCCAGCAGCAAGATCGTCATCAAGCGCGGCGACCTTGAAAAAGGCGCGGGCAACGGGTCGTAAGTAAATTGAACCTTGCTACTCCCTCGATACGCCGGCCGGTGGCGCTCTCGATGATCGTCGTGGGCATACTTCTGCTCGGTTTCGTCAGTTTGCAGAAGATACCGCTTAACCTGCTTCCCGACATCACCTATCCCAAGATAACCATCCGCACCGAGTACCCCCACGCGGCCCCCCGCGAGGTCGAGGAGAGGGTGACCAAGTTCATCGAGAGCTCGGTGGGAATCATCAACAACGTGGTCAAGGTCAGCTCGGTCTCGAGGCCGGACTGGTCCGACGTTTACGTCGAGTTCAAGTGGGGCTCGGACGTTGACGTGATCGCCATGGACATCCGGGAGAAAATCCAGCTTCTCGAGAGCATCCTGCCCGAGGAGGTCGAGAGGCCGGTCCTTTTGCGGTACGACCCCAACCAGGACCCGATCATCACCATGGCCGTGGGCGGCGACGCCGACCTGGCGACCCTGCGCCGCTGGGTCGAGATGAACGTCGAGCTCGAGCTCGAGCGCCTTGACGGGGTGGCGGCGGTCAAGGTCGAGGGCGGATACGAGGACGAGATCATCATCGAGATCGACGAGGAAAAGCTCAGCCGCCTGGGCCTTCGCGTCTCGACCATCGTGGAAAGGCTCAAGAGCGAGAACGTCAACGTGGCGGGCGGCTCGATCGAGGAGGGCGGCGACGAGCTGGCGGTAAGGACGGTGAACCGCTTCCAGGAACTCGAGAGCATACGCGACATGATCATCGCCGAGCGGACCGGCTCCTCGGGAAGCGGTTCCTCCACTTCAAGCGTCTCCTCCGGGATGGGGGGGGCCTCAAGCTCCATGATGGGGGGCATGGGAGGAATGGGAGGCCTGGGCGGCATGGGGTCCCTTTTGGCCCTCTCGGCCGGCTCGGCCTCGAGCTCGAGCTCCGCCTCGGGCTCGGAGGAGACCAGGGCCGCGACCATCAGAATCCGGGACGTGGCGACGGTGAGCAGGAAGCACAAGGAGCGTACCGAGATAGCCCGGCTCGAGGGCAAGGAGTGCATCAAGGTCTCGGTCTTCAAGGAGGGAGACGCCAACATCGTCACCGTGGCCCGGTCCGTTCACGACACGGTGGCCGAGATCAAGGACAAGCATCGGTCCGGCGTCAGGAACGAGGAGTGGGAAAAGAAGCTTAAGGACCCCGTCCGGAAATTGAAAAGCGCGGCCAACGGCCTACTTGGCCTGCTTCTCAATTACCGGCCCTTCTTCATCGAGGAGGAGCCCGTCGAGATGGAGAACGGGGTCGAGATCAAGGTCATCTCCGACCAGTCGGTTTTCATAATCCAGTCCATCTACTCGGTGGCCCAGACGGCCATATGGGGCGCCTTTTTCGCGGTGGTGGTGCTTTACGTTTTCCTTCGCAACTTCAGCTCGACCTTTATCGTGGGCCTTTCCATCCCGGTCTCGATCATCGCCACCTTCAACCTCATGTTCTTCCGGGACATCAGCTTCAACATCATGAGCCTCGGGGGCCTGGCGCTGGGCGTGGGCATGCTGGTGGACAACTCGATCGTGGTGATCGAGAACATACTTCGCCGCCGCGTCTTCGAGCCCGACGCGGAGCTCAGCGCCCTGCGGGGGGCGGAGGAGGTGAGCTCGGCCATCACCGCCTCGACGCTCACCAACATCATGGTCTTTTTTCCCATCCTTTACCTGGAGGGCATGTTCCGGCAGATATTCGGGGACCTGGCCTGGGCGGTCGCTTTCAGCCTGATCTGCTCCGAACTGGTGGCCCTTTCCCTGGCGCCCATGCTCAGCGTGGTTTTGGGAAAACGGGTCCGGCTTCCCAAGGAGCTTCTCAGCGAGATGGACCTTCCCGAGGGGGTCTTAGCCCAGGCGAAGGATGAAGGGTCCCCTCCCGGCAAGAAGTCCGAAAAAAGCCGACTTCGATTCCTCGCCTTGCCGCTTGCCGCTTTTGACGTTTTCTTTAACGGGCTTAAGAGATGGTATCCCAAACAGCTCCGGCTGGTGCTGGCCCATCCTTACCTCGTATGCCTGATAGCCATGATCGTGTCCGTCGGCTCGGTCGGCGTTATCTACGTGATAGGCTGGGAACTGTTGCCTCCGGTGGACCAGAGCGAGTTTCGCATCCGGGCCGAGTTTCCCATCGGCACTCCCATCGAGGAGACGAACGACAAGATGGGCGAGATCGAGTCCCGGATTCGCGAGGTCCGGAACGCCGACCTAATCACTTCTCTATTCACCACGGTCGGCATCAGCACGGCCGAGGGGGAGGGCGCCTCGGAGAAGTCGGAAAACCTGGGCGAGGTCCACGTCTCCCTGGTGGAGAGCGACCAGCGCTCGGTCTCGGACGAGGCCATCATCGACGAGGTGACCACGGCCCTTTCCCGCGATATCGTGGGGTTGGTGGGCTTGAGGTCGGCCAAGCCCCAGCTTCTCAGTTACAAGACCCCGATCGAGATCGAGATCGAGGGACCGGACCTGGACAAGCTGGTAATGGCCTCCGAGACCATAGTGGCCGCGCTCGAGAAGAAGGTCGAGAAGGACGGGCGGGAGTTCCCCGCCATTCCCGGCCTGGCCGAGATCGAGTCCTCCCTGGGGGAGGAAAACCCCGAGGTCAACATCGCCATAGACCGGGACCGGGCCGCGTCCTTTGGGGTCTCGGTCACGGAAATATCCAACGTGATCCAGGGCAAGGTAAAGGGAGAACTGGCCAGTTCCTACGATCTTCCGGACCAGCAGATCGACATTCGAGTGCAGCTCGAAAAGGACGACCGCGACACCATGGAGAGGCTGCAAAGGATCATGATCCCCTGCGCCCAGGGCGAGGTCAGGCTCGATCAATTGGCCAGGGTAGAAATAGGCGCGGGGCCCGCCACCATCACCCGCTCGGAGAACAGCAGGGTGGCCATCATCAGGGGCAACATACACGGCCGTCCCCTCGGCGACGTGGTGGCCGACATCGAGCGGGACCTTAATAAAATAACCCTGCCCGCCGGATACGTCTGGCGCATTACGGGACAAAACGAGGAGATGAAAAGGTCCATGCCCAGCCTCTACCTGGCGGCGCTGCTCGCCCTGATGCTGGTGTACATCGTGCTCGCCTCCCAGTTCGAGAGCCTGGTCCATCCCTTCGTCATCATGTTCTGCGTGCCCTTCTCCCTCATAGGTCTCGCCCTCATCCTGATACTGACCGGGCAGACCATCAACATTTTCTCCCTAATCGGGATGCTCATGATGATTGGCATAGCGGTTAACGACGCCATCGTGTTCGTGACTACCATCAACCAGAGAAGAGACGAGGGGCTCGAGAGGATCGAGGCCATCGTGGACGCGGGCTCGACCAGGCTGCGTCCCATCCTGATCACCACCCTGACCACCGTGCTCGGCATGGCCCCCATGGCCATCGCCCTCGGTCCGGGGGCCGAGCTTCGGGCCCCCATGGCCATCACCGTCATCGGAGGGCTTATCGCCTCGACCTTCATGACCCTCACCACCATCCCCTGCGTCTACCTGATCCTGGATAAAATCCTGCCCCGCTCCTATAAGCCCAAGGCCGTCAGGGAAGAGGGCGGAGTATCGATAGAGACCGTGAAAGCCGGCGAGCCGGAAAAAAAGGGACCCGGGACGGAAACGGCGAAAGACAAGCCAACCGCGGGCGGCCAAACGGGCGGTAACGACGAGCGGTCATCGTAAGGGGCTCGGGCCATGAAGATATCGGAAGCGGCCATACGCCGGGGGGTCACGACCATGATGGTCTTCGTCCTGGTGGTCGTGCTTGGGGCGGTGGCCATTCCCAAGATCCCCCTCGAGTTCATGCCCAAGATGGACATCCCCTACATCGAGGTGCACGTCCCCTACGAGGGCGCGTCTCCGGTCGAGATATCGGACCAGATCGCCGAGCCCATCGAGGAGGCCATCTCGACATTGCCGGGCATAGACAAGATCATGACCCGGTGCCGCTCGGGCTACGCCTATATCGGTATCGAGCTGGCGCCCTCGGCCAAGATGGACTACATGGTGCTGGACGTGCAGGAGCGGATCGACTCGATCCGAAAGGACCTGCCCGAGGACGTCAACAATATTTTAATCCAGAAGTTCGACACCGAGCAGTTTCCCATTATCATGGGGGCCATCACCTTCCCGGAGGACAGCGCGGACAACGCGGACCTTCTCGACCGTTACGTTATCCGTCCCTTGAAGACGGTGGAGGGCGTGGCCAGCATCCAGGTCGAGGGCCTGGAGGAACAAAGGGTGCTGGTCGAGATAGACCAGGACAAGCTGACCGCCTATCACGTCTCGGTGCTCCAGGTGTTCGAGGTTTTAACGGCGGCCAACATGACCATCTCCGCGGGCTCGGTGGACTTCGCGGAGAAGTCGCACAACGTCCGCATCGTGGGGGAGTTCAAGGACCTCGATGAAATACGGCGGCTGCCCATCACCGGGACGGTCAGCGTCGGCGACGTGGCGGACGTGAGGGTCCACTATGAAAAGCCCTTTTTTATAGGGCGTCTTAACAAGCGCCGCTGCTATATCATGTTCATCCTGAAGGAGTCGGGGGCCAACACGGTTGACGCCTGCCGGGCGGTGAACAAGGAACTGGAGAAGCTTTTCCAGGACCCGCGTCTCAAAGACGTTAACATGTACACCTGGTTCGACCAGTCCAAGGAGATCACCCAGTCGATCAAGATACTGACGGAAACGGGGGTCGTGGGCGCCGGCCTGGCCTTTCTGGTGTTGTATCTTTTTCTGAAGAGCATAAGGGCGACGGTTATCGTTTCCATGGCCATTCCCATGTCCATTCTGACCACCATCGCCTGCATGTATTTCCTCGAGATAAGCTTCAACGTAATCACCTTGAGCGCCCTTATCGTGGGCGTGGGCATGCTGGTTGACAACTCGATCGTGGTTCTCGAGTCCATAGATTTGTCCCATCGGCGGGGCATGACGCCCTTCCATGCCTCGCTTGAGGGCAGCAACGAGGTGGGACTGGCCATATCCGTGGCGACCACCACCACGGTGATCGTTTTCCTTCCCCTTATTTTCACCGAGCAGTCCGAGGCCTCCATATTGATGAAACAGCTAGGCATGGTCCTGGCCCTGGCCATCAGCTCGAGCCTGTTCGTGAGCCTGACTCTCATACCGCTGATGGCCTCGAGGCTTCTCCGTCCCATTCCCCGGCGGATGCCCAAGTGGTTCGAGAAGACTTCCTCGGTTTTTCTCAAGACGCTGGAGCGGGGACTGGATCACCGCTTTGTCTCCTTGTTAATAGTCGGCCTGCTGTTTATCGCTTCCATCGCCGTGTTTGCCTGGCCCGATCCCAAATTGATCGAGAAGGAGGCCGTGCCGGCCGCTTTGATCAAGATCGTGCGGGTCAGCGTCAAGTTCGAGCGCAAGCCCCCCATCGAGGAAGTTGACGCCAAGATGGCGGTCCTCGAGGACCTTTTCCTGGAGAAAAAAGAGGAATGGGACCTGGAGACGGTGGCGGCCATCGTGACCCCGGTATTCACGAGAATACTTCTGGTGCTGCCCAACGACCGCCAGTCCAAGTACACGGCCGAGGAACTCCGGGACATGGTCAACGATTTCCTCGAGGAAAAGGTCGACTGGCCCGGCGTTTCCCTGGACACGGCGGGGGAAGGACACGGCGGCCCGCCCGGATCGCAGGTCGGCACCAGCATCAAGGTAAGAGGGCCCGACCCCGACCAGGTCTACTTCTTCGCCGAGATGATAAGGAACAAGATTCTCGGGGTTAAAGGGCTAAAAGAAATAAAGGAGATCGAAAAGGACGGCGAACTGGAGCTTCACGTGCTGGTCGACCGCGACCTGGCCAAGCAGTACGGCTTCGAGGCGGGTCAGGTTGCCATGGCCGTGTCTTATTCGGTTCGGGGCGTCATGGTGGGCCAGATGCACACGGGGGACAGCCCGACGGACATCTACATCCAGGTCAAGGAGGCCGACCGCAAGTCCCGCATGAATCTCGAGTCCATGATGATCCAGAACGCCCGCGGCGATTTCATTCCCCTCAAGAACGTGGCCAAGTTCCGGGAGGTGCCCATTCCCGAGCAGGTAAGGCGGGACAACCGGCTTATCACCGCCCGCATACCCATTATCCCCGAGGGCAAGGACCTCGCCTTCGTGGCCGACCGGGTCAAGGCGAGGCTGGCCAACTTGAAGCTTCCCATGGGCTATTCCTGGGTATTCGGCGAGGAGTTCGAGGAAACCAAGGAGGACTTGAAGACCCTGGCCATAGCTATACTCCTCGCCATGGTCCTGGTCTTCCTGGTTATGACGGCCCAGTTCGAGTCGTTCTTTTTGCCCTTCGTGATCATGTTCACTCTGCCCTTCGCCATCATCGGCGTGGTCGTGGCCCTTCTGGTTTCGAGGGCGACCTTCAACGTCCTCTCCGGAGCCGGATGCCTGCTCCTGGTTGGCATCGTCGTGAACAACGCCATCGTGCTGGTCGACCACGTGCATAACCTGCGCAAGAAGGGGCTGGGAAAACGGGAAAGCCTCATGCAGGCGGCCTCCGACCGCTTCCGGCCGATCATGATGACGGCCCTTACCACCATCGTCGGGCTTTTCCCCATGGCCCTCGGGCTTAACGACACGGGAAGCATGATGTACTCGCCACTGGCCATCGCCGTCCTGGGAGGACTGGTGGCCTCGACCTTTTTCACGCCTTTCGTCATTCCCGTCATTTACTCGCTCAGCGACAGCCTCACCGAGAAGCTGCAATCGGCCTGGCGAAATATTTTCCGGACGGGCCAATGACGCCCGCGTCTGAAAGCAACTCGCCCGACCGCCCGGCCGGCAAGGATAAAAAGATACTTTTCCTTGACTGGACTCTTATTTCAATTTGTTTCGGGATTTCCCTGGGTCTTTCGCTGGCCTTCGCGAGGGGCGCTCCCGGCCTCCCGGTGGACGACGCCTACATCCACTCGAGGTTCGCCTCCAACCTGGGCGAGGGTCTCGGGTTCTGCTTCAACCCGGGCGAGTTCAGCCTGGGGTTCTCGTCGCCCCTTTGGGTCGCCTTGCTGGGGGTCCTGTCCGCCATCGGCGTCGACCCGGTCGAGGCCGCGAGAATAGGAGGCGAGATTTTCCTCGCCGTCTCCGCCGCCCTCGTTTACAAGATCGCGGCCAGGTCCGTCGCCATGAAGATGGCCAAAGCCAAGGCCGTGATAAACGTCTGGCCTCTCGTCATGGGCGCCCTGGCGGGACTGGGCGTGGCCCTTTCCGGAAACATGCTGTGGCTGGCCGGTTCCGGCATGGAGTCGGCCATGTTCCTGTGCCTGGGCGCCGCCTCGATATTGCTCTTCAGTCGAGGCCGCTACCTTATCGCTCCGGGCATATTCCTTGGCCTGATGATTCTTGTCAGACCCACGGGGGGGGGCCTTTTAATCGTGCTCGCGGCCATACTTTTTCTCGCGGGCGAGAGGTCATGGAAAGCCTGGATGGGACTTGGCTTATCCATAATCATCGCCGCTCCCTGGTATCTATATTCATTCGCCAGGACGGGATATCTTCTTCCTCCCACCCGGGCGGGAAAACTGGCGTCCGACATCTTTAACTCGGGACCATCCCCCCAGGCGATCCTGAGGTTCGCGGAGCAACACGTCATATATTTATGGACCGACGAGAGAGGCGTTATTCTTCTGGGCCTGGTTGGAGTAGTGGCGGCCCTGGCGGCGCTTTTCGCGAGCAAAGTTAAAAACAAGGACGGCGAGGCGGGTGAATCGGCCTTAATGAATAGACTGACCCGGGTCACTCCCGCCGGCGTTTTTATGACATGGGCCCTTTTTCATTTTTTACTGCACGCTCTTTTTTTCAGGTCCGCGTCGGCGGTCACGCCCTACCATTACCTCCGTTACCAGATCGCCCTGATCCCGGCTATCTGGGCTTTCTCGGTGACCGCCATGGCCTGGGCCGGGGTCTCGATAACGAGCGGCCTAGCGCAAAGAGCTAAAGAAAAACCCAGCGCCCGCGGAGGGCTGAGTCCCGCGAATTTCGCGCTGACCACCGCGGCCCTAATAATTATTGGGGCGCTGGCGATGGAGTTACTATTCCTGGGCGCGTGGCGGCAAAAATATTTTCGTAACGCCGACCAGTTAAAAAAGGAGCACCGAGCGGCGGCCGAGTGGGCCAGGGTTTTTACGGGGGAGGGCGAATCCATCGCCTGCCTGGACATAGGGTGTCTGGGATACTATTCCAGGCGAAGGATAATCGACCTGGGCGGATTGACGGACCCCACCATCATTCCCTATCTCGATAAGCGCCGGACCGGGCCTTACCTTTTGGCAAAAAAGACGGACTATTATTTTGAGATGACCAGGCACGGGTCCGAGTGGCTTACGGGCGTCATGGCCGACAATGGAAAGCTTTATAATCTTAGCCTGGTCAACCAATTCGATTACCCGCCGCCCTTCACCATCCACTCATTGACGATAAAGGCATATAAAATAAGAGAGATTCAATGAAAAGCCTTGCTTAATGGCCCAATATGCGCTAAAAATAAACTCTCTTGCTCGTCTGGCCTTTGGCCGGAGAATAATATAGAATTATTAGACTCGATTTCGAAAGGGGGAGGGATTAGATGAAATCCTGGTTGACATTAACCGCGGCGCTAGTGGTATGCCTGGGTATTTTACCGACCGTCAAAGCGGAGGAACCTGAGGATGGAAACAAGGGCAAGTATATAAGGATCGAAAGGATCAGCGAGGCCGAGGCCGCGGAGGGCGACACGGCCGAATCCGGCAAGGAGGGCAAGAAGGAACTCAAGTTCGCCGGCACGCCTTACGTATACACCGGTCCTGACACCGGCTTCGGGGTGGGCTTCGCCATCATGTACCGCGACATCTTCGGAAAGGAGGGACGCGACACCAGCTTCTCCTTCAGCTACACCGAGTCCCAGTATCAGGTTTACAGTATCGACTGGCAGGAGCCTTATTTCCTTTCTCCTAACGGCCGTCTCAAGCTTTACCTCGGCTATGAGGAAAAGCCGGCCATGCGCTATTACGGCATCGGCAACTTCTCCACCGAGGACGACCTGTGCAACTATTCCTGGACCAAGATGGAATTCCAGCCGCGTTACACCTACCGCATACCCGAGACCCAACTGGGCGCCGTCGGTCTTCGTCTTCAGGCCACCTATATGCACGTGGACCCCAGGGATGGGGAGATAGCCGATGAGCTGGACGACGTTTTCTGGGAAAGGCTGGTGTCCGACTTATATCCGGAGGATTATTACAGCTATCATTTCATGGAAGCCGACCTCATCGGCGTGGGCGTGGGCGTATATCTTGATCGCCGGGTCGACAGGTTCCCCCTCGGCGGCGGCCGGGAAGAGGTGGTGTGGCCCATAAAGGGAAATTACTTCGAGGCCGACTACGACCGTTTCGACGAGATACTGGGCTCGGACCTTTCCTATAACAGGGTCGAGCTTCAGGCCCGCCAGTTCATTCCCCTCTTCAGCGATGATACCATCCTGGCCCTGCAGGGAAAGGCCATCATGACCCAGGGAGAAGTGCCCTTCCACCAGATGCCCAGCTTCGGCGATATCAACAACCTGCGAGGCTATTACGGCAACCGGTTTATCGACAAGAACTCGACCCAGTTCAACGTCGAGATCAGGCAGGCATTTTTCACCGACTGGCGCGTGGCCCTGTTCGACGGTTTGATCAAGGCCCAGTATCCCTCTTTCGTCCTTTTCTACGAGGAGGGCAGGGTATACGAGGACTATACTGACATCCCCGAGGAAATGTTCGAGGATTACCATTACGCGGTGGGAGGCGGCTTCCGCTTCATCATAACTCCCAGCGTCGTAATCAGGTTCGAGCTTGGCTGGTCCGACGAGAACCAGGCCGAGCTGTACGTGAACGCCGGCCTGCCCTTTTAACGGCCGGTTCCACTCCCTCTGGGACGACGGATGGAGAGGATGGAAAATGCATCGGATACTATCGTTTGCTAAAGGGCTCGAGGGAATATTTTCCCTCGGGCCTCGTTTTTCTCTTTCCCCGCGAGGAGGCCCCAGCGCGGGACCGCCCGGCGGGTATCCGCCCGGACCGGCTCAGCCTCCGCCCGGGTCTCCCTACCCCGGCGGCTGGGGGGCTCAATCCTACCAGCCTCCGCCTCCACCTCCCGCCTCGGGAGGGTCGGGCCTTAAGTTCCTGCTTATCGGGTGCGGCCTCATCCTTTTCCTTGGGGTCGGGAGCGCGGTGGGAGGGATACTGCTTTGCGCCAATAAAGGGTCCGAGATGATGTCGGGCCTTATGGGCGTTGCCGAGCAGGATTTCATCAACAAGCTCAGCGACGACCATACCGATGAGGAGATCGAGAGGGTCCGGACCGACTTCCAGGCCTTCAATTCAGAGATCGAGCGCCTGGGCTTCGTGAACTGGTCCCAGCAATACGAGACGGAGTTCAGGGAGCTTCAGTTCATATCCGCCGACAACGTGATAACCGTCGAGGAAAGCCAACGCTGGTGCGATAACGTCGAGACCGCCCTCGAGGAGGCGGGGTATTACGGCGACTGATTTTCGAAAAGGCAATTAAGGTAAAAAAGACGCGCCTCGGCGCGTCTTTTTATACGCGGCGCGCCCGGCATGGCAAGTCGGGAACCGCTGTATGGAAACTTACGCGCGACCGCGTGAGAGGAAGGGAGCCGCGAGTCCCCCTCCTACCCTATCCCCGGAAAGGCCCGGTCTTTGTTTTCCAATCCCAGTCCTCTATAATTCAAAATGATTCGGATGATGAACTTTCCCGCCGGCCGGCCGTTATATTATGGAAACGGCCGAAAAGGCCTCGAATTGAAAGGAGATAAAAATGAGATACATCTTGTTGGGCGCCCTGACCGCGATGGTTTTGTCGGTTTTTTTACTTAGCTCGCCGTCGGGGGCCGTGCCCACGACCGCGGAGGATAAAACCCTGTCGCCATATTTTCTGGTTACCGGCGACGACGCCGAGGTGGACCAGTTCTCGCTCGAGTCGACCTCGGCGGACGTGAACATAGCCGGCGTCATCGCCGACGTGGTCGTGACCCAGGTATATAAGAACGACGGCAAGAAGCCCATCGAGGCCATCTACATCTTCCCGGCCTCGACCAGGGCCGCCGTCTACGGCATGAAGATGACCATAGGCGAGCGGACCATCGTGGCCAAAATAAAGGAAAAGGAAAAAGCCCGCCAGGAATACGAGCAGGCCAAGGAGGAAGGCAAAAGCGCTTCCCTCCTCGAGCAGCGGCGGCCCAACGTCTTCCAGATGAACGTGGCCAACATCCTGCCCGGCGATCGGATAGTGGTCGAGCTCAAATACACCGAGCTTCTCGTTCCCACTGACGGGATTTACGAGTTTTCCTATCCCACCGTGGTGGGTCCCAGGTACTCGAACCAGCCCGAGGCCTCGGCCCCGGCGAGCGAGAGCTGGGTTAAGAACCCTTATCTCCACGAGGGGGAGGACGCGCCCTACGGTTTCGGGATCAAGGTCAATATCTCGGCCGGTCTTCCCATCGGCAAGATAAGCTGCGACACCCATAAAGTGGACGTGACCTACGACGGCAAGGCCGACGCCAAGATCGAGCTGGACCCGTCCGACAAAAAGGGCGGCAACCGCGACTTCATCCTTCAATACCAGCTTCAGGGCGGCAAGATCGAGTCGGGCCTCATCCTGTACGAGGGAAAAGACGAGAACTTCTTCCTCCTCATGACCCAGCCCCCTGAAAAAATCAGCGAGAGTGAAATCCCTCCCCGCGAGTACGTCTTTATCGTGGACGTGTCCGGCTCGATGAACGGGTTTCCCCTGGATATCTCGAAGAAGCTCCTTAGCGACCTCATCGGCGGCCTCAAGCCCACCGACCGCTTCAACGTCCTTCTTTTCGCCTCGTCCAACACGGTGATGAGCGAGAAGAGCCTGCCCGCCAACGAGCGCAACGTCCAGAAAGCCATCGACGTGATCGACAACCAGCAGGGCGGCGGCGGCACCGAGCTTCTTCCGGCCCTCAAGCGGGCCATGGACCTTCCGGGTACGGAGGGTTTCTCTCGCACCATCATCATCGTGACCGACGGCTACGTCTCGGTCGAGAAGGAGGCCTTCGACCTTATCCGGGACAATCTCAACGAGGCCAACGTCTTCGCCTTCGGCATCGGCTCGAGCGTCAACCGCTTCATCATCGAGGGCATGGCCCGCGTGGGCATGGGCGAGCCTTATATCATCACCGAGCCCGGCAAGGCCAAGGGCACGGCGGACAAGTTCAGGAAGCTCATCTCCACCCCGGCCCTGACCAACGTCGAGATCGATTACGGGTCCTTCAAGGTCTACGACGTCGAGCCGCCCAGCGTCCCCGACGTGCTGGCCGAGCGGCCGGTGGTGGTCTTCGGCAAATACAAGGGAAGCCCGAAAGGCGAGATCAAGCTGACCGGAAAAACGGGCGAGGGCGAATACTCTCAGACCATCGACGTGGCCTCGGCCAACCCCAGGGAAACCAACGCGGCCCTTCGCTACCTCTGGGCCAGGCAGCGGATAACCGTGCTCGACGACTATAACCAACTGGCCCCGAACGACGAGAGGGTCAAAGAGGTAACCGACCTGGGCCTCACCTATAACCTGCTCACCGCCTACACTTCCTTCGTGGCCATCGACTCCGAGGTCAGGCTCAAAGACGGCAAGGCCACGACGGTCAAGCAGCCTCTTCCCCTGCCGCAGGGCGTCTCCGATTACGCCGTGGGGTCCTCGCCCGCCTCCGGCCGCGGGTTTGGCGGAGCGATGAGGATGAAATCCATGGCCCCGGCCAAGTCCGCCTACTACGCGCTCGGAGAGGAATGCTTCGATGAAGGTCCGAGCGACGACAAGGACTTGTCCGCGACCATCGTGAAGGTGGAGACGAATTCGCTTTCCGAGTCGGCCGTCAGGAAGGCCATCGAGGCCAAGATGGCCGATATCGACGTTTGCCTGAGCTCCGCCGTCTCCGGGTCGGGAATCTCGGGCAAGCTCGAGCTTAAGATCGAGATCGACTCGAACGGCAAGGTCGTCAAGGTCGAGGTCGTGAAGGACGAGCTGAGCAGCAAGCGTCTCGAGAAGTGCGTCATGGAAATCATTAAAAAGATTAGCTTCCCCGCGCCTTCCTCGGGTGGAGAGACCATCACCGTGACCCTGGACATGCAATAGCCATAAGGGCTCTCAACCTTACCGGCTCGGGGCGCCATCCCGGGCCGGTAACTTTTTGGGTCTTGCCCTCGCTTTAGCGTCTATAATAAGCTTATTCCAATACCAAATCGCAAGGAGGAACGCATGGACAAGGGCAAGGAGGCAAGGAAGCGCATTATCAGGATCGAGTCGGGCGTGATCGGCCCGAGCGAGCCGCGGGTGAGGAACGTGAAGCCGAAGAAGCCGGGCGATTACCCGTCGCTCTCGAAATACTATCTCGAGGCGGCCAAAAAGTTTTCCAGCCCCTTATTAATGGGTCCTCCCATCTGCGACGAGCTTATCGCCATCGTCGAGCACATATTCACCGAGGAGGAGGCCGACCTTTTCAGCCATTTGAAGCCTTTGACTCGCGGGCAGACGGTGGACGACCTGGTCCGCGCCTCGAACCGTCCCGAGAGCGAGGTCAAGCAAGTCCTTCATCGGCTGGCCCACGAGAAGCGGATCATAATCGAGTCCGGTCCGGAGGGCAAGAAAAGGTATTTCATCATGCCCCTGGTGCCGGGCGTGTTCGAGTCCGTCCTCATGCGGACCGACAAGAGCACCATTTCCGAATGGCACCAGAAGTTCGCCGAGCTTTTCGAGACCATCTGGGAGACGGGCTATCTTATGGACTACGCCAAGTACCCGGCGGCGGCCCCCCTTACGAGGTACATTCCCGCGCAACAAGCGGTGACGGCCATCCCCATGGCCTGGCCCTCGGACAAGATGGAGGAAATCCTCGACATGTACGACAAGTTCGCCGTGGGCCACTGCCAGTGCCGCATGACCATGGAACTGACGGGCCAGGGCTGCGGCAAGGAGACCGAGAACTGCGTGGCCTTCGGCGATATCGTTGACTACCTGGTCCGCCAGGACATGATGCGCGAGATCGGCAAAAAGGACGTGCTCGAGATCAAGGCGGCGGCGGAAAAGGACGGCATGGTAAGCTGGATGTTCAACGAGTCCTCCGGGCTGCGTTCCTCGGGCTCATGCTCGTGCTGCGGCTGCTGCTGTCACAACCTCCGGTCCATTACCGAGTTCAACGTGCCGGGCCTCATAGCCCCGCCCCACTTCATGCCCCGGTTCCTGACCGCCAAGTGCAACCACTGCGGCAAATGCGCCCGGGCCTGTCCCATGGGCGCCATCACGGTGGACACCAAGGGCAAGACCAGGGTCCACGCCGCCGAGCGCTGCGTGGGCTGCGGCCTTTGTCAGGTGGCCTGCGACGAGCACAAGGCCATCGAGATGAGCCCCACCCCGAATTACAAGGGGCCTGAAAGCGGGTGGCCGACGCTGGTGGCGAAAATGCTGCCCTCCTTCGCCCGCAACGCCTGGAGCGTGTGGCGGTCCCGCTGAGCGAATGCCCGCCAAAGTAAGGAAGGCGCCCATAACCGGCGCCTTCTTCGCTTTTCACTCGTCGTCGTGCTCGTGACCGTGGTGATGGTCGTGCTTGTGGCCGCGGTCGCGCCCGCCGTCATGGTCGTGATGATGATCGTGACCATGGGAATGGTCGTGGTCGTGATCGTGGCCATGGTCGTGAGGAACGCCTCTTATATGCTGGAGCAGGTGATCGTGCCCGTCCATTTCCTCGATCCAGCCGGCGTTGGCGTCGGCCCGGTCGTCCAGTCCCTTTATATAGGGCTTGATATCCAGGACCGGCGTCCCGTCGAAGGCGTCAAGCGCCGACAGGTGAAGAACGTTTCCCTCGATGCCCCGGAGCCGGGCGATGGAATGGCCTATGCAATTGGGACGCCTGGGAGAGCGCGAGGCGAAGAGCCCGACCTCGGCCCCCTTGGCCCAGGGCGGCTTCACTTTCGGCGTCCACTCGCCGTCCGTTTCATGGGCGTAAAAGAGCACGATCACGTAGTTGAAGTCCGCCAGCCGGTCAAGGCAAGGCGCGTACTCGGGAAAAAGCTCGATTTGCGATTTTCCCTCCTCCCGCTCGAGGGGCTGGAAGGGGGTGAAGCCTCCCTTTTTATAGGGGGACCTTACGAACCCGATCGGCCTGAAAATTACTTCTTTTCTTTCGTCAGCCATTTTTTACTCCTCGCGGCGCCGGTTTTTTTCAACCGGCCATGGTTCCGATTCTCTTGGCGACCTCCCGGGCTTCCTTCATGATATCCTGAACGATCTCCTTCATCGGCTTTACCTCACGGCACAGGCCCACGCCCTGTCCGCAGGATACGGTACCCTTGCTCACGTCGCCCGACTCGAACATGGCCCGGTCGTGCTCCCCCGCCGCGGCCTTGATTATCTCCTGGAGGGTCCCGCCTCGGGACTCGATCTCGACTATTTTGTCGGCCACCTCGTTTCTCCAGAGCCGGTGGGTGTTGCCGATGGACCGCATCACCAGCACGGTGTCGGTTTCCGCCGCCTCGGCCAGTGCCTTTTTCAGGTTGAGATGGATGGGGCACTCGTCGGCCAGGAGGAAGCGCGTGCCCATGATGACGCCCTTGGCGCCGAGGGCCATGATGGCCACCAGGCCGGCCCCGTTGCTTACTCCTCCTCCCCCGATGACGGGAACTTTCAGGGCCTCGACCACGGAGGGCACGAGCACGAAAGTGCCTATGTCAAGCACGCCGGTGGCCCCGCCGTTCTCGTATCCCACCACGGTGATCATGTCCGCGCCGAGGGACTCGCCTTTTTTAGCGTAGCGAACCCCCACGCACTTGTGCATCCAGGTCATGCCGTTGGCCTTGAATTCCCTGGCCAGGTCCTCGGGGGCCTTGTGGCCCGAGGTCTCGACGATCTTGACGCCCTCGTCGATCATGACCCCCATGTACTCCTTGTTGTCGATGGGCCGCATGGCGGGGAAAAGGTTCAGGTTGACGCCAAAGGGCTTTTTGGTAAGGCCCTTTGTCTTTTGCACGGCGTCCCGGAACTCCTCCTTGGTCTTCCACATGGCGGAGGCCAGGAGACCGAGACAGCCGGCCTCGGAGATGGCCGCAACGTACTCGGGGGTGGAAAGATGCATCATGGCGCCGCCCACGATGGGGTACTCGATGCCAAGCATTCGGGTCATTTCGGTCTGAAACATGGTTGCCTCCTGGTTTGAAAATGCGCGGCCAACCCGGAAAAAGGCCGGACCACGGGAACATCATATTGAAAGCGGAAAGCAAATGTCAAGGACTCGAGCGCAACCGGACGCCCGAGTCCCCTCGCCACAATCGATACGTTCTACTCGACTTCGGCCTTGGCCTGGAACCCGCAGGGCCTGACCACGGCGATGACGTGAGCGTTCTCCTTTAAATACTTCTCGGCCGCCCTCTGAACGTCCGCGGCGGTGACGCTCTCGATCCTTCTCGCGTAATTGTCGGCCTCCTCGTAGCCCATGCCGTAGAGCTCGTCGAGGGCGTAGTTGGCGGCCTGGGTCGAGAGTTTTTGCTGTCCGATCTCGTACTCCCCGATGAGGACCTCCTTGGCCCGGGTCAGTTCCTCGTCGGTCACGCGCTCGTTTCTGGCCTTCTCGAGTTCCTTTAACAATCCCTCCGTGGCCTGGGCCTCCTTTTCCGGGGAGGTGCCGATGGACACGCCCAGGAAGCCGGGATCGAGGGCCTCGGTGCTGAAGGCCGCCACGCCGTAGGCCAGGCTTTGTTTTTCGCGGAGGGTGGAGAAGAGTCTTCCCGACATGCCGGAAAGGACCGAGCCCAGGACCGCCATGGGATAGCGGTCCTCACTGGTCACCCTGAGGCCCTGGAAGCCGATGATGATGTTCGTCTGCTCCACGTCGCGGCACTCGCTGACCTCCCTGACCCGGGCTGGGGGCGGCTCGGGAGGAGCCGCGGCCGGTTGGAAGGGCTCGGCGGCCCAGTCCTTGAAGAGCTTCTCGAAGTCGTTTTTAACCTTGGCCGCCTCGACGTCTCCCACCACGGCTATGACCAGGTTACCGGGAACGGAAAGGGCTTCGTAGTAGTCGCGCAGGTCCGAGCAGGTCAGCCCCCTCACGCTGGTCTCCGTGCCCATGGTGTCCATGCCCAGGGGGTGTTCCTCGTAGAGGGTGGACTCGAAAAGCCGCCGGGCCAGCTTGCCGGGCTGGTCAAGGTTGTTCTTGATGCTCGAGATGATTATCTCCCGCTCGGCCTCTACCTCCTTGGAGGGGAAGGTGGGGAACCGGATGACGTCGGCGAACACGGGAAGGGCGCCGTGGAAGTACTGGCTGGGCAGCTCCATGGTTACGCCCAGCGAGCTCAGCCCGGAAAAGCCGGAGATGGAACCGGCCCGGGCCTCGATAAAGGAGTCGATCTCGTGGGAGGTATAATTCACCGTTCCCTTGGTGATGGCGTCGGCGATGAAATTGTTTATCCCGTTGTTCTCGCGGTTCTCGAGGCGTAGGCCCCCCTTGAAGGCGGCCCGGACCGAGACCAGCGGCACGGAGTGGTTCTCCCTCACGATCAGCTTCACGCCGTTGGATAGGACGAACTTCTCGGGCGGCGAGTAAAGAGGTATCCCGCCCTTTTCAGAGGGCGCGACCTCGGCCTCGGGTATCTCGGGAGGGTCAGGCCGGGAAAGGTTGAGGCTCCCGATCGAGTAGCCGGAGTCCCATTTGTCCACGTCCCTTATTATGGAATTGACCTTTTGCTCGTCGATGGAGTGGGAATTGGAATTCTTGTCCGGCATTATGGCCACGGCCGTCAAGTTCTGGCCGGAGAAGTATTTTTTCGCCGCTTTCTTAATATCCTCGGCGGTGACGTTCTTTATTTTCTCGAGGTACTTGTCCTCGAAGTAGGGATCGCCCGTGAGGGTCATGTAATAGCCCAGCCTTCTCGCCTGGCCGTCCACGGTCTCCCTCGAGTATATGGAGTCGGTCTCGAGGGTGATCTTGGCCTTTTGCAGCTCCCAGTCATCCACCGTCTCGTGTTTGAGGACGTACATCTGCTTGAGAATCTGCTCGAGGGCCTCGCGTGACTTGTCCTCCTTGACGTTGCAGCCTACAAGGAAAAGGCCGGGGTCGCGGGGCGTATAGGCGTAGGCCCATATCCTGCTCACCAGCCGCTTTTGCGTTCTCACCCTGTAGACCAGCCGCGAGGTCTCGCCGCCGCCGATAATAACCGACATCACGTCCAGCGCGGCCATGTCCTCATGGGCGAAGGCGGGGATATGAAAGCCCAGGTACATCCAGCCCTCGCTTACGTCCTCCCGGTAGACCTTTTCCCGCGGCGAAATCTGCACCGTCTCGACCGCGTCCCTTGGGCTCGAGGAAGGAGCGGGACCGGAGAAGTCGCCGAACCATTTTTCCACGTCCCTTATAACGCGTCCCGAGTCCACGTCGCCGGTGACGACCACGGTCATGTTCTCGGGCACGTACCATTTCTCGTAAAAATTTTTCAGGTCGGCGCTGGTAAAGGACTTCACGTTATCGTCGTAGCCGATGACGGGACGCCGGTATGTGTGCTCCCTGTAGGCTTTCTCGAACAGGTACTTGTAAACGCGGGAAGAGGGGTTGTCCTTGCCCCTGCGGATTTCCTCTCTTACCACCTCCCGCTCACGGTCGACCTCGACGGGATCGAACGTCGCGTTATGGGTCAGGTCCGAAAGAATATCCAGGGCCCGGTCGTAATAGCGGCTGGCCAGAGTTATATGGAAAACCGTGCGGTCGTAGCTGGTAAAGGCGTTGAGGTCGCCGCCGAGCGACTCGACCTCCATGGCCACCTCGCCCACGCCCCGCTTGGCCGTTCCCTTGAAGACCATGTGCTCGAGAAAATGGGCCAGCCCCGCCTCGCCGTCCGTCTCGTCGGCGCTTCCGGCGTTGACCCACACCTGCACGGCCGCGACGGGAGCGCCGAAGTTTTCCTCCACCACCACCGTCAGGCCGTTCTTTAAAGTTTTTGTCACTGTTTCCGGTCTCCTTGTGTCGAGCCTGATCTTCCTGTTTTCCAGAAGCGGACAGCCCGCCATGATCGTGCTTATGGCGATAATGAGAAATACAACCTTAAAACGTTTCATCGAGTGCTCCTTGACCTGGGGCCGGAAAAAGCCGCTTCTTAAGGCTAAACGTCCCGCCCCTTGGCCGCTGGGCCGTAAATCCTTTTAAAAACGGCCTCGGCGGCTTTTTTCGACGCCCCTCCCGAGCCGAGGGCTTTTTTTACCCGCTCGAGGTCTTCCTTTATTTTAGCCGTTTTTTCGGGATGATCCAGGACCCGGGTGATTTCGCGGACCAAGTGATCCGCCGTAAAGTCGAACTGAAGAAGCTCGGGCACTATTTTTTTTCCCGCCACCACGTTCGGAAGTCCTATAGTCCAGGTATCCACGATAAGGGCCGTCAAATAGTAACTGAAATTCGAGACCGCGCCCACTATTACCATGGGTACTCCTAGAAGGGCCGTCTCGAGCGTGGCCGTGCCGCTCGCCACCATGGCCATATCAGACACCGCCAGCACGTCGTAAGTTCGTCCTGAAATTACTTTTACGATTTCAGCGACCCCACAATCCTCCAGTATTTCAGATACTTGTTCCCCGTCCACCGTGGCGGCCAGGGCCAGGAGAAAAACCGGATCCTTATAAATGGACCTTAGCTCGACGGCCGCTCGCGCGAAAGTTGGCAGATATCGACCTACTTCGGACCGCCTGCTCCCGGGCAAGAGGGAAAGAACCCGGCCCCTTTCGGCGATACCGAACTCTTGTCGAAGGGTCGGTATAGGACTTGACGGCTTGACCTTTTCCGCGAGGGGATGGCCCACGAACTCGACGTCGAAACCCGGCTCGCGTTCGTTGTAGAAATCGACCTCGAAGGGGAAAAGGGTGAGCATGGCGTCGGCGCGCTTTGCGATTTTTCTCGTCCTGCCCGGCCTCCATCCCCAGGCCTGGGGGCTTATGTAATAGATTATTTTGGCGTCGGGATTTATTTTTTTAATCCTGCCCGCCAAAAAGAGGTTGAAATCGGGAAGGTCCACCAGGATAACGCCATCGGGGGAAAGGCGCTTAAAGCCCCGGATAAGTTCCTTGTAGGCGCGATAGAATTTCGGTATCTCGGGAATAATCTCCGTTATGCCCACCACGCCGACCTTGCTGAAATCGAGCAGCAGATCGGCCCCGGCCTCCGCCAGCTTCTCGCCACCAACGCCAAAGACCTCGAGGCCCGGCTTGAGTTCGCGCAATTCCCTGATAAGGTTGGCGGCGTGCGCGTCGGCTGAGGCCTCGCCGGCAACCACCATGACGCGGCCGGCGTCGCTCATGGGTGGACCCGCGTCAATATGGCGGCCCGCTCAGGTACCATTCGCCCTCGTAGAGGACCCATTCCTGAGTGATTTCCTTGGTCTGCAATATGACGGAGGGGGGCATGATGAATTTTCTCTTGACCACCACCACGGCCTTGTCCTTGGTCGGATTCATCTGTATTTCCATTATCTTGAATTCATCCTGCGTATAGCCCCGGCCGAGTTCCTCGCAATAGTTCAGGAAATCGCGCCTGCGCGAGGGCAACACCATAAGGGAGATAGTCTCATAATCCCGCCAGAAAAAGCCCTCGTTGTATATCTTCACCTTGGACTCGAGGTCGAGCTTATTGTCCTCGGAGCCGTTTTTGGGTTTCTTCTTGGGGCAGCCGACCGTAAGGGCCAGGGCGGCCAGAACTATCGCCGTTAAGAAATATTTTCGCGCCATAATCTTCCTCCTCTTTTTCGCGTTGTTAAGTTCCGCTCGAGAAAAGCGCTTTTAACCGATTATCATGCCCATTATAAGGTATTGATATCGGGCGGTCAATAAAAAGAAGATACCTGGCGGGAGCGGGGCTGAAATATTTTGATTTTTCATGCTCTCACTTGTTTTTCAGTGGATACGAGTCGGCGTCTCTTTCCGGCATAGCTCCGGCTATTGTTTGCGGCTTTATCCGGCTGAAAGTCGCGTCAGAAATATTAATGACGTAAATTATGCCAATCATGTAGAAATTACTCAGTTCCATTTAAATCATTTTGGCCTATTTCTTCAAAATCATCAAAGCGATATTTTGCCGGAGTAATATCCGTCTCATTATAGGGCCTAAAAAAAGGGCCTGGAAGCAGGAATCAAGATATTTGGGCCCTTGCCGCGGATTATTTATTTTACGGCACAATAATTGCAAATTGGACAATTTATGTACAATTATCTTATGGACGCCGTGCCAGGCAAATATCTGAACTCAACCAATCCGGGATGCAATAAATGAACGATCAAGCAGTGGACGTCTTAATTATAGGGGCCGGGCCGGGAGGTCTGAGCGCTGCCAGGGAACTGGCTCAGGCGGGCAGAGATGTCCTGATCCTGGAAAAAGGCGAAGTCCTTGGCCGCAAAGTATGCGCCGGGTATATGCCCTTGAACAAGGAAGTCCGGATAATGGGAATTCCGGAGGATCTCTTTAGAAGCAAGATCGACTCGGTGACTATATTCATGAAAAGGAAAAGCCACAGGCTAGAGCTTGCCAATGAGCCTCGCGTTAGTTTTTCCAGGGAGGAACTGGGGTCCTGGATGGCCTCGCAAGCTTGCGAGGCCGGCGCCCGTATTCGGATGGGCGCGAGAGTGGTGAAGATCGAGGATGAAAGGGTCGTCACCGAGGAAGGCGAGCCAATATATTTCAAGACCCTTATTGGCGCGGACGGTTCTTTATCCATTGTTCGCCGTCATCTTGGTCTGCCTTTCGGCCTTCGAGGCGTCGCCATACAAACCGCGTTAAAAATGGACCTGGATCATATACTGCTTAAATTCGATTTCAAGAAAATAGGCATATGGCCGGCTTACGCCATACCCAGTGGAGACCTGGTCTATTGCGGTCTTGGCGGCGATTTAAAGCGGTACCCGGCCTCGGGCATGAAAAGAGCCCTTGACGAATGGGTCAGGGAAATAGGATATAAAGGCGAATACAAAAAAGAGGGTTTTCCTCTTTGCATCCATTACTGTGGGCACCATTTCGGCGACAAATGGCTGGTGGGAGACGCGGCCGGCCTGATAAACGACGTGTCCGGCTACGGCATTTTTCCGGCGTATCTGAGCGGCAGGGAGGTCGCGAAAAAAATTCTCGACCCGAAATACGATACTCCCCACCTGAACGAGCTTATCAGATCGAAAAAGGTCCAGGGACTGACCATGAAGAGCATGGCCTCCATTCCCTACTTGGCGCCGGTTGTATATGAATCCATGTTTTCCCTGATGAAGGCTCAAAGGATAAAAGACAGTTTCTTTTCCAATATCTCCGCCGGGTCGGACAAGATGAATCAAAAACGGGCGCAATAACTTCTTGAGAAGACCTTTTGCCTATCCTTTGAGCCGGAAGAGCCTCGTATTCAGTAATTTACGAACACGGGCGACGAGAAACCCACGTTGCCGCTTTTGAAATCGACCCTGACGTAGTAATAGTGGCGTCCGCCCTCGAACTCCTCATCCCGCCAGGAGACCGCGGCGGGGTTATTCCCCTCCGGAAAAGCCGTATGGACCTCCATGCCGTCCTTTATGAAAACCACGGCTCGCGCCGGGTCGTTTTTGTCCTGGTTGTAGACCTCGGCCCGCGCCTGGGGAGGGCCGGAAACCGAGGGCTTCTCTCCCATGAAATGGTCGTCAAGGAAGAACCTTATGTCCGCGCGCAGCGCGTCGTAGTTTCGTTCCCGGACCATCTCGGGGTTTGTATTCCACATCTCGGCCGACCGAAGCCGGCTGTCAAGGCCGGTGGACCTCCTGGCGAACATGGCGTCAAAGATGGCCTTGCCGGTTTTTTCCCTGACCCACAACCCGGCCGTGACGTAGCCGATGGCGTTGGCCGCGTGGGTGTCGGACGTTCCGTAGGCCCCGAGGGGCAGGCCGTCGTCCAGGCACTGGCGCCAGCAGGAGAACCACTTGTTCCTTCTCGCGCGGGAGGGGTTCATGGAGTTGACCGCGGCGATGGTCCCTAAAAGGGCCACGGCCGATTTGTTGCCGCCGGCGGCCCGGCCGTCCAGGTATTCGTCAAAGGGCTTTTCCGCGATAACGTGCAGGCTGGTCACGTCGTAGAGGGGCTCGAAATTCTCGTCGTGCTCCTTGAAGTCGTTGCCCAGGTTGAACATGTTGTGGGCCGTGACCAGTACCCTCGAGTCGGGCTCGAGGCCGAAGCGGTGCAGGAACCTGTAGAGCCCGGCCGTGGTATTGCTCTTGTTCTTGGGAGGCACGACCATCGAAAAGGTCGGCTTATAGGGCTTCTCGAACACCACCACCCGATGTCCCTTGTGCTGGGAGCTGAACTCGAAGGCCTGGAAGCAGATGAAGTCCTCCGAGGCGAACCTCTCGGGCAGAAAGGATATGAGGGCCTCGAGTCCCGGCGTGTAGCTCACCGTGAAGTCGTGGTCTGAAAGGGCGTAGTAATCGAGGCCCGCGTAATCCCTGGCGAAGTGATAGTAGAAGTCGGCCGGGTCAGCACCGTCGCTGGTCCAGGAGTGAGTGTGCGTGTCGCCGAAGACCAGCGAGTATCTTTGGCCGCCAATGATGGCTTCCCTCTTCTCCGGCCGGGGCTGCTTGGGCCAGCCCTCCCCCAGGCGTTCGGGAGCGCCCTGGCCCTTGACCGTTACTCTCTCTTTCCGGCGGGGACGAGCGGACGAGAAACGGACGTGGCTGACCTTGTTGGCGAAGCCCAGTCTTTTCACGTACTGGCTGTCCCATACTCCCTCGACCCGGTATCCGTCGGTCACCGCGGTCGAGAAGTCCCATATCATATGAACGGCGTCTTTGCCATGGTTGACCTTGAGGTGGCGGAGCCTTGACCAGCGGTCGCCCTCGTAGGTCCTGAACCTTATTTTGCCGATGATTGGAGGCGCCGGGTTCATGCCGTCGCGCCAGAAAACGTGAACGCGGTTAAGCTCGTCCACAATTATCTTGGGATGCCAGTTCACCGAGTTGGCCGAGATGAGCCCGTTGTCGTCACCCCCGTCTTCCGCCGGATAAGGCCATAGCCACTTCTCGCCGTCGAAGAACCGGACCCGGACCTCGCGAAGCGCGTTGGTCTGGGCCAGGGCGTTCGAGGCCCGGGTCCAGACTATCCACAGGTTGCCGTCCAGGTCCTCGCAAAGGTCAGCGCCGCAGTCCCAAAGCGCGCTTTCGGTGACTCGCGTTTCCGGGCCCAGGCGGCCGTCGCGGCCAAGCAGGCGAAGAAAGATATCGTATTGCTCTCCCCGGTATGAGTCCCAGGCGACCGCGACGGCGCCCTTGTGCCTTCCTCCCCGCCTTGTCACGATAAGCGTCGGCCGATAGTTCTCGTCCTTCTCGCTGATCGCCATGGTCTCGCTCCATCCGGCGCCGTCGTAGGAGGTCAGCCTGATGGTCGAGTCGGCCCAGTCCTCGTAGGCTATAAAGACCTTGCCCGTCTCGGGGTCGATGGCCACGCTGGGATGAAGGGCGGGGCGCTCCCCTCCGGCGACCTCCATGGGGCCGGTCCAGGACTCGCCGTCGCCGAAGAAGTTGGCGTAAACCCGCCATTGCCGGTCGGAGTGGTCCATGGCGCACCAGGCGACGCAGACCTTGCCCGCTCGCGCGTCCAAGCGGGGATCGAGCTTGGCGTGAGGCTGGCCCTCGCTCACGTCGTAATAGCCGCCGTACCTTGTGCCGCCCGTCTTCGACTTGACCACGATCCGGTCGCGGGCCTGGCTTACGTTGGTCGGGCCGATCTCCGTGTCCTCGACGCGCGTGGTCACCTTGACGTCTAAAAGGCTAACCCACACGCGTTTCGTCTCGGGATCGTATTTCATCCGGCCCATGCGGGAGACTTCCCCCTCGAAGTCGTCCTCACCCCACGCCGGCCACGCCCAGGCCTGAGAGAGGGCAACCAGTCCACCCGTCGCCGCCAGACTCTCGTTAATGAAAAGACGCCGCGTTATTTTGTTTTTTTAACAGTTCACTGGCTATTCCTCTATTTGTCTTTCAGTACGATCAGGGCGTCGAGGGCTTTGACGCCTTTTCCTTTTTCGAAAACCATAAGTGGGTTGATATCCATTTCCGCGATGTGGTCCTTTAAGTCATCGGCCAAGTCGGCCACGCGGCGGATGGTTTCGGCCAGGGTCTGGATGTCCCTCGGTTTCTTGCCCCTAGTTCCCTCCAGCACCTTGTAGCCTTTAATTTCCCTGACCATGGCCTCAGCGTCGACCAGCTCGATGGGCAGGATGCGGAGGGACACGTCCTCGAGGACCTCGACGAAGATGCCGCCCAGACCGAAGACGATGGTCTGCCCGTAATGGGGGTCGGTGGACACGCCGATGATAACCTCGGTCCCACCCGAGACCATTTCCTGGACGAGGACACCGGAAATTCTGGCCTTGGGCGCGTGCTTTTGCGCGTTCTCGGTGACGGTCCTGAAAGCCTCGCGCACTTCGTCCTCGGTCTCGAGGTTGATTTGGACGCAGCCGAGGTCGGTCTTGTGGCCGATGTCGGGAGAGTCGATCTTGACGACCACGGGAAAGCCTATCTCGCGGGCGGCCAAGGCGGCCTCTTGCTCGCTGGAGGCGAGCCGCTCGTCGGTGACGCTGATGCCGTAGCGGGTAAGGACTTCTTTACTCTCATGCTCGGACATGGCGCCGGAGTGGTTCATCATCTGGCTGCCGATGGCAAGGGCCATATCGTCATTGGGAATCTCGAGGTCGTCCCGCTCCAACTCCATCTTGTGGCGCTCGAGAAAGGAATGGTAATCGGCCAGTTTGGAGATGGCTACCACGGCGTCCTCGGGAATGCCGAAAGCCACGAGTTCGAGGCCCTTGAAGATGTCTGCCACCGTGGCCGGCTCGAAGGGAACGGGCACGATGGGCTTGCCCGAGGCCTGCATAAGCTTGCGCAATTCTTTCGAGAACAACTCGTCCTTCCACTGCCGGGCCTCGCGGAAGTTGATACCGCCCGACTGGTTCTTGTTTTTTTCGATCACCTGTTTCTTGGGCCGCTTTTGCATGGCCTGTCTCACGCCCTTGTAAATGGAAAGGAGGAACCCGCCCATATTCCAGCCATGCCTTTTAATAATGGCCCGGAGGGCCCTGCGGCCTTCCCTGCGGTGGGAGTCGCGCATGTACTTCATGCCCGTAAGAGAACCGAGAGTGATAATGGAATCGTAGCAGGGGTCGGAGACCAAAGCCTCGAGCACGCGGAAGTGGGCGGACCGATTGACGGTACCCACCAGGTCGACGGGGTTTCCGCGGCTCCAGAACTTGGGCAACACCTGGTCGATGGCCTCGATGGTGGCGGCCGACGGTTGGGGCAGGGAAAGCCCCGCCTTGGAGCAGGCGTCGGTGGTCACGACGCCCCATCCGCCTCCCATGGTCATGATGCCGACCCTTCGGCCTTGGGGGATAGGGAGGTTACCGAAGGTCCTTGCCAGGTTGACCATTTCCTCGGTGCTCGAGGCCTCGAGGATGCCGGCCTGCTTGACCATTGCCTGGTACACGCGGTGAGGGGTACTGACGGCCCCTGAATGGGACGCCGCCGCCTTGGCCCCCGCCTCGGTGGCGCCCATTTTAAGCGCGATGACCGGCTTATGAGGCGTGACTTTCCGAGCAACCTCGAGGAAGCGGCGTCCGTCGTCGATCCCCTCCAGGTACATGATGATGACCCGGGTTTCGGGGTCCGCGCCGTAGTATTCGAGAATCTGGTCGCAAGTGACGACGGCTTCGTTGCCGCTGCCGATAAAACGGCTGATGCCAAGGCCCGCGCCGGCGGCCCAGCCCAGAAGCTGCACTCCCAGGTTGCCGGACTGTGAGACAAAGGCCACGTTGCCCGCGGGAGGATGGGCAAAGGCGCCGGTGGCGAACATGTTGGTGGGAGGCGAGCTTATGCCCATGGTGTTGGGCCCTATGACCCGAACGCCGCGCCCCAGGGCCTTGGCTTGGAGTTTCTTTTCCAGTTCCATGCCCTCGGCGCCGGTCTCGGAAAAACCCGAGGATATAACCACCATGTTCTTGGCGCCTATGTCCGCGGCTTGATCGATGACGTCAATCACGAGAGGGGCCGGCACGGTGACCATGACCAGGTCGACCTCGTCCTGAATGTGGGCGAGGCTTTTCACGGTGGGCAGTCCCTGTATGGACTTTTCCTTGGGGTTGACCATGTAGAGCTTGCCCTCGTACCCGCCGGTAACGAGGTTCATGGGAATGATGAAGCCCCATTTTCCGATTCCGTTGCTGGCGCCCACCACGGCCACGCTTCTAGGATTGAAAAGAGGTTCCCAACTGGCGATAAGTTCATCGGCGCTTTTCATGGTTCTCCCCTGTAGGTAAAGACGTTGAAATGAGTTTCCGGCCAGAAGCCAAAAGACCGTTCCCGCTGGAGTCGTTTGGGCGCCGGCCGCTTAAAAGGCGGTAAGCGCCGCCATAGGCAATCGACCCGATTATAGCACGGTTTCTTACAAAATCTGCTCCTTTATGCGGGCAAGAACTTGTTCGGCCTCCGACACCATTTCATGTATGATAGATTCGACCGTTTCGATTTTATCGATCCTGGCCGCAACGATGCCGGCCATGGCTCCTTTTTCTACCTCGTCCTTGAGCATCCTGGCCTGGGCCTTGCCTCGTGGAACGATATGAGTATCGGTGTCCCTGGCCTTTATAATGGCGTCTTTCCATTTTTGAGGCGCGTCGCACTCGAGGCAGGCGACAAACCTGGTGCCGAGCTGCACGCCCTGGGCCCCGAGAGCCAGGGCCGCCACGAGTCCTCTTGCGTCGCAAAGACCGCCGGCGGCGACAACCGGTATCTTGACCGCGTCAACGGCCTCGGGGGCAAGGACGATGGTCGAGACCCTGTCTTTGCCCACCATGCCGCCGCTTTCGCCGCCCTCCGCCACCACGGCCTCGACCCCGGCGGCCTCGACCTTGACGGCCTGGGCCGCCGACCCCACCACGTGGATGACCGTGACTCCGGCATCTTTTAGCTCGCCGATTACTCGGGCCGGGTTTCCGGCGGCGGTGGCCACGACTTTGACGCCTTCTTCCTTGATGATATCGAGCCTTTTGTCGAGGTCGGGCACATGCATGGGAAGGTTTATGGCGAAGGGTTTATCGGTAAGGTCCCTGGTTTTCTTGACCTCGTCCCGCCAAGCGGCAAGGTCCATCCTCTGGCCGAGGGTACCCATGCCGCCCGCGTTGGATACCGCCGCCACCAGTCTGGCGCGGGAAATCTCCATCATCCCGCCCTGGATGATGGGATACTCTATTTTAAGAAGCTCGGTAAGCCGGTTTTTCATGGCTTCCTCCTATGATGGTTGTCTACCCAACCTTTTAAATTAGCTGAATTATTTTACAAACTCAGCCTTTCGCTATTACTCCGTTCGGGAAGTCCTCCCAAATCAAGTTTTCCTGTAAAGTGATGTAAATGATCTTCAAAAATTTGCGAGCCAGTGCGATGATGGCCTTGCCCGCGCCGCGCCTGGCCTTGATACGCTCGTAGAAGCTCGACAAATAAGGGCTGTAACGCTTGGCGATGAGGGCGCATTGGACCAGGGTAGTGCGGCCGAGTTTGTTGCCCCGCTTCGTGATCCGGCCCGAGCGGCTGGTCTCGTTCGAGTTGCTAACCCGGGGGACGATGCCGAAGTAGGAGGCCAGCTTGCCCTCGTCGGGGAAGTCCTTGACGTCAACGATCACCGACAAAAGTATGGCCGAGCCAAGGTCCCCGATACCCTTTATGCTCTTCAAATTCTTGTGACCGGGAAGCTGATTGCCCGAGTCCTTGATGGCGGCCTCAAGCTCCTTGACCCCGGCGTTCAAGCCCCGAATCTGCTCCACCAGGACGCGGACCTCGGTCTTGACCATGGGGTCGAAAGGTATCTCCTGCACCGTCTCAAGGCCCTTCTCGCTGGAAAGATATTCCTTCTTCAGGTTGATGCCGTGGGCCGAGCAGATGTTGTTGATCTTGTTCTTCAAGGCCGTGCGAAGCTTCACCAGCTTGTCCCGGCTTTGAGTGAGGCTTTTAACCTGAGCGTGTTCCTTGTTCGGCATCCTCACCTCCGGCAAAAGGCCCTTGGACAAAAACAGGGCAAGGCGTCTGGCGTCGTTGCCGTCCGTTTTGTTGACCGACTCGCTGATGACCTTGAACTGGCGAGGGTTGACAACCACGACGCGGGAAACGAGGCCGCGAACGGCGTCGTAAAAAAGGCGGACGTTGCCCGTGACCTCAACCGCGATCTCGTCGGACTCGCGAAGCGTCGAGCAAAACTTCTCCAAATCCTCGAGACGCCAGTCCTTGAGATAGTTCCGTCCGTTCTCGGCCAGGACGCAAGAGGTGAAACAATTCCTGTGCAGATCGATTCCAATGTACCTTCCCATTTCCTTACTCCTCCCTAGAAATAAATTTGATCTAAGGTCGGAGTAGACACGCTTTGAGGGGCCGCCAAACTCCTATACAAGGTCTAGCCTTACGGTGGCGCTCCAGTCGCGGGGCTGACTAATCTCCTTTACGAGGTCATAAGCCTCACGAAAACGATCCAGCCCACGACCCGCCTACTCCAATAGATCATTCCTAACCTAGTTGAAGTATTTACCACCTCAAAACTCTTCATTCATACCATCTCCTTTTCACGATAGAGGCTATACTTTTAGTACGGAATAATTCGCGCGTCAAGAGAAATTCCAGACGCGATCCGGATAAAGTCCGCTCGGGCAAGAAAAGGGATTGGAAAAGACCTTTATAAAAGCTATCGCTATGCCAATTTGATTGTCTTCAGGTCCTTCGGTAAAGGAGGCATTTATAGATTTTATGCGTTTTAAACTCGTCCGAGTTTCGGTCGTTGGAAAAGTATTTCACGCTGACCTTATCGAAAATCCGGCTGAACTTCCAGTTGATAATTCGATGCATTAATGGCCGGTTATACTCGAGATAGTAAAGCAGGAGTTCCATGAGCGGCTTGGCGACTTTGATAAGAAAGTCGTTATATATGTCGATGTTAGGCGCCGTATGTTCCGTAATGTCGATATCGATAAGGTTTTCCAGGGGAAATTTGGAAATGGCTTTTTCAAACAATTCAATCTTGTGCCCTCCACCCAACAATCCTTTTGGAGTGTTCGCTCTCCTGAAAAAGTCGCAAATCAGGATGTGCCCGTCTTTATTAAGCAGATCGAGACATTTTTTAAGCGCCTGTTTTATTTTGACATATTGGAAGCTTTCACTGAAAAGCACCAGGTCATAGCGTTTGTCGGTGGAAAATTCCTCGAAGCCTGAGATGGTAACGCTGCTTTTTCCCTCGAGGACTTCCCTGGCCCTTTCAGTCAGAAGTCCCGGCGGAGACACGCAATCGACCTCGTAGCCAAGAGAAATAAGCTTAAGAGCAAATGACCCGGCCCCGCATCCGACGTCGAGGATGGTTTTTGTACCCTCCGGAATTTTCGAGGCCAGGAATTCGCAGTATTTTTCCTGAGCGTCGGAGAGGTTAAGATAGTGTACTTCCACGCCGTCGGACCAGTAACCGTAATGGAGATGTTCCGTTCGAAGTAGGTATTTTCCGAAGATCAGCGCTATGCCAAGTCCGATCTCCTTGGAGTCGACTTTTCTTTTCTTTCCCAAAAGATTTTTCCTTTCCCACTGAGACGAAAATATGGTGAGGTTTTTTTCCTGTTCTATTAGACGATACATTTTACCATGCGTTCGAAATTATATCTAGCTTCGTTTTCTTTTCAGGCCTTCAGCCGTGAAGATGGCAATAATTATTCGACTGTTTTTAACCTTAATATTTTTGCTGCTTGCATATCTGGACTGACAATCGGCAAGAGGGATCTATTGACATGTCCTTCTTAATACAATATGGTTTCAGCGGACGGGATCGGTTTTGCCTTTCGCGAACGAGAGAGGGGAATCATTATGAAAAGCGTTGGCAGGGTCGTATTTATTGGAGGACTTTTAGCCATTGGCTCCAGCGCGGCGGTGGTCTATTATTTATGGGTCTCGCTCGAACCGGTGGATTGGTTCGGGTTGGGGATGGGAGCGTTCTTTGGCCTGGTAATGCTGATTATGGGGTTGGTGTTTTCAAATATTGGAGGCGAAATGGAGGCGGATGCAAAACTGCTCTCCAACGGTCGTCCCGCCATGGCCATGATCAAGTCCATTGTTGATACTGGCACAACGATCTCCTATGGCGCCATTGAGAACCCCGTCTATGTTTTTACCCTTGAGGTTAATTTTGAGGGTGAGGCGCCATACGTGACGGAGAAAAAGCAGATCGTTCCTCGCGCGGCCCTTGGAATGGCGACGCCTGGAAGATGGATTCCCGTAATGGTGGATTACACCGACATACACAATCTTGCGATCGACTGGAGCGGAAGGTCGGAAGCCGCTCGGATTGGCGGTCATGATTCTCGGGCCGACGCGCAAAAGGCTGGTTCCAACGCGAATAGCAGGAGTTTTTTTCCATCCAAGGGGACTCATTCCACTAGCGTCTTTGACAAGATCTCCAAACTGTCCGAGCTCTCTCGCCTTAAGGAGTCGGGCGCTATTACAAAGGAGGAATACGAACGGCTCAAATCTGAGATACTATAGAGAGAGCCTCTCGAATGTTTTTATGTTTCCATTTCTTAGCGACCAGCGGTAGAGGTTGGCCTGAAGATTGCGGGTTCGTAAGCGCCTCATCGAGCAAGAAAACAAATTGACATTTACAATTTGATATAATAAATATTCGTTGAAATAAAGTATTGGACTAATCAAAGGAGAATTATTTCAAGTGGTTTGGATTGAGAATGCGCGGGAGTTATTTACAAAGGCCGCCAGGAAAGATATTAGTCCTTCCGAACTGGCCAGGGAGCTTCGGCCTATCTTAGCCGAAGCCGATGGATATCTTCCTGAACTTGCCGATGAGTTGAGAGAATTTTTAAGCTTGGATTTATCCGATTACGCTTATTCTCTTGCAATTCACGATCAGCCCGCGATTGATGGGCTGAACGAGTCCATTTCCGCCTGGGCGCAAAGGCTTGGTCAACATAACTCCTGATCCGCCATTGTCGCGGCGAGCAGTATATTTATAAAAGGAGATTTCATGAAACCCGAGATGTGGCTTGGAGTTTTACTGGCGATAATAGCCTCCACCAATTTGAACGTGGGCAAGGCGATCCAGAAATGGAAGGTTAAAGTACTCGGTAATGGAAGGGCCGTACTTGCGCCCGAGCACAGGAGGGACTTTTTCATCTGGCTCCTCGGCTTTGGCCTTACCGCGTCATGCACGGTCATCTACTCTCTGGCCTTGAAATACACGGACAAGCCATCCATGGTCAGCTCGTTAAACGGTGTCGGCATGATAGGCCTTGTCATTTTCGCCTGGCTGGTTTTGAAGGAGAAGATAGGTTTTCAGGAGATTGGCGGGGCCCTTTGCGTTCTGCTTGGCACCACGGTTATGGGCTATTTCGATCAGCCCCCGGAAAAGGGCCAGGCCTTTTCCCTTTCAAGATTCCTGTTCTCGTCAATTATTATGGTAGTCATTTTCGGTCCACCAGCCGCGTACGCCTGGCGGGCCAAGCGATTTCATGGCCTGGCCTTTGGCGCGGCCGCGGGAGTGATTTTAGGCATTTGTCTCATCCTGGGCGATATGGCCCTGGTCGAGGCCAAGGACAATTTTCTGGGACAGTTGAAAAATCCTTATCCTTACGCCGCAATCATTTTGGGCATCGCGGCGCTGACCATTACCCAGTTTGCCTTCTGGAGAGCGCCGGCCATGATCGTGGTGCCGACTATCAATTCCTTCATGATACTTTGCCCCGTTGTGCTCGATTATTTCACC
Source organism: bacterium (assembly GCA_963674965.2). Classification (GTDB taxonomy): domain Bacteria; phylum RBG-13-61-14; class RBG-13-61-14; order RBG-13-61-14; family DATKZS01. Next base: position 1,170,011 of record CAXXFL010000001.1, on the reverse strand, counting down.
TTCGGCACCATACTGAAACCTCTTCAGTACCTGGGCGTGGGTATAATAGTCGTCGGCGTCGTCCTTCTTACCTATACCGAGGCCCAGGACCACATCGCGGAAAAAAAGGCGCCCGCCTGAGGGAACCTACATGGAGGCGACGGGAGAAAAAATGCCCAAGGTTATCATCGACAAAGTTGACGATCTCAAGGATTTTATCGGGAGAGAGGTCGGGGTCAGCGATTGGGTCCAGGTGACGCAGGAGGACGTGGACCTGTTTGCCAGGGCCACCGGCGACCATCAGTGGATTCACACTGACCCGGAGAGATCTAAAACCGAATCGCCATATGGCGGCACGATCGCCCATGGTTATTTTACTTTAAGTCTTGCTCCGCGTTTGAGGTCGGAGATACTCGAAGTGCTCGATAAGAAGATGACGATCAATTATGGACTTAACAAGCTCCGTTTTCCCGCGCCTCTTCCAGTTGGAGCAAAGGTTCGCATGAGGGCTTGGCTCTATTCGGTGGAGGAGATAAAAGGCGGCCTGTCCACGGTATGGAAATTGGTTTTCGAGGTTGAGGGCCAGGAAAAACCGGCTTGCGTGGCCGAGGCATTATACAGGTATCTTCGCTCCTGATGGCCGTTATGAGTAAGGGCAGTATATTTTACAATCACAATCAGTAAATCTAATTTACAGTGTTTATTATAAACACTGTAAATTTAATACACTCCGTTTAATTAAATGATACTATCCTCTTGAAACCTTATTTGTAATTTTCCAGACCATGAACCTGAGGGGGGGATATCAATTACCCAGGTTTGCCATATGCAAGATCCCTGATAAGTCCTTTCGAATCCCGACTCCGATTGAGACACGGTCTCGACGGGAAAGTAAAATAATTCGCATGGTTGTTCGCTTATAAGCACAACCTGGAAGCCCAAGGGCTTATTTATCATCTCCAGCTTTGTTGCCCCGGTGTGCTTTGCTCTGGCGCTCATGGTCGAATCTTCCGGTACAATATCATCTATTCTATAATAATGGTCGGGGCTGTTTCCATCTAAAAGCGTAAGATTCCATTCAACGGCAAAGCGAATTTTAAGCTTTCCCTGCCCCTCCGATTTAAGTTTATACTCTATGTCAAAACCGGACACTATATCCTGGAACAGGTAGTTCTTGGAGACGGTAAACGGCGCCGATCCACAATAATCGGTTCTTTTTAGCGAAATTTTTCCAGAGCCAGAATCTATCAGTTCATAGGGCTTCCCGGCGAAGGATCCCAGTTCAATGGTTTTTTCTGACTCGATCTCCTCCAAGGATAAAGCTGCGGGCAGTAAGTGGTCCTGCAGGCAAAGCCTTTGGAAACGGTCGTAAACGAGAAACTTTTCCAGTCCTTCTTCTTTTACCTTAACTATCTCGTGAATGGTCGCCGGCTCGTTACAGCCCGGGGCCGCCTCATCATGATTTACCGAGGTATTGTGCGATTCCAATAACTTAGAGTGGTAAGCCTCTTTTCTCCTGGCCATAACGTTCGAAAGCGAAAAGCGCTTTCCCGGAATTTCCAGGGAGACGATAGACCCTCCCAGCCCGGGACTGACTATGGCGTTGATATGGGGCGACGTAACTAGAATCTCTTCGAGGCCGTCAAGGTCGTAATCCGTTTTTTCGAGGCAAAGTTTTTTATTGAGGCCGCCAAGTTCCTCGGCCTCGAGGATTTTTTCATATATGGCGTGGCGCAGGAAATTAAGGTAAAGCCCACCGAACACTCCATGCCAGTAGGCGCAGTTGCACTGGCTCTGATACAAGGACTTCAGGGCCGAAAGGGGGATGCTCTTTTTCGAGTCGAGCCCGTTCGAGGCGAGCAGCATCCTTTTTTGCATGCGGTTTGATTCATTGTACTTAGCCAGGAACATCTCCCAGTGGCCGCCTCTGACAAAAGGCGCCAACTCGCCGGCCCGATTGGAATATTTAAGCTCATGGAGATATTTTTCGAGGCGAAGGCCAAGATGGGGCGGCAGTACCCATTCCATCATTTCGTCATAACTGGCGGGCGGAATGTATGCCCTTCCCCTGGGTTTTGCATTTGAGAGGTAATCCCCAAAGTGAGTCATGGCGATCCGGTCTTTTTGGTTAGACATCTCGGCAAGGAACCGGTCAAGCCAACCTTTTTCAAAGACCCATTCGTAGGTATCCGGCCAAATGCCGAATTTCTCACCGTCATCGCCGTAACAGGCGACGAAATCAGGGTCTTTTCTTGCCCGCTGGAAAAGATATTCAAGGCACGCGGACGGTTCCTGGAAAGGAATTTTATATCTCAATTCCTTGTCGATAGGAAAGACAAGGATCGATTTGCCGGCCGTCTCGGCGATATAAGGCCCCCAGGCGTCATCCATGTCGATCCCGGCGAAGCGGAAATGAGAGTCGTCAACCAGGGTGAACTCGACACCCGTGTCGTGAAGGAGCTCGGGAAGTCCCGGGTCCCACACTCTTTCAGTAAGCCATATGCCCCGAGGCCTTTGGCCGAAGAGCTTTTCAAGGTGGTCAAGATAAAGGCAAATCTGGCCTTTGGCGTCACGGCGGGGAATACAGGTCAGGATTGGCTCGTAATAACCGCCGCCGAGTATTTCGACCTGACCTCTGGAAACCATTTTCTGGAGAAGCCGAACATGTTCGGGCCTATTGGCCTGGATCCAGTCGAGAAGGCACCCAGAGTAATGAAGTGTAAATTTCATTTCAGGGTTCTTTTCCATGGTCTCCAGGAAAGGCATATAGCTGTCGTTATAAGCTTTTTCGAAGACATGGCCGAAGTTACCCACGGGCTGGTGACTGTGAACGGCGAAAAGGAAAGGTATCATTTGGTCCTCCTTCCCGGATGTTATCAAAAAGCGTGGCCCCGCACAAGATAAATTTATTTTATTGTTTAAATACAAATGGTAAGACCCCTATCAGGGGCCTTACCATCGGGCGGGGTAGCCTTGGCGGGAAAATAGGAGGGACTTATATTGTGGCCGACGTCTGGGGCGGACGTCGTTTCTGAATCCGTAGCGCGATGACCTTGAGGTCTTTTTCGGGCGTTTTGTCGAATTCTCTTTTTAATACGTTAAGAATTATTTCACTAGTCGTTTCGGAACCATAACTTTCACGATTCTTCCTGCTAGCGCTCATATCTTTTTCCTTTCAAAAAAGACGCAAATTGACGCAATGTAATACATGTCAGGGTTTATGTGCTTTCCTTTCATCAGTCATGCCATATAATAGTTGTTTAAGCAATTTGCGTACCCTATGGCGGATTTCTCTCGATAAAATAATAAGCAATATTTTCAATAACTTGGAATTAAGATTGTTTGCGGGGCGTAAAAATAATAAAAATGAATTTTCCCTGGCGCCAAATATTTTTACACTATCGAGATTTCATTTCCGAGGACAGTACCTAACATCAAAAGATTTTTTTCAAAAATGAAACGTTATTTGCTTATGCCCGCGCTTAATATGGGCGCGTTGACGGCGAAAGGCGCTTTTTTGTCGACGCTGAAGTATACCTTTATCTCGGGTGAGGAATGCTCGGTGGCTTTGTAGCTTTGGATAACGAACTCTCCGAGCATCACGCGCCGCCCGTTTCCATTCGCGTTGTGGTAGACCTTGATTCTGACGCCTTCTCTCAGGCTTGCCTTCAAGGTGAAGCCTCCCGTTCTCCAGTTACCGTTTCCGTTACCCGCCGTGGGCGCGAGTATTTTGGCGAGGTCCTCAATCTTGATTGACTGCGATAAAACTTCGAGGAGAAGTTGAGCTCCCGGAGCCTGCTCCGCGTTAGAGGAGTTTTGCGCTCCGCTTAGATTTGGTGTATCGATCCCACCGTCGGGAAGGACATCTGGCTGATGAGAAGAAAAATCCTGGTCGGGCGACGAAGGGTCATGACTTCTGGTGATGGCCTCGGCGTACATGGCGTGGATATCAACGTCACCACTCAGGTATTCGTCCGCCGGCTTGGTAGAGGCTGGGGGGCTGAGCTTAACCGGATTTCCCGAAAGACCGGAGGCGATTATCGCGGCCCCTCTTGCGACCGCCTCGTCGGGATCGATCGTACAATTGGGTTCGCGGCCAATCAGGCGGCGCATCTTTTCTCTAACCAGAGGGACCCGCGTCATCCCGCCAACCATAAGGACGTTGTCAAGATCGTCCAGAGATAAGCCGGCGTCTTGAACGGCGCGATGAAAAATCTGGATGGTTCGATCCACGAGCTTTTCAATCAGTCCATCAAACTCGGCTCGGCCGACCTTATAGTTGACGTCGGCTACTCTGCTGATATCGGGGCAGATGGAAGGAATATAGATTAGTGCCTCGTCATTCTCGCTAAGCTCCATCTTGGCTTTTTCCGCCGCCGTTTTGAGTCTTTGATGGGCGATCTTGTCGGTATAAATATTTATTTTATATTGCTTTTTAAAGGCGGAAGCTACTTTTTCAACCAAAACGTTGTCGAAATCCTCTCCGCCCAGCCAGGGTTCGCCCCTTGCGGCCAGGAGTTTGTAATTACCTTCTCCTATCCGAATAATGAAAGCGTCGAATGTACCTCCTCCAAGGTCGAACACGGCAACCGTCTGTCCGGTCTTTTTATGGAACCCCCATGACACGGCGGCGGCCGTGGGTTCGTTAACGAGTCTGAGTACCTCAAGACCAATTTTTTCCGCTGACTTTTGCGTGGCCTCGCGCTGGAACTTGTTAAAAGTGCCGGGGACGGTGATAACTGCCTTTTTAACGGGCTCGGAAAGATAAGTCGAGGCGTGATGAACCACGGATTTAAGTATTAAGGAGGCGAACCATTCCGGCGGGTAAGTCTTGTCCCGTCCATGAATCTGTACCCCATCATGTTTAGACTCGGATATCTTGTAGGGCAATCTTTTAAGGCTGTATTGAACAAAAGGGTCATTGAATTTTCGTCCGATCAGCCGTTTGGTGGCCCAAATAGTGTTATAAGGATCGGCTATGCACTCGGCTTTAGCCGGCTCCCCGATGAGGAATTTGCCATCCTCGCGGAGGTAGACGTAGCTAGGGATGACTTTTTCCCCGCTTGGTCCAGGGATTATGAGAGACTCGCCTTTTTCAACTACCGAAAGGCAAGTGGTGGAAGTTCCCAGGTCTATGCCGATGTACTTAGTCATTTTTGTCCAGGTTGCCGCCGATTGTACATGACGTGGGTTTGCGCAAATGGAAATAGACGGCAAATACCTCGAAAGGAATAAAGCAAAATCGCTGCCGAAAAATGCGGTTCTCTAAACCATCAATAAGAAAAGGGAAAAAAAGGCTTATATGGGAGTCATAGGGATAAGGCTAAATTTATATATCAAAGATGAAATAAAAATTGCCAAATTCAAGAAATTCCCAATTCGGGTCTGGCCTGCCAAAACCTGATAAAAAATGAATCTGTGAATGTTTAACAATCATCGAAATGGGGGGATGAGAGGAAAGCTTACTTTTCCTCGGTCATTTTGGCTTTATCTTTATCGGTCGATATGATGAGAATCGTTTATTTTTATAAGGGTCGGTCCCCCGTTCGAGAAACGGATTTCAGATATAGACGCCGTGCCTATTTTCAGTCTCCTGAAATTGTTAAGATCAAGGCCGATGGCCAGGCAGACTATGGACATTATACACAGGTTATGAGCGACAATAACCACCGTTTTATCGGGGAAAGCTTCGAGGACGTCCTCGACGGCTCTCCAGGCCCTTGCCTGAAGGGCCCTCATGGATTCGCCGCCGGGCATTTCCACGTCGGCCGGACGGTCCATCCAGTTCTTCAGGAGTTCAGGGTGGTCGGAAAGAAGCCCGTCAAGGTTTTTCCCTTCCAGCGATCCCTGGTTGAGTTCCCTGAGTCTGGCGTCGAGTTGAACGGACAAGCCATGATGAACCGCCACGTGCTCGGCGGTCTTTTTCGCCCGCACAAGATCGGAGGAAATAATGGCGTCTATTCTTTCCTTCTTGAGAGCTTCGGCAAGATTCACCGCCTGCGCAACGCCCCTTTCGTTAAGGGGCACGTCGGTAAATCCCTGGCATCGCCTCTCGTCGTTGAATTTAGTTTCACCGTGTCTGACAAGCAGAATCCTCGTGGCCATGATTTAACCTCCGCCCATCAGGTTAGTGGAAATATCGGGTCCTATCAAATTTCCCGGTTAATTGTCGCGCTTGTCGTGATTGACAATATTTTGGCTATTGGCTATATTCTTTTTGGTTACATGGGTCCGCGTCACGTTATTATTCCAATTCTTTTAACCAGATCGCAAGGAGAGGGGACTGTATTATGAGGAAGGCATTATGGTACGCAATTCCGTTGGCACTGGCCATGGTTATTCTTCCTGCCGGCGTTTCGCTTGGCGCCTGGTCGAGCGCAAATAACGGCACCACCTACGATATGTCTGATATCGCCGCCCTGACTTCTTCCGTCAGCTATAACTCGACCACCAACGAGTACGTCGTCACGGATGATATAATAATCCAAAATTTGGATACCCTGGTAATAAGTGGAGGCACCACGGTCGCCTTCACCGGGTCGATTACCGCCCTCGTCATCGAGGGCACGCTCGAGGCGGAGGGAAGCCAGGGCAACCTGATAACCTTCACCACGACGAGCGGGACCCCCGGCCTCGACGCGTGGGGAGGGATTATCGCCAGCGGAGCCGACGCCACGGCCACTCTCTCCTATTGCCGAGTCGAATACGCCAGGATCGAGACGTCCAGCCCCTCACGCGTTCCCTCTATGAGCGTTTCCAACTGCGAGTTCTATGGCTCTCACGCTGAAATCGAGGACGCTACCTATTTCAGCTTCAATGATAATTCCATGGAAAGCCCGACCAATAACGGCGTTGTGGTCAACCTTTTCGGCAGTTCCGTCAGTTCCTTCAGAAACAATACCATGACCGACACAACCACTTATTGCATTATAAACCTGGATCCTTCGCTAGTGGGCGCGTTTTCCGGGAACACCCTCGACTGTACGTACACCAGGGACATAGAACTTGAGGACACCGTATATCCCGAGTGCGTTTCCTCGACCACCACCTGGTCCCAGGCCGCCGTGTATCACGTTCGAGACGATATCTGCGTTGTCAACTCGGGATCGATCACCATCGCCGCTCCGGGCGCCGTGTTCGAGTTCGACACGGGCATCAATATTGACGTTGACGGTTCCTTCATCGTGGACGGTACCACGGCTTCCCCCATCACCTTCAAACCTCTTATCGGCACGGGCCATGACGCGTGGCCTGGCCTTATTGCCAGCGGCGGGTCCTCGGACGAGATTTCCCTGGATAACGTAAGATGGAGCTATGGAGACATCGACATTGTGGGAGGGGCCTCAAGACTGGGCAAGTCGGCTATTTCCAACTCCTGGTTTACGGAATTGACCATCGCCGGGTCGTCGATCGACGATTTTTCCTTCGACGGCAACAGCGTGGACTGTCAGTCCGGCGCCGCCGTCTATCCGCTGACGTTGACCAGCGATACGATCACATCCATTAATGGAAACGCGTTTACGGGAGAATCCAATAATTACCTTATTTATGGAATCACTCCCGTCGGCGCCGGAGGACTTGCCAATAACGAGTTCAGCGGCGCCTTGACCGCCGATGTATACATTGCCCCGGGCGACTCGATATTGGGCGACGTGACCTGGAGCCAGGTAGCCGATTTCCACTTGGACGCCCAGGCTTTCGTCGCTCAGTCTGGAAAGCTCACCATCAACGGCGCCGGGTCCAATTATTATTTAAGTCAAGGAAACGGCCAATTCCGGAGCAATGGAGGAAGCATTATCGTTGACGGCACCACCGCCGACCCTATTCTGATTACCAACGACGCGGCGGACCCCTCATCTGGTTACTTCGCGGCTTTTCTCATGATCAGTACCGCGGGGGGTACGGTTGACATTGACGCCGCCAGGATTGAATACGGCTATATGGCGGTGGTTGGAATTGGGGCCGAGCCGGTCAATTCCTTCTCCATGACCAACTCGCGAATGTATTACATGGATTTCGAGTCCATGAACGTCGATGATTTTGCGATTGACGGCAGCTCGGTCACCATCAATCCCTATCTGTCTTATGGATCGGTGGTATACCTTCTTGGCGACGTGGCGATTTCCTCAATGAAAAACAACGTCTTCACGGGGACGGGTTCCGTTGATTACATCCTGGCCAAGTATCCGGGAGCTTATCTTGGAGCCTTGTCAGGTAACACCTACGACGGAGGATTGATAGCGCAGGTCGAGGTGGACGACCAATCGTCTTCTCCTCCCTGCGCGACGGGCGTACAGAACTGGGGAGACAAGAATATTCTTTACCAGGTCAAGCAGGACCTCTGCATTGACGCCTCGGGCGACGTTACCGTCACAGCTACCGGATCAACCTTTGCCTTTGGCGCCGGCCTGGGCATAAGTTGCGCGGGGTCATTCGCGGTTGACGCCGACTCCGGCGCCGAGATTGCCTTTTATCCTGACGCCGTGCCACCATCATCCGGTACATGGGACGGCATTGACATGAGCTCCACCGGAGCCGACTTTAGCCTCGATTACGTGGATTGGCTGAACGGACCAATAACCACAAGCGCTTCAGGCAATCTTGCCACCGCCGATATTACGAACAGCGCTCTAACGGGTCTGGTGCTTGACCTTACGGACGTTGCCGCCGTGACTTTCGACGCCAACTCCGTCGACGCCCTGTCCGGGGCGACCCCGGCCATTAATCTTACGGGCAGCACGGTTACCTCCTTCGACAATAACTCCATAGCCGGCGGGGGCGGGACCTACGCGGTGACCGGATACCCACCGCAGAGCCTCGGGCATATTACGAACAATACCATCACCGGATTCACCACCGCCGAGTTCTACGTTTACTCCGACGCCCTGGTATGCGCCAGCGACTCGCAAAACGGCTCCCAGTCCAACGCCACCATGATAATCGCCTCGGACGTCTGCGTGGGACCCACTGGAAGTATGTCCTTTACCGGCCCCGGAACCAAGTGGACCATGAACGCCGGAAGCGATATTACCGTAAATGGCGGAAGCTTCGCTCTTGCCGGCAACACGGCAAACCGCATGATCCTGCGCGGTCCCGTCTCGCCCTACACTTGGGACGGCCTTGCCATGAACTCGGGAGCGGGCAGGACTTTCTCCTTGAACCACGTGGTGGTCGGACCCGCGCCGGTCCTGGTATCCAGTTCGGGAGCGAACATGGCCTCGTCGTCCATCACCAATTCATGGCTCGACGGCGCCAGGGTCGCCTTAAAGGACTCGAACGCCGTGACCTTCTCGGGTAACAGCGTGGACGGACCCTCTTCAGCCTCCGAGTCTCCCCTCGATCTCGAGGGGTCCACCGTTCTGGCCATATCGAGCAACTCCATCGCGGGAACGGGCAACGAATACCTGATTAACAACGTGGCCCCAAAAGGAGTTGGCGCCATAAGCGGAAACGCACTTTCGGGGTCCGGAAGCTATGACCTGTTCGTCGATTCGCCGGGCGCGCCGCAATGCATAGCGGGCTCGGCTACCTGGTCTCAAATCGCCTCCTATCTCATTGGCTGCACCGTGTGCATCGACGCCGGCGGCAAGGTTACGGCCTATCTGCCGGGCGCTACCGTAAAATTCGCCGGCGGCGCCAATTTTTCCGGGGAAGGCTCACTCGATCTGTCCGGATCAGCCGTATCTAGAATAAATATTTCCGGGGTCGGCGCCTCGTGGGGCGGCGTGAATCTCACCCCCGCAACCACGGGAAGCCTTGCGATTAAAAACGCGAAATGGGACGGCGGCCCTATCCTCGCCGATGGAGGGACCGACGGCATGGGACCGGCCGAGATTTCCGGCTGCTCTCTTACCGAGTCCAGGGTTGCCCTGCTCGATTCCAGTTCCGTTACTTTTACAAACAACGCGCTGACAACGTCGGCCGGCGAGACCAACAACGCCCTTGACGTCGAGGGATCGACGCTGAAGGCCATTACGGGAAACTCGATACAGGGCGCGAGCGGACAGCACGTGATTAATGGCGTGGCTCCCCAATTCCTGGGCTACCTTTCGGGCAACTCCCTCTCCGGATGCCTGGCCCAGGAGATAAGGGCCGCCGGCGAGTCGGTCGTTGCCATAACCAACGTCCAAACCTGGAACCAGGCCGGCGATTACCTCTTTGAAACGGGAGTGCAGATCAACGCCGGAGGGTCCGTTATGATCAGCCTTCCCGGCTCCAAGCTGTCCTTCGCCCCGGATATTGGCGTTATATGCAACGGAAAGCTGGAAGCGAGAGGACAACAGGGAAATTACATCGAAATGACCTCGGCTGAAACCACTCCCGCTCCCGGCGATTGGAGCGGTATCAGGGTAAATTCAAGCGGACAGCTTACGCTGGAAAGAATAATAGTCGACTACGCGACCTATGGCGTTTACGCGTATATCCCGTCAGCGCTTAATCTTAATTTGTGTCAGGTCAAATACTTTGGCACTAACGCGCTTTATATGAGAAACACGCCGGTCAGTACCGTTGTAAAGCAGAACTATTTTACTGGAACGAACGGCTACGTTATGAATTTAGTAAACTCCACGGGCAAGTTCGAGAATAACGTGTTGTTCTCGGGTAATAACGCCACTATCCGAAATTCCGGAACGCCCGCGGAGGTGCCCGATTTTGGAGGCGGGGCATTCGGCAGCGCGGGCGGAAATGAGTTCATTAAATTGGGGACTGGATATTCTGTTATGAACCTTTCCACGCTTGACGTTATGGCTCAGGGTAATTATTGGGGCACCACTGTGGATTCCGAAATACAGGATTTGATTTATGACCATCATGACAACGCAAGTTATGGCGAGGTCGATTATTCCGGCTATACGGCGGGTTACTTCCAGGACCTTCAGACCTCGCCGTCGGTCGCGTACGCCGGCGATACCATTTCAATAAGCTTCACCTCCGGCAACACGGTCAGCGATGGACCCACGGTTACCTTATCCGGACAAACGGCCACGCAAACCAGTCACACGGGCAACGATTACACCTTCGAGTACTCGGTCCAGGGCGCCTCGCCCGAGTTTCACGGCGAAAACACCATCACCATACAGGGCAGCGACAATGAAGGTGTGCCAAGGTTCCGGAGCGCGATCACTACCATAGTTTTCGACCGGGACCGGGACATGCTTTGCGACTCGGGCTCCTCGCTTTACGACGGGTCGACTCTGCTATGCCTGGCCAGCGAAACCGCCTATGGTACCGACCCCGACGACGACGACTCGGACGATGACGGACTTAAGGACGGAGAGGAGGTCATTACTTACTCGACCGATCCCGACGACGACGACTCGGATGACGATGGATTGAACGATTATATCGAGACCATCACCAGGCCGTGTCTCGATCCCAACGACAACGACTCGGACGACGACACGCTGCTGGACGGGACCAGCGCGGGTGAGGACAAGGACGGAGATGGTACGGTGGACCCGGGGGAGACCGACCCCTGCGACGCGGACTCGGATGACGACCTCATGAGCGATTCATACGAGGTCTATCATTCATCCTGCCTCAACCCGACCGTCAACGACGCCAGCGGTGATCCCGACGAGGACGAGTTAACGAACATCTTGGAACACGGAAACAGCACCGACCCCTGCGACCCGGACAGCGACGACGATACAATGGAGGACGGATGGGAGGTTACCTATTCGTCCTGCGGTCTCGATCCATTGGCTAACGACGCCTCCGGAGACAACGACACGGACACCCTGACCAACGCCACCGAGTACTCGCTGCTGAGCAACCCCTGCAATAACGACACCGACGGCGACAACATGCTCGACGCCTACGAGTACGCGAATTCATGCATCTCCATCCTGGTTGGGGACTCCCTCCAGGACGGCGACACCGACTCGTTGACCAACATAGCCGAGATGGGTCTCGGCTCGAACCCGTGCAATGACGACACCGACGGCGACAACATGGAAGACGGCTACGAGAACGCGTACTCGTGTATAAATATTCTGGTCGGCGACTCTCTCCTTGACGGCGACACCGACTCGTTGACCAATGTCACGGAGGCCGGCCTTGGCTCGAACCCGTGTAATGACGACACCGACGGCGACAACATGGAGGACGGCTACGAGAACACTTACGCCTGTATCAACATCCTTGTTGGAGACTCCCTGCAGGACGGCGACACGGACGATCTTGACAACATAACCGAGATGGGCCTTGGCTCGAACCCTTGCAACGATGACACCGACGGCGACAACATGGAGGACGGCTACGAGAATACTCACGCCTGTATCAATATCCTTGTTGGCGACTCCCTGCAGGACGGCGACACGGACGATCTTGACAACATCACCGAGATGGGCCTCGGCTCGAACCCGTGTAATGACGACACCGACGGCGACAACATGGAGGACGGCTACGAGTACGACTACGCCTGTATCAACATCCTTGTTGGGGACTCCCTGCAGGACGGCGACACGGACGATCTTGACAACATCACCGAGATGGGCCTTGGCTCGAACCCTTGCAACGATGACACCGACGGCGACAACATGGAAGACGGGTACGAGTACGACTACGCCTGTATCAACATCCTGGTTGGTGACTCCCTGCAGGACGGCGATACCGACGACCTGAACAATATAACCGAGATGGGCCTCGGCTCGAACCCATGTAACGACGACACCGACGGCGACAACATGGAGGACGGGTACGAGAATACCTACGCCTGTATCAACATCCTGGTTGGTGACTCCCTGCAGGACGGCGACACCGACGACCTGGACAACATTACCGAGGCCGGCCTTGGCTCGAACCCATGTAACGACGACACCGACGGCGACAACATGGAAGACGGGTACGAGTACGACTACGCCTGTATCAACATCCTGGTTGGTGACTCCCTGCAGGACGGCGATACCGACGACCTGAACAACATAACCGAGATGGGCCTCGGCTCGAACCCATGTAACGACGACACCGACGGCGACAACATGGAGGACGGGTACGAGAATACCTACGCCTGTATCAACATCCTGGTTGGTGACTCCCTGCAGGACGGCGACACCGACGACCTGGACAACATTACCGAGGCCGGCCTTGGTTCGAACCCGTGCAACGAGGACACCGACGGCGACGACATGGAGGACGGGTACGAGAACTCCTACGCCTGTATCAATATCCTGGTTGGCGACTCCCTCCTTGACGGCGACGCGGACGGACTTACAAACCTTACCGAGCACGGCCTTGGGTCCAATCCCTGCGATGAGGACACGGACGGCGACGGCATGGATGACTACTATGAGAACGGCTACGCCTGCGTCAATATAGCCGCGGGCGACAGCGCGGACGATTACGACAGGGACTCGAGGAGAAACATTACCGAGTATAAGGACGGCACCGATCCTTGCGTGGCGGATGACGGAGAGATAGCGGCTTACAGCGGGTCCTATGGAGCGCCCTATTGCCAGGCCGGCGTCGGCCCCTGCATCGTGACGAGCGACATTATCCAGAGCAGGGACAATATAACGGGAGGCTCCGAGCCCAATCAGCCGAACACGTTGACGGTCAGCTCTTGCGCCGACGGCTCGGTCGGGTCCTATTGGTCGGACGAGTCCCTCGAGGCTTTTATCGTCGAGCCCCTCACCGGCGACACCTTCTTCCCGGGAAGTACGGTGCAGGTCAAGGCTCGCGTCTTCTGCAACGCCGCGGAGTACACCAAGGACGTCGCTTATATCTACCATTCGCCCTCCGCCTCCTCCCCAAGCTGGACTCGCGTCGGTACCATGAACTGTACCGTGGCCGGCGGCCTCGAGACCCTGTCGATAAGCTTCAATCTGGCCATGACGGGAGGCGAGCAGGCCTTAAGGGTGTCCTTTGGCCGGAGCACTCCAGCCACGGCGTGTAACTCCAATACCTTGACCGACCGTGACGACCTTGTGCTGAAGGTAGTAAGCCTCGACCTCGACGGCGACGGCTTGATGGACGACGTGGAGGACGCATGGTGCACGGACAGTTCGGACCCGGACACGGACGGCGACGGGCTTTGCGACGGCGACACGGCGGTGTACGACGGAGCGACGCTTCTCTGCGAGGCCGGCGAGGACATGGACCTTAGCGGCAGTTGGGAGAGCGGGGTCGAGACCGATCCCTGCTCGGCCGACACCGACGGCGACACCCTGGGCGACGGCGACGAGGCCCCACTCTACGGTACCAACCCCATCCTGGCGGACAGCGACCTGGACGGGATAAGGGACTGGATCGAGGCGGTGAAGGTCAGCTGTCTAGACGCCCTGGTTGACGACTCCGACTCCGACGGTCTTATTGACGGCACGTCGCTCGGCGAGGATAAGAACGGCAACGGCGTGGTGGACGCGGGAGAGTCCAGCCCATGCGATACCGACTCGGACGACGACGGAGTGGACGACGGCGACGAGGTAAACACCTACTCGACCAACCCGGCCTATTGGGACACCGACGGGGACGGACTGCCCGACAAGTTCGAGATCGACAACTTGAGTGGACACGCCCTGAACCTCGATCCGAACTATTCGGCCGACGGACTGTTGGACTTCGACTCCGACACTAACCCGAACGTTCACGAGTACTGGAACGGGACCGAGGTCTGGGTGACCAGCCTGGTGGGCGGAACGGGATGCTACTGCTGGGGCGACTCGGGCAATACCCTGAGCGCGGACGGACTCGTGTCGCCTCTGGACCTGCCGGCCCTTAAAAACCGGATCGGCTTGAAATCCGCCTCCTACACCGGGGTCATCCCGCCTAACGGGGACTCCCAGGAACTCGATATGGACGAGATCACGTCTCCGCTGGACCTCAACATCCTGGTGGCCATGGCGACTCTAAGCTCGACTTCAGGCAACCCGAGCATCCCCGTGGACCTCGAGGTGGTCGGCGACGCGACCGTTACCGTCGAGACGGGAATGACGACGCGGATTACGGTTGGCGTGCTCAACAACAAGCCCAATTACACGGCGGCCATGGACGTGGTCTTCGAGATCAACGGGGACAGCTCGACCGGGACCGCGACCGTGTTCGGGGGCGAGGGAGCGGATCAAACCGGACGTTACGACGTGTCCGGCCCCATCGCCTCGGGCGGAAGGTCCACCGTGGTCATCCGGGTGGACACGCCGGGCACGATATACGTGCGAGGCCGAATCGTCGGCTGCGGGACCGGCGGAAAGGGACGTTTCGCCAACCCCATCGTGAGAGATAAGCTGGTCCTTATTACGGGCCAGTAAAGGAAAGCAACAACCAAACGGAAAGGGCGCGGAAGTTTCCGCGCCCTTTTTTTCATCGAGACGGGATTATCCGCTTTTTGCCTTCATAATCTTCGCGGCGTCCTCCCCCCCGTTGATGAGGTAAAGCAGGGGAAGAGGGCGGTCGGTCCCCTCGACGAAGGCGGGCCGCTCCCGCCAGGGAGTAACCGACAAAACGTTGGCCATGTCCATCCAGTACTGAAGACGGGCCGGCTTTAAGTTCCAGGTCATGTGCAAATGGTTGGCCGGCGCGTATTGCTTGTACTCGAGCATCGAGGCGTACTTGGGGACCACGAAGGTGTGGGGCCAGGTTGGCGTCGAGGCCTGGCATACGGCCTTCTCCAGCTTGGCGGGCAGGTCCACGGTGCAGGCCTCGTCCCAGACCATCCCGAACATGCCGGAAAGGACGCTGAAGGAAAGACGGCCGGCGATGCCGTTTATGCCGCCGGGCGTGACGAAGGTGACCGAGTTGCCAAGTCCAGGGAAATAGTCCCTGTCCGCCAGGGGCATCGAGACCCTTTGCATAAGGACCTCGGGCTTCTCCCCCGGCTTGCCCGCCCAGTCGAAACTGGCGCTTCCCGAGTTGTCGCCGTCCACCAGACCCTTGCGCTCCCAAATCCTGTCGCCCTTCAAGTCTTTAAGGCCAAGGCGGGAGGCCAACTCGGTTATCTCCCAGGCCTCCCATACCTTCCTGAAGTCCATGAAAAGAGGCGGGGCCCCGCCGGAAAGCCAGGTGAAAAAAAGCATGGTCAAAAGACCCTGCGCGTCGGCCTCGGTGGCGTAGGGCAGGATGGGCTTTTTGCCGCGGTGGTCGAAGCTCGAGTTGAAAAGGCTCTCCATGGCGTCGGCCACCGGAAGTGGAAGGCCGCGCTTGTCCGAGCCCCACTCGAGCTGGCTCATGAAGCCGCCGCCGACCGCGTCAAGGTCGGCCATCAAGTCCATCGTGATCAGGTACATGGCCAGGCTTTTATCGAAACGATCCGAGTCGGCCTTGCTCCGGAGCTCGAGACGCTTGCCCAGGTGGCGGTCGATCCAGCGTCGGAGTTCGCGAAGCTCGGCCTTTTTGTAGGCCCCTTTCCCGAGCATGTCGGCCAGGAGCTTCATGTCAAGGCGGGTGATCTCGAGCCCGAAGGCGTTCCTGGTCTGAATGACGTGGGCCAGCGCCGTCTCCATGCCCATCGAGTCGTGTCCGAAGACGGCGACCCGCCTGCCCTTCAGGCCCTGGAAGGTCAACGCGGCGTAGCACCAGTCCACCAAGGCCTCGGCGGTGGGGTCGCTCATGACGGGGCTTAATCCCTCGTCCGGCCAGTTGCCCACGTTGATATGGGCCAGGCGGCCCGATTGAGCCAGGGCCCCGTTGGCCGCGTGGGTGAACACGACCCCCGGCTTGGGCCCCGAGTTGCCGCACGTTAGGTTGAGAGGAACGTCCGCCGGGAAGTGAGAAAGGAGCGAAAGAAGACCAAGCTGCGGAAAGGCCCAGGTGTCGGGCGCGCAGACCAGGATCGATACGCCCTCCCCCTTGAAGCCCCGGGCAACCTGGTCGGCCTGGGTCTCGCCGTCGACGAGAACGTCGGTCCAGACGACGCGCGGCCGCTTACCGTCGGGGGCCTGGAGCTTGGCCGATATCTTCTCGGCCGCCATGGACACGATGTTCTGGGCCCGTTTCCTCGAGGCCCGGTCGATGCGGGGATCGCAAACCGCGAATACGCCGATGGTGGGAAGCTTGTTTTTTGCGGTTTTTACTCCGGAGAGTTTTTCCGGCCTTGCCATGCCATATCCTCCTTGATAAGCTAGTGAACCTGTCTACCGGCCGTTCAATTACGGACATAACTATTGTTATACCATCGGGATAGCTCAGTCAATATCGCTAAAGGGAGGCGAAGGATGGATAAAGTGAAACTGACCTGGAAAAGACTATTGCCGGCCTTCGGGCTTATGGTCCTGGTAAGCTGCGCCATACGGCCCATGCCGCGCTATGAAATGGCCCCCACTTTGCCCCAGGTGGACGGGACCCTGAGGATGGACGGGCTCAACGGCGAGGTCCGGGTCTGCCGAGATAAATACGGAGTACCACATATCTTCACGGAGGACGAGCACGACCTCTTCTTCGCCAACGGCTACGTCCAGGCCCAGGACAGGCTCTGGGAGATGTATCTTTTCCGCGCCGTGGCCACGGGCAGGTTGTGCGAAATTTTCGGCAACGTGGGCCTTCCCGGCCGGACGGTCATGGGCATGGAGCTTAGCACCTACGGCATGGACAAGATGCAGCGCGTTCTGGGCATGAACTGGCTCGGAAAAGGCGGCGCCATGCTTCTGGCCGAGCGCCAGCCCGAGATACTGGGCCAGATGCGGGCCTTTTGCGAGGGGATCAACGCCTTTATCGACCAGAACCGGAACCGGCTTCCCATCGAGTTTCAGGTCTTGTACCTCGAGCCGGACCATTTCGTGCCGGAGGACATAGTATCACTCAGCCGTTTTTACGGCTTTATGCTGACGGCCAACATGGAGGACGAGCTTTTCCGCTACGCCGTGGCCAGGAACTACGGGGAGGACATGGCCTGGAAGCTGCTGCCTCTGCATAAATCGGTCGGCCCCACGGTGCTTCCCCCGGAGATGCTGAAGAACCGGCTTTCCGAGCCCAAGGCCCTCCCGCCGGGCGGGAGGCCCGACCCTTCCATATCCGGCGATCCAATGAAGGAACTGGGGGACCTGACCGCCGAGGCCGCGGCCATGGTCGCCATGACCGACGAGGCCTTCCGAGGAGCGGCCATGTTCCCAAACCGCGAGGCCTCGAACAACTGGGTGGTTGGACCGTCCATGACCGAGACGGGAACGGCCATGCTTGCGAACGACCCTCACCTGGTGCATATCGAGCCGTCATTGTGCTACGTGATGCATCTGAAGGGCGCTGGCATCGACGCCTATGGCGTGGCTTTTCCCGGCCAGCCCTACATAGTAATGGGACACACGAGGAAGCTGAGCTGGGGCGCGACCGTGACCATGGGCGACACCGAGGACATTTACGTCGAGACGGTGGACCCGAAAAGGCCCGGCCAGTATCTATACAAGGGCGAGTGGCGCGACTTCACGGTCCGGGAGGAAACCATCCGGATCAGGCCGGGCGTGGTTCAGTATGGCCCTGACCATCGCTACAAGACGATGAAGATCAAGGTCAGGCACAGCGTTCACGGCCCGATAATCAACGACGTCATGCCCGACCTCCCGAAGGACACGCCTCCCATGGCGCTGAGGTGGGTCGGCTGGGACTTCTCGCGAGACCCGGACATGTTCGAGAAACTCATTTCCTGCGCCACGCCCGAGGAGTACCAGGCGGAGCTGGATAAAATGGACCCCTCTATCCCCATCATGAACGAGGGGATGATGTATAACTACTGGATGAAGGGCCAGGGCATGGGCGACTTCATCGAGGGCATGAAGCACAACGTCATCCTGAACATGAACTGGGTCGCGGCCGACGCCGACGGCCATATCGCCTGGCTGCCGGGCGGTCTCATGCCCATCCGGAAAAAGGGCATCGGCGCCTTGCCCTCCCCCGGAGCGAGCGGCGATTACGACTGGGCTGGCTTCGTGCCCCTCGAGGAGGTCCCTCAAGCCATGGACCCGGCCCGGGGCTACATGGCCACGGCCAACAACGAGGTGGTCGACGCGGAGTGGTACCCATATTTTTTCGCGAGCAACTACGCGCCCGGCTGGCGCTCATGGCGCATCGAGGAGCTACTGAACGAGCTTAAGCCCATCTCGATCGACGACATGCGCCGTATCCAAAACGACGTCTACTCGAAGGAGGCCGAGGTCCTGGTCCCTCTTTTCCTGGCGGCGGTGGAAAAAAAGGTCCCCGCGAACGACAGGGTCAGAATGGCCGCGAAAATACTCGGCGAGTGGAACTATGAGGCCACAATCGACAGCGCGGCGGCGGCCATATTTTACGACGCCATTCATTACATGGCCGACAAGACCCTGCGTGACGAGTTCAAGCGCAAGGACTACAACGAGTTTATAAAGGGACGCGCCAACCACGCGGTCGAGATGTGGGTTATCGAGGGAGAGAGCGAGTTCTTCGACGACAAGCGCACGCCAAACAAGGTCGAGGACCGGGACGACCTGCTGGTGGCATGCCTCGAGGAAGCCGTCAATTGGCTGACCAAGGTCCAGGGATGGGACATGGAAACGTGGCAGTGGGGCAAGCTACACACGATTAAATGGTACCATCCCATGGGCTTCAAGGCGCTCAAGGAGATGAGCGTCGGTCCTTTTCCCCATCCCGGGGCGAACAACACGGTAAGGAACGCCAGCAGCTTTGGCGGGGTAGGCAAGGGCCGTTACCACTGTATGGGCGGTCCGGTAATGCGCCATATTATCGACATGAGCGCTCCAGACGACGCGCTTTTGGTCATCGACGGGTCCGAAAGCGGACAGTGGCTTTCCCCCCATTACCGGGACATGCATACCCTGTGGTACAACGGCCAGTATATGCGGGCGGAGAAGCGCCCGGAAAAGATCGAGGAGGAGGCCGAGTCGCTTTTGCTTCTTAAGCCCATGTAAAAACGTGGAGGCCCTCTGATATTTCTCCCGTCTCCGGGCTTTACAACCGAATCGGTTTGGGCGATAATAATAACTTTAGGGACGCCGCGCCGGGAGATACTGAAATGGCGAATGAAGAAATCAACGAGGAAATACTTTCGGCCCTCGAGAAAAGGGTCGACGACCTCCGCAACTGGTTCGAGCAGTATTTCATGGGAAGCCGAAAGAGGGCCCCCCTCCAGGAGCGGACCTCGGTGCAGTACTACATCCGGCGGCTGAGCAATATCAATATTACCAATACCAGACTGAGGTTCCGCTTCCAGCAGATAGTGGCCAAGTTCAACGCCTATAACCAGCACTGGAACCGGACGCTTCAGCAGATCGAGGCCGGCACTTATTTCCGCGACCGCTTCAAGGCCAACTTAAGGGCGCAGTCCGACTCGATGTCCGAGCCGGGCAGGACCCCTCCGCCTCCCCGCGGGAAGGAAAAAGGCGGCATATCGGACGACCATATTGACGAGGTTTATAACGCCTTCGTCGAGGCGAGAAAACAACTGAACCAGTCCACCAACGTGTCCAAGGACAAGCTGGCCGAAAGCATCAGAAAACAGGCGCCCGCCATCCAGGAGAAATACAAGGGAAAACAGGTGCGCTTCAAGGTGGTCGTCGAGGATGGCAAAGCCAAGCTCAAGGCCACTCTCAAGTAACGGTTAATTCATAAAATGAGAAATCCCAAGGAAACGCGGCCGGAGAATTGTCTTTTGCCGGGAGAGAAGGTAATAGACAGGCTGCCCTTTTTTGCCCTTTCCCGGCCATGCGAGATATCGCTTACCGACCACCGGGTCCTGGTCAACGGCTATACCGGGGCGCTGGGGCCCCACCTATCCCTTATGAGGGGCGCCATGGCCGCGGCCTTTCCCCTTACCGAGTTCGACTCCTTTATTATTGGCACCGGCAAAAGACCCATAGTGCTCCTGGCCTCCCTTTCCTTCGCCGTGGCCGGCGGGGTCATGTTCTTTTTTCCCATAGCGCGTTACGGGGGCGTGGTCGCCATCGTTCTCAGTCTTTTTTGTTTCATGACCTGGTACGCCTGGCCCCGCAGCTTCTTTATCCTTTCCTCCCGGGGGGTGAAGATATCCGGCCAGGTCAACGTCAAAGAGGCCATGGTATTTTTCGAGCGGCTTCAACTGGCCGCCAGGGCCGCCAGGGCGGGCATGACTCCCGAGGAAATTAGGGCGAGCGCGCTTCTATCGGGTGACGCCAAGGCCCACGACCCCACCGATAAAAACCAAGGCGGCGCGCCCTCGGACGACTGAATCTTTCCGGCTTAAATCACTCGCGGTTGAAGACGGGCTTTCTTTTTTCCAGGAAGGCCTTGATTCCCTCGGTCCCGTCGGGATGGGCGCCGCACTCGGCTATTGCTTCCCTTTCCTTCTCGAGCTGGCTCTCGAGCGAGGAGGAAAAGGACTCGTTAATAAGCCTTTTCGCGCGGGCAAAGGAATTAATGGACCTGGCCCGCAGGGCGTCGGCCATGGTCAAGGCCGCTTCCATGACCATCTTGTCGGGGACGACCTTGTTGACCAGTCCCCATTCCAGGGCCTTTTCGGGGAAGATCTTTTCGTCGAAGGCCGCTATCTCGAGGGCCCGGGCCGCCCCGACCAGTCGGGGAAGCGAGAAAGTCCCGCCTCCATCGATGCACAGCCCGGCCGAGGTGTAGGCCTGAAGCATGTAAGCGGACTCGGCCATGACCCGGAAGTCGCAGCCCAGGGCCAAAGTGAATCCCGCGCCCGCGGCCACGCCGTTTATGGCGGCGATGACCGGCTTGTTCATGCGTTTTATCTCGAGAGCGCCCTGGTGGAACCTTCCCGCCAGCTGGTGGAAGGCGGCCTTGTTCCCGCCCTCGTGCTCGGAAACCCATTTCAGGTCGCCGCCGGCGCAGAAAGCCTTGCCCGCCCCGGTGACGATCACGGCCTGGGCCGCGTCGCTCGAGGCCAGCTCGACCATGGCATTGGCGAACTCGTCGGCCATCCGGAAGCTCAGGGCGTTGTAAGTCTCGGGCTGGTTGAGGGTCACCACGGCCACGCCGTCCTTATTCTCCACTATTACCGCGGTCATGCCTTTCCTCCTTGCTCGTTTTGCCGGCCCGAATTCGCCTCTTCCGACGCGCCGGCCAGTTCGAGCTTCTTGCCCCGGGAGTAGGCGTCCCATACGCTCCAGGCGTAGATGGCGACGATTAAAATTAAAAGCCACCAGTTGCCCGAGTAGGCCGCGGAGTGGACCTTACCGAAGCCCGAAAGCATAAAGCCGATCAGCTCGCCCGGCTCGACGGGAACGTCCATGACGTTGCCCGTCGGAAGGATCAACCGGTAGGTCAGGACGGCGATCCTTACGCCCAGGACGACGACCAAAAGGGTCTCGACAACGATGATGGCCAGGCCCATCTTGCGCTCGCCCAGGAACCACTGGCCCCATCCGGGAAAGATGAGGCCCGATCTGACGGCCGCTTTTTTCGCGAGACCCATCCGGTCCTCCTAGATCGCGTTCCTGGAAGAAGGCGGCTTAGACGCCCTCGGCCTTGGCCCGCTTCCAGATTTGTTCCATCTCGTCAAGGGTCAGGTCCTCCATTTTCCTGCCCGACTCCTCGACCTTGTCCTCGATGTAGCCGAAGCGGCGGGTGAACTTGCCGATCGCCCGGTTAAGCGCCGCCTCGGGGTCCTGCTTGATAAAGCGGGAAAGATTGACCAGCACGAAAAGCACGTCCCCAAACTCATCCTCGATCCGGTCCGGGTCGCCGCTTGAGAGGGCAAGCTCGAACTCTTCCCATTCCTCCTCGAACTTGGCCATGACCTCCGTGGGACCCGTCCAGTCGAAACCGACCTCCGACGCGTTCTCGGTCAGACGCCTGGCCCGAAGAAGGGCGGGCAGCGACCTGGGAACCTTGCCCAGGGCCCCCTTCGGCCTTTTCTTGCCCTCGCTCTCCTTGATCCTTACCCAGTTGCGCTTTACGTCGCCCGAGTCCCGAACCCGAGTGTCGCCGAAAACGTGGGGGTGGCGGCGAACCATCTTGCGATGAATGCCCTCGATCACGTCGTAGAGGTCGAAGTCGCCCCGCTCGGAACCGATCCGGGCCTGGAACACGATCTGGAAAAGAAGGTCTCCCAGCTCCTCCCGAACGTGGTCCGGGTCGTTTTCCTTAACCGCGTCTACCAGCTCGCAGGCCTCCTCGATGATATAGGGAGTAAGGCTCTCCGGGGTCTGCTCCCTGTCCCAGGGACAGCCGCCATCGCCCCTTAGCCGCGCCATCAGCTCGATCAGGTCATCAAGCGAAATCTTGTTTTTCTTTTCGTCCTTCATAACGCTTATCCGGGAAAAGGCCGAGCCCGTATTGTCAATTTTTCTCTTTCAACTTGGCCGCCGCCTTCTCGAGTCCCTCGATGGTCAGGTCGAACATGGGGAAGACGTTCCCGATATGGGAAATGGTCGTCGCTCCCTCCGTGTATTCCCAGGTGATCTCTCGCTTGGGATTGAGCCAAACCGAATGGGGAAAGGTATCGGCCAGGAACTCGAGCCACTTGACGCCGGGCCTTGACTGGCGCTCGTGGTAATAGATGCTGCCGTCCGCGCCCAAAAGCTCGTAGGGCGCCATGGAGGCGTCTCCCACTATTATCAGCCTCGAGTCCGGGTCGTCCCTGGCAAAGTCCAGGGTCTTCTTGGGCTGCCTGATCCGCATGGGATCGATCCATACCCGGTCGTAAATGCAATTATGGAAATAATAGGTATGAAGCTCCTTGAACTGGTTGCGGGCGTAGGCGAACAGGGTGGTGCAGACCTCGATGAAGGGGTCCATCGACCAGCCGCCGTTGTCCATCATCAGGATCACCCGAAGGCGGTCGCGCAGGGCCCGGTCGAACACGATGTCGATCTCGCCCCCGTTGCGGCAGGTCGCCCGGATGCTTTCCTCGATGTTTACCTGGTCCCTCGGGCCCACGGGCCGCAGGTCCTTAAGATAGCGGAGGGCCTCACCCATCTCGGCCTTGCCGATGGTCCGGCCCGCGGAGTAGTCCTTGTAGCGCCGCTCGAGGGCGACCTTGACGGCGGTCTTGCCGCCGGAGGAACCGCCGACCCGCATACCCTGCGGGTTCTTGCCCGAGTGGCCCACCGGCGAGGTCCCCTGAGTGCCGATCCAGCGGTTGCCCCCATGGTGGGCCTCGGTCTGGTCCTTGAGGCGCTCGAGGAAATACTTGACCAACTCCTCCGGCGAAAGCTTGAGCACGTCCTCAGGGTCCATGCCCAGCATCTCCGCCAGTTCCTCGGGGTCCTTGAGCCATTCCTCCAGAAGGGGACGCATGGCCTCCTCAAGCTCCCGGCTTATATCGTCGCTGAACTCGACTCCCTCGAAGTAATACGCGAATATCCGGTCGTAAAGATCGAAAAAACGCTCGCTCTTCACGAGGATCGAGCGCGTGACCGTATAGAAGTCCTCGAGCGACTCGATAAGCCCCAGGTGGAGCGCCTTCTGAAGACGAAGGAAAGAAGTGGGCGAAACCGGCACGCCCTTGGATTTTAACTCGTAAAAAAACTCGACGAACATGACTAAAGCCTCGTAAAAGATAATCTCACGGAGGGCGCCATTAATCCAGCGGCGAGGGGGATGGCCCCTTTATTTCCTCCTTGGCGGACTCCTTCGTCTTGCGCGGCTCGTCCCCGAAAGATGGGCCTATCGGACCTTTGACGCCGTCAAGGTACTTGAACTGGTCCGGATGCGACGGGGGTATGTGCCAGTTGAGCATGGCCTCGAGTTTGGCGTCATCCATGCTCCAACCCATGAAGGCCACGCGGTAAAGGGCGGTCAGAACGCCCGTCCGGTCCGAGCCCCCCTCGCAGTGCAAAAGCACGGGGAAAGGAAAGGTCACCGTTTCCTCGCCGCCCAACCCGGCGTGCTCGACGATTATATCGTCGTTGGCCGCGACGTTTATCGGCTCTCCCCTCATGACGGCGAAGAAGACCCCCACCTGGGAGGACTTGGGAGGGATATCCGCCCACATGCGCATGGCGATCACCTTGACGCCGTTGGCCTCGGCCCACTCCCTTTCGGCGGCGCGGATGGAGCCGCGCAGATTGACGATCGTGCCCAGGCCCTTTGTGGACTTTATCTCCTCGTAATCTTGCGCGTACGGCTGGCCCGAGCGCATAAGCCTGCCCGGGTCCACCACCGAGAAGTTCAGAAGCGGATTATGAAGGGTGGCCCTGGTCGCGGCCAGCCATAAGAGAAACACGATGGCCCAGGCCAGTATGCGGGCGAGCCGCTTTTTTACTATAATTGGATCGGTCTTCAAAACATTCCCCCGCGGACGAGTAGACGCGGCCGACGGCCGGTCTCTTTTACGTTTACTAGTGTAGCCCGAGATTCCCGTTGTTAAAAAATTTCTTCGTAGGCGCCCTTTACCGGCCGGTCATTGACGCAAAGCTGTTGACTATTCTGTCTCGTTTTTATAAAATATTCCTCGTCTCCGAGTCGGCTTCGCCTAAGGCTGGAGAAATGGCTATGGCGAGCCGGCCATTCGGCGGCGGGGGAAACCTCGCGGCCCCCCATGCTTGGAAAGGAGGCGCGGCCCGAGGTCGAGCGGTTTCATTATGGGGAACCGCTTTTTTATTCGGGTCGCGTGGCCGGCTTCCCAGGGGGGAAGCCTTATTATTTTTCGATCCCTCCTTTTTGGGCCAGGCGCGGCAGTTTTTGGAAAGGGCGAGACCCGGTCCGCCGGGTCGGGAAGAACAGGAGGGGTAAAATGGATTGTCTAAGGAAAGCGGCAAGCGGCGCTTTGGCGGCGCTCATCGTGGCGAGTTTCGCCGTGGGCGCCTCGTTCATCGTCGTAACGGGATGCGACCACGACGACGACAACGCGGACGACAGGAACTTCTCGTCGCGCGCGTACAAGGGCCACGCCAGCGACGCGGACATCAACAACTTCGTCAGGGTGTACCCGTGGGTTTACGGCACGCGTCTTGACGACTGCCAGACCTGCCATAAGAGCGGGGTGGTGCAAAAACCCAAGGGCGGCGGCTATAAGGACATCCAGGCCGACGTTTGCACCTTCTGCCATTACATCGAGCATCCCATGGATGGGTGGCTCGGTCTTCCCACCACCTTCTGGGAAACCCTTAACGAGTACGGCAAGGACTACATGCTAAATGGAAAAAACCTCAACGCCCTGGTTAAAATCGACCAGAACGACAGCGACGGCGACGGCTTCACCAACCGCGAGGAGATAGACGACGTCAAGTACCCGGGCGACGCGGGCAGCATGCCCGGCCAGGCGCTTTGCCCGGTGGTGACGGTAACCCTGAACCAGGTAAGAAACGACGCCGGCATCGCCAAGTACGATATGTTCCTGCTTTCCAACACCTCGAAGCAGCAGTTCGACAATTACGCCAACTACAAGGGCGTGCGCATGAAGGACTTCATCAAGCACTATGGCGGACTGGACCTGGAACTGGACGGCGCCGGCGTCGAGGGAATTCACGTGGTCGCTCCCGACGGCTACAGCCTCACCTTTGACGTGGATAAGATCGCCGACCAGTTCCCGCCCAGCTACTTCTTCGACGGCTTCGGAGTCAACGACCTCGGCGAGTGCGCCTTCGTGGATTACCCGGCCCAAACCCACGGCTACAGCGACGGCGAGACCATCGTGGACGAGATGTGGCACCTCCTGGCCTACGAGAGGGACGGAAGCCTGCTGGACAAGGCCTATCTGGACGACTCGAGCGGAAAGATAGGGGGCGAGGGCCCCTTCCGGAACGTCATTCCCCCGTGGATGGCAAACCTCGAGGACTCCGATTGCAGCGATACCCTTGACCCCAAATACGTCATGCATCCGGACTGGGGGCTTGATCAGGATAAAATGGGATGCACCGAGGCCGATACCTATCCATACGACGAATGCAAGTGCCATAACGCCGGGGACATGGCCAAGGGAGCGGTCGTTATCAGGGTCATGCCCATGCCCGAGGGATGCGAGGAGTTCGACATCAACAACGGCGGCTGGGCCCTGATCCAGGAAAACAAGATACTTCTTTACGGCTACGGCATACAGACGCCATAAATCCACGCGCGGAAAACGTCCCCGGCGGGCCCGTGAAGGGCCTTCCGGGGACGACGTTCGAGCGTCATAAAAGACCGCGCGCCTTTGACTTCGCGCGAGGCATGACGGCGGTTGCCATTTCCGCCTCAGGATGGGAGAGAAAGAAAATGAAAAAAACGGCGATACTGGCCATCGCGGCGGCGGTTATATTTCCCGCCCTCGCCCTGGGATCGGATGGTCCCATGGTCACTCTTTCGGGCAACGCCAACTTCTGGTGGGTGGTCCAGGAGCAGGTCGAGAACGGCCGGCTCCAGCAGGGAACGCTCGACCCGGCGGTGGACGAGGCCAGCGGTTTCAACTTCAAGCAGGGCCGGCTGGGCGTTCACTTCCTCACCGCGGACGGCAAGGTCGAGGGCATGTTCAAGCTGAGGCTCGAGGAAAGAACGGACGTGATCGACGCCTGGGGGGCATATCACGTGGCCGACTGGCTGGGGTTTTACGTGGGTCTTATGAAGATACCCTCGACCGGCGAGGTCCTCACCCCCGATCAGGGCCTGGACTTCATCACCAGGACGACCTTCGCCAAGATGGTGGGAGACTATTCACTTTCCCGCACTCCATATATATCGTTGCTCATGGCCCAGTCATCTAACAACCGCGACATGGGCGTGGCCTTCAAGGGAAAAATAGGGGACGACGACGCGACCCAGCTTCGTTATTTCCTCATGATATCCAACGGCATTGGGGGCAACTTCTACGTGGGCGGCGAGGAAAGCCCCGAGTATTTTTACACCAACAAGTTCGGTGAATACTTCTACGGGGCCAGGCTCGAGCTGCAGGCGGTTCCCGAGGTCACCCTGGGCGGCCATTACAGCTACAACAAGCATGAGGACGCGCTCTACGACGACAAAAAGACCGTGTTCGATATCGACCGCGAAGCCTGGAGCGCCGATCTTTTGGTGAAGCTTCCCTGGGGAACCAGGATTTACGGGTTCTACGGAGAGGGACATCTGGACGACCTGTGGGTGGCCCTTAACTATATCTACGACTATAAGGGATACGGGGGACAGGTCGTTCAGGCCTTTTTCGACGACAGACTCGAGCTGGGAATAAGATACGACGAGTTCTCATCCGAGTTCGACGAGAACGGCGACGTGACCGACCAGAAAAACTGGACCTTCGGAGCCAACTTCTCGCCTTCCCCCTCCTTCAGAATACAGGCCAACTACGTGGATAAAAACACGGTGAACGACTTTACCGACGACCAGGACGACAACATATTCTTCATCAACATGCAGTTCCTTTTCGACGTCTCCTTATCGCCGGCGATATAGGGAAAAGCCTTCGACCAAGGCCCGGGCGTCAACGGCGTCCGGGCCTTTTTGCCTCAACCTGGCTTTCTCAGCTTGTAAATGGTAAAGCCGTCGGTCCCGGTAAGGTGGGGCCAGGTCCTGATGGCCCCGTCTTTAACCAGAGGCGAAAGATGGGGATGTCCCCCCGCCGGGTCCTCGAGCGCAAGGCGCCCGTCCTCAAGATATGGCCGAAGGACGCCATCGTTTTCCTCGGCCGTGAGAGTGCAGGTGGAATAAACGACATAGCCGCCCGGCCGGACCAGCCGGATCGCCTCGTCAAGAATTCCTCTTTGCAAGCCGGAACGCTCGGACGGGTCGCCGGGCCTCCGGTTCCATTTGATCTCGGGCCGCCGGCGGATGGTGCCCAAACCGGTGCAGGGAGCGTCAACCAGGACGCGGTCGAACAAGACGTTCCTGAAACGGCCGGGCCAACTGATTTCTTCCGACCAGTCGCCCACTATTCGGGTCACGTTTTTGACGCCCATCCTGACGGCCTCGGCGGACATGGACTCGAGCCTGTCCGCGTCCTTGTCAACGGCGGCCACCCGCCCGTTTCCCTTCATGAGCTGCATTATTTGCAGGCTCTTCACGCCGGGGGCCGCGCAGGCGTCGAGAACGGTCTCGCCCGGACACGGCGCCAGGACCAGCGCGGCCAACTGGCTGGCCTCGTCCTGGACCGCGAAAAGGCCCTCGCTAAAGCCGGGAAGGTCGGCGACCTTTCTCGTCCGCTCGAGCGTGACGGCCAGGGGACTCAAACGGCCGGCCGAGCAATTTACTCCCTCCTTTTGCAGAAGACGAGCGAGGGCCTCACGGCTGGTCCTTCCCGAGTTTGCCCGCAGAGAAAGGACCGGGCGAACGTTGTTGGCGCTAAGGAACTTTTCCGTTTCCTCTGCCCCGATATATTTAAAAAAGTATTCCACCATCCAGGCGGGATGGGAATGAACGACGGACAGGCGCTCGGCCGGATCGCTTATAGCTCCGGGATCGGCGAGGTCTTCTCCGGACGCCAATTTCCTCAGGACCGCGTTGACCAGGCCCCGGGCCCCGGGCGGAGCAAGGGACACGCTCTCGTTCACCGCCGCCGAGGGGGGAACGCGGTCGAGCAGAAGTATCTGGTAAGCCCCAAGCCGGAGCGCGATAAGCGCGTTCCGCTCCAGCCTCGAGAGGGGTCGGTCCAAAGCCTGGCCGATATGAAAATCCAAAAGGCCCCGCCACCTCAGGGTCCCGTAGGCAAGCTCCGAGGCGAAGGACCTTTCCCGTTCCTCGACGCGTCTCTCGGAAAAAAGGAGATCGAGGGCCGCGTCGGCGTGATGACCCTTGGCCTCCACTCTCCATAAGGCGTCAAAGGCTATTTTCCTGGCCCCGGCTTTTTTCTTTTTATCGCGTCCTTTAACCATGTCATCGTGGCGGCCGCCCGCCGGCTCTCCGCACGAACATTATATCACGCGCTTCCCTGGCCGGTTACGCGGCCGGCGTGACTTTATTGACAACCCGTTTGGACACCGCTTATGATTAAGCGATCGGCCATAAGGGAGGCCGCCAAACGGGCGGCGAGGTTTGGTTTGGCGCCGGGACGCCGGCGAAGGCTCGCAAGGGGGTAAGGTTATGAAAATCAAATGGAACGGCCACGCCAGTTTCACCATTACTTCCAGTGACGGCTCGGTCATCGTGACGGACCCTTACGACCCGTCCGGATACGGCGGGGCCCTTACCTACGGCGTGGTCGACGAGCCTGCCGACGTGGTACTGGTGAGTCACGATCATCCGGACCACAGCTACGCCGAGGGAGTGGGAGGAAACCCGAAGGTGCTTAAAACCGCCGGCCAGGCGAAGGGAATTGATTTCAGCGCCATCGAGGCGGCCCACGACGAGTCCGGCGGCAAGGAAAGAGGCAAGAACACGGTCTTCGCCTTTACCGTGGATGGGGTGCGGGTCTGCTTCGCCGGGGACCTTGGCCATCTCCTTTCCAAGGGCCAGCTCGAGAAGCTCGGGCCGGTCGACGTCCTGCTCGCGCCCGTGGGAGGGACCTTCACGGTGGGACCGGAAAACGCCGCCAAGCTGGTCGAGCAGATAAAACCCCGGCTGGTCATACCCATGCATTTCAAGACCGCGAAGTGCGGCTTTCCCCTGGCCGGGGTGGACGAGTTCGCCGAGCTTATGACCAACGTCAAGAAGACGGGAAAAAGCGAGGTCGATATTGGCGGCGGCGCCCTGCCCGTCTCCGGTCCCGAGGTATGGATTCTTGAGCACGCGAAGTAGAGATAAAGGAAACTCAATTTGAAAGACAAGATAAAGACGATCGATGAAGTGAGGCAAATCAGGGAGGAGGCCAGAAAAGAGGGCAAGGTGGTGGCCTTTACCAACGGCTGCTTCGACCTGTTGCACTCGGGCCACGTCGATTACCTTGAGACGGCCAAGGGCGAGGCGGACGTCCTGATAGTTGGAGTGAACGACGACGCCTCGGTACGCCGGATCAAGGGACCCAAGCGTCCTCTCATCCCCCTCGAGGACAGGGCGGCCGTGCTGGCGGGCCTCGAGGCCGTGGACCTGGTGGTGGCCTTCAGCGAGGACACGCCCGAGCTCATTATCCATCAGATCGTGCCGGACGTTCTGGCCAAGGGCGCCGACTGGGCGGAGGAAAACATCGTGGGCGCCGACCTGGTCAAGTCGGAGGGCGGCCTCATCATGCGCGTGCCCTTGCGGGAGGGCAGGTCCACCTCGAGCATCATCGACGTGATCGTGCAGCGCTATACCAAGGAAGACTAGCAAAGGCCTCCTCATATAAACCTGAAGCCGTCCGGAGGGGCGGCTTTTTTATCGCCATTTTTTATTGGATTCTTTCAATAAGGCCTCGGATAAAGTAAAATAAAGTTTCGGGCGAAATTTCTCGCCCACCGGGCATGGGAGGTTCGGCCATGAAAAAACGGGCGCCGGCGGTGGCGGGGCAATTTTATCCCGGCGACGGCGATCGGGCCAGGCGCATGATCTCCGAGATGGTGGTTAAGGCCGATCTTAAGCGTTCCGCCATCGGGGTTATGGGTCCGCACGCGGGCTGGATGTACTCGGGCAAGGGCGCGGGAATCCTATACGGAAGCGTCGAGATACCCGGCCGGGTGATAGTGCTCTGTCCCAATCACCGGGGCGTGGGCGCTAAGGCGGCGGTCATGAGCGAGGGTTCCTGGGTCCTGCCCACCGGGGAGACGGAGCTGGACAAGGACATGGGCTCCCGGATCAAGGCGAGGACCGGGCTCCTGATCGAGGACGAGAGGGCCCACGCGGGCGAGCACTCCCTCGAGGTGCACGTGCCCTTTCTCCAGTATTTCCGGCCCGACTTCAAGCTGACGCCCATCTCGCTGGGACGGCTCTCTTATTCCGAGTGCCTCGATCTGGGCGGGGCCCTGGCGGGGGCGGCCGAGGAGGCCGGGGAGGAAACCCTGGTGGTGGCCAGCTCGGACATGACTCACTTCGAGAGCGCCGAGTCGGCCCGAAAAAAGGACGACCTGGCCCTTGCAAGGATAAAGGCCCTGGACCCGAAGGGACTTTACGAGGTGGTGCTGGGAAAGCGGATCACCATGTGCGGGGTCATACCCGCGTCGGTGATGCTGATTTACGCCCTCGAGCGGGGCGCGACCTCGGCCGAGGTGATAGACTACAGGAATTCCGGCGACGTGACCGGCGACTATGGCGACGTGGTGGCTTACGCCTCCGCGGTCGTGACCTGACAGCCGGACCCCGCCGGCGTGGAGACGGGATGGGACAATCATCGAAACGCGCAGTAAAGGTCGAGCGGACGACGGCCGAGACGAATATCTCGGCCGAGCTCGACCTTGACGGCTCGGGAAAGATCGACGTCAAGGGCCCGGTGGCCTTTATGGACCACATGGTGACGGCCTTGTCCAAGCACGCCTTGTTCGACCTTGTCCTCCGGGCGGAGGGCGACGTCGAGGTGGACGACCACCACACGGCCGAGGACTTGGGACTGGTGCTCGGCGAGGCCATCGCCAAGGCGGTCGGAGACAAGCGGGGCATAAGACGGTTCGGCCAGGCCCACGTCCCCATGGACGAGTCCCTGGCCTGGGCCGCGGCCGATTTCTCGGGAAGGCCATTTTTGGTTTACAACGTCGAGATACCCGAGCGAGCGCGGTGGGAGTTCGACTGCAACCTGGCCCGCGAGTTCTTCCAGGCCCTCGCCTCGGCGGCCCGGATCAACCTGCATATAAAACTCGAGTACGGGGACAACTATCATCACGCCCTTGAGGCGGCCTTCAAGGCTGCGGGCCGGGCCATCGGCCAGGCCGTGTCCCTCGATCCTCGGATAAAGGGCGTGTTGTCCACTAAGGACGCCCTGGATTAAAAGGAAAAGGCGCCGAATGTTTCGCGGCGCCCGGCGGAGATATATATGATCGCCATCATAGACTATGGCATGGGCAATCTAAGGAGCGTGCACAAGGCCCTCGAGAGGCTCGGCCTCGAGGCCAGGGTCACGAGCGAGAAACGGGACGTGGCTAACGCCTCGGGAGTGGTGCTTCCGGGCGTGGGCGCCTTTCGCGACTGCATGTTGAACCTGGAAAAGCATGACTTGATCGGCGCCATCCTCGGCGCCATCGACGGCGGCAAGCCCTTTCTCGGCATTTGCCTTGGGCTTCAGGCCTTGTTTACCCAGAGCGAGGAGTTCGGGATTCATCCGGGCCTGGACGTCTTCAAGGGCAAGGTCACACGTTTTCCCGACGACATGCCCGACCCCGAGGCCGGGCCGGATGAGGAGCACTATTTAAAGGTCCCTCACATGGGCTGGAACAAGGTGAGCATAAAGTCCGACGCGACCGTTTTATCGGGCATCGAGGAGGGCTCGTATTTTTATTTCGTGCACTCCTTCCACGTCGCGCCGGAGGATAAGTCCATTATCGCCACCAGCACCGAGTACGGGATCGAGTTCGCCTCGAGCGTGGCGCGGGACAACGTTTTCGCCTGTCAGTTCCATCCGGAAAAAAGCCAGAACCTGGGCCTTCGGCTGCTCAGGAACTTCGGAGAGATGGTAAATGGAAGCTAAAAAAATTATTCTTTTCGCGCTGCCCCTTTTCATCGCCTGCGGTACCGTCCGGGCGGCCGACGTAAGGATCGAGAAGGCCCCCGGCCTGGAGGGAAGGAAAATCTCCCGCGTGGCCTTTCTTCCCTTGAAGCGCGTTGCCCCTCCGGGCAAGGAACTCCGGGCCGAGTGCCCCGCGATCAAGTGGTCCTTTCCGGCCTGCTCGATCTCCGAAGCGGCCGAGGCCGAGCTGTCAAGGTCCATCGCTCACGCCCTGGAGGGGATTAAAACGGAGGTGACCCTCGTGCCCCAGGCGGAGATCAACGAGGCGCGGGCGCGGCTCAAAAAAAAGGGAGGGGTGGACCTTACCTCGGCCCTGGGCTGGGAAAAGGCGATCGGCTCCGAGGTCGAGGCCGACGCGGTCCTAACCGGATTCATCTATTGCTACCGGGACAGGAGCGGCAACTCTTACGCCTCGGGTACCCCGGCGGCCCTTTCCTTCAGTCTTCACCTGATCGACCCGGCCGGCGGGGAAGTCCTTTGGAGCGCTGGATATGGAGACGAGCAGGCGCCTTTATCGGACAACCTTCTCACCCTTCCCCAGTTCATCAAGCGCGGCGGGAAGTGGATCACGGTCGAGCAAATGTCGGTGGAGGCCGCGGCCGAGGTCGCGTCGGTTCTTCCCTGGGCCCCGGCTAAAAAGGACAAGTCTCCGGGTGGGAAAAAATAGGAGAGCGGCCTCGGGCCGCGAAGAGGAAATCCTTTGCAGGTAATACCGGCCATTGATTTAAAGGAAGGAAAAGTCGTCAGACTCGAGCAGGGCCTGATGGACCGGGACACCAGGTACTCGGACGACCCGGCCGCCATGGCCTCGAGGTGGGCCGGCCTGGGGGCCGAGCTTATCCACGTCGTGGACCTGGACGGGGCCTTCGCGGGAAAGCCGGTGAACCGAGACGCGGTCCTCGCCATCGCCCGCGCCTCGTCCGCTCCCATCGAGCTGGGAGGCGGGGTTCGAGACCTTGCCACCATCGAGGATTATCTCGAGTCGGGAGTGAAAAGGATAATCCTGGGCACGGTGGCCCATAAGGACCCGGACCTGGCCAGGGAGGCCTGCGCCCTTTTTCCCGGCGCCATCGTGATAGGCATCGACGCCAAGGACTCCCTCGTCTCGATCCGGGGTTGGGCCGAGGTCACGGACCTGCCCGCCGTCGAGCTGGCCCGGCGTTACGAGGGCCTGGGCGCGGCGGCCATCATATACACGGACATCGCCAGGGACGGCATGATGACGGGACCTTCCATCGAGAGCACTCTGGCCCTGGCCAGGGCGGTGGATATCCCTATTATCGCCTCGGGCGGAGTTAAAACCATCGATCACGTCAGGGCCCTGGCCAAGCTCGAGCCGGAGGGAATAACCGGGGTAATCACGGGAAGGGCCATCTACGAGGGCACGCTTGACCTTGCCGAGGCGATAAGGGTCGCCAAGGGAGGATGACGCAATGAGAGCGAGAATTTACGGCCGGACAAGTCGCCGCTCGCCAGCCCTTTCCGGGGCGGCCGCGTTTTCGTTGGCGCTCTTTTTATTATGTTCGTGCGGCGTAAAGGGGCCTCCCAAGCCGCCCATCGTTCCGGCCCCCGACGCCCCCGGCAACCTCACGGCCCGGACGCGGGAGGGTTGCGTCGAGCTTAGCTGGACGGCCCCGAAGCCCGACCTTCCCGAGAAGACCTCGGCCGCCCGCTACGAGATACTGAAAGCCGACGAGCCGGAGGAGGGCGAGAGTCCCGCCTACCGGGTAGTGGATATAATCGGCGAAACGGAGTATCGCGACTGTTCCGTGCAACTGTTCGATCACGTCCGCTACTCCGTGCGGGGCGTTTCCGACGGGGACAGGCGAGGCGAGCCCTCGGCCCCCGCCAAGGTCCAGAACCTTGACCCGCCCCCCGGCCCCTCGGTCCTCGTCGCGCGGGGAGGAGACGGGCACGCCGACCTTGCCTGGGAATTTCCGCCCGGAGTTCCGGCCGACTCGCCGGTTAACCTCTACCGCTCGAATAAGCCCGGCGTCTTTCCCTGGCGGCCCATAAACTCGGAGCCCATTACGGACAACTCCTTTTCCGACGGCCCCTTGAAGAACGGCGAGAGATATTATTATCAGGTAAGGCCGGTTATCGTTTCGGCCAAGGCCGCGCCGGTCGAGGGTGAGGCCCCTCCCGTGGCCGAGGTCGTACCCAACGACCGGGTCCCTCCCGACCCGGTCCGGGGCTTTACCGCCATCTGGTCCGGGGCCGGCGTTAAGATGAAATGGATGAGGTCGCCGGAGCCGGACGTTAAAGGATACATCGTATATCGAAGGTTAAGGGGACTGGGAGAATACGGGGCTTTGTTTGCCGAGCCGATAGTTGAGACCGAATATCTTGACAAGTCGGCCAGGCGGGGCACGGAGTACGAGTATATGGTAAGGGCCATGGACAATACCTATCCGGCCAATATGAGCGGGCCTTCGGACGTGCAGGTGGTATACGTGGAGCCGTAAGGTCTCGGCAATGGAAGCGGCTGAAATAACGGGGAAATTTTGTATTTTTCAAGACGACGACCCCGGCCGGTGGTTGATTTTGCGTTATTTGGCCTTGAAATAATAAGCGAGATAAACTAAGATAATTTCAATCTAATTTTGTATCTGGAAAGATTTTTTTATACGTATCGGGTAAAGACCGGCGAGAGCGTCGGATAAAGGGTTATAACTAAATATAAAAAGGCCCCGCCATGGACGGCTGAGGCCGGAGACGGTTTTTCATGTTTCCGGCCGAGCCGGGGCTCGCGACTTATTTGGTCGTTTGGCATGAAATTGTTGACATGCCTTGCCCCAAATGGTATAGAGATTAGGTGGGGAAAGAACCGGAAAATCAATATGAGGGACATAATTATGGAAGATTTAAGAGGTGGGAAATGAAAGGTTTGCTTAAGAGCTTAATCCTTGTCGCTTTATCGCTCCTGGTCGCGGCCCCGTTCGTGGCCCTGGCGTTGTCACCGGAGGTACGTAATTTAAGCGGCGGGCTGAATTCAGACTCCTCCGATTTCGCGCCCATCGTATCGCCCGACGGCAATTATCTTTATTTCACGTCCGACCGCGAGGGCGGTTATGGAGGCCAGGACATCTGGGTTTCCGAGAGAAAGGACGGTAAGTGGAGCGAGCCGGAAAACGTTGGCCTGCCCATCAACAACAAGCTCAACCAGGGCCCCGACTGCTTCGTGTGGGGTGAGGATAAGCAATACCTTTACCTTACTTATTGCAACCCCACCGACGACGGGCTTTGCGACGTCTACGTGAGCGAGCGTATCAGCGGCAAGACCTGGTCCAAGCCCCGCGACGTGGGCTGGCCCATCAATACCGATTATTCCGACGCCAACGCCAGTTGGGACTATATCAACCAGACCCTTTACTTCACCTCGACCCGTCCCGGCGGCATTGACGGTCCCGGTCCCAAGCGTCTCAAGAACGAGGCCAGCTACGACATCTGGCGTTGCCGTCTGGGCGACGACGGCAACTGGGACGAGCCCGAGAACCTGGGCGCCCCGGTCAATACTCCCCAGTGGGAGGGGGTGGCCTTTTTTCACGCGGCCGACGGGTATCTTTACTTCAGCTCGAACGGCCACGGCGGCGAGGGCGGCGCGGACGTTTTCAGGTCCAAGGAGACCAGCCCCGGCGTCTGGAGCGAGCCGGAGAACATGGACGTGGTCAACACGGCGGGAAACGACATGTACTTCTCGATCCCGGCCTCGGGCGACGTGGCCTATTTCAGCTCGAACATGAGCGGGGGCTCGGGCATGGAGGACATTTACGTTGTTCCTCTTGACATTTTCCTCGATCCCCAGGTCATCGCCAGGCGGCCCAAGTACATGCCCAGCTCGAGAAGGCGGACCGGACCCAGCGCCGGCCACATCGAGACCGTATACTTCGACTTCGACAAGGACAACGTCAGGCCATCCGAGACGGCCAAGCTCGACAGGGTCATCAATCTCATGAACGAGAACCCCAACGTCGAGATCGAGCTTCAAGGCCACGCCTGCTCGGTGGGCAATGATGATTACAACATGGGCCTTTCCAAACGGAGGGCCGGATCGGTGTACAAATATCTGGTTAACAACCGGATCAACCCCGACCGTGTTTCTATTTCATTCTATGGCGAGACGAGGCCGGCCGAGGCCAACGATCCCGCCAGCGGTAATCCGCTGAACAGGCGCGTGGAAATTTCCATCCGCTGACGGCGGCCGAACATGTCGAGCCCCGAGCGGGGCCCAAGGAGGGGAGGAGGTCAAGCTGATGCGAAAGATGAGGGTATCGGTTGCGGCGTTGACGCTGGCATGCTTGATGTTGATCGGGTACGCCCTGACGGCGCAGGTGCTGGACGAGGCGACCAACCTGGGTCCGGTGGTGAACGGGCCCGACTCGGACTTCGGGCCCATCGTGACGGCGGACGGCAACGCTCTTTACTTTACGTCCGACCGGAGCGGGGGCTTCGGGGGCCAGGACATCTGGGTCTCGAGGCGGGTGAACGGCGAGTGGAGCGAGCCGGTAAACCTGGGCGACAAGATCAACACCAAGTATAACGAGGGTCCCGACACCTTCTCCGTCGACGAGAGGGTGATGTTCTTTACCCGGTGCGACAAGACCGGAGAGCCCGGCACTTGCGACATTTACACCGCGTACTGGGACGAGGGTAAAGAGACCTGGGGAAACGTGAAGGCCATTCAGGAAATCAACTCCCGACATAACGACGCCAACGCCTCCCTCAGCTACGACGGCAACGTCCTTTATTTCGTGTCCAACCGTCCCACCTCCGACAAAAGAAGGAACTGGGACATTTACCGGTCCGTGAAGAACGGCGACAGGTGGGGAAAACCCGAGAGGCTGGGACCGGAGATCAACACCACGGGCAACGAAATACACGTCATGATCCACCAGAACGACGTGAACCTGTATTTCAGCTCCGACGGCCACGGCGGTTTCGGGGGCGCGGACATCCTGGTCAGCAGGATCGAGAACGGCGAGTTCACCAAGCCCAAGAACCTTGGGCCCCTTATAAACACTCCCGACAACGACATGTACTTCACCATCCCCGCCTCGGGCGACCTGGCCTACCTGGCCAGCACCAGGACCGGGACCTACGGCGTCGAGGACATCTACTCCGTTCCGGTTCCCCTCGATATCGGGGGCCCGGGCGTCATCATCGTCAAGGGCATCGTGGCCGACAAGAACACCTGCGCGCCGCCCTCCGCCGACCCCGCGTCGGGGGCCGCGGTTTACGACATTCGGACCTGCACGCCCATCGACCGGTCGGTGGTCAGGCTGGCCGACGTCATGACCGACACTCTGATTAAGGAGAGCGTGACCGGGCCCACCGGCTTCTATCAGGTCGTGATCCCGGCGGGCCGGGACTATTCGGTCACCGCCACGGCCACGGGATACACCTTCCACTCCGAGCGCTTCAACGTTGCCCAGACCCAGGTGTACGAGATCATCGAGAAGAACATCCTGCTCACTCCGGCCAAGGTCGACGTCGCCTTCGTGGTCAACAACATCTACTTCGACTTCGACAAGGCGACCCTCAGGCCCGAGTCGCAAAACAGTCTGAACAACGCCATCAGGTGGCTTAACGCCAACCCCCAGGTAAGGATCGAGGTCGGTGGACACACCGACTCGAAGGGAAGCGACCAATACAATATCAAGCTCAGCCAGAGGCGGGCCCAGTCGGTTTACACGTACCTCATGCAGGGGGGCATAGTCCCCTCCAGGCTGGTCGCGCATGGTTACGGTGAGCGGATGCCAATCGCGTCGAACGCGACGGACGAGGGAAGGCAGCTCAACCGCCGAGTGGAATTCAAGATCATCCAGTAGGAGGCGCAAAAATGGATCACTGGGTTACGCGGAAAGCGGCGGGTATAGCGCTTCTTGTCATGGTCGCGGCGACCATGTCGTTTTGCCAGAAGGACTCCTCGATTTTCACCGACGCCGAGGGCTACGTGCCCGGCGCCGAGGTGATGGTGACCGAGGTCTCCGTGCCCGAGGGCAACCAGGTCCTGATCACTGGAAACGGGGCCATGGACGCCTATCCCTTCATCATGGAGGAAAGGGTCGTGGCCGTGGACGTCAAGGCCGCGGCCATGGCGTCCGGCATGCAGGACCGGCTTAACGTGGGCGGCTCCGACCTTATAACCGACGTCGAGGTCCGGCCTTTGACGGCCATGTCCGTTCCCGTGGTCCGGGTGGTGGTCCACGTCAAGAGGGACGTGACCTATCGCCTGGACAACAGGATGAGCTCGGTGGCCCTTATCCTCGAGGCCACGGGCAAGGACGAGGGCATGGGCGACGATACGCTTCCCTACGAGGAGGCCAAGGAGGAGTTGATCCGTCTCGAGACCGGCGCGCCTCCCCAGCCCTACGGGCCGGGAGGACCGGCCAGGGTGGCGGCTTCTCCTCAGGTCAAGGCCACCTCCCAGTATTCGCCCATGCTGGTCCAGATGCCCGGCCCCGGCGGCGGCGGATCGGCCACGGTGGTGGGAGACGTCCTCTACCGCACCATCGAGGACGGCCTTCAAATACTCATCCTGACCAACGGAAGGGTTCGGGACTTCGTCGACTTCGACCTTAGCCGGCCCCCCCGAATCGTCGTGGATTTTCCCGGGCTGGGTGACGCCACCTCCCAGAGCGTTTATAACCTGTCCTTCGCCGGCGTCAAGAGCATCAAGGTGGGACAGCATTACGACAAGACAAGGGTGGTCATAAACCTGAAAAAACTTACCGCCTACGACGTGAGCCTAACCAGGTCGGGAGTTGTGGTTACCGTAATCGACGCCAAGTACGTGCCCGGCGGATTTAACTTCACCGAGTACAGGACGGGGGCCAACGAGAGCCTGCGGGACGTGGCCAACAAGCATTACGGAAACCCCGAGGCCTGGTCCAGGCTGCTGGCGGCGAACCGCGATATCTTTACCAAGAGGGAACTGGAGGACATTAGAAGGAGCGACGGGGCGGTCATCCTGGGCACGAACGTCATTATCAGGGTACCCGTACGCTAGTTTGATATAACATCGAGCCGGCGCGCGGTCATAGGGGGTCGCGCGCTTTTTATTGGCGCTTTGCGCGGCGCTCGGCGGGCTCGAGCGCCTCGGAGCAAGGAAAGGAACGAGCGATGAAAGATTTTGCATTTCCCTGGACCGTCGGCTCACTCGTCTTTTTATTCGCCTTATGGGCCGCCGGCTCGGCCCTCGGACAAGAGCCGGTTAACCTGGGGCCCCTCGTCAATTCTCCCGACTCCGACTTCGGGCCAATAGTCACGGCCGACGGCAACTGGCTTTACTACACCTCCGACCGGGAAGGAGGATTGGGCAACCAGGACGTGTGGGCCTCGCGAAGGGTCGATGGGCAATGGACCGAGCCCGTCAACCTGGGAGCGCCGATCAACACCAAGTACCACGAGGGGCCCGACTCGATTTCCGTGGACCTGAAAACCATGTACTTCACCAGGTGCGACCAGCTTGAGCAGCCGGGTATCTGCGATATCTTTACCGCCAGGCGGGAGTCCCCCGACAAGCCCTGGGCCGACGTCGAGCGGATGGGACCCGAGATAAATTCCATCTATAAGGACTCGAACGCCTCCGTTTCCCATGACGGGAAAAGTCTTTACTTTGTCTCGGACAGGCCCAGGGAAGGAACGGAGAAAAAAGACTTCGACATTTTCGCGTCCTACTTTGAAGACGGCAAGTGGGGCCCCGCCCAGAGGCTCGAGGAGCCCGTCAATACGCCCGACGACGAACTGCACGTGATGATGCACCAGGACGGAAAGACGCTTTATTTCAGCTCGAACGGACACGGGGGCCTGGGCGGTTTCGACGTGTTCTATTCCATTCTCGCGGACGGCAAGTTTTCCGAGCCCGTCAACATGGGCAAGATAATCAATACTCCCATGGCCGACATCTATTTTACTATCCCGGCCTCGGGCGACCTGGCCTATCTGGCCAGCAACAGGTCCGGGGGGTACGGCCTGGAGGACATTTACTCGGTGGCCATACCCCTCGAGCTGTCGAACCAGGCCATGCATTCCGTCAAGGGGCAGGTGGTGGATAAAAAATCCTGCAAGCCGCGGGACCTCGATCAAGGCGACCTCACGACCTGCATGCCCCTGTCCGGAGCGGTCATCCTGGTCAGGGAAAAAGGGAAAAGTGAAATCGTGACCCGCGTGGAAAGCGGCCCAAAGGGCGAATACCAGCTTTCGCTTCCCGCCGGCGTGGATTATACCTTCTCCGCCGAGGCCAAGGGATGCGCCGACGCCCACATAGACCTTATCCTCACCGGCGACAAGGCCGGGACGGTCTCGATATTCAACGTGCCGCTCGATTGCGGCGAGTAAGCGGATATTAGCGCCGCTTCACGACCGGATTCGTTCGCGCGTCCGTCCCGTCTCGTTTCGCTAAAAAACCAGCATAGGAGGGAAACATGCCTTGGAAACAAAAGCGGGCCCTCGCCCTTGTCGTGCTTTTCGCGTTCGCCGGGTGCTATTCGGCCGCCAGAAAATACGAAAAGGACCCGCCCCTGGCCCAGTATGAAGGGACCCTGTCCATGTCGGGCCTGCAAAAGGAGGTCAACGTATATCGCGACGAGCGCGGCGTTCCTCATATATTCGCGGACAACGAGCGCGACCTGTTCTACGCCGTGGGATACGTGCAGGCCCAGGACAGGCTCTGGGAGATGACCCTGCTCCGGGCCATCGCCGAGGGAAGGCTCTCCGAGATTTTCGGGGACCTGGGAGTGCCGGGACAAGGCATCAGCGGCTTTTCCCTCCGGACTTTCGAGATGGACAAAAGGCAGCGGATAATGGGTCTCAAGTGGGTGGGCGAGATGGGCGAGGCTATGCTAAGAGAGGTCGACCGCGAGAATTACGACCTCTTGAACGCCTACTGCGAGGGGGCCAACGAGTATATAAGGACCCACGAGAGCTGGGATGAGCTACCCCTCGAGTTCCAGGTGCTGAGGCTGAAGCCCGAGCCCTTCCGGGTCGCCGACCTGGCCAGCCTGGGCGCGTTTATCGGAAGCATGCTGGCGGCGAACATGGACCTCGAGCTTTTAAGGTACGGCCTGTTCGAGAAGTACGGTCCCGAGCTGGGATGGAAACTATTGCCGCTCCATTATTCGCCCGGACCGACCATCGTGCCGCCCGAGATACTGCGGAACGGGCTCGATAGTCCCAGGGACCTTCCACCCGGCGGGGCCCCCTCCAGCGAGGAGTTGGGATACGACCTGCCTCTTTCCGCCGACGCGGCCTTCGACCTGCTCCTGGCCGACTCTGCCATCAAAAGCTTCTTTCATCACGATTATCCTCTGGCCTCGAACAACTGGGTGGTGTCGGGCAAGCTCACTGAGAAAGGCTCTCCCATCTTGTGCAACGACCCGCACCTGGCCCATATCGAGCCCTCGCTCTTTTACATGATGCGGATCAAGGGCGGCAAGTTCGACTGTTATGGCGTGGCCTTTCCTCTCAGTCCCTACCCCGTTCTCGGCCACACGCGCAAGCTCTCGTGGGGCGCCACCACCACCGCCGCCGACGTGCAGGACCTGTTCATCGAGACGACCAGCCCCGACCGGCCCGGCATGTATCGCTACAAGGGCCAGTGGCTGCCCTTCACCGTGAGGGAGGAGATTATTAAGGTCAGGGTTGGGTCGCGGACGCAAAACCGGGTGGTTAAGATAAGGCACAGCGTACACGGCCCGATCATCAACGATATAGCGGGCAAGCTTCCCCGCGGTACTCCCCCCATCGCCATGCGCTGGACGGGATGGGACTTCGATACCAACCTCGAGGTTTTCCATGCGGCGGTGAGCTCGAAAAGCGTCGAGGAGTTCATGGTCAAGTTCAGGACCATCCCGCGGGAGAACGTGAAGATACGGCATTTCGCGGCCATGTATAACAAGCTGTGCGCGGCCGAGTCGGTGGACGACTTCATCGAGGCCATGGACCTTTTGGTCGTGCCCAACCAGAGCTGGGTCGCCGCCGACGCGGACGGACGCATCGCCTACGTGCCGGGCGGCCTGGTACCGATACGGAAAAAGGGCCTGGGCGTCATGCCGGCGCCGGGCGAGACGGGAGAATACGACTGGACCGGGTTTATCCCGGTGAACGAGCTGCCCATGGCCGTGAATCCCGAACGCGGCTTCATGGTCACGGCCAACAACGAGGTGGTCGACGCGGAGTGGTATCCTTACGTCTTCGCCACCAACTATGGGGACGGCTGGAGGGCATGGAGGATCGAGGAGTTGATCGACGAGCTAAAGCCGCTCGACGTGGACGACATGGTCAGGATTCAGAATGACGTGCTGGTAAAACGGGCCGAGTGGGAGGTCCCCTATATACTTAAGGCGGTCGAGGCCAAGTCGCCCGACGACGAGCTGGTATTAAAGGCCGCCGAGGAACTGAGGAATTGGGACTTCATGGCCGATCACGACGCGACGGCCCCGTCCATCTTTTTCACCTTCATCAAGGAGCTGAGAAGGAACACCCTGGAGGACGAGATGCCCGCTCGCGACTACAAGGCATTTTTGGCGGGCGGCCGTCTTGACGACGCGGTGACCATGTGGGTCGAGGCCGGCGAGTCTCCCTTTTTCGACGACAAGCGCACCGGGGACGTCGTCGAGGACGCGAACGATATAATCGTCAAGTCTCTTCACGACGCCATGAAGAAGGTGGAGAAGAAGTACGGTAAGGACCCCTCGAGCCGCGAGTGGGGCAAGTTGCATACCATCAAGTGGTATCATCCGCTCGGGTGGGGGCCGCTTTCCGAGCTTTCCGTCGGGCCATATCCGCACCTGGGCGCGGACCAGACCGTTCGTAACGCGAGCACGGCCGGCTTCGGCAAGAACCCCTGGAAGACCATGGGCGGACCGGTGCTGAGACACATCATGGACATGGGAGACCCGGACAACGCGCTCATGATTATCGACGGCTCCGAGTCCGGGCAGTGGCTCTCGCCCCATTACCGCGACATGCACGAGATGTACGTCAACGGCGAGTACGTCACCGCGACCATGGACCCGGAGAGGGTCAAGGCCGAGGCCGCTTACCATCTTACCCTCGAGCCCAACTGATCGGCGAGGCGTGGTCGAAAAAATGGGAGGTCCCTTGCCCGCTTTTTGCAACGGCTTTAAACGCGTCTTGCCGGCGCTGGTTCTTATATTGCCCGCT
Source organism: bacterium (assembly GCA_963674965.2). Classification (GTDB taxonomy): domain Bacteria; phylum RBG-13-61-14; class RBG-13-61-14; order RBG-13-61-14; family DATKZS01. Next base: position 1,125,538 of record CAXXFL010000001.1, on the reverse strand, counting down.
CTTTTTTGCGCGGCCGCCGGGCCTCTTGAGGAAGCCGATTACGAGTCGAGGAGCAGGGCCTACCTTGAAAGTCTTCCCGGCGACGTAAAAGGGGCCTTCGGCGCCTTGGCCCTTCTGTCCACTGACAGGCCCGTTCGCAAGTCGGCCCTCGAGGCCAACCTTATTCACGTCAACTCGAGGCTCGATTGCTCGGATTTCATCATGGCCGGCATGTTGAGGCTCATGTATCTTTACGGCGACGACCCCCGCTTGCCGGCCGACGGGAGGGAAGCCCTCGAGCGGTCCATCCTGGATTTCAAGTTCTGGATCGACGAGCCGGGCAAGGACAGCATGTGCTACTGGTCCGAAAACCACCAGGTACTCTTTAACGGAGCCGAGTACCTGGCCGGGGCCTTGTACCCGGACCGGACCTTTTCCAACTCCGGCATGACCGGCGCCGAGCACCGGGAAAAGGGCAAGCGGCTGCTCGAGAGGTGGTTCGACCGGCGGGAGCGTTACGGTTTCTCCGAGTGGTTCTCGAACATCTATTACACCGAGGATATCTTCGCCCTGGCCAACGTTTACGACTTCGCGCCCGATCCCGAGATGAGGGTCCGGGCGGCCATGGCCCTGGACCAGTTGGCCCTTAACATGGCCCTGAATTCATTTAAGGGCAACTTCATCTGCACCCATGGCAGGACGAGCAGGAAGCAGGTGACAACGGCGAGGGGAGACGACAATCGGCGGGCCTTCTATATTCTGTTCGGACGCCCGGACGTATTATTGGAGCCGCCCAGGGCCAGCAAGGACGCCGTTGCCCTGGCCACCTCCGGCTACCGGCCGGCGGCGGCGGTGGTCTCGATAGCCCTGGACGATGAGGCCACCTACGAGAATTACCAGGCCCACGGCTTTAACGTGAACCAGGCCGAGGAAATGGGAGAGTCCCTGACCGACGTTGACAACGGCATGCTCTATTGGGGCATGGGAATGTACGCGCACGAAAAGACCGCCGCGGTGACCGCGAAAATGTGGCGGGAATGGAAGCTTTACGACAACGCCTTCTTCATGGGCATGGCTAGGCTCGGGGTCCTGGCCGACAAGGCCGGATGGCTCGACGACGTCTTCGCCGCCCGGTTGGCCACGGACGGGGCCTATTTGCATGACGCTCATACCTATACCTACCGGACGCCGGATTATATTCTGTCGTGCCTGCTGGACTGGAGGCCCGGCGAGATCATGGCCCAGAATCTCGTCTGGACCGCCGGCATGGGCCCCGACGCGGTGATCTTCACCCAGCACCCGGGCAAGGTACTGGCGGGAAAGAAGCCTTCCTATTGGAACGGCAACGGAGCGGGACCCAGGGCCGCGCAGTACAAAAACGTACTGGTGGCCATCTATAACCCGCCTTCCACGCCGGCCATCGGCGAGACGTGGAGATATCGGATGACCCACGCCTGGTTTCCGCGGGCGGCCTTCGACCGGGTCGAGCGGATGGGAAACTGGACCTTCGCGAAAAAGGACAAGGCCTACGCGGCGCTTTACTCGAAACGAAAAACAAAATGGAAAGGCGCCGAGAGGGGCAAGGAATCGGAACTGGTCGCGCCCGGCATGGTGAACGTCTGGCTGATCGAGATGGGCCGGGAGGCGGAAAACGGGACCTTCGAGGATTTCATGGACCGGGTCTCGAGCGCCAACCTCAAGGTGGAGGGAACGGACCTTCGCTATGAAAGTCCCTCCCTCGGCGCGGTCGAGTTCGCCTGGACCGGACCTTTCAAGGTGGACGGCCGGGAAATTCCATTAATAAGGAATAAGCGCTACTATAATCCTTACGTCTCGGCCGAGCGCTACTCGGACTTAATCGAGGTGAATCACGCGGGCCTCTCGATGACCCTCGACTTCAGGAACGCTAAAAGGATCGTCGAATGATCGCGTCGCCCTGTAATGGGGGAAAAATGGAGGACGATAAATGGACAGAAGAAAATTCGTGGGCTCCGCCGCGGCGGGGGCGGCCGTAATGGGACTTGGCGCGGTCGGCCGGGCGGGGAACGCTCATGAGTTGGTGCTCAGCGACGTGATGGCCCTGGTGGACGGCAAGTTCGCGCGCCGCGACGTGGGCGTGGACAACGGGGTCATCTCGGCCATTGCCGAGCCGGGTACCCTTTCCGGGGCAAGGACCACGCGGGGCGGCGGCGAGTTGTACGCCTCCCCCGGCTGGGTGGACCTTCACGTGCATTACGTGAGCTGGAGGGAAGGAAAGACGGCCGGCTCGCCCATCAAGCGGCTGGGGACCAAGCTGGGAGTGACGGGCATGGTCGACGCCGGCACCACGGGCGTGGACAATTTCAACCGTCTCGTTAAGGCGGCCGAGGGCAGCGACGAGGTCCCCTGTTACGCCTTCATCTACATAGCCAGGGGCGGCATCAAGCTGACCGACTTCTATATGACCCGTACGGGATGGGACGATATCCCGGCCATGGAAAAGGTGATCGAGCAAAACAGGGACAGGATCGTGGGAATCAAGTTCCGGGCCGACCATCAGGTGACGCCCAGGAAGGACCGGCTCTATTACTTGCGTAAATGCCGTGAGGCGGGCGACCGTTTCGGTCTTCCCCTCATGATCCACATCGGCTCGCCGCCTCCCGCCCTGCCCGAGGTCCTTCCCTATCTCAAGGAAGGCGACTTCATCACCCATTGCTTCCGGCCCATCGAGAACTCTGTGGTCGGCGAGGACCTCAAGCTGCTTGACGCGGTCAAGGAGGCCAAGGCCAGGGGAGTCCGGTTCGACGTGGGTCACGGCATGGGCAGCTTCCAGTTCGAGGCGGCCGAAAGCGCCCTTGACCAGGGCTTCGACGACTTTACCATCAGTTCCGATCTGTATATTCTTACCACCAGGCTTTACGCCAGGACCTTCGCCAACGTGCTCACCCAATTCCTGACCCTGGGCGTTCCGCTCGAGGACATAATGTACAAGGCGAGCTCCAAGCCGGCCCAGTTCCTCGGGCTCGAGCGTGAGATCAAGGTCGGATCGGAGGCCACCATGACGGTGTTTAAAGTGGAGACCGGCGACTTCGTCTGCGAGGACGTGAAGAGGCAAAAGCGCAAGACGGACAAACGGATTTTTCCCGAGTACACGGTCATGAAGGGCGAGGTGGTCAACGCGGGCCTGTTCGACCGCAAGATATTCGGCTAGTTTTCAAGGAGGCGGCCGTGGCGGTGGTCACGAAAACGTTCGAGGTCGAGGGCAAGGGCTTCTCGGACATTATCGATATCACGGGCCAGGTGGCGGGCGCCGTCTCCGAGTCGGGACTCGAGTCGGGCATCTGCCTGGCCTTCGTGGGCGGCTCGACCGCGGGCATAACCACCATCGAGTACGAGAGCGGGGCCGTGGCCGACCTGAAGCGGGCCCTCGAGGAAATAGCCGGCGCGGACCGGGAATACAAGCACAACCTGAGGTGGCACGACGGGAACGGCTTCTCTCACGTCCGGGCGGCCCTGACCGGCGCGGGCTTCGCGGTCCCCTTTTCGGGCGGCCGCCTTATGCTGGGCACGTGGCAGCAGATAGTGCTGATGGATCACGACAACCGCGCGAGAAGAAGAGAGGTTATCGTGCAGATCGTCGGCGAATAGCCGGCTGATATAGCGCCGCGGCGCCAGACTGGGCCGGGGGGAGGTCCGCCATTTCATTTTTCAATACCTTTACCGATTCCGAGCGGGAAGGCGCCAAGCGCGCCAACGAGATCAAGAACCGTCTTTTCGGATGGATGGGCAGGGCGTTCGTCCGCCTTCATATCAAGCCCGACGCCATCTCCTACACGGGCCTCGCGCTGCTCACGGGCGTGGTCGTCTGGTTCGTGTCGCATCCGCACCGGGCCTTTCTTTTTATTTTGCTATACGTGGTCTTCGACGGCATAGACGGGGCCTACGCCAGGTATCTTAACCGGCCGACCCAGGCGGGCGCCTTTACCGACGTGGTGGTCGACCAGCTTGGCATGATCGTCATCATGCTCGGCTTTATCCATTACGACATGGTTGACGGGCAGATAGGCGCCTACTATATCGTGGTCTACGTGGTGATGATAGCCTTCAGCGTTATCCAGAACGCTCAGGGCATACCCATGCAGTACATCTTCCGGAGCAAGTACATCGTCTACGGCATGTATATGGTCTGGGCCTTTACCGGGCTGAACCTGGCGCCTTTTCTCATCCCCATATTTTGCGCGGTCATGACCTTCTCGGCGGTCCAGAGCTTCCTCCGTCTCAAGCGCGGCTTCAACTGGAAGTACGACCTGCCCAAGATCATGGAGCAGGAGAGAACCATAAGGCGGGAAGGAGGAAAGCCGCCCGAGTTCTGGCGTCCACTCAACTTTTTTATCCCGGCCTCGGTGGTGGCCGTTCTTTTATTCCTCGGCGCCTACACCCAGATCGTGGCCATGGTCGAGTTCCCCGACGTCAAGCCGAAATGGGAGAAAAGCTCGGATCTGTATTTTTTAAAGGAGAACGAAAACCCCTGGGCCGTGGCTGGGTATAAGGACGGCTGGCTGGTGTCGGCCTTCGATCGGGAACTCAGTTTCGCGACCATCTATCACGTGAGGGGTCCCATGCAAAGGCTGAGGCTCGAGGGTTCCTTCCGGATTCCTTTCGCCATGCACCGGCAACACGGCGCGGCCACGCTGGGAGACATGCTCTACATCACCGACCGCCTCTCGAGAAGCGTCTTCGAGATCGACGTGGCCCATAGTCTTGAAAGAAAGATAGCCGCGATCAACCGGAGCTTCGACGCGACCCTCGACGCGCCCGTGGCCTGCGAGTTCGTCGAGCTAAACGGGACCAGGCGCATGCTGATCAGCGAGTACATGCACCTTTACAAGACCATCGTGGTGGACTACGAGAAGGCCTTCGCCAAGGGGGACGCCTCGGACGCCGTGGTGGCGTGGTATCGGAACGCCGGCTTCTCGAGGGGACTGGCCACGGACGGCAAAAGGCTTTTCGAGATCAACGGCTCGCTTGGCGACGACCTTATTTACGTCATCGACCCGGAGCGGGCGCTGGGCGGGAAATACATCCGGGCGGGAATCGACGAGAAGATAGCCGCGCCGAGATGGCGGACCCGGGACATCGCCATCAGGGGAGACGTGATCGCCATGGTGGACGGCCGAAGCGACGTTATCTGGGCCACCTCTCTTGAAAAGGCGCTCGAGCGATAATACCGTCCCTTTAATTTACCCGACCGTATTTTTCCTGGAAGGGTTCTTTATTTGCGGTTAATCTAATATTGCGCTCGCGATCGTAACTCATTTATGAATATGGAAGAGAACATATCGCTTCATGAGGCGATCGAAAAGGGAGACCTCGAGGCCGCCAAGGTCATGCTTAAAGACCCCGAGGCGGTCGACGCCAGGGACGGCCGCGGTCTTACGCCCCTCCATCTGGCGTCGATGGGGGGCGACCCCGAGATACTCCGGGTGCTTCTGGACACCAGGGCCAAGATCGGCGCCCGTGACCTGGCCGGCCAGTCCGCTCTTCACCTGGCCGCGGGTGGCGGCCACGGCGCGGCGGTGAAGCTGCTTCTGGAAAACGGGGCCGGCGTGGACGCCCTTGACCTCAGGTTCCGGTCCGCCCTGCACGCCGCGGCCCAGGCGGGAAGCCTCGAGGCCGTCAACCATCTTCTTGACTTTGGCGCGGACCCCAACCTGGCCGACGCCGACGGCGTGGTCTGTTCCATACTGGCGGCCGCGGCGGGCAAATGGGACGCGGTGGCGCTTTTCGTCGAAAGGGGGGCCGGTCCCAACGCGTCCGACCGCCTGGGAAGAAGCCTCTTGCATCTGGCCGCCTCACGCGAGCAAGTGGAGGTCATGAGGCTTTTAATCGGGAAGGGCGCCGGCGTCCACGTGGTTGATCAACTCGGCATGACCCCCCTTCATCTGGCGGCCGAGACCGGCAACCGGGCGGCTGTGGACCTGCTTCTCGAGAGCGGGGCCAACGTCAACCACCAGACGGAGTCGGGCTACACGCCCCTTAACCGCGCGGTGGGCAGGGGGCACTCCGGCCTTGCCGACCACCTGATCGAGAAGGGCGCTCGCTATTACGTCATGGACGCGGTGATGCTGGGCAATCTGCGGGCGGTGTCGGAGCTTCTGGCCGAGGACCCGGGCAGGGTCAACCGCGTTGACGACCAGGGCCGTACTCCTCTTCACGTGGCCATTTCCCAGGACCGGCAGGCCATGGTCTGGCTGCTTCTCGGGAAGGGCGCGGACGTGAACGCCAGGGCGCGGGGTGGCTTTACTCCGCTTCACGCGGCGGCCCAGGCTGGGGACCTTAAGTCGGCGGAGCTGCTTTTGGCCCGGAAGGCCGAGGTTAACGCCCGCGACGCGGCGGGTTTGACGCCGCTTCACCTGGCCTCGAGGTCGGGAAGGTCCGACCTGGTCGAGTTTCTTCTTTCACGAGGGGCTGACCCCTTGGCCAAGGATGAGAAGGGCAAGACGCCTCTCGACGCGGCCAGGGAAGGAGACCACGCCGAGATCGCGTCCTTGTTGACTATTGTCTAGCCCGAGAAATCCCTTACCGGCTTTTTCCTCTTCCCTTGATTTCCCAGACGTCAACAACCTCCTCGTCCTGGATGACGTACATCCAGTCGTGCAGGTTGATGGTGGTGCAGATATGGGAAGGATACAGCTCGACCTTGTCCCCCAGCTCGAGGCCCGGGTCGGCGCCCTCCGCGAACAGGTGACCGTGCTCCTCGCTGAGCATGGCCAGCCGAGCGTTGGGAACGCCGATCAGCTCGGGAAGACCGAACTCGTAGGTCATGGTTTTCATGCCCGCGTCGATGATGGTCCAGCCGGGCAGGGCCGGGGCCTTGGACCAGACGGATGAGAGTATGGTTACGGCCTTTTCGAAGCCCATGTCCAGCTTTCCGTATTTCACGTCCATGAGGCAATAGGAGCCGGCCTGGATTTCGGTCACGCCGGGAAAGGTCCCGCTGAAGTTGTACGTTCCGCTTCCGCCTCCCGACACGAGGTCGCAGGGAAGACCCGAGGCGCGGATGGACTCGGCCGCCTGGACCAGCATGCCCATGCTTTTGTGAGCCTCGGCCTTTCGCTGCTCCACGTCCTCGATGTTGACCACGTGGCCCTCGTATCCCATCACGCCCCGAAGCTTTAGTCCACCGGCCTGGTCCACGATCTTGGCCAGGGCCGCGGCGTCCTCGGGCTTCACGCCGCAGCGGGGAAGCCCGACGAAAACGTCTATAACCACGCCAATGGTAACGCCGGCGGCAATGGCCGCCTCGGAAAGGGCCTTTACCTGGCCCGGGTCGTCCGCCGCGCATTTGACGTCCGCCCGAGCGTTCAGCGCCGACAGTTTCTCGACCTTCCTTGGGCCCACCACCTCGTTGGCGATGAGAACGTCCTTGACTCCCGAGTCCACCAGTATCTCGGCCTCGCTCACCTTGGCGCAGGTGATGCCGATGGCGCCGGCCTCGAGCTGCATCTTGGCTATCTCGACCGTCTTGGGCGTCTTCCAGTGGGGCCGGAGCCCGCATGGCTTGTCCTTGAAGAAGTCGGCCATTTTCCGGACGTTGCCTTTGAGCTTGTCAAGGTCGACAAGAAAGGCGGGCGTGTCTATCTCATATTTGCTTTTTCCGATAATGTCCCGCATTCATTAACTCCGTGTCTTGAATTTACCGTCCCGCTTTTTGAAAGAGCGCGTCGATGTTTTTCACGCTTGGCGGCTCGGCCACGCCGGCCTCGGTAAAAAGGGCCTTGATCAGTTCGGCGGGGGTCACGTCGAAAGCCGGATGGAATACCTTGGTCCCCTCCGGCACTATCCTGGTCCCGAGCACGTGAGTGATCTCGGTGGGGGTCCTTTCCTCGATGGGTATCTGGTCGCCCGTCGGGGTATCGCGGTCCACCGTCGAGAGGGGCGCCGCGATAAAGAAGGGGACCTCATGTCTGTTGGCCAGCACGGCCACCGAGTAAGTCCCGATCTTATTGGCCGCGTCGCCGTTATGGGCGACCCTGTCCGCGCCGGTGACGACCTTGTTGATCCTGCCCATCTTCATAAGGTGCCCGGCCATGTTGTCGGTAATAAGGGTAACCGGTATATCGTCCTTCATAAGCTCCCACACCGTGAGGCGGGCGCCCTGTAAAAAGGGACGCGTCTCGTCGGCCACGACCTGAATTTTCTTTCCCTGCTCGACGGCCGCCCTGATGACGCCCAGGGCCGTTCCGTATCCGCCCGTGGCCAGGGCCCCGGCGTTGCAGTGGGTGAGGACGACGTCACCGTCGTCGATATACTCGGCCCCTTTGAATCCCATTTTACGGTTGATCTCGACGTCCTCCTTGAGGACCAGGATGGATTCTTTTTCCATGGCCTCGGCGATCTCGCGGGGGGAGGCGCCGTTCATGCTCTTCTCGAGCTTCTTCATGCGGTCAATGGCCCAGAAGAGGTTGACCGCCGTGGGCCGGGTCCTAAGCAGACGGGCGTAGGCGGTCTCCATGGTACCCTTGAAATCGGCTTCCGAGTCCTTGGCCGCTCCCTCCCGGGCCGCCAGGGCCACGCCCATGGCCGCGGCCACGCCTATGGCCGGGGCGCCTCGAATGACCATGACCTCGATGGCCTCGGCCACTTCCTCGTAACTCGTATATTCGTTGTAAATTTCCTCGACCGGAAGACGGCGCTGGTCGATCATCAAGACCTTGCCGTCTCGCCACTCTATCGTAAAAAAGCCCATAGTCGTCTCCTTGAATTTCAGTAGGCAAACCCGTCCCGACCGGGGCGCGCCCGGCCGCCCGAGACTTTGTTTCGTCTTGACTATTTGACGGGAAGAGCGTCTTTTCCCAGGTACCTGGCGGCGGCGCCCAGCTCCTCCTCGATCCTCAACAGCTGGTTATACTTGCATATGCGGTCGGTGCGGGAGGCGGAGCCGGTTTTTATCTGTCCCGCCCCCATGGCCACCACCAGGTCGGCGATGGTCGTGTCCTCCGTCTCGCCCGAGCGGTGGCTGACGATCGAGGTGTAGCCCGCGGCGCTTGCCATGTCGATGGCGTCCATGGTCTCGGACAGCGTTCCGATCTGATTGAGCTTGATAAGGATCGAGTTGGCCACGCCCTCCTTGATGCCCCGGCCCAGCCGCTCCGTGTTGGTGACGAAAAGGTCGTCGCCCACGAGCTGAATCCTCGAGCCCAGCCTGTCGGTCAGAAGCTTCCAGCCTTTCCAGTCGTCCTCCGCCAGGCCGTCCTCGATGCTGACGATGGGGTACTTTTTAACCAGGTCATCCCAGTAGTCCACCATCTGGGCGGAAGTCAGCTTGCGTCCCTCCCCGGCCAGGTCGTACTTGCCGCCCTTGAAAAACTCCGAGGCCGCCGGGTCCATGGCGATGCAAATCTCGGTCTTGGGCTTGAAGCCCGCCTTCTTGATCGCCTGCATGATGGCCTTGAGGGCCGCCTCGTTGCTCTCGAGGTTGGGCGCGAACCCGCCCTCGTCGCCCACGGCCGTGTTGAGCTTCATGGATTTCAGGACCGCCTTGAGAGAGTGGAATATCTCGGCCCCCCATCTCAGGCCCTCCTTGAAGCTCTTCGCGCCCACGGGCATGACCATGAACTCCTGGATGTCCACGTTGTTGTCCGCGTGGCTGCCCCCGTTCAGGATGTTCATCATGGGCACGGGAAGCACCGAGGCGCGCAGGCCCCCGATGTACCTGTAAAGCGGCATATCGTAGAACTCGGCCGCCGCCTTGGCCGCGGCTATCGAGACGCCCAGGATCGCGTTGGCGCCCAGCTTGCCCTTGTTCCTGGTCCCGTCAAGCTTGATCAGCGCGGAGTCCAGCGCCCGCTGGTCGTCGGCGTCCATGCCGATAACCGCCTTGGAGATGGGGCCGTTCACGTTGCTTACGGCCTTGGCCACGCCCTTGCCCAGGTATCTTTTCGGGTCCTTGTCCCTCAGCTCGACCGCCTCATGCTCGCCGGTGGACGCCCCGGATGGAACGGCCGCCCGGCCGGTTACCCCGGCGTTGAGCGTTACCTCGACCTCGACGGTTGGGTTGCCGCGAGAATCGAGGATTTCCCTTCCCTTTACACCAGCAATTTTGATCATCAGTTAAGCCTCCTCATGGTTACTGAACATGGCTCGATGAGCCATCGTAAAAAAACTACGAGTAGCTTCCACCCTGCTTCCCCATGAACCCGTCCGGCCGGGCGGAAGTACTCCCCTGCTCCTCTCCCTGAGAACCGTATCTTATTGCGGTAACGGGCCGGAATGCAAGCCGGAAGCCAACAAAATCAGCGATCGATTCGCGCCAAGGTCCGGGCTATCTCCTCGGCCATGATCCGGTAGCCCTCCGGATTGGGATGAATAACGTCCCGGGAAGGGTCGTTGAACAACTCGCGAAGGTCTCTTCCCTGGAAAGTCTTCTCCAGGTCAACGAGGACCACCTTTTGCTCCATCGCGGTCTGGCGGGTGATCTCGGAGTACTGGCCGTGAATTTTGGCGAGGTCTTCCTGCTTCTTAATAAACTCGAGGTAGGTCAGGTAGTCGGGGACTTTGTCCACTCCGATGGCGCTTGGAGGGACGGCGAAGATGGGAATAGCGCCGGCGCCGCGGGCGAGGTCCGCCATGGCGACAAGGTTCTCCTTATAATCTTCTCTTGACACGCGGAGGGTGGCGGGCGCGTTTTTCTTGGTTTGCCGGAGCTTGTCCGAGGTCTTGTGCAGAAGCTGGTACACTCGAAGGCCTCGGATCGGGTCGAGAGCGTCGGCGGCGATGGACTCGGTCACGATCTGGTCCTTGTCCGCGAACCCCTTGGCCAGCCAGTGGTCGTTCCATCCGAACATTATCAGCGCGGCGTCGGGCTTGTATTCCTCCAGTATCCGGGGCAGGAGTTTTTTACCTTGCCAGCTCGAGTAACCCGGCACGCCGAAGTTCATGGCCTCGAGGGAAGAGCTTGAGGCCTCCTCGATCAGAGCGGCCAGGTCGGCCCCGGGCCGGCCGAAGATGACGGAGTCTCCAACGCAGGCCAGCCGAAAAAGCCCCGGTTTTTTGGGGGACGACTCGTCGCCTCGAAAGCCCCTCGAGTTGAGCGGCGCGAAACCCTCACCTAAAACGTATCCGGGACGGAGCCTCCAGAGCAGCTCCGGATCGGGCTGGAAGATATTATGCAGCTCGTTCGGGTTCGGGAAGTTGAAGGTCATATAGGAACGGGAGCGCTGGTAATGAAAGCCGGTGGCCCGAAGACAGACCTCGAGCAGCGCGAAGAAAATCAGCGCCGGTATCAGGGAAAAGGCCAGACGGCGAAGAGGAGAGGCTTTTTTCATGGCGCCCGTGTCCCGGCCCGGAGCTCCGCGTATCTCGGCAGGGCCTTGATGGCCTTTAATATCTCGGCGGCCAATAGCTCATGTCCCCATCCGTTGGGGTGGCCGTTATCGACCATAAGATATCGCCATGGCTCCTTCTCCACCAGGTCTCCAAGGCGTTCGGCAATTTCAGCCGCCCGGGCCGGATCGAGTTTATCGCTTTCAATAATCGCCAGCTTTTCCTTGAACAGGGGCCTCGCGTGAACGCAGGTTACGGACAGCTCCCAGCAGGCGTCCCGGGTTACCGCTTCAGGGTCCCATGAGCCGAAGCCGGCGGGAAACGCGGCGCCTTTTTGATCGGCCTGTTTTTTAACTTCCTCGTAAACGTGGTCCTCGGGAAGAGATGGAAAGTCCACGTCGACGATGATGAGGTCCGCGCCGATCCGGTCGCAAATCTTTTTAACCTCGGCCGCGTTTTGCCGATATTCGTCGGGACTGACCTTTCGCTTGAGCTGGGAAATATAAGTGGCGGGGTCCAGGCTCCTTCCCCTGGCCCGGTTCTCGAGGTAGATAACGCCCGCCTTGAGAAGCTTGTAAACCTGAAAGCGATGAAAAAAGACGCTGACCTTGCCCCGCGCCCAAGTCCGGTTCTCGAGATGCTCCCGGTCGCTTTTCAAGGCCGGCAGCCTGTCGTTGGGGCCGAAGGCGAAAATGACCAGGTCGGGCTTCCAATCGGCGGCGTACCTGGCCATGAGTTCTCTGCCCTGGCGCGAGGTATAGCCGGTCACGCCCAGGTTTAAGACCTCGACCTTGAGGCCGGACCCCTGGAGTGATTCTTCCAGCGCCTTTTGCAGCTTGACGGGGAAGGTCTCCTCGTCTCCCACGCTCCAGCCGAAGGTGGTGGAGTCGCCAAGGCAGGCGACCCGATAGACTCCTTTGGGTTTTTGATCTTGCCAGTCCGGTCCCCTGAATCCGTGGGAGTTGATGGTCACGGGTTTTCCGTAGGCTTCGCGATTATCCAGGTATTGGTTGGGCTTGAATTTCCAGAACAGGTAGGGATCGAAATCGACGGCCTTGTTCTGTACCCTTCGCAGCTTATGCAGGTCGAGCAGGGGCATGCCCAGGAGGTCGGCGCTGAAATTGAAGTAAAAGCTGAAATCTTTCAGGCGAAGAATGGTTTCCGCCGAGGCAAGAATGATGAACAGGGTAAGAAGGGCGAAGACGATTCTTTTCTTTTTCGTAAGCTTCGCCATTTATATCGTCTCCATTGTTTCCTTATATGCCCTGGCCAGGTCGGCGGCCATGTTCTCGATGGAAAACAGCCTCGCCCTCTCCCGTCCGCCCCTGACGAGTCGCGAGCGCAATTCCTCGTCCTCCAGGGTCCGGACGATTTTATCCGCCAGGTCGCGATGGTTTCCCGGTTCATGTAAAAGTCCGCTCACCTCGTCCTCGACCGCCTCGGGTATGCCGCCGACCCTCGAGGCCACCACCGGCGTGCCGGCGGCCATGGCCTCGATAAGCACGATGCCGAAGGCCTCGAGGCGGCTGGGCAGGGCCAGGACCGAGGCCCGCTTATACCACCGGATGATCTCGCTCGCCGGCGCGGCCGGCAGAAAGGTGGCGGGCAGTCCCGCCGCGAGGACATGGGCGGCGATCCTCGAGTGAGGGTACTCGTCTCCTATGACAACCAGTTTTGACGATGGTTGCCTCGAGACGACGATACGCATGGCGCGGGCCATGGTCTGGAAGCCCTTCCTGAAGACGTCGCGGCCCACGAGAAGTATCAACCGCTCGCCCGCGTCTTCCGATCTGGGTCCCTCGAAGTCGGGAGCCTGGACGCCGTACCTGACCACTCGCGTTATAGGCCCGGGATTACTTCTCGATCTTTTCGTTTCATCGAGAAAGGTCTCGATGGATTGCCTGACCGATTCGGAGTGAACGACGATGGCGGCCGCTTTCGAGATGGAAGTTAAGTGCCGCCCGTAAAGCTGTTTTTGTCTTATCCAGCGGATGGGCGCGTCGGGGGAAGGGAAGGCTCGGAACTTTGTCCAGTAATCGTCGTGAAAATCGAGAATAACCGGCGCTCGCCAGGATTCGAGCGAGGAAAGCGGCACGCGCTTGGCGTCGGTTACGTGAATGAGGTCGGCCTCAGGCGAGGAATCGGGGGATACCTCGGCAAAGCTCACGCCTGGCAGGGAAGCCGCCCGTATGGAGCGGCAGTAGGTATCGGGTCCCGTGCCTCGTCCGGTTGACCCGTCGTAAAGTCCAACGCGAATGGTGTTCACAGCCACGATGAGTACATGTTACATTATTAAGTCGGCCTTACAAACCCGGGGGAATCCGGAGGCGGAGAATCAAGAGAGGCGGCGAAACGCCCTTTCACCGCGCCTGGAATAAATGGCTCAGTCCTTTTTCCCGCGCCTTTTCGGGGGATGGCCAAGGTTGGACAGGGCCATTTTCTCGTGATAAAGTTAGCTCAAATATTTCTTTGCGGAGGCGATATATGCTGGAGTCGATCAAGGAGAAGTTATGCCAATTACGTTGTGTTCGTGGGGAGCGGCGGAGGAAGTTACCGGCTCGAAGCATATAATCGAGATTGACGGGCGCCGGGTCCTCCTCGATTGCGGCATGTTTCAGGGCTCGCGCCGCAAATCAAGAGAAAAGAATCAGAATTTTCCCTTTGACGGAGAAGGCGTCGAGGCCCTCCTCTTAAGTCACGGCCATTTCGACCATAGCGGCGCCATACCCATCCTGGTTAACCATGGCTTTACCGGCAACGTATACTGTACGCCGGCCACGCGGGACATCAGCTCTCTTATAATGATGGACTCGGCCCATCTTCAGGCCAAGGACGCCGAGTTTATCATGAAAAAGCGCGCCAAGAGCGGGCACGAGGAAGACCAGACGCCGGTCGAGCCGCTCTATAACGAGCAGGACGTTTTGAAGAGCCTTTCATATTTCGTGGGCATATCCTACAACCGGCCTTTCCACGTGGCCGATGGGGTCAAGGCCCAGTTTTTCGACGCTGGACATATTTTAGGCTCGGCCCTGGTGAGGCTTGAGATCAAGTCCAACGGAAAGACTGTCTCCGTCGGATTCACGGGGGACCTGGGCCGGGACAACCAGGCGATCATCCAGGACCCGGAGGTTTTGCCGCCCATAGACTATCTTATCTGCGAGTCGACCTACGGCAACCGTCTGCATGACGACCTTTTAAAGACCAGGGTCGAGCTGGCCGAGGTTGTAAACCAGGTATGGGAGAACAGGAGCAAGCTTATCATCCCGTCCTTCGCGGTCGGCCGCACCCAGGAACTCGTGTATCATCTTCACATTTTGCGGGACGAGAACAAGATACCGGAGATACCCATCTTCGTGGACAGCCCCATGGCGGTGAACGCGACCTCCATTTTCAGGACCCATCCGGAGTGTTACGACGAGGCGACTCGGCAGGCCTTTATCGATCATCACAAGAACCCCTTTGGCTTCGAGACGCTGAGGTTCGTTACCAGCACGAGCGAGAGCATCTCGCTCAACTCCATGGACGGGCCGATGGTGATCATTTCCTCCAGCGGGATGTGCGAGGGCGGGCGGATACTCCACCATCTGGCCAACAACGTTTCAAATCCGAAAAACGTGATTCTCATCGTGGGTTTTATGGCCCAGCATACTCTGGGAAGAAGACTCGCCGACCGCGAGTCGGAGCTTAAGATATTCGGGCAGAGCTATCCTCTGCGCGCCCGGGTGAAGATACTCAACGCCTTTTCCGCCCACGCGGACTACGAGGAGATCAAAAGCTGGGTAAGGAAGCTGGACAAGGATTCGATCAAGCGGGTTTTCCTGGTCCACGGCGAGCCCGACGCCCAGGGGCACCTGAAGGACGTGCTGTTGGATGACGGCGTGAAGTCGGTCGAGATCATGAAGTTGGGGGAGCCGGTGGACCTCGACTGAGGCGTTGTTTTTCCGCGCGGTATATATAGGCCGGGACCGTTCCCGGCGCGTATAACGCTCAAGGCTTTGAATTATATTCGATTATTTTTCGCGGCGCGCGAAGTTTTACGGACGGAAAAAGTTTTTCGTCCTTTCAGTCGCTTGTCAAGGAGGGTAATAGATGAAAAGAGTTTGACTTTATTGGCAATATGTGATTTTCTTCATGCAAAAACTGAACGTGGATTTAATTAATGAACGATAATTCAGGGGACGCCAAGCTTAGTAGAAAAGAGCGTGAATTCCTTGCCCGAAGAAAGGAAATCATCAACGCGGCGGTGAAGGTTTTCGCCGAAAAGGGCTACCACGGCGCGGCGATGAGCGAGATAGCCAAGGAGGCCGAGTTCTCCACCGGCTCTCTTTACAACTTCTTCAAGAACAAGGAGGAGCTATACTTCTCCCTTTTATCCGAGAAGATCGACGCTCTTGAAAGTCAGGTTGACCAGGCGATGGAAGAGGCGGACGGAATAGAAGACAAGCTAAATAATTTCGTCGTCACGATTCTCGGGTTTTTCGAGAGGGAGCGTTATTTCTTCAAGATTTTCGCCGAGCAGCGCTCGAACTTCGATTTCAGCTCGAAGGGGTTCTTTGCCGACGTGGTTCAGGAGAAATATCAGCAATACCTTCTTAAGATGGTAAAGATAATGCAGCAAGGACTTGACGAGGGTTTGTTCAAACCGATGGCCCCGGCCGAGTTGGCCATGACCTTTATCGGTATCATGCACACTCTTCTTTTCATATACGTCAACGCCGATCAGCCCTATCCCCTCCAAGAGAAGGCCCCCCTTGCTCTGGACATATTTTTTAATGGAACGCGAAGGCGTTCGAACATGGAGGACAAGGCATGAGATCCGTGATTTCAGCCATGGCGATAATTTTTTTAGCTCTGGCGGCGGCCCCTCTCGGGTCCCAGGTGGTACCACCCGTTGACGCCAACGAGCCGGTTAGGCTGACCCTTGACGAGTGCGTTTCCATGGCCCTCGACAACAACCCCGAGCTCGAGGTCAAAAAAGCCGGAGTCGACGTGGCCCAGGGACAGCTCATACAGGCCAAGGCGGCCAGGAACCCGACCCTGAAGGTGACCGGTAACGCCGTCAGGTCCAATCAGCTTCCCGATTTCGGAACGGGTGATGACGTGACCCTTTTCCCCACCGGCGTGAGCATCATCGATCCCAACGACCCGGCCTCGGTGTCCTCCCCCCAGCATTACCACCTCATCGGCTTTCCCAGCTTCGAGATGTCAAGCGACAGGGAAGGCGACATCTACGGAGTCAAGATCGAGGCCCAATACGCGCTTTACACGGGCGGAAAAATCAAAAAGGGCGTCAAAGCCGCGGACCTCAACAAGAAGGCCGCCGAGCAGGAGGTCAGGCAGAGCAAGAACGAGTTGATCTTCAACGTCGAGCAGGCGTTTTACAATCTTCTTTGGGCCCAGGAAATGCAAAAAGTGGTGGACGCGGCCTATGACACGGTGGCCGCGCACCTGGGTCAGGTCGAGGCCCTCTACAAGGAGGGCCTGGTGTCGAACCTTGACGTTCTCGAGGTCAAGGCTCAGCTCGCCTCGATCAGGCCCCGACAGATACAAATAAAAAACGGGGTCAAGATGGCCCGGCTGGGACTGAACAATTACCTCAATATCGACCTCGAGACGCCGGTCCAGGCGGTGGGCGAGCTTAAATACACTCCCCACGTCCTGCCCGTGCCCGAGGACCTTTATACAAGGGCCCTTACCGCCCGGCCCGAGGCCCTGATCATGGAGCTTCGCATCGAGATGGCCAGGAAGCTTCACGAGATAGCCAGGGCCAACGCTTATCCGACCCTGGCCCTGTTCGGCAATTATTCCTGGGACCGGGGCCAGGACATGCCCCCCAACGACAAGCAGTGGATGGACGGCTATCAGGCGGGCATAGTGGCCACCATGCCCCTTTACGACGGCCGTGAGACGGAGGGAAAGGTGGCCGAGGCTTACGGAATGCTCCAGCAGGCGGAGAAGGGTAAAAGGGCGCTCGAGCTTGGGATCAAGACCCAGGTGCAGATGGCGCTTTTAGACCTCAAGGCCGCGCGCGAGGCCATCGAGGCGCAGGAGGAAAACGTGGCCGCCGCCGAGAAGAACCATGAGGCGGCCAAGGCCCGCTACTCGGTTGGCCTTGCCAGCAACCTTGACGTAATGGACGCCCAGACGAGGGTGACCCAGGCAAAGGGCGACTACCTGACCGCGGTCAAAGACTACGTCGTCGCGTACTACAAGCTCCAGGCCGCGCTGGGCATGCCGGAGGAAAAGGACGTCAGACCATGAAACCAAGCACCGTATTGTTTCTCATCGTTCTGTTATTGCTGGTAGTCCTGACCGGCTATATAGGTACCAAGGGCTATGTTGCTTATCAGGCTTCCCAAAAGGAAGAGGAGTACGTGGCCCAGGCCATTCCCGTTCACGTGGCGACCATCGGGACCGGCGACGTGGAGGACTTGATCAAAGCCACGGGCAAGATCGAGGCGGGCGAGCGCGCCGACGTTCTGGCCAAGATACCCTTTCCGGGCAAGCTGATCGAGGCCCGGGTCAAGAAGGGAGACGACGTGAGCCTGGACCAGGTACTGCTTACGGTCAACCGGGACGAGGTCGGCGCCCAGTACCTGGCCTACGGCGTGAAGGCCCCCATGAAGGGAACGATAGCCTACATACAGGACGACAAGGGATCGATCGTCTCGGCCCAGCAGCCGGTTGCCACCATACTGAACCTAAGCGTGGTCAAGATAAAAACCAGCGTCATCGAGAGCGACCTGGGCCGGGTGCAGGTGGGAGACCCGGTCCGTATCCAGACCGCCGCTTACCCGGACAGGGTTTTTAAAGGTTCCATTACCAAAATCGAGCCCGTCCTGGACGAGCTTTCCCATACGGCCGTGGCGGAAATATCCATCTCCAACTCGGACCGGGCCCTCAAGCCGGGCATGTTCGCCCGCCTCGAGATAGTGGCCGACAAGAAGACCGGCGTTCCTCTCGTGCCCAAGGTGGCCATCATGAGAAAGCAGGGAAGGGACCTGGCCTTCCTTGTCAAGACCAGCGAAAAAAACAAGGATGAAACGAGGATCGAGCTGACCGAGCTCAAGCTGGGTTACTATGACCTCGAAAATTACGAGGTCGTTGGCGGCGCGGTGGAGGGCGACCGGGTGGTGGACCGGGACCTGGTGGTATTCAAGGACCAGACCCTGGTGACCATTGAAACCGGCCAGGAGGAAAAAGCGTCCGGGGATGAAACGGAAGGAAACTCCCCGGACGAGGGCGCGGAATAAGTCGATTCCTTGGCTAACCCATAAGTCCGCGGCATGAAAGAGCAGTCATGAACCTATTTCAATTCCCCATAAAGAGGCCCGTCACCATCGCGATGGGCATGATCATGATGGTCGTTCTCGGGCTTCTTTCCCTTTCCCGGATGCCTCTCGACCTTATGCCCGAGATCAGCTTTCCCAACCTGGTGGTTTACATCGGGTACGACGGCGCCGGCCCGGAGCAGGTCGAGGAGCGCGTGGGCAAGCCGGTCGAGGCGGTGATCAAGGCGGTCTCGAACGTGAAGAACGTCAAGGTCACGGCCCAGGAGGAGATGTGCTTTATCAACGCCGAGTTCAACTGGGGCACGGACCTGGACTCGGCCAGCGCCGACATCCGCGAGAAGATAGCCATGGTCCGCGAGGTCCTGCCCGAGGACATTGACGAGCCGGTGGTGCTCCGCATCGACCTCCAGGACTTCCCCGTCCTCTTCCTTAACATCCACGATCCCACGGGAAAAAGAAACCTGGCCGACCTGGCCGACCTCAGCAAGGACGTGATCGCTCCCCAGCTCGAGCGCCTGCCCGGCGTGGCCTCGGCCGCGACCCTGGGCGGACTCACAAGGGAAATCCAGGTGAACCTGGACAAGGAAAAAATGGAAAGGTACGGGCTGGACTATCTCAACGTGATGAACGCCATCCGTTACCAGAACCTGAACCTGACCACCGGCGACGTCGATTTCAGCGCCTATAACTTCCGGATCAGGGGCATGAGCGAGTTCGAGAGCCTCGAGGAACTGGGCGAGATAGTGGTCGGCAACGGCATGACCCAGATGGATATGCAGGCCATGCAGTCCGGAAAGCTGGTCCAGGCCCTGACCGGATCGAGGGACAACCTCGCGGGCCAGGGGGCCATCTCCCCCATCAAGCTGAAGGACGTGGCCGATATAGTCGACACCTTCAAGGAAAAACGCGGCATCGTCCGGATCGTCGATTTCCACGACGGGCCCAGCGAGGGCATCGGCATGGCGGTCCTTAAAGAGACCGACGCCAACATGGTGCAGGTGGCCAGGAAGGTCATTGCCCAACTCGACGATATCGAGGCGACCCTGCCCGCGGGAGTCAAGGTCGCCGTCAGCTTCGATCTTTCCGAGATCATCACCGACTCCATCACCGCCCTGCGCGGTTCGGCCATCGAGGGCGGCATCATGGCCGCCGTGGTCATTTTCGTTTTCCTTTGGCGCGTAAGGCCGTCGATCATCATTATCACCTCGATTCCTCTATCCCTGCTTACGGCTTTTATCGCCATGTATTTCTCGGACTACACTCTCAACATCATGACCCTTGGCGGCATGGTCATCGCGGTGGGCAAGCTGGTTGACGACTCGATCGTTGTGCTCGAGAACATCTACCGGCACTTGAGCCAGGGTGAGGACCCCTTTACCGCGGCGGAGAAGGGCTTTAGGGAGGTGGCCACGGCCGTGGTCAGCGCGACCCTGGTGGCCGTTATCATCTTCCTGCCCGTGGCCTTTACGGAGGGGCTCTCGGCCCAGCTTTTCAAGACCTTCGCCGGCACCATCTTCTTCGCTCTCATGGGGTCCCTGGTCGTGGCCTTCACGGTGGTGCCCATGCTCAGCTCGCGGCTATTGAAGCCCGAGCCGGAGGAGAAAAGGGCCAAGAGCGGAAGGTTCTTCGGGCCCATCAGCAACGGTTACGGCGCGGTCGTGGCCTGGGCCATCGACCATTGGTACCTGACCCTCGTGCTCGCCGCCGTGGTGCTGGCGCTTACTGGCGCCATGACCTTCCATATGGTGGCCCTGGGTAAGTACGAGTTCATTCCCCGCCTGGTGGGAGGACTATACAGGGCGACCATCAAGCTGCCGCCCGGGGTGGTTTTGGCCGAGACCGACGCGGTCATGAAAAAAATCGAGTCCGATCTGCAAAAGCTGCCCGACTACCACCATTTCTTCGTGGTGGTGGGCGAGAGCGGAGACCGGGAGCGGGCGGCCTTCATGGGGGGCGAGCAGGGAACCAACCGGGCGGAGATGAACATCAAGATGCTCAAGGAGGCCGAGGGAAGAAAGACCTCGGACAAAGAGTTAAGAGATATGTGGGACAGGTTCGGCAAGGAAAACCCCAACGTCGAGATGAGTTTCCAGCAGGCGGGGTCCCTGGACTTCAGTTCCGAGAAGCCCATCCAGGTTAAAATCTACGGCGACGACTTCAAGATATTGAAGCAGATTTCCGACCGCATCGCCGCCCGGGTCAAAACGGTACCCGGCACCCGCGACGTGACCACGACCATGGAGGAGGGCGTTCCCGAGTTCAGATACAGCTTCGACCGGGACCGTCTCTCGGCCTTCGGCCTGGCCACGGGCCAGGTGCTGACCGAGGTCAAGGCCGCGGTTGACGGCGAGCTTGCCAGCCTCTACCGCGAGGCCGGAGACGAGCACGACATCACCATCCAGCTTCGGGAGGACCAGCGGGACACCTTCGATGAGATCGAGGAAATCACCGTCATGAGCGCCATGGGTTTCCCGGTCAAGCTTCGCGACGTGGCCAATTTCGAGTACTCGGAGGGACCGTCCAAGATCGAGCGCGAGAACTCGGCGCGTCTGGTCAAGGTGGCCTCGAACAAGACGGACGACCGTGACCTGGGCCAGATCGTCGAGGACATAAGAAAGATACTGGATGAGGAAATCCGGCCGACCCTTCCCGAGGGATACCTGGTCGAGTTCGGCGGCGAGATCGAGGACTTAAAGGACGCCTTTATCGATCTGGCCATGATGTTCGCGGCCTCCATTTTGCTCGTGTACCTTATCCTGGCCAGCCTTTACGAGTCGGTCATCCATCCCATTACCATCATGGTCGCCATTCCGCTGGCCTTCACCGGGGCCGTGGCCGGACTTTACATTACCGACACCGCCTTCGGCGTCACCGCCTTTATCGGCCTTATCATGCTGGTGGGCATCGTGGCTACCAACTCGATCGTGCTCATGGACTTTATCATCGAGTTCCACCGACAGGGCATGGACAGGCGCGAGGCGATCATCGAGGCGGGCAAGACCAGGCTCCGTCCTATTTTAATGACGGCCTTTACAACCCTGTTCGGCGTTTTACCCATCGCCATGGGCCGCGCCGAGGGACTCGAGCTTCAAAAGCCCCTGGGCATAGTGGTGGTGGGAGGACTGATTTCCTCGACCGCCCTTACCCTTATCGTCATTCCGGTTTTTTACCAGATTTTCGACGATTTCGCCCTGGATATGAAAAAGCTCTTCCGGCGTAAAACGAAAACCGAAACCCCGCCTCCCATCCCGACCGGCAAGACGGGAGAAAACAAAAGCTGATCCATAAAAGTATTAACGTGATCGAGCGATCGGGAAAGGGCGTCCAACAGGGCGCCCTTTTTGACGAGGATTACAAGGCGCGATACGCGCCGCCGTCGAGGACCGCCTCGCCCCGCTCGACGGCCCACTCGAGATGGTGGCGGACCATGCGCCACTCGGGATCGTGAAGGGTATTGTCCTTGGAATAGAACTCGCCGTAAACGAAAGCCTGGGCCGTCACCTCGTTCAAGGTCCTGGGCTCCCTGATAAACTCGAGAATGCGCTCGTGACGAAGGTCTATTACGCGTCCGTAGATATCGAGGCGCCGCTCGAGGTCTCCCTCGATAAGGCCGGCCTCGTGGCCAGTAACGGTGACCTCCGGGCGGTAGTTCTTAAGAAGCTCGATCGACTCTTTAAATGACTTAACGCCCGAGCAGGCGTTGCCGTACCACGGGCCGAAGTCCGTGAAATCCACGTCGGCCGAGAAAAGTATCTTCTCCTCGGGAAACCAGAAACAGCAGTGGCCCACGGTATGGCCGGGAGCATGAATAACGACGACTCGAACGTCGCCGATAATAATTTCGTCGCCGCCCGTGAAGGTCCCGGACACGTCCCATCCCCATCCCCCGACCTCCCGGTCCTTGCGTCCGATCCAGATTTGGTCGGGCGTTTCCTCGGGGAACCAGATAAAGGGGGACATTTTTTCCCAGCCGGCCAGGGCGTCTTGTTCGCTGGAGTGGATGAAAATCCGGGCCTCGGGGAGCTCGCGAAGGTCCCGGATATGGTCGCTGTGGAAGTGCGATAAAAGGGCCGTCTCGACTCCCCTCTCCCCCAGTTCGCGAAGGGCCTTGCGGTGAGAGCCGGGATCGATCACGGCGCGGCCGTCCGAATCGATGAAAATAGAGTTGCAGTGAGGGTAATGTCCTCCCCTCCTGCCCGGAACCAGATATATATCGCCCTTAATCTTCTCCACCAAACCAAGTCCTCTTATAAAGCCGCCCGCCGCAAAAAGCCCCCGGTCTCGACAAAGACGGGGGCCTCGAGCGGCCTGATATGCCAAGGATTGTTATTCTATCATGGAATCCATTCCCGGTCCCGATACCACTGGATGGTTTCCTTGAGTCCCTCCACGCAGTCGGGGTATTTCCACTGCATGCCCAATTCCTTGATCCTGCTCACGTCGTAGAAATTGTCGCCCGTGCAGTAGCCTATCCAGTCCTTGTCCGCCTTCAGGTTGAGTTCCTTTGACAGGCCCTTCTCGTCGCAAAGCTCGTCCCACCACTTGGCCACGTAGCCGTTGAACCAGTCGATGGGCCTTTGCGGCACGTAGGGCAAGGCCGCGCCCACCAGCGACATGAGGGGCTTCACGTAGGGGACGTAGGGCCGTAGCTCGAAACCGATCGGCTCGGCCAGGGCCTTGGAGAAGGTCAGCCCGTCAACCGGGTTGGGGTCGGCTATATTGTGGGGTTTGCCGATGGCGCCGTCTTTTTCGGCCACCAGCACCGCGGCCCGGCCCACGTCGTCAACGTGCACGTGGCTGGTCTTGGGCCCCGAGGTCAGACCGACCATCCAGTCGCGCTCGGTCTTGTGCTTCAAAAGGCAAAGGCCGGCGATGAACATGGCGTGTCCGTACTTGGCCCTGGGCCCGTATACCAGGGTGGGACGGATCGAGGTCACGGGCAGGCCGTGTTTCTTGTGGTACTCGAAGGCGGCAAGCTCGCCTTTAAACTTGCTTTTTTCATAGGCGTTCCTGGGCCGTTTGGGGTCGTCCTCCTTGCAGGGGCAGCGGACGGGCTCGCCGTAAACGCCCACCGTGGCGATCTGAACGAAGCGGTGCAAGTTGGGCGCCTTGCGAAGCACGGCCTCGAGCACGTCGCGCGTGCCCTGGTGGTTGACGCGTTCAAGGAGCTTGGGCGAGGCGCCAAGATCGAAGATGCCCGCCACGTGGACGACAACGTCCATGCCCTCGACGGATTTATCCAGGGCGTCCGCGTCGTCCAGGTCGGCGGGAACAACCTCAACCCCTTTCGATTCGACCTCCCGGAAATCGCAGCGCGGATGATCGCTGGCCCGAACGTCGTGACCCGCCTCGAGAAAGGCGTCCATTATGGCCATGCCCACCAGACCCGTGGCGCCGTTAACCATTACCTTCATGTTGACCTCCCAGTCGCGAAAACTTTACGTGCCATTCGGTAAATCAAGGGTCCGGCAAATACGGCCGGCCGGATAAAGCAAGTCATACAGCAATAGGCAGTATAGTACTTTGTCCGTCCTCGGCGCAAGTGAAAATAACGCTCGATACGCAAGCGACGAGGAAACCGGGAGAGGGCTTTGGACCATTGCCCGCCCGGCTCTGGCGGCGGGCCGGAAAAGTAAGTATATTCTGTATTATCGCCATCTCTGAGAGGTCATGATGAAGCATAATAACTTTTTTAAAGCGCTGATTATATGCATGGTATTAATCTTTGCCCTGATACTGGCCGCCGGGGTCCGGGGAGAACTTGACGTAAAAGACCAGTGCCGCCGCGACTACCGCGTGATCAACGTGGACGGCGGCGAGCCGGGCGGCGACGAAAAGCGCTATTTCGACGCCACCGAGTTTTCCGTCTGGCTTTGCTCGACCACCTGGGAGGGCAAGAAGGTCCTGGCCTTCAAGCGCGAGGAGAGGACCCCCGAGGGCGACTCGGTGCTGTGGGAGTTTATTCTCGATCCCGACAACTACTCACTTATCAAGGCCGAGAAAAAAATCACCAGCCGCAGCGGAAAAGTCGTGGCGCGCTACGAGCACGACTACAGGGATGAGGTCTACGATTTTCCTCCCAACACCTTTCACGTCAACGTCCTGGCCCTGGCCCCCATGGTGATAAACATGGGAGTAGGGCAGAGCACGGACTGTTATCTTTTATTCAGTCCGGAAATGAAGCCGTGGAAAGTGACCCTCACCGTGGAGGCCGTGGAAAAAATCAAAGTCCCCGCCGGCGAGTTCGAGTGCCTCAAGATCAGGATGGAATACGACCTCGAGCAGTTCGCGGGAAAATGGATCGGCGGCTCGCGGCTGATGAAGGCCTTCATGCCCGCCTATTACATATGGGTCGAGAAGGAGTATCCTCACGGCATGGTCAAGCTGCAGGGAAAATTCGGCCCACCAATGGGAACGCCGGAACAGGCCCACGAGCTGGTCAAGATTCACGCCGACTGGCCCGGCAAGCAATAAGCAGGGTCAGTCCGATTTCAGTCCCAGGTAATATTCTCCCCGCGGCTTCATGTCCTCATTGATGGGCCCTTCCGCGTATGTCCGCTTCACGTATTCCTCGTCTCCCAGATAAAGCGACCTGGCCCAGACGGCGTTGACCCGCTCGAGGACTTGAGGGTTCATCCGGGACTCGATATAACGTTGCCTTGTGTCCCGCTTAATAAGAGGCTGGTCCGAGGCGAGGGCGAAATACTGCACCAGTCCCAGCCGATAGAACTTAACGCGCTCGAACGCGGTGGCGGCGGTTTTGGGGACGGTCCGGTCGTCGTCCATCCAGATCATGAAGACGCCCCCTGGCTTCATGCGCGATTTAACCAGCTCGAAGAACTCCCTCGAGTAAAGGTTGTTGGCGTATGAAGTGGTCACTCGAAGCGGGTCCATCAGGACCAGGTCGTATTGCTTGTCGCTAGCTTGAAGATACCTTCGGCCGTCGTCGATAACCAGATTAATCCTGCTGTCCGAAAGAACGTCTCGGAAAAGGTCCATCTTTAAAAGGTTGGTCATGAGCGTCTCGCTCAACTCGACGACGGTAACGCTTTTTAAATCCTGCATCAACAGGACCGTCTCCGTAAGCGTGCCCGTGCCGAAGCCTATGACCAGGACGTCGCCGGTGCTCGAGAGATGGGTCAGGGCCTCGGACGTCTCGGCGATAAAAAACCATCCCGGCCGGCCGCCGTGGCCCATGCCCCCAATGTAATTGGTCAGGTAAGGCGCCTTGCGGTAGGTCATCACCACCGTATCGACTCCTTCTTTAAAAAACTCCGTGAAACCCTCGCCGGGGCTTTGGTGTATGGCTTTATAAAGTTCGCCGCCAGTGGGGAAAAAAAGCGCCAAGACAGTAAAAGTCAAAGCCGCCGCCGGGACGCGGAATTTAATGGGAAACTTCCGCCCCAGGCCCCTTGCGGCGAAAACCAGCATAAAGACGTTCACGAAGCCGAAGACTAACAGCGTGATCTCGGAGCCCAGGTATTTGAGAAGCACGAAGCCCGTTACCGCCGCGCCAAGAACGTTTCCCGCGGCGTTGAAGAAATACACCCAGCCGACGGCCCCTCCCTCCCGGCCGCTCCGGGTCTGGGCTAGGTAAGCCACCAAGGGAAAGCCGGCGCCGATGAAGAGAGCGGGTACAAGCTCGATAAACAGGGGCCAGAAAAGGACGTCAGTCGCCGCCATGAACCGGGTCAGCCCGGGTCCGTCCGGCAATGACGGATGGATCTCGACCATAAAGGACGCCCTGGTCACCGCGCTGAAAGGCGTGTGCTCGGTAAGCCGATAATAAATGACGATGGACAGAAGGGCCGAGACCCCGATAAAAAACTGGATGATAAAAAAAAGACTTTTCTTGTCGGCGCCACAAAGCCCGCGAGCTCGTCTTTCCATGATGAAACTGCCAAGGGCTATGCCTACAAGATAAACGGAAAGCACGGTGGCAAAGGAGTAGGGCGAAGCCTTCACCAGGGTCCCTATTACCCGGAACCAGACGATCTCGTAGCCGATGGCCACGAACCCCGTCACCAGCACCAGGGGATAGGCCAGACGGCCGAGCATGTCATCAAGAGGCTCGTCCTTTCCGGGCGCCTTTGCGCCAAAGGTTTTGTCCTCCTTGCCGATGTAAAAGATCATGCCCGACAATATGAGGTTGATAAGGGCCGCCAGATATACGGCCGCGTCCAGTCCCCAAAAGCCAACCACGACGTAGGCCGTGAAGGCCGACCCGGCGGCCGCGCCCATGGTGTTGATGAAATATAGGAAGCTCACCGAGCCCAGCACGTTTCGCTTGTAGCCGTTGTAAATCTTGACCAGGATGGGGAGGGTCGATCCCATAAGGAAGGTGGGCACGGCCAGGAACAGGGCTACGTATAATAGGGAAAGGGCCGCGCTTTCCCCGGCGGTGGCCTTGCCCAGGGCGTTCAAAAAAGAAAGGCTTAGAAGACCGAACAGCCCGATTAACAGCTCGATGGCGAAGTAAAGCCGCACTCGACTTTGGGTCCTCTCGGAGATAGCCCCGCCAGCGAGGGCGCCGATCCCGAGGCCGAACATGTAGACGGTTACGATAATGGTAATGGAGACGGCGCCCACTCCGTAATGTATGGTAAGAAGCCTTTGCCAGGCCACCTGGTACATGAGGGCGGCGAAGCCGGAAAAGAAAAAGACCGCCGCCAGGATCGAGGTTTTAACCGAGTCTTTTAAATCAGGCATGACGTATCGGGGCAAGCGGCCCGGAGGCGCTCAGTTTCTCACCGTGGCGTATAGTTGGCTTATCATGAAAAGGAGACAGGCTATCAGGATAATGGTCCCGCCTCCCACGGCCCCCTTTACGTAAAAGGACGTCACCAAACCCGCGATTCCGCTAAGGGAACCCACCAGGATGGCGCTCCAGAACATGGTCCTTACCGACCGCGCCAGGTTCCGGCCCGTTGCCGCGGGTACCACCAGCATGGCCGTTACCAGCAAAAGGCCGATCACGCGGATGGTAAAGGTAACCACCAGAGCCAGAAGCAAAGCGTAAAAATATTGCAGGGCCTTGACGTTGACACCATGGGCCTTGGCCACTCGCTCGTTCACGCCGATAAGGAAAAGGTCGTTAAAAAACACCACCAGGAAAGCCGCGCATACCACGGCCAGGATAAGCATGAGTCCCAGCTCGGAAGGGCTGACGGCGAAGACGTCGCCGAAAAGATAGGCGTGAAGATCGCGGGTAAGGCCCTTCTTGGCGCTGACCACCACTATGCCCAGGGCGACGGAAAAACTCAGGAACACGCCTATTATGGTGTCAACGGACAGGCTGCTCCGGCCCCTGATGGCCATGATTCCGAGGCCGACCAGGGCGCCGAAGATGATGAGAGTAAACCGGGGATCGACTCCCAGAAGAATCCCCAGGGCCACGCCCGTAAAGGCGGAGTGGCTGATGGCGTCGGAAAAAAAGGCCATGCGGAAGTTGACCACCATGACTCCCATGGCCGCGCAGACGGGAGCGACAAGGAGCACGGCCAAAAGCGCCCTCTTCATGAAGAAAGGCTCGGCCCAGGCGAAGGGAAGCAGAAGGTCCATGACCGAATAGACATGTTCCATATTCAGTCGGTCTCCCGGCCTTCCGGACTCGAGTCCGGTGATTGGGCGCAATGGACCTCGCCGTCCCAGTGGTGGTCGTGAAGAAGAAGGCCCTTATCAGGACCGAAACAGGCGGCGAGAGTGTTCTCGTTAAGAATCTCGGCGGTCTTGCCCTCCGAAAGGACCTGCCGGTTGAGGCAGATGACCTGGCGGGCTATGCGGGTCACCATCGAGATGTCGTGACTGACGATCAGGATGGTAATTCCCCGCTCCCGGTTGATGCGCCCGATGAGTCGCATGAATATTTCCTCGCCGTGACGGTCGACCGCGCTGGCCGGCTCGTCCAGGAAGATGATCTCCGGCTCGTCGAGAAGGGCCATGGCCAGGAGAACGCGTTGAAGCTCTCCTCCCGAGAGGGCCCCGAGAACGCGGCCGGACACGTGGGCGGCCTCGACCCACTCGAGGGCCTCGAGGGCCCGCCGTCTCTGAACGCGGGAGTGGGAAATCCAGACGGGCAGGCGCTGGCGCCACATGCAGAGGAAATCCATCACCGTAATGGGGATGCCCCTGTCGAAGTCGAGGTATTGCGGCACGTAGCCGATCATGGGCCGCCCGTTCGAGGTGAGGTAATCTATCTTGCCCTTGTAATGGATGAGGCCGAGCATGGCGAGAAGGAGCGTGGTTTTGCCCGCTCCGTTGGGTCCGATGAGGGCGGTGATCTCGCCCTTCATGATGGCCGCGTTGACGCCGGTCAGGACCCGCGTTCCTCCCAGTTCGACCTCGAGGTTTCTTATCCGGATGGCTGCCTCGCCTCCGGAGGTTGTGGTTATTTCTTCCGTCATGTATGGGTCTTGGCCTCGCGTCCGGGCAATAAGAATTATAACCTTGGCGACGCGATTCGTGAAACCGGCCCTGACGGCCGATCGTTTCCAGCCTGAGTCTAAGGGCTTTCAGGCGGCAGTATCTTGCGCAGAGTGGCCAGGTTGGCCTTCATGGTCTTTTCATAGGCCTCGGGCGTCATGTCGCCGGTGGCCCCCGGGTCCAGGCTCGAGAGGCGGGCGCCGGATTCCTCGGCCAGCACCCGAGCCAAAGCGTCCGAGAACTGGGGCTCCCCCAGGACGGCGACCGCCCCCTGCTCCCGGATGGTCCGGGCCAGGGCGGCCAGTTCTCCGGCGGAGGGCTGCTGTCCGGGCGAGCTCTCGATTACTCCCACTACCTCGAGGCCGCAGTCGCGGGCCAGGTAGTTGAGGGAGTTGTGGAAGGTGACCACCTTGGCGCTCTTCGCGCCGGACACGACGGCCTTGAACTCGTCGGCCAGGGCCTCCAGCTTTTTCATGTAGGCCTCGGCGTTGGCCCGGTAGGTCGGCTCCCCCTCTGGATCGAGACGGATAAGCTCGAGGGCGATGGCGTTCACCATCTTGGCCGCGTCGCGTGGACTGGCGAAAACGTGGGGGTCCACGCCGCCCACGCCATGGTCATGATGGTGGCCAGAAGCTTCGTCCTCATCATGCCCTTCTTCCGCCTCGAGATGGATGACGGCCGCGCCGTCATCCCCGATCATGATCGGCTTCACGGTCTCGGCCGCCATCAATACGCGCATATCGGGACGGGCCTCGCGAAGGGAGTCGGTCAGAAACTCCTCCAAGTGATAGCCGTTGGCGATGAAAAGGTTGGCCCCCTCGATCTTCTGCATGTCGGCCGGCGTAAGCTGATAGTCGTGCGGCCCCTGATGGCCCGGGATTAAAACGTCCACCTCGACGCCGGGACGGCCGCCCACCACGTTAACCGTAAACACCCACAAGGGAAGAAAAGAGCACAAGATGGAAAGACCCTCCCCGGTCTCGGGCTTTTTCTCCTCCTTCGGCCTGCATCCGAAGGCCCCAAATATAAACAATGCCAACGCTGCCGTAAAAATCTTTTTAATCATTCTTCTTTCTCTCTATTATAATGGCGGCTCATTTGCCGTCTCGTTATTGATATAAGTAAACACGTCTTCACTTGACGCGCCAATATCAAGGCGTGCTTCATCTACATCCATGTTATTATTCTATGACGAGATGGATCGGGATTACAATTCTTTTATGTGGCTATGCGGTTAACTCCGAAAATATCACCCCTGTCGATCTGGCGCAGGCCAGGATCAGTCGGTCGAAGAGTTGCTCCTCCTGGCCGCGGCGGTTGAAGCGGTGGCAAAAAATTCATCCAGATTATTTAGAATTGAGCAAAGCGGAAGTCGGCGAATCGGCAAGGGAATGGATATGCGGTGTCAATTATACTGAACTTTAGAACTTTTTAGCCATGTTCCACCATGTAAAAATAGCGTTCACCAGTTTTTCCCGTATAATGAGAGGTGTGATCGGCCCTCATAACGCGGGAGTGAACGCTGATGAACGCTCAAGCTCTTATGTTGCCGCTGATGCTTGTATTTGTCAACTGCTTCTCCAAGCCCGGGTTCGAGCACTTCCAGACCTTCATTATCGCCCACGCGGCGCTGTTCGGTCTCCAGCACTGCGTGACCGAGGTCATGCGCCTCACCCAAGTCCACCGGGTCATGCACTGGACCACGCCCTACGCTTTCATGCGCAAGGGCCGGTGGTCCTGCCAAAAGGTGAGTCAATGCCTGCTCGACCTGGTGGCCCAACGACTCAAGATCATGGACGAGATCGTCGTCGCCGTCGACGACACCCTGGTCAAGAAATGGGGCAAGAAGTTCTTCGGTCTGGGCTATTACCCGGACCCGACGGACAAAAACCCCGGCCATCAAAAGCGCCGGGTGCTCGGCCACTGCTGGGTGGTGATGGCGCTTCTATGGGAGCGCGGGGGCAAGTGGTTCGCCTTCCCCCTCTCGGCGCTGCTCTTCGTCCAGGAAAAGTTTTGCCCCAAGGGATGGGAGTTCAAAACCAAGATCGAGTTGGCCGCCATGATGATAAAAAGGTTCTCCTGGCCCGCTCGGAGACTGGTCCTGGTGGTGGACAACCTCTACGCCAAGGCCAAGTTGGCCGGTCTCGAGTTCGACGGCAAAGAGGTGGTCCTGATCAGCCGCCTCCGCTCGAACGCGGCGCTCTACGAACTCCCCAAAAGGAAGAATGGTCCGGGAAGGCCGCCCAAGCGCGGCAAGAAGTTCAGCCCCCAACAACTGTGGTTGAAAAGATCGAAGCGCGAAAAAATCAAGGCCAGGATTTACGGCAAGACCGTTACCATCGAGGCCTTCGTCGGGGTGATGGTCCCCAGCGCCACCCTCGGCGACAAGCCGATACTCGTCATCATTTTCCCCCGGCGCTCCGGCAAAAAAATGAACGTGTTTTTCACCACCGACGTCGAGATGAAGCCGGAGCGGGCGCTGGAAACGTATTCGGGCCGCTGGAAGATCGAGGAGTTGTTCCGGGAGGTGAAGACGGCGGGCGGTTTCGGCGACTATCGCCAGAGGTCGTTCACGGCCATCAAGCGCCACGCCAACCTCTGCCTGGTCGCCTACGGCCTTTTGGGCCTGCTTGCCCTTTGCGTCCCGGAGGCGGAAAAGATCGAGGCCGAACCGTGGTGGGACCCGAGCGGCCCCCCAAGCGTCGGTCGGCTCCGACGCGCTTTCTACAAGGCTTTGCGAATTTCTCCCGCTTTCCATTCCGACCCCAAACCAGAGGAAATTACGCCCCTCAAGGAGGCTGCTTAATGTCGATACGTGCAAACCAGACTAAAAAGTTCTAAAGTTCAGCAATTATAATATGGGATGGATTTTATAACCCTCACCTTGGCGGGGTGAAAAAATGCTGGCGATCGCAAGCCATGACCATCGTTACCAGAACAAGAACGATCCCCGTCAGTATTATTCCCGTCTTCCCCTTCGATGTATTCATTTGGGACTCCCTGGAGTTTCTCCATGTTCTCATCGTGGCCCGGGACGCGCCTTTATCCGGTCGCGCGAAATTTTTTTTTCATCGTTAATATTCTAGGCCGAGATGGACCGCAATTACAATTATTTTCTCGCGCATTGGGGACGGGTTATCAAGCGTTATAACGGGATATCCTTATGCATGTCAGGCCAGGCTCGGGCATGGTGACCTATTCTGCGGCAAATCGGAAAGGCGCGGACTTTTTTTCATTCAATAGCTCACATCATCTTGAAGATGACCAGCATGGCGCACAGGATAGCGGTCCCCACCAGCAGGGCCGCCCGGGAGGGGGAGCCGGATACGACTTCGGCCCAGCCGGGGAAGGCGGCGTTTCGTGGCCGGTACTCGGGAGGTGTGGATTTGGTTTCCGATTGGCGGTGAAGTCCCTCCAGGGCCATGGCCGCGCGGGTACGGAAATACAGCCCGGCCTTTCTCGAGAGGGACGCGCTAACGGCCTCGATCTCGAGTCGGGATATCCGGAAATCCTCGTCTTCTCGATTTAACTCTTTGATGGAGCTTTTAGCGCTCGTTATTATTTCCTTCTCGATAAGGGCCTGGAACCTGGCGATCAGTTTTGCCTCCGGCGTCCGGGGCTGGGCCCGGGCCCATTCCCTGAAGATCTCGAGCGTGGCGTCGAAGACGACCCTGGCGACGGCTTCGGCCGAGGCTTCCGGCCGGAAAGGGGGAAGGGGCGGGAAAAGGGGACGCGGGCAAAACTCCTCCAAACCCTTCATAAAGCGATGGACGAACAGCCGCGTGGCCCGCCCTTTTCCGGCTTCCCGGCTTAGAAGCACCAGGGTGGGCCCGGTCCGGGCCTGGGGCAAGGTTTTTTCCTCTACTTCCCGCGCCGCTCCCTCCCGGGAAGGCGGAAGCCAGTAAAGATCGGCTGGACGAAGGTTGACTTTCAATAAGACCCCCTGATAGTTACCGTCTATCTTATCGGCTCGAAAACCCGAGTCTTTAGGCGGGGGCGCGCTGAAAAGGAAAGATAATAAAGCGGAGGGGCCGGAGTCTAAATTATAAATCCTCGAGGTGTTTTTTCAGGCGCGGACTTGCGGCCAGTTTTTCCTCGAGGGCGCCGGGGAATTTTCCGCGGAGGAATCTTCTCCGGAAGATTTCGTATTGCCAGTCGGGCACGAGGCGTGGAGCGGTCCTGGCCCGGCCGTAAAGCACGCGGTTCATGACCGTCAAACGGTAGAGCCTCTCCTTGGTCCATCCAAACAGGGGCGGGCTGACGTACTGGTAATGGGCCCAGTCCTCGAGGGTCCGGGGCGGCTCGAGACCCATCTTGACCGCCTCGTCCCAAAAGATCGTTCCCGGCCACGGGCGCAGGCCATGGACGCCGCTATGATATATCCGGGGGGTCATGCGGTAAAGTTCGTCCATGAGCTTTCGCGTCATCTTCCTGTCCTCGTTGGTCTCGCCGGGGATAAGGTGCATCCAGCTGAGCACGCCGAAGACGCCCGCCTTGTCGAGGTGTCCGATGCCCTTTATTATGGTGTCGACGGTGAAGCCCTTCTTCAGTATCTCGAGCACCCGGTCCGAGCCGCTTTCGATGCCGAAGCCGAGGTATTGGCATTGGGTTTCCTTCATCCAGCTCGTGAATTCCTCGTCCACCAGGTTGATTCGAGTGGCGCTTATCCAGGGGGTTTTGGCGGCGCCGATGATTTCTTTTCCCACCTCGGGCTTCGAGAAGGGGTTGTCGCCCACCCAGTGGACCATGTTGACGCCCCACTTGTCCTTTAAGAAGTCCAGTTCGCGCCTTACCCATTCGTGGCCGTGGATGCGGAAGAGCTTGCGGTCTTTTTGCACCTGGTTGTAGCAAAAGGAGCAGGGGAAAGGGCATCCCCTCGAGAGGGGCACGCGCAGGAGCACGCTTTGGGACTTGGGGTATACCTCGAGGTATGTTTTCATCCGGATGAGGTCCCAGTCCGGACGAAAGGAGTCGATGTCCTTATGGAACGGGTCCGGTGGATTGAGACGTACGCCGCCGTCTTCCCTGTATCCGACTCCCGCCACGTTCTCCGGCTTTTTGCCGGAGGCGAGGGCGTGGGCGAACTGGACGGAGGTCAACTCGGCCTCGCCGGTCACGATGTAATCGACGTAGTCGGCGGAAAGGACCAGCTCGGGCAGCATGGAGGGAAAGATGCCGCCCCATACCACGGGGATGCCTTCTTTTTGCAAGGCGCGAGATATCTCGACGTCCTCGAGTAGAAGCGGTCCCTGCATGACGCTGAAGCCGACGAAAAGGGGCCGCTCCTTTTTAACGGCCTCAGCCACGGCGCCGGCGCGGCCGGTTTCGGGATGGATTATCCTGACCCTGAACCCGGCTTCCCGAAGCCCCCGGGCCACGTACATAATGCCGTAGGGCGGGAACTTGCGGTACATCCAGACCCGCTGGGCCGTGAGAATGATTAAAGGTCCATTTTCCTTCATATAAAATCCTGGGCCGCAGTTTGAGGCGGCGAGATCGATTCCTGGTCATTTTCACGCAAGAAAGCCAAGAAGGCAAAAAGGCGCCCTTTTCGTGTCCATGAAAAGGAAGGGTTGGGGCTTTTTGAGGGAAAACTTTTCCCTGACCCGGGCGTTTGGAACCTGGATGAGAAATTTCGCGTCCAAAGGAATGTAACCCTCACGGAGGCATGGACATGAAAAAACGACCGTTTGCGATGATCTGGCCGCTTATGTTTTTAATCTTTATCTTTCAGGGCGGTTGCGGCGATATAAGCCCGGCCCAGGAAAATTCCTATCTGGCGGACGACAAGGTATCCCTGGCCATGGAAAAGGCCGATAGAAAGGACTACCTTGGCGCGCGTGAAGACCTGGCGGCCGCCCTGGCCCTGTCGCCCGGACACCTGGAGGCGACCAACGCCATGAGCTGGATCGAGCAGCTTATCGGTGAAGACCGGGGAGCCGGTAACGGCATAGACACGGTCGCCAAGAATGAAGAAGCGGCAATGGACTCGGGGGACACGAGCGAGGCCTCGTGGTTCGAGGATACCGAGGAGGAGGGGGGCTTTTACGATGATTTCGGAGCCTTCGACCGGGAGCGCATACTGGCGGCGAAGCTATTGTGGGAGGGGGCCTACGCTGACGCCCAGGCTCTTTTGGACGAGCTCTTGGAGAGTTCTCCGGATGACGTTCATTTGCTGAGCATGGCCACCCTGGCGGCGAACGGTGAGGGCGACCTGGAGCTGGCGACGGACCTTGCCCTCGACGCATATCTAATAAATCCCGCTTCACCGGAGCTGCAAAACAATCTTGCCTATAGCCTGGCCGAGGAGGCGGTGGACCTTGACGAGGCTCTCGAGCTGGCGAACTCGGCCCTCGACGGTCAGCCGTCCAACCCGGCCTTTATGGATACAATGGGCTGGGTTTTATATAAGCTCGGAGACGCCGAGTCGGCGCTCGAGTATTTCAGCGACGCCCTCGAAAACACGCCCGATGGTCCTTCCCGCGAGGAAATCTTATTCCATTACGAGGAAGCCATGTTCTTCCTGGATTCCTAGGTTGCACGGAAAGAGAAAGGAGCGGCCCGCGAGGATTTTTTTCTCGCGGGCCGGCCGGGTAGCGGCTTTCGCCGTTTTATATCAAGCTCCCATTTACCCTTGCAGGAGCGAGAGCGCGATCTGCGGGTTCATGTTGGCCTGACTGAGGACGCTGACGCCCGCCTGTTGTATGATCTGGTATTTGACCATTTGCGAGGTTTCCTTGGCCACGTCCACGTCTCTTATGCGGGACTCGGCGGCGATGCTGTTCTCGATGGCGATACCCAGGTTGTTGATGGTGGTCTGGAGCCTGTTCTGGGCGGCGCCGAGGTCGCTCCGAATATCGACGATCGAGGATATGGCGGCGTCGATGGCGGTAAGGGCCGTGTTGGTGTCGGCGCTGGCCGAGGAGCTGATGTCGAGCGTGTCGATCCCGAGGTCGGAGGCCAGGGCCGAGGTCAGGGTGACGGCGAAGGTATCGACGTCGGCCGTGGTGCCCACGTCCACCTGGAAGGTCACGGAGGTGGTCGAGCCGTCCAGGAGCTTCTTGCCGTTGAAGTTGGTCGCCTTGGCGATACGGTCGATCTCGTCGGTCAGGGCCTGGAACTCGCTGTCGAGCATGTCTTTCTGATCGTCGCTGACGGTCCCGTTGGCGCTCTGCATGGTGAGCTCGCGAAGACGGATCAGCTTCGAGCTGACCTCATTGAGGGCGCCCTCCGCGATCTGCAGCATCGAGATGCCGTCCATCGAGTTGCGGGAGGCCTGCTCCAAGCTGGCCACCTGTGAACGAAGGCTCTCCGAAATCGCGAGTCCAGCGGCGTCGTCGCCGGCGGTGACGATCCGAAGGCCCGAGCTTAACCTCGACAGAGATTTGTTGAGGTTCATGTTGGCCGAGTTGAGGTTGCGCTGCGCGTTGACCGATGCCGGGTTGTTATTGATTACTAATCCCATTTTCTATTCCTCCTTGCGTCGTAGGTGATTAACCTTTTTTTATCTTTGAACTGTCTTTTCTCCAGTCACTTAACCTTCTTATCGTTTCCATTTCCGATTCCTTTAGTTTTTTTCCAAAACGAGGGCCAAGGGTCTATGCCATGTCCTTATTGTCACCACCCATCGGGATTTTTCCGCCTTCTTTTTATTGCAAAGCGGGCAAGGATGAAATAAATTCATGATGAAAGATTTATGGTCCAATGGATTCGTCTTAAACTTACCGGCGCCTGTCGCGGGGGCCGGAAACGGCGCGGAGGATTAAATGAGTTACTGGAAATGCACCGTCTGCGGATACATCCACGAGGGAGAGGGACCTCCGGAAAAATGCCCGGTTTGCGGGGCCTCGAGCGACAAGTTCGAGCGCCTGCCCGGCGAGGAGGGCAAAAAAGCCAAGGATGAATACGACGCCCGCATGGCCGGGGCCAAGGCCAAGGCACGGGCTAAAAAGGAAGAAGCGAAGGCGCAAGAGAAGTCGGAGACCCCTTCCCCTCCCCTGGGCGCGCTGGGAGAGTTGATGCACAAGAACAAGGCCCATCCCATAGCCGTGCATTTTCCCAACGGACTTATTCCCGTCATAGTCTTTTTTCTGCTGGGCTCCGTGGTTTTAAATTTAGCCAACCTGAGCCTCGCGTTCCTGGGCGCGAGCTCGAGCGCCCTGTCCCTGGCGGCTTTTTTCAACCTGGGCGTGGTGGCCCTTTCCATGCCTTTGGTTTTGCTTTCCGGATGGATCGACTGGCGGATCAAATTCAAAGGATACATGACCAAGGTCTTCAAGACCAAGATTATAATGGGGATAGTGGTGACCGGACTTAGCTGGCTACTGGTCGTATGGCGTCTTATCGATCCCCTGGTGGCGGACGCCGGCGGAGTAAGGTACGTCTATGTAATTATCCATCTTGCCATGCTGGGCGCGGCCGCGTACGCGGGCCATCTTGGCGGCAAGCTGGTTTTCCGGGATTGAAGATGCAAGCGGTAAACATCCGCGCGCGCTTTCGAGGAGAATAAATGCTGAACGACGGAGAAAAAGGGGCCGTTATACAGATAGATAAAACGACCTACGCCATCGCTCCCCATACCCCCGTGGGAATAATCACGCCGGACCTGCTCCGGAAAATAGCCGACGCGGCGGAAAAATACGACGTCAAGCTGATCAAGATAACCAGCGCCTATCGTATAGCGCTTTACGGCGTGAAGGAGGAGGACCTGGACTCGATCTGGCAAGATTTGGGGATGAACCCGGGAAACCTCACCGGCCTGTGCGTCAGAAGCGTCCGGGCCTGTCCGGGCAATAACTGGTGCAAGCTGGGGCAGCGGGACTCCCTGGCCCTCGGGCTGAAGCTGGACGCCATTTATCACGGCATGCAGCTTACCAACAAGATGAAGATAGCCGTGGCCGGATGTCCTATAAACTGCCCGGAGGGCTGGTCCCGCGACATCGGGCTTTTCGCCCAGGGCAAATCCAAATGGATACTCACGGCCGGCGGCAACGCCGGTTCCCGTCCTCGCCACGCGAGCGAGATAATCAAGGGGCTGGGCGATGAGGAGGCCATCGAGGCCGTCCGCAGAGTTGTCGAGTTTTACAAGGAGAACTCGAAACGGGGCGAGCGCTTGGGCAAGACCCTTGAAAGGACCGGCGCCGAGCCGCTGGTTGCAATAGTCTCCGACCTGGCAAAGGCGGAATAGGGCGCCCGGCCGGCCGATCCTTTAATGTCGGATCAAGATAAAATAGGCAGTGATTTCGAAAGGATAGCGGGCAAGGCCACGAGCGAATTGGCAAGGCGCTTTCCCGTTTGCTGCCAATCGGACGAGTTCAATTATTTCCCTCAATTAAAACTGATTGACGCCGACTGGTCAAAGTGGGACGATTTCTCTTCCGGCTCCATTGCGGAGACTGCCGCTAAGTTGAAGGAGTGGGAGGCCGCCATCCAGGCTTCCTTCCCTCATGCCTCACTTGAAGACCGGGCGGATATAAGGCTCGTAGCCGAATGTTTCTCGACTCTTCGGGAGCAGCTTACCCTCGTGGGGCCACATAAGTCCCAGCCCACTTTTCATTTGACCGTCCTCAGTCTGGGCCTGGCCGAGGCCATCGAGGCGAACGACCCGGAGGCTTTCTCGCGCCGCCTTATGGGAGCGCCGGCTTTCCTGGAGAGGGCCATCGATTGCCTGGGGCCGGTCCCGAGGATGTTTCTCGAGCTGGGCCTTGACATGGCCGATGACGTTATCGAGTGGCTTGTCTCATTAGCCAAGGCTCGGCCGGAAGTAAAGGAAGCGGGCGCGGCCTTGGAGGATTTCAGGCGGGGCCTTGCAAAGCTCGAGGTTGTTCCGAGCTTCAGGCTGGATGAGGAAGTGCCTGACCGGGTTTACAAAAACCACATGCGTTGTCATATGGGCGTGGGTGAACTTGAGGATTATTTCGACTCGGAGATCGCGAGGATATCCGAGGTACTATCTTCCGCTTCCCAAAAGAATTTCCCAGGCCATGGATGGAAGGAAGCCATCGAGTCGCTTCCCGGCCCATCTTTGCCCCGAGATGGGATGATGGGGCATTTCGGTAAGGAAGTCAGGCGCTTAGGAATAAAATGCCTCGATCTTGGCCTTGTGTCCAAAGAGGATCATCTGGCCAATCCCGTAACCGTAGCTCCTGTCCCTTCTTTTTTGTCGGCGATAAGGAGCGCGGCGGCTTACGGCATGCCGCCGGGTCATCCGGCCTCGGGGGGAACTTTTTACGTTTTGGCCTCCGAGTCGCTCGGCGAGGCTAAGAATCTGATTCAAAAGGATTATAGGATGCTGGCGGCGCACGAGACCTGGCCCGGCCACCATCTTTTAGACCTTCATAGATGGAACAACCCCCGAGAGGTCCGACGCCATATCGAGCATCCCATGTTCTACGAGGGATGGGCCTGTTTCGCCGAGACGATCATGGATATGGCGGGTTATTACGACGCGCCGGGCGACTCGCTTTTGCTCAATAAAAGACACCTGTGGCGGGCGGTAAGGGGAAGGATCGACGTCGGCCTCCAGTGCCGAAAAATGGAAATGGACGCGGCGGCCGGGATGCTCCTTTCCATGGGCATGACGCCCGCCCGGGCCATGGCCTCGGCCAGGAGGTACGCGTTGAAACCGGCTTACCAGGTATGTTACACTTTGGGCCTCCGAAGGTTCGAGGACATATTCGCCAAAAGCGGAATGGACCTGGCCGGATTTACCAAAGAGGTCATGACCATGGGAGAGCCGGACTTTGCGGAATTGTTGGGTAAATTTTCGGAAGATGAGACTTGAAATAGCGGCAAAAGAAGGAGTTCAATGAACATGAATGTCAAAATGACCAAATTGGCGGCCATCATTCTGCCTTTTATTATCTTTCTCTTATATTGCTGGCCAATAAAGATGTTTGCCGAGAATGAAGTAGAAAAATATATTATCGATAAGAAATACGGTGATTATGAAAACATCAACCCGGCAAAATGCAACACGATTGGCGACGATTATTATCACAAATATTCAAATTATAACGTTGACTTGCAATGCAACGTTATGTACGAAAAAAATATCGACCAAAAAATTCGATACATTAAAATTGAGATTAGAAAGTATTCTTGCGATGATTACATTAAACATGATATACTATTTGAGCTTTACTGGTGTCGTGATTCTTGGGAACCAAAGACAATACAAAACAATGATTGCTTGTATCACACCCAAGGTTCACTGGAAGAGATTTACTGGATTTCCGGCGTTCATCGAATACATATCACGTCATCTGGAGTTAAATTGCCAGATAAGTTGTTAAAGGATTACCTAGAGGAATACCCCTCCACTACAAGATTTAAATCTTCGGATTTTACCACTCAGGAATTATACACAAAAGATATACTTAAATCGTTTGACATGATAGATGATCTTGAAAAAGACAGACAATCTGAAAGAAGCAAATGTGATAAGGGCTGTGAATATAGCGCCATGATTATACAGTGCGGTAATGAGATAAATATCAGATGCCTTACTGGTAATTATTTGGACAAGGAAAACGCGAAATGCGAGACCACGCTGATCATGAATGATAACATAAGAAAAATGGAATGGGAAAAATTAAAAGAACAATCCAAAGGCAAAAAGATTATCGAAAAAAACATCAATACCGTGGATACAAAAGCAGTAAGATGTTTTTATCCCGATTATTTCATCGATATTTTGAAAGCACTGGACATGAATATTAATGGTCTTCCAGGTAATGTCCAAGAGGAATTGCAGCCATCTATTTGGTGAATAATAAACTCGGCGTCTTTCCAGACAATTGGGAAGTAGTAATAGTAAGTGAATATTGATATTAAGTCGGAGTAAAAGAATGGAAGATTTCACGGGATATCATTCGGAGTGGAACCTGGGCAGCCCGGGTGGTTGGGACTACCAGCGGGTTACGCAGGAGTTGGGCAAGGCGGTGTGGAAAAGGGTAAACGAGGTGAGGCCCGTCGGCGTTGAGCTGGATTTCGACCATCCCTACATGTCGCCGGTGATCGAGTTTTCCGAGCGTCTTCTGGCGGCCCATCGCGAGAGGTCCGGCTCGAACCCTGGCCTGATCGCGGTGGTGGCGGAGGAGGAGACCCTCGAGGACGTGACCGAGAACGCCAACCTGGCGGCCAGGCTCGACAATATGGACGGAGTCTCGGGCGCGCTCATGGCGCCTCACTGGCTCGAGTTGGATAATGGGCGGGTCAGCTATAAGGGACAACCCGTGTCGGTGATATTCATGGATTTCAACACTGACGTCCTTCTCCGGCTCCATCGTAAAATGAATCTTTCCCCACTCCTTCAAGCCGTCCGTGAGGGCAGGGTAATCAATCCGAGGGGGACCGAGCCCATTAACGTGAAGAGCATGTTCGAGGTCCTGACCGGTCCGTTAAAGGGCCGCTTCAGCGAGGAGATCGTAAGGCGGACGCCCTGGACCAGGCGGTTTTTTGCGCGCTCGACCGACGGTCCCGCCGGCGAGGAGATAAAGGACCTTATCGAGTGGACCCGCGCCAACTGGGACGACCTGGTCTTAAAGCCCGAGCGCGGCTACTCGGGCATGGGCGTCAAGGTGGGGGGCGTAAACCCGGACGCGGACGAGGCGGTCAAGCTGGCGCTCGAGAAGGGCGACTATATCGTGCAGTCCAAGGTACCCCTCGATAAGTGGGCCGAGGACCTTCCCGAGCTGACGGAGGACAAGTCGAAAATCCGGATCAGACGCTACCAGACTGACTTTCGTTGTTTTATCGGGCAGGAGGGGCTGATGGGTTTCCTGGGCCGCTTCGGCGACGTGCCCACCAACGTGGGCAGCGGCGGCGGCATGCAGCCCATCGCCGTGATCAAAAGCAATGAGTCCGCGGGGCAGGCCTCGAAAAGAATAAATGACGCCATCCTTTCCATGGAGGCGGGAGACCTGGCGGATATTCTCGATATGCAGAACAAGATGGCCATGGAGAGGAAATTCACTTACCTTCTCGGGCCCATTAAAACGGCCCTTCGGCCGAGGCTGCTCACGCCCGGCCACCTCGAGGCCCTGGCCAGGTACGGCGGCCGCTTATGGAACGACTGCCTGACCCTGGAGAAGATGTGGAAGTCGGGGGAGCTTGACGAGCTGGTGGCCATCGAGGAGGAAGAGCTGGAGATAGCCCGGAGCCAGCCCTGGCAAGGCTCGGCCGCGATCATCGCCGGCGACGGTCTTTTCGGGTTTGGGGCCGGACCGGAGTGACGATGGCGATCGAGGTCGACCCGAACTGGTGGAAGCATCTCTTCGATGAGGTGTACCTTCTGACTGACGCCCGGTCGGTATGCGACCGCGAGGTTACCCGGCGGGAGGTAGATTTTTTTCTCGAGGTTGTACCCGCCGAAAAAGAGCATAATATAGTTGACCTCTGCGGAGGCCATGGAAGACACAGCCTCGAGCTTTGCGAGAGGGGCTTCACGGGATGCACGGTGGTTGACTACTCGGGCCGTCTCATCAAACGCGGGGCCAGGGAGGCTGAAAAGCGCGGGCGCCGGGTAAGGTTTTTGCGGGCCGACGCCAGGGACACGAGCCTCGAGTCCGGCTTTGCCGACCACGTTTTCGTTCTCGGCAACTCCCTGGGCTACCAGACCGAGCTCGAGGCGGACGCGGACATTTGCCGGGAGGCCTTCCGGCTGCTCCGGCCCGGCGGATGGCTGGTGCTGGACGTGGCCGACGGGTCAGCGGTGCGCGACCGTTTTATTCCCGACTCCTGGCACGAGATAGGAGACGACCTCGTAGTGTGCAGAAAACGGGAGCTTGGAAGAGGCCGGATCAAGGCCCGCGAGATGGTTATGAGTAAGACGAATGGAATCATTCGAGACGCCACCTACGCGATCAGGACATATGACGCGGACGGCCTTCGCGCCCTGGCCCGGTCCGCTGGATTCGAGGACGCCGTCACGCTGGGCGGCAAGTCCTTTCACCATAAAGCAGGCGACTACGGTTTTATGAACAACAGGTTAATACTGACGGCCCAAAAGCCGAAATAGAGAAGTACCTCACATGACAAACCCCATTACCGACTACGTGGGGAAGGCGCTCCTGCCAAGAACCATCTTGAAGATCGACCATATCAAAATGAAAAACAGAATGGTTCCAACCCTCGAGCGCGCCCTTGGACTGGTGGGCAAAGTCGAGCTCTACTTTGCCTTCGACGACCCTTACGCCGCCATCGCCGTTCCCAAAATATTCAAGATGCTGACCAACCGCGACGTGGAGCCGGCTTTTTATCCCATCGTACGGCGGGGAATCGAGAACGACCCCGACCTGGATAAGCGCCGGGCCTACGCCATGGAGGACGCCAGACGTCTCGCCGCGAGCCTGGGCATGGAGATCATCCGCAAGGAAGCCCCCACCAGTGAGGAGACGGCCTTTGTCGCCGCCTGGGCCGAGGCGGGCCGGGAAGACGGGGACGAATATTTTTTCATCGAGAAGGCCCTGTCCTACATTTGGAAAAGCAATGACGCCATCAACCGCGAAAACATAACGGAAGTATATCTTGACGCTTTCGACCAGGACCCGCCCGATGATTTTTCCGTTTACGAGGCCAGGGTGAGAAAGAACGAAAAAAGACTCGTGAAAAAAGGCCATTGGGAATCTCCGGCCGCCCTGGTCTACGGCCAGTGGTACTTCGCCCACGAGCGCCTGGACCAGATCGCCGAGCGTCTTGATTACCTGGGCAGGAGGGCGTGGAAATGACGGACAAAGCTCTGACGGTCGAGTTCTTTTTCAGCTTCAGGAGTCCCTACTCCTACCTGGCCGGACCCCGCGCCTTCGCCCTTCCCGAGAAATACGGTATCGAGCTTATTTACCGGGGCATAAGACCCATGGTCACCAGGGGCGTGCCCCTTCCCATGGCCAAGAAGCTCTACATACTTCGAGACGCGGCCCGTGAGGCCAGGAGACTCGGCATGCCCTTTGGCGGGATTTACGACCCCCTGGGAGAGGGGGCTATAAGGTGCTTGTACGTGGCCGAGTACGCCTCGAGGGAGGGAAAGCAAAAGGAGTTCGTCCTTGCCGCCAGCCGGGCCATCTGGGCCGAGGGCGTAAAAGTGGCGGGTGATCGCGGCCTTAAAAGGGTGGCCGACTCGGTGGGACTCGATTGGGATAAATGCCTCGAGGCCGTCTCCAACGAGGCCATCCACCAAAAGATCGAGGAAAATAACCAAAGGCTCGAGGCAATAGGCCACTGGGGCGTGCCCACCTTCCGCCTCGAGGATAAAACCTACTGGGGCCAGGACAGGATATGGCTACTGGAAGAAGAACTGAAAAGGCGAACGGGCTAAGACGGCTTTAACGGCCGCTAATAAATATAAACCAGCGTTCCCACCTCGATCATCTTGACCAGTTGCTTGAGTTCGGCGTTGTTCATCCTGATGCATCCGTGGGAGAGCTTGCCCGGCCTTATCTTGCCGGCCCTGGTGCCGTGGATGGCGTAGCCTTCGCCCAGCACTATCTTGAACGGTCCCAAGGCTCCCTCGACGGCCCTTTCTTCCATGGTGATGTCCTCGGGGACCTCGAGGCCCTTTTCCTTCCAGTACCAGTTGGGACGGTACCACTTGGGCTTGGGAATGATGCTCTCGACCTGCCGTATGCCCTTGGGCGTGGAAAAGTCCTGGACCCAGGTCTTGCCTTTGCCCACCACCACCGGATAATCGTAAAGGGTCTGAGAACCCAGCTTCACGTAGAGCCGGGTGGCGTCCCGGTCGATCTCGATG
Source organism: bacterium (assembly GCA_963674965.2). Taxonomy (GTDB): domain Bacteria; phylum RBG-13-61-14; class RBG-13-61-14; order RBG-13-61-14; family DATKZS01. Next base: position 1,080,793 of record CAXXFL010000001.1, on the reverse strand, counting down.
TAGACGGTCTCGGCCTCGACCGACCGGCGAAGGTACCGGTTGAGCATTTCCATGCGGAAATTCTGGCTCTCGAGGCCGTTTATGTTTTTCTCGTAGTCCCTGGCCAGGTCCTGGTATTTCTTTTCCGTAATGCTTATTACGTAGTCCTGAGCCACGGTCAATTGAGAGTCGTCTCGGTGCTGATCCACGTATTTCTTGAACTGCTCGAGGGCCTTGTCCGAGTCTCCGGTCTTGTAGTAGCACTGGCCGAGACGGAAAAGGGACTTGTCGGCGTATCCCGATCCGGGGTATTTATCCAGGACTTCCTGGTAGGTCTGGATGGCGGCCTCGTAATTGCCCTGCTCGAAAAAATCTTCCGCCGTTTGGTAAATCTCGCGGCCTTCGCCCAGGCCCGTGTTCGAAACCTGGGGAGGCTTGCCGGTGGGACAGGCCGCGCCCATGGTTAAAGACAGGGCGAACGCTACGAATATTAAAGCCAAAATCCGTTTCATCTTAAAAAATCTCCTGGAGCCCTGATTGTTTTTCGCTGAACTCAGCCGTCAGGTCATGATAAATATGGTAGAGTCGGGGGGCCGGAATGTCAATAAGGCTTTTCGTAACTTTAGTAACGAGCCTTGCCCCCGGTACCGGATGAAATCGGTTCGAGGCGCAGATAACCGGTTTTCCTGTCGTTTTTGAAGATTATTAAAAGCGGGCGGGTCAGGCGTAATCGATAGCTCGGGAGAAAAAGGCGGGCTTTGGGAAAGCGGTTATGAAAATGGGCATAGAAAAATCCGGAAACTTGAAAGCTTCCGGATTTTTAACCGCGATAAATGAGGGGGGCACGCGGCTTGTTTCCTATTTCTGGAGGCGGCAACCGGATTCGAACCGGTGAATAATGGTTTTGCAGACCATCGCCTTACCACTTGGCTATGCCGCCAAGAAAATGGAGCAGGAGACGGGATTCGAACCCGCGACAACCACGTTGGCAACGTGGGGCTCTACCAACTGAGCTACTCCTGCCCTCCAGCAAGGACCATTAAGTCCAGAAACATTACTATATCAGCCTTATCGGGAAAGTCAAGAGTCGGAGCGCTCTTATACTGGAGGAACATACACGCGCTAAACGCTTTCGCCATCAGATAGGAAAAGGCCCCCGGACGTTGCCAGGGCCGTTTTGAATGGTTACATTATTGTAAGAGGAGTAAGACATGGAAAACGACGTTTGCGCTCTGCCGACCAGGGAAATGCTTCCTGATCCCCTGGATATAACGCTGCCCGAGGATGAGGCGGATTTCGCCAAGGCCTCGGCCGCGGCCAAGGCCGAGATAGGGAAGGTACTTGAAAAGCCCATGCTCATGGCCTGGTACGACGGCGACAGCGGCAAGTTCTCCCCCCACGTTACCTGCTGCTCCGAGAACGAGCCCGGATGGCTGATATACGCCAAGTCAAGAGGAGCGGACGTTGCCGTCAGCGTCAACTCCGAGCGTTACATTTTCCTTTACGCCGAGGAGGCCAAGGCCTGGAAAAATATGGGTTGACGGCGAGTAAGCCCGTAAGGGCCTGTTCATTAAATACCTCAACAATTTATTACGAAAATAAGGCCAAGACAGTTTAAATAACCAAAGTCCCTAATACATTCTCCCGCGATTACGAAAATATTAATAAAAGTGGAGCCTCTTTCAAATTGTATTAACAAACTAAGGCAACTCTACCCATCAAAGGTCAATCCATATTTATCCTTGCCGATCATTGTTTTGAATGAATTCAGTTCCGCGGGAAGCTCCCGGTCTTTTACGGAACATACACTTGATGAAATATTGTAATCCATCGCCATAATTTTCTCCGCATTCTCGTATACGGAGGGATGTCCCGTCCGGTTTGATAGAAACCGCGCGGGTCCCGCGTAGCGGGATGGGTCGAGGGACGCCCTCGGTATTCGATTTTCAAAGAGCTAGGCGGGCCGAGCCGCCGGGGCCTGACTTGGATCATGGGTAGCGCGGATAGCGACTAACCGCGCGGCGTAAGTCGCGGGATTGAAAATGAGCATGGCCAGTAAACCTTTGTCTTTATGAATGGAAGATATCTCCCGGAAAGGGGGAGGTTATTTATATGTCCTCCCCCGTGAGGGGATCGACGGTGAGGCGGGGCCGGGGGTCGCGAAGGTCGGATAGAAATCCCGGCAGGAAAATGGCGCCCAGGATGACTCTTCCCGCGGTGAAACAGGCGGAAAAGGACATGCTGTAAGCGGCCAGGACCGCCTCGTCGTTCCCGGCGTAGGGAAGCAGGATCAAGGCGAGCAGTTGGGGGCCGCCGAACCCGCCGCCGGAAATGGGCAAAAAGGAACCGCCCACGATGAGGGGCGCGGCCACCATCATGACCGGCGCGGGGACCTCGATCCCGAAGCTGTAAAGCGCGATCCAGTGGGCCGTGATGCCGGCGGCGGTCATGGCCGCCCTGATGGCGTAGATAATATAATGCTGCCTCGGCTGGGCGTGATGGGCGAAGCGAAACAGGGGATTTTTGGTGACGCGGGTGAGGTACTTATGGCGCGAGTCGGTAAACCAGTATCTAAAATGGACGTAGGCCATGAGCCAGGGTATGCAAAGAGGGATGAGCCAGACGGGATCGAGCTCGGGCGCCGCCTTGCAGAACGCGTTTATGGAAAGGCCCAGGCTGAGCGCGGATATGATGACGAAGATATCGGTGAAGGTGGTGAACCAGCTCCCCGACAGGGTCCAGGTAACGGGCGCGCCCTTGTGACGCCGCATGTATATGACGTTGGTCACGGTGATGATGGGCGGGTAAAGGACGTTTAAAAGATAGCTTCCCAGCCTCATGTTCAGCATCTCGCGGCGGGTGAAGTCGGGGGCCACGAACCATTTGAAGCTGAGCCCGTAGCTCGCGGCGTCGAGGATGGAGAACAGGACGGTAAAACCGAGAAGGGCCGCCAGCATGGGAATGATCCTGGCGTTCTGGAAGGCATGAAAGAACTCCGAGAAGGTCACGTCCCGGAAAACCCACCACAATATGGCCGCCGTTATGGGCCAGGGCAGAATCCATTGCCACGTCCGGGGCTTTTTGACGCCCTCCCGCTCGAGCTCGGACAGTACCTCATCCTCGGCCGCCAAAGGGCCCGAGGGGTTTTTGTCTCCATGAGTATCGTCCCGCATGGTCCCCGAGCTTACGCGAAGCCCCGGCGGCGGTCAAGGGACCGAAAGTCGAGGGCGCGACGGCCGTGAAGCCGCCGCGCCCTCCGGCGAAGGTTTGGCATGGTAACGCTCGCCGATTATTGGACCTGTATGGTAAGGAGCGGCTGGACCTCGATGGAGGGCGCCCATCTTCCCACGCCCCCCGAGCCGCACTCGGGCACGCTCGCGTTGACGACGATATCGCCGGCCGACTCGGCCATGACCACGATCGAGGACTTGCCTCCCTCGGCGATGGGTCCGGAAACGTCATAGCGCGTAGCGCCTCCCGCGTTTCCCTCCCCGCCCAGCAGGAAGCCCGAGCCAGTCGAGGCCGGGTCGATCTCGAAGACCACGCCGATGCCGGCGGTGTTCTTTCCTCCCTGGTTGACGACGTGGACCGTAATCCGGACGGTCTCGCCCGCCGCGGCCGAGACGACGGTTGCCCCCTCGAGGGAGAGGGCCGCAGGCATGCTCGGGTTCGAGGAGGTATTGGCCAGCACCACCATCTGCTTTAATATGGAGGCGTCCAGGGGTGAAGGCAACTCGTCCATGTCGAGCTCCTGGGTGTCGCCGTTGGGCGGCAGCACTCCCGTGTAGACGGCCGTCTTGAGAGAGACTACCGATTGCAGGGCCGAGAGGTCCAGGGGCGAGACCACTCCGTCGGCCCCCACCGTGCTGCCGGAGTCGGCCCAGCAGCGGCATCCCGCGCCGCCGAGGACGTTCTCGGCCCATAGGTCGGCCCCGTTGTAATACTCGTGGCAATTGGAGTTGCCGTCGCCGTCAAAGTCCGCCGAGCAGCCGTCGGCCGACGAGGTCGGGTCGAGGTTTTCGCCGTGCCCCGTCATGTTGGCGGCCTCGAAGGCGTCGGGCAGGGAGTCGTCATCCGAGTCCCAGTCGTCGTCGCTCGTGCCCAGGACTTGCTCAGTACAGTAGTTAAGCGAGTCGGAGTCGGCGTCCAGGTCGTCCGGCGTGCCGGCGCTACAGTCGTTGTCCTTGCCGTCGCACATGCTCTCGGGAAGGCCCGGGTTGACGGCCGAGTCGCCGTCCTCGCAGTCGGGACCGTTTCGCGTGGCATAGGCGTCGCATCCCACGAACCATCCGTCGCCGTCCGCGTCGGCCGCGGCGCAGGTGACCCAGTTGTCTATATCCTCGTCGTCGCAGTCGGGACCGTTTATGCCCTCGTAAAGGTTGCAAAGCTCGAGGTATCCGTCCGAGTCTCCGTCAACGCAGGTGGCGCAGGTGTCCCAGGTATTAGAGTTGTTTCCGTCGCAGTCCACGCCGTCCCTCGAGCCGTCGTCGTCCGTGTCCCAGTCCAGGCGGTCCGTCGAGTAAACCGGCTCCCCGGAAAGGTCCAGGAGGCCGTCGCCGTCGGAGTCGGTCTCGAAGACGGCGAAGGTTACCTCGTAATTGCCCGAGGAGCTGTCCTCCCAGGCCACGCCGAACTTGCCGTCGGCCCATACCAGGTCGGACTGCTTGGCGTACTCCGAGCCGGAGGACACGCGGTGGGCCGCTCCGATCTTTTCGCCGTCCTCATCGAGCAGGGCGAAAAAGACCTTGTCCTTGCCGTCCACGCGCTTGTCGTCCCAACTGACGCCGTACTCGCTTCCGGTCCAGACCAGGGACGGATACATGGACGACTGGCCGTCCCGCGTGACCCGAGTCTCGGGACCGGCGGTGAGACCTCCCGCCTCGACCGACGCGAAATAAATCTCGTAGTTGCCGTCCCGGTTGTCGTGCCAGGCCACGCCGTACCGGCTTCCCGTCCATGTAAGTGACGGATAAGTCGAGGTATCCTCGGTGAAGGAGACGCGAAGGTCGGGGCCGGGCTTGGTCAACTCGGCGGTTACCCGCGTGAAATAAATCTCGTAGTCGCCGTCCGACCTGGTATCCTCCCAGGCCAGCCCGTACTCGGAGCCGGTCCAGACCAGCGAGGAGTAGCGGGACGAATAATCGTCGTCGTCCGTGACGCGCAGGTCGGAGCCGATCTTTACCCCGTCCGGTCCGATGCGGGCCATGTAAATCTCGTAGTCCAGGTCCCTCCGGTCGTGCCAGCTCACGCCGTACTCGGAGCCGGTCCAGGCCAGGGAGGGGTTATAGGAATAGTTGGCGTCGAAGGTCAACCTGACGTCGGAGCCGATCTTGGCCCCGGCCTCCGAGACCCGGAGGAAGTAGATTTCATAATTGCTCGAGTCCCGCCGGTCGTACCAGGCCACGCCGTACTCGGAGCCGGTCCAGACGACGTCGGACCTGTACGAGTAGTTGGCGTCGAAGGTCAGCCTGGTCTCGAGGCCAAGGGTGTCGCCGTCAGCGTCAAGCCTCGCGAAGTAAATCTCGTAGTTGCCGTCCCGGTTGTCCTCCCAGGTCACGCCGAACTCCGAGCCGGTCCAGGCCGCCGCCGAATAGCGGGAATAACCGGTCGCGTAAGTAAGCCTGGCCTCGCCGGAGACCTTCTCGACGCTCGGCGTTATGACCGGGTCAATGGGGTTCGAGCCGGCGCCGTGTTCGTCGCCGTCCTTCACTCCGTCAAGGTCGGTGTCGGAAAGGGCGGGGTCCGTGCCTATGAGAAGGGCCTCGTCGCCGTCGCCCAGACCGTCGCCGTCCGTGTCGACTTCGCAGGGATCGGTCTCGAGCCCGCACGCGAGTTGTCCGTCCAGGTCGTAGTCCTCGCCCGCGGCGCATAATAGGGTCGCGCCGTCGTAAACCGCCGCGTCGCCGTCGCACAATCCATCGCCGTCGGTGTCGGGGTCGATCGCGTCCAGGCAGGGATAGAGTATCTCCTCCTCGTAGTCGGTGAAGCCGTCGCCGTCCGTGTCCTTTTCCAACGGATCGGTGAAGTAGACGTTGATCTCGGCGTAGTCGGTCAGCCCGTCCCCGTCCGAGTCCGATCCGGGGACCACGTCGTCATTTGGATTGGTCGGGTCCAGGCCGGCCTTGACCTCGAGCCCGTCGAGCATGCCCCCTCCGTCGGTGTCGGGGTTCGAGACGCTCGCGCCGTAAGCCGCCTCGCAGGCGTCGCCTAAAAAGTCGGCGTCGGCGTCCTCCTGCCCGGCGTTGGACACGTCCGGGCAATTGTCGTAGCAGTCCACGAAGGCGTCCGCGTCCGTGTCGCCCGTAAGAACGTCCACGTCGATCCCGAGAAGAGTGTCGCCGTAAATAAGCGGGCAAAGGCAGGAGGCGGCCTCGACGCCGTCGCCGACGCCGTCGCCGTCAGTGTCCGGAGATCCCGGGTCGGTGCCCATGGCCGACTCCTCATCGTCGGACAGCCCGTCGCCGTCCGAGTCCGCGGTCGAACCAGGGGCGGGAGCGGCGTGAAGAGCTATCACCGCGTCTATGTCCGAGCTGGCCATGCTGGAGTCGACGGCCACCTCGAAGGCCTCGAGCCTGACGTACCTTGCCTGGGACAGGCCCACCGCGGCCAGGTCGAAGGCGTCTCCGCCCCAGCCGGAAACCCCCAGCTCGCCGCGCCGGTCCCACCTCGAGAGGTCGTCGGCGATGATGCGGTTCCTCGGAGAGTCGTAAGAGGGGCCAAGTCCACCCAGTCCGGCGCACCTTTCGATCACCGGCTTTGAACTCATGGATCCCCAGTCCCTCGGGAACAGGTTGAAGCAACTGTCGCCCGGAACCGGCTCGATGGTGGTTCCCTCGTAGGGAAACCGCTTCCAGGTTACCCCGTCATCGCTCGCCTCGACGAAAAAGGGCTCGACGAAGGAGTAGTAATCGTCATAGCAGGAGGCGGGATAGGGAGTCACGTAAAAGGAGTTCTCGAACACGATGAAGTCGGGGCCGGGTCCGTCCACGATGACATTGTCGGTGAACTCGAGGATGATGACTCCTCCTGACCCGAGGGAGACCACGTCCATGGAGCCGTTTCCGATGCTCGAGGAGCCGGGCCAGCCCAGGACCACGTCGGGCATGTTCGCGTGCCCGAAGGTCGCGGCGGCGGAGGGGGTGAAGCCGGCCACCACGTCGGCGTTGCAGTCGGGCCAGGCCAGCGCCCTTTCCGAGAGGCACAACCAGATAACCACGACCGAGAGGGACGTGCAAAGCGCCCATTTGTTCCTTGTCAGCATGACCATTCTTTCCTTTATCAGGGTCCGCGCCGCTCTTGGAGAGGGCCGTGAAAAAGAAGCCATGGTCCGGGGAAGACGGTCCGCCAAACCTTTACAGGGATGCCCTACGCGGACGCCTTCCCCGGCCCGAGCCCTAGTACCAGTTCATCACCGACTGGGGCGGCGTGACGAGCGCCGCGGCGTCCACCACGGTGTACCTGGCCGTTTCCATGATCACTATCGAGGACCCGGAGTTGTCCGCTATCAGCAGGCGTCCAAACCCGTCCTTGTCTATGTCCGCCACGTAGCTCGAGGCGTAGACCGACGCGCCCACGGCCCCCGTGCCCAGGCTCAATGGACGTATCTCGTTGGTATAAGACAAGGTCGTCATAAGCATCATGGCCTTGCCCCCCCCCACGTCGACCACGTCGGTGATAAAGCCGCTTACCGCCGGGTCGTTTCCTCTCACGAGCACGGTGTCGGATGACAGGGTCGCGAGGTCGACCAGCTCGATGCCGCTGAGGCTCGAGTCGGCCCAGTCGCCGGCGCAGGCGACCACCAGCCGGTTTTGCGGGGCCTGGTAAAAAAAGTTGGTCGGGTTCTTCAGGGTCAGTTCTATGGAGCCGGAGAGGGAGTCCGAGGCCGGGTCGATCACGGCGATCTTTCCCTTTCCGTACTCGCTGAAATAGTTGTTGATATCCTGGATGAGCGCGTAGACCGTGCTTCCAACCATGAGCATCCTGGCGGCTCGGGGCAGGCCGTCGGAGTTGGTGGCCAGGGAGCTCAAGTCAATGCTTCCCAGGGTCGTCCCGCTGGAGGGGTCCACTATAAGCGCGTCGTTATAAGGTCCCTCGAAGCGCGTGACGTAGGCCTTGGAAGAGGATATGACCAGCATGTCCTGGGGGTTGGCCGAGTTGGTCCCGTCGTTCACGATAAACGACAAGCCAACGGTGAAGCCGCTCGAGGGGTCGAGCCTGTCGATGGTTCCCAGTCCCGATCCGCTCCACCCCTCTCTCTGGATCACGTTGGGCCAGCCGCCGCCCGTGTTTTCCCGGTAGGTGAGGACCGGGTCGAGGGAAGGGTCCGCGCCCAGGGTGGTCTGGTCCAGAAAGGCGGGGTCCAGTCCCGCGGGGTCGAGGGTCCCGTGGTATACGACGTTATTGCCCATGTAGTCGGTGGACGCGACGAAGAGCCTGCACGAGTCCTCCCCGTCGCAGTCTTGGTCCACGCCGTCGCAGGGGACCTCGGGAGCGCCGGGATACACCGAGGCCGAGCCGTCGTCGCAGTCCGAGCCGCCTTGCGAGAGCTTGTCGTAGCCGTCGCCGTCGAAGTCGGCGTCGTTAATGAACCGGTCGATAAAGCTGGGGTCCACGCTGAGGGAATAGGGCGCGCTGGTGATCCTTTGGCGGGGGACCATCTCGGGGTCGTCGTCCACGCTAACTCCCATGTAGAGCCGGTCATAGGACAGGAAAAGGTCGGACAGGCTGGACCTGGTTCCGGGCACGATCGAGCCGGAGCCGATCAGCACCGAGTAGATGCCGCCTCCGACCAGGACGTCCTCCTGGATGACCGTCAGGTAGGCCGTCCCTCCCGTCTCGGCGCCGTAGAAGGTAAAGCTCAAGTCGACCGTCACGCCGTCGAGCGGAACTCCCGAGGCGTCCGTTAAGCGTCCCTGATAGTTGATAAGCTCGGGGGCCGCCGGGGCCGCGCCCGCAAGTCCCCAAGCCGCGATCAGACAAATAAAGAAAACCACCCTCGATCCAAACCCTTTCATTCGATTACCTCCACTGAAACTATGTACCGCGTTCCGGGCAGCGGATAGTCGAGGACCTCCCTCGACCGCTCGTCCCCTATGTTCACGGCCTTGAACCCAACGCTTCCCCGTCCCCAGTAGTAAACCACGCCCGCGTTATGGATCAGGCGGGGATCGGCCTTGACGTCGTTGGCCTCGTCAAGCCAGCGCTCTCCCTGATAAAAACCCTCGTAGTAAACCTTCCCGTAAGGCTGGAACAGCATGGCCGTGATCCCGCCCTGGGAAAGGGGAACGCCGGGCACGCGGCCGCGGTCGATTTCGGGATCGTCCGACATCATCCTGCTGTCCTGGTACGTGTATGAGGCCTTGACGGCCAGTATGTCCTGCATGTTGAACCGGGCGTAGGCCTCGACGCCGGAGACACGGGCCTCCCCCAGGTTCGTGGCCTGTACTATTCCTCCGGGAAGGGCCGTCCAGCCGATCCGGTTATAGGTCTTGTTCTCGAACACCGTCACCCGAGCGTCGAACTTGTCCAGCAGCCAGACGACGCCAGGATCGTAGGCCGCGGTGATCTCCTGGGACAGGGTCCTTTCCGGGCTAAGGTAAGGATTGCCCATTATCTCGGTCGCGTCGCCGTACTCCTCGAGCATGTTGGGCGAGCGGAAAAACTGGCCCACGTGGCCGCTGATGGTGAGGTCCTCGAGGAACTGGTAGGCCACGTTGACCTCGACGGTGACGTTCGAGAAGCTGGTGGAGTTGAATTCCTCCCCGCTTTGCTCCAGGAGGGAGGGCCCTCCATAGGAGTTGGCCTCATAGGCGTACCTCACCCTCGGCTTGATCAGGATGGCGTCGTCAAAGAGCGAAAGCTCGTCGGCCACGGTGAAATAGACGCTGGACCTTTGATATTCCAGGTCGTTGACCCGGGAGTCGAGCTTGCTGAAGGGCTCGTACCAGTCCTCGAAAAGCGCCAGCCGCCACGACAGCCAGTTGCCCGGTAGCCCGTAATAATCGAAGAACAATTCCGTGCCCAGCCGGTATCTTCCGTACTGCTCGTCCCGGGCGGGACCAAGCTCCCCCCTCGAGTCGTCGAACCATGACTGATCGAGCAGGTAATGGACCCTGATCTCGGCGTCCAGGTTCGGGTCCAGGACGCCGGGACGCCTCAAGCCGGCGTAGGAAATGAGGAACTCCCCTCCCTCCTCCGCCTTGTCGGCCTCGGCCCCGTCGGGTCCGGGAAGCTGGTGGGACGTCCTTTGATACAGGGTCGCCGCGTACAGCCTGAAGCCGCCCACTCTCCTGTCGTATTTAATAAGCACGTCGTGTTGCTCGAAGGCGTTGTTCGAGCGGGTCCGGTCCTCGTCCGCGTCGCTCTCGTAATCGAAGCGGCCGGGCCCGTTTTTCTCCGAGAGCCCAAGAAGGGCCGATCCTCCCATGGCCGCGTCGCTCACCGAGGCCGAAACCTCGAGCGTCGAGAGGTCGTCGGCCTCGAGTCTCGCCTCCAAAGAGGGGGAACTCGAGGCGGCCTTGGTCCTGAAGTCGATAACGCCGTACCCGCCCGAGACCGGGTATCCCTCGGGGGCGGTGTTCTTATAGATACGCACGCTGTCGATCAGGAACACGGGGGCGTGGGAGACGTCCACCCGCCGTCCCACCGGGTCGGAGATGAGCACTCCGTCGAAGTACACGGCCACGCCGCGGGGGTCGCCGCCCCGGATCATGATCTGCCAAGGGCCTTCCTCCCCCCCGCTCTCGAGCACTTGAACGCCGGGGACGCCCTCCAGGGCCTCGGCCAGGCGGGCGCCCGTGAGGGGATGGTCGTTCATGTCCACCACCATGGGGGCGGCGGTCTCGTCCAGGCGCTGGCCAAGGTCCACGCCCGACTCCCCCGTCACCTCGGCCACGCCCTCGGAGGGAGAAATGACGGTATCGTCTTCCGAGGGCGCGATCGTCTCGGAATCGTCATCCCCCTGGGCGCCGTCCTCCGAGGGGGAGGCGATCGGCGCGGGCATGGGATAAGGCCCGCCCGTCTGGGCCAGGGTCCGAAGGCTGGGGAAAAGTAAAAGACACGCCGCCAGAACTAGAGGACGGCGGGCCCGGGAAAAACTTCTAAACCCGAGAGACGCGGAAAGATTCAAAGGCATAACGGCCCCCTTTACGTGATCGTCTTGAGTAAAATATCGATTATATTCGATCATGCGCTGAATCTCACCGCCGGCCCCGCCGGATTCGAACCTTTCATGCATTTTTTTCCACTCCTCGGGAGGGACCATGAAAAAGCGTCGGGATCATCGAGGCCGAAACCCGGCCCCCCTGTCCTTCGCGCCTATATTTCAAGCCCGATATTCCCGTGGGAGGAATATAACGGACGGCCTCCCGTCAAGGCCGTGACGCTCGCCGTTTCCGGCTTTTCGCCGGCGAAAAAAAACCCCGACCGCCTTGAAGCGTCGGGGAAATTCCTGGTTTCCCTTCACCTTCCCTGTCGCGAGGAAGCGGCGTGAAGAACGTTCCGGCAGGTTTCCTGACTTACGGCTGTATCTCTTCGGCCTTCCCGGGGTTTTTTCCCAGTGGCTTTTTCGAGAGCGTAAAACCGATTACAGTGGCGCGTCCGTGATGGAATTTCACCATCTTCCCTTTTAACACGAAGGCACCGAAACGATGTATTTTATATTTTCAGTAAAATCAGCTTAACGGTTTTCAGACGTCTTGTCAAGAAAAAATCGATCGAGCGAGCGGCGCGACCGGTCCCCTATTTTCCTTTCCGGGCGATGATTTCCTTGTTATAAGCGCGGATTAGGTCGCGGTGGGCGAGGGCCCCGAGTATCTCGTTTTCATCGTCGTTGTCGACCACGAGTATTTCCGAGATGGGGTACTTAAGAAACTCGATGAGGGCCTGGTACAGGGAGTCGGTGGGATGGACGTGGGCCGCTGGTATGGCGAGGTCGGCGGCGTTAAGTATCTGGTCCATGCCGTCCTCGAAGAGGATGGGCTTGGTCGTGTCCAGGCTGAGCACGCCGACGATGGTCCCGTCTTCCCTGACCACGGGCCAGACCTCGATCTCCTCGTTGGCCAGGCACCTTTGGACCTCGGCGAACCGGGCCGAGGCGGGGATGGTGAAAATCCCCTCTTTGGGCTTGTACACGTCCTTGACCCGCATCTCCTCGAGGACGTTGATCGTGAACTCTCCCGCGTGGGCCGGGCTGGAGAACTTGTTCTTAACCTGTTTTTCGTAAATCGAGTAACGGCGGGTGAAGATCATGGCGATCATGGAGACCATGAGGAGGGGGGCCACCAACCGGTAGCCGGCGGTCATCTCCGTGACCATGAGGAGTGCCCCGAGGGGCGCGTTGGCCACGCCCGCGAAAAAGGCGGCCATTCCCACCAGCACGAAGGCGCGGGCGTCCACGTGGTCGATGATCCCGCCGGAGTACTTCATCGAGATGACGCCGATGGCCCCTCCCAGCATGCCGCCGATCATGAGGGTTGGGCCGAACACCCCGCCCGACCCGCCCGAGCTGATGGTCAGGCTGGTGGCCAGTATCTTGAAGACCACGATCATCAGCATCAGCTTGAGCGCCAGTTGGCCGTTAATGGCGAGCTGAAGCTGTCCCCACCCCCCGCTGTATATCTCGGGAACGTAAAGGCCGATGACTCCCACCATCAGGCCGCCGATCATGGGCTTAAGATAATTGGGTATGGGCATGGGCCGGAAGACCTTATCGCGAAGCCCGTAGAAAACCCTGATGTAAACCACGCCCACCGGCACGCACACCAGACCCAGGATCACGTAGAAAATCAGCTCGCGCGGGTCGTTGAAGGTGATGCTTTTGCTGATCTCGAAAATGGGACTGAAGTCGAACACGTGCTTGAAGATGAGGGAGTAGATGGTATAGGCCGTGATCGAGGATATGACGGTAGGTATAAGGGCGTCCGTCTCGAGGTCCTCCTTGTAGATGACCTCGATGGCCGTGATGGCGCCCCCGAGGGGAGCGCGGAATATGGCGCCCAGTCCGCCGCCGGTCCCCGCCAGCAGCAGAATCCGCCTGTCCTGGGCCGGAAGCTTGAGGGCCTTGGCGATCCAAGAGCCGATCCCTCCCCCTATCTGGGCTATGGGTCCCTCCCGGCCCGCGCTGCCCCCGGTGGCGAGAGTGAAAATGGTGGCGACGGCCTTGACGAAGGGCACCCGGCCCCGTATCGAGCCCTCGTTGTTATGGAAGGCGTCGATCATGGCGTCCGTGCCGTGTCCCTCGGCCTCGGGAGCGAAGCGGTAAACGATCAGCCCCGAGATGAGGCCGCCCACCGCGGGAAGAATAAAAAACACCCATCGCCTGAAGACCATGTCCTGGGGCGCGGGAAAGAGCTTTTCGCCGGTGGGCGTCGCCATGTAATATCCGGCCAGCCGGCCGAAGGTGAACTCCTTGGAAAGCTCGAGCAGAAAAAAGAAACCCGCCGCCCCCAGGCCGCTGATCACTCCCACGATCACGCCCAGCACGATCCACCTGGACATCTTGCCTTTCCGAAACCAGTCGGGAAGGCGCTTGACTAATCCCTTTTCTTCCATGGGTCCGCGAGATTCCCCCGACGGCCGGTCAGAGTCGTCGGAGTATCATAAATCATTTATGATACCAGACTTATACCGGCCATTAAAGACAGGGAGCCGGCGGGACGCGACGCGGCCTTTGAAACCGAGCTTGACCCGTGGTCGTCTTTACTATCGGAGCCGGGGAATCTATACTCGATCTGAGAGGATTGAAGATGTCGCCGAGGACGCGCTTTATATACGCGCTTACTATTTCCATATGCCTTCACCTTCTGGCCCTGATTACCTTCGCGGGGGCGCTGGGGGGGACGTCGGGCCCCCTGAAGATGCCTGGCCTTCTCCTGGTCGAGCTCATCCACCTGAGCGCTAGGGGGGCCGAGGCCGGCATGGCCGAAAAACCGACCCCTTTTCCCCAGATGGACGAGAAGGCCGAGCCGGAGAAGGAACCCGAGCCCATGCCCGCTCTGACCTCGGAAAGAAAGAACGCGGATCAGCCCTTTCCCGCGAAAAAGAAGACGGTCACCGCCACGCGCTCGAGCGCCGAGCAAAGGGGAGTGAACCCCGAGCGCGCGGACTCGGGGGCCTCGAGCCCCATCGGTCTCGAGCCGGACCCTCCCGACGACGCGGTGACCGGACCCGGCGCCACCCGGGGCGCGGACTATTATCCCGCCGAGCCGGCGGTGGTAAAGGCCAAGTGCGCCAGTTGTCCAAGTCCGGCCTATCCGGCCATGGCCAAAAGGCGGGACATCGCCGGCGACGTGACCGTCAGCTACGAGATACTCGGCGACGGCGGCGTGGGCGACGTCTACGTCGTGCAAAGCTCGGGCTTTCCCGTGCTCGACGACGCGGCCATCGCGGCCGTCAAGTCATGGACCTTTTTCCCCGGGACCGAGAACGGAGCGCCCGTCACCGAGTCCAGGACCAAGACCTTCAGGTTCAGGCTCGATTGACTATTTTTTTACCCCGCCCATTCCATGAAACTATCGGGAAACGCTTATGAAGGTCCCGCTTGTGTCCCGTATCGTCACCACTCGCCCCAGGCGGGCAAATCCGCCCCTTCAGCGGACCTTACGCCGCTATTGAAGCTTATGGGAAAAGGTGTTAACTTCCTGTCACCCATGGAAATCATTCCGCCCGGCCGCCCGGACGCGGCAGGCGGGCTTTTTCGGGCGCCCCGCCGGCGGAAAGATTACTCGAAAATCGTATGAGGCTATAAATAATGGCGGAAGAAAAAAAGAAAAAGAAAGCGATAGGCGTTGTCCTTTTATTTCTCCTCCTCGCCGTCATCGGCGGGATCGCGTGGTATCTGGATTATCGGTCGACCCACATTATCACCGACGACGCCTTCATCGAGGGCGACATATATCCTGTCAGTTTCCAGATTCCGGGACGAGTCATCGAGGTCCCGGTCCGTTCGAACCAACTGGTCCAGGCGGGGGAGGTCCTTTCCCGTCTCGAGCCCAAGGACCTGGAGGCGGAGCTCGCGGTGGCGCAAAAGAACCTCGAGGTGGTGAAGAACCAGGTGGCTGGCCAGCGGGCGGCCATCGAGGTAATCAGGTCGCAGACGGAGGCCCTCGAGGCGCAAAAGGCGCTCCTGGAAAAGGAGAAAGGAAGGCTGTCCCGCCTGCTTAACGGCCGGCACGTGTCGGAGGACGACTACGACCGGGTGAAGACGCAGGTGGACGCGATCAACGCCCAGATCGAGGCGGCGAATAACCAGCGCAAGCAGGTCGAGACCACGCTGGGGCTGCCGGACGAGGAGGGAGACGAGTCCGCCGTGCAGCTGGCGCGGGCGCAGGTGGACCGCATAGCCCTGCGGCTCGAGTATACGTCGGTCGCGTCGCCCGCGTCCGGCTACGTTACGCGCAAGAACGTTTACGTTGGCCAGGTGGTGGCCGCGGGCCAGCCGATCATGTCGATCGTTCCGCTGGAGGGCGTTCACGTCACGGCCAACTACAAGGAGACGGACCTGACCGACGTTCGGCCGGGCCAAAAAGTCGAATTCAAGGTGGACGCCTACCCGGGAGTGAAGTTCAAGGGCGAGGTCGAGAGCATCATGGCCGGCACCGGCGCGGCCTTCAGCCTGCTGCCTCCGGAGAACGCCACCGGCAACTACATCAAGGTGGTCCAGCGCGTGCCCGTGCGGATCAAGGTCGTCGACGCGGACCTCGAGGCCCATCCGCTCCGGATCGGCATGAGCGTGGTCCCCGTCATACTGGTGGAGGAAGGCGAGGAAGCAACCGGCAAATGAGCGCTCCCCCCGGCCAGGAATACGTGGCGTCCAACAAGTGGCTCGTCGCCGTCACCGTGATGACGCCCACCTTCATGGAGATTCTCGACACCTCGGTGGCCAACGTCTCCCTTACCCACATTCAGGGAAGCCTGTCCGCCGGGCTCGAGGAAGTCACCTGGGTCCTGACCTCATACCTGGTGGCCAACGCCATCATCCTGCCCATGACCGGATGGCTGGCCCAGACCTTCGGGCGCAAGAGGTTCCTCATGGCCTGCGTGGCGGGGTTCACCTTTTTCAGCTTCCTTTGCGGGTCCGCGCCCTCCCTGTATTTCCTCATCTTCTGCCGGATAATGCAGGGGTTCATGGGGGGTGCCATGCAGCCCATGAGCCAGGCCATACTCCTCGAGAGCTTTCCCATGGAACAGCGAGGCACGGCCATGGCCTTCTATGGCATGGGGGTGGTGACGGCCCCCATCTTCGGGCCGCTGTTGGGAGGGTATATCACGGACCACCTTAGCTGGCGCTGGATTTTCTACGTCAACGTGCCGGTTGGAATCGTCTCGGTCCTGGCCATCGCGGCGGTGGTCACGGACCCGCCCTATTTGAAGGTGGCCCGCTCCAAGATCGACGCCGTGGGCATGGGCCTTCTGGCCGTGGGCATCGGTTCCCTCCAGCTCATCCTGGACAAGGGCAACCAGGAGGACTGGTTCGCCTCGCGGTTCATTATCTTCTTTGCCGTGCTGGCCGCCGCGGGAATCCTTTTCCTGATCTGGTGGGAGCTTTACATGACGGACGAGCCCATCGTCAACCTGCGGGCATTCAAGGACCGGTCCTTCGCGGTGGGCAACTCGCTCATGTTCCTTACCTTCCTGGCCTTCTTCTCCAGCATCGTTCTTTTGCCCCTTTATCTTCAGAAGCTAATGGGCTACACCGCCGTGCAGGCGGGGCTGGTACTGGGACCGGGTGGAGCGGCCACCCTCTTGTTCCTGCCCCTTTCCGGCATGCTCTCCCAGCGAGGCTTTGCCCGCCCGATCCTCATGACCGGGCTTTCCATCTCCGCGGGCTCGATTTTCCTTATGGCCCACTTCAACCTGTCCGCCGATTTCCATTCCGTCATTTTACCCCGCGTCATTCAGGGCATAGGCATGGCCTTCTTTTTCGTGCCCCTTACCACCCTGACCGTGGCCGGGATTCCCAAGGAGCAGATGGGCAACGCCACGGGCATCTTCAACCTCCTTCGCAACGTGGGCGCCAGCATCGGCGTGGCCGTGAGCTCGACGCTTCTGTCCCAGCGCGCCCAGCATCACCAGTTCCGGATGGTCGAGCGCCTGGACTTGGCCGACCCCCAGATCGGCCAAGCCCTCTCGACCTACTCCCATTACCTCTTCTCCCGAGGCGTGCCCCCCGCCTTCTCCGAGGCCGCCGCCACCGGCGGACTTTACGGACAGATCGTACGGCAGTCCATGATGATGGCCTTTAACGACGTCTTCTTCGTCATGTTCCTGTTCACCCTTCTCGTCGTTCCCCTCGTCCTCCTCTTCCGTCCCGCCAAGGGCGGCCCGCCCCCCGGGGCGCATTAATACCGGATTCTCCGGTTTTCAGCGGGGCACGCTGAAGGATTTCTTCATTATCATGCCGCCTCGCCTGGCGGTTATCTTGACGAATGAGCCGGGATCGATCTTGCTCACGGCCTTCTCGAAGTCGTCCACGTCGTTTATCTCGTAGCGGTTGATCTTGAGGATCACGTCACCAGGCGACAGGCCGTAGCGCTGGCCCAGGCTCCCGGGCTTGACCTCGGCCACCTTCACGCCGCCGCCGTATATTCCGCCCGAGCCTCTTACCTCGTCCTCCGAGAGGTCCGTGACGCCAAGGCCGAGGATATTGTCGGTCGAAGCCTGCCCCTTCACTTCATAGGAGGCCATCTCCCGCCCGCTGGGCATGGCCTCGAGCTCGATGGTCCTGGTCATCTTCTTGCCGTCCCTTATCCAGGTGATCTCCGCCTGGCGGCCCACTCCGAAGGCCGACACGGCCATGGGAAGGTCGCCCGAGTCCTCGATGCGGCGGCCGTTGAAGTCGACGATCACGTCGTTGACCTCGATGCCGGCCCGGTCGGCGGGGCCGTCGACCACCAGCCTCACCACGTGGGCCCCGCTGGGAGAGTCGAGACCGATCCTGTCCGCGAGTTCCTTGGAAACGTCGTCCACCGAGACGCCGAGCCAGCTCCGGGTGACCTTGCCCGTTTCCCGTATCTGGGGAAGGACCGCCTTGACCAGGTTGATGGGAATGGCGAAGGCTATGCCCACGTTGCCGCCGGAGGGGGACACGATGATGGTGTTGACCCCCACCACCTCGCCGCGCATGTTGACGAGGGGGCCGCCGGAGTTGCCGGAGTTGATGGAGGCGTCGGTCTGGATGAAGTCGTCGTAGTTGCCCACGCCCAGGCGCCTGCCCTTGGCCGAGACCACGCCCACGGTAAAGGTGTGGGCGAAGTTAAAGGGGCTTCCTATGGCCGCCACCCAGTCGCCCACCTCGATGGCCTCCGAGTCCCCAAGGGGAAGAACCGGAAGGTTGTCCGCCTCGATCTTGATCAGGGCCACGTCCGTGTCCGGGTCCTTGCCCACCAGGCGGGCGTCGTACTCGTCCTTTTCCTCGACCCCCACCACCACCTTGATGCTGGTGGAGTCGGCCACCACGTGGTTGTTGGTCACTATGTAGCCGTCGGAAGAGATGATAAAGCCGCTGCCCGAGCCCTCCTGCACGTAGGGGACGGGCGCGAAGAAGAAGTAGCCCACCGCTTTTCGTTTGGTATAGACCGTGACCACTCCGGGCATGGTCTTCTTGGCCAGGGGGGCCATGCTTTTGGGACCCACGTCCACGCGGGAGGACGCGGGAAGGTCCGAGCCATCGGTCCAGAACGCTCCCTGTTTGGCTCCCAGTCCAAGGCCGGCCAGAAGACAAATAACCGCCGCCAACGCCGGGACAAAGACCCGCGAAGTCAGTTTCTTTCTCATAAGTCGCAATCTCCTTTTCCACTCGCCTTGCATACCTGGACGTAGGCCATGCGCAGGTCGTAGAGTATGTTCTCAATTAGCTTTTGCTCATCGGCGTCCAGGTTGCCCTTGGTTTTTTCCTTTAGCATCTCGAGAAGGTCGATGTTTTCGCGGGCAAGGTCCAGACGGGTAATCCTCTCGTTTTGTATCGGGTCGGGAACGAGCCCAAGGCAGATGGCCGCGGAATGATGGAGGGAAAGAAGAAAACCGGGAAAGGTGATGGGGGCATGGTCGGTTTCCATGCTCGCGCCGGTTTCCAAGCTTTCCTCGGCGGCGTCCGGTTTGGAGGTCTCGCCGCTTTTTACCGCGCCCTCCCCGCCGGGTTTATCCGCGGCCTTTTTATTTTCCTTGTCCCCGCCGGGGCCTTGATCCCCTTCGTCATCACGGCTGACTCGGCTGTCAACCACCGTGAATCCCTTTGGTGTATCTTCGCTTGACATGTCACTCTCCTCACCGTTATTAGATTGCCATTTTCAGGTCGCGTTCCTGAAAACCTCCGGGCGCCTTTAAAAAACCTCGCCGCAGGTATAATGAATCATTTGCCTCTTCCGGCGCGAAAAACAAAATTATTACGCCGGCTAAGGGCCACAAAACAAAAACCCCAACAGGTAAAATATATGAACTAAGGGGCGTTAAATCAATAGCCCTGCTGTTTTTTTTCGCGCGGACCGAAACTAAAGTTTACGGACGAGCGTCAAAATCAGGGAACTGGCCGGCCCGGGCTCGATCCGGGAAAGGCTTATGCACTGGTTTTTTAGACGGGGAGGGGCCAGGTTGATGACGCGGCCGGCTCTTGCAAAGCCCTCCTTGCGATTGTACTATTGTGGTTGTATTGATTTTTAAAGGAAAACTTATGGATTAAGGACCGCCGCCACAATCAAGGGGATATACGCCCGGGAGGTTAGCGATATGGTTAGGGAAATTACGAGACGTTTAAAGCCGTCGGCCAGGGCCGTCGCGGCGTGCGTGGTTTTAATTTTTTCATTTTCCATCGCTTCATGCGGCGAGAAGCCCGTTCCAAAGGAAAAGGAAAAAGAAAAAGAGAAAAAGGCCGAGCCGACGTCCTCAAGGAAGCGGGACAGGGACAAGGAAAAGGAGATTCTCCAGAGCAAGAAGACGGGCTGGGGAGACCCGCTCAAGATACTCGAGTGCGGCGATTATGGGACGGCCTTCAGCAAGGACCCAAAAATCATGATAGCCGACGATGAGAATTCTTACAGGTCCATTCATATGTTGATACACGCGGGCAAATCCGCCAAGCCCGAGCGCTATGACGTGAATTTCGAGGACAACTCGGTGGTCCTTATTTACGGGGGCAAGCAAAGAAGGATCGGACGGTCCATGGCCGTGACCGACTGGAGCGAGTCATCCGGCTCCCTGCTGCTCGAGGTCAAGACGTTCCGCGCTCCCGAGAGGACGGCGCCTTCGGGCATATCGGCCAATCCCTATTGCCTGATCACGGTGGATAAAGGAAAGATTAATTCCATCTCCGTCAATGGGGACGTCGAGTTCGATAAATCCAAGTACAGTCTGTCCGAGGACAAGATGGTCGAGCCTGAATCCCGCGAGGAAATCGAGCCGGAAGGCTTGGACGAGGAAGAACGGGCGGAGGAAAAGCCCGGTGAGGACAAAAAAGAGTACGACGAGAGCAAAAGCGACTAAGATACAAAACGAAAAGAGGCGAGGCGGCGCCGAGGCGCGCCCTTGACGCGTGGAATTTTCATTGGCGGGTCTTTGTCACTCTCGCGAATCCATGTTATTTTATTAAGTTATCGCGGTATTTGAAACCGTCGTCGCGATATGAAGTTTAGCGGACGGGAGAGATTTCCATGGCGATAATTCTCGCTGGAACCAACCATAAGACGTCGCCGCTTTGGCTGCGGGAGAAAGCCGCTCTTTCCGGGGTGAGGCTTTTCGACGCCAGGAAGCGCCTACAGCGGGCGATTCAAGTGGATGAAGTCGTGGTGGTGACCACCTGCAACCGGGTCGAGTTTTACGTGGCCGGGGGAGATGACGACTTGGTGGTACGGGACCTGAGGGATTTCCTCAAGGCCGAGTACGAGATCGATGACGAGCAGGTGAACAGGTACTTTTATTTTAAAAGGAACGGGGACGCGGTCGGCCATCTTTTCATGGTCAGCGCCGGCGCCGACTCGATGGTGGTGGGCGAATGCCAGGTGGCCGGGCAGGTTTGCCGCTCCTTCGCCCAGGCCAGGGAGGAGGGCACTCTCGGTCCCGAGACGGAAAAGCTGGCCCGCGCCGCGTCCCTGGTGGCCGAAAGGGTCAAGGCCGAGACCGGCTTCGGACAGTCTCCAGTGTCCATTGCCTCGGTGGCCGTCGAGATGGCCAGGGAGCGGCTCGGCGGTCTCAAGAACAAGGCCACCATGATCCTGGGGGCCGGTGAAATGGGGATACTCACGGCCCGGTCCCTGTCGGCCCACGGCGTCGCCACCATCCTGGTGGTCAACAGGACCCTGAGCAGGGCCCAGGACGTGGCCCATCACCTGGGGGGAAGGGCCGTGGACTACACCGAGCTCGAGTCCCAGATCGGAAAGGTCGACGTGCTCGTCACCTCGACCAGCGCTCCCCACGTGCTCGTCAGGAAAAAAACCATCGAGAAAGTCATGGCCTCAAGGCCGGGAAGAAGACTCTTTATCATAGACCTGGCCATACCGAGGAACGTGGACCCCGAGGTGGCCCAGGTGGAAAACGTAAGCCTGGCCAACGTGGACGACCTGCGCGAGATTTCCCAGCGCAACACGAGGGAAAGGGTGGCCGAGCTGACCAAGGTGAACGCCATCATCGAGGAGGAGGCCCGAAGGTTCACAAAAGAGGACCGGCCCCAAGTCATGACCCTTTTCGACCTGCCCCTCGGATGATGGTTGCTCGAGACCCCGCGTTGAAAAAGATAACCCTTCACGGCGATATCCCGGAAGCCTCGGCATGAGCAAACTTTATGACGTTACGCTGATAGGCAAGGACGACCTCGATTCATGGGCCGCCGCGGCGGCCTTCGCGGCCTCCGACTTGAGGGTCATGTTCCTCATCGAGAGCGCGCCCGACCCGGGCCTGCCCCTGGCCTTCGATTCACCGATCGACCCGGGCCGGGTCACGAACCTGATGAGGGCCGCGGGCCTGAAGCCGACCGCCGCTCCCCGCCCCTCCCATCTCCCCGACTTCCAGGTCATTGTCGCGGGCAAGCCCATTGACGTCATCGCCAACGGACAGAGCCGCGTGGAGTTCGCCGCTCGGGATTGGGGCGAGTTGGCGGGAGCCTTCGAGGATTATCGTTCCCAGCTCAAAAGGATGGCGGAGGACATCGTGACGTCGGCCGCGGAGAACGACTTTCCCCTCGAGTCCTCCGAGACTCGGGAAAGACCGTTCTGGAAAAGGCTCCGGCTTAGAAGCTGGCGGCCGCCCGAGACTGAGCCTTTTAAAGTCTGGTGCGCCGGCGCCCCCTCCGAGGCTCGGGGTTTTTTTCTCGCCGCGGCCTCCGGGCTGGGCGGGTTTCCCGTGACCGGCGATGCCCCGGCGGCCCAGGTGGCCCTTCTTCTCGGGGCCATGAACCTGCTCTATCCGGGACTTGGCCCGGAGGGAGACTATCGGGAAAGGGCGGCCGAGTCCATCGCCAGGCGCGGGTCGGTCATGGAGGCCCGGCCCGAGTCCATCCTGACCGAGGGAAGGCGAGCGATTAGCCTCAGGCTGAGGGGAGGCTCCATTATCGACACCCGGACACTGGTGGCCCCGACCACGCTTGTCTCAGCCTTGACGGGCAAGACCGTCGGGGCCGGGGACCGCGGACCCGGCCGGACGACCTGGTTCTTCAAGATGGAGCGGGACACCATTCCCGAGTCGCTGGCCGCCCGGTCGATCTTAATAAAAGACCCGGAGGGCCCGACGAGCGGGACCAACCTGATGATCCTGGCGCGTGGACCCAGGGTGCCAAGGCGGGACACGCTGGCGGTCACCATGTTCGAGCCCCCTGAAGGGCTGGGGGCGGCCGAGGTCCCCGCGGTCCTGGCCGAGGCCCTGCCATGGATGGACCCGTCAAAGGTAAAACCAGACGAGGAAAGGGAAGAGATCGTGACCCGAGGTCCCTCCAGGACCCAGGAATTTTATAAAAGGCATTACCAGAAAACGGGCCTGGAGAACGTTTTTCCACTGCCTTCCAGCATCCTGCCGGGATGGGGCATAATGGGGACCGCCCTGGCCCTGGAGGGATTGGTACTGGCCGTGGCGCCCATGGTAAAGAAATATCGCGACAGGGAAAGATAACTCCCTTTAGACGTCTCCCACGTACCAGACCTCACCCGTTCTCGATCCGCTCTCGTCCTCGATCCTCTCGAGAAGGCCCCTCTCCCGGACCCCCTCGAACGTATCGAGACGCCATTCCTCGATCAGGCTCCTTTCCTCAGGCAGGGGCTCGTACCAGTACTCGGGACCGTCGGACTCGAGTTCCAGGCGGATTTTCTCCTCGAGGAAACCCCTTTCGAAATGAACTATAAGCTCGGAGTCGAACAGCCGGGGAAGGCGGATAACGCAAAACGACCTGGCTTCGGCCCGGCCCCCGGAGAGGGACCGGCCCAGGACGATACTCGACTCGATCATTAGCCGGACGCATTCCAGCCTTACCGCCGGCTTGGCCTTCGGGCCCTCCAGGGCGGCCCAGGGCATGGGAATTTTCATGTACCAATAGCCAAGCCCGGGTATGGGACAGGGGTCAAAGTCCTCGAGCAGGCCGGGAAGGGCGCGCATAAGCCTCATCTTGCGCTTTAGGCCCCGGAGCTTTTTTTTCTCCGAGTCCGAGGTCAAATAGGTCCTCATGAGACGGTCCCTTGGCGGGCGCTTAATTTCCGCCGGCGCGGCTGAGAAAGACGGGGGCCATTAGCTGGTTATTTGCAGACCGCCATTGGTTCCCGGATCGACGTCCTTGTCGTCCTTCCAGGAAATCTTGAGGCTGAGCTTGCCGGCGGTCCCCTTTCTTGAGGCCTTAATGGAGAACTTCATGAGAGGCGCCGGACGCAGGACTATCTCGTCGCCGTTGGACGAAAGTATTATGGTCCCCTTTTGAATGCCCTCGATGAGGGACTCCAAAAGTCCTCTTATCGTCTCGGGGTCCTGGATCGATTCGTATTCAAAGTCGTCTTCATAAACCAATTTATTTTGCCTCACCGGAAAAAGACGCCCTATTCGGCGGAGTGGTCCTTTCCCATATATCGATTATTCAATAACGATATGCCTCTTGTTACTATATTTTATTTCCCATCGAGTTTCCCGTCAAGGCGAAAGAAAAGATAAGAGGCTGAACCCGATCGTTCACTCGCGTATGCATTAACCCGATATTATAAGGCGGCTTTTTCCGGCTTCACGCTATTCCCGGCCGCCGGGAAGCGGCGAGGAGATGAAATTTGAATATCCGTCGCCGTTTTAAATTGGCCGTCAAAAGCGAATAAAATGTTAAATAATATCCCGCCTTGAAATGACTCGGCCCATATGATATATTCTTTATCACCTTATGAAAACGCCGTAGATTTTTAATGCCCATTGTCAGTATATCCAAGCCGGATTAAAGTTTAATTCCATCGTCCGGAAGGGCGCGTTAAAAAACTCATTTAAAATCAGGAGCGTGCATTTGCCGCTGGAGGCGGGAAGGCCGGCCGAGGCAAACCGATATTTATTCGTTTCGGCCTTGCCGGTTTTAATTGTATGGTTTTTGGATGAATTGGCGTTGGTTTATCTTCAAAGGAGGGAAGCGGAAGAAATGAGAAAAACTAAAAAAGAAGTTCTTTCCGGGCTCGAGGAATACCTCGAAAAGATGAGCGAGGAATTGAACGAGATGAAGGCCGAGCTGAAAAGGGTCGCCGCCAAGGTGGATAAGATATTCCCATCCCGAAGGGGAAGGCCGCCCAAGGAACTCTCTTCATTCCTGCAAGCCGTGGAAAAGGGCTCGTCCCGCTCCGCCGGAAAAAAGGCCGCTAAAAAAACGGCCAAGAAGGCGGCGAAAAAGGGAAGACCGAAAAAAACCGCCAAAAAGGCGGCCAAAAAGGCGGCCAAAAAGGCGGTCGTGAAAAAGAAGGCCCCCGGCC
The DNA here is from genome assembly GCA_963674965.2 of bacterium. GTDB lineage: Bacteria > RBG-13-61-14 > RBG-13-61-14 > RBG-13-61-14 > DATKZS01. The sequence continues at coordinate 1,055,915 of CAXXFL010000001.1, read as the reverse complement.
GGACGAAAAAAAGCGCGGCTAAAAAAACCCGGGCCGGCGCTCCCAGAAAAGCCGCCGCCAAAAAGACGGCCAGGAAAGCGGGCGCGAAAAGAGGGCCCGGAAGACCGCCTAAAAACTCCGCCCCCTCGGCCTAGGATGGGACGAAAAGGATAGAAGAGGCTATTTCTCGGGCTTGCGCCTGGACTTGGTCTTATCTATATAGCCAAGCTCCTCGAGGCGCTTCCAGGTGTCAAGATCGAACGCGTCGCTCGCGGTCCCGTCGTTATCGCCCTCCCTGGGCAAAATGGCCTCGAGGTACTCGAGCATCGCCCTGGACCTTTCCGGGTCCAGGGCGGACATGTCTTTATGCTCCCCCGGGTCTTTTTCGAGGTCGTAAAGCGAGGTCGTTCCCGAGTCGGGAAGATGGAATATCTTCCAGGGCCAGTAAACAAGCGCGTATTCTTTTTTGCCCTCCAGGAAATGCACCGCCGCCGCCGGTTGGGGCCTGATCGAGTCCCCCTCCAGCAGGGGCCGGAGGCTAACCCCGTCGGTCCTCGAGGATGGAGATATTCCAGCCAGGTCCAGCAACGTGGGAAGATAGTCGATGGTCCTTACCGCCTCCGGCGCGCGCTCTCCTTTGGGCAAGCCCGGACCTTTCAATATGAAGGGTACCCGCATTACCGGATCGTGAAGGTCGGCGACGTGGTCCATGGCCCCATGCTCGTAAAAAGCCTCACCGTGGTCCGCGGTCAATAATATAAACGGCTCGGGACCGCCCGCGAGACGCCTCTGGTCTATCGCCTTTAACAGCTTGCCGATTTCCTCGTCCACGTACTCGAGCTCGGCGTCGTACATGGCCCTGAGATACTCGAGATCGGCCGCGTCCGGCTTCCTGAGCGCCTGGTACCATTTGCGGTTGCTTCCGAACTGCTCGATCTCGCCCAGGACCACGTCCTCATGGCCGGGCTTGGGAAGACCGGACGCGGCCGCATCCCGAAAACGCGGCGGGGCGTAGTAGGGGGCGTGAGGGTCAATGTAATGTACGTACACCAGCACGGGCTCGTCAACATGGGCCTCCACCCAGGGAACGACTCGAGCGCTGAGACACTCGGCGCCGCCGCGAAAAAAGTCGTCCGCGCAGGTCTCGTCGAAATGATCGAAACCCTTGGCGTAGCCGTTTTTGGACATGAAAAAATAAGTCCCCGAAAAAGCTGCCGTGTGATAGCCCGCCCTCTTGAAGTCCTCGATCAGCGTGGGTATCTCGTCGCGGAAAACCAGGCCCGCGTCCTTGGCGAATATGACCCGGTGATTCCAGGGATGAAGGCCGGTGAAGATCGAGGCCACCGACGTCAGCGTGAAGGGAGAGGAAGTGTAGCAGCGCTCGAACAATACCCCGTCCTTGGCCAGGGAGTCCATATTCGGCGTGGACTTGCCTCGATCGCCATAGGCCCCGACGGCGTCGGCCCGGGTCGCGTCGACCAGGATGAAGTAAACGGAAGGCCTGGCCCGAGCGTCGTTTTCCAGGATCAGCCGGGGCTCGCTGACGTAAATGTTTTCCGCTTCCCGGTCGAGCTCGATGAGGATGGAAGATATCTCCAGGCTCGAGCCGGAGACGAGGGAGGGAGAATACGACATGGATACTTCTTGCCAGCCCGGGCTTTTACCCGCCTCGAGCTGGAGGGACCCGATAGCCACGCCTCCCGACTTCACCGAGAGGACGACCGGGGAAGCGAGTTCCCCGGAGGATGAGCCGGCGCAGAACCTGAGAATATATTGCTTGCCCAGGACGTCCTCCGGCGGCGTTACGCCGAGGGGTTTTTCGGGGCTTATAAGGACGGCGTTCTTGGACACGCCTTGCAGGCAGACCTTTTGAACCGGGTTATCGTGAGTCCATTTCAACGGCCCGCTCGTGTCTCCGGGCCAGACGATGGAAAAAGCGGGAACTTCCGCCGGGGGCGGGTCGCCGCTTCCCGGGCAGGCGTAAAACGAAAAGGATAATAAGGCTAAAAGAGCGGCGAGATATAAATAGTTACGACGCGGAAAAGATCGAGTCATCTTATTCGTCGATGATCTTGATCCCGCCGGCGGGACCGTCCAGGACTTCCCCGATACAGCCGCCTCTCACGCCAAGGTCCTCGAGTCTGGCCGTTAGCTTCTCCGCGTCCGAGGCGCCGACGGCGATAAGCAACCCGCCCGAGGTCTGAGGGTCGGGGAGGATGGAATACCATTCATCGCGTTTGGGTTTTCCGATCAGGCTGGCGCCGAACTCCTTGAGATTGCTTTTGGCCCCGCCCGGCGAGTGCCCTTTCTCGGCGCACCACCGGGACTTTTCCAGGAGAGGAACCAGGGCCAGCTCGATGGCGAGACAGACCCCCGAGGCGGCGGCCATCTCGCGGCCATGGCCCAACAGCCCGAAACCGGTCACGTCGGTACAGGCGGAAACCTCGAGACCCTTCATGGCCTCGGCGCCCGCCTTGTTGAGCTCGAGCATATTTTCGACCGCGACCCGGAAGTCATCCTCCTCGATGGCGTTCTTCTTGCGGGCCGTGGAAAGAAGACCCGTGCCGATGGGTTTGGTCAGGATCAGCTTGTCGCCCGGCCTGGCCCCGCCGTTGGTCAAAACCTCGCCGGGAGGGGCGATCCCGATCACGGCCATCCCGTATTTGAGGTCGTCGTCGCGCACCGAGTGGCCCCCCGCCAGGACCGCGCCTGCCTCCCTCAGCTTGTCGGCCCCGCCCTGCAGGATCGAGCGCAAAAGGTCCTTGTCCTCCTTGGGCGGAAAACAGCAGACGTTCAGCGCCGCCAGGGGCCTTCCGCCCATGGCGTACACGTCCGAGAGGGAGTTGGCGGCCGCGATGGCGCCGAACTCATAGGGGTCGTCCACGATGGGCGTAAAGAAGTCGACCGTCAAAATAAGGCCAGTAGACTCATCGAGCTTGTAAACGCCCGCGTCGTCGGCCGTGTCGGCCCCTACGATAAGCCTCTCGTTTACGGGCTGGTCGAGCCCGGTAAGGATTTGCCTGAGGTCGCCCGGACCCAGCTTGGCCGCTCACCCCGAGGCGCTCGAGCGGGAGCAAAGCCTTACTTTTTCTATGTCGTTTTCCTTGTTCATGCTCGATATATATAAGATTTGTTGCCTGATTATTTGTTCCATGATACATCAGTAAAAGAGAATTTGAAAACCGCTTCGGCCCATGATTTTGCAAGGAGGAATATCATGTCCAAGTCGCTTGAAAAGATAGTCGTCGTCGAGGGCGACCTGACCGAGATGGACGTTGACGCCATCGTGAACGCGGCCAATAACGACTTGAAGCTGGGCGCGGGCGTGGCCGGGGCCATCAGGAAGAAGGGGGGGCCGTCCATCCAGGAGGAATGCGACCGTATAGGCGCCATCAACGTGGGTGGGGCCGCCATTACCGGCGCGGGCAACCTCAAGGCGCGACGCGTCATTCACGCGGCCTCGATGAGCCTTGGCGGAAAAACCGCGGAGCCGAACCTGAGGTCGTCGGTCGCGCAAAGCCTTCGCCTGGCCGGCCAAAACGGGCTCAAGACCGTCGCCTTCCCCGCCATCGGGACGGGGATAGCGGGCTTCCCTCTCGACAAGTGCGCCCGGGTCATGATCGAGGAAACGATTGATTATCTCGACAAGGGCGGTCCTCTCGAAAGAGTATACTTCGTGCTCTTCGGGGAGGAGGCCGCCTCGGTTTTCGCGAAAACTCTGTCCGAGTTTAAAGGCTAGGCCTCGAGGGGCCCGGTCGGCCGAGCAGGACCTCTTCTATCCTGGCCAGAAGCTTTTCCTGGCCCTCGGGTTTAACGCCCGCCTCGGCCATTTGCCGCGCCACTTGGAGAGCGTCCCGCCTTGACTTCTCGTCCGGGATCAGCGCGGAAAGAGATTTTATGGCTTCATTCTCATCAACTTGCAGCATCCTGGCCTGGTCCGACGCGATCCGCCTGACCTCGCGAGGATCGAGCGAGCCAAGCTCCGGATACGACGCGCTCACGCGGCGGGCGGCCTTGAATTCCGACCGGCTGAAACATCCGTCGGCCCGGGCCACGGCGATCATGATCCTGATCGCGGCCTCGACAAATCCGCCTTCACCCATGGCCGCCAGAAGACGGGACCGCTCCGCCTCGGTTACCGGTGACGGCGCGACCTCGACCCCCCCGTCGCATTGCCGGCCATTGCCGTTGCCCGCGCCGAGAAACATCCTTTTAACCAGGGGATGATCGTAGGTCTTGCGGAATATAACCTGGGAGCGCTTGTCTCGGATTTCCTTCCTCATGTCCAGGAGCTTGACGATAAAGTCGGAATACTTCTTCTCCGCCTCGAGGAAGGGGTTGTCCGGTGAGACGGGCCTCCGGTGCTTTTTCACCAGGGGCGCCGCGACCTTGAAAAAATACATCATGGGGTTATAGTCCGAGTAATAGTACCTCGGGGCCCTGAGAGGATGCATGGCCTTAAGGGCGCTCGCGCCGGCCCTGGTGGACACGGCCCGGACCATGGGAGAGATAAGGCGCTTATAGGCCGCGTCGTTGATGGTCGAGATTTTATCCACCACCGCGAAGGCCTCCTCATCCTCCTCGCAGCGCTTCAGGTCCACCACGTCGGAGAATTTCCTCTCCTCGTAGCGGACACCCCCGGCAGGACGGCCCGATTCACCCGACGCCTCGGACTCCTCGATGATCATCTCGTAAAGGCCGGGCGCAAGATAGTCCACCGCGTCCACGTCGGTCATGATCTCCTTGTGATGCTTCCTGGCTATGCTCGCGGAGACGAATATACCCAGGTGGCCGATGCTCTCATGCACCAGGTAAACGATGACCTGCTTGTCCGCCTTCAGCTCCTCCTCGCTCCTCCATACCTTGAAGACCCAGTTGAGGGCCTGCTTCGGATGGGTTATGTTGTCGCCCTCCGAGCAGAATATTATGATCGGCCGCCGGATGTTTCTGAGGTTAATCCTTTCGCCGCTCTCCAGCTCGACTTCACCCCGCTCGAGCTTGTTGCCGATGAAAAGCTCGGAAGCGATAAACTTAATCTCCTCCTCCGTCAGGTCCGCGAAGCCGTTCCACCATTTCTCGAAGTTTAAGTACCTGTCCTCCTCGGTGTCCACGTTGGAATAAAGGTGGTACTTCTTCTTCCAGAAGGTGTTGGCCGGGTTGAGGTACTCGAAATTTCCCACCAGGTAGGCCCCGTCGAAGCGTCCTCCCCCCAGGTCCGAGAGGAAGGACGCCGGCCACGCGCCGCCCATCAAGCCGCCCCGGTAGCGCATGGGGTTGTCGCCGTCCTCCCCCGCCCAATAGGAAAGAGGAGAACCCACCATGACGATGGGACCGGCAAGGTCCGGACGCTTGGCCGCCATCATGGCCACGGCCCAGCCCGCCTGGCAGTTGCCTATCACCGCCGGGGCCGGGGCCTCCGGATGCAGCGACTTCACGCGCTCGACGAAGGCTATCTCCGCGTTCATCACGTCCTCGATGGTCTGGCCCGGGACCGGATCGGGAAAGAACATCACGAAATAAGTCGGCCTCTCGTCCCGCAGGCTAAGGCCCATCTCCGAGTCCTTTTTCGAGCCGCCGATGCCGGGACCGTGGCCCGCGCGGGGGTCGACGATCACGATGGGACGAGACGTCGGGTCAAGCTCGACGCCCTCGTCGGGAAGTATCCGGGCCAGGGCGTAGTTCACTGGCCTTGCAAGCTCCCGCCCGTCCATGACGATCTCATGGCCAAAGCTGAGGACCGGAGGAAGGCCCTTCCTCTTGTGCTCGAAATAAACGTTGCCCTGCTTCCTCAAAACGTCATTGAACAGGACGTGACGCTGCCACGCGTCCACGTAGTAGGCCCAGGCCTGACCCATCAATCCCAGCATGGGGAAAAGGCCGGCGGCGCCGAACGCTCCGGACGCGTGGGGGCTTAAAGGCTTGTCGGACAGGGTGTCGTATAGGGTATGGTCGATCATTTAATTACTCCGTTTAGAGGCGAACTTCCTCGGCGATTATAAGATCGGGCCGAAAGTATATTAGGGAGCGTCAAGGATCGACCCTACACTATCTATTTAAATGCCTTTTTCCCTATTCTTCAACTTGGGTTTCGCTAGGATTCGACGATATTATGGTAAGCAAAGAACGAGCGGAGATTAATGGCCCGCCGCTCCCAGCGCCTCGTTCGCGTATTGGATCAGGTTTCCCAGGGTCAATCCTGTTTTTTTCCGGGTCGCCCATCTAATCATCATGCATGGGCGACTTAGCCGCCGGCTGATCTTCTCCCGTCATCAGGTCCCTCAAATCGCCGGTCGAAAGCCGCCGGAAAACGCCTCCAAGCGCCCTCGGCCCCCAGGCCTTCAGCCCTTTCGCTCCTCTCACCCACGCGGGAAAGGAAGCGGCGGCCGGACGTCAATCCGGCCGCCTTCGCGCTTGGCTCCGGCTGTTGACTACTGGCTTTGCGACCTTTCAAGTCCCTGGCTTGTCCCGTTGTCTTGGCTGGTCAGGGCCTTTTGATCTTGCCCGGAGGCGGTATCGGCCTTTTTGACTTCCGCGACCTCCTTGAAGGCGGGCACTTTCCTTATGAGGTCCTCGAGGCCCACTCCGGTCATGGCCTCGAAAACCGCGGGGACCTGAGCCATGACCTCGGTGACTCCCTTGGTGATACGGCCGAAACCGGAGGAGTCCCCGTTGTCGCCGTTCGCGCCGCTGATCATGACGATGCGGTCGATCCTCTGGAGAGGAGCGGCCACGGCGGCGGCTATCTCGGGCATCTTTTCGATCAGCATCTGGCTCACCGCGGCGGAGTTATACTCCTGGTAGGCTTTGGCCTTTTGTTGCATGCCCTCCGCCTCGGCCAGGAACATGGCTTTTTCACCCTCCGCCTTGGCCAGCGCCTTGAGGCGTATGGCCTGGGCCTCGGCTTCTCCCTTGGCCCTGATGACGTCGGCTTCCGCCAGTCCCTTTTGCCGCTCGGCCTCCGCCTGGGCCTCGGCCATGCTCACGAGCCTTAGCCTTTCGGCCTGGGTTATGGTCTCGACGCGATACCGTTCGGCCTCGGCGGGCTTCTTGACGCCGTGCATCAACTCGATCTCCTTCCTTCTAACCTCAAGCTCCTCGATCTCGATCTGTTTCTCGCGCTCGACCTTGCTGACTCCCAGTTCCTCCTCCACCAAGCTCTGGCGGTGCTTGACCTTGGCGCACTCGTAGGACATGTCCGAGGCCGCCTGGGTCCTGGCCACCTCGACCTTCATGGCGTTTAGGCGCTTCTCCTTTTCCATTTGCGCGTTCTGGACCGCCAGTTCCTTATTGATCGCCGCCAGTTCCGCCTCCTGCCTGGCCTTGGACGAGGCCACCGAGGCCTCCCTTTCCGCGGCCGACTTGCCCACCTCCGCGTCGCGATGAGACGCCGCCTCGCCCAGGATCGCGTTCTTGTGAAGCTCGGCCACCTTGGGCCGCCCAATTGCCTTCAGGTATCCCGAGGGGTCCTTGATCTCGCGTATGGTGAAACTCACCACCTGGATGCCCATGTTGGCAAGGTCCTCCGCCGTCAGGCGCTGGACCGTCTGGGCGAAAGCCTCGGGGTTGGCGTGGATTTCCTCGAAGGGAAGAGTGCTGATGACCGCTCGCAAATGGCCCTGCATCATCTGGTGGGCTATCTCGTTCATCTCGTCCGGCTTCTTGGACAGGAACATCTCGGCCGCCGTGATGGTGGAGATCGGGTCGTCGCTCCTGACCTTGATCTGGGCTATGCCGTCCACCACGATGGGCACTCCGAACTTGGTGAAGAACTCGGGGGTCCTGATCTCGAGGGTCATAAGCTCGACGCTCATCTTGCTGACTTTCTCGCGCACGGGGAGGACGAAGGTCCCGCCGCCGTGATAAATGCGGAAATTCTTCTCGACTTTTTTCTTGCCAAAGGGGTCCATGTAGACTCCCTTTCTGCCCGAAACGATAAGGACCTCGTTAGGTCCGACCTTTTCGTATCTCGAGGCGAAGTAGCCGCCCGCCGCTATGACCGAGCCGAATATCCCGGCCATCGCCACCAGAAGACCCCACCACTCGGATAAAAATTCCATTTGCTTTCTCCTTTCTCATGAGCCGCCCGGCTCTTTTCGTTATTGCCTTTGAAAACCCTTCAGCCTTCTACTTTTTTATACTCGGTGGAGTTTTCATGTCGCCTCTCCTTTCGCGTTTAAAACTCGACCACCTCGGCAACGTTTCTATCGATCCCGATGATGACTACCATCGAACGCCGGCAAATGCCCTTGCGTCTTTTGTCCCTGGCGGGAATGATCACGCGCTTTCCGTTGCAGACCAGGCTGACCTGGCCGACCCCATTCTCGGGGATGGCCAGGCTCACGTTGGCTATCCGGCCGGGCAGATACTCGCTTTCCATCTCCCTGGCCTCGGAGCCGGTCAGGTAGCGGCCAAGCAGCAGGGAACAAACAAGGGCGACGGGAAGGGACGCCGCCGCGCTACCCGCCAGGAGGACCATGGTATCGAAGTGGAAAAAAGACCTGCCCAAGAGCCCCAGCGACCCAAACAGCGAGGACCAAAGCGCCAGGATAATGAGAGGCCCGCCCATGGTACAAGAAGAGCGGACGGAGCCGCGAGACACTCGGCCTTGGGGACTTATTCGCAATGAGCCGAAAAGGCCGGACAACCGGGGGAAAAGAGTTATATTGGCCAGGAATGAAGCGGCGCCCAGGAAACATAACTGGGCCGTTCCTTCAATAATTCCCGCGATGAATATTATGTCTATGGTTTCTATTTTCATCATCTTCATGTCCTCTTGGTAATACCTTTAATGGAAATTGCGTGCCCAAGGGGAGATTAATTTTAAGTATCCGTTTTGATTGGATATTGCCTAAAAAACCGCCTCTTTTTGATGGTGGAAAACTTCAGGTGTGGTGAAAATTGTCACATTCCAGTTGTTTTTCTCATCTCGATCTTTTAAAATAAACCCGTGATCGGCGACAATACCAAGAGCGTTTACATCCTGGATACCCCGAGGAAAGACCTCCAAAGCCTATGCGAAGCCTTTGTCCAGGTCTGCGGAACAAGTGGAATAATAAAGACAATCTCCAGCGCCGGCGAGCTGTTGGCCCTTTTGGGCAAAGGCGCAAGGTGCGATCTTATCGTGGTCGATTATCATCTTGGCGACGGCAGGATCGACGGGCTGTCGGCTCTTTTCGAGATTCGGCAGATCGACCCCATCGTGCCCGTGGTCATGGTTGCTGAAAAGGGCGACGTAAATATCGCCAACAACGCGGTCCGGGCGGGGGCCAGCGACTTTCTGGTCCGGACCGACAATTTGTCCGAGCGCGTTTCCACCCAGCTCGGCAAAATCAAGGCCCTTATCTCTCTTATCGAGAAGAACCGGGAACTGGGGCGGGAGAACGAGCTTCTCCAGGAGGCGGCCCGCTCCCGCTACGAGATAGTGGGCCGTTCCGACGCGATCATGGAGGTGGTGAGCCGGGTGGACAAGGTCGCCTCCATTCCCCGGCCCGTGCTGATAACGGGCGAGAGGGGAACGGGCAAGGAGCTCGTGGCCCGCGCCATCTACATGGCCGCGAAAAACTCCTCCAGCCAAAGCGGCCGTTCCCCGCGTCCCATGGGGAGTTTCGTGGTGGTCAACTGCGCGGCCTTTACTGACTCTCTGCTCGAGAGCGAGCTGTTCGGCTACGAGAAGGGCGCCTTCACCGGGGCGGCCAAAAGGAGCGGCGGCCGTTTCGAGCAGGCCGACGGCGGCATGCTTTTCATGGACGAGATAGGCAACATGAGCCTTCCCTTCCAGCGCAAGATTCTGCGGGTGGTCGAGTACGGGACCTTCAACCGCGTGGGCGGGCGCGAGGAAATAAAGGTCAACGCCCGGATCGTGGCGGCCACCAACGCGGACCTGGACAAGCTGATCCGGGAGGGCAAGTTCCTGGCCGACCTTTACGACCGCCTTTCCTTCGAGGAGATACGCGTTCCTCCTCTCCGGGAGAGAGAGGGAGACGTGGACCTCCTGGCCGATTATTTCCTGGACAGGTTCATGGACGAGGTCCCGGCCTTCCAGGGCAAGAGGCTGGGGGAGGAGGCGGTCAGGGCCCTCCGAAATTACGCCTTCCCCGGCAACGTGCGGGAGCTTAAGAACGTCATCGAGAGGGCCGTATACAGGGACACGACCGACGAGATCACCGCCTCGGACCTTGGCCTCCACGCGGCCGAGCGGGCCTTTCCAGCGTCCGGCTCCTTCAGGGAAAGGGTCGAGGCCCATGAGAGGTCCCTGGTGCTTTCCGCCCTGGAGGAGGCGGGGGGCAACCAGGCCGCAGCCGCCAGACGCCTGGGCCTGACCTATCACCAGTTCCGTTATTACCTGAAAAAATATTCCGCCTAGAAAGAGGGAGTGAAGCGAGGCCGGGCCGTTCTTTGAATATCCCAGGAAAATCACTTTAATTGTTGGAAATAATATAGGTCCCCTTAAACGCTCGATGTTGATGGAATATCCATAAACGCCCCTCTGCCCCGCAATAAAGGCGAGATAAATATGCCGCCTCCATATCAAGGCGGACTTATGCTTCCGTGATCCAAATTGGCTTCAGCGACAAGAAGAGAACTTTGCAAAGGAATAATTGACTTCCCTTGCCACCTATGCAACTATTTCGCTGGATGGCACGCGGGATATTGCCTCCAATATTGCGTGGGCGGGAAAGACGCGGGCAGAACATGTTATACTGCCATCCCTTTGAAAAGAATCGTATAACGCGAGGGAGGATAAGCGTCAGTCTATGCTTGAATTAGTGGAAGAAAACGCTCGGACCGGGGCTGCGCCGCCTACGCGCGTTATGGGTTTCTCACGAGTCCGCCATTGGCCTTCGCATCGATCATTAATAACGAGACTAAAGCTGAATAGAAGCGAGATAAATATGCCGTCCCCGGATTTCTCGTCCCCGGATTTCTTCACCAGGATTCACTGGATCATAGAGCGGGGCTCTTCCCGCGACGGGATAATGATCGCATGAATTCCAGCGCCGACGCTCCGCCTGTCGCCACCCTCGGCTCGGACAAGGAGGAATTCCCGCCCCTTAAGTTCAGTCGCCTGGACCTGGCGTTACCGGCCTTGCTATTGATACTTTCACTTGTTCCAGCGGTCCCCTATCTTTTTCGGGGCGAGACCCTGATAGGCGCCATCGAACCGGGCAACAGCGAGAACCTGAACGAGTGGATGCTTTACCGCCGAGTTATTGACGAAAACGCGGAACGCGGTTTTTTTCCGGCCTGGATGCCTCAGTTCAACTCGGGCACGCCGCTGATCGGCTGGTCTCATACCAGCCGGTTTGCGCCCCTGGGCGTTATTTATTCCATTCTCCCTTATAACGTCGCGGCGGTGGTCGGGACATACGTGCATCTGGCGATCTTCACCCTTTCGTTATACCTGCTGGCGCGGCTGTTGTCGCGGGGGCCATGGGCCTCCTTGTCGGGGGCCCTTTTCGGGTTGCTGCTTTTTCAGATCGGGGAGGCCGATCATTTTCTGCCTCGCTTATTGACCTTCTCGTGGACGCCGCTCCTTTTTTCCTGTTACGTGGGGATTTGGCGCTATCGGAGCCCGGCGGCTTTTTTGGGGGCGATCGCGGCGCTCGGGTTGCAGGTTTTGGGCGGCAATATGGAGACCATTGGCCGGGAGTTCTTAACCCTTTTCATTATTTTAGCCGGCGTCGCGGCGGTAAGGCCGCGTGATCTGTGGGAGCGGCGAAAAGCGCTAATATTGATCGCCGCGTCGGTTGGGGGCGGGGTAGCCCTGGGCCTTATCCAGTTCCTGCCCGTGTACGAATTCGTCCACTTCAGCACCCGATCCGACCCCGCCTGGTTTTCCTATGAAACCTTCAGCTCCACCGCGTCCGGCAGGGCGGTGGCGGGATATATCCGGGTTATCCTGGGAGCGATCACTCCAGCGGTCCTGGTTTTGAGTATCACCGAGATGAGAAAGCGCCCGGCCATCAAGGTAATATTTATCTGCATCGCCTGCTTATTGCTGCTTACGGCCAATCCCTTCGGCCTGCTCCGCGTGGCTTATAGGCTCCCCTTTGTCGGGAAGATGATGTGGCACCATCTAAACTTCTATTACGCGAGCATCCTGATTGCGCTGCTCGTCGCGTTTTTCATTGACCACGTCCTTGCCTCCGCCCGGGCTCGGCGATATATCGCGATCTTTTCCAGCACCTCCCTTGCTTTCGCGGCTTTCCTCAAACTGGAAGCCGCCTGGTTCACGGTCAGCCAAAATCAGTTCCCCATGGACCGAGTGGCCGCCTATCAAGACCGGGTGGCCGTTATATACCTGCTTCTGGCCCTGGGCGGGATGATCGTCATCGTGACCGGGTCGCGCGCCCGCGTGGTAGCGGGCTGGTTGTGCGTTTTATTTATTATCGAGTGTTATATCCCCTCCTTTTTTATCCTCCACCGGGAGCGATTGGATTTTCCTCGATTCAACCCGGCCTATCTCGAGTATTTCTCACGGCCGCGACCGATCGGCCGGAGCATGACAGTAGCTCCCGCTCACCGTTTCGGACGGCGTTCAATTCCCTATCAGTTGGGGTCCTTGCCCGGAGAGCAAACCACCGACTCCTTCATGACGTCCTCGATCCAGTGGTACGCCGAATTCTACATGCAGCTTCTGCCCCCCGCCAAGGACGGCGGATGGCAGCGTCTTAATTTTTGGCAACTGAAAAACCCGAACTATATTTCCGACCAGAACGTCCATCTATTAAATTTTCTCAACGTGGTCTACGTCATAACCGAGGAGGCCAACCTTAAGTTCGCCTCGCATTTTTTCCCGGCCTACCACTGGCAGGCCAGGGACTGTCCCGCCCGCGGCTGCCGGCGGACCGGACTCTCCGGCCTGGTTCCAGGGGGGGTAGCGATCATGGCGCCCGGATCGTGGCGACAGACCTGGCTCGCGCCGGCGGGGTCGTCGTTCCAATTCGAGCTCCGCCGAGAAGGGACCGAGACGGACCTGACGGCGCCGGCGTGGGTCCAGGTCCGGGCCCGGGTCGATCAAACCGGCAATCACCGCCTTCTCTTCGCCCGGTTTTTCATCAACTCGGACGAGGTCCTTCAAAACCATCTTCAGACCATCGATTTATCGGACCTGCACGGCCAGACCCTTCGAGTTGGCATGGACGTCCTGCCGCCGTCCCCGTCCTCGGGATCTGAAGTCCCAGAAATCGAGATATTCAATCCCGCGGTCCTTAATCCCAATGCTTATTTCAAACGCCTTGATCTGGCCGGGCTCAACGTATTCGTCAACCCCGGCGCGCTTCCCCGGGCCTTTATCGTCCATAAATATAATGTCGTCCCGGACGCGGCGGCGCGCCTTAAGTATCTTCGTAACCGTGTTTTTCAGCCGGCCAAGGAAGTCCTTCTCGAAGCTCCACTTAATTTGCCAGTCCGCGATTCCTCCTGGCCGGCGGGGGAGAAAATCGAGATTCAAAGCTATCAGGCCGACCGGGTCATGATCGGCGCGGACCTGACTGACCCGGGCCTGGTCGTGCTTGGCGATGTTTGGTATCCTGGATGGAGGGCGGAGGTTGACGGCGTGGAGGCCCCGATATTAAGGGCCAACCACGCCTTCCGCGCGGTTTGGCTCGACGCCGGCCGGCACTCGGTCACTTTCTCCTTCCGGCCCGCCTCCCTCCGCCTCGGGCTATGGGTCTCGGCAACGGCCGGGTTTTGCGCCATCGGTTCCTTTTTGATTTTTTTCTTCTCCCGCGTCCGTCGAGCGGGTCCGGGACACTAAGGAAGAAGGGCCAAACGACTAGGAGTCCCGAAAGGACGGAGCAATTGAAAAGATGGTTTCAATACGGGCAATGGTAAACACATGGATTGCCAATCCGTTTCCCGGTTGTCGGTTGCAAATTGGAATTGGTGAAGTAATAGGGGCTACCGCTTCAAAATGGGACTGAGAAAGTGAAGTATTGGGAGAGATTAGATACGTAATAATGCGGATAAAGCTGAAAAGAGGCGAGATATCTGTGATGTCCCCCAGATTTCGTCCCCCAGATTTTCAGATTTTGAGGGCACTTTATAATGGAACAAAGAAATATTTATTTTTTTTTTTAGCGTTCACCGGTTTTTTTATCTCGTTTATCTTGATAATTTCCGGCCTCGACGGCTATCCGCTTATGCTTTTGCTGGCGATCCCATTCTTTTTTCTCTTCATCTGGGGAACTTACAAATATTTACATCTTTTTTACGGCGCCGGAGAGTATCCCGAGTTTCTTCACGGCCGCGTTAAGGCCAAAGAAATATACGAACAAAACGGCGTAAAATTCGCCATGATGAGCAAGGAAAAAGAATATATACCTGGAGGTTCTTATCGCTGGCTTGTGATGGTTGAAAACGCTCATGATGAGCCCCGGGAATTTAATTTAGCGTTGAAGCTAAAAAAGGCGTTCGGCAAACCTAAAACCGAGCATTTCATTTTTCAGTGGCAAATGAGCGTACATATGAGCGAGGGAGAGTTCGGCGTTTTCAGGGTACCTCTCAGTATCTTAAAAGATGCTGAAAAGGGAAGATATTACGTTGAGATGCTAACTCAAGTCGACTGCATTAGCGGGCAGGGAAAAAGAAAGCGCACAAAATTCGGTAAATCAAGATCGGAATACACGTTGCTCCAAAAAATTCTCTCGCCTTTTGCGATTCTGTTTACGCTTTTAATACCCATTCCTCTCATGTCCAACGCCATTTACGGTCATAAATTCAGAGTTGTCGACGCTTATAAGGTCAATCATGAAGCCATGCATAGGGCAATGCTAGCCGCGGACCCGTTTAATCAGGAAAAAGAGCTTGAATATTTTTCTTTTTGGGACGCTTCTGATCCTCAAAGATCACCAGAGATAGTTAACATCCATTGGTCCACTATAAAGGAAGAACTCCTTTAAAGCGATTCATGACAAAACTCAATCACGGGCGAAGATTATTTCTCTTAAATTTACCATCATAGAGATTCACCCGTCAGGTGAATGTCTTGGCGCGAGGCCGGGACCCTGGGAAAGAGGGATCAAACTACAAGGAGACCTCAACGGACGGCGAAGTTAGGATAAGGGTATTGATACGGGTATCGATCGCCTAAATTAAGTGACGTCATGCTGGTTTTCCGCCGGGTCTTCATCACGAGCGGCAGGGCCACAACCGATTTGAAAAAATTAGACTCGCGTGTCTAATTTCCCTTGCCAAGCGGCTGCGGGGAGAGTATAATATATTTAGTTACCTGTGGGGATGAAGGGGCGGTAACTCGTTATGAGTATCTTTTAAGCTTTCTATTGCCGCTTGTACGTATCCTGTCATGGGAAAGCAATCCTTACTGTCGGGGGTCGCGACGTCATTCCAGATTCTCGCGGCATGAATCGGTATTTTCCGCGGACCGTTATTTAAGCCCTCCGCGCTTTCTTCCGCAAAGTGAGTTCATTATGGCCAAGCCTACTCTTTTACTTATTCATCCGGGTCAGGACAAGGACCGTATCGGTTCGAAACGTCGTCGCAAGTCCTCGATTCCCAAGCTGAATCTTCCCCTTTTAGCGGCCAGGGCCGATCATCTTTTCGATATAAAGATCGTTGACGAGTCGATCGAGGACGTCGATTTCAACCTCCGGCCCGACTTGGTCGGCATCACGGTTATTACTCAGGTCTCGGCGCGGGCCTACCAGATCGCGGACCGCTTCCGGGCGGCTGGTGTCCCGGTGGTGATGGGCGGGTTCCACGTAAGCTTCTTCCCTGAGGAAGCCCTCGAGCATTGCGACGCCATCGTAATAGGCGAGGCGGAGGGCGCCTGGGATTCTCTTATCGAGGACTTTTTGGGGACAGGGATGAAAAGGCAATACAAGTCCGAGACCCCTCACGACCTGGTGGGGCTTCCCAAACCCAGGCTTGACCTTGTTAACCGCAAGGCCTACAGCCTGCCCAACGTAATCGAGACCGCGAGAGGATGTCCTCACGCTTGCAGCTACTGCGCCGTCAGCCAGTTCTGGGGCCGACAGTTCCGCTTCCGTCCCATCGACGAGGTGGTGGAGGAGATAAAGTCCATGCCTCCGGGCTATATGGTTATAGTGGACGACAATATTGCGGGCTCTCCCAACCGGGCCAAAAAGCTCTTCGAGGCCATGATCCCGCTCAAGAGGAAATGGTACAGCCAGGCCGACATCCGGGTGGGCGAGGACCCGGAGCTTCTCGATCTGGCCGCCCGAAGCGGTTGCGAGTGGCTGTTCATCGGCATTGAAAGCGTCAACGACGTGAACCTGGCGGCGGTGGGCAAGTCGCGGGTGAACTCGACGGAAAAATTCAAGCGCAGCCTCGCCGCCATCCGGGGCGCGGGAATCAAGGTTTTCGGCTCCTTTATCTTTGGGTTCGACGACGACGATCCGAACGTATTCGACAACACGGTCAGATTCTGCGAGGACAACAAGATCGAGGGCGCCAATTTCTATATTTTCACTCCACTTCCTTTTACCCAGCTTTACGAGGACATGTCCGGGGAGGGTCGAATCCTTCATCACGACTGGTCGCGCTACGACATGAACCATGTTGTGTACCAGCCGAAGAAGATGAGTCCCAGCCAACTGCTGGAGGGATACCTCAAGGCTTACCGCCGCATGTACTCGGCCAAATCGATCTTCAGGCGGATGGCCTGGACGAAAAAGGACTTCGCTCCCTTCCTGGCGCTGAACGTGGGCAGAAGACTGAACTACAAATATTTCGAGGAAGGGTGCCGCATCTAAGAGGGCGCCCCCGCCTCGGGGCTTTCCGCCGCGAGTGAGGACTTGCTCGAGACCGCGGCCGTGATCGAACCCATCATCACCATGAAGGCCCCCGCGACGGCAAGCCAGTTCAGCGGCTGGGGCTCGATGTAGCCGGGTACCAGCGCGGCGACCGCCCGGGACATGATCAGCGACAATATGGGTATGGAAGCCAGCACCGAGCTGACCCGCGTGGCCGGCGCGTGATCGAGCGCCTCGGAAAAGCAGCCGTATCCGACCACGGTGTTCAGCCCGGCGAACAGTAAAAGCGCCCCCTGCAGAAAAGTAAGACCCAGCGCCTCCTTCGGACTGGACAAGGGAAGGAAACAGGCGCAGCCCCCCGCGTAAACCAGAAGCATTATTTTAAGGGAAGATATGTGGTTCAGAAGCTGCTTCTGGGCCAGCGCGTACAAGGCCCATCCCAGGGCCGCCACTAGAATAAAGCCCACGCCGATTGCGTACTCGTCAATGCCATGGACCAGTTTTCCAATCCTTTCGTTAAAGAAAAAAACCAGGCCCAGGGCAAAGGCGGCGCACCCCGCCATTTGTTTCCACCCAAAGCTCTCCCGGAAGACGATCAGCCCGCCCACGAGGAAGAACAAGTTGGCCGATTGGATGACTACCACGGCCGCTCCCGGCGGGATGCGGTCGAGGCCGGTCATGAAAAAAATCTGGTTAACGCAAAGTCCGCCAATAGCGGCCAGGGCCAGAAGCGGCGCGAAACCCTTGAACTCGGACGGTCGCGGCAAGCCCTCCTTGACCATCAGATACGGGGCCAGGGCCGTCATGGCGATGGTAAACCGAAACCAGCTTATGGTAATGGGACCCATGCCGTCCAGGACCACCTTCAAGGCAATGGGCGCCGCAGCCCAAAGGAGCGCGGTGATAAAGGCCAGGAATACTCCCAGCTTCCACCTTCCGGTTGTAACGTGATAACTCATAATCTTCGGCGATCCAAAAACAAACCGCCATTATGCCATAAAAAAAGCCGCGATAGAACGCGGCTTTTATTCAAGTTGAATTGGTAACTATAAATACGCCGCCCTCGCCTCGCTTTCGCGCCACTCGATTACGTTCTCGCCGATTTCGCTTCCATCGACTACGTCGTAGTTCTCGGGGTTGGAAAGAAGCTTATGCACCAGCTTATGGTTTAGGCCATGGCCGGCCTTATGGGCCGTGATCTCGCCCAGGAAGGGAAGCCCGACCAGGGCCAGGTCGCCCACCATGTCGAGTATCTTGTGTCTGACGCACTCGTCGTTCCAGCGGAAGCCTTCCTTGTTGACGAGTCCGTTCTCATCGAAAACGCAGGCGTTCTCGAGTGAGCCTCCCCTTGCCAGCCCAAGTGACCTCAGCTTATCGATGTCCTCAAGGAAACCGAAGGTCCTGGCGCCGGCTATCTCGCTCTCGAACTCGTCAGCCGTCAGGGTCGCGCTCCTCTCCTGGTACTCGAGCATGGGATGGGGATACGAGATCGAGCAGTTGAATACCGTGTTGGAGGAGGGCCGTATTTCAGAATAAGACCCGTTCACGCGCACCCGGACCGGCCGCCTGATGACCAGCCACGAGCGGGCCGCGTCAAGCTCGACCACGCCGGCTTGCTTGATAAGCTCGACAAAGGGCGCCGCGCTGCCGTCTAAAATGGGGACTTCTGGACCATCGACCTCGATATCCACGTTGTCAACCGACAGGCCGGCAAGGGCCGCCATGATGTGCTCGACCGTTCCAATCCTCGTGCCGTTGACCCCCAAAGTGGAGGCGTTTAAAGTGCTTTTGACGTTTTCACAGATGGCGGGTATTTTAACCCGAGGGTTAACGTCGGTCCTGTTGAATATTATCCCGTGATTGGCCTCGGCGGGATTCAAGGTCATGGTTACTTTTTCACCGCTATGTATGCCAACTCCGCAGCAACTTATCGAGCGTCCGATCGTTTTTTGCAATTTCGACATTTTGCACCGATTTCCTTTCTCAGCATCCATGCAAAGGGCTACCGTCGAGTAGGAAATAAGCTAATAACATGCCAAAGCCCAGGCGAATCGATTTTCCTGGCCATCGCCAAGCCGCTTCACCTTACTAACGGCTTCATCTCACAATGAGGGCCATTTGGGCGCTAGTATGAGAATATCGTTAGATTAGCGCAAGTTATCATTGCACTTGATGAAGATATCGACCGTTAAAACAGATGCTTCGATAACAATACTTCACACTTGTTATCAAAGCTTTCACCTGAGAACATCAAAACCAGTTGCCGGAACATATTTAAAAAACCATCCTAAAACTGTTGCATCTTGGCCACACTAATACTCACAGTGTACTTGATTTAGAACATCCTCAAAAAACTAAAAAATCGGTAAGATCACGCAAGTTTTTGTTATTCTCGGATCGATTTAATCGGAATTTTCAGTTGCCCGATCACGGTCATCATTTTTATCGATGCACTCTTTTGAGCTTCTTGCAAAAGTCCTTTTCTTTGCGGCATAGCCGCTTTGGAGTGCGGTCGCTTGAGACCGCTTTCGATGGCCTTGGCTTGACAAGGCCTATTAATACACCGGCTTGCCTCGCGTCAAGCCGCTCGGAAGAAAAGCGGCGTCGAGCCGCCGAACTCCAAAGCGGGAATTTTGCAAGAGGCTCTTTTAGTTGTATTTTCAAAGTATCCACGCAAAAATGTAGAATCGGACACGCGATGATGGACATGGATAAAATATTTCCGATTGAGACGCTCTCTCATGAAGAGGCGGCCATAAGGTACGCGCGAGGCAAATTCATTACCGTGGATGGCCGCAAGATACACTATTTCGTAAAGGGCGCTGGAAGACCGGTGGTTTTAATCCATGGCTTTCTCTATCACTCGGTCATGTGGCGGCGAAATATTCCGGAGCTTGCCGAGAGGTTCCAGGTCTTTGCTCTTGATCTCCCCGGTTTCGGATACAGTGAGCGTATTAAATTCAAGGGGCCCATGGATTTCACCAGGTTCGCCAAGATGGTTCTTGCCATAATCGACGCCCTGGATATTCGAAGATGCTCGCTTGTGGCCCACTCGATGGGAGGAGGCATAGCAGTAGCCATGGCGGCGGCCAACCCCCAAAGATTCGAGAGCATGGTTTTGTCTTCTCCCCATATCATGCCCTACGATTTCAAGGTTAACCGGTCTATGTCCAACTTCCATCTGCCCGAGGATTTTCTCTCAAATCCCGCCGCTCCCATAATAAAAAAAACGCTGGCGTCCGGCATGTTCCCGCGCCAGGACCTCGTGTCCGAGGAATACGCGGCTGCGGTTTTCAGGCCCCTTTGTATAGCGGGCTCGAACAATATGGTCATGTTCGGAGTGAAAAGCGGCATTGATCCGCCTTTTCTGGAAAAGGAGGCAAAGGTCCTGGCCGTCCATGGAATACCCGTGCTTCTAATTCATGGCGGTAAGGATAAAATCATTCCTCGCGAAACTTCCGAGGCTTTTACGAACTTGTCCGGGAATTTTCATCTCCAAGTATTTGATAATTCCGGACACACTCCTCACGTTGAATGCCCGGATGTATTCAACCGCCTCGCCCTGAGCTTTCTCAAAACATAGGGATACCATACTGGCTCAAAAAATTTTAGCCGGAAAGAGCTTCTTGCAAAAGTCCCTTTCTTGGCGGCATAGTCGCTTTGGATTGTGGTCGCTTGAGAGCGCTTTCGATGGCCTTGGCTTGACAAGGCCTAAAAATACAACGGCCAGCCTCGCGTCAAGCCGCTCGGAAGAAAAGCGGCGTCGAGTGTACAGACCGGAGACATGCTTCACAAGTGTTCGGGCACATAGGTAACATATTTCCTCGCTTGCTCGCGCTCCTGCTATTGACCTATTTTTCCTCGACCTAAGTTTATCTATGCATCGATCACGTGGCCAGTCAAGGGCGGCGCAGCCGTCCCGCAGGGATTTACCCTTGACGGGCCTCGTGGAGATGCTATCGTCCTCATGGTCGAGAAAACCTTTTATCACGTTTGCCTCCAGCTATGGTCTCGCAGATCGACGACCATGATCCGTTGGCGGCAGTAATAAACCTCGATCACGCCGTCCACTTGTGTATTTCGCAAGCCGACCTTTTCACCAACGAAGGCCCGCCCCACCGGATAAAACTCGCCTTTGATTCTAACCGCCCCGCCCGGGTTCACCTTGCAAGTCGGCCAATCATCCCGATACCAGACTTCGGGCAGAGTCTCGGGATAGGCAAAGGGGCTCATCGCGTAACGGCTGGCCGGCGTGTTCATGTCCAGGGCCTCGTGGGGACGTTCATGGTTATAGCAGTCGCGAAAACGGTCGAAGGCTTTCTGACAGTCGTTCAGGGCGCCGAAGTTGCGTCCCCTTATCGCCTCCTCCTTAAGGGTCCGGTTGAACCGCTCGTTCTTGCCCTGGGTCTGGGGATGAAAGGGACGGCCGTGGCTGATGCCGACGCCGAGCCTGATCAGCCAGGCGCTCATGTAGTTGTAACGCGAGTTCGGCGCGCAGAAGCTCGATCCGTTGTCGGTAAGTATGCGGCTGGGCAGGCCGTAGCGCATGAAGACCGGCGCCAGGCTTGCCCGCACGGTGTCCGCCCGTTCGTTGGAGCAGGCGGTGACCGTCAACGCGAACCTGGAGTGGTCGTCCACCACGGTGAGAGGGTGACAGGAACCGGCCGCCGTCGGAAAATGTCCCTTGAAATCCATCTGCCACAACTGGTTGGGAGCCTCTCGTTCGAAACGCTTCATGGGACCGCGAGCCTTGCGCTGGGCGTCCCGCAGCCTGCCGTTGCGGTCGAGGATCGCCGTGATCGTGCTCGGCCTTGGCACTTCGTCGTGACCAAGATCGATCAGCCGCCGCTCGATTTTGCGCCCTCCCCAGGTCGGATGCTCGTCGCGAACCGAAAGCACCAACTGCTCGACCTCCGGGCAAACACGCTGGGGAGATCGCCTGGGACGGCGGGACCTGTCACATGCCCAGTCCTCTTCACCGCTTTGCCCACGGCTGATCCACTTGTAGCCGGTGCGGCGACTGATACCGAATCGACGGCATAACTCGCTTATGTTGGAACCTGGCTGCATCGCTAAATAAACAAAATCCTTCCTCTGAGACACTTCGGTAACCTCATTCCATGGCATCTTTCTTCTCCTGTATTGACATACAGAAGAATGTACCAACTGTTACCCATGTCTCCGAACACCTGTTACCCATGTCTCCGGTCTGTACACGAGCCGCCGCACTCCAAAGCGGGACTTTTGCAAGAGGCCCGGGAAACGATGGAATTTTACCGCGGCAAGATTGTCCCCGCTGCGCCGACATATTGGGCGGCGGATTTTTTCTTTTGTCTCAGAGCGTTGACTGAAATATGCCCTATGATAGAATTTGATCGGGAAGGCCATATCCTGTCGCTCGCGGCCGTCGCCTGTAAGAATCTTTTGCCCACTCGCCAAAGGGAGGAACTATGTCAGGAATAATCTGGGAACCCACCAGGGAAATGATCGAGAAGACCAACGTGTGGCGCTTCATGCAAAAACACGGCATCGACAATTACCGCGATCTCATCGAGAGGAGCACTCGGGACACGAGGTGGTTCTGGGATTCCTGCCTCGCGGACGTGGGCGTCGAGTGGTACGAGCCTTATACAGAAATCCTGGACGACTCGAGGGGGTTCCCCTGGGCCAAGTGGTTCGTGGGCGGCAAGATCAACATCGTGCATAACGTTATCGACCGCCACGTCAAGAACGGCTTTGCCGACTCGACCTGCCTCATGTGGGAGGGAGACGACAAGGAAAAGAGAAGTTTTACCTACGGCCAGATGAACGCCCTGGTATGCCTCATAGCCAACGCCCTTCGCGAGGACGGGATCGGCAAGGGCGATTTCGTGAGCATCTTCATGCCCATGGTCCCGGAGATTGTGGCCGTTTACTTCGCCTGTCTCAAGATCGGGGCCATCGTGATCCCGGTTTTTTCCGGGTTTGGAGGAGCGGCCCTGGCGACGCGTTTGGAGGACGCGGGCGCCAAGGCCCTCTTTACGGCCGACGGTGGTGTAAGACGTGGTAAACCCGTGGCGATCAAGCATGAGGCGGACCGGGCGGCGGACCAGGTCCCGAGCGTCCGTCGCGTGGTTGTCTACAAGCGAACCGGCCAGGACGTTCCCATGAAGGACGACCGTGACGTTTATTTCGAGGACTGGATTGCGGGCCGTTCCGAGGAGGCGGCCACCGAGGTGATGGAGGCCGAGGATCCATGCATGGTCATTTATACGTCGGGCACCACGGGAAAGCCCAAAGGCACGGTCCACACCCACGCCGGCGTTATCGCCCAGGTATCCAAGGAAGTGGGCTACGCCTGCGACGTGAAACCGGAGGACGTTTTTTTCTGGCCCACCGACATCGGATGGATGATGGGACCGTGGGAGTTCATCGGGTGCCAGTTCTACCGGACGCCCTACCTGGTCTACGAGGGAACGCCCAATTACCCGGAACCGGACAGGCTCTGGAACGTCATCGAGGACCACAAAGTGACCGAGTTCGGCATCTCGCCCACCGCCATCCGGCTGATGAAGGCCCAGCCGCCGGAGAACGTTGAAAAACACGACTTCAGTAAACTTCGTCTCCTGGCCAGCTCGGGCGAGCCATGGGACCCCGAGGCCTACATGTGGTTCTTCGAAAAGGTCGGGGGAGGGCGCTGTCCCATTATCAATATTTCCGGCGGGACCGAGATCATGGGCTGCCATCTCCAGCCTTATCCGATCCATCCCCTCAAGCCCTGCACTCTGCAAGGCCCTGGCCTGGGCATGGACGTGGACGTTTTCGATGAGGATGGAAACTCCATCAAGGGGGGCATAGGCCACCTGGTTTGCAAGAAGCCGGCGCCCTCCATGACCAAGTCTTTTCTTAATGACGACGAGCGCTATATCGACACCTATTTCTCGAAGTACGAGGGTATTTGGTATCACGGCGACTGGGCCCTGGTGGATGAGGACGGCTTCTGGTTTTTGCATGGAAGATCGGACGACACCATCAAGCTGGCGGGAAAACGCACGGGACCCGCCGAAATCGAGAGCGCGGCCAACGAACACAAGGCCGTACAGGAAAGCGCGGCCATAGGTGTTCCCCACGAGTTGAAAGGCGAGAGCGTGGTGTGCTTTGTGGTGCTAAAGCAAGGCCATGAGCCTTCCGAGGAACTCCGGGCTGAAATTTCCTCTCTAATAGTTGACAAGCTGGGAAAAACGCTTAAACCCGAGAAGCTTCTTTTCGTCAGCGCCCTGCCCAAGACAAGGTCCGCCAAGATCGTGCGAGGCGCGATCAAGCGCAAGTATCTTGGCAAGGACCCGGGCGATCTGGCCTCGGTGGAGAACCCCGAGGCTATCGAGGAAATTACGCGGGCAAAATAAAGGACGTCTTATGAGGACATATGGCGAGGCGCCTTGCCGGCGCGACTTCAGTCCACTAATAAATCATGCAATAACTTTAGCTTGCGCGTTAATTGCGGTTTTTTGTTTTGGCTCGCGTTGTCAAAAGGGAGCGGATTCCCCACCCGGCTATTATGAGGATAAGGAAAAAGGGTTTTCCATTCAATTCGGCGAAAACTGGGAAATCCGCGTCAATACCCTGGGGCTTGACGCTATCGGATTGGCCCAGATTGACGCGATTGACGACAAGTATCGTGAGAACGTTTCCATTGCCTCGAGTCCACTTCCCAAGCCCATGACCTGTGACGAGGTTATGGAGGCCAACATGCCCAATCTCAAGACCATGGTTACCGATTTTAAAGAGTTGGAAAAGGGCCACGTCCAGATTGGCGGACAAAAAGCCGCCTATCTGGTCTACGATCACAGAATCGGTATTTTCGATTTGGAGACGGTTATTTACGCGTTGCCCGGTCCTCGCTACGCCTACCTAATAAACGCGACTTACGAGCGGACCCAGGCGTTTAAGTACAGAAAGCCCTTGGAGGAAATCAGCCAAAGCTTCCGGGTGCTCCCATGAGAAGAGTAAACGTTTGGCTCATCGCGGCGGCTCTTTTGGCCTTGTCCAATCTGGGCGTACAGTCCTGCCCCGGCAGACCGCCCGAGGTCAAGGTCGATAAGGACGGTGCCAACGCCAAGAGTATTCCCGTCGAGTCCGTCGAGTTTACGGTCCATTACGATCAATGGAAGCAATACACGCTTAAGGTCCCGGCCGACTGGGATTTGGAAAAACGTTCCGAGAACCCGGTGCTTTTTGCCTCCGCCCCCGGCGCGGGCATCGACGGCCCGCTCGTTAACGTTGTGGTCGAGAGTCTGACTCAGCGGATGGACCCCTATCAGTACCTTTACGCCAACGTTCCGGCCATGCAGATGTCTATCAAGGACCTCAACATCATAGAAGGAGGAGTCGAGCCTCTTCCCGGATCGGGCATGGCCTGGATTCACTACGAGTATCCCAACGACGGCAAGCCCGTCGAGGCCATGTCTTTTTGTCAGACCCGGGACTTCTCCGCCTGGGTGGTCACGACCAAGGCCCCCAAAGCCATGTTCGAGTCATACAAGGCCCTTTTCAAGGCCATGGGCGGGTCCCTCCGGATTATGCCCAGATAGGTTCTGAGTATATAGAAACCAAGGAAACATAATGACCGATCCTAGTGGCGTTATCACCTTTACTTCCGACTTCGGCCTCGAGGACCACTACGTGGGGGTGGTAAAGGGAGTAATTTTAAAAATACTGCCCTCGGCCAGGATCGTGGACCTGACTCACCAGATACCGGCCCAGGACGTTGAATGGGCGGCCTGGACCCTCAAGGACTCGGTCCCCTTTTTCGGAAAAGGGACGGTGCATCTCGCGGTAGTCGATCCCGGAGTGGGGACAAGCCGAAGACCAATAGCCATCGAGAAGGATGGCAATATTTTCGTGGGGCCGGACAACGGACTGTTCTCCTTTTTTCTGCCCGCGGACAAGGCCGTCGCTCTGGACCGGAAAAAATTTTTCCTTGACAACCTGAGCTC
Organism: bacterium; assembly: GCA_963674965.2. GTDB lineage: Bacteria > RBG-13-61-14 > RBG-13-61-14 > RBG-13-61-14 > DATKZS01. The sequence continues at coordinate 1,030,225 of CAXXFL010000001.1, read as the reverse complement.
GACCTTCCACGGCCGCGACGTTTTCGCGCCCGTCGCCGCCAGGATCGCCTCCGGTCTCCGGCTGTCCGACCTGGGGTCCCCCGTCTCGGACCCCGTGAAGCTCGAGATTCCCGAGCCAGAGGTAGCGGGCCAAACCGTCATGGGACGGGTCGTCCAGATAGACCGCTTCGGAAACCTTATCACGAACGTGCCCCGCGACTCGATCCAGCCTGAACGAGTAAAAATCACCATTGCCAACGAGACTATCGAAGGTTTGAAAACCTGTTACGGAATGGGCCAGGCCGGGCTGCTCATTGCCCTTATCGGTTCCTCAGGCCGCCTCGAGATATCGGTTATGAACGGATCGACGGCGAAGAGGCTTGGAGTCGTAAAAGGCGCCTTGGTCAAAATTGAGCAATTGATTTGAAGGGGATGAGATAGCGATCAGGAAAGGATGGGAGCGAAGGACTCTATTTCAAAGCAGGAACTGTAAAATCCGAAGTTATTAGAGCCTCTTGTAAAAGTCCCGCTTTGGAGTGCGGCGGCTCGACGCCGCTTTTCTTCCGAGCGGCTTGACGCGAGGCTAGCCGTTGTTTTCTTAGGCCTTGTCAAGCCAAAGCCATCGAAAGCGCTCTCAAGCGACCACAATCCAAAGCGGCTATGCCGCCAAGAAAGGGGCTTTTGCAAGAAGCTCATTAAATTATGATTTGACGCTTACTTCCAATAGACCCCTCTCATTATACTGGGGACTTGAAAAAAAATTCCTCATCGCCGTGAACTGAAAATCCTCGGTCAAACGCGTTAATTTTTTAATGGTTCTTTTACGTCCGACGCTTTGATTGAAATCGAACAGCGCCGCTTTAAGTTGCGTTTTCGGGTCCGCCTCTTTTATCAGCAGGTTGAATTTACCCTCGAAACATTCTTGAGGATGTAGATATACCACGACCGGAATTCCCTCTTCGTTTATTGAACGAATGGCTTTGGCGTTTAAAAAATATGGGAAATGTCTCAGGTATCCTCCTCCAGCGGCTGGAATTCTTTTGCCCCGTACCCGAACGGTGGATAAATGGAACTCGATGAGATCTCCGGCTCGGGTACCGATCCGATAAGGCGATCTTGGGCTTTCGGGGCAGCCGTATCTTCTGCCTTGGAAAGGAAAAATCGATGAGTCGTATTTATAGCCCGCTTTGACGATGGCCTCGATTAGCTCGGGACGCTTCAAGGAAACGTTGAAGGCCGGGGCCCTGAAGCCCGTGATCTCCTCGCCAAGAACGTCCTCGATGGCGTCCTTGGCGTCCTTCATGTCTTGATATGCCTCATCCACGCCGTATTGAGAATAGAACAGGTGATTCATTCCGTGGGAGGCGACCTCGAACCCCCTCCCGTGTATTTCCCTTATCAGTTCCGGTTTCGCCTTGGCCACCAGACCCAGGCAAAAGCAGGTCGCCGTGACACCCGCCTCGTCGAGAATATCAAGGAAGCGAAGGGTGCAATCCACGACCGAACTGGAGACCTCGGTAAGGACCCCGAAAAAATCCCGGTTGACCAGAGACTCGTAATCCTCGACGTCTATGGACATAAAGTTGATCAATCAATCAACCCCGCCACCATATAGCCGCTTTGCAATCTGACGATCTCATATTTGGGCACGCCCGCGTCGGCGCAGATTTTACCGATTTGTTCCGGCGAATAGAAGTACACCGGCACGCCCTTGAGTCTATATCTGAATTCTCTTTGTTTTCTCCGAAAAAAATCGCGGCCGGGAAAAGCGCCTATGACCGCGCCGGTGCTCGCGTCGGCCATTTTTTTCCAGAAGGGAACCGGGTCCTCAATGTAATCGAAAACCCCCATCGCGTAGACGACGTCGTACTCTTTTTTAAACTCGGCTTTCATAAAATCCCCGATGATAAATTCGCATTTTGCCTCTACGCCTTCCTCTTTGGCTTTCTGCTTTGCGAATCCTATCATGCCCGGAGCGAAATCTACTCCCACGATTTTTTCCGCGCCGGACTTGGCAAGGGCAATCGAGTGCACTCCCGTTCCGCAGCCCACGTCCAAGAAGCTCTTTCCCTCGGCGGGGAGGCAATACTGCATTGTAAACTGCCACCTTTGGACCAGGGCCTTCCTGAATAAGGAGTCGAAAACCTTAAGAAAGACGCCCCCACCCTGGTAGTGCTTGTTCCATTCCTGGGCCTCGTCGCTGAAGTAGCGTTTGACGCTTTCGTTGGGTTGGTAATGTTCCTTGAAATCTTTCATGTCCTTTCTTGTATTCTCCTTATTAAATTATAATGTTAAATCGATAAGATATCTTCTTCATCCGATTTTGATCCCAAAACGATTCATCTATTACGATTCCGCCGAAAATACCCTGATTCCACCTGAATAAAGGCGGTTACAGCTTACACTGAAGAGCCGTTACTTTATCTTAAAAAGAAAGTAAACAAGAAAAAAATGCAGTATTACCAACGCCTCAACGGCCTTATTCAGCGATAATCCTGGATGGCCCATATTCCGCTACAGATTAGCTAAATTTTTACCTCCATGCAAATGCCCCTGGGCAATGACTCCTTTCGGACTCGGGAAGATTATTGGCCAAAAGCGAAACGTGTGGAACCATCCAGACGGTTCATGTTATACTCTCAGATTGCCGGCTTGACCGGCGGGCGGCCCTTTGTTATTTTTCAATCCATCCGGGCCGTTTGGAGTGACAATGCTGGATCAGAAGTTATTTCTGGATGACGAGGGCGTCGACAGGGTGGCCAAGGCCCTGGGCGACCGCAACATGAAATTCGACTTGTCGCCGGTAAGGGAGCTGGTGGGAAGAAGGCGGAAGCTTCGCTCGGAGGGCGACGAGTTAAAGAACAAGCTTAACTTGGGTTCCAAGGAAATAGGCAATCTCATGAGGGACGGGAAGAAGGCCGAGGCCGAGACTCAAAAGGCCTCCATGAAGACCCTCTCCGAGAGCATCGCCGCGTTGGACGCGAAGATCAGGGAAGTCGAGGGAGAACTCGAGGGCCATCTTCTCATGATCCCGAACATTCCTCATGAGGACGTTCCCGTCGGCCCCGACGAGTCGGCCAACGTGGAGATTAAAAGGTGGGGAAGTCCTCCTTCCTTCGATTTCGAGGCCAAGGACCACGTGGACGTCGGCGAGAAACTGGGCATCCTCAATTTCGAGCGCGCCGCCCGGATAACCGGCGCCAGGTTCGCCATGCTTGCCGGACAGGGAGCCCGTCTCGAGCGGGCCCTGGCAAGTTTTTTCCTCGACCTGCACGTGGCCGAGCACGGCTATACCGAAATATTCCTGCCCTTCATGGCCAACAGGACCAGTTTCATCGGCTCGGGCAACCTGCCCAAGTTCGAGGACGACCTGTTCAGGGTCGAGCCCATGGGTTATTATATGATACCCACCGCCGAGGTGCCCCTTACCAACGTGTACCGCGACGAAATACTGAGCGAGGATGAGCTTCCCAAAAAGTTCTGCGCCTACACCGCCTGTTTCAGGAGCGAGGCCGGGGCCGCCGGCAAGGACACGCGGGGCCTTATTCGGCAGCACCAGTTTCAAAAAGTCGAGCTTTACAAATACGCCACCCCGGAGACGAGTTGGGCCGAGCATGAAAGCCTCACTAGGGACGCCGAGAGAGTACTAGAAATTCTCGAGCTGCCTTACCGAAAAGTCCTTCTCTGCACCGGCGACATGGGTTTTTCGTCCGCCAAAACCTACGACCTCGAGGTGTGGCTGCCGGGACAGGAAACCTATAGGGAGATTTCCTCGTGCTCCAATTGCGTGGACTTTCAGGCAAGAAGGGCCAACCTGCGCTACCGGCCCGCGGCCAGGAAAAAAGGCACCGAGTTGGTGCACACGCTTAACGGGTCGGGCCTGGCGGTGGGCAGGACGCTGGTGGCCATACTCGAGAACTACCAAAGGTCTGACGGAAAAGTGAACGTGCCCGAGGCGCTCAAGGATTACATGAAGGCGGACGTGATCGGATAGGGGAGCCGGGCGGCTTTCCGGGGAGGAAGACATGCAAACTAGACGGCCCTTTTCTAAGAAGGTTAATCATAGCGGCGGCGTTTTCAAGTCGCTTCTTATCTTCGCGCTGGCGTCTTTTATGGCGCTGGCGTTTTACGGCTGCCCGGGGGACGACGTTTCCGAGGAGGAGGCCATCCGCCTGGCCAAGAAGCAGATTCAGGACTCTCTTATCCTTCCTCCCGACTCCACTCTCTTAAAGGACGAGGTGAAAGCGGAAGTAGACGGTTATTATATGCGATTCTCTTCCAATGACGAGGCGAGCGACCTCGCTCAATACTTTAAAAACGAGATACAAAAGAATAAGTTTAAAATCGCCACCACCACCAAGGGAGACGTGGGCATATCCTACAGGGACAATGAAAAAAGGCTGGTAACCATTCACTGGAGCCAACGCGATGTCGACCTGTTCGGCTACAAGACGATAATCCACGTTCTCGTCCAGCCCTTGCCCGAGATACTCGAAAAAACCGCCGCCGGGAGCAAGGAAGAATAAGGACCGCGCATGTCGAGAATAGATGACGCGAAAAGAATACTCGGCGCCGACTCGGGACGGGTGTTCGTCGAGATGGGAGCGGGCGGCGGCTCGATACCAACGCTGGCGGTCCGGGGCCAGGGATTGGCTCAGGCCTGGGAGCTCAGTCTTCTTGCTCTTTACGGGCATGGGCTCGATATACGCACCGAGTACGACGCCAGGGACGATCGGGGCACTTTCACTGACCCGCCGAGTCTTGACTGCTCGATGCGGATTATCGTCGAGGACCCCTTTTCCGAGCCGGTGATTCACCGGAGTTTTCCCGGCGGCCTGGACGCGCTCGAGGAATACCGTCAGGAGGTGCTGGACGGGATCAAGGACCACTGGCGTCGGGACCCGAACGATCCCGAGGACCAGCGTTGGGAGTACACCTATCACGAGCGGATTTTCAGCTATAGTACGCCGGGCGTGGAGGGCGCCGTGGACCAGATCCAGCGGGTGGCCGAGGGCCTGGCCAAGACCCCTTACTCGAGACGCCAGCAGGCCGTTCTCTGGAAGGTGTGGGAGGACACGGGAATACACGATCCCGCCTGCATGCAGTCCCTTTGGTTCCGTATACTCCCCGACGAGCAAGGCGTATGGCGCCTGAACATGAACGTCCGTTTCCGCTCTCGCGACGCCTACGACGCGGCCTTTATGAACTGCTTCGCCCTTATCCATCTCATGGCCCGGGTGGCCGGACAAGTGGCCGAGAAGGCGGGAAGGGAGGTCAAGCTGGGACGCTACGTGGACGAGTCCGACAGCTACCATATCTACGGCCGGAGGCTGGACGACTTCAAGGCCCGCTTCCTGAAACAGGTCGAGAGCCGGTCCTTTCCCGACCGGACCTGGACCCTCGAGTTCGCCGAGCCCTTCTTCGAGGAGGCCCGCCCCGCCATAGCCGCCAAAATAAAAGAACACGACGAGCGGAAAACATGATTCCTTCATCCACTGCCCTACCGTCCCGTCGGCTATAATCCATATGATAGGTTGGTAAACTTATAATGACGGAAATTAAAATTCCACTTCTGGACCTTCGCGCCCAGTACGCGGCAATCAAACAAGACGTTAAAAATCGCATCGAGAATGTGCTCGATAACCAGGGCTTCATACTCGGACCCGAGGTGTCCGAGCTGGAGCGAAAGATCGCCGAGTACGTGGGAGCCAGGCACGCGGTGGGCGTGGCCTCGGGAACGGACGCCCTTATCCTCTCCCTTCGCGCCCTGGGCGTCGGGCCGGGCGACGAGGTCATTACGCCCACCTTTACTTTTTACAGCACCGCCTCGAGCGTGGTCCTTGTCGGGGCAAGACCGGTCTTCGTTGACGTCGATCCCGATACCTGCCTTATCGATACGGACAAGGTCAAAGAGGCCGTGAATGAGAGGACCAGGGCCGTCGTTCCGGTGCATCTTTTCGGACAATGCGCCGACGTCGCGGGTATTCGCTCGGTCTTGGGTCCCTTTTCTCCGGCCATCCTGGAAGACGCCTGCCAGGCGATCGGCGCCGGTCTTGGAGGCGGTCGCGCCGGGTCCATGGGCGACGCGGCCGCCATTAGCTTTTACCCGAGCAAGAACCTGGGCGGCTATGGCGACGGCGGCATGGTAACCACCAACCGCGACGACGTGGCCGACTCGATCCGACTGCTTCGAGTTCACGGCGCCAGGGAGTCCTATCACCACTCCCACATCGGCTACAACAGCCGGCTGGACTCGATCCAGGCGGCCGTGCTCCTGGCCAAGCTTCCCCTGCTTTCGGAATGGGCGAGCAAGAGAAGAGAGCGCGCCGACTATTACGACCGGGCCTTCCAGGGCACGAGCGTTAAGCCCCTCGCCCGGGTGGGCGGCGATCACGTGTTCAACAACTACGTTGTCAGGGTCGAGAAAAGAGATGAGCTCATGAAATATCTGGCCGGAAAGGGAATCGGGTCCGCGGTATATTATCCGGTCCCCCTCCATCGGCTCGGCTGTTTCAAGCCATACCTAAATGAGGCCGATTCCTTCCCGGCCTCGGAGCGGGCCTGCCTCGAGTGTCTGGCCATTCCCGTCTACCCGGAGATGACCTCCGACATGGTCAAGGAAGTGGCTGACAAGATTCTCGAGTTTTACGGCTTATAAATAGCGGCGGCTGGCCAGGGATGATTGCCGGTGATTATTAACGACGAGCGGGAGTTAAAGGACAGGGTCAAAGAACTGACGGGACGGACCGTGTACGGTCGTCCCCAAATCATCGAGGACACCACCGACTACATGCGCATTTCCGGCGGCATGGTCCTCAGGATCGCGGGTAAGGACTATTTCCTCACGGGCGACGCCAAGGAGGGACGCTTCGGTATCGACGACCAGCCCAAGTTCTGGGTCAAGTACGGCTATGACCTTGACGACGGGTCCCGCAAGATCATCAAGATGGTCTTCTATGAGGACTTCACCTCGCGGGAGGGCATCTTTCTTATCAAGTGTCACCGGAGCCCGGAAAAGGAGGCCCATTGCCTCGAGGTCGTGAAAGGACACGATCGCTTCATGCAGGGCTTCACGGTTTTGGACGCGGCGGGCAACCTGGTGAGAGTCATCGATTTTCTCCCCGGCAAGACCCTTTTCAACCAACTGGCCATGCTGGACATGGATCACGAGGAATACTTTCACGAGGTTTTCCCCGGGGTAATGGACGAGGTCATCGAGTGCGTCGAGGCCCTCAAGTTCCTGGAGGACCATGGCGAACATCACGGCGACGTGAGAAACGACCATATAATAATTGACAAGGACACGGGCAAGTACAGGTGGATAGACTTCGATTTCCAGGTCTCCTACGAGGATTACGACATCTGGAGCTGCGGGAACGTCATCACTTACGTCACGGCTAAAAAGATCATCAGCTTTTCCGAGGTCGTTAAGTATCCTGAGCGTTTCCCCAAGTGCAACGAGGCGTGCAGCCTTACGGCCGACGACGCGCTCCTCTTTTACAAGTACAGGATAGCAAATTTGAAAAAGCTCTACCCCTACATACCGGATAAATTGAACCGCGTGCTCATGAACTTCTCCCAGGAAACCTACTTCTTCTACGAGCGCTTCGAAAACCTTCTTTCAGACCTCCGCGAGGCCATGGAAGACCATCCTTCACGAAAGTAATCTCCACGTTAACCCGCCCCACGTTAACCCGCCCCACGTTAACCCGCCCCACGTTAACCCGCCGTTGACGACGGCGGCCAGTTTTTTTATCATGACCAATGGGGCACGCAAGCAACAAGATCGTTTGCGGCGAGCGAGAAAAGGATCTGGAAAAGAATGAATAAAAAAGCTTTAAGCTCATTGAAAGCCGCCGCGGCTACGGCGGCCTTGGCCATCATTTGTTTTTCAACGGCCCACGGCCAGAATGAAAGCCCCGGGGACTCCTCGGCGAAAAGTCCGAACAGGGCCCGATGGGCCAGGGTCCTCGCCTCCAGCAGGCGTCTGGCCAGGATGAACGAAATGGCAAGGGGATCCTCCATCACGGAAGGAGTCTTCCAGACCATACCCCAAACCCGGCCTAGAATGGATGAGCGTTACGCCATCGATGGAAGCCCGCTGACCTTTTGGGCTTCCGAGGAATCGGACCTGCACTGGATCAGGCTCGAGCTCGGAAACCGGATGAGGGAAAGGATAAACCTCTCGGGCATGGAAATCGACTGGGGCAAGGACTTTCCATCCTCCTATAAAATCATGGTCACCTGCGACGGAGACTACTGGAGACCCCTGCATTCATCGGACGCGGTCACGGGCAAACCCGAGACTATCGATTTCAACCCGCCCTTGGCCGTCAACTCCATCCGCGTCGAGGCCGCCCTCGATAAGCCCGCCTCCATTTCCATCGTGGACCTGGCGGTCCTGGGCGATTCCGGGTCAGAGGCTCCCGCGGCGCCGGAGGGCCTCGAGGCCGCTCCGGCCGGCGATGGGGCCATATCCCTGAAATGGTCCGCCCCTGAAGGGGAAGCCCCTTACCTGTACCTATTATACCGAAACGAGGGAGGGCCTCCCAGGATATCTCCCGAGTTTCTGGTGGCGGAGGTAGACCGCTTTTCCATCTTGGACCGGGGCCTCGAGCCCGGCCAGGAATATCATTACCTCCTGGTGGCCGAGAGCTTTGGTGGGGCTCGGTCGGAGCCGGTCCCGGCCATGACGAGCACGCTTCCCGGCGAGGCCGAGGCCCGCTTCGAGGCAAGGGGAGTAATCGAGGGGTTCTATAACGATCCCTGGCCTCATCAGGAGAGGCTGAGGATGATCTCCTTTATGGAGGACGCGGGCTTCAACCGTTATCTTTACGCCCCGAAAATGGACCCTTACCTCCGCCAATGGTGGAGAAGGCCCTACCCGGAAAAGGAACTTGAAAACTTCAAGGAACTATTGAACGCCTGCAAGGCCCGCCAAATAACCTTTATCTACGGCCTGTCGCCGGGCATTGACCTGAACCCCCGCGACCCGGCCGAGGCCGCGGCCGTCGAGCAAAAGCTCGATACTCTCTACGGCGTGGGCGTAAGGAACTTCGCTCTTTTGTTCGACGACGTTCCCGCGGCCGGGACCGGCATTCAAAACCTGGCTGAGGGGCAGGCCCGCCTTGTCAACGACGTTTTGCGCTGGTTCTCGATCAAGGAGGAAAAGGTAAGGTTTATTTTCGTTCCCACGGTTTTTTCTCGCTCATTCAGCATGTTCCTCACCAGGGACTCCTCCAGGGCGGCCTACCTCGAGGCCATCAAGTCGGTCCATCCCGAGGTTACGGTCATGTGGACCGGTCCGGGCGAGGTGTTCTCGAGCAAGGCCGACAGGGAAGCGATTCGTGACCTTAAAGAGACCCTGGGGCGGCAAATAATGATCTGGGACAATTACCCGGCGAACGACGGCGTTCTTCGCTTCAATATTTTCACCGGGCCCTATTTGGGCGGGTCCGAGGACCTGGAAAAGGACGTCTCGGGAATCTTTCTAAATCCCATGTATCTTCCCAACGCCAGTAAAATCTCGCTTTACACGGCCGGAGAGTATATGACCTCGGCTTCCTACGACCCGTGGGCGTCCTATGAGGAGGGGCTTAAAATTTTAGGTGGAGAGACCGGCTACGCGCCTCTCAAGGCCATCTCGGATTGTCTTATTTCCCATCCGGCCATCGAGTCCCTGAGCGTCGAGCAGACTCCCGTGTACCAGGCCGTCCAGGCGTACTGGGAGGAACGCCGCCGGGGGAACGGCAAGGAGGCCAGGAAAAAACTGGCGGTCCTGCTCGATCTTTACGCGAAAAACCCCGAGGAACTGGAGTCCAAGGTGGACGACCCGCGGCTGGTCGATGAACTGAGACCGGCCTCTCAAAAGCTTTCCTATTACGGTCGCGCGGGACTTTTATGCCTCGAGGTCCTTGAAAACCCGCTTCCCGAGGTCAGCGCCGCTAAAAGGACGGAGATCATCGAGCTTCAGACCCGGGCCCGGGTCATTCCCTGGCTGGTGGCCGACGAGCGGGCGGACATTACCTATTCCCTTATCGGAATCCGGTCGGGGTCGAGAAACGTGCTCGACGATTTCATCACCCGGTCGCTCCGTGAGCTTCCGAGATGAAGGACGGGCCTTTGTTTAATGTTTGCGGGAAGCCTCCGTTAGGATATGATGTTTACCGTGGAGTAGTATCGGTCAAAAAACTCATAGGGGAGGAGTTAAGATGAGCAGTCCACTCAGGTACAACGTTGCCGACCAGCGGCCCTCTTACTCGGGTCGTCACGACCCGGTGGTAATGGGGAAGGGCAAGGTTTCCACTTTCAATCTGCGTCATAAGGAGGTCATGGAATTTTACGGTCTCGAGCTGGAGTCCGGGACGGTCTTCATCATCGACGATCGGGTAAACGGCAAATCCAACCTTGGGGCCTTCAGGAGCAAGCAGCTCCGCCAGTCGGTTATTCTGGCGGCGGCCCTGCCCGCGGCCGCCGTGGTGCTTCACGGCTTCGGCTCTCTTAACAAGGTGCCGGAGGAACTCCAGACCAAGGAGAAGATCAACTCTCTAAAGCGCATGAACGACCGCATATCGGCCCAGGTGATGGCCGAGGTCCTTCAGATATCGACCGAGACCTTCGACGTGGGGGAGGAGGTCATCATCGAGAGCGCCATCACGGAGGGGGTGAGGGTCAAGCCCGGCGTCGAGCCCGGCGGCAATCCCACCATCCCGGTGGGCGCGCTGTACGGCAAAGAGGAGCATTGCCGCACCTACGGCCGCGGCCTGAGCAAGGAGATCAACATGCTCAGCATGGGCTCGGACGTGGTCGAGGGCACGACCAAGTCGGTTAAAGGGCTGCACAGCTCTCTTACTACCCTGTTCGTGACCGAGTCGGGCGTCAAGCGCCACTTGCCGGACATTTACGTCGAGCGCTGGATGGCGGGGGCCCCCTTTCCCGACTTCAACCCCCGCGCCACCGACCTTAAAGAGGAAGTCGAGATCATCGCCGGGGCCTACGGTATGAAGGACTTCAAGGAATTGACGGCCTTCTTCATTGACAGAAAGCGTCACGAGCCTCCCATGGCCCAGCTCAACGAGATGGGAGTGGCCACTCCTTACGACAAGGACGGGGACCTCTTTCCCTCCCTCCTTCTCGGCGTGGAGGGGCTCAAGTTCCCCGACGGCCGTCCCTTGAACAGTCTCATCGGCGAGATAGGCGGGTCCGCCGAGTGGGCCATCGGCGTGTTGCCCCTGGTTTGGCGCGGCGGCAAGGCCCTGGGCATGCTGACGAGCCAGAGCTCTCTTACGCGCAAGGACCTCAGCGCGGAGGAGCTTTGGGCCGAGCGCTTCCATTACACGGAGGACGAGCTCATGCTCATCCAGGACGCCCGTTTCGAGCAGAAGCCCTTCTTCACCATCGAGGACATTCTCGAGCGTCCATTTGCCGGGGGGTTGAGCGCTTTCTCGGCCATCTCCGACAACGTCTACCTGCCGCAGCTCGAGGGGGTCAAGGTCGACCGAGAGAAGGGTATTATCACCACCAATACCCTGGCCATAAATTCTCTGGGCGTCACCGAGCACTGGCAATTGACCTTTAAATGCAAAAAAGGAGTAGGCGACGTTTCCTCCCGCATGGCCTCCCCCAAGAGAGACCTCCAGGGCCTCTCCAAAAAGGAAACCGAAGCCAAGATAAAGGAAATGGCCCAGGACGAGCGCGGCCGGTTCCGGCTCAAGCAGTTTTTCGTCAACGAGTATTATCCGGCCATCATTCACACGGAGGCCAAGATGGTGGTGCTGATGAAGACGGTCGAGTCGCTTATCGCGCGCGGCGCCATGGGCGAGCACGACATGGACATCGTGCTGGCGGTGCAGGACGCGGTCCCCGAGTGGTTCTCGAACCCTGCCTAGGGCCGCGCTCCTTTCAGGAATATATATGACCGAGCCGGCCGGGGAAAAAAAGAAAAACAGGATCGTCAGGGCCGCGATGTGGGCCTTGGCGATCTTTTCGCTTGGATGGATTTTCCTCCGCGTTCCTCTCCCGGAGGTGATCCGGGCCGTGAAGATGGTCGAGCCCCTCGGGTTCGCGTCAGCCGCCCTGGGCTTTCTCCTATGCACCTTTGCCCTCGATTCTTTTACGCACCACGCTTTATTCAAAAGGTTCAACGGTCCCGCCGACGCCCGCCAGGTAATAATGGCCAGGGGCGAGTCATATCTTCTTTTGGCCCTGGGCTTTTTATACGGGCAGGGCGGAATGGCTTACCTGGCCTCCCGCCGCCTTGGCAAACCCCTGATCGAAATAAGCGGCTCGATCCTTTTCCTGATGTTCTGTACTCTATGCTCCCTCTTGGTATTCCCCACCATCGCTCTTTTGTTTTTCCGCGAGGAACTGGTAACCCCCGAGCTGGTGGCGGGCCCTGAATGGAGAATAGCGGTGACCTGGATCATCGCCTCGTGGCCGATTATTGCCCTGGCCCTTATTTTCTGGATTCCCGATTGGAATTTTTCCTTGCGCAAAAAGCTGAAGGGAGGAATCTACGTCGCCTTCGACCGCGCCCGCCCGGCGGATTACGCTCTTTTCGTGGGTCTTCGAATATTACAGATCGTGCTTTGGCTTTTTTTCGCCGGACTGGCCATGGCCTCGGCCGACGTTCATATCAAGGCGTCGGAGCTGGCCTTGCTCGGTCCCATCGTGGGCCTGGTGACGGCCGTTCCCACGCCGGGAAGGATTGGACCCGCCCAGGGCGCCTATCTGGTGCTTTTTCACGGACGCGCCGCGGACGCCAACCTGTTGGCTTATTCCTTATTATGGGCCGCCGCCTCGACCGCGCTGAGATGGATTTTCGGGGTCTTGTTTCTGGCCGCGGGCAGGGTCTGGGACCGGGAAAAATAAGCCGATTATTTATCGGAGTCGAGAACGGACTTGACCTTGTCCAGGAGGTCGGTAACGGTGAAGGGCTTTTGCAGGAAGAAATGGCCGCTCCTTATTACGCCCTGCTGCTCGATAATGTCGTCGGTGTATCCGGACATGTAAAGGGTCTTGATCCCGGGCCGGAGCTTCATCACTCGCTCGCACAGTTCCTTTCCGTTCATCTTGGGCATGATCACGTCGGTTATTAGAAGGTCGATTTCGCCTTTCCATTCCCGGGCCAGCCTGATGGCGTGGTCCACGTCGTCCGAGACCAGGACGTTGAACCCGTGAAGCCCGAGAACGTCCGACACCATGTGCCTTACCATATGGTCGTCCTCCGCGATCAGGACCGCGGCGCCCGCCGCCATCTCGAAGAAGGCGACGCGGCCCTTGCCTGACTCGGGCCGCTCGGGAGAAGCCGCGGGAAGAAAAATTTTGAAGGTCGCGCCTCTTCCCGGCTCGCTATCCACGGATATGGCGCCGCCGTGCTGCTTGACTATGCCATAGACGGTGGCCAACCCCAGGCCCGTGCCTTTGCCGTCCTCCTTGGTGGTGAAAAATGGATCGAAGATGCGGGCCTTGGTATCGGCGCTCATCCCCGCGCCCGAGTCGCTGACCGTCAACAATATAAAGTCCCCCGCCGGCAGGTCGGGGTCGGAGGAGGGTCCCGATTCTCCCGCCTCATAATTGCCGAGCTCGACGGTCAGCTTGCCCACGCTCTTGATCGAGTCGCGGGCGTTGGCGGCCAGGTTGATAAGAATCTGGTCTATCTGGACCGGGTCCGCCTTGACCGGACTGAGGTCCTTGGCGACCTTGACCTCGAGCTCGATGTCCTCACCGATCAGGCGGCGGAGCATCTTTTCCATGTCCCTGACCAGCAGCCGAAGGTCCAGCACCTTGAAGTCGAGCTCCTGCTTGCGGGAAAAAGCGAGAAGCTGCCGGGTGAGACCCGCCGCCCGCTCGGCCGCGTCTCTTATCTGGGTCAGATACTCGTAGACCTGGTTGTTCTTTCCCGCCAGCATAAGGCCCATCTCGGCGAAGCCCAGGATGGGCGAGAGCAGGTTGTTGAAGTCGTGCGCCACGCCGCCCGCGAGCTGGCCGATGGACTCCATTTTCAGCGCCTGCCGGAGCTGGGCCTCGAGGCGGGTCCGCTCGGTGATGTCCTGAATGGTGCCGGCTATTTTGATCGGCTCACCGCGCTCGTCCCGTATCATGGCCCCGATGGAGTTGACCGTCCTCTCCTCGCCGTCGGTTTCCCGCGCGATCTTGAACGTATCGCTCCTCATTTGACCGTTGGCGATTATCTCAGCCAGCGACCGCTCGACCCTTTCCCTGTCCTCGGGAACAATCCGGTCCATTACCTCCACGTAGGACCTGCTTGGAGAAAGACGGGGAAAGCCGTAAATCTTGAAGGCTTCCTCCGACCCCCATATCTGGCGGGTGTGAAGATCGAGTTCCCAGTTCCCGATATTGGCCACGGACTGGGCGCGGCGCAGTTTGCCCTCACTCTCGCGAAGGGCCTGGTCGCTTCTCATGCGCTGTACCGCCAGCGCGTAAGTCGAGGCCAGCCGCTGCACGAAAGTGAGGTCGCGCTCGGCATAGGCGCGCGTGGAGTTTCCCAGCGCTATCTGCCCCACCAGAGCCCCGCCGATCACCGCCGGCGCGGAAAGGAACCTTTCGACCGGAACGTGTCCGGCCGGCAGGCCAGCGGCCCTGGGGTCGCTTTGAGCGTCGTTGGTAAGGATGGGTTTGCGGTTACTCAATACCCAGCCCCACAGGCCCTTCCGGTCTTTCAATATCAGGCCGCCCTCGCGCCGAGCGGCCTCGGGCCCGGCGTTGATATCTATGGCGGGGCAAACGAGCCATCCGGTGGCGGGAGAAACGTAGCCCACGAAACCCAGGGCGCTTTTGGTCAGTGATTTCGCCTTGGCCAAAATCAGCTCAGACACCTCCTCGATGGAGGCCGAGGAAAGGAGGGCCTCGGACAGCTCGGCCAGCGCCGCGTTGGTGGAAGCCTCCCAGGAAAGGGCCTCCTCGGCGGTTTTTCTTTTCGAGACGTCCTGGTGGGTGCCCGTCAGTCTGAGCGGCCTTCCCATCGAGTCGCGCTTGAAGATTTTTCCCCGGCTCGCCAGCCACGTATATTCGCCGCTTGGAAGCCGGAACCTGAACTCGGACTCGTAAAAGGGGGCCTCTCCCTCGATGTGCTTCCTGAGCGCCTCGGCGACAACGGGAATGTCGTCCAGATAGACGCGGGCCGCCCACTTGCTGGGATGGCCGGCTATTTCCGAGGACGTATAACCAAGACTGGCGGCGAAGCGCTCGTTCAAGATTATTTCCTCGGCCGCTATATCGTAGTCCCAGGCCCCAAGTTCGGCGCCCTCGAGGGCCATCTCGGACCTCATCTGGTTTTCCCTTAGTTCCTTTTCCGCTTTTTTCTGGTCGGTGATGTTCACGAAGGCGGCCAGGACGCACTCGTGTCCCCCGATGGTGACCAGGGTCGCGGTGCAAAGGCCCTCGATCTCACGCCCCCGCGAGGAGCGAAGGTTCATCCTCAGATTGTCAATCAGTCGGTCCCGCTTGATAAGAGAGACGAACCAATCCCATTGTTCGCCAGAGAAAAGTCCAAGTTCCGGTCCCGTTCTGCCCAGGGTCTCATCTCTGGTAAGCTCGAGCGTCTGAAGAAAGGAGGTGTTGACCTCGAAGAGATGCCCTCCGCTCAGAGTGCACAGCATCATGGGAACGGGGTTGACCTCGAAGGCCTTGGAAAAATGCTCGTTGAGCTCCCGTATTTCCTCGAGGGTCCTTTTCCGATCCGTCAAATCCCGAGTTACGCCTATCACGCCAAGGGGGAGCCCGTCCTCCCCGTCGAGAAGACGGCAATGAATCTCGGTCCAGACCTGGCCGCCGTCCTTTCTTATCTGCTCGACCTCCTGGACGTGGAAGCGGGGAGCCTCGGGGTCCTCGCCCTTTAAATAATCGCCCATCCTCGAGCACTGACCCGCCATGCGCTCCATGGACTCGGGCGAGAAGAAAGCCATCACCGGCTTTCCCAAGGCCTCCTGGGGGGAATAACCGAGAACGCGCTGGAAGGATGGACTAACGTAGGTGAAGCGCATGTCATTGTTCGCCGTCCAGATAACGTCAAGCACGTTGTCGGCCAGGAACCGGTATTTGGACTCGCTTTCCTTAAGGGCGTTTTCAGCCTCGACGCGCTCGGTAACGTCCCTTGTCGATACCAGTATGGCCTCGGGCGCGCCGTCCCTTTTCAGTAGCGAGGCGTAAATATCGAGGTATCTTGTCCTGCCATCATAGGACTCGAATTCCAGGACCATTGGGGACAACTCGCCGCCCGCGGCCAGGGTCTGGAAAAAACCGGCGAATTCCGAAAGGTCTCTTCCCCGCATGAAGCTCAGTTCATGAAACTTCTTTCCGATCACTTCATCTTTTGGCAACCCGGACACTTTGGTAACGCTCGAGTTATACTCGATTATGGTCCCGTCCAGCCCTACCAGGGCTATGGCGTCGGGAGAAGACTCGAAAATCCTTTTGTATTTATTCAGGGAATTTTGCAGACGCTCGTTCTCGGCCGCGAGCCTCTCGATTTCTCTTTCGAGATCGGCCGCCGATTTACCCGGTCCCTCGAGGTTATCCGGACCGTTCTTTTCGCGTGGGCCACTGGCCATGGAAAAATCCTTACTCGCCGCTGAACGGGTATCCGGCCGCCGCGAGACAAACTTGAACCAGTCTATTATGTTAGCACGGTTTGACCCGCGCCCGGGAAAAATGACGCGGTCGGTGGGACACGGCGTGGACCTACGCCCCCCCCCTCAGGAGTCAACCGAAAGCGACACGCGTCCGCCTGGCGTCACTATCATGGAAGATATATCTCTTCCGGCCCCGATCTTAACCTTGTCGAAAATAACCGCGTCTTTCACCTTGATCGTCTCCGGCAGGCTGACGTTGGAGCCGATAACGGACCTCTCGATAGACTCGAGTGGAGGGCCCGAAAAACCCTGGCCCACGATCGACTTTTTTCCAAGCCTCGAAAGCTCGCGCTGGTTGACCTTCAATACGTCCTCCGGGAAGGTCAGGTTCACGTCGTACTCGATGGTCTCGCGGACCTCGACCCGGTAGCCGTCCTTGATGAAAAGGTCGATCGAGTCGGTGATCTCGTACTCGTCGCGCGCCGCCGTGCGGGGGGTCCTTCTTACCGCGTCGAAAACGTGGAGGTCAAAGGCGTAAAGGCCGCAGCCCTTGAGGTTGGTCTTCGAATGACGCGGCTTTTCCACCACCCGCGAGACAAGGCCGTCATCGTCCGCGATAATCGCGAAGTTGCGCTTGACCGCCTCCACGTCTTCCTCGCGCTTGGCCGCCAGGACCCCGTTGGCCTTGCCCTCCAGCACCGGGCTTATCATGCTTTGGAGCCCGTCGGTCGAGTGAAAAAAGATGTCGCCCAGGAATAGCAAAAAGGGCCGGTCCACCCTAGGCTCTAGCTTGCCCAGGGCGTGGGCTATGCCCAGGGTTTCCTGCTGGTCCATGTACTCGATCTCGACGCCCCAATCAGAGCCGTCCCCTATCCGAGAGACGATCTCGAAACCATAGTGCCCGATTACTATAAGGACCTTTTTTATTCCCAACTCGGACATCCTGTCGAGTTGGTGAGCGAGAAGGGGTCGGTTGAGGATGGGAAGAAGGGACTTGGGCATCCTCTCGCTGAAAGGGTACATCCGGGCGCCCTTGCCCGCGGCTAGAATAATGCCCATCAAATCATGGCCTGGATTCATTTATGCCTCCGCTGAAGAACGCCCCTTTTCGCCAGAAAGAACTGAAGGCGAAGATAAAAAAGGAACTGGAGGAAATCCAGGGCGCTTTGAAAGGCTTTCAGCTTGCTTTGGCCCGCCGCCCTTTCCCGGTGCTCGACCGGTCCCTCCCCCAGTTTCATGCCGCACATCGAGGCCTTGGCCACTATCTCGGTGGGAGTGGGAAAGCCTCGAGCCTCGATCTCGATCTCGTGGGCGGCTTTTTTGGTCATCACCTTAAGGGCGCAGTTGGTGTCGCGCAGGGACAGGCCGAAGGTCATCCTTACAATAAGGTTCAAGACCCTGTCGGCCGCCACCTTGATCAGGGAATCTTTTTTCTTGCGCCGGTACCCGGTAACCAGATCGAGTCCGCCCTCTTTCAATTGACCGAGAAGGGGCGGGAAGTCGGCCAGATCGAACTGTCCGTCCGAGTCTATGGTTACCACGTAGTCGCCCCTCGCGGCCCGCATGGCCTGGGAAAGGGCGTGGCCGTATCCGCCGTTGTTCTCGAACTCGAGGACCCTGAGCCTCGGCTCGCCCATGCCCTTGAGTACCTCTCCCGTGTTGTCCGAGCTGCCGTCGTTGGATATGACAATCTCCCAGGAAACGCCCGCGCCCTCGAGGACTTGAATCCAGTCCCTCACGACGCCGGCGATGCTTTCCGCCTCGTTATAGGCCGGAGCGACGACGGAGACCTCGGGGTTATGACTCGCCGGTTCCATGCCGAGCATTTTATGCCCCAACCTGGAAGACAGTCAACAAGGAAAGCGTCAAAACTTTATTAAGGCGAGCGTTTTAGATAGAATCTTCGCTGGGCCGGGCTAAAGCTCCTCCGGCTCGGGCTGGAAAGATAAATATGAACGACCGGGGTATCGACAATTCAAAAGAAACTTCCGAAAGCCGAGGCGCATGGCCGGCGAGAGCGGCGGTTATCTTTACCTTCGCCTTTCACTTTATATATCTGATCGCTTTTTTCGGCGGACCCGGCAAGATTCTTTCTTCCGAGCCCATGCTTTATGACGATCACTCCTGGCACTTTTACTACGGCGTGGTGGGAGGAAATTTACTGCGCGACCACCTCGAGACCTGGGGCTACGACCCGTACATGATGGCCGGCTACCCGACCGACGTCTTCGACACCAGCGACCGGACGATAAAGCTTTGCATGGCCCTGGCCGGATCGGCCCGGCCCGAGACCGCGTACAAGCTGATAGTCTTCGCCATGGCTTTCGCTGCGGCGCCCCTGTTTTACCTGGGCGCGGTCTTTTTGGGCATGAGAAAAGAATCCTCGGCCGCCTCGGCCCTGATCGGGACATGGGCATGGTGGGCCGGCGGGGGAGCGGCGACCTTCCAGGTGGGACTGGTCGGCTTCGGGCTGGCCGGCGCTTACGCGGTCTTTTTCGCCGGGCTCTTCAACCGCTTTCTGCTAAGGATATCGGCTTTGAATTTCATCGCCCTTACCGCGGCCGCGGCCCTGGCCCTTTTTATACATCCCGGCGTGGCGCCGATTATCGTCATTCCCTGCGGGACGCTTTATATATTCCGCTTCAGGTCACTCAAGCCGTCAAGTCACGCCGCCATCGCGCTCTCGGCTTTATTGGCGGTCATGGCCAACCTGCTATGGATTCTTCCGCAATGGATGAATCTTCGGTTCGCCTTTCCATCGACCTCACACCTTCAGAATCCCGCGCCCTTGATCGCGGCCATTTTCGCGGACGGCCTCTCGGGGCTTCAGTTCATCGTCTGGGTCCTGCCTTTCGCCGCTTACTCCGGCGCAAGGCGCTTTAAAATCGCACAAAAGAGCGACCTCTTCCATATGACCTTGTGGACTTTCCTGGGTCTATTTATCATCTGCTTCTTCGGCTCCCTTTTACCCGTAATCGACAAGACCCAGCCGTCAAGGTACGGCCTGCCGCTTTTGTTCTTTCTTTGTCCGGCGGCGGCCGAGGGATTCATGGCGTGGATTTCACAATGGAGGTCTTCCGCGGGCGGATTTTCTTTCAAGGCCAGAGGCGCCGGGCTATTGATTGCCGGTTTTTCGCTGATCGTCTTTTTAGCGTCTCCCCTTAAGCTGATTATTCTGGGCGGCCCTAAACTGGTGGGAATGCCCGAATCTCTCGCCAAGGTTATCCGGTGGGCCGAAAACAACACCGACCGGAGTGGACGGCTTCTGCTCGAGGACAGGGGGCCTTTCAATAAATTGCACGGCGACACTTTCCCGGCCGCGCCTATCGCTTATTATTCGGGCAGGGAAATTATTGGGGGACCCCACTGGATGACTCACCTTCTGCACCATCACGCAGATTTCTCGGGCGCGACGCTTTTCGGCAAGAGGTTCGGGGAATGGGACGAGCGCTCATTGTCCGAGGCCATGGACCTTTACAACGTGGCCTGGGCCGGGGCCTCGACAAAAGGCGCGAAGAAGCTGCTTGAAGATTTTCCCGGGCTGTTCGAGCGAAGCGGAGAGGCCGGAGGCGTGGCCTTCTACAAGGTCAAGCGGGAGACTTCCTTTTTCCTTGTCGGCTCCGGCGAGGCTTATACCGACTTCAACCGGATCGTTCTAAAAAACGTGGTTCCCGCGAAGGGGAGGGTGGTGATTTCCTATCACTGGCACCCGAGGCTACGGGCCGCTCCTCCCAGCCGCCTGGTCAGGGTCATGATGGGGGACGACCCCGTCGGCTTCATCGGAATCGAGGACCCTCGGCGCGAGACCGTCATCAGCCTCGATTACGGCTGGAACGAATAATCTCTTCAGCCGGCGATGGCTCGAATCCTTTCGACCGACTTGATAACCAGGCCCGCCGCCGTCTCCAGCTCCTCGGCGGTCGTGTCTTTTCCCAGCGAGAACCTGAGCGTCGCCTCGCCCTCCTCAGGCGACAGCCCCATGGCCCGGTGGACGCGGCTCAGCCCCGATGACCCGGCGTGGCAGGCGGAGCCGGTGCTGACGCGGACGCCGGCCAGGTCCAGCTCGAGCATGACCGCCTCGCCATTGGCCCCCATAAAGGACATGTTCGAGGTGTTGGGAAGCCGGTGGTCCCGGTCGCCGTGGACCTTGGCGTCAGAGATATTGTCGAGAAGCGTCCTCTCGAATTCATCCCTAAGGCTTGCCATGCGCGGCTCCCAATCCTTTTGCCCCTCCCGCGAAAGGCGCGCCGCGGCCCCCAGCCCGGCTATGGCGGGAACGTTCTCCGTGCCTCCTCGCAGTCCCCGCTCCTGGCCGCCGCCAACGTTGACGCCACTTATGGCCGTTCCCTCACGGATGAAAAGACAACCCACGCCCTTGGGACCGTAAAACTTGTGGCCCGCCAGGCTTAATAGGTCCACGTCCCAATCGTTCACGTCCACCTTTATCTTGCCCACGCACTGCACGGCGTCAACGTGGAACAGGGCGCCCTTGGCCCTCGAGATTGACGCGATTTCCCCGATCGGCTGGATCACGCCCGTCTCGTTGTTGGCCGCCATGACCGTGACTAAAGCGTTGGCGCCGATTATGGCCGCGCCCACCTCCTCGGGATCGACCCGGCCTTTCCGGTCCACTCCTATCTCGACTACCTCGACGCCGTGAGAGTTGAGGCTCGAGACGGACTCGAGCACGGAGGGATGCTCGATGGCCGAGACCACCACGCGCTCGATCTTTCTCGATGGGTGAAGGAAAGCGCCCACCAGGGCCAGGTGGTTGGCCTCCGTCCCTCCGCTGGTGAAAAGGATTTCCGAGGCCCTGGCCCCGAGCAGGGACGCCACCTCCTCCCTGGCCCCCTCCAGGACGGCCCGGGCCTTCTTCCCGTGCCAGTGCCCGCTCGAGGGGTTGCCCCAGCTCTCCTCCAAGGCCTCCCGACAGGCCTCGACCACCAGAGGATCGGGCCGGGTCGTGGCGTTATGGTCAAGGTAGATGCTTCGCATGAAATTCTCTCTTTTCAGATTTGACGCGTTTCGCAGGCAAGGAACGCGGCTATTCGAATCCGATCCCTTCTGGGACATGCCGCGGTGAAGGTAACCTTTGGGCCTTCCTCATGGCGTATAGAGAATCACCAGGCACTTGGTGGGATCGTCCGACAGGCTTTTGAGCTTGTGGGGTATCTCGGAGTCGAAGTGGATGTTCTCGCCGGGCTTTAAGTGATGGACCTTTTCCCCGAGCCTTAGTTCCAGCTCGCCCTCCAGAATAAAGATGAACTCCTCGCCCTCGTGCTTGTAGGCCACGGGTTTGTGCGCGCTTTTGGGCTCGATGGTTATCATGAAGGCGCGCAGATGCTCGTTGGACGCCCCGGGCGTCAGGGTCTGGTAGCTGTAGTTTTGCGTCCGGGTCTGGAAGGCCTGGGAGCGGGCGTCCTTCAGCTTCGTCTTTTCCTCGTCGGTCAAAAAGGCGCTGGGGTCCACGCCCAGGGCGCGGGCGAGACTGAGCAGGAAGCTGACCGAGGGGGTGACCTCCCCGCTCTCGACCTGGCCGATGAACTCGGGAGACTTGCCCGTGGCCTTGGACATGTCGATAACGCTCATGCCGTGGGCCTCCCGCATGGCCCGGACCTTGGCGCCGAAGCTTTTATCGCCTTCCTCGGCGGGCCCGCGTCCCTCGCCGAGCAGGTCGGCCAGTTTCCTCATCAGGGCTTTCCTGGCCCGGTCGGTCACCATGGGCAGGAACGACTTGGCCTCGGCCACCACTCCCAGGTCGGCCACCTCGAAGATGGGCGCCTCGGGGTCGCGGTTGATGGCCACCACGTAGCCCGACTCGGCTATGCCGGCGGTGTACTGCACGGCGCCGGAGGTTCCCACTGAAACGAGGAGGCGGGGACGGACCGTCTTGCCCGTCTGCCCGATCAGTCTCGATTCCTCGACCCAGTGCTGGAGGACCGGCGGCCGGGTGGCCCCGACCTCGCCGCCGATGGCCCGGGCCAGGTCGTGTACCAGGCTGAAGCCCTCGACGCCGCCGAGACCGGCGCCTCCGCACACTATTACCTCGGCGTCCTCGATGCTTCCCTCCCGCCGGGAAAGGGGAGCGCAGGAAACCAGCTCGGCCCCGCCGGAGCACGCGATATCGATCGAGTCGATCATGCGGACCAGTCCCGGGTCGCCCGCCGCCTCGACGGCGGTGAAGGCGTGGGGGGCAAGGGTGGCGAGGCCGGTCTTCTGGCCCTTGGCGAAATAAATCTCGGCCATGACCTCGCCGCCCCAGGCCGGGCAGCTCGCGACTATTCCTCCCTCGTCCACCCGAAGGTCGACGCAGTGGGAGATGAGGCCGACTTGCAGCGTCCAGGCGGCCATGGCGGCGACCTCCCGGCCGAAGTCGGTCAAAGCGAAGATCACCAGGCGGGGCTTGTAAAACTTGATAAGCGAGCTCATCATGCCGGCGTAAACGTCGGTCCTGGGCGTGGCCAGGGCCGGGTCGTCCATCACGTAGACCTCGTCAGCGCCGTGGCCGATCAGCTTTTGCGCCGCGTCTTCCAGGTCCAGGCGGGACATGGCCAGGCCCTCGCATCCGCCGGGCATGCCTTGGGACGATCCCGCCAGGAGGGCCACGCACTTGACGCCCAGCTCTCCTGCCAGTCCCCTGCTCTTGGCCAGGGTCTTCAGGCTCAGCCCGAAAAGCCGCTCGCTTCTAAGATCGCAGTATACCCAAACTTCGCCGCCGTCCTTCATCCATGTCTCCAGGCTCCAATATAATCTTGAGTCGCTCGCCTATTATCCGATCAGTCCGGAGCCGATAAGTTTTTTCACCAGGGCCTCGGCCTTCTCGTCGGGAGAACCCTCGAGGAACTCGCACTTCCTGTCCCGTTCCACTCCGACCATGTTGAGGACCCGGGTGGGGGACCCGTTCCATCCCACCTGGGCGGGACCAAGTCCCAGGTCGGCCAGGTCCCACCTGGTGATTTTCCCCGAGGCGTACGTTGTTTCTATGCCGCCAAAGGGAACGTCGCGAGGCGCGGACGAGGCCGGATGTAGACTTATGGCGGCCGGCGTACGGAGCCGGTAGGTCTCGAGGAAACCGTCGGCCGACCGGTCGACCCTCAGCCCTTCCTTGTCGGTCTCAATTTTCATGGCGGCCCCGATAAAGGGTAGTCCCAGCGCCGCGGCCACCTGCGGCCCCACCTGTCCCGTGTCGCTGTCAGAGGTCCGTACGCCGAAGAGCACAAGGTCGAAATCCCCGATCTTATTGATCGCCGCCGCCAGGATGCGGGATGTGGCTAGAGTATCGGAGCCGGCGATGGCCGGATCGCAAATCAGAACGCCGCCGTCCGCCCCCATGGCCATGGTTTCCATCAAGGCGCCGGAGGCGGCCTCGGGTCCCATGGACAAGGCGGTGACCTTGCCGCCGGCCTCCCTCAGCCGGAGCGCGGCCTCGATGGCGACCCGGTCGAACGGGTTAAGCTCGGTACCCTCCGGCCCCCTTTCAATGGGAGCGCGGGACTTGAGCCCCTTTACCGAGCCGACCTTGACGACTGACTTGACGCACGCGATTACGTTCATGGTCTTTTCCCGCAAAAGGCGGGCTCTGCATATAACGGTTTCACGTCAGCACTCCCCTGGCGATGACCATCCTGTGGACCTCGGCCGAGCCCTCGTAAATCCTGGTTACCCTGGCGTCGCGATAGTATCTCTCGACGTGGTAGGATTTCGAGTAACCATAGCCCCCGTGTATCTGGATGGCCGCGTCCGTGACCTTGCTCGATACTTCGGAGGCGTAAAGCTTGGCCATGGCCGCCTGACGTCCAAAGGGCGCCCCACTGTCCTTGAGAGCGGCCGCGTTGTAAATCATGAGCCGGGCCGACTCGACCTGGGTGGCCATGTCGGCGATCATCATCTGGATGCCCTGGTGTTTGGCGATAGGCGCCCCGAACTGCCTCCGCTGCTTGGCGTATCTTATGCCCGCCTCGAGGGCCGCCTGGGAGATCCCCAGGGCCTGGGCCGCTATTCCGATCCTGCCCACGTCCAGGCCGGCCAGTCCTATGTTCAGCCCCTGCCCCTCCTTGCCGAGCAGGTTCCCCACCGGGACCCGGCAGTCGTAAAGTCGAACCGAGCTGACGGGGTTGGCCCGCATCCCGCACAGGTCCTCCAGGTCTCCCACCACCAGGCCCGGGGCGCCGCGCTCGACTATTATCACGCTGATGCCCTTGCGGCCCGCCTTGGGATCGGTGCGGGCGAAGATGAGGAAAACGTCGGCCGCCCCGCCGTTGGTCACGTAGACCTTGTTGGCGTTGACCACGAAATGGCCGCCGTCCCGTATGGCCGAGGCCTCGATGCCCGAGGCGTCGGAGCCGGCGTTGGGCTCGGTAAGGCAAAAGGCCCCGATCTTCTCGCCCCGGGCCAGGGCAGGTATGAACCTTTTCTTTTGTTCATCGGTCCCAAAGGCCAAAATAGGATATACCGCCACGGCGTTGTGGACGGAAACGCAAAGACCCACGCCGGCGCTGGCCCGCGATACCTCCTCCACCACGATCGCCGAGCTTATCGAGTCAAGGCCCGAGCCGCCAAGCTCGGCCGGGACCTGAAGGCCGAAATAGCCCAGCTTGCCCATTTTTTCCACCACTTCCCAGGGAAAGCGGGCTTCCTGATCGACGTCCTTGGCGATGGGGGCCAACTCGCGATCGCAAAAAGCGCGTGCGGACCTCCGGACCAGGCGTTGTTTTTCCGATAAAAAGGAATCCATTCGATATCCTTTAATGACCTGAAATTCAGGGCCGTCAAGACGGCGGGCGATATCGAAGTTATCAGATTTTAAGTCTCGAATCAAAAACGGGCATCGAAGAAAATACAAGAATGACTCCGCCTTGGTAATGAAAGTAAGGAATGCCTCCCGGGCTTACCTCGGCCAAGGCCCCTTCATCTGATCAAGGAAAAAAGGGACCTATTTTTACGTTGCCAAAGAAGATGGCGTGAGCTATTATATTTTAAGAAAATCATGCCAACGTTATCCGGTTTTTATACTCGCATCAATCGTCGTGACCTTATCTGGCTCGCCGTGGCCGTCGTGTTTGGAATCGCCATCGGCTACCGATTCAACAGGTACGCCATTGACGATCCTTTTATTACCTACCGCGTGGCCCGGAACATTGCCGACGCCAAGGGCTGGGTCTACAATCCGGGCGAGAAGATCAACGCCGTTACCTCTCCCTTCTCCACGGCGACCCTGGCCGCCATCCACCGGATTACGGGGGCCGGTTTCCGCCAGATAGGCGCGTCCTTGACCATGTTCGGGCTATTTCTCGGCGCCATCTTTTTGGGGAAACTTTTAAACGACGACGAGATTTATCCTGGCGGTTACCTGGCGGGCATGCTGGTCATGGTCCACCCCAAGCTCCTCCAGAGCATGGGCCTGGAAACTGGCCTTCTTGTGGCGGCATGCTCGGCCGGCCTTTATTTTTATTCTCGGGGCAAGATGACGCTGGGGGGCGCCTTGTTCGGCTTGGCGGTCATGGTCAGGATGGACGCGGCCATTCTGGGCTTTCTCGCGCTCGGCCATTATCTGATCAAGGAGAGAAAGCCACCGCCCCTCGCCTCCATTCTGGCCCCCGTTTTAGTGGTCACGCCCTGGTTTATTTTCTCATATCTGTACTTCGGACAGCTTCTTCCCCATACCCTATCCGTCAAAATTTCCCAGAGTTCGGCCGGCGGACACTGGGGCAACGAGTGGATGTTCCTTTTCGCTCTGTATAAAACCATAAAGAACTTTTTATGGCCGCCCGACCTAACGGGACTCATAATAGCCGTCTGCGTGGGAACGGGCTTTTACTGGTCGATTAGAAACCGAAAGCCCTGGCCTATCCTTATTTTTTTATGGGCGCTTCTCCATCTTCTGGCCTACGGCGTCGTGCTTAAGGTCCCGCCTTATACCTGGTATTTCGCTCCCCTGCACGTGATGGGAGCGGTGGTATTGGGCATAGGGGCGGGCCGGGCAGTGAACCGTCTTTCCGTCTCCCTCGAGCCCTGCGGTTCCTTCGTTATCGCGGGGGCCGCTTGCCTGACGGTCTGGCTATTTTCCGCCACCACCGGCTTTATTCCCATAATCGGCAAGCTCTTTAACCCCATCCATCTTGGCCACGCCCTGGGATACGCGGCGATTATCATGGGAGGCGCGGCCATGTGCTTGCCCCGCCTTCGCAACCACGCGGTTGCGGTGACGATGGTGACCATCGCCGTCGTGGCCTCGGCCTATCTGCCCAGGCATTGGAATTCCTATCTGAATCTGACCCAGATTCCCGGCACTCAGTACGAGTATTATCGCGCCACCGCCAAGTGGATCAGCGGTAACGCGCCCGAGGTCTCGTCCGTGGGCGCCCACGAGATTGGAGTTCTGGGCTATTACCTGCCCGATATGCTAATCATCGATCAATGCGGCATACCCACGCCCGGCGCGGCGGGCATGCTGGCCATGGGCGACATGACCTGGTGGATAAGGGAATATAAACCCGAGCTTTTAGTCCTTCACCACTCGGCCGAGTGGTGGGAGGCCGTGGAGGGGCCGATCAAGAACGCCGAATGGTTCACCAGGGCCTACGCCGTCAAGGCCATCCTGTCGGGAAAAGATGACGAGGGCCAGATAAAGGTCATGGACGAGGACTCGGCCGACAAACTGGCGCAAAGCCAAAGGGAGGGATTATTCGTCCATGAGGTGGACAAGCACGCTGTGGAAATCTGGGAGCTTATCGACGAGGAGGCGATCCCCTCACCCTGACCGCGGGCGCTTCCTATCCCACTGAAAAAGCGACAAAACCCTGGCCAACGTTACCAGGACAAACGGGACCAGGCATATAAGCCATGAGCGGCCAGGGGCCTCCCCTATCCAGCAACCCCAGGGATTGAAGTCTTCCTCTCCGCCGGAAACCACGTCGGCGTTGGTTACGCGTATAAGGACCTGATCGGCAATTCCCGAGACGCTTCCGTCGTTAACCGAAAGCCTTATCACGAAGAGGCCCTGCCTTATGGCTTTGAACTTTACGGTGGCCGATTCGGATGAATCGAGAATGGCGGTCGCTTCTCCCGGGCTCTCGACCACGGACCATGAATAGGAAAGGTCGGCGCCGTCCGGGTCGAAGGACCCCTCACCGGAAAGTCTCACTACCCGGCCCACGCCCACCACGTCCCGGTCCGCTTCTATTATCGCGGTCGGCGGGTCGTTTCCCGCGGGGTTTTTGATGAAGCCGTCGAGAAGCGATCCCGCCTCACCCGGGCCATAGTACATGTCCACGTTGTACGACCCTTCCTCCAATATATCGTATCCGCCCTCCTCGTTCCGGATTATACCGCGAGCGAAGTTGGGAGCGATCGTCTCCTCGCCGTCGATTTGTCCGAGCGAGTCCCGGGCGCGGGAAAGGTCCATGTCGATAGAGCGGTCGGAGTAGAAACCCGAGCCGAATACGCAAAGCGGAATGGACGGGTCTTCGGGTGAGGTTATAATTATCCTTTCATCGAAATATACCGGATAGGAAAGAAGCGAGATAAAAGAAGCGCCGCATTGGCCGTCCGCGAAGGTATCGGCCGCCGCGGCCCAGGGGCTGGGCGGAGGAACGTCCTCCTCCCTAGCCGGGTACTGAAACCTGAGGGCCCGCTCGTCGTCCGAGGTGAGAAGCCGGGCCCGAGTGTCGGCCAGGCCCGGAAGATAATACATGCTCGCCCAGAACTTCTGGGAATGGCCAAGACCCGCCACGTGTCCCAGCTCGTGGGTTAATATGGACTCCGCGTCCACCCAGCGCTCGGCCGCCAGGCCCGGGAAATAGCCGTCCTTTTCGAATGCCTCCCATCTGAAGTTCTCGACGTTGCAGAATATGTCCACCTCGGCAATGGCGCCGTCCGCCCGTGCGTGAGGAACCGTCATGGCGATGACGTTCGGGCCGAGGAAATCGGGCCAGCCCTCCATGATAAACTCGATGGTGTTCCTGCCGTCTTCATTATAGTACCGGTCCGCCCAGCCGGGGTCGTATAAGTCCCCTGGACCAGGCGTCGATATCGAAAGGTTGAGGGCGGAGCCGGCTACCAGGTCCCAGTTTGAAACGGCCCTGGCCGCGGCTTCAATCAGGTCGTCGTTGCCGCCCGGCGGGAGGGGGAGTATCTCGAGGGTGACGGGAGCGGGAGGATTTGCCGGTCCCGGCCTCGAGCCGTCCGGGGCGGGAAGGAACTGCTCGGGAGTGGAAAGGTCGTTAACCAGACGGTGCTGAATCCAATAGGCCCGGGCGCTAAGGCCGAAAAGCAAAATAAGCCCCGCCGCGAGCATGGCGGCCGAAGTCCTTTTCATTGGCCGGCCTCCCGCGCGGCCTGGTTGGCCTTGGCGGCCGTGACGTGGGCGGCCAGATCCTCGAGGCCGATCATGACGCGCGACGCGTTGTCCGGACCGGAGGGAACGCCGAGTTTGATGGGGACCATCTCCCTGACGGCCGCGTCCGCTTTCTTAGATGAAGGAACGGCCAGCACCGGGATGGCGCCCTGTCCCGGTGAGACAAGATCGTACATGGGTCCTTCCCCTTCGGAGGCGTCCGCTCGCCGGAGAAAAACCACCAGGTCGGAGCCATCCTTGAAAAGAGGCTGGTCCGAGCCGATGGCGACGGTATTGCCCGTGATTACTCCCGGTACCCGGAAAAAAAGCTCGGAAGATTTTTGGCCGTGGATCATCTCGATGACCTCGGCCTTATAGATAATAAAGGGGAATTCTCCGGCCGAGGCGCGCATGAGCCGAGTTTCCATGGATATTACCCTGACCCGGGCAATCAGGTCCGACTGCACCGCAAGCTCGGACAAGGTCAGATGCTTTTCCGCGGACAGAAGAGACGCCGGTGAAACCAGGACCGCCATAAAGGCCAAGATAGCAAGAAGGATATTTACTCCCGATCGCCTCGAGTTCCCGCCGTAGTAAATTTCGATCATGTAAGAAGATTAGCATTTTGAAGCGCCCATATCCAGCCTGGTTTGGTTCCCGGCTTTTATTCGTCGCGAGGCCATATTTCCCTTGTTTGAATTTTTTAATTCCCAGTTGCAATCCGGTGTGAAACGGAGTATATAATGTATAACGTTGTAATGTTTAGTTGATCTTTAAGCTATGCCGATAAAAAGAAAAAATAAACTTCGGATAGGGGAGTTGGCTAAAAAGGCCGAGGTCAACGTTTCCACCATAAGGCACTACCTTAACGAGGGCCTTATCGACAAGCCCATCAAGACCGGCAAGACCATGGCCTATTACGACGAGTCATGCGTGGACCGGATCAAACAAATCAAGAAACTTCAGCGCGAGCGTTTTCTTCCTCTCGAGGTGATAAAAAGGATTCTCGACTCGGGGGAGACAAGGGAGGAAGACCTGGAACTGGGCGGCGCCATGTTCAAGATCAACGCGGCCATGGCCGAGGCCGAGCCCCTTTCCGAGGCCAGGGCGGCGAGCGTAACGGGGTATCCTCTCGAGAAGATAAGGGCCCTTGCCCGGGAGAACATCATCCGCCCCAGCCGCGGAGAAAAAGGCGACCTTTACGGCCCTCTCAGTCTCGAGATAATAGCCATCATGAAGCAGCGGGAGGAACTCGGCGTTCCCTTCGACCACTGCCTCGAGATAGCCAAGGCTTATCGCGACGGGGTCCATCACTCGGTTACCCGCGACCTCAAGATATTTACCACCAGCATCCTGGGCGACGTCACCGCCAGGGAGGCCGCCCGCATGATGACCGAGGCCGACGAGTCCCTTGACCGTTTCATCGTCATATACCGGAGGCTGCTTACTCGGGAACTGGCGGCCGACGCGCTGGGGGCGCTGAACAGGATTTCCGTTTTAAAGGACAACCTGAATTTCTTCCGGGGCCTGGGCAAGCTCGATGACCTGCTTCCCGCGGGAAAAATGGAAGGGCCGGAGGGGATAATCCTCGAGACCCTGCGGGGCAACTTTGGCGAAGCCGCCTCTCTTATGGCCGCGCGGGGTCCCGATTTCGGACCGGGCGCCGATGCTTTTTCAGCTCTTCTTTATCTGCTGGATGGGGACCTCGAGTCCGCCTCGGCCCTGGCGGCCAGGTCCTGGCCCGAGCCTTCGGCCAAGCCGATGGACAACGTCGCGGCGGCCCTGGACTGCTTGTTTTCCCTGGCCGAGGCCAAGGGCTTGTCCGCCCCGATTTACCTTGTCAACCGGATGCTTTCTTTTCTGGCCCGGGCCCTGGCGGTCCCGGTTGGAGACGGTCTCGAGGGCTGGCTGACCATGTACGCTTGCGGGGCGGTTTACGTCACGCTTCCCGATTTCTTCGAGACCGTCAGGACGGGGGAGGAGCTTCTATCTCGACTCGTAAAGATATTATCCTCGGGAGAGCCGGGCCTTAAGGGCGTTCCATCCTGGGCGGATGAGGCATTAAGGTATCACGTGTATCCTTCGGCCGAGGCCTCGGCAAACGGGTTTCTGGCCGAGGCCCGGCTGAGGATGGGCGATAAGACCGGGGCCAGGGCAGCCCTGAACAGGATTGTCTCGATTACCGACCCGGGCTCGGAGCGTTCCGACTGGGCGCGAAATAAAAAAGTCGAGGCGGGAGTTTAATAACGATTATGCCGGCGAGGCCCAGGGCCGTCGCGAGAAAAACAAGATATATTCAGGGGGAAACATTGGATGAAAAAGGTACTCAGCATATTGTTAACGGCGTCGCTCGTTTTTAGCGGGCTTCTCTCCTGCGTGCATGAGAAGTACGTCTATAAAAGAAACCTCGACCGGTCGCTGGCCGTTTACGAGGGCCAAATAACCGCGCCCGGCCTGTCGGGCGAGGTCCACGTATACCGCGACGCCTACGCCGTGCCCCACGTGTTCGCCGAGAACGAGCATGACCTTTTCTGGGCGGTCGGGTTCATTCAGGCCCAGGACAGGCTGTGGGAGATGGTCCTCCTTCGGGCGGTGGCGGAGGGAAGAACGGCCGAGCTCTTCGGAAAGGTGAAAATACCCGGCGCTTCTTTTAAAGGCTTTCCCATCGACACGGTAATGATCGACCGCCAGCAGCGCTCGATCGGCATGAAGTTCGTGGGCGAGGCGGGCGAGGCCCTTTTAAAGGAAAAGCAGCCCCGGATTTACGGCCAGCTCGCGGCCTACAGCGACGGGGTCAACTACTTTATCGAGACCCATCCCGATTTCAAGGACCTGCCCGTCGAGTTCCAGGTATTGAAGACCAAGCCCAAGCCCTGGCGGCCGGCGGACGTTATCAGCTTCAGCCGGCTGATGGGGTTCATCCTGGGCTACAACATGATGGTCGAGCTTCTGCGGACGGCGCTGATGGACAAGTACGGCGAGGACCTGGCTTGGTCGGTGGCGCCCATCCACGACGGCTACGGCCCCACCATCGTGCCGCCCGAGCTGCTCGAGAACAAGCTCGCTCGTCCCCGGGAGGGACTGCCGCCGGGAGGAAGGCCCTCCCTCGAGGAACTGGGCGACGCCCCGGTCCTGGCGGGAGACGCGGCCCGGGCGCTTCTGGCCTCATCGGACGTGATCAGGAAGACGGTGGGAACGGACCTGCCCTTCGCCTCGAACAACTGGATCGTCTCGCCCAGACTCTCGGCCACGGGCAACGCCATGCTGGGCAACGACACCCACCTTCCCCACATGGAGCCCTCGATCTGGTACATGGCCCATCTGCGTTGCCCCGGCGTGGACGTCTATGGCGTCATGTTTCCCGGCATACCCTACATCCCGCTCGGCCATACGCGAGACCTGGCCTGGGCCGCCACCACCTCGATAGCGGACGTGCAGGACCTTTACGTGGAGACGGTGGACGACGATCATCCCGGAATGTACCAACACAAGGGGGAGTGGGTCCCCTTTACCACCCGGACGGAAAAATACTGCGTCCGCCAGATACCCTCGAACAAGTGCAAGTGGGAGGAGGTGGAAATCAGGCAGACCGTACACGGTCCCGTCCTCACGGATTACCTTCCCCTGCCGGAGGGCGCGCCGCCGGTGTCGCTTCGATGGACGGCCTGGGACTTCTCGAGAGACCAGCGGCTTTTCCAGGAGCTGGTTAATTCCACCGACGTGGACGACTTCATGGCTCGGGCGAGCGAACTGGAAGGCGTCAGCCTCAACAACATAGCCATGTCCATGGATATCCTTATGAGGGGAAAGTCGGTTGACGACTTCGTTCGAGCGATGGACTACGTTGACCTGCCCAACCAGAACTGGATGGCGGCCGACTCCGCGGGAAACATCGCCTACCTGCCCGGCGGCCTGGTCCCGATAAGGGGCAAGGGAGTGGGCGCGGTCCCCGTTCCCGGCGAGCCGGGTGATTTCGACTGGACCGGTTTCATACCGCTGATGGAGCTTCCTCACTCGATCAACCCGGAGCGGGGCTGGATGGTCTCGGCCAACAACGAGGTGGTGGACGCGGAGATATATCCTTATATTTTCGACCTCAACTACGACAACGGCTACCGCGCCTGGCGGGTGGAGGAGCTGCTCGAGGAACTGGCGCCCATCGACATGGACGACATGGTCAGGATTCAGAACGACATCAAGGCGCTCAAGGCCCAGGTCGAGGTACCCATGATCCTGTCGGCCATCGAGAAGAAGGGCGTGACCGATCCCCAGGTCCTGAAGGCCTATGATATTCTTAAGGAGTGGGACTACGAGACGGACCTTGACAGCCCGGCCTCGACCATCTTCTTCAAGTACGCCCACTCGATGCGGGTGGCCGTCTTCGCGGACGAGGTCTCCAAGGAGGACTTCGAGAAGTTTCTTTCGGAATCTCATATCGAGATCGCCATCGAGGTCATGATTAAAAAGGGAGAGTCGCCTCTCTTTGACGACAAGACCACGCCCGACGTGGTCGAGGACATGGACGATATCATGATCAAGGCCGTCAAGGACGCCATGGTCTTTATCGAGAAGCGCTACGGCGAGGACCCGGAGAACTGGGAATGGGGCGACGTTCACGTGATCAAGTGGTTCCATCCCCTCGGGTTCGGACCGCTTGGCGAGTTGTCCGTCGGGCCTTACCCCCACGTGGGCTCGCGTCACACGGTAAGAAACGCCAGCCCCGCCGACGGGGGCAAGTGGCATTTCAAGGCCATGTACGGCCCGGCCTGGCGCCACCTTATCGACATGGGCGACGTGGAGAACGCCAAGGGCGTTATAGACGGCTCGATCTCGGGGCAGTGGCTCTCGCCCCATTACTCGGACCTGCACATGGTGTGGCTGGCGGGCGATCATCTGACCATGACCATGGACCCGGAAAAAGTGAAAGAAGAAGCGGCTTACCATCTGGTGTTGTCGCCGTAAGGATAAATAATGTACGGTTACTTGAAAGGAGGACTATAGATGAGTCACGACGTATCCAAGTCTTACGAGATGTTCAAGGAGGTCCAGGACTACGTTCCGGGTGGCGTCAATTTCCCCCGCACGCCCCTGTTCCTGACCTATGGGGTCCATCCCGCCTTTATCCAGCGCACCAAGGGCGCGAGGTTCTGGGACGTGGACGGGAACGAGTACATCGATTACATGTGCTCCTTTGGCGCCGTGGGCATCGGCTACAACCATCCCGCGGTGGACGAGGCGTATAACAAGCAGCTCGCGCTCAGCAACAGCTCGACGCTTCCCTCTTTCCAGTGGCTCGAGTTCGCCAAGTTCCTCGTCGGCGAAATCCCCTACATGGACTGGACCGTCTACGGCAAGAACGGCTCCGACGCCACCACCTTCGCCGCCATGGCCGCAAGGGCCCATACGGGCAAGAACGGCATCGTCATGGCCAACAACTCCTACCACGGCCTTCATAACTGGTGCATACACTCCGACGTGGGCATACCGGCCGAGTACAAGTCTCACGTCTACCATTACGACTACCACGACCTCGAGGGCCTCGGGAAACTGATGGAGGAGAAAAAAGACGAGATAGCGGCCGTCTTCCTCCTGCCCCTCGGCCACTGGGCCATGATGAACCAGACCGAGCCCCAGCCCGGATACTTCGAGACGGTCAGGGAAATATGCGACAAGGCCGGGGCCCTTATGCTTATCGACGACGTGCGGGCCGGCTTCAGGGTCCACTACGAGGGGACCCATTGCCACTACGGCAAGGCC
This sequence comes from bacterium, assembly GCA_963674965.2. Taxonomy (GTDB): domain Bacteria; phylum RBG-13-61-14; class RBG-13-61-14; order RBG-13-61-14; family DATKZS01. The sequence goes on along the minus strand of CAXXFL010000001.1, from coordinate 995,563 downwards.
AACCCCGACATTATCTGCTTCGGAAAAACCATCGCCAACGGCTACCCCCTGTCCGTGGCCATGGGGACCAAGGCCATAATGGAGTCGGCGAAAAAGGTCTACTGGTCGGGAACGCATTTTTACTCGGCCGCCCCCATGGCCGCTGCCCGGGCCTGCATGACCGAGATCAAGGCCTCGGGCGCCATCGAGAAAATCAGGCTCTTTGGGGAGAAGCTTCAGGCGGGACTCCGCGAGCAGGCCAAGCTCCACGAGGTAGAAGTCACCGTGTCCGGACATCCGGCCATGCCCTACATGCTTTTCGGCGAGGACCCCAGCCTCGAGAAGATGCGCTTTTTCTGCGGCGAGGCGGCCAAGCGCGGTATTTTCCTGCATCCGCACCACAACTGGTTCATCTCCTCGTCCCTTACCGAGGAGGACATGGATAAGACCCTCGAGGTTACCGACCAGTGCTTTAAGATCGTGGCCGAACAAAAAGGCTAAAATTAAACGGCGGATCGGGCGGACGATACATCGCCGAGCCCAGATTCGACCCGCCGGGCGTCGGTCGGGACGTTTGCCGACGCATCCCCCCCGGCGCTTCATTTCTTTCTGAGCCAAGCGGGTTTATCTATTGAGCCGCTTGCAAAAGTCATTTTCTTGGCGGCATAGCCGATTTGGAGTCCTCTCGCTTGAGACCGCTTTCGATGGCCTTGGCTTGACAAGACCTGAAAATACAGCGGCTGCCTCGCGTCAAGCCGCTCGGAAGAAAAGCGGCGTCAAGCCGCCGCACTCCAAAGCGTTTCTTATACAGAGGTTCTATACATTCCCATACCCGAGCTTCGCGAGATTAGCCCCTTCCATCTGGCGCGCCGGCGAATGATCTGGTATTTTTAGACTCTGGTTTTCCATGACGAAGCTTACTCCCATGATTCAGCAGTACCTTTCCTTTAAAGAGAGGTATCCCGACTGCATCCTTTTCTTTCGGATGGGCGACTTTTACGAGATGTTCTTCGAGGACGCCGAGAAGGCCTCGAGGGCGCTCGGCATCACCCTTACCGCTCGGGACAAGGGCATGCCCGAGTCCGTGCCGCTGGCGGGGGTCCCTTACCACTCGGCCGACGTCTACCTGGCCAGGCTGGTCGAGGCCGGCTATAAGGTCGCCGTGTGCGAGCAGGTGGAAGACCCGAGAAAGGCCAAGGGCATCGTGAAGCGGGCCGTTACCCGCGTGATCACGCCCGGCACGGCCGTCAGCCCGGAAAGGCTCCCGGCCAAGTCCTCCCGCTACGTGGTCTCGGTCGCCTCGGACGGAGAGGAAAGCGGCCTGGCCTTCCTGGATTTCTCGACGGGGGAATTCAAGGCCACGACCCTTCGCCGCGCCGAGGAGCTGGCCGACGAGCTGTTCCGGCTCGAGCCCGCCGAGATACTCGTTCCCAAAAGCCTTCTGGACATTCCCGGCGTGGGGGAGGCCGTACGTGAGGTGTCCCTCTCCACCGAGCCTCCCGTCTTCATGGACCACCCGGAGGAAGAGGCCTACGATCCGGACAAGGCGCGCCGGACCCTGCTCGAGCATTTCCGGGCCGACACCCTCGAGGGGTTCGGGGTCGAGGGATTTCCCCAGGCCGTCCGGGCGGCTGGGGCCCTGCTTTATTATCTCCGGGAGACGCAGGAGCCGGAGGACGTCCCTCCCTTCGCCGTGGGCGGAGACGAGCCCATCACCATACCCAACCCCTTGTCGCACGTGACCGGCCTGTCCTATTATTCCTCCTCCGACTACATGGTTTTAGACGAAAGCACCAAGCGAAACCTCGAGCTGACAAGGACACTCAGAGACTCGAAACCCGCGGGTTCCCTCTTCTGGTTCCTCGACCGGACCGTCACCAGCATGGGCGGCAGGGTCCTCCGCCAGTGGCTCCATTCCCCCCTCATGGACGTGGACCGGATCAACGCCCGCCTCGACGCGGTGGAGTGGATGGCCCAGGACCACGCCTATCGGCTCGATCTTAGGAGTCTTTTCCAAAGGCTTTCGGACCTGGAAAGGATTTCCGCCCGCATCGCCACCGGCAGCGCCCACGCCCGGGACCTTCGCGCCGCGAGGGAGACGCTCGAGCTTATTCCCGCCATCAAGGCCCTCGCCGGCAAAGCGGAGTCCTCTAAAATCCAGGAAGTCCTCGAGGGCCTGGACCCCCTCGAGGAAGTAGTCGGGCTGCTCTCGATGGCGCTGGTTGACGAGCCGCCCTCTTCCCTTCGCGACGGCGGGCTGATCCGGCCCGGCTACTCGGCCGAGATCGACGAGCTGACGAGCGTCCAACGGGACGCCAAGTCGGTCATCGCCGGCCTCGAGGCGGCGGAAAGACAGCGCTCGGGCATACCTAAATTGAAGGTCAAGTACAACAAGGTCTTCGGCTATTACATCGAGATCAGTAAGGCCCAGGCGGCCTCGGCTCCCTCGGATTACATTCGGAAGCAGACCCTGGTCAACGCCGAGCGCTTCATCACGCCCGAGCTCAAGGAACTCGAGGCCAAGGTCCTCGGAGCGGAGGACCGGCTCATCGAGCTTCACTACGAGCTGTTCGTCGAGCTTAGGGAAAAGGTCGCCTCCCGAGCGGTCCAGCTTCAGGAAAACGCCCGCCGGCTGGGTGAGCTCGACGCCATCGCCGGCCTGGCCGAGATGGCCGCCGCCAAAAGGCTTACCCGGCCCGAGGTGGATGAATCGGGCGAAATAGATATCAAGGGCGGATGGCACCCGGTCATACCCGAGCTGGTCAAGACCGAGCGCTTCGTGCCCAACGACGTTTTGCTGGACGGACAAGAGTACCAGATACTCATCATCACCGGACCCAACATGGCCGGCAAGTCCACCATCCTGAGACAGACCGGCTTAATAACCATCATGGCCCAAATGGGTTCCTTCGTGCCCGCCCGCGAGGCCCGGATAGGAGTGGTCGACCGGATATTCACCCGCGTGGGCGCCTCCGACGTGCTGGTGCGGGGCATGAGCACCTTCATGGTCGAGATGACCGAGGCCGCCAATATACTCCACAACGCCACGGACAAGAGCCTGGTACTGCTCGACGAGATCGGGCGGGGCACCTCCACCTTTGACGGGCTGTCCATCGCCTGGGCCGTGGCCGAGTTTCTGCACGACGCGCCGGGCCGCCGGGCCAAAACCATGTTCGCCACCCATTACCACGAGTTGGTTGACCTGGCCGAGACCCGGGACCGGGTCAAGAACTACCACGTCCTGGTCAAGGAGTGGGAGGGGGAGGTCATCTTCCTCCGCCGCATGGTCCCCGGCTCGACCAGCCGCTCCTACGGCATCCAGGTCGCCCGGCTGGCGGGACTTCCCGCCGAGGTAATCGAGCGGGCCAAGGAAATACTCGAGAACCTCGAGTCGGTCGAGCACGACCCCGCGGGCAAACCGGCCATCAGCAAGAAGGCGGGCGAGCCACGGAAAAAGGACGGACCGGTCCAGCTTTCCTTTTTCCCGCCCTCCGAGCCGCCGGCCGACCCGGTTGCGGAAAAGGTGGCCGGCCAGATCAGGGACATGGACCTCGACGCCCTGACGCCCCTCGAGGCCCTTACCCTTTTGCACGAGATGAAGGCGGAGCTTAAAAAGTAGGGGCCTTTTATGTTAGGCTTTAACAAGGCGCCCGGAGGCGCCCGTCAATCATGAAGGTATTGCTTATTAGACCGAACTCCTCCCTGGCCGTTGTCCCCGTGCCCATGGGACTCGGATATCTGTCGCATACCTTGAAGACCGAAAGGGGAGACGCGACTCGGATACTGGACGCGAGGCTGCTCCGGGCCTCGAGCGAGAAAGTCGTCCGCGCCGCCGACGACTATGGACCGGACTTTATCGGCGTGACCTCGATGACCTTCGAGGCGCCCGAGGCCCTCGAGCTGATCGGGCTCCTTAAAAAGAAGCTTCCCCAGGTACCCATCGCCCTGGGCGGGCCCCACGCCACGGGATACGGGCCTTCCCTTCTCGATAAATGCGACGCCGACTACCTGGTCATGGGGGAGGGTGAAAGGACCGCCGTCGAGCTGCTTGACGCCCTGGAGGGAAAGCGTGACCTTTCCTCGATCAAGGGCCTTGCCTTCCGCGCCGACGGCCAGGCCGCCTTCAATGAGACGCGAGGCCCCATCGACGACATGGACGGCCTCGAGCCGGACTGGGACGCCCTTGCCCCCGAACGCTACTTCGGGTGGTGGACCCGTAACGCCATGAACACCGTGGCCAGGTCCAACCGGAGGCTTCCCGTTTTTTTCAGCCGCGGCTGCCCCATCGGCTGCTCCTATTGCCACCGCATTTTTGGAAGGAAGTACCGCGTCTTTTCCATCGAGAAGACCGTGGCCTCCATGCTCGAGCTTCGAGACCGCCGCGGCGTCCGCGAGTTCGAGATTATCGACGACAACTTCAACCTTAAGCTGGACCACGCCAAGGCGGTCATGTCGGAGATAATCGGCCGGCGGTTGGGAGCCTCCCTCACCTTCACCAACGGACTCCGCGCCGACAAGATGGACCTCGAGCTGCTAACCCTCATGAAAAAAGCCGGCGTCTACCGTATCGACTACGCCATCGAAAGCGCCAGCCCCCGCGTGCAGAAGATGGTCCATAAAAACCTCGACCTCGATCGAGCCCGCGAGGTGGTGAACCAGACGGCGGGCATGGGCTTCGTCACCGGCGCCTATTACATGCTCGGCTTTCCCGAGGAAACCATCGAGGAAATGGAGACCACGGTCGAGTACGCTCTCTCCTTGCAAAACCACGTCTCCAGCTTTTTCTACCTCATGCCTTTCCCGGGCACGGAGATTGCCGAGTCTAGCCCGGAGGTGGCTCGGGCCGCCCGCTCGACCAGGTTCCGGGACGCCTCGGGAGTGGTGATCAACCTCTCGTCGGCCCCGGCGGAGTCCATGGAAAAACTGAGAAGACAAGCTTACAGGAATTTTTATTTCTCGCCCGCCAGGATCGCTAGAATCCTTCGCGACGTGCCCAAGAACGCGCGGCTTTTGGCCTCCGCCCTGGCCGTGATCCGGCTTTCCACCAGCGAGGAAGTAAACTATTGACGCCCCTTTTGGCTTTTCGGTGCTCCGGCAAAAGTGGTCTTAACGGGCGGCCGGTATATTTCCGGGATAACGATTTCACATCATCTTCTCATCCGTGCTAAAATAGCTCGTGGCGATAAAGGAAGCATATTTTGATCGGCGCGGAGGCGGCGGCCGATAAACGTCCGTTAAATCTGAACAAATCATATCGGAGGCCCTCGGGTCATGAGCCTCGAAAAAAAAATCGACGAAATAGCCGGAAAGCTGCACTGGGGCAACTCGAACAAAATGTTGCCCATCACGATGACCGGCGTTCTGGCCATACTGGCCTATCTCATCTCCGTTTTTCAGGGGCTAACGGACCCCAGCGGCGTTCCTCATTTCAGCGTCCTGTTCATGGGGATTTTTTGCTTCGGCATAGTCGCGGGACCTGCCATCTTCCTCTTCGAGAAATGGGTGGGCAAAAAACTTCGCGTGGCGTCGAAAATACTCGCCTGGGACGGCAAGGAGGACCGCCTTTCCAAGGATGAACTGGTGGAAAGCCTGGCCGAGCTGATCGACTTTCCTCACCAGTTCATCGTCATGTTTATTATACAGTGGATTATCACCTGCTCGGTGATGGTGCTGGCCCTGTGGATACTTTACGGCTTTCCCATTATCGACGCTGGCTTTTTGATTCTGGGCATACTGTCGATCGTTTTCCTTATGTCCACCTTTCATTACTTCGTGATCAAGGAGACCTATGCCAAGCCGCTTTCCGAGGCCCTCGAGAAATTCCCGGATTTCTATCTCCATCCCGAGCTTTCCTCCAAGCGCGTAAGCTACAGCCGCAAGGTCCTCCTTTATATTATGGTCCTGGTCGCCAGCATCGTCTGGATAACCACGCACCTGGCCATAGTCGGGCAAACCCGGGCCGTGGACGTGGAAAGAGACCAGCTTTTAGCCCAGAGACTGGGCGACGGCAAGCCCCTCGATTACCTTAAGGACCTCATCGAAAGAGGAGACGGACAGGACGTCCTTTCCTCCAACCTGGGCATTATCCTGGGCGACGACCACGAGATGGTCTTTCTGCTGGGCAAGGACGGAAATGAACTGCGGGGAAACACCGTCTCGGACCGGAGCCGGGAAATAATCGCCCAGTTCCCCTGGAACCCCGGCGGCAAAAAAAGCATCTTTTCCTATAAAGACTCGATCGCGCCCTCGATAGCGGCGCTGGGAGACGGCAAATTCTGGAAGGGACTTTTAAAACGCAAAAAGACCCTGGCCATCGGCGTGACCGACAGGATAAGCCACGTCTACAACCGCGGCGACCAGTATATCGTGTCGGTGGACTACGTCGGCGACGCGGCCCGGCTTGTCACCATCCAGTCGTTCAAGACCTCTTCCGGCATGGCCTTCTGGAGCTCGGCCATCATGTTCGGCATCGCCCTGGCCCTGGCCCTCTTCTTCTCCTTCTTCATGCAGCGGGAGCTTATGAACTCCCTCAACGCCTTGATCGATTCCTCGAAGCGCGTGGCCGCGGGCGACCTCGGCTCATCCGACGTCATCATGGCCGACGACGAGGTCGGCGAGCTGGCGGTCCATCATTTCAAGATGGTGGCCAGCCTCCGCTCCATGGTCGGCAAGATAGCCGATACTTCCTCGAGAGTGGACGAGGCCACCAACCTCATCGCCGAGCGAACGGTCGAGATGGCTCGCGGCTCCCAGGAGCAGTCCGTCGGGGTCGAGGAAACCTCGGCTTCCCTTACTCAAATGAACCAGACCATCGGCTCCATCGCCGACTCGGTGGACACCCTGGCCTCGAGCGCTGAGCAAAGCTCGGCCTCCATCCTCGAGATGAGCGCCACCAACGACCAGGTCGCCACCAGCTCGGAGCAACTTTCCGAGGCCGTGGTGGACACGACCGCCAGCATCGAGGAAATGTCGGCCACCATCAAGCAGGTGGCGGACAACGTCCAGAACACCTCGGACCGGGCCAGTGAGGCCGCGTCCTCCATGCGCGAGATGAACGAGTCCGTGAAAAAAGTCGACCGCATCGCCACCGAGAGCGCCGGAATCTCCGAGCAGGTCACCAGGAACGCCGAGAGCGGGGCCGCCGCCGTCTCGAAGACCATCAAGGGCATCGAGAAAATCTGGGAGAACAGCAGGAACGCCGTCGAGGTCATCGAGAGACTCTCGAAACGGGCCAAGGAAATCGGCCGCATCCTCAACGTCATCGAGGACGTCACCGAGGAAACCAACCTTTTGGCCCTCAACGCCGCCATCATCGCGGCCCAGGCCGGCGAGCACGGCCGCGGTTTCGCCGTGGTGGCCGACGAGATCAAGGACCTGGCCGAGCGCACGCAGGCCTCGACGGCCGAGATAGCGGAGCAGATACAGTCCGTGCAAAAGGACGCCACCGAGGCCGTGACCGCCGTCGAGAGGGGCGAGGACAGCGCGGGCAAGGGCGTCCTATTGGCGGAGGAGGCCGGGGAGGGGCTGAGGAAAATTCAGGAGAGCGCCGTCGAGTCCCTCGAGATGGCCCGCAAGATATCCGACTCCACCAGGGAGCAAAATCGTAAAGCCGAGCGCGTGCTATCCTTCTTCGAGAGCATCGCCGGCATGATCGAGCAGATAGGCAAGGCCACCCAGGAGCAGAACCGGGGATCCGAGCAGATCATCATGGCCGCCGAGAAAATGAGGGACATCGCCACCCAGGTGAGGAAGGCCACCAAGGAGCAGGCCCAGGGAAGCCGCCAGATCAGCCAGGCCATCGAGCACACTTCCCACATAGCGAGCTACATCAACAACTCCCAGTCCGAGCAGAGGAAGGCGGCCCAGCAGGCCCTCGTCTCCATGGAAAGCATCGCCGACGTGGCCACCAGAAACGTCCTCGCCGTCGAGAAGGTCTCCGAGGCCGTTTCAAACCTCCAGACCCTGGCCGAGGACCTGAAGGCCACGGTGGAAAACTTTTCCATGAACGGGGAACGAAATCATAACGGATGAAGCTTCGGAACGTAAAAGCCGCCGGGCTTCACTTTCTGAGCTTGAAATATTTAAGCTCCTCGGATACGACCTTGCGGATGTGGTTTAAATGCGTCGATTCGCCGGGACGCTCCGCCGCGAATAACTCCTTTACGATGGCCAGGTCGGGACGCTTCTTCTTAAGCTCGTGATCTATGGCCTTGAAGACCCTCGTCTGGCTCCTGACGTACTCCTCGATCTTTTCCCTGTCCTCGGGAAATATGCGCAGGAACTCGATGGCGAAGCCCCTGCTCCTCTCCCCGCCGCGTATCTTGACGCCGCGCTTCTCGGTCCATACCACCGCCGCTCGGCAATGGAGGGGAGTAAATTCCGGACTCATGTCGATCTCGACGTCCAGTTCCTCTCCCTGGGGGATGATCGCGTCGGACGCGATGAAACAACCTCCCATGCTTAAAACGGCGGCCACCCCCACGTTGCGCGCGGCGCCCCATGTAAACTTGGCGGGGAAGTCGCTCGTGGCCCGCTGATATTTCCTTTCGATCTGGCCGGGGGTCTTTTCCTTGGCGCTCATTGTCCCAAGCCTCCCTCCTGGACCTCCTTCCAAAGCTGGCTCACCACCATCTCGACCCGCGTCTGCATCTTGGAAGGAGAACCGTCGGTTCCCTTGTTAATGTACATGGCGGGAGAACAATACTTGAGTATTTTCTTGAAGTTCTCGTCGCACTCGCGCACGGTGAAAAAAAGCACCGGGGTCCGCTCGGCGCCGAAGGCCGACTCGACCGACCGCATGGCCACGGCGGCGTTGACGCCGTTCAATATGGGCATCACCACGTCCAGCATCACCAGGGTCGGCCTTTGCCTTTTTATAAGGTCGCCGGTATAAAGGCTCAGGAACTCCGCGCCGTTTTTACAAGTCCTTACTTCCTTGCCCATCTCGCGAATAAGCAGGATGTCCTTGATCATTTCCCGGAGAAGGGCCGTGTCCTCGACCACGTATATAAGGCCCAACTCGAGAGGCACGGCGGCCGCCGGGGCGCTCTCGCGGGGAATAATCGAGCTGCATATCTGGCAGCGGTCGATCTCGCCCTCGGGAGTGAACATGGTGTATACCTCGACATCCCTGCCGCAACTAGGACAATACTTTCCAACCGTGACCGACTTAGCCATTCATCCCCCACCCGCGTTCTGGTTCAATAATACCATACGCGCATATCGGGCGGCAACAACTCTTTCATAATCGGTCAAGTCAATTTACGTCAACCCGCTCCCGGGGCGCCGGCCCAATCGAAAGGCCTGCTCGGCGAGGTTTGTTTTATAGGCGCCCCGGTTGTACACTCTTTATCCTGAACCGGCCTCGATAAACTCCCGGAGGAATTCGATATGACTAAAATCAGATTGCGTTTCGCGCCGTCCCCCACTGGACACCTGCACATCGGTGGAGCCAGAACGGCGCTTATCAACTGGCTTTTCGCGCGGCACGAGGGCGGTGAGTTCCTGCTCCGCGTCGAGGACACCGACCTCGAGCGCAGCAAGAAGGAATATACCGAGGCCATCCTGGCCGGGCTTTCCTGGCTGGGCCTGGACTGGGACGGCGATCCCATCTTTCAGACCTCCCGCATGGACCGGTACAAGGCGGCCGCCGAAAAACTTTTAGCCGAGGGCAAGGCCTATTACTGCTCCTGCCTGCCCGAGGAAATCGAACAAATGCGCGAGCTGGCCATGAAGGAGGGAAGAAAGCCCAAGTACGACGGCCGGTGCCGGGACAAGCAAGACCACCCGGCGGACAGGCCCAAGGTCGTCCGCTTCCGAGGTCCCGACCATGGGACCACCGCGGTGGACGACCTGATCCAGGGCAGGGTCGAGTTCGATAACTCCGAGCTTGACGACCTGGTCATCGTGAGAAGCGACGGCTCGCCCACCTACAACTTCTGCGCCGTGGTCGACGACCACGACCTTGCCATCACCCACGTTATAAGAGGGGCCGATCACCTCAACAACACGCCCAGGCAAATCCTCATTTACCGGGCGCTGGGCTACGAGCCTCCCCTCTTCGGCCACCATCCCCTCATCCTTGGACAGGACAAGTCCAAGCTCAGCAAGCGTCACGGGGCCACGTCTCTAATATCCTATCGTGAAATGGGATACCTGCCCGAGGCCATGATGAACTTCCTGGCCAAGATAGGATGGGCCCACGGCGACCGGGACCTTTTCAACCGGGACGAGCTTATCGAGCTCTTCGACGTCAAGGACCTTTCCAAGTCCCCCGGCATGTGGGACCCCGACAAGCTCCTTTGGTACAACGGCCATTACCTCAGGGAATGCTCCGCTGAAAAGCTGGCCGCGCTCGCGCTTCCCTTTTATAAGCAAAAAGGAATTGACGCCGAGCCGGACGAGCAGTTCGTGAGGATCATCGAGCTTCACCGCGAGCGCGTCAAGACGCTGGCCGAGTACCCCGAGAGCACGGGTTACTACTTTTCCGACGGCGTCGAGTATGAGGAAAAGGCCGGAAACAAGTTCCTTAAACTCGAGAACGCCGATATCCTGCGCAAGACCCTGGACAAGATCGTCCAGATGCCCGAGATGAATGAGGCCGGCCTTGAAAAGGCCTTCGAGGACCTCATGAACGAGCTTGACCTTAAGCTGGGCAAGATCGCCCAGCCCGTGAGGGTCGCCCTCACCGGAGGCACGGTCAGCCCCGGCATATTCGAGGTCATCGCCGTCCTGGGCAAGGAAAAGACCGAGGCTCGGCTAAAGGCCGCCATTGCCGAGTGCCAAAAGCTGGCCTGATCTCGGGCGCCGTCTTCGACGCGGGCGGGACTTCCGCGTTATAATTCCTTCATGGACCGATCGGGAACGAACGACCGCCTCGCCCCTAATATGGAAGAGGCGGCCAGGCTTTTATCCGAGCGCTTCGGGCACCGGGAATTTCTCGCCGGCCAGGAGGAGTCTTTAAGGTCGGTTTTATCCGGCGGCAACCTGCTGGTGGTCATGCCCACTGGCAGCGGCAAATCCCTCTTGTACCAGCTTCCCGCCTTGATGGGAAAAGGACTTACCCTGGTGGTGTCCCCCCTTATCGCGCTCATGAAGGACCAGGTGGACGAACTCGCGAGAAAGGGCGTATCCGCCACCTTCATCAACTCGAGTCTTGGCCTGGACGAACAAAGGGGCCGCATGGCCGCCTGCGCCGATGGCAAGTACAAGCTGCTTTACGTGGCGCCAGAGCGCTTTCGGAACGCGACCTTCGCCGGCATGGTCTCGAGGGTGAAAGTCGAGAGGATGGCCGTGGACGAGGCCCATTGCATCTCGGAATGGGGCCACGACTTCCGGCCCGACTACCTTCGCCTTCGAGAGTTTCGACGCCGGCTGGGAAACCCGAAAGTTACGGCCCTTACCGCCACGGCCACGCCTCGAGTTAGAAAGGACGTGATCGAGTCCCTTGGGCTCACGGCCGGCGAGGTTGACGTTCACGTCCACGGGTTCTCGCGGCCCAACCTCGAGATAGAAGTCGAGCCGGCCTATACGGAGACCGAAAAAATAATCTTCCTCGAGGAATTCTTACGGGAAAACCCCGGCTCGGGCATCATTTACGCGGGAACGAGGAGGGCGGCGGAGGAAGCGGCCGACTCTTTGTCCGCCGCGGGCCAACGAGTGGGCGTGTACCACGCGGGCATGGAGCCGGACCAGCGCGAGCGGGCCCAGGACCGCTTCATCAGCGGCAAGGACCGGGTGGTGGCGGCGACCTCGGCCTTTGGCATGGGCATCGACAAGCCCGACGTCCGCTTCGTGGTCCACTACTCCTACCCCGGATCGGTCGAGCAGTATTACCAGGAAATTGGCAGGGCCGGCCGGGACGGGCTTATTTCAAAGTGCGTGCTCCTTTACTCTCCCTCCGACCGCCGCCTCCGGGAGTTTTTCATCGACATGAGCTATCCCAAGCCCGAGCAGGTCGAGGACGTCTACCGGGCCCTTTGGAAGATCAAGGCCAACCCTATCATGATGACCTACCGGGGCATCGCGGCCTTATGCGACGGCAACGTGAAAGACATGCAAGTGGGGGCCGCCGTGAGATTGCTGGATAACGCCGGCCTGACTCGGGCCTTCTCGGGCGAGCAGCGGGTGGCCGTAACCTTCGACCGCCCCGGCTCGAGGACCATCTCCTCGGTAAAGGGACCCGTTCAGCGGAGGGTGCTCGAGGCCATCTCGAGCGTGGCGGACCTCGAGGAGCCGGGAAGACACGAGATCAGTCTCACCCGGCTTTGCCTGTCAGCCGGTCTTGACGAGGAACAGGTCAAGAGGGCGCTGGCGTCTCTCGATAACGCGGGCGTCATCGAATACGAGCCGCCCTTTCGGGGAAGGGGGATCGAGAAGCTCATCGACACGCCGCCCCCATTCAAAAAGGCCCCTATCGACTGGGACAAACACGAGAAACTGAGAAAGGCCGAGTACGAGAAGCTCGAGGCCATGGAAAAGCTAATCGCGCATCCGTCTTGCCGACACGAGTACATCCTGAATTACTTCGGCGAGAAAAGCGCGGGGACTTGCGGATCATGCGACCGCTGCCGGGAAGAGGATGAGCCGGAATCCGCGTCGGGAATCCTGGCCGAGTCGCCCCACGTAGCCGCGCCCATCCTGCTTTGCGTGAGCCGCCTTCGTTTCCCTCTTGGCAGGGGAAAGATAGCCCAGGTGGTGACCGGCTCTCGCGACAAGAACCTCATCAAATGGAAGCTCGACCGGAACCCGGCCTACGGCAAAGTGTCCGCCAACCAGGACGAGGTAAAGAAAACGATAAGCGCGCTTTTTCGGGAAGGCTACCTCGAGAACAGGGGCGAGGCTGGACGTCCCGTGGTCGGACTCACCTCGAAGGGCCACAAGGCCGCCTTGAAAATCAAGCCCGCTTCTCTTTCGGCCCCCCCCGAGGAGACGAAGCCGGCCAAGCGCCGAAAAGCGGGCGTCTCCGGCAACGACGCCACAAGGCTGGCCGCGCTAAAGTGCGTGGCCCAGGTCTCTTCACCCGTCGGGGTGGGTCGGGTAGCGGCCATCCTGGCCGGGTCCAGGGCCAGTTGGGTTGGACCTCTTAAAGCCGACCGCCTCGAGGTATACGGCTCGATCCATGACTCGCAGGAAAACCTTCGCGACAAGGTCCAGGTCATGCTGATCGAGGGCCTTTTCAAAAAATCGGGAAGTCCGAAGTACCCGGTACTCGCGCTCACCGAGAAGGGTCGCGGCGAGTTGAAAAGATTGTGCGACGCGGGGGCCGACTTCGAGGAGACGGCCGCCGAGGATAAATCTCAAGAGGCCCGGGCGGTCTCGGCGCCATCCGACTCGGCGGCGGACGATCGTGAATCCTATCCTGAGCGGGCCGTCGAGGACGTTGACTTTTCGGGAGACGAGATCGACTTATGGGGCGAATACTCGTCATCCTTTCCGGAAAGGGAATCTCAAGATGAATATCAAGAGGCGTTGGAGACGGCCCGTGCCCCCGAGCGAGAAGCGGCCGGCGCGCTGGAACGTCTGATCGACGAATTATCGGCCGCGGATCATGAGCGGGCTAGTGAAGTCCTCGGGCGCTTTTCAATTTTCAGCCCCAAGGCCATCGGCGACGCCCTGGTGAAGTGGTTTCTGAAAACGGACGACGCCCGCGGACGGAGAACGGTTATCTGGGCAACTGGAGAGATTTGCGGTCTCGAGAGCCTTGGCTTTTTATTGGCCCGAGCGGGAGATGAAGATGAGGAACTTCGCGTTGCCGCTCGCGGCGCCATCGAAAAAATCGCGTCCAAGGCCCGGTCCGATATTAACGATCGGGAACGTGAGCTTTCCCGAGCGATGGAAGCGATATTGTCCTTTCAATCCGACAAGGACGGTTGATCCGGGGAAAATACTATTCCTTGAATTTGGGATTCGACTTCATTGACAGGGCGATCCTTTTTCTCTTCACGTCCACCTCGAGCACGGTGACCGAGACCTTCTGGTTGACCTTGACCGCGTCCGAGGGGTCCTTGACGAACCTGTCCGACAACTGGCTCACGTGGACCAGACCGTCCTGGTGGACCCCCACGTCAACGAAGGCCCCGAACCGGGTGACGTTGGTGACCACGCCGTTCAGCTTCATTCCGGCGGACAGGTCCTCGATTTTCTCGACTCCCTCGGCGAACTGGACGATCTCGAAATCCTCGCGGGGGTCCCGTCCCGGTTTCTCGAGTTCGGCCATAATGTCCAGTAACGTTGGCAGTCCCACTTCCCTGGAGAAGTACTGGGACAGCTCGACCCTGGCCTGAAGCTCGGCGCTTTTCATGAGGCTCTCGACTTTGACCTTCATGTCCCTCGCCATCCTCTCGACGAGGGGGTAGGACTCGGGATGGACCGCGCTCGAGTCGAGGGGCGCGTCGCCTCCCCTCACCCGCAGGAAGCCCGCGGCCTGCTCGAATGCCTTCGGGCCAAGGCGCGGGACCTTCTTCAGCTGCTCCCGGTTTTTAAAGGGGCCATGCTCGGCGCGATACGCGACCAGGTTGGCCGCCAGTTGCGGACCCAGGCCGGAGACGTAGCCGAGAAGGCTCTTGCCCGCCACGTTCACGTCCACCCCCACCTGGTTCACGCAGCTTATCACCACGTCGTCAAGGCACTTCTTGAGCTCGGCCTGATCCACGTCGTGCTGGTACTGGCCCACGCCGATGGACTTGGGATCGATCTTAACCAACTCGGCGAGCGGGTCCATCAGCCGTCTTCCGATGCTGATGGCCCCCCTGACCATGGCGTCCATGTCCGGGAACTCCTCCCGCGCCTCCTCCGAGGCCGAGTAAACCGACGCCCCCGACTCGTTGACCGGCAAGATGGGAATGGAACGGGCAAGACCAAGCGACTTGAGAAACGCCTCCGTCTCGCGCCCGGCCGTGCCGTTGCCCACGGCTATCACCTGGATTCCATAACTCTCGATAAGCCTTTTGACCGCCGCTCCCGCCTTGGCCTCCTGGCCCTTGCCGGAATGGGGAAAGATCGTCTCGTAGTGGAGAAAGCCCCCGTTCTCGTCCAGACAGACCAGCTTGCATCCCGCTCGAAAGCCCGGGTCCAGGGCCATTACCCGTCTGGCCCCGAGGGGAGGGGCCAGGAGAAGCTCGCGAAGGTTCCCCGCGAATACCTCGATGGCCTCGGCGTCGGAGCGCTTTTTCAACTCGGACCGGACCTCGCTCTCGATCGACGATGACAATAGCCTTTTGTAGCCGTCCTCCACGGCCCTTTTCACCTCGGAGGAGGCGGGGGCCTTGCCCGTCACGAAAAGCCGGCCAAGAGCGTCGAGCGCCTCATCCTCCGGCGGCGCCAGACGAACCAGGAGTTCCTTCTCCCGCTCTCCCCTTAAAAGCGCGAGGGCGCGGTGGGAGGGTATTTTATTCAGCGGCTCCTCCCAATCGAAGTAGTCCGAGTATTTCGACGACTCGGCGTTGGCCTCACCGGCCGCTCGAGAACGGACCATGGCTTTCTTTAAAAAGAGTCCTCGAATAACCTCGCGCGCTTTCAGGTCCTCGCTGACCGTCTCCGCGATAATATCTCGGGCCCCGGCCAGGGCCTCGGCCGCGTCGGCCGGTCCGTTTTCCGTCCCCGCGAAGGAACGCGCCTCGGCTTGCGGGTCGAAGCCTGGGTCGTCCTGCCGGGCCATGAGAAACCTGGCCAGGGGCTCGAGCCCCTTCTCGCGGGCGATCGAGGCCCGGGTCCGGCGCTTGGGCCGAAAGGGCAGATACAGGTCGGCCAACTCGCGCAAGGTGGCCGCGGCCTCGAGCTTTCGCGCCAGCTCATCGGTTAAAAGTTCCCGCTCGGACAGGGACTTGACGATGGACTCCCGTCTTTTATCCAGCTCGCGAAGGGCGTCCATTCTGTCCCGGACCGAGGTCACGGCGACCTCGTCCATCGAGCCGGTGGCCTCCTTACGATACCTGGCGATGAAGGGTATGGTGGCGTCCTCGTCCAGAAGGTCCATGGCGGCGAGGACCTTGTCCTCGGCCAGGCCCAGCTCAGAGGCTATCTGCGCCGCGTGCTTGTCCTTCATTTAAGGTCGTCGGATCGGTCGGCGGGGATTCGATATCGCGTAAGTATACGCGGCAGGGCCTCCCTGGCGGCCTGAGCGTCAAGCACGATTTTATTCCCGCCCTCGGCGCCGATCTCGACGTACTGGGCGGTGGAGGACTCGATCTTTTGGATCATGTCCTTAAGGTCGGTCACGCTTTCGCCGTTCACGGTCTCGACAATCATGTCCTCCATGGCGTGATAGCCCACGTTGACCTCGTCGGCCAAGACGTACTGCATGATGACGACCTGCTCCCTTTCGGGGGAGGCGCTGTCCATGATGAGGTGGTATTTTAAATCCACGGGGGAGGCGTTCCACCACATGCCGCCGCCAAAGGACTGGAGGTAGTTTAAAGAAAGAGGAGAGAACACCATGCCCCCGAAAACATAGTAGGTGGGCATGACGTCGTATTCGCAGACGCTGATGATGGCCTGGCCCGTTTTCAGCGGGACCTGGACGTTCATCTCTTTTCCTTCTCTTAGTATCTTGAGGTTGGCCTTGTCGCCGGGATATTTAAAAGTAAGGAAGTAGGGAAACAGTATCCTTTCCTCCCCCTCGAAGGGCACGGTGCCGTCGTTGGCTATGTCCTGGCCCTCGACGGACAGGATAACGTCGCCCGCCTTCAGCAGCTCCCACGATGAGTCCTGATAGGCCACCTCGGTCAAGAGGATGCCCGTCTGGTCCTTGCCCATGCCGAGGGAGGCCCGGTGGTACTCGTTCTCGAGTTCCTGGAAGCCGATGCCCAAGGTGGGAAAGCCGTCGTACTGGCCGTCCTCGACGTCCTTCAGGAAATGCAGGATCACGGGAGGCGGGATCATGAATCCCACGTTGTCCGCTCCGCCCATGCCCTGGAAGGCCACGCCGGCTATTTTACCGTCCTTGATGACGGGACCGCCCGAGTTGCCCGGGTTGATGGCCGCGTCGATCTGGACCAGGAGAAGGTTTTTCCAGCAGTGGCTGTACCTGCCCAGCTCGACCCGGCTGACCACGCCCTCCGTAATGGACAGCTTGTCGCCCCCAATGGGAAACCCGTAGGCGGCGACCTTGTCCCTGATCTTGGGCATCTTCCCGATATCGAGCGGCTGTACGCCCTTGTAGAACTTCTCGTCCTCGACCTCGAGGATGGCCAGGTCGCACTCGTGTCCCGTTGCCACGACCTTGGCCGTGTACTTGGTGGGGTCTCCCTGTCTTTGCACCTGAACGTAGGTCTGGTTGGCCACCACGTGGGCGTTGGTAAGTATCCGGCCTCCTTCTATGACCGCTCCCGAGCCGGTCTGCTGGCTTTGCATTCCGCTTTGCCAGGGCTGGACGTAGCTGGGGGTCGAGGCCACGGTTATCACCTTGACCACGGCCCTTTCCATGGGAACGCCCATTTTCGCCCGAGCGCCCGCGAGGGGCGCGGCCGCCGCCAGGGCGATGAAAATCCCGATTATGAGTCCGAGACGCCGCATTTTCCTCTCCTCCTTAAAAAGGCCGGCCCTATTGGCCGACCGGACTTAACTGGACTATTACTAAGACCGCTACCTTTTTATTTTGTTCACTTGGGACGGCCCTCATCTTCCGCCGGCCACGGCTCGATTCGAGCGTCGCTCCAGATTTTTTCAATCTCGTAGAAGAGACGGACGGGATGATAGAAGACGTGGGCGACCACGTCGCCGGCGTCGATCAGAATCCAGTTTCCTTCCCTGTCTCCCTCGACGCCCAAGATGGCCGATCCGGCGTTCATGACCTCCCGCTGCACGTTCTCGGCGATGGACTGGGCGTGCCTGGTGCTTCTTCCCGAGGCCAGGATGAAGTAGTCCGCGTAGCCGACCAGCTCGGCCACCTCCATCAGGACTATGTCCTCCCCCTTCATGTCCGCGGCCGCGTTCGCGACGGCCTCGGCCAGCTTCCTGGCCGACGGTCCCTTTGCCTTGGCTTTTCTCGATCCCGCTTTTCTTTTCATGCTCTTTGCCGGGCTTCATTTATAAAGCCCATGTTCTCCTATGTACTCCATCACCCGGATGGGCAACAGATATCTTATCGACTCGCCGGAGCGGACGGCCCGCCTGATGGCGGTGGCCGATATCTGGAGCCTCGATACCTCCGTGAAAACCAGTCTCCTGCCCGAAACGTGAGTGAACTCATTCGCCCCCGTCTTCTTTTTAAAGTCGCCCTTGACGGCCTCGGGAATGGCCTTGGCCGGGGACGCGGCGGGCGAGTCGGGGCGGGAGGTTACGATAAAGTCGCACTCCGCGAAAATTTCCTTGTACTTATACCAGGTCTCGATCTCGAGGAAGGCGTCCATCCCCATGATGAAAGCCAACTCGTCGTCCCCCAGTTGGTCCTTTAACTGCCTTATGGTGTCGATGGAATAGGACTTTCCCCTTCTTTGAAGCTCGACCTCGGAGATCGAGAAAAAGGGGTTACCCGTAACCGCCAGGCCGGCCATTTTCAATCGGTGCATGGGATCGACCACCTCGGCGTTGTCCTTGTGCGGGGGAATGAAGGACGGAACGAAGACCACCTTCTTCATCTTGAACTTTTCCCGAATCTCCTCGGCGGCCCTTAAATGGCCAAGGTGAATGGGATTGAACGTTCCCCCGTATATGCCCACGTACACGAGGCCTCCGTCAGGACTCTCGTATCTGGCCGTCGCCGTGGACGATGAACTTGGTGGTGGTCAATTCCTCGAGACCCATGGGACCGTAGGCGTGCAGCCTGGTGGTGCTGATCCCTATCTCGGCCCCCAGCCCATACTGAAAGCCGTCGGAGAACCTGGTGCTGGCGTTGACCATGACCGAGCTCGAGTCGACCTCCCGGATGAAGCGCTGGGCGATCGTGTAGTTCTCCGTCACTATCGCGTCGGTGTGGTCCGAGCCGTACCTCCTGATGTGATCGATGGCCATGTCCAGGTCCTCGACCACCCGCACCGCGAGAATCTTGTCCAGATACTCGGCGCTCCAGTCATCCTCCACCGCCGGCTTGACCTGGGGCTGGAAGTCGCGCGTTATCTCGCATCCCCGAAGCTCGACCCCTTGCTCGAGCATGGCCGGCACGATCATGGCCAGAAAATCCTCGGCTATGCCCACGTGGACCAGCATGGTCTCCATGGCGTTGCAAACGCCGGTCCGCTGCAGCTTGGCGTTCATGCATATCTCGCGGGCCTTCTTCGGATTGGCGTCGGCGTCCACGTAAACGTGGCAAACGCCCTTGTAATGCTTGAGCACGGGTATGCGGGACCGCTCGACCACTTTTCTTATCAGGGCTTCTCCGCCCCTGGGTATGATCACGTCGATATAGTCCTCCTGCTCGAGCAGGAAGTCCACGGCGGCCCGGTCGGTGGTGGGAATGACCTGGACGGCGCCCTCCGGCACGCCGGCGGCGGTGGCCTTCTCGATCATAATGTCGCCCAGGACCTTGTTCGAGTTGATGGCCTCCGACCCTCCCCGCAAAATGACCGCGTTGCCCGACTTGAGACAGAGCCCGGCGGCGTCGACCGTCACGTTGGGCCTGCTCTCGAAGATAATGCCGATCACCCCGAGTGGTATCCTCATCCTTCCTATCCTGAGCCCGTTGGGCCGGGTCCACATGCGGGTGACCTCGCCCACCGGGTCGGGCAGGGCCACGATCTCGAGAAGGCCGTCGGCCATGGCCTTTACGCGCTCGGGCGTGAGCCGAAGCCGGTCGATCATGGCGGCGGAGAGTCCGTTCTTCTCGGCCGCCTCGAGGTCCTTGTCGTTCGCGGTCTTGATCCTGTCGGCCTCGTCCACCAGGGCCCCGGCGATCGACTCGAGGGCCCCGTCCTTGGCGCTCGAGCCCAGGCTGGACAAATCGCGCGAGGCCTTTTTGGCCTTGGCCGCGATTTGTACGATTTCCTCTCTCAGTTCCATCACATTCCTCCGTTTTGGGCGCTTGCCCTCGAGCCGCTTCCCGCCCGAGGCCGGTATAGGATACCCGATCGCCATAATCGAGTAAAGAAAGCGGGCCCTCAGGCGGGCCTTTTTTTCCTGGTCAGGACCATATGGTCACGGTGTATTATCTCGTCGTACAGGTTCTGCCCCAGCACTCCCTCGATCTCCGAGCTTTTCAGGCCCTTGATTTTTTCCAGGTCCTCGTGGGAGTAATGGGTAAGTCCCCTGGCGACCTCGGTCCCGTCCCTGCTCACGACCTTGACCAGGTCACCCTTCCGGAAGGGTCCGCTTACGCCGGTTACTCCCCTTGACAGCAGGCTCGTGTGACGGCCCTCGAGGGCCTTTATCGCCCCCTCGTCGATGATGACGTCCCCCCTCGCCTCGCCGGCGAAGGCCATCCAGTACTGGCGCGACTTCATCATCTCGCCCTCCGGCACGAACAGCGTGCCTTTTTCCTTGCCCCGGATTATGTCCTCGATAATCCCGTCCCTTTTCCCGTTGGCGATCACGGTGGGCACGCCCCGCCGGGCCACGGTCCTGGCGGCCTCGATCTTCGTGGCCATGCCGCCGGAGCCAACTCCAGACTTGCTGGGGCCCGCGTTATCGAAGAGCCTCGAGTCGGACTCCCTTACGGAAACCAAAATTTCCGCCTGGGGATCGACCGACGGGTCCTGGGCGTAAAACCCGTCGATGTCCGTGAGCAGGATTAAAAGGTCCGCCTCCATCATCCCCACGATCAGCGTGGATATGTGGTCGTTGTCGCCGTACCTGATCTCCTCGACCGCCACCGTGTCGTTCTCGTTGATGACCGGGACCACGTCCAGACGGAAAAGCTCCTCGAGGGTGTTCCGCGAGTTGAGATACCTCGAGCGGTCACCCAAGTCCTCCGCCGTCAAAAGAATCTGCCCCGCCATGAGCC
Organism: bacterium; assembly: GCA_963674965.2. Taxonomy (GTDB): domain Bacteria; phylum RBG-13-61-14; class RBG-13-61-14; order RBG-13-61-14; family DATKZS01. The sequence goes on along the minus strand of CAXXFL010000001.1, from coordinate 974,709 downwards.
CGTGCCTGCCCAGCGACCTGGCCCACTCGGTAATCAGATGGTTCTGGCCGACCGCCGCCGCGGCCTGCTTTTGCGGCATGGTAAGTTCGCGATGCATGAGGCCCAGCTTGCTCCGTCCCGCCAGGACCGAACCCGAGCTGACGACGGCCACTTCCGCCGCGTCTCTTTTGAGCATGGCCACGCCGTCCGACACGGATGAGAAGACCCGTCGGTCGAGTTTGCCCTTGGAGTTAACCAGCGCCCTGCTGCCGATCTTGATCACGACCCTTCTCGCGTCGGCCAGCCTTTTCCGCCAATTTTCAGCGGTGGTCATGGGTTCCATTCCTCCCGCTCTTCCTTCTCGGCCGAGACGCCGGACATGGCCGCCAGTCGCTCGCCGGTCTTTTGTACCAGTTCCTTTATGCCCTGCCCGGTCACGGCCGAGACGATCAGGACCTCGAGGCCTTTTGACTCGAGGGCTTTTTTCAGCTTTCCCAGGTTCTCCGGACCTCCCGCCAGGTCCGACTTGGTGATTACCGCGATCCTGGGCCTTTCGAGCAGCTTGGAGTCGAATGAGCCCAGCTCGGCCTCGATGGTATCGAGGTCGCTCTCGGGCCGCTCGCTCTGACAATCCACCAGATGCAGTATCAGCCTCGAGCGCTCGACGTGCCTTAAAAACTGGTGTCCCAGCCCGTGGCCCATGCCGGCGCCCTCGATCAGACCGGGAAGGTCCGCCACCACGAAGCCGGCGTGAGTCTCTCCCCTTACTACTCCAAGATTGGGGGTGAGGGTGGTAAAAGGATAATCGGCTATCTTGGGCCGAGCCGCCGAAATCCTCGAGATGAGCGTGGACTTGCCCGCGTTGGGAAGACCGACCAGGCCGACGTCCGCGATGAGCTTAAGCTCGAGACGAAGACGGCGCTCCTCCCCCCGCTCCCCGGGAAAGGACTTCCTGGGGGCCTGATTCGACGGGCCCTTGAAATGGATGTTGCCAAGACCGCCCCGGCCTCCCTTGGCGGCCAGGAATTGCTGGTCCCTCTCAACCAGGTCGGCGATAAGCTCTCCGGTTTCTTCGTCGTAGACCTCGGTGCCGACGGGGACCTTGACGATCAGGTCCTCGCCCGCGGCCCCGTACTTGTCCGAGCCCTGGCCGTGTTTTCCGCGCCCGGCCTTGTATATGGACTTGTACTTGAAATCGAGCAAGGTACCGAGAGAATCGTCGGCCATGAGTATCACGTCGCCGCCGTCGCCGCCGTCGCCACCGTCGGGCCCGCCCCTGGGCACGAACTTCTCGCGGCGGAAACTGGTGCATCCGTTGCCCCCGTCTCCCGAGCGTACGGTGATGGTCGCCTCGTCAACGAACTTCATAACTCGACTTTGCCGCTCCCCGGCCGCCCGATAGCGGCCTTTTCCCTTTGCTTAACGCGCCGGCCCCGAGAGGGGGGGGCCATAATACTAAAAAAGCCCCGCCTAGGAGCGGGGCCTTAGGCGCGGTCTTATTATGTATTCAGGCCGGGTTCTCCGGGACCACGCTTACGCGGGTGCGGTTTTTCCCGACTCTCTCGTAGCTGACCGTTCCGTCGATCTTGGCGAAGATGGTGTAGTCCCTGCCCAGGCCCACGTTCCTGCCGGGCAGTATCTTCGTGCCCAACTGGCGGATCAATATATTGCCGGCAATGACCCTCTGGCCGCCGAACTTCTTGATGCCCCGCCTCTGGCCGGCGCTGTCCCTGCCGTTCCTCGAGCTTCCACCGGATTTTTTATGCGCCATTTTATTCCTCCTCGGAGCCGGAAGCCGAGTCCTCGGCCTGGGAGTCGGCCACGGCCTCTTCCGCGGGGGCCGAGGCCGCGTCGGCGTCGCGTTCCTCGATCGCTTTCTTCACTTCATTGGCGTCGGTCAGAACGTCAAGAATCTCGACCAGCGTGTAGTCCTGCCGGTGACCCTGCTTCTTGTGATAACCTTTGCGACGCTTGAACTTGTAGACGATTATCTTGTTGCCCAGACCGTGCTTGATCGCCGTGGCCTTGACCGCCGCGCCCTCCACGGTGGGACAGCCGACCGCAACGTCGCCGCCTCCGACCATAAGGACCTCGTCAAAAACCACCTTGCCGCCGGCCCTGACGCCAAGTTTCTCGACCTTTATCTTGTCACCGGGACATACCCGGTACTGCTTTCCGCCGGTTTTTATTACAGCAAACATTTTTTCCCCTTAGACCCTTGACCACGAAATCAAGCTCCGGGGCAATCCTCGGAGCCTAAAGACGGGTTCCAATGATTTATGAATGATAACCCAAGCTTCCCCTTTTGTCAATCCATTTTACCCCGCGAAAAACCCTCTCTTTTTTATAAGACCGATCCCGGCGGCGGCACATATAAAGAGGACGAAGGCTAAGGAACTAAAATATAAAGCTTTACTGGTCGCGACTATAAATCGAGCTTGAATTCCATGCCCTCGTCATTAAGATTTTCCGTCAGCCCGAGCACAAATTTGCGGATTTCATCTCGAACCCTTCGGTAATGATCCATGGCTTCATCCTCGGATTCGGCGTTTCTGGCCAGGAGCGGGGGATCGTCGAAACCGTTGTGGACGACCCGGGCCTTGCCGGGAAAGATCGGGCAGGTCTCGTGGGCATGGCCGCAGAGGGTGATGACATAGTCGAAGTCAATGTACATCAATTCCTTAACGTCCTTGGATGCTTGGCCCGAGATATCCACTCCCGCCTCGGCCATGGCCTTTACCGCTCGAGGATCGACCGGCTTGGTCTTCACGCCGGCGGACCAGGCCAGGATATCGTCAGACCGTAGCGCCTTGGACCAGCCCTCGGCCATCTGCGACCTGCAGGAGTTGCCCGTGCAAAGGAAAAGGATTTTGATTTTTTCTTTCATGTTGACGAGTCTTCCGCGTCCCTCGGGTTTTACTGATGGTTATTAGGGACCGTAGATATCAGGACTCTTCTTTTCGTCTTCCTCGAAGCGCGTGGCCCAGGGATTGAGGGTCCATGTATTTTAGCTCGGACCCCACGGGTACGCCCCTTGCCGGCCGGGTTACCATGGGTGGATTATTAATCCTGGCCAGGCCCTCCTCGAGCCACGCCGCCGTGGCGTCGCCTTCCACCGAGGGGTTGGTGGCGATGATGACCTCTTTAATGTCTTCTTTAGCAAGGCGAGACAACAGGGAAGCCGCGTTAATCTGCTCGGGGCCCTTGCCCGCGAGGGGAGAGATGGTCCCGCCCAGGACGTGATAAAGACCCCGGTAAACCATGGCTTTTTCCATCGCGTCAAGGTCGGTGGGCTCCTCGACCACCATAATGATCGAGCGGTCCCTTTCGTCATCCGCGCAGTAGCGGCAAGGCTCGCGTGAGTCCGGATACCCGCAGACCAAACAGGGCTTGACCCTGTCCCGGACCTCGAGGATGGCTCGGGCCAGGTCCTCGGGATACCTCGAGCGATGGTTGACGATAAAATAGGCCAGACGAGCGCCCGATTTCTCGCCAATACCCGGAAGGCGCGCCAAAAGCCGGACCAGTTCCTGGACCGGGTCGTCGGTCAGGCCAGCCATCCAGGGACCCCCAAACCGCCGGTCAGTTTTTTCATCTCCTCTTCCCGCCGCTTTTTGGCCTCGGCCAGGGCCTTGTTCGCGCAGGAAAGAACGAGGCTCTCGAGCATTTCCCTGTCGTGCATGGCCACCAGTTCGTCCTCGATGGACACCCTTACTATCTCGCCCTTTCCGTTGGCCGACACCTTGACCATGCCCCCTCCCACCACCGACTCGACCACAACGCCGGCAAGGGAGTTCTCCATCTGGGCCATTTTATCTTTGAGGTCGTTGGCCATATCCATGATGGATGAAAGGTTGAGCTTACTTAGGTCGAAAGGAAAATCGGGCATGACGTCTCCCTGGGCCAGGCCTTTAAAAGGCGTTATTTAAGTTTCACTTCCTCGAGGTCGCCGGAGAGTTTTTCCATCAAGGCCTTGACCACGGGGTCGTCGATGGCCTCTTTTCTCCGCTCGTCCTCGTCCCATCTTTTCGAATGGCTGGAGGAGGGCGACGCAAGTCCCTGGTCCTCGTTGACTATGAGGCGGTTCGAGTTTCCCAGGCTCTCGACCACGAGTTCCATCAGCCGCTTGGAGTTCCTCTCTCCTTTTAGTCTCTCCATGGCCGGGCTGCCGGGAGCAAACACCAGCCGCCACTCCCTTCCCGAGCGGCCCGAGAAGGACCCCGCCTGGAGGAAGGCGTAAAGCTTGGGCTCCCGCTTGCGGACGTGGTCGAGGAAGTCGGCCCATCTCTCGGCGTCGTCCTCCCTGGCCTCCTCTTTCTCCGGATGGTCTTCACAAAGACGGCCGCCCTCGAAGAGTGGTTCCTTGGCGTCGTTTCCCGCGCACTCCGGTTCTCTTTGTCCGGACGTTCCTCCGCCCGTCCCGCCTCCGCCGGAAAAGGAGCCGCTTTTTATTTCCGTCTCGATTTCCTCGAGCCTTGCGATGAGATCGGCCAGCGGCGCCAGGGGAGGAAGGGTCGCCATCTTCACCAGGGTCATCTCGAGCAAGAGGCCCGGCGATCCCGCGCTCGATACCTCGTCCTCAAACCTGGCCAGCCGGTCGAAGAGGCGCTCGACCGTCTCGATCGAGTGTTCCTCGGCCAGGGACCTCATGTCCTCGAGTTCCTGGTCCGAGGCGTCTATCAGCCGCTCCGGGTCACGGGTCAGCTTGACCACCACCAGGTTCCTGAAGAACCGCAGCATCTCCCGGGCCAGGCGCTTGGCGTCGCGTCCGGAGTCGCCCGACGAGGCCAGAAGCTCGATGACGGACGCGGGGTCCCGGCCGAGCGTGGCGCGGGCCAGCCCCGCTACAAGGGTCCGGTCGACCACGCCCAGTATCTTGAGCACGTCCTCCTCGGTGAGGCCCTTGGCCCCGAACCCGGCCACCTGGTCCAGAAGAGAAAGGGAATCGCGCACTCCGCCCTCCGCCTCGCGGGCGATGACGCGAAGGGCCCCCTCCGGAAGCTCGATGCCCTCGCGCTCGCAAATGGAGCGGAGGTTGTCCACCAGCACGGACATGCCCACCCGGTGGAAGTCATACCTCTGACAGCGGGAGAGGATTGTGGCCGGCACCTTGTGCGGCTCGGTGGTGGCGAACATGAACACCACGTGGGACGGCGGCTCCTCGAGGGTCTTGAGCAGCGCGTTAAAGGACTCGGTGGTGAGCATGTGGACCTCGTCTATGATGTACACCTTGGTCCGGTAGGAGGCGGGCAGGTAGCGCACGGTCTCGCGAAGCTCGCGAATATTGTCGATGCCCCGGTTCGAGGCCCCGTCTATCTCGAGGACGTCGACCGAGCTTCCGGCGGCTATGTCCCGGCAGGCCGAGCAAGTCCCGCAGGGCGTGGTGGTGGGCCCGTCAAAGGACATGCAGTTAAGGGCCTTGGCCAGGACCCGGGCCAGGCTGGTCTTGCCCACCCCTCTGGGTCCGCTGAATAAGAAGGCGTGGGCCAGCCTGTCCTGGCCGATGGCGTTCTTGATGGTCTTGACGACCGCTTCCTGTCCCAGTATCTCGTCAAAAGTCTGGGGGCGACATTTCCTTGCCAGTACCAGATAGGACAATGATTCTCCTCGCCGATCGAAATCGGGCGCCCAGCGCCGGTGCGGATTATATCACAAGAAGCAAGTGGAGCGTGAACATGGCGGGACGCGGCCTTCCTTGGAAGACGCGCTCCCCGGTGATAGCCGGGCTAACCCGCATCACACCTCGAGTCCCACTACCGTTGCTCCCTCTCGGGCCTGGCGGAGTTCGCGGGTCGCGGTTGTGCGGGACCCGACTATCGCCGGGACGCGCGTCGTCACGGTTTCAACCGGACGACATACTCTTTATATTGCCGTCAAAACGAATGGCGGAGAGGGAGGGATTCGAACCCTCGAGGCCGGTTTTTACCAACCTACGCGATTTCCAATCGCGCTCCTTCGGCCAGCTCGGACACCTCTCCGCTCTGATCCGCGGTGGATCAAAGAGGGCGGCATTAAACCGCCCCCTAAAAAATATTAAAACACGAGGACCGGTTCAATTCAAGGCGGGCCGCGTGATGAAAAGCCGGTCTTTTGCCGGCGCTGGTATCTGGCGGAGAGGGAGGGATTCGAACCCCCGGTACCGCAAGCGGTACAACAGATTTCGAGTCTGCCGCCTTAAACCGGACTCGGCCACCTCTCCAAACAAAAGACGCTCTCGCGAGCGCCTTGCTCATGATTGATTTTACAGGTTTTACCGGAAGGCGCAAGTCTTTGGACCCGGGCGGCGGCGCTTCTTTATGTACGTTCAGTCTTGGCGAAGTTTTTTAAAGAAATCTCGAAGCAGCAAGGCGCATTCCTCCCCCAGCGCTCCCGAGACCACTTCCATTTTATGGTTCAGCCGGGGGTCATGTGGTATGCGGTACAAGGTCTCGCAGGCGCCGGCCTTGGGGTCCGGGCATCCGTAGACCAGGCGGTCCACCCGGGCGTTGACCAGGGCCCCGGCGCACATGGGACAGGGCTCGGCCGTGACGTAGCAGGCGGCGGGAGATACGCGCCAGCTTTGCAGCCTTTCCGCCGCTTTTTTAAGGGCCACTATCTCGGCGTGGGCCGTGGGATCGTTTTCGGTCTCGCGCAGGTTATGTCCTCTCCCGACAATATCCGGGCCGCTTACGATCACCGCGCCGATCGGTACCTCGCCCTTGTCTCCCGCCTTTTTCGCCTCGGCGATCGCCTCCCTCATGAAACGCTCGTCGTCGGGTGTGATCGGGTCACTCTTCAGCGTACCCTCTTTTTTGTTCCCCGGTGGAGAGTAAGAACGGGACTTGAGTATCGACGAGTCATAGGACTCGAAGATGGCTCGGCCCGGCTCGACGACAAGAAACCTTTGCTCATCCCAGTCGCCGTTGACCAGGTCCCGGACGAGGGATGGATCGCCCTGTACCCGCAGGAAAGACCAGCCCAGCTCGAGGGCGCATTTTTTGGTGAACTCGATATCGGATTCCCGCTCGCCCACGCCCAGATCGACGTAGGCGGCGGTCTTGTAGTTGACGATCCAGCTCTCCATGGTCTCCATCAGGTACTGGCCGTTTTCCTTGCCGTACTTTTCCTCGTAAAAGGCGCGGGCCTTCTCGAGGCGCTCAAGACCGGGCTGGGTCCCGGTCTCGATCCAGCCGGGACTGTACCAGTAAACCTCGGGACGTTCCGACGTAAACCGGGCGTGTTTTTCCCGGTCGCCGAGAAGAAGCGTTATGCAGTCATGGGCCTTGGGTATGACCAGCTTCATGTTCCCCGCCTCGACGCCTGAAAGTCCGCCCGAGCAAAGTCCGTAGCCGAGCAGGACCGCGTCGTAGTCTTTTACCGAGGCCTCGGATATGGCGGCCCGTACCTTTTGGCGGAGGTCCCGGGGATCGACGTGGAGTCCCTGGGGAAGGAAGCAATAGTCGATCGAGTGGGGAGAGATGGACGCGAAGTAGCTTAGCTCCCGCCACATCACGCCGCAGGCTATAAGCAGAAGCTTCAACGGGCGCCCCCTCCATGTTCACGATTAGTCATGCATCCATTATACCTTGAAGGCGGGAAGGTTTGACAGAGGCGGAGGCGGGGAATAAGTTATTTTCATCCGGCCTATGGCCCGGCGTGGAGGAAAACATGAAAAACGGGAAGTTCAGTCTATTACCGGCCACTCTTTTTATTTTGGCCATGGCCCTCGTTTTGGCGCCGGCGTCCGTTTTCGCGGATGCAAAGGTCCCGTCCAGGCACGTTGTCCAGGGCATGGACGAGGACCTGGCGGCCCGGATCACCGAGTTCGCGGTCCAAAAATCGGCCGAGCTTCACAGCCCGGGCCTCGGGGTGGGAGTTGTAAAAGGCGACACCTTAATATACGAGGGTTACGTGGGCTGGGCGGACATCGAGAGCGAGAAACCGGTGGATGAGAAGACCATCTTCCGGATAGGGTCCATGTCCAAGTCCTTTACGGCCATCGGCATAATGCAGCTTTGGGAGAGGGGCAAGATAGACCTCGACCGCGACGCCAACGACTACTTTCCGCGGCCGCTCATATTTCCGCCACATCCGGAATCGAAACCCGTTACCATCCGTCACCTTCTAACCCATACCTCGGGCGGCGGCGAGTTCCTCTCTTACAGGCAGATTTTCATGCCCCGGCAGGGGGCCTTTATAAAAGGAGACGACTATCGGGACCTCGAGTACTGGCTCAGGCTGGGCATGAAAACCAAGATCGACCCGGGCGTGAACTGGGCCTACTGCAACTATGGCTACGGCTTTCTGGGCCTTGCCATCGAGGGGGCCTCGGGCGAGCCTTTCCACCAGTACATGGAGAAGCACGTTTTCCTTCCCCTGGGCATGGGCCGGGCGTCTTTCCATCATAATGATCGTATCATGGAGGACCTGGCCACGGGCTACAAATTCAGGAAGAACGAGTATAAGGTCGACAAGCACAAGGTGACGGGGATCACGCCGGCGGGCAATATCTACACCACCATCGAGGAGTTCTCCCTTTACGTATCGGCCATCCTCGGCAAAGGCGCCAACAAACACGGCCGCGTGATAAAGCCCGAGACCCTCGAGATGATGACCTCCATGCAGTGGACCATGGACGAGAGGCAGTCGGGCTACGGCTTCGGGTTCCGCGTCTTCGGCAACGACCTCTGGGGCCACAAGATTTTCGGACACTCGGGCAGCATTCCCTTCGGCTTTACCTCGATCATGCTCTTCGAGCCGGACGAGCGGGTCGGCGTGTATGTCTTTTCCAACAGCGAGGCTTACGCGCCCAGGGACATCGGGTATGGAATTCTCAAGATGACCCTCGATATCGACGATACGCCGCCTCCCGAGGTCACGCCGGACAAATCCGTCTGGCCCGAGCTCGAGGGTTTGTATGGCCCGGAGCAGCCGGACTTCAAGACCAACACCCGCCTTTACATGTATAACGTGGGCCGGTACAAGGTCGAGGTAATAGACGGAGAGCTTAACCTTTACGGTACCTGGTCGGGCCCCAAAAAGGCCAAGCGCCTGGTGCAGGTTTTTGCCGACGACCCCTATTTCTTCCGGGTGGAGGACGCAACGGAGAAGAAGTTTCCCGGCTTTGTATCCTTTGCGGTCGGCTCAGACGGCGTGTCGATGGTACCGGGCGGATACAACCGCTACGCGAAGCTGGAGGGCGTCCGGGAAGCCAGGGCCAGGATGACGGCCCCCATGGGCAAGGCCATCAGCAAGGTGAATCCATTTTAGGTGGTCGGAACTAACGAAGCTTACGCTTTGATCTCCATCCCGTCCCGTCCCACGATTATGGGGCCCTTGTAGATTTTGCCCATGCCGGCGGTGAAGAGCTTCTCCATGGGCCGGGGCGGTCCCGGGACCATGTGAGTCAATACCAGCTTGCCCACTCCCGCGTCCCTGGCGATGGCGGCGACCTCCTCGGTGGGCGTGTGGTACTCGGTCATCTCGCGGCTCATCTCGAGCATGCGCTCGTCGCCGGCCATGCCGGCTTTCTGTCCCATCCCGATCATCTTCGTATTGATGGCCTCATGGACCAGGATATCGGCGCCCTTTGCCATCTCGGCCATTTGAGGAACGTACCTGGTGTCGCCCGACACCACCGCGGACTTTCCATTATAGTCGAACCTGTAGCCCGCGGCCGGGTCCACTGGAGTATGGTCCACCTCGAACATGGTCACCTTGACGCCGTCGTCGTAAACGACGCCCGGGCCACGTTCCTGGATATCCGCCTTCATGCCCTTGTCGCTCCACTTGTCGCCGTGGTGGGCCTTGCGGTAGCCGTCGTCAAGCTCGTATGCCTTGAGCAGGCCGCCGATCACGCGCCCGGCCCCCTCCGGCCCGATCACGGGCATGACCGAGTCGGCGCCGTAAATCGTTCGCGTCACCATATACTCACCGAACTCGCTGAAATGATCGGAGTGGTAATGGGTGAAGAGGGTCATGAAGTGGTCCTGAAAGCCGGCGGCGGCGAAGTTGGTAAGAGACCCCCGGCCGGCGTCCACCAGGAAAGCCTTGTCGCCCGCCACGACCAGGGTGGAGGCGCAGGCGCGCTCGGGATTGGGAATGGGGGTACCGGTCCCGAGCAGGACCACCAGGAGACCGCCGTTCGGGTCCAGCTCCCGGGCGGAGCCGACGGCCCCCAGCCTGGAAGGGCCCGCCTTGGCGCGGCCTGTCCTCGCGAAAAGGACCGCCGCCCCCGCGCCGGCCGCCGCGGCTTTCACGCAAGTCCTTCTGTCGAGTTCGAACCACCCGTCAAGGCCTATTTTATCCCGGTCTTTCATTTTCTTCTCCCTTTTGTCGGAACATGATTTTCGCAAAAGGAGCCTACGCGCCCGTCTCGAACAGGTCCAGGAATTTAAGGAGCTTGGGGATGCTTCCCTTCACCTTCATGTCTCCCTTTAAAAAGACGGAGGCCGAGTTGACCTTGCCCAGCGCCACCTCGCGGTAAGCTCTCGAGTCGGCCGTGACGACCGCGACCGGCTCGGGCGTTCCCGGCAAAGGCTCGCCCTCGATAACCTCGGCCACGCCGCGCCGCACGGTCACGGTAAACTGGCGGCCCTCGTCGGGAAAGATAAACCTGACGCTTTCATGGACGTCCATGGCATCCTCGGCCCGCAGGCGGGTGGGCATGATATCGAAGATCATCTCGAGGGGAATGGCCCCGATAATGGCCTCATTGGCCTGGGGCGACTGGGGATCGAGCTTTCCCCGCCTAAGCTCGAGGGCCGACTCGAGGAGGTATGCCCTGCCATTGGTGTTGTCGATGCCCGAGGCCAACCGCTCGTAGGCCTCGCTTAAATCGGCTTTGATTTTCTCCTCGAGCGCTTCTCCCGCCAGCCGCGAGTCCATAAGCTTGGAAAACAGATGGATGGCCCACTTGGCGTCTCCATCGGCCAGGGCCTTGGCGCCCACGTCGTAAACCTCGCTCGCGCCGCCCATCAGCTCGACCTCGCGGCGGGCCGTTTCCCGGCCGTCCAGTTGGTACAGCTTGTCGGCCCGGCCGTCGAACCAGCCCAGGTTGTTGGTGTAAATCGCCTCGGCCGACCAGTCGACCTGTCCGTAAAGCTCGTGCAGATATCGCTTATCGGCCAGGTGGGGAGGAAGCTTGATCTGGTGACGCATGTAATTCATGTCCTCGCCGCGGTTGGCCGCTCTGATAACCTCGTCCCGCACCCATTGGATGGCGTCCCTGTAATCGCGAAGCGCCTCGGCTATCTCCTCCTTGCCGTGGATGGGCCGGGTATGCATGCCGATCAAATGGGCGGGGTCCTTCGAGCGCATATTGTCAAGCGCCTTGATCCATTCGTTGACCGGACGCGGGCTCGAGCCCCGGACCGTGTACAAATTGGGGAAAGCCCAATAGAAGTTATCGCCGGGTATGACCGTCTGGTCCTCGGGAATCCACACGAACAACTGGTCGTGGGTCTCGCCGTGTCCCTCGTGAAGCTCGATACGCAGACCTCCTATTTCGAGGTCCTTTTCGCCGGAGAAGACGTTGGTCGGAAGACGGACGCCGGCCTCGAGGGCCGCGTCAATGTCCATCCTGGCCCCGAGGGCGCTGCAGGGCAGGGACTGACTATCGATATGATGGCCGAACTGTCTCATGGCCCGCGTGGTCTCGGCCTTGCCGAAAGTGCCGTACTGTTTGAGGAAGTGCTCGGTAAAGGGCGCCGTGGCCCATATCTGGGTTCCCTCCTCGACGAACTCGGAAGCCCCGCCCACGTGGTCGATATGACTGTGGGTAAAGATTAGGGCCCGGACCGGGGCCTGGGGGACCTCGGCGTAGAGGGCTTTTTTAATCAGCCGGGCCCGGGCCGGGCTCATGGCCGCGTCGACGATGACGTTTCCGTCGTCGGTTTGGATGAGCACCACGTTGGCAAGGTCGTAGCCGATGGCGGCGTAGACGTGCTCGGATATCCTCTCGACGCGGGGCGGTCCGACTACTTCATCGCAGTGAGCCTCGAGGTACTCGGTGGGTGGGACCGACTCGGCCCTGGTCGTAACCTCGGGAGCTTTGTCGCGAACGCAGGTCGCGAAAAGCAGCACAAAGGAAAGGACGGCGAAACAGGATAAAAAGAACGCCGCGGCTTTTTTCTCGTTAAAGATGTATTTCATTTTTTTCTCCCCGCGGACGTCGGGCGTCTTATTATGTCGTTTGCTCTGATATTAAATCCGGACGAGCCGTGAAGACGACGGCCGAATAAGGTCGGCGTCACGGCCCGAATATTTTAAAGCCGGCCTTAATAAGGTCCTCTTCTTTTGAGGACGGGCCGACCATGACTTCGTACTCGATTTCCTCGACCACCCAGTCGTTTACTTCCTCGCTGTAATAGGCCAGGTCCTGGGCCCGTATCTCGAGCGCGACCGTCTCTTTGCGGCCCGGCTCGAGGCGAACCCGGGCAAAGGCCTTCAGGTCTTTTACCGGGCGATGGACCTCGGAGCCTTGATATCCCACGTAAAGCTCGACTATCTCCTCGCCGGCCATATCGCCCGCGTTCTTCACGTCCACCTTGGCCTTGATAGAGCCGCTCGAGCCGATCTCGTCCTCGGAGAGCCTGAGGTTCGAGTACTCGTATGTCGTATAGGACTTCCCGAACCCGAAGGGCCAGGCGGGCTCGAGACCATTTTTATCGAAGTACCGATAGCCGTGATAATAGTCGTAATGAACCTCTTTGGCCTTATTGTCGAATTTATAAAGCTGGTCCATGGACTTGGGAAACACGATGGGCAGCTTGCCCGAGGGGTTTACGTCCCCGAAGAGAACGTTGGCCAGGGCCGAGCCGCCCTCCATGCCCGGATACCAGGCCATGACGATGGCGTCAACGTCGTCCTTCCAATCCTCCATGGTAATGGCCGAGCCGCCGTATACCACCACTATGCAGCGCTCGCTCGAGGCCGCGACGGACTTTATAAGCTTCACGTCCTTCTTGGAAAGACCGAGGTCTTTCCGGTCGCCCCCCACCTCGACTATGGGAAAATGCTCACCCTCGTCTTTCCAGTCCAGGCCCACGAACAGCACCGCGGCGTCGGCTTTGCCGGCCGCCGAGGCCGCCGAGGAAGGAGAAGAGCCGGCCTTGATTATTTTCACCCGGCCGCCGGCTTTGGACTCGATACCCTCGAGAGGGGAAACCGCGTAAGGCGGATTCACGGCGCTGCTGCCCTTGTCGCCCATGACAACCCTCGCGGCGTGGCCGCCGCCGACGGCCAGGGTCTTTACGTCACCCAGAAGAGGCAAAGCTTTATTGTCGTTTTTCAGAAGCACTATGCCCTTTTCGGCGGTCTCCCGGGCAAGGGCCGCGTGCTTTTCGCCTCCCACCATCCCCATGTCGTAGCCCTCGGTGAAGTCGGGCTTGATAAACCGAAACTTCATCCGGAGAATACGGCTGACCGCCTCGTCGATGACTTGCTCGGGTACCTCTCCGTTTAGGACGGCCTTTTTGAGTTTCCTTCCGAAATGAGTTCCCCTGGGCATCTCGAGGTCCAGTCCGGCCAGGGCCGCCTCGACCTCATCCTCCACGGCCATGATCCAGTCGCTTACCACGAAGCCCTCGAACTCCCAGTCGCCCTTTAGGACGTCCCGTAAAAGATGCTCATTGTGGCCGCAAAGCTCTCCGTTCAAATCGTTATAGGCGCTCATGACCGAAGCCGCTCCGGCCTCGACGCACTTCCTGAAATGAGGAAGATATATCTCGCGAAGCGTTCGCTCGTCCATTACCGCGTTCACGGAGAAGCGCGATTCCTCGATGTTGTTGGCCGCGAAGTGCTTGGGGCAGGCCATCACGTGTTTTTGCGCTCCCGTCACGTGGGCGGCGCCCATTATGCCGAGGTGGTGGGGGTCCTCGCCGTAGGTCTCCTGGGCCCTTCCCCAGGAGGGATGCCACAGGACGTTGACGCAGGGGGAAAGGAGCAGGTTGGCCGTCTGGGCCCGGCACTCGTACCCGGCGGCTTCTCCCACCCTTTGCTCGAGTTTTTCGTCCCAGGTGGCGCCTCGGCACATGCCGGCGGGAAAGGCGGTGGACTTGCCGGTCCCGCATCCTCTTGGCCCGTCGATGCTTCTAATGGACGGCACGCCCAGCCGGTCGTTTTCCGGGGTGTTCCAGGTGTCGGGATACTTGGGATTAAGCACTCTTTGGGCCAGGTTGGTTAAAGGCACGTGGCCGGCCATCTGTTTAATCTTTTCATCCAGCGTCATTTGCGCGACTATCTGGACGACCTTTCTTTCGATCTCCGACTCGGTGAGTCCCGATATGGCAGCGGCCACCCACTCGGGAACGGCCAAGACGGCCGCCGCCGCCGCGCCGGTCCTAATAAAACCTCTCCTGTCCATATCCTTCTCCCTTCTGTAATCTACTCTGCAAACAAGCGCATGATAGGTTTAAAACAAAATATTTTAACCGCGGAGCTTCATGTAAAAGTCCTTTTCTTGGCGGCATAGCCGCTTTAGAGTGCTCTCGCTTGAGACCGCTTTCGATGGCCTTGGCTTGACAAGGCCTAAAAAGAAAACGGCTAGCCTCGCGTCAAGCCGCTCGGAAGAAAAGCGGCGTCGAGCCGCCGCACTCCAAAGCGGGACTTTTGCAAGAGGCTCTGATGATGCATTATCCATCAGGCGGAATAATCGGAATAGGCTTTGCGCGCGAGAACGAGGCGATCGTATCATGGCGTCAATTTGATATTCTTGGGCTTTCCCGGCCGGGCCGCTCGAAACGTTCGGGAAAGATCATTCTCACCAGGAGGGGAAGGAAGATAAACATCAGGGTGTCCTTGACCCATTCCCTGTATTCCTCGCTTCTGGGGTCCATGCCCAGGACCTCGGCGTGGCAGGTATTGGCGCCCAGGTAATTGATGCCCAGGTTATTGAAACTGTGGATGAACATGCTTATCTGCTCGGGCGAGGCCTTGAGGTTGACCTTTTCCTGGAAGGTTTCCATGATCCGCGACAAAAGCCCCGGTATAAGTTGGTAGCCGGGAATCTCGTCCAGCCTGTTAACCTGGCCAAGATTCAGCACTATCGTTTTAAGGGGCTCGGGATTTTTAAAGTTATATTCCAGGAACCTGTCGATAAAAAGAGAAAGCCCGTCTCTTGGCTTCATCGTGCCCAGACCCTCGAACCAGGACTTGTTAGCCTCGTAAAAATCCTCGCATATGGCGGCGACAACCGCCTCGAAAAGCTCGGCCTTGGTGGGGAAATAATAATGGATAAGAGGGTGATCGAAGCCTCCCGCTTTTCCGATCATCCTGATGCTGGCCGCCTTATAGGGATGCTCGGCGAAAACCTTGCGAGCGGCCATAAGAATCCGTTCCCTGGTTATTTCGCTCTTTTTAAACTCGTTTTTGCCTCGGGAACGGCCAGCCCCGGTTTCGCCCGGAACAAAGGCGTCTTTTTTATCGTTCATAAAAAAAGTATTTTAGTCGGGCATAATTAAGCTGTCAAACCAGGACGGGGAAAAAAAAGAAAATCTATCGACATAACGGGCGTTTTGCAAATCAAGCCTTTGATATTATTGATGTTATTATCGACGCCCAGTTTTTTACCGGATGCCTTCTTTGGGGCATGATTTTACTAACGGTAAACTTTTAGCCGTTTATTTTCTCTTGCTCGGACCAGGGTTTGGCGACTCGCCCTTTTCCTCCTTGACTTCCTTGATGGCCTCCTCGATATTCTTTATCCCGAACAAATTCTTTACATCCTCAAGGGAAATGTAAAGACTCGGAACGAGAAGAAGAATAATAGCCGTGGAAAAAAGTATCCCGAAGCCCATGGATATGGCCATGGGCACGAGGATTCTCGCCTGGAAGGATTTTTCCAGGATCATGGGCATGAGCCCGAAGAAGGTGGTAAGGGTCGTAAGTAGTATGGGTCTGAACCGTCTCACGGCCGCCTCGACAATGGAGTCCATGGTTCCCATCCCGCTTCTGCGCAGGGTATTGGCGTAGTCGATCAGCACGAGCGAGTCGTTGAGCACGACCCCGGCCAGGGCGGTCATGCCCAGCATGCTTACCATGGTGAGGTTGAACCCCATGATGATATGTCCGACGACGGCCCCCACGATGCCGAATGGTATGGACACCATAATGATTACCGGTTGTATATAGCTCCTGAACTCGACGCCCAGCATGACGAAGATGGCGATCATGGCAATGATGAAGTTGCGCATCAGGCTTTTCATGCTGTCGTCAGTCTCCTGCTGTTCTCCTCCCAGGGTATAGGACAGACCCGGATACTTTTCCATCAGGCGGGCTAGATCTGTTTTCATTATGGAATCGAGCACGTTTCCTTTTTCGGTAATCGGCACGACCTCGGCGGTCACGTTAAGGGTCCTTCTTCCATTGAGGCGGGTTATCTCGGTGTAGGCCCTACCTCTTTGCACGTTTGCCACCTCGGCCAGGGGCGCCTCGGTCCCGGCGGGCGTACGTATGACCAGGTTCTCGATGGACAGCTCCTTTTTTCTTTCCGCTTCCGGCAGCCTCACCATGACTTTGACCTCGTCCCTCCCGCGCTGGAGGCGCATGGCCTCGGCGCCGTAGAAGGCGCCCCTTACCTGCGCGCCTATCTCGGACGGTGTCAGGCCCAGGCTATAGGCCACGGGTTTTATCTTGAAATCGAGCTGTGGTTTTCCCGGCGCGAAACCGTCGTCGATATCGGCGGTGGCGGAATATTTCTCGATGCCCTCCGCCAGTTCGGCCGAGGCGGCCTCGAGTATGTAATGGTCCCTGTGGCTTAGTTGGATATCCACCGGGCTTCCAACGGGAGGGCCCAACTCGACCACCTGGAAGAAGATTTTCTCCACTCCCGGAATCTCGCCCATCTCCTCGCGCCACTCTTGCGAAAGCCGCTCGCCCGTGACGCTTCTTTGGTCGGAGGGCTTGAGAAAAATCCGGATGTTGGCGGCGTGTCCACCCTCCTTAAAGGTGCCCACGTCATGGAAGCGGGAAATCCCAATATGCGTAAAAATACCGTCATATATTTTCTTGCCGCCATGGCGCTCGAGCACTCGCTCGGCCGCGGCCACCAGTCTTTCCTGCACCTTCTTGGTTTCCTCGACTGAGGAGCCGAAGGGTAGCTCGAGTCCGACCGATATCATGTCGGCCTCAGCCTTGGGCATAAAGGTCAGGGGAATATGGCCGCCCGCGATGTATCCTATTACCGTCGTGATTATCGCGATGCCGGCCGCGATGGTCACGTACCTTTTTCCAAGGGACTTGACTAGTAACGGGCGATAGTACTTATCGACAAAAGCCAGAAGGCCTCGGCTTATCCTGCCTTGAAAGCGCGAAAACCTGGCCTCGAGTCCCTTGCCTTCGCTATTTCCGTTTTCAGCTTTTTTCGAGTGCCCCATATGGGCCGGCAAAATATACAGGGCCTCGACGAGGGAGAGCATGAACACGGTGCAGACCACGGCGGGCACGACCTTGAAAATCTTGCCCATCACGCCCTCGACGAACATAAGGGGAAGGAAGGCCACAATGTTCGTCAACACGGCGAAGGTTACGGGCACGGCCAGTTCCCTTGCGCCTACGATGGCGGCCTCGATCCGGTTCATGCCTTGCCGCCGTAGAGTATAGATGTTCTCGCCGATAACAATGGCGTCGTCTACCACGATTCCCAGGGCCATGATAAAGGCGAACAGGGAAACCATGTTAATGGACACGTCCCAGGAGGGCATGAACAATATGGCGCCGAGGAAAGAGAGGGGAATGCCCAGGGTCACCCAGAAGGCCAGCCGGAGATTCAAGAACATGCCCAGAAGCACCAGGACCAGCGCGAGTCCGATGGCGGCGTTTCGTAAAAGCAGGTCCACCCGGTCCCTGTAATGGTCGGCCCGGTTATCGAAAGTAGCGTAGGAAACGCCGGCGGGCAAATTGGGGCCAAGGTCGTTTTCAAGATAATTCAAGACCGCCTCGGCCACCTCGATTGGCGTCTGATCGCCCTCCCTGGTGACCTCGATCATAACGGCGGGCTTGCCGTTATAAAAGGCCGACTCGTCCGTTTCCTCGAAACCGTCCTTGATATTGGCTATCTCGCCCAGTCTTACCGCGGTCCCGTCCACTCGGCTCACGATCGGAATATCCGCGTATTGTCTTCCGTAGTCTTTTCTTTCTTTTACTCGAAGCAGGATTTCTCCGCTCCTGGCCTTGACGCCGCCGGCCGAGTAGTCCACGGAGGCGGCCCTGACCATCCTGGCCACGCCGCTTAAGGTCAGGCCGTATTTTCTGAGGGTTTCCTTCGGTATCTCGATGCTTATCTCGAGAGGCCTGACGCCGGACAGGGACACATTGGTAATATCGGGCAGGTCCAAGAGCTCATCCCTTGCCTTCTCGGCCAAAGAGCGCAGGGTCTTGTCGTCCAGGTCACCATAAATAACGATGGTTATAACCGACATGCGGGCGACGATAAGGCTTATGGTGGGTCTTTCCGCCTCCTCTGGCCAGTTGGTGATCCTGTCGATGGCGTTTTTAACGTCCTGGAGGGCCTTATTGCCGTTCGTTCCGGAAAGAAGGTCAACGAACATCAGGGCCGAGCCCTCCCGAGCCGTCGAGTTGATCTGTTTGATTCCCTCGATGTCCCGGACGGATTCCTCCATGGCGAGCAGTAAGCCGTTCTCGACCTCCTCCGGGCTGGCCCCCAAATAGGGGACGGAGACGTAAATAGTATCGACCTCGAAGGGTGGGAAGACTTCCTGCTTGACCGTAAAGGAGGTTAAAATGCCTCCCACCATAAGGAATATCATTAAAAGGTTCGCGGCCACCGGGTTCTTGGCCATCCAGGCGATGGATCCTTTTTGTTCGGAAAGGGTCATTAAATTGCTCCGCTCAGCGCCGTCCTGGATAGAACGGCCCAAATTTATTTATGGCGATCGGTAACCGCTTAGTCCTTGAACTCTCGAAGAAGTATTCCGGGGACCGGGGTGGGTATATTACTCGTTACCACTTTTTCGCCGGCGGCAAGTCCGCCTGAGATCAAAACGTCCATTTCCGTACGCCAGACAATCTCCGGCTCCCGGACGTCCAGCCTGTCGCTCGAGTCCATGATCCAAATCTGCTCGCCCTCGTGGACGGCGGTACGGGGTATCACGAACACGTCATTTACTTCTTGGCCCTCGATCTCGACCTTGACGTAGGCGTCGATTAAAAGAGGGAACCCTCGGTCCTCCGCCTTTTTATCCAGGCCGAGTGGGTCGTCTATTTCGATCATCAGACGGGCCATTCTTCCCGCCGGCTCGAGGTCTCCAAGAAGCCGGATAACCCGACCCTCTCGAGTGACCTTCATCTCGGGGCCCGCGTCATGAGTAATGATCGCCTTCGAGCCGCCTTTTCCCTCCCGGTCGGGAAGATCGATCTTGGCAAGGCTCGAGACGGGAACGCTGACCTGGACCCAGTATTGATCCGCTCCCACCAGCGTGGCGAGTGGACTTTGGGGCGAGACGAGCTGGCCGACCTCGGCGCTCTCGGTTTTAACGATGGCGTTCATGGGTGATTTAATAACCGTCCGCTCGAGGGCGAGCTTGGCCTGGGTAAGGCCCCCCGAGGCTGAGGACACCATGGCCTGGGCGTTATTGAGCTGAGGCTTGCGAAGGGCGAGGTCGGGTCCCGATTCCGATCGTATGCCGTGCTCCTTCATGAACTCCCATTCCTTGCGCGCCACCTTTTGTCTTCCCCGCTCGAGTTCGAGACTGCTTTGAGCCTCGGCCAACATGGCCCGGGCCTGCTTTACCGAGGCCTGGTAATCGCGGTCGTCCACGCGGGCTATGACCTCGCCTTCCTCGAGGTAGCCGCCGGGCACGACGTTGGGGCTAAGCTCGACGATCCTTCCCGTTATCTCGGGCATGAGGTTAATCTGGCGGGCCGGGATCACCGTGCCCCTGGCGTCGACCATGATCTTTTGCGTGGAGGGAGCGGCGGTCATGAAACGTACCGGAACGGATTTGACCTCTTTTTCCTTCATCTCCGGCTTGGGCTTCATGGCGATCAAGACGGCGGCCAAAGCCGCGCCCACCGCTATTACGCCAAGCGCCGGCAACGCCCTGGCGATAAACTTACTCATCGACTCTCTCCTTGTCGTCGGCGACGGTTTTCTCGTCGGCGCTCTTTCTCTCGATGACCCATCCGCCGCCGAGGGCGCGGTATAGATTGATCCTGTAAGTAATAAGGACCCTTTTAGATTCGATCTGACTTCTCTCCAGGCGCTGCAGGGTCTGGATGCTCACGAGCACGGGCAGATAATCGGTGGCGCCGTTGCCGTATCTTTCCATGGCGAACTTGAGGGTCATCCGTGCCGTTTTTACCTGCTCGTCGACGCTGGCCACGAACTCGGACTGGCTCCTCTCCTGCACGATGGCGCTCTCGACCTCGCCCAAGGCGGTAAGCACGGTCTTCTCGAAGTTGTGCAGACTTTCAGAGGCGGCGGCCCTTTTCCTGACCACCTCCTGCTTTCTTCTGCCCGCGTCGAAGATGGGCGCGGTAAGGTTGGCGGCCAGGTTTAGGACCCAATCGTCAAAGAGGTCCTCGAACCTTGGCTCGGTGTCGCTGGCCGTTGCGGTGAGGCTAACCGTCGGGAAGCGGTTGGCTATGGCCTCAGCAACGCGGTAGTCGGCGGCTTCCAACCTGTAGCGCGCGGCCCGGACGTCCGGCCTGCGGAGTAGAAGGTCCGAGGGGACGCCGGTCTCGGGAAAGGGGGGAAGATCAGGCAGGGAACCGCTCTTGACGCCCAGGTCGGCGCCCGGCGGCTCTCCCAGCATGGCGGCCAATTGATACTCGGTAAGTTGTCTGGACATTCTTACCATGGGAAACTCGCCCATGGTCTGCTCGAGCTGCTGCCTTTGCTGAAGCACCTCGGACGCGGCGGACATGCCCTGGTTAAAGCGAAGCTCGAGAAGCTCGAGGTAGGTCTCGTTTATTTTTTTCTGGCCCTCAAGCATCTTTATCTGGAGGTCCTTCTCGACCAGGTCGTACCAGAGCCTGCCCACCTCGGAAGTAATGGTAATGGCCATGGCGTCAAGGTCTTCCCGGCTGGCCCTAAGGTCCGACTTCGAGGCCTTGCGGCTGTTTCTTACTCGACCCCAAAGATCGAGCTCATAGCTGGCGCTTACGGACAATGAATGGCTGGTACCGAAGCTCGATCCCATGCCCGCGCCCGCGCCGCCGCCCGCCGAGTTATAGGTATTCTCGCTACGGTTATAGGACATGGCCTTGGTTTCCTGGGACCCGAGGCTGGCGTTAACGTTGGGAAAAAGGCCCGAGTCGGCCTGTTTTTTCAATGACGTCATCTGGTCGATCCTGTCCCAGGCCATGAGAAGGTCCAGGTTGTCCGCCTGGGCGCGATCGATAAGGTAGTCAAGATTGGGGTCGTCAAAAGACTTCCACCATTTCTCCGGAGCGATCACTTCCCCTTTTACGGTGAACTTATCCGGGACCTTCACGGTGGGCTTACTCTTCTTTACGCAGGAGAAGCTTAAAACCGCAAGTACCGCGATGGCGCCGCAAAGCGCGATTTTAGTCGCAATGTTTAAGTATTTTTGTTTTCGACCCATAATCTGGCTCCCGATTATTTGTTTGACCCCGCAATTTTGAACGTTGAATACAAGTATTGAATTAGAGTTCACCCATGCTAATTATAAAAGCCGGCATTTGCAAGTGGAAAAATAATTGATTTATCATTTCTCACACTTAGACTTAATTCCCGCCAGAGTGAAATTGAGAATATGGTCGGTTATCTTCTCGATATTCTCGTGGTTCATCTCGATTTTTTCCTCCTCCGGGATGGGAGCATGGGGCGCGTGCATCAGGATATAGAAAAGACACTGTCCGACTATACTTCCCAGGCAAAGGTCCACCGCCTCATCGTCAATGTCCTTTCCGGCTATTTGCTTTATTAAAATCCTGATGGCGTCAACGTTGGCAGCCCTCTCCTCCCTGATCACGTCCACCAGCTTGGGATGGACCGTCATGAACTGCTCGATTAAAAGGATGCCCTGCCAATCGGGGCGGTCGGGATCGAACCTTCTTAAAAGAAAAAACCTTATCATGTTACGAAGCTTTTCCCCTGGCGGATCGTCAGATCCAAGGGACACATTAACGGGAAACTTGGTCTTGATACCTTCAACGATGTAGTTCAGTACCGCCTCGTGGAGTTTTTCCTTGTCGCCGAAGTGATAGTTAACCGCCGCCACGTTGGCCCCGGCCGCGTCGCAGATATCCCTTACCGTGGTATTGGCGAAGCCCTTCTGGGCGAAAAGCACGCCCGCCGCCTCGATAAGGCGCTCGCTGGTGGACTTGTCCGAAATTTTTTCCGTCATGGATCACCCGATAAACAATAATTTGAATCGCTCATTTCAAGCATTGATATTAAACAAACGTTTGAGATTGTCAAGTTAAAAATCGGATTATTTTATTTCCTGATGTTTTAAGGAGGGTTACTGGTCAAAAATTCGGATGGAACCCGGGTGCGGGACTTATAGAACGGTTAAAACGTAAACTGCAGAGCCTCTTGCAAAAGTCCTTTTCTTTGCGGCATAGCCGCTTTGGAGTGCGGTCGCTTGAGACCGCTTTCGATGGCCTTGGCTTGACAAGGCCTATTAATACACCGGCTTGCCTCGCGTCAAGCCGCTCGGAAGAAAAGCGGCGTCGAGCCGCCGCACTCCAAATCGGGAATTTTGCAAGAGGCTCTATAATGAATTTTGACAAAATAAGCCGCTCTATTCGTGGTAAAATGTTTTGTGAATAGCAAAACCTAATCCACAGGAGCGGCTTATGAATAAGATATCACAAGTATGGTGCCATATTCAATCCACCTTGTTTCCTTTTCTCGAGGAAGAACTGGACCCTTTGACCGAGAAGCGGAAAAAGCTGATTTCAATACTTGAGATGGTCCGTATTGAGGACTTCGTTCCGGTTCGCTGGTGGCGTTTGGGCTGTCCTCCCGAGGACCGGGTTGCCTTGGCCAAGGCCTTTGTCTCCAAGATGGTTTACAATTACTCGACCACTCGCGAACTGATGG
Source organism: bacterium (assembly GCA_963674965.2). GTDB lineage: Bacteria > RBG-13-61-14 > RBG-13-61-14 > RBG-13-61-14 > DATKZS01. The sequence continues at coordinate 951,719 of CAXXFL010000001.1, read as the reverse complement.
ATCGCCTTGAGACGACTCCCAATCCGCGCCGCATTTGCGGATGGGAGCGGGTCCGTTCCATTCCCAGCGAGTCGACTTTTTCCCGGAGCTTTGCCGAGTTGAGTTCCCGTCGCGTCACGAGCCTTTACGACCTGATGGACTCGGCCTACGACGCGGATCGGATCAAAGCCCACTCGAGGTCCTTGGGCCACGTCCCGATCATCGACCACAATCCACGCGGTGGCGACAAGGTCGATATGGCCCCGGCGACCAAGCGTCGTTACGACGAGCGTTCGACCGCGGAGCGCGGCTTCTCGATGTTGAAGGAGAGCTTCGGCGGGCGCAACGCGCGTGTTCGCGGCCACGAGTAAGTGGAGGCCCATCTTATGTTCGGGATATTGGCTTTGACGGCGGAGCGATTATTGAATCTGCTGATGTGAATCGGCGCAAAAACCCGGTGAAGTCGGGAAAATGACGGGCGAGTGCGCCCGAATTATGGAGAAAACGCGGAGCATGTAGGAAAACGACCTTGAAATCGTGACCTCTCGATAGAAAACAAGCGTGGAGCTTCCAGTGGAGGTCACGGCCAAGGCAGTTTGAAATCTTTTTGCAAGAAGCTCGGAAAGGAAGCCAATATATAGGCGATGCCGGGGACGGACCCGTTGGCGAAAATCGAGTCGGCATTATGGTTTTTCCCAAATTGAATCGCGAGAGTTTATTGCCGTCCACCAATCCATCTTGTCGGATCCCAGATTGTTTTAAAAAAACCGGCTAGTCCGACCTCGTTCCGCGTTCTTTCATTTTTTGTTTCGATTTTCAAAAAACCTCTTGACGAAATAATAGATATGGCCTATTCTATATTGGACCGACGGTCGGTCTAGACCTGTGGTCCAGAAAGAAAGAGACGGAAACTTGAATAAAAGGGTCTTCAAAAAACACGAGGAAAGAAAAGACGAGATCATGGAGGCGGCAAAGGAGCTGTTCGCCAATAAAGGATATGAAAAAACCTCGGTCAACGACGTGCTGAAAAGGGTCGGCATCGCCAAGGGCACCTTCTACCACTATTTCCGTTCCAAGGAGGAACTGCTCGAAAGCATGGTGGGAAAGATGACCGACCTCATCACCGGCCACGTTCGGAAGTCCATCGACCAGCCGGGGATGAACGCCCTGGACAAGCTAAGCCGCCTCTTCACCGTGTCGGGCGGCGCCAAGGTCGCAAACAAAAAGTATTTAAATATAATAGGTAAAGCCATTTATTCAGAGTCCAACCTCCTGCTTCGCCAGAAGCTCGTCACCAGGTCGATAAGGATATTCACGCCCATCCTGACGGACATAATCCGGCAAGGGGTCGAGGAGAGAGTCTTCGACACCGAGTACCCCGAGGAAGCGGCCGAACTGATTATGCTTATGGCCAGGGATATTAACGAAAGCGTGGCGCCCTATATCTTTGCCAAAGAACTGGGTAAAAAGGAAGAGGAAATCATCGAGAGGAAATACCGGCTCTGGTCCGACGCCATCGAGAGGATGATCGGCGCGCCCAAGGGATCTATCGAATCGACCATGATGAAACTTTGGGAAGAGTATCGGGACGCCAGGTAATAAAATGGGGGACGAGCCGTGAAAGCCATAAGAAATATCTTTTCAGTGCTGCAATTTACGCGGATTTTTCTCGCGCTTGCTCTCCTTTTGTTTTGCTTGTTTTCATCGGTGGCTCACGCTGAAATCTATGGGTACATCGAGGCAAGGCTGATCCGGATCGAGGGACTTGGACCTGAGATGCCATTGGCCCTTCCCGAAGAAGTAAAGGAGATGGCGCCGGTACCGTTCCCTGAGTATATTACTTACGAACGTTTTCGGCCGACCTTGGTCGAGGAGATTGGCGAGGATGGAAAAATTTCTCTCACCGTTACTCCGGAGATTCATTTCATCCAGTACGACGGGCAAAATTCAGACCTCATGGAAACCGACGATTACCTCAACGTCGAAAGGCTCTACCTCGACCTCGACGCCGGACCCGCCCGGATTCGGCTGGGCAGGCAGGCGATAAACTGGGGCTCGGCCCTGATATGGAACCCCACCGACATGTTCAAGGAGGTCTATCTCACCGACTACTGGGCCGAGCGCAAGGGCATCAACGCCGTCAAGGTTTACGTGCCCCTGCCCGAGGACTTCCGGCTCACGGTGGCGGCCTCGACGGGGGACACGGTTTTCAGCGACAACCGCTACGCGGCCCGGGCGTCGCTTGCCAGGTGGGGCGCTGACATGTCCGTGGTTTGGATGGACGACGCGGCCAACGACCTGCTAGCCTGGGGGGTGGACGTGAAGGGAACGGCCGTCATCGGCTACTGGGTGGAAGCGGCCATGTTCGCGCCCAAAAACAGGGATTACGATCCTTATTACCAGGCCGTGGCCGGGGTGGATTATTCCTTCCAGGTGAGGGACGGCCTGTATATAGCGGCCCAATACTATTACGACCAGACCGGGGATAGCAAAAGAGAAGATTACAAATGGGACGAGATGCAAGCGGGCAAGCGCTCGACCCTGGCCACGCATTACGCCAACCTGATGGCCACCCTCAGTTGGAACTCCGAGATAAGCGGCACGATCAACGCCATCTATAACCTGGACGACCAGACGGCCATGGCGTCCCCATATCTTACGGTCACTCTGGGCAAGTTTCGCGTAACGGCGGGCGCGAATATACCCATCGGCCCGGAGGGCGGCGAGTTCATGCCCCACCCAGACCAGGACGCGATCGGCCTTGTACCGGATTTAACATATTACGCCTGGGTGAGATACTATTTGTAACCAAAAGGAGATACTCCATGAAAAAAGCCATGATAGCCATATCGGCACTGACTATCGGACTGGTTTGCCAAGCCGCTTTCGGCCAGACGGAAGAGGGTATAACGGGCAGGCAAATCCTCGAGAAGATCGACGCCAACGAGGTCACCGAGACCCAGTACATGGAGATCGAGATGGTAATGGACAGGGGCGGAAAGAGGAAGCCGAAGACCTCGGACCTCAAGATATGGGTGAAAGGAAAGGACAACGCCGCCATCGAGGTGACCTCCGGCCCGGACAAGGGTACCCGCTTTCTTCGCCTGGGCGACGATCTGTGGATCGCGTCCCGCGAGGCGGAAAAGCCCATGAAGATATCGGGCCACATGCTCAGGCAGGGTTTCCTCGATTCCGACTGGAGCTATGATGACACGACTAACAACAAGCCGCTGGCCGAGCGCTTCGAGGCCAAAATCGTCGGCGAGGAAGTAAAGGACGGCAAGAAGTGTTGGGTAATGGAACTCAAGGCCAACGACCCGGACGAGACCTACGCTCTCCAGAAACTGTGGGTGGACCAGGCGACATATCTGCCCGTTTATCAGGAGCTTATGGCCCTTTCGGGCATGCTCCTAAAAACCATGAGCTATGAGGACCTCAAACAAATAGACGGCAGATGGACCCCTACCCGCATGACGATGAAGGACGCCTTGAAAAACAAAACCCAGACGACAATAGTGGTTAAAGACTTAAAGCTTGACGAGGAGATCGATCCAAAGATTATCAGCCTCGAGTTCGTCGAGAACGTGAGATAATGCCTCGAGGAAGGAGGACAAAATGTCGTCGATCGTAAAAATCGAGGGGGTTACGAAAGAGTACGAGAGCGGAAGCCAGACGGTCAAGGCCCTTCGCGGTGTTGATCTAGTCATCGAGGAGGGTGAGTTCACCTCGATCGCGGGCCCTTCCGGCTCGGGCAAGACCACGCTATTAAACCTTATAGGTTGTCTTGACTCGGCGACCTCGGGCCGGGTGCTTTTCGAGGGGGAAGACCTCTCGCGGAAATCTTCCAACGAGCTGGCCGACGTAAGGAAGGCAAAGATCGGCTTCATCTTTCAGACCTTCAATCTGGTTCCGGTCCTGTCCGCTTACGAGAACGTGGAACTGGCCCTCAGCCTCATGGGAGGAGACGCTGCCAAACGCGAGAAAGCGCGGGTTGCAAAGCTGCTCGATATGGTAGAATTGTCCGACATGATGCACCGCAGGCCCTCGGAATTGTCGGGCGGGCAGCAGCAGCGGGTGGCCATCGCCAGGGCCCTGGTCAAAAAACCCAAGCTGGTGCTGGCCGACGAGCCCACCGCCAACCTGGACTCGAAGACGGGCAAGACGGTCCTCGAGATAATGAAAAAGATCAACCGGGAAGAGGGCGCGACCTTTATCTTCTCGACCCATGATCGACAGGTCATGGATTACGCGGGCCGCCTGGTAACGCTGAAAGACGGCGTAATCGCGGAGGATATCGACAAGTCCGGCTCGAACGGCAAGTCCTGATTAGGGGGGTGAAGCCATGATTCTTCTCAAGATGGCCGTAAGAAACGTGTTCCGCAACCGGAGGCGGTCCATCATAACGCTCACCGCCATAGCCTGCGGAATCTTCACGCTGGTCACGATGAGGGGCATGTTAAACGGGATGGGCCGGCAGTCGGAGATGAACCTCATCGACCTCCAGTACGGACACATGCAGGTATTCAATCAGGACTATTACGAAAACCCGGCGGCGAGCGTCAAGGACTCCATCGAGGACCCGGAGAAAATAATTCGGGCCCTGAAAGACGTGGATCACGTAACGGCCGGAGTCGAGCGGCTGATCGTGCCGTCCATGGTCAACTTCGACGGGAACGACCTGACCTGCCTGTCCATCGGGATCGACCTGGGCCAGGACGAGAAGGTATTCAAACTGAAGCCCACGGTGGTCGAGGGGCAAGGCGAATATTTGACGGAAGGCCCTCACGCCATGGTGGGGGAGAGGATGGCCCGAACCCTCGGCCTTAAAAAAGGAGACCGGATCGTCTGGAAGGCCCGGGCCATGGGCAAGGAGGGGGGAGGCAGCATCCAGGCCGTCTACCTCGAGGTGACGGGAATAATATCCACGGGCAATCCCGCCATCGACGGCGCGGCCCTGTTTATTCCTCTCGACTTCATGCAGGAAAGCCTTTTGGCCAAGGGCCGGGCCTCGCAGGTCGCTATAAGGATCGACGACCCTCGCTACCTGGAAAGGGCCTTCCTCTCGGCCCAGCGCGTTTTAAAGCCCATGGGCTTCGAGGTAAAGACGTGGGAGGAAATGGGCAAGGCTTTCCTCGAGCTGCACCGCATGAAAAAGATAGGCAACGGCATCATGATAGGCGTGTTCCTCCTGATCATCATGGTGGGGATCGTCAACACCATGTTGATGGCCACCTTCGAGAGGGTCAGGGAAATCGGCATGCTCATGGCCCTGGGCATGAAGGCCGCGGGCATTCGGACCCTATTTCTCCTCGAGGGAGCCATGCTGGGACTCATGGGATCGACAATAGGAGTAGTCCTTGCGACTCCCGCGGTCTGGGCCATGGAAAAGTACGGCATTCCCATAGATATCTTCACGGGCGGAAAGGACGTGGACATGGGATATCCCATCCGGGGAGTAATGTACGGAGACTTAAGCCTCGAGCTTATTATATGGTCTCTTTTAATAGGCGTCCTTATTTCGACGGCCGCCACCTTGCTGCCGGCTTGGCGGGCCTCGAGGATGGAGCCGACTGAGGCCCTTCGCCACGCGTGAAAAGGAGCGGGACATGCCCTTAATCTTCAAGATCGCCTACCGCAATATCTGGAGGAACTCGAGAAGAACGGCGCTGACGGCGGTGACCGTTATGGCGGTGGTCATGGTGCTCATCTTCATGCAGTGCTACTTGACGGGCATATTGGGCAACATGCTCGATCTGGCCGCCCGCTTTACCACGGGCCACGTGAAGATTTACCCCGAGGGCTACGCGGACAAGGAAGCGCTCATGCCGTTGGACCTGGCTTTATACGACAGCTCGAAACTTGTCCAAAGAGTGAAGAGATGCGTGGGCGTCGAGGCGGCCGGACGCAGGATCAAGTTCCTCACCATGGCCCAAAGGGGAGAGCGCGACGAGTTCCCCCTTTTGATGGGCATCGAGCCGGAGGCGGAAAGGCATATCCTGCAGGCCGACAAGAGCGTTGTCAAGGGAAGATACTTCGGGACCGACCCGAGGGAGGCGATTATAGGATGGGGCCTGGCCAGGAAGCTGGGCATTGTCGAGGGCGAGGCCGACGTCTTCGAGCCGGGCTCGGCCAAGATTCAGATTCTGGCGCCGCGAGGCATACCCATGACCTTCACGGTAGTGGGCGTCTTCCGGTTCGGTTACTCGCTAATGGACGACAAGACCATGCTGGTCAAGTTCGAGGATGCCCAGTACGCGGCTGACATGGACGCCGACGACATGGCCACCGAGATCATTATCATGCTCAGGGACAGGAATGATTCCATCGCGGCCGCGGGCGTGATAAAAAAGGACGCCGGGTCCGCGGGCATGGGCGACGGGATTGAGGTCCTGCCCTGGCAGTCCCAGGGGTTCCTGTACCAGATGATCCAGACCATGTACGCGGCCATCATGGTCATCGGCGGCGTGTTGTTCCTCATCTCGGCCAGCACCATCGTCAATACCATGTTGATGTCGGTCATGGAAAGGACCCGGGAGATAGGCATGCTCATGTCCATGGGCATGAAGGGCCGAGAGATCATGGCCATGGTCCTGGCCGAGTCCGTGTCCATAGGAGTAGTGGGCGGACTGGCGGGAGTGGTCCTGGGCGCGGCCATCAGCTATGTCTTGTCCCTTACCGGCATACCCATAGGCGACCTTTCCTCCCAGATGCCCGTGCCCATCGGGGAAACACTGCAAGTCGAGTTCGTCTGGAAGTCGCTGCCCCTGGCCTTTTGCTTCGGACTCTTCATGTCGGCCCTGGCCTCGTTGTGGCCGGCGCGAAAGGCCGCCATATTGTCTCCCACCGAGGCCCTTCGGACGCTGTAGTCCATAAGCCGGCTCTTTTCCTTTACAGTGGAGCGCGACTGGCTTTTTCCGTTGTTTACTGGTATATATATCGGCGTGGAAATAAGGACCAAAATTAACATCGTCAACGACGACGGACAACCATACATGGGTCCCGGCCCCAAGAGGCTCCTCGAGAACATCCGAGAACTAAGGTCCATAAACCGCGCCGCCGCCGCCATGAACCTCTCCTACGTCAAGGCCCTGAAGCTTTTAAACCAGCTCGAGAAAAATTCCGGCCAAAAGATCGTCATCCGCCGAAGGGGCGGAAACGAAAGGGGAGGGGCCGAGCTGACTCCCTACGGCGAGAAGTTCCTGGCCGAATACGGGAAACTCGAAAAACGAATCCGGCGGATAAACGACGAGGAGTTCGAGAAGTTCAGGCGAAAGGTGGCCGAGGGTTGACAATCCAGGGACATGAAATAGGTCTCCTACTTGCCCTGCTCGCGCTCCTGGCGGGCGGCTTTATGGCCGGGTCCATGGGCGGGCTAATGGGAATCGGCGGCGGCGTGGTGCTCATGCCCCTCCTTAGGTTCGTGGCCGACCTTCCTCCCACCCGCGCCGCCGGGACCTGCGTCCTGGCCGTGTTCTTCACCACCCTGGGCGGGACATGGCGTCATCACAAGATGGGAGGAGTCAACTGGCGCTCGATCGCTCCCACTATAATTTCCGGCGCCTTGGCCACGGTACTTTTTTCGCTCCTGTTCGATTACTTCTCCGGGCGCGAGGCCTGGTTGGACCTGGCGGTGGGCCTGGTCTTGTCCCTCATCTCGCTGCGCATGATTATCGAGGGGCTTCCGGGATTCGCGAGGCGCGAGGAGGACGAGGCCCCGGGGTCCGCGATCGGCGGCTCCGTTTCAAGGAAGGCTTCCATCGGTTTTCTGGCGGGGATATTCCCGGGCCTTTTGGGCATAGGAACGGGCGCGGTCCTGGTGCCGGCCTTTACCTACGCGCTCCAGGCCCCGGTCAAGGCGGCCATGGCGTCGTCACTCGCCTGCTTCTCGATCAACGCCTTCATCAGCTCGGGCTTCAAGCTCGGGCAAGGGTACATCGACCTTAAGATAGCCCTACCCATCTGCCTGGGAACGCTCATCGGATCGAACCTGGGAGCGTCCCTTAACCGCCGCTTTTCCTCCGCCGCCCTCAAGCTGGCCTTCGGCCTGGTCTTCGCCTACGCCTCGTCCAGGTTCGTGCTCAGTTTTCTCGAGGCCGGCATGTAGCCGCGGTCAATACTTCAAGCTTTCCAAGACCTCGGGTACCTCGTCGAGCCGAAAGCGCCGGGGGTCCAGGAGCGCCGGTCCCTGCCGCCCGGTGACTCCGGCCAGGAAATATGCCGCCCTTTTAAGCTTCTCCGAACGTGAGATGGTTTCCTCCCCCGCGGCCATGCGGACAAGCTCGAAGACGTGATAGACGGGCATGCGGTTAAAGGGGTTGGTGATCTGGCCGGTGGTCAGCATCTGCGCGCACCCGGCGCAATAGGTGGCGATGGCCTGGGCGCCCGTTCGCCTTGCTTCTCCCAGCGCTCGCCAGGTGGAAAAGGTGAGCCGCGCGGGGTTGTAGGAGGAAGGGTGACTGAAGCCGCCGCCGATGCCGCAGCAAATCATCTTGTCGCGGCTTCTTTCCTCCTCGATGATCTCGACTCCCAGCCTGGCGAGGATGGTCCGGGGAAGGTCCATGAATTCCGGCCCCAGGGCCTTGGCGTGACAGGACTCCTGGATGGTTACGGTCATGTCGAGTTTCTTCTCGATTTTGATGTCGCCGCTCTCGATCCTTCTTTGCAGGATGGGAAGAAGGTGCTCGACCTCGAGGGGATAATCGAAACCGAACCGGGGAAGCACGTTGGTGAAAAGGTTATTGCCCGCCGTGCAGGGAATGACCATCCGTTTAACGCCCATTCTTCCCAGCCAGGCCTTGAGGCGGGCGCTGAGCTTGCGTAGCTGGTCGTGAAGGCCCATGCGAAAGTACATCTCGCCGCAGCAGTAGGCCAGGGAGCCCCGAATGGTGTAGCCCTCCAGAAGCCTCGACTTGGCCAAATATGGAGCGGTGATCCAGTTGCAGCCCGGATAAAATATCTCCTCGGCCGGGGACTCGTCAAGCCAGCTCCGAAGCATCGAGCGCTCATTTTCGGGAAGGCGGTCGATGGCGAAAGTGCGAAAATTCGGCACGCTTAGAGGCAGGAAGTATTTGGCCCGACGAGGAAGACCCCCGTTCTTGTACGCTTCCTCCCAGCGCCTCAGGAAAAGGCCCGCGGGATGAGCGTTCTCGGGACATACGTAGTCGCAAGTGAAGCAGCTCTCGCAACGAGTCAAGACGGACCTCGCGTCCTCCCCCCTTACAAGTCGCTCCATTTGGGCCTTGGCCTCCTCGAGCGGGAGGCGCATGACCGGACACTCGTGAAGACAAAGCCCGCACAAGGTGCACTTATCTTTATCGAACTCCTTATAGAACTCCATTAACTACTCCATGACCGAAAAATTATTTGCGCCAAGTCCATTTTTTGAAAGGCTCATCGAGAAGGCCCTTGAGGCGCTCGACCTCATCGTCGCCGTGTCCCTCCATGCCAGCCTCCTCGATTAAGGCCTGGCCGTCTTTCTCGCTCATTCGGATGGCCTTGTGATGGTCCGCCATCAAGGTGGTCTTGACCGACGGATCGGCCTTGGCGTGGAAATCCACCGTGCCAAAGCAGACGCAGGCGTAGGTCGTGGTGGGAGACTCGACCATCAGGTAAAGGCCCGTGCCGCGTACGCCCGTGACCGTGGTGGGCGTGTTGATGGTATGCGGTCCCTCGCTGAACACCGCCAGGACGGCGCCGATTAAAAGATCAAGAGTTCCCGGCTCCTCCTTTTCCGATAGTGTAAGCCTGGTGTTCGAGCGAAGGAGCAATACCGAGTCGTCCCGCAGCTTGATAGTGGCCGCCGAGTTGGGCCCGGTCCGGACCTCGTCTCCTATCCGGCCCGTCGAGCCCACCGAGGCGGGCTTTTCGGCGATCCAGAGTTCTCCCTCAATATCCAGGACTCTGGCCCAAACTCGCGGCGCGGCGCCGGCCACCGCCGGAATTACGGACAGACCAAGGGCAATCAAAATCAGGGACGCCATCGAGGTTTTTCTCATCATTTCCTCCATCTCTTGGGACAATATTATACGCGGTCCAAGGCTCGATACGACGCCGGAAAATCCGAACTGCAAGTATAAAGAATATAGCAGTAATGGCCGGCCAGATAAATACAGGTCCCCGATATTTTGGCGCCCCTCTTGCCTTATAAGGATACCGTCTCCGCGAGGCCAGCTTTTTTCCGCGCGGCGAAAGGGATAGTTGCGCTCTATCCGACTGATATTTATAATGATTATATTTTGACGATCTTGGCCCCCTGTGGCTTTTCCAGTACACGGGCGCAAGGGATGTTGTAATTATTCCACTGCCAGGCAAGCCGCAAAATCTTGCGATGTTTTACTCCAGGCGATTGTCACGATTGGTCCCTGAAAGAAAACACTCTAATCACACGCGCCGCTAAACCTCGCTGAAAACGGGGAAAATCTTTTGGCGTCCAGCCCCGCGGGACCGGCGTAGTCGGCGTCGTCCATGTGCTCCCGATATATTGGCGCCGACCTTGCTTTTAAAGGGGTCGTATCTCGCGCGCGACTGAAAGAAGGCAAATGGGATATGGAAACGACAACAAGGCGAGGGAGTAAAAACATGGGACGCTTTCGTAACGGTTCAATAATCGCGGCTACATGCAAGGGCCAATCGTCGGTCGCGAATTATTCCAAGCTCGGGCCGTATAAGCGAATGGCTATGCTCGGACGTGAAAGCGATTCATTTTTTGCTCCCTCGCGCTTCAATCTTTTCGGGAAATGAAGGAGGGCATCATGAGGGGTCTAATTAAAAGGATCACTCTTGTCATAATGATAGCGGCGACGGTGGGCCTTGGCGCCGGCTGTTTCATCGACGTGGATGACGACGACGACGATTCATTCTGCAGCAACTGCTATATCGAGTGCGATCACTGCAATCCCTGCGGCTACGACTGTTACGCGAGGTGCGATTCACGCTGCCGCTAGCTCACCGCCGACATGGAAAGATAGTCCGAGTTATTTCAATGAAAGGAGGTGCAATGTAGCGGATATATAGGAAAGCCTTGGGACCGGACGGCCAAAATGATTCGCGGCGGCCTTAACCCGGGCCGGCGATGGAGCCAAATATAAATCCCTCTCACGCAACAAGGTCGTCCGGTCCCTTTGCTTTCTCTTTTTTTTGTTTTTCTTCTTTACCCTCCACCCGTTTCATGTAGAATAATTTCCATGGAAAAAACCGATTTGAAACTTCCCGCCTGGGCGGAGAAGCTGCGGCAGGGTTATCTTTCGGGCGAGGCCAGCCAGTTCCTTTTATATTCGAACGTGGGCGACCTGGTCAGGTGGCAGGAGGGGACCAAGCTCGAGTTCATCACCATGATGGACTTCATCACCCGCCTTCTGATCCGGACCAAGGAAATAGTGGCCTTTTACAACATCAGCGACGGTCTTTATTTCGCCAGGAAGGAAATGCGGGATATTTTTCTGCACCGCATGACCATGGTCCGCCGCGTCAAGGGAGAGGCCGAGTGGAGCGGCGTTATTCCCAGCCTTCCCTCCAAGGTCATGGCCATGCTGGGAGAGCTGGTGACCAGCCAGCCCCACGGGTCGGCCGCGGTGATCGAGTTCCTCGAGACCCTGGCGCCGGAGGGAGAAATGGGATACCTGTCCCAGGACGACCGCGCCTGTATCGTGGCCATCCAGGACTGGTCCCGCGACCCGGGCCTCGTCACCTCGGACAATATCGTCGTCATGGTCGCCGAGAACGTGATGGAGGTAAACAAGTCCATCCGCAGCTCGCCCCAGCTCATGCTCATCGAGGTGGGACTGCCCGACCGAGAGGAAAGGCTGGCCTTTATAAAGCACGCGGCGCAAAAGTACCTGCTGACCGGCATGTCCCACGAGCAACTGGCCGACCAGACGGCCGGACTCTCGCGCAACCAGATCGAGTCCATTTTCAAGCACGCCTCCGAGTCCATCGACATCGTGACCATGGACGGGGTGGCCAGAAAAAGAAAGGAAGTGATCGAGCGCGAGTGCATGGGCCTGGTCGAGGTCATCGATCCGCGACACGGTTTCGACTCGGTGGGCGGCATGGACGAGATCAAGAAAATCCTGGAGGGCGTGGCCGCCTCGATCAGAAAGGGCCAGAAGCGTCGCGCTCCCATGGGCATTTTGCTGGTGGGTCCCATGGGCACGGGCAAGACCTTTCTGGCCGAGGCCTTCGCCAAGGAAAGCGGCCTTACCTGCGTGAAGATGAAGAGCTTCCGCGAGAAGTGGGTGGGCTCGACCGAGGCCAACCTCGAGAGGATTCTCGCGATCGTCCAGGCCCTGGGCTACGTGCTGGTCATCATCGACGAGGCCGACCGCAACCTGGGCTCGGACAAGAACGACAGTGACTCGGGGACCGAGAGCAGGGTCATCGCCCGTCTCAAGGAGTTCATGAGCGACGGCGGGCACCGTGGCCGGATCGTGTTTATGATCCTGACCAACCGGCCGGACAAGCTGGACGTGGACCTTAAAAGGCCCGGCAGGCTGGACCTCAAGATACCCATGTTCTATCCGCGTCTTCCCCGCGAGCGGGTCGAGATACTGGCGGTGCTGGCCAAAAAGGACGGCTTCGCCGTGCGGGGAGTCGATATCAACGAGGTGGCCGAGCGGACCGAGGGCTTTTCCGGCGCGGACCTGGAGGGGCTCCTGGTGACGGCCGACCGGCTGGCCGCGGAGGAAGGCAAGGACGTCATCGAGAAGAAGGAAATGGAGGCGGCACTGGCCGACTTCATACCCTCCCGCAACCAGCTCAACATCGAGTTCATGGAGCTGCTCGCCGCCTTCGAGGGAAGCTCGAAGCGCCTTCTGCCGGAGAAGTTCCGAGACTATTCCGCCGAGGAGCTCCAAGAACGGATCAGCGAGCTGAAGATGAAGCTGGGCTTATAAGGTTTAATTCAACCGTAGGCCAAAGGCGGACAATAATATGGATGAAATAAAGACCGTAGCCGTGCTCGGCGCGGGAGACATGGGACACGGGATAGCCGAGGTCGCGCTTATCGCCGGGTTCAAGACCTTCATGTACGACGTGAGCGCGGAGATAGTCGGCCAAGGGGCGAAAAGAATCCAGGACAGCCTCGAGAAGCTGGCCGCGAAGAATAGGGTCCCGGCGGACCTGCCCGGTCGCGTCAAGGACGGCCTTTTGGCCTTTTCCGACGACCTGGCCAGGACCGTCGAGAAGGCGGACCTCGTCATCGAGGCGGCCCCCGAGGTCATGGACCTGAAGAAAAAAATCTTCGCCCAGGTCGATAAAATTGTCCGACCTCATTGCCTCCTGGCCACCAACACCTCGACCATGAGCGTGACCGAGTTGGGCCGGGCAACCTCGAGGCCAACTCGCTTCCTCGGCGTCCATTACTTCAATCCGGCGGTACTCATGAAGGCGGTCGAGGTCATAAAGGGAGCGGACACGGCGGAGGAAACCATGGCGGCCGGCGTGGCCTATTGCGAGAAGACGGGCAAGGTCCCCGTCCGCGTGGAAAAGGACGTGCCCGGTTTCATCGCCAACCGGGTGCAGGCCCCCAGCGTGGTCCTTTTATCGGCCATCCTCGACTCGGGCGAGATCGAGCCGGAGGAGGTGGACGCGGCCCTGCGCAAGATCGGCATGCCCATGGGACCGTACGAGACCATGGACTACACGGGCCTGGACGTGAATTACAACGCCTCGAGATACTTCGCCCAGGCCGTGCATCCCGATTTCGCGCCGGGCAAGGTCCTGACGAGCAAGTACGAAAAGGGAGAGTTGGGCAAGAAGACCGGGCGGGGAATATTCGACTGGTCGGCCGGCCGGCCCGCCATTCGCCTCGATCGCGCCACGAGCAAGGTCGATCCCATGGACCTTATCGCGGTCCAGGTGAACGAGGCGACGAAAATAGTCGGTGAAGGCGTCTGTTCCATCGAGGACGTGGACAAGGTGCTGGTAAACGGCACGGGCGCGCTCATGGGACCGATGGCTCTGGCGAGGGGCATGAGGCCCGAGGACCTGGCCGCCAGGCTCGAGAACCTGGCTCGAAGGTTTAATAAGGAAATCTTTAAACCAACCGAGGGAGTGAAGAAGGGCCTTTATAAAGGCCCGGCCTCTTGAACCGGCTCAGCCGGCGTAGTGCTTGTTCAAATGCTGGATGGTAAGTAGCTCTCCCGCCTTGACTATCGTTGCCCTGGTGACGGTCCCCACGAAAAGGGCATGGTCGCCCGGCTCGAGTTCCATGGCCAGGTCGCACTCGATGAAGCCCAGGCAGTCGTCCAAAAGCGGCGCGCCGTTCTCGCCCGGCTTCCAATCCAGTCCCTCGAACTTTTGGCCGGGGTCGTCGCCTTTCAGCTTGAACCTCGTTACCAACTCGGCCTGGTCGCTCCGAAGAAAGATCACCGAGAACTTGCCCGCCTCCTTGACCATGCCGTGAGTGCGTCGCTTAGGCGAGACGCCGCAGGCGACCATGGGCGGGTCGAACCCCACCTGCATGAAGAGGGAAAGGGGCATGCCGTTGTTTTTCCCGCCGGCGGAGACCCCGAGCAAATAACAGCCGTACACCGCCTGGCCCAGCACTTTCATGGCCTCGTCCTTGTTCATCTCGCCCTCCCTTTCTTTATTCATCGCCGCCGCTCGAGCCGGCCTCGATGACGGAGATGTTCTTCCTGGCCGCCTCATAATTCGGATTGATGGCCAGTATCCTTTGATAATATTCCTTGGCCTGGACCGTGTCGCCCACGGTCAAAAGCACGTTGCCCATGGCGTTCATGGTGTCCAGGTCGTCGGGCCTCAACTCGAGGGCCGCCTTCATATGTTTGACGGCTTTATCCAGGTCTCTCGCCTCGACGGCCGTGGTGTAAAGATAACCCAGCCGGGCGTGGGGCGAGAACATTTTGGGGTCCTTACTAAGGGCCAGCTCGTAAATCTTGATCGCCATTCTCGTCTGACCGGCCTGCTCGGTCCGCCGGGCCAGATCGAGAAGGTCCTCCGCCGTTTTGGGGCCAGAGTTAAGCTCGTCAACGATGCCCCGAAGGTCGGTCGAGTTCACGCGGAGCATGGCCTCGGACCGGTTGCGCATTATGTCCGCGTTATTGGGCAAGGCGGCGTGGGCCTTGTCGTACCAGGGGATGGCCTCGGCTGGATGGTCCGTCTTCAGGTAGCCGTTGCCGAGCAGGTAATACTCCATGCCCATGGGCGCGGTGCTGACCGAGGTGGGCCCAAACCCGAGCCAGAGCGAGAGCGCCAGGAAGGGAACGGCCGCGGCCGGCCACTTGTATTCGCGGGACTTGATCTTCTCCCTGACCCAGAACACAAAGTAAGCGGAGAAGATGGCCAGGGAGGGAACCACCGCCAAACGGTAACGGCTGACGATGAAAAAAGGTATGATCGATCCCGCGTAAAGGACCGCGAACAGCGCGGGAAACCAATACTTGTCGTCCTTCTTCGCCGCCGCCACGACGCCTATCAGGGCGGGTCCCCACAAAAGCCCGAAGCCCAGAACGGGAAGCCAGAAGGCCGGAACGAAAAGGTCCCTCGTCAAATAAAAGCTGTGGTTGTCGGGTATCTCGTGCTGATGGATCATCAGCCGGGCCTTGAAAAGCGTAAGCTTCAGGGCCTTGCCCGGGTTTTTTGCGATCCAGTCAAAACTTTCCTTGAACCAGAAGCCGCTGACCTGGGAAGGGGACATTTCCTTGACGCCCGAGCGCTTCTTGGCCTCGGCCTCGAAGTCCATAGATTCCCACTTCGGGTTGGCCCGGACGAAGGGAAGGGTAGCGTACCGGCCGTTGGCCCTTTCATTGTTGCCGATGAAAAAGTTGGCCCCCCCCTGGCTGGTGGTCAGCACGAACTCTCCGCCCACCGCGTAGTTGCGAAGGGTCACGGGAACGAAGATCAGGAAGAGACCGGCCGTCACCAATGCCGCCCTTGTCAGCCTGACCTTGGCCGCGTCCTTCCACCTGAAGAAAAAGGACCAGGCGATGACGAAGGGGATTAGGGCCTGAAAGTTCCCGCGCAAAAGGGTCAACAGGCCAAGACACAACCCAAGGGCGAGCCATCTTTTCTTCCTCTCCGGGCGGTCGGCGGCGGCCACTCCCAGGGCAACGCAAAGGGCGGAGAAGAGGATGACCATGGTGGCCTTGAGGAGGAGTATCTCAAAAAAATAAAGCCCGCGATAGGACGCCATAACGCAAGCCGCCAAGAGGGCCCGCCTCTCCCCCATCAGCTTCATGGCCGCCCAGTAAGTAACGGCCACGGCGGCGGTACCCATCAAAACCTGCGCCAGCCGGAGCGCCGCGTGGCTCTCGCCGAAGATGGAAAAGACAAGCCCGATGAAGTATGGGTAGAGTGGGTCCTGGTAGAAAATTTTATCGCCCCATATGTTCCCGCCCGCGATTTCCTTGCCCCAGGTCACGTAGCTTTCCTCGTCGATGATGGGCAGGTTGAAAAAGGGGCTTTGCATGAACTGAATGACCGCGATAATCCCGACTACCAGGCTTGCAGTAAGGATGAAGGACAAAGATATGACCGTGTGGCGCCGCTCCCAGGCGAAAGGCTCGGGCGCCGCCGCGGGCGCGGACTGGACGGGAGAGCGCTCGATCTTGTTTTCCGCCTCCCTGGCCGCCGCCTTTTTCCTGGACTTCTTCGCCATGACTATTTCAGCCTTCCCTCTAAGTATTGCTTTTTCAATTCCCTGGCGTCCTTGAAAAAAGGGTTCGTCCGCCTTTCCTCGTATAATGTCGTCGCGGGACCGTGGCCCGGATACACCACCGTCTCGTCGGGAACTCGAGCTATGCGCTCCTCCAGCGACTTTACCAGTTCGCGAAAGCTCCCGCCCTTCAGGCCGAAACGGCCCGCCGACCCCTGGAATAAAAGGTCCCCGCCGAATAGGGCGCCGGGGGTATAAAAACTCACGCTGCCCCTCGAGTGGCCGGGAGTATGGATGACCTCGAACCGGATCTTGCCCACCTTGAACTCGTCGCCGTCCTCAAGATCGAACACCGTCTCATCGTCGGCCTTGGGGACTTTATGCAGAAAACCGCCGCCCAGGTCGCCCGGATGACGATAGATGGCCGCGCCCGTCTTCCGTCTGACCGCCGACGCGGCGCCCGTGTGGTCCCGGTGCCCGTGAGTGAGCATGATCCTTCTAAGAGCGAGCCGCTTCTCCCGTACGGTTGCCAGGATTTTCGCCGAGTCGCCGCCCGGGTCGACCACCATGGCCTCGCCCGAAAGCTCGTCCCATACGACGTAACAGTTGGTCTGTAAAAGTCCGACCACGTGACGTTTGATCTTCATGACGGTATTATTTTTTTACATCATCATCGGGATTATGTCCATGACGGGCCGGGAGTTATGATATAACTCGATACATCGATTCAAACGGATGAGCTCGGGGCTGAACCTCAGGTAGAAGACGGGGTCAGCCGCCGGCGGCGGCGGACTCCATGCGCGCCTTCATCTCGTCGGCCTTTTTATCGTCACCCGACTCGACGTAAAGCATGCGCAGGTTGCGCATGACGTCCAGGGCGCGCTGGTCCTTTTCGGAGCCGGACTTGATTATTATATCCAGCGCCTTTTGGTAGAGTTCCTCCGCTTTCTTGTAATCCTTCTCGTCATTGGCCAGGTGGCCAAGGTTGTTGAGAATCTGGGCCGAGTAGACGTGATCGGGCCCCACCGAGGCGGCCATTATTTCCCGGGCCTTCTCGAGGTATTTTCTCGCCTCCTCGCGTTCTCCCTTTTTGGCCAGGACCGAGGCGAGCTTGCTCATGGTAAGGGCCGTCTCGAAGTGGCGTGGTCCCGCTCCCTTTTCCTTGATGGCCAGGGCCTGGCGAAAGTATTCCTCCGCCTTGTCCATCTCTCCCTTGGCCATGTGCGCCTCGGCCAGGTTGTTCACGGCGTGGGCCAGCTCGAGGCTGTCGGCGCTCATGGTCTTTTGCATGATAAGCGTGGCGGCGGTATAAAACTCGATGGCCCTGTCCAGATCTCCCTTCGTCTTATTCAACAGGGCAAGGTTATTCAGGGTCGCGGCCATGTCAGGCGTTTCCCTGTTTCCCGTCTCCTCGAACATGCGCATCCCGTTTATAAAATAGGTCTCGGCCTTGTCGATTTTTTTCTCCGCGAAAAAAATGGTGCCCAGGTCGGCCATGGCCATGGCCGTCTCGGGAGACTTGGCTCCAAAGGCGCTTGCCTGTATCTCGAGCATCCTCTGTCCAAAGGCCTCGGCCTCCTCGGGCCTGCCCAGACCCAAATTGATCCGGGCAAGGTTCCTGAGCATGGGGACCAGCTCGGGATCGTTTTCGCCCAGCGCCTTCTCCTTTATGGCGATCGAGCGGGTGAGCAGCTCCTCGGCCTTTTTATAATCACCGCCTTCATAGTAGAGAACGGCCATGTTGTTGAGCGTCTCGGCCACCTCGGGGTCGTTCTCACCGAGCTTGGCCGTCCGTATCTCGAGCGCGCGGTTTAAAAGGGCGTTGGCCTCGGCTTTCTTTCCGATGAGCCGATAAAGCGCGGCCAGATCGTTTATCGAGTCGGTCACGCGTGGATCGTTCTTCCCGTAGGCGGCCTCCTTGAGGGCCAGGGAGCGCTTGAATAAGGGGGCCGCCTCGGCGAACCTCGAGCGCGAATAATACATGCGGCCCAGGGCGTCGAGGACCTCGATAAGACCGTTCCTGCCGGACTCGCCCGCCTTCTCCCGGGCCAGGATAACGCTCTTGTAGGCGGACTCGGCCAGAGTCACGCTCCCGCTCAACCGGTGGGCGTCGCCCATGGTCATGAGTGACCTAAGAAAATTCTCGTGCTCCTCTCCGAACTCGGTCTTGGCGAACTCGAGCTCGGCCCGGGCGGACTCGAGGGCCTTGTCCATGTCCCGGCTCTCGATAAGCCGCAGGGTCCGGGCGTGCATGGTCTCGTATTTTTCCTCTTTCGTCTCGCAGCCCAGGGCCATAAGGGTAGCCATTAACAAAACAATAACGCCAAGCGGCCTGATTTTTTTCATGTCCGGTCCTCTCTAAGAAAGTTAAAACGCGAATAAGGTCGCTCAATCCCGCATGAGTTTCCCCACCATGAGCATCTGCTCTCCGATGAGCATGCCCGCCTCGATCTCGCCGTAAATGGTCAGTCCCACCTCGTAGCCGCCCTGGGAAAAATCCTCGGCGGTGGCGCAATAAAAAAAGATATCGTTGGCGAGACCCGCCACGATCGGGTATTTGACTCCGTGTCCTTTGGCCCCGCTCTTCATGGCCAGTCCGATCTCGGACACCATCTCGACGGGGACCCCCATCAGGGCCGCGTCGCCCATCCTGATCGTCTGGAGAGGCACGCTCGGGAAGTTGGCCTTGACGAACCAGCTCGGGACCATGATGCCCTCGACCGAGGCGTTCTTGCCCGGAGGCACGGCCCGCTTCCAGAAGACGCTCGAGACGGGCGTGGCCTCGATCGGCGCGGCGTTATCGATCGCCCGGGCCACTCCTTTAGCCACCTTGTTCCCAATGACCTCGAGGTACTCGAAGTCGTCGATATCGTCACCTTTTATCATGGCGGGGGCCTGGTCGCCGATGGCGCCGTTAACGAACAAGGCCACCGCGCCGGGATATGTTGCCTCGATCGTCCTTTGCGTCACCCCCGGCCAGTCGGCGGAGATGAGCATGTTGCTCGACCCGAGCACGGTGCCGTGAGTGGCGAAGTTGAAAAGCACCGCGATGGGACGCCCGTCCTCGCTCTCGACGAGCAGGACCGTAACCTGAGGATCGACCAGGTTCTCCGGGTTTTTCGAGTCATAGGAGTCATTGAACCTTCTCGTAAGATAATTATAGGACATGGCCGGATCGCGCCGGTTCCTGGTCACGTCCAGGACGTCGGCCGTTCCCGCCTTGACCGCCGCCGGTACCATCTCGCTCTCGGCCTTCCTGATGGCCCCCGCGATAAGCTCGGCGGTCTTGTCCGTCAGCGCCTCGTTGTATTTTCCGAAGACCAGGTTGGCGATAACGTTGTCCTGCATGGCCCCGGGGCCGGAATGGGTGTGGCTGGCGGTCATCATCAGGTTCTCGGCTCCGACGATCGAGCCGGACAGCTTGTCCACCACCTTCCTTCTCAGGTCGGGCGAGACGCCGATGAGGTCGCAGGTCACGATGGCGGCCGAGCCCTGGCCGTCGCTTACCACCAGGGCCTTGCAGTGGACCGGGTCGTGAACGCCCTCCATGGGGGCCTTGCCCCGGTCCCCGTAGCCCGAGGAGGGGACCTTCATCCTCGTCAGGTCCGGCGTGATATCCACCGAGGCGGCGCCGGCCGTGAAGCTTCCCGCGGAGGCGATACAAGGAGATATGACGAGGGTAAGGAACGCGATAAAAAATGTCAGGCGCTTTTTAAAGGACATGGATTACCTCCGGAATTTTTTAAATTGAGTATATTACGCGGGGTAACCCGGACGGCTTGCCATCAAAGCGACGTGAGGCGCGGGATGGAGTTCTTATGACTTATTCCATTCTAAACCCGCGGCCGGCGCCGCCCACATAGCTGAGCTACGTGGGATACCCCATATACAGTTATTAAATATACACGCGAACGGGAAAGGTTTCCTTTTTTCTCGATCGCTATTTTGCCACGCTTTCCCATCCCCTTCTTGAGAGGTCCCAATAGATGAAGCCGGCGGCAGCGGCCGCGACGGCCATGAGAATGGCCCCCTTCATCCAGTAGCCGAGGATAAGCTCTCCCGCTCCAAAGAGGACCGAGTAAATCAGCGCGCATCCAGCTACCCAGTCCAAAAAGGAAAAAAGGAGGTCGTCGGTAATGGCCACGTCCTTTTGCCGCTCTCGGGAAGGTCCCCATCCAGGCCCGGCCGGCCGGGCGCGTCGATAGAAACCGTCCAGCACCTCGTCGTCCTCCGGCCCGGTGGCAATAGTGACCGCTACCCAGACCACGGTGGTGAAGGCAACGGTAATCATAAGCTCGAAGGCGAAGGCCGAGTTTTCGGGGAAGGCGAAAATCTCGAGTTTTTTCATGGCCAGAAGGAGCGAGGAAACGGCAAGAGCGGCGATCATGCTCGATATTTCGGACCAGGCGTTAATCCGCCACCAGAACCATCTGAGGATAAGCACGAGTCCGGTCCCCGCCCCGATGGTGAGCAGGAATTCCCATCCGCCGCTGACGGACTGCATGGCGAAGCCCACGATGCCTCCCAATACCATGAGGATGACGGTAACGACCCTGGAGACGGTAACGTAATGGGAGTCATCAGCGTCGGGCACGAGGAATCGTTTGTAAAAGTCGCTAACCAGATAGGAGCCTCCCCAGTTGATCTGGGTGGATATGGTGGACATGAAGGCCGCGGCCATGGCGGCGAGCATAAGGCCGAGCACGCCCGGCGGCAAATGCTGGATCATCATCTTGACGTAACCTTCCCCGGGCTTTTCCAGGTTGGGAAAGAGCACCACGGCGACCAGGGCCGTGAGCACCCAGGGCCAGGGCCGCACGGCGTAGTGGGCCACGTTGAACCAGAGGGTGGCCAGGAGGGAGTGCTTTTCATCCTTGGCGCTGAACATGCGCTGGGCAACGTAGCCTCCGCCGCCGGGCTCGGCGCCCGGATACCATGAGGCCCACCACTGTACACCGATGTAACCGAAGAAGAGTATGGCCGGCATCCAGCTCGAGCCCACGGGAGGGACCACGGATAGGAAGGCGTCGGCTTCCTGGCCCGAGCCCAGCTTCTCGATGAGTCTCGCTTTGAGTCCGTCCACTCCTCCCACGGCCCCCAGGCTGAAGACGGCCAGGAGTATGGAGCCGGCCATGGCCATGCCGAACTGGAAGAAGTCGGTCACCACCACGCCCCACAACCCGCTCATGCCTGCGTATAGGGCCGTGATGACGAGGCAGGCGCTGATGGCGATCCACCTGTCCACGCCGAGGGACACCTCGACGATGGTGCCCATGGCCGATATGACCCAGCCCATGATGATCGAGTTGATGATGACGCCCAGGTAAACGGCGCGAAAGCCTCGAAGCACGGCCGCCGGTTTGCCCCCGTATCTTATCTCGGCGAACTCGACGTCGGTAAGAACGCCGACGCGTCTCCAGAGGCGGGCGTAGAAGAAGACCGTGAGCACGCCCGAGGCCACGAAGTTCCACCACAGCCAGTTGCCGGCCACGCCGTGCTTGTAAACCAGCTCGGTCACGGCGAGGGGCGTGTCGGCGGCGAAGGTGGTGGCCACCATGCTGGTACCCGCCAGCCACCAGGGCAGTTTTCGCCCGGCGCCGAAGAACTCGGAGATGTTCTTGCCGGCGCGCCTGGAAAAATAAAGGCCGATGGCCAGGGCCGCCGCGAAATAAAGCGCTATTATCGCCCAATCGATCGTGGCTACGTTCACCTTTGTCTCCTTCCTCGAGGTTTTCCTGATTGTATGAGAGCGGAATCGATTTGGCAAGAAAGCTAAAGGCGGCGGCGAAGTCTGCCTCCGCGCGCCGCCCGGCCTACATGATCGTTTAACTTACAGGGGCCTACACCTTGCCCGTGACGGCGAAGTAGATAAAGGTGGCCGTGTCCGCGTCCGGTCCCTGCCAGTCGTCGGTGGGCCAGAAGAAGTCGAACCCGCCCTCGGCCGAGACGCCTTTCCTGATTTTCCAGACCATGGTCACGTCCAGCTCGACGCCCAGCTCGTGGGCGTCCTCCCCGTCGTCCAGCGAAACATAGGGCTGCTCGGTCCGGAAGTAGTGGCAGTCGGCCTTGATGGAGAGGTCCTTGGCCGGACTTACGCCGGCTCGGGCGACGTAGGCCTGGAGCCCGAGCGCGGGCTCGGCGAAGGGGTTCTTGAAATAATCCATATTCCCGCGCCAGGTATGCCTCGAGTAGTAGTAATCGTAAAAGTTGTGGACCTCCTTGCTATTGCCGCCGCCGTCGCCCGAGCTGACGTCAAGTCCTATTCCCGCCCAGGGCGCGTACTGCCCGCCAAAGGAATAGGCCAGGTCGGCCAGCAATAAGTAGGCCGAAATATCGGCCTCCCCCGCGGTGGTCCCGACCGTTCCGAACTGATAGGCCGCGTCGATATCAAGTCTAAGTCCGCCCGCGCCAATCCAGTCGTCCTCCTCGCTGAACCCCCCGTACACGGCGACCGTGTACCGGGCCGAGGCGGGGTTTTCCTCCCCGGTGGTCTCGTCCTCGATCATGGCCTGATCATAGTCCAGGAAGGCCAGGAACTGAAGGGCCTCGTTGAAAAAGCGCAGGTCGAATCCGTTCAAGGTATGGTCGTATTTATAGTCTATTTCGTCGTAGGGGGCCTTGTAGCTGGGCAGTTGGCTTGGGTCCGGATACCAGTGGCGGTCGCCGTTAAGGCCGTAGAGACTCCAGACGTTAAACTTGACGTTTTCCGTTTCGTATCCGGCCTTGATACCGTCGTAGGTTCGCGGCCCGTTATGGCTCCAGTTGCCCGGTCCGAAAATCCGGTTTCTTCCCTGGTTGTTTTGCATTCTTCCAGCTTGAAGATAATCTCCCTGGACAAACAGGTGGTTAATTCTTATCCAGCCCTCGACCATTCCCACGTTGTCGTCAAGCTGGTTCGGGCCAATGGGCTTGCCCGTATTGTAGGGGTCGGAGTAACCCATGCTCCTGGAATCGCCCAAGACCACGTAAATAGTCACGTCCTCGATGACGTTCTCGAAGGTGAAGCCCAACCGGGTCCTTAGCGTCGAGTACTGGTCCATGCCCTTGCCCTCGAAATCACGAGCGTCGAGCTCGATCCTCGGTCTTATGTAGGCGTCGAGAAACACCCCGTCAACCAGCTTGATCCTGGCCTGGGCCGATCCGCCTATAAACAATACGGCCACAATGGCCAAAAACAAGATACAACTTCTCGAACCTTTTACTTTCATAACCTACTCCTCCTTCAGATCGGTCTTCCGGCGGCGGCAAGGGGCGCGTATGATAAGTCGACCCGACCGCTTCCATTTTCCGGATAATACCCGCCGATCGCAAATAAACCTTCATGCCCGCTCGCGGCGCGACTTTCAAAACCCCGCTCGAGAATGAGATTCGTACCCACTCGAAGGATACGTCTGATTTACTGGCAACTTCCGTGCCTTATCGCCGAAATTATATTTCCTTATTTATTAAAGACATAGCGGAGAGTCCTTTTCTTAAATAAGTGTTCTGGACAAAATGTGGATAAAAAACCTGACGCCGCGATAATTTTTTCGGCGCCGGCTCGTTTTTGGAAAATGTCGCGTTGGGGATTACTCTATTAGCAAGGACGGCCCAGCGACTTCTTTATGAAGACCACGCCAAATAGACGAGCGCTTTTTATTTCCGCCCTGGAATGGGCGTTTATTCTTGTACCTTTAGCGTTCTGGATTTATATCTCATCGGAAGCGGCCATGCCCGATTACGCCTACCCGAGTTTCGCCGGGCCAGTTGAGAGTAAGATCGTATTGCGCGATCCAGCCCGGCTGCGTATTGCCGTGCTGGGTGACGCGCACGACAACCTGGACGGGATGGAGGCAATATTGGCCGACGCCGCCAGCCGCGCCGACGTGGCCATTTTACTGGGCGACGCGGTGCACCGCGGGCTTTTAATCGAGTGGCGTCTTTTCCTTCAGAGGGCCGGGAACGGCCGATGGCCCTTGCCGCTTTATCCGGTCATCGGCAATCACGACGTTGGCTTTCATGATAATAAGGGAAGCTTCTTCCGGAAGAAGTTCGGGGCCGACAATTTTTACTGGCGCTTCGGCTCGAACATGATCGTGGCGCTGAACGACGTCGAGGACGACAAGTTTAGCGAGACTATAGAATGGCTTTCGAGTACTCTCGAGAAGGAGAGCGCCGACGGCGACAATATCGTGCTCCTTTTACATAAGCCCCCGGCCAACGAGCAGGAAATAAGAAGTATCTCGAGCGAGATGAGCAAGGAACTGGAGAGGGCCCTCGAGGGCCGCAAGCTGCAAATGACGCTAGCCGCCCACAACCATAAGTTCGAGACGGGGTCCTTTATGGGGTCCCCTCTTATGGTGACGGGCCACTCGGGAGCATACAGTTACGGGGCAGACAAGGAAGAGGGCTACTTTCTTCTCGAGTGCGATCCCGAGTCGTGTCAGGTCACGCCGCGAAGGGTATCCGGCCTTCCTCGCCGAAAAGGGCTAACCCATTATTTGCTGGTCAAGTGGTACTGGGGATGGCTAATAGTTCCCCTCTTGGCCCTCGGGGCGAAGATATCCCGGAGGGTCGCGGCCGCCCGCGAGAATTCCAAGGTTTTATAGGGCTTTAGTCATCTCGGACTAGAGCGTCATCAAGGGCTTGGCGAACTTATCCGCGCCGAACCTTTTCCTCATATCGACCCCGGACTCGGCGTGGGCCCAGGCCCCGGTAAACTCGTGATACGGGTCTCCCTTCGAGGTACACTTGGTCTCGACGCACCTTTTAAGGGCCGCCCCAGAGTTTATCATGGCCTTGGCCATCCAGCCCTCGATCAGCCGGCAATGGGCCGGGTCCATCTCGGGAAAGTCATAGATGCGGACTATCGAGCGCTCGGGTTTTATTTCCTCGGCCTTCATGTAGCCGGACCTGGGATAATAGCTCGACCAGTAAATGTTGCAGTCCCGGAAAAGGTCCTCCGGGCTGGGCTTGGCCGAACTGCCGGCGAAGAGGAACTCGAAGTCCATGT
Organism: bacterium; assembly: GCA_963674965.2. GTDB lineage: Bacteria > RBG-13-61-14 > RBG-13-61-14 > RBG-13-61-14 > DATKZS01. Next base: position 926,136 of record CAXXFL010000001.1, on the reverse strand, counting down.
CGGCCGAGTATTCCCCGAGGTCCCGCAGCACCGAAAGGTTTCCGATCCCGAGTACCTTGTCAAAGGTTCGCAAAACCTCGACAAAAGCCGAATAAGGATACTCCCGGACCGTGATGAGACGGCGCGAGCAAATTCGGGCGGCCTCCTCGGGAAGCTGTTTTTTGAATATCTCGAGAAGTTCCTCGCCCTTGGGCTGCATTTTGATGAACTTGAAAACCCCTAAAAAACCTATGCCTTTGACCACTGACCCAGATGAATCGTACATGGCGCCCCTCCCCGGTATTGGGACCATTGTCGCGCAAAAAAGGAAAAACTTCGCCCTCGCGGTATCAACCCGAATAAACCGCTGAAGCTCTGGTTATGAAAGCTTTTCCGTTCCCCTGTTCGAGTTTAACATAACACCCGCTTAACCGGTTGTCAACCGTTATTTGCAGGGCGGCATAAATTGGCGCGAAGCCGCGAAGGCCAGGAAAAAACGAGGATTCACCGCGCGTCTAAAAGGCTCCTGGTCTTGGCAAGAAGTTCATCCATGGTAAAGGGCTTCTGGAGAAGGCTCGCCCCGGCCTCGAGCACCCCGTGATGAGATATGACCTCGTCCGTGTATCCGGACACGTAAAGGACGGGAAGGTCGGGACGTTTTTCCAGGAATTTTTTCGCCAGTTCTCTTCCGCTCAGACGCGGCATGACCACGTCGGTGATAACCATGTCGATATGGTCGCCCCCGTCTCCGAACAGGGCCTCGGCCTGGCGGCCGCTTTCGGCCTCAAGGATAATATAGCCCTTGGCGCGAAGCATGGACACGATGGTCTTTCTCACGTCCTCGTTATCCTCGACCACCAGGATGGTTTCATTGCCCTCCAGGTTGGCCGAAGCCCTCGAGGAAAAAGACTTTGAGTCCTTATCCATTGCCTTGGCCTCGGGCAGATACACGCGGAAGGTGGTTCCCCGCCCCGGCTCGCTCGAGACGGTCACGCTGCCCTCGCACTGTCGCACGATCCCGTATACCGTCGCCAGGCCCAGGCCGGTACCCTTGCCCAGGCCCTTGGTGGTAAAGAAGGGCTCGAAAATCCGGGACCTGGTCTCTTCATCCATGCCCTCGCCGGTGTCGGACACGGAAATAAGAGCGTAATTCCCGGGCGCCAGTCCATCCTGCTTTTCCGCCTCGCGGGAATCAAGCAAGACCGAACCCGTGGATATGGTAAGCTTGCCGCCCCGCGGCATGGCGTCTCTCGCGTTCACGGCCAGGTTGAAGATGGCCTGGCCGATCTGGGAAGGGTCGACCTTGACCAGGCCCGCGTCGCTTCCAAGCTCCATCTCGAACTCGACGTCCTCACCGATAAGCCTCTCGAGCATCTCGCGAAGGGGGGATATCATGTGGTTGACCTTGACCACCCGGGGCTCGATGACCTGCTTGCGGCTGAAGGCCAGAAGCTGGCGGGTCAGGGAGGCCGATTGCTCGCCCGCCTTCTGGATCATGCTCAAATGCTTTCTTTTAGGGTCGGACCCGGACATGCCCGCCGCCATCATTTCGCTCACGTTCAGTATAACCATAAGCTGGTTATTGAAATCATGGGCAACGCCGCCGGCCAGCTTGCCTATGGCCTCCATTTTCTGGGATTGTCGAAGCTGTTCCTCCAGCCGGTCCATTTCGGTAACGTCTCTTATCACCGAGAAGACCATCTTTTCCGAGGGAAGGGGAAAGGAACTCCAGGACAGTCGCCGATACTCTCCGCTCTTGGTCCTCATCCTGTTCTTGAAGCCCCTGATCTCTTTGCCCCTGGCCAGTTCCCTTCCCGCTTCCCGCGTGGACTCGAGATCGTTGGGATGAACCAGATCGAGCCAGAAGGATTTTAATAGCTCCTCCTCGCTCCAACCCAGGGTCCTGGTCCAGGCCGGGTTGACCTGTCTGAAGTACCCGTCGAAACCGGACACGCTAAGGAGGTCCATGGAAAGATTGAACATCCTGTCGCGTTCCTCCTCGGCCTTCTTCTTGGCCGACACGTCGCGGCAAAGGGTCATGATTCGCTTGCCCTCCCCGGTCTCGATTACGGTCGCGTTTATCTCGACCGGCCGGAGAAGGCCCCCGGGCGCAACGTAGTCTATCTCCAGGTTCCTCGTATGGCCCTTGGCAAGGACGGCTTTTAATGCGCGCTTGTTTCGCTCGAGGTCGTGCGGCGCGGTCCACTCGATGACGCTTCTTCCCATGATCTCTTCCCTGTCCGCGCGGCCGGCAATGCGGGCGTATTCGTCATTGGCGTCGAGCACCACGCCCTCGGCGTCAACTATGGTGAATCCCGTATTGGTCGTCTCGATGAGCTGGCGGTATTTTTCCTCGCTTGCCTTCAGTTCCAGCTCGATCTTTTTTCGCTCGCTAACGTCAAGGCCCACGCCAAGAACATAGTCCCGGCCGTCAAGGCGGGCGAGCATGCCCGTATAGTAATAGGCGACCCTGGAGCCGTCCTTCATAATCATCTCGGCCTCGGCCTCGGCCCAGCCGTTAATAAATACCTCCCGGAAGCGGTCGAAGATTTCCTCGCGGTCCCCGCCCTCGAAGTAATCCAGGATATACTTGTCCGCCAACTCGGACTCGGAATAGCCCGTGACCGTCTCGAAGTTTCTGTTCCACCGAAGAAGTTTTCCATCCGAGTCGAACATGTAGAATATGCCCGGCAGGCTGTCGAGTATGCCGTCGGAAAGTTCCTTCTCGCGGATGATATCGCGCTCGTATTTTTTTCTTTCCGTAATGTCGCTTATTACCGCCAGTATACGATCCCGGCCCAGGATTTTCGCGCTCTTCAGCGTGACCTCGACCCAGATGATGACGCCGTCCTTTTTGCGGACCATCCAGTCGAAAGTCTGCGGTCCCTCGCTCTTCACCTTATGTATAAGGGAGAGGGCCTCATTTTGGGAATAGGGCGCCTGGCCCAGGCTCAATTTGCCCACGTCGCTTTGAAGTATGCTTTCGCGGTCGTAGCCGGTCATATCGACAATGGTCTGGTTCACGTCGAGAATCTGCCCCGTCTCGGCGTCATGGACCATGAGTCCGGTGGCGGTCGAGTTAAAAATCTCCCTGTAGCTTTCCTCGCTTTTCTCGATCGCCTCGATGGCGCTTCGTTCCGCCGTAATATCTCTTATATGCTCGATGACCTGGACGAGATTGCCCGAGTCGTCAAAAACCGGATAGGCCCTTAAGTCAAACCATACGCCAAACTCGGGAATGAATTTTTGCCGTTTGGAGGGGAGCCTGGTTTGATAAACCTCGGAAGTAGCGCAGACCCGGCATGGCTTATCGCGTCCGATTATCTCGTAGCATTTCCTGCCCGGCAAATCCCCGGGGGTTATCTCGAGGAATTTATAGCCCGAGTGGTTATATCTAATAATGTTGTGTTCCAGGTCCTGGACCCCGATAATGTCGGGGATCGAGTTGAGGATCGACTCGAGCAGGTTCTTGGTCTGGCCCAAGTCCCTGGCCAGGGCCTCCTTTTCACGCTGGGCCTTTTTTCTCTCCGTAACGTCGACGGCGACGGAACTGAAACCCTCGACTTCGCCTTTCCCGTCCAACAGGGGATGGATAATCCACAGCATATCGTGGACTTCGCCGGTCACGCTCACCTGCCGGTTCTCGAAAATGATGTCACCGCCGTCTCCCTTGGTCCACTCGTCGAAATGCCTGAGGGTATTGTCCCGGTCATCGGGATGGATAAAGTCGAAGGCCTTCATGCCCACCAGCTTCTCGGGGGGAAGTCCCAGAAACTTAAGGGCCGCCGGGTTAACGTAGGTGAAAGTACCCTCGGCGTCGACCCGCGTAATCAACTCGTTCGAGCTCTCGATAAGCTCGCGGTACTTCCTCTCGCTCTCGATAAGGGCGTTTTCCGCCTCGACCTGGGCGGTCACGTCGGTAAAGGTGGCGTAGGCCTGGCTGGGAAGTTCGCCTTCCTCCTCGAAAAGCGGGACGGAGTCGATCATAATCCATCTACGTCGCCGTTCGGCGGGGTTGTAAACGCCCATCAATACATTATTGACCGGCCGGCCCGATTGAAGGGACCGCATGGCGGGATGGTCCTCTCCCCTGAAAGGATTGCCCTCGCGATCGATGGCTTCCCACCTCGGGTCGTGAGAGGTCCGGCCGAACAACTGGTCCCGGGTGAGGCCGAGTATCCTTTCCGCCGCGGCGTTGGCCATTGTTATCTTGCCGTCTTTATCCTGGAAGACCACGCCCTGGGACATGCCTTGAAAAAGCGCCTCGAGCCTGTCTCGTCTTTCATATCCGGAAACCAGGGGGCCGCTGGTATAAAGCGTCTCGCTGAAACCGGACGGGACTTCACCCATCGGTTTGTCATCTCGAAAGACGCCTTCTTTGCTTTTGTCGCCGGTCCCCATGTAGTTTGCTCCAAGCGATAATCGCGCGGTTGATTAAATATTGCTTTCTCGACTCATGCGTCAGACGGCTTGACGCGGTCGTTCTCTTTTTCAGTCTTGCAATAACTTAGCACTATCCGGTGTAAACCTCCAGTAAAAAAATCAACAAGGTATAAATATAACTCAAATAATCCAATGCGGATTGCCGGAAACTTGCCTTTCCGATAAAATGACAAGCCACCGTTATGAAAGAAAATAAAAAATGGTCGCTTCCTATATATTTCCTTGCCGCCTCGCTATTCCTGGCCGTCGTTGCATATTATCCGGGGCTCGGTGGGAGTTGGAACTTTGACGACATGACGCAAATTGTCGATAACCGCGCCGTCCATCCCACAAGTTGGTCACTTCAATCACTCTATGCCGCGGCGGCCCAAAGCCCAATCAAAACCAGGCCCCTGGCCAATATTTCCTTTGCCCTGGACTTTCTGCGAGCCGGTCTCGATCCCCGGGCCTTCCGGATGACCAACCTGGCCCTGCATTTTGTCGCCATCCTGGCCGCCGGGGTCTTTCTGAAAAAGCTCTTTCAGACTCCGCCCTTTTCCGCGAGCGTTCCCTGGCCCGGGCCGGCCGCCGCCATCGGGGCTCTGGTTTTCGGGCTTCATCCCATCCAGGCCCAGAGCGTGACCTATATTGTCCAGCGCATGAACGTCATCGCCGGACTGTTCTCGCTGATCGCGCTCATTGCCTGGCTCGAGAAAGACTCGATAAAGGCGGGACTTAAGGGGAAACGCGCGGCCTTATCGATTTTTCTCTTGTCCTTTTTTCTGGCCCTGGCGGGAAAGGAAAACGCGGCCGTCCTGGTTCTACTAATCGCGGCCCTGGACAGGTGCCGCTTTGATGGAGACCTGAAACAATGGGCCATAGCCCGCAAAAACCTACTGGCCGCCTTTACGGGAATTTTTATCGTGGCCTCCATCGTTTTCTCCGTTTACTCGGGCGGACTGTTCAAGGGCTACGCCATCCGCGATTTTTCCATGGCCCAAAGGCTCCTGACCCAGCAGCGGGTGATCATTTGGTACGTGGGACTATGGCTCTTTCCCTTCGGCTCGAGACTGTCGATCGAGCATGACTTTACCGTTTCGGCCGGACTTTTCAGTCCTCCTCAAACCATCGTCGCCGGCTTGATCATAGTCGGACTTACTCTATTTTGCCTGGTGAAAGCACATCGCGCCCCGCTTTTATGCCTGGGCTGGCTCTGGTTCGTTTTCGGACTTATTCTCGAAAGCTCGATACTACCACTGGAGATGGTCTTCGAGCACCGGCTCTACCTCCCGAGTTTAGGTCTTATTATGATCGCCGCGGCCCTGGCCGGAATGGCCGGCCTGAAGCGGTCTTCCCTGCCCGTTCTGGTTGCCCTGATAATCTTTCTGGCGGCCGGGACCCGGGCCAGGAACAAGACCTGGAGCGATCCCGTCCTTATCTACAGGGACGCCGTTAAAAAGGCCCCCGCCGGCTTCCGCTCCTGGGCCAACCTTTGCGCCATGGGGCAAAGGGCGGGCCGAGGGGCCGAGTCAATAAGATACTGCGCCGCGGCCTTGTCCAAAAACCCGGGCGACGCCATGGCCTGGTATAATTACGGGATCGGCCTGTACGCCGCCGGCCGGTATCCCGAGTCGGAGTCCGCTCTAATAAAGTCGATCGAGCTTCACGGATCATTCCCATCGGCCTACTATCAATTGGGACGAACCAGAGCAAAGGCGGGAGCGTATAAAGAAGCGGAGACGGCCTATAAAAACGCGGTCCGTCTCGAGCGGGAGAATCCCGTTTACTGGTACCAGTTGGCTCTTGTGCTTCTAATACAAAAGAAAAACCTCGAGGGGGAAGCCGCCCTAAACAAGGCATGCAATATGTCGGACCCGGCGACGAGAAGGTCGCCGCCGATATACAAGCGGCGCTGAGGCTTCTTCAAGGCGGCCCTTAATCCGTTTTCGATTCATCGGGCTCGTCACCCTCGGGCCAGTCGCCAGTGGCAAGACCCTCGTGTATCTTCTCGATGTCCCTTTTAGAATAAAAAATCTTGCTTGTCCTGTCCGCGGGAGGGACTTCTTCTTCTCCCTCGACTCCCTTTCGATTCCATCCTTCCTCGCCCGCGCCCTCGAGCCTGACCGCCGCCACCTCGTCAAGAAGCAGCGTAATCCAGCCCGTGGGTCCCTTCAGATATATCGTGACCTCGTCGGCCCCGACTAAAAATCCCCTGTAGATCAGACCCTTGGCCCTGATCTCCACGTTCTTTCGAAAATACTGGTGCAACTTGTCCTTGATTTTTCGTCCCGCCTTTGCTTCGATAATATTTTATTGGCCGGTATAAATGCAGTCAAGGAGTAATACTCGAAACATCTGAAAAGTAGACGAAGAGCCGCCGTATTGAATCCCTGCTTCTGCAATAGTCAAATTTTACTATTCCCATAGACTTTATCGGTAAAAAAGGCTTTGACAATTCCCTCTGACCGTCATAGCCTTGTGAGGAAGGACTGGGCGGGAACTTTTCATGAACGAAGAAGACAAACCCGATATGGAAACGGAAATTGACGAACAAGAGTTGGAAGGCCGCCGGTCATTTCGGCTCACCGCGCCGGAGAAGGCGGCCTTGGCCGCCATCGCCGTAAACGTCACCCTTACCCTCCTCAAGTTTCTTTTGTCTTATTACTCGCGAAGCCTTTCCCTCAAGGTCGAGGCCTATCATTCCTTCGCCGACATTGGCTCGAGCATGGCCGTTTTTATCGCCGTCCGGGCCGAGATGCTGGCCCTGGCGCGTGGAAAAAAGCCCGGCGGCGAGAAGTCGGGGCTGCTGTCCATTTTATCCTCCCCCCAGACCGTGGTCGCCCTGGGGATTGGGGCCTTTCTCAGCGTGATCGGCGTCTTTTTTCTATATCGCGTCGTGTATCCGTCTCCCATGGGAACGATCGCGTATCCGGTCCACGTGGGTCTTGGAATGTTGTTCCTTGCCCTCCTCAGCTACCTGCTTTCCAGGCTGGAGAGGATCGTGGGCGAGAGACACGGCTGTACCGCTCTGGTGGCCGACGGTTTCCACGCCCGGGTGGACATGGTCGGGTCTCTTCTGGTAGCGGCCGCCCTGCTCGGCGAGAGGATCGTGCTCAGCCTCGATCCCTCCGCCTCGGGGCTTTTAGACCGCTTCGCCGCCGGGGCCCTGGCCGCTTTCGTACTCCTCCAGGCCGCCAACGTCTTTGGGGCCGTCATCCGCGACTTGGCCAGGGGAGAGGAAACGGAGGACCTTCTTTACCGCGAGTGGCTCTGGCTCGCCATCAAAAACAGGCTGCCCCGAGTCACGCCCCGCGTAATCGACCTGACCGTCAAATTGATCGGCGGCAATCCCGACTCGCCCGAGTCCAGGAAAAAGGCCGGCATTGTCGCGTCCTTTGTCCTTGTCGTCCTGGCCCTTTTCCTTTACGTCGCCAGCGGAAGTTTCTCCGTGGGGACCGGAGAGAAGGCCATCGTCGAGCGATTCGGCTCTCCCCTCGAGCCCGGCAAGCCCCTGGGGCCGGGTCTCCACTGGTGCTGGCCCTGGCCGGTGGACAAGGTCAGAAAGGTGGACGTCGGAAAGGTAAGGCGCCTTAACGTGGGGTCCATCATCGACCCCAAACGTACCACCGTGCTCTGGACCAACGACCATTACATCGAGCAGTTTAACGTCCTTTCGGGCGAGAACATCTTCATCGACGTGGGCGTGGCCATCCACTACCGGGTCGTGGACCCGGCCAAGTGGCTTTACGTGTCCTCCGACCCGGAGGGCATGATATCCTCCGCCTCCTACGCCGTGCTGGCTGAGGAGTTCGCCCATATCGAGTTCCTCGAGTCCATTACCAAGCAGCGCGACGAGATCGAGGCCCGCTTCGAGAAAAAACTCGCCGAGGACTTAAAAGAATACGACCTGGGCGTTAAAATACTGTCCTTCCAGATCAAGGACGCCCACCCGCCCACCGAGGTGGCGGCCGACTTCGAGAACGTGGTCAGCGCCACCATCGAGTACGAGACCAAGATCAACGAGGCCAACGGCTACGCCAACGACCTCATCCCGCGGGCGGAGGGAGAGTTCGAGACCCTGGTCAACGCGGCCGCCGCCGAGGCCGGCGCGGGCATGTACCGGGCGCGGGGCGACGTCGAGATTTTCAAGCGCCTGGCGGAGGCCGAGGCCAAGTCTCCGGGCGTCATGAAGACCAGGCTGGCCATCGAGTCGGCCGAGAGGGTCCTGCCCAACCGGGAAAAAATTGTAGTGCCGCCCGAGGCCGCCTCGGGATCGATCGAGCTTTTCATGACCGTCGACCCGGGAAAGTCTCCCGCCTCGGCGGAATAAAAAGAGGAGCGTGACCATGAAGCGCGCGTTGTTCATTATCCTGGCCATCGGCCTTTTGATTCTCGTGATCGCCTCGGTGACCTTCACCGTGGGCCAGAACGAGTACGCCGTGGTCACCAGGTTCGGAAAGCACGTAAAGACCATCACCGCCCCCGGCCTTTACTGGAAGGCCCCCACCCCGGTGGAACGGGTCAACCGCTTCGATAAAAGGCTGATGCTCCACAAGGGTCTATTGCTCGAGCGTCTGACCAAGGACAAAAAGAACGTCAGCATCCAGTGCATGGTGGTATGGCGCATATCCGATCCTCTTACCTTTTACACGTCGGTAACCACGGTTGACGCGGCCGGGCAGCAGCTTGACGACCTTCTGACCTCGCGCAGCGCCGGCGCGGTGGGCGATTACGATTTCGACGACCTTATCTCAGTGGACCGTGAGATCAAGATATCCGAGCTGGAGGAGAGGATCGAAAAGGAGTTGGCCGAAAGGCTGGCGGAGGGCAACTACGGCCTCGAGATCGTTTCGGTCGAGCTCGACCGCCTGGCCCTTCCCGAGTCCAACGCCTGGGCCGTCTACCAGCGGATGAGGAAGGAGAGGAAGGCCAGGGCCAACCTGCACCGGGCGGAGGGCGAGCGGGAAGCGGCCAAGATCAAGGCCCAGGCCGACCGGGACAAGAGCGACATCCTGGCGCGGGCCTACGAGAAATCGCAGAAGATACGAGCGGAGGGAGAGGCCGAGGCGGCGAAAGTTTACGCCGAGGCCTTTACCAAGGACCCCGAGTTCTACAAGTTCTGGCGGACCATGCAGTCCTACGACAAAATCCTGGACGAGAAGACGACGCTGGTCCTCTCAAGCGACTCGGAACTACTCAAGTACCTGGGAGAGTGATGAGCTGGCAACGCGAATATAAGGACGTTTTCCGCGGCCTGGACAAGGTGGCGGCCGCGGTTTTCGGCGTCCTTTTCCTTCTTTACCTGGCCTCGGGCGTTTTCGTGGTCGAGGCGGGCGAGATGGGAGTGGTCTTCCGGTTCGGGGCCAAGACCGAGGTAGTTCCCCCCGGCATCGGGTACCATCTGCCCTGGCCGGTGGGCTCGGTAAAAAAGGTCAACGTCAAGGAGGTCCGCACCATCGAGGCCGGCTTCTGGCACGAGTTCGCCATGGACGAGGAACTGGTGCCGTACTGTATAACCGGCGACAAGAACATCGTTCACAACCTTTACTCGATCAAGTACCGGGTGGACGACCCGGCCAATTTCCTGGGGCGGGGAAGAAGGGTCGAGGAGATTTTGAAGGAATTGGCCCAGGCGACCATACTCGAGCTGGTGGCCACCCAGAAGGTCGATCCTCTCTTGACCACGGCCAAGCTCAAGATGGAGGAAAAAATCAAGGAGGACTTGGAGGCAAAGCTCCTGGAACTGGGAATCAAGATCAAGATAGTGGGCGTCGAGCGCAAAAAGGCCGACCCCCCCAACCTGGTAAAGGACGCCTTCCAGGACGTGATCAACGCGGAGGAGGAAAAACGCACCCGCATCCACGAGGCGGAAAACTACCGGAACCAGGAAATCCCCAAGGCCAACGGCCAGGCCGCGAGCATGGTCCAGGAGGCCGAGGCCTTCAAGTTCAACCGCAGCAGCGCGGCCAAGGGCGAGTCGGAAAGGTTCGTCAAAATCTTCGAGGAATACAAAACCGCGCCCTCCGTCACCCGCCGCCGCCTCTTCATCGAGATGGTCGAAAAGACCCTTCCCCGAACCAGGATCATGGTCCTGGCTACCGATAAAAACGGCAACCCCGTCAAAATAAAACTCTTCCAGGCCCCCGTCCCCACCTCGCCAAGACTAAGGTGATTTTTTAATAATCCATCAGCCGGCCCCCGTCCTTCCAGCGCATTACGGCGCCCCGAAAGCCATCGAGATCAACCGCGAGAACATTCTGAATAATCATTGACATACCTTTTCCCCCGTGCCATGATTGCGCCGTAGGTCGGGAGTCCTATAATTGGGAGGATTTTTTAATCCGCCGGTGATTGGCTCCGAGGTATCGCGAATAAAAACGCGCGAGCGCGCCGGGCGCCCCTCGAGGAAAAGGACCTCCTCGCGGGACCCGAGACCGCCCTCGACCGCCGCCTTGCTCCATAAAAGCCCGGCACAAGGTCGGTAAAAAGTGAGTTCAGTATGATGTCCCCAGATCTGATAGACGTCTATATGAAACATCGATGAAAATGAAAATCAGGGAATAATTTAATTTGGTTCAACGTATTTAAGTATGGGTATATTTAGCATGGAAAGCGCCCCTTATCTTTAGGAAGAAGTATTCCATGTCCCTGAAGCCGAAGGCAATGCGCTTTATCACCTTGATCTTGTTGTTCACTCCCTCGATGAGGCTGGTGTGAATAGGATAACGGCAATGAGAGATGAGACCGGGCATGTGATCCTTGAGCTTCTTGGCGAATTTCTTCAAAGCGTCGATCCGCGATCTCATCGCTCGATGATACCAGTTCATCAGCCACTTGCGCGACCAAGCCTCGCTTTTATACCTCCAGATCTGCTTGAGGTCGTCCTTAAGAACATAGACTTTGAAAAGCTTGCGGTTAAGCCGGAGGAGATCGGCCAACCGAACGTGCTCGCCCCTTTCCACGTCAAGGTTCGAGGCGTTTTTAAGAAGCAGGTAGCGGCTGCCCTTGATGGCTTCCTTGCGTTCGCCTCGGGCCATCCTGAATTCCTGGACCCGGACCTTGTCCACCACCTCGCGTCCGTAAGCCGAAATGACGTGGAAGGGATCGTAAACTATCGCGGCGTTAGGGCAATGCTCGCGAGTGGCCTCCTCATAAGGCTTCCACATGTCCATGGCCACCGCCTCGATCTTCTCGCACTTTTCCGGCCCCAGGGCCTCGTAAAAAAAGGACAGGCTCTCCTTGGTCCGGTCCAGGCCGATGTAGGGGATTTCACCGCTCTTGAAGTCGATCACGGCCGTGGCGTAGCGATGGCGGCGGCGGATGGAAAACTCGTCCACGCCGATGACGGTGGGAGAAGCCTCGGACGGATCGGGCACTCGCTCATCCAGCGCGGCCTTGTCTATGGCCTTGACCGTCTTCTCGTGGAGGCCGTACTGCTCGGCAACGGCCTTAAGGCTACGAATCTCCTCGCAGGCCAAAGCCACCTCGGCGGCAAGACGTTTCGAGTACTCGACCCGGGGAAGCGTCCACTCGAGGCTCTCGGTGACCACTCCGCAGTCGGGGCAATCAACGCGGACCTGATAGAAAAAAAGGTAACTCCGCTTGAAGACGCCGTAGGAAAGATCACGGACGCAACGTTCGTCGCAGTCGTAATACGCGCTGAACTCCCTGCCGCATCTGCACTTGTAAACGTTGCGATCGCGCGAAAGCTCGATCATCAGGCTGGGGAATTCATCTCCCTCCCAAGTATGAGTGCTGACCCGATGAACGGAAAAACCTGGAATGTTGACCATAATATCGATATAATCCTTTTTGACCGCCATCTCGTCCTCCTTGTTTTGGTGCTTTTTGCTAAAACTACTCTGACAAAGAGAACGGGGGCGGTCAATTCACCCACACTAAATTACGTAGAACCTTTAATTTTTATGGTGCAAAAGGAGAATTAAGTACAATGATAAATGAGGCCATGCAAAGCAAAATGTGTCCAGTCTCATTGGAGCGAATGCTTACTAAAAATATCTCGCATGCTCTAATTGCAATATTTGCGACTTTCATTTTGCTTATCCTCCCTATTCAGGGTCCGCCGAAATCATCCGATGGTAAAAGTGTTGTCCATGCTTATAAACATCCCGTAATAATTCCTGATAGATATTTAAGGGTTTCGATACGCAGAGCCTCCGGAAGACATACCAGCATAATATACACAACGGATTTGCTCAAAATTGAAACTCTATATGCATTCGGCCAAAAATGTTCCGAACCCAACGCTATCATTAACAAGATTACCTATCCGCTTTCGATCGCAAATTACTATAGGCATTACGTTGTTAGTTTGCATGGCATACAATACTTGAGGAATTTAAAAAAATTAAGTCTGAGTTGCAACAGGCTAATAGACTTAAGACCGCTATCCAGGTTGGAAAAGCTTGAATGTCTGTCAATGGCTGGAAGTCGGATAAAAAATATTTCTCCGCTGTCAAACCTTACGAATCTTACTTATCTTGATCTTTCTACTAACCCCATTTCAGACATCGAACCACTTTCTGGCTTATCAAATTTGAATGTTCTTCATCTTTCTTTTTGCGAAATTGAAGACATATCACCTCTAGCGAAACTTTCAAATCTTACCGAACTGCGGTTGAGAAATAATCCGATTCAAGATTTTTCGCCTCTGCAAGATAAGCCGAAATTAATATTCCTTGGCCTCGGTGACCACGTCATTGATGACCTGTCGTTTTTATCGAAGAATGAAAACATCGAGGTGCTATTATTGACAAAATGTAATATTAGAGACATCTCCGCATTAAGTGGCCTGAAAAAGCTGCGAAGAGTATCGCTCGACGACAACAATATATCCGACATATCGCCTTTAGTTGAGAACTTCAAAGCAGGCGGTATCGTGGCGGGAACCATGATAGACCTTTCCGGCAATCCATTATCCGAAAATGCCATCAGCGAAGACATTCCACTTCTCAGAAGCAACGGTATAAAGGTATATTACGAGGATTGATAAACAGCGGGAGCAAAGACCAAGATGAGACAAAAATTCATACGCTCCTTTCCGGGGCACATCATCTTGCCTAGACCTGGATTGAGGGCGGCTCCGATATTAGCGGCCTTCGTCATATCAAGTTATCTCTTTCACGGCGCAATAAGTTCCGCCGACCAAAAAATCAATTTAAAGCCGGTAACCGGCATTGACGGGGACTTGATCGACTCGAGGATGGAGGAGTTCGCGGAGGGGGGTCTTTCCGAGTTCAACAGGTAACCCATAAAAGGGTCTTAAATATAAGTAACAGGTAACCCACAAAAGGGTCTTGAAATATAAGTAACCCATATAGCTCCGCTATATGGGCGAGCATAGCGAGCAGGTCATTGAGATTAAATTACCGGGGATGACCTATGCTTTGGTTGTCGATATCGATGTAACTTTGCTCTTTGAAAACTTTTCATTATTCCTTCCGCCGATTCCGACTTCGACGGCTTCACGGACGGGTGGGAGGTGGAGTACGCGGATAGCCTTGGGTTCGATCCGGTGGTGGTGGAGTGCGATGAGGCGGTGGCGGATTATGACGGCGACGGGATGGCGGCCATTATCGAGGCGAGGCTGGGGACCGACCCGCTGTTGGCCGACTCGGATGGGGACGGGATCGACGATTATTGGGAGGTCAACAGGTAACCCACAAAAGGGCCTTGAAATAATAGTAACCAAAATATCTCTGCTATATGGTCGAGCCTTGCGAGCAGGCCATAGAGATTGGTTTCCCGGGGATGACCTATGCTTTGGTTGTCGATATAGATTTAACAGGTAACCCACAAAAGGGTCTTGAAATATAAGTAACCCATATAGCTCCGCTATATGGGCGAGCATAGCGAGCAGGTCATTGCGATTGATTTACCGGGGATCACCTATGCTTAGGTTGTCGATATAGATTTAACTCCGATCTTTGAAAACTAACTTCTATTACTTCCGCCGATTCCGATTTCGACGGCTTCACGGACGGGTGGGAGGTGGAGTATGCCGATAGCCTTGGGTTCGATCCGGTGGTGGTGGAGTGCGATACGGCGGTGGCGGATTTCGACGGGGACGGGATGGCGGCCATTATCGAGGCGAGGCTGGGGACCGACCCGCTGTTGGCCGACTCGGACGGGGACGGGATCGACGATTATTGGGAGGTCATCGCCGGGCTGGACCCGCTGGTGGACGACGCGGCCGATGACCCCGACGGGGACGGGAGGACCAATCTCGAGGAATACCTGAACTCGGGGTATTTCTATACCAACCCATTCAATCCGGACACCGACGGCGACGGGCTGTGCGACGGCGTGACCTCCGTCATGGACGGAGCGACCCAGCTTTGCGGGCCTGGGGAGGGAGACTCGGCGACGCCCGAGCTGGACGCGGCGCGGCTACGGCTCCTGGCCGAGAGCGCCATCGGCGAGCTGACCCTCGGGGACGGCGACACCTGGGCGGACGAGCTCGAGGAGGGCGACACTCTTAAGCTGTCCGTGGCGGGGGCGCTGGACGCGGGGACGTACACGGTGCGCTTCGATAATGGGTCGGGCGCGGTTTACGCCATCGAGGCGTACGTGTCCGAGGGCGCGACATATATATTTGTGGACACGGGAGACCTCGGGGACGACGCCGGCTCCGGCTCATACGACATTGACGTGGTTGACGACTCGGGCTCGTGCCTCCTCGACTCGGGCGCCGCCTCGGTCAATATCTCCCAGCGGCTCTACCTCCACTACGGCCTCCACTCCCCGGTGGTCGCCACCAACTCCGACGGCGAGACCGTCTGGCGCCGCGCCTATCTCCCCTTCGGCGCCGACTTCGCCGGCTCGCCCTCCCACCCCCTCACCATCGCCAACTCCTCCATCACCCACGGCTTCGTCGGCCGCCGCTCCGACAATGACGTCGGTCTCTATCGGCTTTTTTTATCGGCCTTTGGGGGTCTTGCGCGGGCGGCGCCTTGGTGGAGGTTTTATCGTCCGGTTGGCGCCGCGCCGGGGCCGGGGATTTCGATTGACTGGTAATGCCTTATGTTTTGATGAGTTACGGCCACAGCCGCCGGGATTTCATTCATTGTCTGGGGGGTGGCGGGCCGTCTTTTGAATACAGGCGGGGATATTTTGTTTTTGTTATAAATTAGTTCTTGACACGTCGGAGAAGTGTGTTATATTTAGAATCAGCTAGGGTTCATAAGGGGTTCTTTGAAAGGCGACAGACCCGGGAGAAAACGTGATAAACGTTCATCCGGGTTTTTAATTTGCCTGAGAACAATTTATTCAACTTTGCTCTTGACAATTGGATAGTTTTTTGATAAACTAATTGTCTCGCTCGAAAGAGCGGGTAATTGCTCTTTGAAAACTAAATAGCAAGTGAAAGACGAACGTAATTCGTTCGGGTTCACGTCGATAACTTGAATTTATCGAGCTTGCGAAGAGCTTATCTTCGCGCTCATTATAGAGATCAAACTGGAGAGTTTGATCCTGGCTCAGAGCGAACGCTGGCGGCGGGCTTAAGACATGCAAGTCGAGCGAGAAAGCGCCTTCGGGCGTAAGTAAAGCGGCGAACGGGTGAGTAACACGTGAGTAACCTACCTCTCGGCGGGGGACAACATCTCGAAAGGGGTGCTAATACCGCGTACGTCCCTGGAATCGAATGTTTTCGGGGGGAAAGGCGGCCTCTCCATGGAAGCCGTCACCGAGAGACGGGCTCGCGTCCCATTAGCTTGTTGGTGAGGTAACGGCTCACCAAGGCTTTGATGGGTAGCTGGTCTGAGAGGATGATCAGCCACACTGGGACTGAGACACGGCCCAGACTCCTACGGGAGGCAGCAGTCGGGAATATTGGACAATGGGGGAAACCCTGATCCAGCCACGCCGCGTGGGTGATGGAGGCCTTCGGGTCGTAAAGCCCTGTCAGGAGGGACGAAATGGCTTTGTGTTAATAGCACCGGGCCTTGACGGTACCTCCAAAGGAAGCACCGGCTAACTACGTGCCAGCAGCCGCGGTAATACGTAGGGTGCAAGCGTTGCTCGGAATCACTGGGCGTAAAGGGCGTGCAGGCGGTTCAGAAAGCGGGATGTGAAAGCCCTCGGCTTAACCGGGGAAGTGCATTCCGAACTATTGGACTTGAGTCCGGGAGAGGGTGGTAGAATTCCAGGTGGAACGGTGAAATGTGTAGATATCTGGAGGAATACCCGTGGCGAAGGCGGCCACCTGGCCCGGTACTGACGCTGAAGCGCGAAAGCATGGGGAGCAAACAGGATTAGATACCCTGGTAGTCCATGCCCTAAACGGTGAGCACTAGGTGTTGGGGGTATTGACCCCCTCAGTGCCTAAGCTAACGCGATAAGTGCTCCGCCTGGGGACTACGGCCGCAAGGCTAAAACTCAAAGGAATTGACGGGGGCCCGCACAAGCGGTGGAGCATGTGGTTCAATTCGATGCAACGCGCAGAACCTTACCTGGGCTAGACGACTCCGGACCGCCATGGAAACATGGTTTTCCCTTCGGGGACTGGAGGTTCAGGTGCTGCATGGCTGTCGTCAGCTCGTGTCGTGAGATGTTGGGTTAAGTCCCGCAACGAGCGCAACCCTTGTCTCTAGTTACCAGCGGTTAGGCCGGGCACTCTAGAGAAACTGCCGGTGTCAAACCGGAGGAAGGTGGGGATGACGTCAAGTCCTCATGGCCCTTACGCCCAGGGCTACACACGTGCTACAATGGTCGGTACAAAGGGCAGCGAACTCGCGAGAGTAAGCCAATCCCAAAAAGCCGGCCCCAGTTCGGATTGGAGTCTGCAACTCGACTCCATGAAGTTGGAATCGCTAGTAATCGCGGATCAGCATGCCGCGGTGAATACGTTCCCGGGCCTTGTACACACCGCCCGTCACACCACGAAAGTCGGCTGGACCAGAAGTCGTCGGGCTAACCGTTTATCTCGGAGGCAGACGCCCAAGGTCTGGTCGGTAATTGGGGTGAAGTCGTAACAAGGTAGCCGTAGGGGAACCTGCGGCTGGATCACCTCCTTTCTAAGGAGCAGTGAGGTGAAAACCCTCACCAAGACGGCCAGGAATGGTTTCTTTGAAATTACTTCCCAGGCCGGCTCCAGGTCAATCCCGAACGAGTCCGTCCCGGCTTGCTATTTAGTTTCCAGGGAGCAATCCCGCGGAAAACAGATGATTTTTCCGCGCGGCTCTTTGAAATCGTGACGTAGTCATTCCAGGGTGGGCACTGGAAGCCAGTGGGCCTATAGCTCAGTCGGTTAGAGCGTTCGCCTGATAAGCGAGAGGTCGCTGGTTCAATTCCAGCTAGGCCCACCAAGCAATGCCCACGAAAGGGGGCATAGCTCAGTTGGGAGAGCAACTGGTTTGCATCCAGTAGGTCGGCGGTTCGATCCCGCTTGCCTCCACCATGTAGTTTTTCCCGGGTTGATACCCGCGAAATATATCGGCGCCCGTAAGTCCGTCACGTTCTTTGACAATTGTATATGATATTAGCGGCAGATTTTCGATTTTTTTTATTTTGGTTCAAGTATCCGTCAGTGAACCGGGACTTGTCCTGGTTCTGGCGTATCGCGGGTGGCTTGATTCCACATGGTGGTTTCAAGTTACTAAGGGCAATCGGTGGATGCCTTGGCACGAGGAGGCGATGAAGGACGTGGCATAGCTGCGATAAGCTTCGGGGAGTTGCTTAGCAAACGTGATCACCCGGAGATTTCCGAATGGGGAAACCCGGCGGGCCTCATAGCCCGTCATCGGCGCTTGAATACATAGGGCGTCGAGGCTAACGGAGGGAAGTGAAACATCTCAGTACCTCCAGGAACAGAAATCAATTGAGATTCCCCAAGTAGTGGCGAGCGAACGGGGAACAGCCTAAACCTCTCTTCTGTAAGCCCGTCGGCGTTGGAAGAGTGGGGTCATGGGAATGGACCGGGGGCGGTGACGGACGTCCCGGGAAGTTACAAAATCGGTCGATAGCTTAACGCCTTGGGAAAGGCGACCATAGAGGGTGATAGTCCCGTGAGCGAAATCGGTCCGGTCTTCCTGGGTCCATCTCCCGAGTACCACGGGACACGTGGAACCCTGTGGGAAGTTGGGTGGACCATCATCCAAGGCTAAATACTACCTCGTGACCGATAGTGTACCAGTACCGTGAGGGAAAGGTGAAAAGTACCCCAGTGAGGGGAGTGAAATAGTACCTGAAACCGTTTGCCTACAAGCAGTGGGA
>CAXXFL010000001.1:0-902500 GCA_963674965.2 bacterium | reverse complement strand
TCGCTTCAGTAGCTGGACGTTTTCCATGCTTTAACCTTTTAGCACGGCCAGGGGCGTAAGTCTAGCCACCGGCACGGCCAGACCCGCCTCGGCCACCGTCTGGATGACTTTGTCGATGTCCTTATACGCCGCGGGGGCCTCCTCCTTTACTCCGGACATGTTGCCGGCGATCAGGTGAACGCCCTCCATGCTTCTCTTGAACTCCGCGTCCGAGATGGCCGCCTGCTCTCTTCTACCCTTCCTGCCTTTGCCCGAGGCGCGGCTCCGACTCATGACCCGGCCCGCTCCGTGATTGACCGAATAAAGGGCCTGGCTCCCAGTGGAAGTTCCTACCAGAACGTAACTCGCAGTGCCCATCGAGCCGGGAATAAGAACGGGTTGGCCCACCTCGGAAAAAGGCGTGCCCCTCATGCGACCGGCGTCAAAGGCCCTGGTGCTTCCTTTCCGATGCACGAAAAAGGTCTCGCCGCCGTGCTCCTCGATCTTGGCCATGTTGTGGGTCACGTCGTAAAGCGGCCTTAGATTGATATCCGGGTATCGCCGGGAAAGGTTTCCTGCCACAAGCGCCGCGAGGATGGCCCGGTTGGCGTAGGCGAAATTGGCCGCCGCGTTCATGGCGTCCAGATATTGCCGCGCCATTTTGTTCGAGGACGCAAAGTAGGAAAGGCCCGGACCCCGTCCTCCGCCGGTACCCTTGCCGGTGACGTCCTTGGCCAGCTTCATATAATGGCCGCCGACCTCGTGGCCGAATCCCCTCGAGCCCGTGTGGAGCATGACCGTGAACTGGCCCTCGAACAGACCCAGCCGCTTGGCCTTGTCCGGCTCGAGAATGCGCTCGACCACCTGGAACTCGATGAAATGGTTCCCGCCACCCAGGGTCCCGAGCTGGTCCATGCCCCTTTCGATGGCCTTGGGAGGAACGGCGCCGGCGACGCCCGGCAAGCTCCCGCCGTCCTCTATTCGTTCCTGGGCGGAAAGCTCTCTGAACCCGTTTAAAAACTCGAGCGCCCGGCCGCCCTTTCCGGCGCTGACGTTCAAAAGCGCAGGCAAGCCGCCCTCGATAATGGAGATGAAATCATCTCTTCCAAAGCGGACGTTCTTCTTGCCCTCGCCAAGAGGGACGTCGCGGGACGCGTCCTCCGCGGACCTTACCACGTTGACGGATTTCGCGAGCCGGTCGCCGAGGAGAAGGCGCATCCCGCAGTTGATATCGTAGCCAACAGCCGCCGGGATGACCGCGTCCCGCGTGGCCACCACCGAGCCGATGGGTACGCCGAATCCGTGATGGATATCGGGCATGCCCAGGGCGCGCTCGACGCTGGGAACGCGAGCGGCGTCCCGAAGCTGCTCGAGGGCCGAGTCCTCGACCTTGATCTCCCGACTGGCGAAAACAAAGGCGTCGATCAGCATACCTTCCCGGCGGGGAAGTCGAAGAAGATAAGGTTTTTCCCTGACTGCATCCAAGTCGAATTCCTTTCATGCAATATGATAATGACGAAGAGCCAGACCGTCAAACCGAGACCACTCATGAAAATAATTGGGCGAAAATGAAACATTTTTGGCGACGGGGATTTCAGTAATAATATGATTTATGTTATCATATTTACATTGGGATTTTGCTCCACGCTCGAACGGGCAGGGCCGGCCGCCGTCCGGCCAGCGGAGGCTGAAAATGCGTAAATTCATAGTCTTGTCATTACTCCTTATCGCCGCCTTCTTGGTGATGGGCGACGCGGGCGCCAAGGAACTTAAATCCCGGCCCACCGTCTACGTCCACTGGAACGGATTGAAAATTCCCATCGGCCACACGGCGGCCCTCATGGCCCCGGGCGAGGAAAGGTCATTTAAGTTTTCCGCCGATGACGGGGTCCCCGTCAAGGTCAAGCACTGCGGCTACGGCGGATACTGCAAGTCCAAGGAATCCTCGATCACCTGGCGGGCCCCCGACGAGCCGGGTACGCACTGGATGGACGTGGCCCTCGAGATAGGCTCAGGCTCCGAATCCTTTAAAAAAACCGCCACCGTGGGCATGCTCGTGGGCTTTGCCTCCGCCAAGTATCTCAAGAACGGCGAGATCAACGGCTTCGAGATCGGCCATTACCCGGATAAGGAAAGCAAGCATCGTCCCGACTACTACAAGGCCCCCAAGTACTTTTATCGCATGGACTACGACACCATCGGTCTTCGCCTCTCCGAGCATATAAGTCTTGGCGACCTGGGCTACGACCACAGGGAGGAGCTTCCCCAGTACTTCGCCCTCGACGTCAACCTCGTGAAGAAGCTCGAGGCCATGCTGGCCGAGCTCGAGGCAAGGGGCCTTCCGGCCCGGTACCAGTACATTGGAGGCGGCTTTATTTCTCCCCGCTCGAATATCAAGCGCACCGCAACTAACGGCGCCGCCTCGAGCATGAGCCGCCACATGTGGGGCGAGGCGGTCGATTTTATCATCGACGACGATCCTCGCGACGGCGTCATGGACGACCTGAACCGTGACGGTGTGGTTGACGTAAGGGACGCCTTTTACATGCGCGACCTGATTACCGACCTCGAGAAGCGGGGCGCCTGCGTGCCGGGCGGCGTGGGAGTTTACTCGCCGCCCAGGAACTCGAGGATACAGCTCCACGTGGACGTGAGGGGATTTCCCACCAGATGGGGATACAAGACCTACGATCCCGAGGAATTCTCCGATTCCTCGCCCAGGAGAAGCATGAGGCCGGGCGGATAATTTTTCCTCTTTCCTCCATTTACATTTTTCCCCTTTGCTCAAGAGGCCGTGAGACGCTTCTTCCCGCCCGGACGGGAAATTTAATTTTCAGTCGGAAGGCCTTAATGCGCCGTTAATAAAGGCAATTGTGTAAGATGGCGTCCATGGAAAAGGCCCGATCCCAGGCCTTGCGGCGGCCGAATTTTACGGCCTCCGTGAATATACCAAAGTGGGCCAACGGCTTCTGGAGCGGTCTGGCGGGGATTTTTTGACGCCTCCGAGTTCATTTTTTTCTTTACAAAAGCCCCATGATTTGCTAGAATCCTCACCATTAAAGGCCCAGAAGGCATATCGCGACGATCGGAAGACGAGATCGCGGCAAGGACAACGGGGTTGAAGATATAGGTTAGGGGTTAACTTAATTTTCCAAGCTGAAATAGACGTGAAATTAAACGAACGTGAAAGGAGATTTCAACCATGACGAAAGCTGACTTCATCGACGCGATTGCAAAACAGACCGGCCTCAGCAAAAAGGACACCGAGGCGGCCATCGACGCGGCCGTCGACCTCATCAAGAAAACCGTGAAGAAAGAGCAGGCCTTCAGGTATCCGGGACTTGGCAGCTTCACCCTCAAGAAGCGCAAAGCCCGCACGGGAATCAACCCGCAGACCAAGGAAAAGATCAAGATCAAGGCCTCCAAGACCGTTGGGTTCAAGCCTTCGCAGACCTGGAAGGATTCCCTCTAAACAATAACGGGAAAGCTCCAGCTTAAAAGGCCCCTGATATGGGGCCTTTTTTATTAAACCGGCGGCGTCATGGAATGACAAGAGGATCGGAGAGTCCGGCCTCGGCGAACCCTTTGGCGCGAAGCCGGCAAGAGTCGCACTTCCCGCAGGGCTTTCCCGTAGGAGAAGGATCGTAGCAGGAGGAGGTTATTCCAAAGTCCAGTCCCAACCTTTGGCCCTCGATTACTATCCGGGCCTTGCTCATCTCCAGAAGAGGCGCGACCACGAGCGGAGCTTTTCCTTCCATGCCCGCCTTGGTGCCCTTTTGCGCCACCTCTTGAAAAGCATCGATAAACTCTCCCCTGCAATCGGGATACCCCGAGTAATCCAGGGCGTTGGCTCCGATGACGATCTCCCGGGCGCCCGCCGCCTCGGCCCAGGAAAGGCCGATCGATAAAAAGATAATATTGCGGGAAGGGACGTAGGTGATGGGAATGCCGCAGGACGGCCCGTCCTTGGGCACCTCGAGGTCGTCGGTAAGCGCCGAGCCGCCTATCTGGTCGAGCCCGACGCGGATGGTTTTATGCTCGGCCGCGCCAAGCCAGGCGGCCACGCGGGCGGCGGCCTCGAGCTCGACCCGGTGGCGCTGCCCATAATCAAAGGACAGCGCCAGAATCTCGCGCCCTTTCTCCTTGGTCAGCGCCGCGGCCACGGCCGAGTCCATGCCGCCCGAGACGAGGGCCACCGCTTTTTCAGAGGCCATCAGGAGTCCGATTTTTTCTTTTTACGAATGTTTTTGCAGGCGGGATAGCCCGAGCAGGCGATAAACGGGCCGAACCTGCCCTGACGCCTGACCATGGGACTTCCACACTTCTCGCAGACAGGCTCGTCCGGAAGAAGCTCGGGGCCGGCTTTGGGGGCGGACTTTTTCGCCGCCGGCGCCAACTCGCCGCCGCCTATGGCCTTGGTGGTTTTGCAATCGGGATAATCGGTGCAGGCCCAGTAAAGTCCCGACCTCCCTCGTTTGGCCACCATGGGCTTGCCGCAGTTCTCGCAGGCTTCGCCCTCGTCGCCGGGGGAGAGGACCCGGATATTGCCTTCCTTGTCGCGCTCGAAATCCTTGGCGTTCTTACACTTGGGATAACCCGTGCAGGCCAGAAACTCCTTGCCCGTCCGCCTGGCCACCTTGATGGCCATGGGCCTCTGGCACTTGTCGCATTTTATGTCCGTCTCTCCCGTTTTGCGCTCGATGATGATGATCTTGCCGTCTTCTCCGATCTCGAAGTCCTTGGCGTTCTTGCACTTGGGATAGCCGGTGCAGGCCAGGAACTCGCGGCCGCCCTGGCGCGTTTTTTTAATGGCCATGGGCTTTCCGCATTTATCGCAGACCACGTCCGTGTCCCGGCTGTTTTGTTCGGAAAGCTCGATCTCACCCGCCTCGCTCCTGGTGAAGTCCGATGTAAAGGTGCAGTCCGGATAGGCGCTGCATCCCACGAACTCGCCCTTTCTTCCCTCCCTGATCTGGAGAGGACCGCCGCATTGCGGGCAGGGGACGTCGAGCTGTACGATCTCCTTTTGGCGCGGAACGACCTCGCCTTTCTCGTCGCGGTCGAAGTCGGTGGTGAACTTGCACTCGGGATAGCCCGAGCAGCCGAGGAACTCGCCTTTTTTACTCCACTTTATCATAAGCTCATTGCCGCAGACCGGGCAGGGAAGGTCAGTGGGGGTCTCGTTCTTCATCTCGTCCAGAATCTTTCGCGCCTCATCCAGCCGCGTCGAGAAAGGCCCGTAGAATCGGCGCAAAAGCCTTATCCAGTCCTCGTCGCCCTCCTCGATCTTATCAAGGTCCGCCTCCATCTGGGCGGTGAAGCCGACTTCCATCACTTCGGGAAAGGCCGCCACCAGTATGTCCGTGATCCTTTCGCCGAGGGGCGTCGCGTGAAAGCGCTTTTGCTCTTTCTCCACGTACTTCCTGTCCTGGATGGTGGAAAGGGTCTGGGCGTAGGTTGAGGGCCGGCCGATGCCTTTTTCCTCGAGTTCCCTCACCAGGCTGGCCTCGGTAAAGCGAGGCGGAGGCTTGGTAAAGTGCCGCTCGGGAATAATTTCCCTCATGTCCAGGCGGTCGCCGTCGTTCAACGGCGGCAGGGCCATGTCTCCTTCTTTTTCCGCGTCCTCGTCAGCCGCCTCCTCGTACACGGCGAGAAAGCCCTTGAACTTAAGGACCCGGCCCCCGGCGCGGAAAAGATAATCTCCCACCGGCACGTCCACCGAGGTCTGGTCGTACATGGCCGCTCTCATCTGGCTGGCCAAAAAGCGAAGATATATCAACTCGTAAAGGCGGGCCATGTCCGGGTCGAGCCGGTCCTTGACCACCTCGGGCGTATACTTCATGACCGTGGGCCGGATGGCCTCGTGGGCCTCCTGGGCCGTCTTCTTGGACTTGAAGGTCCGCGGAGAGCGGGGAAGATACTCGGGACCGTAAACGTCGTGTATATGAGTCCTGACCATGTCGATGGCCTGGTCGGCCACGCGGGGTGAGTCGGTCCTCATATAAGTGATAAGACCAACCGGACCGTCGCCCACGTCCTGGCCCTCGTAAAGACGCTGAGCCAGCATCATGGTCTTTTTGGCCGTAAAGCCCAGCTTCCTGGCCGCGTCCTGCTGGAGCGTGCTGGTGATGAAGGGAGGCGGCGGATGCCGGCGGCGCTCGGACCTCGAGACCGAGCCCACGATAAAGGGCTCACTCGAGACCGCCTCGACTATCTTTTTCGCCTCCTTCTCGTCCCGGATGAAGACGTGCTTCTTATCGTTGAAGCGCTCGCCGGGCGTCTCGACGCTCTTGCCCTTGATCTGGGCCAGCTTGGCCTTGAACTCGGGGGGCGCGGATGCGGCCAGGAGGGCCTCGACGCTCCAGTATTCCTGGGGCTGGAAGGCCCGGATGGCCCTTTCCCGCTCGACCACCAGGCGAAGGGCGACCGACTGCACCCTGCCCGCCGAAAGGCTGCCCTTCAGCTTCTTGGACAAAAGGGGGCTGATGAGGTAGCCAACCAGCCTGTCCAGCACCCGCCTGGCCTGCTGGGCCTCGTAACGGTTTCGATCGAGCTCGCCCGCGTCGCCAATGGCCTTGATCACGGCCTGGCGGGTAATCTCGTTAACCCGCACGCGCTTCATGGGCTTGCCGGTTTTTTTGAGTATCTCGTAGAGGTGCCATGCGATGGCCTCGCCTTCCCGGTCGGGGTCGGGAGCCAGATATATCTCCTCGGAGTCCTTGGCCGCCAGCTTGAGCTTGCTGACGGTCTTTTTCTTCTCGGGCAGGACCTCGTAGCTGGGCGCGAAGTCCTTCTCGAGGTCCACGCCCAAAGATTTCTTTGGCAGGTCCATAACGTGACCCACGCTGGCGGCCACCATGTAATCCTTGCCCAAGTATTTCTCTATCGTTTTCGCCTTGGCCGGCGACTCGACGATGACCAACTTCGCCATCTAGCAAATTCCTCCTGGAAAGGAAGTATAACTCATACCTCCCCCATTCGCACGTACATCTTGCCGGGAAGCGCCCGAACAAGGCCGGAAAGCTCGAGCTCGAGAAGGGCGCCCACCGCCCGGGGAAGCTCGAAACCCGACTGGCGGGCCAGTCCGTCAAGGTCAATGGCGCCCTCCGACGGCGCGGGCACCAGCGCGTAAACGCGGGCCTGATCGTCCGGCAGATTGGGCGTCCTTTTATTTTTACCCGGCTTATCCTCGGGCCCGCCGGTTAATGGAATCGAACCAAGGGGCCTCAAATCCAGGATAACGTCCTCCGCCGTCTCGACCAGCTTGGCCCCCTTCTTGATCAGGCCGTTGCACACCCGGCCCGACGGAGATCCAACCGCGCCGGGCACCGCGTAAACTTCCCTGTTCTGCTCGAGAGCGTGACGCACGGTTATTAAGGCGCCGCTTTTCTCGCTCATGGCCTGGACCACGATTACGCCCTTGCTTATGCCGCTGATGATCCGGTTTCGGGCCGGAAAGTTCTTGCGGTCCGGGCTCGATCCCAGGGGAAGCTCGCTTATGACCGCTCCTTTCTCGATAATCTTCTCGTAAAGACCCCGGTGCTCGGGCGGATATACCACGTCCACCCCCGTGCCAAGGACCGCGATGGTGCGGCCGCCGGCCTTGATCGCCGAGGACTGGGCCACGCCGTCAACGCCGCGCGCCATGCCCGAGACGACCGTCACGCCACGCCGGGCCAGGCCCGAGGCCAGGCTCACGGCCACGCTCTCGCCGTAGGGGTCCGGGTTCCTGCATCCCACGATACCCACGGCCTCCTCGTCTCCATCCAGCTCGCCCAGAACGTAAAGAAGAAGCGGCGGATCGGGAATCTCCAAAAGGCCGGCGGGATATTCCTTGTCCTCGGCCGCGACTATTTTCACGCCTTTTTCAAGGCAACGATCATAAGCGCGCCTGGCCTTGTCCGCGAGAGAGGAGTCCAAAACGCCCCTGGCCCTGTTCTCACCGACGCCCTCGACCCGCGAGATATCTTTATAAGACGCCTCGAAAACGGCCTCGGGGGCGCCGAAGCTCGAGACCAGCCTCGCGCCTAAGACCCTTCCAATCCCCGGAGCCATGGACAAGCGAAGCCAGGAGACAATTATTTTTTCTCGATCGGCCATGAGATTGATTAGTATCGATCCAATAAACAGTCAGAATAGATAACGCGGATTGGACGCGTCTGTCAAGTAAGCGGGCGCGAGACCATGCCCGCGCCCGTTTTTTGGATTACGTCCTCGGAGGGATTACTTAAGCTGATTGCGGTCGAACCCGAGTATCTGCCGAGCGATGATCAGCATCTGAATCTGGCCCGTGCCCTCGTAGATGTCGTTGATCTTGACGTCACGCATCCATTTCTCGACCAGCCATTCCTGGGAGTAACCGAGCGGCCCGAGCAGCTCGACGCACTTCTGGGTGACCAGGGTGCCGGCCCTTCCCGCCTTGGCCTTGGCCATGGACGCCTCGAGGGAGTTCCTCTCCCCGGTGTCGAGCATGCTGGCGGCGCGCCACGTGAGCAGCCTGGCCGCGTCGAGGTGGGCCTCCATGTCAAGGACCTCCTTTTGCACGGCGGAAAGCTGATGGCGTCCCCTGTCGTAGGGAAAGGAGTAGCCCTCGGCCTCGAGCTTCTCCCTGGTGAACTCGAGGGCCGCCCGGGCCACGCCCAGGGCCATGGCCGCCACCAGGGGACGCGTGTTGTCGAAGGTCTTCATCACGCCCTTGAAGCCGCCCTCCGCCTTGATCTCAGCGGAGCCCAGGATGTTGTCGTAGGGGATGCGGCAGTCCTCGAAGACGATAACGGCCGTGTCCGAGGCGCGGATGCCCAGCTTGTCCTCCAGCTTGGCCACCGACATGCCCGGCGTGCCCTTCTCGATCACGAAGCTCTTGATGGCCGGACGGCCCTTGCTCCGGTCAAGGCTGGCCCAGGCCACGACCGCCTCGCAGAACTGGCCGGCGGTGACGAAAATCTTCTCGCCGTTCAATATCCACTCGTTGGTCTTCTCGTCCAGAACGGCCGTGGCCCGGATGGCCGAGGAGTCCGAGCCGCAGCAGGGCTCGGTTATAGCCATGGCCGCGTACTTGTTTCCGAAGCGGGCCTTTTGCTCGTCCGTGGCCACGGCGTTGATGGCCGCGTTGCCAAGGCCGGTGCCGGGGATGGAAAGCATGAGGCCGCAGTCGCCCCAGGCCATTTCCTCGGCGCCAACCACCATGGCCACGCCCTGTCCCTTGTTCTTCTTTTCCCCGCCTTCCTTCTTGTCGTCGGACTTCTTCTTCCCGCCGCCGCCGCTGAGCCCTCCGGCCATCATCTTGGCGATGGGCTTAAGCTCGACGCACTCGTCGTGCTCGTGCTCATAGCTGTCGTATTTCCTGGTAACGCCCCTGAACAGGCCCGCGGAAAGGCCGTGGGCCATTTTTTTCGTCATCTTCGCGCCTGGCGGAAGTTCAAACTCTATCATTTCAATCCTCCTTGTTTTCCGTCTATTCGCCGTCCGGTCCTTTTTCAGACCGCGGTCAGGCCCTCGAGCGTCGCGATGCTCCGGCCGTTCCGAAAGAAGAGCTCGACCATGTGCTCGCGAATATAGCCGTGTCCGCCCAGCACCTGGATGCCGTAGTCGACTATCTTCATGGTCTGCTCGGAGCAGTAGTTCTTGGCCAGCGTGGCGTCGCGCGTGGCGTCCTGGTTCTTGTCCAGTCTCCAGGCGGCGCGCCAGGCCAGGAGACGCATGGCGTCGCTTTCCATGGCCATCTCGGCCAGCATGAAGGCGATGGTCTGCCGGCTGGCGATGGGCTCGCCAAAGGCGTAGCGCTCCTTGGCGTAGTCGATGCAGTAATCCTTGGCCGCCCGGGCCACGCCCACGGCCATGGCGCAAAGAGTGGCTCTCGATATATTCAGGAGGCGCATGTAATCCACGCCGCCCTCGAGGCCGATAACGTTGGCAAAGGGGACCTCGCAATCGGTGAACTCGACCGGGAAAAGGGGAAGGGGCCTGAGGCCCTGGTAGAACTGGCGCTCGCCGATCTTCATTCCGCCCGTTCCCTTGTCCACCATGACGGCCATAACCGAGCCGGGCCCGGAGCCCTTGGCGGCGGTGGCGTAAACCAGGATTTTTTCCGCCTTGTCGGCGAGGGGGACCATGCACTTTTTGCCGTTCAATATCACCTTGCCGGAATCGACCTCGGCGGTGGTGAAAAGGTTGGTCGGGTCGAAGGAAATCCTCGGCTCCATCAGGGCGGCGGTGGCGGGAAAGAACTTCTCGCCGCAGAACTTTGGCAGGTACAGTTCCTTTTGCTCGGGAGTACCGAACTCGAGCACCGGTACCATGGCGAGAAGAGGACTCAAGGCGCCCATGGCCAGGCTGAGGTCGCCCCAGGCCAGTTCCTCGGCCATGATGGCGCCCGTTACTATCGAGCGGCCCAGCTCGTAACCGCCATAGCACTCGGGAACGGCGTTGCTGCAAACGCCAAGCTCCCATACCTTGTTAAGAAGGTCCTCGGGCAGCTCCGCTTTCTCGTCGCACTCCCGGGCGACCTTCCTGATTTCCTCGGCCGCGAACTTGGCCATCATGTCCTGGATCTGTCGCTGATCCTCATCGAGACGAAACTCAACCATGTAAGTACCTCCTTGCAAACGGTTGCGAGTTAGATTTTACCGCGCGGCCAACCGAAATTTTCAGCCCCTATAGTCGCGGCGGATTTTGCCGTTCGGTAAGAAACGAGTACATTCTATCCATCGTTAAATACAATTGTCAAGAGTAACGTACGTTATTTTCATACCCGAACCACGCTAAAAAGGCAAGACAATAATTTTTATACGATCGTTAAAGTACTTACGGCCCGAATTTTATACTTCTATTGACCCAAAAAACATAATAAAATGGCAACAACCAAAAAAGAAAGGAATAGAGCTTCTTGTAAAAGTCCTTTTCTTGGCGGCATAGCCGTTTTGGAGTCGGTCGCTTGAGACCGCTTTTAATGGCCTTGGCTTGACAAGGCCTAAAAATACAACGGCGGGCCTCGCGTCAAGCCGCTCGGAAGAAAAGCGGCGTCGAGCCGCCGCACTCCAAAGCGGAACTTATGCAAGAGGCTCAATAATTAATTATCGCCAAAGGCGATTTTTAAATGGACCCCATGAAAAAAAACACCTTGAACGACTGGTTAAACCTCGTCTCCGAGGGAGTGGAGAGCTTCAACGCTTTCCGTAATAGTAACCCCGCCGAGTTTCCCGATTTGTCCGGCGCCGACCTGTCCGGTTTAGACCTTGCCGGTATCAACCTGGAGGACGCCAAACTCGAGAAGTCAAACCTTTCCGGGACCAACCTGGAAAGAGCCAATCTGGCCGACTCGATTCTCATTCAAGCCAACCTGGAAAAATGCGTTCTCGTAGGCGCCAACCTCATGAGCGCTGACTTGATGGGAGCAAGCGCCATGGCGGCGGACATGACCAAGGCCGGCCTGGCGGGAGTACATTTAAAGGGGGCCAACCTGGAGGACGCCAAGCTTCGGCAAGCGGTGTTGGCGGCGTCCGAGAGTTCTCACGGGTGCAGCGTCCCTCCCGCGGTGGCGCCCGTGGTCATCGCCGAGCGGGTGGACCTCTCCGGCGCCGACGGCTCGGGCGTGAACCTTAAGAACTCGTTTCTCATCGAGGCCAATCTGTCGGGTTCGGTTTTCAAAGCGGCCGAGTTCGTGGGCGCGGAGCTTAAGGGCGCCTCGCTGGCGGGGGCGGACTTTTCGGGCGCTCGCCTTACCGGCGCGGTCCTGTCCGGCGCGGACCTGACGGGCGCTCGGCTTAAGGGCGCCGACCTCCTTCGCGCCGATCTTTACAAGGCAAGAATCATCGGCGCCGACCTGTCCGGCGCGGACTTAACCGAGGCGGACCTTTTCGGGGCCATCGTAAAGGGAACGTCATTTAAGGACGCGAACTTTAAATCGGCCAACCTTTACATGGTCGGATTTGTTGGTTGCGACCTTGATGGGGCCAACGTTCATGAGGCCAATTTGGCCGGGGCCGTCCTGGAGGCGAGCGAGGAAAATGGTATCGCGTCCGAAGCAAGGCGGATCGACTCCGCGAAATGGCGCGATCTAATCGCGGGGGAAGCCGATGTGTGGAACGCCTACAGGAAAGAGCATCCCGACGAGACGCCGGACCTTTCCGGTCTCGATCTATCCTCCGAGGTACTGGACGGCCGGGACTTCTCCGGCGCTGACTTCTCGGGCGCCAACCTGGCCATGGCCAACCTGTCCGAG
Source organism: bacterium (assembly GCA_963674965.2). GTDB lineage: Bacteria > RBG-13-61-14 > RBG-13-61-14 > RBG-13-61-14 > DATKZS01. The sequence continues at coordinate 890,301 of CAXXFL010000001.1, read as the reverse complement.
TGCAATTTTCAAAAAGCCTCTTTTAGAAACGCCAACCTCTCTCGGGCCGAGCTTCTTCTGTCGGACCTTACCGGCGCGGACCTTGCCGGCGCCAACCTTTACGCGGCTTATCTTTTGAAAGCCAGGGCCGCAAAGGAGGTCCTCGAAAAAGCGAACTCCTTTATGGCCAGGGTCTAGGACGCCTTGTCTTTCACGAGTGGCGCCTCCGCCGCGATAAGGATTTTACAGCAGCTTTTCTTCCTTCAATCTCCCGATAATCTCGGAGGTGGATTTGGATCTGTTCATGGTATAGAAATGAAGACCAGGAACGCCTTTCTTAAGAAGGCCACGGCACTGCTGGGTAGCGTAATCGATTCCCACGTTTAGAACGCCTTCCTTGTCCCCGTCTTCCACCGCGTCGAGCCGGGATTGAAGGGCCTCGGGAATAGTCGATCCGCAAACCTTGGAGAGGATACCCGTAAGTTTTTTGGTATAAACCGGCATAATTCCGGGAATGATGGGGACCTTAATTCCCTTGGTCCTGCATTTATCGACGAAATCGAAATAATAATCGTTGTCGTAAAAATACTGGGTGACCACGTATTCCGCGCCATTGTCGACTTTCAATTTCAAATACTCGAGGTCCTTTTCAAGGCTCTCGGCCTCCACGTGTCCCTCCGGATACCCGGCGCAGCCGACGGTGAAATCGTAATTAGCCTTGATAAAGCCTATTAAATCCGAAGCGTGGGCAAACCCGTCCGGATGAGCGGTGACGTCTCCATCCTTGGGCTTATCGCCCCGGATAACGAACACGGTCTGGATTCCAAGGCCCTTGAAGCCGTCCAATACCTTGGTTACGTCATCGGGTCCCAGGCCAAACCCGGCGATGTAGCTAACGGTCGGGAGTTTTCGGTCGCCCGTCAAATGGGTCGCGGCCTGTAGAGACCCGTCCCTGGTGGAGCCGCCGGCCCCGAAAGTGACCGTGACGTAATCGGCGCCCGTCCCGGAAAGATTGTCGATTATTCCATTGAACTTGGCCATGGCCTCCTCATCGCGAGGAGGAAAAAACTCCAGGGAAACAACCGGACCGTCTTTTTTGTAAAAATCGATAACTCTCATGAAAAACCTCCCGATATACTACTTCAATGAAGGTTAAAGGACGAAGCCCCTATGCCCGTGAGCAAGGGCCTCCTTCCAGGGTCGCGACAAGGCCCATAATAAAAATGCTTTTAAAGGAGAAGGGAATTCTTGACGCGATAAAAACCCGATGGCCGGGAACTGCATTGTAAGTAAGATATCATGGGTCTGAGGCCGGATTCAAACAACGTTGTTTCACTTGAACGAGGAAAAGATGGACTTTCTCGATTAAAGATACGACTCCTTAATGCCTCCCATGGAATAGACCAGCCTGCCAGACCGCAGGGTGGCCGCCGTCTCCATAAGGTTCTCCATGTCATCGAGCGGATTGTTGTCGTAAACGGCCAGGTCCGCGAGCTTGCCCGCCTCGATGGTTCCCAGTTCATCTTCCATGCCGATGATCTCCGCGTTAACGGCGGTGGCGGCTTTAAGGACGACCTTGGGGGCGATGCCCGCTTTTTGGTTGATAAGCATCTCGAGGGGCATGGAGCCGGGCCAGACAAAGGGAATGCCCCCGTCGTTTCCGCAACCGACTCTAGCCCCGGCCTTGAAAAGGGTAACCATGTTGTCGCCGCCGATGGCCCCCGCCGAGTTGAACATCCGAGCCGAGGGCGTAAGCATGAGGTGGTTTTTATCGAAGAAGCCGGGACCGCTGTATTTTCGATAGACCTTCTTGCCCAGCTTGGACAGCGGGGGCAGGGCGTACTCATCGAGCACCTCGTTTATCCTCGCCTCCTTGTCCTCGTACATGAGCTGAACGTTCGGGTGCTCGAAGTTTTGGTCGCCGCCTCGAGGGAAGGCCAAGGCCCAGGCCACGCTTCCGGTGGGCACGATGATCCTTTTATGGTCGATAAAATTCTCGATATCTTTATCTGTGAGGGGAAGGTCGCTGGACATGTGCTCGAAACATTGCACGCCGGCCCTCATGGCTCGCCTGAAGCCATCGAGACTGGTGTGATGGATGGCGCAATGCTTTCCCATGCTCTCGGCCTTGGCCACGATGGCCTCCATCATGTCGTCGGTCAAGAGGTTCAGTGGTTTTTCCTTCTCCATCAGGGAAGTGTATTGGAGGGATATCTTGATATGGTCCGCTCCCATGTCAACGGCCTTGGCCACCGCGTCCCTGGCCTCGGCCTCGTTCGTGACCACGATGGACCCACCTTTGAGAAATATCGTGTAGGCGGCGAAATACCCCCGGGGCACGTCGATCCCAACTCCGCGCAGGACCCGCGGGCCCATAAGCTCGCCACGCGCGATGGACTCTTGTCTCTTGACGATCGAGTCCTGCCGGCCCAGTTGGTCCCGAACCGTGGTGACGCCGTGGGTGACGCAGTCAACCAGGTTGCGGTCGATCTGCGGACTGGCGTTACTGAAAAGCGCCGGGCGAGCGTCCGCCACCCCGGGCATGGTAACGTGGCAATGGGCGTTGATAATGCCGGGTATTACGTATCGTCCACCCGCGTCGATGCTCCTGTCGGCTTGAGTTGAGTTAGCTGAGGAGGCCGCCAATAATTTTACGATCTTGCCGCCTCGAATTAACAGGGCCGTCTCGTCATAAAGTTTTCCCGCTATCACGTCCACCAGGTTGGCGTTGCAAAGAAGCAACGTCTCGTTGGCGCCAAGGTCCTTGCCCATGGGCGGACGGGGCTCGGCGGCCAGGGCTCGGCTCAGCCAGACGGGCCCCATTGACGCCGCCATGCCGGCCGCGGCCGTTCCTTTTAAAAAATCTCTCCTGTCCATGGCGGGGTCCCTCCATAAAAGGTCGTCACAGGTGCTTCGAAAAGTCCAAGTCTTCCGTGTCCCAGGAGCGGGTGGTTAATACCAGGTCGGCCGCGTCGTTTTTCCTGGGTGAACATAGCGGGGCCAAGGTGTCCAGGAACTGGTCGGGATCGAGAGCGCCCTCCGGCGCGAACACGCCGCGCTCTTTTACCTTGCCGCCAAGGACCATGGCCGCCGAGACCGCGAGAGGCACTCCAGTGATGCCTCCCATTCCTCCCGCCGGCGCGGAGAGGATGGCGCAGGCCGCGCTTGCCGGCGCGCCGTCCTTGGTCCCCAGAGCCAAACCGAACATGGGCGGCAAGGGCGCCTTCTTTTTATTCGCCAGGTCGGCCAGCATCTTGGCCGGCGTTTCCTCGGGCCTGGCCGCGCCCTCGATCATTTCCGCCAGGTGAGCGGCATTATCGATGGTGAGCAGCTTGCGGTTAACCAGCCATGAAATGACGTTCAGTCCAACGACGTTAAAGAGCGAGGACAGGAAAACGTTCTGGCTCTTTTGAAGCTCGGGAAAATAGCGCGGGAAGGTAACCGACTCGGGATGGCCGATGGTATAGGTCCGCCTCACCCCAATCCCGGGGTAATCGAGGTCAACGGGTTTGATGGGAAGGGCGTCTATATACTTTCCGCCGTCGAACACCCGAATGGTTCCGCTAAGCTGGTATATGCCATGGACCGTCGCCGCGGAGGCCTTGTCGCCAACCCGCTCGGGTTTGGCCGCGTCAATGCTCCAGCCGGTGAATATGCTCTCGGCCGAGTCCAACTCGGCGATGGCCTTTTTCCCCAAAACGTTAGATACTCCAGGACTCGCGCCCATGCCTATTATGGCGGTAATTCCCGCCTCTCGGGCCTGATCGTTGAGTTCAAGCAGCTCGAGCGTGGGTTGCCAGTCGTCGCAGATGTCAACGTAATGGCGTTTTATTCGTATGCAGGACGACAGCACTATCTTGCCGAACTTGAAAAAAGGACCGACCGTGTTCATGACCAGGTCGGCCTCGGAAACGGCGCGGTCCAGGGCCTCCTGGTCCGAAACGTCCAGGGCGAGAGGGCTAACGCCTTCTCCGGCTTTTTCGGCGAAGGACGCGGCCCGTTTTTCGTCCAGGTCGGCGACGATGATTTCATCGCAAGCCTTCATGCCAAGAAGGGCGCGGACCGCGTAGGTACCCATGCCTCCACAACCGCCAAGCGCCAAAACTTTCATGGTTTATTCTTCCTTTATTCCGATCTTCAAGGGCTCGTCGATAATTTTATTGAACCGGGCCAGTTCATCGGCGGAGTATTCATCCCAGATAAAATGATACAAGGTCAGGTCATAGACCTCGGGCTTTACGTCCTTCCATTCCGCGAACTCGAAGCCCAACATGGGCGATGAGCCTTTGATATATTCCTCCGGGTCCTCGTGGGAAGGATCGTACTCGAAAACGTACTTGACCGGAGCCATAAGGCGCGGGTCCTTGACAAGGCGCGTTATCATCGCCCCGCCGGGCAAGGCTATTCCTCCCCACTGAATTTCTCCCTTGCCCATGGAGCCAAAGAGCCTGGCGACGTCCTCCGAGATGGGGAGACAATCGGGCAGGATATTGGCGCAGAGCTTGGCGTCGCCAGGGTTTGCAAGGGCCATGTCGTGCCCTATTTTAAGGTTGAAGTCCAGCCCAAGGACGGCGGGATTGATGGTCATGTCCAGGTCGTTCCGGTCCACGATGTAATCGGGATAAAAACATATGGACTGAGGGGAGGGTATCCTGCCGAAGGCCCCGAGGCTCCAATAGTTTTCCGATCGCCAGACGACCCGAACCGGACCGTCCGTATAGCCCACGAAACTCGTGTGGAAGTCCTCCTCCGAGAAGGTGTAGGTCATGCCCCATTTGCCGATCGAGCACCTGACCTTGATGCGGTCGAGAAGGTCATTCCCGCCGCCGATGGTGAGATAGTCGTAATAATAAACCGGGGCCTCCCGCCAGCCGAAGCCGTAGCTAAGAGCCCTGATAGTACGATTATTGATATCTATCTGCACGTAATCCTTGGAAGACAACGGGGGAGGATTTTCACAGAGGGCCAGAAGCACGTAACCGGTGATATGTCTGTTTATGTCGACCAGGGAAATGATGACAGCCTGTTCACAAACCGAGGGTGTTTTAGGGCCGAGATTAGTTCCCACGTCGCGAGCCATAAAGACAAGTTCATCCTGTAAATTGAAAGCACCATCTCCCTTGCAACCTTGCGGCCCCTCCTCGACCAGATATTTACCATCCACATCCCTCTCATCAATCTGAAACGGGATCGCTTCTATTGTTGATCCATTGTATACAAACAGCCTGAAGTCAGGGATTGGATGATTTATCATGTTGATTGGGAGGCATTTTCCCTCAATTACAATGGCCTCCGCTCTTTCTGCAAAAGGGCTTGATGAAGAGGCGAAAACTTGATAGCTAACAAATGGCATCAAAGAAACCACCACTGATAAATAAATCAGGCGAGTTTTTATCATGTCAAATATTCCTTCCTTGCAGTTTCCCTCTAATGAATGGGTAATTCGCCGTAGGCCTCCCCAAATCGACGTCATTAACCTTTTCATCTAGTAATTTTAAGATGGTTGCCATTACCGTAAACCAGTCTGCCTGATTGAAGAACGCCCGCGATTTGAGTAATATTTTCGATGCGTTCAAGAGGGTTGGATTCAAGAAATACCATGTCTGCAAATTTTCCGGGGTCTAGTGTTCCGAGTGAGTGTTCCATTCCGATGATCTTAGAGTTGATGGCGGTCGCGCTTCGCAGGATATCGGATGCTTTCATGCCGACTTTCTGTAAAAGTATCATCTCAACGGACATGGAGCCAGGCCATATAAAAGGAATACCGCCATCGTTCCCACATCCGATCTTGCACCCTGCCTTGTACATCTTTTCCAGGTTGGCGCCCCCAATAGCTCCGGCCGCATTGAAAAATTCCGCGCTTGGAGTTGTCTTATAATGATTTTTGTCAAAATACCCTGGACTTGAATAATCCCGATAGATTCTCTTACCCACTTTAGCAAGAGGCGGAACCGCGTACTCATCGATAATATCATTGATGCATGAGTCCTTATCCTGCCACATCTCTTGAACAAGAGGGTGACTGAAATTTTCATCATCGGCAACGGGAAATATCAAAGCCCAAGCGACACTCGAAGTCGGCACGATGGCTCGGTCTTCTTGTATGAATTTTTCTATATCCTCATCATTGAGCAAATTGTCACTGGCCATATGCTCGAAGCATTGGATTTCCGCCCGGCGCGCTTTATGGAAACCATCGAGACTAGTGTGATGAACTGAGACGGTTTTACCGAAACCCGCGGCTTTATCCACTATGGCGGCGAACATTTCATCCGACATCATCGGGATTGATTTTTCGCCCTCCAGGTACCATTTACATTGCATCGCTACTTTAATGTGATCCGCGCCGTGGTCAACGGCGCGGTCTACGGCGTCCCGACATTCAGAGATGTTGCTCGCCGTGAAAATTCCATCCCTGGCCCTTAATAATGCAATGGTATCCAGATAGCCATGGGGCACGTCAATACATATGCCCCGGAGAATTCTGGGCCCCATCAACTCGCCGCTGGCAATAAGATTTTTTCTTTTTATAATAGAGGACTGCCTGCCCAATTGATCGCGCACGGTAGTCACTCCGTGCATAATGCAATCTACGCAATTGCGATCTATCTGCTCGGAGGCGTTCATTATGATGGTTAATGAGGAAAGACCTAAGTCGGCGACACCCGGATGCGACATATGACAATGATTGTTGATAAGACCTGGTACTACGTATTTGCCCTCCGCATCCATTTGGAAATCCGCTCCGGCAACCTTCGACAATCTCTTCTCAATCCTTTCGCCCCGTATTAATAAAGCCGATTCGCCGAAGAGCCTACCGGTTTCCACATCGACCAGCTTGGCGTTATGTACCAGCAAGGTCTGATTGGACCCAAGCGGCCTGCCCATGGGACGTCTTGGCTCCGCTCTCTTGGCTCGTGCTGTAAAAGATGGTCCCAATATCGCCAGTAAACTCATTCCCATCGTGTTTCTCATAAAACCGCGTCTTTCCATCAGCCCTCCCCCCTTTGCAAGTGTCCTAATGACGGTTGGTTCATTTTTCGCTAAGGATATAATAATGACTTGCCCTCCAATATCATTCGATTTTTTAGCGTGAATGAGGCATCTTTAGGTTCTCCATGAGTTCATCAAGATACAGGTCAATTTGACTATCAATATCGAAGTATTTCCTGTCCATAAAATAATGAAGCCAAAGACCGTCAAAAAAAGCCGCTAAGTTAACAGCGATCATTTCAGACTTCTTTGCAGCTTCTGGTCGGAATACACCACGTGAAACGCCATCCAAAATAGTATCAATAATCGCCTTGCGAAAACCTCGATATAGTTCCTTGATGAGGTTATTCTCCTTGGAAAAATCCCTATTGGATAACACTAATTGAAACATCGAAATAGTGATCTTCGCGTATTTATCGTCTGCCAAATGCGCCTTCATTAATACTTTAACGCCCTCGCGAAGCCTTAATTCAGGATCGTTATAGGATTTAAGTATCTGCTGTAATATTTCTTTCAGATTTCTGACAAAGAGGCGAGCAGTGGCCAGGATTATTGCTTCCTTGGTATCGAAGTATAGGTAAAAAGTGCCCAATCCCAGGCCGGCCGACGTGGTTATTTCTCTGATGGAGGTATTCTCGATACCTTTTTCCGCGAAAAGTTCCAGAGCAATCTTTGCTATTTCATCTCTTTTATTTTCTTTATTTACGATCTTGGGCGACATCTCCGACCTCCTGGATTTGCATTACAAACGCTTGCTGTAAATGATCTATCGTTCACTATAGAATATATTAAATATCCTTATCATTCAGCTTATTATCATGTATAATGAACACTTGATCATTTATCATTGCATTATATGTCTTTTTTGTCAAGAGGTTTAGGTGTCGTGACTCCGTATAAAATAAAATACCCCTTGCCATCGCTCGCCGTATCAGTAGACTATGCTTCAATGATCTCTATTATCGATCAAGGATACGTCCGCGCTTTGGTGGGCCGAAAATGATACTTCACCTTGCTCTATTTCTTCTTGATCGGATTGAAGGCGGGACTGTACTGATTAAAAACAAGTGGGGTCCAAAGGCTTCAACTATTTTATCACCGGGGTGAAGTAAATCGCTTCTCGCTTTACGAGTCCGACGAGACCTTTCGCGACCTTTCCCAGGACTCCATCTCCATGAATATCTTGCGGTGAGGATAGGGTATCTCGATTCCCTCGGCGTCGAAGGTTTGCTTCAGGCGCTTTTTGTATTCCCGGCCCACGGCCCATTGCTGGATGGGAAGAGTGGTGATCCGGGCCAGGATCACCATCGAGGAGTCGGAGAACTCGTCAAGGCCGAATATCTCGAGGGGCTCCTTGATCAGGGAACCGAAGTCCTTGTCCCGGGCCAACTCTTCTCCCACTCGCTTCATTAGATCGACGACCTTGCCCACGTCCTCCTTGTATGCCACGCCGATTTTGAACACGTAACGGGAGTACTCGTAGGTCATGTTGGTAATGCCCTTTATCTCGCCGTTGGGAATGATGATCCGGTTGCCGGCCAAGTCCCTCAGCACCAGGGTGCGAAGACCGACCGACTCGACCTGGCCCGACTTGCCGGCGGCCTCCACCACGTCGTTTACACGGACCTGGTCCTCGAGGAGCATGAAGAAACCCGAGATGACGTCCTTGACCAGGCTCTGGCCGCCAAAGCCGATGGCCAGGCCCCCGATCCCGAGGGAGGCCAATAAGGGCTTGACGTCGATGCCAAGCTCGGCCACCACCATCATCGCGCCGGTGCAGATGAGCAGGAACCCCCCCGTAAAGGAAATGACGTTGGTGAGGGTCTGGACCCGTTTCTCCTTTTCCACGTCGTCTTCCTTTTTAAGGTAAAAGCGGATGAACCGGCGAAGGGCGAAGCGGAGAAGAAAAAAGAGCCCCAGAAAGATGACAAGGATCAGCGCGACCCTGGCCCCGTGGGCAAGGGACCAATTAATTATCTGGTCGGAATAGGTTTTGATTATTCTGGTAAGTTCCTCCACGTGATGGACCTCCTTTCCCGCGGCCGTCGGGGCCGCTCTCCGGCGGGCGAGAGAAGATTACTCGGCCGTCTCTCCCGCTTTTACCGCCTCGGTGGAAATGTTCTCGTCTATCGAGTCTCTTACGCCCTCGGGCAGCTTGTCAAGGAATTTTTTCTTCATCTCGTCGGTCTTGTCCTTGTCGGGAAGTATCCTGATCTGGTCCTTGTCCAGGATGATCGACTGGTCGATCTCTCCCCTTACCGTGTCCCTGATAATTACGTCGGCGCTGACCTGGGTCTTGAGCGGCACCTCGAAGGTCGTGTCCAGCGCCACCTCGCCGCTGACCGAGGTCTTGATGGGAACGGCGATGGTCTTTTTGAGCCGAACGGGCAGGTCCTCCCTGATGCGGACCGGGATTTCGTCCTTCACGTGTACCGTCTGGTCCAGAGGAACCACCAGGTTGACGGGAATAGTGCCCTTAACCGGCACGTCCGTCATCCCCACAACCGGAATCTTGACTCTCAGCTTGTGATCGATGGGAATGACGATCCGAAGCGGCACCTCGGCCTTGACCTTCACGTCCTGGTCCACCGGCACGACGACCGTCACGTCGATGGGAACGTTGACGCTCTCGTCAACCGGAACGTGAAACACCTGGTCCACCGATACTTGTGCCGGCACGGTCTTCTTGATCGGAAGCTCGAGGGTCTGGTCAATCAGCGCGGTTACGGGTATCTTCGAGTCGACCTTGACGTTCAGCTCGCGGGCCATCTTGACCTCGAGGTCCACCAGGCTGAGCGGGTCCAGGCTGGCCACGTAATAAAGACTGGCCGCCGTGGTGCCCGCCCAGATAATCAGGATGAACAGTATCCATTTCGAGTAGCGCGCGAAACGCGAGCCAAGCTCGACCTCTCTCTCGCTTTTGCCGAAGCGTATTTTAATTTCCATGGACCGGCGCCCTCCAGGATATATATCATCGCTTATCGCGTACCATTACGCCAACTTAAGTCTTTTCCCGGAAATTGGGACAACGAGCGCCGCGAGATCGTTTCACGGTCGAAGAAGGGGCGCGGTTTATCGAGAGGCGCTCTCGGGTTAAAATATAATGTGCCGTTAATAATAGTAAAACTGGAAAGGAGCTTAAGTTATGGCCATTGACAAGGACGTTCTTATAATCATTAAATCTTCCGGTCTCGGAGAGGGTGAACCCGACCTGGGCGAAAAGCTGATGAAGGCGTATCTGAAAATGCTTTTCGAGTCCGGAGAGTTGCCGGATGAAATAATCTTCATGAACTCGGGCATCTTTCTTACCACCGAGGGCTCGGACGTTCTCGATTTGATTTTGGACATGGAGGAGGAGGGAGTAAAAATCGCCTCCTGCGGAACGTGCCTGGACTATTACGGCAGAAAGGAAAAGCTGAGGGTCGGCTCTCCGGGCAACATGCGGGACACGGTCGCCTCCATGGGTTCCCATCAAAAGGTGCTTACGCCCTGATTATGTTGGCATGAATTTCCTCGTGTGATATTATAAATTAGCGGACGGCGCGCGGGGGTGGCGCTCCGTTATCGCTCGAGACCGAGCGGTAGTTGGTTTCGACGTCGCGTATTAAGCTAAGGGCATGGGCCCGAAAGAGAGTTGACCATGAAACGTGGATGGCCGGCGCTTTTTATCGCCGTTATTATCCTTTCCCTGGCCGCCTTGCTTCCCGCCTTCTCGGAGCAGCCCGCGGGGGGTGGCGCCAAGTTGCCCAATCCCTTTGGGGCCCCGCCGACGGACGACCTCGATCAGGCCACCAACCTGGGAGGCGCCGTTAACTCGGCGGCTTCCGATTTCGGTCCCATCATCTCCCCGGACGGCAACGCTCTTTACTTTACCTCCGACCGGCCCGGCGGACTCGGGGGACAGGACGTGTGGGTAAGCTACAGGGAAGGCGGAGAATGGGGAGAGGCCAAAAACCTGGGAGCGCCCATCAATACCGAGGACGACGAGGGACCCGACAGTTTTTCCCTCTCCGAGAACGCCCTTTATTTCACGGCCTGCAACCGGCCCGGCGGCCTGGGCAAGTGCGACCTTTACGTCTCTTTTAACCTGGGAGGAAGGTGGACCCGCCCCGAGAACCTGGGGGCCCCCGTCAACACGGAGCATAACGAGTCCAACGCCTCGATTTCCTCGAACGGCGAGACGCTGGTTTTCGCCTCCGACCGTCCCGGCGGCCTGGGGGGCACGGACCTGTGGTACGCCAAGCGGGGCGAGATGATGAAGAAGCTGATTCCCGGCTTCTCGACCCAGGGCAGGTGGGAGGGACCCGCCAACCTGGGGCCCGGCGTCAACACCTCGGACTGGGACGGCGTCGGTTTCCTCATGCCCGACAACGAGACGCTCTATTTCAGCTCGAGGGGAAGAGGCGGCAGCGGCTTGGCCGATATCTTCAGGTCGTCCTACCTGGACGGCGCCTGGACCGAGGCCGAGAACGTGGGAGATATTATCAACACAACTCGGGACGATATTTATTTCACCCTCCCCGGATCGGGCGAACTGGCTTATTTCAGCTCCGACCGATCCGGCGGGCTGGGCATGGAGGACGTCTATTCCATACCCATTCCCCTTCTGGTGCCCAAGTGCCGGATGGTCATTATCCGGGGGTCGGTCTCGGACGAGGAAAGCGGGTCGCCCCTCGCCGCCAGGGTCAGCGTCAAGGACCCGGCCACCTCCCGCGTGGTGGCCGAGGTCGAGTCCAATCCCGACTCGGGAGCGTTCCAGGTTATAGTCGAGCTCGAGCGCCTCGAGATTCAGGTCTCGGAAAAAGGACACTCCGACTACTCCGAAAAGGTCGAAATCGAGGAGGGAGAAAACTGCGCCATGCTGACAAGGTCCATCAAGCTTAAGCCCGCGCAATAACCACGGGAGACATGGACATGGAAAGCCTGCCGCAAGGGGCCTCGCTGATAATCGTGATCATGCCGCTTCTCGGCATCGGACTGTTGGCCGTCGTGCTGGCCGCGCTTATCGCCAACAGGGAAAAGCTCATCGTGCCGGGCGCGGTTTCCGTCGTCATACTGGCCGCCAGTATCGGCGTGGCCATGGAGTACGGGCCAAGGATGACCGCGGCCAAGGCCCCGCCGCAAAAGCCGTCCGTCCCGGAGGCGGATTACGACGAAACGGAGCCCACTCTCACGAGGCTTGGCCAGGGAAAAAATGAAGACCTCAAACCCTCCGAGAAGCCCGCCGCGGCCAAGCCCGAGAAAAACAAGCCCGCTTCCAGGAAAAAAGGCCGACAGTGGATTCCCGCAACCGAGTACAATAAGCGTCCCGAGCCGGATAACAAACACGACGGCCGCGACGGAAGAAGGACGGTGGTGGTGGCGCCTCCTCCCCAAACGCCCGTAGGCCCCTCCACGCCCGTCCGGACCAAGCCCGAGCCCAAGCCGGAGCCGGCAAAGCCGGCCGCGACCACTCCTCCCAGGGAGGTGGCCATGGCCCCGACTCCGGCCGTGCCCGCGGCCCCCAAAGCGCCGGCGGCTTCAGCGCCGGTCGCTCCGGCCCCCGCGAGGAGTGGAGATGGCAAGCTGGTGGTAAAAATCAAGGGGCCCGTCCTCGAGACGTCACAAAGTCCGGCGGCCTCTCCTCACATCCTGGTGATCGTGGCCGGCGCCAACCAGGCCATGGTCAAGCCGCCCACCCGGACCTCGCAAACCCATCAGGACGACGACCCCAGGCAGCCCGTCCTGGCTTACACTTATTTTTGGGAAAACCTTACCATCACGTTCCAGGGGCTCGAGCCGGGACATTATTTCATCCTGATCGACTCCGGGCTCGACTCTCCTCAAACCCATCAGGCGGCCATGCAGGGAGCGGGGCAGGGACAAAACGACTACAACGGGGCCGTGGAAGTAAAGGCGGGCCAGACAACCACCATCGAGTTCGGCGCCAAGAACTGGAACACGGGAAAGCTGCAAAAAATCAGGTAAAAATATTCCCGGAAATCTCCATGTTCAGGGGCAGGCGGAATTTATCTTGACCAGGCCCGGCGCTCCCGCCGTTTCGAGGTACCTGTTTGGTTCCCCGTCCTTGTACACGGCTATCAGGGTCTCTCCGCACCCGGTTAGATGGACCCTCATCCATCCCCTTCCTCCCGAGTCCTCGGTCGAGCCGCCCTCGATGACCCCGGTAACGTCATAGCGGCCCTCGTCGTCGTTGACCCAAAAGGGCAGACCGATCGACGGCCGCGTAATCTGGAAAAGGTCGATGCCGGGACCGGCCTCGTAGCCGTAAGTGGAAAGATACAGCCTCAGGCCGTCAACGCTTCTCCAGGCCTTGTATTCTCCCAGGTCGGTGTTAATAAGGGAAAGCTCCTCGGGCTCCGAGAAGGGATCGAGAGAGCCGGATCGCGTGGCCATCCATATGTTGGTACCCCCCTTTTCGCCGGGCCGGGTCGAGAAGAAAAGGATCATGGTGTCGCCGCCGCTTATGGAGGGAGCGTTCTCGTCGTACTCGCCGTTTAGCTCCGCCACCTGGGAGGGCGTCCCGAAAGCCGAGTAAACGTCGGGCCTCGAGGCCCTGTAGAGGTCCCGGTCCCCGGTCCCGCCGTCCGAGGCGAAGTACATGACCAGCCCGTCGTCGGTAATGGTCGGCGCGGCCTCGTAGCCGTCCGTGTTAAGTTCCGTGACGGGAGCGGGGGCGCCGAAATCGGAGGACTCGTCGGGCCGGCTGGACTTGTAGAGGTCCCATCCAGTTCCCTGGTTCTCCCTGGCGAAATAAAGGTCGAGCTTGTCGAGGGAAAGGGCCGGCGTGGCCTCGATGGCCTCGGTGTTTACCGTTGCTATGGCAAGGGGAGTTCCCCAGGCGTCCCCACTTTCATCGCGAACGGAAATGTACAAGTCGAAGGACCCCGCGCCGCCGGGCCTGTTCGAGGCGATTATCAGGGTCTTCTCGTCCCGCGACAGGGCGAAGGACGAGTCGTGGTAATTGGAATTGACGTTAAGAGCGGCTAGAGCGCGGCGGGGCCCGACGGTCCCCTCGCCTCCCAGGAGGACCCCGTCGCCCGAGACAATCTCGAAAATCAGCGCCGTGCCCGGCCGGGCGGTGCTGAAACCGTCGCTGGCCATGGCGTTGTCCATTGCCAGCGCCTCGAGGGCGACCAGTTCCCCCTCGTTGGCGCCAACCGAGTAGCCCGGCGAAAGCACGGCAACGTCGGCGGGCGCTCCCGGCATGCTCGATGACTTAAGGCTTAACAGGCCGCGAAGGACCCCAATGTCGAGAGGATCGACCAGCGCGTCCCCGGTTAAGTCGAAATTGTCTCCGTTTCCCGGATAAACGGAGGATAAGTTCGGACTCTTGCCCGCCACCGTCTGCGTCAATAGGGAGAGGTCGAGAGGATCGAATAAAAAGTCGCCGTTACCGTCACCGAAGAAACAGCCGCCCAGGTTGTTCGGGCAAAGGTGGGCGTCGCCGTCCCTCGGGTCGCTCTGGTTGAAGTACTCATGCACGTTTCCGTTTCCATCCCCGTCCGGGTCGGTGGCCGAGTTTATCTCGAAAGGATCGCCGTCGGAGGGATCGAACCTGTCAAGGGCGTGGGCCATTTCCCAGTCGTCCGGCATGAGGTCATTGTCGTCGTCCGGGTCAAGGTGGTCGGGTATCCCGTCGCCGTCGTTGTCCATGGCGGCGTTCGAGGAATAAACCTTTACGTAGTCGACGGGACTCCAGACCTCGCCGTCGTTAACCTTAAGGCTGATCGTGTACCACCCGGGCTGGTCGTCGTCAAAGGTCGGGTACTCCGAGCCCGGGTCGGAAAGCTCGGCCGCGCTGCCGTAGGGTCTGCTGACCATGGTCCATCGGTAAGTCAGCGGGTCCTGGTCGGGGTCGTGGCTGCCCGAGCCGTCCAGTTGGACGTCGTAGCTTTCCCAATAGCTGACGGTTTGATCGTCGCCCGCGTCGGCCGCGGGTACGTTATTGCCCGGGCTTTTGACCATGACCTCGGTGTAATCCCAAAAGGGACTGACCTCGAAGCCGTCGAAAACCTGGAGCGCGAAAAGATAATTACCCGTCGAGTCCCCGGGAAAAGTGGGCCGGGAAGGATCGGAAAGGTCAAGGCTCGCGGCGGGGCCGTCGAGTTGGAACCATTCATACTCGAGGCTGTCCCCGTCCAGGTCGTAAGAGCCCGACCCGTCAAGCTCGGCCAGTGCTCCCGTCGCGACTATCTGGGAGGGCCCGGCGTCGGCCATGGGGGCCCGGTTGTAAACGCTGATCCTCACGGTGTCGCCCGCCGAGTCGTAAGGGTCCGAGACCGTCAGAAGAATTACGTAGTCGCCCGCGAAGTCCCAGGCCGGAGTCAAGGTCGCCACTTGCGCCGTGTCCGAGGGCAGGATCAGCGCGGACCCACCCTCAAGTATCTCCCACTTATAGGCCACCGGGTCATAATCGGGGTCGTGGCTTAAGGAGCCGTCAAGATCAAACGGGTCCGTCCTGTATCCGTCCTGGTCCGCGCCCGCCGAGGCTACGGGGACCTGGTTGGGAAGCGGCGTTCCCGAGACCTTGAACATCTTTTCCAGCCGTATGGTGTCGCCCGCCGCGTCGCTGAGCGTCATGTCGTGCATGCCGGTCCAGGCGTCGATATCCACGTTAACCGTGACGTCGAGGCGGTTGGCGCTGACTAAATCGACGTCCGTCACGTTAATGGTCCCGTCGGGAAAAGTAACCCCGGTGTCGGCGTTGAAGTTCATCCCGAAAATTCCAATCACCAGATCGGTCGCTTTGGGGCGAGCCGAGGTGGGGTCAACGATAACGGCGAAGGGCTTTCCCTCGCGGTAATTGAATGAATTAAGAATTCTTCGAAGCAGGATGGACTGGTTGTAATATACGACAATCTCGAGGCCGAATGACGCGAAGAGCGTTTTATAAGGACCGGAGCCGTCCCCCGGATACCTTACCGCCGTGTAGTTGCCCCGGTCGTTTAAAATGCAGCCCGCGGCCAGGGCGTCAGGCGTAAGTCCCTGAGTACGGTTAAGGAGCGGGTAATGGAATATCGTCGACGAGTAATTGAACAGGCTCGAATCGTGGGAGACGGGGTCGTTGCTTATGCCCCGCGTCTTGTCCATCGCGAAATGGTCGTCAGTGAAGTCGGTGACGTGAAGATAATCGCGGGCGAAAGCCGTTACTCCCGGCTCCGGGTCCAGAAGAAGATAGGGGCTGGAAAGCGCCAGGTTGCCGCCGGCGTCAAGGTAATCGGAGATGACCCCCATCTCCTGGGCGGAAAGGGGCTCGAGGTCATCCCCGCCCGTGGCCCAGATTACCTTGTCGTAGCCGGCCATAACTGTCGACCCCGGCGGGCCCAGCTTGTAAACCTCCCAGGTATCGAAGTAGAACTCGGCGTTTCCCAGGTAGGTCGCGATAATCTTCTCCGTCTGGTCTCCATCGTCGTCGTCCACGTAAAGAAGGTCCGGCTTTCCCAGCTTAGGATAAAGATTCTGGCTTATTAATCCCTCGTCGTGGGTGATGGTCGCGTAGATTCTTTGAGACTCGCCCTTTCTATAGCCGGGCAGGATCGAGACCAGGACCGTGTCTCCGCTCGAGACCTCCTGCCCCGGTCCCAGATCGGGAAAGGCCGAGCTGGTATCTCCAAAAACAAGATAAGAGCCGAGGGAACTGAAGACGGCGCTCACGTCGTGGGCCGTCGCCCCGTTGTTGGAAAGGGTCGCGGTCAGGTTGAAGACCTCTCCCGCCTCGAGATAATCGTCGCCGTCGCCGGAGACCTCGTCCCATGACCCGACGCGCATGGATAGAAGGGGGAGGTCGGAGGCGGGCCTGAAATCATCGGCGCTCAGGTAGGCCTCGATGGTGTCTCCGCTCAGACCGATGGAGGTTATCGAGACGCCCGAGAGCCGGCAGTCGTGGTTTATGCTGTTTGGCGTCGAGGCCGCGTGGAACTGCCCGAGGGTCCCGCCCGGGAGCGGGTAAAGGTCGTGAGTGTCGCCCCAGTTTTCCCCGTGCTCGAGGTCATACTCGCCGTCGGCCTGCTCGACCGCCAGGGTGGGTATGGCGGTCCCGCAGCCGATACGTTCCTGCCTGTTTTCCATGATGGCCCGCTCGTCCACGTGGAAAATAATCAGGCCCTGATCCAGGACGTTGCGGTCGTATCCAATTGGCTGGACGTTGGCCGCCAGGAAATACTCGAGACCGTAATCGGGATTGGCCGGAATTTTCAGGGCAAAAGGATATAACTCGAACGGCGGCAGCGAGAACCACCCCTGGGTCGATCCCGTGATCACAATGGGATCGATCCATCCCAGGCGCGCCTTGGAGTAGGCGCTGAAGTGAACTGGAAACTCGGGGGAATCGAAATCTGGTCCCCACACCCCCGCGCTCATGACGTCGTATACGCCCACGCCCGAGGACGAAGAGTCCTTGTCGTAAAGGTCGATAAGGCCAAGGCAATGGCCGTACTCGTGAACCGGCGGGCCGCACTCCACGATCCGGCCGCCCTTGTAGCTGACCTCGGGCACGATGGCGAAATAATCTATAAGCACGCCGTCATAGTAGCGGGGCGTGCCGCCGCCGTCGGAGATCGCGCCGTAAAAGCTCCATATGTTGGAGGAATCGCTTATCCTTTCCCCGCCCTGGCCCTGATGCACGATTATCAACGAATCGACGCGTCCGTCGCCGGAGTTGTCGTAGACCGAGAAGTCAACACCAGAGGCCTCGGCCAGGTCCACCGCTTCCTCAACCAGGCGCTGAGCGTTGCCCGGATATGAGGGAAAACCGCCCTGACCGTAGTTGCCGCCGCCGTAATAATCGTGAGACCCCGAGGCCGTGAACCAGCCCTCCACCGAGCCCGTTACCGTAAAAGCGCCGTAGGACGCCTCCTCGTAATAGTTGCGGAAGGTGTTTGACGTGTCACCGAAAAAAAGCTCCGTGAACTCCGGCTTCGAGTACGTCGGCGTGGCGTCGTTGAAAGTTATAAGGATAACCAGGACCTGGTTCTGCCCGATGGAAGGAGCGGGCAGGCGTTCCGCGGCCCCCGCACGAAAGCCGTAAAAGGAAAAGGCGGAAAAAAGACAAAATAATATAACCCCAAGGCTCGCGTTAAGCGCGCTACGCTTCATGGCTGTTCCTCATCTTGACAGTAGGCATGGAAAATACAACGTCAGGCCGATATAACGATAGTAATTTATTTTCGCGCCGCCCGCCAGTTTATATCCAAACGGGTAATTTCGCGGAAACTTTTCTCCGGAACGCCCGGACAATGTTTATCTTACGCGAGCGATTATGAGCTGCTTGGGCGATCCCGAGGTAAAAGGCGCGCCGTTGTAATCGCCGTGACGAGTCTCGATCTTGAATCCGTTATAATGGAGCAGGGCCTCGAGCTCGAGTGGGAAATACACGCGCTGGACCAGGGTCTGAACCATGTCGGGTTTGCCGCTTTTGAAAACGTGACGCCAGGTTACGCGGTTGACCTGGTCCTTGTCGTCGTACTTGTTTCGCTCCCGCACGATTACCTTTTTGCCGTCCTCCGGGTCCGGGTACATGGCGATGGTTTCCTCCTCGGCCAGGAGGTCGGAAAGGCTCGGGTTGAAAAGATCGATCAAAAGCCGCCCGTCCTCGCCCAGGTGCTCCCGCGCCCGGGCCAGGCAGGCCTCAGCGTCAACTCGCTTCGTGAGATGAGAAAAAGTGTTAAAAGGAATAAAAATAAAGCGGAATCTTTGCCGGAGCTTGAAACCTCGGCAGTCGGCCTCATGAAGACGGACCTCGAGTCCCTCTTCCCTGGCTTTTCTCGCGCACTCGGCCAGCATGGCCGCACAGGCGTCTATGCCGGTAATTTTCACGCCTTGCCTGGCCAGGGGAATGGTTATCCGGCCGGTGCCGCATCCTATCTCGAGGACCGGGTCGCCGAACTCGAGGACCTGGCCGTAAAGGTAGGGCACGTCGTCCAGGTAGGTCTCGTACTTGGCGTCGTAGTGTCCCGGGTCGTCGTATATGGTGGTCCGATTATCCAAATTTTCCCGGCGCCTTATCGTCTATCGTCACCGAGTGCATGACCGCGTCGTGGCTCCGGCCGTTAAGGAAAAGCCTTTTCCTCAGCACGCCCTCTTTCACGGCCCCGATTTTCCCGATAACCCGGAGACTACGGGCGTTGGCAGCCGAGGCCAGTATCTCGACCCTGACAAGCCCGGCGTCGCTAAAGGCGAAGTCCAGAAGTAACCGTGACGCCTCGGGGGCTATGCCCTCCCCCGTCCTGCTGGTCCGAACCCAGTAGCCCAGGTTGGCCAGCTTGTTTACGGGGTCCACGCTCGCCAGGCCGCAGGTCCCGAGGGGGTCTCCCGTTTTGCGGTCCAGCATGAGGAAAATATATGACTTTCCATTTTGCCATTCCTCCTCGCGCCTGGCCGCGAAATCCCGAGTTTCATCGATCGAGTAATCGGGATGGCACCAGGACGTCCACTCGATCAGCTCGGCCTGGGACTCCATTACAATCTCGTAAACGCCCTCCACGTGCTCCGGCCGGTACCGGATCAATTTGATCCGCTCTCCCACCAGTTCCTCGCGGGGAACTGGGCCGGCCCGGTCTTCAGATTTTTCTTCACTCATTTATTTTCGCCTCGACCTTTTCTCGTTATGCTAATATTGTCTTCTCCCCATTCATGCTTCATCAATAAATGAAGAACGAGGATTGCCAATACATTCTCAAATAATAGTGGAATATTCAAGAAGCAATGGAGGAGCCGAGGTCTCCGGGGGTTTTGACAATTATAAACGGGAGTTTATTTTCTCTGCAGTTCTTTAGGCGTGACGCAAACTCCCTTGGCCCTCGTGACCAGGACCGGCTCGGGAAGGGCGTCGGCCGCCGTGGAAGATATGTCTCGCCGGGCCGTTATTACCTTGAAAGCCTCGAACTCCATCTTGCGCGAGGTCTTGCCCACGTCCGTGATCCATCCCCGGGCCTCGATATAGTCGCCCGCGTAGACCGGGGCCTTGAACTCGACTTCATCGTAGCGAAGAAAAAGACCCTCGTCCCCGTCAAGACGTATCAAAAGCTCCGTGGCCACGTCGCCGAAAAGGGCCAGCATCTTGGCGCCGTCCACTAAATCACCCCCGTAATGGGCGTCGGCGTAACTCATCCGTAGCCTTATTACCGACTCGATCCTTTCTTCCATGTCCTTCCTCCCTGGGAAGCTCAGCCCTTAAAGAACTTGTGGAACTCCCTTGGCATGCTCATGTAATCGACGCTAGCCGCCTCGGCCGCAAGGTCGGCCGAGCTGTTGGTCTGCCAGTACAAATATGGACCCGCCTTCCCGTTTTCAATATCGATAAAGTCGAGTAGGGCGGCGCAGGTCTTGGCCGTGTAAACCGGCTCGAGATATATCTCTCCCTTGTCCCGGAACCGCGCGAGGGCCCGGTTGCCCTCCTCGGTCGGGAAGCCATACCCTTCACCGATGTATTCATCAAGAAGACGCGGCGGCCTGGCCTCGATTTTCGGAACGCTCGGGTCCAGCCTATTCATCAGCTCGAGAGTTTTCCTTTGCATGGACTTTACCGTCTTCATGGTATTGAGATGTAGCGGCCCCATTTTGGCCGCGCCCACCCTGACGCCCACGACCTTGGACTTGAGGCCGGACAACTGGACGCCAAGACTTAATCCGGCCAGGGTCCCGTTCGAGGCCGTCGGACAAAAGATGTATCCGGGCTCGGGCGCCTGGCCGGCCTCGATCTGGGCCTTCAACTCGAACGCGGCGTTCACCAGTCCCAGCGTGCTGAGCGGCGAGCTGCCACCGGCGTAGATGAAATAGGCGCTTCGATCAATCAGGCCGGCAAGGTAATAGCGGACGCCCATGGCGGCCATGTTTTCCGCCAGGATCAGCCGGGCGCCGTAATAGTGCATGAGCTTCAGGTTCTCTCGCGCGTACTCGGTCACGAACTGGGGAAAAAGGTAAAGGTCGCAATCGAGGCCGAGCTTTTTCGCGAAGATGGCCGTGGCCAGGCCGTGGTTTGTCCCGATCCCGCCCATGGTCGCGACTTTGGTCTTTCCTTGTTTTATGGCGTCGGCCAGGGCGAACTCGAGCTTCCTGACCTTGTTGCCCCCGAAGGCCTTGGAGACGAGGTCGTCTCTTTTAACGTAAAGGCCTCCTGGCCAAACGCCGGCAAGCCTTTGGACGGGCGTAACCTCGGTATCCAGCCAAAGGTAAGGCGCCCTTTGCCCCAGCTTGGGAAAGGCCTTGAATAGGGGGAGCGCGTGTTCCGACATCAGGCTCACTCCCCGTAAATGGTTTTTCCGCCGTGGAAGGTCCGCAAGACCCTGATCCCGCGGATTTTATCGAGCGCCGAGGTGATGGGATTCTCCGAGAGGATAATCATGTCCGCCCTTTTGCCCTGGCTGATGCTGCCTTTCACCTTGTCCTCGAACTGGGCGTAGGCGGCGTCAATGGTAAACATCCGCATGGCGTCGGCCGCGGATATGCACTGGCGCGTCTCGAAGCCCTCCCGCGTGGCTAAAACGTATATCGAGTCCAAAACGTCCACCGACTCGACCGGAGCGTCCGAGGCCCCGGCCACCTTTACGCCGCCCGCAACGAGCGACCTGAAGGGATAGGTCCATTTGGCCCTTTCAGGTCCCAGCCGTTTATGAAGCCAGTGTTTCTCCGAGTGGATGAACTGGGGCTGGCTCGAGACGATAAGTCCCAGCCGGGCCATGTCCTTAATCATGTCCGCGTCAAGGAGCGACGCGTGCTCGAGGCGGTGGCGATGGTCCGCTCTTGGCATCTCCTTCAGCAGTCTCTTATAAAGGTCGATACATACGCGGTTGGCCTTGTCGCCGATGGCGTGGGTCGCGATCTGGTATCCGGCCTGATGGGCGGCGGCCATCCTCGAGAAAATGTCCTCCTCCGATCGAACCAAAAAACCGCTTTTATCCGGCTGGTCCGAGTATGGGTCCCTCATGCAGGCGGTGCAGGCGCCGAAGGAACCGTCCGAGAAAATCTTGATCCCCCCTATCTTGTGACCGCCGGGTACTCCCGATTCTAGGCCCGTCTTTTTGACCTCGCCGATCTTGGCGACGTCGTCCGCTATAAGCAACGTATACATGCTGATGGGGATTTGAGTCAGAAGCATCTGCATGGCCAGAACGTCGAACTTGCCCGACGACCCGGCCGGTCCCTCCTCCCCGGTCTGGAGCACGGACCCTACCGAGGTAATGCCTGAAGCCGCCAGCTTGAGAAAGGTCTTTCTCGCGCCGGCGGTCAATTTGTCCAGGTCCGGCAGGGGCATCTTATTTAGCGGGATCATCATGGCCGTCTCGCGGAACTGCCCGTTCGCCCCGCCGTCCTTTTCCCGCTCGATCACGCCGCCCTCCGGGTCGAACGTTTCCGGCCCCACCTCGCAGGCCTCGATGGCCCTGGTATTGGTTATCACCATGTGGCCGTCATGCTTGATCACGACGACAGGGCGGTCGGAGCAGGCCTCGTCCAGGTCGCGGCGGTCGGGCAGTCTCGGGGTCTCGAGTTCCTGCTCGTCGAACTGGAGACCCACGATCCACTGAGCCGAGGGATCGGAGTCGGCCATTTTTCGAATCCTGTCTTTCAGTTCTCCCATGCTCTTAATGCCGCGCAAGTCCACGTTTAGATCGAAGTAGACCATCAACACTGGATGAAGGTGCGTGTCGATGAATCCCGGCGCCAGCACTCGTCCCTCGAGGTCTATGTCCTCGAAGTCGGCGCCGAGAGCCTCACGGCAATCCTTGGCCGAGCCGACGCGGGCGATGGTCCCCTTTTGAACCGCGACCGCCTCGGCCGAGGGGGCGGACTCATCCATGGTTATTATCTCGCCGCCGTGAATTAAAAGGTTTTCTTCGTCCATGATTTGTTCCTTTTGCTTTCCCTTGTCCTTTATTCGATAGTCACGACCGAGCCGATGGCCATGAGCACGTATGCCAGTATGACCAGCGCCTGGAAGGGCGTTTGTCCGAAGAAGCCCATGTCGTAATCGAGGTTGTCCGGATTCAGCCTCCGGGTCTTTCTCAAGACGGGCACGACCAGGAGGGCGACCATTATGGCCATGGCGCCTCCCACCAGGCGGAGGTATCCGAGAAAATCCGTCAGGCCGATCATGGCGACTATTAAGGATGGCAAGGTGGCCGCCAGCCATGATCGCCTGTCCCCCCATCCGAGCCGCTCCTTGGCGATGACGGCCAGGGCGTAGGACACGGCCCAGAAAGTGGTAAGCATGGCGAGAGAAACGAATATCGAGCCGGTCACCGAGGCCCACTCTCCCAATGCTTCACCCCATCCGATGATGGCTATCTTGGTAACCTCTTTCGAGACGTAAATAGCCGCCAGCGTGACGACAAGGACCAGGGCGAAGTTGATGCTGATCCCGAGTATCACCGCTCCCGGAATAAGACGCCGATCGTGCTTTAAACCGGCCACGGCCTGGGGCACGCTGAAGAAACAGGAGAAGCTGAACATGACCATGCCGAAAAGGGCAAGGCCTTCCTTCACGCCGCCCTTAATCGAGGGGATGGCGTTCAGCGTCCCTCCAAGCGAGGCGACGCAAAGGGCAAGGACCAGAAGAAAGATGCCTATCATGGCGTACTTCTCGATGAATCCCACCGCCTTGAGCCCAAAGAAGACGACTCCCGCGGCAACGGCGTAGGTTACAAGCTCGGACAATATCAGGTTTAGCCCGGTCAGCTCCGTGAGTATTTCTCCGCAGCCCGTAATATAAGCCGCCAAGAGACCGTAGAACGAGACCGCTACCAGCCCGAAGAACGACCAGGTGAAGAGGACCCCCGCCTTCCCCCTAAAAAGGTACTTCCCGAAAATCTCGACCAGTTGCAGGTCCTCGCCGTCCCGAACAACCATCTCGGCCACCATCAAGTGGAGAAGAACGCTGGCGCCGTAGGCGACCGCCATGAGGCTAAGGACCTGGGCCAGGCCGTTCATCGAGGCTAAATAGGGAACGCCCATCACCCCGCCGCCCAGGCCCAGGCCGGCCACGATGGATGACGCCTCTAAAAGAGTGAGGTCCCTGTTTTTCTCGGACATTACTCGGCGTCTCCTTTCTTTTGGAAGCTATCGCCGAAAATTTTCGGCGTGGCTTTTTCAGGGTCGTACGTCATGACGCTCACCGCGTACATCGAGACAAAGCTGACGATAAGACTTATCATGATGGGCTCGACTCCAAAGGGCATCGGCACGCCGAACTCCTTGAGTCCGTAGAGGGCGGACACGGTAAGCGTGGCGGCCACGGCGCTCACGGCCGCGCCCGTCTTCGTGGCCTTATCCCAATATAGAGCGGCCATGGTGGGAAAGAAAACGCCGGAGATATAGATGGCGAATGCCAAGAGCAGCAGATCGAAAATATTCTTGGCGAAAAGGGCGAAGATAATGCCCAGGATTCCCACGATAAGGACCGTGACCCGAGCGGAGATTAAAAGTCCCTTTTCGCTGATCTCAGGCCGGAGCGGCTTGACCAGGTCGTTGGACAAGGTGGTGCCGGTAATAAGGAGAACCACCGAGGCCGTGCTCATCATGACGGCCATAAGTCCGCTAAGGCAAAGCCCCACGGCCGCGGGCGGCAGGTATTTAATGGTGAGGGCCGGGATGACGGCGTCCGAGCTTCCCAGCCGCTCTGAGACGTCCGGTATAAGCGCCGCTCCCAGAACGCCCAGGAGCACGCAGATAAAGGACCACCAGATATAGACGCCGCTGGTGACGAAGGCCGACCTCTGGGCCACCCGGCCGGTCCTGGCCGCGTTGGCCCTTTGCCAGAGGCTGGGATCGACCAGGCAAAAGGGAACGTCGATGAGGAAAATGGAGACGACGTAAAGGGGCGTCATTCCTCCCAGCAGGTTGCCCGGCTCGGGGATTAAGGCGTCCCAGACTATTCCGGCCTCGACTGCCTTGGAGGTCACGGCCACCGGCAGGATGATGCCTATTCCCACGAGCATGATGGCCGACTGGATGAGGTCCGTATAGGCCACCGCGAAAAGGCCTCCCACCAGGGTGTAGAACACGATCACCGCCCCGGCGATTATTATCGAGGACTTGTAAGTCAGACCGTATGTTCCGCCTATGGACGAGAAAATGGCGCCCATGCCGATTATCTGGCCGCCGAAAACGGCTATTACGGCCACCAGCATGACGGCCCCCATAATGATCTCCATGCCCTTGCCGTAGCGGGCGCGGATGGCGTCGGGTATGGTCCAGATACCGGCCCGGCGCAGGCGCCTGGAGAATACGCCGAACAGTGCCAGGCCGATGGCGTATCCCATTGTGGCGAGGAAGAAAAAGGAACCCACGTGGTAGGCCTTGCCCGCCTTGCCGAAGGTGGACGCCGCGCCAATGGCAGCTCCCACCAGGGTCCCGATCATGACCGGGTATCCGAGTGATTTGCCGGCCAGGGCGAAGTCGGTAAGGTCCTTGATCTTGCGGGACGACCATATGCCCACGCCCAGCATGGCGCCCAGGTAGGCCGCTATTATTATTACGTCGTAAACTCCGATGGGACCCATTTATCGAATACCGCTTACGGAAAGAACGGGACTCGCCATTTCAGGCGGTCTTTTTCGCCTCGACCTTGACCGTAGGCCCGGCGGCGTACTTATCGAGGGCGTCCATATCCAACTCGACGCCCCAGCCGGGACCCGTTGGCACGGCGGCCGTTCCCTTGTCGTAGTCGATCGGCTGAGTCAAAAGGTCGTGCTCCATCATGACGTGCCCGAAAAGGTCGGTGTCGTGTCCAAGAGAGAAATGCTTGGCCGCGGCCAGATGAATCTGCATGGCCGACCCGATCCCCAGCGACTGGTTATGGATGAGGGACCCGAGCCCTTTCATCTCCGCGTAGTTGATGGCGCGGAGGGCGTTGGTCACGCCGCCCGGTCTTTCCGCGTTTATTCCCACTACCTCGATGGCCCCCATTTCGATCAGGGAGGTTATGTCGGTGATCGAGAACTGGCCCTCATGCGCGAAGAGGGGCGTGTCCACCCTTTTTTGCACGTAGGCCATGCCCACGAAGTCGGCCGCCCGTACCGGCTGCTCGGCGCAGTCTATGGCGAAGGGCTCGATGGCCTTGATGGCCCTTACCGCCTGGGCCGGGGAATAGGCCTGGTTGTAGTCGACCCTTATTCGGACCGAGTAGCCCAACTCCTCCCTCATGGCGCCGATGATCTTGACGTCCTCCGTCACGCTCTTGCCCAGCTTCACACGGATGGAACGAAAGCCGCTATCGTGAAAAGCCTTGGCGAAGTAGACCATGGAGTCCACCGCCATAAGTGGAACCATGGCGCAAAGGGGGACCTCGCTCACCGTCATCCCGCCCATGAACTCGCAGGCCGACCTTTTAGTGATCCGGCCCATCAGGTCGTAGAGCGCCATATCGAGCATGCCCTTGGCCACCTCGGTGCGGGTCACGTTGGCGTCCATCCTTTGCCTGATGGCCTCGACGTTGAACGGGCTCTGGCTAAGCACGTAACCGCTTAAGGCGCCCGCCGCCCCGTCAATAACCTGGTCCGGCGATATGCCCGTCTCGGCCAGCCAGACGAAGGCCTCGCCCAGGCCCACGCTCCCGTCCTCCGCCTCGAGACGGCAGATGACGAAGTCTCCTCCCAGCCAGGGCTCCTCGCTGGGTATCATCATGCCCAGGCCGCCCGGGCCCGCCTGCATGGTCTCCCGCACGATCTCGCGGAAGGGAACGTGGACCGGCGTCATTTCGATTTTTATTACCCTGGGTCCGGCCGAGTTATTGCTATCCGTCATGAAGTCCTCCCCATCGTCTTAATAGAATGAGCCCCCAAGAGGGCGAGTTATTTAACGTCCTTGAAAGGCGAGTCGAAGGCGTCAAGGCGCTGGAGGTTTTTGCCGAATCTCTTGAGGATGACGTCCCCCTCGGCCAGGATAATCCGCTCGAGATATATCTCGTGGTTTACCAGATCGACCGCGTTGGTCACCAGGCCCTTGTTCATGGTGAAGACGCCCTCCACCTTGTCGTCCTCGAAAATCGACCCGGTTATGCAGCGCTCCCCGTCGGACACAAGCGCGAACTGGCGGCCCATCACCGGGATGGCCTGCCTTTTCACGCGGCCGTGAAGTATGGCGCCCACCCCGTAATCCTGGAGCCTTTGCAGTCCCGCGTGTTTTCCGTACAGGACCAGCGCCATTTTAAGGCCCCTTTCCGCCGCTCTTTCGAGGTCGGGAAGGAGGGAGTCGAACTCCTCGTCCCACAGGGCCACGTGCAAGGTCCGCCGGGCCTCGCCGGTCAGGGTCCTTCCCTTGGCCACCAGGTCACGCTGGGAGGTGACGCGCCAGAGGACCTCGACCACGCTCGGGTCGCTCTTTAACTTGTTTAGGCTCTCCCGGGCCCGCTCGAGGGCGGACCCCAGGTTCTTCTCCATGTCGCGGATAAGCTCGTTGGGGTCGGTGGGAGCGTAGAGCCGGGCCTCGGGGTCGGGCGAGTCGACTCTCACCACGGCCCCCCGCATGGCCAGCCGCTCGAGGCACTCGTATATCTTGGCGCGGGGGACCCCGCTGAGCTTGGATATCTGGTAACCGTTGGCCGGAGACTCGACCAACAGGGCGCCGTAGGCCTTGGCCTCATACTCGCTGAAGCCGATGGCGGTGAGCGATTTTAACGAGTCGTCCATTTATGCTCCCTTAGTGACTTCCATCGTAGCCACTATAGCACGAGAAATTTTGAAAAGGCAAGAAAAAACGAGCCGCTCCGTCGTGATTAAGGCGATTAGCCTTATATATCGGTAATTTGCAAAGAAAGAAAAATATCGCTCGCCTTAAAAATTATCTTGACGCCCGATAGGATTTGCTATATAGTAGCTACTTGAGTGGTTACTAATTGCTTGGGCGGGACGGCGACGCGATACCGAAAATAATAATCAACCGCCGGCCGACAAGGGAGGAAACATGAAAAAAATAATCATCACCTGCGCCGTAACGGGAGCGGAAACCACGACCGAGCAAAACCCGGCCCTGCCCGTCACTCCCGAGGAGATAGCCCGAGCCTCGGCTGACGCCTGCGCGGCCGGGGCCTCGATAATCCATCTCCATGTCAGGGATGAAAAGGGCCGACCCACGCAGGACGCGGATACCTTCCGCCGCGCCATCGGGATGATTGAGGCCGAGTGCGACGCCGTCATCGAGGTGACCACCGGCGGCGCGGTCGGCATGAGCCTGGAGGAGCGGCTGGCTCCTCTTAAGCTCCATCCCGAGATGGCGTCCCTTGACTGCGGGACCGTCAACTTCGGCGACGACTACATCGTCAACACTCTTCCCATGATGAGAAGGGCGGCGGCGGAGATGAAGGAAAAGGGAATAAAGCCGACCCTCGAGTGTTTCGACCTTTCCCACCTCGAGGCCTCGAAGGTCCTCATCCGGGAGGGACTGGTGGAGGGGCCTTATTATTATGGCCTGGTGCTGGGGGTCCCGGGCGGCCTTGACGCGAGTCTTTCCAGCTTGGCCGCCATGGTTGACAGGTTGCCGCCGGGCTCGTTATGGACCGCCATCGGTATCGGGGGAAGAGGCTCGATATCGGCCCTGGCCGGGGCGCTGGCGGGCGGAGGCAATATCCGGACCGGCTTCGAGGACAACGTTTACTACGCGCCCAAGACCCTGGCTCGCGACAATGCCCAGCTCGTGGAACGGGCCGCCAGGGTGACTCGCGAGCTTGGTTTCGAAATAGCCACGCCGCGCGAAACGCGCGAGGCGCTGGGCCTTTGCAAGGCAAGGAGTAAAGTGAAATGAGGGTCAAGGAAATTTCAGGCGGCTGTCCTTACGGGTCGCATCGGGTCGTCGAGCCGAAGGGATCGCTGCCCCAGCCCGCGCTCAAGCTGGATAATGACATGAGCCGCGTCTGGGCCGGCGAGACCATGATAAAGGTCAGCACCTTGAACGTGGACTCGGCCAGCTTCGCCCAGATTCATAAACAAGCCGGCGGCGACGTCGAGAAGATAAAGCAAACCATACTCGAGATAGTCGGGCAAAGGGGAAAGCTGCAAAACCCCGTCACCGGCTCGGGCGGGATGCTGATGGGAGAGGTGGTCCAAATCGGAAGCGCGGCGCCCGATCGCGGCGTGAAGGATGGGGATAAAGTGGCGAGTCTGGTTTCTCTGTCCCTGACGCCACTGAAGATTGACGCCATCCTGAACGTGGATACCAATTCCGATCAGGTACAGGTTGAGGGCCACGCGATTATTTTCCAGAGCGGGGTCATCGCCGGGCTACCCGAGGATATTCCCGAGCGGGCGGCCCTGTCCGTGCTCGACGTGTGCGGCGCGCCCATCCAGACGAGTCGGCTGGCGCGAAAGGGCATGACGGTCCTGATCCTCGGGGCCTCGGGCAAATCGGGCGTTCTTTGCTCGAGGGTGGCCAAAAACGTGATGGAGAAAGACGGCTTCGTGATCGGCTTCTCGAGGTCAGGGAAAAAGCTAGAGCGCCTGAAAAATGCCGGGCTGATCGACGAATACTCCATCGTGGACGCGGCCGATCCACTGTTTTGTCACTCAGAGGTTGAGAGGCTAACGGACGGCAAGATGGCGGACCTGGTAATCAATTGCGTCAATTCGCCGGACACGGAAATGGCCTCGGTGCTGTCGTGCCGTGAGGGGGGAACTATCTATTTCTTCGGCATGGCCACGTCCTTTACCAGGGCCGCCCTCGGAGCGGAGGGCGTCGGCAAGGACGTGAACATGATCATCGGCAACGGGTACGCGAGAGGTCACGCCGAGTACGCGCTCGAGCTGGTCCGGAGATCTCCCGAAGTTCTCGATCTTATCGAGTCCTTTACCGGCGGCAAGGGAGGATGAGATGAAAAAATTTCCATCGGTCGATTACAAGGCGCTCCCGCCTTACCGTGACGTGAAGCCCGAGGAATGGAACGACTGGCATTGGCAGCTTAAAAACCGCATCCGCGACGTGGAGACCTTAGGCGAAATCATCGAGCTTGACGATAAGGAGAAGGAGGACGTGAAAAAGTGTCTTGGTCGCTTCCGGATGGCCATAACGCCCTATTACGCTTCTCTTATGGACAGAGAATACAGACTTTGCTCCGTCCGTCTCCAGGCGGTCCCCAGCGTCAGGGAGACCGCTTATGACGAGGACGACATGGACGATCCTCTGCATGAGGACCTGGACTCTCCAGCCCCCGGCGTCATTCACAGGTACCCGGACCGGGTGTTGTTTCTCGTGACCAATCGTTGCTCGATGTATTGCCGTCATTGCACGCGTCGTCGCCTGGTCGGGTCCGAGGACCACCATCTTACCAGGGAGTCCCTCGAGGCGGGCCTCGATTATATTAGGAAGACGCCCGAGGTGCGGGACGTTCTGCTCTCGGGCGGTGACCCGCTCGTCATGTCGGACGAGGCGATAGACTGGATACTGGGCGAGTTGAGGAAGATCGAGCACGTCGAGATCGTCAGAATAGGCACGCGTACCCCCGTGGTCATGCCGCAAAGGATAACGGAGTCTCTCGTAAAGACCATCCGGCGTCATCACCCAGTTTTCGTCAACACCCATTTCAACCATTACAAGGAGATCACCGAGGAGTCGGCCCGCGCCTGCGCCATGCTGGCCGACGGCGGGGTTCCGCTGGGGAACCAGAGCGTGCTCCTGCGCGACGTGAACGACTGCCCGCGCATCATGAAGCGCCTGGTGCAGGACCTTCTGGCCATTCGGGTGAAGCCTTACTACATCTATCAGTGCGACCTGTCACGGGGCATCTCCCATTTCCGGACCTCCATCGCCAAGGGCATCGAGATCATCGAGAACCTCCGCGGCCACACCACGGGCATGGCCGTGCCCACCTTCGTGGTGGACGCCCCTGGCGGCGGCGGCAAGATTCCCCTCATGCCGGACTACATCCTGTCCTGGTCCGATAAACGAGTGGTGCTCCGCAACTACGAGGGAGTAATTACCAGCTATTCCCAGCCCGAGAACGTCTACTCCGAGTGCTGGTGCGAGCTTTGCCGGGACGCCCTGTACGAGCCGCTGGACGGGGTGGCCAAATGCCTGATCGACGGCAAGCGCCTGCTCGAGCCGGCGGGCCTGCAAAGGAGACATCCACCGCGAGGATAAAAACATGGGTCAGGAATTACAAGAAGCTGCGGGCAGGCTGGGGCTGGACGCGGAAAAGATCGCCAGGGCGAGAGAGTGCGCCCGCCGGATCGCCGCGCCCATCCACGAGTACATATCGATTCACACGACTATTTCCATCGAGCGGTCAACCTTGCGGGCGCTGGGAGCGGACGGCGCGAGCGGCGACGGCGTTCCCGTGCCCAACCTGGCCGTGGATAGCGTCAAAGGCGAGCTGGGAAAAGGGGCCGCCAGGTATTACGTCGGAGCGCTGGTTGAGACCGGATGGACGGTGGAGGAGATGAATCTGAAGCTGGCCTCGGGATACGAGCTCTCTAGGGCGGGAGTAGTGGATAAGGCGGGAGTCGAGCGAAAAGCCGGGGAACTTACTCGGGCCTATTGCAAGAGGGTAAAGGACAACTTGGCTTTTCGAGCAAAGAAAATAAGCGAGAGGTCGGAGCGGGAGAACTCTCCACTCCTTTACGTGATCGTGGCCACGGGCAACGTTTACGAGGACGCCAAACAGGCCCGGGCCGCCGCGCTGCAGGAGGCGGACGTTATAGCGGTCATCCGGTCCACGGCCCAGAGCCTTCTGGATTACGTTCCTTACGGGCCGACCACCGAGGGCTTTGGAGGCACGTACGCCACCCAGGAGAATTTCCGCGTAATGCGCCAAGCCCTCGATGAGGCGGGCGACGAGATCGGGAAATACGTGAGGCTGGTCAATTATTGCTCGGGACTTTGCATGCCCGAGATAGCGGTTATGGCCTCCCTCGAGCGGCTCGACATGGTGCTCAACGACGCCATGTACGGCGTGCTGTTTCGCGACATAAACGTTTACCGGACCTTCGTGGACCAGCATTTCGCCCGGATGGTGAACGCCCTGTCCGGTGAGGTCATCAACACCGGGGAGGACAACTACCTGACCACCTCGGACGCCCTCGAGGCCGCCCACGTGGTGCTGGCGTCCCAGTTCATCAATGAGAGGCTGGCCCTGGACGCGGGCCTCGACCATTCCTTGATCGGCCTCGGCCACGCCTACGAGATCAATCCGGAGATCGAGAACTCACTTTTATACGAGCTGGCCCAGGCCCAGATGGCTAGAGATATTTTTCCCAAGTCGCCCCTTAAGTATATGCCGCCCACCAAGCACATGACCGGCGACGTGTTTCGGGGCCTGGTCATGAACTCCATGTTCAACCTCGTCTCGAAAATCTCGGGCCAGTCGATTCACCTGCTTGGCATGCTAACCGAGGCGGTCCATACTCCGTCTATGCAGGACAGGTTCCTGGCCATTGACAACGCGCGGCTGGTGATGAAGGCCGCCTCCTCGCTGGGTGACGAGATCGAGTATAAAAAGGACGGCGTCATCGCGAAACGAGCGGCCCTGGTTTTGGACATGGCCGCCGAGTTCCTCGAGAGGGTGGCCGAGTCGGGACTTTTCGCCGCCATCGAGGAGGGCCTGTTCGCCGACGTGAAAAGAAAGCCGGACGGAGGCAAGGGTCTTGAAGGCGTGATCGAAAAAGCCGATGACTACTGGAACCCCATACAGGACGCCCTCGAGTCGGAGTTGTTTCAAGCTGACGGGAAAGGAGGGGATTAGTCATGTTGATAAGACCCTATGGAGACAGGTTGAACGACGGCGCGGTCCAGCTCTCCTTTACTCTTCCTCTGGACGCCTCGGGAAAGGCGGTGGAGGTGGCCAGGGAGTACGTGCTAAGGCTGGGATTCGAGTCGTGCGAGGTGGCTCACGCGTCCCCCCTCATGGAGGGCTTCACCATGTTCGTGGCCTATGGATGGACAAACGTAAGCATAGACCCGGACGAGGTCGAGATGGACCCCGGACTCTACGAGAGGTCCATGGACTTCCACGAGGTCAACGCTTTTATCAAGGAGAAGATCGAAAGGAAGCTGGTGGTGGTAGGGGCCTGCACGGGGTTCGACGCCCACACCGTGGGCATCGACGCCATCATGAACATGAAGGGATACGACCGGCATTACGGCCTCGAGAGGTATCCTATGATCGAGGCCCACAACCTGGGGGCGCAGGTCCCCAACCGGGAGCTGTTAAACAAAGCGGTCGAGCTGGGGGCCGACGCGGTGCTGGTCTCGCAGACGGTGACCCAAAAGGACGCGCATCTTGTCAACCTCAGGGACTTCCAGGAGGAAATCGAAAAGATGGGCCTTAAAGGAAGATTTATTTTGCTGCTGGGAGGCCCCCGGATAACCCATAAAATCGCGCTGGAAATGGGATTTGACGCCGGCTTCGGAAAAGGATGCCTGCCCGAGACGGCCGCTTCCTTTATCGCCCAAAGGCTCTACGAGAGAAAAGAGTAACTCTTTCCGATCGCGTTGAGCGAAAAAAAAGGGCGGCGCCAGGGCCGCCCTCACGGTGCGCTGTCTTGTATTATTCCGGGTTCGCTTCCTGAATTTTTTTCGCCTTGCTCACCAGGTCGATAAGCTCGATCACGTCGGCGCTCGACCTTCTTTCGGCCGGGAGTCCCTGCAGGGCGGCCATTACGTCCTCGAGCTTGCCGTCCTTGGCCCAGTAGCTCTTGCGCAAAATCTCGGAGAACTCGGCCACCGAGGCCGCCAGGCGGAGGTCGGCGTCGGTCTTCTCGAAGTCGGACTTGAACTCGGACTTCTCGATACCCCGCTTTACTTCCTTTACCCTCTCCTCCCGGTCGGGGCTTTTGTATCTGATGTAAACGTCGGCCACCTTGCCGGGCTTGCCGTCCTTGTGGAACTTGATCTCGTAAAGGGCCGTCACCTGGTGGCCCGAGCCGATCTCGCCCGCGTCCACCTTGTCGTTCCTGAAGTCCTCGTCGGCCACGTCCCGGTTCTCGTAGCCCAGGAGGCGGTAACTCTGGACCACCTCGGGATTGAAGTCCACCTGGACCTTGACGTCCTTGGCGATGACCTGGAGGGTCCCGGTCAGGTTCTCGACGAACACCCGCCTGGCCTCGGACAGGTTGTCAACGTAGGCGTACTGGCCGTCGCCCTTGTCCGCCAGCTTCTCCATCATCACGTCGTTGTAGTTGCCCATGCCAAAGCCCACGGTGGTTAAAGTGACGCCCTTGTCCGCGTAACGCTCGATCCTCTTTAAAATCTCATCGGCGCCCGTCTCGCCCACGTTGGCCACGCCGTCGGAGC
Organism: bacterium; assembly: GCA_963674965.2. Lineage (GTDB taxonomy): Bacteria > RBG-13-61-14 > RBG-13-61-14 > RBG-13-61-14 > DATKZS01. The sequence goes on along the minus strand of CAXXFL010000001.1, from coordinate 856,116 downwards.
AAAGGATGACCCGGTTGATGCCCCCGGGCTTGAAGGACTCGGCCGCCATTTGGTAGGCAAGATATATTCCCGCCTCGGCGTTGGTGGCCCCTCCCGGGCCCAGCTTCTCGATGGCGTCGATGATCTTTTGCTTGTCCTTGATTCCGGTTGGCTCGAGAACCACCTCGGCCCGAGATCCGTAAATCACTATGCCCACCTCGTCGCCCTTCTCGAGCTGGTCCACCAGGACGCGAAGGGTCTTCTTGACCAGGCCCAGCCGGTTCTCCCGGTCCATGCTCCCCGAGACGTCGATCACGAAAACCAGGGAGGCGCTCTTGCGGTCCTCCGGCTTGACCTCCTTGCCCTGAATGCCCACGCGAAGCATCTCGTGCCGCGCGCCGCCGAAGTTGCTCGGGCCTCCCTCCAGGTTGACGCTGAAAGCCTCGGCGTCGGGCTTTTTGTAGTCGTATTTGAAATAGTTCACGAACTCCTCGACCCGGACCGCCTCCTTGGGGGGAAGGTTCCCGTCGAATATGTACTTGCGGCAGATGGTGTAGCTTCCCGTGTCCACGTCCACGGCAAAGGTGGACAAATGGTCGTCCTCGGCGTCGATGAAGGGGTTGACCCCGTGGGTCTCGAAGAACATGGCGTCGTAAGCCGCGTTGTTGGGCGGACGGGTCCCGCCGTGGGCCGGCTGATACGCCGAGGAAGGAGGAGGTACCGAGCCCATTATCGCTCCTCCCCCTATGGTCACCATCGGCTTTTTCGCCATTTTCCTGGGCCTGGGGGAAGGAGAAGGAGGCGGAGGAGCGGAGGGAGAGGGAGACGTCTTGCTCATCATGAGCATTTCCTCGTCGGACTCCTCGCCGCGCTCCTTGGCCAGGGCCGCCATCTCCATGGCGCGTTCCGCCTGGATTTCGGCGGAGAGGGCCACCACCTCGGCCCGCTCGTAATCGCCTTCATTAAATAGTTCCTGGGCTTCATCGAGAAGCTCTTCGGCCTCCTTGAGGGCGTCGGAGGCGAATTTTTCCGCCTCCGCCTTTTTAGCCTTGGCGATAGCTTCCTTGGCCGCCTTGATCTGGTCGGCCGCCGCCTTCTCGAGGTCCACGGCCCCGCTTGCTTGTATAAATAATAAGCCAAAGGCCACCGGCAGGGCGGCCAGAAGCAAAAAAGCCTTTTTCAAGCTCTTTTTAGACATTTATCCTCTCCTCTTGATCGGTTGACTTTTTCTTCGCCAAAGCAATTGGCGACGCGATCTAAGATAGATCAAACGGGGCAAGGCCGCAAAGGTTTTATTGATTTATCGATTCGAGGGTCGAGAATGGCCGATTGTACTCGGGAAGATTTCCCGATTTTTTTCCTCTATCCATTTGCATTGGCTCCCGTCTCGGATATGCTTTACACAGGAGGTGAGCCATGGGCGCCAAACCGAAAATGCTGGAAATGGAAATGGACCCCGAGATCATGGCCGGCCAGATGGTGGTGGCCGGCTTCGAGGGCAAGACGTTGCCGTCCGAGGTCGAGAAGGCCCTGTCCAAGGGCCTGGTTTCCGGCGTGATCCTTTTTCGCAAGAACCTGGGAACGCCGGAGGAAATACGCGACCTTACCGACGGTATAAGGCGGGCGTCGACCCTTCCGCCCATCATATCCATCGATCACGAGGGTGGGCGGGTCAATCATCTGTCACCTCCTTTCACCGCCTGGCCCTCGGCGCGGGACCTCGAGAGGAAGGGCGACTCGAGGAAGGCCAGGGCCGTGGCCAAGGCCATGGCGGCCGAGCTCATGGCCGCGGGTATCAACGTCAACTTCGCGCCGGTCCTCGACGTGGACTCGAACCCGGCCAACCCCATCATCGGCGACCGCAGCTTCAGTTCCGACGCCAACCGGGTGGCCCGCCTGGGCGCGGCCATGATCGAGGCCTTTAACGAGGCGGGCATCATCTGCTGCGGCAAGCATTTTCCCGGGCACGGAGACACGGGGGTTGACTCCCACTTGGACCTCCCCGAGGTCCTGGCCGACCGCGAGACCCTCGACCGGCGCGAGCTGGTACCCTTCGAGGCCGCCGTCGAGGCCAAGGTACCCATGATCATGACCGCCCACGTCCGCTATAAAGAACTGGACAAGTACTATCCCGCCACGCACTCGAAGACCATCCTTACCGACCTCCTGAGACACGAGATGGGGTTCGACTCGGTCATTGTGACCGACGCCCTCGAGATGGGAGCCCTGTCCAAGTACATGAACACCCAGGACGCGACCTTCCAGGCCGTACGGTCGGGGTGCGACCTGCTCCTCGCCGTCAGCGGAATGGAAAAGGCCGCCGAGGTGAGAGAGACCATCATCGAGGGAATCAAGCAGGGAATTCTGGGATACGCCCAGACGGCCATGGCGGTGAAAAGGGTCCTGTCCATGAAGGAGAGGTTCCTCATGGAAAAACCTCCGCCAAGAGAAGACCTGGCCCGGGTAATCGGACGAGCCGAGCACGCCGAGCTGGCCTCGAGTTTCGCCTGACTCGAAAACAGGTCTTGGAATTTAAAGAGGCCCCGCATGAAGGAAGCCAGGTATTGGGAGAAAAAAGAAGAGGGAAAGACAAGGTGCCTTCTTTGCCCACGCCTGTGCATGATCAAGGAAGGAAAAACGGGCCTTTGCGGAAATAAGCTGAACCAGGGCGGCGTCCTTTACGCCTCGCGCTACGGCGAGGTCTCGGCCCTGGCCATGGACCCCATCGAGAAAAAGCCGCTATATCATTACCATCCGGGCTCGAGCATACTTTCGGTGGGCACGGTGGGATGCAACTTCTCCTGCGACTTTTGCCAGAATTACCACCTTTGGGACGGAAAGGTCAGGACGGACGGGGCCGATCCCAAGGATATCGTCGCGGCGGCCGAGCGTCAGGGATCGGGGTCCATCGCCTACACTTATAACGAGCCCTACGTAAACTTCGAGTTCGTGATCGACGCGGCGAGGCTTTCCAGGGAAAAGGGCATAGGCGCCGTGCTGGTGACGAACGGCTACTATAACCCCGAGCCCCTCGAGGAGATTCTTCCTTATATAGACGCCATGAACGTTGACCTTAAATCCATCCGCGACGGCTTCTACAGGCGCCTTTGCGGGGGAGGGGTGAAGCCGGTGATGAAAACCATCGAGCGGGCGGCCGGGGACTGCCTGGTCGAGGTTACCAATTTGATCGTGACCGGCGAAAACGACTCGGACGAGGACATTGCCGAGTTGGTCGATTTCATCCACTCCGTCTCGCCGGACCTTCCCCTACACTTCTCGGCCTACCGTCCCATGTACAAGATGAAAAACCCGGCCACCCCCGCCAAGACCATGCTGCGGGCTTACGAGATCGCCAAGGCCAGGCTCAATTACGTCTACCTGGGCAACGTCGTTCTCGAGGAGGGAAGCGACTCGATCTGCCCGAATTGCGGGGCCGTCCTCGTCTCCAGGTCGGGCTACAGGACGAAAATCGGATCGCTCTCGGGAGACTCCTGCTCGAGCTGCAAGAACAAGGTCAACTTCGTCAACTGAGCGTCAACTGAGCGTCAACCCCGACCTCGCAAGACGCCGTGTTTTTCGCTCGGCGAGGCCGTGATAAAATATTCCATATGAGAAAGCCATTTTTCTTCGCGGCCGTCGCGGCGTTGCTTGTGGTTTCGGGTGTTTTCGCTCTGGCCGATGAAAAGGCCCCCAAGGAGCTTCAACTGAGGGTGGACAATCGTCTGGTCCATTCATTCACCGACTTCCAGGTGGTGGGAGACGCCGTCTTTCTTCCCCTGGCCGACTCTTGCGCGGCCCTCGAGTTGTCCTGTTTTTCCGACCCCTCCAGCAAGGTCGCCTTTATCAAGACGGAAAAAGGCCTGATATTCGTCGAGACCGCGGGCAAGCGCGCCAGTTACGGCTCGTCGGACTTAAATCTCCGGCACGCTCCCATCTGGATAGGCGAGAAGGTCTATATACCGGGCGAGGTCTACACCTCCCTGGTGGCAAAGGCCCTGGGAAAAGAGGTCCGTCTTCTTTACGACGGGACCGAGGTGGGCGTGCAGAAAAACGCGCTTTTTCCGGGGCTGTTCAAAAAAGGGACAACGCCCGAGGACCCCGCCGCGCCTTCTCCGGCGGTTGTGGCCGCGGCCCCCGCCGTTCCCGTCCCCGATTCACCCGACCGCAACCCGGTGGACGTGATCGTTATCGACCCGGGACACGGCGGGCATGACCCCGGCGCCAAGGGCCCCTCGGGCCTCCAGGAAAAGGACGTGGTCCTGGACATTGGCAAAAAGCTCCGCGTAAGGCTCGAGCGCGAGCCGGGAGTCAAGGCCGCCATGACCAGGGAGGAAGACGTCTTTATTACCCTGGCCAACCGTCCGCGCAAGGCCAAACAGATGGGCGCCGACGTTTTCGTGTCCATCCACGCCAACGGGTACAGGCGCGTTAGCGCCCAGGGTTTCGAGACCTTCTTCGCCAGCCTCACGGCCTCGGACAAGGCGGCCGAGGAACTGGCCATCTGGGAGAACCGGGAAATCGGCGGGGACACGGCCGCGCCCAGCGAGGTGCTTACCGACCTCGAGGCCATCCTGGGCGACATGGCCCAGACCGAGTCTTTGGCCGACTCCGAGCGCCTGGCGGAGATGATCCAGGACAACATGTCGCGGGTAATGAAGTCCGAGAACCGGGGGGTGAAGCAGGCTCCCTTCAAGGTGTTGATGGACGCCGCCATGCCGGCGGTGCTCGTGGAGGTTGGATTTCTCACCAGTCCCCTCGAGGCCCAGGTTATTACCGACCCCGAGACGCAGGACAAGATAGTCGAGGCCCTGGCCCAGGCCATTCTCCAGTATCGCGAACAGACCAACGCCAGGAGAGGACTGGGCTCCGGGACAACTCCCTGAGGACCACTCATGACAAAGAAAAAAAACTCCGGCCTCGAGACCATGCGTCCCACCAAGATCAAGCGGAAAGCCGTTAAAAGCGCCGAGGGCAGCGCGCTAATCACCATGGGCGGCACCAGCGTGCTTTGCGCGGCCAGCGTCGAGGAGGGAAGGCCGAGGTGGATGCGCAACGAGGCCCGGGGCTGGGTGACGGCCGAGTACGGCCTCCTGCCGCGTTCCACCAGCACCAGGACCAGGCGCGAAAGAGGAAGCGTCTCGGGCCGGACCCAGGAAATCCAGCGGCTTATCGGCCGGTCCCTCCGGGCCGTTACCAACCTCGAGGCCATCGACAACTATACCATCATCGTGGACTGCGACGTGATCGAGGCCGACGGCGGCACCAGGTGCGCCTCCATAACCGGAGGCTTCGTGGCCCTGTACGACGCTTGCCGGAGCCTTGTGAAAAGCGGCAAGATCGAGAATTTTCCCATTACCGACCTTTGCGCGGCCATCAGCGTGGGCATATGGAAGGGCGCGCCGGTCCTGGACCTGGATTATGAAAAGGACAGCTCGGCCGACGTGGACATGAATATAGTCATGACCGGATCGGGCAAGATGATCGAGATTCAGGGAACGGCGGAAGGTGAGCCCTTTTCCCGCGCCCAGCTCGACCGATTGATCGGACTGGCGGCCGGGGGAATCGGCGATCTGTTCGCCATCCAGAGGAAAGTCCTGGGTATCAAATGATCGAGCTGGTGGCCGCGACCCGCAACGAGGGCAAGCTGGTCGAAATCCAGGAGGCTCTGGTGGACTCGAACGTCCACGTGGTTTCCCTCTCCAGGTATCCGAGGGCGCCCGAGGTGATCGAGGACGGCGAGACCTTTTTCGCCAACGCCGTCAAAAAGGCCAGGGCCATCGCCGAGCACGCGCACAGGCACGCCATAGCCGACGACTCGGGCCTGGTGGTTGACGCCCTGGGCGGGGCGCCCGGCGTATATTCGGCCCGCTTCGCCGGGGAGAACGCGACGGATGAGGAAAACAACCGAAAGCTGATAGAGCTTATTCGCGAGGTCCCGGCAAACAAGCGCTCGGCGAGGTTCGTGTGCGTGATCGCGGTGGCCACGCCGGACGGATTGGTGATCACGGCCGAGGGTTCATGCGAGGGGGTAATCGTGGAGGAGCCCCGCGGGGTCAACGGTTTCGGTTACGACCCGATATTCTATTTTCCCGCGGTGGGCAAGACCTTTGCCCAGTTCACGAGGAAGGACAAGCTCAAGGTTTCTCACAGGGGAAGGGCCCTGTACGCTCTTAATAAGAAGCTGGCTGACTGGCTTGGCCACCATCCCGGCGTTCTTTAGCCGGATAAGGCCAAGGTCCCGTCTCGCCTCGCGTTTTCTTGGATGAGGTGACGCACGAGATGAGGGTTGAAAGGTTCAGGGGCTCCATGTTGGGTCTCGCCGTGGGCGACGCTCTTGGTTCTCCGGTGAAGGGTCTTAAGGACGGCCACGTCCGTCAGCTTTACGGTGAGGTCAAGGATTACGTCGATCCTTCCATCGCCTGGAAGAAGAAGCCGCACCGGTGGATGAGGCCGGGTCTTTACGGCGACGGAGCGCAACTCTCCCTTGCCCTTGCCGACTCCCTTTTAAAATGCCGGGGCTTTGACGCCGGCCACCTCGTCAGGATGCTGAAAGCCCTGGCCGGGGCGGACACGGGCCGCAAGCTGGGCGCCATTCGGGGAGCGGGACCCAACTTCCGCAAGGTCATGTTCGCGCTCATGGAGGGAGAGACCCCGGAAAAAGCCGCGGCCCCCTCGGCCGGCGTCGGGGCCGCGTCTCGGGCCGCGCCGGCCGGACTCTTCCACTTTGACGATGAAGAGGCCAGGATCCGGGCGGCCGTCGGGCAGGGCGCGATCACCCACCTTGATCCGCGCGCCCTGGTCATGGCCGCCGCGGTGGCCCACGCGGCGGCCCGGTCGGTCACCGGGGAATGGGACGGCCAGAGGCCTCGTGCCATGATGGAGGACCTGATCGAGGCTTCCCAAAAGGCCGAGAAATTAGTCAGGCTCGAGTATTACCACCTTATCCCCGTTTCCTTGACCGACCGTATCGGCATGACCAAAGACGCGCTTTCCATGTTTCCGCGCCTTCTCGACCTGCCGGATAAGTCCATGGTCTTCCGGCAGATAGTGGCGGAGTCCAACCGGCAGTTCCCCGAGCATAAGATCACCGAGCCCGGCCAGGGGTTCGTAATGGCCGCGGGCCTTTCCTGCCTATTCGTGGCCCTTACCGCCGCCGATTTTGAGGACGGCCTTAAAAAGACCATCGGTCTGGGCAAGGCCACCGACTCCATGGCCGCCATCGTGGGCGCCATTTTGGGCGCCAGGCTGGGTGAAGAGGAAATTCCCTCCCGCTGGAAAAAGGGGCTAATAAACGGCGAGCAGGCCGCCCTTCGCGGTGAGGCCCTGTTCCACCGCGGCGGCGACGGGCTTCCCCTCCAGGACCTGGTCAAGATGGAGGCCAAGCTCACGAGGGATGAAGAAATCCTTCGCGCCGAGTTCGTCCGCAAAATGGAGGAAAAGGGACTGGCGGGGACCGCGGCGAAAAAGCCTTCCTCGAAAAAGAAGGCGCCCGAGCCCGTCGCGTTCGACGTCGACGCGGTCATGGCCGCGCCCTCAGCCAAGCCCCGCCGCGATAAATCCCGAAAGCCCAAGAGGGAGAAGGCGCCTTGGAAAAGATGACCGGGAAGGCCCGGAGAAAATGGAGGAAATCAAGATGAGAAAAAGCGCGGCGGCCGCGGCCATGGTGGCCGTTATTATGATCATCGCGGGTCCGCTTCTGGCTGGAAAAAAGGACAAGACAACGTGGGACATAGATACGCCCGTAATCGAGTCGTACGCCTCGAGTGATACTCCCTTTGACGGCCGTCTCCAGGTCATCGCCTACAACATCGAGCGGGGCTTTTTCTGGGAGGACGTGGCCGATTACGTCGAGTCGAAAAGAAAGGACCCGCCGGCGACGGTATTGCTGATAAGTGAGTCGGACCGCAACCACAGCCGCACGGGCGAGGTGTTCGTGGCCCGGGAAATGGCCAGGGCCCTGGGCATGAATATGGCCTTCGTCACCGAGTACATCGAGTATAACGACGAGACGCCTGAGAACCAGGGCGACCATGGCAACGCCATCCTTTCTCCTTTCCCCCTCGAGGACGTCACCGTCATCCGGCATCGGACGGTCTACTCCTGGGAGCGGTGGGGATGGATCGACGGACAGCCCAGGCGGGGAGAGCGCGTGACTCTCGGGGCCACCGTGGTGCTTCCCTCGGGTGACCGGGTACGCGTTTACAGCGCGCACCTGGAGAGCAACGCCGAGACCCTGGGCAAGTGGCTTCAGATGTCTCAGATAGTGGAGGACGCGGAGGGCCGCCCGGGCCCGGCCGTGATAGGCGGAGACTTCAACGAGTTGCCCTGGGGCCTTATGTGGACCATGCTGCCGCGAAAGGGCATGGAAAATACGTTTAAGGGCGACAACTCTCCCACCGGCGGCTGCCGGCCGGAGGGCGACAAGGCCAGGTGCGCGATCAAGATCGACTGGATCGTGCACAGGGACATGACCGTCCTCGAGCGGTCGGTGGATTACCCTCTGAACTCCAAGGGTGGCGTCATCTCCGACCACTGCCCGGTCAGGGCCGTCTTCGAGTTGAAATAAGAGACCGATAGTCATTCACGGCGCGCGGGAAAGGGAAATGGAAGAGGACGGCGTAAAAGCGACCGAGCGGGATCAAGGGGAAAACCCATCCTCCCGGTGGGAGGAGAAAATCCCCGCCCTGCCCACCTCGCCGGGCGTCTATATCTTTAAAAACAAGGAAGGCAAGGTCCTTTACGTGGGCAAGGCCAAGAACCTCCGGGCGCGCGTCAGGTCTTACGGCAAGGACTCGGGCGACGGAAGACGCCACGTCCAATTCCTGAGGCGCGGGACCTGGGACCTCGAGTACGTGATCACGGACAATGAAAAAGAGGCGCTTATCCTCGAGAACAACCTGATCAAGAAATACCGGCCCCGCTATAACCTGAGGCTTCGCGACGACAAGACCTATTTCCACGTCCGGCTCACCACGTCCGAGAAGTTTCCCCGGCTTCTTCTCGCCAGGCGTCCGAAAAAGGGGGGCAGGGACGAGTTGTTCGGGCCTTACAGCTCGAGCGCCTCGGTCAAGTCCACCATCAAGACGCTGCAGGAGATTTTTCCTCTTCGCCGCTGTCAGGGAAGGTTCCGGCTTCGCGACCGGGCCTGTCTCAACCATCAGATCGGGGCGTGTCTCGGTCCCTGCACGGGTGGGGTTGACGAAGAGGAGTACCGGGCGATGGTGGACCAGGTCACGCGTTTTTTGAAGGGAAGAAAACCTGAGTTGGTCAAGGAGTTGAAGGAAAAAATGCTGGAGGCGGCCGAGGCGGAGAAGTTCGAGCTGGCGGCGCGGCTCAGGGACCGGGTCCAGGCGATCGAGCTTACCCTGGAGCGGCAAAAGGTCGACTCGACCCGTCCGGTCAACCGCGACGTCATCGGGTTTTACCGGGAGGGCGACCGGGTCGCCTTGCATCTTCTTGGCTATCGGGACGGGATACTTTTAATAAGCGAGTCCAGCAACTTTTCCAGGCTCAGCCTGCCCGACGACGAGGTCTTGGGTTCCTTTTTGTCCCAGCTTTACCCGGACAGGGCCGAGCCGCCGGACGAGATACTCGCGCCTTTTACGCCGGCCGACTCGGCGGTCATTGTGGAGTCCCTTTCCGAGGCTCGGGGCAAAAAGGTCTCGTTTCGGGTCCCCCTCCGTGGTGAGGGCAAAGAGCTGGTCGAGATGGCCTCGGCCAACGCGGGCGAGTCCCTGAGGCGCTCGAGCGACCGGAGCGAGGACGGGCAACGAGCCATCGAGGAATTGCAGGCCAGGCTCCGTCTTAGCCGTTCTCCTCATTGGATCGAGTGCGTCGATATTTCGAACCTGGCGGGAGAGCACGCGGTCGGTTCGGTGGTCAAGTTCCTGGAGGGATACCCCGACAAGTCCGGCTACCGCAGATATCGGATCAAGGACGTGAAGGGCGTGAACGACTACGACATGATGCGGGAGGTCTTGACCCGCCGTTTCGGACGGGCGCTGCGGGAAGGCTCGCCCCTCCCCGACCTCCTGGTGGTGGACGGAGGCAAGGGCCAGCTCAACGTGGCCCGGGCGGTAATGGAGGAACTGGGCGTTAACTCGGTGGACCTGGCCGGGCTGGCCAAGGACGGCGAGATTGGGGACCCGCTCTCGGAGGAACTGAAGAAAAAGGGAGAGCGCGTTTTCGTGCCGGGGGCCAAGGAGCCGGTGCATCTGAAGCGGGCCACGGAGGCCATGTTTCTTTTGCAGAGGATTCGGGACGAGGCCCACGCTTTCGCGGTTTCCTATCACAAGCTGCTTCGGTCCAGGCAGTTCAAGCGCTCGGTCTTGGAGGACGTGCCCGGCGTGGGCGGTAAAAAGGCCGCGGCGTTGATCAAGAAGTTCGGCGGCATAAGCGGGATAAGAAACGCGAGCGTGGACGAGATAGCCGGGACGCCGGGGGTGAGCAAAAAGGACGCGGAGAAAATCAAGTCTCATCTGGATTGAACCGGGTAAAAGTCGTTTCCCGGAATTTTGCAATATCCTTGGGGCGGTGCTATTAAATCAAGCGGGAGATTCAAGTTGGCGAGCGCGAAAAGGAAATCCGGCGCGGCCGGTCAAGTCGGCATCGGCGTAATCGGCCTTGGCCATTGGGGTCCAAACTATCTGAGGACTTTCAGACAACTGGCCGACGCCCGGGTGGTTTTCGCCTCGGACTCGGACGGGTCCCGCCTCGAGGCCCTTTCATCTCTTTACCCTGAAGTAGAGTTTACCGGCGATTATCGTGAGGTGCTGCGCTCGGGCGAAGTGGACGCCGTGGTGGTGGCCACCCCCGGCAAGACCCACCGCGAGATCGCCGGCGCCGCGCTCGAGAGCGGAAAAGACGTGCTTTGCGAAAAGCCGCTGGCCGTGTCCTCCGCGGAGTGCCGCGAGCTCAACTCCCTGGCCGGCCGCAAGAAGCGCGTGCTCATGGTGGGCCACATCTTCATGTACAACGCGGGCATTCAAAAGATCAAGCAGTACATCGAGTCGGAGAAGATGGGCAAGGTCTATTACATGACCTCGATGCGCACCAATCCGGGACCGGTCAGGGAAGACGTCAACGTGGTTTACGATCTGGCCACCCACGACGTTTCCATCTTCAATTACCTTATGGGCGGCCCGCCCAAAAAGGCGTCGGCCCAGGCGGCCTCCTTTTTAAAGCCGGGACGGGAGGACATCGGCTTCATCACGCTCCATTATCCGGGCGGGACCCTCGGCCACGTTCACGTGAGTTGGCTCACTCCCCGCAAGCAGCGGGAGATCATGGTGGTCGGCAGTCACCGCATGATTATCTGGGACGACTTGAATCCCCTCGAGCCGGTGCGGGTCCACTCGAGGGGGAGCCTGGAGGAGCCCTTTTACTCGGACTTCGGGTCTTTCGTCCGCATGGCCCGGGCCAGCGACGTGCATATGCCCAAGATCAGCGCCGAGGAACCCATGGTCCTGCAGAACGGGCATTTTATCGAGTGCGTCCGCTCGCGCCAAAAACCCCTCAGCGACGGGAACAACGGCCTCGAGGTGGTAAGGACCCTCGAGATGGTTCAGAAGGCCCTGGCGCGAGGCAAATGATCCCGTCCCCGAAATCCATGTCCAATAAAATCGAAACCAAGATCATTTTTCCCCTGGCGGACCGGAGATGGATTTCCCTGGTCGAGAAAAATCCCTCGAGCGTCTTCCATTCTCCCGGCTGGATCAAGGCCGTTTCCGGGACTTACGGTTTTCCGGTCAAGGCGGCGGTGGTCGAGCGGGACGGCGAATATATAGCCGGCCTTCACTTCGCGGCCGTGGAGGACGAGCTGGGAAGACGCGTGGTGAGCATGGCCTTCAGCGACTTTTGCGACCCCGTATCGAGTCGTCGCTCCCAGGTGACGGCCATGGTCAAGGCCGTTGTCAGGGAGTATCCCGATCACAAGATTACTCTTCGGTGGATCGAGGAAAAAGGTCCGCCCGCCAATCTTGGTTTTGCATTAGGCAAGACCGCTCGCCGGCACCTTCTTCCTCTGGCGAGTAGCGAGGAGGATGCCTGGGAAAGGACTCATCCTCAATTCAGAAGGGCGGTCAGGCTCGCCCGTAAAAACGGCCTTACCGTCCGGCACCTGAAAAAGAAGGAGCTTAGGTCCTTTTACGAGATGCAGCTTCGAGTTCGCAAGTACCGGTACGGCCTGTTGGCTCAGCCCTGGGACTTTTTCCAAAGTATCTGGAACGAGATCATACGGCATGGGGGCGGGACCTTTCTCGGGGCCTTCGACGAAAACGGAGCCATGGCCGCGGCCCATTGCCTGTTATTCTGGCAAGACCAGACTATTTATAAGTTCGGCGCCTCGGATTATGAGCGGCCGAACCTCCGCGCCAACCACCTGCTCCATTGGGAGGGGATAAGGCTTGGCGTTGAAAAAGGACTCCGGGCCTTCGACCTGGGACTGTCCGACGACGACCAGCCGGGGCTGATAAGGTACAAGCGGCACATGGGGGCGGACGAGCAAGAGATAAGGTTTTACCTTCGGGAAGGGGGGGACGACGCGTCCGAGGCGAGGCGGGCCCTTTCCGAGATCACCGCAATAGCGACCAGGCCCGGCGTGCCCGACGGCGTAACCGAGAAGATAGGCCGGGCCCTCTACGGATACTTCGCGTAAGGGCCATGAACCGCGAGCTCTGGATAGCGTGGGCCAGGGAGAGGGCCGGGAAGCTGGGCGAGAGTCCCTGGCTTCTCTCCAAATGGGATACCATCGAGGGTGTGGTCTGGCCCGAGAAAAAAATCCGGCTGATGATGGAGGACGTCGGGAAAAAGCTTGGACTTGACTCGTCGATGACCCTGCTCGACGTCGGCTGCGGTCCCGGCTGGATAGGCGCGGCCCTGGCCGAGAACGCCCGCGCCGTGTTCGCCGTGGACTTCGCGCCTTCCATGATAGGCCGGGCGGCCCTCTATCCCGGTCTGAAGCCGGCGTTGGCCGACGCTCTTTTCCTTCCCTTTGGAAATGGTTCTTTCGACCGCGTTCTCATCTACTTTACATTGATGAACTTCACCGACGAGGACGATATCGGTCGGGCCTTGCTGGAGGCCCTACGGGTGACCGGGCCGGGCGGGATGGTGTTGGCCGGGCAGATGCCTCTCGCGAGCGGCCGGGAAAAATACGACCGTGAAAAGGCCCGGTACCTGTCCTATTGCCGCGAGGCTTTTGGCGCCGGCCGCGACAGTTCACGCGATCACTCTCCTCCCATCGTGCTTTTTCCGGACGATTATTATATAAAGTTAGAGGAGAAACTTGACGCGCCGGTCAAGGTGGTCGACTCGTTCAACCACTTCTGGAGGGAGGGAGAGCCCACCGCGTGTTCCTGGCGCGTCGATTATATTATCGGGAAGGTTTGAAGTCCGCCATGGCCCCAGTGAAAGTCCTTATCGGCACGGCTATTTTGAACGAGGGCGAAAAGTTCAAAAAGCTTTCGGCCAAGCTCGACCGCTTCGTCAAGGAGATGAGCTCGGAGAATCTCGAGTTCGTCGTTTTCGTGGTTGACGACGGCTCGGACGACGGGGTTTACGACGAGTTGAAGGACGTCTATCCTTTCGTGTGGGTGCGCCACCTGGAGAACCTTGGCGCGGGGGTCGCGGTTCGGAAGATATACAACGCGGCCCGCGAGATGGGGTGCAAGGCCGCGGTGACCATCGCGGGCAACGGCAAGGACAACCCCGACCAGATTCCCCGTCTTCTCGATCCGGTCTTAAAGGGGGATTACGACTTTATCCAGGGCTCGAGATACCTTCCCCAGGGCGGGCACCGGGGCATGCCGGCTTACCGTTTCCTCGCCACCAGGTACCTTCATCCCTGGCTCATGAGCCTTTTCACCGGGCACAGGATTACCGACTCGACCAACGGCTTTCGGGCGCTTGACCTTCGCGTTCTCGATGATCCGGGCATCGACCTCGGGCAGGAGTGGCTGGACCGCTACGAGCTCGAGCCGTACCTTTTTTACAAGACCATAGCGCTGGGGTACAAGGTGGGCGAGGCGCCGGTGGACAAGTTCTATCCCAGCAAGGAAGAGGGCTACACCAAGATGAAGCCGCTCAGCGGCTGGTGGAGCATCTTAAGGCCCCTTGTATATTTAAGGCTGGGGATCAGGAGCTAGAGTTGGAAGCGATAAAATTCAACGACCCGGCGGCGGACTACCTCGAGTTGAAAGACGAGATCGACGCGGCCCTGTCCGACGTTCTTTCAAGGGGAGACTACATTCAGGGGCGGGCGGTGGATTTGTTCGAGAAGTCCTTCGCCGAGTATCTCGGGGTCTCCCGCGCGGTGGGGGTCGCCTCTGGCACTGACGCCATCCACCTGGCGCTCCGGGCGGCCGGGGTCGGTGAGGGCGACCTGGTGGTCACGGCGGCCAACACCTTTACGGCCACGGCCATGGCCATTATTCACGCGGGCGCGACCCCGCTATTTATCGACGTCAATCCCATGGACCTTAATCTCGATCCCGATCTCTTGCCCGATGACGGTGAGTGCGGGGTCAAGGCGGTGGTCCCGGTGCATCTTTACGGCCAGCCGGCGGACATGGACCCGATTTTATCCTGGGCCGAGGGCCGGGGCGCCGCGGTTATCGAGGACGCCTGCCAGGCCCACGGCGCGACGTATAAAGGCAAAAGGGCGGGGACCATGGGCGCGGCCTCGGCCTTCAGCTTTTATCCGACCAAGAACCTGGGGGGCGTGGGCGACGCGGGGATGGTGGCGACCTCGAGCCCCGAGATAGACGAGAAGGTCAGGCTCCTGGCCAATTACGGGTCCGTCATTAAAAACCGGCACGACTGTCTCGGCTTTAACAGCAGGCTCGATTCTCTACAAGCGGCCGTGCTCATGGCCAAACTTAAGAAGCTTGACGAATGGAACGGGAAGAGGCGGTCCAACGCCTCCTATTACGGCGCCCGCTTCGAGGAGGAGGAGTTCGTCAACGCGCCGGTGACGAGCGAGGGAAGAATCCACGTATTCCATCAGTACGTTATCCGGGTCCCTTCCTCCGAGCGGGACGAGCTTCGCGAGCGTCTCAAAGCGCGCGGCGTTCCCACCCTAATTCATTACCCCACGCCCGTCCATCTCCAGCCGGCCTTCGCCTTTTTGGGCATGGGGCCGGGCGACTGCCCCGAGGCCGAGGCGGCCGCGGGCGAGATTGTCTCGCTTCCCGTCCACCAGCATCTTTCCCCTTCCCAGCTCGAGGCCGCGGCCGACGCGGTGCTCGAGGAAATCCGCGCTCTTACCCGCGAGGGCTCGTCATAAGGCGACCGCCCCGGCGCGGGCCGATATTTCCCGCCATTGAACGCGGCCCCTCTTCGCTTTACCATAAAAAGATGGAGGAAGACGCCATCGCCGCGGACGGGCATAGAAAAGCGATACGGAACTCGCGCCTGAATGGGCGGGTTGGGTCATGAAGATCATCGACGTTCACGTCCACGTGGGGGACCTTTTTCTTGGCGACGAATACCCTTCCTTTTGCGACCGCGTTCCCTGGGACCCGGGCTCGGTCATCGAGCGCGAGGGCTTTTGGGCCTCGGCCTCCCGGGAGCGGGACGAGGAACTCGCCCTGGAGGCGAGGCAAAAGCGGGAGTCGGGCCGGGCGGGCATGGCCAACCTTCCTCAACTCCTCAAATGCTCGGCTCCCTTCGGCGTGTCGATAAGCGTTCTACAGCCCATCGAGCCCATCCGCGAGACGGATGACAATTTAAACCTGATCGCCGAGTACAAATCGAGCTGGCGCATGATGCTCTCGAGTTCCTTTTCCCTGGACAAGATCAAAAGGGAGGAGGGCATGGCCATGGCGGCCTCGGAGATGGTGGACAACTCCGAGCCTCCGCTTACCATCAAGACTTTCGCCTCGGTCCATCCCCTCGACCCGGACAAGGAGAGAAAGCTCATAAGGTATCATGAAAGAGGATGCCTTGGCCTCAAGCTCCATCCCATCCTTCAGAACCTGGCGCCCGAGGACCCGGCCTATCTGGAAACGCTGGAAATATGGGCCCGCTTTGGAAAGCCCGTGCTGCTTCACGCCGGGACGTCCGGATACCTTGGTCCCAAGAGCGAGCGCGACTCCTACGGCGACGCCTCCCGCTTCGCCCGGCTGCTGGACGCCTTTCCCGGGACGCCGTTTATTTTGGCGCACCTCAACATGAACCGCCCTGAGGCCGTATACGACCTGGCTTCAAGCAGGGATAACGTCCACGCGGATTGCAGTTTCCACGGGCCTCTTCACATCAGGGAAGCCGCGGACAAGATGGGGACGGGAAGGCTTCTGTTCGCCACCGACTTTCCCTTTACCCTTCCCAAGTTCGCGCTCAAGGCGGGCATGGAGGCGACTTCCTCGGACCCGGATTTCAGAAGAGGATTTTTCCACGATAACGCCGCCGGCTTATTGGGTATTTGATCGGGGACCGGCGGGGCGGTAAAAGACGGCGCCGCGAGCGGCCAAGGTTATCGGCCGCCCGCGGTCGCGAATCGATAGATTAAAAGGTTATCCGATTTATTCTTCCGGCACGTTGCAGTACTCTTCCCAGACGGCGATATCGTCCTCGTCCGCGCATCCCTTTTCCACGGCCGCCAGGAAGGGGCCGTCGAAAATATCAAGGCCGATGCACTCGTCATCCTCGTTGGCGCAGTACCTGGCTATGCATTCCCCCAGGGCAAAATAATCCCCGCAGTACAGATTGTTGGGAAGCATGGTATCATCCGTCGGCGGATGAGACACGTCGGAGCTCGAGCCTCCGCAAGAGAGCATTAAGGCAGAAAACGAAACGCCGACCACGACCGCGAATAAAATCTTTTTCATCCTCCAAATCTCCTTTTCGTCCTTCGCCCCGTCAGCATTGAGGCTTTATTCGCTTAAACCCCCAGCTTGAAACAAGGTAATTAAATGGCTTTAACCACGTATTGATAATATCATAACCCCGCGCGCCCGTCAAGGAGTTATACAAAATATTATGTTAAATATTGAATATTTAGAAAGCAATCCCATATCCAGTCCGGTTTTCGCGGCTTTTAACCGATTATAAATTGTCCGCCCATTGCCTGGAATTTTTCGCGATGAATATTTCGATTAAATTGATTTTGGGACTGGAGACTAAAATGTTTTTCGGTCAGGCCGCCTGAAGCCGTCCGGTAAGCCCCATGTCGCCGGCCCACTTTTAGTCCTTCTATAATATTTTCATTAACGGACCTGGAAGTAAACATGGCGGACCAGCCATGGGCCGTGACGGTCATCCACCGCGGGCAAAGGGAAATATAACTATCGAAGTCCAGGCGAGGGCGCCGTAACCGATTCAGCGCGCCTCAGGTTATTCCCAGTCGCGCCTGGTCAGGTTCTTCTCGGTAAAGGTTGCAGGATCGATCTCGACGTCGAACTCCATGGTCTTGATCTCGAGCACCGTGCTTCTTCCCTTTTTGTCCTCCTCGAGGCTGACCATTTCCCACCTGGTGGGTATTTTATGGCCGCCCATTTCCTTGATCTCGGACATGCGCATCTCCCGCACCTCGGCTCCGTCCTCATCGTAGTACTTCTGGCGCACCGGAATATAGTCGTCGGGCCGGACCAGGACCACTATCTTGCCCCAGACCACGGCCGCCTCCGGCTTGGGATCAAGCCTGACGCGGAGAAGGTCCTTGCCGTTCTCGTCCTTCTCGATTCCCTCGAGGGTCTGCTCGTAATCGTCGAGGATGCTCGACTCCCGGACCAGGTCATCGTTGGTAAAGTCCGAGCCCATCCAGGGCTGGAGCATAAGGGACGGTGGGATGGTTATGGGCTTGTTCTCGCGCTCCGTGGGAATGTACATCTTGAAGACGTTGCCGATCTTGAGGAAGGCGTTCCCCTTGTCGCGGGGAGGGGCGATGATGCGGATGAAGCTTTTGTCTCCCTCCCGGTCGTCCCAACTGAGCATCTCGTAGGCGCGGGGACTTTTCCAGGCCGGATTGATAACGGTCATAACCATCCTCGAATGATTGGTCTTGCTTCTCATGAGGTCTTCCATCCCGGATATGACCTCCCGGGCGTCGTAGCTTGCCAGGCGATCGGCTTTGTCGGCCGCGGGCATATCCTCGGCCCGGGCCGCGATGGCGACCATCATCAAAGGGAGCAGTAAAATGAGAAAGCTCCGAGTCCGTTTTTGGTTTTGGTTTTTCCGCGGGGAATTGAATATCATGCCTGCCTCCCTTGAATGCTCTTGGGCGGTTACTGAAAATAGGAGACGCCGTTTTTGAAAATTTTAAGGCCGTCTCCTTCCTTCTCGAAATTTTCGCCTTTTCTGACGGCCAGCTCGCGTCTCGCGGTCCAGCGTGGATGGTTGGACGCGTGGAGGGACCTTTCCGGGTGCGGCATCATGCCCATGACCCGTCCGCTCTCGTCGCACACTCCGGCTATGTCGTTTAGGGACCCGTTCGGGTTAAAGGGGAACCTTCCGCCGGCCGGCTCGTATTGTTCATCGGCGTACCTGAAGGCGACCTGGCCGCCTTGTTCGATGGCCTCGAGGCGGTCGGGAAGGGTATAGAATTTTCCCTCTCCGTGGGCCACGGGCAGATAGATATCCTCGAGGTCCCGAGTCCACGCGCATTTGTCCGATGCTCTTTTCAGGTGGACCCACCTGTCCTCGTAGCGGTTGGAGTCGTTATGGGTCAGGGTCAGGCGGGGCACGCCGAACTCGGCTCCGGGATCGGCCAGGAGTCCGTACTTGACCATGACCTGGAACCCGTTGCACACTCCGATGATGAGCTTGCCGTCGTCGATGAAGCGCATGATCTCGTCGCCCAGGCCGACCTTGGCCTTGACGGCCAGGACCTTGCCGGAGGCCACGTCGTCGCCGAAGCTGAACCCGCCGGGGAAGGCAAGAATCTGGTAATCGGACAGCTTGGCCTCCCCCGAGATGAGGTCGTTGATATGAACGCGCCGGGCCCTGGCCCCCGCCATCTCGAAGGCCGTTTTCGTTTCCCAATCGCAGTTGATACCGTAACCCGTCAACACCAGCGCCCTGGGTTTAGCCATTTTAACGGACTCCTTTTTCATTAGGTTACGCTAAAGGATATCGCAAGGGACTGGACTGTCAAGGACAAAGGGAAAAGGACAAGGATACAATCACGAGATACTCGCCACGCCGGCGATGGTTTCACCGGATTCATCAGTTATCATATAGACCAACGCGGTTTTACGAGTAGCGCTTATTATGAGGAGAGCATGAAGAATTTTCCTTCCCACCGAATTCATTTTCGGCCCCGCGGGATTTTCCATAATTTCATCGTGGCCCTGGACCGCATGGACTCCTTGCCGGCCGCGCTTTGGATCGTACTGGCTTCCCTCGAGGTGGCGGGGGCCACCATGCTCTGGCCTTCCCACCATTTCGCCGCCTACATGATTACTGCCTTTCCCCTCGGGCTCGAGGCCCTGATCATCGCCTCGAGTCGGTGGTCGGAAAAGTCCCCCAGCCCCTTTGGCGGCCCCTTTTTCCTCTTCAGCCTCGGCCACGCGAGCGCGGCCCTCATACCACCCTTGATCACCGCGCCCATAACCATTATACTCGCGGTCCACGTGCTAATTCAGTTCGGCCTCCTCTGGTGCATGAGTTACGCGTCCCTTATCGAGCCCTACCGGGTCGAGCTGAGGGAGGAGACCATCAAGCTGAAAGATAAAGAGGAGAGCGAGGGAAAGCGTGTCAAGATATTCCTTCTCGCCGACCTCCACCTGGACAGGGCCGGCGAAAGGGAAAAGAGGGTCCTCCAGTTGGCCCGCGAGTTTTGTCCCGATCTCATCCTCTGGCCCGGGGACTTTACCAACCTGTCCTTCGTCGACGACGAGAAGACCCTGGCGCAGACTCGGGACTTCATCTCCAGCCTGGCCGCCATCGCCCCCCTTTTCGTCTCGAGGGGCACCGAGGAGGTCGATTATCTTGAATGGGTCCGGAGTCTGGTCAGGGGCACGCGGGCCCGGCTGCTCGAGAACGAAATCGAGTCGATCAAGGTCAAGGGCAAGGAGCTACGCCTGGCTGGAGTGCCCTTCGAGCCCGGCCCTGACGGGCACAAGGCCGCGCTCGAGGCCATCTCCTCCACCGCCGACGGCTCTTGCCTGGTACTGCTCCATCACACGCCCGACCTGGCCCGCGAGGCGGCGAGAGCCGGCGTCAGGCTGTACCTGGCCGGCCACACTCACGGCGGTCAGATACGTTTCCCCCTGGTGGGGGCCTTGTACACCGCCACCCGCTCCGGACGAAGATGGGCCCACGGCTCATTCCGGGTGGACGGTATGGACATGGTGGTCACCAGGGGCGTGGGCATGGAGGGCGGAGGCGCGCCCCGCATGCGCTTCCTATGTCCCCCCGAGGTGGTAGGCATAACCCTCGAGTTCTAGCTAGTTTCTGTTGCACAACTGCTTAATGGCTTTCATTATGCGGTGCGGAGAGGATATGGACATGCAGATTTTCAGGGCGTCCATAAAGGACGGAAAAGATTTTAACGCTTTCAGGCGAGTTGAATGCCTGAGCCGGCCCTTTTCTATCCTTTCAAAAAACACCTCTCCTTTTGCTGTTTTTCATTTCCGTTTTTCATTGCCCCCACAGGGGCGCGCCCGGCGGCGGCTAAGTCAGCAGCGCGAGTTTTCGAAGGTTCCAGGCAAAGAACGAAAGACCCACCCAGGACTTGAAGCTCTCGAAACCTCTCCACAGGCATCGGCTCAGACCGAAGCCGCGAAGAAGGGCGGAAAGGCCGCCCTCGATCCCGGCCCGGAAGCGAAGAAGCTTCTTGAACCAGCGCTGACGCTCGTGCTCGATCCGCTCCGAACTCCTTTTGCCGGGCTTGGGAATGGCCAGGCGCTCGATATAATAAGGACCTTCGGTCGCAAGCTTCTCATTGTCCTCATGATAGAAGCGGCGGTCGCCGGTAAACTCGCGTGGAGCCTTGCCGAACAGGCGGACGTGTTTTTGCAAAATGTCCTCGAAAAGGTCGGCGTCGGAAGGGTTGCCCTCGCACACTTTATATTGAAGCACAATCCCCGACCTTCCCGTCGCCGCCATCACCTTGTGACCGAACTCGGTCGGGCTCATGGTCTTGCCTCTCCGGATGATATCAACGTGCGGCTCGAAAACGGAAACCACCTTCTCTTGCGCGGGAACCTTCTCGCCTTTTATAACCCGCCGCTCGCACTGCTCGACGCACTGCTCAGAAAGCGGCAGGTAATGATCGAGTTCGCTCTTGATCATGGTTGCCAGGCCCGCATCGCTGAAATAAAGCTCTCCGCCTTTAAGGGCCTCGTCCAGCGCCTCCCGCGCCGAGCGGGCCATGGCCAAGATTTCCGCCGAAACCTTGAGAAGGTCCCGGTACCAGACCGCCCGTTTCTTCTCGATCCCTTTGCCTTTGCCCATGGCGATCTGGTAAGCGCGCTTCTTGGCCCGCCGAGTCCGGTCATGATATTCGAACCCGAGACCCGGCAGCTCCTTCCGCGCTCCTTTCATCAACCGGTCCAATACACGGATGCTGTCAAAAAGAAGCGAAGCGTCGGTCGGATAGTGGATGTTGGCCTCGGCCACCGCGGTGTCAGCGCGGACCGCCTCGCCGTCTTCTACTTTTTTTTTAATGGCCAGGGCCACGAGCATTTCGTTGATCCGCTCCCAGGTCTCGGGGCGGATGCGTTTTATCGCCCGCTCCAGGCTGCTGAAATGGGGAATGTCCCGCCCGAAGAACCTGGTGAACTTGCGGAAATTGTAATCGGAACCGAGGCGGTCGCCGAGTTCCCGGTAGGAATAACACTTGAGTTGATAGATGACCGCGCTCCTAAGGACCTGCTCGACGCTCATCCCCTCGGCGCCGGTCTCCTTGAGTCCGCTTTGGAGATCATCGGCAACAGCTTCCAGAATTTCCTTGGCCTCGTCGAGCGCTATGCTCATCTTCTCAAGCTCAGTGTCTTGTTTGAAAAGATGGCCCGCTTTCAAAAATTCGTGGTCTTCAATGGTCATTTGCATTTTAATTTTCGGTCGCATTTTTCGCCCCCTTCACAGCATCCCGGCAAGTCAATCCTTGATTTTTCAAGGAGTTATTGTATCATAACAAGACCAAAAAGGGAAGCGAAAAATGCTTACAGCACATTGTTTTTATTGGCTTTTTCTAGTTACGCAACTGGAACTAGCTAGTTCCAGTTGCGAAACCCTTGCACGGCATTAGCCAAGCGGAAAGGAACAAAATGCCGCGCGTGGGGCAGATGAGCGGCTTGCCGCTGGGGAAATCCAATTTGTTTCTCGCGGCTCAGGGAAGACCATCGTCTTCACATGGAAGCCTGGCAACAGTCCATGCGGCGACTTGGCAAGGGGACATGGAAGCACGCGCCGCGACGTCGTCGCGAGGCTCAAGAGCACCTCAATCAATGCCGCGAGGCGGTTCCGGCATGGGTCATGCCACTCCATTGGGTTTGGGACACGATATTTCCCGCCCCCGGCATGTTCGATGTGGTTATCATGGACGAAGCTTCGCGATGCGGCGTCGAAGCACTCCCCTTTTTCTTTCTGACAAAGAAAACGCGGACAGGCGCGACTGGTGGTCGAATGCGTAAACGACAATTGGCACGACGCGGACCGTTAGGAGGCCGACATGCAACGCCAGCGTCAACTGGAGCGATGCGGTTGGGAGTTCTTTAGTAATAAAAAATTTCCGATGGGGGCTGACGTTTCCATAAAATAGAAAACGAGATAAAAAACTGACGTGTAACCCGTCCTCCGAAGCTCATAGGCGTGGGGGGATCAGTCCGCAGCGCAACGGAAGCCTACGGCACCGTCCAGAAAAGTAGACACACCGTACGTGGTCCGGCCCGCAACTCGCAGGTTGGAGGTATCAAAGTCCCAACCGCCACCGCGTACAACGTGATACCTATCTGGCGCGGGCCCTGGAGGGTCATTCACTATATTGTTATCTACGCAATACTGATAATAGCTGTTTGAATACCAATCATGGACCATTTCCCAAGCATTTCCGGCCATATCATAAAGCCCGTAGCCATTGGCAATATAGCTCCCAACCTGGTGGGTATCGTTTTCAAGGCCTCCGAAATCCCAGCAGTCTTCAAATGAACTATATCTAGCATAATTAGCATCTGAGCAAGATATGCTGTCTCCATGAGGATACCTCTTTCCAGCCAGTCCGCCACGGGCTGCATATTCCCATTCAGACTCAGTGGGGAGTCTCTTGCCCGCCCAGGTGCAGTAGGCCGTGGCTTGGTTCCATTCTATATAGATAACGGGATAATCATCGTAAGTGGGATTTCCATAATATGACACTCGCCGGAAACTGCCTGAACTACCCGGAGCCGTGCAACCGCCGCCGGTAACGCAGGCCGCATACTTCGAGTTGGTCACCTCATACATGTCCATGTAGAAATTCGAGGTAATGCATACATTATGGATCGGAAGCTCATTGCTGCGGCCCTCGCTGAACGCGTCGCCCATGTCGAAGCAGCCCGAGGGGATCAGGGCCACGCCGGGAGGAGCACAATCTGAATCATTTCCGTCAATGTCCCCATCGCAATCGTTGTCGAAACCGTCATCGCAGATTTCGGAAGCGCCTGGATTTACCGCAGCGTTATTGTTATCACAGTCCGTGCCCCCAACCATAAGCTTTAGATAACCGTCCCCATCGTAATCGGAAGATTCCATGTATACATCGAGCCAGCTCGTGTTCACGGCGTTTGCTTTTTCAGCGAAAGGCACGCTGGCGATTCTCGCCCGCGGCGACATCACCCCGTCGCCGTCAACCTCGACCCCCATCCACACGTTCTGGTGGTTCTGGAACACGGCGCCCAGGTTGGGCTCGG
Source organism: bacterium (assembly GCA_963674965.2). GTDB lineage: Bacteria > RBG-13-61-14 > RBG-13-61-14 > RBG-13-61-14 > DATKZS01. The sequence continues at coordinate 832,309 of CAXXFL010000001.1, read as the reverse complement.
ATCCCGGCGCTACCGTGCCCGAGCCGATGAGCACGTTGTAAATACCGCCGTTCACCACCACGTCTTCCTGGAGAACCGTGAGGTACGCCGTCCCGCCCGTTTCTACGCCATAGAACGCGAAAGTCAAATCCACAGTAGTACCGTCCGCAAGCGGCTGGCCCGCCGCATTGGTGAGCCGCCCCTGGTAATTTATAAGTTGCGGAGTTGACCGCGCCCCAGCAATGCCTACCACCACGGCCATAATTAAAACCCCAACCAACGCCATCCCGATCTTAGCCCTCATGACTAAATCTCCCTTCTTCGAGATTAGTAGACAATTCATCCATCTGTTATCATTGCTGAACTTTAGAACTTTTTGACCATGTTCAGCCAAACAAAAATAGCGTTCATCAGTTTTTCCCGTATAATGATAAGTGTGTGGCTTGGTCATTACGCGGGAGTGAATGCCGATGAACGCTCAGGCTTTTATGTTGCCGCTCTTGCTCGTGTTTGTCAACTGTTTCACCGGGCCGGGTTTCGAGCACTTCCAGACCTTCATCATTGCCCACGCGGCGCTGTTCGGTCTCCAGCACCGCGTCACCGAGGTCATGCGCCTCACCCAGGTCCACGCCATCATGCACTGGACCACGCCTTACGCATTCCTTCGCAAGGGCCGGTGGTCGTGCAAGCAAGTATCCCAGACCCTGCTCGACCTTTTGTCCGAACGCCTCGAAATCATGGACGAGATCGTCGTCGCCATCGACGACGCCCTGGTCAAGAAATGGGGCAAGAAGTTCTTCGGACTTGGCTACTACCCGGACCCGACGGACAAGAACCCCGGCCATCAAAAGCGACGCGTGCTCGGACACTGCTGGGTGGCGATGGCGCTGCTTTGGGAGCGCGGGGGCAAGTGGTTCGCCTTCCCGCTCTCGGCGCTCTTGTTCGTGCCGCAAAAGGCTTGCGAGAAGGGATGGGAGTTCAAAACCAAGATCGAGTTGGCCGCCATGATGATAAAGAGACTCTCCTGGCCCGCTCGAAGACTGGTCCTGGTGGTGGACAACCTCTACGCCGAGGCCAAGCTGGCCGGTCTCGAGTTCGACGGCAAAGAGGTGGTCCTGATCAGCCGCCTCCGCTCCAACGCCGCCCTTTACGAATTGCCCAAAAGGAAGAATGGTCCGGGAAGGCCGCCCAAGCGCGGCAAGAAGTTCAGCCCCCAACAACTGTGGTTGAAAAGATCGAAGCGCGAAAAGATCAAGGCCAGTATTTACGGCAAGACCGTGACCGTCGAGGCCTTCGTGTCGGTCATGATCCCCAGCGTCACCCTCGGAGACAGGCCCATCCTTGTGATCATCTTTCCGCAACGCTCCGGTAAAAAGATGAACGTGTTCTTCACCACCGACGTCGAAATGGACCCGGCCCGGGGCCTGGAGATTTATTCGGGTCGCTGGAAGATCGAGGAGTTGTTCCGCGAAGTGAAGACCACCGGCGGGTTCGGCGACTACCGTCAGAGGTCCTTCACCGCGATCAAGCGGCACGCCAACCTGTGCCTGGTCGCATACAGCCTGTTGGGCATGCTCGCGCTGAGCGTCCCGGACGCGGAAAAGATCGAGGCCGAGCCGTGGTGGATCCCCGCCGGGCCGCCGGCGGTGGGCAGGCTCCGACGCGCTTTCTACAAGGCTTTGCGAATTTCTCCCGGTTTCCATTCCGACCCCAAACCCGACGAAATTGCGCCCCTCAAGGAGGCTGCTTGATGGTTATAGGTGCAAACCATGACGAAAAGTTCTAAAGTTCAGAAGATATTATATTATTAATAAAATCAGATTACTATCGATCTTTAAAAAAGACCGATAATTAATAGAAAATTACGCTGATCATTAAAAGCGTGGAGGCGCCAGACGGCTTGTCCCTTGAAATCGACGGTTTCGGCTTCTATGCTCCGGCTTTCCTTCGCCGGGAAGACGGCGGTTTCGAACTCCAGGGCATTATCGAGACGGATGACCCAACGTCAAAACTAATTGTTAAATCTCTAAATGGAAACACGATCTATCGTCGGGGAGTGGATTATTCATACGATCCCGAGCCGGAAAAGTACCCGGCCGACCTCCGCATAAGGCGGCTGCCGGGTGGAGATATTCAGGCTGGAAGCACCCTCATCCTATCCTATAACTATTACTTAAGGACCCTTGTCGAGTACGACTTAAAGGGTAAAACTTCATGGAGCGACCCCACGTTTTTCGATGAGTTCGAGAACGTATTGATAAAGCCGACAATGGACGTCTTTGAGCCAGATTATGTAATAATGATTGATGAAGAACATACTCACGGCAACAGGGATGGAAGAGGAAGACGAAGAGGTTTGTCAAATTACCAGGCCTGGATAAATTACGTAAATAAAAAGGCGAGCCTGATAAAAAGAAACGCGACGTCGGAAGTAGTCGTGCTTCATGACGACAACATGCTTAACCCATGGCACTGGGGCCAATATAATGCAGTTATGTCGGCTTACGGTTATCTTTGGCATGGACTGGAATACCTGGACAGGGATATCACGCTCATGCCCTATGCCTATGGCATCAGCGAAAACGATCGAATACAAATGCAAAATTGGTATTATAAACTCCATGATATAAATTTCCTGGACATAGCCGACAGCGGTTGTTATAGCGCGGAAGAGTCGAATGAGGCGTGCGGCGTGGAGGACCTTAGAGCAAAAGCCTACTTGGACGCGAATTACCAGCGCGGCTATATGGCCTTTCCAGGTGGAGGAGGCTCCATTGGAATGATCGGTTATACCGCCGACATAAGCAATGAACGGACCGATATCACAAATTTTTGGCTTGACATTCTTTTTTCCCTATGTTAGTGAGTAATTGCTCACAAATAAAATGCGGGAACAATACGAGACAAAGGACCGAATTATATTGCCAGAAAAAATCAAAAAAACCGCGAAAAGAATGAGCGGCGAGGACAGGAAAAATCAGATACTCGAGGTGGCCGCCCACGTGTTCGCCCAGGAGGGTTACGAGGAGCGACCACCGCCAGGATCGCCAGGGCCGCGGGAGTGAGCGAGGCGACCATATACCTCCACTTCAGCGGAAAGAAGGAACTTTTTATCGAGATTCTCCGGGAGGCGCGCCGCCTGGCCATCAACCTGGTCGAGAGGACCATGGAGCTTTACGACGACCCCTACCAGGGAGTACGCAAGGTGGTCGAGCTGCACTATCATTTCATCAACGCCCAGTACCCCCATCTGGTCAAGTGCATGCTCATACCCATCATGACCCGGGACGCGGACATGCGGGCCGAGCTCCAGATTTACGATAAGGCCATCATGGAACTGATCGCCCGGCTCCTCGAGCGGGCCAAGGAGGAGGGAAGGGTCCCCGAGCACCTGCCGGTCAAAGGCATCGGCCGGGTGCTGGTCGGCCTGGTGGTGGGCATGGCCGTCAACCTTTCTTTGGAATACGACTACCTTACTCTCGAGGAATACATGGAATCCATAGACTTGTTGATCAAATCAGTAGGAATGGACGGGGCCTGATCCAGCCACCCCGCCGCCGGAAAGGAGAGGAAAATGGGTGGACCCGTAATCGGAGCGGAACTGGTCTTACAGACCCTGCTTCACCTGGGGGTGGACCACGTTTTTACGGTGGACGACAACCGGACCGGACGCCTGGGCCAGGTCATCGACTCGGCCTCGGGCGACGACCTCCAGCTGGTCAAGGCCAGGGACGAGACCGCCGCGGCAGCCATGGCTAACGCCTATACCTATAGCTCGAGGGCCTTAAGCGCGGTGGTCACCGGCTCGGGCGGCCGCTCGCTGGCGCAGGTGAGCGCGGTGACCAACGCCTGGGCCGACAAGATTCCGCTTATCTCGATCTCCCTTTGCGACGGCCGTCTTCCCGACGCCAACAAGGGGGTGGACAGGCGAAGGTTCGACCAGACGGCGGTCTTCAAGCCGGTCACAAAATGGAGCGCCCGGGCCGAGACGGCCGAGGATATTCCTCGTCTCCTGGCCAGGGGAGCGGCCGAGAGCGTGACGGGACGGACCGGTCCGGTCCATATCGACGTGCCGGAGAGACTCCTTTCCGAGGCGGCCGAGACGGACCCCGCCTCGCTCCTCTCCCGGCTGACGCCCCCCGCGTTCAAGCCCCCCCGCATGAGGGCCGAGCCGGACGCGGTAAGGGAGGCGATGGACCTCCTGGCCAAGGCAAAGCGGCCTTTATGTTTTTGCGGCGCCGGCTCGAAGCGATCCGAGGCCGAGGAAGAGCTGGCGTCTTTTCTTTCCAGGTCCGGGATTCCCGTGACTCACACCATGGCGGGCATGGGTTGTATATCCTCGGAACACGAGTGTTACATAGGCGGTCCCAGCTACGCGGCGGGGGAGGTCTTCCACCGAGCCATCCGCAAGGCCGACCTTGTGCTGGCCCTGGGCACGGCCTTTGGCGGGCTCGAGGGCTTCGGGCTTCCGCCGCTTTGGTCGGGCAAGATCAAGTTCATACACGTGGATACGGACCCTCTCCAGATCGGGCTTAACGTCAGCCCGAGCGTGCCGGTCAGGGCGGACGTTAGGACCTTCTTGACCCAGCTTGGGGAGGAAATGGACCGGCGGGGTTTCACACCGCCTTCCGCCTGGAAGGATTGGAGGGAGAAACTTGTATCCATGAAAAAGGCCAGGAGGGCGCGGCTGTTAAAGGAAGCCTACCGGGATTGGCCTCAAATCCACCAGGGCCGGCTGGCTCACGCCCTGGGCGAGAGGGTCCTCGCGGATAAGGTGCTCATGGTGATCGACGGCGGCAACACGGCCCTTTACGCGGCCATGTACGCGCCCAGTCTCGAGCCCGGACAGATGTATTTCCCCTTCGGAATGGCGGCCCTCGGGGCGGGCGTGCCGGCGGCCGTGGGCATGCAACTGGCCAACCCGGACCGGCGGGTCATGCTCTGCACGGGCGACGGCAGCATGCTTTATAACGTGCAGGAACTCGAGACCATCGCCGAACGGGGACTTCCCATCATCATCGTGATCAACAACGACTCGGCCTGGAACATGATCCGCTGCGCCCAGACCTCGATGTACGCCTGCAATTACGTCGGGACCGACCTGCCCGAGATCGACTACGCGGGTATAGCCAGGGGCTTCGGCTTTTACTCGGAGACGGTAACAAAAGCGGACGATATAGTGCCCGCCTACGACAGGGCCGCCAAATCGGGCAAGCCGGCCCTTCTCAACGTGATCACCGACAAGACCAACTATCCAGACGCGATCATATCCTTCGCCCTGGTCGAGTTCGACGGGGTCGAGCTTAGTCCGCTGAACGTTATGGCCGGGACCTGGAAGAGCCGGTCCGACGGGTTCCATCGAGCGGTCGAGCGCGGCGGCTACATCTACAGAAGCTTTATCCAGGGATGAGGAGGCGGGCATGGCCAGGCTGACGGGAGGCGAGTTATTGGTTAAGGCCCTGGCGGACCAGGGCGCGCGTTACGTCTTCTCCATCATCGGAGGGCAGATGTGCTCGGTCTACGACGCGGTTAGCGAGCGTCCGGATCTCGAGCTGGTCACGCTCAGGAACGAGACGGCGGTCCCCATCATGGCGAGCGGCTACGCGGCGGCCTCGGGCGTTCCGGCCGTCTCGATGTGCACGGTGGGCGCGGGCGTGGTTTACGAGGTGGCGGGCCTGATGGACGCATGGTTCAACTATCTGCCCGTCATATCCGTCGCTCCTCAGGTGCAAAGCTGGAAGATGAAGCCGCACCAGGAGAACCTGCAGGGATGCAACCAGGACGAAATCTTCGCGCCCATCACCAAGTGGCACGCCATCGTCTATCATTGGGACCGGGTCCCTCAGATGATAAACCGGGCCCTGCGCGAGGCCCTGGCCGACGCGCCCGGTCCCGTCCACCTGGACGTCCCCGTGGACGTCCTGTTCAAGACGGGAAAGCTGACGCAGGAAAAGGCGGCCAAAATAACGCCGCCGGCCAGGAACACCAGGTCCCGCGGAGGCGTGCCCGGAGAAAAGGAAAAGGTCGAGGCGGGATCGCGATCGATCGCGGCCGCCCAAAGGCCCGTCGCCTTGATCGGTCAGGGCATGGGAAGGCCTGGCCGGCATGAGAAACTTCGGGACCGGCTTAACCGGCTGGGCCTGCCCGCTCTGGCGTCCATCACCAGTTCCGCCGCCATGAGCGGCGCCGACCCGGCCTATTGCGGCTTGATCGCCACCTATGCCGGCGATGAGGACGGCATGGCAATCCTGGCCGAGGCCGACCTCTTGCTGGTGATCGGCGTGGACCCCGAGATCATGGACCTGATCGAATCAATGGGCGCCTTTTCCGGAGATATCGTGCAGGTCGAGCTGGATCCATCCGCCTTGAACGGACTCATCCCAGCCGGCGTCCGCGTTAACGCCGACCCTATTTCCTTTCTCGATGAAATCGACTTGCAAGAGGCGTCCTGGCCCGACTGGATGAACAAGGTAAAGGGGGCGGGAAAATCGGCCCGCGAAAAAATAACAGCGGCGGACCCCAAGCACGCGCGCCTGTTTGAGGGTCTTGCCGACTCCTTTACAAACAAAGACAGGATAGTTGTTGACGGAGTGGAGCCTCGGGCCATGGCCGGCGCCTTTTTCAGCGCGTCCGCCAACAAGGGTCTGCATATCATGAACGGAAAGTACCTGTCCGGGCCGGGCCTTCCCTTTGCCATCGGCGCTCGGCTGGCCTCTCCGGGCTACCGGACCACCCTGGTCACGGACAGGGACGCGCTATTAAGACACCTTCAGGAACTGCAGACGGCGGTGGGCCTGGGCCTGAATATGCGCGTGATCGTGGTGGGTCCCGGGGAAGGAGCGGCCCATGATCGGCTCGAGGCCGTGCTCCGCGGGCTGGGCTGCTCCGTGAATTCACTAACGCCGGGCGAGGCGCCGGGGGATGGGGAGAAGTCCCGGCCCTCGTTCTGGCTGGTCAAACAATCGTAGAGCTTTCGGACAAGGAGATGGATATGACGATTAATAAAGACCTGCTCGCTCCATGCGGGCTCTATTGCGGCGTCTGCGGAATCCTGATCGCGGACAGGGACGGCAACGAGAAATTCAAGGAGCGTCTTTGCACGGTGTACGGTACCAGGCCCGAGGACCTTCATTGCAAGGGCTGCCTGTCGGACGACGTCTTCGGCTTCTGCAAGGTCTGCGCCATCAAGAGCTGCGTCCAGGCCAAGGGCATCGAGGGATGTCACCAGTGCGACGACTTCCCTTGCGAGCATATCCGGAAGTTTCCCATGCCCGTGGGCAAGAGGGTCATGCTCCGGGCCATTCCCGAGTGGCGCGAGATGGGGACCGAGGCCTGGGTCAAGGCTGAGGAAAAAAGATACCACTGCCCAAGCTGCGGCTACCCCCTCTTCCGCGGCGCCAAAAGGTGCAGACAATGTAAAGAGGAGGTGGACGTGGATTGAAACCGCCGACGCTAGACCTCTCTGAAATTATGGAAGCGATATATTTATCTGGATGGAAGCGCCTTTAATTTTAATATTTCATCACCTCAGCAAATAAGGGATCTCGACGTATAGTGCCTGCTCGGGGCACTCGACCTCGCAGGGGAGGCAGAACCAGCAGGTGCGGTACTTGCCGAAGGGTGAACCGCACGAGTAGCAGCGGGAGGCCTCGTCCCTGGCCTGCTTCGTGGTCATGGCCGCGGCCGTTTCCTTGAAGTCGCCTTTCCCTTTGCAAATTTTGTGCTTGGGCTTGATTCGGGAAAGGCCCGATCCTCGCGACTCGTCGATCTCGAACTCGAGCTCGATGGGACCGGGATAGGAGCGCCCGTATTTCAGGTGTTCCCCTTTCAGGAACAGGTCCACCGACTCGGCGGCGGCGCGTCCCGAGGCCATGGCCTCGATAATCGAGGACGGTCCGCCGATAAAGTCGCCCGCGAGGAAGACCTTTTCATCGGAAGTGGCTTTGGTCACGGGATCGGCCTCGGCCGGCTCGATCCCCATGCCCTCGAGGCAGGACGCGTCGCGTCGCTGGCCAATGGCCACGATAACCTGGTCGGCCGGAAGGTCCATTATCTGGCAGGCGTCGAATGAAGGATTGAACTTTCCCTCCCCGTCAAAGACGCAAAGACACCTTTGCAGACGTACCGCTACGGCCTTGCCGTTTTTGCCGGCTATTTCGAGGGTCCCCCACGAGTGCTCGAGGACAACGCCTTCTTCGCGGGCTATATCGACCGTCTCAGCGAAAGCCGGCAACTCGTCCTCGTTTTCCAGGGACACGAGCGTAACCGAGTCGGCCCCCAGCCGAAGGGCCGTCCGGGCCGCGTCCACGGCGGCGTTGCCGCCTCCTATGACCACGACCTTGCCGCCCATTTGAGGCGGCTTTCCCGCCCTCACGTCCCGCAAAAAGGGCAGCCCGTGATACACGCCGCCAAGGTCTTCGCCCTCGAGGTTCAGCTTCAGGTGTCCGCCGCACCCGACGGCCACGATAACCGCGTCGTGCCGGTCTTTTATTTCCTCGAGGGTGAGGTCCTTGCCCACCCTGGTCCCGAGCTGAAAGGACGCGCCCATTTGTTGGAGGCTTTCGATCTCGGCGGCCACGACCTTGGCGGGCAGGTTAAAGGCCGGGATGGCCCACCTGAGCATTCCTCCCGCCTCTCTTTCGGCCTCGATGACGGTGACCGCGTGCCCTTTTCTTCTCAGATCGTAAGTCGCCATCATGCCGGCCGGTCCGGAACCGATAATGGCGACGGACTGGCCCGATGCCTCCGCCATCTCGGGCAAAGGCCTCTCGATGAAGTCGTCCAAATCGGCCAGGTACCTTTTTATTCCCCGAATGGAAACGGCCTCGCCGGTCCGCTCCTTGCGGTGGCAGGCGTTCTCGCAGGGGGCCGTGCACACGCGGGACAAGGTCCCGGGAAAGGGCAGGACCTTCATCAGCTCGGCCAGGGCCTTGGCGTCTTCTCCCCTGTTGACCAGTTGGACGTACCCCTGGCAGTTGACCCCGAGGGGGCAGGCGGCGCGGCAGGGCGCGAGCTTCATGCGGAGGTTGTCCAGGACGCAGACCTCGACGCACTCGCCGCAGAAAATGCACTTGGCGGGATCGATGACTATATTGTCGGTAAGGGCTTCGAGAAGGTTGAGTCGGCTCATGTCGGTTTCCTCACAGCGTGACCACGGGAGCGTGGGCTATTTTGACGTCCTCGGGCGAGGCGCCCATGGTCAACACGATATGCTTTCTCCAGGCTTCGTCCATTTTCGGGTAGTCCGAGCGGTAGTGCCAAAGGCCCCACCTGCTCTCCTTGCGCTCGCGCGAGGCCAGGGCGCTCATAAGGGCGCATTGAATGATGTTCTCAACCTCATAAGTCTTGAACAGGTCGTGCCTGTCTTTGACCTTGACCACCTCGAAAAGCTCCTTTCTGAAGCGGTCCATCCACCAAAGCGCCCGGTTCAGCTTGTAGTCGTTCTTGGGAGGAACGATGTAATCGTTGATCATGCGGCGGACCTTGTACTCGAACTCCTCGATGGGAATGGGACCCGCGCCCGAGCCGAGACGGGAGTCGCGGTCCCGGATGAAATCCTCGACCTGGCCATGGTCGATCTCGACGCGGCCTTTTGACGCCGCGTACTCGGTGGCGTTCTCGGCGGCTATCTCGCCGTAGACGAAGGCCCCCGTCAAGTGTCCCCTTGCCACCAGGGAAGTGTCGCCCGCGGCGTATAGGCCGGGCACGGTGGTCTCGGCCTTCACGTTAACGCGAACGCCGGTCTGGCCGTGGCCGCCGCACAGGAAGCACTCGGTGGGCCAAAGCTCGATCTCGCCCGACCTGAAATTCACGCCCCGGCCCTCGTAGAACCTTTCCTGCACCGGCCTTTCCGTGGAGAAGAGCAGCTCCTCCACCTCGCGTATCTTGTCCTCGGGCAGATGGTCCAGGCGGATGCGCATGGGGCCCCTGTTGGCCTGGTGCTCGTCGTGCATCATGGGAATCCCAGGGTGTTCCTCGTGGAAGGCCTGGTCAAAGGCGTTGAACAGGTGGGCGCCCCTGGTGAGGGTGATGTAAAGAAGGGGCGCGTTAATGTCCTTGACGATGTAGTAAATACAGGTGTACTCGAAGCCCGAGAGCTCGGCCCCCGCCTTGTAGGCCATGACGTACCCGTCGCCGGTGTTGCCGGGGAAGTCGTACACGCCGTAGAGGTATCCGTTGTTGGGCAGGCCGAACCTTGCCGTTCCTCCCGAGCTGAGTATGACCGACTTGGCCCGGCATACCATTACCTCGCCCGTGCGGGCGTTCATGCCGATGGCGCCGGTGACGGCCCCGCCGTTCTTGATGAGACGCATGCCCATGGTGCGGTTGACCACCCGAACTCCCAGCTCGAGGCACCTTTTGGCAAGGATGGTTTTCAGCTCGGGTTCCTTCATGGTAACGCAGAACTTGCCTTTGGGATGGACCTGGAGCACCTCGTAATTGCCCTTTTCATCGAGGGGAAAGCACACGTCCCAGGACTCGAGTTTTTTAAGAAGGGCAAAGCTCCTCTGGGCCATGACCAGGGCCTGGGGCTCGTCCATGACCCCGTGGCAGGCGATGCCGTTGGACTCGACGTACAATTCGGGAGTGTCCAGGCCGGGTATGGCCACGATATTGAGGGCGTCCATGCCCCGGGCGATGCAGCCCGAGTACTTGACGTGGCCCTTCTCGAAAACCACCACCTCCTGGTGGGGATCGACCTCCTTGGCGCGGATGGCGGCCATGGCGCCGGCGCTTCCACCGCCGATGATAAGGACGTCGGCGTCAATAACGGGGTAATCGTGTTTCATTGCCTGAACTCCAGCTTGAAATGTCGTCGCGCCTGGCGAAAGTGGTGAAGTTGGCCAAAAAGCGGCCGCTCGAGATGGGGTGGGGCGACGCTTAATCCTATCGGCGGGTGGGAGTTAAGTCAAGTACCGTCGGAATAATCAATCATTATCGGTTACGAACACCAGCTTTTCCAGCCAGGGCAAAAAGGCGAGCATAAGGGCGGATTTGACCCATTTTTTATATTGGTCCGAGTCGGGGTCCATGCCAAGGGAAGCGGCCTGGCATTCCCTGCTGCCCAGGAAGTTGATAACCAGGTTATGGAAGCACTGAAGAAAAGCGGTAATTTCCTCGGGGTCGCCTTTTAGAGGCAGTTTTTCACGCAGGGTGTCGGCGGTCATCTGGATGTGCTTGATAATATAATCGGAGCGGATGGATTCTGACCCTCGTTTTCCTATCTGGACCATATTGAGGATGACTATCTGGACCGGCTCGGGACGGGTGAATCCATAATCCAGGAGGCGGTCAAGGTAGGTGGACAGCCCGTCTCGCGGATGAACCACGCTCAAGCCCTCGAGCCATTTGAGGTGCTGACTCTGGAATTCCTCGTGAACCACGGCGCTGGCGGCCATTAAAAGGTTCATTTTGGTGCCGAAATAGTAATGGATAAGGGGATGATCGACGCCGGCCTCTTTGGCGATCATCCGCGTGCTGGCCGACTGATAGGGAAGCTGGGCAAAGGTCTTGACCGCCGCGTCAAGAATCCTCTGTTTGGCGCTTTTATCGTTGTTGTTGTTGCCCGAATCTTCGTTGCTCATTGATTACCTCTTTTATGGTTTGCTCAATCCTATTACCGCGGGCCAATGATGTCAAATTGGCGAGATAAGTCGTCTCTTCATCACGTTGCGGCTTTGATCGTCACTGGTAAAACCGAGTTCAGTACTGGGAAACATGCGGTTATATATAAGCCTCGGGTTTGTAATACCCAAAACAATCCCGCTTTCGGAATCAAGGTCCGAAAGCGGGATGAAATGATAAATTGTCTTTAGATTTGGGAAGGTACGGGCTCGGATGGCCGCTCGGGTCCCTTGATTCCCTCCGATCCTTCTCCGTCGCTTCGAGGAGGAGGCGACGTTTTCAGGATATCTTCACCGTTTACCAGCGCCGCTTTGAGAACCTCGTCCATGTGCTCGACGAAAATAATTTCAAGGTCTTTTGTTATTTTCTCCGGCACGTCGGGCACGTCCTTTTCGTTGGCCTTGGGGATAAGGACGGTGCGGATGCCCGCCCGGTGGGCGGCAAGGAGCTTTTCCTTGAGTCCGCCGATGGGCAGGACCCGGCCGCGCAGGGTTATCTCGCCGGTCATGGCCACGGAGCAAAGCACCGGGGTCTTGGTAAAGGCCGAGGCGATGGCGGTTGCCAGGGAAATGCCGGCGGAGGGCCCCTCCTTGGGCTGGGCGCCCTCGGGAAGGTGGATATGGATATCGAACTTCTGGTAAAACTCCTCGGGAAGCTCGAGGTCGTTGGCCCGGGACCGTATGTATGAAAGGGCGGCCTGGGCCGACTCCTGCAACACGTCGCCCAGGTTGCCGGTTATGTTTACCTTGCCCTTGCCCGGCACTATCGAGACCTCGATGGTCTGGATTTCTCCGCCGTAGCCGGTCCAGGTCAGACCGTTCACGATCCCCACCTGGTCGATATTGTCGCACTCGTTAAGCTCGAACTTCTTAACGCCCAGGTATTCATGCACGCCGCCGCCGTCGATATTAATGGACAGCTCGGTACCTTCCTTGGCCACGCGGCGGGCGATTTTCCTGTAAATCGAGCCCAGTTCGCGCTCGAGCGACCTGACTCCCGATTCCCTGGTGTAATGCCTTATCACCTCGAGGATGGCCTCGTCGGTATAGGCCATTTCCACTTCTTTCAAGCCGTGGTCCTCGGCGAGCTTGGGAACGAGCCATCCCTTGGCTATCTGCAGTTTATCGACCTCGGTGTATCCCTCGATGCGGATGATTTCCATCCTGTCCTGGAGGGGGGCCGGGATCGAGCTGAGCTGGTTGGCCGTGCATACGAACATGACCTTGGACAGGTCGTAATCGCAGTCCAGGTAATGGTCCTGGAACATGTAGTTCTGCTCGGGATCGAGGACTTCCATGAGGGCCGAGCTGGGGTCGCCCCTGAAGTCGGAGCTTAGCTTGTCGATTTCGTCAAGCAGGAACACGGGGTTATTGGACTCGGCGCGGCGCATGCCCTGGATGATTTTGCCGGGCAGGGCCCCGATGTAAGTCCTCCTGTGCCCGCGGATTTCAGCCTCGTCTCGAACGCCGCCCAGGCTGATCCTGACGAACTTTCTGCCCGTGGCCCGGCCGATTGATTTGCCCAGGCTGGTCTTGCCCACGCCGGGAGGGCCGACCAGGCACAGAATGGGGCCTTTAAGCTTGCCTACCAGTTTCTGCACGGCCAGGTACTCGATGATCCGGTCTTTAACCTTGGCCAGTCCGAAGTGGTCCTCATCCAATATCTTCTCGCACTCGCCAATGTCGATCTTGTCGTCGGTCACCTCATTCCAGGGAAGGGCCAGCATCCAGTCGATATAGTTCCTTACCACCGTGGCCTCGGCCGACATGGGCGACATCATTTTGAATTTCTTTATCTCGCGCTCGACTTTTTCCCGGGCCTCGTCGGGCATGTCCTTTTCGCGCAGCTTGTCCTCGAGTTCCTGGACCTCGGCCCGGAAGTCGTCCTTGTCCCCGAGCTCCTTCTGGATGGCCCGCATTTGCTCGTTAAGGTAGTACTCTTTCTGCGTTTTCTCCATCTGCTTCTTGACGCGGGCCCTGATTTTCTTCTCGACCTGGAGTATCTCGATCTCGCCTTGCATCATGGCGTAAAGCTTCTCGAGACGTTTGGACGGGTCCCGTACCTCGAGAATTTCCTGCTTGTCCTCAAGCTTTAAGTGCGTAAGATGGGCCACGATGGTGTCGGCCAGGCGGGAGGGTTCCTCGATGCTGGACACGTGGACCAGCATGTCGGGCGGGATTTTCTTGTTGAGCTTGACGTAGGTCTCGAAGGTCGCGTGAATGGACCGGATAAAAGCCTCGGTCTCGACGTTGGCGTCGTCGTCCTCCTCGATCTCCTCGACCTCGACCTGGAAGAAGTCGGTGCGGGGAAGGTACCTTATTATCTCGCCCCGTTTCTTGCCCTCGACCAGGACCTTGACCGTGCCGTCGGGAAGACGAAGAAGCTGAATAATGGCGCCGATAGTGCCCACCCGGTAGATGTCGTCCGCCGCCGGATCGTTGGTCTTGGCGCTTTTCTGGGCCACCAGAAGGATTCCCTTATCCTTACTCATGGCCTCCTCGAGGGCGTTGATGGATTTCTCGCGCCCCACGAAAAGCGGCTGCACCATGTGGGGGAACATGATAACGTCCCTCAATGGCAAAAGAGGTATGGTCTTCAGTTTCTTTTCCCGTCCGCCGGAGGCGAATCGGTCGTCGTCGTTTTTAAAGAACATGGATCCCCTCGTTACAGGTTGATCTAACTATTTGATACGACCGCCCTTCAGGCGATCTCGGCCTCTTTTTCCAACTCGAGGATTGGCTCTTCTCCTTTCAGTATAACTTCCTCGTTAATGACGCATCCCTTCACGTTCCTTTCGTTGGGAATGCGGTACATCACGTCAAGCATGGCCCTCTCGAGGATGGCCCGAAGTCCCCTGGCGCCGGTGTTCCTTTTGATGGCCTCGGTGGCCACCGCCCGCATGGCGCCCTCGGTAAACTTGAGGTTTACGTTCTCGAGGTCGAACAGCTTTTTATATTGCTTGGTTAAGGAGTTTTTCGGCTCGACCAGGATTTTGACCAGGTCTTCCTCCTTAAGTTCATGGAGCCCGGCCACCACCGGCAACCTTCCCACGAACTCGGGTATCATCCCGTATTTTATAAGGTCGTCGGGCTGCACGCGGCTTAAAAGATCGCCAATGCACCGCTCGTCCTTGGTGGGCACGTCGGCGCCAAAGCCCATGCATTTGTGGCCGATCCTTTCCTCGATGATTTTATCGAGCCCCACGAAGGCGCCGCCGCATATGAAGAGTATATTGGTCGTGTCCACCTGCAGGAATTCCTGCTGGGGGTGTTTCCTTCCGCCCTTTGGCGGCACGTTGGCCACGGTCCCCTCGATGATTTTAAGCAGGGCCTGCTGGACGCCCTCGCCGGACACGTCGCGGGTGATCGAGGGGTTCTCGCTTTTTCGCGAGAGCTTGTCCACCTCGTCCACGTAGACGATGCCCCGCTCGGCGCGCTCGACGTTATCGTCGGCGTCGCGAAGCAGGTTGACGATTATATTCTCGACGTCCTCGCCCACGTATCCGGCCTCGGTGAGGCAGGTGGCGTCGGCGATGGTAAAAGGAACGTCGAGGAACTTGGCCAGGGTCTGGGCCAGAAGGGTCTTGCCCACGCCGGTGGGACCGATAAGAAGAATATTCGACTTCTGAAGCTCGATATCTCCTCCGGTCCCCATGGAATATATGCGTTTATAGTGGTTGTACACGGCCACGGAAAGGGTCTTCTTGGCGATTTCCTGGCCAATCACGTACTGGTCAAGAAAGTCGCTGATTTCCCTTGGCGTGGGAAGCTTACCCCTGCCGGTGTAATATTCCCTTTCTTTTTCCTTTTCCTCGGCGATGATGTCGTTGCACAGTTCTATGCATTCGTTGCAGATGTACACGGTGGGTCCGGCAATGAGCTTTTTAACCTCCCGCTGACTCCTTCCGCAAAAGGAACAGCAAAGGTTGTTACCGCCGCTAACGCCCTCGTTGTTGTTTTTTTTGGCCAAAGCGATTACTCCTCACCCGTTCTCGATAATCGTTACGGTGACGATCTACAATATATATTATAAGGCCCCTTTCCGGCTCCGCCAGTATTATCGGCGTTTTTTACCCCAAATTAAGCCGGAGGGCCGCCGGCGCGTTTATTTATCTTTAGCCGTTTTCCTCATGACCATGACTTCATCGACCAAGCCGTAATCCTTGGCCTCCTTGGCGTCCATGAAATTGTCCCGGTCCGTGTCCTTGGCGATGGTATCGATTTTCTGCCCCGTGTGCCTGGCCAGGACCTCGTTCAGCTTTTCCCTCAGTTTGAGGATTTCCCGGGCGTGTATCTCAATCTCCGAGGCCTGCCCCTGAAAACCCCCCATGGGCTGGTGGATCATTATCCTCGAGTGAGGAAGGGCGTATCTTTTGCCCTTGGCCCCGGCGGCCAAAAGAAGGGCGGCCATGCTCGAGGCCTGGCCCATGCAAAGAGTGCTGACGCCGGGCTTGACGTACTGCATGGTGTCGTAGATGGCCATGCCGGCCGTGACCACGCCGCCGGGCGAGTTGATATACATGTGTATGTCCCTGTCGGGGTCCTCCGACTCGAGGAAAAGGAGCTGGGCGATGACCAGGTTGGCGATGTCGTCGTTGATGGGAGTACCGATAAAGATAATCCTGTCCTTTAACAGCCTCGAGTAAATATCGTAAGCCCTCTCGCCTCTTGGCGTCTGTTCTACCACTATCGGAATCAATGTCATTTATTTGTCTCCCCCGCCCCGCGCGTAATGTTTGTCTTCACTATTCGGACTCGGCCGCCCCGCCCTCTTTTTCGCTTTTGTCTTCCTTGGGCGCTTCATCTTTAATGTTAGCGTGAGAGGCCAGAAAATCAAGGGTCTTCTCGAGAACGATCTGTCCCTTCAGCACGTCCATGCCCGCCTCCTCGAAGCGGTCCCGAAGCTTGTCCGGATGCATGTTCATACGCTCGGCTTCCTCTTTAAGCTTGTTGTCGACGTCCTCGTCGCTCGCCTCGATTTCCTCCTTATTCGAGATGGCCTCGAGGATGAAGTTGGCCTTGACGCCCTTTTTCGCCTCCTCCTCGAAAAGAGGGATGAAACGCTCGACGCCAGCGGCGTCGGCCTTGCGTCCGGTGGCCCGCTCGACGAAGTTCTCGGCCATCCTGGCGGCCTCTCTTTTCACCACCGTGGGCGGGACCTCGAAGTCGTTGAGGCCGACCAGCGCTTCCATGATCGAGTACTCGAGACGGTTCTTGTTCTCATAGGTCACCTGCTCGATGAGCCTTTCCCGTATGGCGTCTTTTAAGTCCTCGAGGGTGTCGGAGCGGGAGTACTCCTTGGCGAAGTCGTCGTTCAACTCGGGCAGGATTCTTTCCATAATTCCCTTGACCTTGACCGTGAACTTCAAGGTCTTGCCCTTGAACTGGGAGGGCGCCTTCTCGTCGTCCTCGGCCACGGCCGCCGAGTACTCGATCTCGTCGCCCTCGGACCTTCCCTCCAGCTTTTCGGTCATCCCGGGTATCCAGGTTTCGCGATAAAGAGGAAGAGACTCCTCCGCCTCCTCATAGAGCGTCTCGTCGCCCTCGAGTATCTTAAACTCGGCCAGGACCTCGTCGCCCTTCTTGATGGGCCTTGGCTCCTCGGGCGCCTTGAGCATGGCCGCGTTCTCGCGGAGGGCCTCGAGCGACTTCTCGACCGTCTCCTCATCCACGTCCTCGTCTTTATGGACCACGTCGATGCCCTTGTACTCGGCCAGTTCGATCTCGGGCTTGACCTCGACGTGAATGGTGTAAGCGTAGTCCTTGTCAGCCTCGAGCTCGGAGGGATCGACCACCGGGTCGACCAACGGCTCGATGTTCTTGCGGGCGAAAGCCGGCTCCATGCTCTCCTTGATCAGCTTCTCCGCCACCTCGGCGTAAACGTACTTTTTGAACATCCGCTCGACGAGCTTTCTGGGGGCCTTGCCGGGACGAAAGCCCTTTACCTGGGCCTTCTTCTGGAGTTCCACGAACTGTTCCTCGATCTCGTCGTTCACGCGGTCGGCCGGTATCTGGACCTCGATCCGCTTTTGAGACGCCGAGACGTCTTGTACTTCAACCTTCATTGCCTGAATCCTTCCTCATTATACTATTCAAGCGCCAATAAAGCGCTTTAACTCTATTTATTTAGTTCCCTTACCAAGCGCTGGTGCGAGGGAGGGGACTCGAACCCCTACGCCGAAGGCACTGGATCCTAAATCCAGCGCGTCTGCCAATTCCGCCACCCTCGCCCTCTTTAAATTCAATAGGTTATCATACTTAAGGGAAATCTCCAAAAGAAAATAGACTATTTTCAAAGGCTGGATTTTATAGCCCGGACACAATGATTTTATATGAATTATTTCCATGGGCGAAGAAAGCGCCTCGGCAGGCGGAGAAGACAAAGCCGCGAAAGTAAGGCTAAGGTCAGGAGGCCTTCTCGATCTTCACCCGAACGCCGGTCATTTTGGCCATGCCGGCGAGTTTTTCCATGGTCCCGGGGCCGGAAGGCAAGAGCAGGTTGACGTTTACTCCCGGGCGCTTTTTCGCCGCGGAAAGACCGCTTTTAATTCCGTGTCCCCACCCGTGG
The DNA here is from genome assembly GCA_963674965.2 of bacterium. Taxonomy (GTDB): domain Bacteria; phylum RBG-13-61-14; class RBG-13-61-14; order RBG-13-61-14; family DATKZS01. The sequence goes on along the minus strand of CAXXFL010000001.1, from coordinate 814,138 downwards.
GGCACGGCTACGACTCCCGGCGGGACTTCTTCACTAACTGTAGCGGGCAGCTCGATCGATCCGAAATCCGTGCTTACCCTGACTATATCTCCATCATTAATCTTCAGCGCGTCAGCGTCTTCCGGGTTTAAGATCGCCTTGTTGGTCAGGACGTCCTTGACCAGCGATTCGGCGTTATGAAACCAGGAGTTATGTGTTATCCGTTGTCTAAGGCCGATTAACTGAAAACCGGCGGCGTCTTTTTCCCGCCTGTAAAATTCATCCAGCTCAGACGCCGAGCCGATAAAAGGCTCGGGAGCAAGGTTGGCCTTGCCGTCCGGGGTCCTTATCCTACCGCTAAAGAAACGGCCTACCAGGTGCTCGCCGAGAAGGAGTCCCTGCGGGCCGTCCTTCAAGCTCTGCCAAGAGCGTTTGCCCGCCAAAAGCTGGGCGCGCATCATGAGATGGGGTGAAAAGCTCCAGGGCCCGGGCCGCCCCAGGGCCTTGGCCGCGCCGTCAAGCAGGCCGGCAGTTATGGAAAGCGCCTTGTTGCCGCCGAAGTCGTAACCCGAGGCCCGGATGATATCGTGCATGATCCGCCACGTGTCCCGCCTTTCGGCCTTGGGTTTGACCGCGGCCTCCGTATAGTTGATATGCCTCAAGGGGTTGAAGTTAAGGGCGATCATGCCGAAGTCCCATCTCTCGTACATGTCCGTGCAGGGAAAAACGTATTCGCAAAGCTCCGCCGTCTCGTTTCGATACAAATCGAGGCTGACAGTAAGCTCGAGACCTTTCATGGCTTTCTCGAGCTTTCGCGGGTCCTGCACGGTGAGCATGGGGTTTCCGGCCACGACAATAAGGGCCTTGACTTGTCCCGGGCCGGGCGTAAGCATCTCGTCCGCCATCACTCCCGCGGGCCACGTTCCCAGGACCGAGGGGTATCCTCCCACCCGGGAGTTTTTGCCCACGCTGACCCGCTTGGGTGTCCTGGAATAAAGGGACGCGAAATCGATCAGGCCCTCCGGAAATACCATGGACCCGCGCTGGTCCAATCTTCCCGTCACCGCGTTAAGGCACTGCACGAGCCAGTAGCATAGCGTTCCAAAAGAGCCGAGGTTAAGGCCCAGGCTGGCGTGGATACCGGCGTTCTTGGCCGCGGCGAAGTCGCGGGCCAGGCCGGCTATCTTGTCCGCCGGTATGCCCGTTATCTTCTCGGCCGACGCGGGGGTCCATTTCCCGGTGAACCGCTCCAACTCGTCCAGGCCCCGGCAGGTCCTTTTCACCTTGTCCCTGTCGAAAAGCCCCTCGCCGATAATGACGTTTAACATGGCCATGAGAAGAAAGGCGTCCGAGTCGGGACGGATGGGCACGTGCTCGCCCACCATTTTCGCCGTCTCGGTGTAGCGAGGATCGACGACGATGACTCTTCCGCCTCTTTTTTCGATATTCCTCAGCCGCTCGATCGGCCTGGCCAGGGAGATAAAGCTCGACTGGCTCACCGCCGGGTTCGATCCCATCAGAATCAGGAAGTCGATATTTTCAACGTCAGGAACGGGATGAAGAACGGGCGAGCCGAAAACGGCCCTGGCCCCCACGAACTTGTTGTTGCAGTCCTGGCTGCCCGAGCTGTAAAAGTTCCTCGACCGCATGCTCATCATGGCGATGGGAAGATAGAGCCCAAAGGAAAAATCGAAAGCCACGGGGTTTCCGAAATAAAGGGCCACCGCGTTGTCGCCGTGCTTTTTCCGGATGGCTCGAATCCTGGCCCCTATGTCTTTTACGGCCTCGTTATAATCGGCGCGCTTCCATTCCTCTCCCTTTTTCCTGAGAGGATAGTCGAGCCTGTCCGGGTCCAGGTGCACGTCCAGGGTGGCCCTGCCCCTCCGGCAAATGTATCCCTTGCTCACGGGATGAGCCGGGTCTCCCTGCACCTTGACCAGCCTTCCGTCTTTTACCGTGGCGATGATTCCGCAGTTGGGCTCGCAAACCCTGCAATAGGTATGAACGGTTTTCTCCATAACGATCCTCCCGGACGCTTTTTCCGTCCCGACTTATAGCGCCGAATTGTAGCATGAAACTTTCACGTGGGGGAAGGGCCGGGGCGAGTTTTCTCGAAAGCGCAGATAGACGTCGCTGATTATGTATGCTTTTGTCGATACTGGTTATGGCCTTTGACGGAGTTTTCCTATCATTCCTTCACATGCTATATTTTCGCTTGTCATCCGGCACTAAACGGACGCCGACGATTTAATCGGCGAGGCATTTTGATATTGACGAATATTTCCGACGATAAAGATACCGGCGCGAGCGGGACCGGGCCGGGCCGTTTTCGTCCCTGGATGGGCGCGGCGCTGGTCTTTGCCTGTTCGTTGTCCTTGAGGCTTTCGTATCTGGCGTGGATAGGAGACGGCCCATATTTCGACGCCCGGCTGATGAAGGGCTCCGATTGTTACGCTTATTTTTTCTGGGCCCAGGACATAGCGGGCGGCGACCTCGTCGGGAAGGGGACGTTCTATCAATCCCCGCTCTACCCTTATTTCCTCGGTTTCCTGTTTTCCATTTCCGGCGGACCCGGGCTTTATTTCGCCCGGGCCGTTCAGCTTGTCCTGGGCGCGCTTACCTGCCTTATGACTTTCGAGCTGGCGAGAAGAATTCACGGCCTTGGCGCCGGCGTCGTTTCCGGACTGATGCTTGCCTTTTACGGTCCGCTGATATTTTTCGAGGGACATTTCCTCCGGACCGGGCTGATAACCTTTCTCAATTTGGCGCTTATATTCTCGCTTTACGAGGCCTGGAGAAAACCCGGAGCGCGGCGCGGATTTTTTAGCGGCCTTCTCTTCGGGCTGGCCCTCCTGGCCAAGCCCAACGCGGCGGTGATGCTCCCGGCCCTGGTTTGGATTGTATTCGCCCGGCGCCCTGAAATGGATGAAAACGAAAACGAACTCGATAGCGAACATATGGAAAGCGAAAAGGAAGTTGGCGAGTCCGATTCACCCGCCCTGAAGAAAAGCATATTCTCAAGCCGCTCGCGGTCCGCCTTGGGCATGGCCCTGGGACTTGTCATGGTCTTTGGTCCTCTCGCATACAGGAACCATAAGGCCGAGGCCCCGCTTTTTTCCATGACCAGGCGGGGCGCCCTCGAGTTCATCGCCGGAAACGCGCCTGATTCTCCCCCTGACGCCTGGGCCCCCGATTCAATGGTGTTCGATCTCCTTTTGAAAAGCGACCGAAAACTGGGGAAAGCGGCCTTGGAAATCATGAGCCTTTATAGGGACGATCCTTCAGGCTTCGTCAAAAAACAGCTTTATAAGACGGCCGCTTTTTTCGCCGGCAACGAGGCGCCCAACAACCTGAATTATCACGTTGAAAAGAAGCTGGTTCCTTTTTTCCAGTTCGCGCCCGTTTCATGGCCCATATTAATCGGTCCCGCTCTGGCCGGGGCCTGGCTGATGAGAAGGAACGTAAAAAGATGGTCTATTCTATATTATTATCTTTTCTCTTATTCGGCGGCCACGATAGCTTTTTACGTTCTGGGCCGGTTCCGGCTTCCGCTCGTGCCGTGTCTTTGTATATTCGCTGGAGCCGGTTTAATCGAAACGGTCAGGGCGGCCAAAGAAGGAAGGCGCGTATATGCCTGTATTATTGTGTTTTTTATTATTTCAATAAGCGCCGCGTCCTTTTGGGCTTCCGGGGAAAAGATCAGGATAATCGATTATAATAACGTTGTTAGACAATACTTGCTGGCCAAGAAGCCCGAGAAGGCCAGGGCCTTTATTGAAGAGGGACGGCGAGTTGCGCGAGAAAAAGCCAACGCCAAAGGCGACGCCGGCTCGACCCTGGATTACGCCTGGCTGCTTTTCCATTCAGGGGCCGATATTGCGCTGATTGAAAATGAAATTAACCGGGCCCGACTTTTACCCGGCGCGGAAGACATACCCGGCGAACTGGACGCGCTCTCCGAAAGGCTGGAGAAAAGGAAGACTCATAAGGACCCCAGACCCGGCGGCATGAGAATACTGACCGAATAAGGCGGGAAAGCATACGGAGAAGATAGTGAAAGAAGCGCCGCTAAAATTCATCTGCGACGAGCAATTGGGCAAGCTTGCCCGCTGGCTCCGTATTATCGGGCTTTTCGCGGAATATTACGGGTCCATAGACGACGAGGTCCTGATCGGGCGGGCCGGGGAGGAAGGAGGCATTATCCTGACTCGCGACTCGAGGCTCGAGGAAAAGGCCGGCTGCGTAAAGGTAATCCGCCTTAGGGAAAATTATCCCGCCCTTCAGCTTCGCGAGGTGGTGGATATGTTTCAGGACCGGATTGAAATCGACGTTTTTTCCCGCTGCGTTTCATGCAACGGCGAGGTTTGCCCGGAGGAAAAAGAAAAAGTTAAAGACCAGGTCCCGCCGTTCGTGTTCGCCACGCGGGAGAATTTCACTCGATGCGGAAAATGCAATAAAGTTTACTGGAAGGCAACCCACCGCGACCGGGTGGAGATTCAGCTTCGGGACATTCTGGGAGACCTTTATACCGGCTCTTCAAAGAGGGATGATTAGCTTTTCAATAAATTTCACGATCTTGCTATATACCAATTTTTATTTACTGTTAAAGTAATCGCAACCTGAGCGGGGGCTAAATATGGAAGACCAAAGATCGGGCGCGGATAAAATCCTCGAGCTTCAAAGAAGAGTGGCCCAGTTGGAAAAGGAGTTGGAGCGGGTCCTTGGCGGGTCCGCCTCAAATCTTTTTTCCATCGTCGAGAATACCCAGGATATAATCGCCCGCTTCGATAAAGAAAAACGCCATATTTATATCAGCCCCAGCGTTCGGACCAGGGGAGGTTTCCCCCCGGAGTACTATCTGGGCAAGACCCTCGAAGAAGCGGGAATGCCCGCGGCCGTGGCCGAGCTTCAAGGCAGATGGATAGACGAGGTTTTCCGGACGGGCAAGCCCAGTCCGGTGCTCGATTTCCAGGCCCCCTCCGCCTCCGAGACCGAGGAATACGGGGCCGGAGAGACGAGATATTACGAGGCCAGGATGGTCCCGGAGTTCGGGGCCGATGGCTTGGTCGAGTCCGTTCTCATCTTCAACCGCGAGGTCACGGATAATATCTTCCAGAAGCGAGCCTTGGAGGAAATGGTGGAAAACTTCAAGGCCCTTTCGGAACGGTCCATGATGGGCCTTATCATCCTGCAGGACGGCCTGGTCAAATACGCCAACCAGTCATTGGCCGAGATCACCGAGTATACCGTCGAGGAAATGCAGGCCTGGAGGGCCGAGGAATTCATCAAGGTCGTTCATCCGGACCACAAGGAGTTCGTGCTCGATCAGGCCAGAAAGAAACAGGCGGGAGACAAGGACGCCGTTCCACATTACTCATATAAGATCGTGTCCAGGTCTGGGAGGATCAAATGGCTGGATTCCTTTTCCAAGCCGGTTACGCTTATGGGCCGGTTCGCCGACCTAATCTCGGTCATCGATATAAGCGAGCAGAAAAAGGCGGAGGAAGCGTTAAAGGAGAGCGAGCGGAAATACCGGGAGCTTTATGAGGAGGCGCCCAACGCCTACGTGACGGTGGACGCGGGGGGCATCGTCAGGAACGCCAACCGCAAGGCCGCGGATCAGCTCAACATGACGCTCGAGGAACTCATCGGCTCCAATGCCATCGACCTTTATCCGGACACGCCAGACGGCAAGCCCAAGGTGCAAAGGGTCATCGAGACTTTCGTCTCCGGGCGGGAAGTGCATGGAGAGGAGCTCGAGATGATAAAGTCCGACGGCTCTTCCCTCTGGACGAGACTTTACGTGCGTCCCGTTTTCAACGAGAAGGGGGAAGTCATCGAGAGCTGGGCCATCGCCACGGACATAACGGAAACCAAGCTGGCCGAGGAGGAACTTCGAAAAAGCGAGCAAAGGTTCGACTTTGCCATCGGCCAGATACCGGGACTTTTCTGGACCGTGGACCTCGATTGCCGGTTCACCTGCCTGATGGGCTCGTCCCTTGACAAATTGGGAGTGGACCCGAGCCGAGTACTGGGAACGACGCTGTTCGAGTACTTCAATACAAGCGACGAAAAATTTTATCCCATCGCCGTCCAGTATGAGGCCTTTCAAAAGAAGAGCGTCAGCTTCGAGCATGAAAGGGACGGAAACTGGTTTGACGGCCACGTTGCCCCCCTTTGCGACGAGCGGGGAGAAGTGATCGGGGCCCTCGGTCTAGCCATCGACGTTACCGACAGAAAACGGGCACTGGAAATGGCGCGGGTGTCGGAAAGGAACTATCAGAGCATCTTCGAGACCTCGCCGGATGGAATAGTTATTTGCGCGCCGGACGGACGCCTGCTCGAGGCCAACAAAGCCTTCCGGGAAATGCTCGGGTACACGGCCGAGGAAATAAGGGAAAAGACGTATCGCGACATTACTCCTGATAAGTGGAGCGAGGATGACGAAAGAGCGGTCAAGAGGATATTGGACGGACGAGGCGGCATAGGAATCGAGAAGGAGTACATTAAAAAGGACGGGACGGTTTTCCCCGTTCACGTATTAGGATGGCTTATCCAGGACGAGGAGGGCGGCGTCGAGAAGATAGGGTCCTTCGTCAAGGACGTGACCCACGCCCGCATGATTGAAGAGGAACTGAGAAAGGCCCACAAGCTCGAGTCGGTGGGCGTGCTGGCTGGGGGGATCGCCCATGATTTCAACAATCTGATCACCGTAATCCTGGGAAACGTGACCCTGGCCAGGATGGAGGAGGAAAAGGACAAGAGGGAAAAATTTCTGGAAATGGCCGAAAGCGCCTGCGCCCGGTCCAGGGACCTGACCCAACAGCTTCTGACCTTCTCCCGCGGGGGAGCGCCGGTAAAGAAATCCGTGTCCATCGGGGAAATCATAAGGAACTCGACGGAGTTCGCCCTGCGCGGGTCCAACGTGAAGCCCCTTTTCGATTTCAGCGACGGCCTGTGGCCGGCGGAGGTGGACGAGGGCCAGATAAGCCAGGTGGTACAAAACCTGGTCATCAACGCGGACCAGGCCATGCCCGCGGGCGGTACCCTGAAAATAACCGCGGAGAACCTGAGCGTCGGGCCGGGCTCGCCCGAGGCCCTGCCAGAAGGACGCTACCTGAAACTAGGCTTCGAGGACGAGGGAATAGGTATAAGCCAGAAATGCCTTCCCCGCGTTTTCGATCCCTATTTCACAACCAAGCAAAAAGGAAGCGGTTTGGGACTGGCGGTGACTTACTCGATCGTCAAGAAACACGGCGGAGCCATTACCGTGACTTCCAAGTTAGGGGAAGGCTCGACCTTTTGCGTTTTCCTTCAGGCCTCGGAGGCCGGTCCGACCCGAACTGACAAGGCCGGGAAGCCAGCGTCCAGGATCGGCGGCAAGGCGCTGATCATGGATGACGAGGAAATGGTCAGGATAACCGCGGCGGAAATGCTGAGGTCCCTGGGCATGGAGGTGGATACGGCCGCGGACGGCGAAGAGGCCGCGCGGAAATATCAAAGCGCGTTTTCAAAAGGCGATCCTTATAAGGTTGTGATTATGGACCTGACCATACCGGGAGGCATGGGAGGCAAGGAGGCCGTCAAGGCGGTACTGTCCATAGACCCGAAGGCCAGGGTCATGGTGGCCAGCGGGTACTCGAACGACCCGGTTATCGCCAACCATAAGGACTATGGCTTCAAGGCCGCCATCGTAAAACCCTTCTTGACCTCCGAGCTGGCCGAGGCCATCGAGGGGGTGGTGGCTGATGAAGGAGTCACTCGATAGAAAAATTGACCGCCTTAAGCCTCATGTCCTTTTGCCAGACCTCGACCTTATAATTGCCGGGCTTGAAACCCTCGCTCGGAGCGGGAAACTCCACCCTTATTCTTCCCCCCTCCGGTCCCCGAGCTACCTTCAGCTTCTCTTGCTTTTCCACTTTGCCCCCCGCGGGCCCTGACCATTTGACCGTAAAACCACCTCCCGAGGCGTCGCCCGTCCAGGAAAATGACGCCAGGATAGATGAGACCTCGTGAGAGAAGGAATACTTAACGTCGCGCACCCCGGCCTCGCCCACGGCGCCTTCCCCGGTCAGCAGGCTGGTGACGACTACGCCCGAGGAAGAGATGGTTTTTTGCTCGAGCGTGAAGCTTTCAATAATTTTATTGGCCTCGAGTTGGTCATAGTCGCCCAGTTCGAGAGGTACCTTGCTCCACAAAATATACGCTCTCCCTCCCCGGAGGACGTAAAACACCCGTGCGGCTATTTGCTCGCCGTTGTAATCTCCCTCGTACTTGGCCAGCTTTCCTTTCGTACCGTTAATCTCGTGGTCGGCGAGCGACTTTCTTTGGCATGACCGTAAGAAATGGTACTCGAAAGTCGCCACCAGGGTCGCGAGGTCAACCGATTCGCTCACGGGAAAGGACCGGAGCCGCGCTATGGACCGGCCATCCGGCGAGGCGAATTCATAGATAATGTCCTTATCCGCCTCGTGGCGGTCGACGCTCCAGTTGTCGCTTACCATGACGCGGCATCCGTGACCCACCATCTCCACCCAACGCGACGAGGCGAAAGCGGGAAAAAATAAAGAAAGCGCCGCGATATAAACTAAAATCGGCTTGATATGGCGTTTTGTTCCAGGTCTTCTCATTTTGCTTCCACTACTTGCGACGGCGCCGAACTAGAAGCCGGCCGAAAACGGCAAAGACGTCCTCGCCGCCTTGCCCGCTCCTAATCCATACTATAAAATGACCGGGCGACGCAAGGCGGGAGGAGACCCGCGACTTGCGCCGCGAGACTCGAATGATGGGGGATATGATGAAACTAACCGGCGGACAAATAGTGGCCGAATACCTGGTAAAGCAGGGTGTCCCTTACGTCATAGCCATACCCGGACACGGCAACCTCAGCCTGTGCGACGCCTTTATAGGGCGAAAGAAAATCCGCGTGCTTCCCTGCATGCAGGAAATGGCCGGGGTCCACATGGCGGACGGCTACTTCCGGGCAAGCGGCAAGCCCCTGGCCGTGTTCACCTCGATCGGACCGGGCGCCATCAACACCGCCATCGGGGCCGGCAACGCCTACGTCGATTCCATCCCGGTGCTTATCGTAACCGGAGGCGCCCACGTCCACATGCGGGGAAAAGGCCTGTTGCAGGAGATCGAGCGGCGGCACGACCACGAGTTCTCTCGAGTGCTCGAGCCCCTGGTCAAGCGCTATTGGGTGGCCGACTCGACCGCCCAGCTACCCACCATCATGCACCGGGCCTTTAACCTCATGATGACGGGCAGGAGGGGACCGGTCCTTATCGACCTGCCCATGGACGTCCAGGCCGGGGCCGCCGACGTCGAGATTCCCGACCCGGCTACCCGCCTTCCCGGCGGCAGGGTGATGGGAGACCCGGACCAGATCGAGGCCGCCGCCGCGCTTTTGGCCAAGGCGAAAAGGCCGCTCATCCTGGTGGGCGGCGGAATAAGGTCCGCGGGCGCCGAGCCCGAATTGAAGGCCCTGGCCGAGGTCCTGGGCGCGGCGGTTATCACGACCCTGATGGGAAAGGGATCGTTCCCCGAGACCCATCCTCTTTCCGCCTGGCTGGGCGGGTCAAAGGGAACGACCGTGGGCAACGCCATGGCCCGGACCGCCGACGTGATCCTGGCCGTGGGATGCCGCTTCGCCGACGAGACTTCCTCCAGCTACAAGGACGGCGCCACCTTTTCCATTCCCCCCACCAAGCTCATCCACGTGGACATAGACCCGCAGGAGATAGGAAAGAACTATCCCGTCCAGGTGGGGATCGTGGGAGACGCCAAGTCCACCCTTGCGTCCCTTTTGGAAAGCCTCACGGAGTCCTTGTCGGATCGAGATTACCGGAAACTCGATTACGTCAAGGAGCTGAAAAAGCATAAGGACAAGTGGTCAAAGCACGTTGCCAGGCTCCAGTCCTCGAGGAAGTCGCCCGTCACCATCTCGCGCGCCTTGAGGGAGACGCGGGAGGCCCTGCCCATGGACGCCTTCGTGGTGACCAGCTCGGGCAACGTCCAGGCCCAGGTGCTTCAGGAGTTTCCCTTCGACGAGCCCGGGACCTGCATAAGCGCGGCCGGTTTCTCGACCATGGGCTTCGCCTTGCCCGCGGCCATCGGGGTGAAGCTGGCCCGGCCCGGCCGGGTGGTGGCCGCTCTGGTGGGGGACGGCGACTTCATGATGACCATGCAGGAAATGGCAACGGCCAAACAGATCGGCGCGGACGTGGTGGCCGTGGTTTACAACAACCAGGGGTGGATAGCCATCAAGGACCTGCAAATGGCGGCCTTTGGCGAGGGAAGGGCCATAGGCACGGACTTCACGGACCCGTCGGGTAAGCTCTATTCCCCCGATTTCGCCGCCGCGGCCAAGGCCTTTGGATGGAACTCGAGGCGGGTGCAAAAGCCGGGGGAGGTAGGCCCGGCCATCAAGCGGGCCATCAGGGCCGGCGGACCGGCGCTGGTCGAGGTCATCGTAAATCGGCAATATCCCCATTCGGGCAGCCCGGCCGTGGGTTGGTGGGACGTTCCCATCCCGGCTTATTTAAAGGCCCGGCGGGCAAGATACGAGAAAGAGAAAAGCGGGGAAAAGCTCTAACCATATTTCGCGGCGATAACGAGCGCGGTCGCCGCGGCGGAGGAAAACATGGACGTATACGGCCATATCAAGGACGACGTAAAGGACTGGTGGAGGAGGTTTTGGAACCAGCCGAACAAGGCTTACCGGAATTTCCAGATGGCCTTCTTCCTGCTGGGGGTGCATTTCCTTTTGCCCTCCTTTACCTACGCCTTCAGTCCTCAGTCAGCAATTTCCCAGTTCACCTTGATGGGAAGGCTTCTGGGGGCCGATTCCTACCCCTTCGCGGAGGACGGATTTATATGGCGGATTCTGGGGGCGGGAAACGTTTTCACCCTGGCCTTCATGTGCTTCATGATCCAGTCCAACGTCAGGCGCTTTTACATTGTCCTGGTCCCCCTTTGCCTGATGAAGGCCTACGCCTCGATAGGTTTTCTCACGGCCTATCTCTTCGCCTATGGGTTCCCCGTATTCATGGGGGTCTTTTTATGGGACGCCTCCAACGTCCTCATGTTTCTTTATTTCGCGCACACCGCTTATTGGAGCCTCGAGGAATGGGGCGAGGACGCGGCGGTGCCCGGTCTGAAATTCAACGGCAAGTAGCCGCGCCGGAAAGGAGATGGCATGAAACTGATAAGATGCCGCCTCGGCGGCTCGATTAAATACGGAATACTCTCCGCCTCGGAGGTGGAGTTTATCGAGGGCGACCTTTTCGGCGGCCTGGCAAGGACCGGATCGGCGGCGAGCGCGGTCGAGGTCGATCTTTTGGCCCCGGTTTGTCCCTCCAAGGTGGTGGCCCTGGGGCTTAATTACCGGGACCACGCCAGGGAGATGGGCGTGCCCGTTCCCGAGGAGCCCATCATCTTTTTAAAGCCCAGCGCGACGGTCATAGGCCCGGGCGATCCCATCCCCTATCCTTACGGGGGATTGACCAGGCGGGTCGACTACGAGGCGGAACTGGGAATAGTCATCGGGCGAAAGGCCAGACACGTGAAAGCCGGAGAAGCGAATGATTATATTCTCGGCTTCACTTGCGTGAACGACGTAACGGCCAGGGACCTGCAGGTTAAGGACGGGCAGTGGTCCCGGGCCAAGGGATTCGACGGGTTCTGCCCCATCGGCCCCTGGATCGAGACCGAGCTCGACCCGGCCAACTTGCGGGTAATGGCCGTGCTTAACGGAAAGACGGTCCAGGACTCGACCACCAGGGAGCTTATATTCGACGTCCCTAAAATTATCGAGCATATCTCCCGGGTGATGACTCTTTTTCCCGGAGACGTTATCGCCACCGGCACACCTCCCGGCATCGGGCCCATGGAGCCGGGCGACGAGATCGTCGTGTCCGTCGAGGGCGTGGGCGAGCTTAAAAACCCGGTCACGGCCGAGAAGGAACCCGGATAGAATTAACGCCTGAAGGCAAGTCTCCCGGCGGGACGCCGTAACTCTGGCGGCGGTCCACGCCGGGATTTTCGTCGGGGGTTTTTTATTCCTCGGCTTTGACCACCACGAACTCTCCATAGTCGTCGCCGCACTCGATCCCCTTGACCTGGTCGCACTTGAAGGTCCGAAGACCGGTCTCGCCGGTGGAATCGTATTCCCCGCCGTAGGCCAGGTCCATGAAGGCGGCCGACACGCCCCTGATCATGTAGGCGCTGTGCTTGTTCGACCTTCCGTACTTGACCACGTCCGACTCGTAATAATCGTAGGCCCTGACCACCATTTTCTCGCCCGGGACCAGCTCGACTATCTCGGCCTTGGCCCATCCCCAGGCGGTGAAGATGGCGAAGGCGCCGTGGAGCACGTCCTCGGGCGCGTTCTCGATCATCGGCTCGACCACGGCCTTCCATTCCTCGGAGGTGATGATACCGTATCCCGTATGGTAGCCGCACTCGTGAGCGGCGTTAACCAGGAGCCACTCGGCGGCCTCGAGGGTGTCGGCGTCGACCCGCGAGGTCAGCCTTTCCGCGAAGCCGTTCCAAAAGGAAGCCGGAAGCTGCTGCACGAAAACCCCAAAGGCCGGGATAAGTCCATCCTCATTTCCCACGATCTCGATCTGAGACATGGCCTCGATGATGCGTTTTCTATCGATCGCCATTTTAATTCTCCTTTTTTCCTTAGCGGACGACCACGGTAAAGGTCGATTTCTCCGCGCCCGTGACTATGCCCTCGGTCTCATCGACGCGATAGGTCCGGGGCGGACGGCCGAACACGGCCGAGAACAGGGCGGCCACGTATCCTTGAGTGATAAAGTTGACCGGCTTGTCGCGCTTGCCCCACTTCTTCATCCATCCCTCGTCCACGTGACTGTGGCTCAACTCGACCTTGCCCGAGTCCAGGCCCGCGCAAACGACCTTCATCCCGCCAAGACCCACGGCGGCATAGTACTGCTCGGCTATGGCGATCCTGTCCTCGATGCACTCCATGCCCTTGGCCTTGAAATACGCGGAAAGGACCTCGAAAAATGAATCCTCCGCGCACTCGGACAGGAGCTTTCTACCGTCAAGCATGCCGCAGTCGTCGGCCAACTGAGTGTAAAGGGCGCTGTAATGGTGGCAATGCAGGACCGAGGTGAAGCCGTTTAGAGAATGACGGCACGACGCCGGATCGAACCGGTGGTCCAGCTCGAGTTCTGTCTTTTTAATAACGGTCATGATGTTCCTCCTTGTTTTCCTTTCCTATGAGGCCGCTATACGGGCGGCGCCTGGCCCGTGGCGTCCTTGATTACCGCTTTCGCCTTCTCGATCAGATCGGGCGTGTCGGGAACGCCGGCCGCGTTCTTCGAGGGAACGCCGGTCTTGACGGCGATCCTCATCGTCAATTGAAGTCCGCCGTTTTGCTTGGCGAACTCGTAAAGTTTTACCAGTTTGGCTCCCATGTCGGATACCTCCTTTCAATATGTCGTCTTGTCAATTGTGAGTGGTGATAAACCTTTCAAACTCCTCCTTAATCTTTTCCTTCTCCTTTCTGGGAAAGATCACTTGAAAGTCTCGCTCTCCCTCGACTCCTTTTATCTGAAGACCATCATCCGTGATCAGACGGTAAAATGGCCTCGGAAAATGTGGAAAATAATCCAGGCGGCCAAGAACGCCCAACCTCTTTATCGAAGCCTCGGTTACCTCTTCGTCCATTTCGTAGCTGAACACCGAGCCGCCGTCGAAGCAGTCCTCGACCTTTTTCACGCTCGCGATATTCATGCCGCCAGACCCTTGATCGACTGGACGGCGTATTCAACGTCCCGCTCGACGTTAAACCCGGAGAGACTCAAACGTATGGTCCCATCCGGGGCCGAGCCCAGAGGCGCGTGGATGTGGGGAGCGCAATGAAGGCCCGTACGACAGACTATGCCGAAGCTTTCCTGCAGGACGTAGCCCGCCTCCTCGACCTCCCAGCCCTCGACCGTAAAGGAAACGATGCCCACCCTCTCCGCCGCGGGATCGTAGTCCATAAGGTTGACGCGGCCTATTTGCGAGAGCCCCTCTCGAAGGCCTCGGGCCAGGTCCATTTCCTTGCGCGCGAAATCATGGCCCTTCTCCTGGAGCCACTCGAGGGCCAGGGCAAGTCCGGCCATGGCGGGAACGTTGGGCGTTCCGGCCTCCAGCCGGGTGGGCATGTCCTCGGGGTGCAGGGTGAGATCGCTGCGAACGCCGGTCCCGCCGACCATCCATTGCTCGAGCTCGATTCCCGGCCTCACGTATAGTCCTCCTATGCCGGGCGGGCCGAGGAGTCCTTTATGACCCGTGAAGGCCACCATGTCGGCAAAAAGCTCGTCGGGATTGACCCGAGCGTGGCCCATCGTCTGCGAGGCGTCAAGAAGAGTCACGGCCCCCGCCTTTTTGGCCGCCGCGAAATATCGGGCCGCGTCCTGGATTCTGCCCGTCACGTTCGAGGCGTGGTTTATGGCCACCAGCTTCGGCCTTCTCTCGAGCGCGCGACAAAAGGCGGCAAAGTCCAAGAGGTTATTGTCATCGAGCCCGATTTCAATGACCTCGACTCCCTGGCGCTCGGCCAGATGGGCCAGGGGCCTTAGCACGGAATTGTGCTCGGTCACGGTGGTCACCACCACGTCTCCCCTTTGAAGCCCCATGCCCATGATGGCTATGTTGAGCGAGTGGGTGGCGTTAAAGGTTATGGCCACGCGGGTTTTATCTTCAACGCCCATGATCCCGGCTAAAAGCTCCCGACAGCGGCCGGCCAGATCGTCTTTTTGCAGGGACGTCCGGCCCGGGTGCTCCGGTCTTCGGCTCAAAGCGGAATTCACCGCCTCGACCACGCCCGGCGCCTTGGGCCATGAGCCGGCGGCGTTATTCATGAAAACCGATCTTAAGTCTTGACCCATGGTTATCGCCTTAATAGATAATTTCGGGAGTACATATGAAAACCCTCTTGCCAATATTGCGAAAACGACTCGCGTTTTTATTCAGATTGAGAAAGCCCTTTTTTTTCTTATTGACCTTATTTGCGTCTTGTCCGGCGCAATTACTTGAAAAATTTATTTTTTTGATTTCTTCATTGACGATTTTCCTGGGTTTGGCGATACTGTATGGAGAAAAGTCATTTGTTTTAGACGTTACAAGAGCAATCCATATGCCGTGATGAAAAATGCCGTATAAAAAATTCGGATTTCTCGAGGAGGCGTGCTTTGACGTGGTTATGGCTGGTTTTGTTTATCGCGGGTCTGGTTCTTTCCCTGGTAAGCGACTATAAAATGCAGGTTTATCTTAAGGGTCCCGGCCACTGGAGCCTGAGACGCGGTCTTCCCATTTTGATAATGCGGGACTATATAAAGGAAACGAGAAGCGAGAAAGGTCAAGTAGGACTTTACTTCTGGCTCTATTGGGTGGGCTTTATTTTACTGGTCCCTTCCATTTACATGCTGATCGGATTTTTTCGGAGCGTCCAGTAAGCCATGAATCCGGGTGACTTCCTTTATATGGACGGCGGCAGATCGGGAGCGGACTCATCCTCCACGGGCTCGTGCACGAGTGACTCGAGCTTGAAGCCGTCAAGGACAAGACCCGCCTCCCGCTGGGCACGGGCGAGAATCTGGTCCCCTTCCAGGCCGAACACTTCCCAGTCGATGGGCCAGGTCTTGATTGTGCTGTCGGCCCCGGCCGAGACCAGCAGGTTTCCGCTGGGCATGAACCTCACGGCCATGGCCTGCCGGTCGTGAGCCACGATGGCGCGAAGCAGCTCGCCGCTTTTGATGGACCAGAGCCTCAAGTCCCCGGCCACGCAGGTGCCGAAGTGCTCCCGCTCGGCGCAGCCGGCGGTGACCACGTGCGTGCCGTCGGGAGAGAAAGACGCCGCCACCACGCCCTCGGCGTGACCCTCGAAGGTCCTCTCCCTCTTCCCGGATTTAAGAGACCACAGTATCACCCGACGGCCAAAGGACACGGCGTACTCGCGGCGGGGGTCGAAATGCGCGCCCAGCGCCGGTCCCCGGTGGCCCTCGTAGGTATGGATGCATTTGCCGCTCTGAAGCGACCAGAGCTTGACCGTCTTATCGCTTCCGGCCGAGATAAGGTGCTTTCCGTCCGGCGAGATTTCCACCGAGTTGACCGGTCCCTTGTGGCCCTGGAAGACGAAGAGGCACTGGCCGTTCTCCATGGACCACATGCGGATGGTCGAGTCGGCCCCCGACGAGATCACGTACTTGGCCGACGGAGAAAAGCAGGCGGCCTTGACCGTCCCCTGGTGGCCAATAAACTCCCGCTCGAAATTGGTGCTGTTGGTCCGCCACACGTTGATCTTCGAGTCGTCGCCCGCCCCCAGCACGAGCTTTCCGTCCATCGAAAGGCCGATGGCCCGGACCTCGTTGGAGTGGCCCGTATAGGTCCGCATGTACTCGCCGCCCTCGATGGACCACAGCGAGAGGCTGTAATCGCCGCCGGCGGTTAGGGCGTATTTGCCTTCCCTCGAAAGATAAACGGCGGTAATGGACTCGCCCGCCTCGGAATAGGACATGACCGAGAATTTGCTCGCCGCCTTAATAGGCTCACGGCAGATGGCCTTCCTCGCGTCGGTCCGGCCCGTGAGCGCCAGGGACTTGGCGAAATATATCTTGGCGCGACTCCAGTCCCCCTCCTTTTCCGCTCCCAGTCCGTATTGCAGATAAGCCTCGGCCAGGTTCTCCCTCGCCTCCCGCTCCTTGGCCTCGGCGATGGCGCGCTGTTCCTCAGCGATGCGCATCTGCTCGAGGGCGTAGTTCTTCTCCTCCCGAACCTCGACGAAGGAACCCGCGCCGAAGATGACCACCACCACCTTCTCCACCTCGCGGGCCAGGTCGCCCGCGTCCTGGTACCTTTCGTCGCGGTCCTTGTTAAGGCACTTCTCGCAGATTTCTTTCAACTCGGCCGGGGCGTGCGGCTCGATCCTCGAGATATCGTCGAGCGGCTCGGTGGCCACCTTCATCATCACCTCGTGGGCCGTCCGGCCCGTGTAGGGATACCGACCCGTCAGTAGCTCGAAAAGAATGGCGCCCAGACCCCAGACGTCGCTCCTGGCGTCGATGTCCTCGATGCGGCCGTCCGCCTGCTCGGGACTCATGTAGGCGGGAGTGCCGATCGGAGAGCCCGCCACCGTGGCCACTATGTCGCCGTCCTGAAGGAGGGTGTACCCTTTCTCCAGGGTCCGCGATTGTATGTCGCGCAGCCCCTTGACCTTGGCCAGGCCCCAGTCGAGCACCACGCACTCGCCGAACTCGCCGATCATCATGTTGGCCGGCTTGATATCGCGATGGATCACGCCCTTGGCGTGGGCAAAGGCGATGGCCTGGCACATGGCCAGGAACTTGGGCAGAAGCTGGAGCCTCTCGGAAAGGGAGGCGCAGGACTTGAGGGCCTCCGCCAGGGTGGCCCCCCTCATCATCTTCATGGTGTAGTAGACTTCTCCGTCCGGCCTTTTTCCTATTTCATAGACGGGAACGATGCCGGGGTGCTCGAGCTGCCCGGTGATCCTTCCCTCCCGCAGGAACCTGGCCTCGGCCTCGACCGAGGCCCGGGAAGGAGAGCGGCCCTCCGAGGAACCGGCCGCGTTGTCTCCGGCCAATAATTCCTTGAGCGCCACCTCCCTGCCCACGTGCTCGTCAAAGGCGATCAGTATCCGGCCGATGGCCCCCCTCGCGTGTTCTCCTTTTATCGAGTACCTTCCCGGGTGCTCGATGGTGATATTGTCAGTCTTATCTATCGAGGCGGTCGGCGAGCCGCCGCTTCGTTCCCGGGCGGTCTCGCGTCCGAGGATTTTTTCCTCGGCCCCAGCGAAGGACGCCCGCACCGCGCCGTCGCCGCCGATGGAGGCCAGGGCCTTGGCCGGGTCCTCCCCATGGGCCTCGAGCCGGTTCTCGAGGAGCTTCTCGATGACCTCGAGATTTTTGGGAGAGAGGAAGGAAAGCTCGAGAAGTATCTTGCCCAGGTCCGACGCGCCGTCATTGGCCCACATGGCCGCGGCCGAGGCCAATTGAGACGGAGAGATAAAACTCAGCTGCACCGCGATAACGCCGAGCAAAAGGTTTCTGTCCCTCGCGAAAACCAGGTCTTTCGAGTCAGCCATATTATCACCTTGTAACGGGTCTCGCCGCCAAAGCGGGCGGCCATCCACAGGCAAAGCTTAACGCGCCGGCAAGCGCCGGTCAACAAAAATAGGGGACTCCAATCCCGCGTTTTTCGCGGGCATGCAAAATGGACGGCGAAGTAATAGAATAGACCGAGCGAGCGGGGCGGCTTGTCGGCTTTTCAGCCCGCGCCCCGAGGCGCTAAAATCTCCATGGAGGTAAGGCATGGAAAAAAAGATTCATCGAGCGGCGGTATTCTCGCAGACGGGCAACACCATGAAGGTGGCCGAGGCCATTTCGTCGGCCTTTATGGACGCGGGCTGGGACTCGGCCATAGTAAGTATACCGAGGGACGACCCGGCTCTTTTGTCCGAGGCCGACGTCATCGGCGTGGGCGTACCGGTCATGTACTGGAAGATTCCCACCCCGGCGGCTAAATGGATGGACCGGCTTCCCGCGGGCAAGGACCGGCCCGCTTACGTCTTCACCACCTACGGGCACGTGTTCGGGGGCAACGTCCTGCACGATATGGCGGGCAAGCTGGGCGGGCTCGGATACCGCTCGGTTGGGGGAGTGCAGGTCCCCTCCATGCACAACCTGCCGCCGCTTCGTACGGTCCCCGAGTTCGGCGCGGGCAAGCCCGGCGAGGACGAGCTGGCAAAGGTCAAGGAATTCGCCGGTAGAATGATCGGCCGGATCGAGCGGGACCCGGACCTCAAGCTCGCGCTCGACCGATTCCATAACCGGAAGAAGCTCCTCAATTTTATGGACTCACTCCTTCCCCTGCAGACCAAGATCGACGCCATGCCCAAGATCGAGTTCAAGGCCGACCTCTGCGCCGGGTGCGGGACATGCGAAAAGGTCTGCCCCGCTGGAGCGGTCAAGGTGGTGGATAAGAAAGCCGTAAGAGGCGCCGGCTGCATCAAGTGCGGCCAGTGCCTTCTCAACTGTAAGAACGGGGCCCTGGTGGCGGACATAGAAAAGGCGGAGAAGATCGTAAGGATGGCCAAGAAGATGACCATGATCAAGGACCATAAAATGGTCTTCGTTGAATGAAAAGCCCACTGGCCTGGACCCGGAAAAGGAGGGATCGAAATGAAAGGAAGAGTAGCGACTATTTTGATTGTCGCCGGCTTGATTTGCGCGGCGGCCGCGGCCGGCCAGGACAAGGGCAAAACCCCCCTAAAACTTGAAGTACTGTGGGAAGCCGATGGTTTCAAGAACCCCGAATCGGTTATTTACAGGGAGGAGGGTTCTTGGCTTTTCGTTTCCAACGTTAACGGGGTCCCCAATGAAAAGGACGGAAACGGTTTTATTTCAAAACTCGGAATCGACGGCAAAATAGAGGAACTTGAATGGGTTACGGGCCTGGACGCTCCCAAGGGCATGGCTCTGGTACAAAACAGGCTCTACGTCTCCAACATTGACGAGTTGGTTGAAATACACGCCTGGGAAGGAAAGATATCCAAGCGCTACCCCGCGAAGGACGCGAAGTTTCTAAACGACGTGACGGCCGACTCGAACGGCTGGGTATACGTGTCGGACATGCTGGACGACGCGATTTACCGCCTTGGTCCCGACGGGTTCGAGCTATGGCTGAAGGACCCGGCGCTTCAGTCGCCGAACGGGCTTCTCGCCGAGGGGGACTCCCTTATCGTCGCGAGCTGGGGCGACAGGACCAAGGGGTTCGCCACCAGCACGCCCGGCCATTTGAAGGTGGTATCCTTGAAGGATAAAACCATAAAGAGCCTGGGCAATAAAACTCCGGTAGGCAATCTGGACGGGCTCGAGTCCGACGGGGCGGGGGCGTATCTGGCCACCGACTGGGTAAAGGGCGCCCTTTATCTTATCCAGCCCTCCGGGGAGTTCGAGCTTTTACTGGATATTAACTCCGGCAGCGCGGACCTCGAGGTAATCCCGGGTTTTGTCAGGAAGCCAAAGGCCGGTCCCGCCGGCGAGAAGGGCGAAGACCAAGTAAAGGTAATGCATTACCGGTTTGGCACCGCGTTCTATCTGGCCGGCGAGAAGGGCGAAGATCAAGTAAAGGAAATGACGAGGGTGTTTCTACCCATGATGAACGACGGCAAGGTCGTTTGCTATTTATCGAAGTGATACCGCGATGAAAGGCCCGATGAAACAGCCTTGTCCTGAAAGCGGCCGAGTGGTATCCTTCCTAAAAGGAGGAATTGGGGAATGAGGAAGACAATCATTGCCGCGTCCATATTGGCGGCGTTATTAATCGCTTCGGCGGGCTATGGTTTTACATGGCCCAAAACCAAGACCATCTATTCCAAGGGCCAGGACACCTGGGTCAAGGTCAAGACGGCCAATAAAAAAATGCAGCCTCTCGCGCACCCGCACGAGTTCGGCGCGGAGGACATGGAGAAGTTGCTTCTTGGCGTGACCCTGTTCAAGCCCGGCGCGTTTTCCCTGGACGGGGCCAAGGGGACCGATATCCAGGTGTTCAGCGATGATGAAGCCAAACAGTTGGCGCCGCACCTGGCCAAGGCCTTCGCCACGGCCGACTCCGAGAGCTGGGTCGATTTCTCGATCATGACCTTCAAGGGGCAGTCGCTGGTGGGAAGCTTCCGCCTGACCGACGGGGTTATGTTCGTCAAGGACGGAAAGCTCAACGTGGCCTTCCGCAACATCTACCAGAAAAAGGCCCCGGACCAGGAGATGAACAAGTTCGACCCGACCAAGGGATACAGGTCCAGCTTCAAGCTGGTGGCCCAGAAGGGCCAGGAACTGAAGGACGACAATTGGATCGTGGTGGACGCCAAGAACATACCCAAGCCTCCTCCCCGCGACATGGGGGCCTCGGACAAGCCGACCGATCGGGAGCCGGAGAAGACGGCCAAGGAGAGGCTTACCGAGCTCCAAAAGCTCTACGACGAGGGACTCATCACCGAGGAGGAGTACCAGAAAAAGAGAGAGGAAATCCTCAGCGAAATCTGACGGTAACCTTTTCGACGATAAAAGCGCGGCCCCGAGTCGCGCTTTTTTGTGCCGTCTCGGCCAGGTGGGCTACAATAAATTATCGAGAAGAACGTATAAAGAATAAAATGGTCGCCCCAAGCTCCGTTTTTCCCGGGAGGAAAAAATGACTCGATCGATCCGCGTTATTGTTCTTTCATTCCTTGTTCTTTTGCCTCTGGCCCTTTCGGCCTCGGCCGACCCGGCCGAGGAGGGCGTGATCGACATGGTAAAAGGCGACGTTAAGATCGTTGACAACGGCGGCAAGTCCCGCCCGGCCAAGGAGGACGACTACGTTCTTTCCGGCGAGGAGATCCAGACGGGGAAGGATTCCTTTTGCAGGGTCCTCTTTGCCGACGGGTCCGCCCTCGAGGTCCAGTCCGGCTCTCGCGTCGAGGTCGCCGACACCCGGGCGGCGGAAGGGACCATGAGCGCGGTCATCCTTTACATCGGCAGGCTCTGGCTCGAGATCGAGGGCGTGGAGTCGGGCGAGCGCGTTTTCGAGGTCGAGACGCCCACGGCCGTGGCGGGCGTTCGGGGCACGGCCTTTTCGGTGGGAGTCGGGATAGACGGGGCCACCCGGGTGGGGGTGGACGACGGCCTGGTCGAGGTCGGCTCGGACGTGGGCTCGGTGGAGGTGGGCGCCGGAAAGGAGACCACGGTCGAGTGGAACGCCCCTCCCCAAAGGCCCGGACGCTACGACCGGAATGAAGAGGCCTGGCGGGACTGGGTCCAGAAAAGACAGGAGCGGCTGGTCCAGAACGGCGACAAGATCGTGCCCTGGGTCGTAAGCGACGTAAAGCGAAGCCGGCAAAACGCGGCGACCACGCAAAAGGTCATGGCCGAGAATTCCGAGCGGCTCAAGGAACACTTCAATAAACTCGAGCAAAGGGGACAAACGGAAAAAGCCGAGAGGCAAAAAAAGATGGCCGCCGCGCGGCGGATGAGGGCGGTTTATAAGACGACGGCCGATCTGGCTCGGGCGGACAGGCGCATGATGGCGAGGTACCAGTTGGTCGTCCGTCTTGTCCAGGAAGTCGAGAACAATTCCGGCGACTACTCGCCCGAGTTCATCGAGACGGTAAAGAAGGCCGACCGGGAGCTGGCCGAACTGGACGTGGCCGGGGTCCACGAGCAAAACAAGAAGATCATCGACCGCAACGTGACGGCCATGCGGGCGGCGGCGGAGAAGTACGGGCTCGAGGGTGGAGGAAGAAATCTCACGCCCGAGCAAAGGCGGGCGGCCCTGGAGGAGGCCCGCCGTAAGAGGCGCGAGTCGCGTCCCGACCGGGGCGGCAAATAGGGACCGGTTTTCCTTTAAGGCCGATCTGCTATAATGGCGGTGAAGGAGGGTCCCATGGACGAGGAACTCAAGCGCTTTGGAGTATCGATGGACGCCGCTCTTCTCGAGCGGTTCGACCGCTACATCCGCGACCACGGCTACACCAACCGGTCGGAGGCGATCCGGGACCTCATCCGGCGGGCGCTGGTGGACGAGGAGTGGGCCGAGGACCGGGAGACGGTGGGCGCCATCAACATCGTGTACGACCACCACGTTCCCGACCTTAGCCGCAAGCTCAACGATTACCAGCACCAGTTCGAGGGCAACGTCATCTCCTCGATGCACGTTCATCTTGACCACGACAACTGCATGGAGGTCATCGTGGCCAAGGGCAAGGCCAACCAGATCAAGGCCCTGGCCGATAAGATGACGGCCTCCCGCGGCGTGCTGCACGGAAAGCTCATCGGCTCGACCGTCGGGACGACCTTTAAGAGGAACCAAGGCGAGCACTCGCATCCCCATACCCATTCCCACTCGGGAGAAGGACGTCACCACCATCACGACGACGACGGCCACTCGCGTGACTGACGCCGCCCCGCCGGCGCCCGAGGGCCGGGTGGGATAAAGCAATGCGCTCCAGCGAAAAGACCGTGCTGGCGGTCACCATCAGCTCGCACGCCGCCACCCACGTGGCGGAGCTTATCTTCCCGGCCACGGCCCTTCTCGTCTCGGCCGAGTTCTTCGGGGTCAAGGACTACGAGAAGGTGGGGCTGGCCACTTCCATCTCGTCCTTTTTATTCGGGCTGGCGGCCCTTCCGTCCGGGCCGCTGGTGGATTGGCTGGGCGCGAGGCGCGTGCTTCTTATCTATCTTTTCGGGACGGCCGCGTCTCTATTCACTCTTTCCATCGTTCCAGGCTACGTGGCCTTCACCGCCGTTCTGGCCCTTTTAGGTTTCTTCGCCGGCCTTTATCACCCGGCCGGCCTGACCCTCATATCTCTTAGCGTCGAGAAACAGGGAAAAGCCATGGGCGCCCACGGCATGGGCGGCAACCTGGGCCTGGCCCTGACCCCCTTTTTCGCCGCGGCCCTGGCCGAGGCCCTGGGCGGATGGAGAACGGCCTACGCCGCGGTGGCCCTCATTCCTTTGGCCATCGGGCTGATCGTGTTTTTTTCCGGAGTGGACGCCGGGGCTCGGAGGTCGGAGGAAGAAAAGAGTGAACCGGCCGCGACGGCCGGACCGCGGGCCGTCCGCTTGACTCCCCTTCTCCTGCTCTTCGCCATGGGCGTGTTTAACGGGATGGCCTATCGGGGATGCATGACCTTCCTGCCGGCTTACTTCTCCGAGCGGGTAAGCCTGAAAGGAATCGATATCGACGCGGTGACCCTCGGCGGGGCCATCACCACGGCCGTGCTTTTCATCGGGATAGTTGGACAGATGACGGGGGGAAACCTGGCGGATAAATTCAAAAAGGAAAAACTGTTCACCTTCGTCTACGTCCTCGCCTGTCCCGCGCTTTTCATGTTGGGAAGACTCGAGGACATGGCCCTGGTGGCCGCCTCCGCCCTTTTCGCCTTCATTTATTTTTCCGGGCAGCCGGTGGGAAACAGCCTGCTGCCTACTTACACGCCCGCTCGGGTGAGGGGACTCGTGTTCGGCCTGTATTTCTTCATGAACTTCGGCGTCGGCTCGGCAATGGCCTATATTGGGGGCTATATCGGTGAGAGCCGGCATTCCTTGCAGGGAATTTTCGCGGTCTTCGCCCTTTGTCTGCTAATCGCCGCGGCGCTGGGAATGGTCCTTATTTTAAAAACCCGGGACGTCGAAAAAAGGGACGATTTATAATAGCAGCGCGTAGGCGACGAGCCTGACCTGTAGTCCCAGGTGAAGGCATAATGACGCGACTAGTCCCTTCCTCAGGTAGACCTCGCAAAGTATGTAGTTGACCAGGACCTTGAAGGCCATGGTCGCCGCCAGCTCGAGGTAGGTGAGGTCCACGTCGATGTTAAGTCGAGTCAGGAACAAGAACGACGAGAGCGCCCCGAACAGGGACACGGCAAGGGACGCGGGCCAGGGATGACCCTTCATTCCCCGCCAGCGGAGCAGATAAACCATGATCGTGACCAATCCGAAGCGGGCCACCACCTCGTCAGTCACCGAGCTTCCAACCACCAGGGCCAGGGACCAAACCGGATCGGAAGGAAAAAGACCGGGGACCTTGGCCATGGCCGAGCGCTCGCCCAGAAAATAAATCGCCGGCGCCAGTATTAGCCCGGCGGCCAGCCCGAGTGGAAGCCATCTTCGCGCGTCGCGGGCCTTGCCCGGTCCCGGCAAGGAAAGCCGCTCGTAATAAAGAAAGCCCACCAGGGCGCACAGGAAGGAAGTAAGGAATATGATTATGGCTTGACCTACCGCGAGGGAAAAAACCTGTCCCGGCGTTGGGTCCGCGTCCGCTATGCGTCCCACCAGCCTTCCGAAGTTGTAGTAGTAAAGGGGAAAGGACACGATGGCCGCGCCGCCGGCCATGAGTATGGAGTTCTGGAGCCTGCTTTTTATCTCGGCCGGTTTCATCCGAGTCGCGGGGCCGTTAGTTTTATTAGCTTCCGACATTTGATAAGTATCGCATAAGGCGGGCTTTCGGCTCAAGACAAGGAGACGGCCGCCCGGATGGTAAGGGCGAGAGCGGGATGATAAAAGGCCCTAGGCGGGCACGGCCCGGGCGGCGCTCGGGGCGGCCAGGGCTTTGCGAAGCGCCTTCTCGTCGAACTCGAGCTCGGTAATCTGAAGATCGTAGAACTCGTCAAATCCGTAGTCCCGGGCGTAGAGTCCGGATTTGGTTTTAATCATGGCGTCCACGTGGTGTATCCAGGGGTGATCCATCCAGGGAAGGGTGATGACGTTATAGGAATCGGGTCCCGTCTCGAGGACGGCCTCCAGCGAATTGAGGTCCATCACGATCCTCTCCCGCTGCTCGGTCTCGAGAAGATACTTTCTCGACCGGACCATCACGAAAAGGTCCGGGGCGAGCTTGGCCCCAGCTATTATGCCGTCGGCGCCGTATCCGAAGACGGTCTTATAGTTGAAATCGCCGTCGCAGTCGATGAACTCGTCGAGCTCGTTTATATAGTTGGCCTGCTCGATGATCGCGTCCACCTCGCCCGGCCCCACCCTTATAAGGTCGCTTAAAAAGGCCTGGGCCTCGACCAGGTCAAGCGGTCCCTCGTAAAGATAGTCCGTATACTTGGGCTGGAAATAGGGGATCGTGGGAGGACCCATCTCGTAGTACATCTCGCCCTGGGCGGGAAAGACCCCGAGCTGCTTCTGGAGCAGGGGCCAACCCATGTTGTCCCATATCGGGTCCTCGCCGGTAATAAGGATGACCTCGGCCAGGCTCCGCTCCTCGGACCGCTCGAGAATCCCCTCCGGAGAAAAGGTCATGAAAAGAACGGTCGGACGACGGCCAGGGTCGGGCGTCTCGCCAACCACGTGAAAACGGCCGGAGCCGTCCACGCCCACCAGCGTGGAATCCATGCACCCGGTGAAAAGAATCACTTCACGCAAAGATTTAATCATTTGGCAGGGAAAACCCCCGAAGTCCCAGTGAGAAGATCATGTTTCAATTGTAAATAACAATTGCCCGGGATACAACAAAAGGGCGGACGGGCCTTTTAAGCCGCCCGTCCGCGCTTTAAATCGAAATACATTTACGCCGTTATATCAGGGATTTGGCCGCGTCGAGCACGGCGTCGTAATTGGGTTCCTTGGCTATCTCGGGCACGATCTCCCTGTATTTGACTACTCCCTCCCTGTCCAGAACGAAGATGGACCGCGCAAGCAGGCGCGACTCCTTCATCAGGACGCCGTACTTTTGACCGAAGTCCGCGTCGCGGTGGTCCGAGACGGTCATCAGGTTGCCGATGCCCTTGGCCGCGCACCATCTTTTCTGGGCAAAGGGAAGGTCCATGCTGACGGTCAAAACCTGGACCGCCTCTCCCAATGCCCCGGCCTCGGTATTGAAACGAAGGGTCTCGAGCTCGCAAACGGGAGTATCAAGGGACGGGACCGCCGCGATTATTACCACCTTTCCCTTGAAATCGGAAAGCTTCTTCTCCTTAAGCCCATTGTCGAGGGCCGTGAAATCCGGGGCCTTGTCACCGACCGATACCTCATCCCCAACCAGGGTCACCGGGTTTCCCATCATCGTCACTATGCCTTTCCTCTCGCTCATGGTCTCCTCCTTTTCATTTATTGGTTAATCGCGTTTTGCCTATCCGTCTTATGAGGCCGTCCGGAATAAAAGGTTACAAATATCCGGTCCATTTAATATGGCCGCCGCATGTTTTTCTTTCGCCATTTCTTATATTAGAGGATTATTTGATTTCAGTAAGGAATTTTTTCATCGACCCTTTCATCTATCCGCCCTTCCCCGCTCGCCCTTTGTTTATAGGGCCTTGCGGGGACCGCGGTCCGCCGCCAAATACGTTTGGCGCCGATGTTGCCTTTATCATGGCCAAAGCCGCTGGGCAGAGCGGCGGTAGCAAAAAGAAAGTCAACAAAAGGAGGTACTTATCATGAGTATGAAAGGCAAGGCATTGGTGGGTCTGATATTGTCATTCGTCTTGGCGGCGCTTTTCTCGAGCGTCGTTCAGGCCAAAAGCGCCAGCGGGGTACGCAGCGTGTCCTACGAGGTCATGGCCAAGAGCGGCAAGGAGCCGGCCACGACCGAGGTGTATCTTAATCCGACTCAGGGCTGGATCAACTCGGGCATATTCCTCAAAGAGGGCGACCTGGTCAACATAACGGCCGACGGCCTGGTAGACCCCGGCGTGCGTCTCTCGAGGGGTCCCGACGGCCAGGGCCGCGACCCTCTCAAGGAGATGGTGCGGGACTGCAACTACATGGCGCTCCTGGGAAGGATCGGCGACGCCTCTCCCTTTTGCGTGGGGTCGGCCGGGACCTTCGAGGTGATCGAGGGCGGAAACCTGGGTTTTCACGTCAATGAGCTTGACTCCCTTCGGTTCGACGACCTGGGCCACTTCAATATAACCGTGCGCGTGGTTTCCGTTGACTCGCCGGATAAGAAGTCGCCGGCGTTGACGGCGGTCATGGACCTGGCGGCAATAAACGTTCCCGAGGACGAGGCCCAGGTGCTGAGTATAACGATTAGGGGCCAGCTCGGGGCAACGGGCAACTACATCGTGGTGGACCAGGGTCAGGTCGAGGCGGCGGCAAAGCGAAAGAAGATTAAGAAGGAGGACATGGCCAATCCCGCTACGGCGGCCGCCATCGCCCGCGATGTGGGCGCCCAGAAGGCGGTGGTGGGCCAGATAGGAAGGATAGGCGATTCTTATACTATCAGTCTCCAACTGGTGGACTCCCTCTCGGGGGTGACGGAAAAGACGGTCAGCGAGGTCCACAAGTGCGGGAAAGGCGAGCTGCCTGAAAAGCTTGCCGAGGCCGTCAAAAAGCTGTAACCTGATAAAGCGACGAAGGGGAGAGAAAATGCGGCGAACGGCTTTCCCAGAGTCGTTCGCCGCTGATGATAAATAGCCGTCATTCCCGGAGGAATAAAAATGAGAAATATTCGCGTAATCTTGTGCGCCATTTTCATAGCCGCCCTGGTGGGCGCGGCCTGCGCCGCCAAGGCCCCGGCCCGGCCCGAGCTTCTGGACGGCCCTGGTTACACCAAGGTCGAGGGCAACCTTCACCAGATCGACGGACCGCCGCCGGGCGAGGGCCAGGCTTTCCGCCTCTACCGGAGCGGGGAACCGGACAAGGAGACCTTTTCCAAGTGGTGCTCGGTCTACCAGATCGACAGGGTCATTGTCATGGCGGGCACGGCCGAGAAACACGAGCTGGCCTATCAGAAAGAGGGAGTGTGCCCGGATATCGAGGTCATTTACAACGTCAAGCAAAACCACAACAAGCCCGTGAGCGACGGCTTCCTCGAGTACTTCGACCAACAAATCGAGCGGGCCAGGAACGACCAGGCGGGTCTTCTTTTCCGCTGCACCACCGGCAGCCACAGGGCGGGCCGGACGGCCGCTTATTACCAGATGAAGTACCAGGGGCTTACCGCGGGGGAGGCCATCATGGTGATGGACTATAACGGCCTGCTCATGCCATTGTTCGACCCGGTCCTCCGGCCCCAGGTCAAGGCGATGTACGATTACATTCATGGGGAGCCGTGCTCCCAGATGAAGGCTTTCTGCGTCCAGGAAAACTCGGACAAGTGGGTCCAGTAAGCGCCGCGAAATAAGCGGCTGAAAAAGCCGCGCCGCGGCGAAGGCGATATAGTCCGATCGGAACCGAATCTCCCCGAGGGGCCCGCTAATCCAAAGAGGAAAGGGAAACGGCGGTGAACTGGTATTACGCCAAGGATGGCAAAAGACAAGGTCCCGTTGACGAAGTCGAGTTCGAGCTTTTGGTCAACGAGGGGACCATCGCGCCCGACACCCTGGTTTGGTCCAAGGGCATGGACGGATGGAAGGAGTACTCCGAGGTCAAAGCCCCCAAAGAGGCCGCCCCATCGGGGACCCCTTCCGAAAGCAAGGTCGAAGAGCCGGCGGGTCCGACCGCCCGGGATGAGTGGTATTACGTGTCCCAGGGCCTGAAAAAGGGGCCCGTAAGCGACCGCGAATTTCAGGCCATGGTCGCGGCGGGAAAAATCAAGGCCGGCGACCTGGTCTGGCGCCCGGGCATGAGCCAATGGCAAGCTTACGGCGTACTGGCGGGAACGGCCTCGAAAGATGACGTCTTCTGCGCCGAGTGCGGATGTCCCTTTCCCGCCGACGAGACGATTAATTACCAGGGCGAGTTCGTGTGCGCCCAGTGCAAGAACATTTTCTTCCAGCGCCTTCGAGAGGGAGCGGACCGGCCGGGAATACTGAAATATGGCGGCTTCTGGATAAGGGTGGCCGCCAAACTCCTGGACAATATTCTACTGGGCTTCGTTAACTTCTTATTACAGATGCCTTTTTCAATCGCGCAGACGAGCTTTTCCTCGGGGCTTGAAAACGGGCCCGCTCCTTTCCCCATCCTTCTTTTCATGATCTCCTTCCTGTTACAGATTGCCGTGCCGGCGGCGTACACCACCTTCTTCCTGGGCAAATACGCCGCCACGCCGGGCAAAATGGCCTGCGGCCTGATAGTCCTGCGGCCCGACGGGATCCGGATCACCTACTGGCGCGCCCTGGGCAGGCATTTCGCCGAAATGCTTAGCCAGATCACCTGCTTTATCGGATACATCATCGCCGCCTTCGACGACGAAAAAAGGACCCTGCACGACCACATTTGCGACACCAGGGTGTTTTACAAGAAGTAGGGAAAGAGCTGGATATGGAGTCCCAAGAGAAGCTGACCGATGAAAACGCCTCTTCCGGGGATGGCTGGTATCTCATGGACAAGGGTCAAAGATGGGGACCCCTGAGCGATGAGGAATTCAAGGCCATGGCGGCGGAGGGAAGAATAAAAGCTAACGCCGTGGTCTGGCGCCCGGGAATGAATCGATGGCAAACTTACGGGGCCTATAAAGCGCAAAACCCGGAGTCCGATGAAGTCTTTTGTTCCATGTGCGGGCGCTTCATCCCTCGCGAGGAAACTCTGGCATATCGGGATATATTCGTGTGCATCGGATGCAAGCCCGCCTTTTTCCAGCGCGCCAGGGAAGGGGTAGGTGGATGGGAGTACTTTTTTTCCATTTCCGTTAATTCATCCCCTTACGCGGATTTTGCATCCAGGGCCGGAGCGAAATTAGCCGATCTTATATTGCTATTCTTTCCTTTTTTCTTTCTGAGGCAGATTGTAACCGGCATTTGGGGTTACGGTGTTTTTTATTACGGTCTTTTCGCGCTGGCAAGCATTGCATATATCATGTATCCCTCGTTTTTCCTGGGCAGATACTCCGCGACCCCCGGCAAGATGTTTTCGGGCCTCATCGTCCTTAGGTCCGACGGCACAAAGCTTACCTATGGGCGTGCTTTTTTCAGGGTCCTTACGGAGAATCTAAGTTTATTAAGCGGCCTGGCGGGATACGCCGTCGCTATTTTCGACGACGAGAAAAGGACCCTGCACGATCGTCTTTGCGACACCAGGGTGTTCATTAAGAGGTAAGGAGTGGCCATTACTTGGCATATCGAGAAACAATAATCTTGCCTATCCGGGATTGTCCTCCTCTTGGCTGAATGGAGAGTTTTTTCGTGGCCTGGTATTACGCGAGAGCGCACAAGAAGATGGGACCGGTTGAGGAGAGGGAGTTCATGGCCCTGGTGGAAAAAGGCAGGATAGCCGATGACACTATGGTCTGGCGGCCGGGCATGAGTCAATGGAGACCATACGGCTTCCTTACCGGACGCGACGCCGCGGGGAACGTCCCCTGCGCCGAATGCGGGCGCCTGGCAAATCCCGAGGAGATGGTCCGATACGAGGGGATTTTCCTTTGCGCCGAATGCAAGAACGTCTTTTTCCAGCGCGTCAGGGAGGGCGTGCAAAGAGAGAAGGTTTTTTTCTCCTATGCCGGGTTCTGGATTCGGGGCGCGGCCAAGATTGTGGACCTTGTTATTGTTAGCGTTCTGCTGTCTTTTTACACTTTCTACTTAAGACCAAAATTTACAGGATTTGGACCAGTTGTCCTTTTAGGTTTAAATATGGCCTTTTTATATATTCCTTATTTCGCGCTAGGTCTTGTCTATACTACATTCTTTTTGGGCATATTTTCCGCGACCCCCGGGAAAATGCTCTTTGGTCTGATCGTAATAAAACGTGGCGGCGGAAGAATAGACTATATGGACGCCTTTGGAAGGCAATTCGGCGAACTGGTAAGTCAGATGACTTTAATGATCGGATACTTTATGGCCGCTTTCGACGTCGAAAAAAGAGCCCTGCACGATAGAATCCTCGATACAAGGGTTATCCGGAAACCTTGAGGGATTATAAGCACGGGATAAAATAAAGCGCATGGGAAAAGGTTAAGCTCCAATAGGCGTTAATAAAAACAGCCCCTCGGGGGTGACGGCCTTGTATCCATGGGCTATAATTTGTAATCTGGAGCGCGGGCTTTAAAGCCCTAAGGAGGAAACCTATTATTGGCCTGGTATTACGCCAAAAATAACGAGAGGATGGGCCCGGTGGACGACCTGGAGTTCGACGCCCTGGTCGAGACGGGAGTGATCGCTCCCGATACCCTGGTATGGCGAAAGGGAATGGCCGGCTGGAAAAAATGGTCCGAGGCCGGTCCCTCCTCCGCCGCGCCCGCCGCGCCCGCCGCCCCCGTACAGGCGCCGGCGGAACCGGCCAGGCCGATAGCGGCCCGGGCCGCGCCTTCCGAGGCGGAGCAAAAACAGGACGAGGCGGCAAACTGGTATTACGCCGTGGGCCAGCAAAGAAACGGTCCCGTCTCGAGGAAGGAGATCGGCCGTCTGGTCGCGTCAGGCCGCGTGGGCGGCGACTCCCTCGTCTGGACCCCCGGCATGGCCAACTGGCAACGCTACGATTCCCTCGCTCACGGCCAAGCCTCGCCCCAGGCTAATTGGGGCCTTCCGACCTGCGTCTCCTGCGGCCGGGGCTTTGCCCCCGAGGAAATGATAAGGTACGAGGACAACTACGTTTGCGCCGAGTGTAAGCCCATCTTTTTCCAGAGACTCCGGGAGGGCGTTCCCCTCCAGGCGGTCCCCATCTACGCCGAGTTCTGGAGAAGGGCCCTGGCCAAGATCATCGACGCCTTTATTATCTACATGATCTACGCCTTGTTCCAGGTCGTAATCATGATGATGATGTTCGCCATAGTCGGAGTGTCCGACACGGTGGGAAGCGGAGACAAACCCGAGCCGGCCTTTATCGTCATGATGGTCTTCATGTATTTCTTCCAGATCGCCACCCCCCTCGTATACAACACCTTGTTTCTCGGCAAGTACGCGGCCACGCCGGGAAAAATGGCCCTTGGCATGGTGGCGGTGAACGCGGACTGGTCCCGGTTGTCCTACCTTAAGGCTTTCCTGCGGACCCTTTCCGAGTTCGTCAGCATGATGACTTGTTACCTGGGATACTTCATTCCCCTGTTCGACGAGCAAAAAAGGACCCTGCACGACTTCATCGTGAACACCAGGGTGATCAGGAGGTATTAAGAAACCTTGTATTATTTAGGCTCACATTGCGGCAACTGCTCGACCTGGATGACTTTGCCCCTGATCGACTCGAGTCCGTCGGGCGAGTGTCCGCGCTGCAAGTCCGCCGTCTCGGCCAACGCCTTTCCCGCCCTCCTCAAGGTCGAGGTGGGCAAGAAGGGACAGGACGTGGTGGTAGACGGCGAAAGCGGCTGCTTTTACCATCCCAATAAAAAGGCGGTCGTCGCCTGCGACGGTTGCGGCAGGTTCCTTTGCGACCTTTGCAGCATCGACTGGAGCGGACGCCGTCTTTGCCCCTCCTGCGTGAGCGGCGGAGTGGGAAGCGGTAAAATCGAGGAAACCGCCGCCAAGCACTATTATTACGACTCGATAGCCCTGTTCATTGCTCTGATATCCATGTTTTTCTGGATCGTATCCTTTTTAACGGCGCCCGTCGTAATATATATCTGCATAAGGTACTGGAAAAAGCAGGACAGCTTCGTGGGCAGGACTAAAATAAGGTTCGTGGCGGCCATGGCCATCGCCCTTCTTACCCTGGCTCTTTGGGGCGTTTACGCCATAAGGGTTTTTGGGGTCTAACCATGGCCAAGGATATAAAACTGAAGAAGCTGCCCGGCAAGCCTCGCGAGTTTTTCTATCTTATAAACTCCGCTCGGTACGAACTGTGGATGGCTAGCGATCATTTGGTTTTCCTCAAAAGGAACCAGTTCACCGAGGAGTGCAAGAGGTTTTATTTTAACGACGTGCAGGCCATTACCGTGACCCGGACACGGAC
Source organism: bacterium (assembly GCA_963674965.2). GTDB lineage: Bacteria > RBG-13-61-14 > RBG-13-61-14 > RBG-13-61-14 > DATKZS01. Next base: position 780,881 of record CAXXFL010000001.1, on the reverse strand, counting down.
CAACCTTTACGTCATCATCGGGCTTGTCGTCGCGGCCGCCTTCTTCGCCTTTTTGGCCATGATCTTTTTCGCCGCCATCAAAACCAACGCGGTCCCCGGGGCCATCTTCAGCATAATCGCGTTTGTGCCGCTTATCATGGCCCTTGCAACCGCGGCCATGGGACCGACCTGCGTGACGCGGGTGCACACGGCGGTCCAGGTCGAGAGGCTCTATTCCCTCTCCCGCGTGAGGATGGCCGAGAAGACCCTGGCCATTCTGGTTCCGCTCATCGAGCGCTCGCAGGGCCGGCTGGCGAGCGACGTTTTGGACCGGTATCCTGACGTCAGGATCGACGTTATGGCCTCGCCTTTCGCCTTTTACGGCTATCAGCCTCGCCAGACTAACCAGGCGGCTCAGCCCTCTTACCCGGGCCAGGCGCAAGGACCGGCGTGGCAAGGCCCCCAGACTACCGCGGCCCCGCCCCCGGGTGGATGGCCCCAGGCCCAGACGGGGGCCCCGGCGCGGCCGTCGCTTGACGACTATTACCGGACGGACGGCGGGACCGGCGCGGTTCCCGGTCCGTCCAATCCCGCGCCCGGCAAGGAGGAGGAATAATGGAGCGAGTCCTTGCCGGCCAGCGGTGCTTCAACCACGCGGATAGGGAAGCCGCCGCCCAATGCCTCGAGTGCGGCAACTATTTCTGCCGCGAGTGCGTGACCGAGCACGAGCACCGCATGGTGTGCGCCGCCTGCCTGGCCAAGATCGCGGAGGGCAAGTCTCGCCGCTTCTCCAGATTTGGCTTCGCCGCGGCCGCTCTTCAGATGGCCCTTGGCGTTATCCTGGCCTGGCTTTTCTTCCTGCTGGTTGGCCAGTCGCTTTTAAACCTTCCCTCGTCCTTCCATGAGGGACAGGTATGGAAAAAGGGATTCATGGAATAATGCTGAGGCCGAGGAAGAAATTTTTCGACGGCATGCCGCCCTTCGACATTATCGAGGAGGCCTTCCATCTCGTCCGTCTTTCTCCGCCCCGGGCGCTGCTGGCCTATTTCATAGGCTCGGCTCCCTTCGTGCTGGCGCTATTATTTTTCTGGGCCGACATGGGCAAAAGCGCCGACGCCCATATTACGCTGCCCCGGGCCGCCATTGCCCTGGCCATCCTGTTCCCCTGGATGAAGACGTGGCAGTCGATTTACGCGGGAGACCTAAGAAGGCAGTTGCTGGGAGACGAGCCTCCCAGGCCCAGCCTGATAAGGTTCATGCGCCTGGCCGCGAGGCAGGCGGCCATCCAGCCCATCGGCCTGTTCGCCATGACCATCACGCTTCCCTTCGTCATATTCTTTCCCGGCGCCTACGCCTTTTTTCAGAACTTCACGGTAATGGACGACGGAGAAAAGGGGACGATCCGCGACCTGGTCGGCCGCGCCCTGTATCAGGCTTCCTTGTGGAAGCGGCAAAACGCCGTGATCATCTGGGTGCTGAGCCCGATATTAGTGGTCGCGGCGGCGGGAGTATTCCTTGTTCTCATTCCCTCGACGGCCGCCGCCTCGCCGGACTGGGCCGACGTTTTCATCGGCCTGTTCAGCTTTATTTTCGGCGTGATGTTCGTTCTACTAAGCCCCTTTGGAATACTGGTCGCCGTCAACGTGGGGGTCGCCATATCCATCATGCCGACTCTTCTCCACATGCTCCTGGGCGTGAGCACTCCCTACCACGAGAACCCCGGGGCCTTGTATAACGCTTCCTTTTACGCGGTCACCTGCGGCGTCACCTATCTTTGCATGGACCCCTTCATCAAGGCCGCATACGTGCTGAGGTGCTTTTATGGAAGCTCCCTTAAAACGGGGGAGGACCTGAAGATCGAGATTAAGCGCCTGTCCCACAAGAGGACCCGGGCCACCCTGGCCGCGGTCTTGTTCGCCCTAACCGCTTCAACTCTTTTTTCTCCCTCCCTTTCCCTGGCGCAAGACAATGACCAGCCGGGAGAAAAAGTCGCGGCCGGCTCGAGGGCCGAGGAACTGGACCGGGCCATCGCGTCCGAGCTTGAGGAAAGAAGATACAAATGGCGCATGCCCCGTATCGCGCCCGAGGAACGGGAAGGCATCATAAGTTCCTTTTTACGGGGCCTGTCGGAAACGATCAAGAAATGGGGCAAGACCGCGGGGGAATGGCTGAAGGATATCCGAGATTGGTTCCGGGACCTGTTCCCCCAGCGACAAGTCCCGCTCAATCATGACGGCTCTTTCTCCATGCCGGATTTCAGCGGCTTTATTCAGGTGCTTTTCTACGTACTCGTGGCCGTCGTTCTTTGCGTGGCGGCTATTTTTCTCCTCCGGCTTTGGCAAAAGCGCGGGGAGGGAGAGACGCATCAAATCGAGGCCGAGGCCATGGCGGCGCCCCCCGACCTGGAGGACGAGCGAACCACGGCCGCCGACCTGCCCGAGGACGAGTGGATAGCCCTGGCCAGGGAGCTCATGGAAAAAGCGGAGTTCCGGCTGGCCCTCCGGGCCGTCTTTTTGGCGACCCTGGCCCAGTTGTCCAGGGACGGTCTTGTATTCATCGCCAAGTTCAAATCCAACCGCGACTACATGCTCGAGCTGGCCAGGCGGTCCCACGAGGCCCCCGAGCTTCTAGAGACCTTTTCCGAGTCGGCCAGGGTTTTCGAGTCGGTATGGTACGGGACCCACCCGGCGGACCGCGCCGCGGTGGACGAAATATTGGCCAGGCGGCAAAGGCTCAGGATCAATGGCGCGAGACAATAAATATATCGCGCTGATGCTCGGCGTCATCCTTGTGGCCTTCGCCGGCGGGATAGTGGCCCTCTTCGACCTGTCCTTCGAGACCGGCGACGTCTACCCGCCTTACTCCTCATATCGAAGCGATCCCCTTGGAGCGCGCGCCCTTTACGAGTCTCTCGACGACCTGCAAGGAGTATCGACGAGACGAAATATACGGCCCTTTACCGAGCTGGAAAGCGGCAACGGAAGGACGCTGATTTTCACGGGAGCCAATTTAAGCCGGGACCCGGAGGACGTGATCGAGCGACTCGAGGCCTTCGTGGCGGAGGGCGGCCGGCTGGTGATAGCCTTCTTCCCGGTGGGGTCCGGACCGTGCTGCCTGGAAAACGTTAACGAGGACTTCAAGAAAAAGATCGACGAGCTGGCCGAGGAATCCAAGAAAAGCCAGGACGAGCCGGACGAGCCGATCAAGGAGGAGGAAGAGAAGGAGGGAAAAGAAGAAGCCTCCAAACCGCCTCCCAAAAAGGAAAATCAAGAAGCCCGGGAAGAAAAAAGCGAAGACGACGAAGGGGAGGACGGCGCCGAGTTATTTCCGTTTACGCCCAATTTGGTCTCGGTGGATGACAGGTGGGGCTTCTCCTTTCAATACAAGCCCCTGTCCGGAGACACGACCGAGTCCTTCGGGGAGGGCAAGGCCCTCTTAAGCGACCTCGACAAGGACTGGCTGCCGCCGAAGCTTTCCTGGCACTCCGCTCTTTACTTTGGGGACCCGGCCCCCGCCTGGCGCGTCCTGTACGAGCGGGAAGGCGACCCGGTGATAATGGAGAGAGATTTCGGCCAAGGCACGATAGTCCTTTCCTCGGATTCATACTTCATCAGCAACGAGGCCATGAGGACGGAAAGACGTCCCCATCTTCTGGCCTGGATGGTCGGCCCCTCCAGCGACGTCATATTCGACGAGTTCCATTTCGGGATAGCGCGCAAGGAGGGAACCATGACCCTGATGAGAAAGTACAGGATACACGCCCTCCTTATCGCCCTAATAATCGCGGCGGTCCTGTATATATGGAAGAACGCCTCGAGCCTCACTCCCAAGCGGGACCCGGCCGAGGAAAACGTCGAGACGGGAAAGGACGCGACCGCCGGACTGGTCAACCTTCTTAAAAGAAGCGTGCCCGCGTCCACTCTCCTTACGGTCTGCCTGGACGAGTGGAAACGGTCGCTGGGCAGGCCCAACGAGCGGACGGTCAGGAAGACCCGCGCCGTCGAGCAAGTGGTGGCCGAGGAGAGGAACAGGCCCCTGGGCGACGGGAATCTCGCCCGGGCCTACGTGAGAATATGCCGGATTGTGGCTGAAAGGAAATAGCATGTCCAACAGGAACCAGGAGTATCTCGACTATCTCAAGAACGCCCTGCAAAAGGCCCGCCAGGAGATAGGCAAGGTGATAATCGGCCAGACCGACGCGACGGACAAGGCCCTTATCGCCATATTCACCAACCAGCACGCTCTTATCGAGGGAGTGCCCGGCGTGGCCAAGACCCTCCTGGTCAGGACCCTGGCCAAAGTGCTGGGGGTAGATTTCGCCCGCATCCAGTTCACTCCCGACCTCATGCCGGCCGACATCACGGGGACCAACGTCTTCAACATGAAGATGAACGAGTTCACCCTGGTAAAGGGACCCGTCTTCACCACGTTCCTGTTGGCCGACGAGATCAACCGAGCCCCGGCCAAGACCCAGTCCGCCCTCTTGCAGGCCATGCAGGAGCGGGCCGTGACCATAGACGTGGCCACCCACAAGCTCTCGCCCAATTTCACCGTGTTCGCCACTCAGAACCCCATCGAGTACGAGGGTACCTATCCTCTTCCCGAGGCCCAAAAGGACAGGTTCATGCTCAAGATCAGCATGGGCTTTCCCGGCAGGGAAGAGGAGATAGGGCTTGCCGAGCGCATGCTGGGTCAGAACTCTCCCGAGGCCATCCTCGAGAGGGGCGAGGTCAACCCCGTCATGACGGCGGAACAACTCGGGAAGCTGCGTCAGATATTCCAGCTCGTCACGGTAAGGGCCGAACTGGTGGCCTATATGGTCGAGATCGTAAGAAGGACGCGCTCGAACGAAAGCGTTCTGGTGGGCGCCGGTCCCCGCGCCACCCAGGCGCTTCTTTTGTCCAGCCGGGTCCGGGCGGCGCTGGAGGGACGAGACTTTGTCTCTCCCGACGACGTTAAGAGCATGGCCCTGCCCGTGCTCGAGCATCGTCTTATACTCCGTCCCGAGTACGAGATCGAGGGCCTGACGGTTCCCGAGGTAGTCAATCGCGTGCTCCAGGAGGTGGCCGTCCCGAGATGATCGTCCCACGCGACAGGCTTGTTTTCTGGACCGCCTTTCTCGGACTGGCGCTCGCCGTCGGTTACGCCATCGAGCCGGGCATGATCGGCGTGGTTGCCCTGGCCTGCGCGGCCCTGGCCGCCATAGCCGCGGCGGACGCGGCCTTCTCCCTCGGGCGACTGGATGGGGTCGAGGCTTCCTTTCCCCCGGTAACGCGTCTGACCAAGGACCGGGAAGGCCCGCTCGAGCTGGAGATCAAAAACGAAAAGCAAAAGTCCATCAATATAAGGCTGGGCCTTCTTCCTCCCCGCGACCTGGCAATGAACGGCCGGGAATTGGACGTGGTCCTGCCGGAGGGGGCCGCCCTCTCCCGTATCCAGATACCCGTCACCCCTTTGAGGAGAGGCGTATTCCATCTCGAGAACGTCTACCTCGAGACGGCCTCGGCCCTGGGACTGTGGTCCACGCGAAAGACCTCGGCCGCGCGGGGCGAGGTCCGAGCCTATCCGAACACTCTTCACGAGCAAAAGAACCTGGCGGCCCTTTTCCTCAACCGCGGCATGTTCGGCGTCCACGCCCAGCGCCAGGTCGGGAAGGGAAGGGAGTTCGAGAAGCTGCGGGAATACGTTCCCGGCGACGGATATGAGGACGTCCACTGGAAGGCCACGGCCAAGCGCGGCTTTCCCGTGACCAAGGTCTTCCAGATCGAGCGCACCCAGGAGATTTACGTGGTCATCGACTCGTCCCGCCTCAGCGCCAGGACGGTCGAGTCCGTCGGCAACGGGAGCGGCGAGACCACCCAGCTCGAGCGCTTCATCACGGCGGCCATGGTGCTGGGCCTGGTGGCGGAGAAGCAAGGAGACCTCTTCGGCGTGGTCGCCTTCTCGGACAAGGTCAACCGGTTCGTCAGGGCCAGGAACGGCAAGGCCCACTACGGAGCGGTTCGCGACGCCCTGTACGCCCTCGAGCCCGACCCGGTCAACCCGGATTTCGGCGAGGTCTTCTCCTTTATCAAGACGAGGATGAGAAGGAGGGCGCTGCTTATTTTTCTTACCAACCTCGACGACCCGGTGCTGGCGGAAAACTTCGTGGACAAGCTTCCCGTGCTCAGCGGAAGCCACCTGGTCCTTGTCAACATGCTCACGGCCCCCGGCGTGGCGCCGCTTTTCAGCTCGCCCGACGTGGCCAATATTGACGGCGTTTACGAGAAACTCGGCGGCCACCTGGTCTGGCAGAGGCTCAAGGAACTGGAAGGCGCCCTCAACCGGAGGGGAGCTCCCATGAGCATGATCGCCAACGAGGGCCTTTGCCCCGAGCTGGTATCGCAATACATCGGAGTAAAGAGGAGGCAACTCCTTTGATAATGGACCTGCAAAGATTTCTGGCGGCCGAGCGCCCTTATTGGAACGAGCTCGAGGCCATGATCTCCAACATGGAACAGGAGGTCGAGAGGGTCCTGGACCTGAGGTCCGCCAAGCGGTTCCATTACCTTTATCAGAGGGCCCAGGCCGACCTGGCCAAATTGTCGTCCTTTCCGGCTGAGCCCCGGGTAAGACGTGACCTCGAGTCCCTGGTGGCCCGGGCCTACGCGGAGATACACGAGAGCCGCGATAAAAGGACCCGCCTGGCCCCCCTCGTCTGGATAACCAGGACCTTTCCCCAAACCTTCAGGCGGCACGCCTGGGCCTTCGCCCTGTCCCTGGCCGTCACTTTGGCGGGCTCATCCTTCGGGGCATTCGTACTCTATATCGAGCCGGGCGTAAAGAGCACGATACTCGCGCCTTTTCCCCACCTCCACGGCGACCCGTCCGAGCGGGTCAAGCACGAGGAGAAGGAGGGCGGCGAACGGCTCGCCGGGCACATGGGAGGTTTCTCCGCTTCCTTGTGGACCAACAACACCAGGGTTTCCATTATGGCCCTGGCCCTGGGCATGACCTACGGGATCGGGACCATCCTGCTGCTTTTTCACAACGGAGTTATCCTGGGGGTGGTCGGCCTGGATTACGTTCTCGCCGGGGAGGGCAAGTTCCTGGCCGGCTGGCTATTGCCTCACGGGTCGGTCGAGATACCCTGCATTCTGATAGCGGGACAGGCGGGACTGGTGCTGGCCAGGGCCCTGATCGGATGGGGCGCCTCGGAAAGCGTGAAGACGAGACTGCGCCAGATCGGTCCCGACCTGGTTACGCTCATCGCCGGCGTGGCGATCCTGCTTGTATGGGCGGGGTTCGTCGAGGCCTTCTTCAGCCAGTACCACGAGCCCGTCCTGCCTTACTCGGTCAAGATATTCTTCGGGCTATGCGAGCTTTTCATGCTTTTCCTCTACCTTGGCTTTACCGGCCGGGGTAAGGGGGAATCCCTGGCCGAGGAGAAAACAAGGTCATGAGCGAGGCAAGGACCAACGCGCTCGTGATAAGGACGCCGGAGGGCGTGTCCTTTACCCTCCCCCTGGCCGGGCCCGTGACCAGGTTCTTCGCCTTCTTCATCGATCTTCTCGTGATCGGCGCGCTGACCACCCTGGCCAACGTGCTCATCGGTTTTCTGGGCATTATCAGCCCGGACCTGATGTCGGCCGCCATGATCGTCATGTACTTCGTCGTTTCCATCGGATACGGCATGGCCCTCGAGTGGCACTGGCGAGGCCAGACCATCGGCAAGAGGGTCTTTAAACTCAGGGTGGTGGACGAGGGAGGACTGAGGCTCAAGTTCTCACAGATAGTCATCCGCAACCTGCTTCGCTTCGTGGACGCCCTGCCGGCTTTCTATCTTCTCGGGGGGCTGGCCTGTTTTTTCAGCCGGAAATCACAGCGGCTGGGCGATTACGCCGCCAATACCGCGGTTATAAGAAGCCGTCCCACTTTCGACCACGTCCTGGCCGACGTGACCGCGGGCAAATACAATTCCTTTCGAGACTATCCTCACCTCGAGGCCCGGCTCCGCCAGCGGGTGAGCGCCGAGGAGGCCGCCCTCGCCACCCGGGTCATCCTCAGGCGGGACCAGCTCGAGGATGAGCGTCGAGTCGAGTTGAACAAGGAACTGGCCGATTACTTCCGCTCCGTAGCCGAGTTCCCCGAGGAGGCGACCTTCGGCCTCACCGACGAGCAGTACATCCGCAACGTCCTCGATTCCCTGTATAAAACCAAAGAGACACCCAAGGCGGGCTGAGCGGTCATGAAAGCCTCGGTGGTCTATTTCTCCCAGACCGGAAACACCAGGAAGGTGGGACGGGCCTTGGCCGAGGGCCTCGAGTCGGCCGGAGCGTCCATCCAACTGCTTTCACTGAAAAAGGCCAAGACCCGGAGCGTTTGGGATTCGAACCTTGTGGCCGTGGGCTCGCCATGTTTCTCGAGCCGGGCCCCTCAGCCGGTCCTCGACTTCATCCGGGCTCTTCCGGACCTGGCCGGACGCGAGGTCCTCGTCTTCGCCACCAGCGGAGGAGGACCGGGCCGGGTCCTTTACGAAATGACCGACGCCCTCCAAAAAAAAGGCGGCCGCGCCAGGGGAGGGATATTGATTCGGGGCGAGTGCTTCCATCCCTTCCCCGCCATCAACGGCCGCTTCCCCGGCCGGCCCGATAAGGATGACCTGGCCCTGGCCAGGGCCTTCGGCGCCGAGGCCAAGGCGCTTATCGAAAAGGGGCTGCCGGGCCCGGTCCCTTCCAGCCGCGTGGACGCGCTCGAGCCGGGCCGGGGTTTTTACGACCTGGTGGCCATCCTCAACACGGACGAACAACTTCGGGCCCTGCTTCCGCCTCCGGTCCCCGACCCGGAAAAATGCAACTCCTGCGGATGGTGCGAGGCCGCCTGCCCGGCCGGGGCCATTACCCTTAATCCGCTCCCTTCCTTCGGCGAGACGTGCCTTCGCTGTTATCACTGCTTCAACGGATGTCCCCAAAAGGCCCTGGCCGCGGATATCCGGCTCGGAAACCTCATGTCCCAAGTTTTCTACAATATCTTTTTCGAAAGATGGCTGGGAGACGTTACGGCCAGGGAAAAATTCTATTAGCGGACGGCGTCTTATATAAGGCGACGGGATTGTCCTTGTAATATTTGTTAGCGCGTTGGCGTCGTCTCCCTTTTTTGCATATGACCTTATTGTTGTGATATGTATTCATATTATATTTTAATTAGATGAATTATAAAGGATTTATCTTGCAATAAAATCGAATTAAAATCATGGCCGACTGGTTTTGGACGAAAAAAGGAGGCAATGACATGGAAAGGAAAAAACCGGAACTCTTTAAGAAAAACGAAAAAGAAAAGATATGCCGCGCCGACCGCCGAGTGTTTATCGAGGTCGCGGGTGCGGCCGCCGCCGCGGCTTTGACCGTCTCGCCTCTTTCGCGCGCCCTGGCGGCGGATAATGCCGACTTCGCAAGGTCCAGTTGCGGCGAGAAAAAGGACGAGGTAACGAGGGCGCTGGTAACCTACGCCAGCAAGTACGGGACCACGGGAGAGGTGGCCGAGGCCATAGGGAAAAAGCTTTGCGCCGCCGGCGCGGCCTGCGACGTTCTTCCGTCCGACGAGGTCAAGGACCTTGCGCCCTACAAGGCCGTGATCGTCGGGGGGGCCGCCAGAAACTTCGGGTGGATGCCGGGCGCGGTGGACTTTATCAAGAAGAACCAGTCGGCGCTTTCCCGGACCAGGGTCGCCTATTTTATGACCTGCCTCCAGATAGTGCCCGAGCAGCCCGCCATTGGCAAGCCGGGCACGCTTCCGCCCAAGAACGAGTCGAAGGAGGAGCGAAGATCGCGGGTAATGGAGTATTTCGATCCCGTCCTTAAAAAGTATCCGGAGGTGAAGCCCGCGGACATGACTCTTTTCGCCGGGGCCATCGACTTCGATAAGCTTAGCCGCTCGGACAAGACCATGATGAAGTCCCTTCGCTTCGTGGAGGGCGACTGGCGCGACTGGGAGGCCATAGGCAAATGGGGGGAGGAGATGGCCTCGAAACTTCTTTCGACATGAGCGGCTCGTTATGGGGAGGAAAAAATGAAGCGCTTTAAAAGCTCGGAAATGGGACGCCGTGAGTTCAACTCTCTCGTGGGCGCGGGAGCGGCCGCGGCGTTGGCCTCAGCCGGCGCGGCTCGAGCGAGCGACAAGACCGCGGACGTGGGACTGGCGGGCGTGCCCAGGGGAGCCGACGCGGCCGTGATCGAGTCGGCGGCGCGGAGCGCCGCCGAGGGGGCGGGCGGTTTTTCGTGGCTCTCGAAAGGCGACTCGGTGCTGATCAAGCCGGTGGTGAACTCGGGCAACCCCTATCCGGCCACGACCAGTCCCGAGGGCCTGGCGGCGATGATAAAGATATTGAGGGAAAAGGGCGCGGGCAAGGTTATCGTGTCCGACACTTCCGGCGTCGAGCACGTCAAGCTGAGTCCCGACAAGCTCCGGGGCTCGAGCCGCGAGTTGATGGAGCGATCGGGCCTGGCCCGCGCGGCCCTCGAGTCGGGCGCCGTGCTTTACTTCCCCGAGGAGGACGGCTGGGAGGCCTTTGATGAGGTCGGAATCAAGGCAGGCTCGAGCTGGAAAGGCGGGGTCATGATGCCGAAAAAGACCAGGGAGGTCGATCATATCGTCCTCATGCCCCGCTGCGGCCGGCATCTTCTGGCCGGTAGCTCGCTCGGGCTCAAGGCCGCGGTGGGATGGTGGCGGACCGACACCCGTCTCGAGTATCACCGCGACGCGAGCTCATTCCAGGAGAAGACCGCCGAGGCCAACTGGGCCGAGGTGCTTTTGGAAAAGCAAAGGCTCACTCTCACCATTGCCACCAGGGTCCTGACCACCCTGGGACCGGACAAGGGTTACGTGGTCGAGCCGGAAACGGGACTGGTGATAGCCTCATCCTCCGTTACGGCCCACGATATGACGTCCCTTTCCTGGCTACTGATGGGAAGAGATGAAACCCCCGAGTCCGAGAAGAAGATCACCAGGGACCCCTACTCCTCGAGGACCATGGCCAATTCCTTCAACAAGGGCGTGGTCACCCTTTTAGGAGGTCCCGCCGAGGCGGCAAGGTCCGAGAAGCTGACGGTAAACGACTTAAACACGATTTGGGACGACAGGGTCCTGGCCCGGGCTTTCCAGTTGTCCGGCGGGCCTCCCCGGCTATCCTTTTCCGACGTCAATGAAACCGTTTCCCTCGGGATCAAGGAAAAGCTCATGGAGATGACCGCTCCCAAGCCCTAAGGAAAAGATAGAAGGACATGCCAAAAGTAAGACTGAGAAAACGTGCTACCGTGGCGTCCGGTCCGGGAACGTACAACTACATGAAAAGGTCCGAGCGCCGGGCCCAGGTTATCAGGCGGGCGCGGGGTATCTTCGCGGAAAAGGGATATCGGGGGACCACTGTGGAGGACCTTTGCTCCGCCTGCGGCATAGCCCAGGGCACGCTGTACGCGCATTTCAAGAACAAGCGCGAGGTTTTCCGTGAGGTCATCTTCGACGCGGTGGATAAAATCCAGACCATGCTCGAGCCGGTCCAGCCCAGTGAGGAGGGCCTGAGTAATCTTGGAAGTTTCAGCCTCGAGAATTTCATCGAGCAAAGGACCAAGAGAGTTCTCGAGGCGGTGAGCGAAAACGCCGACGTTTTCATGGTGCTCACGCGGGAGTGGAGCGGGCTTGACGCCGAGGTGGACGAGATTTTGAAAAGGATCGGCAAGATCATGTTGATCCAGGCCCAGACGGACATATCCCTGGCCAGGCGGCTGGGCCTTATCGGCGTCTCCGACGTTCGGCTGGCGGCTTTCCTTCCCCTTGGCACGATCCTTTTTTACATCACGACCAACCTCCTCGAGTCCGAGGACCCCGATCTCGATGAGGCGGCCAAGGGTTTGACCGAGCTTATCATTTACGGTCTTTCCGGCAAGCGCGGTTAACAACCTATTTAAACGCGCTTGCCGGCGTTTGGCCGGTATCCCTGGCCAACTAATCTTGCCGACGGGTCAATCCGTGCTACTATCGCCTCTGGAGGAGTAAATGGTCAAAAGAAAAACGCGCGGTACCATTCACGAGATAGACAACCTGGAAGAGTTCGTAAAAATGGGGGATTCCCTCGGCAACTGCCTGGTTCAGGGGCTGGACCTTTCCGGCCTGGACGTGGATTGGAACTCGGTTAAGGTCGACAACTCCTATTTTATGGGTTGCCTGTTCAGGAGCGTCGAGGACGAGCTACTGCTCAGGTCCAAGGGGGCCTTCGTTTTTCCCCGTTTCGAGGGTCTTCCTTACAACCCCTATCGCTCGAGTCTTTATTCCTGGCGAGAGCTGATGGAGGGCTACTCGAAGGACCTGGATAACAGCCTCGACCTCAGGATTTATACTCACTTCAAGGAAATGGGAAGATCGAACCCTGACGTTTGCGAGGCCCTGGCGCAAAGGATTCACGACCACGCCATTGACAACGCCCTTCGCGAGCTTCTCCAGTTCGACGATTCGGGCATGACGGAGAAGAAACTGGTCGGGATCATGGGAGGTCACGGCGCCATGAGGGGCGGCAAGGATTACGTCCAGGTCGCCCGTACGGCCCAGCTCCTGGCCAGGGAGGGCTACATGGTGGTCAGCGGCGGCGGTCCCGGCGTGATGGAGGCGGCCAACCTGGGGGCCTACATGTCCCCGGCGTCCGATGATGACCTCGAGCGGGCCATCGGCATTCTGGCCCAGTCACCGTCTTATAAGGACGGGGGCTACATCGAGAGGGCCGAGGAGGTCATCGGCTCCTATCCTTTCGGTGGCCGCAGTCTGGCCATTCCCACCTGGTTTTACGGGCACGAGCCCTCGAACCTTTTCGCCTCTTCCATTGCCAAGTATTTCTCGAACAGCCTGCGCGAGGATTGCCTTCTAGCCGTCTGCCTCCACGGGATCGTTTACGCCAGGGGAAGCGCGGGCACGACGCAGGAGATATTCCAGGACGCCACTCAGAACCATTACGGCACTTTCGATTATTACAGTCCCATGGTTTTCCTGGGCCGGGAGCGCTACGAGGCCGAGACTTCCCTGTATCCGATGCTTCGGGGCCTGGCCAAGGGAAGGGAATACGAGAAACTGCTTTTCCTTTCCGACGACCCGGCCGAGGTGGTGGATTTCATCAAGTCTCATCCGCCGGTTTATAAAAGCGACGCGGTATAGCGCGGCTGCTTCGGTCACCGTTTTCTGGGATTTAAAAGCACGATATCTCTCAGCGCTTCCACGCTCTTGGCGCTCATCCATTTTTTCTCGAAGTGGGGGTCCATGGCTATCTGGGCGATGGCGGCGAGGGCGCGCAGGTGGAAGTTTCTCTCGTCCGAGCTTCCCATCAGCACGAAGGCGGCGTTGACCCGGGAGGCCGACTCGAGGAACAGGACCCCCGGCCTGCACCGGGCGATCAGGACGTTAAAGGTTTTCTCCCCCGGCACCACGATATGGGGTATGGCGAGACCCTTGGCGATGACCGTGTCGTTTTCCTTTTCGCGCTCGAGGTAGAGCTTCACCAACTCGGCCGGTCCCATGTCCACGCCTTGGGCCAGATGATCGGCCACGATCTTGAAAAAGGACTCCGCGCTCATGGGCTCGTCAATATCGAGGACCGTGCATTTCTCGACCAGGGAGTCGAACCTGTCCTTGACAATGTCGTCCCTTTCCCGGATGATTTCCTTGAGTTCCTCCTCCAGGGAGTGGGTGGTCAACTCCTTGGCCGTGATCCTCTCGATGCAATGTAAAAGCGCGTATTCCCTCTTCACCCTGCGCCTGCCGTAAAGCATGTATACGAGGAGTCCAACAAGACTGAGCGCTCCTCCCACCAGCCAGGCCTCGGAGCCTATCTCGATCAAGAGAAGACAAAAGCCGATGACGCCGGCTATCTGAATCCAAGGATAGAGAGGGGCCTTGAAGGCTGGCTGGTAGTTCTGTATCCGGCTTTCGCGCATGATGATATTGGCCAGACAGGAGAATAAGTAAGTGAGGATCAAAACGCTCGAGGCGGCCTTGACGATGGCGTCCAGATTCAGAAACAACGCGCCCATCATGAAAACGCCGGTGGCGAGAAGGGCGTAGTGAGGAGTATTAAATTTCCCGTTCACGCGGGAGAAGAGGCCGGGTATAAGAGAGTCCCTGCTCAGGGCCAGGGGATAGCGCGAGGCTCCCATGATGGCGGCGTTGGCCGCGGAGGAAAAAGCGAGGATGGCGGTAAGGCTGAGGAGAACGGCTCCCCATTTTCCCATGAAGACCTCGGCCGCGTCGGAGACGGGCGTCAGGGTTTTTCCAAGCGTATCGGAATCGAGCACTCCGTAGGTCACGAAGATAACCGCCGAGTATACGACGGCCACCGCCAAAAGGGAGAGGATCATTCCAAGGGGCAACACCCTGCCGGGTTCCTTGACCTCCTCGGCCAGGCTGGCCACCTTGAGAAGGCCGCCGTAGCTCACGAATACGAAGCCCGCGGTGGCCAGTATCGATCCGGCTCCCCCCGTCATGAAAGGCTCGAAGCGCGAGGCCTTCACCTGAGGAACGCCCATGAAGGAATAGACGGCAAGAACCGCCAGGATCACTATTACCAGGACCACCTGCACCCGTCCGGCGCCCTTGACTCCCACCAGGTTGAGAACCAGAAAAAGAACGCACAGGAGGATCGCGATCAGCCTTATATCGACGTCGATCAAAAAGTTGGTAAAAGCGGCCATGCCGAAAAGGGCGAAGGCGCTTTTAAGGGACAGGGCCAAAAAGGTGATGAGTCCGTAGACCGTGCCCACGGCGGATCCCATGCTCCTGGTCACGTAAAAGTACGTGCCCCCGGCCTTGGGCATGGCCGAGGTCAACTCCGCCTGGCTGAGCATTCCCGCCGTGGCCAGGACCCCGGCCAGGAGATAGGAGACCAGGGCGGCCGGACCCGTCTTGAGGTAGGCCATGCCGGGTAACAGGAAAAGACCAGCGCTCATCATCGCGCCGGCGGTGATGCTGAAAACATCGAGAAGCGTGAGTTCTTTTTTAAGCTTCAAATATTACTCCGAGCGCGCGAGTTGCTTTCGCTTCCTGGAAAAGGCCCATATGACTAAGCATCATTAATATCCGGGCGATAATCAAGTGCAGTCGAATATTCAGGCCGATAAAAATGGAACAACCTTGGCGGCGCGCTCGGCATATTAAAGGAGCGGAGACAGTAGCCTGGCCGTGCCGTCTATGAGCTTGCCCATGAATTCTCTTTTTGCCGAATCGGCCTGGGTGATCTCGACGCAGTCCTTCACGTCGGCCCTGAACCTCGACTCGAGAAGGGAGGCGAACTTCTTGTCCACCACCATGGCGCCCAACTCGAAGTTGAGCCTGAAGCTGCGAAAGTCCACGTTGGCCGACCCCACGACGCCCCACCTGCCGTCAACCACCATGGTCTTGGCGTGAAGCATGGCGGGCAGGTACTCGAAGATACGGACCCCCCCCGCCAAAAGCTCCGGGTAATAGGACCTGGCGGCCGCCCGGACAAGGGCCACGTCGCATTTGGCCGGTACCATCACCCGTACGTCCACGCCCCGGAGCGCCGCGCTGATAAGGGCCCTGGCGGTGGGCCCGTCCGGAACGAAGTAGGGAGTGGTAAGAAATACCCTCTCCCTGGCCGTTGCTATGCCCGAGAAGAAGATCATGCCGTTGGCGTTGAACTCCTGGTCCGGGCCGCTGGGCACGGCGGCCACGATGGTCCCTTCCCCGGACATGGCCGAAACCCTGGGAGCGGGACCCAGTTTCTCGCCCGAGGCGAACATCCAGTCCTCGGCGAACACCTGGGCAAGGTCACCCGCGGCGGCGCCGTGAATAAGGAGGTGGGTGTCATGGAAATACTCCCGGCCCGACCGCCTGGCCCGGCCCGAGTACTCGTCGCCCACGTTCATGCCGCCCGTGAAACCGTATTCACCGTCCACCACCACCAGCTTGCGGTGGTTCCTGAGATGCACGCTCCAGCGCTTCCGGAGAGGGTTCAGGGGAAGGAAGGACTCGACCTTGCCGCCCGCCCGCCTGACGCGGCCAAGCTTTTCCTCGTTGATGAGCATCGACCCGACCGCGTCGTAAAGAAGCCGGACGTCAAGACCCTCGCTTGCCTTTTGCTCGAGGAGATCGAGAAAAAGTCTTCCCGTCTCGTCGTTCTGGATGATGTAAAACTCCGCCCATATGCTTCGCTTGGCGGACTCGAACACGGACCTCATCCGCCTGGCGGCCGACTCGTCCGCCACTAAAAGCTCGACCGAGTTTCCCACCGAGGGAATAAGCCCGGTAAGCTCGGACGATAGCTGCAGGATCGACCGCTCGCGGAAACCGGCCTCGAGGTCGTCCACGCTCCCGCAGGCGGTGATCGCGGCCCTGATAGCCGACGAGCCGCGGCGCTTGCGGTGGGTCGTCCGCTTCACGCTGGGGTTGGCCAGGGCCAGATAGGCGACGGCCCCCACTCCCGGGAAGGCCACGATGGCGGCCAGCCAGGCCAGGGTCCGCTCGACGCCGCCGCTCCGGGATATGGCCAGAATGATGGCGCTTATATCCAGGGCGGCCACGGCGAGGGTAATAAGTCCCGTGGTGGTTATATCCATGAAAATTGTCCGCTGCCGTTAATGATTATATGCTAGTTTGGCTCCGGCAATAAAATGAAGCGAGCCGGCTCATGAAAGGAGACAAGCGTGGTCCAGGCGTACAATAAAACTTTCGCGGGCGTTTACAACATGATGTGGACCGACTTCGCCGACGGCGTGGCCTCCCATATACTCGAATTTTACAAGGCCTCCGCCCCGGGGAGGGACCGGCGGCCGGTGCTCGATCTTTTCTGCGGGACGGGTACCCTGGCCCTTCATTTCCTGGCCGAGGGCTTCGAGGTCACCGGCGTGGACGCGTCCGAGTACATGCTGAACTACGCCCTCGACAACGCCAGGGAATACGTCGAAAAAGGCAAGGCCCGCTTCACGCCGTCCGACGTGACCGAGTACTCGCCCGACCGCGAGTATGGCCTGGTCCTGGCCACCTACGACTCGCTCAACCATCTGGACGGCTTCGAGGCCGCTGTCAAGTGTCTTCGCCTGGCCCACGCGGCCCTCGCGGAGGGCGGCGTTTTCATCTTCGATCTAAACACCAGGAAGGGACTTCGGCACTGGGCCGAGATAACGGTTGACGAGAGCCCCGAGGTCACGCTGATCACGAGGGGAGGATACGACGACCGGACGGGCCAGGCCTTTTACAAACTTTCGGGCTTCGTGCATACCGCCGGCGGCCTTTACGAGCGTTTCGAGGAGATGATCATCGAGAAGACCTATCCGGTGGCCGAGGTCCTGGAGGCCCTCCTTGATATTGGTTTTCGTGAAGCCTACGCCGCGGCGGAGGGAATCCTTGACGTTCCTCTCGCCGAACCCGAAAAGGAGGACAGGGCGTTTTTCGTGGCGATAAAATAATCTTCTTGGCTTATCGGCCTAGAACTTTCCTATCCTTTCGAGGAAAGCCTGGACCCTTGTTTTTACCTGGCCGTCCCCTCCCCCGTAGAGTTCCCTTTCCAGGTGGAGGGTCGGCATGCCGGTCTTCCTGGATTCCTGCCTCATAATAAACGACTCGCCTCCCCAGAGGTTGCAGAACTTCAGGGTCTCGACGATGACCCCGTCCAGCCCGTACTCGCCGGTGGACTCCTTGACCCGGTCGATTCTCCGGCCGAAGTCGTCGCCTATGCGGGGGCAGGAGAGGTGGTTCATGTAGCGCTCTGCCAGGGCCTGGATGGGGTCCTTGTTTTCCTCGTCCACCAGGGTATCGAAATAGCGGCGGCCGTGGCAAAGGAGGTCGTCAACGATGGCCCCTCCTTGGCCCTCGATAAGCTCGAGGTGCTCGGGCTCCTCGAGGCAGCCCGACATTATAAGGAGTCTTGGCGCTCCTGCCTTATACGCCTTCCGTCCGGGAATCTCCTCGAGGAGCTGATCGAGAAGCTCGTTAAACCTCTCCCGCTCCATGGCCGTTCCCGCCATGATGACCGAGAGGGTTTCCGCCGCCGTGATGGGCGGCGACTCGTCCTTTCTCAACTCGTAGAGCTTGGCGAGAAGGCGCCTGGTCTGGTTCGAGACCTTGATGGCGGCGCGCAGGTCGTCGTCGGTTATTTTAAGTTTGAAGTGAGACTCGATTTTTTGACGGAGCAGGTCGAGTTCCTCCCGGTACCAGGCAAGGGCCCTGCCGCCGGCCTTGTGGGGAACGCTCATCATGTGGACGAGTCCGGGACCGTCTACCCCTCGCCGCCAGTTGTCGTACATTCTTCGGATGTGGTCGCAGGCGTTAATGAACACGACCCCGTCCAGGAAGCCGTAGTTTCCCTCGAGGGCCATGTCCAGGGTATGCCTCACAAAGGAGCAGTTAAGGGAACTGAACCAGGCGTCGCCCAGGGTAGTCTTGTCCGAGCCCACCGCCCTCATGCGGAAGGGGATCATGCCCGCGGCCATGACCATCTCCTCGGGCGCGTAGGAGCAGAAAATACCCACGATCTTGCCGCCCTTGTCCTTGTGGGCGGAAAGGGTGTGGTTATAGGGCGTCTTGGCGATCTTCTTGAAGGCTTCCAGGGCTTCCATGTCACGCCAGCCCGTTGGACACGAAGAATTCCGTGATCTGTCTTTTTACCTGGTCCTCATGGGTGACCCGGCGGTCGAAGATGTCGGTGGAAAGAAGAAGAAGAGGCATTTCGATTTCCTTGAGATAATCGGCCAGGATTTTGGTGCTGGCCCATATATGCTTGCATCCCTGGTGGCCGGCGAAGATGAAGCAGTCGCCGCTGAAGGTCTCGCACACGTGGGTCAAGTCGCGCATGAAAAGCTCGATCGGCCCGTGGAACTGGCGGGCCATGGCCAGGTTCATGTAGGACTCTCCCAGCCCTCTCAGCATGGACTCGTTGGTCGAGGTGTCGATATCGGGCGTTTTCAGGAAGGTCACTATGTCCGTCACGATGACGGCGCCGAAGGTTTCCTCCATCCAGGTGACGATGGGATAGTAGGCGATGGGAACGTCAAGCCAGATGACCCGTATCTTTTCGTTCTTGATGGTGCCGAGTCCGTTCTCGACCCTCTTCCTGGTAACCTGGTGCAGCCGCCTCGAGCATTCCGTGACCAGGGGCGTTCCTTGCCCGAGTATGCGCGCCACCCACCCGAAGACGGTGGAAAAGATCGAGCCGGGGCAGGGCACGTTGGCGTACATCTCGCAAACTTCCATCATGTAGTTGTTGGTCTTGTTGACGTCGTCAATCACTTCGCGGAGGCGGTCGTAATCGAGCTTCTTATTGAAGTTCTTCTCCAGGAAGGCGACGAGGTCCTTCATCTCCTGGGCGTAAAAGTCCACCGAGCGAGCGTCGTCCCAATAAGGAGTATCGAGCCTGAAGGTGGGAACGCGGGACAGGTACTCGAGGGACTGGTACGAGCTGACGATGCTGTCGCATGGGTGGGAACTGGTGACGATGCAGTCGGGGGTCGGAAGCTGTCCGCCCAGCGCGGCCCCGACCGCGTTCTTCGAGGCCGAGCAATACTCGCTCGGCACGCCGGCGGCCTCTCCTATGTCGATAAGCTGAAGATTATACTCGGGGTTTAGAAGTAAAAGGATGGCCACCAGCCCCTCCGAGCACATGGGCTGGGCGTCGAAAGCGTAAAGCAGGTCCGTGCTCACGCACCACTCGAGCCAGGCGAGGGGGCGCTTGTTTTCGTATTCGCATTCAAAGAGGCGCTCGATGTATTCCTTGAGGGCCAGGTGAAGCGGATGCAGCGCCCAATGGATTTCCATGTTGACCGATTGGCTGCTCGCCAGCTCGAGGGCCATTCTTTTCTGGACGCCGAGGAGGTTCTCGAAGCGGAGCAGGGGCTTGCCCAGCTTACCCAGCGCCCTTAACAGTTTCCACCTTCTCATCACGGCGGCTTCGTTTTTGAGGGCCCTCTCGCCGAAGGCCATGACCCTGTCGTCGTAGAGCTCGTGGAGCATCTGTAAGGGCTTAAGTTCCTGCATTCGCGTCTTCCGTCACTGGAGGTTCTTCGCCAGGTGCTTGGCCAAAGATATGAGGGTCAAGGTGGGCGGCCTGCCGGGAGAACGGGGGAACACGGACGCGTCGCACACGTAAAGGCCCTTGACCCCATTGACCTGCAGGTCCTTGCCGACGACCCGGCCGATGGCCGCCGTGCCGCCCGGGTGTCCGCCGATGTCGCGGGCCACGGTGATCGAGTCGGGATCGGCCCCCGCCCCGACCAGGATATCGCGGCAGGCCTTGGTCCCCTTTTCGAACTTGACCTGGTCCTCGGCGGGATAGGGCTTCTCGATCGTGCCGTCCGCGTGGATGCGGCCGCCGGGGGTGTCGCCGATCTTGGTGAACATGCCCATGATCCGCTTGTACTGGTGGGAACGGAAAATGGCCTTGAAGCTCTCGAGCCGCGTAAGCTGGGCCGACCAGACCATGAAGGCCCCCACCGTGCCCACCAAAAAGCCGTCGCTCTCGACGAACTCCTCACTGGCCACGGAGAAGCTCATCTCGCCCAGGGTGCCCTTGTCCTTGCCCACGCCCATGATCACGTTCATGGGATCGATAAAGAAACCCTCGCCCGCGTCGACGCCCGAGCGCAAAAGAATAATGGGCGTCCCGATGCCGCCGGCGGCGAGCACGACCTTTTCGGCCCGGATTTCCTCGATCCCGTCGGGACCGCTTATATTGACTCCTTTTGCCTCGCCATTGTCTCTGATGACCGAGTTGACCTTGGTGCGAGTCAGTATTCTGGCGCCTCCCTCCATGGCCTCCTTGATATAGGTCCGGGAGGTCCATTTGGCGCCATGGCGGCACCCGAGCATGCAGTCGTCGCAGCCGTTCACGCATTTGTCGGGGTTGATGAATTTCTTCTGCGGAAGCAGGGCCACGTCCGCCTCGC
The DNA here is from genome assembly GCA_963674965.2 of bacterium. Lineage (GTDB taxonomy): Bacteria > RBG-13-61-14 > RBG-13-61-14 > RBG-13-61-14 > DATKZS01. Next base: position 759,993 of record CAXXFL010000001.1, on the reverse strand, counting down.
CCGCGGCCTCGATCAGCCTCCGGGTGGCGGGCCAGCGGTCGTAAAAGGAATCGGGCAGGACCTTGACCCCGGCCTCCTCCCTGGCCTCGGCCACCTCCTCGGCAAGGTCGATGCCAAGCTCCTCCTTTAACCAGGTGGGAGGCTCGTAGGCGTTGCCGTTAAAAACCACGGACGAGCCGCCGGCCGTGATGCCCCGGCCCATGAGCCCGCCGCTGGTCGAGCGGATCATCTGAGTGACCGTGGCCATGGAAGCCAGCGTGCCCAGCGGCCAGTTCTGCCACCCGCCCCTCTCGACTATTACCACGTTCTTGCCTCGACGGGTCAGTTCCCGGGCGAGCGTCCCTCCGCCCGGACCGGAGCCGGCTATGACGACGTCGGTTTCCATCCTTTTCATGGGAAGCCTCCTTCGCGGCGCGCGCCGCATATAACTATAACGATGAGGGTCTTTAAGTTAAGCTACCACAATTGTATTGCCAGTCAAGGTATAACGGAAGTTAAATGAAGGAAAGGCGAGCGCGATTCCGGAAAAAGAGGCTTTAACCGGGACCCGCGATGGATTATAATGTTTGGATCGGGTTAGGGGAGAGCCCGAGGGGGCCTTGTTTCAACCGGGAATTCGAGGCGCGGTACATCTTCATTCACGTCGCGGTTAAACGGAAAATGGAGGTTTGGTTTTGAAAATCGAGCGAGCGGAGGCCGTCTCCGTAAAAATTCCACTTAAGTTTGCCTTCGAGACCAGTTACGGCCGGCAGACCGAGCGCGAAACGGTGCTCGTGAAACTCGAGTCGGAAGGCCTCACGGGCTGGGGGGAGGCCGCCGTCAGCGAGTGTCCGGACTATTGTTATGAAACGCCTCCCGTTTCTCTTCTTGTTCTCGAGAAGTACGTCTTCCCCCGGGTAGTGGGAAAGTCCTTCGAGACGCCGGAGGACCTGGCGGCCGAGATCGGCGCCATAACGGGGTATCCTTTTTCCAGGACCGGCGTGGAAAGCGCGTTCATCGATCTTTATTGCAAATCCATCGGCGAGCCGATCCACAGGTGGCTGGGCGGGTCGAGGACCCTTATCCCCGCGGGAGTGAGCCTGGGCATCGAGGACGACCAGGGGGTCCTTTTCGACCGGATCCGGTGGGCCCTTGACGAGGGATATCAGCGGATCAAGCTTAAGGTGAAGCCCGGCCGCGACGTGGGTGTCCTTTCAGGAGTGCGCGAGAGCTTCGAGGATATCAACCTCATGGTCGACGCCAACTCTTGCTATACCATTTCCGACCTTTCTCTTCTCGAGGCCATATCGAAATTCAACCTTATCATGATCGAGCAGCCTCTCGGTCCTCAGGACCTGGCCGATCACGCGGAGCTTCAGAAAAGAATCCGGACCCACGTGTGCCTGGACGAGTCCATCCGGGGGATCGAGGACCTCCGGGCCGCCGTGGCCCTGGGTTCTTGCAGGATAGTGAACGTCAAGTTCGGCAGGGTGGGCGGACTCCTGGCCGGCCGCGAGCTGGCAAGGGAATGCCTCCGAAACGGAATAGCCGTATGGACGGGGGGCATGCTCGAGACCGGCATCGGACGGGCCCATAACCTGGCCCTGGCCTCGCTCGCCGAGTTCTCCCTTCCGGGCGACGTGTCCGCCAGCGACCGCTACTGGGAGGAGGACATTATCGAGCCCGCCGTCATCATGGAGGACGGACATATCGAGCTTTCCGAAAAGCCCGGCATCGGATACGAGGTGGTAACAAAGCGGATCGAGGCCTTTACCACCGCCAGGACCTCGATGTAGCCGCGTAATGGTTCCAATGAAAACGGCCGGGTATCGAGCCCGGCCGTTCGAGAGATATCGAGCCTTCCCTATTGAGGACCTTCCACGGTGTAATCTATTCTTATTCCATAAAGCCTGACGACGTCGGCCCTGGTCGTTCCCTCATTAATATAAATCTTATACGAGAAATTTTCGTTGTCGATAGTCGGATTGGCTATAGTCGCGTCCTCAATATTCATATCGACGTCGCTGGAATACATGAACGCCATGGTACTATTAGAACTGGAGTCCAGGTCCTTCCTGTAAAGAGAAAGTTCGAAAAAGTGAGAAGCGGCGGACGTGTTCCCCCACGCCCTGACCGCCGTAACCACCGCCCCATGCGGCAGGTTGACTCCTATATAGCTTCCGCAAGTCACTCCTCCCGGGCACGAGAAGCCGGCGGTGCTCGGGTCCCATTCGGTACCGGCGCTCCCGTCGTATTGGCCCACCAGCGGGACCGAGAAATACATGGTTTTGGAAGCGGCGTAGTAATAGCCGCCCCCCACCTCCACGTCGTCCGCCACGAAAAGGTCCCCGCTTCCGTTGACGTGGTTCTCCGTGCCGCCGTCTCCCACTCTCACCTTTCCATACGAAAAATAACCCGCGTAGTCGTCTTGTCTGCCCGCCTTGCCGTAAACGCCGTAGGCGACGCCGGGGTCGTTGTGCGCGTAGCCGTATACTCCGTAGGTGTAGCCGAAGACCTGGCCATTGGCGGCGCCGTATACGCCGTATTGAGGTCCGTTTCCCGTGTTTCCAGATACCGTCGAATAAACGCCGTAGGCGTAGTCGTTATTGTCGTGCATATTCACGGCGCTAAAGATTCCCATGCCCGTGCCGCTCGTGTCCTCGCTGTCGACCCGGACCTCGATGCCCCTGGCGTTGTCCATGGCGCTAAGGCCAAGCCTTATGCCGACCGCGTCGTTGTTGTGTCCTATGACGTCCATGTCGATACCGTAGGTATAGTATGAAGTCGAGTAGCCGTCGACGTCCATGTCTATTCCAGTAAGCGCCTCGCTATTGGCCGCGGCCATGGCCAGGCCCTTCCTGGTACCGGTCGATACCGAGGTCCCGCTCAGAATTTCAACGCCCTCGTCGGGGGCGCTTATCGTTACCCGGTAAACGTCGGGACCCAGGTCGTTGGCGAAAACGGCCGGATAGTCTTCGCTTTGGGCGTACACGCCGTAATGCGTTCCGCTTCCCACGTTGTTGGTGTTAAAGTAGGCGCCGTAGGCGTCTCCGCTTCCACTGTTGTAGCCCGTCGCCCGCGCGCCGTAATTTGACGCCGCCGAGCTTCCCAGGGAGGTAAAGAAACCGCCGACGGCTGAGTTGGAGGCTCCCGCGCCTTGGCCTATGCCATAGACGCCATAGACGGAGCTGGAGGCGCCCGTATTGTAACCGTATCCGTAGAGGCCGAAGGACGGGTCGACGCTATATCCGTTGGCGTAGCCGTACACTCCATACGCGGCTTTCTGAGACAGGGCTGTAAACCGGCCCGCGAACTGATTGGACATCGAGCCGGAAGACCCGGCCCGGGCGTAGACCCCGTAATTTTGGCTTCCTAAATAGGCGTAGTTATTGCCCGGGTCGTTGGCCCAACCGCCAAGTACTCCCTGGCTCGTGCCGTAGAAGGCGGCCCCGTATTGCTTCGGACTGGCATGGTCCTGAATGATCCCGTAATTCGACGCGGGCGCTCGCCCCAATCCTATCTGCCCATGAAAGATGGCGTCCGTTTGCGACTCGAAGATAGATTGGGCCTGGAGCTTTCCCTGCACCGTGAGAGGCCCCGTGACCGTGTCTCCCGCGGCGTGAACGTAGGCCGACCCGTCGAGTCCATCAAGAAGGTCCGAGTTCTCGGCCAGGGTTACGGTAATATTGTCCGGTACCTGGGCGTCGGTAACCTGCCCGGTTATCTCGGCAAAGTCATGCGCGTGTCCACTAAGGGCGAAGGCGGAAGAATCGAGACCGTCGAGGGACCCGGCGTCTTCCGAATAGATTATAGTAATATCGTCGGGTACTTGCGCGTCCGTAACCTGGCCGGCGATATAGGAGAAATCATGGGAATGGGACGCGAGGGCAAAATCGCCCGCCGTCATTCCACCCAGCAGGGCCGCGTTTATGGCGTAAGGCACGGAAGTTAATGAGGCGCGAGGCAACAGGGTTTCGCCGCCCACGGATACCTGAAGGAAAAGCTCGGGACCCGAGAAGACCGAGTAGGGGACGCCCACCGAGGAGCCGAGGGCTATCGAGTATAACCCGTCCTCCACCTCGACGGCCATGGACTCGCTCCAAAGCTCGTTTCCATAGTTCATCCATTTATAATCGATCTCGATCGTTTCGCCGTCAATGATAAAACCCGAGGGCGACCGAGTGATGGTCCCGTTCTCATAATCGACGACGTAATCCCTCGGGCTCTCGAATACCGGAGACCCGCCCAGCCTGGTTACGGTGACGGTCTCGCCCGGAAGGACGTCTCCGTGGGCAAGGGAAATGGGGCTGGTTCCCTCGATCCAGACTTCCTCGTCGGTGACGGCGTCCATGGTAACGGCCCCGTCCCAGAGGCTGAATTCCATGGGCACGCTGGCGCCGGTCACGGGAAGTCCCGACCCGTCGAAAAGACGGCCCTGGTAGTTAATACGGTCAGGCACGGTCTGGGCCAGCGCGGATATAACCAACGCGACGCAAGTCAAGAAAGCCGCGAGGGCGATCCTTTTTTTCATTTTTTACAATCCTCCATTTTAAAGAAAAAAGATTGGGAAAACCGCGATCGGTAAAGGGACGTCACCGGTGACGTAAAGACGCTGAAGTGCAATTTGAATAAAAGAAGAACTACCGAAAGACCTTTAAAAACTTCCCTTGAACAGACGTTTATTATCGGGGTTTTTTGACGAAATTTCAAGCGGTTTTAATAAAAAAGTGCTCGGCCCGTCCAGGTTGCCGCTTAAGGCCCTAATATCACAAGTAATTAATTTAGAAATAAAAATGCGCTTAATCGAGATTTTAGCGTTAAGCCGAGAGGGATACGGACAAAAAAGGTAAATCCGATTTATTTTGTCGGTTAAAGAAAATAATAAAAGCTATTTATTAGATTAGCCTGAGCTAATATTGCCGGCTGGGCCGGCCTATACCGCCAGGTCCACCTGCTGGATTACCCCGGCCGAGCCGTCCTCATTGAGATACACTCCCGAGGTCCGGACTTTGCCCTCGAGAGTATTGCCCGCGTCGCGAAGGTCGAAGGCCGTGTCGACGTTTCCCAGGTAAATGGCCCCTACTTCTTTTTCGTAAAGCGAGTAAACCTTGTCCTCGCCCGCCGCCGATTTCGACCATAACTTAAGGCTCGAGTAGATCGAGTCGGCCTCGTCGATCCAGCCGTTCTCGTCCTTGTCGTACCTGACCAGCTCGGCCCATCCATCGCCGGTGGTGGGACCGAAAAGCTCGGAGCCGTCGTTAATGGTCCCGTCACCATTGTGGTCGATGGCCAGGAAGGCGGCGCCCTCCTGGAGGAATGAAATCCTTTCCACCTCGCCGTCGGCGTTAAGATCGAAGTCGTATTTTTGCTCGGTCAGATCGGTCACGGCCCCCTCGAAGCTTATGGCCAGGGGGTCGGCGAGTCGGGCAGCGTCACCCATCCTGATGGTGGTCTCGCTCGTTTCAAGCCATTCCCGGCTCATCCCCGCCGTGACCGAGAACTTTATCCGTCGGCCGTCGGCGGTGGTGACGACTCCTTGTCCTTTGAACTCGGTAATCTCCACCTCGGCCCGGGTCTCGAGGCTATGGACCTCGATTCCCCAGCCAAGGAGCGGGGGAGAAGTCGTTCCTCCCCCGCTCTCCGGCCGGCTCTCCTCCTTACCTTCAGCGTTCTCCAGGTTGTCGGGAAGGTAAATCTCGATTTTCTTGCCCGTGGCTTTTTCAAGCAGGGCCTTCAGCAGGCGAGCCTTGAAAAGCTCGCGGGAATCCATGGCCGGCTCATCCTTTTTATTGACCTCGGAGACCGACTCGAACCAAGAGCTTTGAGCCGCTTTGGATATCTCGACCAGGTCGGCTTTAAGGAGCGATGATGAAGATTTCTCGGGACCGCTTGCCCCGCCGGTCCGATTATCGTACTCCCCGGCTGGAGGAGCGCCCCTCCAGACGCGGGCCGAGGTTTTTTGCTCCGAGTGGGAAGCGAAGACGCGCGAACTGGAAAGAGTTATTTCCGACGAGCTTATTATCATGGCAAGACCTCCAACGCCTGATGGCCCTATCAAATAAGCTTATCGGATCGAAGGGGAATAACTTGAGGGATTTTTCACGTAGCGCCCGGAAGACGTTCTTTGCCGCTGAAAGGACCGGACAATAGACGGAATCGGCTTTAATACCTCCAGGTCCACGCGTCCAGCCCAAGGAGTAATAACGTCCGCGAAGCCGGAGAAGTTCGCGGACGGCGCCAAAAAAAGGGAATTATCTCGATAAATTAATCAAAGCTGATTTTGTCGTCCAGCCATTCGATGGCGTCTTCAGGCTTGGTAAAAGCCCATAGGACTTTTTTCATGCCGGACTGCCTCGAGAACGCTATACAAGTCGCCGCCGTTTCCATGGGCGCCACCTGGGCGACTTTTCTTACGCCGTTTTCCATGCATTTTTTTTGAGCCTCCGCGTGCCACGCCTGGGCGTCATCGGATAAATATTCGACTTTCCTGAGGTCTCCGATAATAGTCCAGCCTGTCTTGCAATTCTCGATTATGGTCTCCCAGTCCTTGACGAAATCGGGCGTAACCTCACGGGAAGTCCAGTTTCCCATACAATCGAAATAAACGCGGTTTTCCTTTTCATCGTATCTAAGCCGGTAAAATTTATTTATTATCTCTTTCAATTCAAGCCCCTCCTCACATTGCAAGATACAGCCAACCGCTTGGCTCAATATTGGTCAATAATTACAATAGCGCCATAATCCGGAAGGATCAACTGTTTTTCATTCAAACATGAGATGTACTGCGACGTCCTCACGATCGAAGGGTAATGGCCGCCAAGAGCGCTTCATCCTATCCTGGCATTTTGAGGGTTGCCGCTATTCATCTGAAGATGGCGGGCAAAAATCGAGGGGCGAAAATTCCGGGTCCAGCTTAACCTTCGTCAACTCCATTGGTCCGGCCCGGAGGATGAGGCCGTCTTGATTCACGTCGTAATAGACCATGTCGTCCTCGCCGAGCACGGCCAGAAGATTGGTGGAAGCCGCCATGGCCACCTTATACCTCTTGACTATTTCTCCTTGCACCACTATCTCTTCCACTCGCTCGGTTTGGATTTTGCCTTGCATGTCCTCGAGGTGCCGCTCCCAGACGGGATTGATGATGGCCCGGCCCAAGTGCTCGAGCCACTCGTCGTCCGGGCTTTCCTCGGACGTGAGTTCCTGGTCGCCATAAAAACGATAAAGCTTTTTACCGTCGTGGAGTATCCACAAGGTGGGAGTATAATCCGAGTGGGCCGAGGGATTGTACTCGAGGACTTTATAGCTGAACCTTTCGCCGTCGCGTTTGACCTCGACCCGCTGAAAGACGCGGTCCCGCTCCTCCCTGGCGGGGACGGCGGTATAGCTGAAGGAGTTCGACGCGCCGGGGACCGGCCGCTTCTCCTTTTTGCATGACGGCCCGAGCATGGCCGCGACGAGTATCGCGGCCGACAGCGAGACAAAAATACGTATCCTCAATCTCCCACCTTGGCCTTGAGGGCCGAAAGCTCGGCCGTGGTCTTTCGAAGCCGCTGGCAAAAGGTTTCCGCGAACACGCGGTAGACCTTGATGGCGATGCGCTGGTCGGACTCGAGCAGGTCCTCGAACCTCTGCGGCGTCATGGCGAAAACCTGGGCGCCGTCCTGGCCCGCGATGACCCGGGCCGAGGTGGGCGCCATGTCTACCAGGGACATCTCGCCCACGTGGGCGCCCTCACCGAGTTGAACAAGGTTCGTTACCTTGTCGCCCTCGATCCTCTGCACGATCACCTTGCCCCACTTGACGATGAAAAGGCCCTGGCCCGGCTCGTCCTGCTCGATTATTATCTCGTCGGGTCCGAAGTCTTGCACCTCGCAGATGTTCCACAAGCGTTTCATCTCCGTTAAGGAGAGGCGGTCGAAAAGAGACGTGTTCTTAAGGAACTCGAAGCCGTCCATGACGCTCACGATCTTGGTCTGCTGGGCCTGAGCGTACTCGCTAAGGGCCCCCATCGGCAGGACGTCCTCCGCGATGGGCTGGCTCTCGAGCATCTCGAGCATGTCCTCGCCCCCCTCTTCCTCCTCGGAAAAGTCGACGGCCTTATCGTCCGAAATCTTTTCGGACAAATCGGCGATCCTTTTTTGCACGTCCTTGTAAGAGGAGTCCACCGAGGCGACGTCGCGGTAATACTGGAGGGCCTCGCCCAGGTCGCCCTTTTTCTCGTCAAGTTGGGCGAGGTTGTAATAAACCGAAAGGGAAGCTCCAGAGAGGGGAACGCTCTTGGACACGCTTTTATACTTGGCGATGGCCATGTCCAGGTATCCGTGCATGGCCAGGATGTTGGCGATCATGGAGGTCGCCTCGAGGTAGTGCTCCTCATCCTCCTTGATCTTCTGGAGAAGCTCCATGGATTTCTGGAATTTGTTGAGCTGGTAATAATACTTGCCCGCAAGGTAGTGGTTGATGGCCTTCTCGAAGCAATAGGCCGCCCGCTCGTAGTCCCCGAGCTGGGTGTAGATTTCGGCCGCGTTCTGCCAGGCCCCGTTCTTCTCGTGGTTGTGGGCCGCCCGTTTGGGCTCTCCTATCTTGAGCCACATTTCAGCCGCGTTCTCGAACTGATCGGTCCGCTCGTAAAGCTCGGCCGCCCTTTTATACTCCTCGTTGGCCTCGAGTACCAGCGCGGCCTTTTCGTAGTCCTTGGCCGCGAAGAACATCTTGGCCATCTTGGCCTGGAGCGGCCTCTCGCGGGGCATCCTCGTCATCAGAAGATATCCCACGTCTTCCTGGCAATGGCTGTAAAGCTTGGCGGCTTCCTCGACCTCGGACTTCTCCAGATGCTCCTGGATAACCCGGATCACCTGGTTGGTCGTCATGTACTGATTTTGCGCTAAATTTTGCGGCTCCTGATTCATGGATATTTCCTCCAGGGTAAATATGCCGTCCCGAAAAGCCGTCAAGGCAAGGGCCTTCGCTTTTCCCTTGGGGTTAAGCTTTTGTATTCATGGAATAAAACACAATATTGGGTCCATATCAAGGGGAGGGGAACAATTTTTAAAAAGATTTTTATCGGAGCGCGGTTTGGTAAAAAATTTTTCAGCGCGGTTCCATTAACTTTTCAGGATTTGAGACCCCTTTCATAATAGTGCATTGCCTTTTGTTAAGTAATGTTTTACCATTTGTACAATCACCGAGGCGTCGAGCCATGCAAAGGAGCTTTACGGGCGTGGGGATGGTTATCATCCTGACTCCGGGGAAATTTTATCTTGCATGAAACAGGAGGCGAAGCATGTCAAAAATCAAGTATCATTTCATCATCGTCCTATGCGCCATTTTCTGCTGTCTTAGCTGCGGGGAGGGGGAGGGTGACACGCCCGATGGGCCGGCTTTTTACAGCGATCTGACGATTACTTCCTTTCACAATTATACGCTCAACGCGACTGTAGGGCAGAATTTTTTCGTAAACTATACCGCCAAAAACGCCGGCAACGCTTATGTTTCGTTCTATGACGTGGGCTTGTTTTTCTCGACCGACGCTGAATGCTACTGGCCCAGCTCGGATATACTTGAGTGCTACAATTCGTATTCGGAAGACCTGCACGCGGGGGAAAGCTTTACGGCCAACGCTTCCTGCCCGGTGCTGGCCGGTACGCCGGTAGGAGTATATTACGTATGCGGCTACATTGACTTTTGGTCCGATCACGACGAGTCAAACGAGAACAATAACTCGCGCTGCGACGCTCTGGCCCAGATCAACGTCTATTGACGAGTCGCGTTATATTTTCAAGTAAGGCGCCGTTTTAAAATGTGTTTCATGAATCAGCCCCGCTATTTTTAAACTTTCGTTAAAAAAACCGTTGACAATCGACTGATCCGGCCCTATACTTTAACGAGCGTAAAAATAACGCTCCAATAATTATGTTGCAGGGAGGAAAAAAATGGCAATGTTCCAGGCGCCGGAAAACATCAGCGTGGATGACTTCTTCAAGGACTTAGTGCCCAGGCAGTTCAAGGAGACACTCGAGGGCGCGGACATGTCGGTCATGGCGGGCAAAGATTTCACCCTCCAGTTCGACGTGGACGGAAAAAAATATTGTCTCAAGGTCAAAGACGGCAAGGACCTCGAGATAATCGAGGGCGGCATTGAAAAGCCCATGCTGGGCATCCAGATATCCGAGGATTTCTGGCGGGACTCGGTCACGGGCAAGATCGAGGCGGGCATGGATCAATTTACCGACCCTCAGCAGGCGGCGGACGCGGCCCGCTACGCGGCGCTTCAATCCACGAGCGGCACTCTCAAGGCGGAGCTTACCAAACCGGACGGCTCCATCGCCAAACTGGCCATGGTCTTTAACGGGGCCGCCTCGCCGGAGAGCGTCATCAAGCTGAGCCTGAGCGACTGGGCGGCCATGCAAAGCAAGGAAGTGGACGGCCAAACCCTGGTCATGGGCGGCAAGATGCAGTTCTCGGGCGACATGATGTTCCTCATGGCGCTGCAAAATCTCATGTGATTTCCGGGTTCAGCCCAAGGCCCGCCAACAATCCATATCCCCACCTCGAGTGGGCTGAAGGCCGCAATAAGGGCCCCGCGAAGTATTGCGCTTCCGGGGCCCTGGTTGTTTTTGGCTGTCAATACCGGCGCGCTGTCCTTATCGACAAGCGGCAGAATCAGGATGAATTAGGCCGGGCTCGATAAACCTCCGGTGATTTCCCTTATATCACCCTTTCAACCACGTAATCGGCCAGGTCCGAAAGGGCCCGCCGAGCGGCGTTGTCCGGAAAGACCTGAAGTTGCTTTTTGCCTTCTTCCACGTGAGCCATGGCGCGAGCCTTGGATTTGTTCAGCGCGTCATACTTTGCGATAAGTTCCATGACCCTTTGAAAATCTTCCCGGGTACGGGAAGGTTTTTTATAGAGAGCTTTCAGTTCTTCCCGCTCGTTCTTGGAGGCGGCCTGGTAGGTGAAAATCAAGGGCAGGGTGGTCTTGCCCTCCAGGAAATCCTGGCCCACCTTCTTGCCCCAGCCCTTGTCGGTGGCCGAGTAATCCAGCACGTCGTCGGCGATCTGGAAGGCCAGCCCCAGCAAATAGCCGAACTTTCCCGCGCAATTAGCTTGTTTTGGCGTGGCCCCCGCGGCGATGGCCGGAATCTCGCAGGCCGCCTGGATAAGGAGGGCCGTTTTGCCCCGGATTATTTTTTCGTACTCCTTCTCGCCAAGGTCGATCCTGGACTTCTGAGTAAGCTGGTAGGCCTCTCCCTCCGCCATCTGCACGGCCACGTTGGAGATGATTTTCAAGACCTCCATGTTTTTCCCCCTGACCATCAAGGAGAAACCCTTGAACAGGACGTAATCGCCCACGATGATGGAGGGGGAATTGCCAAAGGCGCGGTTGGCGCTTATCTTGCCTCTTCTAACTTCGCCCTCGTCGATTACGTCGTCATGGAGAAGAGTCGAGGTATGGGCAAACTCGATCCCGGCGGCGTAACAGATAAGCTCCTTCTTGCGTCTAAGCCCGAGCATGCGACCGACCAGGAGAGTGAGCATGGGACGAAAACGCTTGCCGCCGCTGTCCAGGATATGACGCGAAACGTCGATTACCAGTTGAACCTCGGACCGGGTTTCCTCGGCCAGAAGGGACTCGACCGCCTCGAGATCGCGGCCCACCAGGTCCAATCCCAGAAGCCGCTTTTTATTGGCCGGCATACAAAATACCTCTTTGTATCGGGGACTTCATAATCTTATTATAATAGACGCCTTGGCCTCTGAAAGCAAAAGAATTTACCTTCCGGTCCATCCCTTTATAGGCGCGGCAAAAGAGTTCAATCGAGCAGGCTGATTTTTCTGAATCCTCGGGTCCTTACGATCAGCCACGTGATAATAAAAGGCAGCACGGCGAAGCGGGTAAGGGACACCACGACCAGCCAGAAGGTCTCGAGCGTCAGCATTCCCTCCCTTATTCTTTTGGCTCCAAAAAAAATGAGGATTATAAACAGAAGCGCGAGAACAGAGAGTTTGACGGGAGAGAAGGGAGCGCCCGGCGCTTTTTTATCAATGGTTTGGCTATTCTTTTCTTCTTTCAGTGGAATAGCCGCCATGCCTTTGGGGGCCAGCGGTTTCAGGCCTCTTCTTACGGTCAAGGTCAGCTCTCGGAGCACGATTTCGAAAAGCCAAAGCAGATGTCCGGGGAAAAGCATGGCAAAGGCCGCGAGAGCAAAATATAAAAGGTCCGGCTTAAACCCTCCTATGTATTCGGCGAATAAAAAGGGCTTGGCCCTTCCCCAAACCTCGATGGGAAAAAGAAAGGTCATATTGGCGAAAAACACCGGATACCATTTGATAGTCCCCTCATACCTGAAAAAGTCCGGCGCCGTAACTATGCCGAAGCTTAAAAGGGTCCCGACGCCCAGGGCCGCCAGGATGAAAAGGGCGCTACGCCAGGCACGGAAAGGAGAGCGTCCGGGATGAGTCAGCTCGCCCCTGGCCATGGTCACGGCAACCTCCTGTCCCAGGATAAGAGATATCATAAGGTCCATGGCCAGCGACCTGTGCTCGGGAAAATGAAAACCTAAAAGATACGCCGCGATAAGACAGGGAACCGCCGGCAAGGCGGTGATCCGGAGGATCAGCCAGGACGGCTTAAAGGCCGCCATGCGTCTGGCCATCCTTTTCGCGAACGCGCCGTAAGCCATGGCGTATAGCGCCGTGAGGCTAAAGGCCAGGAAGAATTGCGATACCCTCTTGAACCACTCTTCAAGCGGTCCGGCGCCGAGCTCGGGCGCGTTAAAAGCCCGCGCGTACCAGTCAAGAAGCTTTTTAATAAGAAGATAATCGAAGGTCTCGATGAAGTGGTCGGTGGTCGGAATAACCGTTACTTGCCGGGCGTTGTTTTTTTCAAAGGACCCGTAAAGCTGGTCAAGCTGGGGGTTGTCCGTGACTTCATGCTCCTTGAGGTTTTCAAGCAGGGCCTTGGGCGAGTGTATCTCGTCGTAAAGTCCGGATAGAAAGAGGAGGTTCCGGGGGCGCTTTTCCAGGAACATGGACTCCATGCCGATGGGAACGGCGGCCGCCAGATTGGGGTCCCTTATTCCCACCAGCGTCGTCACCGTGCCGCCAACCGAGTGGCCGCAGGCGCCAATTTTACGGGGATCGACCCAGGGAAGGGAGCGAAGGTACTGGACGATGGTAAAGACGTCCTCAGCCATTATGTTGAGGCTCTCCTTGTCCATGTGCTGCCGCGATTCCTCGGGGGTCTTGCCGAAAAAATTAGGAACGGCGCAGGCCGCCCCTCTTCTGGCCAGCTCGGCGCAGATGATCTCCATGGCCTCGGGATGGATGCTGTAAGGAGGGATAGCCACGACGGCGGGACGGGATTTTTCCGCGAAACCGTCGGTCTTGGCCGGAAAGAAAACCTGGACGCGAATAGGCGAGCCGGATCGCGAGTCTATTACCTTCTCGAAGGTTCGGACGGGAGCGCCCGAGTAACGGCCGTAAGCGGCGAGCGACAGCACCATGACGAGAAGAAAAATCCCGGCCCAAGTCCTATTCATGAAGCCTTCCTAATTGATCGTCCATGTCCGTTCAGCGCCACTCGATATTTTTTTCATGGTTACCCGCCGACAAAGAAATTGATTAACCAATCCGCGGCCATTAAAGCGGCGTTTGCCGCGGGCATGACGAAATAAACGAATAATAAAGCGCGCGGCCTTGCCTCGCCCGGAAAGAAATCCATACGGGCCCCTCACTATGATGGCGTTTTTTCACGCCTGACGCAAAACATTCCACGCTCAGGCGGCCAGAACGTCAATGTATTGGAACCGCTGTTCCCTGAGCACTCTTTCCCCCAGTTCAATCTGGATTGACTTATGGAAAATTGGGCCGTCGAAAACATAGGAATGGAATTCCCCGTTTTCTCCGCAGGGGTCCACTCCCTCGGGCAAGTCTTCTAAAAAGGACTCATCGAAAAACCTGCCGGAAAAGGACGCCTCAAGCGCCCGGGTATCAACGCAGGTAATGACGGCCTTGAAGCCGGACTTTATAAAGTCATGGGCAAAGGCCAGAGTGTCCTCCCCCCACACGGGGAAGATGGCCTTCATTCGGGCACGGGCCAGGTTTTTTTCCCGGTACTCGCGGACGTCCTCGAGGTACAGATCGGAAAAGGCCACTTTGAACACGCCCCTTTGCCTGGCCTTCTCCATCTCCCGGCCCATTATTTCCTCATATTCCTCGTTCGACGTCTTGCCCGGAAGAGATATCTCGAGAAGAGGAAGGCCGATCGATTCGGCCTGCGCCTTTAAAAGCTCGCGCCGAACCCCGTGGATGCTGACGCGGTTATAAGCGTCGGTTACGGTAGTCATCAAGGCTTCCACCTCGTAGTCGCCGCCTTCCATGATTCGCCATAGTCCCATCGAGCTGTCCTTGCCGCCGCTCCAGGAAAAGAGAATTTTTTCCGCCATTGCCGCCTCCATGCTTTTCTATATAAGGCCCGCCGCGTGCGGGCGTTCCGTCAGTCGTACATAAAAAACGCCAGCCACCCGGATATGGTGAGAACCGAGGCGATGGTCGTGCCCAGGACAACGGCCCCGGCCAGGTCGTCGTCCCCCTTCATCTCTCGGGCCATGACGTGGCTGACCACCGCCGTGGGCGTGGCCATTAAAATAACCGCGAAATGAAGCTTCTCTCCACTCACGCCAAGCGCCGACATGACCAGGTAAACCGGGACCGGGTAAATGATCAGCTTGATGAGAGAAGTCAGCGCCGTCGCCGGAAGCTGCGCTTTCAGCTTTCCGAAGTCCAGGCTGGCGCCTACCGTTAACAGGGCCAGGGGCATGGCGACGCGGCCAATAAGACCGAGGGTGCCGTCAACGGGCTTGGGAATGGTCAGCCCAAAAAAGGAAAAGAGTATGCCCGCGGCGCTGGATATGATAAGGGGATTGGTAAACACGTCCTTTACGATCCGGCCCGCCACGTTGCCGGCGCCGTCGCCCCCTTTTGTATGGGGCATGGTCAGGACGATTACGGAAAGGAAATTGATAAGGGGAACCATGAACCCGATAAAAACGGCCGCCGGCCCGATCACGTCCTCTCCGTAGGCGTTGACGACGACGGGCAGGCCCACGAAAAACATGTTGCTGCGAAAGGACCCTTGCGCGATCACGCCCCGCCGGGCGGGGATGACGCGGGCGGATAGAAAGTACACTCCAAAGGCGGTGATGATCGAGGCCGCGTAGGACACGGATACTATCCTCAAATCGAAGGCCTCGGCCAGGTCGGCCTTGGCCGCTCCATGGAAAAGAAGGGCCGGGGCAGCCACGTAAAATACCAGGCGAGACATACCGTCGATTACGTCGCGCTCGAGAAACTTGCGCCGGCCCAAGGCGTATCCCACGCCGATCACCAGGAACACGGGCGAAACGATGTTGACTATCTCCAGCACGAAACTCATGGCGTTTCCCGGGTAATAAAATTACGGCATTCGGCCGGCATGTTTACTCGCGAGCAATTTCTCATGATCTGGATGGGAATAGCTTCTCTCCCCTTCCATATTCTATCATGCAACGCCATTATTAGGGGAGAATGTGAATATCAAGGCTTTGAAAAATTTTGAGGCCCCTTAATAGGGGCCCCCGCGTTCGATTAACGAGTCTCCCAAGGACGGTTCCTAAATAATTTCCGAAGGCCCCAATCCTGACAACCATCGGCATGCAAGGCCGAATATAATTTCTCGCGCAAAAAATCTCAGGCTTTAAGTTGAGACCCCCATTTGCTCGAACAGCCTGGCCCCGTTGTCGTAAAGTATCTTTTTCCTCGCCTCCGGCTTACCCTCAGTACCGATAAGCACCTTGGCCAGCGGCAGGGCCTCGACGTAATAGGGCCAGTCCGACCCGAATAACATGCGGTCCTCGAGGCCGGCCTCGATCATCTCGCTGATGGGACCGGGGGCCTGGCCGGAAAGCTCGATAATAACGTTTTCATGCCGGACGGCCAGGTCGATAAGCTCCTTGTACATGTTCATGCCGCCGTGAGCCAGTATGAACGTCGTGTCCGGCTGCTTCTCGACTGGCTCCCAGAAGTGCTTGATGGCGGGGTAGTCCGCCAGGGACTGGGGCGAGAGGGGAGAATGCCCGGAATGGAAAAGACAGGGTAGGCCAATCTCTCCGCACATCTTTGTCAATTCCATGCATTTTTTGTTATTGGCCCGAACGAGTTGGTTCGGCGGATGCAGCTTCATGCCGACGGCGCCTTTCTCTTTGAACTTGAGGGTCTTCCGCTCGACTTGCGCGTCGTGGGGATGGACCGAGCAAAAGGTGATAAGACGGTCGTACATCTCCGAGCACTTAAGATAGTGTTTGGTGTTATGGGAAAGTCCGTCCGGGTAGTCGATGGCCAGGATGACCGATTTGGACACGCGGGTCCGATCCATCATATCGAGCAGGTTGAGCGGAGTATGAGTCGAGGCGTATCCCCTTATCGAGTAGGCCTGGCGCACCGATTCCTTGCGAGCCGTCTTCGCGTTTTCCTCGGTGAAGCTGTCGGCCGCGTAAAGGCTGAGGTCAATGGGATTGCCTTCCACCGGGAAAAAGGTCAGCGGGTCTTCATCCCGCCTGCCGAGGTCGACGTGGGGAGTGGCGAGGAAGGATAGCCCGATGTGAGTATGGAAGTCGATGATCTCGTCGGCCACCCCGTCGGACAGAAGCAATTTGCCGTCCGGCCCGGCCTCGAACCAGTCGAAGCGCTGAAGGTCCCGGCAATCCTCGAGTAGCATGTCAAAGGCCCGGCTCGATCCTGGTTTTCCAACCAGGGCCAAAGCGGCCGCCCCAGCGGCGGTAAGGTTGATAAAATCGCGACGCTTCATTTCAAACCCTCCATAAGTCTTCGTTATCCTATATTTTATTTGCGTTTTACCAGGTTGTAAAGCGAAAATTGTTCGTGTTTTCGCCTTTGCGACGCCGTTCAAACATACCAACCGGCTTCCATCCAGTCAAACGAAAGCCCACTATCAGTCAAGTCCCTCCCGCGTGAGGCCTTGAAGGATTTCCTCGGCCTCAATAAGGTCACCTGGATAATTCACGTTAAAGAAGGCGAGCGACCGGGGGTCCCATTCAAAAAGAAGTTCCGGGCCCACGACCCTCGTTCTCGCCCTCTCGAAAAGACGAAGTATCTGCCGCTCCCCCTCAGCCACGAAACGCTCGGCCTCCTCTCTCAAGGACCTCGAGTACAGGGCGTGGAGCGGCTCGTAATAGTCCTCGATCATGGGAACGACCGCGTCCACTCCCTCCCTGAGGCCGGCCATGCCCCGCAAAAAGGCCTCGGGCACAAAGGGCGAATCGCAGGGAAGCGTGAAAAACCACGGGGAATCGATGGTCCTCATAACCGATAAAAGCCCCATCAGCGGTCCCTCGGGCGGGCGGTCGTCGGGAATGGCCCGAAAGCCGGTCCAGCCCAGGCTTGGCGGCCCCGATATAACCACGCGCTCGAAAACCTTGGCCGCCTGGCGGGCGGAGCGCTCGATGAGAGTCATTCCTCCCAGTTTGAGGAGGGCCTTGTCGGAGCCCATTCTGCTGCTTTTTCCGCCCGCCATGATAATGCAGGTAAGATCGGATATCTTACGGGGGCCCTTCATTTCAGGCATGGCCATGGCCGCGAGAAATATTTCGAAGATTGAAGAGCAACATCATCGGACTCTGAAACGCCGGGTCATCTCCCGAAGTTGATGGGAGACTCGAGAGTAAAGGTCCATCCTCCCTTGTCGAGGGTCTCGCCGATCTTCTCGATAATGCCGGGTTCGTCCGCGGGCCATCCGGCGCAGGGATGGCTCGAGGCGACGGGCATATATTGAGAAGGCGTCATCTCGAGAAGGACCGCGTTGGCGCCGGCCGTAAAAAGCTTCTTGTCGGACAGCGCGTCGTAGAGCTTAAGGTGAGTATTGGTAAGAGGTATGATCAGGTCCGGCCGGTTTATGCGGGTAATGGCGATGACTTTTTCCATGGTGGCCAGGTCGGGGTTCACGATTAGGTTCTCCGGCCGCATGGCAAGGGAATGTCCGGGCGAGTCCACCGGCGGCGAGTAGGGCTCGACCACCACGCCGAAGACCTTGTCGTCCTGAAAAAGGACTATGTCCTCGACCAGGCTCTCGAAGCTCTGGTTGGGCATGCCCACCATGATGCCCGTGGCCAGGCGAAGGCCCGAGGCCTTGACCGCGTCCAGGGCGCGGATTCTGTCCACCCAGAACATGGACGGACGGATGCGCCGGTATAGATGAGGGTCGCAGGTCTCGTGCCGGATGCAATAGGACCTTGCCCCCGCGTCGGACCAGGCGTTGTAAACCGCCGCCTCCTTCTCGCCCATGGACAAGGTCACGTCGAAGTCGAAATTGTTTTTCAGGTCTCGCGTCAACTGGATAACGTCCTCGGTTTTGATGGTAGGATCGTCGGCCGAGTAAAGCATGATGTACTTGATACCGGCGGCCCGGGTCCTTTCAGCCGCCTCCATAATCTCGTTCCTGGAGAGTCGAAACTTGGAGGCGCTGGTGCGGTCAGCCCGAAAAGAGCAGTAGATACAATTTCTTACGCAATGACTTGAAATAGTGATGACGCCCACGCAATAAACCAGGTTGGGTGAGCCGGCCCGGCGGATGCTGGAGACTTTACTTAAAAGGGAGTCGCGCTCGCGAGGAATGCGACTCCTAAGATAATAATAAATTTCACCCCTGTTCATGAAGGGACGGCCGGGCTGGGTACTCGAGTGGTTGCCGCTCAATGAGTGAAACCTCCAAAGAGTGTCGTCTTAAACGGCCAAGGCCGTCTTATCGTGCCCGAAAAAATCCCCGCCGGCGATGGCTTTGCCCACGCGCATTGAAGATATGCCGTCCCGCCCCAGGGCTGAGAATATTAAAATGGGGGCATATAGCCCCCTTGCCGTTATTATGGTGGGCACTGTAGGATTTGAACCTACGACTTCCACCGTGTGAAGGTGGCACTCTCCCGCTGAGTTAAGCGCCCTTGTTCTTATAATTTTATAGCACAGTCGCTGGAAAAATCAAGCGCCCGCGCCGCTTCGAGACGCGTTGACAAGGGTTTTGACCATATATTTAAGGCCGCCTCAGCCGGCGCAGACGATCCTCGAGATGATTTCTCGCATCACCTCCGAGGCCCCGCCGCCGATGGTGTTGAGACGGTTGTCCCGGTACGATCGGCCCACGTGGTATTCCTCCATGTAGCCGTAACCGCCGTGAAGCTGGAGGCAACGGTCCATTACCTTGACCCCCGTCTCGCAGGCGAAAAGCTTGCACATGCTCACCTCTTTGAGCGCGTCCTCCCCCCTGTTCAGCATGTCCGCGCAATGGTAGGCCAGGGCCTTGGCAGCCTCCAGTTCGGTGGCCAGGTTGGCGATCATATGGGCGTTGGCCTGGTGCCGGATGATGGGCTTGCCGAAGACCTCGCGCGTGCGGCCGTACTCGATGGTTTGCTTCAAGCAGTTCTCCGCCGCGGCCAGGCAGGCGATGACCGAGACCATGCGCTCGAACTGGAAGCCCTCCATGATGTAGTAGAATCCCTTGTTCTCCTCGCCCAGGAGATACTTCTTATGCAGCCGGCAATCCTCGATGGTCAGCTCGCAGGTGTCGGCCGAGTGCATGCCGAACTTGTCCAGCTTCCGGAGCATGGTATAGCCGGGCGTGTCCGTGGGAAATGTGAAAAGAGATATGCCGTTATAACCGCCGTCCGGGTCGGTCTTGGCGGCCAGGGTCAGGAAGTCGGCCCGCGAGGCCATGGTGATGAAGGTCTTGGAACCGTTGATGACGTAATAGTCGCCGTCCCTTACCGCTCTCGTGCGGATGGCCTTCACGTCCGAGCCCGCGCCCGGCTCGGTCACGCAGATGGAACCGATCTTCTCGCCCTTGATCACGGGCGTTAAAAACTCGGCCTTTTGCTCGGGAGAGCCGTGGGCCGCGATGGCGGGCGTGCACATGTCCGTCTGGACCCCCACCCCCATGACCACGCCGCCCGAGTTGCACCGCGTCAGCTCCTCATGGAAGATCACCGTGTACCAGTAATCCACGCCCGCGCCGCCCACGTCCTCCGGGTAGCGGAGGCCCAGGTAACCAAGCTCACCCAGCTTCTTGAAAACCTCGTTGGGAAAGCCCGTCTTCTCCCACTCCTCCGCGTGAGGAGCAAGCTCCTTCTCCACGAAAGAGCGGAGCTGCATGCGAAAAATGTTGTGTTCCTCAGTGAAATACTTATCAAAACCCATTGTCGCCTCCTTATATGTCTGAAATACTTAACCTATAATCCTCTGCCGCGCTGTCCCAGCCCGGGTGACCCGTCCGGTTTCGTAGAAACCGCGCGGGTCCCGTGTAGCGGGATAGGTATCCCGCTCCGCCCCTCTCGCGACCACGTCTTTCCACCGTTCTTCGTCATCTTCCCCATATACCTATCCGGCTTCGCCGGACCCGGACGGTTTTTTCAAACCGGCCGGGTCACCCCCCCCTCTAGCGGGTTACCCGATTATTGCAGCGCTATCTTCCTCGCTTCCTCGAAGTTGGCCGGCTCGCGGCCGGTTTCGCGGACGACCTTGACCAGGGCCTCGACCAGGGGGCCGTTCGAGTCGACCTTGTCCCCCGAGGGAAGATAGAAGGTGTCCTCCAACCCCGTGCGCACGTTGCCGCCAAGCTCGGCGCACCTTCTGTGAACGTCCCATATCTCGCCCCGGCCGATGACGATGGTCTGGAACCGGGTCCCCGGATTCAGTTGCCGGATGAGAATGGGCAGGAGGTCCGGGTCGGCGGGCATGCCCGAGGCCACGCCCATGACCAGGGACACGTGGACCGGAGACTTGAGCATGCCCTTTCTCTCGAAGAGGACCACGCTCCTGACGATGCCCGTGTCGAAACACTCGCACTCGGGCACGATGTTGAACTCGTCCATAACGTCCAGGTAGCCTTGTATTTTGTCAATGGGGTTGTCGAAGAGCATGGGGGGCCAGGCCCACTCGTTCTTGCTCGTGAGCTTGAGGTAGTTGAGGGACCCCGAGTTCATAGCCGCCATGTCGGGCTTGCCGGCTCGGAGGCATGACAGCGGCCCCTCGATGTCCAGGCCCGGCACGCCCGTGGACATGTTGATGATCATCTCGGGGACCTCGGCCTTGATGGCCTGGATAATGGCGTTGGCCACCTCGGGCTCCCACGAGGGCATGTGGCCCATGTCCGGTCGCTGGTCCCGGAAGTGGCAATGCACGATGGTGGCCCCCGCGTCCGCCGCCCGCCTGGCCTCGTTGGCCATCTCCTCGGGCGTGACCGGAACGTTGTGCGTCTTGGGATTGGTAAGCACCCCGGTAAGAGCGCAGGATATAACGCACTTGTCTTTAAGCTCCGACATTCGAGTCTCCTTTCAATAAGGACGTTTATTTGCCCTTGAACAGGGGGGGCCTTTTCTGGATGAAGGCCGTGATCCCCTCGACCGCGTCCTCCGTGGCCGTGACCTCAACCAGCCGCTCGGCCAGGTAGTCAAGAGCCTCGTCGAGCGGCAAATGGGCCGACTTGTAAAAGGCGTCCTTGCCGATCTTCATGCCGATCGGGCTTTTGCCCGCCAGGCCGGCAAGGACGCCGCCCACCTCATCGTCCAGTTTATCTCTGGGAACGGCGCGGGTGATAAGGCCCATCTCGACGGCCTTGTCCGCGCCCAGCTTCTCGCCCAAAAGGATCATCTCCATGGCCTTCTTCCTTGGCGCGTTCCGGAAGATGAGGGCGCCGATCATCATGGGCCACAACCCCACGTTGACCTCGGGCGTTCCGAACTTGGCGTCCTTCGTCGCG
Organism: bacterium; assembly: GCA_963674965.2. Lineage (GTDB taxonomy): Bacteria > RBG-13-61-14 > RBG-13-61-14 > RBG-13-61-14 > DATKZS01. The sequence continues at coordinate 738,212 of CAXXFL010000001.1, read as the reverse complement.
ATTACTATATCGCAGGCCAGCATGAAGCCCATCCCTCCCGCCAGGCAGTATCCATTGACCCGTGCCACCGTGGGCTTGGGAAAGGACGCGATGCGCTTAAGGAGTTTGGCGTAATAGGAAAAGCCCGAGGCGCCGGTCTCGCCTCCCTCGATGGCCCCGCCCAGGTCGGCGCCCGAGCAAAAGGCCCTGTCCCCCGCGCCGGTCACGCAAACGGCCCGGACCTCGGCGTCGGCCTCCGCCTCGTCCAGGTACTTTAAAAAGGACGTGATCACGTCGGGACTGATCGAGTTCCTTTTGGCCTCCCGGTTGATGGTGAAATAGCCCACGTTCTTCTCGACGCGGTAAAAAAGCTCGCCCTCAGACATGTTCTCCCTCCCCGTCCTCGTCCCGCTCGATATCCACCAGCACGTGCCCGGGCATGACCTTGTCGCCTTCCCCGGCGTTCACCCTGATCACCGTGCCGCTGTAAGGCGCCCTGAGGGTGGTCTCCATTTTCATGGCCGAGACCACCATCACGGCCTGGCCCTTGTCCACGCGGTCACCCTCGGACACGGCCACGGACACCACCACCGACGGTATGGGAGCGGTAACCACGTCCGGCAATGACCCCACCGCGACCTTGCGGAAGGACGGCTGCCCAGCCGCGTCCTTATCGGCCACCAAAAAGGACTCGCCGCCGATCAAGATGGATTTCCCGCTCGAGTCGCCCGTCACGAAGACGTCGACCGCCTTCCCCTCGATAACCAGACGTATCCGATGCTCGCCGATTACCGAGTAGGCCACGTCGCTTTTGACGCCGTCTATGGTAACCGAAATCTTTCCTTCGCCCTCGGTCTCCACCTCGACAGGCGCGGTCTCACCATCCAGGATTAAATTGTATTCCATCCGACCTTCTCCGTTTCATCGCCTAGAGGCGCCAGTTGCCCAGCGTGTCAAAAGGCGACGGGACCCGGGACTTGCCCGCGGCAATGGGCTTTTTACTGGCACGGCCCGAAAGCTCGTCCGCCACGAAGGCGATAAGCGCCTCCCTTTTATTCCTGTTCGCCGGCTTCCAGTCCGCGAAATGGCGAGGGATGAAGTCGGTGAATATGTCGCCGCCCCGAAACGCCTCCGAGTTCAGCACGTCGATCATAAAGGGAATGGGCGTGGTCACTCCCAAAACGACGTAGTCGCCGAGGGCCTTGATCATCCTGGCTATGGCCTTGTCCCGGTCCTCGCCGTGTACTATGAGCTTAGACACGATGGGGTCGTAATCCACCGGGACCTCGAAGCCCGAGTAGACCCCGCCGTCAACCCTTACCCCCGGTCCGGCGGGCTCCTTGTAGTACTTGATCTTGCCGGGCGAGGGCATGAAGTCGCTTCTCGGGTCCTCAGCGTAAAGGCGGCACTCGATGGCGTGGCCCCTGCCCATAACGTCCTCCTGCCTTATACCCAGCTTTTCCCCCGAGGCTATCTCGAGCTGCTTTCTTACTATGTCAATCCCCGTGATCATCTCGGTCACGGGATGCTCGACCTGGAGGCGGGTGTTGACCTCGAGGAAATAAAAGTCGCCCTTCTCGTCCACCAGGAACTCGACCGTGCCCGCGTTCACGTAGCCCGAGGCCCGGGCCGCCGCCACCGCGGCCTGGCCCATCTTCTCCCGCAGCTCGGGCGTCATCACGTTGGCGGGAGACTCCTCGATTATCTTCTGGTGACGGCGCTGGATCGAGCACTCGCGCTCCCAAAGGTGGATCGCGTTCCCATGCGAGTCGGCCAGTATCTGGAACTCGATATGCCGGGCCTTGGGAAAAAATTTCTCCACGTAAACCGAGCCGTCGCCAAAGGCGCTTTTCGCCTCGCTCGAGGCCCCGGCCAGGGCGTCGGCGATCTCCCCGCCCGAGTTCACGATCCTGATGCCCTTGCCCCCCCCGCCGGCGGCGGCCTTGATAAGAACGGGATATCCTATCTTGTCGGCCTCGGCGGCCACCCGGGCCGGGTCCGGGCCCGGCTCGATCATGCCGGGAGTAATGGGCACTCCGCCGTCCTTCATGATGCGCCGGGCCACGATCTTGTCGCCCAGGTCCCGGATCACGGCCGAGGGCGGTCCGATGAAAACGACGCCCTCCTCCTCGATCCGCTTGGCGAAGCGGGCGTTCTCGGCCAAAAAGCCGTAGCCCGGATGCACGGCCTCGGCGCCGGTCTTTTTAACCGCCTCGACTATCTTGTCGATATTCAAATAGCTTTGAGAGGGCTCGGACGGCCCCAGGCTCACGGCCTCGGAGGCCTCGAGAACGTGGAGGGCCTTTTCGTCGGCCTCGGAGTAAACGGCCGCGGTCTCGACGCCCATCTCTCGGCACGCGTGAATGACGCGCCTTGCGATCTCTCCCCGGTTGGCCACCAGTATTTTTTTGAACATGGCCATCTCCTTACATCCTGAACACGCCGTACCCGAGCTTGTCGTCCCGGATGGGCGCGTTCAGCGCCGCCGAGATGCTTAGCCCGAGCACGTCCCTGGTCTTGGCGGGGTCGATGATCCCGTCGTCCCATAGCCTGGCCGTGGCGTAATAGGCGTTTCCCTGCTCGGCGGCCCGGGCGATGATGGGCTCGACTATCTTGGCGGCCTCCTCCTCGGTAAGGGGCTCCTGGCCGAGGCGTTGGCGCTGGTCGTTGGTTATGGTCTCGAGCACCCCCGCGGCCTGCTTCCCTCCCATGACCCCGATCTGGGCGTTGGGCCAGGTATAGAGAAAGCGGGGCGAGTAGGCCCTTCCGCACATGGCGTAGTTGCCCGCTCCGAATGACGCTCCCACTATGACCGTGAACTTGGGCACCGAGACGGTGGACACGGCGTTGACCATTTTATGGCCGTTCTTGGTAATGCCGCCCTCCTCGTAGGCCTTGCCGATAATGAAGCCGTTGATGTTCTGGAGGAAGAGGAGAGGGACCTCGCGGCGGTCGCAAAGCTGCATGAACTGGGTGGCCTTGAGGGCGTCTTGCGAGAAGATGATGCCGTTGTTTCCCAAAATCCCTACTGGGTAGCCGTGGATGTGGGCCCAGCCGCAGATGAGTGAGGTCCCGTAGTGTTCCTTGAACTCGAGGAATTTGGAGCCGTCCACAATCCGGGCTATCACCTCCCTGATGTCGTAGGGCTTGGAAAGGTCCGGGCTGACCACGCCGTAAAGTTCCTTGGGATCGTAGGCCGGAGGCTCGGGGTCCTCCATGGCCAGCTCGGTCTTCCTGGTGGGGGGAAGGTTCTTCACGATGTTCCGGATTATGGCGATGGCGTGGGCGTCATCCTCCGCGATGTAGTCGGACACGCCCGACTCGACGCAATGGACCTCGGCCCCGCCAAGCTGGTCGGCCGTCACCTCCTCCCCCGTGGCCGCCTTCACCAGGGGCGGGCCGCCAAGGAAAATGGCCCCGTGGCCCTTTACGTGGACCACGTCGTCGCACATGGCCACGCCGTAGGCGCCGCCGGCCGTGCAAAGTCCCATGACCGCCGCGATCTGGGGGATGCCCATCTTCGAGATCATGGCCTGGTTGTAAAAAACCCGGCCTCCCCCGTCGTAGTCAGGGAATATCTCGGCCTGAAGGGGAAGGAAAGCGCCGGCCGAGTCGATCAGGCTTATCGAGGGCAAGCGGTTTTCCATGACGATGGTCTGGCCCCTAAGCATCTTTTTCACCGTCATGGGATAGGCCGAGCCGCCCTTGATGGTGGCGTCGTTGACGCTGATCGCCGCCTCCTTGCCCGAGACCACGCCTATGCCCTTGACCAGTCCGGCCTTGTGGATTTTACCGTCGTACATGTCCTTGGCCGCCAGGGGGCAAAGCTCGAGAAAGGGGGTGTTTTTATCCAGGAGAAGCTCGAGCTTCTTCTTGGCCGGAAGCTTGCCCGACTCCTCGAGACGGGCGAGGGACTTCCCGGAGCGCTCGTTCCAGGCGCGGTCGAGCTCTTTGTTAAGGTCCTCGACCAGCGCGGCCATGTCCTCGAAGTTCTTCTTGTACTCGTCCGAGGACTTGTCGATTTTCGTCTCGATTACGTCCATATTATCGGCCGCCTTTCCTTTGTTTGTTTCAGTTAATTGTTTCGCCTTTCGCGGCTTCATCCCACGCCTTGCGGAAATAATCGTTCATCGCCTTGTTGAAATAGTCGCGAGGCAAAAGCTCCCGGGCCACCTCGGCCTCGAGCTCGGCCGAGACCCTGCCCTTTTCCACCAACTCGACTCCGGCGCGGCGGGCCGCGTCGTAAACGGCCGCCGTCTTGTCGGGCATGAGCTTCTCGGCCATCTCGAGAATTACGCCATGGGGCCTTAAGATCGCGCCTAAAAATTCCGTCTGCATCATCTTGGCCACGGACTTGACGTGCGCGATCAGGTCGTCGAAATGATATAGCTCGTGAAAACCGTTGTTAGAAACGAACGCGATCCCCCGAAGCTTGAAGTCTTCCCGTTTTTCATGGACGCTGTATCCGTCCACCACCTCGAGAAAGGGAAGAGACAAGGGAGTGAGGCGGTCGAGAAAGGTCTTGGTCTGGCCGGTTACTCCTCCAACGTAGATGGGAGAGGCCAGTACGATCACGTCGCTGGAGCGGATCGACTCGATGATATCGGCCATGTCGTCCTTTTGCACGCAGCGGCCCGGCGTCTTGAGAAAGCATGAGTTACATCCAAGACAGGGCTTTATGTTTTTTTCCTTGACGTAAATGACCTCGACCTCGGCGCCCGCCGAGCTGGCCCCCTCGAGGAAAGGTTTAAGGACCCTTTCCGTGTTGCCCTTCCACTTGCGGGGACTTCCATTTATTGCCACGATTTTCAAGGGTTCCTCCTTGTTAGCTTAATGGGGCGCTTCTTGTAAATCAGAACGTTCGTTCTATTTAACACGAAGCCGCCGGCCGGTCAAGCCGGGTGGCGGGTCCCGCGTCCCGCGGACGGCGCGCTTTGTTATAAGCCCGGAACAAAAGGCTTGGCGCGCGGGATCACGGGCCTTTCATCCACCTCTCGTTGACAACTTCCAGGCCATGGCTTATGTTAGAACCGTTGTTCCAGGAAAATCGATGGAGAAGACGCGCAGGAAAAAGCAGAGCCGGGGAGAGCACACGAGGGTCGACCTGTTAAGGGCCGCCACCGAGATCATTTCCGAGCGGGGCTTCGAGGGGGTTTCGGTTCGCGTGGTAGCGGAGCGGGCCGGTTCGTCGGTGGGCTCTTTTTACCATCACTTCAAGAACAAGAACGACCTTATCGCGGCGGTGGTGGACGACGCTCACGTGGCGCTTCGCCGTTTTTTGCGCGAGGTCCGCTACCTTCCCTCCTCGGTTTCCCTGGAGGAGCGCAACGTCCGGGCGGTGACGGAGTTCATGAACTTCGCGGAAAAGCACCGGGTGATCTTTTCGCTCCTGACGGGAGAGACCGAGCGTATGCCTCCCGAGTTGAGGCGACTGGCCATGGAGGAGCGCCGTCTTTACCACGAGGAGCAGACCCGCGACCTTCAAGACCATATAGACAGGGGCTGGCTTCCTCCCTTTGACGTGCGCCTGGCCTCACGGGCCATCCTGGCGGCGGTCACGGCCATTTTAAACGAGTACGCTCATGACCCGGGCCTCGAGCGTGACGCGGTAATAGACGCCATGGCCAGGTCGGTGGTGGGCATACTGCGGGCCATGTCCGGCTCGGACCATTCCGCGTATATCGATCCTCGAAAGAAAACGGGCAAGCCTAGCGGCTAGCCTCCGACCTGGACCCGATCAGCTTGCCGAGAGCGGGCATCTGGTCGGCCCGGCCCAGCACCACCAGGGTATCCTCGGCCAGTATCTTTTCCATGGAGGTGGGATTGTAAACGAATGTTCCGTCCTTGTGCAGGATGGCCAGTACTAAAAGGCCCGTCTTTTGAGGGATGCAGGCGTCGACCAGGGTCATGCCCGCCAGGGGCGAGCTTTTATCGATGACGGCCTGCTCGATGCGGAGGATTTCCTTGGTACCGGTCATCATGACGTCAAGGAAATCGCACACCTGCGGTCTCAGCATCTGGGAGGCCATTCTCATTCCGCCCGTCACGTTGGGCATGACCACGTGGTTGGCGCCGGCGTAAAGGAGCTTGTCCCGGCTTTGTGTGCGGGTGGCTCGGGACACGATAACCAGGTCCCGGTTCTTGGCGCGGGAACTGAGCACGATAAATAGGTTGTCCGCGTCGCTCTCGGCCGCGGCCATCAGTCCCCTTGCCTTCTGCACGTTGGCCGCCTCGAGGGTCTCGTCGTTGGTGGCGTCTCCATGGATGACGAGAAGCTCGGGATACTTTTCCTTGACGTCCTCGATGACCCGGGTGTCCTTTTCCACGACCACGCAGGGAACGCCGATGGCCATGAACTCCTCGAGGGCCGAGGTCCCGACCTGGCCCAGCCCGCAGATAACGTAATGGTTTTTCATTCTACTAATCCTCTTCATCGCCCGGGCGTGAAGAAAAAGGCGGCGGAACTCGCCCTCCACCAGGAAAGCCACCAGGTTGACGGTAAAAAGGGTCCACGTCAGAAGGCCGGCCAGGATAAGGATCATCGTGAAAACGCGGCCTTTTTGGTCGAGATCGACGGTCTCCTCGTAGCCCACCGACGCCACCGTGATGATGGTCATGTACATGGCGTCGAGAAAGCCGGCCCCCTCGAGAAACACGTATCCCAGGGTCCCAAATAGGATCACCGACATAAACGCCGCCAAAGCTACGTATATTTTGCGAGAAGCGCCCAATTTACATCCCGATAGTTAAGGCGCCTAAAAAAAAGCGCCTTTATCTTTCACGATAATAAACTGAAAATACAGCATAATCCCGTCGCGGTCAACGACGCCTGAGACGTGAATCAGGGAACGCGATTAACCCGCTGGAAGAAAGAACCAACAGACCTCATGAAAAAAACCGCAACCGGCGGCTCAAGAGATGAGAGCGATTACTTGCGGGAATTTTTTCCAGCCCCCGCCGGAAAGTGGGGGCTGAAAAAGCTTTCAAGGATTTTAATGGTCCATTTGATATATTTTCAAGACTCGTCGGATTTGTCTTTCTTTTTGCCCTGTTTGGGCCTGGTGTTTCCGAAAGAGTGACGCCAGATTTTTCCTTTTTTCGTTTTTTTGTCTCCCCTGCCCATTTAATACCTCTCTTCTATAATTAAATTTGCGATCAACCTATTTTCGATTTTATCACGAGCCGGCGGCATGTCAACGCGGCGCCCTAAATCCGCGATCGATCGTCCATGCGCGCTTAGCGGCCAACTAAGGCCATGGATGACGTGTGAGGAGAAGAATACGCCTGGCGCGCAAATTTCATTTGGAATTTTTCTCATTCATGAAATATACTCATAGATGACTCGTTAACTTGGATTCGAGAGGGCCTTGCCTATTAGCTGCGGCCCTGACGTAAGGAGACCGGGACTCTCCCGACGGAGAGCTAAGAGTCGCCTTTACCGGAGAACGATCGATCATGGCTCAGCGCCTTTTCGCGGAGGGCGCGTACCAAGGGAGTACTACATCAATGGCAGACCCTGGAGCTTATTCAACGCCCCTTATCTCGAGGGATGATTTCTTTCGGTCCATCTTGCCCGATCTTGCCCGGGAGAGCGGCGCGCTTCTGGTCTTCGAGGCGCAAAGACTGATCGAGGTCAGCGATTCCTTTCGGCGCGAGTTCGACTTTCCCGACCAAAGCGTCGAGGAAATCGCGGAAAGGATATTCCCCGGCGCGGAAAGCAAGGGCCGCGTCGATTCCGCCATCCTCGCCTGCCTCGAGTCTCGTCTGCCCCATAAAATCGAATGTTCCCTGGCCGCGAACGGGTCGTCCAGGCAGGTAATCCTTTTATTTATTCCCTTCATGGTCGAGGGTGGAAAGGGCATTGCCGTTTGCCGCCCCCTCCCTCTTGCCTCCAAGGACCCGGGCGCCGCCGACCTTGCCGGAGGGCCCGAGCTTTTCCGAGTGATCGCGGACAAGTCCCAAAACGGCATCCTCGTTTTCGACGAGGACCTGGGCATGATTTACGCCAACCCCGCGGCCGTGGCGGCCTACGGGCTAAAGGACTTCTCGGAGCTCGCCGGCGGCGCCGTGCTTAATCAGCTCGCGCCGGAGGAACTTGGCAAGGTAATAAAATTTTCCCGCGACTGGATCGGGAACAAAGAGCCGCCGGGCCAGTTCTCGGCGAAGATCATACGAAAGGACGGGGCCTTGAGGGTCCTGGACTGCTCCGGCGGCTCGGCCTGGGTCAACGGCCGCAGGTGCGCGCTTGTCACCTTTCTCGACGTTACGGAAAAGATCGAGGCCGAGAAGGGCCTGCGCGAGAGCGAGGAAAAGTTCCGTCTCCACTTCGACAACGTGACCGACGTGATCTTCGCCATGGGCGGCGATTTGCGCGTTACCGCCGCCTCTCCCTCGAGCAAACGCGTCTTCGGCTTCCCGCCCGAGGAGGTGGTTGGACTTCATCTTACGGAGATGAAGATATTTTCTCCCCGCTCCCTCGATAAGGCCTACATGGACGCGGTCAGGGTCTTGTCGGGCGAGACCATTCAGGGCGCCGAGTACGAGATGGTCACTCGGTCGGGCGAGCTTCTGATCGTATCCGTCAGCGGGGCCCCGTTATTCGAAAACGGAAAGGCGGTTCAGTTCGTGGCGGTGGCTCGGGACGTGACCGCGAAGAGGCGGGCCGAGGAGGAACTGAAAAAGTTCAAGGCCATCTCCGACCAGTCCGGCACGGGCAACTGCATCGTGGACGCGAGAGGGGATTTCACCTACGTCAACGGAGCGATGGCGGACGCGCTCGGGTACGCCGCCTCGGAATTGGTGGGCATGAATTTCAGGGACCTGTTCCGCGTTCTCGGTCCTGAGCGGGCCGTCGATCTCAGGAACAAGGTCAACGCCGAGGAGAGCTTCAACGCCGAGGAAATATTATTGGAGAGAAAGGACGGGACCCGTTTTCCCGCTCTTGTCAACGCAATTTTGATCAAGGAAGGGCGAGGCGAATCGTCATATATTGCGGCCACCGTCATCGACATCTCGGAACGCCGCAGGGCCAGGGCGGCGCTGGAGGCCAGCGAGGAAAGGTTCCGCATAGCCGCCAGCCTCGCCACCGACCTGATTTACGAGGCCGACCCCCGGACCCTGCGCATGAACTGGTACGGCGACATTGACGGCATGCTCGGATACGAGCCCGGCCAGTTTCCCCGCGACTTTTACGGCAACAACGCCCAAATCCATCGCGACGACCGTCCCCGCGTTCTCGAGGCCGTGGCCCGGCACCTCGAGGAGGGCACTCCCTTCGAGGCCGAGTACCGCGTTAAAAAGAAAGACGGGACTTATATTACGGTTCAGAGCAGGGGCTTCGCCCTCCGCGACGAGTCTGGAACTCCCACCAAATGGATCGGGGTCAACACCGACGTGACCGAAAGCAAGGCCGCCCTCGACGCTCTCAGGCAAAGCGAGGAAAAATACCGGACCCTGTTCGAGCGCTCTCCCGAGATGATTACCCTGATCGGTCTCGACGGCCGGATCATCGACTTCAACGACAACGAGTTCGAGGTGGCTGGATGGACCAAGGACCAGATAATCGGTAAGTCCTTTATGGAGCTGGGCGTCATCCCCGAGGACAAGATTACTGACAACATGGAGCTTTTCTCCAAGATACTCGGGGGCGAGGAGGCCGGTCCCATCGAGGTCGAGGTCGAAACCAGGGACAAGGGCCACAGGTGGCTCGAGAATTACGTGACCTTCCTGAACAAGGACGGAAAGCCCTTCGGCGTCCAGGTGATCACCAGGGACGTGACGGACCGGAAGGAAATGGAGAAGTCCCTGCGCGAGTCGGAGATGAGGTTTCGACTCGCCGCCCACGTGGCCAGCGACGCCATTTACGAGTGGGACGCTCGCACCTTCGACTTCAAATGGTTCGGGGACGTGGACAGCATGCTCGGCTACGGCCGGGGCGAGTTTCCCCGCAACGTGGTCGCGGCCAAAGACGTGGTCCATCCCGACGACCAGGAAAAGGTGATCAAGGCCGTTGCCGACCACGTGGCGAAAAAGGACGACTTCAACCTCGAGTACCGGCTTAAAAGAAAGGATGGAAGCTGGGCCTGGATTTCCAGCCGGGGGGTGGCGGTAAGGGACGATGAAGGAAAGCTGGCGAAGTGGATCGGCGTCAACAGCGATATTTCGGCCGCCAAGAAGGCCTCTCGGATAGCGCAGATACAAAGGGAGTTGGGCATGATGCTCAGCCAGGGCCTCGACGCCCAGTCCGCCCTTGACTATTCCCTCAGCGCGGCCATCCAGATATCCGAGATGGAGGGCGGCGGGCTTTATCTTGTGGACCATGAAAAGGACGTGCTGGAGCTTATGGTTCACCGGGGTCTGTCGGACAAGTTCGTTGACGCGGTCCGTTTCGTTCCCCGCGTGGAGGAGACGGAGGGGGGCCTGCTGGAGGGGGCGGCGCTTTACTGCCGCGTCACGGACCTTCCCGACTTCGCCGCCCGGGCGGGCCTCGAGGAGGGACTCGATTCCATCGTCATCCTTCCCCTGCGGACGGGCGAGCGCGTGCTCGGCTCACTTCACCTCTCCTCGAGCCGGCCCGGCCGGCCGGCCATGGACGTAAGGCACGCCCTCGAGAGCGTGGCGTCCCATATTGCCGCCGTGGCCGCCCGGCTCGAGGCGGAAAAGGCCCTGCGGCAGAGCGAGGAGAGAGCTAGGGTCCTTTTCAAGTCGATCCCCGCCCCGACCTTTACGTGGTGCAAAAAGGGAGAGGATTTCATCCTGCTCGAGTACAACGACGCGGCCATGAAGTTCACCGACGGGGCCATCATCGATTACGTGGGAATGAAGGCCGGGGAAATTTACGAGCGCGAGCCCGAGAGGATCGCCGAGATCGAGCGGGCCTTCAGGGAGAAAACCGGTTTCGAGAAGGAGATCGAGTTTAAAAAGGACGGAATGATTCTTACCCTTCTGGTCAAGTACGCCTTCGTTCCCCCCGACAGGGTGATCGTTCACATGGACGACGTGACCGGGCGCGTGAGGATGGGCGACGAGGCCATGCGAACGAGGGAAAAATACCGGGCCCTGGCGGAAAGCGCGGTCGACCTCATATGGGTGACGGGAATGGACTTCAGGCCCAAGTACGTCAGCCCGTCCGTCGAGGCCCTCCGGGGCTTCACCGCCGACGAGGTTATGAACGAGAGCGTCGAGGAGGCCCTCGAGCCCGAGTCGGCCGCCGCCGCCCGGCGATCGATCGCCGAGGTCTTGAGAAGGGAGAGCGCGCCCGGCGAGAGTCCCGAGGAGTCGGTCGTTCTTGATCTTGGCTTTAATACTAAGAGCGGGGGCGTGCTTTGGACCGAGACCAGGGCCACCCTTTTAAGGGACCAGTTAGGCCGGCTGTCTGGCATCCACGGGATATCCCGGCCCAAGGAAAAGCCCTTTCTCGCCGCCGGAGCGCGCGAGGCCGGGAGGGAAGCCTATTTCCGGTCCCTTCAGTTGGAGTCCATGGGAGTTTTGTCGTCCTCGGTTGCGCACGCGATCAATAATTCCCTGGCGGTGATGAAGGGCTACGCTGAGATATTGGCCGGCGACCTGGAGGACGACTCGGACTCGAGGCTGTGCGCGGAAAAGGTGCGGTCCGCGGCCGACCAGGCCTCGCGGTGGACCGAAAAGGTCAAGGAAACGACGTCCCCGTCCACCATGAACAAGGTCCCGGTTAACGCCGACGCGCTCGTGAGGGAAACCCTCAAGGAAATGGAGACGGCCCTTGCCGCCGGCCCGCTCGTTCGGATAAAGACTCCCGAGATCGAGGAACTCATCAACGCGGACATGGCGGCCTTGCGGCTTTTAGTCTCCAACCTGGCCGCGTCCATGGCCCGGGGCCTGATGGAAGACATGGAGGACGCCTGGCTCGAGGTCGAGACCGGGGTCGATAAAGTCAATGAGGAAATGTTGAGCCAGTCAGGGTTCGACGCCGGCCCGGGCATGTATTTCCGGGCCACCTTTAAAAGCGACGGCGGCCCCGAGGGCCTCGAGATATTCAAGGAAGCCCTTGACTCGAAGCGTATAGGGTTGATCGACTTCGGCGGCGACGAGGCCCTTCTGGCCGCGGCCTCGCTTCTGGCCCGCGCTCTGGGAGGGGCCATCCTGGCCAAGTCGCAAAATGGGAAAAGGACCGTCTCCCTCCTCCTGCCCGCCCGGCGGGAAAAAGGCAAGGATATGGACCCGGTCCGGCGTCCCGAAAAGGATGATCGTCAGCGCAAAATCCTGGTGGTCGACGACGAGGAGGCCATACTGGACGTGACCACCCGCCTGCTCGGGCGGATGGGATATAAGGCCCTCGGGGCCATTGACGCCCAAAAAGCGGCCGAGATAATAACTCGCGAAAAGGAAGACATGGACCTGGCTATTATCGACGCCAGAATTCCCAACTCGAGCGGGCCGGAAATAATGCGGATGATAAGGAAAATAAAGCCGGACATTAAAATCGTGGCCTGCTCGGGGGCGGTCAACGGCGCCGAGGTCAAGGAGATGGTGGCCCTGGGAGCGGCCCTCGTCATTAAAAAGCCCTTCTCCATGCAGAGGCTGGCCGACGCGGTGAAACGGGTACTGGAGGGAGGGCCCGATCAGGGAGAGGATTAAATGCTTCTTCAATCTCCAATCTTGGACTTGAAATCAGGATAAGTGCTCGACTCGCCCATTTTGACTATCTTGCTCTCCTTGTCCGAGGCGGTCACGTTCTCGTAAACCCCCTTGTCCCTCCGAACCAGCTTGGTAAAACCCTGCCCCTTCAGTTCGCTGGAGGTCTTGGGAAAACTGAGAAAAGCTCCCGATACCAGCCTTTTCACCTTGCCCCCGCATTCGGGACAAACGACCAGCGGGTCTTCCTTGATGCCCTGCTCCCACTCGAACTCTTCGCCCAGCGAGCAGGTCTCGCCCAGATGCTTGTATTCGTAAACCGGCATACTTATCCTCCGTGAAAATTCCTCGTTCAGTCCCAGTCCGCCGTGACCCTGTTTTTTCCCTTTTCCTTGCTTTGGTAAAGGAGCCGGTCGACCCTCTTCATTAGCCCTTCCACGTCGTCTCCCGGCCTGGCCATGGTGGCCCCGATCGAGACGGTGACCTCGATAATGTCCTCTCCCATGTAAAGCCCGGACTTCTCGATAAGAACGCGCAGCTTGTTGGCCACCTTGCCTACTTCCCCTTGCCCGACGTTGACCAGGATGATTAAAAACTCCTCCCCACCCCAGCGGCCGATCACGTCAAAGGACCGCACGTTGTTAATAAGGGTCGCCGCCGTCATGAAAAGGACCTCGTCGCCCACCTCGTGGCCCCACTGGTCGTTGACCTTCTTGAAGTCGTCGACGTCAAGGAAAATAAGCCCAAAGGGCCAGTCGTACCTCTTGAACTCCTCGAAGCGGGACATGAGGTTGATCTCGAGATAACGGCGGTTTCCAATCTTGGTCAGCGAGTCCAGAAGCGACATCTCGCTCAGGACCTCGATCCGTTTCACGTCGGCCAGGGTCTTGCTCGCGTCGCTGAAAAGCTCGACCGCCCCCAGCACCGACCCGCCCTCATCCCTCACCGGCACGGCCCTGACGTGGACGGGAAGCCGGTGGCCGTCGCGATGATGAAGGAACACGTGGTCCTCCCGGGTCTGGCCGGAGGACATGGCCTCGACGAGGGGACAAGCGACCCGGCAGAGTTTTACGCCTTTTTCGTTGACGTGCTTGAGGATATCGTCGAAACAGCGCTTGCCCACCATGTCCGCGCTCGAGTACCCGGTGATGCGCTCGGCCCCCTTGTTCCAGTAGGTGATCCGTCTTTCACGGTCCACGAAGTAAACCCCGTCGTGGACGTTGTCGAGGATGAGCTTGTAAAAGTTTTCCCGCATTCGGAGTCTCTGAGAGGCGAGCGAGACGGCGGCCCCAATTGGCCCGCTCGCCCTTAATCGTCCGCGAAAGTTTCGCCCGCCGCCGAGCGGACCCCGTCCCGAGTCGTGTCCTTGACCTTGTACATGGCCTGATCGCTGAGCTTGAGGATTTCCTCCTTGGTCCCGGCGTCCTCGGGATATGAGGCCACGCCGAAACTGGCGGTGACCTTTATATTGAGTTCCTCCCGCGTGAAAAAGGTCGTCTCGTTCAGGGCCTTCCTCAATCTTCTGGCCACGATCATGGCCTGATCGCGGTTGGTATGGGGCAGGATGACCACGAACTCGTCTCCTCCATAGCGCACGGCCCAGTCCATGGCCCGAAGCTGTGATTTGAGGACCTTGCCGATCTCGGCCAAGAGTCTCGACCCCACCAGATGGCCGCTGGTGTCGTTGACCTCCTTGAAGTGGTCCAGATCGAGAAAGACCAGGGAAAAGTTGCCGCCCTCACGGTTGGCCCGGCTGATCTCCGCGTCGATAAGGTCGTGCATGTGGCGGGCGTTGTAAAGGCCGGTGCAGTCGTCGATGATGGTCAACTCCTTGACCCGGTTGACGTAGCGAGCGTTCTCGATGGCGATGGCCGCGAAGTCCGCCATGGCCTCGAGCAACTCGAGGCGCTCGCGCTCCTTGAAGCTGCTCGAGAAATTGACCAGCTCGATAACGCCCATGGTCCGACCCTTGCTGATCAGGGGAACGCAAACGATCGAGTCGGTCTTGAAGCCGCTGTCGCCGTCTACCCACTTGGCGAACCGCTCGTCCCTGTAGGCGTCGGTGATCACCACCGGCTCTCCGTGCATGGCGACCCAGCCCGCCACCCCCTCGCCTATTTTAAGGCGAAGGTCCATGAGGTTTTCCGCCGCCTTTCCCACGGCCACGGCGAAGTAAAGCTCGTTGGTGTCCTCGTCCACCATTAACAGGGACCAGTCGCTGGGCTTGTAAAGGGTGGCGATCATGTCCATGATCACGCCCAGCACCGAGTCGAGTTCAAGGGTCGAGGTCAGGGCCTTGCCCACTTCACGCAAAATCTTGAGCGCGCCGTCGGTCTCGTTTATTTCCGTTTTTACCGTCATGGTCCAGCTTTACATTATTAATAATAATTAACGTTTTATCAACCTATTTCAACGCCCGCGGGATAAATTGAGCGAAATAGCAAAAAATCGGACCCGAGGCGGGCGCTCGCCGAGGTCCAAAGTAAGAGGGCCGGCCGACCCGAATCGCTTCCGAGGACCTCCCCTTGATAGGAGCCGAGTTGAAATCCCTTAAATGCTTTGCTATGTTTCTTTTGATAACATGCTAGTCCACTGCGACCAATGCCAAGCCAAGTATAAGATATCCATCAAGAAGAATCCGGGAAAACCCGTAACCTTCAAGTGCGGAAAGTGCCAGAACCTTATCCGGATAGCTCCCGAGGATATCCTGGTGGACCAGTCCGTCGAGACGCCCAAACCCGTTCCCTTAAGCTCGGCGTCCTCGAAAAGTGAAACCGTCAAGGTTAGTTGCCTCAAGTGCGGCAACGATTTCATAAAGCCCGCCGCGGAGAAAAATCCCATATGCTACCAATGCAGGATCGACTCGCTGGTTGACAATATCAAGAACAAATACGGCGTGTCCAAGCCCGAGCCGGAGGACGCCTCGGACTCGAAATACACCATACGCAGCGCCGACGGCCTGGTGCTGGGACCGATAAAGCTGAGGACGGTCTCGGTCCTGG
The DNA here is from genome assembly GCA_963674965.2 of bacterium. Taxonomy (GTDB): domain Bacteria; phylum RBG-13-61-14; class RBG-13-61-14; order RBG-13-61-14; family DATKZS01. Next base: position 722,619 of record CAXXFL010000001.1, on the reverse strand, counting down.
CCCGGGAGAAACGCGTCAAGGGAGTCGAGGAGGTATCGAGGGACGACTCCCCCTTCAAGCCGCTTATGAGTTATCCCGAGCTGGCCGAAATGTTTCCCGCTCTCAAGGAGATCATGGACACCGACGGCCTGGAGGATAAGGTGGACGAGGCGTTCATGGCGGCCTTCGGCCAGGAGGATGACGGGCAAGCCGGTCCTGCCCCGGCCGGGGAAGACGCTCCTCCGGAGCCGGCCGTTCCCCCGCCGGAGGAACCGGATCAGCGAGGAGAAGACTTAGCTGAGGCGGGCGAGCAAGCGGGTCTGGACGCGGATGTAGGAGAAGACCTCGAGGGATTCGAGGAGGAAGCTTCGATTCCCGATGAAGAGACGCAAGAAGATGAGCCGCAAGCTGAACCAGTTGCCAATGAACCGGAGCCGTCCGAGCCTGATGAAGATGAGATCATAGATTTTTCCTCCGTCCGCTCCGAGGCTGGGACCCCACATGAGGATGAGATAATAGACTTCCAGCCGTCGGCCTCGGAGGATGCCTCTGAAGATGAGATCGGCGAGGAGGAACAAGGGCAAGATGAGACGGTGGAGGAAGGTCCCGCCGAGGCAGAAGCCTTTGAAGAAGATGTTGAAAAAATAGGAGACGAGACCGAGTCCGCCGCGCCCGAAGAGGACGACGAGGAACAAGAGGATATTATCGACTTTCCCGCGTCTGACTTCTCGGACGAGAAAAAGGATGAGGGCGATTTGACCTCGGAAGACGGGTCCGAAGAATCCACCGACGAGGACGACGAGGAATTTCAGGCCGGCCTTGGCGAGCTCGAGGGTGAGGCGGAGGAGCCAGGCCTGGAAGGTCCGGACCTGAGCGGCGAAGACGATGAAGCGGAGGACATAATCGATTTTCCCGGCTCGTCCGCGGATCAAGAAAGAGTGGAGTTCGAGGAGGACGAGGAGGAAGTCGGACAGGTCATGGAAGAGATTTCCCCCCAGCCGGAGGAGCCCGCGGTCGAGCCCGAGGAGGTCGGCACCGAGTTCAGCCTGGACGACGAGACTGAGCCGGCGTCGGATGAGGAGGAGATTATCGAGGACCTCGAGCCCATCCAGGAGGCGCCTCAGGACTCGCGCTACCGCATCCGCTACCCCGACGGCCTAATACTGGGGCCCGTCAAGCTCGAGACCATAGGGGAGCTTTTCGACTCGGGCAACCTGACGGGGCAGGAGGAGGTGCAGCGGGATGAGGACGCCTGGACCGGCTTCTCCGAGTTGCCCGAGCTGGCGGCCCTGGTATCCGAGGCGGAAGTTATCGATGAAGACGTTATAGAATTGACGGACATGCTCGAGGAATCCGGATAACCGGACTTGCCCTTTTGTACTTCATAGTTATTGAGTTCACCACGCCGAGGCGCTTCCCGTCCGTTTGGGTCGGACTAAATTCGACCGCCGACATGTAAACCCGGAAAAATTGAGTTAAATTATTTCTAGATGGAGATAATAATTTGATCTGGCCTATCGCCGCCGCCGCCGGCGTCTCGCTCGGCGCGTTGACTTATATTTTTATCAGGAAAGGCGTGAACAGGCGTTCCTCCCTGGCGGTCATGGACTACGTGAACTCCGTGCTCGAGGCCGAGTCGCTGGGAAACCTGCACGAGGCCCTCGAGAAGGGGGAGGGACTGTTTGGACTTTTTTCCGGCCATGGCCTCAAGGAAGCCCGCGTCCACGCTCGGGCCCGGGCCAGCCTGGGCGCCTTCATGTTCCGGGTGGGAGAATACGAGAAAAGCCGAGCGCTTTTCGAGCCTGGCCTCAGGCTCCTCTCCAAAATGGACCGGAAGGGGTCGCTTCCCGTTGTGGCCCTCGTCATGCTGGCCAGGATAACCTCGCGTGAGGGAGGGATCGAGGAAGCGGAGCGCTTGTTCTCCGAGGCCGAGAGGCTCCTGGAAAAAAGGCTTCGGAAGATGAGTTCCCAGGACCTGGCCGACGCCATGGACGAGATCGCCAATTATCATTTCGATAACGGACGGCTCGAGAAGGCCGACGCGGCCATGGACCGGGCCATACTGGCCTGCGAAAATAACCCGGAGGGGGCGCCTTTCAAGATAACCTGCCTCCTTAACGGCGGCGAGATCAAGGAGGAGATGGGAGATATCGAGGCGGCCATCGAGCTTTTCGACCAGGCCCTCGACCTGGCGTGGAGGCGGGACGACGCCGAGCTTTTAGTGGCGGTGGCGGACAGGATCGCGGATTTCTACCAGTGCCGCCGAGACCCGGAGGAGGAACTGCGCTACTGGGAATCCCGGCTCGAGCGGGCCAATGATGAGTGCCTTCCTTACCTCTCGATGGCCGTCGTCACCTCGCGCCTTTCGGACGCCATGGTCGGGCTGGCCATGGTCCCGGCGGCGGAGTCCCTTATACTTGACCTCATCTCTACCCTTCCTCCACCCGAGGAGGAACCCCTGGCCCTGGCCGTGCTTCTCCAGGAATCGGCCCGTTTGGCCCGCTGGACCGGCCGGAGCGGCGAGGCCATCTCCGACATGAAGAAGGCCCTGGACCTCATGTCCCGCGCCGGGGTCGGCGACTCGATGATCGCCTCGGGCATGATTGACCTGGCGGACCTCTACAGGTCGTTCAACATGCCCGCCAGGTCCGCGGCCATCCTCGAGGACGCCATCGGGGAGATGAAGAAATCCAAGGGAGGAAATCATCCGGACCTGGCCTGGGCCTGTCTCAAGCTGGCCGAGGCGCGGCTGGACACGGGCGAGCCCGAGAAGGCCGAGGATGCCTGTCTCGACTGCGCCGCCGCGCTCGAGGCGTCCGGCCAGGAGGGGGAACTAAGGGCCAGGGCCGCTTTTTATCTTGGCGTTTCCCGGATGGAAAACGGCGACTACCCGGCGGCCAAGGAGTCGCTTGGAGAATGCCTCAAGCTGCTCGAGGAAAAGGACGATCCCTCCCTCGCGAGCATGGCCTGGTTTAACATGTCCATCGCGCACCAGGCCCTGGGCGAGATGAACAGGGCCCTTTCCTCGATTCAAGGCGCGCTTCGCGGCTACGAGAGCGAGGAGATCGAGGACAAGGACGCCATGGGAGAGATGTTCGCCCGGCTCAGCTCGATTCACGCGGGAATGGGAGACCACGAGCAGTCGATCAAATACGCGGACATGGCCATGACCGCCTGGGCCGAGGAAAAAAGGACCCGGGAAAGAGGACCGGCGGCATGATCCGGTCCGGCGGAGAAAACGCGTCAGATGAGTGAAGAGATAAAAAAGAAGGCAACCCTGGGCCGCGTGGACGTGACCCGCAAGGCCATGCGCGTCCAGGAGCTTGGCGACAAGGTCGGGTTCGCTGTCAAGCAGTTCGAGGCGGCCCAGGCCAAGTTCGAGGCGGGCAAGGACTCCTATAAGGAGTGGACGAACATAATCAAGCTTCTGAAAATCCAGATCAAGGACATGGAGCACTTCATGGCCGTGGCCTATCAAAACCAGGGAGTGATTCACGCGGGAAGAAAAGAATACGCCAAGGCCGAAAAAATGTTCAAGACCGCCCTCGAGATCGACCCGGATTACGCCGTGGCCCATTACAACCTTGCCGTCGTTTACAAGCGTCTGGACGACCCCATCAGGTCCAAGGAGCACCTGGCCAACGCCCGCCGTTTGGGATACGTTCCCGCGGGAAAATCCACCAATTGATTCGCGGCCCGCGTCCGGGCCCGGATTCTCAATTTTTCTTCAGGTCTTTATAAGCGGGAATAACGCCCAGTCCGTCGGCCTCGATGACGGCCCTGTTGATCGCCATGGCTACGGCGTCCGCCGCGATGATCCCCAGCCGGTTGACGTCGGACTTTTTTTGGCCGTAGGAAAAGGCGAAGACCATGTCGCCGTCAAAGGTCGAGTGGGCGGGCCTGAGGGTCCTGGCCATGCCCGCCGAGGCCATGCGGGCCAGCTTGTTGGCGCCCGCCTTGTCCAGGGCCGCGTCGGTGACCACCGCGATTAGGTTGGTGTTCTCGCTCATGGGCGGCGTGAAGTCGGCCATGCCCGCCAGGGTCTTCGCCGTGTCCACGAACCGGCCCGTCTTCGGGTCGCGGGTCCCGGCGATTATCTCTCCCGTTGCGTGATCGAGCACGTCGCCCAGGTTGTTGACCACGGCCAGGGCTGCCACGGTGACGCCGTCCCGCGTGGTAATGGAGGCCTCTCCCACGCCCGCCTTGGTGGCGTTGGGGACCCCGAAAATCTTGCCCGCCGTGGCCCCCGTGCCCGCTCCCACCGAGCCCATGCTGGTCTCGCCCTTCTCCGCGTCCAGGCAGGCCTCGTAGCCAAAGGAGGAGTCGGGCCGGGCGTTGACGTCCTTGAAGGAAAGGTCGAAGATGATGGCCGCCGGAACGATGGGAACCACCGCCACCCTGGCGAAGTAGCCGATGTTCCTTTCCGCCAGGTATTTCATTACCCCGTCGGCCGCGGCCAGGCCAAAGGCGCTTCCACCCGAGAGGCAGAGGGCGTGGCAGGAGGAAGTCACGTGAAGAGGATCGAGGGCCGGGGTCTCCCGGCTGCCCGAGGCCATGCCCCGGACGTCCACGCCACCCGTCGCCCCCTTCTCGAATATTATGACCGTCGTTCCCGTGCCGCCCCTCTCGTCGGTCTTATGCCCGACCTTGACGCCGGGAACGTCCAATAATACTCCGATGTTTCCGTAATGGTCCATTTGCTCCCCCCGAAAAAGAAAAGGCGCCGACGCGCCCAGGTCGTATCCACATTTTAGCGCGTGACCGCGTCCAATATAAACTCCGTTTACGCGAGCGGCACAAATACCTGAAACAGACTTCCCTTCCCCGGTTTTGTGTCCACGGTGACGCAACCGTCGCAGGACTTGGCTATTCCAAGCGCCACGGCCAGCCCCAGTCCCCTGCCCGTGAACTTTTCGCTGAAATAAGGATCGAAGATACTGTCAATAATCTCCTCCTGCATCCCGCGACCCCGGTCGGACACCGACACGCGAGCGTAGCGCTTTTCCGAGGGCGCCCAGTCCTTAGGAAAACGGCGCTGGGAGGGGACCTCAGACGCCTCGGCCTCATTGACCGTCACACGCGCCGTGCCGGGACAATCCTCCATGGACTCGAAGGCGTTCGTGACCAGATTGGAGATAAGTTGACAAATCTGCGTGGGATCGGCCGTGATCCTGGGGCCGGGCGAGGGCAGGTCCGCTTCCAGTTCCATGCCTTCCGGCAAGGAGGCCCGGGCCTCGATCAGACATTTTCGGCATGTTTCCGAAAGGTCCAGAATTTCGGTCTGGCGGGACGATTGGCCCAGAAAGGTCAGCATGAGGCGGCTCGTTTCCGACGCCTTTCTCGCGGCCTTCCTGGCTTCCTCGATCTCGCCGGCCGCCTTGGATTCGGGAGGCAGCGCCATCTGAGCCATCTCGAGATTTCCGGCAACCACCATCATCATGTTGTTGAAGTTGTGGGCAACGGCCCCCGCCATGCGGGAGAGGCTCTCCGCTTTCTCGATCTGCTGAAGGCGACGCTCGAGGGCAAGGCGGTCGGCCTCGAGTTTAAGACGCTCGGAAATGTCCCGGCTGGTCCCGAAGATGACTTCCTTTCCGGCCCAGCGGCCGAGCTTGACTTTGGTTTCCACGGGAATCAGGCGTCCGCTTTTGGCGATGAGCGGGATCATGCAGATATCCGACTTTCCCGCCAGCATGGCGGCGATTACCCTCCGGGCCTCATCATGGCGGTCCTCCGGGTGAACGGCCAGAACGTGACGGCCCGTCAGTTCATCCTGGCCGTATTCGAGGCGTCCGCTCACGATGCGGTTATGCCCTAAAATATTGCCCTCCATGTCGAGGATAAACAGCATGTCCTCGATGGTGTTGAACAGCTCCTCCAGGTCGCGGTGGCTTTGGCGGCTTTTTTCCTCCTCGATCTCCTGGGCCACGAAGGAGCCGGCGTAACGGGCAATCCCCTCGAGGGCCGCGCGAACGTGGCCGGGCACGGCGCTCATGGAGCGGGAGGCGAGGTTCAGACATCCCAACGTCCGGCCCTGGCACAGGAGCGGAACGATCGCGACCGCCTTGAAGCCCTCCTTTACGTTGAGGTCGTCTTTCCGGAGAAGAAGCTCGCTGTGAAGCGCGTAAACCGGCTCGCCTCGCCGCACGAGCCTTGCGTTGTTCGAGTCGGCGGGGAAACGGGAGGCCCGCTTGAGAAACTCCTCCGATACGCCGCGGTGCACTTTGAGCGAGAGGCTTTGGTCGCTCTCATCGATAAGGTAGAAGCCGCCGCAGTCCATGCCCGAGGCCTGGATGGCGGCCACAAGGCATATTTCCATCCTTTCCGAAAAGGAACCACTCTTACTCCATGCCGAGGCCATGTCACTCTCGGACTGGAGCAGGGTCTCGAGCTGCTTTCGTTGGGTAACGTCGAATACCGTTCCCACCGCCTCGACCGGCTCGCCCTTTTCGTTAAAGAATATTTCCGCCCTTTCCTGGACCCAGATTTCCTGGTCGAAACCCAGGACGCGGTGCTCGGTTTCGTAGACCTCGCCCTTAAGGGCGGCCCGCCAGGCGGCTTGCATCCGCTCCCGGTCCTCGGGGTGGACCAACTCGATAAAATCGCTCAAGTTCAAACGGGACCCCGGCTCCACGCCGAACATCCTGGAGGTTTCCTCGCTCCAGGTAAGGACGTTGCTTCCGAAGTCAAGTCGCCAACTGCCTACCCGGGCCACTGCCTGGGCCCGCCTCAATTCGAGTTCCTTCTTTTTGCCGGCCTCGATTTCCTTTTCCAGCTTGATCAGGGTCTTGACGTGGGTTTCCTCGAGGTTCTTCAAGTCGGTGACGTCCTGGAGGACAATCACCGCGCCGCCGGCCTTGCCTTCCTCGCGAAAGGGCGCGATGGATACGCGCATTTTATGGAGTCTCCCCGAGCGGCTTTTTAATTCACCCTCATGATGCATCATGCCACATTTGTCGGAAAGGGCCTTTTCAACCGGGCACACGGCTTTGCATACAAGGTCCTCGTCTCCAAAAACCTCATAACATTTTTTTTTCAAGGCCTCGGACAGGGACCAGCCCGTAAGCCTCTCGGCGGCCGGGTTTATATAAAGGATGTTCATGTCCAGGTCGCGAACGTACACCTGCTCGTTCATGCTCTCCAAGACGGACTGGTAATAGTGGTCGTAACTCATGACCTTGTCCTACCTTATCAAGACCGCCCGTACCGGCGCGGCCTCGGCGCCTCCCAGTTTGAGAGGCGGACAAATAAGTGAATATTCTCCCGGAGAGACGCCGCTTAGATCGAGGCCCTCCAGGATCAAGACGCCCGCGGACAAGAGCGTCCGATGAGACTCGAAATCCTCCCGGCCGTGCTCTTCGATGGTGAGATAATCCAGGCCCACCAGGGCGGCCCTTTTCGCAACGCAGGCCCGGGCGGCCGCGGGCGATATAAACGCGTAGTTCTCGGAGAAAACCCCGCCCCGGCACAAGCCGCTTTCGGAATTGTCCGTCTTGAAAAGAAGCGCCCATCCCGGAGGGACCGTTACGTCGGCCAGGGTCTCCGGCGTGACCGCACTTTTGCCCCGAGCGTCGACGACCAGGGCGGGCAACATGAAATCCCCGGCTTCGTATTCGTCGATGGTCTTGCCCTTCTCGATGAAGTGGGACGGGGCGTCGATATGGGTCCCCGAGTGAGCGCTCATGGTCAGGCTGGAAAGAGAATAAGGACAGTCCCGGCCTATCTCGCAAAGGGACTTTCTCGCGTAAGGAGTATCGCCGGGGTAATCGACCGATCCCCCGCCGAGCGTCACGCTCACGTCGAAGACTTCTTTGAATTTATCGGGCATAAGCTGAATTTATTGACCTATCTTGTCATTAATCGGGAGGGCGGCCCGCCTCGCGAACGTCGAAATAAATTTCTATGAGATGATACCGCCGCGCGTTGGCGGTAAAAATATTATACGACCATTTTCACCCGTTTATAATGGAAGCGCAACCTGGCCGCTTCTCGATACTTTCATTGCTATTTCATTAACGATTATAATAGCACCCATCAACGCGGGAGGTACTATAAATGACGAATAGCGGCTCCATGACCTCCAGGGAGAGGATACACTTCACGGCCAGGGGGGCCCCGGTTGACCGGGTACCCGTCTTCGTCTGGATCAACGCCCATACCGGCTGCCGTCTTATGGCGGAGTATAAGCCCGCGGCGCGCGCTCACTGGAACGCCCTGGCCCGGCTTTTCTGGGACCGATACAAAAAAGGCGGCGAGCAAAACGCGGCCGAGATATGGAGGCTGGCCCCTCTTCTTTTCGACGTGCACACCTTTAACTGGGCCAACGCCTATTCCCTCGAGCTGGGGGCCGACATGGTGCTGGCCTCCTTTGCCACGCCCTGGCGCTACGCCACTTTCTTCCGCCGCGGCGGCCGGATTCACATGCGGGACCTTTACGGCGCGACCCGCGCCCTGGGGAGCGGCATCTATCCGGACATGGTCGAGCCGGCCATCAAGACCATCCGGGACGCGAACGACTACCGCTTCCCGAGTCCTTTAAAGGAGGCCCATTTCTCGATCTTCAGGAACTACAGAAAATCCTACCCCCACGCGAGCGTGGCGGCCGAGGTTTGGGGCAGCCAGGATTTCACGGCCACGTCCCTTTTCGGTATGGAGAGGTTCATGACCTTCCTTATCGACTACCCCGAGGAGATGCTGGAGTTCATGAGACGCTGGACCGACTTCCACGTCGAGGTGGCGAAAAGGAGCGTTCGCGCCGGCGCGGACGTGGTGTTCATCGAGGACGACTATGGATACGACAACCGTCCCCTTATCTCGATGAAGATGTGGAAGGAATTCACCTATCCGAACTTAAAGCGGCTGATCGACGCGGCTCATGAAGAGGGGGCCCTGGCCTGTCTTCATTCCTGCGGCTACCAGGGGCCCTTTCTCGAGCATTACGTGGAGGCCGGCCTGGACATGCTCCATTCATTCCAGACCAAGGCGGGAAACGATTTCAAGAAGGCCCACGCCGAGTACGGGGACAAGCTGACCTTTATTACCGGCATCGACGTCCAGCGCGGTGAATTCATGACGCCCGAGGAACTTCGCGCCGAGATAATCGCGAACTACCAAACCGGAGGCCGAGGCGGCGGCCACGTACTGGGAACCAGCCACGAGATACAATGCACCATGGCCCAGGCGAACGTCGAGGCCATCTTCGATACCATAGGGGAAATCCAAAGAGGAGAGCACGACTGACGAAAATCAGATTTTTTCTTCTCGCTCTTGAATTGACGACTAGCGGAACATCGGTCAAGATGAACTCTCCCGGGCGTTTTGATCCTGAAAGCGCCGTTGGGAAGGGACGGCATGGAACGGGAAGAGACTTTTGACGATCTCCTGCACGGGGAACTCAAGATATACCAGTACAAGAAGGGCTACCGGTACTCGGTGGACGCTCTTCTCCTGGCCGACTTCGCGCTGGAAAAAATCAGGGGAAAGAGCGTCCTGGACATGGGCTGCGGAGTGGGGGTCATCGCCTTGATCCTCGCGGCCCGCGGCAACCCGAGCCGGGTGGTGGGCGTCGAGATACAACCGGGCCTGGCCGAGTTGGCCCGGCGCAACGCTGAGCTTAACGCCACCAGTCCTAAAGTCGAGATAATACGCGGCGACGCGACGGGCGGTCTTCCCGAGCTTGGCGGTTATCGATTCGACGCGATCGCGACGAATCCTCCTTTTCGCGCCAGGGAGTCTGGGCGTCACAGTCCCAACCCCGAGAAGGCCATCGCCCGGCACGAGATCGAGATGACCATAGGTTCGTGGACGCGGTCGGCCTCGAGTTTTCTGGCCGCCGACGGGCTCGTTTTTTTCGTTTATCCGGCGGACGAGGAAAAGCGTCTTCTTGACGCGGCCGAGTCTTCCGGGCTTTACCTCAGGCGGAAAAGATACGCCCTGGACGGTCCAGGCGGAAGGCGCAAGCTGGTCCAGATCGAGCTTGGCTTGAAAAGCAGGGACCTCATCGTCGAGGATGACGTGGCCATCCAGACGGAGGCTGGAAAGTTCAGCCTTGACGGCTACAGGTAACGAGAAAGGAAATAAGGATGGACTGGAAGACCTTCGGCGCGACCTTTATCGCCTTGTTCATAGCCGAGATGGGAGACAAGACCCAACTTGCGGCCATATCCATGACCTCGAAGACGGGCAAGCCGCTCTCGGTTTTCCTGGGCGCGGCCCTGGCCCTGACGCTGGTCACCCTGATAGGGGTGCTCGGCGGAGAGGCCCTGACCAGGGTCGCGCCGGTCGAGTATCTCGAAAAGGGCGCCGCCGGTCTTTTTATTATTATCGGGTTCTTGATGTGGTTTAAGGTCCTGTAAACTCCGCCCTAGGCGAGGGCCTTCTCGAAAAGATCTATGGCCCTGGTCACGTCCGACCAGGACACGTCGAGGTGAGTCACGGCGCGCAGGAAATCCTTGCCCATGGCGTTGATCTTAACGCCCAGTTCTCCCAGCCGGGCCGCGTACTCGAAGGCGTTGAGGCCATCCTTTTCCAGCCCAATGAAGACCATGTTGGTGTGAACTCGCTCGAGGTCGACCCTCAGTCCTTTAATATCCTTTAGGCCCCGCGCCAGAACCATGGCGTTGGCGTGGTCCTCCTCGAGGCGCTCGACGTGGTTGTCCAGGGCCCAAACCCCTCCGGCCGCCACTATCCCGACCTGCCTCATGCCTCCACCTAAAAGCTCGCGGTAGCGCCTGGCCTTGAGGATAAAATCGCGCGTCCCGCAAAGCATCGATCCCACCGGCGCGCCCAGTCCCTTGGAAAGGCAGAAGCTGACCGAGTCCACCGGCGCGCAAAGCTCGGCCGCGGGCTTTCCCGAGGCGATCGAGGCGTTGAATATCCTGGCCCCGTCGATATGGGTCTTGATGCCCCAGAAGCCGGCCTTTTCGCATATCTCGACGATCCACTTCTGAGGAAATACTATCCCTCCCCCGCCGTTGTGGGTGTTCTCCATCATCACCAGGGTAGTGGGCGCCATGTGCACGTCCCCGCCCTTGGCGTTGGCGTTCACGTCTTCCCAGGTAAAGGTCCCGTCCTCTCCCACGATGATGGGAAGAACGCCGGCCACGGCCCCGATGCTTCCGCTCTCGTAGAGCCAGCTATGGGCGTTCTTGCCCAGGATAACCGAGTCGGAGGGCCGGGTGTGGCACATGATGGCCACCACGTTGGCCATGGTGCCGGAGGGAAGAAACAGGGCGTCCTCCTTGCCGGTGACGCGGGCCGACTTTTCCTGCAGAAGATTGACGGTCGGATCATCGCCGTATCCGTCGTCTCCCACCTCGGCCTTGGCCATGAACTCCCGCATGGCGGGGGTGGGCCTGGTTACGGTGTCGCTTCTAAGGTCAATCATTATTACTTCTCCCGGCCTGGACTTTTCAGTACGCCCCTATTCCTGGCGGTTTCGGGCGTAGATTATCCGGAGTCCCTGCAGGGTGAGGAACTCGTCTATCTCTCCTATCGTCTCCGCCACCTCGGAAAAGAGGGAAGACAATCCTCCCGAGGCCACCACGACGGGGTCCGGCTCGTCCGGCCACTCGAGGGAAACCTCCTTTTTGATCCTCCCAACAAGGGCGTCCACCAGTCCGGCGTAGCCGAAAACGATGCCGCTTTGCATGGCGTTGACCGTGTTCTTGCCGATCACCCGAGGAGGTCTCATCAGCTCGACGCGGGGAAGCTTCGAGGCGCTCTTGAAAAGGGCCTCGGTGGATATGGCCATGCCCGGCGCGATGATGCCGCCCTCGAAAACCCCCCTCGAGGAAACGAAGTCTATGGTGGTGGCCGTGCCGAAATCCACGATAATCACTGCCGTCTTGTATCTTTCGTAGGCGGCGACGGCGTTGACTATCCTGTCCGCGCCCACCTCCCGGGGGTTGTCCACGTGTATGGGCATGCCCGTCTTGATGCCGGGACTCACGACCATGGGCTCGACGGCGAGCGACTTCCTCGACCATTCAATCAAAGAGGGAAGGACGGGAGGGACCACGCAGGCTATTCCCACTCCCTCGATGTCCTTTTTCTCGAAGTCAGTGGTCCTTAAAAGCTCGCTGAAAAAAATACCGTACTCGTCGCTCGTGACGCCCCTGCCCGTGCGTATACGCCACCTGACCTTTAGCTCGTCCCCCTCGAACAACCCTATGACCGTGTTGGTATTGCCAACGTCGAGAAATACCAGCATGAACCTACCCCTATATTATCGTGACGTCGCCCGCGATCACGGCGCGCTCGCCGCCGCCGGGCTCCTCCAGTATCAGTAACGCTCCGTCCTCGCGGACGCCAAGGGCGCGGCCAAAAAAGGTCCCGCCCGGGACCTCGGCCTTAACCCGCTTTCCGACCACCTCGGCCATGGACTTCCAACTCGAGAGCACGGGTCCGCTATCTCCTCGCCTGACGGGATCGATCAGGGCCTCGAGCTCGTCCAAAAAGGCGTGGACCAGGGAAGATCTAGTATAATCCTTGCCCGTCTCCATGGAAATCGAGGTGGCTATCCGCCGGATTTCCTCCGGCGTTTCATCCTCGGCGAGGTTTACGTTAATCCCGATGCCCAGGACCACGTAGTCAAGCTTGCCCCTTCCCCCCGCCTCGGCCAGTATGCCCGCCAGTTTTTTGCCATGCACCCGGACGTCGTTTGGCCATTTGATCATGGCCTCGATCCCGCATAGATTCCGTACGGCGGCGGCCGCGGCGGCCCCCGCGGCCAGGGTCACCAGGCCCGGACTCCAGGCCTCGTCCGGACCGGGCCGGAGAAGAACGGACATAAGGACGCCCGAGCCGGACGGGGCGCTCCATTTCCTTCCCAGCCTTCCCCGTCCGGTTTCCTGCCGGTCCGCGATGACGGCCGTTCCGTGAGCCGCGCCCTTTTCGGCCATCCCTCGCAGGTCGTCGTTGGTGGAGCCGGTGACTTCCTTCACCACGAACGTATGCCCCAGCTCGCGTCCCGTTCTCGTAAGGGACGCCTTGTCCAGAGGGTCCTTCACTCCTTGCCGGCCTCCGGTCTCGAGGCAAGGGCGAGCCGGGCCGAGACGTCGGCCGCGATCACCGAGTGAGTTATGGCTCCGGTGGAAATGATATCCACGCCCGTCTCCGCGATGCTTCTCACCACGTCGATGGTCACGTTGCCCGAGGCCTCGAGGATAACTTTTCCCTTGAATGTTTTGACCGCCTCGCGGAGCATATCGAGAGTCATGTTGTCGAGGAGGAGAAGGTCGGCGCCGGCTTTGACCGCCTCCTCGGCCTGGCCCATGTTCTCGACCTCGACCTCGATCTTCAAAAGGTGATGAGCCAAGGACCGGGCGCGCTGGACGGCCTGGGTGATGGACCCCGCCAGGGCGATGTGGTTGTCCTTGATCAGCACGCCGTCGTCAAGGCCGTAGCGGTGGGGAACGCCTCCACCCACGGTCACCGCGTATTTCTCGAGGCGGCGGTTATAGGGGATGGTTTTTCTGGTGGCCGCGATCCTGGCCCCCGTTCCCTCGACGGCGGCCACGAAGCGCGCCGTCGAGGTGGCCACGCCCGACAAGTGCTGGGCTATATTGAGGGCCACGCGCTCGCCCGATAAAAGGGCCCCCGCCGGACCGGCCAGGGAAAGCACGACCTGGCCGGGCTCGGCCCTGGTCCCCTCTTGGGCCATGAAGAGCGCCGAGCATTCTTTAGACAGCAACTCGAAGGTCCTGAAACAAACGGGCAGACCGCAAACCACGAGCGAGGACTTGGCCGTCCAGTCCACGCGGGCATAGTCCGCCTTACCCGCGAGGCACTCGGTCGTTACGTCGCCGCCGCCTATGTCCTCGGCCAGGGCCCCCAGCAGCCATCCGTCCATTTCAGGCCAGGTAAGATTGAATTCCATATCGCCATAATTTATCACGAGGAAGGCAAGATTGGAAAAGGGATTTATATCGCTTCCTTGATTTTCAACCGCCGGCGTGGCGGGTTTTGGACCAGCCGATCGGCCTGGACGGGGTCTTGGAGATCGCCATGCCGATTAAAGTCCGCTTCTATTTCATCGCCGTCGGTATCCGCCATACATTCCGCGACCCGAAAAGTCCGGGATCGAGATATTGGGAAACTTCGCGCCCATTTGGACTTGCCAAAGGGCGCCGGGGCAAGCTATTGTATATGCTCGGGAGAAACGCGGTTTTGCTTCTCGGCCGATCGCATGGATTCACTCGACGCTCGGCGATAAAAAGCTTCAGGAGGGAATGTAATGTATAAGGTTGTCCTTCTCAGGCACGGCGAAAGCCAGTGGAACAAGGAAAACAGGTTCACCGGCTGGACCGACGTGGACCTTACGGAAAAGGGCGTGGCCGAGGCCAAGGAGGCGGGCAGACTCCTCAAGGAGGGAGGCTATACCTTTGACGTGGCTTATACCTCGGTCCTGAAAAGGGCCATCCGAACCCTTTGGATCACCCAGGACGAAATGGACCTAATGTGGATTCCGGTCATCCGCAACTGGCGCCTTAACGAGAGGCATTATGGAGCGCTCCAGGGCCTGAACAAGGCGGAAACCGCGGCCAAGCATGGGGAGGACCAGGTCCTCGTCTGGCGTCGGAGCTACTCGATACCGCCCCCCGAGCTGGAGGAGGACGATGATCGCTACCCCGGCAAGGACCCGAGGTACGCGGACCTTTCCAAGGAGGACGTGCCGAAAACGGAAAGCCTCGAGCTGACCGTAAAAAGATTTCTGCCCTATTGGAAAGAAGAAATTGGACCGGCGGTAAAGAGCGGGAAGAAGGTCCTTATCGCCGCTCACGGCAACAGCCTGCGGGCCCTGGTCAAATATCTCGACGACATATCGGACGAGGAGATCGTCGGCCTGAACATACCCACGGGCGTTCCCCTCGTCTACGAGCTGGACGAGAACCTAAAGCCCATAAAGCACTACTACCTTGGCGACCAGGAGGCCATCAAGGCCAAGATGGACGCCGTGGCCAAGCAGGGCAAGGCCAAGTAAAGGTTTTTATATATTCATTACCCCAGGGTTGTCGCCACGGGCTTTAGACCTACGCCCCTTTGGGGCCAGGACGGAAAGTTCCGTAAAGGGAATTGTCCGGATGGGCAGGCCGCCGCCCCTTTGGGACTATAGGAACCTCCGGCCCGGAATGAACACCGCGCAGCTCCGGGATAATGCTATTATTTCCCCGACAGCTCGACTGGCAACCGGAAAATTCGTAACCTCCCTCCTCTATTTGCATCTTTATCTATCGCAATGCTTGCGTTGGGATATCCTTGTATGCTATTTAGCAAATTACACATCCAATTCTTTAAGGAGCCGCTTAATGGCGCGTAAAAAAATCTATATGGCGCTCCTGGCCGTCTCCCTGGCGGGGGCGGCGCTTGTGCTGGGGTGCTCCGAGGAGGTCGGGCCGGGCAGAGACGATCCCTGGCGAGGCGTAACGAGATACCCGGATCACACCAACCACGCCCACCTTTATAAGGCGGACAAGTTCGAGGACGGGCCGTCGGTTACCATGGCCTGCCTCGAGTGCCATCCTCAGGCGGCCGACCAGGTCATGGCCACCTCCCATTGGAACTGGCTGGGCGACCCGGAGACAGTCCCCGGCCACGACAAACCGGTCCGAATAGGCAAGCTCAACCTTATCAACAACTTCTGCATCAGCATCGAGGGCAATTGGCCCAAATGCACCAAGTGCCACGCGGGCTATGGATGGAAGGACGCGAGCTTCGATTTTTCCGTGAAAAAGAACGTTGACTGCCTGGTCTGCCACGACGGCTCCGGCCTCTACGACAAGGGCGAGTCGGGAATCCCTCCCAAGGACGTGGACCTTTTAGCCGCGGCAAAAAGCGTGAGACGCCCGACCCGCGACAACTGCGGCTATTGCCATTTCAACGGGGGGGGAGGAAACGCGGTCAAGCACGGCGACCTTGACGGGTCTTTGGCCAAGCCGGTCGAGCGGATCGACGTTCACATGGGCCGGCTGAACCTGGTATGCATCGACTGCCACAAAACCAGGGACCATAAAATCACGGGCCGTATGGTCTCGGTCAGCGCCACGAATACCAACCAGGTGGGCTGCGTGTCCTGTCACGCGGACAAGCCGCACGGCAATGAAAGGCTGGACGGCCATACCGAGGCCCTGGCCTGTCAGACCTGCCACCTGCCGGAGATGGCTGTCAAGGAGGCGACCAAGGTCGCCTGGGACTGGTCCACCGCCGGCCAGGATATAGGCGCCGACGACCCCCATAAATATCTCAAGATAAAAGGAAGCTTCATTTACGCCAAAAACCTTCGGCCCGAATACTTTTGGTTTAACGGCTCTTTGGAGCGCTACCTGAAAGGCGACCTCATCGACCCGGAAAAGGTCACCCAGATCAACCGCCCCCTTGGAAGCATCGGCGACCCGAACTCGAAGATATGGCCCTTTAAAGTCCACCGGGCCAAGCAGCCTTACGACGTCAAGTATAAAAGGCTCATTGTTCCCAAGACGGTCGGCAAGGGCGGCTACTGGACCGACTTCGACTGGATCAAGGCGGCCGAGCTGGGGGGCGAGGCCTCGGGGCTTCCCTTCAGCGGCGAGTTCGGCTTTACGGAGACGGAAATGTATTGGAGGCTCTCGCACATGATCGCTCCCAAGGAAAGGGCCCTCCAGTGCGTGGACTGCCACGGGGACTCGGGGGGAATGGACTGGAAAGCCCTCGGCTATGACGGAGACCCGGCGTACGTGGGAGGCCGATCTCGCAAGCGGGTGGTTTCCATGGCGGGAGGGACGGACAAATGAATTCGCGACTGACCCTTATAATCGTCGTCCTTTTGGTATTGGCCCCCGCCGTATGGGTGATTTCCTCCGCCGACGTGGAGACCCCGGCCGTAGCCGAGGCCGCCGCCGAGGTCGTGGCCGGAGACACGGCCGCTGTCCAGACGCCGCCGGCTGAAGAGGGGCCGTCGTCGCTGTTTCCGCCTCTCACTCTCAAATCCCTGGAGAAGGCGGCCGAGCCCAGGACGCCTTCCATCCATCCTCCCGTGATCCTCATGGACGAGGATATGGAGCCCGTCATCAGGTCCGGCCGTCCTCTTTCCTTGGCCGCGACCTGCGGGGGCTGCCACAACGTCGATTATATCGCCAGGAACAACTACCACTCCCAAGTTGGGCTTAACGAGCTGACCCCTCCCGGCCAGGCCAAGAGCGGCCGGGCCTGGGACGTAAGTCCCGGCATGTTCGGGAGATGGAACCCCTTAACTTACAGGACGCTCTCGCCCGAGGGCTTCGATGAGATCGACATGGGCACGGCCGACTGGATCATGGTAATGGGACCGCGCCACGTGGGCGGCGGCCCGGCGGTGACAAGCCGGTTCACGGGCCGGCCCTTGACCGAGACGAGGGCGGACGACCCGAAGAATCCCGACGCCTTTGTCCTGGACCCGATAACCCGGAAGCCCGCGGCGTGGAACTGGCAAGAGTCGGGGGTGATGGAGCTTAACTGCCTTCTGTGCCACGTTAAGGACCCGAACAACGCCCAGCGGGTGGCCGAGATCAAAAAGGGCCGCTTTGGCTGGGCTTCCTCCGCCACCCTGCTGGGGTCGGGCGTGGCGGAAAGGGATGGCGGTGAGATTAAATGGTCGGCCAAGGCCTTTGCCGAGGACGGGAGCGTAAGGCCCGAGTATTTCCGGGTTTCCGACCCCCGCAGCGGCAACTGCCGCATCTGCCATGGCTCCGCCTGCCGGTGCTCCGACCCGGTTATTTTCGAGAACTCCCTTGACAACTGGGGCACGGAGACGACGGGCGAGATATTTTCGCCCGACCCGGTGGACCGCTCGGGCATGAACCTCAAGGGCAAGGAGAGTCTTCATCTTCCCTGGGACGTTCACGCTCAAAGACTTCTCCAGTGCTCGAACTGTCACCACTCGATGAACAACCCCGAGTATAACGAGGAGACGGGCGATGAAAGGCCGGGTCATTTAAGGTTCGACGCCCGCAAGCTCGGCTTTGGAGAGTACCTCGAGACGCCAGATCACAACCTGGCAAAGGGACACTCGGCCCAGGGCACGGTGGCCAGGGCCATGGACGGAAGCATGCGGGACTGCCGGGACTGCCACGACGCCGAGGCCCGCCATGATTTCCTTCCATACAAGAAGCTTCATTTCCAGAAGCTCAGTTGCCAGACCTGCCACGTGCAGCGAGTCCTGGCGCCGGCCCGGATGTCCACGGACTGGACCCTCCTCGATAGCGCCGGCGAGCCCCTGGTTACCCACCGGGGAGTAAGGGGAAGGGTCAACGATCCCGCGTCGATTATCGACGGATACACTCCCGTGCTGCTCATGCATGAGGAGGACGACGGGGAATACAGACTCGGCCCGCACAACGTCATCACCTCCTGGTTCTGGGTGGAGGGAGACCCGGAAAGACCCGTTCGCGAGGCCGACCTCAAGGCCGCCTTCCTGGAAAAGGACGGGACCTATCGGCCCGAGTACGTCCGGGCCCTGGACGAAAATGGAGACGGCAAGCTCGAGGAGAACGAGCTCCGGCTCGGCTCGGCGGCCAAGGTCGAGGCGATCAAGAAACTCCTCGAGTCGGCCGGCGTGAAGGCTCCCCGGATAAAGGGAGAGATACAGCCTTACACGCTCAGCCACGGGGTCGCCTCGGGGGACTACGCCCTCCACTGCTGCCAGTGCTGCCACGGGAAAAACTCGAGGGCCATCCAGGACGTCAAGCTCTCGGATTACGCGCCCGGAGCCGCTGAGCCAGGGCCGGTGACCGACGCCAGGATATTGCTTCACGGCAAGATCGAGACGGGCAAGGACGGGAAGGTCTATTGCACGCCCACCTTGGACCCGGGCAACCTATACCTCCATGGTACCCAGCGAGTACAGTGGCTCGACTGGATTGGGATACTCGCGGTCATCGGGTCGTTCCTGGGCGTGGCGGCCCACGGGACCCTAAGGTTCGCCTCCTCCCGGATTAAGAAAGCGGAGTAGCGCCATGGAAAAGAAAGTCTGGTTTTACTCGTTCTACGAAAGAATTTGGCACTGGGTCCAGGCCATAGCGGTCCTCGTCCTGATTATGAGCGGCTTCGAGATCAGCTACGCGGGAAACTTCTCGGTAACGGGCTTCAAGGTGGCCGTCACCCTCCACAATCTTGCGGGCGTTATATTGGTGGTCAACGCCTTTCTGGCCCTTTTCTACAACCTGGCGGGCGGACTTCTAAAAAGGTACGTGCCCGGGCTGGAGGATTTTTTCACTCTCGGCATAAGGCACGCCACCTATTATATCTGGGGCATCTTCGTGGGCGCTCCCCATCCCTTCGACAAGACGCCGGAAAAAAGACTCTTGCCCCTGCAGAAAATTACCTACTTCATGATACTGAACGTCCTCTTGCCCCTCATGATCGTGACCGGGGCTCTCAAGCTGAGCGCGGAGGTCAATCCAGCCTGGGTCGAGTACTTTGGCGGATTGAAGCTTCTCGGTCCCATCCACCGCTTCGGCGCCTGGATGTTCGCGGCCTTTTTAATCGTGCACGTGTACATGATAACCACGGGCCATACGATTTTCTCGAACCTCAAGGCCATGGTCCTGGGTTACGAGGAAGTCCACCTCGATGACGGGAAGGAGGGCTGACGTGGAGCGGTCTCGATCGGAATACATGAACCCCTACGCGGCGGGGGTCTTGCTGGGCGTGGTGCTTTTCCTTTCCTATCTCTTGTTCGGGCACGGTCTAGGGGCCTCGGGCGGGATAGCCAAACTGGTGAGCGCCGCCGTGGACCTGGTGGCGCCGGGCCACACGGACAGGAACGCCTATTTGGTGGGACTCCTGCGCGGAAGCGACAACCCCCTGGACACGTGGCTGGTCTTCGAGATAATTGGGGTCATGATCGGCGGCTTCGCCTCGGGAATGCTGGCGGGCCGGGTCAAGCCCGAGACCTTCAAGGGCCCCCATATAAGCGTTCATACCAGGTGGGTCGCGGCGCTCATCGGGGGGACCATCGCGGGCTACGGCGTCCGGATCGCGAGAGGATGCACCTCGAGCCAGGCCCTGTCGGGAGGCGCGGTCCTGTCCGCCGGCAGTTGGGCCTTCATGTTCTCCGTGTTCGGGGGGGCCTACATGATGGCCTACTTCGTCCGCAGGCTCTGGAGATAAGGAGGAAGCCATGGCGCCCCTCGATCTGAACGAACTTATCGGACACGTTCTGAAGAACGTCATGTACGTGGTCACGGGAATAGGCTTCGGGTTCGCCCTCGAGAGGGCCGGGTTCGGCAACTCGAGGAACCTGGCCGCCCAGTTTTATCTTCGGGACATGCGGGTCCTCAAGGTCATGTTCACGGCCATCATCACGGCCATGCTGTTAATCTTCCTGTCCGGCGCCCTGGGGTTAATGAACGTGAGCAAGATTTTCGTCAACCCCACCTATCTTTGGCCGGGAATAGTGGGAGGCATTATCTTCGGGGTCGGGTTCGTCATCGGCGGCTATTGTCCGGGCACGGCCCTGGTGTCGGCGGCGACCCTCAAGCTGGACGGCCTCTTCTTCGTCCTGGGTCTCGGCCTGGGCATGATAGCGTTCGGGGAAACCATTGACGCCTACCGCGTCTTCTGGGAGACCTCGGGCGCTTACGGCGAGGTGACTCTTTACGGCCTTTTCGGCGTTGACCCGGGCGTGGTGGTGGTGGGCGTGGTGATCATGGCCCTTGCCATGTTCGTGGGCGCGGAAAAGATCGAGGCCTATTTCGCCGAGCGCGAGGGAGGGCGGGCGTCATGAAATGGAAAATAGGCGGGGCGGTTTTCGCGGTCCTCGTGGGGATTGGGGTGTTTTTTCTCGGCCAGCCCACGCCGGACGAGCTGGCGGCCAGGATGGCGCCCGATCTCGAGGCCAGGCTGAAATCGCGTGAGGTCCAGATCGACCCGGGCGAGCTTCTCGACCTTATCTACAATGACAACGCGGCGGTGAAAATCCTGGACGTTCGGGACGAGGCAGACTTTAACCTGTTCCATATCATCGACGCCGAGCGCGTGACCATGGACCAGGCGCGCGATTATAAGTGGGCAAAAAGCCTGCCGCCGAACACGGTCCTGGTGTTGACCTCGAACGACGAGAAAAGGGCGACCCTGGCCTGGAGGCTGCTTTCCGCCAGGGGCGTGGCCAACCTGTACATCCTCGAGGGCGGGATCAATTACTGGCTCGACGTTTACGGGCAGGACAATGACCCGGCCGCGAAGCCCAGGCCCGAGGGGGACGATACGATGAGGCACGAGTTTTCCTCCGCCCTGGGCCAGCGCCGGCCCGAGGCCGACCCTGACCCTCACGAGGCCCCCCACCGCGAGTACGAAAAAAAGGTCAAGTCAATTGGACCGGCCGCCAAGAAAGCCGGCGGCTGCGGATAATACGGCTACGACGTTAGACGTCAATGGGGGCGGCCATGACGCGGACGCCCGGGATTCGAGTCGAACGGTCACGAGCCGAAAGGGGAATTCACGTTATCGCTAATAATATCGGAGACGTTTTTCAAGACGAAGTCGAGCATCTCGTCGGCGCCGGTCAGGGCGTTGCTCATGGCGGGGCGGGGACCTTGCCGGTTGGGCTCGATGCCAAGTTCCGCTCCTATCTCGGCCTTGAGACGCAGGGCCTCCCGCATGATCGAGCGCTGCCTTGTAAGCCAATCCAGTTCGTCCGCCTTCTCGTTCTCGGACAGCAGCCTGATCACGTCGCGCCATTGGGCGAAATCGACCAGGGGCTCGATCTTTTTCCATAAAGCGGGCTGGTCGGGAAAGAGGAAGGCCCGGATTTGATCGAGGCAGAAGTCACGGTCGTCGAGCATTTCCTCGAGTTGTCTTTTTCTATCCTCTTCCTCGCGGGCCCTGGCCAGGGCGGTGAACTCGCTTATGACTTTTTCCCGGATTGAGGGGGAGAGCCTCTCGCGCAGGGCCTTGATAATGGCGAGTTGATCCACCATCCCGGTCCCTTTGGGCGCCTCTTCCTTTTCTTTTTGATCGGCCTCGGCCTGGAGCACGGAGGAAAGATCGGCTTTCACCTCCCGCCTTACCTCGTCCCACAACTCGCGGCGCAACTCCTGACGAACCGACTCCCGAAGCTCGAGTTTCAATTGGTCCTCCTCCCTTTGCGCTTGGGCGGGGGGCGGTTGCCCCTTTTCCGCGGGGTATTCCTCCGGGACCAGGTCGTCGTAGGCCACCACCTCGGCCTCGAGAGGAATGAGCACCACCTCCTCGGAATAGCCCTCAGCCGAGATTTCGTCGTCGTCTATAATCTCGCCCACGATAAGCTCGCCCGGGTCCACCACCAGCTCTCCCGTCTCGTCGTAGTCGATAAGGTCCTCGATTCCCACGCGGTCCTCCCTGGCCGCGGGCGGCGGCGCGGGGGCCGGAGCGTCGGGCTCGCCTTCCACGCCCACGTCGTAACGGAGCCATTCCTTGACCTTCTCGTCGAACCGGGGCTTGAAGGAACGAGGCATGGTAACGGAAATGCCCACTCTATGGGCCGTCTCGGACAGGGTTGTAAAGACGCGGGAAAAGACGTGGTCGGGAACGGAGTATTCCATTCTGACCCAGTGGTAGAACTGATCGAGCTTTACCTCGTTTTCATGAAAGGCCGAGGTCACGGCCTGCTTGACGAAATGCCCGATCATTTGGGAGGGCATATAATCGAGGAACCCAAGCTCCCGGCATGCCTGGCCAAGTTTATCAATGATGAATTGCAGGTTGTCTTCAGCCATCCTGGACCCTCAACTACGCGCTAAATAACTGTAACATAAGGAAGAATGTTTTACAACTTTAAACGTCCCTTTAAACGGCAACCGGTAGCGAGCATCGTCAAAGTTATTAACATACTATTTTGCAATATCAACTCCTTCGTTATTTGCTCGCGCAAGGACCCTTCCTATCGTTTTACTCTTCCGAAGAAATCGGGAGGTCCCCAGATATTCTCGATGGCTATGTCCTCGGCGAGTTCGGTCTCCTCCCAATAAGCCTCCATGGCGAAATATTTCCCCGCTTCTCCGACCCATACTACAAGGGCGACGTGGCCGCGGCCATAAAATGCCCAATCTCCGACTCGGGGGCTATGGTCTATTTCCAAACCGGGATGATGGGTGAACAGGTCGTAATAATTGCGGACGCGCCGATAGAAAAACTCATTTTCCGGCTTATTCGATTCATCGATTTCGAACCAGTCGGGATGAGAGGCCGCGCTTCTTTTTAATAGAGCTGGAAAACTTGCACCCGCCATAAGATAGGATTGAATGGGCACGTCAACGCAGACGACGCGACCGATCCGGCCTAATACATTGAAATATTTGCCCATTAAATAATCAGTGGGGATTCCCTCCATGCTTTTTCCGTGAATAGCCGCTTCTTCGGCGTCTTTTATGCCGTCGTTGTCCGAGTCTTTGTCATGGAGAAAATCTTTCCCGTCGCCATCCGCGTCCAGATCCTCCAGTAAAGTTAGGCCGTCATTGTCACGGTCGGAAACAACCCACTCCATGCTATTATTATGGCTATGGCAAAGAAAAGCGTAATATCCGACGGGAGGGGATAATAAGGCCAAACCCAGAAGCGCCAGAATTAACCGGCTAACATATTTTTGTTTTTTCTTTCCCAACCTTACTTTATCTTTGACATGAACCGAAGATTGGGGTTCCTTTAAAGCGCCGGCGGAATAGGCGGTCCGAATTTTTTCATAGCCGTTACGGGTTCATCGCCGCTGAGCGCTCCAATGTACTCCAATTCTTGACATGAACCGGAACAGGCCATATCCTTATTAGGACGCGGACATGAATGAAATTGACGCCGAGAAACGTATACTGACCCTGATCTCCGAGGAGGACGACGAGGGTTTCGACGTTATGGTCGAGACCTTCGCGCCCATGCTTTTCCGTTACGCCCGCCGCATGTGCGGCTCGGACCCGGACGCCGAGGACATCCTGCAGGACACCTTTTTAACGGCCAAGGAAAAGATACATCAATTCAGGGGGGACGGGAAGCTTCGCAACTGGCTGTTCAGCATAGCCGGCAACGCCTGTCGCCAGCGGCATCGTAAAGCCGGCGGCAGCCAGCGTGAGCTTCGGCTCGAGGACGTCATGACGACCCACGAGGAAATGCTGGAGGTCACTCCCTCGAAATGGGAATTCAATCCCGCGGACCGTCTTCTTAACGAGGAACTCAAGGCGCGCCTGGAGGGCGCCATCGCCGAGGTGCCGCTCACCAACCGGGGCGTGCTGATAATGCGCGACGTGGAGGGGCTTTCCACTCGGGAGACGGCCGACGCCCTGGACATCTCGGAGGAGGCCGTAAAAATAAGACTGCACCGTGCCCGGGCCTTCGTCCGGAACCAATTGAAAGATTATTTCGAGGCTAAATAATGGCCACTCACGACCATCGCGACTGTAAAGAGCTCTTCGAGAAGATGTCCGAATATCTTGACGGCGAGCTGGACAAGAAGGAGGCCGAGATCGTCGCCCGTCATCTCGAGGAATGCGGTTGCTGTAAAAACTGCGTCGAGACTTTAAAGGCCACTCGCGGGCTGATGGGTTCCCTCTCCGGACCGTACCTGCCCGATGACGTCAAGGACAGGCTCAAGGCCTGCATGAAAAAACAAGGCTGACTTTTTTTTCGCCGGCCGCAACCGGCTTATTCCTTGGATGAAAATCCTTTTCCTCAATACCAGCCGAAGACTGTCCCCGTTTCTTCATATTTTTCGCTGGTCGATTCCAGTCTCGATCTAAAGTCGGTCCAGTCTTTTCTACTCTCCGGGGTCCAGGCGGACTCGGCAAGGACCATGAGGCGGGGAATTGACGTAAATGGGCGAAAGGGGCGATCTCCATACTTGAGAATAATATACATGCATTGTCATGGCCACATGAAATACAATAGTGATGTGGAGAGACATTTGCTGAATGAAGAAGCCAAACTCTGCTTTCGGAAAAGCCGTTGGTTATTCGAATGGCCGGCTTAAAAGACGGGTTCCATGAGAATGACTATTACCCAACGAAAAATGTCCAATGAAGAAAGAATTTCAATCAGATCAAGAACATGGACTGGCAAGCCGGAAAAGAACGGTCAAAAATATCGTTATGGGAAGTAAAAACAGAACGTCAATCCCCATGCGGGACCATAAGACGGAAAAACGCGCGGCGGCTTTCAATCCTTGGAAGCACGGGAATTCTTCTTGAGGAAATTAACGGTGGCGCTTTGTTGCCCATCCCGTCGTTTGCTTTCGCCGCCGTAGCCGCCCATGGTGGGGAGAAGATCAGCCGGCCAAAGCCAGCCACTTCAATGGCCCCTTTTCTGGAAAAAATCGCTCTCTTGAATGACGGCATGTTTTCCGTATCGCCGCGTTTACGCCTTAATGGCGCGATGGCCTGGCCAAATGGTTGCGGCCAGATTACCGGTGGTACTTTTCACTGGTGGAAATGTTTGCTGGGGGTACTTGACGCGGGCCTGACAATAGTGTATATTCAGAATATACAGAATAATTAGAAAATGATATGGAACAAAAACTTAAAGAAAAATTCATCGAGTCCTGGGGAAATATGGGGAGCCTGTGGGGACTTAATAACTCCATGGCCAGGGTCCATGCCCTTCTTATCGCCTCGGAAGGGGCAATCAGCCTCGACCACATCGCCAAGACCCTTAATATCAGCCGGGGCAACGCCAGCATGTGCCTTAAAGAATTGAGGAATTGGGGAGTCGTCCACAGGGTCCGCGTGGCCGGGGACAGGCGCGATTATTACGAGGCCCCGCCCGATATCTGGAGCATGTTCTTCGCCATCGCCCGGGAAAGGAAGCGCCGCGAGATGGACCCCCTTTTGAAATCCCTCAAGGAAATGCTGAGGTCCAGGGAAACGGAAGGAGGGGAAGTCACTGAAAGATTAAAGGAAATGGAAAAGCTCCTCTCGACCATGGACGCCATCGCGGAGAAACTACTGGCCGACGAGGAAACGGCCAAGCGCGTTTTCGAGTCCCTGGCCGGGGCAAGCTGAAAGGGGGCCAAAGTTGACCTCAGACGAAACAACCAAGAGAAGCACGCTCCCAAAGCGTGACCGCCGGGGCAATGTCCTCCGCCTTGGCTCCTATATATGTAAAAGCATTCATGAAATTTCATGGCTTTGGACGTGGGGCATTTTTTTGGCGGGATATTTCAATAAATTTTGAATGTTCCATAACTTCTGACGTTTATGGAGTGACAAGGAGGAAAAAAATGAATAAGAAAAAACATAACATCGTAACCGGCGCCCTAAGCTATTCCGGAAAATACATCACAAAAATACTGCTCGAGAAAAACGAAAAGGTCCGAACCTTCACGGGTCATCCACAAAGAAGGGACCCCTTCGAGGGAAAAATCGACATCAGGCCCTATTCCTTTGATGACCCGAAAAGGATGGTCAAGGACCTCGAGGGGATCGACGTCGTGTACAATACCTACTGGGTAAGGTTCAATCATGGATCGACCACTTACGGCCAGGCCGTGGCCAATACGCAGAATATGATATGGGCGGCCCAAGAGGCGGGGGTTTCCCGCTTCGTTCACGTCAGCATCTCCAATCCATCCCTCGATTCTCGATTGCCCTATTTCCGGGGCAAGGCCATCCTGGAGAGGACTTTGGAGCGATCGGGCCTTTCCTACGCCATTGTCCGGCCCACGGTCCTCTTCGGGAAGGAGGACATTCTGATCAACAACATCGCATATCTTTTGCGCCGGCTGCCCCTATTCGGGATTTTCGGACGCGGCGATTACCGCCTCCAGCCCGTATACGTCGAGGACCTGGCTAGACTAATGGTCGAACTTGGAGAATCCAGGGACAACGTTACGGTCGACGCGGTTGGTCCTGAAGTCTACGCCTACGCGGACATGGTAAGGCTCATTCAAAGAGCGGTGGGAAGCGGGGCAAGGCTGGTTCCCCTTCCCAGGTACGCGGCGCTTCCTTTCGCCTGGATAGCGGGGGCCATGGTCGGTGACAAGATCATTACCAAAGATGAGATCGACGGGCTGATGGATGACCTGCTGGTTTCTGAACGCCCTCCTCTTTGCCCGACCCGGCTTAGCGATTGGATCAAGGCAAACCGGCTGGAGCTGGGCACAAAATACGCCTCCGAGCTGGCTAGACACTTTCGATGATTGAAGGACCTGGCCATGCTCCGAAGAAGACGGTAAAGCTTGAAAGACGGTATTTCATGATTATATTTTTAGCGAGAATAACGGATGAGGCAAAAGGGCGAAGAGGCAATTTGAAAAACAACATGGCTAATAAGGGCCGCGCGCGCGGTGGAACTATTAAAACCCTTATCTTAATGGGAATTACAAAACTAACGCTCGAACGAAAAAGGGGCCTTTCAGCCCTTTTGCCTTATCTGGAGCCGAGGGCGAACGAAAACTTAATAAAAGCATAACTGATTGAAAATAAAGAACGTATAGTCTAGGAGGACAAGTAAAATGATAAGAATGGACAAAATGACGCTTATGACTCAGGAGGCCCTGCAAAAGGCGCAAAACCTGGCGAGCGAGAACGATCACCAGCAGATTGACCTCGAGCACCTGATGCTGGCCATGCTTGGCCAGGAGAAGAACATAGTCATACCCATTCTTCAGAAGCTGGGCGTGAATATCAACCAACTGGGTCAGGAACTGGCCGGCAAGCTGGCCAAAATGCCCAAGGTCCAGGGCGTTAGCTCGGACCAGGTATACATCTCGCCCCGCGTTAACCAGGTGTTCGAGTCGGCCCAGAAAGAAGCCGACCGGCTTTCCGACAAGTACGTTTCCACCGAGCACGTTTTGATCGCCTCCGTTGAGGACAAGGGACCGGCCGGAGAGATACTTCGAGGCCTCGGCGTAACTAAAGACGAAATATACAAGTCCCTTCAGCAGCTTAGGGGCGGCCAAAAGGTGACGGACCAGAACCCCGAGAACACCTACGACGCCCTCAAGCAGTACGCCAAGGACCTGACGGACATAGCCTCGCGCGGCAAGATGGACCCCGTTATAGGAAGGGACGAGGAAATCCGCCGGGTCATGCAGGTCCTTTCCCGCCGCACCAAGAATAACCCGGTGCTGATAGGCGAGCCCGGCGTGGGCAAGACGGCCATAGCCGAGGGTCTGGCCCAGCGTATAGTCGCGGGCGACGTGCCCGAGGGCCTTAAGAACAAGCGGCTGGTGGCCCTTGACATGGGGGCCCTGGTGGCGGGCGCCAAGTACCGGGGAGAATTCGAGGACCGGCTCAAGGCCGTGATCAACGAGATCATCGAGAGCGAGGGGCAGATCATCCTTTTTATCGACGAGATGCACACCATCGTGGGCGCGGGAGCGGCGGAGGGGGCCATTGACGCCTCGAATATGCTCAAGCCGGCCCTGGCTCGTGGTGAGCTTCGCACTATCGGCGCCACCACCCTGGACGAGTACCGAAAACACGTCGAAAAGGACGCGGCCCTCGAGCGTCGTTTCCAGCCCGTGCTGGTTGACGAGCCCACGGTGGAGGAAACCATCTCCATCCTGCGCGGGCTCAAAGAAAAATACGAGGTCCACCACGGCGTCCGGATTATGGACGGGGCCATTGTCAGCGCGGCCACCTTGTCCCATCGCTACATAACCGACCGGTTCCTGCCCGACAAGGCCATCGACCTGATCGATGAGGCGGCCTCCGTCCTTAGAATCGAAATCGATTCCATGCCCGCCGAGATCGACCAGCTCGAGAGGAGAAGAATCCAGCTCGAGATCGAGCGGGAAGCCATGAAAAAGGAAAAAGACGAGGCGTGCCGGGAGCGGCTTAAAAAAATCGAGAAGGAAATCGCCGACATAACCGCCGAGAGCGACGGCCTCAAGGCCACGTGGAAGCAGGAAAAAGAGGTGATCCAGGCCATACGGGAGGCTAAAGCCAATATCGACGAGCTTCAGATCGAGGAACAAAAAGCCGAGCGGGTGGGCGATTACAACCGCGTGGCCGAGATAAGGCATGGAAAAATTCCTGAGGAAGAGCGGAACCTGAACGCGGCGCAGGAGCATCTAAAGAGTATACAGAGCGAGCGGGCCATGCTCAAGGAGGAGGTCGACTCGGAGGATGTGGCGAAAATAGTCTCCAAGTGGACCGGCATACCCGTTACGAAGATGCTCGAGGGCGAGCTCCAGAAGCTCCTTAAAATGGAGGAGAGGCTGGGGATGCGCGTTATTGGACAAGACGAGGCCCTGCTGGCGTTATCCAACGCCGTAAGAAGGGCGCGTTCCGGCCTGTCGGACCCTGACAGGCCCATCGGATCGTTTATCTTTTTGGGACCCACCGGCGTGGGTAAGACGGAAACGGGACGGGCCCTGGCCGAGTTCCTTTTCGACGACGAGAAGAACATGATCCGCATAGACATGTCCGAGTTCATGGAAAAACACTCGGTGGCCAGGCTGATCGGAGCGCCCCCCGGATACGTGGGTTACGAGGAGGGCGGCTACCTGACCGAGGCGGTCCGCCGCAAACCCTACTCGGTGGTCCTGTTCGACGAGATTGAGAAGGCCCACCCCGACGTGTGGAGCGCCCTTCTCCAGATTCTTGACGACGGCCGGCTGACCGACGGCAAGGGCCGGACCGTGGATTTTAAAAACACCGTGATAATAATGACTTCCAACATCGGTACCCGGCTTATCCAGGCGGCTGAGGGCGGGGTGGACAAAGTCCGCGACCGGGTCATGGACGAACTTCGGGACCACTTCAAGCCCGAGTTCTTGAACAGGGTGGACGACGTGATCGTCTTCTCGAGCCTTGGCTTCGACCAGATCAAGAGCATCGTCGATATCCAGGTGGCCAGGCTGGCAAAGAGACTGGCCGAGCGCGGTTTGACCATAGATATTACCGATCGGGCCAAGGATTATATCGCCAGGGTCGGGTTCGATCCTCTTTACGGGGCCCGGCCTTTAAAGCGGGCGATCCAACGTGAAATCCAGGACCCTCTGGCTCGGTCCATATTGGAGGGCCGTTTCAAGGAAGGCGACTCGATCTTGGTGGACTCGCCCGAGGCTGAAAACAGAATAGTCTTCAGCCAGGCGGCGTGACCGGGAAGGAGACTAAAGAAAAATGCAAAGGGAGCCGATAGGAAATTAGAGGCGGCCCAGGCCTCTCGGGAAAGGACCGCCTACTATCGGCGATATGGAGATAAATCCTCATGAAGCTGACGTCTAAGAAGGAGAAAAATATGGAAAGAAGATGCAGCCACTGCGAATTCTGGATGCTTGACAGCTTTGTCCAGTATTTGCAGCCAAGGGACGAGGACCTTGGGAAATGCGGAATTGATGGGAAAAAATGCCCTGGCGACCACCTTTGCCATCGCAAGGAGTACCAGGGAAAACCCGGACTCCGAGGTTTTGGAAAATTGCCGCGCGTATTAAAAGACAAAAGGCATTTCAGGAAACCGCCCGCGAGAATAGACCTGGGCGGCTGATCGATCCTCCTCCCCAGGCGCGGATCCCTACCGCGGGACCCGAGGGGGAGGAAACGTTCCCGCCAGGCGGGACCAGTCGAAAACTCGAATTCCTCACCGACCATATCGCATTACCCGGAAAAAGAACTCACCTGAAATGGCGGCCTCGGCGCTCCCGCTTGCATGAGGCGCGCTATCGTACCAAAATAATAACAGCCGCGTAGCGGAAAAAAAACATTTGGAGAAGGAATCATGATAGTAATATCGGCAAACCTCGTGGCCAAGTCCGGCAAAGAAGACGAGCTTATTTCGGTCATGAAGGAACTGGTCGAGGCGGTCAAGCAAAACGAGGAAGGCGCTCTCGAGTATACCTTCCATCGCTCGAAAAAGGACCCTTCCCTTTTCATGGTCTACGAGAAGTACAAGGACGGCGACGCGTTTCAGGCCCACGCCGGCTCGGCCCATTTCCAGGCGGCCGCCGGCAAGCTAAAAGACCTCCTCGAGGGCGGACTCGGCATCGAGGCCTATGAGGTCATCGCCTGAAGAAACGGATGATTTTTTTATAAACACATCTCTGCCCTTAAACAAAGGCGAGATAAGTATGCTCCCAAGATCCCTGAGCCGTAGGAGCCGTCGGGGAGTTGGAGAGAAAGGAGGTGGGCGGCATTTGTCGGTTCGGGAGCGGCAAGGAGGAGAAAGGACGCCTTTTCAGCGTTGGCGGGCGAAATCGAGGCAAGGGAAGAGACGGCGTCCGTGACGTCGTGCCCATGGGCGCCGAGGGCGGCCGCGGCCAGCCCCGACCCCCGCGCGTCAACCACCGCCCCGAACCCGCCGTCCGGACCCGCCGCGCCCCGAAGCCATTCGACCCCCGCCGTAACCGCCGGGTCCTCCTCGGCCAGGCCCGGGAAAATCGGGAGCAAGATTAGCGCCTCGCAAGTGATCAAAAGCCATAAATACGATTTCAGTTTCATTCCTTAGCCCCTAATGTTTTTGCTCTAAATTAATCCTCGGTCTTCGGCGACCCGTATCGTGTAGTTCGACTATGTGTGAGTTACCCGTTGTTTATATATATCTGACCATCAATTTTTATTTTTCACATTATCTTTTTCATCACAGCTTCTTGCGCATCTGAATCCTGTGAATGAATTATTACTTTTAATTTTAACGATGCTTCTTCTCACAAGTGATTGATGAGGCAATCCGTTATAAAATGAGCCTCTAATAGATACATAAGATCCATATGATTGACAGAAATATCCTGATTCTCTCTCTTTTTCATCTCTTTTACAATATCTATTAGAAGTAAATTCCTGCACGTTACCTGACATGTCCATCACTCCAAATTCACTTTCATCAAAAACGTTGGAGCCACCTTTTTGGGCAACCCTTTTTCCTGGTTCGATCTCTTCATGGCAATACATAGACCTCGCCTTTTCACAAGAAAAATCATCTCCCCACGGATAAAAAGTCTTTGTCTTCCCTCTTGCTGCAATTTCCCATTCAATCTCAGTCGGCAGTCTTGCTCCTCTCCAAATGCAATATGTATTTGCCTGCTTCCAATCGATATTCGTCATAGGCAAATCTGAATCTAATTCCGTGCTATCACCATTAAATTCACATTTACCATCACTAATACATTCTTTATATTGCTTCCTTGTAACTTCATACTTATCGATAAAATAACATTCGGCGTCTACTTTTATTTCGGGAGAATCGATCTTAAATATATCTGGGCGACAAACAAGCTTATTTAAGTATCCACTTTTCATTTTTAATATATTATCCATGCCATCATTGCAATTTTTCATTATTGATATTAAGGACGCGCCAACATGGTATTCTCCGGCTGGAATTTCAACCATCTCTGGCTCCTTTTTGGGCTTGTTGATATTTGTTTTGCAACCAATAACAAAAAGAAATAGAAAGCAAATGGCGGCAATTTTTTTTATCATCTTATACTCTCCCTCTTTAATGCGTACCACAAAGATCAGGATGATAGTCACAGTGGCTATACATCCCGCCTGAAGAATAAAATGAAAGCTTATCAAAAAGGCATGAACTTGTGGCACATGAAACGAAATCAGCCATCCTGTCATAGGCTTTGCCCATTAATGAAGGTTCCCATCTGCATAGCCTCTCATCAACATAGGCAGAGCAGCCTTGGAGAGCTAGCATATCACCCGCGCTAACTGAAAGCCCCGCCGTGATGACAACATTACAGCCTTCGCCCCAGGAAGCGCTTAAGGATGGTCCCGGCCCCGCTACACCAGGGCTTGCGGAAAAACTGAGATTTGCTGATAATCCAGATAATTCATCAATATCATGAGCGCCGACTATGTAAGCACCAACTAAATTCATCCCTATTTCCGCTCCTATTCCTACAGGAGTATTGCCACAGGCAATGAGTAATGGGCATATGGGCCTTTCTTTATGAATTGAATAAGCCCGCATGCCTACACAACTGATAATGGCACCGCCAACCGCTCCAAGAGGCAACCCCATAGGTCCTAATTGAAACGTGGCATCAACATGTGCATCTACACCTGCCCAAAGACCAGATGGACAATCGTAATCTTCCCCACCAAAAAACAATGAAACGGCGCTTATAATTAAAATAGTTATCACCGCAATAGCAATCATTATTTCATATATAGTAAAATATCCTGATGGGTCCGTGTAATTCTCTGGGCTGTTATATGTATAAATATATTTATGTATGCTTTTTGGCTCGAATACTCTGCCACCATATTTATCGTGTGATACAAATCTTCCCGAAACGGGGTCGTAAAGCCTGGCTCTTAGATAATAATATCTAAGATTAAAGTCATAGGCGTCTCCCGTGAAAAGATGAGAAGTAATTGTCTGGTCGGTAGCGGATAAAACCGACCCGAAAGCAAGATAGGAGAACGCGTTTGTGGTAGTACCCGAATTGGAGGAAAGCGCCCGTGATGACCCCAGGCCGTCGTAATGGAAGAACGAGACCGCGGCCTTTTCCTGACTGATCAGATCGTCTCCAAATGTATAAGCCACTTCTTCAACTTGCTCCGAGTCGGTTTCGCGGAGGGCTTGGGAGTAGCCGGTCTGGTTGTTGTTGTCGATGAGGAAGCGGGTGGCGCCGTCGGGCGTCCGCTTGTATATGCGCTCGCCGCGGAAGTCGTAGGCGTAGGCGGCGGCGAGGGCGGCGTCCTTGTCGGCGCGGGCCATCTTGTTCTCGAGGTCCCATTCGTAGGCCCAGGTTTCCGATGGGCCGGTCTTGCCGGCCATGTTGCCGTTATCGTCCCACGCGTACGACGTGACTCCCGAGGCCGCTGACTCGGTGAGGAGCCTGTCGTTCGCGTCGTAGTCGTAGGCAGTGACCAGGCCGCCCGCGTTCATCTCGAGGCGGTTCCCGAAGGCGTCGTAGTCATACTCGATCCAGTAGGTGCGGTCGGGCTCGGGGGAGGTCCGCGCCTC
This sequence comes from bacterium, assembly GCA_963674965.2. Classification (GTDB taxonomy): domain Bacteria; phylum RBG-13-61-14; class RBG-13-61-14; order RBG-13-61-14; family DATKZS01. The sequence goes on along the minus strand of CAXXFL010000001.1, from coordinate 688,806 downwards.
GCGGGTGAGCCGATACAGGTCGTCATACTCGTAGGCGCACTCGTCCTCGATCACCGGCCGCTCGGCCGTGTCGCCCTCCGCCTCCTTCGGCTCGCGGTAGCGCTCGATGATCCCCGTCCGGTTCCCCGCCGGGCCAAGCGTGTACTCGTAGCTCGATATCAGCCCGCCCGGCCCCGAGTTCTCGAGGTAGGTCAGGCGGTTCAACTCGTCGAACTCGTATGTGGCCAGCGTCCCGTTCGGATAGGCCATGCTCTTTCGGTTGCCCACCGCGTCGTAGGCATACTGCGTGATTCCGTTGTCGTCGGTCACGGTCGCGAGGCGGCCGAGCGCGTCGTGGGCGTAGGTCACCACGTGCCCGCCCGAGTAGGCCGTCTCGATAAGGGCCCCGGCGATATCGTACTTATAGGCGATATACTGCCCGTCCTCCTTGTCGTCGCGGAGGAGCTGCCCGGTGACGTCGTCGTAGGTGAAGACGCGGTCCCGATACGGCTCGCCCGCGCCGAACTCGTAGCCAATATAAATCACGCGGACGAGCTGGCCCCGGCCGTTGTATTGGCGGCCGATGGTCTTGCCGTCCGGATAGGTCCGGAGGGTCTCGCGCTTCATCTCGTCGAACTCGTAAATGACGGTCCGGCCGTTGAAGTCGGTATGGGACGAGGCCATGCAGCAGTCCCGGTATTCCCACGTCTCGGCCATGCCCTCGGGCAGGGTCCGCGAGGTCTTGCGGCCAAGCTCGTCGTAAGTAAAGGAGGTAACGTGCCCGTTGGGATCGACGATCGAGAGCAGGTCCCCGCCCGCGTCATATACATAGCGGGTCTCTCCCCCCTCGGCGTCGTCCACGCCGATGAGGCTACCCGCCTCGTCGTAAAGGAACTCGGTCCTCACGCCCGCCTGGTCCACCTCGGCCACCTTCCTCCCCAACTCGTTATGGAATTGATATCTTATTTAACATTCTACTATTTATTGTTTATTTTAATCATTATTTATAATGAGCAATGCATTACAATTTGCTGTTTTACGGCTTTTTAGTTTTTAATATTTTATTTACATAATAGAGTGCTGAAGATACCATTGTTGTAAATAATATAAGCGATACTGAAAGGAAAATATTATCATAATGAGGCTTTCCTTCTGTAATAATCTCAGTGTATTTTCGCAAATAACTTCCAAAGCTATTGTCTTTAAAAGGAAAGTATGTAAATAGACCCTGGTTATAATATATAATAAAAATGACCATTATTGATAAATAAAAAATATTAATTATCATTGAGTTATACTTTATTTTTTTAATTTCAACTTCCAATTCCAATAAATAATAACGATAATAAAATATAAATATTATTATGAGTGATAGAAATAATTGATGTTTTAATGATATTAATACCCCTATCCTATTTAAAGGAAACAATGTAAAAAAATCCATATTTGCCAGTAGCCAAATAAATAATGAACCTATATGGCTAGAAGCTTTTGGCCATGTCGCATATGATAGTGATATTGCAATTGTCTTAAATATTTCTATAATAGCGTATATAATTATTATGAACTTCAATGAAAAGTATATATCAAGTAAACTTATTTTCTTTTCCTTCGCCATCATCGCTCCTCCTTTGGTCAGGGCCTGTAATCAACCCAGTGTCTAACATAGCAATAATCACGAGCAATGTTATCATTGATGTTAATTGGGCACTCATTTTCGCTTAATTCGCTAAAATGGCTAGAGCACTTCACGTTTGTAATGTCGTATAACCGCACGAAAAAAAATAGCCCTTAGCATCGCTGGCCGTAATGGAAGATAATGCCTCGCTTATTGCCGCGATTAATCGAGGATGCGTTCGCGCCTTGGCGGAGCGTAAATGATTCTTCACCTTGCTCCACATCTTTTCGATCGGATTGAAATCGGGACTGTACGGAGGCAGGAACACCAAGCGGGCGCCGAGGGCCTCGATAATCTCCCGACTTTGGGCGTCCTTGTGCACCGAGAGATTATCGGCGACCACCACGTCGCCCGGCCGCAAGGTCGGGCCAAGGATGTGCCTGACGTAAGACCGAAAAACCTCACGGTTCGCGGAACCCTCGATCGCCATGCAACTCACCTGCCCGTCAAAACGAATCGAGCCGATCATCGTCGTGGTATGCCAATGACCATGGGGGGCGTGATCACGGACTCTCTGGCCCCGGCGGCCCCGCCCGCGGTGGCGGGTCATGTTGGTCTTGGCGCCAGACTCGTCGATGAATACCAGCCGCCGAGCATCGCCGAGCATCGGACCCGCGCTCCACTCCAGGCGGGAATGGATCACGTCAGGCCGGTTTTGTTCGCTGGCCGAAAGCGTTTTTTTTTAGGCTGTACCCCAAGCGCGCAACGGCGCGCTGCACCGCCATGAGGGAACACGACTTGCCCGTGAGTTCGCGCAACTCATCAAGAGTCGCGTCCGGGTGGCGAGCAATAAGGCCGTCCAAACGCTTAAGGTCGGCGCCGCGATAAACGGCGGCGCGGTGGCCACGTTTACCCGGCTCGGTCGAGCCATGTTCCCGGTACTGCTTGAGCCAGCGTTGAAAGGTGCGCGTACTGACCCGAAAGATGGCGGCGACCTCCAATTGCGTGTAATCGCCGGTCTGATAGGCGGCAAGCGCCCGCTCGCGAATCTCTGAAGATGATATTCCCATGACAAGAGAATACCACAATCAATACGTCATGTCAATCGTTAAGTGCTCTAATCAAATTATTCGATGCAGTTCTGAATGGGTCTTGCTGCTCGTTCTTGCTTAGACTAACAAGTTGATCTCTGAAATATCCAGACCCTTTTTTTCCAAAGCTAATATGAATATATGCTCGCCATGTCAATAAATTGTTGGAAGGGTCAGTAAAATTTTCAAGATGTTTTACTACCCAATAACATCCGCATGCAAATATGGCAAACCCTTTTATTTTTGACGTTCTTCTTGACAATGCACTTTTTATATCCGCACGTGTAACACGTTCCCCTGGCGTTGAAGTACCCATAACGAGCCATGCTGTACCAGTAGCTGCATCACCTGGATGCGCGTGCCCAACATAAATAACATATTTTATTTTATCATCTTGTAAAGCTTTTAATAGATCTTCTTTACTATTTCTCTGGCCATGAATATATGCAATTCCCAGCGAGGATAACATTTTCGAGTTAGTGCCCGTACATGAAGTCGCGAGTATAGTAATTATTGAAAGAGCAACGATTAGAGATATTAAGCTTGGCATATTTCCACTTGGGTCTGATAAATTCACAGAATTGCCAAAAGCGTATAGATATTTTTGCAGGGACTGTGGAATTGAATAGGCGCCTTCGAAAGGATCGAGAGAAGCGAATATCCCGTTCACCGGATCATACAACCTCGCCCTCAGATAATAATGCCCTATATTGAAATCGTAGGCCTCGCCGGTGAAGAGATGTGAGAATTCGGTCGTGCCGGTCCTGGCGAGGATTTGGCCGAAGGCGAGGTAGGTGACGGCGTCGGTGACGTCTCCGGCGATGGAGGTGAGGGCGCGGGTGGAGCCGAGGCCGTCGTAGTGGAAGAAGGAGACCGCCCCGGCGCGGGTCTGGCTGATGAGGTCGTCGCCGAAGGCGTAGGCGGCAAGCTCCGCGCCGGAGCCGTCCGTCTCGCGGGCCACCTGCGAGTATCCCGCGCGGTTGTTGTTGTCCACCAGGTAATTCACGCTCTCCCCCGGAGTCGTTTTCCTTATCCGCTCGCCCCTGTAATCGTAGGCGTACTCCGCCTCGAGGGCGCCGTCCTTCTCGGCCCTCTCCATCTTATTATCACATGTCCACTCGTAAACCCAACTCCCCTCGGGGCCCGCCTTCCCCGCCATGTTGCCATTATTGTCCCAATTATAAGACGTAACCCCCGCCCCCGAGGATTCGTAATTAAATTAGTTGAATTTCAAGGTCTTTAATTGTCCAATGCAACTATAGGGCGGAGCCAAAGATTTTTAATAGCGCGAGAAATTTATTAATCGGCGGGGCCAATCATTTTTTGCACGAGGGAGAGCATCTGTTCGAAGCCGAAGGGTTTGATCATGTAGTTGTCGAAATAGGTAAGGCTTTCGGCCACGTTGTCGGGGTCGACGCTGGTAAGGGCCACGATGGGGATGTGGTTCCAGGCGGGGTTGGCCTTGATGACCTTGCTGGCCTCGTCTCCCCTCATCTTGGGCATCTCGATATCCATTACGATCAGGTCCGGCATGTCCTCAGGGTTGTCCTTGAGGTAATCGATGGCCTCCTTGCCGTCATAGGCGACCTCCACGACGTAGCCCTGGTCCTCGAGCTCGTCGTAGGCCGCGTGGATGATGGTCGGGCTGTCGTCTACCAGCATGACCCGCTTCATCGAATGGAACTCCTTGTCCTTGCAAAAGATGATCGATAATCCGTTAAATTTATACTACCATATCGCGCCCGCGTCAATCCTTAAGCCCCATCGGCGAGCCGCCTCGGCCCGGCCGGGAGGCGACGAAATAAAGCGCGGCCCCCACCAGGAGCACCGCCAGGACCGCGGCCGCGTCCGCCATGGACCCCGCCCACTCGGGACCGACGGCCATGGCCTCGATGGCCGAGCGAAGGGACTCCGCCGGGAACTTGAGCATACATCCGACAAGGCCGCCGGCGGCCCGGCATTCCTCGAAGGCGGGAGTAATGGTAATGGACTTGACCAGCCCCAGGGCCATGCCGATGAAGGCCGACCCCGCGATCAGACCCGAGGCGAAAAGTACGCCCGACTGGGAGACCTCCTCATCGGCGCAATCTTCCGTTTCTTTGGGAGTCTCGGCCCCGGACTTGGCCTTTGACCGATCGATCGACCACCTGACGGCGCCGCCGAGCATGATGGGGGTCGTAAGGGAGAAAGGAAGGTAAAGGCCCACGGCGAAGGGAAGTGAGGGGATGCCCAGAATCTCGACCACCGCTGCCGCGGCCACCCCGATCAGGACGAGCGAGTATGGCAGGTCTCCGCTTAAGACGCCCTTTACCACCATGGACATGAGCGTGGCCTGAGGGGCGGACAGCTCGGCCGAGCCGATACCCACTCCCTCGTCGAGCTTCAGCACCACGAAGCCGATCACGGCGGCCGAGGTGAGGACGCCGACCAACTCTCCAAGTTGCTGACGCCAGGGAGTGGCGCCCACGAGGAAACCCGTCTTGAGGTCCTGGCTCGTGTCGCCCGCGATGGCGGCGGATATGCACACGATGGCGCCCACGGCCAGGGCCGCCGCCTGTCCTTCCTCCCCCGTCCAGCCCAGGAGCTTGAAGATAATCGAGGTCGCCAGAAGGGCGGCGATGGTCATGCCCGAGATAGGGTTCGAGCTGGAGCCGATAAGTCCAACTATCCGGGCGCTGACGGCCACGAAGAAGAAACCGAAAAGAGCGGCCATGAAGGCGGAAATGATATCCCCCGGCGCCATGGACCTGGGCGCCAGCCACATGACCAGGACGCAGACGATAAGTCCCGAGCCTATGGCCCAGCCGGGAAGGTCCCGGATCGTCTTCTTTCCTCCTTGCTCCCTTCTGGCCTCGTTCTTTGGTGAAGTAAGGTTTGAGATGACCGCCCAGGCGCTCTGAAAGATTACGGGAAGGGACCTTATCAGCGTGACCACTCCTCCGAAGGCCACGGCCCCCGCGCCGATGTAGCGCATGTAATTATGCCATACCTGGTGGGGCGTGAGCTCGGAAATGGGGACCTGGGCGGGAAAGACCGGATGAGGCGAATCCCCGGCGAAGAGTTTGATGGCGGGAATGAACACCAGCCAGGCCAGGGCCCCTCCTCCGAACATGATGGCGGCGATCCGAGGACCCAGCACGAAGCCCACTCCCAACAGGGCGGTCGAGGAGTCGGCCCCCGCCTCGGCGTTGGCAAAGCCGGGGACCCGGAAGGTGGCCGTGCCTTTGAGGAGCTTAAACCCGCTTACCAGGGTCTCGAAAAGCGCGCCCAGCCCGAGACCGGCGAAAACCAGGCGGCCCTTGGTCCCGCCCTCCGACCCGGCGACCAGAACCGAGGCGCAGGCCGTGCCCTCCGGGTAAATCAGATTGCCCCGTTCCTTCTCGATGAGATAGCTCCTGAGGGGGACCATTAAAAGGACGCCCATAACGCCGCCCACGGCCCCGAGCACGAATATCTCGAGCACCTGGGGCTTGAACCCGAGGAGCATGAGGGCGGGCACGGTAAAGATGACGCCAGCGGCGAGGGACTCCCCGGCCGATCCCACGGTCTGGACCATGTTGTTCTCGAGGATGGTGGGAGGCCCCATCAGCCTCATGCGCCTCAAGGCGCCGAAGACGGCCACTCCCATCACGGCGGCCGGTATCGAGGCCGAGACGGTCAATCCCACTTTCAGTCCCAGGTAGGCGTTGGCCGCCCCGAAAAGTATCCCGATTACCACGCCCACCAGTATGGCTTTAAGGGTCATCTCGGGACGCGCGCCATTTTTCACGATTTTTCCGTTTTGCTCGCCCATGAGAGTTAATCATAGTTTTAATGGGCCATTAAAATCAAGGCGACGCGATTATCGTGAAAAAAGACGTTATGAAAAAAGAATTGACAAAGGCAAATCACGATGGTATTTTCAGGCTAGTAATTTTCATCCAAAGTTTTCTTTAATCAAAGCCAAAGGGCAAGGCTGAATGCAAGGAGAGAAAAATGAAAATGCAAAGATTTCTTCCTTTCTCGGTAATCGCCATGGTTATGGCGATAGTGTTTTTCTTCTCGATTCCCTCGGCCAGGGCATCGACCTGCGGCGTCAACGCTTGCGGCGACGGCATACTCGATCCGGGGGAGGAGTGCGACGACGGCAACCTCTTGCCCGGAGACGGCTGCGCCGGTGACTGCACGGAATCCTTCGACATGGTCGTCGAGGGTCCGATTATCACCTACTCTGGACAAGAACCAAGGCCAATGTTGGCGGTCGATCTAAACAACGACGGACTGGAAGACCTGGTGGTGGGCACGGCTTCTTCGGCTTACCTTAACGTCTACCTGATGAGCGCCGGCGGGGTACTTGTCCCAACCTACCAGCATACCATGGGCAGTTACTTGTATTGGATGGCCTCGGGCAATCTCAACGGCGATCATTTCGCCGATATAGTGACGGTGGACGCCAACTCCGACCAGATGCATATCTTTTTCGGAAACGGCGACGGAACTCTTACTCTGGCCAATATCTTCATTCCCGGCGACCGGCCCTGGTCCGTTTCAGTGGGAGACGTCAATAATGACGGCTTCGAGGACATAGTGGTGGGCACGCGCTACACTCACGTTTTCGTGATTTACCACGGTGACGGGACGGGCAACTTTACCCAGGACTCCTCGATCAGCACGGGTGGAGACACCATGGTCTCGGCCATTGCGGATTTAAACAATGACGGCTACAACGACCTTATCCTGGGATCGAGCTCACAAACCTATGGCAGCCCGTCCCTGAAAATCTACTTCGGAACGTCAGCCGGCCCCTCTTTAAGTCAGACCCTGGACTCCGACCGCTATATTTCGGGCATTAGCGTGATCGACCTCGACCATGACGGCCACAAGGACGTGGTAACCTCAGGCGGAAGCCTCGTTCGCGCCTATAAAAACCAGGGGAACGGAATCTTCGTTCTTTCCACCGCCGAGGACACGGGACACTACGGCTACAGAATGGACCAGGGCGACCTCGATAACGACGGCAACGAGGACGTCACCGTGCGCTCGCGCTACTATAGCCAGATGCGGGTCCTGCTCGGCGACGGCGCCGGATGGTTCAAGGACGTCAAGTATTACACGGTGTCCGGAAACGAGGAACCCGGCATGGGTCTGGTCATCGACCTTAACCTGGATGGCATGCCGGACGTGTTAAGCTCGGTTATGGAGGACAATTGCCTCGTTCCCACCTTCAACCACAACTACTACCAGTTCCCCGTCTGCGGCGACTTCCGCATCGGGCGGGGCGAGAACTGCGACGACGGGAACACGGCGGACGGCGACGGGTGCTCGTCCATCTGCCGGCTCGAGGCCACGGGCGACACGGACAGGGACGGACTGACCGACGGCGAGGAGACGGGGATTTATTACACCGACCCGCTTAATCCCGACACGGACGGGGACTGCGTTTTCGACGGGGAGGAGGTCTGCTCGGGGGCCGACCCGCTCGACCCCTCCGACCAGGAAGGCTGCCGGCAAATAGTCACCCCCAGCGGCGAGTGGAAGATCAAGGCCACCCTGCTCGAGGCCTCGGCCGCCCTCTCCTCCGAGGTCTGGATTTCCGAGCCCATCGAGGAGCGCCTTATCAAAAACAGCTTGAAGCACGTGGGCAAGGTGGTGACCACCACCGTGCTCTCGGGCGAGACGGTGAACTTCTTCATCCGGGTCCACGCCGAGTCCTGGGGCCTTGGCGTTTACGACCACTACTCGGACTCGATGTACGCCCGCGTGTCGCGCCAGGACGCCTTTACCTACACCATCGGCTTCGAGGACCTTCCCGTGGGCCAGTCGGACTGGGACTTCGATGACCTGGTCCTCCTGGTCGAGTTCATCCCGGCCGAGGCGGCGCCCGGCGTTGCGCGGAACTCCATGGACGAATACGAGGTCTCGACGGCCAACCAGGCGGGGAGCCGCGCCCTGGATTCCTCCACCGTCTTCGCCGAGCTTAATTTCGACGGGTACGCCTCGATCGAGATTTCCGGCGCGGCCATCTCCGGCGACGCGGCGGTGGTTCTCACGGCTGGCCTCGCCGAGAAGTACTCGGACCTTCCCTCCCCCACGCCGGGCTATTTCGGGGAGTTCAAAAAGGTCCTTCTCACGAACGGCCAGACCGACCTTGGCGGGGTCAACGGGACGATCGTCATCTCTTACAAGGACGAGGACGACGACGGCGTTGTTGACGGCACGACGGCCGCCGAGGACAACCTGGTCGTTTACCGCTACGACGAGGACTCCCAGGACTGGGTCCAGCTCATCACGAACAAGGACGGTGACGGCAACCTGGTGGCGGGCGTGACGGACAAGGCTTCCCTTTTCGCGGTCGGCTCGAGGTACTCCCCCGGCGGAAGCGTTAACCTCAGTTGCATGATGAGCGACGCATCGAGCTGGAGCGCCAGGGACTTCTTCGGCAACGCGGCGGTGTTTTTCATCGTCATTCTGGCCCTGACGCTGGTGAGAAAAGGGGCCGCGAAGAAGGAGACCAAAGCGGGCTAGGGACCAATCCAAGTCAATCAGGCGGCGCGGGGCATTGCCTCGCGCCGTTTTTCGGCCACAGGACTTATTTTAAAATCCTGTAAACAAACGGTTTGTTTAGTAAAGGAAAAGGCCTTATCCTTTGCCAAACCCGAGGCCAGGTTAAAAACTTTAACCCGGACGTCAAAAGAAAACTTCAAATCGTTTATTGCTCTCTCATCCTCGCAATTTTCCGCTAACGTAGTCTTCCGTAAATTTCTTTATCGGTTCATCCGCCGATCGAGATCAATACGCTTCAATGTAGCCTATCTTGGCATTTGGATAAAGAGGCAAGCGTAAAATTTTCTGAGTGACTCTTCATTGGGGCCAATTATCTGGACTCAGAACGGCTTTCTTTCCTCTATCTCTCAAATCTTGGTTTTTTCAGCGTTGCCTTCATTTTTCATTTGAAACGGTCCTTTTGGCGTGGTATATGTAACGTTCGTTATTTGAAACTGAACGGCAATTCATTAGGAGGTGCAATATGGAAAGGGGCCTATTCACGCAAGAACATGAGATGTTCCGCGAACAGTTCAGGAAGTTCATCGAGAGGGAAATCGTTCCCAAGTACGAGGAGTGGGAAAAGAAGGGGATAGTAGACCGCGACATCTGGACCAAGGCGGGCGAGAACGGGTTCGTCTGTCCCTGGCTGCCCGAGGAATACGGGGGCCTGGGCGTGGACTTCCTTTATTCCGTCATCCAGATCGAGGAGTTGGCCAATTACGGAGTAACGGGTTTCGCTCTCAATCTTCATTCCGACGTGGTCGTGCCCTACATCTCGAACTTCGGCAACGAGGAACAAAAGAAGAAATGGCTCCCCGGCTGTTGCACCGGCGAGATCATCACCGCCGTGGCCATGACCGAGCCCGACGCCGGCTCGGACCTTCAGGCCATCCGCGCCACCGCCGAGTCCGACGGCGACCATTACATCGTCAACGGACAGAAGACCTTTATCAGTAACGGCATCCTTAACGACCTGGTGGTCGTGGCCGTCAAAACCGATACCAAGGCCGAGCCCGCCTACAAGGGCTTGTCGCTTCTGGTCATCGAGGCCGGGACGCCCGGCTATAAAAAGGGCCAGAACCTGGAGAAGATCGGCTGGCACTCGCAGGACACGGCCGAGCTCAGCTTCGAGGACTGCCGCGTGCCCAAGTCCAACCTGCTCGGGCAGGAGGGCCAGGGGTTCCTCCAACTCATGATGGAACTACAGCAGGAGAGGCTGGTCTGCTCGGTGGGATGCATCGCGGGAATATGGCGCGCCCTTTCGCTAACCAAGGAATATATCAACGAGCGCAAGGCTTTCGGCCGTCCCATCGGTCGTTTCCAGAACACTCGATTCAAAATGGCGGAGATGTACACCATCGCCGAGATGAGCCAGGTCTTCGTGGACCAGCTCGTGAAGGCCCATATGGAACACAAGAACGTGGACGTCGAGACGGCCATGGCCAAGTACTGGACCACGGACCAGCTTAAGAGGATCGTGGACGAGTGCCTCCAGTTCTTCGGCGGCTACGGATACATGGAGGAATATCCCATTGCCCGCGCTTACCGCGACTGCCGGGTCCAGGCCATTTTCGCCGGCACCAACGAGATCATGAAGGAAATCATCAGCCGCACCAAGCTGGCCTGATCCGATCGAGAGGGAACGCCTCGGCCTTCGGGGCGTTCCCATCTTTACCTACCCCAATGGCCAAGTCGGTCCAGATAGTACTATACCGGGACTCCCTCGTGGAGGACGTGCTGGAGATGAAGTGCTGTTCCATGAACGGCATGAACCTCGAGGTCACGGCCCGTAACTCGGGCGACGAAAGGGTCAGGCTGCAAAGCATGGTCCTCCTCGAGGGACCCCACGGAAAAGAGATGATCGATTACCTCTTCCCCCACGGAGTCCAGACCATCGAGCCGGGCGAGGCCCTGGCCTTTTACTGCTCCTATGACTGCGGCCGCCTTAAGCTCTTCAACCGCGTGACCGCCTTCGAGGAGGACGGGACCGAGTACTCATCCCCCATCGCGGGCTGAGCCGGCCCCCCTCATCCGTTCTTCTTGAAGAAGGCCCCGTTCTCGGCCGGGCCGTAGAAATCCTTGAACGTCCTCTTTACCCCGTCGTCACCAATCAGGAAGCCCGAGAAAACGCCGCATTTCTGGTAATACTTGATCCCGATGGGGCTGAGGTTCAAGGTCTTGCCCCCCTCTGGTATAAACTCCGCCTCCATCCTGCCGGTCCTTTCCCGGACCCGCCAGGGCTTCATGGTATTTTTAGGGTCGTGCTCCCACTCGACCGGACCGAGAAGGGAAATCTTGCCGTCCACCCAGACGCAGTTCTCGTTCCACTTTTCGGCGTCCATCATCGAGTTGTCGGATACGTTCAGGGCCATGAAGGTCCCGTCGTCGCTTTTGCCGCCGGCCGTGCCCCAAGTCCAACTCGCGGGCATGGGAGGGAAGCTCTTATGCTCGTCCATATTGCAGAAGTTGCGCTCGGGCGCATATTCAAGCCTTTGGTCGCCCACCGTCACGTATCCCTCGGTTGGCATCTTGGCCTTGTGGGTGTACATGTAATTTTTTGGAGGCGACGGCATGCTGATGACCTGGGGCTGAAAGTGATCGAGGTCCTCGCTCAAGGTCAGTTCGCCCTTGAGGGCCGGCTTCTTGCCCGATCCCTTGATATCGATCATGATCAGGTGGCGGCCGCGGCCTAGGTCGTGCTGGTACTCGAGATAAAAGTTCTTCTTGCGCATATAGGTCGAGTCGTTCCAGGTGGTTTTGGCCACGCGCGAGTCGCCGCCGCCGTCGTAGCCGCCATGGGAGAAGTAGTCGCCGGTCTTGCGGTTTATAGCGTAGACGCTGGCGATGGTAAGGAGCTTGAAGTCCATGATGATGGAGCCGAAGTACCATTCGTCATGGACCATGCCGAAGCCGACCCATTCCTGCAGCCGGGGACGGCCCGAGACGGTCAACTCGCCTCCCTTGAAAAGCTTTGCCTCGAGAAGGTTCATGTCTCGGCAGGGCTCGGTGAAATGGCCGAGCCGTATTTTGCCGTCCTCGACGATGGACGGAGGGGGCGGCTCGATCACCCGCTTCCCGTCCTGCCCCTCGGGCGGAAAAATGTAAAGGTCCGCGTCAAGCTCTTTTCTCGCCGCCGCCACCCGCGGAGAAATCGCGGCGGCTCCCGCTACGGCCCCTCCCATCTTCATCGCGTCTCGTCTGGATATAGGTCTCATCTTCTCCTCTCCTTCCTTAAGCCGGCTAAAGTCAAATCACGAACGCTGATCCATCCTCTCCCACCTTGTATATACGTTCAAGTCGAACCGGTCAAGCCGTGGATGGTGCGCGCGACTTTTCCACTGGAAAGGTTTAGAGAATCTTCCATCTTCATTTGGCGGGTGGCGCACAAGGTTTTGAAAAAACCGCGGGCGTCCCGCTTGGGGAAACAGGTCATCGGGCGCTTGAGTATCCGTTGTTATAGAGATTAGATTGTGAGATATACCATAAACAATCGATCGAGGGTGGCCCATCATGCATTTTTACAAAATGCATTGGTGGCGTAGCCAAGGGCTGAGTATTGCTATTTCTAAAATAATGTGTACGGATTGTTTTTAGCTCCTCCACTTGAAAAAGGCCTTTCAATACGATTGGCGTCGGAAGCGATCAGCCCGGGGCTTCGCCGCCCACGCAATATTGGGGACAATATTGCATTGTCCACCCCGTGCAACCGGGCACTCAGCCGACTACTCGAGATTTTTCGGACTGGTTTTCCCGGAATATTAATACGAGTCTTGGAAACAAGTTCTCCAAGACTCGGCCGGGTTATCTCTCTTTTGTATTATCCGCCTCTGGGGTTCACGCTCGCCGTAGCGTCGTCAACGCAGTTGGCCAACTCGGCCTCAGTAGCGTCCTTGGGATCCTTTAGAGAACCGGCCGGGCAGAGGAACTCGTTTCCAGCCCTGTCCTTGACCCAAACAAAATTCGTCTTGCTTCCCTTGAATGATTTTTCGTCCGCCATCTTTTCTTTCTCCTTTCTTTTTTGAATATACCAAGAGTTTAAGGCCGCTTTTTCACTTGTCAAGCCGTAAGGAGTCAAAAAAACGTTAGATTTTGATTAGGGGCATTATTGGCTGGAGAAAAAAATCTGGCTCCTTACGCAAATCTGTGGGTGGATTCCGGCATGGGCATTTGACCCAGGCAATGTAATTGTATCAGGGTGAACCATTTTTCGCTCCTGTAACCTCTGGCTCGGTGACTGATGGCCTTGGCGTTGTTGTTCATTGCCTCCACCGCCCCATTATCGATCGGAACGTTGAACCAATTAAGGACGTCTTCCTCATGACGGCGAAGAAGCCAGGCAAAATCACGCATCGGTTCCAGGCGAGAGTGGGTCGCCCACCAGAACCACTTGTTCAAATAACGCTTGGCCCAACCCTTGCTCTGATAGGACCACAATTCACGGAAGCTCTCCTTGAGAAGGTAAGCGCGGTTGATCTTAAGGTTCATGCTCTCCAGGTAACCAAGCCGCTGTTTCTGTTTGGGCGTCAGGTTCCAGGGGTTTTTGAGCCAGATGTATTTCGTGCCCTTCAAAAGCTCCGGGTCCTTTTCCTTGAGCTTCTCGGCTTCCTTTTTTCTCACCTTGTCCACGGCGTCGTTCAAGTGGCGGACAAGGTGGAATTTGTCAAAAACAAGGACCGCCTTGGGCGCCTTCTCCTTGATGACGTCCACGTAAGGCGCCCACATGTCGCAACAGACGCCCTGGATGGCGGCAACCCCCTCCTCGCCAAGTTCATCGAAAAAACGTTCCAGCGTCTCTTTCTTGCGCCCCTCTCCGGACCACAAAAGACGCCGCCTCTTGCCGATCTCGTAAACCTGGGTGTGATAGACGTGGCCTTTTTTGCGAGAGACCTCGTCGATCCCGATGTAAAGCACGCCGGAAACGTCGCGGTGTTCGAGGCCGTAAGCCACCGCGTGCTTGACCGCCGCCCCCACCGTGGACCAACTCAAGCCGAAAAGGTCGGCCACGACGCCGACGGCCAGGAGCCTGGCCCAGGCGGCGAGCACGATGATCAGCGGCAGGGAGAGCCGACTTTTGCCCATTCCCCACGGGACCTGCTCGACCTTGACGCCGCAATTTGGGCAGTTCACCCGGCGCGGGCTGTAAACGATGGTCACGGGGATGCCCCACAACGGAACATGACGCCAGGTCCTCTCGGCAAGCGTGTCGTAAACCCAAGATCGAGAGCCGCAACAAGAGCAGGTGAGCTTCCGAAGCTTCTTGCGATCCATAAGAACCGTAAGCCCCGCCGCGTCTCCGCTGACGCTCTTAACCTTGTGATCCTTGACGCCAAGCGTTTCTCGTACAAGACTCTCTACAAGCACGGTCGACTCCTTCAGGCTTCAGGATTGTTTTCGCATAACCCTATTAGCCTGAAACGACCGTGCTTTTCAACTAAACTATGTCAAAGAACACCCACAGATTCTTGGGAAGACCCATTATTTTATTAGCATGCAATACAAGTGCTATGGCACATGTGCTAGATAAATTCACTAATGATTTTCATCTAATGACGTGGTCCCGAAAATTACAGGTGGCTGATACAATTTTATTTGGTTCAATTATAGCGCCAATGCTGACTGATGGAACAGATTTCACTGATGCCGTTAATAATACAATCATTCAACTTGTCCTGCCTCAGTTGAAAATGGAGAACGCCTCCGCGAGGATAGTTATATCGAGAAGGAGGCGGGACGATGGAAGGGAGACGAAGAAGATTTACGGCGGAGGAGAAGGTTCGGGTGCTGAGGCGGCACCTGGTTGACAAGGTGGCAGTGTCGGAGCTTTGCGAGCAGGAGCGGATTCAGCCGACCCAGTTCTACAACTGGCAGAAGCAGTTCTTTGAAAACGGCGCGGCGGCCTTCGAACGGCAGCCCTCCCGGCCGGAGCGGCGCGAGGCAGAGCGGATCGAGGCGCTGGAAGCCAAGCTTCGGAAGAAGGACGAGGTGATTTCAGAGCTGATGGAGGACCACGTCAAGTTAAAAAAAGAGCTTGGGGACCTCTGAGGGCCGCATGGGTCCCCCCCGACACGCGGGACGAGGTGGTTGACTACGTCGGCTACTGGCTTTCCCGCGCGGAGCTTCCGGCGGCCCGTCTGATCGATTGGCTGGGGATATCGAGCTCGAAGTACTACGACTGGAAGAAGCGCTACGGCCTGGCCAACGAGCACAACGGCAAGGTCCCTCGGGACCATTGGCTTTTGGATTGGGAGAAGCAGGCGATCATCCGCTATCATTTCGATCACCCGCTGGAGGGTTACCGCCGGCTGGCGTTCATGATGCTTGATGAGAATCTGGTATGCGTGTCTCCGGCGAGCGTTTACCGGGTGCTGTCGGAAGCGGGTTTGCTGGGTCGGTTTTCGGGCCAGCCGTCGCTGAAGGGCACGGGTTTCGAGCAGCCCGAAAGGCCGCATGAACACTGGCACATTGACGTGAGCCACATCAATATTTGCGGGACGTTTTATTACCTGTTCAGCGTGATTGACGGCCAAAGCCGCTACCTGGTCCACTGGGACATTCGAGAGAGCATGAAGGAGTGGGAGGTTGAAGTGATCCTGGAGCGGGCGAAGGAGAAGTATCCGGCTGCTCGGCCTCGCATCATCTCGGACAATGGGCCGCAGTTCATCGCCCGGGATTTCAAGGAGTTCATCCGAGTGAGCGGGATGACGCACGTTCGGACCTCGCCGTACTATCCGCAAAGCAACGGCAAGAAGGAGCGGTGGTATCAAACGCTGAAGAAGGAATGCATCCGTCCGAAGACGCCGCTTAGTTTGGATGAGGCCAAACGGATCGTGGGCGAGTATGTGGAGCATTACAACAACGTGCGGTTGCACAGCGCGATCGGTTACATTGCGCCGGCGGACAAACTGGCTGGCCGGGAGGCGGAGATTTGGGCGGCTCGGGACCTGAAGCTGGAAGCGGCGCGGGAAGAGCGGAAGCGGCGGCGGATGGTCGAACGCGGCGGGCTTGACATGGCGTTGGCGGTTGGAGTAGCCTGAGCTTGCCGGGTGAAACAGAGGCGGGCACTGCTGGAGAGCAACCCGCCGAGGGATAGCCCGGCGGGGCTCATCGCGTTGATGAGAGGGCGTTGGGGAACACCCTCAGCGCCCGGCCTAAACTCATCAAACGATAGACCCCCAATGCCTTCTTAAAACTCCCGCCCGAAGGGCGGAATCTTGAGGGTGAGTGCGAAGGCCGTACTCACTTAGCAAAAGCGGGGGTACTCCATTTCCCGCTGAACCAGGACAAACTTGGTCTTGAAAGAAAAAAATGCTCAGGCGGCGCCTCTGTAAATAAATGCATTTGGGGGACACTAGATTGTTATAATCGAGCCTGGGAAGATGAGAGGCTTTGGGTTGAATGAAGTACCATTCAACTATCATTAGGAGAATTACGCTATGAGAAAGATAATATCAAACATTATAATTATCAGTATTTATAATATGTTCATTTTAAAAATGTCTTTTGAAGTATTCCAATCGATAGCTATACAAATTATTTCTGAGAAGGAATGGATACCATCATATTATTTACAACATATATTTCTTATATTAATCGCGAATAGCAATTATTCTCCAATATCATTTCTGATTCATTCTATGCTTCTTTGCTGGACTAGCATATTTATTTTACATTACTCATATTCAAAAAAAATATTTCACACAATGCTATTTATGACCATGAGTCATATCGTGCTATATACAACAATGCTATTTACGTTTTATTATTATCCACCTGTAGCATCAATAAATACATTACGTGAAATTAACCCAAAAGCTATTTATACAAGTAAAATAGGCATTAATGAAAACATCGTATTAATAGTAAGTTATTTCCTTGGAATTATATTTCTTGTAAATATGATATACGCAATAAAAAAAGTAAAGAATAATTAGAGCAAAAACATTAGGGGCTGAAGAATGAAACTGAAATCGTTATTATGGCTTTTGATCACTTGCGAGGCGCTAATCTTGCTCCCGATTTTCCCGGGCCTGGCCGAGGAGGACCCGGCGGTTACCGCTGGGATTGAGTGGCTTCGGGGCGCGGCGGGTCCGAACGGCGGGTTCGGGGCGGTGGTGGACGCGCGGAGGTCGGGGCTGGCCGCGGCCGCCCTCGGCGCCCATGGGCACGACGTCACGGACGCCGTCTCTTCCCTTGCCTCGATTTCGCCCGCCAACGCTGAGGAGGCTTCCTTTCGCCTCCTTGCCGCGCCCGAACCGACTAATGCCGCCCACCTCCTTTCTTTCCAGCTCCCCGACGGCTCCTACGGCTCCATCCGGGTGACGGCCCTCTCCCTCCTGGCCCTTTCCCGCTCGGGCCGGCCTGCCCCGGGCGCCAGGGACTATCTCTTCACCCTCCAGAACGACGACGGCAGCTTCGGCCCCGGCCACAACCTCCTCGATACGGCCCATTGATCAGATCAGCCGGAAGATCAGATGACATGGGGATCCCCATGATTTTTTGTTTTCAGTGTCATTTACGGGAATTAATTTCTCGAAATCGGCAAATATTGAAATATTTTATTCCATTTTAATGAATCCGATCTCCATTGGCAAAAGATGCGGCATATTGGCCCTTTGGCGGCAAAAGGCAATGACAAAATGCGCTGTAGTGCAATTTTTGTTAGCCGATTCCGGTAAATTCTACTATCATTTGTTTTCCAAATCGTGAACATTGATTCACGGCCAGGTTATTATAGCCTGAAAGCATAGGACAATTTAATTTTTTAACTTATTATCCGATTCTGGCACGCGGCTTGCTTGTAATGTGGTCATAGAGGAGGACATGGTCATGGAAAGCTACGATCAGAATCGAGAAGCGGTGACAACAATAGGCGACCTGATAGAATCTCTTTTCGGAGAGGTTCAGGGGCTTCCACTTTCTGACGCGGCCAAGAATGCTCTCGTGATGATAATGCTGGGCGACACGCTGAAGCGGCAGGGCAGGACGATTTACTTCAATTATCCGGCTCAGTTAAAAGGCGAGGCCGCCGCTTGATCGATATCAGGTTATTCTCGTTAACCTGGTAAAAGCCGGGCATACCGGCTTTTGCCGCAAACGGTTTCCCTCATAAGTGGGAGCCGCGCAAAGACTTTTTCCGGAAATTTTATCTTCCTTAAAAGGGAGGGAAAATTCCCGCCTTAGCGTTTTTGGCCAGTCCTTAGACGCCCTTCCACCTTTTTTATTCAAGCGAAAATTATTTTGCCGGATTATCTTTAAGCATAATCTCGTATTGCCCGGTCAGGTAATCTCCGAAATCCGGTCCGTAAAAGCTCATGCAGGTCTCGTAGCCGCCGGACCTGTAATCCTTGGGCGTGACCACGTACCCGTAATAGTCGTTGGCCTGGGCCGTGACCAGAACGTTCGAGTCGGGAAGCATCATTTCGATATCATGCTGAATCTCGTAGCTTATCTCGGCTGGCGAGAACACCATGGCCGTATCGCCGATCTTGATGGCCATGATCTCTCCCTTTTCCCTGATCATGCCCTTGCCCAGGTAGGGGAAGAGGGCGTTCAGTCCCAGAAAACATGGCGGCCAACGTCGAGGCTGCACCTCAGGCATGTCGAACTCCTTTTTATAAAGGGTTATCTCGATATCTTGCTCGTGCCTTATTTCTTTGAAGGCTGAAAATGCGCTCTCGGCCATGGCCAGTCCCAGCTTGTCAACGTTGTCCCAGCTTGCCTTTTGCCAGCTCGAGTCGGGGGCCTGGTCTCCCTCCCCGGCGTTGAGGAAAAGGGCGACGGCGCCGGGGAATTTTTCCTCGATGGCGGCCATGGCGCTTCCGACCATGTCTCCCGACACCATTCTGGTCTGGTCGGGCATGGAGGTGGGATGGACGGCGTGGTTCACGAAAAGCGCCAGCAGCTCTCCCTCCTCGTCGAACACGCCCAGCACCCTGACCCTCGGGTCGGTGGGCCCGCCCTTGTGTCTTCTGTTATACGCGACGCCGGGCGCGGGGGCCCAGGCCCCTCCAGCCCGGGCCGGCCTCTCGCTCGATGCGGCCTCTTCCAGCGCCTGGGTTATGGCGGAGGCAACCAGCTCGAAGGCTTGGGGATCGTATTTACCCATGACGGCGATCTCGGCCAGGCGGTTGTCCACGTACGAGCCAACGCTGTAATGGGTATGGGTGGCGCAGATGGCGAGAAGGTCCAGATGGAGATCGGCCACCCGCTGGGCGACCTCCTCATGAAGCTCGCGGGTCACGAGCAGGATATCGGCGCTGACCACGGCCGCCCTTTTGCCGCCGGACTCGAAGATGACGGCCCTGGCGAACACGGGGTCGTGCACGCCCTGATGGGGCTTGTTAATTCGCGTGCCGTATCCGGCCAGGGCCATGCCGGGTCCTAAAGATATCTCGACCTTGCCGGCCCCGGCCCGAAGAGGCGCGGCGAAAGCGCCCGAGGTTATGGCGAGCATAACCAAGGCCAGGACCAGTGAGGCTAAGGCGTTTCTTTTCATTATTGACTCCTTGGGCGGCGCGGGAAAGGCTCTCATCCGGCGCCGCAGCATTTCTTGTATTTTTTTCCGCTTCCGCACGGACAGGGATCGTTTCGTCCGATTTTTCCGGAGGTTCGGGGCGGTGCTTGTCGCTCGGCCTCCTCCTTGAGGGGGGCCGTCCATTTCTCCATGTCTTTATAGGTCGAGTCGAAAAGTCTCTTATATGACTCGCAAAAATACGTCCTGCCAACCCCCTCGGCCCGGTCCGGCAGCCGGTCTTTCTGGCAACCGCCCACGCACCAGGAAAACCATGGGCAGGCGCCGCAATCGGGAGGAACCTTTTTTTTGCCGGCGGCGAACTTCTTCATCACCGGATGATCGAAGAACTCGGCCAGTTTGCGCTTGCGAGCGTTTCCCAGCCGGTAGCGCGACTCGACGAAAAAATCGCACGGATAGACGTCGCCGTTGTGCTCGATGACCAGGTAGCCGCCGCATTGCTGGTCGAAAGTACACATCTGAGGCCGTCCGCAAATGTGAAGGTTCATAAGGGCGTCCAGGTTCCTTTCCGACACGCGGGGGAAACCGTCCCTTTTATACTCGTCAAAAATCTCCTCGAAGAAACGCCCGAGCCCGCCGGGCGTGGCCGAAAACTCGGTAACCTCGCCCGTGTCCGGGTCGGTCTCGAGGCAGGGAATGAACTGGATAAAATCGAAGCCCTGGGACCGGAGGAACCTGTAGACCTTCCGTCCCTGGTCCTGGTTAACGCGGTTTACCACGGAAAGGATATTGAAGGCCACTCCGCGCGAGCGCATAAGCTCGGCCGCGTCCATGACCTTGTCGAAAGTGCCGGCCCCGGCGAGGTTTTTTCGATAATGGTCGTGAACATCGCGAGGGCCGTCAAGCGAGAGTCCCACCACGAACCTGTACCTGGCGAGAAAGTCCGCCCAGTCGCCGTCGATAAGTACGCCGTTGGTCTGGAAGGCGTTTCCCACTACCTGGCCGCCTTTGCCGTTTTCCATCTGGGTCTTCACGACCTTCTCGAAGAAGTCCAGGCCCATGAGGGTCGGCTCGCCGCCTTGCCAGCAAAAGACCGTCTCCGGAAAGCGGTAGGAAAGAAGGTCCCTTACCACTATCTCCATTGTCTCCAGGTCCATGCGCGGACGCCTCGCCTCAGGATATACCTCCGGCATGGTCCGCCGGTAAAAACAGTATTCGCAGGCGAGGTTGCAGTCGCCCGCGGCGGGTTTGACCAGAAGCTGAAAAGGTTTCATACGAATAGGCTAGTCAAAAAGGCCGCTTGCTTCAACAAAGTCAGGAATGAAGCCGCGGCGGCCCAGGCCGGGCGGCGAAAGCGTCAGGTGAGATCGGGGGTAATCGCCCACTTAATATGCCAGCGATCTTTTCCCACTTCCTTGTCCAGGCATACGATGCCACCGTTTTGGAACTTGATCGTCTTGGCGTCGCTCGATCCCGTAATCAGAAGTGAAGCCAGCTTTTCCAGGAAGGGCAGATGGCCGACCAACATGAGGCCCGAGGCGGAATTCAGTCCGCTCGCCAGGGCCTCGACGTCGTCCATGGGTTTCAGTCCCTCCCTCTGGTGCGCGCCTTCCCTTGGTTTCAGGACCGAGGCCAGTATTTCCGCGGTTGACCTGGCCCTTGTCTTGGGGCTGTGCTCGATCCTGGCGACGGCAAGTCCGCGGAGAAGAGCTATATCCGCCACGGCCTTGACCTGCCTTGCCCCCTCCTCGCTCAGACCCTGGTCGGGGTCGATGTCCTTGGCCAGGGCCTTTCCGTGCTGGACAAGATAGACGGGCATGGCGTTTATCCTTTCTCGATAAGCACTATGTCCCGGCGCTCGCCAATGTCTATGGTAACGATTACGCTTCGATCGCCGCTGTACTCCATGGCCGGTCCGTCGTCCACGTAAAGGGCGTAGCTCGATTTCGGATTCAGGTTATCGATGGAAAACGTGGTCTTGCCGCTCTTTTGCTCTCCTGGCGTCGCAGTAATGATGAGGGCCTTTTTCTCGGGATCGTATATGGCCCTTTTTAAAAGGACCGCCGGGAAGTGAAGTCCCGTGACCTTGGGGCTATTGAAGTGCTCGTCCGAGAAGGGCTCATTGTGCATCTTCCACAGTCCGTACTTGGGGTTGGCCCGCGCCAGGGCCAACAGCTGCCCCGTAAGAGGAACGCATTTTATGTCCCGGTCGAAAGGATAGGAGAAATAGCCGCCGTTCCAGGAGGGGCCGTACATTTCGTCGGCCTTTTTTATCAGCGTGTCCCGAACCTCGAGGTCGCCAACCTCGCTCGCTAAAATGGAGAAGAAGCCGTAATAGAGCCGGGGCTCGAAAAAGTCCCGCTTCAGTTCGGCCTCCCCGTCCTGCATGATCTTGTAATGGTGCTCCTTTTGGAAGGGGTAATGGCGCTCGATGTATTCGGGCTGCCAGGCGTGCATCATGGAGCCGGTCCATCCGTTGGCCGAGGCCGAGGTCAGGCTGAGAAGACGGAGCTTGACCGCCGGGACGGTAAGAACGTCGATAAGGTTTCCGAAGCGCGGGTCGTTCTGGCGCAGGGTTATCTCCTGCTTGACGAGAAACAGGGCGGCCGTCTCGTGGTTCCGGGGATCGATCATATTATTCTTCAGGAAAAAGTCGAGGAAATCCTCCTTGACCTCGGAGAGGCTGGCGCCGTGGGCGTGGTCGTAAAGGATAAAGGAAAGCACCGGGTGCTGGTTGCACTCGGGGAAACAGGCATTGGGCTCGCAGGGAACGCAGTGGTCCTTACTGTACTTCATCTGGTCGTACATCACCTTCTGAAGCGAATGGTTGTCGTATACGTACTTTTCGTTCTCGTCCCATTTGAAAACGATCGAGCCGGGCTCGTCCCACTTCATGTCACGGTAGAGCGTCTCGTAAAGTCCGATCATATGCCCCACGTGTCCCGAGTACATGATGTTTTCCTTGATCACGGGATCCCGATTCGAAGGATAGGGCTTGTTTAAATAGGGCTCGAGGTTGCGAACTCCCTTGCTGACCTCAGCCCAGAACTCCCATACCGGCTTCTGGATCATCTTCTGGATAAACCCGTCAATCCGGGGCTGGATGATCTCGGAGCAGGCCGGCAGCTTGTGATACTGCTCGGTGGCCAGAAAGTAGGTCGAGAAGGCGATGAAGTAGCGATATGCGGTCATGCCCTCCTGGTTCATGGCCTCCATGTTCGAGAAGTCGTCCAGGGGCTGGTCCGCTATCTTCAAGGCCCACAGAAGCTGGCCCATCTCCTCGTCGCCTATCTCCGGATAAGATGAAAGATCGATGCCGCCGGGAGACGCGGGGCCTCCCGAGTTGGCCGGTCCCGAGCCGAGAAAAAAGGCGGCGGCCATGGGAATTATTAAAACAACCGACAAGATAAAACGGGTCTTGTTCCTCATCGAAAGCCTCCATTAAAAGCTAAACCAAGGCATTATCAGCCTCCCTCGCGGAGACGGCGGCTTACGCGAGCGATGATACCACGAGACGATTTCAAATGGTATAAAGAATTTCCCGCCTCACTTTTCAGCCAGGATGACGTTTATCCTTCCGCTTAGGGGGACGGTGATATTGGCGGAATCGACGCCTGTAATTTCTCGGTCGGGCGCGCCGTCCACGCTGAGAAGGTAGGTCTTGGCCGGATCGAGCCGGACGGCGGCAAATGAGGTCTCTCCTATCGATTTCTCCCCGGGCTCGGCCGTCAGGATAAGCGCCTTTTTCTCGGCGTCGTACAAGGCCCTTCTCAGGACCACCCGGGGAAAGTCCACGTCGTCGAGGGCCGGGCCCCGGAAGTGCTCGTCGGAAAAAGGCGAGACGTGCATCTTGCGCATGGAGTCCTTTTCCATGGCCCGGGCGCAGGCGAGGAGTTTTCCCGTCAGGGCCGTGCATCCCCTCGAGAGGTTGAACGGATAGTATAGATAGGGTCCTTCGCGGAGGGGCCTGTATTTCTCGTCGGCGAACTTGATTAACTTGTCCCGGGTCTCGAGGTCTCCCACCTCGGCCGCCAGCATGGCGAAGAATCCGTACTTGAGCTGGGGCTCCCATACGGTCATGGCCAGCCGGGCCTTGTCCGCCTCGACGTCCCTCAGGCTGTACTTTTTCTGGTACTCGTAATGGCGCTCGATGTACTCGGGCTGCCATACGTGCATGAAGGTCCCGGTCCAGCCGTCGGCCGAGGCCGAGTCGAGCCCGACGAATCCGAGGGAGACGGCGGGGGTGATAACGAGGTCCAGGGCGTTTTTATAGTGGGGGTTTTTAGTGGACAGGGTCAAGTCCTGCTTGACGAGGTAAAGCATGGCCGTCTCATGCGAGCGGGGATCGATCATTTCCTTCTCGAGGAAGAAGTCCATGAAATAACCGGCGGCCTCGAAGGTGGTGGACCCGTGCAAGGAATCGTAGAGCATGAAGCTCATGATGGGGTGCTGGTTGCACTCGGGGAAACAGGCGTTGGGCTCGCACTCGACGCAGTGGGCCGGGTTGTGCCGCATCTGGTCGTTCATGACCCGGTTCAGCATGTGGTAATCGTAGACGTAGCGCTCGTCCGGGTCCCACTCGAAGGTGATCGATCCGGGCTGCTCCCATTTCATGTCGCGGTAGAGGGTCTCGTAAAGGCCGATCATATGGCCCACGTGTCCCGAGTACATGATATTGCGCTTGTGCACCGGGTCGCGGTCCTCCGGATAGGGCCGGTCCATTTTCGGCTCGAGCGTGGGAAGGCCCTTGCTCGTCTCGGCCCAGAATTCCCATACCGGCTTCTGGATCATCTTCTGGATGAACCTGTCCATCCTCGGCTGGATGATTCCGGGCGCGGCCGGCAATTTGTGGTATTGCTCGAGGGCCATGAAGTAGGTCATGAAGGCCAGGCAATACCTGTAAGAGGTCATTCCCTCCTGGTCGAGGGCGTCCATGTTGGAAAAGTCCTCGAGAGGCTGGTCCGCTATATCGAGTATCCATCTAAGCTGGGCCATCTCATCGTCGGAAAGGGCCGGATAATCATCGGGTATTATCTCGCCTCCCGGGCCAGACGCCTTTCCGGAAAAACAAATGGCCAAGGACAAAAGGGCTAAGAGCAAGATAAAGCGAGATTTTCTCATGGCAATTCCCCCGGTGACGCGAACTTTGGAATACGGGCGCAAAAAGCGGTTCGGTACTTTAAGTCTTGATTCTATAATATGGAAACCCGGAAGGCAATGGTTTGTTCGGGGCGCGTCGAAAAATACGCTGATGAAGCCCAGGTAAAGAAACCAGGCAAAAGGGCCATGGACCCTATATATACGCCCAGAAATCTTTACTATTTGCCGTCCGCGCCTATTGTGGTATGCTGATACCTGATAGCCTTCCTGGCGCGGGAGCTATACGCCTTGTAATCTTTTTCCTGGCGGGCTATACAAAAGGGCAACATGATGGCGGCTATAACCAAAGCACTTCTGGAAAAATTATGGACCACTCAGGCCGCGTTCATGGGAATGGGTTTTCTCGCCGGCCTGGCCTTTGTCCTGGTATCCTTCGAGGCGGTCCATTTTTCCGGTACCAGCGAGTTCTGCTCGTCATGTCACGAGATGAAGGTAGTGGCCGAGCAGGGCTGGATGAAGTCCCCCCATTACGCCAACGATAAAGGGGTAAGGGCGGACTGCTCCGATTGCCACGTTCCGCCGGGCCTGGCAAACACCCTTTGGGTCAAGACGCGGGACGGTTCCAAGGACGTATACGCTCATTTCCTGGGCGAGTCGGACCCGGAGAAAATGGACTGGGCCCATCTCGAGGCCATGGCCAGGTCCAAGGTCAAGAACGAGTCCTGCCTGAGGTGCCACGCCAACTTAACGCCGGGAGGGGCCTCCATCAAGATGATAGTGGCCCATCGCGAGTTCCAGCGGATGGCCGAGGCCCCCGGTTGTCTCGAGTGCCATCGGCAAATGTTCCACGGCGGGTTCCTGGAGTTCATATCCTTGCGAACGCCGGCCAAAACCGAGGAGGATGCAAAATGAAAAGGGCTTTGACTATACTGGCCGCGGCGCTGGCGCTGGCCATGGGCGCTTCTTACTATATCTCGGCCCAGACGGACGAACCGGGCGGCCGCGACCTTGCTCCCGCGGCCCCGGTCAAGACCCTGGCCGTGGAAAGGGGACTGACCCAGCTCGAGAAGTCCTGCATCGAGTGCCACTCGAGGAATACGCCCGGCCAGGTCCTTGACTGGTCGCGGAGCGTGATGGCCAGGTCGAACGTGACCTGCGTCGACTGCCACCGGGCCGAGAAGACGGACAAGGACGCCATGGACTGCCCGGGCACGGCGTCTCTCTCGGACGTCAAGATATCTCCGGTGGTGACGCCGGGGGACTGCGGCCGTTGCCATCCCCGCGAGTCCAAACAGTTCCTGTCCAGCAAGCACGCCCGGACCTACGAGATTCAGACGGCCGAGTTGAAGGACCCCTTTTTGCGGGGCATGACCAGCGAGATCGAGCGGGCCGTCGGGTGCTGGGCCTGTCACGGCTCGGACCTTGCCTCGGGTACACTCACTCCCGAGAACTGGCCAAACGTGGGATGCGGAAGACTCAATCCCGACGGCAAGAACGGAAGCTGCGCCATTTGTCACACGGCCCACCGCTTCGATATAGCCGAGGCCAGGAAACCGGAGAACTGCGGCCAGTGCCATCTCGGTCCCGACCATCCCCAGGACGAGATTTACTTCGAGTCCAAACACGGGAAAAAATACCTCGCCGGCGCCGACGAGTGGAACTTCGAGGCCGCGCCCGACGCCTGGGAGCCGGCCACCGACTTCACGGCCCCCACTTGCGCCGCCTGCCACATGTCGGGGATAGGGCCCCTCTCGACCACCCACGACGTGGGCGAGAGGCTCAAGTGGGAGTCCCAGGCCCCCCTCTCCGTGCTCAACAAGGACCACGAGGCCCAGGGCGCCAGACTGAAAATGATCGCGGCCTGCACCCAGTGCCATTCCCCGAGGTGGGCCAGGAACTATCTCGACCGCTACGACCTGGCCATCGAGCACTATAACGAGGAATATTATAAACCCGCCAAGGCCATTATGGACGACCTTTACGAAAAGGGAATATTGACAAAGTGGCCCGTGTTCGACGAGGAAATCGAGTGGAAGTTCTACGAGTACTGGCACCACGAGGGCCGGCGAGCCAGGATGGGCGCCATGATGATGGGGCCCGATTACGCCTGGTGGCACGGTTTTTACGACTGCAAGCAGACTTACCAGGAGATAGTAAGACTGGCTGAGGAAGCCGAACGCAACGGCCACGGCTCTCCGATCTTCGTGCCCGGCGCCGGCGGAGCGAACCTCACTCCCGCCGACTCACCGCCTCTTCCCGAGGCCTGGAAGGACGTAAAAAATATTAAAGGAGTCCCCCGGCAAACAAAGTAATCTCCGCTGCGCGTTTCGGACGGCCATTGGGAGACGGCCGGTTTATATTGATTCCATACAACTTATAAGTCCAGAAAACAATACAAACCTTTGTTGCTTTGGTTACGCAAAAGCTTTAACTAATCATTTAAATAAAGTATTTGCAACTAGAGAATGGCAGTCAATGTACCCAGGAATGTATGCGGAGATATGTAATGTTGATGACCAGATTAATGGCCATCATTTCAAGGTTCAAATTACTTATAAGGATACGTCTTGGCAATTCGATCCATGGAGTAGAATTCCCAGGACTCCTCCCTCTGTGCCAACGTAGATGAGACACTTCCCCTATGTTAAATTACTGTAGGGCGGGGGAGGTATTAGGATGTATAGAGAGATGGATGAAGACAGGAAGAAGGCAGGGATTGTTGGGGAGACGGAGGGAGCCCGTAGGGCGACCGGAGTCTCCCCAACCGGGACGGCCGAGCCGGAGGACACTCCTGCCAAGCGGCCCGAGCGGGTGGGGGCGCCGATCATTCTTCCCGAGCCGGAGGTCCCGGAAAAGCCCGCCCGGCGGCGCTTCACCGCGGCTTACAAGCTCGCAATCCTCGGGAAGGCCGACGCCTGCTCGGGGCATGGCGAGGTCGGCGCCCTGCTGCGCCGGGAGGGCCTTTATTCGTCGCACCTGACGGCCTGGCGCAAGCAGCGGGACGAGGGGGCCTTGAAAGCGCTTTCGCCCGTAAAGCGGGGCCGCAAGCCCAAGGCCAAAAACCCGCTGGCCGATGAAGTGGCCCGCCTCGAGCGCGAGAACGGGAAGCTCCAAAAGCGGCTCGAACAGGCCGAGATGATAATCGACTTCCAAAAAAAAGTTGCCGATCTGCTGGGGATACCCCTGGCCAAGCCGCCCGGCGAAGAGAGCGAATGATGGAATCGGCAAGCACGGCCGCTCCCCGGGTCGGCGCCAAGGCCGCCTGCGAGGCCCTGGGCCTGTCGCGAGCAACGTTTAATCGTCGCGCTAAAATTCCCTTCGGGCCTCCGCCGCCGAGGCGCGCGGCCAAGCCGGCAAGGTCGTTGAGCGAGGACGAGCGGCGCCGGGTGCTGGACGAACTCCACTCCGAGCGCTTTGCCGACAAGGCCCCCCGCGAGGTCTGGGCAACGCTCCTGGACGAGGGGACATGGCTGTGCTCGGTCCGCACCATGTACCGCGTCCTCGACTCGGAAAAGGAAGTCCGGGAGCGGCGCAACCAACTCCGGCGTCCCCGATACAAAAAACCCGAGTTGCTGGCCGAGGCCCCCAACCAGGTCTGGTCCTGGGACGTCACCAAACTCAAGGGACCGGCCAAATGGACCTGCTACCAACTCTACGTGATCATGGACATCTTCAGCCGCTGCGTGGTGGGATGGATGATCGCCGGACGCGAAAGCGCGGAGCTGGCCCGCCGCCTGATCGGGGACAGCATCCGAAAACAGGGGATCGAGCCGGGACAACTCACCATCCACGCCGACCGGGGGAGTTCGATGAAATCAAAGCCGGTGGCCTTCTTGATGGCCGACCTGGGCGTGACCAAGAGCCACTCGCGGCCCCACGTGTCCGACGACAACCCCTACTCGGAAAGCCAGTTCAAGACCATGAAGTACCGGCCCGAGTTCCCGAGCCGGTTCGGCTCCATCGAGGACGCCAGGGCCTTTTGCGTGAAGTTTTTCGATTGGTACAACCGCGAGCATCGGCACACCGGGATCGGCCTGATGACGCCCGAGATGGTCCATTACGGAATGGCGAGCGAGATCGTGGCCGCCCGGCAAAAAACGCTCGACCACGCCTATGAAAAAAAACCGGAGCGCTTCGTGAAAAGACCGCCGACGGCGCCGGAGTTGCCCGGCAAAGCGTGGATCAACCCACCGGCGAAACCGGAGGAAATAAACAGTTTGCCACACTAAATTCAGGAAAGGCGTGTCTCATTTTGCTTGACACATTCCGCCTTTTATGAAATATGGAAGGACTGAAACCGTAAGATATGAGCCTTAATATCTGAGCGCTAAATGCTAAAGAAAATAATATTGGACGATTACATGTGAGCTTGTGGTAATAGGAGCAAATAACGCATATACATAAATGATACAATTGGAGGTGAAATATGAAAAGTAGATTTGTATTCATAATTGTCTTATTTATACTCTATCAATATTCTTGTGTGACCGATATTGTCCATAAGTTGTCTTTGCAAAATTATGGAAAAGAGACATTAGAAGGTTTGTATAAACGACAAAAAGCATATTTTAATAAGTACGGTAGATATGCCACTTCTTTCGATGAATTTGACTTCGAAAAAGACATGATATACCCTTCTCCTTCTTATATATATTTCCTTGGCGATGAGAAATATTATTTCAAACATCAGACGCCACGTATTGATTTAAATATACCTGATTTTCTCGAAAAGAAGGCAACAAATAATGAGTATTGGATTTATACAATAACCAATCTAGATAAAGACGATTGTCTTGAAATTTGGGCTATTAATGAAAAAGGAGAAATATATCATATTTCTGACGACATGCAATGTGAAAAAGGTTATAGATACATCTCAACTAAATCTAAATAGATATATACAGACAGTTGTAAAACGTCCTCATTTACTTGTGATGATAGAGATCATCCACCGCTACGATATCAAGCTGGAGGTTTTGTATGTACAAGCCGGAGAATAAGCAGAGGAGCTTTTACGACGCCGTTAATAAGAACACGGTTCCCTAGGACTATTTCGTTTGCGGGCTGGGCTGGTTGATTTGGTGAGACAGGCTTGAGGAACCGTCCAGGCAAAAATAAAATGATTAATCGGTGACTCGTATCGGTCTATAATGTGAAAGAAACTTCAGGTTCCGTTGTAGTCAAGCAGAGTTTGGGAAAACCTCTATTTTTGTGTCCATCTAGTGTCCATAGCTTGTCAATACTGCCTGAAATGTTGCTAAATGGGTGGTGTTTTTGTGAAGTGCTGTGAAGCTATAACTCTGGACAAATAAACAGGAATATGCTAAGACTGTAATAAAGTTGAGGGGTTCTGATGAACCCCTCATAGGTTTTTTCTAACCGTAAGGGTCATCCCGCGTTGGGGGTCCGCATGGAGGTCGGGAGGCGGTAATGGATCACGACTCGTTCAGGTCCCAGCGGTGTCTGACGATCTCACCGTCCACCATGTAGATGACGTCCTCGGCGATGTTGGTGGCGTGGTCGGCCACGCGCTCGAGGTGTCGGGCCACCAGCATGTAGCGGATGATGCAGTCGGCCCTGTCCGGATGGGTCCTTATATAGTCCATGCCGAAGTTGAACATCTCACGGTTAAGGTCGTCGACGGCGTCGTCCGAGCCGCAAACCTCGCGGGCCAGGTCCGCGTCCATGTTGACCAGGGCGTCCAGGCTCTTCTCGACCATCTTCTCGGCCTTGCGTGCCATCTCGCGGTAGTCGAACTCTATCTCGACGCGGGGCCTCTGGGCCAGGTACATGGTCCGCTCGGCGATGTTGACGGCCAGGTCGCCGATCCTCTCGAGGTCGGCGTTAATTTTCAGAATGGCCACGATAAAGCGCAGGTCCACGGCCACGGGCTGATGAAGGGCCAGGACCTTGAGGCACTCCTCCTCCAGCTCGACCTCCATCCTGTCCACCTCGAAGTCGTTGTCGATCACTCCCCTGGCCATGCGCTGGTTGAGGTCGCGAAGGGACTTGATGGATATTCTGAGGCTTTCCTCCACCATGGCGCCCAGGTAGAGGAGTTTCTTCTTGAGGTTCTCGATTTCTTTTTGCAGATGGCTCGACATGCTGTAAGCTCCTATCCGAATCTTCCGGTCACGTAATCCTCGGTTTGTTTCTTTTCCGGGTTAGTGAAAATCTTTTTCGTGGCGCCGAACTCGATTATCTTTCCCTGGTAGAAAAAGGCCGTATAGTCCGAAACCCTGGCGGCCTGCTGCATGTTATGGGTTACGATGACGATAGTATAATCCTCTTTTAGCTTCTCGATTAGTTCCTCGATCCTGGCCGTGGCCACGGGGTCGATGGCGGAGGTCGGCTCGTCCATCAGCATGACCTCGGGCTCGACCGCGACGGCCCGGGCGATACAAAGCCTTTGTTGCTGGCCGCCGGACAAGGCGGTGGCCGGACGATTGAGCTTGTCCTTGACCTCGTCCCACAGGGCCGCCAGCTTGAGAGACTTCTCGACCTTCTCGGCCGTCTTTTCCTTGCTCAGCTTGTAATGGAGCTTGAGCCCGTAGGCCACGTTCTCGTAGACGCTCATGGGGAAGGGCGTTGGCTTCTGGAAGATCATTCCCACCCGCCGCCGAAGCTCGAGCAGGTCGCATCCGGGCGCCAGTATGTTCTCCCCGTCCATGATGATCTCGCCCGCGGCCCGATGTCCCCGGTAGAGCTCGTATATGCGGTTGTAAACCCGGATGTGAGTGGACTTCCCGCAGCCGGAGGGACCGATAACGGCGGTGACCTTGTTCGCCTCGATCTGGAGGTCGTTGTCGAAAAGAGCCTGGTGGTCGCCGTAGAAAAAGTTCAGGCCCCTGGTCTCGATCTTGAGTGGATGTGGATTGTCTGACACCAATTTTACCGGCCCCTTTTCTCCCGCTTGTTTTTCGTCCGTATTTATATTCGATTCCATGGTCGTTACTTCCATCAAGTCATTCCTTGTTCGCCCGAAAGATCATTCGGGAGGCAATGGTTACGGCCAGGACGCCCACCATGATTAACAGAGATGCCCCCCATGCCTGGCGTTTCCAGTCTTCGTAAGGGCTCATGGCGTAGTTGAAGATCGTGACCGTCAAATTGGCCGTGGGCTGGTTGAAGTTGGTCGGCCACATGAGGTTGTTGTTGAAGGCGGTGAATAAAAGAGGCGCCGTCTCGCCTCCCACCCGGGCGATGGCGAGCAGGACCCCCGTAATCATGCCCGTCCGCGCCGACTTGATGACCACTCCCAGGGTGACCCTCCACCTGGGCGCGCCCAGGGCCAGGGCCGACTCGCGAAGGGAATTGGGGACCAGGTTCAGCATGTCCTCCGTGGTCCGGGCGATCACCGGGAGCATGATGATGGCCAAGGCCGCGGCGCCCGCGTATCCCGAGAAGCGACGCATGGGCTCGACCAGAATGCCGTAAACGAACACTCCGATGATGATCGAGGGCGTGCCCATGAGCACGTTGGAATAGAACCTTACCGACGAGGCCAAACGGTTCTCGAGCCCGAACTCGGACAAATAGATGCCGCCCATGATCCCGATGGGAACGCCAATAACCGTGGCCAGAGCGGTTATCATCAAAGTGCCGAGCATGGCGTTGGCCATGCCGCCTCCCTCGACCATGGGAGGACGGGGAAGCTGGGTGAAAAAGGCCAGGTTAAAGGCGTCGAAGCCTCGGTCGAGCACCACGTAGAGTATCCAGCCCAAAAAGAACACGCCGATAAGGGACGACACGGCCGAGATGACCTTGACCGCCTTGTCGGTTGCCCGGCGAAGCGCGACTCCCCGCCTTTTCATAGTCCGGCCCCCATGGATTTTTCCATCCTGCCCAGCCACAGCCGAGCCAGTATCTGCACGATAATGGTGATGCCGAACAATACCAGGCCCAGCTCGACCAGGACGCTGAGGTATAAAGGCTCCGAGGCCTCGGTGAACTCGTTGGCCAGGGTCGAGGCGATCGAGTTGCCCGCGCTGAATAAAGAGGGGCTGACCTTGTGGTTGTTGCCGATCACGAAGGTCACGGCCATGGTCTCGCCGATGGCCCTTCCCAGCCCGAGGAAACAGGCGCCCACGATGCCTTTGATGCCGTAGCGGAGGGTGACCTTTCTGGTGGCCTCCCAGGTGGTCGAGCCCATGCCGTAGGCCGACTCCTTGACCACTGAGGGAACCATCTGAAAAACGTCCCTCGAGACGGCCGAGATAAAGGGCAGGATCATGAGGGCAAGTATGATGCCGGCCGTCAGCATGCCGATGCCCATGGGCGGGCCGCTGAAAAGAGGCAGGAAACCCAGGTGGTCCTTGATAAACGGCTGGATGTGGTCCTGCATGAAAGGGGCGAAAACGAAAAGGCCCCACATGCCGTAGATGATGCTGGGCACGGCGGCCAAAAGCTCGATGCCCCCGCCCACGATCTTGCTGAGGACCGGATGGGCCAGCTCGACCAGGAAAAGCGCTGTCACGAGGGAGATGGGCACGGCGATAACCATGGCGATGGCCGTGGACACGAGCGTGCCGTACACGCTGGTAAGGGCCCCGAATTTGTCCGTGACCGGGTTCCAGGAGTCGGAGATAAGGAACCCGAAGCCGAACTCTTTCATGCTCAGCCTCGAGTTCCAGACGAGCTCGAGAAATATGCCGGCAATAATGATAAGAAGGAAAGCGGCGCAGGCCGCAGAGGCCCATTGAAAAACGGAATCGGCCCCGGACTTCAGGGCCGACCCGTCTTGCTTTTTTTGACTTTGAGACATTTAATCTCCTTCCATTCGGAAGATAATTAAATTTGCTTTAAATTTCAGTGGTATAGTCATTTCCAGACCGTAGAACCTCCGCTCTTTATTTCCTTGGACCAGGTATCCTCGACCATTTCCACCACGTTCATGGGGATGGGCACGTAATGGAGCTCCTCGGCGGGCTCGGCTCCGTGCTTATAACACCATTCGAAGAAATCGAGGACCATCTTGGCCTTCTCGGCGTTGTCCTGGTTTTTGTAAACGAGGATGAAAGACGCGCCGGTAATGGGCCAGCTATCGTCGCCGGGCTGGTCGGTCAGCACCAGGTAGTAGCCGGGCGCGTTTTTCCAGTCGGCGTTGGCCGCGGCGGCCTGGAAGGTCTTGATGTCGGGGGCCACGAATTTGCCGGCCTTGTTCTGGAGCAGAACGTGGGTCAGCTTGTTCTGGATGGCGTAAGCGTACTCGACGTAACCGATGGAGCCGCCGACCTTCTGCACGTAGGTGGCCACGCCCTCGTTGCCTTTTCCACCCACGCCGGTGGGCCACTCGACGGCCTTGTCGGTCCCGACCTGCTCGTGCCATTCCTTGCTGACTTTATCGAGGTAGTTGGTGTAAATCCAGGTAGTCCCGGAGCCGTCGGCGCGATGCACGACGGTTATGTCGGTGTCGGGAAGATTGAGCCCGGGATTGGCGTCCTTGATGGCCTTGTCGTTCCATTTCTTGATCTTGCCAAGAAAAATGTCGGCCAGGGCCTGGGGGGTAAGCTTAAGCTCGCCCGCCTTGATTCCCTTCACGTTGACGACCGGGACCACGCCGCCGATGATCATGGGGAACTGGAGGAGCCCGGATTCATTAAGCTCCTCGGGCTTGAGAGGAGCGTCCGAGGCGCCGAAATCGACGGTCTTGGCCTTGATCTGCTTGATGCCGCCGCCGGAGCCAATGGACTGGTAGTTGAGGGCCACGTCGGTGAGGGTCTTGTACTCGTACGCCCACTTCGAGTAGATCGGGTAAGGGAAGCTCGCGCCCGCGCCGTTAATCATCTTGTCTTCAGCCATGCCGGCGCCCGAGGCCAGGACTAGGCCGATGGCCATAAGAGCTATTAGCAGTTTTTTCATTTTTGATCTCCTTTGTAGTAATTGCATAATAAATTAGATAGTTAGTCTATCAATAGCGCTACATTTTAATCTGCCACACGACCTGGATTTTATCCTCTTTGCCCAGCCTGTTGTCGGCCACGGGCAGCTTGTCTTTCACGTTGGCGTCCTCTTCATAGTCCGTGTTCTCCCAGGCGACGAGGAGGAGGTTGTTTTTGTACACGTCGTAAGCTATTCCCGCAATGATGGTCGAGAAAGCCGAATCCTTCATGGCTTCATTGGTGATAGGATCGATCGCCGCGTACTTGTCGTCCGGGTCGATGTCGAACCAGTCATACCTGCCGAACACGTTGAGTTTATTGTCGGTTCCGGGGATTTTCACGTTGACGAACCCGGAATAGCCGACCGTTTCCAGGGACTCGCCCATGGGATCGATCCAGCCGCCGCCGGCCTTGTTCTTGGTGGTGAAATACTGGCCGTTGAATAAAAAGGACGGATGCTCGAAGCTGACCATAAACATATTGACCTGATATTCGGGGATTTCCTCGAGGGTGACTCCAGCGACCACGTCATCGACGGCCACGTTGGCGTCGCCGTAGATTCCAAGGTAGCTGAACTGGAGGCCGGGCAGGATATCGGGGAGGGGACGGAGAGTAACGCGGCCCTCGACCAGCTTGTTCTGGTTGTTCTCAACCTCGTGATAGCCGCCGCCGTTGTAAACGCCTATATGCCAGCTTCCGTAACGGCCGTCGTAATGGGAGTTGCCGGTCTTGGCCTTGGCGTCCTCGAGCTTGCCGCCGAAGTTACCCCTGATGCTGACGCCCGTGTCCGCGGAGTTGAACACGTGGGCCCGCTCGATGGGCATGGTTCCCTGGCAGCGGTAGGGGTTCATGTTGTGTTCCTCGAAGTCCAGCCAGGGCGTGTGGCCCAGTCCGATCTCGGCTTTCATGTTAGTCAGAATCCAAAGGTCCTGAGGTTTAAGTTCGGCGTAGAAGTACTTGATGCGCACAACGTAGCTCTCGTTCAGCTTGGTGCCTTCAGCCTTGGTCTCCTGGGCGAGGTCCGAGGTGAAGCGGAACCCGAGCCAGTCGTTCAGGCTTTTCTTGATGGTGAAGTATCCTCTGGTAAGCGCGAAGCGGTTATAGTACTCTTCCTTTTCGTCCGCCAGGGGAGTGGAACCCGCCGAGTAGTCGATGTAGGCCAGGACCTCGATCTTCAGTCCCGACAGCGACTTGTCCAGATCGAGCGACGCCTCGTCATCGGCTTTGGCGCCGGTGGCGAAAAGCATCGCGAACAAGACGGCCGCGAGGGCCGCCACTTTTCCTATTGACTTGTACCGTTTCATGATTGCCTCTTTCTGGTTGAACAACATACAAAAATCTCCTTGCCAAAAATTTTGGAAGAAGATAGCAGGGTAGCTTTAGGCTTTGGTTCGAGGAATATAAGGTTTTGGTTAGATCGCTAACATTTCGGATTATAAGGGCAAATCGATGAAGAAAGTACTGCCCGAGCCGGGCCTGGAGGTTACGTCAACGCTTCCGCCGTGGGCCTGGCTAATATGTTTGACGATGGCCAGGCCCAATCCGGTGCCGCCCATCTTCCGGCTCCGGGCCTTGTCCACGCGGTAGAACCTCTCGAAAATACGGCCGATATGCTCGGGCTCGATGCCCTTGCCCTTGTCCTTGACCGATATGCGGACGCCTCGATCGGTGGTCTCCGCCTCGACGATAACCGCCCCGCCTGGCTTGGAATAGTTGACAGCGTTATCTATTAGATTGACGATCGCCTGGGTCAAAAGAGGAGAGTTGATACGGACCTCGAGGTCTTTATCACAGTTAAGTCCAATATTTATGTCCTTGGCCGCGGCCTTGAGGCTCGAGACCTCGATGGCCGACTCCAGAACGGGCCTTAGCCTTTCCACGGCGAAGTTGATGGGGCTCTCGGTCTGGCCGCTCTCGATCCTGGACAATAATAAAAGGTCCTCCAGGAGGGCGTTAAGCTGGTCCACCTGTCGGGAGATGATTCCAAGAAACCGCCGGGCGTCCTCGGGGTTGTCAAGGGCCCCGTCGTTAAGGGTCTCGACGAAACCCTTGATCGATGTCACCGGGGTCCGAAGCTCGTGGGACACGTTGCCCACGAAGTCCCTTCTTATCGCCTCGAGCTTCCTCATCCGGGTGACGTCGTTAAGGACTATGACCGCTCCAATGGCCGAGCCCCTGGCGTCGCGAAGCACCGCCCCGTGGGCCTGAAGGAAACGCTCCGATTCGCCGTTAATGGTCAGCTCGGCCTCGGATTTTTCCTTGCTCGAGATAGTGCGGGAAACCAGCTCGTGCAGGTCCGCGTTCCTTGCCACCTCCCTTACGGTCCTGCCTTTGGCCTCGCCCCGTATGCCCAGCATCTGAACGGCCGAGTCGTTGACGCTGATAATTCTTTCGTCGCCGTCCACGGCGATGACGCCCTCCTGCATGCTTGAGAGGATCGCCTCCTGCCTTCCCTTTTGCTCGTTGATCACTCGAATGCGCTCGTCCAGTTGGGTGGCCATCTCGTTCATGGCCTCGGCCAGGCCCGCCACCTCCACCGAGTCGGGCACGGGCATGCGGAGATCGAGCTCGCCGGCGGAAAAGCGCTCGGCGACTTTTTTCATCTCCTCCAGGGGCTTGGTTATTTTCCTGGACACGTAAAGGCTGGTCACGGCGGCGGCCAAAGCGGCGATAAGGCCGCCCAGGATAAGCATGGACCGGACGTCATGCAGGGCGGCGCCGACCGACTCGACGGGGGTCGAGGCGCGAAGAACGCCCACTACTTTCGAGTTGTCCATCAGGGGAACGGCGACGTAGACCATGTCGGTCTTGAGAGTGTGGCTATATCTCGAGTTCCGGCCCACCTCGCCCGAGTAGGCCTTTTTTATTTCAGGGCGGTCCGAGTGGTTGTCCATTTGTTCCGGGTCCTTCTCCGAGTCGGCCACCACCTTGCCGTCGGGAAGGATTACGGTCAGACGCGTTTTCGCGCTCTTGCCAAGCTCGACCATAAGAGGATCGAGTCCGGGCTCGCCGTTAACAAGCCGCCGAGTTACGTTTTTCTCCAGAAGCCGCGCCCGGGTCTCGAGGGATTCCTCGATCTTTTCCTGGTAAAAACCCTGGACCGCCCAGGACGCGAAAAACAGGGCCGCCGCCAGGGAAAATATCGTGATAAAAAGATAGGAGAAGAAAAGCTGCCACAGGAGCCGCCTGATCCGCATGGATTAATCCTTCATCCTGTAGCCGACGCCACGCACGGTCTCGATAAGGCCGCCCCGGTCGCCCAGTTTTTTACGAAGTCCGGCGATAAGGACGTCAACCGAGCGGTTGGTCACCGCGTAGTCGAAGCCATGGACGTTGTCGATTATCTGCTCTCGGGTGAACACCCTTCCGGGCCTCCGGCCGAGCAGGAAAAGCAGTCGAAACTCGGAATGAGTCAAATAGACCGGCTCTCCTTCCACCAGCGCCTCGTAGCGGGTGGGATCGATCACCAGCCCGTGTATCTTGACTTTCTCGTTGTCGTCCTCGATCGAGGCCTTGGCCCGGGCGCGAAGGACCGCCCTCACCCTGGCCACCAGAACGCGGGGACTGAAAGGCTTGGTAACGTAGTCGTCGGCGCCCAACTCGAGTCCCGTAACCACGTCGGCCTCCTCACCCTTGGCCGTGAGCATGAGGATGGGGATATGGGAAGTCTTGCCGTCGCTTTTCAATATCTTGCATACGTCCAGCCCGTCCACGCCGGGAAGCATAAGGTCGAGGATCACCAGGTCGGGCAAATCGGCCCGAGCCCGGGCAAGGGCGTCCTCCCCGCTCGTTACGCCCGTAACGGAAAAGCCGTTCTTGGTCAAATTGTAATCGACAAGCTCGAGGATATCCTCCTCGTCGTCCACCACCAGTATACGTTCGTTAGCCATTTTATTAATCCTTAAAAGTTCAAGCTAAGCTTAAGGTTAAACCACTCGCATTAAGATTTCGTTAGTTTTTCGTGAGGCTAACATTCGCCATGCACTATGATGATATTATCTTGTATTCACTTAGCGGGCAAAGACAATAATGGAGGATCAGCGTCCGGCCACGTAAGCCTTTATAAGGCCCTCGGCCCATTCGGCGTCTTCCTCGCCGACCAGAAGAACGTAAAGGCTGTAGCGGGTCCTGACGTCGTCGGCCGCCTGGCCCGGAAGCGGAGGAGAAGTAACGTCGGGTATCATCTTAACCGGCACCAGGTGGCCCTGCAGAAATTTATAGGTTTCAGTGGATTCCTCAAGGTCTCCGTTAAATACGGCTATCAGTCGGGCAAGCGCCATGAAGGCATATTATAGCACGGGATTGTAAAAAGAGAAGAAAAACTTATCAAGCTCCTCCAGCCTCGGCGGACGTGGACGCCGATTCGGCGGCTTTTCGCCTCTCCTCCCTCCTTCTCCTCTTTACTCGCTCGTAGAGGGTGCATTGGGAGCGGTATTCGCAATAGGTGCCCTCGGAGAGGCACTCGGGCTTATCGTCAGGGTCCTGGAAACACAACTCGCAGAACCTGCGATTAAACCTGACGCATCTGGCCACGACCGATTGGTCGGGGTGTCTGGGACAATGGTTCTGGTCTACTTCCGTCATTTCTTGGCCTTCTTTTATCGAATTCATACTTTAATGGTTAGTGACGCCCGATCGATAAAAAGGTTACGCCCGCTTGTCCCGCGCCGGCCGTTTCTCATAAAAGGACATGGAAGTCTTTGATTCTTAACTTGATTTTTTCTACGCCCTGATATGAATCCAAGATGGGAGTATAGACCACGTCGATCCTTTCGCCCGGCTCGGGGCGCCTGTCGGCCATCCGAAAGCCGACGCAGGTAAAGGACGCGCCTTTTTCCTCGAGTCCCATCAGCAGAGTATTCGAGCGGGCCTCCCTGGACCACTGGACCAGGACACCCCTGGCGCAAAAGCTGGGCTCGGGATTTCCCATCCCATGGGGCTTTAGCTTCTCCAGGTCATTGATAAGATCGCGGTCAACCTGGTTAAGGGGCCACTCGGCGTCGACTTTCAGCGCCGGACCAAAAACTTTTTTCCCAAGCGACTCGCCGACAATACGGGAAAATTCATTCCTAAACGCCGAGATATTTTCATTTTTTATGGTTATGCCCGCCGCGCCCGAATGTCCGCCGAACCTTTCGAAAAGATGAGAACAGGACTTTAATACTTCGTGCAGGTTGAGGCCGGAGACCCCTCGCAGCGACCCTTTCCCCACTCCGTCGTGAACTCCGATGACCGCCGCGGGTTTTCCGTACTTCTCGACCAAGCGGGACGCCACGATACCTATCACGCCCACGTGCCATCCCTGTCCGTGGGTCACCAGAGCTGGAAGGTCATCATCCTCTCCTTCCAGT
Source organism: bacterium (assembly GCA_963674965.2). Taxonomy (GTDB): domain Bacteria; phylum RBG-13-61-14; class RBG-13-61-14; order RBG-13-61-14; family DATKZS01. The sequence goes on along the minus strand of CAXXFL010000001.1, from coordinate 648,790 downwards.
TGTTTTTGGGCCTCCTGGAAAATATTCTCTTCAACTCTTCTTCGCGTCTGGTTCATCTTCTCGAGTTGGTCCGCGATCATTCCCGCCTCCCTTTCGCTTTCCTCCAGGAGGAGCCGGAGGGCAAGGGACGCGTCGTCCATCCTTCCCGCCGCGTTCAGGCGGGGCGCGAGATGGAAGGCCAACTGGCCGGTCCCGGCGATCTTGCCCATGGACCCCGCCACTCTTTGAAGCTGGATTATTCCCGGACGTCCTCCTTTATTGATCCTCTCGAGCCCGAAATACACCAGCGCCCGGTTGAGCCCGGTCAGGGGCACGACGTCGGCCACGGCGCCCAGGGCCACAAGGTCTAGGTAATTCAGCAGGTTGGGCCCGCCGTCGGCATCGAGGACGCCGGTCTCCCTAAGCCTGGCCCGGACCGCCGCGATCAGGTAAAAAGCCACGCCCGCTCCGGAAAGCTCGCATCCGCGCATGGGGCAATCTTCCCGGTTGTGATTGATGACCGCCAGCGCGGGCGGCAGTCCGACCGTAACCTGGTGGTGGTCGGCCACGATCACGTCGAGGCCCAGCTCGTTGGCCCGCTCCACCGCCGCGAAGTCGTTGGACCCGCAATCGACGGCGACGATGAGGCTCGCCCCTTCCCGGTGGAGGTCATCGATACCCTCCGGCTTCATGCCGTATCCTTCCCGGGCCCGGTGAGGCAAACGCCATGTAACCCCACCGCCAAGTTCCTCGATAAACTTTATAAAGACGGCCGCGCCGGTGATGCCGTCAACGTCGTAATCGCCATGGACGCCAATAATCTCCCTATTCTCGAGGGCGGCGATTATCCGCGAAACGGCCTTTGCCATTCCCGCCATTTCCAGCTTGGGCGCCAGATGAGAAAGCTTGGGCTCCAAAAATTCCCGGGCGATTTCGGGATCGCCTATCCTCCGGTTAAGAAGTACCCAGGCTATAAGGGGGGGCACGGACAGGGTCTCGGCCAGCTCGAAAACTTTGGCCTTGTCTTGCGCGCGAATGAGCCATTCCATAGGGCCGGGGTCCTCGATTATTTTCCGCCGCCCTTTGAAGCGGCTTCTCCGGACGTTGGGTTGCCCATAAATTTTTTGGCGGAGAGTTTCACAGCAGGTAGGGTACGATCTGGGTAAGGATGACCGCGGCCATGGCCACGCCCATGGTCCCTTTTAGAAGAACGGCGCCGAGCCGTCCCATAAAGGCGCCTATTCCGGCCTTGGCGGCTTTACCCGCGTCCTTTTCGTAGTAGTAGGTCAGGAGGGCCGCTCCGAGAAAGACGCCGGCAAAGGCCCCGATCAGGGCGCCGATGATTACGATCACCATGTTCCCGAGGATGGCGCCTAGAAGTCCTCCGGCCAGGGCGGCGTAAATGGCCTTCTTCTCGGCCCCGAATTTTTGCGCGCCGTAAGCCGTGACCAGGAATTCTCCCAGCTCTCCCGCGCCGGCCATAAGGGCCAGGGCCAAAAGGTCCCAGCCGGCTATGCCCTTGTCCCACCAGGTGATAAGTCCATAAATGAGGGTCTCGGCCAATATGACCCAATTGCCGGGCAGGCCGAGAAGGTGGGATAGAAGGGCCAGGGCCATGATCCCGAAAAAGAAGATCAACCCGATCCAGGCGATAACGATAATGGCAATATCCATCGCGGCGGTCCTTTTCGGGCCTTGTCCAAAAGCCCGGCCGGGCGGGACGGCCCAGGCCCCGCCCTTTTGTCAATTGGGCCGATGGGGCCGCTAGTCGGCCGTCTTCTTGTCGAGCGCGACCGGCGAGCGCCTGGCCGCCTTGAATTCGTCCCAGGCGATGATGAAAGAGCTGGCGACGAAAATGGACGAATAAGTACCCACGATAACTCCCACAAGCAGGGCGAAGGCGAAGTCGTGAATAACGCCGCCTCCTAAAAGCCAGAGGAAAAAGACCACGACCAGGGTAGTGCAAGAGGTCAAAAGGGTCCTTGACAGGGTCTCGTTGACCGAGGCGTTGATCATGTCGGGAAAGCTCAGTCTCCTCAGACGCCTGACGTTCTCCCTGACCCGGTCGAAAACGACGATGGTGTCGTTAAGCGAGTAACCGATGATGGTAAGGATCGCGGCGATGATGGCCAGGTTGAATTCCTTGTCCATGATCACGAAGGCGCCCGTGGTGATTATCACGTCGTGGATGAGGGCCAGCACGGCGCCGATGGCGAACCGAAGCTCGAAGCGGAGTGACACGTAGATCAGGATAAGGATCATGGCGAAGCCGATGGAGAAGTAGCCGGCGTTCCTGAGCTCGTCGCCCACGCGGGGACCGACGAAGTCGGTTTTCAAAATCTCGTACGAGCCCTCGCCGAAGGTCTTGGTCAATTGGGCCTCGACCTTCATAACCGACTCATCGGATTCGGCGCCCGCCTCCCCCGAGGGATCGGCCTGGTTTTCCTCCTCCACGTTCAGGCTTTCCATCCGTATAAGGTATATCGAGGTCTCGGTCTGTCCCACGTCCTTTACTTCCTGCACCTTGACGTCGCCCAGGCCGAGGGACTCAATGGCGGTCCTGAGCTTGGCCATGCCGTCGATGCCGAGGGGCTTTTCGAACTGTATCTGCATCTCGGCGCCGCCGGCGAAGTCGATACCCCAGTTGGGTCCTTTTATAACTAGAGCGGCCAGGCTGGCCAGGATTAAAGCTCCCGAGACGACAAGGGCTATTTTTCTGTAGCCCACGAAGTTTACATTGGTATCAGGCTTGATAAATTCCATTTTACAACTCCCCCTCTACCTTTTACCCTCGAGGTCCGCCGCGGGCTCGAGGCTGATGCCTATCCTTAGCTTGGCGTCCTTTTGGGTACTGAAGATGAGGTCATACACTACTCGGGTAACGACGATGGCCGTGAACAAGCTGCTTACGATGCCCAGCGCCAGGGTCACGGCGAACCCCTTGATCGGTCCGGTTCCCCACTGGAGCAACACCAGGGCCGCGATCATGGTGGTGATGTTGGCGTCGAGAATGGTCCAGAGGGCCTTGGCGTACCCGGCCTCGATGGACGCCCGGGGCGTCTTGCCGGTCCTCAACTCCTCCCTTACCCTCTCGAATATAAGCACGTTGGCGTCCACGGCCATGCCCACGGTAAGGACCAGACCCGCTATGCCGGGCAGGGTGAGGGTCGCGCCGAAAAAGCTGAGGGCGGACATGATGAGCACCAGGTTCATGAGCAGGGCGAAGTCGGCGATCAAGCCGCCTATGCTGTAATAAACGCCCATGAATAAGATCACGACGATGAAGCCCCAGAAGATGGCCACCTGTCCCTTGTGGATCGAGTCGGCTCCCAGGGTGGCGCCGACGGTCCTTTCCTCCTCGATGATGATGCTCACGTCCATGGCGCCGGACCGGAGCACGTTGGCCAGGTCGGTGGCCTCCTCCTGAGTAAAGCCGCCCGTGATCTGGCCCCGGTTGAAAATCTTGCTCTGGATGACCGGCGCCGTGACCACCTTGTCCTCCAACACGATGGCCAGCCGCTCCTGGACGTTCTCGCCCGTAAGCTTGCCAAAACGCTGGGCGCCCTTCATGTTGAGCTGAAAGTTGACCACCGAGGCGTAGGTGTTGTTAGGGTCGTATCCGGGACGGGCGTCCTTTAAGTCCTTGCCCGAGACCATCATTTCCTCGGTTAAAAGATAACAGGTCGCGCCGGCCTGGTCCTCCATGCTCTCCTTGCCCTCGGCCAGCCTTCTGCGGGGAGGAACGGGACCTTCCGATACTCCCACGTCCATGGTGAAATAACACTCGACCTTGAAGTCCGGCCGGGTCGGGTCCTGCCAGGTGACAAGGTTCATGCCCTGCGGCTTTGCTCCCGTCTGCTGCTCGACCGATTCCCTGGTCCTTCCCACTCCGGAAACGATCATGAACTCGAGCTTGCCCGATTCCCGGAGTATCTTTTTAATCCTCTCGGGGTCCTGCCGGCCGGGAAGCTGGACCCGTATCTGATTGTCTCCCTGAACCGCTATTTCCGGCTCCGTGAGACCAAGGTTGTCTATGCGCCTCGCGAGAATCTCCCGCACCTGATCGATGGACTTGGAAAGAACGTGGCGCTTCTCCGACTCCCTGAGAGTATAAGTCTGCTTCAGCGTGTCTTCCCCCTCCTTGATGACAAGGGAGGCGAAATTCTTGGAGATGACCCGAGCGCCCTTTTCCATGACCTCCCGGTCGGGAAAAACCACCTTGATCGCCTGCGCCTTGGCGTCAAGCTCGAGGCTGGTATATTTTACGTCCCTGTCCTTGAAATAGTCGCCGATTACTTCCGTGATATATTTGAGCTCGTTTACCACGGCCTGTTCGGCGTTCACGCCCAGGACCACGTCCATGCCTCCCTGCAGGTCCAGTCCCAGGGTCAGGTGCTTCTGGGGCAGGACCCCCGACAGGAACCCATCGGTCCACCACTCGGGCAGCTCGGACTTGTTGTTCCCGTAGTCGTACTTGACGGACGGGACCAGGGAGGTAAAGGCGACGACCAGTATGACCGTCACCAGCGCCAATCTGTACTTCAAACTTTTTTCCATTGCCTGTTTCCCCTTAACGGCTATCGGCGGATTTGAAAGGACCCGTTATTTGTTTTTGTCCTTTCCCTTTTTGCCGTTTTCCTTTCCCTTGTCAACCGCCGCCTTGTTCTCCGGGTTGGCCGGACCGCTGATATGCTGGCGGCTGAATTTTATTTTCACGCCGGGGGCGACCTCGAGGGTCACCGTGGCGTCGGTTATGGCCGTGATCTTGCCGAGGATGCCCCCCGCGGTGACTACCTCGTCGCCGCGCTCGAGGGCGCCCAGCATCCTTTCCCGCTCTTCCTTTTTCCTCTTTTCGGGACGCATGATTAAAAGGTAGAACACGAAAAATACCGCCACCATGGGTAAAAGCAAACTGCCGAGGGCGCCCCCGCCCTCTCCGCCCTCGGGCGGCGCCATGGCGATAAGGCCCATAAGGGCCGTCCAGTCTATCATTCACTCCTCCTCGCCGCGCTCCTTTAATCGAGCGTGGAAATTTTCGCGAAACTCGTCCCACGCGCCCTTTTCCAGGGCATCGCGGATACTACGCGTTAACTTACTAATATACCGCAGATTGTGAATCGTGTTCAACCTGGCCGAAAGTATCTCCTTACTTATATAGAGATGCCTTAAGTAAGCCCTCGAATAATTGCGACAAGTGTAGCAGTCGCAACCCGGCTCGACCGGCAGCGGGTCGTCGGCGTACCTCGAGTTCTTGATCACCAGGCGGCCCGTCTCAGTGAACAGCCACCCGTTCCTGGCGTTCCTGGTGGGCATGACGCAGTCGAACATGTCCATGCCCAGGTTCACGCACTCGACCAGGTCCGCCGGCGCTCCCACTCCCATAAGATACCTGGGCTTGTCCTCGGGAAGAAGCGGCTCGGTCACCCCGATCGCCTCGAGCATGTCCGGACGCGACTCGCCAACCGAAAGGCCGCCAATGGCGTATCCCGGAAAACCCATGGACACAAGTTTCCCGGCGCATTCCGCTCGCGCCGTCGGGTCCAGCCCGCCCTGCACGATGGCGAACAGGGCCTGGCCTTTCCTCGAGTGCGCCGAGGCGCACCTTTCGGCCCAAAGCAGGGTGCGGCGGACGGCCTCGAGGATTTCATCCTTTGTCGCCGGCAGCTTGGGAACCTCGTCCAGGACCATGGCCACGTCGGAGCCCAGACCCTCCTGGACCTCGACGGCCAACTCGGGCGTGAAAAAATGCTCCGAGCCGTCCAAATGGGACTGGAAGATTACGCCCTCGTCCGTGACCTTGCGCGTCGGGGCCAGGGAATAAACCTGGAAGCCGCCCGAGTCCGTCAAGATGGGACCGTCCCAGTTCATGAACTTGTGCAGGCCGCCCATCTGGCTGACTATCTTCGCGCCCGGCCGCAGATAAAGATGATAGGTATTGGACAATACCATCTGGGCTCCCAGGCCCAGAAGTTCCTCCCTGGTCACGCCCTTGACCGTCCCTTGCGTGCCCACCGGCATAAACGCCGGGGTCTCCACCGCGCCGTGAGGCGTATAAAGATGGCCGCGCCTGGCCCTGCCCTCTCCGGCCAGGAGCTCGAAACCGAAACCTTTGGGTTTTTCCTCCAATACCAGGTAACCTTCCCGCTTAATGGATGAGCATGGCGTCGCCGTAACTCAAGAACCGGTAGCCCTCGGCCAGCGCCGCCTTATAAGACTCCATGACGAAATCCCGGCCCGCGAAAGCCGAGACCAGCATTATAAGCGTTGATTTCGGCATGTGGAAATTGGTGATCATGGCGTCAACCACTTTGAACCTGTAACCCGGATAAATGAACAAGGCCGTCTCTCCCGCGCCCGGCGAGACCAGACCCTCGGGCGAGGCCGAGTACTCGAGGGTCCGCGTTACCGTCGTGCCCACCGCCACCACCCGGCCGCCGTCGCGCCGCGCCCGGTTGACCGTCTCGGCGGCTTCCCCGGATATCTGGTAGGACTCGGGATGCATGACGTGGTCCTCGATCTCTTCCGCCCGGACGGGCGAGAAGGTACCGAAGCCGACGTCGAGCCTTATCCGGGCAACGGTAACTCCTCTTTCGGCCAGGCGCTCGAGAAGCCCTGGCGTAAAGTGAAGGCCGGCGGTGGGAGCGGCCGAGGAACTTCCATTGCCGGCGTAAACGGTCTGGTACCTTATTTTATCCTCGGCCGGGTCGTGTCCCAGGGTCCTTTTAATATACGGCGGAAGAGGCGGCAGCCCCTCACTTTGAAGCGCCGCCTCCAGGTCTCCTTCTATCTCGAGGAGCCAAAGGGGCGCGCCCTCTTTTGCCGACGTCCTGACCGAGGTCCCCGACTCTTTAACTATCCTTGCCGTCAGTCCGGCGGGCAGGAAAATTTCCGTGCCCGGGCCCGGCTTTCGCGTTTTCACGAGGCATTCCCAAAGTCCCTCCCGGCTTTTGCCGACAATGGTCAGCTCGCAGCGGCCTCCCGTCGGTTTCTCGCCCACGAGCCTTCCGGGCATGACCCGGGAGTCGTTGATAACGAGAACGTCCCCTTTTTCAAGAAGGGAGGGCATGTCGCGGAAAAAGCAGTGGGAAATATTTTTCGTCTTCCGGGCGAGGACCAGTAGCCTGGAGGAGTCTCTTTCCTGGACGGGTCTTTGAGCTATTTTTTCGGGAGGCAGCTCGTAATCGAATTCCTCGAGCTTCATCCCCCTATTTCCCCGAGGCGGTCGGGACCTCGCAACAGACGCGGTTCCTGCCCTGGGCCTTGCCGTAATAAAGGGCCTTGTCGGCCAGGTCGATAAGCTCGATGGCCTCCTCCGAGTCGTCGGGCATACTGGCCACGCCCAGGGTGATGGTCATCCCAGCCTTGTCAAGCCTGGGGGCGTCGTCGTTAAAATCGATTTTCTCGACCTCGCTCCGGAGCTTTTCGCAGACTTTCACCGCGTCGTCTTTCTCGGTCTCGGGCAGGAGGACCAAAAATTCCTCGCCGCCGTACCTGGCGATGATGTCCGCTCTTCTCAGGTTGGCCTCGAGGAGTCTGGCCATGCGCCTTAGGGCCTGGTCGCCCCGCAGGTGGCCATAAGTATCGTTATAATTTTTAAAATGATCGATGTCTATCATAAGTACCGAGAGTCTACGGCCGTAGCGCTCGGCCCTGTAAACTTCCCTCTCGAAGCGCTCGAAGAAGTAGCGGCGGTTGTAAAGGTTGGTCAGTTCGTCCCGGCTCATCAGTTCCTGGGTCTGCTGGAAGGCGAGGGCGTGGTCTATGGCCACGGCCACGTGCTCGGAGACGGCCTTGAACAGGCGAAGGTCGGAATCCTTGAAAGCCCCGGACGAGGACTTGTGGGCGTTAAGCACGCCTATTACCGTGCCGGCCGGCCTTTTAAGCGGCACTCCCAGGTAGCTTCCCTTGTCAAGGCCCGAGCCCTGGAAATAAATAAAATCGTTGGTCTTTGACAGGTCCTCGACGATCACGGGCTCGCCCTTGGAAAAGGCCTTGCCCGAGAGACCCGCCTCGGGATCGAACTCGCCGTGAAAAAGAATCTCGTCCGCCAGTCCGTGTGCGGCCCTTATGGAGAGCTTCCTTGTTTGCTCGTCCAGGAGCATGAGAGAGAAGCGGTTGATGTTAAGGGACTTGCCGATCAGGCTCATAACGAGATCGAGCAGCTCGTTTAACTGGAGGGACATGGAAAGGGTCCTGCTCACGTTATAAAGCGTATAGACCTCGATAATCCTTTCGTTCAGAACCTGGTTGGCCTCGAGCAGCTTGTCGTACTCCTCGCGCAGGCCCTGTATTTCTTCTTGCAATTCTTTAACCGTTTGACTGGGTTCCATGGCCAAAGCTCCCTGTGTTTCCTAGATTATTCGTCGCGGCAAAACGCGGCAAGGCTTTTTAGCCCCGCTTTCGGGCTTATGGGTTAAACTCCGACTAAGCTCTCGCGATAAAACGTCTTTTCTCTTGAGCCAACTCGTAGCATTCTATATTATTTTCCCTTGGGAAAAAAGTCCGCCCGGAATTTTTTCAGGCCGGGTCCCAAGGCTCGACGCCGGTTCCCGGGAAATAGAAATCGAGAATTTCCTTGCTCTTGGCTCCGGCTTCCGCCATGCCCCTCGCGCCCCATTGGCACAGGCCGGCCCCGTGTCCCGAGCCGGACCCTCGGATAACGAAACCTTCCCGCTCCGCCTCGATCTCGAAGGCGGTGGAGAAAACCCTCGAGTAGCCTATTTTCGACCTGAAATCCTTGGCCGCCATCTCGATCGTTCCCGACCCCGCCGCGAGAGTCAAAGACAACGCTCTTCCTCCGGCCGTCCTTTTGGACACGCGGGCGTCTTTTACGCTTCCCGCCAGGCCGAGCATGGAGGCAAGCTCGCGCCCGCTCATCGCGCCCCTTTCCGGAAAACGCCAGAAATATCGCGGCGCGTTGCGGCAATAGGGACAGACCACGGACTTGTGATATGGCTCGTCTTTCCCTCCCCAAACCGAGCTGGGAAGCTCGGTCCTGCCGCCGCAGCATCCGTGATAGTTGGCGGCGGCCGGCTCTCCGTTATACATAAGAACCAAGGACCTGGTGCGCTCGACCGAGGCCCAGGCCAACTCGTCCTCAGCCGCCACCCCGCCGTAGACCTGGTCCGCCACCGTGCGCTCGAGATCATAGGGCGCGTCCTTTTTCGCCCTGGCTTTCCTTATGGCGTAGGTGCGGGCCAGTATGGCCTGGGCGTCCACCGCGGCCTCGGGCCATCTCGAGTCAATCTCCTGGTTGATAACGCCCGCCACGTAGGACTCGAGGTCCACGTGGTTAATTATAATGGGAGGTCCTCCGGATGAAATAACGAGATCGCCTCGAAACGCCTCGCCGCCCACCGAGATCGGACCATCCGCCATAAAGGTGACGGGAAAGGAAGCGGGCCTTTTATTGACGGTAATTTTACCCGCGCTAAAGGCAACCAAAGCCTGTCCCTCTCCTTTGACCGGTCCCGCGCTCCACCTTAAATTCTTTCCGGAAAGATTCTTGGGACTCGAGATGTCGCCCACCTTCACCCGAACGGTCGGAGGTTTTTTCCAGGATTTGGAACCGGCTGACAGTGAAAACATAACGAGCAGAAAAATGATAATCGCTTCGGGATATAGGCGTTTAGGCCTCCCGTCAGCCAGAAGGTCGGCGCCCGACTCCCCCGCGCCGCCGATCATTCATCCTCCTCTTCAGGGGCCGCGCCGGATTTGGAAAGCTCGTCGCTAAGAAGCGGCATCTGGCTCCTGAAAGCCTCGGCAAGGTTCTCGGACTTGATTTCATGGTGGTCCTCGAGCCTTTTGATGCGGTCCTCATAGCGGTTCAGGAGGCCCATCCAGGCCTCGAGCACTTCTATCAGCGGGTCGGGCAGATCGGCGTGAGAGAGCTTGGCGCGGAGGGGCGCGTCGGGATCGATAGATTCGGGACCCGCCATTCTCTTTACGATTTTGCCCGGGACGCCGACGACGGTCGCGCCGGGGGGAACGTCCTTAATCACCACCGATCCGGAGCCGATCCGGGCCCCGTCTCCCACGTGGATCGAGCCGAGCACGCAGGCGTTGGAGCCCACCACCACTCCTTTCCCGAGGGTGGGATGTCTTTTCTTTTTTTCCAGGCTGGTCCCGCCCAGGACCACGCCTTTGTAAAGAAGGCACTCGTCTCCGATCTCGGAGGTCTCGCCGATAACTATGCCCATGCCGTGATCGATGAACACTCTTTTGCCGATTTTAGCTCCCGGATGTATTTCGACGCCGGTGAGAAATCGGCCCAGGTGAGAAACGATCCTGGCCAGAGTGTATCTTTTTTTTTCGTACAGGCAATGGGAGAATCGATGCATCCATATGGCGTGCAGGCCGGGGTAGGTCAGCGTGACCTCGACCATGCTCCTGGCGGCGGGGTCGTTGTCAAAGACCGCCCTTATATCTTCTTTACAGGAATCCCAAAATGGCATTCGTTTTCCCCGATCCCGCGGGCGGCCCAGGCCGGAATCAATAACAATCCTTGGAGGCCGGCTGGCCGTTGCCGTTTGTTCTCCAAATTACGTTGGTTTTTCAGGGGGTATTATTCCGCGCCGCTTCCAATATGGCCTCTTTGTCGAACGTTATATTAGTGGGCGTATCGAAGTGAACTTTCTGGTACTGTATCCTCTGATAATTATCGAGAAAGATAGTCAGGTCGTGAACCGGCACTTGATCCAGCTTCAGCCTGTCCGGATGAAAGACGTCCCCCTGCTCCTCGTGCGTAAATATGCCAAGAACGAAATAAATCGACCTTATCATTTTTTCCAGATGTTCTTTATCCAGGCCGGTCGGCTCATTGTGGTCCAGATTATATTGAGCGCTGAAAAGGGCCGCCCATAGAATTTTATCCCTTATCCAGTCGAATTCCTCCTCGGTAATGCCGGCCTTGACGAAAGCTTTGGTTTTGGTGTACTCGTAAAGGCTGTTGGCCATTCCCACGTAGGCGAAGACGGAAAAAACGCTTGGCCTATCGCCGATCCTGTTCTTTTTAAAGTCCCTGTTGTCCCGGGCGTACGAATCGACGGCGGTCACGTATTTATCCACGTGCTCGAGGGTCAGCTTTCCATCGGCCGGCTCCTGGAATGGCTCGATTTTTTCGTACTGTTCCTTGATCCATGCGAAATCCTCCTCCAGCCGCCTGGTCCTATGAGCTATTCCCCGGGCCCGATACTGGTCCTCCACGTAAATCGCGTTCTTGCTCGGCAGTATCTCAGGATACTCTCCATCCTCGTAATTACCCTCATATAAAGGCTTCTCGAGGGCGGAAACGTATAAGCCCAAACCAAGTAACGCGGCCAGCCAGGCCATCGCCGCCAAGTTAGAAAACAATTTCGTCTTGCTCATTTGAAACGCTCCGTTTTTTCATGGGCGGGATATACTTTACGACCTCAATATCAGGTCCCGGGTTCCAAAAGCATAACCTGACGCCCAGTTCAATATCGGTCAGCGAAAATAATAGCATGTAATAAGGGAGGGTAAAACCAAGCTGGAGAGCCGGGTTATTGATTCCTCGCGTATTGGCACTGGTCTTCGTCCTCGGGCCCGGGCGAGTAGACGCTGAGGTATTGCATCGGGTCCACCGGGATGTCGTTAAGCCTGGTTTCAAAGTGGAGATGAGGACCGGTCGAGTAACCCGTGCTTCCAACCAGGGCGATGACCTGGCCCTTTTTAACGGTGTGTCCCGCGGAAACCAGGAGGGTTTGGCAATGCCCGTAAAGCGTGGATACGCCATAGCCGTGATCGATTATCAGCGCGTTACCGTATCCGCCCTTTCTATCGGAAAAAGTTACCACGCCCGGAGCCGGAGCGTATATTTTGGTTCCCCTTTCGGCGGCTATATCTATGCCTGTGTGCATCTTCATGACCCCGCTGATGGGATGGACCCGGGGACCAAAGGGCGAGCTTATCCGGCCTTCCACCGGCCATATCGAGGGCAGGGCGCCAAAAAGAGAAACCTTTTCCTCCCTGACCTTCTCCAACTCCTCGATGGCCTTGTCATAGGATTTAAGCCTAGCGTCGAGAAGGGCCAGGCGCTGCTCGAGGTCCTGGACCTGTTCTATCTGGGAAGTGGAAAGGGGAAGAGAGTCGTCTTCCAGACCTTCTCCTTCTTTATCGCCGTTGATGAGGTCAAGAGGGCCGCCCATCCCGTTGGGATTGTCCGCGGGCGACCAGCGCTTAAGGTCGGTCTCCACGTCGGAGATAACCGAGCGGGCCCTTTTTTTGCTGCTTTGAAATTCAAGCTCGACCGACTCGAGGCGCTCGCGAAGCTCCATGAGCTTGGAGGAGGAAACGCAATAACGTCCGGCTACCTTGCCATAGACGCTCTCCATGGCGGCGTAGCGGTTCTCGGTGACGGCGCACTTGGCGCCCGCCGTGACCAGCGTCATTAAAAGCAAAAGGGGAAGGCCCACGATGGAGAAAAGGGCCATTTTGATGGTCCTCACCTTTACCCTGTATTGTACGGGCTCGTCCATCACGTCACGCATGACGAGCAGGGTAATCTCGCGATCCTTTCGATTGTCCTTGCCAGCTTCCATTATTTGTATGTTTTCCGATACCGAAGCAAAGTCCGCGTTCCCCTTCTCGCCAGGGAATGCTTTTAACGTATTATGCCATTTCCCAGAATCTCTTGTCAAGGACAAAAAATTTTTGCCCCTTACGGTTTCTCCCGCGACATCTTCTTTATTTAAACCATGTTTTCGGCAAATTCAACCCGGCCGAGTTTCAAGATATGAGGCCGATCGCTCCCATAAGTTCCCGAGGCCGGATTCCTTTGCCTTTATCCGGATTGGCGGGTATGCTCTCTTTACGACTAGGGGGTGCTTGATGGATACAAGAAAGGAGCCATACCTTTTCGGCAGATTTCCACGCCTGGCGGAGAAGATTCCCTGGATGCCGCTGGGAAGCTTTCCAACGCCCGTTTGTAAAATGGAAAAGCTGGGCCAAAAGCTGGGATGCTCGGACCTCTATATTAAAAAGGACGACCTTTCCGGCGAGGAATACGGGGGCAACAAGGTCAGAAAGCTCGAGTTCATCTTGGCCGACGCGGTCCGACGCCGAAGCGGTCCCGTCATCACGGTAGGGGCCGTGGGCTCGAACCACGTTCTGGCCACGACCATTTACGCGAAAAAGGCCGGGCTGGGCACGGTGGGTATTTTCGTGCCTCAGCCGGTCCAGGAGAACCTTCGGGACAACATCCTTTGTAACGGCATGATGGGATGCGAGATCGAGCCGGTGGGCGGCTTTGGCGGGGCTATCCTGGCGGCGGGCAAGGTCTACGTCAGGGAATGGATTAAGTCCGGCCGGCGGCCTTACATGCTCGGGCCGGGAGGGTCCTCGACCCTCGGGGTCATCGGCTACGTCGAGGCCGCCTTCGAGATCGCGACCCAAATCGAGTCGGGAGTCATGCCCGAGCCCGAGTTCGTCTTCGCGCCCATCGGATCGGGCGGCACCTTCGCCGGCCTGGCGCTGGGACTCAAGCTGGCGGGACTGGCCAGCCAGCCCGTCGGGGTCAGGGTGGTGGACAAGTTCATGGCCACCGAGAAAAGGATGGCCCATATGGCCAACAAGGCCTTGCAATACCTGCGCAAAATAGACCCTTCCATTCCCAACGCCGAGACCGCGCCCGAGGAAATCCATATCGAGCATGACTACTTCGGCGCGGGATACGCCCATTACACCAAAAAGGGAGTGGACGCCATCAAGGAGGCGGCCGAGCTCGAGGGCATTAAACTCGAGGGCACCTATTCGGGAAAGAACATGGCCGCCTTCATGGACTTTATGGGGGTCCCGGCCAGGTCCAAGTCGCGGGGCCTGTTCCTCTCGACTTACAACTCCAGGCCCCTTGACGAAATGCTGCGGGAATGTCCCGGTCCGGAAATCCTGCCCGAGAGCATAAGGGATTACTTCACCCGAGATATCCATCCCGTGGACGGATGAGGAAGGCCCTACCTTTCGATGAGCAAGAACTACCGGCGGGGTTTCTTCTGGACGCTATGCCTTACCCTGGTCTTGATACTATCCGGCGCGGGTGATTCCAGGCCGCCCACCATTTTTATCTTCGATCTTTCCGGTCAGGGCGGGTTCTTCAGCCTGCCCTTTCCCACCGAGCTTCGCCGCGACCAGGACGGAAAAATCGACGTTGACGACTTTCCCAATCCCCTGGGACTGAAAATGGTCGAGCGCGTCAAAGCGGCCGTCAAGTCGGGTTACGGCTACTCGACGGGGCCGGCCATATATTTCAAGTTTTCCGGACCTATCGGCGAGACCTGGCTTGGCCATCCCAAAACGCCTCTGCCGGAAAACTCGCCTCTTTTCCTCATGGACGTCGATCCCGACTCGCCCGAGCGGGGAAAAAAATTTCCCCTTATGGCCCGGTTCTATAATAAGAACTCGAGATGGCTTCGCGGGGGGGATAACCTTTTGGCCGTCATGCCCGTACCCGGCGTGGTACTCCGCGAGAATACCCTCTACGCCGCCGGCGTGACCTCGGACTTGCAAGACGCCGGCGGAACGGACGTCTCCCCCTGCCCGGCGCTGGGCATGATGGCCGCGGGAAAGGTCCCGCCTGGAGACCTTGGCCAAAAAGCGCTCGAGGTTTATTGTCCCGTCCTCGCCTCTTTGGCGGAGACCGGAATTCATGCTGGAAATTTGGCCGCGCTCACCGCCTTTCGGACGGGCGATCCCACTTCCCGCTTGCGGGGTCTGTTTGATGGCGCCGTCGCCGATCCTCCCGTCCAAATAATCGAGCCGCTTACGGTCACCCGCGAGTATCCCGACTTTTACGTCCTCGAGGGCGCGGCGCTCATGCCGCTGTACCAGGAGGGCGAGTATCCTTATCACCATGGAAAAGGGGGAACTTTCGTTTTCGACGAGAACGGTCTTCCCCTGATCCAGGCCATGGACCGAGCGCCCTTTTGCGTGACCATACCCAAAAGCGTCATGCCCGAGAAGGGATTCCCCCTCCTCATGTTCCACCACGGGACCTCGGGTATTTCCACCCAGTTCGTGGACCGGGGCGTGGTCTCGGCCGACGGCGAGCCTTCGCCGCCCGGAACGGGACCGGCCATGGTCATGGCCCGCCGGGGCTACGCCATGGCCGGAGCGGCCCAACTCAAAAACCAGGAGCGCGGCGGAAGCGCGGGCAAGACGGGCTTTTACAACTTCCTGAATCCCGAGGCCGTGCGCGACAATTTCCTTCAATCCTCCCTTGAGGCCGGGCTTTTCCTCAGAATGCTCCGGCAGCTCGAGATAGACCCCGCCCTTTGCCCCCTTTCGTCCAACGGCCAAGAAATAAGGTTCGACCCGGACCTTATCTCCAGCATGGGCCAGTCGATGGGAAGCATTACGCAGGGGACATGGGCGGGGATCGAGCCGGGCCTGGCCGCCGTCATTCCCTCCGGCCACGGGCCTTATTGGGCGCTTCAGATAGCGGAGGGAAACCAGTTCAACCTGAAGAGGCTAAAAAAGAAAGGACTGGGCACGGGCGAGGGCCTGCTCGGCATGGACAGGTACCACCCACTCCTGAATATGCTGGCCATTGTGCTCGCGCCCGCCGACCCCTTCGCCTACGAACCCCTCTACTACAAGCGGCCACTCCCCGGAAACAAGGCCAAGCACGTGCTTTGCGCCTTCGGGACCAACGACCACTACTTCCCGCCCTCGACTCAGAACGCGTCAATCCTGAGCATCGGCCTAGATTTGGCCGGACCTCAAATCATCCCGGGGACCCGGCAGGCCCTCGAGGTCGGCGGCTTAAAAAACCTCGATTACCCGGTCCGAGGCAACCGCCAAGGCCCGCACGGACCCGTCACCGCCGCGGCCACCCAGTACGAGGAACTCCCCCCGCCCGACGGCCACAACATAAATTTCCAGCGCCACGAAACAAGGTATCAATACTCCTGCTTCCTCCACTCCCTCGCCCGCGACGGCGTCCCCACCCTCTACGCGCCGGCAAAGCAGTGGGACCAGGAGTGTGGAAAGTGATCGCGCATAAGCGCGGGACCAAATCGGCCCAGCCTTTAACCGCCCCCAAATATCCGCTCGTTGGTTGTTAACGTATAGGCATTCCCGCCGCTCCGGGGTATGGCAAGATAATATCGGCGCCCACGCGCTTCCCCGAAGGGGTATAACTTGAATAGCCGTAGGTCATCGGCCTACGGAGGACTTGCCCGATTAACGCCCGCCCCTGAGAGGGGCGAACCCGCGCGGCGGTGCTCTATTTGCACCCTAAGTGGGCTTTTATTTTAATGAGTTGATCTGGATCTATTTTATTTTTCATGTGCGGAAGTTTTAAGTGGGTACAAGACATCTTCATTCTATGCCGTTTGTCTTGTGTACACCGCCAGCAAGGCTTTTCTCCCCACTCTCCTGGCTCCAATTCCCCACCGCATTTTGAACAAAATAAGATATCTCCTTGAATTGGTGTTTCATCGATGTTGCGAGTATAGCAGGATTCAGAAGGGCATCTCCAAAAATAGGGTTGCAGATTACCCTCGCTTGCAATCATTTCAGAACCACAAATAGGGCATTTATGTTGTTTTCCGTCATAAGGGCTGACTAGCTCATCTACTCTTAATGTTTTTATGTAATCTTCGTAAACTTTTAAACTCACCCTTCTTTCCATCAACTCTTGAGTATTTTTATAGCTCAATGGATTTAATGAACCCGTCCAAATAATTTCATCGTCGATAAAAACTACTTTTTCATGCATCCCTTTCTTGTGAATAACCACTATGCCGCAATCAGCAAGATGCTTTTCAAGTTTGTGATAGACAGGTCTTTCATAATTACTCCTCTCACGAATATCCTTGGTTATTGCGAATATTTTAATTCCCCTACTGATGGCGGCCTGCATTTGAGGCATCAATTTATTAATTCTATCTTGCGAAATAAACGGAGAGAAGATTACAATACGTTTATTAGCGTTGTTAATATCCTCGGTAAAAATATTGTAGAAAACGTCTTGATTCATAATTAAACGAGAAGCATTTGGAACTATTACGCCTGGGTAAATGAGCTTCTGAGCGGAAGCGGCGTTTTCGAAGATGTTGCATTCAACGGCCTCAACCGCGTTAATCTTTCGATATTTTTTCTTTAGGAATGGTACTAATTCAACGCCCGCGAATGACTTTTTGCCTTTTTGCATAATATAATCATAGTCGCCGACGATTATTAAGCGTTTTCTGGCTCGAGTTAACGCGACGTTGAGTAGCCTTTTCATTTCATCGTTCAGTTTTGGAATGAACAGATTTGCTTTCCAATGTGGCTCATCTATAACAAAGTCTGCTATTACAACGTCAGCCTCAGAACCCTGGAAATTATGGGCCGTCCCAGCGGCAACTTCACCATTCAGTCCGCTTTCTTTAATAAGAATATCCAATAAAGTAGCATGCGCTCTGTATGGGCAGACGATTAATATTCGAGGTTTAGCGCCCATATCGAGCTTAGGCCGCCCATCTTTTAAAAGCTGCTCGGCGATACCTACACAAATAGAGGCAGATAGAAAATTTAACCTACTTGCTCTTTTCCCCTTTGGGACTGCCGTTACCCAAGCGTTTGTTGGTCCAGTATCTATTAGCAAGACGGGTTGGTCATAGTCCCATCTATTATACCAGGCATCTAAGCTTGAATCTTCATCAGTACCCGGGCCATTTGTTAACTGACCATCGTATATAAGGCTATTTGAAATTGCTGATATCTGGGGATGCATCCTGAATTGCTCTTTTAGAGGTACTAAGCAATCAAATTTGGATTGACTCTTATAGACTCCGGATTTTTCAAAAATATCTTTTCCAAGCCACTCTTTTGCCAAGTCGTTTTCTGACTGAACGATCGGTGATAGTTGTTTTCGGTCTCCGACAACAACCGCATTATTTTTTGCCAAATTTGCCGCAATCCATAGCGAAGGAATAGGCGCCATAGATGCCTCGTCAAGGATAACGGTATCAAAATGCCTGGCCTGAATGAAATCATTTAAGTAGACCCTAGTTAGCGTCGTTGCAATTATCGATGCATCTGAGATCAACTTTTCCTGCACATTATTTAAAGATTCATCGATCTTGTCAATCTTCATCCTCATTGTCCTTGCAGAATCGTTTATATTCTTTATTTCATTCTGTAGAGTTTCTATATCTAGGCCGCTAACTTTTGAAGCTGCAAGAATATAAGCATTCTCGATCGATTCAATCATATTTTCTACGCTGCCCTGTTTTCCGTCAGTTAATTTTGCTTCCTTGCAGACTATGAGCATATTGCAAAGTTCTTGCTCGATTTTTTTGTGAAAAATTATCTTTTCCTTTTCATGGTCTTTTATTATCGTATAAAGAGTTGTCAACCTGTCGGCGATTAATTTTGATTTATCGAGTATTGATTTAAAATTCTCCTGGTAAAGACTTTGGAAACGATCTATTTGTTTCTCAAAATCGATCTTTTTCTGAGATTCTGCTCTCTTTTTTAATAGCAATGAGTACAGTATTATATTCTGCAGTTCTAAGCTGTCGCATAATCCCCTTATTATCTCTCGCTGTTCTTCTGGATGAGGAAGGCCTCTCCATTTTCTTTTCATCCATCCACTTTCACAAGATTTTTCTAATAAATTGAAGTGCTTCAGTAGTTGGTCGCTCTCTTTTTCGGAGTTCACTCGGTGTTCTGTTATTTGTTTTTCTATTGCGTTTAGCGTGTCATGTAGGTCTAATAGTTTCTCCGATATCTCTCTAATTTTGAAAGCATCGGCCACGGATTTTGACATCCCATCTAAAGTTTTCTTCAGATTTCTCTTTTCTTCGAGTTTCTTATCTGCATCATTCTCCATATTATGAAACATCTTTATTGATTTTTTAACGCGGTTTATTCGCGAAGGAGCGTCATCGACCCATTCAAGTAAAATTAACTTTTCTGAAAGGACTATTAGTTTTTCATTGGCATTAGTAAATTCTGTTTTCAATTTTTGTTGCTTTTCTTTCAATTCCTTCGAAATTCTGTCAACATGCGTTGAGATGAGCAGTTCTGGACATTCCTTTAAGCTTTTATCAAAGGGGTCTCCAATTCTGATAATCTTTCCGCTGGTTATTTCTTCTCTTGATATTTCATCTGATTTTCCTATATACAGTAAAGCCTGGTCAACGGCTATATTTGTATGAGAAACTAATAAGACGCTTCTATTTCTATTATTGAGTTCAACTCCAATCGAGCCAATTGTTTTGCTTTTACCTGTTCCAGGAGGGCCGGCAATGAAAGTGATATCTCGACCAACACTAAAGCTAACAGCGCGTTCTTGCTCCCGATTAAGATTCTTTGCGGAAATTTGTATAGGATGGCCAGACGGCTTGGAAATTCCTAGTACTCTGTTCCCTACTGGATTTGGTGAGTCTGCATTTTCTTCGATACGAAAAATTAGCTTTCGCAACAAAAAGGTCATATCCGTACTGAGATAGGCGTTTGGAATTAGGTTGCCAATATCTTCTGGAACGCTTAATGTAATTTTCAATCCATCCACAGAAACAATGTATGCCTCAATCGGATCACGATTTTCAATAATAAGATCAGCGGGACTGTCATTTGGCACATTGAGAGCGTTTTCTATATCGAAAATATATTGATAGCGTTGAGCGATCTGATAAATCCTGTGGCCGTTTATAATTTGGATTTTACCCATCGCGGCATTTTTTTTTGCAGCCTCTATTTCGCTTTCAAGAGCAATCCGAAACTCATTAAGCATGCTCGGCAATTCAGCTTTTTTAATATCAGGGTCTTTTCTCTTCATTGAAATTGTCTCATTTAACTTTAGCGGGTAAAGCGCATCCCCACATCCGCGACCGAAGTAATCAGTTCGTGCCTTAAATTCGATTCGATCTTGCCGACCCGCTCGCCGCGCTCGCCCACATAGCGAGCTATGGGATACCTGGCCGGTAAGCTTAAGGCGTCAGCGCCGCTTATGAAGGATTATACCAAACCCATATCTGGTGGCAAGTTATTGAGGGAGGGGCGGGGCGGCCTTTTGTTTACGGTCGCCTCGCGAGATCTGGGGACCGAGATCTGCGAGCGAGATCTGGGGACAGCAGAGATCTGGGGACAGCATACTTATCTCGCCTTTATTTAAGGCTAGAGAGGCGTTTATGAATATTTCATCAATATTCATCGTCGAGGAACCCAGTTGATTTTCAAATTAAGTACGCTGTCCCCAGAACTGCAGAACTGTTATGTTGGGGGCGGCCGATAGTTCTCGCTGGCGCCCTCCCTCTCCCGCGCGCCTGTCAGGTGAAGAACATGGCCAACGACTCGGCCACCATGGCGGGTTTTTCCTCGCCCTCGATCTCGACCGAGTTCTCGGTCGTCACCAGCACGCGGCCGCCTCCCTTTTCCTCGACGTTCTTTAGCACGGCGCGGTTCCTCACCCAGATCTGGGGACAGCATACTTATCTCGCCTTTATTTAAGGCTAGAGAGGCGTTTATGAATATTTCATCAATATTCATCGTCGAGGAACCCAGTTGATTTTCAAATTAAGTACGCTGTCCCCAGAACTGGTCCCCAGAACTGTTCTGTTGGGGGCGGCCGATAGTTCTCGCTGGCGCCCTCCCTCTCCCGCGCGCCTGTCAGGTGAAGAACATGGCCAACGACTCGGCCACCATGGCGGGTTTTTCCTCGCCCTCGATCTCGACCGAGTTCTCGGTCGTCACCAGCACGCGGCCGCCTCCCTTTTCCTCGACGTTCTTTAGCACGGCGCGGTTCCTCACCCGGGAGCCGACCTTGACGGGCGTTAAGAACCTGACCTTGTTGAGGCCGTAATTGATGGCCATCTTCATGCCCTCGGGAAGAAGGGCGGTCTGAGCGTTGAAATAAGACAGCAGCGACAAGGTCAGATACCCGTGGGCGATGGTCGCTCCAAATGGTCCCTTTTGGGCCATCTCCACGTTAACGTGGATGAACTGCCGGTCCTCGGTGCACTCGGCAAAGGCGTTGATCCGGTCCTGGTCGATCAGGAACCAATCCGAGACGCCTATCTCCTGGCCGACGCTTTTTTTCATCTCTTCAACCTTCATTAACTTCGCCATGACATTCTCCTTTTACTCCGTTATTTTGCACCATCCGCCATCTCGAGAACAAGCGTGGCGGCTTTTTTGGCGGCGGCCCCCGTGACCCCGGCGCAGTGCTCCATCATGCCCATATTGGCCGCGGCCTTGAGGTCGCCGGGCTCGAGGAGGTTAAAGGTCCGGCCCATGAGCTTTTCCTGGATATCGTGACAGCGGCAGCTTCCATACCTCTCGATGAAGTCCTTATGTAGGGCGGCGCACGCGAGGTAGGACTTCATTGGTTTCATTATATCATTGTGGTCCTTCCTCTCCCGTCCCGTCATCAGGCCAATGAACATGGACCCTCCGGTAAGGGCCCCGCAGGACCCGTCTCCCGTCAGTCCGATTCCGTCGGCCAGGCCGCTCGCCGCCTTGAACACGTCGTCGTTGTCAAGGCCGAAAGCGTCAAGCAGGGCGGCCACCACCGACTGGGCGCAGCCGGTGCATTTTTTCTCGTACTCGCCGGCCAGGGACGAGGCTTTTTCGGGTGTGGAGTCCTGTTTTTCCTTCATTGTTTTTTCCTTTGCCCGAGCGCCATCCAGGTCCGGCATTTTCGCCCGCGCTTTTTACGGTCCCCCTCTTCCATTGATCTTTTCCCGCGACGCTTTCTTCAATTTCCCATTGTAAATAAAGCCGCCGATTATGGACCCAGGCTCTAGGCCTCCGTAATATTGATGCCACATTATGGTGGAGGCCGCAAAGTCCTTCAGCTTATGAGAGGCCGGGACCCGGGGCGAATATTTTTTTCTCATCTCGAGGGCCTTCTCGTAGGTGGCGACCACGGCAATCTCGTCGTTGGGACCGGGCACGACGAAGCCGCCGTTCAGGAGAAGATCGTATCTTTTGCGGCACTCCTCCAGGGTCGGGCCGCACACGAGAGCGCGCTGGCCGCAGGTAAGTATGCGCTCGTTTTTCAGCAGGCCCGGACTCTTTACCCCTACGCGGTCCGCGAACTCCACGATATAAACGCCTTGCGTTTTATGAAGTCCGTTATTTTTTGCTCGATGGTATTCATGTATTTCCTACTGTTCGGCACATTTTGCCGATTGTCAAAAGAAAGTTAGCATACCAGGCCGCGCCTTGTCAAGGCCTTATTTGACAGACGGCAAACGGCGGCGGTAACATGGACGTCATGACCCGGAAAAAAAATGTCCAGCCCACGGACATTAATAATCGGGAAACGCCAAACGGAGAGCCCGCCGAGAACTCGAGGCAGAGAATCCTTTTGGCCGCGGGAAAGGTCTTTGCCGAGCAGCCTTACCACATGGCCACCGTCAGGATGGTGGGAAAGGCGGGGGGGTTCGACCATCAGCTCATCTCCTATTACTTCCCCACCAAGGCCGACCTTTTCGAGGCGGTGGTGGCCAAGGCCTGCAACGAGTACTATGAAGGGAACAAGAGGTGGCTCGAGGCGCTGGACCGGTCACCAACCTCGGATGATTTCGCCTTATATCTTGACCTGCTTTTGGATTTTCATTTTGCCAATCCCGAGCCGCTTCGCATCATGGCGCTAAACGGTCCTCTCATCGAGAGGCTGGAAGAAATCCCCGGCTACCAGCATATTCTCGAGGCCCTCGAAAAAACCAGGGCCACCTTCGAGAGCGTCATTCCCCTCAAGGAAGATTCTAAAAAAATTGGAAGATTTATAAACACTTTTAACACCTTAGTCATAAATTACCTCGGGGCAGCTCCCAGCCAGGCCGAGATATTGGGCATGGACCCAAATGGCGGGGAATACAGGACGTGGGTAAAAGAAACTCTATTATACGTTTTTACGCCCCTGCTCAAAGAACTCGTGCTTACAAGCCGTACCGACGCATAACCGGCCCGACTTATTGGCTAGAAATCCCGGGGAGGCTCGTAGCTCGTTTTATACGCGGTTATGAAGTCGCCATCCAAGTCGATGGCAAAGACGGGCTTCAAATAAACAACCTTGCCCGGTCCCAGCTTGAGCGGAGACCAAAGGTCTTGCTCGAGGGAGACGCGGCTCGGGTTTTTCCTGGCGGTGACGATCAAGGCGGGCTTGGCTTTCAAAATGGCTCCGGCCTTGTCGGCGAGGGACTCCGCGTCGTTTTTGCCGCTCAGGTCGAGAGTTTTTCGCTTACCGAAATATCTTATCGCGCCCGCCTCGTCGGCGGCGACGGCATCGTCCTTGCCGACGTTGGCCTCGATCCACTTTCCCATGGCCACCCTTGTGGCTCCCACGCGGAGGCAGTCCTGGGCCAGGAGGGCGCGCAGGCGGACGGTTTCCATCCTCCAGGGATAAAGGACCACCACCACGAGGACGAGGGTTATAAGGACAAGGGCGGCGGCGAGTTCTTTTTTTCGTCTTTCGTTATTCGTCCTTTCCGTGAAGGTCGAAAGGGACATGGCCACGCCGGCGGCCCAGGGAGCGGCCAGGAAAGGCGCGCAGGGCTGAAAGACCATGTGGTCCGCGTATGAGCTTAAGTCGTCCATCTTCCACAGGCAGGCGATAAGGACCATGTAGGCCAGGGAAAAACAATGGCCGGAGCGGCGCGGGTTTTAAAGCGGGAAACCATGGCCGCGGCGCCGATAACGTAGAAAATCAATCCCAGTCCCCACCACAGGTAAGGCTCGTTGAATCCGGTTTTCAGCGTCACCCAGTAAATCTTTTTAAAGGAAAAGGACGGGTCCAGGTCGGCTCGAAACCAGGGAGGCAGAAAGTGTCCCGCGGCTCGGTGAGAGAAGAGGGCCCATGCCGCGAAGACGGCCAGGGTGGGCGCGACAAGCGTAAGTCGCCTCTTTAAACCTTGCATGGATCGACTCTCGAAGGCGACGAAAAGAAGGAGGAGGGCGGCGCTCTCGGGGCGCGTAAGCGAGGCCAGCGCCGACAGCGCCGAGGCGGCGATGATTTTTTTCTCCTGCCAGGCGTGGCAGGCCGAGACGAGCAGGCAGCAGCAAAGGACTATTTCGGTCCCGGAAAAGCGGGAATAGCAAAGTCCGGGATCGAGGGTCACGGCGGCCGCGGCCAGGCCTCCCATCGCGACCCCGCCAAAGGATTCCCTTCCCCATGAATAAACGCATATGGCCAGGGCGGCGGCCAGCGCGGGGGCCAGGAAAAAGACCGGGACCTCGGCCGGCGTCCCGGTTTTTTTCGAGAGGAGCATGAAAGGGCTTTCGAGGATGGACCACAGCGGTGAGACGGGCCCGGCGCCGGACCCGACGGGGCTGAACTCGAAGCGGGCGTTCCTGGAAAAGGACGAGGCGTAAACCAGGCTCGAGTAAGACGCGTCCAGGGGAAAATACTCCCGAGCCGGATAAGCTCCGTCCAGTTGGAAGTTGAGGAACAGGTTGGAGGAAAAGATGAAGCAAAAGGCCAAAGCCGGTATCAGGGCCAGGCGAAATATGGCTTCCCTCCGCTCCTTCCGCTCGGCTTTTTGCGGCGCCGATTTCATCGTTGTAATTTTGCAGGAGACCCATAAGGAAAGCAAACGTCCGGGCCTCAGGCGGGTCCATGATATGAATCCTTGTTAAAATTGACCGTCCGTGATATTTTTAATACGCTGTATCAATCGTTTAAGGAGTACTTTATGGGAGAAGAATTAAAGGTCCAGCGTATCGAGGCGTTAAAGGACTTAAAGCAGGTAAATTTCTTTTATCACGTCGGTCTTCACCAGGCTCGGGAGAAGGGCACGCCGGTATGTTACATGAACGCTCTTGCCCCGACGGAGCTTTGCTACGCCATGGACATTTTGCCCGCGTATCCGGAGAATCACGCGGTCGTATTACAGGCCAAGCACAAGGCCCTGGAGACGGCTGAGGCGGCGGAGGCCAAGGGTTACACGCCCGACATCTGTTCCTATACGCGCTGCGACCTCGGCTACCGGGAACTCGGCAAGGAAAGTTCGCCCATTGGCGGTATTCCGGACCCTGACATGATCATCTTCTGCTCGGTGCAATGCTGGACCATCGGCAAGTGGTTCGAGGAGCTTGCCCGGCGTTATAACGTTCCCTTTTTCAATCTCGACATCCCCAGCCAGGGCCGGGGTTTCATGCACGATCCGGACCCTTACGTGGTCGAGTACATAGTGGACCAGCTCAAGGAGTGCGTCCGCTGGATGGAGGAGATAACGGGCAGGAAGATGGACCCGGCCAAGTTGAAAAGCACCATGGAACTGTCCCGCGAGGCCTGCAAGCTCTGGTGGTTCGTGCTCGAGCACGGGATCGCCAAGCCGAGCCCGCTGACCCTCTTCGACCAGTACATGGCCATGGCTCCCATCGTCGATCAGCGAGGCACCCAGGTCACGGTGGATTTCTATACCAAGCTTCTGGGCGAGCTCAAGGAACGGGTTGACAATAAAATTGGGGGCATACCCGATGAAAAGTATCGCCTTTACTGGGACGGCCTTCCCCTGTGGCAGTCGATCGCGGACTTTTACATGATCCTTCTTGAAAGAGGGGCCAACCTGGTGGCCAACAATTACACGAGAGCGTGGGCGCAACTCGCGGCGGACCCCGACAATGTCTACGAGAGCTATGCCGTTAACTACCTGAAAAATTACGATCCCATGATACGAGACCGGGCCTGGGACATAGCCGAGACCATCAAGCGCTACGACCTCGACGGTTTCATTCTTCATTCGGACCACTCGTGCCGTTTCCTTTCCCTGGGGCTGGTGGACACGCTAAACGAGGTGACCAGAATGACGGGAAAACCCGGGCTCCTCCTGGATACGGATCATGGAGACCCCAGGCTTTACCAATCGGAGCAAATTAAAACCAGGATCGACGCGTATCTCGAGACCCTTGGTTGAAGCGAAAAGAGGGCGGCGCGAGGGCGCGCCCCGACTCAGTCGCCATTGGCGGACGTCTTGTAGAAAGGACTGAAGAAAATATCCTCTAATGGAAAGATCCACCGAAAAATCCTTGGAGCTTATACGCCTTTGCCTGGTTCCCACCATCGAGGAAAGGAGGGAACTGGTCCTGGAGGCGGCCAAGGCCGTCACGGACTGGGATTTAACCTTCAAGCTCGGCGGGGACAGATATATAACTCCTCTTGTTTATACGCGCCTTCGAGATTTCGACCTTATCCATCTCATTCCCAAAGCCTCACTGGAGAAGTATAAAAAACTATATCAGAGGATCGCCTCGCTCAACTTTTTAAGGCTTCGGCGCATGCTCGCCATCAGTGAGGACCTGGAGGCTCGAGGCGTCAGGATGCTCTTTCTCAAGGGCATGGCCCTTATTATGAGCGGGGATTATCCCGATCCCGGCCACAGGATGTGCGCGGACGTGGACGTTCTCATGCACGTGGAAGACAAAGAGCTTGTCCGCGAAGCGTTTCAAAGAGCGGAAAACTGGCGCGAGCTCCCGCCCCTGCAGGACCGTCCCTGGGAGGACACCAAATGGGTCGACGATTGGGGCAACGTAATCGAGGTCCATTGGAATTTGAAGCCCCTTAACGGCGTCTCGAGCCAGGTCGCCGAGGACCGGATGTGGGACCAGGCGTTTTTTACGTCATACAAGAACAAGCGCGCTCTTATACCTTCCCCGGAGGACCGGTTTATACAATCGGCGGTTCACTCGACGGCCGACCATCCCTTTGACTCGAGTTTCATATTCATGACCATGTCCGACTTGGCTCATCTATGCGCCGCCCGCGAACTGGACTGGGAGGGCATGGGCCAAGTCCTTGTTCGAGAGAAAATGCTCGAGCACGTGGCCATCATTACCAGGGCATCCTCCGAGATTACCGGCTTTAAACCCCTGGAGACGGGGTACCGGTTTTTTTGCCGCTCTTATCCGGATCTGGAGAAAAAAATCGACGGCGTCTCCGGGAGTCTTGTCAGGATGCTAAAAAAGCCCTACGTTTTCACTAGTAAGCCGGAGACTTTTCTTTTCGCCCGCAGGCCTCTCGTCTCCAGGCTAAATATGGTCCTTGCTTACGCTTTGAAAAAACTGACCCTCGAGGACTACCGTTTCAGGAAAATACACAAGAACGATGAATTAAAGCAGGGAGTCAACTCCATTGCATTGTACAGAAGAAATCTTCTCGACAGGGACTTCAGAAATTACCTGGTGGAACTGTTCAAGTTCTATCGGAGAATCGATTACGAAATCAACGAGTGACGGCTTGCCTCTCAGACTTGGCGTCTCCCCTTGTCATATAAGTACTAAGCGCTCCGGTTCCATCGCCTTCATGGAAGAATTAAAAAAGAGGTATTCATTGTCATGACGGCCGATAATTACGAAGCAATATTTTATCCGGGCAAGCTGGCCGTGATAGGAGCCTCGGAAAATCCACTCAAATTCGGCGGGCTGGTAATGAGGGCCCTTACTGATTTCGGCTTCAAGGGGGACCTTTATCCCGTCAATCCCAGGGGGCAAAGCATACTCGGGCATAAGACTTACGCCAAACTGCAAGACGTTCCCGGCCCCGTGGATTTCGCGGTAATCGCCGTTCCAGCCCCGAAGGTTTTGGACGCCGTCCGGTCTTGCGTTGACAAGGGCGTGGCCGGCGCTGAGATACTCGCGGCCGGCTTCCGCGAGGAAGGAGAGGCTGGAAAGGCGCTTGAAAGGGAACTAGTTCTGACCGCCCGGGCCGGGGGCCTCAGGCTGATCGGTCCTAACGGTTTCGGCGTTTACAGCCCCGCGGCCGGTCTCACGCTTCTTCCCGGCGTTGATTTCTCGAGGGAACCGGGTCCCGTCGGCCTTATTTCGCAAAGCGGCGGCGGGGCGTGCGACGCGATTTACATGTCGCGAGGCAGGTCCGTTCGTTTCTCCATCGCCGTCAGCCTTGGAAACGCCTGCGACATAAGCGTGACGGAGATGCTCCGATATTTCGAGGACGATCACCGTACCCGTATAGTGGGGGCCTACATAGAGGGCATAGATGACGGCCGGGATTTTTTTAACGCCTTAAAGGGACTGGCGGCCAAAAAGCCCGTCGTCATTTTAAAAGGCGGCTTGTCCGAACAGGGACCGCGAGGAGCGGCCGGACACACGGGATCGATGGCCGGATCGAGACAAGCCTGGGAAGCGGCCATTAAAAGCGCCGGGGCCGTTATGGCGAAGGACATTAAGGACTTGACCGAATGCCTGATGGCCTTCAACTGCCTCGAAGGGTTCAGCGGACGTAGCGCGGGCATCCTGGCCGGAGGCGGGATACGGGTGGTGGAAAGCCTGGACTGGGCCTCTTATCACGGTTTTTTGGTTCCAGAACTGGACCCCGAAACTTCCGGCCGCCTTCAGGCGTTGCTTCCGCCCGCGGGAGGAAGGGGAGCAAACCCGGTGGACCTTGCCAATCCCATGATGAGTCCGAGCGTGATCGCGCCCATGATGGAAATATTGGCCAAACGGCCCGATATCGACTTTCTGGCGCTTTATCAGATGTTGTTCTATCATTTTAACGAGGCCAGAAGGATGGGAAGCGACGCGTTTAAAATAGAGTTCCACCACGACCTGGCCAAGGCAGCGGAGGAGGTCAGGGAAAAAACCGGCAAGCCCACCATGGTAATAATGCCGGACATTACCTCCGACCCGGAGCACGTTTATAATGAAAAAGGGCGGATGGAGGCGCGTCTTCACTATACTTCAAGGAAAATTCCCTGTTTCGACTCGGCCGACCGGGCTTTTTCCGTGCTAAGGCGCGTTGCCGATTATTATACCGGGAGAGGACAATCTCGATTCATCGGCTGATTTCTCCCCGCCCATGAGAAAGGAGAAGCTTGAGATGGTAACTGCGATAGTGCTTATTAACGTAAAAAGAGGAATGATACCCGAAACGGTGCAATGGCTGGTGGAGATGCCGGGCGTGGCGGAAGCCTATTCCGTGGCGGGTCCTTACGACGTGGTGGCCATTATCAGGGTCGCGGAAAACGAGAAGCTCTCCGAGTTAGTCACCAAAAAAATGGTGGAACTCGACGGGATCGAGAGAACCACCACCTTGTTCGCCTTCGAGGCTTTCTCCAAATACGACCTGGAGAGGATGTTCTCCATTGGAATAGATTGAAAGTCAAATCGACAATATTATTGATAGGGTATTTTAGATAGTTTTCTATAGGCCCTCATTTTCATTGTATGCGTGTATCCGGGATATTTGACGGTCTCGACGTAATCGCAATAAAAAACGCCCGGCTGGCCAAGTTCCCCCTCGAAGACGCAGTCCTCATAGGCGTCGATAGCAATTTTTTCCTGGTCAAACCAGGCCTGTAACTGCTCGAACATCAAGTCCTCGCCCAGCATGTCAAGCTTGAACATGCTCGATTCCAGCCTTTCCTCGATTTTTCCCTTCTTTCCGTAGATGGGAATGTAGGTCGCGGAGCCAAAAATGCCCCCAACCACTAACAAAGCGATGACTACTATCCAGATTTTCGACATTCCCGCCTCGGGATGGGAGAAGGTCGGAGATATTATTCTTTCAGGTGAGTTCATAATTAATCCTCCCAATATGACCGTCATTTACATTTATATCATTGAGCGTTCTTCAGATCAAGGCCATTCTTTAAGAAAAAACCGATCATCAAAAAAGTATAGGGCCAGAGGATGAAACGTGACTTGCAACTTGCATCAATCATTAGATTTTATATGAAAGGACGCCATAGAAATAAAAACTGGCCCCGCATAGTGCCGGAGCCAGTCAAGCCCGTATTCGATTATAGGGTATTAGTTCCACCCTATACCGAAATGGGGAACAAATTCCTCTCCCCTTTCCCTCGCCTTGTGACTTTGTACCCACGCGCCCCATTCATCCACCAACATCTCCACCCGGGGCCTTAAATTTTCCTCCTCGATCCTTACCTCGTTGAAGTCGGTAAGCAGTTTAAACAGGTCTTTTTTTTCCATTTCACTCACCTCCATTTCTTTGAGTAAAATGTAAGGTTAACTTAACAATTGTCAAGACCAATGGTCGATTTTTTAAATGCCCGCTTTTTCTGGAAGGTTACGGAACAATTGGAGGGTGAAATTTTTTCAGTTTGCCGCGAAGGTTAGAGTGACCATGCCCGGCTCGACCGAGGCCTTTTCTATCTGAGCGTTGGCCAGGCCGTCGGGCAGGGTCAGCATCCTGATATAGGAGCCTATTCCGAGTATGACCTGGGGGCCTTGCTGCCGGACCTTTAGTCCCGACTTGTCCGAGATGGGGAGAGGCACTCGAAGCACCCGGGCGCCTTTTTCGTCTCGCCCGTATTCCATGTTGGATTGGCCGCCGAAATGAGCAAGGGGGTCACGCTCTCCATAGACCATTTTCCCGATTTCCCTCAGCGCCTTGGCTCCTCTTGGCTCCTCTCCGCTAAACTCGACCGTGGCGGTCTCGAGGGGAAAGGATGAGCCGATATCGTGAAGACGCTCCAGTTGCGTCCTCCTCAATGCCTCGAGGCTCCCGGCCCGGCAGTCCTTGGGAAGGAGCTTGTTGATTACAAGGTAATCGACGTCCAGCCCGAAGAGGCTGAGGTAAGTGTAAAGCCGCCCGGTCTCGGCCATGGACAGGGCGTCCGGGTTCATCACCAGCCGGGCCGAGGTCGTGCCCTTGTCCGCGAGCATCCTCCTGATACGGTCGGCCCTGTCCGCCAGAGGACCGAGCTGGTCCAGGGCCGCCTCCCTGGGAAGGGGTACTTCAACCCCGCGCTGGAAGGGCCTGAGCATGGACACCACCGTCCTTTGCAGGCGGAGGAACTTGTGGATTTTCTCGGGGGCCGAGTCGGCGAACCCCAGCATGCGCATGGTGTCGGCCGTGGGTCCGCAGTCAACGGCCACCAGGTCGTAGTCGCCGGTCTCGGCGGCCTCGAAAACGGCGGAGAGCGAGAAGAACTCGGAGACGCCGGGCAGGAGCATGGCTTCCTCGGCCATGAGGGTGGAAAAGCCGAAGTAGGAAAGAAGCTCGGTCAGGTAGTCTTTCAACTCGGCCCAGACCTTGGACAGCTCGGAAAGGACGTCCACTTCCATGGCCCAGGCCTTTTCCTCGATCCGCCATAACTTTCGTCCAGGGGTGGCCTCCAGGACGTCGGCCAGGTTGTGGGCCAGGTCGGTGCTGACCACCAGGGACCGACGACCGAGGGATGCCGCGTAAAGAGCCGTGGCCGCGCTGATGGTGGTCTTGCCCACCCCGCCTTTTCCCGAGAATAGAATCAGCCGCATGGCCCGCTCTACTCGATGGGAATTTCCCGGATGGGAATTTGCTTGGATTCGCGCCTCGCGAACAAGGCCGAGGCCAGTTGGTCGATGGCCCGGAAAATCTCGACGGCCTCGGTCAGCCTCGCGGACACGCGCTGGTTTTCGAGGCCACTTTCCTCGGCGCCCGACTCGAGCGTCTCGAGCATGGCCCGGGCGTCGGTCTGGAAAACGGACTTGAAAGCCTCGGCCGCCGCTTCCCACAAGTCGTCGCTGAACTCGTAAAAATCGCGGCGGTCGTTCCTTACCGGTACCTTCTTCACCACCCGCCATCTCTCGAGGAAGCGGATGTTGGTGCTCACGCTGGGCTTGCTGACTTGGAGGATTTGGCTCATCTCTCCAATGGGCAATGGCTCGGGCTCGAGGAAAAGTAGCGCGGCCAGTTCTCCCGATATCCTGGTGAGTCCGTATTTTTCGGCTAGAAAGCCGGCTTGCGTAATAATTTTTTCGGTTTGATTTTTGTTTTTAGTAATTGAATTATCTTGTTTTTCCATACATATCCCTCGGTGATGGAGTGATGATATTATTTTATCTTTTATTGGGCGGCTTGTCAATAAGTAAATTTTTAACGGATTTAACTTGACATTTTAAGTTTAGTGTGTTAAATATATACTTAACGACAGGGCCTCGACCGCCACCAAAAAAGGAGGACAAAATGGAAATCGCCGCCAAAAACAACGTAATCACCAAATCCAACGCCTTACCCAACGACCTGGCCAGGGCCCGGGCGGGGACCGCCATACTGGCGGTGGGCCTGATCCTGTCCGGCCTTACCTGTTACTTCCTTCCCTGGGAGCTCGACTTCATCGTCCGGACCATGGAGGCCTTGTCCTTTCCCGAGATTCCCCTTTTCCGCGACATGTACCTTTTCGTGGCTCACACGCGAGAGGGTCTCGGGTTCGTCGTCGAGGGCTATCCTCAGATGCTCCTCGGTACCGACTACCTGGGCTTTGCCCACGTCCTCTTGGGCCTGCTCTTCCTCGGCGCCATGGCCGATCCCGCCAGGAACGTATACGTGTTGAGGTTCGGCGTCCTTTGCTGCCTGCTAGTCATTCCCGCGGCCTTCTTCTTCGGACAACTTCGAGGAGCGCCCATCTTGCACAGGTTTGGCGACGCGTCCTTCGGCGTCATCGCCCTCGTCTTCACCGTCTACGCGCTCAAAGCCGCCGAGCGCCTGGAAAAGGAAAATGGTAGGGGCCCGATAGCAAGAGAAAATCAGCCTGCGGCTTACGCCGCCCATGCATGATGCATGGGCGACCCAGTTTGTCGCCACCACCAAAAGTAAATCATATGACCTGCTCGCGATGCTCGCCCACATAGCGGAGCTATTGGTTACCCGTTCCGACATTTTGAAGTGGCCGGAGTACCGGGGTCGCCCACGCATATTGCGTGGGCGAGCGAAGCGAACTGGCTACAGTCTTCGGGGCCGAGGGCGCTTGGAGGCGTTTTCCGGCCGGCGATTGGAGGGACCCGATAGCGAAAGAAAATCAGCCTGCAGCTTACGCCGCCCATGCATGATGAAGGGCGTCCTAGCCATGGCAAAATTTTGCCACAGAGGAAGATGTATGTCAACAATTAAATATGCTGTCCCCAGATTTACCCAGATTTACAGATACTTATCATGGATGTCCCCAGATTTATATCTCTGTCCCCCAGATTTATTTCCAGATTTATGTCCCCAGATTTACAAAAAAAATCTCTTTTTTCTTGCGGCGTTAATTCAAAAATGCTAGGCTGGAGGGTAAGTACAAAGCAAAAGTAAAGTCCTGGCTAAGGAGGACGCGATATGAGACCAGAAGCCGGAAAATCAATCTTAGTGGCACTTCTACTTTGTCTTGTCATCATCCTTTCCTGCGGCTGCCCCGGCGGTGGAGGAGACTCCGACCCCGGTGACGGCGGCGGGACGCTGATCGACAACGACGACGACGGCGTCAAGGAACAAAACGAC
The DNA here is from genome assembly GCA_963674965.2 of bacterium. Classification (GTDB taxonomy): domain Bacteria; phylum RBG-13-61-14; class RBG-13-61-14; order RBG-13-61-14; family DATKZS01. Next base: position 615,642 of record CAXXFL010000001.1, on the reverse strand, counting down.
TGCAACGATAACGACCCCTCCATCTACCCCGCCGCGCCCGAAGCCTGCGACGGCAAGGACAACCAGTGCCCCGGCGACGCCGGATACGGGACCGTGGACGAGGGCTGCCCCGTCGATAATGACGGCGACGGCCATCTCGACGACGTTGACTGTAACGACGGCGACTCGGCAATCTATCCCGACGCCCCCGAGCTGTGCGACGGCAAGGACAACCAGTGCCCGGGGGATGACGGTTACGGGACGGTCGACGAGGGCTGCTCGGTAGATAATGACGGGGACGGCTACCAGGGCGACGTTGACTGTAACGACGGCGACTCGGCAATCTATCCCGGCGCCCCCGAGCTATGCGACGGCAAGGACAACCAGTGCTCCGGAGACGCCGGGTACGGGACGGTCGACGAGGGGTGCCCGGACTCGGACGGTGATGGGTCGCTTGACTGGATCGACTGTGAGGACTCCGACCCCGACGTATATCCGGCGGCGCCCGAGCTATGCGACGGCAAGGACAACCAGTGCTCCGGAGACGCGGGGTACGGGACCGTGGACGAAGGCTGCCCCGACTCGGACGGCGACGGGTCGCTGGACTGGATCGACTGCGAGGACTCGGACCCCGACGTGTATCCGGCTGCGCCCGAGCTATGCGACGGCAAGGACAACCAATGCTCCGGAGACGCCGGGTACGGGACCGTGGACGAGGGCTGCCCGGACTCGGACGGCGACGGGTCGCTTGACTGGATCGACTGTGAGGACTCCGACCCCGACGTTTATCCGTCGGCGCCCGAGCTATGCGACGGCAAGGACAACCAATGCTCGGGGGACGCCGGGTACGGGACGGTTGACGAGGGCTGCCCGGACTCGGACGGCGACGGGTCCTTGGACTGGATCGACTGCGAGGACTCTGACCCCGACGTTTATCCGTCGGCGCCCGAGCTATGCGACGGCAAGGACAACCAATGCTCCGGAGACGCCGGGTACGGGACCGTGGACGAGGGGTGCCCGGACTCGGACGGTGATGGGTCGCTCGACTGGATCGACTGTGAGGACTCCGACCCCGACGTGTATCCAACTGCGCCCGAGCTATGCGACGGCAAGGACAACCAATGCTCCGGAGACGCCGGGTACGGGACCGTGGACGAGGGCTGCCCGGACTCGGACGGTGATGGGTCGCTTGACTGGATCGACTGTGAGGACTCCGACCCCGACGTGTATCCGGCGGCGCCCGAGCTATGCGACGGCAAGGACAACCAATGCTCCGGAGACGCCGGGTACGGGACGGTGGACGAGGGTTGCCCCGACTCGGACGGTGATGGGTCGCTGGACTGGATCGACTGCGAGGACTCCGACCCCGACGTGTATCCGGCGGCGGCCGAGCTATGCGACGGCAAGGACAACCAATGCTCCGGAGACGCCGGGTACGGGACCGTGGACGAGGGGTGCCCGGACTCGGACGGTGATGGGTCGCTCGACTGGATCGACTGCGAGGACTCCGACCCCGACGTGTATCCGGCGGCGCCCGAGCTGTGCGACGGCAAGGACAACCAGTGCCCCGGAGACGCCGGGTACGGGACGGTGGACGAGGGTTGCCCGGACTCGGACGGCGACGGGTCGCTTGACTGGATCGACTGCGAGGACTCCGACCCCGACGTGTATCCGGCTGCGCCCGAGATTTGCGACGGCAAGGACAACCAATGCTCGGGGGACGCGGGATACGGCGCCGTTGACGAAGGTTGCCCGGACTCGGACGGCGACGGGTCGCTTGACTGGATCGACTGCGAGGACTCGGACCCCGACGTGTATCCGGCTGCGCCCGAGCTATGCGACGGCAAGGACAACCAATGCTCCGGAGACGCCGGGTACGGGACCGTGGACGAGGGCTGCCCGGACTCGGACGGCGACGGGTCGCTTGACTGGATCGACTGCGAGGACTCCGACCCCGACGTGTATCCGGCTGCGCCCGAGATTTGCGACGGCAAGGACAACCAATGCTCGGGGGACGCGGGATACGGCGCCGTTGACGAAGGTTGCCCGGACTCGGACGGCGACGGGTCGCTTGACTGGATCGACTGCGAGGACTCGGACCCCGACGTGTATCCGGCTGCGCCCGAGCTATGCGACGGCAAGGACAACCAATGCTCCGGAGACGCCGGGTACGGGACCGTGGACGAGGGCTGCCCGGACTCGGACGGCGACGGGTCGCTTGACTGGATCGACTGCGAGGACTCCGACCCCGACGTGTATCCGGCTGCGCCCGAGCTATGCGACGGCAAGGACAACCAATGCTCGGGGGACGCGGGATACGGCGCCGTTGACGAAGGTTGCCTGGACTCGGACGGCGACGGGTCGCTGGACTGGATCGACTGTGAGGACTCCGACCCCGACGTGTATCCGGCGGCGCCCGAGCTATGCGACGGCCAGGACAACCAATGCCCGGGCGACGCGGGTTACGGGACGGTGGACGAGGGCTGCCCGGACTCGGACGGCGACGGGTCGCTGGACTGGATCGACTGCGAAGACTCCGACCCCGACGTATATCCGGGGGCGCCCGAGCTAATGGACGGCAAGGACAACCAGTGTCCCGGCGACGCGGGATACGGTTTTGTCGATGAGTTCTATCCCGATGAAATGATATACATCCCGTCGGGGTGCTTCGACATGGGGGACGCCTTTGACGAGGGACTCGACAGGGAGTTGCCGGTCCACGAGGTCTGTATAACCTCGGGCTTCTATATCGACGAGCACGAGGTGACCAACTCTGAGTACGCGGCCTGCGTGGACGACGGCGGTTGCGCGGCCCCGAGTAAGACTACAAGTTTGACGCGAGGCTCCTATTATGGAAACTCGCTCTATGATGCCTACCCGGTCATCTACGTGACCTGGTCTAAAGCGAACGATTATTGCGCCTGGGCGGGCAAGCGCCTTCCCACCGAGGCGGAGTGGGAGTACGCGGCGCGGGGAGGCCTGGCGGGGGCCAGATACGACAAAGGCGACGCCCTTTCCTGTTCCGACGCCGACTATGGCAGGGTGGATGACGCGTTCGACTGTTACGATTTCGATGGTCTTGACAACGACACCCACCAGGTTGGGAGCTACGCCGCCAACGGCCATGGCCTTTTCGACATGACGGGCAACGTATGGGAGTGGGTGAGCGACTGGTACCTCGAGTCCTACTATAGCTCGAGTCCCACTAACGACCCCGAGGGCCCGGCCCTGGGGTCCGAACGCGTCATTCGCGGCGGCAGTTGGGACTCGGATACGGGATACCTCCGCGTGGCCTACAGGCATAAATATGGTCCGACCGGTTCCCACATGGGCATCGGCTTCCGCTGCCTCCAGGAGGCCTGCGTGGACGTGGATGAAGACGGGTATTATCTCGATACCATCTGTGGCGGGACCGTCGATTGCGACAACAACGACGGCGCCGTCTACCCCACGTCCCCCGAGCTATGCGACGGCAAGGACAACCAGTGCCCGGGAGACGCGGGATACGGGACGGTGGACGAAGGCTGCCCCGACTCCGACGGCGACGGGTCTTTGGACTGGATCGACTGCGAGGACTCCGACCCCGACGTGTATCCGGGCGCTATCGAGATATGCGACGGCCAGGACAACCAGTGCCCCGGCGACGCGGGCTATGGGACCGTGGACGAGGGCTGGAGCGACGGTGACGGCGACGGGTACTACGACTTGGCTGGTTGCGGCTCGACCGTAGACTGTTACGACTCGGACCCGGACGTGTATCCCGTGGCTCCCGAGCTATGCGACGGCCAGGACAACCAGTGCCCGGGAGATATCGGATACGGGACGGTGGACGAAGGCTGTCCCGACTCGGACGGCGACGGCTTCACGAACGGCGTAGACTGCGACGACTCCGACCCGGACGTGTATCCGGCGGCCCCCGAGATATGCGATGGCCAGGACAACCAGTGCCCGGGAGACGACGGGTACGGGACGGTGGACGAGGGCTGGAGCGACGGTGACGGCGACGGGTACTACGACTTGGCGGGTTGCGGCTCGACCGTTGATTGCGACGACTCGGACCCGAACGTATACCCGGCGGCCCCCGAGCTATGCGACGGCCAGGACAACCAGTGCCCCGGTGACGCGGGATACGGGACGGTGGACGAGTCGTGTCCCGACTTGGACGGCGACGGCTTCACGGACGGTATCGACTGCGACGACTCGGACCCGGACGTATACCCGGCGGCCCCCGAGCTATGCGACGGCCAGGACAACCAGTGCCCGGGCGACGCCGGCTACGGTCTGATCCACGAGGGCGGAGTTTGCGGAGGCGGGACCGCGGAGGGCATGGCCATTATCCCCGCCGGGTGCTTTTACATGGGCGACTCTTTTGACGAGGGGCTGGCGCGTGAGCTCCCGGTCCATGAAGTTTGCATAACCTCGGGCCTGCTCATGGATATTAACGAGGTGACCAACGCGGAGTATATGGCCTGCGTGGACGGCGGCGGCTGCACGGCCCCGAGTCAGGCGAGCAGCGATACGAGAAGCTCATATTACGGCAACGCGCTCTATGACGAGTTCCCGGTCATATACGTGAACTGGAGTCAGGCGGCCGCGTACTGCGCCTGGGCGGGCAAGCGCCTTCCCACGGAGGCGGAGTGGGAGTACGCGGCCCGGGGCGGCGTGGACGGGGCGAGGTACGTTCTCGGCGATACTATCGCCTGTTCCGACGCCAACTATGGAAGGGGAGACGACGCGTTTGACTGCTACGATTTTAGCGGGCTTATAAACGACACCCACCGGGTGGGTCGTTACCCTTCCAACGGCTTTGGCCTTTCCGACATGGCGGGCAACGTCTGGGAGTGGGCTAGCGACTGGTACCTCGACGCCTACTATAGCTCGAGTCCCACCGACGACCCCGAGGGCCCGGCCTCCGGTACTCGGCGGGTCATAAGAGGCGGGAGTTGGGACTCCGACGCCGATTACCTGCGCGCGGCCTTCAGGCATACATTTACGCCGGGACAAAGCCACAAGGGCATCGGCTTCCGCTGCGCTTACACGGGTTGCTCTGACCTGGACGGCGACGGTTTCTATGTCTTCACGGAATGCGGCACGGCATCCGACTGTAACGGCTCCGACCCCGACGTTTACCCCGGCGCTCCCGAGCTGTGCGACGGGGTGGACAACCAGTGCCCCGGAGACGCTGGTTACGGGCTGGTGGACGATTTCGATATCTGCGGCTCCTGCACCGATAACGACGCGGACGGCCAATACGTCGAGAGCGGATGCGGCACGAGTCTCGACTGCAATGACGGAGACTCCGCCGTCTATGCCGGGGCCCCCGAGGCATGTGACGGCAAGGACAACCAGTGCCCGGGAGACGCGGGTTACGGCGAGGTCGACGAGGGTTGCGATCCATGTTATTGGGCCGTATGCGGCGACGGCGAGTGCAATTTGGACTGCGAGTATCCCTCCTGCCCCGAGGATTGCGACCCGTGTTATTACGACGTTTGCGGGGATGGAATATGTCACGGGGAAGACCCATGGGAATGTGAAAGGATTGATAATTGTCCAGAGGACTGTTGCGCCGATCATACTTGTCGTGAGCCATACCAGCACTATGAGGATTTTATTTTTTGCCCCGTACAGTGTTGTTATCAAACTTGTGGCGACGGATGGTGCGATACCTTCTTTTGCGATGAAGAGTCTACCTGTCCGGCGGATTGTCCAGGCGACCCCTGCGGCGACGGCTATTGCGATGAGGACACGGAATTGTGGGGAGGTAATATTTGCTATATAGATTGTTGCTGGTGCGGCGATGGCGTTTGCCGATGGCAGTGTGGGGAAAATTACTTTAACGGCTATGACTATTGCGCCATGGACTGTTGCGTATGCGGTGATGGGGATTGCAGTATTTCAGAGCACTGTCTTGAAAACGTTTTGAATTGTCCCGAGGATTGCGACTAGTAAAAGGGCCATAAAGTTAGAAAAAAAAGGCGGCCTTGATGTGGGCCTTTTTCACAAGCCGGAGATGTACTCCAGGCCCCATCCTCGGCGCGGCCGGTTTATTCCCCCGGCGGCGCGAGGGGGACGTCCCATTTTTTCATGTACTTCCAGATGGACGTCCTCGAGAGGCCGACCCTTCTGGCGACCTCGGCCTTGTTCCAGTCGCAGGCCTCGAGAAGCTCGAGCAGGGTCTCGCGGGTCAGCTTGCGGCCGTTGTCGCGATGGACCTCCCCCCCGGCCGGGCTTAAGGCGGCCTGGTACTCGACCCGCCTTATCTCGACGGGCAGATCGAAGACGTCGATCCTTCCCTCCCCGCGCAGCACGAAGGCGTGCTCGATGGCGTTCTCCAGTTCCCTGACGTTCCCGGGCCAGGAATAGTCCATGACGACTCGGGTGGCCTGGGCGGCGAGTCCCTCGACGCGTTTGCCGGTTTTGGCGTTCAGCGACTCGATGAAGTGGCCGACCAGAAGAGGGACATCCTCCTTCCTCTCCCTGAGCGGCGGCAGGTTGATGGGGAATATTTTCAGGCGATAATAAAGGTCCTCCCTGAAGTCCCCTTTTTTCACCAGCGTGAAAAGGTCCTTGTTGGTGGCGGCGATGACTCGTATGTTCACCTTGCGCTTTTTCGAGTCGCCCACTCTCTCGATCTCCCGCTCCTGGAGAGCGCGCAGGAGCTTGGTCTGGATGAACGGGCTTACGTCGCCTATCTCGTCCAGGAACAAGGTCCCGCCGTCGGCCTCCTCGAAGCGGCCCACCCGGTCCCGAATGGCCCCGGTATAGGCTCCCTTGACGTGCCCGAACAGCTCGCTCTCGAGCAGGGACTCGGACAGGGCGCCGCAATTGACGGTAACGAAGGGCGCCTCGCCCCGCTCGCCGTTATAGTGGATGGCGCCGGCCGCCAGTTCCTTGCCCGTGCCGCTTTCCCCCTGGATAAGCACGGTGGCGTCGCTGGCCGCGGCCGCCTTGATGGAGGCGAACACCCGCCGCATGGCCGGGCTTTTCCCGATGATATTGTCCAGGCCGTGAAGCTCGCCCAGCCGCCTGTTGGCCTCCTCGGCCTCGAGCCTGGCCTCGTACAGGTCACGAAGGTCGGTCACGGTTTCCACGATGCCCTCCACCTCGCCCCTCGGGCCGGTAACGAGGCGGGCGCTTTTGATGACCGGTATTTCATGGCCGTTTTTATGCTCGAGGAAGCACTCCTTTCCGTCCACCTTGCCGTGCTTGAAAATCCCGCACTGCTTCGAGCTGGTCGGACAAACCTTGCCGAAGCATTGACTGAATTTCAAAAGCGCGCACTTCTTGCCGATGGCCTCCTCGGGCCCGTAGCCGGTGATTCTTTCCATGGCCGGGTTCCAGGAGGTAATGACCCCGTCGGCGCTCAAGGTGAACACGCCGCCGGCCATGCAGTCAAGGAGCGAGCGGGCGAAGGCCTTTTTATAGACGTCGTGCTTGCCGGTTTTCATTCGATTCTTCACGCCTCCCTCAATCTTGCCCATCTAGATATAAGTTTATAAGTAACGTTACCTATACGTTACTCTAACGTTATCCATTAACATACTATTTCTTTCCCTTTCTTGCAACGCCAAATTGTTCTCGTCATTTTTTCCTAAATAAATCGGGTACCTCCGGACAAATGGACATTTTTCGCCTTGCTCTTGACCCGGATTCAGGTTTGGCACGGTTGTTGATCTGTCTAAATACAAATTCATTAACGAGGAATGAGCCATGAGTACGAAAGAACTTAAAACGACCGATGAATTCAACGCGGCGATCGAGAGCGGGGTCGCGCTGGTCGATTTCAACGCTCCCTGGTGCGCTCCCTGCCGGGCGCAGGGGCCCATCATCGACCGGCTTTCGGACCTGTACGAGGGCAAGGCCCTGATCGCGGCCCTGAACGTGGACGACAACCAGGCGCTGGCCGAGGACCTGGGCATCCAGGGCATTCCCACCATGGTCCTTTTCAAGGACGGCGAGGAGGTCCGGCGTTTCGTGGGACTTCAGCGGGAGTCCAGCCTCGCCGAGTCCCTGGATAAGGTCCTGGAAGGGTGACGGGCGCGTCCGCTTTTCAAGCGGTTTCAATAATCGTTACTCAATCGAAAGGAGGCGGTAAAATGAATGAGGACAAAAGAATGGAAGCGACCACCGAGACCCACAAGCCGGCTCGACCCTTGAAGTACTTCAAGGACAAGGAAGGCAACGGCTGGCTGTGCGACAAGAGCGTCGACCCCGGCGGCGACCTGGCCGGGCAGGGGTGCTGGCGCTGCGACGAGATGGCGTTTCCAATGGGCGGAAGGTAATTGGCATATACCATCCTCCATGAGACTCCCCGGCGGTCCTTTCCTGGTGGGCCGCCGGGGACTTAACCTGGAAATATATGCACCGATTTCGAATCGGGACCAAATAGGAGGTTTTTCATGCACGCGACCATTCAGAAAAAGATCGACGAGATCGTGGGTTACTTGAGGAAAGGCGAAAAGGTGTTCGTGGTGGGATGCGGCAACTGCGCCATGAAGTGCCACTCGGGCGGCGAGACCGAGACGGAGGCCATGGCCGAGCGGCTGAGGAAGCGGGGCGCCGAGGTGGCGGGATGGTGCGTTCCCGGTCCTCCCGGCATGTCCCTTTGCAAGCTGTCCAACACCAGGAAGGTCCTGATGGAGGAATACGCCGAGCAGACCTCGAGGGCCGACTCCTTCCTGGTCCTCTCCTGCGGCCAGGGCATTCACACCGTCATCGACGCCACCGACGGGGGCATGGTACATCCCGGCTGCGACACCATCTTCGGCGGCGAGACCGTCTCCGAGAACGAGATCAACGAGTATTGCTCGCTTTGCGGCGAGTGCGTCATCGAGTACACCGGCGGCCTTTGTCCCGTGACCCTTTGCTCGAAGTCCCTCTTGAACGGGCCCTGCGGCGGCGCGGAAAAGGGCATGTGCGAGGTGGACAAGGACAGGGAATGCGGCTGGGTGATGATCTACGAGAGGCTAAAGAAGCTGGGACGCCTCGATTTGCTCGATTCCTTCCGGGAGCCCAAGAACCACGCCCGGTTCTCCAAGCCCCGGACCCTGACCGTGTCGCCCGAGTCGGCCACCTTCCGCTCCCAGGACGGCGCGGTAACCGTCAACAACCGCGACTGAAGCCAATCTCGAGAATGGAGACCATATCATGAAGATTACCGAATTATTCGACAAGGGAACGTTCGTCGTAACCGGAGAAGTGGGTCCCATCAAGGGCGCCGTGCCCCGCGACCCCTATATCACGCCCGGCTGCGCCAAGGAGGCCCTGGCCCTGTCCGGCACGACCCACGCCATCAACGTGACCGACAACCAGAGCGCGGTCATGCGGCTGGGGTCACTCGCCGCCTGCGTGCAGCTCAAGAAAAAAGGACACGAGCCCATCTATCAGCTTACCTGCCGCGACCGAAACCGCATCGCCCTCCAGTCGGACGTCCTCACCGCCTATTCCCTGGGCATCGACAACATGCTCCTGCTGACGGGAGACCATATCAAGCTCGGCGACCACAAGCAGGCCAAGCCCGTGTTCGACATCGACTCGGTACAGCTCATCAAAATGGCCCGCGAGCTTCGGGAAGGCCGCGACATGGTGGGAAACGAGATCGAGAACCCGCCCGACATGGCCATCGGCGCGGTGGTCAACCCCAACTTCGAGCCCCTGGACCTCCAGCTCCTGAAAATGAAAAAGAAGGTCGACGAGGGCGCCGAGTGGTTCCAGACCCAGGCGGTTTACGACAAGAAGATTTTCTCCGAGTTCATCAAGAAGGCCGAAAAGTTCGGACGGCCCATCCAGCTCGGCGTGGTCGTGCTCAAGTCCCCCCAGATGGGCAAGTTCATGAACCGGAACGTCTCGGGCATCACCGTGCCCGACTCGTGGATCGAGGAGATCGGCTCGGTCGGCAAGGATGACCGCAAAAAGAAGGCCGCCGAGATGATGGGAAACTTCATCAAAGAAATAAAGCCCATGGTGCAGGGCGTCCATATCATGCCCCTCGGCTGGACCGATATCGTCCCCCAAATCCTCAAGCACGCCGAGATCGAGGTGGTGCGGAATTAAAAGCGGCGCCGCTCGTCCTCGCTTAACGACCTTGCCGGCTTGGCCGCGCGCCTCGGCGGCGGAGGCCCGAAGGGAATTTTAGCGCGGCGATTGAACGTTGCCCGCGACAGGCCCAGGGCCTCGCAGGCGGCCTTGACGCCGACCCGGGGAGCGGCCGTGCTTGCCGATTCCATCATTCGCTCTCTTCGCCGGGCGGCTTGGCCAGGGGTATCCCCAGCAGATCGGCAACTTTTTTTTGGAAGTCGATTATCATCTCGGCCTGTTCGAGCCGCTTTTGGAGCTTCCGGTTCTCGCGCTCGAGGCGGGCCACTTCATCGGCCAGCGGGTTTTTGGTCTTGGGCTTGCGGCCCCGCTTTACGGGCGAAAGCGCTTTCAAGGCCCCCTCGTCCCGCTGCTTGCGCCAGGCCGTCAGGCGCGACGAATAAAGGCCCTCCCGGCGCAGCAGGGCGCCGACCTCGCCATGCCCCGAGCAGGCGTCGGCCTTCCCGAGGATTGCGAGCTTGTAAGCCGCGGTGAAGCGCCGCCGGGCGGGCTTTTCCGGGACCTCCGGGTCGGGAAGAATGATCGGCGCCCCTCCCCGCTCGGGCCGCTTGGCCGGAGTGTCATCCGGCTCGGACGTCCCGGTTGGGGAGACTCCGGTCGCCCTACGGGCTCCCTCCGTCTCCCCAACAATCCCTGCCTTCTTCCCGTCTTCATCCATCTCTCTATACATCCTAATACCTCCCCCGCCCTACAGTAATTTAACATAGGGGAAGTGTCTCATCTACATTGGCACAGAGGGCCAGACCGGGCCAAAGAGGAATTCGACAAAATGTCCCCAAAACTTCGGGACCTTTATCGCTGAAAAGGACGACATGGTAACCGCATAAGGAGACGAAATGAAGCCAGCAAAATTTCTTTTAATAATTGCCGCGTTACTGTGTCTGAATTTCACCGATACGGGACCCGTCAAAAGTAAAATCAAATATCAATTTAGTTCGGCAAAGTCCATTACTGGATTGACGTGCTGTCGAAGCGATGTAAATTATCTTTTAGGCAACGGACAATTGTTTTTCGTTGATGGAAATACCGTTCAGATAAAGACAACTGGCGAATACATATTAAATTACTGGATAGGCAGCGACGTACTCGCGACCAATTCACAAAATGCATATATTCTTCTCGATAGAGATACATTAAAGCCGAGTAATGGTAAAATAACTATAGATGATATTGAGGGAAATGAATATTACGGAAGAAATTTATTAAAGGTTTATGGGGCCGCTTCAGATGGCTGCCATCAAAAAATGACTTACGACGTCATTCAATCGGGCTATTATTTGAAAGATAGCGGTGGGATAAAATATATTACTCATGAAGAGCGTCCCGATGAAAAGATAACCCTACGAAATATCTCGAACGAGATGAGCTCAATTATACTTAACAGCCCAAACGGTTTTACAATATTAGTTAATGATGGAAGAAGAAGCCTTTTATATAACACAATAACCAAGGAGGAGTTTCTCCTGCCTACAGGAGAAGATAAAAACATTGTTATTCCTGACCCTCCTCCTTCAAATTTACATATTCCATTTTATGAATATGTTGGATGGTTCCCGGACGGCATGTCAATATTAGCTAGAAAATGGAGTTTTCGATGGGACTTAAATGAATGTGGGGATTTGTTGGAGGGAGCAGACAATGGAGCTTGTGGAAGAGACGAGCTATTTGTTTATTCTTGCATTTCGCAAAATATCAGAAAGATTGAGTTGCCACCCTCTTTAAGTGATTCACGCCTACATGTTTATGATATCTCCAATAAAGGCGAAATTGTACTCAGTCCATTAAAGAGCCACCCACCAACGTATTATGTCCTTGAGCTTCTTTGGTAAAGCGGAGGAGATGGAAGATGGAGATAACCGCCTCCGAGATTAAAAGGCACTTGCTTGCCGGTGGGATCGATCTGGTGGGCATTGCCGGCGCGAGGGACCTCATCCTCGCCCATCCTCCCAGGCCGGCGACCGACCTTATGCCCACCGCCAAAAGCGTGATCGTCATGGCCGCGGCTCACGGCCCGGGCGCGGTTTTCTCGCCGGACGTCATGCTCTGGACCCGTAAAAAGCCGTTTAATCAAAAATTGTTAAACCGCGCCATAATTTCCCGGACCCGAGGAGATTACTCCGCCCGAGGACGATGCCGCTTTATCGGGGTCCCGATCGGTTAGCAAAAGCGGCGCGTCCATATATGGAAGTCAGAATTGTTACTCGGGATACTCCCGGCCCGGCTCGAGGGCATCGTAAGCGCCTGGCGCCAGGTGAACGGTCCTGGTCGGGAAGGCGAACTCGAGGCCCAGCTCGCGGAACCTTTTCATGATGGCCAGGAAAAACTCCTGCTTGGCGTCCATGTATTCGGCCCAGTTGGTGGTCACGGTGAAGCAATAGATGAAAATCTCGAGGGACGATTCTCCAAATCCGGCAAAGTTGACGAGAAAGAAATCGTTTCGGATTTTCGGGTCGTTTAAGATTACGTCTTTTATGGACTGGACGGCGGCCTCGATCCGGTCCGGCGCGGCGTCATAGGTTATGCCGATGGTCGTTTTTATTCGGCGCTTCTTCATGCGCGACCAGTTGTTGATGGCGGTGGTGGTCAGCATGGCGTTGGGCATGGTGATGAGGCTGTTGGGAAAGGTCCTGATTTTCGTGGTGCGAAGTCCCACTTCCTCGACGGTCCCCTCGATCGGTCCTATCTCGATCCAGTCCCCGATCTGGAAGGGGCGGTCGAGGAATATCACTATCGAGCCGAACAGATTGGAAAGGGAGTCCTTGGAGGCCAGGGCCACGGCCGCGCCGCCAAGGCCGAACCCGGCCACAAGACTGGTCACCGAGTAGCCAAGGTTCTGGAGCACCAGGACCACCCCGATAAGAACGAAGAACACGCGGCTGGCCGAGCGTACGATGGGAATGAATTGGTCGTCCAGCCGGGTGTCGGTCTCGGTCGCCTTCTCCGACCAGAGCTGGGTCAAGCGGTCGATAAGGCCCGCGATAATCCAGATAATGATAATGGCCGTGGCCGAGCGAACAAGGGCGGAAACGAAAAAGCGGAAGTTCACCGGCTCGTCTGGAATGGGCAAAAACAGCGTGGCAAGGTAAACGCCGAGTATAAGGAAGGCCCAACCGATCGGGGCGATAAGAGATTCGATAAGTATGTCGTCGTAGCGGAACTCGGTCTTCTCCGTGACTTTTTTTAATTTAGTGGAAATAAAGACGGTAAGTCGTTTAAGCAGAAAACCGAGAAATATGGCCCCGAAAGCGGCGGCGTAGCGATAGACTCCGTAATCCAGGTCCTCTATTGACAAGAGGTTCATAAAATATTCCATCCAAACCCTCCCGCCTTATAAAATAACAGCCAAGACCAAGGTCGTTCAAGTAAAGGACCCTGGAGACGGCGTTTGACTATCGGATTTGTTTAATAAGCTGCAAAGCCGACTCTGGAAATGACCGCGCTTTCAGGAGGTCTCGAAGCAGTCACCCCATTTTATGATAGATCGCGTCGGGCAGAATCTTGAAGAGCCACGCGATAATTCTCCATCTTCTGGTGACGTAGGCGTGCTTTTTTTTCCGTTCGATGGCTTTCATGATTTGGGCGGCGGCTTTCTTGGGAGGCTGGACCCAGAACAGACCTTCGCCCTGGGCCATGGCCGTATCGACCAGTCCCGGCTGGATGTCCGTAATGATTATGGGCAGGTCCAGCTTGACGGCTTTATGTCTAAGGCCCTGTAAATAATTGGAAACAAACGCCTTGGAAGCGTAATAAGCCGGGGCCGCCGCGGACCCTCTCAAAGCGGCTATCGAGGAAATCCCCACCAGGTGTCCTTTTCCCGCATCGATGAAATAGCGCATGGCCACGTTGGCCGAGGCGGCAAAACCTTTGACGTTTACCTCGATGGTATCCAGCTCGAGGGGCCATTCAAGATCGTCGTTCAGATGGCCGGTCCCGGCGGATAATATGATAAGGTCCAGACCGCCGAGCTCGGCAACGAGGGCCTCAAGGTCCTCCATGGTTTCATCCGCTTTCGAGACGTCTATTTTTTTGACGATCGACCCGGGTATGAGCTTTTGCAGCTCATATAGCAGGTCTTCCCGCCTGGCCGTCAGTCCAACCCGGTAGCCCTTTTGCCCGAGAAGTAGCGCCAGTTCGCGTCCTATCCCCGAGGAGGCCCCGACGACTATTGCTTTTTTATCTTCATGATCCATGGCCGCTCCCTGAAAACTCGATGGTCATGGTAAGACCTCCATAGTAGCGAAACGTTCCCGTCCGGCCCGGATAAAAACGCGAAGTAAGGTCCATCAGGTTGATTTAGCTATCCGGCGCGAATACAATTAGATCACTTCGAAGGGCGCGTGAAAAATCTCGCGGCGTCACCAGGCGCCGCTTCACGATTCAACCGAAATATTGGAAAGGAGCATATCATGGACCGTAGAGACTTTTTAAAGGCGGCCGGAGCGGCGGCGGCGATTATCGGTATTCCCGGGACAACTCTTGCCGGGCCTTCCGGTCTTGGCGATTCGGAGATCGAGGCGAAAGTGGCCGAGGTGCTAGGCCAAATGACCCTCAAGGAGAAAGTCCAGCAGATGTCGGGCTGGCTGATGAAGGACGTCCTGAACGCGGCGTCGATAAAGGGCAAGCGGTACACCGGTTATACGCCCGCCAACTCGAGGCTGGGCGTGCCCGCCCTCAAGTGCCTTGACGGTCCCCGCGGGGTGGGTCTGTTTTACAAGTCCACCTGTTTTCCCGTGGGCGCGGCCAGGGGCGCCTCATGGGACCCGGACCTCGAGGAAAGGATCGGAGTCGCCATGGGTTACGAGACGGCCGCCTTCGAGGGGAACATGCTTCTCGCTCCGTGCATAAACATACTTCGCCACCCGAGCTGGGGCAGGGCCCAGGAGACCTACGGGGAGGACCCCCATCACATGAGCCTTATGGGCTCGGCCAACGTAAGGGGCATACAGAAGCACGTCATGGCCTGTCCCAAGCATTTCGCCGTCAATAATATCGACGACTCGCGCTTCTACGTGAACGCCAAGGTCGACGAGCGGACCCTGCGCGAAATCTATCTGCCTCATTTCAAGAAATGCGTCGAGGACGGCGCGGCTTCCGTGATGAGCGCCTATAACGACCTGAACGGAGAACTTTGCGCTCACAACGATCACCTCCTTCGCGATATTTTGAAGGGCGAGTGGAAGTTCGACGGGCTGGTCATCTCCGACTGGGTGAGCGCGGTGGAGGACACGGTCGAGGCGGCCAACGCGGGGCTTGACGTGGAAATGCCCAGTCCGGAGAATTTCGGCTCCAAGCTCGAGCGGGCCGTGAAAAGAGGCGAGGTCTCCGAGGCGGTGATCGACGAGGCGGTCACCCGAATTCTTCGCCAGAAGTTCCGCTTCGAGGTGGATAGCTCGAACTACGACGCGTCCATGATCGCCGGGACCGAGCACGCCGGGCTGGCTCGGGAAGCCGCTCATAAATCCATCCTGCTTTTGAAGAACGAAAAGAGTCTGCTCCCTCTTGACGCCAATAAGATAAAGAAGATCGCCCTTATTGGCCCCTTCGCGGACGTGGGCAACATTGGGGACAAGGGCTCGAGCAGGGTCACGCCGCCCTACACGGTCACGCCTCTGCAGGGAGTAACGGAGAAGCTGGGGCCAGGCGTGGAGGTAATCCACGATAATGGAAGCTCGCTTTCCTCGGCAAAGAAAAAGGCCGGGGAGTCCGACGCGGTAATCCTGGTTGTGGGCTTGACCGCCAAGGAGGAGAAGGAGGGCAAGGACCGCCTGGACCTGGACCTGGCCGAGGGCCAGGAGAGGCTCATCAAGACGGTGGCCTCGGCCAACGCGAACTCGGTGGTCGTTCTCATCGGGGGCTCGGCCATCACCATGGGTGACTGGAAGGACCAGGTCTCGGCCATCGTCATGTCCTGGTACTCCGGCATGGAGGGCGGACACGCCCTGGCCGACGTGATTTTCGGGGACGTAAACCCCTCGGCCAAGCTGCCCATCGCCTGGCCCAAGTCGGTCTCCCAGCTCTTCGAGTTCGACAGCAAGGCCAAGGAAGTCGAGATAGATCAGTACCACGGCTACCGCTACTTCGATAAGAACGGGCTCGAGCCGGAGTTCCACTTCGGCTTCGGCCTGTCCTATACCGAGTACGAGTACGCGAACCTCCGGCTCGATAAAAAGACCATGGATAAAAACGGGGAGATCGAGGCCAGGGTCGACGTGACCAACGCGGGCAAGGTGGCCGGCGAGGAGATAGTGCAGCTCTACGTCGGCTATAATGGATCGAGCGTGGAAAGGGTCCCGAGGGAACTCAAGGCGTTCGGCAAGGTCGCGCTCGAGCCGGGTCAGACCCGCTCGGTCTCGTTGAAGGTCGCCGCGAAGGACCTGGCCTTCTACAACGTGGAAAACGGCGAGTGGGAAGTCGAGGAGATCGATTACTTCCTTTGGGTCGGGCCGTCTTCCAATCCCGACGGCCTCCTGGCCGAAAGCTTCAAGGTGTCGGGATAAAATAAAGGAGAGGCAAATGGAGGGGACCATGCCTGACTACATCTTCGTGGGCGGCGGCATATGCGGGTTGCAACTGGCGGCCATGCTGGCCTCGGACGGCAAGGAAGTCCTGGTGCTCGAGAAGCTAAGGCACGCGGGCGGCCGCGCTTTCCTCTGGGAAAAGGACGGGTTCACCGTGGACAACGGCATACACCTCATCCGCTTCGGTCCCAAGAGCGCGACGGCCAGGGTGTTCAGGCACATTAAGCGGGAGATAGCGTTCACCGACCTTGGCAAGAGCTTCGTGGGTTTTCCCGACGGCCGGGTGGTGGACTTTCCCACCGGCCCCATCGGGTTTTTAACCACCAGGCTCATGAGCGTGGGCGAGCGGCTCAAGGCCCTGGCCCTTATGGTCAAGCTCCGGAACATGGACCTTTCCGGCCTGCTCGAGACGAGCGTCCGGGACTGGATGGACCAAAATAATATCACCGGGGGCATGAGGGATTACTTCCATCTGGTCAGCGCCTCCATGCAGGTCTGTCCCTATATCGAGCGCTCCAGCGTGGGCGAGATGCTGCTCAACGTGAAAAGCGTGCTCCAAAAGGGCCGCTCCGCCATGTATCCCACCCGGGGATGGGCCTATATCTACGACTGCCTTACTCAAGCGATCGAGGAAAACGGAAAGATAAGGACCGAGACCAAGGTAAAAAGGGTCATCGTCGAGGACGGTAAGGCCAAAGGGGTCGAGCTCGAATCGGGCGAGCAAATCATGGGCGGCCGGGTGGTGATCAACCTTCCGGCGCAAAAGATATTCGAGGTGCTCGAGGAGGGCCTGACTCTCCCGGAGTTCGTCTCCCTTTGCAAGGGCCTCCGGCCCACGGCCGGCGTGGTGCTCGATTATGGACTTAAAAGAAGGATATCTCCCGACTCGGGGTTATGGTACCTTTATAAGCCCATGTCCTTCGGCATGTTCACCTCGAACCTTTGCCCCGAGTTGGCGCCGCCTGGAAAACAGCTCCTAACCTGGCTTCTGCCCGCCGAGCCCGAGGAAATGGCGGACAAGGAAAAAGCCGCGAAGATGCAGGACGAACTCGAGGCCGCCATCTTCCGGACCTTCAAGGGACTCGAGGAAGCCATCGAGTGGAAAAGGGCGCTCAGCCTGACCATGGTGGACGGCGTCGAGGTGAACGTGTCCCAGCATCGGGGCAAGCGTCCCGGCTACAAGGTACCCGGCGTGGAGGGGCTCTTTCTAGTGGGAGACTCTTTAAAAGGTCCCGGCGCGGGCGGCGACGTGGGACACGAGTCGGTCCTCGAGTGCTACCGCGAAATCACCGGTAGAGAAGCTTGATCCGCGCCGCGGGAGTAATACGGCAACCACGCGGTTTTAATGGCGGGGAGAAGTAATGCCCAATAAGTGCAAGCTGGTAGTCAGCGATTTCCACGTCGGTTCGGGAATGTTAAAGGACGACGGCGAGGTCAATCCCCTCGAGTGTTTCACGGCCGACTCCCGTTTCATCGGTTTCCTCGATCATTACTCGACGGGAGATTACAAGCGGGCCGACGTCGAGTTGATTTTGAACGGGGACTTTCTGAACACTCTGCAAGTGGACTACCAGGAGAAGTATCCCACCGAGATATCCAAGGAGGTTGCCCTCGAGAAGACCCGCCGCATCTGGAAGGGTCATCCCGAGCTTTTCGACGCTATGAGAAGGTTCGCCGACGCGGCCGGCCACCGGGTAACCTACATCGTGGGCAACCACGACCCGGCCATCCACTGGCCCGAGGTCAGAGACGAGATTTCGAGACGCCTCGGCGCGCCGGTTAATTATCCGGGCTTTCATTACGCCTTCGACGGGGTGTGGGTCGAGCATGGCCACCAGTACACGGCGGCCAATCGCATGGACCCCGCTAAAATCTTCGTTAAAAACCACGATGGCGAGGTCCTTTTGAACATCCCCTGGGGAAGCATCTGGGTCATCGAGTACTTGAACGAGATCAAGCGGCAAAGGCCCTATATCGACAGGGTGCAGCCCTTTGGAAGATACATGCTGCTCAGCGTCTTCTTGAATCCGCGCTTCGCCGTGCCCGCCCTCGTCAAGCTGGCCAACTTCTTCGTCAAGGAAAGGCTGTCCTTTGGCAGGTGGAAACACATAACCGATTACCGGCGCACCTACGAGATTTTAAGCGACATATCCCTCATTCCCCAGTTGGACAAGCCCGCGAAAAAAATCCTGGCCAAGCCCGGCTATCACACGGTTATCTTCGGGCACAACCACCAGCCCGCCTTCCGCCGCTTCGGCCACGACAAGCTCTACATCAACACCGGCACCTGGAACGACATCATCCACCTGGACGTGGCCAACCTGGGCCGTCAAAGAAGAATGACCTACGCCTTCATCGACTACTCGGTAAGAGGAAAACCCACGGCCAAGCTGAAGATGTGGAAAGGAACGAGAAGCGTCGAGGAGGACGTGATTTTCTAATATTTATCAAAGGTCAGGAAAGTACTTTGGCGCTTATCCATAGATTAGTTTTCAATGATTTTCCTGGCATATAGTAATCTTTTGGCTTCCGTGTCAGATAAATGCTCTTGAATGGATTCATAAAGAGATACAACTTTATTATATTCCTTGTTCCTCCAGGCTTCGAGGGCCCTTCCTTTAACGGGCACGACGGCGAGTTGATAAACAGTTTCTTTTACGATCTCAAAACGAGCTTCCTCGATAGAGGATATCGCGTCTTTATCAAAGCGTATTAGAGGAGGAAAATAATTCTTCACTAATCTTGAAATATTTTCCAGACAGAAAACAATATCCTTTTCGTCCACGGCTTGATAGAATGATCGCTCCTGATGAGTTTTTCCTAAAAGGCCATGTAATATGCACGGTAAAGGAAATAGTCGTTTTTTCCCATCGATATTCATGATGGCCGTTAAGGAAATTTCATATGAATAACGATGATGGCGGATCAATATTGCCATATATTCATTAAGATATTGAACTTTATATTGTTCATCGATACTTATTTCAAATCCATACTCGTCAAGAAGGAATTTAAACTTATCTTTGGCCCAATGATTAAATGGGACATTTCTCATGATACTCTCATCTTTAATAAAATAGCTCTTCAGTAACGTTGCCTCTGGAAATACAGTAGAGGCGCCCGCGTGTTCTTTCGGCTATTTCTCACTTTATGAATACTTTCCTTTCCCCATGCCCTCAGTCCTCCGAGCCAATCATGCTGAAATTAAATCATCAAAAGATGAAATCTCCAAAATTTGAAGCCTTCAAGAAACTCGCGATATTAGCCCACGATTTCTTGCCGCCGCATACCCACCCGCCAGGACAAGAAACAGGACGGACGCCAGGGTGGCCATTAGTCCAATACGGAAGCTATAGGGCTCGTAGGTCATTACTATCCGGTGGTCGCCCTCGGGGAGGAACAGGGAGCGGAAGGCGAGGTCGGCGCGAAGTATTTTCGTCTCGAGGCCGTTTGCCCTGGCCCTCCAGCCCGGGGCGTAGGCGTCGGACAGGAATAGGTAGCCGGGCGATAAAAGGCGGGCGTGAAGCTCGACGCGGTCGTGTCCTTTTTTGTACTCGACTTTTTCGATACGCCTCGCCGGGGGGGAGTCCTTGCCCAGTTTCCTGACCAGCTTGATGGTCTCGTCCTCCTTTTCGAGGAGGATGGTCCCGCGCAAATCCGAGGCCGGGTCGGTAATAAAGGCCCGAGCGGCCTCGTTTCGGGCGACCCTTACCTTATGAGCCACATAGGCCCGGGGCATGGAGTCGTCGTTAACGTATATATCCACGCCCCCGGTTTCCATCAATTTGAGAGGCATGTTCGGCCTCGCGATCGTGGCGTCCGAGATTTCAATCTCGCCGTCTCCCATGAAGCTGAGCTCGAAACTCACCAGTCTTCCCGTATCGCCGAGGGGAATGGACACGTTCAGCTCACTGCCCGTTAACGCATAGGACTTCTCCATCTTCCAGGACGGTCCTTCATCCGCGTTATGGATCGACAAGTCCAAGGAAGCCCGCGTGGGGTTTTTAGGTCGTACGGTAAAAGTCAGCTCGCCCCCCGGGAAGACGTAGGACTGGAAATCCATTTTATAAGGCAGGCTGGTTACAAGGCGGCGCGAGGATCCGGCCCCCCTCATCTCGATCCGGTAACGGCCGCCGCCGGTCCAATCGCTTCCCGGGACCCCGTTGGGACATAAAAGGGGTACCCGGTCCGAGAACTTGAGGGCAAGGTCTCGGACGATGTAATAACGTACGCCGATGAGGTTCATGAGCCTCAAGTAGCGCGGCTCGATCAGGTCGGGGTTGGTCATGGCGAAGATGTCCATGGTCCGGTCCTCGCCGGCCTGTCCCAGGAAAATTTCCGCGTCGCTTTTCAGGATGCCGGGGTTACTCAGGGCGAGAAACTCGAAGGACCGGTGCATGGGTAGCCGCATGAAGCCGACGGGAGACTCGATCGAGGTTTCCATCAGCGCGCCGCCGGTGAGGTCGGGAAGGTTCGGGCCGTCTCCCAGAAGCTTGTTGAAAGCCAGGAACCTGTCGCCCTCCCTGGCGTTCTTATTCAGGTATTTAGCCGCGCCCTCCTCGAGCCTAAAGTCTTCCTTGTCGTTTCGAGGAACGCAGAAAAGCGCGAGTAATGTCACGTCCAGGATGACGCAAAGCGCGATCAGATTGGCGCCGTGTTTTATCGCGAGTCCCTTTTTCGCTCCGAACAATATGGCGACGCCGGAAAGACACGCCGCCGCTGCCAAGGCCGCCCGGGCCGGTATGGCCACGCAAAAGGGCGCCGCCAGGGCGGTGAAGATGCCGACGCCGATAAGGCCCCAGGCGAGGCGCGCGCCGAGTTTTGTAAAGTCGATCTTGTCCAGTTCCAAGGCGAAGAGGACGACTATCACGAGCTGCACCTCCTGCATCATCCTGGCTCGGGAAGCCAGCTTGGAAAGGAGGGGAAGGCGCGAGGTGACGGGCTCGAGAGGACCCAGACTCATGAGGAAGAGGTAGCCGAGAAGGGCCGCGCCGGTAACGGCCAGGGCCTTGACTTCCCGGTCGGCCCTGATTCTTTTCAGGGAGTAGGCCGCGAGCAATATGGGAATAATCCCCATATAGAAAGGGGTCAGGCCCGAGTTGAAGTCGGCCATGGACCGGATTTTTCCGTAATATGCAAAGGGCGCCAGAAGCTGGGGCATGAAGGCGTGCCAGCCCTTTACCTGGGCTGAGAAAGAAACTTGCACCGCCGACTCGGGCGACCGTATGGATAGTCTCGTCAGCTCGAGCACGGGCACGGCCTGGGCCTGGACGACCAAAAAGCACAAGCCCAGGGCGAGGACCGCCAGGGCCGATGTTCGAGCGATATTTCCTCCTCCCCGCGCGGGCAGGTAAAAAACGGCCAGGCTCCCGAGCAGCATAAGGGCGTAGACCACGGCCTCCACGTCCCCTCCCAGCACGGCCAGGGAGAGGGTAATCGCCAGGGCCAGGAAGCGCCCGATGCAGCGGCGGTCGTAAAGCGCGATTAAGGAGGCGATCATCCAGGGGAACCAGGCCGCGCTGAAGGGGTTCGAGAACTGGTTGACAAGATAAAAGCACATGCCCGAGTGGGTCCATACAAGAGCGCCCAAAAAAGCGGAGCGGGAGGAAACTCGAAACAGGCGGAGCATGAAAAAACATCCCGCCGCCATGATCAGGAAGTGAAGCGTCATGGCCATGGTGGCGGCGTCAAAATAGTCGAGGAAAACGAAAAAGCTGGTGGGCACGGGGTCCATGGTCGAGCCGTGGGTATAGGCGACCCAGGGCATGCCCATGAAAAGGTCCTCCGTCCAAAGGGGGAAGTAGCCGTCCCGATAGGCCTCGGCGATGGGATACCGGCCGGGGGCCCATTGGATGGTCACGTCCATCTTGTCGGGGTCGTCCACGGCGGTTTGGCCCGTGATAAGCTGGGGAAGGAAAAGGGCCGCGGTCAAGAGGAGAAGGACGGCCAGGTAGGCGCCGTCGATTTTTAAGGAGACGCTCGTATGTTCGGTCGGTCTCATCCGGTCCAGATTATCACAAGGGGGGCCGGCGCCCAACGGCATGGGCGCGCCCCTGGAAAGGAGGTCGTCATCCTTTCCTCTGGCTCACGTATTCGTCGACGATCAGGTTTTTTCTGATTTTGCCGTTGGCGGTTTTGGGCAGGGAGTCCCAGAAGAAGACCATCCTGGGGCACTTGTAGTTGGCCAGCTTGTCCTTACAGTACTCCATGACCTCGGTCTCCTTCATGGTGGACCCGTCGGAGTTGACCACGAAGGCCGCCACTTCCTCTCCCCAAATCTTGTCGGGGATGCCCACCACGGCCACGTCCCGCACGGAAGGGTGCGTGGCAAGGACGTCCTCGATCTCGCGCGGGTAGATGTTCTCGCCGCCCCGGATGATCATCTCTTTTTTCCGGCCCACGATGAAGAAGTAGCCGTCCTTGTCCCGGCGGGCGAGGTCGCCGGTATGGAGCCAGCCGTCGCGAAGGGTCTCGGCCGTGGCCGCCTCGTCCCGGTAGTACTCGCGCATGACGTTGTCGCCCTTGACCACTATCTCGCCGATGGACCCGGTCGGGACCTCGAGGCCCTCGTCGTCGACCACCTTCATCTCCTGCCCGGAAATGGGCAGTCCGATCGACCCGATCTTGCGGGCCCCGTCGAGCGGGTTGAGGGAGCTGGCGCAGGTTGCCTCCGAGAGGCCGTAGCCCTCGAGGATGTAGGCGTGGTATTTTCGCTCGAAGGTCTCGAAAACCTCGACGGGCATGGGCGCCGCGCCGCAAAGGCAAAACCGGAGCCGGGAAAGGTTGTAGTCCTCCGCGTCGGGCAGGTTGTTCAAGATGGCGTAGACGGTGGGAACGCCCGAAAAGGCCGTGGCCTTGTAGCGCTCGAGCTTGGGAAGAAAGTCCTTGGGCGAAAAGCGCGAAAGAAGCACCATCGAGCCGCCCGCGTACATGGGAGCGTAAAGGGTGACAACCTGGCCGTTCACGTGGAACAGAGGGAGGATGCACATGAACCGGTCGTCCTCATTCATCTTGGCCGCCTCGGTCAACTCCCAGGAATTGAACACGTAGTTCGAGTGAGTCAAGACGACCCCCTTGGGATGCCCCGTGGTACCGGAGGTATATATTATGCCGGCCACGTCGTCTTCCTCGATTTCCCGCTCGACCATTTCCTCGGGGTTGTAAAGGTCCATGAAACGCTCGCAGTCGGGGAAAGAGTCGTCAAAGACGATCACCCGCTCGAGACCGGGGCAGTAGGGCCGGATTTTTTCGACCAGTCCCATGAACCGAGGCTCCGTTACCAGGACCTTGGCCTCGCTGTTTCGGATGATGTACTCGGCTTCCTTTTCCTTGAACTGCGTGTTGATGGGGACCAGCACCGCTCCCGCAAAGGCGCAGCCGAAGTTTATATAGGCGTATTCGGGCCGGTTATAGGACCAGACGCAGACCTTGTCGTTCTTTTCGATTCCGCGAAGACAAAGACTCGAGGCTATGGCGCGAGCGACGGAATAAAGCTTGGCGTAGGATATTTCCTCATCCTCCCAGAATAAAAAGGTCTTATCGCCAAGTTTGTCCGCCCTGTCGGCCAAAAGGGCCTTCAAGGTTCGCTTCATTATCTTCCCCCTAACCATATCCCCTGAAAAAGCATTAACGTATTTTAATAATCCATTTGGCCCGCAAATACAAGGGGGCGCTTTGAACGACCCTCGCAATAGGAGCCGGGAAGCCGCGCCGCAGGGTGGCCCTGGCGCATTGCGACGCCGTCCGCATGACTGAGGCCGGGTTTCGAAAAAAAAGTATGGCGCGTCAATGGGCGACGCCGAATAGATGGTTGAGTTAACCCGTGATAAATCCCGTACCCGACTTGACAAGCTTGCTCATAGATGGGCCACCCTGCGGCGCTCCTTGCTCCGTTCCCCGGATAAATCCATTATCGTGAGAAGCGCGTTGAAACGCGCTCCCGGAAAAATATTTCGGGGCGGCCGTCAACCCGCGCTGAAGCGCGGGCCTAGAACTCGCCATGCTCGGAAGGCCGTTGAAACGGCCAGACCCTCATTACGCTTAGGTTACGTATAGTCAAGCAAATGACGGGTTACCGGCCTATTTATCAAATGCGTTGCCCTTGCCCAAATTGCATCTTTGGCACTTGGTTTGGAGGTTCTCGGGGACGGTCTCGCCTCCTTTTGACCAAGGAATAATATGGTCAACATGTAATTCTACTCCCGCGGACTTTAACGGGCTGCTGCCGCACGATTGACACCTGAAACCGTCTCGAAGCAAGATTGAGAAGCGAAGTCTTTCGGATATGTTGCGATTGCTCCTCCGTTTGGGCACTCTTTCAGAATCTTGATGAGCCGATTCCGAATCGTGCTCATCCTCCTGCTGCGCCATCTCCGCACTTTCATCATTTATGTACTCGATGAATGCCTTCAATGCTTTCGTCCAAGATCCAAATCTTCTTTCATATGGCGATGGTGAATACTTTGAGAGTGAGCTTTTAATTTCCTCTCTCTTGGGTTGTCTTCCCAAAGAAATCCAAACATCTTTGATATTATCGAAAAGCTCCTCGTCGTTAATGTTAAATCTCGAACGGCTATCCTCAAGGCCAGCCATTTCTAATACTTTGAACCACGAACCAAATCGCCTAATCAGTGTGTTGGGATGATACTTGCCCAGCCTTGCGTATTCGGCCCTTGTCACAGTATTTCTGCCGGTTCTTTGAGCCACCTTTTGCAGGTCTTCGATAAGCTCTTCATCGGGGACATTTCTATGCTGTAGTTCAATCTCAAATTTCATATGACCTCCTCCCCTCGGTCTTATGCAACAGGTAACCCACATTGCCCTCAGGGGCGTGCCCTCCGGCGTAACCCACATAGCTCCGCTATGTGGGCGAGCATAGCGAGCAGGTCGCGTGGTACTAAGAATGGGCGCGCCTACCTTTCTCCCGCTGTTATTCTTAGAAATAATAAGGTCGCGGGGCGCGTAATAAAGCCATACTCGCTGACCTGCTCCCTTCGGTCGCCCACATAGCGGAGCTATGTGGGTTACTTTAGATCTGGGGCCAGCATACTTTAGATCTGGGGACAGCATACTTATCTTGCCTTAATTCCCGGCCAGGGGGGCCTTTATGAATATTCCATCAATATTCATCGTCGGAGAACCCAGATGATTTTCAATCATTAAGTGTACTGTCCCCAGATCTGAATTTCCTCCTCCTCCCAGAACAGGAAGGTCTTATCGCCAAGTTTGTCCGCCCTGTCGGCCAAAAGGTCCTTCAAGGTTCGCTTCATTATCTTCCCCCCAAACTATATCCCCTGAAAAAGCATTAACGTATTTTAATAATCCATTTGGCCCGCAAATACAAGGGGGCGCTTTGAACGACCCTCGCAATAAAAGCCTGGAAGCCGCGCCGTACGCCGGAGCTAAAGCTTTTATCGGGAAAGAAAAGACATTACGACCTTTGAAGGGATTCCAATACTTCCGCGTCGGCAAGGTCCCGGGTCCAACCGGTGGCTTTTTTGTTTGTGATCAGGTCGCCGATCGATGGGACTCGTACCTCGATGCCCTCGACGGTAACGGGAATGGAACGTTCATAGGTCCTTTTAAATTCGAGTCCGGACGCCGAAGTGAGGACGTCGATCCTTCGGGGTGAGACCCCGATTTGAAAGACGGTCCCTTCTTCCATAAGGTCTTCTTTGGTAAGCGACTCAAGCGGGGCGCCAAAGTCGCTTACTGCTTTCAAGACGGCGTCGGCGTTCTCGGGTGAAGGCAGTATCCATATATCCATGTCCGAGGTGGCCCGAAGATAGCCGTGCGCGGCCATGGCGAAGGCCCCGATAAGAAGGAATTCAGCTCTTCTTGCGGATAAGGCGAGTAACATGTCTTTGTAGTCTTCGTTCAACATCGTGCTTCTCGCTCATGGACGCGGCCTCACGCGTCAGCGGCCAGACGAGGCCTATCCTCTCGGCCGGGTCGCCGGGAACGTAAACGTCGTCTCGCCGCTCCGATAATTTATATTTCGCGACGCGTTTCCTGTCCATTTTTCTCGCGCCATGGTCATCGGAGTTCATCTTCAGATTAAGAATATCACGTGAGACTAGCGCGGGCAATCGGAAAAACTTTCGAGACGCGATCATGGGCCCCAAGACGGGAATCGATCGGTAAAATCTTTTTACGCTTTGTAAAGAAAACGCTCTTTCATTGTCCGGGCCGGCCGTCCCCCTCGGGCGCGCCCATGACGATTTTTTTACATTCCCTTGAGACTAAACTTCAGGCTTACCTGGCTTTCAAGCCCGCCATTTTGACCGCGCAGCGGTGGTAGCCGCCAGGGAAGAGCTTTTCCAGTTCGTCTATTTCCAAGTGGTTGGATTCGCAGAATTCATAGACCGTGGGGACCACCTGGTTTCGATTATAATAATCTCGAAGAAAGCCGATCAGCTTCCAGTGCTCCCCGGTCAGTCCGCCTTCGATTTTCATTTCATGGGCCTGGAGCACGGCGAAACGGTCGTCCCACTCGGACGCGTCATTAAGAAACCCAAGAGAATCAACCTCATAGGCCTTTCCAAACCTGGCGGTTGGAGCTTTTTCCGACGCCGCCCTCGGATAAGCGTATTTCACGTATCCTTCCCGGTAGGAAATTCCCGCCAGGCGGCAAGCGCCCCTTAAGTATCCTGAAGGAAAGAGTTTTTTAAGGTCGTGCAGGGCAAGTCCCTTGCTCCGGCAAGCCTCGTAAATCAAGGGACATTTTCCCTCCTTTGCGAAAAAATCCCTTATAAAATGAATGACGTCCCAATGCTCATCGGTCAGACCCCCTTTGATTCCCGCGCCGGCGGCCATCTCCCGGGCGAAATCTTCGTCCCATTGTTCATGGTTTAACAGGAAGCCCTGGGAATCGAGCTCATACAATCTTTCTCCAATCGATTCTGTTTTCATCACAGGCTCCTTTCAGTCACGCTATGCATATGACTACAGCTAAAAATAAGCAATATTCGTTCCCGCCGGCGGCCAGGTTTTTGTTGTTTTCCCGGTGTGGTTTGAATTATGAAATGACGGTTTAATCGCCCCCGCCAGTTGGTAGTAATGGCCTCGCAAAGAGACATGCATAAAAAGTTATCTTTTTGTTCAAGATACTTTTTATAAGGCAACCTTGCGTTTTTGAGCATGTGGATATAAATATTTAGTTTACGCAATTTTGCATTTCACGCCCTAATTTACGAAGATATTCGAAAGAGGTGAATCTATGGAATACATTGAGGCGCTTGGCTTACCCACGTGGATAAGATGGGCGGGCGTCACATACGCCTACTCGATCGTCGGGGTCTACACGTTAATCGTGTACTGGCCCCTTTCGGTAATCGTTGCAAGGGCGGTGAGAAAGAATCAGGACTCGCATTGGACCGAACTGGCGCGTCACCTACATTTGGCGCGGGCGGCCATTATTATAGTGGGCGTTTTTTTGCCTTTGGTTATAATTTTTGAGTTACAAGAAGATTCCCCTCCCACCATCTTGGTGGACATGTCTCGTTTCTCGTTTATCTTTTGGGGAGGCTTTATTTCCTATGGCGTCGTGTTCGTCGTCTGGTTGCTTTACCGCCGACGCTTGAGTCTGGATTCTTCTCCTCTCGGATACCGGCTGAAGGGACTTCTGACCTCTTTCGCTCTGATTTATAAACACTATATAATTATATTCCTTCTCCTGGTCGCTTTCCCTGATGAGGCCGGCACGACCGCCGTCATAATGACCCTGGTGGCGGCGGCGTTAATGATCGTTTTGACTTTTACCAATGAAGTGAAAATCCTTTGCCTCTTTGGTCTCGCCCGTCCGGCTGGGCTTCGGCTAACGCGCGTCGTGAAGGATACGTCCGAAGAGATGGGCCATGAGCCTCCCTTTGTTTTCGAGGTTATGTCTCCCAGTCCCAACGCCTTTGCCATTCCATTAAAGAACGCGGTCGCGTTTACCGACTCGATCATCGACCTTCTCGAGGACGAGGAACTAAAGGCAATCTGCGCCCATGAAATAGCACATCTCGAGGAACCCCTTAAAATCCTTGCCTTCCGGGTGGCTATCCCTTTCCTGATGCTGCCTATACCATGGGCAAAGGTCATGGGCCCCTTGGGATTTGCCATACCCCTCGCGTTATTGGCGTTGAATATGCTCGTGTTTAAGTTTTCAAGAAGCATGGAGAGCAAAGCTGACGCAAGGGCTTTGGAGCTTTCGGACATGGACGCCCACTTTGCGCGGGCCCTCGAGAAGATGCACGCCAAACGGCTCCTTCCCGCCGTGATGGATGGAAAAGGGACAACGCATCCCCATCCATACGACCGCATGATCGAGGCCGGCGTCGAGCCCGATTATCCAAGGCCGGATCCACCGCCAACGGCAAAGTATTTGGCGATCCTCTTGGCGTTATTTTTAGTTCATCCAGTATTCGTGGTCGTTAAAAGTACTACGAGTGACCGCATCGTGAATTTAGGCGGATATCCGGAAGAGACAAGGCTTATACTAACTTCTTCCCTCACCGGTGAGACCTGGCCGCTTAAAAGCGTCGCCGCGAATAGTTATAAGAATGGAGATAATGAGACGGCGTTGTCCTTTTATCTTGCCGTGACTTCTATCGATAAAAGGGACTTTTATTCTCCGGCCTGGGCGTCCTATTTCTTCTCATCACGGCGCCAATGCGAACGGGCCGGGAAATGGCTCGAGGAAGCGGAAGCTCGCTATATGAACTACGGTCCTTCTGACAACAATAATAAAAAGTACGCTAAGCCGTTAAAAATCTCTAAAGAGGAGTACCAACTCAATTGCGGCGATTCACCACCTTACGAAAAACCCCCCTGGCATGATAGCGCTGACAGGGAGTAATAAAAGTTCCGCTCTGAAATAATCTGGATGCACGGCCAGCCTTTGCGCCGATCCATCTTTCTTTTTCGCCTCCTTCAATTTGTAAGGAAAATATGGATATTGGGAGTTATTGCATTTAACGCCCCGATCTTATAAGATATGCGACTTGTTTCGGGGCATGACCTATGACGGATGATCGCGGAAAAAGAAAGTTGGCCTGGGCCGAGGACCTGGCCCTGGCGGCCATGAGGATTGTAATTGGCTCATTATTCCTTTACAGCGGTATCCCGAAGCTTTTCGACCCGATCGGTTTTTTATTAAAGGTGAGCGAATACGAGGTGTTGGCCCCCGAGTGGGAGGAGAGCTTCGCGGTTTTACTTCCCTGGGCGATGGTGATTTGCGGCGCTTTTTTGCTTCTGGGTCTTTTTACAAGGGCCATGG
Source organism: bacterium (assembly GCA_963674965.2). GTDB lineage: Bacteria > RBG-13-61-14 > RBG-13-61-14 > RBG-13-61-14 > DATKZS01. The sequence goes on along the minus strand of CAXXFL010000001.1, from coordinate 585,789 downwards.
CCGGCGTTTCGTCCTCCATATTTTTATCATTTATAATAGCTATTTACATCAATATATGGCGAGCCAGGGAGATGAGCTGCGGATGTTTCTCCGAGGACGGAGGCGCCGTGGGCTGGCCGCTTTTGGGTCAGGACCTATTATGGTTCGTTTTGGCCTTGCTGCTTATGGCCAGGGGAGGCGGGGCCATCAGCCTGGACCGTTTAGCGTTTGTAAAAATATTCAATAAATGGCAAGAGTTTGCCGATGACAATTGTTGAAGAACTGAGCGTTTTTAATTATTAAATTTATCTAAGGTTTTGTTTTTCATTTGACTTTGACGTAACTGTTGGTATAATTGGGCCTTTAGTTTGGGGTCATTTGGCATCATAAGTTCCAAGTTCCAAGATTCTTGCAGTAAAATCCCGTAACTAGGCCGGGTAAAAAATGTTAACAGTAGACTACGCACCCATACTAGTGATGATCGCGCTGGCGGTTTTTTTAGCGGCGGTGTTCGTTTTAGGGTCGGTATTTCTTGGCCCTAGTCACAAGAACCCCCGCAAGCAAGCCCCCTTCGAGTGCGGCCATCCCTCGGACGGCAACCCAAGAAAACGCTTCTCAGTCAAGTTCTACTCGGTGGCGATCCTGATCATCCTCTTCGACGTCGAGGCCGTTTTCCTTTTCCCCTGGGCCGTGGCTTACGGCGGCCTGGGACTTTTCGCTCTGATCGAGATGGTCCTTTTCCTGGGCATCCTGGTGCTGGCCCTGGTCTACGCCTGGGGCAAAGGAGGTCTGGAATGGGACTGACCGGACTCGAGACCAAGCTTCAGCGCTGGGAGTTCATCTCGACCAAGGTCGAGTTCTTTATCAACTGGGCTCGCAAGTACTCGCTTTTCCAGTATCCTTTCGTTACCGCCTGTTGCGGCATGGAGTTCATGAGCGTGGCCTGTTCCCATTACGATCTGGGCAGGTTCGGGGCCGAGTTTCCCCGCTTCACTCCGCGCCAGTCGGATTTTCTTCTGGTAGTGGGCACGATTAGCCATAAGCAGGCCCCCATCCTCCGCCGCGTTTACGAGCAGATGACCACGCCCAAGTGGGTGGTCAGCTTCGGAGCCTGCGCCTCCACGGGCGGGTTCTACGACAACTACGCGACGGTGCAGGGCTGCGACAAGATCATCCCGGTCGACGTTTACATCCCCGGCTGCCCTCCGCGGCCGGAGATGGTGCTCGACGGGCTGATGAAGCTGCAGGAAATGATCCAGGGCGAGAAGATCGACCTGCATCACGATCCTGAAAAATACAAGATGTTGCCATGAGCGTTGAAATCCTGGACAAATTAAAGGAGCGCTTCCCCGAGGCCATCGAGGAAACCCACCAGCTTTGCGGCGACGAGACGGCCCGCGTGGCCAGGTCGGCCTGGCTCGAGGCGGTCAAATTCCTCCGCGACGAGATGGGCATGAACATGTTCATCGACCTCACGGCCGTGGATTACCTGGGCCGGGAGTCGGGACTTCCCCGCTTCGAGGTCGTCCTCCATCTGCGCAACAACGAGACCAACCAGCGAATACGGCTCAAGGCCAGGGTACCCGAGTCCTCATGCTCGATCGCCAGCCTCTGCTCCCTTTACAAGGGCGCCGACTGGTTCGAGCGCGAGTGCCACGAGATGTACGGCATAAAGTTCGCCGGCCACCCGGACCTGAGGCCCCTTCTCCTTTATCCGGAGTTTCAGGGCTATCCACTAAGAAAGGATTATCCCATCGCCAAGACCCAGCCCAGGATTCCGCTCCTGGCGCCGGAGCACAAGCCCTCCCGGCGGGCGATGGACGAGACCGAGCCGGACGAGTTGTCCTGCGAGGAAATAAAAAAGGCCAACTAGGGCCTTGGCGAGAACGAGTTGACCGAAAAAGGTTGATGGAATAATGGCGCAAGACACGACAAAGGACCTGCATACCGATTATCTCGATATCATGATCGGTCCGTCTCACCCGGCCACGCACGGCACCATCCAGATGCACGCCCTGCTGGACGGCGAGACCATCGTGGATATCGACGTGGAGCCGGGCTACCTGCACCGGGGCTTCGAGAAGGAATGTGAGGACCATCGCTGGAACCAGATAGTTCCTTATACCGACCGACTCAACTACGTGTCCCCCATCATCAACAACGTGGGATACGTGATGGCGGTCGAGAAGCTGTGCGGCCTCGAGATAACCCCCCGCTGCCAGTACCTGCGGGTCATACTCTCCGAGATGTGCAGGGTCACCGACCACCTGACCTGCCTGGCGGCAGTGGTCATGGAACTGGGCGCCTTCTCCGCCTTCCTGTACTTCGTCAAGGCCAGGGAGCTTTACTACGAGCTGATCGAGAGCGTGACCGGGGCGAGGGTGACCTACTCCTGGACCCGGGTGGGCGGCCTCAGGTGGGACGTGCCCGACGACTTCCGCGAGGGTCTTCGGCAGGCCATCCCCGAGACGCGCCGCATAGTGGACGAGATTCATCGCCTGTTCGACAAGAACAGGATTTTCATCGACCGGACCGCCGGCGTGGGCGTCATCTCCAAGGAGGACGCCATCAGCTACGGCATCACCGGTCCTTTCCTTCGCTCGACGGGGGTGGCCTACGACGTGAGGAAGGCCCACCCTTACCTCGTTTACAACGAGCTCGAGTTCGAGATACCCACGGGCGAGAACGGCGACAACTACGACCGCTGGGTGGTGAGGATGGCCGAGTTGGAGCAGAGCCTGCGCATAATCGAGCAGGCCCTGGCCAAGCTGCCCGACGGCCCGGTGAACGTGGCCGATCCCCGCTTCACCCTGCCGGCCAAGGAGTCGGTTTACTCCAGCATCGAGGGAACGATCAACCATTTCAAGCTGATATACGAGGGCATCCAGGTCCCGAGGGGCGAGGCTTACGCCTACGTCGAGGGCGCCAACGGGGAGCTTGGTTTCTACGTGGTGTCCGACGGCGGGACCAAACCGGTCAAGTGCCGTTGCCGTCCGCCCTGTTTTCCCACGGTGGCGGCCATGGGCGAAATCTTGAAAGGCTACATGCTTGCCGACATCATACCCACCTTCGGGTCGGTTAACATGATCGGCGGGGAGATGGACAGATAAAATGGGTCTCGAGTTTTCAGAGCGGGCCAAGGGTGAATTCGAGAAGGTGCTTTCCAAGTACCCCACCAGGGAGGCGGCCATATTGCCCTCCTTGTACATCGCCCAGCGCGAGTTCGGGCACGTGAGCCTCGAGGCCATGGAAACCGTGGCCGAGATGATCGGCGTCAGCCCGGCCCGCATATACGGGGTGGCCACCTTCTACACCATGTACAACAAGGAGAAGGTCGGAAAGTACCTTGTCCAGGTGTGCTGCAACATCTCCTGCGCCCTCATGGGAGCGGAGGAGGTGATCGACTATATCTCGGAGAAGCTGGGAATCAAGGCGGGCGAGACCACGGCCGACGGCAAGTTCACCCTCATGCGGGTCGAGTGCCTGGGCGCCTGCGGCAACGCCCCCATGATGCAGATTAACGACGACTATTACGAGAACCTTACACCCGAGAAGGTCGACGAGATACTGGATAAACTCGGCGCCGACGATTAGCGCCCCATGTCCGGCCTGGCCGGACGCCAAGTCAAAACCTGGGGATAGTCCCCGCGAAACAGAGTCATGGCGGAAGAATATCACATATTGACCAAAAACTGGGGCAAGCCCGACTCGCACAAGATGGCGACCTATCTTGAGTCCGGCGGGTACGAGGCGGCCAAAAAGGCTCTGGGCATGGAACCCGGAGACGTCTGCCAGACCGTGCTCGACGCGGGGCTGAGGGGCCGGGGCGGGGCCGGGTTTCCCACCGGGCGCAAATGGACCTTCATGCCCAAGGACGACAGGCCAAGATACCTTTGCGTCAACGCCGACGAGGGCGAGCCCGGGACCTTCAAGGACCGCGACATCATGCGCTTCGATCCCCACATGCTCGTGGAGGGGATCATCATCGCCTGCTGGGGCATGCAGGCTTGCGCGGCCTATGTCTACATTCGGGGCGAGTTCGTCGAGCCGGCCCAAAGGGTGCAGGACGCCATCGACGAGGCCTATGCAAAGGGCTTCCTGGGCGAGGACATCTTCGGCAAGGGCTACAAGCTGGACGTCTACACTCACCTGGGGGCGGGCGCCTACGTGTGCGGCGAGGAAACGGCGCTCATCAACAGTCTCGAGGGCAAAAAGGGGCAGCCCAGGATCAGGCCCCCCTTCCCGCCCCAGCGCGGCGCCTTCGACATGCCCACCACCGTCAACAACGTGGAGAGCATAGCCGCCACCCCATTTATAATCGCCAACGGACCCGAGGCCTATAAAAAGTGGGGCACCGAGAAGAGCGCGGGCACCAAGCTGTTTTGCGTCTCGGGCCACGTGAAGAAGCCGGGCGTATACGAGATACCGCTGGGCACGCCCATGATGGAGCTTATCGACAAGCACTGCGGGGGCATGCTCGACGACATGAAGCTGAAGGCCGTCATTCCCGGCGGCAGCTCGACTCCCATCCTTCGGGCCGAGGAGTGCGAGGGCGTGAACATGGACTACGAGTCCATCGCGGCGGCCGGGTCCATGCTCGGGTCGGGCGCCATGATCGTCATAGGGGAGGGCACCTGCATGGTCACGACCCTTGACGTTCTGACCCATTTTTACGCCCACGAGTCCTGCGGCCAGTGCACGCCCTGCCGGGAGGGCACGGGATGGATGGCCCAGATTACGGGAAGGATCGTGAAAGGGGAAGGGTCGGTCGAGGACCTGGACCTTTTAATATCCATCGCGACCAACATGTCGGGCAACACCATATGCCCCCTGGCGGACGCGGCGGCGGGCCCGGTCAAGAGCTTCATCCCCAAGTTCAGGGACGAGTTCGAGACCTACATACGGGAAAGAAGCTCCCGTAACGAGCGGCCCTACCCGGTAAAGTGGAGGAAGTAAGGGGGCCCAAGCGGGTCCCGTAACGGAGTAAGGTCGCCATAAAGCATTATGGCGGGCGGAAGAATCCGCCGGAGCGAGAACAAGAAAGAATCATGGGAACGGTCAAGATAACCATCAACGGTCAGGAATACGAGGTAGAAGAGGGCAAAACCGTGCTTCAGGCCGCGGCCGAGGTCGGCGTCTTCATTCCCCATTTCTGTTACCATCCCCACCTTCCCATCAGCGGCAACTGCCGGATGTGCCTGGTGGATATTAAACCCGGTCCTCCCAAGCTCTCGATCGCCTGCGCCACCCGCGTGGCCGACGGCATGGAGATCGACACGGAGAACGAGAAGGTCCAGGCCGCCCGCCGCGCCGTCATGGAGTTCCTCCTGAAGAACCACCCGGTGGACTGCCCCATTTGCGACCAGGCCGGCGAGTGCTATCTCCAGGACTACTACATGAGGTACGACCTGGAGTCATCCCGTATCCAGGGGCCGAAAGAGAAGGTGAAAAAGAGAAAAGCCCTGCGCGCGGGCCCCAACCTTTACCTGGACACGGAGCGCTGCGTGCTCTGCACCCGCTGCGTCAGGTTCATGCGGGACGTGGTCAAGGACGAGCAGCTCGTGATCATAAACCGGAGGGACAAGGCGGAGATCACCCTTTTCCCGGGAAAGGAACTGGACCATCCCTACGGCATGTGCCTTACCGACCTTTGCCCGGTGGGGGCCTGGACCAGCGCCGATTTCCGCTTCAAGCAGAGGGCCTGGTTCCTGACCAACTCTCCCTCCGTTTGTCCCCAATGCGCCCGGGGCTGCAATATCTGGATCGACCATCGCCAGGGCCAGGTCTACAGGACCCGGCCCCGCGTGAACGAGGATATCAACAAGAGCTTCATGTGCGACGAGGGCAGGCTGTCATATCACTCGATAATCGACAACCGGCTCACCGTGCCCCGCGTGGCCGAGGAGGGAAAAATGAAGAAGACCTCCTGGAGCGAGGCCCTGGCGGCGGCGGCCAAGACGATAAAGGGCGCGGGCGCGAAATTAGCCATAGTGATCTCGGGCAGTCTGACCCTGGAGGAGGCCGAGGCGGCCAAGGCCCTGGGGGCCAAACTGGGGGCCAAACTTTACGTCCACGAGGGCGAGCCGGGCTGGGAGGACGACTTCCTCCGCCGGGCCGACCGAAACGCGAACGTTAAGGGCATAAACGGCCTCGAGATCAAGGACAAGGCCTCGGCCGTGGGGGAGGACGCGGTGGTATTATACCTGGAGACGCTCTGTCCCAACCCGCTTCCCGAGTCCATGCCCGAACCGGCGGTGGTGTTAACTCCCCAGCTCTCGAAAGCGGCGGGCGGGGCCAAGGTGTGTCTGCCCGCGGCCTGCTTCGCCGAGACCTCGGGGACTTTCGTCAACTTCGAGGGCGTCGAGCAAAGCTTCGAGCCCGCGGTCGAGCCTCCAGGCGAGGCGCTTTCCCACGTCGAGATTCTGTCCCGACTGGCGGCGGCCCTGGATAATAAACAAGTGGCTTAGGATACGGAGCCTCAGCATGTCTCTGGACCAAGCATTCCAGTTCGTAATGTCAGCCCTATGGGCCGTCCTCATTTTCGTGGGGGTCCTTCAGTTGGCCGGGCTCATGACCTGGGTCGAGCGGAAACTCTCCGCCATGATCCAGGACAGGATAGGCCCGAACCGCGCCAACATCCGGCTGGGAAAGTACAACCTCACCCTTATCGGACTGATCCATATCATGTGCGACCCGGTGAAGTTGTTCACCAAGGAGGACTTCGTGCCGGAGGGGGCGAATAAGGCCCTTCATACTCTGGCGCCGGTGATAGGGCTGGTAATCCCCTTCATCGTCTTCTGCGTGATCCCCTTCGCGGGCCCCATGAAGATCAAGTACCGGGACATTCCCTCGGCCGAGCTTTGTCCCCTGGTCCATTACCTGGAGCGCGACGTGAACATGGCGGCCGACGTTCCCATGGGCACGCGCTGGTCCATGCCGGCCAAGGACATGTGGCTTATCGGCCCTCTTTTCAACCCGGACAAGAACGCCTACGCGGGCGACCTTCCCTATATCGGGCACAAGTTCCAGAGGAAGACGGTCTACAGCCGGGACTTAAGTCCCATGTACCGCCTCTTTCCCGGCGACGCGCTTCACCTTTCCGATTACACTCTCAAGTTCGTGGTGGCCGACCTCGAGGTGGGCATGCTTTTCGTCTTCGCCATCGGCACGCTGGCGGTATACAGCGTGATCCTGGCGGGCTGGGCCTCGAACAACAAGTACAGCTTCCTGGGCGCCATGCGCGGCGCCAGCCAGATGATTTCATACGAGGTGGCCCTGGGCATCACGGCGGTGGGCGTTTTCATGATCTACGGCGGGGTGAGCCTGGCCGAGGTGGTCCAGAGGCAGGGCGACCTTTTATGGGGCGTGGTCCCCAAGTGGGGCATCGTCACGCAGCCCCTGGCCTTCCTTCTCCTTTTCACCTGCGGCATGGCCGAGATCAAGCGGGTCCCCTTCGATCTCCCGGAGGGCGAGTCCGAGATCATCGCCGGCTACTTCACCGAGTACAGCTCGACCAAGTTCACCATGTTCATGTTCGCCGAGTTCGTCGAGATGATCGTGCTTTCGGCCACCATTACCACCCTGTTCCTGGGCGGATGGCAGATACCCTGGATCGACGCCCAGGGCTATCACCTGCTCGGCTGGGCCGGCGCGTGGGCCGACACGGGCATTGGCGAGACCCTGGGCGCCAACGGCGTGGGCCTTTTGATTATGGTCCTGCAGGCGGGCAAGTTCACCATCACGCTCCTCGTCGTCCTTTACCTCATCTTCATGATGAGGTGGACCTACCCGAGGTTCCGTTATGACCAGATCATGAGGATGGGATGGAAGATGGTCCTGCCCCTGGCGCTGGCCAACGTGGTGGTCACGGGAGTGGTACTGGCGTTCACGAGGGGGTTCGTGTAATGGGCGGTCCCAGACATAAAAACATGACCTGGCCCGAGAGGCTTTATTTTATCGAGTTGCTAAAGGGCCTTCTGATCACGCTCAGGCATTTCTGGGTCAACGTTATCGGCTTCCTTCCCCTGGTGGGAAAGATGGTCAAGCCCGAGACCGTCACCTACCAGTGGCCCGAGGAGGAAAGGCCCATCTCGCCCAGGTGGAGGGGTAAACACCGCCTGAACAAGCGGGAGGACGGAACGGTCAAGTGCGTGGCCTGCATGTGCTGCGCCACCGCCTGCCCCTCCGAGTGCATACATATCGTGGCGGGCGAGCGAGGCGACGGAGTGGACGAGAAAATGCCGGTCTCCTTCGAGATCGACCTTTTCCGGTGCGTGTTCTGCGGCATGTGCGTCGAGGCCTGCCCGCTGAACGCCATATTGATGGACACGATGGACATGCGGTTCTGCAAGTACGAGCCGGATGATTTCATCATCAACAAAGAACAACTTTTGGACTGGTAATCATGGACTGGGGCGAATACACATACGCGATAGCCTTTTACGGCACGGCCGCCGTTGCGGTCGCTTCCGCGTTCATGGTCGTGTGGCACAGGAACCCGATCATCAACGCCCTCTACCTGGTGGTCGCCTTTTTCGCCGTGGCGGTGGCGTACGTTCTTTTGAACGCGCACTTCCTGGCGGCCATCCAGATACTCCTTTACGCGGGCGCGATCCTCGTCCTGTTCCTCATGATCGTCATGTTGATCAACGTCAACCCGAGCGATCTCGCGGCCAGGGCCACCATCGGCAAGGCCCTTGGCGGCGGCGCCGCGTTGGGGATCATGTTCCTTTGCGTGACCGTCTTCATGGGCGGCTACGTGGACAAGTCCGCCGATGGAGCGGCCAATCCTTATTCTCTTTCCCAGAAGCCGGGCATGGCCACGGCCGAGGAGTTGGCCGCGTATCTTATCTCGGTCGGCGCCACGGTGGACTCGGTCGTTACCGATCCCTCGCCAGCGGCCAGGGAGATGTTCGCCGCCGGCTCGTCCTCCGCCGGTCCGTCCCGGGTGGCGGTGGCCAAGAACGTCCTCGAGGGATTGGAGGACGAGCGCAACATGGACTGGGTCAAGCTTCCCGAGGAGTTTTCCTCCATCCAGAAGCTGAGGATGGAGGACTTCAGGAAAGCGGCCCTTATAACCCTGGCCCAGGCCCAGGACGTGGACGAGGTCAAGGCCCCCGTGGATTACCAGGGGGAGTTCGACGACAAGGTGATGAGCGCGTATCTTACCGCCCTCGTAAGGGGACGGCTTAATCAGATCGAGAGTTTCGGCTCGACGGGAGCGGTGGGCAAGGTCCTTTTCACCCGCTATATTCTTCCCTTCGAGGCCGCCAGTTTCCTTCTTCTCGCGGCCATAGTGGGCGTTCTGGCCCTGGCCAGGCGCGAGGAGACCGGAGAGGATTCATGACGCAGTTTACGCACATCGGGCTGGGCCATTTCCTTGCCCTTTCGGCCATTCTATTCGCGCTGGGCATGGGCGGGGTCCTGACGAGAAGGAACGCCCTTTCCGTGTTCATGAGCATCGAGCTCATGCTCAACTCGGCCAACCTGGCCTTCGCCTCCTTCGCGCGCTACACCTTCACCATGAGCGGGCACGTGTTCGTCTTCATGGCCATGGTGGTGGCGGCCTGCGAGGTGGCCGTGGGTCTGGCCATATTGCTCTCGATCTACCGCAGCCGGGCCACTCTCAGCCTGGACGAGCTGGACCTTTTAAAGTGGTGAGCCCATGGGACATGAAACCGCGATAGAGATTGTGAACCAGGGACAGGCGGCCGCCTATATCGCCCTTATCCCGCTTTTGCCCTTCCTGGGATTTTTAGCCAACGGCATGGGCTGGATAATCCTCAGGGACAAGTGGCCCCGGATGCTGGTCAACGTGATCGCCGTGTCGGTGGTCTTCATAAGCTTCGCCCTGTCGGTCATGGCCTTTTTGGACCTCAAGGCGCTGGAGGAGGGCGCGTACCTTTTCGTCGAGCCCTTCAAGTGGATCGAGGCGGGCGGGGTTGACGCCCCCATCAAGCTCGTGTTCGACCGGCTCTCGGCGGTCATGTGCCTGGTGGTGACGGGAGTGGGCGGACTCATCCACCTTTACTCCACCGGCTACATGAGCCATGACAAGTCCTTTGCCCGCTACTTCGCCTATCTCAACCTGTTTACCTTCGCCATGATGCTCCTGGTCATGGGCGGAAACATAGTAATCATGTTCGTTGGATGGGAGGGCGTGGGCCTTTGCTCGTACCTCCTTATCGGCTTCTGGTACGAGGACCCCGAGAAGGCCAGCGCGGGCAAGAAGGCCTTCGTGGTCAACCGGATCGGAGACTTCGGCTTCTTGGTGGGCATCTTCACCATCTTCTGGCTGATGGGCACCATGGACTTCGCCGCCATGCGCGACTGGGTAATTGCCCATCCCGAGGTCATGAGCGGCAAGACCCTGCTCGGAGTGTCCGTCGCCACCATCATCGGGATAGCCCTCTTCGTGGGCGCCACGGGCAAGTCGGCCCAGATTCCCCTTTACGTGTGGCTGCCCGACGCCATGGCCGGCCCGACCCCGGTCTCGGCCCTGATCCACGCGGCCACCATGGTCACCGCCGGCGTTTACATGATCGGAAGGCTGAACTTCATCTACGCCTACTCTCCCGCGGCCCTCATGGTGGTGGCGGGAGTCGGCGTGGTGACGGCCCTTTTCTCCGCCACCATCGGCTTCACCCAGACGGACATCAAGAAGGTCCTGGCCTACTCGACGGTCAGCCAGCTCGGCTACATGTTCACGGCCATGGGCGTGGCGGCCTACGCCGCGGGCATCTTCCACTTAACCACCCACGCCTTTTTCAAGGCCCTCTTGTTCCTCGGGTCCGGGTCGGTCATCCACGGCCTCTCGGGCGAGCAGGACATGACCAAAATGGGCGGGTTGAGCAAGCTCATGAAAATAACCTGCTGGAGCATGTTCGCGGGCTATTTCGCAATTGCCGGCTTCCCTGGATTGGCTGGTTTCGTGTCCAAGGACGAGATACTTTGGAAGGCTTACTCTAACTCGGTGCATCCTGCCCAGTTCAACCAGATCGTATACCTGATCGGGCTGGTGGCCGCGGTATGCACGGCCATCTATATGACGCGTCTTATGATGCTGACTTTTTTCACTCCCAGCAGGATGGACCCTGAGGTCGAGCATCACGTGCACGAGTCACCATGGACCATGACCGTCCCGCTAATTGCTCTGGCCATTCTTTCCGCGGTGGGCGGTATTTTCAATTGGCCTCACGCTCTTGGTGGTGGGGCTTCCTTCGAGCATTGGCTCCATCCCATGTGGATGGAGGTCAATACGACTCATGAGGCCCACGGCCATGCAAGCCACGCCATGGAGTACGTGCTGATGGGTCTTTCGGTTGGTCTGGCCGTCGGGGCCATGGCATCGGTGGCCTTCCTCTACTACAAGTACCGCGAGAAGACGGCGGTCATCGCCGAGCGGTTGGGCGTTCTTTACCGCGCCAGCCTCAACAAGTACTGGGTGGACGAGATTTACGAGACTCTCGTCATCAACCCGATTAAATCGATTTCTTACTACTTCCTGTTCCGCCTGTTCGACGCCAACGTTATCGACGGCGCCGTGAACGGTCTCGCCGGCCTGACCAAGGGTCTCGGCCACGCCGGCGGCCGGATGCACACGGGCAAGGTTCAGACGTACGCGTTGTATATCGCGATCGGTCTTCTGGTTATATTGACCTTCTACCTGGGGACCCGGTAAGGATAAAAGCCGTGTGGATTTTTACTCTTAAAGAAGGAATACTCTCCCACGTGGTGCTCCTCCCCATTGTGGGGGCGCTGGTCATTATTTTCATGCCCAACGCTCGGGCGACGGCCATTCGTCTGGTGGCCCTCATCACCATGCTCCTCGGCCTCGTCCTGGGCGTCTGGCTCTGGTTCGCCTTCGATCCGGCCACCGCGCAAATGCAGTTCCAGAACCCGCCGGTCGAGTGGATCGCCATCGCCGGGGTCTGGATCAAATACAGCCTTGGCCTTGACGGCATCAGCCTTCTTCTGGTCGAGCTGACCCTTTTGCTGGGACCGGTGGTGATCCTGTCCTCATGGTCGGCCGTGACCGACAAGGTCAAGGAATACCACGTGTTCCTGCTTCTCCTGCAGACGGGAATGCTGGGCGCCTTCACGGCCATCGACCTTTTCCTCTTTTACGTGTTCTGGGAGTTAATGCTCATCCCCATGTACTTCCTTATTGGAGTATGGGGCGGGCAGAGAAGGATTTACGCGGCCATCAAGTTTTTCCTTTTTACCATGGCCGGCTCGGTCCTCATGCTCCTGGCCATCATATACCTGGTTTACATGACCCCGGGCAACTCGACCTTCGACCTGGTCCTGCTTACCAACAACCTGTCGAGCAACCCGCTCAAGCCCACGGTGCAGTTCGTGTGCTTCGCGGCCTTCGCCCTGGCCTTCGCCATCAAGGTCCCCATGTTCCCGTTCCACACGTGGCTTCCCGACGCCCACGTCGAGGCCCCCACCGCGGGATCGGTCATCCTGGCGGGGGTCCTCCTTAAGATGGGAACTTACGGGTTCATGCGCTTCGCCATGCCCCTCTTCCCCTACGCCGCCTACGAGGCCGTGCCCATTATTTCGATCCTGGCCATCATCGGCATCATTTACGGCGCCCTGGTGGCCATGGTGCAGGAGGACGTGAAGAAGCTGGTGGCCTATTCCTCGGTCAGCCATTTGGGCTTCGTCATGCTGGGCCTTTTCGCGCTTACCCAGGCGGGGGTGCAGGGCTCGCTTATTCAGATGGTGAACCACGGTCTCAGCACGGGGGCCTTGTTCCTTTTGGTGGGCGTGGTTTACGAGCGCCGTCACACCCGTCAGATTTCCGAGTTCGGCGGCCTCTCGAAGGTCATTCCCCTTTACGCCGTGTTCTTCATGCTGGCGGTGCTGAGCTCGGTGGGCCTTCCCGGCTTGAACGGGTTCGTCGGGGAGTTCCTCATACTGGTGGGAACATATACGGCGGAGGCGGGTCAAAACGTTCCGCTTTTCGCTCATCCCAAGATATACGCCGTGCTGGCGGCGACGGGCGTCATATTCGCGGCCTGCTATCTGCTCTGGATGTTCCAGCGGGTCATGTTCGGCCCGGTTACCAAGGAAGCCAACAAGAAGCTTAAAGACCTGAACGCCAGGGAGGTCGTATACCTGACCATAATCATGGTGTTCGTGGTCTGGCTTGGAGTTTACCCGTCCACGTTCCTTTCCCGCTCGAAGAAGTCGGTCGAGAATTTTATCTCGGTGGTCGAGCGGGGACGCAAGATAACGGAAGAAAGGGAGTTGGGCCTGGCCTCGCTAAGCCCGGCCGTTCCGGTGGAAAAAGAAAAACACGAGCGTGATGGCCAATGAACGTAGAGATAACATCCATTGAATTGTTCGCGATTTCCATTCCCCTGATGCTGGGATTGATAGCGCTGGGCGGTCTCGTCCTGGACATGACGGCCTTTAAAAAGCGCCCGCGCGCCATGGGGATTTACGTCTTCGCCGGCGTGGTTATTGTGCTTTTCCTCCAGTGGCTTATGCACGTTTACCAGTTGAGGACGGAGACGGGAAACGCGCTTTCGGCCGTGGCCTTTGACAGGCAATACAACTTCGACTTCTTCAGCGCCTATTTCAATTACATCTTTTTAGGCGCGGCGGCCTTCGCGGCCATATCGTCCCTGACCCGCTTCGCCAAGAGCAAGGACCACCGTCCCGAGTACTACATCCTTCTCGTCATCGCGGTAATGGGCATGTGCATGATGGCGGCGGCCAACGACCTTATGATCCTTTTCATCGGCCTCGAGACCATGTCGATCTCGATTTACATCCTGGTGGGCATCGAGCGGCGGAACCTGAAGAGCGGCGAGGCCTCGATGAAATACCTCCTGCTGGGCGCCTTCGCCTCTGCCATCATGCTCTACGGCATGGCCCTGGTGTACGGCATCTCCGGCGGTCTCGGCTACGGCGAGATCAACGCGGGCCTGTTCGGCGTGAACAAGGCCGACACCATGAACTATCTGGTTATGTGGTTCGGCGTGGCCTTTTTGTTTACAGGCCTTTTCTTCAAGATCGCGGCCGTTCCTTTCCACATGTGGACGCCCGACGTTTACGAGGGGGCGCCGACCCCGATAACGGCCTTCATGGCCACGGGCGTAAAGGCGGCGGCCTTCGCGGCGCTGCTCCGGCTTACCCTCGCCTCGGGTCCCATCTGGGGCGCCGACGCCCCCCTGCTCGCGGTGCTCACGGCCCTGGCCATCCTGACCATGAGCGTGGGCAACTTCGTGGCCATCGCGCAAAAGAACATAAAGCGCATGCTGGCCTACTCGAGCATCGCCCACGCCGGCTACCTCCTGGTCGGACTCACCGCCCTGGTGGCCTCGGTCCAGTACAACAACCCCCAGCAGGTGGCCAGCGGCCACTTCGAGATGGCACGGCAAATGTCGTCCTCCTCGATCCTGTTCTACCTGCTCGCCTATACCTTCATGAACCTGGGCGCCTTCGGCGTCATCGTCTCCGTGTCCAGGGAGAAAAAGGACGGCGAGACCCTCGAGGGCTTCGCGGGACTGGGATTTCGGCGTCCGGGCCTGGCCGCCATCATGGCCATCTGCATGTTGTCCCTCGCCGGCATTCCGCCCATGGTCGGATTTGCCGCCAAGTTCTACGTCTTCCAGTCGGCCATTGCCAACCACCTCTATTTACTCGCGATCATAGGCGTGCTAAACTCGGTCGTAAGCGCTTATTACTATTTGCGAGTCCTGGTGGTCATGTACATGCAGCCCGAGAAAATCAAGCCGGTCACCGAGAAGGAACTCGTTTCAGGCACTTCGGTGTCAAACATTGTAATGGCCTCGGCGGTCATCCTTCTCGGCTTGTTTCCCCAAGTCGCGATCGACTTGGCCTACCAGGTCATCAGGGCCCTTGAAACGGGGACAAGATACCTTCACTGATGGATGACATTGGCAACACCACCAGGGTAAGCTCTGGAAGACCGGCCGCCAGCGCGATCAAGCCGGCCAGGGCCGTCATATCGATAGAGCGCCGCATGGGCAGGGCCGTGGAGGGAGAAAAGATCAACCTCCTCTTCGGCAACCAGATGCTGGTGGGCCGGGACAAGACCTGCGAAATCTTCCAGGACGACGACAGGATATCCCGCAAACACGCGCTTCTCAGGATCGACCCCGACGCGGTCCGGCTCTCCGATTTGGGAAGCACAAACGGCACCACCCGAAACGGCGAGCAGGTCACCGAGGAGATCATCGTCGAGACGGGCGACGTCATCGTGATGGGCCGCTCGAAAACCTACGAGGTCCGCATCGTCCACCGCAACGAGGAAATCAGCTCCGTCCGCCTGGCCAGCGGCACCGACGCCTGGCTTTTGGTCCCCCAGGAGTTCATCATCGGTTTCGCGGGCAAGGAATCGGAAGACATCGACTTTAAAATCTACGACCCCAAGATACTTCCCCGCCACGCCAGGATCGAGTACTTCACGGGCGTGACCTTCCTCGTGTCCCTCGACCCGGACAACCCCGTGGTCATCAACTCCAGCCCCGTGCGCGAACTCGAGCTCAGAAGCGACTCCCTCATCGAGATCGGCGACACCCTGCTAAGATACGAAAGAGTGGACGGGTGAACTACCCGATTCTCGATTCCCCTATCCTCCATTTATTAGAACTCTTCCCATTGACCACCTGGCGGTTTTATAATACAGCGTGGCGATAAAGATAATTCACGGCCCAAGGATTTATGCTCGGCGGGGCCCTTCCAACCGGTTATATAAAGTCAAAAAAATTATCAAGGAGGAGAGCATGGGTTACGAGACGATAAGTTATCAGGTCGAGGGTCCGGTGGGCGTGTTGACGCTTAGCCGCCCCGATTGCTTGAACGCGGTCAATAAGGCCATGAGCGTCGAGTTGAGGAATTTCTTCCTCGAGCGGCTCGATGATCTCGATACGAGAGTGCTGATCATAACCGGCGCCGGCCGGGGTTTTTGCGCGGGCCTGGACATGAAGGAAACCATGGCCGACGTGCCGGAGGGCGGCTACGCGCCCAAGCTGGCCTACGAGAGGCAGCGGAGCTACTCGGACATTATCCTGCTTATGCGCAAGGTCCCCCAGCCGATAGTGGCGGCGATAAACGGTCCCGCGGCGGGGGCGGGTTTTTCCTTCGCCCTGGCCAGCGACGTGCGCTACGCGGCGCCTGAGGCCAAGTTCTCGGCCGCTTATATAAACATCGGCGTGGGCGGCGCGGACATGGGCTCGTCCTGGCTCTTCCCCCGCGCGGTGGGCGCGGCTAACGCGGCGCGCTACATGATGACGGGCGATCTTTTCCCGGCCGACGAGGCCCTTCGTATAGGCATGGTTCAGGCCATATACGACAAGGAAGTCCTGATGGACGAGGCCATGAAGCTGGCCAAGACCATGGCGAGCAAGTCTCCCCTCGGCCTTCGCCTGACCAAGGAGGCGATCGATATCAACACGGGCGGGACCACCCTGGAGGACGCCATCCGCCTCGAGGACAGGAACCAGTCCCTTTGCATAGTCCAGGTAACGTCGGGACGCTGAGCGCCAGCTCGAAACGGTCCACAGATTTGTCCGCCGGCCAAGGCCATGATAGCCTTTACTTCTGGTTACGCCCAATAAGGTTTTGTTACTCGCGGCAATGATTTCATGGACATTTCCACCACATTGAAAAGGGCCTTTCTCAACGCGCGGATGACTCACGTAAGGCACAGGCCCTATTTCATCTTGCACAGGATCACTCTCCGCTGTAACTGCCGATGCCGGATATGCGACTGGTGGAAGGCGGAGGGCTACGATCCCTCCCGAGAACTCGATTACCAGGACATGCGATCGATTCTCCACGACGCCGCTTCCTTTGGGGTAACGACCTACTCCTTATGGGGAGGGGAGCCGCTAATGCATCCGGAAGTGGATAAAATCCTGGCGCTGGCCTCCAGCCTGGATATGTATACGACCGTTTGTACAAATGGGACCCTATTGGAGGAAAGGGGACCCGATATAGCCCCCAGCCTGGGCCTGCTCCTGTTGTCCATCGACGCCGTCGGCGAGGACCATGACAAGCTCAAAGGTTTCCCCGGCGCCTTTGACAGGGCCATGAAAGGTATCGAGTCCATAAGAAAGAAGAAAAAAAAGCTGGACGTGGTTTTGTGGTCTCAGCTTAACAAGGCGACTATGGGCGGCGTCGAGAAGGTAATAAGGCTGGCCGACGACTTGGACGTCTGGGTCGAGTTTATACCCAGTTGGCTGGTAAAGGGTTACAACGAAGACCTTGTCCCGGAGCGAGACGCTGAATATAAAGCGTCGATAGACGAAATAGCGAGCCTTAAACTGAGGGGTTTTCCCGTGGCGAACTCCTTTAGTTCCTTGAATATTTTCAGGGAAGGAAAACCTTTCAGATGTAATTCGCCCCTATTCGTTATCTCTCTCGAGTGGGACGGCAGGGTACAGAGTTGCGGCAAATGGTTTGACAGGGATTACGAGTGGTTCGGGAACCTGGCCCAGGGCAAACTGGAGGACCTGGTAAGCGACCCGAGGTACAGGGATACCGTAGAGGGTCTTGTCTCGTGCAACGATTGCCTTTCCGTCTGCGCCATGCATCACAAGGACAATATATTTATCACCAGGTCAGAATATCTTTTAGAGATGGCCTACGCCAGGGCGACCAAGGGAATTCGTCGCGCCATTTCATAGTCAGCCTATTATTCATTATAAACGGGACCGGAAAACTCCGGCCCCGTCATGAGAACTGAAAATTACCGGATTATTTAATCAACCTGATGCAAAGAGGATACTGGTAGTATTCCCCGTTATAGGCCTTAATGCCGCCCATGATGGCCACGATCAAGCCGAAAATGCTGAACCCGACAAGGCCGATGATACCTATCAGCACGATGGTAAGCACTCCCGAGATCATAAGGTAAATCAGCAGGCTGATCTGGAAGTTAACCACTTCCTTGCCGTGAACGTCGATGTACTGGCTCTCGTCTTTTTTAAGCAGCCAGATGACGAGCGGAATGATGATATTGGTAAAGGGGACGAAGAACCCCGCTATCATGGATAGGTGCATAATCAGCGCCAGGAGCCGCTCGTTTTCTTGTGAAAGTCCGCCTCCCGCCGCGGGCGGACTCGCTGGAGGATTTCCTCCCATGGGCGCTTGTTCTTCTGGTCCGGGATCGTTCATATTTTCCATTTCAAACCTTCCTTTCCAGCGGCTTCAGGGATGAGCCTTTGCCGCTAAAGTCTTTGTTTAACCAGGTCGATTACCTTGGCCAGGGCCTCGTCCAGTTTTTCGGGGTCCGGTCCGCCGGCCTGGGCGAAGTCCGGCCTACCGCCGCCCTTGCCGCCCACGATGGGCGCGAGTTCCCTGACAAGGTCGCCGGCCTTGACCTTTTTTACCAGGTCCGGCGAGACCACGGCGAGAAGATGGGCCTTGCCCCCCGCCTCGGCGCCGATAACGGCGACCCCGCTCCCTATCTTGGCCTTGATCTCGTCGCCCAGCCCGCGCAGGTCCTTGCCGTCCTCGACCTCGACCTTGTGGGCGATGACCTTGACGCCGCCAACCTCGACGGCGCGGGACATGACGTCCCCCTCTCCCTCCATCAGCCTCTTCTCGAGTTTTTGCTTGAAGTCCCGCTTGAGGGCTTTTATCTCCTCCTGAAGTTTGATGACCCGGTCGGCCACTTCATCCGGCTTGGCCTTGAGTCGCTCGGCCGCCTCGAGAAGGTTCTTTTCCGTCTCCTGAAAGTGAATGACCGCGGCCCTTCCGGTGACGGCCTCGACCCGCCGCACGCCCGATGCCACTCCTGACTCGGAGAGTATCTTGAAGGAGCCCACGTCTCCGGTACGGGAGGCGTGAGTGCCTCCGCATAGCTCCCGCGAGAAGTCGCCCATCTCGATCATGCGGACCTTTTCTCCGTACTTCTCACCGAAGAGCGCGATGGCCCCCCTCGAGACGGCGTCCTTGTAGTTTAAGTTGTGGACCTTGATCTCGTGGTTCTCACGGATCAGGTCGTTGACCATGATCTCGATGCCGGCAAGCTCGTCCTTGCCAAGGGGGGAGAAGTGGGTCAGGTCGAACCGGAAGCGGTCGGGCGTGACCAGGGAACCCTTCTGGTGCACGTGGTCGCCGACCACTCGGCGAAGGGCGTGCTGGAGAAGGTGCGTGGCGCTGTGGTTCCGGGCCGTGTCCAGTCTGCGTTCCTCGTCAACGGCGAGGTTAACGGTCTGGCCGAGCGAGACCGAGCCTTTTTTAAGCAGGCAGTGATGAACGAAAAGGCTCGAGGCAGGACGGGTAGAGTCGGTGACTTCAATCTCGAGTCCCCCGGCGGTGATGGTCCCCCGGTCCCCCACCTGGCCGCCGGACTCGCCGTAAAAGGGAGTGCGGTCGGTAACCAGTTGGAAAGCCGCCCCTTCCTTGTCCGCGGAATCGACAAGGCTTCCGTCTTGAATAAGGGCGACCACCTTGGCCGAGGCGCGGGTGGTCTTGTAGCCGAGGAACTCGGTCGGGCCGCTCGAGTTGAGAATCTCCTTATAGACCGACTCGACCACCTCCTCGCCGGAGCCTTTCCAGTGCTCGCGCGCCCTTTCCCGCTGGGCCTCCATGGCCTTCTCGAAGCCCTCGACGTCCACGTCTCCGCCCTCCTCGGCGGCGATGGTCTGGGTCAGGTCGAGGGGGAACCCGTAGGTGTCGTAGAGCTTGAAGGCCAACTCTCCCGAGACCTTCCACATCTGCTTGATGGCCGCGCCCTCGGCCGCCCTTTTCTGGATGTCCTCGAGGGCCTCCTCATAGGATTCGTTGGCCGCGGCGGTCGTGCCGGTCTCCTCCATGATCTTGCGGGTTTCCTCGTCGATCTCCTCCTCGGCCCGCGCCTTTTTAGCCATGCGAAGGACCTTGTCCTCCACCATGCCGCGGGCGGTCTTCTTGAAAATCTCCTCTTGCAGTATCTTGAGGCCGGCGTCCAGGGTCTCGAGGAACCTTTCCTCCTCCTTTCTCACCACCTCGCTTATGAAGGCGCGTTTGTCCAGAAGCTCATGATAGGCCGGTCCCATGAGATCGACCACCGTTTCGGCCACGCCGAAAAGGGCCGGCTCGTCCTTGCCCAGCATCTTCGCGTGCCTGCCCGCTCTTCTCATGACCCTGCGCAGGACGTAGCCCCTGCCCTCGTTGGAGGGAAGGATGCCGTCGGCGATCAAAAAGGACATGGCCCGGGCATGGTCGGCGATAACCCGCAGGGAGACGTCGGTTTTTTCATCACGTCCGTACTCGGTCCCGGTCAGCTCTCCGACCCTCCGGATAATCGTCTGGAAATGGTCGATGTCGTAGTTGTTGTGTTTGCCTTGCAGGACGGCGGCGATCCTCTCGGCCCCCATGCCCGTGTCGATGCTGGGGCGGGGAAGGGGCGTCATGGTCCCCGAGGCGTCACGGTCGAACTGCATGAACACCAGGTTCCAAAGCTCGAGGTAGCGGTCGCACTCGCATCCCAGCTTGCAGTCGGGTCGGCCGCAACCGACCTCGGGTCCCTGGTCGATGTGGATTTCGGAGCAGGGCCCGCAGGGACCCACGTCGCCCATGGACCAGAAGTTGTCCTTCTCTCCCATGCGGACCACCCGGCTTGCCGGAACGCCGGCCACCTTTTTCCACAGTTCCTCCGCCTCGTCGTCGTCGCGGAAAACCGTGATCCAAAGCCTGTCCTTGGGAAGCGCGAACTCGACGGTTAACAGCTCCCAGGCGTATCGGATGGCGTCCTCCTTGAAGTAGTCCCCGAAGCTGAAGTTGCCAAGCATCTCGAAGAAGGTATGGTGACGGGCGGTCCGGCCCACGTTCTCGAGGTCGTTATGCTTGCCCGAGGCCCGGAAGCACTTCTGGGAGGTCGCGGCCCTGACGTAGCTCCTTTTTTCGGCGCCCAGGAACACGTCCTTGAACTGGTTCATGCCCGCGTTGGTGAAGAGCAAGGTGGGGTCTCCCTGCGGAATCAGGGAGGAACTGGACACGACCTCATGGCCCTGGCCGGCGAAATAATCCAGGAATTTTTTCCTGATTTCATCTAGTTTCATCTGACGCTTCCATAAATGAATTTCAAGGCGAGGCCGATCCCCTCGAGGCGGCCAACGTCTCGTTTTTTGTTAAAGGCCCCGGCCCCGCCTTTTCGCGGCCGGGCATAAATTTATATTTTATAACGGATTTATCGCCGATAAAAGACGCTGGAAAGAAAAGCCGGGCGCCGCAAAGCCACGACGCCCGGTTTGATACCGATTAGAAGCGCTCGATCTGGAGGTCGTCGGGACCGCCGGCCGCTCCACCGCTGGAGCCGCCTTCTCCTCCGTCGTCGTCTCCGCCCTCCCCGGCGAAGTCGGACCAGGCCGCCGCGTCCGAGCCTCCCGATATTCCACTGACCTTGAGCTTGAAGTCGTCGGGGTTGGTGGACTGGCGAAGGGCCTCCTCGAAGGTGATGAGCTTTCTGCGATAAAGGAGCATAAGGGACTGGTCGAAGGTCTGCATCCCGTAAATCTGATGGCCCGTGGAGATGGCGTCCCTTACCTCCTTGGTCCGGTCCTTGTCCTCGATGCACTCCCTGATCCTGCCGGTCGAGACCAGTATCTCGACGGCCGGGACCCGGCCCTTGCCGTCGGACCTGGGTACCAGGCGCTGGGAGATGACGCCTTTAATGATGCCCGCGAGCTGGAGCCGAATCTGCTTTTGCTGGAAAGGCGGGAAGGCGGTGACCACGCGGGTGATGGTCTCGGTGGCGTCGATGGTGTGCAGGGTCGAGAGCACGAGGTGTCCGGTCTCGGCCGCCGTAAGGGCCGTCTCGATGGTCTCGAAGTCTCTCATTTCGCCGACGAGAATGACGTCGGGGTCCTGCCGGAGGGCGCTCTTGAGGGAGATCGCGAAGGACTTGGTATCGAAGCCGACCTCCCTTTGGTTGACGATGCTTTTCTTGTCGCGATGCAGGAACTCGATGGGGTCCTCGATGGTGACGATGTGGCAGGTCCGGGTCGAGTTGATGAGGTCGATCATGGCGGCCAGGGTGGTCGATTTTCCCGAGCCGGTGGTCCCCGTAACCAGGATAAGCCCGCGCTGTTCCATGGCTATCTTGCCGATGACCGGCGGCAGGTAAAGCTGCTCTATGTTCAGGATGTTGAAGGGGATGGCCCGGAGCACTATTCCCACGGTGCCTCTTTGCTGGAAGATGTTGACGCGGAACCTTCCCAGTCCCGGCACGCCGTAGGCCAGGTCGATCTCGAAGTCGTTCCTGAACTTTTCCTGCTGGCCCTTGTTCATGATGCCGAAGGCGATGCGGTTGACCATGTCGGGCGTCAGCCGCGGGGACTCCTTGTAGGGGTAAAGGGACCCGTCGATGCGGAAGATGGGCGGCAGTCCGGCCTTGATGTGGACGTCCGAGGACCCCGCGTTAAGGGCGACCTTGAGTATCTGGTTAAGGTCCGAGGTCCCCTGCCGGGCGCCCCCCCCGCCCCCCGGCGCCGAAGCCTTGGGAGGTGTCGGTTGAGACATGGCGATCTCCTTTTTCTAAACGAGTTTCGTTTTTCACGTCACTACGGATTCTCGCGACTGATTATCTATTTTACCCTATCTGGAAACCGATTCAATCGGTTTCTTCATCTTTCATCATTATGGACGGCGTTTCGAGGACACTCTCCCTGATCGAGGCCTCGATCTCCACGGCCATCTCGGGGTGTTCCTTCAAGAAGGTCTTGGCGTTTTCGCGGCCCTGTCCTATTCTTTCCTCCTTGTATGAATACCACGCTCCGGTCTTCTCGATCAACTTGAGGTCCACGCCCATGTCCACCAGCTCGCCCATCTTGGACACGCCCTCCCCGTACATGATGTCGAACTCGACCTGGCGGAAGGGAGGCGCCATCTTGTTCTTGACCACCTTCACCCGGGTGCGGTTGCCGATAATGTCCGCCCCGTTCTTGATCTGCCCTATCCGCCGGATGTCCAGCCGGACCGAGGTGTAGAACTTGAGGGCGTTGCCGCCGGTGGTGGTCTCGGGGTTGCCGAACATGACCCCTATCTTCTGCCGAATCTGGTTGATGAAGATAACGATGCAGTGGGTTTTCGAGATGGTCCCGGTCAGCTTCCGCAGGGCCTGACTCATGAGCCGCGCCTGGAGCGCCATGTGGCTGTCGCCCATCTCGCCCTCCAACTCGGCCTTGGGGGTAAGGGCCGCCACCGAGTCCACGATGACAACGTCCACCGCCTTGCTCTTGACCAGCATGTCGGCTATCTCGAGACCCTGCTCGCCCGTGTCGGGCTGGTTGAAAAGCAACTCGTCCGTGTCGACCCCCAGCCGCCTGGCGTAGTCGGGGCTGAAGGCGTGTTCCGCGTCGATAAACGCGGCCACCCCTCCCAGCTTCTGGGCCTCGGCCACCAGGTGAAGGGCCAGGGTGGTCTTGCCCGAGGCCTCGGGACCGTAAATCTCGATCACTCGTCCGCGGGGAAGTCCGCCCACGCCCAAGGCTAGGTCGAGACCGAGCGACCCGGTGGAAACGACCTCCACCTTGCCCCCGGTAGTGCCGTCCGAGAGCTTCATGATCGAGCCCTTCCCGAACTGCTTCTCGATGCTCTGGATTACGCCGCGGATCGCCTTGTCCCGCTCCTTGGCATCCTTGTCGCCTTCCGCCGTCTTTTTGTCCTTATCCTCGCCGGTTTTCTGGCCCATTTCGTCCTCCATGCGCGTCGGCGTCCATCGACGCCCGAATTGTCGCCGCCCCCTTTGGGGACCGCTTTTAACCACCCCGCAAAAGCGTCTCGCGGAGACTCGTGTACTTTGCTCCCTCCGGCCTGAGCTCGCTTCGGTAGAGAACCACCCTCGAGGCCGTGAACGACCCGATGGTCCCCGCCGCCTCCCTCTCGAGAAGGCCCGCCACTTTCTCCGATCCTCTTCCCGACCTGACCCTGCCCAGGGTAAGGTGGGCCGAGAAACGCTTGTCGGCGTGTCCGAAGCCTCGGGAGAAAAGCTCCGGATCGAGCAGGCCGAACATTTTTTCCAACTCGGGAGCGCCGCCTTTTATTCCTAACCAGTATACACGAGGACGGCGGGAATTGGGAAACGCGCCGCTTCCTCCGATCTCGATCTCGACGGGCGAGACGTCCTTCAAGGCCGCGTCCATCGCCTCCTGGACCTCGTCCACCCGGCCGGCGGGGATATCGCCCAGGAACCTTAGGGTGAGGTGCATCGAGCCGGGTCTGACCCACTTGACGTCGGCGTCAAGGCGGCGAAGCTTGGAATGAAGGTCCTCCAGGCGCGACCTGATCGAGTCGGGAACGCCGACGGCTATGAAAGCCCTGATCGACGCCGCCTGGCCGTTTGCGTTATTCAAGAGAGTACTCCGAGTCGTTTCCCGCCACCGGGCGGGTTAGGTAGAGTCTACCAGTAAGAATCCCGGATTGCCAGCCTCAAGTCGGCGCGGCTTTTGGAGGGCCTCTTCCCGGCCGCCGGAGGTACATTTCCTGGATTGCATTGTCCGGAAGCGCGAGATACCCTGCTTGTAAGGAGGATAAATGAGCGGGACCGTGATAAAGGTATTGAAGCTGGCGGACGCCGCGGGGCCGGTATCCATGCCGGAGAAACAGACCGGGGGCTCGGCGGGCTACGACGTGCGGGCCTCCCTGGCCGGTCCCTTTACCCTCGAGCCGGGGGGAAGGACCGCCGTGCCCACCGGCATGGCCCTCTCCATTCCGCCGGGATACGAGGTCCAGGTCCGGCCCCGGTCGGGACTGGCGCTCAAGCACGGGATAATCCTTCCCAACTCGCCCGGCACCATTGACTCGGACTACCGGGGAGAGCTGAAGATCATCATGATGAACCTGGGGGGCGAACCCTTTACCATTCGGCCCGGCGACCGGGTGGCCCAGCTCGTGGTGGCGTCCGTCATCGAGGCTAAGTGGGAGGAGGCAAAAGAGCTGGATGAAACCGATCGGGCCGCCGGAGGCTTCGGACACACGGGCGTTTAGTCCAGGCGTTTCAGGGAACGAAAAAGAAATCCACCTCAGGGCTGAGCGTCCGCGAGGAATAAAATAGAAAGACAAAGATGAATTCGACGGATAGTGAATGGCTAGCGGGCCTTAACGGCCCCCAGCGGGAGGCGGCCGAGTACTCGGGCGGGCCTCTATTAATAGTCGCGGGAGCCGGGTCGGGCAAGACCAGGGTCATAGTCCACCGGGTGGCCCACTTGATAAAGGCCGTGGGCGTCGATCCCTGGAACCTTCTGGCCGTGACCTTTACCAACAAGGCGGCCGAGGAGATGAGCCACCGGATAGGCGGGCTTTTGGGAAGGGACGCCTCGGGGGCCTGGATCAGCACCTTCCACGGCCTGGGCGCGAGGATACTGAGGATGGAGGCCGAGACGATCGGCTACCCTTCCTCCTTCGTGATCTATGACGACTCGGACCAATTATCTCTTTTAAAGACCGTCATCAAGGACAGCGGCCTGGACCCGAAAAAGGTCACGCCCAAGTCCCTGCGCTCGTGGGTCGACGCCGTCAAGCGCGAGGCCATCGACATGGAGGACGTGGCGACTTTCCCGGACCCGAGGATCGAGCCCTTCGTGCCTCTTTTGACCTCCTACCAGGAAAGGCTCAAGGCCAGCAACGCCGTCGATTTCGGGGACCTTCTATTTTTGACCTACAAGCTTTTCAAGACCTCGCCCGAGACCCTGGCGAAGTATAGGGACCGTTTCCGCCACGTGCTGGTCGACGAGTACCAGGACACGAACCGGGTCCAGTACCTCATCGTGCGGGAGCTGGTGGGAGATTCCGGCTCGATCTGCGTGGTGGGGGACGAGGACCAGTCGATTTACGGGTGGAGGGGCGCGGACCTGACCAACATCCTGAACTTCGAGTCCGATTATCCCGAGGCCAAAGTGGTCATGCTCGAGCAGAACTACCGCAGCACCAAGTCGATCATCGAGGCCTCGAGCGCGGTGATCTCTCATAACTCGGAGCGCAAGAACAAAAGACTTTGGAGCGACGGTCCCCGCGGTTCCCGGGTCCGGCTTTACACGGCGAATGACGACCGGGAGGAGGCCAGGTGGGTCATCGAGGAGGCCCTTAGGCGCCTGGGCATGGGCCGGGGCCTGAGCGAGATGGCGGTGTTTTACCGCACCCACGCCCAGAGCCGGGTCATCGAGGACGCGCTCCGGGCAAGGGACTTGCATTACGTTATCTACGGGGGGACCCGGTTTTATGACCGCAAGGAGATCAAGGACATTCTGGCCTACCTGAAGCTGGTCCTCAACCCGGAGGACGAGGTGGCCCTTCTCCGAGTGATCAACCTGCCGGCCAGGGGGGTGGGGGCCAAAACCATCGAGGCCGTGGCCGGTCTAAAAAGGCTCGAGGAAATCGGCTGGCTCGAGGCGGTCGAGGAGGTGATCATCCGGGAGGCCGCGGGCAAGAAAGCCCGGGGGGGACTCGAGGAGTTTTTAAAAATTATCAGGGTCCTCCAGGGCAAGATGGACGCCTCCCTGCCGGGGCTGGTAAGGGACGCCATCGAGCTTTCCGGCTACTCGGCCATGCTCGAGAAGGAGGGGGGAGTCGAGGCCCAGTCCAGGCTCGAGAACCTGGAGGAACTGATCAACGCGGCCACGGACCACGCCATCAGCAGTGACGACCCATCTCTGGCCGGTTTCCTCGAGAAGGTTTCCCTGGCCCAGGACATGGACCGGTTCGACGCCTCGGGAGGAAACCTCACCCTCATGACCATTCACAGCGCCAAGGGTCTCGAGTTCCCCGTGGTCTTCATGGTGGGCATGGAAGAGGGACTTTTCCCCCACTCGATGTCCATATTCCACGGGCCCGAGGGCTTCGAGCGGCGGGCCCTCGAGGAGGAAAGACGCCTTTGCTACGTGGGCATGACCAGGGCCAAGGAGGAGTTGACCATGACGCGGGCCCTCCAGCGCGTGATCAAGGGGAGACTCGAGTTCCAAAGGCCCTCCCAGTTCCTCGCCGAGATACCGGAGGACCTGGTCGAGACGATCGGGGCGGCGCGGCCAAGCCAGGCCGGCCTTTTCGAGACCGGGCGCGGCACGGCCAGGGCCAGGGCCAAGTCCAAGACCAGGGAGAAGAAAAGGGAAGGGCGCCGGGTGGACTTCGGCGACTCGGAGATTATTTACGACGAGCCCGTGAGCGATGAGGGCTTCGAGCGTCCCGACGGCGTGGTTTTCGCTCCGGGTTGCCGCGTTTACCACGACTCTTTCGGCGAGGGGGTGGTCAAGCGCCTGGAGGAGAGTGGAGATAAAACGCGGGTAGTGGTGAAGTTCGCGAGAGGAACGAAAAAATTTCTGGCCATTTACGCTCCGCTTATCCTGGTGGACTGATTTTGGGCCCGGCTTGGGTCGCCTTTGGTGGCGAGTTCCGGCCCGGTATGGTATATTTTATTATCCGCCCCGGCGGAAAAAAAATAGAATAGTAACCTGGAGGAAGTTTACGATGGCGGATCAGAAAATACCCAAACCCAAGAACAGAATCGAGCAGGAAGAGCAGTACTTCGCCGAGCAGGAACAACTCAAGCGCAAGGCCCTGCGCGAGAAGCTGAACGAAAAACGCGAGGCTCAAAAAGAGAACAAGTGCGACACCTGGATGAAGTGCCCCAAGTGCGGCGGCGACATGGAAGAGAAGAGCTACGCGGACGTGGTTATCGATAAATGCAAGTCGTGCAAGGGCGTGTACCTTGACGACGGCGAACTCGAGCTCCTGCTCGAGGGCAGGAAGGCCAAGGGCTTTATTTCCAAGTTCATGGAGTCAATAACTGGAGAATAACCCTTCACCGGCCGTCACCGGGCCGGCGGGAAAAAAACTCCTGGAAATTTTCCTGGTCCTTTCCCTGGCGGCGGCCGCCCTTTCCTTCTTCCCCGCGGGAAGAACCAAATACTGGCTGGTACCGGCGACGTTCCTGTACGCCCCCATCGCCGCGTGCCTTATCGGAAGGCGCGGACTGGAGACGGTCGGGCTTCGTTTCCCCGACTGGCGAGACGCCGGCCTCGAGTTGGCGGTTTTTTTCCTTGCCGTGCTTCCGGCTTTCCTGATTGGATGGTACGTCCTTTTCCGTTTCGTCCTGGGTCACGAGTTCGCGGCCAAGGCGCCCGAGAACTTTTGGGGCCTGGCCACGTGGCACCTGTTAGGTGTGGCCCTTCCCGAGGAGGTCTTTTTCCGGGGCTGGCTCCAGGAAAGACTCAGCGGCCTTCTTCCCAAAAGGTGGACCCTTTTCGGGGCCGAGTTCGGGCCGGGCCTTTTTATCGCCTCGGCCCTTTTTGCTTTAGGCCACCTGATCTCGCGAAGCAACCCCATCCATCTTCTGGTGTTTTTCCCCGGGCTCCTTTTCGGGCTTTTCAGGGAGAGGTCGGGCTCGATCCTGGTCCCGGCCCTGGCTCACGGAGGCGGCAACTTTTTTTTCTTGATCCTTCAATCGTGGGCCACGCGATGAGCGCTGAAAGAGGTCCTCTTTCATGACCGTTCCCGTTCCGAGCGCGTCCATCCGGACCTCGTTGTTTCGGGACGGCGGCGGCGCGGGCGATCTTACCGCGCTTTACCGGGAGATATGGAGGCTGGCCTGGCCGGTGTTCATCGGGCAGGGACTTAACGCGGCGGTTGGTTTCGTCTCGAGGATAATCGTCAGCAAACTGGGGCCCACGGCTTTTAACGCGGTGAACGTGGGCATGATGATATTTTTCGTCATCATCACGGTCATCGCGGCGGTGGGCGTGGGCACGACGGCCCTGGTGGCCAGGCACTGGGGAGCGGGCGACAGGCGCAAGGCAGGAGAGGTACTTCAGCAGAGCCTTATCTACGGCGAGCTTTTGGCGCTGCTTATCGCGATCCTGGGCGTTCCCCTCTCGAGGGTAATCTTCCATCTGATTACGGCCTCACCCGAGTCGGCCAGGCAGGGGGCCCTTTTCATGACCTCCCTTTTTCTGGCCGCTCCCGTCATCGTGCCGGGCTTTTTTTTAAGCTCCGGACTTCGAGGGGCGGGCGACACCAGGACCCCCATGTTCGCGGGCCTGGTCATGGGCGTTCTGTCACTCGTTTTGTCCTACGGCTTGATCCTGGGGGGCTTTGGCCTGCCCCGTCTCGAGGTGTTCGGCGCGGCCCTGGCCATAATAATTTCCTTCGGGGTTTTCTCGGCCTTGCTCATCCTGGTCTTCGTCTTGAACAAGGCCGTTCTCAAGCTGCCTCGCCGCGGCTGGCGGCCCATAAACGAGATCGGCGTTTCCATCTTCAAGATCGGCGTTCCCTCCGCCATGGAGTGGATACTTATTCAGGTGGGACTCCTGGTTTACGTTGGCATCGTCTACAAATACGGCGAGACGGCGGCGGCGGGCTACTTCA
Organism: bacterium; assembly: GCA_963674965.2. GTDB lineage: Bacteria > RBG-13-61-14 > RBG-13-61-14 > RBG-13-61-14 > DATKZS01. The sequence continues at coordinate 556,485 of CAXXFL010000001.1, read as the reverse complement.
TCGGTTTCGGGATAGTGGGACTGGTACAGACCCCGGCCTTTGGCGTGCAGACGGCGGCCACCACCATAGTGGGACAGTCGCTGGGGGCCGGAGACCACGCCAGGGCGGAGATGGCTTTCCGGCGCTGCGCCATGCTCGGGTTCGTGATGATGGCCGTCATGGGCATTGGTCTTTACGAGGCCGCCACGCCCGGAGTGATCGAGTGGCTTTTCGGGTCCTTGCAGGGGGAGTCCCTCCACGCGTCGGGCTTCGAGGACCCCATCGAGTACGCCAGGGAATACATTTTTCTTTTAATGCTGGTTATGCCTCTTATGGGGCTGTCCTTTCCCATCGCCGGCGGGCTGAGGGGCGCGGGCGACACCATTCCTCCCCTGGTGGCCTCCTCGGTGGGCATGTACGGCGGCCGAGTGATCATGGCGGCCGCGGTTTACGCCGTCTTTCATCCGCCGGTGCAGATAGTATTTCTTTCCATGTTCCCGGACCTGATATTAAGGATACTTATCATGACCTTCAGGGTGTGGACTGGCAAATGGAAGCTGAAAAAAGTATGATATAAAAACGGGGAAAGAACTTTATCCCGCGCGGATAAATTGACATGTCTCGCTTAAATAAATCACTGATTGGGGTTTTTGTTCTACTCCTGGCCGTTTTTATGGGCAAGGTCTTGGCCGCCGAGAGCGCGGAACTTGCCCAGGCCCGCTCCTACGCGGGCAAGGCGCTGGCCTTTATGGATAAGTATTACGACGCCGTGGCCATGTCCGGCGGCGGTCCCACCAGCGTGGAGAAGTCCCAGGGCTACAGGGAAAACGCCAGGGACAACGCCGAGAAGGCCCTCCGGCGCTTCGAGGCGGCGGCCTCCTCCGGCTCCGCTCTTCCGTCCTCCGACCTTGTCCTTTCCGGCAAATGCCGTCTCGTGGTCCTGGACCCGGCCCTGCCGTCCTCCCAGTCCGAGGAAGAGAGGGCGACCATACTGTCGGCCGCCTTAAAGGACTTTTCCGAGGCCTGGAAGATCGACGGCGGCAACGCCTCGGCCTGGGCCGGGCAGATGGACGCCAACCGCCTCATGCGGGCGGAAAAGGCGGGAGACGCCATGATCGGCCGTGTTCCCTCCTCGGTGTCGGGCACGGCCGAGTGGAACGTGGCGGTGGGACGGTTCTATCTCGAGATGGACAGGATAAACGACGCCATGCCTTTTCTCGATAAGGCCTGGGACAAGGGCGGCGGCGCCCGTGAGGGCCTTTACCTGGCGGTGGGGCGCTACATGTCCGACGATTTCGAGGGGGCCAGGAAGAGCGCCTACGGCGCGCTCGAGGACGACGAGGGCCTCGAGGCGGCGCGGCTCGTCATCGAGCACCTTGACGCGGTCAAGGAGGCCAGGTCCGGAACGGCCGCGCAAAGGATCGACTCGAGCCGCCTGGCGGCGGCGGGCGTGGCTTTCGAGCAGCGCGGCGACTACCGGGCCTCGCGCCGTTTTTTCCAGACCTCGGTCCAGGTGACGCCCGACGATCCTCGGGTCCTTTATTACCTCGGCGTCAGCATGGCCTATAGCTCGAAAGCGGAGGCGAACAAGGCCGACGCCTCCCAGGCGGCGGAGTACCTGTCCAAGTCCCTGGCCAACGGGGGTCCTCCCGGGATAGCCAGGCACGCGGCCATGCTTCCCCTGGCCATGGCCCAGGAGACGGCCGGCGACTTAAGCGGCGCGGCCCATACCTACTCGGAGATAATCGAGGCCGACCCTGAAAATTACCGGGTGTATTTCGACTTTGCCCGGGTGCTCCGGTCGATGGGAAAAACGGAGGAGGCCGATCGCGCGGAGGAAAAGGGCTCGAGCCTCAAGCCTAGGACGACCTTCGGCTCGGCCGCGGCCAAGGAGGAGGCCCTCGAGATAATCGGAGAGATCGATCAGTGCGACGCTCCGGCAAGGCTTGACAAGGGCAAGGCCCTTATCCGTGGAAGAGTGACGGCCGCGGGCCGAGGCCTTTCCGGGGCCGAGGTCCAGCTTATTCTCGACGGCTGTTCCCGCGCCACCACGCCGGTCCAGGCGGGGACGGACGGTTCTTTCACGGTGAGTCTTCCTCCTGGCAACTACGTTTACAACGGCCTCAGGATAATCAATTATCCTCGTCCCAGCGAGCCGGCGCTTTCGGATTTGGTTTACGTTCCCGGCGCCCTCGAGGATCTTTACGATTTCACCAACCTCACGGGACCGCCCGGTTCCTTCAAGGCGGTGGAGGGCGATAATGGGCCGCTGGCCTTCGAGGCCGGCTTCGTCGAGCGGCTCGAGGTTTTGTCCCCCCACAACGGCCAGTCGATTTCCTTTGGGGAGGCCCGGGACTTCGAGCTTAAATGGAGGCCCGCTAAGGGGGCCAGTCATTACGAGGTGGACCTGTATAAAATCGAGGGTGATGGAGGCGGCGGCCGGGCCATGACGGTCATGACCGAGGGCGCCCGTTTCGACCGGAACGAGGCCCCCCTTGGCGACATATCCAAATCCATGGGGACCATGCTCGAGCCGGGCCGTTACGGCATGGTGGTCAAGGCGGTGGGGGGCGGAGAAGTCGAAATAGGCCGCTCGCCTGGCCTTGTCGAGTTCAGTCTCGATTGACCGGGGCCGCGCTCTTTTTCCGGTGACATGAAAATAGGCGACCATATCGAGGGGTATTTCCTTGGCGGCAAGGGCGGCTGGGAGGAAGTCCACGGCCGTAGCGAGTACCAGTTTCCCCAGCTCGAGCTCGTGAGGGACGACCTGGAGGGGCTGCCAAAGCTTTGTCTGCCCTCGGGTTTCGAGCTTCGCGACTTCAGGGATGGAGACGAGGAGGCCTGGGGAGAGATCATGACCGAGGCCTTCAGTCCTTACTGGAGCGCCGTAAGGTTCCGGAGGCTTATGAGGCCCCACTTCGGTTTCAGGCCCGACCGGGTGATCTTTTTGCTCAGGGACGGCGCGCCCGTTGGCTCGGCCTCCGCCTTCAGGTGGCCAGGCGTGGAAAGATGCCGCGGCTACGTCCACATGCTGGGCATTAAAAAGGACCACTGCGGCGCCGGGCTCGGCTACTGGCTGGCGGCGGCCTGTTTGCAAAGATTCCGGGAGCAGGGCTTTCGGTCGGCCATGCTTCAGACCGAGGATTTCCGTCTTCCCGCCATCAAGCATTATCTTCGCCTTGGTTTCAGGCCGCGCCTGGTCATGGAGGCGCAGCGGCAAAAGTGGAGAGATATTCTCCTGGCCCTGGGCGGAGAAGACCTGGTTAACGAAATGGATATAGGACGGCTGGAGGTAATGAATCGGACGGCCTTCTGGTGGCGCTTCTTCCTTATTCACAATTATATGCAGTGGCTCAATTTCACGGGAGAGCTTTTTAACCGCTGACGCTTCCCGAGCGTCCCGCAAGACTTTTCAGACCGGTCCAATGGAGCAGGAGCTTTGAGAATAATATTCATGGGCACGCCCGATTTTTCGGTCCCCACTTTAAGGGCCCTGGCCGAGGCCGGGCATGACACGGTCCTGGCCGTCACTCAGCCCGACCGGCCGAAGGGAAGAAAGCGAGCGCTTTGTCCCCCGCCGGTCAAGGTCGCGGCGCTCGAGATGGGCGTTCCCGTGTTCCAGCCGGAAAGGCTCGGCGAGGAGGGGGCCTTCGAGCGCCTTTCCTTGCTCCGGCCCGACGCGGTGGTGGTGGTGGCCTTCGGACAGATACTGAAAACCGACGTGCTTTCGCTGCCCCGGCTCGGATGCGTCAACGCCCACGCCTCCCTCCTTCCCCGCTACCGGGGCGCGGCGCCCATCCAGTGGGCCATCGCCAACGGCGACGAGACGACGGGCGTCACGACCATGCTCATGAACGAGGGCGTGGACACGGGGGACGTCCTTCTCCGCCGGGAGGTCGGGATCAGGGCCGACCATACGGGCGGGTCCCTGCACGACGAGCTGGCGGTGGTCAGCGGGGAGCTGGTGGTCGAGACCCTGGCGGGGCTGGAGGACGGGTCCATAAAGCCCGAGCCGCAGGACGAGTCCCTTGCCGGCTGCGCTCCCATGCTGAAAAAGGAGGACGGCCGGATCGACTGGTCCATGGACGCGGCCATGATCGAGCGCCGGTCACGGGCCTTCGATCCCTGGCCCGGTTCATTCACCCGGATCGGGGACCTGACGGTCAAGGTCTCGGGCCTGGCGGCAGTGGACGCCGTAAAGTCGGGAGCGCCGGGGGAGGTTATCGAGGCCGGGCCGGGAGGAGTGCTCGCCCGCTGCGGCCGAGGGGCCGTGCTGATAGGCGAGCTTCAGCCGCCGGGAAAAAGGATGATGAGGGTGGCCGAATATCTGGCCGGGAGATCGATAGAGAAGGGCTTGATATTGGGGTGAGGCGTGGAACCTGAAAAAGAAAAAAAGAAACGGCCAAGGCCGGTCCTTGTCGCCGGTCTGCTCCTCGCCCTGGCGGCGGCCGTCGTCGCCATTCTCCTGGGCGGCTATACTCCCTTTTACCGCGCTTTTCTCCAGGCCCCCCGCCAGGACCGCTACGCGGTGAAGATCAAGGATATAGGCGACATAGAATACGTGGCCCGGATCAACCCGGGACTTTATCGCGGGGCATATCCGAAGGACGACCTGGGCGTCCTCAAGAGGCTGGGCGTCCGCACTATAATCAATTTCCGCTACCGGGAGTCCCACGACTATGAGGATGAGGCCAGGGCCGCCGGGTTCGAGTATTATTGGATGCCCATCAATCCCTCGGAGCCGCCGGGACCTGATTTCATCGCAAAGTTTTTCTCCATCGTGGACGACCCGGCCAAGCGGCCCGTTTACATCCACTGTACCCTGGGTATCGACCGGACGGGCATGATGAGCGGGCTGTACCGAATGGAGCGGGACGGATGGGCCAATGAGGAGGCCGCGGCCGAGATGGAATACTTCGGCCATAACGAGTTATGGCACGACCTGGAGAAATTCGTGAAGAACCACCGGCCCGGTTCCTTCCCACCCAAGCCGCGAGAGTGAACATGCGTAAGAAAAGAAAAAAGAGCAAAGGCAAAAGGATTAAGATCAGGCTGCCTCTTCCCCGCCAAAGCGGACGTCCCCTGGGCACTCCCAAGGGCAAAAGGGGCTATGACCGCAAGCGAGGAAGAAGGGATATCGAGCGGGAGATGGAGGAATGATTATCCCCTCGAAGAAACTGAAATCCGCGATATTTTCTCATTATCGGGAATAATTATTGTTTGAGATCAAGCCTCGACAAGCGTAATTTTATGGAGCATGAAGTCGATCTCCCGGATATGTCCGGTCAGTTCTTTCTGGTCTCCAAGCAGGCTTTCTACCAGGAGTTTTCCGTTTTCCTGCGGAGTGACCTTGACCACGTCCTTGAGGAAGAGTTCCTCGTCTTCACCTTTTAAGAGGTAAGCGGTGGATTCGCACATTGGCCGTTCTCCTTTTTCGTTACATGATACTCGATATAGTAGCACGGAATCGGGTTCTAATCTATATTAGAGCGCTTCACGATTTAGATGATGTATACGCGGCTGAGGAGTACAACTCGCGTCGTTAAGGTGGAGCTTTTGCCCTCGCCGAGGAATCTCCTTTTGCAAAACGAACGGGGCGTTCTATAATCATTTCAGCCGACGCGGCCTTTCACTGGGGACCCGGGCGGACGCCGTCTCGGCCGTCCATGAAAAACATGCAAGGAGGAGTCCATCATGAGCGATGGCGCGGAACCCATCAATTTCGTTTACGACGTCAAGTTCGACGACGGGCGGCAGAAGCGTTTCACCGTCAGGCTTGACCGGGACAGTCTGGACCTTGTCTCCGAGAGGCCAACGGACGCTCCGGAATGGACCGCCCTCGAGTTCAACAAGTGTCCCAACTGCTCTCTCGATCCGGCCACGAGTCCGCGTTGCCCGGTGGCGGCCAGTCTTTTCGACCTGATAGATTTTTTCAAGCACTCGAAGTCCTTCGAGGAGGTCGAGGTAAGGATCGAGACCGAGCAAAGGGATTACTTCAAGAAAGTCCCCCTCCAGACGGTGGCCAGTTCTCTTATGGGAATATACATGGTCAGCGCCGGCTGCCCCATCTTGAACAAGATGAGGCCCATGGTCGAGACCCATCTTCCCTTCGCCACCTGGGAGGAAACCACCTACCGCGTGATCTCGATGTACATGATGGCCCAATACTTCATGCACAAGAACGGGGGCGCGCCGGACTGGGACCTTTCCCGCCTGGTCGAGTTCTTCAACGAGGTCTACGAGGTGAACAACGCCTTTTTCAACCGCCTGGGCGCGGTGAGATACGAGGATGGGGACGCCAACTTGAACGCCGTGACTATTTTAAACGCCGGCGTCAACATCACGGCCATGTCGATCGAGGCCGACGACCTCAAGCACTGGGAGGACATTTTCATGGCCCACTGGCCGACCTGAGGCCTATTTCCTGGGGTCGGCCCGGAGCATGGCGACCTTGCCCGAGCGCACCAGTTCCCTTATCCCGAGGGGCCGCAGAATCCGGAGCACCGCGTCGAGCTTGTCGTCCGTTCCCGTGACCTCGAGGGTCAGGGTTTTCGGTCCCACGTCCACCACCCTGGACTTGAATATCTGGGCCACCCGCATGATCTCGTCGCGCTTTTCCCGCTCGGCCGAGACCCGCACCAGCATCAGTTCCCGGTCGATATAGTCGCTCTCGGTCACGTCGATGACCTTGATGACGTCGATGAGCTTGTTGAGCTGCTTGGTGACCTGCTCGATGACCCGGTCGTCCCCCTGGGTGACTATGGTCATGACCGAGACGGACGGGTCCATCATGGGCGCCACGCAAAGACTCTCGATGTTATATCCTCTTCCCGAGAAGAGCCCGGCCACGCGGGCCAGGACCCCGAACTTGTTCTCCACCATGACCGATATAGTGTGCTTCATTTAAAGTCCCTCCGCGCGAGTCGAGTTCCGATTCCTCCTGGATTGGACGGCTTTCATCTTTTACTTGACCGCCCGGAGCTTTCCCGTTTTTTTCTTTTCCGGGCCGAGGATCATGTTTCGGATGGCCTCCCCGGCCGGGACCATGGGATATACGTTCTCCTCCCGGTCCACCCGGAAGTCCATCACGCACGGCTCGGGCGAGAAAAGGGCCTCCTCCAAAACGGGGACGACGTCCTTGGGGTCCGTGACCAGGTAACCCCTCGCGCCGTAGGCCTCGGCCAGGGCCTTGAAGTCGGGCTCGACGGCCAGACAGGTATGGGAGTACCTCTTGTTGAAGAACATGTCCTGCCACTGCCGGACCATGCCCAGGAACTGGTTGTTCAGTATGGCCACCTTGACGGGAAGGCAATGCTGCGCGGCCGTGGCCAACTCCTGGACGTTCATCTGGAAGCTGCCGTCGCCCGCTATGTCGATGACCGTCGCGTCGGGGTTGCCCATCTTGGCGCCGATGGCCGCGGGCAGGCCGTAACCCATGGTCCCCAGTCCTCCCGAGCTGAGGAAGCGGCGGGACTTCTCGAACTTGTAAAACTGGGCCGCCCACATCTGGTTTTGACCCACTTCCGTGCAGATGATGGCGTCGCCCCCGGTGACCTCGTAAATCTTCTCGACCACGAACTGGGGCTTGATAACGCTATCGCTTTTTTCATAGGCAAGCGGATGTTCCGTTTTCCACTCCTTGACCTGGCCGACCCATTTCTCGCGGGTCTTTTTCTTCACGTCGTCGGGCGCCTTGATCTTCTTCAGAAGCTCGGTCAGCACCCGTTTCACGTCGCCCACGATGGGGATATGGACGCTTACGTTCTTCGAGATGGCCGACGGGTCAATGTCTATATGGATGATCCTGGCGTTGGGCGCGAACTCCTGAATCTTCCCGGTGACCCGGTCGTCGAACCTGGCCCCGATGGCTATCAGGACGTCGCAGTCGCTGATGGCCATGTTGGCGGCGTAGGTCCCGTGCATGCCGAGCATTCCAAGGGACAGCTCGTGAGAGCCGGGGAAGCAGCCCATGCCCAGGAGGGTCATGGTAACGGGGACCCTTTGCGACTGGGCCAGCTTGAACATTTCCTCGGAGGCGCCGGAGATGTTGACCCCACCGCCGGCGTAGATGACCGGCTGGTTGGCCTTCTCGATGGCCTTGGCCGCCCTCTCGATCTGCTTGGGGTTGCCGTCCAGGGTGGGCTTGTAGCCCCGAAGCTCGACGCCGTCGATAGGCGCGTGTTTCATCCTGGCCGCCATCACGTCCTTGGGCAGGTCGATAAGGACCGGGCCGGGCCTGCCCGTGCTCGCGATGTGGAAAGCCTCCTTGACCGTCCGGGCCAGGTCCCTCACGTCCTTGACCAGGTAGCTGTGCTTGGTGATGGGACGGGTTATGCCCACGATGTCGGCCTCCTGGAAGGCGTCCCCCCCGATCATCGAGGTCGGCACCTGGCCGGTCATGGCGACCATGGGCACCGAGTCCATGTAGGCCGTGGCGATCCCCGTGACCAGGTTGGTGGCGCCGGGACCCGAGGTGGCCAGACAGACGCCGGTCTTTCCCGTGCTCCGGGCATAGCCGTCGGCGGCGTGGGACGCCCCCTGCTCGTGCCGGGTGAGGATGAAGTTGATCTCCGAGTCGAAAAGCACGTCGAAGATGCCAAGGAGCACCCCGCCGGGATACCCGAACATCACGTCAACGCCCTCGCGCTCGAGCGAGTCGACCAGGATTTCCGCGCCGCTCATGTCCGTCATCTGGATTTCCTCCTTCCTTATTCCTCGAAAACCGCGCCGCTCGAGGCGCTTCCCACCAGCCGGGCGTAACGGGCCAGGTAGCCCGACTTCACCTTGGCCGGCCTCGGCTTGAGCGACCTGGCCCTGGCCTTGAGCTCGGACGCGCTTACCTTGAGTTGGATTTTCCGCCTCGGGATATCGATGGAAATGAGGTCGCCGTTCTTTACCAGCGCGATGGGCCCTCCCGAGGCCGCCTCGGGGGAGACGTGGCCGATGCAGGGGCCCCTCGTGCCGCCCGAGAACCTGCCGTCCGTCAAAAGGGCCACCGACTCGCCCAGGCCCATGCCCATCAGGGCCGAGGTGGGCGAGAGCATCTCCCTCATGCCCGGCCCGCCCTTCGGGCCCTCGTACCTGATGACCACGAAGTCGCCCGCCTTTATCTTGCCGCTCAGGATGGCCGCCATGCCCGCCTCCTCGGAGTCGAAACATTTGGCCTTGCCCTCGTAGCGCTTCATGTTCTCCGAGACGGCCGACTGTTTGACCACCGACCCCTCCGGGGCCAGGTTGCCGCTTAGCACCGCTATGCCGCCTTCCTTCATGTACGGGTCCTCGGGCGAGCGTATGACCGCCGGGTCGTACCATCCCCGGCCGGAAAGCACGGACTTCAAGCTCTTGCCGTTCACCGTGGGGTTGTCGCTCATCGAGTCCCGCAGGAGCCGCATGACCGCCAGCACTCCGCCGGCCCGGTCCAGGTCCTCCATGGCGTGGTCCCCCGCGGGCCGCAACCTGGTGAGGTTGGGCGTTACCCGGGAGATGGAGTCGAAGGTCTTGAGCGGAAGCTTGACCCCGGCCTCATGGGCGATGGCGGTAAGATGGAGCACGGAATTGGACGAACCGCCCAGGGCCATGTCGATCCGGATGGCGTTCTCGATGGACGCCCGGTTAATGATGCTCCTGGCGTTCACTCCCTTTTTGACCAGCTCGACTATTTTCTCGCCGCTCTCCTGGGCGAGGCGGTGCTTTTTGGCCGAGACGGCCAGGGAGGTGGCGCACCCGGTGAGGCTCATGCCCATGGTCTCGGCCAGGCAGGCCATGGTGTTGGCCGTGTACAGGCCCTGGCACGACCCCGGCCCGGGGCAGGCCTCCTCCTCGATGGCCGCCAGCTCGGTCTCGCCGATCTTGCCCGCCTGATAAAGGCCCACCGCCTCGAAGGTGTCGCGCACGAGGGTAAGCCGCCTTCCCTCGTGGTATCCGCAGAGCATGGGCCCGGCGGTGACCACGATGGCGGGGATATCCAGCCTTGCCGCGGCCATGAGCATGCCCGGAGTGATCTTGTCGCAGTTGGTCAAAAGGCAAAGTCCATCCAGGGCGTGGGCCTGGGCGACGGCCTCGATCATGTCGGCGATGAGCTCCCGGCTGGGAAGGCTCATCCTCATGCCCTCGTGGCCCATGGCGATACCGTCGCAAACCCCGGGCACGCCGAAGATAAAGGGCCTTCCCCCCCCGGCGAACACGCCGTTCTCGACGGCCCTCTCAAGTTCCCTCATCCCCGCGTGTCCGGGTATGAGGTTGGTGAAGCTCGAGGCGATCCCGATGAAGGGTTTGCCCATGTCCCTCGAGGTCACCCCCGTTGCCCGGATAAGCGCCCGGTTGGGCGTTCTTTCAATCCCTTTTTTCGACCTGTCGCTTAGCATATACAAGCCCTCCTTTATTCCTTCCCCTCTCCCGAGCGGCCAAAAAAAAGCCCCGGCGGGCGACCACCGAGGCTTTGTCATCCTTAGTGGCCGGTCACGCCGTCGAAAGTACGTTTACCTTGTATTCTTTAATCTTCAGAGCGATCTTGTCCTTGCCCTGAAGCTTGAGGGTTTTAAGTCGCTTGACCTCGGCCTCTTCCTCGGCCGTCAGGTAGGTCTTGAGCTTCAGGTCGTCAAGCCGGGCCTTAAAGTCGGCGTGCTCGTTCCAAAGCTTCTTGAATTCCTCGTCCTTTTCGCAAAGGGCGTTGGCTATCTCGATGTCTTCAGGGGCCATGTTCGGCATTAAATCGATCTCCTTACCGCGTCGGGTATAATTAACATTATAAAAAGTTTCCTAAATCTGTCAAACCTTCGCCTTTACCAAAGGGTCCAATCAGGCGAGACTGGGTCCCCCGGCCAACGAGTACCGGACCTCGTAGACCCGCGTTTTCTTCTTCTTGCCCTTGAGCAACGTCTCTCCCCTGTCCTCGAACTCGAACATTCCGCTCACCTTGGCGTAGGTGCTCTCGCCCACCAGTATCTGGCCGGGCTCGGCCAGGGTCTGGAGGCGGGAGGCCACGTTGACCGGGTCTCCCAGCACGGTATACTCGATCCTCTTTCCGCTTCCCAGGTAGCCGGCTATCACCACTCCCGTGTTGATCCCGATCCTGATGTCGAACTTCTGGCGCTCGGGCCTCGAGGCCTTGAACCACTCCATGTTCCGCATCATCTCGATGGCGGCGAACACGGCCAGCTCGGCGTCGTTCCCATGGGAGATGGGCGCGCCGAAGGTGGCCATGACGGCGTCGCCGATAAATTTATCCACCGTGCCCTTGTACTTGAAGACCACGTCGGTCATGACGTCGAAATACTCGGTAAGCAGTCCGGCCGCCTCGCTCGCGTCCAGCCGCTCGAGAAGGCCCGTGAAACTGGAAACGTCCGAAAAAAGGACCGTCACCTCCCTCTCCTTGACGAAATCCTTGAACCCGCGACCCGAGTCGCTCTGCCTTAAAATAAGGCCGGCCACGTCGGGACTGTGGAAACGCTCGAGGGCCGAACGCAGCAGTTCCTCCTTGCGGGCCCGGTCCCGCGCTTTCTCCTGCCTGATCCGGAGCGCCACGAGGTTGGCCATCACGTTTATCAGGTCCATGTCGTCCTCGTGAAACAGGCCGCCCACGATGGTGTTGTCAAGGTAAATCGCCCCGAGTACTTCCTCCTCATCCCAAATGGGGACCACCAGCGCCGAGCGGACCCTGGCCGTCTCCGGGCCGGACGGCTCCTCCTCGGGGCCCTCGAGGCACGCGTCCGAACAGACCAGGGTCGAGCGGTCCTTGATCGCCTTCCCCGTGACGGCCCGGGCCGTATCGACGTCCGGGGGCTTCCCTCCCTTTATCCGCTTCACCACCGAGGGTTCCAGGCGGCCCGTCTCGCCGTAAAGAAATATGACGCCCCGCTCGGCGTGAACCACCTCGAAAATGAGGTTCAAGGTCTGCGCGAGAAGCTCCGAGACGGAATCGACCGCGGCCACCAGCCGGGCGAACTGGAGTATGGCGTAGGAGTTCGATCCCCTGGCTTTAGCGATGACGGACCGGGCGTCGAGCCCGGGTAGAGGCCTCGCCATGTCCATCGTAAAGAGGACCTTTAACTCCATTTCGTCTTTGGACTCGGCTTTATCCGGAGCGGCCGGGTCCGACGCCGGGGTCTCGCCACTAACGTCGGCCTCGTCCTCCTCGAAGAGATACGAGCCTCCTCCCACCGCTATGACGTCGCCCGAGACCAGTTCCTTCCTCTCGATCTTCCGATGGTTGACGAAAAGCTCCCCGGAGCCGTTGTCCGAGATAAAAGCGCCCTTTTCGTCCCGGCCTATGACCGCGCCCGAGGCGGAGCTTTTTCCCCGAGAGCCGATGAAAAAGGGATATTGGTCTATTTCCCAAACGATTGCGGATCGGTCCGCGATTGACTTAAGCCGGGCCATTTCGGTGGGTGACCGCCTTTTGAACCGCCTGACGCGGTGGTGGAATGGTCGTTTCCTTTCTCGCGGGGCCGTCAGAAGACGACCTCGTAGAGCCTTGTTTCCTCCTGTTTTCCCTTCAGTCTCGTGGCTCCCCTGTCCCTGAACTTGAATGACTCCCGGGCCTTTTCATAGGTGGCTTGTCCCACCAGTATGGTGCCGGGGTCGGCGAAGGACTGGAGGCGGGAGGCCACGTTGACCGGGTCTCCCAGCACGGTGTACTCGACCCTGTGCTTGCTGCCCAGGTAGCCGGTCACCACCTTGCCGGTGTTGATGCCGATCCTGACGTCGAACCTTTTCTCCTCGGACCATGACGTCTTGAAGCGCTCGAGCTCGCGCATCATCTCGATGGCCGAGAGCACGGCCTGCTCGGCGTCGTTGCCGTGGGCCACGGGCGCGCCGAAGATGGCCATGATGGCGTCTCCGATGAACTTGTCCACCGTTCCCTTGTAGCGGAAGATGATCTCGGTCATCTTGTCGAAGTAGCTCTTAAGCAGGTCCGCCGCCTCGTGCGCGTCGAGTCTCTCGAGCATGGGCGTAAAGGAGACGATGTCCGAGAAGAGCACGGTCACCTCCTTGACCTCGAGGGACTGCCTGAAACCGTCGTCCAGCCTGGACTGCTGCATGATGTGGTTGACCAGGTCCGGGCTGTGGAAGCGCTCGAGGTTGGCCCGGAACACGGCGTTCTCCCGCATCTTCGACTGCATTTCCTCCTGCCTGATGGCGATGGCCACCTGGTTGGCGATGGCGGTCAGAAGGTCGAGGTCGTCCTCCCCGAAGGCGTAGGTCTCCATCAGGTTGTCCAGGTAGACGGCCCCCCTTATGCGGCCGTGCTCCCAAAGGGGAACGCAGATGGCCGAGCGGATGTTATAGGTCACTATCGAGGCCCCGGCCTGGAAGCGGGGATCGTAACGGGCGTCCGAGGTGATGATCGAGACCTTTTCCTGGATGGCCCGAAGCGTTATGCCCTTGCTGACGTTGAGCTCGGGCAGTTCGCCGCCCTCCCGGTTGCGGGCGATCATGGGCGTGATCTCGCCCTTTTCATTATAGAGGAAAATGACCCCTCTTTCGGCGTTGATCACCTGGAACACCAGGGTCATGGTCTGATCGAGAAGCTCGTTCAAGGAGTTGGTCGAGTTCAGCGCCCGCGCCACCTGGTAGAGGATGAAGAAGTTCCGCGCCCGCACCGGCTCGTTGCGGTAGGGCACCTGGCTTTCGTCCCGGATAGGTTTAAGGGCTTCCTCCAATGATATGGCCTCGAGCTCGAAGTTGGGGTTGTCCTGGTTAAGGGGCTTGATTATCTCCGGACCCGCGAGGCCCGGCGCCCGGGCCGCGTTGCTCGGCGGAAAAGACGGCCCCGAAACGGAGGGTCCCGGCTCGGGGGGAGGCGCCACGTCCGGAGCGGGCATTTTCATCTGGTTGATGGGCCCGGGTCCGGCCGCCTCGGCCTGGCCCCGGCTCGGCGGGGCGGGAGCGGGAGCGTCCGGCTCGTATCCCAGCCATCCCGCGGCGGGCTCGAGGGAGGAATCGACGGGACCTTCCTTTTTCGCCGCCGGACCCGGGGCCAATCCCGGCAGGGGCGGCGGGTTCACGCTTTCCGTGATGGGAGGCGGGGCCTCGATGGAGGGAGAGTCCTCGAAGAGCATCTTGCTCTCGCCGATGTGAAGAACGTCGCCATGGGTGAGATATTCGTCCTTGATTTTCAGGTTGTTCACGTAGACGCCGTTCAGGCTCTCGAGGTCGACTACGCGATACTTGTCGCCTTCCTTCCTTATCTCGGCGTGCCTCCTGGAAACAAGGGCGTCGGCCAGAGGGAGGTTGTTGTCCGGCAGCCGGCCGATGGAAAAGACGTCTCCCGACAATTCGTACGCCGGATGGTCCGGCGCGTTGGTCAATAATATTCTTGCCATTTGGTCATCCCGCCAATCATAAGTATCGACAAGTTAAGAATAATCTATGAGGATATGCATGTCAACGCTTTTTTTGAAAATGGAGTTTACGGCCTTTAAGAGAAAAATTATGGAGAAAGGAGTAACGGGCGTTTCCGACCGTCGAAAGCCAAAGGGAGGGATATGGATGAGTTGGGCAAAAGGCGCGGCGCGAAAAAGTTCAGGAAAAATCCACTCGCTTTCCCAGCTTCAACTCCGCGTCCGAATGACGGACGTAAAAGGGGACCATGGACTCGACGTCGTCCGATTCTCCGTTTAACAGGCGGGGCTTGGCCAGCTCGGCCAGCCAGGCGGCGCGCGGATACCAAAGGGGCTCGGGAGCGATAAAGGCCGATCCGCCAAGGGCGTCCCTTATCATCTCGCCGTATTTCTTCAGGCCATCGCCCACCACCAGGGTGTTTCCTCTCGCGAGCTCGACCAGCTCGAGGGGACCCAGGGCCTCGTCCTCGGTGACCCGAGCGGGGGCCGAGCAGCCGTCGCAATTGAAGGCCGCCGCGAAGACCTGGTCCTTTTTCGCGTCCACGGCGGCCACGATCCGGCCCCTCCAGGAACGGGCGTTGCAGGCCAGGGCCTGGAGGGAAGAAACTCCCACCGCGGGCCTGGGGTTGGCCAGGTGGAGGCCCTTGATAAAGGAAAGACCGGCGCGAAGTCCGGTGAAAGACCCCGGCCCGAGTCCGATCACGTAGGCCTCGAGGTCCCGGGGCGCAAGCCCGAGTCCCTCGAGCGTGGCCTGTACGGCGGGCACGAGCTTTTCTCCCCTTTTCTTTCCGCCCGGAAAGGACACCTCGGCTGGAGGCCCATCTCCGATAACGACGGCGATGGACGCGGCCTCGGTGGACGTATCTATGGCGAGTGTCCTCATAATTCTATTAACAAGGCTAAGAAGGCCGCGAAGCGGCTTAGAAAAGGTCCATGAAGAAAGTGTACATCTTGCCCTTGTAACGCCAGAAGTCGCTGGCCGTGACGGCGATCATAAGAAAAATCAAAAGGAAAAAACCGGCCTTGAACATGGCTTCCTTATACTTGACGTTCATCTCCCGCCTGATGACGCTCTCGACGCCGGTGACCAGTATGTGGCCGCCGTCCAAGGGAGGAAAGGGCAGGAGGTTAAGGATGCCGAGGTTTATGCTTATAAGCACGGTCAACTGAATCAGGGCGACGATCCCGGACCGGGCGGCGCTGCTGGTAATGGCCGCGATGCCGAGAGGACCGGAAACGGCCCTTCCCGACAATTGAAAGGTGATGAGTTTGTAAAAGACCTGATAGGTCATCTTGACGTATCTGACGCAGTCCTCCGCGCCCTTCACGATGGCCGCGCCCAGGGACTCCCGCACGAACTCCGTCTCGACCTTGGCGGCGATGCCTATCTGGTACTTATCGTGATCCTCGTTATACCTGGGCTTTAAGGCCAGGCTTATTTCCTTGTCTCCCCTTATGACCCCGAAGTCGATGGTGTTTCCCTCCGAGTCGTTGATGAGCTGGGTCATTTCCTCCCAGACCGTCACCTTGTTTCCATTGATGGCGACGATCCTGTCGCCGACGGTCAGGCCCGAGGCCGCGGCGGGCCAGTCGGGAGCTATGCCTCCGACTATAGCCGGCGTCGGGGGAGGACCGATACCGGACTCGCCGACGGGCGGTTCCTTCCTGGTGCGGAGCTTGATCTGGAAGGACATTTTCTCACCGTCCCGCGAGACTTCGTAATCGAGGGTCTTCTCGGGGTTCAGGGCTTCGATCATCTGCAGGTCGTGGTAGCTTTCGATCTTGCGCCCGTCCACGGTGAGGATTTTATCCAGCATCTTGACGCCGGCCTTGTCAGCCGGAGAGTCTTTCTCGATCACGCCCGCGGGTATGGGAGGGGCCGGCTCGACCTGCCGGTTGTAACCGATAAGGTAGACGAGGGGGGCCAGAAGGAAGGCGACGATAACGTTCATGGCCGGGCCGGCCACGAAGGTGAAAATCTTCTGGTGAGCGGGCCTGAAGAAAAGGGCTTCCTTTTTGTCCTCCTCGGGGATGTCCTCGAGGGCCACCTCCTCCTCTTCCTCCACCTCGGTGGGGTCGCCGAACATGCGAACGTAACCGCCGATGGGAATCCAGCCAATGGCGTACTCGGTGTGGCCCCGCTTATGGCTGACGATCGAGTGGCCGAAACCGAGCTTGAAGGTCAGTATCCTCACCCCGATAATGCGCCCGGCCAGGAAGTGGCCCAGCTCGTGCACGAAGATCATGAAACCGAGGACCAGCACGAAGGGAACGACGGTAAAGAAGCCAGTGTCCAGTATTTTCAGAATTGTATCCATGGTATTTATAATTTTACTCCCTAATCTCCCCGATTCAACCGATTATTTTTCCGGCGGCCGGATTCTTCCGAGAGGCCGCCCGAGGCCAATCTTCTTATAGCTGACAATTCATTCGTCGAAGTCGTTCCACCCGCGTCTTGCCATCGGGGGTAAGGGGGCGTAATTTAAGAAAGGGAGACTATATGAGAGTAAAGGTAGCCAACACCTCGGGTTTTTGCATGGGCGTTCGCCGGGCGGTGGCGATCACGGTCGACGCCTCCCGCGAGTATCCTCCTCCCATCTACACCTTGGGACCGCTGATCCATAACCCGCAGGTGATAAGCATGTTCCGCGAGCGAGGCGTCGAGGTTGCCAGGGACATGCCCGACCATGGGGCCGTGGTTATCCGGTCCCATGGGGTCCGTCCCGAGATAAAGAAGAAGGCGCGGGAGCTTGGCCTTCCCATCGTCAACGCCACCTGTCCCAACGTGACCCGGGTGCAGGGCATTGCCAAGCGCCGGGCGGGCGAGGGTTTCCTGGTGGTGCTGCTGGGGGACCCGGGCCACGCCGAGGTCGAGGGCATCCTGGGCTACTCGGGGGACAAGGCCGTGCTGGTCCAGGGACCGGATGACGTGGCCGACCTTCCGGCCGCGGAAAAGGTCTGCCTCGTGTCTCAGACCACCCAGGAGCGGGAGCGCTTCGAGGCCGTGGCCCGGGCCATCCGGGAAAGGTACTCGGGCCTCGGGGAAGGAAACCTGATCGTGGCGGACACGATCTGCGACTCGACCCGCAACCGCCAGGACGAGGTCCGGCGGCTGGCCCGGGAGGTCGAGGCCATGGTGGTGGTGGGGGGCAAGGCCAGCGCCAACACGGGCCGCCTGGCCGAGGTGGCCCAGGAGGAGGGGATCAAGGCCTACAAGGTCGAGACGGAGGAAGAACTGGACCCGGAGGAAATGTCCCGCTACAGGGTGGTCGGACTCACGGCCGGGGCGTCCACCCCCAACTGGATGATAAGAAGGGTACACGACCGGCTCCATGAAATCGGGGCCTCCCGCGATCCCCTCCATCGGCTGATCGGGTTTTTAAGCCTGGCCATACTGGGAAACGTTTACGTGGCCATCGGGGGAGCCGCCCTGACCTACGCGTCCATGAAACTGCAAGGCATGGACTTCTCCATGGCCCAGTCCCTGGTCAGCGCGCTTTTTATCTTCGCCGTCCATACCATGACCCTCATGTCCGACTCGAGGGCCCTGGCCTTCAACGTGCCGGCCCGGGCGAGGAGCTTCACCAGGCACAAGAACAAGTGGGTGGGCGCCGGCGCGGCGGCCGCCGCTTTGGCCATCTTCATCTCCTTCTTCATAAGCCGGGGAGGAGGAGCGTTTCTCGTGGCCCTGGCCGTCGTGAGTTTTCTATATCCGGTGAAGCTGACGAAAAAGGACGCGGGAAGCGTTCCCATCCGTAGACTGGCCGACGTTCCGGGCAGCAAGGACATCTTCATGGCCTTTGGCTGGTCGGCCCTTATAGTGGTTCTGCCCCTTTTCAAGGTGGGCTTCGCCTATATCGATTTTTTCGCGGCCCTGGCTTCCCTTATCATGGTCGGCGGGCTGGCCTTCGCTCGGGCTCTCCTTCGCGACTTTCGGGACATCCAGGCGGACCGCATGATCGGGAGGGAAACCCTTCCCATCGTCCTGGGCGTGACCCGCACCAGGGAGGTCCTGATCGGGGCGCTGGCGCTGACGTCGATCCTGATCGCGGGGGCCACGTTCCTGGGATGGGTCCATGCACCGCTCGGGTATTACATGCTCTTTCCTCTCCTTTACTCCGCCGCGTGCGTGCCCGTTTTCACCCGCCGGACCCTGGTGCAGGGGTTCGGGGCCGAGGCCCTGATCGACGCGACCTTTTTGATCGCCGGCCTGGCCGCCCTGATCGCGTGACTTTTACTTTTTATAACCGCCCGATAGTGAACGGATAATATTAAAACGGGGCGCATATTCGGCCGCGCTTTTGTTGACAGGGGCCGCCTTCCATGTTAGAAAAATAGACTCTTACGCGAAGCTTGGCCCAGCGTTTACGGTTTTCCGGGGCGGTTCCGGGCCAAGGAGGGAGCCGTTGGAAAAGAAAGGAAAATCGAGCTACCGCAAGCAATATTTCGAGCTGCTCCAGTACGGGAGCGTTGGCCTCGAGATGGGCATCGCGGTCCTTATCGGGGTTGGGATCGGCTGGTACGTTGACATGAAGGTTTTCGACGGCTTGAGCAGCCCCTGGTTTACGTTGTTCTTTCTTTTCTGCGGGATCGCGGCCGGGGCGAGGGCTTTCTTTCGCGCGGCCAAAGAACTTCGCGAAAAGACCATGGACAAGGAGGATGAGCCGCGGTAGAGATTGGACCCGAGCGTGAACGGATCGTAAGATACGTCGCCGTGAGCGTCCTTGTCTACTCGATGGCGGTGGGCGTCGCCGGCGGGGCGGTCGAGTATTTAAGGTCGGGTTTCGACCCGGCCGTAAAGTTCGTCGCCGGGGTACTTATGGGCGGCGTTTTGGTGTATTTGAATTTCTTGTGGCTTTCGCGTATAATAAGGAGCTTAATTACCGGGGCAAGCTCGAAGAAAGGATTCACGGCCAACCTGACGCTCAAGGTCCTGTTTCTTTACGCCGCCGTTATCGCGCTGGTCGCTCTTAAGTTGGTCGCCCCGATACCTTTTATCATCGGTCTTTCAAGTATAATGGCCGCGGCGCTTATCGGGGGCCTTTTGGGCCACCGCGAGGCGATAAAAAACCGCGACGATTAGATGTAATTTCAGGCAAGGAGTAATTAGTATGGAGCACGGATTTACCTGGGCCACCCTGCTGTTCGGTCCCGCGCATGAAGAAGCCGGCTTTGTAGCCGCGCACTTCCAGTACATTCCAATGTTTCACGCCTGCTGTTCCGCCCTGATCCTTTTCCTTCTCGTGCTGGCGGTCAGGTCGAAGATAGTGGGCAAGGGCGAAGACGTTCTGCCCGACGACGGCTTCTCGGTGCGCAACCTCTTCGAGGCCCTGATGGAGTTCATGATGAAGCTCATGGAGGACATCATCGGCCACGGTTATAAAAAGTACGTTCCCATCGTCTGCGGGCTCTGGTTCTATATACTCTTCGCCAACCTTTTGGGTCTGGTGCCCTTCTTCGCGCCCGGGACGGACAAGGCCTCGATCACGGTCTCCATGGCCCTGGTGGTCTTCTTCGCGACGCATATCTACGGTATACAGGCCCACGGTCTTGGATACATCAAGCACTTCCTCAGCCCGTCCTGGCCGCCGAACATAGTCCTTATTATCATGATGCCCCTTTACTTCGTCATCGAGCTTATCGGACACGCGGCCAGGGTGCTCAGCCTCACCATCCGACTCATGGCCAACATGACGGCCGACCACACTGTCGTGGGCATTTTCCTCATGCTGGTGGCCCCCCTCGTGCCGGCCTTCTTCACGGGCCTCGGGATCATCGTCTGCGTTCTCCAGGCCTTCATCTTCGCCATCTTGGCCACCATCTACTTCGCTCTCGCCACTCACCACGAGGAGGGCGAGGAACACTAGGTTATTAGCGTTGGGGGCATAGCTCCAGCCCCGGCAAAAAATACAATCGAGCGAAAAATCGAAAAAGAGTGAAAAAAGGAAAGGAGTAGAAGTAAATGAAAATGAAACGTTTCGCGGTAATGTCGCTGGCCCTTATGGTCCTTCTGGTCGGCGGAAACGCTCTCGCCGAGGACGGCGGAAGCAACATCAGCAAATTCATGGATTACGCCCTCTTCGCGGCGGCCCTCGGCATGGCTATCGCCTCGCTGGGCGGCGCCATCGCGCAGGGTCGTACCGCCTCGTCGGCGCTCGAGGGTATCGCCAGAAACCCCGGCGCGGCCGATAAGATGTTCGTTCCCATGATTTTGGGTCTCGTCCTTATCGAGTCCCTGGTCATCTACTCGCTGGTCGTCGAGATCATGATCCTTACGAAGTGGTCTCCGTAACTTTAACATCAACCAAAAATCAAGGCCCCGGCGGTTTTTCCCCGGGGCCTTGTTTTATCTATCGAGCTTCATGCAAAAGTCCTTTTCTTTGCGGCATAGCCGCTTTGGAGTGCGGTCGCTTGAGACCGCTTTCGAGGGCCTTGGCTTGACAAGGCCTATTAATACACCGGCTTGCCTCGCGTCAAGCCGCTCGGAAGAAAAGCGGCGTCGAGCCGCCGCACTCCAAAGCGGGAATTTTGCAAGAGGCTCTATCATCGGCTTGGACTTTACTTGACTTCATGCCCTCTATAAAATAGATTAAAACTTTATTAAAAAAACGGGACAATTCAGCTATACTATATAGAAAGCCTCATGGCTTGATGGTTTTGACAAGGATCATAACCGCCTGCTACAATTAAAAATCTTTACGGAGAGGTAAGAGTCTTAACAATATGAGCGAGGGCGCCGTCGTCGGAATAGATCTGGGTACCACCTACTCGGTCTGCGCGATAGTGGAAAATGGCAAGCCGCGAGTCATATCGGACACCGGCGGCAGCTACACCATTCCATCCATCGTGGCCGTGGACGAAAAGGGCAACAGGCTGGTGGGACAGGCGGCCAAGCGCCAGAGCGAGATCAACCCCATCAACACGGTCTTCGGCTCGAAGCGGCTGGTGGGCCGCGACATCCATTCGAACATAATCGACGAGATCGAGAAACACGTAAGATACAAGATCGAGGAGGGCGAGTCGGACGACGTCTCGATCCGGCTCCGCAAGGACTCGTACGCCCTCGAGGAAATCCAGGCCATGATCCTCGATCATATCCGTAACACGGCCCAGGACATGCTCGGGCAGGAGATCACTCAGGCCGTGGTCACGGTGCCCGCTTATTTCAACGACCGCCAGCGCCAGGCGGTTCGGGAGGCCGGCCGCATCGCGCAACTCGAGGTGCTCCGGATCATCAACGAGCCCACGGCGGCGGCCCTGGCCTACGGCTACGGGAAGGGACTCAAGCAGCGCGTGGCCATATTCGATCTTGGCGGCGGGACCTTCGACGTTTCCATCCTCGAGCTCCGGGACAACGTCTTCGAGGTCAAGGCCACCGGCGGCAACACCTTTTTGGGCGGCGTCGACTTCGACAACAAGCTGGTCGAGCACGTGGTGGCCGAGTTCGAGAAAGCCCACGGCGTCAACCTGGCCAAGGACCCCATGAGCCACCAGCGGCTGAAGGACGCCTGCGAGCGGGCCAAGATAGACCTCTCGACCCGGAGCGAGGCCAGGCTACATATTCCATATATCGCCATGGGGCCGGAGGGCCCTCTCAACCTGGACGTGACGGTGACGCGCGACCAGTTCGAGGCCATGCTGGGCCCGCTTATCGATCACACGCTCGAGGTGACCCGGCACGTGATCGACGACTCGGGCTGGACCAGTGACCAGATCGACTCGGTGCTGCTGGTTGGAGGCTCGACCCGCGTTCCCCTCGTGGCGCGGCGGGTCGAGGAGTTCTTCGGCAAGCAGCCCTCCAAGAACGTTCATCCCGACGAGGCCGTGGCCCTGGGCGCGGCGGTGATGGCCGACTCGATCGTCAACCACCAGTCCGACATCCAGCTGTTGGACGTTCTTCCCATCGGGATCGGCATCGGTCTTCCAAGCGGAAAAGTCCTGCACGTGTTTAAACGGAACACTCCGGTCCCCAACCAGAAGATGAAGGTGTTCACCACCTCGCGTGACAACCAGGACTCCCTCAAGATAAAGGTGGTGCAGGGAGACACGGACCAGGTGGCAAAAAGCGAGATCATCGGGGACTTCGTGTTCCGGGGCATCCATCCGGCGGCCAAGGGCCAGGCCAAGGTCGAGGTCATTTTCACCATCAACATGGAGGGCATCCTCCAGGTCACGGCCCGGGACCCGGACACCGGCGTCGAGCAGAGCGGCACGCTCCAGGTCTCGAGCACCATGCAGAAGACCTTTAAAAAGGACCTGATCCAGCCCAAGAAGCCGGCGCCGAAAAAGGAAGTTCAAAAGGTCATCGGCTCGACGGTCACGCGGGAGAAAAAGATATCCGCTCCCACCCCGCCGCCCAAGGCCGCTCCCAAACAGGCCGCCGGCGCCGCGACGCCTCCAGCCAAGAAGGTACCGTCCCTCAATTTCGAGGATAGCGCGGGCGACCTGTCCTTTAACGTGCCCCCGGCGTCCGCCCAGGCCAAGACGTCCGCCCCGGCCACTCCCCCGCCTCCGGACCTGTCAAAGAAAGGGCCGGAAAAACCGGGGTTCTTCAAGCGGATTTGGCAGGCCCTGAGAAAGCCCATCGGCAAGGGAAAGAAATAGGAAAGCCCGCCCACCATGGCCAGAATAGTCCTCGTCAAGGCCGGTTACAGGTCGGTTAGACAGCATTACGCGCCTCCGCTCGGGGTCATGAGCCTGGCCGCTTTTCTTCGCGACCGGGTACCCGGGCTGGAAATCAAGATTATCGACATGCTCCAGCGCGACATGTCCGCCCAAAGCGTGGCCAAAGAGGCGCTCGAGTTCGAGCCCGACCTGGTCGGACTATCGGCCATGAGCTACGAGGCCAGGGACATGGCCGACGTAAGCGCGGCCGTAAAGCGCCTTAAGCTGGAAGTACCCGTCGTCGCGGGAGGACCTCACGCCAGCACGGCCCCCGACAAGGCCCTGCTCGATCCCAACCTGGACTACGTGGTCAAGGGGGAAGGGGAGATAACGACCCTCGAGCTGATCGAGCGCGTCGTCGCCGGCCAGGGGTCGCCCGGGGAAATCGAGGGGCTCGGGTATAAAAGCGGCGGCGAGATAGTCGTCAACAAGCCGCGCGAGGAGACGGTGGACCTGGACGCGATTCCCCTCCCCGCCTACGATCTCATCGACCTCGAGGCCTACTGGGACCTGCCCCGCTTCGGCACGACCTACGCCAGGAAGCAATACGCCAGCCTGGCCACCTCGCGCTCCTGTCCCTACCGGTGCACCTATTGCCACCGTATTTTCGGCACGAAGTTTCGGGCCCAGAGCGCGGACAAGGTGCTGAGCGACATGGCCGAGCTAAGGGACAGGTTCGGGGTGAGGGAAATCCTGTTCGTGGACGACTGCTTCAACCTGAAAAAGAAAAGACTGGTGGATATCTGCGATGGAGTGGCCGAGAGGGGCCTGGATTTCACCATCGCCTTCCCCAACGGAATCAGGGGCGACATCATGACGCCCGAGCTTTTGGGCAAGCTGAAGAAAGCCGGGACCTACCGTATCACCTACGCGGTGGAAACGGCTTCTCCCCGCCTTCAGAAGTTCATCAAGAAACACGTGCAGCTCGAGAAGCTGAAAAAAGTGATCGAGTGGACCGACCGTCTCGATATTATGGTGGACGGCTTTTTCATGGTCGGTTTCCCGGGCGAGACCGAGGCCGAGATCGACCTGACCCTCGACTACGCGCTCGAGTCCAGACTTCACACGGCCAACTTCTGGTTCGTCACGCCCTTTAAGGGGACCGAGCTATACGAGCAGGCCCGCGAGATGGGTCTTACTCCCGTCGAGACCGAGGAGGACGCCGAGGCCATGCATTATTTCGATCCCGCCACCGACCTGTCCGAGGTGCCGGCCGCGGTATTGAAGAAGAAGGTCCAGCGGACGTTTTTGCGTTTTTATCTTAGCCCTTGGCGCGTATGGCGCATCGCGAGGCTCTTTCCCAATAAGGCCCAACTCCCCGAGCTGTTCATCCGTTTCCTCAAGATATCCGCCACCTGGAAATCCTGAAAAAGGTTTTTTCGTGGAGTCACTTGAAATTCCTTCGAGGGGTGACGTTTACAA
This sequence comes from bacterium, assembly GCA_963674965.2. Lineage (GTDB taxonomy): Bacteria > RBG-13-61-14 > RBG-13-61-14 > RBG-13-61-14 > DATKZS01. The sequence goes on along the minus strand of CAXXFL010000001.1, from coordinate 532,078 downwards.
GCGTTATAGAATCCCTCGCTTATCACGCGAAATAGAAAATTTGGGCTTATTCAGGAGCGGTAAAAAAGACCTGGTCCAAGTCATTTTCGTTTTGTGTCGAATAATTTATACGTTGAGCTTTGTGCAAAAGTCCTTTTCTTTGCGGCATAGCCGCTTTGGAGTGCGGTCGCTTGAGACCGCTTTCGATGGCCTTGGCTTGACAAGGCCTAATAATACGCCGGCTTGCCTCACGTCAAGCCGCTCGGAAGAAAAGCGGCGTCGAGTGTACAGACCGGAGACATGGGTAACAGGTGTTCGGAGACATGGGTAACAGTTGGTACATTCTTCTGTATGTCAATACAGGAGAAGAAAGATGCCATGGAATGAGGTTACCGAAGTGTCTCAGAGGAAGGATTTTGTTTATTTAGCGATGCAGCCAGGTTCCAACATAAGCGAGTTATGCCGTCGATTCGGTATCAGTCGCCGCACCGGCTACAAGTGGATCAGCCGTGGGCAAAGCGGTGAAGAGGACTGGGCATGTGACAGGTCCCGCCGTCCCAGGCGATCTCCCCAGCGTGTTTGCCCGGAGGTCGAGCAGTTGGTGCTTTCGGTTCGCGACGAGCATCCGACCTGGGGAGGGCGCAAAATCGAGCGGCGGCTGATCGATCTTGGTCACGACGAAGTGCCAAGGCCGAGCACGATCACGGCGATCCTCGACCGCAACGGCAGGCTGCGGGACGCCCAGCGCAAGGCTCGCGGTCCCATGAAGCGTTTCGAACGAGAGGCTCCCAACCAGTTGTGGCAGATGGATTTCAAGGGACATTTTCCGACGGCGGCCGGTTCCTGTCACCCTCTCACCGTGGTGGACGACCACTCCAGGTTCGCGTTGACGGTCACCGCCTGCTCCAACGAACGGGCGGACACCGTGCGGGCAAGCCTGGCGCCGGTCTTCATGCGCTACGGCCTGCCCAGCCGCATACTTACCGACAACGGATCGAGCTTCTGCGCGCCGAACTCGCGTTACAACTACATGAGCGCCTGGCTGATCAGGCTCGGCGTCGGCATCAGCCACGGCCGTCCCTTTCATCCCCAGACCCAGGGCAAGAACGAGCGGTTCAACCGGACCCTTAAGGAGGAGGCGATAAGGGGACGCAACTTCGGCGACCTGGACGACTGTCAGAAAGCCTTCGACCGTTTTCGCGACTGCTATAACCATGAACGTCCCCACGAGGCCCTGGACATGAACACGCCGGCCAGCCGTTACGCGATGAGCCCCTTTGCCTATCCCGAGACTCTGCCCGAAGTCTGGTATCGGGATGATTGGCCGACTTGCAAGGTGAACCCGGGCGGGGCGGTTAGAATCAAAGGCGAGTTTTATCCGGTGGGGCGGGCCTTCGTTGGTGAAAAGGTCGGCTTGCGAAATACACAAGTGGACGGCGTGATCGAGGTTTATTACTGCCGCCAACGGATCATGGTCGTCGATCTGCGAGACCATAGCTGGAGGCAAACGTGATAAAAGGTTTTCTCGACCATGAGGACGATAGCATCTCCACGAGGCCCGTCAAGGGTAAATCCCTGCGGGACGGCTGCGCCGCCCTTGACTGGCCACGTGATCGATGCATAGATAAACTTAGGTCGAGGAAAAATAGGTCAATAGCAGGAGCGCGAGCAAGCGAGGAAATATGTTACCTATGTGCCCGAACACTTGTGAAGCATGTCTCCGGTCTGTACACGAGCCGCCGCACTCCAAAGCGGGAATTTTGCAAGAGGCTCTGTTGATAGTGATTTGTATTGACAAGTAACGCCACCTATGCTTGAATTTCTTTTTACCTGGGTTCCCAAGAAATATAGAGGGCAATAATCCCAAATGAATTGAAAAATTTCTGCAAATAACGGTCATAACCAAAAGGAGTGGAGGCGATGAGAATTATCACGGCACGGTTTGCGTCTTTCTTGTTCCTTGCGTTTTGCGTTTGTTTCCTGGCATTGGGTTGCGGGGATGATGGAGGAGATAGCGGCGGAGACAATGGAGTTCAGATCACGCCTCAACCCGGCTCATATTCCGGGACGGTGCATTTTATCTGGAGAGATACGCCATTTACGGATGACGCTAACTTTAACTTTACGGTTGACGACCAGGGTAACGTCTCCGGGACTATAACCATACCTTTGGAGATATCTTTTCCGGGAGGCGGGGTTTGGATAGAGAGGTCCTTTATCATAACGGGAACGCTGACCGATAAGAATATTCAAGGCTCCCTGACCGAGACGGGAGGCACATGTGGAAGCGTGGGAGTCGGGTCTTTCGAGGGGAAATATACCTCAAACACATCGGCTACGGGCACGCTGACGGCCAGCGCCAGAGCCAACGCCATCTCCAATTGCAACCTTTTCAATAACGGACCGGACCCGGCCACCTGGGAGACGTCGCTTTACTAGAGCGCTTTATAATCAAGGCGTCCTATGTCCGCGCGAAAAAATTCCCCCAGCGTCGCTCGCCGTAATGATAGAAAATGCAAAAGACAATCAGTTTCATTGCGGACGGAACCGGATATACCGATGTGACTACTATTCAAATTTGGAAGAATCGGGAAATGAATTTACCTATTTTGATATAGCGAGCGGGGGGCGACTTGCTTTCGACCGCGCGAAAGGATTTTTCGCCCGATCGGCGCGAAAATGAACGGCGCTCGGGAGGGGGACTTCATAGTCTCGTCCAGATTTTTTCAGCCGACCAGTCTTTTAACCAGAGCTCGAAGCTCCCTTAAGTCCCATGGCTTGACCATATACGAGGAGGCCCCGGACTCGACGGCCTTTTCGAGCAGGTCCTTGTTTTCCGGCGTGCTGGTGACGATGATGGGGCATTTGGCCAAGCCGGTCCTCCTGACCATGGTCAAGAAGTCGATCCCGTTCATTTCCGGCATGTTAATGTCGGTAATGATAAGATCGACGTTGAGTTCGCGGGTGAGGACCTCGAGGGCCTCTTTTCCGTTTTCCGCGAATATGATTTTGCACTTGTCCGTCGCGAACACGAGCCTGTACATCTCGGCCTGTATCTGGGAATCCTCGACGATCAGGACTTTTTTAAGTTTTCCCTGAGGGTTTTCCCGTCCAGCCGAGTCGGGGTTTCGTCTGGGCACGAACCCCTTGGTCCGGTCCAGGGGATCGCTCGCCCCGCTCAGGTCAAAATACTTAGACATTTTTACCTCCGGTATTCGATATACCCGTAGTATCCCGTCCTGACTTGAAATGGATCGACGTCCTGTGAGAAATCCACGTATTCCTCATGCCATTCATCAGCAAGGTTCGTGCCCACCACGCCGATTTCGAGTTCTCCGTCCCTCATCTTCACCGACTGGGCCAGCCTGGCGTCCAGGCGCCAGTAGGCGTCGATCTTGAAGGGAGGGGCCGTCGGGTCCTCGGCGTTGAAAATCTCGATCTCGTCCACGTAGTAAGCCGAGACGTCGGCCATGAAGCCCCTCTCGTGGGTGTAGCCCAGGCCGATCATACCGTAGTTCTCGGGAGAGTTCTTCTCGAACCCCTCGAAGGCGTTGGGCCCGTCCACTTCTATGTCCACGTGAGAGTAGTTGGCCAGCACCCTAAAGGACCTCGTAATCCTGGCGCTTATGCCCACGTCCAGGTTCTGGCTGGTGGCTTCTCCCTGCTGGGAATAGCCATAGACCAGGCCGAAGGGCCCGAAGGGAGTGGGCGGGAAAGGAGGAGTCACGTAGAATCCCTCGTCCGCCAGATAAAAGGAGATGAGGTTGTCGTACTGCTTGTAGGCGTAACTCACGTCTATTTTCATCCTGTCGAACCAAATGCCCCTGTAGCCGGCCTCGTAGGAAAGTATCTGCTCGGGCTCCAGGTCCTCGTTCCCGAGCACCTGCACGATGTAGTAAGGAGGAGGAGTGGGCCAGCTTCCAGCCAGGAGAGGTACCAGGGCGTCGGGCAGCTCGGCCCCTATGTTCTGGTACATCTCGGTGAGGGCTGGGGACCTGTAGGCGTTCGAGGCGGCCAGCCTGAAGCCGTGTTCCCGGGTGGGCTGGTACAGTATTGCCCCTCTCCACTGCCAGGTCGGGTCCACCAGGCTTATGGACTCGTACTTGAGCCCGGCGTTCAGGCTCCACTGGTCGTTAAAGCTCCACTCGTCGTGGAAATAACCGTTGGCCACGGTGTAGTCCTGCTCGCCGTCCTTGAGGATAAACTGCTCGTCCCTGATCGTCCGGTAGCCGCCGCCGAAGATGAAACGGTGCGACCCGGCCGCCTCGAAGGGAACCATGGCCTGGAACTCGACGTCGGCGATTTCCGAGTCCTCCGAGTCCTCGTACCTGGCGGTGTCGTCCCTTTCCTGGAGCAGCATGCGCCAGTAATAGGACTGGATATAGAACTGGGCCCCCGAGTCCAGGGTCTGGTCCCACCTGGCCCGGTAAAAGGCGTTCTCCAGGTTTTTCCACACCTCCGGCTTGGCGGTCGAAACGTTCGGCGTCTCGAAGGGGCCGCCCCGGTACCTGGCGTCCAGGCTGATAAGTGCCGACTCGGTAGGGGCGATGGAGGTCCGCAGGGAAACGACGTGGAAGTTCTTGCCGTCCTGAATGGTTTCTCCATTCTTCATGCCGAACCCCTCGTCCTCGGTGTAGGTCACGGCCAGCCGGGCCGATATCACGCCGTCGTCGGTGGAAAGGTTGGCGCCCGCGTTGGTCTCGCGCAGGCTTTGGGTCCCGCCCCTCACGTTGACGTAGCTCGAGGGCTCGCGGGAGGGCGACTTGGTAATAATGTTGATAACGCCGTTGGCCGCGTTGGCCCCGTAGAGCACTCCGCCCGTTCCCCTTATCACCTCGATCCTCTCGACCTCGTCTATGCCCACGGGGAAGTACTCCCACTCGACGCCGCCGAAGAGGGGGGCGTACTGGCTGACCCCGTCGACCAGGACCAGGAGCTTGTTCGAGTAGTTGTTGAAGGCGAAGCCTCCGATGGTGACGACCCACTTGGTGCCGTACATGCGGGCCACGTAGACGCCGGGGGCCAGGCTTAAGGCCTCGGGAATGGTACGGACGCCCGCCCGCCTGATGTCCTCGGCCGTGATCACCCAGATGGCGTTGGGCGAGTCGCTCAAGTCCTGCTCGAGCTTGGACGCCGATATGACCGTGACGTTTAAAAGCTCCTCGAGGGCGATCTCCGAGAAGTCCTCGAACTCGTCCTCCGCCGCCGTCGCCTGAGCCTTAGCCGCGCCGAAAGCCGGCAGCGTCAGGACGAGGGCAAGGAGGAGAGACCATCTCCGGAAGCGAATCCAACCCTTGGTTCGCGCCATGTCGATTCTCCTTTGCTCTTAGATGACTCGCGCCATTTGGAGAAGGGTCGCCGCGAAATTGACCCCCTCCTCCTTGGAGCGGTTAAGATGGACCACGATCTTGGGCTTGCCGTCCGCTATCTCGAACCCAAGCGCCGTGCCCTTCTCCGGGAAGCGGGCGTCGCCCCCCGCGGTCAGGCACTTCTTCTCGACCGCCAGTCCATGCAGCTGCGCCGCCTGCCCCAGCATTCCCGGCGACAGGAAAAGCACGCAAACCTTTTGCGTCTCCATCCATCCCGACAGCTCGGCCAGGTCGACGAACTTGTGGGTCACGCAGCGGACCGAAAGCCCATTGACCTTCTTGTCCGCGAAGGCCTCGAACCCCTTTTTCAGGTCGTCGGCGTAGCCCGCGTCGGCCTCGGCGTACACGACCGCCACCAGCACCTCGCCCTGGGCCCGCTCCGTCAAATTCCGGTCGAAGGTGAGGACCTTCAGGGTAAGAGCGGCGGTAAGGTCGGCGGGAAGCGACTGCTCGGCCGCCGCGCCAGCCGCGGCGCCAAGGGCCGCGAGCGTCGCCATTACCACTACCAAACGTAAATTCAGCCTCATTTCCTTCTCCTTTTCATATTGCAATATCAGGCTTTGCCAAGTTCCTTTATTTCAAGCCGCAAGAGAGTTTTTCCCGGCGGCGCTTTTTCCTTCTTTCAAACCGCTTTCCTGTCCTCCGTGCGCGGAAGCTTAATAAGCATCCGGGCTATTTCCTCGGGGTCCATTTTATATTTGACGCCTCCCGCCTTAACGGCGGCCCCCGGCATTCCGTAGATTAAAGACGACGCCTCGTCCTGGGCCACGGTGATGCCGCCCTCGTCCCATATCTTTTTGAGGCCGGCCGCTCCGTCGGTCCCCATTCCGGTCATGATGACGCCCACGCACTCGCACTTGTAATGCCTGGCCACCGACTCGAAAAGCGCGTCGGCCGAGGGAATATATTTCTCGTCGCCCTCCGCCGGCTGCACGATAAGCCTCTCGTCCCTGGTAACGAGAAGGTTGCCGTGGTCGGGGGCGAAGGTGACGCCGGGCCGTACCGCGTCGTTGGTGGCCCCCACCCGGACGGGCAGCTCGAGGTCGAAGTTGAGCCACTCGACCATGCCCTCCACGAAGCCTCGAGCTATGTGCTGGCAGACGAGAATGGGTATCTCGAAGTCCTCCGGCAGCTTCTCGAGCACGCTTTTCAGGGCCGTCGGCCCGCCGGTGCTGGCGGCCATGGCTATGACGCGGGGCGTCTTCTCGACCGCGACCCCCGTGGAGACGTCCACCGCCCTGGGAGCCCGGGAGGGGCGGCGGGAAACCACCTTGACCTCGGCCATGGACTTCACGATCTGGCAAAGGGAGCGCGACCAGGTGTCCCAGTCGGCCGTGGCCTGTCCCCGGGGTTTCTTGACCACCCACACCGCGCCCGCCTCCATGGCCTCGAAGCTGATGCGCTGCTCCTCGCTGTCGCCGATGGCGCAGACCATGACGATGGGAACGGGCGTCTCCTCCATGATCACCCGGGTGGCGTCGAGACCGTTCATGCGGGGCATCATGATGTCCATGGTGATGACGTCGGGACGGTATTTCTTGGCCATGTGCACGGCCTCCTTGCCGTCCGCCGCCGCCGCCGCCACCTCGAGGTCCGGGTCGGTCTCGAGGGCGCGGGTCATGATCTCGCGCATGAGATCGGAGTCGTCCACTACCAGGGCCCGTATCATTTATCCACCTATCAGGCGCTGGACCAGCTCGAGGAGCCTGGCCTGGTTGAATTGTTTCTTGGTCAGGTAGGCGCTGGCTCCGGCCTCCATGCCCCGCATCTTGTCCTCCTCCGAGTCCAAAAAGGAAACGATGATGACCGGCGTCTCGGCGTAACGCGGGTCCTTTCTCAAATTGCGGGTCAGCTCGGCCCCGTCCATCCTGGGCATCTGCATGTCGCTGACCACCAGGTCGTAGTCGTTTTTGTCCATCCGCTCGAGGGCGTCCTTGCCGTCGCGCGCCCCGTCAACCTCGTACCCGGCCTTGCCGAGAATGCGTTGCTCCATGGTCCGCGTGATCAGAGAGTCGTCGACCACCAAAACCTTCTTGGCCGCGCCCGCCTTGCGATCCTTGCCCGACCGGCCCGCCGGGTCCATCCGAAGGCCCGAGCTCCGCTGGTGCAGGTCGGCGGCGTTGAGGACCATGACTATCTCGCCACTACCGATGATAGCGGCGCCGGCCATGTTCTTCACCTTTTTAAAAAAGCGGGTGAAGTCCTTCATGACGATCTCCTGCTCGCCGAGCAGATCGTCCACTATCCATCCCTTGGGTCCGCGGGCTCCGTAAGAGATAACCACCGCCATCTCGGCCGGGTGCTCATCCTCGCTGGGCGCCATGTCCAGAAGTCCGGCCAGGGGAATAAGCTCGACCGGCTGGCCCTCGTGGATGATCGAGGTCCTGCCCTCGACCGTGGTCAGGCTCTTGGTCTTGACCCGGAGGACCCGGTCCACCGCCGAGTGGGGAATGGCGAACTTCTGCCCGCCCACTCTTGTAATGAGCGCCTGGATGGTGGCCATGGTCAGGGGCAGCCTCAGCCTGATGAGGAGTCCCTTGCCCGGGCTGGAATCCCACTCGACCCTGCCCCGAAGGTCCTCGACCCAGGCCGTCACCACGTCCAGGCCCACGCCGCGTCCCGACATCTTGGACACCTTGCCCCGCGTCGAGAAGCCGGGCTGGAAGGCCAATGACTGCACGGCCCTCTCGCTCATGTTCCGCGCCTCCGCCTCCCCCACCATGCCCCGTTGGACCGCTACTCTTCCGATCACCTCCGTGTCCAGGCCCCGGCCGTCGTCCTCGACCTCGATCACCACGCCCCCGCCGGCGGCGAAGGCCCGGAGGGCCACCAGGCCGCGCTCGGACTTGCCCGCCGCCAACCTTTCCTCGGGGGTCTCGACGCCGTGGTCAAGAGCGTTGCGAAGAAGGTGTATAAGGGGCTCCCTCAGTCTTTGCACGATGGAGCGGTCGAGCTCGACCGACTCGCCCTCCGTCTTGAACTCGATCTTCTTGCCCAGCTCGAGGGCCGCGTCCCGGACCCAGCGGTGGAAGGAGGCGAAAAGGTCGGCCACCGGCGTCATCTGGAGACCTCGCAGGTTTTCCTCCTGCGTCCTCATCACCGTCCCCGTGTGACGCACCTGCTTGTGGGCGGTCTGGAGGGAACCCAGCATGCCCTGGCCGGTCCTCTTTATAGCCTGGCCGGCGGCGTCCATTTCCTTGTACTTTTCCTTCAGTTCCTGGAAGGCCTCCTTGTCCATGAAGCCCTGCCGGTAGGACCTGCTCATCGAGTTCATGAAGCGCTGGCCCGTTTTGCTCCATTCCTGGTGTCGGGACAGAAGCTCGCGCGCGTCCTCCTGCAGGTCGTGAAGACGCTGCTCGCTTAAAATACGGGCGGAAAGCAACTCGCTCATGCTCTCGGTCAGGCCCGTGAGGCGCCGAAAGGACACCCGCACCACCTCGTCACCCCGCTCCGGGGCCTCGCGGCGGAAGCGCTCGCGCCCGCTCTCTTCCGCCGGGGTTTTCGACGGGGGTCCCTCCCCGCTTTTGCGCTCGGCGGCTGAGGGGGCCTCGCCTCGATCAGCGACGTCGCCCCCCGACCCGGCCAGTCTTTCCTTTATTTCCTCGATCTCTTTTTGGACCCTTTCCCGGTCGTATTCCTGGGTGGCGATTTCGGCCAGCTTGTCCAGGGCCGCGAACCAGGTCCCGTAAACGGGAAGGCCGGGGGGGATGCCCTTTTCAGTCTTGACCGCCTTCATGGACGACTCGATCTCATGGGACAGGGTCACCACCTCGTCCAGGCCCACGGAGCCCGAGTCGCCCTTGAGGGTGTGCAGTATCCGGAGCAGCTCGTTGGTCGAGTCCGTCCTGACCGAGTCGGGCAGCTCGGAGGCCTCGAGCAGAAGCAGCGTCCTGTTGGCCTGGAGGACGGCCGAGCCGGCCGAGTCCCGGAACAGGGGCAGAAGCTGCTTTATGATGTCGTCGTCGTTCATTTACTCAGCTCTGGCTCCTCTTGGAGGCGTAGTTTTCAATGGCGTCGGTCATAAGCTCGGCCACCTCGGATAGCCCCTCGGCGGCCCTCTCGAGCTGCTTGGCGCTGTTGGTGGTCTCGTTCATGGTCTGGCTGATGGCGGTAATGGCCTGGGCGATCTGGTCCACGCCGAGCGACTGCTGGTTGGCGGAGGAAGAAATCTGCCGGGCCGAGGACGCCCCCTGGTTGACCACGTTGGCGAGCTGGTTGATGACGTCGCCGGTGCTTCGGATCAGGTCGACCCCCTCGGTCACCTTTTGAGTCCCGTTCTCGGTGACCAGCACGGCGGCGTTCATGTTGCTTTGAATCTCGTTCAGTATGTTCCTTATTTGGGCGGTGGCCTGCTGGCTTTGCTCGGCCAGGTTCCTTACCTCCATGGCCACGACGGCGAAGCCCTTGCCGTGCTCTCCGGCCTTGGCGGCCTCGATGGAGGCGTTAAGGGCCAGGTAGTTGGACTGCTGGGCCAGGTCGTTGACGGTGGCCACGATGTCCACTATCTGCTGGCTTCTCTCGGAGAGGCTGAGGATGGACTCGGCGATGGACTCCATCTGGTCGTTGATAAGGTCCATGCCGGAGACGGCCTTGTCGTTGCTGGTCAGTCCCTCCTTGGACACCTCGACCGAGCGCTCGGAGTCGTCCAGCACGCGCTGGGCGATGGAGGCGCTTTGCTTGCTGGTGGTCTTGAGCTGGTTGATGGTGGTGCTTATCTCGCTGATGGCGCTGGCCTGGTTCTCGAGGCCGTGCCTTTGCTGTACCGTCGAGGTCTGGATTTCGGCGATGGTTTTCTTGATGGACTCGTGGGACTGGTTGATCCTGGCCAGCAGATGGGTAAGGGACTTGACCATCACGTTGATGGCCACGCTCATCTTGGATATCTGGTCGTCGCCGCTCTCCTCCAGGTTGGGAACGTTCAGGTCCCCCTCCGCTATGCGGTGGGCTATGTCCGCGGCCTGCACGATGGGCTTGACCCAGGCCCGCGCCAGGATCAGCACGATGACCATGTTGGCCGCCAGCAGGATGAGATATACCACGCCCACGTCCTTAAGGGTCTGGAGCAGTTGTTCCTGAGTAAAGCCGGCCGAGGAGATAAGCAGGAGCCTTCCAATGCGCTCGTTGGCGTTGGTTACGTCCCTTTGCGCGACTACCAGTCCCCTCGTCTCGTCGAAGACTATTTCCTTTTCCCCCAGGAGGTTGGAGGCGGCCTCGGGGCTAAGGGCCCCTTTGGCCCCCTCCGAGACGTAGGACCCAAGAGGCACCTCCTTGGCGTCGAACACGTAAACGGCCGCTATCATGGGGTCCTGGGAAACGCCGGACACGAGCTGCTCGATGGTCTGGGAATCCGAGAACTCGACCCCCGCGGACACGTTCACCGCCAGGATGCGGGCGATGGAACTCGACTTGTTCTTGAGGCTTTCTATGGACTGGTCGTTGTACTTGTAATAGAAATACCAGACCGAGGGCACCGCGAACAGGGCCACGATGGTCAGGGCCAGCGTCAGAAGCTGGGTCACGATCGAGAATTTTCTAAGTAGCCGTAATAACATATTACCTCTCCTTGCCGGACGTCCTATGTCTCGTCGTCCACGATTAGAGACTCGTCGTTTAAAATGGCCTTCATGTTAAGGACCACCACACCGTCCTCGGTGAAACCCTGGACGTAGGAATAGCCTCTGTCGCCGGGGCTGCTCACCGAGTCCCGCAGGGTCTCGGGGTTGATCCTTACCGGCGGCTCGAGGCCGTCCACCGCCGCGGCGAAGTCTATCTGGCCAAGTCCGAACACCACGTGGGAGCCCTTGGGCTCTTTTTCCTGGGGCCTTCCCGTCACTATGCCCAGGAGGTCGTAAAGGGGGACCACTTCTCCCCTGAACTTTATTACGCCCCTCACCATGTCGGAAACTCCCGGAACTGGCGTGGACTCGGCCGCGGGAAGGACCTCCCATATATAGGGAAGCTCGACGGCGTATCTCTCGCCCCCCACGGAGAGCACCAGGGCGTGAACGCCCTCTTGCCTTTCCTCCTCCACGCGGGAGGACCTGGCGAGCTGCTCGGCCCTCCGTTTCAGGACCTCCTCGTCGGCCGGGTCGGCCAGACGTATTTTCAGGAACTCCTCCGACGTCACTCGCTAATCCTCCCTCGAGCTTATAAGCCGGAGCAGGTCCCCGGCCGTCTCGCCCCTGGTAAAGGGTATCCGCACCTCGCCGGAGAGGCGGGAAAGAATGGTCTTGGCGCTTCGCCACGCCCGACCCGCCTCCTCCTGCTTCCCCATGGCCCCGTACACCGCGGCCAGTTGCAGGTGGCCGGGAACGAAGTCGGAGTCCAGGTACATGACCTTGCCCAGCCAGGACAGGGCCTCCTTGAGGTCGCCGTCATCGGCGGCCAGGAGGGCCCGGCAGTAATAGCCCGAGACGTGGCTCGGGTGGTTCTTTATCATCCATTCGCAATGGTTGTCCAGAAGGGCCGAGTTGTGAAGGGACTGAAGGATTTCCAGCCGGGCCAGGTCCGCGTCCAGGTTCCCGGCCAGGGGCTCGAGTTCCTTGAGGGCCTGGTTCCATTGCCCGCCGTCGTAAAAACACATGGCCCTGCTTATGGCCAGGGAAGGCTCGAGCTCGTCGGGTCCTTTCCTTTTATAGACGGCGTGAAGTGGCCGTCTCCTCGCTCGCGGCCCGTTCCGGCCCGGCTTCCGGCCCCGGCCAAGCGCTTCTTTTGCCGCCTCTCTTTCCTCGGCGTCGGTCATTTTTCTATAGACCGCGGCGTGGGGAAGGTTGAGGGTCTGAAAGGGATGCTCGAACTCGAGAAGCGACTCGCTGGGGCTGAGTACCAGGTATCCGCCCGGGGCGAGGCACTCGTAAAAGCGCTGTACCGCCCTCTCCGCGTGGGAGGGGGAGAAATAATAGATCACGTTGCGGCAAAGGATGAGATGGGTGAATGGTCCGTGCCCAAAGGGGGAAGAGGTCATTATGCCCGCCAGGTTTTGTCTCTCGAACCTTGCCATGTTCCGGATTTTTCTTTTGAGCGCGTATTTTCCGTTTTTTCTGGCGAAGAATCCGTTGATGACGTCCGGATCGAGGTCGCGCATGGACCAGGCCTCGTAGGTCCCTTTTATGGCTTTCTCGATGGCCATGGGGTTGAGGTCGGTGCCGACTATCTCGTAAGGGCGGTTGATGGCGTAGGCCCTCTGTTCCAGCTTGATGGCCAGGGAGTAGGGTTCCTCCCCGGTGGCGCACCCGGCGCACCAGATTTTCAGCGTCTCGTTCCTGGCGGGAAGGGACGAGCTTACGTCGGGAACGACCAGGTCGGCCACGTCGTCGAGTTGTTCGTCGTGCCTGAAGAAGTAGCTCTCGCCCACGGTGACGTTTTTAAGCAGGGCGTCCAGGTCTTTCCTTGACAGGGTCCCGCCGCGGACCGCCTCGAGAAAGGACGGCATGGTGGGATGGCTCGATTCCATCTGGGCCAGCTTGAGCTTGTACTTGACCTCCTCCCTTTTATAGGCGGGGAATTCAAGCCCATAGGAACGCTCGATGGTCTCGAGCGCCCCGTTCAGGAGATCGGCGTCGAATTCCATGGACATGGCCGCGATCGTCATTCCGCCGGCCTCAGGCTTTGAGCGACGCTCGCCTGCTGCCGCTTCAATCTCTCGGCGTTGAGCACGAGTAAAAGGCCCTTCTCGTCATCGAGATAGGAAACCCCCGAGACGATGGGCCATACCACGTCGTCCTTTAGTTCGTCCGGCCTTGGCTTAACCTCGAGGGACCTGACGTCGAGCACGTTTTCCGCCATCAGTCCGAATTGCTCGTCGTCCTTGGAGAGTATCACTATCCCCATGTCCGGGGTCACGGGAGGGGTCGCGATTCCAAGGAGACTCCACAGGTCGATAATGGGTATGATATCTCCCCGGTAGTTGACCACGCCCGCCACTTTATCCGAGGACTCCGGGATCGAGCTAAGCGCAACCATACGGATTATCTCGACAATGTTGTCGATGGCCACCCCTACATACCTCTCCCCCTGGCCGATCACCAGATACTGGCTCGCGGCCGGAGAGGCCTGTTCCACGCCTTTGGTCCAGTCTACCATTTGCGGTATCCCCAGGCGCGGCGCGTAAGCGGCCAATTATCAAAATACCTCAATAATTGCATTTCGCTTTCAATCCTGAATGCAAATTGCATCCTTGCTTATGGGCAAACTCAAAGAATCCTCGTAAATAGTAAGGATAAAATTTTATTAACTTCGGTTACTTATATCTTTAAATAACCTCATTTACAAAGACAGCTATCGCCACTTTCGCTATTCCCAAGACCATTTTTTTTCTTATCTTGAACGATAACATGCAATTCATATTCCTTTTGGCAATAAATTCAACGCCAATTCAAACTCCTTCCCCTTCCATCGGTTCGATTCCGAGCCAGAAAATAATTACGATATGGCCGGACCTATCAATATCCAGTGTTCACTGGACGGCCCAGAATCGATTTCTACCTGATTATAAATAAAACGGTCACATCTCGCTTCGATTCATCCGTATTGAAGCAAGAAGTCTGTTCCCTGAAAAAAGTAAATTATAACTTTGCGGTTAAAAGTCAAGATGCAAGCACAAAGTAGAAGTTACGCATCGATCGCGTCCGATACGATTATTATGCCAGGCAAGAAAATTGGAATAATATGGCATAATGCGCCGCGCGTATTACCGCTAACGAAATACTAACCGAATAATAGCACAAGGCCGATCATTTTTCAAAAGTGAAAACCACGAAGTCTCAAAAGAGAAAACCGCCTCTTCCCATCTCCGATCTAAGAGGCGGATAAGCCAATAACGTTAATGATCAAGGGAGTTTAAAGAATAAGATGATTGATGGCCTTTTAAAAAGACGCGTAGGCGTGGTACCCGGGACCGATGACGTTTACGCCAAGATATGTAAAGACCACCGAGGCGAAGCCGATGATGGAAATTACGGCCGTCCTTCTCGGCGTCCAGTTCAGCGAGACCTTGGCGTGAAGGTATCCAGTGTAGATTATCCAGGTGATAAGGGAGGCCGTTTCCTTGGGGTCCCATTGCCAATATTCGCCGAAAGCGTACTTGGCCCATACCATGCCGGTGACGATCACGGCGGTCATAAGGGGGAAACCTATGGTGATTATCGAGTAGCACATCGAGTCCAGGGTCTCGGCCGGCGGCAGGATTTCCTGAATTCGCTCGAGGGCCAAATCGATTACCGATGTGGCCACCCCCATGAAGATGACGAGGCACAATATAATGATTTTAAAGGGGTTGCCGAACAGGGCCAGGTCGGGTCGGGCATGGGCCTGTTTCACCAGGAACAAAAGGGCCAGGGCGGTCGAGGCCGAGCCGATCAGCGTCACCATGGGCGCGAAGGGCACGCCCAGGATGGAAAGACGGTTTCCGGACTCGGCGTCCTTTTTCGCCAGCCACACGTAAAGAACGGCCGCGATAATGAAATAAACCACGGCCATGGCCAGGAGCTTTCCGGGCACGGCCAGGCCGACCAGTTGTCCCGTCACGCTCCCATCGGGAGAAACCTGGTTCAGCGTGAAAACCCCGTGTCTTATAATATTCAAGCGGTCACAGATAAGGAGCATGAAGGCCATGAAAAGGTTGGAGTAATGGCCGAGCCATTTCCTGTCCACTCCGTCCTTGATAAGGAACATGAGGGACGCCCCGAAACTGGCCACGAAGGCGGCGTAAGCCATGGCCGCCACCGCCACGTGCGCGTGCAACCAGTAAGATTGAAGCGCGGGCAGGAGGTTTTGAATCTCTTTCGAGCCGGCGGGATTGAGCACGGCCGCGCCGATGGCGCCAAGAGAAACGGGAATAATAAAGGCGCCTCCCGCCTTGAACTTGTATTTCCTCTCGATGGCCAGGTAGAAAACGGCGATTCCCCAGGAAAAAAACAAAAGGGACTCGTAAAGGTTGGTAAAGGGCGGATGGGCGATCCCCCCCTGAATCCACCTGAAAGCCAGGCCCAGCGTGTGAAAGATTACCGCCGCCATCGCCACCAGGGTGGCGGTCCCACCAACTTTCTCGTTCCGGCGGGCTAAAAATAAAAGATAAAGGCCCGCGGCGATAAGATAAAAAATCACCGCGGCCTTGAACGCGGTTTCACTTAAAATAAACCAATCCATTTCAATAAAGGATACTGGAAAAGACCGGCGCGGGCAAATTGCACGGAAAAGGCGAGGCATAGGCACTTGCCGCCCATGGAAGAAAAAAATAAAAGCCTTTGCTTCCAAAGGAATTTTTCGCCAAAATAGGGTATTGTGCCCTGGGGGCCGTGAACTTCATCCGACAATCACGGTCGATTAATTATGGCGCGAACCGGAGAAAAAATAATTTTACCATCCCTGCTAAAACGAACCGCGCTTATAGCCTTACTTTGCTTTACGGCTTTCGCCGTTGGCTGTTCCGACGAAAAAGCAAGCGCCCCTCTCAGTTCGGCGGCTACGGCCGACGTCGCCGCCTGGCCCGACTCGGCGGCCCCTCCCGTTTTCAGCGAATCGGCCAGGGCGAGAAGAATCCCCTATAAAAAATTCTCCATGGGTCCGATTTTCAGGGAAGGCTATATTCTGGGTCCCGGCTCGGAGCTTACTCAGAAACTTTCGTCCCATGAGAAAAAGGGCCTGACCTTCGAGATATGCGTTCCCCTGGCCGGCGGTTCCGGGGAACCTTCATCCCTGCTTTCCGGGCTCGAGCTGGAAATGGCTTTCCCGGGTGAAGGAAAAGGCATTGGTAGTGGAAACACTTTTTCCATACCTCCGGTCCAGTCCGGCCAATGCCTGGCGGCCGGTCCCTTTTGGCTTGAAGACTCGACGGGAAAAAGCGGGAGGCCGGATTCTCCGGCGGAGTTTATCCTCAGCCGGCCCAGCCTCAAAGCGGGCGAGCCCGAGCTTGTCGCGGCCATATCGGCGCCGAGGCTCGTGGATAAAAAGAGGAAAAAGCCCGTTATCATTATCGTCAGCGTCGATACCTTGAGACCGGACCATACCAGCCAGGGCGGCTATACTCGAGATACATCGCCCGAGATGGCCGTCATGGCCGGCAACATGGCGGTCTTTCAGAACTGCTTTGCTCACGCGTCATGGACCCCGCCTTCGGTGGCTTCCCTTTTCACTTCTCTTTATCCTACTCAGCACGGCTCGATCGGACGGGACAGCCTGGTCCTGGCCGAGGAAAATATGACCATGGCGGAGATTTTCAAACAAGCGGGTTACGCCACGGCCGCCTTTTCCGCCAGCCCGTTTATTCATCCCGAGTTCGGCTTCGGCCAGGGATTCGAGGTCTTCGGGTTCGACGACACCGAGTACGCGCCCAATTTGGAGCGCATGGTCATGGAATGGGCCTCGGATTACCGGGGCGGTCCGTTGCTGCTTTACGTTATGTTTTTCGACCCTCATTACCCCTACGAGCCAAGGCCGCCTTACAAGGACAAATTCAGTCGGGCGCCGGACGGGTCGGCCTTGTGGAACGAGAAAAAACTTATAAAACTCGATACCTTGTTCGACGTTGACGCAAGCGTGGGACGAGACACTTACCAGATGTTAAAGTCCAGGTATAACGAGGAGATAGCCTGCTCGAGCGCCTCGGTATACGGGCTGTTTACCAGGTTGAAAAAATCGCTTGATTTCGACCCGGAATTGGATATACTTTTAGTCACCTCCGACCACGGAGAGGAGTTCGTCGAGCATGGCGCCTATGGCCATGGCAACACTTTATATAACGAGCTCCTGAGGGTAGTCCTGATGATTCAGGCCCCCGGCGCGGCGGGAGGAGAAAAAATAAACGAGGTCGTCCGGCATATCGACGTTTTGCCGACTTTATTGGATTTCGCCGGACTGCCCTTGGTGACGGACGTGGAAGGTCAGTCCTTGAGGCCTTACTTCATTGATCCATCCTCGGAAAAGGACCGTCCCGCTTACGCCGTAACGCGGCATCTGTTCGAAAAAGACAGATCGGCCCGGAGCCTTATCAAGGGCCGTTATAAACTGATCGTCTCGGAAAACCCGAGTCGAGTCGAGCTTTACGATCTTGCGGCCGATCCGGGAGAGCTTCGCAACTTGTCCCGCGACAGGACCGAGGTACTCCGCGAGATGATCGAGGATCTGGAAAAACTGGAGGCGGTCGCCGCCCAAAAAAGGATTGTGAAGTCCGGCGCTCCGGCGCCTGATCGAGTGGACGATCTTATGAAGTCTCTGGGCTACATTGG
This sequence comes from bacterium, assembly GCA_963674965.2. Lineage (GTDB taxonomy): Bacteria > RBG-13-61-14 > RBG-13-61-14 > RBG-13-61-14 > DATKZS01. Next base: position 514,506 of record CAXXFL010000001.1, on the reverse strand, counting down.
GGATGAAAAGCCTCAAAGAAAAAAGGCCGGGAAGACGAAAGAAATCCGGGGAGGAATGTAAGTGGCTGAAAAAATTAATTTTAGTGACAAGTCTCGCAATGTGAGGGCCATCTTTTCGAAAGACGGCTCCGCTTCTTTCGTCGAGATTTCGGACTTTCAGGAAAGTTCGATAGGCGCTTTCTGCTCGGCGGGCATCTCTCCTGGCAGGCAGGGCGTTCTTTACGCGGAATTGCCTGACGGCAACCGTCACGCTGCCGAGGTGACCTCCTGTGAGAACTCCCGGCGGCCGAGCCTCATGGATATCCTTACAGGGTGGGTATCCGGTTGCTCGCCTGACTTTCGGGCGCCTTAACCTTTTTTACCGCTTCTTTCAGTTAGCGGCGGCGCCCAGGCCGCGTGATTTTCGACAATCTTTACCGTTCCTCGAGTTCCACCTGGCCCGCGGGAGGCGGGTTGAGCATGGGATGGTCGGGGGCTTCTTTCTCGGCCTTCTTCCTGTACTTCTCCGATTCTCTGATTTCGCCCTTGTCCTTTAGCACGTTGGACAAGAGTATCCAGGCCTCCACGTTGGACGGATGCGATTGAAGTACCGTTCTCAACTCCTTCTCGGCCTTGTCCAGTTCCTTGATGGAGGCGTAAGCCAGTGCCAGGCGCCATCTGAAAAGAGGATCAAAGGGCGCTGACTCGACGGCCATATTGTAAAGCTCGATCGCCTCCTTGTATCTGGCGCCGTCGAACTGTATCTGGGCTTGAGTCGCCAGGGCCAGGGGGTCCTTGGGAAAGCGATAGAGGTTTTTCCTGGACCAGCGGTCGGCTTCTTTCCAGTTCTTGGTCTCCACGTGGTAGGCTATGAGCCTGTCGCCGGCAAGGAACCCTTCTTGATCCGCCTCGAAGGCCTCGCTCCAGTCCTTAACCGCCCCGGCGGCGTCGCCCGAGGCCAGCCGCGTCTCCGCTCTCTCGATCAGTCGGTCGGCCAGCATGGCGCCCACGTACTCCCGAGGATAATAATCCTGGCCCATGGAAAGCGCTTCCCTCAGCGAGTTGATCGAGACGTCAATCTGATCGCCTCCCTGGGACGGGTCGATCAGGCGGAAGGCCGCCCAGTAATAAAGGGTCCGGGTCCTGTCAAAGGAATCGAAAAGCTCCTTCAATTCATCGGGCGTCTCCTTGGCCGCGGCCTGGGCGCTCTCGTGGTGGGACAGGACGTCCTTGACCACAAATCCGTACCTCAGCCCGGCCTGGGAGACCGAGTAGCGCGGCGTGAGATACTCGAGCACCCGCCGGTCGCCCGAGATTCTCGGACCTTGCCCGCCGGCCTGGGCCATCTTGATCGGACCCATCACGAAACGGGCGAAAAGGTCCTCGCCGCTTTTGACCTTAATCCTGGCCAGGTCTTCCCTTACCTGGGGCAGTGAGGAGCGCCTGAGAAAGTTGGCGAGGTCTATTTTCGAGTCGTCCGCTTTGCCCAGTAAAAACTCGTCTCCGCCGGGGGAACTCTCCCACATCGAGCAGTTGGGAAAGATGGAAGCGAAGGTCCGCAAAAGGGCCATGGCCGAGTCGGGATCGAACTCGTAAAGGGGTACCGAGAAAAAGAACACGCCTCCCGGCTCGAGCCTGTTCCTGGCCGTCTCGAAAAACTCGAGGCCATAATAAGCGCCGGCCCCCTTGATGGAAGGGCTGGGGCCCTTGGCGCTGATGACGTCGTAGGTTTCATCGGTTCCCGCCAGGTAATCGAGGAAGCCCTCCTTGATTATTCTCAAGCGCGAGTCGTTTTTCGAGGCCAGCCCCGAGACCTCGAGAAAATGCGCCAGGGAATAAATCATCTCGGAAGAGGGCTCGGCCACGTCCACCCGCTCGAGCGGATAAAGGAGCGCCCCTCCCGCCGTGACTCCCGAGCCCAGACCCATGATGGCCATCTTCTTGGGAGCGGGATGGGCCAAGATGGGAAGGTGGGCCCGAAGCAGGCCGCCCGCCACGTCGGCCTTGCTGGAATATATGGTCCTGCCGTCAAGGCGAAGCAGCTTTTCCTCCGAGACCCTTAACTCGAGGACCGAAACGGCCCCCTCCTCGCCCGCCTGGAAGAAACGCATTCTGTAAAAATTGGAAAGAGAGTCCCGGACGTCCTCCCCCGCGGCCAGGCTCCCCTCGAAGGCGGAGGAGTAAAGGTAAGGACCGCCGTTTAAAAGAAGAAGAGAGCGGGATGGAGACAACATGAAAAGCGCGGCTAAGGCGGCGGCGCAAGCCGCCGGCGCCGCCACTTTCAGCAAGACCTTCGATCCGGATATGGCCGCCATGGCCGCGCCGCCGATCAGAAAAAGAGACGCTCCCGCGGCGATGGCACGCTGGTATCCCAGAGATGGAATAATAAAGCCCCCAACCGTGAAAAGCCCCAGGCCTATCCCGAAGAAAAGGGCGGCCAATCCCCACTTCTCGAACTTGTCCTTTTCGCCTTCATACCTGGCCGCGAAGCCGACCGATGCCCCGAAGAGCAACCCGGGAAGGCCGATAAGGAGGAAGGCCGCGCCGGTCTTGACCCACATGTAGGAGATGAAGTTTTCCCGATAGAGGACGTCCCACTTGAAGGCCGAGGCCGCGATCCAAGGATATATCCAGAGGGTGAGCGTCGAAATAAAGGAAGCCGATAAAAGAAGAGCGCCCGAGATGAAACTCGCCTTATTGAATTTCTTGAAAAGCAAAAGAGCCAACAAGTTCCCCAGGGCGGCCGAAGTTAAAGCCGCGGTGGATATGATCACCGACGAGTAGACCGAGGTCCCTATGGCGAGTACGAGCACCGCCCTCCACGTGGAAAGGAGTATCGCCGCGCCCGTTCCCGCGAGAAAAAGGGCAAAGAGGAAAACGGCGTTGGCGCCCCGCTTTTGGCCGTCCTTAATTTCTTCAATCTCCTCCGAGGCGGCTTTTGCGTCGCGGAGGGAGGGAATTATGATAATCACCAAAGAAACCAGCCCCAATATGGCGGAGCCGGCCCACGTCGTTTTTTCATAACCAAGGGTCAGGGACGTCCAATAGCCGGCCGCGAATTTACCAATGGCCGCCCCAATAAGTAGTGAAGCCAAGGCCATGGAAGAGATGAGTCTGGAAGATTTTTTCCCAATAGCCGCGACTCTTCCGAATAGCGGTGGGACCCCGCCAATGGAAATTACGGCGGCCGAAAGAAGGATAGATAAAAAGACCAGGCGGAAAATATCCATGGAAATCGAGCCCGGATCAACCGCGGAACCGGCGGCGCCCATCACCCCCGGAACAAAGGACACCCAAAATAAAGGCCCCAATACCAGGAATAAGGCGGACCCTATCAGCGTGAGCGCCGTTACAAACAATGGCCTTTTGGTCCTCGGCGTCCATATCCTGGCAACGAGAACGCCCATGAGACCCATGCCCGCGAAGCAGGCGGCGGTAAATATCGCTGATGACCGCGCCGACGCCAGTCCAGCGGACTCGAGGCTTCCGGCCAGTCCGGTAAGGCAAACCGCCATGGCGCCGCCGATCAAAAGAGGAAAGGCCGCGGCCGCCAGATGGATGGATATTATCTTCTCTTCTTCCTTCATTCCGGGTAAAGCTCCTTTAAACCGTTTATGCTATGACGGCATGGCTTTATAAGTCAAACCATTTGAAATGGAAGGAAGGCTCGAATACCATGAAAGATCGCGGGTATTTAATAAATGGATGAAAAAACAAGGGTCCGATTCGCTCCATCACCCACCGGCCTTCTCCATATAGGGAACGTACACACGGCGCTTTTCAACTGGCTTTTCGCTCGCCGCTGGGGCGGGACTTTCGTGCTTCGTCTGGAGGACACGGACCTTTCCCGGATAGACCCCAAGGCCGAAAGAGGCGTTTACTTAAGCCTCAAGTGGCTGGGCCTGAAATGGGACGAGGGACCGGTTTCCCACGAGAAGTTCTCCGAGGAGGGACGCGGATCGAGAGGTCCTTACCGCCAGAGCGAGCGGCTGGCCGTCTACGAGGAGCATCTCGAGAAGCTAAAGGAGATGGGACGCGCCTATCCGTGCTTTTGCACGGCCGAGGAGATCGAGGCCGAGAGGAGGGCCTATAACCGAAAGGGACTGGCCTACGTCTACCCCGGCCGGTGCGCGAAGCTGGACGAAAAAGGCGCGCGCCAGTGTCTCGAGCGGAACCCCAACCCGGTGTGGCGCTTCCGGGCCGCGCCGGGGACCGTCGAGTGGAAAGACGAGGTAAGGGGAACGATAAAATGGGAGGCCTCCCGCGTGGGCGACTTCGTCATCCATCGCTCGAGCGGTATTCCTACTTACAACTTTGCCGTGGTCATCGACGACCACCTGATGGATATCTCTCACGTCATCAGGGGTGACGACCACCTGTCCAACACGGCCAAACAGATCATGCTCTACGACGCCCTGGGATGGGACCCGCCGAGGTTCGCCCACTTGCCCCTCATTACCGGGCCCGACAAAAAGCCCCTTGCCAAGCGTCACGGGGCCTCGTCCCTGGACGACCTTTACCGCGCCGGGTTCACGCCCGAGGCCATCGTGAACTACCTGGCCCTGCTCGGGTGGTCATCCCCCTCGGGCAAGGAAATCCTGACCATCCAGGAGCTTGCCAGGGAATTCTCTCTCGATCGTATAAATAAAAGCGCCTCCGTCTTCGACTTGAAAAAACTAAGATGGTTAAGCGGCAAGCGCCTTCGCGCCATGTCCGATGAGGACCTCATCGAGAAGGCCCGGCCATACCTCGAGCACGAGGGACTGGAAACGGACGCCCTGGCCGAGAAAAGCCTTCACCGGGCCATCGAACTGGTAAAGCCCCGGATATCCACCCTTCTCGACGTGGCCCGGGAGATGAGGCCATTTTTAGGCCGGTCCGTGCCCTACGGCAAGGACGCGAGGCAAACCCTGGCCCAGCCCGAGTCGGCGCGGGTAATCGGGGAATTTACGCGGCGCCTGGCCGATCTCGAGGAGTTCACCGAGGCTTCCATCCAAAAGACCGTAATGGAAACGGGAAAGACCCTGGGCCTTGCGGGAAAAAACCTCTTCCAGCCGATCAGGGCGGCGGCCCTTGGCCGCGCAAGCGGACCCGACCTTGTCCCCTCCCTGTTCCTGCTCGGAAAAACCACCCTTGAAAAAAGACTGGCCGAGGCCCCGCGCTAGGACTCCTTGGGCCGGGAAATCTTGGCCAGGCGTGGTGGCTTCATAAGGCCCAGGTCCCTGGTGCTGACCTTGACCAGGTACCGCCTGATCTCGGAGTCGAGGCCGGCGCTCGCCTCGGGACCCAAATCCTCCCGCGCCGAGTGGGCCGCGTCAATGGCCTTGCACGCGGCCTGCTCGACCTTCTTGCGGAGGGCCAGGTCGGGCAAGGCGCCCTTTTCCCGGATTTCCTTTTCAACTTCCTCTATCTCGGGAGGGACCGCCGCTCCGGCGCCGGAGAGGGCCTGGGATATCTTCTCCATGATCTCCTCCCCCCTTTCCACGTCCTCCCGGATGAGGTCCCTTTTGTACTCGACCTTGCCCTTGATCTGCTCGAGCATCTCGATCACCGCGTAAACCTGGCCAAGGGTAAACTCGTCCTCAATCCGGGGCGCGATCACCTTCTCGAGGGAATCCATCAGCCTGCGGAAATATATGTCTATGGGATAATACATCTCTTCCTCCGCTTCACTTGGACAAGTACTTGTCAAGGGCCCGGATGAGGTTGAAGAACTGGACCACCAGGGTCACCCCGAACACCCCCGGCTTGAGGTCCGGGTTGGGCTTGGTACGAAAGGCGTTGGCCGCCGTGCCCGCTATGCCCACGGCCTTGAAGTTGTTGAGCACGTGGTAGTACTTGATCCGATCCGCGTCGATCTTGATCTTGCTTTTTTCCTCGTACCTCTCGAAGAACTCCTCCTTGGGCATGAGGTGGCTGACCCACAGGTACGGGCGAGGAGAGCGCCAGGCCGTGCCGATTATATAAGATATGTCCTCCATGGGGTCTCCCAGGTGAACCATCTCCCAGTCGAGCACCGCCGCTATACGGCCGTCGCGCGCGATGTAGTTGCCCGTCCTGTAGTCCGCGTGAACCAGGCCCGGACGGTCCCAGTCGGGCACGTTGTCGCGAAGCCAGTTGGCGGCGTAGGCCACCACCGGCTTGTCCCGAAAGCCCGCCCGCTCGATCACGTCCTCCCAGTAGTCCAGTATCTTCTCGGCCGAGCCCTTGCCCTTGCCCGGGTCGCCCAGGAACTCGAGGCCCAGTCCTTTCCAGTCCGCGTTGTGGATGGCCGCTATGTTGGCCACGAAGTCCTCGCCCAAGGTCCGCCTTTCCTCGTCGTCGGGAATGAGGCGCCACTCGGGGTCGAACCTCATTTGCCAGAAGTGGACCTTGCCCTCCACCTTGTCCATAACGTAAAAGGGCTTGCCCAGCACCGACGGGTCGGGCTCGTGCCAGAGGGTACCGGGCACGGCCACGTCGGTCTTGCCCAGGGCCGAGATGACGCGGAACTCGATGGACACGTCATAAGGCTCGAGCAGGCCGGCCACCGGTTCCCTCCTGATGATTATGTCCCGCTGGATTTTCTTCCCGTCCTTTTCGTAGGACAGGCCCAACCCGTAGGTCACCATGGACCATCCCTCGAGGTTCTGCCAGAAGCTGGTGATCTCGAGGCCGGCGGCCTCGAGCTTTTCCTCGAGGTACCCGGCGATCTTTTCCTTGTCGAATTCGGGCATGATAAAGGCCTCCGTTATCTTTCTTCCCCATCGGATAACGTGCGTTATCCAACGCCTTTCTAGCATAACTGAATACGCTTGGCAACCGAAGAACGATCACTCCGCTTGACACGAGGCCACCGAGCCGGATAGCCTGTTTAAACGCGCCGCCTAAAAAAGCCAGGCGGCGGGCGATTAAGACCTCTCAGGAGCGTGAAAATGACCGAATACAAAACCATTACCTATGAACTCAAAAACCACGTGGCCGAGGTGTTCATGAACCGGCCCGCCAAGTCCAACGCCATGAACCCCGACTTCTGGCCCGAGATCGAGGGCCTGTTTAAACAAATCCACGACGACCGCGAGGTCAGGGTCGTGATCATAGGCGGCAACGGCAAGAACTTCAGCGCCGGCCTGGACCTGATGGAAAGCGCCGGCACCCTGGAGAGCCAAAAGGGGACCCACGAAACCGATACCCTTTACCGCACCGTCATCCGCATCCAGCAGGCCTTCAACGCCGTGGACGAATGCCGAAAGCCCGTCATCGCGGCCGTGCACGGGGCCTGCGTGGGCGGTGGTCTGGACCTTATCGCGGCCTGCGACATACGACTTTGCTCGAGGGACGCCTACTTCTCGCTTCGTGAGGCCAAGTTGGCCATCATCGCCGACATCGGCAGCCTCAACAGGCTTCCCCGCCTGATCGGGGAAGGGCCCACGCGCGAGCTGGCCTTTACGGGCAAGAACATCGACTCGGCCCGAGCGGAAAAGATCGGCCTGGTAAACGACGTGTACGAGGACAGGGACGCCCTCCTCGAGGCGGCCCGGACCCTGGCCGCCGAGATAGCCGAGACGGCCCCCCTGGCCGTGCAGGGCGCCAAGGAGGTCATGAACTACTGCCGCGACAAGACCAACCGCGACGGCCTGGCCTACGCCGCCGCCCGAAGCTGCCTCATCCTCAAGGGAAACGACATCATGGAGGCCGTGTCCGCCTACATGCAGAAAAGGAAGCCCAACTTCGAGGGGAAGTAAGACTCGGACACACGGCCGGGATAAAGCCGCGCCGAGGCAATGAAATTAACGCTCCGGAGTGAGACTGAGATCAAAGAGGAGGAACCATGGAGGACGTGGGCAAGGGCGATATTATTGTCTCGATGATTTTCCTTGGCCAAATGTCGTTCACTCTCCTTACCGTGTACATGCGTTTTCCCTGGGACGAATTCAGACAAAGAAAAGACCCCGGCTTCAAGGTATCCGTCACTTCCGCTGCCGCCTTCCTATACTCGCTGTCGAGTTGCGTCGTAATCAACTTATGGGCCATGATGTACTATCTGACGGATAAAGGAAGATGCGGTGTCCTGTTTATGGACGGCGGCTTCTTGAACGGGATAGCCGGGCTGGCTTGCGGGAAAATCTATGATTTATTGATGCTCACCTCGGTCATTGCCATGTTGCTGTTCCCCATCGCGGGCCTCGGCCTTTCCATCGCCGCGAACAGAATAGTCGAAAAAGATAAAGAGTTGAAAATGAAAGAACTCGCTAGCCTTTCCCAGATATTGTCGTTCTTTCTCCTGTTCATGATTGTCGTCGTCCTCGCGATGATTGGGCTTTCGAATATGAACGCATTTAAGTGATTCCCTTAGGATATTTTCTAAAGTTTGAGAGGGAAAATTGAAAACCTTTTTGGAGAAGAGATTATGACGCAAATGCAAACGCCGCCCATCCCGGAGGCAAAGAAACGAGTGTCTCTGAGCTCCTTAATTATTTTTCTGGTTTTGGCCGCGTGGTTTGTACAGCTTTTCGTGCTGTCTATCGGCCGGTTCCTGGAGTTCAATACCAGATCGGCGCAATGGGAGCCCAATTATAACCTTAGAGCAATAAGGGAGGCCCAGCTTAATTACCGAAAGGCCCATGGAGTTTTCGCCTCGGGTCCCGATTGTTTTTCTCTTCTCGGCTGGGAAGCGGAAGGCTTTACGCAATACACCTACTATTGCGGAGAGGACTCCATTGGGAGTTCCGGGGACGCCATACGCAACTGAGCTCGTATATGGTTACAGGGTGACGGCCGCCGGGTGGTCTTCGATTGCGCTTGGGACGGGTGGACCGCAATGTGGGAAATTGATTGATTCCGGTCAAAGAGGCGGTCCCCGGTCGCGGGGGTGGTGGCTTCTCGGGATGGGTAGGCCGCCTCACCTCTACTCGCGACCTCATCTTTCCACCGGTCTCAGCCGTCTTGCCACTCCACCCATCCGGCTTCGCCGGCCCCGGGCGGTTGCTTACGAAACCGGTCGCCCCCCCTTGCGCCGGTTTTATTATGTGCTATAATATTACTAAATAGTAAATTAGTAATGATTGACGGCGCGCGGACATGGATCGGTGAAAAAAATGAAAAAGAAAAAAGACGCTTTTAATCGGGAAGCCCTGGCGGGGGCGGCGCAGCGCAAGGCCAATATCCTCAAGGCCCTGGCCCATCCCGTCAGGATCACGGCCTTCGAGGCCCTGGCCGGCGGCGAGAAGACCGTGGCCGAGTTGGTGGCCATACTGGGCGAGAAGGAATCGAACGCCTCCCGCCATCTCGCGGTGATGAGGGCCGCCGGGCTGGTCTCCACCCGCAAGGAGGGACTGAACGTGTTCTACTCGATCAAGCTGCCCTGTCTCGTGTCCATGCTCCATTGCCTTGAGGACGGCGTATGCAAGATGGCGGACGAGCACGCCATGATCGCCGAGTCTTTAAGAGCCAAGTCGCGCGTTGGCGCGGGGAAATGATAATGAGCGACCTGAAGAAATTTATCTACCTTGTCGCGGCCTTTGTCGGGGCCTATTTAATACCTCTCGGCCATCCTCGGGTCAGGGGCGCCATCATGGAGGCCTTTTACATGCTCCAGGAGTACGCCCGGGACCACGTGCTCCTCTGCCTGGTCCCGGCGTTCTTCATCGCCGGCGGGATAGCGGCGTTCGTGTCCCAGGCGTCGGTGATCAAGTATTTCGGCGCCGACGCGAAAAAGGCGGTGGCTTATGGCGTGGCCTCCGTGTCGGGCTCGATCCTGGCCGTCTGCTCCTGCACGGTGCTCCCTCTTTTCACGGGCATCTATCAGCGGGGGGCCGGCATCGGACCGGCCGCGGCCTTCCTCTATTCCGGTCCGGCCGTGAACGTGCTGGCCATTATTCTGACGGCCCGGGTGTTGGGCGTTAAAATGGGAATCGCGCGCGCCGCGGGGGCCATAGTCTTCGCCATAGTAATCGGCGTCGCCATGTCGATTATCTTCAGAAAGGACGATGAGGCGCGACTGGCCTCGCGGGCCGCGGACTCGATGGATATGGAACCGCCCCGCAAGCTCTGGCAGGAGGTAATCTTTTTCGCGCTCATGATCGCGTTTTTGGTTTTCGCCAACTGGGGCAAGCCGGAAGGTCCCGAGGGAACGTGGGCCATGATCCATGGAATAAAGTGGTACATCGCGGGCGCTTCCCTGGCCCTGCTCGCGCCCGTTCTGTGGCTGTGGTTCGACAAGGATGAGCTAAAGGACTGGACCAGGGAGACATATAATTATTCGCTCCTTATCATGCCCCTTCTTTTCATGGGAGTACTTATAGCTGGGTTCCTGCTTGGCCGTCCCGGCCACGAGGCGATCATCCCCTCTCGATACGTGGAGGCCCTGGTGGGCGCAAGGCCCGACGCCTTTTTCGCTCTCACGGGAATGGGGGACGGAACGCTCCATGACGTCGTCTCGGCGGTCTGGCCGGTATGGACCAATTTTTTCGCCTCGATAGCCGCGGCCTTCATGTACTTCGCGACCCTTACCGAAGTGCCCATCCTAGAGAGCCTGATGGGCGCGGGCATGGGCAAGGGCCCGGCGCTGGCCCTTTTGCTGGCGGGACCGGCCGTGTCGCTGCCCAACATGCTGGTGATAAGGGGCGTGCTGGGCACGAGGAAGACGGCCGTTTACGTTGCCCTGGTGGTTTTCATGTCCACCGTTGCCGGGCTGATTTACGGATTTATTTTCGATTGAGAAGGGAGAGAGTAAGATGTCCAAGATGAATATCAAGGTCCTTGGTCCAGGATGCGCCAACTGTAAAAAGCTCCTGGAGGACACTCAGGCGGCGGTAAAGGAAACGGGAGTCGACGCGGAGATCGAGTACGTGACGGAAATAGACAAGATCGGCAAATACGTGATGATGACTCCGGGCCTGGTGATCAACGAGAAGGTCGCCCACCAGGGAAGGCCTCTTCTGAATAAGGAAAAAATAGCGAAGCTGATAGCAAGGGCCCTTGAATGATAAGAGGACCAATTACACCTTGCCGAGACTTATAATTTTCGGAAAAAGCCTTTTTATCTAAGGACGAGCAAGCGTGATAAAGACCGGGCTAACAATTGACCGACGCGTTTACCAGTCGGTTGATTGACTGGCGAGTCGCCAAACGCTATGATTGGCCATGTAGTCCCTGCAAAATTTAATCTACCGATCCAGGAGGTGCAAAACATGGCTTTCAACCGCGAGAAGTTTCTTCTGAATAACGTCCTTGGCTTTGTCAACATGGGCTCGGTCTTCAGCTTCTTAAGCCGGAAAAAGAACAGACGCGGCCTTCCTTTTTTTATCTTCAACGAAAAAGAATACACCTACCAGGAAACCTACGACCAGGCCAGAAAGTACGCCGACTTCTTCCTTTATTACAAGCAAAAACGCGTTGACGCCGGCAAGATGAAAGCCGACGAGCAGTTGGCGGTGGGCGTTTACATGGACAATAGTCCCGACTACGTTTTCGCCTTTTTCGGGGCGGCCATGACCGGCTCGGCCATCATCGCCATCAACACCGGCTTCAGGGGCGAGACCCTGTCCCGGGTTTGCAACCGGGCGGAAATCGGCCTGATGATAACGGACGCCGGGGGCCTGGAGGAAGTCGAGCGCAACCTTTCCGATATCGAGGCCATCGGCAAGGACGACGTTTTCATTGCTGGTGGAGAGGGCAAGGCGCCGGAGGGCTACAAGAGCATGAGCGAGGCCCTGGCGACTCCCGAGGTCAAGAAGGGGTACGCGCTTCCCAAGAAGGTGGACAACTTCGCCGTGCTTATCGTCATCTACACCTCGGGCACGACCGGCGAGCCCAAGGGCGTTCCCTGCACGCACGCCAAGCTCCTGGGAGCGGCCGGTCTTACCTGGTCCCGCCTCCGGCTGGGGTTCGACGACAGGGGACATATATCGATGCCCATGTTCCACTCGAACGCCTGGTTCATCGGGATTCTTCCCATCATGATCGGCGGCGCGAGCTTCGTTTTAAAGACGAAGTTCTCGGCCAGCGCCTTCACGGAGGACGCCCTGAAGTACGGCGTGACTTATTTGAATTACGTGGGCCAGCCCATCCATTACATCCTCGTGGCCCTGGAGAAGAAGTACGGAAGCGAGGAGGAAATAATCAAGGCGGTGGCCAATCATCCCAACAACCGCTTCCGCGTGGCCCACGGCAACGGGGCCACGGCGGTGGACAGAAAAAAGCTCATCCGCTATTTCAACATGGACCACGTTTACGAGCTTTACGGGTCCACCGAGGCGGCCATCAACACGGTCATCATGCCGGGAGACCCCATCGACAGCGTGGGCCGGCTCACGAATAAAAACGTGGTTATATTGAACGACAGGGACGAGCCCTGCCCGCCCGGTGAATGCGACGAGAAGGGCTGTCTTCTTAACTACGACGAGGCGGTGGGCGAGATATGCAAGAAGACCAGGCAGGACAACATCATCTTTGACGGCTATTTCAAGAACGATGAGGCCAGCAATAAAAAGTTCCGTGACGGCTATTTCCACTCGGGCGACCTGGGTCACGTTAGAGTAATCAACGGCAAGAAGTACCTTTATTTCGATGGCCGGACCGACGACTGGATAAGGAAGGACGGCGAGAACTTCTCGGCCGAGAACGTGTTGAATTACATGCTGGACATGCCCGGCGTGGACCTGGCCGCGGCCTATGGGGCCCCGTGCGAGGTGGCGGACGAGAAGGTCATGGTGGCGCTCCAGCTTGGCGAGGGGCAAACCTTCGATCCTCAAAAAGCCTACGACTGGCTTATGGAACAGCAAAGTAACGGCGGGATGGACCCCAAGTGGATGCCCGACTATTTTCGGATCGTCGACTCTTTCGAGATGACGCATCAGACCTTGAAGATACTCTCGAAGAAATTGAAAAGGCAGCATTTCAACGTGGATAAATTTCCCGACATGGTGGTCTTCCATCGCCGGCGCGGAGACGCCACGTATCTGCCTCTTGACTCGAAGGCCTTTGAAGAGGTGAAAAAGGAGTTCGAGAAGATGGGAAGGGAAAACCTTTTATACGTGGGCCTTTAATCTACCTATCCTGGCCCCCGCGGCCCGCCTTTTCCAGCCAGGTGAAAGGCGGGCTTTTTATTTGCCCTCATTTTTCATCGCGTTGGCTTAGTAAAGCACGCCGCCGGCATTACCGGAAAAACGCTTTTGCCTCTTGCGCTTAGGCGATCTAATTGTTATAATGCTTTAAATAACGGTTCACGTGGAAGCTAAATACTGAATAAGCGGAGGTGGAACATGACGCGTATAACCAAGGTTTTATTATTAACCCTACTTCTTCTCTTCCTCGGCCGCGCGGGTCACGCGGTCACCTACACCTGGAACGATCCCGACGGCAGCTATCACGCCACGGACAGGGTGGACAAACTTCCCGCTCGATACCAGGGCATCGTACGCCACGATGTCGACCATTACGTAACGCCCGAGGGCATCGGCTTCGAGAAGGACGACATGGGCAGGATACGCTTCTTCGACCACACGTCCCCCGCCAAGGAAAAAACGAAGCGGCCCGAGCCCGCCCTTGACGGTCCTCCCGGCTCGGCCGTGACGGCTCAGCAGTTGGCCGAGATCAAGCGCCGCTATCTCGAGTGGGGCGGCGAGCCCAAGCCGCAGCTCGAGGACGGCAAGGTGGTCAGGATTATCTCGGCCGACACCTTCGAGCTGGCGGACGGGCGCAAGGTGACCTACGCCGGCATCGAGTATCCGGACGAGTTGAAGGGGAACACGAGGCTTCACGAGGAGGTCGTCCAGTACCAGGAGAAGCTCATGAAGGGCAGAACGATCAAGATGGTTTTCGGTCCCCAGCGCCAGGACGAAAAAGGCAGGACCGTGGCCTACGTTTACCTGGGCACGGACATGTTCGTCAACGCCGACCTGGTGATGAACGGCTACGCCCGAAGCCACGTGGTCCCTCCCAACGTCGAGTACAGGAGCCTCTTTAACCGTCTCGAGAACTTCGCCAAGCGCAGCATGCTGGGGATGTGGGAGGCGGGAGCGGCCCTGCCCGCTGGGCAATAGACAACCTCTCGCGCCGGCCAGGGCCCGGTTTTCAGACGGGGCCTTGGCCGGGCTTTTTCTCTTCACGCCGCCTTCAAATCCTTATATTGACATTTTTTCCGCTGGGGGAGTTGACTCCCGGCTCATGTTCGGGTTATATTTGTAACTGTTTTAAATGGAGTGGGAAACTCGATCGGGGGACAACTTTTAGGGCGCGGCCATCCTTATTCTTATTCGGGGCTTAGGCCTGACTTGACAAATACCTTGATGGCGTTCATTATTAGAGTGTAAGCGTCAAGGCCTTACATGACATTTCCCTGATTGATCTTAACTTGATTATCGACTCACGACAGGATTTCCATAAAATATAGATCGAGCGGGATTTTAAAAGGGGCTCCCCGGTTCACGGAAAAGGGGCCGTCCGAAAAGTATCCAGGGTTTTTCGGCCACTGGCGCCACAGGCTCCATTGTGGATGATTCCCAAAAAATTATCGATGGAATTGAAGGATAAACGTACCCCGTCCTTAAGCGGCTGGACCAGGTTCCGGCCGATCGGGAAAGTTGACCGTTAAAGGAGAACGACATGCCCCGCGCAAGCAAGTCAAACGACAAAGAAAACAACGACACGGAAAAGAAGACCACGGCAAGGAAGAACGCGAGGAAGACCGATCCCGTCGAGGAACCGGAGGCCAAGCAGGCCGAGAACTCGGAAAAACCTGAGAAGCCTGAAAAACCGGAAAGGCGCGCGGCGGACGTCAACTTCTCCGAGCTCAACCTCAAGGAACTCAAGCAAAAGAAGATCGCCGAGCTTCTGCAGATCGCCAAGGACATCAACCTGGAGGGCGCGGCGGGCATGCGCAAGGCGGACCTGATTTTCGCCATTCTCCAGCGCCGGGCCGAGCGAGACGGGCTCATCTACGGGGAGGGCGTGCTCGAGATACTTCCCGACGGCTTCGGCTTCCTGCGCTCGCCCACTTACAACTACCTTCCCGGGCCGGACGACATTTACGTTTCGCCCTCCCAGATACGGCGCTTCAATTTAAGGACGGGCGACACGGTGGCGGGACAAATCCGTCCGCCCAAGGACTCGGAGCGCTACTTCGCCCTGCTCAAGGTCGAGGCGGTCAACTTCGAGGAACCCGAGGTGAGCAGGGAAAAGATACTTTTCGACAACCTGACTCCCCTTTATCCGGACGAGTGGCTCCAGCTCGAGTCGGACCACGATAACTACCTTACCCGCGTGCTCGACATGATTTCGCCCATCGGCAAGGGCCAGCGCGCCCTTATCGTTGCTCCGCCTTATTCGGGCAAGACGGTCATGCTGCAGAACGTGGCCAACGCGCTTATGAGGAACCATCCCAATATTTACCTCATCGTGCTCCTTATCGACGAGCGGCCCGAGGAGGTGACGGACATGCAGCGCTCGGTAAGGGGCGAGGTCATATCCTCGACCTTTGACGAGCCTCCCCAGCGCCACGTGCAGGTTTCCGAGATGGTCATCGAGAAGGCCAAGCGCCTGGTCGAGCATAAAAAGGACGTGGTCATTCTGCTTGACTCGATCACGAGACTTGCCCGGGCCTATAATAACGTGCTTCCGCCCTCGGGCAAGATACTGACGGGCGGCGTGGACTCGGCCGCTCTCCAGCGTCCCAAGCGCTTTTTCGGCGCGGCCCGCAACATCGAGGAGGGAGGAAGCCTGACCATCATCGCCACCGCTCTCATCGACACGGGCTCGAGGATGGACGAGGTCATCTTCGAGGAGTTCAAGGGAACGGGCAACTGCGAGATTCAGCTCGACAGGCGCCTGATGGAGAAGCGCATCTTCCCGGCCATCGACATCAACCGCTCGGCCACGCGGCGGGAGGAGCTTCTGGTACCCGAGCACGTGCGCCAGCGCGTCTGGCTTTTAAGGAAGGTCATCTCTCCCCTCAACACCATCGACGCCATGGAGTTCCTGCTCGACAAGATCAGCGGGACCAAGTCGAACGAGGAGTTCCTCTCTTCCATGAACCAGTAATGACTTCGCCCAAAAGTAAAGGCGCGGCTTTTCCTTCGAGGCCGCGCCTTTTTATTCGCTCGCGATAGAAGACCGGGGCTTATTCAGGCGCTCTGTTTTGGAAGGGGGAACTCGACGGTAAAGGTCGATCCCTCGCCGGACTTCGAGTCCACTTTTACCTCGGCGCCATGCAGCCTGGCGACCTGGGCCACGATGGCCAGGCCCAGGCCGAAGCCCTCGCCTTCCGCCTTGCTGGTGAAAAAAGGCTTGAATATATTGGGGACGTCCTTTTCCTCGATCCCCGATCCGCTGTCCCTTACTTCGAGGAGTATCGCGTCGGGAGCGGCGAGCGTTTTGACGGAGACCTTGCCTCCCTTCTCCCCCATGGCCTGCAGGGCGTTCACGACCAGGTTGGAGGTCATATGGAAAAGATGCTTCTTATTGCCGTTAACTCTGGCCAGGCCGTCCTGCAGATCGAGAGTCAACTCCACTTCCGGCCGCTTTGCAAACTCGTGAGAAAGGGCGTCCACCACCTGACTTATGACCTCGTTAATATCCAGCGGCTCGAGCTCGGCCCTGTCCGCGGAGGAAAAATTGATCAGGCGGGAGATAAGGTATTGAAGCCTGTCCGACGACTCCCTGATGCGTTGGATTTTCCCGACCTGCTCGGCGCTTAACTCCTCCGACTTCTCGAGGGCGTCCGTGTAGAAGCTGATCGCGGTGAGGGGGCTGTTCATCTCGTGGGCCACGCCCGCGGCCATCTTGCCCGCCGCCGCCAGCTGCCGGGCCAGGACAAGTTCCTCTTGAAGCTTCTCTCTTGCTTCCTCCAGTTCCTTCTTGTACGTGATATCTCGCGAGTTGATGATATACCCGCCCACTATCGGGTTGTCAATAAGGTTCGTGACCGTGGCCTCGACCGTCTTCTCCGAGCCGTCCTTCGCCATGAGCGTCAGGTCCATGTAAATGGTGGAGCCGTAATTACCGAGGCCCTCGAAAAAACGCTCGACCACTTCCTTGGAGTCCGATGGACGGATGAAATCGAACGCGCTGTGGCCGATGAGCTCCTCGGGATCGTAGCCCAGGATGCGCATGGCCGCCGGGCTTTCGTATAATATCTTGCCCGTCGCGTCGATTATGGAGATGACGTCCTGGCTGTGCTCGATGAGGGCGCGGAACCTTTCCTCGCTCTTTTTAAGGGCGTCCTCGGCGACCCGCCGCGCGGAGACGTCGCGGGTCACCCCGATATAGCCCACCGGGTCGCCGCCGGCGTTCTTGAGAATGGAAACGCTCATCTCGGCCGGATACCGGGTCCCGTCCTTTTTGAGGCAAACGTACTCGAGGTTGCGCACGGTCCCCTCGGAAAGGGTCTTCATCATGCCCTTAATGGCCTCGTCCTTGTCCTCGGGCGCTACCGCGTCGAAGGCGCTCGAGCCCAGCAGTTCCTCCTCGCTCGAAAAGCCCCCCATTATTAGCGACTGGCGGTTGGCCATCAGAAAACGACCGGCCAGGTCGGTGACGTTGATGGCGTCGGGCGAGGTCTCGACCAGGGTCCGGTATCTTTCCTCGCTCTCTTTAAGCGCCCTCTCAGCCAGCTTGCGGTCGGTGATGTCGATCATCGAGACAAGTATCTGGTCGGTAAGAGGATCGAAACGGACGAACCATTCGGTCGTGAACGATTTGCCCCGCCTGCTTTTGATCTCGACCTCGCCCCGGGTGGGAGCGTCAAGTCCCCTTCTCAGCCTGTCAAGGGCGTCCGCCACGGCCGCCCTTTCCCTGGGGTTTTCCACCAAATCGACCAGGGCCGCCGTTCCCTGGTCCTTGTCCTCCATTCCCGTGAGGTTTTTAAAGGCGTTGTTGGCCGATTGCAAAACTCCCTCGGGATCGAGCCAGCAAAGGGGAACGGCGGCTTTCTCGAAGAGGCTGAGGTAAATCTCCCTGGATTCCTCGAGCTCGGCGGTCCTTTCCTCGACTTTCCTGTACAGTTCCTCGGAGTATCTTTTAAGTTCCTCGGCCATGCGGATTTTTTCCGTCACGTCCAGGAGGGCGAGTATGGACCCGGGCTTTCCCGCGCCCGTGTCAAAGGGAGATGCGCCGATCTCGAGCACCCTGGATTCTCCGCCCAGAGGATGGAAGGGAAGGTTTCGGCCCGCGACCCTTTCGCCCGCGGCCACGTTCTGGAGGATTACGGCGAACTCGTCGGCCGTCTCCCCTGACACCAGATCGTAAAGGATTTTCCCGCGCATGGCCTCGGAGTCCATATTGAAAATCGCCGAGGCGGAATAATTGGCCTGGACCACCCGGGCCTCGTGATCGAGCATGATAGCGGGCTCGATGGCGCCCATAAAAACGCCCTGGAAGGCCTCGAGGGTGCTTTTAATCTCCGACTGCTGCCGGTTGATAACGCCGAAAACGAACTTGCCCGTGAGGAAGGGCACGGTGAATATGGTGACGGTGGACAGGAACATGGCCAGGTAGTTGGACCAGCCCGCGCCGGGACCGTAAAGAGGAGGGTAATAAATACCCGATATTTTCTCGACTATCACCATCAGGAAAAAACAAAAGAGGCTGGCCGCGGACGATCTCAGTCCCTCGTTCGGACCCAGGGTAAGAGAGGCGTGAACGATGAGTAGAAGATAGACCATCAAAAGGGGGCCGGCGTGCAGGCCTCCGAAGAAATGTATGGAAAGAGTAATAATAATGACGTCGGTATAAAGATGGGCGCGAGCCAGCCGGGAAATATCGACGCCCAGAAGTCTTTTCCAGGTAAAGGGCTGGTTGAGCGTCATCTGAAAAACGCCGATCAATACTATATAAGGAATTACCGAGGGATTGACCATGACCGCCAGCGCGGCCGAGCCCAGTCCGAACCAGAGGCTGACGAACCAGCGGCCCTTGAAAAGGTAACTTATTCTCTCTTTTTCGCCGTACATGTTGAAAACTACTCTTGGTTGGAAAATCGATCGGCGCTTCAATACAATCGTCGCTAGCGCTCAGGGTCCCTCGCCGTCGTCCGGTCCTTCTTCATCGAGTCCCGGGGCGTCCGTCTCCATCTCTTCCTCGCGGGAATCGGCGTCCGTTTCTTCCAGTTCCTCGGGCTCGTTTGGGGCCCCGGCTTCCTCCTCGCCATGGACGGGGACTTCCTCGATCGCGTCCCCATCGGACGCGGGTCCGGTCTCGGCCGTCGCCTCCCCATGCATGTCGTCAAGCTCCTTCAAAGTTGGAAGCTCGGCCAGGCTCTTCATGCGGAAGAATTCCATGAACTTCTTATCGGTGGCGTAAATAAGCGGCCTTCCGGCCACGTCTTTCCTTCCGGCGATCCGGATGAAGCCGTGTTCCAATAAGGTTTTCAATACTCCTCCCGAGTCGACTCCCCTTATTTCCTCGAGCTCGGTCCTGGTAACGGGCTGCTTGTAGGCCACGATGGCCAGGGTCTCGAGGGAAGCCCTTGACAGGCGGACGGGACGGGTCTGCAACAGCCTGCCCACCCAGGCCGAGTTCTCGGGCGCCGTCTGGAACTGGTATCCGCCCGACACCTCGACCAGTCTCAACCCGCGGCCGGGATGGTCCCATTTCCTCGCCAGTTCCTCCATCGCCGCCCTGACTTCCTTCTTGTCCGCCTCGGAGATCACGTCGCAAAGACGCCGGAGAGTGATCGCCTCGCCGGCGGCGAAAAGAAGGCTCTCGATGATCGACTCTATCTTTTCCCGGTCCAATTTCCTAACCTCTTTCAGTGTCCAGTCCCGGCAGGTTTTCCGTCAGCCACTCGTCGTCTATGGTCACGGCCCTGACCAGCACGATGGCGCCGAACCTGGTCTCCTGGTGTACTTTAATCACCTTGAGCTTGACCAGCTCGAGGATGGCCAAAAAGGTGGCGATAACCATGAACCGGTCGGTCACCTCGGTGAAAAGCTGCTCGAAGCCCAGCGTGTCAACGTCCTTGAACAGATCGAGCACCTGGTTGATCCGGTCCATGATCGAGACGCGCTCCATGGCGACCTCGTGCCAGTTCGTGATCTGGGCCTTCTCCATGACCTCCTTGAAGGCCTCGAGAAGACCGAACACCCCCACCTCGATAAAGGTCACCTCGGGAATGCCCGCCTCCTGGGCGGCGCCGTGGATGGCCGACTGGTCCGTTTCCCGCGTGTAAACGTCGCGGCCCAAAAGGGGACGGGCGATAAGGTCCTCGGCCGCCTCCTTGTAGCGCTGGTACTCGAGTATTTTGCGAACCAGCTCGGCCCGGGGGTCCTCCCCCCCCTCCTCCTCGTCCTCGCCCTCCACCGACGGAAGAAGCATGCGTGACTTCACGTGGGACAAGGTGGCGGCCATGACCAGAAAATCGCCCACCATGTCGAGGTTCAGCGCCTGCATCAGATCGAGATAGGCGTTGTACTGCTCGACGATAAGAGCGATGGGAATATCGTATACGTCCAGCTCGTTCTTCTTGATCAGATAAAGCAGAAGGTCCAAGGGACCCTCGAATATCTCGAGCCGTACCCTGTATGTATCCTGACTTTCCATGCGGCGGCAAAATACCCTAAAAGCGCGGCTCGAAAAAAAAAACGCCGCGCCTCGAATAAGGAGCGGACCATTCAACCCGGCGCGCTCTTTTTATCTCGAATGCAATAAACCCTTGCCGGAAGACTATATTATATTAAAAAAGCCCGGCTTGAAAGCCCGGGGGAACGACGGCTACCACTCCTCGAGGATTATCTCGTAATCGCCGTCCTCGCGGTCGTAAAAACCGGGGTAGGACCAGCGTTTTTCCGGCTCCATCTCCCCGTATATCTCGAGGTCCAGTTTTTTCAGGGCTTCCCGTTTGCTTTGGCAATCGTAGCCGGAATGAAAGCGGGCCATGCCGCTTTCGATCATAAGCTCGCTAAGGTCCCGGCCGTCAACCTTGACCCAAACGAGAAGCGCGCCGTTCGCCGTCCTCGATTTAACCCCGGGACGCTCGTATTGAAGAACGACCCTTTTGCCCGCCACCAGATTGTCCAGCCTTTGTATGGCCCCCTCGAAACCTCCGTCCTCGTCGCTGAAAATAGCCCTTACGCCAAGTACGCGGACCGTTTCGTATTGCGCCGGACGAAAGCCCAGGGACGGCTTCATCCGGACCACGAACTCCTCCGGACCCACCGCCTTGGTCGCCGGCACCGTCCCGTCCTCGCCAAGTCCGCAGGATGATCCCATGCAAAGCGCCATCGTTGCGAGCTGGATGAAAAACAGAGCGATTTTGTTTTTGGAGCGCGGCTTGTCCATAAAAGCTTCCCCCTTACGGCGGCCACGGCATGGACCTCGCGGGACTTGGCCTAGTCGATTTGCATGGCTTTTCTTACGGCGGCCATGGTTTCCCCGGCGAAGGCCCTGGCCTTTTTGTTTCCCTCCTCCAGGATTTCCAGTATCTCGCCCGGCCTGTCCTGGTAATAGGCGCGCTTGGTCCGGACCGGCTCGAGCGAGTCGATCACGCGCGGCCAGAGCTTTTTCTTGCACTCGACGCATCCGATGCCGGCGGTCCTGCACCCGTCGGCCGACCACAAAAGGGTTTCATGGTCCGAGTAAATCCGGTGGAGGTCGTAAACCGGACAGAGATCGGGGTCGCCGGGGTCGGTCTTCCTTTTGCGGGCCGGGTCGGTCATCATGGTCTTGATCTTCCGCTCGATGGACTCGGGCGGCTCGGCCAGGGCGATGGAGTTCCCGTAGGACTTGCTCATTTTTCTTCCGTCCGTTCCCGGCACCTTGGCGGTCTTGGTCAAAAGGGCCTCGGGCTCGGGGAAGACCTCGCCGTAGAGGTTGTTGAAGCGGCGGGCGAATTCCCTCGTCAGCTCGACGTGGGCGAGTTGGTCCTCCCCCACCGGCACTCCCACCGGGCGGTACATGAGAATGTCGGCCGTCTGAAGGAGAGGATACCCGAGGAAACCGTAGGTCGAGACGTCCCGGCCCGTTTCCTCCTGGAAGGCCTTGTAGGAGGGTACCCGCTCGAGGCGGGCCACCGAGGCCGTCATCCCCAAAAGGAGGTACAACTCGGCGTGCTCCTTGATTTGGGACTGGACGAAAATGGTGCTCCGGTCAGGGTCGAGACCCACCGCCAGCCAGTCCATGACCATTTCAACCGTGCTCGGCTTGATGATCCCCGTATTTTCGAACTCCGTGGTCAGGGCGTGCCAGTCGGCCACGAAGTAAAAGCAATCGTAGTCTTCCTGGAGGTCGACCCAGTTTTGAAGGGCCCCCCACAGATGCCCGAGATGGAGGGCCCCGGTGGGACGGTTGCCGCTTAAGATTCTTTTCCTTTCCAATTGATTACTCCCGAGTTAATGTAGCGGCGAGAAACGACGCTCGCCGGCCGAATAATTATTTTCTCATGAAACATGGGACCGGCGCAAAAGATCGCGGACGAGTGGCCGGCCACCCGGCCGCCTCATCCAACCACGCCGGTAAGGAGAAGCTTGGTTAAACCGTCGGCCGGCTTGAAGACCAGGTAGCTGAAGATGGGGATATGGGCGAAGCTTTCCAGCATGATGATGGCCAGAAGCAGCATGGGTCCGGCGCTCATGAGCGGCCTTAAGGCCTCGCTCACGGACTCGGGCAATATACCCATCAGCACGTGGCTTCCATCGAGGGGGGGAACGGGAAGGAGGTTGAAAAAGCAAAGCAGCATGTTAATGCTGGCGCCCACGAGCAAAAAGCGAAAGACGATCTCGAGGAAAGGCGTGGATTTAAACGCGATTAACACGACTATCCAGATGAGGGCGATAAAGGCCAGGGCCAGGACCAGGTTCGAGCCGGGTCCGGCCAGGCTTACGATTACGTCGTCCCTCCTGGGGTTTTTAAAGCGGAGAGGGTTGATGGGAACGGGCTTGGCCCATCCCAGTCCGATGATAAAAAGGGCTATGGCGCCAATGGGGTCGATATGCTTGATGGGATTGAGCGTGAGTCTTCCCATATGTTTGGCCGTGTCGTCCCCCAGCAGGTAGGCGGCCCCCGCGTGGGAGAACTCGTGAAAGCTTATGGCGAAAAGGAAATGGGGCACAAGCAGAATATATTTATATGTCTCGGGATTTACTTCCATGTTTTTTCTCCATTAATAAACTAGCCAAACTCTCCCGCCGCGTCAATTGCAGGCGGTTTTATCTTTGGCGAAGTAAAAAGGTTTCCCCGCCCGAACGGGCGGGGAATAGATATATAGTATAGCCCAAAGAGTTTTTTATTTTATGGGCAATGAACTCGATTATGGACCGCGCCAGGACGCGACGCGGGTGGCGCCGATACCGGCGTTACTCTCCGTAATAATTTAGGATTTCCATAATTGGAAATATCATTTATGAGATTTCGCCCCCTTATTGCGCTAGCCGATTGAAAACGAAAGACAATTTTCTTGGCCGGGCCGGGAAAGTACAATTCGCGAATCCGATAAGAGAAAAGCGCAAAATATTTGCAACTCGGCCGATATCAGCCATTTAAAATAACGATATCAGAAGTTTAGGTTGAATGAACAAGACCGGTCGGTTTCGGCATTATTCTTGATTACTCTTAGAACCGGACGCGGGAGAAGCAATTCTCTTATTTGGAATTTATGGGAAAAAGCGCGAGGAGGAATGGATGGGCAAGACAAACGAAAAGAAAATCGGCTCGATACTCCTGGTTGACGATGAGGAGTACGTTCTGAACTCACTGGTTCGGTCCTTGCGAAACGAGCCCTACGAGGTGGCGACGTGCCAGGACCCCACCAAGGCCATCGGTCTTCTTGAAAAGGGTCCCTTCAACGTGATCGTCTCCGATTACCGCATGCCCGGCATGAGCGGCATGGACCTTCTGATCGAGGTTAGGAAGCGCTTCCCCAGCGTGACGCGCATACTGCTGACGGGTCACGCCGACCTGGACATGGCCATCTCGGGGATCAACGAGGGGAAGCTTTTCCGTTTCCTGGAGAAACCCTGGGACGACCATGAGGTCAGGTCGATAATCAAAAAGGCGGTGGACGTCTCGCTTATGCAGGGCAAGTCGCGTGAGATGCTGGTGGACCTCAAGCGCCGCGCCGACGTTGCCCACGTTCTCGAGGCCAAGCACCCGGGCATCAGCAAGGTCAAGCGCGACAGCCGGGGCGCGATCATTATCGAGGATTAGGAGTTAAGTAACCTCCTGGTTTTGAGAAGGGATGGAAGACGGGCAGTTGCATAATCCGGGGTTGCCAGATGCAAGGTGAAGTAAGCACTCGAGTGACGAGGGCGCTGTTCCAGGTCCTTTTGGAGCGGGGCATAGACCCGTCGTCGCTTATCGAGATCGCCGGGCGCGACGGCGACTACCTTAGCGGCCCCGACGGCTGGCTGACCAACGAGGAGCTGACCCTTATGCTGGCTCAGGCGAAAACCATAACCGGAGACCCCAACATCGGCCTCGAGACCGGAAAGCGGGTGGCCTTTGGCGGAGACGCCGAGCTGGACCGCGCCATTCTCACGCAGGTGGGCGCCAGGGAGACCCTTTCCCATTTTCCCCGCTTCGCCAAGCTCATCGACAGGAACCACCGGGTGGAAATCGAGGAGACCAACGGCCGGAAATTAAGGTTGTCCATCTCGAGGGCCAACGACGGACTTCATACTCGGGACCATTGCCTTTTGGCCAGGGGAGTTATGGAGGGGATTTTAATCAAGAGCGGGGTCGGGTCCTACCGGATTGGCGAGAGCCACTGCCAGGTGCGAGTGGACATGGCCGGCCCGATAGACGGCAGGGAGTACGAGTTCGGCGAGGATGGCCGGCTCAAGGCCAGGGAAGCCGGCGGGCTCGAGTCGGACATGGGCGAGGCGCGGGTGGACGGAGAAGTCGAGGTATGCGGCACGGCCTTCGGCTCGAGCCGCTGCGAGTACGTGGTGGAGTGGGACGACCGCTCGCCGTCCTTTATTAAAAGACTGGCCGCCTCCCTATCGACCCTGTTCAAGGCCCGGGACGGGGAGGACGTGGGCGAGGAGGAATACAAGGCCATCTTCTCGCTCGGCAATCACCTGATAAAATGGGAGTCGTCCTTCGACGTGACGCGGGCCAAATACCTCGCGTATCTTCTTCTGGCCCTGTTCACGGTGTTTCCGGCCGCCTGGTTCTTCGTGCTTTCCGACTCGACCTCCTCCATGGCCATAGGTCTTCTTTTATCGGCCCTTGTCCTCGTCAACGGGATTTACACGGTAAGGGTCGTCCTTGTTTCGCTCAGGCAGATGGCCACGCGAGCGGAAAACGCCGAGTCCATTCTCGAGGGATCGGGCGTGTCGGTGGTCAAGATCGACCCCGATTACACCATAATATTCTCCAACCGCTACGCCAAGTCCCTTCATGGAGAAATAGTCGGCCTTAAGTGTTACGAGGCTTTCCGCTGGGACACGAGTCCCTGCCCCGACTGCAAGATCGAAGATGTCCTGGCCGGCGGCGGCAAGGAGTCCATGGAAAGGGAATACCTGGACAAGAACGGCCGGAAGAAATGGAATTACGTCACCCTTAACGCGCTCCTGGACGAGGACGGCAGCCTGGCGGGCGTGTCCCACGCCGCGGTCGACGTCCAGGACAAAAAGGAACTCGAGCTCGAGCTGAACGACAAGACGGTGGCCCTCGAGGAATCGGAGGCCAAGTACAGGAACTACATGCGCAACGCCGCCGACGCCATCTTGATCCACGACCTGGATTTTACCGTCATCGAGTCGAATTGGCAGATGGCCCAGCTACTGGGCCTGGACCCCAACGAGACGACCATCGGCCGCTCGGTCCTCGAGTACGGCATCCTTCCCAAGGCCGAGCACGAACGGATCAAAAACCTGGTGAGCAGGATGCTCGAGGACGGCTACGCCCGCCAGTTCGAGATGGAGATCATCAGAAGGGACGGCCGGGTGATCGACGTCGAGGTGAGGTCCATACCCATCTTTATCGGCGGCAAGGCCGTTGGTATTCAGAGCATATACCGTGACATCACGGCCCGGAAAAGGGAGGAGTTCGAGAAGAACCTGCTTCTCTCGATCTCCCAGTCGATCAAGGAGGCCCCCGACCTCAACAGCCTGGCCCAGAACGCCCTGACCGGCATCTGCACCATCATGGGCGTTCCGGTGGCAGCCCTTTTCGTGCAGGACTCCCAGGAGCTAAAACTCCTGGCGCACCAGAGTTTTTCCGCCAAGTCCATGACCGAGATAGCGGCGGCGGCGGCCGACTGGTCGGCCAGCGGCCTGGCCAGCAGGTCCGCCCTTTTCAAGAAAAGCATTTTTATCGACGACGCCTCGGACCTTAAGTTGACCGCCGGAACCAGGAAAAAGCTGGCCACCATGGGGCTCAAGTCGCTTTTGTCCGAGCCCCTGGTGGTGGACGGAAAGCTGGAGGGCGTGATCGTCCTCATGAGCACCGACGCGAGCGACTTCACCGAGGAGAGGCGCGCCACCATCAAGCACATGGCCATCGAGCTGGCCATGGGAGTGGCCAGGCAAAAGCTCCTGGACGTCATCCAAAACAAGAACAAGGAGCTGATGTGCAAGAACGAGGAACT
The DNA here is from genome assembly GCA_963674965.2 of bacterium. GTDB lineage: Bacteria > RBG-13-61-14 > RBG-13-61-14 > RBG-13-61-14 > DATKZS01. Next base: position 488,024 of record CAXXFL010000001.1, on the reverse strand, counting down.
AGAAAGCGCGACCATGCAGCTCCTGCAATCGGAAAAGATGGCCTCCATCGGGCAGCTCGCCGCGGGCGTGGCCCACGAGATCAACAACCCCATGGGCTACATCAGCTCGAACCTGAACGTTCTCGACGAATACAGGCGGGAGCTTTTAAAGCTTTTCCGGACCTACGACGACGTCCTCGACTCGATCGGCGACCTCGAGAGGTCCGGCTCGAGGGATTATTCCCCCACCTGCGGCTACGAGGCCATCATGGAGGCGGCCGGGGACGGGCTGGACGACGACTATTCGGACTTTTTATCCCGGCTGCGGGCGATAAGGGAGGAACTCGATCCCGACGAGTTGTTCGAGGAGTTCGAGAACATCATCAGGGAATGCCAGGAGGGGGCCAGCAGGGTCAAGGCCATCGTGCTCGACCTGCGGGAGTTTTCCCATCCCGAGTCGGGCAAACCCGAGTGGCTCGACGTTCAGCAGGGACTGGCGAGCACCCTGAACATCGTGTGGAACGAGCTCAAATACAAGGCCGAGGTCCTGAGGGAGTTCGATGACGTTCCTCCCATCAAGGGGTATCCGCAGGAGCTAAACCAGGTCTTCATGAACCTTCTGATCAACGCCTCCCACGCCATCCCCGAGCACGGGGAGATAAGGCTCAAAACATACAAGGAAGACGATCACGTCTGCGTCCAGGTCAGCGACACCGGCTCCGGCATCAAGCCCGAGCTGATGAACAGAATATTCGATCCCTTCTTCACCACGAAGGAGGTTGGCAAGGGCACCGGGCTGGGCCTGGCTATTTCCTATCGCATCGTGCAAAAGCACGGCGGCCAGATCAAGGTCAAGAGCGAGGAAGGGAAAGGGACCACCTTTACCATAAGGCTGCCCATAACCGGTCCGGAAATCATGAAGGAGGCCTCCTGATGACCGTTCATCCTTTAATCAAGCTGGAAGAAGCCGAGGAATCCCGCGTCAGGCCCAGGGACATGGGCGAGCTCACGGTCCTTTTGGTGGACGACGAGGCTAACGTGCTGAGGAGCCTGAAGAGGGTGCTCAAGCACGAGGGATACAATATCGTCACCGCCGACTGCGGCCAGGCGGGACTCGATACGCTCGCGCAAAACGAGGTCCACCTGATCGTGAGCGACCAGCGTATGCCGATCATGAGCGGGATCGAGTTCCTGAGCAAGGCCAAGGAGATAAAACCGGAGACGGTCCGGGTCATGCTCACGGGCTACTCGGACCTGAAGACGGCCGAGGAGGCGATCAACAAGGTCGAGATATTCAGGTTTCTGACCAAGCCCTGGAACGACGAGGACCTCAAGGTCACCATCAAGGCGGGCCTTAAGAACTGGCAGTTAAAGGACTTTAACGAGCGGCTCCTGAATAAAATCGAGGAACAGAACCAGGAGCTTCTCGAGCTTAACGAGGGACTCGAGAGAAAGGTCGAGGAAAGGACCCGGGCCTTGAGGGAGGCCCAGGGCAAGCTGGTGCAGTCGGAGAAGATGGCCTCGATCGGGACCCTGGCGGGGGGCGTGGCCCACGAGATCAACAATCCTCTTTCCGGCATCCTGGCCCTGGCCCAGGTGATGCTGATGGAACAAAAGGAGGACGAGGTCGTCGAGGACTTAAGGCAGATCGAGCAGGCGGTCCACCAATGCAAGGAGATCGTGCAGGGCCTTCTTTCCTTTGCCAGGCAATCGGACGACAAGAGGAGGGAGGAGGTATACCTGCCCGCCATCGTGGACCGGACGGCGACCCTTATCGGGCACGAGCTGAGGAACAGGAAGATCGAGCTCGAGACCGAGTATGACGACGACCTTCCCCTGCTCTGGGCCAATCCCAGCCAGGTCCAGCAGGTGCTCATGAACCTTATCTTGAACGCGGCCCACGCCATGGACGAGCATGGAAGCGTGGCCATACGCGGGCGGGCCCGGGAGGACGGCGGGGCCGAGATCGAGGTCGAGGACCACGGCCCCGGGATTCCCGACGAGGTAAAGGAGAAGATATTCGACCCCTTCTTCACCACCAAGCCGGAGGGAGAGGGGACCGGCCTGGGCCTGTCCATTGTCTACGGCATAGTCAAGGACCATGGAGGGTCGATCGAGGTCCACAGCGTGCCCGAGAGGGGGGCCCTGTTCAAGATCAACTTGCCCGCGGCCCCACCCCGGGAAAAATAAAGGATGAGAGCATGGATAAAGCCTTGGATACCTACGAGCGTGAAGTGCTGATCGTTGACGACGCCGGCATCATACGGGTGGCCTGCGAGCGGGCCCTCCAGCGCAAGGGCTACGAGGTTAGGACGGCGCAGTGCGGGACCGAGGCCCTGGACGCGCTGGTCCAAAAAACCGCGAGGGCCGTGCTGATGGACCTGAAGATGCCCGTCATGAACGGACTCGAGTGCATGCGCGTCCTGAAAAGGATGTGGCCCACCACCGAGATAATCATCATGACCTCATACTCGAACGACGACATGGTGGGAGAGGCCGGCAAACTGGGCGCCCACGCCGTTATGATCAAGCCCTTCGACGACGTGCGGAGAGTGGTCAAGACCGTGGGCCAGGCCGCGGCCAAGTCCCTCCTCAGGGAGGGCCGGCCCATATCGAGCGAGGTCCTGCTCGGCGAGATACTGCTCGAGTCGGGATGGATATCGGGGGCCGCCTTCGAGAAGGCCAAAATCGAGTCCGCCCAAAAGGGCTCGAGCCTGAGGGAAGAACTGATCGCCAACGGCGCCACCTCGGAGGACGATCTGGACTGGGCCACCTCCAGCTTCCTCGAGATACCCTTCGTGCACGTGAACGAGCAGATGCTCGATCCGGTCCTGATCGGGGAATTCCCCCTTTCCCTCATGAAGAAATACCTGGTCATTCCCCTGTTTATCGAGGATGGAAAACTGCACATGGTCTCGGCCAACCCCTTCCGCGACGGGGCGGAGGATGAAATCGAAAAATTCCTCGACAAGCGGGTGGTCTTTTATAAGGGAAGCGAAAAGGAGCTCCGGCCCGTGATCGAGGAGTTCGAGAGGGGCGTGGAAGAGCTGATGCCGGTCCCCGATCTGACCGAGAGGATCATGAAGTCGGACAAGGGCGGCAAGGGCGTTCTCATCGAGTCGCTCTTCAAAAAGGGACGTCTCGTCTCCGTGGACCAGGCCGGACTCAAATCGAGGGGGGACGGAAAAATCGAGATCGAGCTCAAGGCCGTCCTTGACGTGAGCGCGGGCAAGGAAACGGCGGCCGAGCTGGAGGATATGAAAAACTGAGCCGCCGGAAAGGGCGGCCGAAGAAACCATAGCCTGTATAAAGAGGTGCAAAATGGAAACGAAAAAGAAACTCATCTTCGTGGTCGACGACGACCAGACCATCAGGTACTCGCTCCAAAGATACCTGACCAAGGCGGGGTTCGAGATCAAGACCCTGGCCAACGGCTTCGAGGTGCTCCTGCTCTCGATGTACATGGTGCCGGACCTTATAATCTCCGACATCCGCATGCCCAAGCTCGACGGCGTTACCCTCCTCAAGGCCCTGAGAAACAACGACGGCACCGCCGAGGTGCCGGTCATCTTCATGTCGGCCTACCCCAGGGACGACATCCTGGAGGAGGCAAAGAAACTGGGCGCCAAGTATTTCCTTATCAAGCCCTTTCCCCTCGAGTACCTGGACGACCTGCTGCACCGGGCTTTTCCCCACCTGTTGCGGGAGGCCCAGGCCGAGCCGGAAGCTAAAACCGCCGCCCAGTAGAGAGCGCCTCGCTGAAGGGGGATACCTCAGTATCCCCCCGGCGAGTAATCGTAATATAGGTGGAACCACCGTTTCGCAAAGCCAAGGACCGTCCAGTGCCCGTGAGGCTGGATGCGCGCTTCAGTATTGAAATTCAATCCGCGATTAAGCCTTTTTAGACTTGTAGGCTTTGAGTTTCATTCGCAGGTACCGTCTTTTGATTTTCAGGTCATCGATACGATTTTCCTTCTCCCATCTCTGGGCTTTTAAGATTAGCGTGCAAACCAAAAACACGGCGGCGCTGGCGACTAATAAACTCATATTGGAATTTCCATGGCCGCCTCGGAAAAGGTCATAAACCATTCCGAAAACGCTCATAATAATGCCCCCAATGCTGAGAAACCGCATGTATCTTGCCGCGGGGCCTACTATAGACAAATTGAGCCAATAAATTTCTTCCTCGACCTTTTCGAGTTCGCGTCTGGTCTTCTCTATATCGAGTCGCTTGTCGGTTGGATCGGCGGGCCGGTCCACTAGATGATGGACCTTACCACAACTGGAGCATTGGTACTTGTCGGCCTCGACCTGGTCCAGCCGGCCGCCGCAGGAGCAGGCGGGAGCTTTCATGGCCGGATCCTGAGCGGGACCAGGCGCGCGGCGGGGACTCCGCTTTTACGGGCCAGGGTAATATTAGTGGGCTTGTTTCCCATTTCGTCTGCCTCTACTAAAAGAGGTTTACAGGCGAGGCCCGCGGATGGGGCCTTCGCCATGTTCCACGCTCGATTCAGTCTCCGGCTGGGAAACGGACCCTCGGGTCTCGCTTCATTCCTCCCGGCAAGCTCAGGCTACTTCAATCGTCGCGGCCAAGTCAAGCGCTTTTCGCTGGTAGGAGGCCGCTTAGTATCCCCCCGGCGAGTAATCGTAATATAAGGGAAACTCTTTGGCCTTCTCTCCCACCCAGTACTCGTCAATCCAGGATGGACGGGGCGGTGCTTTTCCGTCCCTTAGCGTTTGCTGCCATTTCTCGTCGGTCAGCCTGTCCTTCGAGGGCCATGTAAACTCGTAGTAGCTGAGGAGCGCCCCCCTTGTGATATACAATTCTCCCTCGATCTCGGCAAGCACGTAAATCTCGTCGGGAAAGCCCACGCCTTCCTCGAGGGTGGTATCCCCGGCCGTGTGCACGTCGGCGATAACGGCCACGAACCGGTCGGGCCCGGTCACCTGGTACCAGTCGTTATACGGGTCGGTGAGGATGCCGATGGTCAGCCACTCGAGGGCGTTGCCCATCCGCTTGATGTACCCGTAGTCGTCATCGGACAAGGTCTTGCCCGCCACTTCCTTTTCAGTGATCTCGAGCAGCCTCTTGAAGACCTCCTCCACGTCGGCGCCCACGTTGGTCAGGCGCTCGGTAAGAAGTCCCTTTTTCTCGAGGCTCGTATAGGTCAGCCGTTGCAGCTCGAGGAGTTCCTTGAACACGTCGGGCCTGGGCTCGACGTAGCCCACCATCCTGGGCGGCATCTCCTCCTCCCCGCCCCCCTCGGCAAAGGCGGGCTTGGCGTAAAGGATGGTGTCGTGACGAAGCTCGGCCCAGCTGGCCAGGGAAGTGGTCAGGTTTTTTGCTTGCCAGGCCGGGGTCTTGAAGGTCTCCGGCGCGGCGGCCGGCGGCGGCTGGTTAAGGGTCTTGAGAAGGTGCATCCACCTCCAGTAGAGGTTGTCCTCGCCGCTCTGCGGCTTCATGTCCTTGAACTGGACCTGGAGTTCCTCCATTGCGGGCCAATAGCCGTCCCATTCGATTTTCGAGTCCTTGAGGAGCTTAAGGGCCGTCTCGACCCCCATGACGCCGAAGACGTCCAGGCCAGTCGGGAAGGGTCGGCGCTCGAAGTGGGTCAAACGCTGGAACATCTCCGAGTCGGGTATGTAGCGCATGCCCATGACTCTGACCTGCGGCTTGTTGCGGTCGTCGAGCTGGGACATCTTCTCGGGGGAAAGGTTGGTTATCCTTATCCTGGTGGGGTCCCTTTTGATCAGTTCCTTTACGATCTCGTCCTTTTTGGCCAGCCAGGCGTCGAGGGATGAGTCCTTGCCGCATATCTCGTCCGCCACCTCTTTGACCAGCATGGGCGTTATGTCGTCGGTAGGGCCCACGTAAAAACAGGTGGGCTCGTAAATCAGGTTATACTTCTGCATCAGGGTCGGGTCGCCGGTCAGGACGTGGGAGATGATAAGAGGGGTCTCGACGGGCATGACGTTGTCGTCCAAAATGAAGCCCGGCAGCCCCATCCACATAAGGGTCCGAAAGTAGGCGGCCAGGGCCTTGCTCCGAGTGTAATGGCCGCGAGGTATGAACATGGTGTAATCGACCGTGCCCATAATGGGCCCTTTTTTCGTTTCCTTGGCTTTCAGTATCAGCTCTCGCTGGAGCAGGAAGTCGGCGTGGAGCGAGGTATCCAGCCACGCGGGAGGCGGACGTTTATAGTCATCCTCCGAGATAAGCTCGGGCGGACCCGGCTCGGGCATGTGCTCGTAATCGTAGATTTCTTCTTCCCCCTCACCTTCCTTGGGCTTCTCCGGGGACATGGTGGCCATGTCCTCCGCCACGGCGAAGTAAACCACGGCAACGTTTAAGGCTTTGTTTTCACTTCCGGTTTTATATTTATTCTTCAATCCGTTCAGCTTCATGGCCATCTCGATACAAAGGGAGCGGGCCTCGGGCAGGAGCTTTTCTTCCTCGATCTGGCGCAGGGTAAAGTCGAAATAAAGGTGATAGAGCTGAAGCACCGAGTCGGTGGTAATGAAGTTGGGTATAAGCTTGTAGTCGTTTCCCTCGTACACCTGGAAAAGCTGCTCGTGCTCGCTGGGCACGGCCACAAAGCCGTTCTGGAAGAGCTTGTCCATCACCCGGGGCGAAAGCTCGCGGAACTGGGAAATGTTGACCACCGCGTTCCTGTCGAAAACCAGCTTGCCGCCTTCCTTTTTTATTTGCGACTTACGGAGCTCGGCTTCCCTTTTCTCGACGCGGGCGATAAAGTCCTTCTCCGCTTTGCTCAGCTTATTCTCGTCAAAGGGCTTGGGGTCGCCCCAGTAGAAGTCGCTTCCGCACTTGTTCTCCTGGTAACCCCGGAAGGCGGCCCGGGCGTGGGCCTCGGTGAAATACTTGCAGTGCCTGGCGTATACCGCGTTTTTATGGAGCTTAAGCGCCTCGGCGTCAAGGCCCTTTACGTCCATGCCCAGATCGATCGCGTCCGGGTTAACGGCCGCGATCGCCGACGCGGAAACAAACAGTAAAGCCGCGATCGACAAATAAGCCGTCCGCAATATGAATGATTTCATGGCCTCTCTCCTTTTTCCGTAAGCTCGATAAGCTTTTTCTCGAGACGCGAGATGGCGTCATTTTTATCCTTCGGGTTCACGACCCGTATAATTTCCCTTTCGTGCGCGAAACCGAAGCCCTTCCAGCGGTAGGCGCGGAGGACCAGGCGTTCGTCCCCGTTTTGCTCGATGGTTACAAGCCGGTCCTTCCCGTCTGCCCCGGCCTGGAAGCCGAAGTCCAAAAGGGGAAGACCAAGGCTCGAGCCCAGCCACTTGGCGGCCAGGGTATGGTCCTCGTTCCAGTCGAAGATAAAGAGTCTGTTTCGCGCCACCGGGTCGCGGACGGTCGTTTTATAGACGCCCACCGCGACCTCGGGCATGGGGTCGCCGTCCAACTCGACGGCCTCGATCTTCCACGGCGAAAAATTGCGGTCCCTGTCGAGGAAAGCTCTATTCCACTCGCCTTGCTCGAACTGATAGACGGCCGCGGTCCTTGCCCTCTCCTCCCCCGCCTTTCCCAGCAGGCAGAAATCAATGAGCTTCCCGGATGGAGAGGTCCATTCGCTATGGTCCACAATAAGGTCGTAGGGAGAGGGGTCCGGGTCCTTGGCCGCCGGACCGGGCTCGGACCCGGCCCGAAACGCCGCGAGCAAAATGAAAAAAAGCGGATAAAGCGTCTTCTTCATCGGACGTCTTAGAAGGTACACGGTTACGCGACTCGTTGCAACGGGCGGGCAAGGCGCCAATACCCTATTAAAAAAAGCGGACCTTATGGCCCGCCTGAAAATGACGCCTCTTTCCCGAGGAGTTTTTTATTCCTTGCCGATCTGAGACTCGACGAAATCGATGGCGTCCTGGATGCTGACTATCTTCTCGAGGTCCTCGTCGGGCACCTCGAGGTCGAACTCATCCTCCATGACCAGCACCAGTTCCCAAAGGTCCATCGAGCTTACGCCGAGGTCGTCGATAAATTTGGCCTCGGGCGCGACCTTGGCCTCGTCCACGTCAAGGTGCTTTATAATCAAAGCGATAATGCGATCGGTAACCGCCATGAATGGCCTCCAAAAAGTATTTATAGGCGCTCAAGCGGCGGCGAGTCCCGTTTGGCCACTCTCCGCCGGCACGGTAAATTTTAACCGGGTATCAGCCGAAATACAACCCGCCGTTTACGTGGAGGGTCTGGCCCGTAATATACGAGGCGCCCGGACCGGCCAGGAACAGGACGGCCTGGGCCACTTCCTCGATGCTCCCGCTCCGGCCCAGGGGTATATTCTCGATGAACCGCTCGAGCATTTCCTCGGGCAGGGCCCGGGTCATGTCCGTGTCGATGAATCCCGGAGCCACGGCGTTGACGGTAATGCCCCTGTGGCCAAGCTCGATGGCCAGGGACCTGGTAAGTCCCTCGATTCCGGACTTCGAGGCCGCGTAGTTGGCCTGGCCGGGTCTTCCGATGCGGGCCACCACGCTGGACACGTTGATTACCCTTCCTTCCCGGCCCTTGAGCATGACGCGGGAAGCGGCCCGACAGCAGTTGAAGCAGCCGCCCAGGTTGACGCCGATCACCTTGTCCCATTGCTCCCGGCTCATGCGCCCCATAAGCTGGTCGGCGGTTATGCCGGCGTTGTTCACCAGGGCGTAAAGGCCGCCCAGTTCTTTTTCCAGGTCTTTGAAGGATTCCTTTACCGCCTCGAAATCGGACACGTCAAGCTCGAGTGACCGGGCCTTGCCCCCCTCGGCCTGGATGATTTTATGGGTCGCCTGTTCCGAGTCGTCTATCTTCACGTCGGCCACCACGGTGACCGCCCCGGCCCGGGCCAGAGCGAGGGAAATGGCGCGTCCTATTCCGGCGGCCCCTCCCGTGACAAGGGCCACCTTTCCGTCCAGGAACTTGTCAGCCGCCATTTGCAAGGGCCTTGGCAATGGCGTCCAGGTGCGACGGCTCGGACATGGGCAGGACCACCGCCTCGGGACGGACCCTTTTAACCAGTCCCGCCAGCACGGAGCCGGGTCCGGACTCGATAAAGGTGGTCGCTCCCATGTTGGCCATTTCCATGGTGGCCTCGAGCCACCTGACGGGATTGGTTATCTGCCTGACGAGAATCTCGGCCGCCGAGTCGGCTGACGGATAGGGTACGGCGTCCACGTTGGACACCACGGGAAAAGAGGGGTCGGAAAAGGAAACCTTTTCCAGGTGGCTTTTCATGCCCTCGGCCGCCGGCTCCATCAGGGAAGTATGGAAAGGTCCGCTCACTTTGAGGGGCATGACGCGGGCGCCTTTTTCCTTCAGGATGGCCGCGGCCCGCTCGACCGCCTGGGCGTGTCCGGAGATGACCGTCTGCTGCTCGGAGTTGTAGTTGGCCGGCACGACTATCTCGCCCCCCGCCGCCTCGGCGCAGGCCGTCTCCACCTCGGCGGCCGTGGCCTTTAAAATGGCGGCCATAACGCCAACGCCGTCGGGAGCGGCCTCCTCCATCAGCTTGCCTCGAAGGTTCACCGCCCTGACCGCGTCCTCGAGGGAAATCGCGCCCGCGGCGCAAAGGGCCGAGTATTCTCCCAGGCTGTGACCCGCGGCCACGGCCGGTTGCAAGCCGGTCTCGGACAGGAGCACCGCCCACGCCGCGACGCTGGCGGTAAGAACGCAGGGCTGAGTGAAACTGGTCCGTCCCAGCCTTTCCGCCGGTCCGTTAAAGCAAAGGTCGGCCACGTCGAAACCGGCGGCCTCGGACGCCCTGTCAAAGGCGTCCCTGGCCGGGGCGAAGGTTTCATAGAGGGTCTTTCCCATGCCCAGGGCCTGCGAGCCCTGGCCGGGAAACACCACCGCCGCGACGCTCATGACCAGGCCGCCTTGGCGAGGGTATTCGAGCCGACCTTTATCAGGACTCCTCCACTTCCTTTACCTGCCTGCCCTTGTACTCGCCGCAGCTCGGGCACATGCGGTGGGGAAGCTTGGTCTCGCCGCAGTTCGGGCAAGCGACGTAGCCCGCGGGGGTAAGGGCGTCATGGGCCCTTCTTGTCCTGGCCCTGGTCCTGGATTTCCTTCTTTTAGGTACCGCCATTTCATTCTCCATTCTAGAATTATTCGCCGGCAATCCGCTTTCGAAAAAGACAACTACCGGTCGTCATCAAGCTTCAGGCCGCGAAGGACCTGAAGACGAGGGTCTCCATTTTGCTTGTCGCACGAGCAGCTCTCGCGATTCAAGTTGGCTCCGCACTTCGGGCAAAGACCCTTGCAGTCATCACGGCAAAGCGCCTGAACCGGGATCTGGATGGCGGCCTCCTCCTTGAAGTAAGGGTTGAGGTCCACCCGCTCGCCCTGGAAATAGGCGCTGCCCGTCTCGTCGTCGCCGATCTCGGAGCCGTCGGGAAGCTCGGGCTCCTCGCCGGGAATAAGGGTCAACTCGATATCTCCGCTTACGGGTACCTCGGTCGGGTCGCCGCACCGGGTGCAAAAGGTTGAAAGTAAATAATGGATCGAGCCCTTCAGGCGCAGGTTGCCCCCCTCGAGGGTCACCTTGCCCGCGACCTTTAAGTCTCCGTTTATCCGCGTGTCGCCGTCGCCCAGGAACTCGGGAATATTCGTGAGCCATTCCCTGGGAAAAGTCTCGTCTATAATGAGCCCATTTGCCGGAATCCGGCCGACGTCGACCACGAGCCGATCGTTAATATCCCTTGCCATAGTAAAATTAATAGTTTATCGTTACCCGCCGGATTGTCAAGGAAGCTTTGAAAAAAGGCCATATTTGATTGATGAACGCTCCTTATTGCGGTGGTTTGAAAAATGGAAAGGGCGGTAACGGGCGATAGGGGCGACAAACTTTATCGACCTGCCTCTCCAGCTAAAACAACGCGGACGGGGGCACTCAAACTGTAGCGTTGTCCGAATGTATAGCGCAAGGGGACCAGCGGTAATGGATGGCAAGTCGCAGTCCGAACCGGACCTCCCAGATTTTTTCGTAAGGCGGCCTTGTCTCATGGAGTAATTATTATCCCTCATGGTCGGATCGCAAAAAGCATCCTATAGTGTAAATCGCGCTCCATAACGTTCGTTATCCAATTGTGTCGATATAAGGCCCGTCGCTCTTAAAAATTAAAGTCATGTAACGACACATCAAATCGAGCTTTCCACAATGAAGCCATTGATTTGTCCGCGTAAATTCAATTAGCCTCCCATGCCGTCCGGTAATATCAGCAACTAATGCAACGTTAATGTTGCAATTGTACCTGTTAAATGCTATGATTATAGGGTAATATTATTGTTGTGAACTTTAAAATTTATAATGTTTCGAACCTTTCAACTCCCGAATCCCGGAAGGGATATGCAGTTGTAATTAAAGGAGTTTTTTATGGACGGCGATCTCCTTAAAAAAGACGTTCCACCCGAATCGCCGCAACTCGAGGAAACCGGCGCCCCCAGCGTTACCGACGCCAAAGTAGCGGAGCTTATCCTCGAGAGCATCAACGACGGCGTCTTTACGACGGACAAAAACTGCCGTATCACCAGCTTTAATCAAGCCGCTGAAAAAATTACTGAATTTTCCCGGGAAGAGGCGATCGGCAACTTTTGCTTCGATATCTTCCGCAGCGACATCTGCCATTCGCGTTGCGCTCTTTTAAACACCCTTAAAAACGGAGAGAGCCACCGCAACGTCCGGGCCACCATCATCACCAAGAGCGGCAGGCAGGTACCCATCAGCGTCAGCACCTCGGTCCTTAGGGATTCCCGCGACCGGCTGACCGGGGCGGTCGAGTTTTTCCAGGACCTCTCTCAAGTCGAGGTGCTTAGGGACCGCATTTCCAAGCTCGAGGAAACGGGTAACCTGTCCTCAGCCAACGCCAAAATGCAACGCATCTACAACCTGCTGCCCGAGGTTTCCGAATCGGGCTGCAACGTTTTGATTCAAGGACCGTCGGGCGCGGGCAAGGAGCTTATATCTCAGGCCCTGCACAAGCTTTCCTCCCGCAAGGAGGGGCCATACATCCGTATCAACTGCGCGGCGCTGCCCGAGACCCTGCTCGAAAGCGAGCTCTTCGGATACGCCAAGGGGGCCTTTACCGACGCCAAGCGCGACAAGTCGGGCCTTTTCCTCGCGGCTAACGGCGGGACCATCCTTCTCGACGAGATAGGCGAGATGCCCCTGTCCGTGCAGGTAAAGCTTTTACGGGTCCTGCAAAACGGGGAGTTCCAGCCCCTGGGCTCGACCAAGACGGTCCATTCCGACGCCCGCATCATCACCAGCACCAACCGGGACCTGGAGAAGATGGTGGGGGAAGGGACCTTCCGGGAGGACCTGTTTTACCGGATCAATATCATCACCGTGCAGATACCTCCCCTCAGGGAAAGGATCGAGGACCTGCCCATGCTGGTGGACCTGTTCATCCGCAAGTTCTCGCTCAAGCGGGGAAAGGCCATCCAGGGCGCCGCGCCCGAGACGCTCCGGGTCCTTCGTTGCTACGATTATCCGGGGAACATCCGGGAGTTGGAGAACGCCATCGAACACGCCTTCGTGCTCTGCCACTCCGACTTCATCCAGGTCGAGCACCTTCCCGCCAAGATAACCCAGGCGGTGGAAAGACTCGGCTCCCAGCCCATTACCGCCTCCCGCCCGGGGACCTCGGAGGAGGCCATCATCAAGGAAACCCTCACCCGGTGGCGGGGCAACAGGCAAAAAGCCGCCGAGGAACTGGGCATGCACCGCACCACCCTCTGGCGCAAGATGAAGAAATACGGCCTCGACGTTCCCGAGCCCAGGGAATGAAGTTTTGGGGTGGAGCGCGCGTGGCCCTTCGCCGGCAATTTAGCAGACCTGATTAAGGCTTTCTCCGTAAGTATTTACCCAAGAAGCAATCCGGGAGCCGCGACATTTCGGTCGGTCCATGCGACAATGTACCCATCGGTGAAAGGAGCGCCATTGAAAAGACGTGGAAAAAGATCGTCCGGCAAAGGGGCCGGAAAAAAAACAAGGGCCGGGGCCGGGAAAAAGGGGCATAATGGCAAAGCCGGCGGCGGTCCTTCCTCGGGCATGAAGTGGGGAGCGACGAAAAAGTCGAGGGCGGTCAAGGGCGGCGGTCCGGCAATCATCGGCTTCTTTCAGAGCAACCCACAGGGCTACGGTTTCGTGCGTCCCGATTCCGGGGAGGAGGAAGACCTTTTCATTCCCGCCCGCTACGTTAACGACGCCATCCACGGCGACCGGGTCGAGGCCAGGATCAGGGAGCGCGGTCCGGAGGGCAAGACCTCGGGCGAGGTATTAAGGGTCCTCGAGCACGGCGACTCGGTCATCATTGGAGCTTTCGACGGCGAGGGCGTGACGCCCCGCGACGATCGGCTCCGGTTTTACGTTAGGGTCCACGCCGCCGACTCGGGGGAGGCCGAGGTCGGCGACGTGGTCATGGTCCGCGTCACGAAGCGGAACGCTCGGGGCATCCACGGCAAGGTGCTCGAGGTCCTCGGGGCGGCGGGCGATCCCGGCCTCGAGGCTCGGGTTGCCCTTCGTTCCCGCGGCTTCTCCGAGGAGTTTTTACCCGAGGTGCTGGCCGAGGCGGACTCCTTTCCCGATGGTATCCCGGACTCGGAGGTCGCGGGGCGGACGGACCTTCGCGATATCTTCACCGTCACCATCGACCCCGAGACGGCCAGGGACTTTGACGACGCGCTTGCCATTGAGAGGAGCAAGGGAGGCTTCAAGGCCTGGGTGTCCATAGCCGACGTGAGCCATTACGTCACTCCCGGCTCGGCCATGGACGATGAGGCTTATGAGCGGGCGACCAGCGTTTACCTGCCCGGCCGGTGCGTGCCCATGCTGCCGGGGCGTCTTTCGTCCAACCTTTGCTCGCTCATGCCGGAAAAGGACAGGCCGGCGGTCACGGTGGAGATGGACTTTAGCGCTAGTGGCCTGAGAAAGCGGGCCAGGATGTACAGGTCGGTAATACGGAGCGATCATCGTCTGACCTACGATCAGGTCGAGGCCATGGCCGAGGACCCCGGCTTGCGGGAACAATTTCCCGGCGCCTGGGAGGCGATAAAGATCATGCGCGAGCTGGCCGAGCGGCGGGGCAAGGTCCGGGCCTCCCGCGGCTCGATCGACCTGGACGTTCCCGAGGCCGAGGTAGTGCTTGACGAGTCGGGCGAAGTGACGGACGTCCTGCGGAGAGAGCAAACCTGGAGCCACGGCCTGGTCGAGGAGTTCATGCTCGCGGCCAACGAGGCGGTGGCCTCCTTCATGACCGACGCCCGCCAACCTATGGTGTACCGAATCCACGAGCCGCCGCCGCCCGGCGCGGTCGAGTCCCTGGCGGCGGCTCTGGGACCTTTCGGCATCGTCCTGTACGGCCGCGGATCGGAGCCGGAACATATAAAGCCCTCCGATTACCAGCGCGTTATCGATCAGTCGAGGGATACGCCCTACGGCCGGGCGGTGAAGATACTTTGTCTTCGCTCGATGAGCCAGGCCCGGTATTCGGCCGAGCCGATCATGCACTTCGGGCTGGCCGCTCCCCTTTATTGCCACTTTACCTCTCCGATTCGGAGGTATCCGGATCTCATCGTGCATCGGCTTCTGGTGAGGCTTATGGAATCCGAGCTTGGCGCGGTCGAGTCGGGAGAGGAGAAGGCCGGCGGGGCTATTCCCGAGCAAAGGCCGGAGGGGGGAGGACGGGAGGCCGCCCCCGAGGAGCTTTCCCGAGCGGCGCTTCACTGCTCGGAGCGGGAAAGGGCGGCCGAGGACGCCGAGCGCGAGATGGTGGACGTTTATTGCGCCATGTACGCCGCCCGCCACCTGGGCGAAGTACATAAAGGAATCGTGAGCGGCGTGGCCCGGTTCGGTCTTTTCGTCGAGCTTTCCGACGTCTTCATCGAGGGTCTCGTGCCCTCGGAAACCATTTCCCGGGACGTTTATTACGTCGAGGAGAAGATGACCCTCTCGACGCCGGAGGGGGACTACCGCGTGGGCGACGATGTGGTGGTGGTCATCCATTCGGCCAGCGTGGAGAAAAGGCGGATCAACTTCGTCTTAAAAGGTTAGCCGGCTATAATAATGGGCCGGGTCTCGGAGACCGTCATTTTCCATCAAGCGCGCGTCGATTTATCTCACGCGGCGGAACATGTTAAAATTAATGGCCGGTCAAGCGGTTCAAACAACTTAACGGGAAACACACGATGCGTGAAATGGTGGCCAGATACTGGTCCAATGATATTCTCAGGGAATTGGGTCCAAATTTTAAAGGCAGGATCATCAACGTAAGCGCCTGGCGTGATGAAGACCGCGAGGGGAATCGATATCGGGATTATTTCCCCAACGCCGCGAGTTATGAAATATCCAACCATCCAGGGGATAAAAAACGGGGGAGCAACGAGTCCACCGATTTGGAAATCGACATTACCGCTCCCCTGCCCAGGGAGCTTGAGAAGAATTGGGAGGTTTGTTTTCACCACACCGTTCTCGAGCACGTGCCCGACCCTTTCATTGCATTTGAAAACATCTGCAAAATGAGCGCGGATGCGGTTATCTCCGTGGTTCCCTTCAGGCAGAAATTCCATTTCGAGCCGGGAAATTATCTTGATTTCTGGCGCTTTACTCCAGCCGCCATGCGCCGCCTGTACGAGTTGAACGGGCTGGAGGTTGTTTACGAGAGTTTTTCGCCCAACAAGAGTAAAGACGTTTACCTGTTTTACGTCGGGAGCAGGCATCCCGGGCAATGGGATGACATAGCCATGAGATTGCCGGATTTAGAGTCTTTGAACATGTTGGTGGGAGAACAGCGGGGCTGGGACATCTTGCAGAATATCATCTTCAGATTCCGGAAGAAGTATCTGGGCGGTATTTGATAGGATGAACTCCAATCCAGAAGCGCTTGTATACTTAGCCTTCCAGTATGGCGAGGGCGGCGCCCCTTTATCAATGCTCGCGCTGGTTAAGTCTATCCCTAAAAACAGGATTATCGCGGTGGTGGGCGATGAAGGCCACGGTTCGATATACAGGAACGAGGGTTATAATAGCGTTCATCTGGCAAAACCCGCGAGGGTGGCCAAATGGCCCTCGCGATGGGTGAAATTACAGTCGATCATCTCGGATCTTCACCCGCGGGTGATTTTAGCCTGCGGCTATGAGGAGGTCATGGGTTCCCTTCTAATGGGGACTTTCCTGAGAGGGGTCCCCGTGATAGGGATTTACGCCGGCGGCGAGGTACCGATATTCAGGCCCGGCATGCCGGCTCGACTCATTGTTTTCAGCGAGGAATTGAAAGACGGCCTTGTCCAAAGGCACGGATTCGACCCGAATCGCGTCCGGGTGCTCGCGAACAGGATAGGTCCTGAATACTTCAATTATACGGGACGAAGCGGCCGGCTAAGGGAGTTGTTGTCCCTTGCGCCGGACGACTTCATCGTCGTGGCGGCTACCAGGCTGGTGTTCAATCGTATAAAAGGCGTAAGCCAAATGACGCGCGCCGTCGAGGAGTTGGCGAACAAGGACCCGAAAATCAAGCTGGTTATTTTCGGCGACGGTCCCTATAAAGAGGAGATGGACGAACTGGCCCGAGACACAAATCGGAGGATAGGCCGCGAGACGGTTTTTTTGCCGGGCTACCAAAAGGACATATCTTCCTTTTTCGCGGACGCGGACCTTGTACTCGGCGTTGGCCGCGGAGTCATGGAACCTCTGGCAATGGGGATACCGGCGATAGTGGTAGGCGAGAAAGGCATGGCGGGAGTGTTCGATCCCGAGAACGCGAAAGAGCTTTACAGGTATAATATGGCGGGCAGGAATTGCCTTGAGGAAAAGGAGCCAAGTGAGCTTGCCCGAGCGATCGGAAAAATCATGGAGGATAAAACTTACAGGGAATCTCTTTCAACCTTCGCCAGGGAAGCCTCAAGAAAGTATTGGTGTTCGGAGGGAGCAGGTGATATTATTGGAGTTGAAATTAAGGCCGTTCTTGAGGGGCGTTTTGGAGCGAGAGAAAAGATGGAGGCTCTTTATGGTTTTCTCGTCACGTTTTTCAGCATGGCCTTTAATTCCTTAAAGTTACGACTGGCAGCGGGCGGCGTCCGAACGAAACGTAAAAGATCGCTGTCCATTACCGAGAAGAATCAATAGCAATGTCGGAAACGAGCGGACAAAAAAAAAGAGGGGTACTGGGCGTCATCTGCGGCAAGAAGTTCGTAAAGAACGCGGATGGATACGCCACTAACGGCGCCTTTATGAAATATATCGAGTCAATGACCCGCTACTTCGATAAAATCGAGCTTTGCGTTCCCGTAACGAGAAGGAACAAGATTGACGCCGCGGTTCATATCGACTCTAAGAAATTCCATGTTATTGAACTTCCCTTTTACGTGTCTTTTTTGTCACTCACGATTATGTACCCGGTAATATGGTGGAGGATCAGGCAAAACATGGGCAGATGGGACGTTGTAAACCCCCGCTATCCTGATCTGGTTGGGGTATTCGCGGCCTTGCAAGCGAGTGAGCTGGGCGTTCCGTCATTTCACACGGTGGTGGGAGACTGGGAAGTCGAGGCTAAACTGGGGTCCTCAAAGGGGCCTTTGCTGAGACCTTTCATCAATCCCATCCGTCGGATTTTTTTCATGTTCTATTTGGCCATGGAAAAGAAAGCGGTAAAGAACAATCTTCTTTTCTGCCATGGACAATCCATCACCGGCCGACTGTCGCGATACACCGATAGGGCCAACGCTATTTTCGCCACCAGCATCGACGATGAAAACATAGTATTTCCCGAAAAACCGGCTCCGCGTGAGACCGCCCGGGTGCTGGCCGTGGGCAGGTTGTCCAATGAGAAGGGACATAACGTGCTTCTCGAGGCGCTGGCGCGGCTCAAGGATGAGTCAGAGTTGAAATGGGAGGCCAGGATAGTAGGATGGGGCCACCTCAAGGAGTCGCTCCAGAAAAAGGCTAAAGACTTGGGATTGGGTGACTCGGTGGAATTTACCGGCGGCGTACCCTTCGGGCCGGAGATCGTCGCCCAATACGACTGGGCCGACGTTTTCGTGCATCCTTCCCGCTCCGAGGGAACGCCCAAGGTTATTTTCGAGGCCATGGCGAGGGGCATACCCGTAATCGCCACCAGGGTTGGCGGCGTGCCTCAAATGATAGAAGACGGAAAAACGGGCGTGCTAATTTCATCCGATAACGTCGCCGAAATGGCCGGAGCTCTGAAGAAAGTGACCGAAAACGCCGATCTTTATGAAGGCCTCAGGAAAAACGCCAACAAATTCGTCCGCGGCCGCACGAGGTCGGCCTACGCCGAGAAGATCATCGAGGAGTTCGATAAACAATGCGGCGGGGCCTAAAGGGCCTCGAAGATAGGCCTCATTTTTTCCAGGTCCCCTTACTTTCAGCCCGTTTTTTAAGGTTCTGCATCCATCCCTTCCCGCTTTGCTTCACGAACCAATCCTCGACCGACTTGGGTATACCCTCGCTTACCACCAGGCGGAGGGAATATTTCATGATCGTCTTCTCGCCGTTGGCGTGCGGATATAGGGCATAGTAGGAGTCGGCCACCTCGAGGTCGTTTTCCATTTCCTCGATGAGGTCGTTTTTAATATAAAGGTCTTGATCTTGGAAGCGCCTGTGGATATTAAACTGGAAATCCATGAAAATAATTGACACCTCGTAGTGCACGTCACAGGAGTCGTCATCCCTTTTTAGCACCTCGCTCTTTTTTACTCCCGATATCCATTCATGGTCCTTCTCCGGCTCGGTCAGGACTTTCCAAACCTCCTTGGGCGGGACGTCGATGATGAGGTAATTACCCATGCGATGATTGACGTTTCCCTTATCGTCCTTGTATTCATCCACCTTGGTGACCAGCTTCCCCTCCTCGAGGACCTTAAGGTCCTCGGGAGAGAGATCGATCCCGGGCTTTTCCGTCTTGCTCGCGACGGCCGAGGCCGAAAGCCAGATGATGGCCAGCGCCGTGCAAACTCGTTTTTTTCCCGCAAGCTTCATAGCCGCTCACCTCGATATCATTCCGCGCTCTGGGAAGGCCGGGGAGTACGCCCGATCAGCCTCGGGTAATCGCGATTGAAGGTCATACTGAAACAGTAGTAGCAATAAAGTCCCAGGGTCGGGGGGTTTACGCCCATGGTGGGAAAACCAAGGTCCTTGTACATCCCATACTTGTCAAGAAGCTCGTGAAGCTCCTGGCCCAGACGCAAATAAAAGTCGGTGGGGGGAGGGTCGTCGACGCTGAAGCCGCCCACGATGGGCGCGGCCGTCCACACGGTAAACCAGGGCACGACGTCCCTCTCGATCAGGTACTCGAAGGCCTCGAGGTAAGACTTGAACGCCTCTTCCCTGGAAAGGAACCCCGGGCGGGGAGCGCACTCGAACCCGCCCACGAACCCGCTTCCCACGTGACCTCGTCCAAAAATGTCCACCGCCTTGGTCAAGCGGTCGATCCACTCCTGCCTGCCAATGGCTTTGGCCTTCCCCGGCAACAACTCCGGCCACATCCCCTCGTTCCATACTTCCATGTTGAACAGGATGTTGGTGGCTCCCAGCTCTTTCAGGTCCCTCGTGTCCCCCTCGTCGAAGGCTTGTGAAAATATGGTGATCTCCTCGGGCTTCTCGATCCGGTTAAGGATCGCCTCGAGGCACTTCTTGTAATGAACGGCCTCCTTTTTGGTATCGTAAAGCGCGCCGCCGCATATTTTAAGGTCCTTGAGATTGATATCCATGGTCGCCATCTCGAGCGCCTCGGCGATCATCTCAGGGTCCGGCACCGGCTTCATCAGCTTGGCGTTTACTCCCATCTCCATGGCCAGGGAAAGGACGCAGTACTTGCATGCTTCCTTGTTCTTGTAATAGGCGCAGAACTCCAGGGGGTTGACCATAATGCAAAAGGGGCCCCTCTGTAGAAGCAGGGCCGCGCAGGACTGCCCGTCCGAGGTGAGCTTGTCCGTGTAAGATGGACGCTTGGTAAACCTTACCTCACCGAAGTTCTCGTCACCGCAATAGAGCGCGTAACCGCCGTTGCCGTTCTTCTTGATTTCATAGGGGCTCCTGTCGTCGGTCTTGATATCCACCGAGACCTCGTCCTCCTTGAAATGGAGCATGCTGGGAATGGGCTTCGCGTCCCCCATAAAGGACTGAAGCTTGGTCGATATCCCCGTGATACAGGTGTTCTCGCCCGCGTCCATAAGGTCCGGGGTCCTCTTGATGCCGCGCCGAAGAAGGTCGGCGTGAAGGATGATGTTGCGCGGGGTGTCGGAAAACTCGTCTAACAGTTTCGCCAGATATTCCATGATTACGCCTCCTTGCGATCGTCTTCTCCATGAAAATAAGATGGTTTTATTTGAACAAGGTTTTCAAAACCTTGGCCCAGACCACCGGGTCCTTGATGGCCGTGTAAGGCGCCGGGATTTCCTTGGCGATTCCCATCAGGTCGTATACCGCCATCTTGGCGGTCCGTACCGACGACTCGACCAGCATGACGCACTCTTCGCTCTCCACGAACTGGCCCATGAAGGCCAGGTTGGTCGAACCATCCGGCGCCACCTTGGGCCGGTCGCTTCTCTTGTGGGGGAGGAAATGGCTCATCTCGTAGGGCATCATATTTGGAACGACGGTCGAGGTCTCGAGAATGCGCGGCAGCTCGTCCACGAACCCGAAATGGTGGCACACCTCGGTCAGGAGGTCCCGGCCGTTGCACTCGGTCATCTCGATGTTCACGAAATCACCCGGCTTGTCGGGAATGAGGCCGCACCCTCCCCAGAAATAAGTCCCCTCAGGCTGCTCGAGGAAATGAGGCTGGTGCATGACCAGCACCGAGATATGCCAGCTCGAGTCCCGAAAGGTCACCATGTCCGCCTGACCCGGCTTGTTGCCCGTGAACTCCTCGTACTTCTCGAGGAATATCGGGTCCGTGGCCGTGACCACGAAGGTTATCCATTTGGACTCGTCAATCCTGTCGTTGAAAACGGAAGGATTGCCCAGGCCGGGCTTTTTCCTCGCCAGGTTCTCCCACAAGGTCCAGGAGCCGTCAACCTTGCGGGTCTCGAGCTCGGGAGGCTCGGTCATCGAGCCGCTCCTCGAGTCGGCCGTCATCGAGCCGTTGGTCACGAAAACGAAGTCTCCTTCCCCGAGAGCTATCTCCTTGTTCTCTCCGCGTTGAACGTAATGAATTTTTTCAACCGTAATATCGCGGCCGCCGGGCTTAAGGTCCATGTCCAATACCTTGCATCCCGTATGGAAATTGACGCTCCGCTCCTCGAGCCACTTGACCATGGGACGGATCATGGTGTCGTGGTTATGGTTGGGCGTGACCACCTCTCCCCTGCCCTTGCTCATCTTGTCGAAATCGTGCATGAAACGCCTCATGTACCTCTTCATCTCGACCAGGTCGTTCCAATGCTCGATGGCGAACATGGAACTGAAGACCTTCCAGAAATTGGTCTCGAAGAAGGGAGGATCGAACCAGGAGTCGATCCTTCTGTTCTCGATTTTCTCCTCGGGGATAAACAGGAGCCGCAGGAATAGAAGTTTCTGACCCAGCGTAAGACCCATGCTTTCCACGTGGTCCACGTTGCGGTCCTTGTCGATCAGCCGCGACCTCGCGTTTTTCTTGTGCCGCTCGTTATGATCGAGTATTTCCTGCGTCACCGATTTGCCCGGGATCGTAAGAGACGGTATGGTCGAGAACACGTCCCATACGCACTGGTAGGCCTCCTTGTTGAACTTCCAGTCCCCCCGCGTAACGCAGACCTTGTCGGGCCGCACGTGACCCTCGAGGGCGCCGCCCAATAAATCGAGCGACTCGAAAAGATGGATGTTTTCGCCTTTGATCCCCGCGTCCCGAATGGCGAACACCGCGGCGGACAGACCCGCTATCCCGCCTCCCACCAGGTAAAGCTTCGATTTTTCCGAAACGGCCGCGCGTTTTTTTCCGTTTGCGCTCATTTTCATTATCCCCCCATTGACCCTTATTATTTCTTTCCTTTATCCGTAGAACTCGGCGACCCGCTTATAGGCGAGCCAAACCCCCAATATCGCCGGCCCGATCATGAGCGCGTAAATAAACGCGGCGGTCAGATGGATTTTTCGCGTGTCCTTCTCGAGGACGTCGTCCATGGCCCCGTCGTCCCATAGCCGGTATCTTCTGATGACCCGGAAGACGCAGGTGAGACCGAGAAGAAGGGCGATGGAAGCCAGGGAAATTTTCACGACGTGGAAAAGGGAAAAGGAGTCGACCAGCGTGGCCATGGCTATTCCCGTTACGACCACGCCCATGGCGATGGGTACCTCGAGCAAGAGGCCGATCCATAGATGGAACCGGACCGCGCCCTGGTGGAGGTCTCTCTGGCGAAGTGGAAGCGCCTCCATTACCGTCTCCGCCGCGATCACGCCGATAAGGGCGGACACGAAGGCCAGGTGCAAAACGGCCGCGACGTTTGCCGTCGGTATCGATCCCACGGAAAATCCTCCCGCTTTTTGCAATCACGAGTCCGCGCGAACGATACAGCCGATCCGGAAAATCTTCCCGTTCATGCAAAGATGACGATGTTAGGCCGCCTGGGCGGCGACTCCCCCACTACCCCTTATTACCGTCAAGTCCCGCGTAATGAATGGCCAAAGACGAGATCAGGTCCTTTAGCCTTTGCCTGAAACCGTCGGAAAAGGACGCTGGGTCTTCCCCGAATATGGCCTTGACCGAGTCCTTCTCGTGAAAAAAAATTCTAAGCGCCCCCTGGAGGCTGAAAAGCATCATGGAGGGGTCGATATTCTCCGCGTATCCCTTTATGTTCCGCTGCTTGATGAATTTAAGGCCGATATTCAGGAGGGGCAAAGATATCTCCTCGGCCACCTCGGGGCTGACGCCCTCCAGGGTGCGGTGCTGAAGAAGACGGGCGTAGTTGGGATTGTCGGCGAAAATATCCACCAGCTTGCCGATGATGTGCCGGATGAGGGCGCGAGGGTCTTCGGTCTCGGTCCTGGGTTCCAAAATCCCCTCGGTCAGCCGCGTGATCCGAGTAATCACGTTATAAATGACCGCGTACCAAAGCTCGTCCTTTGAGCCCCAATAGTAGTGGATGGTGGCGATATTGACGCCCGCTTTTTTGGCGATGGCCCTTGTAGTGGCCGCCTTGTACCCCTCATCGGCGAAGATATCCTCGGCGGCCTGAAGGATTCTGCCCGGCGGTGAGGAGGGATCGTGTATAGCGGTTTCGAGTCTTCTAACCGGTACATGGTCGATTTTAATTATATTTTCTTGCATATCCGCCCTTTTGATCAATCACTTTAATCATAAGATTAAATCAATTGATTAGGTTTGTCAAGAAAAAAATATTAACTTTTCTAATTTTTTTAAAATAGGGACGCCATAAGGGTTTTCTGGGGAGCTCTTCATCGGTAAAACCGGGCCCGGTTTAACCGCTCATCAACATAAAGGAAATGCGGGCGGCGCCAGAAAAATAATTAAAATCCGAGCGGATACCATGCCTGTTGAATGGCCGCCACTCGAATGAAGGCTTGATTCCACGCCGCCTTTCTCAAAAAGGAAAGCCGCCATCTGCGTCTTATCGTATTTTTTGGCTACCGCAAGGGGGTGATGAATTGTCCTAGTTCATGGCGCTAACGTCCGCTCCACCTTCCAAGAGAGACTTGGCCGCTTCAACGCTGTTCGTCCCCGCCCCCAGTGGCGACTTATGCTGGTTTTAGCGCCGGACTCGCCGAGAAAAACCAGGCGCCCGATAAACGGCGACGCGGTGGCCGCGTTTACTCTGTTCGGTCGAACCATGACTATGGTACCGCCTGAGCCAGCGTTGAAAGTAACGAGTGCTGACTTTGAATATGGCGGCGACCTCCAATTGGGTGTAATCGCCAGTTTGATAGGCGCCAAGCGCCCGCTCGCGAATCTTTGAAGATGATATTCGCATTAAAAAGCAAATACCACAACCAATGCGACATGTCATGCGTTAAATAATCTGAGAAGCCCAAGAAGGATACGAGTTACCAAAAAAAAGAGCGCCGCCTGGGCGCTCTTGGAAAAAGTCGTTTAAAAACGGTGACTAATGACTTTTTGGCTCCGGGCGAACCTCTGGCATTGGGTTTTCAGCAATGGTAACGATCTTTCCCATGTCTCTTTGGCTGACCAAAGCCCGTCTACCTTTCTCAGTCGCGCTTGCTTACAATATCGCCCGACGGGTAATCGTGGACGGAGTCGTAAGGATACAGAGCTATATTAGCGTTGGATTCCCGGCAGTTGGGGCAAATCCGGTTATAGATTCCGTCGCTCATGAACTCTCTGTCGCAACGAAGGCAAACCCTTTTAGTTTTCTTTTTCTTTCTACGCTTTGCCATTTTACTACTCCTCATAACGTCGCATCTTATAGTTTACCTCACAGCTATTTAAGATGCTTTATAATAAAAAAAGTTCCCAAATCAGGGAGCTTTAATTTCGCTTTGTCTATCAAACACTTAACCAAACAAACCCGATAATTATAACCGCTCTTTCAGGCTTTGTCAACCATTTTCATTCTATTTCTTGCAAGAAAAGTTCCATCTGCTTGTTTTCCAGGTCGTCTATTACGGTCACCGGATAGTTGCCCGTAAAGCAGGCGTCGCAAAAACCCAAATCTTTCCCGTCTCTAACCGCCTCGAGCATGCCCGGCACCGATATATAACCCAAGGATTCGGCCGTGATGAAATCGCAGATTCCGCTCACGTTCCCGTCCATGACGTTATAGCAAAGTTCCTCTTTGGTGGGGGTATCTATTCCATAATAGCAAGGATGGGTCACGGGCGGAGAGCTGATCCGGAAATGGACCTCTTTGGCCCCGCCCATCTCGCGCAGCATGTGGACTATCTTCTGGCAGGTGGTGCCCCGAACGATCGAGTCGTCGACCACCACCACCCGCTTTCCTTCCAGGACGCTCTTGACGGCGTTGAGTTTGACCTTGACCCCGAAGTTGCGGATGGCGTGGGAGGGCTCGATAAAAGTCCGGCCCACGTAGTGGTTCCTTATTAGGCC
This sequence comes from bacterium, assembly GCA_963674965.2. Classification (GTDB taxonomy): domain Bacteria; phylum RBG-13-61-14; class RBG-13-61-14; order RBG-13-61-14; family DATKZS01. Next base: position 463,025 of record CAXXFL010000001.1, on the reverse strand, counting down.
CTCCTCGTAGGGAAGGCCGGCGGCCTCGGCGTAGCCTATGGCCGCGACCCGGCCCGAGTCGGGCACGCAGATAACCACGTCGGCCTCGGCCGGTTGTTCCTCGTAGAGCTTGGCCCCCAGCCTCTTTCGCACCGCGTAAACGGAGTCCCCGAAAATCTTCGAGTCGGGGCGGGCGAAATAGATATGCTCGAACACGCATCTCGCGTGCTTTCGGGTGGGCATGTTCGCGTAGCTGGTAAGTCCGTTCTCGTTGATAATGACCACCTCGCCCGGCTGGACCTCGCGCTCGTAGATGGCGCCCACCAAGTCGAGGGCGCAGGTCTCGGAGGCCAGGATGTAGGCGTTCTTGACCTTGCCCACCACCAGCGGCCGAAATCCCCAGGGGTCGCGGCAGCCGGCCACCTCCTTGTCCGTCATGAACACGGCGCTGAAGGCCCCGAGTATCTGGCCGGTGGCGAAGCCTATCTTGTCGATCAGCCGTCCCGACCCGGCCTGGGCCATAAGGTGAACGATCACCTCCGTGTCGGTGGCGGACTGGAAAATGGCGCCGCTGTCCTCGAGGGTCTCCCTGATGGCGCGGGCGTTGACCAGGTTGCCGTTATGGCCGACCGCCAGACGGCCGCGCCTGCTGCTTTCCATGGCGTAGGGCTGGGCGTTTTTCAAAAGGGACGAGCCCGCCGTCGAGTACCTGACGTGGCCAATGGCCAACGAGCCTGGCAGCTTCATGAGGATGTCCTCATTGAACACGTCCTGCACAAGGCCCATCGAGCGGTGGGAAAACATTCTCGAGCCAGTCGAGCTGACTATGCCGGCGCTTTCCTGGCCGCGATGCTGGAGGGCGTACATACAAAGATAGGCCAGGTTGGCGGCCTCCGGATGGCCGTAGACCCCAACTATACCGCACTCTTCATCCCACCATTTGCCCAAGGAATCGTCCCTTCAATTCGAGCCGTTTGAGCCTTTCCCGGCAAAAGGAAAGAGGATTCGCCGTAGTAGGTCGGGTTATCGCTTTTCTCAAACGGGAAAGGAAAATGAGGCCGCTACTTGCCAATGATATTACTTCGCCCAACCTAATGCTAACATTTTTCATCGCTTATTTGCAAGAAAAAATGCCCCGTCATAAAAAAAATAATGTCCGGGCCAAAAGGGCAAATTATATTTACGTTACTATTTCAATTTGTTAGGAGGGGCATGTTTTCGCGAGCCGTCGGTTTTGGGTCAAATAAGATACCTTTTGGCATCGGCCCGGCCCATGGGAGAGGCGCTAATCGTTATCCTCTCGTCCCCTGTCGAGGCAAGGACCGGGATCGGGTTACCCGTGGGACGGACGTAACGAAGAAGGATCGAACAGGCAAGCTCGAGGTCTTCCCGTTCGAACTTTCCCCTTATTAAACCGAAAGGTCCGGGAACGTCGATGGTGGTAAGGGCCGCGTCTCCCGGCAGTACCATGTTCTCGAGGCGCCGGTTTTCCCCTTCGTTCTTGCCCAGCACCAGAATGGCCTTGTCCGAAAGACGCAGGCGCCGCCCGACCTTGAGAAGCTCGACGTCGGCGCGCGATACTTCGCCGTGGCCGATAAGGTCCTTCATCTTGCGGGCGAAGTCCTCCATGGTAAGAAGGCACCCGCCGGCGGGGGAGGCGTATTCCTTGACGCTGAATTTCCCGGCCAGCTCGATCTGGCGCTTGCGGCCCCGGCCGTCGATATCCAGGAGCTTCTCGCGCTCGATCCATCCCTTTTGCTCGGGTATGGTGGGCCGCATGAACTTCCCGCAAAGGGGCCGGACAATAAGTCCCCGAAGTCCAGAGTCGCGGTCGATGATATCCATCGAGTCCCGCCGCTGGCTCATGGGCCGCTGGCCCAGGACCTCGCCCGTGACCAGGAAATGGGCGCCCCTTTCCTCCATCAGTTCCCGGGCCTCGGCCAGGTAGAGTATGCGGCAGTCAACGCAGGGGTTTAAGTGTTTCCCGTACCCGTGGGCGGGGGACTTGACCGTCTCGATCATCTTTTCGGTAACGTCCCTTTTCACCAACTCGATTCCCAGCTCCTTCGCCACCAGCTCCGCGTGGGGACGGGCGCCGCCTCGCTCGTCGGGATGGAAGGGATGGTCGCACCATATACCGATGACCGCGGCGCCCCATTCCATGACCACCGCCGCGGCCAGGGCCGAGTCCAGACCGCCGCTCATAAGGGCTATGGCTATAAGGTCCTTACTCATGCGGCCCTCGCCAGGGAGTTTTGTTCCTGTCCATTAATAAAACCATGAGTTATTGATTTTACGGCCCATGCCCGAGTTGTCAATCATGGGGCGCAAGAGATGAAACAAAGGAGTCGTCCTTCTTTGAGGATAAAAGAATTTGACTGGCAAGTTAGCCGAAGAGTATTCTTGTAAAGAATGGTTCGCTAATGCGTGAAAGGTCTTTCACGCCGGACTGGAAAATTAAAAGGAAGGACTGGAGCGTTGAGTGAAGAAACCGCAATTGGAAAAAAGAGAGAGCCTCTTCTGGCCGCAGTGCTTTCTTTTGGGTTCTTGGGATTGGGACAAATCTATAACGGACAATTAAAGAAAGGTTGTATCTTTATCGGCCTTTGGTTAGCGGTAGCTTACGCAACCATTTTTGTCCTTCTTTTTTCTCGACATATTTCATATTTGTATATTTACGTCATTATGCTTCTAATGCTTCCGCTATTCAGTGCAATTGACGCGTTCTTTACCGCGAGAAGAAAAGGCACAGTGATACTTTTTTGGTTCAACCACTGGATTGTCTACTCGTTGCCGGGAATTTTCATTTATTTGGCGGTCATTGGAATTTACTTTATCAAACCTCATTATACTGAAGTCTTTCGAATAGGGTCATCCGGAATGAAATGGACGCTAATCCGAAATGACTGTATTGTCACGGATACGAGAGCTAGCGTAATTAAAACTCCTAAAAGAGGAGACGTCGTCGCGTTCAAATCTCCTGATGATCCGTCTAAGAAATGGATAGAAAGAGTAATAGGACTTCCTGGTGAAGTCTTGGCAATAAAGGACAATGTTGTCTATATCAATGGAAATGAACTTGAAGAGCCATATATTTATCTCGATCAAACTTATCTTGGCCGCATGGAGCACACGGAAAATTTTAAAGAAATGAATATACCGACGGGACATGTTTTTGTAATGGGAGACAATAGGCTTGCAAGTCTTGATTCACGGAGATTCGGGCCTATAAGTATTGAGGCGGTCACGGGAAAAGTCCTCTATATTTATCTTAGCCCGGATATAAGCCGAATTGGGACTCGGCTCGAATGAAGTCTCCTGAAGCGGAATAATAATTTACACTTTTGCATAAAAAAATGGACAAGAGCGCGGCATACCTGACCCTCGGTTGCGACAAGAACCGGGTGGACACGGAGAGGACCTTGGGGGCGCTGGACGCGGCGGGGTGGCGGATAGTTCAAGCGCCCGAGCCGGCCTTTGCCCTGGTGGTGAATACCTGCGGTTTTATCGACGCGGCCAAGGAGGAGAGCGTGGCGGCGGTCATGGAGGGAATCCGGGCCAAGGAGGAGGGACTCTATCGAGTAGTGGCCATAGTGGGCTGCCTGAGCGAGCGTTATAAACGGGAGTTGATCGAGGAAATTCCCGAGGCCGACGCGGTATTGGGGACAGATCATGTGGATAAGTTGTGGAAAACCCTAAACGCGCTTTGGGAAAGGGAAAATCCCGGCTTGAAAAGGGAAATCCCAAGGGATATCAACATGGATATCCACAGGGCGATCGTGGATATCCACGCTCGGGAAGGATCGGATGAGCCGAGGCTTCACTCGAGGATCGATCCTTTTTCCGCTCCCACCGGCCGAAGGATTCTGACCACCCCCGATCATTACGCCTTCTTGAAGATTTGCGACGGGTGTAACTCGGCCTGCCGCTTCTGCGCCATACCCCGCATCAGGGGGAAGCTGAGGTCCGAGGATTTGGATCGGCTGGTAAAGGAGGCCAAGGCCCTCGAGCGGGCCGGGGTCAAGGAGCTTTACCTGGTGGGCCAGGACGTCACCGCCTATGGCAAGGACTTAAGTCCCGGTCTCGAGCTTGCCGACCTCATCCGGGCCATCCTCGATAAGACCTCCATCCCCTGGATCAGGCTGCTTTACGGCCACCCGTCCCACGTGACCGATAGGCTTATCGAACTTCTGGCCAACGAGGACAGGCTCCTTCATTACCTCGACCTGCCCCTCCAGCACGCCTCGGACAAGGTCCTGGCCGCCATGGGCAGGTCTCATGACAAGCGGTCCACCATGGAGCTTCTGGACAAGCTCGAGTCGCGCGTTCCCGGCCTTGTTCTTCGCTCGACCTTTTTGGTGGGTTACCCGGGGGAGGGGGACGCCGAGTTCGAGGAGCTTCTCGATTTGGTCGAGGAAGGCCGCTTCCTCTGGGCCTCGGGCTTTACGTTCTCGCCGCAAGAGGGGACCCCGGCAAAGCGCCTGCCGGACCGCGTTCCAGAGGAGGTGGCCGAGGAAAGATTGTCCGCGCTTCTCGAGGCCCAGCGCGAGGTGACGGCCCGGAAGCTTTCCGAGCTTGTGGGCAGGAAGCTGCCCCTCCTGGTGGACGAGCCCTGGCCGCCTCTTATCGAGGAAGAAGAAGGGGAAGGCGAGACAGTCACGCAATCATCTCCCAACGAATGGGCCGCCCGCTTTTCGGGCATGGCCGTCGAGGTGGACGGCCTGGTCAGGCTCGTGGGAGACGCCCGTCCCGGTGAAATAATCGAGGCGGAAATAACGGACTGCCTCGAGTACGACCTGGAGGCGGAATCGGGGAAGCAGTAATTATAGTAATGGCCTGGAAAATTCAGCCTCAATTTTCTATACGCGGGCGATAGTCTCCGGCGGTCCGAGGCACGACTTCTTCAGTCCTCCAAAGTCGATGACAATCCTGTCCACAACCACGCTCGGGTCAAGCCCCCATAACTTGAGGGAGTGATCGCCCTTGGCAAGATTTACTTGAGTGGAAGACTGGAAATAGCCCGCGAGCACGTCCTCGCCCCAATAGAAACCCAGAAGAGTACGTCCCTTTTTTTCGAGATTGATTTTACGAGGTCCTAGATCGTCAAATGAAAAAGCCAGGGCCAACTCCCGCCCCTCATGGATCGGATAAGTGGGAAGCACCTCGAAGATCAGCCTTGCCTCGCCGCCGGTAATCACTCGGACCGGATACTCGGCCAGGGCCGCGTCTGATATTTCATTGTCCTTTAAAGTGGGAGAATCGAGAGGAAGCAGGGCTATGGCCTTGCCGCTGCGGCCAAGACCGCGTATCGATTCCCAGCGGGAACCGCGGTTGCCGGTACGACCTGTAAGACCGCTTCCAGCGTCCATGGCCACCACTTTGTTGTCCTCCACGAAAAGGGTCCCGGCCGTCCCGGCGTAGGCCGGGTTATAAGCGGTGATTTTCACGAGCCGGGAATCGTCGGCGCCTTTTATTTCCACGCTCGCGGCCAGGGCCTCGCCTTTCGGCGCCTGGCCGTAATCGATATCGACCCAAATCCTTTCTTCTCCGTCGGCCGTTCCATGGTCCTTGTCCAGGAGTATCCATTCCTCCGATGGATATGCCCTCCACTCGAGGGGCCGGTCTCCGCGGTTGAAGACGTCGATGAAATACTTTCGCCGGGTAAGGGCGTTGAACTCCGGCAGCTCCCCGCCTGAAACGCCGCGTCCGTTCTCCATGCCCTCGATGAATATTCCAAGAGCCGGTCCCGTTTTAAGCCTGGCTTTTGCCGTTTTGGGCTGATCGAAGACTGAAAGGTCCTTGGGGTGATGGCACATCATGTATTTCCATTTTCCCTTTGAAAGTACCTCGTTGTAATAAGCGTCTTCCTCCCGGAGTCCTTTATGCGCTTCCCTGGATTTTATAGCGTAATCCTTTGCGCTTTTCCTGCCCTGGGCCGCGTATATTCTGCTCTTGTAGGCGTTAAGCGTCATGGAGTTAAGAAGGGATGACCCGCGAACGGGGTAGAGCACGAGTTGATAAAATGAGGCGCGCTTATGCTCGGGCAATTCCTCATATACAAGGGTTGCTCTTTTATCGAGGTCGGCGTAGGCGTCGATTCTTTTTTGCGCCTCGTCCCCGTAATGGAAGGGCGTAAACTCGGGATCGTTGACCGGGATACCCTTCTCTCCGATCATGTTGAAGCCCATATGCTCGGGCTTTCGCTGGAAGTTCAGCCGGAAGTACTCGTTCATAACGTCCGCGATTTCCCGGGCCTTGTCGGGTCCGAACTCGCGCTCGGCGGCTTCCAGCAAGAAGTCCGCGGGTTTTTTACGGTCCCATTTATCGACGTCCCAGGCCAGATCGAGGAAGAACTCGGTCATTAGCTCACCCGGTTTGATATCTCCCACGTTCAGCATCCATACCCGGCGGGCGTCATGGGCGTAGGCCTTTCTCATCTCCTCCCAGATCAGGGCGGGAGGAGTCGAGCAGAGCCATAAATAATCGAAGGGCGGACCCCAGTAGGATATATGGTAATAAACCCCCGAGCCGCCCTCCCTGCCTTGCTCGAGAGGGCCGGAAAGACCTCGGATATAGCCGTGATTGTCGTCCACCCACATCATGGTAGCGTCCTCAGGGATGGGAAGGCCGTCCCTGTAAAAATCGAGCATCTCGTTATAAGCGCAGAAAATCTGGGGGACCCTCGAGACGTCCCGATCGACTCCGCGGCGAAGGATATCTCTTTGGTCGGCGATGATTTTTTCGTAGAGCTTTATCTTGGTCCTCCTCGATCCCACGGCGAACATGGGAGAGTCGTGGAGGCCGCGCATGCCCAGGGTATAGACGTTTTCATAGCGCCCGTTCTCCTTTACTCTTTCCTCCCAGTAGTCGAGCACGCCCTCCCGGTTTACCTGGTATATATAGGGGCCTTTGCCGTCTGGTTTCCATTCGCTCACGTTGTTCCTCAGCATCTGCTCGCAGTGGGATGAACCCATGACGATGGCGTAACGGTCGGCCACGATTTTATTGTCCGGGTAGAAGTTGAAGGCCTTGGTGCATTTATGCATGGCCGGCCAGATATGGTTGGCCTTGAGGCGTAGGAGCAGCTCGAATACCCTGGCGTAGGTTTTGGGACCTATGTCTCCCAGCTCGGCCTCGAAGGTCTTGGCCGACCAGGGCTGCAAGCCGAAGTCCTCGTCGTTGATGAAGATACCTCGGTACTTTACGGACGGAGGACCCAGGCGGCGCGAGCCTCCTTTAATAACCAGTCCCTCGCGTTTATCCGGGACCGCGTCGGCCCAGAAAATCCAGGGCGACACGCCGATTTGGCGGCTAAGCTCGAAAATTCCGAAGGCAGTTCCCCGCCGGTCGGAGCCCGCGATGACCAGCGCTTCATCCACGCCGGGAAAGGGTTTCTTTACAACGGAGAAGAGGCAGCTTTCCCATTGGCCCGCCACCTCGCTCGCGTCCAGCCGGCCGTCATGGATAAGAGCGTCGACCAACTCGCTCTTTCCAATGGTCCCGGCCACGACCGCATTTGGACTGGAGCCTTCATTCAAAGAACACGTCTTCCCCGTCACGCTCTCCACGTCGCGGGCCAGCGCGGTCGCGGCCACGCCCACCACCTCGTGGTCGTTAAGATCAAAGAGGACGTCCGCGACCCCGAGGCGGTCCGCCAGAACGAAGTCTCCCGGCCCATGATCGTCTTTTGCCGCTAAAATCGTTTCGCCGAAGGCCAGACCGGCCGCTCCGGCGGAAGTGGACTTGATAAATTGTCTCCTGTCCAAGGGAGGCTCTCCTTTTAACGTTGAAGGGGTTTGAATGATCGCGATAATAACGGGTCGCCGGGATATCGCGTCTCCCGGCATTTTCGGCCATGGTTCTGAAGTTGTCAAAATTGAATCAAGTCCCAAGTCCTTTGCGCGAAAAAAAGAGGCCGCCCGGCAAACGTCGGACGGCCTCGTCAAGAGTGAAGGATACAAGCGCCGGTTATTTGTCCCTGAACTCGACGTACCCGTAGAAAGCGCTTCTGAGGGGGAGAGGCTGGGTGTCGATCTCGACGTCTGGGTACTCGGAGTGCCATTCCTCGGTGAGGTTCTGGCCCACCACTCCTATCTCGAGGTCGCCCGAGTTAAGCTCGATTTTCTGGGCGATCCTGGCGTCCATCCGCCAGTAGGAGTTGAAATCGTACGTGGCCAGCGAGACGGGCTGGACCGTGTACTCGTCCATGTACGAGCCGGAGACGTCGACCATGAACCCCTTGGGATGGGTATAGGAGACGGCCGCTCTTCCCAGGTTCCTCGGGGTGTTTTCCTCGTAGTTCTTGAAAACCTTGTCCCCCGTGAGCCGGATGTCGATATGGGCGTAGTTGAGCATGACCCGGAGCTCGTCGGTCACTTTGGCGTCCATGCTCACTTCCACGTTGTTGCTTATGGCCTGGCCGTCGTTGACGTAGGTGATATTCTGGCTGAGGGGCCCGATGACGGGCGGCAGGTCCACGTAGAAACCGGGGTCGGCTATAAAGACGGTGATGAGGTTGGTGTATTCCCTGTAGGAATAGGACACGTCGAAGTTAACCCGGTTGAACCAGAAGCCTCGATACTCGGCCTCGTAGGACACGACCTGCTCGGGCTCGAGGTCCTCGTTGCCCACCACGCTGGCCAGGAATTGGTCCTGTTCCGGGGGCCAGCCCGGGATAAGGAAGGCCAGCTCGTCGGGAATTTCATAGAAGACCTGGTGATAGGTTTCGGTCAGCGTGGGCGATCGGTAGGCGTTCGAGACGGAAAGCCTTATACCATGCTGGGGGGTGGGGTTGTAAACCAGGGCCCCGCGCCACTGCCAGGTCGGGTCGACCAGGTTCACGTGCTCCCATTTCACGCCCGAGTTGAGGGCGAGCTCGTCGGTAAGCTTCCAGGCGTCATGCATGTAGGCGTTGCCCACGGTAAAGTCCTGGTCGAAATCCAGGATGTCCTCGCTCTTGCCGTAGACCTCGCGGTAGCCGCCGCCGAAGATGAACTGATGCGTCCCGGCCAATTCGAAGGGGACCATGACCTGGGCCTCGCCGTCGTAGACCAACTGGGCCGAATAGGTCTCATAGCCGTCCCGGTCGATCCGCACGTTTTCCATCCAGCGGTAGCCCTGCACGTATAACTGGGCCCCATTGTCGAAAAATAAATCGAGGCGGCCCCTCATAATGTCGGACTCGAGTTTGGAATCATCTCCTCTCCAGGTTTCGTCAACGTTCGGCCTTTGGATGATCCCGCCCTTATAGCGGGCGTCGAAATGGACCTCGGCCGAGTCGTCGAGCTTGACGGTGTTCCGGATGGAGGCCGTGGCCAACTCCTGGCCGTCGTATACTTGCTGGGTACCCCGCGCCTGGCCAAGCCCGGCGTCCTCCTCGTAGGAAACCGAAACGCGGCTGGAAAGGGCGCCGTCCTCGGACTCGAGCCTGGTGGTGGCGTGCATCTGGCGCATGTTCTGCGTGCCCGCCATCACGTTGACGAAGGACGCCGATTCCGTCTCGCCTGACCGGGTGATGATGTTGATAACGCCGTTGACGGCGTTGGCGCCGTACAGTACCCCGCCCGTTCCCCTTATTACCTCGATGCGGTCGATTTCCTCGAGGGACACGGGCAGAAAGTCCCAGTCAACGCCGCCCGAAATGGGGTTATAGACCGAGACCCCGTCTATAAGCACGAGCAGCTTGTTCGAGTACTCGAAAAGCGTGAACCCTCCCATGGTAACGACCCACTTATTGCCGGAAATCTGGGCCACGAAGACCCCGGGAGCCAGGCGGAGGGCCTCGGGTATCGAGCGGACCCCCGAGCGCCTTATGTCCTCGGCCGTGATCACGTAAATGGCGTTGGCCGAGTCGCGGAGGGACTGCTCGATCTTCGAGGCCGAAACCACCGTCACGTCGAGCATGTCGTTGAGGTCAAGCTCGGAGAAATCCTCGAATTGTTCCTCATCGTCCAGAGCCAAGGACTGGCCCGCGAAGAAAAAGCTACAAGCGATCAGGATGGTAAGGATGGGAAAAGACTTGAGCCGACGGTTCAGTAGTATCATGTCCGTCTCCTTATTTTCGGTTTTCGTTTTTGAAAATCTTTTTGTCAATACCGACAATAACCATAATAATATTTTACTTCCTCTTGGGCATTTTACGGCGTTTTACTGGAAAACCCCAATGTCCATAAAACGCGACAAGAGCATTTCAAGATAATGCATAATATGGGCCATTCTTTGTTTGCCTTCCAGTATTTGTTTGGAAAAAGTTCGGAAAAATGTCCGCGGTTGAAGGGACAGTACAGTCCGGAAAAAATATACTTTTAATTGCAGGACGTTGCAAGGAAGAAGTTGCCATGGGTTATTTCGCTGGATTTATAGACGCCCTTACGGCCGATCGCCATTAAGGGCTATGAACCCTAAAAGGCAATGCAATCTGCTGAAATTCGATCTAAAGAATGCATAATGCGGGTATTTCCTGTCTGGACAAATTGCCAGGAAAAGGATGACATGCTAACATCCTTAAGAGATGACCGCTTGGCCCAAGATATCGCCCCGATCGTTCCTGATCGTTATTTTTCTTTACATATCAGTCGTTTTGCCACTCACGTCGTCGGCGAGAGAGCCTGATAAAAAATGGCTGACCCTGAAGCGGGGTCCGTTTGCCATACTGTATCTTTCTGGGTCGGAGGGGCTGGTGGATTCCATATCCCCCCATCTGGCGCCCGAGCTCGAGCGGATTTCGGCCGCCCTTTCCACTTCTCCTCCTTCCTCGATAACCGTAATAGTCGCTCCCGACCGGGATTCCTTCATGGCCATCCAGAATCGATCCGTGCCTTCCTGGTCCTCGGGCACGGCCTATCCCGCCCGAAACGTCATTTACCTGCGCCCATTGTCTGGAAGCGAGGTAAGGCACTCTTCCATGCGGGCCATCGTCGCCCACGAGTTGACTCATCTCGCGCTTCATCACAAGCTGGGTGACGCTCGGCCGCCGGTCTGGCTGGATGAGGGCCTGGCCGTGTTCATGGCGGACGAGCCGTTGTTCTCGCGCGTGGACACGCTTGGCTCGATGGCCATCTCCGGGCGCTTCATGGATTTCCGGGACCTTGAAGACTCCTTCCCCTACGCGAGAAGCGCGGCCGCGACGGCCTACGCCCAATCGGGAGACTTTGTCCGCTTTCTGAACGTAAGGTACGGGTCCGAGACTTTCATCTCTTTCCTCGACCTCCTGGCCAAGGGATCGAGCCCCGACCGGGCCATGAAGGAGTCTTTTGGCGAGTCCCTGCCCGAGCTCCAGGATATGTGGGCCCAGCACATGAGAAAATCTTACGGACTGGTTTCAGTTATTTCAGGAGGCGGGGCCCTTTGGTTCCTGTTGGGTCTCCTGGCCATAATCGCCTACTGGAAGAAGGCCCGCAAAATGAAAAAGCACGCAAAGTGGGAAGATGCCTGGCTGGGAGACGCGGGCAAGAGCTATCGCGAGCTGGAGAATGAAGAGGCCATGAGACTGAAAGACAGGCAAAGGCTTGGCCTGTACGCCGCGGAGGATGACGAGCCGGACGACGATGACGACGAGGAAGATTTTCATGGGGGATATCTGCATTGACCTTGTTCGTTTAGTTTTGTCGGATTTATCGCCTCGGAAAAATGGGCTTTCAACTTCGATGAAAGAAGTATAAAATAAATAGAAGGTGGCGCGCCGAGGCGGAGGTTCTAAGGTGGACAAGGAGAAGGGGCAGAAAAACCCATACGACCTTCCTTTCACGGAGGGCCAGGCGGCGGGTCTCGATAAGGGACTCGACGATATTCCCCTGGTGGACGAAAAACCAAGGGGGGCCACTACCGCCTTCAGGATTTTCGCGCTCGTCTTAATCGCTTTTCTTCTTCTTCTGGCCCTGGTATTTCATCTGTATTCCCTTGGCTACATAAAAGTATTTCTCGATCCCAAGCTGGCGGCGGAGGAATATTCGGTCGGTTGTCAGTCGGAAGACTTGGGCGACTGCGAAAAGCTGGCCGAGATAGCCGGCCTTTTCCTGAATGGAGACGAGAAGATAGCGCCCGACCCCAAGCGCGCCGGCGAATACTATCGCCGCTCATGCAAGTACGGGTACGCGGCTGCCTGCGTCGAGCTTTCGAGCCTGGCGAGGCGTTTCGAAAAAGGGACCGGAGGAGTAAAGGCCGACCCGGAGTTCGCCTACGAGTTCTATTCCGAGTCCTGTCTGGGGGGAGTGGCGAGAGCCTGCTCGGGTCTTACCGGCCTGGCCGACTCCTTCCTCTCCGGCGAGGCCCCCGAGGGCGCGCCGTCCCCGGGAAAAATATACGACGAGGCCTGTAAGGGCGGCGACCTCGAGGCCTGCGAGAGACTGGCTCACGCTCTTTTGGAAGGGGCCGCCGGCATGGACCGGGACCCGAAGCGGGCGGGCGAGCTGCTTTTCGCGGCCTGCGAGGGCGGCAGGATGGACGCCTGTTTCAGCCTGGCCCAGTGTCACGAGTCCGGAGACTGCGGCGTGGAAAACGATCCGGTCAAGGCGGCCCAGTTTCACGAGCGGGCCTGCTCGGGCGGCAACATGGCCGGGTGCAACAACCTGGGAGCCTGCTATATCACCGGCGTCTGCGGCCGGGACCCCGACCCCGCCGAGGCGGGAAGGCTTTTGGAAAAAGCTTGTATGGGGGGCGCGGCGAGAGGATGCTACAACCTGGCCTCGTGCCTGAGGGACGGAGGATGCCGGGCCGGCGGCGGGGAAGAGTTCGGCGATTATTTCAAGAGCGCTTGCGAAAAGGGATATCCCGCCGGCTGCTACGACTTCGGACGATGTCTTTGGCAAGGGGAATGCGGGCTGGAAAAGGACGAGGACGCCGCCGGTCCTTATTACCAGCGGGCCTGCGAGGGAGGAGAGCCCGCCGCCTGCGGGGCCTTGGCTGCCTGTTACATGAGCGGCGAGTGCGGCCTTGATAAGGACGCCCAAAAGGCCGTCGAGCTTTTCGACGAGACCTGCCAAAAGGGAGGCATGTTCGCCTGCCACGCCCTTGGCGCCTGCTACTGGAACGGTGACTGCGGCCTGGAAACGGACCGGGAAAGGGGGGGCGAATATTTCAAGAGCGCCTGCGAGGGAGGAGACCTGCCCGGATGCTACGCCCTGGGCAATTGCTATAAGTTCGGCGACTGCGGGTTCAAGGCGGACCTTCTCAAGGCCGCCGCCCTCTTTCGCAAGACCTGCGACGCGGGCGACGAGAACGGATGTTACAGCCTGGGAACTCTGATCGAAAGAGGAGCGGGCGGACTCGATAAGGACCTGGAAAAAGCCAGGGGCCTCTTCGAGCGGTCTTGCGAAAAAGGCTCGATGACCGCGTGCGCTCATCTGGGCCGGCTGCACGAGAAAGGGGAGGACGGGGCCGACCTCGATCCCAGAAAAGCCGCCGAGCTTTATAAGAAAGCCTGCGACGCGGGTAATCCCTCCGGATGCTACGGCTTGGCGTCATGCATGGCCAGGGGCGAGTGCGGCCAGGAAAAAGACCCGGAAAAGGCTTTCGAACTGCTCGATAAATCCTGCGGCGCGGGCGAGCTTGTCGCCTGTTTCGATCTGGCTCCCTATTACCTCTATGACGACCTGGCGGGGGAAAAAGACCCGGCCCGGGCGGTCGAGCTTATGAGGACGGCCTGCGACGGAAAGATCATGATAGCCTGCGTAAGCTTGGCCAGATGGCACGAAAACGGACTGTTCGGCCTCGAGAAGAGCCGGCAAAAAGCCAGGGAGCTTTACGAGAAAGCCTGCAAAGCCGAGCATCCCCTCGGCTGCGCCCGGCTCGCGGAATATTACCTCGAGGGCCAGGGAGGATTGCAAGCGGACAAGGACAAGGCCAAGTCGCTTTTCCAAAAGGCCTGCGACCTGGGAGAACGAAAAGCCTGCTCCCGGGCCAAGGCGAAGTAACTCGGCAATCCAGGACGCGCCTTATCGACCTCGTCCGGTTCCTTCCCGTATCTTAATCGCCGTGCTATATTAATCGCGCCGGGGCCGGCGGAAAAGATCAGTCAGCATGATGGTCAGTCCGCGCGGCTGGTTTGCAATTAACTCCGGACCATGGGAGATCGGGATCGATACTCAAGAGACCAGAACGATCAAGCGGATAACCTGGATAGGACTCGCGATCAACGTGGTCCTTTCGGGCTTCAAGATAGCGGCCGGCACGCTGGGCGGCAGCCAGGCGGTTGCGGCCGACGGGGTGCACAGCCTTTCGGACCTGGTCACGGACCTGGCCGTGCTGATAGGCGTAAGATACTGGTCGGCGCCTCCCGACGAGTCCCATCCATACGGGCACCGGCGGATCGAGACGGTGGTCACCTTCTTTATCGGGCTGGCCCTGGCCGCGGCCGCGCTCGGTATCGGCTACAACGCGGTCGCCACCATTCCCGAGAGCCACTCCCGGCCTCCCGGCCTGATCGCCGTCGCGGCGGCGGTCGCCTCGATCATTATCAAGGAAGGCCTCTACCACGCCACGAGGATCGCGGGAAAGCGCGCCAGGTCGAGCGCTCTCATGGCCAACGCCTGGCACCACCGCTCGGACGGCCTGAGTTCGATACCGGCGGCCCTGGCCGCGGGGCTGACCAGGTTATTCCCCGACTGGTATTTCCTCGATCACGTGGGCGCGGTGATAGTAACCGTTTTCATACTTCAGGCGGCCTGGAGAATAGCCTGGCCGGCCCTGAAGGAACTTTCCGACGCGGGCGCGGGCCGCGAGACCTGCGAGCGCATACGCGAGATTTGCCTGGCCACCGACGGGGTGCTCGAGGTCCACAAAATAAGGACAAGGCGTCAAGGGCTGGGCGTTCAAGTGGACCTGCACGTCCAGGTGCAAGACGATCTGACCGTCAGGGAAGGGCATGAGATAGCCTCGAGCGTTAAGCACGCCCTGCTTGATAAAGGCCCGGACGTCATTGACGTGGTGACCCACGTCGAGCCCGCGGGGGAAGTTAAAGAGGGAGATTTATGCGAATGATGACCCATAAAGCGCCAAGTTGAGCGCAATGTTTTCTTGCTTCAGCGCCTTGGCGGCGCAAGGGTTTATAGACAAATCGTACGTTTGCAAGGAACGAATAAAAAGATTTGCAAATAAAAATTTCTTATTGATAAGACGGTTAGCCGATCTATAATATATTTGGGCACGATGGTTGCCTTTCATTTTTCAAAAGCGCGGATCAATTTGGCGCAAGAATAAAAGATTAAGGTTTATAGAAAGCGAGAGGTGAAAAATGAGGAAGAAAGGAATATTGGCACTGGCGGTCATGGTCGCGATGGTCTCGAGCGCTTCATTGGCTCAAAGCGTTTCGACCAGGCAGATAGGCCAGGCGGGTCTTTATCAGGGGGCCGTCGGAATGGCCGAGGCCGGCGGCAAGCTCTACGTCGCGGTCAGGAACGGCTCGGGGACTTCCCTCGTCGAGG
The DNA here is from genome assembly GCA_963674965.2 of bacterium. GTDB lineage: Bacteria > RBG-13-61-14 > RBG-13-61-14 > RBG-13-61-14 > DATKZS01. Next base: position 447,627 of record CAXXFL010000001.1, on the reverse strand, counting down.
TGGACGTCAACTCCGGCTCGGCCGTGGACAAGGGCAAGATTCACAACGTGAAGTATCTGGTGGGCTCGGATAATGTCCTGTTCGGTCTCGACCCGGGAGACCTTATGAAGCAGATAGAACCGGCGGGAATGAAGGCCAGCGACATAGGTCCTCCCGGGGCGTGGAAGAACACCATTGCCATCGTCAGCATGAACGGCAACATTTACACCATCGAGGACGACGGGGGCATGAGGGCCATATATCCGTCGGCCGGCAAGCGGGAGGCGCTTGGGAAATTCGACAAGGAGGACGTGGGCATCCTCTTCACCTGCGGCGGCCAGATATGCATGATCGAGAAGGGCGGGGCTTTTTACACGGTAGATATTGGCAGCGGCAAGCGCAAGAGGTCGGGCTTTACGAGCAAGTGGAAGAACACGGTGGACGCGGCGGGGGTGTCGTCTATGATCTACGCCGTCGAGGACAACGGCGACCTTTACTCGGCCGACTCGGGCGGTGGCGACAGGAAGAAGATAGGGGAGGGGACCCTGCCCAACCCCGAGTTCCTGGCCGGCGTACAGGGAAGGCTCTTTGGCCTGGATACTTCAGGCACGCTTTACGAGATAATGGTCCGATAAGTCGGCCCGCGGCCAAATTGTGTTTTAACGGGACTTCCCGTTGGATCGGCCGAGAGGAAACCCTCCTTCCTCTCGGCCTTTCGGCATTTTTACCGGATGAATATTGGACTTCTTTCCGTATGCCGTTCCGCTGCCGGTGGAATTGGCGGAAAATCTCTCTATACTAGATGCATGCACCGTTGAATCGTCGCGTGGGAGGACAAATGAGGATAGTTAACGTCTGGATTGTTATAGGGATAATCTTGCTGGCCGGCTTGGCCGCCTGTAACCAGGCCTCGAATAAAAAGGTCAGCCTGGAAGACCAGATCGAGCAGGGCATGGCCTCGGCTGACGACGCCTTCGACTCGGGCAACTTCGAGGAGGCTGAGCGTCTTTACGGTCAGACCCTGTCGAAAATCCAGGAGAAAAAGGAATGGGACGACCCCAGGGCCGGCGAGATACATTACAAGCTGGCCAGGATCGACATGAGCCAGGACGACCTGGACGCCGCCGAGAAGGGCCTCGAGGAAGCCCTCAAAATTAAAACGAAAAACCTTGGGCCCGACCACCTGGAAATAGCCGACATTCTCGACGCCCAGGGCGAGCTTTACCTTAAAAGGGAAAAGTACGACGAGGCCGAGAACAAGCTCAAGACCTCCCTCGAGATCAAGGAAAACAACCTGGGTAAGGATGACGCTTCCGTGGCCGTTACCCTGGACGTGATGGGCAGGCTCTACAGGCGCATGGACAAACAGGAGGAAGCAAAAAACGCCCTGGTCAGGTCGCTCGAGATCAAGCACAATACCCTCGGACCCCGGCATCCCCAGTTGGCCGTCACCTTAAACGACATCGGCAACGTCTACTTTTCCATGGAGAAGTACCTGAACGCCCAGAAATACTACGCCGCCGCCGTCCAGGTAAACCCGGATTATTACAAGGCCCACCATAACCTGGGAAACGTCAACTACACCCTGGGCTATCAGACCATGAAAGAGGGCGTCAGCAGAAGAAGACGTCCCCAGCAGGCCCGCGAGGCGAAGGATTACTTCCAGGCGGCCAGGGAATCGTTCCAGGCGGCCATCCAGAAAAAGCCGACTTACGAAAGCCACCACGACCTGGGCTCGACCCTGTATCAATTGTCCAAGCTCGAGAATAACTCCGAGGAAAAGGCCGCTCTTTTGGATGAGGCCATCGAGGAATATAAAAAGGCCATCGCCCTGCAGCCGGACAACGCCAAGGGGCACGTGGACCTGGCCGGCGCGTACATGAGCTCGAGGCTGACGGAGGAGGCCCTCGGGGAATTCGACAAGGCCCTCGAGCTCAGTCCTGATGACTCCTCCATATTCTACAGCAAGGGAGAGGCCCTCGAGGGACAGGGAAAATACCAGGAGGCCAAGGATGCCTATGAAAAATGCGTCGAGCTTAAGGAAGACAATCTTTCCTGTAAAAACAGCCTGAGGAGGGTCAATAAGAAACTCTGACGTCGTTAGATTGGATAATAGAAAAAGGGCGGTTAAAACCCACGCCGGGGTTCAACCGCCCTTGTCTTTGGATTCTTAGACTGCGGGTTCGGTCTTTTTCTTGCCCAAGGCGAACTTCATTCCCACCACGGCGCCCACGGCCACCACGATCAGGATGACGCCCAAGATGGGCCTGTAGAACAGCCAAGCTATGGCGATGGTGATCACCGACAGGCCGAAGGCCAGGACGGCGGCGAAGATAAAGACGCCGGCCCCGAGAAGGTCGCCCAGGATGGGCAGCACGTCCGCCACCGTCACCAGGGGCTTGAAGAACATGCCGATGCCGGCGGCCATGAAGACGAAGCCCACCACTCGCAGTATCCAGGTGAGGATGGCGTTTTCCTGCTGGGCCGCCTGGAACATGGAGTCGGCGCTCATGGTCCCCATTTTCAAGAGGGCCAGGTCGCCGGTCTCGGTCTTGAAGGGCTCGAAGGTGTCCCCGATTTGGCGGTAGACGATGCTGATGGTGGCGGGAAGCACCACGTTGAAGGTCACCCTTACGTCGCCCACGGAGGGGCTGGCCGGAACGCTCACCGTCCCCGCCGTGCCGCCGGCGGCAACGCCAACCGGCATGTAAAGCATGCCGTCCGAAATCCCGACTTTGCCCTTGACCTCGGGCGAGAGCGCGGCCAGGCTGGTCTCGTCCATCCTGAGCTGGGAGGAGTTGCCGATGCCCGAAATCTGGCCGGGCGTGAGCCTGAAGGCCCCGATGGTCGCGTTCCGGGCCTCCCATTCGCTGGATTGGTAGGGCATGGAACCCGGGTTCCTTTTGCTCGACCTGGCCTCCTGGACGTGGAAGCTGCTCGAGTCGATCAGACTCTCGGACCAGACGGTCTTATAGGAATAGGTCGTCTCCTTGACCTGCTTGCCGCCCGTCTTGTTGACGGTCTTGGTGCTCTGGTCCTCGTCCCATTGGTACATCTCGACCACTCGCTCGAGCCTGATGGCCGTCTGGGAAACCCCGAAAATGGGGTCCTGCAGAACGTCCGAGGTGGTGGCCTCGCCGGTCATGTGGACCAGCTTGCCCTCGTTGGCCGGGTCAACCTTGTCGGAGGACACGGAAACCACGGCCGCCGCGCCCGTCTCCAGGGTCTTGGCCCTTTTAACCGCCCGGCCCTCGTTCCAGAAAAGGAGCGGAAAAGAAATGACGAACAGTAAAAAGCCCACCAGCACGCTTTTAATCGAGTCCTTGAGCCTGCTGCCCCACGAAATTACCGAGGTCTCCGTAAAGGAATCGGACATGTTTTTTCCCCTTTGTTTTACTTAATATTACGTTTAATAACCGAAAACGGCGGCCCGGTCGGCCTGCCATTCCTTATACTCGTCCGACCAAATGCCCACCGCGTTGGCCTGGGCCTCTTCCTCGGCCTTTTTGAACTCGTCCGCGTATTTCTTGGCGTTCGAGTCGTAGTATTTGGAATACCCGCGGCGAACCATTTCCACTCCCACGTTTTTTCCATCCAGAAACACGTGGCATATAATCGAACCCCGAGCGTCTCGGGCGGTGGACCCCGGCGAGTCCATCTCGACCGTCACTTCTTTGCCCTTAAGCATCTCCTCGAGGTCTTTTTGGGCCTGCCTGTTCCCCTCGGACCAGCGCTCATGAATTTTTATCCCGGCTATTCTGACCCTCTCCTCGGTCTCCATCTTAGCCAACGAGCCCGGCTCCCAAAGAACGAAAATAGTCTCGGAGTCGATGATCTTGATGACTTTCTTCTTGTCGCCGCCAAGCTTGCAGCCCAGTACCAGGACGCAAAGCAAAACCACTCCTAATAATATCGGACGCCCGATCAGGCCATGCCCCCGATAAAAGCCCGCGGTTGAATCCTTTTTTATTCCATGAGTATCCACCGTCATGCCATCCTCCCGATTTGCCTTGAGTTTGCTCTAAAAGGATTTATCGCGATCTCGCCGCTCGATTGTTCCCACCCGTCATTCACGACAATAATATATAACGAGCCGGGCGCGCGGGCAAGAATTTTTTATCTCTTTTTTCAAAGGCCGGACAAGGCGCCTTTTATAGGGGCGCCGCCGGCGAATGGCGGGAGGACTAGTAAAAGGGAAGCTTTAATTGGACGGGCCTTCTTTGCCCGCCTTCTTCCGACTCGAAATTGGAAAGGGACAGCCCCAGAAGCCTTACCTTTCTTTTGCCCGCCTCCGTTTTTTCCAAGAGGGCCTTGGCCAGATAGAGCATGTCCGCCGCGTCGCCTATGCCCTCGGCGCGAGTAAAGCTCCTGGTGATGGACTCGAAGTCCGAGTACCGGACCTTGACCGTCAAGGTCCGAGCGGCTATGCCCTTTTTCGCCGCCGATTCGGACACGAGGGACGCCAGCCCGGAAATGACGGACTCCATCATCCGCTCGTCGTCCGTGTCCTCGGAAAGGGTGACCTCCTTGCCCAGGGACTTGCGCTCCCGGAAAGGCTCGACCGGCCGCTCGTCAAAGCCCCTGGCGATGGCGTGGTAATAGGCGCCGGCCTTGCCGAATTTTTCCGTAAGCTCCTCGATGGAGCGCCTTGCAAGGTCGGCCCCCATGTGAACGCCCATTTGCTTCATCTTGCGCTCGGTCACTTTTCCAATCCCGTGGAACTTGCCGATCGGAAGCGCGGCGATAAAGGCCCTTGCCTCCTCGGGCCTAATAACGGTCAGTCCGTTTGGTTTGTTATGGTCCGAGGCGACCTTGGCCAGGAACTTGTTGTAAGACACGCCGGCCGAGCAGGTCAGGCCGGTAATATCGAGTATCCTCGCCCTTATCTCCCGGGCCAGACTGGTGGCGGATGGATTGTTTTTCTTGTTCACGGTCACGTCGAGGTAGGCCTCGTCCAGGGAGGCCGGCTCGACGAGGTCGGTGTAGTCCGTGAAGACGGACGCGATTGTCCGGCTGGTCTCGCGGTAGGCCTCGAAGCGGGGCCGGAGGAAAACCGCGCCGGGGCAAAGCCTGGCGGCCCTGCCCGCGGGCATGGCGGAATGGACGCCGTATTTTCTCGCCTCGTAGGAACAGGCCGCCACCACGCCTCTTCCGCCGGGGTCTCCGCCCACGATGACCGGCTTGCCCCTCAGCGACGGGTCGTCGCGCTGCTCGACGGAGGCGAAAAAGGCGTCCATGTCCACGTGGATTATTTTGCGGCCTTGCATGTAACGGAATATATAACAGGCGAGGCAAAAAAGTGAACTCGGTCGTTAATCCATTCGCCGAGGGTCGCGCCGTTGAACTTTGCCGCCCCCCTGTATTATGATAATTTCGGTACGTCGAATAGTAAGACCGTTTTTCAAGGAGGATAGCATGAAGGGGAAAGCCGCCGTCGCGCTTTTGATCGGTTCCATGTTTCTTTTCAACCTTCCGGCCCTGGGGGATGACGATTTCTGCGCCCAGCCCTCGAGCGCCGGGGCGGGAGAGGTCTCGGGGCTTACGGCCATGAACGGGCACGTCTGCGAGTATCGCGGTATACCCTACGCGGCCCCGCCGGTGGGCGAGTTGAGATGGGCCCCGCCCCGGGACCCCGAGCCGTGGAAGGGCATAAGGCTCGCCGACTCCTTCGGCGACATATGCATGCAAAAGGGAGACGGCAACGAGATACCCCTTCCCGGCGGCGAGTCCCCCGGCAAGAGCGAGGACTGCCTGTATCTTAACGTGTGGCGCCCGGCCAAGAGCGGGTCCTTTCCGGTCATGGTCTGGATTCACGGCGGTTCCCTTACCTCGGGGGCCGGGTCCCTCGACATGTACCGGGGCGACCGTCTGGCGGCCCTCGAGGACGTGGTGGTGGTGACCATCAACTACCGGCTGGGCCAGTTCGGCTTCCTGGCCCTTCCGGAACTCGAGACCGAGAGCGACGGGGTGGGCAACTACGGACTCATGGACCAGATCAAGGCCCTCGAGTGGGTCAAGGCCAATATCTCCTCCTTTGGCGGCGACGCGGGCAACGTGACCATCTTCGGAGAGAGCGCGGGCGGCTGGAGCGTTTGCAACCTCCTGGCCAGTCCCCGGGCCAAGGGCAAGTTCGACAAGGCCATCCTCGAGAGCGGCGGATGCGACACGGTCCTGACCAGGGAGACGGCCCTCGATAAAGGCCGACTCTTCGCCGCCGACCTGGGCTGCGCGGGCGAGAACAAGCTCGCCTGCCTCCGGTCCCGGGACGCGAATGAAATCCTCGCCGGCAAGGCCGAGGATAAGGAAAAGAAAAAGAAGGGCCTCGCCGGCGTTATTAGCTTCACCTGGGTACCGACGGTGGACGGGGTCAACCTGACCCAGACGCCCATCGCGGCCCTCGAGAGCGGTTCCTTTAACCGGGTTCCCTTCATGGTGGGCAGCAACCGGGACGAGGTCAAGCTCTTCACCATCGTGGCCCCCGGTATTCGCATGGCCCCCAAGCCGGCGGTAAAGGGCGTCATGGAGGAGGCCCTGGGCGACAAGGGGGAGGACGAGTTCCGGACTTACTATCCCATGAGTTCTTATAAAAGGCCCGTGGACGCGGCCCTCCACGGGGTGGGCGACGCCATGCTCGGGTGCAAGTGCTACGAGGCGGCCGAGGCCGTCTCGAGGTACGAGCCGGTTTATTTCTATCGCTTCGACTTCGACGGTCACCGCATGCCCAACATGGTGGGCGCGGCCCACGGGGTCGAGATCATGTTCGCCTTCTCGAACCTGGACCGTCCGCCCTCGACCCTTTTCGTGAGCGAGGACATGGAGGACGCCTATCACCTGAGCGACGACGTGAGGACCTACTGGGCCAGCTTCGCCCGCGACGGCGACCCCAACTCCTTCGGCCTTCCCCAGTGGCCCAAATACTCGAGCGACAAAAAGGAAACCATGGTCCTCGACGTGCCCCTCCACGTCGAGAAAAACGACTTCGAACCCAAGTGCGAGTTCTGGAAGGAATACGCCTCGGCGGATTGAACGTGATCTGGGGAAAGGCCGGCGTCTGATTCGCGTCCATTCCATTCCGCCGGCCTCTTATGCGCGCGGTAATAAAATCTTCATTGCCGCCGCGCCCAATTGTTGTATAATCGTACCCAACCCTTTCCCGGCCCGCTCGGGAGGAGGGGAGGAGAGGCCGATGAACCAGGAACAGCCAAAGACCTTCGACTTCAGGCATGGGGTCGAGATTTTCGAGAACGACGCCGACCTGTTGCGGGAGATCGTGGAGTTGTTCCTTAAAGAGACGCCCGCCGAGCTCGAGGCCCTCGAGTCGGCCGCGGAGGGCGGGGCCATCGAGGACATAATAACGATTTCCCATCGCCTGGCCGGGTCGTCCGCGATGATCGGGGCGCTGAGGCTCAGCGGACTGGCCCGGGCCCTGGAGATGAAGGCCAAGGAAGAGGACATAACCGAGGCGGGGGACGACGCGCTGCGGATCAAAGAGGAATTCGAGAACTTCCGCGGCGCGGCCGGGTCCTTCGACTGGGACGCGGGGAAATGAGGCGGCCATGAACACCGAATACATCCAGGCGGGAAAGCGCCGGACCTATATATTCGTGGTGGACGACGACCCCATCATGCGGGCGTCCCTCGATAAGTACCTCACCGGAAAAGGACGCCGGGTAAAGGCCATAAGGGACGGATACGACGTGCTGGTGGACCTGGAAAAGGAAAAGCCCGACCTTATCGTCAGCGACATCAGAATGGAAAAGCTCGACGGCATATCCCTTTTAAAGGGCATGCAAAACAGGATCGAGACCGCCCGGATTCCGGTTATCTTCATGTCCGCCCACGCCGACGACGAAATCATGAACCAGGCCAAGGACCTGGGCGCCAAGTTCTTCCTCATCAAGCCCTTCCCCCTTTCCTCCGTGCTCGAGCTGATCGAGAAGATGGGCCTTTAGTCCGGACCTTGAGAGGGCCGTCCCGCCGCGGGGCTTGTCCTGCAAATCTTTTCAAAGAGATCAGATTTAGCGTTGCATCTCGTTTTGATTTTCCTGACGACTTCCGCACCGTGTTGCATGTGACATAGAGCGTAATTGCATCATGTTGCATGCGAGTTGATGCCGTTCTATGGCGCCCGGAGACCTTCCTGCTGAAAGGTGTGTATTTAAAGTACCTGATATATTAGAATAATTAATTCGTTGTTGCAATTGTTGCAGGTTTTATGGCACGCTTCCTGCCACCGCTTGGGAACAGGAGGTGAAGCATGAACAACAAAACATACGACTTTACAAAATCGGGTCTTTTTCTCATCTCGCTTTACACCAGGAAAAAGGAGTACTCCCTTGGCAACGCCGATTCGGGGCGGATGCATCTTAACCATTTCGGCAAGATCGTCTACCACGAGTTTCTGGCGGCCATGGACCTCAGGCCGGGGGTTACTCTGGACCAGTTCGCCATCACTCCCACCGCCATCCACGGCATCCTGGTGACGGGCGACTGTCCCAAGATACCGGACTGCGAAAAGCCCAAGAGCTGCATCGGCTCGGCCACCCAGTGCGAGGCGGTGAGGCCGGGCAAGATTGGCACGCCCTCGACGCGCCTTCTCGACGCCATCGTGGACCATTTCAAGGCGGGGGCCAACTACAAGATCAAGATGGACAAGGACGCGGCCCGGGGCATGGAGTCCTTCTGGCAGGGCGGCTTCTTCGGCAAGGCCATCCGCAACGAAAGGGACCTGGCCCGCTCGAGGGACTACGTGAAGAAGAGCGGCGCCGAGTACGACGCGGTCCCCGACAAGAGCGAGGCGGACGTCCACGTTTGCGAGAGCTGCGGGCAGTCGGTCAAGGCCGCCGGCTGAGCGGGGAAGGTTGAGCGGGCCGGGCGCGTGAGGCCCGAGCCGCGCCTTCAGTCTTGGCCCCTGCCGATGCCCAGCTTCTGCATCTTGCGCCACAAGGTGGTGCGGTGAATGCCGAGTATCTCGGAGACCTTGGCCTTGTTCCAGCGGTGCCGCTCGAGGAGGTCCTTTATGACCTTGGCCTCGGCCGTCTCGACGGGGTTCCGAGGCCGCGAGGAAAAGGCCGCCGCGTGAGGCCCCGATTCCCTCATGTCCCGGGGCAGGTGGTGGAGCTGGATGACGTCCTCCTTGCAAAGCACGAAGGCGTGCTCGATGGCGTTCTCGAGCTCGCGCACGTTGCCGGGAAAGTCGTAATTCATCACGTGGTCCAGGACCTCCTCGGAAATCCCCTCGATGCGCTTTCCCTGCTGGGCGTTGAAGCGCTGGATAAAGAAGTCCACCAGGAGGGGGATGTCCTCGGGCCTCCTCCGCAGGGGCGGTATCTCGATGTTAATCACCTTGAGCCTGTAAAAAAGGTCTCCCCTGAACAAGCCCTCCTCGATCATGTTCTTGACGTCGTTATGGGTCGAGGCGATGACCCGGACGTCAACGTGAGTGGACTTGGTCGATCCGAGGGGCTGGATTTCCCCGTCCTGCAGCACCCGGAGGAGCTTGGCCTGGAGGGACAAGGGCATGTCCCCGATCTCGTCCAAAAGGATCGTGCCCTGGTCCGCCACCACGAACCGGCCCGGCTTGTCGCGCTTGGCGTCGGTAAAGGCGCCCTTCACGTATCCGAACAGCTCGGACTCGAGCAGGGTCTCGGGAAGGGCAGCGCAGTTGACCCGGATATAGGGACGGTCGCGCCTCGAGCTAAGCTTGTGGATGGCCCGGGCCAGCAGCTCCTTGCCCGAGCCCGACGGGCCCTGGATGAGGACGTTGCAGTCGGACTCGGCCACGTCGGGAATGAGGTTGAAGATTTCCTGCATCTCCCGGTTGCGGCTGGCCAGCTTCTCGACCTGGTCCGCGGCTTGAAGCTGTTTCCTGAGTTCCTCCATGGCCGAGAGGTCGCGGAATATCTCGACCGCGCCCCTCGGTCCGCCTTCCCTGTCGCGGAGGATGGAGGTGCTCACGCTGATGGGGATTTTGACGCCGTTCCTGTTTAAGATGTTCACCTTGAAGTTGGAGATGGGCTTGCCGTTCTCGAGGGTGTTGCGGAGCGCGCACCGCGTGTGGCAAAGGTCCGTGCGGAAAATATCGAAGCAGAACTGGCCGATGGCCTCCTCCCGGCTGAAGCCGGAGATTTCCTCGGCCGCCCGGTTGAAGGAAGTGACGCGGCAGTTCTTGTCCGTCGAGAAGACGCCCTCGGTGATGCTCTCGAAAATAAGGTCGTTTATCTCGTTGAAGGTAGGAGTGTTTTTTTGATCAAACGGCATATGCCCCTCGATTCCGTCTTTTTTCCCCGCCGTTTGGCGTGGTAACGGCGTTTCTTGGCGGGGCATATTATGATGCATTGTTTCACAAGCCCCGCAGCAAGAAACGGCCGACGCTTTTTATCTATAACGATTCTACCCTACTAATTGCGAAATTGCAACAGCGAGGATACAAAAGTTATGCCCGCAAGGGTTGATTAAAAGATTCTAATTTTTTTGAAGGAGGCGATCGACGAGGATAAACGCGCGGAAGCGAAACATAGTTGCGAATAAGCATCTGTAGCGCAACATGATGCGCGCCTTTGCGCTGACGATTATAGAATAATTCCAAAATGAATGGGACGAAAAATGTTGGAAAGAAAAAATACTCATCTTATAAGAGCGCATTTTTTTATCAAAAAATGGTCACCCCCTCACGTCCCCCAAGCCTTGCCTCGCCCTGGCCTTGGTTTGCGGGCATGGATCGTGCTCAAAGAGGGATCGGGATGAAAGTAGACGCTACATGTGCAATACCTCTTTTCGGGTCCCGGGTTGCCCCGAGATGCCTTTTTGCATCGTCCATGCTGGTGGTGAGCGTAACGGAGGGCGAGGTGCATATGTCAAGGACCGTGTCCACCGAGAACCTCGACGAATACCGCTGGCTCGAGCAACTTCTCGACCTCGAGGTGGACGTGATCGTCTGCGGCGGCATCTCGCCCGAGCTCAGCAAACTACTCAACGACTACGGCATCAAAGTTATCTGCAACGTGGCGGGCGAGGCCGAGGAAGTTCTTCATGCCTTCGCCGAGGGCAGGCTCCAGCCCTGGTACGGTTATGGTCCCAAGGGCGCGGCCTCGACTCCCAAGGACCGCCCCCAGGCCGTCGAGGCGGCGGCGACACGCTCGCCGAGCGGACGGGCCTGGTGCAATCCCTTCCAGGTCGGGTCCGAGGGACTCTCGGGAGCGACCATCGGCGCGGCCGGCTATCTGGCCGAGGTGTCCCTCTCTCCCATCTGCTCCATCGAGGAAATACCCGAGTACCTGTCCAACAGGGACTTGAAGCGAGTGGGGCTGGCCTATTGCTCGGGCATGGCCGAGGGCGCGAAACGGATGGCCGACAAGCTGGGGCGCGGCGTGGACGTGGTGGCCGCCGCCTGTCCCGCCGACTGTCACAAGCCGGGGCCGGCCGGCGATAGAGGGAACCAGCCCTGCGAGCCCGAGAAGCAGGCCCTTATGCTCAACCAGGCCGGATGCGACCTGGTGATCTTCATGGGATTTTGTCCGGCTTTTCACGCCGCGTTTAACAGGTTAAGCAAGGCGCCCAGCGCGGTGATTCTGAGCGACGGCGCCCTGGAAGTTTACGAAAAAGCCAATAGGGGGAACATGTAATGGACGCGCAAACCGCAAACAAGGTGGTCGAGGAAAAAATAAAAATCGCTCCCCAGGAGATAGAGCGCAAGAAAAAGTACGCCTATTTCCTTGACGCCCAGCCCAAGGGCGACCTGGTAACGAGGTTCCTGGACGCTTTCGCGGCCATACTTCAGCACACCAACTACCGGTTCGCCATCGACATGATGAGCAAGGTCAGCACCCATTGCGGGCGCTGCGCCACGGCTTGTCCGGTCTACCAGGCAACCGGTGAGTCGAGGGACATCCCCTGCGAGCGCTCGAGCCTTCTTCTCGACGTTTACCGCCGCCACTTCACGCTGAACGGCTGGCTCAAGGCCAAGGTCCTGGGCGACGGCGGAATCACCGAGGAGGACATCGACCGGATGGCGGACGATTATTACCGCTGTACGGCCTGCCGTCGCTGTAACCTTTTTTGTCCCATGGGGGTGGACCACGGCCTCATTACCCACCTCGCCCGCTACGTGCTCTCCGAGATAGACATCATCCCCAAGGCCCTTCTGGTCGCGACCAGGGAGCAGGTTGACGGCAAGACGGCCAATACCTCGGCCATACCGGTGCCGGCCCTGATGGATACCCTCGAGTTCCTCGAGGAGGAATTGATGGACATGTTCGGCATACCCATCAAGTTTCCCGTGGACCGGGAAGGCGCCGATTACGTGTTTTTCCCCGCCGTTTCCGACTACCTGCTCGAGGCCGACACTCTGATGGGCAACGCGGCGGTCATGCACGCCACGAACGGGAACTGGACCATCGGCACCACCGATTACGACGGCATCAACTACGGGCTTTTCTACAGCGACTACATCCTGGGACGGGTGGTGAGAATGGAACTCGAGCAGACCAGGAAGCTGAAAGGCAAATACGTGTTCATCGGCGAATGCGGGCACGCCACGCGCTCGGCCTGGTTCGGCCCCACTTTCAACGAGACCAGGAACATTCCGGTCATAAACTGCATGGAGTACGCCCACGATCAGCTGGTGAAGGGAAATCTCAAGCTGAAGCCCGACGTGGTGACCGAGAAGATAACCTATCACGACCCTTGCAACATCGCTCGGGCGGGCAAGATCGTCGATCAGCCCCGCGAGATCATCAGGGCCATGGCCAAGAACTTCGTGGACATGACCCCCAACGGCAAATACAACTACTGCTGCGGCGGCGGAGGAGGAACGGTCAGCATCGACGAGATACACGAGTTCCGCATGATGGTGGCCGGAAAAAGGAAAGCCGACCAGATGCGCGAGACGGGCGCCGAGCTGGTGATAGCTCCCTGCGCCAACTGCAAGAAGCAGGTCGAGGAGCTTATCGACTTTTACGAGTTGCCCATGCGCAAGACCGGGCTTCACGACCAGATACTTCGCGCCATCATCATCGACAAGTAAGGGCGGGGTAAGTCGCATGGAAGCATGGCTCTGGGTTCTGAAAGGACCCGTTTTCAGGTTCGCGCTGGCTGTGGCCGTTCTGGGGCTGGCGAGGGAGCTTTTTATCGGGGTTTACGGCGCGGCTTTGGCTTATCGCCGGGCCAACGATAAAGACCTTCCCTGGGACCAGATGTGGAGGAGGGTCTTCGGATGGACCCTGCCGGCGGCGAGGATGTCGAGGGAATTCATGGCCGACGCGGGCAGGGAATTCAAAAGCCAACGGGAAAGGGGCGCAGGCAAGTTGGGTTTTCTCGGGCCCCTGGCCGGCGAGTACATGGAAAAAGGGAAAGATACTTTCAAGGGTCACGGGAAGATTCATACGGCCCTTTCATTTTTCCTGCACCTGGGCGTGGTGATAGTTCCTCTTCTGCTGCTCGATCATCTACTTCTGTGGGAAAAGTCGATCGGCGTAAGGCCGCCCGCGCTTCCCCAGACGTTGGCCAATTTTCTGACCATCGTGACCATCGTCATGGCGGTGAGCCTCGTCGTTAAAAGGATCGCCTCGAGAACGGCGCGGACGCTCTCGACCTTCCAGGACTACGCGCTTCTTTTCATGATCATGGTTATCTTCCTCTCGGGCTACTCGGCCAGCCGTCCCTGGAACCCCGTCAGTTGGGAAGGAACGATGATTATTCACGTCCTGGCCGGTGACCTGTTGCTTCTTCTCACGCCCTTTACCAAGCTCTCCCACATAGTCTTGTATCCGGTCCTCAAGTTCTCGGGAGAGCTGGGCTGGAAGTTCCCGTCCCGGGCGGGCGAGGAAGTTGCCCTGACCGTCAGCAACAAGGAAGTACGCCCCATTTAGGCCGCGGCCCGGGGCTTAGGAAAAGATTCGACCGATCAAGGGGGAAAAACATGGAGGAATGGCTTTTAACTTTGCGAGGCCCCGTATTCAGGTTCGCCGTTATGGTGGCGGCCCTGGGGCTGCTCCGGGAGTTGATACTGGGGCTTTACGGCGCGTCGTTCGCCTACTACCGGGCCAACGACAAGAACCTGCCCTGGTCCCAGATGGGCAAGACCACCGCGGGATGGATGGTCCCGGTCAAGAACCTCTTTACCAACTCGAGAAAGATTCACGGCTTTCTGAGCTTCATCATGCACGTGGGCGTTATCGTCACGCCCCTTCTCCTGCTCGACCACGCCCTGCTCTGGAAAGCCGGGCTGGGGCTTGGCTTTATCCCGCCCTCGGTCTCGAAGGGAACGGCCGACGCTCTGACGCTCGTCACCATTTTAGCGGCCGCGGGCCTGGTGGTAAGCAGGCTGGCCTCGAAAACGGCGCGGCCACTTTCCAAGTTCCAGGATTACGCTTTGCTTCTTCTTATCATCGTGATTTTCGCGGCGGGCTTTATAGCGAGCCGTCCCTGGAACCCGATCAGCTACACCTCGAGCATGGTGATCCACGTTCTGGCGGCGGACGCGGCCCTCATCCTTATGCCCTTCACCAAGCTGGCGCACGTGGCCATATATCCGGTGCTTCGCTTCTCCGGTGAGCTTGGCTGGAAATTCCCCGCCCGGGCGGGCGAGGAGGTCGCCCTTACCATAAGCCGAAAGGAGGTACGTCCGATATGATTGGCATACTCACAGACGTGACCAAGTGCATAGGCTGCAATAAATGCGTCTCGGCCTGCGTCGAGGAAAACGGCCTGGGCGAGCACGTGCCCAACCGGCGCCAGAACGGCGACGGGCTGGGGTCCAACCGCTGGTGCTCGGTTGTACCGGCCCCCAAACAAAGCTACGTGAGAAAGCAGTGCAGGCATTGCGACGAGCCGGCCTGCGTGTCGGCCTGCATCGTGGGGGCGCTTACCAAGACCGAGGAAGGCCCGGTGGTGTACGACGCCGGGAAGTGCATGGGCTGCCGCTACTGCATGATGGCCTGCCCCTACGCCATTCCGCGCTATAGCTGGGAGGACGCGCTTCCGGTCATCAAGAAGTGCAAAATGTGTTACGACAACAGGATTCAGCAAAAGAAGCAGCCCGCCTGCACCGAGGCGTGCCCCGAGGGCGCGACCGTTTTCTTCTGGGACCGCGACGAGCTTCTGGCCGAGGCGAGGGACCGGATCAAAAAGAATCCCGACAAGTACAACCCGCATATTTACGGGGAGAAGGAAGTAGGCGGGACCGGCGTCATCTACCTGGCGCCGAAGGGCGTGGACCTGGGTTTCCTGGGCTGGTCGGACAAGATGCCCGAGAAGCCGCTTCCCGACCTGACCTGGGGCGTTTTGAAGAAGGTCCCCTTCGAGTTCATCGGCATGGGCGTTTTAATGGGAAGCGTTTACTGGATTACCGGCCGCAGGCGCGAGGTCGCCATGACCGAGGCTGAAGCGGAAATCCAGGCGGCCAGGGACAAGGTGGCCGCCGAGGAAAAATGCGCTGAAGACAAGGAGAGTTCCGATGAATAGGCGCAACGCGGTCAAGACCGTTTTATGGCTTTTCACCGGCATGGCCGTCATGGTGGCCTTAAGCCGGTTCACGCGGGGGCTGGGAGCGACCACCAACCTGACGGACTCGACTCCCTGGGGCTTCTGGATCGGCTTCGACGTCATGGCAGGCGTGGCCCTGGCCGCGGGCGGCTTCGTCATGGCGGCCCTGGTCTATATCTTCAGGATCGAGAGGTTTCGGCCCTTCGTTCGGGCGGCCGTGCTGACGGCTTTCCTGGGCTACCTGGCCGTGGCCATCGGCCTCATGTTCGACCTGGGGCTTTGGTACAACATCTGGCATCCCATGGTCTACTGGCAGCACCGTTCCGTGCTCTTCGAGGTGGCCACCTGCGTTATCCTCTACCTTAACGTGCTGGCCCTCGAGTTCGCGCCCACGGCCCTCGAGCACAAGCTGGCCCAATGGGGACCTCTCCAGAAGATATACAAGCTGCTCAAGACCCTCACCATTCCCCTTGTGCTGTTGGGCATCATGCTCTCGACCCTGCACCAAAGCTCTCTCGGGTCCCTGTTCGTGATCATGCCCCTCCGCGTCCATCCGCTCTGGTACAGCCCCGGGCTCATGCTGCCGCTTAACTTCTTCGTGTCCGCCATCGCCCTGGGCTTCATGATGGTCATCACCGAGCATTTCGTCTCGGCCTGGATTTACAAGCACGAGCCAAGAAAGGAGCTTACCGGCTCCCTGGCGGGCTACGGCGCCATCGTTCTCGGGCTTTACGTGGTCCTGCGGGTGAGCGACCTTTTCTCCCGCGGGGTCCTTCCCGGGGGCCTGGACGGGTCATGGCAAAGCTGGCTGTTCCTGTTCGAGTTGTCCTTCAGCGCCATAATACCGGCGGCCATCCTGGCCGTTCCCAAAAACAGAAAGAGGGGCTCGATGATTTTCCTGGCCGCCGTCATGGTGGTCCTGGGCATGGTCATGTACCGCCTGGACATAGCTCTTATTACCATGAAGAAATGGCCGGGCATGTCCTACTTCCCCAGCATGATCGAGATCATGGTCAGCGTGGGCATAGTGAGCGGACTGGGCCTGGTCTTCATGTACTTCGTCGAGAACCTCGAGGTCTTCCCCGAGCGAATGACCGTGGGCAACGCCTGCGACCTCGAGACCTGCGACGACCGCCTGGCGGCCTGCGAGGAGGGAAAAACCCCGCGCGGGGTCATGACCGGGACTTACGAGCTTTTCATGCAAAGATGGTTCGTGAATTGGGAGCCCTTCCAAAAGGCCGAGTTCTCGAGAGGAACGAGGATTTGGCTGGGCGACCCGCTGAACGCCGGCGTCAGGAAGTACTCGATCCTGCTGGTGCTCGGCCTGGCCGCCACTCTGGCGGCTCTGCCCTCCGAGGCCATCTTCGGCTATAAGAATGACCCCGTTCCGGTGAGGCCGGCCAAAGCGGACGTCGAGGGGAAGGGAGACGTGCTCCGAGTGGACGGCAACCAGGACAAGGAGTTCGTGCTCTTCAACCACGAGAAACACAAGGAAAGGACGGGCGGAAAAGACGGCTGCGTCGAGTGCCATCATATGAACGTGCCCGACGATTTCGCGTCCTCCTGCGCCGCTTGCCATAACGACATGTACAGCCAGGGCTCGGCCTTCGACCATAAAATGCACCAGAGAGAGTTCGGAGGAAACGACGGCTGCGTCGAGTGCCATCCCGCGGACAAAAACCCCGTGAACGCCAAGAACTGCCAGGAATGTCACCAGCAGATGTGGCCAGGCGCCTCGCCCTCTCAAAAGGTCAACTTCGCCACGCTAAGCTACAAGGACGCCATGCACGGTAATTGCGTCTCATGCCACGAGGAAAAGGCCGCCGAACTGGGCAAGCCCGAGCTTCCCCTTTGCGCCACGTGCCATCCCAACCCGAACAAGTAACGCCGACGCGACTCGGCCGAGCGGCGGGGGAGAAATCCTTCGCCGCTCTATTTTTGGCCGATCATCATGCCGGGCCGGCGGTTGGGGGGTGGGACCGTGGTTACCCGGGCGGGGGTGGCCTATCACGCGGTTTCTTTCGCAACAGGGCGGGTCACCCCGCGACGCCAAACCGGGGTGGCCCGGATAGCTCCGCTATCTGGGCGCCGAAGGCGCGGGAAAAAGGCTACGGTCCGCCGGGCGCTTACATAAGAATCCAACGGCTTACGCCGCGCGGATAGGCGAGCTATCCGCGCCACCCACTCGTTTTGCGTGGGTGAGCGAAGCGAACGGGCTGAGCGTCTCCGACGCCGATAGCCACATAAACACACCGTTCAAATGGAATAAAATAACATATTGCGTGCTTACTTCTGAATGAAATAATACTCAGCCCGCGGCTAGGCCGCCCATGTATTTTTTAGAAAAAGCAGGGGCCACCATGCGGTATAAAATAACCGGCGAATACGGCTTAATCGTCCCACGACGAGTTAGCGTCAACCCATTTGATTGCATAGTAGTACCATCCGGCGGCAAGGAACAATCCGATCCCGGCGAAAGCTCTGGGGTCTATGAATCCGTAAATCGTCCCGACTATTCCCGCGACGACGCATAACCAGCAGAACACAAGCGCGACCCCCCGCGAGTTAATACCCTACAATCCCCAGTAAACAAGCTCCGGCATGCCTTGCTTTCTTCTCATCTCGACGTCTCCTTTTTCTCATTACATATCTGTGGATTACATTCTAATATTCGGTCTGAAATAGCGGGGTTTTCCAAAATGTTTGAAAAATGCTCTTTATCAAATGTCCAAAATGTTGCCTCCCCATGATAGTTTGGTAGATAAAATCGACTCGTAATTCCATTGTGCCGCAACACTCTAAGCAAAGAGTTCTCGTTAATTGTGTATATTGCCAAAGTAGACGGGATTTTATTATTGCTTTGGAATATCTCTATTCCTGACTTTCCAAATTCATCCAGAATGTCCAGAAACTCATCTGTTGACATTTGAAAATCGAATTCCATTCTCTTAACTTCCAATCTGTATAGCTTTTCTTTCTTACTCAACATTACCGGACATTCCCACCATTCGGACATATCGTTCGGCTTATACCTGTAGGCGAAAATATATGGGATCGCCGGTGACAGCAGATACGATAGAAGTAAGCAGGAAGCACTCTCCAAACCCAGAGTATAGATACCCTTTTCTTTATCGTAGAAATTCTGTATATTGTGGCTGGAAACCATTATAATTGCCTACCTCACTCGGTTTTTCCTTCTTGAATGAAATTAATCATCCTTTGCTCTTAGCCCTGAGAACCGATAATTCTCCGTTTCCAAACAATACCCGCCGTTTATCAGCAAAACATTTTATCTACGATGACGGGGTTTTTTAATATCCTAGAAAAATGCTCCTCATCAAATGACATGAATTGTGCAGTCTCCTCTTCATGTGGCAGATAAAAACCACTAATGATGCCGTTTTCTCGCATTAGTTTCGCGCCGCATCCCTCAATTGTATCTACCTGGAAATTGTGTGGGAATTCTTTATTGCTTTGGTACAACAGAATGCCACACTTTTCAAATTCATCCAGAATTTCTAGAAACTCGTTAGTTAACATTCGAAAATCGAATGACATCGCTTTAATTTCCGCGGCATATTGAGTCCCTTTCTTGCTGAACACAACTGGATGGTTACTCCATTCGGCTGAGTAGATTGGCCCATGACGATCAAAAAAAATATAAGGCATTTTCGGAGACAGCAAATGCGACAATAGCGAGCAGGTTGCCCCATGTAAATACAATACATATATTCCATGCCTAGGGTCGTAGAAATCCCGTAAATTATGATTAGTAGTCATAATGTTCATTGTTCGGCCCGTTAAAGTGCCGTCCTCGATTCTGTGGGTCTGCATTATACATCATTCCGCAACCGTAATTCTATGAACTCTTTATTTCCATGATATTTCTCCACGGAAAGAATCCGGATATTCTTACAATAAAACTCAATCACTCCATCTTCATAATCTTCAATGTGGAAATTTATTCCTTCCCATCCTTGATTAGATATATCTAGTATATCAAAACCCATAACTTGTTTGGGAGAGTCACCAATTCCAGTAATATTCAAATTTGATATTCCAGTAAACTGGATAATGACAAAATACCATTTGCCTTGTTTTGAAGGCCAAGTGTGCCGTGATCTATCCTTCTTTTGAAACAATGATTCTATTATAAATTTCGATTCTGATGATTCTGTAATACTCATATAGCTAAACTTAGTGACTATAGCGAGGTCGCCAGGATGCCAGCGACCAATTTTGTGCTCTATTATATCGATATTATCAACTTTTACCATATTGTCCCTCCGCTAAAATCTTCCATCAGTGTAATTATGATTTCCAGGACGTGAATTATATGTACGTACATGAAGATGAGGATTACTATGATCATTAGGACGCATATGGTCAGTCATGTCAACACGATACGTCTGTCTACCATAATCGTCATATATCACTCTTGATTTTTCCATTCTTCCGGTGCGCCCGCTTTCACGCAGATGATCTAATCTCTTTGTTCCTGGCGTAACTTGGTTTGGTGCTTTTCTTGTCCAATATGCTGCATATTCAGCAGAATCATCAATCACGCTGCAATTATTATGTACGAGAACACTATGCCCGCCATTCTTTATTACTACATAATAATTATGAACGCCTTCGACCTCAAAGTTGTAAACCTTGTAATCTCCGTGTCGGGTTGTAGCGGACTTGACAGTGGCCACTGAGCCGTCGTCCGTTTTCAGGACCGTTCCTTGCCGCAACTCGCCCATGGGGACGTAGTCGTTTACGGCGGGGACGAAGAAGGGGTGCTCGGGGGTGCCGGTGATGAGGGATTCTTGGCCGGACTCGTACAGGATGAGGAGGTCGACGAGTTCGTCGGCGGGGCGCTTGAAGGTACGGACGACCCGGCTTCGGACGATCTCGGTGGGTTGGACGGCTAATTCATCCTGGGCTTGGCCTTTGTGGAGGGCGAGGTAGAGCCTGCCCTGGAAGAAGAAGCGGTCGCCTTCCCGCGCGGTCTCGACGCGGCCGCGGCGCAAGTGTCCGTAGTCCTCCCCCACGAACCTCACCACGTCCCCCGCCTCCGGGTACCGCCAATCCTCCCCGTCGAATTCCCGGTCCGCGTCCGCCAGGCGTGAGACCTCCACGCCCGGCCTCATGCCCACGACGCCGTACTCGCCAGCGCACCCGGCAATAAACGCCAAAGCGACCATTACCACCTCGAGCATTAACCGAACTCTTCTTTTGCTCACCAAACACTCCCGTGGACGGAATAATCAGTCAATTATCTTAAACCCGATTTATTCCCAACTTATATAGACCGAGGTTGAGGAACTACTACTATTTATGGCCAAAGCCCACATATCCCGCAAGCCCACCCCCCAGAAGATTTGCCGCGTCAATTTCGAACATCTCGCCGTATGCAACATTACCTTGAATTCTTCAAAAATGTCATCCCACTTATTTGGATTGATACTGTAGCATTCTTTTTGGACATAACAGATTCTCCTTTCATGCTTTTTGCGGGATGGGCATCCTGGGCCGCCCCTCTCGTTATTCCATCTTTCCACCGTCCTTTTCCATCTTGTCCATCACCTATCCGGCTTCGCCGGCCCCGGGCGGTTTTTTACAAAACCGGCCAAGCCACCCGAGCGCCCTGGTCACAAGCCGGAGGGGGCGCCTTAAGGAGTCAAATCTTAAACCACACCTCGCCCATCTGGAAGCCTATGCCCACGTTGCCTTTTTTTCGCTGGGCGATGCGGGCCTTGATGCCGTCGGTGAAGGAGGCGAACTCTTTTTGGGCCCCCTCTGGGTCAGTGGCGGCGCGGGCGGCTATCTTGCCGGAGATGAGGGCGCCGGTGATGCCGAAGCCCAGGTTGGTCTCGATGAATCCCGCCAGGGTTCCGGCCAGGATGAACCTGTCCCACCTCTTGAACTCGGGGCCCTCCTTGGGCGTGGCGCCCACGAACTTTCGCCACTCCCCTATATTCTTGCCCTCGATCCGGTCCATCATGCCCGCGAAGTAATCCAGGTTCTCGGTGGGCATCTCGCCCCTCGAGAATAACAGCACGTACCAGATGCCGTTAATGGCGCTGGTGTAGCCGTATTCCTTGCCCAGCCCGCCAAAGTAGATGGCGGCCCGGTAGTCCTTCACCGGGTGGTCCTGGAAGGCGTGGTAACCCGCGTAGGTCGAGTAAGGCTTGTCCAGGTATTTGTAGATGGAGGGCGTAAGCCCCGCGGCCAATATGGTCGTCTCGGGCGCGTCCTTCATGTCCTCGGGCGAGAAGTTCCGGCCGAACTCGAACTTCACGCTTTCGGCCAGGGCCGTCTTGTAAAGGTGATAATCGAGGGACGTCTCGCGGCCGCCGCGCTCGCAAACCCACAGGCTCTGGGGAATGCGTCCGATCTGGAGCTTCTTCTCGCTCATGTACACGTCGCAGCGCTCTGAGCAGTCCACGAAGCAGCTCGAGCAGTCTATGCCGATGTACTCCCACGTCTCGGGTCCCTTGAGGGGCGTGGCGTGGGCGGAGGGGTGCCACTCGGGGTTGCCGCCTATTTTCGGCTCCTTCTCGAACAGGGTCACCTCGAACCCGTCTCGGGCCAGGTTGATCGCGGCCACCAGGCCCGCCGGTCCGGCCCCCACCACCAGTGCTTCACGGTTCGCGCTCATGATATTTTCCTCCTCGATAGTTAGCTGGATTTTACTTATACCGGCCGGGTTGTGTCAATACCGAATGTTATCTTATAATCGCCCAGGAAAAGAAGACTATTTCGAGAGGTAATATATCGGCCGTGAGTTAACCCGTACCGGCCCGGAGTTCAAGGAGGGACCATGCCCGGCAAGACCGACGTTGTCATCGTGGGGGGAGGAATAGGGGGCGCGGCGCTGGGGGCGCTTTTATCGGCCCGGGGCCAAAAGGTGGCGCTTCTCGAGAAGAACTCGATCATAGGCGGCCGTTGCGCCTCCTATAAAAGGGACGGCTTCGTGGTGGACGTGGGCGTCCATCTTTTCGGGGAGGGCGGAGCCGGGCCGCTGGGCGAGGTATGCCGCCGGGCGGGCGAGCCGGACGCCATCGACTGGGTCCTTGCCCGCAACCCGCGCGTGGCCATGCACTTCAAGGGTCAAACGGTCCCCTTTACGCGCGACCTGATGATGAAGAACGTGGAGAAGAAGGACCTGGGTCCCCTGGCCCAAATTTTCATGAGCGTCATGACCATGACCGACCAGGACCTGGACAAGCTCTGGTACGTGTCCCTCCAGGACTGGATTTTCCGCTTCACCGAGGACCGGGCCGTGCTGGCCATGTTCGGCATGCTTTGCGGCATCTACCTTTGCGTGACTCCCGACGTGGCCAGCACTACCGAGTTCATCCTCTGCCTGAAGGGCGTGATGAAGAACAAAAGCTCCGGCTACCCCAGGGGCGGCTGCGTGGCCATACCCGAGGCCTACCGGCGGATAATCGAGAAGAACGGGGGAGAGGTCCGGCTGTCGTGCCCGGTGGACAAGATACTCATCGAGAACGGCGCGGCCAAAGGCGTGGTCGTGGGAGGGCGGGCCATCGAGGCGGAAAAGGTCGTGTCCAACGCGGATATCAAGGCCACCGTGCTCGAACTGGCCGGAGAGGGCCATTTCCCGGCGGAATACGTGGAAAGAGTAAAGGGCCTTACATACACGGCCCACGTGTGCGCCCTTAAAGTGGCGCTCGATAACAAGGTAACGGACCAGAAGATGATCATGTACGCGCCGGACCTGTCGGACGAGGAAATGGAGGAGGTACAGCGCGCCTACATCGAGGGCGGCCCCATGCCCATGGTGGCGGGAGGCATGCTCAATTCGCCCACCAACTTCGATCCCGACCTCGCGCCCGAGGGCGGCCAGCTTATCTTCTTCGGGACCAGGTGCGAGAGGGGCCAGGACTGGGACGAGTGGAAGCGGATACTTCTCGAGGCCATGTACAAAATGTTCCCAGGCATGGAGGACCACGTGCTATGGGCCGCGATCGATTCCCCCGACGTGGTCGAGAAGTACGCGGGGGAGGACGGCAACGTGATCGGCGTGGGCCAGACCGTCGACCAGGTGCATGAAAGAAGACCCACCCACGAGACTCCGGTCGAGAATTTGTTTCTCTGCTCGGCCGAGGCTGGAGGGCACGGGATAGGCACCGAACTCGCCGCCTCGTCGGCGCTGGAGCTTGCCGACAAACTAGTTTAATCCGGACGCTAAAAATCATTTTTCTAAAGCGAGGCTTTTCCTCAGGGCCTGAAAAGGAGAGCTTTGCTATAGGCCGGGTGGTCTTTTGACTGTTTTGTTCCCATCCGTTAACATAACGATAGTTATCTGGAGGGACCCATGACCGACAACCTATACGAACAAATGGACGCCATCTTCCATCCCCGGTCCATGGCCGCGGTGGGAGCCAGCGAACGGATCGACAATCAGGGAATACACTTCCTGAACGGCTATCAAAAAAACGGTTTTAAAGGCGAACTTTACGCCGTCAACGCCGGCAAGAAAATAGAGCGGTATCCGACTTATGCCTCGGTGGCGGACATACCCGGTCCGGTTGACCACGTTAAAATCTGCATACCCTCGAGGGGCGTACCCGAGGTTATGCGGGACTGCGCGAAAAAGGGCGTCAAGGTGGTGACCATTTTCTCGTCCGGCTTCCGGGAGTCGGGCCGGCCTGAGAACGCGGCCCTCGAGGAGGAGGTCACCCGGATCGCCAGGTCCGGCGGGGTGAGGATCATCGGACCCAACTGCATGGGCATGGTCTCGCCCGAGGTGGGCATGACCATCAGGGCGGACATGCCTCCCATCGAGAGCGGCAAGGTGGGCCTCATCAGCCAGAGCGGCGGCGTGTGCATTACCGGGGCCATCATGGCGCAGGAAAAGGGCCTGGGTCTTTCCCAGGGAGTGAGCTATGGAAACGAGTCCGACCTGGGACCGCCCGAGTTCCTCCATTACATGTCGCGCGACCCCGTCACCGAGGTCATCTGCCTGTACGTGGAGGGGACCCGCCGTCCGGCCGAGCTGAAGGCGGCCTTAAGGGACGCGGCGGCCCGCAAGCCGGTGATAGTACTAAAGGGCGGCATCACCGAACTGGGCGACCGGGCCGTGGCCTCCCATACCGGCGCGCTTACCGGAGCGGGCGACGCCTGGCGGGCCATGGTCAAACAGGCCGGGGCCATGATGGTGGACGACTTTGACGAGATGTTCGACCTGGCCGGCTTGATGGGCCACAGCCGCTCGCCGAAGGGCAAAAGACTTTGCCTTCTTACCGTGTCGGGAGGCTTCGGGGTCTTCGCCACCGACCGCGTGGTCAGCGCCGGTTTCGACATGCCCGAGCTGGCCGATGACACGAGGGAACTCCTGGCAAAATACCTCGAGGCGCCGGGCACGAGCCTGCATAATCCCATCGACATGGCGGCCAAATTCTTCCAGCCTCAGAACTTCGATAAAATTTACCCGCTCTTCGACGCGGACCCCAACGTGGACGGCTTTGTCCTCATGTGCGCCATCGAGTACCTGACTTATATGGGTAAATACGCCGAGAAGTGGTCCGGCTTCCTGGTCAAGGCCCTTATTAACGCCTTCAAGGATTTCAAGAAGCCCGTCTACGTCGTGTTCATGCACACCACGGAACAGGCCGCGCGCCTCGAGGCGGAAAGGGAATTCCAGAAAAGCGGCTTCCCGGTCTTTCCCACCATCAACCGATGCTTGAGGGCGATAAACAGGTCGATCTCGCTTAACGGAAAAGCCGACTCGTAAATTTATTCCCGCTTCCTCCTTGACCCATGGGCTATTGCCGTGGCAAGATACCTTCGTCTCAAAAAGCGGGTATACATGAAGGTTGTCGCGGGTGGAAACAAACCATGGGTGGCGTGGACAGCCTGTCCGCCTGGCTCAAGCCGTAGGAAAATACCAAGGGTGGCGCGGATAGCTTGCCTATCCGCGGGGCGCAAGCCGCGGGAAAAAATCCGCCAAGGGGGTCCTTCTTTTTTCCGCGCCTATCGGCTCATGGCCCGCAAGGAAAATTCAAGTTATCCGTGCAAAACCCAGCCATAGAGGAAGTGACAATGAAACAAAGAACGTTTTTATCAATTATGCTTTTTATTACCATAATTTGCGCGTCCTGTTCTTATCCGGTTTTCCAGCGCTTGCCTGATATCGATTATAGCAAAAAGGACGTTTTGGCCCCGGCGCCGTCTTTGGCTATCGATCCTGGGCGCGAGGAGTCCCGGTACTGGGGCAAGGGCTTCGAGGACGTCAATAAAACTCTCCTTATGAACCTTAACATGCCGAACAAATATTTCGATACCCGGTACGCCTGGCCGGCGCCGACTTTCCGCAGCGCCTACTTGTGGGACACGGCCTTTATCGCCCAGGTCTGGAAGCCATGGGACGCGGCCGTTGCCCAGGACGTCAACCGGGCCGTGATCGATCACGCGGACGGCGGGCGGCTGCCGCACTTTGCCAACCCCCACGACAAGAGCGACTATACCCAGCCGCCGGTCATGACCTGGTCGGTTTGGGAGAACTACCTCTGGAGCGGCGACTCGCGATACCTGGCCCGCGTTTATCCGGCCCTCAAGGACTACAACCGCTGGTATTACGAGAACCGGCGCCTCGATAACGGGTTGTTCTACTGGATTCATTCTTACGAGTCTGGCATCGACAACTCTCCCCGCTTCTCCTCCCGCGACGAGAAAGTCAAAAAGGACCTGACCGCCATAGCCGCCATCGACGTCAACTCCTATATAGTCCGCCAGGACGAGACCCTGGCCCTTATGGCCCGCGAGCTGGGACGCGACGCCGAAGCGGAAGACTTTACGGCCAAGGCCGCCGAACTGGCCGCGCTGGTCAACGAGATGAACTGGGACGAGGCCACCGGCTATTATTACGACCTGGACCTGGCCTCGGGCGAGCTGGTGAAAATACGGACCATCGCCTCCCTCTTCCCACTTTTCGCCGGTATCCCGGATAAGGAAAGGGCCCGAATAATCCGAGGACACATAATGGACCCGGCCGAGTTCAACGCGCCTTTCCCCGTGCCCTCCACCGCCCTCGACGACCCCACCTTTGAAAAGGACTGCTGGAGAGGGCCCGTCTGGATCAACACCGCCTACATGGCCATAGTCGGGCTCGAGCGCTACGGCTACAAGGAGGACGCCGCCGTCCTCTCCTACAAGGTGGTGGACGGGGTCTATAAAACCTACGACAACACGGGCAAGTTCGTCGAGTTCTACGACCCCGAGCGTCACGACCTCAAGGAACTGTCGCGCAAGAAGGGGAACCTTTACAAGCTCCTCCAAAACGGCAACAAGCCCAAGCCCCAGTTCGTGGGATGGACCGGACTGGCCAACACCCTCCTCATCGAGCGCCTTATCGGCTTCAAGAAAGACCGCGGCCAAAGGCGTCTCGAGCCGAGCTTCCCGGAAGCGGCCTCCGGCCTGAGCGGCCACCTGACCCTCCCCATCGAGAATATCGAGATCGAGTTCCAAGTGGAACCCGACGGCGGCATGAAGGTCAAGCTGATCACGGAAGACGGCGAAAGGGAAAAGATCATCCCGAGGGGGGAGAGGGTGGAGATTTGATTTGTTCGCAGAAATCTTATTCAGCAATGAAACACGGGAAAATTTCCTGATTATAAATTCAAGGCGTAACCAAAATGAGATTTGATGATAATTTGCTAAATTTTATCGAAAGAAGGAAGCAATCTCCTATTGATGATGAATGGTACTTGAGCAAATTCATGAGTGAAAATGTATATATAATGACTTCTGAAGAAGCATTTAAAGCTATAGGAATTACAGTTGAAATATTATTGCATCAATTGGAAGATACTATATCAGACGATTTACTGGAGATTATTATTGCTTTGATTAGACACGGTAATACAACCGAATTACCTCCAAGTTTATTTGAGAATAGTGAATTATTAATAAATCATTTCAGCAATAAAAGTGATTATTCTAAAAACAGACTAAAGGAGATATTTAGGCATTATCGATCAGCTATTATTCTTCCAGAAAATTGGATTGAAGATGAAAATTAATATGGTGAGTGAGGGGTTCTTTGACGCATCTACCGTTTTGCATGAACCGCGTGCGTCCCTCGACAATCATCTCTCAATCTGCGCTTCTTATTAGTACTCACGTCTATTCTCAATGGTACCATACCTTGCTATCCAAGCGCTAAGAAGTTTCGCCGGGTCGGCTCGCGAAAATAATTACTGCCGCCTAAAGTCGAATTTTCCTTGGCCAAAACACTCCAAGGACAATCCATGACTTTGGATAATTGGCCAAGGTCCCAACGAAAAAGTGGGTATCTTTATCTGGCGCGCACATTTGTCCTAAGAATTTTTCACGAACCTTTTGGGTGGAGATTTCTTCGTCTCCGTATTTATCTCTCATGTTTCGGTACAGTTCTCCGGCTTCCCAATCGGAGATCATCATTTTGTGCCCATTGCATCTCGGGTCGTCACAAGTAAAAACATAAGAGAACTTGAAGGGAATTTTCTCGAGGGGTTTTTTGTCCGGGCCAAATAGATTCTGCTGTATAAGAATGGCTTTATGCTTGGAATCCCAGTCCCAATCATCCGGTTCGATGATAAAATCTTTCACTTCCTTTGGCCGAACAACCCCAAGAGATGTATTGTCTATTTCTTGCTTCTCGGCAAGTTGTTCCATGGTATGAATTCCCCGGGCCAAAACGTATTTTCGGCGTTCTGCCCAGCCGTTTTTCGTATCAAGAACTTTTCCGAGAAGACGGATGGTATCAAGTTTCGGCCTGAAGCTTTCCTTGCGGCCGTCCTTCTGATTCTTCGTGACCTCAACCTCAATCCACTGATATTTTTTATACTGTTGCCCTCTAGGCATATAGCGATAGTCAATAGGATATAGCCGGATGAAGGTTCCATCTTCCAGGACCCCGGCGGTGCATACCAGTTCCTCATACAATTTAGAAGGCAAAGGATAAGTCTTTACCGTGATCAGGACCTTGCGCTTTTTATAATTCATTGCGTCTTAAGATGCTTAATGGGGAGTCCCGAAATATAGGCCAGTTCCTTTGCCAGACGTCCCCGGTGGCAATAAGCGACGTCAGCCTCCATGCACATTAAAGCCGATGCTTTTTTGTACACCAGTTCCAGTGCACGACATTTCTCCTTTTCTCTCTGAGGCAATATCGATTTTTCATAATGATCGAGGAGTTCTTCGTATGATTCCAAGGCGCCTAAGTTTTTCCTGCTGCTTGCGGGTATTCCAAGTTCCGGCAGGTGGTGGTATTCCATCTTCATTTTATGACAAAGGTCGGAAAGCCTCCTCTTACTGAATCCCCACTTTCTAGAGATGGGGTTGTTTCTGACGTCCAGTAGCTGTCTTATCCCGTTCTGAACGCAAGCGTCAAGGAACCCGTCCACTGACTCTCCTTCATATCCGATTGTATATATTGCAATGGGAGCATCGGGAGGAGAAATCGAAAAAGGCTTTACTCCGTCTGGTCCATTGTACTCACTGAAGTAAGTATAAGACTTGTAACGAGAGTAAACCAAGTTGATCAGTTCCTCTGAAGACATAAATCCATAATGTTCGAGTATATTCGATACTCCGCAACGAAGCAAACGCGGCATTTTTTCGACTTCTTTTTCAGCCTCTGATTTACGATGGGCGAGGATTTCCAGTCTATTATTTTTCGTTATCCATCCTGTTTGAGCAAGATTGCTTATATCCCGATATAAAACAAATGAGAAGGGACCATATTTATAAGGAAGGAATTTATAAAATGGCCCGAGTTGATTTTGCGGAGTTTCCTTGGAAAGGAGAAAGGCAATCTTGACTATAAAGGTCTTAGAAAGCGGCCTTTCTTGCTGCAGCAAAATAGAAATTATCGTCCTTTGCGCGTTCCTCACCTTCCGTCTCCTCTTCCAATAACACTCCACATCGGACCCTGAAAGCCGCTAAGGAATGATTATATGCTATTCCTGAAAATATAACAACAGGTAACATTGCCCTCAGGCGTGAGACCTCCGGCGTAACCCATCTTTCCACCGGTCTCAGCCGTCATGCCGATCCACCTATCCGGCTGCGCCGGCCCCGGGCGGTTTTGGCAAAACCGGCCGGGCCATTCCCGTACGGGCAACCACCGGGTGACCCGTCCGGTTTCGTAAGAAACCGCGCGGGTCCCGCTTAGCGGGATGGGTAGCCAGCTCCCCCCTCTCGCGGGGTGGCCCATCTATGTTTTCAAAAAATGCATGTGTGGCGTAGCCGCGGGCTGAGTATTGCTGTTTCCTAAATTACGATTGTTTTCGACTCCTCCACTTGAAAAAGGCCTTGCAATACGATTGGTATAAGTGGCGATCAGCCGGCGGCTTCGCCGCCCGCGCAAAATTGAAGGCAATATTGCATAGGCCACCCGGCGGCCGTTTTTTCCGGGGCCTTTCCACGCTACCGCCGTCCCTTCGGGACTCGTTTGTTATCGCCATCTTTTCCCAGGGTTTCGGCCGCCGGCCGCGGCCTTCACCCATGGGCTATAGACCGCCGTCCCTACGGGACTTAACGGATGACCCGTCCGGTTTCTCGGAAAACGGCGCGGGTCCCGCGTAGCGGGATGGTTATTGGATAACGACCGCAGGAGGCTTTCTCCCATTACACTCGGGAGGAGTGGGCCGTAACGTTGAAAATTGAATGATGCAGGGCGATGAGGCGATAGTGAGTCGTGGGGGTTGGTTGATTTGATAGGTAACAATCTCTGGCATGAATGGATGGTGAGACCACCGGAGACTGTGCACCTTCGGATTTTTTCGGGCCCGGATTTATTCAGGCGGTTGCTTGTTGGCCTCTTGCTTCATATACTGCTGATGACCCAGGGAGGTAAGCCAATGAAACGACCCGTCACGAAAGTCCTGCTCCCGGCCCTCGCGGCCGTTCTGATCTTCATGGCCGGCCAGGCCCGGGCTAAAAAAGCCTGGGACCCGCCCGCCTACTTCGCCCCGGAAAATTACGCCGACATAGGGGGCGTGAAGATATGCTACCTCGAGGCCGGGACCGACAACCCCGAGACCATCGTCTTTGTCCACGGCTGGTCGGGTGACGCGCAGAACTGGTGGGACCAGTACGAATACTTCTCGTCCCGCTACCACGTGCTGGTCCCCGACAACCCGGGGCACGGAAAGAGCGAGCGCCGCGCCGACCTCGACTACTCGACCGAACTGATGGGCAAGACCGTGATCGGGCTCCTCGACCACGCGGGCGTCGGGAAGGCCAACGTGGTGGGCAATTCCCTGGGCGGCCAGGTCTCGGAATGGGTGGCCATCCATTATCCCGAGCGGGTGAACAAGCTCGTCCTCTCCGACGCCGCCGGCGCCCATGATTTGCGCTGGCTTGTCGGCGTCGCGCCCTTTGCCAACCCCTTAACCCTAAAGCTCATGGGCCAGACCACCGGCGGCCAATACCCCGCGGACAACCCCAGGGACCTGGCCCGCCGCGACTTCATCGCCGGCTTCAAGGGCTCCGATCAGGAGTGGCCCTATTTGTCGGCCCTGGCCAAGGCCATCCGCCAACTGGCGCTCCATCCCGTTAAAAAGGACCTCCCGAAAATCTCCGCCCCCACCCTGCTCATCTGGGGAGACAACGACGCCACCGTGCGCCCCTCCGACATGGAGGTCTTCGCCCGACTTATCCCCGATACCAGCCGCTACCTGGTCCACGAGGGAGGCCACACCCCCCAGATGGCCAAACCCGCCGAGTTCAACTGCGCGGTGGACAAGTTCCTAGCCGGCGAGGACATGGAGGAATGCCGCGGCATGAACTGAAGGCCCGGCTTTAGGTAACGCGCTATCGACCTTATGGAAGGTATTATGCATGGAGTCTCTTTTAAATGACGGGTTTTGAGGCTGATAGATTTTATGGTTGACAGGGCCTCTTTTTTGATGTAGCTTTCCTAATTAGGATTGTTTTACGATTTAGGATCAATTATGAAAGTATCGAGGGAGGAACTCGAGCGGCGCATGGCTCGCTTCGAGGAGACCTGCAGGAAGTCGGGCGCCAAATTGACCCACCAGCGCATGGAGGTCTTCCGCGAGGTCGCTCGGACCGGCGTCCATCCCGACGCGGAAAAGGTCTTCGAGGGAGTCCGCCGGCGGATGCCGACGATTTCCCTGGACACGGTCTACCGGACCCTCTGGTGGCTCACGGACCTGGGGCTGATCGCGACGCTTGGGCCCCCGCGGGAGCGGGTCCGGTTCGACGCCAACCTCATCCGCCACCACCACTTCGTCTGCGTCCGCTGCGGGCTCACGCTGGATTTTTACAGCGACGAGTTGGATAAACTGGAACTGCCGAATTCCGCGTTGTCCTTTGGGAGCGTCGAGAACACCCAGGTGGAAGTAAAGGGAATTTGCCATAAGTGCGCCTCGGCCGGAAAACCGGGCGCGAAAAATAACAGAGAAAGGAGATGACCACATGAGCGACGACAAAAAATGCCCCGTAACTGGACGAATGAAGGAACCCATCGCCGGCGGCGGCGCCTCGAACCGGGACTGGTGGCCGGACCAGCTTAATCTTAACGTCCTGCGCCAGCATTCGGCCAGGTCCAATCCAATGGGCGAAGATTTCAACTACGCCGAGGAGTTCAAGAAGCTCGATCTGGCCGCCGTGAAAAAAGACCTCCACGCGATGATGACCGACTCCAAGGACTGGTGGCCGGCCGACTACGGCCACTACGGCGGTCTCCTCATCCGAATGGCCTGGCACAGCGCGGGGACTTACCGCATGGGCGACGGCCGCGGCGGGGGCGGGACCGGCAACCAGCGCCTGGCGCCCCTCAACAGTTGGCCGGACAACGTGAACCTGGACAAGGCGCGCAGGCTGCTTTGGCCGATCAAAAAGAAATACGGCAACAAGATATCCTGGGCCGACCTCATGATCCTGGCCGGCAACTGCGCTCTCGAGTCGATGGGCTTCAAGACCTTCGGCTTCGGCGGCGGCCGGGAGGACATATACGAGCCGGAGGAGGACGTCTACTGGGGCAGTGAGGACGCCTGGCTTGGCGACGAGCGCTACTCGGGCGACCGCGACCTGGAGAATCCTCTCGCGGCCGTGCAGATGGGCCTTATTTACGTCAACCCGGAAGGACCGAACGGCAACCCGGACCCGGTGGCCTCGGGCCGGGACGTTCGCGAGACCTTCGCCCGCATGGCCATGAACGACGAGGAGACCGTGGCCCTGGTGGCGGGCGGCCACACCTTCGGCAAGTGCCACGGCGCCGGCCCCGCGTCTCACGTTGGTCCCGAGCCCGAGGCCGCTTCCATCGAGGAGCAGGGCCTGGGATGGAAGAGCAATTACAAGAGCGGCAAGGGCGGCGATACCATCTCGAGCGGCATCGAGGGCGCCTGGAAGCCGAACCCGACCAGGTGGGACATGGGCTACCTGAAGGTCCTGTTCAAGTACGAGTGGGAACTGACCAAGAGCCCGGCCGGCGCTCACCAGTGGCTGGCCAAGGACGTTGAGGACGAGGACATGGTCGTCGACGCGAGCGACCCGTCCAAAAAACACCGGCCCATGATGACCACGGCGGACCTGTCGCTTCGCTTCGACCCGGCCTTCGAGCGGATCGCCAGGCGCTACCTGGACAACCCCGAGGAGTTCGCCGACGCCTTCGCCCGGGCCTGGTTCAAGCTGACCCACCGCGACATGGGTCCGCGCTCGCGCTATCTCGGCCCCGAGGTACCCAAGGAGGAACTCATCTGGCAGGACCCCGTGCCAGCGGCCGATTATAAGCCCATCGGCGAGAAGGATATGGCCGACCTCAAGAAAAAGATACTCGCCTCGGGACTCTCCGTCTCGGAACTGGTGGCGACCGCGTGGGCGTCGGCCTCCACGTTCCGCGGCTCCGACATGCGCGGCGGCGCCAACGGGGCGCGCCTTCGCCTGGCGCCGCAAAAGGACTGGGAGGTCAACCAGCCCGATCGACTGGCGAAAGTGCTGGGCGTCCTCGAGGGTATCCAAAAGGAGTTCAACGGCGCCCAAGCGGGCGGCAAGAAGGCGTCCCTCGCCGACCTGATCGTGCTGGGCGGATGCGCGGCCGTCGAGAAAGCGGCGAAAGACGCGGGTCACGACGTGGCCGTTCCCTTCACGCCGGGCAGGACGGACGCCTCTCAAGAGTGGACCGACGTGGATTCCTTCAAGGTACTCGAGCCCCGGGCGGACGGGTTCCGCAACTACCAGAAAAAGAAATACGCCGTCTCGGCTGAGAAGATGCTCATCGACCGGGCCCAGCTTCTGACCTTGACCGCCCCCGAGATGACGGTCCTGATCGGCGGCTTGCGCGTCTTGGGCGCCAACTTCGGAAAGTCCAGCCTCGGCGTCTTCACCAAGAAACCGGAGACGCTGACCAACGACTTCTTCGTGAATCTGCTCGACATGGGCACGCAGTGGAAGCCCTCCCCGGAGGACCCGGACCTGTTCGAGGGCCGCGACCGGGCGACCGGCGAGTTGAAATGGAACGCCACCCGCGTGGACCTCGTCTTCGGCTCGAACTCCCAGCTTCGCGCCCTGGCGGAAGTCTACGCGGGCGATGACGCCAGGGAGAAGTTCGCGCGGGACTTCATCGCGGCGTGGAACAAGGTCATGAACCTCGACCGCTTCGACCTGGCCTGATTGCGTGGAAGTCCTCGCGGACTTTGAAGGAAAAAGCGGCCCCCTCGCGGCCGCCCAACGTTCGATTTCGTCCCGCTCCCATCCAGGCCGCCAAACCCGGCCTGGATGGCGGGCGCGATCGCGAGTGAAAAAGCCGGGACCGGCGTTCGACTAGTCCCCCGCTTCTTCCCCCACAACTCCGGTTTCACCCCTGAAGATCGAGCTTATGTCCCGCATGGCGGGAGGGAGGGACACGATCCCGATGGCGGCGCGAGAGGCGCTCCGGGCCGCCGGCATGAAAAGGGAAAGGGCAAGAAGGGCCTCCTGGTTGGCCACGTCGGGAAAGAAAAGCTCGAAGCCCAAGGTGGTGGTACCGAAGCCGGCCAGGGCGATGGGAAGGTCCATAAAGGCCAGAAGGAGAGGGGCCACGACCATGAAGCGAATGAAGCCCACCTCGATCCCGAAGGCCTGGAAGGCGTAATAAAAACCGACCATGAGGATGACGATCGGAGGCATGGTCATGGCCCAGGTGTAAAACCACTGGGACCGGCCGGCCAGGCGGAAGGCGGTCCAGAAGTCGCTCTCGATACGGTCGCCAACCAGGTACTTGGCGATGCCGTAAATCTTGCCGTGATGCCACACGATCCAGGCCTCGATGAACCATATAAGACCGAAGATCAGGATGCCCCACCAGACCCATATGTTTATCACCAGGTCCCCGGCCAGGCCGTAATAATGGGCGGCCAGGGTCGAGGGAATGAGCAGGAAGTCGAACCCCCACATGGTGAGCCCGAACCTGAAGAGCATGATGCCCATGAGCCGGGACCAGGTGATCCCGGTCTTGCGTCTCAGGTAAAGCAGCACGCCTCCGCCGCTCACGCCCGTGTTGATAAGCTGGAGGATGTATATGGCTCCCCGCGCCCAGAAGTAGCTTTTCCAGTCGAACCCGCCGTGGAACCACCGGAAGTGCCGCTCCGCTATAAGGGCCTCGAAGAACCAGAAGATAACCTGGGGCACGGCGATGGAGAGGATGGCGAGGGGAAGATTGGCCCGGGCGGTCTTCTCCACCAGGTCCGCCCATTCCACGTCCCTGAAGTAATAATAGAGTATGCCGACGCTGACGAGCACGGGCAGGGCCTTTTTCAAAAAGGCCGGAACGCGAGACGGGGAATTCTCGGTGCTATTATCCATGGCGCCTCCCTTGCCGGTCCGGAACGATATTGGTAATCGCCAGGATAATAGCATCATGGGAGAAGGAGGCGCAATAATTTTGCGGGTAATCGTCAGACCAGAACGCGCAGGGGCTTTAGGACCACGCCCGATTCACCTTCTCCGGAGAGGGCCACGGCCAGGAGGCGGCCGTCCCGAGCGAGCCGGTAATGTTCGCCGGGCCGCGCGCCGCGGGAGGGGGGCGCGTGGACGGTCATGCCGTCGGCGACCATCTCGGCCTCCTCTTCTTCCATCTCGATAAGAGGCATGCCGGGCAGGCAGTCGATGAGGGGGATGAGCTTTTGGAGGGCGGTCTCGGGGGATAGCTCGAGGGGGTTAAGGGCGCTCTCGAGTGTGAAGCCGCCGCTTCTCAGGCGCTGGAGCGACCTTAAGTGGGCGCCGCACCCCAGCCTCTGGCCCAGGTCGTGGGCCATGGTCCGAAGGTAGGCTCCGGGCCCGCAGGTAACGGATATCTCGACGAGGGGAATATCCACGCTTAGAATCCGGATGGAGTGGATTTTTACGGTCCTCGGTTTTCTTTCGATCTCGAGGCCCTTTCGAGCCAGCTTATAAAGCGGGGTCCCGTCCTTTTTAACGGCGCTGAACATGGGGGGAAGCTGCTCGAGGTCTCCCACCATCCCCGCCAGCTCGGCCTCGACGCGGGAGGGGTCAACCGAGGAAACGTCGCCCCGGAACACGACCTCGCCCGCCCGGTCCTGGGTGTCGGTGGCCGTGCCCAACTCGATCAGGGCCTTGTATTCCTTGTCGGCCTTTTCCAGGAAGCGGATGATCCGCGTGGCCTTGCCCAGGGCCACGGGCAAGACCCCGGTGGCCAGGGGATCGAGAGTTCCCAGGTGGCCGGCCTTCCTGGTATTCAGGAGCCGGGCCGCGAGGCTGGTGGCCCAGCGCGAGGTCTTTCCCGCGGGCTTGTCGATGACCAGAACGCCGTGGGCGCGGTTTTTCTCGAGTTGCATGTCGGTATCAGTCCGCGAGGATGGTATCGAGGACCTCGTTTACTCGGCGGCGGACGTCCTCGAGGTTGCCCTTGATCGAGCATCCGGCGGCGTTTTTGTGTCCGCCTCCTCCAAAGGACCGGGCCACGGAGGCCACGTCCAGGTCGCCCTTGCTTCTGAGGCTGACCTTCCAGGAGTCCGGTCCGGTCTGGCGGTAAAGCGCGGCCACCTCGCCGGTCCTGGTATCGAGGATCATGTTGATAATGCCCTCGGCCGCCGAGCCGTCGGTCCCGGTCTCCTCGAACATCTCGGTCGTCAATATGGCCTCGCCCTTGCGCAGGGACTCGTCGAAGTGGAGGGTGGACAGACAGCGGGCCGTCAAAAACAGGTGGGACACCGGTCTTGACTTGTAGTATCCCTCCGCCGCCGCCTCGGGTCTGGCCCCCGCCTCGATCATGTCGGCCGCGGCCCGCAGCGTCTCGGGGCTGGTATTGCCGAACTGGAAGGACCCCGTGTCGGTCATGATGGCCGTATAAAGGCAGATGGCCGCTTCCGGGTCGACGGGCGCCCCCAACTCGCGCAGGAGTGAGACCACCATCTCTCCGGTCGAGCCGGCGTGGCCCTCGACCCAGTTAACCGAGCCGTACATGGAGTTGGTCCCGTGATGGTCGAGGTTGAGGCAGGGAAGCCGCGAGATCAGGGCCTCCATCTCGGGCCCGGCCCGGTCCGGGTCGCCCGAGTCCAGCATGATCACCGCCTCGACCTCGGGCAGCGACGAGGCGTCCCGCGCCATGCCGGCGGCGCCGGGAAGGAACAGGCAGTTGTCGGGGGCCGGGTCGCCGTTAAAGGCGTGGGCCTTTTTGGCCAGGGCGCGCAGGGCGCGGCAAAGGGCGAGGGTCGAGCCGATGGCGTCCCCGTCCGGGTTGAGATGGGCGCAGACCACGAAAGAGTCGTGGGAAAGGATGAAATCTCTGGCTTGGCCGACGGTCATTTAATCCTCGTCCTCGGATTCGGGGGCCGCCGAGCCGCGGTGGATTTCCTCGAGTATCCGTCCGATCCTGTCGGCGTGGGCCACGTTGCGGTCGTAAAAGAACTCGAGGTCGGGCATGTAGCGAAGGTTCAGGTTGTCGCCGATGGCGCGCTTGAACTTTCCCCTGGCGCCCTCGAGCGCGGCGCCCGCGGCCTCGATGGCGTCGTCGTCCCCGATGAGGCTGTAGTAAATCCTGGCCACTCTAAGGTCCTTGGTCATCTTGACCTTGGTAAAGGTCAAGCCTTTAAGCCTGGGGTCCTCGAGCTTGTTCACGAGGACCCGGGAGATTTCCTCGAAGATGAGGGGCCCCACCCTCTCGGAGCGATTGTATCCCATGTTCGTTTCCTTTGGCGCGAGCTTTTCCTTTGAACATGATAGCACGCAAATCGGCCGGACCCTGGTTGTCTTCCTTTTTCCGGATTAGAGGTTGATCAACTCGATCCGATGGTCGAGTATCTCCGCGGTCCCCAAGCTCTCGACGAAGTTCACCACGTGGTCGAGCCTGGTGTTGATCACGGGCCTGTCGTTTCCAACGGCGGCGATGGCTATTTCGGCCCTTTGCCACAGGTCCTGGGCGCCGACCTCGGCCACCGCCACCTCGAAGGTGTTTTTGACTCTGGCCGTGACTTTTTTAAGCATGCCCCGCTTGGCTTTAAGCGACCGGCAATCGTGAAAGCGAAGGTCGAGGCGCAATACTCCGACTACCAATTAAACCTCTCTTTTCCGCTCGGAGGGGCCTCGAGACGAGGAAAAAAATCGTCAGAGGCCGGGGGTGGTCTCGATCAGGTCGAAGGCCTCGATGACGTCCCCCTCCTGTATGTCGTTGAAGTTCTCCAGGCCGATGCCGCACTCGAGGCCCTGGGCCACTTCCCGGACGTCGTCCTGGACCCTCTTTAGCGACTTGAACTTGCCCGTATAGACGGCCTCTCCATCCCGGAGAAGACGGGCGCGAAGGTTCCTTTTGACGACCCCGTCCGTGACGTAGCAGCCGGCGATGGCCCCGACCTTGGTGATGCGGAAGACCTTGCGGACCTCGGCCCGGCCCGAGACCTCCTCCTCGAACACTGGCTTGAGCATGCCCTGGAGCGACGCCTTCACGTCGTCGAGAAGGTTGTAGATGATATCGTACGTCCGAATCTGGATGCCCTCGCGCTCGGCCAGCTTCCTGGCCTTGGCCTCGCCCTTGACGCCGAAGCCGATGATGACGGCGTTGGAGGCCGAGGCGAGAAGCACGTCGTTCTCGGTGATGTTTCCCACCCCGAGATGGAGTACCTGGACCCGGACCTCTTCTTTGGACAGCTTCTCGGCCGACTGCTTGATGGCCTCGCTCGATCCGTGGGTGTCGGCTTTAATGATCAGGTTCAGGTCCTGGACCTCGCCCTCCTCGAGTCGGGCCATGAGGTCCTCGAGGCTGACCTTGGCCGGGGCCTGGGGCGTGTCCTTGCGCCGCTGCTCCTCGACCCGGTAATCCACCACGGTGCGGGCCTTCTTTTCGTTCTCGACCACCTGGGCCATCTCGCCGGCGTCGGGCACGCCCGAGAGCCCCATGACCTCGACCGGTATGCTGGGCCCGGCGCTCTTGACGGGTTTTCCCCTGTCGTCCAGCAGGGCCCTGGTCCTTCCGAAGGTGTTGCCCACCAGGAGGACGTCGCCCTTCTTGATGGTACCCTCTTGGACGATAATGGTCGCCACCGGTCCTCTTCCCTTGTCCAGGCGGGACTCGATCACCAGTCCCTTGCCCGGCTTCTTGGGGTTGGCCGTGAGCTCGAGCATCTCCGCCTGAAGGAGGATGGTGTCGAGAAGGTCGGGAATGCCCTGGCCGCTCTTGGCCGAGCACTCGACCACCAGAGTGTCTCCGCCCCATTCCTCCGGCGTCAGGTCGATCTCGGACAGCCTTTGCCTGACCACGTCGGGCTTGGCCGCGGGCAGGTCTATCTTGTTGACGGCCACGATGATGGGAACGCCGGCGGCCTTGGCGTGGCTGGCGGCCTCGACGGTTTGAGGCATGATCCCGTCGTCGGCGGCCACCACCAGGATGACGATATCGGTGACCTCGGCGCCCCTGGCCCGCATGGAGGTGAAAGCCTCGTGGCCCGGGGTGTCCACGAACACGATCTTGCCCGAGCTGGTCTCGACCACCGAGGCCCCGATGTGCTGGGTGATCTGTCCCGCCTCCTCCTCGGTGACCCGGGTCTTCCTGATCGTGTCGAGCAAAGAGGTTTTGCCGTGGTCGACGTGGCCCATGACCGTTACCACCGGCGGACGGGCAACGAGGTCCTCGGGCTTCTCCCTGGACTCCTCGGCCAGGTAGTCGGCCTCGTCGAAAACCACCTGATTGATCTCGTAATTATAGGAGGCGGCGATCACGCCCGCTATGTCCGCGTCGAGAGCGTAATTGTCGTCGGCCATTATGCCCTCGGCCATCAGCGTCTTGATTATCTCCCTGGACTTGACGCCCAACTGTTTGGAAAATTCCGACACGCTGATCGTTTTTCCCATTTTAACGATCCTTTTCGCCGCCTTGGGCGTGGTAATGGCGGTTTTCTTCGCGACCTTTTTCTTGCCGCTCATCTTTTTGCGAGATGGAAGATACATCTTTTCCACGTCGGCGTACTCCATGCCCTCCATGCCACGCTGCATCTTAAAGGCGATTTTTCGCCGGAGTTTCTTCTTGGGCGCGGCCTCGATGTCCTGCTGGGTCTCGATGACCGCTTCGCCGACCTTGCCGCGTTTTTTCTTTTTCTTTTTCTTCTTGGCTTCCGCGTCGGCGTCCTCGGGCGACGCCGGCTTTTCCTCCGGCTTGGCCTCCGGGCGCTGGCCCGGGATGGGAATGGGTTGTCCCTCCGGTATCTTGGCCGTCTTTCTCAGCTCGGGCTTGACGTAAATGCGCCGGGGCTTGGGAGGGGCCGCCTCCTTGGCAGGCTCGGGTTGGGCGGGCACATCGGGGGCGGGCCCCGGCTCGACGGCCTCCGGTTGCCCGGAGGTCACCATCTTTTCGGGAGGTGGAGTCTCTTCCAGTTTTTCCTCGGTTTTTGCGGGCGCCTCGGGCTCGGGCGGCTGAACCGGGGCCGGCTCGGGCTCGGGCGCGCTCGCCTCCTCGGGGGCGGGAGCGGGCTCGGGTCCCCGCGCCTTCTCTTCCTCGGCGCGAGTCTCCTCCTCGGTCCATTCGGCGGGAATTCCCTCCAGGTCCTCGTCGGTGGGTTTTTCCAGAGAGTCGAGCTCCTCGCGGCGGGCCTTTTTGGCCGCCGCCTGCTTGAGGGCCACCAGGTCCATCTTGGGCTGCTCGGGCTCCTCCTCGGCGGGCTTGGCGCGAGCGCGCCGGCGGATGACGCCCTTGGCCACCCTCTTCTCGACCACGCCCTCGGCGGGGGAATCGGTTTCCTTGTCGGCAAGGCTCTTCTTGATCCGCTCCAGTTCCTCGTCGGGCACAACGCTCATGTGGGTCTTGACCGGGATCTTCAGAGACCTCAGTTTGGCCAGAATCTCCTTGTTGTCCAGCCCAAGTTCCTTGGCAAGCTCATACACCCTGATCTTAGCCATGCCCTTGATTACCCCTTCCGTTTCGCCAATGCACCTTACCGATTACGCCCGATTGCAAATCAATTCCCGAACCGGCGCAATATACTCCGGACCGCCATTTTATTCGCTCTTGTCCAAATCACCTTCCTCTTGCCCGGGTCCTTCTCCATCGCCGGACTCGTCTTCCTCGGAGGATGCCTCGGCCGCGGCTGGGTCATCCTCCTCGCTTTCCTCGTCCGACTCCTCCGGCTCGGCCTTTGCCTCCTCCGGCTCCTTTACCTCTTCACCGGCTCCATCGTCCTTGGCTTCATCGTCCTCGGCTTCATCTTCCCCGGCGGCCTCGGCCCCCTCGGTATCTTCCGCCTCGGTCTCGGCGCCGGCGGTTTCATCCTCCTCCGGTTCCTCGCCCACGGGTTTTCCGTCCTCCGTGACCTCTCCCGCCTCGAGCTGTTTCTCGAAGAAGGCCTCGCCGGCCTGGATGATGCGCTTGGCCTTAACCGGTCCGATGCCGGGAATGGCCGAGAGCATTTCGGGGTCGGCGTTGGAGAGGTCGAAGGCGGAGGTGAACCCCTCGAGGTAGAGCTTCTCGGCCAGCACCGGTCCGATGCCGGGCACTCTGCCGAGGGTGTTCTGGGCCTCCTTGGTGAGGTTCTCCATTTCGGTCTCGCTCTTGATGTCGATGTCCCATTCGGTGAGCTGGGAGGCCAGCCGGACGTTCTGTCCCTTCCTGCCGATGGCCAGGGACAGTTGGTCGTCGCCCACTATGACCAGCACCATGCGCTGCTCGTCGTCGATGATCATCCTCGAGACCTCGGCCGGGGCCAGGGCGTTGCACACGTTCTTGGCGATGTCCCTGGTCCAGGGAATGATGTCTATCTTCTCGCCCCGAAGCTCGCCCACCACCGCCTGGACCCTCGAGCCCTTCATGCCCACGCAGGCCCCCACCGGGTCCACGTCCGACTCCCTCGAGTTGACGGCCAGCTTGGTCCTCACGCCCGGGTCCCGGGCCACGGCCTCGATGCTGACGATGCCCTCGTTGATCTCGGGCACCTCCATCTCGAAGAGTTTTTTCACGAAGTCGGGGCTCCTTCTGGACAGGACCACCTGTGGCCCCTTCGAGTCCTGATGGACCTGCATGATATAGGCCCGGACCCGGTCGCCCACCCGGTAGTTCTCGCGAGGGACCTGCTCGCTCCGGGGCAGGATGGCCTCAGTGCGGCCCAGGTCGATGATCATGTT
The DNA here is from genome assembly GCA_963674965.2 of bacterium. Taxonomy (GTDB): domain Bacteria; phylum RBG-13-61-14; class RBG-13-61-14; order RBG-13-61-14; family DATKZS01. The sequence goes on along the minus strand of CAXXFL010000001.1, from coordinate 405,600 downwards.
GCCTTTCTCGAACCGGCGGGCGATGCCGGTGATGATCTCGCCCGCCCGGTCGCGGTACTCGTTGTAGATCATGAGACGCTCGGCGTCCCGGACCTTCTGGATGATCACCTGCTTGGCCGTCTGGGCGGCGATGCGGCCGAAGTTCTCCGTGTCGATCTTGACGCCCAGGCTGTCGCCCACCTCGGCCTCGGGATCTAGGTCCCGGCCCTCCTCCAGGCTTACCTGGGTGAACTCGTCAACCACGTCGTCAACCACGTCCTTGAACTCGAAAAGCTCGATCTCGCCCAGGTCCTCGTTGAAGCGGGCCTCGAGCTCGCGGTGCGGACCAAGCTTCTTGCGAGCCGCCGTGAGAAGCGCGCTCTCCAGGGCCTCGACCAAAACGTCCCTCGAGATGCCCTTGTCCTTGACCACCGAGTCGATCACGTGGATAAGCTCGGTGCCAAAGCCGCTTCTCGTCTCTTTCTCCTCGCCCTTTTTTCTTCTGCCTGCCATTGTTGCCCCGTCCCCGCCCGGTCCTTGGAATGGGACCGTCGGTCCCGACCCGGGCGTCTAATAAAGGGTGTTAGCCTCGCCTTCTCAATCGAAAGAATACTCCAGATGGGCCCGGGCTATGTCCTCATAGCCTATCTCGAACCGGGTCCCGTCTATCTCGATCTCGATAGCCGCGTCGCCCGCGGCCACGAGAGTTCCCTTAAAGTTTTTCCTTCCCTCCATGGGCCGCCGGGCCTTGACGAAAACCTTCTCGCCCAGGCGCTCCCGGAAATGCTCGGGAAACCTGAGCCGACGGTTGACGCCCGGGCTCGATACCTCGAGGGTATAGCTCGAGTCGATCAGGTCCTCCGCGTCCAGAACGTCGCTCAGGGCCAGGTTAGCGTCGCCGCACTCGTTAACCGTGACGCCGCCCGAGGACCTGTCCTTCCTGTCAATGAAAAGCCGCAACCAGAGCCGCTTGCCCTTACGGGAGGTCTCGATATCAACGAGCTCGAGGCCCCGTCCATCAAGAACGGGCACGGCAAGCTCGACTATCGCTTCCTCCAAGGCGTTCATCATGGCCCCAACGGCTTTTTCGACAAATAATACGCCACCGAACCATGGGTAAAAGACTTTCCCGTCCGCCTCGGTAACCCCCCGAGGGAAAAAGAAAAAAGCGGGTCCGGAGAACCCACTTAATCGCTAATCCACATGGCCCTACCTTAAATAAGGTACCATAAATAAAAAATAAATGCAAGTCCCGGGAGCGCTCGAGGCCCCCCGGGAGCCGAGCCCCTCCATGTCCTTTAGCCCGGGACCAAAGGCACAAAAAAAGCGGCGGCCGGGCACAAACCGGCCGCCGCTTCGGCCCCCTTGGGCCTTATTTAATTTTAATCCGGTCCTGTTTTTTATTGGTCCCGTTGTGATAGGTCAGCTCATACTCGTATTCCATGGTTTTCATGGCCTTGACCGTGAGCTTGCACTCGGTGGTCCGGTAGTCGAAAAGCTCGGTTTTCTCGTCGGATTCGTAATCCACGTCGCCGCCAAGCGTCTTTCTTACCTCTATAAAAATGGGCTTATCCCTGTAGTTCCTGACGGCGTCCACCCATTTCTGGGTCTCGTCGTAGCCGTCCACGTTGTCGTACTTGTCGAAGCTGAACCTGTCCCTTTTGGTGCCCATCTTTTTCGGCTCGTAGACCACCAGGTCGTCGTGGCCCAGGTTGATCTCGACGTCGGCCATGATGGGCACGTACTCGACGTTCTGGCCGGCCATGAAGGAAAGACCCTCTTTGCCGTTGTCCCGGAACACCCGGATGGTCCCGTCCGGCAGGGGCGAATCGCCCAGCTTGTGTTCCTCGTCGTTCTTCCAGACGTAAAACCTCACCGGCCTCGAGCCGTACTGGTATTCCCGCATCCTGTAGACCACGTCGATCTTCACGCCCTCGGCCTTGAGGGCCCTCATGCGCTTGGACCAGCCGTCCTTGATAGTCTCGGTCCCGTCCACGCTGAACATGAAGTATTCCGACACGCCCTCCTTGACCACGCCCTTGGGGGCCGACGAGGGCATGGCCATGACCTTGGCTTTTCTCATCTCCGACTCGGCCCGGCTGAAGGAGTCCCGGGCCGCCTCCTCCTTGAGCATTTCATACTCCTCGGACGCGGGGGCCGGGGGCTCGTATCCGCGGCTTCTGGCCAGGTCCGCGATCTTGTCGACCAGGTTGATCTTGCCCACGATCAGCCTGACCTGGGCGTCCTCGTATTCCTCGCCCGACCGGTTGTAGACCCTGACGTATCCCCTGAAGTCCAGGTCCTTTTCATCGGGGTCCGCCACGCCCACGTAGTCCATGGTCCAGGTAAGGCCGCTGGTAAAATAGGATACCTCGACCTTGACCTGGCCCTCGTACTCGCTTTGGATGTTCCAGATAAGGTGCTGGGGCTTCTGGCCGGGAAAGACCGCGTCGATAAGCTCGACCTCGGACTTCCTCTCGAGGGGCCGAAAGTCAACGCTGGTCGGATCGATCAGGGTTCCCGCCCAGGAGAACTGGAGCTTGTTTTGTCCCTTCTTCAGGGTCACGTATCTCGTTTCCTTGACCAGGGTTATGTCCTCGGAGTTGTAGATGGTAAGCTGCACCGAGTTTCGGCCCGGCAAAGTGACCAGGTCCACGTTCTTGGCGCCGGCGGGAAGGGCCGCCAGCAGGACGAATATCAGGATTAGCGCGCGTTTCATTTCAGGGCTCCTTTCAGTTCCACAGGTTCTTCAGGGTGAAGTGGAACTTGACCACCGTCTTCTCGACCTTGTCTTTTCCCTTGGGCCGGGCCGGCAGGTCCACGAAAAGGGTGGGCGTCGAGCCCCCCTCCTTCATGTCGAAGTCTATCTCCCGCGAGGTCTTCTTGCCCTTTTCCCACTCCACGTCGCCGGGCGCGCTTCCCGAGTATTCCCTGGCCACGTCGTTAAGGCGCTCGAGAATTCCCAGCCTGGCCGGCTTGTCCTTGAAGTTCTCGATCTCGTACTTGACGATTATCTCCTGGTCGTGCAGGTTCCCTTTTACCTTGTGGCGCTCATTGGACTCGATGGTCCTGGTGCAGACCACGTCCCTGGCCTCGCCCAGGTAGATTTTCATTTCCGAGTCCAGGGGCGTGAGCTTGGCCATGTCCTCCCCCAGGAAGGCCTCGCCGCCGCGGCCGTCCTCGATGAAAATCCGGACCTTGCCCGGAGGAAGAGGATACTCGCCCAGCTTGTTGTCCTTGGCGTTGGTCAGCACGTAATGCATGAGTACCTTGGAGGCGAAGGGCTTGTCGTCGCTTAAAGGCCCGTTCACGTACCAGTCGTAGGTGTAGGTCTTTTTAATGGGCGTCTCCTCGAACTTTCTGAGGAGTATCTGGATTTCCTCCTCCTGGCCCACCACCTTGTCGTAGGCGTCACCGAAGCCGGCCCAGACGATGGCCTCGCCGTACTCCTCGCCCGAGTAGTTCGTGATCTTGATGTAGTTCTTGAGGGTCAGTTTCGTCTCGTCCTTGTCCGCGATGGCCCGGTAGCTGAAGGAGCGGGAGAGGTTACTGATTATGTAGCTCACGCGGACCTTCACGGCGCAGGCCTTGTGGGAATAGACCTCCCAGAACAGGGCGTTCTCGCCGGGCGGATATGACGAGCTGATAACGGCGACCTCGTCCGTCTCCCCGCCGTCCACCTTGACCTTTTTAATGGGACGGAACTTGTCTCCCTCCCTGATCGCCAGCGGCCGGAACTGAATCGAGTCCTTGTCGATGTAGGCGTTGGACCAGGAAAAGTCCACCTGGTTGTTGCCCGCCTCGGGCGAGCTGGCCAAAAGGGGCACGATCCTTTCCTCCTCCACCAGAGTGTAAGAGCCGTTATCGAGCTGGATTTCCACCTTCTCCCGGACCGGCAGGGACGCCAGCTTGATCCTGGCCCGCGCCGGCGGCACTAGGAAAAAGGCCAGGGCTAAAAGAAGCGCCATTACTTTTATCGGGGCGTGTTTCATGTCTCCTCCCTTGGATGATTTTTATAAACAAGATAATAGTCCAAACGGATTAGGGAGGCCAAGGTTTTAAGAGGGCATTTATTAAAAAAATCAGGAATATCTTTTTCATCGGCCTAGCGGAACGGATGGCGAATAAAGGTGGTCATAAAGACACCCCAATTTAAGGAGAGCCAGGATGCATAAACTGAAAGTACACGCTCCACTGGTTTTGGCGCTATTAATGCAAGCGTCTTGCCTGGAGGATAACGGCGGTCGGCTGGAAACTCAAGGAACTCCCGCGTCGAGAGGGTCCGCCTCTTCATTGCCGGAAGAAAACGATCCGAAGGCTCCTGAGACCGGAGACGCCGCTCCAAAACGCGACAAGCGTCCCGGCAGGTTTCCGATTCACAAGGCCGCGATGGAGGGAAGGGAGGACGTTTTAGTTAAGCTGATCGAGGGGGGAGCGGACGTGACGGCCAGAGATACATGCGAGGGCGCTACTCCTTTGCATCTTGCCGTATACGGAGGCCACAAAAAGACATGTGAGATTCTCCTCGACCTCGGGGCGGACGTAAACGCCAAAACCGACTATGGATGGACGCCTCTACACACGGCGGCAAGATACGGTCAAGTTGATATTGCCTCGTTGCTCCTGGAGAGAGAAGCGGAATTAAACGCGGAAAATGGCCAAGGCATGACCCCTATTAAACGGGCGTGTTGTTGCGGCCATATGGCATTGGTTGATCTGCTTTTCAGCAAGGGAGCCAGAACGGACATATTCACCGACGTCTGTCTGGGGAGGAAAGAGGCGGTCTATGAAAGCCTTCGCTCTAAACCCGTCTTGGTCTCGGATACCGTTGAGGGAAATAAAACCCTTCTACACGTGGCCGTAGCGAAAGGGGACCTAGAAATGGTGGAGGTCTTGCTTGAAAATGGAGCGGACCCGAACGCCAAGTGCAGTATCCAGGAACGAAAAGACAAGGGTTGTCCCGGGACTGAGAACGTCACTCCCCTCCATCTCGCGGCCGAGCATGGCAATGAAAAAATTACAGAGTTACTAATCGCAAAAGGAGGAAAAGTAAACGCCGTCGACGGTGACGGTAATACGCCTCTCCATCGATGCGCGAGACGTGGAAGCTTGTCCGTAGCGGGGCTGTTGTTACGGAAAGGAGCTCCTTCTGACGAGCACGATAGTTATATGAACACTCCCCTTTTTCTTGCCGCCTCAAAAGGTCATAAGGAAATTGTCAAACTGCTTCTGGAAAGCGGGGCCGACGTGAGGAGCCTCAATGATGGTGGAGACTCGCCGTTCCAGGAAGCGGCTGGAAACGGTCATATGGCGGTAGTAAAGCTACTGACGGAAATGTACGGGCCGAACGTAAAGGGAAGAATCAGATACGCTCCTCTATATAACGCCGCGGCCGCCGGCCGACTGGAGGTCGTAAAATATCTCGTGGAAAGCGGAGCCGACGTAAACGCCGTCGGCGGTTATTGCGGTGAGACGCCTTTATCCATCGCCGCCGTCGGGGGCCATAAGGACGTCTGCGAATACCTCATCAGCCAAGGGGCCGACGTTAACTTCAGCCCTAAATGCGATTCGCCCGACTTCGACGAAAAGATTTACGATGGCCTGGCTTCACTGGGTTACATTAATATGGGCGGGTCCAGGCCTCTCCACGGCGCCGCGGGTAACGGCCACGCCGAAGTCGTCGATCTGTTAATCAACAACGGCGCTGACGCGAACGCGTTGAATGACGTCAGTAAAACTCCCCTGCATAAAGCTTTGTCCAACCGTCCCGGATACCTTTTTAGCCCGAGCAGGTTCGTCGACGTCGCGGCGATGCTCCTTAAAGCGGGAGCGGGCGTGGACTCCAAGGACGATGACGGTAATACTCCTCTTCACCTGGCGACCGAAAACGGCCTCAAGTCAGTCATTAAACTGCTGCTCGAGAATGGGGCCGACCCCTCTGCCAGAAATAATAATAATGAAACTCCCCTTCACTTGGCGGGCCGCACACAAAGAGGAGGAGGGGCCTGTGATATTAATGATACCCGGGTGCAGGACGCTAATCCGGATATGGACGCCAAAGACATAGTAAAGATGCTTATAGCCGCCGGGGCGGACCTCAACGTAAAGGATAGCCTGGGCAGGACCCCCTTAAACGTCGCCGAGTCTGAAAATAATACCGTTTATGATTTTCTCCTCTCGCTTCAGCCCAAAACCGAGAGGATTGAAGGAGACGCGGTGGACGGCCAACGCGGTGGGGAGTGATAACGGACCATAAAAGCGGAGGGCGAAACGCACGACCCTCTCGCCATACACGTCCATATTATTTTACCCGTTGGGGGCCAGGATAGCGACGTGGCCTCCTCGGTTGGGGAAGTTGGTGGAGAGGGGCGGGGGGAAGTAGCGGGCGGCGAGTTCGAGGTCGGAGTGGTCGGCGAGGACGGTGAAGCCATGTTCCCGCGTCCATAACGGGAGTCGGTCCGGGTCCCAGCCGAAACGGACCGGCTCTCCAAACCAGCGCGCGGTCCTTAGCAGGGTGATTTTTTTATGGGCGCGCTCGGCGTCTGTATAGTTCATGACCAGGCGGGAGTCGGGGGCGCTCATGGCGTTGACGGCGGAGGTGGTCCGAGAGTCTTCGGAGACGGCCTCAGGAACTCACCTAAAGAATTTGGATAAAAAACTTTCACTCAAGCCATGGAGCCCGATGAATATTCCATAACCTACGCCGGTCAACCATGCTGAGGTCTGGCCAAAGGTCCGCCGGCGGACCGGCCCGATCGCCGTAATATAAAAACCTCTGGAGTATCGGTTACTTGACACGGTCGCGTCTTGGATTTAAACTGGCCGCAACACCGGAGACGATCGAAATAATGGCCAATGAAAAGAAGAAAAAAGCCGCTTCCAAGCGCGAGGGCGTGAAAAAGGGAGACGACAAGACAAGGAGGAAAATACTCACCGCGGCGCGGAAGGTTTTTTCCGAGCATCCCTATAAGTCCGCCAGCATCAGGATGATAGGCAAGGAAGGCGGTTTCGAGTTTCCCCTGGTGCATTATTATTTTCCCACCAAGGCGGACCTTTTCAAGGCCGTGGTGGGGGAAATCTGCCAGGAGATGCGCGAGGCCAACGAGAGCGCCTACGTGGGATTGAACCTTCTCTCCACCAACCGGGGCCTCGAGACCTTTCTCGACCGGGTACTAAACTTCCACTTCTATCGTCCCGAGCTTTTAAGGACCATCATGCTCAACATCACCCAGGTGGAAAGGGGCGAGAAACTGCCGGGCATCGAGATGCTTATCCAGTTGTTTACCGACACGAGGCTGGCCTTTGAAAGGGAAGTCACCATACGGGTTCCCCAGGAAGAAGTGATGATATATCACACCACCTTTATAACCGTGTTGTTCGTGTACCTGGGCTCGAGGGTATCGACGGCCCAAGTCATGGGCATGGACCCCGGCGGCGAGGAATACAAGGAAATAGTCAAGAAGACCCTTTATACGATATTCCTTCCCTTCCTTAAAAAGATCACCACGGGCAAGATAACGTCGATAGAACCGGAAAAAATCTAACCGGTTCAGTTAAGCCGCCCGATCCTTTCATTGAGTTCCCAATAAGGGAACAACTCCTCATACTCGACGAATCCGGCCAGGGCCCTGGACTTGACGTGGATGGATGTTTCCTCCAGCATGGCCGAGGGATTAAGGCCGCCTATCACGATGGCCCCCACCCGGCCCTCGTTCACGGGGACCTCGAGAAGGGGCTGGCCCGGCCAGCCGATGGTCATGAACCCGCCCAGGCCCACATTGACGAGCTTTTGAGCCAGGTCGATAACGTCGTCCCTGCTCTCGGCCGGAACCTCGCGGAAACCCACGCCGATTTTGCCCGTGCCGTTCATGGTCGCGCCCGTGTAGTCCGTCATCCCGCTGCGGATGAAAACCTCGAGCGGGTCCAGGCTGGTCCCCTCGTAGGTGATGATCTCGACGAAACGGCTGGGCTTTCTATCGATAAGCTCGAGCAGCCCTCCAAACCTCGAGTGAGTGGGAATACCGTGGGCGAGGAGTACGCCGTTTAAAGTTATGGAGCACACCGTGCCCAGGCCGACCGAGCCGTCCGGAATCTCGATGGCGCCCACCCTTTGGCCCGAGTCGAAAAGGGCCATCATCTCGCCCATCGAGTAGCCCGCCTCGAATACGCGCGAAAAAAGAGGCGCCGCCTGGCGGAGCCTGGACTTGTCTATTACCGTCGCGTTCACTATCACCGTGCCGCTTTTCCGGCTGAGGTCGAAGCTCATCCGGTAGGTCATCTGGTCTATCTTGGCGGCAAGGAAACCGACCTTTTCTATCACCCGGGCCGTATCGAGTTCCCTTAAGCCCTTTTCAGTTATCATGCGGCCTTTTTTGCCCTGGTTGTCCGTGAGACCTTCCTGGTCCATGCCTAAAAGATAATACCTGACCGTGCGCTCGCTCGCCTCGTAGCCCATGGCGCGGAGTTGCTCGGTTATCTTGCCGCTGCCGACGGGACGGTTGGCGTCGCGCATAATCCGTAATATTGCCAGTTGTTTTCTTTCGGTTTTCGAGTTCATGGATGTAAAATTTACCATGAGGCCGCCGTCCTGTCAATGGACGAGAGGCAATTTTGCCGATACTGTCCTGTGCTTCAATAATGGCGAAAAATCGCTCCAACGCGCTTTAGTCATTGTAATATAAAGACATTCACGAAATATCAGTAACCAGAAGACTTGCCGGATTCGTGACGTAATTGCCACAAAAAGGGGAAGGCCAATGGCCTTCCCCGAGATGGATATCCATAGGTGACTTTTTACGCGACCAGGATTGCTCCGAACTTGCACTTGTCGCGGCAGGAACCGCACCTGATACACTTTTCCTGGTCGATCACGTGAGGCTGTTTTTTCTCTCCCGAGATGGCCTCGGTGGGGCAGGCCATGACGCAGGCCCTGCATCCGCGGCAGGTTTCAGGATCGATCACGAAGGTAACCAGGGACTCGCAGGCCCCGGCGGGACATTTCTTGTCGTTCACGTGCGCTTCGTATTCGTCGCGGAAATACTTGAGCGTGGTTAAAACGGGGTTGGGCGCGGTCTGTCCCAGTCCGCAAAGGCTCCCGCTTTTAATGGCGTGGGCCAACTCCTCGAGGAGGTCGATATCCTCAGGTTTTCCCTGTCCCTTGGTGATCCGGTTGAGGATGTCCAGCATGGCCTTGGTCCCGAGCCGGCAGGGGGTGCATTTTCCGCAGCTCTCGGCCTGGGTGAAGGTCAAAAAGTAGCGGGCGATATCGACCATGCAGGTCTTGTCGTCCATGACGACCAGGCCGCCCGATCCCATAATCGATCCGACCTCGGCCAGGTGCTCGAAGTCGATGGGCAGGTCGAGCATGTCGATAGGAAGGCAGCCGCCGGAGGGGCCGCCGGTCTGGGCCGCCTTATACTCGCCCCTGTCGGGGATGCCGCCGCCGATATCGTAGATGATTTCCTTGAGGGAAATGCCCATGGGGACCTCGACCAGGCCGCAGTTCTGGACCTTGCCCACCAGGCTGAAGACCTTGGTGCCCTTGCTCTTCTCCGTGCCGATGGAAGCGTACCAGTCGGGTCCGCCCAGGATGATTTTCGGGACGTTGGCCCAGGTCTCGACGTTGTTGATATTGGAGGGCTTGCCGAAGAGACCCTTGTTGGCCGGGAAAGGCGGGCGGGGACGGGGCATGCCCCGGTCTCCCTCGATGGACGCCATCATGGCCGTTTCCTCGCCGCACACGAAGGCGCCCGCGCCCTCTTTAAGCTTGATATGGAAGCTGTAGTCGGTCCCCATGATATTGTCGCCCAGTACGCCCCTTTCCTCGGCCTGCCTTATGGCCTCGGACACGTTCTCGACGGCCAGGGGGTACTCGGCCCGGATGTAGATGTAACCGGCGGTGGGGCATATTCCCTTTGACATGGCGTAGGCGCCGATGGCCATGCCCTCGAGCACGGAATGGGGGTCACCCTCCATAATGGACCTGTCCATGAAGGCGCCGGGGTCTCCCTCGTCGGCGTTGCAGATGATGTACCGCATGGTTTTGTTGGGCGCGTTGCGGCAGAAGCCCCACTTCATGCCGGTGGGAAAGCCCCCGCCTCCGCGTCCCCGGAGCCCGGAGCGTTTCATCCAGTCGATCACTTCCTCGGGGTCCATGGCAAGTACCTTGGCCAGGGCCTGGTAACCGTCGACCGCTATGTAATCGTCTATATTGCGCGGGTCGATTTTGCCGTTGTTTTTAAGGGCGATTCGCATCTGGCGGGCGTAAAAGGGAATCTCGTTGTAATTGGATACCCTCTCCTTGGTGTTGGGGTCCTTGTAAAGCAGGCGCTTTACCAACTCGCCGCCGACGATGGTCTGCTCGATAATGTCCTTTACGTCCCGCTCGACGTCCGTGATTCCCACTTCCTGATAGAAAATCCCCTGGGGATCGACCACCACCACCGGTCCCTTTTGGCAAAGTCCGTGGCAGCCGCTCAGTTTTATCTCGACCTTGACGTCCAGGTCGCGGGCCTTGAGCTCGCGGGCCAGGGTCTCGGCCAGTTCCATGCTGCCGTTGGCGCGGCAGCCCGTGCCCGCGCAGATGGTGACCATGGGCCGGTTGGGGTCGCGCGAGGCCCGAATCTTTTCCGCAAGGGATTGTAATTCACTTATTGAAGCGATCTTTTCCATGTCTACTCCCCTGATATATACTTCCTGTAAAGGTTACGGAGCGGTAAGTTTCCGCCGCCCGGCGGCGCCGCTCCCCGGCGCCTTACCTGGACCGCCTTTTTGCCGTTTTCTTTACGGCCTTTTTGGCCGCCTTCTTGACCGCCTTTTTAGCGGCGGCTTTCTTTACGGCCTTCCCGGCGGGCTTTTTAGCCGCGGCTTTTTTAACGGCCTTCTTTGCCGCTTTCTTGGCGGCTTTTTTAGGGGCCGCCTTTTTGGCCGCTTTCTTAACCGCCTTTTTGGCCGAGGCCTTTTTTACGGCTTTTTTAGCGGCGGCTTTTTTAGCGGTTTTCTTGGCCGCCTTCTTCGCCGCTTTCTTTTTAACGACTTTCTTTACCGCCTTTTTCGCGGCTTTCTTGGCGGCCTTTTTAACGGCCTTTTTGGGGGCCGCTTTTTTAACATCTTCCGCGGCCTCCTTGGCGGCCGGCTTTTGTTCGGCCTTTTTAGGCGCCTTCTTGACGGGCGCCGGTTTCTCTTTCTTCTTTTCCTCGGGGGCCTCTTCTACCGCTTCCTCGAGGTCCTCGATTTTCCTGCCCTGCAGCTCATAGATGATATTCCTCATCTTCTTGGGCGTGACCTTGCCGTGGACCCTGTCGTTTACGACCACCACCGGCGCCAGGGCGCAGGACCCGACGCAGGCCACCGTCTCGAGGGAAAAGGACAAGTCCTCGGTGGTCTCTCCATCCTGGACGCCGAGGGTCTTGGATATTTCCTCGATGATCTTCTTGCCGCCGCGCACGTGGCACGCGGTCCCCCTGCATACGGTGATGCGGTTCTTCCCGAGGGGAGAAAAACGGAACTGGGCGTAAAAGGTGGCCACGCCGTAAACGTGGCTGGCAGGGACCCTCAGGTATTCGGCGATGTAATTCATGGACTCCATCGGCAAATAGCCCATCTCGCTTTGCACGAACTGCAACAAGGGAATCAACTGGTCAGGAGTGTTTGGATACTTCTCCCTCATGCGTTCGACCACCGAACCGAGGTCCGGCATATCCGATTGCTTGGTCATTTACAAACCCCCGCGACAAAAGTATTTCGTCGGCGCGAAATCAACGCGCCTTCACCCTAACGCGACGCCGGCCCGGATAACCGATATCGTCGCGCTTATAAACCTCCATGGCCGGATTTTCTCTGCCGTGAAAAGGATGGCCCCACGAGACTACCGCGTCAAGCGTGAATAACCGCCCAACCGCCATGGCGGCAATAATACTAATGATTACGCTACCATTATGGGCCATCCCAGTCAAGTTGAGGGCCTCGGCCCGAAAGCCTCGGCCGCTTCTCTTCAAGGCCCTTTTCACGGCGGGATAAAAAAAGTGGACGCTCGGCTAAATCCGTTCCACCATCGGCCGCGTGGGCACGCCCTTTTTCTCCAGGTATTCCTTGCACTGGGCCACGGTATATTCGCCGTAATGGAATATCGAGGCGGCCAGGGCCGCCGAGGCCCTCCCCGCGGTCAAGCCCTCGTAAATATGCTCGAGGTTTCCCACCCCGCCGCTGGCGATGATGGGCACGGACAAGGTAACGGCGAAGGTCCTGGTCAGCTCGAGGTCGAAGCCGATCCTGGTCCCGTCCCGGTCCATGCTGGTAAGAAGTATCTCGCCCGCGCCGTACTCCTCCATCATAACGCCCCACTCGAGAGCGTCGATGCCGGTGGGCTTCCTGCCCCCGTGAGTGTAGACCTCCCAGCGGAGTGGGTCCGAGCCGGGAACGCGCTTGGCGTCGACCGCCACCACGATGCACTGGCTGCCGAAGCGCTCGGCCGCCTTTTTCACGAACTCGGGCTCGCGCACCGCCGCCGTGTTGATACTGACCTTGTCCGCCCCCGCGTTAAGCAGGTTCCGCACGTCGTCCAGGACGCGGAGCCCGCCGCCCACGGTAAGGGGCATGAACACCCTCTCCGCCGTCCTCGCGACAACGTCCAGGATGATGTCCCGCTTCTCGTGGCTGGCGGTAATGTCCAGGAAGGTCAGCTCGTCCGCCCCCTGCGCGTCGTAAGCCACCGCGCACTCGACCGGGTCCCCCGCGTCGCGAAGGTCCACGAAATTTACGCCCTTGACCACGCGCCCGTCCTTTACGTCCAGGCAGGGTATGATTCGTTTTGCCAGCATGGACCAATTATATCATTGGGAAGGAGAACTTGACAGAAATCGAGCCAAGGGTCTTTGGGGGCTTGTTCAATATGTCATGAAATCAAGCGTGGTTTCGGAAAGGGGAGGGCGGCAAGGGAGCGACGATTATGATTGGCCGCTCTTGCAATTTGCCTCGTCAATGCGCGTCATATTTCCGAATTGCCTTTGAGATAAATCGATGACGTGTACATCTCTTATGGAAAAGACTCACGAGGCGCCGTGGTTTTTTGCTTTGCGCGACCGCCAGACATATGTAGGCCCAGGACAATTAGTACGGGTAGTCTCCCCCATCAACGGGATGGTAAAGCGCTCGATGCGCTGAAGACTTCCTCGCGGATAACGATAGATATCCGGGCTTGAAACCGGTCGTCAAACTGGTATAATTAAATCCAAGGCGATTAAGATTCGCCTCCATCCTCCAGCAAAGCGCGTAACTGGGAGAGGGACGCGCCGTTTAACAACTTGGCTTTTTCATCTTCGCCTAACCCGCGAAGGGGGTGGTCGTCGTCTTTGCCATGATGGCCGTCATGAATATTTCCATGACGTAGAGACGAAAATTTCCGGTGAACATGCCCGTTTTCGAAACGACAACGAGGATCGACGCCGATCCCAAAGAGGTCTACGACTGGCACCTCAGGCCGGGCGCCTTCGCTCGTCTGTCTCCACCCTGGGAAAGGGCGCGCGTGATCGAGGACGTCCCCTTTGACAAGGACGCCCGCATGTCGGTCATCCGGATGCAAAAGGGGCCTTTCTCGTTTATGTGGCACTCACTCCTCTGGGAGTTCATGGACGGGCAAAGCTTTACGGACGAGCAGCTCGAGGGCCCCTTTTCCAAGTGGCGTCATCATCACCAATTCCTTCCCGATGGAGAGGGCGGGACCATAATAAAGGATTCCGTCGAGTATAAGCCGCCCCTGGAATCCATCGGCCGGCCCCTTTTGGGATGGTATTTTCGCTCGACCCTCGAGCGCTTGTTCAGGCACAGGGCCAGAAGACTGGAGAACGACTTTGCCCTCCACCGGGGGGTAAAGGACCAGGGTCCGAAACGGGTGATCGTCAGCGGGGCCTCGGGAGTGGTGGGCGCCCAACTGACGGCTTTTCTTCAGACCGGCGGACACGAGGTGACAAGGCTGGTCAGACGCTCGGCCGAGCCCTGCTCGGGGGAGATAGAATGGGACCCGGCCCGGGGCCGTCTCGAGGCCGAGGACCTCGAGGGGGCCGACACTGTTATTCATCTCTCGGGCGAGAACCTCACCAACTCCCGCTGGAGTGAATCGAAAAAGGAGGCCATATACAATAGCCGCGTGGACTCGACGCGCCTCATCGCGGAGAAGATGGCCTCCTTGAAAGACCCGCCCGGTACGCTTATCACGGCGTCGGCCGTGGGCTACTACGGCCCATGCGCCTCGGACGTGACCTGCGGCGAGGACAGGGAGGCGGGGGACGATTTCCTCGCCCGGGTGTGCCGGGACTGGGAGAACGCCGCGGGGCCGGCGGAGGAGGCCGGAGTCAAGGTGATCAAGCTTCGGCTGGGGGTCGCCCTGTCGTCCTCCGGCGGAGCGCTGGCCCAGATGGTTCCCCTCTTCAGGCTGGGGATGGGAGCCGCGGCCGGCCATGGCCGCCAGGTCATAAGCTGGGTCTCCCTCGATGACGTAATAGGGGCCATTCACCACGCCTTATTTAGCGAGTCACTTAGCGGACCGGTCAACGTCGTCTCGCCCAACCCGGTCACGAACGAGGAATTTTCCCGGACCCTGGCAAGGGTGATGAAAAAGCCCCTATTCCTCAGAGTGCCCCCCGCCGCGATAAGGGCCGTTTACGGTGAAATGGGCCAGACGCTTCTTTTGGCGGGAGCCAAAGTGACGCCCCGCGCGCTCCTCGATTCGGGCTACACTTTTATCCATCCCCATCTCGAACAAGGCATCAGAGACGAACTTGGAACCTGGGAAGATTGAACAGCGCAATTTCCAGATCGTCCGGCAATAGTATGATTTCATCTTTTTCTATCCCATGACGCGATCGCAAATCAAGAGTCCAGTTCATGATTACGGATGTTACAATATTACCTGGTTTTATACCTTCCAGTGCAATTTTTGCATAGCATAAGCATGCAAAATGCCGAATAAAAGTTCTTAGTCTTACTTTTTTACCTATTGGACAAATCGTCCTTTCTGCCAATCAATTTATCTAAACGGAGCTATTTCAGCCAGTTAAGGTGGCCTCGGGTAGTCCCTCTTTGGCTGGCACATAAATTGCTTAAGTCGAATAATAAGACAGGTTTAACATATAACGCGCGGGGCAACGAGGGGGGATAAAATGATAAATCCTGATGGACAACAAGAGCAAAGGCGCGGAGCGGCGGGGAAAAGGCTTAAGACCAATTACTTTTCTAAAAAGCTCGAGTATCTCGAGCTATGCTGGAACTACAATTTAAAGCCCAGGTCGCTAAGGCTGACCGACATGGCCGGATCGGACATCGAGTCCGGGGACAGGCAACGACTGATTCGTCTGGTAATGGCGTTAAGCGACATGGAAAAGCTGTTTAAACCAGGGGAGATAAAGAATAATCTTTTCGCCCGTGACGATTCACGTTTCATGGAGAGCGAATTATTCGGCCCCCGTTATAATTGACCGGGCGTTCCCGGCCGGTTTTCAGTCGAGCGGTGAGGCTTTCAGTCCATCCAATCCCTCGCGGCCACGAGTCTTGCCATATAACCTTTAACCACTTCCTCCGGTCCTTCAATCTGTAAAAACCGGGCGTATATAAGGAGCATGCCCTTAAGAAAGACGTCGGCGGGCAGGTTGGCGTAGTCCTCAGTCTCGATGGCCTTTAGTATGGGCCGCCTGATCCTGGTCGTCTCCCATACGGACTCTATGGTCAACCCTCTTTTTTCCCTGGCTTCTTTCAGGAATTTTCCCGGTATGCCCATCTCGATATAGTCAAGGGGACAGGCGGGATTTTTAACCATGGGCACGTCGTAGATGGTTTCCTCGAAGACCTCGCGGCCGGCCCCCGTCTCGTCCTTGTCCCGGGGAGAGCAGGAAGGGCCGTCGCCGCTCTTCTCGGGGTACTCCTCGCTTTCCATGGAGTCGTATTTAAAGGTCGCCTCCTCGGAATATTCGGGGGGCCTGATAATGGGACGGCTTTGCTTTGCTCCCTCCCTGATGATGATCCTTTCCAGGGAACTCCTCGGCTCGGGAGGTTGGACGTCCTCGAGTTCCTCGTCGAAATCCTCATCCGACGCCGTGTCTTCCGGGCTCTTCGGTTCCTCGTTTTCCGCTTCTTCGGAAGACCGTTCTTTTTCCCGTCCCGGCTCGTCGCTTTTATCCAGGTTCGCGTCCTCGAGTTCGAGTAGGGGAAGCCGGGGTCCTCTTTCGTCCTCCTTGTGCGCGGGCTCGGGGCCCTCCTTGAGGTCGTCGTCCGTCTCGACTTCCTCCTCGTCTCCCTCGGCCATCCTCGATTCGATTTCCTCCTCCTCGCCGGCCCCGAAGTCCAAAGCGGGTTGTCTCTCCCGAGAGATATCATCGCCAAAGGGAAGCTGTTCCTGCATAAGCCTCTCGGCCCTTTCCTCCTTCTGCCTGTTCCAGGAAAGTATCTGGTCGTATTCGCGCCTGGCGTTGGGATCGATCAGCGTGTGGTAGGCCTCTTCCAGAAGAAGTGATATCTGCTCCCTTTCCTCCTGGGAATACAGGGAATAGCTGGCCAGGGAGTTTTTTCCGAAGGCTTCCCTTATCCTGTAGTAGCCGTCCTGGATTTCCTTGGCGTCCACGCCCGGGCTGATGTCCAGTATCTGGTAATAGGTCAGTCCCTCGAAGCCGGGAATCATGTCCGCCTCCTGGACAAGGAAAGAAGGGTCTCCGTTATCTGCCTTATCGAGCGGCTGGGTCTCGAGTGAGGGTAATCGAGCATGACGGGCTTTTTATGCTTCACCGCCTGCCAGACGCAGTCGTCGTACTCGACGGCCCCCAGGAAGGGCGCGTTGATGCCGAAGTATCTTCTGCACACGAGGCTAATGTCCGCTCCCAGGTCCCTGTCCTCCTTGGCGCGGGCCATGTTGACGATGAAACCGGGGGTAAAGGTCTCGAGTCGGCTTTTTATTCTGTCGCTCCACCGCGGGTCTTTTTCCTCGACCTTTTTCAGGAAGCTCACGGGCGAGGTAAAGTCGTCCATCGCGTCGTCGCCAAGGCTTTTCTCGAACTTCTTCCATCCCGGAATTTCCCGAATCTGGTGGAAGTAGAACATGCGCAAAAGCCGGTAGGCGTTCTCGATGGACGGTGGCTCGGGCAGGACCACGAGGGCCCCGAGGTCGGAGGCGCAAAAGAGCTCGATCTGGGTAAGCCCGCTCCCGGTGGCTATATCCAGGATCACGAGGTCGGCCTCGAGGGTATTTAGCTGACGGATGATTCTTCTTTTCTGCTGGTACTTGATCTGGGCCGCGTCGATCGGGTCGATGGCGCCGCATATCAGCCTGAGGTTCGTGACGTTAGTGTCCACCGCCACTTCCTCCACGTGCTCCGCGCGGCGCTCGATAAAGTCCGAAAGCGTGGCCTTGGGCCTCTCCACCCCGAAGCAGGTGTGAAGGTTGGCGCAACCCAGGTCAAGGTCGACCAGGGCGACCTTGAAGCCCAGGTCCGCCAGATGAACGGCTATGCCCGCGGAGATAACGGTCTTGCCCGTTCCTCCCTTGCCGCTGGCAATGGACCATATTTTACGATCAAGCAGCAATGATTCTCTCTTTGGATTAAATTTTTCCCGAAGCCGGTTCGTGGGGAAGCAAACTAAGCCTCCCGCTCATGGAATCCTCCACCTTTGCCCTGTCCATTAGAACGGGGCCTTCCCCGCCCGGCCATGCCTTAAGCATGTCCGCGTAATAAGGGGAAAAAGGCTGTCCCGACTGTCCGCCAGGATATGACGTCAGCGTGGTTTCCGAGACGTCCAGGTCGGACGCGAAAAAAAGATTTGTTCCCGACGTAACCCGGTAATCCCCACCACTCGAGTTATAACCGCCGAAAATCGAGCCTTGACCCCCAGGCAAAGGAAAAGGAGACACGTTGACGCTCAACATCCCAGCGGCCTTTCTTATCTCGCCGGTCATGGCGAGAGGATGACGCAAGTCGAGGACTTGAACGTCGCCCCATTTCCACGTGCTCATTCTGGCGCCATGGTCGGTCGTTATTTCGGCCACCGCCGATCCCAGCGCCCAAAGTATTATATCATCTGGGCTTTCAATGTCATCCGTTTTTTTGTCGTCGATGAAATATTCGATTTTATTGAGTAATATCCCGTCGATAAGGGGGATGGACAAGCTCTCCCGGCTGAAGACTTCGTATAGCTCGGGACCGAGGTCGTCCTCTAACAGTCGCCGGCCCATCCCGTCCATGGTCTTGGAAAAAATAAGGGCCGCGCTCGAGTCGACCTCCATTTCACCCTTCCAGTCCTTGAGTTGCAAATAGGTCCTGTCAAGGGTCTCGTCCTCCGAGGTCCGGCCCTCCATGGCGCCCATCAAAAGGGGAAGCGTCTTCAAGGCCCTGGTACTCAACGGGTCGCGAAGCGCTTTGGAAAGCGACTTGATATCCAATGGGCGTTTTTCCTTTTCATCCCGACCTTCGCCCAGCAGCTCTTTTAGTCTGTCTTCCCTTCCCCTTTCGTCGAAATCTCGGGAGATGGAATACACGAAAGGTCCGGGACAGCGAACGGGACCGTTGGCGAGGACCACCATCCCCTCCTCGGGGTTGAACGCGCCCGGCAGCTCGGTCGAGGGCACGTAGCCCTGCCACTCGAAATCTCCCGTCCAGCCGGGAACGGGCAGGGCGCCGTCGTGCCGGGACCTGACGGGCACGAGCCCCGAGAGTTGCCATCCATAATTTCCCTCCGAGTCGGCGAAAATCCATTCCCGCGCCGGGCATCCCTCCCGTCGGGAGGCCGAGAGGAAGGACCCCTTGTCCGGGGAGGAAGCCGCCTGGATGAAGGCCCCCACCGGGTCCGTCGCCTCCCGGCCGGTCCATTTCAGGCATAAGAAGTAGCGCGCGCCGCCGTCCGCCTTCTCCAGGGCGTCGTTCAAGACCGGACCGTGCCTTCCAACCCGGAACTTGAAATCATGGCCCTCCAATCCTTTGCGCGCCGGGTCATAGGCGAAAATCTTTTCCTCGACGGCCGAGAACTCCTCCCAGCTATCGCCCCGGGCGTATCTTCCAGTGGCCGGGTCTATCTTCTCGAGGTAAACGTCCTGGTTGTCGGCCCGTGACGGGACGGCCGCCCATGCCGTCTTTTCCGAGCGGCCGTTTATAATATAGGGGAGTCCCGGATGGGTTACGCCCAGCGCGTTCATGCCGCCCCCGCTCAGGTGCATGGCGTACCACGGGTTGGGAAGGGTCATCTCGGAATCGAGAGATATGTATAAAATGGGAGAGCCGCCCGCCGTCCGGCTACCGCCGATGGCCAGGGCGCTCGAGGAAATTCCCTGCCAGGCCTCGAGCTGGCCCGCGCTTCGCAGCGCGGCGTCCGCCTCGAGCAGCGCCTTGAGGTCGCCGATGGCCAGGACGCTCTCCGGGGGCCTTTTATAAGCCGCGCCGCCGAGCGGAATTCCACCTTCATCCGGGACGCCGGCCCTTAAAAGTTCCATGCCTTTTTCATCGCCGAGCTTTTCCAGCGCCGCCAGCCTGACCAGCTCGGACCGGAAACCGGCCGACTCTTTCCAGGCGAAGTACGCGGCTATGGCCAGGGAGTCCTCCTCTTTCCACGGCTCGAAGCTCGATCTTAAACGTGAGTACTCGATGGGCAGGTTGCGGCCGCGGCGGGTCACCAGGGCGTTGACTCCTTTTTGGAAGGACTCGAGAGCCTCCAAAGACTCGGGCGGGGCGTTAAGGAGGTTTTTCTCGGCGATTCGATAAAAGCCGATGGTCCTGGCCAGGCGGTCGGAGGGAAGAGCGGACGGTCCGAACCACTCGGCCAGGCGGCCCTGGGCGGCCCGGCGGTAAAGGTCCATCTGGAAAAGGCGGTCCTGGGCCTGGACGAAACCGGCGGCGAAAAAGAGGTCCCTCCCGCCGGCGGCGTAAAGATGAGGGATATCGCGGCCGTCTCGAACGATCACCACCGGGCGCTCGATCCCCTTGACCACGATCTCGCCGCGAGCCTGGGGCTGCGACTTATGAGTATAAATATAAACCGCGGTTAAAAGCAGGACCACGAAGACCAGGAGAAATAAAATAAACGTTATGCCAATGCCCCGGTATATTTTTACGCTGACCTTTCCAGCCATGAAAAAAAATTATATCACGGGCCGGTTTTCACATAAAACCGGGCTGAATTATAATGTTCTCGTGCCGCCGGCCGAGGGAAAACGGAAAATCGGCGTAAGCGCTCGGCCAGGCGGGCAAAAATATGGAAGGCTCGGAGAATATCCCCCTTGAAAAAAATCAACCTTCTTACCATGGTCGCCGTCATCGCCCTGGCGGCGGGTGAGGCCCTGGCGCTTCTTTTCCTCCTCGCGGACTGGCCCTGGCGGAATGCTCCCCATCGCGCCTTTCACCTCTTACAGATGGCCTTGGCCATTTATATATCTTTTTCGATCCTCTCGGAGGCTCGGACAAGGGACACGAAGGACGGAGGCCGCACCAGGTCTCTTCCCGCCCTGTTGGTCCTTCTCGGCCTGGTCTTTTCATGGGTGGGCGACTTCGTAAACAGCCGGCTTATCGACCTGACTTATATACTGCCTCAGCAGACGCTATTATCCGTGCCTTTCTTCACCCTGGCCCACGTATTTTACATAATCGTCTACGTCCGGCTTTTCCGCGCCGGACCGAAAGGGGTTTCCAAGTCCCGGGTAATTTACATTAAGGCCTCCCTGGTCCTCTGGCCTTTTCTGGCGGCCGGGCTATGGAAGGTCCTCATCCCGGCCGGCGGTCCCGCCGCGGTTAAATGGACTTCCCTGTTTTACGCCCTGGTGGTCACGCTCATGATGATCGTCTCGACCTGGGTGTCCGTATCTTGGAAAGCGAAAGGCTTTAAGGTTACCTTGGGCGGGGTCCTTTTCTGGATTTCCGACGGTATCATCGGCTATTACCTTTTGCGGCCGTCCACGGAGTACGCCACTATCGTAATATGGGTCACCTATTTCGCGGCTCAACTCCTGATAATGAGGTCTACCCTGCCGCTGATGGTGGATGGGCAACCGGACTCTTCAAACGGCTGCGGATAATATCGATCAAGGCCTGAACGTTTTTTACATCTTTTGTCATCCCGTAAAGAGGCCATTCCTTCATTCTTTGATTTATCCCGTCTCGCGTCGAGGTGACAAATTTTGTAAATGCTCCTATGGAAAAAAAGTAATGATTGAGAGACGGGCCAAAATGAAACCTTTTATAATTCAGTCAGTTCAGGAGACTTGCAATCCGGCACAAGGTTTGCTAGTATATTTTTCGAGGTTGTGGAAAGGCCAGTCCCAGGCTTTAATGCACCTTGCGGCTTTTAAAGCCGTGCTCTTTGAAATAGTGAAAAACTCTAGTTTTTCACTAGCTATGAGGTCATCCTGAACGGTTTCACGCCACTTTGGCGTCCCCTTTTCCCTTCTCTCGTCCCTCTCCCCTAAAATCGCCGGGATGACCTCATTTTCTTCTCTTTCATCGTTTATGAATTTCATCCAGATAAATTATTTTCCCAATCGATAAAAAAATTCCAGCTCCGGGCGGCCAAACTTGATCATTATGCCGATCTTTACCCTTGACCAATCGGCTTGGGGGTAATAACATACCCTGGATGGTGATTCCTTTACCCCCCTTTATTTCCCGCTTTCACGACTTGGCCGCCAATCTTGTGCCCGGATCGGACGGAATAGCGCGGGAGGTAGCCCTTGCGCTCGGAAAAATTAAGGGCCGCGACGCCTTCTCCCTGCTTCCCCTGACCTCCCTTATGCGGCGAAACCTTTCCGGCAACAAGGTCATGCTTTGCTCGATCGTGAACGCCAAGTCTGGCCTTTGCTCGGAGGACTGCGCTTTTTGCGCCCAGTCGTCCGCCCATAAAACCGGGGTAAAGACGCATCCACTCCTCCCGGCCGAGGAATTGATCGAGGCCGCCAAAAGCGCGCGGGAAAACGGCGCGAGCGAGTTCTCGATCGTGACCTCCGGAAAAGGTATTACCGCCGCCCACGAGATCGACCAGGTGGCCAGGGCCATCGAGGGCATAAGGAAAATAGGGATCAACCCGTGCGTCTCCCCCGGAATGGTCTCCCCCGAGACGCTCGATAAATGGATCGACGCTGGTCTCTCCCGATATCATCACAACCTCGAGACCTCCCGGTCGTTTTTCCCCCAAATCTGTACGACCCACGATTACGAGGAGGACGTTCAGGCGGTCCGGGCGGCCGGGGAAAAGGGAATCAAAACCTGCTCGGGCGGCATATTCGGCCTTGGAGAGAGCTTCGAGGAGCGCGTCGAGCTGGCCCTTTTACTGAGGGACCTCGAGGTCGCCTCGATACCGGTGAACTTCCTTAACCCCATCCCCGGCACGCCCATGGCGAAGAAGGCCCCGGGTATTGTACCCCTCGAGGCCCTCCTTACCATAGCCATGCTCCGCCTGGTCTCGCCCAGGGCCAGGATCATCATTTGCGGGGGCAGGGAAGTGAACCTTCGCGACCTTCAGGCCCTGGTCTTCGAGGCCGGGGCCAACGGCCTGATGATAGGCAATTACCTTACGACCTCCGGTCGAGACCCCAAGGAGGACCTGCAAATGATAGAAGACCTGGGAATGGAGCCCGGCGCGTTATGAGCCTGGACTGGCTGGATGAGGAGTTAAGGAAGATCGAGGAGCAAGGGCTCCTTCGTAAGCTGCGGGAGATGGAGACCCCGCAGGGGGCGGTGATCGAGTTGGACGGCCAAAAGGTGGTCAACTTCTGCTCGAACGACTACCTGGGCCTGGCCTCCGACCCTAGGCTGGCCAACGCGGCCCGGGCGGCGGCTCTCCGGTGGGGAACGGGCTCGGGCTCTTCCCGCCTCATCGCCGGCAACCTCCGCGTGCTTTGCGACCTCGAGCGGGAGTTGGCTCGTTTCAAGGGGACCGAGGCGGCCCTGGTCTACACCTCCGGCTATCACGCCAACCTCGGCATAATACCGACCCTGGCCGGCAAGGGGGACGTGGTTTTTTCCGACGCTCTCAACCACGCCTCGGTCATCGACGGTTGCCGCCTGGCCGGGGCGAGGACGGAAATCTACAACCACTGCGATCCCGAGCACCTGGACAAGCGCCTGGCCAAGGTGGGCAAGGACGCGAGAAAGATAGTCGTCACCGAGAGCCTTTTCAGCATGGAGGGAGACCTGGCTCCCTTGCCCGAGATTCTCGAGGTCTCGAGAAAACACGGCGCGGCCCTGGTGGTGGACGACGCCCACGCCACGGGCGTTTTGGGCGCGGAAGGCAAGGGAGGACTCGAGTACTTCGGCGTCGGCGGCGGCGAGGTTGACGTCTTGATGGGTACCCTGGGCAAGGCCCTGGGCGGGTCGGGGGCCTTCCTTTGCGGATCGGCCCGGCTCACGGACTACCTGGTGAACCGGTCCCGGACCTTCATCTTTACCACCGGTCCCTCGCCCCTCATGGCGGCGACGGCCCTAGAGGCCCTGCGCCTGGTCCGCGAGGAACCCTGGCGGCGGGAGAAGGCCCTGGCCGGCGCCGAGCGGGTCAGGTCGGCCATGGACGTCATGGGCATACCCACGGGAGGTTCCCGAGCGGCCATCGTGCCCGCCATAATCGGCGACCCGGTCCTCACCATGCGGGCCTGCGAGTCCTTGCTCGAGAAGGGCATTTACGTGCAGGGAATAAGACCGCCCACCGTGCCCGCGGGGTCGTCCCGCTTGAGGATGACCTTCTCCGCCCTTCATACGGAAAAACAGGTGAACGAACTGATCGAGGCTTTGAGCGAGGTATTGAATGGCCGCGAGTAATGAAGGCTCCGCCGCCTGGCGGGAACGGGACCGGGCCGTCTTATGGCACCCCTTTACCCAGCACAACCTGTGGGACAAGGAGGATTTCCCCGTCATCGTCGCGGGGGAGGGCGTATACCTTTTCGACGCCGACGGCAAGAAGTATATTGACGGCGTAAGCTCATTGTGGCTCAACGTCCACGGCCATCGCAGGAAGGAGATCGACGACGCGGTCAAGGCGCAACTCGATCGGATTTCCCACTCGACCTACCTGGGCCAGAGCCATCCCCCCGGGATCGAGCTGGCCGAGAGGCTGGTGGATATCTCACCGAGGGGGCTGACCAGGGTCTTCTTCTCGGACGACGGGTCCACGGCCATGGAGATAGCCATAAAGATGGCCTACCAGTACTGGCGGCAGGTGGACCCGCCCCGCCATGAGGCCGCCTTTTTCGTCAAGCTCTCGAACGCCTACCATGGCGACACCATCGGCTCGGTGAGCGTGGGCGGAATGGACCTTTTCCACGCCACCTACCGGGACCTCCTGTTTCGGACCGCCGTCGCGCCCGCGCCCTATTGCTACCGCTGCCCGCTGCCCGATCGAGCCGGGGAATGCCGGAACGGCTCGGGCTGCACAGGCGCGCTCGAGGAGATACTCGCCGAGAAGCAAGAAAGAGTGGCGGCGGTGGTGATCGAGCCGGTGGTGCAGGGGGCCGCCGGCATGGTGACCCAGCCCGGCGGCTACGTGAAGGCCGTCAGAGATTTATGCGACAAGCACGACGTCCTGATGGTGGCCGACGAGGTGGCCGCGGGCTTCGGCAGGACCGGCCACATGTTCGCCTGCGACGGGGAAGGCGTAACGCCGGACCTTATGGCCGTGGGCAAGGGCCTGTCCGGCGGATACCTGCCCATCGCCGCCACCATGGCCACCGAGAAGGTCTTCGACGCCTTCCGGGGCGAGACCCATTCCACGAACACCTTTTTCCACGGACATTCCTACACCGCCAACCAGCTCGCCTGCGCCGCGTCTCTCGCGTCACTCGATCTTTTCGAGAAAAACAAGATCGTCGATAACGTGAGAAAAAGGGCCAGGACGGCGGGAGCATGGCTCGAGAAAATCTCGGCCCTCGAGAGCGTGGGCCAGACCAGGCGGGCAGGCCTCATGATGGGGATCGAGCTTGTCCAGGATAAAAAGACCCGCGCCCCTTACGACGCGTCCCTCATGATGGGAAGGAAAGTCATCCTGGCCGCCCGCGAAAAAGGCCTTATTATAAGGCCCCTCGGCGACGTGGTCATTATCATGCCCCCCCTTTGCGTTTCCGACGAAGAGCTGGACAAGATCATGAGCGTCACCCTCGACTCCATCGCGGAGGTCACTTGAAGGACCGCCTTGCGGCCGATTAAAATCGGGAACGCTCAGCCCAGGTAGCGCCTCTCCTCGGCGGCCTCGAGAAGGGGCCGGACGTAGTCGCGGCCGGAGAGCATCCGGTCCAGGATTTCCGAGGTCAGGGCGTGATGGTTGCGGTGGCTCGTCTCGCGGGCAAGGACCTCGGCCCAGCTCTTGGCCGCCTCCACGTCCTCCAGAACGCCCGGTATCTTGTACTTCTTGTGCAGCCGGGCGAGGTTGTCCTCGTTGAGAAGAAGAAGAGACCTGCCCACCCAGTACCGGATCATGGAATTGGCCCGCTCGGCCGCCTTGATCGATTCCTCGTCCAGGTCCTTTAGCGCGCCCAGGCCCAGGAGCCCGGGGGGAACGCCCAGGCTGGTAAAGGACGAGGTGTACTTTATCGCTCGGGGGAACCTGGTCCCCATCACGTCGCGGCCGTAGCCCCCGGTCCCTTTGAACTTGGTCCGGTCGCGGTGAGAGGGGACGCGGGAGGCGACCTCCAGCGCCGGCTGGGCCAACTCGCTTACCGACCGCGCATACCCGTTCTTGAAAGCCGCCATGACCCTCGTCAGGAGTTCCGCCTCCTCCTCGCCGAACACCCTTACCAGTTCGCGTCTTTTCAGCCAGCGCTCCCTTATCTTGCAGCGCAGGTCCCGAGCCTCGTCCCGGACCACCGACTGGGGCCAGTCGTAGCGGAAGGCCGATTGCAGGGTCAAAGTGCTTATGCCCGGGTAGGTCTCGAGGAATTTGTCCGCGTCGAAGGGCATGGCCCCGCCCCGGAAAGGAGCCGACCCCGCCCCCAGGATGTGAAGGACCCTTATCCCTTTTTCCTTCTCGTACTGCATGCCCCGCGAGACGCAAAGGGAAATGGAAAGGATCGCGCTTACCATGCCCGCCTGCAGGGCGGGATCGCTCCTGGCGTCGAAGGTCCGGATAAAATAGGTGTCCTTGCCCGTGTACTCCTTGCGCTTTTGAACCAGCTCGTCCCAGACCCGGCGCGGGTCCGAAAGTATCTCGACCTCCTCGATGAGAGGAACGCCCCAGACGAAAAAATCTCCCGAGAAGGGAAAATCTTTATCGGGGAAGTCCTCATGGTACTCGGACTTGTAGCGCTCGTAATGATCGAGCAGACGCCTCTCGATGCGGGCCACCATCTCGCCGCCCGAGACCTGGGGAAGAACGAACTCCCGAATCGGCTGCCCCTTCCAACCCCGGCGGTGGAGGTTCACCACCAGGGAGTTGAGGAAGGGCCCCAGGCTCTGCTCGAAGATGGGGTCCGCTCCCGACTTGGCCGGGTTGGGAACGCGGGGCGTGACGAAAACGTCCGAGCCGATCGGGTTGCGCTCGTAAAAGTCCGGGTCGAACTCGACGATCGAGGCCAGGGGAGCGGGATGGCCGACCTTGCCCTCGAAGTCGATCATTACCTCGTCGATCCCCAACTCGGAAAAGTTGTAGTGGACCTCGAGCGGCTCGAGGTTAAAGGGGACCTTCCTGCTGGTTCCCGCCGGTATCAGGTCGTCGCCAAAGGGGACCACCTTCGAGTTGTCCGGATGCTGAGTCCCCATGGTGGCCGGAATCCGGGCCGCTATCTCCTCGTCGCTGGAATTCCTCGAAAACACGCGTCACTCCTTTCAGCGATGATGATAACACCAAGCCCCCCTCCACCTCCAACGCGCGGCGCCGCTCCAGGAACGGAGGCGTCTGGAGACTCGTTCCGTCGGCGGGCGAATGTTTTTAAAAAAAAGTACCAATTCTTGACCTGGCCTTTGGCGGCTGGTATACAACCAACCGAAGATGAAAAGAAGCCGTAAAATCACGTTTGCCGCCCTTGTTTTCACCGCCGCCCTCGCCGCGGCCTTTATTATTTACCTCGCGTCGATAAGCGGGCCAACGGCGGGCGTTCCCGATACTCCCGGGTTCTACCGGCCCGGGTCCATGCCCGGGCTGGCCCATGAGCACGCGCCGGGCATGGAGGGCGCGTTGAACGGCGTCTCTGTACGGATCGACTCCCTCGGTTACAGGGGGGCCGAGATTTCACGCGAGAAGGCGGGCGCCCGCCGCGTGGTCGTCCTGGGCGACTCGGTGGTTTTCGGCCAGGGGGTGGAGGAGGACTCGACCATACCCGTTATTTTGGGCCGTGTCCTCGCCCAAAAACATCCGGACGAAAAATGGGAGGTCATCAACGCCGGGGTCCGCGGCTACAATATGAAGGACTACCTCATCGTCCTCAAGCCGCGCGTTCTTTCCCTTCGTCCCGACCTCGTCGTCCTGGTTATAACCGAGATAAACGACCCCGAGCGCGAGCCTTTCGTTCCTCGCTCGGAAAAGATCGAGGCCTGGAAGAACTCCCGGTGGGCGAAGGTCTCCTTTTTAAAGCCGCTCATGGCGGGGCCGCTGGCCAGGGAGATCAACCGCCTCTTCTTCCTCCACGTGTCCGAGATGTACGACCCGGACGGCGAGTACTGGCCGACGTTTATCGGCGACCTCGATAAAGTCGTCTCCACCTGCCGCGAGGCCGGGACTCCCCTCGTGGCCGTATCCTATCCTTTTCTCGACGATGAGGACCTTTTCGCCGAGGAAAGGGGCCGCCTCCACCAGGCGCTGGATAAAATGGGCGTCACCTGGGTCGATCCGCTTGCCGAGTTCCAGCAGACCGGCGCCTCGGACCTGGTGGTGAGCCAGTCCGATTTCCATCCGAATGAAAGGGCCAACCGGATACTGGCCGGGATGCTGGCCGAGCCGGTCGTCTCCAAAGTCGTGGGCGAAAAAGATCGGGAATAATCGGGCGGGGGCCTTGGCGCTCTCTTTTCAGAACAGCTTTAAGAACCTTCGAAGGATGACCTTGAAATGGCCGCCGCCGTGAAGCTGGAGGACCAGGTTCAGCGCCCGCCAGGGGGACGAGTAGAAACGCAGGTAGGCGTATTGGTGGAGACGCAGGAGCTTCCGGGTGGGAAGGCCGGGAAGCTCGGTCCCGGCCCGGTCGATGGTCAGGTCCTCGGGGTCGCAGTAGCGGTCCGATATCCAGCCTTTCTCGAGCAACTCCTCGTGGACGGGGGTCCCCGGCACGGGAATGAAAAGACAGAAGTGGGCGTGATGGATGGGCAGTCCGGCGGCGAACCTGATGGTTTCCCGCACGTCGGCCAGGCTCTCGCCGGGGTAGCCGAGAATGAAGAACCCCGTCACCCGTATGGACGACTCGCGTCTTATCATCTCGACCGTCTTTCTGACCCCCTCCACGGTCTGCCGCTTCCTCATCCGCTTCAAGGTCTCGTCCGAGCCGCTTTCGATCCCCAGGGCCAGGGAATAGCAGCCGGCCTTTTCCATCAGCCTCACCATCTCCGGGTCCAGGCTGTCGGCCCGCACCCCGTTGGGAAAGGTGAAGCCGATCTTTCGCTCGCGCCCGGCCAGGGCCTGGAACAGCTCGATCGCCCTCTCCCTCGAGGTGGTGAAGCCGTCGTCCACGAAGGTGACCGACTTGACGCCGTGCTCTTTTTGTAAAAGGTCGATCTCCCGGATGACGCTTGCCGCCGGCCGGTACCTGATGCGGGGACCCATGACGTAGCGACCGCCGCAATAGGCGCACTGGAAGGGGCATCCCCTCGAGAGCATCATGGGGGCGGCCGGAAAGCCGGGCGTGAATATGCCCGCCGCCTCGTCCGGGTACTTCTCGGGAGGCATCAGGTCCCAGGCCGGGAGGGGAAGGTCCTCGAGGTCCCGGTGGAACTCGGGTGGACGGACGACCGTCCGCCCGTCTTTTCTGTAGGCCACGCCGGCCACGCTGGAGGGGGGCTCGCCCGCCCGGCCCGCCTTGACCCACTCCATAAAAAGGGGAAGGCTCTTTTCCGCCTCCCCCATAAAGGCGTAATCAACCTCCGGAGAACGGGCCAGAACGTCCGCCGGGTCCATGGACGGATAAGGACCGCCCATGATGATGACCGCCCCGGGCAGGGACCGCCTGATCTCGGCCGCCATCTCCGAGGTACGCGAGGCCTCGTTCGAGTAGCTCTTGACGCCCACCACCAGAGGCTTCTCCCGGCCCGCGTGGTCACCCGCCCGTCTCGCGTCCCAGCCCTCCTTGCGGCAGTCCTTGATCGCGACGCCGAAGCCCGAGCCGCGAGCCGCCGCCGCCACGTACATGAGACCCAGGTCCGGTATGATCTGATAACTGAACGGGTCCACGGAGGTATAAAGAAGTAAATCCATTTCAACGCCGACGCGAAACCATTTTCATTCAAAGACCCGGGGAAAGCAAAAATAAAAAGAGGAGCGGCAATTATCGGGTCCGCCATCATTTATGAATAAAGGCGAAACCTTGACGCCAAGGCCGCGCCGTTGTATAAAATCCTTAAATTAAAGCCATAATGGGATAGTTATGCCTCACGGGGAAGTATCGAATCGATCATACAGCGGAGGGAGGATTATAATGAGATTGAAAATAAGGTTGGCCGCCTCGATCCTGGCTTTCGCGGCGGTCTTTACCGCCCGGGCCGCGGGAGAGCAAAGCTTCAAGGACCTGGTCGGACCGGTCAAGGTCGGAAACGTCACTAAAACCTCGCCCTTGACCGTGCCCTATATCACCTGGGGCGGCGACATGGTGACCTTTTACGCCAACGGGGGCCTTGCCACCAAGCCGGGAAGCATCTACCAGAATCTCGGCCTCAACTTAAAGCTGGTGGCGGGCGACGACTTCGTGGGACAGGTGAAGAATTACATGTCCGGCGAGACGCCCTTTTTAAGGGGGACCTTCCGCATGATGGGCATGGCCAGCGAGGTTATCGGAAGCGACGCCCGCACCAAGCCCGTGATTATCATGCAGATGACCTGGTCCGCCGGCGACCACATGGTGGCCCGCAAAAGCGTGAAGACCATCGCCGACCTGAAGGGCAAAAAAGTGGTCCTCCAGCAGGGCGGGCCCCACGTGGGCATGTTCGACGACGTACTTAAGACCGCGCGCCTGAGTTGGGACGACGTGACCGTGGTCTGGGCCGAGGACCTGACCGGCACCGCCAAGTCGCCGGCCGAGATGTTCAGGAAGAACGACGACCTGGACGCCTGCTTCGTGATCAGCCCCGACATGATCGGCCTGACCGGCGGTCTCCAGAACGCGGGCACCGGCGCGGAGGGCACGGTCAAGGGGGCCAGGGTACTGGTCTCGACGGCCGAGATGTCGCGCTCGATAGCGGACGTGTACGCCTGCCGCAAGGACTTTTTCGACGCCAACCGCGACCTGGTCTCGAAGTTCGTGGCCGGCTACTTCAAGGCCAGCGAGGAGGTTGTCGATCTGAAGAAGGCCTACGAGGCCAAGGGAAGCAAGGAGTACATGGCCCTCCTCAAGATGACCCAGGACATTTACGGGCAGGAGACCATACCGACCCTCGAGGAGGACGCCCACGGGCTTCTGGCGGACTGCACCCTGGTGGGCTACCCCGGCAACGTGGCCTTCTTCACCCAGAAGAACAACCTCTCCGGATTCGACGCCTTTCAGAAATCGGCCCTCGACCTCGCCGCGGGCAGGGGCTACGCCTCGGTGAGAAGCGGCTTCTTCAAGCCCGATTTCGACTATAACTCGACCGCCTTCACCGGCTACCTGACCAAGACCAAGGTCGAGCAGGGAGACCGTTTCCGGGCCGAGGCGGTCCTTAAGGAGATCGAGGCCCTCGAGAGCGGAGGGGGACTGGACGACCGGACCATCGTCAGCTTCACCATCAACTTCGAGCCCAACCAGAACGAGTTCAGCGACGTCCAGTACGGAGTCGAGTACCAGAGGGTGGTCGAGACCGCCAACCGCTACGGAAACGCCGTCATCGTCATCCGCGGACACTCGGACCCCACCAAGACCCTCCTGGACCTGGTCAACGCCGGCATGGAAAAGGGCGTCCTCAAGCGCTCGGGAAGCTCGGGCAACTACTCGTATTCCTTCAAGGGAAGGCCGCTCGACCTCAAGGACACGGGCAAGATAGTCGAGTTGATACAGGCGGGCGAGTTCGACGGCGCCGCGGGCGTCAACCCGCGCCAGACCATGCAGGCCGCCCTCAACCTCTCCCGCGAGAGGGCCGAGGCGGTCAGGGACTCGGTCATCCAATACGCGGGCAAAAAGGGCGTACGGCTGGACAAGAGCCAGATACAGGCCGTGGGCGCGGGCATTCGGGAGCCCTTCATCGCCAAGCCCAGAAGCATGGAGGAGGCCAAGCAGAACATGCGCGTCGAGTTCCGCCTTCTCCGGGTGACGGCCGAGGCCGCCTCCTCGAGCGACTTCGACTTTTAATTCAAGGGGGGATGGGGCCATGAAAAGAAACGGATTGATACTGGCGGCCATTATGGCCCTGGCTCTTTCCGCCGGCGGAGCGGGAGCGGGCGACGACCTGGCCGCCGACAACGTCGTCATCGTGCTGGATTCCTCGGGTTCCATGGACGGGACCATGCGGGGGACCAAGATCAAGAAAATGGACGCGGCCAAGACGGCCCTGCGCGAGGTGCTGAAAACCGTTCCCCCCGACGTCAACGTGGGACTTCTGGTGTTCAGCGCCAGGAACCTCGAGAACGACTGGGCCTACGAGCTGGGGCCCCGCCACGACGCGGAGCTCGAGCGCGCCATCAACGAGCCCCTGCCCGGCGGCGGCACCCCTCTTGGAGCGTATATCAAGAAGGGCGCCGACAAGCTGCTCGAGCAAAGGAACAAGCAGTACGGCTACGGTTCCTACCGCCTCCTCATCGTGACGGACGGGGAGGCCGAGGACACCAGGCTGGTCGAGGAATACACGCCCGAGGTCATGGCCCGGGGCGTCACGGTGGACGTGATCGGCGTGGCCATGGCCGGCAACCATACCCTGGCCACCAAGGTCAACTCCTACAGGCGCGCCGACGACCCGGCCTCCCTCAAAAAGGCGGTGGCCGAGGTCTTCGCCGAGGTGGCCGGCACTGGAAGCGACGCGGCGAGTGAGGACGCCTTCTCCGCCCTCGAGGGAATACCAGACGAGATGGCCATGGCCATGGTCGAGGCCCTGACCGAAAGCGGCAACCATCCCATCGGCGAGAAGCCGCCCAAGCCCCAGCCCGTGACCGAGCCTCCGCCGGAAACTCCGCCTTCAAAGGAGACGCCCCCCGCCGATACGGCCCGGAAGACTCCGCCCCAAAACTCCGGATCGAAAAGGTCGGGCCAGGGATGCCTGGGCGGCATGTTCTCCTATGCCCAACTGTTCGCCTTCGCCGGGGTCTACGCGGCGGCCAGGACCGTAGGCTCGAGAAGGAAAAAGAGCAAGGCCGGCCCAAAAGAGAGGAGCTGAGGCATGGCCGGAAAAAGCGTCAAGGGCATACTGGCGGCGGCGGCGGTTTGGATCGTGATCCTGGCCGCCCTGGCCGTGGCCACCAAGTTTCTTATCCTGCCGAGGCTGAGGGGAGAGTTGACCGACGAGACCAGTTCCTCGAGCCAGTACAAGAACGAGATCGTCCTGGCGGCCGACTCCTTCTCGGGCTACTGCGTGCTGCGAAGCGACGCCATGAGGAACGACCTCAAGGCCCAGGGCGTCAAGCTGGTGGTGGAGGACGACGCGGCTGACTACGAGTCCCGCATGAAGGCACTGGCCTCCAGGAAAATCCAGATGGCCGTCTTTACCATCGACTCCTTCTTGACCTCGGGCGAAAAGATCGGCAAGTTTCCCGCCACCATCGTCATGGTCATAGACGAGACCAAGGGCGCCGACGCCATCGTGGCCTTTAAGGACGCCGTGGCCAGCGTCCAGGACCTGGACGACCCCGAGGCCAGGATCGTGCTCACGCCCAACTCGCCCAGCGAGTTTTTGGCCCGGACGGTGATAGCCCACTTCAACCTTCCCAGTCTGCCGGACAAGTGGTGGGAGGAGGCCGACGGGGCGGGCGACGTTTTCAAGAAGATGACCTCCTCGGACGTGAACTCGAAAAGGGCCTACGTGATGTGGGAGCCCTACGTCTCGAGGGCCCTCGAGTACGACGGGGCCCATTTGCTTCTGGACTCGGGCAAGCTGAAGGGCTACATCGTTGACGTGCTGGTGGCGGAAAGGACATTTCTGCGCGACAACCCCGACCTGGTCCGGGCCGTTGTCGAGGCCTACTTCCGCTCGGCCTACTCGAGCGAGCACAAGACCGGGGGCATGGAGGCCCTGGTCAAAAGCGACGCCAAGGCCACCGGGTCCGAGTCCCTTACCGACGAGCAGGCGAGGAAGCTGGTCGAGGGGATCGAGTGGAAGAACACCCTCGAGAACTACGCCTACTTCGGCCTGCACCAGGCCGGCCAGGCCCAGCATATCGAGGATATCATCGCCAACATCACCGACGTCCTTATCAAGACCGGGGCCATGAGCCAGGACCCGCTGGGCGGCAAGGCGAACACGATTTTTTACGACGGCGTATTGAGAAGCCTTCAGGCGGCCAACTTCCATCCCGCCAAGAAGGTAGACGTGATCGACGGGCTGGGCCTTAACTCGGACGACCTGGACGAGGTCCGTACCTCGGCGGCGGTGAGGCCCCTTTCCGAGGCCGAATGGAACAAGCTGTCGCCGGTGGGCAGCCTTCGGATCGAGCCCATCAGCTTCGCCAGGGGAACGGCCCGCATTAACGTCCAGAGCCGGCGGGACATGGACAACCTGGCTCGGAAGCTCGAGTCGTGGCCGCAATACTACCTGCTGGTGGTGGGCCACGCCCGGAGCGAGGGAGACGCCGACGCCAACCTGGCGCTGGCCCGGGAGAGGGCCCAGGAGGCCCTCAATTACCTTTTGTCGGCGGGAGTGGACCCCAACCGGGTAAGGGCCGAGGCGGCCAAGCCCAGGGGCGGCAACGGCGCCCACCAGTCGGTGTCCTTCGAGCTCAAGCAGCCCGCGTACTAGGGCTAGGGTCGGCTGATTTGAGGCGCGTTGGCATTTACGTCGCGCCGAGGAGATGGCAAGATTTATATCATTGTCGCCGCCGCCGTCCCCCGGAGGGGGTTGACATGAATAGCCGTAGGCCGTTGGCCTACGGAAGGCTTGCCCCAAAGTTACGCGCCCCTGGAAGGGGCGAACTTGTCGAGAAGTTTTTTGGTCCGGCCCCTTCAGGGCCGCGGATAATTCGGACGCTTTCCCGTAGGCTGGAAGCCTACGGCTATTCATGTCATCCCCCTGGCGGGGGAAAAATGACGCGA
Organism: bacterium; assembly: GCA_963674965.2. Lineage (GTDB taxonomy): Bacteria > RBG-13-61-14 > RBG-13-61-14 > RBG-13-61-14 > DATKZS01. The sequence goes on along the minus strand of CAXXFL010000001.1, from coordinate 371,339 downwards.
TGGCCAGACAAAAAGAGGCCGTCGGAGTATTGTAAGACGATCGGTCTTTTTCGAAGCCGACTGCCGGATGGAGAATTGTCGGCTATAATTCAGTGATGGGCAAAGACAAGGACATACTCGCGGCGGGGGCCGTGTCGAAGAAGGCGCTGGACCGGACGACCTTCCGGCGCAAGATGCTCATGAGGCTCTTCGCCAGTCCCTGGACGCTGGTCCCGGCCCTGGCGGGAATCACGGACCTCCTGGCCCTTTGGACCTTCGACCTGAACTCGGGACCGGCCATGTTCGCCGGCGTCGCGGCCATACTGGCGGCCGTTGGCGTAACGGCCACGCGCTTTTTCGTGAGCAAGGAGGACCTGGGCAAGAAGGTGGTCCACGAGCTCGAGGCCGAGGCTCAGGCCGAGCGCGAGCGGGCCCTCGACGACCTGGACCGGCGGCTGGCGGCCGACGGGGACCCCCGCACCGAGTGGAGCCTGCGTGATCTTCGGGCCCTGACCAAGGCCTTCGACTCGAGCCGGGACTGGTCCGCGGGGGTCGATTCCTTCACCGCCATGGGCATTAACTCCCGGGTGGAGGAGCTTTTCGGAAGCTGCGTCAAGTCCCTCGAGAAGACGCTCCAGCTCTGGAACACGGCCAGGACCATGGCCACCAGGGACGCGCAACAACCGATTCTCCAGCAGAGGGAGCGGATCATCGCCGACGTGGGAGAGAGCATCAAGCAGCTCGGGAAAATCCTGGCGGGCATCCAGAGCGTGACCGCGGGAAGCGACTCCCAGGCGTCGGAGCTGGCCCGCGTCCGCGAGGAGCTCGACCGGGGCCTCGAGGTGGCCAGGTCGGTGGCGGAAAGGATGAAGCGCCTGGACGAGGAACTGGGAACCAGGGAGCTATAGAAGCCCGCCGCGAGGCCCTCGAGGCGGGGGGAGTTATTTTTTAAGACGTAAGCGATAAAGATAAAGGAGGACTATGGGCCATGTTTGGAGCCTTGGGAAGATGGTTTAAGGCGCTGGGGTATCTGATGACCGGCCAGATAGACGCGGCCAGGCGCACCCTGGATACCAACCCCCACGTGATGCGGGCCAAGTACGACGAGGTCATACGCGACAAGACCGCCCGCATCCAGCAGTACAAGCAGGCGGTGGCGGGTCTTATTGCCCAGCAGGAGAACAAGATCGCCAAGGTCAAGGGGCTGACCGAGGAGGTCGAGAAGCTCGAGCGCCTTCGGGCCGGGGCCCTGGCCAAGGCCAAGCAGGAGGTGGCCCGCCTTCAGGGCGAGGGAAAATCCAAGGAGGAAATCCAGACCAACGAGGATTACATGAAGTGCCTGGCCGCCTATAACGACTTCAGCTCGACCCTGGCCGAGAAGCAGGCCCGGATCGACGAGCTCGAGCGGGACGTGGCCGAGTACGGAAAAAGGATAGGCGAGCACAAGGTCCAGCTCCAGAGCCTGGCTCGCGACATAGACAATATCAAGGCCGAGGCCCACGACGCGGTGGCGGACATGATCACGGCCAAGCAGGAGAAGGAGATCGCCGACGCCTTCGCGGGCATCGCGGAGGACGGCGCGGAAAAGGAGCTTCAAAGGATGCGCGAGCTTCGGCAGGAGGTCAAGGCCGAGGCCAGGATATCCAAGGAGCTGGCGGGCACGGACGCCAAGGTCCAGGAGGCGGAGTTCCTCGAGTACGCCAGGACCTCGGCCTCGACCTCCGAGTTCGACGCCCTGGTGGGACTGGCGGGAGAGACCGACGCGGCGGCCAAGGCCGCGCCCGCCTCGGACAAGAAGGAATCCCTGCCCGAGTAAGGGACAAGAAGTAGACTTATATTCAACCGAGAGGAGGGAAGAGATGAAAAACTTAAGGAAGAATGCGTTGGGGATCGCCCTGGTTGTTTTGGCGATCAGCCCGATGGTATGGATAGCGGGCACGGCCGAGGCTGAGGACGTTCCCACTTTCTCTTTGGCCTGGAGCGAGTACCCGTCATGGAGCGCCTTTGGCGTGGCCCACGAGTACGGGATCATCGACGGCAAGAAGGGAAAGCTCGGCCCGGTGGAAAAGAAGTGGGGCGTGGACGTCGAGCTTAAGGAGGCCGAGTACGACCCGTGCCTCCAGATGTACGGCTCGGGCAACGTGGACGCCGTGTGCATCACCAACATGGACGCTTTAAACCCCAGCCTGACCATCAAGTCGGTCGGCATCCTGCCCACCTCGACCAGCTTCGGGGCCGACGCCCTCATCGTGGCCGGCGGCGTGACCGACGTGAAGCAGCTAAAAGGCAAGCCCGTCTACGGCCTGGCCAAGACGGTCTCCGAGTACTGCTTCGTTCGGAACCTCGAGCTTCTGGGCGAGAAGGAGGCCGACTACAAGTTCACCAACATGGACCCGGGCGCGGCCGCCCTGGCCATGCAGCAGGGACACGAGGGCTACGAGGCCATCGTGGTGTGGAACCCGTTCGTGCTCGAGACCCTGAATAAAAGAAAGGACGCCAAGGTCCTTTTCGACTCGACCAAGATACCCGGCGAGATCATCGACATGGTGGTCATGTCCCAGGAGTCGCTTGATAAGCCCGGCGGCGACAAGTTCGCCCACGCCGTGATCGACGCCTTCTACCAGGTCAACCAGAGGATGAAGGACGAGAAGACGCGGGACGAGACCCTCGTGGCCCTGGGCGAGAAGTTCTCCCACCTAGACCTCGAGGCCATGAAGAAGGTGGTCGAGCAGACCCGCTTCTACTCGACCCCCGAGGAGGGGACCAAGGTCCTCACCGACGACGCCACCAAGGGGATCATGGAAAAGGTCGTCAAGTTCTGCGTGGACCACGAGATCGTGGACAAGGCCCCCAAGGTCGGCTACGGCGACAAGGCCGCGGCCGCCGACGCCAACTTCAGGCTCGACCCGGCTTACGTCAAGGCCTACCAGGCCGCGAGCAAGTAAGCCCGGCCGATCGTTAACGTACTAATAAGGGGCGAGGCGCGGCGGTCGTCGCGTCCGCCCCGTATCCATGGGAAAATCATATGATCCGACAACCCATCTCCAGGAACGCCGCCCTTTTGCTCAGCGCCCTTTCCGTGGTCGCGCTCCTTGGTCTCTACACCATGCTATCTTACAGACAGCACGTGAAAAACCCGGACGACACCACCATACCCACTTGGAAGCAGATGGGCGGGGGCGTGAAAAAGGCGGTCCTAGCCAACTCCAGGAGCGGCGAGCGCTGGGTGATCGAGGACTCGAAGGCCACGGCCATCCGGCTCTTCCTGGGCCTTTCCATCGGCGTGGTCCTGGCCGTGGTCCTGGGACTCCTGATGGGGTGCTACGCGACCTTCGAGTCCTTCCTGGTGCCTCCCATGTCGCTCCTGGCCAAGGTCCCTCCCACGGCGGCCCTGGCCGTGTTCTTCGTCATGGTGGGAACCGACACGGAAATGTACGTGGCCATGATCGTGTTCGGGGTCCTGCCCACCCTGTCCCAGTCGGTCTACCTGGCCGTCAAGGAGGTGCCCGACGAGCTTTTATACAAGGCCCATACCCTGGGCGCGTCCCAGCCCGAGCTGATCTGGAACGTCATCTTTCCCGCCATCCTGCCCAAGATCATCGACGCGGCCCGCCTGCAAATAGGGCCGGCCATGGTCTATCTTATCGCGGCCGAGATGGTGGTGGGCGACGTGGGCTTCGGCTACCGCATCCGGCTCCAGTCCAAGCTTTTGAACATGGAGGTGGTCTACCCCTACCTCGCCCTGCTGGCGGCCTTCGGCTTCTCCATGGACTACCTGACGAGAAGGACGCAAAGGGCGCTTTGCCCCTGGTTCTCGCCGGAGGGAAGGTGAGCCATGGACCGCGACCTGGTCCTCGAGTGCCGCGGCGTTTCCCACTGGTTCGGGCCCAAGCGGGTCCTTTACGACGTGAACCTTCAGATAATCAGGGGCGAGATCGTGTCCTTGGTCGGTCCCAGCGGCTGCGGCAAATCGACCCTCCTTCGCGCCATCGTGGGCACCCACCCGCCTTGTGAGGGTAGCGTCAAGGTCAAAGAGGCGGGGAGCGAAAGGGCCCTGGCGGTCAGGGGGCCAGGACGCGACCGGGGCATCGTGTACCAGCAGTACTCCCTTTTTCCCTTTCTCACGGCCAGGCAAAACGTGGCCTTCGGGCTGAAGCTGGATCAGACCAGCGTCGCGGGGCGTCTTTTGGGCTTCTCGAAATGGCGCGGGCTTAGAAGGGAGCACCTGGCCGCGGCCACGAGTTTTCTGGAGAAGCTGAAGCTGGCCGACGCGGTGGACCTTTATCCGGCCCAGATGTCGGGCGGCATGCGTCAAAGGGTGGCGGTGGCCCAGGCGCTGATCATGAAGCCCGAGATACTTCTTCTGGACGAGCCCTTCGGGGCCCTGGACGAGGCGACCCGCGAGGAACTCCAGCGCCTGCTCCTCAACCTCTACGCGGAGAACCTCGAGGCCAGGTCGAGAAACGAGCCGCCCCCCTACACGGTCCTCATCGTCACCCACGAGCTTAACGAGGCCATTTTCGTGGGAGACAGGGTGGTAGGCCTTAGCCAGTACTGGGACTGGAAAGGAGCCGGGCTCGAGGAGCCGCCCGGGGCCACGGTGGTCTACGACCGGTGCGCCCCCGTTTACCGTCCCGACGAGCCGAGGAACTTCGATACCTTCGTCAAGCAGCGCGAGGAAATTAGGGAGTCGACCTTCGACGCCCGCAACCTCCAGCCGCCCGAGGGGTCGGCCGTCTTCTGGAAACAGCTCGAGGAAGGAAAAGGACAAGGAGTGCTGGCATGAGCGCGCCCGATTACGAGTTTCTGAAAATCTCCGGCAGGGTCCTCAACTCGGGACAGTCCAGGGTCATCGTCATGACCGGAAACATACACGACCTTTTCCGGCAGCCGGGCCCGGACTCCGGCTACGCGCCCCTGGTGGATTTCCTCACCGGCCAGTGGGCGGTCAAGAACAAGATACTCATCGTCTACGAGCTGAACGGGCCCATCCGCTTCATCGACGACAAGGACCGGGAGAAGGTGAGGGAGGCCTGGCTGAAATGGCGCAGCGGCATGGACTACAACGCCCTGGCCGTCGAGATCATGCTGGCCTCGAACAAGGCCCGGGCCAAGCTCGAGACCATGAACCAGGCCTTTGACGCCAACCTCAAGTCCGCGGTGGGCAACCCGACCGTTGCCCTCGAGATACTCCGCCAGATGTGCCTTTGCTCCCGAGCGCGCCTGGGCGACCGGCCCCTTTTGAGCGAGGACCTCATCATCCTCATCGAGGCGGCTGACATGGTCATACCGGAGGGAGAGATAGTGAGCCTGTCCGACGCCGACCGCCACCGCGTGAGCGTCTGCCGGGACTGGTTCTCCGACCCCGGCTTCATGGACGGGGGCGACGCGGTGGTCCTTTTCTCGGAGTCGCGCAGCCTCATCAACCACCGGGTGTCCCGTCTTCCCCAGGTCATCGAGGTAAGCGTTCCGGCGCCGGACGAGGAGGAGCGGCTCGAGTTCATCGAATGGTTCGACGGCCGCCGGTCCTCGACTCGCAAGCTGAGGCTGTGGGGGGACAAGAACGACCTGGCCCGATTCACGGCGGGTCTCACGATCCACGCGCTGAACCAACTCTTGAAGGGGGCCATCCACGAGGGCCGCGACCTGACCCTGGCCGACGTGGTGGACAAGGTGGAGGAGCACATTCAAAGCCAGCTCGGCGAGGACATAGTCGAGTTCAAAAAGCCCGGCCATTGCCTGGACGACGTGGTGGGCTTCTCCAGGCTCAAGGAGTTCCTGGGCGCCGAGTTGATACCCCGCTTCAAGGCCGCGGGAGCCGAGGCCCTGCCCGGCGCGGCCGTGTGCGGCCCCATCGGCGGCGGCAAGACCTTCGTCTTCGAGGCCGTGGCCAGCGAGTTGGACATGGTGGTACTGGTCCTCAAGAACATCCGGAGCCAGTGGTTCGGCCAGACCGACGTCATCTTCGAGCGGCTCCGGCGCGTGCTCGACGCCCTGGCCAAGGTGCTTATCTTCGTGGATGAGGCCGACACCCAGTTCGGAGGGGTGGGACCGGAGACGCACTCGACGGAAAGAAGGCTGACCGGAAAAATCCAGGCCATGATGAGCGACCCCAAGCTTCGCGGCCGGGTGATCTGGCTTTTGATGACCGCCAGGATTCAGCTCCTTTCCCCCGACATCCGGCGGCCGGGCAGGGTGGGAGACCTGATCATTCCCATACTCGACGCGGAGGGCGACGACAGAAAAGAGTTCCTGCGCTGGACGGTCGAGTCGGTAATGGACCACCCGCCCACCGACGAGGAACTGACCAGGCTCGACGAGATGATCGGGGGCACGTCGGCCGCCAACTTCGCGTCCCTTCGCTCGGAGCTCAAGGCCCACTCGATCATCAAGGGCGAAAAGCTGGGGGTGGACGTAATAGGGGACATTATCCGCGACCACCTGCCGCCGGCCATAGCCTTGACCCGCCGCTACCAGACCCTGCAGGCGCTCGTCAACTGCACGCGCCGCTCGCTTCTTCCCGACCCGGAGGTGGGGGAGGAGGAGCGCGAGAAATGGGCCGCCGAGATAAGGGCGCTCGAGGCCAGGGGAGTCCGCTAGCCCGCGAGCGTGGCGCCGGCGTCGATGAGCATGGCAAGGCACGACGAAAAAACCATGGGCCGGCCGGACCTGCGATGGGTCGAGTCCATGGGCGGCAATCTCGATATTATCCTGGCGACTCGCGATTCTTTACCCCCGCGTCAAGGCGGAGGCGAGCCGAGGACCGGCCTGGGGCTGTTCCTGGAAAAAACGAGACACTTCCGGTCCCACGCCCATGTCAAGGCTCCTTCCCCTCCCGGCTCGAAATATAAAAGGAGAATCCTTATCAACCCCGAGTACGGGCTGGATCAAGTCCTCGAGTTGGTCTCCGTCTGGGACAAGGAGCGGGGGCGCGGGGAGGTAAGGGAAGAGATCGAGGCGACGTATAAAAGGAAAATCATCTCCGCCGCCCGTCTCGAGACCGGCCGCGGCAAATGCCTGGCCAAGTACTACGACTTTTCCGGCAAGGAGATATATCGGGGCGTCGAGAAATATCTGCTCCGCCTCGAGCCGGAAAGAAACTTCATCAACCTTCTCTACCTCAAGGACAAGGGCTTTAACGTGACCGTGCCGGTCGCCCTGCTCGTGGAGTCGCGGCTTGGCGCGCCGGTCCGGGCGGTCCTTTTCATGGAGGAGCTGGGAGGAGCGGTCCTGGATTACCAGGCCTACGTTAACTGGCTCGGCCAACTCGGCGAGGAGGAAAGGAGGACCTTTATCATCGCCCTGGCCCACGCCGCGGCGGCCCTTCACCGCCATGGCTTCTACACGCACGACCTCGAGAAGAACGCCATGATCGAGAATTTAAAGGACGGCTGGAAGTTTTATTTCCTCGATTTCGACTTCGCCTTCCCCTGGCGGACCCCCAATTTCAGGAGGTCGGCCCAGAACGTCAAGGTCATGCTCAACGGCCCCGACTTCAATCAGAGCGACGTCGCCCTCTATATCAAGGCCTACCTGGTTTTCAGGGGAAAGCCCAAGTGGCAAAAACGCATGAGCGCCGCCTGCCGAAAACCCGCCCCTCCCCGGCCTTCCCGATAATTTATCCGCGAGCGAAAAGCCCGGAAGTTTTAAATAAACGCCAATTATTATATAATATACGTACAGGGTACGTTCGTAAATAAATTCGGATAAAGTGGGGATATCCGTAGTCATGAATGAAAAGGGCGAAAATACCAGGTCCATCGCCTCGAGGTGGAGAGTATTCGCGGACAAGTTCGGCTATTATCGCCGAAATCCCGTTGTCCTCTACTCCAGGCTCGGCGGCCTTACCAAAAGAGAGGTCATGGCTCCTCCCTCCGACGACCTGGTGGAAAGGACCATCGAGATCGTCAAAGCCTGGGACGCGTTAAAGGAAACCGAGGAAGTCAAGAGCGTCCTGTCCGGCGTCGACCGCAGGAAATTATTGGCCGATTATCCCATCCAAGACGGCTCGGGCCGGCAGGTGCTGGCCAAGTTTTACAGGTATTCCCACGCGCTCAGGGCCATCGAGGGATGGTTCTTCTTCACCGAGGCCGAGCGCAACTTCGCCACCCTGGCCTATTTGGAGGAGAACGGAATCAAGGTCACGCGTCCCGTGGCCCTGCTCAAGGAATCGGTATTGGGGTTTCCCCGGACCGCGGTCCTGTTCATCGAGAAGCTTCCCGCGAGCGTCGTCGACTTCCACGAGTATCAGGAGCGCTTCAAGAACGCTCCCGCCTGGGAGCGCGAAAAATTCCTTCTCGATCTCCTGGATAACCTGGTGCGCCTTCACGACCTCGGGGTCTACACCGAGGACACCGACAAGAACACCATGGTGGCCGAGAACGGCGGGAGCTACGAGTTCTATTTCCTCGACTTCGACCAAAGCTTTCCCTGGCGCGTGCCCGGTCCCAAGCGCACCGCCCATTGCATCCGGCATTATCTCAAGAACCGGTCCTTTACCGAGGAGGAAGAGAGGATGTTCATCGAGGCTTGCCTGGAAAGGCGGGGCAAGGCGCATTGGAAAAAGGACGTGCTGAAACTCTGCCAGCTTACGTGATTGGCACGACGGCCCGCTGTATGCCTATTCCCACCAAACGTGTATCCGGACTTTAAAGAATTCCTCGAAACCCATCCTCGAGTAAAGCGGGTAGCCCGCGTTGGTGGCGAAGAGAGCGCCCACGCGGGACCCCTCGCGTCTCGCGTCATGAAGCGCCTTGGCGGTCATGGCCCCGGCGATGCCCCTTTTTCTCGCCTTCGGCAGGGTGGCCACGTTCGCCAGCATGGCCAACTCCCCGCTTAGAATGACCGACGAGGTGGCCGCGGGACGCCCGTTCAGCTCCGCCAGGTAATGCCTCACTCTGCTTCCAGGTCCGTGGCCCTGCGCCGCCATCAGCTCCCGCCAGGCGCGCCAGGTGGGAGAAGGGAAAGCGAAAACGGGCAGCATGATATCGCACCAGGTCCGGAGGTCGGACGGGCTTTCGACCTCACGGATCAGAACGCCCGGCGGCGGCGCGCCGCGCTCCTCGATAAGGCAAAGGTCCATGGCCATCCCGGCCGGGCCCGGCGCGACCGTGAAGCCCCGAGCGATAAGCCGCTCGGACAGGTCCTCGGGAGACGCGGACGGGCCCATCCACCAGGCCATGGGAACGCCTCGAGCCGACGCCATCGACTTTATTCGCTCGATCTTCCCGTCGGCCTCAGCCGGCTCGCGGCCAAGATCGCACTTGAAAACGCAGTTGAACATGGGAAAGGCCACGTCGGAGAGGGTCATCACGTAGCCGTCCTCCTCGATCACCTCGACCCGGTCCCAGGCGCGCCAGAGCTTGATCCCCTCGGTCGCGCCCGTCTCGACGGCCAAGGCAAGCTCCCGGGCGGAATACTTATTTTGGCCTCCATCCATGCCGTCTCCTAAAGATAACCGAGACCCTCGAGGGCCGCCCGTACCTTGTCTCCCTCCGGGTCCTTCCGGGGGCAGTGACGGCCCCTCGAGAAATAGGCCGCCTTGCCTTTGTTCTTGCGGCAATAGCCGTTCATGGCCAGGACCATCCTCGGGTATGGGTCGGGCTCGAAAAGACTGATCCCGTCCAGCCGGACCGGATAGACTTCACCCGTGGCGGCCTGGTAAACGGTGGGCGCCAGGTCGATAAGCCGGGCGGGTGAGCCGACCGTTCCAGCGTCCGAGATTCCTCGTGGCGTCAGGGCCTCCTTCCAGCTTGGGCGTCCCGAGGGCGGGCCGCCCCCCATGACCATCACCACCCTGAGCTCTCCCTCCGTGCAGTCGTCATGGTCGGGGAAGGGACCCGAGAGGTCCTCCCCGTGGTCGCTGAATACGACCGCCAGGTCACGGGAAAGGTCAAGCTCATCAATCATCCGGCCCAGCCAGTGATCGAACCAGGCTATCTTGGCGTCGTAAAACTGAAGCCGGGGCCCCGTTTTCTTCGAGCCCACTCCCGTCCCGTGCTTCTCCCAGGCCTTGCGCCAACTCCTTTTGAAGCCGCGCGGATAATACCTGTCCATCAGCTCGGCCGGGGGATGGCGGTCCCGCCAGACCGGGCCCGTCATGTGGTGGCAGTCGAAGTAGTGAAGCCAGGCGAACCAGGGACCTTTACAATTCTTCTTCCAACTCGACCATCTCCGGATATTGTCCTCGAAGTCGACGAAGGCGAAGGGCTCATCCGGAGGACGCTGGAAAAAATGCCCCGCCCAATCGCCGAAGCTCTCGATGTAGTTCTCCTCGAACAAGTCGAAACCCCGGCCAAAGCCCAGACCCGATCCCGCCGTGGCCGTGGCCGGCCAGCCCGCCGTCTCGTATCCGGCGCGGGCCAGAAGCTCGGCCAGGGTCGGGAGGCCGGGATCGAGCATGGCGTTGACGTCGGTCAACCCGTGGTGGAGGGGCCAAAGTCCGGTGAAGACGGAGGCGTGGGAAATCCAGGTCACCGGACCCTGGGCCCAGGCGTCGGAAAAGGCGACGCCGCTTTTTGCCAGGCGCTCCAAGTTGGGCGTCTCGACCGGGCCGCCGTGCAGGCGCAGGCGGTCGGGCCTGACCGCGTCGAGGGTAATGAGGAGGACGTTGGGAGGAGTCAACGCGATTTCCCTCTCGCCTTTCTCAAGGCTCGGGCGATGAAGCCCCGCCCGGCGGAGCGCCGCAGCCACCGGCCGGACCCGGCGTCGAAAAATGAGTCTCGCGCTATCTCGATGTTCCGGCGCTCCCGGACCGGGTCGTCTCGGCGGGGGTGCCACTGATGGACGTACTCATCGTCAAGGATCAGCTTCTCGCAGCCGGCGGCCTCGAGGCGAACCACGAAGTCCGTGTCGTCGGCGCCCCATCCCTCCATGAAGGGGTTGTAGCCGCCCACCGCGTCGAAGTCCTCGACGCGAAAAACCTGGAGGCTGCCTAAAACCAACTCGCGAGTCCAGGCGTTCATCCGCGCCTGGCCTGACTCATCCAGGTCCATCCTGGTCGCGCCCAAAATCAGCCGCCTCGGCTCGCCGCTCTCGCCCCGGAAGGTTTCGACAATCCTCGCCACCAGTTCGGGTCCAAGCGATATGTCCGCGTCGAGCACCCCCATCAAGGGCGTCTTGACGACCCGGCGGCCCATGTTGCGGGCCGGGTTGAGCTGATATCGGGGAGCCTCGCCGTAAAGGACCCGTAGCTCGATTTTCCCGCCCCATTTCTTTAACAAGGCCTCGGTGGCCCCCCGATCGACGCTGTAATCGCAAAGCGCGACTCGAGCCGGCCTCACCCTCTGAGCCGCCAGCGAGCCAAGGCAGACGTCAAGGTGAGCGTGACGGTCCTTATGAGGAATTACGAAAGTGAGCATACTTAAAAAATACCACATCGCGCTCCCGGGGAAAATCGATTCGCCGGAATGGCCAACTCATCATATATTGGCCGAGGGATTTACACTCATGAAGAATGCCGGGCGTCCACGCCTCCATCCTGGTCGTAAACCAGGGTTTCCCACCCAAAAGGCGTGGGCGGCGATGCCGCGCCCCGTCCGTGCCCACCGCCGGACCGGCGCTACGCGCGCCGGGCGGGTGACCGCGTGGAAATAGCCGCCAGTATCCTGACGCCGTCGGCTATGTCGTCCACCACGGCAATGCCGCGTTTTTCGAGTTCGGCGCGCATCTTGTCGCCACTGGAGGCGAACCCGAGAATCCAGACCACCAGGGGCTTTTTATGCCTTTTCACCAACTCGGCCATCTTGTCGTAGTCGTAAAGGGGAAGGTCGGCCATGGGCGCGAAGAGGTGGGCGTAGACGGCGTCCACTCCGGGGTCCTCCATGACCGCCGCGAGGGTCGCGCCGAAGGCCCGCTTGGGTCCGTTCTTCTCGATGGCCGGATAAAGGTCCGCGGGATTGTCCGGGTCCATCCAGTCCGGATACACGCGCTTGATCCTCGAGAGGGTATCCTCCGAGAACCGGGCCAGCTCGAGGCCCCAGTCGGAAACGTCGTCCGAGGCCACCACTCCCGCTCCTCCCGAGAAGGTGATCACCGCCACCCGGGCGCGAGGGCGGGGAGACGTCTCGTTGACGCCCAGGCACCTGGCCACGTCCATTAACTCGTTCATGCCCTTGGCCCGGACCACCCCCGCTTGCCGGAAGGCCGCGTCGAGCACGGCGTCGTCCTGCGCCATGGCGGCGGTATGGGACGAGGCCGCCTTGGCGCCGAAGGAGGTCCGGCCTCCCTTCAGCGCCACGATGGGCTTTTTCGCGGCCCGGGCCAACTCGAAGAAACGGCGTCCCCTCTCGAGGCTCTCCACGTACATGGCGATGACCCCGGTGTCGGGGTCGTCCAGCAGGTACTCGAGGAGGTCGGTCTCGTCCACGTCGATCTTGTTGCCGATGGAGGCTATCTTGGCCAGGCCGAAGGGGGTCCTCGAGAGTATCTGGAGGAGGAAGCCGGCGCTGAGCATGCCGCTTTGGACCACGAGGGAAACCTTGCCCGGCTTGAACCTTCCCCGCCAAGCCATGGGCATGAGGAAGGACAAGACCTTGTTGGCCGGCACGTTGATCGAGCCCATGCAGTTGGGTCCCCACAGCCTTATGCCCGCCTCCCGGGCCATGGACCGGCAGCGCTCGGTCAGGGCCGCGCCCTCTTGGCCCACCTCGGCGAAGCCGCCGGACTCGATGATAACGCGCTTGATCCCTTTTTGGGCGCATTGCTCGAGGGCCAGGGGAGCAAACTTGGCGGGGATGAAGATGATGGCCACGTCCACCTTTCCCGGCGCGTCCAGGATGGAGGGATAACACGTCCTCTCCCCGATCTTTTCCGTCTTGGGGTTGACGGGAAAAAACTTGTCGCCAAAGCAGAAATCCAGGTTCTGGAAAAGCGAGTTGCCGGGCCGAAGGGGCGTGCCGGAGGCCCCGATCAGGGCCACCGTTTCGGGATCGAAAAAGTACTTCATATTAATTACCTTTACTCTGACATGATCGGGAGCAAGGGTTTATTTTATCGGCCAGGGGGGCAAATGCAAATGAAAAGCCTAAATCCACCGCCAACTTATTGACAAGCGTAGACTTCCATCTTCCGGTAGTAATTTTAAATGATATGGTTTCTTTTCAGGGGCGCTTTTTTCTTACGGGGACCCAGGAGACTGATGATTTTTGCATTATAGACGCGGAGGCGGCGCTGAAAACCCGGATGTTTTCCTAACGCGCCCTTTTCAGGCCGAAGCTAAGGCGGCGATCATGGCGCGCGCCCGGATCAAGGCCTCGGGCGAGGGATGGCCCTGGCAGAGCCGGACCTGGGCCGCCGCGCCCCGCTCGTGACGCGGGCCGGCAGGTTTATAAAATGGGACCTGACCGACTTCATTCCGCGTCTGATCCAGCCTTCGCCCAAGGCCAGGCGTTTGATCATGATGAAAAAGTTGTAGGCCATGACCGCGATCATTCACCAGGCGGCGTTCTCACCGAACTCACCGGAGGGCATCCGTCCCCCGGCCTGATCGTTCTTGATGATGGCAATGGGCGTGCTCGCTCTTGCCGCGGCGCGGGTTGTTCCATTAAATCAGCGCGTCGCCTTCCCAATATATGTTGGTCACCAGCGCTCTGACCTTATAGGTTTCTCCTTCAAAGTCCATGGTGGGCAAAGGGAGTTTCAACTGGTTCTCCATTCCCGGAAGCGCCGGTTGCCGGAGCGGCTCGCGAATAGCCAGGTAGCGGTATTCGCGGCCATGCTTCTCGTGGCTGATCCCGTGGGGAATGAAGCGGACCTCGGCCCATTCACGTTTTGTCCGCCCGCCGCTTGGCCTCGCCGGCAAGGCCCCGCCGCTCTCGGCCCGAAAAAACCATCCGCCTCGGCCTTTCTATACAACCGGCAAAGCCCGCCGTCCTTCTCCAGCAACGCGACGTCATCAACGCAATCGCCGCCCGCGAGGTTGAGCAGAACCAAGGCGTCGAGCATCTGTCGGTCCGTGAATCCCAGGCCTCCGGGCCGCTCGTCAAGATGGCGGACGATGTGTTTGAAAAAGTCCGAGCGGCGGACGAGGTCAAGAAAAACGCCGAGGCCGGCGAGCGCCGTCATGCCATGTTCTTTTGCCTTGTCTTGTGCGTAGCGGAAAGGAAGGATGCCTTGTGCCATAAGCGTTTCATCTCGTTGGCGATGGTTTGGGATTGGACAACCACCATTATAACCCGTGTTTACGGAACCAACGAGGTTTTGTGTTTTTTGGGCGGTGGATTTAGGAGGTAAACCACATTGCGCTCAGGCGTGAGACCTCAGGCGTAACCCATCTTTCCACCGGCCTCGGGCCGTCTTGCCCATCCACCTATCAGGCCTTGCCGGCCCCGGGCGGTTTTCCCAAAACCGTCCGTCCCGCCTTCCTCGATGTATAACGCCATCGCCCCGCTCGGATTTAATCTAATCGGGACAAGGATGTTATAATTATATCTCGAGCCCGCGAGAGGACTTTCTCGATTATTAATCGGCGGTGGAAAAGGGATTGAAAAAAGTCGTTATAGGAACGAGAGGGAGCAAGCTGGCGCTTTGGCAGGCGCGCCGGGTGAGGGACGATTTATCGGCCCGGTGGCCCGAGGCGGCCTTCGAGGTGGAAATCATCAAGACGGAGGGCGACGCCCGTCACGACCTTTCCCCGGGGGCCTTCGGTAGGGAGGGCATATTCACGGCCGAGCTTGACCGGGCGCTCCTCGAGGGCCGCATCGACCTGGCGGTCCACAGCTTGAAGGACCTTCCCACCTCTTTGCCCGAGGGATTGGCCCTGGCGGCCGTGACCGAGCGGGCCTCCATCTCGGACGCCTTCATCCTGAGAGATGACGCGGCCAAAAGACTGGGCGTAAGCGGCGGCGGCCTGGATTTTCTTTCCCAACTCGAGGAGGGGCTGGTGGTGGGCACCTCGAGCCTTCGCCGCATGGCCCTTCTCAAGAACGCCTTTCCCAGGCTCGAGTTCCAGCCGCTTCGGGGCAACCTGGACACGCGGGTCCGCAAGCTGGGGGAGGGCGACTACGACGCCATCGTGGTGGCCGAGGCCGGGCTCAAACGGCTCGAGGTGGACCTGGGCGATCACGCTCTCTTCCTCCTGCCGCCGGACAGGTTCCCACCCGCGGCCGGACAGGGCGCCCTGGCCGTCGAGAGCCGAAGCGAGGGCGAGGCCAGGGACATGGCCTCGGTTCTCGACCACGCCGGGTCGCGCGCCGAGACAACGGCCGAGCGGAAAGCCATGTCGGCCCTTGGCGCCGGGTGCCGCGTGCCGGCCGGTTTCATGGGCCGGGTCTCGGGAGACGACCTGATACTTTCCGGGGCCGTGGGTCTGCCGAGCGGCGCCAGGGTGGTCCGGGCCGAGGTCAAAGGCCCGGCGGAAAAGGCGATGGAACTGGGCAGGGAACTGGCGGACATGCTTCTTTCCCAGGGGGCGAGGGACGTCCTCGAGGAGGCCCGCGAATGAACGGCTTTGGCACGGTGTACCTGGTGGGCTCGGGTCCCGGCGACCCGGGGCTGCTTACGGTCCGGGCGCGCGACCTGATCGGGAGGGCCCGGCTTATCCTTTTCGACCAACTGGTGGACCCCAGGATCAGGGAGACATTTCCCGCCGAGGCGGAGAAAATCTTCGTGGGCAAAGAGGGCGGGACCCATTACGTGACCCAGGACGAGACCATCCGCCTCATCGTGGAAAAGGCCAAGACGGGCGTTGACGTGCTTCGTCTCAAGGGCGGCGACCCTTACGTTTTCGGGCGGGGGGGCGAGGAGGCGGAGGCCTGCGCCGAGGCGGGGGTCCCCTTCCAGGTCGTGCCCGGCGTGACCGCCGGGGTGGCGGCGGCGGCTTACGCGGGCATACCCGTGACCCATCGGGACGCCTCGGCCAGCCTGGCGCTGATCACCGGGCACAGGCGGGGCGACAAGGATGGCCTCGAGATTCCGGCTTTCGAGGCGGACACCCTCGTTTACTACATGGGCATCAAGAACCTTCCCAACGTGGTCAAGGCCCTTCTCGAGTCGGGACGCCCGCCCGACACGCCGGTCGCCCTGGTGCATAAAGGGACCCTGCCCGAGCAGCGGGTGGTGACGGGCACCATCGAGACCATCGCCCAGGCCGCAAAGGAAGCGGACCTCAAGCCCCCGGCGATCATCATCGTGGGCGAGGTTGTAAAGTACGCGGACAAGCTGAGGTGGTACGAGACCCGCCCCCTTTTCGGCGTGAAGATACTCATCACCCGGCCCCGCGCCCAGTCGGCCGAGCTGCGCGAGGCGCTCGAGGATTTGGGGGCCGCCGTGGTCAGTTTACCCGCCATCGAGATTCAGGGGCTGGCCGAATACTCGGAGCTTGACGCGGCCATCCGCTCGTTGGCGGATTACGACTACCTCGTCTTCACCAGCGTCAACGGCGTGACCGCCTTCTTCAGGCGCCTTTCCGAACTGGGGCTGGACGCCAGGGCGCTGGCGGGGTTGACCACCGCCTGCATCGGGCCGAGGACGGCCAAGGAGCTTCTGGCCTACCGGATAAACAGCGACCTCATCCCTCCCCGCTTCGTGGCCGAGTCCCTGCTCGAGATGTTTCCCGGGGACATGGCGGGAAAGCGGGTGCTTATGCCCCGCGCCCTCGAGGCCCGGGAGATACTTCCCGAGGGCCTGACCGCCCGGGGCGCCGAGGTGACCGTGGCCCCCGCCTACCGGACGGTCGGGGCCGAGGACGCGATCGACGTTCCGGCCGACGTGGACCTGGCCCTTTTCACCTCGAGCTCGACGGTGGACCATTTCCTGAAGCGGGCGCGTCTGCCCGAGGGCTGCAAGGTCGGGTGCATCGGCCCGATCACGTCGGCCACCCTCCGCGAGCACGGGCTCGAGGCGGCCGTCGAGGCTGAGGAGCACACCATACCCGGCCTGGTGAAGGCCATAGTCGATTACGTCGGCAAAACGAGGAAGGGCCCATGATTGGGATCAGCAAGCTTTTGGTGGACAAGGAGGAGCCCTCCGACGAGCTGAGGTACGGATCGAGGGGACATGGCCGCCGCACGCCATCCTCCTTCAACCGGCCCATCGTGGTCTATAACTGCGTCCGGCGCTGCAATCTCAAGTGCGTCCACTGCTACGCCCACGCCACCTCGGAGGAGGACCCCGACGTCCTCTCCACCGGGGAGGCCATGGCCATGATCGACTCGTGCGCCGACTTCGGCTGTCCGGTGATGCTCTTCTCGGGGGGCGAGCCCCTCATGAGGGAGGACGTGTTCGACCTTATGCGGCGCGCCAAGGAGCGGGGCATGCGGACCACCCTTTCCACCAACGGGGCGCTCATCACGCGGGAGGTGGCCCGGGAACTCAAGACCTGCAACATGGGCTACGTGGGGGTCAGCCTGGACGGCATGGAGGACACACACGACAAGTTCCGCCGCGTCAAGGGCTGCTGGAAAAAGGCTCTCGAGGGCATCGGGCACTGCCAGGCCGAGGGAATAAGGACGGGTCTTCGCGTCACCCTGACCAAGCACAACTATAAGGAAGTCCCCGCCCTGCTCGATCTGCTGGTCGAACTGGAAGTCCCCCGCGTGTGCTTCTATCACCTGGTCTATACCGGCCGGGGCTCGGAGATCATGGAGGCGGACCTGACCCACGAGCAGACGCGCGAGACCATGGACGTTATTATCGAGCGGACCTTGTCCATCCATGAGGCCGGCCTGGACAAGGAGGTCCTGACGGTGGACAACCACGCCGACGGGCCTTATTTATGGATGTGGTGCGTGAAGAACAGGCCCGAGCTGGCCGACAGGGTCCGGGAGATGATCATGGCCAACAAGGCCAAGAGCACGGGCCAGGGCATCTCCTGCGTGTCCTGGAACGGCGACGTGTCGCCCGACCAGTTCTGGCGCGACAAGGTCCTCGGGAACGTTCGGAAAAATTCTTTCGAGGAGATATGGACCGACCCGGACAACTCCTTTTTGGCGGACCTCCGCCGGCGTGAGGAACTGGTGACGGGCAAGTGCGGCCGGTGCCGGTTCCTCGAGGTCTGCCGCGGAGGCTTCCGGGCCCGGGCCGAGGCCAAGTACGGCGACCTTTGGGCCGAGGACCCCGCCTGCTACCTCACGGAGGAGGAGATATCGGGCCAGGCCTACTAGTCCGAAAAAGGGAGAGCAAGATGGGATTTCCCGACGTCAGGATGAGAAGACTGAGAAGGACCGAGACCATAAGAAGGATGGTCCGGGAAACCCGGGTCCTGCCCCAGGACCTGATCATGCCCTTCTTCGCGGTGGAGGGCGCGGGGGTCCGCGAGCCGATCCAGTCCATGCCCGGCCAGGACCGGCTGTCCATCGATTTGCTGGTCCAGGAATGCCGGAACGTTCGGGACCTCGGGATACCCGCGGTCCTGCTTTTCGGAGTGACCGGCAACAAGGACCCCATGTGCTCGGAGGCTTGTGATTGCGACGGCCTTATCCAGAGGGCGGTCAAGGCCATTAAAAGGGAAGTCCCCGAGCTTTGCGTCATCTGCGACCTTTGCTGCTGCGAGTACACCGACTCGGGCCACTGCGGGATACTCACCAAGTCCGGCGACGACGTGGACAACGACCCCACCCTCGAGCTGCTCTCGGCCATAGCCGTTACCTACGCCGAGGCGGGGGCGGACATGGTGGCCCCCTCCGACATGATGGACGGCAGGGTGGGCGCCATAAGAAAGGCCCTGGACCATGAGGGCTACCGGGACGTGGCCATCATGAGCTACGCCGCCAAGTACGCGTCATCCTTTTACGGGCCCTTCCGGGACGCGGCCGGCTCGAGCCACTTCAAGGGCACGCGCAAGACCTACCAGATGGACCCGCCCAACGCCCGGGAGGCCATGAGGGAGGTCGAGTTGGACGTGCTCGAGGGCGCCGATATCCTTATGGTCAAGCCCGCCCTTTCCTACCTCGATATCATCCGGGCCGTCCGAGAAAATTTTCATCTGCCCCTGGCGGCGTATTCCGTTTCCGGCGAGTACAGCCTGATCAAGAACGCGGCCATGGCCGCCCTGGTGGACGAGGCGGCCATGGTACGCGAGACCCTGACCTCGATAAAACGAGCGGGCGCCGACCTCATCATTACCTACTACGCCGCCGAGGCGGTGGAAAAAGGATACCTGAAAGACTGATGCATCCGGGAAAGGAACATGGCGAGGCGGGCTTTGTTCCCCGCGTGATGGCCGTCGAGCTGACCAGGCGCTGCAACCTGGGCTGCGTGCACTGCCGGGCAACCGCCGGCGCCTCCGCCCCCGAGGGCGAGATGACCATGGCCGAGTATAAGACCCTCTTCGAGAACGTGGCCTCCTTTGCCTCGCCCATCGTCATCCTCACGGGAGGCGAGCCGCTCATGAGGGAGGACCTCTTCGATATAGCCTCCCTCGTGACCGGCCTTGGACTTCGCGCCGCCGTGTCCACCAACGGCACCATGGTGGACGAGAGCGTCGCCAAGAGGCTTCTCGAGTCCGGCGTCAAGACCTGCTCGATCAGTCTGGACGGCTCGGCGGCCGCGGTTCACGACGACTTCCGCCGCCAGCCGGGGGCCTTCGAGTCAAGCCTTCGCGGCGTGAGGATTCTGAAGGAGGCGGGAATCAAGGTCCAGATCAACACCTCCCTCACGAGAAGGAACCTTCACGACCTGGAAAACGTTTTCAATCTCATCAAAAAGATCGAGGCCGACGCCTGGCACGTTTTCATGCTCGTGCCCACCGGCAGGGGCGGCGAGGGCGACCAGGAACTGATCGGGACCGAGGACTATGAGCGGGTCCTCAATTATATCTACGAGAAAAACCGCGACGAGAAGATGGAGATCAAGCCCACCTGCGCGCCCCAGTACTACAGGATACTACGGCAGCGGGCCAAGGCGGACGGCATCCCGGTGGACGTCGAGCACTTCGGCCTTAACGCGCGGACCAGGGGGTGCCTGGCGGGCGTTGGTTTCGTGTTCGTAAGCTACAAGGGCGACGTTTTTCCTTGCGGCTATTACCCGGTCAAGGCCGGGAGCGTGAAGGAGGCTTCTTTCAGGGAAATCTGGGAGCGCTCGGAGCTTTTCGCCAAACTGCGCGACTTTAAAAGCTACAAGGGCGCCTGCGGCGCCTGCGGTTACATCCGGGTTTGCGGGGGCTGCCGGGCAAGGGCCTACGCGGTCACGGGCGACGACCTGGCGGCCGAGCCCTTTTGCGCCCACGGCGGCGGAACGTAAGAAAAAGGAGGCGAGGTGATTCAAAGCGGCGACAAACTCGACGACCTCGACCGTGAGATACTTAACGAGATACAGCTCGAGGTCCCGCTTGTCCCCCGTCCTTTTCAGGCGCTGGGCGGGAAGTTCGGGCTGACCGAGGACGAGGTCATCGCCCGTATCCGTCGGATGTGGGACCTGGGCGTGGTGCGGCGTCTTGGCCCGATCGTGAATTATCCGGCCTGGGGCATGAGCGGTACCCTGGTGGCGGCCAAGCTTCCGCCGGAGCGGGTCGAGGACGCCCGTGATATAATGGCGGATTATCCGGAGATCACGCACGCCTATCTTCGCGAGCACGAGTGGAACCTCTGGTTCACGGTGATCGCGGAAAACGAGGAGGCCCGTACGGCCGTGCTCGAGCGGGTGACCGAGCGGGCCGGGCTCCAGGACGTTCGGGTCCTGCCCAAGGGAAAATCCTTTAAGCTCGGGGTCAAGTTCGAGGTTTAAGCGGAGAGCTTCTTGTAAAAGCCATTTTTTTTTGGCGGCATAGCCACTTTGGAGTGCGGTCGCTTGAGACCGCTTTCTATGGCCTTGGCTTGACAAGGCCTCACAATAAAACCGCTTGCCTCGCGTCAAGCCGCTCGGAAGAAAAGCGGCGTCGAGTGTACAGACCGGAGACATGGGTAACAGGTGTTCGGAGACATGGGTAACAGTTGGTACATTCTTCTGTATGTCAATACAGGAGAAGAAAGATGCCATGGAATGAGGTTACCGAAGTGTCTCAGAGGAAGGATTTTGTTTATTTAGCGATGCAGCCAGGTTCCAACATAAGCGAGTTATGCCGTCGATTCGGTATCAGTCGCCGCACCGGCTACAAGTGGATCAGCCGTGGGCAAAGCGGTGAAGAGGACTGGGCATGTGACAGGTCCCGCCGTCCCAGGCGATCTCCCCAGCGTGTTTGCCCGGAGGTCGAGCAGTTGGTGCTTTCGGTTCGCGACGAGCATCCGACCTGGGGAGGGCGCAAAATCGAGCGGCGGCTGATCGATCTTGGTCACGACGAAGTGCCAAGGCCGAGCACGATCACGGCGATCCTCGACCGCAACGGCAGGCTGCGGGACGCCCAGCGCAAGGCTCGCGGTCCCATGAAGCGTTTCGAACGAGAGGCTCCCAACC
The DNA here is from genome assembly GCA_963674965.2 of bacterium. Classification (GTDB taxonomy): domain Bacteria; phylum RBG-13-61-14; class RBG-13-61-14; order RBG-13-61-14; family DATKZS01. Next base: position 350,033 of record CAXXFL010000001.1, on the reverse strand, counting down.
AGTTGTGGCAGATGGATTTCAAGGGACATTTTCCGACGGCGGCCGGTTCCTGTCACCCTCTCACCGTGGTGGACGACCACTCCAGGTTCGCGTTGACGGTCACCGCCTGCTCCAACGAACGGGCGGACACCGTGCGGGCAAGCCTGGCGCCGGTCTTCATGCGCTACGGCCTGCCCAGCCGCATACTTACCGACAACGGATCGAGCTTCTGCGCGCCGAACTCGCGTTACAACTACATGAGCGCCTGGCTGATCAGGCTCGGCGTCGGCATCAGCCACGGCCGTCCCTTTCATCCCCAGACCCAGGGCAAGAACGAGCGGTTCAACCGGACCCTTAAGGAGGAGGCGATAAGGGGACGCAACTTCGGCGACCTGAACGACTGTCAGAAAGCCTTCGACCGTTTTCGCGACTGCTATAACCATGAACGTCCCCACGAGGCCCTGGACATGAACACGCCGGCCAGCCGTTACGCGATGAGCCCCTTTGCCTATCCCGAGACTCTGCCCGAAGTCTGGTATCGGGATGATTGGCCGACTTGCAAGGTGAACCCGGGCGGGGCGGTTAGAATCAAAGGCGAGTTTTATCCAGTGGGGCGGGCCTTCGTTGGTGAAAAGGTCGGCTTGCGAAATACACAAGTGGACGGCGTGATCGAGGTTTATTACTGCCGCCAACGGATCATGGTCGTCGATCTGCGAGACCATAGCTGGAGGCAAACGTGATAAAAGGTTTTCTCGACCATGAGGACGATAGCATCTCCACGAGGCCCGTCAAGGGTAAATCCCTGCGGGACGGCTGCGCCGCCCTTGACTGGCCACGTGATCGATGCATAGATAAACTTAGGTCGAGGAAAAATAGGTCAATAGCAGGAGCGCGAGCAAGCGAGGAAATATGTTACCTATGTGCCCGAACACTTGTGAAGCATGTCTCCGGTCTGTACACGAGCCGCCGCACTCCAAAGCGGGACTTATACAAGAGGCTCTAGAAAGAGGAAACAGCCGGCATGGTAACGGACAGGGAATTCATCGACGCGGCGGCCAAGGGCCTCGAGATTGAGGCCGAGCCTTTCAACGCCCTGGCGGGGAAGCTCGGGATCACCGTCGAGGAGGTATTGTCCCGTATCTCGCGCCTCATAAGCGAGAACAAGGTAAGGCGCTTCTCGGCCTCGGTCCGCCACCAGCCCATGGGCTACGAGCACAACGCCATGGTTATCGCCCGGACCGACGAGGCCGGCCTCGAGGCGGCGGGTGAAGCCGCGGCGGCCATCGAGGCCGTGAGCCACTGTTATCACAGGTCTCACCCGGACGGCTACCCCTGGTGCGTGTACATCATGGTCCATGGCATGGACGAAAAAACCGTGGCCGAGGCGATAGGTCGGATAAGGAACATTCCCCGGATATCCTCCCTCGAAATACTGGCCTCGCGGGAGGAACTTAAAAAAACCAGCCTCTCGGGCGTGAGTACCGATCTGGACAATCTGCCATGACCTATATCAAGGAAATTCGCGGCGAGTAATAAAGAGCGTTTTAGCGGATGGACCTTCACCACCCGCTAAATTTTTCCCGACGGACGCACGGTCCGCGTCAGGGGCCTCAAGAGAAGCCGCCAGACCCGCAACTGCTGGAAGAGCCGCCCGGGCCGCCCCCACAAGTGGCGAAAGCCGACATAAGGCGCTCGGTTTTTTTCTTGCCGCATTTCGGGCATTCCTCCGGGTCGTCCGCCTGGCTGGCCGGCCTTACGTCCTCGAACATGTGTCCGCAGGAGGTGCAAAGATATTCGTATATTGGCATTTCCCTTCTCCTTTTAATAACGCTTAACATTCCATATTATTTAATGTTTATGACCTCTCATATGCGCTCCCGGCTCGTCGCAGCCGCAGCCGCAGCCGCACTCGGACGCGCATTCCTCGAGCTTTTTCACCCGGTCCGATCCGCAGGCGACGCATTTGCCTAACTGGTCTTTTTCATGGATGTTTCGAAAATCCTCGAAGTTAGTCCCGCAGGACATGCAATGGTATTGAATTATCGCCATGCATAACCTCCTTTTATTAGGATAATCATCGCGGCCGACGGTTACAAGGCGGGGGCTAAAAAATACAGAAAACCTGCTTGGCGATCCGGCTTCTCGTACGGGTTTCGAGCTCGATGAGCTTTTTTTTAAAGGACGGGCCGCCGGGGCCGGAGAACCCACCCAGGCTCTTGTCCGCGCATATCACCCGATGGCAGGGGATGATGAGGGGGACTCGGTTGGCCGCGTTGGCCGCTCCCACCGCCCTGGCCGCGCCGGCTTTGCCCAGGGACGCCGCTATCTGGCCGTAGCTTCGGGTCTGGCCGTAGGGGATCGAGCGCAGGGCCATGTACACGGACCTCTGAAACGGCGTGGCCCAGGCAAGGTCCACCTCGAACCTGAGGGCCGGGGCCTTGCCGGAGAAATAATCCCGCACTTCTCCCACCACGTCGCCCACCTCGGCGGGGTTTCCCGACCCGGCGCCGGGAAAGCTCTCGGCGATCTCGGCGAGGACGTCGCGCCCGTCCCGCGAGGGAAGGGTCAGGCGGCATATGCCGTCGTCGGTCCAGCCTATTCCCGCCTCGCCCCAATCGGTCTTAAAGCGGGCCATGTAGACTTTTTTCTTAACCTTCATTGTCTTTATCCTCACTAGCCTGGATTACTTGTTTTTTCTTAAGACCAAACCTTCGCGCCGCCGCGTCGACGATATCGTTAACCTCGCCAAGGCCCAGAAGCCTCGCCATGATTACGAATAGGACCGCTCCCGCCATGACCTCGAGGCCCAGCGCCGCCGTCTTCACGGCCCTCATGTCCGGCCGGTCCCACATGTCCAGGCCGTTGGCCATCCAGACCAGGGCGGCCATGGGCAGGGAGGCCAGGATGGACAAGGCCGTCGTCTTGATAAGGGCCTTGCCGTCGATTTTTCCCACCTTGGCGGGAAGCAGGAACCAGAGCGCGAAAAAGTTGGCCATCGTGGCCAGGGACAAGGCCAGGGGCACGCCCGCCTCGCCCAGGCCGGTAAAGCGGTTGAAGGCGAAGCAGCAGGCGGCGTTGATGGCCATGGCCAGGGCCGCGCTCCACAGCGGTGTCTTCATGTCCTCGACGGCGTAGTAGGCCTGGACCACCAGCCGGTGTCCGGCCACGGCCCAAAGTCCGATGCAGGCCATGGCCAGCATGATCGAGGTACCGCCCGTGTCGGCGGCGGTGAACTCGCCGTGCTCGAAGATGACGTGGATGAGCGGCCGGCCCACCAGCGCCAGACCGATCGAGGCGGGCACGGTCACGATCGCCGTGAGCCTTAGGCCGTAAACGAGCACGTCCATGAGCGCGCCCACGTCCTTTTTCCCCGCGTGCTCGGAAAGGACCGGAAGCACGGCCGTGGCGATGGCCAGGCTGAAGATGGCGTAGGGGAACTCGGTAAGGCGGCTGCTGTAAAAAAGATGAGACCTGCCGCCGTCGAAGGCCGTGACGAAATAGGTGGCGATCATGGTGTTGATCTGCACTATGCCCACGGCGAAGGTCGAGGGTATCATGAGCTTGCCGACCCGCCAGATGGCGGGGTGACCCAAATTGAAGCGGGGCAGGACGCTGATGCCCTCTTTCCATAAAAAGGGGAACTGGAGAGCGAGCTGGAGAAGTCCTCCCGCCAGCACTCCGATAACCAGTATAAGGCCGGGGTCCTTGAGCCTTCCGCGCAGTATAAGGACCGCGGCTATCCAGGCGAAGTTGAGGAGCACGGGGTGGAAGGACGAGGCGAAAAAGCGCTTGTAAGAGTTGAGTATGCCCATGGACAGGGCCACCAGCCCGATAAGGAAAAGGTAAGGGAACATCTGGCGCGTGAGGGTGACGGCCAACTCGAATTTCTCGGGCTCGGCCCGGAAGGCCGGGTTGGTAAAGAGGGTCACGATGAAGCGGGACAGGGCCATGCCTATAAGGGTCAGGACCGCCAGGACGACGGTCATCAGGGTCCAGAAGCTCCGGACGAACAGTCTGGCCTCCTCCTCCCCCCCCTCGGAACGAAGCTTGGTGAACACCGAGATAAAGGCCACCGTCAAGGAGCCCTCCCCCACCAGGCGGCGAAGAAGGTTCGGGATCATGAAGGCCACGTAAAAGGCCTCGGCCACCACGCCCGCCCCGAAGGCGTGGGTCATGACCATGTCCCTTATGAGGCCGAAGACCCGGCTGAAAAGGGTCGCTCCCCCGATCAGCCCGGCGGACCTCAGTATCTGTCCCGCTCTTTTCAATTCCAGCGTCCGTCCAATGACGAGCTTCAATGATATTACAATTTGACGCCGGCCGCCAAGGCGAAGTGGAACGGAGACTGACGCCACCCGCGCTTGAACGTGATCGAGAAAGCGGTCCTTGCCTTTGCCCTTCATGGATTTGAAATATCTCGCGGCAAGGAGATTTGATTTTTGTCCGACCTGGACCAAGAGTTCGGGCGGCGGGAATAAAATTTAACAATAAGCCTTGAAAAACTTGATTCCCTTCGCCTGATGGGTTATAATCCCGTTAAATCGGAGTTAGGATGGGATTAGAAAAAATTAATGTAGTTTTAATCCTGAACTAATGTTTGGCGCTCATAATGAGGTGAACGGTTTTTAACAACTAAGTGACGGCCCAAAAGCTCCTAAGTGATTATGGAAAGATTGGACCCGGTTTCATATTTGGCTCCATTGATGATAGCTTTCATCGGGAGCTATTCGTTTATCTAGGCTAAACGAGCCGCCAGGGGGAATGGACGAAATTTTCGGCCATTGGCGTAAAAGGAAAGTGGTAACGCTACAAAAGGTAAAAGGAAATATCGCCGAAGAGTTCCGCGAAAGGAGGTAAATACCTATTATTCGCGACTCCGGGGGCCCGGTTGGTTTTCCAGGCAACGCGTCATAATACGGTCACAGCCGACGCGGCTTGTCGTAAAAATCAACTAGCGTACTCCAATCCGGGAAAAGTTGGCGCGAGCGGCCGGACGACTCCGGCGGAAGGGGGCTTAAAGGAACAGGCGCTTAAAAATTCGTCGTTTTCGGGCAAGGTTGCTTGAAACGGCTTACAGGTTATATAAGAAGCGGTAAAAGGGCCGGGCAGCCGGCTGAAAAAGTAAAATATTTAATTGGGAATCTAAGAGCAATTCGGAAAAGAAAGACATTGACGATTAAGGAGGCAGAGGAAATGAAAAAAAGTTGGCTGGTATTTTTGATGATAGCGGCGATGGTGGTCCCGGGCGTGGCGCTTTCGCAGGTCGAGACCTCGATGGGCACCATTCAGCTCGGCGGCAAGATCAAGTGGGCTTACATGTACATGCCCGAGGACGAGGCGTCGGTTGGCGCGGGAACGGCCGGACAGGCCTGGGGCCTTGACGGCAAGGGCATCGAGCAGTTCTCGACCCCCACGGTCGAGCTGGACATTGTCGGCACCGTGGGCGAGAACGTTTCCTATTTGATCGAGCTTCAGGCCGGCCCGGCCACCTCGATGATGTGGATGAGCAATCCCGGCGAGATGGGCACCGTGGGCGTGCGCCAGGCCAAGATATCCATCGCCGACCTCATACCCATGACCACCGTGGACGTCGGTACCTTCAACCTGCCCGTGTCCACCTACCAGCAGAGGGAGACCAATGACTGGGACCTTATCATGCTCCCCCTCATGAACGTGCTGCCCAACCAGGGCGGAAACGCCTACATGCCCCTTGGACTCGGATGGCAGGCCACCGGCTTCGACATAGCCATCAAGCCCATGGACATGGTCCAGATCGACTTCGCTTACTTTAACGGCTTCGCCGGCGGCCAGCCCAACCTGGACGTGGACCTCGAGAAGTCCTGGATGGCCGGAATAAAGGTCTTCCCCATGGAAGGCATGAACGTCGAGTTCACCTGGCTCCAGGAAGGATGGCAGGAAGACCTTATGCCCGGCCTGGTGGGCGACACCTCCGGCACGGGGACCGAGCAGTACAACGCTTCCGGTTTTGTCGTGACCTTGGGCTACGCCATGGAAAGGTTCGAGATCAACGCCGATTACATGCAGATGACCGCCTCGGATTACACCCTGAACGCCGCGGGCAACAAAATCGAGGACCTCGAGTGGATGGGCTACCAGGTAACCGCTGGCTACTGGATCATCGACTCCCTCGAGATCGCCGCCCGCTACGAGTACTTCGACCCCAACACCCTCAACGAGGCCGGCAGCGTCAACAATTACGACGCTCTCGACTGGATCACCCTGGGCGCGAACTACCGCATCAACGAGTGCGCCGAGGCCTCGATCAACTACATCTTCGCGGGTGAAGAGGGAAGCGACATCAACATGGCCGCTAATAACGTTGGCGGAAAATTCCAGAGCCTTGACAACGACATGCTCCTTATCCAGGTGCAGGTCTGGCAGTAAAACCGGCCGCGCGTCTTATACGCGAAGCTGACCACAAATCCCCGGGAGCGACCCTCCCGGGGATTTTTTTATGCGGGGCACGGTGCATTTGGGAGGCGCGATGGTGGCCCGCGCGGATGGCCCGGATAGCTATCCGCGCCACCCACAGGTTTTTAATCAGGGTCCCCCACGCATATTGCGTGGGCGGCGAAGCCGCGGGCTGGATGTCAACAAGGCAAAAGGACTTCCTATTTCCCCCTTGTCCCGTCAATACCCTTCTATCGTCACCGCCGGTGCATAATCGATCCGTGGGCAATACCTTCCCTTCCCCGACAGATCGCCGCGGGGCGGGATAGTCGCGTTATGGTAGATGGTCCCCGGCGCGCCGATCTCCCGCCGCGATAATAATGGGTTGGCCCGGGCGGTTGGATCGTAAATAACGCCTTTGGCTTTTCGCCTAATCCCGTGTAATCCAAGCAAGTTAAACCTCGCGTTCCCACTCGGCAAGGCGGCCTCTCCCTCGCGCGCTTTTTCCCGCTTGCCTGGCCCACCGCTTTTGGCTATGCTTTGCGCTGGAGGATTGGAAGATGAAAAACAAAACAATGATGGCCGCCGTTTTCGAGGGAGACGGAAGGCTGGCGTTAAAGAAGGTTCCCGTTCCCGAGATCGGGAAGCCCGACCAGGTCCTGATCAAGGTTGAGGCCGCCTCGGTATGCGGCACGGACGTGCATATCCTGGCCGTGCCGCCGGGGCATCCAGCCGCGGTGGGGGCGGTGCTCGGGCACGAGTACGTGGGCGAGGTTATCGAGACGGGCCCGGACGCCCACGGTCTCGAGCCCGGCGACAAGGTGGCCGTGGACCCGAACGTCACCTGCGGCCATTGCCAGGCCTGCCTGACGGGCAAGCACAACATGTGCTCGGAGATGACCACCCTGGGCATCTTCATCGACGGAGGGTTCGCGCCCTTCAACGTCGCGCCCGCCAACCAGTGTTATCCTTACGACCCCGGCCTGCCGCCCGAGACGGCCGTCTTCGCCGAGCCCCTCTCCTGCGTGAACAACGCGGTCAGAAAGCTCGGGCTTTATCCGGGCGAGTCCTGCCTGGTGCTGGGGGGCGGTCCCATCGGCCAGTACTTCACCGGCCTGGCCCGGGCCGCCGGGTGCCGTCCCGTCATTCTCAGCGAGCCCCAGGCCTTCAGGCGCAAGTTCGCCAAAAAAAGCGGCGCCACCAGGGTGGTGAACCCGGGGGTGGAGGACCTCGAGGCCGCGGTGCTCGAGGAAACCGGGAGCGGGGCCGACGTGGTTATCGACGCGGTGGGTTCCCTCTTTCGCCAGGCTATATCTCTGGCCGCCAGGGGAGGACGGATCATGCTCTTCGGCCAGAACCAGAACGCGCTCGCCGAGATACGCCAGAACGACATAACGCGAAACGAGCTGACCGTAATGGGCTCGTACATCGCCCGCCACACCTTTCCCGACGCCCTCAAGGTGCTCGAGTCTGGCGTGCTCAAGGTGGACCACCTGATCACGCACCTTACTACCCTCGACCGCATCCATGAGGGCATCGACGCCATGCGGAGCGGGAAGGCGATGAAGGTGATCGTGAAATTCTAGAAGGACCGGCGGTAAATTACTCGGCCAGACTCGAGACCACCTCGAGGTCCACGGGAGGGCCGGGCGACCCGTAAATCTTCAACACCCGGGCCCGCTCCTGGTAGGAATACATGGTCCCGTCCAGGCGCGCTCCCCCCGCATAGACCGCCAGGGGGGGCGGACAGTCGAACGCTTTCCAGGAGTATTGGCGTGCATCTCCCGACTCGACGCGGAAAAGGATCGACTCGCCCGCCACGCGGGCCGATATCTGGGCGCCGTCAAAGAGCTCCAACGACCCCGGCTGGCCGTAAATCCAGTGGACCGTGATATCGGATGACGTCCTTGTATCGGTCCCCGTCTCGGCCGCGGGCCGGCCGTCCTCCTCGTGGACCGGCAGCAGGCGCCCCTCATGGAGGAACAAAAGGGGAGACTTCTTATCCCGGTACTCGACGTCCCTGTATCCGCCCTCGAAAATCTCGAGGGAATCGAGCTTCATCCAGCGGCCGGGCGGGAAATTGACCGCTCTTCTAAAAGGGACCACGTCGGTTTTGACGAGGCCCGGCTCGACCGCCAGAAGAGACTCGCCAAGCATATAGTGGCCCCGATACCTGTCCCAGGCGTTCTCGCCCGGCCACTTGGCCGCGGGGTTTACGGCGGCGGGCGTTCCCTTTTCCCCGGCCCTTTTCGCGAGGGTGAAAAGATAAGGAAACAGCCTCGAGCGCAGTCCGGTCCATTTTTGCAGCTCGAGCCTCGGGGCCGATTCCTCCTCCCACTTCTCGAAGCCGGGCGGCAACAGGCAGGACCCGACCAGGTCGGCCGAGCTATAGGGGCCCAGCAAGAAGGGCGAACCCGCCATGGTCATGTTCATTTTCCAGTCGAAGGCCCGGGAAGTACGTATCGAGTCCTCGCCGGCGGCCAGGTTGACGAACCTCTCGACGCCGGAGTAGCCGGCCCCCGTGATAAGCACGGCGTCATCGCCCAGGACGGACCTGACGGCCTCGGCGTAAAGGGCGGTATACGAGTCCCGCATGGCCAGGCCGGACTTCCCGTTATGGAAGACGCTCGAGGGGGGAGGCAAGGCCGTACGGTCCAGGACCGCGCCGATGAATCCCGGCGCCGGTCCTTTGCTCTCCCTCTTATCGGGCCGCGTGCTCCTCCAGCGCTGGGCTATCCAGCCCCGCGCCTTGGGGTTGGTAAGATCGAGAAGGCAGATAAAACCCGAGCGGCCGATCGCGTGATAAGGAAGGCCCGTCCGATTGGCGGCCAGAAAACCGCTCCGCGCCGCGGCTTCATAATCGTCATCCTCCCGGCCGATCCAGAGTCCGTCCTCAAAAAAGAGTTTCAGTCCCGCGCCGGAAGCCTCGGCCGCCGCCTCGATAAGGTCGGGAGCGAGGTCGCCGATAATCGGCATACGGCCGTCCTCCTCGACTCGGGTAACTATCACGCCTTTGACTCCCGCCTCGGCAAGGGAGGGACTGTCGGCCAGGCGCCTGACCTTTTCGCCCGAGTCTCCAGCCACCCGCGCCCACGGGTCCAGGGCGAAGGCCGGCGTCTCGGGTCGGGAGGGTGCAAGACGGGCGAACCTGGCCGAAACCTCCTCCGCTCCCTGGCCCGAGACAATGTACAAGGTCAGCGGCCCCTCCCCGGCGACGCGAAAGGCGTCTTGCTTCTCGAGGGCCAGCTCGACGGCCGGGTCTTTGCCCTCCCCGATGAAAAGGCCGACGCCGCGGGAGAAATACAGGAAGGGCACGATAAGCCGTCCCGTTCCCTTGCCCAGGAAAACCTCCGCCCTGCCCCCGCTCCATTTGGATAAAAGACCCGGCGACTCCGGCGGCCCGCCGCCCGGCGGCTCGAGGGTCAGGTCGTATCTCTTGCCTTTCTCGAGCGGCGCCGAGAGGCCTCCTCCCAGGCCGAAGATTTTTTCCTCCCGTCCCATGTAGAAGGCCATTGAGGAGTTGTAGGACCGAAATGGCGATCCCCCTCCCGCCTCCGCCGTGACCTTCAATACGTCCTCGTCGGGAAAGGAGAAGTTCACCACCACCGGCTGGATGCCGATCTTTCCCGTCGCCACCAGTCGGTTGGCGCTGAGCCTCATGTCATCGGCCTTCAGGAAAGGACTCGAGCCGACCCTTACGCGGGACTTGAGAAGCTCGCCTTCCCGCGAGAAGGGTATCTCGCGAAAAGCCCGGTACTCGTGGTTAAGGGCCAGGCCCCGGTAATGGGGACCGGCGTCCGCCTCGTCGTATGTTCGGAAAAGCACCCGGTTGCGCTCGTCCTTGACCGCGAAGCTGAAGGGGTCCTCATGGACCACCACGCTGAGGCGCGTCGAGGATAAAACCATCGCCCCGTCCCGCTCCTCGAAGCGGCTGGGGACCACCGGCAACCCGTCGATCACCGCGGCCGGGGGCTCGACCGCGTCCAGGTGCTGGGTCGGTCCGGGTACCAGGAAGCAAAGAGCGGTAAGGCACAGGGCGGGGATGCCAGTGAAAAAAGCCGCCGCCGGGCTGGGAGGAGAGGGCCTTCTTATGGCCGCGCCCGCCTCCGCCCGCCGTCCGAGCCACCTTATAACGCGGAGAAAAACCCACAGGTTGAAAGCCGCCCGAAGACCATAGCCGACGACAGGGGCCGCCAGTAGTACCAGGCCGGCGTTTTTAAGGACGAGGAAAAGGCCGCCGGCAAAAATACTGAAGAAGAAAATTTTTACCAGCCGGGCCATCCGCTTTGCCGCCTTGATATCCGGTCCGGAAGCGGCGGACGTCGAGATAAAGGACGACAGGGCCAGGGCGGCTAAAAGCGACGCGGCCAGGCAAATGGAAATCCTCTCCCCACCGATCTCGAATATGCCGGGACTCTCCATGGCCTTGAAGATCGCGTACTCGAGGACCTTGAAGCCGGCGAAGACGGCGGGCAACCCGAGCAGCGCGGCGAAAAGGCGGGGGCCGTCGGACGCCTTGCGCAAAGAAGCCATGGCCAGCCTGGCCCAGATTAAAAGGGACAGGACGCCTATGGCAAGTATCACCCAGTAAATCTCGGCGGGCCGGGCCCCTAGCATTATGGACTCGAGGTTCAGGAAAAAATGCGCCGAGTCGTAATTCTGGAAATACATTGAAACCGAGTCCAGCAAAACGGCGAAAACGAATAGGGACCACCCGAAAAAACCCAGTCGCGCAAAAGCGGAGTCGGGCTCGGTCGGGTCATGGTCAACTTCATTTCCCCCGCCAATCTGGATGGGATCCTCGGCTTCCAAGTTCTTCCCGGACTCGGCTTCATCGGAAACCAAGGGCGTCCCATTTTCATTCGATTCGTTTTTCGGGTTTTTCTTTTCTTTTTCCATGGCGTCGTTTAAGCGTAACGTTTCATTATTATGAGGGATTGTATCTTGTCCGTCAACGCCGTATCAAGGGCGCGTCAATGGGAAATACAGACGTCCGGCTTTGGACGTCGCGGAATTTACGGCAAGACGATTCCTATGATCGGGCGCGGGGGGCTTGGTCGCCCCGTCCTTTCACGTCGCCGGGGCCTGACTCGGATCAGGAGTGGCGCGGATAGGGCTTTTCAGACCACCCTCTTATGAAATCGTATTATCGAGGAGACGAGGAAGAGGGACCCGATGGCGAGGAGGGCGAGTATCTCGATTTTCAGGTCCGCGACCCCCGAGCCTTTGAGCGCTATTCCCCGCACGATGGTGAGGTAGTAGCGGACGGGGAACAGGTAGGTCACGGCCCGGAGCCAGACGGGCATGATCCTGATGGGGAAGACGAAGCCGGAGAGGATGATCGAGGGCAGGAGCGTCACGAGAAGGGATATCATCCAGGCGGTCTGCTGGGTGTTGGCCGCGGTCGAGATGAACAGCCCCAGTCCGAGTCCTCCCAGGATGAAGAAGCCCGACAGAACGGTGAGGGTGACGAGGCTTCCCCGAAAGGGCATGCCGAAGAAAATCCTGCCCGCTCCCAGGATGAGGAAGAGGTCGGCGTAGCCCAGGACGAAGTAGGGCGCGAGCTTGCCCAGGATGAACTGGTACCTGGCCAGGGGCGAGACCATGAGGGTCTCGAGCGTGCCCAGCTCTTTTTCCTTGACGATGGAAAGGGCGCTGAGCACGACCACGGTGATCATCATGATAAGTGCCACTAGTCCGGGCACGAAGAAGGTGGTCGAGGAGAGGGCGGGGTTGAACCGGGCCCGGGGCTCGAGCTTGATGGGAGGCATGCCGGCCTCGGGCATGAGGCCCGCCGCCTGGATAGGCTGGACGGCCAGGTCGAAGGCGTAGCCGGCCATGATGCCGTTGGCGTAGCCCAGGGCGATGTTTCCGGTGTTGGCGTTGGACCCGTCCACCAGAATCTGGACCGCGGGGGAAGAGCCGCGCGCCACGTCGCGCTCGAAATGGGGAGGAATGATCAGGGCCACCATGGCGCTTCCGTCCTCGAGCATGAGTTTGGCCTCGTCCATCCCGACCGGGGCGGTCTTGAAGTAACCCGAGCCCGAGAACTCGAGGGTCAGATCGCGGGAGGTCCTCGACCCGTCGCGGTCCACCACCGCCATCTTCACGTCCTTCACGTCCAGGGAGATGGCGACCCCGAAAAGAAGCAGCACGAAAACCGGAAGCACCAGGGCCAGAGTGAGCGTGCGCCAGTCCCTCGCCAGCTGGATGAACTCCTTTCGGGCGAGGAAATAAATCCGGTTCAAGAGATGGCCTCCTTGCTCAGGGCCACGAAGACGTCCTCGATGGTCGGCTCGGTACGCTTGATCTCGAGTACCTCGATCCCGGCCGACCCGAGGGCCGCGGAAACCCGCCCGATAGCCTCGGCCGCGGACTTCGCCACCAGGTGGATCGAGTCGCCGTACACGTTGGCGTCCAGGAGGTCGGGCGAGTCCTTGAGCGCGGCGTAGGCGGCCGTGTTGTCGTCAGCCCGGAGGGTTATGACCTCTCCGTGCATCTGCCCGGTCTTGATGTCATGGGGGGTGGCGCAGGCGGTAAGGGTCCCGTCCATGATGAACCCGAGCCGGTGGCAGTGCTCGGCCTCGTCCATGTAGTGGGTGGTGACGAAGAGGGTGACGCCCTGGTCGGCCTTTTCGTAGAGGAAGTCCCACAGCACGCGGCGGCTGGTGGGATCGATGCCCGCCGTGGGCTCGTCGAGGAAAAGTATCCTGGGCGAGTGGGAGATGGCGCAGGCCAGGGCCAGCCTCTGTTTCCATCCGCCCGAGAGGTTGCCGGCCAGGAACTTCCTGTATTTCTCGAGCCCCAGCTCGGCGATGACCTTTTCCTGGACCTCGATGGACTTCTTGCCCAGGTAGATGCCCGAGTAGAACTCGACGTTTTCCTCCACCGTAAGGTCCTGGTAAAGGCCAAAGTGCTGGCTCATATAGCCGATGACCCGCTTGATCTTCTCCGACTCGGCCAGGACGTCGTAGCCGGCCACGGTCCCCTCCCCGGCCGTGGGCCGAAGCAGCCCGCAAAGCATGCGGATGGTGGTGGACTTGCCCGCGCCGTTGGGTCCGAGGAACCCGAAAATCTCTCCCTTTTCGACCTCGAGGTCGATGCTCTTAACGGCCACGTAGGGACCGAACTCCTTGCGAAGCCCTTTTACCTTGATGGCCGGTCCGTCCTCCCGGCGCTTGTCGTTCATGGCGTCACGTCGTCCGTCGCCGCGGTCAGTTGGAGGGGGCGACGTTAAAGTCAACGTCCGCCGGCAGCCCGGCCGTTGAAAGTTCCCCGGGGTTTTCCACCGTGACCGTCACCTCGTAGACCAGGGTGGTCCGCTCCTCCTTGGTCTGCACGTTCTTGGGAGTGAACTCGGCCTGGCGCGACTTGTGGGTGACCTTGCCGGCCATGGGCTCGCCCGGAAAAGAATCGAGATAGACCAGGGCCTTCCTCCCCAGCTCGATCGCGCCCACCCGGTCCTCGGGCACGTAGACCTTGACCTCGAGAGTCGAGTAGTCGCTCACCGTGGCCACCAGGCCGCCGGGAGTGGCCAGCTCACCCGGCTCGAGGTAGCGCTCGATCAGCCGTCCCGTTATCGGGCTGGTGACGGTGGCGTCCTCGAGCTGGGCCGCGTAATAGTCGACCTTGGCCTGGACCGCGTCAACAACGGCGCGCTGCGCCTTGATCTCCTCCTCCCTGGCCCCCTCCTCGGCCAGGCTGAGCTGCTCGCGGGCCCGCCTCTCCTGGTCGCCCGCCAGGTCCATGGCCATCTTGGCCGTCTCCTTTTCCCGCTCCGAAACGTGCTTTCCGTTATAAAGGCGGTCCAGCCGGCCGTAGTCCTTTTCCGCCTGCTCCTTTTGTATCCGGGCTTGATCGAGCGCCAGCCGCACCTGCTCGAGCTCCTGGCCGCGAGCGCCCTTTTCCATGGCCTCGAGCATCGCCCGCTGGGCCGCCAGCTCGGCCCGCCCGCCCCGGAGCTGAATCTCGAGCTTCTCCGTGTCCAGCGCGCAAATGGGGTCGCCCGCGTTTATCTCGTCGCCCTCCCGGGGAAAGAAGGACATGACCACGCCGCCGACCTCCGTCCGCACGTCGACGTCCACGGCCTCGAGCACGCCGTTGAAGGTCGTTTTCGCGCCGTTCCCGCTTCCCGCGAGAAAATACCACGCGGCAAAGGCGATGCCTCCCGCCAAGATGGCGATCAAGGGAATGAACTTTTTATTCATGACTCACCGATTCAAAATCCTCGTGGCGTCCGGCCGCCGGCGGGACGCGGCTATGGAGTAACGAAAACGCGACGGCCGCGTTGTATAAATCCTAGGACGGCTTGCCCGCGTGAGTCAACAGGGGGAGGAAAAAAGTAAAATTGAGCGGGGCCGATAAACCTGATATAGATAAAGATCGTCGCCGCCTCGGGCAAGGCCCGCTCTTGTCCGGACGGAGGGGGACGCAAGTCCCTCATCGCCGTTGGGGGTTTGAAAATGCCTTTATACAAAGAAGTCAACTGGGACGAGACCTATTCCGAGGCCCTCGACCTGTTTAAGACCTTGATCCGATTCGAGACCGTGAACCCGCCTGGAAACGAGAAACCGGCCATCCAGTACCTGGCCGACCTCTTCGCCAGGGAGGGGCTGTCGCCCGAGACCTTCGACTCGGCCGAGAACCGGTCCAACGTGGTCTGCCGCTTGAGGGGAACGGGAGAGAAGCCCCCCCTCCTTTTGAACGGACACCTGGACGTGGTCCAGGTCGAGCCGGACAAGTGGACCGTGCCTCCCTTCGAGGCGGTCGAGAAGGACGGCTTCCTCTACGGGCGCGGGACCGTGGACATGAAGAACATGGTCACCATGAGCGCCATGAGCCTGGTCCTCATGAAGCGGGCGGGCATAAAGCCCAAGCGGGACCTTATCTTCCTGGGCGTCTCCGACGAGGAGGCCGGCGGCGAGTTCGGCTCGCGCTTCATGGTCGAGAACCATCCGGACAAGATCAAGGCCGAGTACGCGGTGGGCGAGGTGGGCGGTTTCTCGATGGAGATCGGCGGCAGGCGCTTCTACCTGATCCAGGTGGCGGAAAAGGGCGTCTGCTGGCTCCGGATCAAGACCAAGGGCGACCCCGGCCACGGGTCCATTCCCGACCCGAGGGGCGCCCTGATAAAGGCCGCCGAGATAGCGGCCAGGCTCGGCGCCAGGCGGCTGCCCCAGCACAACGCCGAGGCCGTGGTCAAGTTCGTCCAGCTCATGAGCGCCAACATGAAGTTTCCTAAAAGCATGGTCTTCAAGGCCCTTCTCAACCCGTCGCTCTCGGGGCTGCTCCTGGACAAGGTCATGCCCGACCGCGACATGGCCCTGGCCTTCTCGGCCATGCTTCACAACACGGCCAACCCCACGGTGATAAGGGCGGGCGAGAAGACCAACGTCATGCCCTCGGAGGCCACCCTCGAGGTGGACGGCCGCATACTGCCGGGTTCCTCCCGGGAGGAGTTCCTGGCCGAGGTCAGGGCGATTATCGGCGAGGAGGCCGAGATCGATGTGATCAGCGACCTGACGCCCACCAGCGCCCCGGTGGACGACCCGATCATGGACTCCTTTAAAAAGGTCATCCTGAGAAAGGACCCGGAGGCCGCGGTGGTGCCCAACCTGGTGACGGGCTTTACCGACGCGTCTCATTACAAGAAGCTGGGCATGAAGTGCTATGGGTTCTCGCCGCTTCGTCTTCCCGCCGACGTGAGCTTCAAGACCCTGGCCCACGGCCACGACGAGCGGATACCCCTGGACGGTTTCCGGTTCGGCCTGGAGACGCTTTTCGAGGCGGTCGAGGAGATCATCACCTGACCGGGCGGCTCGGGGCCGCCGACGAGATGACCAAACGGACGCTGAGAAAATTTTAGTCTTTCACGCGCCGACGCGCGATAGAATCAAGGGAGGAAAAAAATGATTATTGGCAAGTCAATCAGGCTGGAGAGGATTATGAACCGTTCCTCGAAGACGACCGTTATCGTTCCCATGGACCACGGGGTGTCGGTGGGACCGATCAAGGGTCTCATCGACCTGCCCAAGGCGGTGGACATGGTGGCGGAGGGCGGCGCCAACGCCGTGGTCGAGCACGGCGGCATGGTGGGCAAGGGCCACCGCGCTTATGGCCGCGACATCGGTCTCATCGTTCACCTTTCCGGGAGCACTTCCCTTTGCCCCGACCCCAACCGCAAGGTGCTGGTGTGCTCGGTGGAGAGGGCCATACGCCTGGGCGCGGACGCGGTGAGCATTCACGTCAACATCGGGGCCGAGAACGAGGGCGAGATGCTCGAGGCCTTCGGCGAGGTGGCGGAGAAGGCCCATTACTGGGGCATGCCGCTCCTGGCCATGGTCTATCCGCGCGGTCCCAAGGTCTCGGACGAAAAGGACGTGGAGAACGTCAAGCTGGCGGCGCGGGTGGGCGCGGAGCTTGGCGCGGACATCGTCAAGGTGCCTTATACGGGATCGCCCGATAGCTTCCGGGAGGTGTGCGAGGGCGCGCCGGTCCCGGTGGTGATAGCGGGCGGCTCGAAGCTCTCCGACGAGGACACCCTCAAGATGGTGGAGGGAGCGGTCAAGGCCGGGGCCGCGGGTCTTTCCATGGGAAGGAACGCCTTCCAGCACAAGGACCCGAGGAAACTGGTGGCCGCGGCCTGCGCCATCGTGCACGAGAAGAAGAGCCTCGAGGAGGCCATGGCCATACTCAAGGCCTGAGAAAACATTTCCGGCGCGGCCGTCCGAGGGGGGGCCGCCCGACGATTTAACGGCTGGAGGCGCAAATGGCGGGTAAGTTTTGGGTCAACGTAAGGCCCTACGCGAAGAAGATCGTAACCACGGCCCTCGAGAGCGGGGCCGAGGCGGTGGTCCTGCCCAAGGGCAAGTCGGGCAAGGTCAAGGAGCTTGGCCTTATAACCACGGTGGCCGCCGACGGGGACCTCCGTCTCGGGGAGGACGTGATCGAGGTCAAGATCGACTCGGCCAGGGACGAGGAAAAGGCCGCCCGAGTGGCCTCGGACAAGCTTTTAATCGTGAAGCCCAGCGACTGGAAGGTCATTCCCCTCGAGAACCTTATCGCCAAGCGGAAGAAGGGGCTGCTCGCCTGGGTGCGGAGCGCCGAGGAGGCGGGCATCGCCCTCCAGATAATGGAGCGGGGCGTGGACGGCGTGGTGCTGGACACGGAGGACCTCTCCGAGATCAAAAAGACCGCCGCCGTGGTCCGCGAAAAGGGCGAGAGCTTGAAGCTCATCCAAGCCACCGTTAAAAACGTCAAGCCCCTGGGCATGGGCGACCGCGTCTGCGTGGATACCATCACCAACATGACGCCGGGACAGGGCATGCTGGTGGGCAACGCGTCCTCAGGGATGTTCCTGGTCTACGCGGAGAACGTCGAGACCCCATATTGCGCCACCCGCCCCTTCCGGGTCAACGCCGGGGCGGTCCACGCCTACGCCAAGGTCCCCGAGGGAAAGACGGCCTACCTGGCCGACCTCAAGGTGGGCGACCCCGTCCTTATCGTCAACGAGAAGGGAAAGACCGAGGTCGGCTTCGTGGGTCGGGCCAAGGTCGAGAAAAGGCCCATGATGCTGGTCGAGGCCGAATATAAGGGAAAGCCCATCTCCCTGGTCATGCAGAACGCCGAGACCATCCGGCTCACCCGTCCAACCGGAGAGCCCGTGTCCATTACCAAGCTAAAAAGCGGCGACCGGGTCCTGGCCTTTACCGAGGAGGCGGGCAGACACTTCGGCGTCAAGATCGAGGAAACCATCGTCGAAAAATAGGGCAAGGGCAATGATAAACGCCCGGCTTCCGTTTTAAGTGCCGGATAAAAAGGCAAAAAGCGCCTTCCATTGGCGGTTGAAAGATTTTTTTTCCCTCCCTTTGGAAGGCGTTTTTTTTTCGGCATAATTTTTGGCGATGGGGGAACGTTTGGGAACGAATCTTCATCTAAAGATAACAATGAGAGGGAAAGGGCTTTTTTGCCGGAGGTTAAAAACGGCCGACATTGACAGTACTGGATAAATGAGCTAGCATTAAATAGCTGGGAATACGGGCGTTTACCGTTATTGTTTTATTTGCCGCTTAAGTATTCGTCGACGGAGATTGCCCGTCATTTGACAGGCATGAGTATTTTCAGTGAAATCTTTAAATTTTCCGGGCTTATCCCGGGGAGGCCCAAGATTGAATACGGCCTTCGTTCCCGAGTTGGAAAAAGCTGAGGAACGCGGCTCATCGCGAAAGTTATGGAGGACGGGCCTTGAGAGTCAGGATAAATGGATTGCTTTTTGCAATCCTGACGCTATTTGTATGTAATATCTCTTTCGCCGGGACCGACAACGGCTCGGGCATGCCCGACGAGGAAGATGTTGAGGACAGATGGGAGGAATCGTACGTATTTCCTCTTAAAGAGGACGTGCGCGTATGGGACAAGTCCTTTCCCCTTCCCGAGGTTTTAAGGGAGCTGTCGTCACCGGGCGACCAGATATTCCTCGGCGGCGAAAGCGACTGGGTGGTCGGCTCCGGCCCCTTTCCTCTTCCCCTCACTCCCAGCGTCGAGTCCTATCTGCGACATTACACCACCAAGGGCAAGCGGGGCATGCAGACCCGCCTCCAGCGCTCGGGCCTTTACCGCGACATGATCCTGGACAAGGTACATCAGCGGGGCATGCCCGAGGAACTCCTTTACCTGTGCATGATCGAGAGCGCCTTCCAGCCCAAGGCCAAGAGTCACGCCGGGGCCAAGGGGCTTTGGCAGTTCATCCATTCCACCGGTCTCAGGTACAACCTGCGCATAGATTACTGGGTGGACGAGCGCTACGACCCGGAGAAGAGCACTCAAGCCGCGCTTAACTACCTGAGCGACCTCTACGGCATGTTCGGCGACTGGCACCTGGCCGCCGCCTCCTACAACACGGGCGAGGCCCTGGTGGCCCGCCGCCTGCAAAGCACCGGTTGCCCGGACTACTGGTGCCTTTGCGATAAAAAGAAGCTCGTGGCCGAGACGAGAAATTATCTGCCTCTTATCATCGCCTCGGCCATCATCGGCCAGGACCCGGAAAGGTACGGGTTCCTGGACGTCGAGTACCTTCCGCCCATTAAATACTCGAAGGTCGCCGTGGAGGACGCCATAGACCTGAAGGTCGTGGCCGACTGCGCGGGAACGACGGAAAAACATATCCTGGCCCTCAACCCGGAGATACTCCAGTTCTGCACCCCGCCGGGACAAAGAAGATACCAGGTCAAGGTGCCATATGGAAAGGCCAAGGAGTTCAAAAAAGCCTACGCCGCCCTCTCGCCCGAGCAGAAGTTCGCCTTCAAGCGGCACAAGGTCGAAAGCGGGCAGACACTTCAGGCCATCGCCGCGGGTTACGGGGTCAGCACCGACTCGGTCCTGGCCATGAACCAGGGGCTAAGCTCGAGGCTTTATCCCGGACAGACCATTACCATTCCGGTCCGGGGCGACGCCAAGTTCGACGGCAAAAAGAAGCCCATGCCGGCGCCCGATAACGAGAGAAAGAAACCCAAGCCCGTAAAATGGGAACCAAGGGATGACGTTTACGAAAAGATCGACCAGGACCTTGGCGGCGCTCCCAAGAAGAAAGCTCCCGTGCCGCATGGAAAGAAGGACCGCGTCTACGTGGTCGAGGCCGGCGACACGCCCTGGGAGATCGCCCGCATGTGGGGCGTCTCGGTCGACGACATCCTCAAGTGGAACGATATCGACGACCCCAAGGACCTTCGTTACGGGACCAGCCTGGTCATCAAGAACGTAAGCTCCGACATAAAGGTAACGCCGGCCGAGAAGAACAAGCTCACTCCCATCAAGAACTCGAGGAAAGTGGACTACACGGTGCGGGAGGGCGACCGCTGTTACTTCATCGCCCGCCATTACGGCATCACCAGCCAGCATATCATCGCGGACAACAAGCTCGATCCCAATTGCTCGATACGTCCGGGCCAGAAGCTGACCCTCAACGTTCCCAAGAGCGCTCCTCAGGGCATGCCCCCAACATCCAAGGAGATACTAGAGGGAACGAGAAGGAGCGTTACGCCCGATCGGGACTCGGGTGGGACCCAGCCTTCCGTGCCCCGCAACCCCAACCACGGCACGACCAGGTCGGCCGGCAATGGCAAGGTGATTTACGTGGTCAAGGACGGCGACAACCTGTGGCAGGTGGCCCGGGACCACGACACGCACATGGAGGACATAAGGAAGATGAACGGGCTCGAGTCCGACGGACTCAGGCCCGGACAGGAACTGACCATCAAGCCGGGACCGGAATACAAGGCCCCCAAACAGCCGGCCAAGTCCGCCCCCGCCCCCGCTCCTCCCAAGACCGAGGCGGCCGCCGCGCCGGAGAAGGGCGTGAAAACCTTCGGTCCATCCGGGGCCAATTCCACCGCGCCCGCGGCCCCCGCGCCCAAGCCCTCCACCGAAAAAAAGGAAGGATGGAGGGGAGCGCCCATTAAATACACGGTCAAGGAAGGCGAGTCGCTTTGGGGCATTGCCAGGAAACACGACGTTCGCGTCGATGAGATTAAGGCGTTAAACCACCTCGAGTCGGACGGCGTGCGGCCGGGCCAGGAGCTGACCATCAAGCCGGGACCGGGATACTCGGCGAGCGGCTCGAGCGGCTCCTCCTCGAACAAACCCAAGGGGTCCTCGGGAAGCGGCTCGAGCTCGGCTAAAGAAGAGGGCGAGCGCGGACCGGCCATCACCTACGTGGTCAAGGAGGGCGAGTCCCTCTGGGGCATAGCCAGGAAGCACGACGTCCACGTCGAGGAGATCAAGGAATGGAACGGACTCGAGTCGGACGGCGTTAGGGTGGGCCAGGAACTGGTCATCAAGCCGGGACCGGGGTATAAAAAATAACCGTCAAACCGGGAAAGCGAGCGGCCCGAGGAAAAGTCCCCGGGCCGCTTTATTTTTAAAGGAACACCCTCGTCACCGCTTCACGCCCGCGGCCGATATCTCGTCTTCGTCCTCGTAGTCGGAGTCGTCGGAGAACTCGAAGTTGACGTCCGAGGCGTAATCAGAGGCGGCTTCGCCCTTGCCGGACCCGTTGCCCTCGTCAGCCTCCATCTCATCCTCGATGGCGTCTTCCACCGCCTCGAGGTCGTCCTCCTCGTCCTCGTCGTCCCAGTCGTCATCGTCCGCGGCCGGGCCCGCCTCGGCTTCCTCCTCATCGTCGTGGGAATGATCGCCGCCGGCCAGCTCGAAGTCCACCTTGTCGGCGTAGGCCGCCTCCCGGGCGAGCGAGGCTTTCTTCCGCTCCTCTTGTTCCGTCCGAGCCGCCGTTTTTTCCTCCTCTTCCTCCTCGATTATCTCGGCGTCCTCCGGCTCGATTTGGCAGTCCTCGGCGGCGGGTCCCCCGGGCTCGTCTTCATCGTCGCTTTCATCGAGAAGGATTTCCTCGTCGTCGTCGTCATCGTCATCTTCCTCGCCGTTCTCCTCATCGGAATCGATCTCCTCTTCTTCCACCTCCAGGGGAGGAAAGACGGATTTGGGCGTCCCTCCCGGGGCCACGGCCCTTCTCACCACCTCGATCTCATCCTCGGGAAGCTCGGAATCCTCCGACTCGATTTCATAAACCTCGCCCCCCGTGAAGATGTCCTCGGGCGAGATCAACTCCTCCTCCTCGATGGGACCGGCCATAACCTCGATAACCTCGACCGCCATATCCTCGTCGTCGAACTTTGGCTCGCGAGACTCCCTGGCCTTGCTCGAGATGGGCAGGGCCTCGATTTCCTCGACCGCGTCGCCGGTTTCGTCGCCGCCGACTTCCGCTTCGATCGGCGCTCGAGGGGAGGCGGAAGACTCGGGGTAGATAATTACCACGTCCTCCTCGGGACCCTCCTCCTCGGGCCAGTCATCGTGCCAGGAAGAGTCGCCCGGGTCGTCGTCATCCTCGTCATCATCCGGCCCCTCATTAGCCGCCGACTCGCGGACTGGCGACTCGGATGAAAGGGCGCCGGCGCCCGCCGCCCCGGGTTTTTCCATGGCCCTGGTCTCAGCTTCCATTTCTTTCTCGACCTCGGCCAGCCAGGCCTCGATTTCCTTGTCCTCGACGTCAGCTTTGGCCGCGTCCTTCAAGAGTTCTCCCGTCGATATCCCGGGGTTGCTTGTCTCGGAGACGTCGCCGTTGGAACCGGTCTTATATTTTCCGTAAAAGTCGGAAAGGAACTTGTCGATGTCGCGCTCCTGGGGAAGAGATACTTTCGACTCGGAGTAGGACTCGAGGAACTCGTCGAAAAAGCTCTCGATGTCGTCCTCGACGGGAAAACTGAAATCCTCCGCCTTGGGCTTTTCCTCTTTTTCCTCATTGGCCTCGAGAGGCGCGGGCTGGATTTTTTCCGGTTCCACGTGGTAGGCGTTCAGGAAGTCGTCGAAGAAATCGTCCAGGTCGTTGTCCTGGGGTATCATCTCGCCAGCCGCCGAGCTCTCGCCCTCCTCGGCCGTTTGAGGGGCGGGCGTGGTCTCGGCCGGCGGGGGGGCCGCCTCTTCGGACGTCTCGGGAAGGGGCGGCCCGGTTGTCTGGGCCTCCGCCAGCCCGGCTTTGGCCGCGGCCATTCCCTCGGTGAGTTTCTCGAACAGGCTTGTCCCCTTTTCGGATGCCAGGAGTTTCTTGAGAAGGGCCTTGATGGACGAGATTTCCTCGGGCTCGAGGATTTCGCTTATGGCGTCCTCGAGGTCGCCGATGGCCCGCCGGTTGATCCCGGCCTCGAGAAGTCCCCGCTCGAGGGAGGAAGACGAGGATATCGACTTCCCCTGGCCGTTCACGTCGATCATGATCTGGCCAAAAGGACCGTTGTCCCTGGCGAAGGCCAGGTAGACCCGCGCCTGGGAAAGATGGTTGATGAGGGCCTGAGGAGAAAGCGGCTCGGCCTTTATGTCTTCTTCCTCGGCCGGCTTTTCCAGGGCCAGCGGCGGCTCCTGAGGAGGAAGACCCGCTGGCTCTTTTTCCGCGGGCTCGGCCAGGGGCTCCGGTTTTTCCGGCGGGGCAATGGCCGCTTCATCGACGATGACCTCGACCGCCTCGGCGTAGTCGGTCGGTTTAATGACGAACTCGCCCTCCGGCTCTTCCCGCCTTGGCCCGTAAGCCGGCTCGTCTGGCGCGGTCCTGGCCGGCCTGGCCCGGTACCTTGGGGCCTGGGGATATCTTTCGGCCCGGCGAGGAGGCCCGTAATCGTCCCGCTCGCCGTAGTCGTCGTAGTCGTCGTCGTAGTCGTATTCCCGCCTTCGGGGCGGGGGCGGATAATCCCTTCTTCTCCTTCGCCCGTCCTTGTAGATGAACTCTTCCTCGACGGGCTCGCGGCGGCGGGAGGAAGGACGAGGCCTTTCCTCATATTCTTCCTCGAAATATTCGTCCGCCTCGTCTTCACGCTCGGGCGACGGCATGGGTCCCCTTGCCTTTGTCTCGCGTTCTTCCTCCACGGCCGCTGGCTCGAGGCCGGCTTCCTCCGGGGCCGGGGCCGGCTTCTTGCCGAGAATGGCCAGGGCCTCGGGGTCGTCGGGGAATATCTCGATGACCTTTTCCAGGCACTCTTCCGCCTTCTCCGGCATTTCTTTGCGGAAGTAAATGGCCGAGAGCTTTTTCAGGAACTGGGCCGACTTGTGGGGCCGGTTGACCTGCATGGCGGCGTGGGCCAGCTTTTCCAGGTACTGCTCGTCCTCGGGGAACTTGGTCTGGACCCTGGTGAGGATGCGGTAGGCCGCCTCCCAGTTTTGTTCCTCGAGGTAGACGTCCGCCAGTTCCTTTTTATAGTCGAAGTTGGTGGGGACCAGGGTCTCGAGCTTCTCCAGGGCGGCCATGTATTTCTTTTTTTCCTCGGGCCGCTTCGAGTAAACGCTGTAGAGCTTTTGCAGGGCCTGGATGGACTTGTCCGTCCTTCCCGACTTGAGAGATATCTCGGCCAGGCGCTCGAGGGTCTCCGTGTTCTTCGATCCCGTTTTAAGCGCCGCCACCAGGGCCTGGTAGGCCTGCTCCCAATGCTCGTGCTCCTGGTAGGCCTCGGCCAGTTCCTTGAGGTTCTGGTGGTTGCCCGGATCGATCTTGGCCACCTTTTCCATCAGCTTGACGGCCTGCTCGATCCGGCCTTTTTTCTTGAACTGGTCGATTACGGTCCTGATGGCGAGGTATCCCTCGTCCTTCATGCCGCTTTTGTAATAAAGCTCGGCCAGCCGGGTGGCGTTTTTGATGTTGTATGGGTCGAGGTCGTAGATTATCTCGATGGTCTCGATGGCCTCGGATAGCTTTCCCTCCCGCTCGTAGTTGGCCGCTATGATCTCGTACTTCTCGATGGCCTCGGCGTTAAGCCCGAGTTTGAAGTAGGTCTCGGCGAGTTTCTTCTGCAGGTCGATCCTGGACTCGTCGATGTTTATCATCTGGTGATACAAGGCGGCGGCCTTGGAGTAGAAGCCGTCCTTGGTCAGGACCTCGGCCGCGGCGAAATAGCATTTGATCGAGTTGGTCCTGTCCTTGTTTTTAAGGTGCAGGTCGCCGAGCTTGATGCAAACCCTGGTGTCGCGAGGGTCTATTTCCCAGACGCGCTGGTATTCGGCGATGGCCTTGGGTATCTGTCCCCTTTTCAGAAACTTCTGCGCCTTGGCGATGTATTTTTCTTTGTTGGTGGCCATCCGTTTCGCCCGAAGCCGCCGCGCGGCTCCATTATTCATTCGGGGCCGATCTCAAGCGGTCAATATAAGTGACGGCAAGGATATAGTGTTCCTTCCCGGCGACGCTCGCGTAGTCGGCTCCGCGAAATTTACATAATCAATAACTTTCAATCACTTAAATAATTTCAGCCTCGAGGACGCTCTTATAGGATTCTAGTTAATAACGAGCCGATTTTCAACAAAAGAATGAGCCGCCCCCATAAAGAGCAAAGCCGGGGACCCGTGAAATCCAGGCCGATTAATAATAGGGGAACCGTGACGGCGAAAGAAAGTACTCCATCCTGTCGATGATCGCCTTGAGGAACCTGAAGATGAAGACCCAATAGATGACCAGCCAAAGGGGCATGCCCAATACCACCCCGTTCTGATACACGTAAAGGCCGCCCTTGATGAGCAGTATCTCGTAAAAGGGACCAAGGGCGAGTATGGCCAGCATGACGTAACGCTCGTGGGCCTTGGGCGGAAGAAGTATCAGCCTCACCACCAGGATGGCCGCGTAAAGGGCGTCGGGCAGGAAGGGCTCCGAGGCCCATCGGTAAACGATGAAGCGGTAAACGACGGCGATGACCGCGTCGGCCGCCAGCGGGGCGTCAATCAGTTTTTCCGGGGGCTTGTCCTCCCCCATGAAGGGGCCATAGCGCATGAGACGGCGGAAAAAAAGGAAGGCCTCACCCCAGAAAAATAGCATCCAAACCGGAATGGGCACGGGAAGAATGGTGGGCGGCGTGTAATAATACACGCCCTTGTACATGGAAAGGAGGTCGTTTCCTCCACCCACGACGAAACCGAGAACAAAGACGGCCAGGTCGCCCCTCCGGTAAAGAAAGACAAAACGGCCCGCGATGAAGACGCCAACCGCGATGGACATGACCCCGGTATCCTTGCAAAAGAAAAAGACCAGGACCGCGATGGATATAAGCACGGCGGCCTCGGCCAAAAGCTCGCCGAGCGTCGCTTTATAAGCCCCCTTCCCTTCCGCGGCGTCGATTGGCTCACTCATTGGTCTTTTCCCGTCGGCGGCCCTTGCCGCTTTTGTTCAGTATGCCGTAAAGCTCGAAGGCGACCACCTCCTCGACCATGGCCTCGAAGTCGCCCTCCAAATTGCCCGAGAGCCGCTGCCGGGCCAGGCGCTCGACCATGCCCACCACGCAGTTGGCTATGACCAGGGGATCGGCCCGCCTCAGGAGGCCCTTGTCCATCCACAGTTTAAGGTTCATGGCCGCCCCTCTCGTGAGCCGGTCGTAAAAGTCGCCAATCTCTTTTTCGAAGCCGGGGTCCCTGGCCCCTGCCTCGAGAAGGAATATCCTGGCCAGGTCCTCGTTGTCCCGCAGCATGGACAGGGCCGTTTTGCACACGCGGCTGAACCTTTTTTCCACCTCGGCCGGAGTGGACACCTCGTCCGCGCCCGGAATAAAAAAGGACGAATGGATAAGGCCGGCAAACTCGAGGAGCAGGGCCCCGAAGACCTCGCGCTTGCTTTTGAAGTAAAGATAGAACGTGCCCTGGGCGACCCCGCAGGCCCCGACCACGTCGCTTACCGAGGCGTTGTGGTAGCCCTTCTCGGCGAAGACCCCTCTCGCGGCCTCGAGTATCTGTTCCCGCCGTAGTTCCCGGGCCAGGGAGCGGGGCCTGGCTTTCGCGGATTTCCTCTTCATGTTTTTCTCCCTTCCTCCTTTTGCCCCCGGCCCGGCCTCACTTGTTCCGAAAGGCGAACTCCTTGATCTCGGAGAACATGCCCGCGCGCAGAGGGTCGGTCAGAAAGTCGTGGTACCTGGCCGTGGTGTAATTTTGCATCCAGGCGCAGGTGTCGCCGCACTGGTTGGGTCCGGGACCGTGGAAGTCCCTGGCCGTGAACAGCTTGTCGGCCGCCTCCCACGCGGCGTCAAGATGATTGAAATCGAGCACGTTGACTCCAACCGGCTTTACGTTCCTGGGCGCCCGGCAGGGCCAGGACACGTTCCCGTCGGGATCGACGTGAGGCCTGAGCGTGGGCAGACAGGTGTAGGGCTTCACGGAAAGGAGCATTTCCAGTATCCGCGACGAGCCGATCACCAGTTGCCCCTTCTTCTTGCGCTCCAGGATTTTGGCGGCCAGCTCCTTGTAGTCGTCCCGCTGGATCACGTCGCGCTCGAAGGCGAAGCCGTCCTGGTCGTGGCCGTGATAGTTCACCGGCACCGGCACGAACCAGACGTCGCCCAGGTCGCCCACGAAGTCGAAAACTTCCGAGGCCATGTCAACCGAGTCCGGGCCGATCACGGTGTTGACCACCAATTTGAAGTCCACCACCCGGCGCAGCTCGCGAAGCATGAGAAGGTTCTCGAAAACCGTCTCCACCTTTTTGATCCCCCAAAGCTCCTGGAGGCGAGGAACGCTCAACCCGTCCAGGCTGACGATTATTATGTCCATCTGGCGCAGCCACTTTCGCCACTCGGGCTTCTTGAGGTTGGCGTGGAGGAGAAAACCGTTGGTGTTTATCATCAGCGGCTTGTAGCCCATGTGAAAGGCCGCGTCCGTGAAAAGGGGAAGGTCGGAAACCATGGTGGGCTCGCCCCCGCAGAAGTACACCGCGCTCGTGCCCGTTCGCATGGTCTTTAAAACCCTCAAGCGGTCGGCAAAGGACAGGGGGTTGTCCTCGAGGTCGTAGTAGTGGTTGCCCCGGTGGTCGTCGCAATAAGCGCAGCGGAAATTGCACGAGTAGAGCATGGTCCAGATGAAGTAAAGCGGCCTGAGCGCGTGGTTTCCCTCTTGCCAGCGCCTCCGGTTGACCCGGAAATTGTCCATCGCCGCGGCCAGGCTCCTGGCGATCCTTACCTTGTCCGCCGCCTTGTCCACCAGGGTGTCGTCGGAGTCCTTGTGAATGAGGGGCATGACCTCCGCCGCTTTTTGCACGGCCCGGGCGTGGACCCGGTCCCAGTCCGGGTGGTCTTGCCTTGGTTTATAGTTTTTGAATTCGATTTTTCCAGGTATCATTTTTTTCCTCCCCGGCGGCTTTTCTCGTCGTCGGCCGCCCCGGCCAAATAATGACTGATATGTCAGTCATATCATCCGGAGGGGCCTTTGTCAAGAAAAAAATATCCCCTTGCGCCCCGGCCCGACGGCGCGAGATTTATCCGGCCCGATCCGCGTTGGACGTTTTTATGCATAACGAGCGCTATCGCCAAGCGGCGCGCATACCTTTTGGTAAATATTTTTTGCTGCCCCCGGGGTTGAAATATGCAGGATGGTGAGTCATTATAGAAACATAGAAGTCCCTCCCGGGATTCGGTGATAAAATCCAGCGCCTCGCTTTCTTACCGCAACCGAGAAGCCGATCGCCGGACCATGGCGTTTCACAATGGAATTCGAGAAATAAGCGTTTGAGAATGAGGTCTTGACGCCTTTGACAATTTGGCATGAATTTTTTAATATAGACGGGTAGCGGTATGGAGTACATTTACAGTCAGGACAGCCCCCGGATTCTGGTCGTGGACGACGAAAAGGTCATCCGGGACATCCTTTCCGACTTTCTCTCGGAGGAAGGCTTCAAGGTGGCCGTCGAGTCCGACGGACAACTGGCCCTGGCGGAACTCGAGCGCAATCCTTACGACCTGGTCATCACCGACCTTATGATGCCCAACATGGGCGGCATCGACCTGCTCCGCGAGATCGGCGCCCGCGGATACAATATCATCACCATCATCATGACCGGCTTCGGGACCGTGGAGACGGCCATCCAGGCCATGAAGCAGGGCGCCTACGACTACATGTTAAAGCCCTTCAAGGTGGACGAGATGCTCCAGGTGATCAAGCGGGCCCTCGAGAAGCAAAAGCTCGAGCGGGAGAACATCCGCTTGAAAGAGGTGATGAGCCTTTACAACGTGAGCGAGGCCATGACCTCGACCCTTAGCCTTGACACCATACTGCACATGATCCTCGAGACCACCCAGGCCGAGCTCGACTCGGATTGCGTGAGCCTTCTCATCGACGAGCCGCGGGACGACGATTCCCAGCCCATCACCTATCTCACGCATACCCTCTGCCAGGACGGAAGAGACGAGGGTCCGGGCTGCGAGGCCGACGTTGACCTGGTCCTGGACTGGTTCAGGTCCAACCCCTTTCTCGTGATTTCCGGGCCCAAGGCCAAGCGGTTTTTTAAATCGGTCCCCAAAAACAAGGCCAACGTCTCGCTCCTGTCGGTTCCCCTCAAGGTAAGGGACAATATCATCGGGGCGATCAACGCTTTTTCCTTCAACCGCAGCCAGCGTTACACGGAGGGCCAGGGCAAGCTTCTCATCATCCTGGCCTCCCGCGCCGCGCAGGCCATCGAGAACGCTCGTCTCTTCGAGAACCTCCAGCGCACGTTCAGGGGCACCATCCAGGGCCTGGTGAGCACGCTCGAGGCCAAGGACAAATACACCTCGGGCCACTCGAGGCGGGTCACCGAGTACGCCGTCGAGATCGCCGAGGCCATGGGCCTCAGTCCCGAGGAAACGGAGAAGATAGAATGGGCCGGCCTTCTCCACGACATCGGCAAGATCGGCATCCGCCTCGAGGCGCTCAACAAGCCGGAGAAGATCACGGTCGAGGAACACGAGATGTTCAAGGACCACTGCGTCATGGGCAAGCAGATACTTGAGTCGATCCACTTTCTGCGGGGCGTGGTTCCCCTCGTGCTTTACCACCACGAATGGTACGACGGGTCGGGCTATCCCGAGGGCATCAAGGGCAAGAACATCCCCAAGGGGGCGCGCATTCTTGCCGTGGCCGACTCCTACGACGCCATGACCTCGGACCGTCCTTACCGGAAGGCCATGTCCGAGGATGACGCCATCGAGGAGCTCAACCGCTTTTCCGGGACCCAGTTCGATCCCGAGGTGGTGGAGATTTTCATCGACCTGCTCGAGAGCAAAAGACCCGCCGGCCAGGGCAAGTCGAACCCGAAAAAGAAAATGGCCGCGGCCAGGCAAAAAAAGGCCAAGGCCAAGTGACCCGGCCCGCGCCGTCCCGAGTGGGAAAAAATCTTTTCCACCCGTCTTGCCCGTTGAATCGGGCGCGTCCGGATGATAACATTGTCGTCGTTCGGATCGGCGAAAGAAAAGGGGACGAGCGGGAGGCAATCAGATGACTAACAACGAACTCAGCCGCAAGGTGTTGGCCGCCCTGTCCGGCAAGGCCGGCAGGATAAGGTTCACCGAGCTGGTGGAAACGATGGGGACCGACGCCCGGACGGTGTTTAAGAACCTTTTTTTCCTCGAGGACAAAGGGTTCGTCCGCCTCGCCACCAGCTATCCCACCGGCGCCGTCTACCCCGAGATTCACCTGGTCAGGATACACGAGGCCGGAGAGGAACTACTAAACGACCAGGCGCTTATGGACTCGGTGTTTCCCGTGTCCGATCCGGACTCCGGCCAGGCGTCCGCTTCCGAGGCCGACGAGCCGGGCCGGGGTACTTACGCGGACGCCCTGGAAAGACTGGCCAGAAAAGTAAGGAACCACATGGAGGGGGAAGAGAGAAACGCGGCCATCGAGAAGATCGAGTCCCTGCTTCGGCTGCCCTTCGTCAAGGAGGAAATGGAGGGTTAATCCATCTCGATTTGCATTTTTGGCCCCGGCCGTGGTATATAATTTCGAAACCTGAATTTTAGGTCCCTTTTCGCTTCGTGACCCAACCTAAGCACAAGAGCGGAAAGGGACTTTTTATATGGCGTCCCGCCGTAATTTCTTGAAGGGTCGCCGGCCTTATGATAATCTTTAAAAACCTTTAGGGATTCGAGCGTGGCCGTTGAAGGGGCGGTTTGGCCGCCTCATTTTTTTATCAGGGAGTAGCTAAGGTGAAGATATCCATAGTGGAAGTCGAACGCGTGTCCAATTTGGCTCGCCTGGCCTTGACCCCGGAGGAGACCGAGGAGTTCACGGGCCAGCTCGGCCGTATACTCGATTATTTCGAGAAACTCGACGAGCTTGACGTCGATGGCGTCGAGCCCACCCGCCACGCCATCGAGGTGGTGAACGCTTTCAGGGAGGACGAGGTCAAAACGGCCGAGGATCCCGAGCGCCTTTTGGACAACGCGCCGGACAGGGAAGACCGCTTTTTCAAGGTGCCCAGGATCATCGAGTAACCCGGCGCCGGGACGCCCCGGGCGCTTATTTCGCGGGGGAGAAGGTAATGGAGCCATACGAGCTTTCCATCAGCGAGCTAAGGGAAAAGCTGAGGAAAAAGGATATTAGCTCGGTCGAGGCGACCGAGTCGGTCCTGGGCAGGATATCCGAGGTCGAGCCCAGGGTGGACGCCTACCTGGAGGTGACCGCCGAGGCCGCCCTGGACATGGCCCGCCGCGCCGACCTGGCCATCGGCCGGGGGGAGGACGGGCTCCTTCTCGGCGTGCCCATCGGGGTCAAGGACATTATCAACACCGAGGGTATCCCGACCACCGCCGGCTCGCGCATACTCGAGGGCTTCCGGCCCACCTACGACGCCTCGGTCACCGCGAAACTTAAAGAGGCGGGCGCGGTGATAACGGGCAAGCTCAACCTGGACGAGTTCGCCATGGGCAGCACCACCGAGGGCAGCGGCTACAAGCCGACCAAAAACCCCTGGGACCTCGAGCGCGTGCCCGGCGGCAGCTCGGGCGGGTCCGCCGCGGCTGTGGCGGCGGGCGAGTGCCTGGGAGCGCTGGGCACGGACACGGGCGGCTCGATCCGCCAGCCAGCGGCCTGGTGCGGCCTGGTGGGGATCAAGCCCACCTACGGAAGAGTGAGCCGCTACGGCGTGATCGCCTTCGCCTCGAGCCTGGACCAGGTTGGCCCCATCGCCAGGACCACGAGGGACGCGGCCATCATGCTGCGGGCCATCGCCGGGTTCGATCCTCTCGACTCGACCTCGGTGAATAAGCCGGCGCCCGACTACGAGGCGGTCCTGGGCGCGGAGGTCAAGGGCATGAAGGTCGGCGTTCCGTGCCAGTACTTCGCCGCCGGCCTCGATCCCGAGGTCGAGGCCCGCGTAAGGGACGCCATATCGAGACTCGAGGAACTGGGAGTCGAGACGATACCAATAGACCTTCCCCACGCGGAATACGGCGTGGCCTGCTACTACATCATCGCCCCCTGCGAGGCCTCGAGCAACCTGGCCCGCTACGACGGGGTGAGGTACGGGCCCCGCGTGGACGAGGGAGGCGGACTCATCGGAATGTACCGGGCCACGAGGGACAAGGGGTTCGGACCCGAGGTGAAAAGGCGCGTCCTGATCGGGACCTACGCCCTCAGCGCCGGCTATTACGACGCCTATTACCTCAAGGCCTGCCGGGTCAGGACCCTCATCAAGAACGACTTCGACCGGGCCTTCCAGAAAGTCGACGCCGTCGTCTGTCCCACCACGCCCACGCCGGCCTTCAAGCTGGGAGAGAAATCCAGCGACCCGCTTTCGCTTTACATGTCCGACGTTCTAACCCTGAGCTGCAACCTGGCCGGCCTGCCGGGCATGAGCGTTCCCTGCGGCTTCACCGGCGGCGGCCTTCCGGTGGGCATGCAGATCATGGCGAGGCATTTTCAGGAGGAGGTCATTTTCAAGCTGGCTCACGCCTACGAGTCGGCCTCGGAATGGAGCTCGATGAGGCCCCCTCTTTAATATGAATACTCGAGACCGGGAGGCTTGAGATGGAATACGAGGCGGTGATAGGGCTTGAGGTCCACGCCCAGCTATTGACTCGGACCAAGATTTTCTGCGGATGCTCGACGGCCTTCGGGGCGCCGCCCAACTCCCACGTGTGCCGGGTGTGCACGGGCCAGCCGGGCGTGCTGCCGGTCCTTAACCGGGAGGTGGTGGACATGAGCGTTCGGACCAGCCTGGCCCTTGGCCTTACGGTTAACGAGCGCAGCATCTGGGAGCGTAAGAACTATTTTTATCCGGACCTTCCCAAGGGCTATCAGATATCTCAATTCGCCTTTCCCCTGGCCGAGCGCGGGAGCCTCGAGGTGATGGTCGAGGGCGTGGAAAGGACCATCGGCATCACCCGGCTGCACATGGAGGAGGACGCGGGCAAATTGGTGCACTCGGACGATTCCTTTGCCTCGTCCGACTCGAGCTTCGCCGACTACAACCGGGCGGGCGTGCCGCTGATGGAGATAGTGAGCGAGCCGGACATGCGAAGCGCGGCCGAGGCCGGGGCGTACCTCCGCTCCCTGCGGGACATCCTGGTCTACCTCGAGGTCTGCGACGGAAACATGGAAGAGGGGTCCATGCGCTGCGACGCCAACGTCAGCGTGCGCCAAAAAGGCCAAAAAGAGCTGGGAACAAAGGCCGAGCTCAAGAATATGAACTCCTTCAGGAACGTCGAGCGCGCCATCGAGTACGAGATAGCCCGCCAGGTCCGCGTAATCGAGGACGGGGGAAAGGTGGTACAGGAAACCAGGCTCTGGGACGAGAAGGCCGGCAAGACCCTGCCCATGCGGGGAAAAGAGGAGTCTCACGATTACCGCTACTTCCCGGACCCGGACCTCCTGCCCCTGGTCGTGGACCGGGACTGGATAGAAAAATGCCGCGCCTCCCTGCCCGAGTTGCCCGCCGCCAAAAGAGGCCGGTTCGTAAAAGAGCACGGCATACCCGGCCGGGACGCGGCCGTTCTGACCTCGGACAAGGCCCTGGCCGACTATTTCGAGAGGACGGTATCGGAGGGAGCCGACCCCAAAAAGGCGGCCAACTGGATCATGGCCGAGCTTTTAAGGGAGATGAAGGAGGACGGGCGTCCCATATCCGATTGTCCCATCCAGCCCCGGGACCTGGCCGCGATGATTAAAATGATCGACTCGGGGCATATTACCGGCAAGATCGGGAAAAAGGTTTTCGCCGAAATGTACGCCTCGGGCAAGGACCCGGCCCGAATCGTCGAGGAAAAAGGCTTAAAGCCCATGTCCGACTCGGGCGAGATCGAGGACCTCTGCCAGAGGGTCATTGCCGCCAATCCCAAGGAGGTCGAGAAGTACAAAGCCGGAAATACCAAGCTGATGGGATTTTTCGTGGGCCAGGTGATGAAGGAAACCAGGGGCAAGGCGGATCCCAAGGTGGTAAACGAGATATTGAATAAAAAGCTCGGCGAGACGTAACTCTCAAGAAAAAATAACTTTATGACTTGAGCGCGCGAAAAAAAAATGCTAAAGTAAATTAGCCCCTCGACGGGAAACGTGGAATAACCCTTCTCTATCGCCGTCACGGAATGGACACTGAGGGGGAAGCGGCCAAGCTGAACTTGAGGAGGAAAGGGGAATCAAATGATAGACTGGGATGAAGTATTAGAGGACGTGGATTGGAAAAAAGGGGTGGCCTCGGTAATCCTGATTATTATCGTCGTGGTCGCCGCGGTTTATCTTCTTCACCAAAAGAGCAAGGCCGACACCTTGAAGGCGAGCTTGGCGGGAGACCTTCAGACGATCAAGGAATTCCAGGATCGCTGGGTGTCGCCCGACGTTAAGAAGATGAACGATCTGGAGAAAAAGAAGAAGGACCTGGAAGCCCAGATAAACGCGTCCGGTCTGGCCCTTCCCGCCGAGCTTGACGCCGCCGGCCTCGAGGCCAAGATTCGCGACTCGGCCACCGAGGGAAGGGTGTCGATCCTTCAGGTCAATCCACTTCCCGAGGTCAAGGACGATGAATTTCCCTTGTATCTTATCGGCCTTCCCCTCGAGGTGGTAATATCCGTTCCCAAGGCCGGGGCCGGAAGGTTTTTAAAAGACCTCCAGGCCATCGACGCTCCCCACGTTATCAAGAGCGAGCCGCTCAGGGTGGGCGGGAACGGCAAAGTCACGGTCATCTTCTACCGCTTCGACCTCGAGGCGTGGAACGACGTGAACGACTGCGTGGTGGACGTGACCCTGCCCGAGGTCCCCAGCCGAGACGCCTCCGGCCTGTTCCCCTTCGGCGGCCAGGTCGAAAGCTTGAAGCACTCGGTGGAACAGCAAAAAGCCTCGCTCGTCGACGTGGAGAAAAAGTACAAGGACTATTGCGAGCTGAAAAGCCAGGTCGAGCGGGCGGAGAAGGAACTCCAGATCATTCAAGGCAAGCTGAGCCAGTAAACTCCGCTTGCGGCCAAACGGGAAATGAAAACGACCCTCCCCGGCTGGAAACACCGGCCGGGAAACCACTGCGCCTCGACCGCCATTTCCGACGCAATGAACTACCATGGCCACGCCTTGTCCGAGCCCTTGTGCTTCGGACTGGGCTCCGGCCTCGGCTTCGCCTATTTCGAGTCGGACGGACTCTCTCCCACCAGGATGACCGCCACCAGGAGCCGGTCCCTCGAGCCCAGGTTCTTTCATAACCTCGGAAGAGACTTCGACTGGATAACCTTTAAAGACCCGGACCGCGCCCTCGCCTCGGCCAAGAGGCAAATCGACCTCGGGAATCCCGTCCTCCTGCGCGCCGACCTGGCCTATCTCAGGTATTACAACTCGAACACCCACTTCGCCGGACACGTCATCGTCATGTGCGGGTACGACGACGAGAAAAAGGTCGGCATAGTGGCCGATACCCAATGGCCCGACTTGCAGGAAGTTCCCTACGCGGACCTGGAAAAAGCCAGGTACGGAGGATCGGGGTCACTCAAGAACACGGGAGAGCACTATCCCATCGAAAAGGGAGAGCCGATAAAGGACTTAACGGGCCCCGTGAAAAAGGCCCTGGTCAAGCAGGCCAACGACCTCATCGATGGAGAGGGGACCTCGGGAGACTTCTTCGGACTAAGGGCCATGGAAAAAGCGGCCGCCTCCATGCCCGAGTGGGAAAAGGCCCGGGACTGGCAATGGTGCGCCCGCTGGCTTTACCAGGTCATCGAAAAACGAGGCACCGGAGGCGGGGCCTTCCGGCTCATGTACGGGGACTTCCTCGAGGAGATACAAGACCTCGATCCGGCCTTCAAGCGGGCGGCCCCCTCCGCCCCCATGCGGAAGATAGCCAGGGGTTGGACCGAGCTGGCCTATTTACTTAAGGAGATAAGCGAACGGGACGAGCCGCGCGGTTTTGGCCGCGCCGCCTCGGAACTGGCCGAGCTGGCGCGAAAGGAGCGAGATTTTTTCGAGCGTCTGCTGGTTAATCTCGAGTAAGTTTCTCGCTCGGGGACCACGCTCAAGCCGTCCAGGAGGCGTATAAAGACTTCAAGGAACCGGCTAATCAACTCCTTGATCGGATTAAGTCGAATCCATAGTCTTTGTCATCAGCTTCAAGGCGACGTTCGCCGCGCGGTCCGACTTGAGCATGGCCGCGCGGCCGTTCATGAAGCCGAAGCTCTTCTCGAGCTTACTGCATTTATCGGCCGCCATTTCATTCTCAACTCTTTCCCGGGAGCATCTGGTTGGCGTGTTGCCATGACTCGAAGGTTCCGGCGTCGGTCCAGTCGGCCTCGAGGATGCCGTAGGTCAGCTCGCCCAGCTTGACGTAGGCGTTGTTGACCGAGGTTATTTCGTACTCTCCCCTGGCCGACGGCTCGAGGCCCTTGATAATGTCGAAGACCTTCGAGTCGTACATGTAATAGCCGATGACCGCGAACTCGCTTTTGGGCTTTTTGGGTTTTTCCTCGATCTCGATGATGTGCTTCTCGTCGATGGCCGCCACGCCGTAGCGCTCGGGGTCTCCCACTTTTTTCAGGAGCACCTTGGCCCCCTTGTCCATATCTCTGAATTCGTCCACGTGCTCCTTGATGCTTCCCGAGGTCACGTTGTCGCCCAGGATGACCACGATTTTTTCGCCACCCGCGAAGTTCTCGGCCAGGGCCAGGGCGTGGGCTATGCCCCTGGCCTCCTCCTGGACCCGGTAGGTGAACTCGCAGCCGAACTCCTTGCCGCTTCCAAGCTGGTTCACGATGTCGCCCATGTGCTCGGTGCTGGTAACGATCAACACGTCCGTGATCCCGGCCTCGACCATGACTCGAATCGGGTTGAAGATCATGGGCTCGCGGCCAACGGGCAAGAGGTGCTTGTTGGTCACCTTGGTTAACGGATACAGCCTGGTACCCTTGCCGCCGGCCAGTATGACTCCCTTCATGTTCGCCTCCGAAAAATGACGCTTCCCGTCCGTTCTCTACGGGTCTCCCGATACTTCGGTATCTGAGACGCGGGCTTTACCCCAACGGGCCGAGCGTGAAAAACATAAAAAACAATCTATCTTTCCCTTGCCCTCATGGCAAGTCCGGGACCGGCGATGTATCCAAGGAATACCCGGCCGCGGGGCCTTAGCGGGTTTGTTAGGCCTCCTCGCTCGTGATACCCTTTATTAAGGGCGGTTGCGGGCCGCCGATTAATTTTCGCGGGGAATTTCAGCCAAATGAGGGTCTGCCTTTTAAGTTATCGCGGCAACATGTACTGCGGCGGGCAGGGCGTTTACGTATATTACCTGTCCAAGTGGCTCGCCAGGCAAGGGCATGAGGTCCACCTGATCCAGGGCCCGCCCTACACGTGGGACACGCCCTGGTGCGAGCAGCACAGGCTGCCCAACTACAACTTGTTCGCCACGCGTAAGTTCTTTACCCGGTTCATGCCGCCGGGCGAGTCGCCCATCAAGCTCCTCGAGCCCATAAACTTCTACGAGTTCGCCGCCACGCGCTTCGGCTATTTCCCCGAGATGCTGGCTTTTTCCCTTCGCGCCTACAACCTTTTGCGGAGCATCTGGAATAAGAGCGGCTTCGACGTTATCCACGACAACCAGACCCTGGCCTACGGTCTCGTGCTTATGAAGGCCTTCGGGGTCCCGGTGGTGAGCACCATCCACCACCCGCTCTCGGAGGACAGGAGGGCCGACTTCCAGCAACTTCCCAAAATTTACGACCGGATGAAGCGGGTGGTCTACTATCCCATCGACATGAACCGCCGCGTGGCCCCTTACATGGACGACGTCATTACCGTGTCCGACGCGGCCGCCCGCGGGGTGGCCGAGGCTTTCCAGGTCCCGCGCTCCCGCGTGTCGGTGGTTTACAACGGGGTCGAGACGGACACCTTCAGCCCCGACCCTTTGGTCAAGAAGGTCCCGCGCCGTCTGATCTTCGTGGGCAACACGGAGGACAGGAAAAAGGGCATCCGCTATTTGATGGAGGCCATGCTCTACCTGCCCAGGGACGTGACCCTGACGGTGGTGGACGGCGGCGCCCCCCGCCACCTCCTGATGGAGGAACTGATGAAGAAGTTCCACCTTGGCGGCCGCGTCACCTGCACGGGCAAGATACCCACCGACGAGGTGGCCCGGAAATATCGGGAGGCGGAGATAGGGGTCGTGTCCTCGGTGTACGAGGGCTTCGGGTTCCCCGCGGCCGAGGCCATGAGCACGGGCCTTCCCGTGGTAAGCACCACCGGCGGGGCCCTGCCCGAGGTGGTGGGCAAGGACGGCGAGTGCGGTTTCCTCGTTCCTCCCCGCGACCCGACCGCGTTGGCCATGGCCATAAAAAAGCTACTCGGCGACCCGGCGCGGGCGGCCGCCATGGGAGAAGCGGGCAGGAAAAGGGTGGTCGAGCTTTTCTCGTGGGACGCGGCCTGCCGGTCCATGACCGAGGTTTACGAGAAAAACATCGAGGAGAAAAAGCGCTCGAGAAGGACGGGAAGTTCCATGCTCCGGCGCCTGGCCTAATCATGGCGAAAGTATTTTCCGTCAACGTGAGCCGCGGCAAGGGGACGTCCAAGACCCCGGTGGACGCGATCGAGCTGGTCCCGGACCTGGGAGTCAGGGGGGACGCCCACGCCGCGCCGGGAATTCGCCAGGTAAGCCTTTTGGCCATCGAGGACATAAGGCGGGCCCGCTCGGAGGCGGCCGAGTCCTGCTCCGGCAAGATCGAGCTGGGCCCCGGTTCCTACGCGGAGAACGTGACCACCGAGGGGATCGACCTGACCGGTCTTCCCGTGGGTACCGAGCTTAAGGTGGGAAGCGAGGCCCGGATAAGGATCAGCAAGATCGGGAAGGACTGCCATGGAAAGTGCGCTATATATTA
Source organism: bacterium (assembly GCA_963674965.2). GTDB lineage: Bacteria > RBG-13-61-14 > RBG-13-61-14 > RBG-13-61-14 > DATKZS01. The sequence goes on along the minus strand of CAXXFL010000001.1, from coordinate 311,043 downwards.
CAAGATCGGCGACTGCGTCATGCCCAGCCGGGGAGTGTTCGCCGAGGTCGTCGCCGGCGGCGAGATAAAAGCGGGGGACTCGATTGAAACGGGTTGACGCCCTTCGCGTTTCCGTGACCGACAGGTGCAACCTGCGCTGCGTTTACTGCATGCCGGAGGAGGGCGTTTCGCGCATTCCCCACCCGGAGATACTTCGCTTCGAGGAGATCGAGCGCGTGGCGCGGGTGGCGGTAAAGGAGGGAGTATGGAAGCTCCGTCTCACCGGGGGCGAGCCCCTGGTCAGGCAGGGCATTCTAAAACTCGTCGAGCGTCTGGCAAAAATCGAGGGCGTCATGGACCTGCCGATGACCACCAACGGGGTGATGCTGGATAAATTCGCGCTGGACCTCAAAAGGGCCGGCTTGACCCGGGTGACCGTCAGCATGGACACTCTCCGTCCGGACCGCTTTGAAAGGATCACGCGGCGTCCCTGGCTGGATAAGGTAAGGCGCGGGATCGAGACGGCCGTCGGGGCCGGTCTTCTTCCGGTCAAGGTCAACGTGGTGATGGTCCCGGGCCAGAACGACGACGAGGTGATTGACTTCGTCGAGTTCGCCCGAAACGGAGGAGTCGAGGTCAGGTTTATCGAGCGCATGCCCATATCCGTCCGCTCCTCCGAGCCGGGTTGCGGACTTTCTTCCTCCGAGTACATCCCCTCGGCCGAGCTTAGAAAGATCATCGAGAAAAACGTCGGTCCGCTGTCGCTTATTGACGGGAAGGAAACGGGCAAGCCGGCCTCGGTCTATGAGGTCGAAAAGGGGGGAGGCCGCCTGGGCTTCATCTCCGCCATGTCGGAGCCCTTTTGCAAGTGGTGCGCCCGTATGCGGCTTACCCCCGACGGCAAGCTGAGGCCGTGCCTGGCCTCGGACCTCGAGATCGACGTTAAGGGACCCATGCGGAGCGGCCAAAGCGACGACCGATTAAGGGAGCTTTTCCGGAAGGCGGTCAGGATGAAGCCGGACCAGGAGGCCGCCTGCTTCAGGCCGCTTAACCGATCCATGTACCAGATAGGCGGCTGAGCGGAGGAGGAATCGTCATGAGTGAACGCGTCTACAAGGCCGGCGTCCTTACCCTGAGCGACAAGGGAGCCAAGGGCGAGAGAGCGGATAAAAGCGGAGACGCCGTCGTCGAGATATTGGAGGAAGCGGGACTGGTCATCGAGCGGCGCGAGATTATTCCCGACGACCTCGAGGGCATAAAGGACAAGCTGATCGCCTGGTCCGACCTGGCGGGACTGGACCTCATCGTGACCACGGGTGGGACGGGCTTCTCGCCGCGCGACGTGACGCCCGAGGCCACCGCCGCCGTCATCCAGAGACCGACCCCCGGCCTTAGCGAGGCCATGCGGCTGGCGGGACTTAAAAAAACTCCTCGCGCCATGCTCTCGAGGGCAACCTCGGGCATCAGGGGAAAGACGCTCATTATCAACCTGCCGGGAAGCGAAAAGGGCGTTCGCGAGTCGCTCGAGGCGATCGCGCCGTCTCTCGATCATGGACTCGAGATATTAACGGGCGGGGGAGGAGAATGCGGGTAAGGCCCCTCTTGCCGCCCGGACGGTTTTTGTTTGCCAACGAAAAAATGAAGTGATAACATTTTTTCCTTATCGGTACCTCAACACGGGGAGAATCTTGAAATGATCAAGGAAGCACTGGCGCTTTTAGCTGAGGGTAAGGACCTGGACAGGAGTTCCATGGTCGATACCATGAACGAGATCATGGGCGGCGAGGCCACGCCCGCTCAGATCGGCGCCTTCCTCATGGGCCTTCGGAGCAAGGGCGAAACGGTCGGCGAGATCACCGGGGCCGCCGAGGTCATGCGGGAGAAAGCCACGCGCATAAGGTTCGAGGGCCCCTGCATAGACACCTGCGGCACGGGCGGAGATCACTCGTGTACCTTCAATATTTCGACCACCGCCGCCTTCGTGGCCGCGGCGACGGGCCTGGTGGTGGCCAAGCATGGAAACAGGGCGGCCTCGAGCGCCTCGGGCAGCGCCGACGTCCTGGCGGAGCTGGGCGTGAACATCGAGGCCGACGTGGCCACGGTCGAGAAATGCCTCCGGGAGGTGGGGATCGGTTTCCTTTTCGCCCCCACCCTCCACGGCGCCATGCGCTACGCCATCGGTCCCCGCCGGGAAATGGGCGTCCGGACCATATTCAACCTGCTCGGTCCTCTTACGAACCCCGCGGGGGCCAAAAGACAACTCATGGGAGTTTTTGACGGCGACCTTACCGAGGTCCTGGCGAACGTCCTCATGAACCTGGGAAGCGAGGCGGCCATGGTCGTCCACGGGTCGGACGGGCTTGACGAGATAACCTTGACCGGTCCCACCCGCGTCAGCGAGCTTAAGGACGGCCAGGTAAAAACCTACGAGATATCGCCCGAGGACTTTTGCCTTTCCCGCTGCAAAAAGGAGGACCTCCTGGGAGGAGACCCCAAGGAAAACGCCCGCATCGCCCGGGAAGCGCTAAGTAACGTTTCCGGTCCTCGCCTGGACGCGGTCCTTATAAACGCGGGCGCCGCCGTTTACGTGGGCGGCAAGGCCTCGACCATAGGGGAGGGGATCGAGTTGGCTCGGCGCGCCGCGGCCTCGGGCGAGGCCATGAAGAAACTCGAGAGCCTGGCCAGGGTCTCTGGCTCGTGAGGCGATAATGGGCGGACTGATCCGGACCGATACCATTCTCGACCGCATCGTGTCGAGCAAGGTCAAGGAGGTGGAGAGGAAAAAGTCCCTGCCCCGCCCCAAGCCGCCCACGGTAAGGCACTCGGAAAACCCGCGGCGCGACTTTATCGCCGCCCTTCGTGACGGGGAAAAAAAGGGAAGAGCGGTCATCGCCGAGATCAAGAAGGCCTCGCCCTCGGCCGGCGTGATCCGGGACCCCTTCGATCCCGAGGCCATCGCCCTGGCCTACTCGGGAGGCGGGGCAAGGTGCATTTCCGTCATTACGGACGAGGAATTTTTTCAAGGCTCCCTCCGGTTCCTGATGCGGGTGAGGAAGACGGTCGATCTTCCCATTTTGCGCAAGGATTTCATCATCGACCCGAGCCAGGTGGAGGAGGCGGCCTGGGCCGGCGCCGACGCCGTGCTTCTCATCGCCAGGATATTGTCGGACTCCCTGATGAGGGACCTTTACGCCCGGGCCCGGGACCTTCTTCTGGCGGTTCTTTTCGAGGTCCATGATGAAAAGGACCTGGAAAGGGTGCAGTCGCTCGATCCATCTCCCCAGCTTATCGGGGTGAACAACCGGGACCTTGGCGACTTCTCCGTGTCGGTCGAGAGGACCGTGTCGCTTTTGCCTCATTTCAAAGAAGGAGTAACGGTGGTCAGCGAGAGCGGTCTTTCCGACGCCGCCACCTTGAGGCGGCTGAGCGAGAAGGGGGTGGACGCCTTTTTAATCGGCACCGCCCTGATGAAGTCGGACGACCCCGGCCGGGCGCTTGGCCGCCTGGTTTTCGATTGATTCAATAAGGCTACTTCAGGTCCTCGACCATCCCGTCCCATACCACGTCGAACTTCAGGTCGTAAAGGTCCATGACCGTAATCTCCACCAGCATGAAATAGGGCTCGCCCCCCACGAAGTAAGGAACGGTAATCAGGTAAGGCCCCACGAAGCGGGGGCGGCCGAAGGTAATATTTCGAGCGTTGTGAAACTTGGCGTCCAGAAGCGTCTTGGCCGCGTCGGACTTGAAGAAAGTGTCCACCTGGGCCACGTATGAAGGTGGAAGCGCGGTCTCCACGCCCTCCCCCAAAGTATCGGCGGCCAGAAGTCTCACCGCCTCCCTCGTCTCGGCGTTCTCGAGCCGCAGCCCGTTTATCTCCTGCCGGGTCAGGGTAAGACTGACCTTCAGGTCGTCGATGGCGGCCCGGAATTCCGGGTCCAGTTTGGCCTCCGTCGGATTGGCCGCGTCCGAGACACGGGCGTCGGGCCATACGAGGAATACCACCACCGTGATCGAGCACCCTAAAAGGGCCGATAAAAGCGCGGTCAAGGCCAGAAAGATTTTGCTTTTAGGGCCGTCTTTCATGGGCTTTTACTCCCGCGGGAAGGTCCCGGGCCTCGCGGTATTCCATCGTACGGGCTAGTGGGAGTGGCCGTGAGCGTCTTCCTCGGGCTCCTCGGACTTGCCCTCCAGCTTGTCTTTGAAGGCCTGGACCCATTTTTCATGCATGGCCTCCATGTCCTCGGGCGTTACTATGCGCAGAACGAAGCCAACCAGCGCGCCCTGGAAACGCTCACGCGAGGTTATCCTGGTCTTGCCCGCCACTTCCTTGAGCTCGAAGCCGTGGACCGCGTGCACGAGGCCCTTCACGCCTCCCTCCCAGGCCAGGGAGTTGGGTTTTTGGAACTCGGACACCGTAACCCTGAGGGGTACCGGGGCCTGGCCCGCGGCGATAAGGCTCATCTTGAGCTTCGATCCGTTCGAGAGGTATTTATACCCGCCGGCCACGGCCGCCTTTTTAATAAAGGGCTTCCACTCGCTCCAGGAGTCGACATCGATCAAAAGGTCCCAGACCCGCTCGACGGGTGCGTCGATATCCAGTGACTTTTCCACGTAATATTCACTCATTAACCATCTCCTTTTCGCGCCCGCGAAATATTCGACGCGGGAGTCGTCGGTCAAGTTCCGCTCGAGGCCGAAAATGACCGTGAATATTTTACCCTATTTTCCCCGGATTCCCACTTTCCGGACCGATCACTCGACGCTGACGCAAATTTGGCCGCTCGCCGGTATTACCACTTTTATGGTTATGACACCTTCTTTGAAATCGGCCGGCATATTGGCCATGCCGCAACCCGCCATTTTCTGGGGCGGACGAGGAGAGTAGATGGAGACGGGGACCGTCTCGCCCGGGACCCCCATTACCGTAATTTTCAGCGCGCAACCATCGATCTTGACCTCGGGAAAACGCTCGCCGCTGAGGCAGGCGAACTTGTCCGTCTCTCCCAAAAGGGCCATGCCGTTCTCGAGGATGGGAACCAGGACATAGTAGTTGGCCTCGTTTCGCTTCATTTTTCCGAAATCGATCCGGTCGGACCCGAGAAGCAGGTCCTTTTCCTTATGGTTGTAGATTATTCGCTCGTCCTCGATTCCCAGGTCAGAAAGGGCTATGGAGGGGTCCTTCATCCGGGCGGGCCACAGGTTGAACGCCGCCAGGTAGACGGTCCTGCCGGCCTCGTGGTCGCTCTCGGTGGTGACGATCCAGGGCTTTTTCGAGTCCAGGAACATGAGGTCGATGGGCGTGGCCGGCCGGTCGGGCTTTAGAAGGACGCCGTCCTGCCGGCACGTCTTCATGAGAAGCTCGACGTCGGCCGCGCCGATCTTGTCTCCCGGTCCCACCGGTCCCGCCGAGAGCAGGCTGATAAGGGCCTCCTCATAGGGCCACTTCTCGTTCCTTATCGTCCTCTGGCCCGAGGAGCTTTGGAAGTTGTCCTTGAACGGCCACAGCCCCGCGGCGTGGGCGAACATGGAGGTCTTATGGAACTTGGGCCAGTAATAGGTCTTGGGAACCCCCGCTATGTAATCCCCCGAGGCCCTGACCTCGGTCACGTTGGGGTGCTTTACCTGCTGAAGAAAAAACTCGGGCGAGGCCATGCAGAGCTGAACGTGAAGTCCCCGCTCGTCGGCCGCCCGGACCATGGCGTCGAACCAGCTCTCGGCGTTGTTCAGGCCCGAGCGCAGCCATGGTATCATGTTCATCTGGGTATGGAGCCAGTCCTGCTCGTAGACCGAAACGCCGTAACTGACCGCGTTGTCCATGATCTCGTCCCAGAACTCGTCCTCGATGGGAAGGGCCGCCCGCTTGTGGCCCTCCCCCCTTACGCACTCGTGACGATCGCAATAGGGCGAGGTCCGGTCGTACCAGCGGTTGTGGGCCACCAGGGGAAGGCCCAACTCGCGGCTGAATCCCGCCAGGCCCGCGGGGAACATATCATCCATGGGCTCCCATAAAAGGGCCCCGCCCGTGAAGGCGTTCATGATGTTGTTGCTCCTGGCCTTGGGATACCACCAGGAGTCCACCTGGAAATAACCGTAGGGTATGCCTCGCTCGTCCGCGTCCCGCTTGACCGCCATCAGGGTGTCGTGATAGTTCTTGCCCGGCGCGGTCTTGTAATAGTAATAAGCCCCGTTATCGGTGTAGTAGCCCAGGTATTTCAATCCGGGCTCGGCGTCCCTGGCCGGCCTTTCCCGGCCGTGCCATTTCCTCAGCCCGTCTCCCCAGGCGGCCATGGTCGCGTTGACTCCGCGCCCGGATACCACCAGCACCCGATGGACCGTCCCGGCCGGCACGTTCTTCACGCTTCCCCCAAACCCGAGACGCCACTCGCCGTTCACCGGCGCCTGCATGGAGGCCATGAAATTATCGAGCGGCGAGAATATGGTGGCGTTCAAGTCGTCGTCAAAGGTCATGATCGGCCCGCTGGTGGGGATGGGCTTGTCGCTGGGCGGAGAGAAGGCGTTGACCTCGTAACACAGGGTCCTCGAGTGGGAAAGGGGAGGGCGGATGGCGGGCGCGGCGAAGTGAGGCTTGAAATAATCACCCCCGGCCACCGAAATCTCCTTTTTGATTTCCGTCTCGATGACCAGGGAGCGGAAGTCTCCATGGTCCGGATAATAATAAGTCTTGCTCGTGAGGACCTCATCCCCCGCCGAAGACCGCCAGGAAACGATGGCCGTTTTAGCCCGCCCGAGCGGGGTCTCCTCAACTCCCGACTCTCCCGGCTCGCCGATGAGAGGCGTCATTTTAACGCTTCCGGGCTCCTCGGGCCAGAGGAAGCGAAAACAGGGCTGGGCCGGGTCGCATCCCTCGATCATGCCCGAGTCCGGCGTCGAGGCCGTATCCGTCTCCGAGAAAGCCTCCATGGCGGCCGCGCGGGAATAAAACGGCAATGAGGACGCGAAGACGATCGCGGCCAGGAAGAAAAAACGGAAAAATGGTCTCATAAACCAAGTCCTCCAATGTTGGATTGAGCGGCGAAAAATACTTTCCCACCGCTTTAGTCAGTATATGGCCCGTTGAACCGAGGCTCCAAACCGGCGCGACGAAAAACCACGGGCCGGTCCCAAGGGCGCGTCGGAACGGACCTTCCGGATTAACGAGTCCTTTTCCTGGTCAGGACGACGCACAATAAAAGCGCCAATCCGATCCAGAGGGCGTGCTCGAACATCCGGCCGGGCAGATTAAGTAACACGCATGTCCAATCGTAGCCGCCCGAGCCGTAGTGGTCATTAAAGGACCCTTTGCAAAGACCGAAGTCGCCGGTAAGAAACTCGCCCACCCCCACGCCGATCAAGGCGGCAAGGGCGGCGGCGGACTGATATACGACTCCTCCCGCGCCAGGGGCCGCCACCATGGCGCCCACGCAAACGCCAACGCCGACCGAGACCACCCCGGCGGGGCCGGACCATACCGCGTCGGGAAAAAGGAATTCAAGAAACAGCCAGACCCCAACCCCGATCACCGCTCCAATCATGCCGCCAAGGAAAAAGGCGAAGACCGTCGCCGCGCTAAAGGCGCTTCTCGCCGCGTCGGCCTCCATGCGCAGGAGCACGTCATCGAAAAACGCCTCCGCCTCCGCGCGACTTAGACCCTTCTCGATCAGCCTGGCGACGACCGTCCGTTTTTCCCGGCCGTGGCTTATCTGAAAATCGACGAAAGCCACCAGTTGAGCCTTGTCGACCCCGGGTCCCTTTTGCTTTATGTCGTTTTCATCGACGCTCATCTTTTTATTCCCGAAAAAAGCTCTATACCTGAGCTTCTTACAAAAGTCCAGCTTAGGAGTGCGGTCGCTTGAGACCGCTTTCTATGGCCTTGGCTTGACAAGGCCAAACAATATAGCGGCTTGCCTCGCGTCAAGCCGCTCGGAAGAAAAGCGGCGTCGAGCCGCCGCATTCCAAAGCGGAACTTTTGCAAGATGCTCACCTGGCAACACAATCTTATCAATTGCCAATTAACCTATCAAGCGGGCCAGGCCGCGCCATGGCCTTTATAATCGAGTTGCGGTACAATAACTTTTATGTTGACGTCATTTAACCACGCTCTTATCTTGAAAGGCCGAACATGATGAAAACCGCTCTAATGACGATCGCGATTTTATGGGGCTCGATTTTCCTTTGCTGCCGCGGGCAAGACGACCACGTCGGAAAGACGCCCGAGGCCGCGCCGGGCGCCCATGAGACGTCCCCAACCGAAATCACCCGGGGAAACGATGAAAAGTCGGTTTCTTCCGGAGTCGAAGGGTCCGAAAATTCCCCTTCCCCTGAGTTGGGATCGACCCTCCTGGCAACGCCCGAGGGCATGGCCAAGGGCAACTCGACAAGTCAGCCTCCCCGGGAAACCGAGGTCTTTTCAAAGGATGAAGCGCCCGTTTTGCCGCCGGTGGAAAAGGGACTCGTGTTCAACGGGCCTCGCGACAAGGCCCGGGTGGCCATCACTTTCGACGCCTGCGAAACGGCCAAGCCGGCCAGGTGGGACCAGAAGATATGGGATATCCTGGTGGCAAAGGACGCGAAGGCGACCATTTTCCTTGGCGGCAAATGGATGGAGAGCCATCCCGAGCAGACGGTTATGATAGGGCAAAACCCGAACATCGAGATAGCCAACCACTCCTATATCCATCCCGACTTCACCAAGATATCCGAGGCGCGGGTCAGGGAGGAGATCAAGAGGACCCAGGACGTCCAATGGCGCATGACCGGGCGTCAGGGCATAACGTTCAGGTTTCCTTACGGATATTACGATGACAAATCCCTCGCGGTTGCGGCCGAGATGGGCGTATATCCTATCCAATGGGACGTCGTTTCAGGAGACCCTTCCAAAAGCGTGAAGGCCAAACCCATGGCGAGGGAAGTATTGAATAAGGCCCAAAACGGCTCGATCATTATCTTCCACATTAACGGCCGCGGCTGGAACACGGCGGAGGCGCTGCCGGAAATTATCGACGGCCTTCGCGCCGGGGGTTTCGAGCTGGTAACGGTGAGCGAGCTGATGGGATACCCCACGCCCGCGTCCATGCCGGTTGATGAAGGTCCCCTGGAGCCGCATGGAAAGTAAAACTCACGCCGGCAAACGCGCCGGGTTTAAAGAAAGAGAGGAGTATCATGGCGGACAAGGACAAGATCACCCTTGAGGACCTTTTAAAAATGGACAACGCGGCGAGAAGAAGGATCGTGTTTGCGGCCAACCCTCTGGACGTGGAGGCCCTGGCCGGGAACATGTACCTGGGAGTGGACCTCAGCCTGCCCAAGATAGCCAACGCCATTTTATGGAAGACCTTTCGCAAGACTTTTTATTACGACGAGAAGCTGGGCGAGACCAGGGGATGGAACGTCCGCATGGAGCAGACCGGCTGGGACGGTCCGGGCACGCCCAAAACCGACTCGAGGGGCAAGCCCATATCATTCGGCCATTACCGCGTCCGCTCGGCCAAGGGTCTCAAGTTCCCCGGCGGCTGGTCGGGCGAGAACTACCTGGACTACATCGAGGCGGGCAACCCCTGGTACGACGTGGCCGGCCTGGGTTATTGCCCGCTGGTGGCGGTAAACGCCGGCGACAACTCGCTTTTGTTGGGATGGGAGGTCTTCAAGGCTGGGCCGATATTCTTTCCTCTTCCCGACTTCTGGGCCCTCAAGCTCGAGGGTCCGCTCGATGAGGTCGTGCCCGTGCCTTGTCCTTGACGCGGGCGTAGGAGGCTAAATGGCGAAACTCTCGGAAAAAGAGGCTATCAAGGATTTAATGACCATCCCGGGAGTTGGTCCTTCCATCTCGCGGGACCTTTTCGACCTGGGCGTAAAATCGGTCAAATCCCTTGAGGGAAAGGACCCGGAAAAGCTCTACCAAAAGCTTTGCCGGATAAGGGGCGGGCATATAGACCGATGCGTTCTTTACGTTTTCCGGTGCGCCGTGTATTTCGCCGAGAACGAGGAGCGCGACCCTGAGCTTTTAAAGTGGTGGAACTGGAAAGACCGCCCAGAAAAGTAAGGTCCTTTTAGCGCCCTATCCGGGGAATTTCACGGTTTGACTTCCCCGGAAAGCTAATGTACCATTTAATGCATCTGACTGAGGAGGACTGGGAATGAGTCGCGTATGTGACATTTGCGGTAAAGGCATATTAGTGGGCATGAACGTAAGTCACGCCCATAATCGGACCAAGAAGAAATCTTATCCTAACATTCAGCGCGTCAGGGTCATGACCGAAAAGGGTCCCAAGCGCATGAGGGTGTGCACTCGCTGCATCAGGGCGGGCAAAGTCAAAAAAGCCATCTGAATCGGTTGATTGGGACGACATTGCCCGGCCCTTTCGCCGGGCTTTTTGCTTTATAAATCAGTTAGACCGCGAAAATCGAACCCGCTCGCTAATTTAGGTCCTTATCGACTTGACATGCTTTAAATCGGCTTATAACGTCGGAACAGGGTCTGGAAGTTTTACCCGCCAATAGTTAAGGGAGTGAAAAATGAAAGAAATTACCTGGATGACCGATTACCTTCCGGTCCGGTTGCTGGCCATGGCCCAGAAGTCCGAGCGGGCCTTCGAGGAAAGGCTCATGAAGTGCCCCCGTGAAGGACAGGTCATCAAGATTGACGACCGGGATGACTTTACCCAACTACTCGAGCGCCGCGTGGATTCGGTCCTTCTTTCCACCGCCGCCTTCGAGGCTTACCTGGGGTACTACGCCCACCAAACTGCCATGATGGTCCCTCCCGAGGAAACCATGCTCACCCTCGAGGAATACATGGAGCAAAAAGCACTCAAGGAATTCTTCAGGGACCAGCCCACCAGGATTAAACGCAGGCACGAGTTGTTACTGGAGGAAAACGGCGACCGGCCGCTTCTTAAATTCCTCGATACTCTCCCCATGGATATCTATCAGAAGCTGGTTTACCTGCCACTTATAAGGGCGGGGAAACTCATCGATTACAAGGACGGAAACCTGAAGAAAATCATAAAGATACTCTCGCTCCGCGACGAGATATTAAACCCGGGCCTGACCTCGGTCTATAAGAAGAAGGCCATCTCCGACTCTTCGGAGGTAACGGGGGTCTTTCTTCACCATCCGGTCCCTGGAAACCTCACCCCCGGCAAGAGCCTTTCCGACTCGTACGTTGTCGAGCCTTACGGTGAGGAGCATTTTTACTGGGAGCTTTTACACGTATATCCGGACCGGGCGGTCCAGGACGCGATTCAATACCTCCATCAGCTTGACGGCTCGGAAAACCACTTCATCGTGGCCACCTGCATGGCCGAGTTGGTGGATGAAAAAGGCGAATGCATTACCGAGCCGAAAAAGAAATACATTATTGACCTGAAGTTCAGGGGAGTGGCGGGTGAGTAAACCAAAAGCCGGCGCCAGGATAAAGGCCCTTCGCAAGAAGGTCCTGGCCCTTCCCGCCGACGCCATGATGGTCACGGACCTGGCCAACTTGCGTTACCTGTCCGGTTTCACCGGCTCGACGGCCATGATGCTCGTGACCGGGCGGGGGCAATACGTCTTCGTCGACTCCAGGTACGCGCTGCAAGCAAAAAAGGAATGCGGCGGCGTCACGGTGGTACCCATCACCCGAACCCCCGACGACCTTATTAAAAAGGCGGTCGCCTTGAAGATCGGGCGCCTGGCCTTCGAGCCATGGGGGATGAGTCACGAGTCCTTTTTAGCCCTGCGCAAAAAAACCGGCGGTATAAAGCTCGTGAAAGCCGGCCGCTTCGTCCAGGAACTCCGTCGGAAAAAGGACGAGGATGAGGCTCGGCTTATCGGCAAGGCGGCCTCCCTGGCCCGCGACGGGCTCGCCCAGGTAATGGGATCGGCCAAGCCGGGCATGAAGGAGTCTGATTTCGCCTTTCTCCTGGAAACCAGGCTCCGGGAACTGGGTAGCGGTCCGGCGCCGTTTCCAACCATCGTGGCCTCCGGGCCGCGAGGCGCCCTTCCCCACGGGGTGGCCTCGGACAGGAAAATGAAAAAGGGCGACCTGGTAACGGTCGACTACGGCGGTATTTATAATGGCTACCAGTCGGACCAGACCGTGACCTTCTGCCTGGGCAAACCCAACGCCCGCCAGCGGGAGGTTTATAACGTGGTCCGAGAGGCCCACGACGCGGCGATCGAGAAGCTTGCTCCCGGCGTCAAGGCCAGCGACGTGGACAAGACCGCTCGGGACATCATCGCCGCGGCCGGTTTCGGCCAGTATTTCGGGCACGGCCTTGGCCACGGCGTTGGCCTCGAGACCCACGAGGGCCCCACCTTGAATCCCCGGACCAGGGACGTCCTCGAGGAGGGCAACGTGGTGACCGTCGAGCCGGGCGTTTATATCCCGGGTTGGGGCGGGGTCAGGATCGAGGACATGGCGCTGATTACCGGGAACGGATACAGGCTTCTTACCGACTCGGGGGGAAATCTCCGGGAAGTATGATATAATTCGCGTTCATTAACGCCGCTCGAGCGTATCTTCTTGGCTTGGAGAGAAAAATGTATACCACGAGTGACTTTAGAAAAGGATTGAAGATCGAGATGGAGGGAGAGCCCTTCGTCATCGTCGAGTGCCAGCACGTGAAGCCCGGAAAGGGAGCGGCTTTCGTCAAGACCAGGATCAAGAGCCTCATAAGCGGCAACGTGCGGGACATCAATTTCCGGTCGGGCGACAAGGTGGACACCCCCAACCTCGAGCTTAAAGAGATGCAATACCTTTACTCCGAGGGTGAGGAATACCATCTCATGGACCAGAACACCTACGACCAGGTGATGATAACCAGGGACAAGCTGGGCGAGAGCGCGGACTATCTGCAGGAGAACATCATCGTCAAGGTCATGTACCATAACGATCATCCCATCGGCGTGGACCTCCCCATATTCGTCGAGCTTAAAGTGGCCCATACCGAGCCGGGAGTAAAGGGAGACACGGCCTCGGGAGCCACCAAGCCCGCGACCCTCGAGACCGGCAAAACCATACAGGTGCCGCTCTTTATCACCGAGGGGGAACTGCTAAGGATCGACACGCGAACGGGCGAGTACGTGGAAAGAGTTAACTGACCGTTTAAACGCGGTGAAAATTGTCGCGGGCGGCCTTTGTGGCCGCCCGCCGCGTTTGGGAGAGGGGTGATGATAGGGACCGCCCAGCGTCGCTTGGCTAAAATTACAAGGCGGCCCGGCGCCATGGCGCCGAAGAAACCCGGTTATAGAGTTGGGGCCTTTACCAGGACGACTTCTTGGAGGACCTCGGGTCGAAACCGTATACGATTTTCAAGGTCGCCTGGAAAGCCCCGTTAACGTCGTCGTCGGCCATGTCCATGCCCAGTCCGTAATTAGTGAAGTCCGATGAATCCAGGTCGAGGTATAGATAGCCCAGGTCCAACTGGAGCCAGAACCAGTCCGTGAAATTAAACCGCCCCCCCAAGTAGGGCTCCGCCATAAAAAAGGGACCATTGGCCGTCCATTTCGCCACGCGCGAATCGATGGGAGGCGAGTCCAGTCCCTTAACGTTCAAGGACAGCCTGCCCGCGCCGAGCCAGGCTCCCGCCAGGACCCCGAGCCGGCCGGAGACCGGATAATCGTACTCCAGGAAAACGCCGCCGCCGCCAATGGTCAAGAGGACCTCACGGTTGGAGTTGAGCCCCGCCCCACTGACGGCCGTATTGCCGCCAAAGCCAAAGCCGCCGAACTTGAAATTCTTATAGACCGCGCCGCCAAAGCCCCCCACCAGGGCCATGCCGTCCTTGAGGCCCTCCGTTCCCGGGTATTCCGAAACCGGATCGAAACATGAAAGGTCCACGTCCAGATAGGCGACCATAGGCCCCCCGAAACCTCCCCAGTTGCCGCCGGTTTTCGGCATCGACGGCTCGGGCTCGTTAAGGCCGAACCCCGTCAAGGTGACTTTCGGCTCCGTGAACATGGACGAGTCAAGAGCTATAAGATCGTTCCTCTCAGCGGCCCCGGCGGCCAAGGCCAACCCCAGTACCGTAAGAACCAGCGTCATTATCGCGGCTCGCTTCATTCGCTTCTCCTCCTTGCGAGAACGTTATTATGGCGTCTGAGATGGCCGGACGCCCATCTCTTCCGTTGTCCGGACCAGAGCTTCTTTGGCCAAAAGACCCCGCTTTAGCTCCATGACCGCGGCGTCCCGAATAAGCTCCAGGTCTTTCCATTCCTCCTCTTTCAGGTTCTCCTTGTCGTGACGGGCGATGACGACGAAAATATACTCGCCCCGCGTCCAGGCCCCAACGCACGATCCCTTGGACCTGAAAAACCAGTGGGCGCCGTCCCCGAGGGAGTTGTGAACCGAGTTCGTCGCCTTTTCCTCCCGGCCCTCCCGGATACTCTCCCATACCTCTTCCGCTTCAGCCTGGCCGGCGACTTTAATAGCCAGGACTTTGACCCGGATATTTTTAGCCCGAAACTCCAATTCCCGAGCCTCCTTTATCGAGTCCTCGGGCGGTAAGACTTTGCCCAGCCTGTAAAGGTCAAGCTTACGGGGAACGTCCGTGCCCGCTGGCCTTAGCCCGCAGCGTGAAAGGTCCATTTCACTAAGCTCGGAAAATGGAAAATCGCCGGCAGGCGTCACCCGCTCGAATATAAGATACTCGCTTATTACGGAGAGCTTCTCGTCGGTAAGCGTCGAGAGGTCCTCGATGGACCGCGTATCGCCCAGCACCCGAGCCTCGCCCTCCACCCGAGCCAAGCCGGAAAAGACCGTTACCGATCCTTGCACCGCGGCGCGCTGGGAAAGGGAAACGTTACCACCCACCACCGTGACGTTGCCGCCAACCGTTCCGTCGTCCTCGATCAGCGCGTCGCCGTTGACAACGAATACGGACCCCTCGACCCGGCCCCTCACGGCCAGGTCGCCGTCGGCGACGACCGCGTCCTTAACGGTCCGGCCGCGCTCGATAACGAGCCCTCCCCTTTGCATCACGCTCGGCGCCTGGCCGGCGAAAATCAGCGTGGGAATTATAAGCGTCGCCAGCAAGGCGAGCGGATATTTAGAGTTTAAGGTCAATGCCCCGTTTCCCCGCGCCGTCGCTGTGGAGAATGAACTGGTCCTCCTGGAGAAGAAGCTCGACTCCCGGGCCGCTGTAGTGGATAGTACCCAGCCTTATCTCGTTCATTTCCTTCGGACCCGAGTTTTTCCGATGACCCGAGAAGCCCCAAATCGCGGCCAGGACCAGGGCCGCCGCGGCTATGCCCGCCGCCGCCGTCCGCCAAAAGCGGCGAGGGGAAGGCGCGGCCAAAGACTCGCTCGCGATTTTGCGCGCCAGGCCCGGAGGCGGCTCGAAGTTTCCGCCGGCCGGAGATGTTGAAGAAAAAACGGACAGGGCCATCTCGAGACGGGCCAGGTCCACGGCAAGCTCCGGCCTTCGCTCGAGGACTTTTTCAAGTCCGTCCATTCCCTCGAGTCCCAGGTCCCCGTCCAGATACGACCGGACAAGCTCCAGGGCCTCGTCTTCAGGTTTCTTTCCGAGCATCTTTCTTACCCCTTTTCAAGGCGGACGCCTCGCCCGGCCCGATGTAGTCGGACAAGGCGTCGGCCAGCTCGAGTCTCGCGTAGTATAGCCTCGAGCGCGCCGTGCCCTCGGGGATGTCCAGCATCCTGGATATCTCCGGCGTGGAAAGTTCCTCGACGTAGCGGAGGGAAAGAATGGCGCGGGACTTGGCTGAAATGTTCAGTATGGCCCTCGATACCCGCGCCTGCATCTCCTTGTCGAGCAGAAGTCTTTCACCGCTTCTGGGCGGCTTGACGATAATGACGTCGGGAAGATCGCCAAGCTCGAGGGCGGCGTCCCTGGTCCT
Source organism: bacterium (assembly GCA_963674965.2). Taxonomy (GTDB): domain Bacteria; phylum RBG-13-61-14; class RBG-13-61-14; order RBG-13-61-14; family DATKZS01. The sequence continues at coordinate 295,230 of CAXXFL010000001.1, read as the reverse complement.
CCGCGTCGCGTCTTCCTTTTTGAGGGCGTCGATCGAAACGTTGACGCATACGCGGTAAAGCCAGGTGGAGAATTTCGAGTGGCCCCTGAACTTGCCCAATTTTCTGAAGGCCTGGAGAAACGCCTCCTGGCAGAGGTCGTCCACCAGGTCCGGGCGGCGGGTGACGTTGAGGATGACCCGGCGGGCCATGGCCCAGTTCGTCTTTACCATCTCCGAGCGGGCTTCCTCGTCGCCCGCCAGGGCCCGCTTTATCAGTCTTTTTTCGTCTTTGTCCATGATCGACTCTCGTAATGGTTAGACGAGCCCCCGGGGCTTCCGCTCAAAGTCGGGTTGGAAGGAAGCTTTTCATCCGCCTCTGGCGCGGTCCGTCCTTGCGTTGTATAATTTACATTATCTTGCCTTCCGGCGCGAGGAGGGATTATCCATTGTCTGAAATCGAGAAGAGGCTTAAGGAAAAAGGGATAGAACTGCCGCCCGCCCCGTCTCCAATGGGGGCCTACGTCCCGGCGGTCAAGGCGGGGGGACTGGTTTTCGTTTCCGGGCAACTGCCCCGCTTTGGCGACGAGACGCGCTGTCAAGGTCGGGTCGACTCGGAGGTCTCGGTGGAGAAAGCCAGGGACGCCGCTCGTCTGGCGACGCTTAACGCGGTCAGCGTCCTCAAGGAACTTCTCGGGGACCTTGATAAAGTGAAAAGGGTGGTCAAGCTGACGGGAAGCGTTTATTCGGCGCCCGGTTTTACGGGCCAGCCCGGGGTAATAAACGGGGCCAGCGAGGTCCTGGTCGAGATTTTCGGTGAAAAGGGCAAACACGCCCGCATGGCCCAGGGCATGGCCGAGCTGCCCGCCGGGGCCTCGGTGGCGGTCGAGTTGATCGTCGAGGTGGAAAATTAGCGGAGGTTTGAACTAGCTAGATGACGGACTTTCCAACTCCTCTTCTCCTGGGACACAGGGGCGCCGGGGGAGAGGCGCCTGAAAACACCTGGCCCGCCTTCGAGAAGGCCAAGGCCGCGGGCATGCACGGGTTCGAGGTTGACGTCATGTTGACCCGGGACGGGGCGCCCGTGGTGGTTCACGACATGACCTTACACCGGATCGCCGGGGGAAGAGGGGCGGTCAAGTCCATGACCCTGGCCGCCCTCGAGAGGCTCGACGTGGGAAGCCATTTCCATCCCCGCTTCGCCGGCGAGCGCATCCCCCGCCTCGAGGAGGTACTCGATTACTACGGCAAGGACATGATACTCGACGTCGAGCTTAAAGGGCCCAACCCCTTTTGCGAGGGCATCGAGAAAGTCGTCGTGGCCCTGATAAGGGAACGGGGGCTTATCGACTCGGTAATCATCTCGAGCTTCAACCCGGTGATCCTCAAGAGAGTGGCCGCGCTCGAGCCCCGTATCCGAATGGGCTCGAACTATATTTCCGACCCCATTCTGCTCCTTCGCAGGATATGGTTCGCGCCCTTTTTGAAGCCCTATTCCAAGCACCCCCAGCCCTACCAGGTGGACGAGGAATACATGGCCCGCCAGCGCAAAAGAGGCATCAAGGTCATGCCCTGGGGAGTGAACGGGGAAGAGGAGATGAAAAGGATGCTGGGCCTGGGAGTGGAGGGAATCATTACCGACCATCCGGCCAAACTCCGGGAAATAGTCGATAATGGGAAGGCCCCGGCCTAGGTCCCCGCGCCGCCGGGAGCGCTTTACTTGTTCTTGGCTTTCTTTTCGATATTGCCAAGGGCCTTTTGGGCCTGGGCGTTGTTTTTATCCAGGGACAATATCTTCTTGAAGGTCCTTCTGGCGTCGGGGATTTCTCCCAGCTTTTCCTGAATCTTGCCGAACAGCAGAAGATAGTCGATCTTGCCGGGCTTTCGGTCCAGGGCGAGGAGGATGTTCATTCTGGCCGCCTGCGGGTCGTCAAGGTGGCTCTCGAGTATGCGGGCCAGGTCATAGCGGTACTCGGCCACCTCGGGATCGAGCTCGGCCGCCCTGGCCATGGCCCTGGCCGCCTGGCCGTGTTTGTCCTCCTCCTCGTAATAGAGGGCCTTTACGGCCAACTCCCGGGCCTTGTCCTTGTTGAGTATGCGGCGCGTCTTGGCCAGGCCCGACTTGTAGTCCGCAACCTCCGAGTCCAGGGACAAGGCCAGCTTGAAATTCAGCTCCGCCGCCGCGTAATCCTCCCGCTGGAAGTCCTCGAGGGCGCTCTCGAAAAAGCTTCGGGCCAGCTCGGGGTTCTTCTCGGGAAGAGGACCCACGTCGGTCCCGCCCGTCCAGAGGGCCTCGAAAGCCTGCTCGTCCTCTTTCTCGTACACCCCCGTGAAGTCGGGGATGGAAAGATCGTACTCCCTCCTTGCCTCCGGCTCGGAAAGGGTCTCGTAAGCCCTCGTCAAGATGCGGAAAATTTCTTTGAGGTTCTCCCGGTTTTTAAGGTTCTGCTCCTTCATGAAGCGGTCGGGATGGTACTCGCGCATGAGCCGAAAGTACGAGCGCCTCACGTCGCCCAGGTCGGACTCCGCGTCAAGCTGGAGTATCTGGTAGTAATTTAGGTCCTGAAGATACTCGAGGTAAGCCTCGACCTCGGCGTCGGGGGCGCTTTTTACCGCCTCGGAGGGAGACTCGGAGACCCCCCGCGCCGCGATGCCCCGCTCGATAAGTGAGGAAACCAGAGAGTTAAAGCCGTCCTCGACCATCCCCGACTTCTCGCGCAGGAGCCTTACCGAGCCCGAGCCTCCAAGCTCGGCCAGAAGTATGATGACTTCCCACTCCTCGGCCGAGAGGGTCAGGCTGATGGTCTCGTCGTCGGGAAATACCTCGTCAAGAGATATTACGTCCTCACCCTGTCCATCTTCGCTCATAAGGATATTGTACCGCCATTCTCCCTTTGCGGGCAACAGGCGCCAAGCGGCTGGAACGCCCGTTAAAGCCCGAGGACCTTCCGGCTGTCCCTCATCGCCTCGAGGGCAATACCCATGAACTCCTCCATGGAAAGGCCGAGCTCGGAACAGGACGCCATGCGCTCACGGCTGGCGCCGGCGGCGAAGCGCTTCTCCTTGATCCTCTTCAAGGCGAATTCCACGTCAATGGGCTCGAGGGATTTGTCCGGATGGATTAAAGCGCAGGCCACCAGGAAACCCGTAACCGGGTCCGAGCAGTAGACGGCCTTGTCCATCATCGAGTCGCGAGGGGCCTTGTCCGCGTGGGCCTTGACCGCGTTTACCACGTCGGACTCGACGCCCATTTGCTCGAGCCACTCGGCGCTGACCAGACCGTGCCGGCCGGGGTCGTCGGCGGTCTCCTCGTAGTCCAGGTCGTGGAGCAGCCCCACCACCTCCCATTTTTCCTCGTCCTCCTGGAAATGGGCCGCCAGACGCTTCATAACGGCGGCCACCGCCAGGACGTGTTTCCTGAGGTTCTTGTTCTTGATCCTCTCCTCCATAAGCCTTATCGCCTGGTCCTTATTCATTTGCAATTCCTTTAATCGAGGCGTGCCCCCGTTTTTTTTCCAGTATACACCTTGACCCTCCCCCGGGTCCATCTAATTCCCGGCTTAGCCGCGGCCAGAGAAACTTCGATACCAGTTACGCGTTCTTATCGCGGGGGATAAGTTTTGCCGGAACTTCTCCCAATTTTGACCGTTTCGCTCTTGGTTACTTTTTTCATTCGGCAAGTTGTCCTCCGCTCGAGGTGAAAATCAACCGTCGCCTCCTCGCGCGGATGGTCTGGGGCGCCGCTGAAACGGACGCGGCCTCCTCCCCCTGAAAGGGGGAAATTCGAATAGCCGCAGGCGCCAGCCTACGGAAAGGATGGCTTGAAACTATTCTTCGGCCCTGAAAGGGCCGGACCAACGGCGACGTGTATTGCCTACGCCCGGCAAGGTTCGCCCCTTTCAGGGGCGGGGAAGAATTTTTGGCCACGCCTCCCGTAGGCTGGCGCCTGCGGCTACTCATGTTAAAGCCCTTCGGGCTTGGCCTTCGATTTGTTTACAGACCGCCACGAGACGTACATCCCAAGGTCTGAAAAAATGGGGGAACTTCACTAAGTTTTGCGCCTTTCGCCGGCGTGCTATAATTTTAAACTGGGCCGATTAGGGATGATTTACTCCCGCGCAAGAAGAAAAAGGCGAGTCGGTCCGATAGAGTACGGGTCTTGGAAGAAGAATTTAAAGAGCTGGAAGAAAAAATCAAACGCGGCGAAACCGTGAGGGAGGAATCCTTTTCCGGCCGGGACATGTCCCGGATATTTCTCAGGAAAGCCGTGTTCGACAAGTGCGACTTCAGCGAGGCCGACCTTTCCTTCGCCGACCTGGAGGGGGCCCTTTTCCGCGATTGCGTTCTGAATAAGGCCGTTCTCAGAAACGCCGTGCTTTCCGGAAGCGTCCTCAAAAACTGCGAGGCCGAGGCGGCGGTCCTGGAGGGAGCGGCGCTCGACGAGGCCAAGATCAACAACGGTAACTTTGCCCGCTGCCTTTTAAGGGGCGTCAACCTCCAGGGTCTGGAGATTTCCGGCTCGTCTCTCGAGGGGGCCGATCTTACGGGCGCGACGGTATCGCCCTCGCTTTTCAAGGGCGCCAGGCTGGTTGGTTCCTCCCTGGCCGAGGTGGACCTCTCGGGGATGGACCTGTCCGGCGTCGACCTCTCCGAGGCTCACCTGCAAGACGCGAAATTGGAGGGCGCCAGGCTCGACTCGGCCTTATTGGCGGGGGCCTCGTTGCGGTCCGCCAATTTAAGGGGGCTGAAGGCGAAGGGTCTCGACGCGCCGGGCGCGTTCCTCGAGGGGGCCGACCTCACCGGGTCCGTCCTACGCGAGTCCCTTTTGGACGGGTGCGATTTTAAAGACGCCTCGCTTAACGAGGCCCAATGGCAGACGGTTGATTTGACCGACGCGGACCTGGCGGGGGCCAAGGCGGAGAAGGCCGGCTTCATGGGCGTTCAGTTCGCTGGCGCCAAGCTTAAAGGGTCTAATTTCCGGGGTTCCGACTTCATCTCCTGCGGCTTTTACAAGGCCGACCTCACGGGGGCCGAGTTGGAGGAATGCCGACTGGTTAACCCCGACTTGGAGGAGGCCATAGCCCTGGGAATAAAGCTGACGGGCATGGACCTCAGCCAGTCCAACCTCAAAAGCGCGGACCTCTCGGGCGGCGACCTTTCCGGGGCCAACCTGGCGGGGGCCGACCTGAGCCTGGCCACGTTAAAGGTCGCCAACCTCCATAAGGCGGGATTGGCGGGGGCGAACCTGACCGGAGCGACGCTCGACCGGGCCAACGCCAGGGGCGCGAACTTCTCGGGCGCCAGGCTCGACCGGGCCTTTTTAAAGCACGCCAACTTGCAAAACGCGAACCTGAGCAGGACCACCATGAAGGCCGCCGTCATGGAAAAGGCCACCATGACCGGCGCCAACCTGAGCGACGCGACCCTCGAGGACGTCGAGATGACGGGCGCCGACCTTACCGGGGCCCGGATCGAGGGCGCCAGGATCACGCGCAAGCAGGGGGACCCGAGATGCCCGTCGTGCGGGTCCATCCTCGAGGAGGGAAAATCCTGCCGGTCCTGCAAGACCCAGGAGATGGGATACCTGCTACTGTCGCACCGGTCAAGGCCCGTTTACCTCGCCCTCTTTATCTGTCTGGTGGCCGGGCCCGTCAACTTCGCCCTTACCCCTCTATTCGCCGCCTCCTCGGGCCATTTCTGGTTCTCCGGCGCCAGGGCCCTGAGCATGGGGGCAACGGCGGGAATACTCGTCTCGCTCATGTCCTTCACGCTGGGTTTCCTTACCTCGAGAGGGAGCGAGGGCAAGGAAAAAAGGCTCTTCGTGGCCAACGGCTTTTTATCGGCCCTCAACGTTATCGCGCTGGGGGCGGCGCTGGCGGCCCTTTATTGTCTGGGAGTCCCTATATGGAAGTGAAGCGTCTCCGGGTCCTCGTCCACTGTTGCTGCGGTCCCTGCGCGGCCTATCCGGTGGACGCCCTGACGGCGGAGGGCGCGTCTTTGCATCTTTATTTTTATAATCCCAACGTCCATCCCTACCAGGAATTCGAAAGACGGCTCGAGGCGGTCAGGACCCTGGCCCTGAAAAAGGGGCTGCCCCTGATCGAGGACCCGGGTTACAACCTGGAAGAATGGCTCCGGATGGTCGTTTTTCGCGAATCCCAAAGATGCACTCTCTGTTACGGGAAAAGACTCGAGGCCGCGGCCCGGATAGCGAGAAAGGGCAAGTTCGACGCCTTCACGACGACTCTTTTATACTCGAGGCAACAAAAGCACGAGAAGATACGCGACATGGCGGAGGCCGCGGCGGAGGAGGCCGGGGTCAAGTTCCTTTACCGCGATTTCAGGACGGGCTGGAAAGCCGGCATCCAGTCGAGCAAGGAGATGGGCCTTTACCGGCAGCAATATTGCGGCTGCGTTTACAGCGAGAGGGACAGGTTTCTCGGGCCTCCCCCCCGCGAAGGGGAGGGGCTCAATTGAACCTTTCCCAGCTCATCCCCGTCGTGGATTACTCGACCCTGCTCGCCGCCTCCGGCGTGTGCGTGCTGCTTCTCGCCATCTTGTTCCTTATCGTTTACAGGCGCGACCAGAAGCTCGCCGAGTACGAGACGCAGATCAACCTCGAGGGGAAGAGCAAGGCCTGGATCGAGAAAAAGGCCGGCGAGCTGACCAAGGTCGAGGCCTATCGCCTGGCGGGGGACCTGAACCTGCACCTCGAGAGGTTCGAGGAAGCGGCCGAGCTCTATAAAAAAGGCGGGAACTTCTTCAAGGCGGCCGAGAGTTACTTAAAGGCCAAGAACGTGGACCGCGCGGCCGAGGCCTGGCTCGAGAGCAAGGACTACGCCCGGGCCGCCTCTCTTTTCATGCAGGTGCAAAAGCACGCTCAAGCGGCCGAGGCCTACCTCGTGGCGGGAGACGCGGTCAAGGCGGCCGAGACCTTCGAGAAGGCGGGCGACAACGAGCGGTCGGCCAGGATTTATCTTGACCTTGGTCTTTATCGCCGGGCCTCCCGCATGTTCGAGAAAAGCCAGAACCACGCCAAGGCGGCCGACGCGGTATGGAGATGTCACGGCCAGGAGAAAGCCCGGCTGCCCGACGACCTCTCGGCCAGGGACAGCATGCCCCTTCGTCTGCTGGCCCGCCAGGCGGGAGACCTTTACCGCTCGGCCGGGAGGCTCGAGGAGGCGGTCGAGGCTTACCAGGCCGGAAAATGGACCATCCTCACCGCCGAGGTCCTCGAGCAGACCTCGAGGCTCGAGGAGGCGGCCCTGGCATACATCGAGGCGGGATGGCTTTTAAAGGCGGCCTCCTGCTACGAGAAGGCCGGAGAGGATATCCAGGGAGCCGAGCTGCGCGCCGATTACTACCTTGATCTGGGCCATCGCAAGGAGGCCCTCCCTTACCTGAAAAAAGCCGGAAGGCACGACAAGGCGGGCGAGATTCACCGCGAGTTCGAGGAGTGGAACCAGGCGGGGGAGAGCTACGAGAGGGCCGGAATGTTCGCCGACGCCTCGAAGTGCTTCGAGAAGTCCCGGGACTACGCCCGGGCGGCCAAGGCCTCGATGGCGGGGGGGGAATACTCGACGGCCGCCAACTTCTACGCCCGCGCCGGCGACCTGGGCGGACAGGCCGAGGCCCTCGAGAAGTCCGGCGACTATATCGCGGCCGGCACCAACTACTTCGAGCGGGGACTTCTGGACAAGGCCATTCACGCCCTCCAGCAGGTCGAGTTCGACGACCCTCAATACGCCGCCGCCTCGCTGCTCCTGGGCCAGATTTTCCGGGAAAAGGGCATGAACGACCTGGCCCTCGAGTACTTCAAGCGCTCGACCAAGGACGAGGAAATATCGAGGGACAACCTCGAGAACTACTACCAGCTCGCGCTCTGCTCCGAGCGGATGGGCAAAAGCGCCCAGGCGGCCAGCATCTTCGAGAGGATCATCGTCCTGGACTTCCACTACAAGGACGTGGCCGACCGGCTCAACTCGATCAAAAGCGCCCAGACCGTGGCGGACAGCGCGCCGGGCTCGGCCACGGGGACCCCCAGCGGGGACCGGAGCCCGTCCATAACGCCGACTAAAGGCGGGGGCCCCGCCGCCGCCCAGGTCTCGAGGACCGGCCGCTACAAGCTGCACAAGGAGATAGGAAGGGGCGGCATGGGCATAGTGTACAAGGCCACCGATACCATCCTCGAAAGGACGGTGGCCTTCAAGGTCCTGCCCTCCAACCTCCGCGAGCATCCCCAGGCCCTGAAGAACTTCTTCCGCGAGGCCAAAAGCGCGGCACGATTAAACCATCCCAACATCGTCACCGTCTACGACGCGGGCGAGGAGAACGGCGCCTATTACATCGCCATGGAATACATCGAGGGCGAGACGGTCAAGCAGATACTCAACCGGGAGAAGAAGCTGCCCGTCAGGGCCGTCCTCATGATCGCGGGACAGATATGCCGCGCCCTTGAGTACGCCCATGAAAAACGGATCGTTCATCGCGATATCAAAAGCTCGAACGTTATGTGGACCCCCCAGAAGCAGGTCAAGATCATGGACTTCGGCCTGGCCAAGGTCATCGAGGAAGTTAAAGGATATCAGACCATCGCCTCGGGCACGCCCTATTACATGAGCCCCGAGCAGACCCTGGGAAGGAACATCGACCACCGCACCGACCTTTACTCCCTCGGGGTGACCATGTTCGAGATGGCCACGGGAAGGCTCCCCTTTATTAAGGGCGACGCCTCCTATCACCACGTTCACACGCCGCCGCCGGAGGCCAGGTCCATCGATCCTTCCCTCCCCGCGGGTCTCAACGAGGTGATACTCCGCTGCATGAACAAGAAGCCGGAGGAGCGCTTCGCCGACGCCAAGGAGCTTTTCGAGGCCCTCAGGAAGCTCTACGTTTAACCGAGGACCTTATAATATTCCCCGCCATGATGAATCATAAGGAGCTTTACAGGGAAAGCGAAACCCGGGACGGAAGGCGCCTGGTGACAAGGTCTTACCGGCCAAACGACCGGGAGAGGGTCCGCTGGATTTGCTCGGAGACCGGCTTTATCGGGCGGCCCCAGGAGAACGTCTTCATCGGCAGGGAAATTTTCGCCGACCTCTGGTCTTCATATTGGACCGACCGCGAGCCGCAAAGCGCCTTCGTCGCCGAGGTCGAAGGGCGAGTGGAGGGATACATCCTGGGCTGCCTGGACACGAAAAAACAGATGGCCGCGTGGAACAAGTCCATCCTTCCCAGGGCCGCCGCGCGCATGCTCCGCTACTCGTGGTGGCGCCACCCTCTCAACCGGCGGTTCGTCCGGGCCTACGCCGGGAGCGCGAGGCGCGGGGAATTCAAGGTACCCTACAACGAGATACTACCCGTCTTTCCCGCCCATCTTCACACCAACATAGCCGACCCCGGCCTGCGCGGCCAGGGCGTGGGCAAGGCCATGATGACCGCCCTCTTCGACTACCTTAAGGACAATGGAATCAAAGGAGTCCACCTCGGCACCACCTCACACAACCGTGAGGCCGTGCCCTTCTACGAGCACATGGGATTCAAGACCCATACAAGAATCCACTGCACCATGTACGACCACGCCATCGACGACCCGCCCCTATATCTCCTGTTCATGACCAGGGAACGGGAAAGTGATTAGCCATAGGAGAGAAAGATCGAGCGTGAGCGATAAGGGGACAATTTCAGAGCGCTTCGATTATAATTTCAGATTCCAACCTTTCCGGCTAAAGGCTTATCCTGGGCTTCCCCCTCGTTTTTATAAAGTCGTCGATTGCCCGCTTATAGGGGATTGACGTCTGGGCGCCGAGTTTTTGCACTGAGATCGCCGCGGCCGCGTTGGCGAACTCGACCGCCATCTTGAAAGGCTTTCCCTTCGTAAGGGCCGCGGCCAGCGCGCCGTTGAAAACGTCACCGGCCGCCGTCGCGTCCACCGCCTCCACCTCGTATCCGGGCAGGGGGCCTTCATAATCCGCTTCCTTTAAATAAGCCCCCTCCGCTCCCAGGGTTATGACGACCCGCTTTACGCCCTTGCCGATCAAAACGTCGGCGGCGCGTGGCAAGTCCCGCCCGCTATCGATATCAATTCCGGTCAAGGCTTTTGTCTCGGATCGGTTGGGAGTGATAACGTCGACCTTTGATAAAATTTCCTCGCCAAGCTCTCGGGCGGGAGCGGGATTGAGTATCACCATCGCCCCGTTTTCCGCGGCCATACGGACGGCCGTCTCGACCGTATCGAGGGGTATCTCCAACTGGACCAGCAAGACCAAGGCGGACGAGAAGACGTCCCCGGCCTTTTCGATATGCTCGGGCGCGAGCTCGGAGTTGGCCCCCGCCGCCACGGCGATGGAGTTTTCGCCATTGCCGCCGACCATGATCAAGGCAACGCCGGAGGGCTTGTCCCCGCTTCGCGTCACCAGGCCAACGTTAATCCCGTCTTTTTCGTATCCCTCGATCAGCCGGTCTCCCAGAGCGTCCCGTCCAACGCGGGCGATAAAGACGACCTTGCCGCCGGCGCGGGCGGCGCTTACGGCCTGGTTGGCGCCCTTGCCGCCGGGCGCCTGGAAGAACTCCCCTCCCAGGACCGTCTCCCCCGGGCGAGGAAGCCGCGAGGTCTTCACCACCATGTCCGCGTTGGAGGAGCCGACGACGACGATCGTGTTTTTCATTAATCGGGGCTATTGAGCGCGTCGGGAGAAGGCGCGCTGGAGATAACGTCGAACTTGAAAGCTTCCCTCTCCTTGTCGTTGAGGAAAATCTTGACCGTCCATTTTCCGGAGGGGGCCGCGACCTCGAGCTGGGAGGGCTCGATCCAGGACCAGACCTTCCATACCCGCTCGACGTCGGTGGGAACGTCGTAATTGAAGTAGGTGACTTCGGTTCCGTCCGGACCGAGCCAGTCGAAAAGCACCTTGTCGCCCGACTTCAGGCCCTGCCACTCGGTCCAGACGTAAAGGCGGGGCTCGGCCCAGTCGGCCATCTCGAGGGGTGAATCGAAGACGTGGCCATTTTCGTTGATGCCCCGGCAGAGTACGACCCTGAGAAGCATGGGCGTTTTCCTCAAGGTGGGCGAGTCGGCCCACAGCCCCGATATCTTGGGGCCGGCGTCCTCGATCTCGACGGCCACGGTCACCTTGACGCTCTCCCTTTGATAGGGGCATTTATAGATGGCAAAGGAGCGGAAAGGATCGAACTCGGTTATACGGTAGGTATAGTGCCATTTGCACTGGCCCACCGGCTCGCCCACCGCGTCGGCCGTTTGCCTGATGACCCTTTCCATGACCTCGGGCGGAAGAAGCTCGAGCATGGTGGGCGTATAAAGCTGGCACAGTGTTTCATGGTCGCCTTGGTGAAACATGCGGGCCGCGTCGCGGGAGAGGTTCCAGCTTCGCTTGGTATTGTCGCAGCCGAGCGTGAAGATCGCCACCGCGAACAGGAGAAATGGAAAAAGGAAACGCTTCATGGCCATGCCCTCCCCGGCGGCCGCCTAATGGGGACCGCGTGGTTATTTGCGCCCGGCGACGATCCTCACCGCCCCCGGCACGAAAACAAGGTCCTTGATCACCACGTAATCGAGGGGATTTATTCCCAGCTTTTTGGTCAGGGGAAGCTCGGCGATCATGCGATCGAACTCCTTCTTCCACTGGGGGATGGCGTGCAGAAGAAGCTTGATAGAGTCCTCCTCGACGATGACGCCCCCGGCTATCTCGGGAGGGGCCAGGTCGAGAAGCGTCTTGTACTCGCGCATCAGGCCCTCGCCGGGCCAGAAGTTCACGATCACCTCCTGGTGCTTTGTACCCGCCTTGATCGGGCCCCGCGGCATTATCCTGACCACCTGCTCGTCGGCCGTGACGCGAAGGCCCTTCAACTCGGCGCCCCCCGTAAAGCTCCACTCGATGCCCTTGAACTCTCCCCGGGCCGCGGCGGTGACGTGGCCGTCGCCGCACTTGATTTCCACGCTCGAGACCTCGGGAGGAAGTCCTTTCATGTTGACGAAGGCGTTAATCACCTCGTCCGTGACCACCACCTTGCCGGAAAGAAGGTCGAGGACCCCGTTGTCGCCGATCATTTTGGCTATCTTGCCCAGCATGAAAACCTCCAGGCTAAAAGATATACCATTATAACTCCTTGCGCCATAACTAATCGCCGCGAACCGGCTCCTCGTTAATTAAGCGCGGGTCGTCCGTCTGAATGGCGTCGAGGCCTCGAGCGCGGAACTTGTCCATCTTGTCGGCGTCGTTGATGGGCATGGTGATCACCTTCAGACCCAGCTTATGGGCCCTGTCCACCATGGCTTTACTCGCCAGTCCCTTCAAGGTCCCCACCGCGTCGGCCCCGAGGTTTTTGGCCCGCTTCAGGGTGGGGGCCGGATAGGGCCAGGACGCGCAGGCGCTAAGGGATGGATTTTGCGCCTTGAGTATCTTGAGAGTTTTCAGTTCATAGCATCCCATGATCACGCGGCCGGCCATCCCCGTTTTTTCGATCAGGTCCACCAGGTCCCTGTCGTTCTCGTCTCGAGGCGGGTCTTTCAAGTCCAGGTAGACGGCCAGGTCTTTTTCGCGGGCGAAAGTAAGGACCCCCTCCAGTGTTGGGACTTCATGGCCCGACTCGGTGCGAAGCTTTTTGATTTCCTCGAAAGTCATGCTCGATACCTTCCCGCTTCCGTCGGTGGTCCGGTCAACGGTGGGGTCGTGCATGACGACGAAAACGCCGTCCGCCGTTCGGCGCGGATCGCACTCGATCACGTCCAGGCCATGCTCCCAGGCCTTGTTATAGGAGTCCATGGTGTTCTCGTCGGCCAGGAGAGTCGTGCCCCGGTGTCCCACGGTGATGGGCCGGTCCTCCCGCCAGGGGGAGGCCCCGGCCGGCGAGGTCAAAAGAACAATAAATGACGCGATTAATAGAGTCGCCGTCGGGCGGACCCGTGTCCTTCTCAAGAGTAATCTCCTTTCAGGACCTCTCGGTCCCGGCGACTTTCCGGGCCGCCTCCCAGGGAGGGGTCAGAGCGGGAACGTAAAGGGTGGCCAGTTCCTTGACGCAGCCGACCCGGCTCGCCAGTTCCTTGAGAGTCATGGTTTCCTTAATATTGACGAAATCGGGAAAACCCGGACACCATACCAGCGTGACTTCATGGGTGGGGGGCAATTTTTTCAGAAGCGCCCGAACCGTGGCCGCGGCGTTGCCGTTCTCGTCCCCCGGCCGAAGTCCCCCCGGAGACGCGAACTGGCCGATAAGCATGGGCAGTTCCTCGGTAAAAGGATAATCGCCGTAAACGCCAAAGGCCGAGGCGTTCAGTATCTGTAGACCCATCTCGGGATCGAGCCCCAACTCGATGAACATGGTATCGAGGAAACTCATGCCGCCTATTATCCTTATAGCCGTTCCCTTTGCCCGCGCCTCGAGCAGGGAGGGCGTTTTTTCGAACGCTCTCGGGTTCCCCGGCAAAGCGTAAACGACCTTGCCTTTTTTTCTGGCGGCGACCTTGAGGCTGTCCACGATAAGGATATGCAGCTTCTCGTAGGTCATGCCCGGGCATCCGTAAAGGAAATCGAAACTCACGCATTGCTTGCCCAGTTCTCTCAGCCAGTGGTAAACGGGGTGGCCCGAAATCCTGAAATATATTTCGTCCTCGGCGAGAAGCGCCTCCCTGGCCTCGACGGTCAGCATGCCAACCGGGCCCGGACCCATGCCCACCACCACGATCTCGCGAAGCGGCACTATCTTCATCAGGAAACGCCCCTTTCCTTTAAAAAAGCATCGACCTCCTCCCGGGTGGGGAGGGCCGTCCTGGCGCCGACCTCCATGGTCACCATGGCGCCCACCGCGTTGGCCGACCGAGCCGCCCGCTCGAGGTCCTTCCCGCTTGGCGGCCAGTCGATGAGATTCAACTCGGACAGGAGGCCGGCCGCGAAGCCGTCGCCCGCGCCCGTCGTGTCCACCGCGTTCACTTCAAAGCCGGGAGAGTACCCGGTCCCGCCGGGCCCTATGAAGAAAGCGCCTTTCGGCCCCATGGTTACGACCACCACCTGGGGCCCTTGTTCCAGGAGCGCTCTGGCCCCGGCCTCCACTTCCTTCTTGCCGGTGAGGAACTCGAGCTCGATTTCATTGAGCTTGACCAGGCTCGAAAGGCCCGCGGCCTCGAGGGCGGACCGTTTTAAAAGAGGATGGTCCTTCCAAAGGTGAAGGCGGAGGTTGGGATCGAGAAATACTTTTACGTCCCTCTCCGCGGCCAGGCGGATAAGCTTGAACGTGGCCGCCCGCGAGGCCGGATGAACCATGGAAACGGTCCCCAGATACAGAAAAGAGGCCCCTTCCAGATCGGCCGCGCTTACCTCTTCCTCCGTGAAAATCTTGTCCTCGGAAGGGTCGCCCGCGAAATAAAAGCTCGGGACCCGGTCCTCGTCAAGGGACACGAACACTATGCCCGTCGAGTAGTCCTTGGAAACCGTCAGCCTGGCGACCTCGATACCCTCACGCTCGAAGTCTCTTTTCAGAAACGTCCCGAAGGGGTCCGTGCCGACTTTACCCAGAAAGCGGGTCTTGACGCCCAGGCGGGAAAGGCCCACCGCCGCGTTGGCCACGGCCCCTCCCGGCTTTTTCACGAAGGTCTCGGCCCTCGAAAGGCCCACGCCAATTTCCCGGGCCACCACGTCCACCAGCGACTCGCCGGCGCATACCACGATCTTCCCCTTTTCCATCAGCCCCGGTCCTTCTTGCCGGGCAGGTCCATCTCGAATAGGGCGTAGGGAACGATCCGGACCGGGCCGAGTATGCCCGAGGGCATGGGCTCGGCGAAAAAGTTGGCCGCCGTGTTCGCGACCTCGACCTCGAGCTCGTTCTCGCCCGGCCGCGCCAGGCCCGAGACGTCGAAGGCAAAGGGGTAATAAAGGCGGACGCCGGCGTCTTGTCCGTTGAGCCGGACCCTCGCGCACTCTCGGACCTCGTCCAACTCGAGGGCCAGGAAATATTGCATAAACTCCTCGGGAAGATGGAAGGTCCTTTTATACGTCATCAGGCCGGAGTAAAAGGGGTAACCCAGGTCGGTCCAGTCCCCCCGCTGTCTGGAGCCGTTTCGAGGCTCGATCAGTTTTTGTTTCTCGTCAAGCTGGAATGAACCCGCCAGGGCGGCCGGCTCGATCGAGTGCGTGCTGGGACTCATGGCGTTAAAAGCCGGCTGCCTCGATATAATGGACACGCGGTTCTTTCCCTTTTTGGCGAGTCTCGCTATTTTATAGGCCCGGCAACAGGGGTCCCAGCCGCGGACGTCGGGCGCCGCCTCGGAGAGGTCGCGGCCGTTGAGTCGAACTCGAATCGGCTCGCCAAGGTCCTCGAAAACCAGGGCCAGGTCCGAGGGAATATAGTTGGCCCGGAAAACGGTCTCGGCCCTGTAGCTCGCGCCCGGAGACGGGAAGCTTTTCATCATGTGGTTGACGCCCAGGTAGTCGGCCAGGCGGTTAATCGCCCCCACCCCCTCGTAAAGACCCAACCTCTCGAGGTCTATGCCCGTGATCCTCGAGATGGGAACGCGCATTTTCTCCACGTCGGCGAAGTCGAAGTACTTTTCCGTCCGGTAGCGCCGGGAGGGAGGAGAGATGGACTTGGCCAGCCCGAGCGCCGGCCGTCCCGCCCTGATCAAAAGCCTGGTCCTGGCCGCGAAGTATTTTTCATCCTTCAGCCCGGACAAGGGAAGGGGGGACGTTTCATCGGTCGTGACCTTCCACGGCCCCAGGGGCAAAAGGTTCTCGCGGGAGGGGACCACCTCCCATCCCGGTCCCAGGGCCAGCGGATGAGGCGGGTATTCAAGCTCGAGCCTCGAGAATCCCGAGTCCGTTTGCAGGCGGGCCTCTCCCCTGGCGCCCACGCCCTTTACCGCTTTCGGTCCGATCTCCATGACCCTGAAGTTGGCCTCGCGAATGGCCGCGCGGACCTTTCCTTTGCCGTCCAAGAAAGTGAGGATCATCGACTCGAAGGGGCCGAAGGACAGGTCGGCCTCACCGGAGCCGTCCCCGAGCGCCCGGAAGGGAACGGGCATGGACTTGCCCGTGACCGGGCTCCATTTATCGAGCTCTGCGCGGGCGTTCTTAAAGGATATCTTGGCCATGCCCTTTTCCTCGTCCAGGTTGGCTAAAAAGTACAAGTCCCCGTCCTCGAGCCTCGAGTGATGGAGGATGATCCGCTCCGCGAAGTCGGACTCGATTTTTACCTCCGCCGGGGCCAGCCGCTCCAGGGCGGAGAGGACCCCGGTTTTACTGAACCCCATCAGGCTCGATATCTGGACGAGACGGTTTTGCTCCTCCGCCCTTTTAACCTCGTGGAGGAAGGAGTCGGGAATCTTCTCGTCAAACTGGTCCGATCGGGGAAGCCGGTCGAAAACAAGCATTTTGCCGCCCGAGGTCAAAAAGTCGGTAAGAAGAGCCGCGGCTTCCGACCTTATCACCGAGGCCGAGGTCAGGACCATGAACTCGAACTCGCCTCCACCCGCCGCGAGTTTTCCGTTGCCGGCCGTTACCTTGCCGTCCACTATGGAGTCCTCGAAAATAATCTCCGGGCTCCGCTGGTGGTGGACCAGGAAGTCCAGCACGGCGGTAAAGGCCACAATGGTCCTTACCGACTCCTCGCCCGGGTTGGCGCTCCCGGCCCGGTGGGACGCCCGAATGGCCGAGGTGGGAAAGAAAAGGGCAACGTCGCGAACGGGCTCGCCCGCTCTTACGGCCATGGACGAGCGGGCCACATACTCGGAGTGGGCCGAGTAAAACTCGAACCAGGGCTCCTGTTCGGAATGGCTGGGCGGGAAGTCCCTCTTGCGGAGGCCCTTGGCCGATAATAGGCTCTGGTGAGGATTGATGAAATTCACGCCCGAGGCGAACAGCCAGTCCAGTTGTTTTTTCAGGTCCGAGGGGGTGGCCTCCCATCCGCTTCCGCCCCCGGCCTCGCAAAGCACGGACCCGTCGCCGCGGAGCCTGGAAATCGAGGCCGCGGCTCGAGGCGCGAAGTTGGGCGACTCCATGTTGATCAGACCGCCCGCGATGGGATTGCCGCTCCCGAGCGCGTCGATGCCCGGCATGGTCAGGCTGGAAAGAGGACCGTACAGGCCGCCGTGGTTCGTCGGCAGGCGCCCGAGGTCCTCCTCCTTGCCCAGGTGGCCGGTCAAGATAAGCCCGCGATCGTCGCACCACTGGCGAAGAGGAAGGTAATAGCTTTCAACGCAAAGCGACTCGGCCAGGCCGTAGTAGTCCTGGCGGAACCTCCTGTACTCGGCCCGGTCCTCGATAAGCATGTAAAGGCGGGACATCGGGTCGTAGCCCTTCTCGGCCTTGAACCTCTCGGCGAATCGAGCCGTCCAGGGAATGGCCCGGTAAAACTGCGGCTCGTCCGTGAAAACGCCGGGGATGACATCGCCGAAGTACTTGCCCAGCCGCCTCTCGTACTCGAGGTGAGTCAGCTCCATGAAGCGGCCGGTGGCCTCGGGGTTCATAAGGTCCACGTAGCCCTGGACGCCCGAGACCCAGGGCGCGTTGTTGGTGGCGAAGGTCTCGTCCGTTACCTTGTCCTCGAAGAAGAGAAGGACGTCCTCGCCGGTCCCGTCCGGGACTTGGAATTTCCCGTCCTCGATCCGGTCGGAAAGGTCGGCCACCTTGTGCCCCATCGAGAAGGCGGCCACGGCCCGTCCGGTATGGGCGGCGCCTTGGCCGGAGCCTTTTTTCAGTCGGACGTGGTCGAGGCAAGGCATGACCAGGTCGTCCCGCCCGGCGATGGTCTTGCCGCCGGCCAGGCCCGAGGGCCAGTTGTACTCGTCGTAAATCCAGGCTTTAAGGCCCAGGGAGGCGCACTCCTCGACGATCAGGGATACGCGGTCCCACCAATCCTCCGAGAGGTACTCGATCTCGAGGCCGGTCCTCGCGTGCATGAAGACGCCCGCGAACCCTCTTTCCGCGAAAAGCTTGAGCGCCCGCCTCAAGCGGTCAGGGCGCAGGTCGTCGTTAAGCGCCCAGAACGGGGTCGGACCGTATTCCCGGGGCGGACGGGGCATTAGCCGCTTCAACTCCTCGAGGCTTAAGATTTTTCTGGAAAAGTTCATGGATAAATACTAGCAAAGGAAGGCCAAAGGGAAAAGCAGATTGATTTTTGGCCGGGAGCGCAAGGACCCTTACTCAAGGGCCGGGGGCTGAGTGTTGGCCGCATACCAGCCTCACCGCCTCGGAGACGCGATCCATGGCGCTCGTCCCGCCGGCATAACCGCGCTTTTCAATCTTACCCCCTGGGCGGCCAAGGCGCGCCGTTTTATTGCCGGCCGCTCTCACGCGCGTTATATTCATAATGATTAACGCCGTAGTGGAAATCGAGTATTCGCCCGGACGCGGAGGTATAGATGAAGCCGCGAGGGCCAGGGACCGTAACCAAAAGGCCGTAAACCATGGATAAAGAAAACGGGACTCGAGATGAGGCAAAAAACCCGATGGAAGCCTCCAAAGGTCGGATAGTCGGTTATGCGGCGGCCATCCTGAGCATAGCCTTATTAACCAGCATTCCTTTAGGGCTTTCCCATGTAAAATATTTGTTCGCGCCCTGGGGCCGGTATCAGGAATGCATCGCCTACCCCGCGTCCCCCGAGCACTGGTTGTCCTTGCCGTCACAGGCTTCGGGCCCGGCGGTGTAGATGGAGGGGTCGTTATCGTTGCAGTCGTTTTGTTCTTTAACGCCGTCGTCGCCGTTGTCGATCATTGTCCCGCCGCCGTCACCGTGGTCGGTGTCTCCGCCTCCGCCGGGGCAGCCGCAGGAAAGGGTGATGACAAGACAAAGTAGAAGTGCAACTAAATTGATTTTCCGGCTTTTGGTCTTATATCGCGTCCTCCTTAGCCAGGACTTTACTATTTGTTTGTACTTACCCTTCAGCCTAGCATTTTTGAATTAACGCCGCAAGAAAAAAGAGGAATTGTTTTGACATGCATTTGCTCGTGGATTAGAATGATTAAGGAGTCGGAACAATAATTTCGGGCGCGCTGGAAGGTGAGATTAATGCTTCCTGGATACAACCATAACGTATGCTACAAGGGCCAGATTTTCCATATCCAGACCGAGGACAGCGGGAAGGGTCATCCTCATATAATTACTCTCCTTTTCGTGAAGGGGAATATTATCGGCCGCAAGAAAAAGGCATACGACGATATACTCAATCACGCGAAGGTCGACGACACGGTTCGGGAGCTGATGCAGGACCAGCACAAGTCCATGCTCCGGGACCTTAAGAACGGGCTTTACGACCGCTACCTGGCGCCGGGCCAGGCTGACGCGACCTGTCCGGCCCCGGCGGCGGCGGGCAAGCCGGCGGCCCCGGCCAAGGCGGCCCCTCCTCCCCCGCCTCCACCTCCGGCGCCCATGGCCCCGGACGACGAGGTTATCCAGGAGAAGGCGGCCGAGAAGACCATCAACCTGCGGGAGGACGAGGACTTGAAGGACGAGGACATCTTCGGGGCGGACCTTATTTCCGACAAGAGTCTGGACGAGGTCATCCTGAGTTTCCTCTCCAAACAGATAGACGAGGATTAGAAGTTGTAACGTAAGCTGAACCGAAACCAAGTTGAATGCGGCGGCCCCATCGGGCCATGCGGAAGCGAGACGCGGACATGATCGAGCTTTTTCACGTGGGCAAGAAATACTCCCGCGAGTCCCAGGCCCTCACGGACGTGAGCCTGAAGATCGGAAAGGGGGAGTTCGTCTTCCTTACCGGCGCCTCGGGCGCGGGCAAGACCACCCTTTTAAAACTCCTTTTCGCCGCCGAGAAGCCGACCTCGGGCTCCATCCTCATAAACGGCAGGAACATCACGCGGCTGAGTAAAAACGAGATTCCCCTTCTCCGGCGCAACATCGGCGTGGTGTTCCAGGACTTCAAGCTGATACATCACTGGACCGTCTTCCAGAACGTGGCCTTCGTGCTCGAGATAATGGGCGTTCCCAGGAACGAGCTGAAAAAGAAGGTCTGGCACGCCCTGAAGATGGTCCGGCTCCACCACAAGCTGGACTCGTATCCGCTCAAGCTCTCGGGCGGCGAGCAGCAGCGGGTGGCCATCGCCCGCGCGCTTATCACCGACCCGAAAATCCTTTTGGCCGACGAGCCCACGGGCAACCTGGACTCGGACATCACCCGCGACATCATGCGGCTTTTCACCGAGATCAACCTGAAGGGCGCCACCATGCTCATCGCCACCCACGACAAGGGCCTTTTAACCAGCATGAGCAAGCGGGTGATCATCCTCGAGAAGGGCCGGATGATCTCGGACGGGTCCGACGAGTCCTCCCTTATCCGGGCGGGCAGGCTGGCCCGGGCGGGGATAGGAGGAGTGGCGTGATTCGCAAAGTCAAGTTCCTTCTCAAGCTGGCGGCGTCGGACCTTCGCGGGAACGCCCCCGTCCATCTCGTGGCCCTGGCCATCATCGCGGCGGCCTTCCTTACCCTGGGGGTGTTCGTCCTGATCGCCACCAACCTTCGGGCCCTGGCCTCGCACTGGGAGGAAAAGATCGAGGTCTGTCTGTATCTCGCCGATGGCACGTCTGAGCCCGAGGCCCAGAAGATGCACGCCCGCCTTCGCGCTCTTCCCGAGATCGATAGCGTCGAGTACATAGGCAAGGACCGGGCGCTCGAGGATTTCAAGGCCATGCTGGGCGACGAGTCGGACCTGATCGAGGGCCTTGACGAGAACCCTCTGCCCTCGAGCTTCGTGATCAAGCTCAAAAGGGAGTTCCGCTCCCTCGATGAGGTCGAGGGCCTGGCCGGCCGCCTGGGCCGCTGGGAGGGCGTGGCCGAGGTTGACTACGGCGCGCCCCTGCTCGAGAGCTTTTCCTCCGCCGTCCGTCTCATACAGGGCGCCGTGCTCATGGTGGGCGGCCTGATCGTGGTGGCCGTGGTGTTCATCATCTCGAATACGGTCCGCCTGACCATGTACTCCCGCAAGGAGGAGATCGGCATCATGAAGCTGGTGGGGGCCTCGGACGCCATGATCCGGGCGCCCTTTTTACTGGAGGGGACCCTGCAGGGGGCGGCGGCATCGTCCCTCGGCGTGGCGGCCCTTTGGGCCCTTTACGCCGCCGCGTTGAGCGAGATAGCCTTGCCCGGCCTGTTGGCCACCTTCACGCCCCGTTTCCTGGACGGCTCGGCCATGGCCGCCATCGTGGCGGGCGGGTCTATCCTCGGGGCCGCGGGAAGCCTCACGCGCTTCAAGGACTTCGCGGAGGAATGACGCCGTGACTCGCGCAAGAGACCGGGAAAGCCGGACGGCCCAAAGAGGGCGGGCCTTGCTGCTCGGCGCCGCCTTGTTCGCCGCGTCCTTTTCCACCAGCGCCTCTCCGGTTCGTTTAATTGGATCGGCGGTCGCGTCGGCCTCGGAGGTCCTGGAGGAGGGAACGTCTTTTAGCTCCTCGTCGGAGAGGGAGGAGGCGGACCAAAACCTTAAGGACCTTCGCGAGAAGATGAAGGAGGAAAAGCGCTCCCTCTCCCGCGCGCTGAAGAAGGAGGGCAACCTCTTCGGCAAGTTGGCGGCTTTAAAGGACCAGATCAAGCGGTCCGAGGCCCGGACGAAAAAGCTCGAGGCGGAGAGCGAGGTGATTTCCCGGGAGTCGGAGGAACTGAAGGCGGCCATGGACGACCTCGAGCTTTCCCTGCTCGAGAAGAGGCGGGTCATGTCCCGGCGGCTCAAGGCCCGCTATATTTTCGGGAGGAAGGGCGAGTGGAGGCTGTGGATCGAGGCGGGGGGCATGTCCGAGCTTTCCCGCCGCAGGGCTTATATCGACTCTCTTTACAGGTCCGATAAAAAGAAGATCGACGACTACCGCCTTCTTCTGGCCGAGTGGAGGGGAGCGCGGGACAACCTGGCGGCCAAGCAAAAAGACCTCGATGAACTTGAGTCGGTCCTGGCCATGCAGCGCGAGGAAATGGAGTCCGAGAAGGTCGAGCTCGACCGCATGCTCCGGGCCATACGGGAGGAGCGGGAGGCCCACGAGCAGGCCCTGGCCGAGATGAAGGCGAGCGAGTCGAGGCTGAGCGGGATTATCGCTGAACTGGACCGCGCGGCTCGGGAGGAGGCCGAGAGGCGGGCGGCCGCGGAAAGGGCCCGGCTCGAGGCCGCCGAGGCCCCCGTCGGGGACGCGGCCGAGGGCGCCGGGGAGGAAGACGAGCCGGCCGAGTCTTCACCGTCGGAGAGCGTCGAGACCTCGCGGGACCTGAGCGAGAGCGTGAGCCTCGAGCCTTTCGTGGGCAGCGGCCTGGGCTCCATGCGCGGTTCCTTGTGTTATCCGGCCTCGGGCCCGGTCACCTCGAGGTTCGGTAAAAAGGTCCATCCCGAGTTCAACACCGTCACCATGCAAAACGGCGTCGAGATCGGCGCCCCCCTCGGGGCCCCGGTCAAGGCCGTTCACCCGGGCATCGTGCGCTACGCCAAGTGGTTCCGGGGCTACGGCAACCTTATAATCATCGACCACGGGGAGGGCTGGTACACGGTCTACGCCCATCTCAATACCATTGCCGCCGGCGTGGGCTCGAGGGTAAACAAGGGCGACGTGATCGGCACGGTGGGCGACACGGGCTCGATTTCCGGCGCGTCGCTTTATTTCGAGGTCCGCCACCACCAGACCCCCCGCGACCCGGCCGGCTGGCTGGGAGGGTGTGCGCTCTAGCGGACGGATTTTCCCGAGGACCCGGGTAAGCCCCTTTTCGACCTCCAAGGATTTTGCCGGCGGGAACTCCCGGCGTCATCGGCTATAATCGTTCTTATCGCGACAAGGAGGTACGCAACATGGACAGGCGAAGGTTTATTCGGGACGCGGCCGCCATCTCGGGCGTGGCCGCTGCTGCGGTCCCTCTTAGAGGAAAGGCCCAGGCCCAGCCGGTGATGGCGGTGGCCGAAGGCGAGGACTGGACGACCCTGGCCGACCGGGCCATGGCCAAGCTGGGCGGTATGGGGGCTTTTGTCAAGGAGGGACAGACGGTGCTTGTAAAGCCCAACGCCTCCTTCGACCGGTCGCCGGAGCAGGGCGCCAACACCCATCCCGAGGTGGTCAAGTCAGTGGTCAGGCAATGCCTCGAGGCGGGCGCGGCCAAGGTCATGGTATACGACCGGACCCTGGCGGAGGAGAGGAGATGCTGGACCAACAGCGGCATCGAGGCAGCGGTCCAGTCCCTCGGCGACAAGCGGGCCTACGTCGAGGTGGCCGACGACAAGAAGTTCGTGACCAGGACCATCGAGTGGGGCGTGGTCTTCAAGAAATGGCAGTTTTACAAGGAGGTACTCGAGGCGGACGTGTATATCAATATGCCCGTGGCCAAGCATCATAAGTCGGCCAAACTGTCGCTGGGACTGAAGAACGTGCTCGGGGTTATCGGCGGCAACCGGGGCAAGATACACTGGAACCTGGACCAGGGCATCGTGGACCTCAACACCATGGCCAGGCCCAAGCTGACCGTAATGGACGCCACCAGGATTCTTCTGCGCGACGGTCCCTCCGGCGGAGACTTAAAGGACGTGGAGATAAAAAACACCGTCATCGCCTCCGCGGACCAGGTGGCGGTGGACGCCTACGCGGCGAAAAACCTCTTCGGTATCGATCCCGCCGAGGTGGGCTACATCAAGATCGCCGCCCAAAGCGGACTGGGGACCATGGACCTGGACAAGGTCCAGATAATCAAGGCCTGAATTTGAAACCGCCCGCCGATGGGCTTCCTTTTTTGGAGGCCACAGGCGGCGGTCTCTCAAGATAAAAAACCGCGCTCGAGGGGGAAGCATCTTTATGGCGGACGAGGCCCCGAGGAAAATCAAGGCCAACTTCTGGAGACGGCTGGTTCAGATACTATTCCTGGCCCTGTTCCTCTTCCTGTTCAGGAAGACCGACTACGGGGGGACCGATGAAATCCCCTACGCCGTCAACGTCTTCTTCCGCTTCGATCCCCTGGCCGCCGCGGCGTCCATCCTGGCGGGCAAGACTATTATCGGTCTCATGCTTCCGGCCCTGGCCCTGGTCCTGGCCACCGTCGTCCTGGGCAGGTTCTTTTGCGGCTGGGTATGCCCCATGGGTACCCTTTTGGACGGGGCGCGCAAGGTCATTCCGGCAAGGAAGACCGGACCGGCCGGCCGCTACCGGACGCTCAAGTATTACCTCCTGGCCATCGTCCTCACGTCCGCCCTTTTCGGGCTCCAACTCGTGGGCTATCTGGACCCCTTTTCCATTTTGACGCGGGGACTGGCCCTGACCGCCGACCCGGCGCTTCATCACTCGGTCACCTCGATTTTCGAGGCCCTTTACAAAGGCGGTCCCGGCTGGTTGACGGATATCAGCGAGCCCGTTTACAAAGCGCTCGTCAATACCCTGCTGCCTTACAAGGGAGGGGTCTTTCATCTCGGAGTTACGGCCGGGCTGATACTGATCGTGGTTTTCGCCCTCGAGCGGATCGAGAGGAGGTTCTGGTGCCGGAACCTTTGCCCGCTGGGGGCCATGCTGGGATTAGTGGCCAGGTTCGGACTCCTTAAGTGGTATCCGGGCAAGGCCTGCGACAAGAAGTGCATGAAATGCGCCGAGGTCTGCCGCATGGGCGCCATCGACGATGAGGGCCGCATATCCCCGGAGGCCTGCAACCTCTGTCTCGACTGCGTGGACGAGTGCGACAAAAAGATTATCGGCTTCAAGTTCAAGCGGGTGAAGCCAAAGCCCGCTCCCCTCGGGATTTCCCGGCGGGGCTTCGTGGGGTCCCTCGCGGCGGGGGCCGTCCTGCCCGCCCTGCCCGCGGTCAGCGCCGCCTCGTCCGGGACGAGCCACCTCCTTATCAGGCCGCCGGGCTCGCTGCCGGAAAAGGAGTTCCTGGCCAGGTGCCTGCGCTGCGGCGAGTGCATGAAGGTCTGCATCAAGAACGCCCTCCAGCCCTCGGTTTTCCAGGCCGGGCTGGAGGGGGTCTTCACGCCCGCGGTCGTTCCCCGTATCGGCTACTGCGAGTATAACTGCACCCTTTGCGGCCAGGTCTGTCCCACCGGGGCCATAACGAGACTGGCCGGACCGGAAAAAAAGCTCGTGGTCATCGGCCGGGCCGCCTTCGATCCGTCCATCTGCGTGCCTTACGCCCGGGGCATACCCTGCTTCGTGTGCGAGGAGATGTGTCCGCTCCCGGACAAGGCCATCCAGCTTAAAAGCGAGACAATAAAGGGCCCGGACGGGACCGAGATGGAAATCGAGCGGCCCTACGTCCTGGACCACTTATGCATAGGCTGCGGTACTTGCGAGCACGTCTGCCCGGTCGAGGGCCCCGCGGGGGTCCGCGTCAGCCGGGAGGGTGAATCCCGGTCGGAGGAGTTCTAGGCTTTCGCCGGCGGGCGATGCAACGGGTAACCCGCGGGACGAGTCTTGAATTATAGGTAACACATATACCTCCGCTATATGGCGGGGTCGCCCACGCATATCGCGTGGGTTAGCGAAGCGAACGGGCTTCAGTCTTCGGGGCCGAGGGCGCTTGGAGGCGCTTTCCGGCTGGCGATTGGAGGGTCCCGATAGCGGTAGAAAATCAGCCCGCGGCTTACGCCGCCCATGCATGATGCATGGGCGACCCAGCCCCGGACGTACGCCAAACCGCCGCGAGCAGTAACAGGGAACACAGAAAAGGTAAACAATAGTGACCGCGGGACCCGAAAAGCCGATAAGGAACTAAAGAAGCCAGCGCGAAAACCACCGGATACGTCACGTAGCGCTGCTTGCCGGATCAACGGTGTGAGCAGGCAGCATTTCTATGACATCAAGAAGGCTTATGAGGATGATGGGATGGTTTAATCTATTTTCGGTTTCCCCTCTAAGATCATTGATGCCCCCCTGAAGGCCTTAGCCCTGTTCCATCACAAGACTCCCTCATCGATTAAACCGTTGATAAGGAAAAATGAATAATGAATTGATAGTAGGCCAAGAAAGAACTATAGTTCCAACGTTGAGAGGTAGAAGCCAATGCATAGACTGAACTATTTCGCGCCTTATCAAAGTAAAACCGCATACCACGAGGACCATTTGCGGCGAGGAAAGCCTTCTCCTTTAGGAGCGGTGATCTGCTCGACCATAGAGACATCAATCCAAGGTCAATAATGTATGCCAGACCTCACCTCGCCGTCCATCAAAGCCAGGTAGCCTACTGGACTTTTAATCCGTTGCCCTATGTATTTGCTAGTCTCTAACGTCGGGTTTAAAGGGCTGGCCCCAGGTTGAAAGTGCCTCCATGATTTTTTCCTTGGCCAGAGAAGCAAGTTCACCTTTTTCGTCTAAGCGGGCGGCTTCCTCCAAGCTCCAGGTGTACTCCATGTCAATGCCGGGACAGGGGCGTATATGGTTGCGGTTTTTCTGAGTGAAAATGCGGTCGAGTTCCTTGAGGTCTTCGTGGTCAATCATCTTGAGTGAGAGAAGCTGGTCGAAGTAGGGGGCAAAATTTCTATTTACGTCCCGGTCCACCTGGACGATTTCTTTCCAATGCTCCTGCCAATAGGTCATGTACCTTTTTAAATCAATTTTAGCTTTTCCCCAGTAGTAGTGCCGCTGGATGTGGCTGAAGTGCATGTTGGCTTGGATGTCCCATCCCTTGCGGGTTAAAGCGAGGAATTGATCTAGGTTGACGCTGGGATACAATTCCCTGGCTTGAACCATAGTGTCGCCGGGCATCATTGCCAAGCCCACGGTCTTGCTCTCGGGGTGATAGCGGAGGAATAGCTGGCGAGTCGGCCCTTTCTTAAAGGCGATGCAGTGTTTAAGGGTGCGGTGGACGGTCCGGGAGATCGGAGCTATCTCGGCCATCACTTCTTTGAGCCTGAGATCAATTAGAGCGCTTCCGGACTTCTTCTTAATGCAGTGTCCAACTTCTCAGTTCGTGTCTTGCGTTCAGGTGCTTGAGGAACTCTATCAAGAAGGCCGCTATCAAAAAGCATTTTCTCTATTTGCCCATAATACTTTTCACATTCCTCGGGAAAATCCTCCGAGTTGTAGGCTTGTCTTTTTGAGTCTGAGGTGTAACAGCATAAGCAATACGTCCTGTCCATGTGTTTATACACCGGATTCAGAGATAGTCCATATCTTGACTTGATCAAAGTGAGAATGTCGTCTTTGGTGAATTCCAACATGGGATTGAAGCATGGCATGTTTAGGGAGTTGTGGCTCGTGACTCTCTTCTCGATGCCCGCCTGTTTGCTATTCCTTTTCACAACCAGGTCCACCGCCCTCGATGTGATCGGCCCCTTCTTGCATTTTCCCCTTGTGCCCATGGCTGGCCCGGCTCCACTCCGAGGGCGTGTTCTTCGTGACCCGGACCAAGTCCAACATCCTCTTCGACATCGAGTACTATCTGCCCTGCTCGGACGGCGTTATCTTGGACTGCATGATCCGGCTCATCGGCCCGGGCGGGGAGAAGTACCCCACCCTCTTGCGGCGCGTGGTCGTCCAGGACCCCGAAACGGGACGGAACATCGCCTTCATCACCAACAACACGGACCTGCCCGCGGCCACTATCGGAGCGGTTTACAAGGACCGGTGGCAGATCGAGCTGTTCTTCAAGGCGCTCAAGCAGAACCTGAAGATCAAGACCTTTCTGGGAACCACGCCCAACGCGGACAAGACCCAGATTTGGACAGCTTTGATCGCCATACTGCTCCTGAAGTTCATGCAACTCAAGGCGAGCTTCGGCTGGAGCCTGTCCAACTTGGCGGCCATGGTGCGGATGAATTTGCTCACCTACAGGGATCTGTTCGCCTGGCTCAACGACCCGTTCCAAACGCCAATAACCGGGCCGGGACCGCTGCAACTCGAACTGGACCTGTCCTAGGAGTATTGTGGAGGGGAGACCTGGTTTAGCGGAGAAGGAACCGAGCGGCTTAAACTACTAATTTTGCTGAACGCGGAAGAGGATAATCGATTATTTTGGACAGCAGTGGTGAGTTATGTATTGTGTCCACAGATCTTATGACCTGCTCCTTGCAATCATTACCCAAATAATCTAGTATAAAGCATAACTTTAAGCTTGGACCGGTTTTTGGGGGAAGGCCAATACTATTATCTGCGTGCTTGGTTTCCTGTTCATATGGAAACGACTACCCGAAACGAAGGGGAAAAGTCTCGAAGAAATTGAAAAGGAACTGGTTGGCTGACTGGTGTTCTCGACTTTTCTGTTTGATAAAATCTTTAGCAAAGTGAGACTCTGTTCGATGAAAAACTTTCCAAAACACTGCTCGACCAGCCTTAACAAAAGCAAGATTATCAATGCATTTTTAATAATCTTAACAGCAGGCTTTTTATCCACCTCAGTGTATTCAGTGAATTCTTCTGATGAGGGAATGCGGCAGGAATCATCCGGGTATGAAAGATATATACTAACCCCGGAGCCAGGACCAGAGCCGCGTATCAACGGGCCTAAAGTGTTTGGAGCAAGACCAAAAAGCCCATTCATCTACAGAATTCCCTGCACGGGTGAGCGCCCAATAGTTTTCAGTGCTGCAGGACTACCTGCCGGAATGTCTTTGAATGGGTCTACAGGGATCATTACCGGGAGTGTCCCTGGTGAATCTAAGGACTATGAAATTGAGTTCGTGGCGGAAAACGGGCACGGAACATACAAACGCGCATTCTGCCTTATTGTAGGCGACACACTGGCTCTTACGCCTCCAATGGGCTGGAACTCGTGGTACATACACTACAATCGCGTTACAGAACAACACATGCGGAATGCCGCGGATGCAATGATAGAGTCGGGAATGGCCGATGCCGGTTACATGTACGTGAATATAGACGACTGTTGGATGAAAAAAAGAGGAGACGCTCCGTACCGCGATAAAGACGGAGCCATACTGCCCAATGATAAGTTTCCTGATATCAAAGGCATGGTAGATCATATCCATTCGCATGGACTACGGGCCGGTTTGTACACTTCTCCTGGAAAATGGACTTGTGCCAATTATGTCGGAAGCTATTCTCGTGAGGAAGAAGATGCCAGAAAATTCGCTAAGTGGGGTTTTGATTTCCTGAAATACGACTGGTGCAGCTACCTGCCGAGGGGCTTTCGGAAAAAGGACTATGCCAGACCATATATAAAAATGGGGAGACTGCTTGCTTCTCAGGAGCGCGACATAGTATATAACCTCTGCCAGTACGGAATGAAAGATGTCTGGGAGTGGGGTGCCAGAACTGGCGGGAATAGCTGGAGGACTACCGGAGATCTGGGGCTCAAAAAAGGAAAAGAACTGCCGGGATTTTATTATATTGGTCTGGAAAATGCTAAATATCACGAATATGCGGGACCTGGAGCATGGAACGACCCCGACTATCTGCTTATAGGTTGGGTGGGAGATGCACTTGTTGGTATGGGCGAAGGGAAACCAACCAATCTGACACCAGACGAGCAGTATTCTTATATGTCTATGTGGGCATTAATGGCTGCTCCGCTATTTTTCTCCGGCGATATGGAAAAGCTCGACCCGTTTACTTTGAACATTCTTACAAACTCGGAAGTCATTGATGTCGATCAGGATCCGTTAGGGCGGCAAGGTCATATCATCCGTCATGCCGACAACCAGCTCATTATGGCCAAGCCGATGGAAGACGGTTCATTGTCTATCGGCTTATTCAATCTCGGAGAAGAAGAAATGAGAATATCAATATCCTGGAAAGAACTGAGTATCGATGGAGAAAAGACTGTGCGCGACTTGTGGCGTCAAAAGAATATTGGAGCATTTAATGGCAAATTTAGCTCAATTGTTCCATCGCATGGAGTGTCTCTCGTAAAAATCTATTAATCAAATCGGGGGACACTATCCCATTTTATCCGTATATATAGTACATAAAAT
Organism: bacterium; assembly: GCA_963674965.2. Classification (GTDB taxonomy): domain Bacteria; phylum RBG-13-61-14; class RBG-13-61-14; order RBG-13-61-14; family DATKZS01. The sequence goes on along the minus strand of CAXXFL010000001.1, from coordinate 265,421 downwards.
ATCGTCATATGGCAGGGTGCCGCTGTGGGACGGGCCTGCCATACCCCACCAGCCATCCTTACCAGTGCTTTTCCACGAAAAAATCCACCAACCCCCACAACCCGCTCCCGCCACATCACCCGGAATCATTCAATTTCCACATTACAGTCCAAACCTCTAGCATTTGTTACCCCGCGTCAAGAGTTTCAAAGGGAAATAAATACCGTGCCTGAATTTTCCGAATCCTCGATCGCTATTTCAGGTCCGGCATTTGCTCCATGGGGTGGTCGGCCCAGAAGGCGCAACGGTCGGAGAGCCCGACGTCCTCGGCGCGGACGTCGTAATCGAAAACCTGGAGTCGGGGAGACTCGGCTGAGAACTCGGGCCACTCCGGAAGGCCGGGGCCGTTGGGGTTTCCGGTCTTGGCGAAGTTCACCCAGTAGGCCTGCATGGTCTTGGACAACTCCCTCGCGGGGACCACGTTCTTGTCGTTGTAAAAGGCGTTCATGGGCATGCGGTCGAAGTTGTCGAACACGAAGGGTATCTCGAAGGAATGGGCCGCCCCGAAGTACTTGCCAAAGCGCATGTGGTCGTAGTCGAAGCGGTAGAACCAGGTCGGGGTCCCTTGCCCAGACGCCGAGACCAGGCCGTCGTGGGTACTGCAGGCGAAGAAGTTATCCACCGCGAAGGCGTGGCCGTATGCCACGACCGGGCGATTCTGGTACTCGCCGAGCGGATAGAGCCGGGCGAAATCGGAGGCCGTCTCCGGCGACATCATACCCCCTTCCACCAGTTTTTTCTCGTAGTCCCTGGGCCGGGTGTACTTGATTTTCGGATAAAGCTTGAGCATGTTCGCGAATTCCTCGCGGTTGTAGCCGGCCAGGAGGGGGACGCGGTTATAGTTTCCTTCCCGGATCATGGAGAGTGGGGTTCCGGTTAAAACGTGGCCGTCGTGGTGGGGAACGTTGCCGTTTCTGGCCATCCCCTTGGGCATGGCGGCGATGAGCTTTCTCGCGGGAAGCGCTCGCAGGCACTCGAGATCCTCGAGGCCGCACCCGACCTTGTCCGCGGTCAGTCTCGCGTTTTGGTAGCCCAGGCCCAGGTCCTCGCTCAAGCCGCAGCCGCCGCTCTCGATGATCGCCCGATGGAACAGTCCCCTGGCGATGGGGGTCGCGTAAAGGGTGCACACGGAGAGTCCTCCCGCGGATTCCCCGAAGATGGTCACGTTGTCCGGGTCTCCGCCGAAATTCTCGATGTTGTCCCGCACCCATTCAAGGGCGGCCACCTGGTCGAGGAAGGCGTAATTCCCGGTGGACTGGTTCGGGTCCTCCGAGAGGAGCGCCGGACTCGAGAAGAACCCGAAGAGGTTCAGGCGGTAGTTGGTGGAAACCACTACCACGTCGCCCTCCGCGGCCAGGCGGTCGCCCCAGTACATGGGGGTGGACGACACTCCTATGGTGTAGCCCCCGCCGTGAATCCAGACCATGACCGGGAACTGGCCCGATTTTTTCGGGCGCCAGACGTTCAAATAAAGGCAGTCCTCGGACATGCCCGCCTTGCTCTCGAGCTTCACCAGGGGGCCGGGCACGTTTTGTACGCACATGGGGCCGAATTCCGTCGTCTCGCGAACGCCGGACCAGGCCGGCGCGAGCCGGGGGGCTTTCCAGCGCAGCTCGCCCGCGGGGGGCTCGGCAAAGGGGATGCCGCGCCACGCGCACGCGCCGGGGGTCTCGGCGTCCGTTCCCCGCACCAGGCCCGACGCGGTCGCGACCGGCTCCTCGCACTGGTCATCGGCCCTTGCCGCGAGGTCACAACACCAGACCGCCGCCCAAATAAGGATAATCGTCCACGCGCCTTTGTTCATTTTCATTTCCCTCCCAGGAAGTAAGGCCAAGTCTAGCAACCGGAGGCTGGAAGGGTCAAGCGGACGGGGGTGAGGCGGCGGCGCGGTTTCAACTTAAAATCCGCCAATCCTCAAAACCCTCTTTCGATGGGTGATGGCCCACACGGTTCAGCGGAAACTGCGTGATTCCCTCCCGGCATACGAACTATACGGTGCGTCTTTTATTTTTGCGCATGATCGCCTTGATTGCGCGTTTTTTTGCATCTATTCGAATTTACTTCTGACGTTCTGTGTATTTACTATTCCTTTCAATGATTTCGCTTGTTTCATTTCCTTCCTGAGTCCCATCACGATATTGAATCAGATAGTCAAATATATCATCCTGGTTTACTTCCACCCGCTGTCCCGCTTGAAGATCAGGCACGTGAAACGGCTGATTTCTTAACAGGCCTTGGATATCGTTCTCTTCCCATCTTATTACCTCAACCCACATCCACTCATGGCCCCCGTCCCGATCATTAAACGGCGCTTTTACCATGATTAGGTCGCCTGGTTTCATGTCATTCTGAAATTTGGCGCGCACTTCGGACAATTTCTCCTTAGCTCTTTGACTTGCCGCTTCCAATTCACCTTCATGGGCAACGTTGAACAATGAATCTTCCCATCCAAACAGTTCGCTGAACAATGCTTCCTGTTTCGCCTGTGGGTCCTTTCCCGAGTAACGGTCAAAGCATATCTCTACGATTCCGTTGTCCGGGTCGCCTTCTTCCCACTTGCCTTTCCTAAGTACTATGTTCGCTCTAGCGGTGGCATTTCTTATCAAGTACTCTTTGAGTGCCTTTCTCATGGCCCTATTTTTTATCCTCAAAACATTGAGAATATAATCACCCTCAAGTTCAAACTCGGCCCCCTCGACCATGCATTGACAAAAAAGGTTGATAAGATTGCCAACCTGGATACCATGAGATCTTGAAGTCTGGTTTATCACGACATCCGGAAGTCCGAATTTCGCCATCCCAAGAGTAATGGTCCTGATATATTCACCATCCTGATAGGCGTGCATGGTCATATGATTACTCACGTCTGGAAATTGTTCTCTCCAGTCTTCTATCCTTGTTTTTCTCCATTCATCGGGAGTGAATATCTGCCTAGCTTCGTTGTCGATAATCAGTCCATCACATTCGGCGGCAATGTCATATACCATACTATTGGCCGCTTTAAGCGCCTTAAAAACTTCATGGCGGGGATGGAAGAACATTAGCGCCAGAGCCCGGTTACTCCGCTGTAGTTCGGCCGCCTGATCCTCGCTTACTCCACGGCCAAAAAGTTTAATATACCCCAGGTCCGGCGGAGTAAATGGATTGGTGTTTCCGTCAAATTTCGTCGGTAATATAATGGCGCGTTCTGGTTCCGCGATGATTTCGTCGACTTTTTCAAAATCGAAATATTGATTCTCCAACAGAGCCTCAAACACTGAAAGTGGGTCTTTATCAGAAGAAGGAAGCAGGCATACTATAAATTCAAATGACACGTGCTCTCTTATAACTTTTCCGGAGAGTACTGGAGGCTCTTTTCCTGACAATGGCCAGGAATATTTTTTCCAGGCCACGAATCCAACGAGACCAAATACAATCAACAGCGTTAACACAACCAGCAAAAATGGAATCTGCATATTGTCCCTCTTTGACGTTTGGTATTCGAAATGCATATTACATTCTTCCTCTTGGGAATAATATCAGTTCCATAAGGTCTGTACAATGGTTTTTGCCCAAGGTTTATATTAGGTACAAGTTAAAGCTTTTTCAGTCCAGTTCAGTTACAATAAAAGATTGAGGGACAAGGTTCATTCCCGGCCCCGGGCCTCGAGGGCGAGGCGAACGGCGGCGTCGCCGCTTATGAGGCGGACGCGCTCGGGGAGTATCTTGATCAGTTCCATGAGGGAGTTGTCCAGGTCGAGGCCGCCGTCGCTGGTCATGTAAATCGCCGTGACGGTACCTCGCGGGTAGTCGCGGAGCTCTTGGGCCATGGCCTCGGGACGAAGATAGAACTTCCTGTCCATAAACGCGCCCCTTGCTTCATCGACCCCTCTCCACTCCCTTGGGCGGAACAGGACTACCTCGCCGCCGCCGCCGTCGAGCACCTTGAAGAATTGGCCGTCCTCCCAGGTGAAGGTCGGGAACATATAGGGCACGTTGACGGGGAAGACGCCCCGGATGGCCCCGTCCCTTTTGGCGTACCTGGGCAGGAAGTCCTTCTCGGCCCGGGTCCATTTGTTGAACCACTCCCAATGCACCGTACTCATCGTCCCGAGAAGGCGGGCGTCATTTTCCGTTGCGGCGACGAACATGTCCTGCATGGCCGTCTCCTCCATGGACGCGGGATAGGAGTACAGGTGGCCGCTGGGCGGGAGCATGAAGTAATCCTTGCCGGTCTCGCGGCTCGTCTCGTAATACCACTCGATCACGTCGGGCGCGAGGCGAACGAGGTGGGGAGAAATGGACCAGGTAAGCGGCGGGCATGAATTTTCATCCTCCCGGCAGGCCCGGACCCGGCGGCGGAGCCAATCGGCGCGGGCGTCCATGATAAAGGCGATATTGTCCCCGTCGCCCACCACGAAGGCGACGTAGGTTTTGTCAGGATCATATTCGACGCGCTCCGGCTCGTTCGGCGTCAGCTCTCCGGCTTTGACGATCGGCCTTCGCCGGGTGGAGAAAAATGACAGGTTGTTGACGGTAGTGGGAATGGCGCCCATGTTCCTCGAGTCGGCGCAGGTGGTCTGGGCCTCGAAGAGGTATCCGCCGAATACCTTCCAGTAACTCGCGTACCCGTAGACGCCGATGGGCTTGGGCCAGGGGTTTTGGCTCGCGATATCGTTCAGTAGCGCGTGCTGGCGCGTTCCTTTTATGCAGCCGTTTACCAGGAAGGCGACGAACAGCTTTTCCGAGAAAACGAAATCGATCATGGACGGGTCCATGTCTCTCGCGATTTCGGGGTCCCAGTCCTTTGCTCCAGAGTCCCGGTATCCGGGGTTGAGCATGGCGAGCCCCGCGGTTTGGTTCACGTAGTTTTCATACACGCGCCTGGTGGCCAGATATGGGGTGTTCAACTCTTTAAACTCTTTCCTGGCGTCAAACGCGACGTTCTCGAGCTGGGTCCCCATTTCCTCGTCCAGGGGTATGGCCTCGAGCGCCGCGGCCACGGTCAGGATGTTGGGAAGCAACTCTCTCTGCTCGCGATACGAGTACAGCGCGCCGCGGGGGAACTTTGCCAGGCACGTATCAAGGAAATCATCGGCGCTTAGTATTTCATCCGGCGCGAGGCCAAGTTCCGTCAGCCACATGTCGTCCTTTTCATTCATCCGGGTATAGACGGAGCCTCCGGACTCGCGGTTCATAAGACCGGCGCACGCCTGCGCGGCGATCTTGACGGCCGGATCGGTCCCGGGCGGAACGTCCACCGCGACAAATGATCGGGCCTCCCCGGAAGGGGACGCGGCGGCGGGTCCATCCGCGAGACCCGGACCGGTAAAAAACGCCATGGCCAACGTCAGGGACGCGGCCGTGAAAATGGTTTTTATTGAATTCATAGCGCCGATCATTCCTTTGATTATTTCGATATAAGGGCGGCCCGCGTTGATGAGGGCCCCGCGAGAATCATATCAGAGAAGTCCGCGCTTCACATGGCGCGCGTTGGATATTTCGATCTCCCGTCTCATCGCCCCGCGAGGCCGGCTAGTGCCCGCGGGGGAAATGGTCACTCCTTGGCGTCGACGGAATCGACGTAGTTGGCCACTCCCCTTCCCTTGACGGTCCTGGTTTGTCCGTCCTGGTGGAACTCGAACTCATAGTCCATCCAGTAGCGGTAGCTCCACATTTCGGAGATGACGAGACTGGCCAGCGGCCTCAGGAAGGAGGGGGCCTCGTCGAGGGCGTTCTTTTTTTCCTGGACCCTGACGACCTTGTAGCCGCCTTTCAGCCAGGAGTCTCCGTGGACGGCCTCGATGGCGAACTTCATGGGCATGGGCACGTTCCCGCCTGGGACCGGCTGAAAGTCCTCGCCCTTGAGGGTGAAATCGTGAGACGAGAAGAGTATCTTGCCTTTTTCCGCCACCATCAGCCTCATGGCCCACTCGCCCTTGAAGTCGGCGGCCGAACAGTTGACCATGGACACGGTCATGTCCTCGCCGTAAGCCCAAAGGGCCCTCCACCTGGTGGGGAATTTAAGGGGCGAGAGGTCCTGCAGGTCGTGGTTCATAGAGCCGTTGCCTTTCACTTTCCGGGTCTTGCCCTTATAGGTCAAGGTCCCCGAGACCTCGGCCCAGGGGATGGGGAAGTTGTATCTAACGAACTCCCCGTCTTTAAAGACCACCTTGCCGTCGCCCTGCTGGAAGCTCGGGATCAGGATTTTATAGGTCACGTCGGCCTTCATGTCCTTGCCCTCGAACCTGACCCGATATGTATCTTTCTCCAGCTTCATGAGGTGAGGGCCGGCTACTATCTTGAAACCCGTATCCGCGATCTTGACGTCGCCCGACTTGCCGGACCACTGCTCTATCATGGCGTCGTTGTCCTTGTCCGATATCATCAGGTAGGCGTCGAGGTACCCGCTGGAAAAACCCATGTTGTGGCGCTGAAAATTCACGATAACGATAATGCCCTCGTCGGGGAACTGCATCTCGTGGAACCACGGCTCGGTGTAATACTTGGACTTGAGATCGGAGGCCCGGAACATGGCCGCGTCCGTCTTGTCGAACCCGGTGACCTTGCCGTTCTCGTGGCCTTGGAAATATCTGATCCCGGGGTCCGCGATAGCGGAAAGCGCGAGAAGGAGCGCCGGGATCAGAAAAGCCGGCCGCGCCGCGAGTCTTTTATCCTTCATGATCGTCCCCCCGATCCTTACGCCCGGCCTTCCACCAGCCGCCGGACGTTGCGACCCATCAGGGCAAGCTCTTTCATATTTATATTCGTCTTCCTTCCCAGCGCCACGTCCAGGGTGATCTGGTGGGCGTCCCCCACCGCGGGAACGACCATCAGGGCCAGTCCCCTGTTGGTGGTCTTGCGCCTCATGACGTGGGATATCCACTCGGCGGCGTTCCGGAAGTCCGCGACGATGGTCTCGGCGCTGCAATGGGGTATCACGCAGGTCTTGCCGCCGAAGGCGTCCCACACCGCCTCGAACCTGGTCTCGGTAACGCCGAAGTTGATTCCCTTCAGGTTGTGGACCTTTTGGAGGACCGGGAGTTGGTGCTCGAAGTTGCCGCAGGAGTGGATCACTATGCCGCCGAACTCCTCGGACAGCTCGTTTATGTACGGCAGGCTGAACTCCTCGTAAAGATGGGGGCTGAGCACGGCCAGGGCGTCCTCCGAGACCACCACCCCGCCGCCGTCGGGCAGATAGACGGGAGGGAAATGGGCGGGCACGAACTCTCTTGACAGCTCTCGCTGTTTTTTCACGAACTTGACGATCAGGTCGGTGACCATCCTCATCAGATGATGGACCTCCCTCGGGTTGTCGTACATGGCGACCATGAAATCGATCGAGTCCCACACCAGGTAGGCCGTGTCCATGGGACCCTGCAGGTCGGTCATGGCCATGGGATACTTGCCGCCGGCTTTTTTCTCGAAGTGCTCGGTGAACTCGAGGACCAGCCCGAGCAGGCCCGCGTCGGCCTCGGGCTCCTCCAGCTCGTAAACCTTTTCCGGCGGGTCGCCGTGCTTGATGAAGGCGCGCGACCAGGGCATCTGGTCCAAGGGGAACTGGACCTCGCAGCCGAAGGCGGAGGCGAAGACGCCGACCCCCATCTGGGGCTGAAGATGAAGCACGAAGTCGTCCTGGGACCACCAGCGCTGGGCCAGCCCGAAAAACCGGTTGAACTTGAGCGACTGTTCGAGCTGGACGTCACGGTCCATGAACAGTCCCGTCACCGACCGCTTCTTGACCAGCCAAGACGCGGCCACGGCCAGGACCGGAGTGGCGGGAATAAACCACAAGGGCCGGGGCAGGTCCTCCATGGCCCACAGCGCCTTCCAGCGCTCCTTTTTCGCCTCTTGCGAATGGTCTTTCCAAATGTCCATGGTTCCTCTCCTGAATGTAATTTATTGATAAAGTGATCAGGCTTCCCCGGTCGCCACGTCGCGGGCATAGTTGCGGCCCGTCGTGGAGTCCGGCCCGTAGAAGTCCGCGCCGATCTCGTCGCAGAACTCCTGGCGGAGGGGCGCGCCGCCGATCATGATCTTGACCTGGTCGCCAATACCAGCGGCCTTTATTGCCTCGACCGTGTCCTTCATGGCCGGCATTGTGGTGGTCAGAAGCGCCGATAGCCCGACCACCTTTGGATTGTGCTCCTTGATTGCTTCCACAAACTTTTCGGGAGGCACGTCGGCGCCAAGGTCGATGACATCGAAGCCGGCGCCCTCGAGCGCCATGACCACAAGGTTCTTGCCAATGTCGTGAAGGTCTCCCTTTACCGTGCCCACCAGGACCTTACCCATGGGCTCGACGCCGGAAGCGACCAGCATGGGCTTCAGGACTTCCAGGCCCCGCTGCATGGCGCGGGCCGCCACCAGCATCTCGGGCACGAAGTATTCGCCCTTCTGGAAAAGATCGCCAACTTCATCCATGGCCGGGATAAGCGCGCCCTTCATAATGGAGTCGGGCTCCTTGCCTTCGTCGAGCAAGACTCGCGCCCGTTCCGCCGTCTCCTTTGCTTTTCCCGTTTTGGCGAATTCTCTTAGTCGTTCCATTCGCGCTCTCCTTGTTTGCCGAAAAGATCGAGGCTAGTCATGCCGGCCGGCCTGGATTTCCCACACCGTCTCGAACAGTGCCCTCATGTTTTCAACGGGCATCGTGTACTGGAGCATGTGAGTCATGCCCAGGATGTGATGGCCGTTCCCGCCGCCTATCCGGTAGGATTCGAGGATGGACCGGCGAAGTTCCTCCGGCGTTATCATTTCTCCGAGTTGGATGTCGATTCCGGTGTTGAAGGTCAACCTGTCGCCGTACTCGGCGTAAGCCCTGGCGAAATCGTTGCCCGCCTTGGGCTGGAAAGTCTGGAGCACGTCGAGTCCGGCTTCCACGTAATATTCCAAAAAGGGCATCTGGTACCCGCAGGAATGAAGCATCACCTTGGCGCCCTCCTCATGGTAGGTTTCTATCATCCGCTTCAAGTGGGGATAAGTAAATTCCTTCCACATGTCCATGGAAATGAGGGTACGGCCGGTGTAGCCGTAGTCGTCGTAGATGAAGATGACGTCCGCGCCCGCCTTGATCTGGCGTATGCCCACGCCGATCATGTGGTCGGCGAATCTTTTCTGGAACTTTTTTACCTCGTCGGGATAGTCGATCATGGACGTCAAGAAGTTGGACATGTTCATCATCTGGGAGGTGGGCAGGTCCTGGACCCCGAAGTTGCTGGCGTAAATGCAGACGTCCGGTCGCCGGGCCCGGAACTTTCTGAGCGCCGCGTAATGCTTGTCGTCCCTCGCGTCGGGGAAGCGGAAGTTTGCCAGGTCCTCTATGTTCTTGATCCCCGGCTCGACCACGTCGAAATATATCCCGCCGACGGCGCGGACGTTGCCCGCGAAATCCGTTGCCCGCAGGCCGCCGTTTTCGAGCCAGTAGGGCTGGTTGAATTTTTCCGCCAGCCAATTCAACGCGCCCGGCGACCCGGCTGTCCGGCCGGCGACGTCGGGCGGCCTTTTGCCGGACCAGTAGCCCGCGTCCCCGTAGCCGACCTCCGCCATGTCCGAGCCCAGGTCAAGCGCGTACTCGTTGACCGCGTAATAGAAAAACAAGAGGGGCAGCCCGCGCCAGATTTCTTTAGCGTCCATCTCGCCGCCTTCCTTGAACTTCCTCCACAGCCACTGGCCAAGGGCGTTCCAGACCCGCTCCCTTGCCGGACGAATCTTTGCCATGCACTTTAACGCCGCGTGACAGTTGGGCCAGAGCATTACCGGGACCCGGTCCACCGGCTTGCCCTCGATCGTGGCCAGGACCCTCTCCCGCGAGGTCATCTTCGAGTCGTATTTACTCACCCGCGAAACTCCTTCTCTTTAATTGGCCGAATATTAATCCACCCGAGCTCATTCGCCGTCCTTTACGGAATGATCCGCTATATCGGATATGAACCCGCGGTAAAACTCGATCATGTGGGCCTTGTCGGCCCGCGAAAGTTCCGATACTTTCCGCCGGTCTCCAGAACAGACGGCGGCGATCATCCTTTCGTGCATCTCGCGATATATCGGTATCGGGTACGGGGGTTTTTTCATAATTCCGCTTTCTATCATCCCCGCGATGATTTTCAACAGCAGGTTAAAGCTCATTTGCAACAGAACGTTGTTCCCGACGCGAAGAATCTCGCCGTAATACCTGGCTTCGTTGTTCCAGAATTCGGCCGGGGTCAGACTTTCGTTCTGGGCGTACATGAGCTCGAGGAGGCGAGGCGCGTCCTCGGGCTTGGCCTTTTCCGAGGCGGCCAGAAGTATCTGTTCATACAAGAAGCTGGTGAAATCCACCAGGAAATGCAAAAGCTCGGGAGTCAAAACCGCTTCAGGGCAATCCAGCAGCAGATCGGGGACCGCGTCAATGCTCACGGTACGCCGGAAATCGCAAACCGTGTTGCCCCTCCCCTGCACGGTCTCGATCCATCCCTCCTCGCTCAGGGTCTGCATGGCCCTTCTCAGGGTCCCCCTTGAAGTTCCGAAATGCTCGGCGAGTTCTCTTTCGGTCGGCAAATTCCGGCCCGGTTTATAGTTCCCGGTGAAGATATCTTTTCTGATTTGGGAGACAATCTGCTCGGCGATCGACTTTCTTTTTATTTTATTTTTCATATAGTTGTTTTCGCGCGCCTTATTGGTTTAATTATTGTACCAATATTTTGAGGGATGTCAAGAAAAAATCCACCACCAGAAAATTGCACCCGGGTTCCGGATATTATTGGCGGTGATGTTCTTGTTTATCGTTACTTACACTGGCGTTGTGGGCCTTGACCGCGGCTGGAACCTGTTTACCGTGTTCTTTGGCGAGATGGCCAAAATGACCTGGTCCGGACGGTTCAATTCAGAGTTCATCTGCTTTCTCACTCTTTCCGGATTGTGGACCGCCTGGCGGAATAACTTTACGCTCCTTGGGGTTTTCTTGGGAGTGATCGGATTTTTTGGCGGCATAATGTTTCTTGCCCCATATCTGTTTATCGAAAGTTACAGGGCGAATGGAGATTATAAAAAACTGCTTTTGGGGGAGACCAGGACAAACTCGTGAACCTTTCCATCAGTCGCCCCCGCTTGGCCGGGCTTTCGAGGCTATTTCGAATTGATACCAATCAATCGGATTTGGCGAGCAGGATATGGTGGATTTTTATAAGGTCTTGCGACAAGGCGTCCTTTCCGAAAAGGCCATACAGGAAAACCACAACGGGAGAGCTTCCAGTCCCGTTGAGGGCCGAGAGAATCAAGTCCCGTTCCTGGTCGATTTGCAGGAACTGGCCGGCCGACGAGGCAAATATTGCGAGAGCTTTTCTGCAAAATCGCGATCATGCCAGTGAAAGAAAGGCCGGATGATAGGAAACCCTTGCTAAAAACAAGGCTGAAAAATAACGACTATAAACAATTCAAAAATGCAAGCCGCTAAACTTTTGGTGCCGGGGGTGGGAATCGAACCCACACGAAGCAAGCTTCACGGGATTTTGAGTCCCGCGCGTCTACCAGTTCCGCCACCCCGGCATGGTAATAAAATCAATGGGTTTAGAGTCCGCGCCAAATCGCCCGCAACCCATTTTTGACAACCTCGGCCAACGCTTACCCAACGCCAGTTTCAGGTCGTTGTTCGAGATTGTATCATATCGACGGAAACATTCAAACGTCTTGCGAGTCGGTTAGGGCCGGAATTATTTTCAGCCTCTTTCTGAATTCAGCCATCTCGAGGGCCATGTAGGTCATAATGGCTATTCCGATGAAGGTCGCGACAAAATATCCGGCGGCGTTGGTTGTAAAGGACAGCTCCAATTTCTTGATAACCGGTATGGGCTCGATGAAGAAGAAGTACCTTACGTGCATGGCGAGGATCATGGAAACGATCATAAGGATGGCGGTTACGTGGTAATCATCTCTTAGTCTCTCCATTATTTTGCCGGTGGCGATTTTTTCCCAGGCCTTTAAAACCAGTGGAAGCAGGGCGAACAGGATGACGATGGAGAGGGCCGACCCGGCGGCCATGGTCGCAAGGTCGCGCTGGGAGGCCAGCTTCATGAGCGCCTCGTCGTTCCGGACGGCCAGCTTGTAAGCGGCCCTGACCGGCAAAAAGGCGGCGTAGTGCATTGTGGTTGCCAAAAGGAGGTTACGGGAGAGGTATTCGATGGCCCCGGGCATGATGGGAAGTCGTTTATAAATCCAAGCGCCCATCCTGACCGTCTCGACCATGGCCATGGCCATAGCGAGGAAAAAAGCGAGGTAAGCGGGGCTGAGCGGGTTTTTGCTGAATATCTCGTTGGCGGGAAGGCCCTTTAGCAGCCAGGCCAGGAGCATGGCCGCGGCCATAAGGGACAAGGAAAAGGCCAGACGGAGCCGCCGGTCGCCGGTCCTTTCAAAAACAAGGCCCGCCAGGATGAAGGCGATCCAGGGTATCAGCGGCATGCGTCTGCCCGTGCTGGAGAAAAAAGTTTGGAGCATGGGGTAGTCGATGGCGTGGTTGAGTAAAAGGGCCGCGAATATAATAAGAGCAAGGCCCGCGTAGAAGCGGTTGGACCGGCTTCCCTTCATCTCGAGGACGGCCAATATGGCCAGGGAGGAGGCAAGGACGCCGAGAACGTCATTGGAGAAGACCGATCCCCTGAAGGCGTTGTGGGCCAGGGCAACGTAAAGGAAAAGTATTATGACCGTCCACTTTTTAGCGCCCTTGCGCAGGAAGAAGTCGAAGGTCATGCCAAAGGCGAAAAAGAAAAAAGCGGGCGCCGAGTAGGCGGCGAAATGGAAGGCTCGTCCCATCCATGAATGGGGGACCACGGCCACGGAGAAATGGGCCGCCACCATGAGGAGCATGGCCAGCCCCCGCGCGAAATCCAGGCCGGGGTCCCTGTGCCCGCCACTATTAGTTGGCGTAATCCTTTCTTCCATGTCGGTTATAAACTCCGGCGCCCAATTCGCGTCTTGCGACCCTTTCCGCTCGGGCGGCTAAATACATTATCTCGATCACGCGGCCATTTACAAGCCGAAGGCGGCCAGGCGACGATTTATTGGGAAGGGCGCGGCGGACAATGATGAGCGCGGCGTTTTCAGTCAAGGCTATTCGGCGAGGCTTTCGCCCGTTTTTTGACCTCTTCGTAAATCGGTTATTAAAAATCGTCTCCTCGCTTTTCAAAGAGAGAAAATCCAGAACGGAATATTGTCAGGCCGCCGCCCGGATAACGCCCGGGTAACTCGTTTGCGTCACCGGAAAATTCGGGCTATCAATTGTTATGGGCGCCCAGCGCTCGCGGAGTTAGCGGGAGGTGAACGCATGACTAGTGAAGGATGGGGCAGGAGGAGTTTTTTAAAGGTCACCGGCGGCGCGGCCCTGGCCGCTTCCTTCGGAACCTGGGCCTTCAGGTCCCGAGCGGGGATGAGGCCGGCCGAGGCAAGCTTCGGCTTTTTGACCGACACCTTTCTTTCGCCTCCCGGCGAGGGCAAGGACGCGGGCAAGATGGGCGGGGGCCTGATGTACGGCCACGCGCTCACCCTGGCCCAGGACGTGGTCTCGGCCATGGCCGAAAAGGACCCGGGCCTGGGGTTCATCGTTCACGGCGGCGGCTTTTCCCGACCCGCGCCTTTCGGGACAAACCCCGCTCCTCCCGCCGGCGACCTCATTTCCTCCTCGAGTCTCGAAATAATATGCCCCGGCGCCGGCAAGGGTCTCGAGTCCTGGTCAAAAGGCGGCGTTACTTTCATTCGCCTGGCCGAGGAAAAGGAATGCCCGCGTCGCGTTCCCTCCCGCCTTTATAACCGGGAGGCCCAGCTTGCCGGCCTGGAGGAAGTTCTCGCCGACGCGACCGACTCTCTGGTGGTGATCGTATCGAGGCCCCCGCTCATCGAGGTGGATAAAGCCAAGGGGTTCGCGGCCGATGACCGCGACGCCCTGCTCGATATTTTCCGCCGCCATCCTCAGGTCTCGCTGGTTCTTTCCGGCAAGGCCCTGGCCAACGGGGCGGGACGGATACCGGGAGGCCCGCTCAACCTGGTGACCTGCTCGACCGCGGCATATCCTTGCGGGGCCAGGACCGTGTCGGTCGCCTCGCGGGACGGCGAGGTAACGGCGCGTTCCGACTTCGTTCAGAGCCGCCGCCAGGACTTGGTGGAGGAGAGCTTTCATAACGGCGGCCCGCCCAAGCCGCTGGCCAACCTGGGCGAGCGGGCGGACAGGCGTCTGGTCTTGACCGGCTCGGGCGAAATCGAGGCCATAGTCTCGGGTCCGGGCCCGAACCTGGCGCCCTTCTGGCGGGAGCGGGACGAGGTGACCCTGGCGGTGGCCTCGGACACGCATCTTTGTCTTGACAGGTTCGTGGACGAGGATGAAAGCAAAAACTACGAGTTGATCGGCCATTTCCCCGAGGAGGGAAGCAAGATGATCCTCGAGGACGTGATCGACCAGATAGTCTCGGGCCGTCATCGGGTCGAGTTTTATGACGAGGTTTTCCTCTCCTCTCCCTCGGCGGAGGCCAATTATGTCGAGGCCCCGGTGGACGCTCTATTATTTTGCGGCGACCTTACCGAGCACGGGGAAGAGGACGAGGCCCTTTTGTTTCGGTCCTATCTTCAGGGTCTTCCCGGCCGGGTCCGCGAGAAGACCCTGGTCACGGTGGGCAACCACGACGCGAAGGGGACCTTCGCCGAGAACGGACCGGCCAGCTCGAGCGCTCCCATTTCCAATTTCTACGAGGGGTTCGGCCCGAGGGACGGCAAGGTCGATTACGTGCAAAGGCTGACGGACTGGCTGACGCTCGTGGTTCTGGACTCGACCATTCCGACCCACTCGAACCTGGGTTTTTCTCAGGACAAGATCGACTGGCTGGAGGACGTGCTTTCGTCCCGGGAGGGGGAGGCCGTGCTGATCGCCTCCCACCATCCCATCTATCCTCTCAGTATCGTTCCGCCCCTCATGAACGCCTACCTTAAGTCGAGGTATCACTTCACGCGCAAGCGCTCGGCGGCCAGGATGCAGCTCCAGCGGCTTTTCGCGAGGCATGGCAACGTGAAGGCGGTCATCAGCGGCCATTACCACGGCGTGGTGGTGGACGCCTTTAAAAAGGCCTCTACTTTTGGCGCGGCCTCGGACGACGGCTCGACGGTCCACTTCCAGGTCCCCTGCACCATCGAGTATCCGAACGGCTACCGGGTTTTCAAGGCCCGGCGGGAAGGAAACAAGGCGAGCCTCGAGTATTTTACGGCCTACACCAGGGAAGCCGAGCTAAGAGCGCGGTCGAGCCGCGCCACCATATTCAAAGTCCTTGGCACGAGGCCCTCGCCGGGTGGCAGGTACCTAAGGGAGCCGGACCGCGCCGGACGGGACGGGATTTTCGAGGCCAGACTGGCCATGCCGGACCCCTACGACCTGTCAGACCTTAACGTGAGGGGCTTCAAGGACGGGACCGCGATGGGCGGCAAAGGCAAGGGCGGCAAGGCGAACATCAGGGGACTGATCGAGTTCACTTTATAAACGACAAGGCCAAGGGCCGGAAGCCGGCTTCCTTACAAGGCCGAGCCGCGTTTCGGCCGGGCTTTATTCGGGAAGCGTCCGGACGATAGCCTTCGCCAATGATCAATCTTCCGTCCTCGACTCGTAAAAGGACTCGTGCATCCCGGTCATCTCGATTAGACGCTCGGTCATTTTAGGCGGAAACATGACGCGGTGAATGGCCAGGAGATGGGTGTTCTTCGGAACGTATATCTCCTCCTTGCCTTTATCCAGCGCCTTCATGAGGGCTTTAGAGACCTTTTGGGGGTCGGTCAGGCTCACGCCGAGGGGTACCTTGGCCCCCACGAACATCTTGGTGTCCATGTATCCGGGGCAGACCATAACGACCTTGACGCCCGAGCCTGACTTTCTCAGCTCGTGCCTTAACGCGTCGTGGTATCCGATGAGTGCGAACTTGGTGGCGGCGTAGACGTTCATGGCCGGCGTCGCCACCCTGCCGGCGGCCGAGGCCACGCACACGATGGTCCCTTCCCCGCGCTCGATCATGGCGGGGAGGACGGCCCTGGTGGTCCATATTTGGGCCATCAGGTTGACCTCGACCATTGTCCTTATCATGCGGTCCTCGAGGTCCGCCACGTCGCGGTTCCATACCACCCCCGCGTTGTTGACCAGGAAATCGACGGGCCCGGCCTTTTGAGAGGCCTCGGCTATCATGGACTCGCATCCCGTCTTCTCGGCCAGGTCCACCCTGAGGGGAAAGGCCCGGGTCCCGAGCGCCTCTATCTCCCGCGCCGTTTCCTCGAGTTCCTTTTCCCGAAGATCGGCTATGGCCACGTTCGCTCCTCTTTGGGCGAAGTCCAGAGCGATCTTCTTTCCCAGTCCGCGCGCGCCGCCCGTGACCAACGCGACCTTGCCCTTGTAACTCGTCTTCATGTCCGGCTCTCCATTTCGAACGCGAGATGGGTAGGACAAGGACGATCGGATCGTCCCCATCTTCCGCCAACATCATATTCATAAATGGTTAGAATTGGCAAGGACGCGGTATGGCCCGGACCATTAGGTTATAGGACCGGACGGGCCGCCCGCTGGGCGAAGGTCTCCGAGGCGAGGCCGTTACGGCTTGAACGGCCCCGCCCCGGTTGAAAGATTGTTTTATTCGTTATGCTGGATCAGGTAGTCGTATCTCTCCGCCAGCGATTTGGCGTCGATGATTCTAATCCTTTTACAGCGGCGGCACTTTATCTCGATGGTGTCCCTCGTGATTTTAGCCACGAGGTTTCCACACTCGCACCGGTCGTCGACTCTTTCCTTGCCGTCCACGTAGGCTTTGCAGCTTTCGCACTGAACGGCCCCCTGGGGCATGAAATCGTTGCAATTAGGGCATCTTTGCATTTTAAAACTCCTTTCCTGTCAGGTCGTGGCGGTCCTTGATTTTTACCGCCCACTCGTCGCCAGAATTAAGGTCCTTGTTTATTCCCAAAAACATAACCTGCCGTTACGACTTTCCACTAAACTCATTTTTTCAGCCGCTCGTTTATTTTCCTTATGGCGCGGGCGGCTTCCTTTCTGACGTTCTCGCTCACGTCGTTTCTCTGGACGGCGAGGAGCGCGGGTATGGCCCGCTCGTCTCCCACCCGTCCCAAGGCCTCGGCGGCCCTGGACCTGGCCATGTCCAGCTCGTCCTTTAAAAGCATGGCCAGGAACCTGGCTCCCTCGTTTCCCTCGATCCTCCCGAGGATCTCGACAAGAAGACATTTGAGCCTGTTGTTCGAGCACTTGAGAAAGTTATAAAAATACTCGAGGTCGCCCAGTCCCAGCTTCTCGATGACGTTTATGATCTCGATTTTCAGGTTCTCCTCGTGCAGGTGGGGGAGGAGGGATTGCACGGCCCTCTCGTCTCCCAGTCTTCCCACCGCCACGATGATCTCCTTTTTTATTACCTCGTCCTCCTCGATCGCCAGCCTGCTCAAAAGGCTCCCTACCATGCCGGAGTCACCGGTAAGCCCAAGGGCCCTGATGGCCGCGGTCCTTACCCACCAGTCGGGGTCCTCGAGGGCCACGATTATTCCAGGCGCCGACCTTTTATCCTGTATCCGGGCCAGGGCGTAAAGGACTTCCTTCTTTATCTCCGCGTCGGGTTCCTCGAGGAGGCCGGTCAGGAACTTCGAGCTTTTCCTGTCCCAAACGTTGCCCAGGGCGCGGATGGCTTTAACTTTGACCGGCTTGCCGCCGGTGGCGTAAGCCTCGATCAGTCGCTCGATGAACGCGGGGTCTCCGAGCCTTCCCATGGCCTCGACGGCCGCCATCCTTATCTCGGGGTCCCTGTCCTTAATCAGGGAGCCCAGCTTTTCCCTGGTCGCGGGCGAGGCGTCGGACCCGATGGCCTCGACGGCGGCTTTCCTTACCCTGGGGCTTTCGTCCCCGATCCCTTTGGCGTAAACCCCGTCGGGAGCGGTCCGCGAACGCGATCCACCCATGGCCTCGAAGGCCGCGGCCCTTACCGACTCGTCCTCGTCCTTTATCGAGTCCTCTATGATATCGAGGTCTTCATCGCCTCCTACCGCCCCGAGGACCTTGATGGCCGACGTTTTGACGGGACCGTCCCCTGAGGCTATGAGTGACGCGAGTTTTGACGGCAGCGTCGCCGATCTCGAGCTCGAAAGGGTCTCGATAAGGGCGGACCTTATCGCGGGGTCGCGGTCGGACAACATCTCGATGAGAGCGTCCTCGACGGACTCGCTCTCGAGGGCGCCGGCCATGGCGCGGATGGTCCGGAGACGCGCGTCACGGCTTTCGTCCTTCAGGCAGGGCACCAAGGCCTCGATGGCCTTGACCTCGCCTATCCAATCGACGCAGCGGATGAGCGCGAGACGGGTCTCGGCGTCAACGCCCGCCATGGACCTGACCAGGTCCATGGCCGTCGAGCCGCCCATCGACACCAGAGAATTGACCGCGTATTCCCGCAGTTCCTCGTCCGAAAGAAGCTGGACAAGACGGCCGACCGCCCCGGATTTCCGCAGCCATCCCAGCGCGATAACGGCGTTTTTCCTCACCATGGGATCGCGGTCCTCGAGGGAGCGAAGAAGATGCTGGAAAAGCTCGTCCTTGTCCAGGGCCCTTTTGATGCTGGGAAGGCAATGGCCGTCGGTATGAACGTGCGTTTCCATCCGGTCCTGGATGGAGACCAGGGAGGCGACGGCGTCGTTCCTGAGCGTTGGGTCCGGGCTAAGGAGCATCTTGGCCAGGACCGGAACGACCGAGGGGTCTCCCACGTTTCCAAGCGCGGTCATGGCCGCCTGGCACAGCATCTCGTCATCGAGCAGCTTGAGAAGAGGCGCGACGGCCCGGCCGTCTCCTATCATGCCAAGCGCGGTAACCGCGGCGTACTGGACCCAGAAGTCGTCCTCGAGCGCGGCCGTCAAGGCGTCAACCGCCCTGGGGTCGCCTATCTTGCCCAGGGCCTCGGCCGCGCCGTGCCTGACGTTCTCGTCCCGGTCCGCCAGCGCCTCGATGAGTCCCTCGACCGAGTCGGGGTCCTTGATCCGCCCCAGCATGACCGAGGCAAAGTCCCTGATTTCCGCGTCCTCGTCCCTGAGAAGCCCTAAAAGATAGGAGGTGGACTCGGAGCCGTAGCGGGGAAAAGTCTCCATGGCCGCGTTGCGGGCGTTGGCGTCGGCCCCGTCGCGAAGAAGTCTTTCCAGTCGGGGAAGCACGAAATCGGCGGGGAAAAGGGACAATCCATTCATGGCCTCGCGCCTGACCGCCTCGCTCGAGTCGGACATGGCCTTTAACAGGAGGGGGGCCTTGTCCATCGAGCCTTCGGCCACGAGCGACCTGACCGCCTCGAGCCTTACCGGCTCGGGTTCGGTGGTTGTGTCTTGACGGGTCATGCCTTCGATATCGTTCATTTCCTTATTTCCGGCGCGAATCGATCGCGCGCTCGCGCTTTTTCTTTGGCCCCGGGCCGCCGCTCCCTCCTCCGTTCGGAGCGCGAACCTTCCCCGCGGCCGAGAGGTAAATCTCTCGCGGCCGTAAACAAACAAGTTTACGCTTGGTTGAGGGGCGGCCTTCTCTCGCGGGTCCCCTTGGGATGGGGACGCTTTTTCCGCCCCGGCGTCATCCGCCGTTTCCCGGTCTTCAGTTGTTGCTAAGACCGATGATTTTATCTATGGTCTCGTGAAGGCTCCCGGACTTGAAAGGCTTGACGATGTATCCCTTCGCGCCCAGGTCCAGTCCTCTCCTGGTGTCGTCCTCCTTGCCCTCGGTGCTCACGATGATGACGGGAACGTTCGAGTGCCTTTTGCCCTCCTTCAGGGTCTTCATAAACTGGACCCCGTTCATGACCGGCATATTGATATCGAGGAGAATAAGGTCCACGCCGTCCATGGTCTCGAGTTTTTCGAGGGCCTCCTTTCCGTTCATGGCCGAGACGATCTCGAGGTCGCGATACTTTTTGAGCATGAGGCGGTACATATTGTGAATCAGCTCCGAGTCGTCCACCACCAAAACTCTGCCAGTCATTTCCATCGTCTCCTTTTAGCCGCTGGGGCGTGGCCGCCGCGAAAAAAAATATCTTATAACCTTCCGCCCGCGCCGTCGCGGCCGGAGTCCATTTGCAATAGCTCGAGAAAATTCTCGACCGTCCTCAATTTGCGCTCGGTCCGGGAGAAAACGTCGGAGCTGACCAGGGCCGCCGCCGCGTGGTCCGCCATAAGGTCGAGCAGTTCATGATCTATAGTGGTTAGCCCGTGTTTTTTCTGGTCCATCAATTTCGATATGGTTATGGCGCCGACCACCTCGCGCTTTACCCGGAGCGGAACGCAGGCCAGGTAGCGGCGGTCTGGATTTTCCTCGTCCCTGAATATGGCCCCTCCCTCGCGCAGCACCGTCTCGACCTCGGGATCGAGCTCGGCCTTGCCGTGTCCGCGGATGGGGCCGTTTTCATCCTCTCCCGCCACCATGGTAAGTCTCATTTTCCGGTCGTCTATCATAAGGACTTTAAACCTTTCGGCGCCGATGAGGTTGAGCATGATCTCGTGTATTACCGTCACCACCTCCTCGGGGTCCAGGGTGGCGTGAAGCTGATAGCTGGACACGTAAAGATTAAGAAGGTTGTCGTTTTGAGACTGTACCTCGACGTAGCGCTTGGCAAAATCCTGGTTTTCCTTTTCCACTTCTCCGAACCTGGACTCGAGTTCCTCCAGCCTGCCCCGCAGTTTAGCGTTTTCCTCCTCCAGGACGCGGACGCGCTCCGAGCTTTGCCGGGATTGAAGGTCGTCGTATTGCCTCTCGAGCCCTAAAACTCGAAGTCTCAACCTCTCGTTCTCGAGCATCAATTCCTGGGTAAAGGCCTTGCCTTTCTCGAAATAATCGAGAAGTTCGTTTTTTAATTTCTTTTCCTCGAAGGACGTTTTGGCGTCATTTGTCATTTTTAGGCCCCTCGCTGAATTTAGTGCCGATGCCGAGCTTGGACAGGCGCTCGTGAAGGGCGTGCAGCCGGATGGGTTTATCGATGTAATAATAGGCTCCCCTGTCGTAGGCTTCTTTCTCGATCTCCGGCGAACCGTAACCGGTCATTATTATTACCGTTGTTTCCTCACTATGTTCTTTTATATAGCTTAAAAGCTCGAGGCCTTCTCTACCCAGGACTCCCGTAAGCCGGATATCGGCCAGCACCAGGTCAACCTTGGTGGACTTGATCATGTACTCGGCCGCCGACATTTCCGAAGAGGTCAATACCTCGTTGCCGTTTACTTTGAGGAAATGCGACAAGGTGTGCAGTATCGAGGGTTCATCGTCAACGATCAAGATTTTTTTATATTTTGTCACTTAATGTTCCTTACCTTTGGTAATGTCCGTTTCTCTGGCAAAATAAAGCAAGGAATAGGCCAAGTCGAGACCGTTTTCGCCTTTTAATCGAATTATCGGGCGCCAAAGAAAAAGTTCTCGCGTATAAACACAATTAATCTTTATAATTAAGCCATTTAAGTAAAGATATCTGGCTGGACCTGGAATGGAAAAAAATCTTACTTGTCAATGACGCGGCGAGGGAAGAGATTATTCTGATGAAAAATGGCAAGTAATAAAAGGCATATTGCCCCGGCTTTTTGCAATTTGCTTTTTCAATCGGCCTCGATCTTATATTTTTTGATTTTTCTGCCCAGAGTGGACACGTCGATTCCAAGAATTTTCGCCGCCTTGGCCCTGTTGTTACCCGTGTGCTTTAATGTCCTAATTATCTGTTTTATTTCCATTTCAAGGAGGGAAGTCATAGGTGACCCCGGCTCTTTTTCAATTTCGTCTTCCGATTCCCTAAGGTCCCTTGGAAGGTGTTCCATGCTTATCTTGTCCTCGAAGCACAAGATGGCCGCTCGCTCGATGACGTTCCTTAGCTCTCTAATATTACCGGGCCAGGGATGGGCCTTTAAAACGGCCATGGCCTGTTCTTCGATCCCCCTGATGGGCTTATTCATCTTGGCGGAGAATTCTTTAATGAAAACGTTGGTTAAGTCCTCTATTTCATTAGTCCTTTTTTTCAGCGGAGGAATTTCGATGGGTATGACGTTCAGCCGGTAATAAAGGTCCTCCCTGAATTTTCCCCCCTCGACTTTTTTTCGGAGGTCGGCATTGGTAGCGGCCGTTATCCTTACGTCCACGTTGATATTGTTGGTACCGCCCACCCTGCGGAAGGTCTTGTCCTCGATGGACTTGAGTATCCTGACCTGGAGGGACATGGGCATCTCCCCTATTTCGTCGAGGAAAAGAGTGCCCCCGTCGGCCATTTCCATAAGTCCCTTCTTGGCTTTCTTCGCGTCGGTAAAGGCCCCGGCCTCGTGACCGAACAGTTCGGACTCGAGCAGGGTCTCGGTAAGGGCGGCGCAGTTGATATCCACGAAGGGCGCGTCCCTCCTGGCGGACTCGTTATGAATGGTCTCGGCCACCACGCCCTTGCCCACGCCGGTGGGACCGGTAATGAGCACCGTGGTGTCGGGGTTTCCCGCCATGATGGTAATGGCCTTCCATATCTCGGGCGGCAGGACCAGGTCGTCCTTTCTATAGCCCGACTTTTCATCGAGAAGCTTATACCTTCTTTTAAGACGGGCGTCCTTGACCGCCCTGCCCAGGATGGAATCGAGGGCCTGAAGGTCCACCGGCTTGCTGAGGAACTGCTCGGCCCCGAGTTTGATGGCGTCCACCGCCGTTTTAATGTCCCCGAAGGCCGTCAGCATGACCACGGGGGCCTGGGGGTCTTTCTCCTTCATTTTTTTCAGGACTTCCACGCCGTCCATGTCCGGCATCCTGAGGTCCAGGATCACGGCGGTGGGAGAGTTCAAATCAAAGGCCTTGAGTCCATCTCCCCCGCTCGCGGCCGAGATGACCTCGTAGTCCTGGCTGAAGTACTCGGCCAGAGCCATAAGGACCGACTTGTCGTCGTCAACTATTAACAGGGTCGGTTTCATCGGCCTTTCCTTGCGGTTTTAATTCCTTCTCCGATCGGATGGCGGGGAGGACCAAGCTGAAAGCGGCGCCTCCCTTGATATTGCGGACCCTCGCGCTTCCGCCGTGCAGGTCCATGATTTTCCGGCAAATGGGCAACCCGAATCCAGGCCCTTCCTCCCTGGTGGAGAAAAAGGGATCGAAAATCCTCTCGAGGTCGGACTCGGACACTCCTCCTCCCTGGTCGGAGGCGGTCAGGACCCAGGTCCCGGAACTCGTTTCACTTAGCTCCATTGTAATCCTTCCTTGCGCGGGTGTGAAATGGATGGCGTTGGACAGGATCGCGTCAATGGCGGCCTGCATCATCTCACGGTCGGCCAGGACCGCGGCCGGGACCTTGGGGACCCGCTTGACCACGGAAATATTTTTCGCCCTCGAGTCCGCGTGACGGGCCACGATAACGGTCTCGAGCAGGTCGGCCAGGTCAGTCTCGACCAGGACCGGCTCCTGGTCGCGGGTATAGGCGACAAGGGACTGGACCAGCGCGTCGATTCTCCGGCTCTCGGTCACGAGGATGCCTATGATCCTTTCCATGAAGCCCCGTCCCTCCTGAAAAATCATCACGTCATCTCTTTCCAGTTTGCGCTGGAGGGTCTGAAGCACGGCGCTGATGGCGAATAGGGGGTTCTTGATCTCATGGGCTATGTCCCCCGTCAGCTTGCCTACGGCGGCCAGCCTTTCCTTGTCGGCGATCTGCCGCTGAGTTCTTTCCAGCAGTCGGTAGGCCCCGATTATATCGGCGGCCGTGGCCAGGAGCTTGATCTCGGCCTCCGACCATTTCCTGGACTCCTCGCGGTTCTCGAACCCGATGACCCCGCTCCATTCATCGCCGACGTGGAAAGGAAGAAGAACGATCGACTTGGCCCCAAGCTCCTTTAGCCTGTCCCCGGTCTCGGGCGTGAAACCGCTCACCGAGCCGTATATGGGCTCGCCCCTTTTAAACTTCTCGATCCAATCGGAAAAACCAAGGGCGTAGCTTATCCTCTCGAACGCGGGCAACCCGATCCTGTGGTCAAGCCCCGCCTCCATTACCTCGTTGGCCATCCGGGCGCAAAGCCCGAGCTCGGGGTCCTCGAAGTTCTCGAACAAAAATGCCCTGCCCGCGCCCGAGGCCTCCCGCAAAATTTCCATCGCCTCGTCTATCGACGACCCCTCCTCCACGACTGGCGAGAGCAAGCGGCTGGAAAAACGCGAAAGCGCCTCGGCGTAGCCGTAGCGAAGGGAAAGCTCGCGCTCGGCGTACTTCATCTCGGTCACGTCGTTTCCCACGCAAAGGATTTCCTCTATCTCGCCCGCGTCGTTCTCGATGGCCATGGTGGTCCAGGCCAACCATATCTTCCCGCCGGTTTTCGTGAAGTTCACGTTTTCTCCGAGGTTGGAAACGCCGGGACGGCCAAGGATCCTTTTCACCCTTTTGGACAAGTCGGTCCCTTGCTCGTCGTGAAGCGGCACTATCGTGCCGACCACGTTTTTGCCCGTGATCTCCTCCCTGGTAAAACCGAAAAGCGACTCGACGTAGTCGTTGGCAAAAAGGACCCCGCCGTCCGCGTCAAGTCGGAGGATCGCGCTTTGAACGGCGTGGACAAGCTTTTTCAATTCATCCTTTTCCCGTTTGGTATCGAGAAAAAGATCGCTCGCCGCCCCCAGGCGCCGGGCGAAGGACTCCAGCGTAAATTCTCCATCCCTTGAAAGTCCGTCTCCCAAGGAGGAGCAAAAAACGTTGGCCTGGGCCTCGCCCCCGATGATTATGTAATCGGAGGAAAGGGCGATCCTCAACTGATCGCCGAGTTCCGTCTCGTCCGCGTTAAGCGCGAGACCAGATGGAACGTTTATATTGTCGGCCGTTTTTCGTAGCGCGCGATAAAGCGCCGCCGGCCTTATGCCCCCCGCCGAGGGAAGCCATAATATCAGAACGGGCCGGGAGGCCCTGGCCAATTTATTGGAGACCTCGCTCCCCAGGAGGAAGTTCCTGACCTGATCGGCCTTCCAACTGAAGTCTTTGGGCGTGAACAGAAAGGAGGCGGCCGACCGTTTAAGCGCAATCTCCTTTTTCGCGGCCCGGTTTTCCTGGGACGTCACGATGACCAGGGTCTTTTTTTCGGCCCCTTCGCCCAAGGCCAGGGACGTGAGCGATTTATCGAGATCGGTCGTCCCGCGATAAGGAATAAAATAACGCGTCCTCTTTTGCGGCTCTCGAGTTTTCGGCGCCGCGTCTTTCAAGGCTTGGAAGCCGGCTTTTTCCGTTGTTTTTTTCATAAGAGATATCCCACCAAAAGCCGCGTTAAAATCTTACCCGACCCGGGCGCGTCCAGTCAAAATTTCCTTTATCTTTTTGCCCGTTATAATAATAGACGACTTTGTCGGCCATGTGATTTTTTTCGCGCGTCGCGCAAGATGGAGGGAAGATGAAGATACCCTATTATCAGGTCAACGCCTTTACAAGCTCGTCCTTTGGCGGGAACCCGGCGGGAGTTTGCATTTTTGACGAGTGGCCGGACGACTCGACGCTCGCGGCCCTGGCCGCCGAAAACGACCTGTCGGAGACGGCCTTCCTGGTGGGCGGCGAAGGCAAGTACGACCTCAGATGGTTCACGCCCAAGGTGGAGGTCGACCTTTGCGGCCACGCCACCCTGGCCTCCGGGTTCGTGGTAATGAATTACCTCGAAAAGGACCTGGGCCGGGTCGAGTTCTCCACCAGGAGCGGGCCTCTTTTCGTGTCCAAGGGAAACGGGAAAAAGCTCGAAATGGACTTCCCCTCCCGTCCCGGGTCTCCCGCGGACGCTTCGCCCCGGCTGAGCGAGGCGCTGGGCGTGACGCCGTCCGAGCTTTACCTGGCCCGCGACCACCTGGCCGTCTTCGATTCGGAGGAGATTGTAAGATCGATCGAGCCCGACTTTAAGGCCCTTTTGGAACTCGAGTCCATGGCCGTGATAGTGACGGCCCCGGGATACGATTCGGACTTCGTGTCTCGTTTTTTCGCCCCCAAGGTGGGCATAAACGAGGACCCGGTCACGGGCTCGGCCCATTGCACGCTGGTCCCTTACTGGTCCTCTAGGTTGGGCAAGAGGGAACTTCACGCGTTTCAGCTTTCCCGCCGTCAGGGCGAGCTTTGGCTGGAGGACAAAGGTCAGAGGGTGGTCATCTCCGGGGAGACGGCCTTATACTTGGAGGGACGCCTTTATTGGTGAATAATTTTCGGGCCCAAGAAAATTTCCCGTCCTTGTCCCCACGTGCTATTATAGAAATTTGTATAGCAATTCTCGAGGTCTGGAAAAGGAAAAATTAGGCTCGGGTAGTCAAGCGCGATGGCGGAGATAAACAAGTATCTGCAACAAATGGTTAAGGTCGGCGCCTCGGACCTGCATCTGGCTTCGGGATACGCCCCTATTTGCCGCGTCAACGGGGAGCTTCGCAAAACCAAGATGCCTCCCATGCCCCCCAAGGTACTTCAGGCGATCTTAAAGCAGGTCATAGGCGAGGAAAGGTTCGACAAGTTCGTCAAGGAAAAGGACGTCGTATTCTCATATGAAATAGAGGGCCTGGGCAGATTCAGGGGAAGCGCTTATTATCACCATCGCGGACTCGACGCCGTCATCCGCCACGCGCCGGAGAGGATTCCTCCCTTGTCCGAGCTTGGCTTTCCCCCCGCGGTGGACGAGACGATCGGCTCGAGCGGAGGCCTCATCCTGCTTACCGGACCGGGCGGAAGCGGCAAATCGACCACCGCGGCCGCCGTGATCGAGAGGATCAACGAGAGGCGAAGCGCCCATATCATCACCCTCGAGCCGTCCATCGAGTTCGTCCACCGGGACAAATCATCCATCGTCAATCAAAGGGAAATCGGCCGGAACGCGAGGTCATACCTCCAGGCCCTTCAAGCCGCTTTGAAGCAGGACCCCGACGTCATCCTCATCGGGGAGATGAGGGACCACGAGACCGTGTCCATGGCCATGACGGCGTCGGAGAACGGACTGCTCGTGTTCGGCGTTCTTCACACCCGGGACGCGCAAAGCACCCTCAACCGGGTAATCAACATATTTCCCGAGGAGATAAGGCAACAGGCCCAGATTCGTCTCGCCCGGTCGCTCATCCTTTGCGTTTCCCAGCGTCTTCTTCCCCGAAAGGACGGAAAAGGCCGGGTCATGGCCTGTGAGGTGCTCGTGCCCACCAAGCCCATCTCCCAGACCATAAGGGAGGGCAAGACCCACCAGATCGAGTCGGGCATGCAGATGAACCGGCATTTGGGCAACAAGACCATAGACGACTCGGTGATCGAGCTTTTCGAGTCCGGCAAGATAACCTATGAGGCGGGCCTCGAGGCCTCGCGAGATAAAAAGACCTTCCAGCGCCGTTTCGCCCCGCCGGCGGCGAGAGCGGCCAAAACTTGAGGCTGACCATTGGCGAGAGTGGATAAATACCTGGAGGGCCTGGCCGAGTTGAGGGGTTCCGACCTGCACCTCAATCCGGGATCGGCTCCGAGGGCGAGGGTGGCGGGAAAGCTGGTCAGCCTGCCGGAGGCGGAGGAAATCGGCAAGCAAGAGTGCGCCGAGCTTCTCGAGGAGATCATGTCCAGGAGGCAGCTTAAAAAGTTCGAGCGCGACCGGGACGTCAACGTGGCCTACTCTCCCCGCGACGGGTCCGGGCGCTTCCGCGTGAGCGTCTTCGAGGACAGGAGAGGCATGGCGGCCGTGTTCCGCCTTATCCCCACCAGGATACCAACGCTCATGTCCCTCAGGCTGAACCCGGTTGTCGAGAGAATACCGGAGTTTTCCGGCGGCCTCGTTTTCATCACCGGGCCGAGCGGCTCGGGAAAAACCACCACCCTGGCGGCCGTTATCAACGCCATCAACAAGGACAAGTACCGCCATATCGTCACCATCGAGGACCCCGTCGAGTTCCTGCATCGCGACAAGAGATGCCACGTCACGCAAAGGGAGTTGGGAAACCACGCCCGGTCCTACAAGGCGGCCCTCGAGTCGGCCATGACCCAGGACGCCGACGTCATCATGGTCGACGAGGTCAAGGACGTGGAAACGGCCGGCCTGCTTCTGTCCGCGGCCGACACGGGCGTGCTGGTACTCACTACCCTCCAGACCAACACCGCCGCCAAGACCGTCGAGAGATTCATCGATTTCTTCTCTCCCGCCGACCAGGCGCAGGCGAGGCTAATGCTATCCTCGACCCTGCGGGCCGTGATATGCCAGCAGCTCATTCCCATCAAGGACGCCAAGGAAAGAATTCCCGCCAACGAGATCATGTTCCTCGAGGGCCCGCTCAGGAACATGGTAAGAGACGGCAATACCTCTCAGATCGCGTCGGCCATTTTCTCCGCCGCCGGCGAGGGCATGACCACCATGGACAAGTCGATCCTCAATTATTACAGGTCGGGAATGATCGCCGCCGACGCCGCGGTTTCCTACGCCATCGAAAAGGAGTCGATGAAAAAAAACCTCGAGACTCAGGAAGCCGGAGAGGCCGCCGTTTAGCGCCCGCATAAAGTAACTTTTTTGTTCGCGCCCAACCCTTGCGTTAACATATTCCGGTTTTATGCAATAACAACTTCGCGAAAGAGAGGAACGGTATGGCGGAGAAAAAAATCTGGACAATGAAGCGGGCTTTATGGTCCATGGCCCTCGCGGCGGCCATCTGCATGACGCTTGGCGTAACCGCGTCGGCGGAGGATTCCATTCGGATCGGCAAGGGCGACCTGGCCCTTCGAGTGGAAAAGGACCCCTTTCAACTCGTGGTAACGGACGCCCAGGGAAGGGAGATACTGGCCACGGACGGGCCCGTTTGCTATACCAGGGTCACCGGACAAAGGACCTGGCGGCTGGTGCTGTGGTGGCTCTGGAACAGGGGCATCGCCGAGCCCTGGACCCGCCTGGACAAGGTGACCTCCGTCGCGGAGGAGGACGGCCGCCTGCTGGTGGGCCTGGGCTCGGGACGGGGCGATAAGACCCTGGCCGAGCTCGAGGCCTATTTCATCGGCGACAAAAGCTTGAAGGTCGAGATGAAGGCCGCGGGCGAGACGGGCGCGAACCGCTTTCGGGTCCGTTTCAAAAAGGACCGGGACGACCGCTATTTCGGGATGGGCGAGCGCTACAACTCGGCCGAGCAGACGGGCCGCAAGGTCCGGGTCTGGACCGAGGAGGGCGGCCTGGGTCTTTACAACTGGTCTAAATACGTAAAGCTTCCCTTCAACCCGTTCCCCCTGGGGGAGGAAATGACCTATTACCCCGTGCCCTTTTTCCTTAACCCGGCCAAGGGCTACGGCTTTCTCCTCGACGACGACCGCTTCAGCGAGTTCGACTTCGGAAAAACGATAGGGTCCAGGCTGTCCATCGTCAACTGGAACGACAAGTTCGACTTCGTGGTCTTCGGCGGCCCGTCTCCCCTCGAGGTGATCGAGAACCAGACGGCCTACACGGGCAGGATCACGGTCCCTACTCCCTGGGCCTTCGCCCCCATGAACGCTGCGGTCGAGAGCCAGGATCGCGTGCTCGAGGTGGCCCGCCTGCTTCGCGAGGAGGGCATACCGACGACGGCGATCTGGTCGGAGTCCTGGTGGTGGCGCGTCGAGTGGGAGGTCAACCGGGAGCTTTATCCGGAATACGAGAAGATGAACGATGAACTTCACGACATGGGCTTTCGCCATCTGTCTTACTATCAGCCCTATATCACCAAGGGGGTGAAAGCCTACGAGGAAGGTGACGCCAAGGGCTACTTTATCAAGGACAAAAAAGGCCGGACCTACGACTTCACCCTGGGTTTATGGGAAAAGGCGCAGCTGGACCTTACCAACCCCGAGGCCAGGAACTGGTGGAAACGGGAGTTCTTTCATAAGTCCGAGGAAATGGGCGCCGACGGATGGATGCACGACTTCGGCGAGCATATCCCGCCCGACTCGGTGGCCCACGACGGGAGGACCGGCTGGGAGCTTCACAACGACTATGTCCTGCTCTGGCACGAGCTGGGACGGGAGTTCTGGGACGAGGCCCGCCCCGACGGCGACTACTTCATCTACGTCAGGTCCGGCTACACGGGGGCCCAGAAGTACGTCTCCGTCATGTGGACGGGCGACCAGAACACCAACTTTGAGAAGCTTGACGGCCTGGCGGCCAACGTTCCCGCCATTTTGTCGGTGGGCATTTCGGGCCATCCCATTGGAACGACCGACATAGCGGGCTTCAACTGCTTCGTGTCCAAGGACACGGACCGGGAGCTTTTCATGCGCTGGACCGAGCTGGGCGCCATGCTTCCCGTCATGCGAATTCACCGGGGACAGGACGAGTTCTGCGACAACTGGAGCTTCGACCAGGACCCCGAAACTCTCGAGCATTACAAGAAGTACGCCGTCCTCCATACCTCGCTCTTCCCGTATTTTTACACCTTGGCCATGGAGGCCCAGGAGACGGGACGTCCCGTCACCAGGCATATGATGCTGCATTATCCGGAGGACCCCGAGGCCTGGAACCAGGATTACCAGTACCTTATCGGAGACCGCCTCCTGGTGGCGCCCGTGATCGAGCGCGGGGCCCGGGAGCGCGAGGTCTACTTTCCCCCCGGCGAGTGGGTCCATTGGTGGTCGGGCCGAAAATATAGCGGACCAGGCCGGGAGGTCGTTCCCGCCCCGCTGGGCGAGGTACCCTTGTTCCTCGAGGCGGGCAAGATGCTTCCCCTTTTCGACGGCCCTATCGACACCCTGGCCAAGGAGGACGACCCGGAGATCAGGGGCTGGGACGAGGCCAACTCGTCCATCCAAGTGAGGGGATACGGAATCGAGAAAGACGAGTTCACTCTCTGGGACGGAACGGTGTTGACCTATGACGCCGAAAAGGGCGCGGGCTCCGCGTCCAACGCCCCGGTTGAGAGAAAGTATGACTTCGATATCGAGTAGAAGCGCCGAAGGGGCTTTGAAGCCATAAATCGATAGTCTTTCCGGGCCATCCTCGATAAGTCCGCCAACCCCTTGACTTGTCGCGTATCGGATTGGTAAGCTTGATTCATTCCGGTAACGAGAGGCGTCCACGCGCCTTCGCTTGTTATTATGGATGGTGGAGAAGCTTACATTTTTCGCTTAATCCGTCTCGGCGAGCAGTCGGTCATCCGCCGGGGAAAGGGCCTTAAAGGGAAGACAATGGCACAATACTCACCCAACGTGATGGCGTCCAGTTTCATCTGCGCGGCGAGGCATAACCCGAGCGGCGAGTTCATTATTTGCGGAGACCGCCGGATAAGGTGGAAGGAGTTCACTCCCAGGGTCCTTAAGATCGCCAACGCGCTTATCGGGCTGGGAGTGAAAAAGGGGGACAAGGTCGCCTTCATGTTCCACAATACGCCCGAGTTCCTAGAGGTCAACGCGGGCATCCAGGCGGCGGGGGCCGTTCCCGCGCCTATGAATTACCGGTTCATACCCCGCGAGGTCGAGTACCAGGGCAACCATTGCGACGCCCACGTTTTCATTTACGACTCGATCTGGGCGGAGGCCGTGGAGGCCGCGTCTTCCAAGCTTACCAAAATCAAGCACTGGGTCACCCTGGGCGCGAGTAATATTTCCGGCGCCTTTCCCTACGAGGAATTCGTCGCCTCGGGCAAGGAGGACGACCCGGGCGTGGCCACCGGCCGTGAAGACGTGGCGGTCATGATCTACACCGGCGGCACCACGGGTTTTCCCAAGGGCGTGATGCTGACCTACGGGGCCCACGTGGACATGTTCTCGACCCTTCTGGCGGCGGCCCTGCAACGGACGCTCACCATGGACATGCCCAAGGACAGGCACAAGAAGGTGGTCGAGCATCTTCCCCTGCCGGCCAAGAGCGTTCTCGGCCCCATTCTTAGGACCAGGGTGGCGAAGAAATTTTTCGCCCGGGAGTCGACCTTCGAGCGGCTGCGGGAGACCATGTACAAGCGCTTCACCGACCCGGACGAGGCCAAGAAGGCCTACGGCCAGGCCAGGAAGTACGCTTATCCGTCCATGCCCTTCTTCCATGACGCCTCTTACGCCAACTTGATGATGGGAATGATGAGCGGGTCCATGATCGTCGTGCTCATCCCCAGCGTCAAGTTCGATCCCGCCCTCACCCTCGAGGTCATACAGAACGAGGAGGTGGCCCAGGTCTCCAACGTGCCCACGGGCTGGAAAAAACTGGTCGACTTCCCCGGGATCGACAAGTACAACCTCGAGGCCGTAAGGGTCTGCACCACCGGCGGAGGAGTTTGCCCCGCGCCCCTCAAGAAAAAAATCCTCCGGGCCTTCCCCAACGCCCTGGTGCTCGACGCCTTCGGGCAGACGGAGATGACGCCCGTCACCTCCTTCCGCTTCGACTGGAACCCGGACGATATCAAGGACCGCTCGGTGGGCCGTTCCATCGTCGAGGTGAAAGTGGTCGACGGCGAGGGCAAGGAGCTGCCCAAGGGTGAGGTGGGAGAGATATTATACAAGTCCAGCACGGTGATGAAGGGATACTACAAGGACGATGAAAAGACCTCCGAGGTCCTCTCCGACGGATGGTTCAGAAGCGGCGACCTGGGATACGTGGACGAGGAGGGCGAGATACGAACGGTGGACCGCAAGAAGGAATGCATCAACACCGGCGGCGAAAAGGTCTTTCCCCTCGAGGTCGAGCAGGTCATCGAGGAGCACGAGAAGGTCGACACGGTGTGCATCATCGGCGTGCCCGACGATGAATGGGGCAACGCGATCCGGGCGGTCGTGGTTTTAAAGGACGGCCAGCAAATGGGACCCCGGGAGGTCATGGACTTCTGCCGGGGCAAGATAGCGGGCTATAAAATCCCCCGCTCCGTGGTCTTCACCGACGAGCTTCCTTACTCCCCCGTCGGGAAGATGCTCCGGCAAAAGATTCGAGACCTTTACGGAGCGCCCGAGGCCGCGTAGGCCAAAACGCAAATTGGCCGATCTATTTTTTCCCTGGCCTGAGAAGTCCAAAACCAGCGGCAACGGCGAGGCACAAGGCGCCGGTCAAAGTCGTATAAAGGCCGACGCGAAAGGAGGCGGGCTGGAAGGATATTTCCACGGCGCTTCTTCCCTCGTCCACCTTTACGGCTCGGAAACAGTGGTTGGCCTTGAGGATGGGCCGGGGCTTTCCCTTGACCGTCGCCTTCCATCCCGGGTAGTACTGGTCCGATAAAAACAGGTATCCGTTCTTGGATGAGGAAACCGAATAGAGGCGCCCCTGGCTGGAACTCGACTCGAGCCTTACCTCGTCCTTATTGGACCCTGATGGACGCTCATGCGAGGCGGGAGGGCCTTCCCACTCGAGCACCAGTCTTTGCGTGAACTCGTAACGGCTCATCCGGCTCAGCCGGGAAAGCCTCTTTGCCTTATCCTCGATAACCTCGGACGCGCCGACCAGGAAAGCGCGGGGAAGGGCCTCCCGGTTCTCGTAAACGAGAAGGTCCTTGCCGCGCTTGTCTATTAGCTGAAAAGGCTTTGACTTGTTCACTATGTAAGATGTTGGGGCCGCCGCGGCGAAGGTCCGGGACCCGGGGTCCGTCTTGGTCTCGAGGGTCAAAAGGACCGTACTGTTTATATAACGACCGAGTCCGACCTGAAACTTCTCTTGCCCGGCGGCTAGCTTTGCGGACTCGATGGGCTTGGAAAAGAGGGTCTCATCCGTCGCGCCGCCGTGAACGGACGCGGTAAACCAGGCTTTTCTTTCTTCATCGATACGGCCAGCGGCCGAGGGCGGCGCGAGGACGAGTCGGTCTCCTTCATTGATGAACAGCCGGTACTTCCTGGTCTCGTCGCTTGAGGAAAAGAAACCCTCCCCCAGCGGGTCCTCCGCGTCTCGTTTCCATGGCGGCGAGGATTCCCTTTGTCCCTTTGGCCATGTTCGCCGGTGCAGCTCGGGTTGAAGCAGGGACAGGAAAAAGGGAGAGCTGAACTTGAGGGGCATGGCCCTGTCGATAACGTATCTCAGTGACAACAGGTCCAGGAGCGGCATGGAGGACGCGTCGATAAAGCCGCCGTCCCTCATGTCCACGTTGAGACCCAGGTGGTCGAGCTTGCCGTCCTTGAACCTTGCCGCTCTCGGGTCGGCCAGCGCCGCGAACTCGGCGAAGTCCCGGGGAGGAACGGTGATCCATCCGTCCAGCGAGTCCGTCCCCATGGCCATGCCCGCGTGGAATAAAAGCTCCCCGTCGCGCAGTCCTCGCCTCGAGACCATCACGTGTCTCTGGTTGGACGGGGCGACCTCCTTCATGATCGCCTTTAAACCATCGCCGTACTCGAACGTTGCGGGATCGCTTTTGGGAAGCCGGAAAAAGGCCTGGGCGTAAACGTCCCAAAAGGCGAAAGCCAGTAGGGAGAACGCCAGTACCTTGCCCGCGGCGGAAGGTCTTTTCATCCGCGTGACGATAACCATAAGAAGGCATAGCGAGAGGATAGAGACCGAGATCAAGGGAGAATAAACGAACTGGAAGCGGGAGGACCCCAGGGAAATGGCCAGTACGGCCAGGACAAGCGCCACCAGGGCCGCCTTCAATGCCCTTGGCCGCGCCTCGGTGGAAAGCGCGTCCGAGAAGCCGATGGCCGCCAGAAGGGCCACCAGCGTCTGGGCCATGAAGAACGCCTGCTCGGGCGATCCGAACTTGCCCAGCACGGGCAGCAGAAACTGGAGCCGGTCCAAAATGGAAAAGCTCCCGAAGCTCCAGGCGAAGGCCGAGGCGGCCACCAGAGCGATCCAGCCAAGGCCGGGCCTGGATCTCCCGAGGACGGCCGAGACGGCCATGACAAGAGCGGCCACGCCCACGTAAAAATACGCCGCGTCGAAAGCCGCCGGTCCGGCGTCCTTCACGCCCGAGACCGGCATCAGGGCGCCCCACGCCAGGGTCAGGGGAAGCTTGCGGGCGCTGAAGTAGGAAAAGGTCACGCCCTGGTCGCGAATGAAATGCTCCGAGTACTCGAGCAGGGGAAGCAGTTGAACCATGCAAAGCAGGGCGCCCAGGCCAAGGGCCAGGGCCAGCGCCGGGGTCCTCGCGGAGAAAAGCTTTTCCCGCGGCGCGAGAGCGGGCAGGACAAGGGCGGTGAACGCCAGCCCGTAGGCGGTGCTTTCCACGTCGCCGCCCAGGACCTGGAGGCAAAAAAACAATCCGCTCAAGAAAAAGTCCGTCCTCCGGCCATGGCGGAGAAATCCCACCGCGGACCAGATAAGCCAGGGCGCCCAGACGTTCGAGCAGGCGGCGGGAAGAAAATGGATGAAATAAAAAGGCTTGCCCGTGAAGGCGTACGAGAGCGCCCCGAAAAACGAACCGGCCGGAGAGGCGCCCGAGCGGCGGCAAAGAGCGTAAACTCCGAACGCCGCGACGCATAAATGGGCCGGATAAAAATAGTTCACGGCCCGGGCGTAGTCGCCGGCGAGAAGGACCAGGCCCGGCGGATAAAAAACTCCGGTATGGGAAAAAGCGGCAAAGGGCATGCCCGCGAAAACGCGAGGACACCAGAGCGGGAAATACCCCGCGGAAAAGCATTCCCGCGCGAAGGTCTTGAACGGTATCCATTGGAAGCCCACGTCGTGGGTGAGCGGCGGGGAAAGGGACGAAAGGCCCTGGCAAATCCTGACGATAAAGGGCGCCCAAACGAGGGCGGCCAGAAAGACGAGATAGAAAACGTCAATCCTCTTCGCGCCGCCGCTCTCGCTTGATAAAGACACGAGCTAATTATAACCGGTCGTTCGAGTCCGGCAAACCTCTTTTGAGGGCCGCCGAACGGCGTGCTACATTTGTTGTCTTATTATTGGAAGCGGGAGAGAATTTGCGCCTGACCGT
The DNA here is from genome assembly GCA_963674965.2 of bacterium. Classification (GTDB taxonomy): domain Bacteria; phylum RBG-13-61-14; class RBG-13-61-14; order RBG-13-61-14; family DATKZS01. Next base: position 229,654 of record CAXXFL010000001.1, on the reverse strand, counting down.
GATCATACCGAACTTCAACGGCGAGAAGTATCTCGGGGTTTGCCTGGATTCCCTGTCTAGGCAGACCTCGCGCCCCGACGCCGTGGTGGTGGTGGACAATGGAAGCTCCGACGGCTCGGTCCGCCTGGCGCGTTCCCATCGCGTCCGGCCCGATCTGATCGAGCTCGAGACGAACCTGGGCTTCGCCTTCGCGGCCAATCGCGGGATCGGCCTGGCCCTCGAGAAGTGGGGTCCCGGCTCGGCGGTGGCGCTTCTTAACAACGACGCGTCGGCCGATCCTCGCTGGCTCGAGAGCGGCAGGGACGCGCTTGCCCGGTATCCGTCGGTATCCATGTTCGCCTGTTTGATGCTGGATTATTTCGAGCGGGACCTTGTGGACTCGGCCGGCGACCTATATCCGCCGGACGGCCGTCCGGCCTCCCGCGGCCGAGGCCGGCGGGCCTCGGGGTTTGCCGAGACCGCCGAGGTCATCAGCCCCTGCGGCGGGGCCTGTTTTTTCCGCTCCTCCCTTTTCGAGGAGGTCGGGGACTTCGAGGAAAGCTTCTTCGCCTACCTCGAGGACGTGGACCTGGGTCTGCGCGCCCGGGCCCTGGGCCATAAGTGCCTCTTTCTTCCCGGCGCCGTCGTTTACCACGTGGGGGCCGCGACCGAGCTTTCCGACAAGCCCGGTCCCAAGCCGGTCGACTCGGCCCTGCGGGTCAGGCGCATCGCGGCCAACCGGGTCCGGCTCGTGTCCCGCAACTGGCCGGGGGAAAGAATAAAAAGGTGGTCACCCTTCCTGCTGAAGGGACTTGCCAGGGGAGCGGCTTACCACCTTTTTCGCTCCGGCCAGGGCGCGGCTTTCATGAAGGGACTTGGCGAGGGACTTGGCCTGGTCCGCAAGGACCGCGATTTTTACGGCGCCGCTCGAGCCTCGGGCCGGGCGGAAACGGACCGAGAGGTGGAGCGGCTGATGATCGTGGGAGCCAGGCCATGGGCGCGCTGATATCCGTTATCATTCCCAATCGGGACGGGCGAGATATTATCGGGGCCTGCCTGGACGCGCTCGAGGCGCAAACCCTCCGGCCCGACGAGATCATAGTGGTCGACGATTGCTCGTCCGACGGGTCCCAGGATTACGTCGAGAAAAACTACCCCAACGTCAGGGTGGTACGGCTGGATAAAAACGTCGGCTTCGCGGGAGCGGTCAACGCCGGCTTGAAGGAAAGCACCGGGGAATGGGTGGCCCTCATAAATTCCGACGCCCTGGTCGAAAAGGACTGGGTGGCTGAAATCCTGAGCGCCATCAGGCTTTGCCCCTGGGCCGGTTCCATTGCCAGCCGCGTGTTGGCGGCGGGTCCCACCGGGGTTATCGACTCGATGGGGATCAAGGTCGATCCCTCCGGGCTGGCTCTCCTGGTCGGGCGGGGACTTCCCGACAAGGAGGCGCGGCCGGGGGACAAACTGTTCGTGGTCTTCGGCCCGGCCGGATCGGCCGCCGTGTATAACCGGGCCATGATCGGCGACGTGGGGTTCATGGAGGAGGACTTCTTCTGCTATTACGAGGACGTGGACCTCGCCTTCCGCGCCAGATGGAAAGGATGGAAATGCGTTCTGGCCAACAAGGCCCGGGTCGTCCACAAGCATTCCTATACGTCGGACAAGGTCGGCGTCGAGAAAAGATACTTCCTCCAACGGAACAGGCTAAGGACCATCGTCCGTAACTGGCCACTCCACTGCATCATGAGGAGGCTCCATATTATCGCGCTTTACGACATGGCCGGCTTTGTACTGGCCGTGAAGGAGGGAAACGGCTCCCAGGCCGTCCGCGCCCGCGTGGACTTTTTTAAGGGACTTAAAAAAGACCTGGCCGCGAGAAGGAAAATCCTGGATGGCGGGATTGCCGCGGACTCTTCCCTTTCCAAGTGGCTCGGCATGGACCTTCGGCCCGTCGATCTCGATACCCTTGTCAAGCTGCAAAAGGAGAGCGTTAAAGATAAGATTAAAAACGTTTTCCTGCCCGCTCCCCCCAAGGATGAAAGTCCATGAAACCCGGCGCGCGGCGGCTTCCCATTGGACTTCTTTTGGCCGGCTTCGGTTTGGCCTCCTTGACCATATTGCCTATACCTTTTACGCGGGACCAGGGCATCTACGCTTATAACGGATGGAGGTGGATGGCCGGCGACGTTCCCTATTTGAGCTTCTTCGGGCACAAGGGACCGCTTCTTTATTTCATTTACGCTGTTTCCCTGAAGTTCTCGGGCGGAGCCATGTGGGGGCCCAACCTGGCCGACGCCATGGCCCGAACGGTTACGGTAGTGCTGGCCTACTTGATCGGCAAAAGCCTTTTTCCCAGGGAGCGGGACGCTTTCCTGGCCGCCTTCTTCACGGCCCTGCCTCTTTTCGGCGTGTTCAACTCCTGCTGGTGGAACGCCCAGGCGGAGACCTTCGCCCTGCCCCTCATTGCGGGCGCGGCCTGGATGGCATCCATAAAAGGGGGGAGGGCGCCGCGATCGCGGTCCTTTCTGTCGGGCCTTTTCCTGGGACTGGCCATCATGCTCAAGCCGACCGCCGCCGTCTTCGGGGCCGCCCTGCCTTTTTGGCTCGAGTGGAATCATTCGCCCGGTCCCAGCCAGGCGAATGAAAGCCGAGTCAAAGGCTGGACCAAGGCGACCGCCGTTTTCTCGCTCGGACTTCTCCTGGGGACCGCGCCGTGGATCGTTTATCTTTGGGAGCGAGGCGCGCTCGGTTCCTTTTACGAGCTTCTCTTCGAGTTCAACTCGGTCCATTTAAGGTCCGCGCTTTCCGAGACGGGCGGACACTCGGCGAGTCTTTTCGGCCGGGGCCTGAAGAACGTGTTCTTTCTAACGCCGGTCCTGGTCCTCGCGGGCCTTCTTCCCGCTGAGAACGGGAATGAGTCGAAACCAAGGGCCTTTGTCTTTAGCTTTCTTTTAGTGAGCGTTCTGGGCGTGGTGATCCAGGCGAGGTTTTTTCTCTATCACTGGCTTACGGTCGTTCCTTTTATGGGGCTGGCCGCCGCCATGGGCCTTGCCCGTTTGCATGACAAGACCGGGACGAGGGCGGGCCGGCGAGCGGCTTTCGTCATGTCCGCCGTAATTCTGACTTGGCTTTCCCTAACCTACGCAAGGGGCTTCCTCCTTATCCACGACAGCTATTTGACCTTCGATTACCTGAGGGGAAAAATCGGGCTTGCCCAGTATTACGCCCGTTTCTCGGAAGCGGACGCAAAAGGAAAAGGCGACTTCAATCTTTTCGCCTCAGCCGCCGCCGCGGATTACCTTCGCAATCACTCCCCCCAGGGATCGCGGGCGCTGGTCTTCGGCTACGAGCCGCTGGTCAATTACCTGGCGGCCAGGCCCGCGCCGACGCGGTTTCAAATCGATTACCCATTGACCTTTACGCCCCGCTCGGAAAAGGCCGCCGGCGTTCGCGACCGTTTCAGGCGCCAGTTTCTTAAGCAGCTGAGGGACAAGCCGCCCCTTTACGTGGTCATGGTGGATGATGACGTTAACGCCATCGAGCCCGAGCCGAGTTCGGCCCAGGCCCTCGAGTTCGCCGAGTTTCATGACTGGCTAAGCCGGAACTACTCTAAGGAAGCCGCGATCGAGGATTTTACTTTTTATAAAAGAAAGTAGGCGCTTCAACTTTTTGGAAGCCCTTAGCTCAAGGCGCCTCTATCGCGAGATATGCCCCGCTAAAAACCCTAAAAACAAAAATGGGCGAGCGCCGCTCCCGAAAAACGGCAAGAGGCAAGCATTGGAAAAAACCGCCGCCGAATCTCACGAGGCGCCGGGGGTTTCGAACAGGACGCGGCCGTCCGGCTTTGCCCCGGTCTCGGGAAGAGGTCCCAACTCCGCGGCTTCCGCGAGGTCCGCCTCGTCAAGACGTTTGATAAAGATTATGAAAACGAGGCTCAACCACAGGGAAGCGGCGGCGCCTATGGGAAGAAGGGCGTGCCGTCCACCATGATAGCGCATAACGTAGTTGGGCCAGGTAAGGACTTCCACAAGTGAAACCGTAAAGGCGCTGTTTATATCTTCGCCTATATGAAACAAAGTAGGCGCAATATCGCGAAGCCACAACGCGTAGATCAGGACCAGAAAGGCCGCCGGCAAAAACTTCAGGACCAGGAACATCGCAAATCGGATGGCCTTGAAAAAATGGGCGTTGAAAAAGCGGGCCGATATCCTGAAGGTATTGACAATGCCCTCTCCCTTCAGCACGTAGAGAACAAGAAAGAAGAACAGGAAAATATTTATAACGTAGTCTATTACGGTGATGAAAGCGTTGAGACCCCACCAGTATTCTTCCAGGTCTCCCAGCGCCAATTGAAGAAGGCTTAAGGGAGCGTGCAGGACCGTCCCGACGATAAAGAAGAGGATTACTAAAACCAGGGACTTTTTAATTATTGTAAAAGCGCTTATCTCTAGGGACTCGAAGACCCGGTGATAATAAACCGGAAGCGCCCACTGGCATACGGGAATGATTAAAAAAGTTGCAATGATGGAAATCGGATATAGATATTTAACGTAACCAAAGGACGCCTCTCCAAAGTTAATTAACAACAATAGTGGAAGCATCGGCAATATGGACGCTATCATTAGGGGAAGAACAATGAAAGCCAGGCTTTTCCAGTGGCCTTTAATAAAGGAGAACGACTGAGAGTAGACCTCGCTGAAGAGCACCGCCGGCTCGGGCTTTTTCGCGGCCCGCCTGGCAACGCCGTATTTTGCCAGCCCTCCCATAACCGAAAACAGGACCGCCCCGGCCAGAAATATCTCAAGAATGAAATAAGGACTCTCCCAAAATTTATCTTCCCCGGTGGTAGGGCCGAAAAACACCGCTAAATGAACTTGCTCGGCGTAGAAGGCAAACCACGACCAGTAAAACAGGGCCTTTCCCGCGCCTTCCCTGAAGGGCCCGATCCCGGGCCTTGGCGTCTTGGTTATTTCAATCGAGGTCATAGGGCGACTCCTCTGACTTGCACCATCAATCATATTTCTTCTTTATGCCGTCTTCAAAATATCTATCATTCAAGAGGCCCTTTCCATACTCTCGCCGGAAGAAGCATCGCTAGACTCCAGGATTGTTCACTAGGACCCGGCCGTCCGGCTTTGCCCCGGTCTCGGGAAGAGGTTCCGACTCCGCGGCTTCCGCGAGGTCCGCCTCGTCAAGCCGTTTTATAAAGATAATGAAAACGAGGTTTAGCCACAGGAAAGCGGCGGCGCCTATGGGGAGAAGGATAATCCATCCGCTTCGAAAAGCGATAAAAATGTACGGCCAACGAAGGACTTCCACAAGTGAAACCGTAAAGGCGCTGTTTATGTCTTCCCCTATATGAACCAAAGTAGGCGCAATATCGCGAAGCCACAACGCGTAGATCAGGACCAGAAAGGCCGCCGGCAAAAACTTCACGGCCAGGAACAGCGTAAATCGGATGGTCTTGAAAAAATGGGCGTTGAAAAAGCGGGCCGTTATCCTGAAAGTATTGACAATGCCTTCTCCCTTTATCACGTAGAGAACAAGAAAGAAGAAAAGGAAAATATTTACGACGTAGTGTATGGATGTAAATATTGCGTTCAGGCCCCACCAGTATTCCTCAGGATTTCCCAACGCTAATTGAAGCAGGCTGAAAGGGGCTCTAATGACCAGCCCGATGATAAAGGAGAGAAAGAATAAAACCAGTGCCTTTTTAATTATCGTCAACGCTCTTATTTCAAGAGACTCGGAGACGCGGTGATAATAATCGAGAATAGCAAGCGGACTTATGACGATGATAAAGACCGATGCAATCATGCAAATTGGAAATATATATTTAAAGTGACTAAAGGACGATTCCTCAGATCCCTCAAAAAATAATATTAATGAAAATATAGGAAGCATATACAATATGGGCGCTATCATCGAGGGAAGTGAAATAAGAGCCAGGCTTTTCCAGTGGCCTTTAATAAACGAGAACGACTGAGAGTAGACCTCGCTGAAGAGCACCGCCGGCTCGGGCTTTTTCGCGGCCCGGCTGGCAAAGCCGTACTTTGCCAGCCCTCCCAAAACCGAAAACAAAACCGCACCGGCCAGATAGATCGCGGGAATAAAATACAGACTGGAATAAAACCCCATATCCGGGACTATTGGATTGAATCTGTAGGTGATAAAAAACACCTCGAAATGAATTTGCTGGGCGTAGAAGGCAAACCACGACCAGTAAAACAGGGCCTTTCCCGCGCCTTCCCTGAAGGGACCGATCCCGGGCCTTGGCGTCTTGGTCATTTCGATAGCGGTCATAGGGCGACTCCTCTGACTTATTACCTTTAATCCCAAGTCTTCCAGATACTTTCACCATTATACCGGCTAGCTCTCGGCCGTTCAAGAGGCCCCATTCATTTTCATACCCGGAATAATTACCGCTAGACTCCAGGATTTCCCAACAGGACCCGGCCGTCCGGCTTTGCCTCGGCCTCGGGAAGAGGCCCCGCCTCCGCGGCTTCCGCGCTGTCCGCCTCGTCAAGCCGTTTGATAAAGATTATGAAAACGAGGCTCAACCACAGGAAAGCGGCTGCGCCTATGGGAAGAAGGACCTGCCATCCACCGCGATAGCGCATAATGTAGTAGGGCCATCTAAGGACTTCCATAAGTGAAACCGTAAAGCCGCTTCCGATAATATTTCCATCGTTAATAAATTCATACGATACAAATCCAGCCCAAAAAGCGTAGAGTAAAACCAGGAAGGCGGCGGGAAATAATTTCAGGATCAGGTATAGCGTAAATCGGATAGTCCTGAAAAAGTGAGCGTTGAAAAAGCGAGCCGTTATTCTAATGTTTTTGACAATTCCCCGTCCCTTTACGACGTAAAGGACAATAAAGAAGAACATGAAAATAGTGAAAATATAATTTATTACGGTAAGGATGGCGTTCAGGCCCCACCAGTAATCTTCAGGCTCTCCCAAAGCTAATTGGAGCAGGTAGGAAGGGACGTCAAAGACCAATCCAATCAGAAAAGATATCAAAAGCAAGACCAGGGACTTTTTGATAATTATTCTCGCGTTGATTTCAAGAGACTCGGAGACGCGATGAAAGTAAACCAGGACCGCCCACTGGCTTGTGAAGAGAACTAAAATAGTCGCTATGGTGGAAAAGCCGAAAATAAATAAGAAGTAATTGAAAAACGCGTCATCAGGACTTAATAAAGACAATATTAAGAAAATAGGAAGCATCGGCAACATGGCCGCTATCGTCGGAGGAAGAGCAATGAAGGTCAGATGTTTCCAGTGGTTTTTTATAAAAGTGAACGACTCAGCGTAGACCTCGCCGAAACCCACCGCCGGCTGGGGCTTTTTCGCGGCCCGTTTCGCAAGGCCGAGCTTTATTAACCCCCCAAAAATCGAAAATAAAACCGCGCCGGCCAGATAGGGCAAGAGGATAAAGTATGGGCTGTGCCACGGTTGGGGTTCAAGATCGTATCCAATCGGAAACCAGGAGTAACTGACGAAAAGAATGAAAACAAAATGCTGAACGAGGACCATGAACCACGACCAGTAAAACAGGGCCTTTCCCGCGCCTTCCCTGAAGGGCCCGATCCCGGGCCTTGGCGTCTTGGTTATTTCGATAGCGGTCATAGGGCGACTCCTCTGACTTATTACCTTTAATCCCAAGTCTTCCAGATACTTTCACCATTATACCGGCCGGGGCGCGTCCTTTCAAGTACGTGGATTGTCCCTATGGTTTAAGATGGAAGACAAGCGCGAGGGCCATGGCCGCCCGCTTTTTAAAAGTTACAAGGCCGTGATATGCTTGGCCTATATTATCCACGGAGGTGTAAAGGATGAGGAGAAGAGATTTCGTGCGAGCTTCAGCCGCGGGAGCGGCGGCCGCCGCGGCGAGCATTCCCGCCTATGCCAGGAAGAGGGCGCCCGAGTACATGCCCATTGTAAGGGAAAAAATGGAGAGCGGCTCCTACCTTCCCTATTACGAGGAAAGGGAGATAACCGAGCCGGTCATGCTGTGCGACGGTGAGGGCAACCTGAACCCCGAGGCCATCGGCTGGTCCAGGGTTCCATTGACCACGGCCAACATGAAGGGACACTGGCCCCGGAAGAAGAGGTGGAACTTCTGGAACTGGATATGCCCGGACTTCGTGTTTTCCGTCACCGTGGCCGACATCGACTACGGCTCCTTTTGTGGGGTCACCTTCACGGATTTCAACGCCAAGAAGCAAAAAGCCGGCATAGCCCTCAAACCGGGCAACGCCGTTTACATGCCCGAGGAAGTGGAGCGCACGATCGAGTGGAAAGGCGGCGGCGTGGATTACTCCATGATCAACGAGGGTGGAGACATCCAGGTCAGGTGCAAGGCGAATAACGTGGGCGGCAAGAAAATAATAGCCGACTTTATCATTCACAAGCCCCAGGGTCACGAGACGCTTAACATAGTCGTGCCCTGGTCCGAGTCGCGTTTCCAGATGAACTCGAAGCACAACACCCTGCCCGCGGAGGGCTACGTGAAGGTGGGTGACAAGAAGTACGTGATGGACCCCGAGGACTGCCACGGCGTGCAGGACTTCGGCCGGGGCATGTGGCCCTACCGCTCCTATTGGAACTGGGCCGTGTGCACGGGCAAACAAAACGGGGACCTGGTGGGCGTCAACCTGGGCGCCAGGTGGACCACCGGGACGGGATCGAACGAGAACGGCATATGTTATAACGGGAAGCTTTACAAGATCATGGAGGACCTGACCTGGGATTACGACCCCAACGCCTGGGAAAATCCCTGGCATATTTACTCCACCCACACCGACGCCGTTGACATGACGCTCCATCCATTCCTGGTCAACGACACTCGAGTGGATATCGGGCTGGTGGGCACCGGGGGAGCCTGTCCTTTTGGGACCTGGACTGGTACAATCAAGTTCGGCGGCAAAACCGTCGAGATAGACCACCTCATTGGCTGGGCCGAGGAGTTCAAACACCGCTGGTAATATTATCGGGCTTTATATTTTTTACCGCTCGGTCTATAATGGAATGAGGTCGGATTCTGGCTCCCATATGCGATCCGCCTGAAAACGCGAGAAGCCCCGGGCTGAAGACGCGGCTGAGTAGTTCACGATAAATGGAAGTACGATGAAAGACAAGAAACTTCTCCTTGAAAAGATGCGCTCCCTTTGGGACCCCCGACGCGTGGCCATGGTGGGGGCCACCAACAAATACGGCAAATGGGGATTCAACATCTTCTCCCGCATGATCAACGAGGAATTCACCGGCGAGATACTTCCGGTCAACCCGCGCGACGAGCGGGTCATGGGCATGAAGGCCTACAAGTCCCTTCCCGAAGTCCCAGGCGGGATCGACCTGGCCATCATCGTCACGCCCTCCCCCACGGTGCCCGAGGTCATGCGCCAGGCGGCGAAAAAGGGCGCGGGCGCGGCCATCGTGATCACCAGCGGCTTCAGCGAGACGGGCCAGGAGGGCGCTCGGGTCGAGAAAGAGGTGATGGACATAGCCCGCTCGGCGGACATGATCGTGGTCGGTCCCAACACCATGGGCATCTACAGCGCCGACGTCAGGCTGAACTGTCTGATGGCGCCCATATCTCCCATGCCCGGCGGCGCGGCCTGCGTGGCCCAAAGCGGCAACGTGGGCACGCACATGCTTTTCCGGGGAAAGCTGAGGGGGCTTGGCTTCGGCAAGTTCGTCAGCTCGGGCAACGAGGGCGACCTGACCATCGACGAGTACCTCTGGTACTTCGGCCAGGACGAGAAGACCGACTCCATATTGGGTTACGTCGAGGGTCTCAACCCGGACGGAGACTTCATGCGGATAGCCCCCGAGGTCACCAAAAGGAAGCCCGTGATCCTTTACAAGGGAGGCCGCACGGGGGCGGGGGCCGCGGCGGCGGCTTCACACACGGGTTCCCTGGCGGGCAACCTCGAGGTTTTCAAGGGGGCCATGAAGCAGGCGGGCGTCATCCTGGCGGGTACCAACAAGGAGGTGGTCGAGTTGGGCCGGGCCCTTCAGCTTCAGCCGGCCCCGAGGGGAAGACGGATCGGCATCCTGACCCGCGGCGGGGGCTGGGGAGTGATCACCTCTGACGCCTGCGTCGAGGCCGGGCTCGAGGTGGTCCCTCTTTCCGATCGGACCATCGCCAGGCTGGATAAAATCCTGCCCCATTACTGGAGCAGGGGAAACCCCGTGGACATGGTGGCGGTCATGAGCTACAAGGCCTACCTGGACTGCCTGGAAATAGTGGCGAGCGACCCGAACGTGGACGGCGTCATAGCTCTGGGCGTGAACATCGACGCCCAGGGCTCGACGGTAATGGACGCCCTTTCCAAGCTCGGCGTTTTGACTGAAAAGGAAATGCACGACATAGTCGAGAAGTCCCGAACCGAGTCCGCGGGCTTCTTCAATGAGCTTCGCGCCTTTTTGTCGTCCACCGATAAGCCGGTCCTCACGGTGGGCCGCTGGCGCGAGACCCCCGACTGGGAGTCCGGGCTGATGATGATAGGCGAGCCCGAGGACGCGGCCAACATCATGGCCAAGATGGCCGATTACGGCGAGTATCTTTTGAAAGAGGGCGCGGTTTGAAGCCGGGCTTTTTGATTGCTAAGCTTATGGATCGAATGAAATAAAGTTTTTACGCCCCGGGCCGCGGCCGGGATTTCCTTTCCGGCTCTGGAGAGCAAAATCGGATAAGGCTTGGCCGGGAGTCGGGGCGGATAAAGGACTTAATCGTCACGCGTAATAAGGAGGCTTGTTTATGAGTAAATACCATCTTCCCGCCAGGTCGGTCAAAACCCTGCGCGCGCTTATCGAGGTCGTCAAGCCGCGCAAGCCCGAGTTCGACCCGCCCGTCGAGGACCACATGCTCGAGTTCCTCGACGAGTTTTATTCCTATTTCCCTTTTCATCTGAAAATTGCCTTCCCGCTGGGTCTGGTGCTGCTCGAGTACGCGACCATCATCTTCGCCGGGTCCCTCAAGCCCTTTTCCGCCATGGACCTGGAAAAACGCGACAAGTACGTGAGCGGCTGGGTCAACAGCTCCCTCATGCTCCGGCGCGACCTGATCAAGGGAGTTAAGGGAGTATGCCTGACCGCCTATTACGCCCACCCGGACGTGATGGCCCATATAGGTTTCGATCTTCCCGCGCACATGGACAGGATCAACAAGGGAGAGGCCTGCGACCAGGAAGCCTGCGATTTCTTCCGGGGACTGGGATACGACCGCAACTCGAGAATACCCTATCCCGCTTACGATAAAGTGGACCTTATAACTCACGACACCCCTCCGCCCGAGGGCGAGGCCGGATAAATCAAGGAGAACTCGCCATGATCAAAGAAGGACACGAAATTAAGGCGGACGTGGTCGAGACCTGCGACGTGGTGGTCGTGGGCTCGGGCGCGGGCGGCGGGGCCATCGCGGCGGAGCTGGCCGAGGCGGGCAAGGAGGTGGTCATCCTCGAGGAGGGCGGCTACTACACGAGCAAGGACTTTTCCCTGGACCCGGCCAAGGCCATTCCCCAGCTTTACCGCGACTCGGGCAGCTCGGTCATAATGGGCAAGCCCAACATCATCTTCAGCGAGGGCCGCTGCGTGGGCGGTTCCACCGTCATCAACGGCGGCATGTGTTGGCGGACCCCCGAGCGGGTCCTTGAGCATTGGCGCTGGGACATGGGTCTTAATGACCTGACCTCGGAGAAGCTCGATCCCTTCTTCCGGAAAGTGGAGGAAAGGATCAACGTGGCCCCCCAAAGCCCCGAGAGCCTGGGCAGGGGAGACATGCTCTTCCGTCAGGCGGCCGACAAGCTGGGCTGGCTTATACATCCGAACAAGCGGAACCAGAAGGACTGCACCGGGGAGGGCATCTGCGTTTTCGGCTGTCCCACCGACCGCAAGCAGTCGGTGCTGGTGACCTATATTCCCCGGGCCTTGAACAAGGGCGCCCGGCTTTACACGGACGTGAAGATCAAAAAGGTCGTCGCGAAAAGAAAGGTCGCCCAGGGGGTGGAGGGCTATATCGTCAACCGCCACACCGGCCGCAAGACGGGCCATAAGATCAGGGTCAACGCCAAGACGGTGGTCCTGGCCGGCGGCGCTCTTCAGACGCCCATCATGCTGATGAACTCGGGCGTCAAGGGCGGCGGCAACGTGGGCAAGCATTTCCATTGCCATCCCAACACCAAGGTGGTGGGGATTTTCGAGGAGCCCGTGCGCTACTGGAAGGGCGTTCACCAGGGCCACCAGATACATCACTTTATCGACGAGGGCATCCTCATGGCCATCGGCGTGGTCCATCCTGGCCTGGCCGCCATGAGCTTTCCCCAATACGGCAAGCCCAGCCTCGAGCTGATGGAGCTTTGGGACCACATGCTTATTGCCGGCTGCCTGGTGGATGACACCACCACCGGACAGGTCAAGAAGGCGCCCTGGGGCGAGCCCATGGCCTATTACGATATCGACCACGTCGAGCAAGAGAGACTGATAAAGGGCGCCGCCCTGTTATGCAAGCTCCTTTTTACCGCCGGCGCCAAAAAGGTGGTCCTGCCCTTCCACCGGCTCGAGACCATCGACGGTCCCGACGATATCAAGAAAATCTACTCAGCCAATATCAAGAAGACCGAGATCGAGGTGCTGACCGTCCACGCCTTCGCCACCTGCCGCATGGGCTCGGACCCGAGGCGCTCGGTGGTCAATCCCCACGGCGAGTCGTGGGACATGGAAAATCTCTTCATCGCCGACGGGTCGGTCGTGCCCAGTTCCCTCGGCGTGAACCCCCAGGAAACCATCATGGCCCTGGCCATAAGGACCGGCCAATACCTCCTGGACAATGAGAAGAAATATTTAAGCTGATCCGGCGCCGGCCGGAAGCCGGGGAGAAATAAGAAAAAGAGCGGACCGTCTTAACCGGCGGCCCGCTCTTCTTGATTACATTTCCCAGATGGAGGTCATGCCCATGCCGCCGCCCACGCAGAGGGTGGCCATGCCGACGTTGTTGCCCCGGCGCTTCATCTCGTAGAGGAGACTGATAATGATGCGGGCGCCCGTGCATCCCACCGGGTGGCCAAGAGCGATGCCCGACCCGTTCACGTTGACGATCTCGCGGTTCATGCCCAAAAGCTTCTCGCAGGAAAGGTACTGGGCGGCGAAGGCCTCGTTGCACTCGATAAGCTCCATGTCCTCGAGCTTCATGCCCGTCCGCTCGAGGGCCTTCTTGGTGGCGGGAACGGGGCCGTAGCCCATCAGCTCGGGCTCGACCCCCGCCGCGGCGTAGCCGCGCAGCTTGGCCATGGGCTCGATCCCGAGTTCCTTGGCCTTGTCCGCGCTCATGAGCACCACCGCCGCCGCCGCGTCGTTGATGCCCGAGGCGTTGCCCGCGGTCACGGTGCCGTCCTTTTTAAAGGAGGGCTTGAGTCTGGCCAGGTCCTCCATTTTTATGCCCGGCCGGTAATGCTCGTCCGTCTCGTAAAGTATGGGGTCGCCCTTTCTTTGCGGAATGGGAACGGGCATGATCTCGTCCTTGAACTTTCCACCCGTGATCGCCGCCTCCGCGTTATGGTGCGAGCGAAGGGCCACCTCGTCCTGTTCCTCCCTGCTGATGTCGTATTTCGCCGCCAGGTTCTCCGAGGTCATGCCCATGATAAGACCGCACCAGGCGTCCGTCAGGCCCGCCCAGACCCCGTCGCTCATCTCGCCGTGCTGGAGACGCTTGCCCCACCTGGCGTCGTTGAGACAATAGGGAACGCGGCTCATGTTCTCGACGCCGCCCGCCACCATTATCTCCTCGTCGCCGAGCATGATCTGCTGGGCCGCGTAGACGATGGCCTGCATGCCCGAGGCGCAGTTGCGCTGGATGGTCACGCCCGGCACCGAGATGGGAAGACCGGCCTTGAGGCCAGCCAGGCGAGCGGTCACGCACTCGTCGAAACGCTGCATGCACTGGCCCACCACCACGTCGGCCACCAGCTCGGGGGCCACCTTGGCCCGGGAAAGGGCCTCCTTGATTACCATGCCCATAAGGTCGGGAGCGGGCACGTCCTTCAAGCTGCCGCCAAACTTGCCGATGGCGGTCCGGGCCCCGGACACTATTACGACTTCCTTCATAAGATATACCTCCAGTGGAATTATGGACCGACGCGAGCGCGACGGAACCTTAAGGATACCATCATCCATAAAAATAAAAAAGCCCCCCCAAGGAGGGCTTTTAACGCGCGCGTAAGCTTCAGCGCGGCATGGGACCCGGCGGCGGGCCCGGAACGGGGGCCTGGGGCTTGAGGGTCACGGCGTAGGTCTTGCCCAGCATGTCGCCCCAACTCTGGTTGCGGTCGTCTATGATGGCCCAGATAAAGCCCAGGTACATCACCATCATCGAGGCCATGTTGCCCAGCCAGCGCAAAAACCCGTCCATCCCTCGAAGAGGGCTCCCGTCCTGCTTCACGATCATCATCTGCAGCACCTTGCACCCGAAGGTCTGCCCCGGCATGGTCCCCCACATCTCCTTGGCGAGAAAAGCCGAGAAGTACCAGATGTGAAGGCCGTAAAAAGCGGCCAGGCCGACGATGACGCCCAGGAAAATAAAGACGCCCACTAGGGGGCCTCCGTCGCCTCCATCGATGAGGAACCCAATGGCTATGAAAAAAGCGACGATCGCGTACATAAGCATTGCTGGTATTATAAAGATGACGCCGTCAAGAAGAAAGGCCAGGGCCCGGTCGAAATAAGGGGCGTAAAGGTATTGCTTGCCCATGATATTCACCGGCTTCATGCCCGCGGTGGTGAAATCCGAAGAGGCCTGAAACGCTCCCGGCCCCGGCCCGTAGGGACCTCCCGGACCCGGCGGATACCCCGGGTATCCCGGCGGGGGAATGGGCGGCGGGACCGCCTGCCCCGGCTGGCCGGCCGGTCCGCCGGAAGCCTGTCCGCCTTGCGGGCCTTGTCCATTACCCTGGTTGGAATCCGTCATCTTGCATCCTCCCTCCATCGTCAGACGTTAACTTCATCAAACAGTAAGGTTAGCACTCTGGGCCGACACTGCAAACGCCAAGGTTTCACGCCCGAGGTTTCTGGGCCTATCGGCGTCACTTGTAGACCACGAAGGTCTCGTCGGTGGCGAGGCCGCTGATGGCCATGTCCATCTCCCTTATGTCCCGGTTGTTCCAGTCGAAAAGGCCTGATAAGGCGCCGCCGTACTCGTAGTCGCTCGTGTTGTAAACTATGGTAGTTACCCGCCACTCAAGCTGGGTGGCGTTCCCGGCCTCGATGCCGTCCCACAGATCGGGTATGACGCCCGTGCGTCCATTCAGGGTCGTCGCGCCGGGGTCCACGTCCGGGATGTGCACGATAATGGTCGAGCTGTCCTGCACCGGGCCTTCGGCCGACCAGAAGTCGTTCGCCTGGCAGACGTAGCCCCTGGGAGGGCCGCTCGCCCATTCGTCTATTTCACACATGCCCCTGGCCTGGGCCCGGATAATCCGGTAGCGGATATCACTGTCTCCCTCCAGCCCGAGAGCGCTCCAGTCGGCGTTGATCGTAAGCAGCTCATTGCTGAGGACTCCGGTGATCCTTCGCCTGGTGTTTAGTACGTTGTGTTTATAGCTGTTAATCCAGAGGGAGTCCCCCACCTGGACGCCCGCGTCTATAAATCTGGGGCCGTATTCCCCATCGACGTCCTGGAAGTAGCGAACGCCGCCGGTCGTATAGGCCCTTCCATTTACGCTTGAAATCGGGGTCTTGGCCGAGAACTTGGTCACGAACCCGACCGAGGTGCTTCCGTCCACGGTCATAACGCTCGGCTCGGACAGGGCCGTCTCCCAGGCGTGCATGATCCTGGAGGAGTCATGCATGAACCCGTTGACGCGGAACTTGAGAAACAGCCGGTTATAGTCGTCCGCGCCGTCATGTACTATCGAGTTGCCCGTCAAGGTGACGGTCATGTCCCTTCGCAGTTCCCCGTTTCGGTTCACGGACGGGGAATTATTCGGGGTATTGGCCCACTGAGGGGCGGGATAGATATATCGATCGGCCGCCGGTTCGATGGCCTCGGGCAGTTCGAGGAAGTCGTCTATCCTTATGGTCTCGTTGCCCGACGCCTCGGCTGGACCCACGTGCCACACGGAAAGGGACGAACCGGGGTTATAGGCCCTGACGACGAACTTGGTTTTTATTAAAGATCTGGTTGTTTGCATGGGGGTATTGGCGATCGATCCTCTCGAGAGGACGTGGAAAACCAAGTAGTTGGTGGGACCGGCGTTCTCCCGGGCCGCGAAATCTATATAGGACCCCGGCTCAGTCCATGCCGTGTTAATACTCGCGTGTTGGACGCTAGTGACTTCTGAATCCGCCGAGCCGCTCCAGGGCCTGACGTCGCGTTTACCCATTTTTGTCCCGGTAGATTGCAAAAAACTGACCTGGAATACAGTAAACTCGCGGTCGTCGATCTTGACGTTCAACGAGAGCCCGGTCACGCCGATTCCACTTTCCATTCCAAAATCAGCGCCGGTGGCGATAAACTGGTGCCTCCTGTAAAAGCGGTCGTCCCATCCCGCCCCAAGCTCGGAGTCCGTGCGGTTGGGTATGGCGTATTGATATCCAAGTTGTCTGGCGGAGTCTCTTCTGGCCGGGTCGTCGGGCAGTTTACCATCCACCGCGTAAAGGATTTTCCGGTTAACCGAGGTATCGGGATCGTAACCGTACGCGTCGTTGGTCCAGTTTTCTCGGATGTTATAGGCGAAGTTGGCCGCCGTGCCCGTGGCGACGATGGTTTCCCCGTATCTAACGCCCGCGGGAACGCTTGCCTGGGTCATGCCCAGGGCGCAGGCGTACATGGGGAAGGTAAAAGGGTCCAGGCCGCCATCATAGGAGAAGTTGGTCGCGTTGATAAGTATGCCGAGGTTCCAGACTATCCTGTCCTCGCCCGGCGTGTAGGTCCAGAATTCCCAATTGGTCTTGCCAGGGTTGGCCGACCAACTGGCGCAGGGAATTCTCCAGTTCGAGCGGATAATCTCTGGAGCGATAAAGTTGGCCGGCAAGACCGCTTTAAATGCAAATTCATCAGAATTCGTGGGTGCTAAACATAATGACACGGATATCTCTTCATCTGGCGTCGTGAGAAGACCGCCGAGGCCGCCACCGAGTGCTTGTGAACTCTTGAGGGTGGGAGTGATGATCGCGGCGCGAAGATATAAGGGAGGCGCAAAAAACCTTCTTGCAATGTTGATTCTTTGAGCGGCTATATTGCCGTTGAATGAAGCTATGGGTATGCTTCCCTGTATCCTGGCTTTATGCCTTCCGATCTGGGCGCCGGTCATGAGCTTCAGGTCCAGGGCCAGGTCCGAGGCGTCCACGTCCCGCCAGGTGCGGTAGGCGAAGTTACTATAGTTGCCCGACCGGTACTGGGCCAGGCTGGCGCCTTCCTCAATCTTCGGACAGGTCTCGGCGCCGCACTTGTAGCCCAGAGTTATCTCGTCAATTGGCGCGGGATCGAGAGTCATGGTGAGGTTGCCGGTGGCGTCGGTGAAGTATTCCTGGATGGTCCCGCCCTGAATGACCTGCACGTAGACCTTGCCGGCTATGGGTATCGACCGGTCCCCGTCCACCGCCGTCAGGGTCACGGTCCCGTCCCCCACGCTCGCGATCTGGCTGTCGTAGTCCAGCCCTCCTATATATCCGCCGCCGACCCCGCCCGTGGACGGCGCGCCGGCCCAGGCCGTGTGCAGGCCGCCGCTGGCGCTGTCGTTGCCGCCTGAGGTGCTCGCGTAGATCGAGCAGTCATAGTCGTCATCCGAGTTAAAAATGGACGTGGGCACGCACCGTACGTCCGGCCAGTTGGTCATATTGCAACTGAAGTTAACCGCCGAGTAGTCCGACGCGGACGTACAGGCGGCGGTCACGACGGTCGGCTGACCCATATAGTCGTCGAAAACAACGGTCAAGTCCTGGTCCACGTGAGAGTTGAGCCTGAAGCGGTCGTCGAAATCAAGAGGGAAAACGGACAGAATGATAGGAGGCGGCTCATCGGAGACAAAGATAGCGCTTGCATCGTACCCTCCCGACCAGGAGGCGGAGATGGTCGCCGATCCCACCACGCCCGGGGCCGTGTAAAGCGGGTTAACGAAGGTCCCGTCTCCCGAGTGGGTCAGGGCCGAGCCGCAGTCGTCCGCGCAGCCGTCGGCGTAGGTCGCCTGGCAGGCGAAGGTCTGAGTATCGCCTATCATCAGTATTAAGGTCCCGTCCGGCTGCACGTCCACGTCGGCCGTGGTTTCGTCGTTGATCGCTTGCGCCGTAAAGGAGTCGCTTACGGTCGCGTTGCCGCAGGTTACGGTATAGATAAAATCGTCACAGGCCTCGTCCGTGAAGTTGTCCGCGTCGTCGCAACCCTGACCGTCGGTGCAAAGGCATGGGGCCGGGCCTCGGTCGCAACCGTCGCTGGATGAGTGATATATCGCGGTGCAGTTGGTCGGGTTTCCGTCGTTGACGTCGGAGCAGCCTCCGAGGACGGCGTCTATCACGTCGCCGTCAATGGCCAGGGCGGTGAAGTCGGCCGGATAAGTCCCCCCGCCGCAGGTGGCCGTATAGGCGTAATCGCCGCATTCCTCGTCCGTGACGTTAATCGTATCGTCGCACCCCTGGCCAAAGCCGCAGGTGCAGGACGCCGAGCCGCGGTCGCAGCCGTCGGCCGAGGAAACAAAGTGGGCCGCGCAATCGATCGGGTCGCCTTGCGTCACGTCGTCGCAACCGCCGTCGACGGAGTCCGCAATATCGTTATCCCATACCATGGCGGTAAAGTCATCGCTTATCGTCGATCCGCCGCAGGTGGCCGTGTAAGTGAAGTCGACGCATGCCTCGTCGGTCACGTTGTCAACGTCGTCACAACCCTGGCCGTCCGAGCACAGGCAGGGGGCCGGGCCGTAGTCGCAATCGTCCTTTGAGGAGTAATAAACGGCCGAGCAGTTTATCGATTCTCCGTCGTTGACGTCGGAGCAGTTTCCGATGATATCGTCCGCCGCGTCTTCATCGATGGCCTGAGCGGTGAAGTCGTTTGAACAGGTGGTAAATCCTCCGCAGGTGGCCGTATAGGTGAAATCTCCGCAGGTCTCGTCCGTAACGTTCATCGCGTCGTCGCAACCCTGGCCAAAGCCGCAGGTGCAGGAGGTCGGGCCGCGGTCGCAGCCGTCGGCCGAGGAAACAAAGTGGGCCGAGCAATCGATCGGGTCGCCTTGCGTCACGTCGTCACAGCCGCCGACCACCGAGTCCGCCTGGTCGTCGTCAAAGGCCATGGCGGAAAAATCATCGTTTACCGTCGAGCTTCCGCAGGTGGCCGTATAGGTGAAAGGAGCGCAATCCTCGTCCGTCACGTTGTCCGTATCGTCGCACCCCTGGCCGTCGGTACAAAGACAGGGGGCCGAGCCGCGGTCGCAGCCGTCAACGCTGGACTGGTAGATGGCCGTACAGGAGATGGCCTCGCCGTCGTCAACGCTCGAGCACGAACCCGCGACCGAGTCGGCCTCGTCGTTGTCGGTGTAAGAGGCGGTAAAGTCGTCGTTGAGGGTCGAGCCGCCGCAGGTAGCCGTGTAGGTACCCGGAGCGCAGCTCTCGTCAACCACGTCGGTTGCGTCGTCGCAGCCCTGGCCGGCGCCGCAGGTGCAGGGGGCCGGGCCGCGGCCGCAACCGTCAACGCTGGACTGGTAGTTGGCCGCGCAGGAAATGGCCTCGCCGTCGTCAACCGCCGAGCAGGAGCCGACAACCGTGTCGGCCTCATCGTCGTCGGTCACGTAAACGGTCGCGTCGTCGCTTACGGCGCCGTATTCGGCGGTGACCAGGCACTAGTAGTCGGCGCACGCCTCGGGGGCCTGGACAAGACCGGGTCCGAGGAGCGTGCATCCGCCCGAGACGCCCCAGGTGGCGAGGGAGGTCACGTCGCCGATAACGCTGTGGGTGGCGGCAAAGGCGACCGTCTCGCCGTCGCCGATCGACGCCGTTTCGGGCGTGACCCAGAGCGTTTCCCCAAATCCCGCGTTGACCTCGACCACGGCCCCCGTGATCTGGGAGCCGAACCTTTCGCCCGCCACGTCGAACTCGGCGTCGGCCGGGACCCGCGCCTGGACCTGGATGACGCCAATGCAGCCCATCCGGTGCAATACCACGCGGGCGGGAGAGGCGGTCGAGCCGTTCCAGGCCCCCGTGTATGCAAAGGCCGAGGGCTCCGTCACCATCTGGTCCTTGCCCCCGAAAGAGAAGGGCGTCGGGTCCAGCCCCTCGATACGGGCGTTCATGCATCCGCCCACCACCTCGAACACGACGCCCCAGCCCGCGCCCGGGACCTGCGCCTCGTTACCGGAGACGTTCCGCCTGTAAACCATGGCCTCGAGGCTGACCGTGTCGGCGGCCTGCATGTCGATCGCGGTATCGGCGTCAATCACCGCCCAGGGCGCCCCGCTGTAGGTTATGCCGGAGGGCCAGGACAGGTTGACCCAGCCCTGGAGCCTCGAGTAGTCCAGGGGCGAGACGGACTGGTCCCCATCCAGGTCCTGAACCTGCCAACTGGCCGGCTTGCATCCCGCGTACGAGCCCGAACTGGAGGCTAGCTGAGACTTGAGCTGCGTCGCGTCAAGTGGATCGATGATTCCGTCGCAGGCGCCCGCGTCGCCAAAGTAGTTGGCACCCGGAAGTTCCTCCTGGCCCCAGGCCGGAGAATGCCCCAGGAGAAGGGCAAGGACGATCGCCAAAGTCATTGAAATACCGTCTAACCTTTTCATCACAGTTCCCCCTTTGACCTGCTGAAAGATTTTGACTGAATTCTTTTTTTAGAACGAGCCGCTTAATATAAAACGTTTCCAACCTCATAATACATGATTTGGTTTTCAAAAGCACTAAAAAAAGAGGGAAAAATAATAAAGGGCCTTCCTTGGGACCCGCGGGCGAGACGGTGAAGCCGGCGGGTTATATCCTGCTTGAAATCCTTCTCGCGCTCGAGTCCGTTAAGCGTATTTGCGGCTTACCCGACTTCCGTCAATATGCTATCCTATGGCGTTAAAAAACATCATGACCAGGGCCGGACAAGGCATATACGCCACCCGTCGCCTCGGTCAACCGGGCCATCCCCGGCTCAAGTTGGGCGAAGTCAGAAAAAATGGAGAAGAGTTCGCACAACATAAAGCTTGACATTTTAAAGGGAATATTAAATAATTAACTAAGGTTTGGTCCGATTTTTGTCGGGCCCGTCGAGGGGATCGTTGCTGGAACGGGCAAAAATTTCAACTGAGAATGAGCCTTGGGATAAAGAAGGCGCGAACCCTTCCCCGGAGCCGGGGAAAAAATACCTTCTTTTCAAGGAAGGACCATTCTCGCTGGCCATCGCCATCGAGTCGATCAGGAGGGTGCACGACGCGGAAGAAGGAAGCCCGCCCAGACGGCCGGGAACAAGAATGATAGACCTCCACCGTCTTGCGTGCATCGAAACCGTTATCAGGCCCGACTTCTGGCTGGAGATGGAGATTGGAGACGGGCATTTCCTAATGCCGGTGGGAGAAGTGGAAGGGATCAGGGAAATGAACTTGGCCATTCCCCTCAGGTTCCCCGAATCCATAAGAAAACCGGAGGGGGTTTTTATCAGCGGGATTTTCTTTGACGGGAACAGGATGGTCGGCGAGCTCGATCCGGCCGAGTTGGCCCGGATTAACGAGGAGCTTAACGGACGAGGCCTGGGCTATCGTCCAGTTGGAAATATTGACGGCGCGCGTGCCGGGAAGTCTTCAGACCTCGGCTCCGGGACCAAAGGAACTCCGGGCTCGGCGTCTGCCTCCAGCGCCTTTACCTTTTTGGCGGGAGGCGACCTTTATGGAATACGGTTCGACCGGGTGCTCCAGGTGATAACCAGGGATGAGGTCCATCCTTTTCCCGGCGCGCCCGAGGGAGCAAGGCGCGTGGTGTATTACTCCGATTCCGCGGTCCCGGTAATCGAGCCGGATTTTTTAATACGGAGCGCGGGAGGCGACGCGGCGGAAAAGCTTGACGATTACGGGTTGATCGTTTTGGTTGAAACGCATAAGGGTATTATAGGATTTGGCTGCTCTCGGATAGTAAACGTGGCTTTTAATCAAGAAACGGAAAATGGACCTGAAGCGGATGATGAAGGCGCGGGTCTGGAAAAAGACAAGGACGGCGGCGTTACATTTATCGATCCCGAGGAAATACTCGATCGGCTCGTCTGAATAACGCGACGTCGCCGCCGAAGGCTTTTCCCGGCCGAGGCGAAGGAGGAAAATTAATGTCGAAAAAGATACTGCTCGCGGACGATAGCATTACTATCCAGAAAGTGGTGCGCATTACTTTGGCCGACGGCGATTACGACCTCGTTACCGTTGACAATGGAGACGACGCCATCGCCAAGGCCTCGGAGATAATGCCCGACCTAATCCTGGCCGACGTGGTGATGCCGGGCAAGGACGGCTATCAGGTTTGCGAGGCCATCAAATCCAATCCATCTCTTGGGCACATCCCTCTTTTACTTTTGGCGGGCACTTACGAGGGCTTCGACGAAATGAAAGGCGCCCAGATCGGGGCCGACGGACATATTATTAAACCTTTCGAGTCGACCACGCTGATCTCCAAGGTCGAGGAGGCCCTGGCCAGGGCCGCCTCCGCGCCCGCGGCCGAGCCCGAGCCGGCGGGAGAAATGGACCTTGGCCCTCCTCCCTCGGACGACCTGTTCGCCGCGCCCGAGGCGTCCGGACCCGTGGAGGTCCCCATGGAAATCGAGGCGCCCATGGAGGAGGTCCCTTCCCCCGACGACCTGTTCGCGGCTCCCGAGGCCCCGCCGGCGTCCATGGAAACGCCTCTCGAGCCCGCCATGGAGGCCCCCCCGGAGGACGACCTTTTCGCGGCCCCCGAGGCCCCGCCGGTTGAAATGGAACCGGCCATGGGACCCGAGCCCTCCGCTCCCGCGCCCGAGATGGAAGACCCCTTCGCCATGCCCGAGGCCCCTTCCATCGAGATGGAATCCCCCATGGAGGATGTCCCCCTACCGGAGGCGCAAGCCCCGCCGGCCGAGGACCTCTTCGCCGCGGCCGAACCGCCTCCCGCGGGCGGCGCCGAGCTCGATTCCATGTCCGACGAGGAACTCTGGTCCAAGGCCAGCTTCAACTCTTCGGACCCGTCCGAGTCAGTTCCTCCCGAGGCCGCCCCGGCGGCTTCCGACGATTTATGGGGCGCTCCGGCCCCGACTCCCGAGCCCGCGGCGGGCGACGACTTGTGGGGAGTTCCAGCGGCGCCTGAACCCGAGGCCGTTCCCGCGGCCGATGATCCCTGGGGATCGCAAGCCGCGGCCGAACCGGAACCGGCCATGGCGCCCGAACTTGAGGCCGCCGATGAAGATATACCCTGGGCCGGCCAGGAGGAGGAACCCGAGGCCCCCCTCGGCATGGATCACTTGGCCGACGAGCCCGCCGGGGAGGAACTTCCGCCTCCCGGCCTGGACGCGATGTCGGGCATGGACACGATAAGCGCTCCCGAGCCCCCTCCAGCCATTCAGGATGCCGCGGGACCGTCATGGGAGTCGGCGCCGCCCGAGCCTGAATTGGAACCAGCGCCCGAAATCGGCGGCGATGAAATTCAGGAACTTCCACTCGAGTCCATGCAGGCTCTAGATGAACCCGAAATCGCCGAGGAACCCTTGGCTGAGACCGCCCCAGAAATCGAGGCGCCCATGGAGGAGGCCCCGTCCATCGAGGAGCCGCTGACCGAGGAAGCCCTTGCTCCGGAACCGGAGCCTCAACCCCTCGAGGAAGCTCCCGAGCCTCTCGGCGCGGCTGACCTCGAACCCGAGCCCGCCCCCGACGTCTTCGCCGAGCCTGAGCCTCCCCTCGAGCCGGCGGAGGAGGGACCGCTTGGGGCGGCCGACCTCGAACCCGAGTCCGCCCCCGACGTCTTCGCCGAGCCCGAGCCACCCCTCGAGCCGGCGGAGGTGGAACCGCTTGGGGCGGCCGACCTCGAACCCGAGCCCGCCCCCGACGTTTTCGCCGAGCCTGAGCCGCCCATGGAGCCGGAGGAGGAACCGCTTGGAGCAGCCGACCTCGAACCCGAGCCCGCCCCCGACGTTTTCGCGGAGCCCGAGCCTCCCCTCGAGCCGGCGGAGGAGGAACCGCTTGGAGCGGCCGACCTCGAACCCGAGCCCGCCCCCGACGTTTTCGCCGAGCCTGAGCCGCCCATGGAGCCGGAGGAGGAACCGCTTGGAGCGGCCGACCTCGAACCCGAACCCGCCCCCGAGGTGTTCGCGGAGCCTGAGCCTCCCCTCGAGCCAGAGGAGGAACCTCTTGGAGCGGCCGACCTCGAACCCGAGCCGGCGGTCGAGCCCATCGTCGAGACGGCGGTCGAGGCCGAGCCTATCGCCATGACCGAGCCTCCGTCCGAGCCCTCCCTCGAGGTTGCCCCGGCGGTGGCCGAGGCGGCCGACCGTATAAGCGACGCCGCCTTAAGCGGGGTGAGCAAGGAGGAACTGGCCGGGATAATCCGCGAGGTAGTGGAAAAAGTCGTATGGGAGGTGGTCCCTTCCCTTGCCGAGGCGATGATCGAGGAGCGGATTCGGAACATGGACCAGTTCAAGAATTCCTGAAATATCAAATAAAACGTCTTCGCGGCAAAAGGGGATCCAAGGTCCCCTTTTGGCCGTTCTAAAGGAGGCCCACGAAGAATGACTGAAAAGGCTCTGGACAAATTCTACGACCACGCCAAGGCGGAGGACAAATGGTACCGCCATTGGGAGGAAAGCGGGTATTTCAAGTCCCGCGACGATGAGGACAAGCAAAATTATTGCATCGTGATCCCTCCCCCCAACGTGACCGGCATCCTTCACGAGGGGCACGCGCTTAACAATACTCTCCAGGACGTATTGATCCGGTATCACCGCATGAGGGGATGGAACGTGCTCTGGCAGCCGGGCACGGACCACGCCGGCATAGCCACCCAGTTCGTGGTCGAGCGCGAGCTTCTCGAGGAGGGCGTAACCAAGGAGGAAATGGGAAGAGATAAATTCCTCGAGCGCGTCTGGAAGTGGAAAGAGGAAAAGGGCGGCCATATCCTTAGCCAGTTGAAAAGACTGGGCGCTTCCTGCGACTGGAGCCGCGAGCGCTTCACCATGGACGAGGGCCTGTCGCGGGCCGTGCGGGAGGTCTTCGTCAGCCTCTACGAAAAGGACCTTATCTTCCGCGGCAAGTACATGGTCAACTGGTGTCCCCGCTGCGACACGGCCCTCTCGAACCTCGAGGTGGTCATGCCCGAGGAAAGCGAGGCGGAGAAGGGACTTTTATATTACATCCGCTACCCCCTGGCCGATGGAGACGGCGCGCTTACCGTGGCCACCACCCGGCCCGAGACCATGCTGGGCGACACGGCCGTGGCCGTTAACCCGGAGGACGACAGGTATAAAAATTATATCGGCAAGAAGGTCAGGCTCCCGCTCACGGACCATAAAATTCCAGTGATAGCCGACCCTCACGTGGACATGGAGTTCGGCACCGGCGCCCTCAAAATCACGCCGGGTCACGACTTCAACGACTATGAAATCGGAAAGAGGCACGGGCTCGGCGCTCCCCAGGCCATCGACAAGCTGGGCAAGATGACGGACTACGTGCCCGAGAAATACCGGGGCCTCGACCGCTACGACGCGCGCAAGGCCGCGGTGGCGGACCTCGATACCTCGGGCCTTCTCGAGAAGACCGAGCCCTACAAGCTCATGGCCGGTCGCTGCTACCGCTGCAAGGTCGTGGTCGAGCCCATAGTCAGCGAGCAGTGGTTCGTTCGCGTCGGCCCTCTCGCCGAGCGGGCCATCGAGGCCGTCAGGAGCGGAAAGACCGTCATCGTTCCCAAGGCCCAGGAAAAGGAATATTACAACTGGATGGAGAACCTTCGCGACTGGTGCATCAGCCGCCAGCTCTGGTGGGGACACCAGATTCCAGCTTGGTATTGCCGTGACTGCCACGAGATGACCGTATCGAGGCACGACGTGACCAAGTGCCGCCACTGCGAAAGCGAAAATATCGAGCGGGACCCCGACGTGCTGGACACCTGGTTCTCGAGCGCCCTTTGGCCTTTCTCGACCCTGGGATGGCCCGACGAGACGCCGGAGCTGAAAAGGTTTTATCCCAACGCGGCCATGGTCACGGCCTACGACATCCTCAAGTTCTGGGTCGCCCGCATGATGATGATGGGCGTGCAATTCATGGAGGAAGTCCCCTTTACCGACGTGTACCTGCACGGGCTGGTTCGAGACGAGTTGGGACGGAAGAAGTCCAAGTCCCTCGGGAACTTCGTCGACCCGATCATGCTTATCGACGAGTACGGCGCCGACGCTCTTCGCTTCACCCTTGCCATCGAGACCTTCACCGGCCGGGACGTGAGGTTGGGGGAGGAAAGGATCGAGGAAACCAAGCGCTTCATCAACAAGATATGGAACGCCTCCCAGTTCACGCTCTCCAACGCGAGGGACTTTGACCCAAGCGACGGGACCGAGCCGGATTTGTCGCCCGCGGACAGATGGATCAGGAGCCGCCTGAACGAGACGGTCAAGGCCGTGCACGAGCACGTGGGGACTTACCGCTTCCACGAGATGGCCGACGCCATCTACCATTTTATCTGGGACGAGTTCTGCGACTGGTATCTCGAGTGGACCAAGCCCGAGCTGTATAACTCGAGTTCCCCGGGTCGTAAAAAGGCGGCCCAGGCCACGCTACTTTATACTCTGGACGCGTCGCTCAAGCTTCTCCATCCCATCATGCCCTTCTTGACGGAGGAAATATATCAGGCCACTCCCGACTCGGGCGCCTCGATCATGGTCGAGGCGTACCCCGAGGCGGACGACGGGAACAAGGACCCTGAAATCGAGGCGGGCATGGCCCTGGTCCGGGAAATTGTCATCGCCGTCCGGAACCTGAGAAGCGAGAACCTTATACCGGCCTCGACCAAAACCGACGTCACTCTTATACCGGACGACGACTTTGCTCGGGAGACGGCCGAGAGGCTGCAAGGATACATTCTCAGTCCTCCCCAGGTCCAGGCCGCGAGCCTCGAGATAACCGGTCCCGGCGTCTCGCCCGACGAGAAGGCCGTCACGCGCCGCTGCGGTCCCATCCAGGTTTGTCTTGATATAGCGGGCCTGGTGGACGCCGGCGAGGAGATAGCCCGCATCGGAAAGGAAACGGCCAAGCTCGAGGCCGAGCTTAAAAAGGTCATGGGCAAGCTGGGCAACGAGAAGTTCCTGAGCAAGGCCCCACCCGAGGTGGTGGCCAAGCAGGAGGAAATCAAGGCCGAGCTTGAGGCCCGTCTCGAGACCCTGCGGGAAACCAGATCGAGAATGGAACTCATCCGGGATAAGGGCTAAAATATCGACGCCGGGATTGACACGGGAGCCAAAGATAATGCATCCTGTTTAATCGTCGGCGCCTCGAATGGGCTATAATATTGGCGTCCGGTTTTGGCGAGTCCTTTGCGCCGGGCCGCCGGGAAAAATTTTCATCAGAACCGAAAAGGGGGAGTAGATCATGGCCATCAAAGTTGGGATAAACGGGTTTGGAAGAATAGGACGCTGCTTCTTCAGGATCGCCTGGGGAAGCGACGTCGAGGTCGTGGCCATTAACGACCTGGTCGGCGCGGACATGCTGGCCCACCTTCTCAAGTACGACTCGGTGCACCGCGTGTGGGGCAAGGACGTCAAGGCCGACGGCGACGACGTGGTGGTCGAGGGCAAGAAGATCAAGATCACCGCCGAGCGCGAGCCGGAGAAGCTGCCGTGGGGAGACCTCGGGGTTGACGTGGTCATCGAGTCCACCGGCATTTTCCGCAAGCGTTCCCTGGCCGAGAAACATTTGAAGGCCGGCGCCAAAAAGGTCATCATCTCGGCCCCCGGCGACTCGAAGGACGCCCCCGACCTGACCGTGGTCCTGGGCATCAACGACAAGCAGCTCGATCCCTCCAAGCACGTGATCGTGTCCAACGGCTCCTGTACCACCAACTGTCTGGCGCCCCTGGTCAAGGTCCTGCACGAGAAGTTCAAGATTCAGCGGGGCCTCATGACCACCATCCATTCCTATACCAACGACCAGCGCATTCTCGACCTTCCCCACAAGGACCCGAGAAGGGCCCGCGCCGCCGCCATGTCCATGATACCCACCACCACCGGCGCGGCCAAGGCCATCGGCCTGGTCATGCCCGACCTGAACGGGAAGCTCAACGGCATATCCATCCGCGTGCCCACGCCGAACGTCTCGGTGGTGGACCTGGTGGCCGACGTGGAGAAGAAGACCTCGGTCGAGGAGGTCAACGGCGCCCTCAAGGCCGCGGCCGAGGGTGAGTTGAAGGGCATCCTGGCCTACACCGAGGACCCGGTCGTTTCCATCGACCTTCTCGACAGCTCCGTGTCCTCCACGGTGGACGCCCAGAACACCTACGTCATGGACGGCGACATGATCAAGGTCCTGTCCTGGTACGACAACGAGTGGGGTTTCTCGAACCGCATGGTCGAGTTGACGAGGCTCCTCGCCAAGTGACGCGGCTCCCGCCCCGGGGCGGGACAAACGGGAGGGTTGGTCGTGGCCGTTAAAAACATTGACGAGCTGGAACTGGCCGGAAAGCGGGTTTTTATCAGGGTGGACTTTAACGTCCCCCTCGATAAAAACGATCGCCAGGTAACCGACGACACCAGGATCAGGGCGGCCCTGCCCACCATAAGGCGGGCCATCGAGCAAAAGGCCAAGGTCATTCTGGCCAGCCACCTGGGCCGGCCCAAGGGAAAAAGGGTGGCCGAGCTCTCGCTCCTGCCCGTGGCCGAGAGGCTTCGGGACCTGCTCGAAAAGGACGTGGTCTTTCCCGACGACTGCGTGGGCGCCGGCGTTAAGAAAAACGTCATGGACATGAGCGACGGACAAGTGGTCCTGCTCGAGAACCTCCGCTTCCATGAGGAGGAAACCAAGAACGACCCGGCCTTCGCCGAGAAGCTGGCCTCCCTTTGCGACGTCTACGTGAACGACGCCTTCGGCACGGCCCACCGCGCCCACGCCAGCACGGCGGGGATAGCCGCCCTGGTTCCGGAAAAGGCCGCGGGCTACCTCATGGAAA
The DNA here is from genome assembly GCA_963674965.2 of bacterium. Lineage (GTDB taxonomy): Bacteria > RBG-13-61-14 > RBG-13-61-14 > RBG-13-61-14 > DATKZS01. The sequence continues at coordinate 200,564 of CAXXFL010000001.1, read as the reverse complement.
AGGAGCTCAAGTTCCTGGGCGGCTTGATGGAGGACCCGGAGCGGCCCTTTATCGCCATCCTGGGAGGGGCCAAGGTGTCCGACAAGATAGGCGTCATCGACAACCTGTCCAAGAAGGTGGACCGGCTCCTTATTTGCGGCGCCATGGCCTATACCTTCCTGCGCGCCATGAACATGCCCGCCGGCAATAGCCTGGTGGAGGACGACAAGATCAAGACCGCGGCCAAGCTCCTGGACAAGGCCAAGACCTACAACGTGCCGGTCGAGCTTCCCCTTGACCACGTGGTGGCCGCCGAGCTGGCCGCCGGCGTCGAGACCATGACCGTGGCCCGCGATAAAATCCCCGCGGACAAGGCGGCCTATGACATAGGCCCTCTTACGATCGGGAAGTACGCCGAGTACATCGGCAAGGCCAGGACCATCTTCTGGAACGGGCCGGCCGGCGTCTTCGAGACCCCCCCATTCGACAAGGGGACCCTGGCCATAGGCGAGGCCGTGGCCAACTCCTCGGGGGTGAGCGTCATCGGCGGCGGCGACTCGGTGGCGGCGGTCAAGAAGGCCGGCGTGGCGGACCGTATAACCCACATATCCACGGGCGGCGGCGCCTCACTCGAGTTCATGGAGGGCAAGGTCCTTCCCGGCGTGGCCGCGCTCGATACTTAACCGGCCGGCGCGTCCCGCGGCGGCCGCCTTGAACAATGGAGAGTAAAGCATGCGCGTACCTTTCATGGCCGGCAACTGGAAGATGAATCTGTTAAAGGACGAGGCCGTCTCCCTGGCCAGGTCGGTGGTGGAGGCCGCCGGCGGCTCGGGCGTCGAGGTTGGCGTGGCCCCCGTCTTCACCTGTATCCCGGCGGTGGCCGAGGTCCTGGCTGGGTCCGAGGTGAGGCTGATCGCCCAGAATATCCACTGGGAGGACTCGGGCGCCTTCACCGGCGAGATATCCGCGCCCATGATCAAGGACGCCGGCTGCACTCACGTTATCATCGGCCATTCCGAAAGGCGGCAGTTCTTCGGCGAGACCGACGAGACGGTCAACAAGAAGCTCAAGTCGGCCTTCTCCCATGGCCTCATCCCCATAGCCTGCATCGGCGAAACCCTGGGCGAGCGGGAGGCGGAAAAGACCTTCGCCGTGATCGAGCGCCAGACGCGGGGCGCGATGGCCGGCGTCGGCGAGGCGGACGCGAGGAAGATAGTCATAGCCTACGAGCCGGTCTGGGCCATCGGCACGGGCAAGACCGCCACGCCCGACCAGGCGCAGGAGGTCCACGCCTACATCCGCAAGCTTTTAGCCGAGCTTTACGGCGCCGACGTGGCCGAGGGTATCCGCCTCCAGTACGGCGGCAGCGTGAAGCCGGCCAACGTGAAGGAACTCATGTCCATGCCCGACGTGGACGGCGCCCTCGTGGGCGGGGCCGCACTCACCGCCGAAAACTTTGGACCCATCGTGAGGTATAAGGTCTGAATTTATATGCCAAGTATCATTGGGAGTTGTTTAATAAATTTATCTCGGCGCTACGCTGACCGCCTCTTTTTATCGGGTCGTCGCGTCATTGAAACGGTAATGAAGCGATCCGGAAAACAAGCCGGCAAATAAGCGCGGAGGCGTCCCGCGCCGTTGGGATGTCGCCCAAAAAGCCGGCAAACGCCGATAAAAAAACGGAAGAATCAATAATCAAGACACCCCCGACTTCGTTTTGGCGTACAACGATCGCATGGCCGAACCATTCCGATTTCATAAATCGCGTTTAAATGTTTTGACATGAACATGTGAACGTGTTATACGCCCGTGTCTATTGCCGTTGCAGTACTCGCGCTAAGCGTGGGAGGCAAGCGTCGGCCTATGCGTGAGTTAATGGAAGGAATTGAGCGGCCCGCGCCCGGGCCGGCAAAGGGATTCTCGGCTTTCCATTAACCGAGGATTTTCGGACGATAAAGATTTCATGAACGCGATAACCAAATCCCCTGGCCGCCCTTTTTATGGCTGGTATATTGTTATCAACTCCTTGCTGGTCAACTTCATGGCGGTGGGAACCAACTTCTACGCCTTTAACGCTTTCATGGAGCCGTTGCGGGACGAGCGGGGCTTCTCGACCACGCAAATCAACCTCGCCCTGGTAATCGGCACGCTCTTCGGCGTGGTGGCGCAAGTGGCCTACGGCGCCATGGTGATGAGGCTGGGCCCACGCGTAATGATGAGCGCCGGGGCGCTGGTGGCGGGAATAGCCTTCGCTTTGCTGGGCCAGGTGAAGGGCATCGGGGTTTTTTATCTTTTATACGCGGTGCTTTTTCTGGGAAACGCGGCCCAGGCCGGCATCGTGGCGAGCACGGCCGTCAACAACTGGTTCGAGGCCAAAAGGGGCAAGGCCATCGGACTGGCGGCGGCGGGCATATCCTTGTCCGGCGCGGTCATCCCCTGGGCGGCCATGCTGCTGTACAAGGCTTACGGACTGAGCGCGGCCTTTTTCATCATCGGTCTCGGCCTTGTATTAATCGCGCCGATTTCTTTCATCGTGGTGCGCAACCGGCCCGAGGACCACGGGCTGTTGCCCGACGGGGCCGAGCGGGAGCCCGCTCCGGAGGGCGCGGCCGTCCCGCCCGAGGCGCCCGCCGGGGGTGAGGCGTTAATTGTCTCGTGGCCGCCGGGCAAGCTCGTTCGGGAATGGGCCTTCTGGAAAGCCGGCCTTGCCTTCGGCCTGACCATGATCGGCGTGGTGGGCGTCATGGTCCAGCTCAAGCCCCATTTCAAAAGCCTCGAGATGGGAGACAACGCGGCCATGGGCCTTATGAGCCTGACCGCCCTTCTGGGAGCGGCGGGCAAATACGCCTGGGGCCATAGTTGCGACCATTTCGACTCGAGAAAGGTGGCGGCCGTCATGATGGGCGCCAACGCCCTGGGCCTTGGGCTCGGACTTATTCACGGCCAGGCGGTCGCGCTCGTGCTTTTCATTTTGGTTTTCGGGTTTTCCATGGGCGGAGTGATGAGCGTCTTCCAGGTGATCGTGGCCGACCTCTTCGGACGGGAGTCCTTCGCCTCGGTCCTTCGCTTCGCCGGCCTGTTCCTGATCCTCCAGGTCGTCGGGTACGTGGCCATGGGCCTGGCCTTCGACCTTACCGGCTCCTACGCTCCGGCCTACGCTCTTTTCATGGCCCTGGACGCCGTCGCCTGCGTGCTGGCCGTTTCCATCAAACGCCCGGCCCTCCGGGCGGCTGGATAGTCCGCGGCCCGAAAGCCGGCCCGACTTTGACTCGATCCGAACCAAATAGTAATATTACGGTCTGAGAAATGGATATCATTCGCGGTCCGGGGGGAACCTTATTCCCGAATCCGCGTCCAATTATCCATCAACCGTAAAGCCGTTTTTTAAGGAGGGTTAGAGAAGTGTCGGAAGTCAAGGAATGCAAAATAGAGGGATGCAAGCGTCCCGTTCGGGCCAAAGGTTATTGCCGGGTCCATTATCAGAAGTGGCGCAAGGGCGAGTACGGTCACGACCGTTTCAAGCCCTGCAAAATGGAAGGCTGCACGAATCGCCGCTACATGAAGGCCTATTGTGAGGACCATTACAAGAGCGAGTACCTTAAAAAGGCGGCGGGGGAGAGCGGTACATGATTTTCAAAGGCTTTAGCCCGTCCGGTCTTGCCGGCGCCTTGGCGCTGCTGATCGTTTTGGGTCTTGCCGGCTGCGGCGATAAAAAGAAGGACGAGGACCTCGGTCCCGACGTTTTGGCCACGGTAAACGGCGAGCCCGTCCGGGAGGTGGACCTGACTCGCGCTCTGGCCATGCTGCCCATCGAGCAGCGGCGAGACCTGATAAATCAAAAGGGGTTCGAGGAAACCCTGGAAAACCTGATAACCTGGAGGCTGATGGCCCAGGAGGCGGAAAACCGCCGTCTCGACGAGACCGCCGAGTACAAGGAAAGAATGGACCTGGTCAGGCAACAGACCCTGGTCAACCTGCTTTTGGACTCCACCATCAACGATCAGGCGGTCTATAAATACTTCCAGGAAAACTTCAGGCGCGGCCGATTTATTTACATCAGGTTCCCCGTTAATCCTCCGCAAGAGGCTAAAGCCGAGGCGGCCAGGAAGGCCGGTGAGGTCCACCAGAAGATACTCGCCGGCGGGGATTTCGGTCCGCTGGCCGACGAGTATTCAGACGATCCCAGCGGGGCCTATGGCGGCGAAATGGGATACCTCACTCAGCAGGCCCTCGAGAATATGGGCGGCTTTAAAGTTGCCGAGACCTTTTTCTCCATGGAAGAAGGTGACTTGAGCGAGCCCGTCGAGGGAACTAACGGATACTATATCTTCCAGTTGGTCGAGAAGCAGGGCAACCTCAACCCAAGGGGACTCACGCCCGAGCTGTCCAAGGCCCTTAAGGAAATGCAGCGCGACGACGCGATCAGGTCTTTCCAGAACGAGCTTTCCACCCGGCCCGACGCGAAGATTGTAAGGTACGAGGAAAACATCCAGGGCCTTATCGAGAAGTACTCTCCCAAGCCGGAAAGCCAAGACACCGCGGAGAGCGGGGACACCATGGAAAGCGGGGACACCGCGGGGGACGGCTCCACTTTGTCGCCTGAAATCGAGGCGGGAGACTCGGCCCAGCAATAAAGAAAAATCGATGGCAATCAGGGAAATGATAAATAAACGGTCCATATTTTTATTTGGGTTCATTCTGGTCCTGGCAGCTTCCGCCGGCGCGGAGGTAGTAGACAGGATCATCGCCGTGGTGGGCGACGAGGCCATCACCGAGCGCGAGCTCGACCTGGCCTACGATAACGACTTATTGGGCGTCATGGCCCCCGACCCGGTCACGGGCGAGAAGCGGGCGGAGGTCAGCCACGAGGAATACCTCGATCTTTTAATCGAGAAAAAAGTGATAGAACAGGAAGTTAAGCGCCAGGGCATCAAGGTGGACACCTTCGAGGTCGAGAAAGCCATCGACAGGAAGCAAGAGACCCTGGGCCTTGACGACGAGGAATTCGCCAGGGCCCTCGCGTCCCAGGGGATCAGCCTCGATAGCTACAGGGAGCAGGTTAAAGAACAGCTTATTACCTACCGTCTTATCAGCCAGGAGGTAAGGGGAGAGATAGAAGTCACCGACGAGGAGGTCATCTCCTTTTATAACCAGCATCCCGATCTTTTCGTCGAGCCGGACAAGTTCACTCTTCGGCATATCTTCATCGCCTTCAAGCCGGAGGACGATCCCGCGGGCGCGGGCGCGGCGGCCGAGCTGGAACAAATAAGGCAGAAAATTCTTTTAGGGGCCGACTTCGCCGAGATGGCCCTGCTTTATTCGCAAAGTCCCACGGCGCCGCAAGGCGGGGACCTGGGCGAGTTCACCCTTGCCGAGCTCCTTCCCGAGTTCAAGGACAAAGTCAAAGGACTCGGGGAGGGCCAGATGACGCCCGTCTTCATCCAGGGAAACGGGGCCCATCTCATACTTGTGGAGAAGATCACCAAGGGCGGCCCCAAGGACCTCGAGGACGTGAGAAAAACCATCACCGACGTTTTATATCAAAGGGAAACCATGGAGCGCTACGACCTGTGGCTTAACCGGCTCAAGGCCAGGGCCCATATCGAGAACAGGCTGCGCGACCCGCTGCCGGGTCCCGAGATAAGTGAAAAAGACAAGTAACGATCATCCCGTCATCGTCCTGACCATGGGCGACCCCGCCGGAGTCGGCCCCGAGGTCATGGTCAAGGCCCTTAACCAATCCATCCAAAATCTCGCGGCGGCTTTTGTAGTCGTCTGCTCGCCTTCCGTTATGGATGAGGCCGCTGGACGTTTCGGTTCTTCCCGCCTCCGGGAGAAGTGGAAGGAAAACGCGCCGGTCAGGCGAATGGATGAAGCGGTCCCTTCAGCCGGGTCTGTCCTTGCCCTTGCCGCCTCGGACCTGGCCTTCACCGGCGTCAATCCCGGCAAGCCGGACCGGGAGACCGGCAAAAGCGCCTGGCAATGCCTGGAGGCCGGACTCGAGACCGTGAAGGCCCTCGAGCGGGCCGCCCTGGTGACGGCCCCCGTGTCCAAGCTGGCGCTTCACCAGGCGGGGTTCCCCTTCCCCGGGCACACGGACTGGCTCGAGGCCGGGACCGGGGCCAGGGCGCTGATGATGATCGCGGCCGAGTCGCTCAGGGTGGTCCCCCTTACCATGCACGTTCCCCTCGCCCAGGTACCCGGATTGCTGATCGAGGCAAATCTCGTCGCGGCCATCGAGACGATCCATCGCGAGCTTAAAGGCAGGTTCGGTATCGATAAGCCCCGGATCGCCGTCTCGGGACTGAACCCGCACGCGGGGGAGGCGGGCGTACTGGGCAGCGAGGAAATCGAGATCATCCAGCCGGCCATCGAGCGGCTCAAGAAAAAGGGCGTTAACGTGAGCGGTCCCTTCCCGGCGGACACCATGTTCACCAAACCCATGATGGAAAATTTCGACGCCGCCGCCTGCATGTATCACGACCAGGCCCTGATACCAATCAAGACCTTGTACTTCGACCGCGCCGTCAACGTAACCCTCGGGCTCCCCCTGATCAGGACTTCCCCCGCTCACGGAACGGCCGAGACCATCGCCTGGCGCGGCGTGGCCGACGCCGGGTCCATGGCCGCCGCCTTGGATATGGCCTTCCATATGGCCGAGCTAAAAGGCCGAGCGCCATAAGGGCCCGAAGATTTCCATGTTTTTTTCACAAGAGGGACGCCGAGCCGCCATGACCGTTATCTATAATGACCTGGCCCTAAAAAATCGGCGCGGGATAGTCCACCAAAAAGGAGTAGCTCCATGGGGCGTCACCTACAGGAAAAGAAATCGTTTTGGCCTCTCGCCGCGTTGTTCGGCGCCATACTGGCCGTGTTAATGATCGCGTCCGAGTCCTTTTCCCAGTCCCGCGTCGAGGCGGCCAGGAAGGCGAAGATCGAGGCGGTGAAAAAGACCTTCGCCGAGGCCGGCGTATCTTATCCTCCGCGCGACGTTTTCATCCGCCATTATAAAAAGGAGCTCGAGCTCGAGGTCTGGGCGCGAGACTCGGGAAAAAAGAAATACTCCAGGATCGTTACCTGGCCGGTCTGCGCTCCCTCCGGCAAGCTCGGACCCAAGCGCAAGGAGGGGGACCTCCAGGTACCGGAGGGCGTGTACCACGTGGACCGCTTCAATCCCTATTCCAATTTCCATCTCTCCCTCGGCCTTAACTATCCCAACCGCTCGGACAGAATACTGGGAGACAAGAAAAGACCGGGCGGGGATATCTTCATCCACGGCAACTGCGTTACCATCGGCTGCATCCCCATTCAGGACGGCCCCATCGAGGAGTTATATCTTATCTGTCTGGATTCCAAGGCTAAAAGCGGCCATTCTCCCCAGGTCCATATCTTTCCCTGCCGCATGAATGAGGACTCGTGCAAAAAGGAACTCGAGCAATATTCCGCCAACGACTCGGGGCTTGCCTCATTCTGGCGCGAGCTTTCGGTCATTCATGATTATTTCGAGACCAAGGGGGACTTGCCCCAGGTTGTCATCGACTCGAATGGCCGCTATATTTTGGGTAATTGAAATTTTCGTTATTTGATGTTTTCGCCGCCCGATTGCACGATAATATATTTCGTGTTACCATGCCTCTAAACTAATTCTGGAGGTTGTAAATGAAACACGTGAAAATGATTTCCCCTATCGCGATTATTTTCGCCATGGCCATGATATTTCCTTCCCTTTCGGCCGCCGAGGAGGAGGGCGGAGGGGAAGCCATGATCGCCGCCCTGCCCGTTTCGGTCGAGGCCTGGGTTGACGCTCGCGCCGCTTATAAGAGCTATTCCTTTGACGCGGAGGGCGTTGACGACGTGAACCAAAGCGACGTTTACGTCCGCTACGCGGGGGTAGGTTTTCACGCCGAGCCCAACCCTCATCTCGAGGCCCAGTTGGTATTCCTTTTCGAGGAGTTTTTCGCCGAGCCTGACGGGGACAACTTCGGCATGGACGAGGGCTGGCTGAAGGTCAAATATGGAGGGGCCTACGTATCGGCGGGCAAGATGTTTCCCGCCTTTACCTACGAGGACACGGACGGGATCGAGGACCCCCTGACCTGGCACTTCGGCGATTGCCGCAAGACGGCGGTCGAGCTCGGCTACGAGAACTCCTACGTGGCCTTGAGCGCGGCTTTTTTTAACGGCGACTTCGACCTGACCGACGACTTGGGCAACCCGGAGGACGAGGCCATTGACGACTACGTGATTCACGCCCGGCTTACGCCCATGACCGGAGACGACGGCTATCTGCTCGATTTCGGCTTCAGTTATCTTAGCGACTTCGCGGAAACCGAGCTCGACTTTGGCAACGCCTTCTTCATGAGCCCGGTCTATGAGGACCCGGTCCCCGGTTACTCGGGCCACGCCGCCTTCATCGCGCCCGTTGGCTCGTCTTACGAGTTCGGCCTGGAGGCGGTTTATATCGCCTCGGGAGAGTTCGACGAGCTGAACTACGTCGATCTGGATGGAGACCAAAGCTCGGTCAGCCTCATGCACGCGGAACTATCGCTGGCCGGGGACGGCAAATGGTGGATCGGAGCTGGATACGACCAGATAAGCGGCCTGGACTGGCTCGGGGCCAACGAGGCCGACCCCTCCCTTACTCCCACGCGATACGCGGCCTGGAACGCCTTCGCCGGGGCGGTCATATTCGAGAACGCCTCCGTCGCCCTGCAGGTGGCCTACGGAGAGGACGACGAGGGAGACACGGCCCTCGAGACCTACGGCCGGCTCCTGATCGAGTTTTAAAGACTGAAAACCAAACCAAGCCTGGGCCGGGCAAAGGGCAATCCCCTCCCGGCCCAAGCCTGGTTGGTTCAACCAAGTCACGCCGGATGATTATTCTCGCGCCTGAATCCAAATGATATCTTTGGCCGGGAAAGCCGCTTCACTTGCCGATCTCTTCAATCCCCAAATCCCGGCGTATTTTGCGGGGACCGCGGCGTTTCATAATTGCCGGCAATAATATCGGCGCCTTATTCATTCCATTTCCCTCAGTCCCGAAGGGGCTGAATATAGTAGCCCAGGATTGACCCACCAGGGTCTACCCTGAGTACCCGTTGGATTATTTGTAATTCGATCCCGCGCTTTCGCCGCGCGAATAGGCTATCCGTGCCACCAGCGTCGGATAGATGGCTGGGACGTTCCGCTTAAATCCCTTGCCCGACTTGACGGGCTTGCTCATAGACGCGCCACCCGGCCGCGATTTCCAAGAACATTCCAATCCTGATATAGTCGCCCAAGGGACATATGGCCCGCCCAGGAAGGTCTTGTCCGGTTTAGGAGAAACCGCTCCGTCCGGAAATGCCGGATAATCGCGAGTGACTGAAAGTCCAATTGAATAAAGCTCGAAATTCTGGACGCGATAATCTCGGCGTGATTCCGGGGCAACTCCAATCGGAAATTTGGATCAGGTGGCCATTTATACGGGGGCGTCTGGCGGTGGCCGATCATGTCGGTGGACCAACAATTGTGTAGGCATCTCCAAAATGATCAATTGTAAAAAGTGGAAAGTGGCCAGGGAAAAAGCCCGTAATCTCCGGCCAATGGTCACGCCAGAGAATAATTTAGCGCCTATAATACATGTTCCTCCGTCGATATGCGGGCGGCTCCTTTTGGTTCTCGCGCTGACTTGCGCGTTATTTGGAGCTAATTGCTCCAACCCTTCTGAGGACTTTATGGAGGAGGTGAAAAAGGGAGATCTGGAGGAAGTTAAATCTTTGTTGGGAAAAGACCCAAGCCTGGCAAACGCCATGTGGGAAGAATCAGGGGTTACGGCGCTATATATTGCCTCCGTGGAGGGCAATAAGGAGATAGTGGAGCTGTTGCTGGAAAATGGAGCAAAGATAAACGCCCACGATAAAATTTTCGGAGGTACCTCTCTGCAAGGCGCCGTGAGTGGAAATAACTACGAAGTTAGCGCTCTACTAATTGAAAAAGGAGCCGGCGTCAATGAGGTTGACTTCGGCAACATGAAGGCTTTGCATTTTGCCGCGGGATCCGGGGACAATGAACTGATCGAGCTGATTATTATTAATAGCGACGATTTGAACTGCAGGGACGAAGACGGAAACTCACCATTACATTTTGCGGTTTCTCTTGGAAAGCATGAAGCCGTGAAGATTTTACTGAGCCATGGCGCGGAAGCAACCGTGAAAGACAATAAGGATTTAACGCCCCTACATTTAGCGGCATATGAGGGGCTAGATCAGATCGCGATATCTTTATTGGCTTATGGAGCCGGGGTGAACGCGAAAGATATTCGCAATTACGCGCCATTACATTGCGCGACAATTAACGGACATAAAAACATGGCCCATTTGCTAATCCTTAACGGGGCGGATCTAACGTTGAAAAACAAGACGGGCGCAACGCCATTGGGGCTGGCCCTAAAATATAACCATGATGACGTCGTTGACTTGCTCCGCCAATACGGGGCGGTCGAATGAAATAATTTAGAAGGGGGACAATCATGAGCGCTTATGACGAGAGACCGTGGCTTAAGTCTTACGACGAGGGAGTGAAGGGATATCTGGATATTCCGGACGCGTCGCTGAAGGACTACCTGCTCGAGGCGGCGGCGCAATATCCGGACCGGGCGGCATACCATTACATGGGCTCGAGCACCAGCTTTGCCGAGCTGGCCGAGCTTTCGGGCCGGTTCGCCGCGTTTCTGGCGGGGAAGGGCCTGGGCAAGGGCGACGTTTTGGCCATTAACCTCCCGAACTCGCCCCAGTACCTGATCGCCATACTGGGCGCCCTGCGAGCGGGCATGGCCGTTTCCGGCCTGGCGCCCCTGCTCATGCCCGACGAGGTGGCCTACCAGCTCAACGACTGCGGGGCCAAGGTCATGCTCACCCTCGACCTCCTCCTGGACGCCAAGTTCACCCCCGTAAGCGACAAGACCCCCGGCGTGGAAATGGTCCTCATTACCGGGATGGGAGACGCCCTGCCCGGCGCGACCGAGTTCCCGGCGGGCAGGCCTTACCCGGGCAAGGAGGTCGTCCCCTTCATGAAGGCGGTGAAGGACGCCGACTCCGCCCCTCCCGACGCCAGGCTGGCCGGACAGGACACCTGCTTCATCCAGTACACGGGCGGGACCACGGGACCGGCCAAGGGCGCCCTCCTCTCCCACTCGAACATGGTGGCCAACGTCAACCAGTTCGAGGTATGGATGCACGTCGAGCGGGGCAAGGAGATGTTCATCTCCGGCTTCCCCATGTTCCACATGGCCGGGCTCTTCGTGGCCATGTGCGGACTGTCCTGGGCCGCAACCCAGGCCCTTATACCCGACCCGCGCAACACGGACCACATCATCGCCGAGTTCGACAAATACCGGCCCAGCTTCCTGGCCAACGTGCCGTCCCTCTTCCTCATGCTCCTGGCCCGGCCCGAGTTCAGGAAGCTCGATTTCTCGAGCGTGAAGAACTGCTTCTCCGGCGCCGCGCCCTTCCCCGTCGAGGGCATCATCGACCTGGAGAGCGTGGTGGGCAAGGACAAGATGGTCGAGGTATGGGGCATGACCGAGACCAGCCCCCTCATCACCGTCAACCCGGCGCTGAAGCCATCCCGCGTGGGCTCGGTGGGCCTGCCCCTGCCCAACACCATGGTCAAGGTGGTCGATCTGGAGGACGGCGCGACCGATTTGCCCATCGGCCAGGAGGGCGAGCTGATATGCTCGGGCCCGCAGGTGATGAAGGGCTACTTAAACCGTCCCGAGGAAACCAAGAACGCCCTTCGCGAGCGGGACGGCAAGGTCTGGATGCACACGGGCGACGTGGGGCGGATGGATGATGACGGTTTCGTTCACATCGTGGACCGGGCCAAGGACATGCTGATCGTTGGCGGTTACAAGGTGTTTTCCTCCGAGGTGGAGGACAAGCTTTACAAGCACCCGGCCATCGGCATGTGCGCCATCGTGGGCCTTCCCAACCCCGAGCGTCCCGACTCGGAGGTGGTGAAGCTGGTGGTCCAGAAAAGCCCTGCCTACAAGGACAAGCCCGACGACGAGGTCAAGGGCGAGATACTGGCCTTTGCCCGGGAAAAGCTCGCGCCCTACAAGGTGCCCAAGATAATCGAGTTCGTGGACGCCATCCCCCTCACCTCGGTGGGTAAGGTCAATAAGAAGATTATGAGGTGACGGGGTAATGCCCCGGACGATTTTGCAAAAAACCGCCCCCCGTCGCGGGATGGGTACTCCGCACGGCAGGCGCAATGTGCCGGATACCGGATAGCCTAGATAGCCGCTATATAGGGGAGCAAAGAGGGTGGGTTAGGGGGATTTTCTTTCAACGGAGTCTTTCAATGCCAATTAATGATAAAAACAGATGCAGAGTATGTGGCCTTGACCAGGGAGAACCGATTTGGGGAGAAGATGGCCGGAGTCCGACCTATATTATCTTTTCATGTTGTGGAGTTGAATTTGGTTATGAAGATTCAACCATTAATGGGATTATACAATATCGTGAAAAATGGATTAATGATGGAGCTAAATGGTTTCACGAAAAGGAGAAACCTGATGACTGGACAGTTGAGGAACAACTTAAAGCCGTTCCTAAGGAATATATCTAGAAGCCCGCGGTTTTTGGAAAAACCGTATGCGCCACACAGCCTTCGGCGCCCAGATAGCAAAGCTATCCGGGCCGCGATTAGCCCACTCGAAAGTTTACTCAAGCGTTTATTTTACCCCACAGTAAATCTTCAACCGCTTCTCTCATTTCCATGACCTCATTTTCTTTTATGGCCCTTTTTGAGGCGATGAACCGCTTGACTCTTTCTATTTTCTCCTTCCTTGTCAGTTGAGAAAAATCATCGGGCAGCCAGTTCTTTTTGATAAAATTACAGGTCTTACATGAAGCCGCTTTGTTGTCGAATTCATCGCCGCCGCCTTTAGAAGTGGGGATTATATGGTCCACCTGCCAAGAATCGTAATCATTGGCGGAGGCCAGGAAATCTCGGCCGCAATATTCACATTTGAAACGGGCTCGCAAGGCAAGTTTAACCGGTTCTTCCGACCATCTGTAATACTTTACAAATATTTCCGTTAATTCATTTGCGTCCATTTTGACCTCCTTGACTCTGGACCGACCATTTTAAAGACTTGCGGATACCAAATTGTAAGATATAGCATGGCATACTATATAATCAAAAGTCAATTGAGCGAGACGGGCGTCCCGTCCGGTTGCGAAGAAGCCTCGCGGGTCCCGCGCGGCGGGATGGGTATTCCGCCCCGCCCTCTCGCGACCCCATCTTTCCGCCGGCCTTCGGCGCCCAGATAGCAAAGCTATCCGGGCCACCCCTTCCTCGCCAGGCCGCGATCATGGGTGGCGCGGATAGCTCGCCTATCCGCGCGGCGGAAGCCGTTGGATTGACATGCACGCGCCCGGCGGGCCGTCGCCCCTTTCCCGCGCCTTCGGCGCCCAGATAGCAAAGCTATCCGGGCCACCCGCGGAAGAACTTGACAAGCAGGTCTAGACTTATGTAGATTGAACTCGGAAAGGTAAACTTAAGAGAAGTCTGTCGGGAGGCCAACTACCGACAGATAACCTGGAGGGCTCATCTCAAGGAAGAAAGAGCACGAGAAAAAACTAAAAGAATATTTTGATGCTAATCTTTCTGCAGTAAATGGATTTACATGTAGGAGAAACAGATGAAAGAATTCGTTGCAGTCGATTTCGAAACTGCAAACCCGCAAAGAGTTAGCGCCTGTTCTATCGGCTACGCTAAGGTTTCAAATTGCGAAATCTTAGAAACGAAAAGTTTCCTAATGAAACCGGTTGGCGGCCATGCTTCCTTCCAATCTAAAATACACGGCATAAAGGAAGATCACACTAATGATAAACCGAATTTTTTAGAACTCTTTCCGACAATAGAAGAAATATTCAACTATCAGTTGGTGGCCCATAGCATATTTGATAAACAGGTCTTAAACGCGCTTTCTAATCACTATGACATAGGATTATGCTTTGAATATATTGATACGTGCGCAATGGCAAAAAGACAATTACCCGATCTGAAAAACCATAAATTGAAAACCTTGGCGAAGCATTTCGGCCTTCCGGCGTTTCAACACCATGATGCCGGAGAGGATGCTGTTACTTGTGCAAAAATATTTCTCAACCTCATTGGAGAATCGGGAATAGATTTTTCAAAGTCGGTTGAAACCGACATCTCAGAATTTACAGGATTAATCAAAGGCATACTTGCAGATAACGAGGTGAACTACAAAGAAGTATATGGGCTTCTCTATTGGCTAGAAGATCATACTGAAGTTGCGAGCCGTTACAAACATCTTTTCGCTAAAACTAAGGAAGCGCTTGATGACGAGTATCTCGACGTTCTGGAAGAGGATGAAATTAAAGGCATCCTCCAAGAAGTATTGCATGGCCTGAAGAAATAGGAGAGGCACATGGAGCAAAGAGTTTTTCGATCCCGCGGAGTACCCGAAAGAGTGGGCGCGTCTTACGATGAGCGTTGGACGGGCAGTGATAGGGGGCTGATAACTTGCTGGGAGGTCGGTAGAAGATTAAGTAAAGAAAAGCCGGGGCTAGCGAAGCGGGCAAGAAACGGAGAACTCCCACCCCTGGGATGGAAAGGCGGAGTAGAAAGGGATACGAAGAATAAGAAAAAGTACGGCACTCATTTATATCTGGCGCAATGGCAAGGGCTACGGGGTGAAGACCTTGATATTGACATGTCTACAGAGACCGAGCTTGTTTGCTCTAAGACCGGTGTAAAGGTGACATATACCGGAGATGTTAAAAAGTATGGCATTGCTTAAGAGGTATCTTAAGGCAATATGTTCGTGTGGATTGATACTAAGTCGTAGATAGCTCACTGGCTTTCATTCTATTTCAATTGACAATAGATATAAATAGCCCATGAATAATGATGATTTAAATAAACTAATACTCTTTCATAAAAGAGTCGATGAACTAAGGCATAACGCGGGCTTTTTCAAAAGAATGTCGTTAAAAAGTAGATATGATTTTGAAACGGGAGTTGAGAGGGTAACTTTTGAAGGGCCTGACAAAACGGCTATACAATCCATGATAGTAGATTTTAGGGTGTTTATTCTTAATGATGAACCAGTTAATTTCTTTCATATTCGGAATATAATAGAAAAAAACGTCAAGGATGACAAAATTATTTCCAAAGAACGTAATGCATTTGAATCTTGGAAAAAAGTTAATGCGGACAGGGATATTAATGTCGGAGGATTTAATTGTAGGTTTGAAAGACAGGAGTTTTCTCCATCTAGAGAGCAAATAATCGATTGGTATTTAAATGGCAAATATTTTCATATAGACGGCGAAAAAAGGCAACAACTGGAAAAATACGATGATATGAAAATGCCTAGTACATTAATTTTGATTGCATTTATAGACTCAATTAGAAAACTAACAACAATTTTATTCGAGTTTGATGATGAGGTGATAGCAGAAATATTGAAGCATCAAGACGAGAATCGCATTGCAAGCTTCACATAAAAAAATGCGATAATCTCTCACCCCCCCTTCACCCCTTTCCCCCTCCTTCCTTTTCTTCCATGAACGCGGCGAGGTCCTCGCGTTTGTCGGTTATTGGGGCGGGGGGGAGGCTGTCGAGGAAGGTCTTGCCGTAGCGCTTTTTGTGGAGGCGGCCGTCGAGGACGGCGAGGACGCCGTAGTCCTCGCGGGAGCGGATGAGCCTGCCCAGGCCCTGCTTGAGGGAGATGACGGCGCGGGGGAGCTGGAAATCCATGAAGGGGTTGCCGCCGTTTTTGCGAACGCGCTCGATCTTGGCCGAGGTGAGCGGGTCGCCGGGCGAGGCGAAGGGCAGCTTGTCCACGATCACGCAGGAGAGGGACTTGCCCGCCACGTCCACCCCCTCCCAGAAGCTCTGGGTGGCGAAGAGGACCGAGCTTTCGTCGCGCCTGAACTCCTCGAGCAGCTCTCCCTTGGGCGCGTCTCCCTGCTTGAGGGCGGGGAAGTCCAGGTGCGGCTCGAGCAGCTCGTGGGCGGCCTCGAGGTTCCTGTAGCTGGTGAAAAGCAAAAAGGCCCGTCCCTTGCTGATGCGGAGAATCCTCAGCATTTCCCTTGACGCCTCGACGATGAAGTCGGGGGACGAGGGGTCGGGCAAATGGCGCGGCACGTAGAGTATGGCCTGTTTTTTCCAGTCGTAGCTGGAGGGCAGGTGTATCTCGGTAACTTCCCGCTCGGTCCCCTCGAGTCCGATCTCGGACTTGAAGTGGGAATAAGACCACCTCTTTTTGTCCTGCACGGCCAGGGTGGCCGAGGTGAACACGATGGGGGTCTCGTCGCTGAAGAGCTTTTGCTCCATGATGGGCCCGAGCTCGATGGGGCTGGCCCGGAGGATGACTCCCCTTCCCCTGGTCTCGGCCCAGTACACGTGGTCCGGCTCGTCCCGGGTGATGATGAAGGCGAAGTCCTCGGACAGGGCCTGGGCCCGTCCGGCCAGGTTCATGACGTACTCGTCCTTTCTCCCGAACCCCGCCAGGGCCCTGGCCAGGAAGAGAAGCTCCGTCGAGGCCCTTTCCGACTCCTCGAGGACGGAGCCCCTGTCCTTGATCTCGGCGATGGAGAAGCGAGCGCCGTCCAGGGCCATGCCTCTGGCGCCGGCCCGGGCGATGGTCTTGAAGGCGGAGCGGCAGGCCTCCTCCGCCGTCTCGAGGGACTTGAGCATGGCGGCAAGGTCGTCCACGTCCACCTCCCCGATCCTCTCCATGCGCCTTATATCGCGGGCCAGGTCGTCCACCCTCCAGGTGCTGACCTGGGCGCCGAAGTACTCTGCCGCCGTCTCGGCCAAGCCGTGGGCCTCGTCCAGTATGGCCGCCTGGTACGAGGGTATGAGGTTCACCTGGGCCTCCTTGGGGATGGACATGTTGGCGAAGAAGAGGTGGTGGTTCACCACCACGACGTCCGCCATCTGGGCCCTGGCCCTCATCCTGGTGACGAAGCAGTCGTCGAAGAACTCGCACTTCTGGCCCACGCACTGCTCGCTGGTCGAGCTTATCTCGCGCCAGGCCGAGAACTCGTCGGGCAGGTCCCTTATCTCGGCCCGGTCCCCGGTTTTGGTGGCGGACGCCCAATCCCTTACGCGCTCGTAAAAGGGGATTTCCTCGCGGAAGCGGAAGGTGGGGGCCATGCCGAACTCGCGGTACCTGCGGCGGCAGAGGTAGTTGTTCCTCCCCTTCATCACCGCCGCCTCGATCTTGAAGCGCCGGGTGAGGACCGGCAGGTCCTTGTTCACGAGCTGTTCCTGCAGGGCCTTGGTGCCGGTCGAGATGACGACCCTTCCCCCCGAGTAGATGGCCGGAACCAGGTAGGCCAGGGTCTTGCCCGTGCCCGTTCCCGCCTCGACGATTAAAATGGACCGCTTCTCGAGGGCGCTCAGCACCGAGCCCGCCATCCTTATCTGGTCGGGCCGGTCCTCATAGCGCTCGAGGCTCTCGGCCAAGGGGCCCTTCGGACCCAGGAACCACTTGACCTCCCTCTCGTAGTCGGAAACCATGAGCATATAATATAACGCCCTAATCCCGGCCAATGAAGCGGACGCGAGTCAAAGAGGAACGACCAGGGCCAGGCCCCTGCCCTGGGGAGAGTAAAAGGGCACGACGGCCACGGGCTTCACGCCGGGCCGGGGCCGGAAAGGCCGGTCGTCCCGCGACCTCGAGACGGCGTAGCCCGTGACCGCGCCGATGGCCGCCCCCATGACCACGTCGGAAAGGTAATGCGCCTCGTCGTCAATACGGGCGGCCCCCGTCATGGCGGCGAGGGCGTAGGCCGGGAGGCCGGCCCACAGGCCCAGGCGGTCGTGGAGGACGGCGGCCGTGCAAAAGGCGGTCGAGGTATGGCCGGAGGGAAAGGAAAGGTCGTTTTCGCCGTTGGGTCTTTCCCTGCCGGCGACGGGTTTGATCAGGTTGACCGTAATGCCCTGGATGATAAGGGCCTCGGCCAGGGTCTCTCCCAGATCCGAGGTTTGAGGGTCCCCGGCGGCGTAGCCCGTCATCATGATGGAGGCGGCCAGGCCGGCCTGGAAAAGCCCGTCTCCCCAGACCTGGTTCCCGAAATCCGAGGCCGACTCGTTCATGGGACGCTCGCGGAAGTAATCTTGCGCGTCGCCGTCGTATTGATGGGCGCCCGCGGTCATGGCGGCCCCGGCTCCCAGCCACATGAGGTTTCTCGAGTCCAAAAAGGTCGCCTTGGCTCCGTCCCTCAGGTGGACGATGAACTGGTCTTTAAAGTATTCCTTTAAGCGGGGCCCGACGGTACTCTCGGCCGGGGATGAAAAGGGAAAGAGAGCGGCCGCGAGGGCGATCAGAAGAGACGCGTATCCGGTCTTGATGGGATTAATCTTTTTGTCCGCCCCTCTGTGAGATGATGGTTTCCACCTTTTGCCCCGTGCCCTTGACCTCGGCCGTCACGTTGAGGATGCCGTCGGCGTTGACGGTAAAGGAGGTAAGAATCTGTAGTTCTCCTTTTTTGGCGGGAGGAAGGTCGGTGATGAGGACCTTGGCCAGGAGCTCGTTCTTGTCCGCCTCTTCCGACTCGCCCTGCAAAATGGTGAGCTTGATGTTTTTCTGGTCGTCCTTCCCGGTGGTGAAGGTCTCGGTCTTCTTGACCGGCGTCTGGCTGTTGCGGGGAATAAGCACCTTGAACTTGTTGTTTCCCAGCTTGAGCCCGATGGAAAGGGGGACCACGTCCAAAAGCAGGACCCCGGTTTCGCCGCTCGAGATAATGTCGGCCATGATGGCCGCTCCCATGGCCACGACCTCGTCGGGATGGACGCCCTTGGACGGGCTTTTGCCGAAGTATTCCTTGATCTTTTCCCAGATGAGGGGCATGCGGGTCTGGCCGCCCACCAGCACCACGTCGTGGATTTCCTCGCGCGAGGTCTGGGCCATCTCGAGGGCGACCTGGCAAATCTCGATGGTCTTGTCCACCAGGGAACTGACCATGGTCTGGAACTCGCCCCTGGTTATGGTGTAGTTCATCTCGACGGGACCGGACAGGCCGGTGGCGATATAGGGCAGATGGATGTGGGTCTCGTTGCGAAGGGACAGCTCCTTCTTGGCCTCCTCGGCCGCCATGCGGACCCTTTGCAGGGCCACCCTGTCGCCGATGAGGTCGACCCTCTGGTCCCGGAGCATGCGGTTGATAAGGTGCTCGACCAGGCGGTTGTCGAAATCGACGCCGCCCAGGAAGGTGTCGCCGTAAGTGGCCAGGACCCGGTAGACGCCCTCGCCCAGCTCGAGGACCGAGACGTCGAAGGTCCCGCCCCCGAGGTCGTAGATCACTATCTTCTTGTCGCCGCCCTTCCTGTAGCCGAAGGCGAGGGCCGCGGCGGTGGGCTCGTTGATAATGCGGAGGACCTCGAGACCCGCCATCTTTCCGGCCTCCCGGACGGCCGAGCGCTGGCGGTCGGTGAAGTAGGCGGGGACCGTGATGACGGCCTTGAGGTCGTCGACCTCGAGGTGTTCCTGGGCCGACTGCTTGATGGCCCGGAGGATCATCGAGGATATCTCGGGAATGGTGAAGGGGTGGCCGTTGCCGATGACCGAGCATTCCCCTCCGTCTCCCTCGACTATCTCGTAGTGGAAAAGCTTTTTCACCCGCTGGACGATGAAGGACGAGTATTGTCTGCCCATCAGCCGTTTCGACCCATAGATGGTGTTCTCCGGGTTGTTGAGAGATTGTCTGACGGCGTCGGGTCCGACTAAAAGCTCATCCTCCTGGGTGAAGGCCACGACCGAGGGTATGGTCAGGTAGCCCTTCGCGAAGGGGATGACTTTAGGCTGTCCCTTTTCGACGATCGACGCGCATGAGTTCGTCGTGCCAAGGTCTATTCCAATTATTTTGCTCATAAAATTTTCCGGCCGATCGGTTATTTGAATTTATGCCACGCGAAACCTTACGCCAAGTCTCGCCGTTTTTTCGCGCCCCCAAGGCCAAGGCGAGTTAAATGCTCTCGACGGGAAAGTCCAGTCCCAGGAACTTCTCGATGGACTTGGACTTGGCCTTGTCCACGTCCACGAACCTGATTCCCATTCCCGTCTGCGTTCCCGGCGATTGGGGGTCCTCATTGTTGACCCTGACCACCTCGCCCAAAAGCTCGATCTCCTGGCCCGTCTCGGGATGGACCAGGGTAAGGATCAAGCGCTCGCCCACGCTCCGGGGCTTCTTCGTCTGGATGAATATACCGCCCCTGCTGATGTCCTCGGAGTAGTCGTGCTCCAGAACGTCGAGGCTGGGAAACTTTACCCGAAGACGCATGGCCACCCTCGAGTGGGCCCGCCTGTCGCTGACCTTGCCTCCCGAGTCCTGTTTGATCTTCCGAGCGATATACTGCTCGATCACCCGCTGGATCGACTCCTCGAAATCGACGAAATGAACGCCCATGCCCGGGTCCCATCCGTGTCCCGAGGCCAACTCGGGCTCGATGACGTGCACCACCTCACCCACCAGGCTGAGAGGACGGTTGACGCCCGGAAGCTTCAAGGATATCTCCAATATGGACTGGGGCTTGAGGACGTTCGAGGTCTTGATGAATATGCCGCCCTTGGAGAGATTTTTGGTATACTCCCGGTAGAACTGCTCGAAGTTGTTAAACTCGACTTCCACCTTGGCGTCTATTCGCAATAACTCGCGTCGTCCCATAAAACCACCACTCCTCGCCGGAAGCCCGGCGCTGAAGAAAACGCCTATATCTTTTCGCCCGCGATGATATTCGACGAGCGGATACGCCCAGAATCTCCCGCCATGTACCAGGGCGGGCGCTATAATGCAATCTTTATTATTATCAATACTTTATTTTGCTGTCAAATCGAAAAGAAAAAAATAGCCTTTTATTTTTCGACTCCCTTGAAACCCGAGCACCTGTAAATGTAAAATCGCTTGGCCGGCATGGTTTTTTCTCCGATCACGTACGGCTCGTGGATGGGAGTGAATTCCTCGCAAAGCTCGCGTATCTGGCGCGCCGCCATCCGGTCGTCAACGTAAAGCGCGTCCTGTCCGGCCCGCTCCCCGAGCGTGGACCAGACGTCCCACTGGTTTCCCCTGATACCCTCGGTATAGCACTCGACGAAAGGCTGTCCCTTTACCTGGAACTCCAGCATGCTTGCCATCTGATACCGCCTGGTCAGGATGAAGTCGGCCCCGTCCATGGCCCCCTCCACCAGGGAGGCCAATTCATCCCAGCCCTCGAAGTCCTGGTCCAGTCTCCAGTCAATCCGTTTGTCCAGGTCCCGGCTTTCCTCGATGGAGCGAAGGACGGGAGAGAAAAGGCGCGCGTGAAAGTGCAAACTGAAAATAATTATTATGAAGACGTTGAACCCCAGGGCCGCCAAGGCGAACCTGGCCCCGAAAAGCCCGCCGCCTTTTTCGCGGACCCGGAGCGAGACGGCCCTCATTCCCAGCATGGCCGCGGGAATATAGGCCACGCCCGGCCAGTTGCCGTAAACGTGGCTCGAGAAAGACTGCTTGAAGAAATACGCGAATACCGCGGCGGCCAGGCAAACCGGCAAAAGGACCTCGTCGTTCTTCGGGTCGCGGAAAGCTTCTCGTATGCCCTTGAAAAGCGCCCCGAACACGATGACGCCGATAAGGGGATTGAATATCCCGACCTGGGAGAGCGCGTACTCGAGGACGTAGCTGAAACGGTCTCCCAAAGTCAGTTCGCGCATGTTCGTCAGGTCCCTTACCGCTCGCACGCTGATCCAGTCGTGCTCGGCGTTCCATAAAATTACCGGCAGGTAAAGGACGGCCGCGGTTAATCCGGCGGCGTAAGGCGGCCAGGTTTTCCACCATCCTCGGCCCTTGGGAGAGACCACCATGTACAGGACGATACCCCACGCGACCATCACGGCCGAGAACTTGGCGTACATGGCGCCCGTCAGGGCCAGGGCCAGGGCGAACCAGTCAAAGGCTTTCCCGTTCCTTTTGACCAGCCGGACAATGGCCCAGAAGGAGGCCGCCAGCCAGGGCAAAAGGACCGTGTCGTGGACGATCATGATTCCCGCCAGCCAGGAAAAGGGAAGGATGGAAAAGACGATCGCGAAGAGAGCGGCCTCGCCCTTGCTTCCCCTGTACTCGAGGTAAGTCCGGTAAAGGAGCCACGAGGTCAAGGCCGAGGCCGCGACCGCGGCCAGCCTTACGCTGAAGACGGTGGCGGTCTGAAAAGGCAGGCCGAAGAGCCGATCGACCCAGGCGATCATGCCCGGCTGGTCGTAATAGCAAAAGGCCAAGCGGCGGGACCATGTCCAGTAATAAGCCTCGTCCGGGCTCATGGGGAAGGTTACGATGAGAGCCAGCCGCAGGGCCGACAGGCCCGCGATGAAAACCAAAAGGGCCTCGAAAGGCCGCCGGATAAATCTTTTAACCATAGGCCAATTATAAGGGCCTTGGCCCGAGCGAACAAAAAACCCGGGCGAGTTTGGCCGCGAAGCGGGCCCCCCGTTTTGTCAGGGACCCCATATAATGTTATTTTTCAGACGGCTATGGATTCCAAAACCAGGCTTTCAGCGGCCAGGCGATTGGCCTACGCCCTCGCCGCCGCTCTTATCTTTATTATTCTCGCCGAGGCCGGACTGGCCCTCTCGGGCAAGGGCAAAGTCTTTGCGCCCTTCGACTGCAAGGAAAGCGGCGGCGCCCTCGAATGCTCCTATGTCTTCAACGCCAGGATAAAACCCATTCAAGTACCCAAGCCCAAGGATTTAAAGCGCGTGCTGGTGATGGGCGAGAGCGCGGCCAACGGCTATCCCTTCGAGGGAGCGGGATTTCCCGAGATGGCGCGGGCCATGCTCGAGCCGACCGAGGGGGGGCGCCTCGAGATAGTCAACCTGGCCGTCAACGGAGTCAATACCGCCTTCCAGCGGGAAACCCTCGAGGACGCGGTCCCTCTTCTCGAGCCCGACGCGGTGGTCATCTACGCGGGCAACAACGAGATACTGGCTTACGAAAGAATCAACGATTTGACCCACCCGGTCCTGAGCCGGGCGGTCTGGTGGCTTCGCCGGAGATCGAGGATATACAACCTGCCCATACAGTTCATGGCCCGCCTCATGGAAAAAGGACTGGCCGTAAGCCTCATGCGGGACGTTGCCCGCATGGAAAGCGAAAGCGGCAAGTGGCTCAACCCCCCGGCTAAAAGGGACCTGGCCCGAAGGCTCTACCTTTTGCGCGTGAGCCAAATGATCGAGGTCGCCAGGTCGGGGGGCGCGGCCGTGTTCCTGGCCACGCCCGGCTCGAACCTGGCCGGGTGGGCCCCCATGAAGTCGGCCCACTCGAAGGGCCTCTCCGATATTGAACTGGATAAGTTGGAGGCCGATCTGGAGAAAGTCAGGAATCTGCTCCAAAACCAAGACCCGATCGCCGCCGCCGCCATGGGCAAGGAAATCACCCGGGCCGATCCCGATTGGGCCAAGGCATGGTTCTTCCTGGGCAAAGCCGATTTAATGGCGGGAGACCGGAACGGAGCGGTGGAAAACCTCGAGACCGCGGTCGAGAGGGCCGACTTCTTCCAGCAAACGCCCCCCTCTTACAACGAGGGACTAAGGGCCATGGCTCGCGAGGAGCGCATACCCCTCATCGACGTCGATCGAGAGTTAAGGGAAAGCTCGGGCGCCTCGCTTCCCGGCTTCGACCTTTTCATGGACGGATGCCATCCGACTCTGAATTGCAATTACCTGATCGCGGGCATGGTGGCGCAAGGGCTGGCCGACGCCGGCCTGGCCCAAACGCCGGACCCCGCGCCGAGCCTCGATGAGGTAAAAAAGAAACTCGAGTTCAGCGAGAAGTACGCGGGGCTTTCCTATTTCAACCAGGCCTGCGTGCTGGCCTTCATCTACAGGTATCCGGAGTATTACGCCCCCGCCCTCGATTATATGGAAAAGGCCGTCGAACTGGGCCAGAACAAATCCATCGTCGGGGCCTACCAGGGGTACCTGGCCATACTGATCGGCCGCCCCGGCCCGGCGGCGGATTATTTCACCGCGGCAAGACGGGCGGACGAGATGAAATTCATGGCCCTCATCAATGGAAACCTCTCCGCGGGAACGGCCATCATCGACGGTCGCCTTCTAACCCGCGCCGTCGAGGGCGACGCCCTCTCCTCCATGTATCCAGGCTCCTCCCAGCCAAAGACCCCTTCCCCTGACGCCTCGCGATACGACTACGCCTTTGCCTGGGACGGGAAAAGGTACACGGTTATTAATGAGCCTTAGCGGGATACGTAACTTTCTTTAAAATAAAGACATTTGTCTCGCGCGGCTTATGACGTTTTCGGGAAGCAGATCGGCAAGGGCGTCGGCGGGCGCGTTAAGCAATTCCTTGGGTTCCATTTTATAAAGGCCCCCTCCGTATACGCGGCCTTCGCTTAAGAGACTCCGCGCGGGGATTGACTGAAGGACGGCCCAAATCTTTTCCATAAGCGCCGGATCGTCTTGCATGAGTTTTTTTATCCGGGAATTTGGATAGAGCATCAAGTAAACGTTCGCCGCGATGGCCCGCGAGCGATTTAATATAAAGCGGAAAGGCTTCGATCCATTCCCCTCTTTCGACCTTCCCATATACGTGCAGAGGAAGGGAGCGACGTCCCGGTTTTCCTGCAAATACCAGGGCCGCCGATTGCGGCATAAATAACGCTCGTGAATTCCCCGCGCGCGCCCTTCCTCCAGGTAAGCCCCTACCTTTGGGAATTTTTCTCTTATCACTTCTTCCGGAATTCCGCTCGAGAACAAAAAGCCAAGCTTTTCCAGGTCGGGAACGCCTCGGTCGTCACCGAGAATGAAATCGGATTTCACATACCGGGGGCTTGGAAGAATGGGGGTGAGGAAAGTCGGGGGAATGGATCGGCGGCGGATTTCAGAGGGGGAAAGAATAAAGAAATCGTTGGCCCCCGTGGCAATGCCCCTTTTTACGTCGAAGAAATCCCCGATAGTAAAACGGGAAGCGCGCTCCTTTTCCACGTCCACGCTTTCCGGCAGGCGAGTCCATTTGTTTACCTCGCGCAATTCTCCGATGGAGTAGGATTTTTGCTCTTTTGGAGCAAGGAGGCTTCCGCCAAAGGAAAAGACCGGATGAAAATCACGATTGGGCCGCTCGTTTTTAATGCAGACGATGGCTGACGAAACCAGAGCGTCGCCGAATTGCGCGTCTTGCGGGGAGAACCTGTGGACGTGAAGCAAGGCGACTCTGGAGAGCAGGAACTCCTTGATTTTGGCGCCGTAATTGACGTCCATGAATTCGCTTGGAATCAGCCAGGCCGCAATACTGCCCTTGGCCATCCAATCGATGGAGAGGCAAAGGAAATAGCAGTATAAGCCGCTCAGACCCGAGAGAGTTATTCCATGGCGGGAAGATACCAGCGAGCCGAGCCTTTTTTTATCCTCAGAGGAGAGGTGATGATGGCGAACGTAGGGAGGGTTGCAGATTATAAGATCGGCTTTTTCATTTTCCTTGGCCGGAGGGGATGCTTTGGTAAAATCCTCCGGCCTTATTGTCAGATCGCTTTCCGACCACAATTCGCGGGCGGGATTCCCGTAATGTTCGTCTATTTCAAAGCCAACCGCAAAGTGGGCCCCGCCCGCTCCGAAAACGCGGAGGAAGGCCGAGTAAAATGATCCCGTGCCGATCGCCGGGTCCAGGAATCGGATAATTTCCTTATCCGGCAGAAGGGTTTTCGCGTAGGATAAAATATCCGCGGCCAAAGCCGTTGGCGTCGCGAACTGCCCGAGACGGTTCCTTTCACCTTGGCTCTTTTCATCGTCGAGGCGAGATTGCAATTCGAGTCGCCGCCGTTCTTGTTTTTCGACGTCCAGCATCATTAAAGCCCAAATCCCGCTAGGTCGCCGATCCGGTGCTCCCAAACCCAATCTATCCCTTCCGCCGCCTCGTAGCCGAGATAGCCGCTATCGAAATAGCCGCAAAGAAACAGAATAAAACTTACGCCGGCGCCGTAGTTAGCCCTTAATTGTGTGATTTTAATCGCTTCTTCCTTGCGTCTTTTATTGGTGTTTGTAAAATCTCCGGCGGATTTACATTCTATCATGACGGGCAATGGGGCATCCGGTTTGGTTTTAGGCATTACGGCCAGGTCAACGGGAATATTGATTTTCTTCAGGCCGCCGTCAAGAGCGACCGAAATATTCAAATGGAACGTGAAAGTACCAGCCTCCATCTTTTGGAAATCGGATATGGTCGTCGGTTTTATATAATTGTAGCCTCGCTTCTCAAGCCAGGATTGTATTGATGAAAGTTGGCGTCTCTCCTGAGCGTTCCTGACAATAGGGTCCGCCAAAGCCCCGCAAAGGCGGTCAGCCACGACGGTTGCCGCTCGATGAACTTCCTCTTTTCGCGGATTATGGTCGTCCTCAAGCCACGGAAAAATATCCAGATCGGCAAGCTCTCTGATAAGATTTCCCATTTTTCTCAATTCTTCAAACATGACCGCGCGATCCATATTGGGAGAGACTCGCCGTTTGAGTTCCATGTTTCTCACAAGATTCGGAGATACGGACGCAAGACCAATTAATCGGTCCCGAGCGATGGGCGGGGCCGTTGACATTCGTAGAATCGAAAGTATCCCTGGGTCCTTGGATAGGATATCTGGGGATATATCCTTGAGGCTATTTGTGAGCTTCAAAGCTTCCTCAACTTGAGCCGTTGTTTCTCGCCTCGTTTCTCGAAAAGCCCTGGGAGCAAATCGCATGAACCATTCGTTGTAAAAATCCACGGATTCCGCGACGTCGGCTTTCCACAGATGAGGCTTATCCATGTTTACCGGCATATTCCAATATCTCCATATTCAATTCTACTTTAATATAGCCTTATGGTCCAGTATAAAAGCAATAACAAGATTTGATTGGAGCAAGGAAAATGGTTGTCGGTCGTTTCCGCCAAATTTGGCGTTGGCATGAAAATTGTTTTTTCTTGACAAAACGCTCATGATCGGCTAACAATTATCGGGTAATTAAGTTAGTGGGGAACCAATTTATTGCACGTTCGTCTATTGAGTTATTGCTTCTGATGTATTCTTTTTACAAACCTTGGCGTAAGCTTCCTTCTTAACTGTCTTCTCCTCGCCAGGCCGTGATCGGGAAATTAAACGGTGGGTTAATGAGCAGGAAAATCCTAATAGTGGACGATAATGAAGAAAACCGGGTCCTTGTCGTTAGATCGCTCAAGAAGGAAGGGTTCGATCTGCATGAGGCCAAGGACGGGTACGAGGCCCTGGCCAAGGCCAGGGAAATTAAACCCGACCTCGTGATCCTGGATATCATGATGCCGGGCATGACCGGATACGAGGTATGCGAATTCCTCAGAAAGACCGAGCAAAACAAACACACGCCCATCCTCTTCCTGTCAGCCAGGACCGGGGCCGTCTCCAGGTACTCCGCCCAAATGGCCGGAGGCGACGCCTTTATGGAAAAACCCTTCTCGCCCAAGGAAATAAGAGAAAAAGTCAAGCTCATGTTCGCCTGAAAAACGCCCGCCGTTCCGGTTTCGCGCTCAAACCCGGGGGCCTTTGCCGCCCGTCCCGGAGCGTCCCTCATTTCCCGATCTTACTTTTATCCAGCCGAAGCCCGTTCAACACGACGGTTATGCTCGAGGCGGCCATGGCGGCCGCGGCCATGGCCGGATGGAGGTCACGGATGAACCCGGGCAAAAAGGCCACGCCGTGGAAGGCGCCCGCGGCCGCCGGCACCAAAAGCAGGTTGTAGAAAAAGGCCCAGAACAGGTTCTGGCGGATGGTCCGCATGGTGGCACGCGATAGCTCGATGGCCCGGGCCACGCCCGCCAGGTCTCCGCCCAGAAGGGTAACGTCCGCCGCTTCCATGGCCGCGTCCGTGCCCGTGCTCATGGCGAAGCTGACCCCAGCCGCCGCCAGGGCGGGCGCGTCGTTAACGCCGTCGCCCACCATGGCCACGACCTTGCCCTCCTCGCCGGCTTTCCTCACCTCGGCCTCCTTGTCCGCGGGAAGGACCTGGGCGATGACCTTTTCAATGCCCACCTGGGAAGCGGCCGAGCGGGCGGCCACCTCCCCGTCGCCGGTAAGCATGACCGGCTCGACCCCCATCTCGATCAGCCGCTTAATGGCCTCGCCGGCCCCGGGCTTAACCGGGTCGGACACCCCAAGCAGGCCGACTATCGAACCCGAAACCGAAACCGCGCTCACCGTCGCGCCGGCCTCACTCAGCTTGGCATGGGCTTTCCTTACTTTGTCCGGTATCCCGGCCGGTCCGGCGACCCACTCGAGCCGTCCCACTTTGACCGGCTTCCCCGAGACCTCGGCCTCGATACCGAAGCCGGAGGAAGCCTTGAAATTAACGGCGTGAGCGGGAAAGACCTTTCGGTCCTTCGCGCCGGACACGATGGCCCGGGAAATGGGGTGCTCGGAAAGGGACGCCGCGGCAACGGCCAGACCAAGTACTTCCTGGTCCCGGCCGTCCTCGCCAAGGTACAGCCAGTCGGCCAACGTCGGTTTGCCCATGGTGACGGTGCCGGTCTTGTCGAAGATCACCGTGTTCACGGCGTGGGCCTTTTCCAGGGCCTCGGCGTTCCTGAAGAGTATGCCCATGGACGCGCCCTTGCCCGAGCCCACCAGCACCGCCGCGGGGGTGGCCAGTCCCAGCGCGCAGGGACAGGCGATGACCAGGACCGCCACCATCCTCACCATGGCGGGCACGAACTCGCCGCCCAGGGTCCACCAGAGAATAAAGGTGACGATCGAGATCATGATGATGGCCGGAACGAAATAAGCCGAGACCTTGTCGGCCAGCCTCTGGATGGGCGCCTTGCTTCCCTGGGCCTTTCTCGCCAGCCGGATCACCTCGGCCAGCGCCGCCTCCGAGCCCACGGCCTGGGCCCGGACCTCGAGCGCTCCCTGCAGGTTGAACGTGCCGCCCAGGACCCTATCCCCCGCCGACTTGTCCACCGGCATGAACTCGCCCGTAAAGGCGCTCTCGTCCACCGAGGAGGAACCCTCGATAACTTCGCCGTCCACGGGTATCCTCTCGCCCGGCTTGACCAGGACCAGGTCGCCCTTACTCAACGCCTTTAAAGGAACGTCCTGGATCGAGTTCCCCTCAACCACCAGATGGGCCTTTTTCGGCGCCAGGTCCATCAATGCGCGGATGGCCCTTCCCGCCCGGCCTTTGGCCCGGGACTCGAGATACTTGCCCACCTTGATCAGGGTCACGATCATGGCCGACGTCTCGAAATAAACGTGGCCGCCAAGGGCCGGCAAGACAAGGACGGAGACCGAGTAGAAAAAGGCCACCGACGAACCCATGGCCACGAGAACGTCCATGTTGGCGCTCCGGTTGGCCAGGCTCTTTACGCCGCCCACGTAGTAGCCCCATCCCGTATAGAACTGGACGGGAACGGCCAGGCCGAACAGGATCCAGTTGAACCAGGCCTCCGAGAAACCAGGTCCGAGAAAGCCGAAGTCGCGGAGCATGCTTAAGGCGAAAAGGGGCAAGGTGAAAACGATGCCGACTTGAAGAGCGCGCGACTGGGCTTTTTGCTCCTTGCGTCTGGCCTCGGCCTCGACGTCCTCGTTCTCCTTTCCCTCCTCGGGCAGGACCAGGAGGTATCCGGCTTTTTTCACCGCCTCGGCCATGGCGTCCAGTCCCGTAATATCCGGGTCGTACACCACCTGGGCCAGGTCCGAGGCCAGGTTGACCTCCGCCGAGGACACGCCTTCCACCTTTTTGGTCAGAACGCGCTCGACCGCTCTCGAGCAGTTGGCGCAGGTCATGCCGATCACGGGTATTTCGACTCTTTTCCGGGCCATGCCATTCCACCTTACGCGGGCGGGTACCCGATCTCGTTAAGGACCTCTTCAATATCCTCCCATTTCGCGGGCTCGGCCCATTCCACGGTTACCTCTTTCGAATCCGGATCGCCGCCGACGCTTACCACGCCCTCGAGGTCAACCAGTTCCCTTTTTATGTTGGCCACGCAATGGCCGCAGGTAATATTCGGTATCTTAACGGTTTTGTTCATGGCAAAACCTCCTTTCAATTAATAATGTAAGCACCCTTTCGCAAACGCGCAAAGATTAGTTCACGCCGGAGTATGGATGAAAATAACCGAGCGGTTAAAATTTTTACCGCGTCCGCTCCTCCCGGCTTGAGTTTACTTAGTTACTGATTTATAATCGCCTTTGTATTTTAATAAAATTTTAATATAAAAGGGAGCGTGGAATTAAACCGTAAACCGGAGGCGCTGAAAAAATGGCTTCAAACACCGTTCAGTATTGCGGTAGTTGCGGGCGGGCCCTCGTTGGCGGCAATACGCGGTACCTGGTTACCATTAACATCGTGGCCGACTTTGACGGGCACATCGAGGCGCCCGAGAGTTCCATGGACCGATCGAATCTCTGGCGGGAAATAGAAAATAAAAGCGAACGGGAACTGACCGACGAGGTTTACCAGAGGATGTCCTTCGTGCTGTGCAAGCGCTGCCGGGACGACTGGGTCAAGCATCCCTTTGGAGAAGTTTACGAGGAAGAAGTGCCCACCACGGGACGAATACACTAACTGTGCGGGGATATCATGGCGCAAGTTGTCGACAAGGCCAAGAAAAAGCTTAGCTTGATTTTGTTCATAGGCATCACCCCGGGAGGAATCGCTCTCCTCTCGATTTACACGACGATCCTTATTCCCACCGTTCCCGTAACGGTAATAATAAAGGCGCTGGCCTTGGCCTCTCCTTTTATAATTGGGCTCATCCTGGTTCACGAGCACGTTCTCATGAAAAGGAGATGGGACAAGGCGAGCAAGTTTATCGACCAGGGAGAAGAAAGCGGGGTCACCGGGTCCGAGGCCCTTGCGTCCATGCTCGACTTTCCCATCAAGATGCCCCTCTTCGGCCTTTTCATCTGGTGCTTCTGCGGTTTCCTGGTGGTCGTCTTCGCCACGGGCTTGACCGACTGGAAACTCCGGCCCATGGACTTCATATCCATGTTGGTCAGCATCTGGAGCGCCGCCGCAATTATCACCATATTCCAGTTTTATTACTGGCGGGACATTCTCGATCCCGTGGTTGGGATGATCATTCACAAGTCGCCCGATATCCTTAACGAGAAGATAGACTCCAAGCGCCTGGCCTTGAAGAGCTTCATGAGCATCACCCTTATCCCTCTTATCGGCTTCAGTTTCTTCATCGCGGCCCTGGCCGGATACCGGCAGGCCTCGACGGCCGTGCAGCAGGAGGCCGGCTCCCATAAGCTTAAATGGCTAAAGAAGGAATGGAACGCGGGTCTTTCCTCGAGCGTTGGCTCCGAGTCCAGACTCGTCTCGAGTCTCAAGGAACTCAAGTCGGAGGAGGGGGAGTCCTTCAACGTCTACCTGGTCCGCAAGGACGAGGACAAGGACGGCAATATAAGTTATCGCGAGCTGGTTCGGGACATGGATTATATGGACCACATGCCCGAGGTCGGCGTCGATATTATGACCAGGGCTTTCGAAAATAAAGAAGGCGCGGTCGAGTTCGATCTTTTTCACGCCGAGATCATGGCCGGTTTCGAGATCGAGGTGGGTGGACGCCCCGGATATTACCTGATGGTCGGGTTCCCCTGGGGCGACTATAACGATTCCCTCGGCAGCTTCGCCGTCGTCTCTTTATTGCTTCTGGCGGTGGTCGTTCTTATAAGCGTCCTCGTGGTCAGGGTCATCGCCGGCGAGGTCTCGCGCCCGATCAAGGCGCTGGTCGGCTTCGCCAAGGAGGTGGGCAAGGGCAACATCCACAGCGACGTCTTCTATCACGCCAACGACGAGGTGGGCGACCTTTCCCTCGCCCTCCGCCGCATGAGCCTTCAGCTTGGCGGCGTGCTGGGCAGGATCACCGACGCCATCTGCAGCCTCGAGGAGGCCACGGGCGCCATCCGCGGCTCGGCCCTCTCCGTCGAGGAGGGCGCCAGGATGCAGGACCAGGCCATCGACGACGTCAGCTCGGCCACCACCCAGATGGACATGAGCATCCAGGGCATCGCCGAGAACGTCGAGGCCCTGAGCGCCTCGGCCGAGGAAAGCTCGAGCTCGATATTCGAGATGGGCGCGGCGGTGAAGAAGATCAACGAGAGCGTGGACATTCTTAACCAGTCCATCTCCGAGGTCTCGAGCTCGATCAACGAGATGACCGTGGCCCTGGACCAGGTGGCGGGAAACGTGACCAACTTAAGCGCCGTCACCGAGGAGACGGCCTCCAGCATGAGCGAGATGGACGCCTCCATACGGGAGGTCGAGAAGAGCGCCAAGGACACCGCCAACTGGAGCGAGTCGGTCCTGGCCGACGCCGAGGCCGGCGTCGAGGCCGTGGGCAAGGTCACCGGCGGCATGCACGAGATATCCGAGGTGGTACTGGCCGGACAGCAGGTCATCGAGAGACTGGGAGACAGGGTCGCCGAGATCGGAAAAATCGTCAAGGTCATCGACGACGTGGCCAACCAGACCAACCTGCTCGCCTTGAACGCCGCCATCATCGCCGCCCAGGCGGGCGAGCACGGAAGAGGCTTCGCCGTGGTCGCCGACGAGATCAAGGAGCTGGCCGAGAGGACCTCGGGATCGACCCGGGAGATACACCAGCTTATCAAGGGCGTGCAGGAGGAATCGGTCCAGGCCGTCGGCGCCATCGAGGAGGGCGCCCGCGCCGTCGAGTCCGGGGTCCAGCTTACCGACCAGGCCTCGAGCTCCCTCGCCCAGATCATGGAAAGCACCAGACAAGCGGCCGCCCGCGTCCAGGGCATCGCCAACACCACCATCGAGCAGGCCGAGTCCAGCCGCCAGGTCTCGAAGGCCATCGACAAGGTGGCCGACATGGTCAACCAGATATCCGTGGCCACCTCCGAGCAGACCCGGGGCGGGGCACTCATCCTTCGGGCCACCGAGGAAATGAAGACCGCGTCCCTCCAGGTCAAGAGGAACGCCGAGGAGCAGCTCCAGGGGTCCAAGCTCATTACCAAGTCCATCGAGAACATCACCCAGATGCTCTACAGCATCAGCCAGGCCCAGCAGGAGGAAAAAAAGAGCAGCTCCCAGATCATCCAGCTCATGGAGCGCATCAAGATGGTCAGCCAGGAAAGCACCGACAGCGCGGCCAGGCTCTCCGAGGTGGTCGATATCCTGACGGAGGAGGCGGCCAACCTCCGCAAGGAGATGGGCAACGTAACCCGCGAGAACGGTCCCAATTCGAATGGACGCCGAGGCGATGTATAACGAGCTGCTTTCCGCGGCCCGCGCCGCCGGCGTAAGCGTGCGCGTGGCCGCCGACCTCGCCGGCCGGGGCGGGCTCGTGCTCCTCAAGGGAAAGCCCGTCGTCTTTCTCAGCGAGTCCATGGACCCGGCCGACAGGGTCGAGGCGCTGGCCAAGGCCCTCGCCGGGGTCGATCTCGACGACGTCTTCCTCTCCCCCGCCGCCAGGTCCCTTATCGGCGACGCCGAGTAAACCTTTATAATAAAGTGGTGTGAAATGTCCAAGTCCAACGTTCATTTATTGCCCTATTTCGACGAGCTGAAAAAAGCCCGCGTCCTGGTGGTGGGCGACGTCATGCACGACGTTTTCATCTGGGGCAAGGTAAAAAGGATATCCCCCGAGGCCCCCGTGCCCGTGGTCGAGGTATCGAGGGAGACCGCCCTCCTGGGAGGGGCCGCCAACGTGGTCAACAACGTCCTCGCCCTCGGCGCCCGGGCCGTCATGGCCGGCGTGGTGGGAAGGGACCCCGCCGGCGAGGCCGTGCTCAGGGAACTGGACCGCGTCGGGGCCGACCGCTCCTGCGTCAGGCGAAGCCAGACGAGGCCCACCGCCGTCAAGACCAGGATCATCGCCCACCAGCAGCAGGTGGTCAGGTTCGACCGGGAGGAAATCCGCCCGCTCAAGCCCTCGACCTATAAATCCTTCTGGCGGGCCGTCAGGTCGGCCCTGGACCGGGTGGACGCGGTCATAGTCAGCGACTACGCCAAGGGACTGGTCAGCGAAAACCTGGTCCAGGACCTTGTCAGGCTCTGCAAAAAACAGGGAAAGACCCTGGCCGTTGACCCCAAGCCCGTCAACGCCGACTGGTACGCCGGGGCGAATGTCCTGACGCCCAACCACCGCGAGGCCGGACAGATGGCGGGCCTCGAGATAACCGGCGACGAGACGCTCGAGAAGGCGGCCGCCAACATCATCGCCCGGCTAGGGTGCGAGGCCCTGCTCATCACGCGGGGCGAGAAGGGCATGAGCCTTTTCCGGCCGGGCGAGAAGTCCCTGCACATTCCCGCCCTGGCCCGCGAGGTTTTCGACGTGACCGGCGCGGGCGACACGGTGATCGGGGTTTTGGCCACGGCCCTGGCCGCGGGCTTCGGATTGGAGGACGCGGTCAAGACGGCCAACCTGGCCGCGGGCATCGTGGTGGGCAAGCTGGGCACCTCGGTGGCGACGGTCGAGGAACTGAGGAACGCCGTCCAGAATAAGAAAGGCAGATAAGCGGGCGCGCCATGGCTCATTGGGATTGGCTTTCGCTCAAGGACTGGATATCCGGCCAGTCGCCCGTCCTGATCGCCGCGGGGGACATAACCGGCGTGAGGGACCAGTGGGAGCTAAGCAAGGAACAGGACCTCTCGGGCCTTGACTGGGCCATCAGTCTGGCCTATCCCTTGCCGCCCGAGTCGATCGGGGGAATCACGGACCGGCCCACTCTTCTTTACAAGCACGCCTATGGCCAGCTTAACTACCTCATGGACCGGACGGCCATGGGAGCGGCGCTCCGGCTCCAGGAATCGGGCCATCGGGCCTTGCCGGTCCCGGCCAGCCAGATTATAAGCTGGGGCGAGCCCCTGCTGGCCCACGTCAACCACCGGCAGGTCGCGGTCACGGTGGGACAAGGCTGGTACGGCAGGAACAACCTTTTAGTCACTCCCTCCCGGGGCGCCCAGGCGCGGCTGGTCACGGTGCTAACGGACATGGAGGTCTTCGACCCGGGACCGTGGTTCGAAAACAAGGACGAAAGCGGGTGCGGCAAATGCGTCCGCTGCCGCGCCGTCTGCCCGGTCGGGGCCATCCACGAGGGCCCGGCGGACTTCGACCTCGCCTCCTGCGCCGAGCGCAACAGGGAAAACGAGAAGTTAAGAGGGATCGGGCAAAGGATATGCGGCGTGTGCGTCAAGGCCTGCAAGGGACCCGCGGGAATAAGGGAATGAGCAGGCCCAGGACGCCCGACCCGGCCAAGCTGTTCCTTAGCGCCATCTACTCGAGCGGCGAGGCCCTGGAGGCGTGCCTCCCCGAACTGATACGAAAGTTCGGGCCCACCGACCATTCCACTCGCGAGCTTCCCTTTGCCATGACCCACTATTACGACGGCGAGATGGGAGGAAAGCTTCTTCGGCGCTTCTTCACGTTCAAGGAACCGGTCGATCCGGGCGAGCTTCCCGCCATCAAGCTTTTCACCAATTCCCTCGAGGAGGGGCAAAGGGAGGGCGACCTGAGAAGGATCAATCTCGATCCCGGCCTGATAAGCGTGTATAACTTCGTTTTGGCCACGGGAAAACCCAACCCCAGCAGGACCTACGCCGGCCGGGGAATTTACATCGACCTGACCCTGGTTTTCGAGAGCGGCTCCTTCAAGAGGCTTGAATGGACCTATCCCGATTACGCCGAGGATGAAATGATCGCCTTCCTCAACAGGATCAGGGAAGCCTATAAACACGATCTGCGCCGGAGGGCGAAGGAAAGGAAAACAAATTGAGCCGAGTACTCAGCATGACCGGATACGCCCGCGTCTCGGGAAAGGCCTCGGGAACGAGCCTGACCGTCGAGGCCAAAAGCGTCAACCACAGGTACCTGGATTTGAAGTGCAAGCTGCCCCGGGAGATGGCCGCCCTCGAGAACAAGGTCGCGGAGCTGGCCAAAAAATACTTCGCCCGGGGAAGGGTCGAGGTCTACGCGGCGGCCGAGCCCGGCGAGGCCCCCGTTTCCGTCGCCTGGAACCGGCCCCTGGCCAGAGGGTGCGCCGAGGCCATGGCCGAGATGAAGCGGGAGCTGGGCCTTGCGGGAGAGCCGGACCTCGGGTTCATCGCCAACCTCAAGGACGTCATCATCGTGGGAGACCCCTCGAGGATGGGCGACGAGGCCTGGCCCGAGCTGGCGGCCGTTTTCGAGTCCTGCTTCGGCGAGCTCCGGGAGATGCGGTCCCGCGAGGGGGAGGCCCTGGAGAGGGACATGATCGAGCGGCTGGCGTCCATCGAGTCCTGGGTCCTCGAGCTCGAGGCCATGGCCCCCCGGGTGGTGAGGTCTCATAGGGAAAAGCTCGAGCGTCGCCTGTCCGACCTTCTTCCGGAGGGAGCGGCCGTGAGCGAGGACCGTCTCGCCCAGGAGGTGGCCATTTTAGCGGACCGCGCCGATATCACCGAGGAGATGGTCCGGCTTAAAAGTCACCTCGAGCAGTTCCGGGCCGTCCTGGCCGAGGAGGGGCCAGTTGGGAGGAAACTGGACTTCATGACCCAGGAAATCTTCCGCGAGATCAACACCTCGGGAAACAAGATCATGGACGCCGACGCCCAGGCGGTCACGGTCAAGGTCAAGGCCGAGTTGGAAAAAATTCGGGAGCAGGTGCAAAATATTGAATGAGCCCGGGCCCGGCTTTTCGGGCCGCCGGGACAATTCGAGCGACAGGGGATGGATTGAGCGAAAAAGGACTGCTGTTCGTGGTGGCCGCTCCCTCCGGGGCGGGCAAGACCTCGCTTTGCAAGGCGCTGATAAAACGTCTGGCCCGGGAGGGTTCCAAGGAACTGGCCTGGTCCGTGAGCTACACCACCCGCCCGCGCCGGGAGGGAGAGCGCGACGGCCGGGACTATTTTTTCGTGGACGACGAGACCTTCGACCGCATGATCGAGAATCGGGAGTTCGCCGAGTGGGCCAACGTTCACGGCAAGCGTTACGGCACCAGCCGGGCTTACCTTGAAAAGTCCGCCAGGGAGGGCGTGGACCTTCTGGTCGAGATCGACATTCAGGGGGCCAGGACGCTTCAGGAAAGCGTGGACGATGGCGCGTTCATTTTCATCCTGCCGCCCTCGTGGGACGCCCTTAAAACGCGCCTGGTCGGCAGGGGAACGGAAAAAGAGGACGAAATCGAAAGACGCCTCAGCCGCGCCCGCGAGGAGATTCTTGAATGGGAGCGGTTTAACTATATAATAATAAATGACGACTTTGACCAGGCCGTCGAGACTCTGAAGTGCGTCGTCGCCTCGCGGCGGGCCGGACGGGACCATATGGCGGAAAAGGCCAAAGGCGTTTTGCCCGATTTCACCGCCCCCGGGAAGCGAGCTCGGGGGCCTGGGAAAATTTCATAAGGAGCCTCGGGTTTTTCCGGGCCCTTTTAAAGAGAGGATTTAGCCATGGCTCGTATCACGGTTGAGGATTGCCTTCGGAACGTTGAGAACAGGTTCGCCCTGGTCATGCTGGCGGTCAAGCGCAGCAAGCAGCTATACGCGGGCGCCGACCCGGTAATCGGCTGCGACAACAAGGAGGTCATCACCTCGCTTCGGGAGATCGCGGCGAAAAAGGTGAACCCCATCGACGCGAAACTGGACGAGAAAAAAGGGGAGCAGGAAAAGTTCGTTCCCATTACTCTCAAGGACCCCGACGATTATTGATATTCTCCGAGACGTCTTTTTTGTCTCGAGTCTGGCCCGCCAGGCCTCTGGCGGGCTGGTTTGACTGTAAGCGCCGCCTGAACCAGCGGCCGGTCCAGGCTGGAGGGGCCGAACCACGATGGTAATTTCGGCGGCCCGATGGAGGATAATCCGGTGACGGTCATCCGGATCGAGGAAATCATTGATCGGCTTTTATCCTACCATCCCAAGGCCAACGTCGCCGTGGTTCAGAAGGCCTATATCAAGAGCGCCATGCTCCACGAGGGCCAGCGCAGGAAGGACAACCTTCCCTACCTGTCCCATCCCCTCGAGGTCGCCGGCATACTTACCGAGCTCAAGCTCCAGGAGCGGGCCATCGCCGCCGGGCTCCTCCACGACGTGGTCGAGGACACCGACTATACGGTGGACCAGATGGAAAAGGAGTTCGGACCCGACATAGCCCGACTGGTGGACGGCGTCACCAAGATGGGCAGGCTGACCTCGGGTTCTTCCCGCGCCCAGGTCTACTCGGAGAATTACCGGAAGATGATCCTGGCCATGGCCCGGGACGTGAGGGTCATCCTTATCAAGCTGGCCGACCGGCTCCATAACATGCGCACGCTCAAGAGCCTGGAGGAGGAAAAGCAAAAGCGCATCGCCCAGGAGACCCTGGACATCTACGCCCCCATCGCGGGCCGGCTGGGCATCCACTGGATTCAGGCCCAGCTCGAGGACCTCAGCTTCGAGTACTTGAAGCCCGAGCTGTACTTCAAGCTGGCGGCGAAGATGGCCACCACCCGGGAGGCGAGAAAGGACTTCATCGACAAGGTTCAAAACTCCCTCAAGTCGAGGCTTGACGAGGCCCGCGTCGGCTGCGAGGTCACCGGGCGCTTCAAGCACCTCTACAGCGTGTATAACAAGATGGAGAAGCAGAACCTCAGCTTCGACGAGGTGTTCGACCTGATCGCCTTCCGCATTTTCGTGGACAGCATCCCCGCCTGCTACGACGCCCTGCGCGTCATTCATTCCTTTTGGGCGCCCGTGCCCGGGCGCATCAAGGACTACATCGCCCTGCCCAAGGCCAACATGTACCGGTCGCTTCACACCACGGTCATAGGCCTGGAGGGCGAGAGGGTGGAGATACAGATACGGACCAGGGAGATGCACGCCCTGGCCGAGTACGGCATCGCGGCCCACTGGAGGTACAAGGAGGACGGGCTGGTCTCCCCCCACGAGGGCGGCGAGGAAAAGACCCTCGAGTTCGTCAACCACCTGGTCGAGATCACCAAGAGCCTGGAGAACCCCTACCAGTTCCTCGAGTCGGTCAAGAGCGAGGTCATACCCGACGTGATCATCGCCTTCACGCCGGGAGGCGACACCATCGAGCTGCCCTTCGGGGCCACGCCCATCGACCTGGCCTACGCCATTCACAGCGACATAGGAGACCGGGCCGGAGGGGCCAAGATTAACGGCAAGATCGTTCCCCTCAGCGAGGAGATCAAGTCGGGCGACATCGTCGAGATCATCACCAGCAAGTCGATCGAGCCCCAGGAGGCGTGGCTGAACTTCGCAAAAAGCTCGAGGGCCAGGGCCCGGATAAACCATTTCATTACCTCGCGCAAAATCAGCCGGGCCAGGGAACTGGGAAGGCACATGCTCGAGGTGGACCTCCTCAAGAACCACCACGCTTTGGCTCCGCTCATCAAGAACGGAAGCCTGCTCGAGGTGGCCAGGCAATACAGCTTTCCCAGCGTGGAAAAAATGCTCGAGGCCATCGGCAACGACCATTTCCCCGTGAGAAAGGCGGTCCACAAGCTCGTGCCCCTCGAGTCCGTGAAGCGGCAAAAGGACAAATCCAGGAAGGCGAGGAAAAAGTCGAGGACTAAAAAAGGGGAAGCCCAGGCGGTGGCCCTGGCGGAGTCCCAGGGCAAGCCGCCGGTGGTAATTTCCAGCTTTAAAGACTCCGGCGTGGTAATGGGCGCCTGCTGCATGCCCCTGGTGGGCGAGGAGGTGGGCGCGGTGAAAAAGCCGGACGGCGCCTTCGAGATACATAACGTGAGGTGCCACGCGCTGGCCGAGGCGGATAACGAAAGCGTTTTTTCCGCCCAATGGGACGAGAAGGTGGAGGGAGAGTCCGAGGTCACCATCGAGGTGATCTC
Organism: bacterium; assembly: GCA_963674965.2. Taxonomy (GTDB): domain Bacteria; phylum RBG-13-61-14; class RBG-13-61-14; order RBG-13-61-14; family DATKZS01. Next base: position 160,778 of record CAXXFL010000001.1, on the reverse strand, counting down.
CAAGGAGGAAAGAGGCATGCTATTCAGGCTTTCCTCCGCCATCGACTCCCTCAACATGCACGTGCTCAGGGCGGTCGTGCACACGACCGACGACAAAAGAGCGGTCCATAACTTCACCATCAGGGCCAAGACCCTCAAGGAGCTTAACCATATTATCGTCGCCCTCGAGAAAATCGAGGACGTAATCAAGGTCGGAAGGATATGAAAGGAGAAAGTCATGCACGCATACTCGCGTGAGATAGCGCCCTTCGCCGTCGCGGCCGCGCTGGGAATATTCCTCGCCCTCGGGGTCTTCGCCGGGGAAAAAGACGGCGGTCCGGAAGTCGTGAAAAAAGTGGACGTGGAAAGATACATGGGTACCTGGTACGAAATAGCCTCCATACCCGCCGTCTTCCAGAGACAGTGCGCCGGCGGGACCACCGCCTCATACTCGCTCAAGCCGGACGGGACCGTCCAGGTGGTTAACGCCTGCTATACCAAAAAGGGAAAGCTCTCGAGCGCCAAGGGCGTCGCCTGGGTGGTCGACCCGGAGACCAACGCCAAGCTCAAGGTCAGCTTCCTGCCCTTCGGGATCAAGGCGGCCGGAGGCGACTACTGGGTCATCGACCTGGGCGAGGACTACGAGTACGCCGTGGTGGGACACCCGAAAAGGGAATATGGATGGGTCCTTTCAAGGACCCCCACTTTGAAAAAAGCCACGCTGGAAAAAATCGAGGCCCGGCTGGCCGAGCGGGGGTACGACTTCTCGGAGTTCAAGTTCACCGACCAGGAAAACTATCCCCCCAGGCGATGAGGGACCCCGCGGTTCCCGTAGGGAACTTGGCGTCGGGTTTCTTTTCTTTTTGACGCTTCCCGATGGGCGGGTGTAGTATGTTGATGCCCCGGCCCGGCGCCGGGGGGAGTCGCGGCCATGGAAGGAACGGCTAAATATCCCGAGTTCAACGATCTCGAGATTCTCGTTAAACAAGGGTCGGACGAGGAACTTCGTGAGTTCCTCGGTCTCGTCCATCCCGCCGACATCGCCGACCTGGTCGAGCAAGTCGACGAGGAGGGAAGAAGACGCATTTTCACCCTTATCCCCCGCTCGGTCGCCGCCGACGTTCTTCCTGAGATCGAGGACCACGTTCTCGATGAAGTGATCGAGTCCGTTCCGGACGAGCGCATGGTCCACTTCGTCGAGGAGATGGACACGGACGACGCGGCGGACCTCTTGGCCGAGCTTACCCGGGAGGACCGCCGCCGGATACTGGCGCGGATCGACGCCTCCGACTCCGAGGAAATCCGGCGGCTGATGGGCTACGACGAGGAAACGGCCGGCGGGCTCATGCAGACGGAGATGGTGGCGGTGTTAAAGGACGCCACCGTCAGCGAGACCATCGAGGAGATCAGGGCGCAAAAGGACGAGGTCGAGAACCTGCACTTCGTCTTCGTGGTCAACGAGGACAAGACGCTGGAGGGAGTACTCGATCTTCGCGACCTGATCCTGTCCACTCCCGAACGCAAGGTCTCCGAGATCATGGACCCCGACGTTATCTCGGTCAAGGCCGACATGGACCAGGAGGAGGTCAGCAACCTTTTCTTGAAGTACAATTTGATCTCTCTTCCCGTGGTCGGCGACTCGGGCAGGCTTATTGGCCGCATCTGGTTCGACGACGTTATGGACGTCATCGAGGACGAGGCCGACGAGGACTTCCTTCTCATGGCCGGGGCCGGCGAGGAGGAGCTCGAGGAACTCTCCGTTTTCAAAAGCGTCCAGGCCCGGCTCCCCTGGCTCGCCATCACCTGGGTGGGAGGCATCGTTACCTCGATTATCCTGGGCCACTTCGAGGAGACCATGAAGGAAATGGTGGCGCTGGCCGCCTTCATCCCCATAGTCATGGCCATGGGCGGCAACGTGGGCACCCAGTCGGCCACCATCGTGGTCCGCGGCATCGCCACCGGGAAAATCGATTACAAGGACATCGGCGCCTTCTTCTTCGGACAGGTCGCCGTGGGCCTGATCCTGGGAATGATAATTGGGATGGCCACCGCGACTTTCGTGCATTTCCGACATTCCGCCATCGAGTTCAGCGTCGTTATCGGCTGCGCCATCGTCTCGGTCATGGGCTTTAGCGCCCTGGTGGGCACCTTTCTTCCGGCCTTCTTCAAAAGGATAGGGGTCGATCCCGCCATAGCCACCGCTCCGATAATTTCCACCACCTGCGATATCATGGGAATCTTCATCTATCTAACCCTGGCCAACCTGCTTCTTTAGTAGATTCTTCGGGCGAGGGCAAAGGTGATTATGAAGGACCGGAAGCCATGACCAGGTTCGAGTCGGCGGCCCTGGTGCTGGGAACGAGGCCCGAGGGAGAGTCGGACCTGGCGGTCGGGCTCTTCACTCCCGAGGGGGGGCGGATCGAGGCCCTGGCCAAGGGAGCCCTCCGCAGCAAAAAAAGGTTCGTTGGGGCCCTCGACCTCGTCCACCTCATCGAGGCCGGCTTCGTGACCTCGCCGCGGGGAGGACGGCTGATTCTCGAGCACGCCCGGCTGATCGATGGCTTTCCCGAGTTCAGGAAGGACCCGAGACGACTCGCCCGGGCCTGTCTGCTGCTCGAGATAATCGGCATGGCCGCCCCCGCCCAAGAACCTTCACCAGCGGCCTTTCACGCGCTCCTGTCCGGACTCCTCCGCCTGCGCCGGGAACCGGACTCCGACCGGTGGGCCGCGGCCTACTCCTTCCGGCTGCTCAAAGAACTAGGTTACGAACCCAGGGTCGCCGGCTGCGTGGCCTGCGGCCAAAGCGCCCTCGAGCGCGGCTGCCGTTTCGACGCCTCCCTTGGGGGCGGACTGTGCGAGGAATGCCGGGCAAAGGAGAAGGGCCGGCAAGTTCCCGTTGGCATGGAAAGGGGCCTGTCGCCCGATACCTCGCGGACCCTGAGCTGGGTCATGGAGGCCGACGAGAGCGTGCTGGCCCGGGTCAACTTCACTCGCAACTCCCTTGCCCAGTCCATGGACATCCTATCGCCGTTTATCGCTTTCCATCTCGGCGCGCCCTCCAATTCGCTGAAATTGCTGGAGGGACAATGGTCCCTTTGATGGGGCCCGGCTTTTTTCGTCCATCCATACTTGCGAAACCCCAATCCAGCGGCTAAAATAACTTTCGCTTAACAATTGGGGGATAATTTTAAGGACTCTTTGGGGTAACAAAGAAAACAAGGAGGATTTTTTTATGAGAACAGTCAAACCTATATGCCTGATTATGGCCCTCGCTTTAGTGGCGGTCCTCATCGGCGCCGACGGGGCCAACGCGAGCAGGGCCGCCCGCTATAAGAACTTCGCTCTTCTCGTGGACCAGTCATTCGACATGAACAAGACTTTCCGCAACCAGAGCCACAACTACCTCGCTCGCAAGGTGTCCAAGATTTTCTGCGAGGAGCTTCCCACCGACATCGGACTTAAGGGGGCCGTTTACGAGTACGGTCTTCCCAGCAACGAGGTAAGGACCCCCCAGCAATGGGCCGGCTTTAACGAGTCCAACTTCGTTGACGCCGTCGAGTCGATGAAGCCCAGGACCGGCAAGGCCAACCTGTCCGACGCCCTTCGCGCGTTGCGCGACGATCTTTCCTCCAACGGGATCAGCGGCAACCTGGCCGTAATCATCGTCAGTAACGGGAGCCTGAGCGACTCGGACGACCCCGTGAAGGAGGCGGAGAACCTGAAGAACCACTATAACGGCACGGCCTGCATTTACACCATCCAGGTGGGCAAGTCCGACCGGGGCGGCAAGCAACTTCAGAAAATCCGGGAGGCCGGAGGCAGCGCCTGCGGTTTCGGCACCACCTCGGGGTCGATCGACACGGCCGGCAACATGGAGAAGTTCATCGGCAACGCCTTTTTCGGGGCCAAGGAGGACAGGGACATGGACGGCGTCCACAACTCGGTGGACAAGTGCCCCAACACCCCCTACGGCGCCAGCATCGACGACTTCGGGTGCTGGACCATTTACGACATCCAGTTCGACACCGGCAAGTGGGACATCAAGCCCAAGTACAACGACATGCTCGAGGAAATTGCCTCGGTCATGAACGCCAACCCCGAGGTCGAGATAACCATCGAGGGGCACACCGACTCCAGGGGCAGCGAGGAGTCCAACCAGGTCCTCTCCGAGAAGAGGGCGGGGTCGGTCATGCAGTTCCTGGTTAACGCCGGGGTCGAGCAAGCGCGGCTCAGCGCCGTCGGCAAGGGCGAGTACGAGCCCATCGCCACCAACGACACGCCCGAGGGCATGGCCAAGAACAGAAGGATCACCTTCGTGGTCAAGGTCCCCAATCCGCTGCGGGGAGAAACCAAGTCGGCGAGAAAAATCAGATAATAGAACGCGGACAAGTCATAAAAGGACCGGCGCCGGGGATTTGACGCCGGTCCTTTTTTTCGCCGTCTTCAGCCGCCTTCCCTGGCCCTTTTTTCCGCCAGGGGTTTAATGCTATTCAAGTAGGTCCTCGCGGCTATCAGGTCCATCACGGTGCTGAAAGGATAATCGCCCGACCTGATGATCCTCGTGGTAAGGGCGGAGTCGCGCTCGAAGTTTATCCCTATTTGGCAGAAAAGCGCGCAGCGCTCGCCGCCGTCGAGGGGAACGATCCTGAAGTCTCCCGTGCTTCCCTCGTAGGTCCCGTCAATGGCCCGGTAGGAGACGTGGTATGGCGGGTCGAGCTGATAAAGGGCGTGCATCTCGTAGGAGAAGGTGAAAACCAGGACCGACTGCGAGGTTATTTTCTGCGTGACCCATACCTTGTTCCCCTCCCGTTTTTCCACCGCTGTTTTCTGGTTTTGGAGGTTCTCGTCGTAATGCTCCAGGTCCTCGAGGATACCGTACACGACTCCGGGGGGAGCGTCGATAAAGGCGTAGGCCAGCCCGTCGACGGTCTTTCCCTCCGGGGTTTCGCGAATAAGGCCGGCGTTGAACCGGGCGAGGCGGGCCAGGGTTTCCATGTCAAGCTTGTCGTGCTTTAAATCGCCCGGCTTTTCCGGGCGCCGATAGCCCTCGATCCGCTCGGCTTCCATGCCGTGGGTGGTGAGGTGATAATTGGCGCTGGCGGCCGCCACCGGCCACTCGGCGGCGGGGACCACCGCCAGCACGGCCCTCATGGCCAGGCCCAGGGACCTCATCGAGGCGTAGTAGCGCATGAAGGCCAGGGTCGTCTTTCCCCCGTCGGCGGGAATGAGGGTAATGGTCACCACTCTTCCCTCGAGGCCCCCCTCGACCGTCTCGATCCGCTGGAAATAGGGGGGCTTCTCCGTGACCTCGTCGATCATGTCGAAGGTCGAGCCGAACTCGAGGACCCGGGTGATAATTTTGTATTCGTTTTTAACCTTGTCGTCGGATACCCGCTCGCTCTTGCACTCGAGGAAGGTCTTGCTCATTATCCGGCAGGGCGCCTCGTAGTCCGTGATTACGCTCCAGACGGTTTGAGGAGCGGCGTGGACCTTCATTCCCACCGCGGCGTCCCACTGGCCTTTTTCCGGACGCGGCTCGTACCACTGGAGGTTGCCCGCGTCCAGGAGGACTGAAAGGGTCTCGGCGTCCAACTCCTCCAGCGGATATGGATATGGGTCGGGCTTCTTCCATTCCCATATCCGGTCCATGGCCTCGTACATGTCGAATGTAGCGCCCGAAAGAAAAATCGCCGCGAAGAAAACCGCCGCCAGGTAGGTCCTTGCCGCCTTGCTTTTCATGCTCTCGCTCCATCGGTCACGACTGACGGTAAAACTGCCCCGTCCTTTTGACACGGCCCCTGGCCCGGCGAAAAGAGCCCGGGCCACGCGATTTTACGCTTATACCACCGGGATACTTCCCGGGCAAGCGGCGCCGGATAACGTTTCGCGAGGCGTCTTTTGGACCCCGGGCGGCGGAAGTCCGACGCCGGCGCCCGCCCGGATTGGAACCCGCCCGACCGTTCGGTGTATACTCTCGGGAAAAGAAGTTTATATCCTTTCGAGCGTATAAATATAAGAGAGACTTGCATGGCTTCCCTTCCGGAGATATTCGAGATACCCTTCGAGGAAAAGCTGATCTTGTATCGGCCCCTGATCAGGACGGCTTTCGTCGGCAACCGGGCCATGGCCAACCTGACGGCCGAGCTTCTCGAAAAGGGAGGAAAGGGCGACGGGTCGAAAGCCTCGTCCTTCCTCGAGGAGATCGGTTTCCTGCGGCCGGACCCCCCTCCTGCCCGGCCCGAGCCCGGGGACAACTACCTGCCGATGGGGGCCACCCTCTTCCTTACCAACCGCTGTAACCTCAGTTGCGCCTACTGCTACGCTTCCTCGGGCGAGGAGCCGCCCGAGGACATGGGCGCCAAACTCGCCCTGGCGGCGGTGGACTTCGCCCACGACTCGGCCCAAAGCCGCTTCTCGAGCCATTTCGAGCTGGCCTTCCACGGCGGCGGCGAGCCCACCATGAACTGGGAAACCATGCGGGCCGCCGTCTCCCGCGTCCGGGAAAAGGCCCTGCCCTCCCTCGTGTCCATGGCCACCAACGGGGTTTATGGGAGGGAAAAAGCCGAGTGGATAGCCGAGAACCTGGACGGAGTGAGCCTTTCCCTGGACGGGCCAGCCCATATCCAGGACCGGCAAAGACCCTCCCGGTCGGGCGGCGGTTCCTTCCAGGCGGTGATGAAGACCATCGAGACCTTCGACCGCAAAGGGCTGCATTACGGCGTCAGGATCACGGCGGACGAGATATCCATGCCCGAGTTCGCCTCGAGCGTAAAGTTTGTCCTGGACAACGCCGGCCCCAGGAAAATCCAGGTCGAGCCCGTTTTTCCCCAGGGAAGGGGTGGCGGCGAGTGGATGGGCGAGGAAAGCCTCGACCGTTTCATCGAGGAATTCAAGTCGGCCCACGACCTCTGCCTCCGGCGGGGCGTGGCTCTTGTCTACTCGGGCGCCCGTCCCGAGATAACCTCGGGCCGCTTCTGCCGGGCGGGATCGGAATCCCTGGTGGTGACGCCGCGGGGCGAGTTGACCGCCTGCTTCGAGGTCTACAGTTCGCGCCATCCCCTGGCCCGCCATTTTTTCTTCGGAAGGATCGATGAGAGCGGCCGTCCGGTACTGGATAAAAATAAATTGCGGTCCCTACTTGACTCGCGAGCGCCCGAGCGATTAGAGTATTGTAGGGAATGCTTTTGCAAGTGGCACTGCGCCGGCGATTGCATGGCCAAGACCTTTTCCGAGTCCGGGCCTGACAAGTTCAAGCCGACGCCCAGGTGCCGCGTTAACCGCGAGTTGACCAAGTATTTGTTATTGAAATACATCTCGTCCGGGGGAGGCGTCTGGAGAGGAAGCCTTCCGGGCGGGTCTTAAAAGGAGCGCCAAGCATGACGGACTTGAAAAGACCAAGGTTCATTCTGGAAAAACGCCTCGAGGACGGGAGGTCGGAGGAACCGCGCGTATACGAGCTAAAAGACCTCTCCGCGAATTGGCGGTCGGGTCGCCGGGGTTTCCTGGTGGCCGGCTCTCTTTTCGCCGCCGCCGCCGCCTACTCGTGCAAGGAAAAGCCCGGCGGGAGGAAAAAGCCCCAGCCCATCGGCAAGGGCGGGCCGGGGTCGGAAGACGGGTCCACCTCGTCGGCAAAGCCCGGCGAGCCGGTGTCCCTGACTCCCACCGAGGTCAAGGACGAGGAAAAAGCCGAGATCGAAAACACCGGCAAGTGCAGTCCCATCCTGGCCCACGTGGACACCATCACCTGCGTGGCCTTGAGCCGCGACGGCTCGAAACTGGTGACCTCGAGCAAGGACAAGGTGATAAAAATCTGGGACGTGGCCAAGGGCAAGCTGATTAAAAAAATCGAGAAGGCCCACTCGGATATTGTGGCCTCGGTATGCTTCACGCCGGACGCAAGTACGATCGTGTCCGGAGGGTTCGACAACCTGGTCAAAACCTGGAGCGCCAAAACCGGAAAAGAACTGAAGACGATGGAGGGGCACGTCAATTACGTGCGCTCGGTGGCGGTCAATCCCGGCGGCAGGATAGCCGCCTCGGGCTCCTTTGACGGGACCATCAAGCTCTGGGACGTAAAGGCCGGGGCCCTTATTCAAACGCTGGAGGGACACGCGGGCCACGTCAACACGGTAACCTTCAGCGCCGACGGCAAGACCCTGGCCTCGGGCTCGGACGACATGACCGTCAAGCTCTGGGGCATCGAGAAGGGAGGACACTCGCTCGATATCAAGGTCCATCGCGAGCCCGTGACCTCGGTGGCCCTGAGCGCCGACGACCAGCTTTTGGCCTCGGCCGACAGGGAGGGCATTGTCAAGATCAGGAAAATCGCCACCCCCCAGAAAGCCAAGACCATCGAGGCCCACAAGGGATGGGTCACGGCGATAGCCTTCTTGCCCGACGGGAAAAGCATCGTCTCCGGCGGCAACGACAAGGCCGTCAAAATATGGGACGCCTCCTCGGGCGCGCTGCTCAAGAAATTCCACGGCGACATCAACACGGTCAAAAGCATCGCCGTGAGCCCGGACGGCAAGACCATCGTCTCGGGCATGTGGGACGGAACGATTATGGTTTGGGACGAGAGCGGCGAGGAAATGGCGAGCTGCCTGATCGATCTCCAGGCCAACCGCCCCGAGAACAAGGCCCGGCAGTTCAAGTACGCGACCAAGGGCGGCAAGACCATAAATTACACCGTGCCCTGCGACGTGGAGCTTCCGGCCGGCGTCAAGTGTACCTGCGACTGCATACCGGGCACTTATATCGAGCCCTTTACCGGCACGGACACGCCGACGTTCCCGGGCTTCGGCGGGCCCATCGGCGGTATAGGGTGCTCTTGCGACACCATCTGCACCTGCATCCCGGTGTACTTCTAGGCCCGGCCCGGGTTTGAAAGGGAAAAAATTGGGGACTTGGTTGCATCCATTTCCCAATTTGGCTAGCATATACCAAGACCTTACAGGGGAACGACCATCACAAGGAGGAAAGACATGAAAAGGGCGTTTATCTGGATGGCCGTCATGGTCGCCATGATAGCTTGCTCGCGGGCCTCGGCCGCGGAGGACGAGTATAAAGGCGGGATCAGTGTCAATTACTGGATAGCTGGTTTCTCGGGCGACGCCGAGGTTCGCGACGTTGACCAGGTGGGGGACACGGGCGTCGTCATCGGCGACAAGCTGGACATGGAGGACGACCTGGGTCTCGATTCGCCCCAGGACGTTTTCGAGGTCCAGGCCTGGTTTAAGACCCTTCCCAACCACAGGCTGTCCCTGGGGTACTACCATGTCGACTACAGCGGCACGAACCTCCTTAGCCGGACCATCGAGTTCGGGGGGTACGAGTTGACGGCTGACGCGCCCCTTCGCACCACCTACGCCGTGGACCGTATTTCCATACTGGACGAGTGGGACTTCCTGAACAAGGACAGGGGAAGACTCGGGCTGGTCTGGGGTACCCAGTTATATATAATCGAGGCCGGATACGAGGGCACCGAGGACGTGACGGGCGGGCACGTGGACGAGAACGAGACCCTCCCCCTGCCCGTTCCGGTCCTGGGCCTGGGAGGGGCCATGGACCTGGCCTACGGCTTCGGCTTTCGCGGCCAGGTCTGCGGCATGTACGCGGGCTATGAGGACAACTCGGCCAGCTATATAGACCTTGACGCCGGACTTACCTACGATTATAAATGGCTCCATCTCGGGCTGGGATACAGGTTCATCAACACGGCCATACACGCCGAGGACGAGGAAGGAGAGTTCGAGGCGGATTTGAACACGGTAAACGACGGAATGGTCTTCACCGTTGGGGCCAATTTCTAGGAATCCTCCGCCAGGCCGATCGAGGGGATTTCTCGGCGGACCCGCTTTGACGGCCGGTCCGCCGAATTTATCTTCTAGGCGGTATCCCGGCGCGGGCGAAAAAGGGGCCGGTTTGGTTGAACCTTCTGATTACAATGAAATTTTATTTGCCTCGCCCATGGTTTTCATGTTAGCCTAGGGCGAAGTATTTTATTGCATATCGACCGTACAAAAGGAGCGGATATGGGTAGAGTAGTCGGGATCGATCTGGGAACGAGCACGTCCTGCGTGTCATACGTGGAGGATGGAAAGCCCAGGGTAATCAACGGGCCGGACGGCGATCCGATTCAGTCGTCGGTGGTTTCTTTTCTGGATGACGGCCAGATACTGGTCGGCAACGAGGCAAAGAAGCATATCATCCACAATCCCGAGCGCACGGTATATTCCTCGAAGCGTCTGATCGGCCGCAAGTTCTTCAGTTCCGAGGTCAAGAAGGCCATGGCCGTTTCCACTTACTCGATCGTGGAGGGTCCCAACCAGAGCGTGCGGATTCAGATAGACGACCGTCAGTATTCTTGTCCCGAGATCAGCGCCATGATCCTCATGGAGATGAAGAAGATCGCCGAGGAGCACCTGGGGGATGACGTGGACCAGGCCGTGATCACGGTCCCGGCCAACTTCAACGACGGCCAGCGCCAGGCCACCAAGGACGCGGGCACCATCGCCGGTCTCAACGTTCTCAGGATCATCAACGAGCCCACGGCCGCCGCCCTGGCTTACGGCTTCGGCAAGGGCCTCCAGCAAAAGGTGGCCGTTTACGACCTGGGCGGCGGCACCTTCGACATCTCGATCCTCGAGATAGGCGACGACGTTTTCGAGGTCATCTCCACCGCCGGCGACATGTACCTGGGCGGCGACGACTTCGACGATCGGCTCATAGACTACATGGCCGAGCGCTTCATGCGCGACCATGACGTCGACCTCCGGCACGACCGGAGCGCGCTCCAGAGATTGAAGGACTCCGCTGAAAGGGCCAAGATAGACCTGGTGGAAAACCTGGAGACCACCATCAGCCTGCCCGGGATCACCCAAGTGAACGGAAGTCCCACCGACCTCGAGCTCACGGTGAACCGCAACTATTTCGGCCAGATGGTCCACGACCTTATACAGAGGACCTTCAAGGTCTGCGACGAGGCCCTGCAGAACGCGCACCTGACGGTCGAGGACGTGGACGCTCTCATACTGGTGGGCGGCCCGACCAACATGCCCATCGTCAAGGAGGCGGTCAAGAGTTACTTCTTCAAGGAGCCCAAGGACGGCATCGACCCCGAGGAGGTGGTCAGTCTGGGAGCGGCCATCCAGGCCTCGGCCCTGGTCGACTCCACCGCCGGGGCGCTGCTTTTGGACGTGACGCCCATGTCGCTGGGCATCGAGACGGCGGGCGGGCTGATGGACACCCTGATCGAGCGCAACACCCCCATACCCACGGAGCAGAGCAGGGTTTTCACCACCACCAGGGACGGGCAGACCGCGGTCAAAATCCGGATTTTCCAGGGGGAGGAAAGGTTCTGCAAGGACAACGAGCTTCTGGGAGAGTTCCGGCTGACCGATATCCCCGCCGCCCCCAAGGGCGACGCCAAAATCGAGGTCACCTTCGAGATCGACGCCAACGGCATCGTGAACGTGACCGCCCGCGACCGCGAGACGGGCAAGGCCCGCTCGGTCCAGCTCAACGTCTCCGGAGGACTCTCGGAGGAGGAAATCCAGGCCCTGAAGGAAAGGCACTCCGGCGAGGACGAGGGGGTCCAGACCTACAAGCCCGAGCTTCAGCTCGAGTGACGTCGCTGGGCGGCCGATCGCATAACCTGAAAATCCTTTCCAATTAGGGGACTATATAGAAAATGGACGCCGAGACAAAACAGGAAATAATAACGCTGGCCAAGACCATAGACGCGATGGACTACTACCAGATACTCAAGGTGCGAAAGCGCGCCTTTACCCAGGATATTAAGACGGCCTACTTCAACCAGTCCAGGCGGTTCCATCCCGACAAGTTCTACAACGAGGACCCCCGGCTGGTGGAAATGGTCAACAAGATTTTCAAAAGGGTCTGCGAGGCTTACAAGGTCCTCTCCGACCAGGACAAAAGGGCCACCTATACCAAGGCCATCTCGGGGGATGACGGGCAAAAGTACATTCGCTACAACCCCAAGCTTTACGCCCGGCTGGCCAAGGCCGACAAGCCCGAGGACGAGGGCCAGACGCCCATGGGCAAAAAATATTATCAGATGGCCCAGACGGGCATCAGGAATAAAGATTATAAAAGCGCGAAGATCAATCTTCAGCTCGCCATCAAGATGGAGCCAAGCAACCAGACCTTCAAGGAAAGGCTCGCGGAAGTGGACGAGCTTTTGAAAATGAGAAGCAAGAAAGTCTGATTCGGCCAATAGTCGGTTCATAAAACAGGAGGACGGCATGGAAACTATTTCCCGCGCATTATGGCGCGCCGCGTTTTTCGTATCTGTCATCGCGCTCCTTTTGGTTGCCTTTCCCGCTTTTTCCCAGGGCGACCCGCCCGCCAAGCCGCCCACGGGCGACGAAATCATGGCCAAGGTCAGGCAGAACGAGTACTCGGAAAGCGTGGACTCGACCATTAAAATGACCCTGGTGGACAAGACCGGCAGGACCCAGACCAGGTCCCTTCGCATCCAGCGCATGGGCGACAACGTGCTCATCCGGTTCATGGACCCCCCCGACATCAAGGACACCGGATACCTGCTCGTGGCCAGCGATAAGGGCGATTCGCAGATTTTCGTTTACCTGCCTCCGCCCACCGACGACGTGAGGGAGATAAACGTCGAGGAAAAAAACAGCTCCCAGACTTTCCTGGGGTCGGACTTCGACCTGACCGACTTCCAGGTCAAGGACCCCAAGGACACGGAGAATACCTATCTACGGACCGAGACCATCGCCGGCATCGAGTGCCACGTGGTGCAAAGCGTCTCCCGCGACCCGGACTACAAGTACAGCAAGGTCCTGACCTGGATAAGGACCGACTACTGGCTGCCCATCAAGGCCGAGTTCTACGATAAGGAAGGAAACATGGCCAAGGAAATGAAGGTCTATAAGTACAGGGCCGAGGGGGAAAGAAGGGTCATCAGCAAGTCCGAGATGACCAATAAGGCGTCGAACCATAAGACCGTGCTCGAGCTCGAGGAAATAAAGTTCGACGTGACCTTCCCCGACGACAATTTCACCATCAGGCGGCTCAAGCAGCCATAAAGCCATGTCGCGCCCAAGCACTTCCATCTGGGACCTTGTCAACCGGACGGCGCCGTTTCTGGCGGCGCTTGTTCTTTTATGCCTCCAGTTCTTTCCCCTCTTGGCCCTTTGCCAGGAGGACCAAAAGGAGGACGAGGAGGAAATCATCTTTTTCGAGGATGAGGAACAAAAACGCGTTCCCTCCAGGTCCCTCCTGGAAGGTCCCGAAAAGGAACCCTACGAGAGAAAAGTCAAAATTGGCGGCTACTGGGACAACGAGATGGCCGTCGATACCTACCAGGAAAACGGCGACGAGGATATGATCGACCTGCGCTCGAAGATTTTCGGGTACGGCACATACGGCTTCTCCGGCGATACTTCCCTTTACCTTAGCGTGTGGGCCCTGGCCTGGATGCAAGAGGGGGGGAACGACCGACAGCAGATAGACTTCGACCTTTACGAGGCGTACATGAACTTCAAGTTCGAGCACGCGGACTTGAAGATCGGAAAAATCCTGGTCAAATGGGGGGCCTGCGACCTGTTCGCTCCCACCAACGGAATCAACCCGGTTAATTACCGTATCTTCATCGATCCCAGGACGGAGGACCTGAAAATCCCCCTGCCCATGGTCAAGGCCGACTTCTACGCCGAGGACCTGACCGTCGAGACCCTTTATATCCCCATTTTTCAGTCGGCCATATTCGACCTGGCCGGGGCCGACCTCGGTCTCCTGAAACAGGAGGACCTGCCCGATAACGTGCCCGACGAATTCAACTCTCTGCTAAACCGGGACTACCAGTGGATTCCCATCGAGAAAGTGGACTACCAGGAACAGATGGTCGCCTTCGGGGAGGCCGCCTTGAAGCTGGCCTACAGGCAAGAGAGCTCGGTGGTCGAGCTGGTGTACTTCTATAGCCGGGAGGACTTCCCGCATATAAAATATAAGGAACCGGAGAACCTCGAGGGCTCGACCGCGGTGGAGGGCGAGGTCACCGACGCCCAGTTCGAGCTTCAGTTCCAAAGATACGAGCTTTACGGAATAACCTACAAGACCCATCTTAAGGGCGTGGACCTCAGGGCCGAGTACGCCTACAGCCCCGGCCGGACCATGAGCATGTGGCTCGACTCGGACGAGGACGCCGCCTTCGACGAGACCGTTAAGGTCCGGCGGCCATGGCAGGCGGCGTCCATCGAGCTCGACCACCTGGACTCGAGCGGGAAATATTTCATCAAGGTCGGGGCCGAGAGGATCACCTATTTCAGCGCGCCCCGCGACCTGGTCTACCAGAACGACGACTCCATATACTTTGTCGCCCTCCTCAGGATGTACGCGATGAACGATTCCCTCATCCCCGAGTGGCGGGTCATCAACATGCAGACCGAGGAAAACAACTGGTTCATCAGCCCCCGCGTCACCTATAAGTTCAAGGACCGCTACTCCGTCACGGCCGGGCTCAATATCTTCGCCGGAGGCAACGGCGACTCCCAGACCAGCGGGCAGGAATTCAGCCCCATCGCCGTCTTCTCGGACAATAACCAGGCGTGGGTGTCCGTCAGGTGGAGATTCTAAAAAGCCAGACTAGAAAAGACGGAAAAGGCGCTTGGCTTTTTTCCCTGACCAAAACAAAGCTTGACTTAGTCGGCTTTACTATTTCTTTTTTCTATGTTACCTTTTATGCTAACTAAACGCGTTTTCCGGGTGTAATCCCGGAGGCCGGCAAAAGGGAGGTGAAGTAAATTGGGGCTGGCCCAAGAAAAAAAATCGAACATTATCAGGGACTATCAGCGCGGCGAAGGCGACACCGGGTCCGCGGAGGTCCAGGTCGCTCTTTTAACCGAGCGAATTAAGTACCTTACCGAGCATTTCAAATCTCATCCAAAGGATCACCATTCCAGGCGTGGACTTCTCAAGCTGGTCGGTCAGAGGCGAAGGCTTCTCACCTACCTTCAAAAGAAGGATTACGCCAGATACAAGGAACTGATCGAGAGACTGGGACTGCGCAAGTAACGGAGGCGGGGCCGCCGGTCTCGCTCCTGATCCAATCAGGGCGAACCGCGCCCGCCGTTTTACGACAACAACATGGACGCGCGCTCAAAATCCCGGGTCACATCCGGGCGCCGTTGAAAGAGGAATCGGCTCGAGGAATAAGCCGATATGTCTTTTGTCCGACGGCTTCGGGACGTGGATCGGGAGTGAGTCAGCGCGGACGCCGAAAAGGAGATTAGCGCGAATGTACAAGAAAATATCTTTGCACTACCACGGCCGCGAGCTTTCGCTCGAGGCGGGTAAGGTTGCAAAGCAGGCATCGGGCGCGGTCGTGCTCCGATATGGCGACACGGTGGCCCTGGTCACCGCCGTGGCCGAGAGGACGCCCAGACCGCTTCGGGACTTCGCTCCCATCACCGTCAACTACCAGGAAAAATTCTACGCCGCCGGCAAAATCCCGGGCGGCTTCTTCAAACGGGAAAACAGGCCCACCGACTTCGAGACGCTTAACTGCCGTCTCATCGACAGGCCCATCCGTCCCCTTTTCCCCAAACAGTGGGTCTACGAGACCCAGATAATTCCCACCGTCCTTTCCGCGGACTACCAGTCCAACCCCGGCGTCATGTGCATACTCGGGGCCTCGGCCGCCCTCGAGATATCCCACATCCCCTTCGAGGGACCCGTGGCCGGAGTGCAGGTCGGGCGGATCAACAACCAGTGGATCATCAACCCGAGTTACGAGGAACTCGACGAGTGCGACGTCGAGATGGTGGTGGCCGGCAACCGCGACGGCGTGGCCATGGTCGAGGGCGGCGCCAACATGGTGCCCGAGGACGAAATCCTCGAGGGCATCTTCTACGCCTACGAGGAAATCAAGCCTCTCCTGGACATGCAGGACGAGCTTCGCCAGGCGGTGGGCCTTCCCAAGATGGAGCACGAGCTTATCGAGCCGCCCAAGGAACTGGCCGACAAGATCGAGAAGATGCTTCTTAAGGACCTCCAGGAGGCCTGGACCCTGCCGGGCAAGCTCGATCGCTACGACCGGCAGGCCGAGCTTATCAAGGCGGCCAAGGCAAAGCTCGTCGAGGAGGAGACCGACTTCGGGCCTGACGAGTACTACTTCAACTCCCTGATCGAGAAGCTGGAAAAGAAGGTCGTCAGGGACCAGATAGTGGTTAGCGGCAAAAGGGCGGACGGCAGGAAACTCGACGAGATCAGGCAAATCGATATCGAGACCGCCGTGCTTCCCCGCACCCACGGCTCGGCCCTTTTCACCCGGGGCGAGACCCAGGGCATCGTGACTACCACCCTCGGTACCAGGAAGGACGAGCGCAAGATCGAGCGGCTCGAGGAAGACTACTACAAGACCTTTTTCCTCCATTACAACTTCCCGCCCTACTCGGTGGCCGAGACCAGCATGAGGCTCGGGCCGGGAAGAAGGGACATCGGACACGGATACCTCGCCGAGCGGGCCCTGGCCAGGGTCCTGCCCGAGCACGAGGATTTCCCCTATACAATCAGGATCGTCTCCGAGATCACCGAGTCGAATGGAAGCTCCTCCATGGCCACCGTCTGCGGCGGGTCCCTCAGCCTTATGGACGCCGGCGTGCCGGTCAAGGGTCAGGTGGCGGGCGTGGCCATGGGCCTGATCAAGGAGGAAGAGGGCAAGTTCCACGTCCTTACCGACATCATGGGCCACGAGGACCACGTGGGCGACATGGACTTCAAGGTCGCGGGCACGGCCGACGGCGTGACCGCCGTCCAGATGGACATCAAGATATCGGGCCTGGACAAGGAAATCATGCAGAAGGCCCTGGGGCAGGCCCGCGAGGCCAGGCTCTTCATCCTGGACAAGATGAACGCGATCATCAGCGCGCCCAAGGAGGAGATGTCCCCCTACGCGCCGCGCATAGTATCCCTCAAGATACCGGTGGACAAGATCAAGGACCTTATCGGTCCCGGCGGCAAGGTCATCCGGGGCATCCAGGAGGAGACGGGCGCCCAGATCGACGTCGAGGACGACGGCACGGTCCGGGTGGCCTCGGCCGACGCCGAGGTGAACGCCAAGGTGGTGGCCATCATTAACGACCTGATGGCCGAGCCGGAGATAGGCGAGGTTTACCGGGGCAGGGTGACCAAGGTGGTCGATTTCGGCGCCTTCGTCGAGATACTTCCGGGCATGGAGGGCCTGCTTCACATCTCCGAGATCGAGGACCACCGCATCGACCAGGTGACCGACGTGCTCCGGGAGGGGGACGAGGTCGTGGTCAAGTGCATCCGCATCGACCAGGGGGGCAAGGTCGCCCTTTCCAGAAGGGAAGTGCTCGACCTCCAGCCCGAGGGCGCCAGGGCGAAGAGGGACGACGACGACGACGATCCCGAGGCCCCCGCCGAGTCGCGGCCCTACACCGGGAACAGGCCCAGCCCGAGAGGGGAAGGCCGTCCCGATGGAGACGACAGGAGAAACCGGCCGAGAAGAAAAAAGAAAAAAAGCAGGCCGCCGCGCGGAGAAAGGGGCGGAGGCGGCGAAGACAGATACTGAGACGCTCCATTAAAATACCAGGACCCGGGCGGATTTTCGTCCGGGTCTTTTTTTGTATCCGGAGACGCCGGCGTATTAGAATAATCCCTAGGAAGCAGCGCTTTGCCATCGATCGCAAAAGGCCTTTGCCGGAGAAAAGAAATGAAGAAAAAACATCACGGTCCCGTAAGACGCGTTCTAATCGCCATCGCCCTCGTCTGCGCGTTCATGTCCATCTCGGCCGACGAGAAGGGTTCCGATTGCGCTCCCACCCCGGAGCGGCGCGGTTGGGAGGTTACCGAGTTCATGCTGGTCGAGGTCGATCCGGAGACCCTCGAGCCGGCCGGGGAAGACATCCCGGCCAAGGTCCCGGGCGACGTTTACACCGACCTCATGAACGCGGGCAGGATTCCCGACCCGTACCGCGACGAGAACTCTCTCGAGCTGGACTGGGTGAGCAAGAAGACCTGGGCCTACGAGGCAAAGGGAGAGTTCAAGCCGGCCGAGGGCAGGAGGTATCGCCTGCGGTTCATGGGCGTCGATTACATCTCGCGGATCGAGCTTAACGGCCACGTTCTCGAGGAGCGGCATGAGGGCATGTTCTCGCGCATGGAATTCGACGTGACCGACGCCCTGGACCCGGAGGGCGTGCAAAAGATCAGAGTGATATTGTTTCCCGTGCCCAGTCCCAGTTGGGAAAAGCTGGGTCCGGTCCTCGGCTCGAACGAGTTCGGAAGAAGCAAATACTTGAAGACCCAGATGAGCTTCGGCTGGGACTTCGCGCCCCGCCTTAAGACCTGCGGGATTTGGGACCGCGTTTATTTTTACGAGACGGGGGACGCCATAATAAAGGACGTCTTCGTTAAGCCCAGCCTGAACGGCCTCGTGGAGGTCGAGGTCGAGTATGAGACCGCGGGCGAGCCGGGCTTGACCATGGGCGTTTCTCTTAACGGCGAAAATTTCGAGATGGATGAAATCGTATCGGGACCGCATGAACTGGAGGGGACAAGCGGGGTGGTTACCGTTCAAATGGACGTTCCCAATCCCCGTCTCTGGTGGCCGTGGGACATGGGCGACCAGGACCTTTATCAAGTCACGGTTGCCCTGAAGGGCCAGGACGGCAAGGTCGATTATCTTTCCGAGACCTTCGGCATCCGGGAGATTTCATGGGGCCCCAACCCGGACGCGCCCGAGGGCTCGGCCGACTGGGTCCTTTTCGTGAACGGAAAACGCGAGTTCATGCGCGGCGCCAACTGGGTCCCGCCCGAGTCCATGTACGGTCGCATGGACGACGACAGGTACATAAAGCTCATCGACATGGCCAAGGGGGCCAACGTCAACATGCTCCGCGTTTGGGGCGGCGGCAACCGCGAGCGCCGGGCCTTTTACGATTACTGCGACCGGGTGGGGGTCCTGGTCTGGCAGGAGTTCCCCTTTGCCTGCGTCTACCTGAAGGGCTACCCCAAGACCGACCACTTTAAAAACCTGGTCAGGCAAGAGTCGGAGGAGATAGTACGCCAGCTCAGGAACCATCCGTCCCTTATCATGTGGTGCGGCGGAAACGAGTTCAACGCCAAGCAGAACCAGCACGTGGTGGACATATTGGAGGACGTGACCTCGAGCCTGGACGACACGCGCCGTTTCATCCCCGCCTCTCCCTACAAGGGCGACTCCCACAACTGGGTGGTGTGGCATCAAAAGGGAAACCTCGAGGACTACATGGACGACGTCTCGCCCCTTCCCAGCGAGTTTGGGCTGCAGGCTTTTCCCTCAACTCTTACGCTGGAAAACTGGATATCCTACGACGGACTCTGGCCGCTCAATAAAACTCACGTCCACCACAGCCTGGGCAAGGACAAGATGATGAAATACGTCTCGGCGCTCAAGGCAACCGGATTGGAGAAACAATATCGCGTCTACCGAGCGCCCGTTAGCGGCGGAGACAATCTTGCTTCACTTACCCAGGCAAGCCAGGTAATGCAGGCCTATTATTTACAAAGGGGCATCGAGAACTGGAGACAAAGGAAATACAAGACCTCGGGGACCGCCTTCTGGCAATTGAACGAGCCATGGCCCGCCATCTGCTGGTCCGTGATCGATTACGAGTTAAGGCCCAAGCTGGCCTATAACGCGCTCAAGAACTCCTACAATCCTCTCTTGGTCACGGCCAAATTCGAGCAAAAGGAATACGCCTCCGGAGACCGTCTTCAGGCCGAGATCATGGTGGTCAACGACTTTCACCGTGAATATAAAGGCGTGGTCACGGCAAAGCTGTGCAAAGAAGACCTGGGATCGTGGCGAGTGGCGATCCCTCCCGATTCCGTCGTGACCATCGGCCAGATAGACTATGTCCTTTCCCCCGATTGCTCCGCTCCCGAGTTGGTGTTGGATGGAGCTTTCGCCGACTGGGGAACTTCCGTCAACGGCTACTACCTCTGGGTCCACGACCCCAAACCGGCCGGATCGGTCAAGCGGAGCCTGACCAAGATGGGCATGTCCATCATGAGCGGGTCCAAACAAAAGACGTGGAAGAAAGATGAAGAATAAGCCTCGCGAGGACCGCGCCGGGGGACTCGAGGCCCTTTTCTATCCCCAGTCCATAGCTTTAATCGGGGTCCCCCGCGGCTTCAAGACGGGCAAGCTGTTTCTGGTGGGCCTTCTCGACCAGGGCTTCAAGGGCGCCATCTATCCGGTGAACCCGACGGCCTCCGAGATCGACGGGCTCAAGGCTTACCCGATGCTTTCGGCGGCGCCCGGCCCGGTGGACATGGCGATCGTCCTGACTCCCAAGGACGCCGTATGGGACGTTCTTGACGAGTGCGCGGCCAAGTCCGTCAAGGTCGTGGTCATGTACACCTCGGGCTTCAGGGAATCGGGGACCGAGCAAGGTGCGCTTGACGAGGCAAGGCTGGTCCGGAAGGCGAGGGCTGGAGGCTTCCGCCTCCTGGGACCCAACTGCATGGGCGTTTATTCGCCGGTGAGCGGCCAGGCCTTTTTGCCCTGGATGCCGAAAAGTCCGGGACCCGTGACCTTCCTTTCCCAAAGCGGGTCCCTTACCAACCTCTTTACCACCTCGGCCGCCAAAAAGGGCATCTTCATGAGACACGCCGTGAGCTTCGGCAACGGCGCGGACATAGACCTCCCCGAGCTTCTCGAGGCCGCGGCCGACGATGATGACGCGAGCCTGGTGCTGGTCTATTGCGAAAGCCCGGGAGACGGCGTCCGGCTGGCCCGGGCCCTCGATCGGACCACGCGAAAGAAGCCGGTGGTCATGTGGAAGGTGGGCATGACCGACGCGGGCAAAAAGGCGGCCGCCGGCCACACGGGCTCGATGGCCGGAAGCCGGGAGATATGGGAGGGGGTGTTCAGCCAGTTCGGAGTGACCTCGGTCAAGGACGTCGAGGAATTCACCGATACGGCCCTGGCCTTTACCATGCTCCCGCCCGGCGCGAGAGGCAACGTGGCCATCCTGTCGGGACCGGGCGGCCCGGCCGTGTCGGCCGCCGACGCCGTCGAGCGGCGCGGCCTTACCCTCGCTCCCCTCAGCGGCGCGACCATCGGACGGCTGAGGTCCTTTTTGCCCGCCGCGGGCACGAGCCTTATCAATCCGGTGGACGTGGGGCTTTCGTCGTCCTTCGATATAAGCCTTTACGTTAAAAGCGCCGAGGCCCTGCTGGACGACCCCGAGGTGGACGCGGTGGTGTCGGTCGGTTGCGGCTTCGATCACGACTCGAACAAGGCCTACGTCGAGGGCCTCACGGCCGCGAGAAAGAAATCGGGCAAGGCCGTAATGGCCGCGTCCTTTCCGGGATTCAACCTGACCGACGACCTGCTCGACCTGCTCCACCAGGGGTCGGTCCCCGCATTCACCACGCCCGAGCGCGCCGCGGCCGCTTATTCCCGACTGGTGGAATACGAACGCCACGCGCAGAGGATGAAGAAACAGTATTAAAGGACCGGGCCTCGATTGTGTTATAATGTACGCGAGAGGGGTGAAACAATGGATATTGAGCTTAACGACGTCGAGGCCAGGGTCCTTGGCTGCCTGCTGGAAAAGGAGATGGCCACGCCCGAGTATTACCCTTTGTCGCTAAACTCCCTGGTCAACGCCTGCAACCAGAAATCAAACCGCTATCCCGTGGTCAATTACGACGATAAAACAGCCTTCGCCGCCCTGGCCTCCCTCCGCAAAAAGCAGCTCGTCCACGACGTGACCGGGGACAGGGTGCCCAAGTACGGCCAGAACTTCACCAACGTGGCCAACGTCCTCAAAAGCGAGGGCGCCATCATCGCCGTGCTTCTCCTTCGAGGCCCCCAAACGCCGGGAGAGCTGCGGACCAGGACCGAGCGCCTGTACAAGTTCGAGACCCTCGAGGAGGTCGAGGAGTCCATTTCCGAGCTGGCGGACGCGGGCCTGGTGGTCAAGCTTCCCCGCATGCCCGGCCAGAAGGAATCGCGCTACGCCCACCTCATGTCCGGGCCCGTCGATATCGAGGAGATGGCCCAGGCCACGCCCGCCAAATCCTACGCCTCCGCCGGCGACGACGTGGCGAGAATCGAGGAAGAAGTGAAAAATCTAAGAGAAGAACTGGAGGAGTTGAAAAAGCGGTTCAACGACTTCAAGGCGCAGTTCGAGTAATTCCTATATCATTAGCGGGCTTTACTTGGTATCGTCCTTGCGGCCCTGGACTATCAGGCTTCTTGAACCATGTTCACTTCACCGACGGCTACCATGAATCACTTGGCCTGGTCGCCGGTTTTTTCCTCGATCTCGAATTGGACGGCGGCCTCCACCGCCAGTATGTTTCCCTCCCATTCCTTTTCCGTCTCGATGTTTCTGGGCAGCTCGAGGGTGATGGTGGGAATACCCTTGCCTTTGCCGGCGAAGGTGCCGAAACTGCCGGGGGTTTTGGCGTACCAGTCGGCCAGGGGTTCGTAGCCGTTTTTTTTGCTCATGGCCTTGGCCAGCGCCTCGGCTGGTCCGTCGTAGTTGTTCTTGCCGCCGCATTTCGAGCAGGAGTGTATGGACACGATTTTGACGGGTTTCTCCTCGTTGACCAGTTGGTACAATATCCTGGCCTCGGGCTCGGAAAGGGGACGGGGACCGCCGTAGGTCGAGCCGCCGGACTTGGTGTTTTCCCATTCGTCGGGAAAGTTCCTGTTGCAGTCCACCTTGTTGGCGTTGCGGCGAGTATTGTTGGCGCACCCGTCCGGGTTGGCCATGGGGATATAGATCACGTACTTGCCGCCCAGAATCCCGGGGTCCTCGTTCCATCTTTTAAGCAGCATCTGGCCCAGCTCGACCGATGTCCTTTCATCGCCGTGGATGCCGGAGAAGACCAGGGTCGGTCTTTTTTCGGACTTGTTATAGTAGTAGGCCATAATGGGTTTTCCCTCGACGCTCAGGCCAAGTTCCTTTTTGATTATGGAGTCTTTCCCGTCTTGTGCCCCCGCCGCCGGGAGCGGATCGGAAGCCTTTTCGGCGCCGCTCGGACTGGATTTTGTCCCGCCCGTCTCCATGGCAAAGACCCGGGAGTCGACCGCGGAGAAGACCCCGCAAAGCAAAAGCGCGAAAGCGAAAACCAGTATCGGCCATCCAGGCCATGCTTTGAATCTCATCATATTTCCCATTTTTGAAACCATCAGTTACACCTGCTGGAGCAACGCGTAATACCGGACTGCTCCTCCCCGACTATTTTCCAGGCCCCGGCAATATTGGCCCAGTAAAGCGTCTTCCAGCCCGTGTCGCAATAACTGTTACTGATGTAGGTCTGGAAGAACCTGGCCTCGGCCCAGCCGTCGTACATGTCCACCGAGAGCTTGTCCACCATAATCCAGATGCACCGGGCGGCCTTGCCCTTCGCCGCCTTGTCCGCCATCCACTGGCTGTAGTTCATGCCGCTTCTGGACTTGTAATTGGACCAGAAGCTGGGGTCGTAGAAGCTTCGGTAGTAGTCGATGGAATAGACGTTCCTCTCCCAGGCGTGGGCCCATTGGTTGACCAGGACCCGAATCTCCTGGCGATCCTTGCCCCGGGCGCTGCAGCGGGAGCCGCATTTCTGATAGGACGGCTGCTCCTCGCCCACTATTTTCCAGCCGTTGTCGAACTTCTCCAGGTAAAGCCATTTCCTGCCGGAGTCGCAATAGGTGTCGGACACGTAGGTCTGGTTGAAGCCGGCCGTGGCGATCCGGCCCTGGACGTCCACCGTTAGATCGTCAACGTAAATCTGGATGCAGCCGGCCTTTTTACCTTTCGCCGCCTTGTCGGCCATCCACTGGCTATAGTTCATGCCGTTCTTGGCCTTGTAGTTGGACCAGAAGGAGGGATGGTAGTAAGACTTGTAGTAATCGATGGAGTAGATGTTGTTCTCCCAGGCGGAGGCCCACTGGTAAACCGTCGAGTAAACGTTATGCTGCTCCGCGTTCGCGCCCTGGGCCAGCATTGTCGGCGCGTCATGGGCCGTCCGGGCGGGGCATTGGCCGGCGGCGGCCTCGGGAGCCGGGGCTTTATCGGCGGGGTCGCCCGAGGCTTTGGCGCCTCCCATCACGAGAAAGCCCAAGGCGCAAACAAGGGCCATTACCACTAATGGCGCCGTGATGGAGAAGATTTTCCCCCGCTTGTTTCCTTTCGCGACCATGCCAACGTTGTCCGTGCTCTTCATAATTTCCTCCCCCTTCGGGCGCGGCCATAAGGCCCGCCTTGTTATTCTCTTTATGATTATACACTTCATAAAACGTCCGGCAAGGTTTTTGGTTTTCTTTATTGATCGTCCGCCCTCCCTCGCGCTATTATCGATTCGAAATATTCAATCAACGGGAGAAGTCGGATGAGACGAATTATTGGCTTGGCTATCGCGATCGGTTTTCTTGTTCTTTCATTTTCGGCGGCGGCCGAGACGCCGCGCCGGCCTTTGGTCGCGGGCCCCTGGATGGACCTGCTCGAGCCCACCGTCTCGGGCAAATATATTAACGACCACTGCGTGTACCAGGACAAGGAAGGAAACTGGACGCTCATGGGCATCACCGGCGAGAAGCCATCGATCGGGCTGAACGAGAAATTCTTCATCCGCGGCGTCACGCCGTCCTTGTCCGAGCCCATGCGAGATATGGGTCCCCTGTTCAAGGGCTTTCCGGACAAGGGCGTCAAATGGGCGCCCCACGCGGTTTGGGACGGAAACACGCTCCACGCCTTTTTCGGTCCGGGCAAGATAAGACACCTCGTCTCGAGCGACGGCCGGGAGTTCGAGTACGCCGGCGTGGCGGTCAAGGACCGCTACCGATGGCTCCGGGACACCATGGCATTGAAGGCGGACGACAAGTGGATCATGTACGCCACCGACCGGGTGGATAAGAAGGACGTGGTCAGCGCCTGGACCTCCCGCGACCTCTATAACTGGGAAAAGGCCGGCGTGGTCTTCACGGCGCTTCGTCCCGCCCACGTTTACGGCAAATACGTCGCCAACTCCGCCTGCGAGTCGCCCTTCGTCATGGCCCGGGACGGCGGCTATTACCTTTCCGTGTGCCTGACCAATTATCCCTTGGACAAGGACCCCGGGGTCTATCTCGACACGGTGGTTTTTTACTCGGCGGACCCCCTGGACTTCGGCGTTTTCAAGGGCGGCCAGGCGGACGAGACGGCCCGGCTGGTGGGAAGGATCGAGGCCCACGCCCCGGAATATATCCTTGACGGCGACGGCAACTGGTGGATAACCACCTGCGGCTGGACCGATTTCCCCCGCCCGGCTGGATGCCCCGGCGGAAAGGCCTGCATAGCGCCGCTGTCGTGGGAGGAAATCGAATAAGAAGGACCGTCCGGTCCTCCTCCTCAGTCCCCTTTTCTCGCGCTCGCGATCCTTCTTATCTCCGCCAGGTCGTCGATGGCGAAGGCGGGGAGTTCCATGCCCGAGACCAGGTCCATGACCTTGCTCCCCTGGTCGGCGAAGGGGATGCCCCAGAGGGCCGCGCCCGTGACCTTGACGTCTATCTCCATGCCCGTCACGTCGGTCCGCTTGTCGATAAAGAGGGTCACGAAAAGGCGGGCGTATTTCGAGGCGTCCTCCAAGGTCCTGGCGCAGCCGGCGGTAAAGGAAGCCTGGGGCCATTCCCTGACCATCCTGGGCATGGCCCCGGCGCTCGAGTAGTTGAGCCCTATGTCTCCATAATAAGAGGGCCGGACCATGGTAAAGGCCGTGACCCAAACGCTCTTCATGTCCTCGATCCGGGAGATGGCCACCTCTTGCTGTTTGTTCGAGGCCTTGGCTGAGGACTCGATACCGAGTTGCCAGAGGGGCAGATAAAAGCTTACCTTGGCCTTTGCATGGCCCGGCTCCGCGAAGCGAAGGGCGTACCGGGTCCACTTGCCCTCCTTGCCCGGCTTGTAGCCCATGCGGCAGTTCATGCAGTTGAAAATCCTGTCGTAGCGAAGTCCAGCCAGGGGACTACCACAGTCCGGACATACCAGGGGAGTGACCGTCACGCCCGAGCCCATCAAGTCCTCCATCGAGCGTTGGTCTCGGCTTTCTTCATGAAATCCTCGAGCATGCGGGAGACCGAGTCGCGGGCCTTGTCGAAGAAGGTCTTTTTAGGACGGTTGATGCGCTCGACCATTTTTTTGTCGCCCCGCGTGACTATTTCGCCGGCGTACCGGAACTGGTCCCAGCCGACTCCCAGCACGAAAAACACGGCCAGGAGGGCGATTAATATTACGGGAATCATCATGATGGAACCCTGTATTCCGACGGCCACCAGACCCTCGGCGCCCCCATGGTCCCCCATGGCCAGGGTCGCGATCACTCGGGCGATCTTGCCGGCGAAGAAGCTGACCATGGCCGCCGTGCCCAAGAGCCAGACCACGCGGTACTTGTCGGTCTCCGGGGCGCGGGCGCTCATGATCTTGCCCGTGACGCCGTCGATGGCCGCTCCGTAAAGCCGTCCCTGGTACTCGTAGCGGACGCGCCAGACCGGGTAATAAATCCTTTTGATCCGTACCTCCACTATCTCCGTATTGTCCTCCACGTTGGCCGCCAGGTTGTCCGCGTCCAAACGCGAGAGCATCTGGTCGGGAGTAATGGTCGGCTTGTAAATCCGGCCCAGCTTCTCGACCCGGCGGCGATCCATGGCCTTGAGAAGGCCCGTCTCGCCGGCCCGGGCCGTCTGAACGTCGGCCTCCTCGACGTGCCACTCCGGGAGGGACACGGCCGGCTCGACGCGGGTCAAGTCGTTCATGATCACCCGCGTGTCCACGACCTTCGTCTTGGGAACGGCCCAGTCGTCGTGGACCCTGGGGATCGAGACGGTGGCCCCCTGGCCCATGGAGACGGCCCGGCTGGACTGGCGCGGCCTCTTTTCCGGCTTGAACTCGGTAAGCTTCATCGTGCCCACCCTGCGGGCGTTGACCTCGTGGAAGGGGATGAAGTAAAGCCGGGCCGAATGGAACCTGGCCCGCTTGAGAAGACCGGCGGGAACGTCCGATTCCATCAGGACGCGCTGGAGGGTCCGGCGGGCGGTCACGGCCTGGACCCTGGGATCGACGTAATACTCGGGCGCGTGGCCGGGGGCTTCGACCAAAGAGGTGGTCCCGCAGTAGCGGCATTTGACCAGCCTGTCCATGCCGGAAAGCCCGAGAGTGCCGCCGCACTTGGGGCAGGATATGTGCCTGATATCAGCCATGGCCCGGGAACGTGAAAATCACGCGATTATTGTAGCACGGCTGGGGAGCGGGTCCACGCCGCCCGCGGCTTAAAAGCCCAGGGCCTTGACCACCACGCCGTAGTCGGCGGGCAGCTTGTCTCTTTTGTCCTCGAACTTTCTGGCCGTCTCGGCGCCGGAGTCGGGGTCCTTGAGCCCGTGTCCGGTAAGGGTCGCCACCACGGTCTGGCCGGGCTGAAGTCCCATCTTTTCCTTGTACTTGATCATGCCGGCGATGCCCGAGGCGCTGGCCGGCTCGCAGAAGATGCCCTCCAAGGAAGACAAAAGGAAATAGGCCTCCCGAATCTCGTCGTCCGTGACCATCTCGATAATGCCTTCCGACTCGTCCCTGGCGTTCTCCGCCATTTTCCAGCTCGCCGGGTTGCCGATCCTGATGGCGGTGGCGAAGGTCTCGGGCTTCTCGACGATTTTTTTAAGAACGATAGGCGCGGCGCCCGAGGCCTGGAAGCCGTTCATTTGAGGAAGGTCCTTGATCACGCCCTTTTCCTTGTACTCCTTGTAGCCCATCCAGTAGGCGGTCACGTTGCCGGCGTTTCCCACCGGCAGCACGTGGTGGTCGGGAGGCCCGCCCAGGGCGTCGCATATCTCGAAGGCCGCGGTCTTCTGGCCCTGAAGGCGATAGGGGTTAAGGGAGTTGACGAGGGTAATGGGATGGCTCTCGGATATCTTGCGCACTATCTGGAGGGCCTGGTCGAAGTTGCCCTCCACCTCGATGACCCGCGCCCCGTGCATCACCGCCTGGGCCAGCTTGCCCGCGGCTATCTTGCCCTCCGGGATAAGCACGTAGGCCTCGAGACCGGCCCGGGCCGCGTAGGCCGCCGCCGCCGCCGAGGTGTTGCCCGTGCTGGCGCAGATGACGGCCCTCGAGCCCTCCTCGACCGCCTTGGACACGGCCATGGTCATGCCCCGGTCCTTGAAGGAACCCGTCGGGTTGAGGCCCTCGAACTTGAAGAAAAGCCTAATCCCCGGCATTATTCGCTCGGCCAGCCGCACCGAGGGAATTAGCGGAGTGCCTCCCTCCAGCAGCGTGACCACGCTCTCCTTGTCCTCGATGGGAAGATAATCCCAGTATTGCTTTATTACGCCCTCCCAGGCCATAAGCGCAAAGCCTCCTTTTCCCTTATATTCCCTGCTCGATGCGGATGAGCTTGATCGGTCCCTTTATCACCTTGAACTTCTTGATCTCGTCCAGGGCCCTCATCATCTTTTCCTCTTTGGCCCGGTGCGTCACGATCACCAGAGAAGCCTCGGGACCGCGCTCCCGGTTCCTTTGCACCACCGACCGGATGCTGATGCCGTTCTCGCCCAGGACCCCGCTCACTTTCGAGAGCACGCCCGGCTTGTCGGCCGCCAGCATGCGCAGGTAGTACTCGGTCTCGACGTCCTTCATGGGCAAAAGGGTCAGGTCGGGCCGGTGTCCCTCCACGTAGCCCCCCGCGGGAAGCCGGCGGGGAGCGTCGCCCCGGACCAGGCGCCGGGCCAGTTCCATCACGTCGCTCACCACGGCGCTGGCGGTGGGATCCATGCCCGCCCCCGCCCCGTAGTACAAGGTGGGACCGCTCATGTTGCCCACCACGTAAACGGCGTTGAAGGGGCCCGAGACCGCGGCCAGCTCGGAGTTCTTGTTGATGAGGGTGGGATGGACCCGGGCCTCGACGCCGCCGTTGACGCGCTTGGCGATGGCCAGAAGCTTGACCGAGTAGCCCAGGCCGGCCGCCGCCTCGATGTCGGAGGCGGACACTTTGGTTATGCCCTCCCGGTGGATGTCGCTGAGCTTGACCGGAATTCCGAAGGCCAGCCGCATGAGGATGGCCAGCTTATGGGAGGCGTCGTATCCCTCGACGTCGGCCTCGGGCTTGGCCTCCGCGTAGCCCAGCTCCTGGGCCCGCTTGAGGATGCCCGGGTAATCGCCTAGGCCCATGGACATGCCGGTCAGGATGTAGTTGCAGGTACCGTTGACGATGCCGTAAACCGCGTCGATCCGGTTGGCGGCCACGCCCTCCCGAAGGACCCGGATGATGGGTATGGTCCCGCAGACCGCGGCCTCGTAATACACGTCCTGGCCGCTTTCCCTGGCGGCCCCGAGGATTTCCTCCCCGTGCTTGGCCAGAAGCGCCTTGTTGGCGGTGACCACCGACTTACCCGCCTTGAGGGCGTCCATTATCTGTTTTTGCACGCCCGGCCAGTCGCCCGCCAGCTCGATGATGATGGGGATGCCCGGGTCGTTAATAAGTTTATACGGGTCGCTCGTGAGCAGCCCCTTTTTCACCTTGACGTTCCGAGGCCGCTTTATATCCACGTCGGCCACGCCGCCAAGCTCGATCTCGAACCCCAGCCTGGCGGCCAGCTCGCGCTTGTTGGTCTTTAGAAGCTTGATTACTCCCTGCCCGATGGTGCCGTAGCCTATCAGGCCCACCTTAACCTTTTTCATTAATCCTCCGCGGCCCCGTCAAAGGCCGCCGGTCTGATCGAACCACCGCTTGACGCCTCGGATGGCCTGCTTGATGCGCTGATCGTTCTCGACCAGGGCGAACCTGACGTAGCCCTCCCCGACGTCTCCGAAGCCAATGCCGGGGCTGACCGCCACCTTGGCCTCCTTGAGCATCTGGAGACTGAACTCGAGACTGCCCAGCTCCCGGAACTTCTCGGGTATCCTGGCCCACACGAACATGGTGGCCTTGGGCTTCTCGATCTCCCAGCCGATCCGGTTGAGTCCGTCGCAAAGGGCGTCCCGCCTGCCCTCGTAGACCTTGCATATCTCCCGAGACTCCTGGTCGCAGTCGTTAAGCGCCTTGATGGCCGCGATCTGGATGGGCTGAAAGATGCCGTAGTCCAGGTAGCTCTTGATGCGGGTCAGGGCGGCCACCAGGGTCTTGTTGCCCACGCAGAAGCCCACCCGCCAGCCGGCCATCGAGTAGCCCTTGGTCATGGAGAAAAACTCGACCCCCACCTCCTTGGCGCCGGGCACCTCGAGAAGGCTCGGGGCCCGGTAGTCGTCGTAAACCAGGTCGGCGTAGGCCAGGTCGTGGACCAGGTAAATCTTGTGCTCGCGGGCGAAGGCCACCACCTTCTCGAAGAAGTCCAGCTCCACCACCCGCGTCGTGGGGTTGTGGGGAAAGCTCAGGATAATCATCTTGGGGGCCGGCCAGGTGTAGCGCACCGCCATCTGAAGTTGCTCGAGGAAGTCCACGTCGTCGCAAAGGGGGATGCTGCGAACGTCCGCCCCCGCGATAATGGAGGCGTAGAAGTGTATCGGGTAGCAGGGGTTGGGCACGAAGACCACGTCGCCCGGCCCCAGGGTGACCAGGTTGAGATGGGCCAGTCCCTCCTTGGCCCCGATGGTGGCGATGGCCTCCGAGTCGGGGTCGAGCTCGACCTCGTAGCGCCTTTGGTACCAGTCGCAAATGGCCTTGCGGATTCCCTTGATCCCCTTCGAGGCGCTGTAACGGTGGTTCTTGGGGTTGTCCAGGGCCTCCTTCATCTTCTCCACGATCGGGCCGGGAGTGGGTACGTCGGGGTTGCCCATGCCAAGGTCGATGATGTCCTCACCGCCGCGACGCTCCCGCATCATCTGTTCGACGACCACGGCGAAAACGTAGGGGGGAAGCCGCTGCATACGCTGAAACTGTTTTGTCTCTTCCATGTCGCTCCCGTTAATTCCGGGCCCTTCCGCCCTCGGGCGAGAGGCCGCGTAGTCATAAAAAACCGGCCATGATTGAACGGAGCCCATCGGCTGGCCCGCCGGCCAAGACCGCCGGTCCCCGTATCAATGGCCTGAATTATTATAACCCGGCTTTTAGCCCGAAGGCAAAGAGATCGGGCCGTATCGGGAATAAAAGCCCGGGGGTCACGGGGCGGGGACGGCTTTCCTTCGCAAGTCCACCCGGTTGCCCTTAAGAAGAGTTTTAAAGGTTAAAAGAGACCTTTCGCGATCGCCGTAAAGCGAGACCGCCGGCTCGCCCATCTCGCGCTCGAGAAGGTCCAGGGCCTCGTCCCTTTCCAGCTTTCCCTCCTCGACGTCCCGCGCTACCTCCCTCATCCTCTCCGCGCTTCGGGCCGCCATATCGAGGACTTTGGCCGGCTCGTCCGTCCACCCGTAATGGGCAAAGCCCAGGAGCCGGGGCGAGAGTTTCCGCAGCCTCCCTATGGTCTCGAGGTATGGCTCGTGATCGTACTCCGGAGCGAAGGAGGTCGGTATCAATCCCGGAGCGCCGTCCTTGAAGCGGCCCATCAAACCGCAGGAGTCGCCCAGGAAAAGAAAATCGCCCGGACGGACCAGGAAAACCATGTGCCCGTTGGCGTGGCCCGGAGAGTCCAGGGCCTTGACCGTCACTCCGCCCAGGTCGAATTCGTCCCCGTCCTCAAGCACGTGAAAGCGGTCATCCGCCATGGGAAGCATCCGGCCCGCCATCTCGCCCTCCGTGGCCAGGCCCGAGCGCATGAGCTTCTCCAGGACGTCCGCCCGCCCAAGATATACCTTGGGCTTGATCGAGCAGGCCACCTTGACCTCCTCGGCCCCCGCCTCGGCCAGAAGACGCAAAAGCTCGTGGGCCCCTCCCGCGTGGTCGTAGTGGGCGTGGCTGAGGAAAATCCGGCGGAGCCCGCGAGGATCGACTCCAGCCTCCCGGACGCCCTCCAAAATATCAGCGGCCGTGACCGAGACGCCCGAGTCGAAAAGGGCCGCGCCGCCGTCGCCCTCCGCCAGAAACACCGAGGTGTAGCCCCGTCGTCCGCTCATGTTGGTATCGATAAGCCATATCCGGTCCGCTATTTTTTCGATCAATACTTTTTCCTCCCCGTCGCCTGGCCGAGACGAGCCGGCCTTACCCGCCCATCCATCTTCTCCACCTGGGCTTGCCCTCGATATTGTCCCATATGTCGGAGACGATTTTTTCCTTGTCCCTTTTAGGCTCCCATCCCAGCGCGTTCCTCGCCCGCGAGACCTCGAAGCGCCACCGCGTGTCGGCGCAAGCTATCCAGTCGGGCGACAGCCTGGTCAGGCGGAGGGGGAACATGATTCTCGACGCTCCCAATACGGTGCTCCGGTTGAAGCTCCTTATTGGCACGCCCCGGCCCTCGACTATCTCCTCCAGGGTCATGGGCTCGGGAAGCGAGATGATAAAGGCCCCGGGAGCGTCGCGCTCGACGGCCAACTCGAAGGCGTCCACCGCGTCCTCCTCGTGGACCACGGGAAGGTAAAGTCCCTCCCTGATACGGGGCGCGAACCGGAGCTTGCCCATTTCCCGGGCGAAGCTCCTCGTGCCTTTGCCCATCAAAATGGAGGGCCGAAGCCGGGTCACGATCACGCCGGGGTTCCTTTTCTCGAAGACGTCGAGGTCCTCCTCCATCATCCTCTTCGTGAGCATGTAATAGCTGGAGGACTCCCCTCGAAGCGGCGTGTCCTCGTCGATGATCGAGTTGTCACGGGGAAGTCGGCCGTAGGCGGCCACGCTCGAGGCGGCCACCAGCTTATCGACGCCCGAGCCCTCGATGGCCGCCAGGAGGTTGCGGTTCCCGTTCACGTTGACGTCATGGATAAGGTCCCGATCGTGAATGGCCGAGACGATAAAGGCGAGGTGAACGACCGCGTCCACGCCCTCGAGCCGCTTCCCTATGCGGGGGTCCCTGACGTCGATTCGAGCGTACTCGCAATTGGCCGGCAAATACCCGGGAGGTCTAACGTCCAGGGCCAGGACTTTGCCCACCTCCGGCCGGGCCGCGAGCCGCTCGAGAAGCATCGACCCTATGTAACCCGACGCGCCGGTGATGGCGATGGTTTTTTTCATGACCTTCCTCCCTTCCCGCCCGGGGCGTTTATGACAAGATTGTAGTAAGCATCGGCCCCACTTACAACGCCGGGGCGGGCCGCCGTTCATTTGAGCGTCCGTCTCCCCGATATATAATGAAAACTCCGCTGGGGCCGCCGGGAACGCAAAGGCCACGGCGGGAAAGGAAAGCCATGAAATACATAGTCACCGGCGCGGCCGGTTTTATAGGGAGTCATCTTTGCGAGCGGCTTTTGGCCGACGGCCACAAGGTCGTCGCCGTCGATTGCTTTACCGACTATTACGACCGGTTCCTCAAGGAGACGAACGCCTCGGGCTTCCGGGACCGCGGGCGCCTCGAGTTCATCGAGGCCGATATCAACGACCTCGACCTTGCCGAGCTGGTGGAAGGGGCCGACGGGGTCTACCATCTCTCGGCCCAGGCGGGAGTGCGCGCCAGTTGGGGCAAAAGCTTCGACCACTACCTGCGCCACAACATTCAGGCCACTCAAAGCCTTTTCGAGGCGGTCCGGGAAAAGGGAGGGCCCCGAGTGGTCTACGCCTCCTCGAGCTCGGTCTACGGCGACACCGACGAGCTTCCCGCCCGCGAGAGCAACCGGACCAGGCCCCGCTCGCCCTACGGCGTGAGCAAGCTGGCCTGCGAGTCCCTGGCCGACCTGTACCGGGCCAACTACGGCGTCGACGCCATCGGTCTTCGCTACTTCACCGTCTACGGACCCCGCCAGCGCCCCGACATGGCCTTCCACCGCTTTATCAAGGCCCTCCTCAAGGGCGAGGATATTATCGTTTACGGCGACGGGAAACAGAGCCGCGACTTCACCTTCATCCGGGACATAGTCGAGGGAACGGTGAGGTGCATGGAAAGGGGAAAAGAGGGCCGGGTCTACAACATCGGCGGCGGCCACCGAGTCGAGCTGCTCGAGACCATCGAGACCCTGGCCGGACTGGTGGGGGCAAAGCCCCGGATCGTCTTCCAGGAGGTCCAGAAAGGGGACGTGAGAGACACCTCGGCCGACGCGACCCTCCTTCGCGAAGAGACGGGCTTTGTGCCCGCCACCCCCCTCGCCGAGGGCCTCAAGGCCCAGGTGGAATGGGAGCGCGGGCTTTACAAATGAAAAAGGGCGGAGCGCGTCCGCCTTTTCGTCCTCCTTTGATTTATCTTCACGGCCGGCCGTATTGTTCCCGAATCTTGGCCCGCAGGACCTTGCCCACGGGAGAGAGGGGAAGCTCCTTGACGAATACCACGGACTTGGGAATCTTGTAGCCCGCCAGCTTGTCGCGAAGGAAATCGATGATCTCCTTTTCCGAGGCGTCCTTGCCGGGCTTGAGCTGAACCACCGCCCGCACCGTCGAGCCCCAATCCTCGTCGGGCACGCCGATGACGCACGCGTCGTCCACCGCCTCGTGCTCGTGTATGACCTCCTCCACCTCGAGGGGAAAAACCTTCTCGCCGCCGGTGTTGATGCACTCCTTCTTCCGGTCCACCAGCCTGATCTCGCCCTCATCGTCGATGTAGCCCAGGTCGCCGCCCCGGAACCAACCGTCGTTTATGACCTCGCCGGTCTTTTCCTCGTCCTTGTAGTAGCCCTTCATCACCGTTTTGGACTTGTAAAGTATCTCGCCGATCTCGCCTTGTGGAAGCTCCCTTCCACTCTCGTCCACCACCTTGGCCTCGATGATGGACTTGCCCACCGACCTGTCCTTTAAGGTCGAGGGGTCGGCGTCGATGCGGAAGGTGGTAATGGGCGTCATCTCCGTCTGGCCGAACATGTCGACCACGATGATGTTGGGAAAGGTCTCGAATATCTTTTTCTTGAGGCCGGCCGAGGCCGCGCCCGCCCCGGTGGCGGCGATCTTGACGGACTCGAGGTTGAACTTGTGCCGACCCTCGAAGCCCACGATCTTTTTCCAGCCCGTGGGCACGTTGGCCATGAAAAGGATTTCCTCCTTCTCCGCCAGGGCCAGGACCCTCTCGGGGTTGAACTTCACGTCGTCCACCAGCACGAAGCAGATGTTGCCGAACATGGAGGCCAGGAAAAGTATCTGGTAGGAGGCGTCGTGAAAAAGAGGCATGGAAGGGATCATGTATTTGAGCGTCTTGTCGTAGGCGAAACGCGCCACCTCGGGATGAGTATAGGCGCGGTATAATCCCTTGTATATGGCCTTGTAAACGCCCTCCCGCTTCATGAAACGCTTGAACGCCCCCGTCCGGGTAAGGGGAAGGACAAGCTTGGCCCCCGGAAGAGGGAAGGTGTCTCCCACCCCCGCCATCTGCTCGTCCGTCAGTTGGACGTCAACCGCTCGCGTCACCACCCGGGCCAGAAGGGCCGAGTGCATCTCGGCGTGGGCCGCGTAAGTCAGCATCACCCCCTTGGGAAAACCCGTCGTGCCCCCCGTGTAAATCATGGCGGCCACGTCGTCCCAGTCGTTCTCGACCTCCGGGTCACGGGCGACGCCCGACTTGACCACCTCCTCGTAATCAAGGGCCCCGGAAAGCTCCCCCTCCCCCAGGCGGATGAAGCTCTCGATCTTGGACAGACGCGGGGCCGCGCCCTCCACGGCCGCGTTGAAAAGCGAGTCGTAAATGAAAACCGACGCGTCGCAATGGCCGGCCTGATACTCGACCTCCCTGGCGATGAAGCGGTAGTTCATGGGCACCGGGACCGCGCCCGCCGCCTGGACCGCGTAGTTGACCTCCAGGAACTCGGGAACGTTGTGGAACATGAAGCAGACCTTGTCGCCTTTTTTCACGCCCAGCCCGATCAGGGCGTTGGCCAGCTTCGACGACCGCGTCCAAAGCTCGAGCCAGGTGACGCGACGGTCGCCGTAAACGACCACCTCCCCGCCGGGGTTGTGCATGGCGCAGGAAGCCAGACAGTTGGCGATCACGTTAGGAGAATACTTTCCCATTCACTCCTCCTCGATTTTTTAACTCCCGCCTCGAGAAGGCCTTTCCGAGCCGGGAAGAAATAGGCGGCCCCTTGAACCCGCGATGTGAACTAGGGGCCCGCGCCCGGCGTGACCGGGCGGTAAAAGGACACGACTAAAAATTATCTCAAGAAACCGACTCAAGCAAGCCCGTATTTCGCGGCGGCCGCCGCCGGGCGTCCGGGCGCCCATTCTCCCGGCGTAACGATCTCTTAAGGTCGCGAGGCGGGGCCATAAACGAGTCCTATTTTCGTCGAGTCACGGTTGAATTGAACTCGTCAAGGGAGGATGGACGAAAAATTTTTCGCGTTTCATAACCTCCCGTAACGCCGAGTAATTACACGTCGGCATATCCTTCTCGCGCCCCCATTTCCCTTTTTCGTCAACCCGGGGTCCACAAAAACGCGCCCGTTTCGCCATTAGTAAGAGGCAAAAAACAAGTTCAGGGGAGGATCAAATGTTTGGAAGATCGAAATGGAAGACGAGGGCAAAGGAACTCGAGATCAAGCTGGCCCGTACCGAGGAGTACGTGTCAGAGGTTTTGTCCTTCAAGGCGGGAAGAGCGGCGGGCCAGTCAATCCCGGCGGCCAACCCCTACCGGGACCGGGAGAGACTGGTCTCGGAACTGGTGCAAAAGTACAAGGGCTACGCCCGCTCGGGCAACCAGCTCGTGCAGCGTCTGGTGGACACGAGGGCCGCCTTCGCCATGGCCAACGGGTTGTCGGCGGCGCCGCTTCCGGGCGAGGGACCCGGACCCGAGCTCGAGTTCCTCCGCCGCCTTATCCGGGAGAACCGCCTCGACGGGCAGTTCGGGCAGCAGCTCGCCGTCGAGAAGGAACTCGAGGGACAGGTGCTCCTCACCCTCGATTACGAACCCGCGGCCGACTCAATCAAGACGCGTTTCATCTCCTGGAACGACTCGCGCTACGAGGTCGAGTACGCCCGCGACGACTACGCGGAAATAACGGCCATCACCTATGAGGACGAAAACGGAGGCGAGGTGAGCGTGCCTCCCGAGCGCGCCGTCTTCATCAAGTTCAACGCCCGCGTGCACGGCCGCGAGGGGGCGCCGACCCTTTCGGGGCTCCTCCAGGAGGCCGAGGACGTGGACCACGCCCTGCGCGACTGGCGCAAGATCAACCGCTTTTTCGCCTCGCCCACCCCCTACTTCAAGACCCGGGACGTCCGGGAGGCCATGGACCTTTACGAGCGCCTTCTCGCTCCCGGCGTGGACTGGAAGATCGGAAAGGTCTTCGTCGGGCCGGCCGACTTCTCCCTCGTGGGCATGAGCGACTCCGGATACGACTCCATCCAGCGCGAGATCGAGACAAAGGTCAAAATTCTCGCCGGAGGCGCGGGAGTGCCCGTGCAGTTTCTGGGCTTTCCCGAGTTCATGAGCAACCGCGCCACCGCCGACAACACCATGGAGCCCGTGGCCCTGGTGTCCATCTCCGAGCAGCGCTCCTGGCTGGGAGGGTTCTCCGAGCTGTTCGACAAGGCCATCGAGCTGAGGAATGAAAACGCCCTCGCGAGCGCCGCGCCCCTCAAGAAGGGCAAGGTCAGACCCTCCATGAAGTTCGTCACCAGGGCCCAGATCGAGCGGCTCACCGAGCTATACCTGCCCCTCTTCCAGGCCGGCGCCATCGGGCTCGATACCCTGCTGGGGCTTTTGCCCGACGTCGATCCCGACAAGGAAAAACAGGAGGCCGCCTCGAGGGGCGAAAGCGGGATGGAAGTCTTCCAGCCCAGTAAGGAAGAGGAAGGAGGAGAGATATGAAAAAGACAATGGTAACCGGCCTGACCCTCGTGGCCGCGGGCCCGACGGAGACCGACGCCCTCGAGGCCAGGGCCCGGGTGGGAGAGGGATTCCGCCGGCGGATCGAGGAAATGGACTCGAGTCCCCTGTTCGTCGAGCTGGTGGCGGGGCACGAGGGCTACTCGCGGGGAAGGATGAGCGACGACGGAAAGGGCGGTTCTCCGAGAAGGAAGTTCTGGAGCCGCGAGCGCGTCCGCGAGCTGGCCGCCCGGCTGGGGAGCGGCGTTCCCCTCTACCTTTGCCACGCCCCGGCGGGAGCGGTCAGGCGCAAGGTGGGCGAGGTGGTGTCCGCCGGCGAGAGAAGGGTGAACGGACTTCTCAGCGCCGTGGGCCTGGCCGCGGTGACTGACCCGGAGGTCAAACGGGACATACGGTCGGGCCGCCTGGACGTGTGCTCGATCGAGGCCGAGATCGAGTGCCACGGTGAGGACGGGAGTTCCGGCGCCTGGATAGTGGACGCGGTCAGGAAGGTGACGGGCGTGGCCCTGGGCCGGTCGGGCCATGACCGTCCCGGCTTCGCCTACGCCTCGGTGCTGGCGGCGGTCGAGGAGTTCGAGGAGCCGGGCGAAAGGCAAGGCGGCGACGGCGAAACGGACGCGCCGGCCGAGACCCTTCCCTCGGAGCTTTTCGGCCGCGAGCGCCTCATGTCCGACCCGGTCGTGGCGGACGTGATCCGAAAGGAGGCCGCCAAGGTGGAGGGCCTCGAGCAAGGACTCGAGGCCAAGAACGGAAAGCTCCGCCGCGCCGGCCGCGAGCTGTCCAGGCTGAAAAAGGCGGCCCGCATGGCTCGTCTTTCGGAAAAGGCCAGAGTGGACGCGGCCAGGATGCTCGAGGGCACGAGCCTGGGCCGGATCGAAAGGGAGATCATCATCGAGGACCTGGTGACCAGGCCGCCGCTGAAGGGAGCGGGCTTCGAGCTAGAGCTTAAAGAGAGGATCGAGTCGGAGATGAGGAAGATCGACAGGCTCAAGTCGGCCTGGCCGGTCGGTCGGTCGGCGGCCCCTCCCGAGAGGCCGCGTCGGTGGGGAGCGGGACGGGACAATCCCCTAATACCCCGTCCCCGAGGATTCTAACCGAGCGTGAAATGAAAGGAGAAGGAAATGGTGACTGAGACGGGATTGAAATTAAGGACGAGCATAAGCCGGGCCAAGACCCTGCGGGCGACCGCGGGCGCGGGCGAGGGCCGGTCGGCCGGCGACATGATCGTGGTGAACGACACGGTGGGCGTGGTGGTCGAGGACGCGCCCGAGAACTCGGACTTCGTCCTGGTCTATGAGGCCGAGAAGATACTCGCGCCCAAGGCCTCGGGCGAGACCTTATCGCCCGGCGACCGGGTTTACTTCGACGAGTCGGCGGGCGTTGTGACTCCCCAGTCCACGGACAACGTGGCCTGCGGAAGGGCGCTCGAGGCGGCGGCCGCCTCGGACGAGACGGCGCTGATCGACCTTATGGTCCTGGACTGATCGCCTCGGGCATGATCGAGGGAGGAGAGAAAATGAAAGGAATGATGATATCCGACTGGAACAAGGTTGACCTTTCCGACGCGGACGGACAAGAGCGCTTCATCGAGGCGGTGCAGTACTTCATGGACCGTCCGCGGGCGGCGGCGGCCGAGACCCTGGCCCGGGTCTCGGAGTTCACCTCGCCGGGGGACTTCCCCGAGGACGCCCTCGAGGCCATCTCGCGCTACCACCAGGTCGAGGACCCCGACGCGGGATGGATGGAGGTGTTCGACGTGATCGACTTCACGGGCACGCGCAAGAACGGCTTCGACCTGGTCGACGTTTCCTCCGGCCTCAGCTTTCGGGCCGTCAAGCCGGGGGAGAAGGCCCACGTCTTCAAGGTGAGCGGCGAGAAGGTGACCGTGGACTTCGACCTTTACGGCGGGGCCCTGGGCTGGTCTCGGCTGTGGTTCGACGACGAGGAGCACTGGAAAATCGAGGACGCCTCCAAAGAGTTCCGCTCGAAATGGTACGCCCACAAGGCCCAGGCCCATTACGACCTCATCAGCGCCGCGAGGCCCGACTCGGACGTGGCCTGGGCGGGAGAGGCCGGCGAGGACAAGGCCGTCCGCGACGCCGAGACCATCAACGCCGCCTGCGCCGCCATACTCGATGACATGGAGGGACTGGGCATGGAGGTCAACGCCAACTCGTCCTTCGTGGTGCTCTGCCCGGTCCAGCTCATGTCCCGGATGAGGAACGCTCTGCGTCTCACCGTCTCCGGCCAGGTCACGGGCGACGCGGGGGAGGTCAACTTCAACGTCAAGCTGGCCGTCACCACGCGCCTTAAAAGCCAGGACCTGTCCACGCCCGAGACGGGCAAATACTTCGTGGCCCTGCCGGGAAGGAAGATAAAAAGCGGCAACAGGATGGACCTGACCGTGCTGTCCGAGCGCGACGTGCTCGCCTACGCCGAGACCACCGCCGGGTGGGGAAGGTACGGCGCCATCGTGGGAGAACCCGAGCAGCTCAGGCGCTGCGCCGCGTCCTGATCCGGGGAAGCAAGGCCCGCGGCCGCCGAGCCCCGAGCCCCGCCGCGGACGATAATGACCAAGCCATAGGAAAGGGAGTTACCCCATGCCCACTTTGCTGATCGTCGACAAGGACTACGGCGTCCTGCCCAAGGGATGGGTCTCGGCCGCCATGCCCGATGGAGTCGAGCCCACGGACTACGAGAAAAGCGGAAGGCTGTGGCGCGCCCACAAGGTCGGCGCCCTGCCGCCCGCCCTCAGGAAAAAAGACCCGCCCTCCTTCAAACAAAGGGCGCTTATATTCAAGGACGGCGAGTTCATCGCCGCCGAGTCGGCCGCCCGCTGCGCCGCGTTTCGCGTGGCCAACCTCGGCTCGTCCCTGACCCTCGTCCCCGGCCCCGAGGGCCTGGACCGCTCCCATTCGACCGTGTGGGACTACGGGCCGGGCCGGACTTACGGCTCGCCCCAAACCGCCCTGGACGCGCTCCTGTCCTGGGTCGGGCCGTCCGAGTTCGCCGAGACCCATTACGCTCGCGGCTGGGCCGGCGTTTACGGGCAGGGAGTTTCGGGAGCGACCCTTTCGCTCTCGACCCTGAGCCCGACCGCCGCCCATCCCCTGGTGATAGACGCCGAGGAGGGAAACGCCGTGACCTTCGACGGCGAGGACGCCGGCGCCTGCCTCGAGAGCGGCGACGTGGGAAGCGTGAGGGTAAGGAGGATCAAGTTCACCGGCGCCCTGGTGGGAATCCTGCCGGCCCGGCCCGGGAGCGCCGTCGTCCGGGACTGGCGGATCGAGGAGTGCCTCTTCGAGGGGTCACCCGAGAAGCCGCTCGATATCGGGGTCTGCCTGGTCAACGCCGACCTTCTCGCGATCAGGCGCTGCGACTTTAAGGACATGACCTTCCAGGCCGCCGGGACTTACGCCGGGGCGCCAAACGATTACAAGACCATGGTCGAGATGAGCGGATGCCGCTCCATGGGCGGCTTCCAATGGATTTATAACGACGCCGAGGTCTATTTCGTCCTGGCCAACAACTCGGCCAAGGCCAACTCCTTCGGCGTCCGCCACGTGGGTGACAAGGCCCTCATCCTGGCGGGAATGATGAATAACGTCCTCGAAAGGGGAAGCTCCCAGTTCGAGTGCATTAGGGCCGACGCCGCGGCCGAGGTCCGGGTCCTTCGCTCGGACGGCAACTGTTTCCATCCCGGCTCGTCCGGAGCTATGGCGGTGGTGGGAGGAGAGTCGCTGGGCCTGGAAGAGTGGAGGGCCAGGACGGGAACGGACCAGGCGTCCCTCGAGACCGACCCCCTCCTCGACGCCGGGCTCGCGCCCCGGACCTTCAGCCCCTGCCTCGGCCTGGGACGGCCCTGGTCCGGCCGCGGCGCC
This sequence comes from bacterium, assembly GCA_963674965.2. Classification (GTDB taxonomy): domain Bacteria; phylum RBG-13-61-14; class RBG-13-61-14; order RBG-13-61-14; family DATKZS01. Next base: position 119,141 of record CAXXFL010000001.1, on the reverse strand, counting down.
TCGGGAAAGACCAGGGCCATGTCCATCGACGCCGGCTTCGAGCAGGTCACCGAGCCTCGCGTTCCCGGCGCGGCGATAAGAAGACAACCTGAAATATGGAGGAGAAAATGAACTCGCTTCCAGTTTTTTCGAGATCGGAAAAGGCCGGCTTCGACTTCCGCGTGCCCGACGGCCTGGGTCACTGGACCCTGCCGGACTGGGACGACCCGGACCTTAAGGTCGAGTTCCGCGACGCCGGGGGAACGGTCAGGGCCGCGGCGACCGCGGGCGGCGATCCCCCCATCCTGCAAGGCAACGACTATCACGAGACCCAGAACCAGGAGGGCGGCCCCTTCTTGTACGTGGGGGGAATCGAGCTCGCGAGCTTCGCCGCCGGCGTGGCCGAGGCCCACGTTTACGCCCGCGTCTCGGGGGTCGAGGTTTTCCCGTATCCGACCGTGCTGGCGGCCTTCGAGGTCGCGGCCGGAAGCGTCGAGGGACCTCTTTACTCGACGCCGGCAAGGGTCGCGGCCGAGCTGCCCGGCGCCTGGCCCGAGGAGTTCACCGAGGAAATGGTGAGCATGGCCATCGCCGAGGCCTCGCGCAAAATCGACGCCTTCCTCCGCGTTTGCTATGACGTGCCCTTTCCCTCGATCCACGACGAGACGCCCACGCCCGCGGTGGTCGAGACCGCGTGCCGCAAGCTGTCCGCCTGGCAATGCGCGTCCTTCATGGGAAGGGCCAACGCCCGGGCCGACGAGGAGCTTTATCAGCGCGCCCTTTCCCTGCTCATGCGCCTCACGCCCTCGGAGGGCAAGACCCCCGTCCTGCGGCTGCCCGGCTACCGAGGTCCCGTGTCAGCGTATCGGGGAGAGCTGTCCCGTTCCGACGGCGGCGTCGAGTGGCCCTGGCCGGGATGAGGAAGGGGAAAAGCCATGACGAACCTGGCGAATGGAGACTACCTCGAGGTCGAGGAAAAAGTGATCGAAACGCTCCTGGCCGACTCCGGGGAAGGCGGACTGAACCGGGCGGCCGGTCCCGCGGTGAGGACCTTCGGGCGCGGCGGCTCACCGCCCGACAGCCTCGCGGCCTCCCAGTTCCCCGCGGTCCTGGTCCGGGCCTCGGGCAAGACCGAGACGCCCGCGTGCCCGGCCGCCCGCATGAACAAGATATTCGCGCTCGAGGTCCGAGCGGCCCATCGCGGCAGGGACAGGGAAAAGATCGAGGACGAAATTAAAAGGATCGCCGCCAGGATCGAGCGGGTCCTGCGTTCCCAGAACCGCGCCGACGCTCCCATGCAGGCGCTGGCCGAATCCATCGAGGGAGGGGAAGGGACCCTGACCTGCTCGATCATCCAGACGCGGATCAATGAAACCGAAACGGGGACCGACGGCGCCATGGCCTCGTCACTGACCGGGATCGAGGTCGCCGTGCCTTTTTGTCCCGGACTCGCCCTTTAAAGGATCAAGGAGGAATCGAAATGATCAAGAACAATCTCGAGGCCCTGGGAAGGATCGCCCTTTACAGGGGCGCGGAAGAGGCGGTGAACCAGCCGTCCAATCGGGCGGGGGCCTCTTTCCCGCTCGATCCGGGGTCATGGATACAAAGCTCGGCCGAGGTAGAAACCGACGCCGGCTCGATTACGGGCTCCGAGTTTCCCACCCGGCTTTTCTCGGCCGCTCGAGGCGCCTTGGGCTCCCTGGCCCAGTCCCGGGCCAGGCCCGATTTCATCGCCTTCGTCCTCGCCTATTTCCTCGGCGAGGTCCAGACGGCGGCCGTCGGCGCGACGGCCTTCGAGCACGTAATCGGTCCCGCTCCCGGCCTCGAGCTTCCCAGCTTCACCGCCGTGCAGCGAAGGGGCGCGGGGATTTTCACCGAGCGCCTTTCGGGTAACTTTATCGAGTCCTTCACCATCGGGCTGGGGGAGGGATGGGTCACGGCCTCGGCCGAGGTCATCGGGACCGGCGCGCGCGAGACCGACTACGAGCGCGAGGTAATCGAGGCCCCGGCCGACTCGGCCTCCATCACGCTGGCCTCGAACAAGGTGGCGGGGGCCACCGCTCTGGAGCGTCTTGGCAACCTCTACCGGGTCCGGGCCAAAGACGCCGGAAGCCAGGCCTGGACGACCCTCGAGGTCGCCTCCGTGTCCGACGGCGAGCCCGCGGTTATTACCTTTGTCCAGCCCCTCGGCTCGTCCTCCTCGGACGTCCAGTTCCACCTGGACTACCTGGTCCCCGCGCCGGACTGGGCCGCCTTTCCCGCCGAGGCCGCCGAGTCGCCCCTCAAGCTTATCGACTCAAGAGTTATAGCCGACGCCTATTTCGACGGGACCACCCTGCTGGGAGGCCAGACCATATCCTCCGGGATCGAGTCCATTTCCGTTTCCGGCAAGAACAACCTCGAGCTGAAAAGGTTTCCCGGCGACTCGGGACCGGCGGCCCTGGCGCTTCGCGGCGCGAGAGAGATCACCATCAGCCTGTCGGAGGGACTGAGGAACACGGTCGGCAGATGGCGGGCGGACAACCCGGAGACGGAGACCCTGGCGCTGGCCCTTTTGCTCGAGGGCGCCCAAATCGACGAGGGAGGCGAGCGCTTCGGGGCCGAGCTGATTTTCCCCAGGTGCGGGCTGGTCAAGTCGGCCATCGTAAGCGGCGGCGGCCGGCTCTCCGAGGAGGGCGACCTGGTGGTGATGGACGACGGCGTTTGCGGCGGCGCGATTATACGCTGCCACAACCGCGTGGACGGATACCTTTAAAATCGGCCCGGGCCGGAAAGGATAAAGCCATGACGTTAAGGATCGGCAAAGAGGGAGAACTGAGACTAAGGGTCGGAGACGACGAGATACGGGTGAGGTACAGAAGGCCGGCCATGGACGAGGTGATCGAGACCATGGTGAAGAAGATGCCCCGCGGCGGCGAGGATGAGGACGCGCTCCGGGCCCTTCACGCCAACCTCGAGCTGGGCCTGGCCTGCGTGACCGGCGTGGGGGAGGGCGACCTCGAGATCGACGGCGCGCCCTCGCCGGGCGCCGGGGAGGAGCGCGGCGGGTGGAAGGACGCCCTGGCCGAGCGCTGTCCGCTCATACCCATCGCCCTGGGCCAGTACCTTTCGGCCGTGCCGTCCCACGTGAGGGAGGGCGGCCTAAAAAAATAGCGCGGGATGCCCGGGCCTTTCTTTCGGGCCGGGCCTCGAGCTGCGCCGACTGCGAGGACCGCCTCGGTCCCTACTCGGACTGGACCTGCCGGAACTGCTCCGAGCCGACGATCGAGAAGGCGTCGCCGGAGCTTATCCGGGTCCTCCTTTGGCGCGGGCCGATAAAGGCCGGGTATCCCGCGGCCGAGACCGGACTTGAGTTCTGGGACCTTTGGGTCCTTCACCTGATCGAGGAGATTGAAAATGGATGACCAGTTGCTCGCCTCCGACATGGAGGCGCTTAGGGAAATGATGGACGAAAGGGCCGCCCTGCTCGAGCAATACCTCGGGTCCGAGCGTGAAAAGCTCGAGACCTCCTATTCGGACAAGGCGGGGACCGTCTCGAGGTGGGAGTCTCTCATCTCGGACCTCCGCCAGTCGTCCTGGTCCGAGCAGCTCTCGAGCTACGGCAAGCTGGCCGGCTCGATGGCCACGCTGCTGGGCGGGTCGGTCAAGGACCAGGCCAAGGTTATGATCCCCTTCGAGATCGCCGAGGCGACCAAGGAGTTCGCCAGGTTTTTGGGGACCAAGGACCCGACGGCCCTGGCCAGCTCGCTCAAGCACGCCCTGGCCGCCCAGCAGTACGCCAAGGCCGCCAAGTCGGGTGGGGGAAGCGTAGCGGGATACCGGACCGGCGGCCAGGGGTCAGCGGCCGAGACCGCCCCCTCCAATAGCGACCCGGAGACGAGACAAACGCGGGTGGTGGTGGACGTGGGCCGCAACGTGGGCCTGATCGACACCTACGACTTCGCTCGCGAGCTGATCGACGCCATCAACGAGAACCTGAGCGACGACGTGATCCTGGAGGTGGCGTCATGAGCGATTATCCGGTGATCGCCTGGGAGAACGTTTTGAGCATGGACGGCGTTACGGTAACGCGGCCGGCCGACGCGGCGGGTTTTCCCTTTCAGAACGCCCTGGACTGGAGGGACTACACCCACTGGCGAGCGGAGGCGTCCTCGGGAGACCTCGAGATCAAGATCGACGCGGGCGAGTCTTGCCAGGCCCCGGTGGATTGCCTGGCGATAGCCGGACATGACCTGGCCTCGAGCGGCGTCTCGGGCCTGGCGCTCAAGTACTCGGACGACGACTCGATCTACCATGACTGCATGGAACCGGCCGCGCCGGAGGACGACTCCGCGTTCTTTTGCCGCTTTCCCGTCCAAAGCCGCCGCTATTTCAAGCTGGTCATACCCGACGGATACTCGGCCGCCCCGCGGTTGGGCGTTCTCTTCGTGGGCCAGGCCATGGAAATACCGGCCTTTCCCGAGGCGGGCTTCGATCCCGACGGTCTCGAGACGGCCATGGCCGCCGAGACGGGAAGGACGGGCCGTCTTCTCGGCGTGGCGCAAAAATACTCGAGGCGCCGGATTCGGGCCAGCTTCGATCGGCTGGACCCGGGCTTTATCGAGGAGGAGTGGTCCCGCTTCTGGCGACTGCACGGCCTGAGGCCTTTCTTCTTCGCCTGGGACCCGGCGCGCGACCCGAGACGCGTGGCGCTGGTCCGCTCGGCCGAGCCGGGCTTTTCTTCTCCCTATCAGGGGCCCTACCGCTCGCTCGCGATCGAGATGATAAGCGCGGGCGAGTGATGGGGACGACCGATTAACTGGAGGCGCGGATGAACTACGATGATAAAAGGTCCGGGATTTGCCGGGAGGTCACGTGGCTGGTCGCGCTTGACCTGGACTACTGCGCGAACGAGTACGGCCAGGCGCCGTGCGGGGCCTCGGGCGGCGAGGGCTGTTACTACACCTATTCCACCTGCCTGGCCCCGGCCGATTTCTCGAGGACCATGAAGGAGTATTGCTTTTGCTCGGCCGACGGTCCCAGGCTGCCGGGCGCCCTGCCCTACCTCGCGAGCGTGGGCGAGGTACCCACCGAGATCAAGCCGGGAGAGAGCGTCACCCGCCGGGCCCGCGTCACCATCGAGTTCCTGGACGACGAGCCCCTCGCCCTGGCCAATCCGGACAAGGCCGTCTCCCGCCTCGAGACGGGAGGCTCCTATTTCCGCAACCTCATCGCCCGCAACCCGAACCTCGAGGGCCGGACGGCCCGCGTCTACCGGGGCTTCGGCGGCCTCGAGGTCTCGGAGTATCGGCTGGTCTTCAAGGGAGTAATCGACGGCCTCGAGTGGGAGGAGGGTAGGGCGCGGCTGATCGTCAAGGACCAGCTCAAGCTCCTGGACAAAAAGATACCTCCCCGCCAGTCCTCGAAAAACGTCCTGCTCATGGACTATAGCGGCGGCTCGGTCATGCACGTGGCGGACGGCGCCGAGTTCGAGGCCCCCGGCGCGGTCAAGATCGAGGACGAGTACGTGACCTTCACCGGCGTGACCGCCCAGACGCTGGAGGGGTGCTCGAGCGGGGCTTACGGCTCGGCGGCGGCGTCCCACTTGGCCGGGACCAAAGTCGCCCAGGCCGCGGTCTTCGCGGAGGAGGACTCGGGGGAGGGACTTCCGGCGGACGAGATATTCATGTCTCTTCTCTGCGAGAGCGGCGGCATCGACCCTCTCGACCTGGCGGCGGTGGACCGGGGCGTTACCTTGTCCTCGTCCATCGGGGCCTCCGAGCTCGAGATCGGCTTGAATAACGCCCGGGACCTGCCCGAGACCGGGACCGTGCGGATAGGAGACGAGCTTGTTTCCTACCGGGGCAAGACCTCCTCGGGCGTTCACGCGACGGAGAGGGGCGCGCTGGGCTCCGAGGCCGCGAGCCACGGCCAGGACGAGGCGGCGCCGGTGGTGGTCTTCAGCGACGAGCTGGGGCGCTGGCTTTCGGGCTCGCTTTTTCGGAGGAGGGTGGACAAGCCCACCTCGATCAAGAAGCTCATCAACGGACTTCGCGAGCAGACCATGCTTCACGTCTGGCAGGGGGAGGACTCGAAAATATGGGCCAAGTGCGTGGCCCCGCCCGTCATGGCGGGGAACGCCGCCGAGCTTGACGACGAGACGGGCTTCATCGACGGCTCGACGAGCTGGGAGCCGGGCCTTAAGCTCCAGGCCACGCGGGCCACGGTTTATTACGATCCCATGGCCGGGGCGTCCGGAGACGAGGCCGACTCCTACGCGGGGCTTTTGGTTTATATAGACGCCGAGAGCGAGAGCAACGACTTTTTCCGTCTTTCCAAGAACAAGGAGATCAAGGCCGACTGGATATATCGCGAGAACGAGGCGCTGATTTTGGCCTCGAGGTATTTGATCCGCTACGGGCGCGGGGCGCCGACGCTGGGCTTCTCCCTCGAGCTCAAGGACTCGGGCCTGAAGGTGGGCGACTTCGTCCGCGTCACCAGCCGCGACGTGGTGGACGCGAGCGGCGCTCCGCTGGCGGGGAGGCTCTTCGAGGTCCTCAAGAAGTCGGCCCGAAGCGACAACCGCTTCGAGTACGCGGCGATCGACACCAACCTTTCCCGGCGCTATCCGCTCATTTCGCCGGCCGAGGTCGGCCACGACTACTCGTCGGCGAGCGTCGAGGAGAGGGAGAGGCACGGCTGGATAGGAGACTGGGACAACAAGGTGGGGCCGGACGGCGAGGACGGCTACCACGTTTACTAAGGAGGTGAGGAAATGGGAGGAGTATTGCCGTCGATACTGATCGACGGGGCGGCGATCCTGTTTTTATGGGGGCTGGTTTGGAAGAGCAACAACCAGCGGATCGAGTCCATGCAAGAGAGCGTGGACGGCAAAGTGGCGCGCGAGTACTGCGCGCTCCAGCACCGCGAGCTTCACGACGACGTGATCGAGATCAAGCGGGGCCTGGAGAGGGCGTGGACCTCCCTCGAGGAGATTCGGGAGGGACTGGCGCGCGAGAACGAGAGGAGGAAAACCATGGAGGAGAACAAATGAAGGCGATGGAACTGGACCTTCCCTGGCTCGAGATGATCGGGCCCCTGATAGCGGCGGTGGCGGAAAGCTTCGGCCTGGACCCCCTGGTGGTGGCCGCGATAATCAGCCGCGAGTCGGGCGCGGGCCGCCTTTTAGGCAAATGGGGCAACCCGCCGGACACGGGCGACAAGGGACACGGGCGAGGACTCATGCAGATCGACGACCGCTGGCACAAGGGGTTCGTCGGGCTGGGCGATCTGTGGCGCAACCCGGCGGCCAACCTGGCCTACGGGTGCGGCCTTTTGCGCGAGAACCTTGACCGCCTGGCCGAGGCCTTTCCCGACCTGGACAAGGACAAGGCCCTTCGGGCGGCCCTGGCCGGATACAACTGCGGCATGGGCCGGGTCGAGCGGCACCTTATCCGGGGCCGCGACGTGGATTCCTCGACCACCGGCAAGGACTACTCGAGGGACGTTCTGAAAAGGGCCGCCTGGCTCCGGGAAAAAAATTTCCTGGCCGCCGACTGAACCTGGCCGCTCCCAGCCCCCGGCCCTCGAGGCGAGAGGCGGACGCGGCGACAGCCTTAAATAAAAGGAGATCGAGATGGCTTGGACCGACATAGCGGCCGGCGAGGTGGACGCGAACAGTCCGCTCAACCAGACCCTTATGGGCAAGATCAAAGGCAACCTGGACGCGCTTCACCAGGGCATGCCCCTTTTGAACGCGCACGGAAGGTTCTATAACTCGAGCGCGTGGGAGTACGTTTTCAAGGCCCAGCGCGACGTGTCCAATCAATCCACCGAGGAACTTTTCACCGGCGTGGTTTGGATACCCGACGGGGTGTCCGAGCTGGGGGTCCGGGTGTACGGCATGACGGAGGACTCGCCCGCGGGCGGCAAGTATTTCCGGGTGACGGTGGACTCTCAATATTGCGACCTTTCCTGCCCGGACACGGGAGACTCCTACGGCTGGAAGGGCGAGGGCTCGATAACGGGGTTCGGGACGGGATGGAAACCTTTCAGCGTGGCCGGCAAGAACGGCTCGCCCACCCAGGACCGCATGTTTTACGTGGCGGGCTTATTGATCAGGAGCAAGTAAGAGGGCGGTTACCCGATGGGGTGTTGCTTTAAAAAGGGCAGGAAGGCGCGGTTGAATTCCTCCGGCTTCTCGAGGGCCGACACGTGTCCGCAGCGCGGAATGACCACCAGCTCGGAGCCGGGTATGTTCTCGCTCATGCGCCTCATCGGGTCCAGGCAGGGCGCGTCGTACTCGCCCACGATGAGGAGGGTGGGCCTCGATATGGAGGCGAGGTCTCCGGTCCAGTCCCGGGCGGCGGCGAACTCCTGCACGAAGAGGGCGAGGGAGTCGGGGTCGTTCTTCATGAAGTTCTTTTGGAACAGGTCCATCAGCTCGAGGTGACCGGTGAAGTCGGGTCCCACCGGAAAGGCGGGGTTTGAAAGCATGCTTGCCCACAGGCCGGGCAGTCCCTTTTTCATGAGCAGGTCCATCTGGTCCTGGAAGGAGCGCATGACCCCGTTGACCGGGCCGCCGGTGAAGCTGTCGGCGATGGTGAGGGTGGCGACCCGCTCGGGACTCGAGAGCGCGAAGCGCTGGGCGATCATGCCTCCCATGGACAGGCCCGCCACGTGGGCCCTCGGGACATTGAGGGCGTCCATGAAGGCCCCGAGCTCGAGGGCGAGGGAGTCGGCGTCGTATCCCTTTCCGGGCTTTTGCGAGTCGCCGTGGCCGCGCGCGTCGTAGGCGTAGCTCCTGAAACCGGCCCGGGCCAGGGCGGGTACCTGGTTGTACCACATGACGTGGCTGGAGGTGAAGCCGTGGATAAGGACCACCGCCTCTCCTTTTCCCGCGGCCATGTAATGCAGGCGGACTCCGTTGACTTCAACTTCAGGCATGGCGAATGGGCGGAGCTTAAAAGGCCGGACTCACTTCTTGGCCGAGCGGACGCCCGCGCTGAGGGCGGCGGCGAACTCGCCCACCTTCCCGACCATCTCGTCCGTGTCTCCCAGTTTTCCGATCATGGAAACGATGGCGCTTCCCACCACCACGGCGTCGGCCCGGCGGGCCACCTCGGCCGCCTGCTCGGGCGTGCTGATGCCGAAGCCCACGGCCACGGGCAGGTCGATATGACGGCGGATTCTCTCCACGTCGCGGGCAATGGTGGTGGACACGGTGGCGCGGGCGCCGGTCACTCCCGTGACGCACACGTAGTAGACGAAGCCGCGGGCGACCCTGGCTATCTTCTCGATCCGGGAGTCGGGCGTGGTGGGAGCGATAAGATAGATGACGTCCACCCCGGCCCCGTCGGCGTAGCGGAGCATGTCCTCCCCCTCCTCGGGGGGAAGGTCCACGATGAGAAAGCCGTCCACCCCCGAGTCCTGGGCCTCGCTCATCAGCCGCTCCTCGCCGTAGGAGAAGACCGGGTTGTAATAGCCGAAAAGAATGAGCGGAACGTCATGGCGCTTCCTGAAGTCCCCGGCCAGCTCGAGAATTTCCTCGATGCCGAAGTCGTTTTTCAGCGCCCGCTCGGAGGCCGCCTGGATGGTGGGACCGTCGGCCATGGGGTCCGAGAAGGGCATGCCCAACTCGATGACGTCCGCCCCCGACTCGGCCAAAACGTCCAAAAGCTCGGCCGTCCGCGCCAGGGTCGGGTCCCCCGCGGTGATGAACGGAATAAACCCCGCTTTCCCCTCTTTCTTCAGTTCCTCGAAACGCTTGGCAAGGCGTGACAAAAAAGGTCCCTCCTATCAAGAGCGATTGATTGTAAGCGCAAACGGCGCACGTGTAAAGCCCGGGCGCGGGGGATGGGGTTTCAAGTGACCTCGTCGATCCACTTCAAATAGGCCGGGTTGCCGTCCACCACGGGCAGGGCGATGATCTCGGGAACGTCGTAGCCGTGCATGCTCTTGACCACGTCGATCACGTCGCCCACCCGGACCAGGCGCGTCTTGATCACGAGCAGGCACTCCTTTTCCTCCTCGATCTTGCTCTTCCACATGAAGATCGAGGTTATGCCCTCGATAACGTTGACGCAGGCCGCTATCTCCTCCTCGACCAGGGCCCGGGCGATCTTCTTGCCGCCCTCCAGGTCCGGCGCGGTCACGAAGACGACCACGTGGCGTATCTCCTCATCCTCCATGTAATCCATCATCTCGCCGTCCATCTCGCTTTCCATCTCGATTAGCCTCCCCTTTAAGGAACGCGGCCTCCCGCGTCCGGTCCCACGCCGGTCCCTATCTTGGTCCAGTCCCGCCGCCCATCAGGCGGACCGCCTCGTCCATGCGCCCGCTATTCGCCAGAAGCCTGGCCAGCCGCGACCTGGCGCCCCGGTCGCCGGGGTACATTTTCAATATCTCGCGGTAGAGGGCCTCGCTCCTGGCGGGCCGGCCTCGAAGGCCCTCCACCACCGCCAGGTTGAGCATGGCCTCCCGGTAGCCCGGCCGAAGCTCGATGGCCCGCTCGTAATGCCTGACGGCCCCGTCCCGGTCGCCCTTTTCCGTCAGTCCGTTGCCGAGAAGAAAATGGGCCAGCGAGGCATCGGGCGCCTTGGCCAGCGCCGCCTCCATTAGGGTAACATCATTTTGCCAGCGGGGGACCCAGGAAAGGGTGACCGCCGAGTAAACCATGGTCGTAAGCGCCATGACCATGATAAGCGGCGTGATCTCGACCTGGCCCAGCCGGAAGGAATAAGCCCGGGCCCGCTCCAGGAGCGCCCCTCCCGCCAGAAGGAAAAAGAAGCTGGGGATCAGGAGGAAGCGGACGGCGAAGATCACGCCGAAAGGCACGACGTTGCTCACGGGCGCGATGGAACCAAGGCCCGAGGCCAGGCCCAGGGCGAGAAGCTTGTCCTTTTTCACCAGCGCGAAAACGGCGGCCGCCGCCAGCGCGGCCGGGAGAAAAAGGGTCGCCGCCAGCGCCGGCCCGGTCGGAAGCGGGAAAAGACGGGCCGCCTCCTCCCTGGTGGCCGTCACGATCAGCTCGAAGCCGCCGGGAACGACCGAGTAAAAGGACCCGAGCGAGAAGTTGCGGGCCACGCTGAGCGCCTTTTCCGCGGCCGTGAGGTACACGTTCTCGGGCGCGGTCGTCTTCGAGACGGCCAGGGAGTGCACTAGCCAGAAGACGGCGCCCGCCGCGGCGTAGGTTCCCGTCCTGACGAACATGGACCGGTTAACTCCGCGCCTTAAATATTGATGGACCGCCACCACTCCCACCATGACGATGGACATCTCCTTGCCCAGGAGGGAAAGGAAAAACAGGGCCAACGAAAGCGCCCATTGCCAGGGCTTTTCCTCCTCCTCGGCCCGGAGGTAGAAAAGAAGAGACGCGAACATGAACAGGGCGCAGACCAGGTCGGTGCGGCCCGAGACCCAGGCCACGTTCTCGACGTGGGCCGGATGAGCGGCGAAGGCCAGGGCCAGGGCCAGGGCGGCGGGCAGGTCATTCATCAGCCTTCGGAAGACGAGCAGGGCCACGGCGCAGGTCCCCGAGTAGATGATGAGGTTGGTAAGGTGGAAACCGCCCGGGTCCCGTCCGTGAATAAGAGAGTCGAGGGCGAAGGTGGTGGTGGTAAGGGGCCGGTAGTATTGGGACGAGTTGGTCACCTGGTCGGTCATCCAGAAGTCCGAGACCCACAGCCGGGCGAAGTCTGAAAGTCCCGGGTCTTGGGGCTGGTTGAGGATCAGGTTATGGTCGTCCCACGCGAAGCCGGCGTGGATGGTCTGGAAATAAAGGAGCCAGGGAAAGAGCGCCGCGGCCAGCGCCGCCGCGGGAAGGGCCCATCGGCGCCCGGGCTTGGGCGGCTCGCCTGGGCTTTTCCTCTTTGTGGCTTTCCCGGACTTTCCCATGGGCGACGGTCCCGCGGACTACATCTTCTCCAGTCTTTTGGCGGCGTACCTTCTGTAGAGCTTGTTCTCGGGCTCGACCTCGGGCAGGGCGCCCTCCGCCTGGCCGGCGCAGAACTGGAACTCCTTTTTGGCCAGGTCCTTTTTGCCCATCTTCACGTAGCTGTCGGCCAGCCAGAAATGGTTGCGAAGGTAATTCGGCTCGGTCGCGATGGCGTGCTCGTAAAGCCAGACCGAGTCGTCGTCGGTAAAGTGGAAGAACTTGCCCAGGAGCCCCGGTATCTCGTAGATCACCCGGGCCCAGTAGCAGTAAATCCCGCCGTACCAGTAATTGACGTCCTCCTTGCTCACCACGATGGTGCCCATGATGGCCTCGCCCAGGGCGAAGCCCGAGAACAGGCCCTTGGCCAGCGTCCGGGCCGCCATGTTCCAGATCAGCCAGAAGCGGGCGCCCGGGTCGTTCTCATTACTGGCCAGGACCTCGCGGCAGGCCTTGATGCCCTTCTCCGCCAGCTCGAGCTGCTTGTCCTTGTCCATCCTGGACCTGTCCTCGATATCCGCCAGCACCTCGTCCTGCTCGATGGCCCAGTAAACAGCCCGCGCCAGCTTCACCCGCGTCTCCATGTCCGACGGGTCCCGGGCCGCCATCTTCTCGAAAAGATCGATGGCCTCGAGGGTCTTGCTCAACTCGTCCCTGGCGGCCCAGGCCGCGTCGGCCCTGGCCCGAAGGTCTTCCTGTCCCAGCGCCGATAAAGGCAATAACGATATCAGCGCGGCCGCTAAAAAAAGTCTCTTCATTTCCAACCTCCGTCAAGTCAGATCGTTTCATGCCGGGTTACAAGGGCTCGAGTACGGTCTTCAGCCTTTGAATTTGCCGAGCCACCTCGGAAGTCGCGGCGCCGCCCACCAGGGAACGGCGGTTTACCGAGGCCTCGAGGCTGAGCCAGTCTTTGACGTCCTCCTCGAAGGCCCCCGAAAAGGACCTTAGCTCGGAGAGCGACAGGTCCTCGAGTCCCACCCCCCTCTCCTCGCAATGACGAACAAGCTTGCCCGAGACCTCGTGGGCATCGCGGAAGGGAACGCCGCGCCCGGCCAGGTAGTCCGCCAGGTCCGTGGCCAGCACGAAGCCCGTCGAGCAGGCCCGGCGCATGCGCTCGGCGTCGATCTTCATTCCCGCCACCAGGCGCTCCGTTACCAGGAGGCAGTCGATGAGGGTGTCCGAGGCGTCGAAGGTCCCCTCCTTGTCCTCCTGCAAGTCACGGTTGTAGGCCAGGGGCGTGCCCTTCATTATCACCAGCAGGGAATTGAGGGAGCCGATCACCCGGCCGGTCTTGCCCCTTACCAGCTCGGCCGCGTCGGGGTTCATCTTGTTGGGCATCATGCTCGAGCCGGTGCAGAAGCTCTCGGGCAGGCTCACGAAGCCTATCTCGGGCAGGCCCCACCAGATGAGCTCCTCCATCAGCCGCGAGAGATGGACCATGGCGATCGAGGCGGCCGACAAAAACTCGAGAAGAAAGTCCCGGTCGCCCACGGCGTCCATGCTGTTCTGGGTCACGCCCGCGAAGCCCAGCTCCCGGGCCGTCATCTCCCGGTCGATGGGAAAGGTCGTTCCCGCCAGGGCGCCGGAGCCGAGGGGGCAAAGGTCCATCCTCCTCCGACAGTCCTCCATCCGGCCCCGGTCGCGGAGGAACATCTCCACGTAGGCCAGAAGGTGATGGGAAAAAGGCACGGGCTGGGCCTTCCGCGTATGAGTGTAGCCGGGCATGATGGCGCCGATATTCTCCTCGGCCGACCCGGCCAGGGCGCGGCAAAGAGCGGCCAGTCCGTCCATGGCCGCCTCGATCGCGTCCTTTAAATACAGCCTCATGTCCAGGTTGATCTGGTCGTTGCGCGAGCGGGCGGTGTGGAGCTTGCCCGCCACCTCGCCCACCTTGGAGCGCAAAATGGACTCGACGTTCATATGCACGTCCTCGAGGGCGGGGTCGAACTCGATCCTGCCCGCCTCGTGGTCACGCCGGATTTCCTCGAGGCCCGCGACGAGACGGCCGGCTTCCTCGCGAGTGACGATGCCCGTCTCGCCCAACATGCGGGCGTGGGCCACGCTTCCCGTCAGGTCGTAATCGATCAACCGCCGGTCGTAGGAAACGCTCTCGGAAAACCTTCGCATGAGGTCGTCCACGCCGACCTTGAACCTTCCTCCCCAGGGCGTCTTGGCCATTTTGTCCTCGTTCCTACTGGATATTGCGCGGAGCGGGCATGGGCCTTGGGCCCTGCTCGACCAGCTTGATCTCCCCGAAGCGGCCCTCGTACTTCTTCACGTTGTCGCTCATGAGGTAAAGAAGACGCTTGGCGTGCTCCGGGGCCAGGATGATCCTAGACTTGACCTTGGCCTTGAGCTGGCCCGGCGGGATGAAGATGAAGTCCAGGATGAACTCCGAGCCCGAGTGCTGGGCCACCGCCATGTTGACGTACTGGCCGCCCTCCATCTCCGGGTCCACCTGAATCTCCAGGTTGATCGGGCGCTGCTGGTTTTGTTTCTCCTCTTCCATTTCTTGTCCTCCCAGCACAAATCTTAGCACGGCTGATCCAGCCTGTGAAACGAGGACTAGGGTGACCAATGGGTGACCCGTCTGGTTTCGTAAGAAACCGCGCGGGTCCCGCGAAGCGGGATGGGTACAGGGCCGCCCCAGGCGATGGGTGGCGCGGATAGCTCGCGTTCAGTGCGCCGTTGGATTGACATGCGCGCGCCCGGTGGACCGTCGCCCTCTTTCCCGCGCCTTCGGCGCCCAGATAGCGGAGCTATCCGGGCCATCACCCCGCCCGCCAATGGGTTGCCCGTCCGGTTTCGAAGAAACCGCGCGGGTCCCGCGGAGCGGGATGGGTATTCCGCCCCGTCCCTTTCGTCACTCCATCTTTCCACGAGTCTCCGCCATCATGCCGACGTGCCAATCCGGCACCGCCAGACCCGGACGGTTTTTGGCCGAGTGGAGGTTTTTGGCAAAACCCGCCCCGGCTTTCCGCCTTGGCCGTTTCAACGGCCTTCCGAGCGTGGCGAGTTCCAGGCCCGCGCTTTAGCGCGGGTTGCCGGTCGCCCCGATATTTTTTTCCGGGAGCGCGTTTCAACGCGCTTCTCGTGACAACGGATTTATCCGGGGAACGGCGCAAGGAGCGCCGCGGTCCGGGTCGAGCCCGGGGAACGGGCCGCTGAAGCGTCCGTCGCGAGAAGGACGTTAAAACGCCCTTGATCGATAACGCGGGCCACCGAGCAACCCGCGCTGAAGCGCGGGCCTATTAGCTCGCGTCGCTAAAGCTCGCTCGGGAGCCCGATGAATCGGGCCGCCGTATCTTCGTCGCGGTCTACTTCACCCAGCCAATGTACCCATCCGGCTTTGCCGGCCCGGGCGGTTTTTGACAAAATCGGCCCCGGCTTTCCGCCTTGGCCGTTTCAACGGCCTTCCGAGCGTGGCGAGTTCCAGGCCCGCGCTTTAGCGCGGGTTGCCGGTCGCTCCGATATCTTTTTCCGGGAGCGCGTTTCAACGCGCTTCTCGTTAATATGGATTTATCCGGGAACGGCGCGAGGAGCGACGCGGTCCGGGTCGAGCCAGGGGAGCGGGCCGCTGAAGCGTCCGTCTCGAGAAGGACGTTAAAACGCCCTTGATCGATAACGCGGGCCACCGAGCAACCCGCGCTGAAGCGCGGGCCTATTAGCTCGCGTCGCTAAAGCTCGCTCGGGAGCCCGATGAATCGGGCCGCCGTATCTTCGTCGCGGTCTACATTCACCCAGCCAATGTACCCATCCGGCTTTGCCGGACCCGGGCGGTTTCTTACGAAACCGGCCGGGCCACCCCGCTTTCCCGCGCCTTCTGCGCCCAGATAGCAAAAGCTATCCGGGCCACCCCGCTTTCCCGCGCCTTCTGCGCCCAGATAGCAAAAGCTATCCGGGCCATCCCTCTTTCCCGCGCCTTCGGCGCCCAGATAGCAAAGCTATCCGGGCCACCCCGCTTTCCCGCGCCTTCGGCGCCCAGACGGCAAAAGCTATCCGGGACCCCCCCGGCGTGAGGGGTGATTATTGGGCGGGCATGATATATATTAGGACGAGTTGAAGCCGCGCGTGAACGACGCGGCGATTTTAAAGTAAGGCCATATGACCCGCTCGTAAAACTCGCCCACATAACAAAGTTATGGGATACGGGAAAAGGAAGGGTTTTATCGCCGGCGGCCCGGCGTATCGCTATAAAGAGCTTCGGAGAATTCGATGGAAGACGAGATATTAAAGGACCCTCGCGACCCCGGCGAGGAGGAGGCGCCCGCGGCCGAGGAGGTCCAGGGCCCGCGGATATTCGTGGTGGGCATGGGCCAGACGGGCCGGGAGCTTTTATACCGGCTGATGAAGCACGCCCGGGTGGTCGGTCTCGACGTCGAGGAAAGGAAGTTCGAGCTGGCCAAGGACCGGGTGCTGGGGGGGCTGGCGGAGCTGGCGAAAAAGGACGCCACCAGCCGCATCAGTTGGGAGGAGCTTGGACTTAATCCGGACGACGTGGTGGTGACGACGACGCGTCGGGACGAGGTCAACGTCGAGGTCTGCCGCATCGTAAAGGAGAACTTCGGGGTCAAGCGGATGCTGGGCCTTATCCACAGCTCGAGCCGGATCGAGGAGTACGAGAAGCTGGGGGTCGAGACGGTGAACCGGGCCAAGGTGCTGGGGGCCTTCCTCGAGGCCCGGGTGCTGCAGGACCGCAGGACCGCTCTTAACGTGGGCCTGGGGCAGGGCGAGATACTCGAGGTGCCCATCTTGCCCGGCTCGCCCGTGGTGGGCAGGCCGCTCTCGACCTACCGGGCCCGGCCCTGGCTGGTGGGCGCCATCTACCGCAACGAGAAGCTGGTGGTGCCCCACGGCCACACGGTGATCCAGGAGGGGGACAGGGTCGTGCTTATCGGCGAGCCCCACGTGCTCAACGGCATAGCCGACTTCTTCAAAATGGGGCAGCCCGAGTTTCCCCTCCAGTACGGCCCTCTCATCGGCGTCCTGGCCGGGGGCGGGAAGGACTCGAACGAGGACCTGGTGTCCGAGTCCCATTACCTGGCGTCCAACACCAAGGCCACCAGCGTGGTCATGCTTCATTTGCCGGGCCAGGCCGAGCCCGACCTCGAGGTGGCCGAACGGATATGCGGCGGGGTCGGGGTGACCTGCGAGATGGCCAACTTCCTCCACGACGATGACGATCCCCAGCGCCGGTCCAGCCAGGCCCAGGACTTCGGGTGCGTGGTTTTATCCCAAAAACGGCTCGGGCTGCTTCGCAGGACGGGAATGCTCTCGAGCGTCCTTACCCGCGTGCTCGAGAGGGCCCAGTATCCCGTGCTCGTCTCGAGGGGGTCTCACCCTTACAAGAACATCCTGGCGCCGGTGTCGGTCAAGAACAGCCCCTACGCCGTGGCCCAGCTCGGGATAGACCTCTCCAGGCTCTTCAACGCCACCCTGGGGGCCGTCACCGTCACCGAGCCCCGCTTCGCCGTGGGCGAGGAGGAGGTGGCCGAGCAAAGGAAGATTCTCGACAAGGTGGTCGAGAGGTCCTCGCTTTACCGGCACCACGTCAACATCATCCACGTGGAGGGAAACCCCATCAAGAAGGTGGTCGAGCTGGCGAAGGATTCCGACCTCCTCCTCCTCGGCCACCGGAAGGGAAGAAGGTCCTTCTGGCCCAGGATGAACATCACCTTCGAGATACTCGACCGCGTCGATTGCTCGGTCATGGTCCTGCCCTACACCGGAGAGGAAGATTGACCACCGCCGCGGCCGCGAGCCTTTTCTGGATCGCCATCGGGGCCTTCGCCCTGCCCATGATCGCCAGGCGGCTCAGGGCGCCCTCCGCCGTGGGCGAGATACTCTACGGCGTGGCCCTCGGGCCCAGCGTTCTGAAGCTTATATCCCAGTCCGACTTTACCGACCTCATGGCCCAGATCGGGTTCGCCATCCTCATGTTCAGCGCCGGCATGGAGATCGACTTCGCGCCGCTGCGCAAAAGAGGCTCCAAGACCCTGGGCACGGCCGTGATCTGGACCATCCTGGCGGCTGGGGCCTCGGTCGCCCTGGCCCTTTACCTGGGCATCGGCCCCTGGCCCACGCTGGCCGTGTGCGCCGTTTCCATAGGCTTGGCCAGCGTTCTGCTTCGCGAGAAGCGGCTCCTGCCCGAGCCCATCGGCCAGGTGACCCTGGCGGTGGGACTGATCGGGGAGACCCTGTCCATCCTCGCCCTTACCGTGCTGGACTTTCGGGCCAAGTATCCCGAGCCCGCCATGTTCGCCATGGCCATCGGCAAGTTCGCGGGCATATTCATCCTGGCCTACCTTTTGATCCGGGTCTTCCGTTTCATCATCTGGTGGGCGCCGGAAAAGGTGGAGTCCGTGCTGGCGGGCGCCGATCCCCTCGAGCTGGGCGTCCGGCTCTCGGTGGCCCTGCTTTTCATCTTCGTGGCCCTGTCGGCCTACGTCGAGGTCGAGCCCATCCTCGGGGCCTTTTTGGCGGGGGCCATGTTCGGGTTCATCTTCCAGGAAAGGGAGGTCGTGGCCGAGAAGATCAACGCCATGGGCCAGGGCTTTTTCGTTCCCTTCTTCTTCATCGTGGTGGGCACTCATTTCAATCCCTTTGCCACCCTCAAGTCCATCAGGTGGGAGGAACTGGGCGTACTGGCGCTATTGGCCTTGTCGGTCAAGGTCTTTCCCTCCTTGGCCTTCCTCCGCGTGGGCCTCAAGCTGAGGGAAGTGCTGGCCGCGGGCCTGTTGCTGGCCGCTCCGCTCACGCTGACGGTGGCCGTGGCCGAGGTGGGGGCGTCGCTGGCGGAGTCGGCCCACCAGGCGGGCCATGGCGACGCGGGCATTGGCGTGTCGGCCGAGATGCAGGGGAGCCTTCTTCTGATGGCCATCATCATGGGCCTGGTCTGTCCCTTCCTGGCCCGGCTGCTTCTTCCCGACAAGGCCGAGGCCGCGCCCGACCCGAGGCGGGAGAAGGCCGCGTCCTGATGCCCTCCGGGACAATCCATCTGGGCGACAACCTCGAGGTGCTCCGGCGCGAGGTCGCCGACTCGAGCGTGGACCTCATTTACCTCGATCCTCCCTTCAAGAGCAACCGCAAGTACGCCGCCAGCCTGGAGGAAAAGGGGAGGGAAGGGAAGGTCCGGGTCGAGGCCTTTGACGACGCCTGGAAATGGGACGACCGGGCGCGGGACGCCTTCGAGGAGGCGGTCAACCAAGGAGGCGAGACGGGCAAGCTCCTGGCCGCGCTGCGTGATTTCCTGGGGAAGTCCGACATGGCGGCCTATCTGGCCATGATGGCGCCCAGGCTCCTCGAGATGAAAAGGACCCTGAGGCCGGCGGGCTCGATTTACCTCCACTGCGACCCCTCGGCCGGACATTACCTCAAGCTCCTCATGGACTCGGTCTTCGGGCGGGAAAACTTCAAGAACGAGATCGTCTGGCACTACCGGAGATGGACCAACGCCCAGGCCGGCTTCCAGCGCATGCACGACGTGATCCTCTTTTACGGCGGCGGCGGCAAGGTCAAGTTCCACGCGCCCTACGTCGATCCCACCGAGTCGCAGGCCCGGGTGATCGAGCGGGGCTGGAACGTGAACAAGGTCAAAGGTCCCTCGGGCAAGGTGCTCCAGCTTTTGATCTACGACGAGGAAAAGGCCAACGCGGCGGCCGAGGAGGGCAGGCTGGACTTTTCCCGCTACGGCCGCGTGGTCCGCCGCGAGCCGAGGAAGTCGGCCGCGGGGGACGTGTGGACCGACGTCCAGTACGTTCATTCCCAGGCCCGGGAGAGGACCGGGTATCCCACCCAGAAGCCCCTGGCCCTTCTCGAGAGGATCGTCTCCTCGAGCTCTGACCCCGGCGACCTGGTGCTCGATCCCTTCCTGGGCAGCGGGGCCTCGGCAGCCGCCGCCCACCGCCTGGGCCGGGACTGGATCGGCATCGACTCCTCACCCGTCGCCGCGACCCTGGCCGCCCGGCGCCTGGCCGAGCAAACGGGGTCCGGCATCGCCGCCGAACCCTCGGGCTGGCCCGTGAGGTTTTGAATGGGAACCATGGCGAGCGCGGCCATTATTCAAAGGTCTGCAATCCCGTGGCGTGTTCCGAGGCCTCGTAAAGCCCGTCGCGTTTCGCGGCCAGGATCGAGTCCACAATTTTTCGCCTTTTCTCGAGCCGCTTCAAAATTTCGGGATTTTTCAATTTAGCGAGGACCCTTTTCCTCACCTCCCTGGGCAGGGGAAACTTATCGATGTCCATAAGAGCGAAAAGTTCCTCCCTTTCGAGCCTGGCGAGTTCTTCGATCTGCGGCCTTAGAATATGCATGGGAGCGTCCTTGAGCAACCGCTCGGATATAATGCAGGCAAGCTGGTCTTCATATTCGCCCATTGGCGCGGCGGGGGCGTCCGCGGGAATTAAAAAGGCGTAAGGCGTGTCCCGGACGTCGATCAGGACCCTTTTACCCAAATGGACCTCATCCAGAATGCTCTTTAAATTCTCCCTGAAAGTCGAGACCTTGTAGCGCGTGACGCCCTGAAACCTCGGGTTTTGCTTGTTCCCATGATCGGTTTGCAAATTGTCGTCCAGTTTTTTCGCCTTTGCCATTCATTCCTCCCAAATCGTACATAACGTACAAGTCGTACATAATTAGTATAGAGGTCCCCATTCCCGACGTCAAGAGGAATGGATGTGGACTTCCCCAATTTATAAAACTTGAGACGTACGGTTCGTGGCGGTATGCAAATATTTCGAAGACCAAGCCCGAAGGGCTTTAACGAGAGTAGCCGTAGGCGCAAGCCTACGGGAGGCGTGGCCGAAAATTTCTTCGGCGCCCCTACGGGGGGCGAACCTTGCCGGGCGTCGGCAATCCAGGTCGCCGCGAGTCCGGCCCCTTCAGGGCCGAAGAATATTTGCCAAATCCCACCGTAGGCCAAAGCCTACGGCTACTCGAATTTCCCCCCTTCGGGGGGAGGCGGCCGCGTCCTTTGCAGCGGCGTCCCAGACTATCCGCGCGAGGAGGCGAGGAATGATTTTCACTTCGAGTGGCGGACAACTTGCCGGATGAAAAAAGGAACCAAGAGTGAAACGGTTAAAATTGGGGGAAGTTCCGGAATGGATTGATTGTTAAGGCGCCCGCGCGCCTAAAAAGCAAAGCCAGTATGGAAAAGGCCCAAGCGGTTGAATTTCCGCGATGGTCTTTTCCCTATATTCAGCCGCTTTCGTTTCCTTTGAAAAAATTATCTTGACAAGCCTTTCCTCTTTGCCTATAATACTGACCAGTCAGTCGATATTATTTTGTAAGTAGCCGTTTGGCAAAGATATTTGGAGGATAGAATGAGTAACGTTAAAAAATATAAAACGATTTTGAGGGAGTGCGCCAAAAAGCTGGCCGAGGAAAAATACCTGGTCGGGACGGGTGGAAACATTTCCGTGCTGGTCGAGGGCGAGAAGCTCGTGGCCATTACTCCCTCGAGCATGGATTACCTGACCCTCACGGACGACGATATCTGCGTGGTCGATTTCGACAAAAACGTGGTGGAGGGCGAGCACCGTCCGTCCCTCGAGACGGGCATGCACCTCGAGGTCTACAAGAAAAGGCCCGACGTCAACGCCATCGCCCACACCCACCAGGTCTACCCCAGCATGTTCGCCCTCATCGGGGAGCCGATCCCGGCCATCTTCGACGAGCAGGTGGCCAACCTGGGCGACAGGATCGACCTGGTGCCCTACGCCCTCTCGGGCAGCGAGGAACTTTTAAAAAACATCGGCGCGGCCGTGGCCAACGAATGCAACGCCTTCATCCTGCAGAACCACGGCTGTCTGCTTTTGGGGCGGACCGTCGAGAAGGCCATGATCAACGTCAAGCTCATCGACAAGGTGGCCATGGCCTATTACCTGGCCCTTTCCACCAACCGGCCGGTCTCGAGGCTGCCCGAGAACGTGACCGCCCTGGTCTTCGCCCTGATGAAGGCGGAGCAGAAGAAAGCGGCGGACGCGAAACAAGGCCCGGCCCAGGGCTGAGCCGCTTAAAAAGGAGGACATGATCATGAGTGAAAATAAATACGCCATTTCCCACTGGCCCGACGCCGATGAACTGCACAAGAAACTTGACGCCCTTTTATACAAGCCCATGCATCCCATCAAGCGGGAGAAGATGGAGGAGTACCTGGCCTACTTCGAGGGCAAGTGCGGCGCCTCGAAAAAGCTGACCGACCAGGCCAAGAAGCTTATCCCCGGCGGGGTCCAGCACAACCTGGCCTTCAACTATCCCTTCCCCATCGCCGTCAAAAAAGCCCAGGGCGCCTACTTGTGGGACGCGGACGACAACCGCTACGTGGACTTCCTCCAGGCCGGCGGCCCCGTCATCCTGGGAAGCAACTACGAGCCGGTGCGAAAAAAGGTGATCGAGCTGATCGAGGAATGCGGCCCGGTGACCGGCCTTTTCCACGAGTACGAGCTTAAGCTGGCCGAGCTTATCAACCGGCACATGCCCTCCATCGAGTATTTCCGCATGCTCGGGAGCGGCACCGAGAGCGTGATGGCCGCCATCCGGGCGGCCCGCACCTTCACGGGCAAGGCCAAGGTGATCAAGGCGGGGGGGGCCTACCACGGATGGAGCGACCAGATGGTCTTCGGCCTGCACGTGCCCGGCACCGGTCCCATGGAGGCCCACGGCCTGCCCCAGGAATGCTACGCGCACACGCGGGAGTTCTTTCCCTCCGACCTTGGCGACCTCCGGTCCATCCTCGAGGCCAACGAGAAGGACGGCGGAACGGCCGCGGTGCTGCTCGAGCCGGTGGGTCCGGAAAGCGGCACCCGCCCCATCCCCTTCGACTACAACGCCAAGGTGAGGGAGCTTTGCGACGAGTTCGGCGCCCTGTTAATATTCGACGAGGTCGTCACGGGCTTCAGGGTGGGCCTTGGCGGCGCCCAGGGTTACTTCGGGGTGAAGCCCGACCTGACGGTGTTCGGCAAGGCCGTGGCCGGCGGGTATCCGGCGGCGGGCGGCCTGGGCGGACGTCGCGAGGTGATGGAGAGGCTGGCCGCGGGGCTCGAGGCGGGCAAGACCCGGGCCTACGTGGGCGGCACCCTCTCGGCCAACCCCTTGAGCTGCTGCGCGGGATATCACTCGATCCTCGAGATCGAAAAGACCGGCGCCCACGTCAAGGCGGGCCAGGCGGGCGACAAGCTCACGGCCGGCCTCCAGAAGCTGATCGAGAAGCACGGCCTTCCCTTCGTGGCCTTCAACCAGGGCTCGATCTGCCATTTCGAGACCTCGGCGGTCATGCTCCTGGACATCAGGAAGGACGCGAAGAAGGCCATCATGGAGGCCAAGCCCAGGAAGCACATGATGGAGGAAATGGGAGCGGGGTTCCTGGCCGAGGGAGTCATCACCCTGGCCGGAAGCAGGCTCTATACCAGCATGGCGGACACGGACGAGGTGATCGATCAGGCGCTCGAGTCTTTCGACCGCCTGCTGGCCAACGTGGGTCCGGCCGAGTAACTTTCGTCGGGAATGATTTCCCGGCGCCCTGGCGGGCGGCTTATACGCGGGGAAAAAGGGGCCGACATGGACGACTCGACTTATATTCTGACGCACGACATAGGCACCACGGGCAACAAGACCTGCCTTTACCGGGTGGGCGAGAGCCTGGAGAAGGTTTTCTCCTGCCTGGAGGAATACCCGCTGTTCATGACCGACGACGGCGGCGCCGAGCAGCGGGTGGACGACTGGTGGGGGGCCGTTTGCCGGGCCACCAGGCGCACCCTCGAGGGCTCCGGCGTGTCTCCGGAAAAGATCAAGGGCATGGGCTTTTGCTGCCAGATGCAGGGCTCGATCTTCGTTGACCGGGAGGGGGAGGCCCTTCGCAATCCCATGATCTACATGGACGCCCGGGCCACCAGGCAGATCGAGAAAGGGCTGTACCATGGCCTGATCAAGATTCAGAAGTTCAACGCCTACATGGGTCTTCGCTCGCTCTGGATCACGGGGGGCATGGCCGCCACGGCCAAGGACCCCCTTTGGAAATACCACTGGGTAAGGGAAAACGAGCCGGACGTTTTCAAGCGGGCCGACAAGTGGCTGGACGTCAAGGACTACCTGACCCTGCGCTGCACGGGCGCCGCGGCCCAGACCTACGACTCGGCCAACGTGACCTTTGTTTACGACACCCGCCCGGGCAGGCTGGGCTGGAGCGCTCCTCTTTGCAAGATGTTCAAGATCGAGCCGAGGCATCTTCCCGAGGTGATCGCCTCCACCGACAAGGTGGGCGGGCTGACCGCCAAGGCGGCCCAGGAGCTTGGCCTGGTTCCCGACACCCCCGTGTTCGGGGGCGGAGGAGACGTGACCTGCGTGGCCATCGGGGCCGGCTGCACCCGGGACAACGACGCGCATATCTACGTGGGGACCTCGGGCTGGGTGGTGGCCAACGTGGCCAAGAGGATGGTGGACATAGGCAACTTCATGGCCTCCATACTGGGGGCCATCCCGGGCCGCTACAACTACATCGCGGAGCAGGAAACCTCGGGCCTTTGCCTGCAGTGGGTAAGGGACCACCTGGCCATGGACGAGATCGGCTTATACCTCGAGCAAAGGGGGGCCGAGAAGTCCTGGCTGCCCAACGAGGTTTACGACCTTCTGAACGAGACGGTCGAGCAAACGCCGCCCGGGTCGGGAGGGGTTATCTTCACGCCCTGGCTGCACGGTAACCGGTCGCCTCGGGAGGACCCCTTCGCCCGCTCGATGTTCTTCAACCTGGGCCTGAAAACGGGCAAGCGCATGATGGTGCGGGCGGTGCTCGAGGGCGTGGCCTATCACAAGCGCTGGATGCTGGAGGCCATGGAGAAAAAAGTGCCCCGCCGGGACAAGATACGCTTCGCCGGTGGGGGGGCCAAGTCCGAGACCTGGAGCCAGATCATGGCCGACGTCACGGGCCGGTCCATCGACGCCATCGACACGCCTCAGGACGCGGGGACCATGGGGGCCGCCGTCATCTGCGGGGTGGGGCTCGGGGTCATCCCCTCCTTCGAGAAGGCCCGCGACTTCATCCCCATCGGCAAGACCCACGAGCCCAGGCCCGAGTACCGCCGCGTTTACGACGAGGGGTTCGAGGTCTTCAAGGAGCTATACGAGCGCAACAAGTCCCTGTTCGCCAGGCTGAACCGGGTGGAGGACGCGTGAGCGAGAGCAGGCGGGAAAATTCCAGGCGGCAGCGTGAGGCCATTTTACGCGCCGCCGTGGCCGTGTTCTCTCGCAAGGGTTTCCACAAGTCCAACATCGAGGAGATAGCCCGCCGGGCCCAGGTGGGCAAGGGGACCATCTACACTTACTTCAAGAACAAGTCCGACCTCTTCGCCGCGGCGGTGACCGAGGGCATGGAGACCTTCAAGGCCAAGCTCAGCGAGGAGTTGGTTTCCGACCTTCCCTTTCCCCAGCACTTCAAGCAACTGGTCCGGGTCAACGTTTCCTCCTACCTCAAGTACGGGGACCTCACCAAGATATTCAACAACGAGCTGTCCAACGGGATCGACCGCAAGACCCTGCGCCAGATCGAGCAAGTGCGCCGCGACTACCTGGCCTTCTTCGCGGACGTCTTGGAGGACGGCCACCGGCGGGGCTACATCCGGGAGGTCGATTTCCGGCTCGCGGCAGTGGGCCTGGTGGGCCTTCTGGACAGCATGTGCAACCACCAGCTTCGCAACAAGGACGAGGTGGACGAGGAACAGATATTTAACACGGTATACACGCTTTTGTCGGCGGGCCTGATCGAGGAAAGACGCCGCCCACCGGATGAAGGCGGCCCGGAAGCGGGCGGTCGGCCAGACGGCGACGGACCGGAAACAGAAAAATGATTGGAGGAAGTAGATGAACGATCAGGCGAGGTTCTTGGAAGACATAACTCAAATCTCGAGGATACCCAACCGGGGCCCGGCCACGGAGGGAGAGAAGAAGGCCGCGGAGTACGTGGCCGAGCGCATGAAGCAGCTGGGTCTCGAAACGGTGGTCGAGCCCTTCAGGGTCATTCCCCATTTTCCCATCTGCTGGGTCATGCACAGCGTCCTTTGCATCCTCTTTTGCCTCCTGGCTTTCCGGTATCCTTTCATCGCCGCCGCCGGGCTGGCCTTCGTCACGGTTTCCTTCGTGGGCGACTCCTCGACCCGCTTTTACCTTCTGCGCCGACTTCTGCCCTCCCGGGAAAGCCGCCACGTGGTGGGGACTCTCAAGGCCAGGGGCGAGGCCAAAAAGGTGATATACGTGGCCGGACACATGGACGCGGGGCAGATGGGCTTTTCCCTCAACCCGGAAAAGGCCGAGCCCACGGCCAAGATGTTCAAGGAGAAGCTGGGCATGCAGCCGCCCCTCTTGGCGCTCATATTTTACGTCATGATCCTGAACGCGGCCGGCGCGATTATGATAGGCATAATGGGAGTGACCACGTTCACCACCGTCTTCATCCTGGCCACGGCCGCCATACACATAATCCCCATCGTCATCTTCACTCCTCACGAGTTCGCCAAGATATCCCCCGGCGCCAACGACAACGCCGCCGGCGTGGCCGTGGCCCTCGAGCTGGCCAGGCGCTTCAAGGACAACCCGCTCGAGAACTCCGAGATAAGGTTCCTGGGCGACGGGAGCGAGGAGACCTACATGCACGGCATGGCCTGCTTCATGATCGCCCATCAACATGAGTTGGACAAGGAAAACACCTACTTCCTGGTGCCCGAGTCCTGCGGGGTGGGCAGGCCCAGGGTGGTGATCGGGGAGGGAGTGTCCTGGATCGAGAAGCACTCGCCCCAGCTTTGCAACGCCCTCCTCGACTCGGCCAGGGAACTGGGCTACGACGACGTCGAGTCGGTCATACTGCGCACGGGCGGCACCGACATGTCCCCCCCCACGGTCAGGGGATTCAAGGCCAGCGGCATCATCGCCATGAACGAGAACGACTACGTGCCCAACTACCACTGGCACGGGGACCTGCCGGAGAACGTCGAGGTCGAGACCCTCGAGAAGGTGACCAACATCTTCGAGCAAGCCATGAAAAAGATCGACGCCGAGTTCTAGGGAGCGCCGGCCTTAAGGGAAACCGGGCCCCGAGGCGAATCGCCTTTTGGGCCCCCGAGCGTTTCCGCGGGGACGGCAATTTCACTATTTTGATATTTTATACCGCTCGGGCATGGCCAGGCGGCAAAGGATAATTTATAATAGCCTCGAGGAGGGCGTTACTTCATGAGTCCAAGACAACCCATCGACGGCCCGGCCGTAAAAGGCGCTTCCCTTGTCGGCTTCCTCGAGTTCATAAGGCACAAGCCCTATGGCCCCCAAAACCTCGAGTCCGTCAAGGCCGCCCTCGGCAACGAGGCCAGTCTTGTCTTTGCTCGCCGCGTCATCTCCGTGGCCGATTATCCTTACGCCGTGTTCGTGGACCTGATCCGGGCCATCGACAAGGTCATGGGAAGGGGAGACTTCAAGGTCTGCAAGGAACTGGGAAGGTTCGCGGGCGATAGCGACGTCAAACTTTTCAGGAGCCTTTTCAACCGCGACGCGAGCGTGGACGACGTCCAGGCCTCGGGCGAGCTTATGTGGCGGAGCTACCATCTCAACTCGGGCGAGCTCAAGGTGGTGGATAAAGCCCGGGAGAACACGGTGATAAGGATTCTCGATTTCCCCCAGATGGACCCCGCCCATTGCGCGCTCATGGAGGGCTGGATTTCCCAGGCCTGCGTGGCCGCCGGCGTCCGTTGGATCGAGGACATTCGAGAGTCGGCCTGCATGAACAAGGGCGACTCCTACCACGAGTTCAAGGGCAAGTGGAGACCCGCCTAGGACCGGCTCCGCGACCCTCGAGCGTACGGCCCCGAATCAGTCTCTTTTTCCCGAGTCCCTTACCAGCGCGTCCACCACGCCGGGATCGGACAGGCTGGTCGTGTCGCCCAGGTCGTCCGTCTCGCCCGCGGCGATCTTCTTGAGTATCCGGCGCATGATCTTGCCCGACCTGGTTTTGGGCAGGTCCGGGGCGAACTGGACACGGTCGGGGGCCGCGATGGGGCCGATCTCCTTTCTCACGTGCTTGACGAGGGCGGCGCGCAGGTCCTCGGAAAGCTCGGCCCCCGCGATAAGGGTGACGAAGGCGTAAATGCCCTGGCCCTTGACCGGGTGGGGCATGCCCACCACCGCCGCCTCGCTGACCAGGGGATGAGACACCAGGGCCGACTCGATCTCGGCCGTGCCCAGACGGTGGCCGCTCACGTTGATCACGTCGTCCAGCCGGCCCATCAGCCAGACGTAGCCGTCCTCGTCGATCCGCGCCCCGTCCCCCGTCATGTACTTGCCCTTGAAAAGGCGCCAGTAAGTGTCCACGTAGCGCTGGTGGTCACCGAAAACCGTCCTCATCAGACCCGGCCAGGGGCGGTCCATCACCAGGAAACCACCCTCGTTGACCGCGCAGGGGGTACCGTCGAAATGGAGGACCTCGGGCCTCACCCCGAAAAACGGAAGCGTGGCGCTGCCCGGCTTGATCTTCATGGCCCCCGGCAGGGGCGTGATGATGTGGCCCCCCGTCTCCGTCTGCCAGTAGGTGTCCACGATGGGACATCGGCCTCCCCCGATCTTCTCGTAATACCACATCCAGGCCTCGGGGTTGATCGGCTCGCCCACCGAGCCCAGAATCCTGAGCGAGGAAAGGTCGTATTTGGCGGGCCACTCGTCGCCCTCCCTCATCAGGGCCCGGATGGCCGTGGGCGCCGTGTAAAGCTGGCTGACCTTATGCTTCTCGACCACGGACCAGAAGCGACCCGGGTCGGGATAGCTGGGAACGCCCTCGAACATGACCGACGTGGCCCCGTTGGAAAGGGGGCCGTAAACGATGTAGCTGTGGCCCGTGACCCAGCCGATATCGGCCGTGCACCAGAAGGTGTCCTCCTCCTTGTAGTCGAACACGTACTTGTGGGTCACCGAGGCGTAAAGCAGGTAGCCCGCGGTGGTGTGCAGCACCCCTTTGGGCTTGCCCGTGGAACCAGAGGTGAAAAGCATGAAAAGAGGGTCCTCCGCGTCCATGGACTCGGGCTCGCAGTGGTTGGCCACGTCGTGGGCCCGAATCTGGTCGCGCCACCAGAAGTCGCGGCCCTCCTCCATGCAGACCTCCTGGTTGCAGCGGTTGACCACGATGACGCTCTCGACGTGAGGCGTCTTTTTGAGCGCCTCGTCGGCGTTCTCCTTGAGGGGCACTATCTTCGAGCCCCGAGCGCCCGCGTCGGCCGTAATAAGGAGCTTGCTTCCCGAGCTTGTCATGATCTCGCGCAGGGCCTCGGAGCTGAATCCGCCGAAGACCACCCCGTGGATCGCGCCTATCCGGGCGCAGGCGAGCATGGAGATGGGAAGCTCGGGGACCATGGGAAGGTAGATGGCCACCCGGTCTCCCTTCTTAATCCCTCGCTTTTTCAATACGTTGGCTAAACGGTTCACCTCGCGATATAGGTCGAGATAGGTGTAGACCAGGGAGGCGCCCGGCTCGTCGCGCTCCCATATCAGGGCCGCCTTGTTCCGGCGCCAGGTCTTGACGTGGCGGTCAAGGCAATTGACCGAGACGTTGAGCTTGCCCCCCTTGAACCAGGTGAAACGGGCGTTCTCAGGGTCGGGCCACTCGAAAACGGAGTCCCATTTTCGGTCCCAGACGAGGAACTCCTCCGCCATGGGACCCCAAAAGGAGTCCGGGTCATCGATCGATCGGTTGTACATCTTTTCATACATTTCCATGGAGTTGATATGGGCGGTTTCTTTTAATTCGGGCGGTACCTCGAAAACTCTTTCCTCGACGGCGGCGGCTAATATGGACTGCTTCTCGTCGGTCATTTTATTACTCCTTTCCGGTTAGTATTACTTAGACGCATCGGATATTACTCTTATTGAGGGTAGCATCATATTCCGAGATTAAAATTTTTAATGTTTAAAAAGAGCTTCTTGCAAAAATACTTTTCTTTGCGGCATAGCCGCTTTGGAGTGCGGTCGCTTGAGACCGCTCTCGATGGCCTTGGCTTGACAAGGCCTATTAATACACCTGCTTGCCTCGCGTCAAGCCGCTCGGAAGAAAAGCGGCGTCGAGCCGCCGCACTCCAAAGCGGGAATTTTGCAAGAGGCTCAAAATTTAAGTTTTGAGCCTCTTGCAAAAACCTTTCGGACCGCCATGTCGGGGACCTCGCCTTGAATCTCCATGACGGTTTTCATCGAGATTGCATGTTATCGACCAAATTTTTCCGCGTTCCTCGAAGCGGACCCAAAATTCGGGCGCGCTCGTCCGTCAATTCTCCAAATTCACCGGTTTTTCTCCCACATTTACATCAGAAAATTCAATAATCGCTCCGCCGCCAAAGCCAAAAGCCCGAACATAAGGTGGGCCTCGACTTTGCCGTGCCCGCGAACACGGACATTCCTTCCGCCGAAGCTCTCCTTCAACATCGAGAAACCGCGCTCCGCCGTCGAACGCTCGTCGTAACGGCGCTTGTCCGCCGGGGCCATCTCGATCTTCCGGCCGCCGCGAGGGTTGGGGTCCACGATCGGGACGTGGCCCAGCGATTTCGAGTGCGCCTTGATCAGGCCGGCGTCGTAGGCCGAGTCCATCAGGTCGTACAAACTCGTCACCCGTTCGGCGCTGATCTCGGCCAGCGGGATCGCGACCTGGCTGTCGTGAACGGAAGCGGAAGTTAAAACCGCGCTCACCGGGACCTCGCCGTCGGCCCAGTCCACGTGCAGCTTGTAGCCCTTCCAATGAAATACTCTACCGTTTTTTTGTTTCGCGCCCCAGTCGCAAGCCGCGGGCAAATCGGCCAGCATCTCGCCGAGGTCCATCGACTCCTGCCGCTCCAGCCGGGTCGGCTCGGGCGCCGGCCGCTCCTCGCCCTTCCGGGGCCGGCCGCGCTTGCGATTCGGCTGGGGCCGCTTCTTGGCTTTGCGAGCGGGCTTCTCGCGGGCCTCGATGTCGGTGGCGTCGCGGCTGATGTGGCCGACCAAACGTTCGCCATGATACGTTCGTATCAAGGCCTCGTGGGCGCGGGCCGCGAGCGAGTTGTCGGCGAACTCGGCGAAGGCGCGGGAGAAGGTCGCCTCGCTCGGGATGGCGCGTACGCTCTCGAAGCCGCAAAGGCGGCGGAGGTTCGGCGTCGACGCGAGAAGGTCCATCAACTCGCGGGTGGCCGAGCAGTTGTAAACCGTCTTGGCCACGAAGGCCTTCGCCAAGGCGACGCGGTCCTTGGACGGTCGGCCCCGATGCCACCAGCGAGGGGGCAGGAAGTCCTCGATGCGGATCATCTCGAGGATCGCCACGAGCTTTTTTTGCTTCTCGGTCAGAGGGTCGAGCTCTTCCTCGAGAAAAGGAAACAAAGAGGATTGAATGTGGCCCCATACTTGTGATATCTTATTCATTAAGCCGCTCCCGTGGTCGATATTTTGGCTTGCACCAAATATTTTACCACGAAGAGTCGGCTTATTTTTTGGAAAAATCATCATCACTGAGACTTTTGCAAGAGGCTCATAAGATAGATAAAGCCAAATATAAACCCTCCGGCCGCAAGGTTAAGAAGAAAGAATCGGAACTTTGAGGTCCAAACCCTTCGTTCGCAATTTTCAATCCTTTATACGTCCCTCTCCTGATTCCACGGATTAAGACAGAATATAATGCTAACTTTTTCAATCATTTCCGCCTGCCGGGGATAAACTCGGGAAGGCGCGGTACAGGCAAACTTTCCCCTATCCATTTTTCTCACCACCTTTGGAAACCGCAACACACGCAAAAATCGGAATTCCTCGTTCCAAGACATGGCCCATGGTGTTAGTGAATGACAAAATATCAGGTACTTAGACAATTGGCATGATGTATGAATAGTAATTACCAGGGACAACGATAAGCATAAGATACTGGTGACGGGATTAAGGGGAAAAGAATTACTACTTAAAGGGGTCGTTATCCCTGGAGACAAAGATGAGCATTCGGTCAGGCGCGGGAAATGCCCTCTTTTTTAAGGCCCGACCTGGTCCCCGGGATTTCTTTTTCCTTTCGGCCGAGGAGCAGATGTATTACAAATGAATCATATAGTTGTTGCTTTTATAAAACATCTTGTTTCGACATACAATAAATCGCGTGGGTTAAAAAAAGTACAAAAGCGATTAACTATTGGATTAATAGCAATAAATAAGATTTTATCACTTTTGGCACGCCAAATGCTTAACTTAAAGGCAAATGAGTACAATTGCCATAGCGACGTTTAATGACGAGGTTTCTCCCAGGTTCGGAATGAGCCCTTCCTTGCTCGTGGCCGAGGTGGACCAGGGCGGGGTCGTGAGCGAGAGGGTCCTATCCCTCGCCGGCATGCATCCGCGATCGCTTTGCGGGTTCGTCATGTCTCAAGGGGCCAAAACTCTCATCTGCGGGGGAATCCACGAGAGGTTCCAGCGGGAACTGGAAATAAACGGCGTCAATGTAATATGGGGAGTGATCGGGCCTTATAAAAAGGCCCTGGACGAATACGTTCGAGGCACTTTGACCTCGGACAGGTTCCTTTGCCCCGGCAGGAAAAACCGAGGGGGCGGGGGAAGACGAATGGGACGAAAAAGAGGACCCGACCGGTAAAAGCGCGCGTTGCCGAAGTGGTCTTTTAACCGTCCCAAATCGCGCAACTATTCAATATAAGGAGGTTTAAAATGCCTGGATTCAATAGGACGGGACCAATGGGAAGAGGACCCATGACCGGAAGAGGCATGGGACTTTGCACCGGAGCGGCCAACCGAGGATACGGCCAGGGCATGGGAATGGGTCGAGGAATGGGCCGGGGCTTCGGCAGAGGCTTCGGTCAGGGCTTCGGACGCGGGATGGGCATGGGCCGAGGCTTCGGTCGAGGAATGGGCTGGGCCCCTCTCGACGCGGGTTACGCTTCCGATCCCACCCAGGAGAGGGCAGCCATCCAAGGCGAGATGGCCGCGCTGGGCGAAAGGCTCGAGGAACTAAGGCTCCAGCTCGAGCGCCTCGAGGAAAACAAGGATTAGCGATTCTCCAGGGGGGAAGGAAAAAGGGCCAAGACCCAGCCTTCCCCCCCCGGCCAAACAACGATAAGTAGCGGTTTGTTAAACGGTTTCCATAAAGGAGTAAGGAATGAAAGTATGTATAACCAGCCAGGGAAGAGATTTAAGCGCCCAGTTGGACCCCCGCTTCGGCCGGGCCGCGGCGTTTATCATCGTCGATACCGACGGCGGCGACTTCCAGGTAGTGGATAATAAACAGAACCTGCAGGCGGCCCAGGGCGCCGGCATCCAGGCGGCCCAGACCGTGGCCGGCACGGGGGTCAAGGTCGTCATCACCGGCCATTGCGGGCCCAAGGCTTACAGGACCCTGGCCGCGGCGGGCGTAAAAATTTACTCGGGCGCGTCCGGCACGGTGGCCGAGGCCCTCGAGGCCTTCAAGGCGGGCAAGCTGTCCGATACGGGCGGTCCGGACGTGGAGGGCCATTGGTAATGCGCATAGCCGTGGCTTCAGGCAAGGGCGGAACGGGCAAGACCACCGTGGCCGCCGCCATGGCCCAGGCCCTGGGGGAATGCACCTTCCTCGACCTGGACGTGGAGGCCCCCAACGCCTACATCTTCATCAAGCCCGAGATTTTGGGACGGGAAACGGCCCGGATCATGACGCCCGAGGTGGACGAGTCCAAGTGCATCGCCTGCGCCGAGTGCTCCCGCGTCTGCCGGTTCAACGCCATCGCCGCGTTGGGGACCGTGGTGGTGGTCTTTCCCGAGCTTTGCCACGGGTGCGGCGCCTGCGAGATGATATGCGAGCCCGGCGCCATTAGCGCGGGATTCCGGGAGATAGGCGTCATGGAGTGGGGCAAAGCCGGCGGCATAGACTTTTATAACGCCCGGCTCAGGGTCAGCGAGCCCATGAGCCCTCCCCTTATCCGCGCCTTGAAGGAAAAGCCCGAATCGTGGAAGGAAACGGTCATCCTCGATTGCCCGCCCGGCACCACCTGTCCCATGCTCGAGGCGGTGAGAGGATCGGACTTCTGCGTCCTCGTGACCGAGCCCACGCCCTTCGGGCTCCACGACCTGGAAATGGCGGCCGACGCCCTCGCCGAGCTCGGCATACCCAGCGGCGTGGTCGTCAACCGGGCCGGCCTGGGCGACGCCAGGGTGCACGAGTTCTGCCGCGAGCGGGGACTCGAGGTCATGCTCGAGATACCCAACGACAGAAGGATAGCCGAGCTTTACGCCTCGGGATCGGGCCTGCTCGAGTCCGTGCCCGAGATGGCCGACTCCATGAAAAAGCTGGTCCGGAAGATATCCGGGAGGAGGGCGGCATGAGCGCAAATGAAAACGCCAGGACCGTCACCGTCATAAGCGGCAAGGGGGGAACGGGCAAGACCTCGATCGCCGCCGCCTTCGCCGTGCTGGCTCGGCCGGTGGTGGTGGCCGACTGCGACGTGGACGCGGCCAACCTCCACCTTCTTCTCGCGCCCAGGGCCGAGCAGGAAACCGAGTTCATGGCCATGCCCATCCCTGAAATCGACCGGGAAAGATGCACCTCCTGCGGCGAGTGCCATAGGCTTTGCCCCTACGACGCCATAAGGGTCACGGGAGAGGACCCGCCAATATTCGAGGTGGACCCCCTTTCCTGCGAGGCCTGCATGGTCTGCAAGGAGTTCTGTCCCGAGAAGGCGATCGACGAAAAGGACAGGCTGGCCGGCCACTGGTACGTCGGGGAATCCAAGGTTGGGCCCATGGTTTACGCCCATCTCGGGATCGCGGCGGAGAACTCGGGCAAGCTGGTCACCGAGGTCAGGAAGGCCGCCTCCGAGGTCGCCCGGAAAAATAACAGCCGCTTCATCCTGGTGGACGGTCCTCCCGGCATCGGCTGCGCCGTGATCGCGTCCCTTACCAACGCCGACATGGTGGTGGCCGTGACCGAGGCCACCCAGTCCGGGCTGTCGGACCTCAAAAGGGTGCATGACCTGGCGAGCCATTTCGGCATCCCCCTAAACCTGATCATAAACAAGGCCGACCTCAACGCCGAGGTCACCGAGTCGATCCGGGAATGGGCCCGGGGCGCCAAGGTCAAGATAGTGGGAGAGCTGCCCTATCACCCCGCCTTTACCCTGGCCATGGTCAAGGGCGAGACCATCGTCGAGTGGGAGGAAAAAGCCGGAGAAGGCGCGGAAAAAATCACCCCCGCCCTCAAAAAAATATGGAAAAGGGTCGAGGAGGACCTGGGCGCATAAGCATAAGTGAATAAAAAGGGAAATGGATTTATAATAAGTAACGGCGCGACCGCGCCCTCTTATTAATCTCGCAAACGGAGGGAAGTAAAGTGACCGAGGGAAAGAGTTGCTCAGATTGCAGTTCGGGGAGCTGCTCGGCAAAGGGAAAGAAACAGGGCGAGACCGACCAGGAGTTCATGGAGAGGCAGGAACTCCAGCGTCAGCTCTGCCAGATCAAGAATAAAATCGTGGTCCTCTCCGGAAAGGGCGGCGTGGGAAAATCGACCGTTTCCGCCAACCTCGCCCTGTCCCTGGCCGCCAGGGGCAAGATGACGGGCCTCATGGACGTGGACATCCACGGTCCCAGCATCCCCAGGATACTGGGTCTGGAGGGGTTTCCCATCGAGGCGCTCCAGGAGAAGCTGGTGCCGGCCACCGTGGGAGACCGGCTGAAGGTCATGTCCATCGGCCTTCTCCTCCGGAACAAGGAGGACGCCGTGATCTGGCGCGGTCCCATGAAGATGGGCGTCATCAAGCAGTTCCTCAAGGACGTCCACTGGGGAGAGCTTGACTACCTGATCGTGGACTCGCCGCCCGGCACCGGCGACGAGCCCTTGTCCGTGGTCCAGCTCATGGAGGACCTGGACGGGGCCGTCATCGTGACCACGCCCCAGGACCTCTCGGTCATCGACGTGCGCCGGTCCATACAATTCTGCCGCACCGTCAAGCTGCCGGTGCTCGGCGTCATCGAGAACATGTCCGGGTTTATCTGCCCCCATTGCGGCAAGACCACCGAGATATTCAAGTCCGGCGGCGGAGAGCAGATGGCCAGGGAAATGAACGTGCCCTTCCTGGGCAGGATACCGCTCGATCCCGAGATAGCCAGGGCCTGCGACGAGGGCAAGCCCTACATCACGGCCTTCGCCGAGTCCGAGAGCGCCAAGGCCTTCGCCGCCGCCCTCGATCCCATGATCGAGAAAATGGAAGGCTTAAGATAAATAAATTGGGTATTGGGTATCCCGTATAGCTTGCCTATGTGGGCGGCGAAAGCCGCGGGTTATGATTAACGGCTTATGCCGATCCCGTACCCTTGAAAATTTGTAAACGGCGGGTAGCGGGTATCCCACATAGCTTGCCTATGTGGGCGGCGAAAGCCGCAGGTTATGATTAACGGCCTATACCGATCCCGTGCCCTTGTAAATTTGTAAACGGCGGGTAGCGGGTATCCCACATAGCTCGTCTATGTGGGCGGCGAAAGCCGCAGGTTATGATTAACGGCCTATGCCGATCCCGTGCCCTTGTAAATTTGTAAACGGCGGGTAGCGGGTATCCCACATAGCTTGCCTATGTGGGCGGCGAAAGCCGCAGGTTATGATTAACGGCTTATGCCGGTCCCGTGCCCTTGTAAATTTGTAGACAAGTAATATTCAGTATCAAGGAGGAAGTCTAAATGAAAGTAGCGATACCGGTGGCCGAAGGCCAACTATGCATGCATTTCGGGCATTGCGAGATTTTCGAGGTAATCGACGTGGACCCGGAAACCAAAACCATCAAGGGAAAGTCTTCCCTCAAGCCGCCCCCCCACCAGCCGGGCGTTCTTCCGCCCTTCCTGGCAGACCAGGGAGTGACCTTGGTCATCGCCGGCGGCATGGGCCAGCGCGCCATCAACCTCTTCGAGGAGCGCGGCATACACGTCATCGTGGGCGCCCCGGCGGCCGACCCCGAGAAACTGGTCATGTCCTACCTGGACGGGTCTCTCGCAAGCGGGCAGAACGTCTGCGACCACTGACATGCCCATCTACGAGTACCAGTGCAATAAGTGCGGCGAGCGCTTCGAGCTGGTGATCGGGCCGGGGGAGGAGCCCGGGTGCTCGGCCTGCGGGTCGAAAAAGGTAAGCAAGCTCCTCTCCGCGCCCGGCAAGGTCGGCGTCTCCTCGCCCGGCGGCGCCCTCCAGTGCGGCAAGGACACCCCCTGCTGCGGGGCCGCCGAGCCCTGCGCCACCCCCGGCTGCCACAAGCGCTGAAGACCGGACCCGGGGGCCTTGCCGCCGCAAGATGGCCCATGCATTTTTGAAAATGCATGGGCTGAGCATTGATTTATTTATAATCGGACGCGGATTATTTTTTATCTTCTCTACTTAAAAAGGCATTTCAACGCGATTGCCGCTGGAGGCGTTCAGCCTGTGGCTTGACGGATTTGACAACCGTCTCGCGGGTTGCGTAGACTAATTCTATCAGGTCAAACCGGAGGCGGGCCCTGCCCTGGAGCAACCCGCCGAGGGATAGCCTATCGGGATCATCTCAAGGATGATGGCGTGGGATCAACCTTCCGCGCCCGCTCTTGAACCTCATCCTTCGATATCCCCGGCGCCTTAAAAACTCCCGCCTGAGAAGCGGAAAAAAATAGGGTGGGTGCGGCACGCGCTCAATTTGCATAAGCGGGGAGCTTCATTTCCCGCTGAACCAGGACAGCATAAGGAGATTAGAATGATAGACGTCACATATGTCTTGCTTTTTCTGGTTTGTCTTTTTTTCTTTCATATGTATATTCACTTCAAGCTGTGGTTTCTCTTAATGGGCCTTATTTCCTGCCTCTGCCTCATGACTTATCTAAACCTTCATCAAGCGCAGCCCAAAGTATTATTATCTGTAATCGCTCTTCCAATATTCTTAAGCAGACTGATGTTTGTATGGCGCAATAATTCTTTATACAACTATATATTCATGAGAGAAACATTGCTAATGTACATTTTCTTGGTTAACCTGATCGGAACACTGGCTTACAATGACTTAAATATCCTCTCAAACTTTACCGTTTTAGCCCTATTCTTATATATCATTATCGTCAACAAAGACCTTTATTCCTCTTTACCGACCGTAGTAAGCGTTAATAAAGATTTCTAAATGAATGCTCGTGCAACGGGGATAACGGAGTATTCGAAGCCGCCCGAGACAACGAGGGGGTAGCTATACCAACGGGCGCCACCTCTTCTATATGGGAGAGCATAGAGATCGGGTCGGCGCGTTTCCACTATTCAAATCTGGACGCGCATGCCGATAAGTTCTTTCATTTACTAACTGGAAGGAGGGACCCTTGACTCATTGGATATCCGCCGTCTCCATCTTGCGGCGTTCGCCGGGCGCGGGCCGTGGAGAATAACCATGGGATGTATGGTTGCGATATGTTTTCAAGTCATTATTTATACTCTGCTCTCATCAATACCATTTCTTCTCCTGTCAATATTGCTTTTATTTTCCGATAAAAACATCAAGCAAAAGATTTCGAAAGTCAGAATATTTCTCTCTTCGGCCGCTTTGACGTTGATATGCTCGATCGTTTTCGGCGTTTCATTGCTGCTTATAACCGTTTTGCATCTGTATCTGACTGAAGACGACGTCCAGAAATATCGAGGCTGCGGAGATTATTGGCAGGCGCCGGTCGGTAATGATTTCCTGCTGGGATTTACCGATATGCCCGGTAGCGCGCACATAGAAAAAGACGGCAATCCCTATGTAAGCGACGTAATAAGCGTCGGTAAATCCGGACCGGTCGTTTATGGGACCTTTGAAACCACTCAATATTCGATCGAGAAATATTATATCCTCGATACGTTAACCGGCGAAACGAAGGTATTCGCCGATTTCCTTGGATTCAAAGCGGCCCTCGATGCCAAGGGGGTAACGGACGTTGTTACTACCGATTGTTTTGAATATCACTCCGATTACTGGGACGGTAAAATCGATTGTCTTTATAATGGCCTGGCAATATTGAGTATCATTCCCTCCATTCTGATAATGATTTTTGCGGTAAAAAGCTACAAGAAAAAAGCGGGTAACGGATAAACCACATTGCCCTTAGGGGCGTATCCCATGGCTCCGCTATGTGGGCGAGCATAGCGAGCGGGTCGCGCGGCTCGAAAAATATGGTCCCCGTCTTGCCTCTTTTGGTATTCTTATTATAAATAAAATCGTGGGCCGGTATTCAATCCAAAAGCGCCGGACTGCTCCCTTCGGTCTTCCAAATAGGTTCTCCAAAAAACCGTTCGGGTCTGGCGGAGCCTGATTGGCACGTCGGCATGATGGCGGAGACTTGTGGAAAGATGGAGTAACGAGAGGGGCGTGGCGGAATACCCATCCCGCTCCGCGGGACCCGCGCGGTTTCTGGCGAAACCGGACGGGTTACCCATTGGTCACCCGGGGCGGGGGTGATGGCCCGGATAGCTTTGCTATCCGGGCGCCGAAGGCGCGGGAAAGGGGCCGCGATCCGCCAGGCTCGTACATTTCAATCCAACGGCTATCGCCTCGCGGATAGTCGAGCTATCCGCGCCACCCATCGCGTCGGCCGCGTCCGGCCCCGATGCCCGTCGGGGTCATCCTCCAGCGCCGGTCCCGCATGGAGGCGTTATTTGTTTTCCCCCCTTGAAATTTGCATTCTGGCCGTTTATAGATAGACTTATCTCGATCAACCGGATCTGGAAGGAGATTAAGATGAA
This sequence comes from bacterium, assembly GCA_963674965.2. GTDB lineage: Bacteria > RBG-13-61-14 > RBG-13-61-14 > RBG-13-61-14 > DATKZS01. The sequence goes on along the minus strand of CAXXFL010000001.1, from coordinate 79,545 downwards.
ACTTAAAAGGACGGTTTGGTTAGTAGCGTTAATGGCGCTTTACGTAGGTATAATGGGCGCTGAGTCCTGCGGCAAGAACGCCAAGCAGGCCATCGAGGGGGCGAAGGACGCCATCGAGGACGCCAGGGCGGTGAACGCGGACGAGCTGGCGGCGGTCGAGTTCAAGTCGGCTGAGGAAAGCCTCTTGGAGGCCCAGGAGCTTTTCGACCGCATCCGTTACAAGAAGTCCGAGACCAAGGCCAACGAGTCGGCGGAGAAGGCCCGCATAGCCAAGGGCCTGGCGCTGGGTGAACTGGAGAAGGTCGAGAAGAGGCGGGTCGAGGCCGAGCGTCTGGCGGCGATCCAGCAGGAATCTCTCGACCGGGAGGGCCAGGCCATGACCGAGGCCGACATGGCCCGGCAGGTGCTCAAAATGGTCCACTTCGGTTTCGACTCCGACGCCCTGTCGGACGAGGCCAAGTCCATTCTGAACAACAACGCCGACTGGCTTCGCCAGCACCCCAACGTGCACGTCAAGGTGGAAGGCCACTGCGACGAGAGGGGAACGGACGAGTACAACGACGCCCTCGGCGCCAAGCGCGCCCGTATGGCCTACGACTACCTGGTATCGGCGGGAGTGCCGTCAACGCAGATGGAGACCATCAGCTACGGCGAGAACTTCCCCATCGACCCCTCCCAGACGGAGGCGGCCTACGCCAAGAACCGGCGCGTCCAGTTCGCCGTGCTGAGCATGAAATCCAGAAAAATTAATTAATACTGGAGAAAAACCACGCGCCGGGACGGGCCCTTGGGCCTTGGACCCGGCGCTTGTCTTTGGGGCGCGTCGCCCGGGGGAGGGGTCCCGCCTACATGTTCTCGTAGTAATCCTGGAGGGGCTTGACCCGGGTGCCTTCCTTTTTCAGGCGCATGATGGCCATGGCCCCGGCCATGGCCCCGGGCATGGTGGTGAAGTAGGGAATGTTTCCCACCAAGGCCTGGCGCCGGATGGAATAGGACTCCTGCACCGTCTGCCCGGTCTCGGTGGTGTTGATCAGGACCTGGACCCCGCCCTCCTTCATCCTGTCCACGATGTGGGGCGAGCCCTCCTTGACCTTGTTGATCCTCTCCGTTTTCAGCCCGGCCTCGTTGAAGTATCTGGCAGTGCCGTCCGTGGCCAGCAGCTTGAAACCCTCGTTCCTGAGCCACCTGGCCACCACCAGGGCCTGGGCCTTGTCCGCGTCCCTCACCGAGACAAAGGCCGTGCCGGCCATGGGCAGGGTGACGCCCGCGCCGATCTGCGACTTGGCGAAGGCGATGCCGAAGTTCTCGTCCAGTCCCATCACCTCGCCGGTGGACCGCATTTCCGGTCCCAGCAGCACGTCCACGTTCTGGAACTTGACGAAGGGGAAAACGGCCTCCTTCATGGACACGTGGCGGGGCACGATCTGCTCGGTGAAGCCGATCTCGGCCAGGGTTTTGCCGGCCATGACCCGGGCGGCGATTTTAGCCAGCGGTTTTCCGATGGCCTTGGAAACGAAGGGGACCGTGCGGGACGCCCTCGGGTTGACCTCCAGGAGGTAGATTTCGTGGTCCTTGACCGCGAACTGGGCGTTCATCAGTCCCTTCACCCCCAGCTCGAGGGCCAGCTCCCGGGCCTGGCGTCCTATCTCCTCGACGAGGAAGGGCGAAAGAGAGTAGGGGGGCAGCGAGCAGGCCGAGTCGCCCGAGTGGACCCCCGCCTCCTCGATATGCTCCATGATCCCGCCGATGACCGCTATCTCGCCGTCGCAAACGCAGTCCACGTCCACCTCGACGGCTTCCTTTAAGAACTTGTCGATCAGGACGGGGTGTTCCTCGCTGGCCGCCACCGCGTGGACCATGTACCGCCCCAAAGAGTCGTGGTCGTATACTATCTCCATGGCCCGGCCGCCCAGCACGTAGCTGGGACGAACCAGCACCGGGTACCCGATCCGCTCGGCGATGGCCCGGGCCTCCGCGAGGGAGCGCGCGATGCCGTTGGGCGGCTGCTTGAGTCGGAGCTTGTCCAGAAGCTCGGCGAACCTCTCCCGGTCCTCGGCCCGGTCGATCGAGTCCGGCGAGGTCCCGAGGATGTTCACGCCCTCCTTCTCGAGAGGCACCGCCAGCTTGAGGGGAGTCTGTCCGCCGAACTGCACGATGACGCCAAGGGGCTTTTCCTTCTCGACGATATGGAGCACGTCCTCGAGGGTAAGGGGCTCGAAGTAGAGGCGGTCCGAGGTGTCGTAGTCCGTCGAGACCGTCTCCGGGTTGCAGTTGACCATGATGGTCTCGAAGCCGTCGTCGGCCAGGGCGAAGCTGGCGTGAACGCAGCAGTAGTCGAACTCGATGCCCTGCCCGACCCGGTTGGGGCCGCCGCCCAGGATGACGATCTTTTGCTTGTCCGTGGGATTGGCCTCGCACTCCCGCTCGTAGGTCGAGTACATGTAGGGCGTGAAGGCCTCGAACTCGGCCGCGCAGGTGTCCACCAGCTTGTAGGTCGGCAAGACCAAAGCCTCGCGGCGAAGGCCTCTTACCCGGTCCTCCTTCAGGCCCGCCAGACGGGCCAGGGCCCGGTCGGAGAAGCCGTACTCCTTGGCCCGGCGCAGCGCCTCGGCCGTGAGTCCCCTTGGCCCGGCCTTTTTGATTTCCTCTTCCATCTCGACGATCTGCCCGATCTGGCGCAGGAACCAGGGGTCCACGGCGGTAAGCTCGCAAATCCGGTCCACGCTCATGCCCGCTCTAATGGCGTCGGCCATAAAAAGGACCCGCCTCGAGTTGGGCCTTACCAGCTTCTCCTCGATGAGGGCCGTGCGCTCGGCGTCGGTCTTGCCGTCAGCGAAGTCCACCACCGGATCGAGACCGTGGATGCCTATCTCGAGCGACCGCAGGGCCTTCTGGAAGCTTTCCTTGAAGGTCCGGCCGATGGCCATGGCCTCGCCCACGCTCTTCATCTGGGTGGTCAAAACGTCCTCGGCGCCGGCGAACTTCTCGAAGGTGAAGCGCGGTATCTTGGTCACCACGTAGTCGATGGTCGGCTCGAAGCTGGCGGGCGTCTCGCGGGTAATGTCGTTTCTTATCTCGTCCAGGGTATAGCCCACGGCCAGCTTGGCCGCTATCTTGGCGATGGGGAACCCGGTGGCCTTCGAGGCCAGGGCCGAGCTCCTGCTCACCCTCGGGTTCATCTCGATGACGATAAGCTCCCCCGTGTCGGGCTTCACCGCGAACTGGATGTTCGAGCCGCCGGTGTCGACGCCGATCTCCCGGATGATGGCGAGGGAGGCGTCGCGCATGATCTGGTATTCCTTGTCCGTCAGGGTCTGGGCCGGGGCGATGGTTATCGAGTCGCCCGTGTGCACGCCCATGGCGTCCAGGTTCTCGATCGAGCAGATGATGACCACGTTGTCCTTGCCGTCCCTCATCACCTCGAGCTCGAATTCCTTCCAGCCCAGGGCCGACTCCTCGACCATGATCTCGGACTTGGGACTCTGGTCCAGTCCCCAGCTCACCAGCGCCTCGTACTCCTCGCGGGACCTGGCCACGTTGCCGCCCGCGCCGCCCATGGTGAAGCTGGGCCGGATGATGGCGGGGAACCCCACCTCGTCGATCAGGTCCCAGGCCTCCTTGACGGTGTGGGCGAAACCCGACCGGGGCACGCGAAGGCCGATCTTCTCCATGGCCTTCTTGAAAAGCTCGCGCCGCTCCGCCTTCTGAATGGCGGGAAGCTTGGCCCCGATAAGCTCGACCCCGTACTTGTCCAGCACCCCGGACTCGGCCAGGTCCACGGCCACGTTGAGGGCCGTCTGGCCGCCCAAAGTGGGCAAGAGGGCCTGGGGCCGCTCGGCCTCGATGACCTTGGCCGCGAACTCGGGCGTGATGGGCTCGATGTAGGTGCGGTGGGCGAACTCGGGGTCGGTCATGATGGTGGCCGGGTTCGAGTTGATCAGCACCACCTCGTAGCCCTCCTCCTTGAGCGCCTTCACCGCCTGCGTGCCCGAGTAGTCGAACTCGCAGGCCTGGCCGATCACGATGGGGCCGGAGCCGATGATAAGTATCTTCTTTATGTCTTCTCGCTTGGGCATATTTTTTTAATCCCTCAATCTTCTCGCGCCGAAATAATCCCTCGCGGCGCGACGGCCGCCTCAGTTCCCTCCCCGTTCCTCGAGGAAGGTCGCGGCGTCCTTGTTCCTTTTCTCGACGGCGTAGGTATGGGGCGTCTTGCCGTCGGCGTCCTTTTCGTTGATCCGGGCCCCGGCGTCCACCAAAAGCTCGATGACCTCGCGGTCGCCATTAAAGGCCGCCATGTGCAGGGGCGTCTGTCCCTTGTTCGAGCGGGCGTTCACGTCGGCCCCTTTGCCGATGAGGGCCTCGCAAAGGTCCCTCTCCCCGTAATAGGCCGCCTGGTGGAGGGGGGTAAGCCCGAGGGCGTCCACGTTGCCCGGGTCGGCCCCAGCGGCCAGCAGCGTCGAGCCCGCCTTGGCGCGTCCGCCGTAGGCCGCGAGCTGGAGCGGCGTTTTGCTCTCCTTGTTTTTCGCGTCCACCTCGGCGGCGCTCTTTATCAAAAGGTCCACGATCTCATCCCTGCCGTTAAGGGCGGCCAGGTGGAGGGGCGCGTCTCCCTTTTCATTGGCCATGTTGACCTCGGCCCCCTTCGAGACCAGGAGGACCGCTATCTTTGTCCTGCCCTTGGCCGCGGCCATGTGCAGAGGAGAGTTGCCCCATTTGTCCACCGCGTTCACGTCGGCGCCCTTCTCGATCAAAAAGGAACACACCTTCTCCCGGTCCCAGAACACGGCCCGGAAAATGGGCGTCTCGCCCTCCTCGTTCCGGGCGTTGACCAGGGCGGGATCGTCCTTTACCAGCTTCTTGACCCTTTTGAGGTAGCCCATGCTCGAGGCGTAAAAGACGTCTCCCTCCCAGCTCAGCCCCATGGCCAGGACCGCGATAAGGGCAAGCGGAATAATCCTCGACCGGGTTTTCATGTCCCATCTCCTTTCAAGGACGGCTAGGCCAATCCCTCGTCCTGGAGCCAGCCGTTTTCAAGGCCCAGCTCCTCCAAGGTCCTTACGGCGGCCCGGTACTCCTCCCGGCTCGGACGCCTCGAGACGGAGGGGTGCTCGAAGGCCTTATGGGCCGGGAAATACTGGCTCATAAGGCTGATGGCCGCGGAACGCGAGACCTTCTCGGCGATAAACTCGAGCACCGAGTCGGAACCGGCCAGGCCCTCGGGCAGCACCAGGTGCCGTATTATAAGCCCCGAGACGGCGATCCCCTCGTCGTCCAATACCAGGTCGCCCACCTGCCGGTGCATCTCGAGGATGGCCCGGCGGTTGTGCTCGACGTAGTCCGGCGCGCCGGAAAAGACCTTGGCCGGCTCGTCGCTTCCGTACTTCATGTCCGGAAGGTAAATATCCACCACCCCGTCGAGTATCTCGAGCGCCTCGAGCGCCTCGTAACCGCCGCAGTTGTAGACCAGGGGAACGCGAAGCCCGCCCGCCGCGGCCAGGGGCATGGCCTCGACGATAAAGGGCATCATATGCGTGGGCGTCACGAAGTTCACGTTATGACAGCCCCTTTTCTGGAGGTCGAGCATCATCCTCGAAATCTCCCCCGCCGCCGTCCTCCGGCCGTTGCCAAGGTGGCTGATCGGGTAGTTCTGACAAAAAACGCACTTTAAGTTGCAGCGCGAGAAGAAGATCGTGCCCGACCCGTTATAGCCCGAAAGGGGGGGCTCCTCCCCGCGGTGGTCGTTATAGCTCGAGACCTCGGCCATGTCCCCCCCGCCGCAAACCCCCGTCTCCCCCTTCAGCCTGTCCGCCCCGCAGGCGCGGGGGCAGAGCCGGCAGGGGGCAAGAAGGTCCATGGCCGCCCGAGTCTTTTCGCGCCAGTCGCCCTCGCTCAGCGAGAGGTAGCGGGCGCCGGACTTAGGGGCCATAGGCGTTGACCTTGGCCGTCTTGGGCGAGTGCTCGGAGCGCGTGTTCATGGCCATGAGGCGCTCGAGCACGTCGTCCGGCGGTTCCCCCTTTTTGCCGGCCTCCTTCAATATCCTCTCGATACGCTTCTTGGCCGAAAAGGGATGGAAGCAAAGAGCGTCGGCCGAGAAGAACTCGCCGCCGGCGGGAATGAGCCGCAGCTCGGCCATGTCTCCCTTCCCCAGGCTGATGGGCGCCCTTTGCACGCCCCTGAACTTTCGGCCCGTGTAAAGGTCCTTCAAGTCCACCGTCCGGCCGTCTCTTTTCAGGACCAGGAAAACGGCGTGAACGTTGGCCGAGAAGCCCCGCAGTATCTCGATTTCCTCGGGCGAGAGCTCGTCGGCCCGGCGCCGCATGAACTCCTCGAGGGGGGTCCTTTTAAACTCGGTCAGGAACCGGTCGAAGATGAACCACTCGATGAAGCTCACCAGCCTGAGCTCCTCGATGGGCTCGCCCGGCAGGGGCTTGCCCGTTTTCTTCCAGAACTCCTCCTTGGCGGCCTTGAGCTCGGCCTTGAACTCCTCGGCGTCCACGAAGCCGTGGACCTCACGGAAGAGGCGCTCGAAAAGCTCGCTCACTCGCCCTCCTCCATCAGCTTGACGAACTCGCCGAAAAGGGGCGCCGCGTCCCGCGGGCCTGGCGAGGCCTCGGGATGGTACTGAACGCTGAACACCGGCAGTTCCTTGTGCTTCATGCCCTCGCAGGTGTCGTCGTTAAGGTTCAGATGGGTCAGCTCCGCCGGGCAGTCGGGCCGCTTGAAAAAATCCATGGGCACGGCGAAGTTGTGGTTCTGGCTGGTGATGGCCACCGCGCCCGCGGCCAGGTCCTTGACCGGATGGTTGGCCCCGTGGTGACCGAACTTGAGCTTGACCGTCTTGCAGCCCATGGCCAGCCCTAGGAGCTGGTGTCCCAGGCAGATGCCGAAGATGGGAAGCTCGGGGCGCTTGTTCATTATCTGCCGGACCGTCTCGAAGGCGTAGGGAACGCCCTCGGGGTCACCCGGCCCGTTGGAAAGGAACAGCCCGTCGGGCGAAAGCTCGAGTATACGCTCGGCCGGGGTGGAGGCGGGCACGACCTGGACCTTGCAGCCGGCGTCCACCAGCATGCGCAGGATGTTGGTCTTGATACCGAAATCCATGGCCACCACGTTGAAGCGGGGGGGCTTGTCGGGGACGGGATGGCCCTGCCCCAGTTTCCACGTGCCCTCCTCGAACGTGTACGGGCTATCGCCGGTTACCTCGGCCACCAGGTCCCGGCCCACTATATCGGGGGCGTTCCGGGCCATCTCGACCAGCTCGGCTGGATCATGGTCGCCCGCGGCGATGACCCCCGCGACCGAGCCCTTGTCCCTCAGCCTCCTGGTGAGAAAGCGCGTGTCCAAGCCCTCGATGGCCACTATCCCCTGTTCCTTGAGGTATTCGCCCAGGGGAACGGTCGAGCGGAAATTGGACGGCGTCTCGATGTATTCCTTGACCACGAAGCCCTTGACCCAGACCTTTCTCGATTCCATGTCCTCCGGGTTTACGCCGGTGTTGCCGATCTGGGTATAGGTCATGGTCACCACCTGCCCGTGGTAGGAGGGGTCGGTAAGTATCTCCTGGTAGCCGGTCATTCCGGTATGGAAAACGACCTCGCCCGCGGCCAGTCCGGAGGCCCCGAAGGAGCGGCCCTCCAGGACCTCGCCGTCGGCGAGCGCAAGTATGGCTTTTTCCCGCTTAATCAATAAGGTCCTCCTTCAATCGAGCCGCCGGCGAGCGGCGGTCCCTCTCGGGCAAGAATCCGGCTCGTCCAAGTCGCGAGAAGGGGCGGCTTGAAAAAACCGCCCCCCTCGGCTTTCGCGGGCCGCATTACTATTTATAGCACGACTTTCAGTCAATGCCCATGATCTCGAGGTATCCTTCACGCCACTCCTCGTAAAGATCGTCGTATTCATCGGCCTCGTCCTCGTCCGGCTCGGCCGGCGCCATGCTTTCCCTGAGCGGCTCGAGGGCCTCGAACACGCTTTTATAAACGCCCAGGGCGGCGAAGGCGGTCATGGCGCAGCCCACGGCCGTGGCCTCGTGCTCGGCGAAGACCAGCGTCTCGCGGCCGAGGACGGAGGCCACGATCCGGTTAAAGGCCGGCGTCCTCGTCAGCCCTCCCGCCATGACCACCGATCGGGGCGGGCCGGCGAGGGCCGCGGCTTGCTCGAGGTTGGCCCTGATCGCGAAGGCCGAGCTTTCGAGCATGGCCCTGGCCACCGCGGCGGGGCCGGCGTTCATCTCCTCGGCCGGGAAGGTAAAGGAGATGCCCGCCCGGGCCTGGGGCGACATGCGGGCAAGGTCCCATATGACCGGCCCCAGGTAGGACCGCGCTCCCATGGACCCGACCTCGAGGTCGGCGGCCAGCTTTGCCACTCTCTCGTAAAGGTCGTCCTTGTTTCCCCCCAGGAAGCCAAGGTGACCCTCGACGTAGCCACGGTAGGAAAGGCCCACGTCGCCCGCGTTGCTCTCGATCACCCACCTGTCCTCGAGCGGGTGGCACCCGATCCACAGCCTGGCTTCCGGGTCGAGGAGGGGGGAGTCGGAGACCATCATCACCGGAGCGGTCGAACCCGCCACTATCGCGGCCGTCCCCGGCTCGGTGGCCCCGGCCGCCAGCACGGCGGCCTGAGTGTCGGCCATGCCCAGGATGACGGGGGTCCCCTCCGGTATCCCGGAGGCCCCCGAGGCCGCGCCCGTGGTCTCGCCCACTATCGAGCCGCAGGGTCTCGACTCGGGCACGATCCCGGGATCGAGGTCCATGGCCTCGAGAAGTTCCGGGCTCCATTCCCTGGCGGCCACGTCGAAGAGCATGGACTCGCAGGCGTTGGTCGGCTCGGAAAAGGCCTCGCCCGCCAGCCAGTGCACGAGCCAGTCGTTGATCATGACGATCTTCCCGATCCGGGCGGCCAGGTCGGGGGCCCTTTCCCGGAACCACTGAAGGCGGCAGGGCGCGAATATCCATGGCGGCCAGTGACCGGTGATCTCGTAGGCCTTTTTCCCGCCCAGAAGCTCCTCGACCTCCTCGGTGTAGATAAGGCCCCTCACGTCCCGGTTGGGGCCGCCGTAAAGCGGCTTTCCCTGTCCGTCCAGGAAAAGGCAGCCCTGCCTCATGCCCGTGGTGGTGACGCCCTTGATGGGGACTTTGCCCAGGGTCCCCACTACCTCGCGGCAGCGGGCGGCGAGGATATTCCTGAACTCGAGGGGATCGAACTCCCGGCCGTAAAACTCGGACCCCTCGGGCTCGAAGTATCCCCAGGGCTGGTAGGACCGGGCCACTATTGCGCCGGACTCGGACACGGCCATCACCCGGCCGCCGCCCGTGCCGGCGTCGAGGACCAGGACCACTCCCCCCGTGCCCAGGCCTTTTCTCGCCAGTCCCGGCTCGCTCTTTTTCATCTCACAAGTCCAGCGCCTCGGGGTTGGCCACGAACCGGGGCCTTTTGCCCGAGAGCAGGGCCTCGACGTCGGCCACGATCATGTCCGTCTGATGCCTGACCACGTCGCGGGTGTTGCCGCCGAAATGGGGAGTCACGATCACGTTGGGAAGCCGCACGAACCTGTCCTCCGAGGAGGGCGGCTCGTCCTCGAACACGTCCAGGGCCGCTCCCCCGATCCTTCCTTGTGACAGGGCGTCGTAAAGGGCGTCCTGGTCCGTCAGCCAGGAGCGGGCCAGGTTGAGAAAAAAGGCCCCCGGCTTCATCGAGTCGATCAGCTCCCGACCGATCATGCCCCTGTTCTCGTCCACGTCCGCCGCGTGGATGGTCACCACGTCCGATTCCGCGAACAACTCGGCCAACTCGACCTTTTCCGCGGCCGCGGACCTGAACCTTTCCTTGTCCGCGAAGGGGTCGAAGGCCGCGAGGCGCGGGCCGAAGGGAACAAGGCGCCGGGCCACGGCGCTTCCCACCGCGCCCAGTCCGACTATTCCGATCTTCAGTCCCCCGATCTCGAGGCCCGAGAGGTCATGGAAGAGCTTCATGTACTCGGCGGGCGTCTCGGGGTTGAACCGGCCGGACTTGAGGGACGCGTTCAGGTCGATGATTTTTCTCAGGTGGCAGAGCATAAACCCGACGGTCAGGTCGGCCACGGCGTCGGCGTTTCTTCCGGGCGTGAAAAGCACGGGTACTCCCGCGTCGGTGGCCTCCTCGAGGTCCACGGTAATGGGGTCGCCGCGGCAGCATCCCACGAAGCGGAGGGAGCACTCCTCGAAGACCTCCTCGTGGCAAAGGTCGACCTCGATTATGGCCGCGTCCGCCCCGACCTCGTTGACGCGCTCGGCCAGTTCCTCGCTGAGCAGGAGCTTACTCCGCGAGGTCCACGGCTCGTGGACGACCTCGAGACCCATGGACTCGAGGCGCCTTTTGCCCTCCTCGGTGAAGTTCGCCGTGATAAGTACCTTCATGTCCCGGACATGGACCTCCTTGCAAAGCTTTCGCGAAGTATTAAAACACTTACCCAAGCCCCGATCAAGCGCGGGGCCGAGGCGGTGGCCGCCGGAAGCGGAGTTTGACTTGGGCCGGAACGGGCGGCCATAATACGTGATCGATCATGACGGAAAAAGGCGATACAAAAGAGGACTTTGCCTCTCATCAGGACCCGGCGGCCGTTTTCGTGGACCCCATCCTTTACTCGGCCAGGGCCGGACGCGTTCAGTTGGAGGCCTTTTCGGCGGTCCTCCTGGTAGCGGCCGCGGCGGTGTGGATCAAATGGGCCGCCGGCCCGGGCGGCGACCCCAGGTTCCCCGCGATGCTGACCTCGATCGTCTTCGGCGGCTGGGGACTCGGATACTACATGATGGCCCGAAACCGAGGGGTTATGATGGAGTTCGCCCGGCTGGAGATTTCCGAGTCCGGCTTTCGGTCGGTCACTCCGGCGGGCGAGTTCTCGGCGGGGTGGGACAAGGTCATCGAGGTCCAGGTATGCTCCCGTCCCAGCCGGGGCAAGTCCCCCGACGTCCGGATCAAGACGGAGGCGGGCTTCGTGCCGGCCTTTATGCGCTGGGTTGACAAATCCGGTCCGATGCCCGAGCCTGTATTAAGGTCGCCGGGACTGAAGTGGAGGTCCTCCGGGGGTGATGAATACGTTCTGGGTCCCCATAACAGCGATCTGGTCCGGGCCCTCGAGGCCCGGCTTCCGGCGGAGAAAATAATCAAAGGGGTGCTCTTCACGTGATGAAGAAATCGAGAATAACCGTTATTGGAATTTTTTTATTGATTTTGGCTTGTCTCGCGGCGGCCATATACGGGTGCCCCAGGGGGGGAGAAAAGCCTTCGGTGGTGATGGTGATTATCGACACCCTCCCGGCCGGCCACGTGGGCTGCTACGGCTACGAGCGCTCGACCACGCCGCGGCTGGACGACTTCGCCAAGGACGGCGTTCGGTTCGAGCGGGCCATAGCCTCCGCGCCCTGGACCCTGCCCTCGATAGCCGGGCTGTTCACCGGGGCCTATCCTTCCCGGCACAAGGCCGGGACCCACCTCGATCCCCCCACCATGGCCGACCGCCGCATGACCCCCATGCGGCCCGACATGGTGACCTTGGCCGAGCTCTTCCAGGAAAGGGGATACAAGACCGTGGGCTTCTTCCAGAACCCCTTCGTTCATCCCGGCTTTGGCCTCGACAAGGGGTTCGACCTTTACGACTACCAAGGCGGAGACGAACTGAATATACGGCCCGCGCCCCTGGTCACGGCCGCGGCCAATAAATGGATCGACGAGAACGGCGGCGACCCCTTCTTCATGGTCGTCCATTATTTCGATCCCCACCTGGCTTACAACCCTCCCCTCATGACGGCCCTTCCCTATATAAACGAGTACAAGGGGGAGTTGAAGATACCCTTCGACCCCGAGATGGAGGACCTCCGCTCGGGCAAGACGGTCCTTAGCCCCGAGGACAAGGAATACGTGAAGGGACTGTTCGACGGCGAGATAGTCGCGGTGGACAAGGAGCTTGGAGTCTTTCTCAAACGCCTGAAGGAAAAGGGGATATACGACAAGTCCCTTATTATCGTCACCTCCGACCACGGTGAGGAATTCTGGGAGCACGGCGGGTTCGAGCACGGGCACAGCCTGCACCGGGAGGTCCTCGAGGTACCCCTGGTCATCAAGTACCCCGGCCAGAGCCACGCGGGCGCCGAGGTCAAGGAATACGTGTCCCTCCTCGACGTCTTTCCCACGGTGGCGGAGTTCATGGGCTGGACCACGCCCTTTACCATCGACGGCGTGAGCCTTTATCCGCGCGGCGGCGCGCTCAAGGTCCCGCCCCACGTCATCGTGAGCGAGAACCTGCACTACGGGCCGCAGCGCCAGGCCTTTTACGCGGAGAATTTCAAGCTCATCATCAACGTCGAGTCGGGCAAGATAGAGGTTTACGACCTGTCCGCCGACCCGGGCGAGACCAATAACGTCTTCGGCGCCGCCAAGCTTCCCGAGGCGGTCAAGAACCAGGTCAAGAGCATCGCGGCCGACCTCGAGGCCCTTCTCAATGAGGAGGCGCCGGCCGCGGCCCAGCTCGATAAGGACACGATCGAAAAGCTAAGGAGTCTGGGCTATATCACGGGCGGCGGGACTTCCCCCTCCGGTGGCGACACGACCGAATAGGCCGGCGTTCATCCCGCGGGCCGGGCCCCTTTCCGGGTCTTTATCCATCGGGGCCGTCCAGCTTAAAACCTATTTCACCCGGCCGCTCCTTTGCCAGGGTTCGCGGCTCATGATACCTTCTTACAAATGTGCGGAATATGCGGAGAAATAAGGCTGGACGGCGCCGGCGCCGTCAGCCTTTCCACCATCAAGACCATGGCCGGGCTCATCCGGCGACGGGGACCCGACGCGGAGGGCTTCTATCTGGCCGATCCTCCCATGGCGGGGCTGGGCCACAGGCGTCTTTCCATCATCGACCTGGCCGGGGGCAAGCAGCCCATGGGCAATGAGGACGGCTCGGTCCAGGTGTCCTTTAACGGCGAGATTTACAACTTCAAGGAGCTAAGAAAAGACCTCGTCTCGCGGGGCCATGAGTTCCGGACCGACTCGGACACCGAGGTCATCGCGCATCAATACGAGGAGGACGGGCCGGACTGCGCGCTCAAGTTCAACGGCATGTTCGCCTTGGCTATCTGGGACCAAAAGTCCCGCTCCCTTTTTCTGGCTCGCGACCGGTTGGGCATCAAGCCCCTTTATTACGCCGTCGAGGGCGCTCGTTTTCTTTTCGCCTCCGAGATCAAGCCCCTTTTGGCGGCCATGGAGCGGACGCCGGAGATAGACCCGTCCTCGGTATGGGCCTACCTGGCGGTCCAGTACGCGCCCACGCCCCGGACCCTTTTCAAGGGGATAAGCGAGCTTGGTCCCGGCCGCCGCCTGGTGGTCAGTGACGGGGAGGTCAAGGAGGACAAGTACTGGTCGCTTCCCCAGGGGCCGCCCGACCTTCGCGGCCGCGAGGCGGAGGAGGAGCTTCTCGAGCTTCTAAGCGACTCGGTCAGACTGCGGCTGATAGCCGACGTTCCCCTCGGGGCCTTTTTAAGCGGCGGCATCGACTCGACCACCCTGGTGGGTCTCATGAGACGCCACAAGGGCGAGGGGCTCAAGACCTTCTCGGTGGACTTTCAGGCCGACCTTGGAGCCGGCGAGGTGAACGAGACCAAGTGGTCGAGCCTGGCGGCCCGGACCTTCGCCACCGAGCACCATTCCCTCACCGTGTCGGCCAGGGACATGATCGACGCCCTGCCCGAGGTGGTCTCGAGGCTGGACGACCTGATCGCCGACCCCGCCGTTATTCCCACTTACCTTGTCTCGAGGTTCGCCCGCCAAAGCGTGACCGTGGCCCTCTCCGGGGAGGGCGGAGACGAGCTGTTCGGCGGATACCAGCGCTACGCCCTCGGCTCGCTGGCAACTTATTACCGGCCCATCCCCGGTCCTTTGCGGCGGCTGTTGTTCGAGGCCCCCTTCGCCCGGGCGCCGGGCATGAGGCGGGTCAGGAAGGGCCTTCGCGCCATCGGGGAGAAGGACCCCGCCGCGAGGCACTTGGCCTGGCTCCTGGTTATGCCGCCCGACCTGATCGGCTCGATTACGGGCGACCCCGCGGCCGGCCGAGCGACGCTCGATATCTTTCGCGACTTGTTCGCGGGGCAAAAGAAGACCTTCGACCTCGACCGGACGCTGCGGACGGACCTGGTCACCTGGCTGCCCGACGACCTCCTGACCAAGGTGGACCGGGCCAGCATGGCGGTGGGCCTCGAGGCCCGCGTGCCCTTCCTGGACCACAGGATGGTCGAGCTGGCCCTCAGGATTCCCCCGGAGGAAAAAATTAAACGGCTCGGGAGAAAGCTGGTCCTCAAGCGAGCGGTGAAGGGGCTGGTGCCCGAGGCCATCTCCGCCCGCGAGAAGGCCGGCTTCACCCTGCCTCTCGACGCCTGGTTCAGGAAAGAGTTGAAGGAGATGGTCACGGACCTGCTCAGCCCGGGGAAACTGAAGGAGGACGGACTTTTAGACCCGGTCGCCGCGGGAGGGGTCCTAACCGAGCACCTCTCGGGAAGGGAAAACCAGGGACAGGCCCTCTTCTCGATGATGCTGCTCGAGATGTGGCTCGATGATATCAAGAGGGATATGGTAAACTGGAAGGCCATGAGGAAAGACTAATGATTTTTTTCTTCACCGCTCTTCTGGCCATGGGCGTCGGGCTTTACGTCACGCCACTCACGGCCCGGGCCGCCCGGGACCTGGGCATCGTGGCCAAACCCGACGGCGTGCTCCGGGTCCAGGAAAAGCCCGTGCCCTACCTGGGCGGCGTGGCCATCTACCTGGCCATGCTCGCGTCCCTGGCGGTGGCGGCCGACTTCAACGCCTCCCTGCTCGGGCTTTTATTGGGCGCGACCCTCATGCTCATGGTCGGACTTATCGACGACTTCGGAGTCATGACCCCCAAGATGAAGCTGTTGGGACAACTGATCGCCTCGGTGGCCCTCATCAAGGGCGGCGTGGTCATGGACCTCGAGATATTCAAGGCCGTAAGGTGGCCCGCCGACCTTCCCCTTTTGTCGTGGGGACTGTCGGTCTTGTGGCTGGTGGGGGTGGCCAACGCCTTCAATTTCCTCGATATCGAGGACGGGCTTTGCGGAGGGGTCGCGGCGGGTTGCCTGCCGGCGCTTATCGCCGTGGCCCTTTTAAACGGCAGGATGGACGCGGCCATCTTCTCCGTGGCCCTTTTGGGCGCGACCATGGCCTTTCTCGCGTTCAACGCGCCTTTTCCCTCGGCTAAAATTTACCTGGGCGACGCGGGCAGCCTTTTTCTGGGCATGTGCCTTCCCGCCCTGGCCATGATAGGCAGCTACAGCGAAAAGAACGACCTGGCCGCGGTCTGCCCGGTGATCATCCTGGGCGTGCCCTGCTTCGAGCTGGGAGTGACCATGGCCGCCAGGTGGAGGCGGGGCATTCCCGTGTGGCAAGGCTCGCCCGACCACATAGCCAAGAGGCTGCAGCGGGCGGGCTGGCCGAAAAGGACGGTGATCTTTCTGCACTGGGGGACAAGTCTCGTCCTGGGCGGGCTGGCCGTCCTCATCATGCGCCTGGACATCGAGATGGCGATGGGGGCGGTGGCGACCCTGGCCCTGACGGCCATTGTTTTCGCCCTCCTTTTGCTCCGGATAAACGTGGACGCTCCCGGGAAAGGGGCGCAAGAGGAAATACATGAACCGTAGGAACTACGTCGAGATCGCGGCCGGGATAATGCTGGCCGCGGCTTTTTTTTACTGGCTCTACTTGAGGCCGGCGGACAAGGGAACGGAGACGTTGCCCCCGTCCTCGCCCGAGGTCATCGAGTCGATCAAGTCGAGCAATACTAAAGTCCTCGTCATCGGCATAGACGGCTTCAACCTGGACCGGGCCATCGAGCTGATCAACGAGGGGGACATGCCGCGCCTGGCCAGACTCCTGGCCGTCGGGGCCAGGGGAGAGATGACCTCAACGCCCCCCCTCGTCTCGGCCTCACTATATACCACCCTCGCGACGGGAGTGACTCCTCAGGTCCACGGTATCAGCGGGGAAAAGCTCAAGCCGCCGCGCCAGTACAAGCCGGTCCTGGCCACGAGCGCGTTCCGACGCGCCCCCGCCCTGTGGAACGTGGTGGACCGGGGCGGAAAAAGCTCGGGCGTGATCAACTGGAAGGCGGCCTACCCGGCGGAGGAACTCGAGCGCGGCGTCTTCGTGGCGGAGGACCTGGGCAAGGGGGGGGAGGGGCCCCGTACTCTTCCTCCCGAGTGGCGCGAGCGGGTGAAGACGGCGCCGCCGCCCAAGGCGCTCGACTACGAGGAGGAACTGGAAAAGGTCAGGGACTCGAGGGCCCGGCGGGCCTACGAGGAGGACCGGATGGCCTTTTCCCGCGCCCTCGAGATAATGCGGGAGGAGCGGCCGGACCTGGTCATGGTGAGGTTCCAGGGGCTGGAGGAGGTTTCCCGCGCCTTCTGGAAATTCGCCTGGCCCATGGGAGAGGATCACGTTTCCAACGTGACCGCCGCCGACCGCGAGAGGTACCGACGCGTGATCGAGGAACATTACCGCTTCCTGGACCGGCTGATCGGCGGCCTGCTTTCCGAGGCCGAGGGCTATAACGCGATTATCGTCTCGCCCTACGGCATGGGCCCGTCCTTTCCGCCGGCGGACGTCTTCATGTCCGCCAACCGCCTGCTCGAGTACATGGGACTCCTGACCTACGAGGGCTATAGCTGCGACGGGGCGCTCATGAAGCTGGCCGAGAAGGGAGAACTCGAGGTACCCGAGCCGAGGTCGGAGAGCGTGTTCTACGTCTGCCGGGAGCTGGAGGACGAGACCCGCAAGTGGCTGGCCAAGGGCGAGAAAAGCATGCACCCGGCGGCGGTCGAGGCCTACGTCTCGACGCGCTTCAAGTTCCATCCGCCCGAGAACGAGGAGCATCAAAACGCCAGGATCAAGCTGATGCTCAAGATATCGGGCTCGCTTTTGCCCGGCATGGCCAAGCGGGACATTTACTGGAACGAGACGGCGGCCTGGGCGCTGGAGGAGCCGGAAAAGAAAGTCGTCGGGATTTTCGTGAACCTCAAGGACCGCGAGCCCGAGGGCATCATTCCCTTCGGCGACCACGGGAAAGCGGCCAAGGAGGTAAAAAACGCCCTCCTCGACTTGAGGACCGAGAGGAACGCCAGGCTCTTCGAGCGGGTGGAAATGAACCCGGACAAGGAGGTCATCACCCCCTACGCCTTCGACCCTCCCGACCTTCTGGCCACCTTGAACGAGGAGGCCCTTCTGGACAATTACGCTTATCGAGGGCGGGACGACAAGGACCCGATCCCCCTCGCCGGCGTCCGCCGCTCCTTCCGGGACGTCTCCGCCAAAAGGACCCCGCGCGGCTGCGTCGTCATGGCGGGAGAAGGGATCGAGCCCGTGGTCCTCGATAATATGAGTCCTCTCGACCTTGCTCCCACCGTCCTTTACATGATGGGCTTTCCCCTGGGCAAGGACATGCCCGGAAAGCCGGCCCGTGAAATCTTCAGCGAGGACCTCGGCCTTGGCGATCCTCTTTACGTGGAGACCTGGTCCGACGCGGCCCGGCCCAGGGTGGAGGACGCGCCTCCCATCCTTCTCGACAAGTAGGGCGGCTTATCCGAGGGGCGGGGAAATGGAAAGCCTCAGGGCTTTTGCCTTGTTTCCCGGCTCGGGACCGGAGGGACGAAAGCCCGGGACCCAGAGGATTTTCTCGTCGTCGCAAATAATCGGCCAGTCGTCCCTCATCCGGGGGGGGACCCGCATCTCGTTCATTACGTCCTTTAGCTTGCGTCTTCCTTCCATGCCCCGAGGCGTGAACGAGTCGCCCGGCCCGCGCCGGCGCGCCCGCGTCTTCCCGGCCACGAACGCCTCATCCAGCCACGCCTCGGAGGAGTGGTCGGGCCGCGACGTGGGTAACTCGGCCCGCTCGACGCGAATCCTGTAGTCAATCCCCTCGGGACCGGGCCAGACCACCTCGCCGGGCACGGGCAACTCGATCTCGAGGGGGGCGCGGGGTACCTCGTTTTCTTCCCGCTCCCCGCCCGCCGGGACAATCTCGATCGCGTCGTATTCCCTTTTCACGGTCAGCCCCGGCAAGTCGATCGAGCCGTGAGCCGGGCCCAGGACGGCCAGGTCGTCCACCGCCGTGAAGTGGGCAAGACCAAGGCGGCGAAGGGAACCGGCCGCGTGCCTTATGGCCTCCCTGAAAACGGCCAGCCGGATTCCGGGCAAGACGCCGGCGAGGGGGGCAAGTCGCACCTTGACCTTGTCCCCCTCCAGTTTGAGGCACTGATAGAGCGTTTCCCCGGCCGCCCATTTTACGGCCTCCGACTCGAGACCTAGCACATGGGCCGAGCGGGCCAGGACGTGGCTCGCCTCGGGGTTGATGGACTCGAGGAGAGGAATGACCTCGAGCCGCACCCGGTTGCGAAGGAGCCTCGGGTCGGAGTTGGATGAGTCGGTCCTGTAGTCTTGTCCGCGCCTATCGAGGAAGCGGATTATTTCCTCCCGCCGGGACTCGATGAGCGGTCTGATAATAGTCACATCGCCGCCGGGTCCACTCATCCGCCTGGACGGAGGCATGCCCGCCAGGCCCGAGGAACCCGAGCCGCGAAGGAGGTTGATGATGAGGGTCTCGGCCTGGTCGTCGGCGTGATGAGCCACCGCCAGCCTCGAGGCCCCGAGCCTTGAGGCCGCGGCGAGAAGGAAATCGTACCGGGCGTCCCGCGCCCAGCTCTCGAAGTTGGAGGAAGGAGGGTCGCTCGCTCGGCCGCTGGAAAAGGGGACCTCGAGGGAGGCGCACAATCGGCGGCAGAACTCCTCGTCCGAGTCGGACTCTTCTCCCCTCGAGGCGTGGTTGAAATGAGCGGCCAGTATCTCGAGGTCCCAGGCGGGGGCCAGCTCGGCCAGCGCGAGAAGGAGGGCCACCGAGTCCGGGCCGCCGGAAAGCCCCACCAGCGCCGCGTCTCCGCGCTCGAGTAGCGACCGCCTTTTAATGGCCGTCTCGATTTTTCTCGTGAACTCGTCCATCTTCTTGTCCCTCGCGGGCGTGGGAAATAGTATCCTCAATTTGGCGGCGCTCGGCAAGAAGGAGGATTGAAAGCCGCTAAGCTCGAGGGAGCGCGGCGCGTTTTGAAGTCATCCGCGACGGGCTGTAAAATCCGTCAATATGAAATCTTCACCACGCGAGAATCGGCCAAGGGCTGCGAGCCCGGCGGGCGCGCGCCCCTTGAGGATCGTTCCTTGCCTCGCCATGTTGGCCCTGCTCCTTGGCTATACGGGACAAGGGCGGACGGGCGCCGGAGCGGAGCGGGACTATTTTCGTTCCTCCCGCTACGACGAGCCGCTGAGGTCGGTCGAGTTCCAGTACTTCAGGTTTCCCCGCGACAAGTGGGGGCCGCTCCTGACGAGGATGGCCCAGTACAACGCCGACTGCGTTTCGACCTACGTTCACTGGGGATGGCACGAGATGGAGGAGGGGGACTTCGACTTCACGGGAAGGACCCGGCCGGAAAGGGACCTGGCCGGTTTCCTCGACCTCTGCGCCGAGCGGGGGCTCAAGGTCATACTCAAGCCCGGGCCCTTTATCGACGCCGAGACCAACGCGGGCGGCGTACCGCACTGGCTTATTAGGGATTACCCCGAGACCGCCGCCCTCGATAAGCGCGGCAAGCCCTATATGCACGGCGACTCGGGCATGCCCCGCGTATCCTATCTCCATCCCCTTTACCTGGAGCTGGTACGGCGCTATTACGGGGAGGTCGCCAAGGTCGCTGTCCCCCGCCAGTGGCCGGACGGCCCCATCGTGGCGGTGCAGGTGGATAACGAGACGCCGGGCGACGGGTTCGTCACGCTCTCGAATTACCTCACTCACAACTTCAAGGCGGACTATAACGCCTACCAGGTCCAAACGGCCTGGCCCGAGTGGCTAAAGGACAAGTACGGCAGCGTCCAGCGCCTGAACGCGGCCCACGGCTCAGCCTATTCCTCTTTCCGGGACGCGCCCATGCCCTCCAGGTGGAATGACCCCAGGAGCGGCGAGGAATTCCAGATATACCTGGACCTTGACGAGTTCGCGGAGTGGCAGTACGTGGAGGCCCTCCGCCGCTACCGCGAGGCCCTTATAGAAGTCGGCTTTTACGCGCCGACCTTCCAGGACCTTCTGTGCATGCCCTGGGACATGGCCGGCATGCTGGGCGACCTGGGCGGAATGGCCGAGGCCTCGGGCGGCTGGCTGGGGACCAACGTTTACGCCGAGGTCTATCGTCCCTGGACCATCTTCACGGGGGACCTGGTCTACAAGTACAACTGGGACGAGTACGTGCACATGGCGGTTTGGCGGACGAGTCTTTCCGGTACCCTCTCGAGTCCGTACCCCGCCTTCGTTCCCGAGATAACCTGCTCGAGGCGGCTTTACTTCCAGGCCCCCATCGCCTGGGGAGCGGACGCGGCCAATATATACGTCGGGCTTCAGGCCCGTCCCGACAACCGCGAGGTGGCCCCGGGCCGCTCGTGGGGCATGGAGGCCTGCGTGACGCCGGAGGGAAGGACCCGCGATTGCTTCTGGAACGGCAAGCTGACCTATTTGTTCATGGAGCGCTCGGGCGGTTTCCTTCCCGGCCGCGAGAGGCCCCGGTTGGCGGTCGGCTATAGCCACAAACCCGAGCGCGCCTGGAACTGGGACTTCAGGTTCAACTTCAACCGGCCCCATCGGCGGACCCGGCATAAGGCCCTGGCCGAGTTTACCCGAGGCGCCAACCTGGCCGAGCGGTCCATGCTCATCGCGGGTGACCTTGTGAAACGCCACGCCGAGTTCGACGTGGTCCATCTGGACCATTTGAAACCGGGACAAATCGGAGAATACGAAATCCTCGCGCTGCCCGAGGGCTCGAGGAAATTTTTCGACCTCGAGGCCGCCGAGGGGATGGAGGACGGGCCCGAGGTTTTCTGGTACGGCGAGGGCCGGGGTTATCGGGAACTGGAAGAGATGGCCCGGCGAAAGGGCGTGGTCCTTAAAAGGGCTTGGACGGACGCGGACGAGGTGGACGTGATCGAGAGGAGAGGACCGCCGGGGTCTCCCGTGATCTTATCGGTCGTCAACCGCGGCGCCGGGCCCTTCGACGGCCCCGTATTCTTCGCGGGAGGCGCGAGCGATATGCGACTGGCGGCGGGCGCCAAGACGGCGTCCTTTGTTTCCATCGCGGACGGCGGGCTGCGGGCGGCCCTGCTCGACGACCCGCGGGGCGGCCGCGTCGAGTATGGGGAAGACGAGATGAGCTTCACCGGCAAGTTCGGGGTCATCGTCAAGGGTCCGGATTACGTCATGGTGAGCGCCTCGGGAAGGGGCGTGGCCAGGGTCCGCTCGCCCGGTCTTTCGCGGCCGTCATCCTCCGTGAGGCTGATGATGGACGGGACCCGCCGCGAGGCCGGCTTCGAGTTCAAGGAGAAGGAGTCGCGGCTCGAGATCGATTACGACCCGGGCGGGAGGGACAACCCGACGGACCTGATACTGGTCCTCCGGGACGGCGCGGCCCTCGAGGAGGTCATGGCCCGGTATCTCGAGCGGACGGGGCGCTAAGGCGCGGCCCTATTTCAGGAACGACTCGAACTGTCTTTTTTCCACGGCGTAGGTATAGGCCTCCTGGGCCGTGATCCTTTTGGCCATGAGGTGCTCCATGATGGCCTGGTCCATGGTCTGCATGCCGTCCCTTTTGCCGGTCTGAATGACGGAGTTGAGTTGGAAGGTCTTGTTCTCCCGAATCAGGTTGTTCGAGGCGCTGGTGGCCACCAGTATCTCGAGGGCCGCAACCCTACCTTTTCCGTCGGCTTTTTTAAGGAGGTTTTGCGAGACGACGCCGCGCAGTGACTCGCTTAACATTGTCCTTATTTGCTCCTGCTGGGTGGTGGGAAAGACGTTGATGATCCGATCCACGGTCTTGGGCGCGCTCGAGGTGTGGAGGGTCCCGAACACCAGGTGTCCCGTCTCGGCCGCGGTAATGGCCAGCTCGATGGTCTCGAGGTCCCTCATCTCGCCGACCAGGATGATGTCGGGGTCCTCCCGCAGGGCGGCCTTGAGGGCGGCGGCGAAGCTTACCGTGTGGGTCCCCACCTCGCGCTGGTTAATAAGGCTCTTCTTGTTCTCGTGCACGAACTCGATGGGGTCCTCGACGGTGATAACGTGCTCCTTGCGGTTGACGTTGATGTAGTCGATGAGGGCGGCCAGGGTGGTCGACTTGCCCGAGCCCGTGCCGCCCGTGACCAGCACCAGCCCCTTTTTGAAGGCGGCCAGCTTCAGTATCTGCGCCGGCAAGCCCAGGTCCTCCACCGAGAGTATCCTGGCGGGAATGACGCGGAACACGGCCCCCACTCCCTTCCTCTGGAAAAAGAAGTTGGCCCGGAACCGGTACTCGCCCATCTCGTAGGCGAAGTCCAGGTCCCGCGTCTTCTTGAATTTTTCCTGCTTGGCCTCGGAGAGCATCTCGAGGAGCAGCTCCCTCGTCTGCTTGGGCGTGAGGGCCTTGTCCGAGAGGGGCGTCATGTCGCCGTGCTGCCTTACCATGGGGGGCGCGCCCGAGGTGAGGTGCAGGTCCGAGGCCCCCTTATCGAGCATCGCTTGAAAGAATTGATCTATCTTGGCCATTTTCCCGACTCCGGCTTAGGTGGTAATTATCTGAAGGGCAGGATTTCTTCCCAGCCGCAAACGCCTTTTTTTATCAGCTCGAGCACTCGGTGGGGCAGCTCGAGGTCCGGCTTGCCGTAGTCCATGGGCAATCCGGCCACGGAGATGCCGGAGGCCACCGCCTCCCTCAGCCGGTGGTCGAGGGCCAGCACCTCGAAGGCCGCGGCCCTTCCCTTGTATCCGGTCCCGCCGCACGCCTTGCAGCCCTTGGTCTTGTAGACCGGGCCCGAGGTCAGGACCTCGGTCACCACCCCGTCGAAGCCGGCCAGTTGGCTCTTTTTAAGCTTGACCTCGCTTTTGCACTTGTCGCAAAGGACCCGGACCAGCCGTTGGGCCACGACGCCGGACAACCCCTCCGCCACCAGGGACGGGTGAATGCCCAGCCCGGCCAGGTAATTGAGGGCCGAGGCCGCCCGCCTGAAGTCGAGGAGGGTGAAGATAAAGGCCCCCCTCATGCCGGCGCGCAGGGCCCATTCCATTTCCCCGGCCGTCTCGAGGCTCTCGATGTAAAGGACGTCGGGATCGAGCGAGGTGAGGGCCCGCACCTTGGACTCCCCCTTGGGAAGGGTCTCGGAGGCGACCTGGAGGACGCCGGGGTCCTCCGTCCTGATCCAGTCCTCGGCCGTGACGATCCTGCTCGAGGCGGGGTCGAACCCGCCGAGCAGGCTGGCCACGGTGGTGGCCCGGCCCGAGTCGCCGGGCCCGGTGACGACGATCAGCCCCGGGGTGGCCAGCATGCCCTCGATAAGGCCGCGCTGGGTGGGGGTCAGCCCGAGCTTGTTCACGGGCATCTTCTTGGCCCTCTTGCCCAGCACGCGGATGAGGGCGGCCTCGCCCCCCCTCACCTGGAGCCTAGAGACGTCCAGGCCCAGGGCCGAGCCCTCCACTTGCGCCTCGATGCGCCAGGAGCGAGACGAGCCGATCTCGCGAGACTCGCCCGTCATCAGGCTCAGCCGGGTGAGGATGGCCCTGCCCCAGCCGGCCCCCATCTCCAGGACGACCTTCATCACGCCCTCCTCCCGGAACATGACCTGGGCCTTGCCTCCCCGAATCTTGAGATGCACGGCGTTCACGTTGTTCTCGAGGCAGTCCTTGAGCAGGCGCTCGAGCAGGCGGGAGGCCCCCTTGTCGGCGGCCATGTAAGAGAGTTCCTTGTCCGGGTAGCGGTCCGAGGACAGGGACGACTCGGGCTCGAACTCGGCCTCGGCCGCCTTGCCGTAAACCTGGTTAAGGCCGTCAACTATTTCCTCGGCACGGGCGAGGGAAAGGTGGACCTCGCACCCCGACAGGCGCGCCACGTCCTCGAAGAGCTCGTCCTGCAGGGGGTCGTTGACCGCCAGGGTCAACTCGGGGCCGATCTGGATGAGGGGAAGGACCAGCCTGCTCCGGGCCATGTCCTCCGGTATCAGGCGCACGGCCGCCTCGTTGATCTGGTCGGGCGCGATCCGGATGAAGCTGAGGCCGAGCTGCTCGGCCAGCGCCCACAGCATCCTGTCCTCGGTCAGGATGCCCAGCTCGATGAGGGCCTCGCCCACGCGGAGGCCGCTTTCCTTGCCCGCCTTGAGGGCGCGGGTAACGTCCTCCTCCGAGACCAGTCCCATCTCCCGGAGTATCTCTCCCAGCCTAAGTTTCCTCTTCTCAGCCATGACGCCTCCCGATGGATGTTTCAATTAGTAGTGAAAACGGGAAGAACGACCGTAAAGGTCGCGCCTTCCCCCGGCCGGCTGACCACCGACACCTCGCCCTTGTGCCGGCTGATTATCTCCTTGATGATGGAAAGTCCGAGGCCCGTGCCCTTGCCCTCGGGCTTGGTGGTGAAAAAGGGATCGAAGAGGCGGGGAAGGTCCTCCGGCGAAATGCCCGCGCCGTCGTCCTCGACCGTTATCGTCACCGTGTCTCCCTCGCCCTTGCCCCCGCGCACCCGCACCCGTCCCCCCCCTTTTTCCGCGCAGGCGTGGCTGGCGTTGACCAGGAGGTTGATGAAAACCTGCTGGAGCTGGTCCTTGATGCCGCGGATGGGGGGAAGGTCGGCGGGGACCTCGACCTCGACCGTCACCCCGTCGCGCTCGAGCTCGTAGCGCGAGAAACTGAGCGACTCCTCGATCATCCGCCCGGCGTCAACGGGAAAGAGTTGCTCCCGGGAGGGACGGGCGTAGCTCATCAGGTTCTGAGACAACTGTCGAATCCTTTCCGCGTCCTCGATGAGACACTCGACCCTGTCCCGGCCCTTGGCGCTGAGCTCGCTCTGACCCTCGAGCAGCCGGGCGGAGTTGATGACGCTGGTGATGGGGTTGGCCAGGTCGTGGGCTATGCCCGCGGACATGCGGCCCACGGTGGCCAGCTTCTCGGCCTGGAGCAGGTGGTTCTCCAGTTCCTGGTAGCGGGTGATGTTCTGGCCGATGGCGATGAAGCCCTGGAACCTGCCCTCCCGGTCGAGGATGGAGGACGTGTTGAAGATGGCCCTGCTTTTCTGGCCGGCGGGCGTGGATATGTTGACCCGCAGGTTGGCCAGGCTCTCGCCGCGGCGGACCCGGCCGGTAAGCCCCCGGAATTTCTCGTCTCCCGCGGTAATGGGTCTTCCCTCATACTCGATGAGCAGGTGCCTCTCGAATATCTCGCCGAAGCCGACGCCGACGTACCCTTCCTCGCTCACGCCCATCAGCTCCTGGAGGGCGTTGTTGATCAGGGCGATTTTGCCGTCCCGGTCGATGATGAGGATAAGGGCGTTGGCGTCGTCAATAAGGCCCCGCTGGTACCTGGCGGAAAGGTCAAGCTCGTGGTAGAAGAACAGGTTCCTCATCACCCCCGCCACGTGGGCGGCCATGACCCGGGCCTCGAACTTGTCCTCCTCCGAGAAGGGACGCTCGCTCTCGAGGCTGAGAACGCCGAGCCACTGGTCGAAGGCCGTCATGGGCACGATGATGGCGGCCTTGCTTTTCTTGAAAAGGGCACGATAAGGCCCCTCCTCTTTCAGGTCCCCGAACTCGAGGATGCGGTTGTCGCTTCGGATTTTATCCAGATACTCCTCCGCCAGCTCGAGCCGGGCCTTGCCCAGCCTCCGAAGGCCCCGGCCGGCGGCCAGGCGAAGGCCCCCGCCCTCGGCCCCCTTGAGCCAGGCCGTGATCCTGATGTTCTCGTTCGCCTTCATGTAGGGCTTGATAAGCCGAGCGAGCATCTCGTCCGGCTCCATGCCGAAATGTATTTCCTGTCCCGCCGAGATCAGCTCGGCCATCCACTCGGTGCGCCTGGACAGGTCCCGGTTCTTCTTCTGTATCTGGTTGAAGAGCCGGGCGTTGGCCAGGCTCATGGTAATGGGCCCGGCGAACTGGCTGAGCCTGGACAGGTGCTCGGCCCCGTAGAAGGCCTTCTCGCTCGAGAGCGCGTGGAGGGTGCCCATGACCTCGCCCCGGAACACGAGGGGGTAGTTGATCAGGGACTTGTATCCTCTTCCGATCATCTCCTTGACCTCACGGGCGAAGTTCCTGGGCATCTCGCCCCAGTCAACGTTCGAGACGTCGTCGAACACCGCCGGCTGATCGAGGAAAAGAACGCGCGACAAAACGTCCGGCTCGGCGGACGTGGAGATGACGTTCCTCGTAAGACGGCCCTGCTCGGGGACGTAGTTGAGCACTTTCAACTCGCTTTCCGCCTCGTCCCTTACCACCACGGCGCACATGTCGAGGGGGAAGACGCGGGAGAGCTTGCGAAGGGCCCCTCCCAGGACCTCCTCGAGGGCCTCACCCGCCCGCACCGCGTCGGAGATGTCGCTCATCACCGTGATCTGCTCGGTCTTCTGCCGAAGCTCGGCCTCGAAGGCCCGGCGCTCGGTGAGGTCGAAGATCATGCTCAGGAAGCCCGCGGTCTTGCCATCCTCGTCCCGCATCAGGGAGTTCACGTAGTAGGCCCTGAAGACCTCGCCCGACTTCTTGACCAGCCGGATTTCCTCGGTCAGGTCCCTTTCCTTGCGGAGGCGGCGCAGGTGCTCCTGGTGGTGGGCGGGCACGAACCCCTGGATCAAAAAGCCCACGTTCTTGCCCTTGACCTCCTCGTAGGCGTAGCCGAAGAGGTTTTCGGCGGCCCGGTTCCAGAAGGTGATCCTCGAGTCCACGTCGAACACGATGAAGGGCACCGAGGAGTTCTTGTAAATCTGCTCCCTGAAGCTGGCGAAGTCGCGGTGCTCGTTCTCGAGCCTTCTTCTTTCCGTGACGTCGGAGTAGATGGTCATCATCTCGCCGGAGCTGGGGATGGGAAGGGCCAGGGCGTCCACCAGCCTCCTGTCCCCGCTGGGTATCTCGGCCTCGATCTCGATGGGGACGGCCTCGCCCTTTTTCACCCTCTCCATGGCCTCCATGGCCAGCGTGTAATCCTGTCCCTTGAGGTAGCGGGTGAAGCTTTTTCCCACCGGGTTCTCGCCGGTGAAGGTTACCGAGGCGGGATTGGCCATGGTCACCACCGTGTCCTCCCCCGCCACGAACACGGCCTCCTTCATGTGGTTGAACAGGGTCTGCCAAATGGGCGCGTTCTCGTCGGCCCGGTCGCCCTGGGCCCGGTCCAGGTCCATGATGCGGGCCCCGCCCACGTATTCGCGGGTCTCGAACTCGGTGACCTGGCCGATCTTTCTCACCACCTCGGCCATCCTCTCGGCCTCCTGGCCGATGACCTCGGCGGCGTTGTGCAGGGAAGCCACCGACGGGTTCTCGGGCTGGGCCTCCATCAGGTTCCTCTCGACCCGGCGCAAAAGCTCGAGGTAGCCGAGGATCGAGGTCAGCGGCTGGTTCAGCTCGTGGGCCGCCGCCCCCGACAGGGCCATGAGATGGGACCTCTGCCGGGACTCCATAAGTTTCTCCTGGGCCTCCCGAAGCTCCTTCTCGATGCGGATGCGCTCCCGCTGGTCCTGGAAAATGCCCACGCTGGCCACCTCGCGCCCATCCTCGTAGACGATGGCGGCGCTGATGTTGATGGGTATCTCCCGGCCGTCCGAGCTGATGAGAGTGTTGTAGCTGCTCTCGAGCTTGCCCTTGCCCCCGTAGTCCTCGCTCCTTAACTTGCGCATGATGTCGCGAGCCACGCCGGGGGCGTAGAAGTCCACGATGCTCATCCGGCCCACCACGTCCTCGGCCTTGTAGCCCGAGATGCTCTCCGCCGCCGCGTTAAAAAGGATGATCGAGCCCGTCATGTCCGCCGCGATAATGGCGTCCATCGAGGAGTTGATCACGTTCTCGAGGAACTCCTTGGTCCTTCGCAGGGCGTCCTCCAGTTCCCGCTCCTCCGTGAGGTCGTGCATCGAGATGAGCCACTCGTCCCGGGTGGGAAGGCTCTCAACCCGGAGGGCAACGAAAAGGCGGGCCCCCGACTTGCCCCGCAGAACCTGGGAAAAGCGGCTGGCCTTGTATTCCCGCTTCTCCTGCCCCAGACGGCCTATCTCCATCGAGACGGTCACCACGTCGTCGGGCGTGGGAAAGAGGAAGTCGTCGATGTTCCGCTTTTCCACCTCCCGCCTCGCGTAGCCGGAGAGACGAAGGAAGTTCACGTTGGCGCTCTTGATGCCGCCGTCCGAGTCCACCACCAGCACGCCGTCGGAGGCGTGGTCGAAGAGGGTCTCCATCCTGGCCAGGTCGCTCGTCTTCCTTTTCGCCAGGCGCTTGGCCTCCCGTTTCCTTTTGACCTCCTCCGAGACCTCCCGGCCCAGCCGGATGTTGCGAAGGGAAACCGCCGTGCTCTGCGCCACCATCTCGAGGAAGGATATCTCGATCCGCTCGAAGGGGCGGGGGGCCCCGACCGAGCGCAGCATGATCAGGCCGATCACCTCGTCCCGGAAGAAGATGGGGACCACCAGGATGGAAAAAAGGTCGGTCGCGCTCAGGATGTCCCTGACCTCCTTCATCAGCGGGTGGCGGCGAACGTTGGTTATCGACACCGGCTTTCTGGTGTCCAGCATCTTGCGTATCTCAGGATACTTCTTGAACTCAAGCCGGATGTTGAGAGGCTCGGGACGGTCTCCCTGGGTGATGACCATGCCCGAGCCGCCCTTGGAGGAGAGCATCATGATCGAGCACCTCACCCCGGGCATGACCCGCTCGACCTCCCGGGCGGTGATGGCAAGGACGCTGAAGTCGCTTCCCCTTCCGGCGGTGGACCGGCCTATGCGGGTAAGGGCCTGGAGGGAGTCCTGGAGCCAGGGCAGCTTGAGCTTCAGGTCCTTTTCCGCGGCCTTGAACCTGGCCAGGAGTTCATCGGCCAAGACCTTGCCCACCATGAAGTCGTCGGCCACCTCCGCCGCCTTGGGACCGGGTCCGGCCCCGGAGGGAAACCAAAGGATAATGGGGACCGCGTCCATGCCGGCCAGGCCCCTCAGCTTTTTCACCTCCCGGGCGCGCTTGTGATGGACCACCGCCCCGGCCAGGTTTTCCCCCGCCGGCGATGGCGCCGGTACCTCGCCCGCGCTTCTTTCAACGGCGTAGCCCTTGTTTGCAAGGTCCTTGGCCAGGGAGGCCAGGCCTCCCCTGGGAACGTCCACGAGAAGGACCTTTTTCTTCACTCCCAATCTCCCGTCCGGGCCGCCTCGAGGGCGGCCCTACTGACCTCGGCCATGGTGGCGTCACGCGCCGCGGCCGCCGCGGCCACGTCGTCGTACTCGGGGTGCAGCCGGACGGAGCCGTCGGGCCCCTCGGCTTTTTTCACCCTGATGGTCCCGAACCTCGTCTCGACCTTGAAGGTACTGCGGGGAAGCACGGTCCTCGATACCTCGTACTCCCTGACCCCGAGGGTGGCGCTGTGCCTCAACAGGGTCCTCGTCACCGCCTCGCGGTTTCCGTGCCCGGCCAGGGCCCTGACCAGCGTGGCGGGCCGGTTCTTCTTCATCTGGCAGGGCAAAAAGGAAACGTCCAGGGCCCCGGCCTCGAGCAGCCTGTCCATGAGGAAGCCGAAGCTTTCGGGGGTCATGTCGTCGATGGAGGCCTCGATCTGGACCACCGAGTCTCCCTCTCCCTTTTTCTCGCCCAGGATCAGCCTCGTCACGTTGGGCCGGTGGGGAATATCGCGGTCTCCCAGTCCCACGCCCACGGCGGACACGGTCATGGCGGGCATGGGCCCGAACCGCTTGGCCAGGGTGGAAACCAGGGACGCGCCGGTGGGCGTGACCAGCTCGAGGTCGCCCTCCATGCCCCTGACGGGAAGGCCCTTGACCAGTTCCATTACCGCCGGAGCGGGCAGGGGAAGCGTTCCGTGGGCGCATTGGACCTCGCCCCCGCAAAGGGGAAGGGGAGAGCAGTGGACCTCCCCGACGCCCAGCTCGAAAAGGCCGAAGACGGTTCCCACGACGTCCACGATGGCGTCGACGGCCCCCACCTCGTGGAAGTGTATCTTCTCGACGGGCACGCCGTGGACTTTGGCCTCGGCCTCGGCCAGGGCCCGGAAGACCCGGAGGGAGTCCGAGATCACCGGTCCGGGCAGCCCGCTTTTTCGGATCATTTCCTCGATGCGGGGCAGGCCGCGGTGGCGCTGGTCCTTTTTCCGGTAGCCCACCTTGACGTGGACCCCCGCCATGTGGGCCCTCTCCTCGTTTTTCGCGGCAAGGGTGAAGTCGCCCACCACCCTCTTGACGGCCTTGCGGATCGAGGCGGGCTTGACGCCGGCGTGGATGAGGGCGCCCAAAAACATGTTTCCCGAGACGCCCGAGAAGCAGTCCAGGTAGGCCGCGCGGGTCATGATTCTTCTCCTATCCGGAGCATGCGGGAGGCGGCGAAGGCCGCGCCGAACCCGTTGTCGATGTTAACCACCACCACGCCGGAGGCGCAGGAGTTGAGCATGCCTAAAAGGGCGGACAGGCCTCCGGCCCCCGCCCCGTATCCCACCGAGGTGGGCAGGCCGATGACGGGCTTGTTCACCAGGCCCCCCACCACGCTGGGCAGGGCCCCCTCCATGCCCGCGGCCACGATGATGGCCCTGGCCTCGTCTATCTCGCCGCGATGGGCGAGGAGGCGGTGGAGCCCGGCCACGCCCACGTCGCCGATCACGATGGGACGAACGCCCAGCCAGATCAGGGTTTCCCTGGCCTCCTCCACCACGGGCAGGTCCGAGGTGCCGCCGCTCAGTATCAGCACCGGTCCTCTTTCGCCCTCCTTGCGCGCTTTGCCCTTTACTATACGGAGGGTCCGGCCCACCGGGTTATGGATGACGCCGGGCCGCTTCTTTTTAACGTGGGCGGCCTGCTCGGGCGAGACCCGGGTGGCGAGAACGTGGTCGCCGGCCTTGGCCAGCTCCTCCAGTATGGCGGCCACCTGCTCCCGGGTCTTGCCCTCGGCGAAGACTACCTCGGGCGCTCCCTGCCTGAGGGACCGGTGGTGGTCAACCTTGGCGTGTCCCAGGTCGGCGAAGGGAAGGTCGCGAAGAGCGGCCAAGGCCTCGTCCTCCCCGGTCTTGCCCTTCCTTACGTCCCCGATCAGTTTTCTGAGGTACTTTTCATCCATGACGTCAATAGGCGGGGCCGAGACTCGGCCGGGGGCCGCGCCCGGGAGCGGGTCATATCTCGACCGCCTCGCTCCTTTTGGTTGTGATGCTCATGATTCCCGTCGCCGGGTCGAAGGATATGGTCCTGCCGCTCTTTCCTCCCGAGTCCTCCCCCGCGATGGGTATGTTCAATTCCGCCAGCTTGGCCTTGACGGCCTCCACGTTCCTCGCCCCGATCCCGTCCTTGATCGTACGGGCGTCGCCAAATCCGTCCTCCTGCGAGAACATGGTCGAGCCGCCCGCTATCTTGGCCTTGACTTCGGCCAGGGTGGCGCCTTCCCGCTCCATGGCCTGGAGCAGGCCCTCGATCGCCTGGTCGGCGTACTTGTACCTGTTGACGCGCGGGTCCTCGGAACCCCGCACCGAATCGGGCGCGGGACCGGGAAGCAGTATATGGGCCAGCCCGGCCAGTCCCGCCTTGGGATCGAAAAGCCCGAGGGCCACGCAGGACCCGAGGCCGGACACGCGGAGGATGGCCGGGGGCCTGGCCACGAGGAACTCGGATATCCTTACCCGGAGCACGTTTTCCGACGCCAGAGGAGCTTCCATGACTATCGGTTCCTCTCGCCGTTTCTCTGGCTGGCCAGCATCTTGGCGGCGTCGAGAATTATCTTGAGGGAGTTGGGGTCGGGCATAAGATAGAAGTTCCCCTTGACGCCGTGGTCGTTTCCCTTAAAGGCGGCCTTGATCACCAGGGTCTGGTCCACGGCCTCTCCCACCTGGATGAGGATGTAGTCCACCACCGCGCCGGCCATGTCGAAGGCGATGCCGGGCACGGAGGGGATGAGGGTCTTGCCCAACAGCCTCTCGAGGGCGGCCAGATAGGAGGAGGCGAGGATGTTGCCGATCTCCCGGAGGGCGGAGGAGTGCATTTCCGAGAGGACCAGCTCGTCCTCCGGCGCTCCCCCCGTGAGCAGGGCGCAAAGGGCGAGGGCGCTCTTGCGGGGGAAGACCATGAGTATGTCGCCGGTCACGTCGCCCCACACCTTCAAATAAATCCCGATGACGATCTTCTCGGTCCCTCCCACGAAGTCGGGAAGGTCCTTGAGAGATACCAGCGCCACCTCGGGTATGGTCAGGATGACGGTCTTGCCGATCATCTGGTTGAGGGCGGTGGCGGCGTGTCCCATTCCTATGTTGGAAATCTCGCGCAGGGCGTCGTACTCGACCTCGCGGAGTTCCAAGTCCTCGTACGTCAAGGGCTGGTTCATGTTCGTTTCACCTTAGAGCAAGCTCATCGTGTCCAGGACGAAAACCATTTTTCCGTCCCCCAGCATGGTAACGCCGGACAGGCCCGAAATCCTCTCCAGCGGTTTTCCAAGCGGTCTTATAAAGGCCTCCTCTTGTCCGATCAGGTCGTCCACGAGGAGGGCCACCTTCCTGTTGTGGGCCTCGACGATAAGGGCCTGGGCCGCGTCCCTCGGCGAGGCCTTGGGTTCCTCCAGGTCGAGGAACCGGTGCAGGGGCTTCATGGGCACCATCTCCTGGCGGTCGAGGTAGAACCTTTTGCCCTGGTTCACCCTTACCTGGTGGGGAAGTATCTCGACCGTCTTTTGCACCTTGGTCAGGGGAACGGCGAAGACTTCCTCGAGCAGCTTGACCAGGAGAACGTTCACGATGGCGATGGTGCGGGGCAGGTGGAGGGTGAAGGTCGTCCCGCTTCCCGGCACCGTGTTGATGGTCACGAAACCGCCCACGCCCTCGACCACGTTCTTGACCGCGTCCATGCCCACGCCCCGGCCCGAGACCATGCCCACCTTCTTGGC
Organism: bacterium; assembly: GCA_963674965.2. Classification (GTDB taxonomy): domain Bacteria; phylum RBG-13-61-14; class RBG-13-61-14; order RBG-13-61-14; family DATKZS01. Next base: position 46,595 of record CAXXFL010000001.1, on the reverse strand, counting down.
CGTCGAGAAACCCGGGGTGAAGATGAGCTGGAGCGCGTCCTCGTCGGTCATCTTGGCCGCCTGCTCCGCCGAGACGACCCCCTTGGCCGCGGCCGCCTCCTTGATGGCGAAGGGGTCCATCCCTCTTCCGTCGTCCCGGACCTCGATCAGGGCCAGGTCCCGCATCCGGTAGCCCTCGAGAACGATCACGCCCTCGCCGGGCTTGCCCATCTTCTCCCTTTCCTCGGGCGTCTCGATCCCGTGGTTGACGCAGTTGCGAAGCAGGTGGATCAGGGGGTCGGTGAGCTGCTCGAGGATGGCCCGGTCCAGCTCGATGTCGACCCCCGTGATCTCGAACCTTATCTTCTTGCCCTCGTCCCGGGCCAGGTCCCGGACCACGCGGGGAAGTCTTTGCACCACGCTCTCGAGCGGCATCATCCTGATGCTCATGACCTGGTCGTAGAAGTCCTTTACCAGTCCCTCCAGCTTGTCCAGCCCGGCGGTAAGGGCGCCGATGGGATGGCGCTTGGCCACTTCCCGCAGCTCGCTCTTGACCAGGATCATTTCACCCAGGGCGTTGATGAAACCGTCCAGGGCCATGGTCTTGACCCTTACCGTCTGGGGCAGGGACTGGACCTGGGCGAAGGGGTCGTAGGCGGGTTCCTTGTCGCGGGCCTCGGCCGGCTCGGCGGAGTCCTCGGCCTGGGCGGCCGCTTGCGCCGGACCCGCCTCGGGGGCCGTGACCTCGAAGGCCTCGACGTCGGTCATGGACTTGATCACCTCGATGATCTCGGCCTCCCCCGAGTCGGCCTGGAAGTCGATCTCGACCGCCAGTCCCTTGGGGTCGTCCAGGAAGTTTCCCGCCTTGACCTCGTCGGCGGGAGGGCGGGAATCGAGTATCTGTCCCACCTCGCCGAGGCGCTTGAAAAGGATAAGTCCCCGGACCCCGGGGGAAGCGGTCTGGGGGGAGAAAATAACCTTGATCGAGCGGCGGGGCCCGGCGGCCTTCTCCGGGGACTCCGGCTCGGGCGGCACCGGGGCGGGCCCGGGTCGCGTCGCGGCGGGGGCGGCCGCCTTGGGTGGGGGGGGCGAGGCCAATCCGGCGTCCTCGAGGGTAAAGGTCACCTCGTCGTCGAAGCCGTCTTCTTCCTCCTCGAGGTCGTACTCGTCGCCGGCGGCCTGGGCGGTCTGGACCGGCTCGGGCGCCTTGACTTCCTCCTCGGTCTCCTCGTCCAGGGCGAAGTCCAGGTCGTCGTCGAAGACCAGCTCGGGCAGCTTGGGGGGGGGCGAGGTCCGGGTTTCCTCCTTGGCCTCGATCTCTCCCATGCCCATGTCGCCCAGGTCTATCTCCGGCTTATCCTCTTCTTGGCCGGTCGTTTTTTTTGGTTCCTCGGAGGGCGCGGTCTCGGCGGCCGGTTTTTCTCCCGCCGTCTCGCGAAAGCTCCTGATCCGGGCGGCCAGTTCCTCGCCCTCGCCGGAGAACTCGAGGTCGTTCTCGACCTGGGAGAGCATCTTCTCGAGCAGGTCCAGGCCCTGGAAAAGCAGGTCCATGGCCTCGGCCTCGGGCCTGGTGGTCCCCTCCCTCACGTCGTCCATCACGTCTTCCATGGCGTGGGCCAGGTCCCGTATGGGCTCGAACCCCATGGAGGCGGCCATGCCCTTGATGGAATGGGCGTTCCTGAAGACCTCGGCGATGGCCTCCTGCTCCTCGGGGTTTTGCTCGATTTTGACAAGGCCCCGGCTCATGGACTGCAGGTGTTCCGCGGTCTCGGAGATGAACATGGCCTTGTACTTACTCATATCCATGATCGGGCCCCTCGGCGTACGGGTCCGGGCGGTCGCGGTTTTCGCTCCCGTCCGGGGACTGGAATCAGAGCTTGACTACTTTGCGGACGATTTCGAGGACTTTTTCCGGCTTGAACGGCTTAACGATGAAGTCGGAGGCCCCGGCCTCGATGGCCTCCATGACCAGGGACTCCTGGCCCAGGGCCGAGCACATGACGATCTTGGCGTCCTTGTCGATCTTGACGATTTCCCTTACCGCCTCGATCCCGCTCTTCTGGGGCATGACTATGTCCATGGTGGTGACGTCGGGCTGGAGTTCCTTGTAGCGTTCCACGGCCTCGACGCCGTTAGCCGCCTCTCCAACCACCTCGAAGTCGTCGCCGGCGAACACGTCCTTGATCATGTTCCGCATGAATAGCGCGTCGTCGGCGATGAGAACCCTGATAGGCATCCGCGACCTCCTCAATCAATCTTCATTAGGCGAAGTAATTCTCCACGTCGGCCAGGAGCTTGTCCATGTCGATGAGGTTAAGAATCCTTCCGCCGAGGTTGATCATTCTCAAAACCAAGGGGTTGGACTCTCCCGGCTCGGGCGTCTGGACCAGCGGGCCCCGCATGGGAACCAGCTCGATCCTTTCCACCCGGTCCACGATAAACCCGAGATGGTAAACCTCGCTCCCGATTATCAGGAGCCTCGAGTCCAGCGTCAGCTCGGACTTGCCCATCCCGAGGAAATCCCTCAGGTCCACCACCGCTATGACCTTGCCGTGGTGGTTGATGGCCCCCCTTATAAAGGAGGGCGCCCGGGGCACGAAGGTGAAAGAGCTTATCTCGATTACCTTCTCGACGTATTTCAACTCGAGGCCCATAAGCTCGGGCTCGAGGGCGAAACTTATGACCTGACGCCGGGCGTCGGGTCTTAAATTAACGGCGGCTTCCATCACTCGAAAATAAAGTCCATGTCGGCGGCGTCGCCCGAGCCGGGCTTGTTTTTATCGCCGCCCTTTTCTTTCTTTTTGTCCTTGGCCGCGTGGTTTCCCGTGACCCTGTCCTCCTCGTCGGGCCGGAAGGACGCCCCGGCCTCCGTCACCATCACCCTCTCGGCGTCGAGCCGGAACTTGCTGACCACGTTCTTGAGCTCGTCGCTGAGCATGTAAAGCTCCTGGGCCGAGGTGGCCATTTCCTGCATCGAGGCGGTCTGTTCCTCGGTGGCGGCGCTGACCTCCTCGGTGGCGGAGGCGTTGTCGTGGGCGACCTTGGCGATCTCGTCGATGCTCCGGACCAGGTCCTTGGCGCCCTCGGCCTGCACCTGGGACAGCTCGGCGATGTCCTTGACCTTGGCCGCCGCCTCGTTGACCATCTCCACGATCTCGGCCAGGGACTGGTTGATGGTCCCGATGTCCTCCCTGCCCTCGGCGATGTTGTCGGCCGTCTCCTTCATCGAGTTCACCACCCGCTCGGACTCGTCGGACACCTCCTGCACCAGGTCGGTGATCTGCTCGGAGGCCGTCGAGGTCGACTCGGCCAGTTTTCTTACCTCGTCGGCCACCACGGCGAAGCCCTTGCCGTACTCTCCCGCCCGGGCCGCCTCGATGGTGGCGTTAAGGGCCAGGAGGTTGGTCTGGCGGGCGATGTTGGTGATCATCTCGACGATCTTTCCGATGCGCTTGGTCTTGCCCCCGAACTGGACGACCATGTCCTGGGAGTTGGCCATTTTCTCGAAGACCTGCTTCATCTTTTCCATGGCCGTGTTGGCGAGTTCTCCCGATCCTTGCGCCTTCTGGGCGGCCTCGGACACGGAGGTCGAGGTGACGGCGGCGTTGGAGGACGTCAACTCGATGGTCCCGGCCATCTCCCTCACGGTCTTCGAGGTGTTCTCCACCAGCTCGGCCTGGAGCTCGGCCCCCTTGCTGATCTCCTCGATGGTGGTCGAGACCTCGAGGGTAGAGGCGTTCATTTCCTCCGAGGTGGTCGAGAGGTTCTGGGCCGCCTTGCTGATGTTGACCGCCGTGCCCTGGGTCTTGGCCGTGAGTTCCCTCAGGCTCTCGAGCATGGCGTTGACCGAGGCCATGAGGTCATCGATCTCGTCGGGAAAACGGTTGTCCCGCTTAAGGCTGACCTCCTCGGTCAGGTCCCCCTTGCTGATGCGGCGGGCCGAGGATATGAGGCGGTGGAGGTCCAGATAAATGGTCTTGGCGTAAAGCCTTCCCGCCACGGCCATGACCACCAGCACAACGGAAAGACTTCCCACCGTGGCCGGGATCGGACCGAAGACGTCGTTGATCATAAGCAGGCTGAAAACGAAGTTTATAACCGTGGTGGCGAGGGCCACGAACATAAAGCCAAGGAAAATCTTCACCTCCATCCGCATGGTTCTTCTCCCGCTTTGCAATAGACGTGTTGAGATATGTCGACCACCTTAAAACCCTCTCTTTTGTTTCCTATAAGACTCTCCGTCTTGCCCAGCACCAGGTACCCGCCCGGGTAAAGGCCCTCGAGAAAACTTTTAACCAGGGCGTCCTGCCTTTCCTTCTGGAAATAGATCAGCACGTTCCGGCACAGTAAAAGGTCCACTCCCGAGAAAGGAAGGCCCTCCCGCAGGTCTCGCCTCTCGAATTCCACCATCTCGCGGACCTCCGGGCATATCTCAAAGTCGCTTCCCTTTTTGATAAAGTACTTCTTCACGTATTCCGCCGGCGTCTCGGACAGCCGGTCGTTTCTGTAAAGGCCCTTTTTGGCCCTCTCGATCGATTCCCCGGAGACGTCCATTCCGACCAAGCGAGTCACCATGCCGCGAAGGTCCCGGCTGAACCGGCCCTTCAATATCATGGCCATACTGTAGGGCTCCTCGCCGTCGGCGCACCCGGCGCTCACCATGAAAAGACCCCTTCCCGACTCCCGGTTCCGTCGGATGAGGCCCGGCAGTATCCGCTCGGCCAGGAAATCGAACGTCTCGGCGTTACGGAAAAAGCCGCTGACGTTGATATCGAGGGCCTTTAAAAGCTCGTCCACCTCGCCCGGGTTGGACCGCAGAAAATCAAGGTAGTCCTTGACCCCGCCGCAGGAACAGAGCCTCAACCGGGCGGTCAGCCTCCGCTTTAAAAGCCTGGGTTTATAGGAGTGAAGATCGAACCCCCTCTCCCGGAAAAGCTTGTCCGCCAATTCCTCCAGCGGATAGTCTTCAATAAGGGGGGCGCTCATCTCAATCCCTCGCGCCTGAATTAATCAAGTTCAAGTCTTCACCGCGCCGGACCCGGGGCCGCCGCCAAAGGCGGCCAAAACGAGCGGATCCAACAAATTTGTAAGTTAACACAGTGAGATACTCGTGTCAATCAGGGCCGGCCCCGGGCGGCGCGCGGTTTCGGCCGAAATCGGGGCGGCTTATCCTCCGGTCTTGTCGTTCTCGGCCGCCTATGCCCTTAGGCCTTAAGAGGGCCTTGCTTTTCGGCTTCCTTCCCGCTTTTGTCCGCTCCGGACTTGAGAGAAAAGCCAAATGATTATATTGTAATACCTTTCGCGTGGTTATCATGGAAAGGACAACGAGAAATTTCGGTGAAAAATTGTCCGCTTTCCTCGGGTTCGAGGTCGGCCGCGCCGACCTTTTGGCCATGGGTTTCATGCTTTTCACCCTGTGCCTCTTTTTCGCGGAGGCCATCTTCGGAGGGCAGGTCTTTTATTTCCGCGACGTCTGCGTGGAGATCGTGCCCAAGCGGCACTTTTTAATCGAGTCGGGCTTCGACGTGCTTTGGAACCCCTATAGCTTCAACGGCATTCCGGGGGCGGCCAACCCCCAGTGGTTCGCCTTCTATCCCCTTAACTTCATATTCCTCCTGGGATCGGCGGCCAGGACGGTGACATTTTTCATCATCGCTCATTTCGCCCTGGCCCTTTTTGGGACTTACGTGTTTTTAAAGAGCTCGGGTTTCTCGAGGGGGGCCTCCCTGGCCGGCTCCCTGGCCTGGGCCTATGGCGGCTTTTTTATCTCCCTCGGCCTCCAGGTGGTGGTCCTTAATTCAGCCGCCTGGATAACTCCGCTGTTATGGGCCGTCATGCGTTTCTATCGGACGGGGGACCTTCGCTTCCTGTGCCTGTCCGGTCTTTTCTGGGGCATGCAGGCCCTGGGAGGGGAGCCGCAGATAGCCGCTCTGTCGGGCGCGCTGGCGCCGCTTTTTTTATTGGCCGGACCTTTCCAGGAGGACGGACAAGGCCTGACCCGAGGAAAAATCAAAAGGGCGGCCTGGGCCGTTTGCGGGTCCCTCGGCCTGGCCCTGGCTATCAGCGCGGTCCAGTGGGTACCGACGCTCGAGTTGTCGGGTCTTTCCAACCGGGCGGGCGGGCTGGAGTATTCCGAGGCCGTCCGGTGGTCCCTCGATCCCAGGGCCCTGGCCACCCTTCTCATACCGAATTATATTTCCGAGCCGAGCGGCAATCCATTCTGGATAATGGGGCTTCGTCCTCCCACGCTTCCCTATCTTCTAAGCCTGTATCCCGGGCTCGCCGCTCTCCTTCTCGCCGGGGCGGGCGTCATGGGCAAGAGGAAAAAGGAATGGCTCATGCTGGCGGCGGCCATGGTCCTTTTCCTGGTCCTGGCCATGGGAGAGAACGCGGGGCTTTATTGGATTTTCTACAAGATCGTTCCGGGCTTCGACCGTTTCCGCATACCCGAGCGCCTCATGATGGGCTTCGCCCTGCCCCTTTGCTACCTGGCCGCCATGGGCGTGGACGCCCTGGCCAGGACCTTCGCCGACCCCGGATCGCCAGAAGGCAAACCCGCGTCCGGGTCCTCGGAGAGGATGGTCCCCTTTGTCTCTCTGGTCCTCGCCGCGGCCGCGCTTTTCCTGTCCACGCGGGGGCTTTCAGACCGGATCATATCTCTTGGCCTCGAGGCGATAAGGTCTCGCCTGTTTTATCTCGCGGCCTGCAGGACCATTTTCATCGCGGGCCTTTGCCTCTTTGCCTGGACCCTGATAAGGACCAGGGCCGGCATGGCGGCCAGGATATGCCCGGCCCTGTTCCTTCTCGTTTTCATCGACCTTTATTCCGCCCATAAGCGCGTCAATCCGACCCAGCCGGAGAGCTTTTACAATTTGGAGAAAAACGCCGCGGAGGAGATTCTTAAAAGGGACGCCCGCGCCCGGGTCATGACTCTTTTGCCCGAGGACCCGAAGCTTCGTTCGCTCGTTCCCGGCCGGGACCCGGTGGATTTTTTCAAAAGCCGGCGCTACTGGCTCCGTCCCTTTACGGGCCTCGAGCTGAGGCTCCGGGACGCGGGGTCCAGGAGTTCCTTTTATCCTTTTGACGTGGACCTTTGGTTGAAATTGGCCTCCGAGTCGCCGGAGATGGGCAGGAAACTGGCCTCCCTTTCCGGTATCCAATGGATCGTAAGCCAGGGCAAGGAACCGGTCCGGACCGGCGGGGCCCTGCCCCTGGCCTACGTGGTCCCTCGCGCCCGCTTTTTTCCCGACCGCGAGTCCGTAATCGAGGCCATGCGCGACCCCTCATTCGACCCGCGGGCCGAGGTCCTGCTGGAGGGGGAGCCTCCTGCCCAGCCACCCAAGGACGTGGGCAGCCTGTTCATTGGACAAACCCCCTTTATCGAGACCAACGGCCGGGCCACCTTCCTGGTCGAGCCCAATCACCCAGGCTACCTGGTGTTCCTGGACTCTCATTATCCGGGATGGAAGGCCAAGGTGAACGGCAAGGAGAGGGAAATCCTCCGGGCGAACGGATTCTTCAAGGCCGTCGAGGTCAACAGGGAAGGGCCGAGGGTGGATTTCGTTTTCATGCCTTCTTTTTTCTATCCGGCCTTGATACTCAGCCTGGCAACGGGGCTTTTTATCGCCTGGGTCCTCATGAAGCGCGGGCCGTTCTTTTACTATGGCTCATTGGTGATCATTTTAGTGGGCCTTCCCTTCATCGAGGGCGGGACCACCTATGTTCCCGTAACCGCTCTGCGCGTTATCGTCCTTTTGCTCGCGGCGGCGTGGTCCTTCCGGATCGGCGGCCAAAGCCAAAAGACCATTTACGCCACGAAACTCGACAAGTGGATACTGGGATTCTGGCTTCTCGCCTCCATCAGCTTCGCCATGAGCGATTATTACTATATCTCCCTTTACTGGTGCCTTAACATTATCGCCTACGTTTTCCTTTTTTACTTCATCTTGCAATTCACCTCCCAGGTCGGGGACGAGGAAGGCGGTCAGGCCATGGACCGCCGGCAGGCGGCCGAGGCGAGGGTCAGGGCCGTCATGCTCATCGCGGTCGCGGCCGGGGCCCTGCAATGCGCCTCGGCGCTCGTCCAGGACCAATCATCGGCCGCAAGGGCGACGGGGGGGTTCTTCAATCCCAATTACCTGGCCGGTTTCATCATGATACTTGCCCCTTACGCGCTGTACCGCTCCCTGGCTTCATTGCTCGCGGGACCCGCCGGTTGGAGGGGACTCGCGGGCTGGGGCGCGCTTTTTGTCCTGTTTCTCGCGGGAGTAATATCTTCCCAAAGCAGGGCGGCGGTTATTTTAGCGGTCCCCTTAATGTTCGTGGCCGTTCCCATGATCCGGAAGGCCGCGACCGCGTGGGGAGCGAGCGGCGGCAAGGCCCTTCGCCTGTCGATCGGCATTCCCGCGGCGGCCGCGGCGCTTGGCCTCGTATTCCTGGCGGCGACTCCCAACCCCTTGCGGGAAAGGGTCAGGAAAATCGGCAAGGACCCCTACGCCTTCGAGCGGGTCAACATCTGGGCCGCCGGGCTGAAAGTAATCGGCGACCATCCACTCGGCGTTGGTCCGGGCATGTTCAAGTATTACGCTTACAAGCACAAGTTTCCCGTGGAGGGAGTGCCGGGCGGCCGTTTCGAGAAGTCGCCCACCACCGCGCACAACGAGTATATCCACCTGGCGGCCGAGATGAGTCCCCTTGCCGCGGTTTGCCTTATGGTTCCGGCCTTCATCATGATATTCTCCGCCTGGCGCGGCGCGGCGTCCGAGGGAGGAGGAACGGCCCTGGCCCTGGCCGCGGGACTCCTCGGCGTTTGCCTGCACGCCCTGGTGGACTCGAACCTGCAAAACCAATCCATCGCCGCGCTCACGGCCGTCGTTTGCGGGTGCCTGGCCTCGAGCCTGGGGGCCGGGGGCTGGCCGGGTCTTCGGGAAATCCGGCCGGGTCCATGGACGGCCGGGATCGTTGCCCTGGCCGTTGCGGCGGCTTTTCTCGTCATTTCATCCCTTTCCTTGTATCTTGCCCAAGGCTACGGTCTTTACATGGCGGCCCAGGCTGAGAGGAGTCCCGACAAGGCCTCGATTCTCCTGGCGGACGCAATCTTGAAATCGAGCGGAAACACGGGACCTTATCAGAAGCTGGCCTCGGCCTATTACGCCAAGTTCAAGGGAGCGCGCGACCCGAGGTTCCTCAGCAAGGCCCTGAAGCTCGAGGAGGAGGCCTCGAGATTGAACCCGGCTGACCCGGGACCTTATAGGAAAAAGGGGCAGATATTGCTGGACGGCGCCATGCTGGCCGATTCCAGGGAAGGGGCCCAACTGGCCGAGGCCGCCTTCGAGCGGGCCCTCGAGATGAACCCCAGCGATATAGGGTCGCTTATGGGCCTGGCCATGGCGGCGAGGTTCAGGGGCGATAAAGCCCGGGAGATTGAGCTTTGGAAAAAGGCCGTTGCCGTCGAGCCCTACGACCTTCCCTCCTCCTTGAACCTGGCTCGGGCGCTCCTGGAGGCGGGGAGGAAAGAGGAGGCCATGGCGGCGTGGATGGAATTCGTGAAGAAAAAAAGAGAGGTCGACGACCTGATGAAGAAAAGGAAAGGGGATATCCCGTCCTCTTACAGGAGAGACCGGTTCAGGCTCGATCAAACCGATATAACCGCCATCGAGGCCGAGTTTAAAAACCTGGCCTCAAAAGGGACGAGCGGAAAAATTTTAGAAAAAGAAAACGCCGGGCCTAAGTAATCGTCGCGGCCCGAGGGAAGGCCATTTGAAAGTCGCCTTTCGATTGTATAAATTAATGAAGAAATGAAATCCACCCTGGCGTCCATATCCATTGTCGCGCTTCTCGCGGTATTAACCGCCTTTTCCCAAAGGCTGGTGGACAAGGACAAAGTCGAGTTGGAACGGGAGCGTCCCGACGAGCTTGTCCTGCCCCGGTCGGACGCGGTCAAAGCGGCCTCCATGGGTTTCCAGGGGATCGTTGCCGACTCGTACTGGATGGAGGCGATCCAGTACTTCTCCAGGTGCGTGGACGAGAAAAAAGTACCCGTAAACCTTTACAAGCGGACCGATTTTATCACCGATCTGGACCCGCACTTTTCCATCGCCTACTATTTCACCGCCATTAACCTGCTGGTGGAGGGAGGCGAACCCGAGGAAATAGTCCAGATACTGGAGAAGGGCAAAAGAGAGTGCAAAAAGGAAAGCCCCTTTACCTGCCAGAACTATTGGAAAATCCCCTTTTACCTTGGCGTCTGTTATTATTTTGCGCTGGGCGAGCACGACAAGGCGGCCGATAACATGGAAGAGGCCGCCAAGCTTACCGGCCATAAATTTCACCACGCCCTGGCCGGCCGGATAAGGAGCGAGGGCGGCAAACCAGAGGTGGCCATTACTTATCTGAAAGCCGCCATGGCCCAAACGGAAGACGAAAGGCAAAGGGCTTATTACCGACGCCGCATTGACGAGCTTACGGCCATAAAAATGGAAATGGACATGAACGCGCTCCGGGAGAAATATGAAAGTAAGTTCGGTTCCCCCATTTCGGGACTTTCCGACCTGGCTAAGGTGCAGCCCGGATTTAAAGTCCCGCCGCATCCTCTTGCCGATCACCGGTTTGTCTTTGACGCGGAGACCGACAATATAAGGAGCGAGCCGGAGATAGAGAACAAGGTCTTCCGGGCTTTGCAAAGCAGAACAATCTCGAGAGACGGAGGCTAGTGACAGATGGACGAAAATCATGGCCCCGTAATATCCGTTAAGGGCCTGAAGAAAATATTTTTCATTGGTTTTTTCCGCAGAAGGGTCGAGGCCCTTCGCGGCGTGGACCTTGAAGTCAAACAAAATGAGATACTGGGCTTCCTGGGACCCAACGGGGCGGGAAAGACCACGACCATCAAGATACTGCTCGGCCTCATCTTTCCCAGCGCGGGCGAGGCCGCCATGCTGGGAAAGCCGGTCGGAAACGTGCAAGTCAAGAAAAAAGTCGGCTTTCTGCCCGAGCATCCCTATTTTTACGATTATCTTAAGGGAGCGGAATTCCTGGATTTCTACGCCCGCATCCACGGGATAAACAAGGCGGAAAGGAAAAAGAGGACCGATGAGCTCTTGGAAAAGGTAGGCCTTTCCGACGCCGCGGGCCTGGCCCTTCGCAAGTACTCCAAGGGCATGCTCCAGAGGATAGGCATGGCCCAGGCCCTGCTCGGAGACCCGGACCTGGTCATCCTGGACGAGCCCATGTCCGGCCTCGACCCGGTGGGAAGAAGGGACATGCGAGAAATAATCTACGGGCTCAAGGAAGAGGGCAAGACCGTGTTCTTCAGCTCCCACATCCTGCCCGACGTCGAGCAGATATGCGACAGGGTGTGCGTCATCCATAAGGGAAAGGTAAGGGACACGGGAAAGCTCACCGACATCCTCCGGCCCGAGGTGGAGAAGATCGACCTCCAGTTCACCGGGCTCGAGGGCGAGGCCCTCCGGCAAATGGAAAAACTCTCCGAAGTACACCCGGACTTCCGCGTGACCGTAAAGGGGGAGATGGCCCTGGTGGTCGCGCCCAACTGGGACGCCGCCGAGAGCGCCAAAAACCTGGCCTCCCAAAAGGGGGCCAGGCTGGTCTCGCTGCAACCCAAAAGAGAAACCCTCGAGTCCTATTTCTTAAGAGAGATTGACGATGAATAACGCCGCGCTTATGAAGATATGGGCCATAGCCTTCAATACCTTCCGCGAGAACATAAGGGATAAAATCCTCTACAACCTGCTCGTTTTCGCCGTGATCATGATCGGGCTGTCCATCGTCCTGGGCGAGCTTACCATCGCCGAGCAAAGAAGAATTACCGTCGACGCCGGCCTGACCTCCATCTCCGTCTTCGGAATACTCATGGCCGTCTTCCTCGGCATCAGCCTCGTGAGCAAGGAAATCGAGAGAAAAACCATCTACACCCTCATCGCCAAGCCCGCGCCCCGAAGCTTCTTTATAATAGGAAGGTTTTTGGGCCTCATGATAACCATAGGCGTTAACGTCGCCATCATGGCCGTCGCCTTTTTCGGGGTGCTGATCTATCTTCCGGGGGACGGTCCCACTTTGACCTGGCCCGTTTTCCAGGCCATTTTGCTCATTTATCTCGAGTTGGCCATCATCACCTCTGTGGCCATGGCCTTCTCGACCTTCAGCACTCCCACCCTCTCGGCCATCTTTACCCTTTGTTTCGTGATTATCGGAAGGCTCACCGAGGGCATTCTCCAGTTCAGCGTCAAGTCGGACAACCCCTTCTTCCGGCACGGGGCCGAGGTCCTTTACGCCGTCGTGCCCAACTTGACCAACTACGTGCAGATCGAGTACGCCCTCTATAACGTCAGCCTTCCCCTGGGACTGCTGGCAAAAATCGTCTTGACCGGCCTGCTGACCATTTCCGTTTTCCTGGCCGTCGCCATGATCGTATTCCAAAGGCGGGACTTTGTTTGAGAGGGAACCGCAAGACTTGGTCCCGAGAAAACCCGGCGACCTTTGGACCGCCGCAGCCGCGGTAACCCTCGCCGCCAGGATACTGGTCTCCGGCTCGATATACCCCTGGATTACTCCCCTTACCAACGCGGTCCTGGCCATCCTCGCGCTGGCCGCCCTTTGGCAAGGACTCTTATCGAAAAGATCCCTTGGCCGCTTGGCCTTAATAGGACTCGGGTTGTACATGGCCGGCGCGGTCCTTTCAGTCCCCTTTTCCATCTCGCCCTTCGGGTCCTTGCGGTGGTTGGTTTTCGAGTCAGGATCGGTCCTCGTCGTCCTGGTCGCCGCGGCGGGAAGACGAAGGATCGGCTGGGTCCTCACGGCCATGGTCGCGGCCGGGGTCGTGTCCGCCGCCTGGGCCGTCCGCCAAAAACTGGGCGGCTTCGCCGTTACCCTCGAGCAAGGTGAACTTACCGAGTACGCCAGAAACACCCTCCTCGAGGGAAGGGCCTTCGGCATGACCTTTTCGCCGGACATGCTGGCCGCCTGCCTGGGGGGACTTCTGCCCGCCGGCCTTTCGGCACTGGTTGCGGCGAGGGGAAAACTCGGACGGCCGGGACCGGAAAGGACCGCCGCTCTGTTGGCCCTCGTGTCCGTTTTCTTTCTGGCCGCCGGCATATGGCTGGCAAGGTCCTTGGGCGGATGGATGGCCGCGGGGACGGGGATGGCCGCCTGGCTCTTCCTGATCGGGAGGCCGCTGGGGGTCTCGGCGAAAAAAATCAAGATATTCGCCGCTTCCCTCGTCTCGGCCATGGCGGCCGGGGCGGTCCTTATTATGCTGGCGCGCGGCGGGCACGTCCTGGATACGGACGACCCCAACAACCCGGCCTTTCAAAGGATGGAGAACTGGCGGGCGGGCCTCAAGGCGGCCTGGGAGTTTCCCCTGACCGGCGCGGGGGGTGGCAAGTTCGGACTGGCCGCCCTCAAGCACCGGAGCGTCGAGGGAAACGAGGCCAAACACGCCCACAATCTTTTTATCGAGACCCTGGCCGAAACCGGTCCCCTTGGAGCGGCGGGCATAATGGTAATATCCGCGTCCTTTATCATGGGAGCGATAAGGTCCGTCCGAAAGGAGGAGCAACGGGAGGCGATAATCCTTTCCGGAATCGCGGCCGGCGGGATGGTCGCGCTCGCTCACTCCATGATCGACTATTCCTTTCAGACGGCCGAGGCGTCCACCATTTTCTGGGTGGGCCTGGGAGCGCTGTCCGCCAGGCCGGGCGAAACGGACGACGAGTATAAGAGGAGAGGACCGGGACTAATCCTGGCGGCGGTCCTATTAGCGGCCCTGGCCCTTGTCCAGGCCTATTGTTTCCAGGCGGCCAGATTGAAGAGCAAGGCGGGAAACCTGGCCAGGGAGGGCAAGTGGGCCGAGGCGGGACAAGCGGCCCGGGCCGCCGCGAAATGGGACGGGAGAGACGAGGAGACCTGGGACCTCGTCGCCCGTTCGGTCGCCGTCTCGGCAAGGTCGCCCGCCGAGGTGGAACAAGCCGTCCGGGCGCTCGAGAAGGCCGTCTCGCTCAATCCGAGGTACCCCTATTACTACCGGGACCTGGCCTTCCTGAAGTCTCGAGACGACCCCGAACAGGCCGAGGCCCTTTTCAGAAAGGCCGTCGAGCTCTATCCCAACGGCGCCGACCTGAACCTTCAACTGGGCCGCTGGCTCGCCCGGCGCGGCCAGGTTCAAGAGGCCGAGAAGGTACTGCTTCACGCCGGGAGGTGCACCAGGGCCAACTCGGAAGAGTTGTTCGAGCTGGCCCTCTTATACGGGCGAGAGGGAAAGACGGAAAAGGCCGACGACTACCTGGCCCGGGCCGCCAAGGCGCGCCCCTATCAAAGCTCCCACGCCGTGGCCTTCGCCCGGAGGTTGGTGGAAAAGGATAAGAAGGAAGAGGCCGGAGAGTTCTTAATGGATTGGCTTCAAAAGACGCCCGGAGACGAGGCGGTGGAAAGGTTGTTATACGATCTGCAAGGCAAGGGCCGGACGGACTGATCTTGACTGGCGGGAGACGTTATGACGGTTGAGCTGGAGGACCGCGTGGACGGGGAAGATATCAAGCGGCGTTTGAACGGGTCGCCCTTTTATACCTGGTCGGGGCTTAAGGTGGTCGAGCTGGGGGAGTCGAGCTCGAGGGTCGAGCTCGAGGTGAGGCCGGAGCATAAAAACATCTACGGCGTGGTCCATGGCGGGGTGCTCTCGAGCGTGCTGGACGCCTCGTGCGGCTCGGCGGCTTTGACGGTGATGAAGGAGGGGGAGGCCCCCATGACCCTCGACCTGAAGGTGCAGTTCTATAAGTCGGTGGAAAAGGGCAAGCTGACGGCCCGGGCCGAGGTGGTAAAGCGCACGGGACGCTTCGCCATCGTCGAGTCCAGTCTCTTCGACGAGGACGGCGAGATGGTCGCCCGAGGCGGGACCATCCACTCGGTCCTGCGGAGGAAATAACCATTCCATAAGCCGAAGCGGCCGGCCCTCTTCTTGATACGGGGGCTTGCCTTTGCTAACTTAGTATCAAGCCCTCCATGAAAAGGTCCATGAAAAACAAGCCGGTGGAAAAGGTCATGCTCGTTTTTCCGCCGGTCACCATCGCCCGCGTGTACGACAAGATGTGCTGCATGCCCATGGGGATAGCCTATTTGGGCGCAGTTCTTCGCGAGTCCTATGACGTCCGCCTCCTGGACGCGGTGGTGGAGGGACACCATCTCGAGCGCGACCTAAGCCCCTCCATTTTCCAGTACGGACTGGACGCGGACATGATCCTGGACAGGATCAGGGAATTCGGGCCGGACGCGGTCGGGCTGAGCTGTCTTTTCTCGAACCAGTTCCCCGCGGTGGCCGAGCTGGTCCGGAAGATCAAGGAGGAGGACCCGGACATGGTCACCATCACCGGCGGGACCCATCCCACCTTCCTGCCCGAGCGCTGCCTCAAGGAGGAGGGCCTGGACTACGTGGTGATGGGAGAGGCGGAGGAGTCACTTCCCGCGCTTCTGTCCGCCCTCGCCAGGGGCCGGGGCCTCGAGGAGATCGACGGACTGGCCTGGCGCGAGAACGGTGACGTCAGGATCAATCCCAAGACCTCGTGGATCAAGGACCTGGATACGCTGCCCTTCCCGGCGCGGGACCTTCTGCCCGTGGAGAAATACTTCAAGATCAACGTGCCCTTCCTTTTCTTCTCCAAGAGCCCGAGGAACGTTTCCTTCTCGACCTCGCGGGGCTGCCCCTGCCGCTGCAACTTCTGCTCGAGCACCAGGTACTGGGGAGGACGCTACCGTCTCAGGTCGGCCGAGAGCGTGCTGGCCGAGCTCGAGCACCTGAAAAACAAGTACGGCGTCGAGGAGGTCAAGTTCGAGGACGACAACCTGACCTTCGACCGCAAGCGGGCCAAGGCCATCTTCAGGGGCATGATAGACCGGGGCCTGAACCTTAGCTGGAACATGCCCAACGGGGTCATGGTCAAGACCCTCGAGGACGAGGAGATGGTAAGCCTGATGAAGGAGTCGGGCTGCTTCGAGGTGATCCTCGCCTTCGAGTCCGGCGACCAATACGTGGTGGACAACATCGTCAACAAGCCCCTCGACCTCGAGAAGGCCAGGTCCATCGTCAAGACCGTCAAGGCCCACGGCATCGACACCCACGCCTTCTTTATCATCGGCTTTCCCGGCGAGACCATGGAGCAGATAAGAAACACCTTCGCCTACGCCCGGTCGCTCAAGCTGGACAAGTTTTACGTTTTCATCTTCAACCCCCTCCCGGGCACGCCTCTTTACCGGGAATGCCTCGAACGGGGCCTGATCGAGGACGAGTATTCAACGGAGGAAAACTGTTATCTCATCTCGGGCTTCTCGACCGAGGAATGGACCCCCGAGCTGCTCGAGTCCATCCAGCGCCGCGAGTACTGGCGCGCCACTCTCAGCCTGTTGTTCCGCGACCCGCGCAAGTTCTTCGGCAAGTACGTGAGAAGGGTCATGAGGCCCGACCAGATCAAGACCCTTATCAACATCGGCCGCGACTTCACGCGGCGCTGAGCCAGGCCATGTCTCTTTCCTCCCTGGAAAAAGACCTCCGGAAACTCACGAGGGGAGAGGTCTTCACCGATCCCGTCACCAGGGAGGTCTACTCGACCTCGGCCTGCGTCTATCGCGTTCGGCCCATGGCCGTCGTAAGGCCGCTCGAGGCCGACGAGGTCTCGGCCATGGTGGCCTACGCGGCCAGGCGGGGAATTCCGGTTACCGCCAGGGGCGCCGGGTCCTCCGTGGCCGGCCAGGCATTGGGACCGGGCATAATAATCGACTTCAAGGCCCATATGAACCGGACGCTGGAAATCAACCTCGAGGAAAAAAGAGCGACCATTCAGCCGGGCCTGGTCCTGGCCGACCTCAACCGGAAGCTGGCGGGACATGGGCTCTTCTTTCCGCCCGATCCGTCCTCCGGCGACTACGCCACCCTGGGGGGAATGATCGCCAACAATTCCTCCGGCGCCCACTCCCTTAAATTCGGCGACGCGAGAAAATGGACGCGGAAGATCAAGGCGGTCCTGGCCGATGGCAACCAGGCCTGGCTCGATCCCCGTCCCCCCCTTCCCCGCTCCATGGCCAGGGCGGACTCCATCGAGAACCGGGTCTACGCGGCCGCGCCATCCCTCCTCTCGAAATACGAGGAGGCCCTCGCCGCCGACCGGCCGGGCGTGAAGAAAAACTCCTCCGGCTATCACCTTTGGGACCTCATGGAGGAAAGGAACTTCAATCCCACGCCCCTGCTCGTGGGCTCGGAGGGGACCCTGGCCATTACGGTCAAGGCCGAGCTGGCCCTGGCCGATTTGCCCGGCGCTCGCTCGGTTTGCCTGTTCGCCTTCGGCCGGGTAAAGGACGCCTGCTCCTCGGCGCTGGTCCTGGCCGGTTCGGCCGCCGCCGTCGAGATCATGGACGGGTCCTTCGTGAGGCTTATCCGCGAGCACGCCGGAGGCTTTCGCGACCTCTTGCCCGAGAAAACCGAGGCTATCGTGCTGGCCGAGTTCGAGGGCGAAAGCGCGGCCGAGGCCGGGTCATTGGCCGAGCGGGCCGAGGGGGCCTTAAAGGACGTGGCTGGCCTGGTCTTCGCGGGCCGGGCCAAGGACGAGGCCGAGGCCTCACGGCTGTGGTCGATCAGGAAGGCCGCCTCCCCCATCCTCTACCGACTTCCCGGGAAAAGGCTGACCCGGTTCGTCGAGGACCTGGTCTTTTTGCCCGAGTCCCTGTCCGAGGCCATGGAGGCCATCAATGAAATCCTGAAAAAGCACGACGCCCAGGCGCCCATTCTCGGCCACGCGGGCGACGGAAACCTTCACCTCAATCCTCGCCTGGACCTGACCCTTCCCGAGGACGGGAAAAAGATGGCGATCATCGCCGAGGAGCTTTACTCGCTCGCCATCGGGATGGGAGGGTCCATAAGCGGCGAGCACGGAGACGGCATGCTCCGGGCCGGCTACGTAAAGCGCCAGTTCCCCCGGCTCTATCCCGCCTTTCGGGAGATCAAGGACATATTCGATCCAGCGGGCGTATTGAACCCCGGAAAGATTCTGAGCGACGAGCCCCGGGTCCCGACGGACCGGCTCAAGTTCAAGGAAAGGGGAAATGAAGCCGGGCATGAAAAAGGCTTCCCTTCCCCCGCCTCGATGGACATGCTCCTTCTTTGTCACGGCTGCGGTCTTTGCTCGACCTATTGCCCCGTGTACCTGGCCACGGGAGAGGAGAAGGCCCTTCCCCGCTCGAAGGTAGGGCTGCTTAGGGCCGCGGCGCAGGGCGACCTCGACCCTGACGCCGAGGAGGTGAGGATCGAGATGGACCGGTCCCTCCGCCTTTGCACCGCCTGCAACGCCTGCGTCACTGGATGTCCCACCGGCGTCGAGCCCGCCGTCCTGATCAGGGAATACGAGGGGAAAAGGCTCGAGCGGAACGGACGCCCGCTGCGGGAGCTGATCATCGCCTACTCTCCCGAGATGATGGCCGCCGCCTCTCGGGCCCCCGACGCCTCGGCTCTATTGTCCTCGAGCCGCGTGGGACGGGCGGCCCTGGACTCGGCCGTCAAGCTCCGCAAGCAGGCTCCTTTCCCGGTCCCGGCCCGGGACGTTCTGATTGACATGAGCGCCCCGGCCAAGGACGAGGATATATCGTACCCGATGGGCGGCGTGACCCTTTACGCGGGATGCCTCGGCCGCTACGCGGACCGGGAGAAAGAGACGGAAACCACCGTCTCGGTCCTTTCGGCCCTGGGCTATAAGGTCACGGTCGCCGACCTTCCCTGTTGCGGCGAGCCCAAGCTCATGGCCGCCGACGTGGAGGGAGCTAAAAAATGCGCCCTGGCTTTCACCGAGGCCCTGGCCGGCTACCTCGAGTCCGGCGACCCCGTGGTCACGGCCTGTCCTACTTGCGCCCTGACCGTCAACCTCGAGCACCCGCGCCTTTTGGGCAAGGACCCCGCCGAGCTTGCGTCGGTCAGGGAGGCCTTCCAGTTTATCGACGAGGAAATCTCCTCGGGAAGACTCGAGCTCGAGACGGGGGAGACGGACCTCGGCCGAGCCCTGCTTCACCGGTCCTGCCACCACCGGGCCCTGAGCGAGAGCGACCACGTGGGAAGGGTCCTGGCCAGGGCCCGGGGACTCGATCTCGTGTCCACCCAAAACGTCTGCTGCGGCTACGCCGGGGCCTTTGGACTGCGCAAGGAAAACGCCGAGGTGTCCGACGCCCTGGCCGGGGTCCTGACCGAGGCGGCCGCGAAGGCGGGAACGGAACTGGTGGTCTCGGGTTGCCCGGCCTGCCGTCTCCAGATAGCTCGGCTCGGACTCACGCCCGTGAGCGCCATGAGGGTCCTCCTCGACCTAATAAAAAAGAGGGACGCCGGATAAGCGCCCCTCTTGCCGCCGAGGCCGTCTCGGTTATTCGCTCGCGCTCCTGGTGAAGACGTTCAGGCCTCCCTCCACGTAGCGGACCTTGTTAAAGCCCGCGCCCTTCAGCGCCAGGACCGCCTCATAGGACCGCTGGCCCAGGGCGCAAAGAATCACCGTCTCCTTGTCCGACGGAAGATCGCTTATCCTCGAGCGCAGGTCGCCGAGGGCCACGTTCTGACAGCGTCCGTCCGCGGGGGCCGGGATATTCTCGACCTCATGGGCCGACCGCACGTCCAGGATAAGGGCATCCAGCTTGGTCTCGAGGAACTCGCGGAACTCCTTTTGCGTCATCACCTCGGCTATGCCGTCGATGCGGTTTCTCACGATGTTGGCGGCGTGGGCCACCGCCTCGATGGCCGTGCCGAAGGGCGGGGAATAGGCCAGGTCCATCTCGGCCAGGTCGTCCACCGTGCCGCCGAAGGTAAGGACCGCCGCCACCGTGTCCACCCTGCGGACCACGTCGCCCGGGCCCACCACCTGGATGCCCAGAAGCTTCCGGGACTTGGCGTCCGCCACCAGCTTGATGAGGATGTTCTTGCCGCCCGGATAAAAGTGCGACTTGTCGCCGGAGGGCGCCAGCCCGTAAACCGGATCGAACCCGAGTTCCCTGGCCTTGGTAGCGGTGATTCCCGTGCTGGCCACGTTCACGCCGAGGGTGCGCAGGATGCCCGTTCCCACCACGCCGGGGAACTTGGCCTTCTCGCCCATGATATTGTTGGCGATGATCCGGCCGTGCCGGTTGGCGGTGGACCCGAGAGGTATCCAGCATTTTTTGCCCGTCACCAGGTTATTGTTCTCGGCGCAGTCGCCGCCCGCGTATATGTCGGGGTCGCTGGTGACGAGATATTCGTCCACCAATATGGCCCCGGTCTCGCCTATCTCGAGTCCGGCCGCCTTGGCCAGGGCCACCTCGGGCCTTACGCCCACGGCCACCAGCACGGCGTCGGTCTCGATCTCCCGCTTGTCGGTGACCACCTTGGTCACCTTGCCGTCCTCGCCCTCGATGCTCTTCACGCCCTCGCCCAGATGGAGGACCACGTTCTCGGCCCGGAGGGCGTTCTCGACCACCAGGGCCATGTCCGGATCGAGCAGCCCGAACAGCACCTGGGGCGCTATGTCCACGATGGTCGCGTCGCAGGCCTGGTTGGCCAGGCCCTCCGCCACCTCGAGCCCGATGCGGCCGGCGCCGACTATGCACACCCTGTCGGCCTCGCCCGCCTCGATCTTGGCGCGCAGGGCCTCGGCGTCCGTCGGGCGGCGGAGGGTGAACACGCCCTCCAGGTCCATGCCGGGGAAGGGCGGCATGACGGGCGCCCCGCCCGTGGCCATGACCAGCTTGTCGTAGGGGACCTCGGCCTCCTCGCCCGTGTCCAGGTTTTTCGTCTTTACTGTCTTATTGGCCCGGTCGATGGCCGCGGCCTCGGTGCGGGCCATGACCTTGACGTTCTTGACCTTGTCGAAATAAAGCACGTCCCGAAGCGTTCCGTGGGACGTCTTCATGAGTCCCTCAAGCTCCTCGACCACGCCGCCTATGTAATAAGGTATTCCGCAGCCCGCGTAGGAAACGAAGGGACCGCGCTCGATGATGGTTATTTGCGCCTCGGGGTCCTTGCGCCGAAGCCGGGCGGCGGCCTTGGGACCGCAGGCCACGCCGCCTATTACTACTACTTTCTGGCCCATCTAAAACCTCCTTGTCCGGACGAGGAGAAAAAGCGCCCATCGCTCGGCGCGGCCCTCGTCCGGTTGGCTGTAATCCTCGAGACCGCCCGGCCGGGCGTCCCGCTTTCGCGGCCCCTGGGGGACCGTCCCGGAAAACTCCAGTCCAGTTTATGACAGGGCGGTTAGCCGTTCAAATCTAATAGAGATGACCGGATGGAGACAGGCGGGTGAGAGTGTCGAACGGGCCAGGTGGACGAGAAATCATGTGAGTTTGACGACATTTATTATATAGACCGAATGGAGTGGGGTCTTTAATGGTGAGAGGAACTCAGCCGGCGCCTCACGCCGCCCACGCAAGATGCATGGGCGACCCCATCCGCAAGGGCGCTAAACCGCTTCCAGCCGCCTGGAATCCGGGTCGCCCACGCATATTGCGTGGGTGAGCGAAGCGAACGGGCTATTGGCTTCGGAAACGAGGGATTTTGTCGAGGTTTGTACGCGGCTTCCCAAAGGCGCGGGACGATCGCGTTTGATTAACGGCTTGTTTAATATTTTTCCTCGTCGCCGTAACTAATACGCGATGACCCGATAAAAAACGATCGAGGTACTATCCCCGATTGACCGCGGCGAACATCCGGCTATAATCTTTTCCCATGCCATTAAAAATCACCAGGCGATCGATGATCGCGGCGCTCGCCTTGCCCGGCCCCGTGCTGGCCGCCAGGCTGGGGCGCGGAAAGAGGAAGTCGATGGACCCCGAGCGCGAAGGTTTCCCATTTCCACTTTTCAGGGTAAGCGGGAAAGACTACCGGGAGATCGGACTGGCCGTGGGCCGCCGCTTTGAAAAGGAAATCGGGGAGGCCCACGAGGCGAGGAAGGAATGGATGGACACCCTGATTTCCTTCGCCATGGCCGATCGCAAGACCCGGCTCGATCCTTTTTTGGCGGCGATAAGGGAGGAGACGCCCTTCGTCCTGGCCGAGCTGGAGGGCATGGCCCAGGGAGCGGGAGTCGATCTCGAGCGGGCGCTGGCCATGTTCCTCAACCCCGAGCTGTCGGCCATGATGAAGGCCGTCACTTACGACGAGGAATGCACCACCGTCGCGGCCCTGGCGGGCGGCCGTTTCATTGTCGGCCACAACGAGGACGGAAGCGGGGCCTATTACCGCGGCATGTACGTCCTCGACGTGACCTGGCCCTCGGGCGTCAGAAGCGTCAGCCTGACCTATCCGGGATACCTGCCCGGAAACGGGCCGTCGGCCAACTCGGCCGGGCTGGTCCAGACCGTCAATTATATAGGCGCCGCCGGCGTGAGGCCGGGGCTGCCGCGCTACGCCATCGACCGGGCCGCGCTCGAGGCGAGAAATATCGGCGAGGCCGCGGCGCTGGCCACTCATCCGCGCCGGGCCTATTCACAGCACCATCTTTTCGCCTCCAGGAAGGAGGGCAAAATGGTCTCGGTCGAGACCTCTCGAGACGACTTCTCCATCATTCAAATCGATGGGACCTTCGCCCACGCCAACCATTTTATCCATCCCAAAATGAAGGATATAAAACAGATCGAGGGATACAGGGACAGGTCCGAGCCGCGACAGAAAGCGGCCGACGCCTGGGCGGAAAGCGCGGCCCCCTCGGTCCTGACCATGGATGACGTCCTCCGGGTCCTGGCCTCGGCCGAGGACGAGGAATTTCCCGTCTGCCGACCCTACGTCGGACCGGACAAGGGATGCACCCTGGGGGCCGCCATTTTCGACTCGAGCCTCGATGGCGTCCGCCTCTTCGCCCACGAGCCCTCGCGAGGGATTTCCATGGACGCGCCGTGGCCCGGGCGATAACCTCGTTTGACCGGCGCCGAGCCTTAAGATAACTTCACCCTCATGTCCGACGACAAAGCCGTAACGATAATCGGAGGGGGCCTCGCGGGATGCGAGGCGGCCTGGAAGCTGGGAAAGGCCGGGATAGCGGTCCGCCTTTTCGAGATGCGCCCGTCAAGCATGACCCCCGCCCACAAGACGGGGCTCCTGGCCGAGCTGGTCTGCTCGAACTCTCTCAAGTCCGACTCGCTGGACAACGCCTCGGGCGTCCTCAAGGCCGAGATGGAGGCGCTCGACTCGATAGTGATGAAGGCGGCCCGGGCTTCCCGCGTGCCCGCCGGCGGGGCCCTGGCCGTGGACCGGGAAAGGTTCGGGGGCCATATCACCGATAGCCTCGAGTCCCTGGAGGCGGTGAAGATCGAGCGGGAGGAGATTAAGTCAATACCGGGCGGGGTGGTGGTGGTGGCCTCGGGTCCGCTCACGTCGGACGCCCTGGCCGAGGCTATCTCGAATCTTACCGGGGCCGGGTCCCTGGCCTTTTACGACGCCATCGCCCCCATCGTGACCGCCGAGAGCGTGGACATGAGCGTGGCTTTCCGCGCCTCCCGCTACGGCAAGGGCGGCGACGACTATATCAACTGCCCCATGGACCGGCGCGAATACGAAGGCTTTATCACCGCCCTGATCGAGGCCAGGCGGACGCCCCTACGGGAGTTCGAGGACCCGAGATACTTCGAGGGCTGCCTTCCCGTCGAGACCATGGCCGAGAGGGGCGTGGACACCCTGGCCCACGGACCGCTCAAGCCGGTGGGACTTACGGACCCCCGAACGGGCCTTCGTCCCCACGCCGTGGTCCAGCTTCGGCAGGACGACGCGGCCGGAGGCCTTTACAACATGGTGGGGTTTCAAACCCGGCTGGCCTGGCCCGAGCAGGAAAGGGTGTTCCGCATGATTCCCGGCCTGGAGAGGGCCGAGTTCGCGAGGCTCGGAAGCGTGCATCGTAACTCCTATATTAATTCGCCCAAGCTGTTGTCCGCCGACCTTTCTCTTAGGGAACTGCCCCGCGTTTTTTTCGCCGGCCAGATCACGGGAGTAGAAGGATACCTCGAAAGCGCTGCCTCGGGGATGATGGCCGGACTCGGCGTTATAAGAAGGCTGCAGGGAAAAGCGCCCAAGCTTCCGCCCCGGACCACGGTGATGGGGGCGCTCATGGCCTACGTCACGGACCGGTCGATTATTAACTTCCAGCCCATGAACGCCAACTTCGGGGTCCTCGAGCCGCTTTCCGAGAGGCTCCGGAAAAAAGACCGCAAGGAGAGAATGGCCCGCCGGGCCCTTGATGAAATAAAAAGGTTCAGGGATGAGATCGAGACCGACTGAAGGGACCCTTTGGCCCAAAGGTTGCTATTATATCGAGTGAGGACCTTGAAACTGGAGAAACGGTCCTTATTAAAGAGATAAATTGTTATCCATAGGCGCCTTTCGCAATTGTTTCCGGCGGCCCGGGCGCTTGATTTTCTTGCGGCGCGGGGCGAGGACGGAAAAAAAGGAAGGGTTTAAATACCGCCGGAGGCAAGTTGGCGGCAAAATTTAAGGAGGGAACTTCAATGAAAAAAACAAAACTCGCGGTCATGTTCGTTTTAATCGTTTCTCTTTGCGGTTTGACGGCCGCCCGGCGTCCCCATATGCCCAAAGACGGCGTGCTTCTTCTCGATCTTGGCGGCGAGATTCCCGAGGTAACCTCCTTTAACGCGTTTATGAGCCTGTTCGAGGAATACACGCCCACGGTCCTGGACAAGGTCCGGATACTCGAGGCGGCGGCCCGGGACAAGGACGTCAAGGCCGTGGTGCTTAAGATCGCCTCGGCCGAGTATGGTTTGGGCAAGGCCCAGGAGTTCAGGAGCGCGATTAAAAGATACCAGTCGATGACGGACAAGCCCATCCACGCCTACCTAGAGCTGGAGGGCGGCGGCAACGTCGAGTATTACGTGGCCTCGGCTTGCGACAAGGTTTACATATCTCCGGCCTCCCAGCTCGAGCTCACGGGCCCATCCGTTTTCCGTTTTTATCTGGGCGGGCTGTGGGACAAGATATACGTTGACATGGAAGTGGACCAGATCGCGGAATACAAGTCCTTCGCCGACATGCTTTCCAGGCGGGACATGTCCGAGGCCGAGCGCGAGGTGCAAAACTCCATCCTTGACGACGTGTATTCCCAGCTCGTTAATGACATAGCCGACGGGCGGGGCGTGGCGCCGGAGGAGGTCGGGAACTGGATCGACTCGGCCTGGTTCATTCCCGAGAAATATATCGAGGCCGGGGCACTGGACGGAACCAGGTACCTGGACGAGGTGGTCACGGAACTTTCGGGCGGAAAACCCGAGGTGCTTTCGGAGGACTGGTATCTCGAGTCCATTACCTCCAATAAAAACAAGTTCTCGAAGGAGCCTCAGGTGGCGGTCATCTACGGCGTCGGTCCCATCGTGACCGGCGAGGAGCCGGGCGGTTTCTTCAGCCGCCAGATGATCGCCTCGGACGACATGGTCAAGGAAATGCTCAAGGTGATGAACGACGAGGACATCGACGGGGTCATCTTCAGGGTGGACTCGGGAGGCGGCTCGGCCCTGGCCTCGGACCTCATCTGGAGGGTGACGCAGCGGATGAAAAAGGAGAAGCCCATAGTGGTCTCCATGTCCGACGTGGCCGGCTCGGGCGGCTATTACATATCCTGCGGGGCGGACAAGATCGTGGCCCAGCCTGGCACTATAACCGGGTCCATCGGCATACTCACGGCCCACCTCAGCCTGGGCCGGCTCCTGGAAAAGATACAGGTGGGAACGGAGAACATGGGAAGAGGACAATACTCGACCATGGGTACCATCAATAAAAAGTTAACCGAGGCGGAAAGAGAAAAGGTCCGCGATAGTATCTCGTCCCTTTATGAGCTTTTCCTGAGCAGGGTGGGGCAGGGACGCTCCATGACCGAGGAGGAAGTCAACGAGATCGGAAAGGGAAGGGTCTGGACCGGACATCAGGCGCTCGAGATCGGCCTGGTGGACCGGGTGGGCGGCTTCGACGCGGCGGTGGACGAGATGAAGAAGCTTCTTTCCGTGCCCGCGGGACAGGACGTGAACCTGGTATACAAGCGGGAAAAGGTCACGCTGTGGAAGATACTGACGGGAAGGATCGAGGAAAGGGCGGCCTCCCACTTCCTGACGCCCGAGGAGAGGTCCCTCTTGGAGGCCGTGAGGTTCAGGGGGCTGTGGAAGGCCGGGACCAAACTGGCGGTCATGCCCGGACCCACCCAAATAAGGTAGGGACCGGCCGACGCGGGAGCGATAAGGAGACGCGGACATGGAAGAGAGGCTTAAAATCCTGATAGTGGACGACGAGCCCCATATTGTGGACTCCCTGGCCATTACTTTCGAGGACGACTTCGAGGTATTGACCTCGACCTCGCCCGCCGACGCGATCGGCCTGCTCGAGAAAACGGACGTGGCGGTTGTCATAGCCGACCAGCGCATGCCCGGCATGAGCGGCGTCGAGGTGATGAGAAGGGCCAGGGATATCCGTCCCGACGCGGTCCGCGTCATCCTTTCCGCCTACGCCGACATCGAGGACCTGATCACGGCCATCAACTCGGGCGAGGTGTGGAGATACCTTACCAAGCCCTGGGAGCCGAGCGAGCTAAAGGTGACCGTGGCCCAGGCGGCCGACCATTTCCGGCTGGTCCGGGAGAACGCCAGGCTGACCGGGGAACTGGCCCGGGCGCACGAGGAGTTGAAAAAGGACTACGCCCACCTCCAGCGGGAGGTCGAGACCAGGTACGGCTTCGACGAGATCGTGGGCAAGAGCCCGGCCATGGAGAAGATGTTCGCCGTGCTCTCGAAGGTGGCCGACTCGGCGGTGACGGTGCTCATCCAGGGCGAGACCGGCTCGGGCAAGGAACTGATCGCCCGGGCCCTGCATTACAACTCCTCCCGGGCGGGGGCCAAGTTCGTGGTCCAGAACTGCGGCGCCCTGCCCGACACCCTGCTCGAGAGCGAGTTGTTCGGCTACAAGAAGGGGGCCTTCACCGGAGCGGCCAACGACAAGAAGGGACTCTTCGAGGTGGCCGACGGCGGGACCGTGTTCCTGGACGAGATAGGCGAAACCTCGCCGGCCATGCAGGTCCGGCTCCTCCGCGTTCTCCAGGAGGGAGAAGTCAGGAGGGTGGGAGAACTCGAGCCCCGGTTCGTGGACGTCCGGGTGGTGGCCGCCACCAACAAGGACCTGGCCCGGCTGGTCGAGGAGGGCGGGTTCAGGGAGGACCTTTTTTACCGGCTCAACGTGATCTCGATCACCGCGCCTCCCCTCCGCGACCGGGACGGGGACGTGCCCCTTTTGGCGAGCCACTTCCTCGAGCGGGCGGCGAAGAAAAACGGGAGGACCCCGCCCCGGGTCGACGAAAAAGCCATGGCCGCGCTCAAGGCCTACGACTTCCCCGGCAACGCTCGCGAGCTTCAAAACGAGATCGAGCGGGCCATGATGCTCTGCGACGGCGAGACGATCAAGGTCTCCGACCTTTCCGACCGGCTGGTGAACGGCCCCTTGCTCGAGGCGGAGGCATCCTCCGCCGGCGGCGGCCTGATGGAGGCGGTGGACCACCTGAAGAGGAACCTGATCGGAGACGCCCTTGCCCAGTGCGAGGGCAACAAGACCAAGGCGGCCGATACCCTCGGCCTTACCCGGCAGAGCCTTCAGCAGATGATGAAGAGACTGGGCATGGAATAGCCCGGACCGGCGAGGTAAAAAAAGGAGCGACCCGGGGGCCGCTCCTTTTCGATTCCGGTTTGCGCGATTAGAAGAGGTCCATCTCCACGATGAGGGCGAACTCGTTGATGTCCACTTCCCATCCCTCGACGTCGCGGTAGTTGTAGTTGAAGCCCAAGGTGGTTTGCTCGGTGATCAGCCAGTTCACGGCGCCGGAGATCATGGTCTCGGTGTTGGCGTCGTAGAAAACCAGGGTAACGGGGTTGACGTCAAGTATGGTATCGTCGGCGTCATAGTCCATGTAGTCATAGCGTCCCACGATCTGGACGTTCTCGATGTTGATGCCGATAAGTCCGTAGGCGCCCCACTGGACGAGGTCCTGACTGCCTATGTCCTGCCAGTCCAGGTTGGTGGTCATGTACTGGGCCTGGGCGAAGAGGCTGTCCGACTCGTAGGCGGCCTCGACGCCGTACTGGTCGATGCGGGCGTCCTCCATGGCGCCGGAGGCATAGGTAATCGAGGCCTCCTCGAAGTAGTAGAAGCCGCCAAGGTGGAAGCCGGACATGTCGAGCTGGACCTTCACGTTCGTGCCCTTGGTCTTGTCGATGTCCATGGTGTTGTTGATGCCGGGGAAAGCCGCCACGCCAGTGTTGTAGCTGGCGACCGGGTCGGTGCCGTTGAAATGGCCCACCATGATGGACACGGCGTCGTCAAAGAACTTGCCCGTCATCTGCACGCCCGTCTGGTACATGGGAAGAGGTATCCAATAGTTGCCCGTGCTGCCGTTGGTTACCTGGTAAGGGCTGAGGCCCTGGAAGCCGGAGCCGTTGATGAGCGGGTAGTTGAGGACCTTGAGATTGCTCAGCATGTGAGGCTGGAAGGTCATGGACGTGGGTGGAATGAACCGGCCAAAGGACAGGGTCAGGGAGTTCATGAAGCCCTCGGTCTGGAAAAGCATCCAGTTTACCCGGGCGTCCAGAAGGGTCCCGGCCGAGTTCTCGACGGGTCCTCCCGCGTAGCTGGCCGCGGCCGCGTTAGGACCGTAAAAGCCGTAGGAATAGGTGACCAGCCAGTTGACGTTATCGTCAAGTTGTCCGGCCAGACCGATGACCACGGCCTCGATGTTGTAAGTCTCGTATCCGTAGTAGCCGTTGGCGGTGTTGGGGTCGTCCTCGGGTGAGAGTCGGGCCACGAAGTCGATGTGGGCCAGAAGCGAGATGTTGCCGGCCGAGGTGTTTACGTCCTGGGCAAAGGTAAGACTCGGCATTACCAGCCCGGCGAGTACAAATAAAATAGCCAAATTCCTTTTCATCACGTTGTCCTCCTTGACAATATTATCGAGCTTGTCACTTTGCGGCCTCCCGGGCCGCGCCAATTTCCACGTACCGCTATCGGCGTTAACATTGATGAAAAACCTTCTTACCCGCTCACCCCCCTTCGATTTTTTTTATCCTTCAATATGTTTGTCTTAAACTCTATCCGACCGGCTACTGGCCGACGCCAAATATCCAAATATCCAAAAGACATTGGACACAAAAATTGTGCTTAATAATTTACCAGAAAAAATACGGCTTTGCAAATGAAATGTTCATGCGGTAAGTCAAGGAGCGAAGCCGAGTTCGATTAAGACTTGACTCGAATCCGTCCGGCCATCCTGGGAGGGCATTCGATCAATGGACTCGATATCGGAACTCATCGATTTCAAGATTTCCATCGCCTTCTTGCCATTATCGGGAAACCAAGGAGGGCCTTTTATCGGCCACCAGGTCAAATCGGTTTTTATCGTTAAAAAAGACCTTCTAAAACTGGCTTATAGACGATAAGTTCCAATTGGCCCAACAGGGAGTGGCGGGGCACGGTAACTGCATCTATAATTAATGCCAGGTTGCGGCCATGACATGACTATTCGCGCCAAAGCCATATCCATCGGCCTTGCCGTTTTCGCCATTTACACTCTCCTGGTGTACGCGGCGTTCGCTCTGATAATATTTCCCAGCTTCGAGCAGCTCGAGAGGGAGGAAGCGCAAAAAGACCTCAACAGGTGCGAGGAAGTCATCCAGAAGGAAATCGAGTTCATCGACAAGACCTGCTTCGACTGGGCCGCCTGGGACGACCTGTACCGGTTCGTTCAGGACCGAAACGGGGAATTCGCCTCGTGCAACCTGCTCGAGAACACCTTTCATACCACCGACCACAACGTGATATACGTGGTCGACCTTGCCGGCGAAGTATTGTGGGGCGCGGCGTACGACCTGGAAAAAATGGTTTTCATCGAGGCGCCCGAGTCCGCCTCAAAGGGTTTCCTTAGTGATAATGGCCTTCTGGCCACGTCGGACGATTCCGTCAAGCGGGGAGTCTACAACTCCAGATGGGGACCATGCCTGGTTTCATCTCGCGCCATCGTAACCAGCGAGAACAAGGGACCCTTCAAGGGTACCATGATCATGGGCAAGCTCCTGACTCCCGGCATGATCGAGTCCATAGCGAACCAGGCCAAGGTTGACTTGGCTATCGTTAAGGCGGACGCCTCTTTCTCGCGCGTCCTTGCCGACGAGACGGGCAGGAGGTCCAATCTT
This sequence comes from bacterium, assembly GCA_963674965.2. GTDB lineage: Bacteria > RBG-13-61-14 > RBG-13-61-14 > RBG-13-61-14 > DATKZS01. The sequence goes on along the minus strand of CAXXFL010000001.1, from coordinate 16,400 downwards.
GGCAACCCATATTCGCTTTCCGAGATAAGCGATGGAAAATTAAAGATCGAGTCCATATTCCGCGGCCTGGATGGGGACCCCGCCCTGGCCCTCGAGATACTAAGGGATAGAAGGACCCTGGCCGAGGGCAAGCGGTCTCAGATGTACGCGCTTTTTTTCGTGATGCTTTCCGGCGTGATCCTGCTCGTGGTCCTGGTTGTCATGCTTGAGAGGTTCGTTTTGGGCCGGGTCAGACTCGCCGCGGAGACGGTCGAGGAGATCGCCTCGAGCAAGGATTCGTCCCGGCGGCTGGCCGTGGAGGGCGACGACGAGATATCCCGCCTCGAGGGCGGCATCAACGTCATGCTCGACGCCCTGGACGAAAAGGACGCGGACCTCAAGGCCAGGGAGGAAAGGCTGAGAAGGTTCATCGAGCAATCGCCCAACATGGTGGCCCTGTTCGATAAAAACAAAAAGATACTCCTCGAGAGCCGAAGGTGGCGCGAGACCTTCAACCTGGAGGGCGACATGCTGGGCATGTCCTATTTGGACGTCTATCCTTATTTGCCCGAGGAGATCAAGGACGCCCACGACCGGGCCCTGGTGGGGGTCGAGAACATCGCCGGAGAAAGCGAGCTCAGCCTGCCCGGCAAGCCTCCCGAGTGGATTCGGTGGAAAGTCCATCCCTGGCGTGACCCGCTGGGAGAGCCGGCCGGGTTTATCGTCTTTATCGAGTTAATCACCGAAATCAAGGCGGCGGAAGCGGAAAAGGAAAGGATGGAAAGAAGGGCGGCCTACGCGAGGAAGCTCGAGAGCATGGGGACCGTGGCCGGCGGCATAGCCCATAATTTCAACAATATCCTGACCAGCGTCATAGGCCATATCGACCTTGTCATGATTGACGAGTCCTTCTCCAGGGAAGCCTCCAAGGGGCTGGCCAACGTGAGGAACTCGGCCATGCGGGCCGCGGAAATATGCGCGAAGATGGTTTCCTACGCGGGCAAGGGCGGGATAACCCTCGAGCGTCACGCGGTGGAGGAAATAATCCGCGAGGCCGCGGAGGAAATCTCTTTGGACCTTCCCGAGGGAATCGAGATAGGGGTCGAACTGGAAGAGGACCTGCCGGAGATGAGGCTCGATCCCACGCAAATGAAGCGGGCCCTCATGAACGTCATGGCCAACGCGGCCGAGTCCATGGAGGACGCGAAAGGAAAGGTACTGGTCAAGGTCGGCCTCGGGAAGTGCGACGAGGCCACGCTGGAGAAGATGCCGGAAGGATACGATCTTAAAAAAGGGGAGTGCCTGTTCATCCAGGTGTTCGACCAGGGAAAAGGCATGGACAAGGACTTGATGGAAAAGATATTCGACCCCTTTTTCACCACCGGCTTGACCGGCCGGGGCTTGGGACTGGCCGAGGTCCAGGGGATAATCAGGAGCCACGGCGGCGGCATAATCCTCGAGAGCGATCCGGGAAAAGGCACGACGTTCACCATCGTCCTGCAAACGCTCGAGTCCAACGGAAACGGCCGGGTCAAGGCGCAAGATATGTAAAGGGAAACCAGGGAAGGTTACGGATAACCCAGTAGCCGATGATGACGTAAAATATGGTCCAGATCAGCCAGACCGGGTAAAAGTACGCCTTGAGGGGACGGCCGCGAGTTAGTATCGATACCTGGGAGGCCAGGTAATATCCGATAAAGGGAAGGGACAGCACCATCAGGGGGTTATAGTCCAGGGCCGCCCAGAAATGGCCGTGCAGAAGCTGGTGAAGGCCGCGGAGAGTGCCGCACCCGGGACAATAAAGACCCGTCAGGGCGTGGAAGGGACAGGGTGGATATATCCCGCCCGAGCCGGGCTTGAAAAAGAAAAGGACCAGCGCGAAACAAAACGCCACCAAGAGGACGGCCGCCGCCTTCAGCTTCTCCTTTCCCGGAACTTCCCCCAATTTTGACCGTTTCACTCTTGGTTCCTTTTTTATCCGGCAAGTTGTCCGCCGCTCGAAGTGAAAATCAACCGTTGCCTCCTCGATCAGTCGGCCGCCGACGCCGCTGAAACGGACGTAGCCGTCTTCCCCCGAAGGGGGAAAATTCGAATAGCCGTAGGCGCCAGCCTACGGAAAGGATGGCTTTTAAAATGTTCTTCGGCCCTGAATGGGCCGGACCACCGGCGACCTGGATTGCCGACGCCCGGCAAGGTTCGCCCCCTTCGGGGGCGGGTAAGAAATTACCGGCCACGCTTCCCGTAGGCTGGCGCCTACGGCTATTCATGTTAAAGCCCTTCGGGCTTTGGCCCGAGATTCGTATGCAGATCGCCACGAGCCGTATATCCCAAGTTTTTCAAAATGTGGGAAGTCCACCTCCTTTCCGTCTTGCCGCTCATATCGTCTCGGTCAAATCGGAAATGATCCCGTAGGCGAAAATGGCGTAAGCCACGTAGATGATGATGGTAATGAGGTAGATCACGGCCTGGACCCCCGCCGAGATAAGGCAGAAGTTCCTGGCGTTGTTCGAGGCCTTGACCGCTCCGAAATAATCTCCCTGGGCCAGCTTGGTGTTGACCTGGGTGGCGAAGAGGATGGCCACCACTCCCAGGGGCAGACAACAGAAAAGAGTGGCAAGCACGGCGAAGACCAGGTAGTTCTGGACCGGCGGCAAAGGCTCTTGATATGCCTGGCCCGGTCCGTAAGGGTTAGTCTGGCCCGAGAGGTGGTATTTGCCCTGCCATGACCCGTCGTAAGGATCGCCCATTTTACCCGGCCCTTCGCGCCCTCGCGGTTTGGCGTCTTTGGATCAGTAGCCCCCGGACTCGGACAGGATGGCCACCAGAATCATTATCCCGTAGAAAACCCCCATGGCCGCGTAAACCAGGCCCATCAGTATCACCGACAGCCAGCACCAGAAGTTGGCGCTCCGCGAGGACGCCATGGCGCCGTTGTAGTCGCCCATGGCCAGTTTGCCGTTGACCTGAGAGGCGTAGATTAAGGCGATGACCCCGCCGGGCAGGCAGCAGAAAATAGTGACCATGATGGCGAACACCAGATGGTTGTTGACGGGCGGCAGGATTATGGGTTGGCCCGGATAACCCATGGGAGGGGGAGCGTACCCGCCCGGCCCGTAAGGGGGGCCGGGCGGCTGGTACGATACTCCCGAAAATGGTTTCGAACCGTTGAAGTTGTTCATATCACTCCCAAAAGGGAACGGTAACGATCAATAGGACGACATGCCTCCGCCGACTCCGACGACCACCATTAAAATCACGTAAATGATTATAAAGGCGAGACCGATACCCGCGGAGATAAGAGATATCATTTTCGCCTTTTTCGAGGCGTCCATGGCCCCAGCCACGTCGCCGGCGGCCAGTTTGGAATTGACCTGCGTGGCGAAAACAATGGCCACTATCCCGCCCGGCAGACAGCAGAACAACGTGACCAGGATAGCCAGTATCAGGTTGTTGGGCACGCTGGCCGGCGGGGCCCCTCCAGGCATTCCCGGGCCGGGCATGCCCGGCTGGCCGGGAGGAGGAGCTCCCATCTCTGTCCTGTTGGATAATCCTCTACCACTTCCAGTCAAACGATCCATTCATTCCCTCCTTGCTGATTGGTTAACGCCAATACCCTTTCAAGCCCGCCGCGGAGCGGGCAATATCATGCAATAATCAAGGCCGATCAATAGCTCTGCATCCCACCGGCGACCATTCCCACCACCATGAGGATAATATAAAGCAACGTGAAGGCCACGCCGATTCCTATTCCGATCATGGAGAAAAGCTTGGCCTTTTTCGAGGCGTCCATGGCCCCGGCCACGTCGCCCATGGCCAGTTTCGAGTTAACCTGGGTGGCGAAGATGATGGCCACGATGGCCAAAGGCCAGCAGCAGAAAATCGAGAGGATGGCCATGACCAGGTAGTTGGGCACCTGCTGGCCCGCGGGCATGCCCCCGCCCGGCGGGAACCCTCCCTGCGGCGGGTATCCGCCCTGCTGCTGGTACCCGCCCTGAGGCGGCGGGGCGTAGCCGCCCTGCTGGGGAGCGTAGGCCTGTTGCGCGGGGGGAGGGGCGGGCTGGGCCGGCTGAGCCGGTTGTTGGGCCTGCTGGGTCCCCTCGAGCGAGTTGCCGCAGTTCGTGCACATGATGTTGCCGTCAGCGTTGTCCGCTCCGCAAGATGGACATTTCATATTTCTTTCCTCCTTGAACCTTTCATTAGATCGAAATTACTATATCGACTTTCTTAAAGCAAGGTAAAATCGACATTTTTTCAGAGTCGCAATCTCTTTTCCCGTGGGTTTTCAAAACCGCCGACGGCCGCTCCAAGGTTAAATAGCTCCCCGCCGCGGCGTGATGATCTCAAGAAGATAGCATATTTAGTAGTAAAAGACGAAAAATATTTTCATTCCTGGCGAAAAAAGCCGGACGCTTGCCGCGTTTTTTCCGTCACGGCCAATTCTAGGCTTGGTTTTTGGCCAGGCTTGCCTATTGAGATTTGCCCGTCAGAGTGTATATTTATATGCGGAGGCCTCACCGTGAGGGACATCGAGGAGGACGTCCGGAAAATCCGGGCGATAGAACGCGTCAAGCAAAGGAAATCGCCATGGCCTTAACCGTTGTCTTTCCCGTAGTCTTACTTTTCTTGGCCCTCTTTTTCACGATCGGGGCCCTCTTGTATTTTTTTGCCGGCAAATCCAAAAAAATTCGGCGCAAGATCGAGGAGGAGATAAGTCTCGATCCCGGCGGGACCATTATCGCGCCGGAAAGCGGAAGCTTTCGAGGCTCCACCGCGAGGTTCGGAAGGATTAAATGCAACGGTGTAATATACCTTGCTCGAGGAGGGCTGACCTTCCATCCCCTGGTGGGAAAGAACGTCATCCGGCTCGGGGCCTATGAGATCGGTCAAGTGACCGTGGAAAAATCCTTTCTGGGTAACTGGGTCGCGGGCAAAAAGGTTTTGGTCCTGCACCTCCAGGATGGAACCAGGGTCGGCTTCTTCGTGTCCGACGAGGAAAAGTGGAAGACCGCCATCGAGGGTTTGGCCGCCCGCTAGGCGAGGCCGGGCGCGAGCGAAAAAAAACGATTGCCATTTGCCCGCCATGAGGTTATATTTTTATCGGGAGGCGTCATCATGACCGGCATAAAATTGAAAAGTCTCTTGGGGCTTGTAGGGACGGCTATCCTGGTCCTTACGGGTTGCGCGGCGAAAAAGGCCCCCACCCAAAACAACTTCGGCGTCAGCGTCAATCATCCCAAGTTCGAGGGGGCGGGCGACTTCCTCAAGCACTATGGCAAGGTGAACAACATCATCCTCTTCAAGCGCCTGAACGGAGGCCCGGTGGACATGGGCTGGATAGACCCGGCCTTCCGCGAGAAGCTTTGCCTTACCCTGACCATCAACAACCACTGCGTGGGGTGATTCCAGGCCCACTCCCAGTTCGGGAGAAAGGCGGGACTCACGGACGAGGAGATACTTTCCCTGGTCGATCTCAACCCCGAGGACTTCGACCCCCGCGAGCGGGCGGCCCTGGCCTGGGTGCGGGACTACGCCCTCTTCCGAGGCGAGTTCCCCGACGAGGAGGTGGTGGCCGAGTTCGAGGCCAACTATAACGAGCAGGAAAGAAGGGACGTCCTGGCCGTGATCACCATCATGGGCTTCGCCAACAAGACCATGAACACCGTGACCGGCGACGTCCTCGCCGAGCCCCAAACGGCCGGCGACCTCCCTCGGAAGAAAGAAAAGAAATAGTCACCAAACCGCCAAGGCGCCGCCCCGCCTCCAAGCGCCCGGCGGCGCCTCGCCCTCTTCTCGCGCCCCAATCCCCCGGCCCTCCCGCCGGCTGATCCCACCGTCCGTCCAACCTTCCGGGGCTTGACAATTCCGGTTATTGAGGCATACTACTATCTGTACCTAGGCACGTAGCTCAGTTGGGAGAGCACTACCTTGACGCGGTAGGGGTCTGGGGTTCAAATCCCCACGTGCCTACCATTTCCAGCAATTTCGAGACCGGACAAATTCAGGACAACCCCGGACAAAAAGACGAAAATCCAATACAATATCCGAGCCTTACCGATGAATTAGGCGGCGTCGCAAATTGCGCCCGGACAGATGGGGTACAGCTTGATAACCCGTCGCGGAAAGAAAAATCCCGGAACAATCCCGGAACGGTATCCAGTACGGTATACAATAAACCGGGCCTTCCCCGGCCAGGAGAGGACCACGGCCAGGGCCAGGACATGAGCGGCCAGGGGCCGGGACGCGCCGTCCTGGACGCCGACCTTTCCCTTGTAGTGGATAAATGGAACGACCTCCCCGAGGCCGTCCGGGCCGGGATTGTGGCCATGGTAAAGGCGAGCAAGTGAATTCCTAGTCTTTGCCAGTTAACGCCGTACCATAGGCAACTCTATAAGGAAAGAATGGCGGACGGAACGGTGGTGACCGCCTCGTGATGCTTACGATCTCTTGACCTCGAATAGATGGGTGGAGGGATACGGAGATATGGAGAAGCTTTTTCATATTTCCGTCAGGGGATTGACCCGAAATAATTGCGCCCTCCGTCCCTCGTCCGCTCGGTCCTCCGGTCATGATTCTTTCGGGTACAGGAGGGTGGAAGGAAAGAAGAATATACTTATTTTTCTTTAAAAGTTCATACTACGGGGAGCGCTAAATAGCTACCACACAAAGCAAGTTTCACCATAGAATAGCTGGGAAGAAATATCTTCATATTAGCGTCTTAACCCGCCCAATCCGCTGACAACAACTCCGCCTGTTCGATGACCGTCTTGGTCGCCGCCTCTTGCTTGTCGGGCGGATACCGGCGGTGTCCGCGTCATATATGGAGAAAGTGAAATTTGCCGTGCTTCCAACCGTGCCTCCATCCGCCGGAAGCAATCGTCCTTGGTATAAAATCCTTTGGGGAACGCGAGGCCGTGAGGGATTGTAAGCGTCTTTTTTATACAAATAATAAGAGTTTATAGTACTTCCCTGCTCGGTAAAGCCAAAGTTGGTTATGGCCGTGTCACCGCTAAGCTCGCTCAGAATAATCGCTCCTTCCGGAACCTCGCCCTCCACCTTGAGAGCAAAAGGACTGGAAACGACCCTGGCCCTTGGCCCAAGCGTCTTCCCAAACACACGGACTTCAAGATAAGCATCTTTGCCATTGAAAATGGAGAATTCAATAGGCTCCACGGCCCCAAGGTTAGCCTTATACAGACCCCCTGAAACCGCAACCCCGGGCTGAGATTCAGACCAAAGCAAGTCACCACCGGAAACGGCGTCAAAGATAAGAAAATAAAATTCAAACTCGCCGTCCTCAACGGGAGAGACATAATCATCGGCAATTCTTCCCTGATAGTAAATGGTCGGCGGTACGGAGGATTGAGTTTGCCCAAGAAGCAGGACAGAAGCAACAACCAGAAAAAGGACACCAAGGCTCTTAAAATCCTTCATTCAAGACCTCCTGGGATGGATTCATCTCAATAAAGTATATAGAACAGAAAAGGGATAAAAAGTCAACGCGCAAATTGGAGAAAATCACTTGTAATAACGGCGTGTTATGCTCTGCAATGTTGGCGATAAGATTTCAGTTTCTCCTGATGGCTCGATTTTCTTATTACTTTTGCATATATCGATAAACAATAGAGCATGGTCCAAGGTTCGTGCCTTGGCACGCTTTTTTGTTGCGTCTTCTCGCGTTTTTTCATAGAATAACTGGTCTTGAATCGATCGGCGCGGGAGGGAGTATTGGCTAAGAAGAAGGTAATAGCGGCGTATCCGGGGAGTTTCGATCCCCCGACCCTTGGGCACCTTAACATCGTGTCCCGCTCGGCGGCCATTTTCGACGAGGTCATCATCGCGGTGGCCGACAGCACCAGCAAGCGTTACGTGTTCTCCACCGAGGAGCGTCTTGACCTTTGGAGGAAAATCCTTCCCAAGGGCCTTTCGAACGTCAAGGTCGACTCCTTTAAGAAGAGCCTGCTCGTGGACTACGCCGAGGGAAAGGGCGCCGGCATCCTGCTGCGCGGACTTCGCAACACCACCGACTTCGAGTACGAGATAGCCATGGCCCATACCAACCGCCAGATGAAGCCCGCGGTCGAGACCCTGTTCATGATGACCGAGGGATGCTATTCGCACTTGTCCTCCAGCCTGATCAAGGAGGATGATAGCATGAGTTGATCAGCGGATAAATCGTCGAAGAACGGGGAGCCTCCCTCTCCCCTTGACAGAGACTTATCATGGATGTCGACCTCTTTCCACGGCATCCCAATCACCTCCAAAACAAAGATCAAGATGCCGAAAGTGTAAACCATGTTGTGGCACAAGGTGTAAACTATGTCATGGCGCTGAAAATTTGCTATCTGGGCGCCGAAGGCGCGGGAAGGGGGCCGCGATCCTATGGGAGCGGTGGGTGGCCATCCGGTTTCTTCTTATTCCTACCTTGGCCTGTTGGGGGGGGCGTACTCGACGTTGGGGTTTTCGCCGAAGGTGAACCTGAGCCCGATCTGGACGCCGTCGCCGAACTCGTCGGTCACCATCCTGGTCCCCGCGTCGTTGACGAACTCGTCTCCCGAGACGTCCATGAAGAACATAAGGTAGCCCACGTCGATCTGCAGCCACAGCCAGTCGTAGGGGGAGAGCCACAGTCCGACGTAGGGGTAGGCGGTCTGGATGGGCGCGCTTGCGCTCCACTGGTTGGATTCTCCCATGTCGGGCCCCTCGGCCAGGAAGTCCATGGTCCCGGTGGATGCCATCAGGCCCATGATGTAGCCGTAGCGCATGTAGGGCACGTGGGCGGGGTAGTTCTTTCGCTTGTAGGTCATGTACTCGTGGGAATACTCGAAGAAGCCGCCGTATCCCATGTAATCAATCTCGGCCCGGCGCGTGCGGTTGAGGATGAGCTCGTTGTCGGCCTGGTACCCGGTGAGGTAGAACCCGCCGAACCTGTAACTGCCCCTGATGGCCCCTCCGTAAACGCCCCATAAGAAGGTGTTGTCGCTGAAGGAGTTTATTCCCCGGTCGCCGGTCATGGGATCGAGGTTGGAGAAGTCCGAGTTTAAAAGGAAGAACATGGGACCCACGAAGTAGCCCCACTTGGTCTCCTTCTCGGGCTTGGGAGGGGCCCCCTCGAGGGCCTCGTCCTCGTCCGATTCCTCGGGGGCGTGCTTGTCGGCTTTTTTATCGTCGCCGGACTTTTTCCACCAGGGCTTGAAGAGGTTTTTAAGCTTGCCCGTTATGCGGCCGCCGCCCTCCTCGGCCTGGTAGTCCACGTACCGGCCCAGGGAGGCGCTGGAGGCGGCCAGCCCGGGAAGGGCCGCCAGGAGCGAGATGGCAAGGCAAAGAGCGGCGGTCAGCGTCCTAATCTTCATGCGAACTTCTCCTTGGTCGGATCGCCGCGAGGATGGGCGGCGTCGGTTCCCGCGCCGCGCCTTGTTTCTGGAGGTCCGGCGGGCGGGTCTGGGGGAATAATAACACAAGGCTGGAGGGAATAAAACCGAAATGGCCGAAAAAAGCGAAAAGACTTTTTCCCTTGTTCGATCTTCAAAATAATTTGTTAAATTTGTCCTTGATTCTTTGGGCGCGTTGGTATATAGTCGCCATATTAAATTTGCGTGGAAACATGTTCCGGCTTTGTCAAAGTTCCACGAAGTACGCGCCCCAAGCTGACAACGCGCCTCAAGCCCCACGCTACCGCTGAAGTTCGCCGGAACGTGAACCGCAAAACAATACTCATGGCATTTTGAATAGTTTCGGGAATTGCGGCGATTCGCGCCGCTCCCCTATTGGTTCATGGGTAGCGGGAAGAAGAGCATGGGGTAACCGGCCTGGTAGTATTTTGACTTCATATCTTCGGACCGGAAAGGATATAACTTAAAAACGACCTTTTAAAGGACCCCCGAGTCCGGCGGCGACACTGGCCGGGTTTTCGGCCCTAGGCGTATGCTCAAGTGGAAGCGCTCTGGCGGATATAAGTGAGGGAAAGGACGCGCGATCGATCTTTAAGCGTCCGGTCCATGGCCCTCGCGACGTGAACGAGGAAGGATCGATGGCTAAAAACGTTGTAATGAGAACGCCGAAAAAACTGACCATCCTTCTTGGCGGCAAGGCCCCCAGGCCCTTGGCTCGCGGTCTGGCCGTGATGTTGACCCTCGCCCTGGCCTCGGTTTTCTCCTGCGCCAAAAAGATAGAGGAACTGGAGAAATGGCCCTTCCAGGCCAAGGGCATCAAGATGACCTACCGGGCCGACCCCAACCTTAACGTCCACGACGACGAGGCCCACACCCTTTTCGTGTGCATGTACCAGCTTATCGACCCCAACGCCTTCAACGACCTCAAGGCCAGCCGGGAGGGCGTGATCAAGCTCCTCGAGTGCCAGCGCTTCGACGAGAGCGTGGCCAGCTCGGAGCCCCTGGTGGTCCACCCGGGGGACGAGGAGACCATCGTTTTCGACCGGGCCGAGGACGCCAGGTTTTTCGGGGTGGTGGCTGGATACTACAATTTATGGCCGGGACACGTTTCCAAGCTGGTCCTGGTCCCGGTAAGGATCGAGAAGAGCGGCTTTTTCATCCGGAAACACACGGCCGTGCCCGACAAGCTCGAGGTCCGCTTTTATTTCGGTCCCGAGGAAATCCAACAGACACTGGAGTAAGCGGTGAAAAATCAACGACCCATTTTCTGGCACCAGGGACTGTTTCTTCAGCCTCAGCATTTCCAGCTTTCCGACATGTACCACCAGTCGCTCTTGACGCCCTTCGCCAAGTTCGCGAACCCGTACATGTGGGGCGTAAGCTCATTGACCTTTAACGCCGAGTCCCTGGAGAACGGCATGCTGGCCATCGACGAGGCCGAGCTGGTTTTTCCCGACGGGACCTACGTGACCTTTCCCGGGAACGGCGTCATCCGGAGCCGGTCGCTCGAGGACGCGCCCCTCGAGGGCGGCCGTCCTCTCAAGGTGTTCCTCGGTCTCAAGAAGCTCGACCAGGCCTCGGACAACGTGACCGAGGTCTCGAGCCTGGAGGACGTGGGCGCCATAACCTCGCGGTTCGTGACCACCTCCGACCCCGAGGACGTGGCCGACCTCTACCAGGACGGTCCTCAGGCCAAGGTCAAGCGCCTGAGCTACGTTCCCCGCATATTCTGGGAGTCGGAAAAGGACGAGCTGAGCAAGTACGTGCTCATTCCCGCGGCGGTGCTCGAGGCGGGGGAGGACAAGGTCAGGCTGTCGGCCCGCTTTATCCCGCCCTCCCTCCGGATCGACTCGGCCCCCCAGCTCATGGGCCTTATCAAGGACGTTTACGACAAGCTGAGCGCCCGCTGCCGCCGGCTCGAGGAATACAAGAGCCCGAGGGGCATGCGCTCGGGCGAGATCGAGGGCGGCGTTTTCTTCCTTCTCATGGGCCTTCGCACGCTTTCGCGCTACGCCCTCTGGCTCCACCACATGATGGACACCAGGGAGGTCCACCCCTGGAACGTGTACGAGGTGCTGGTGCAGATGGTGGGCGAGCTGACCACCTTCTCCCAGACCATGAGCGCCACGGGCGAGGACGTGACGGGGGCCAAGGTTGTCCCCCCCTACAAGCACCTGGACCTCGAGTACAGCTACTCGAGGCTGCACAAGCTCATCAGCCGGCTGCTGGATGATATCACCTACGGTCCCGAGGCGATCATCAAGCTCGAGCTGGCTGACCAGTACTACCAGGGAGAGATGGAGCCGGCCGTGTTCAGCGACAAGAACGTTTATTACCTGTCGCTGAGGACGGACCTGGACAAGGCCGAGGTGGTGGACGCCATCGGCTCGGTGAGCAAGCTCTCGGCCAAGGAGAACCTGCCCATCCTGATCTCGAGGGCCCTGCCGGGCCTGGTCCTCGAGTATCTGCCCGTGCCTCCCCCCGGCCTGCCCCAGATAGGCAACGCCTCCTACTTCAGGATCGACCTGTCCGGCACCCAGTGGGACGACGTGAGAAGGGACGGGAACATCGCCCTGCATTGGAACGCCGCGCCCGAGGACCTTATCGCCGAGGTGATCGTGATGAGGAGGTCGTGACTTGAGGCTGCTCGACTGTTTTTCCGGCCCGGTTTCGTACGTGGCCTATTCCATGTCGCGCCTTTCCGAGAGCCATCCGCCCTTCGACGTCTTCCGGAGGGAGATCGAGCTTCTGCTCGAGAACGCCCAGAGGCTGGCCAAGGAGGCCGGGTTCGCCGAGCCCGACTTCGATAGCGCCAAGTTCGCCGTCTGCGCCTGGGTGGACGAGGTCATCCTGCTCTCGAGCTGGAGCGAGAAGGAAAGCTGGAAGGACCGGCAGCTTCAAAGGGAGTACTACCATACCACCAACGCGGGCGTTGAGTTCTTCGAGCGGCTGGGAAGGCTGGGGGAAGACGGAGGGCGCGTGATGGAGGTCTATTGCGCGTGCCTGGTGCTCGGGTTCAGCGGCAGGTATTTCGCGGTCAGGTCCCTGGAGGACCTGGACAAGGTGGGGGACCAGGCCCTGGCCAGGATTCTGGACATAGGCTCGAACCCCTATATTTCCGAGGAGGCCAGGTTCTTTCCGGGCTCCTACATATCGGAGCGGGAAAAAGCCAGGAGGCGGGTGGACTGGAGCGTCGTTCCCTTCGCGGTGGGCGTGGCGGCGGCGGCGGCGGGAAGCGCGGCGGCGGCCTTTATCGTTTTCAGCGGGATTCTTGACAAGATGGCGGGCGGCATCCTCTAGTCGGCGATGAAGGCGGCAAAGACAGCGTAGGGCGGCAAATGACGAAGATATTGTGGACAATACTCAAGTGGACTCTGTTCGTCGCGGTCCTGGTGGCGATAGGGCTGGGCACCTATTTTTACCTTTGTCCGAGACTGGGATGGCCCTGGTGGATATCCCTGGTGATCCCGGGCTCGATCGTGGCCGTTCTCGGGCTGATCCTGTTCGTGAGGAAGCTGGTGTTCAGGCGGCGGGAGGAAGGGTTCGTCCGCCAGGTGATCGAGCAGGAGACCGCCGCCGGGACGCCCATGTTCGAGGCCCGCCAGCTCCAGGACCTGGAGAACAGGTTCAGGGAGGCGGTGGACAGGCTCAAGAAGTCCCGCCTCAAAAAAAGGGGAAACCCCCTTTACGCCCTGCCCTGGTACCTGATGATAGGCGAGCAGTCCTCGGGAAAAACCACGGCCCTCAAGAACTCGAGGCTGCCCTCCTGTTTCCCCGACCTGGGACACCCGCCGGGGGACTCGGCCACCACCAACCTGGACTGGTGGTTCTTCGACGACTCCGTGGTGCTCGACACCGCCGGAAGATACGCCATGGGCACGGCCCACGGAAAAAACAAGGAGGAATGGAAAAAGTTCCTCTCCCTCCTCTCGCGCTACCGCAAAAAGGAGCCCATTAACGGGGTGGTCGTGGCGGTCCCTGCCGACAAGCTCCGCTCGGCCCGGAAAGAGGACGTCGAGCAGTACGGCCGGGGAGTCAACCAGTCCATCGACCACGTCATGAGGGTCCTCGGCGCCAAGTTCCCCGTCTACGTCCTCGTGACCAAGCTCGACCAGGTCCCCGGCATGAACTCCTTCTGCGGCGCCTTCCCCTGGCGGGCCTTCAAGGAGGGGATGGGCAACGTCAACCGAAACGTCAAGCGCGACACCCAGACCTTTATCGACGAGACCTTCGCCTCCATCACCGAGAGGCTCAAGGACTTGAAGCTCGTTATCCTGCACGAGAACGAGAACGCCGACCCGGCCATGCTGCTTTTCCCGGAGGAGTTCGAAAGACTGAAGCCGGGGCTCGAGGCCTTCATAAAGGGAGCGTTCCAGGAGAACCCCTACCAGGAACCCGCCATGCTGCGCGGAATATTCTTCTCCAGCGCCCAGCAGGCGGGCCAGCCCAAGTCGGACATGCTCGTTCCCCTCGGGGTCAACCGGGAGATGCACGAGAACCTTCCCGGCTCCAACCGGGGATTTTTCCTCCAGGACTTCTTCTCGAAAATCCTTCCCGACGACCGCTACATGTACTCGCCGCTCAGGGAATACATGAACTGGAAGCGGTCCACCCGCTACCTGGGAGCGGCCGCGGTCATGGGAGTGGCCCTGGTGGCGGTGGCCCTGACCTTCTTCTCCTTCGTCAAGAACTACAACGCCCTCGATTCCTATACCGAGAAGTTCGAGAAGCCGCCCGAGATGGTGCGCGACGCGACCAGGGACATTATCCTTCTTGACTCCTTCCGGTCCCAGATCATGGAACTCGAGGGCCTGAACGCCAACTGGTGGCTCCCGAGGATGGGCCTTTACCAGAGCAGGGAGGTCGAGAAGGGGCTCAAGGAGCGCTACGTCAACCTCTTCAAGGAGGGAAGGCCGCTGGTCGACAAGGGGGCCAAGGACAGGCTCGAGGGGTTGCTCGAGCGGATTGACGACGAGATGGGAAGCCGCATCGCCGCGCTGGACGAGACCACGCCCAACGAGGTGGTGGGCGACTACGCCGAGCACCTGGTGAAGCGGATCAACCTTATCGAGGCTTACCTCGACGGGGTCCCCATCGAGAAACAAAAGGAGATGCCCCAGCCCTCGACGGCGGTGGTGCTGATAATCGACAGCACCCTCCTGCCGACGGTGGCCTCCAACTTCAACTCCCTTTACCTGTATTATCTCAACTGGAGCGTGGACGGGGAGGAGATAAAGAGGGAGAAGAAAAAACTCGAGGGCATGCTGATCAAGCTGGTCAAGCTCAAAGGCAAGTCCATGCCGTGGCTGATCGCGTGGGCCAACCGCGAGGAGGGACTCGAGCCCGTCACCCTGGCCCAGTTCTGGTACGACCGGATAGACGACTCCGAGGAAACGGGGATCATGGTCCCGCCCGCCTACACGGTGAAGGGCAAGGAGAGAATCGAGGGCTTCATCGGCCAGATGAAGAAGGCCCTGGCCGAGGCCAACGCGAGAAAGGACGGGGACCCCCTGGACATGGAGGGAAGGATCGCGTCCTTCCAGGATTACTACGGGGACGAGTACATCGCCAGCTGGCGCCGCTTCGCCGAGGACTTCGTCAAGGAAGAATACAAGATGCGGGACAAGGAGGACGACGTCAAGCGAGCGCGTCGCCAGTGGCAGGACCTGTCCGTGGCCATGACCACCTTCGTGAACCCCTATTTCGAGTTCACCGACAAAATGGCCGACGAGCTGGGGCACCTCGAGAACAAAAAGGACGCGCCCGCCTGGGTCAAGCTGGTCGTCGATTTCCAGCCCATGAAGCAGCAGGTCATCCGGGAGGGTTTCCTCGAAAAGGGCATGAGCTTCGCCCAGAAGTTCGAGAAGGCCGCCGAGGGAGCCTTCAAGGGCGACCCGGGACAGGCCCGCGACGAGGTGCAAAGACACGTCAAGGCCATGGAGTCCCTCCAGGCCTACCAGAAGGCCCTCCAGGATATCTCGCCCGCGCTCGAGTCGAAAGAGAAGGCCTACCAGATGGCCTCCGGTCTTTTCAAGAGCGACGACCCGGGCAAGGCGAAGTCTCCCTTTAACGACGGCTTCATGGCGGTCAAGCAGTTCAAGTCCTACAAGGGAAGCAAGCGCGGCGACGACCAGGTCTTCTGGGACCTGATGGAGGGCCCCGTTCGCAATCTTCTTTACTACACCTGCATGGACGCGGCCTGCGCCCTCCAGAGCTCGTGGGAGGAAAGCGTCCTGGCCGAGCTCGAGGGAGTTCCGCGAGCGACCCTTCAGAACGAGATGTTCGGGGAAAGCGGGATCGTCTGGAAGTTCGCCCAGGGACCGGCCTCTCCCTTCATCTCGAAAAACCCCAGGGGCTATTACGCGCGCCAGGCCTACGGCGAGCAGATACCCTTTTCCTCGGAGTTCAAGAGCTTCCTGACGGCGGGCTCGGTGGGAAGACACATGCTGCTCGACGAGTATGAGGTCGGCATCGAGGGGCTGCCGACGGACGTCAACGCCGGGGCCATGACCAAGCCCGAGGCGGTGGTGGTCGAGATGATCTGCTCCGAGGGGGTACAGCGCATCGAGAACCTGAACTACCCGGTAAAACAGTCCTTCAAATGGAACCCGGAGCTTTGCGGCGGCGTCAAGATGGACATAAGGTTTCGGGACTTTACCTTGACCAAGACCTATCCGCATTACTCGGGATTTCCCAAATTCCTGATGGATTTCAGGAACGGCGACAAGATATTCACTCAGCAGGACTTCCCCCTCCATAAAATGGAAATGGACAACCTGGGAGTAAACTTCATCCAGGTCAAGTTCGAGCTGAAGGGGCACGAGCCTCTAATCGACCTGATCGAGAAGACACCCTTGGCCGCCCCTCGAAAGATTGTGTATTGTTGGAATTGACGCGAAAAGCGTGGTCTTCCTAAACGTGAAATCTCGGGACCGACTCGTTCGGCGAGGTCCCCAATTACAAGAGAGCGAATTGCCATGGATATCCTGGAAATAGCGAAAACTCCCATCAGCGAGAGCGCCCCCGGCGGGG